>NZ_QBFD01000047.1:1828-1970 GCF_003335585.1 Sulfitobacter sp. DFL-14 | reverse complement strand
CGATCCGCTGCGTGATGACACCTCGGCGGGGTTCAGCTTCGGCGGGATCATGTGGAAGGAGTACCTGGCCGAGGCGGATGTGCCGCAGGAAGACGGCACAACCGTCACCCGCAGCTTCATCCCCGCTGCGAAGGCGCAGTTC
>NZ_QBFD01000047.1:1706-1818 GCF_003335585.1 Sulfitobacter sp. DFL-14 | reverse complement strand
CGGCCAGGACTTCTATTCGGCCCTCTTCCCGGATCGCCAGGAAGACCGCTTCGCCGATGTCGAAGTGATGATGCAGACGCTGCCGATGTGCGTGCGTCCTGCTGTGCTGGTT
>NZ_QBFD01000047.1:347-1696 GCF_003335585.1 Sulfitobacter sp. DFL-14 | reverse complement strand
CCGATCGAAAGGACAGGACATGGGCAAGAAAACAGAGGTCCGGATGAAGGTCACATCCGAATTCAGCTATGACATGAAAGACGGCGTGCGCCGCAAGACCTACCCCGCGGGCTGGGTTGGCATGGTGCCGGAAGATGTCGCGGCAATGATGGAAGAGGCCGGAAAAGGCGCACCCGACGTGAGCGGCGATGCCGCACCCGCCAGCAAGCCCAAGGCAAAACCCAAGGCAAAACCCAAGGCAAAACCCAAGGTGGATGCATCCACCGACGTGGGCGCCACCACCGATCTGGCCGGTTCGGCCATCACCGCCGTTCAAGAGTAAGCGGTGGACCCCTTCAAAGCCAGTGTCGATGCCGCGTTCACGCATCATGGGATCGACGCGGTGCTAGATCCGGACGGCGTGGCGCTGCCGGTCCGCCTGTTGCCGACGCGGCCCGACGACATCGAGCGTTTCGGGTCGCTGCGGGTGCAGGATATGACAGGGGTCTACGAGATACGTGAGGGCGACTTCGCAGGGTATGGTGACGGTGCAGTTATTCTGATCGGCGCCGAGCGTCGCAGGGTGCAGACGCACCGCGTGGATGATCCGCGCCGCCTGAAGGTGGTGTTGGATACGGTGCGCGTCTGATGTCGCGCACCCGGATCACCGCCGCGCTGAAGGGCGATCTGGTCAAGATGATGGCGCAGGAGTTGTGGGTCGCGGAGCGGGCCGTGACCTTCGGTGTGCAGCAGACCGGTCGGGATGTTCAGACGGCGCTGCGTGCGGACGTGATGCGGGGCGGTCTGGGCTTGCGCCTGTCGAAATCCTGGCGGATGAACTTCTACCCCAAATCCGGGGTGTCGCTGGAGGCTGCCGCCGTGGTGCGGACAAAGGCCCCACACCTGGTTGAAGCCTTCGACAAGGGTGTAACGATCAAGTCCAGCGACGGGCTGTGGCTGGCGATCCCCACGCCTGCTGCCCCGAAATTCGGTGTTGGGCGCAAGCGGCTGACACCCTCCAATTTTCCGGAGAACCGGTTCGGCCCGCTGCGGTTCGTCTATCGTAAATCCGGCGTGTCGTTGCTGGTGGTGGACAACCAGAGGGAATCGAAGGGCAAGCGCGGCGGATTCGTTCGGTCGCGCAGCAAACGCGCCCTTGCGACCGGGTACGGGCTTGTCACGGTGCCGATGTTCTTTCTTGTGCCGCAGGTGCGGCTGAAGCGGCGGCTGAACGTGCGCCGCGCGGCGGACCCGGCAGCGGCGCGACTTGCGCAAAACATTGACCGTGAGTTCACGGTGCTGGACGGAAGGACAAGGTAATGCCGTCACGCCACGAAGCGATCATCGCGCAGCTGATGACCGCGCTTGCG
>NZ_QBFD01000047.1:0-133 GCF_003335585.1 Sulfitobacter sp. DFL-14 | reverse complement strand
GGCCTCTCTGAAAGGCGCGGTCGTGCCGGTCACGCTTTTTTACGAAACTTCAAACAATCCTATGGAGACACAGACATGACAAACGCACGTGGTGACGAAGCCAAAATGACTTCCCGCATTCAGGCGGCTTTTG
>NZ_QBFD01000046.1:1131411-1247245 GCF_003335585.1 Sulfitobacter sp. DFL-14 | reverse complement strand
GGATCGCAAGCGATCCGGGGGCAGTGGGAAATGGTGCGCATTTCGTTTCCGCCATACTAGTGGATCTTGATGTTCAGCAACACGCATTCGGAATAGAGCATGTCGATCTCGGATGGGTGCAGCAGCCCCTTCTGACAGAACCGCGGCGTCGCAAAGGCGCGCACATCGTCCGGTTCGATCCCCTCTGCCGCAAACCGGCGGTCCAGTGACAGGATCGCCTCCCGTTCGGGCAGGACAGACGCCGCGATCTGCCTGGCATGCCGCGCAAACAGCGGCTGGTCGGCCAGATACATGATCTCATGCGTGACATATTCATCGTGCTTCTTCTGCGGATAGACCACCATCACACACAACCCGTCCGGCGTTTCCACCGCCAGATGCCGCAGGCGCAGACCCTGATGGTCGCCGATGATCCGCCTGTCCTTCGCCGTCAGCCTGTCGCCCAGCGACAGCGGATCCTCATGCACCCTGAACTTCGGCAGTTCTGACGGCATCCAGACCAGCCGCTCGCTGTCCAGCACCTCCAGCCCCGCACGCTCCAGCACGCTGACCGCCGCCTTGGCGCTGGAAAAATTGGTAACCGTGACCTCAGGATCAGAGGTGGCAAGCGCCATCATCTTGCCGCCAACCCCCTGCCCCCGCAGGTCTTTCAGCACATACCATGACGTCATGTCCGCCGTGGTCCGCACCCCTTCCGCCGTGATCCGCTCGGCATAGACCAACCCCAGAACCCCCATCAGCCGCCCGTTATCGCGCACCGTGATGGCATAGCGCCCCTCCGGTCCGCACCAGCGCCCGGCCACCAGTCGGCGCCAGCCGTCAATGTCCCACTTCGCTTTCACAAAGACCGCGTTCATGAACTGCGCGACTTCCTCGCGCTCCGACGGCGCGGCATAGCCAATCTCAACCAAGGTGGGCTCCTTTCAGGACCTGAGGCAGCGCGATCCAGCGGGTCGCATCCCGGAATGTCAGCCGCTCCAGCAAGGCGGCGCTGAAATCCCAGGTTGGTTCATCTGTCTGCAGATGATGGGTGACAAAGCCTGTCGGCTCATCCTTTTCGGCCTCGCCCAGACGGCGTTGCCGCAGGTGGCGCACCGCCTGCTCCAGCGTCTTTTCCGTACCGGCAAAACGCGCACCCTCTTTCCAGCGGATCGGGTCGATATGGCCATTGAAATGCGGCAGCCCCACAGGGCTCTCCGTCCGCCGGTCAAAGATCGACACGGCGCGATAGCCCAGGCGCGGCAGGACCATCAGCGTCTTCTCCGCAATCCGGTTCCAGGGCGGAACAAAGACAGGCAGAAGGTTGGGCAATCCCGCCGCCACCATACGCTGCCAGCCAAGCGTCAGATCCGCCTCCTGCAAGGCGATGTCACGATTCACCCCGACCTCAGAGGCGCGCGCGCCCTTGGGCTCGTGGTTCTTGTGCGAAAACCCGTGCTGCAACGCATAGACCAGCGGTGACGCCCCGAGGCGCGGCGCGAGGCCGGGATCAATCGCATGGGGCACCACAGCCAGATGCAAGGGGGTCGAAAACCGCTCTGCCAGCGCAATCAGCCGCTCCAGATCGGCGGTCGGCGCTTCGGTATCGTCATCCCGCCACCAGAAGGTGGGTATTTCGCCTGCCGCGCGCCACAGGCGCAGCTCATCGTCCAGATCGGCCTAGCTTGCCATGGAAATCTCCTTCTGCCCCATGGGTCAGCTACCGTAGAGCGCACCCCAGCGTTCGATCAGCGCCTGTTGCACGCGCTTTGCACGGATGTTCCAGCCCTGCGCACCGGGGGGTCTTTCACGCTCCTCGCGGCTGATCTTGGCGCGCTCCTCAGGGTTGGATGCAAAAATGGCAAAGGCCATCACCGTGCCATCCGTCGCCGTCAGATACCCCGCCAGCCCGGATACGAAATTCAGCGTTCCGGTCTTGGCATCCACCGCGATCGGATGATCCTTCATCGGGCGTCCCTTGGCATCGCGCATGCCAAAAGGTTTCAGGATCGGGCGCAGCCCGCTGTCCTGAACCTTGACCAGGGCGCGCGCCATATCCAGCGCCGTGACGGTGCTGTCATCTCCAAGGCCGGAATGATCCACCAGCTTGGGTGCCGTCATGCCCAGTTCCGCCACCGCCCAGCGGTTCATCGCGGCGGCAGAGGCGCGCAGGTTTGCCGCCGGTTCCCCGCGGGCCAGCGTCGCGGCCATGCCCACCATTTCCGCCGTCAGGTTGGTGGAATATTTCAACATCTCGCGCAGGATGCCGCGCAACGGCCCGCTGCGCCGGGTCACCAGCGTTTCGACCTGCTCGGGCAGGGTATCAACAACCTCCGGCCGGTCCAGCTTGATGCCCTGCGACCGCGCCATGGTGGAAAACACATCCCCCGCATAAAGCCCCGGCCTGCGCACGGGCAACCAGCGCGACCCGCCGTCGCCCAGTGCCCCGCGCGCCACGGTCCAGTGATCGGTGCCGCCGCGGTCTTCAAAGGTATAGACCGGCGCACTGCGGTCCTGCACCTGCATGGCCGCCATCGCCACCGCCGGACGATATTTGTCAGACCGCCCGTCCATGGTCACCGAATAGTTGCCGCTCGCCCGTTTCCATTCGAAATGCACCCGGTTGAAATTCAGCGCGATCCCCGACACCGCCGGGTTATAGCCCACATGATCGGGCTGCTCGGGGTCGATCTGGCGCATCACCGGCAGCGCGGCCTCATAAATCTTGAAACCGCCCTTGACCGCCCGCACCCCCGCGGCCTTCAGCTCTGCGGCCATATCGGCCAGCCCGTTGGTATCCAGCGTCGGATCGCCGCCGCCCACCAGCCACAGGTCGCCCTGCACTTCGCCATCCTTGATCCCACCGGTGGCGCAAAGCCGGGTCTGAAACCGGTGCTCCGGCCCCAAAGCCTCCAGCGCGTAAAGCGCCGTGATCGCCTTGGCGACGCTGGCAGGCGGGGTCCCTGCCTGTTCATTGCGACATTCCAGCCAGGCCCCGGTATCGGCCCGCGCCACGGCAAAGGCCACATCGCCGGTCAAATGCGCCTCGCGGATGATGGCTTCCACATCGGCCACCGCGCGTTTGTGGAAATCCTCCCCCCGCAGAACGGGACGCAGGGATGCGGTCGGCGGCTCGGCCAGGACGCCCCTGGGCATGGTGCCAAAGGCCGCTATCGAACCCAGAAAAAACCGACGTGAAACAAGCTTGCCCATACGCCCGGTTAAACCGCACCTCGCGGTCTTCCACAAGCAGTCTCATTTCACATTTTACAGACCGTGAATGCGTGCTAGCAGGCCTGATGCAAAGCGCCGTTCTGATCATGTTTGTTGCCATGTCCCTGATCCCCGGCGGGGACAGCGCCGGTAAGCTGCTCAGCAGCGGTCTGGGCGTTTCTCCGCTGTTCGTCGCATGGTCCCGCTTTGCCCTGGGCACCATGATCCTGCTGCCCTTTCTGCCGCGCGGCAGCGACGCGCTGCTGCGCAACTGGCGCATCTGGGCGCGTGCGGCGGTTCTGGCCACAGGCATCTCCTGCATCCAGATGGCGCTGCAGACGGTCGACATTGCCACCGTCTTTGCCGCCTTCTTTATCGGGCCGCTGGTCAGCTATGTTCTGGCGGTGATTTTCCTGCGCGAAGCGGTCACTCCGCTGCGCAGCGTCCTGACCGTGCTGGGGTTTGCCGGCGTGCTGCTGGTGGTCCGCCCCGGTCCGGACGGAGAGCTGGGTGTGCTCTGGGCGGTGGCCGCCGGCACCTGCTACGGCACCTTCCTGACCATGTCGCGCTGGTTGTCCGGGCTGGGCAGCCCGATGGCGCTGACCTTTACCCAGCTTGTGATCGCAGGCCTTCTGCTGATGCCGCTCGGGCTGCTCAACCTACCCACGATGACCCTGCCCATCGCCGGGCTGACCCTGGCCTCGGCCTTGCTCTCCATGCTGGGCAACCTGCTGCTGCTCTTTGCCTACCGCATCGCCCCTGCCACGCGGCTGGCGCCGCTGGTCTATTTCCAGCTGATCGCGGCTGTCCTTCTGGGCTGGATCATCTTCGGCGACCTGCCCGATACCTTCACCTGGGCCGGGCTGGCCCTGATCATCGGCGCCGGGCTTGCCTCAACCCGCCTGCGCTGACCAGCCGCCCCGCGCCCGGATCGCGGTCGAGGAGGCATCGTTCATCGGCACGTTGATGAAACACCAGGCCGGCGCATCGGCCAGCCCCAGCAGATGGCTGAAACGCCCCGGAATCCGGTAGGGCGCATAAAGCCCCGCCGCCCGGCTCATCCGCGCCGAAATACGTTGGCCGGGGCGGGCCAGAACGCCAATCGGCACGGTCTCCATGATCCCGCGCCAGTCCTGCCACTGATGCAACTGCGCCATGTTGTCCGCACCCATCAGCCAGACAAAGCGCACATTCGGATAAAGCCTGCGCAACCTGGCCAGCGTCTGCGCCGTATAGCGCGTGCCAAGCTGGCTCTCGATATCGGTAATCTCGACTCGGGGGTGGCGCATGACCTCGCGGGCGCGGTCCATCCGCTTGTCCAGCGGCTCCGGCCCCCGGGTCTTCAGCGGGTTGCCGGGGCTGACCAGCCACCAGACCCGATCCAGACCAAACCGCTTGAGCGCCTCGGTGGTGATATGGGCATGGCCCGCATGGGCCGGGTCGAACGACCCGCCCAACAGGCCGATCACCTGACCGGCTGCGGCATATGGCATTCTATGGCGCAACAAAATCGGCCCCCGAATTTCTTCAGGGGCCGAAAGGAAGGGCTTTGCGCCCCATTGTCAATGCATCAGCCTACTTGTGACGGACGAACTCCCCCGCACGCAGACGCGTGACATAGCTGTTCAGCTCGCGTTTCACGATCGGCATCAGGAAATACAGCGCAATGATGTTCACGATCGCCATGGAGAACAGCATCGCATCCGAGAAGTCGATCACCGGACCAAGGCTTGCCGCCGCACCGATCACGATGAACAGGCAGAAGATGATCTTGAACACCAGTTCCTTGGTCTGCCCTTCGCCGAACAGGTAGGTCCAGGCTTTCAGCCCGTAGTAGGACCAGCTGATCATGGTGGAGAAGGCAAAGAGCACCACCGCCACCATCAGCAGGACCGGGAACCACGAGAACGCCTTGGCATAGGCGGCCGAGGTCAGGGCAACACCGCTGACATCCCCGTCGGTCGCGATCCGGCCTGCCTCGGCATTCCAGATGTAAAGACCGGTTTCCGGGTCGACGTTCATCACGCCGCTGATCACGATCACCAGGGCGGTCATCGTGCAGATCACCACCGTGTCGATGAACGGCTCCAGCAGGGCCACATAGCCCTCTGTCACCGGCTCCTTGGTCCGCACCGCAGAGTGCGCGATGGCAGCCGACCCGATGCCCGCCTCGTTGGAGAAGGCCGCACGGCGGAAACCCTGGATCAGCGCGCCGGTAAAGCCGCCGACAACACCCAGACCAGTAAACGCCCCCATGAAGATCTGGCCAAAGGCCCAGCCGATCTGATCGAAGTTGATCAGCAGGATAAGGACCGACACCAGCACATAGAAAACACCCATGAAAGGCACGACCTTTTCAGTGACGCGCGCAATGGATTTCAATCCGCCCGCGATCACGGCAAAGGTGACGCCCGCCAGGATCACACCGGTGATCCAGCCCGGATAATCACCCACCACACCCGCGATCTGCGCATGCGCCTGGTTGGCCTGGAACATGTTGCCGCCGCCCAGCGCACCCAGAATGGTGAAGATGCTGAACACCACCGCCATGAACCCACCCAGCGGCAGACCCCGCTCGGCAAAGCCCTTGACGATGTAGTACATCGGACCACCCGAGACGCTGCCGTCCGGGTATTCGTTGCGGTATTTCACACCCAGCGTACATTCGGTGAACTTGGTCGCCATGCCGAACAGGCCCGCGACCACCATCCAGAAGGTCGCACCCGGCCCCCCGATGCTGACCGCAACCGCGACACCCGCGATGTTGCCCAGCCCCACGGTCCCCGACAGTGCCGTCGCCAGCGCCTGAAAGTGGCTGACCTCGCCCGCGTCATTGGGATCGGAATAGTCACCTTTCACCAGTCGGATGGAATGCACGAAACCCTTGAACTGGATGGCCCCGAAATACACCGTGAACACCACGGCACCGACCACCAGCCAGAGGGCGATCCAGGAAAAGGTTGTGCCCGGTAAGGGCGCAAAGATGAAGGAAACGTACCAACCGGTGTAATCCGCAAAGATCTGGTTGATCCGCTGGTCGATGCCAACTGCCTCCTGTGCCGCGGCAAGACCGGGCAGGACAGAGGCGATCAGGGTCAGTAGTACTGCGTATAGTCTGTACATGTCGAAAACCTCTGCTTCAGGGAATGATTGTGACCGGGACGCTCGCCGAAGCGACCAACCGCCCCGTGACACCACCGAACAGGCGCTCTTTCAGACCGCGCACACCAACCCGGCCCACCACGATCTGGCTGGCGCTCTGCGCCTTGGCGATATCCTCCAGAATATCCGCCGCATCGCCGTGCTTGACGACACCGGTCACTTCGAAACCGTCGGCCTTGGCCTGGGCGACAGCGGGGTCGATGACCCGCTCATGCGCCAGTTTCAATTCCTCTTCGCGGCGCTTGTGGCGCTGCTCGTTTTCCTCGGGTGTCTGGAATGAAAAGGGTGACCATTCAATCACGTAGCAGAGCGTGATTGAGCAATCCCCGATCATTTCGGCTCTGCTTTTGGCGAATGCCAGCGCGCGTTGGCCGGCCTCCGACCCGTCCAGACCCACAACGATTGCGGTTTTTGACATGAGCTGTTCCCTGTTGTCCCTGTGCCTCTGCAGCGGCGGGAAAACCCGTCCCTGCATGGACACCACTTCGTTTCCCCACGTAGGGCGGACATCGACCGACCCTCGCAGGTTAACAAAAGCGTAACAGAGATTTTGAATTCACATCGACTGAAAAAGTTCAGTTTCCGGTAAAAACGCCTAAAATCACCCCAATTCACAGCCGAAAGCATCAATTTCACTTGGTAGATGCAGTCTTGTGCAGCCGAACTGCCTGCAGAAATCTTCTCGCCTCAGTAGAATCGTCGCATGTCATCGGACAACTCAAGCCATCTGGCAATTCGCGCAGATATTGAAACATCGCACGGCGTCAGGCCACGCCGGGCGTTCAGCGTGATCACGATCGGGACGGTCCGGCCTCAACCGCCCTGCCCGGTCGGGGTCGCCTCCTGCGCCAGTTTGCCAACTGATTGCCTGCCGGATTCCACCACGTTCTCGATTTCCAGCGTGATCTCCTTGGCCTGGTTCGACAGGGCCCTGATCTCCATCGCGACCACGCCAAAGCCCCGCCCCATGTCACCCGCCCTTGCCGCTTCGATAGAGGCATTGACCGACAACAGGTTGGTCTGCTGCGCGATGGTATTGATACCCGTGGTCAACCTGTCGATCTGGTCCAGCAGGTCGCGCATCACCTCGACGGTGTCGGTCGTCTTGCGATGCTGTTCGGTCATATCGGTCAGGTAGGCGGTATATCCCTGTGCACCCGCTTCCGTCACGGACCGGCGCAGCGACAGCCGCGCATAGGCGGTGGTATTGTCCTTGCAATGGATCGGCACCTCGCGGCTGGTGCCGACAAGGCGGTCCTGCCCGGACTTGCGATGGCGGTCGACAAAACTGTCATGGGTTGCCCGCATGTCAGGGGGCAGCAACATCTTGACGTTCTTGCCGATCACCTCGGCGCTGCCATAGCCCCACAACCGCTCCGCCGCGGGATTGAAGGCAGAGATGTTATTGCGCTCATCAATCGACACGACCGCGTCGATCGCGTTTTCATGCGCATCGCCCGGCTGGTCGGCCTGCGCATCGTCATCCCGGGAATCGAGCATTTTGGCTCCTTTCAGGTGCAAGCTAGAACCGCAATGCTGAAGAATTCGTTTCCGGCAGGGCGCCTGCGCAGAAAAACCGCGCTGCCCGCCGAGGTATCTCGTCCCGGACCCGGCGGTATCTCCTGCGCGGCCGCCCTCGTTTTAAGACTGCGTTGATCTTGACCGATCACCGCGATATTGCGGGGCGAAACCTCATTGACCAGACAGGAAACCGCAATGGCCGCCTATCAGTTCGTCTATCACATGTCCGGCGTCTCCAAAGCCTATCCGGGCGGAAAAAAGCTTTTTGAAAACATCCACCTGAACTTCCTGCCCGGCGTCAAGATCGGTGTCGTCGGCGTGAACGGCGCGGGTAAATCCACCCTGCTCAAGATCATGGCAGGCATGGACAAGGACTTCACCGGCGAGGCCTGGTCCGCCGAAGGCGCGCGCGTCGGCTATCTGCCGCAGGAACCCAGGCTCGACCCGACCAAGACCGTGCGCGAGAACGTGATGGAGGGCGTGGCCGCGAAAAAGGCCATCCTCGACCGTTACAACGAATTGGCGATGAACTACTCCGACGAAACCGCCGATGAGATGGCCAAACTGCAGGATGACATCGACGCGCAGGACCTGTGGGACCTCGACAGCCAGATCGACGTCAGCATGGAGGCGCTGCGCTGCCCCCCCGATGACGCCGATGTTGCCTCCCTCTCGGGCGGTGAGGCGCGGCGCGTGGCCCTGTGCAAGCTGCTGCTCGAAGCGCCAGACATGCTGCTGCTCGACGAACCGACCAACCACCTGGACGCGGAAACCATCGCCTGGCTGCAACAGCACCTGATCGACTACAAGGGCACCATCCTGATCGTCACCCACGACCGCTATTTCCTGGATGACATCACCGGCTGGATTCTCGAACTCGACCGCGGCCGCGGCGTCCCCTACGAGGGAAACTACTCCGACTGGCTGGAACAGAAGGCCAAGCGCCTGGCGCAGGAAGCGCGCGAGGACAAGTCCAAGCAGAAGACGCTGGAGCGCGAGCTGGAATGGATGCGCCAGGGCGCCAAGGCGCGGCAGGCCAAATCCAAGGCCCGGATCAACGCCTATAACGAGATGGCCGAAACCTCCGAGCGCGAGAAGCTGTCGCGCGCGCAGATCGTCATCCCCAATGGCCCGCGCCTCGGCTCCAAGGTGATCGAGGTCGCGGGATTGAAAAAGGCGATGGGTGACAAGCTGCTGGTCGAAGGGCTGGATTTCTCCCTGCCGCCGGGCGGGATTGTCGGGGTCATCGGCCCCAACGGCGCCGGTAAATCGACGCTGTTCAGGATGCTGACCGGTCAGGAAAAGCCCGACGCGGGTTCCATCGAATATGGTGACACTGTCGACCTGTCCTATGTGGACCAGTCACGCGACGACCTGAAACCTGACGATACCGTCTGGCAGGCCATCACCGGCGGGGCCGAGCTGATCAAGCTGGGCGATGCCGAGGTCAACTCCCGCGCCTATTGCTCCTCCTTCAACTTCAAGGGCGGCGACCAGCAGAAAAAGGTCGGCCTGCTGTCGGGTGGTGAGCGCAACCGCGTCCACATGGCGCGCCTGCTGAAAGAAGGCGGCAACGTCCTGCTGCTTGACGAACCGACCAACGACCTTGACGTCGAAACCCTGCGCGCGCTCGAAGATGCGCTGGTGGATTTCGCGGGCTGCGCCGTGGTCATCTCCCACGACCGTTTCTTCCTCGACCGGATCTGCACCCACATCCTCGCCTTCGAGGGCGAGGCCCATGTGGAATGGTTCGAAGGCAACTTCGAAGACTATGAGGAAGACAAGAAACGCCGCCTGGGCGCGGATGCGCTGGAACCCAAGCGGCTGAAACACAAGAAGTTTGTAAGGTAGAAACACGTGTACTCTGGGTTATGGCCAAGGATCAAAGCGAGACAACTCGACTCATGCTACCTGCTGGGGACTCCTGAAGGTAATGGCACTTGTTTTGAGCTTCGCGTACAGGGAAGGTCCGTTCTTGTCACAGCCCGACACCTCCTGCAAAGAACCATGGTTGGCGATAATGTTCGCTTTTTGGGCCCAAGAGGCTTAGAATCCAAGGAAGTGACCTCTTTGGTTCTAGGAGAGCTAGAAGATGACATAGCGGTATTTGAAGTCCCAGGACTACCATTCCAGCCACATAGGACCAAAGATACGGCGATTGGCAGCTTTGAAATTGGAGATCCTCATCTATTTCTCGGCTTCCCTCACGGACTTCACCACGAATCTTATTCAAGGCCGTTTCGGTTGCCCTTGGTCAAAGGCGGAATCTACTCGGGGTCAATTTCGATTCGAGAAGCACGGGTTCACATTTTGGATGGCATCAACAATCCTGGCTTCTCAGGCGGCCCGGTTTACTGTCATACAGGATATCAGAATGAAGGTGATGGCAGTATGACTGCGCGGATATCTCTAGCTGGAAATCGACGTCAAGAACCCGGTCTAGTAGGCGTGATCTCTGGATATCATTTCGAAACTAAAAATGTTGGTAGGGTCTATAGTGACAAAACCGGAGAAGAGGTTCCTACGGACCATTATTATGTCAAAGGAAACAGCGGCATGATATACGTCACTGATATCGAAAAAGTCTTGGATATAGTGGCGAAATTTTGACTTTCTGATTAAATATGTCCGCCGAGTTCTTCCAAGTTGCTTCTATCCTAAGTTTCTCCAGTTACTTCAGCCTGTCAAAATAGCCAATGGTTTGTCCCGCCCCCCCTTACGAGGCGCGTGGCACCCTGGCTTCCAGCTTGCTGAACAGGTTGTCTTCCTGCTCTTCCTCAACGCCGCGCAGCAGATCGACATTTGCCTTCTTCGTGCGCAGCTTGTCGCTGGCCGACACACCCGACCACAACCGCTGATCCGACAGTGTCGTCAGCCGGATCGCCGGCGGCATCGGCGTGCCGCTTGCCGTGGCATCCCACTCCGATGACAGGCTTGCGTTGATCCCGGTCAACACGGCGTCACGGTCGAACCGTTCACGCCCCATCACGACCCCCATGAAACGCCCCGACCCGGTATAGGCCAGCCGCGCTGTGCGGTGCTTGAACGCATCAACAGCCGCCCCCGCGACGGCCTCAAGGTGGTAACGGAACGCCATCGGGCTGACCGCACGGTGAATCCCCCGCAGGCCCATCACATCAATGGAAAACAATGTCATCGCATAGCAGCCTTCCGGCATCCGCAGCAGCGTGTTTTCCAGCGCCAGCAGGTCCGTCACCTCCGGGTTGCTCAGCCTGACCGCCTCATCGAACCGCAGCTTCATCTTGGCCGTCAGATCGGCCAGCGTATGCCGCGCCTCGCGTTCTCGGTGAAGGCTGTCGTTCAGCATGCTCGCCGAAACGATCCGCGCGCTCAGTTCCACGCCATCCAGCGGCTTGGACATGAAATCGGTGGCCCCGGAATAGAAGGCACGTTCCATCAGGTCAGCCTCGCGGCTGGCGGTGATCATGATGATCGGCGCGGTGCGATAGGCCGCTGTCTGGCGGATCGCATCGCAAAGCTCGATCCCGCCGATCCCCGGCAGCATGACATCCAGCAGGAAACACTCGAAAGGGGCAATCGGACCTTTCAGCAACTTCAGAGCGTCCTCGCCCGATGTGCAGGTGGTCAGCTCATATCCCCGGCTGTCGACCAATGCCCGTTCGAGCAGGTCGAGAATCACCGGATCATCATCAACAGCCAAAATACGCATGCGTTTTCCTCAAGGTTCGTCGGCTACCTGCGGCGCCAGATCGGTCATTCCGTGGCATCAGCAAAAGGTGGGGAGGGATCGGGGGCGTTTTTGCGACCAGATTAAGACAATTTTAAGATTGACGAAGACTTTGCGACAACTTGGTCAAGAATGTGCCGCACCCGCGTCGGCAACATGTCACACTTCCCATTTCATGCCCTGAATGCCCTTTGATGCAGGACTTTAAGGCCAGAACATGCCGAAGGGTAAAACGCCCGACAGATCGCACCAGGGGGGCGTGAATCACCTGCGGCTGGCCTTCCGGTCGGGCGCGGGGGACGTTCCGGTTCACGGGAACTCTGCGCCAGCCACCGTGTTTCCCCCAAGGGTCGGGAAGGCCCGTCAGCTTTTCCGGCCTTTGTGCAACAACCGGCAGATATTTTAAGGGCCTCCACTTGTCATCAAGACAAACGCTCTGGAAAATGGATCATCTGCCAACCCCATTTACATGGAGCATTACATGCGCCGCCGTACATTTATCGCCAGTTCCTTGGCTGCCGCCGCCCTGCCACACGCCCTGAGCGCCCAGGCCGGAGCATATGACCCGACCCCTCAGGAAGTGTTGATCAAGCGCCAGTACCAACCCGGTCAACTGCTGATCCTGCCGCGCAGCCACTACCTTTATCTCGTCACATCCCCTGGTCGTGCGATCCGCTATGGCGTCGGCGTCGGTAAGGCCGGACTGGAATTCACCGGGACCGCGACCATCGACGTCAAGAAAGAATGGCCCACATGGCGCCCCACCGACGAGATGATCGAACGCGACCCCCAGGCCTATGGCCGCTTCAAGGGCAACACCGATGCGCAGCCCGGTGGCCCAAGCAACCCGTTGGGGGCGCGTGCGCTCTACCTGTTCCAGAACGGCAGAGACACCTATTTCCGCATCCACGGCACAACCCAGCCGAACTCCATCGGCCGGTCCGTGTCCAACGGCTGCATCCGGATGCTGAACGAACACGTCAAGGATCTCTACGAACGTGTGCCCCTGGGCACAAAGGTGACTGTTCTCTGACCGACAGCACATCTTGATATAAGAGGGGCCGGTACGCATCCGTACCGGCCCCTCTTCTTTATACTACATACTACCTTCAGATCAGTTCAGCGCTTCATCCGTGATCGCATGGGTCCAGGCACCTTCCGGCTCCTTGGTGATCGCGGGGTTCTCCTCGCTCACCGCGGACAGCAGCGTCTTGACGGTCTGATCGTAGTCCGCCTCGTCCAGCGTCCCGTTGCTTCCGGCTGTCAGCTTGGCAACCTCACCGACCATGTAAAGCTGGTGATCCAGCTCCTGCGCGCCGGAAGCGTCGTTCTCCACCACGATCTCGGCGGCCTCCTCCTGGTTCTCTTCTGCGTACTTCCACCCCTTCATGGAGGCGCGGACAAAACGGACCATCTTGTCCTTGAACTCAGGGTCTTCCAGATCATCCTCAAGGACATACAGGCCGTCTTCCAGCATGCCGAACCCCATGTCGAGGTAGTTGAACGTCACCAGCTCCTCCGGCGTGATCCCGGCCTGCAGGATCTGGCGGTACTCGTTGTAGGTCATGGTGGAAATGCAATCCGCCTGCCCCTGGATCAGAGGATCGGCCGAGAAGGCCTGCTTGAGAACGGTCACCCCGTTGTCGTCCGCCCCGTCCGTTTCCAGACCCAGCGATGCCATCCAGGCATAGAAGGGATATTCATTGCCGAAGAACCAGACGCCCATGGTCCGCCCGGCGAAATCATCGGTGCTTTCCACGCCGGTGGATTTCAGGCAGTTGACCTGCAGACCGCCGGTCTTGAAGGGCTGCGCGATGTTGACCAGCGGCACGCCGCGTTCGCGCGCGGCCAGACCCGCCGCCATCCAGGTCACGATCACATCGGCACCACCGCCGACAATCACCTGCTCGGGCGCGATGTCCGGGCCGCCCGGCTTGATCGTGACGTTCAGCCCCTCTTCCTCGTAGAACCCCTTGTCCTTGGCCACGTAGTAGCCCGCAAACTGCGCCTGGGTGACCCATTTCAGCTGCAGGGTCAGATCATCTGCCGCCTGCGCCATCGTGCCCCAGAGGCCCAGCGCCGCACCGGCTGCAATCTTGGTCATGTTTTTCATCTTTTTACTCCCGTTGGTTGCTCTTCTTGGTTAATTCCGCTGGCTCGGATGCCAGAACGTCACGCGCTGTTCGACCAGCGCCATCACCCCGTAAAAGGCCGATCCGGCCAGCGCCGCGACAAAGATTTCTGCCCATACGAGGTCCAGCGTCAACTGCCCCACGGATGTGGAGATGCGAAAGCCCATCCCGACGATGGGCGAGCCGAAAAATTCGGCAACGATCGCGCCGATCAGCGCCAGCGTCGTCCCGATCTTGAGACCGTTGAAAATGAACGGCATCGCCGCAGGCAGCCGCAGTTTCAGCAAGGTGCGCCAATAGCCCGCCGCATAGGTGCGCATCAGGTCCTTCTGCATGGCATCCGCCGCCTGCAGCCCCTGCACTGTGTTCACCAGTATCGGAAAAAACACCATGACCACCACCACCGCCGCCTTGGACTGCCAGTCAAAGCCGAACCACATCACCAGGATCGGCGCCATGCCGATCACCGGCAAGGCCGCCACAAAGTTCCCCACGGGCAAGAGGCCCCGCTGCAGGAACGGGAACCTGTCGACCGCCACCGCTATCAGGAAAGCCGCGCCGCAGCCGATCACATAGCCCGACAGCGCCCCCTTCAGCACAGTCTGGGCAAAATCCGCCCACAGCAGATCCGCCGAGCTCCCGATGCGCGCCGCAATCGCCGTGGGGGCAGGCAGCAGGACCTGGTTGATCTCGAACCCGCGCACCACACCTTCCCAGACCGCCAGCAGCGTCAGGCCGAAGATGACCGGCGCCGCCAGTGACGACCACCAGGTGACCGGCTGGCGCGCCAGCCAGACATTCAGCAGCCATCCCAGCGCCCAGGCGGCAAGGGCAAAGACAATCCAGCCCATCAGCTCATCCCCATCCGGCGCAACATGACGCGCTGCAACAATCCGATGATGCCCACAAGGCAGGCCGCCAGCACCGCCGCCATCACCAGCGCCGACCAGATCTGTACCGTCTGCCCGTAATAGCTGCCCGCCAGCAGCCGCGCCCCCAGACCCGCAACCGCACCGGTCGGCAATTCACCCACAATCGCCCCCACGAGGGAAGCCGCCATGGCGATCTTCAGCGAGGTGAAGAGATAGGGCATCGAAGAGGGCAACCGCAGCTTCCAGAAGGTCTGTCCCCGGCTGGCATGCCAGGTCCTCATCTGGTCCAGCTGCATCGCCTCGGGGCTGCGCAGCCCCTTCACCATGCCCACTACAACCGGAAAGAACGACAGATACATGCTGATCATCGCCTTGGGCAGCAGCCCGGAAATCCCCACCGCATTCAGCACCACGATGATCATCGGCGCAATCGCAAGAATGGGGATGGTCTGGCTTGCGATCACCCAGGGCATGACGGACATGTCCATCGTCCTGTTGTAGACGATCCCGACCGCCAGCAAGATGCCCAGCCCGGTGCCCAGCACAAACCCAAGCAGGGTTGCGCTCAGCGTGACACCGGCATGATAGATCAGCGACCGTTTCGAGGTCACGGCCTTCTGCGCCGTGGTCTCCCAGACTTCCCGCGCCACCTGATGCGGTGCCGGCAGCCTCGGCTTCTTTTGCGACCAGGTATCAGCCACCACCTGCGAAAAGGACAAAGTCTCGCCCGCCCGCTGCGCCTTGTTGTAGGCCCAGGGCGCATTCAGCCAGACCGCCGCCGCATACCAGAACAACAGCAGGAACCCGACAACAGTCAACACGGGCACGACAGAACGCCTCATGCGATACCCCCCGCTTCATTGTTCCTCAAATACACCAGCGCCCCGGCCAGCCGCAGATGATGTCTTTTGTGTATTTTAAGAACAATGAAAGGATTTGGTTGTTTTCTGCAGCGGCGGTACAGGCTGGTGAGCCGATGGCCGTGAACGATGAAGGGGGACCTCGCCTCCCCACACAAACGGCGGAGCGGACCCGGAGCGTCGTGGCAAGTTGCGGCGCACCGGGCCGCTTGACCGTTACCACCCATCGCGAAGTCACACATCACCATGCCCCGCCCGCAGACCTTCACGCACCCGGTGCGCCACTTCCAGAAACTCCGGCGTTTCGCGAATGTCCAGCGGCCGTTCCCGCGGCAGCGGGCTGTCGATCACATCGGTGATCCGCCCCGGACGCGGCGACATCACCACGATCCTGGTGCTCAGATAGACCGCCTCGGGGATCGAATGGGTGACAAAGGCAATCGTCTTGCCGGTCCGGTCCCAGAGCTTCAGCAGCTGTTCGTTCAGATGGTCGCGCACGATCTCGTCCAGCGCGCCAAAGGGTTCATCCATCAGCAGGATATCCGCATCGAACCCCAGCGCCCGTGCGATGCTGGCGCGTTGCTGCATCCCGCCCGACAATTGCCAGGGGAATTTCTTTTCAAATCCGCTCAGCTCCACCAGTTCCAGCACCCGCGCCACACGCGCGTCCTGCTCGGCCTTGGAAATGCCCATGATCTCCAGCGGCAGGCGGATGTTGCCGCCAATCGTCCGCCAGGGATAAAGCCCCGCCGCCTGAAACACATAGCCATAGGCCCGCGACTTGCGCGCCTCCTCCGGCGTCATGCCGTTCACGGTGACCGTGCCGCCAGTGGGCTGCTCCAGGTCGGCCATGCAGCGCAGGAACGTCGTCTTGCCACAGCCCGAGGGGCCGATGAAGGACACAAAGTCGCCCTTCCCGATGTCCAGGCTGACCCCCTTCAGGGCATGGATCGGCCCGTCATTGGTCTGGAACGTCAGGTCGAGGTTCCGGGCGGAGATGACAGGCTCCGCGGAGACAGAGCCATGGTGTTCAGCAGGCATCGCAGACCCCACGTCGTCAAATCCCCGCCGGAATGTTCAACGGATCGCGCTTGATCATCTTGGGGCTGGTCAGCGCCTTCCATTTCGACAGCGCCACATTGGCGCTGGGGAAGGCAGGGCGCGGAATGAATTTGCCCCGGCCCGGCTGCGGCTGGCTGTTCTGCCCCCAGGCCCAGATCACCTCGCCCCGGCTCAGCGTATAGCGGCTGTTTGCCGTCACCTCGAAACCCTCGAAGACATTGTAATCCAGCACCGAATGATGGTTCGCCGGGCTGATCGTCTTGGTGATCTTCGGATCCCAGACCACGATATCCGCATCCGCCCCTTCGACAATCGCCCCCTTGCGCGGGTAGATGTTGAGGATCTTGGCCACGTTGGTCGAGGTCGCGGCGACAAATTCGTTCGGCGTCAGCCGCCCGGTCTCCACCCCTTCGGTCCAGAGCACGCTCAGACGTTCCTCCAGCCCGTTCGACCCGTTGGGAATGATCCTGAAATCATCCTTGCCCGCGCGCTTCTGCGCGGTGGAAAAGGCCGCGTGGTCCGTCGCCACCACCTGCAATGATCCCGCCTGCAACCCGGCCCAGAGACTGTCCTGATGGTCCTTGCTGCGGAACGGCGGCGACATGACGCGGCGCGCGGCATGGTCCCAATCCTTGTTGAAATACTCGCTCTCGTCCAGCGTCAGGAACTGGATCAGCGGCTCGCCGTACACCCGCATCCCCTTTTGCCGCGCCCGGCGGATCGCCTCGTGGGTCTGCTCGCAGGACACATGCACGATGTACAGTGGCACACCGGCGGTATCGGCGATGGTGATCGCGCGGTTCGCGGCCTCCCCCTCCAGCTCCGGCGGGCGGGAATAGGCATGGCCCTCCGGCCCGGTGATGCCTTGATCGAAATACTTCTGCTGCAACTCCGCCACCAGATCGCCGTTTTCCGCATGCACCATCGGCAGCGCGCCCAGTTCAGCACAGCGTTTGAAGGAGGCGAACATCTCGTCATCCTCGATCATCAGGGCGCCCTTGTAGGCCATGAAATGCTTGAAGGAGTTCACGCCCATCTCCACGGCGTCCTTCATCTCGTTGAAGACATTCTCGTCCCAGCCGGTGATCGCCATGTGATAGCCGACATCCGAACAGATCTGGGGCGCCGACTTGCGGTGCCATTCGTTGATCGCATTCTTGATGCTGCCATCCGCGCCCGGCAGGCAGAAATCGACAATCATCGTGGTTCCGCCACAGGCCGCAGCCCAGGTGCCACTCTCGAAGGTCTCGGCGGCGGTGGTGCCCATGAAGGGCATTTCCAGATGGGTATGCGGGTCGATCCCGCCGGGGATGACATAGGCACCTTCGGCGTCGATATATTCGTCGCCTGTCAGGTCCTCGCCAATGCGGACGATCTTCTCGCCCTCGATCAGCACATCCGCCTTCCAGGTCCGGTCCGCGGTGCAAACCAGCCCGCCCTTGATTACCTTGCTCATCATTTTTCTCCCGTCTCTTGCTCTTTTTGGCCCCAAATATTCCCGGGGGGTCCGGGGGGCAGCGCCCCCTGGCTCAGACCGATCCGAAACACCCCAGCGCAGGCCCGTGCACGCCAATGTCCAGCGGCCCGAAATCACTCTCCACACAGAGCGAGAAATATCCAGCCCTGGGCAGATAGACGACCCGGTAGGTGCCATCGCCGCGGCTGACGGACCAGCAGCGCTGGGTGATCCCGCCAGAAAAATTCACCGTCACTTCGCGCGGGGCGCGTCTGCTGCGTTCAAAATCCCGTGCTGTGCGCCGTGTCACCTGGTCTGTACTGGCCAGCGCCTCTGCCACTTCGCTGTCGAGCATCATGTCAATCCTCCGAGCGAGTGAAAGCCCCTTTGCAATCATGTGCAACACCGGAATTTTGGAAAATTCCGGCCCGATTTTTTCCAAAAAATCGGCACCCGCCTCAACCAACGACCTCCGCTGTCTCCACCACTGCATGCAACAGCACATCGGCACCCGCCATCGCCCAGTCCTTCGAAATCTCTTCCGCCTCGTTGTGGCTCAGCCCGTCCACGCAGGGGCACATCACCATCGCCGTGGGTGCCACCCGGTTGATCCAGCAGGCATCATGCCCCGCCCCTGAAATCAGGTCCATATGGCTGTACCCCAGACGCTCCGCCGCAGCGCGTACCGCCGCCACGCAGCCCGCGTCAAAGGCCACCGGATCGAAGCCGCCCACCTTCTCGAAGGCGACCTCCAGCCCCATCTCATCGGCGATCTTCTGCCCCTCGACCCGCAACCGCGCCTCCATGTCCTCGATCACGCTCAGCTCGGGCGACCGGAAATCGACAGTAAAGACCACCTTGCCCGGGATCACATTGCGCGAATTGGGATAGACATCAATATGGCCCGCCGCCCCCACCGCATGCGGCTTGTGCGACCAGGCGATCTCATCCACCTTCTCCAGGATCCGCGCCATGCCCAGCCCCGCATTGCGGCGCATCGGCATGGGCGTGGACCCTGTGTGGCTGTCCTTGCCGGTGACCGTCACCTGGGTCCAGCTCAACCCCTGGCCGTGGGTCACCACGCCGATATCCCTGCCCTCGATCTCCAGGATCGGGCCCTGCTCGATGTGCAGCTCGAAAAACGCATGCATCTTCCGCGCGCCGACGTCCTCTTCCCCGCGCCAGCCAATCCGCTTCAGCTCATCGCCAAAGGTCTTGCCCGCCGCATCGACCCGCGCATAGGCCCAGTCCTGCGTATGAATGCCCGCAAAAACCCCGGACGACAGCATCGCAGGGGCATAGCGCGTGCCCTCTTCATTGGTGAAATTGGTCACAACGATGGGATGCTTTGTCTTGATCCCCAGATCGTTCAGCGTGCGGATGATCTCCAGCCCGCCCAGCACCCCCAGCACGCCGTCATATTTGCCGCCCGTCGGCTGGGTATCCAGATGCGAGCCCACATAGACCGGCAGCGCCTCGGGGTCCGTCCCCTCGCGGCGCGCGAACATGTTGCCCATCTGGTCCAGCCCCATGGCACAGCCCGCATCCTCGCACCATTTCTGGAACAGCGCGCGGCTCTCGGCATCCTCATCCGTCAGGGTCTGGCGGTTGTTGCCGCCCGCGACCCCCGGCCCGATCTTTGCCATCTCCATCAGGCTGTCCCACAGGCGGTCCGGGTTGATCTTCAGGTTCTCACCGGGTGCAGGCATCTGCTGGCTCCTCAAAGGCTGGCGGATTAAATTTTACCATTTGGTAAAGGCACGATTGCGATTACACTGGCATCTGTCAAGAACTGCTTTTAGCATCGCAGGGACCCATCGGGGCGACTGCCTCATTTCTCAGCACCCTGCCGGAGACGCCCTTGCCAGACGGCGCGCCCAAGAAAACAAGCCGCATCCAGAAGCGCAACCGCAGGCTGATCCTGGAGGCCGCGCTCGACGTGTTTTCGCGCCATGGCTACCGCGGGGCCACGCTGGACCAGATCGCGGCAGAGGCCGGGCTGAGCAAGCCGAATATCCTCTATTATTTCGATGGCAAGGAAGACATCCATGTCACCCTGCTCAGCCGGTTGATGGACACCTGGCTTGACCCGCTGGTGGCGATGAGCCCCCAGGGTGAGCCTGTCGCCGAAATCCTGTCCTACGTGCAGCGCAAGCTCAACATGGCCCGCGACCTGCCCCGCGAAAGCCGGCTTTTCGCCAATGAGATCCTGCAGGGCGCACCGCGCATCGCGCCGGAGCTGACCGGGCATCTCAAACCGCTGTTCGACGAAAAATGCGCGCTGATCGCCGAATGGATCGCCCAGGGCAGGCTGCCGTCCCTCGATCCGCAACACCTGATCTTTTCGATCTGGTCCACCACCCAGCATTACGCCGATTTCGAAAGCCAGGTCAGGATCCTGATGGGCCCCGAGGAAGACCCGCATGCCCGTGCCTCCGCCCATCTGCGCCGCATGTTCGAAGCGATGCTCAGGGTCTGAATGGCCCGGAACCTGCTGCCGTTTCCCGCTGGCCCCGGGCCGCAGGCGCGGCATCGCGGCCAGGAGCAAACCAGGTGCAAAGGTGCCTTTACCCTTCCTTCACGATTGCGCTGCAGACTGCTCCCTGGGCGAGAAGCCCAATTTCACATGATCGGAGCAGAGATGAGTGTTCTACTTTTGACCAATCCATTCGCGGTGCATGGCACGGCCACGGCCGGGCAAAGTGCTGCACAGGGCATCGATGGCGGGGTCACCGCGACATCAAGCGCGGTCAGGATCGCGCCCACCAACCGCCCCGCCGATACGCCCCGGCAAGGGTCCTCGACCTCTCATTCAGGCACGGGTGCCGGTGCGGGCGGTGAGGCGGCGCAGCGCCCCGCGCTGACACGTCGCCCGGCGGATGCCACGCCCAATTCCATCCTGGCCGCGCAGATCGAAAACCTGATGCCGACCCTGGCAGAGATTTCCAGCACCATGCCGGACCCTTTGCCGACCTCCCCCTTTCTGAAAGGGGCCGGCCAGGCCTGAGCCTTGACCGCCTTGACCGCCGCGACCGTTATTCAGCGGCAGTTGCCGACGGGTTGTTCGGGTGGGTTGTCCAGTTCGCATAATCCGGCTGTACCACCTTGCCGGTGCGTGGATCCGTGGCGCCCGGTGCCATCGCCTCCATCGTGATGCAATTCTCCACCGGGCAGACATTGACGCACAGGTTGCAGGCGACACATTCCGCGTCGATCACACTGAAGGTCCGGTTCTCCGACATGGCGATGGCCTGATGGCTGGTGTCCTCGCAGGCGGCAAAGCAGCGGCCGCAGGAAATGCACAGGTCCTGGTCGATCTTGGCCTTGGCGATGTAATTCAGGTTCAGCTGGTTCCAGTCGGTGACATTCGGCACCGCCGCGCCCTTGAAGTCTTCGATGCTGGTATGGCCCTTGCTGTCCATCCAGTCGGACAGGCCGCTGATCATCTCCTGCACGATCTTGAAACCATAGGTCATCGCAGCGGTGCAGACCTGCACATTGCCACAGCCCAGCGTGATGAACTCTGCCGCGTCGCGCCAGGTTGTGACCCCGCCGATCCCCGAAATGGGGATGCCCCGCGTTTCCGGGTCGCGCGCGATCTCTGACACCATCGACATGGCAATCGGCTTGACCGCCGGGCCGCAATAGCCGCCATGTGAGCCCTTGCCGTCAATCGACGGCTCCGGCGACATCGTGTCGAGGTTGACCGAGGTGATCGAATTGATCGTGTTGATCAGGCTCACCGCATCCGCACCCCCCGCCTTGGCCGCCGCGGCGGGCTTGCGGATGTCGGTGATGTTCGGCGTCAGCTTCACGATCACCGGCTTGGAATAATACTGCTTGCACCAGCGGGTCACCATTTCGATGTATTCCGGCACCTGACCCACCGCAGCCCCCATGCCGCGCTCGCTCATCCCGTGGGGGCAGCCGAAGTTCAGTTCGATTCCATCCGCGCCGGTGTCCTCCACCAGGGGCAGGATCGCCTTCCAGGCTTCCTCCTCGCAGGGCACCATGATAGACACGATGATCGCCCGGTCGGGGTAATCCGCCTTCACGCGCTTGATCTCTTCGAGGTTGGTGAAAAGGTCGCGGTCGGTGATCAGCTCGATGTTGTTCAGCCCCAGCAACCGCCGGTCGGCCCCATAGATCGCGCCATAGCGCGGGCCGTTCACATTGACCACGGGCGGCCCTTCGGAGCCGAGCGTTTTCCACACCACACCGCCCCATCCGGCCTCAAAGGCGCGGCGCACGTTGTATTCCTTGTCCGTCGGCGGCGCAGAGGCCAGCCAGAACGGGTTCGGGGTTTTGATCCCGATGAAGTCGGTTGTCAGATCAGCCATATCACTATCCTCAAAAGATGCGTCCATTCCCGATGCGCATGTTCCCGGCGGTTACCGCGGGGCGCGCAGGTCAAGAATTAACCCATTGTTAATAAACAAGGTTTCGCCGCGAAACCTCATTTGGTCAGCGCCATGTGAATATCCATCGCCGCGTCGCGGCCCTCGGCCACCGCCGTCACGGTCAGGTCGTCGCCGCCGCTGGCGCAATCGCCCCCGGCCCAGATGCCCGCCACGCTGGTGCGTCCGGTGCCGTCCACCCTGATCTTGCGGCCGTCAAGCTCGGGCATGCCTTCGCCTTCCAGCGTCTGACCGATGGCCTTGAACACCTGGTCGGCAGGCAGTTTCAGCATCTGCCCGGTGCCCTTCATCGCGTCATCGACATATTCGAATTCAATCTCGCGCACCGCGCCGTTGCCATGCACCGCCACCGGCACCGCATGGGTCACGATCCGCACCCCCTTTGAGGCCGCGAGGTCCTGCTCGAAGACAGAGGCGTTCATCCGGTCGCGCCCGCGCCGGTAGACCAGCGTGACATTGAGCGCGCCCAGCAGCCTGGCCTGCACCGCCGCGTCCACCGCTGTCATGCCGCCGCCGATCACCACCACGTCGCGGCCAATCGGCAGCGCCGCCAGATCACTGGCCTGCCGCAGCCCGGCGATGAAATCCACCGCGTCGCTGACCCCCTGCTTGTCCTCGCCCTCGGCCCCCAGGGCGTTCACCCCGCCCAGGCCAACGCCAAGGAAAACGGCGTCATATTCCGCTTTCAGGGTCTCCAGGGTCAGCCCCCTGCCCAGCGCGCTTTCGTGCCTGAAGCTGATCCCGCCGATCTGCATCAGCCAGTCGACCTCCGCCTGGGCAAAGCCGCCGGGGGTCTTGTAGGCCGCAATGCCGTATTCGTTCAGGCCGCCCGGCTTTGGCCGCGCGTCATGGATCACCACGTCATGTCCCAGCATCGCCAGCCGATGTGCGCAGGACAGGCCCGCAGGGCCGGCGCCCACAACCGCCACAGTCTTTCCGGTGGATGCCGCGCGGACAAAGGGATGCACCCCCTGCGCCTGCAAATGATCCGTCGCAAATCGCTGCAACTGGCCGATCAGCACCGGCTTTCCTTCCGCCTTTTCCCGCACACAGGCCTGTTCGCAGAGGGTTTCCGTCGGGCAGACCCGCGCGCACATGCCGCCCATGATGTTCTGGCTCAGGATGGTCTTTGCCGCCGCATCGGGTGTGCCCGTCGCGATCTGGCGAATGAACAGCGGGATGTCGATATCCGTGGGACAGGCCGTGATGCAGGGCGCGTCATGGCAGAAATAGCACCGATCCGCCGCCACCAGCGCCTCATGCCGGTCCAGCGGCGGGTGCAGGTCGGAAAACTGCGCCTGATACTCCGCCGGGCTCAACCGCCCCGATTGAATTCCCGGTTCAAAGACATCTGAAGTCATCTGGCTCACCTTGCATTGGCTGGGTCTTGAAAAACTCTGCCCCAGAGTTATTTTTTTATCAAGTGGTCAAATTATTTCATTCCGGTGAAATTTCATGCGCAGCCGTCCGCCGATTGGGCCATGCCCGGTAAATGGGCTTGATTTTCGTTTGATTCCTTTCATTATCGAATTTGCTGCACGAACGACTTTCGAAACTCCCTGCCTTATGGCGCTGGAACGATCACGACTTCGTCCGAGCCACGCTGCCGCATCCCGCGGGCAGAACTAAGACAGGAGAACCGGTCCATGGCATCTGGTACCGTAAAATGGTTCAACACGACCAAAGGCTACGGCTTTATTGCCCCTGACGGGGGCGGCAAGGATATCTTTGTTCACATTTCCGCAGTTGAGCGGGCAGGCCTGACAGGTCTGGCCGACAACCAGAAAGTGACCTTCGATGTCGAAGCAGGCCGCGACGGCCGCGAAAGCGCTGCGAACATCGCACTCGCCTGAGCAAGCATCAGTTTCATGAGGGAATTCGGGCGCTGTCAGGCGCCCGTTTTCTTTTGTCAGAGGGACTTTTCAGGTCGCTTCGGTCAGGGTCCGGTCCAGTCGACACCGCTGGCCTTTTCAATTTGCAGACGGCCCTCCGGCCAGGGCTGCAACAGCGGCTTCACGTCCTGCGCGTCACCGGTCAGCCATGTGCCGATCATCTCCCGCTCAAGCAGCGCGCCCATGCGGTGATGCACCGGCGCGACATCGGCGTTCGGCGGACAGGTCAGCGTTGCCACCTGCGGCACCTGCACGCCACCCGGCGCCTGCCACAGGTCGGTAATGGCCGCGAAATAAAGGTATCCGCCTTCTTTCGGTGCAATCCGCCAGGCGGTCTTGCGGCGCTTTTCCCCGGTCCATTCGTACCAGCCGTTCACCGGCACCACCGCCCTGCCCGTCCCGGCAAAGGCGCTTTTGTCGAACACGGTTTCGGAGCGTGCGTTGATCAGCGTCTCCATCACCGGGCGGCCACGGGCGTTGACCCGGCCCACCGGGATGATCCCCCAACGCATATGGGCAAGGCCGGTGCCGTCAAAGGTGACGATCTGCTGACCGGGTGAGATATTGGCGCGGGGCGGCTCATCCGCGAGCACCCCCGGCGGCACCCCCAGTTCTTCCGCCAGCGCCGCAAGTGGCGTGGTGAGGAACAGCCGCCCCGGCAAGGGTCAGTCCGCCCTGATCCGGGCGATCAGGTCCAGAACCTCCGGCCCGATGCCCTCGACAATCCGGGTCACACCCTCTGCATTGGGGTGGATGCCATCGGCCTGAAGGAAGCCGCGCAATTGTGACGGGTCGGCGGGCGCATCCCCTTCCGTCAATCCGGCAAAGAAACTGCCGACAAACTGCGTGCCGTATTCAGCCGCCAGATCGGGATAGATGGCGTCGAATTCGCTTTTGTAGTCGGGGCCGTAATTGCCGGGTGCTTCCATGCCGATCAGCAGCACCTCGACATCGGCCGCCTGCGCCGCCTGCAGAATCCCGTCGATATTGGCGCGCGCCTGCGCCGGGGCCAGCCCGCGCAGCAGGTCGTTGCCGCCCAATGCCACGATCATGCCGCCCACTTCTGGCGTCAGGGTCCAGCCCACGCGGGCAAGCCCCCCCGCGGTCGTGTCGCCGGAAACGCCCGCGTTGATCAGCCGCACGTCGCTGCCCTGCGCTTCGAGCCAGGCTTCCATCTGTGGCACGAAACCCTGCTCCTCGGGCAGACCATACCCTTGGGTCAGGCTGTCACCCAGCGCCGCGATCACGACCTCCTGCGCCGCAACCGCCTGCCCCCAGACCAGAACAATCCCCACCAGAGCGCTTCGGAATATACCTGAATCACTTGTTCGCTGCCTCTCCCTTCGGTCGAACGCGAAAAGTGATGTGGGATGTTTCAAGTTTATCCCGAAACGCTTTATCGCCTTGCGCATCATCGTAACAACTCCATATCCGTAGGGACCCATTGAAAGGCCCGCTGCGTGAGTGACACCGTTTTCCACCTTCAAGATGTGCTTTTGTCGCTCAAGGGCAATGCCGGACCCGTCGATATCCTGCGCGGAATTTCCCTGAACGTCGAGAGCGGCGAAAGCGTCGCGCTGACCGGGCCTTCGGGGTCGGGCAAATCCTCGCTGCTGATGGTCATGGGCGGGCTGGAACAGGCCACGGGCGGCACCGTATATGCGCTGGGTCAGGACCTGACCGCGATGAACGAGGATGCGCTGGCCCGGTTCCGGCAGGGGCGCATGGGCATTGTGTTCCAGTCCTTTCACCTGATCCCCACCATGACCGCCCTGGAAAATGTCGCGACACCGCTGGAGCTGGCCGGGATCCCGGAAGCCTTTGAGCGCGCGCGCGAGGCATTGGAGACCGTGGGGCTGGGGCATCGCATCGGCCATTACCCCGCTCAGATGTCGGGTGGTGAACAGCAGCGGGTGGCGCTGGCACGGGCCTGTGCGCCGCGTCCGGCGATCCTGCTGGCGGATGAGCCTACCGGCAATCTGGACAGCGCCAATGGTGCCGCGATCATGGACCTGCTGTTTTCCCTGCGCGACCAATATGGGGCCACGTTGGTGCTGGTCACCCATGACCCGGTGCTGGCCGAACGCTGCGACCGGCCCATCGCCCTGGCCGACGGGCAGATCGCATGAGCCTTGCCCTCGCCGCCCGGTTCGCACGCCGCGAAATGCGCGGCGGGCTGCGCGGGTTCCGCCTGTTCCTGGCCTGCCTTGCGTTGGGGGTGGCGGCCATCGCCGCTGTCGGTTCCGTCCGCGCCGCGATCGAGGCGGGCCTGGCGCGGGAGGGGGCGGCCCTGCTGGGCGGCGCGGCGGAGCTTGATTTCACCTATCGTTTTGCCAGCCCGGAGGAACGGGCGTGGATGGCGGCGCGCGCCACTGCGGTCTCTGAAATCGTCGAATTCCGTTCCATGGCCGTGGTCGGCGATGACCGCGCCCTGACCCAGATCAAGGGGGTGGATGACCTTTACCCGCTTGTCGGAGAGATGGTTCTCGATCCCGCGATGCCGCTGGATCAGGCCTTGTCCGAGGAGGAGGGGCTGCCCGGTGCGGTGATGGAACGCTCGCTGTCAGACCGGCTGGGCCTGACGCCGGGCGATACCTTCCGACTGGGCACCCGTGACTATCGGCTGTCCGCGCTGATCCTGCGTGAACCTGACAGCGCCGCCAGTGGATTTGCCCTGGGGCCGCGCACCCTGTTGCACCGCGACGCGCTGGAGGGGTCGGGCCTGTTGGCGCCGGGCACGTTGTACAACAGCAAATACCGGCTGGACCTGCCGCAGGGCACCGACCTTGCCGCATTGGAAGGGGAGGCCGAGGCGCAGTTCGAGAATGCCGGGATGCGCTGGACCGATGCGCGCAACGGGGCACCCGGCGTGGCGCGTTTCGTTGAAAGGCTGAGCGCCTTTCTGGTGCTTGTGGGCCTGTCAGGGCTGGCTGTCGGAGGCGTTGGTGTCTCTGCCGCCGTGCGGTCCTATCTTCAGGGCAAGACCGGGGTGATCGCCACCCTGCGCGCCCTGGGGGCGGAGCGGGCGACGATCTTCCAGACCTATTTCATCCAGATCGGTGTGTTGTCGCTGTTGGGCGTTGCCATCGGCGTTTTGCTGGGCGGTCTGGTGCCGCTGCTGCTGTCGCCGGTCATTGCCGCCAGGCTGCCCCTGCCGGCCAGTTTCGCGCTCTATCCCGCGCCGCTGATCGAGGCGGCGCTTTATGGGTTGCTGACGGCGCTGGCCTTTACGCTCTGGCCGCTGGCCCGCAGCGAGGATGTGCGCGCCGCGACCCTGTTCCGCGATGCCTGGGCGGGTGCGCGCCGTCTTCCGGCGGCGAAATACCTCGTGGCAATCGCTGTGCTGACCGTGACGCTGGTGGGGCTGGCGGGCTGGTTCAACGGGTCGTGGTGGCTGACGCTCTGGACCTTGGGCGGCATTGCCGGGGCGCTGCTGATCCTTGTGCTGGCGGCGATGCTGCTGCGCGTGGTGGCGCGGGGCGGTGCACGGCTGGCGCGGGGCCGCCCCCGACTGCGCTGGGCGCTGGCGGCCCTTGCCGGACCGGGCGAAGGGGCCGGTGCCGTGGTGCTGTCACTGGGTCTGGGCCTGTCGGTGCTGGCCGCCGTGGGGCAGATCGACGGCAACCTGCGGCAGGCCATCGCGGGCAACCTGCCGGATGTGGCGCCCTCCTATTTTTTTGTCGACATCCAGAAGGACCAGATGCCCGGCTATACCAAACGGCTGGAGGATGACCCCGCCGTCAGCCGCATTGACAGCGCGCCGATGCTGCGCGGTGTCGTGACCCGGATCAACGGCAAGCCGGCGCGGGAAGTTGCGGGCGATCACTGGGTGGTGCGCGGTGACCGGGGCGTGACCTATGCCGCAAAGCCCGGTGCCGATGCCAGGATCACCGCCGGTGAATGGTGGGCGGAGGATTACGACGGCCCGCCGCTGATCAGCTTTGCCGCCGAAGAGGCGGAAGAGATGGGGCTGATGCTGGGCGACACGCTGACCATCAACGTGCTGGGCCGCGACATCACCGGCACCATTGCCGCCTTTCAGGAGGTGGATTTTTCCACCGCCGGGATCGGCTTTGTCCTGACGATGAACCCCGCGGCGCTGGCCGGTGCGCCGCATACTTTCATCTCGACCGTCTATGCAGAGGAAGAGGCCGAAGCCGCCATTCTGCGCGATCTGGCCACGCAATACCCCAATATCACCGCGATCCGGGTGCGCGACGCCATCGACCGGGTGTCCGCCGTGCTGGCAAGCCTTGCCGCCGCGACCTCTTATGGTGCGCTGGCCACGCTGCTGACCGGTTTCGTGGTGCTGATCGGTGCGGCAGCTGCGGGGGCGGAGGCGCGGCGCTACGAATCCGCGCTGCTCAAGACGCTGGGGGCCTCGCGGCGTGCCATCGCCGCCAGCTTTGTGCTGCGCGCGGCCCTGTTGGGGCTTTTCGCGGGCAGTGTTGCGCTGCTGGCGGGAATCCTGGGCGGCTGGGCCGTCAGCCACTTCGTGATGGAAACCCGCTTCAGCGTGATCTGGCCCTCTGCCCTGCTGATCGTGACGGGTGGGGCGCTGGCCTCTGTCCTGGCCGGGCTGGGATTTGCCCTGCGCGCGCTCAATGCCCGGCCCGCGCAGGTCCTGCGTGCGCGAGAATGACGCAAGCACCACCACCCGGCTTGCACATCCCCCGGCGGATCGGGCAAGTCGGCCCAGAATACAAAGGAGCGACAATGCCTGACAATCTGCCCGCCAAGCGCGCCCCCGCCCTGAGCCCTGCCCAGCGCAACAATGTGATCAACATCCTGCGCCGCGCCGCGAAAGCCGAGATCATGCCACGTTTCCGCGCGCTGAATGCCGCCGACATCGCCACGAAGTCGCGGCCGGACGACCTGGTGACCATCGCGGACACGGCGGCAGAGGCGATGATCACCCGCGCCCTCAACATGGCCTTTCCCGGCGCGCTGGTGATCGGCGAGGAAGCGGTGTCCGCCGATCCCGCCCTGCTGGACAAGATCGCCGATGCGCCGCTGTGCTTTATCATCGACCCGGTGGACGGCACCTGGAATTTCGCGCGGGGCATGTCGGTTTTCGGCATCATCCTTGCGGTCACCCGATACGGCAAACCGGCCTTTGGTCTGATCTATGATCCGGTGATGGACGATTGGGCCATCGCGGACGATCAATCCCCCGCGCAGATGCAGCATCCCTCCGGCGTGACGCATGATCTGCGGGCCAGCAGGGGCGGCGAACTGGCGGGGCTTTCAGGCTATATCCCACTCTATCTGTTCGATCACGCGCGGCGGGAGAAGCTGGCGGCGACCCTTTGCAATTTCAGCTGGGTCAACTGCCTGCGCTGTTCGGCGCATGAATACCGGATGCTGGCGCAGGGTCACTTCGACTTTCTGCTGACCGAAAGCCTGAATCCCTGGGATCATGCCGCAGGCGTGCTGATTTGCCAGCAGGCGGGGGGCTATGTGCAGATGCTGTCGGGCGGCGATTATGACGCCACCCTGCGCCGCGGGCACATACTGGCCGCGCCGGACAAGGCAACCTGGAACCGCCTCGCCAGGGTCTTCAAATTCCTGAACGACGCAGGTCAATAAAAAGGTCGGTCACGATCGGGAACTTTTTCGTTACTCCGCGCGTTAGGTCCTTGGCCAACGGTCATTTACGTCCCTGGCCTTTTCCAAGGAGACTTGAGATGTTAAAATCATTTAGTAAATCCTGCATCGCTCTCGCCGCGCTGACTGCCATCAGCTTGCCCCTGACTGAAGCCAACGCCGAGCAGACCAGGATGATCGTGCGTAACGACCCGTTCAGCAGCAGCAAGCTCGTCGTGCCAAAGGGCTATTACCCGCCCGCCGGCTCTTGCCGTCTGTGGTATACCGACCGTACAAAAACAGCGCAACCTGACATCGGCAGCTGTGACGTGGTTATTCCCCTGGGCGCCGTCCTGCTGATGGGCTGACCTTAGAGCGCCCGACCTTAAACCCGAGACATGAATACCCTGCCGCGCCTGCGGCGCTCTCGGGACATTCATGTCGCTGGATGCTTCAGGGTAAAGGTCGGACGCTTTACCAAAAGAAAAACGGCCACTTGTTCCAGTGGCCGTTTACCGATCTGGCTCTATTCCGCCGCCTCGGCGTAGTCTTCCAGCGGCGGGCAGGTGCAGATCAGGTTCCGGTCACCATGGACGTTGTCCACCCGGTTCACCGGCGGCCAGTATTTGTCCACCCGAAAGGCCCCCGGCGGGAAACACCCCTGTTCGCGGGTGTAGGGCCGGTCACCCCATTCAACCACCAGATCCTCCACCGTATGCGGCGCGTTTTTCAGCGGATTGTTCTCGCGCGGCATATCGCCCGCCTCGATCGCGGCAATCTCGTCGCGGATCGCAAGCATCGCATCGCAGAACCGGTCGAGCTCGGCCTTGGTCTCGGATTCGGTTGGTTCGATCATCAGCGTCCCCGCCACCGGCCAGGACATGGTCGGCGCGTGGAATCCGCAGTCGATCAGGCGCTTGGCGATGTCATCCACCGTGACGCCCGCGCTTTCGTCATAGGGGCGGACGTCGATGATGCATTCATGCGCCACCCGGCCCGTCGGCCCCTTGTAAAGCACGTCAAACGCGCCCTCCAGCCGCCTGGCGATGTAATTGGCGTTCAGGATCGCGACGCGGGTGGCCTGTGTCAGCCCCTCGCCACCCATCATCAGGCAGTAGGACCATGAAATCGGCAGCAGCGAGGGCGAGCCGTAGGGTGCGGCCGATACCGCCGCCCCGCCGGCGTTGGGATGTCCGGGCAGATGCGGCGTCAGATGCGCTTTGACGCCGATGGGTCCCATGCCGGGGCCACCGCCGCCATGCGGGATGCAAAAGGTCTTATGCAGGTTCAGGTGGCTCACATCGCCGCCCAGATCACCGGGGCGCGACAGCCCCACCATGGCGTTCATGTTTGCCCCGTCGATATAGACCTGACCGCCGTATTCATGGGTGATCTTCGTCACCTCGGTCACGGTTTCCTCGAACACGCCATGGGTCGAGGGATAGGTGATCATGCAGGCGGCAAGGTTGTCGCCCGCCGCCTCGGCCTTGGCGCGGAAATCGTCCAGATCAATGTCACCATTGGCCGCCGATTTCACCACAACCACCTTCCAGCCCACCATCTGTGCGGAGGCCGGGTTGGTGCCATGGGCGCTGACCGGGATCAGGCAGATGTTGCGGTGCCCCTGACCTTCGGCCCGGTGATAGGCGGCAATGGTCAGCAGCCCCGCATATTCACCCTGCGCGCCCGAATTGGGCTGCATCGAGATCGCGTCATAGCCGGTGATATCGCAGAGTTTGGCGGACAGATCGTCGATCATCTCCTTGTATCCCAGCGCCTGGTCCGCGGGGGCATAGGGGTGGATCAGCGAGAATTCCCGCCAGCTGACCGGCATCATCTCCGCCGCCGAATTCAGCTTCATCGTGCAGGACCCCAGCGGGATCATCGCGCGGTCCAGCGCCAGATCACGATCCGCCAGACGCCGCATGTAGCGCATCATCTCGGTCTCTGCCCGGTTCATGTGGAAAATCGGATGGGTCAGGTATGCGGAGCTGCGCAGCATCTCTTCCGGCACGCGGTATTCGGGGGCGAAATCATTGTCCTCCTTGACGATGCCAAAGGCACGCCAGACCGCTTCGATGATCTTTGGCTGCGTGCGCTCGTCCAGTGAAATGCCGACGCGGAATTCGCCTACCTTGCGCAGGTTGACCCCTTCGTCCACAGCCGATTTCATCACGGCTGCCTGCAACGGCCCCACATCGACAGTGATCGTGTCGAAAAAGGCCTGCGGGTCCACCTTGAAGCCTGCCTCTTCCAGCCCGCGGGCCAGACGCACCGTCTTGCGGTGGATGCGCTGCGCGATGGCCTTCAGCCCCTCGGGGCCGTGGAACACCGCGTACATCGACGCCATGACCGCCAGCAGGGCCTGGGCGGTACAGACGTTGCTGGTCGCCTTTTCGCGGCGGATATGCTGTTCGCGGGTCTGCAGGGACAGGCGGTAGGCGCGGTTGCCGTGGGCGTCGATGGACACGCCCACGATCCGCCCCGGCATGGCGCGTTTGTAGGCGTCCTTGCAGGACATATAGGCGGCATGCGGGCCGCCGTAGCCTTCGGGCACCCCGAACCGCTGGGTGGAGCCCACGGCGATATCGGCCCCCATCGCGCCCGGCTCCTTGAGCAGGGTCAGCGACAAAGGATCGGCCGAGATGATGCCGATGCCCTTGTGTTCATGCAGGGCCGCGATGCTGTCGGTAAAGTCGCGCACATGGCCATAGGTGCCCGGATACTGGAAGATCGCGCCGAACACCTCCGATGCCTCCATCCTGGCCGGGTCGCCGACGACAACCTCGATCCCCAGGGGGGCGGCGCGGGTTTTCATCACCGCGATGTTCTGGGGATGGCAGTCGCGATCGACAAAGAACTTCACCGCCTTCGACCTGGACACGCGCTGCGCCATGGTCATCGCCTCGGCGCAGGCGGTCGCCTCGTCCAGCAGGGAGGCATTGGCAACCTCCAGACCGGTCAGATCGCTGATCATGGTCTGGAAGTTCAGCAGCGCCTCAAGCCGTCCCTGGCTGATTTCCGGCTGATAGGGCGTATAGGCGGTGTACCAGGCCGGGTTTTCCAGGATGTTGCGCTGGATCGCGGGGGGTGTGACGGTGCCGTGATAGCCCTGGCCGATCAGGCTGGTCAGGACCTTGTTCTTGCCCGCCACCACGCGCATGTGCTCCAGCACCTCGCGTTCCGACTTTGCCCTGCCAAAGTCCAGCGACCCTTTCATGCGGATGCCCTTTGGCAGGGTGTCATCCATCAGGTCGCCAAGCGATTTCGCGCCCACGACCTTCAGCATGTCCGACATTTCAGCCGGTGACGGGCCGATGTGGCGGCGGTTGGCAAAATCATACGGCAGATAATCGGTCGGCTTGAAGCTCATCGCGACACCCTCATTCTTTTTGGCTTTCATATATCCCCGCCGGAGGCTCCGGCGGGTGCGGCCGGATCAGCCGATGAATTTCTGGTATCCGGCTTCGTCCATGAATTCGTCCAGCTGCGACGGGTCGCTGATCTTCATCTTGAAGAACCAGGCATCGCCCTGCGGGTCCTCGTTCACCAGGCTGGGATTCTCTGCCAGGGCGCTGTTCACTTCCGTGATCTCGCCATCCACAGGCGCCAGGATGTCGGAGGCCGCCTTGACGCTTTCGATCACGACAACCTCGTCGTCCTTGCTGACCACGGTGCCTTCCTCGGGCAGTTCGACAAAGACCACATCGCCCAGTTGCTCGGCCGCATGGATGGTGATGCCGACCACCATTTCGCCGTCTTCCTCGCGCAGCCATTCATGTTCTTCGGTAAATTTCATGTCTTCTTCCCTGTTGACTTCATCGTTTGAAATTCGCCGCCACGAAGGGCAGCTTCGCCACGGTGAGGGGCAGTCTCTTGCCTCTGACCTCTCCCCAGAGGGATGTGCCGATCCCGGCAGACCCCGCATCTACATAGCCCATTGCCACGGGTGTCCCAACGGTGGGGCCAAAGCCGCCCGATGTCACCTGCCCGACACGGGTGCCGCCCTCGGCGGCGTCGAAAACCTCGGTGCCTTCGCGCATCGGTGCGCGGCCTTCGGGCAGCAGGCCGACCCTCTTGCGCGCGGCCCCTTCGGTGATCTGGTCCAGCACGATGGCCGCACCCGGGAAACCACCCGCGCGGTCGCCCCCGGCGCGGCGCACCTTCTGGATCGCCCAGTTCAGCGCGCCCTCAACCGGGGTGGTGCCCGTGTCGATGTCATGTCCGTAAAGGCACAGCCCCGCCTCCAGCCGCAGCGAATCCCGTGCGCCGAGGCCGATGGCCTCGACCCCGTCCTGCGCCAGCAGGGTGCGGGTCAGGCCCTCTGCCCGGGCTTCCGGCACGGAAATCTCGAACCCGTCCTCGCCCGTGTAGCCCGAGCGCGAGGCCCAGACCGGCACGCGATCGAGTTCCAGATCGCGCAGATCCATGAACCCCATATCATCGGCGCGGCTGTCCAGCGCGGCGATCACCGCTGCCGCCGCCGGCCCCTGAAGCGCGATCAGCGCGCGGTCGGTCAGCGGGGTCACGGTCACTTCGGGTTCAAGGGCCGCTTTCATCCGGGCGATGTCGGCCTCCTTGCAGGCGGCATTGACCACCACGAACAAATCCTCGCCGCGCCGGGCGAACATCAGGTCATCCTCGATCCCGCCAGCGTCATTGGTGAAAAACCCGTATCGCTGCCGCCCGTCCTCCAGGCCCAGCACATCCATCGGCACCAGAGTCTCAAAGGCGCGGGCGACCACGTCCCAGGACGGTCCCGAGAGGATCACCTGCCCCATGTGGCTGACATCGAAAAGCCCTGCCGCATCGCGGGTATGCTGGTGTTCCTTCATCACGCCCAAGGGGTATTGCACCGGCATGGCATAGCCCGCAAAGGGCACCATCCGGGCACCCAGTTCCACATGCAGGTCAAAAAGGGCAGTATGTTTCAGATCATCCATCGGCGCAGCGTCCCATATTCCTGCCGCTGTCCCCAGGGATCAATCCGGCATCTTTCCCCCGCAGATCGCGGTCCAAGATGCCCCCTCTGTCCTTTCGCCTGAGATCGTTATCCCTTCGGCGGGTGCGTGTCGCACCACTCTCCAGAGTGTCGATATCCGGCACGGTCCCTGAGCCTGAGAGTTTCCGGGGCGGTTGCTCCTTCGGCATCGGATGGTCCGATTCTCCCGTGGCGGATGTCCTTTGGTATGCCGGGGGCACATGGGGCGTCAAGCGGGGTTGTACGCCCCTGACATCAATGATCTGTTGCCCGCACAATTGACGGACCCCGGACAGCATGACCCCCTATTTTTTCGGCTATGGCAGCCTTGTGAACCGCCAGACCCACAATTACCCCGACGCCCATCCCGCCCGGTTGCGCGGCTGGCGGCGGGCCTGGGTGCGCACCGCGGTGCGCGATCTTGTGTTTCTCAGCGTGATCGAGGACCCCGGCACCACCATCGACGGGTTGATTGCCGCCGTGCCGGGGGCCGACTGGGCCGCGCTGGATACCCGCGAAGCAGGTTACGCGCGGCTGTCATCGGGCGGTGCGGTGATCCACCCGATCAGCCCCGCACCGGACATCGCCCATTATGCGGTGCCGCCCGCCGACACCGGGGTGCCGGGCGACCATGCCATCCTGCTGAGCTATCTCGACGTGGTGGTGCAGGGTTTCCTGCATGAATTCGGCGAGGCGGGGGTCGCCGCGTTCTTTGACACCACCGATGGCTGGGACACGCCGGTGCTGAACGACCGTGCCGCACCGCGTTATCCCCGGCACAAAGTGTTGTCGGCAGCGGAAACAGCGCTGGTGGACGATCACCTCGGGCGGTTATCGGCGCGCGTGGAATAGGGTCATCAGGCGGCCCTCCCGCCCGAAAATCTCCTTGCCGCGCCCCTCTGGCTTGCCGCCACGCGCGATGCAGCGCAGCGCCATGACCCAGGCCACAACGCCAAAGACGACACCGGCCAGCGACTGGCCCACCAGCACACCGGGGGCGTCCCCGATAGCCGCGCAGATCCAGACCAGCGGAATCAGCGCCACCGCGTTGCGGCCCCAGTTGGTCACCGTGGAGAGGAACGGCTGGCCGAGGTTGTTGAACACGGCATTTGCCACGAAAAGCACGCCGGGAAAGAAAAAGGCGAGCGAGAGCGGTCCGCAGAACAGATAGATCAGGTCGCGGGCGACGCCGGTGGCGTTGAAGAGATCGGCAATCGGCGCGCGCAGCGCAAACAGCACCGCAGACACGCTCACGATCACCAATGCGACAAAAATGACCGCCGCGGTGAAGCCGCGCCGGACCCGCGCCATGTTGCCCGCGCCATAGTTCTGGCCGATGATCGGCCCCACCGCCCCCGAAAGGGCAAAGACCACGGCAAAGGCAACCGGCATCAGCCGCGCCACCACGGCCATGCCCGCCACCGCATCCTCGCCGTATTCGGCCATGACGCGGGTGATATAGGCCTGCCCCACCGGGGTTGCGACCTGCGCGAGGATGGTCGGAAAGGCGATGGCGACCACCGGGGAAAGGTCGCGCAGCATGCCCTTGAAGTGGGGCCGCACCAGCGCGTCATAGACCTTGATCAGGGGCCAGATCGCCATGCCTGAAATCGCCACCCGCGCAACAAAGGAGGCGATGGCGGCCCCGGTCAGTTCAAGGTCGAGCCCGAAGATCAGGATCGGGTCCAGCACCGCGTTGACGATACCGCCGACAATCGTGGCCATCATCGCCCGCCGCGCATCGCCATGGGCGCGCAGGATGGCGGACCCCATCATGCCGACCATCAGGAAGGGCACCGAGGGCACGACGATCTGCAGGAAATGTATCGCCTGCCCGGCGGTCTCTCCGCGCGCGCCCAGCATGTTGACCAGCCAGGGCAGCGCCGACCAGACCACGATGGAAAAGACAATGCCGAACATCAGTCCATAGAGCAGCGCATGGGTCGAGCGTTCGCGCGCCAGAACGGGATCATTCGCGCCCAGCGCCCGGGCCACCAGCGCGCCCGCGGCGATGCCCATGCCGATGCCGAATGAGGCGGTAAAGAACAGGATCGCGCCGGCATAGCCCACCGCCGCCGCCAGTTCCGACCGCCCCAGCATCGAGATGAAGATCATATCGACAAAGTCGACCAGGAAGACGGCCATCAGACCGATGGAGGAGGTCAAGGCCATGACCGCAACATGCACAAACAGGTTGCCGGTCAGGAACTTGGCCTGCGCCCCTTCAGGCATGACAGGCCCCGGCGTGCGGCGCTCTCCTGCGCCGGTCCTGTCGGACGCAGGTCACCCGCGCGCTTTCACGACCCGCAGCAGGGGCATTACGGCAGCCATTTCCGGCCCGTGTTCCTGCCCTGTCAGCGCCAGCCGCAGAGGCCGGAACAGCCCGCGGCCCTTGCGGCCTGTCGCCTCCTTGACGGCGCCGGTCCAGCTGGACCAGGTGGTCTCGTCAAAGGGCATCTCGGGCAAGAGCGCCATGGCTTCGGCGACAAAGGCTTCGTCACCATCCTCGATCACCGGGTCGGCGCCGTCGCGGAACATTTCCCACCAGGGCTTGAGGTCATGCAGTGTTTCGATGTTTTCCCGCGTGACAGCCCAGAACTGCGCCGCCTGCGCCTGCGGCACGCCCAGCCCAGCAATCGTCTCTGCAACATCCTCGGCGGTGCGGGTCTGCAGGTAGCGGCCGGTCAGCGGGAACAGGTCCTGCACGTCGAATTTCGTCGGGGCAGAGCCGAAGCGTTCGATGTCGAAACCCTCGATCAGCGCGGCCATGTCGGTGCGCAGTTCCACCGGGTCGGATGAGCCCAGCCGTGCCATCAGGCTGAGCAGGGCAAAGGGTTCGACGCCCTGTTCGCGCAGATCGCGCAGCGCCAGGGTGCCCAGACGTTTGGACAGCGCCTCGCCCTGGGGGCCGGTCAGCAGGGAGTGGTGGGCAAAGGCGGGGTGATCAAAGCCCAGCGCCTGCATGATCTGGATCTGGGTCGCGGTGTTGGTCACATGGTCCGACCCGCGTACCACATGGGTCACGCCCATCTCGGTGTCATCGACGACAGAGGCCAGGGTGTAGAGGATCTGCCCGTCGCCCCGGATCAGCACCGGGTCGCTGACGCTGGCCGCGTCGATGGAAATATCGCCAAGGATGCCGTCGGCCCATTCGATCCGGCTCTGGTCCAGCTTGAACCGCCAGACACCGCTGCCGCGCTCGGCCCGCAGTTCGTCCTTTTGCGCGTCGGTCAGGGACAGTGCCGCGCGGTCATAGACCGGTGGCTTGCCCATGTTCAGCTGTTTCTTGCGCTTGAGGTCCAGCTCGGTCGGCGTCTCGAAAGCCTCGTAGAACCGGCCTTTGGCGCGCAGTTCGTCGGCGGCGGCGTGATAGCGGTCCAGCCGTTCCGACTGGCGCTCCACCCGGTCCCATTCCAGCCCCAGCCAGGTCAGGTCCTGCTTGATGCCGTCGACATATTCTTCCTTCGACCGCTCCGGGTCGGTGTCGTCGATGCGCAGGATGAAGGTGCCGCCCGCCTTGCGCGCGATCAGGTAGTTCATCAGCGCCGTGCGCAGGTTGCCCACGTGGATGTAACCGGTGGGGGAAGGGGCGAAACGGGTGACGGTATCGGCGGACATGCTGTTCTCCTTGGACCCCGGTCAAGTGTCACAGAGCCGAATGTTTGTCTAGGTCGGATGCACCGGCCAGCGCGTCGCGAGGTCAGCCAGTCCGGCGCGGATCAGTTCCTCCAGCACGTCCATGTCCGCCTCCGCCAGCTTGTTGAGGTAAAGGCAAGACTTGCCCTTTGCATGTTTGCCGAGCCGGGTCAGGATCGGGCCGAAATCGGAATATCCCGGCATCACGTATATTGACAGCCTGGCCTTGCGGGGTGCGAAACCCGTGGCGAGAAAGTTGCCGGTGCGGCCCGATGCATAGGTGTAATCATAAGTCCCGTACCCCAGCATCCCGCCGCGCCAGAGCATCGGCTTCCAGCCTGTGACCCGTTGAAAGAAGGCGTCGAGTTCAACCGCCTCGCGGTGCCGCCTCTCGGGGGTGACCCCGGCGAGGAAAGTGGGGACGTCTGACATCGCAGCTGCTCCTGACGAAAATATGATCGCAGCCCGCCCGGAATTGTTTTGGCGGGTAACAAAGAGACGCTACCATTCCGACAACCAGTAACAAACCAAAGGACCACGCCATGCGAAACAGCCTCAGAATGTCCCGCCGCGGCGCCCTTGCCGGTGCCGCTGCGCTGCCATTGGCCGCGATGGCCACCTCGGCCCGCGCCGAAGCGCCGATCATGGGCGCGGGCAGCGCGCCGTTCCGGCGTGTCACGCTTGGCGGATACGATGTCACGACGATCCTCGCAGGCACCCGTCCGGTCGAGGCGCCGCATGACATATTCGGCCTGAACGTGGATCACGAGACCTTCGAAAGCGTGTCCCGGGCCGCGCATATTCCGACGGAGGTTGCGCAGTTCTTCTTCACGCCCACGGTGGTCAATACCGGGTCGGAACTGGTCCTTTTCGATACCGGGTTGAGCGCCGAGGGCACGCTGGCGGCGCTGCAGGCGGCGGGATATGCCGCCGATCAGGTGGACATCGTGGTGCTGACCCATATGCACGGCGATCACATCGGCGGGCTGATGACAGGCGATGCGCCGACCTTTCCCAATGCGCGCTATGTCACTGGCCAGGTGGAGTTCGATGCCTGGTCGGCAATGGACAACGAAGGGTTCAACACCAAGGTCAAGCCGCTGGCAGAGCAGATGACATTCCTGGATGACGGCGGGTCGGTCGCCTCGGGCATCACGGCGATGGCGGCCTTTGGCCATACGCCGGGCCATATGGCCTACATGATCGAATCCGACGGCAAGCAACTGGTTCTCGGGGCGGATTTCGCGAACCATTATGTCTGGTCGCTGGCGCATCCGGACTGGGAGGTGAAGTTCGACCAGGACAAGGCAGCCGCCGCCGCGACCCGCCGTCGCCTACTGGACATGCTGGCCGCCGATGGCATCCCCTTTGTCGGCTATCACATGCCCTTCCCCGCCTTCGGCTATGTGGAGACGCGGGAGGACGGGTTTGCCTATCTGCCGCACAGCTATCAGCTGATGCTGTGAGATGATGCGCCCGGCGCGGGGCCGACCCGTGCCGGGTTCTCAGCGCCGCGCCTGAAGCTCCCGGGCGAGCGCGGCCACCAGTTCCGCTGCGGGCAGGGTCCGGGCCAGCGGGGCGCCCTGCCCGGCCCATTGTGCACCAAAGCCATGCTCACCGGCGGCTTTTGCGGCGGCATGCAGTGCCTTGCCCGCGTCATAGGCGATCGGATAGGCAGGCGGCGTGCCGCGCTGTGCGACGCTGTCGCTGGCCGTGAACCGGTTTTCGAGCGCGCGGGCCGGACGCCCGGAAATGACCGGGGTCAGGCGCGTGTGATAGCCCCCCGGCCCATGCAGCGCCGCGCGGTAGGCGTCATCAGCGGCAGATTCGGCACAGTCGATGAAGGCGGTGCCAAGCTGTGCCGCGACAGCCCCCAAATTCAGCGCGGCGGCGATGCCCCCGCCATCCATGATCCCGCCCGCCGCGATCACTGGCAGGTCGATTTCAGCGGCCAGCAGGCGGGTCAGCGCGAAGGTGCCAAGCTGCGGATCGGGGGCCGCGCAGTCAAACATGCCGCGGTGGCCGCCCGCTTCGATCCCCTGGGCGACGATGCCATGCATGCCCGCCGCCCTGATGCGGCGCGCCTCTTGCAGGTTCGTCGCCGTCGCCAGAAGGGTGATGCCCGCATCGCGCAGCGCCGTGACAGCCTGTGGTGCGGGAAGGCCGAAGTGAAAGCTGACAACCGCGGGACGGGTTTCAACCAGCAGGGCGAGCATGTCGGGGTTGTCGTTGAAGCTTTGATAGATCGTATGCAGTTCTGCGGGCGGCTCGGCGCCAAATTCGGCAAAGAGCGGGCGCAGAAGGTCGAGCCAGGCGCGCTCCGCCTGCGGGTCCGCCTGTGGCGTCTCATGGGTGAAGACATTGACGTTGAAGGGGTGATCCGTCGCCGCGCGGGTCTCCGCGATCATTTGCGCGGCACCGGCAGCATCGGTCGCCCCCACGCCAATCGCGCCCAGCCCGCCCGCGTTTGACACCGCCGCCGCCATACGAGGGGTCGAGACCCCGGCCATCGGGGCCTGAAAGATCGGAAGTTGAATGCCAAGACTGTCCAGCATGCGGCACCTTTTGACAAAAGCGGCGGTCAGCGCACCCGCCGGGTGAAATTACTGATCGCTGGGCGGGGTTTCGTCACTGGGCGGGGTGGTCTCCGCTGCCGCGGCACCATCGCCGGACGCAGGATCCGTCAGCGCGCCATTGTCCCAGTCGCCACTGGCCTCTTCGCCCGAGGCATAACGCATGGTGCCGGTGCCCTGACGCTTGCCTGCCTTGAAGGTGCCTTCGTAGATGTCGCCATTGGCATAGGTGGCAACGCCCTGGCCTTCGATCTCGCCCCGGGTCCATTCGCCATCATAGACAAAGCCGTTCGCCATGGTGATCTTGCCGCGTCCGTGGCGCTTGCCGTCTTCGAAGTTGCCCGCATAGACCGTCCCGTCGGGATAGGTCGCGGTGCCCATGCCGTGACGCTGGCCGTCTTTCCACATGCCCTCGTAACGATAGCCGTCGGCATAGGTCATCACGCCCTGCCCCTCGTTGCGGGCATTGGAAAAGCCGCCCTCGTAGACAACCCCGTTGGGATAAGTCGCGCGGCCCTCGCCTTCGATCACGCCGGCCGACCAGGCGCCTTCATAGGTGGAACCGTCGGGATAGGTGATCTTGCCCTGTCCATCGGCCAGGTCGTCGCGGAATTCACCAACATAGACCGAACCGTCGGGATAGGTCACCTGGCCTTCGCCCTCGATCTGTCCGGCCACCCAGGACCCGGTATAGACATAGCCATCCGCGCCCGTGAAAGTCCCCTGCCCGTCGCGCCGGTCATCCTTGAAGGAACCGACATAGGTGTCGCCATTGGCATAGGTCACCTTGCCCTGCCCCTCGCGGCGTCCGGCCACGAGGTTGCCCTCGTAGACATCGCCGTTGGGCTGGGTCAGCGTGCCGGTGCCCTCGATCTGGCCGTCCTGCCAGAGCCCGACATAGACCAGACCGTCGGGCATGGTCAGCGTGCCTTCGCCATTGCGCTTGCCCGCCTCGATCGCGCCTTCATAGACCGCGCCGTCCGGATAGGTGATGGTGCCGGTGCCCTGTTTGACGCCTTCGATCCAGTCGCCCTTGTATTCATAGCCGCCGGGGCTTTGCATCACGCCCTTGCCGTGGTGCTTGGCATTGCGGAAACCGCCTTCGTAGCGCACCCCGTTGGCATAAAGCGCGACACCCTGGCCCATGATCGCGCCTGCCACCCAGTCGCCTTCATAGGTGCCGCCATCGGCAAAGGTGATCTTGCCGAAACCCTCCGGCTTCCCTTTTGAGAAATTGCCCTCGTAGATGGACCCGTTGGGAAAGCGCGCGACGCCTTCGCCCTTGATCTCGCCATCTTCCCAGTTGCCGGAATATTCATAGCCATTGGGCAGCTTGTAGGTGCCCTGCCCATGTTGCAGGCCGCCACGGAACGCCCCTTCATAGACGCCGCCATCGTCGTATTGCTTGGTCAGCACCTGCCCCTCCTGCGCCAGGGCCGGCACAGCAAGCAGGGAAAGGCACAAGATCATTGAACGAAAGGACATCGGCATACCCGTATTGTTTGCGCCGCGCATCAGGCGGGGTCGCCGGTAAGCCTAAGCAAAGGGGCATAGAGGGGCAATCGTCTTTTGCGCCACATCCGCTCACCTCGCGCCAAACCGCCGCAATGGGGATCGCCGGGCGCGGTGCGGCGCGGTTTTTCTTTCCACCTGCCCCCCGCAAGGGGCGGCGTTCCGGCATCCTTTGGGCTTTTCCCGCCTGACTGATCTGTTACATCCGGGGCAGACCAAACCGCAAAGGCGTTTCCATGGCAGACCGTTTCCGCATCACCCTTGGCCAATTGAACCCCACCGTGGGCGATCTTGCAGGCAATGCCGCGCTGGCGGCAAGGACCTGGGCAGAGGGCAAGGCGGCGAATGCCGATCTTGTGGCGCTGCCGGAAATGTTCATCACCGGCTACAACGCCCAGGACCTGGTGATGAAACGGGCGTTTCAGCTGGATGTGATGACCCAGATCGACCAATTGGCAAAGGAGTGCGCCGACGGGCCCGCGCTGGCCATCGGCGCGCCCTGGGCCGAGGGGACAGAGCTGTTCAACGCCTATCTGATCCTCAAGAACGGCAGGATCGCCAACCGCACGCTCAAGCACAACCTGCCCAACGAGACGGTCTTTGACGAGGTCCGCATCTTTGATTCCGGCCCGCTGGGCGGCCCCTATGCGGTGGGCAACACCCGTGTCGGCAGCCCGATCTGCGAGGACGCCTGGCATCCGGAGGTGTCGGAAACCCTGGCCGAGACGGGGGCGGAGTTCCTGCTGGTGCCGAACGGGTCGCCCTATTACCGGGGCAAGCTGGACACCCGCATGAACATGATGGTCGCCCGCGTGGTGGAAACCGGGCTGCCGCTGATCTACCTCAACATGGTGGGCGGACAGGACGACCAGGTCTTTGACGGCGCCTCCTTTGCGCTGAACCCCGGCGGCAGGCTGGCGATGCAGATGCCTGCATTCGACGAAATGGTGCATCACGTCGATCTGGAACGCGGACCGGAGGGCTGGCGCGTCGTGCAACAGCCGTTTGCCTCGCTGCCCGACGCCTGGGAGCAGGATTACCGCGTCATGGTGCAGGGGCTGCGCGATTACATGGCAAAGACCGGGTTCAGACAGGTGCTGCTGGGCCTGTCGGGCGGCATCGATTCGGCCATCGTCGCCGCCATCGCGGTGGACGCGCTGGGCGCGGAGAATGTACGCTGCGTGATGCTGCCTTCGGAATATACCTCGCAATCCTCGCTCGACGATGCGGAGGCCGTGGCAAAGGCACTTGGCTGCCGCTACGACTATGTGCCGATCAGGGAAGGGCGTCAGGCGATCACCAACACCCTCGCCCCGTTGTTCGAAGGGCGCGATGCGGACCTGACGGAGGAAAACATCCAGTCCCGCCTGCGCGGCCTGCTGCTGATGGCGATGTCCAACAAATTCGGGGAAATGCTGCTGACCACCGGCAACAAGTCCGAGGTCGCGGTGGGCTATGCCACGATCTATGGCGACATGGCGGGCGGCTACAACCCGATCAAGGATCTCTACAAGACCCGCGTGTTCGAGACCTGCCGCTGGCGCAATGAAAACCACCGTGATTGGATGATGGGGCCTGCCGGTGCCGTGATCCCCGACAATATCATCACCAAACCGCCCAGCGCCGAGTTGCGCGAGGATCAAAAGGACAGCGACAGCCTGCCCGATTATCCGGAACTGGATGCAATCCTGGACATTCTGGTGGATCAGGACGGGTCGGTCGCCGATTGCGTCGCCGCCGGGTTTGAACGCGATGTGGCGAAAAAGGTCGAACACCTGATCTACATCAGCGAATACAAGCGCTTTCAGTCCGCACCCGGCCCGCGCCTGACCAAGGGGGCCTTCTGGCTGGACCGGCGTTATCCCATCGTGAACCGCTGGCGCGATCCGTCCTAAAGGGCGCGCGGCGCCTCAGGTTTCCCAGGGGGCGATGCGGGCGATTTCCGCGTCGGACCAGCCAAAATGATGGGCGAATTCGTGGATGGTGACATGGGCGATCAGATCCTCGATCTCCACGTTCCCGCGCAGACGCCATTCGTGCAGGATGGGTTCGCGGAACAGCCAGACCGTGTCAGGCTGCATCGCCATGTCGAGCACTGATTTGCGGGTCATCGGGATGCCTTCGTAAAGCCCTGTGAGCCGGACAGGTTCGCCGATTTGCAGGGCGGCCAGCATCTCTTTCGACGGCCAGTCTGTCACCCGCAGCAGCACCTGCCGCGCCGCGTCGCGAAAGGGCGGCGGAAAACCCTCGACCGTGCGCAGGGCGATATCTTCGAAACTGTCGAGGTCTGGGGCATCCGGCGTCATTCAGTTGATATGGTCAGGCTTGGGGCAAAGTAAAAGAGCGGCCGGCAAACTGACAAATTCGCACAGTGCCTGTGCAGCCCCGAGCGGAACCAAAGTGCGCGCCCGGTCATTGGGCCAGCGAACGAAACCCAAGGAGCCGCATATGGCCAACCCCAAGATCGCCATCATCTTCTACACCACCTATGGAACAAACCATCAGATTGCGCTGGCCGCGCAGGAAGCCGCGGAAGCGGCGGGCGCCGAGGTCCGCTTGCGCCGCGCCGCCGAGACTGCGCCGCAGTCCGTCATCGACGGTCAGGAGTCCTGGAAGGCCCAGTTGGAAAAGATGAAGGACATTCCCGAAGTCTCCCACGATGACATGACATGGGCGGACGGTTATTTCTTCTCTGTCCCGACGCGATACGGCAACCTGCCCAGCCAGATGGCCGCGTTTATCGACACGCTTGGCCCGCTCTGGCAGCAGGGCAAGCTGGTGAACAAGACCATCACCGCGACGACCTCGGCGCAGACGGCCCATGGCGGGCGCGAAGGCACGATCCAGAACCTTTACAAAACGGCCATGCACTGGGGCAACATCATCGTCGCGCCGGGCTATGCGGATGAGGTCAAGTTCGAAGACGGGAACCCCTATGGCTATTCCGGCACGGCGGCCAAGTTCGACGACCTTGGCAAGAAAGCGGTCGGGTTTCAGGCCAAGCGCCTGGTGGAGATCACGGCCAGACTCAACAGCTGACACAATGGCCTGCGGGTCGCGTCGTGATCGGCGCGGCCCCGTGCAAACGATCATGTGATTTGTACCGCCAACGCCGGTATGCCAAAGGATGCCCATGCGTATTTCAGTCCTGGTGCTTGCCCTGATCTCTGCTTCACCCGTCCTGGCCTGCGGTGCCGACACGGATTGTGTACTGGGCGACAGGATCTACCGCATCGCAATGCCCGAAGGCTATGACGGGAAGTCCCCGGTGGGGGCGCTGGTCTGGTCGCACGGCTATCGCGGTTCTGCCGCCGGGGCGATGCGCAACGGCAGCCTGCGCAGGATGGTATCGGACACCGGATTGGCCCTGATTGCCGCGCAGGGCGTGGATGGGTCGTGGGATTTACCCAAGGGGCCGGGCACTTTCGACAGCACTGGCGCAGCGGAGTTCGTCTATTTCGACGCTATGCTTGCCGACGCACAGGCGCGATTCGACATCGACCCGACCCGCATCATCGCCGCCGGATTCTCGGCAGGCGGGATGATGGTCTGGAACCTGGCCTGCAGCCATCCCGAAGATTTTGCGGGTTTCATCCCGATGTCCGGCACCTTCTGGCTGGAACCGCCCGAGACCTGCGCGCAGCCGGTGTCTTCCATCGTTCACATTCACGGCGACGCGGACAGCACCGTGCCACTGGATGGCCGCGCCATCAACGAGACCAGACAGGGCAAGGTATCGGATGCGCTTGCCCTTTACACGGATATCGGCGGCTTTGGCCCGGCACAACCTGTCAGCGCAGGCGATCTGACCTGCGAGGACCGGACCAATGCATCAGGCGAAATCCTTGATTTCTGCCTGTTTCCCGGTGGCCATTCCTTTCGCACGGAACATCTGCTTTACGGGATCGAACAGTTGAAAGAGGCCGGGCAGCTTTGATTTGCTGCCGGCCGGTCAGGATGCCGCTGCGCCCGACACCCCGAACCGGCCATCGAATGCCGCGCGCCCCGCTGCGCTGAAGTCGATCACGCGGGTGCCCTCGACCCTTTTGCACCAGCCCAGCACCTGCATCCGCGCCAGCATCGCCCGTCCGACCGCGCCTGCCAGATGATTGCGCCGCGCGCTCCAGTCCAGGCAGGGCCGGCACATCGGCACGCGGCCCTTTTGCAGCGCCGCGACATCAACGCCGAAATCCGCCAGCAAGGCATTGCCCTCTTCGGTGAGGATCAGCGCAGACCCGTCTTCGGCAATCGCGCCACGGGCCAGCAACCCCTGATAGAGCGCGATGCCCCGTTCCCCGGCCAGATGGTTGTAGCAGACGCGCGCCTCGCGCAGGGCCAGATCGCGCGGCCCGGTCCGGGTGCGCAGGTGGCCCGCCCCCGCCGCAAGACCCATCAATGCCTCCAGCGCATGGCCGACCTCGGTACCGGCAAGGGTGAAATACTTGTGCCGCCCGGACTTGCGGTGGGCGATCAGCCTGCCGGCCTCCAGCTTGGCCAGATGGGTGCTGGCGGTCTGCACGGTCACCCCCGCCTCTGCCGCCAGTTCAGTGGCGGTCAGGGCCTTGCCGCTCATCAGCGCGCCCAGGATATTGGCGCGCGCCGGATCACCGATCAGGGCTGCAATGCGGGATATGTCAGGGCCTTCTTTCATACTTCGACCCTAGTCGAAGCATTGGGTGCGTTCAATAGGCTAGACCGGAGGTGCAAACATGAAGGACACCCCATGCTGACCTGTATCATCAAATATGAAATCGACCCTACCAAACACGATCAATTCCGCCAATACGCCCGCAACTGGGGTCAGGCGATTCCGCGCTGCGGCGCCGACCTGATCGGCTATTTTGCCCCGCATGAGGGGTCATCGACCCTTGCCTATGGCATCTACAACATTCCCAGCCTGGCCGCCTATGAGGAATACCGCGCCCGGCTGGCCGAAGACCCGCTGGGCCGGGAAAACTATGCTTTCGCCCAGTCGGAGAAATTCCTCTTGCGCGAGGAGCGGACGTTTCTGAAACTGGCCTCCAGCCCGCATGGAGCCGCCACATGATCGCTGTCATCTTCGAAGTCATGCCGCACCCGGATCGCCGCCAGGATTACCTCGACATCGCCGCCGCGATGCGCCCGCTGGTGGACGAGGTCGAGGGGTTCATCTCTGTCGAGCGGTTCCAGAGCCTGACGAACCCGGACAAGCTGCTGTCGCTGTCGTTTTTCGAGGATGAGGCCGCCGTTGCGCGCTGGCGCAAGCTGACGGCACATCGCGGGGCGCAGGCGAAGGGGCGGGACGGAATCTTTACCGATTATCATCTGCGCATCGCCCATGTGATCCGCGATTATGGCATGTTCGACCGCGCCGAGGCCCCGCAAGACAGCCGCGCGGCGCATGACTGAGGGTTGAGGGAGGCTGTCGAAGGCCGGATGACTTTGGCCTTCCTGCGCTCCATTGATCCGAAGGTAAAAGCGACCCCTGCGTGACATCAGGCGCAGGCCGGGCATCGCCCGACCTGGAGGGCGTTCCGGACCTGTACGCGGCGCGGAATAACGCATTACACAGGCCGGGCGTGGCTTGGCAGAGGGTGCAAAATCCCCCCTTCACGCCAACTGTTCATCCTTTCTGGCCGTGCTGCACAGCTTGATTCCTCCGCTTGGTGACATTGCCCCCTTTCCATTTGAAAAACGCGGCGTATAAATAGCGGCATGACACACGCCGCCCATATCCCGACCCTGCCGCGCCCCTGCGCGGCACTGCTGCGTGCCAACCTGCTGCTGCTAATCCGCCTCTGAGCGTGCCATCCGGCGCGTCCGCTCAGAGGGATGGTGACGCGCCATGGATTTACAGCAGAACAGAGAGAACCCGACATGAATACCCAATCCCAAGACCGCGTCTTGATCTTTGACACAACCTTGCGCGATGGCGAACAAAGCCCCGGCGCCACCATGACCCATGCCGAAAAGCTGGAAATCGCCAGCCTTCTGGACGAAATGGGTGTCGATATCATCGAGGCCGGGTTTCCCATCGCCTCGGAAGGCGACTTTGCCGCCGTTTCCGAAATCGCACGCCAGTCGCAGAACGCGGTGATCTGCGGCCTTGCCCGCGCGCAGCTGCCCGACATCGACCGCTGCTGGGAGGCGGTGAAACATGCGCGCCAGCCGCGCATCCACACTTTCATCGGCACCTCGCCCCTGCACCGGGCGATCCCGAACCTGACCATGGACGAAATGGCCGACCGCATCCACGACACGGTCACCCATGCCCGCAACCTTTGCGACAACGTGCAGTGGTCCCCGATGGATGCCACCCGGACCGAGCTTGATTACCTCTACCGGGTGGTCGAGATCGCGATCAAGGCCGGGGCGACGACGATCAACATCCCCGATACCGTGGGCTACACCGCGCCGCGCGAAAGCGCCGATCTGATCCGCAAACTGCTTGAGAATGTTCCCGGCGCGGACGAGATCGTCTTTGCCACCCATTGCCACAATGACCTTGGCATGGCGACGGCCAACAGCCTTGCCGCGGTCGAGGCGGGTGCGCGTCAGGTCGAATGCACGATCAACGGGTTGGGCGAACGCGCCGGTAATACAGCGCTGGAAGAAGTTGTGATGGCCCTGCGCGTGCGCAACGACATCATGCCCTACCAGACCAGGATCGACTCGACCAAGATCATGAATATCTCGCGCCGGGTCGCGACTGTCAGCGGCTTTGCCGTGCAGTTCAACAAGGCGATCGTCGGCAAGAACGCCTTTGCCCATGAATCCGGCATCCACCAGGACGGCATGCTCAAGAACGCCGAGACCTTCGAGATCATGCGCCCCTCGGACGTGGGCCTGACCGAGACCAATATCGTCATGGGCAAACATTCGGGCCGGGCTGCGCTGCGCTCCAAGCTCGAAGACCTCGGCTACGAGCTGGGCGACAACCAGCTCAAGGATGTCTTTGTGCGGTTCAAGGAACTGGCCGACCGGAAAAAGGAAATCTACGAGGACGACCTGATTGCGCTGATGCGCACAGCCACCGACCCCGAGGAAGACCGCGTCACGCTGGTGTCGATGCATGTGGTCTGCGGGACCGAAGGGCCGAACCAGGCGCGGATGACGCTGAACGTGGACGGTGCCGAACAGACCACCGAACAGACCGGCGACGGTCCGGTCGATGCGGCCTTCAACTGCGTCAAGGCGCTGGTGCCGCATGAGGCGCGGCTGCAGCTTTACCAGGTGCATGCGGTCACCGAAGGCACCGATGCGCAGGCCACGGTCTCTGTCCGGATCGAAGAGGACGGGCGGATCGTGACCGGCCAGTCGGCGGATACCGACACGGTTGTCGCCTCCACCCGCGCCTATATCCATGCGCTGAACCGCCTGCTGGTGCGCCGCGAAAAGGGCGGCACCGACAAGCGCGAGGTCAGCTACAAGGACGTGTCCTGAGCGCGGACGACAAGGTATCCACCCGGCCGGAGGACAGGATGAGCGGACCACTCAAAGGGCTGAAGGTCGTGGAGATGCAAGGGCTTGGCCCCGCCCCGCTGGCGGGCCAGCTGCTGGCCGACCTCGGGGCGGAGGTCACGTTGATCACCCGCAAATCCGGCCCGGCCGATCCGACCGACATCAACAACCGCGGCAAACGATCAGTTGCGCTGAACCTCAAATCAGACGAGGGGCGCGCCGTGGCGATGTCCATGATCGCGCGTGCCGACGTGCTGATCGAAGGGTTCCGCCCCGGCGTGATGGAGCGGATGGGGCTGGGACCGGCGGAGTGTCTGGCGCGGAACCCGGGCCTTGTCTTTGGCCGGATGACGGGCTGGGGCCAGGACGGGCCGCTGGCGCAGACGGCCGGGCATGACATCAACTATCTGGGGCTTACCGGATTTCTGCAGGCCACCGGTGCTGCGGACGGCACCCCGATGCCGCCGCTCAACATCGGGGCCGATTACGGCGGCGGCACGATGTTCCTGTTGTTTGGCATCATGGCCGCCCTTTTTGAGCGGCAGACATCCGGCAAGGGTCAGGTGATTGACGCCGCGATGGTCGATGGCGCATCCGCGATGATGGCGCTGGTGCATGCCTTTATCGCACGCGGCCAATGGTCCGAAACGCGCGAGGCCAACCTGCTGGATGGCGGCGCGCCCTTTTACCGGACCTATGAATGTGCAGACGGAAAATTCCTCGCGGTTGGTCCGCTGGAACCACAGTTCTTTGCGGAACTGGTGCGCCTTGCCGGCCTGCCGCAGGATCATATGGCCAGCCAGATGGACAGCGCCGCCTGGCCCGAAAGGCGCGCGGCCTATGCCGAGGTCTTCAGGCGCAAGATCCGCGACGAATGGGCTGCCATTTTCGACGGCACCGATGCCTGTGCAACCCCCGTCCTGACCTGGTCCGAAGCCCCCGAACATCCGCAGATGGCGGCGCGCGGCACCTTTACCGAAGTGGCCGGGGTCACCCAGGCCGCCCCGGCGCCCCGGTTTTCGCGCAGCACGCCAGACGATCTGCAAAGCCCCCCGGCCCCGGGATCTGATACCGAGGCGACCCTGCGCGACCTCGGCTATGATGATGCCGCCATTGCCCGGTTGCGCGACGCAGCTGTCCTGACCTGAACCGGCACTGCCGTCAGGCAAGGTCCGACAGTTCAGAGGCACGGCCCTGCGGCAGATGCAGCCCCTTTGCCAGCGCCATGGCAAGGGCCGCGCGCGGCACCCCCTGCGCCAGCAACATGCGGCACGCCGCCAGCAGCGCCGCATGCATCTCCGCGACAAGGACCGCATCGCTCAATTCGGATCGTGTGACCCTGGCAAACCAGGCTTCTTCCAGGATCAGATCCTCGATCAGCGGGTCGATCACGGCACCGCCGCCACCGGGATAGCGGTAATAGCCCACGCCGCCCTGCTTGCCCATGCGCCCCTCTGCCACCATGCGCGGCAGGATCGGCACCTCGCGGTCCGGCCCGCGCGCCAGCACCCTGTCCAGACCCAGCAGATCCTGCGCTTCGCAGGGGCCCATGTCATAGCCCCAGGCGGTCAGTGCCTCGTCCAGCTCCCAGGGGTTTGTATGATGAAACAGCAGCGCCTCGCCGCGCCGCCAGAACACATCCTGAAGCCCTGCGGTCAGCGCCGCCTGGCTCATGTCACCGGATCGAGGAAATTGTGCCGGGCGATGGTGGTCAGCAGATCGTTCAGCGAGGAACTGATGGTCCGGTTCGATGTATTCACCTGCGCCTCGGCCAGATCGTAAAGCGGGCTGCGCGCCGTCAGCAATTCCTTGAGGTGCGCCATCGCTGCGGGATTGCCCTGCATCGGGCGCACATCGCCCTGGGCGCGCACGCGCTGCATGTGCTCGGGCGGGCTGGTGCGTATCCAGACGGTGTGGAACCGTTCGCGCAGCCGGTCATAGGTGTTTTTCTGCGCGACGATGCCGCCCGCAACAGCCATAATGACGCGGTCATGTACGGTGGAAATGCGGTCCAGCGCCTCCGCCTCCAACCGGCGATACCCGTCCTCGCCGTAGAACGCCATAACCTCTGCCAGGGGCATGTCGGCCGCGTTCTCGATATCCTCGTTCAATTCGACAAAGGGGATCTTCAGCGCTTCACCTGCAAGGCGGCCAAGGGTGGATTTGCCCGCGCCGCGCAACCCGATCAGACTGATCCGCCCGGCGCGCATCAGACCGGGGTCGCGCGGGGCCAGCAGGGCGCTGACCTTGTGCTGCACCTCGGCCGGGGCATTGCGATAGAGGGTCGCAAAGCGCTGTGCGTCGTGGTCCATCGGGATTTCATCTGCCAAAAGCGCCTCGACCTTGAGATCGAGCGCCGCCGCGACGCGCGACAGCAGCAGAATGGAAATGTTGCCCTCGCCCGATTCAAGCTGTGCGAGGTAGCGGGGCGAGACACCCGACAGGTCCGACAGCACCCGGCGCGGCAGGCCCCGCTTCTTGCGGGCGGCGGCGACCCGTTCGGCCATGCGCGCGATCAGCGCGGCACCGGGGTCCGGGGCATCCTGCGTATCAGCCATGGGGCGCAATCAAAGACATTAATGCATTATTCCGCAAGTCGATCACCCCGGCAAGGGCTCAGCCAGGGCATTCTGCATTATTTCGCACGAATGTGCGGCTCAACGATGGCCCGAAGGTCCGGTGGCACCGGCTGGCTCCTGAACTGGTCCGCGATGGTGAATACACAGGTGAACCGCCCCTCGAAACACAGCTTGCCGTCCTGGGATCCGTTCACCGCGAAACTGATGGATTTATCGCCCAGCCGGGTCGGGAAAGTGTCGCACATCAGCGTATGACGCGGGGTGACCGGGCTGCGGAACTCCATCGCCAGGCTGACAAAAGGCGTGCCGACGTTGCGGTCGATCTCCATCTGGAACCAGCCGTCACCGCCCAGATGCGCCTCCCACCAGGCGTTGATCGCATCCAGCGCGAAATAGGGCAGACGGGCGGTATAGGCGATGCGCGCCGGGTCGCAGTCACCCCAGGTGACGTTGACAGGATGGATAAAGGGATCGGCCATCAATAGGTCTCCACGTGGTAACGCCCGTCCTCACGCATGGCATCGCGCAGGGCGGTCCATTGCTGGCCCAGGCTTTCCGCGATGGAGGTCAGGGCCAGTTCGACCCCTTCCTCCATGCCGCGCAACCCGCAGATGTAGATATGCGTGCGGCCATCCTCAAGCAGTTCCGCCACCCTGTCCTGCTCGGCCAGGATGCGGTCCTGCACATATTCCTTGTCCTGATCCGGCTGGCGCGAGAACACAAGGTGTTGCTTCAACAGGGTTTCCGGCACCTTCTTGAGCGGGCCGAAATAGGGCAGGCTGTCGGGCGTGCGCGCGCCAAAGAACATGGTCATGCCCCCCGTCGCACCGCTGCGCTGGCGCTGCATGGTAAAGGCACGCATCGGGGCGGAACCGGTGCCGGTGCAGATCAGCAGCAGATGCGATTCCGCCGTGGAGGGCATCAGGAAGGTGGCACCAAAGGGGCCGGTAACCTCGACTTCCGCACCCTGCTCCAGATCGCAGAGGTAGTTGGAGGCAAGGCCCTTGTCCTCGCGCTTCACCGTGAGCGAGATGTTGTGATAGCCCGCCCGCTCGCCGTCGCGGGGCGAGGAGATGGAATAAAGCCGGGGCAGATGCGGCTTGCCCTCTGCATCCGTGCCGGGGGGGATGATGCCGACCGATTGCCCCTCCAGCACCGGAAAGGGCAGCGCGCCGGGGTCCAGGATGATGTGACGCACATCATGGTCGGGGTCCCGCGTCAGCGGGTAATTGCCCTGCACCTTCATCCGCGCCGGTTTGCCCAGCGTGTACATGTTGACCGTGGGCTTGCCCGCGCTGAGCGGGGCCTTGGCCTTGCCGCCCGCGCCCTTGTGCGCTTCTGCCAGCAGGGCGGCAATCGGATCGACCGCTTCCTCGTCACCGCTGGCGGGGGCGGCTTCGATGTCTTCCTGCTCGGGCAGTTCTTCGAATTCGAACTGCTGTTCCAGAGTATAGGGCGTCTGCACCACACGCCATTCGTCGATGGAACCCGTGGGGCAGACCGGGATGCAATCCATGCAGAAGTTGCAGATGTCGGCGTTGACCACGACGTTGTTGTCGTCATGGGTGATCGCATTGATCGGGCAGGTCATCTCGCAGGTGTAGCAGCGGATGCAGATTTCCGGATCAATCAGGTGTTGCTTGACCGGTTTGTTCATATGCGCTCTCCCCTCCGGCCCGCTGGTCGGGCGGCATGTCCTTCCTGTGCGAAAGGCGCGTGACCGGCACGCACCTTTCGATCTTGCCGCAAGCTGGGTTTGAAACCCACCCTGCCGATCAGGCCATGTGCAACTTCACATATTCGAAATCGCCCGGCTTGTTGTCGATCCCGACCTTGGGTGCGGCGATCCAGGAGGCGTATTTGCCCGGTTCGTAGCAAGGCACCATCAGCGACTGGATGAAATCACCGTCTGCCTTGGTCGGCAACCATTCATCGCGGCGCTTGTGCCATTCCTCGGCCGAGATGATCTGGCCATCGGGGTCCACGGCCACGGTGCTGAACACGCCGATCTGGCGGTGAAAGCCCTCATGCGGCAGCTTCAGTTCGAAATCCACCCCGGCCTTCTGGATCTGCTTGTTCCAGCGGCCCACACCCCCTGCCGCATCGCGCACATAATCGTCACGCAGGCGCATGTTGATGGCGGTCAGCGCCGGGGCGTCTTCCGTCACGATCTTGCCGTCCTTGATGGAGGTCACGGGATAGGTGTCACCGGTCAGCTTGTGATCGTCGTCGATCCGCTGCTCCATGTACCGCCCCTTGATGCCGGAGTTGAAGGCATTGGCGGCGTTGGTCGACACCTCCTGCCCGAACAGGTCCAGCGACAAGGTGTAATGCAGGTTCAGCTTTTTCTGGATCGTGGGCAGGTCGATGACACCCAGATCGCGGATCTTGCCCACGTCGGTGGGGTCGGTGATGCCGTGTTTCGCCATCGCCTCCAGCGTCGCCTGAATGGTGCGGCCCACGCCGGTTTCGCCCACGAACATGTGGTGCGCTTCCTCGGTCAGCATGAAGCGGCAGGTGCGCGACAGCGGGTCGAACCCCGATTGCGCGAGGCTTTCCAGCTGCATCTTGCCGTCACGGTCGGTGAAATAGGTGAACATGAAGAAGGACAGCCAATCCGGCGTTTCCTCGTTGAAGGCCCCCAGCATGCGCGGGCTGTCGTCGGAGCCTGAGGAGCGGACCAGCAGATCGTCCGCCTCTTCGCGGCCATCGCGGCCAAAGTATTTCTGCAGCAGATAGACCATCGCCCAGAGGTGACGGCCCTCCTCCACGTTGACCTGAAAGAGGTTGCGCATGTCGTAAAGCGACGGCGCAGTCAGGCCGAGGAAGCGCTGCTGTTCGACCGAACCCGGCTCCGTGTCGCCCTGGATCACGATCAGGCGTTTGAGCATGTTGCGGTATTCGCCGGGCACTTCCTGCCATGCCGGTTCGCCGTAGTGTTCGCCCATGGGGATCTTGCGGTCCTCGACTGCGGGGGCCAGCAACACGCCCCAGCGGTATTCGGGCATCTTGACGTAGTCGAACTTGGCCCAGCCTTTCGGGTCCACGCTGACGGCGGTGCGCAGGTAGACCATGGATTCCTGAAAGTTCTGCGGGATCAGGTCATTCCACCAGTTGATGTAACCGGGGTGCCATTTTTCCAGCGCCTTGAGCACCTTCTTGTCCTCACTCAGGCCGACGTTGTTCGGGATCTGGGTGTCGTAGCTGACGTTGATCAGGTCGAGCATTTTGTCTCTCCTTGCTCGGTGCGTGCAAAGCACGCACCCTACGGGTTGCCGGTAGGGTGCGTGCTTTGCACGCACCGTGGTTTCATCCGATGCCGCGTCCTGCGCGGGTCACACACGTTCCATGTCGTATTCGCCGCGCTGGCCGGTGCCATAGCGTTGCAGCGCGCCTTCCTTGCCCACCGCGTTGGGGCGCTGGAAAATCCAGTTCTGCCAGGCCGTCAGCCGGCCAAAGATGCGGGTTTCCATCGTTTCCGGCCCGGCAAAGCGCAGGTTCGCCTCCATCCCTGTCATCGCATCGGGGCTGAAGGAGGCGCGTTCTTCCATGAACAGGCGCACCTCGTCCTCCCAGTCGATGTCGTCATAGGCATAGGTGACAAGGCCCAGCTCCTCGGCGTCGTCCGCCTCCAGCGCCTCACCGACAGAGCTTTTCAGCTTTTCCACCTGTTCCGGCGCGCCCAGGAACCGCGTTTGCAGCCGCGTCAGGTCATTGCCCATCGGATAGGTGCCGAAGTTGCCTTCGGACAGGGTGATGGCTGCCATGTGGCGATTGTCGCCGTCGAATTCCTCAAGCATCATATAGCTGCGGTCCACCGCCCAGAGCAGTTCGGCCAACGGCCCGGCAAAGCAGGACCCATGTTCCACGATCGCCACCAGCGACCGCGAGGTCATGTCGATCCGCTTGAGCACGCGTTTCCAGTATTGCAGCACCTCGTTGGCGAGCCAGTGCTCCTTGTTGCCCAGCAGCAGCGCCTCATGGGCCATGACCTTTTCGGGGTCTCCCTGGGTCTGGAATTCGATCAGGCCCAGTTCCTTTTCATTGTTGCGCAGATGCAGGATCGCGTCGTCCAGCTCGCGCGCGCAGCGCAGCAGCCAGGTTTCCGCCCCCTCGGCGGTAAAAGCTGCCATATCGGCGGGCGCATCCGCATCCGGGCCCTTGATGGTTATCGTGGCGCGCGCGCCCTTGCGGTTCAGGGCAACCTCGACGGTGGAATAGGTGACGCCATCCTCGGCAAAGCTGCGGCTGATCGGGGTCAGCGCGATACCCTCGGCCACATCCGCCTTGTCGGAAGCGGCGGCCAGTTCGCGGGCGCGTTCCAGCACCGCCTCGTCGAATCTGGAGTTCGGAAAGACCTCGTCCACCAGACGCCATTCAACCGCGCGCTTGCCCTTCACCCCTTCCTCGATGGAGCAGAAGACATCCGCAAGATCCCGGCGCACCTTGCGCTTGTCGGTCACCCGGGTCAGCCCGCCGGTGCCGGGCAGCACCGCCAGCAGCGGGACTTCTGGCAGGGCGACCGATGACGTGCTGTCATCGGTCAGCATGATGTGGTTGCAGGCCAGCGCCAGTTCATAGCCGCCGCCCGCGCAGGCCCCTTTCACCGCGCAGATGTAATTCTGCCCGCTGTCGGCCAGCGCCGCCTCATAGGTGTTGCGCGTCTCATTGGTGAATTTGCAGAAGTTGACCTTGTGGCTGTGCGCGGCACCGCCCAGCATGCGGATGTTGGCCCCGGCACAGAACACCTTGTCCTTGGCCGATTGCATCATCACCACCTTGACCTCCGGGTGTTCGAACCGCATCCGCTGCACCACATCGGCCAGTTCGATATCCACGCCCAGATCGTAGCTGTTCAGCTTCAGCTCGTAGCCGTCGAACAGCCCGCCCTTTTCATCCACATCCATGAACAGATGGGCCACCGGGCCGTCATAGGTCACTTTCCAGTGCCGGTATTTCGACGGGTCCGTCTGAAAGTCGATGATCTTGGTCATGGGTAATCCTTTCACAGCCTGCCTGGACCTGTTGGTGTATTATAATTCCATTCCCTTGCGGGTAAACCAGTGAACTTGCCAGAATTTGCCGCTATTTTTGCAGTATTATGCATATCTACGTGGTTTCCAGCGTCATTCGCGTCTGCACCACCCAATGCCGGACCTCTGCGACCTCCAGCCCCAGAATCCTGGCTGTTGCGTCGCAGCGGGCCAGATGCCCCTCCACCATGTTGCACAGCCGCCAGGCCGCGCGGGGCCGTTGCATTGTGATCTTGAGCCGGGCATTGGCCAGCTGGATCAGCGCCTGGGTCATGTCGCGCTCCTGCGACCCTTCCGGCGTGCGCATCCAGACCGCCTCCAGCACCTCGTGACACTCCCAGTAATAGCCCGCATCGAAATAGGCCCGCCCCGCCTGCCAGGCCGCCGTGTGGTGCAGGTCGGTGACCGCGACCGCATCGGTCACGCTGGCCTTTATCCTGTCGAACCACCCTTCCGGGTGGCGGCGCGTCACGCCGGGGACATAGACGTGCGGTGGCAGTTCGGGACCATCCGGCGCGTCAGGCAATACGGACCTCTTCCCGCTCCAGCCGGTGCAGCCTTGCGCAGAACTCGACGATCGCCGCCTCTGTCTGCTCGGGATACTCAAGATGGGGCGCGTGGCCACACCCCTCCAGGATCAGCGTTTCCAGCGGGGAATAGATGCGCGCTTCGATCTCGCTGATCTGGGCGAGGGTGCCGTAAGGGTCCTCCCGGCCCTGGATCGCCAGCACCGGAATGCGCAGATGGTCGATGCAATCGGCCACATTCCAGCTCTCGAAAGCCGGGTCCGTCCAGGCGTCGTGCCAGCCGTTGAAGGCGGTATCCACATCGCGGTGATACTTTGACAGGCGATTGCGCAGGGGACCCTCGCGGTACGCCTTGCCCGCCGCGCGGATGGCCGTCAGCCCCTCGGCTTCGGCAAAGAAATGCGGCGCGATCAGCACCAACCCCCGCACCCGCATGTCAGAGACGGAGCCGCCATAGATGGCGGCAATGGTGGCACCGTCCGAATGGCCCAGCAGCACCGCCTGGGCAATCCCGGCGGCATCCAGCAGCGGGCCCAGCACATTCTCCGCTTCCAGCGTCATGTAGTTCAGCGGGCGCGGCAGCGTCGCGGGGTCGGAGCCGCCATAGCCCGCCCGCGCATAGGCCAGCACACCAAATCCCGTTGCCGCCGCCAGACGGGCGGGCAGGTCGCGCCATTGCGCGATGGACCCAAGGCCTTCGTGCAGCATGACCAGCGTAGGTGCCTGATCCGGCGCAGGACCCCAGCAGCCGTATTCCAGCGCAGTGCCCCCCAGTGTGATCCGGTCGGCCGGTTTCTCGCTCCATTCGATTGCCATCAACAGTCCTCTCTCAGCTTGAAACGCTGGATCTTGCCCGTCGCCGTTTTAGGTAGCTCTTCGACCACCTCGATCCAGCGCGGATATTTCCACTTTCCGATTTTCTCTTTCACATGGTCCTTCAGCACCTCGCGGAGCGCATCCGGGCCTTCGCCCGCCTGCAAGACGACAAAGGCTAGCGGTTTCTCCAGCCCTTCCGCGTCGCGTTTGGCCACCACTGCGGCCTCCAGCACAGCCGGGTGGCTGATCAGCGCGCCCTCAACCTCGAAGGGGGACAGCCAGATGCCCGAGACCTTGAACATGTCATCGGTGCGCCCGCAGTAGACCAGCCGCCCGTCGGCGCGTTTCTCGTATTTGTCGCCGGTCCGGGTCCAGACCCCCTCGAAGGTGCTGCGCGACTTGTCGCGCTGGTTCCAGTAACCATTGGCCGCCGAAGCGCCGTTGACCAGCAATTCGCCGATGCCGCCCGCCGCGACCTCCTCGCCATTCTCGTCGACCAGCCGCAGGGCATAGCCCGGCACCGCCCGGCCCGAGGTGCCATAGACGATGTCGCCCGGTGCGTTGGACAGGAAGATATGCAGCATTTCGGTGGAGCCGACCCCATCCAGAATGCCGACCGCGGTGTGTTTTTCCCAGCGGATGCCAACATCCTCCGGCAGCGCCTCGCCCGCCGAGATGCAGACCCGCAGCGGGGCCTTTGGCGCGCCGTCGCGGTTCATCTGGGCAACCATTGCCGCATAGAGGGTCGGAACCCCGCAAAAGATCGTGGGTTTGTGGGTCCCGATTGTCTCCAGCATGCCCGGGGGTGTGGGCCTGCCGGTGTAAAGGATCGTGCTGGCCCCCACCGACAGTGGAAAGGTCATGGCGTTGCCCAGCCCATAGGCGAAAAAGAACTTGGCCGCCGAGAGCACCACGTCATCCTCGCGGATGCCCAGCACCTCGGCGCCATAGGTGTCGGCGGTGGCACGCAGGGCGGAATGGACATGGGCCACGCCCTTTGGCTGACCGGTGGAGCCTGAGGAATAAAGCCAGAATGCAACCTCGTCGCTGCTGACCGGCAGGGTTTCCTGCGGCGGCGCATCCGCCGTGAAAGCGGCTAAATCCTGCGTGCCTTCGGGCGCATCGCCGATCACCACCACCTGGCGCAGCCAGGGGTTATCGGCGATGGCGGGGGCCACCACCTCCCAGAGGGGGGCGGAGACGAAAAGGATTGCGGCACGCGAATCGCGCAGGATCGCGTCATAGACAGGGGTCGCCAGCAGGGTGTTGAGCGGGACAGGCACCACACCCGCCTTGATCGCGCCCCAGAAAATCTGCGGGAATTCGATCTGGTCCAGCACCAGCATCGCTGCGCGTTCCTCGGGGCGGATGCCCGCATGGGTCAGCGCCCCGGCGACCTTGGCCGCCCCAGTTGCCATCTGTGCATAGCTCAGTTTGCGCCCGGATTCAGCCTCGGTATAGGCAATCTTCTCCCCCCGCCCCTCGTCGATATGGCGGTCCACGAAATAGGTAACGGCATTCGCTTGTGTTGACTGCATCTCTTCCTCCCACGGTAGAGGCAGTGTGCACTTGAGTGCCGCAGCCGCAAGCGGTGCGGAGAAGAATTGCACTTTAGTGCAAAATACGGATCACATCCGGGGTTTCCGGGCCAAACAGACGCGCCACCAGCGCGGCCCTGCGGGACAAAAAGCGGGGGAAGTTCAGGTTGCCTTTCGCCGTTGCCTCGCCCTCCGCCATCGATGCGGGCTCTGCCAGGACGATGGCGGCACAGACCCGCCCGGCGCTGCCCGCCGCTGTGGCAGCAAGCGCGGTCAGTCGCTGTGCCAGTTCGGCCTCCAATGCGGCGCACTTGAGCACGCCTGCCGTTTCTGTAACCTCCCAGCCCCGCGCGGCGATTGCCGCACGGTTCGGCAGGATCATGGCGCGCACGTCGTCACGCCCCTCGCCGGCAATCACCACATCCTGCGCAAAAGGGGCAAGGGCCGACAGCAGATCCAGCCGCAGGTTCGCCGCGCGCACCCAGGTGCCGGACGTCAGCTTGAAATCTTCCGACAGGCGTCCGTCAAACCGCAGGCCCCGGTTCGCATCCGCAGGGTCCACCAGCCGCATCGCATCGCCGGTGATAAAGAACCCCTCGTCGTCAAAGGCTTCGACCGTCTTTTCAGGGTTGTCCAGATAGCCGCGGGTGATGCTGCCGCCCCGGACACGCACGTCGCAGCGCATATCGGCAACCGGCACCAGCTTGACCTCGATCCCGGGCATCGGGACCCCAACGATACCGGCCCCCTTCGCAGGCTCATGGCTGATCAGGCAGCCGGGCGCGGTTTCGGTCAGGCCCCAGGAGGTGGTGATCAGCGGCAGCTTCCCGCCCGCCGCCAGCGCCAGACGCTCCAGCGCCGCCCAGGTGTCCTGCGGCAGCGAGGCCCCGGCATAAAAGATCATGTCGAGATCGGCAAAATAGGTATCGCGCAGGGCCGCGTCCTGCTCCAGGGCGCGCACCAGTTGCGCAAAACCCACAGGCACGTTGAAGCTGATCGTGCCCGGGATCAGCCCGAGGTTTTCAACCGTGCGGTCGAACAGCCCCGGCGCGGGCTTGCCATCATCCACATAAAGACTGCCGCCATTGGCTAGCATGAGGTTGAAATTATAGGAGCCGCCAAAGGTATGGTTCCACGGCAACCAGTCCACGATCCGCGGCGCGCGGGCAGAAAGGAACGGCAGGCAGGCCGCAATCTGTGCCTGATTGGTGGTCAGCATCCCATGTGTGGTCAACACGCCTTTCGGTTCCGAGGTGGAACCGGAGGTCAGCAGGATCTTGGCCAGCGTTTCCGGCCCCACCGCTGCGGCGGCGGCGGTGATGTCGGCCCCTGAGGGCACCAGCAGATCGGCAAGGTCCGTGGCACCACTGTCACCCGGCGCAGCGGAAAGCGCTTCGACCCCGGCAAAGTCGTCCAGCGCGAGCGCGGCCGCGTATTGCGTGGCGTCGGCGGCAAAGACCAGACCGGGCCGCGCCAGCGCCACGGCATGGGACAGGCGCGGGTGGGCCGCCGGGATCAGGCTGTATTGTTCAGCCACCGGGATCGTGGGGATGCCCACATATTGCGCCGCCAGTGTCAGCAACCCGTGATCCACACCATTGCCGGACAGGATCATGATCGGCCTGCCCGGGCCCAGATCGCGCTTCACCAGATGGCTGGCGATGGCGCGGACCCAGGTCAGCCCCTGCGCATAGGTCACCTCGCGCCAGCCCTGCCCCTGGCGTTCCGCAAGGAACACCGCATCGGGTGTTTTTACCGCCCAATGATCCAGCCAGTCACCGGTCCGCCGCGCGACCGGCCCCAGCGGCAGGTTCGACCGCATCAGGAAACTGCCATCCGCCCGCTCCTGCAAGGTGACATCATGCGGTTTCAGGTTCAGATGCGACGTCATGGCAAGGAGACCTCCCCTAGGACAACAGGAAAAGGGTGATGCCGGGGAAAGCAACAAGGATGATCACGCGCAGGATGTCGGAGCCAACAAAATACATCACCGCCTTGTAGGTTTCCGTCATTGGTGTTTCGCGGTCCATCGTGTTGATGATGAACAGGTTCATCCCCACCGGCGGCGTGATCAGCCCCACCTCCACCACGATCAGCACCAGGATGCCGAACCAGATCGCCACATGTTCCGGGCTCATCCCGAAATCCATGGCAGAGACCACCGGGAAAAAGATCGGCACGGTCAGCAGGATCATCGACAGGCTGTCCATCAGGCAGCCGAAGATCAGGTAGAACAGCAGGATGATGCAGAGCACCAGAAGCGGGCTGAACCCCTGGTTCACCACCCAGTCGGCCATGAACTGCGGCACGCCGGAGAGGGCCAGGAACCCGTTGTAGAACCCTGCCCCCAGCACGATGAAAAAGATCATCGCGGTGGTTTTTGCCGTACCCAGCAGGCTGTCGCGCAGCACCGCCCAGTTCAGGCTGCCCGACAGCAGCGCGACCAGCCCGGTCCCTGCGGCGCCGATGGCAGAACCTTCGGTCGGGGTGAACCAGCCCAGGTAGATGCCGCCGACCACGATGAAGAAGATCACCAGCACCGGCCAGGTATCGGCCAGCGCCCGGAACCTTTCGGCCATTGGAACAGCGGGGCGCGTGCCTGCCGCCCTGGGGTTCAGGCGCACATAGATCGAGATGGTGATGATATAGCCGATGGCGGCAAGGATGCCGGGAACGAAGGCGGCCAGGAACAGCTTGGCAATGTTCTGTTCGGTCAGGATCGCATAGATCACCAGGATCACCGATGGCGGGATCAGGATGCCCAGCGTCCCACCCGCCGCAAGCGTCGCGGTGGAGAAACCGCCGGAATAGCCGTATCGCCGCAGCTCCGGCAGGGCGACCTTGGACATGGTCGCCGCCGTGGCCAGGGAAGAGCCGCAGATCGCGCCAAAGCCCGCACAGGCCCCGACCGCCGCCATGGCAACCCCGCCCCGGCGGTGGCCGAGGAAGGATTCCGCCGCCTTGAACAGCGCGCTCGACATGCCCGACAGGGTGGCGAACTGGCCCATCAGCAGGAACATCGGGATGATGCTCAGCGAATAGCTGGAAAAGGTCGTGTAGGTTTCGGACTTCAGCTTGGCCAGAAGCGGTGTCGGGTTGCCCCCCATGAAGAAATACCAGCCGCCAAAGCCGCAGAGCATCATGGCAAGCCCGATGGGCGCGCGCAGGAAGACCATGATCAGCAGAACGGGAAAGGACCAGAAGCCCAGCTCAAGACCGCTCATGTCAGTGCCCTTCCATTTGGTTTGGCAGCAGGTCGCGTCCGGTAAACGCCCCCGCCAGGCGCAGGGCGGCGCAATAGATCGCGACGATACAGGCGACCACCCCGGCGGCAAAACTGCAGGCATAGGCCCACCAGACCGGGAATTGCAGGAACAGCGTTGTCTCGCCGTTGCCATAGTAGCGTTCCAACCCGCCGAAAAGCCGCCAGATCAGCAGGATCACGACCGCTGTCAGCACGATCTCCCAGATCGCGGCCAGCCAGCGGTTGAAGGCATCCGGCAGGGCCGCGGTGAAAATGTCGACGGTGGCATGTGAACCGTGTAGCTGGCAGATCGGCAAAAAGGAAAAAATTGCAAAGGCGACCCCGGCTTCCAGCAGCTCATAGCTGCCGTTGATCTCTCCGATCCCGAGGTCGAGCAGAAATTGCGAAACCCCGGTCAGCATCCTGTCGAAGAAATCCGCATGCAGGAACTTGTTCACCGAGCGTCCGATGATCGACAGCGTGGTCAGCAGAATCAGCGCCAAGAGAACGAAGCCTCCCAAAAGCGCCGTAACGCGTGCAAGGGCGTGGACAATATTGCGCATCCGCGACAACCTTTCGGTAAAATAGTGCCAAAAAACCGACCCGCAGCATGCAGGCTGCGGGTCGGTCAAACGCCGGGCGTTTTACTGCTGGTAGGCGTCCATCAGCGACTTCGCCTCGTCGATCAGAGCCTGACCGTCGATGCCCTTGCCTTGCATGTCCGCAACCCATTCCTCATAGATGGGCTGGGCCGCATCGCGCCAGACCTGGGTCTCCGCATCGTTCAGCGTGACGATGTTGTTGCCCAGATCAACGGCAAGCTGACGGGCGGGGCCATCGGCATCCGCCTGGGTGCCGCCCGCGAAGATCGAGAACTCCAGCCCGGAGTTGTCGTCGATCACCTTTTTCAGGTCATCGGGCAGGCTTTCATAGCGGTCCTTGTTCATCGCCAGCACGAAGGTCAGCGTGTAAAGCGCACCGTCGAATTCGGTGTGGTTCTTGACCAGCTCCGGCACCTTCAGAGCCGCAGTGACTTCCCAGGGGATCGTGGTGCCGTCGATGACACCCTTGGACAGACCTTCGGGGATCGCCGGGACCGGCATGCCGACCGGGGTCGCACCGGTGATTTCCAGCAGACGGTTCACCAGACGCGAGCCGCCGCGGATCTTCATGCCTTCCATGTCGGCGGGTGTGCGCACTTCCTTGTTGGCATGGATCAGACCGGGGCCGTGGACCCAAGTGCCCAGGATGTGCACATCCTTGAATTCGCCGTCCTTCATGTGCTTTTCGAACATCTGCCAATAGGCAGAGGACGCCGCGCGCGCATCGTCGACCATGAAGGGCAGTTCAAAGACTTCGGTCGACGGATAGCGGCCGGGCGTATAGCCAACCACGGTCCAGACAATGTCTGCAACCCCGTCGATGGCCTGGTCCATCAGCTCGGGCGGGGTGCCGCCCAGTTGCATCGACGGATAACGCTCGACCTTGATGCGGCCTGCGCTGTCCTCTTCGACCTTGTCGGCCCAGACATCGAGAACCAGCTTGGGCACGTTGGCCTGCGGCGGCAGGAACTGGTGCATGCGCAGGGTGACATCCTGCGCCATGGCGGTGGTTGCTGTGAGCGCGGTTGCCAGTGCGGCACCCGCTGCCCCCAGAAGCGTTCTGCGAAACATCATGTGGTCTTCTCCCTTTAAGATTCCCGACCTCGCCCTTATCACCGGACGATAGCCTTTTGTGAATGCAACTGGATCAGACAATACCAGCGTATCGGCGTCAACAAAGGCTTGGCTCCAATCCGGCCAATTCAGCAAAATCGCCAATTGCGCGGCGATTTAGGCATTATAGTTCCTGACAGGCCGCTGTGGATCGAGGGAAACGGGTGCCGGAAGGCAAAGGGCTTTGACCCTCATTTCACAGGCCGACCCGAAATAACCGATGGGCACGAGGAGCAGGCCGGTCATGACGTGGCAGAGAGTGCAAGATCGCGCTCCTGGCGGGAGGTCGGGCGGGGCGTTGGCCAGACCTCGCAGCAACGGGACGGCAAATTCCGCAAAGGCGGCCATCGCACGACCAATGTCCGGTCTGGATCAGAAATGTTTGCCCCTCGGGCCAGTATCGCATGGCAGCACCCGCTGACGGGATTTCAGAAAATCCACCGCGCCGGGTCAAACCCCGTGACTGCCGCACTATGGCGGCCTGCACAAAGGGGGATATGGTGGCGTTAGGTGGACTCGAACCACCGACCTAACGATTATGAGTCGTTCGCTCTAACCAACTGAGCTATAACGCCATGAGCGCGTGGACTATGCCAGCCCACCGCGCCCGTCAAGCATAAAACCAACTTGTTTTGTCCCGAACCGGGCCGCAGCGCGCCGGGCCGGTACAAAGCTCATTCAATTGCTCCGGCGCTGCCCCAATCTGGCCCGATATTGCCCCTATCCCTATGGCTTTGCCCGGCTGATGGTGCCAGAAAAATCAGCCCGGCGGCCCCTGAGCGCAACTTTCTGACGGAATATTTCAAAACTTTCCAAACTTTTGAAACTAATGCCATTAGGCCTTCGTTGCTCCTCCATACGAAACAGATTTTTATGTTGGGAGACAAAATGAATACGCTGAAAATGACACTCGCCGCTTCTGCCATTGCCCTGGGGACAACCGCCGCTTTTGCTGCAGAAAACCCCATGGTTGGTGGCGCGGAAATGTTCGCCGACAAGAACATCGTCGAAAACGCCGTGAATTCGGCGGATCACACAACCCTTGTTGCCGCGGTGAAGGCGGCAGGCCTGGTTGAGACGCTGGCGGGCGAAGGCCCCTTTACCGTCTTTGCACCCACCAACGAAGGCTTCGAACGCCTTGAAGACGGTGCCGTCACCACTTTGCTGGAACCGGCCAACCGTGATCTGCTGACAAAAACACTGACCTGCCACGTTGTTGCCGGCAAGGTCACAGCCGAAGCGCTGACCGGTATGATCGCGGCAGATGGCGGCAAGCATATGGTCCCCACCGTCGGCGGCTGCATGCTGACCGCGTCAATCGCAGATGATGGGCGTGTGCTGCTCACCGATGAAAACCAGAACGGCGCCTTCGTGACCATCGCGGATGTGAACCAGTCGAACGGCGTGATCCACGTGATTGACGGCGTGATGCTGCCCAAGCAGTAAGCCACTGAACTGACCGGCTGAATACCTGACCCCCGGGGTGCAAATCCCGGGGGTTTTGCCATGGGAAATGCCGGTGCATTTTGCACGCTTGACCTGCCGACGCCTCTGGCACAGCATGGGTTCATGACACCCGGCAAAGCATATCTGGATGCTGACGCCATCCACAGGCTGGCAGGCCGATCCGACGCCATGGGCGCCTGGCTGGTGTTCCATTGCTGGGGCGTGATCTTTGGCGCTGTCGCCCTGTTCGCCCTCTGGCCCAATCCGCTGACCTTCCTGCTGGCGGTCGTGCTTATCGGCTCGCGTCAGCTGGGCCTTGCCATCCTGATGCATGACGCCGCGCATAACGCCTTGTTCAATAACCGCAGGATCAACGAATTCGCGGGCGAATGGCTCTGCGGGCGCCCGATCCTGGCGGAGCTTTCGAGCTATCGCCATTATCACCTGACCCACCACCGCTATACTCAGACCGAAAAGGACCCCGATCTGGTCCTGTCCGCCAAGTTCCCGACAAGCCACGCCAGCCTGCGGCGCAAATTCATCCGCGACCTGACCGGGCAAACCGGGCTTCGGCAGGTTGTCGGTCAGATTGTCATGTCCTTCCGGCTGGCAGGGGATGACGACGCAATCGCGGCGGCAACTGAGGATGCGGCGCTGGCGTTCAAGGCGCGGGACCTGTGGAAATCTCTGCTGGTCTTTCTGGGCGTTGCCCTGTTGATGAGCACCCTCGGACAATGGTGGTACGGTCTGGCCTTTTGGCTGCTGCCCTATCTCACCTGGTTTCAGCTGGTCCTGCGCATCCGCAACATCGCGGAACATGGCGCGACGGAACAGTCGGAGGACCCGCTGCGCAATGTCCGCACCACCCGCGCGGGCCCCATCGCCCGTGCGCTGCTCGCGCCCTATTGGGTCAATTACCATCTGGAACATCACATGATCATGCATGTCCCCTGCTGGCGCCTGCCCGACCTGCACCGCGCGCTTTGCGATGCCGGTATCGGGGACCGCATGCGCATCTCGCCCAACTATGGTCGCGCGCTGGCAGAGGCCGGTTGGTAGAGCCGCTCGGATCCGGACGCTATCTTGAATGTCGGTTGTCAGCCCCGGCAGGCGCTGCGCTGAAACGGCTCCCTTTCCACCTGGGGCTGTGCTAAAGCGCCATGCGGAAAACCAGAATCACGCAACGCTGCCTGAAGTCAGAGATTTCAGCGTGTTACGCGATGCAGCGGCTTCAGGTATTTCGTCAGACGCTACAGACGGCCTCAATCAACCAACCTGCTTTCCGGCCCCGGGCCCAAGCACCGCAACAGATGAGTTACGAAGATGAAGAAAATTGCACTTGTTCTCGTGGGCCTCATCGCTGCGCTCCACTTCTATATCGCCTGGTTTGAAATCTTCGCCTGGACGTCGCGCGGCCCGAAAGTGTTTACCTCGATGCCGCCCGAGCTTTTTGAACCGACCATCAAGATGGCCGCCAACCAGGGCTTCTATAACGCCTTTCTCGCGGCCGGGCTGGTCTGGTCTCTGCTGATCAAAGAAGAGAAATGGCAGTTCAGAATTGCCGCCTGTTTCCTGACCTTCGTTGCCCTTGCAGGTGTCGGGGCCGCGGTGACTGTTGCGGTGAAATCCGGCCTTCCGCAATTTGTACCCGCGAGCATCGCCCTGGCGTTGCTGGTGCTCTCAAGGAAGCAAGGCCCGTCTTCCCGGTCGTGACCTGACGAGCGGATCAATGCGCCGGGGCGGATACCGCGTCCAGCAGGGTGCGCCCGCCGTCGATCACCATGATCTCTCCGGTCATGAAACCGGAACTCTCCGCCGCCAGGAACTGCACCGCCTCACAGAGTTCGTTCGGTGACGCGATGCGCCCCAGCGGCGTGTTGTTGCGGATGTTGTCGCGCCATTCGCGGTTTTCGGCCACGGCGGCGCGCAGCGAAGCGCTCATCACGCTGCCAAAGGAAATCGCGTTGACCCTGATCCGGTGCTGGGCCAGCGACAGCGCCATCGAGCGGGTCATCTGCTGCACCGCAGAGGCGGCGATGGCATAGCCCATCAGTTCCGGCCGGGTCTGCTTGCAGGCGGTGGAGCTGAGGTTGATGATCGAACCGACCTGCGCCTTGGATTCAGGGTCCGCCTGTTTGATCATCCGCCGCGACACGGCCTGCGTCAGGTGCAGGGCCGTCATCAGGTTCTGATCCAGCAGGGTTTCGACAGAGGTGTCCTCCACATCCAGCGCGTCGGTGGTCATCACCTGGCGCGAGGCATTGACCAGAATATCCACCTGGTCAAAGGCATCTATGGTTGCGGAAATCAGGTTTGCAATGGTCAGGCGCTGGCGCAGGTCGCCGGCAAAGGTACGGATGTTGCCTTCGTCCTGCTCATCGCCCAGTTCATCCATTAGCATCTTTTCATCCGCATCGGCGCACATGACATTGGCACCCGCATTCGCCAGATGCCGCGCAATCGACAGGCCGATGCCATTGGCCGCGCCGGTGACAATCGCGGTCTTGCCGGAAATCGAAAAAGACATCGCTATCCCTTCTCAGATATGCTCAGCGCCGCTGGCGCGTCGGTTTGGCTGCATGGAACAGCTTGAACCTTGCATCGCCTCCCAGTTCATCGACATGGGCAAAGTTCTTCTTCAACTCGGCCTCATAAGGCAGGTGACGGTTGGCAACCATCCACAGATTGCCATTGGGTTGCAACAGTCTTGACGCCGCCGCGACAAAGGCCTGGCCGATCTGCGGCTCGGCGGCGCGGCCCTGATGGAACGGCGGGTTCATCACGATTGTGTCCATCCGGTGCGGCGGCGCCCATTTTGTCGCGTCTTCCCAATGGAACTTGGCGCGCTCGTCGGTCACGTTGTGGCGCGCGCATTCCAGCGCGCTGTGCCCGGCCTCCACCAGATGCATGGTCTGGACGCTCTCCCTTGTCAGGACATGGGCCGCCAGAAACCCCCAGCCTGCCCCCAGATCGGCCACTTCGGCACCCAGTTTCTCGGGCAATGCATCAACCAGAAGCGCCGATGCCAAATCGACCGCATCGGCAGAGAACACGCCCGGCGCTGTCCAGAACCCCTCTGCCGTCTGCGCGGGCAGTTGCATCCAGTCGGCAAAGAAATCCTTGGCGGCAGGGTCGATCCAGAACAATTTGCCATGCGCCTTGGAAATCGGACCATTCACGGTGACGCGTTTTTTCATCTCGCGAAAAATGGAATCGATGCCATCGGTCTTTTGACCGTCGATCACCACGATCCCGTCGCAGGCCTCGCAGGCCCGGGCGATCAGCGCGCGCGCCTCGGCCTTGGCGCGGGGCAGACAGACAATCGCGGCGGCATAGCGGTCGCCGATCATGTGAATCGCCTTGTAACCGCGCGCCTCCCAGCTGTCGTAAAGCGGCTTGAAGTCCTGAACGATATGGCAACGGTCAGGATCGAGACCCGGCAGCCGCGCCTCTGCATTGGGGTGGAATACGGCGATCAGCCCTTGCTCAGGCAGGTCGAGCCCGCCTTGCAGCGCCAGATCCAGTCGTGCATCAATCACACGCTATTCTTCTTTTTCCATGGTGCATTGCAGCGGATGCTGATGCCTGCGGGCAAAATCCATCACCTGCGCAACCTTGGTCTCTGCAATCTCGTGGCTGAACACACCCACCACGGCCAGGCCCTTCTTGTGAACCGTCAGCATGATCTCGAAGGCCTGGGCATGGTTCAGACCAAAGAACCGCTCCAGCACATGCACGACAAACTCCATCGGGGTAAAGTCGTCATTCAGCAGCAACACCTTGTAGAGCGGGGGCCGCTTTGTCTTGGGCTTGGTCTTGGTCAGCAGATCGGTCTGATCGTCATCGTCCGACTTGTCCGCCATCATGTGTTCTTCAAGGCGCATTGCTGCTCCGACAGGTTGCTGTGCGTTGGTGAGTCGTATGAGCGTCTATATAACCTGTTCCTGTATTGAGAAAAGAGGCAGCTTGGAAATGGCACTTGCATCAGGGCCTGTGGGCGTTCATCTTCGACCACCTGCGCGAGACGGATTTTGCCGCTGGTGCCCTGATGTGAGCGCAGCAATGTGATCATTGGAAGCGAACATCCGGGAGGGCAGAGGCAAAATCCGCCGCGCCCCGAAGGGGTTTCGCCAAAATTGCCCATTTCTGCGTTAAGAGAGCTTGAAATAGCTGGCTATTCCGCGCTCTCTTGCCTGGAACTGAGCAATTTTGGACTGAAACATGTGATGGAAGATGAACGTCCACAGGCCCTAACCACAATCGGCTTTGATGCGGACGATACGCTTTGGCAAAACGAACAGTTTTTTGCCATGACCCAGGACCGTTTTGCCGATCTGCTGGCCGATCACGCGGACAAGCCCGACCTGATGGCGCGGCTGATGCAGGCGGAACGGCGCAACCTTTCGCACTACGGATTCGGGATCAAGGGCTTTACCCTGTCGATGATCGAAACCGCAATCGAGATCACGCAAGGCAAGGTGCCCGCCACCGTGATCGGCGAAATCCTGGATGCCGGGCGCGATATGCTGTCCCACCCGGTCGAACTGCTGCCGGGCGTGCAGGACACGCTGGCAGCACTCCGGCCCGATCACAAGCTGCTTCTGATCACCAAGGGTGACCTGCTCGACCAGATGCGCAAGGTGGAACAATCCGGGCTGCGCGAGCATTTCGACGCCATCGAGATCGTGTCCCACAAGACCCCCGCCGAATATACCGAGATCTTCCGGCGGCATGGCACCGGCGCCGACCAGGGGCTGATGGCAGGCAACTCCATGTCCTCGGACGTTCTGCCGATGCTGGAGGCAGGCGGATGGGGAGTTCTGATCCCCCATGGGCTGACCTGGGCGCTGGAACATGCCAAAGCACCGGAAGATCACCCCAGGTTCGCTGAGATCCCCGATCTGGCGCATCTGCCGGCGCTGGTCGCGCGGTGCAAATCAACCGGCTGAACGGTCAGGCGCGCCCCAAATTCAATAATGGCGCGACCGCCAAACTGCTGCCACAATCTTGCCTTAATCGCCCCTATTGTGGCATCAGATTTTCCTCCCCCTAGATGTGGAGGTCACCCGGCCTCATTTTCGCTGATTTACCAGTACGTTATGCCTTTCCCGAAATCGGTTCCTGTGTTACCTTAACTGTAATCAAATTGTGGCCAGTCGAAAAATCGGCGGTCCAGAGGCAGTAAAAGGCAGGTTTCCAATGAAGGCGCGGCGCATTCAGCCGGCCCGTTTCGGGCTATTTTTCCTCGCAGCACTATGGCTTCTGGTCATTCTGCCGCTCAGCGCCATCGCCGCCCCCTATGCTGCTTATGTGATCGACGCCAGGACCGGAAAGGTCCTGCATGCGCAGAACGCCGATACCCGGCTGCACCCTGCTTCCCTGACCAAGATGATGACGCTTTATATCGCCTTCGAGGCGATCGAACGTGGTGAAATTTCGCTCGATACCAAAGTGACGGTCTCGCAGAATGCCGCGTCCGAGCCGCCCAGCAAGCTGGGTCTGCGTCCGGGTCAGAAGATCGCGCTGCGCTACCTGATCCGCGCCGCCGCCGTGAAATCCGCCAACGACGCCGCCACCGCCATCGGCGAGGCAATCGAAGGGTCCGAAGCCAAATTCGCCCGCCGGATGAACCGGACCGCCAAATCTCTGGGGATGACGCGGACGACCTTCAAGAACATGCACGGGCTGACCGAGGCGGGCCATCTCTCCACCGCCCATGACATGACGCTGATGGGGCGGCACCTGCTGTATGATTACCCGCAATACTACAACCTGTTCTCGCGCATCGAGGCCGATGCCGGGGTCAAGAAGGTCAGCCACACCAACCGGCGCTTCCTGAGCTCCTACAAAGGCGCCGACGGGATCAAGACCGGCTATACAAGGGCGGCGGGTTTCAACCTGACCGCCTCTGCCGAACGTGGCAACGAGCGTATCATCGTGACCGTTTTCGGCGGTCAGTCCACGGCATCGCGCAACGCCAAGGTGGCCGAGCTGATGGATCTCGGGTTCCGCCGTGCGCCGTCGAATGCCCCGTTGCGCAAGCCCCAGCGTGAAACGGTTTACGCCGATGTCGAGGACGACAGCGCAGGTGCCGTACCGGGTGGCGCCGGCAAGACGATTCGCCTGGTCGGCGCGGTCAAAAGTTCCAAGCGGCCGCAATTGCGCCCCGGCAGCGACGCGCCTGTCATGGTAGCCTCTGCGGAATCTGTCGTGACAAATGCAGACATCACCGCAGCCCTCAAGGAAGCCGTGCAGACTCCGGCCCCGACACCGGCGAAACCCGCCGAAAGCGACGCCGTGGTCACCCTCGCTTCTGCGGCGCAGGCTTCCGTGCGCCCGACCCTGCGGCCCAGGGTCTCAGACGCCCCCGCAGCCGCAGCGGCAGCCCCCGTGGAGCAGGAAGTGGTCACCCGGCTGTCGACATCCGGCGGACGCCAATGGGGTGTCAACGTGGGCCGCTATCCCAGCCGCTATGCCGCCGAAAAGGTGCTGCTCAAGACCGCACTGGCAGAAATGGCAACCCTGGACGGCAGCCTGCGCAAGGTGGTGCAGCGCCCGCAGGGGTTTGATGCCAATTTCCTCGGCATGACCCGCGACAGCGCCGACCTGGCCTGCCGCAGGCTGGCCGCGCGCAATGTCAGCTGCTTCATGATCGGGCCCGGCTGACCGCCTGATCCTGCGCCGCCTCACGGCGAATCCAACGCACGAAATCCTTCAGCGCGGGCCGCATCACGCCGGGCCGCGTAACGATGTTATAGCCCGATCCGGGTCTTTCCGTCCGGTGCAATTCCCGCAACCGTCCGGCGGCAATGTCGCGTGCCACGAACAAAAGCACCGTCACCGCCACCCCCTGCCCGTTCCGGGCCCCGTCAAGCAGCAGATTGCCCGGGACCTGCATCAGCGCCTTCGGAGCCAGCGCACCATTGCCGAAACGGCGCAGCCAATCGGTGCTTTCCGAGGTGCTCGCCTCCTCCAGCCAGGGGTAGCCTGACAGGGCGTCAATCGGCGGCAAGGGCCCCTCCCCCACCAGCGAGGGCGCCGCAACCACCACCATGGGGGATTCCAGCAGCAGCTCCGTCTCCAGCCCCGGCCAGGGGCCGACGCCGTAGCGGATCGCGATGTCAATGCCGTCCGGCGAGAGCGGCGCAAGCACCGGCGTGGGATCAAGCCGCAGATTCGCCTCCGGATGCTGGGCGCGAAACGACGGCAGGCGCGGCATCAGCCAGGAGGCGGCAAAGGTCGGCGTGCAGGAGATATGCAAAGGCCGCTCGTCCCGCGTTCCGGTGATTTCCTGCGCCGCCTCGATCATCGCGGCGAAACCCGCGTGCAGCGCCTTGGCCAGCACCTCGCCCGCCGGGGTCAGGCGCATCGACCGGCCCGACCGATCCAGCAGCGCCACGTCCAGATGTTTCTCAAGCACCCGCAATTGCTGGCTGATCGCCGCGTGGCTGACCCCCAGCGCATCACCCGCCGCCTGCACATTGCCGCTTTGGGCAAAGGCGGAAAAGGCCCGCAGCGCGGCCATCGGGGGCAGTTGCTTCCAATCCATATGAAAACCTGACTTACATGTAGAAACGATACATGAGTCGCATTTTGCCGGGAAATGCCCAGTATTGAAAGGGTGAAACGCAGCACAAGGAGAGCCCGACATGTTAAGTATATACGCATCCGCCATGCAAACCGCGACCCGGACCAACTGCCTCTCTGTCCGCAGCATTCTGCCCGGCGCAAAGACATCGCGCCTGCGCTGGTGGCAGCGCGCCAAGACCAGCTGCATCGACCTGAGCCGCCTGTAACGGCTGTGACTACGGGGAAAGCAGGCGCGGGGCCGCTCAGACACCGGCCCGGCCGCTTTCAACCGCAGGCAGCGCAAGCGCCAATTCAGGCTGCCGTGGCCCCGGCGTCCTGCGCCGTTTTGACGTTTCGGGATATATTTGAATCACTTATTCGCTGCCTCTCCCTTCGGTCGAACGCGAAAAGTGATGTGGGATGTTTCAGGTTTATCCCGAAACACTGTATTCAAATAAAACGGCCCGGAATTTTCGAAAATTCCGCTCCCGCCGCTCAGGTCGTGGCCTGCAGCAGGGCGCGGGTATAGTCGGTCTGCGGATTGTCATACAGATCATCCACCGGCCCGTATTCGATCACATCGCCCCGTTTCATCACCATGACCTTATGCGACATGGCACGCACCACCCGCAGGTCGTGGCTGATGAAAAGATAGGCCAGCCCGTATTTCCTTTGCAGGTCGCGGAGCAGTTCGACGATCTGGACCTGCACCGTCATGTCCAGCGCCGATGTCGGCTCGTCCAGCACCAGCAGACGGGGGCGCAGCACCATGGCGCGGGCAATCGCGATGCGCTGCCGCTGACCGCCGGAAAACTCGTGCGGATAGCGGTCCATCGTGGCCGGGTCGAGCCCCACTTCCATCATCACCTCATGCACCAGAATCCGCTGATCCTGGCCCTTGCCGACCCCGTGAATCCCAAGGCCCTCGGCGATGATCTGGAAACATGTCATGCGCGGGCTGAGCGAGCCGAACGGGTCCTGGAAGACGATCTGCATATCCGCCCGCAGCCGCCGCAACTGCCGGGTGGACCATTGCCGCACGTCCTGCCCCATGAAGGTGATCCGCCCGTCCGACTGGATCAGCCGCATGATGGCAAGCGCCATTGTCGTCTTGCCCGATCCGCTTTCCCCCACGATGCCCAGGGTTTCCCCCGCGTGCAGCGTCAGCGACATGTCGTTGACCGCCTTCACATGGCCCACGGTGCGCCGCAGCAGGCCGCGCTGGATCGGGAACCAGACCTTGAGGTTCTCTGTCGATACAATCTCGGGCGCTTCCGCGGGGGCGGGCGCGGGGCTGCCCGTGGGTTCAGCGCTGAGCAGTTTCAGCGTATAGGGGTGCTGCGGGTTGTCGAAAATTTCCCGCGTCGGCCCCTGCTCCACGATCTCGCCATGCTGCATCACGCAGACGCGGTCGGCGATGCGGCGGACAATGCCGAGGTCATGGGTGATGAACAGCAGCCCCATGCCTTCGCTGTCCTTGAGGTCCTTCAGCAGGTCGAGGATCTGCGCCTGGATCGTGACATCCAGCGCCGTGGTCGGCTCATCCGCGATCAGAACATCGGGCTTGTTGGCCAGCGCCATGGCGATCATCACCCGCTGGCGCTGCCCGCCGGACAATTGGTGCGGATAGGCGCCCAGGCGGCTCTGCGCATCGGTGATCCCCACCTTTTCCAGCAGTTCGAGAATCCGCGCACGCGCCTGCGCGCCGGTCAGACCCTGATGCAGCGCGATGCTTTCGCCCAGCTGCTTTTCGATGGTGTGCAGCGGGTTCAGCGATGTCATCGGCTCCTGGAAGATAAAGCTGATGTCATTGCCGCGCACCTTGCGCAGCAATGCCGCATCCGCACCGATCATCTGCTGGCCGTCATAGGTGACGGAGCCCGACACTTCGGCACTGTCACCCAGAAGCGACACGGTCGACAGTGCCGAAACGGATTTGCCCGAGCCACTTTCGCCCACCAGTGCCACGGTCTCCCCCCGTTCCACGGAAAAGGACACACCACGCACCGCATGGGTCAGCGCGCCGTCCTGCCGGAACGAGACGTTCAGGTTGCGGACATCCAGAAGCGGTGTGGTCATCCGCGCACCCCCTGCCCGATTTCTTCGAAGAAATCGGTCCGGAATTTTCGAAAATTCCGATCCTGCGTCATGTGAAGGTCTTTCTTGGGTCAAAGGCGTCGCGGATACCCTCAAAGATGAACACCAGTAGCGACAGCATGATCGCAAAGGTGCAAAACGCGGTGAAGGTCAGCCAGGGGGCCTGCAGGTTCTGCTTCGCCTGCAGGGTCAGCTCTCCCAGCGAGGGGGCAGAGGACGGCAGGCCGAAGCCCAGGAAATCGAGGATCGCCAGCGTGCTGATTGTGCCGGTGATGATGAAAGGCAGCATGGTCAGCGTCGCCACCATGGCATTGGGCAGCATATGGCGGAACATGATGGTGGCATTGCCCACGCCCAGCGCGCGGGCGGCGCGGACATATTCCAGGTTCCGGGCGCGCAGGAATTCGGCGCGCACCACACCCACCAGCGCGGTCCAGGAAAACAGCGTCAGCAGGATCACCAGCAGCCAGAAACTGCGCCCCAGGATCGCGAACATGATGATGATGACATAAAGCGACGGGGTCGATGACCAGATCTCGATGATCCGCTGAAAGATCAGGTCGAGCCAGCCGCCAAAGAACCCCTGTACCGCCCCGGCAAAGATGCCGATGAGCGAGGCAAGTCCGGTGACGATCAGGGTAAAGATGATCGACAGGCGGAAGCCATAGATCACCCGCGCCAGCACATCGCGCTTGGTGCCATCGGTGCCCAGCAGGTTCTGGCCATTGGGCGGCAGCGGTGCGGCACCGGGCCGGTCCACCGCGGTGTTGAAGGAATAGGGGATCGGCGGCCAGATGCTCCAGCCCTTCTCGATCGCCTCGCCTGCGACCATGCCGTCCTGCGCATCCGCAATCAGCGCCCCGGGGTCGTCGAAACACTGCTCCAGCCCGCCGGTCGCGATCAGGCATTTCACCTCCGGGTCGCGATAGACCGCCTCGGTCTGGAAATCACCGCCAAAGGCCGTTTCGGGATAGAAGCTGAAGATCGGCATGTAGTATTCGCCGCGGTAGTTCACGAGGATCGGTTTGTCGTTGGCGACGAATTCGGCAAACAGCGAGATGCCGAACAGGATGACAAAGATCCACAGGCTCCAAAAGGCCCTGCGGTTGCGGCTGAAATTGCGCCAGCGCCGCTTGTTCAGCGGCGACAGCCAGCCGCGCGGGGCCTGGGGCACGGGCGGGGGCGCATCCTGACCGGGGGCGCGTTCGGGGATCAGATCAACCTGTGACATCAGCCTTCCCGCCGCTCGAAATCAATACGCGGATCCACCAGCACATACATCAGGTCCGACAGGATGCCGACAATCAGCCCGATCAGGCCAAAGATGAACAGGGTGCCGAAGACGATGGGATAATCCCGCGCCACCGCAGCCTCAAAGCCGAGCCGCCCAAGCCCGTCCAGCGAAAAGATCGTCTCGATGATCAGCGAGCCGCCAAAGAAGACACCGATGAACACCGCCGGAAAGCCCGCGATCACGATCAGCATGGCGTTGCGGAAGACATGCCCGTACAGCACGCGCCGCTCCGACAGGCCCTTGGCCCGCGCGGTCATGACATAGTGTTTCTTGATCTCGTCCAGAAAGCTGTTCTTGGTCAGCAGGGTCAGCGTGGCAAAGGCGCTGATGGTCGAGGCCAGGACAGGCAGGGTGATGTGCCAGAAGTAATCCACGACCTTGCCCATCGGCGACAGGCTGTGCCAGTTGTCGCTGGTCAGCCCCCGCAGCGGGAATATCTGCCAATAGGATCCGCCGGCAAACAGCACCAGCAGCAGGATCGCAAACAGGAACCCCGGTATCGCATAGGCCGCGATGATCGCACCCGATGTCCAGGTATCGAAGCGGCTGCCATCCTTGATCGCCTTGCGGATGCCCAGCGGGATCGATACGATATAGGCAATCAGCGTCGACCAAAGCCCCAGGGTGATCGACACCGGCAGCTTTTCCTTGATCAGCTCGATCACCGAAATCGACCGGAAATAGCTGTCGCCGAAATCGAACCGGGCATAATTCCAGAGCATGTTGAAGAACCGTTCGACCGGGGGTTTGTCAAAGCCGTACTCCCGCTCGAGTTCCGCAATGAATTCGGGCGGCAACCCGCGCGAGCCCACGTAGTTCTCGTTCGACAGCGCCGCGTTCCCGCCCTCTTCGCCGCCCGCGAAGCCCGCAAAGACGTCGCCGCCGCCCTGGATGCGGGCGATGGCCTGCTCCACCGGGCCACCGGGGACGAACTGCACGAGGACGAAGTTGATCACCATGATCCCGATCAGCGTCGGAATGATCAGCAACAATCGTCTGAGGATATAGGCGCCCATGCTTGCGGCTTACCTCAGTGCGCCAGCATCGCGCAATGCCTGCGCCTTGTCCGCGTCGTACCACCAGAAATCGAGGTAACCCAAGGCATAGGCGGGTTGCTCTGCCGGATGCCCGTATTGATCGTAATACGCCACCCAGTAGGTCGGTTTGTACCACACCGGGATCATGAAAAATTCGTGCCGCAGCACCCGGTCGAGCGCGGTGATCGAGGCATCCTCTTCTTCCTGCGTTTCGGCGGCCAGCGACTTTTCGATGATCGCATCCACCAGCGGACTGGCAAGCCCGGCGGGGTTGAACAGCGAATAGGTTGCGGCCTCGGACCCGAAACGCTGCGCAAGACCGGTGCCGGTGCCCAGAAGCGACGGATAGGCGTCGAACACCATGTCATAATCGCGGTCCCGCTCGCGCGAGGTGTATTGCGCGCTGTCCACGTTCTCCAGCACGGCGTTGATGCCCATGGCGTCGAGGTTGGACATGAAGTTTTCCACCACCGCCCGCAGCGTGGGCGAACCCGACGAGTTGAGCAGGAACGTCAGCGTCAGCGGTTGGCCGTCCGGCCCGATCCGCTTGCCGTCGCCGCCAACCGTATATCCCGCCTCGTCCAGCAGCCGCATGGCCCGGCGCAGGTTGCCCCGGTCCAGCAGACGCGAGGCGTCCGAGGTATGCGGCACGACCGCGTCTTCCTCGAACACCTCCGCCGGGACCAGATCGCCGAGGTCCTGCAGGAACGCCAGCTCCGCCCCTTCGGGCTTGCCACTGGCCATCAAGGGCGTGTCCTGGCTGAACGACGCGCGGGGCGCAAACAGGCCGTATTGCAGCGACTCGTTGGTCCATTCGAAGTTGAAGCCAAGTGCCACTGCCTCGCGGACGCGCTTGTCCTGGAAGGGTTCCGAGGCAAGGTTGAACACGATCCCGCTCGCCGTCGGCGGCGCACCGTCGGGGATCTCTTCCTTGATGACTTGACCCTGCTGGACCTTTGGAAACTCGTAGCCCGTTGCCCATACCTTGGAATCGCCTTCGACCCGGAAGGTGTATTCACCCGCCTTGAAGCTTTCGAATGCGGCAGTGTCGTCGCCGAAATATTCCACGCGGATCGTGTCGAAGTTGTTGCGGCCCACGTTGAACGGCAGGTCCTTGCCCCAGTAGTCGGGGTTGCGCTTGTAAACGATGCGGCGGTTCACATCTATGCTGTCGATCATGTAGGGGCCGGACCCGGGCGATGCCGTCAGACGGCTTTCGTCCAGCCGCGCGCCGGTGTCGTCGTACCATTTCTTGGACCACGCCGGCACGCCACCCACCTGGTCGATCAGACTGCGCCTCGAGATGCCGTCGGTGAAGTAGAACTTGATGGTGTAGTCGTCGATCACCTCGACCTTGGGGATACGCTTGCGCACCGCATCGGCATAAGATTGCAGACCCTGATCCAGCAGCAGGTTGTGGCTGAATTCGATGTCATGTGCAGTCACAGGATCGCCGGTGGAAAACGTCGCATCCTTGCGCATGTGGAAGATCACCCAGGATTTGTCCTCGGGGTATTCAAGGCTCTCGCACAGCAGGCAGTATTGTTCGCCGTAAACATCGGCCGGGGCGGCCTCGTTCCCCGTGCCTTCGCCCAGAAGGCTTTCGTACATCATATAGGACAGCGCCCCGCCGCGCCCCTTGCGGCTGTAGGGATTCATTGAATCAAACGTACCCAGCTGGGAAAAGGAAATCTCGCCCCCCTTGGGCGCATCGGGATTCACATAGTCGAAGTGGGTGTAATCCGCCGGATATTTCAGATCGCCGTAAAAGGAATACCCGTGGCTCTTGATGATCTTTTCGTCCTGGGCGGCTGCGGCAGTGGCAAGCCCAAGTGCCAGACCGATCACCAACAGCGCGTTCCAGGCTGTCCAAAGCCGGTTCGCAGGGGGCAGTTCGGCGGCGCGGGACTGGGATCGGATCATCAGGCTCTCCTTTGAGGGTCTCAAATCGTCTGTTCAAACCAGATGTAAGCTAAAGGCCAACGCCGCCAAGATACAAGTTGCGAATATGTAATCTTGGGGCCGAGCCTGCGCAGACATGCAAAAGGCCGCCCAAATCGGACGGCCCTTGCATCAATCGCGTTGTTTTTCAGCCACCCAGGCTCTGCAGATAGGCGATCACATTGGCGCGATCTTCGGGCTTTTTCAGCCCTGCAAAGCCCATTGTGGTGCCCGGCGCCCAGCCTTTGGGGCTGGTCAGGAACGCGCTCAGCTTCTCGGGATCCCAGGCGCCTTCCTTGCCGGACAGGCCACCGGAATAGCTGAAACCGCCAACCGAAGCGATGTCACGCCCGACCACACCGTTCAGGTGCGGGCCAACCGCATCGGTGCCATCGACCTTGTGACAGGCCGAACACTTGCGGAAAATCCCCTCGCCCTTGCCGGCATCAGCCGCTTCCATCAGGGCCGCCATATCGATTTCTTCGGCGGGTTCACCGGAATCGGCGCTCGCAACTTCGATGACATAGGATTGATCGCCATGCGCCTCGGCGTGATAGATCTCTTCGCCGGCCCATTTGCCCAGCAGCAGGATCAGCCATGCACCAAACAGGCCGCCGGCAATTTTTGTGATTGTCATCGTATCGAACATGGGCATGGTCCATTACTTCTGTGGCTATCTTGGGCGGGTATCTATTGCTTTCCCTCTTGCGGGGCAAGGTGTAGTTACCGCGACCAAACGCCCCTGCTGGCGCAATTTGTCGAAGGATGTTCAGAAAGATGGCAGAAACGCCGCCGCGCATCGCCTTTCAGGGCGCTTTGGGTGCCTATTCCCACGAGGCCTGTCTCCAGGCTGTCCCGGGCATGATTCCCGTGCCCTGCACCACCTTCGAAGGGGTCATCCGCGCCGTCCGCGAGGGACGCGCGGATCTGGCGATGCTGCCGGTCGAGAATACCACCTATGGCCGGGTCGCGGATATTCACCGCCTCCTGCCGGAAAGCGGGCTCAAGATCGTGGCCGAGGCATTTGTGCGGGTACGCATCGCGCTGATGGCCCGTCCCGGCGTGACGCTGGACCAGGTCAGACATGTGCGCGCCCATATGGTGCTTTTGCCGCAGGCCCGCAGCTTTCTTGAGGCGCATGGCATGACCTCCGAGGCGGCCGCCGATAGTGCCGGTGCCGCCGCCGATCTGGCCGAGACCGCAGGCAGCCGCGACGGCGTGCTGGCCAGCGAGGTCGCCGCCGACATTCACGGGCTGGAGGTGCTGGCCCGCGACATCGAGGACATGGACCACAACACAACCCGCTTCCTGCTGATGTCGCCGCAGATCGATACCTCCCGGCGCGGCGACAAGATGCTCACCACCTTTGTCTTCGAGGTCCGCAACATCCCCGCCGCGCTTTACAAGGCCATGGGCGGTTTTGCGACCAATGGCGTCAACATGACCAAGCTGGAAAGCTACATGGTCGGCGGCTCCTTCACCGCGACGCAGTTCTATGCGGATATCGAAGGGCACCCGGAGGATCCAGCCGTCAAACGGGCGCTGGATGAGCTGGCCTATTTCACCAATATGCTGAATGTTCTGGGGGTTTACCCCGCCCATCCCGACCGGGGCTGAGAGCCCTGGCGCGACGGCCTGTCACGCCGCCGCCCGGGCCCGTCCCGGTCTCAGCGCATATTGACCCAGGAACACGCTGCCCAGCACCAGCGCCATGCCAAATGCCTGTGGCGCGGTCAGGGTTTCGTTCAGGACCAGCCAGCCCAGAAGGGCCGCACTCATCGGGCTGAGGAAGCCAAGGACGGAAACCGCGGAGGGTTGCAGCAGCTTGATCCCGCGCAGCCAGATGACATAGGTCAGACCCGCGCCGATCAGCCCCAGATACATCAGGCCCAGGATATTGGTCCCTGAAATCGTCGCCCATTGCGTCGGCGCCACAAGCGCAAATGGCAAGAGCAACATGCCGCCCGCCGTCAGCTGCCATGCCGTGAAGGTCAGGGCAGAGACCGGCGGTTGCCATTTCCGGCTCAGCACCGTGCCCAGCGCCATGCTGGCAGAGCCGGCGATCCCGGCGATGACACCAAGGGCATCCAGCCCCGCCGCCGGCGTCAGGACCAGCAGCGCAACCCCGACACCCCCCGCCGCGATGGCGACCAGCGACAGCTTTCGGATCGGAGAGCCCAGCAAGGCGCGGGCAGCGAAAATGACTACCAAAGGCTGCAGCGCCCCCATGATCGCGGCCACCCCTCCGGGCAGCCGGTAGGCCGCAAAGAACAGAAGCGACCAGAAGATCGAGAAGTTCAGCGCGCCCAGGACAAACATCCTGGGGATCCAGCCCCCACTGGGCAATTGCCGGACCAGACACAGCAGGAGCAGCCCGGCAGGAAGGGCCCGCAGCAGCGAGATCGTCAGCGGGTCAAGGTTCGGGAGGAATTGCGTCGTGACGATATAGCTGCTGCCCCAGATCACCGGAGCAACCGCCGTCAATGCAATATCGAAGCTGCGTGACATGATGGAATCCTTTTTATCTTGACCTCAAGATATGAATGAATCACTTGACGTCAAGATAAATATACACTGTGGTTCCTTCATGTACGATATCGACAAGATCAAGGCGCAATGGGCCAGACAGCGGCCCGACCTCGACACGGAGCCGATGGCCCTCATCGGACGGATGACGCGGCTCTCTGCCCATCTGTCCGAAGAAATGGGCAAGACTTTTGCCCGCCACGGGTTGAACGGCCCGAGCTTTGACATGCTTGCCACGCTGCTGCGGTCCGGGCCGCCGCATGCGCTGTCTCCGAACCAGTTGCTTGAGACAATGATGGTCACCTCAGGGACCATGACCAACCGCATTGACCAGCTTGAAAAGGATGATCTTGTCATCCGGGTGAGGAACCCCGACGACAAGCGCAGCGTGCTGGTTCAACTGACCGGTAAGGGGCAAAAGATCATTGATGCGGCGGTGACGGACCATGTCGAAACGCAGAAGAAACTTGTTGCGGGCCTTTCCGGGGATGAGCGCGGCAATCTGAACGCGCTGCTCCGGACTTACCTGGCCACCTTTGAAAAGGATTAGCGCGGGATGCGTCAGGCGCGATTGGCGCGGCCGCAACAACAGTCAGGAGAGACCCCGGTGTGACTTGGGGCGCAGGCCGGGTATTGCCCGACCTGGAGGGCGTTCCTAATCCATGTGTGGCGGGAAACGTCTCAGCCCGCTGGCCGGTCATGGCTTGGCAGAGGGTGCAAAATCGCCATCCGTCACGCCAAAGGCGTGCCTACTCTAGTCGGCGCACCTTTGGTGAGATTCTTTACAGCGCACCTTTGGTGCGACGGGAGGTCGGGCGATGCCCGTCCTGCGCCGGGTGGGGGGTTTGGGTGACACCAACCGAAGTGATTTTCGTCCGCCCAAGAGATATTGGCACGGGTTACGGTGACGGATCAGAGTGCCTCCGGCCCAGCGCCGAATTAATTGGCAGCGCCTGGCCAGATCCTACTTGTCTTCCTGCGACGAAAACGCGTCTTTGATAAAATCGGGAATGTCGTCGAAGTCGGTCGAACGGGACCAACCGACATTGGCTCTAATCTGCTTTGTCGGACTACCGACATTCAAGCTGTGCGGCTCAATATCTCCTGTCACAAGTGCCTGCTGCCCGACAATCGCCCCTTGTCCGACTGTTGCGCCCTTGGAGATACGGCTGCTGTTTCCCAGCCAGACGTGGTGTCCCACAGTGACGGAAGCGGGCAGCCCGATGCGTGCTCTGCTTTTCATATCCCAAATGCTGTGACCATCATGTGTCCGTGCCATGAAGCTGTTTGAAATCATACAGTCCTTGCCAAAAAAGAGCGCTTCTCCCTCCCCCGCGAGCAAGACGCCGGATTCGATTGTCGTGCCGGGGCCCAGCACCAGACGGCTCCCGTCTCCGGAGGCATTCAGCTTAGTAATCTTACCGATCCGACAGCCTGCACCCACAAACACCAGGCAGTTGGAACCATTCACCTTGATGACGCTCTTGTGCAGTCTCGCACCGCGCCCGATCAGGACGGTATTTCCCTTTCCTTTGACGTCGATGACATTTTGGTCAAGCAGCGCCACGTCAGGCGCCATGAAGACGGACGATCCGTCATCGACCCGGCAAGCCAGCTTTCCAGGTACCACCTGCTCATGCGCTGTGGCGGTGCCATAGTCCGCCGGGTCGAGGTCAAAGGGAAAGTTGCAGTCTTCGGCCAGCGCTGCAACCTGCGCGACGCGCTTGTTCCGTTCGGTCTGCATATCCATTTGCGCGCGCCCTCCGGCCCCGTTCAGGCCGACCGGGAATAGCGTTCTTCCATCGCCTTGGCCTGTTCGGCCACCCGCAGTTTGTATTTGCGGGTGAGCGTGTTCTTGGCCAGCTTGAGCGATTGCACCAGAAGACGTGCGCTCAGGTTCAGCGGCTTGATTTCAAGCTCCACCAGAATCCGCGTGCGGCTGCGCGACAGGGGCAACAGCTCGAAACGCATCTGCCCCAGCAACCCCGGCGAGGTGCTTTCCAGCACCATCTCGTTGGGCTTGTCAAAGGTCACCATCTCCAGCTCCAGCTCGCGCCGCTTGCCGCGCAGATCGAAGGCCACGCGCCAGGTCATGCCCGGGCCGGGCACATTCATCTGATCCACCCGCTGGACCTCGGCACCGCGCCGCATTGCCGAGCGTTCAAAACTCTCGAAATCGCAGAGCATCGTGAAAACGGCGTCGATCGGCGCTTCAACATCTTCCTTGGTCGAAAACTTCATAAATCCGCCTCGAACTCCACTGCCTCAAATACCACGGTCAGCATTGTCCTGCCGACCTATTATTCTTCTTGCTCTTCACTTTTGCCTCAATCGAGCCTGTCCGCAAGCCAGTTCTCAAGCAGGAAATGTGCGATGGCCCCCTTGCGGGCTGGCAATATGCTAGCATGGTTGCCCGCGAAAATCTCCATCATATCTTCCCGCGACACCCAGAGCGCATCCTCGATCTCGACCGGGTCGATGCTGATGTCACGGCTCAGCGCCTCGCCCGCGCAGCCGAACATGAGAGAGGCCGGAAAGGGCCAGGGCTGGCTCGACAGATAGGACACCTGCCCGACCCTGACACCCGCCTCCTCAAAGACTTCGCGGCGCACCGCGGCCTCCAGGGTCTCGCCCGGTTCGACAAAGCCGGCCAGCAGCGAATACATGCCCGCGGGCCAGCCCGGGGACCGGCCCATCAGCACCGAATTGCCCTGCGTGATCAGCATGATCACAACCGGGTCGGTGCGCGGAAAATGCGCGGCCTTGCAGGCCGGGCAGACCCGTTGCCAGCCCGCCTGTGCCATGTCGGACCTGTGGCCGCAGGCCGCGCAGAAACCATGGCTGCGGTGCCAGCTGAACATCGCCCGCCCGGTTGCCGCAAGTTCCGCGTCGCGCGGGCTGAGCCAGGTCATCACCCGGCGCAGCTCGGCAAAGGCCATCTCCTCGCCCAGCGCCGGGTGGCGTTGTTCGCTGGGATCCAGGAAACCGCCCAGCGCCGCCTCGTCCAGGTCCGCGGGCTGCCAGGAGGAGAGGTCATAGGCAAAAAGCGCTGCCCCGTCCTCGCGCCCCAGCAGGATGATGTCGTCGCCCGCGTCGGCGAGCACGGGATGGTCCAGCGGCAGGCGGGCAAGATGGGCGGGACGGGCCGTGGCGATCAGCGGCTTGCCGCGCCAGAACAGGATCGCCCGCGCATCGGGGTCCTTGAGCGCCGCGCGGATGGCCTCGGGGTTGTTGCGTATTTCCCCGGCCCGGTCCAGCGCCGATCCCCCGAAAGTCACCGTTTCCGCATGTCGCATCTTGCCGTCCTTATCCCTGCCGGCCCCTTTGCGGCCTGCATCAGGGGTTTGCACCATGGCAGGGGGGAGGGCAATGGCATCCGCCCCCGGGCCCGCCGCCGCGCCCCTTGCGTTCCGAAAACCGCGCCATTATATCCGGAAATGAGAGGTTGGTGCGGGCAGGCGCCTCGCCAACCCGGTCAGATCCGGAAGGAAGCAGCCGTAACGAGTCCCGCTTGGGTCGTTATCAATCTCTCACCACAGCTTGGCTTGCGCAGCAAGACGAGCGTATGCCCGACAGGGCATCCGCAGGATGCTCCCGAGAGGGCAAGGTTCCAACACTGGACAGAAACCTGTCTTCCCCAATTTTTGCAAAGCAAAAGCGCGTCGCCCCACGCCCCAAAGTGCCTTGTCCGGGCCTGGCGTCCCCGGCGCAACTTCAGGGTTCCCCGCGAGGAAATTAACCAACTGTTAGTTAATGGAAATAATTTATTAACCCGTCACAGCCGATCCGCCGCAAACGTATCGCAATCCCCCACCTGCCCGCTGTCATAGCCCCGGTCGAACCAGCGCGCGCGTTGTTCGGAGGTGCCATGGGTGAAGGTATGCGGCTGCGGGACCCGGCCCGCCTGCTTTTGCAGGTAATCATCGCCGATCTTGCGCGCGGCGTTCAGCGCCTCGTCCAGATCGCCTCGTTCCATCAGCCCCCGCACGTTCATCGCCCAGACACCTGACAGGCAATCGGCCATCAGTTCCAGCCGCACAGTGAGCGCATTGGCCTCGACCTGAGAGGCTTGCTGGCGGGCGGCGTTGACCTTGGGCAGGATGCCAAGCTGGTTCTGCACATGATGCGCAACCTCATGGGCAATCACATAGGCGGCGGCGAAATCGCCCCCGGCGCCCATGCGCTGGCTGAGCATGGTAAAGAAACCGGTGTCGAGATAGGCCTTTTCATCCACCGGGCAGTAGAACGGCCCGGTCGCGCCGGAAGCCCCGCCGCAGGGGCTTTGGGTCACGCCGGAAAAGACCACGAGGCGCGGCGGTTCGTAGGTGCGGCCCAGTTGTTCCTGAAACACCTTGCTCCAGACGTCTTCGGTGGTGGCCAGCACCTGTGCAGTGAATTGCGTGGCCGCGTCATCCTCTGCCGAGACCGGCGTAGTTTGCTGGCTGGGGGCGCTGCCGCCGCTGCCGGTCAGCAGCGGGGTCACGTCGATGCCGGTGAAATAACCGATACCCAGAACAAACAGAACGCCCACAAGGCCAAGCCCGCCTGCCCTTGCACCGCCGCGCCCTGCGCCGCCACCGCGCCGGACCTCGACATTCCTGCTGCGTCGGATGCCACGTAGCCGCATGATTGTTTTCCTTGCTGTGTCACCGGATATTGTCAGTCAAACGCCGTCGCCGCACAATGGTTCAATGAACGATGGCACTGAATTGGCCGGGGATCGCGGGAACCTGGCCGATGCGCGCGGCGCGCGGGGTGGTTCGGGCACGGTGACGGTGGTGGACGCGCCCCTCCCGACGGCCTAACTTGGCCACCGGACCGAATCCGAAGGACGCCCATGACCGACAGCACCGCCTACCGCGTTCTTGCGCGCAAGTACCGCCCCGAGACCTTTGCCGATCTGGTTGGCCAGGACGCGATGGTCCGGACGTTGAAAAACGCCTTCGAGGCCGACCGCATCGCGCAGGCCTTTGTCATGACCGGCATCAGGGGGACCGGGAAAACCACCACTGCGCGGATCATCGCCAAGGGGATGAACTGCATCGGGCCGGATGGCACGGGCGGGCCGACGACGGAGCCCTGCGGGGTCTGCGAACATTGCGTGGCGATCATGGAAGGCCGTCATGTGGATGTGATGGAGATGGACGCGGCCTCCAACACCGGGGTGGCGAACATCCGCGAGATCATTGACTCGGTGCATTACCGGGCGGCTTCGGCGCGCTACAAGGTCTATATCATCGACGAGGTGCACATGCTGTCGACCGGCGCGTTCAACGCGCTGCTGAAGACGCTGGAGGAGCCGCCCGAGCATGTGAAGTTCATCTTTGCCACCACCGAGATCCGCAAGGTGCCGGTGACGGTGCTGTCGCGCTGCCAGCGGTTTGATCTGCGCCGGATCGAGCCGGAGGTGATGATCGCCCTGCTGCGCAAGATCGCCGGTGCCGAAGGGGCAGAGATTGCGGAGGATGCGCTGGCGCTGATCACCCGCGCGGCGGAAGGGTCGGCACGCGATGCGACCTCGCTGCTGGATCAGGCGATCAGCCACGGCGCGGGCGAGACGACGGCAGTGCAGGTGCGTGCGATGCTGGGGTTGGCGGACCGGGGCCGTGTGCTGGACCTCTTCGACATGATCCTGCGCGGCGATGCGGCCGGCGCGCTGACCGAGCTTTCCGGTCAATACGCCGACGGGGCCGACCCGATGGCGGTGCTGCGGGACCTGGCGGAGATCACGCATTGGGTCTCGGTGGTCAAGATCACGCCGGAAGCGGCCGAAGACCCCACCGTCTCGCCCGAGGAACGCAACCGCGGCACGCAGATGGCGGAAACCCTGCCGATGCGGGTCCTGACGCGCCTGTGGCAGATGCTGCTCAAGGCGCTGGACGAGGTGGCAAGCGCGCCCAATGCGATGATGGCCGCCGAGATGGCGATCATCCGGCTGACCCATGTGGCCGACCTGCCCAGTCCCGAGGAACTGGTGCGCAGGCTGCAGAACGCCACGCCGCCCCCGGCGCCCGGCGGGGGCAACATGCCCCAGGGTGGCGGCGCATCCGGCGGACCGGCCCGGCAGGCGCGCATGACGCCCACGGCCCAATCCTCTGGCGCCGCGACGGCGCTGGCCCCGCAGGCGGATGCGGCGCTGGCGCGCTTTCCCAGCTTTGAACATGTGGTCGAACTGATCCGCGCGAACCGTGATGTCAAGCTGCTGGTGGAGGTGGAAACCAGCCTGCGCCTTGCGGCCTACCAGCCGGGCCGCATCGAATTCACCCCGACCGACAGCGCGCCGCGCGACCTTGCCCAGCGCATCGGGGCCAGGTTGCAGCTGTGGACCGGCAACCGCTGGGCGGTCAGCGTGGTGAACGGGGCCGAGGCAAAAACGATTGCGGAGCTGCGCGACGCCAAGGAAAACGCCCTGCGCGCCGATGCCCAGGCGCATCCGCTGATGCAGGCGGTCCTGGCAACCTTTCCCAAGGCCCGGATCACCGCGATCCGCACCCCCGAACAGGTCGCGGCCCTGGCCGAAACCGAGGCGCTGCCGGAGGTCGAGGACGAATGGGACCCCTTCGAGGACAGTTGATCCCGACCGCTGCGGTGCTCATATAGCAGACAACCAGATACAGGAGAGAACAGATGTTCAAAGGATTAGGCGGGCTTGGCGATATGGCCGGGATGATGAAGAAAGCCCAGGAAATGCAGGGCAAGATGGCCCAGCTTCAGGACGAGATGCACAATATCATGGTCACCGGCGAAAGCGGCGCGGGGCTGGTGAAGGCAAGCTGCACCGCCAAGGGTGAGCTGAAGACGCTGGACATCGACCCCTCGATCTTCAATGGCGACGACAAGGAAGTGGTCGAGGACCTGATCCTTGCCGCGATCAAGGACGCACAGGCCAAGGCCAGCGAACGCGCGCAGGAGGAAATGTCCAAGCTGACCGAAGGGCTGGGCCTGCCTGCGGGCATGAAACTGCCGTTCTGAGCCCAGCCCCCTTCGTTATGCGCTGAATACCTCAAAGCAACAGCCGCCGCCGGGAGCCCGTGTGTGAGTTCAACCCGCGACATCGACGCCCTGATCGAGATGATGGCGAAACTGCCCGGGCTTGGCCCCCGGTCGGCCCGGCGCGCGGTGCTGCATCTGATCCGCAAGCGCGCGCTGCAGCTGACCCCGCTGGCCGACCTGATGCAGACCGTTGCCGCGACGGCGCGCGAATGCCTGAACTGCGGCAATGTGGGCACGGCCGATGTCTGCGATATCTGCACATCGGAAAAACGCGCCAATGGCGAGATCTGCGTGGTCGAAGACGTGGCAGACCTCTGGGCGATGGAACGCTCGGGTGTCTTCAAGGGGCGCTATCATGTGCTGGGCGGCACGCTTTCGGCGCTGGATGCCATCGGTCCGCAGGAGTTGCGCATCCCCCGGCTGATCGACAGGGTCACCAGCGAGGGGATATCAGAGGTGATCCTGGCGCTGAATGCCACCATCGACGGGCAGACCACGGCCCATTACATCGCCGACCGGCTGGAGGGCCAGGTGCGCCTGACATCGCTGGCGCAGGGTGTGCCGATTGGCGGCGAGCTGGATTATCTCGATGACGGAACGATCACGGCGGCGATGCGGGCGCGCAAGGCGCTATAGCCGTTTTCTTTGAAGAAAACGGGTCGGAGTTTTTGAAAACTCCGACCCGGACGGCCCTGCCGATAAACAACGCAGGCCGCCTGCTCCTCCCAAAGCAGACGGCCCGTCCGTCGCGATCTCACGTCCTCTCAGAGAACGACCACATCAAGCGGCGGAAACCCGTTGAACCCGACAGAACTGTAAGAGCTGGTATAGGCCCCACAGCATCGGATCATCACCTTATCGCCTGATTTAAGGGCAATTGGCAAGTGAATCGGGCGTTTCTCGTACAGGATATCCGCAGAATCGCAGGAAGGTCCAGCCAGCACACAGGGGCCGGTTTCGCCACCGTCATGCGGTGTCGCAATCTGATAGCGGATCGCCTCGCCCTCGGTTTCCGCCAGGCCGGAGAACCGGCCGATATCCAGATAGACCCAGCGGTGCAGGTCATCGGCGGACTTGCGCGACACCAGCATGACTTCCGCCGCGATATGCCCGGCTTCGGCCACCAGGCCGCGGCCCGGTTCTGCCATCACCTGCGGCACCGCGCCGAAACGTGCCTCGACAGCGCTCATCACCGCAGCGGCATAGGCGCGCGGCGCTTCGATGCTTTCGCCGTAAAAGGCCGGAAAGCCGCCGCCGAGGTTGAGCAATTGCAGATCGTGGCCGTCGGCCTGTGCCGCGTGCCACAGCGTCGACACCTGGTCCAGGACCGGGTTCCAGTATTCCGCCTTGCGGGTCTGCGAGCCAACGTGGAAGGACAGGCCATAGGGGATCAGCCCCAGGGCCTTGGCGTAATCCAGCAGGCCCGGCAGGGAGGCGGGCGCACAGCCGAACTTGCGGCTCAGCGGCCAGTCGGCCATGGAGTTTTCCACGATCAGGCGGATGTAGACCCTTGCGCCCGGCGCATGGGCCGCGATCTTTTCCAGCTCCGCGTCGGAATCGGCTGCGAAGAGGGTCACACCGGCGGAATGGGCAAATGCGATGTCGGAGGCGCGTTTGATGGTATTGCCGAAAGAGATGTTCTGCGGCTTCGCGCCCTGGGCCAGGCAGAGTTCGATTTCCTGCCGGGAGGCGGCGTCAAAGCCCGCGCCTTTCTTGACCAGCAGGCGGATGATCTGCGCTGCCGGGTTTGCCTTGACCGCGTAGTGGATATGCGCCTGACCCAGGCCCGCGCGCAACGCATCGTACTGCGCCGCGACACGGTCGCGGCTGATCACCAGCGTGGGGCGGTCAAATTCGTTTGCGGCAATGTAGGCCGCAGCGGGATCGGCATATACGGAGGTTGCAGCGCGCAGGGCGCCGGGTACTGTAGCGTTCATGGTCATCTCCAAAGAGCAGGTGGGGGCATTCCCCCAGAAGTCGTTTCAAGAGACGTTACCGTCGCTACATAAACGCGGGTCAGTCAGTGTTGATCTGACCGGCCAGAGGCGCGTGCGTTGGCGTCTGTATTCCGCCATTTAGGCCCTTTTCAGATTCGTACAAGTGAAAAATCAGTCGTTTTGAAAAAGCTGCCCCGGCGCGGCTTCCTGTCACCAAACCGCATCACTTTCGGGGGGTCTGGACGGGCTCTATTCGTCCTCCCAATCGCTGCCGATCGCCTCACGTTCGTGCCGCTTCTCTGCCTCGATCATGTCCTCGGCCTCTTCGACCTCATCCTCTTCGCAATCGCCAGGATCGCTGTCGCAGGCGTCCTGCCCTGTCAGGGCCAGGACAAACCACATGGGAAAATGGTCCGAGCCGATCTTGCCCAGGCGTGCCATGTCGACCAGCCGGAATTGGGGGTCGTGAAACAGGTGATCCAGCGGCCAGCGCATCCAGGGCATGGTCGCGCTGAAGGTGTTGTAAAAGCCGCGCCCGACACGCGGGTCCAGCAGGCCCGAGAGCCGCTGAAACCGCCGGGTGGTGGTGGACCAGGCCACATCGTTCAGATCGCCGGCGACAATCGCGGGCAGCTCGTCCTGCTCCGCCTCCAGCCCGACCAAAGCGATTTCGCTGTCGCGCCCCTTGGTGTCATGGTCGATGACCGGTGGTTCGGGATGCACGACATAGACCCGGCAGGACATGCCGTTGCGCAGGGTGACGATGGTGCGGATCGACGGCACGTCATCGACGATCAGATCGCGCACTTCAGAACGGCTCAGCTTCAGTTTCGACATCAGGCACATGCCATAGCCGTTGTCGCGGGGGGCTTCGATCCAATGGGGATATTGCGCGCCCAGCCCCTGTCTGAGCGCGGCGATCCATTCGGCGTCGACCTCGATTGCCATCATGACGTCGGGCGCTCGCTGCAGGGTCAGGTCGATCAGCCGCCCGTAATCGCGGTTCGATTTCTTGACGTTGGCGGTCAGCAGGCTGATCTGGCAGTCGGCGTCCTGCCGCAACTCCGGGTCCGCCGCTGCGGACTGGCGCGGCCAGATCGGGGTGAATTTCAGGATGAAGGCCAGCTGGACAATCGCGATCAGTACCAGCACGGCCGCTGCCACACTGCCCAGATGATATCTCTGGGTGGTGGCCATGACGGCGGCCAGGACCACCGCCAGAACGAAAATCTGTTCGCGGGGAAACTCGCCCCCGCGTACAATGCCATGCGGCAGTTTGCTGAGCGGCAGCAGGGTTGCGATCAACAGCAGGGCGGCAGTGACCCAGATCACGCCATCAATCGCAATATTCACCCAGCCCATCAACACCCCCGGTCAATCGCGGGGACGACCCCCTAGTGTGATCAACTCGGAAAGCCCCTGCGGGGTTCCGCCACCGCGCGAAGGCTCAGGACCGCGAGGTGTCGTCCTCGTCCTCGTCGTCGCTTTCGGGCAGGGAGAAGAAGCTGTCGGCGTCGGAATAATCGCTCTTGCTGTCTGCTTCTTCCTCGTCGTCGTTGTCACCGCCGAGCGTGAAGGTTTCCAGCCCTTCGATCGCGGTCGGAATCTTCGGCTCCGCTTCCATCCCGAGGCTCTGTTCGGTGCTGACCAGCTTGCGGCGCTCGTCATCGCTCATCACTTCGCCGGCTGCGGCCTTCTTGGCTGCGGCCTTCTGAACGGCCATGTCCAGTTCGGATTGTTTGCACAGGCCCAGTGCCACCGGGTCGATCGGCTGGATATTGGAGATGTTCCAATGGGTCCGCTCGCGGATCGCCTGGATTGTGGGTTTGGTCGTGCCCACCAGCTTGCTGATCTGGCCATCGCTGAGCTCGGGGTGGAATTTCACCAGCCACAGGATGGAGGCGGGACGGTCCTGACGTTTGCTGAGCGGGGTGTACCGCGGGCCGCGACGCTTTTCCTCGCCCTGGGCGGCGGCGTTGAACTTGAGCTGAATCTTGTGCAGCGGATTGTCCTGCGCCGCGTCGATCTCTTCCTGGGTCAGCTGGTTGTTCGCAATCGGGTCGAACCCCTTGACGCCCTGCGCCACGTCACCGTCCGCGATGCCCTGGACTTCCAGTTCATGCAGGCCGACGAAATCGGCGATCTGCTTGAAGCTGATCGTCGTATTGTCCACCAGCCATACGGCGGTGGCCTTGGCCATAATCGGTTTTGCCATTTTATCTCTCCTGAACGTCGCAACTTTCCCGTCGCCTGAAAGGGCTTTCCCGGCGGGCCGGGACGGTTTCCATTGTCGGGGAACTCGGGCGCCTTATAGTGGTCCCGCACATCAAAGGAAAGACCCAATGCGCGCGCTTGCCCTGATCCTCGCCCTGCTCTTCAGTGCAAACGCCCTGCGTGCCGGGGGCGAACGCGCCGGTGAATTCGACTATTACGTGCTGGCGCTGAGCTGGTCGCCTAACTGGTGCGCACTGGAGGGCGATGCGCGGCGCTCGCCGCAATGCGCGCGGGACACCGGCCACGGGTGGATTCTGCATGGCCTCTGGCCGCAGTTTCACCGCGGTTATCCCGCCTTCTGCCAGACCGCACAGCGCCCACCCACGCGCGGGATGACGGCGGCGATGGCCGACATCATGGGCACCAGCGGGCTGGCCTGGCACCAATGGAAGAAACACGGAAGCTGCAGCGGGTTGTCCGCCGCCGATTATTACGCGCTGTCCCGGCAGGCCTATGGCACAATCCGCCGGCCCGAGGTGTTTCGGAAGCTGTCCCGGGACGTGCGCCTGCCCGCCTCGGTGGTGGAGGCGGCATTCCTCAAGGCCAATCCGGGGCTGGAGCCCGACGGGATCACCATCACCTGCCGCGCTGGCCACATTCAGGAGGCGCGGATCTGCCTGAGCAAGACCCTCGATCCGGTGCCCTGCGGGCAGGATGTGGTGAAAGATTGCCGGATGAATGATGCCCTGTTCACGCACATGCGCAATATTCCCTGACCTTGCACCTGTCGCCAGCGTCGGATGGATATTTATAGCCAAAAAGAGGAAGGGGACGTCATGCCCCCTCCCCCTTCCGGAAAGCCACGCTCTCTTTCTGGCACGGTCATCGGCGTCCCCGCCTGTACCGCAGAACCAACCTGCCCGATGAGGGTTAAGATTCCCTTACCCTCTCTTTTTGGCAGGCAAATATCCCTGCGCGACGGTGGCACTGCAAAAGCCCTCACCGGCGGTGGGCTCAGGCACGCCACGGACACCGGGCATCGCGTCGCGCGTCAGCGCGTCCTTTGGGTCAGGGGGCAACCTCCAGCACGATTTTGCCGATGTGCCCGCTGCCTTCCATCCGCGCATGGGCGGCGGCGGCCTCGGCCAGGGGATAGCTGCTGTCCATCACCGGAGCCACGCACCCCGCCGACAACAGCGGCCAGACCGCCTCGCGCAGTTCCTGCGCAATCCGTGCCTTGGCAAGGTCGTTCTGCGGGCGCAGGGTCGATCCGGTCATGGTCAGCCGCTTGGTCATAAGCATGGCAAAGTTCACCTCGACCTTCGGCCCCTGCAGGAAGGCGATCTGCACCAGGCGGCCATCCGGGGCCAGGGCCTTGAGGTTGCGGGGGATGTAATCGCCGCCCACCATGTCGAGAATGAGGTCGGCGCCGCCTTCCGCCTCCAGCACATCCACAAAATCCATGTCGCGGTAGTTGATCGCCGCCTCGGCGCCAAGGTCCATGCAGGCGGCACATTTCTTGTCCGTGCCGGCCGTGGCAAAGACCCGCGCGCCAAAGGCATGGGCAAGCTGGATTGCCGTTGTCCCGATCCCGGAGGAGCCGCCATGCACCAGGAAGCGTTCGCCCGCCTTCAACCCGCCCCGCATGAAGACATTGGACCAGACGGTGAAAAAGGTCTCCGGCAGGCAGGCGGCTTCCTTCAGCCCCATGCCATCGGGCACCGGCAGGCAATGTGCGGCCGGGGTGGCCACATATTCGGCATAGCCGCCGCCGGGCAGCAGGGCGCAGACCTGATCGCCCAGGTCGATGCCGCTGACGCCCTCTCCCAGCGCCACGACTTCGCCCGAAGCCTCCAGCCCCGGGAGGTCACTGGCCGTGGGGGGCGGTGCATACATCCCGGCCCGTTGCAGGGCATCGGGGCGGTTCACCCCCGCATAGGCCACCTTGATCACCACCTGCCCATGGGCAGGCAAGGGCACCGGGCGGATGGCCGGTTGCAGGACCTCCGGACCACCGGGTTTGGTGATCTCCATCGCAGTCATTGTGTCACTCATCGGAATTCCTTTCACATCGCTTGCGTTTCAGCATAGGTCTTGCGCGCGCCGCGTCGACCCCGATAACTCTGCGCAAGGGTCAGGAACACCGGAGCAAGAGACACCGCATGACGGATCAGGACAGGTTCACCTGGCATGCCGATGCCCGGCTCTTTGCCGGGTCTGCGGAAATCGCGCGGCCCGCTGTGGCGGCTGTGCCTTCGGACCTGTGCATTCCGGCACATCCAACCGAGGCCTGCCTGACCCGGCTGACAGCGCAGATCGCAGCGCGGGGCAGCTTTTGCGTGAACGATGGCGCGCCGCTGACCGGGGCCGAGGTGCCCGCAACCCATTTCGTCACGCTGACCGGCGGCACGACGGGCCAGCCCAAGGCGATCCTGCGCAGTCAGAACTCCTGGACCGCCAGTTTCGCGCAGAACGCGGCAATCTTCGGCATCGCGCCCGGGGACAGCATCGCGGTTCTGGGCAGGCTCAGCCATTCGCTGGCCCTCTATGGTGTCCTGGAGGGGCTGCATCTGGGCGCGGATGTGCATGTGCTCGACAGTCTTTCGCCCCGTGCGCAGATCGCCCACTGCCTGCGCCATGGGGTGCGGATCCTTTATGCGACGCCGACGCAGCTGCTGCGCCTTTCCCGTGCCGCAAAAGGCCAGCGCCTGCCGGCGCTGCGGCTGATCCTCTGCGGCGGGGGGCCGCTGCAGGCGACGGGCCGCGCCGCCGTCAGGCCGCTTGCCCCCAATGCCGCCCTGCATGTGTTCTATGGCGCCGCCGAGACCAGTTTTGTCACTCTTGGCGGGGCGGATACGCCGGATGGCGCGGTCGGCGCCGCCTATCCGGGGGTGACACTGAGGATACTGGACGAGGCCGGGCAGATCACCGGCGGCGTGGGCGAGGTCTGGGTGCGCAGCCCCTATCTGTTTGACGGTTATCTCGGCGCGCCGGGGGCGGAGGCGCATCGGCGGGATGGTTTCGTCTTTGTCGGCGAAATGGGCCGTCTGGACGGGAAAGGGCTGCTTTGGCTCAAGGGGCGCAGGACGCGGATGATCACGATTGCGGATCAGAACGTCTATCCCGAGGAAGTCGAGAATTTCATCACCGAGCTGCCCGGCGTGGCCGCCTGTGCCGTTCTGCCCCTGCCCGATGCGTTGCGTGGCCATCGGCTTGTGGCCTGTCTCGAAGGGGCAAGGGACCCGCGCCTGAGCGCCGCGGTTACCGACGCCTGCAGGCGTCGCTTTGGCCCGCTTGTCGCGCCGCGGCGCGTTCATTTTCTCGATGACTTGCCCCGGTTGGTGTCGGGCAAGACCGATCATGCCGAACTGGCCCGCCTGCTGGAGGGCGGATCGTGAGCGCCTATCTGGCAGCGGCCTGCCGCAGCGCGGTGGCCCCGCGTGACGGCGCGCTCTCGGCCCTGTCGCTGCACGAACTGGGTGCGCCGGTGATCAACGCCGTTCTGGCGCAGGCGGGGCTGACCGCCGAGGATGTCGACGAGCTGATTGTCAGCAATGCCCTGGGGGCGGGTGGAAACCCGGCGCGGGTGCTGGCGCTGGCGGCCGGTCTGCCCGAACGGGTGGCGGGGCTGAGCATCGACCGCCAATGCGCGGGCGGTCTGGATGCGGTGGTTCTGGCGCGGCAGATGGTGCTGGCGGGGGCTGCGGATGTGGTTGTGGCCGGTGGCGTCGAAAGCTACTCGCGCCGCCCCCTGCGCCTGCGGCGCTTTGCGGATGGCCGCGCGCCAGAGGCTTATGAGCAGGCAGAGTTTACCCCCTGGCCCGACCGCGACCCCGACATGGCCGAGGCCGCTCAGGCCCTTGGTGCCCTGCTGGCGATCGGCCGTGAGGCGCAGGATGCCTGGGCCATGGCCAGCCATGCCAAGGCGCGCGCCCATGCAGCGGTGGCCGGAGAGATCATTCCCGTTGCGGGGCTGACGGCGGATGCCTTTACCCGTGATCTGCGGCCCGCCTTATGCCGGCGTGCCAAGGTTCTGACCGGAGACATCACCACAGCCAATACCGCCGTGGCCGCAGATGGCGCGGGATTTGTCATTGTGGTGTCGGAACGGGCCGCGCGGCAGCTGCGCGCGCCTGTGCAGGAAATCCTGGGCGGAGCGACGCGCGGCGGCACCCCGGATATGCCCGGCCTTGCCCCGGTTGCCGCGATTGAACATGTGCTGGCCACAGCCGGCAGAACCCCGCGCGACCTGCAGGCCGCCGAGGTGATGGAAGCCTATGCGGTGCAGGCCATCGCCTGTGTGCGCGGTGCGGGGATTGATCCGCAGATCGTCAACACCGGCGGCGGGGCGCTGGCGCGCGGGCATCCCGTGGGGGCCTCCGGCGCGATCAACGCCGTGCGGCTGTTCCATACGCTGCGCCGGACGGGCGGGACCGGGCTGGCCGCGATTGCCGCCGCGGGCGGCCTCGGGACAGCCCTGTTGTTATCCGCGTGACAGCAGGCTTGCGGGGCGCGCCCGTGCCAGACCGGCGGTGATCAGCCCTGCGAGGACGGCCTTGATCAGATCCCCCGGGATGAAGGCGGTCACCAGCCCCAGGGACTCAAGCGCGCTCTTGTCCAGCGCGCGCATCAGTCCCGCGACGCCAAAGACATAGATCACCACGATTCCGCCCAGCACCGAGGCGATACCGGCGGCCCATGCCACCGGCAAGCGGCGGCTCCGCTCCATGATCAGGCCACAGACAAAGGCACCGACCGGCCAGCCGATCAGAAAGCCTGTGCTGGGTGTCGCAAAGACGCCGAGGCCGCCGCGCCCACCTGCCAGCAGGGGCAGGCCAAGTGCCACCAGGGCAATGAACAACAGCACGGCAAGACCGCCGCGCCGTGCGCCCAGAACCGTACCGCAGAGCATCACGCCCAGCGTTTGCGCCGTGATCGGCACGCCGAAGCCCAGGGTGAACTTGGGGATCAGACCAAGAGCTGCGATCAGGGCCGCAAAAAGGGCGATGAGGGTCAGTGAGCGTTCCATGGCATAGGTCCTTTGAATTCCGACCCCGCAGCGGTAGGGGCTGAGGGCGAAACCGTCAAGCTACAACCCGCCCCGCGCGCGCAGGGCGTCGGCCACATGTTCCGCATCGTCTATCGCAAGTACCGCGAAGGGCGTGATGATGCGCCAGCCCAGGCGGCGGACCGCACGGGCGCGCCAGGCCAGTGCCAGCATGCGGCCCTTGTCGGCCAGGACGGGGGTGAAGCGGATCACCAGCGCCATTGCCAGCTCCACCAGATCGGTGCGCAGGCCAAAGGCGCGAAACGGGGTGAGCAGCCAGCGCACGACCCCCATCATGTCGCTGAGGCGCGTGGTCATGGTGACCAGGTTGGCCAGTGCCACGGCAGTCATCATGCGCATCACGATCACCAGCCCGGCCCGAAGATCCGCAGTGACCAGATGCCACAGCAGGATCACCGCCGCAAAGATCCACAGCGGCCTGAGCCGGACGATCCCGGTGCGCAGGAACAGCGCCCCCGGCAGGGCGTAAAGCCCCAGGGTCAGCGCCAGGAAGACCCCGTGCCACAGCAGCGCATTGGTGGCGAACAACACCACCGTCGCAGCACAGAGCGCCGCCAGCTTGGCCCCGGCGGGCCAGCCATGGGCACGGGTTTCAACCGGCGAGGTCAGAGAGATCATCAGCCGTCCCCAGTTCCACCATACGTGTCTCGAAGGCCTGCAGCACGTCCTGTGGCCTGCCCTGCTGCATCACCGCGCCGCCTTCCAGCCAGAGAACATGATCATAGCTGCGCACCATGTCGGGGTCATGGGTGATATGGACCAAGGTCGCCTCCAGCCCTTCCAATACCCGGGACAGATGCATGGCGGTGGGAATATCGAGCCCGGCAAATGGTTCGTCCAGCAGGATCACCTGCGGGCGCATCGCCAGGATCGACATCAGGCAGACCAGCTGCCGCTGGCCCTGCGAAAGCTGATGGATCGCGGCGCGCGCCCAATGACCCTTGTTGAACTGCCCGAGGATCGCCTGCACCTGTTGCGCCACCTCCGCAGGGGCAAGGCCCATCTGCGCGAGGCCAAAGGCGATTTCCTCTTCCACGGTGGGAAAGATGATCTGGTGGTCGGGGTTCTGGAACAGGATGCCCACGGCCCCCAGTGCCGCCTTGCGGTCCTTTGCCACCCGGGCACCGGCGATACGGACCTGTCCCTTGTCCGCCGCGACCAGCCCTGCGAGCACACGGGCGAAGGAGGTCTTGCCCGATCCGTTGCGGCCCACCACGCCGATGCGGCGGGCGTCGCTGACCAGGGTTACATCGGACAACACAGGCGCGCCATTCGGCGCATATGTGATGTTTTGTGCATCTATCAGCGGCATGAGGCGGGTCTGTTCCGGCTGGGATCAAGGCGCTACCGCCTAGCATGTCTGGCCGGGGTGTAAAGGCACCCGCGGCAGATTGCACCCGTTTTGGCCCGAGTTCCTGAGGCAAGTGCCCTGCCTTAAACTTGTATCAGGTTAAAGGCGGGGCGCTGTAATCAATCCCGCGGCGCGGTCCATAACCCTGGCAGATCACCCTTCGGAAAGCGGCTGGGGGCCTTGATGTGGCTCAACAGCCAGTTCGGCCCTGCCATGAGCTTGCTCAGGGTCGGGCTCTGGTTCACCTGCGCCTTGAGCTTTTCGATCTGCATCACATTGTCGACGCGCCGGTCCAGGAAGGCCCAGGTGCGCATGTGGCCCTCGCTGTCGTCGCCCAGCCAGTACAAGACGGTGGAGGAATAGACACCGCCCAGGGTGGCCCGTTTGGTATACCAGTTCACATCCTCGGAAGTGTCGCCCAGCGCGTCCCAGATGGCATCGCAGGTTTCCCAGATCAGTTTCGCGCCATCGGGCGCATATTGCGGCAGGGCAAACAGGGTGGTGCCCCGCCGGACCAGTTCCTTGTCCTGCACCTGTTCCAGCCGCAGGCGGACCGCCCGTGCCACCCGGTCGCGGAAACGCAGGTCTTCAAGGTTTTCGGATTTCAGCGCGGCCAGCATCGCGGCGTCGCCCTGCCGGTGATAGGCCACCGCCAGATCGACCGCGCCGCGCGGACAGACCGCGCGCGCCACTGTCGGGTCCACATCGCTTTCGTCGATGGCGGCCTTGAAGGTCACCTCCGACCAGCCATCGAAGGGCACATGCGGCAACGCCGCATCCAGCAGTTTCAGCCTGGGGTCGGTTGCTGCCTTGGTCATCTTGCGCTCCTTTTTTGCTGTCCTGTCGGACGTACTCTCTAATTGCAGTCCTGTCGGACATACCTTCTAATTGCGGCCCTGTCGGACTCGACAAACAGTTTCAAGATTGATATAGGGCCATTTCCTGCAAATCCTTGCAACTTTTTCCTAGAAAGGTGGTGACAACCACATGCAGGTTAGTGTTCGCGACAACAATGTCGATCAGGCCCTCCGGGCTCTGAAGAAAAAGCTCCAGCGCGAAGGCGTGTTCCGTGAAATGAAGCTCAAGCAACATTTCGAGAAACCCTCCGAGAAAAAAGCGCGCGAGAAAGCTGAAGCTATCCGCCGTGCCCGCAAGCTGGCACGCAAAAAAGCGCAACGCGAAGGCATGATGTAAATCATTCCCGCGATGCCGGAAATCAGAACCCCCGCAGCCCCGCGCTGCGGGGGTTTTCTTTGGCCTGCCGTCCGGGACCCGCGACGGTCAGAACAGCGCGCGGCGCAGCAGGTTCAGCCCCATCAGCAGGAAAAGCCACAGGAACACACGGCGGAAGGCCCTGGCGCTCATCCGGCGGCGCAGCACCTCACCCAGGGTAAAGCCCGCCAGCGTCGGCACGATCATTGCCGCAGAAAGCGGCCCGGTGGTCCCGTTCAGGATGCCCGACTGCCAGAAGCCGATGGCAAGGGGCACGCCCCCGATCAGGATAAAGAGGCCCGAGGCGCGCACGAATTCATCCGCGTCGGTGCGCCGGGCGATGAGGTAGGTCACAAAGGGCGGTGACCAGATGCCGGTAAAGCCCCCCAGCACGCCCGCGCTGATCCCCGTGATCGCCTGTGCTGTCCGGTCCCAGCGGTCGGGGACCGGTGGCGGAGTCCCCAGCAGGTTCGAGACGGCAAAGACAACGATGGCAGCCCCGATAGCGCCGAGCAGGAATTCGGGCGAGACCGACGCGGTGAAGAACGTCGTCACCCAGAGCGATCCGCCCAGCAGTGCCATCAACAGCCAGTAGCGCCGCAGCGTGCCCAGCCCCGCCCCGGCGCGGATCACCTGCCAGACATTCGACACCAGAAGCGGCAGCACGATGATCGCCAGGGCAGTGGTGGGCGGCAGGAACTGGCCCATGATCCCCATCGCGACCGTCGGCAGGCCCAGCCCGATCACACCCTTGATCGTACCGGCGAACAGGAACACGGCGGCCACCAGCAGGCCCATCTCGGGTTCAATCTGCATTCAGACAGGCAGCGCGGTGGTTTTGCAGACGGTGCGCAGGGCAAAGCTGGACTGCATGGTCTGCACCCCCGGCAGCCGTGCGAGATGCTGGCGGTGGATGCGCGCGAAATCTTCGGTGTTCTCGGCCACCACTTTCAACAGGTAATCGGCAGAGCCCGCCATCAGGTGGCATTCCAGCACGTCGGGAATCCGCGCGACGGATTTCTCGAATGCGTCCAGTGTTTCATCGGCCTGGCCTTGCAGGGTAATCTCCACAAAGACCGTTGTCGGCACACCGAGTTTCCGGGGGTTAAGCAGGGCGACATAATCGCTGATATAGCCCGTCCGCTCCATCCGCTGGACCCTGCGGTGGCAGGCGGAGGGGGACAGATTGACATCGTCGGACAGTTCGGCGTTTGACATCCGCCCGTTGCGTTGAAGTGCCCTGAGGATACGGCGATCAATCTCGTCGAGACTCATCGGCGCAAGACTTTCGCGTATATGTTGATCATGGCGCAATGATATCCTGATTAATGCCGGTCGCGCCACCTTTATTCGTGTCCCTTTGCGTGCAGAATTGCCCATGCTTCCGCCAATCAATCAACAGGGGACTCATCATGAAAATCGGCTGCCCGAAAGAGATCAAACCGCAGGAATTCCGCGTTGGGCTGACCCCCTCGGCGGCGCTGGAGGCGACAACAGCGGGACATGAGGTCCTGATCGAGACCGGCGCGGGCATCGGCGCGGGCTTCGAGGACAGCGATTACCAGGCCGCCGGTGCGCAGATCATCGGGACCGCGAAGGAGGTTTTCGCCGCCGCCGACATGATCGTGAAGGTCAAGGAGCCGCAGGCCGTGGAGCGCAAGATGCTGCGCGAGGGCCAGGTGCTGTTCACCTATCTTCACCTTGCCCCCGATCCCGAGCAGACACGCGACCTGATGGCCTCCGGCGCGACCTGCATCGCCTATGAAACCGTAACCGACCGCATGGGCGGCCTGCCCCTGCTGGCACCAATGTCCGAGGTTGCGGGCCGTCTGGCACCGCAGGTTGGCGCATGGACCCTGCAAAAGGCCAACGGCGGACGCGGCGTGCTGATGGGCGGTGTGCCCGGTGTGAATCCTGCCCGCGTCATGGTGATCGGCGGCGGTGTTGTCGGCACCCATGCCGCGCGGATCGCGGCGGGCATGGGCGCGGATGTGACCGTGCTGGACCGGTCCCTGCCCCGGATGCGCTATCTCGACGATGTCTTCGGCGGCACCTTCAAGACTGCCTATGCCTCTGCCCAGAACACCATGGAGCTGGCGCGTCAGGCCGACATGATCATCGGCGCGGTGCTGATCCCCGGTGCTGCGGCGCCCAAGCTGATTTCCCGCGCGCAGCTGTCCGAGCTGAAACCCGGTGCGGCGCTTGTCGATGTGGCGATTGACCAGGGCGGTTGTTTCGAGACTTCAAAGGCAACCACGCACCAGGATCCGGTCTATGAGGTCGACGGGATCATGCATTACTGCGTGGCCAACATGCCGGGTGCCGTTGCGCGCACTTCGACCATCGCGCTTGGCAATGCGACCATGCCCTTCATGCTGGCGCTGGCCAACAAGGGCTGGCGTCAGGCCTGCGAAGAGGATGAGCATCTGCTGAACGGGTTGAACGTACATGCGGGCAAACTGACCTATCATGCGGTGGGCAAGGCGCTGGGGATCGACGTGTTGTCACCCCGGCTCGCTCTGAAGGCGTAACGCAGCAAAGCGGCAAGCTGCACGCGCCTGCCTGAGGTCAGGCCGGCAGCTTGCCCTGTCATTGGTCTTGCCGCATTTCCTGCTCAGCGTGCCGGAATGCCTGGAACCCGTTCTCAAGTGCCGGGATGACAGTACGGCTCTGAGATTAGCGCCGTATTGCGAAGCCTCTCCCTCACGAAATAATCGGCCTGCATGTCGGGCGCCCTCCATCGCCGTGCCGGGGTTTGCCGCGGCGATCCCAGAGCGGACTTTGCTGCCGTGCGCAACACCCGAAACAGGTCGCGCCCGAACCGAGGGGTGGGCGAGTAGCGCCCGCCCCGTGGGGGCGGTTCGGGCGCTGCCAAAGCTTTGCTTTGGCAAAAGGTCGTCACTTTGGAAGTAAAGGTTGGGCTCGATCCCGACTTTCGTCGCACGCGTCACGAACGGCCGCTGTCGGACAAAACCTGTGGTCACAATCTGCGGGCCAAGAACGGTCCATTTCGTCGGTCATTCCATTTTCCCTGCCTGCAATTCATAAGTATGAGCAATCGCTCACATTCTTCTACTCGCTTCCGGAGGTGGCCACGGACGTGCGGATAGACCCCCGAAAAACACCAACGCAGACCCGCGCCCGCGTCAGTTACGACGCGATCCTGGCGAAGATCATCCGCCGGGAACCCCTCCGGCGGCGGGCGACTGAAGCGCCGGCAACGGAAAAGGCCCGCCAAAGCGGGCCTTTGATCGAAAGTGGAGCAGATCACTTGCCTTTGGCAAGCTGGTCTCGGATTTCCAGCAGAACGTCCAGCTCCGACGGGCCTGTATCGACTTCGGGTGCGATCTCTTCGGGCTTCTCGGCCGCAGATTTGACGCGGTTGACCATCTTGACCAGCATGAAGACCACAAAGGCGATGATCAGGAAATTGATGACCGCCATGATGAAGGCGCCATAGGCAAAGACAGAGGCACCCGCCTCCCGCGCGGCTTCCAATGAGGCACCGGCAGGCACGTCACCGGCCAGCACAGCGTAGTTATTGGTAAAATCCACCCCGCCCGAGAACAGGCCGATGATCGGATTGATCAGATCGCCGACCAGCGATGTCACGATTGCGGTAAAGGCCGCGCCGATGATGATACCGACGGCCATGTCCATGACGTTGCCCTTGGCGATGAAGTCCTTGAATTCGTTAATCACAACATGTCCCTCTTTCCAGTAGATGCCCGGACGGCTTTCGGTCCGTTCAGCAATGCACATTTGTTAGCATAACTTTGCACAGGTGGAAGGCTGTTACTGCGGGGAAAAGCAACTACCTTGCATCATGAAACCAAAGGAGCCCTCCATGTCAGTTTTCGATTCCTTCCCCATCGCCCGCAAATGGCCGCCGAAAGACCCGGGCGTCTTGCAGCTTTATTCCTTTCCCACCCCGAACGGCGTCAAGGTCTCCATCGCGCTGGAGGAAATGGGCATTCCCTATGAGGCGCACAAAGTCACCCTGTCGGATGCCGACGTGAAAAGCCCGGAGTTCCTGTCGCTGAACCCCAACAACAAGATCCCGGCGATCATTGACCCGAACGGGCCGGACGGCACACCCGTGGGCCTGTTCGAATCCGGCGCGATCCTGATCTATCTGGCAGAAAAGTCAGGCAAGCTGATCGGCAGCACCGCGACCGAAAAGGCACATGTCATCCAGTGGCTGATGTTCCAGATGGGCGGCCTTGGTCCGATGCTGGGCCAGCTCGGCTTTTTCTACAAGTTCGCCGGATCCGAGTGGGAAGACAAACGCCCCCAGCAACGCTACATCAACGAGGCAAAGCGCCTGTTGAACGTGCTGAACCTGGAGCTTGAGGGCAAGAACTGGATTGCCGGTGACTATTCCATCGCCGACATCGCCATCGCGCCCTGGCTGCGGGCGCTTGATTTCTACGGCGCGAAAGAGTCCGTGGGCTGGGAAGACCACAGCAACCTCGTGGACTATCTGAACCGGTTCACCGACCGACCGGCGGTGCAGAAGGGTCTGGTGACACCCCCGCGGGAATGACCGGCACCGTTTCCGGGAGGGCGGACAAACTGTCGGTCAGCATTGGCGGCATGTCAAAGCCGTTGCGCCAGATCACATAGGCCATGATCGGGTGCGCCCCGGTTTCCATCGCGTGGGGCTGGTTGCTGGCATGTGTGCTGGTGTCGCCCGCGTACAGGATTTCGGGTTCGCACCCGGCGCGCATGAACAGGGCATCCCCCGCCACGGTCAGGTACATTTCCTCGGCCGGGTGGTGGTGCCAGCGGTAGTGCAGGTGCGGCGGCATATAGACCATCCACGCGCGCATCCGGTCACTGTGAAACGCGCCGCCCTCGCCGATCAGGCAAAAGCAGCCAAACCGGTCCATGAAATCCTGGCCGATATCCGTACCTTTGTAGGTTTCATGCCAGAGCGCTTGGCCACCGGCGGCAAGAAAGGCATCGCGCAGGGCGTCGTTACAGCCATCATACAGCCCGGTTTCAGCCGCCATAACGGCCGCTGCCGGCACTTCGAACGGCGCGACATCCTGCGGGCGCAGATCGTCGGGGAACGGACAGAAGGCCTGCAGGGCGGGATGCGCCTCGTGTGTGGCGCGGGCCGTGGCCAGAAGGTGGTCCCAGACTTTCCGGTCCGCCGCTATCGTTTGCATCATCACGCCCTCCCAGAAGCTGGGGGGAGATGTAAGAAAGGCCGCATCGCGCGACGCGCCTGATTGCGACGCGGAAGCGTCGAAAACGCGCCGCCGAACACGTAGCATCAATGAATGGGACCTGGGGCCTAATCCGGCAGCTTGCCGTTCAGCACATAGCGCAGGATCTGAACCACCTGCGCCGGTTCCGACGCAACTGCCAGGGCAGCGGCGTCCACTTCCTTCAGCGCATGGGCATGGTCAGGCCCGTGCAGAATGATCAGCGACTTGCCCAGGGCGGCGGCATAGCCCGCGTCGAATGCGGCGTTCCATTGCTTGTATTGATCGCCAAAGCGCACAACCACCACATCCGCATCCGCAATCCCCTTGCGGGTGCGGATGGCGTTCATCTGCGCCCCCTTGCGGTCGTGCCAGAACTTGTCCGCCTCTGCGCCCAGGATCGCCACGCCGCAGTCGTCGCTGGCAGCGTGGTCGGTGACGGGACCGCCAAAGGTGACATCCAGCCCCTTGGCCCCCTCAACGATTTGTTCGCGCCAGTCGGTGTGGATTTCACCGGACAGATAAACCCTGAGCATGTAGTCCCCCTTAGCCGCGCAGAACGCCGCCCGTGGCCTTGGTGACCTTTTCGATCACCTTGGCCCCGACCGCCTCGATATCCGCGTCTTTCAATGTGGTTTCGCTGGGCTGCATCCGCACCGTGATCGCGAGCGACTTTTTACCCTCGCCCAGCGATCCGCCGATGAATTCGTCGAAGACGCGCACATCCTCGATCAGCGACTTGTCCGCGCCCAGCGCCGCATTGACCAGCGTCAGCGCCTCGACCCCGGCATCCACCACAAAGGCAAAGTCACGCTCAACCGCCTGCAGATCGCTGATCTGAAGCGCGGCACGGGTGGCCCCGGCCTTGCGCGGCAGCGGGATTTCATCAGGCCAGATGGTAAAGGCCATGGCAGGCCCCTTCACGTCCATCGCGGTCAGGATTTTCGGATGCACTTCACCGAAGATGCCCAGGATCTTTTTCGGGCCAAGGCAGATCATGCCATGCCGGCCCGGATGCCAGTAATCCGGCGCGCCGCGCAGGATCTGCACCCGCGCCGGGGCGCCCATTGCGGACAGCACCGCCTCCGCATCCGCCTTGACGTCAAAGACATCCACGGGCCGGGACGCGCCATGCACATCCTTGGGTCCGGTGCGCCCGATCAGCAGCCCGGTGATCATCTCGGCCTGTTCGCCCGGCTCGCCCCCCTGAAAGGCCGGGCCGACCTCGAACAGCGCCATATCCGCATAGCCCCGCGCCTGGTTGCGCGCGGCCGCCTGCAGCAATCCCGGCAACAGCGCCGGGCGCATGTGGCTCATGTCGGCAGAGATCGGATTTTCCAGCCGGGTCGCATCCGTACCGCCCCCGAAAAGCGCGGCAGAGGCCTGGTCAATGAAGCTGTAGGAGACGCATTCGTTGTACCCCAGCGCGGCGGTGGCGCGGCGCGCCGCCCCGATCCGGCGCTGTGTCGGAGACAGCACGGGGCGCGGCACACCTGCGGTCAGGCGCGGCAGCGGCCGCCCCTCCAACTTGGTGAGCGAGGCGATACGGGCCACCTCTTCGACCAGGTCCGCCTCTCCCTGAACATCGGGCCGCCATGTCGGCACATGGGCCATGTTGCCTTCCAGCCGGAAGCCCAGCGATGTCAGCGTCTGGCGCTGATCGCTTTCGGGGATGGTCATGCCGACCAGCGACTGCACCCTTGCCGCGTCCAGCTTGTAGGCGCGGGCCGTGTCCGGGATCTGCCCCGCCACCACAACCTCGGAGGGCTCGCCGCCCGCGTGATCCAGGATCATCCGGGTGGCATGTTCGATGCCATAGGGCGTCCAGGCCGGGTCGATCCCGCGCTCGAACCGGTAACGCGCATCGGAATTGATCTTGAGCGCGCGGCCCGTATAGGCGGTGCGGACGGGGTCGAAATAGGCCGCCTCGATGAAGACATTGGTGGTCTCCGCCGTGCAACCCGACCCGGCGCCGCCCATGACGCCGCCAATGCTTTCCACGCCGTCGGCGTCGGAAATCAGGGTCATGCCCGCTTCGAATGTATATTCCTTGTCGTCGAGCGCCATTATCGTCTCGCCGCCCAGGGCACGATGCACCCGCAGCGCATTGCCCGCAATCTTGTCCACGTCAAAGACGTGCAGCGGGCGGTTGCGGTCATAGGTAAAGAAGTTCGTGACATCCACAAGGAAGGAGATCGGCCGCAACCCGATGGCGCGCAGGCGGTCCTGCAGCCAGGCAGGTGACGGACCATTGGTCACGCCCCGGATCATGCGCCCGTAAAACACCGGGCATTGATCGCGGGTGTCGTCGTCGATGCTGACGGTGACCGGACAGGGGAAGGCACCCTCCACCGCATCCACGTCGCGCGGTTTCAGCTTGCCCAGACCGCGTGCCGCCAGATCGCGGGCGATGCCGCGCACGCCCAGCGCATCGGGGCGGTTGGGGGTGATGGCGATCTCGATCACCGGATCAACCTTGGCCGGGTCATTCTCGGCCAGCCAGTCGACAAACCGCTGCCCCACCTCGCCCGAGGGCAGTTCGATGATGCCGTCGTGTTCCTCGCTCAGCTCCATCTCGCGCTCGGAGGCCATCATGCCATAGCTCTCGATGCCGCGGATCTTGCCCACGCCGATGGTCGTGTCGATGCCGGGCACATAGACGCCGGGCTTGGCGACCACCACGGTGATGCCTGCACGCGCATTGGGCGCGCCGCAGATGATCTGGGTCACACCTTCGTCGGTTTCGACCTGACAGACGTTCAGGCGGTCCGCATCGGGATGCTTTTCCGCAGATTTCACGTAACCGATGGTAAAATCCGCCAGTTTCGCGCCGCGGTCCTCGACCCCTTCGACTTCCAGACCCAGATCGGTCAGGGCATAGGTGATTTCATCGACCGAAGCGGTCGTATCCAGATGCTCTTTCAGCCAGGACAGGGTGAATTTCATCGCGCGGTTCCTCGTGCATGCGTCTCACGGGTTCGGTATCCGCAAACGCCGGGGGTTTCAATGAAAAGCCCCGCTTTTGGCGCGCGACACCCCGCTTTCATTGTTCTTCAAATACACCAAAGCCCGGCCGGCCACCCGCGGCCCCCTCAGGGTGATCGCGCCCCCGGTCCCGGGTTGCGTCAGACTTCGCCGCCTGCGCGCCGGGCCAGGTCTTCCATATCGCCAAGGCGGTATAATTTCACCTCGCGCCACAGGCGCAGGGTGGGCTTGGCGGCAAAAAAGAATGACCCGATCAGGAACAGCGAGGTGCCAGTTGTCACCCAGGCGTCTGAAAAGAACATCACCGAGCCGATGATGAACATCAGGGCCGCCAGGAAGTCGACCATGGTATAGGCGATCTCGAACCCGGCATAGATCCGGCGGTGCGCCGCTGAGTCGTTTCGCCTGTCGCGGTGAAACAGCTTCATATGGCCTCCTTACCGGCTCAACCCGCCGTGCAGGTTCGGCTGGTCCAGCGAGGCGAACCCATAGTGCCGCAGCCAGCGCAGGTCTGAATCAAAGAAGGCCCGCAGGTCCGGCACGCCGTATTTCAACATCGCGATGCGGTCGATCCCCATGCCAAAGGCAAAGCCCTGCCACTGATCCGGATCCACCCCGCCAGAGCGCAGCACATGCGGGTGCACCATGCCGCTGCCCAGCACCTCCAGCCAGCCGTCGCCCTCGCCGATGCGCAACTGGCCATCGACCCAGGAACACTGGATATCGACCTCTGCCGAGGGTTCGGTGAAGGGGAAATGCGACGCGCGAAAGCGGGTCTTGATCCCGTCGATCTCGAAAAACGCGGCAAAGAATTCCTCAAGCACCCACTTGAGGTTCGCCATGGAGATATCGCGGTCAATCGCCAGCCCCTCGACCTGGTGGAACATCGGCGTATGGGTCTGGTCGTAATCCGCGCGATAGACGCCGCCGGGGCAGATGATGCGCAGCGGCGCGCCCTGCGCTTCCATCGTGCGGATCTGCACCGGGGAGGTATGGGTGCGCAGCACATGTGGCGGGCGGTTGTCGCCTTCCGCGCGCGCCATATAGAAGGTGTCCATCTCGGCCCGTGCCGGGTGATGGCCGGGAATGTTGAGCGCGTCGAAATTGTACCAGTCGGTGTCGATGCGCGGCCCTTCCGCGACGGAGAAGCCCATCTCGGCAAAAATCGCCGTCAGTTCCTCGGTCACCTGGCTGATCGGGTGGATCGTGCCCTGCCGCCGGGCGCGGGTGGGCAAGGTCACATCCAGCCATTCGCTGCGCAGGCGTTCGTTCAGCGCCGCGTCGCCCAGCGCCGCCTTCTTGGCCGCGAGGGCGGAGTTGATCTCGTCCTTCAGGGCATTCAGCGCGGGACCGGCCACTTGCCGTTCTTCCGGGGTCATCTTGCCCAGCTCGCGCATTTTCAGCGCGATCTCACCCTTCTTGCCCACGGCGGTGACACGGATGTCTTCGAGGGAGGCCTCGTCCGCCGCATCGGCAATCCGGGAAAGGTATTTCTGCTTGAGATCGTCCATCGCAATCGTCCTTCAACTGTCGGGGTCGTGCTAGCAGACTGGCCGCTGAATACAAGCCATGCGGGGCGTGAAGCGGCTTCAGATGCCCGGTTGCAGCCAGGCTGACAGATAGGGGCGCAGACGCTGGTCGAGCGGCACGGCATTGTGCAGGGCGCAGAAATGCAGCGCCATCGCCTGGGTGGCAAATGCCTGCACCCCTTCGGCCAGCAAATCCGGGGTGACATCGCGGCGAAACGGGCCCTGGTCCAGCCATGCGGCAACAACCTCGGCCTGGCGTACAAAGGTGGTGGCAATCGGCCCGATCTCCTCTGCCAGCGCCGCGCCGGAGTGGCGCAGGATCACGTCAAAGACATAGCGTTCGCAGGTCATGAAACGCAGCAGCGGCATCAGGACCGTGACAAATTCATCTACGTCGCGCGGGGCGGGCAGATCTGCGATGGCGTCAAGATGGCGGTCGATCTCGGCCCCGATCAGCAGATCCATCAGCGCATCCTTGTCGGGGAAATGGGCAAAGAAGGTGCCCTTGGCCACCCCCGCCTTTGCCACGACATCCTCGACCCGCAGCGCGACATAGCCCTGCGCCGCGACCAGCCCCTTGGCCGCAGCCACCAGCCGGGCGCGGGTTTCGAGGGTGCGTTTCTGGACAGCCTGTTTCATGGTCCAGATGTGGCACGATCCCTGACCGCGGTCAAATTTGATTATTGACCGCGGTCATTTTGACCGCTAGCAATTAATGACCACGGTCAATTACAAGGAATCACCATGTCGAAACGCATCTACATCCTGAATGGCCACCCGGCGGAGACCTCCCTGAACCGCGCCCTGGCCGAAGCCTATGCCGGGGCGGCGCGGGCAGCGGGGCATGAGGTGCGCCTGTCCCATATCGCAGCGATGGATTTCGACCCCGACCATGGATTTGCGGGTTTTGGCAAAACCAAACCGCTGGAGCCCGCCCTGGAAAAGCTGCTGGCGGACATCGAATGGGCAGAGCATGTCGTCTTGACCGCGCCGATGTGGTGGGGCGGCATTCCGGCCAAGTTGAAGGGCGCGATTGACCGGGCGTTCCTGCCGGGCCGGACCTTTGACAGCCGGGTGCCCAGGGGCAAGATGCCCAAACCATTGCTCTCGGGCCGTTCGGCGCGGTTGATCCTGACCTCGGACACGCCCAGATGGTTCCTGTCGCTGATCTATCGCAATGCCATCGTGCATCAGATGCGCGGGCAAATCCTGCGCTTTGTCGGAATCAAACCGACCAGGGTAAGCTTTTTCTCTGCCGCAAGCAGCCCCGGGGCCGGGCAGGTTGACGGTTGGCTGGCGAATGTGGGGCAATTGGGCAAGGCGGGGGTCTGAGCCGCAACGCTGGTGCGCGGCCCCTATAACGCGCCCTGCCCCCTGCGGCACGGAAACCGGCGGCAGCGCAGCCGGTGCCGCCCATGCTGAACCTGCCACAAACAAAAAGGCCCCCGCATCGCTGCGGGGGCCTTTTGAAATTTCTGACTGGCGCGGATTACGCGGCCAGAGACGCCTGTGCCTGCTTGACGATCGCACCGAACGCTTCGGGCTCGTGCACGGCCAGGTCGGCCAGAACCTTACGGTCCACTTCGATGCCGGCCAGGTTCAGACCGTTGATGAAACGGCTGTATGTCAGCGATTCGTCGTGGGAGCGCACAGCGGCGTTGATCCGCTGGATCCACAGCGCGCGGAAGTTCCGCTTGCGGTTCTTGCGGTCACGTGTGGCGTATTGGTTGGCCTTGTCGACCGCCTGTGTGGCGACTTTGAAGACGTTCTTGCGGCGGCCGTAGTAACCTTTGGCGGCCTTGACGATCTTCTTGTGACGGGCGTGGGTGACTGTACCACCTTTAACTCGGGACATCTCGGTTCTCCTCTATCAGCGGTCGTAGGGCATATAGCCCTTGATGATCTTTGCATCGGGCTCTGACAGAACTGTCGTGCCGCGTGCGTCGCGGATGAATTTCTTGGTCCGCTTGATCATGCCATGGCGTTTGCCGGCCTGACCCCCGATGACCTTACCGGTCGCCGAGATCTTGAAGCGCTTTTTGGCGCTCGATTTCGTCTTCATCTTGGGCATTTCCGTCTCCGTCTATTGAGTTCGGTTGACGCGCGACTCGGCATGCCACGTTGGCCGGACGCGCGGGTTGAGTGAGGGCGTATAGGAGGGTTGTGCCGGTTTGGCAAGTGCCGCGATGCGTGAAGCACCGGGGGCATCGGGCGCCGCGATCTGACCGCTACGGCCTCAGGGCATCGGACAGCCAATGCACCGCCTTTTGCGCAGCCGCCAGTACCGCCTCGTAACTTGAAAAGACCGCATCGCCATTGTGTCCGATGCTGTACCAGCCACGCCCATCTTCGGGATCGCGGCGAAACTGGTCGTAGCCATAGGTGCCGTCGAGCCGCATGAATACGTCCACGCAGAAGTATTCACCATCCAGATTGACCGAACGAATGACCTTGTTCTCATGTGCCATCAGGACAAACCGCCAAGCAAGTCAGGGCATGTACCTGGCCACCACGTTCACAAAAATATCGGGCACCTCTTCCAGCGCATAGCCCTGCGGCTTGTTCTGCGCGGCATAGAGGACCAGCCCCCCCGCGATCAGGATTGTCAGCGCCGAAGCGCGCGGCGCGCGTCGGTCAGACAAGGCCGACAGGATGGACGGGATCGAGAGCGCCCCGATCACGATGCCGAGGACAAGTGCCAGATCAGGGTCCATTACCGACCACTCCTGATTGAGAAAAAATCAACTACCTGAACAGGCTACTCCGGATCGGATGCAAAAATCAAACGTTCGTCGCAGGGGGCAACGCGCAGGATATTGGTGGTGCCCGGCACGTTGAAGGGCACGCCGGCGGTGACGACAATCAGGTCTTTCTCCTGTGCGAAACCCTCGGCGGTCGCCGCCTTGACGGCCGCGACAACTGCCAGTTTGAACCGGTCCAGCGGCGGTGTGATCACGCAGTTCGTGCCCCAGCTCAATGCAAGCCGCCGGGCGGTGCGCACATCGGGGGTCAGCGCGATGATCGGCACGCGGGGCCGCTCACGGGCTGTCAGCACGGCGGTGGTCCCGCTTTGGGTAAAGCAGCAGATCGCCTTGATCTCGGTGGTTTCCGCAATCTCGCGGGCTGCGGCAACAATGGCGTCGGCCACGGTTTCACGGTCGGCGATGCGCGAGGATTCGATGATCTGGGTATAGGTCGGGTCCAGTTCCACCTCGGAAGCGACATTGTTCATGGTCTGCACCGCCTCGACCGGATAGGCGCCCGCTGCGGATTCTGCCGAGAGCATGACCGCATCGGCCCCCTCGTAGATGGCGGTGGCCACGTCCGACACCTCGGCCCGGGTGGGCACCGGGCTTTCGATCATCGATTCCAGCATCTGGGTGGCGACGATCACCGGTTTGCCCGCCATACGGCATTTGCGCACCAGGCGTTTCTGGATCGGCGGGACGTTCTGCACCGGCAGTTCGACACCCAGATCGCCGCGTGCGACCATGATACCGTCGCTGACCGCCAGAATGTCGTCAAACCGTGTCACCGCCGAGGGTTTTTCGATCTTGGACAGGATGGAGGCCCGTCCCTTTGCCAGATCGCGCGCTTCGGTCACGTCTTCGGGGCGCTGCACAAAGCTCAGCGCCAGCCAGTCCACGCCCAGGCCGCAGACAAATTCCAGATCCGCGCGGTCCTTGTCCGACAGCGCCGCCAGCGGCAGCACGACATCGGGCACGTTCACCCCTTTGCGGTTGGAAATGATGCCGCCGATCACCACTTCGCAATTGGCAAAATCCGGGCCGCAGTCCTTGACCTTCAGCCTGATCTTTCCGTCATTGACCAGCAGGGTCGCCCCCGGCTCAAGCGCCTGGAAAATCTCGGGATGGGGCAGGTTGACCCGGCTTGCATCACCTTCCGCCTCGTCCAGATCGAGCCGGAAACTGGCACCGGGATCAAGCTGTTCGCTGTCACCAATGA
>NZ_QBFD01000046.1:1120875-1131401 GCF_003335585.1 Sulfitobacter sp. DFL-14 | reverse complement strand
GGCAAAGACACCCACGCGCAGTTTCGGCCCCTGCAGGTCGGCCAGAATGCCGATGGTGCTGCCAAGGTTTTCTTCGACTTCGCGGATGATGCGGTGCTTTTCGCGGATTTCCTCGTGGCTGCCATGGCTCATGTTCAGGCGAAACACGTCCGCCCCGGCCTTGTGCAGCGTTTCGATCATCTCGTATGTATCGGATGCAGGGCCCAAGGTTGCCACGATCTTTACGTTGCGCAGGCGTCTCATTTGATTTTCCCTGTTCTTTCTTCTGGGCCAGTCAGTGACCTGTTAATCTTCTTCCGTTAGCGGTAACATACATTGCCGCCCATATGAAGCCCCACCGTCATAATCACCCAAGGTTTCATGAATACTAAGGCTCGGCCAGCCCCAGCCGCCTTTCACCGGGTGATTTCGATGCTCAATGGTGCATCTGCTTGACACCTGTGCGATGCCCCCCCAGCTTTCATCAAAAGGAGATCACCATGCCAGATCAGCAAGAGATCGAACTGCAGGCCGCCGCCTTTCGCCGTCTGCAACAACATCTGATGCAGGACCGCACCGACGTTCAGAACATCGACCTGATGAACCTTGCCGGGTTCTGCCGCAACTGCCTGAGCCGCTGGTATCAGGAAGCGGCCAATGCACGGGGCATCGAAATGACCAAGGACGAGGCCCGCGAGCTGTTTTACGGCATGTCGATGGAGGACTGGAAGAAGAACTACCAGACCGATGCGACATCCGGCCAGCAGGCAGAGTTCAAGGACGCCTTCGCCAAGAACGTCGGCGAAGGCTGATCGCCCTGCGCGCGACCTGCCCCGCTGCGATAGCTCACCCGTAAGGGTTGCGCGCGCCGCGATCCTCGCTCAGCGACAATTGGCTGCGCTCCACGATCAGCAGGACCGCGTCGGCCAGATGGCTGCGGCCGATTGCCTTGTCGCCCCGTGCGACGCGAAGCTTGTGTGCCTCCAGCATGACCTCGGCATGGCTGCTGCCGCGCGGCGGGATGAAGGTGTAGCAGGCCAGTTCGATCAGAAAGCCCAGCGGGTCCTTGAAATAGATCGACTTCATGAAGCCCCGGTCCTTGACCCCGGAATTCGGGATGCCCCGCTCTGCCAGGCGGTCAAGCACCTGTTCATGCGTCGCCTGATCGACCTCAAACGCCAGATGATGCACGCAGCCCGGATCGGTCGGGGTTCTGTTATGTACAGGCTTGCGGTTTTCATTTGTGAATATCGTGATCAACCGGCCGTCACCGGGATCAAAATACAGATGCCCCTCGTCCGGGTCGTCCAGATTGGGCTGGTCGAAGATGAAAGGCATGCCCAGCACCCCCTCCCAGAAGTCAATCGAGGATTGACGGTCGGCACCGGTCAACGTGATGTGATGGACGCCGAGCGATTGAATTTTCTTCATTATATATCTCCACCCTTTGTTTTCCTGTCCAGCCTAACCCGGCGGCGACAAGATGCCGAGACTTCTCAGAGCCCCCCTTTCGCCTCAGCGGAGCGAAGCCTATAAGGGCTGCGCGCCCGCCTCTGTCAGAGTCGCGGGCTGATTGGGCTTTTAATCAAGGTTTGCACCGCATGAACATCTTTGGAAATCTCCGCGGCATGTTTTCTTCCGACATGGCGATTGATCTGGGCACGGCGAATACGCTTGTCTACGTCAAGGGTCGCGGGATTGTTCTGTCTGAGCCGTCGGTCGTTGCCTATCATATCAAGGACGGGGTCAAGAAGGTGCTGGCCGTGGGCGAGGACGCCAAGCTGATGCTGGGCCGCACCCCCGGCAGTATCGAGGCGATCCGCCCGATGCGCGAGGGTGTCATCGCGGATTTCGACACGGCCGAGGAGATGATCAAGCATTTCATCCGAAAGGTGCATAAACGCTCCACCTTTTCAAAGCCCAAGATCATCGTCTGCGTGCCGCATGGCGCGACTCCGGTCGAGAAACGCGCGATTCGCCAGTCGGTTCTTTCCGCTGGTGCGCGCCGCGCGGGGCTGATCGCAGAACCCATCGCGGCGGCCATCGGGGCGGGGATGCCGATCACCGATCCCACCGGCAACATGGTCGTGGACATCGGCGGCGGGACCACCGAAGTGGCGGTCCTCAGCCTTGGTGACATCGTTTATGCCCGCTCTGTCCGCGTCGGCGGCGACCGGATGGACGAGGCAATCATCAGCTACCTGCGCCGTCAGCAGAACCTGCTGGTGGGGGAAACCACCGCAGAACGCATCAAGACCTCCATCGGCACGGCACGGATGCCCGACGACGGGCGCGGCACCTCGATGCAGATCCGCGGCCGCGACCTGCTGAACGGCGTGCCGAAAGAGATCGAGGTCACGCAGGCCCAGATCGCCGAGGCGCTGGCCGAACCGGTGCAGCAGATCTGCGAGGCGGTGATGACCGCGCTGGAAACCACCCCGCCCGACCTTGCGGCGGATATCGTGGACCGGGGCGTCATGCTGACCGGCGGCGGCGCATTGCTGGGCGATCTGGATCTTGCGCTGCGCGAGCAGACCGGGCTTGCCGTTTCCATTGCGGATGAATCGCTCAACTGCGTCGCATTGGGCACGGGCAAGGCGCTGGAATACGAAAAACAGCTGCGCCACGCCATCGACTACGACAGCTGAATCCTGATACCATTGCCACGCCCGCCCCTCGGGCAGGAGCCTTTGTGACATGGCTAAAGACCGCTCAACCAGCAGTGATTTCACCGGCCCGCTGCGCCGGTTGCTGCTGGCTGTGCTGATCCTGCTGCTGGGCGCGATCTTTCTTTTGTGGCGCATCGACAGTCCGCGCGTCGAACGGTTTCGCGCCCAGATCACCGACCGGCTGGTACCCAACCTGGATTGGGCGATGGCGCCGGTGACGGGCACGATCAACCTGTTGCGCGACTTTCAATCCTACCAGCGGCTGAGCGAACAGAACCAGGAGCTGCGCAGCGAATTGCGCCAGATGCAGGCCTGGAAGGAAGCGGCCCTGCAGTTGGAACAGGAAAATGCCAGACTGCTGGACCTGAACAAGGTCCGGCTGGACCCGCGCCTGACCTTCATCACCGGGGTGGTGCTGGCCGATTCGGGCTCGCCCTTCCGGCAGTCCGTCCTGCTGAACGTCGGCGCGCGCGACGGGCTGGTGGACGGCTGGGCCACCATGGACGGCATCGGGCTTGTCGGCCGCATTTCCGGCGTGGCGCAGAACACCGCGCGGGTGATCCTGCTGACAGACGCCTCCAGCCGCATCCCGGCGGTGATCCAGCCTTCGGGCCAGCGCACGATCGTCGCGGGCGACAATTCCGCCGCGCCGCCGCTGGATTTCATCGAAAGCCCCGATCTGGTGCGTCCCGGCGACCGGGTGATTTCATCCGGTGACGGGGGCGTCTTTCCGGCGGGTCTGCTGATCGGACAGGTCACCGCCGACCCCGGCGGGCGGCTGCGCGTGCGGCTTGCGGCGGATTACGAGCGGTTGGAATTCCTGCGGGTGATGCGCCACTACGGCACCGAGAAGGTGACCGACAATGCGCAGGTAATCTCCCCTGCAGGCCCCCTGCCCGTACAGACAGAGGCAGAAGCGGAGGTGAGTGAATGAACGATCTGTCGCTGTCCCGGCTTTGGGCGATGCGGGCGTCGTTCCTGTTCCTTGCGCTTGTGATCCTGTTCTTTCATCTGCTGCCGATGGAAACCACACCCCGCCGCTGGGCCGGCCCCGACCTGCTGCTGTGCTTTGCCTGTGCCTGGGGCCTGCGGCGCCCGGAATATGTGCCTGCCCTCGCGCTGGCCATCGCCTTTCTGATGTCGGACCTGCTGCTGCAGCGCCCGCCGGGCCTCTGGGCACTGCTGGCGCTGGTCGGCTGCGAAAACCTCAAGTCGCGGGGCCGGTCCCTGCGCGACGGCGGCTTTGCCGCTGAATGGGTGTCGGTTGCCATGATCATGGTGTTGATCATGGTCGCGAACCGGCTGATACTTGCCCTTGTTCTGGTGCCTGTGCCGGGGCTCACACTCAGCCTTTCGGAACTGGGCATGTCCTTGTTATTCTATCCCCTGGTCGTGGCCGTAACCCACGGGCTGATGCGGGTGCGCAAGACCGCGCCCGGCGATCTGGATGCTTTGGGGCAGAGGGTCTGAGATGAGACGCAACCGCGCCGAAAACGATGCCAACCACACGCGGCTGACCCGCCGGGCCGCCCTGCTGGGTGGCGCGCAACTGCTGTTCATGGGCGGCCTTGCCGCGCGCATGCGGTATCTTCAGGTCGATCAGGCCGACCAGTTCCGCCTGCTGGCCGAGGAAAACCGCATCAACATCCGGCTGATCCCCCCCGCCCGCGGCGAGATCTTTGACCGCAACGGCATGCGGCTGGCGCAGAACGTGCCAAGCTATCGCATTGTCATGGTGCGCGAGGATGCAGGCGACGCAGAGGCGGTGATGGACCGTCTGGGTCAGATCATCACGATTGACGAGGAAATCCGCGAACGCGCCATGGCAGAGATCAAGCGCTCCGCACCTTTCCTGCCCGTCACCATCGTCGACGATGTCAGCTGGGAGGATGTCAGCCGGGTCAGCGTCAATGCGCCTGCCCTGCCCGGCGTCACACCCGAGGTCGGGCTGACGCGGGTCTACCCGCGCGGTTCGGACTTTGCCCATGTGGTTGGCCGCGTCGGCCGGGTCAGCCAGGCCGACCTCGACGCGCTGGAGGACCCCGACCAGGTGCTGCGCATCCCGCGGTTCCAGATCGGCAAGATCAACGTGGAGGCCCGGCGCGAGGATATCCTGCGCGGCAAGGCAGGCACCAAGCAGGTGGAGGTCAACGCCACCGGCCGGGTGATGCGCGAACTGTCCCGGCGCGAGGGCGAATCGGGCAAGGACATACAGCTGACCGTGGACGCCAAGCTGCAACAATACGTCCAGGCCCGCCTGGACGGGGAAAGCGCCGCCGTCGTGGTCATCGACTGCGAAAACGGCGACCTGGCCGCCATCGCCTCGGCGCCATCCTACGACCCGAACCTTTTCATCGGCGGGATTTCCTCCAAGGACTACAACCCGCTGCTGGAATCGACATACCGCCCCCTGGTGAACAAGACGGTACAGGGGACTTACCCGCCCGGTTCGACCTTCAAGATGATGACAGCCATGGCCGCCATCGAGGAAGGCATCATCGGCCCGGACGAAACCGTCTATTGCCCCGGCCACCTCGAAGTCGCGGGGCGGCGGTTTCACTGCTGGAAACGGGCGGGTCACGGCTGGGTCGATCTGGAAAACTCGCTGAAGCAATCCTGCGACGTCTATTACTACGATCTCGCCCTCAAGGTCGGGATCGAAAAGATTTCGGCCATGGCAAACCGCTTTGGCCTTGGCATCAAGCATGAACTGGCGCTGTCCTCTGTCGCCTCGGGCCTGACGCCGACCAAAAGCTGGAAGCGCGAGACACGCGGGGCGGACTGGGTCATCGGCGACACGGTCAACGCCTCCATCGGGCAGGGCTTCATGCTCGCCTCGCCGCTGCAACTGGCGGTGATGAGCGCGCGCATCGCCACCGGCCGTGCGGTGACACCACGGCTGGTCAAGACAATCGACGGCGTCGAGCAACCCAGTGGCGCGGGCGAGTCTTTGGGCATGAACGAAAACAACCTGCGCAAGATGCGCCGCGCGATGTTCGAGGTGGTCAACAACCGCCGCGGCACCGGCTACAGGTCGCGCATCATCGCCGATGAATACCGCATGGCGGGCAAGACCGGCACCAGCCAGGTCCGCAACATCACCGCCGCCGAACGGGCGCGCGGGGTCAGCCGGAACGAAGACCTGCCCTGGGAACGCCGCGACCACGCGCTTTTTGTCAGCTTCGCCCCTTTCGACAACCCGCGCTATGCGGTGTCGGTGCTGGTTGAACATGGCGGCGGCGGATCTACGGCAGCCGCCCCCATCGCGCGGGACGTGATCCTGCAGGCGCTTGCAGGGGGCGAGCCCCCGCTGGAGGCCTATCCCTCTGCCGACCGGGGCCGGATCAAGACCCAGCAACGCAAGCTGCGCGAGATGCAGCCCCAGGCCGCGATCAACGGAAACGATCAGGCATGAGTTACCTTGAATATACGGTCAAATCGGTCCCGACGGGGTTTCGCAAGATCCTGCACCTGAACTGGCCGCTGACGCTGCTGCTGGCCTCGGTCTGCTGCATCGGTTTCCTGATGCTTTATTCCGTCGCCGGAGGGTCATTCTCCCCCTGGGCCGAACCGCAGATGAAACGCTTCGGCCTTGGCCTCTCCCTGATGCTCGTAGTGGCGATGATCCCGATCTGGCTCTGGCGGAACCTGTCGGGCCTGGCCTATGGGGGCTCCCTGCTGCTGCTGGTCGCCGTGGCGTTGATCGGCGATGAACGCAAGGGCTCGCAGCGCTGGATCGACCTGGGGTTCATGGACCTGCAACCCTCCGAACTGATGAAAATCACCCTGGTGATGTTCCTGGCCGCCTATTACGACTGGCTGCCTGCCAAAAAGGTATCGCGGCCGTTCTGGGTGCTGCTGCCGGTCCTGATCATCTGCGTGCCGACAGTGCTGGTCCTGCGCCAGCCGGACCTCGGGACCTCGATCCTGCTGCTGACGGCGGGGGGCGGGCTGATGTTCCTTGCCGGTGTGCATTGGGCCTATTTCGCCGCGGTCATCGCCTCGGCCACGGGGCTGCTGACGGCGGTCTTCCAGTCGCGCGGCACCACCTGGCAATTGCTGAACGACTACCAGTACCGCCGCATCGACACCTTTCTCGATCCCGCCGCCGATCCACTGGGCGCGGGCTATCACATCACCCAGTCCAAGATCGCGCTGGGGTCCGGCGGCTGGACCGGGCGCGGCTTCATGCAAGGCACCCAGTCGCGGCTGAACTTCCTGCCGGAAAAACACACCGACTTCATCTTCACCACCCTGGCAGAGGAATTCGGCTTTGTCGGCGGGTTCAGCCTGCTGGGGCTCTATGCGATGATCATCCTGTTCTGCGTGGTCACCGCGATCCTGAACAAGGACCGGTTCTCTTCCCTGCTGACCCTGGGCATCGCGCTGAACTTCTTTTTGTTCTTTGCGGTCAATATGTCGATGGTGATGGGGCTGGCGCCGGTGGTCGGCGTGCCCCTGCCATTGGTCAGCTACGGCGGATCAGCCATGCTGGTTCTGCTGCTGGCCTTTGGCCTCGTGCAATCCGCCCATGTCCACAGACCGAGGTAACCCATGACCATCAATGTCCTCTTCGCCGCGAAATCGGAGCGGTGGAAAACCTATGAACAGCCCCTGCGCAAGGCGCTTGCCGACGCTGGTCTCAATGCGCGGCTCAGCATGGATATCCCGCCCGCCGAGGTGGATTACATTGTCTATGCCCCGAACAGCGACCTGCAGGATTTCACCCCCTATACCCGCGCCAAAGCGGTGTTGAACCTCTGGGCCGGTGTGGAAAACGTGGTCGGCAATGACACGTTGAAGATCCCGCTGGCGCGCATGGTCGATCCCGGCCTGACAAAGGGCATGGTGGAATGGGTGACCGGCCATGTGATGCGCTATCACCTCGGCCTGGACACGGACATCACCCGCAGTGATGCCAGCTGGGTGCCGCGCACACCGCCCCTGGCGCAGGAACGTTCTGTCGTGATGCTGGGTCTCGGGGCCCTGGGCAGTGCTGCGGCGAAGCTGCTTGCCGACATCGGATTTCAGGTGACGGGCTGGTCGCGCAGCCCCAGGGAGGTCGTCGGCTTGACCTGCCTGCATGGCGAAGAGGGGCTGAAACAGGCGCTTGGCCGCGCCGAAATCGCCGTGCTGCTGCTGCCCGACACGCCTGCCACCGAAAATACGCTGAACCGCGAAACCCTGGCCCTGATGCCGCGTGGCGCCTTCATCATCAATCCCGGCCGCGGCCCGCTGATCGACGATGACGCCCTGATAGAGGCGCTGGACAGCGGGCAGATCGCCCATGCCACGCTGGACGTCTTCCGCACCGAACCCCTGCCGCAGGACCATCCCTATTGGGCGCATCCGGGCGTCACGGTCACGCCGCATATCGCTGCCGAAACGCGGGCCACGACAGCCTCGCAATCCGTCGCCGAAAACATCCGGCGCGGCGAGGCGGGCGAAGCATTTCTCAATCTCGTCGACCGGGACCTGGGCTACTGATCGACAGGTCCCTGGTTTCGGAGCCGCCCTTGCGTGCGACCGGACAGACGGGGCGCTGACCTCTTGCCAAGGAAAATCGACGAGGGGCCCCGCCGCTCGGGGATACGCCGATTATCCTTGGCAAGAGGTTGGCGGCCTGTCAGCACGGGGTCGCACAAGGACGGCTCGGAAACCCTGGGTTTGGTGAGACCCGCAGCGCGGCACCCTCTCAGGCCGCGATCAGCCCACGGCCCCGCAGCAGCGCCTCAACCCCCGGCAACCGGCCCCGGAACGCGACGTAAAGCTCCGCCGCATCGCGGCTGCCGCCGGTGGAAAGGATATGCTGCTCAAGCGCTGCCGCAATGCCCGGCTCAAAGGCGCCGCCCGCTTCCCCGAAAGCCTCGAAGGCATCCGCGTCCATGACTTCGGACCACATGTAGCTGTAGTAGCCGCTGGAATAGCCATCGCCCGAGAAGACATGGGCGAACTGCGGCGTTGCATGGCGCATGCGGATTGCCTCCGGCATGCCGATGCCTGCCAGCACGTCGGCTTGACGCGCCATCGGATCGGCGGGTGCCGCGCCATCGTGAAATGCAAGATCGACAAGGGCCGAGGCCAGGTATTCGACCGTCTGGAACCCCATGTCGAAGGTCGCTGCGGCCAGCACCTTGTCCAGCATCTCCCTGGGCATGGGCGCCCCGGTCCGTGCATGGGTCGCGAATTTGCCCAGCACTTCGGGCACCTCCAGCCAGTGTTCGTAAAGCTGGCTGGGCAGTTCCACGAAATCGCGCGCCACGGAGGTGCCGCTGACCGATTCATAGGTCACATCCGACAGCATCTGGTGCAGCGCATGGCCGAATTCATGAAACAGCGTGCGCGCATCGTCATAGGACAGTAGCGCCGGGTCGGATTTGGCAAAGTTGCAGACGTTGATCACCACCGGGCTTTGCACCTTGGGGAATTTCGCCTGCGCGCGCATGGCCGAACACCAGGCCCCCGACCGCTTTGACCCACGGGCAAAATAATCCCCGATGAACACGGCGATATGTTCGCCCTTTCGGGTGACTTCCCAGGCCCGGCAATCCGGGTGATAGAGCGGCACGTCGAGGGGTGCAAATTCCAGACCGAAGAGCCGGGTGGCGCAGTCAAAGGCCGCGTCGATCATCCGGTCCAGCTGGAAATAGGGTTTCAACGCGGCCTCGTCCAGATCATGCTCCGCCGCGCGGCGTTTCTCTGCGTAATAACGCCAGTCCCAGGGGGCCAGGTCACCGTTCACACCATCGGCATGCATCATGCTGGTCAGCACCTCGGCATCCGCATTGGCCTGCGCCCTGGCCGGCTCCCAGACTTCCATCAGCAGGCCGCGCACGGCTTCCGGCGTCTTGGCCATTTCGGTTTCCAGCTTGTAGGCCGCGAAATTTTCATAGCCCAGCAGCTTGGCGCGCTCCTCGCGCAGGGACAAAATTTCTGCAGCGATGGCGCGGTTGTCGGTCTCGCCCCCACCCGCGCCCCGCGCCTCCCAGGCGCGAAACGCCTTTTCGCGCAGATCGCGGCGGGGGGAGAATTGCAGGAAGGGCACAATCAGAGACCGCGACAGGGTCACAACCGGGCCGGAAGCGCCCTTTTCCTCCCCTGCCGCGCGGGCGGCGTCGACGACGAAATCGGGCAGACCGGCCAGATCATCCTCGGCAAGTTCCATGAACCACGACCGCTCGTCCGCCAGCAGGTTCTGGGTAAACTGGGTGCCCAGCACCGCCAGCCTGCCCTTGATCTGCTTCATCCGCACTTCCTCCGCCCCTTCCAGCGCGGCACCGGAACGGACAAAGCCGCGATGTGTCAGCATCAGCACCCGTGCCTGTTCATCGCTCAGCGCCAGGCTGTCGCGCCTGTCCCAGACTTCCGCCACCCTGGCAAACAGCGCCTTGTTTGCGGAAATCTCGGAAAAATGCGCCGCCAGCTTCGGTGAAAAGTCGCGTTGCAACTCTTCCCGCGCAGGCGTGCTGTCGGCCCCTGCTACGGTAAAGAACACGCCCAGCACCTTGTCCAGCGCCCCGCCTGCGGCTTCCAGCGCCTCGATTGTATTGCCAAAATCCGCTTCATCCGGGTTCTGCGCGATCGCCTCTATCTCTGCATTATGGGCGGTCAGCGCCGCTTCCAGCGCGGGGGCGAAATCTTCGTCGGAAATCCGGTCGAAGGGGGCCAGGCCAAAGGGGGTTTGCCAGTCTTGCAGCAGCGGGTTTGTCATGGGGGATCTCCTTTGCGCTCAAGCTAGGACGCGGGGGCGGCAGATACAATGCACCGGCCGGCAATGTCGGCTGATGTTAGTCACCCGAATCTGAAGCTCGCCTCACTGACCCCAAGCGCGGAGCGAACTTCAGATTCTGTCCGGGTGACTAGAACTCATTGTTTCTT
>NZ_QBFD01000046.1:1078741-1120725 GCF_003335585.1 Sulfitobacter sp. DFL-14 | reverse complement strand
GCGCGAACCTGCCGTTGAGAGCTGTATTCAATGAACCGAACTTTGATTCCGGGTGACTAGTACGGTTTAAGGATTTAAAATGCGCTCCCGCGCTTGACGTACAATGTGGCGCATTTCAAATCCACCATACCAGCCGCTGTCAGCTTTCCGCAGACGTGCCGCAGGTGGGACATTCCGCCCGGCGCTGCACCGCAATGCTGCGGTTCTCGCCAAAGAGCGCGTCATAGATCACCATCTGCCCCCGCGCGGCCGTGCCCGCCCCGGTGATCAGCTTGATCGCCTCTACCGCCATCATCGCGCCCACCACGCCGGGCAGCGGTCCGATCACCCCGGCCTCGGCGCAGGAGGGGGCAAGATGCGGCGCCGGTGCCTTGTCGAAAATGCACTGGTAACAGGGCGCGCCCCGCGCCGGGTCAAACACCGAAAGCTGCCCTTCCCACTGGCTGAGCGCGCCCGAGATCAGCGGCACCCCGGCCCGCACGCAGGCAGCGTTGACCAGATAGCGGGTTTCGAAATTGTCGCAGCCGTCGATCACAAGATCATATTCAGCCACCAGCTCATCGGCGATTTCCGCTGTCAGGCGGCGGTGATAGGGGCGCACGGTGACAAATGGGTTCTGCGCCTGCATCGCCTTTTGCGCAGAAAAGACCTTGGGCATGCCGATGGCACTGTCCGGGTGGATCACCTGCCGTTGCAGGTTCGCGTTTTCCACCCGATCATCGTCGATCACGCCGATGGTGCCGACACCTGCGGCGGCGAGGTATTGCAGCACCGGCGCGCCCAGACCGCCGGCCCCGATGACCAGCACATGCGCATGTTTGAGGGCCTTCTGACCGGCACCGCCAACCTCGCGCAGGACGATATGGCGGGCATATCGGTTCAGCTCGGTGTCGGTGAATGTACCGGTGGATTTCGCGCTGTCCGGCATGGCTGTTCTGCCCTCTGCGCGCTGGCGCAACATGCGGATCAGCGCGCGGTAGGCCAGAAAGATCACCACGGCACCGCCCAGCAGCAGCCAGAGCGCGGCACTCCCACCGGTGTTGACCGCCAGCGGATGGGTGGCGGGAAAGGTCACCTGGATGCCCAGAACCGCGAGGTACAGCAGGCCGAGCAGGATCAGCCGGACCTTTCGCGGCGCGCCAATCACGCCGCCGCCGAACCAGATCGCGGCAGCCATGACCGCAACCAGTAACATCAGCTCAGTCCCGTGGATCCAAAACCGCCGCCGCCCCGCGCGGTATCATCCAGGGTTTCCTCGACCCTGAAAGCCGCCTGCACCACGGGGGCCACCACCATCTGCGCGATCCGCATGCCGTGGGTCACTTCAAAGGCCTCCGTCCCGGTGTTCAGCAGGATCACCCCGACCGTGCCGCGATAATCGGCGTCAATCGTGCCGGGGCTGTTGGGCAGGGTCAGCCCATGTTTCAGCGCCAGGCCGGATCGCGGCCTGATCTGCACCTCGAACCCTTCCGGGATGGCCATATGCAGCCCCGTGGAGATCAAAGCACGGCCCGCAGGGGGCAATGTCACCGGCCCCGCTGGCAGGTTGGCGCGCAGATCCGCACCGGCAGCCCCGGCGGATTCATAGGCGGGCAGGCCCAGTGTCTGATCGGCCCCTTCGGCCCAGCGCAGTGTAATCGTGACCATCGGTGTATCCTAACCCAGTGCCTGCGCGATACGCGCTGCCAGTTTGCGGGCAACAGCATCCTTGCCCATGCGCTGCCAGACCTCCGCGCCCGTGTCGGAAATCAGCGTGACCGCGTTTTCATCGCCCCCCATGATGCCAGTTTCGGGGGATACGTCATTGGCCAGGATCCAGTCACAGCCCTTGCGCGCGCGCTTGGCCGTCGCATTGTCGACGACATCGTTGGTCTCGGCGGCAAAGCCGACCACCAGACCGGGTCGGCCGTCGGGCATCCGGCTGACGGTCTTGAGGATATCGGGATTCTCGGCAAAGCTCAGTTCAGGCAGCCCATCCTTCGACTTTTTCAGCTTCCGGTCGCTGGCCGAACTGACCCGCCAATCGGCCACGGCTGCGGCAAAGATTGCGGCATCGGCGGGCAGGGCCCCCTGTACCGCCTCCAGCATCTGCAAAGCGGTCTGGACGCGGATCACCTCGACCCCTTCGGGCGGGGGCACATCGGCAGGTCCAGTGACAAAGACGACATGTGCGCCCAGCGCCGCCAGCGCCCGGCCCAGCGCCGCCCCCTGCGCGCCGGAGGACCGGTTGGCGATATAGCGCACCGGATCGATGGGTTCATGGGTCGGCCCCGAGGTCACCAGAATGCGTTTCCCCCTGAGCGGCCCGTCGGCCAGCCGCGCCTCGATTTCGGCCACGATCTCAAGCGGTTCGGCCATGCGGCCGGGCCCGAATTCGCCACAGGCCATGTCACCGGCATTGGGACCGACCATGCCGATCCCATCCGCCATGAGGGTTTCGATATTCCGCTGGGTTGCCGGATGCTGCCACATGCGGACATTCATCGCGGGCGCGATCAGAACCGGCGTATCGGTGGCCAGCAGCAGGGTGGAGGCGAGGTCATTGGCAAGGCCCTGCGCCATCTTAGCCATCAGGTCGGCTGTTGCGGGTGCAACAACCACCAGATCGGCCACGCGGCTGAGCTGGATATGGCCCATCTCGGCCTCGTCGTTCAGATCGAAAAGCGCCTGGAACACCGGCTTTCCCGCCAGTGCAGATACCGACAGAGGGGTCACGAACTCGGACCCCGCCGCAGTCAGGACCGGCGTCACCTCTGCCCCGCGTTCGCGCAGGCGGCGTATCAGGTCAAGCGACTTGAACGCGGCGATGCCACCGCCGATGATCAGCAGAATGTGTTTGCCTGCCAGCATGATATCCCCTTGCCAGATCGCGCCTGGCTGGGACCATAAGCGGCAGCCCGGGAATGTGCCAGCCCCGGACGGTCAGTTCAGAAAATGCATGACCTCGCGCGACTGCCCTTCCAGCGACTTGCGCATTTTGACAAATGCGGCCGCTTCCAGCTGGCGCACGCGTTCTTTCGACAGGCTCAACTCGTCGCCCAGGCTTTCCAGCGTCCGCGGCTGATCGCGCAGCTTTCTTTCACGCACGATGAACTGCTCGCGGTCGTTCAGCTCTTGCATCGCGACCACCAGCCAGGTGCGCAGCTGCGCCGTGTCATGGCTGTCTTCGACCCGCTCTGCCGCCTGCGCGCTTTCATCCACCAGCGCGTCAATCCATTCGCGGCCCTCATCCTCTGCCGATTGGGTCGCGTTCAGGGAATAATCAGAGCCGGACAGCCGCCCTTCCATCATTTCCACGTCATGCAGCGGCACGCCGATCTCGGTCGAGATCATCTGGCGCAGCTGATGCCGGTCCAGCGTTTCACCCGCCGCCGAGGCCTCACGCTCAAGCCGGGCCTGAACCCGACGCATGTTGAAGAACAGCGATTTCTGTGAGGAGGTAGAGCCGGTGCGCACCATCGACCAGTTGCGCATCACGTGATCCTGGATGGAGGCCTTGATCCACCAGACCGCATAGGTCGAAAACCGCACCCCGCGATCCGGGTCGAACTTGTCCGCCGCCTTCATCAAACCCAGGCCCGCTTCTTGGATCAGGTCGTTCATCGGCGCGCCGTAGCGCTTGAACTTGCCCGCCATGGAAACGGCCAGACGCATATAGGCGGTGATCAGACGATGCAGGGCCGCTTCATTCCGGTGGTCGCGCCAGGCATATGCCAGCTTCAGCTCGGTTTCTGCATCCAGCAGTTCCGCTTTCATGGCGGTCCGGGTGAGGGAAAATTCTCTGGCCGTTTGCGTTGTCATATTCAAATACCCCCTGAAAACATGGCAAGCCTTGAGACCGGCCTTTGACAAAGGTACGCATGACCTGGCGCCATAGTTCCAAATTAAAGGAAAAAATCTTGACCCAATCCACTCTCGTCCTAGGCGGGGCTGCGTCCGGCAAATCGGCCTGGGCCGAAGCGTTTCTGGAAAATGACGGTCGGCCAATGGTTTACCTGGCAACCGGCCGGATCCTTGATGATGAGGTGGCGCAAAAGGTGGCGGTTCACAAAAAGCGGCGCGATGCGCGGTGGCGCACCATCGAAGCGCCGCTTGATCTGGCCCCGGCGCTGGCCGGGGTGACGGGCGACGAATGCGTCCTGATCGATTGCGCGACCATGTGGCTGAGCAATCACATGATGGAGGGTTCAGACCTTGTCCCGGCCCGGGAGGCGCTTTTGACCGCCCTGCGCGGCTGCGCGGCACCCTGGGTCATCGTCTCCAACGAGGTTGGTCACGGCATCGTGCCCGACAATGCCCTGGCCCGGCAGTTCCGCGAAGCGCAGGGGCGGCTCAATATCGCGCTGGCGCAGGAGGCGGCACTGGTGGTGCAGGTGACGGCGGGGTTGCCAATGGTCCTGAAAGGCCATCTGCCATGACCACCTGGCATTGGGTCCGGCACGGTCCCACCCATGAAAAGACCTTTGTGGGATGGCGCGATGTCCCTGCGGACCTGTCCGACAGGGCGCGCATCGCGCGGCTCAGCGCCTTCCTGCCGGAACGGGCGCTTGTCGTGTCGTCCGATCTGATCCGTTCGGTCACCACCGCCGATGCGCTTGAGATGCCGGGCCACAGGCGTCTGCCGCATCGGCACGACCTGCGCGAGCTGCATTTCGGGGATTGGGACGGGAAACATTTTACCGAAGTCGCCGCTACAGACCCGGACCTGTCCCGCGCCTATTGGGAAACCCCCGGCGATGTGGCCCCGCCCGGCGGCGAAAGCTGGAACGCCGCCGCAGACCGCGTGGGCAAAGCCGTCGACGCGCTGAACGCCCGCCACCCCGACGCACATATCATCGCCGTGGCGCATTTCGGCGTGATCCTGACCCAGGTTCAGCGGGCCATGGGCGTCACCGCCAATGCGGCAATGGCCCACAAGATCGACAACCTGTCGGTAACCGAAATGCATTACGAGGCGGAAACCTGGCAGCTGCGCCGCATCAATCACTGCCCGTGATCACCTGCCGCACAAAATTGCGTTTGCTCCGCTTTTCACATCAGGGCTAGGTGACGACATGACATATGACCTTTTCATCGGCGATCGCACCTTCTCAAGCTGGTCCCTTCGGGGCTGGCTGATGCTGGAAAAATTCAACCTGCCCTACAAGGCGCATATGGTGGGCCTTTACAGCGGCACGATGGCGGATGAGCTGGCGGCACTTGCCCCGGCGAAACTGGTGCCGGTCCTGCGCACGCCTGAGGGCACCGTGATCGGCGAAACCCTCGCCATGGCCGAAACGCTGGCCGAACGGCACCCGGAGGCGGGCCTGTGGCCCGACGGCGCGGCAGCCCGCGCCACGGCGCGCTGGCTTTGTTCCGCGATGACATCCGGTTTCGCCGCCTTGCGCGGGGCCTGCCCGATGCAGTTGCAGCATGTGAACAAGGGCTTCGTGGTCACCGACGCCGTGCAGGCGGACCTTGACCGGATCGAAACCCTCTGGACCCATGCCATGCGCAATGCGGACCTGCGGGGGCAATGGCTTTTCGGGCGGTATTCGCTGGCCGATGTGTTTTACGCCCCGGTGGCCGCGCGCATCATCGGTTATGACCTGCCCGTGTCCGAGGCGGCGCGCCGCTACTGCGAGATTGCAATCAGTGACCCCGCCTTCAAGGCCTGGCGTGCGGAAGGGCTGAAAACCACATACGATCCCTTTCCCTACGACATGGGCACAAACACCGCGCCCTGGCCGGGCGATGAGCCGCGTTAACTCTTCTTAAACCACCCCTCCCTATCCCTTAACCAAGGTTACCAAAGGGATTAGAGATGGTTTCACGCGCCTATACCGTCGCCTTCCAGGGGGTCGAGGCGCGCATGGTGGAAGTGCAATGCGCCGTAACGGCGGGCCTGCCGGCCTTTTCCATCGTCGGCCTGCCGGACAAGGCGGTGTCCGAAGCCCGCGACCGCGTGCGCACGGCGCTGACCTCGATGGCCATCGCGCTGCCGTCGAAGCGGATCACCGTCAACCTCAGCCCTGCGGACCTGCCCAAGGAAGGCAGCCATTTCGACCTGCCCATTGCGCTGTCACTGCTTGCCGCATTGGATATCCTGCCCGACGATGTGGTGCAGACCGTCGTTGCCCTGGGCGAATTGTCACTGGACGGCACGCTGGTGCCGGTGGTGGGGGCCCTGCCCGCCGCCATGGCCGCCGCAGAACAGGACCGCAGCCTGCTTTGCCCCGCCGGATCGGGGGCGGAGGCCGCTTGGGTCGGCAAGACCCAGGTCATCGCCGCACCAACCCTGGGCGACGTGGTGCGCCATTATACCGGCCAGGCCCCCTTGCCCCCAGCCGAACCGGGCGAAGTTTCGGCACCGCCACAGGGCCGCGACATGCGCGACGTCAAGGGGCAGGAGCGGGCCAAACGGGCGCTGGAAATCGCCGCCGCCGGGCGGCACCACCTGATGTTTGTGGGCACGCCCGGATCGGGCAAGAGCATGCTTGCCGCACGGCTGCCCTCCATCCTGCCGCCCCTGACCCCGGCAGAGGCGCTGGACACTTCGATGATCCACTCCCTCGCCGGTCTGCTGGACGAGGGCGGCATTTCCCGTGCGCGTCCGTTTCGCGAACCGCATCACACCGCCTCGATGGCCGCGATCATCGGGGGCGGGCGGCAGGCCAGGCCCGGCGAAGTCTCGCTTGCGCATAACGGCGTCCTGTTCATGGACGAATTTCCAGAGTTTCCCCGCATGGTGCTGGAAACCCTGCGCCAGCCGATCGAGACCGGGGAGGTGATGATCGCGCGGGCCAATGCCCATGTGAAATACCCCTGCAAGTTCATGCTGGTGGCCGCTGCCAACCCCTGCAAATGCGGCTATCTCAGCGATCCCGCCCGCGCCTGTGCGCGTGTGCCGCAATGCGGAGAGGATTACATGGGCCGCATCTCGGGGCCATTGATGGACCGCTTCGATCTGCGGGTCGATGTGCCCCCAGTCGCCTTCACCGATCTGGACCTGCCCGGCAGCGGTGACAGTTCCGCCGATGTGGCCGCCCGTGTCGCTGCTGCCCGTGCCACCCAGGCCGCCCGTTTCAAGGACCACGCCGGCATGAGGGTGAACGCCGACGCCGAAGGCGACATGCTGGAACAGATCGCCACCCCCGATGCAGAGGCGCGCGCGCTGCTGACCAAGGTGGCGGAACGGTTTCACCTGTCGGCACGGGGCTATCACCGGGTGATCCGGGTGGCGCGCACCATTGCCGACCTCGACGGCGCACAAAGCGTGCGCAAGCCGCATATCGCCGAGGCGGTCAGCTTTCGCCTGGTCAATCCAGGCGCTGGCTGATCCACGTTGCCAGCTCGCGCAGGCTCGCCCGGGCTTCCGGCAGGATGTTGTGCAGGATCGGCCAGACATGGGGCAGGTCGCGGACCTCGGTAAAGCAGACATCGACACCTTGTTCGCGCAACCGTGCCGCCATCCGGCGTGAATCGTCGCGCAGGATTTCGGTATCGCCCACCGTCAGCCACACCGGTGCCGCCCCGGTAAAATCCGCAAACAGCGGGCTGACCGCCGGATCCTCTGCCGGGTGGTTTCCCAGATACATCCGGCACATTTCATCAGCGCGCTCCGCAACCAGAACGGCCTCTGCCTGCGCGTTCTGGCGGAAACTCGGGCCCGAATAGGTCAGGTCGGTGAGCGTCGAGAAACAAAAGGCCCCGGCAGGTTGCGCCGCGCCCGCGCCCGCCAGTTCGGCCAGTAGACCCAGCGCGAGCGCACCCCCGGCACTGTCGCCGCCGACGATCACATGGGCAGGATTTACCCCACTGGCGATCAACCCATCCCAGGCGGTGCGCACGTCGGTGGCGGCAGCGGGAAAGGGAGCCTCCGGCGCCAGTCGGTAGCGCGGCAAGACCGCACGCATCCCCGTCAATTGCCCGATCTTGCCCAGCATCGCCGCATGGGTGCGCGGGCTGCCAAAGACGAACCCGCCGCCGTGGATATAGAGGATGACAGAGTCAGAGGTCAGAACGCGCGGCACGACCTCCAGCGCCTCGACCTGGTGACCTGCCGCCTGCAGGACCTGCCATTGTTTTTGCGTGCCACGGGGGGCGTGAAAGAAATAGCGCGCCTGCCTTTCCAGGTTGGCGCGCATCTGTTCTGGCCCCTCCGCCCGCGCCAGGCGCGGCTTTTCCACCAACCGCAGATAGCTGTTCAGGACTGGCCGCAACAGGCTCATGCGCGCCGCGCCTCGATCGCCTCCCAGATCTTGCCGGCGATGTTGACGTCGTCAAACCGCTCAAGCTCCTGGATCCCGGTGGGTGAGGTCACGTTGATCTCTGTCAGGTAGTCGCCGATCACGTCGATCCCGACAAATATCTGCCCCTTTTCCTTCAGCAGCGGCCCGATTGTGGCACAAATCTCGCGGTCTCTCTCGGTCAGGCCGATCTTTTCGGGGCGGCCGCCCACATGCATGTTCGACCGGGTCTCACCCTCTGCCGGAACCCGGTTGATCGCGCCCACGGCCTCCCCGTCGACAAGGATGACCCGCTTGTCCCCCTTGGACACCGCGGGCAGGAATTTCTGCACGATCAGCGGCTCGCGCGAGAAACCGGTGAACAGTTCGTGCAAGGAGGACAGGTTGCGGTCCTTCTCATCCAGCCTGAAGACCCCGGCCCCGCCATTGCCGTAAAGCGGCTTGAGAATGATATCGCCATGCTTGGCCTTGAACGCCTTGATGGTTTCAAGGTCGCGGGCAATCGTCGTGGGCGGGGTGAGCTGGGGGAAATCCAGCACCAACAGTTTTTCGGGATAATTGCGCACCCAGAAGGGATCATTGACCACCAGCGTGGTGCCCTTGAGCCGGTCGAGCAGATGTGTCGAGGTGATGTAATGCATGTCAAAGGGTGGGTCCTGCCGCAGCCAGACCACATCATATTCTGCCAGATCGACCTCCCGCAGGGGGCCAAGCAGTGCATGGTCGCCCTGCACACGCTGAACGGTGAAATCATGCCCCCGCGCGGTGATCCGCCCTTCCTGGTAGGCCAGTTGATCGGGCCCGTAAAAGAACAGCTCATGCCCCCGTGCCTGCGCTTCTTCGGCAAGGCGGAAACTGCTGTCCGCGTTGATGTTCACATCCCCGATCGGGTCCATTTGAAAGGCAATTTTCATCGGTCAATCCCTGCTGCTTGCCTCTTAGATGGCGCAGCGGGACGGCGGGTGCAATGGGTCAGCCGTGACCAAAGGCGTTTTCGATGATCCGGGTCTGTCCCTGCCCATCGACCAGCGCGACGTCAAACCGCGTTTCGGTCAGGGTGCCTGCAGGTTCTGATCCAAGGAATTCTTCGGCAGCCAGATAGATGCGCTGCATCTGGCGGGCAGAGAGGCTCTGCGCGGCGCGGTCGAAATCACGTGCCTGTTTGACTTCGACAAAGATCAGCCCGTCACCGTCACGCAGTATCAGATCAATCTCCCCGCCCTTGCCGCGCCACCGCCTGCGCGCCAGGGAAAATCCGCGCCTTTCGTAGTCCTGCGCAATCCGGTGTTCCGCCGCGACCCCCGCCTGAAAAGCCATCGCGCCCCTGTGGGTTCTGGCAGAACCGGTCATGTGTCATCCTTTCCCATCGCCAGGGCAGCCTGATACACCTTGCGCCGTGGCAATCCATGCGCCTGCGACACCATATCGACCGCATCGCGCATCGACATTTCCGACAATGCGCCTTTCAATTCCGTTTCTAGGTCAATTTCGCTAACAGTTCCTGAACGGGCACGGTCCACCAGCACCACGATCTCGCCCTTGGGGGGGGAACCGGCGTGGATTTCTGCCAGTTTTTCCAGGGGATGGCGCTGCACCTCTTCGAATTTCTTGGTCAGTTCCCGACAGACGGCTGCTTTCCGGTCCGGGCCCAGCACCTCCGCCGCATCGCGCAGCATGGCCCCCAGCCGCTTTGGTGATTCGTAAAACACCAGCGTGCCCGGCACCTCCTGCAGGGTCTCCAGCGCAGCCTTGCGCGCGGTTGCGGCATTGGGCAGGAACCCCGCAAAAAAGAACGCATCCGTCGGCAATCCACCCAACGCCAGCGCGGTGGGCAGCGCGGAGGGACCCGGTGCGCAGGTCAGCGGCAACCCGGCCTCCGCCACGGCACGGGACAATTCGAACCCCGGATCGGCAATCAGCGGCATGCCGGCCTCGGAGGCATAGGCCACCGACTGCCCGGCGCGGATCGCGGCCAGCAGCTTGTCGGTCACGGCCGCACCGCTGTGATCATGCATCGCGACAATGCGCCGCCCCGCCAGTGGCACGCCGTGAATATCCATCAGCCGCCGCAGGCTGCGGGTGTCTTCCGCTGCCAGCACATCTGCGCTGGCCAGCACGTCGAGCGCGCGCAGGGTGATATCGCGCGCCGTCCCGATCGGGACGCCGACAAAGTATAAACCCGCCGACAAAGCGGCTTTGAGGTAATTCACGCTGGACCCGCCTTTCGCACTCTCTATGATTGCTTAGGTAAAACACCGGCGTCCCGACGCCGCCTGACCACCCGGAGAGTGAGTTCGACATGATTGCTTTTTTCGATGCAGGCCGCAAGAAGCTGCGGCTGCTGATCCTGGCCCTTTTTGCCCTGGTCCTGGCCGCCTGCGAGCCGATGGCCATCGGCGGGCTGGCAAACACCGGCGGACCCAAGGTTGATACAAGTGCGCCGATCCCGGTTGCCCTGCTGGTCCCGCGTGGCGGTTCCGCCAGCGACGAACTGCTTGCGCAGAACCTTGAAAACGCGGCACGTCTGGCGATCCGGGACCTGGACGGCGTCAAGGTGGACCTGCGCGTCTACGGCACGGCCGGGAATGCAAGCACTGCCGCCAGCATGGCATCCCAGGCCGTCTCCGAAGGGGCCAAGATCATTCTCGGGCCGGTCTATGGCGAATCCGCCAATGCCGCCGGGGTTGCGGTGGCCTCCCAGGGCGTGAACGTGCTGTCGTTCTCCAACAACACGACCATCGCCGGTGGCAACGTCTTTGTGCTCGGGCCAACCTTTGAATCCACCGCGAACCGGCTTGTCGGCCATGCCAAGCGCAACGGCAAGGACCGGATCGTGATCCTGCACGGGCAGGATGTCGCCGGGCAACTGGGGCGTGATGCGATCCAGCGGGCGATTGCTGCAAACGGTGCGACCCTCGCGGGGACCGTGGAATATGCGCTCAGCCAGGAATCCGTCATCGCTTCGGTGCCGCGGGTCAAGGCGGCAATGGACAGCGGCAATGCCAATGCGCTGTTCCTGACGACCTCTTCGGCCAGCGCCCTGCCGCTCTATGCTCAACTGCTGCCCGAGTCCGGCATAAAGGCCCCCGCAACACAGTTCATCGGCCTGACACGCTGGGACATTCCGCCCGCAACCCTTGCCCTGCCGGGCGTTCAGGGGGGATGGTTCGCCATGCCCGACCCCGGCGCGACAGGGGTGTTCCGCCAGAAATACAGCGCTGCATACGGGTCTGACCCGCATCCGCTGGCCGGTCTGGCATTTGATGGAATCGCAGCTGTCGGGGCCCTGGCCAAGACCGGCAAATCCTCGGCATTGTCCGGCGCGTCCCTGACGCAGGGAGCGGGTTTCCGGGGGGCAAGCGGCATCTTCCGCCTGCGCGCGGACGGCACCAATGAACGTGGGCTGGCCATCGCTTCGATCCGCGACAAATCGGTCGTGATCCTCGATCCCGCACCCAAGGCGTTTGGCGGCGCAGGTTCCTGATCCGAAAGTGCCCACTTCCGTTTCAACAAAAGCGACAGGCGCGGATACCGATCCGCGCCTGATTTGCGCGCCCGAGCTTATTTTCGATGCCGAGGCGGTACATGCTGCCCTGGATGAAGCCTGCACGGGTGCAGAACCCGGCGCCCGCCGCGCAGCAGCGGTGCAGGTGCTGCGGGAGGTTCAGGTAAACGGACGGGCGGAAATCGCACGCGGTTTTGCCGCAGCCCCCTTCGACGCCCGGGGCATGACCCGGGCCTATACCTATCTCACAGATCAACTGGTCAGCGCCACGCTGGACGTCGCGACGCGCCATCTGCATCCCAATCCCAACCCGACCGAGAGCGAGCGCCTTTCGGTGATCGGGGTTGGCGGTTACGGGCGCGGGGAAATGGCACCGTTTTCCGACGTCGATCTGCTCTTCCTGATCCCCTACAAGGCCACCGCCTGGACCGAGAGCGTCGTGGAAAGCGTGCTCTACATCCTGTGGGACATGAAAATGAAGGTGGGCCATGCCACCCGGACCATCAAAGACTGCATCAGGCTGGGTGCCGAAGACTACACCATCCAGACCGCCCTGCTGGAGCACCGCTATATCGCCGGTGACCGCAAGCTGGCAAAGGCACTCGATACCAGGCTGGCCAGCGATCTATTCGACGGCAAAGGCCGCGACTTCATCGAAGCCAAGCTGGAGGAACGGGACAAGCGTCACCTCAAGCAGGGACAACGCTATGTGGTGGAGCCCAACGTCAAGGAAGGCAAAGGCGGCCTGCGCGACCTGCATTCACTGTTCTGGATCGCCAAGCTGATCTATCACGTCGACCGGATCTCGGATCTGGTGGACAAGGGGGTGTTCCGCCCCGATGAATACAACACCTTCCGGGAGGCGGAAGATTTCCTCTGGGCGGTGCGGGGGCATCTGCACCTGCTGGCCGGGCGGGCCACCGAACAGCTTACCTTCGACGTGCAGGTCCAGGTGGCCGAGGCGATGGGCTATCAGGACACCAGCGGCAGGCGCGGGGTCGAGGTTTTCATGCAGGCCTATTTCCGCCACGCCACGGCGGTGGGGGACCTGACCCGCATCTTCCTGTCCAGCCTGGAGGCGATCCACGTCAAGGCGGAACCGCTGCTGGAACGGTTCTTCCGCCGCCGCCCCAAGATCAAGGAAGGCTATGAGGTGGTGCACAACCGCATTGCCATCTCGGACGACAAGGCCTTTCTGTCGGACAAGCTGAACGTGCTGCGCATCTTCGAGGAAGGACTGCGCACCGGCATGCTGATCCATCCCAATGCCATGCGCCTGATCAAGGCAAACCTGCACCTGATCGATGACGACATGCGTGAAACGCCCGAAGCGCAGCGCATCTTCTTTGACCTGCTGCTGAAACACGGCAATCCCGAACGCGCATTGCGGCGGATGAACGAACTGGGGGTGCTGGCCGCCTTTATCCCCGAATTCGAACCCATCGTCGCGATGATGCAGTTCAACATGTACCACAGCTATACCGTGGACGAACACATCATCCAGTGCATCGCCAATCTGGCCCGGATCGAAAAGCAGGAGCTGGTAGAGGAACTGCCGGTCGCCTCCTCCATCCTCAAGCGGGGGGTGAATCGCAAGGTGATCTATACCGCCCTGCTGCTGCATGACATCGCCAAGGGCCGCCCCGAGGACCATTCGGTGTTGGGTGCCAAGATGGCGCGCAAGATCGCGCCCCGGTTGGGCCTGTCGCGGGCGGATGTGGATACCGTGGAATGGCTGGTGCGCTATCACCTGCTGATGTCCGACATGGCGCAAAAGCGCGACATCGCCGACCCGCGCACCGTGCGCGACTTTGCCAAGGCGGTACAGACGGTGCGGCGGCTCGACCTGCTCTGCGTGCTGACGGTCTGCGACATCCGCGGCGTGGGGCCCGACACCTGGAACAACTGGAAGGCGGTCCTGATCCGCGCGCTGTACCGCCAGACGAAACGCGGGCTGCAAACCGGGCTTGAGGACATCAACCGCGAAAACCGCGGCACCGAGGCCCGCAAGGCCCTGAGCGAGGCGCTGGCGGATTGGCCCGCCAAGGACCTCAAGGCCGAGAAAGCGCGGCATTATCCGCCCTATTGGCAGGGCCTGCACGTCACCGCCCATGTCGCCTTTGCCGAAATGCTGCGCGACATCGGCGATGGCGACGTGCGCATCGACCTGCACCCGGACGAAGACCGCGACGCCACCCGTGCCTGTTTCGTCATGGCCGACCATCCGGGCATCTTTTCGCGACTGGCCGGGGCGCTGGCCCTGGTCGGTGCCAATGTCGTGGACGCCCGCAGCTACACCACCAAGGACGGTTTCGTCACCGATGCCTTCTGGATTCAGGATGCGGAAGGCAACGCCTATGAGGCCTCCAAGCTGCCCCGCCTGCGCCAGATGATCGCCAAAACCCTGCGCGGCGAGGTCGTGGCGCGCGAGGCGCTGAAATCCCGCGACAAGGTCAAGAAGCGCGAAAAGGCCTTTCGCGTGCCCACGTCGATCACTTTCGACAACGAGGGGTCGGAAATTTACACGATCATCGAGGTCGACACCCGCGACCGCCCTGGCCTGCTTTATGATCTGACGCGCACCCTGGCGGGGGCAAACGTCTATATCGCCAATGCCGTGATCGCGACCTATGGCGCGCAGGTGGTCGATACTTTTTACGTCAAGGACATGTTCGGCCTGAAATACCACACGGTTGCCAAGCAGAAGATGCTGGAAAAGCGCCTGCGCGAGGCGATCGCGGATGGGGTGGAACGGGCCGAGAAATAGGGGCCGGCCCCGCCGTTGCGGATTCTGCAGGAAAACTCCCGATTTCCTGCACGAGCCGCCCCATTGCGCGGCAGGCACGCAAGGGATAGGCAAAATGCAACGCAATTCTCCGAGGCCGCCATGAAACCCATCCGCCTGATGTCCGGCTTTTTCACCGTGGGTATCTGGACCTTGCTCAGCCGGGTGCTGGGCTTCCTGCGCGAAGTGCTGCTTTTGTCGCTCATCGGGCCGGGGCCGGTGATGGATGCCTTTGTCGCGGCCTTCCGGCTGCCCAACATGTTCCGCCGCTTCTTTGCCGAGGGCGCGTTCAACGCGGCCTTTGTGCCGATGTTCGCCAAGAAGCTGGAAGGCGAAGAAGGCGCAGGGCGCTTTGCCAGCGATGCTTTCAACGGGCTGGGCATGGTGGTGCTGATCCTGACCGGGCTGGGCATGGTCTTCATGCCCGCGCTGGTCTGGGCCACTGCCGAAGGTTTCGTGGGGGATGCGCGGTTCGACATGACCGTGGGCTTCGGGCGGATCGTCTTTCCCTACATCCTGTGCATGTCGCTCTCCGCATTGTTTTCAGGCATCCTGAATGCCACCGGCCGCTTTGCCGTGGCGGCCGCGGCCCCGGTGCTGCTGAACATCTTTGTCATCACCGCGATGGCCATCGGTGCGCTGACCGGCGGGGCAGTGGTGAACTGGCTGATCTGGTCGATCCCTGTCGCGGGTCTGGCGCAGCTTTTCCTGACCTGGCGCGCTGCTGCCGCCGCCGGCTTTGCCCTGCGCCCCGGACGGCCCCGCTGGACGCCCGAGATGCGCAGCATGATCGTCATTGCCCTGCCCGCTGCCCTGGCTTCCGGCGTGATGCAGATCAACCTGGTGGTCGGTCAATTGGTGGCCAGCCAATATGACAGCGCCGTGTCCTGGCTCTTTGCCGCTGACAGATTGTACCAGCTGCCGCTGGGGGTCGTCGGCATCGCCGTCGGCGTGGTCCTGCTGCCGGACCTGTCGCGTCGGCTGCGGGCGGGCGATGACGCGGGCGCGCGGGGCGCGCTGAGCCGGGCCGCCGAAATCTCCCTGGCTTTGACCATCCCCTCCGCCGTGGCGCTGGTGGTGGTGCCGCTGGCGCTGGTGACGGTCCTGTTCCAGCGGGGCGCATCGGACGTGGACGACAGTGCCGCCATCGCCACCGCCGTGACGATCTACGGCCTGGGCCTGCCTGCCTTTGTCCTGCAAAAGATCCTGCAACCGATCTACTTTGCCCGCGAAGACACCCGCCGCCCCTTCTACTTTGCCGTCGTGGCCATGGTGGTCAATGCCGCGCTGGCCATCGGGCTGGCCCCCGTCGTCGGCTGGATTTCCCCCGCCATCGCCGCCACCCTTGCCGGTTGGGTCATGTTCGCCTGTCTCGCGATCGGCGCCCGCGGCTATGGCGAAGCCGCGCAATTCGACGCCCGGTTTCACAAACGTATCTGGCGCGTACTGGCCGCTTCCGCCGCAATGGGTCTGTGCCTCTGGGCGGCCAATGTCGCGTTCCAGCCGTTCTTTGGCATCCCCTGGTGGCGCGGCCTGACGCTTGTGGTGCTGATCGCAGTCGGCGCGGTCAGCTACTTTGGCATCGGCCACCTGATCGGTGCTTTCAGGCTGTCCGAATTCAAGCGCGCGGTCCGGCGGGGATGACGCTGGTTTTGCTTCCCTATGCCGGAAACGCCCAAACCTGACGGCGCAAAGATCACCGCCGCCTGAGGCCCGCGCGCATCCGCGCCCATTCCCCCGGTGCCAGCAGGAAACACAAGGCAAAGCCGCAGAAGAACCCCGCAAGCTCGGCCACCCAAAGGGTGCCGACCTCGAAAAACACACCCCAGAGCAACTGCAGCGCCATCAGCACGCCAATCAGGGTAAACGCCCGCGCCTGTTGCGCGCCAGTCCCGGCCAGCGAACGCCACAGGACAAAGGAATAGGCCCCGATCAGCCCATAGACATTGGGATAGGCCCCGGTCAGCCACATCGGATCATTCAGCAAAAGCCCGTAGACAACCGCGCCGCCAACCCCCGACAGCACGAAAATGACCGCAAAGGCCACCTGCCCCATGACCTCGGCCACCATCTTGCCCAGCGCCAGCAGCAGCACCATGGCAAAGATGCCATGGGTGAACCCCAGATGGACAAAGGAATAGGTGACAAGCCGTTTCACCTCGGACAGCGGGAATTGCCCGTTTGCGACCATCCAGTCAAAGATCTGGCCGGAAAAGCCGTAGTCGCGGATCAGGCCCAGCCGCCATCCCACGGCCCCCGGCCCACCGATCAGCCCGGCCTCGCCCAGTGACAGCCCCGCCTCGACCCCGGCGATGGCAAGGAAAAACAGGATCACCACCGGAGGCAAGGGGTTCACGGGCGGCTGGAAATCGGGTGCGGACATGGGCGCTCCTTGACGGCATTGGCCCCCATGAGTAAGCCGTGCCCACCGCCTTTTCCAGCCCCAGAGGTCAACCATGTCCGAGACATCCTTTACCCCGCGCGTCTTTTCCGGGATTCAGCCCTCCGGCGGCCTGACGCTGGGCAACTATCTGGGTGCGATCAAACGGTTCGTGTCAATGCAGGACGAGGATTTCGAGACGATCTATTGCATGGTCGATCTGCATGCGATCACCGCAAAGTTCCTCGAACCCGAGGTTCTGCGCCGCAACACCCGCGAACTGGCTGCAGGTTTCATCGCCAGCGGCATCTCGCCCGAGAAATCCATCCTGATCAACCAGAGCCAGGTCCCGGAACACGCCCAGCTTGCCTGGATTTTCAACTGCGTGGCCCGGATGGGCTGGATGGGCCGCATGACCCAGTGGAAAGACAAGGCCGGCAAGAATGCGGAGGCTGCTTCGCTGGGGCTGTTTGCCTATCCGGCACTGATGGCCGCCGACATCCTGGTCTATCACGCCACCCATGTTCCCGTGGGCGAGGACCAGAAACAGCATCTTGAGCTGACCCGCGATATCGCGGCCAAGTTCAACCACGACTACGGCGTCGATTTCTTTCCAATCACCGAACCGGTGATCGAAGGGGCCGCGACCCGCGTGATGTCGCTGCGCGACGGGTCCAAGAAAATGTCGAAATCCGACCCGTCCGACGCCAGCCGCATCAACATGACCGATGATGCCGATGCCATTGCCAGGAAGATCCGCAAGGCCAAGACCGACCCGGATGCCCTGCCCTCCGAAGCCAAGGGTCTGGACGACCGGCCGGAGGCGCGCAATCTTGTGAACATCTATGCCGGCCTCTCGGAGCAATCCGTCGATAAGGTGCTTGCAGAGGTGGGTGGCCAACAGTTCGGCACCTTCAAGCCGCTGCTGGCCGATCTGGCGGTTGCCAAGCTGGCGCCGATCTCATCCGAGATGGCGCGCCTGATGGATGACCCGGCAGAGATTGACCGAATCCTTGCCAAGGGCGCGGAACAAGCCCGCGAAATAACAGCACCCATCCTGAAAAAAACATATGAAATCATTGGGATGGTCGGTTGACACCCTACCGTCGGCACCTGAAACTTAAGGTTCCTTGAGCGACTTTCCGCTGCTAACCTGACGCGTATTCGTTTTTATGTTCAGGGAATCGTTATGCCGACAGTTGTTGATAATTATACCGCAATCCTTTCAGGTGCCACTTGGTCAGGCGAGGCGGCGACGCCCACGGTGGTGACCTATTCCTTTGAAACCATGGCACAGGACTATCTGCTTGATCGGGGGTTTTCACAGGCCTACGTCGATAGTTTCCAGCAATTTTCGAGTGCCCAGCAGGCGCTGGCCCGATCGGCAATGGATGCCTGGGCCGCGGCCGCCGGCATCATCTTTGTCGAGGTTGAATCCGGCGAAGGCGACATGCGGTTTGCCAATTACAATTTCAGCCTGGACCCCGGCCAGGGGAGCTTTTCGGGCTATGCCTATTACCCGGGCCGCACCATCGGGCAATACGGCGCCTATGAATCCGACATTGGCGGGGATGTGTTCATCAACACCGGCCGCGCAGGGAACATGAGCTGGGGCCTGATCGCGCATGAGATCGGCCATGCCATCGGAATGGAACACCCGTTCAGCGGCGACCTGATCCTGGATGCGCCTTATGACAATGGCACTTACACCATCATGAGCTACAACCGGGGTGCCGTGAACCAATTGGGCATCTTCGACGTGGAGGCGGCCCAGCATCTGTACGGCGGGCCCGGTTTCACACCGTCAACCACGGGCGGCATCACCAGCTTCTCGTTCAACGAGGGCAGCATGCGCGTGACCCAGGGCTGGGGCAATGCCGCTTCTGCCATTACCGGGACCAGCCTGGACGATGCGATCGCGGCGGGGGCCGGGGACGATACCGTCGGCGGTTTCGCGGGCAATGACACCCTGTCAGGCGAGGGTGGAAACGACCGGATCGACGGTGCGGACGGCAATGACCGGATCGACGGCGGCAGCGGCAATGACGACATCCGGGGGGGCAACGGCAACGACACGATCGTGGGGGGCGCAGGCAACGACACCCTTATGGGCGGCAGCGGCTCCTCGGACTACACATTCGTCGATCTGCTCGACTACTCCGCTGCTTTGGCCGATATCTTCGTCGACATTGACCGGTTCGAGACCAGCAACTTCCTGTCGGGCTATGCCGAAGGCGACGATATCGGCAGCGATGTCCTTTATGGCTTTACCAATATCCTGGGCGGTGCGGGCAATGATACGCTGGAAGGGTCCCGCCACGACAACCTGATCGAAGGCGGATATGGCGATGACCAGATTGAAGGGGACAACGGCAACGACACCCTGCGTGGCGGCGTCGGCAACGACCAGATCCTGGGTGGTGAAATGGCCGATACCCTGCTGGGCGACGGCGGATTTGACACGATTCTGGGCGACGAGGGAGATGACTTCATCAACGGTGGCTTCGGCGCGGACCTGCTGCGCGGGGGGGCAGGCAACGACCTGATCTATGGCGAAGACGGGTTCGACAACATTTACGGCGATGCGGGCAACGACACGCTTTTTGCAGGCGATTCTGCGGACCGTGTGTTCGGCGGCGACGGTGACGATCTGATCCGGGGTGGCGCGAACTTCGGCGGCACTGTCGATGGCCTGTTTGGAGACGCCGGCAATGACACGATCTTTGGTGAAGCCGGTTTTGACCTGCTCAATGGCGGCGATGGCGATGATTACCTGGATGGCGGCAACCAGGCCGATAACCTGCTGGGCGGTGCTGGCAATGATACGCTGCTGGGGGGCAACGGCTTTGACCGGCTGTTCGGCGATGCGGGCAACGATCTGCTGGACGGCGGGTCCGCCGGTGATGCGCTGCTGGGCCAGGACGGCAACGATACCATGCTGGCGGGCGAAGGCGACGACCGCCTGCTGGGCGGCTCGGGCAACGATGACATCCAGGGCGGCATCGGCAACGATTCGCTTTACGGCAATGCGGGGTTCGACACTCTGACCGGGGGCGCAGGCAATGATCTGCTGCGCGGCGATTTCAACGGCGATACCTTCGTCTTCGAAGAGGGCCACGGCCATGACACGATCATCGACTTCGATGCCAACAGCGGCCTTGAGGTGATCGACTTTTCCGGCATCGCCAGTATCCGCGCCTTTGTCGACGTCATGCGGGAAGCGACCCAGGTCGGCAACTCGGTCGAGATTGTCACCGGCGTGGACAGTTCCATCATCCTGCTGGGTGTGGACCGGGCCGATCTGGACCGGGGTGATTTCCTGTACTGACGACGGCTTTACTTGCGCCCGACCAAAGACTGGCGCGCGCGGTCGAGGTAACCCGACTTGCGCAGGGTATTTGACGGATAGCTTTGATCGAACAGATAGCGTTCGATGCTGAAATTGGTCTCGATCGTTTTCAGCTCGTTGACCTGTTTCAGGCTGTCAGCGGTCATATTCTGCGCCGCGTGCAGGCCGATCAACTGCCGCCGGGGCGCCCGGTACGCAGGTGACCTTTCCGCCGCCAGCTTGGAGCTTGCAACCGCCTCTTCCGTCCGCTGCAGGGAAATACACAGCAGCGAATGGTGCAGGTTGCACATGGCCTCGAACTTGGAGAGGGCAGAGATGAACTTGCTCTGGCGCGACAGTTCATAGGCCTGATCCAGCTGCCCCTGGGCGATGCGGCCCACGGACATGGCCTGCAGGGCAAACAGGTTGTTGGGGTTTTCGCGCAGCGCGCGCCGCGCCAGATTGACGGCACTGTCATGCCGCTCGAACAGGATCGCCTGCACGTTTGCACTGACCGCCGCCATCATCGCATCGCCCGGCGCCAGTTCTTCTGCACGGGTCAGCAGCGCAGAGATTTCCTCAAGCGTCGCTGCGTCCTCGACCAGAAAGCCCTCCATGATCATGGAGGTCATCGCCCAGGCCTTGAGCGCCAGGTAAAGGCCTGCATCCATCTCGTCATTCGCGATGTCCAGCACCGAAAGACTGGATTGCATTTCCACAGGATCAAAGGTCAGAACCTTGCGCAGCGCTTTCTGCACATGACCCGACCGCATCGCCAGCGGACTTTGATCGCGCCGCAGGCCGGGCAGTTTTTCCAGCGTCAGGTCCGCCACGTTCCAGCAGAACCGGCCCAAAACCTCCTGACTGCGCAGGAAATTGTTCAGATCCTCGGCAAAGCAATGATCGGAATGCACGATTTCGTCCATCAGCGGGTCGATGACCTGAACAAGGATCGCGGCACCGCCGTCCTCTTCCTCGATGCTGGTGCGGATCACCAGATCCGCGTTGGTTTCGGTGATCGTGCGACGCGAGGCGGCGATAAATTCGCTGATGATCTTGCCGACCTGATCGTTCACGATCTGCTGTTTGGCATTGCCGGTCGAGGATTGGTTCCAGGGCTCGCCGCATTGGATCGTCACCCGCCCCGGCAATTGCGCGTCGGACCGGTTGGCCCCGCTCCGCCGCAGCATCATGCGCTGCTGCATCAGCCAGTCGTTGAACTCGGGATCGGGGATGACAAGACCTTCGAGAAACTCGCGCGTGCTTTCGGTATTGTCGATGTCGGTTTCGATACGGTCCTGTTCCAGCCAGACCGACGTGCGATCAGATCCGAGGATTTCTGCAAATTCGCCAAGGTTCTTGCGAATGTCCACAAGGGTGGTGCGCAGACTGCCCCGCGCCTGTTCGCTGCCACGATCGCTCCACAGTTTGTCTTCCAGCCAACGCCGCGACCTTGTGTAATTGTCGCTGCTGGCAAGCATTGCCAGCAGGCCCGTGGCCTTCTTTCCCCTTGGGGTCAGCGCATCCCCCGTCGGCGAGGAAATGCAGAAATCACCCCGCAATCTGATCCGTACAACCGTCATGACTCTGCCCCAGGCTCCCGCCCTGCGTGTAACCCCCGTCAGACGCAGTGAAAAAACCGTTAATAAGGGCCCGTTTCCACGCTGTCTGTTGACCCAAGACTAAGCGCAGGCTGTATTGAATACAACGGTTCTCGGAGGGGTGGTATGACGGGTCTCAGCGCGCTTAATGGCCGGAACGGTCGAAATGGCAGAAACGGGCGGAACGGCAGGAATGGCCGGAACGGGCGCAATGGCCGTGACGGCATCTTCTTTGCGGGGGGCGAGACCAGCGGACAGGTCAGTGCCGCGCTGATGTCCACATTCGAAGGGATCACCCGCCAATGGGACGCAACATTGCATCGGCCACGCACCTCTGCCCCCACGACCAACCTGCCTGCGCTGTCGCCTGACCTTGCCGCGTTTGAACGCCACGAGGGGTTTTTCCGCAATCACATCATCGACTACAACCTCGATCACCTCTTTGCACCGCTTGTCCTGAACGCCCCGACAGAGGTGGTCCTGCAGGAAGCCGGTGCATCCACGCCGATCTATACATTGCCCCTGCCACAGGGGGCCGATCCCCAGACGCCGTTCCGCGAGGTTCTGAATGCCTATCTCAGGGGCCAGATGCGCTTTGTGAAAAGCAGTGCCGCGTTGCGGGACGAGCGGTTTGACGAGATTCATGTGCAGCAGACCGACACGCTCAGTTTTTTCGGGGCGCTGATGGCGCTAGACGACAACCGCACCCCCTGGACGCTGATGTTGCTGGACGCGATCCTGCGCTTTGGCACCTATATCGAAATGCCGGTCAAGCTGCATCTGTCCGCGACACGCCCGAACGAGATGTCGGGCTTTGTCCAGCCGATCATCCAGCCACCGAGCCACGCCAGCTTTCCCAGCGGCCATTCGGTGGAGGCCTTTGCCGTGGCCACCGTTCTTCATGCGCTGTCCACGGACACGCCCGGCAATGCGCCCTATTCAGCGCAATCCGCCTTTGCCGCCACCCAGCCGCCGACCGAGGCAAGCCTGCTGATGCGGCTGGCCGCGAGGATCGCCGAGAACCGCACCATTGCCGGTGTCCATTTCCCTGCGGACAGTTTTGCCGGGGCCGCGATGGGCATGGCAATTGGTGAGTATCTGGTGAACGCGCTCAGCGGTGCTGCGCAGACCGGGGCCTATCAGCTTGAGACCGCCAATATCGCGGCGCGCGACTTCAACTTTGACACGCTTGCCTTTTCGGGTCCGCAGAAAGCCTTTGATCACATACCGGCCTCGGTTGCGGTGGACGGGTCGATTGTATCGCCGCTGTTGCGGGACATCTGGGCACGGGCACGGGCAGAAATGCGGATCGCGAATTTCTGACAACGCGCCTATAGCGTCTGACGAAATACCTGAAGCATCATGCATCACGTAACGCGTTGAAATCTCTGATTTCAGGCAGCGTTAGGTGATTCAGGTTTTTCGCATGACGCTTTAGGCGGTCGGCGGCATGCCAGCCTGAACCAATTCGCGGCTCAGGATCGCGGCAGCGCCGCTTGATCCCGACAGCCGCGACCCGGAGCCGGAAAAGGTGCCGGTCGTGCGCTGCCCATAGGTAAACACCTGATCCACCACGCGATTTTGGGTCTCGGCACCCGACCCGGCCCAAAGCGCGCCGCGCGACGCATAATCCGCTGCTGTCACCTGCCCCAATACGTCCTTTTGCGCACCGACCGTATGAATGCGCGGATGGCTGGCGCTGGCATAGGCGCTGCAGGTCCCCTCGTTGGTCAGCGGGGCCAGGACGTCCCAGCCGGGATGGCCGTCCTGGACAACGGGCACTGCTGTCCCCTCCAGGAACGACTGCCGCCCGCCGATGTTGAACCCCGGCGCGGTATCGCCACGTTGCACCTGCAGCACCAGGTCGACCGGCGCCGTCGTGGTGTTGGTGATGGTGATGCGCCAGTCGCCCGCAGGCGCAATCGGCAGATCAGGATCAATCCGGCGCGTCGGCGCGATGGCGAGGTTGTAGAACCCCAGGCAATCCGGACGCCCGCTAACCGCCCGTTCCGGCGCGTGGTACAGCCGCGCGGGTGCGCCGCTCCGGGTGGCCCCCAGCGGTGGCACCGCCGTACCGGGAGCGGGAGCGGCCTGTATCACCTGACCACCGTCCGGCGCGGTGACCGTCATCTGCACCCCCTCGGGCAGGCTGGTCAGATGCGGCGTGCTTGCGCTGCTCAGGGTCCGTACCTCAAGGAAATTCGGGACCGGATCGTCAGGCTGGATCACCCAGACCAGCGGATCAGCGGTCGCACCCGGCGCGATCCGGACCCGCGCCACCTGCTGCGCGTTCAGGCTGTTGCCATAGGCATAGACCACATGCACCTGCTGGCCCAGCGCCTCCGCAAGGGTGATCTCGCGGTGGATCTGCGCCTCGATGAACTTGCCGCCATCCTTCTGCCCCGCCAGTACGCCATAGCTGATGTTGATCACCAGCCTGGCCTGCGGCGCCCGCCTGCGCGCCTCGGCGCAAAGCCACCGAACCCCCTGAACGATATAGCTCTCGCTATAGCTGCCTGTGGTGTCCACCGCCGCTTCAGGCGGCAATTGCACCGCCATCAGGGGCACGGCGCAGGGATTGTCCGATGCGCACATGTCCTGGCCATAGGCCAGATCGGCGACCGCGGTACCATGGCTTTCGACAGGCGGGGGGCGGCGAAACGGGTCCCAGACATGCAACGCATCGTTGATGTCGCCATAGATGCGCACCTCATCGCGCGGATCACCGTGGATCATGGCGTCAATCTCGGTCTTGCGCAGGACACGGCCAAGCTGCACCGCGTTGATCGGCGGCAGTGGCGTGCTGGCCAGACATTCGCGCGACTGCAGCCAGACCGCCTCGAACCGGGTGTTGCCTGCCTCGGGGCCGTCGCGATGGCGAAAGGTCGTGTTCAGAAAACCGATGTCATTGTCGATGACAGCACCGATAACCTCTGCCTGGGGCAAGGGCTGGCCAATAGCACCTTCGGATGCCATGCCCATGAAGGGAGCTGGTGCAGGGCGGTACAAAGCCGGTGCGCCAAGGTCGATCACCTCGAAAATACTGTCGTATTGCTGGTGCTCTGCCAGGCTGCGGGCAATCGGACGATACAAAAAGAACTCAAGCGGCGCATCTGCAAACAGCGCATGTTCAAGGCCGATCAGCAGGTCATTGATGTCAAAAGCCAGATCCTGGCCGGACAGAAATAGCAGTTCGGGCAGCGCCAGCAGGCTGGCCCCGACAGACAGGTCGGCAGCCTTCAGAACCCCCTCTACCTGACTGCGCGACGCGGGGCATAAACACTCCCGCACCCGCACGAATGCCGGTTCGTAGACCGCCATACCCGTATCCGACGCGACCTGTTCCAGCGAAGGAGCCGGGCCCTCGACCGCCCGATCCATCAGATCGGCCCAATGAAGGTATCCGTCCCAGAAATAATCTTGAAGCGTTTGTGTCATCTGACCCCCGGATCATCCCTCTTTGGAGTTTGGGCGCGCGGATTGCCACGGGTCAAGCACTCAGGTGGCCCTCGCAAATATTAACGGTTTACTAACGTGCAACTCACGACCGCCCGGCTACACTGAACCTGGCTGTCTAGGCTGGTGTTTGTGACCCGTGTGGGGGTGAAGTTGCCGTAGTGATTCCGGTCAGCGCAAAATGTCCGGGTGAGTGTTCGGTGGCAGCGCTTTATATTTTATGCCGCTTGGGTCGTGATCGCCTGGCGTGCGCAGGATGCATTACATCCTGCGTGCGCCACCTTCCCCTTCCGGGGGAGCAAAGGGCGATCAGGGTAAGGTTTCGCTGCCACCGTGCATCGGCGGCAGTTGCGCCGGACATGGCTGGCGCGGGGCTTTGTTCCGCACCGTTAAAGAGTTGGTATCGCGCGCCATGAGAATTGGCTCATAGACGCAATACCCCCGACACCTCCCCGTCGGGCAAGGCCGGGTCGACCCCTTGGGGATCGACCCGGCCTTATTTTTCCCTCTTCTTCCGGTGCCGACCCTAGGGGCAGCGGCCTATGGCAAAACGGCTGTGGCACCGCCTGGCCAACGCGATTTCCCCCGGAATGCCCCGCATCCCGCTGGCACCGGCACGGAGCAGTGTCATCGCCCCGCAAAAACGGGAGGTGGAACCCGTCGCGCCCTTGACTTCCGGGGCGGCAAAAGGTGTACCTGCGCCAATTCATTCAGCCCTGAGGGGGACCGCACATGCACGCCTATCGCAGCCATACCTGCGCCGATCTGAACCTTGCGAACAAAGGTGAAACCGTGCGCCTTGCCGGATGGGTCCATCGGGTGCGCGATCACGGCGGCGTCCTGTTCATCGACCTGCGCGATCACTATGGCATCACCCAGGTGCTGTGCGATCCCGACAGCCCCGTGTTTGCCCAGGTGGAAAAGGTCCGCTCTGAATGGTGTATCCGGATTGACGGGCTGGTAAAGGCCCGCGCGGAAGGTCTGGCAAACGCCAAGATCCCCACCGGCGAGATCGAAGTCTATATCCGTGATATCGAAGTGCTGGGAAAGGTGAACGGCGACCTGCCCCTGCAGGTTTTCGGGGATCAGGAATACCCCGAGGAAACCCGCCTGCGCTACCGCTACCTAGACCTGCGCCGCGAGAAGATGCAGAACAACATGGTCCTGCGCTCTGACGTGGTGTCCTCGATCCGCAAACGGATGTGGGATCAGGGCTTCAGGGAGTTCCAGACACCGATCATCACCGCGTCCTCGCCTGAAGGTGCGCGTGACTTCCTCGTGCCGTCGCGCCTGCATCCGGGCAAGTTCTATGCCCTTCCCCAGGCCCCACAGCAGTTCAAGCAGTTGCTGATGGTCTCGGGCTTTGACAAATATTTCCAGATCGCGCCCTGTTTCCGCGACGAGGATCCGCGCGCCGACCGGTCGCCCACCGATTTCTACCAGCTCGACCTTGAGATGTCCTTTGTCGAGCAGCAGGACGTATTCGACACCATCCAGCCGGTGATCACCGGCGTGTTCGAAGAGTTCGGCGGCGGCAAGAAGGTCGACCAGACCTGGGAGCAGATTTCCTACAAGGATGCGGCACTCTGGTACGGATCGGACAAGCCCGACCTGCGCAACCCGATCAAGATGCAGGTGGTCAGCGATCATTTCGCCGGTTCCGGTTTCGCCATCTTTGCCAAGCTGCTGGAGCAGGAAGGCACCGAGGTCCGCGCGATCCCCGCGCCCACGGGCGGCAGCCGCAAGTTCTGCGACCGGATGAATGCCTTTGCCCAGAAGGAAGGGCTGCCCGGCATGGGCTATATCTTCTGGCGCGAGAAAACGGCGGATGCCGTGGCACAGGAACTGGGCATCACCGTGAAGGAAGCCCAGGCCAAGCTGAAATCCGGCGAAGTCGAAGGCGGCATGGAAGCGGCAGGCCCGCTGGCCAAGAACATCGGCCCCGAGCGGACCGAGGCGATCCGCCAACAGTTGGGCCTGGGTGTCGGCGACGCCGCGTTCTTCCTTGGCGGCAAGCCCAAGACTTTTGAGGCCATCGCGGGTCGCGCCCGCAACATCATCGGCGAAGAACTGGGCCTGACCGATACGGACCGGTTTGCCTTTGCCTGGATCGTGGATTTCCCGATCTACGAAAAGGACGCTGAAACCGGCAAGATCGACTTTGAACACAACCCCTTCTCCATGCCGCAGGGCGGGATGGAGGCGCTGCAGGGCGATCCGCTTGACGTATTGGGCTTTCAATACGATCTGGCCTGCAACGGCTATGAACTGGTCTCGGGTGCGATCCGGAACCACAAGCCCGAAATCATGTTCAAGGCCTTCGAGATTGCGGGCTATGGCGAAGAGGAAGTGCGCAAGCGCTTTGGCGGCATGGTCAACGCCTTCCAATATGGCGCCCCGCCCCACGGCGGCTGTGCGGCGGGCATCGACCGGATCGTCATGCTGCTGGCCGAGGAACAGAACATCCGCGAGGTCATCCTGTTCCCGATGAACCAGCGCGCCGAAGACCTGATGATGAACGCGCCAAGCGAGCCCACCAGCGACCAGTTGATGGAACTGGGGCTCAGGGTGATCCCGCAGGAGTAGGTCGATGTTCAACGCACTGCGCAATACCGGGTTTGACGTTGAAACCAAAAACCACGCCGAGGCGATCCTTTCGGTCGATTTTCCCGATGTCGCCGCAGACCTTGTGGAAGTTTTGAGTGGCTTCGAGATCGAAGCGCGTGAAATCGTTGGCAGTGGCGGCGGTCAGGCCAAATCGACCATGCGGCTGCGGGACGCGCTTTACGCCAAGCAATGGCCAAAGCATGAATTCACAGTGAAGACAGTGGTGGACGGCGTGGAGCGTGAAGCGATCAGCCACGAAATTGACCATGTTTACCGCAGTGAGAACGGCGTTCTGGCACTTGAGATCGAATGGAACAACAAGGATCCATTTTTCGATCGTGATCTGGAGAATTTCCAACGTTTGCACGCCCAAAGTGCCATTTCCTTGGGCATCCTGATAACACGTGGTGCCAGCCTGCAGTCAGAGATGACCAGTATCGTGGAATGGGTCCTCAACCAGTCCGAAATAGCTGACACTGCGCAATTGGAGAAATGGGGAATGAAAGAGCGGACAGCCCGGCAGAAAAGAATGCTGGACGTGAAACTGGCACAAGGTTTGCCCTTTTCGCAGGCCTTTGCAGAAGCGTTCGTTGCCGACAAGTATGGCGCAGCCACAACTCATTGGGAGAAACTTATCACACGGGTGAACCGAGGTGTTGGTAATCCCTGCCCGCTGCTTTTGATCGGATTACCAAAGCAGGTTGTTCGCGACTATTCCGCCGCGACGCCTGAATTGTAACTGTAGGTATTCCAGTCTGGCTTGTAGTCCGCATCTGCCTGATTTCCCCAGACGGTCCAGCCCTCGCGCACCCCCCGACCGAAAAGCTCCAGGTACGGACCCCACGAACAACTTTCGATGAGATCGTATTGCTCATCAGGCTTGCGGGAGTGTTCACGTTTGCGGCTTTGCATCATGTTCACCTGACGACGCCCCGCGTCCAAGGTGCGCACCTTCTTGCCACGCACGCCAAAAAGCAGAATCTCAGTTACATTTCGAAAATAGAACCCGACGCCGCGACCGTCCGATCCCCCGTCTTTTCGGATCTTGTGCCAAACGATGTTTGACTTGTACTCGAAACCCCAAGCGTTCAAGACCTTCAACCCCTCAGGCAGCAACGCATTCGGTACCCACATGTAACAATGCGCACGATCCTGAAGATGCTCAGCCACTGGAAGTGCACAAATATCTTCAACCGTCATTGTCGGATAGCGCGCCAAACGCTTATGTTCCGGCGCGACCTTTCCCGTGCGATTGGTGAAACGCCATGGCGGGTCCGCCATAACGCAGCCAAATCTGTCGTTGCCAAGGAAATCGCGCAAGTCTTGTGATGGGTCGCTGCTCATGTCCAACATATTGCGTGCTTGCTCCCTCGCATGCAAGTACCACGTCCTCAAGTTCGACGCTTATCCACAAGAACGTTAAGGGAACATCACTAACGCATGGTAAACCTCAGAGTCAATCCTCCAGCGAATCTTCCTTCTTTTCCTCGATCAGCCCGCGCTCTTGCTTCTTGCGGGCCTCGAAACGGGTGCCGAAACCTTCGATCTCCTCGGCGTCGATGACCTCCCTGGCGCGGGAAAACACCTCGTCTTCCTCTTCATCCATGTGATGTTCGTAGTCGTGCCTGAGCGTCTTGAACCTGGTCAGCCAGCCTGGCGAGGACATCTCCATCTCGTTCAGCTCTTCCATCAGGTCATCCAGCTGCTGGTGCTCATGCACCGAATGACGTGCGGCGTCCTGGCCCCAGGTCTTTGAGATCAGCTTGGAATAGAAGGTCTCTTCCTCTGCGGCGGCATGGGATTTCACGTCATGGTAAAACCTGCTCCATGCGTTCTGACGCGCCGTGCTGTCGCCGCTTGTTTCCCCGATTTCCTGCAGCAGGCTGCGGTGCAGGTCGTGATCGGCCTTGATCGCATCATAAATGGTGGGCATGGCAGTTCCTTTCGGTCATCGCGGCCCAACGCGCTTAGATTGGGCGCGGTTCCCGGCCAAATTCGGCCTGTGGTCAAATGCCAGGGATGCAAAAGCAACCGTGACGTATTATCTTGGTGAAAGGGCCGGTTTGGAGACGACATGGGCTTTTCACCACATCTTGCCGAAAGGCGCTTTGGCTATGGCGCATCGCCCCTCGTCGCGCCGCCTGCCTCTGTCGCGGCCATGCTCGACACGCTGCGCGGTGAAGATGTGATGGCCCGGCAATTCCCGATCCCCGGGTTTCGCCCGATTCAGGATGCCAGTATCGTCAAACGCCGGTTTGACGCCTTCGCCCGCAAGGAAACCACCAGCCCCGAACAGGCCGCGGACGCCCGCAAGAAATCGGATGCGATCGTGCATGATTTCATCCGGCAACGGCTGCGGTCCTTTGGGCAGATGCAGCTGCGGCGCATCCATGGCACTGACAGCTTCCGCGAGCGGCTGGTCGCCTTCTGGGCGGATCATTTCACCGTGCAGGGAAAGTTCTCCATGCTCAAACAAGCGGTTCCCGCCTATGCGGAGGAAGCGGTGCGGCCCCATGTTTCTGGCCATTTTGTCGATTTGCTCACCGCCTGCATCACCCATCCCATAATGCTGGAATACCTGGACCAGACCACATCCATCGGACCGGGCAGCAAGAGAGGCCAGCGCAAGGGCAACCGTCGGGGTCTGAACGAAAACCTGGCGCGTGAACTGCTGGAACTGCATACTTTGGGCGTCGGTTCCGCTTATGATCAGGCCGATGTGCGGCAGATGGCCGAACTGCTGACCGGCATGACCCGCACGCGCGACTATACCTTTGTCTATCGCAAGGGCTGGGCGGAGCCGGGCACCGAAACCGTGCTGGGCAAGACCTATGGCGACCGCAAGGACATGACGCCGATCCGCGATGCGCTGAATGATCTTGCCCTGCATCCCGATACGGCGCGCCACCTCGCCACCAAACTGGCGGTACATTTCGTTGCCGATACCCCGCCCGAAGACCTGGTTGCGCGGCTGACAACGGCCTATCTGGACAGTGGCGGCGATCTGATGGCGCTTTACGAGGCGCTGCTGAATGACCCGCTGGCATGGCAGATGCCTGCGACAAACATGCGCCCACCGCTGGAATACGTCAGTACCGCCCTGCGGGCACTGGCCGTGCCGCCGGACCGCATTCAGGCGTTGAAACCCAAAGAGACCCGCAAATGGTTCCTCGGCCCGCTGAATGTCATGGGTCAGGACTGGCAGAGCCCGTCAGGCCCCGATGGCTGGCCGGAGGCCGATGGCGCATGGGTCACGCCGCAAGGCGTCGCCGCCCGGCTGGAATGGGCAATGACAGTGCCATCCCGGCTGCTTGACGACCTACCGGAGCCGGCGGAGTTCCTGCACAGCACCCTGGGCCCGGATGCCCCGGAGCCGTTGAAATTCGCAACCGCCGCTGCCGAGACCCGCGCCGTCGGAATCGGGCTGGTGCTTGTCTCACCCGCGCTGCAGCGGCGCTAGATAGGGGATCACGATGACAGACCGGCTTTCCCGCAGACAGCTTTTGACCCGCGCAACCGCCATCGGCTGCTCGCTGGCCGCCAGCCCCTTGCTGACCCAGATGACCTTTGCCCAGGCGCCCTGGGACACCCGCCTCGTTGTCATTATCCTGCGCGGCGGCATGGATGGGCTGGATGTGGTGCGGCCGATGGGCGACCCGGCCTATGCCGCTTTGCGGCCCGGCCTGCGGACCGACGGCGCGCTGGATCTTGACGGTTACTTTACCCTGCACCCCGCGCTGGCCGGGCTGATGCCGCTCTGGCGGCAGCAGGAACTGAGCTTTGTCCATGCCGTATCCACCCCCTACCGCGACAAGCGCAGCCATTTCGATGGCCAGGACCTGCTGGAAGCAGGCACCGCCGAACTGGGCGATGGCACCCGCGACGGCTGGCTGAACCGGTTGCTGCAGCAGATACCCGGTGCGGGGCGGGACACCGCCTATGCCATCGGCACAACTCCCCTGCCGGTCCTGGAGGGCGCTGCATCGGTTTCGAACTGGGCACCAGAGGCCAATCTGAAAATCAGCCCGCAAGCCATGCGGCTGGCCGCCCTGGTGATGGAGGAAGACCCCGCGCTGCACAGAGCCCTGGCCGAAGCGGAACTGCTGGCAGAGACCGGGATGGATGAAAAAGGTGGCCGCGCCCATCACCAGATCGCCCGCTACGCGGCAGGCAGGCTGCGGGGCGACGCGCGCATCGCTGCCTTTTCCCTTGGTGGCTGGGACACCCACCGCGCCCAAAGCCGGGTCCTGCCACGCAGCCTTGCCACGCTTCAGGACTCCATTCTGGCCCTGAAAGACGGGCTTGGCACAGATGTCTGGGGCAAGACGGCGATTCTCGCCATGACCGAATTCGGGCGCACCGCCCGCGAAAACGGGGCCGGCGGCACCGATCACGGCACCGGTGGGCTGACGATCCTCGCCGGGGGCGCGATCAGGGGGGGGCAGGTCAGCACCCGCTGGCCGGGGCTGGAAGAGGCCGATCTTTACGAACGGCGTGACCTGATGCCAACCGGCGATGTCCGCGCCACGGCGGCCTGGATGCTGCGGGGCATTACCGGCGTGAACGGCAACATTCTGGAAAACAACGTCTTTCCCGGGCTGGATATGGGCAGCGACCCCGGGCTTTTGGCATGACGCCAGCCGGGGGTATCAGAAGGCCGCCGTGGTAATCACATAGCTGCCCAGGCTGGTGACCAATCCCGCCTCGCCCGCCTGGATGGACGCGGCAATCACGATCAGCAACCCGACAAGCGAAACCGTAAGGACAATCCAGTCCACCTTGCGGGGAGCGGTGTCTTTCTTTTCTGTCTTGTCACGTTTGGCCGGAAACATCTGGCCTCCATGGTTTGTGCTGCATTCCTGCCATTTCAGCAGGGCAATAAGGCGATATTAGGCAGTCACCGTGCAGGTTTTGCGGCGCGGGGCAAGAAACGGACACACCCTTGGCCGGATCCCACGGCGGGGGACGGGCCGCGGCAAAGCTGCTCTGGACAGTCCGGCCAGCGCATTATCCTCTTTCCCAATGCCTTTGCTGCGCATATCGTTTTGCCATGACTGACGTTTCTTCCCCTTCCCGGCCTGTCGGGCCGCCTGTACCGAACTGGACGCCGCCACCGCGTCCTTCGGGCGACACCATGACCGGCAGCTATGCGCGGCTCGCCCCGCTTTCCGCAGATGTTCACGCCGCCTTGCTCTACCGCGCTTATGCGGAGCATGACGCGGTATGGGACTATATGCCTTACGGGCCATTTTCATCGGCCGCGCAATATCATCGCTGGGCGCGGGAGCATGAGGGCCAGCAGGACCCGTTTTTCTATGCGATCCGCAATCTGGAGAGCGGGGCCTGGGAAGGGGTGGCAAGTTATCTGCGCATCACCCCGGCCGCCGGCTCAATCGAGGTCGGGCACATCAACTTCAGCCCGGCGCTGCAACGCACACGCGCGGCCACCGAAACCATGTACCTGATGATGAAATGGGCCTTTGAAGCAGGGTATCGGCGGTATGAATGGAAATGTGACGCATTGAACATGCCCTCCCGCCGGGCCGCGCAGCGGCTTGGGCTGAGCTATGAGGGCATTTTCCGTCAGGCGGTGGTGGTCAAGGGGCGCAACCGCGATACCGCCTGGTTTGCGGCCATTGATTCCGAATGGCCCGCGTTGAAAGAAGCCTTCGAAGCCTGGCTCGCCCCGGCCAATTTCGACAAGGACGGTCGGCAACGCGAAAGCCTGGGCGATCTGACCGGCCTTGTCCGCGCCGCCAGCGATCCCGCGCTCTGAGCGCGGGCTTTGCCATGGGGTTTGCAGGCCTCGGCGCCACTCCCGCTAAATCGCGACCTTGTCGGACAGGCGGTGCTGAATGAGGCCAGCGAGGATTGCCGTCTCGGAAGCGGCGGCCTCTCCCAAAGCTCTTTTCGCGGCCAGTGCATGTGCCGCAGCTTCCAGCGGCTTGTCCTCTGCAAGACGCGCGACACCGGTCAGGAACTGCGCCGCGTAATCCAGCGCGTGGTCATCGGGCGGGTCCTCCAGCACCTCGGCAATATGGGCCATATCGTCCTGCAATGCGATACGGTCGGGAATGACGACGGCATCGTCCAGAATGCGCGGCCCCTGCGGGTGGCGCTCTTCGGGCAGCAGGGACAATATCTTTTCCTGAAAACCCGCGATCGAAACGAGCGGTTTGGCAAGGAAACCGTCCGCCCCCGCTGCCATCGCCTCCCCCTCCAGGTAGGTGTCGCCGGACATCGCCAACAATGCCTGTACCCGGGGCTGGCTGGCCGCAAGTTCCGCAATCAGGTCGGTGCCATTGCCATCGGGCAGGCCAAGGTCGATGACGACAATCGAAGGGCGGTAGACCTGAAGATGCCGCCGGGCCGACCGCAGGCAATCGGCCCGCCTGATCCGCGCACCCGACCGCAGGCAAAGCAGGCGCATCGCGTCGCAGGCATAGCGGCTGTCCTCGATCACAAGAACCGTGAGGCCCAGCAAGGGGCGTGCTGCCGTGGGTTGCGGAAGTTGGGCGGTGAAGGGATCGATGCTGTCCATTGTCGTCTCCAATCCGATAACGACTCAGAGAATATCCAGCGATGGCTAATGCGCCGTTAACACCGCCGGACCACCACCGCGCGCAGGTGTCACATTGCCCTCGCCCCGGCTTGGGGCCATAAGGCAGAAGCAAACCGGAAGGATACCTGACATGATCGGACGTTTGAACCATGTGGCCATTGCTGTTCCAGACCTGGAGGCAGCGGCGGATCAGTATCGCAATGCGCTTGGGGCCAATGTCGGCGCACCGCAGGACGAGCCCGACCATGGCGTGACCGTCATCTTCATCGAATTGCCCAACACAAAGATCGAATTGCTCTACCCGCTTGGGGAAAACTCTCCGATCCAGGGGTTTCTGGACAAGAATCCGTCAGGCGGCATTCACCACATCTGCTACGAGGTTGATGACATCATCGCTGCACGCGATCACCTGCAATCCACCGGCGCACGCGTGCTGGGCACGGGGGAACCGAAGATCGGCGCACATGGGAAACCGGTTCTGTTCCTGCATCCCAAGGATTTCAACGGCGCCCTGGTCGAGCTGGAGCAGGTCTGAACCATGGGTATCACCTCGGGCATAGTCCTGTTTGTCGTGATCTGGGCGATGATGTTCCTGATCATCCTGCCGATCCGGGTGCAGACCCAGGGCGATCTGAACGACATCGTGCCGGGCACACATGCCGGTGCGCCGGAACATCATCATCTTGGTAAAAAGGCGCTGTGGACTACTGCCATCGCGTTGGTCATCTGGGCCGTGGCAGCCACTGTGATCCTGTCGGAATGGATCAGTATCGCGGATGTGGAAACCTGGTTCAGGGCCGGCGCATGGTCAGGCCGTGGTACAGATGGGTAAAGGTCGCAGCCCCCAGGATCGGGATCAGCAGGTTCACCAGCGGCACTGACAAGGGCACCGCCATCAGCGTGCCTGCCACCCAGATCGTGCCGATGTGCTGCCGGCGCAGCGCCTTCGCCTTTGCCCTGCCGACCCAGCGGATCGCCACCATCGTGAAATATTCACGGCCCAGCAGGAACCCGTTCATTGCCCAGAAGATCAGCGGCGCAAAGGGCGGGAACATCAGATACAGCACGATGGCAAAGATGTTCGCGGCCAGTAGCACGCCAAGGAAATTCACCGTATCGCGCAGGGCATCGCCAAAAGATACCGAATTCGCCCGGGGTAATTCCGGGAAATGTTTCGCCTCTACCGCGTCCGCAACCTCGTCCAGGAACATCGAGGTGATCGCCGAGGCAACCGGGATCATCAGGAACACCGACAGAAACATCAGCAGGAACGCAGCGCCCCAGGACAGGAAATCGTCAATCCACTGAACCTCGCCCAGGATCGGAAGCCAGACCTCATCGGGCGTGATCGCTTCGGTGAACCAGGCAAAACCAGCGGTGAAACCGATCAGCAACATCAGCGACAGCACCACACCCAGCAGAAAGACCCGGCGAAACCGCGGGTCGCTCAGCTGTCCAATTGCCAGGAAGAATGAATTGACGATCAGTCCGATAGCCATGTCGTGATGCTCTCTATTTCGGGGCGCGGCCGTTCCGGGGGGGTGGAGGTCTCCGTCCCGATGTGAATGATCCCCGCAATCCGTTCGTGATCTTCCAGGCCCAGACCATCGCGCATGAAGCCCCGATCATGCGAGGGCCAACCGGACAGCCAGTTCGCGCCCCAGCCACTGGCCAGCGCCGCGTTCAACAGCGACAGGCATACCGCACCCGCCGAATAGGTCTGTTCGATCGCGGGCACTTTCTCGGACGGTCTTTGCACTTCGATCACCAAGACCGCCAATTGCCCGTCATCGAACTGGCTGCGGCCCTTGGTAATCTGTTCTGGCGCCAGGCCCAGCTCCTTGCCCCGCTGCCCTGCCACCTCGGCAAGGGTTTGCAATGCGCCCCGCTCCAACACGATGAAGCGCCAGGGCTCCAGCTTGCCATGGTCCGGCGTCCGGGCGGCGGCTGTCAGCAGGGGCATCAGCGCTGCGCGATCAGGCACGGGCAGACCCAATGTCTTTGACGGGCGCGACCGGCGGGTCTGCAGGAAATTCAGGGCGTCGGGATTGGCGATGGGCATATTCGGTCCTCAGAGTCCTAGTGTTTTCGCCATGTCGTCTATCGACTGGCGCAGGAAGGCATCAAAGGCTGGCGAAGGCTGGCGGATATTGAATGCTGACAACATCGGGTCGGGTGCCGTGATGGCACTGCCCGCAAGTGTCGCGATGGTGGCATGGCCGCAGAACGGCACATAGGCTTCGGAATACCCCCCTTCATGAACCAGCACAAGGCGGCCATCGCAGAGGCGGGCCGCTGTGTCCTTGATCCGCTGGGTCATCTCAGCAAAGGTTGCCGAGGTCGCTTGCATCCGGGCAAGCGGGTCAACCATGGAGGCATCGAAACCGCAGGCAACGATGATCAGATCGGGCTTGAAGGCCTCGATGGCGGGGATCACAACCCGGTCCATCGCGTGCAGGTAGGCTGTATGACCTGACCCCGCGTGCAGCGGAAGATTGATATTGGCACCGTCTCCGGCGCCCCTGCCCCGATCTGTTATCTTGCCCGTTGTTGCGGGATAATTGCCTTCCTGATGGAGCGAGATCGTCAGTACATCGTCGCGGTCATAGAAGATCTTTTCCGTCCCGTTGCCGTGATGCACATCCCAATCCAGCACGACGACACGTTTCACATCGCCCCGCGCGACCGCGGCTTCGACCGCAATGGCTATATTCGCGAGCAGGCAAAAACCCATCGGGCTGTCAGGCTCGCAATGGTGGCCCGGCGGGCGCGTCAGCGCATAGGCGTTGTCGAGCTTTCCCGTCGCCACAGCCTCAACCGCGGCGCAGGCCAGACCCGCAGAGAGTGTCGCAATTTCGTAGCCACCCCGACCGAACGGCGCATGATGACCGATTTCGCCACCTTCGGCGTCAGATACCGCCTTGAATTTATCCAGGTATTGCGCGGGATGAACCCGTTCGAGGGTTTCCCTGTCCGCTTCCGGCGCGCTGCATTGAACCAGTTCCGCGCTCAACCCCGTGACATCCATCAGGTTTTTCAACCTGCGCTTTGTCTCGGGGCTTTCGGGAAGTCCGCCACTGACCTGCGGCTGTACCAGCCCGCCCACTGGCAATGTCAGGGCATAATTGCCGCCTGCATGCCAGAAACAGCGTTCGTGCCAGTAAAATCCAGTTGCCATGATACTTTCCCTCCAGAAACCTTGCGCCGAAACTGGCTCAGCGGAACGGGATTGTCCATCGTGGACGCCTGATCAATTGGGGCTCATGGTGCCTCGGCCAGCAGGGCTGCAACGTCGAGCCGCTCATTGGCCATCAACAGCTTTCCTGCAGCATCGCGGGGCCAGTCTGCCTGCGCCCGATCGCGATAGATCTCGACCCCGTTTTCATCAGGATCGCGCAGATAGATGGCCTCGCTCACCCCGTGATCCGCCGCGCCGTCCAGCGGAATGCCCGCTTCGACCACCCGCTTGAGCACGGCCGCAAGGCTGGCCCGGTCCGGATAGAGAAACGCCGAATGATAAAGCCCGGTATGCCCCGGCGGCGGCGGCGTGGCGCCCAGGCTCTCCCAGGTGTTCAGCCCGATGTGATGGTGATAGCCGCCCGCCGACAGAAAGGCAGCCCTATTGCCGTACTTCTGGGTGATCTCGAACCCCAGAATATCCCGGTAAAACGCGATGGCGCGGTCAAGATCACTGACCCGAAGGTGTACGTGACCGATGGTGGCGTGATCTGTCATGGCGGTTCCTTTCCTGTCTTTCTCAACAGATAGGAGATACGCGTGGGCGTTACGAGACCCAGAAACGCAGACCATTTGTGCAAATCTGAAGAAAGACCGCAGTTGAAACAACAAAGACGCCGCATAGAGCGGCGTTGAATGGCGGTTATATCGGAAAAGACTTGGTTGCGGGAGTAGGATTTGAACCTACGACCTTCAGGTTATGAGCCTGACGAGCTACCGGGCTGCTCCATCCCGCGCCACTAAGTCGAATTATCTGATCATCGAAGAGAGATACAAATTGGAGGACTTGTTAGGTTTGGCGATGACCTACTCTCCCACGTCTTAAGACGCAGTACCATCGGCGCTACGGCACTTAACGGCTGGGTTCGGGATGGGACCAGGTGTTTTGCTCGCGCTATGATCACCAAACCAAACAAATCCTCCACGAGCCTTCCGCACAGCGGAAGGTCTCGGGCGGGAGGCGGCGCATCGCTGGATGCGCGTTCCCGCTCTTTTGCCATTCCGGAAGGAACGGCTGTGTCCAAGTCAGTACAGCTAATGTATGTGTATGCTTTTGATTGATAAGCAGAAGTCTTGCTTCTACTGGATCAAATCAAGCCTATCGAGCAATTAGTACCAGTCAACTGAACGTGTTACCACGCTTACATCTCTGGCCTATCGACGAGGTGGTCTACCTCGGCTCTCAGGGATACCTTGTTTTGAGGGGGGCTTCCCGCTTAGATGCCTTCAGCGGTTATCCTGTCCGATCATAGCTACCCAGCACTGCTATTGGCATAACAACTGGTCCACCAGTGGATCGTTCACCCCGGTCCTCTCGTACTAGGGGCAACTCCTCTCAAGTATCCTACACCCACGGAAGATAGGGACCGAACTGTCTCACGACGTTCTAAACCCAGCTCACGTACCTCTTTAAACGGCGAACAGCCGTACCCTTGGGACCTGCTCCAGCCCCAGGATGAGATGAGCCGACATCGAGGTGCCAAACACTGCCGTCGATATGGACTCTTGGGCAGTATCAGCCTGTTATCCCCGGCGTACCTTTTATCCGTTGAGCGATGGCCCTCCCACTTGGGACCACCGGATCACTATGGCCGTCTTTCGACTCTGCTCGACTTGTCAGTCTTGCAGTCAGGCTGGCTTCTGCCATTGCACTCAACGAGCGATTTCCGACCGCTCTGAGCCAACCTTCGCGCGCCTCCGTTACGATTTAGGAGGCGACCGCCCCAGTCAAACTACCCGCCACACAGGGTCCCGGATCCGGATAACGGACCGCGGTTAGACATCAAGCAGAACAAGGGTGGTATCTCAAGGGAGGCTCCACCGAAACTAGCGTTCCGGCTTCAAAGCCCACCACCTATCCTGCACATGTTCGGCCTAATGCCAGTGTGAAGCTGTAGTAAAGGTGCACGGGGTCTTTCCGTCTAACCGCGGGAAACCTGCATCTTGACAGGTAATTCAATTTCGCTGAGTCTATGTTGGAGACAGCGGGGAAGTCGTTACGCCATTCGTGCAGGTCGGAACTTACCCGACAAGGAATTTCGCTACCTTAGGACCGTTATAGTTACGGCCGCCGTTTACCTGGGCTTCAATTCAGAGCTCTCACCCCTCCTTTTAACCTTCAGGCACCGGGCAGGCGTCAGACCCTATACGTCGTCTTGCGACTTCGCAGAGCCCTGTGTTTTTAATAAACAGTCGCCACCCCCTGGTTTGTGCCCCCAGCCTCTAGTTGCCTAGAAACCGGGCCTCCTTCTCGCGAACTTACGGAGGTATTTTGCCGAGTTCCTTCAACATAGTTCTCTCAAGCGCCTTGGTATTCTCTACCAGTCCACCTGTGTCGGTTTAGGGTACGATCTAGCGATGGAGCTATTTCCAGGAACCTCTAAGCAGCCCATTCAATCCGATAAGGATGAACTACCCTCGAGATCCGTCACTTCCATCTGGCCCAGGAATATTAACCTGGTTCCCATCGACTACGCCTTTCGGCCTCGCCTTAGGGGTCGGCTTACCCTGCTCAGATTAGCTTTAAGCAGGAACCCTTGGACTTTCGGCGAGAGTGTCTCTCACACTCTTTGTCGCTACTCATGTCATCATTCTCACTAGTGATCTCTCCACCGGATCGCTCACGCGCCAGCTTCACAGAAAAGACTACGTCTTTTCTGACCTTTTTCTGCACTACCGCCTTCGGCTACTTGAGTGCGAACACTCTCATAATCGATCTTGGTGGTACAAAAGGTCATAAAGACAAAGTCTTATGTCACACTACGCTCTGCTACCATGCAATAAATGCATCCTCAGCTTCGGCTCATGGCTTGAGCCCCGTTACATCTTCGCCGCAAGACAGCTTAATTAGACCAGTGAGCTGTTACGCTATCTTTAAAGGATGGCTGCTTCTAAGCCAACCTCCTGGTTGTTTTGGCCGTCTCACCTGCTTTCCCACTTAGCCATGAATTAGGGGCCTTAGCTGGAGGTCAGGGTTGTTTCCCTCTTCACGACGGACGTTAGCATTCGCCGTGTGTCTGCCATCTAGTACTCCTCGGTATTCGGAGTTTGGTTAGGATCAGTAAGCCTGTGGGGCCCCATTACCCATCCAGTGCTCTACCCCCGAGGGTATTCGGATGACGCTCTACCTAAATAGATTTCGCAGAGAACCAGCTATCTCCGAGTTTGATTGGCCTTTCACCCCTAGGCACAGCTCATCCCGATCCTTTTCAACGGATGTGGGTTCGGTCCTCCAGTAAGTGTTACCTTACCTTCAACCTGGCCATGCCTAGATCACTCGGTTTCGGGTCTGATCCCACGAACTCAACGCCCTATTAAGACTCGCTTTCGCTGCGCCTACACCTAACGGCTTAAGCTTGCTCGTGAGACCAAGTCGATGACCCATTATACAAAAGGTACGCTGTCAGGTCGCAAGGACCCTCCAACTGATTGTAGGCGTTCGGTTTCAGGTACTGTTTCACTCCCCTCGTCGGGGTGCTTTTCACCTTTCCCTCACGGTACTGGTTCACTATCGGTCAGTAAGGAGTACTTAGCCTTCGAAGGTGGTCCTCCGATCTTCGAACAGGATTTCACGTGTCCCGCCCTACTTAATACGTCCAATCATGCTTCTTATACGGGACTATCACCCACTCTGGTTGCGCATTCCAACGCATTCTAACCACACTCATGGCTCGGCTGGTCCCCGTTCGCTCGCCGCTACTAGGGGAGTATCAATTGATTTCCTTTCCTCCGGGTACTTAGATGTTTCAGTTCCCCGGGTTTGCTTTTCTAAACCTATGTATTCAGTCTAGAAATACCTGTTTTACCGCATTATTGATCGCCGCCGAAGCGGGTAACAATAACACAGTATCAGGTGGGTTGCCCCATTCAGAAATCCATGGATCAAAGCCTATTCTCGGCTCCCCATGGCTTATCGCAGAGTATCACGTCTTTCATCGCCTCTTACTGCCAAGGCATTCACCAAACGCCCTTTTCGCGCTTGATTTGATCCAGAAAAAGCAAGACTTGCGTCCCGCGCGACGATCAGAAGCTGGTAAGAAACTGATCCTCCTTATCCTGGTTCAAAAGCATACTTTTTCCCGCCCAGACTATCGTCTGGACAACGAGACATGCTGATAGCCACAACCCGTGCAGGGTGCAGCGTCATGTCTCTGGTTAGTGTACTTGACTTGGACAACACGTTCTTTTCAGCAGGCATACGCTTGGTCGGCCGAGGAAACAGCCTTGCAAACGCTCGCTTTGGCCCACATCCGAAGACATGGTCCGCCGCACCAAACCGAGGTCATTCCCTTACG
>NZ_QBFD01000046.1:1036617-1078731 GCF_003335585.1 Sulfitobacter sp. DFL-14 | reverse complement strand
CCTATTTCTACGGGGCGGGCATGTCGGATGCGCTCGGGCGGTTGGTGGCCTGGGTAGGTGAGGGCGGGTTTACGTTCCGCCAGGCGAAGATCGAAGGCGACGGCCACTGCGACTATGCGGGCGGCATCGCGCCGATCCTGCGCGGGTCCGGTGGTGCCACGATCATGGGCTATGACGGGGCGGCGCTGGCCGCGTATTTCGCGCGCGTGGTGTTCGGCGGGGCAATCATGCCTGCGCCTGATGCCAGCGGTGATTACGCGGTGGTCAAGCCGATCCTATACGCGGGTGATGGCAAGACGCTGCTGTTGGGTGCAGATGCGGACGGCCTGCGCCTGACGCTTTCTGATCAGGCAATTTACACATTGGAGACCAAGCGGGCGTTGGACCTGTCGGCGGTTCCTGTCGGTCTGCTGGCGGACCCTGAAGAAGTGAAGATCCACAGTGCCACGCTGTTCACCGCGCGCGGTCCCGACGAAACAGGCACAAACCGCCGCTATCTGATGCGCAGGGACGTGACGCCAGGTTGCGCGATGGCCGAAACACGCGGTTCGGTCGAAGTGGTCACGATCTACGGCCAGAGCTACACGACCGGCGGCGGTGGGTCGGACACCAACGCGCTGGAACTGCCAACTATTGTGACAGAGGACGCGCTGACACCCCACCATGACCTGATGCCGATCACGACCGAGCCGGGCACGGGTCTGATCTCGACCGGTGCGCAGCTGGTTGATGGCAGCGACATTACCGACCTGGTGCCTTGTGTCTCTGCTGAATGGTCGGAAGTGACGCCGTTCTACGGTGGTGAGACGGGCTTCCCGGCCTGCGCCCACTTCCTGCGTCGATCCGAACAGGCGGCGGGGTTGCCGAACATCACGCGGGCTTGGTACTCGCATGGGCTGGGTGGGGCGTCGATCACCGATCTGGATAACACTGGCGACAACGCCTATCGCAATGGCTTCATCACCCTGCAGCGGATCAAGGATATTGCTGCCATCTATGGCCGCAACATCATCGTGCGCGATTGGCACTGGTCACAGGGGCAGGCCGATGGCGGCAAGACCCGGCAGGAATACATTGACCTGTTCATCCCGCTGCGCACGCAATATCTGTCGGACATCGCGGCGATCACCGGGCAGAACCTGGGCGATGATCCTGTGACCGTCTGGATGGATCAGGTTGCCCCGTCCGAGGACAACGATGGGCGGCAGGTGTCGCTTTCGCAGCTTGATCTGATGACCGAAAACCCCGGCGACATCTACCTGACCGCGCCCTGGTATTTCCTGCCCTATGTCGATGAAATCCACCCCACGCCTTTGGCCTATGCGGTCCACCGCGAATACAATGCCAAGGTCAAGCGGATCGTGGACGGCGGCGGCACCTGGACGGGTGTGCGCCCCGCAGGGCCGCTTGTGGTCGATGGCAGCACCGTCACCGTGCCGTTCTACAATCAGGGCAGTGATCTGGTGGTTGACACCACGACGCTGCCGCAGGCCCCTGGCTGGGGCTTCGAACTGGTGGGTGAGAGCGAGACCATCGACGCAATTGCGATCTTGCCGGGTGACACAGCCGATCAGAACAAGATCGAACTGACCCTGAGCGGCGCGCCAACCGTCACGCCCTATCTGCGCTATGCCTACACCGGCCCGGTGAGCAAGCCCGGCGGGAGCGCAGGCGCATGGGGCAACATCCGCAATCAGGACACCACCCCCAGCCTTTCCGATCCCGGCCGCAATCTTGTCGATTGGGCCTTCATCTCTGACGCCAACCCGGCCTAACCAGGAGCACCACAATGTCCAATCTCAAAGCACCAGGCATCACCATCGCCGCCGCCGCCGGGTCGATCTATGACCCGATTGTCCCGAGTTTCGGGGACGCATTCGCCGCTGATGCCAATATCACCCGCTGGCACACGCCGATCCTGACAGCAGGCACGGCGCGGATCACCCAAGTCATTGACGATCAGGTCGCATCCATCGCCAACCGCGTCGGCGGGGTGGCGCTGACGCAGGATACCGTCAACCGCCGCCCCGCGTATCTGGCGCAGGGCGTCTCGACCGCGCCCTTTGGCCAGCCCGCCACATCGCATGGGTCATCCAACGAAGACCACTTCCTGATGACTGGCCTTTCAACATCTGATTTCTGGGGTCTGATGGTCCTGAATGTCGATGAGACCCTGGCCGGTACGCGCAACGTGATGGGCGGGCAGGTGTCAGCGGGTGATCCCATCGGCGGCACACATATGTTGCAGGCGGATGATGGGGGTGTCTGGCGGTTCACGGTCGGGGGCGGATTGGTTGCACCCGCTGGCGCAGCCATCCCGGAGGCGGTTGTGGAAACCGACTTGGTGATTGGTGAATGGGGTCTGGTCTATTTCTCCTGGGACGCCTCTGCCGCCACGGCGGCGATCTCGACAGATGGCATTATTTGGTCTACCGCCACCCAGGCTGGTGCCGCGAATGCGCAAACCCAGCGCCGGATCAATGGCGCGATCAACTCTGCAGGCACCGGCGGCACGGTCCATACAGAATTCGACCTGGCGGATATGGTGTTCGGAACCGGCCACCTGCTGGACAGCGGGATGGCGGATACGCTGGAACTGCTGCGCGCATATGCGGCCAGTCGCTACGGGCTGTAAGGGGCAGGGCTGACTGATGGGAAGGCTCAACCCCATGCGACTGAACCTGCTTGAGCAGGGCAGGGCGACAGAATGGTTGGCCAGCTTTGTCATGCTGGCTTTTTCCATCACCCTGTCCCTGCCAGGTGAAACGCTCGCTTCACCCGCTTTCCGAGCATTCCGTGAAATCGGTCTGGACGATGCTGCGATTGCCACGCCAATGGCCTTGCTGGCGACGGCACGCATCTGCGCGCTGTATATCAACGGCACGCTGCCGCGCCGCACGCCGATCATTCGAATGGTCGGCGCGATCATCGGCGCCTGCGTCTTTTCGATGCTGGCAATGGGTCTTTATTGGCCGGTGATCAGCTTCAATGTCGCGACCGGCACCGGTGTCGGGACCTACTTTGTGTTGGCGTTATTCGACGCTCTTTCAGCCTACAGGAGCGGCGCTGATGTTCGACTGGCCCAGCAGTTTTCTGAGCTCTCTCGATAAGGAGACGATCACGGTCCTGGGTACGGGGATCGGTGCCGCCGTGGTGGCTCTGGTTGCGGGTCTACGGGGCGTGAAGCGCGGGAAACCGACCAATGCAGCCCTGTCCGACACGGCGCAGGCAATGACTAAAATGAGTTGCGGCGCACCTGAACTGACACCTCTGTTACGCCAGATTCTGTCCGGGCAGCAGGAACAGAACCTGCGCCTGATCGAAATGGGCGGCGATATTCAGCGGATGGGGGAGAAGGTCACCCGCATCGAGGATCGCACCGGCCACCGCTGAACCACACCACAATCTGAAACCCGGCCCGCCATCGCGCGGGCCTTTTGCATTGGAGATCCACAATGTCCATGAACCCGGCTCACCGGCTACTTCAGCTTGGCTTCAAATCCCTCGGCTACGATCCCGGTCCTGCAGATGGCTGGTGGGGTCCGGATACCGCAGTTGCGGGCCGTGGCCTCTACAAGAACGGGCCCATCAAGTCGACCGTCTGGGCGGTGAAGCAGTTTCAGCGCGGCTCGGCCGGGCTCGGCTACTACGGCGGCAACATCGACGGGATCTACGGGAACCTCAGCCATTTGTCCCTTGGCGAAATTCTCGACGCGGACGGCATGCCGAAAGCGGCCTATTCCGCCAGCGATGATGTCCTGGTGCCGACCAAGCCGGAACTCGGCGCGGTGCAGCACAGCAAGGTGCTGCGCCAGGGCGGGGCAAACACGATCATTGACACATACTGCCTTCATTGTGCCGCGGTGCCGGGCGACTGGGCAGCGGACAAGAGCAACGCCGAGATCGCCAAGGCAATCCACCTGATGCACACGCTACCGAAATCGAAGGGCGGGCGAGGGTGGAGCGATACCGGCTATCACGCGATCACCTGCCCGGATGGTGAGATCATCTATGCGCGCCCGATGGACCGCTACGGCGCCGGGGCGGTGGGACACAATCGCGGCGTGTTCCACCACCTGATGATCGAGGTCCGCACGATCACGGCGACCCGGCACCCGGAGGACTATTTCACGCCGGAGACGCTTGCCAGCACCCGTGGTCATTTCGAGCAGATCGCGCAGCGCACACCGATCCGCCGGCTGATGGGGCATCGCGAGGTTGCCGCAAAACTTTGCCCTGGCTTCGAGGTCATCGACCGCGACTGGACTGATCGGGCGGTGGCCTGACGGCTGTCCACAAAACCGAGGCGTGACGCCTCTCGATCCTGAAAGGAAAGACCATGTTTGATTTTCTACACGAGATCCTGACAAACGAGGCGGTCCAAACCGCGCTGCTCGCCATCATCGGTGCCGTCCTCACATTCATCGCCAACCGCGCCACCGGGGCGTTCCAGGCCGCTACCGGCATTCGCATCGAGGAAAAACACATGCGCGCGCTGCACTCGGCCATCATGACCGGGGTGGAGGCCGCGATGATCGACGGGCCGGAAGCCGGGCTTGAGGTGATCAGGCACCGCGCGGTGCGATACGCTCAGCAGTCGGTGCCCGATGCGATCCGCGCGCTGGTGCCGGGCGACGGTGTGTTGGATAAGCTGGCCGAGCGGTACGTGCGTGAGGCGATGGCAAGGATCGGTGGCTGACCGTCAGCAACTACTGAAAAGCCGACGCTCCGTTAGTTCGGGGCGTCAGCCTCAGTGACCCAAACGCTCTAGCGCCTTGGCCCGCCCTTCATTACCGCCCTTCCAGGGATCAACCCCCGCCGGGCCTAGTATAGCCGCGGCGCGGTGGAACAGTTCGGACAGTTCATCGTTCACAGCGCGCCAGTCTCCGTCAGGGTACGCCGCCCTGTGCCGCGCTTGGGCATCGCGAATTTCGCTCGATAGGCGCATGTCGTGTTCTTTCTCCATGATGCCTCCGGGGTTAGTTGGACGTGTCGTGGATCAGGCTAGTTTTGTCTGTCCCGTGTTCGGTGAACATGCCGTTGTGTGCGTCGGCAATCTCCATCGCTTGCCGGTTTGGCAGGTTGCAGGCGATGATCAAATCGGCGCCGGGGCAGATCACGTTGGATCGGGTTTTGTCCATGTCTGCAGGGCGGTGCGCTTGCCATGGGTAGTGGCTAGGACAAGGGGTGTCAGGATCAGGCTGCCACCGATTTAAGGGTTCGTTCATATCCATGGTGCCTCCGGGGTAGTTGGATTCAGTCGTAGAAACTGTGTTCGCGCTCAAGGCGCTGTTGCTTTTGGGCGCGGCATCCGGCGCAAACTGAATAGACCGGCCCGCTTCTGCCTTCTTCAAAGTCGCGATGATCGCGGATGTCCTCCGCTATCGTTTTGCACCATTCGCAGTATCCGTCGCGCTTGGTGCTGATTTCGGTCCTGATGCTGTCCCTGCATTCTTCGCAGCAGTCGATCATTTCGGCGCCGAAACTATCGGTTTCGCCTTGAATGCGGGCGATTGCCAGGCGGGCGGGGTGGTTGTCGCAAATGGTGCCCGGCGGGACGGTGTGACCCGCGCCGGGCAGCGTGTGAATGGGGCCGGTAACGTCAGACATAGGTGCCTCCGGGGTGGATGGATTGGTCTGTTGACGCAATAAGCGATATCGGTTACTCAGTCAATAAGTGATATCGCTTATTGCGAAGGAAGAATCTTTGACCGAATTTCCGATATCGGATAGCAGCGGACGGATGGGACGCCCGCCGATGAACGTGAAGCCAACTATTGTGCGCCTGACGCAAGAGGCGCTGGACCGCATCGAACAGGTGGCGGGGCCGAACCAGCGCGCGGCATTTATTCGTGAGGCGGTGGACAACGAGCTTGATCGCCGCGAAGGTCAGTCTGAAAATCCAGTCCAGACCGGCGGCGACGATGAAAAAAACCAGTAAGAAAGCAGGGCCAAAATCCGAGAACCCGCCGGTCAGGCGGATCGGATATGCGCGAGTTTCGACGGCGGACCAGAACCCCGACATGCAGATCGCCGCGCTTGAGGCATATGGTGTCCCGCGTGAGCTGATCTTTGTGGATCGGGCCAGCGGCAGTTCGTTGGACAGGCCTGAATTCATCAGAGCCTTGCGCTATGCACAGCACCCAGGAACAGAGTTCGTCGTCTGGAAGCTCGATAGGCTGGGGCGCACCCTTGAGGGCATTGTCGAAGTGCTGAAGCTGCTGGAGCAGCGGGGCCTGAAATTCTTCAGTTTGACCGAGCGCGTGGACATGACGACGCCTATGGGAAAGGCAATTATCCAGATCATGGGTGCGGTGGCCGAGCTGGAACGCAACCTGATCGTGGAACGGACCAAGGCCGGGATCGCGCGTGCGCGTGAGCGCGGAGAAAAGGGCGGGCGCCCGGTGGCCATGACCCCGGCGCGGGTTGAGGTCGCGGATATGATGCTGCGCTTTGGAAAGCGCGGGAATGAGGTTTGGGAGGCGCTCAAGCCTCTGTCCGAAGTTCCGATCAGCAGGGCGGCATACTTCGCCTGGCAGAAGCTATGGGACGCCGGGGAGGTGACAGACCTGCCCGGCGACAGTGAAGTCTGAAAAAGGAGCGATTGCGATGGGCAAGATCCACGGTCCTCACCGCGTAGTGATCCGAAACGCCGATGATAAGATTATCGGCGACGAAGAATTCGACCATTTCGCTGCCGCAAAGCCCGAATTCGACAAGGCACCGGTGCCAGAAGGATGCACCGTGACCTTGCAACACGGCGCGAGGGTGATCTTTAAGAAGGGAGCGTGAGGGCGGCGGAATCATGGGGCACTGTCCCCGCAACCCATTGAAATCATATAAATGCCGACGTAGCCCACGTTTTATCTAAGTGATTGTTTTGGCAGGGAAAATGGTAGGCCCGGCAGGACTTGAACCCGCAACCAAAGCGTTATGAGCGCTCTGCTCTAACCAATTGAGCTACAGGCCCGCCATGGGCGCTTGGGTATGCGCGGGGCGCGCTTTCGTCAAGGCTTACCGTTGCGCAAAAGGCGGCGATGCACTAACCCCGGCGCGAACGGGATCACTGCGCCGGGGGCCATGCCATGTCATCACCAAGAAACGGGATCACCTACGCCGATGCGGGCGTGGACATCGACGCCGGCAATACGCTGGTCGAACGGATCAAACCGGCGGCGAAACGCACCGCGCGGCCGGGCGTCATGTCGGGGCTGGGCGGCTTCGGCGCGCTGTTTGACCTCAAGGGGGCGGGGTTCACCGACCCGGTGCTGGTCGCCGCCACAGACGGTGTGGGCACCAAGCTGCGCATCGCCATCGACACCGGCAATGTGGACAGCATCGGCATCGACCTTGTTGCCATGTGCGTCAACGATCTGGTCTGTCAGGGGGCCGAGCCGCTGTTTTTCCTGGATTATTTCGCCACCGGCAAGCTGGAGCTCAATCAGGCCACGCGCATCATCGAAGGCATTGCCGCGGGCTGTGCCGCCTCCGACTCTGCGCTGATCGGGGGCGAGACGGCAGAGATGCCCGGCATGTACCACGCGGGCGATTTCGACCTCGCGGGCTTTGCCGTGGGCGCGATGGAGCGGGGCACCGAATTGCCCCGCGCGGTCAGTGAGGGCGATGTGCTGCTTGGCCTGCCCAGCGACGGGGTCCATTCCAACGGCTATTCACTGGTGCGCAGAATCGTCGAGCTCAGCGGGCTGGGCTGGGACGATTCCTGCCCCTGGGCCGAGGGCACGCTGGGCGAGGCGCTGCTGACGCCGACACGGCTTTATGTCAAAGGTGCCGTGGCGGCACTGCGGGCCGACAGCGTTCAGGCGCTGGCCCATATCACCGGCGGTGGCCTGACCGAGAACCTGCCCCGCGTCCTGCCCGACACCCTGGGGGCCGAGATTGATCTGGGCGCATGGGACCTGCCGCCGGTCTTCAAATGGCTGGCAGCCGAGGGCGGCATGGCCGAAGCCGAACTGCTCAAGACCTTCAATTCGGGCATCGGCATGATCGCTGTGGTTTCCCCGGATCAGGTAGAGGCCGCCAGGGCCGCCTTTGCCACGGACGGCCACGCCGCGATTGAAATCGGCCGCATCACCCAAGGCAGCGGCGTGACCTACAAGGGCAGCCTGCTTTGACCAAAGGCGTTGCGATCTTTGCCTCCGGCGGCGGCTCCAACATGCGCGCGCTGGTGGCGGACATGACGGGCGACCACCCCGCGCGGCCCGCCGTGGTACTGTCCAACAACGCTGACGCCGGGTGCATTTCCTGGGCGCAGGGGCAGGGGATTGCGACGGTGGTGGTCGATCACCGGCCCTTTGGTGCGGACCGTGGCGCATTTGAGGCGGCGATGACCGCGGCACTGGCCCCCCATGCGCCCGATATCATCTGCCTTGCCGGTTTCATGCGCAAGCTGACGGCGGGGTTCACCGATGCCTGGGCCGGGCGGATGATCAATATTCACCCCTCGCTGCTGCCCAAGTACAAGGGCCTGCACACCCATGCCCGCGCGCTGGAAGCGGGGGATGCGCAGCACGGCTGCACGGTACACGAAGTCACCGCTGCGCTGGATGACGGGCCGATCCTCGGGCAGGCCCGCCTTGACGTGGCCCCGGATGACACGCCCGAGACTTTGGCGGCACGGGTGCTGACCCTCGAACATCGGCTTTATCCGGCCGTGCTGCGCCGTTTTGCCGCCGGAGACCGCAGCCCAATCACCCTCAAGGGGTGACTGGCAATGATGCCGGACTTGCTGTAGCTGTGATCAAACCAGCAGTCACGAAGTGAATTCATGAAAACGATCACCACCACCGCCGACCTGGCCGCCTTTTGCACCGAGGCCGCCAATCATCCCTATGTCACCGTAGATACGGAATTTCTGCGCGAACGCACCTATTATTCCAAACTCTGCCTTGTGCAGCTGGCGATGCCGGGGACAGATGACAGCAAGGCGGTGCTGGTGGATCCGCTGGCCGATGGCATCGAACTTGACCCGCTCTATGATCTTTTCCGCGACACCTCTGTGGTAAAGGTGTTCCATGCCGCGCGGCAGGATATCGAAATCTTCTTTGTCGATGCGCAGGTCTTTCCCGAGCCGCTGTTCGACACCCAGGTTGCCGCGATGGTCTGCGGCTTTGGCGAACAGGTGGGCTATGAAACGCTGGTCCGCAAGATCTGCCATGCCGGGGTGGACAAGACCTCGCGCTTTACCGACTGGTCGCGCAGGCCGCTGACCGATGCGCAAAAGAAATACGCGCTGGCCGATGTCACCTTCCTGCGCCAGATCTATGAATTCCTGCGCGACAGGCTGGAGGAAAGCGGCCGTGCCCGCTGGGTCGCGGAAGAGCTGGAGATCCTGACCAACCCCGGCACCTATGTCACCGCGCCCCGCGATGCCTGGAAAAGGGTCAAGACCCGCACGTCCTCGCCCAAGTTCCTTGCCGTGGTGCGCGAACTCGCGGCCTTCCGCGAGGATTACGCCCAGTCACGCAACGTGCCGCGCAACCGGGTCTACAAGGACGATGCGCTGATCGAACTGGCCAGCCTCAAGCCTGCCAATGCCGAAGAGCTGGGCCGCGCGCGCCTGTTGCTGCGCGAGGGGCGGCGGGGCGATGTCGCCGATGGCATCCTGGCGGCGGTCAAGGCAGGCATCGCCTGCAAGCCCGAGGATCTGCCCCAGCCCGACCGCAGCCGCGACAAGTTGCAGGTGAACCCCGCCTTGGCCGACCTGCTGCGCGTGCTGCTGAAGGCCAAGACCGAACAGGCCGGGGTTGCCGCCAAGCTGATCGCCCCCGCCGCGGATCTGGACGGGATTGCCGCAGGCCTGCGCGATGTGCCCGCCCTTGTCGGCTGGCGGCGCGAGGTCTTTGGCAATGACGCCCTGCGCCTGTGTGACGGAGAGATTGCGCTCACGGCCAAAGGAAACGACGTAATCGTTGTTGAGGTCTGACAGCAGCTGAGGTCTAACAGCGGTCAAGGTTTCACACCAAACCCTTTGCAGGAGCACAAAATGTCGCAAATCACCCGTCACCACACCAACGCCCGGATGAGCCAGATCGTCACCCATAACGGCACTGTCTATCTTGCCGGTCAGGTCGGCACGCCCGGTGCCAGCGTGGCCCAGCAGACCCAGGATTGCCTCGACAGCATCGACAAGCTGCTGGCCGAGGCCGGATCTGACAAATCCCGTATTCTGCAGGCGGTCATCTGGCTGGCCGACATGGCCGATTTCGAAGAGATGAACGGCGTCTGGGATGCATGGGTGCCAACAGGTCAGGCCCCTGCGCGCGCCTGCGGCGAGGCCAAGCTGGCCCGCGCCGATTTCACGGTCGAGATCATCGTGACCGCCGCCGCCTGAGCGGCAGCACACATCAAGATCGCGTTGTAACGATTTGAAAAATATCGCTTCCGCTGACTTTCGGGTCAGCGGCGGCGGCTTTCCTGGGCGTTCAGCGCCCCCTCGACCCGGATCACCCGGACATTGCGCAGCTGCTGATCGGTCAGTTTGCGCCCTGCGGTGACTTCACGGGTCGGTTTGGTGCCGACCGGCGTGTTCTTGTCAGGCCGCACACCTTCCAGACGATAGATCAGAACGCCGTCTACCGGCTCTTCTTCCTCGTTCTGGGGGGTCAGCTGCACCGCATAGATGCCCTGCCGCGCGGCCAGCCCGGTGGCCCGGATGATCGCACCGCCGGGAATGGGCTCTACCGTCAGATCGGTGATCTGTTCAAAGGGACGGCCCAGATAGGGTGCTTCTTCCTTGCCGGCCCGCGAAAAGAAACCGCCGCGTCGCGGGATCAGCGGATTGGTCTGTTCCGGCGCGACACTGGTTGCCACGGAGCGCGACTTGCCAAACCAGTTGAACGGGTTGACCCGACTGTCGCGGATCGCCCCACAGGCCGAAAGTGTGAGTGTGAGGACCGCCAAAAGGGTCAGGGTCTTGCGCATGGTGCCGCCTCGGGTGTTTTCTTGATCTTTGACTAGCCTATTCCCCGGTCCTTGGGAAGGGGGTGGACCTTTGCCGGGCTGCTGCTTACCTCTGAGCACACGCGCAGTTACAAAGGACCCCGATCTATGGCCACCGCCGCATTCGAAGAACTTGTCGAGGATTTCGAATTCCTGGATGACTGGGAAGACCGGTATCGGCATGTCATCGACCTGGGCAAGGCGATGGATCCGCTGGAGGAAGCCCTGCGCGTGCCCGCGACCAAGGTGGACGGCTGCGCCAGCCAGGTCTGGCTGCATGCCCAGTTCGACGATGGCACGCTGCATTTCGACGGGGCCAGCGATGCGATGATCGTGTCCGGCCTGATCGCGGTGCTGCGGGTGCTTTACAACGGGCTGACCCCGGCCGAGGTCGTGGCCGTCGATGCGCGCGCCGAAATGGGCCGCCTGGGTCTGAACGATCACCTGTCGGCGCAGCGTTCCAACGGGCTGCGCGCGATGATCGAACGGATTCGCAGCCTCGCGGCGGCGGCATAGGTCGGGCCCTGCGGACGTGCGGCTACCAGACGTCCGACGAAATTGGCCTGTGCGTCACCAACTGACCCAAATTGGAAAACCGGACCTGTCCGCAGATCGCGGCGATTGGCAGAAAGGAGGCCAGAGTGGCCCGGCGCCTCCGGCTTGTTCCGGGCCTGGGTGCCAGCGATCAACGGCAGCAAAGTCCGCACGGCGGACCTTGCCCCAAGCCGTTCCGAAGGGCCGTTTTACAGCGTCCCGCCTTTAACCTGATACATTCAGTATCGCCGATGTCCCGAGAGCGCGAAGCGCGGCAGGGTATCGGCGATTCAAGTTTAAGGCGGGCCGCTTTAGATCAGCCATGCTCGGCGTTTGGGCCAATATTACGTGACGCGGCTCCTTGATTGGATTCAGCAAATTCAGCGGCATCGAGCCAAAGGTTCGCGACGTTCGACAGCGTCACCTATAGCACTTTCGGAAAAACCTGAATCACCTAACGCTGCCTGAAATCATAGATTTCAACGCGTTAAGTGCTGCCCTGCGTCTCATGTTTTCCGAGAAGTGCTTTAAGGACGGTCAGAGTTTTTTCAGGTGGGTGGCAAGGTCACCATAGCCGGTATAGCGCCGCTCGAACGCCAGCCCCAGAACCTCGGCACAGGCGCGGGCCTTTTCCGTCAGTTCCGGGTCGTCGGTCTGCGCCTGATAGACCAGCTTTTCGTAATTGCCGAAATACATGTCCCGCAGTTCCGGATGCCGGTCCAGCCCCATGGGTTTCATGATGAAAGCATCGAACTGACGGACCAGAAAGTCGGTCAGGTAAAAGCTGGTGAATTCTGCATCCGCCTTGGCGGCAAAGGCGTCGTTGCCTTCGAAAAAGCTGTAGCAATGGGGCCCTGCGACCATCTCGACCCCCATTTCCGCACAGGCCGCCTGCAACAACCCGCCGGTGCCGCAATCGGCATAGACCACAAAGATGCTGTCATAGCGATCGCGGTGCCTGGCGACGCTCTCGCGCACGGCGGCGGTGATCTTTTCGGGGTAGAGGTGGTATTTGGCGGGCAGGCAGGTCAGGTCCAGATGGGTCCAGCCGTTGGCCTGTTTCAGGGCCAGGATCTCGCGCGCCAGCGCCCCGCAGGCGATCAGCAGGATCGAGCCCGCGCCCTTTGCCCGCAGACCGGTTTCGGTCAGCTGGTCGAGGTCGGGCAGGGGTGTCGCGCGGTCTGTCACATTTCTAACCAATGCGTGTGGGTGTCTCTGTGTCGTTGCACGCTGCCACGGAAGGCGCGTAACTGGCTAGGTCAGATACGACATTTCAGACAGGGATGGAACCAATGGCAGTTTACTCGAACAAGGCGGGATTGAACACGGGCACGCTGGGGTTGATGTTCATATCGGGCTGTTTCGCGACGATGGCGTTTGATCTCTGGGGGCAGGTGGTCAGCCCGGGCCTGGGCTTTGCCAATCTGTCGCCGCATGGGCTGGCCAAAAGCCTGTTTGGCGCGCTGGGGCTGCCGAATGGCGATTTCGCGGGCTATTTCATGCATTTCTATCTGGTGGGGCTGATCGGTTATCCGGTGGGGTGGCTGTTTATCTTCAAACCGGTCTGGGACCGGGTGATCGGCAAGGGCCTGCCCTGGATCGTGTCGGCGGCGGTCTATGGCTTTGGCCTCTGGGTCTTTGCCATCGGCGGGATCACGGCGATTGCGGGCCTGCCGTTTTTCCTCAACTTCACCGGAATCACTTGGGTCGCTCTGGTGGGGCATGTTCTTTACGGCATTGTCATGGTGGCGGTGATCGTCTGGCTGACACGCGGCAGGGCCTGAGCCTATTTCTGTCTGGACCGGCCGCGCAGCAGCCGGACCAGCACAACGGCCAGCAGGGCCAGCGGCACCAGCGCCATCGCGGATTGTGGCAGGCTGAGGGCCGGGGCGGCAAGCATAGCCAGCCAGATGGTGACCGCAGCGGCGGCAATTACCACGGCAAGGAGCAGGACAAGGTGCTTGAAGGGCATGGAACCTCTCTTTCAATCCCAAGGTAAGACTTGCCAGCCCATATAAAAGCCCCGGGCAGTCAGGAGCCGTGACAAGGGACAGCTCCCCCGGGATGCAAAAAGGCCCCCGAAACCGCTTCGGGGGCCTTGTCATTCAATCAGCCGGGCAACGCACTCAGGCAGAGGCGGCCCTGTTGTGCTTGCGGTGCATCCAGGTCTTTGCGGTTTCCACCGCCACTGCGGCATCCCGGCAATAGGCATCTGCGCCGATGGCCTTGCCGAATTCCTCGTTCAGCGGCGCGCCGCCGACCAGAATGATGTAATCGTCGCGAATGCCCTGTTCGACCATCGTGTCGATCACGACCTTCATATAGGGCATGGTGGTGGTCAGCAGGGCGGACATGCCAAGGATGTCGGCACCCTCGCGGTCCAGCGCCTCAAGATAGTTTTCCACCGGGTTGTTGATGCCCAGATCGACAATCTCGAAACCCGCACCTTCCATCATCATGCCGACAAGGTTCTTGCCGATGTCGTGAATGTCGCCCTTCACAGTGCCGATCACCATCTTGCCGATGGTCGGTGCGCCGGTTTCGGCCAGCAGCGGCTTGAGGATGGCCATGCCGCCCTTCATCGCATTGGCGGCCAGCAACACCTCAGGGACAAAAAGGATCCCGTCGCGGAAATCCGCGCCGACGATGGTCATGCCACCGACCAATGCCTTGGTCAGGATGTCATAGGGCTCCCACTTGCGTTCCAGAAGGATGTTTACGCCCTCTTCGATCTCTTCCTTGAGACCGTCATAGAGGTCGTCGAACATCTGCTGTACAAGCTCTTCGTCATCGAGTTCGGAGAGGATGATATCTTCGTCGTCAGACATGGTGGTTCCTTCTGCCGTCTGTGCAGGTGCGGTGCGCTTTTGCCTACATGTCACGAAATCCCCCGGTCAGAAGAGCGAATTGCGACATCGACCGCGTAAAGCGCGACGCGATCCGGTCCAGACTACGCTTTTTCGCGCAGGGGAGACAAGGCGCGCAAGCCTGCCGGGCGGCGGATTTGCATTGTCCGCGTTCTTATTTTGTTCTAGTGTCGGGCATGGACAGGGAAGATCGGCGATTCAAGGTGGTCGGGCGCGCGGCGGGCAGCAACCATGCCGGGCGGTTCGAGCGGCATGAAAGGGTGCAGGTCGATGACGGCTGGACGCCGGAAACCGACCTGCCGGTGCTGCGCACCCAGACCGCGATCGAGGTGCCGCGCAGGCTGATCACCTACAACAGTTCGCCCGATCTGCCCTTTGACAGGTCGATCAACCCCTATCGTGGTTGCGAACACGGCTGTGTCTATTGTTTCGCACGTCCCAGTCATGCCTATCTTGGTCTGTCGCCGGGGCTGGATTTCGAAACCCGCCTGGTGGCGCGCCCCGATGCGCCCCAGGTGCTGAAGCGGGAACTGGCAGCCAGATCCTACAAGGTGGCGCCGATTGCCATCGGCACCAATACCGACCCCTATCAGCCGATCGAGCGGGAGCATGAGATCATGCGCGCCTGTCTCAGGGTGCTTTCCGATGCGGGGCATCCCGTCGCCATCGTGACCAAGGGGGCGCTGATCGAGCGCGACATCGACATTCTGGAGGACATGGCGCGGCGCGGGCTGGTGCGGGTCGGCATTTCGGTGACCACGCTGGATGCCAGGCTCAGCCGGTTGATGGAGCCGCGCGCACCCGCGCCGCAGCGGCGGCTGCAGATGATCCGGTCGCTCTCCGGCGCGGGGATACCGGTGCGGATCATGGCCTCTCCGATGATCCCGGCGCTGACCGATCCGGAACTGGAAAACATCCTGCGGGCGGGCCGGGATGCAGGGGCACGTCATGCAAGCTGGATCATGCTGCGCCTCCCGCGCGAGGTTTCGCCGCTGGTGCAGGACTGGCTGGCGCAGCATTTCCCGGACCGGGCAGGGCGCATCATGTCGCGCCTGCGCGAGATGCATGGCGGCCGTGAATATGATGCCAGCTGGCACCGCCGGATGCGCGGCGAGGGCCCCTATGCCGAGATGGTCGCGCAACGCTTCAACGTGGCGGTCAAACGCCTGGGCCTCAAGTCGCGCGGCAGCCCGATGCGCTGCGACCTGTTCCACCCGCCACAAAAGGAAACCGCGCAGATGTCATTGTTTTAGCGGGCGGGGCGTAAGCCGGGCCAGTGCCTGCCGTCATGCCAAAGGCATCTCCGCGACATGACGGGCCGCCCCTGGCTTTTCGATCCGCAACGCGCGCAACGTTAACGGAATAAAAATGAATGTTAACAATGCGTTGTGTAACCCACGGGTTACCCGACTGCCAGTTCTGCCGCCCGCGCCGTGCCGGTGTCAGCCCCTGTGTCAGCTCCTGCGGCGGCCCTTGCGCGGCGCGCGTACCGGGCCCTGGCCGTCGGTGCCATCGCTGGCAGAGGAGAAATCACCCAGCGTCGCGACAATCTCCTCAAGGGTCGGGGCCGCGCCCTTGGGCTGGCTGTCCAATGCCGCGCGCATCGCCACCAGATGCTCCGGCATGGTGCCACAGCAGCCGCCGATGATCGTGGCACCGCAATTGCGCGCCATCACCGCGTATTTGCCCATCAGCTCCGGCGTGCCGTCATAATGGATGTGACCGTCGTGGTATTTCGGAATGCCCGCATTGCCCTTGGAGATGATCGGCAATGTGCCTCCCTTGGCGGCAAAGCCCAGCACCGTGCGCAGCAGGTCAGATGCCCCGGTGCCGCAATTCGCGCCGTAGGCCATCGGCCGGTTGTCCAGCCCATGCACCATGTCGACCATCGCTTCCGAGGTGACGCCCATCATGGTGCGCCCGGCGGTGTCGAAACTCATCGTGCCGCACCAGTCCAGACCGGCCAGGGCAAAACCTTCGGCGGCGGCCTTGTATTCCTCAGGGGCGCTGATCGTCTCCAGCCAGCCGATGTCGACTCCGCCGGCCTTCAGCCCGTCGGCGGCCTCGTGAAACATCTCGACCGCTGATGCATGGCTGAGGGTGCCGACCGGCTCCATGATCTCGCCGGTGGGGCCGACGGAGCCGGCCACGATCACCTTGCGCCCGGCGGTATCCGCCACCTCGCGCGCCAGTTCGGCCGAGACGCGGGCCAGTTCGTGCACCCGCTTTTCCGCGCCATGCAGTTTCATGCGCGAGGCATTGGCGCCGAAGCTGTTGGTCAGGAACAGGTCGCTGCCGCTGTCCACCGCGCCGCGGTAGAGCTTGATGATGTTCTGCGGCTCTTCGACGTTCCACATTTCGGGCGCATCGCCGGACATCAGCCCCATGTTGAACAGGTTGGTCCCGGTGGCGCCATCGGCCAGCAGAAAGCCTTTTTCGGCAAGAAGGTCGGTGAATGCATTTGACATCAGGTATACTCCGCGCGTGGTTCCCTGCCTATTTCACGCAGCCCGCCCTGGGGCAAGTTCATATTCTTCATCACCTTCATGAAGCGGGCCACCACCGGCCAGCGCGGGCGGATGATGGATCTCGCGGGTGAGGTCGGCCAGGCAGAGCGCCAGCGCCGCGCGGCTTGGTGCCGCGACATAGCGGGGCGACCAGCGCGGAGCGAAACCGGATTTGAACTGCCGCAGCCCCGCGGCACCGGCGCGGGCCAGCAGCGGCGCGCGCATGGGGGCCAGCAGCGGATGCGCCAGCGCGGGAATATCCGGCACCGCGGCAAGGCTGAAGCCGCTTGACCCGGCGGCACGCCCCGCTTCCAGGGCGGTGATCACCAGCGCCTGCATCGTCCCGGCGGGGGCTTCCGCCGACAGGCGCATCAGGTCCAGCGCCATGTCATGGGCGCCCGCGTGGAAGCTGGCAAAGCCCAGCAGCCTGTCACCCTGCCAGGCCAGAAAGACTTGCTGACCCGCGATATATTCGGGGCAGAATCGTCCCATGGTGCCGCCCCGCGCGGGGCCGTTGCGTCGCTGCCAGCAGGCATCAATCGCCGCCATCGGTCCCAGCGGCAGTACCCCGGCCTGCTGCACAAGGACCCCGGCCTTTGCCGCCTGGCGCAGCTTGCGGCGCAGGCCCCGGCAGGCGGGATGGTGCAGATCGAAGGTCTGCGGGTCCAGCAGGGCCTCCTGCGCGATGCGCAGCACCTGCCAGTCCGCCGACCGGGCAAGTGCTGCCTCGCGCGCGGTGCATTTGTACAGGCAGGCCAGCCGGTTGTCGCGCCGGGCCTGGCGCTGCAGCGCGGTGAGGGTCTCAACGGTCGCCAGCGGCGCGGCACCGGGCAGCACGACCAGCGCCTGACCGCAGCGCCACAGCGCCACTTCGCTGCCGCCCAGCCGCACGACCCGGCCGCCGTTCTGCCGCAACAGGCCCAATTCCGCGCGTCCCTCGCCATAGGGGCGCGGCGTGGGCGGGGCGGGCAGGTTCAGCGGCAGCGGGCGGAGCAGGGCGAGCGCGCCAAGGACGGCGGGCAGCGCGTAGTAAAGCCCGCGATAGCCCATGATCGCGCCGATCAGCATGGCATCCGGGACCTCGGGCAAGAGGCTGAGCAGGACAAGTTCAAAAGGGCCGACCCCGCCCGGCGCGCCGGACAGCAACCCGGCCCCATAGGCCAGCAGGAAGACCGGCACAAAGCTGCCGAAACCCAGGGTGCCTGCCGGAATCAGCAGGTAAAGGACCAGCGCCGCCGCCAGCAGGTCCAGCGCCGCCCAGAGCAGGATGGCACCAAGTGCCGGCAGTGTCGGCAGGGCAGCGCGCCACCGGGGGTGACGTGGGTGCGGACCGAAAGCCATCAGCCCCGCACAGAGCGGCAGCCCGGCCAGCACCAGGGCGGCGGGCAGTATCGTCCAGCCCGGCGCGGGCAGAACCACGCAGGCCAGTGCGGTGATCCAGAGCCAGGCGGCCAGAAAGCTGAGCGACACAAAGACCGAAAGCTGCAACGCGCGGCGAACCCCCAGACCAGGCAACAGGCGGTGGCGCACCAGCGCCCCGGTGATCACGCCAAAGCCGAGGGTCTGGGCCAGTGCAATGGCCATGGTGCCGCTCAGCCGGGCGACCCGTGGCGGCACCCGGGTGCCGAAATGGCGGTGCGACAAACCGTCATAGCGCCCCACGGCCCAGAAACCGATCGCAACGCATCCCAGCGCCAGCAGAATGTTCACCGCGCCAATGCCGGACAGGCTGGCGGGCAGGGCGGCGGGCATGTCATCGCCCACCTGCTGACGGACCAGCCAGAGACAGCCCGTCGTAAGGGCCAGCGGCACCACAAAACGTGCCCCCCGCGCCAGATGCCGCGATGCCACCGCGATACTTGCCATGATCCCATGTCCCCCATGCCTGCCTGCGGGGCGACAATAGGGGGTGGTGGCGGTCAAAAGGTTAAACCGCCGCCATCACAAACAAAAACGCGCCTTCCATTTGAATGAAAGACGCGTTGAATTTTCCAGCCTTTGCAGCGGGTTTACGACGGGATCCGGATTCAGTCGATCTCGTTCAGGATCTGGGCCTTGGCCTCGGTCATCAGGGCGGCCATCTGGCCGCGGATCGTTGCCTCATCCGCCTTGTCACCCAGGTCGCCCGAGACCTTGCGGTAAACGTCTTCGTCGCCCGCTTCCTCGAAATCCGACTTGATCACCTCACGGGCATATTCCATCGCCGCATCGCCGGTCTTGCCCAGCAGCTCCGCCGCCCAGAGGCCCAGCAGCTTGTTGCGCCGCGCCTCGGCCTTGAACTGCATTTCAGCGTCATGGGCGTATTTGTTCTCGAACGCGTTCTCGCGGTCTTTCATCGTGGTCATCGGGTTCTCTCCCTGGCAATGATCCGTCTGAATATAAATGTGGGTGCTGGGGCGGACGGGCGCAAGGGAAAACCGGCCCAAGGCGTGCTTGCGGTGTGCGCACCCATAGACTAAGAGGAGCGCAAACGGGCCTTGCTTCTCTTCTTGCGGCTGGCCCCCTTGCGGAAAGGACGCCCATGGCCCGGCGCACCAAGATTTACGAAGGCAAAGCGAAAATCCTCTACGAAGGCCCCGAACCCGGCACCATCGTTCAGTACTTCAAGGACGACGCCACCGCCTTCAACGCGCAGAAGAAAGACGTGATCGAAGGCAAGGGCGTGTTGAACAACCGCCTGAGCGAATTCTTCATGACCGGGCTGAACCAGATCGGGGTGCCCACGCATTTCATCAAGCGTCTGAACATGCGCGAGCAGCTGGTGCGCCAGTGCGAGATCATTCCGCTGGAAGTGATCGTGCGCAATTTCGCCGCCGGGACCATGGCCAAGCGGCTGGGGATCGAGGAAGGGCTGCAGCTGCCGCGCCCGATCGTCGAATATTGCTACAAGGACGACAAGCTGGGCGATCCGCTGGTCACCGAGGAACATATCGCGGCCTTTGGCTGGGCCAGCCAGCAGGACATGGACGATATCCTGAGCCTCGCCCTGCGGGTGAATGATTTCCTCAGCGGCGTGATGATGGCGGTCGGTATCAAGCTGGTGGATTTCAAGATCGAGATCGGCCGCGTCTATGACGGTGATTTCCAGCGCCTGATCGTCGCCGACGAGATCAGCCCGGACAGCTGCCGGCTGTGGGACATCGAGACCGGCCAGAAGCTGGACAAGGACGTGTTCCGCCGTGACCTTGGCTCGCTGACCGACGCCTATACCGAAGTGGCGCGCCGGCTGGGTGTGATGCCCAAGTCCTCCACGCCGATTTCCAAACCGAAGCTCATCAACTGAGGCGGAAGACAATCAGGGCGGGCAGGGCGCCTGCGTATTTTGGCATAAAGAAGTGAGGGGACGCGCCATGAAAGCACGGGTGCATGTGATGTTGAAGAACGGGGTCCTGGACCCCCAGGGCGAGGCCGTGCGTCATGCGCTTGGCGCGCTTGGCTTTGACGGGGTCAACGGGGTGCGCCAGGGCAAGGTGATCGAGCTGGACCTGGCCGAGGGCACCACCGAGGCCGATGTCACGGCCATGTGCGAAAAGCTGCTGGCCAACACGGTGATCGAATCCTACGCGGTGGAGCTGGCCTGATGCGCGCGGCGGTTGTCGTCTTTCCCGGATCGAATTGTGACCGCGACCTTGCGGTGGCCTTTCGCGCCGCCGGGGCCGAGGTCGAGATGGTCTGGCACAAGGACAGCGCGCTGCCCGAGGGGATCGACATGGTCGGCATTCCCGGCGGGTTTTCCTATGGCGATTATCTGCGCTGCGGCGCCATTGCCGCGCAATCGCCGATCTGCGGCGCGGTCAGGGCCCATGCAGAGCGGGGCGGCTATGTGCTGGGGGTCTGCAACGGCTTTCAGGTGCTGACGGAAACCGGGCTGCTGCCGGGTGCGCTGCTGCGCAATGCGGGGCTCAAGTACATCTGCAGGACCGTGGGTCTGAAGGTGGAGACATCGCAGAGCGATTTCACCTCCGCCTATAACGCCGGTGACGTGATCGACATTCCCATTGCGCATCACGACGGCAATTACTTTGCCGATGCCGATACCATCGCCCGGCTGCAGGACGAAGACCGGGTCGCCTTTACCTATACCGACAACCCCAACGGGGCGCAGGCCGATATCGCGGGCATCCTGTCACCGAACCGCAGGGTGCTGGGCATGATGCCGCACCCGGAGCGGGCGGCGGATGCGGGGCATGGCGGAACCGACGGGGTGGCGCTCTTCCGCGCATTGGCAGGGGCGCTGGCCACGGCCTGACTTGAGTGCGCGGTGCCTTGCGCGTAAATTGCGCAGATGGCGGAAACAACAGACAAACGACGAACCTTGACGGTCTCCTGGCGAGTCCGGGTGGCCATTGGCGTGCTGATGTTGCTGGCGGTGGCCGTGATCTCGGTCACCAACAGCCTGCTGACCGACCGTTTTACCGAGAGCACCCGCAACCGCGCGGAACTGCGGATTGCGCTTTATTCGGGAAACCTGCTGGCCGAATTGCGCCAGAACGCCATTGTGCCGCAGCTGCTGGCGCGTGACCCCACGCTGATCGGCGCGCTGCAGACGGCAGATTATTCGCTTTCCACCCAACGGCTGATTTCCTTTGTCGAGGAAATCGGGGCAGCTTCGCTGATGCTTTATGATCTGGACGGGCGCACCGTGGCTGCAACCGACCGCAACCGGCTGGGGTCGAACCATCGGTCGAATGCCTATTTTGTCGATGCGATCCGGTCGAATGCCACCATCTTCAGCACCATCAAGGTAGATGGCGGCGGCTATAAGTTCATGTATTCGCGGCGGATTCAGGATGGCGGCACCACGCTGGGGGTGATCGCCGTCGAGGTGGATCTGCAAAAGTTCGAACGCGCCTGGGCGGGCATTTCGGATGCGGTGATCGTGATGGACAGCGCCGGAGAGATCATTCTGGCGACCGAGCCGCGCTGGCGTGGCCGGACCGAGCCCGAGGCGCTGTCGACCCAGCCTGCGCGCAGCGCAATCGAACGCGCGATCAAGGTGACCGCGGACTGGACCGCGCTGCCGCCCGATGCCTATCTGCAGGGCGAGGCGGTGATGCGGCTGGAAAACAAGATCCCGTTCCGGGGCTGGCGCATGACCAGTTACACCACCTATGCCTCGGTGCGCGAGAAGGTGAACGGCGTGCTGGCGCTGGAAGTGATGGCATTTGCCATCCTGCTGGCGCTGGCCTTTTACTTTCTCAGCCGCCGCACGGCGGGCAGGCTGGCGATTTTCCAGCGTGAGTCGGCCAAGCTGCGGGCGCTGAACGCCGCCCTGCAGCGGGAAATCGCCGAGCGCAAAAGGGTGCAGGAAACCCTGGCGGTGGCCGAACAGACGCTGGAACAATCGAGCAAACTGGCGGCGCTGGGGGAAATGTCGGCCGCGGTGAGCCATGAGTTGAACCAGCCGCTGGCCGCGATGAAGACCTATCTTGCCGGGGCGCGGCTGCTGTTGCGGCGCAACCGGCCCGAGGAGGCGCTGTCTTCTTTCGGGCGCATCGACGATCTGATCGAGCGGATGGGAGCGATCACCCGGCAGCTGAAATCCTATGCCCGCAAGGGGCAGGAGGCCTTTTCACCAGTGGACATGGCGGCGGCGCTTGCCTCAAGCCTGTCGATGATGGAACCGCAGCTGCGCCAGCGGCAGGTGCAGATCAGCCGCATCCTGCCCGATGCGCCGGTGATGGTCATGGGCGACCGGATGCGGATTGAACAGGTGATGGTCAACCTCTTGCGCAATGCGCTCGACGCCACCAAGTCTGAAAGGAACCCACATGTGGAGATCATGCTGAGCGCGGGTGAGACGGCGACACTCACGGTGCGCGACAACGGGCCGGGGATCGAGGACCTCGACGCGCTGTTCGAACCGTTCTACACGACCAAACAGCCCGGCGACGGCGTTGGTCTGGGCCTTGCCATCTCAAGCGGGATCGTGACCGATCTGGGCGGAAGGCTGACGGCTCGGAACGGACAGGGCGGTGGCGCAGTTTTTGAAATGCAACTGCCCATTCTGGGCGATACGAACAATATGGAAGCGGCGGAGTAAACGGCTATGGCACAGGCAATGAAGATCGCGATTGTCGATGACGAACAGGACATGCGGCAGTCGATCAGCCAGTGGCTGGCGCTGTCGGGATATGACACGGAGACCTTCGGGTCGGCCGAAGATGCGCTGAAGAAGCTGGGGCCGGATTACCCCGGAATCGTGATTTCGGACATCAAGATGCCCGGTATGGACGGCATGCAGTTCCTGAAAAAGCTGATGGGCAATGACAGCGCGCTGCCGGTGATCATGATCACCGGGCATGGCGATGTGCCGATGGCGGTCGAGGCGATGCGCGTCGGGGCCTTCGACTTTCTCGAAAAACCCTTCAACCCGGACCGGATGAACGAACTGGCCAAGAAGGCGACCCTGGCGCGGCGGCTGGTGATGGACAACCGCGCGTTGCGGCGTGAACTCTCGGACGGCGGCCAGCTGATGAAAAAGCTGATCGGCCAGAGCCCGGTGATGGAGCGGCTGCGCGAGGATATCCTCGATCTGGGGCAGGCCGATGGCCATGTGCTGATCGACGGTGAAACCGGCACCGGCAAGACGCTGGTGGCCCATGCGCTGCATGCGGTGGGCAGCCGCGCAGGCAAGAAATTCGTGCTGGTCAGCTGCGGCGCCCTGGAGGAAGACGCGCTAAGCAAGCGGCTGTTCGGCCCGATGCTGCCCGAGGACACGCAGCTGCCCGCCATCGAAGAGGCGCGCGGCGGCACCCTGGTGCTGGAAGACATAGAGGCGCTGTCGGAGACCCTGCAGGCGCGTCTGCTGAGCGTGATCAACGAACAGGGCACCCCGGCGGAAACCCGGATCGTGGCGATCTCCAACCTGCAGGAAGCGGGCCGCACCTCGGAAGATGCGCTGCGTTCGGACCTGTTCTACCGCCTTGCGGCGCTCAGGATCACCGTGCCGCCGCTGCGCCAGCGGGGGGAGGATATCCTGACGCTGTTCACCCGGTTGTCGGACCAGTTTGCCGATGAATATGGCTGTGACGCGCCACAGGTCAGCGCGCAGGAAGCAGCACAGCTGTTGCAGGCGCCCTGGCCGGGCAATGTGCGTCAGCTGATCAATGTGGCGGAACGCGCGGTGCTGCAATCGCGGCGCGGATCGGGGACCATCGCATCGCTGCTGATGTCCGATCATGACGAGATGCAGCCGGTGATGACCACGGAAGGCAAGCCGCTGAAGGAATATGTGGAAGCCTTCGAGCGGATGCTGATCGACAACACGATGCGCCGCCACAAGGGCTCCATCGCCAGCGTGATGGACGAGCTTTGCCTGCCCCGGCGCACCCTGAACGAGAAGATGGCCAAATACGGGCTGCAACGCTCGGATTACCTGTAACCCTGACGCATCAGGCCGCCCATGGGGCGGCCTGATGGAAATTCTTTCAAAAGAGTTTGCCCGGAATTTTTGAAAATTCCGGCCCCCGGTCAGCCCCGGCGATTTTCCACGATGGTCTGAGCCTGGCCTTCGTCATTGGTGATGCAGGTCCAGTAGGGGGCGTTGGGCACATTCACGATATACTGGTTGATCTCGACGATCGGGATGGTCGTGTTGATCGCGGCGCCGGTGACGCCGGTTTCCCGCTCCACCGCTGAAATGCAGCTCTTGGTGGCGCGCAATTGCGCCCGCGCGGCCGGGTCATTGGCCACGGCAACCTCGTCACAGGCGACAAGCGCCAGCAGTGACAGGAAAAGGGCGGGGCGCAGAAGTCTTGGCATGGCAGGTCCTTTGGTATCAGGGCGACCGGCAGAGGGCCGCAAAATGCAATTTGGCGCGTGCACCGTGCAGCCGGTTTGCGCGCAGGGACTGTCCCCAAGCGGCTGCGTGTTGTCAAGCTTTGCCCGGGTTTGAACTGCATTCGATATAAACCGGGACGATTGCCCATTGTCATTTGCCCCCCAAACCCCTTAACTGCACAGAGGGGGGACTGGAGCTTCAACGCGCCAATCCGACACCCCACAATGAGTTTCGCTGTTTTCGCGCGCCCCACCGGGGCCGCCTGAACAGGCCGATTGGGCCGGAAACGGCCAAAGAACCGCTGACGGTCCGGGCAATGCCCCCTGAAAAACCGCAGTAAATAATGGGTATGGCCCCTTTCGGGGGGATTCATATCGGAGAAGAAACGCGATGACGCGCGCGAGTGCCACGAGCAGACGATCAGAGGCCGGTTCCGGCCCCGTTTTTGCGCCGTCCCCCATCGCCCTGACAAGTCTCATCACGCAGCCCCTGGCGCCCCCCGGGCGGGCAGCGGCGCGCGTGTTGTGCAAAGTGGATTTATGCCTAAGAAAATGCTTATCGATGCCACCCACGCGGAAGAAACCCGTGTTGTGGTCGTGGACGGAAACAAGGTTGAGGAGTTCGATTTTGAATCCGAAAACAAACGCCAGCTTGCTGGCAACATCTATCTCGCAAAGGTAACACGGGTCGAACCGTCGCTGCAGGCGGCGTTTATCGATTACGGCGGCAACCGTCACGGTTTCCTCGCCTTTTCCGAGATTCATCCCGATTACTACCAGATTCCCGTAGCCGACCGTCAGGCGCTGCTGGAAGAGGAACGCGCCTATGCCGAGGCACAGGCGGCCCGCGAGGAAGAGGAGGACAAGCCCAAGCGGTCGTCCTCCCGGTCGCGGTCGCGAAGCCGTTCCAGCTCCAAGGCGGCGGATGTCACAACCCAGGATGCAACCACATCCAGTGATATCAACGGCATGGAAACCGTCGATCTGTCCGAGGACGAGGCCTCCTCTCCGATGGAGCGGGTTGGCGAAACTCCGGTAGAAACACCTGCCGTCGGCGAAGACGATCAGGACGACGACCGCAGCGATGACAGCGCCGAAAACGGTGATGCCTCCGAAAACGATGACAGCGGTGAAGAGGACGGCGCTGACGCGCGCGGCAATGACAACAGTGGCGATGCTTCGGACAAGGACGACAGCATCGAATCCGTTGCCGAGGAAGACGACAGCGAAGACATCCGCCCGGTGCGCAAGCCCCGGCCCAAGCGCTACAAGATCCAGGAAGTCATCAAGGTCCGTCAGATCCTGCTGGTTCAGGTCGTCAAGGAAGAGCGTGGCAACAAGGGTGCGGCGCTGACCACCTATCTGTCGCTGGCGGGCCGGTATTGCGTGCTGATGCCGAACACCGCCCGTGGCGGCGGCATTTCGCGCAAGATCACCAATGCGGCGGACCGCAAGAAGCTCAAGGAAATCGCAAACGAGATCAAGGTGCCCCAGGGGGCCGGGCTGATCGTGCGCACCGCCGGGGCGAAACGCACCAAGGCCGAGATCAAGCGCGATTACGAATACCTGCAGCGCCTGTGGGAACAGATCCGCGAGCTGACGCTGAAAAGCATGGCACCCGCCAAGATCTATGAGGAAGGCGACCTGATCAAACGCTCGATCCGCGATCTTTACAACCGCGACATCGACGAGATCCATGTGGAGGGCGAGCGCGGCTACCGCATCGCCAAGGACTTCATGAAGATGATCATGCCGTCCCATGCCAAGAACGTGAAACGCTATGAGGAGCGGCTGCCGCTGTTTGCCCGCTACCAGGTGGAAACCTATCTCAGCGGCATGTTCAATCCGACGGTGCAGCTGCCGTCGGGCGGCTATATCGTGATCGGCGTGACAGAGGCGCTGGTGGCGATCGACGTGAACTCCGGCCGGGCGACCAAGGAAGGCTCGATTGAGCAGACCGCGCTCAAGACCAACCTGGAGGCCGCTGACGAAGTGGCGCGCCAGCTGCGTCTGCGTGACCTTGCGGGGCTGATCGTGATCGACTTCATCGACATGGACGAGCGCAAGAACAACGCCGCCGTCGAGAAGCGGATGAAAGACAAGCTCAAGACCGATCGCGCGCGCATCCAGATTGGCCGCATTTCGGGCTTTGGCCTGATGGAAATGTCGCGTCAGCGTCTGCGCCCCGGCATGATCGAGGCGACGACTCAGCCCTGCCAGGCCTGCCATGGCACCGGTCTGATCCGCAGCGACGACAACCTCGCGCTGTCGATCATCCGCCAGATCGAGGAAGAAGGCACGCGCCGCCGTTCCCGCGAGGTGCTGATCAAGGCACCGGTGGCCATCGCGAACTTCCTGATGAACCAGAAACGCGAGCATGTCGCGCAATGCGAGGCGCGCTATGGCATGTCGGTGCGGATCGAGGGTGATCCGCATCTGATCAGCCCTGAGTTCAGCATGGAAAAGTTCAAGACCGCGACACGTGTCGTGCCGCCGGCCAACCATGTGGTATCTGTCGATACCTCGCTGATGGACAAGATCGACGAGGATGACGCCGCCGCCGCGGAAGAGGCGGAACGGGCCGGGGAGGATGCCGTCGAGGAGACAGATGACCGCGGCGGGCAGAGCCAGTCCAGGGGGTCTTCCTATGACAAGGGGTCTTCCTCTGACAAGGGGGCGTCCTCTGACGGTGAGGGCAAGCCCAAGCGGCGCCGTCGGCGTCGGCGGAGCCGGTCCAAGAGCAAGTCGAACGGCGATTATCAGAATGGGGATCAATCCTCCGATGACAATGAATCGGATGATGAGGATCAATCTTCGGATGCCGATGCAGGCCAGGTAAGCCAGAGCGCCGCATCCGCTGAGGATGCCGCCACTGCAGGGGAGCCTGCGGCAGAGGAGGCCAAGGCGACCGCAGAACCGGTTGCGGCGGAGACCAAAAAGAAACCCTCCACCCGCAGCCGGTCGCGCAGCACATCTGCCAAGGCGAAAGCCGAGGCCGAAGCTGCCCTCGATGCGGATGCCAGGACTTCGGCACCAGCGGAAGCCGGGGAAGCAGCGGATGCCGAGGCGGCGCCGAAGCCCAAGCCGAAAACGACCCGTTCGCGCAGCACGTCAAAGGCCAAGACTGCGCCTGCGGCGGATGACACCGCCAATGAGGCCGCAACCAAGGAAACCACGGGCAAGGAAACCACGGCCAAGACCACAGCGGCCAAGGAGACCCCTGCCAAGGAAACCGCGGCCAAGCCGAAAACCACCCGCAGCCGGGCCAAGCCGAAACCCAAGGTTGATCCCAAGGCGGAGACTGCGGCGGCACCGGTCGAGGCGGCAACGCCGGAACCCGTGGCCGAGGAAAAGCCGGAGGCGACGCCAAGCGTGGCACCGGTTGCACAGGCGGCCTCGACACCCAGCGTGTCAGCCGAGCCCGAGCCCGAAGCGGCGGCGCCAGAAGCCAAGGCGGCGGAGTCTGAACCCAAGGCGGCGGAGCCCGAACCCAAGGCAGCTGAACCCGCGCCCGAGGCGGCACCGGAAGAGGTTGCCGAGAAAAAGCCGAAGAAACGCGGCTGGTGGTCGCTGGGCGGCTGACGCCGCAGCGCAGATCATGAATTATGGCGTCTGACGCTTTGAAAGAGGCGGGTCTTTGGGCCCGCCTTTTGCTATCCGCCCTTGCGCACGAGATAGACCTGGGCGGCCCCGTCCTCGCGGGTTTCGACCAGGGTATGCCCCGCCTCGGCGCAGAAATGCGGCACATCGATGATCGCGGCGGGATCATCCGCGCGCATGGCGATGCAATCGCCCGGTGACAGCGCGGACAGACGTTTGCGCAGTTTCAGCACGGGCAGGGGGCAGAGCAGCCCGATGGCGTCGAGGTCTTGTGTGATCATGTCGCCGGGATAAGACAGATGTTACACCCCGTCCACAGGCTTGTGACCGGCGCGGGGCGTGACGCGGCTGCGCAACGGGGGTAAGGGTGGCGCATGTTTGGTATCGAACTCATAGATGCGGGTCTTTTCCCTGCGATGCTGGTGGCGCTTCTGGCGGGGGTGATCAGCTTTCTCAGCCCCTGTGTGCTGCCGATCGTGCCGCCCTATCTTGCCTATATGAGCGGCGTCAGCCTGGGCGATATGTCCAGCGTTGCGGCGGCGCGCAGACGTGCGGTTGTGGCGGCGGTCTTCTTTGTTCTGGGGCTGAGCACGGTTTTCCTGATCCTGGGCTTCACCGCATCGGCATTTGGCGCGTTTTTCCTGCAAAATCAGGTACTTTTCGCGCGAATCTCGGGCGTTGTGATCATTGTCTTCGGTCTGCATTTCCTGGGGCTGTTCCGCATTCCCTTTCTAGACCGCGAGGCGCGGCTTGACGCAGGCGACAAGGGCGGGTCCAGCTTTGGCGCCTATGTGCTGGGGCTTGCCTTTGCCTTTGGCTGGACGCCCTGCATCGGGCCGCAGCTGGGGGCGATCCTGTCACTGGCGGCATCCGAGGCTTCCGTGACGCGTGGCACGCTGCTGCTGGGGATCTATGCGGCGGGGCTGGGCATTCCCTTTCTGCTGGCGGCGATGTTCATCACCCGCGCCATGGGTCTGATGAACCGGATCAAGCCGCATATGGGGCTGATCGAGCGGATCATGGGCATCCTGCTGGTGCTGGTGGGGCTGGCGATGCTGACCGGGGCTTTCTCCGGCTTTGCCTTCTGGTTGCTGGAGACTTTTCCGGCGCTGGGGTCACTGGGCTGAGGGCCATTCCAGGGCGATTGCTGTTGTCTTGGTGTCGCACATGCCGCCGCCGCTTTATGCCCGACATCTGCGGTCGCGGCAGCTTGCGATTGTCGCGCCTCAAATGAAGACATGTCATTTTTGACATGTCTACCAAGACCGGTCTGAAATGACATGTCATCGCAGACCTGTATAGAATGACATGTCTTCGCGGAGCGGTATGAAACGAGCCGACCGCGCAGAACGATCCGGTATGATCCGCCGCGTTTGACGGGCGCATGAGCGCCGGGAGGCACAGGGCCGATGGCCATGCCCCTTTCGCTAAAGCGCCTTACTCTCGCCTGGATTTCTGGCTAAGCTTGCGCCCAACAACGGGCGGCAGGCAATGAGCGAACAGGTGGAAAATCGGGTGGCGCGGCGGCGGGTGTTTTACATTCCCGGCTACGATCCCATCCATCCGCGCCGCTACCGGGAGCTGTATCGCAAGGAAAGCGCGGCCCAGGCGGCAATTTCCGGATATGAGATTGCCCTCAAGCCGAAACCCAAGGGCGGGAACTACGGCTGGCACGTCGATGCCACCATCGAGGCGGCAAGTGTCGCTGCGGATGTGGAGGTGCTGGTCTGGTCCGATATCGTGCGCGACAGCATGAGCAATTCGATCCCCGCCACATATCTGCAATTGCTGCGCACAGCCTGGGTCTATATCGCCTCCGGCGCGCTCTGGCGGCTGATGAAGCTGCGCAAGGGTCCGGTGATCGCGGCACTTTATCCGGTGGGGATGCTGCTGGGGCAGTTGGGAATTGCCCTGGCGTTGTGGCTGTTGGTCTTCAAGGTATTCGGGTTACTGCACCCGTTGGTTGGTTGGATCACAGGTGCCCTTGCCTTTCTCTGGCTATTGCGCTGGTTCAAGGCCAAGGATGGCAAATTTTTTGCCTATTACCTGATGCATGACTATTCCTATTCCGCCGCGTCGCGAGGTGCGAACCCGCCGGAGCTGGAGGCGCGGATGGCGGCATTCGGCGAAAGTATCGCAGCGGCATTGCAGGAGGACGCGCAGGAAGTGCTGGTGGTGGGCCATTCATCGGGCGCGCATCTGGGGGTCTCGGTGCTGGCCGATTTGATCCGCGCAGGCAGGGTGCCGGGGGACGGGCCTGCACTGTCCTTTCTCACGCTGGGGCAGGTGGTGCCGATGGTATCATTCCTGCCTGAGGCGCATCGGCTGCGAGCGGATTTGCAGTATCTCAGTGCCCGCGAGGAGCTGACCTGGGTCGATGTCACCGCCCCCGGTGACGGCTGCGCCTTTGCGCTTTGCGATCCGGTGGCGGTGTCGGGCGTGGCCCCGGCGGGCAAGAAATGGCCGCTGGTGTTCTCTGCCGCCTTCACGCAGTCGCTCAGCCCCGCGCGCTGGAAGGAATTGCGCTGGCGGTTCTTCCGCCTGCATTTCCAGTATCTCTGCGCCTTTGACCGGCCAAAGGACTATGATTACTTCCAGATCACCGCAGGGCCCCGGACCCTTGCCGCACGTTACGCCGGGCGGCCGCCGTCGAAATCACGCATCGACCGCGCGGTCAACAAATACACGTCGCTGGCCGCATGAGCCTGCCGCCGAAGCCTGCCAGCCGCCCTGACAAGGTCTCGCTCTGGCGCTATGCGCGGCTGTTTCGCGCCGATATCCTGTCGGCGCAGCCCGCGCGGCTTTACCGTGCCTGGATGGCGGAGTTCCGCACGCCCTTCTTCCGCAGCTACCTGATGAACCAGCCCGAACTGATCAAGACGGTGCTGAAGGACCGGCCCGACGATTTTCCCAAATCGGACCGCATCGGCGAGGGGCTGCGCCCGCTGCTGGGCAATTCGGTATTCCTGACCAATGGCGACACCTGGAAGCGCCAGCGCCGCATCATCGACCCGGCCTTTGAGGGGGGCCGCCTGCGCGAGACTTTTCCCGCCATGTGGGAGGCGGCAGAGGCGGCGGCGGAGCGGCTGGCGCCCCATGCAGGCCAGGTGATCGAGATCGAGGCGGAGACCAGCCATGCCGCTGCCGATGTGATCTTTCGCACGCTGTTCTCGATCCCCATCGAACACCACCTGGCGCGGGAAGTGTTCGAGGAATTCAAGACCTATCAGCGCAGCCAGCCGCTGCTGAATCTAGCCGCCTTTGTGCCGCTGCCGCGCTGGATGCCGCGTTTCTTTCGCCGCGGGACAAAGGCAAGTGCCGCCCGCATCCGCCGGCTGATCACCGCATTGACCAAAGGCCGCATGGAGGAGATTGCCGCAGGCACCGCGCCTGACGATCTGGCGACCAAGATCATGACCACCGCCGACCCGGTGACCGGCGCGCGTTTTGACACCGAAGAGATGGTGGACCAGGTCGCCATCTTCTTCCTCGCGGGGCATGAAACCAGCGCCTCGGCCCTGGCCTGGACATTGTATCTGCTGGCGACTCATCCCGATTGGCAGGACCGGCTGGCCGAAGAGGCGCAGGTGCTGGAGACCTGCGATTTTGCGGTGATGTCGAAACTCAGGCTCAGCCGCGATGTCTTTCGCGAGGCGCTGCGGCTTTATCCGCCGGTGCCGATGATGGTCCGGGAAAGCACCTGCCCGGAGCGGTTCCGCGACCGCGATGTGAAACCCGGGGCGCAGCTGGTGCTCAGCCCCTGGCATCTGCACCGCCACGAAAGGCTGTGGGACAATCCGGACGGGTTCGACCCGGCGCGCTGGGGCACGGAAAACGGGCAGAAATGTCAGCGCGAGGCCTATATCCCCTTTTCCGCCGGGGCACGGGTTTGCACCGGGGCCGGCTTTGCCATGGTCGAGGGGCCGCTGATCCTGTCGCGCATCCTGCGCGATTACCGGGTGGCGGCGGTGCCGGGCAGGGTGCCTGTCCCCGTGGCGCATCTGACGGTGCGCTCTGAGCGCGGGATCTGGCTGCAGCTGACGCGCCGTTGAGGCACCCGGGCGCTTGCGGGGCCGTTTGCGCTATCATCCGGCGCGCTCTCTACCATCGGTCGCCGTCTTGTCTTATGAAAGATGCTGACAGGAATCACAGGACAGGCGGAGCTCTTCATGGCGATCAATTCAGCACAAAAGATGCAGATGACCAGCGGCAAGGGGTTCATCGCGGCCCTGGATCAATCCGGCGGCTCGACCCCAAAGGCGCTGAGCCTCTATGGCGTTGAGCCCGAGGATTACAACGGCGACGAAGAGATGTTTGCCGCGATGCATGCCATGCGTGCGCGGATTATCCTGGCGGATGATTTCACCAGCGAAAAGGTGATTGGCGCGATCCTGTTCGAGCGGACCATGGACGCCGAGATCAACGGCAAGCCCGTTGCGCAGCTGCTGTGGGAAGACCGCCGGGTGGTGCCCTTCCTGAAGATCGACAAGGGTCTGGAAGAGACCGACCGCGATGTGCAATTGCTGAAACCAATGCCCGGTCTGGAAGACCTGCTGGCCCGCGCGGCGGACAAGGGGATTTTCGGAACCAAGGAACGTTCAGTCATCCACGCGGCGAACGAGGCGGGCATCGAGGCCGTCGTGGCGCAGCAGTTCGAGGTGGCCAGGACGGTCTGTGCGGCAGGTCTTGTGCCGATCATCGAGCCGGAGGTGAACATCAACTCCGAAAGCAAGGCGGAGGCCGAAGAGATGCTGGCCCGCGCGCTGCTGGCACATGTTTCCGAGCTGGGGCCGGACCAGCTGGTGATGCTGAAGCTGACGATCCCCGAAGAGGACGGCATCTATGACACGCTTGCCGGGCATGACAATGTGCTGCGGGTGGTGGCGCTTTCGGGGGGCTATTCCACCGACGAGGCCTGCCGCCGTCTCAGCCGTAACCCCAGGATGATCGCGAGCTTCTCTCGTGCGCTGACCGAGGGTCTGAACGTGAAGATGTCGGATGCGGATTTCAACGCGGCACTGGGCGAGAATATCGGCAAGATCTACCGCGCTTCTGTCGGCTAGGGCGCCGGACTTTTCAAAAAGTCCGGTTCGTTTTCTTCAAAGAAAACGGGTTTTGATGCGTCTGGTCGAGGCAGGGGCCGTGAGCCGAGCCACTTCGGTGTGAACCGGGTGGATGCGGACTTTTCAAAAAGTCCGGTTCGTTTTCTTCAAAGAAAACGATACAAGCCCAGCGGAGTTTGCCAGTCCAATGCCTTCACAGGTTCGGCACGGATTTCGTTGAAAGAATGGGTCCGGAGGCGATCCGCACAGGTTCCTGATTGCAGAAGATCACCAGCTGCCCTGCATTTTCAACCGCCGAGAATCCCCTGCGGTCTATAGCGTTTCGGGATATACCTGAATCACTTGTTCGCTGCCTCTCCCTGCGGTCGAACGCGAAAAGTGATGTGGGATGTTTCAAGCCTATCCCGAAACGCTGTAGTTCCAGCAGAAAGGCATCCAGCCCCACGTAACGCTCGATGTCCCTGATCTTGCGGCGCACCACGCCACCCTCGCGGGCGGCTTTCGAGCTGAAGACATGGGTGACCCAGTGCTGCGGTGACATTTCCATCGGCAAAGACATGGCGCGAGCTTAGCGCAATCAAGGTAAACGATCCTTTAACCGGCGCAGCACGAACAGCCGGATGGCCGAGGCAAGGCCGGTGTCCACGTCACGTTCCGCGTCGATCTGCGCCACCAGCGCGTTGATCGGCTGGCCCTGGGACGCCGCAAGGGCGCGGAACTCGTCCCAGAAGGCATCCTCCAGCGAGATGGAGGTCCGGTGCCCCTGCAGGGTCACCGAATGTTTGACAGGCCGGCCGCTCATGTCTCGCGTTTGTGGCTCTCCAGATTGCGCGCGATCTGCTCGGCGCGGGCCTTCAGCGCTTCTTTCTGCGCCTTGGTCTGTCCGAACTGCACGGCGTTTTCATCCGCGCGGGCCTTGCGGGACGCGCGGTTGCGTTCTTTCTTCACCTTGTTGAGGTTGATGGGGGCGCTCATTTGGGTCCAATCATCTGTTCCGGCCGCACCACGCGGTCGAAGGTTTCCGCATCCACGAAACCCAGCGCAATTGCCTCTTCCTTGAGGGTCGTGCCGTTCTTGTGGGCGGTCTTGGCGACCTTGGTCGCGTTGTCATAGCCGATGGTGGGGGCCAGCGCCGTGACCAGCATCAGGCTTTCCTTCATCAGCCTGTCGATCCGTTCCACATTGGCCTGCGTGCCCACCACCATGTTGTCGGTGAAACTGCCTGCCGCATCGCCCAGCAGCTGCATGGACTGCAGCACGTTGTAGCTCATCATCGGGTTGTAGACGTTCAACTCGAAATGGCCCTGCGAGCCTGCAAAGCCCACCGCGGCATCATTGCCCATCACATGGGCGCAGACCATGGTCAGCGCCTCGGCCTGGGTCGGGTTCACCTTGCCCGGCATGATCGACGATCCAGGCTCGTTTTCCGGCAGGATCAGCTCGCCCAGACCCGACCGCGGGCCAGAACCCAGCAGGCGCATGTCATTGGCGATCTTGAACATGGAGGCCGCCACGGTCTTGAGCGCGCCGGAGAACATGACCATCGCGTCATGGGCGGCCAGTGCTTCGAACTTGTTGGGGGCGGTGACAAAGGGCAGGCCGGTGATATTGGCGATCTCGGCCGCGACCTTTTCGGCAAAGCCCTTGCGGGTGTTCAGACCGGTGCCGACGGCGGTGCCGCCCTGCGCCAGCTCATAGATGTCGGGCAGGCAGGCCTCGATGCGTGCGATGCCCTTGGCCATCTGATGCGCATAGCCGCCGAATTCCTGGCCCAGCGTCAGCGGTGTCGCATCCTGGGTATGGGTGCGGCCGATCTTGATGATGTCCTTGAATTCCTCGGACTTGGCCGCAAGCGCCGCCTGCAGCTTGCGCAGGCCGGGCAGCAGCGTGTCGCGCGCCACCATGCCGATGGCCACATGCATCGCCGTGGGGAACGTGTCGTTCGATGACTGCCCCATGTTGCAGTGATCATTGGGGTGCACCGGGCTTTTCGAGGCCATCTGCCCGCCCATGATCTCGATCGCGCGGTTGGAAATGACCTCGTTCGCGTTCATGTTCGACTGGGTGCCGGAGCCGGTCTGCCAGACCACCAGCGGGAAGTTGTCGTCGAACTTGCCGTCGATCACCTCTTGCGCCGCCTGTTTGATCGCCGGGGCCAGTCCCGCGTCCAGATCGCCAAAGCCAAGGTTCACCTCGGCGCAGGCTTGCTTGATCACACCCAGCGCCCGGATGATCGCAACCGGCTGGCGTTCCCAGCCGATAGGGAAGTTCATGATCGAGCGCTGGGTCTGCGCGCCCCAGTATTTGTCGGCGGGAACTTCGAGCGGGCCAAAGCTGTCGGTTTCGGTGCGGGTATCGGCCATGTCGGGCTCCTGATGTCTTTGTCGGTTGCGCATGGGTGTAGCGGCCCGCCGCGCCCTGCGCAATCGGCAGGTGGCGCTAACAGGCAGCCGGAAGGTACCTATCGGTATCTATTTGCGAAACGAATCGAGCGAGACGATTTCGGCGTCCTTGTGGTCTTCCTCCGGGACCTCCAGCTCGTCTTCGGTCTGCTGGGGCAGATCGCCGCGCTCCACGGTCTTGTCCGCGGCGCTGCCGCTGTCCTGCTGTTCGAAGCGCAGGCCGAATTCGACCGAGGGGTCGACGAAGGTGCGGATCGCGTCATAGGGGATGTAAAGCGGCTCCGGCGCATCCCCGAAGTTCAACGTCACGGCAAAGCCTTCTTCGCCGACGTCCAGCTTGTCGTACCAATGCTGCATCACCACCGTCATTTCGCCGGGATAGCGGTCAGACAGCCAGTCGGCCAGTTCCGCATCCGGGTGCGAGGTGTCGAAGGTGATGAAAAAGTGATGATTCCCCGGCAGACCGCGTTCCGCGACATCCAGCAGGACCTTGCGGATCAAGCCCCGCATGGCCTCGTGCATCAGGTTGCCATAGTCGATCTTTCGGCTCATCGTTCACTCCGGTTGTGCCCTTGGGCCGCCTCAGCATAGCCCATTCCCCGGCAAGGAAAAGGGGGTACAGCGTCAAACCAGAGCCATCAGCAAGGCGGCGGTTGTCAGTGCCGCCATTGTCAGCACAAAACCCCGCCGGAAGCCCAGCATCAGGACCATGCCGGCGATGACCAGGAGGCAGGCCAGGATGTTGAAACTGCCCGGATCCGGGGCCGGAATGGCGAGAAAAAACGCGCCTTCGACCCGGTCGAAGATCACATGCAGCGCAAACCAGACGGAGAGATTTGCAATCACGCCGACAACGGCGGCGGTGATCGCGCGCAAAGCTCCGGCAAGCCGGGGCTGCGCAGAAATCCGCTCCAGGTAGGGACCGGCAAGGAAGATCCACAAGAAGCAGGGCGTGAAGGTGACCCAGAGCGCCAGCAAACCCGCCGCCAATGCGCCGCTGACACCTGACTGTGCGAATCCCGCCAGCAGGGCCACGAATTCCGTCACCAGGATCAGCGGCCCCGGCGTGGTTTCCGCCAGCCCCAGCGCGTCGATCATCTGGTCGGTGCTGATCCAGCCGTAATCCTGAACCACGGTCTGCGTCATATAGGCCAGCACCGCATAGGCGCCGCCAAAGGTGACAACCGCCAGCCTGGAAAAGAACAGACCAAGCTGCAGCAGGAAATCCTGATCCAATGCCCAAAGCGCCAGCAGCGGCGCGGCCCAGAGCGCGGACCAGACCAGCAGGGTGCGCCCGGTCTGCGCGGGGCGGGCGGGCAGATCATCCGGCTCCGCCCTGGTGGTCTGTCCGCGCATCATCCCCCAGAGCCCGGCACAGAGAATGATCAGCGGAAAGGGCAGGCCGAGCACAAAGAGCGCCAGGAAGGACAGCACCGCCAGCACCCAGCCCTCAGCGCCGTGCAGGGCCTTGCCTGCCACCTTGCGCAGCGCCTGGAAGACCACGACGATCACCGCCGCCTTGATCCCCAGGAATCCGGCCTGCACCAGCGGCAGCTGCCCGTACCAGGCATAGCCCAGTGCCAGCACGGCAATGACCAGCGCGCCCGGCACGACAAACAAAAGCCCCGCCAGCAGGCCCCCCGCCACGCCGCGCAGCCGCCAGCCCGCATAGGTGGCCAGCTGCATCGCCTCCGGCCCCGGCAACAGCATGCACAGCGACAGGGCCCGCAGAAACGCCGCCTCGCCCAGCCAGGGGCGGTGTTCGACCAGCTCGCGGTGCATGACCGCGATCTGCGCTGCCGGTCCGCCAAAGGACAACAGGCCGATGCGGCCAAAGACACGGGTCATTTCCGGCCAGCCGGGCGCGCTCATGACGCGCGGTCCGCAGGCCAGTCGTGGCCTTCGTCCTGTCCGTCGCGCGCCCAGCGGTAGAGCGCATCATAAAGCGCCATGCCCGCCTCAAGCATCATCTGGTCGTCGCGGTACTGGCGCGACAGCCCGACCGAGAGCGCCAGCAGCCCCGCCGCCTGGGGGGATTGGTCGTGGGTATCGGTATCGGCCGCGCGCACGACCTGTGCCAGCCGGTCAAGCGCGTCGGAGGAAAGGGCAAATTCAGACAGCATCTTGTCAAAGGTACACAGGGGACCCTCATGCGAGAAGCGGACGTCCAGCACGTCGAAAGGCACCGCATCATAGCGTGCGGCCACGCCCATCACCTCGGCGGGCGAGACAAAAAGGAACCGCGCGTCCGGGTCCACGAAACGGCGGATCAGCCAGGGGCAGGCGATCCGGTCGATCTTGGGCCGGTGGCGCGTCACCCAGAGGGTGGCCCCGTCCACCGGTGCGGGCAGGGCGGTTGCGGGGATGCGCAGAGTGCCGGGATGGTCCCGCCAGCCATACATCCCGCCCGACAGATATTCCGCAGCCAGCCCGTCGGCGCGCAGGCGGGCGACCAGCCCCTGGCTGAGCTTGATGCCCTGCTGGCAGGTGATCACGCAGGCGCGCCCGTTCAGACGCGCCTTGAGACCTGCAATATCGGTATGGGGGTGGCGGAAGGAGCCGGGGATCAGAAACGGGTCCTCGGCAAAATCCGGATCAATGGAAATATCGACGATGACCGGACAGTCCGGCGTGCCGATCAGGCGGAGCAGTTGCGGTACGGTTATTTCATTCGGGGCAGCCATGGCATGCGTCCTCTCAAGTGGGATACATGCGAACTTTGGCTGGCGCCTCACGGGGCGTTCGCGGAGAACCCCATGCCCCCAGACAGCACCGCAGCGCGCTTCTGTCAAGGCCGGATGGTGAGGCGCCGGGTCATTCGGCAATTGTCGAACGTCAGCTGATTTTGGCGTTTACGTCATCAATTGACCCAAAAATGGAAAACCGGACCTGTCCGCAGAACGCAACGAACGGCAAAAAGGAGCCCTTTTGAACCTTGGAGGCGAAGCGTAAGCCGGGCCTTCGGCTGCCCGGGGTAGGCGATACTGACCTATGTTCATGCCACTTAATTTCTCAACCATGATGAATCTCATCATTGGAACACCTAGCCTTACCAAATCGCCTACCCGAGGTGCGGGCAGGCGATGGCCCGGCGCCTTCGGCTTGTTCCGGGCCTGGGTGCTCATGTTTGATGACCGCTTCGTCCCGCACACCGGTCCTTGACCCATACCGCGTCGAAGCACCGGGCTGGGACGGAAGCGCTTGACGATTGGGTCGGGAATGCATGATGCGGCCCATTGCAGGGATTCAGATAACCCGCATCGCAGAGTCAAAGATGCACGACGTGCGACAGGGCCATAGCGTTTCCAGTTTATGTTGTATCGCCAATACCCTGCCGCGCCTTCGGCGCTCCCGGGACATTGGCGATGCTTCGTTTCAACGAAAACCGGAAAGGCCTTAGGCAACCATATTCTGCCGTTCTTGGGGCTTCTCGGTGGATTTCTCCGATTCCCGGGGCAGGCGCAGGACAAAGGTGCTGCCCTGACCGGGGACGCTGCTGGCGGTCAGCGTGCCGCCATGCATTTCGGCGATATCGCGTGAAATGGCGAGGCCAAGGCCGGTGCCGCCGAATTGCCGGGTCGAAGAGGCATCAACCTGGTGGAACGCCTCGAAGACCCGGCTGACCTGATCTTCGGGGATGCCGATGCCGGTATCCGCGACGCTGAATTCCACCAGGTTGTCATCCATGACCACATGCAGCTTGATGCTGCCTGTCTGGGTGAATTTTGCCGCGTTGCCGACAAGGTTGATCAGCACCTGGCGGACCCGGTTGGCATCGGCATAGATTTCGCCGGGGTCGACGGAGACGTCGAATTCCAGGCCCTTGTCCTCGATCATCGGGCGCATCTGATCTTCGACCGGGCCAACGATCTCGTTGATGTCGTTCTGGGTCGGCTGAATGGCCTGGCTGCCGGATTCGAGCTTGGCAAAATCCAGGATCTCGCTGATCAGCGACAGCAGGTGTTCGCCCGAACGTTCCAGCCGGGTCATCATGTTGACGATCTGCCCGGTGAGCGATTTCAGATGCGGCTCGATTTCCTCGGCGATTTCGGGATGGGCCTTGAGCGCTTCATGCAGGGCCACCGCAGGGGGCAGGCGGTCCACATGGCGGGCAAGGCGGGCATGGCCCAGGATCACGGTCAGCGGCGTGCGCAATTCATGGCTCAGGACGCCCATGAAATCGGTCTTGGCCTTGTTGGCGGCCTCTGCCGCCTGCTGGGCGCGTTTGAGGTCGGTCACGTCGATGCGCAGGCCCACCACGCTGCCATCCTCCATCAGGCGGTCGGAAGTCTGCATGATGCGCCCGTCGGGCAGGACCTGTTCGGGATCCGAGGAGCCGTCCAGCGGGCGGTTGCGCCAGCCCTCCAGCCATTCCTCTTCGCGGCCGACGGCGCTGCGGATGACCCCTTTGGCCAGGCTGGACTTGACGATATCTTCGTATTTCACACCGATCTTCACGACAGAGGAGGGGCCGTGCATTTCGGCGTATTTCTGGTTCATCGCGATCAGCCTGCCTTCGGGATCGAACATCACAAAGCCATGGTGCAGCGCCTCGATGCCGTTCTGCAGCCGGCTTTCCGCGTTCCGCCGGTTATCGGCCAGCCGCAGGATATACAGCAGGCCGATGGCGACCAGCGAAGTAAAGGCAAGCCGCATCGCCCAATGCCATACGAATTGCGGGCGGCGCAGGGGCCAGCCCTCTGCCGGTGTGGCTGCCAGTTCCCAGATGCCCAGCGGAATGTTGAGGGTCATCACCACCGGATCCTGGCTGAGTGCGGTGATGTCGCCCAGCAGCACCTGGGCCGTCGGAGCATCGTCAATCCGCCTTTCGCGCAGCACGATGTCATAGCGCTCCGAGAGGTTCGTGCTGCTGATGTTGTCGACGAATGAATCGTAATCCAGCACCACGGAAAGCATCCCCCAGGGCTCCGTCTGGCCGTTGCGCTTGGTAAAGACCGGCTGTCTGAGGATCAGGCCGCGCCCGCCCTGCACCAGGTTGACCGGCCCGTCGATCAGGCCGCGTCCGGTGCGCATCGCTTCGGCCACTTTCGGATATTGTGCCGGGTTCGCGCGATAATCCAGCCCCAGCACCGCTTCGTTGCCGGTCTTGGGAAAGACCATGCTGACAACCAGGTCGGGCGCTGCAGCAACGTTGATCACATCGTCGCTTTGCAACAGGAAATCGACCGCCTTGATGTTGAATTCGGTCTGGTTCATGTCGGGGTTTTCCGACAGGGCAGAGGCAAGCTGGGTGATCCGCAGGACGCGGTCCACCATTTCGGATTCAAATTGTTCGCGGATGGTGGACAGCTCGATCGTGGCATTCAGCCGGAGGCTTTGCAGATAGGTCTGGTAAGACAGGTTCTCGATCTTCTTGCCAAAGGCAACAATGATGCCGCAGACGGCCGCAATCAGCATGATACGCGGCATCCACAGATACAGGGAACGCTGGGGGGTGGGGCGATTTCCCGTGTAGCGGGTCATATCTCGGCCTAACTTTCTGTCCAGTATCGTTCTGTCTTTTTATCCGAACCACCTACACAAACATTTGCCCAGAATTGGGAAAAACCGTGACCAAGCCACTGATATTTCAATCTAACGGGGAGATTATGGCATAGTGTGACCCGATCACATCATCTGAAAATGACCGCAATAGGGCAAGTCGGAAATCTGGCACGGGTCATAAAGCGGGGCCTGTCGGGCGGAGAATATCATGTGACACCAGCGCGGTGAAATCCCGACGCCAAGCCGGGATTGCCGCTTTGATCGGAAAGATCTGCCTGTCATGGACCGAAGGGCTTGGCACCCGGGTGGGGCCGCCTGGGGGCAGGCATCGCAATAAGGGAACGGCAGCTTCGGCCCGGACCACCCGGTCAGAAACACTGCTTCTGACAAAAAGGGCAGAACGTTCTGGTGCGGTTCAACATTGCAGACAGGACATCGCGGGGGAAAGTGCAGGCTTCTGTTGCCAGGTGCCTGCGAACCCCGCCTTAAGTCGCTAAACCCAAGGACTTAGATTTCAGTCTCTCCGGTCGCTTACGCGGCCATTGCTACTGGAGCACTATTGTCATTTGCAATTGTACTTTTTACGCCGATAACGGTGGCAGTCAGCCGAGACAAAGCAAAACCCCTTTAGACGTTCGTCGATCCTGTTTCGACCCCATGATCCCCAAATGAAGGATGTTGGTGGAGTCGCCGGGTACCGCCCCCGGGTCCGATCCGCTTATTACGAGCGCGTTTATGTCCATAGTTCCGAAGAACACTCCAGATATAGGGCAACGGGCCGGGGTTTTCAATCGCCTATAGCGTCTGACGAAATACCTGAAGCATCATGCATCACGTAACGCGTTGAAATCTCCGGTTCCAGGCAGCGTTACGTGATGCAGGTTTTTCGCATGAC
>NZ_QBFD01000046.1:1003032-1036607 GCF_003335585.1 Sulfitobacter sp. DFL-14 | reverse complement strand
GGCGGGTGCGAAACTCCGACCTCGCAAAATGCTGTGAAGTATGAAAAAATGAAAATGCCTCGCCAAATGGAGGGCCGCCCTCGGGGTCGGGCGCGAACCTGCCGTTGAGAGCTGTATTCAATGAACCGAACTTTGATTCCGGGTGACTAGGTGATGAAATCGACTGGCGTCAGAGCAGCCCGCCGGCACCCCAGGCCAGCCCCAGCGCGATTGCCATGGCCGACAGGCCCGCGGCATAGGCGGCCAGTTTCCATTTCGAAAAGGGGCGTTCGCCAAAGGTGCGCCCGTCGATGCCCGAGACGACCACCTTCATGGGTTTGCCACCATAGCTGTAATGCGCGATCCAGACCGGCAGCAGGATGCGGCGGTAATGGATGCCGGTGGTATCGGTCTGATAGCGGATGTCGTGAACGCCGGATTTGTTGATGTGGTGCCTGATCCGGTTTCGGATCAGCAGCTTCTTGTCGGGGGCATTGGCGGCAAGCCCCTGTGCGACGCTCTGGTGATGGCGCTCGGCTGCAAACCCAGCCAGATAACCCACCTGAAAAGGCCTGAGCGATCCGGGGTCGAAGTCATGCAGAATGCCGTCGCGGATCAGCGGGGTGACATGGGGCGAGGCGGGCATCAGCAGGTCGTCAAAGGCGATCTGCAGCGCCCCGGAGGTCTTGTGGGTGCGGCGGTTGTCGCCGGAGCCGGTGGTATATTTGGCCCAGTACTGCAGGGCCTCATGACTGTCGAAGGTCCAGAAGGGCGCATAAAGCCCGGCCAGCCGCGCGTCTTCCAGCAGCGCGGGCAGGCTGCCTGGCGCGGCCAGCCGTTTGCCCACCCAGGCCCGCATCTGGCGGCGGGCAAAACCGTGATCGGCCTGAAACGGGATCAGCGCCTTGGTCCGATAGCCGGCATCCCCGGTGCCCAGCACAACCGGGCCATTGCAATAGGGGCAATGTTCGGAAAGGGCCGCGCCCACAAAGAGGACGGCACCGCCGCAGTTGCGACACTGATAGATGCGCTCGCGGGTCAGTTCGGGCGGGTCGTTCTCCGGCGCCTCGGGGTCATAGGCGAATTCCCGCGCCGCATCGGAGTCTTCGGGGGTCTCGACGCCATAGGCGGTGCCGCAACTGGTGCATTCCAACTGGCCCTTCAGCGGAGAAAAGATGCAATGCCCGCCACAGGCGGCGCAGGACAGCGCGGCCTGATCCGCTTCAACCCGCTCGGTGCTGTCACCCGGCATCAGTCGTTGTCCCCCAGGGCGGCGGCAATTTCCAGCAGGATGCGCAGCCGCAGCCAGGACCGATCGATCGCCCCGGCCAGATCGCCCGTCACATGCCAGTCGCCGATGATGGTGGCGAAAAACCATGTCGCCATCAGCCAGAAGGCAATCACTGCCCAGCCCGCAAGCGACCGGATGCGCCCGGCGGAACCGGGGCGCAATTCGTGGCGCGCCTCATAGACCTGGATCAGCTTGACCACGGGGCGGATGCCGATGGCGGTGGACAGCACCAGCAGGGCGAGGGTGGCAAGAAGGGGGCCGGGGGGCGAAAACATTGAAGAGCCTGTTGTGACGCGACAGATGCTACCCTAGCACGGGACAGGGTCAGACGGGAACCTTGCGCCGCAAACCGGGTGCCGAACCCGGTGCAGGATGGGGTAAAATAATACCTTAATTTCAAGTACTTGTTTTTGCATTATAAATCGGACAAAGTGTCGCTTGACCGGGCGCAGGGGATGTTTATAACCCGCCCATCAGTTACCAGGCAGGGTGCTTTGCCCCTGCTTTCACCACCAAACGGGAATTTCCGATGAAAACTTTCTCTGCAACACCGGCAGACATCGACAAGAAGTGGATCATCATTGACGCCGAAGGCGTCGTGCTGGGCCGTCTTGCGTCGATCGTTGCCATGCGGCTGCGCGGCAAGCACAAGCCGTCCTTCACCCCTCACATGGATTGCGGTGACAATGTCATCGTCATCAATGCCGAGAAGATCCAGATGACCGGCAAGAAGCGTGAAGAGCACTTCTACTGGCACACCGGCCACCCCGGCGGGATCAAGAGCCGCACCAAGGCGCAGATCCTCGAAGGCGCGCACCCCGAGCGGGTCGTGACCCAGGCCGTCAAGCGCATGCTGCCCGGCAACCGCCTGAGCCGCCAGATCATGACCAACCTGCGCGTCTATGCAGGTGGCGAGCACCCGCACGAGGCGCAAAACCCCGACGTTCTGGACGTGAAGTCCATGAACAAGAAAAACACCCGGAGCGCATGAGCATGGTTGACGAAATCAAAACACTCGAAGGTCTCGAAGCGGTTGTGACCGAGAACATCGGCGGCGTGCAAGGTGCTGCTTCGTCAGAAGCCATCAGCCGTGAGCCCGTGCGTGACGAATTGGGCCGTGCCTATGCCACCGGCAAGCGGAAAGATGCGGTTGCCCGCGTCTGGATCAAGCCCGGTTCCGGCAAGGTCACCGTCAACGGCAAGCCGCAGAACGAATATTTTGCGCGCCCCGTGCTGCAGATGATCCTGGCGCAGCCTTTCGGCATCACCAATACCGAAGGCCAGTTCGACGTGGTCGCCACCGTCAAGGGTGGCGGTCTGTCCGGTCAGGCCGGTGCGGTCAAGCACGGTGTCTCCAAGGCGCTGCAGCTTTATGACCCCTCCCTGCGCGGCGCGCTGAAAGCGGCAGGTTTCCTGACCCGTGACAGCCGCGTTGTCGAGCGGAAGAAATACGGCAAGGCCAAGGCGCGTAAGAGCTTCCAGTTCTCCAAGCGTTAAGCTGCTGTTCATATTTTCGGGAAAGGCCGCGCCATCTGGTGCGGCCTTTTCGTTTCCTGAGGTTTTTTCCAAGTGATTTCGACGCGCTGGCGCGCGCCGACCGCCGGGAGAGGCGCTGCCTCCCCCGGACCCCCACCGGGAATATTTTTTGCCAAAAAGAATGAGGCAGGGTTTTACCCGGGCTGCGGCTGTCTATCTTGGGAAGCAACAAGGAGATTGCCGTGAAATATTCCCTTCTCGATCTGGCACCTGTCCCCGAAGGCAGCGATGCGGCGCAGGCGATGCGCAATACCACCGAACTGGCGCAGCGGGCCGAGGCGCTGGGATATCACCGTTACTGGATGGCGGAGCATCACAACATGCCCGGCATCGCCTCTGCCGCGACATCGGTGCTGATCGGCCATGTCGCCAGCGTGACCCGCAGCATGCGGGTGGGGGCCGGGGGCATCATGCTGCCCAACCACGCGCCGCTGGCGATTGCGGAACAATTCGGCACGCTGGCGACCCTTTATGGTGACAGGATCGACCTGGGCCTGGGGCGCGCGCCGGGGGGCGATCAGGCGGTCTATCAGGCGCTGCGCCGGGTGGGCAGCGACGATTTCGTGGGCGATGTGGCCGAATTGCAGGGCTACCTTGGCGCGCCTGTGCCCCATGCGACGGTGCGCGCCCTGCCGGGCGAGGGCACCCATGTGCCGCTGTGGATCCTGGGCTCCTCGCTCTACGGCGCGCAGGTGGCGGCGCATTTCGGGCTGCCTTACGCCTTTGCCTCGCATTTTGCCCCCGATGCGCTGGAGCAGGCGGTGGCGGTCTACCGGCAGCAGTTCCAGCCTTCGGCGCAGCTGGACAAGCCGCAGTTCATGCTGGCGGTGAATGTCTTTGCCGCCGATACGGACGAGGAAGGCGCGTATCTTCGGACCTCGATGCAGCAGGCCTTTGCCCGGATGCGCACCGGCCAGCGCGGCAAGCTGCCGCGCCCGGTGGCGGACATCGACGCCGAAATCGGTGCCGCGGTGCGCCGTGGCGTGGATCAGGCGCTGCGGGTCACGGCGGTGGGCAGCCGCGAGACGGTGCGCGCGCAGCTGGCCGAGATGATCGCGCGCCATCAGCCGGACGAGCTGATCCTGACCGGGCAGATCCACGACCATACGGCGCGGCTGAGGTCTTTTGAGATTGCGGCAGAGGTGATGGCGGAACTTGGGACCCCTCGTACAACAGCCGCCGAGTGACCGAGTTTACCCCAAGGCCCACCAGAACCTTATAGCGGTGATTGTCGGCTTTTCGGAGCCGTCGAATGCGTCATAGGTCTTGTTGACTTCAAGGATGATCACTTCGCGCCCCCAAGGGTCATCTGTGGGCAAATGGTTGCCCCTTTTGATGTGCTCTAATTCTGTGATCTGTGCTGGGTCTCTCACTTCGGTGAACATGCGTTTTTCCTCAAGATTTGTTGTTCTTGAGTTTTTTCACACCCGCATAATCAATTGCGGCAAATCGCATTGTCACTCATCCGGGCGCACCAGCCCCAGACCCCGCAGGTAGATGCCGATGCCGGTTTCCAGCAGGTCGTCCGCCGGAAAGGGCGAGGCGCGGCCGGGGGAGTTGCGGGCAAAAAGTTCCACCACCCCATGGCTCATCGCCCAGATATGGGCCGAGAACATGGAGGCGGGCGGGCGTCTGTCCTCGGGGATATGCTGGCTGAGGTCGGTGGCGGCGCGTTCCAGCACCGCATTGGCGCGGCCCGCCACGGCGGCCAGTTCCGGGGTGCGGTTCACCGAGATGCCGCTTTCGAACATCGCGATGTAATGGCCGGGGTATTTGCGGGCAAAGGCCAGATAGGCGCGGCCCGTCGCCTCGAATGCCCTGAGCGCAGAGGGCTGGCCGGATTGATAGGCAAAATCCATCAGATCGGCAAAAATCTCATAGCCCTGCCGGGCAGCTTCGGCGATCAGGTCCTCGCGGCCATCAAAGTGGCGATAGACCGCCGCCGGGGTCACCCCCGCCTGTTTGGCCGCCTCCGACAGGGTAAAGCCGGTGGGGCCGCGCGCCTCGATCAGCTCTAGTGCGGCGTCAATCAGTGCCTGCCGGAGATTGCCGTGGTGATAGCCGCGCTTAGGCATCCCAGAGGTCCGGACCGCCGCAGATCAGCGGGTCGATCGCGCCGATGGCCCGCGCGTCTTTCTGAGGGTAGTCAAAGGCATGGCAGAGCACCCGCATGGCGTTCAGCCGCGCGCGGCGCTTGTCGTCAGAGCGGATGATGGTCCAGGGCGCATGGTCGGTATGGCTGCGCGTCAGCGTGTCCTTGATCGCCTCGGAATAGGCATCCCATTTGGCCAGCCCCTGAACGTCGATGCTGCTGAGCTTCCATTGTTTCAAGGGATCGCTTTCGCGCGCCAGCATGCGGCGCAGCTGTTCGGCGCGGCCCACGTTCAGCCAGAACTTGAACAGATGGATGCCGTCATCCACCAGCATCTTTTCGAAATCCGGCACCTGGTTGAAGAAATGCCTGTTCTGATCCGGGGTGCAGAACCCGAAGACAGGTTCGACCACGCCCCGGTTGTACCAGGACCGGTCGTAGAAAACCATTTCTCCCGCAGTGGGCAGATGGCGCAGATAGCGCTGGAAATACCATTCGCCCTGTTCCGTCTCTGTCGGTTTGGACAGGGCGACGACGCGGGCGGCGCGTGGGTTAAGATTGGTGCGCATCCGGTTGATTGTACCACCTTTTCCGGCGGCATCGCGGCCTTCGAAGACCATCACGATCCGGGTGCCGCTGTCGCGGACCCAGGATTGCAGCTTGACCAGTTCGATCTGCAGCTTGTCGAAGGCGTGCTCATAGACCTTGCGCGCCAGCCGCTCCGAATGGGGGTAGGAGGCGGAGATCACGTCTCCCTTGTCGGCCCGGCGGATCGCGTTGCGGATCTGGTCGGGCGCTTCATTCTCGTAAAAGGCGCTGATCGCGCCGTCAAAGGGCAGGTCCATGGGGCCTCCTGAAAGGGTCTTTGGTTTCAATATGGGATGTTAAGGGGATTAACGCAAACCCGCATGGGCTGCGGCCCGGTCAATGGCGGCAACAAGTTCCCCCGGTGCGGTATGCTGCAGCATGTGGCCCTGACCCGGCAGGATCTTCAAGGCGCCACGGGGCACGTCGCCGATCAGCACCTCGGCGTGGATATGCGCGGGCACGATGGTATCGGCATCACCGTGCACCACCTCGATCGGCATGGTCAGCCTGGCGTATTGCTTTTGCATTTCAACCACATGCGGGCGCAGGGCATTGACCTGCTGGGCATTGGCGCGCAGCGATGTGCGGCGCAGGGTCAGCCCGGTGCCCAGATGGTCGCCATAGCCTGCCGGGGCCTCCTGCGGGGCAAAGATGGCATTGATGCTGACCTCTACATAGGACTTCGGGACAAAGGCGGTGACCATCGGTACAAAGAGCGCACCACCCGGCAGCGAACCGTTGACCGTATAGGTCCAGCCCAGCCCGCCGGGCCAGGGCTCCGACACGGCACCGGCCAGCACCAGCGCGGCGGTGTCATCGGGGCGCGACAGGCCCCAGGCGATGGCCACGATCCCGCCAAAGGAATGGCCCAGCACGATGGGGTTGCGCACCTCCAGCGCATCGGCGGCCTTTTGCAGCAATACGGCCTGGGCCTGCGGCGTCTCTTCGCTGGTGTTCCAGGCACCGCCCGACCCGGGCAGGCGGCCCGTCCAGCCCATGCCGGGGCGGTCAAAGAGGATCACGCGGTAGCGGTCGGCCAGCTGCTCCGCAAAGCCCGTGGTAAAGTCGCGCAGATTGCCGCTGGCCCCGTGGATCAGCACCAGATCGGGGCCTTCGCCCATGACCAGCGCATGCACCGGCACGCCGTCGATGTTCAGGATCTGCCCGACGGGCGGGGTGGCGGCCTCTGCCGCGGCTTCACGCGCGGCTGCGCGCCATTGGACGATACCGATCAGCACCGCCAGCAGGACAAGGGCAAGAAACACGCCGGCCCGCATCAGCTCAGGTGCCGATCAGCGAAATATCATAGGGGCAGCTTTGATAGATCTCGTTGATCCAGTTGCCGTAAAGCAGATGCGCATGGCTGCGCCAGCGGTTCATCGGCGCGCGGGTGGGATCGTCATCGGGGTAGTAATTGCAGGGCACGTTGATCGGCGTGCCGGAGGCCACGTCGCGGTCGTATTCCTGTTTCAGCGTGTCGCTGTCGTATTCGAAGTGGTTGAAGACATAGAGCGCGCGGTGACCCGGATCTTCGATCAGGCAGGGGCCGACCTCGTCGCTGGCCAGCAGGGTGGTCAGCTTGGGATGGGCATCAACCTCGTCCTGGCGCATCTCTGTCCAGCGCGAAACAGGCACGATGCAATCGTCCGAAAACCCGCGCAGATAGGGCGAGGCGGGGGCGAGGTTGCGGTGCCGGAAACAGCCAAAGGCCTTTTCCTCAAGGATGTGTTTCCTGACCCCGTGGAAATGGTTGATCATCGCCATCCCGCCCCAGCAGACGCCGAAGGTGGAATGAATGTTGGTCTGGGTCCAGTCCATCACGCGTTTCAGCTCGTCCCAATAGGTGACTTCGGTGAAATCCATGTGTTCGATGGGGGTGCCGGTGATGATCAGCCCGTCGAATTTCTCGTCCCAGATCTCGCTCACCGGGCGATAGAAGCTTTCCATATGCGCAGCGGCGGTGTTGCGCGTGCGGTGGTCCGACATGCGCAGCAGGCTGAGTTCGATCTGCAGGGGTGTGGCCCCGATCAGCCGGGCAAACTGGTTCTCTGTCTGGATCTTCTTGGGCATCAGGTTCAGCAGCGCGATCTTCAGCGGGCGAATGTCCTGATGGTCGGCCAGCTCGTCGTCCAGCAGCATCACGCCCTCGCGGCTCAGCACGTCATAGGCGGGCAGGGTGGCGGGAATTTTGATGGGCATGGGCTTGGCGATCCGTGTATTGAAGGGCTTAGATAGACCGGGCAGGCTGCGTTGCCAAGGGGGCGGGGCGGCAGCACCCGCTGATGTGTCATTGCATTTTCCGCGCGCGCGCGCATCATGACATTCAGTTGCGCCAAGTGCCGAGGTTTCCATGCGTCTGACCCTCTTGCTGATCTGCCTGTTCACGCCGCTTGCGGTTGCCGCGCAGGAGGAGGATCCCATGGATGTTCAGCGCTGCGTCTGGCGCTGTCTTGCCGATTCCTCCGGTCCGGAAAGTGCTGAATACAATCAATGTGTTGCGTCGCTTTGTTCAGGTGAACCTGCGGCGCCGCGCCACTCAGCTGCAGCGCCCGCATGGCGCGCCGGGCTGGCCAGCGACGGGGTGCACCGTTTTGCCGGTGCGGATGCCGAGCAGGGCTATGGGTTCTATTATTTCTGCACACCGCAGGCCAGTTTCTTTGCGCTGACGGCTCTGCCGATGGCGGCGGGCCAATACCGTTTTGTGATCGGTGATGTCGCCTATCTGGTGCCGCTGGACCGCAGCCGTGGCGATCTGAGCGTGAACATCCCGCCTGGCGATGCCTTTATGCAGGGTGTGCAGGAGGGATCATGGCTGCGGGTCGAGGCGCTGGATGGCGCATCATTGATCCAGTTTTCGCTGTCCGGTGCCGGTGAAAGCATCAACAGCGCGGTGCAGGGGTGTTTTGGGCGCTGACTAGCCCAGACAACCGGCGATCAGCTCCACGAAATCATCCTCGGTCTTGAGCGCGCCGATCTGATCGGGGGTGATGGTGACGCCCCATTTCGCCATCGCGGCATAGCGCGGCTGGCGGTGTGACAGGGCCTGGGCATAGGTCCAGCGGACAAAGGCATCGGGATCAACTTTATCCTCTGACACTTTGTTTTCGCTCAGATAATCTCTCCAGACCCGTTCAAGGAAGGCGGGCTGATAGGCCATCGGTTTCGGCGCGCGGTCAAAGCGGCGGATCAGCTCCTGGGTGTGGGCCTCATCCCCCTTGATCCAGACCAGCAGGCATTCCTCCGACAGGGTTTTCAGCAGCGGGTCCTCCGGGTTGTCCGGATCCACCCATTCGCAGATCGACCCGCCGGTGTCACAGATGAAATGGTCATAGCCATAAAGCGCTTTGGCGCGCCGGGCGAAATGCGGCGTGTCGTTCAGCGCGGCGATCTCGGCCAGGCGGAAGGCTTCCTGCCGGGTGGCATATTCCGCCATTGGCAAGCCGCCCTTGTCCGGCGATCCGGGCTTGCCCAGCCAGGTGGCGACGGGGCTGAGGTTCGCGAAGGTGATGTTGGAGGCGATATAGATGCTGTCGGTCATCAGCAGATCGCGCAGGAAGGGCACTTTCATCGCTTCGGACTTGGCGTTGTCGACAATCGCCTCACCCAGGTAGCGGGTGCCGATGCGGTAGTCGATGGAGTAGTGGAACCAGCCGCCAGAGGCCCGCAGCAGCCCGCTCAGATGGGTTTTCCCCAGTCCCGACATGCCAAAGACAAGCACTTTGCGGCGCGGCGCGGCGCGCCAGTCCTGGGCAGTGGGGTATAGCATGGGGCAGGTCCGTCAGGTTGATTTCGCCCCCTGTCTAGCGGAGCGGCGGCGCGGACGCCAGATGCGGCCGTTCAGGATCAGCAGCCCCGCCGCCAGCAGTGCAAAACCCGCATAGGCCGCCGGGCGCAGGGTTTCACCCAGCACCAGCGCCCCCAGCAGAATCGCAAAGGGCGGGATCAGCAGCGTGACCAGCATCAGGTTGCCGCTGCCCGCCATGCCCAGGACACGGTAATAGAGCAGATAGGCCAGCGCCGTGCCCAGCAGGGCGTAATAGCCGATGGCGGCCCAGGTGCGGGGCGCAAGCGAGAGGTCGATTGGCCCTTCGAGGATCCAGGCCGCGGGCAGCATGATCAGGGTCGAGCCGGTGACCATCCCCGCTGCGGCCACCTGTGGCGGCTGGCCCGACAATGTCTTGCGCGCCCAGACGGAAGCGAGCGCATAGGACACCGTGCCCCCGATCACCGCCAGCTGCGCCAGCGACCGCAGGTCGAACTGGGCCAGGTTCTCCAGCCCGATGGCGGTGGCCACACCGGCAAAACCCAGCAGGACGCCTGCCGCCTTGCGCAGGGTGATCCGCTCATCCGCAAAGAAGATTGCAGCAGCGATCACGCCAAAGATCGCGGTGGCGGCATTGAGGATCGAGGTCAGGCCGCTTTCGATGTGCAACTGGCCCCAGGCCATCAGCCCGAAGGGAATCACATTGTTCAGCAACCCCATGACCAGAAAGGCGCCCCAGATGCGCGGATCGAGGGGCACTCTCAGGCCCATGACCAACACCGCCCCCCAGAGCGCCACCGCCGCCCAGCCAACCCGGTGGGCCACAGCCCAGAGCGGCCCGATTTCATCAAGCGCCATCCGGATGGAGACAAAGGACGCGCCCCAGATTGCCGCCAGCAGCAGCATCTCGGTCCAGGCGCGGGGGGTGATTGATTTTTGCGGGTTCATGGGGGTGACCTAGATGGCCGGGCTGCGCACCGCGACCCGGATCATGCGGGTTTTTTGCGGGTTTCGACCCAGATGTTCAGATAATTCCCGGCAAAGATAATGATTGCACCGATAAACACCCACAGGTCCACGGTTTCGCCATAGACCAGCATGGCAAGGATTGCGATCACCGGCAGGCGGGCAAAGTCGATGGGTGACACCACCGCTGCCGGGGCCAGCCGGAGGGCATTGGCGATGCAGAAATGCGCCAGCAGCCCGCAGACCCCGACCAGCGCCAGCAACGGGGCGCTGGACAATGTGGGCAGGGCGATATCGCCGTCAAAGCCTGCGGTGATCAGCCCGAAGATCAGCTGCAGCAATGTCAGGTAGAACATGATCGCGGTGATGCTTTGCCGGGCGGTCAGTTTCTTGGTGGTGATGAAGGTCAGAGCGAAAAAGACGGCACAGCCGGCGGCGGCCAGCACCCCCGCGTTCATCCCGGCAACAGTGGGGCGCGCCACGATCAGGATGCCGATGAACCCCATCAGCGCCGAGATGGAGCGGACCCTGGTCAGCCGCTCGCCCAGCAGGAAGGGAGAAAGCACGATCACCCAGAGCGGTGTGGTGAATTCAAAGGCAAAGACCTGCGCCAGCGGGATCACGGTTACCGCAAAGAACCAGAGGTTCTGGCCGGTGAAATGCACCAGGTTGCGCAGGGTTTGCAGCCCCAGGGCATCGGTATTGATCTCGCGCCAGGTGCCAAGGGCACAGGCCAGGCCGGCCACGACAACAAAACCGAAGGCCGAGCGGTAGAGCATGATTTCGAAAGTGTCGTAATCGGCCCCCAGCTTGCGCCCGGCCATGGCCATCGCCGTGAAAGAGGTGATGGCACCGACCATCCAGAATGCGGCGCGCAGAGTCTGGTTGATCGGGGGGATGACGGTGTTATCGGTCACGGGCGGGCGGGGGTCATTGATTGATCACTCCCACTCGATCGTGCCCGGAGGTTTCGAGGTGATGTCATAGGTGACCCGGTTGATGCCCGGCACCTCGTTGATGATGCGGGTGGCGGTTTCGCCCAGGAATTCGTGGCTGAACGGATAGTAATCCGCCGTCATCCCGTCGACGGAGGTCACTGCGCGCAGGGCGCAGGCGAAATCATAGGTTCGCCCGTCGCCCATCACGCCCACGGTGCGCACCGGCAGGATCGCGACGAAGGCCTGCCAGATCTCGTCATAGAGCCCGTGCTTGCGGATCTGGTCGATATAAACGGCATCCGCCTCGCGCAGGATGTCGAGTTTCTGGCGGGTGATCTCGCCGGGGCAGCGGATCGCGAGACCCGGCCCGGGGAAGGGGTGACGGCCGATGAAATGGGCGGGCAGGCCCAGTTCGGTTCCCAGCGCGCGGACCTCGTCCTTGAACAATTCGCGCAGCGGTTCGACCAGTTTCAGGCCCATCTTTTCGGGCAGGCCGCCGACGTTGTGGTGGCTCTTGATCGTGACGGAAGGGCCGCCGGAAAAGGACACGGATTCAATCACATCGGGGTAAAGCGTGCCCTGCGCGAGGAACTCCGCCCCCTCGATCTGGTTGGCGTATTTCTGGAAGACATCGATGAACAGCCTGCCGATGATCTTGCGCTTGGTCTCGGGGTCGCTGACACCGTCCAGCTCGCCCAGGAACAGGTCCACCTCGTCGGCGTGGATGACATGCAGGTTCATGTGGTCGCGGAACATGCCCACGACCTCTTCGGCCTCGTTCTTGCGCAGCAAGCCGTGGTCGACAAAGACGCAGGTCAGTTGGTCGCCCACCGCCTCGTGGATCAGCGCCGCCGCGACCGAGGAATCAACCCCGCCAGAGAGGGCGCAGATCACCTTCTTGTCGCCGATCTGTTCGCGGATCGCCGCCACCGCTTCCTCGCGGTAGGCGCGCATGGTCCAGTCGCCCTTGAAGCCCGCAAGCCGCACGAAATTCTCGTAAAGCCTTGCGCCGTTGGGGGTGTGATGCACCTCCGGATGGAATTGCACGGCGTAGAAATGACGCGACGGATCGCCGGTGATGGCAAAGGGCGCGTTGGGCGAGGTGCCATAGACCTCGAACCCCGGTGCGATCTTGCTGACGTGGTCGCCATGGCTCATCCAGACCTGCTCGCGGTCGGTGGCGAACCAGCCTGCCAGCAGATCCAGCGATTGTCCCGTGGGGGTGACAAAGGCGCGGCCGAACTCGGCGGTGCGGTGGCCGCGTTCGACGTGACCACCCAGGCAATGCATCATCACCTGCTGGCCATAACAGATCCCCAGGATCGGCACGCCCAGATCAAAGACCGATTGCGGCGGCATCGGCGCGCCTTCGGCAAAGACGGAGGAGGGGCCGCCGGACAGGATCACCGCCTTGGGGGCGAATTCCTTCAGAAAGGCGTCGTCCACCGTGTTGAACGGGTGAATTTCGCAGAAAACGCTGAGCTCGCGCAGGCGGCGGGCGATCAACTGGGTGACCTGGCTGCCGAAATCGATGATCAGCAGGCGGTCGTGGGCGGCGGGGGAGATGAGTTCTGTCATGGCCATTGATTAGGCAGGGTTTGACGGCGTGGCAAGTGTCGGACTGGGGCGCGGCCCCGGCGCTCGGGATTATTTTGGTCAAAAACAGCATGGGGGCGTCGGGAGGATGTCGTTTTTCTCCCCCCGGCGGCGGAAATCGCGCGAATTGGGGCGGGGGGATACGTTAGGAGAAGGAAATTTCTGAGTAAGGGTCATATCATGGCGGAATCAGCACGGCGCGGACGGACACGGGGTGGCGGCGGTGCAGCGCGCCGGGCGGAGCGCACGGCGGTCTCTTTCGAAACCGCGCGCTTTATCGAACGCAACATTCCAAACTTCGAAGTGTTGAACGAGGAAGCGCTGCAGATCATCGAGCGCAATGCGGATATCATCCTCGAAGAAGTGGGTGTCAATTTCCCCGAAAATCCCGAAGCCCTGCAGATGTGGCGCGATGCGGGGGCGGATGTGCGCGGCGAGCGGGTGCATATCCCCAAAGGTCTGGCCCGCAAGCTTTGTGCCACGGCACCGTCCACCTTTACCCAGCACGCGCGCAACCCCGAGCGCAATGTCGAGGTCGGTGGCCGCAATCTGGTGCTGGCACCGGTCTATGGCCCGCCCTTCGTGCGCGATGCGGCAGGCGGTCGGCGCTATGCCACCATGGCGGATTTCAACAAGTTCGTGAAACTGGCCTATATGTCCAAGTGGCTGCACCATTCGGGCGGCACGGTCTGCGAGCCGACGGATATTCCCGTCAACAAGCGGCACCTGGACATGCTGCACGCCCATATGACGCTGAGCGACAAGCCCTTCATGGGATCGGTGACCGAACCCAGCCGTGCGCAGGATTCGGTGGATATGTGCGGGGTGCTCTTTGGTGAGGATTTCGTTCAGCAGAACACGGTGATGACCTCGCTGATCAACATCAACTCGCCGATGACCTTCGACGATGTGATGATGGGCGCGCTCAAGGTCTATGCCGAGAACAACCAGGCCTGCATCATCTCGCCCTTCATCGTGGGCGGTGCGATGGCGCCGACCACCGTGGCCGGGACCCTGACGCAGGTGTTGGCGGAAACCCTGGCCGGTGTTGCCTACAGCCAGCTGTGCCGTGCCGGTGCGCCGATTGTCATGGGGGCCTTCGTGACCTCGATCGACATGAACTCGGGCGCGCCCACCTTCGGCACGCCGGAGGCTGCGCATATCACCTATGGCGCGGGGCAGCTTGCCCGGCGGCTGAACCTGCCATACCGCTCTGCCGGGTCCTTCTGCGGGTCCAAACTGCCTGATGCGCAGGCCGCCTATGAGACGGCGAACAGCCTGAACATGGGCCTGCTGGCCGGTGTGAACTTCATGTTGCACTCCTGCGGCTGGCTGGAGGGGGGGCTTGTGGCCTCCTTCGAGAAATTCGTGATGGATGCGGATCAGCTGGGCATTCTGCACCATTTTGCCAAGGGCGTCTACATGGACGAGAACGGCCAGGCGATGGATGCGATCCGCGAGGTTGGCCCCGGCGGGCATTACCTGGGCTGCGCGCATACGCAGGCCAACTTCAAATCGGCCTTCTGGAAATCCGATCTGCTGGACTACAAGCCCTTTGAGACATGGGAAGACGAAGGCGCGCGCGACACCACGCAGCTGGCCACGATCCGGGTGGAAAAGATGCTGGCGGACTACCAGCAGCCGGTGCTGGACCCGGCGATCCGCGAAGCGCTGGATGCCTATGTGGCGCGCAAGAAGTCCGAAGCGCCCGACAGCTTCATGTAAGGGTACAGCCGGGCCGGTTGTTCCGGTCTGGCAGCATGGATAACCCGGCCGCCGCCCCGGTGGCGGCCCTGTCACCCGTCACGTCACGCTGCGGGGCGCGGCATTGACCGCGCGCAGCACCCGCGCCTCTCCTACCATGGCAATCAGAACGTCGATGTGCCGGATCAGGCTATAGCCTGCATCCGCACGCTTGCGTTCATCCTCCAGCACGGCCTCGATCTCCATCAGGCGCAGCAGGGCTGCGCTGTGGCGGGGCAGCACGCCATAGCCCAGCAGCCGGGGCAGATGGCTGGAACGGCGGTAGTTTTCCGCCCCGATGCGCGCGGCGCGCATCATCAGTTGCGGGCGGTGCAGGGCGCTCAGCATGGAAAAGATATCTTGCATGGCAGTGGTCCTTTTCTGGTCGGGATGGCGGAATCGCTGCCTCCGTTTTGCCACAACTCACGCGGGTGTTGCGCCCTCCCGGAGAGGGTCGCGCGGCGCCTTCACCAGTGTTTAGACTTTAGAAATAATGATTGAGAAACCGAAAAAGTTTTAACGATCAGGTAACCAATGCACCCATAGGTTGCGGTTTGTCCTTCTGTGGAAAACTCGTCAACCTACGGAAACAACAATGTAAAATAGAGTGGTACGCGTTTTGTCAGCTAAGAATGCTCATCAACCGTTAAGCCTGCCGGACTGGGTGCCGGAAGGCGCGATTCACTATCTGGCCCATACAGAGCAGGGACGACCGATGCGGGAACTCGCCCGAAGTGCGGGATGTCACGCTTCCACAATCATGCGCCAGATCCGCCGGATCGAGACCCGCCGTGACGATCCGCTGGTGGATGCCGCATTGCAACGCCTGGGTGCGGAACGCCGACCGACCGGTGCCGGGAAAAACGCCTTAAAGGAGGAACAGCCAATGGCCCAGCCCGCCCACAAATCCGTCCCCGACGAAGCCGCGCTGACACAGGAGGCGATGCGCATCCTGCCCAGGCTGTGCGAAACCGGCGCGGTCCTGGCCATCGCAGCAGACATGGAAAAGGCCGTGGTGGTGCGCGATACCGCATCGGGGGGCAGCACCCGGACCGCTGTGGTGGATGCCGCGGTGGCACAGGCCATGGCGTTGAAGGACTGGATCGCCCCCTCCAATTCCGGGCGCATCATCCGCTATCACATCACCACCGCGGGCCGCAGCGCGCTGGGGGGGATGATCGGGGCAGAGGGGGGAATGCCGCGTGGCACCCAGGGCTTTGCCGAAGCCCAGACCGGATTTGACGGCGCTGATGCGGGCTGGCGGGACGGCACCGGCGAGGCCGCATGCAGCCAACGCCAGAAAATGCGCTATTCGCTGGCCGAAAGCCCGCTGATCGCCTTGTCGCGGCGCAAGGACAAGAGCGGAAAGCCTTTTCTGAGCGATGCGCTGGTCCATGCAGGCGAACGCCTGCGCGAGGATTTCGAACTGGCGCAGATGGGGACGCGGGTGACCCAGAACTGGCAGGGTTTCCTGACCGCGGGCACGCAAGGCGGCACTTGCGGGACGCGCGCAATGTCGGACAGTGCCGGGGCCGCGCAGGCACGGGTGACGGCGGCGTTGCGCTATCTCGGGCCGGGCCTGTCTGATGTGGCGCTGCGGTGCTGTTGCTATCTCGAAGGGCTGGAGACCACGGAAAAACGTCTGGGCTGGTCGGCGCGGTCCGGCAAGATCGTGTTGCGCATCGCGCTGATGCGCCTGAGGCGGCATTATGACGAAACCATCGGCCCGGGTGGTCCGATGATCGGATAGCATCGCGCGGGTGCAAGGCAGCATTGCGCGGCATGGGCTTTTGTTGGCGCAAAGTTGTGTTACATAGATCGCAAGCAATGTGAGGTCCCCATGCGCGATCTGAAAATCCCCGAACAGCGCCACCCTGAAAAGGCGCGCAAGCCCGACAATGCCCAGCCCAAGAAACCGGACTGGATCAGGGTCAAGGCACCCGGCGGCAAGGGATATGCCGAAACCGCGAAGATCATGCGCGACAACAAGCTGACCACGGTCTGCGAAGAGGCGGGCTGCCCCAATGTCGGCGAATGCTGGAGCCAGGGCCACGCCACCATGATGATCATGGGCGAGGTCTGTACCCGCGCCTGCACCTTCTGCAACATCGCCACCGGCAAGCCGCCCGAGGCGCTGGATGTGTTCGAGCCGGGCCGGGTGGCCGATGCGGTGGCCAAGCTGGGGCTGAACCATGTGGTCATCACCTCTGTCGACCGCGACGATGTGGCGGACGGCGGGGCGGAGCATTTTGCCCAGACCATCCGCGCCATCCGCAAGCGCAGCCCCGAGACCACGATCGAGATTCTGACACCGGATTTCATCCGCGCCGATCCCAAGGTGCTGGAAGTGGTGGTCGAGGCGCGTCCCGATGTGTTCAACCACAACCTCGAAACCGTGCCCGGCCTTTATCCGGAGGTTCGCCCCGGCGCGCGTTACTTCCACTCCCTGCGCCTGTTGCAGCGGGTGAAGGAGCTGGACCCGTCGATGTTCACCAAATCGGGCATCATGGTGGGGCTGGGCGAGGATCGGCAATCTGTCATTCAGGTGATGGAGGACATGCGCGCCGCGGACATCGATTTCCTGACCATCGGCCAGTATCTGCAGCCGACGCCGAAACACCACCGCGTCGACCGTTTTGTGCATCCGGACGAATTTGCAGCCTATGAGAAGGCGGCCTATGGCAAGGGGTTCCTGATGGTTTCCGCGACGCCGCTGACCCGGTCGTCCTATCACGCGGGCGATGATTTCACCCGCCTGCGCGCCGCGCGCAACCGCAAGCTGGGGCTGGCCTGATTTCAACGAAAACTGGAAACGCTTCAACCGCTGACGAAATAATGCACCGCTGCCCGCTGGAACGGCGGGACCGCGGCGATCAGTTTCATCACCCAGGGCATGACCATCCGGCGCAGCGGGCTTTTTGACTGGACCGCCTTGCGCACAGTCTCGCTGAAGGCCAGCACATGTGCCCCTTCCGCATGGCGCGCGGCGTGGTAACCGGCAAGGCCCCCGTCAACCAGCCGCCCCGCAAGGTCGGCCGCATCCGCGATGCCGAGGTTCATGCCCCGGCCACCTGCCGGGGAATGGCAATGTGCGGCATCCCCGGCAAGATAGACCCGGCCCACCGCATAATCCGTCACCTGCCGCACCGAGATGGTGAAAGCGCCGCTGCGGCGGATGTTGGTCACGTTCATCGGCACCGGCAATGCGGCAAGCGCGTCGGGCCGACTAGCGATCACCCGAAAGCGCGCAGCCTCCAGCGGGGCGACGATGCAGATGTCGCCATGGGGCAGCAGGAAGCCCTGAAAGCACTGCGGATCACGCCAGTCCGGGCTTTCCACATCGGCGATGGACCATTGGCCCGGCAGGTCGAAGCCGGGAAATTCCAGCCCCAGCGCCGCGCGCACGGCGCTGTGGGCGCCGTCGGCACCGATCACATGGTCGAAGGGTGATTCTGTCCCGCCCATCTGCACGCGCGCGCATGTTTCATCCTGGGTCAGCCCCTCGAAAGGCGTGTCATATTCGACCTTGCCGCCATACCGGGCAAAGGCGCAGGCCAGGAAATGCTCCGTCCGGTCCTGCGGCAGTCCATAGAGCCGGGATTTGTCATCGAAGTTCAGGGCAAGTTTCGCGATCCTGCGGGGGCCTGAGTGAAAGGCGACGCCGTCAAAACAGACCGCCTCCTTGCGGATCTCCTCCGCCGCGCCGGAGGGGGTCAGAATATCCATCGTGCGCTGCTGGATGCCGACGGCCCGGCTCAGGTTCGAGGGGCCGGATCTTTTGTCGATGATACGCGGCATGATGCCCCGGCGCGCCAGTTCCACGGCTGCTGTCAGGCCGGTGGGACCGGCCCCCACGATCAGAATCTTCATGACCGCCTCCCTGCTGATGCTGTTCAGATAAAGCGTTTCGGGATATACCTGAATCACTTGTTCGCTGCCTCTCCCTTCGGCCCTACGCGAAAAGGGATGTGGCATGTTTCAAGCCTATCCCGAAACGCTGTAGTGGCCACAATCCGATGTGAAAAACAAGGAGGCCAGAAACGGCTCAGGCGGCACTACAGCTTGTCCCCCTTTCTTTTTGGCCAGAAATATCCATCCCGCACTCACCCCGCTCGGGACGGCCGCGTCAGGGCAGCGCCTTGAGATAGGCCGCTATCGCCGCCCGGTCGCCTTCGGGCAGGTGCGACATGTTGTTCACCACCGATGCCATGGTGCCGCCGGCGCTGTCGAAATCCGGGGTCAGACCGCTTTCCAGGTAATAAGCGATGTCATCGGCTGACCACTCCAGACCGGCGGGTGTGATGTTGGGAATACGCCCCTTGCCGGAGGGGTTGGGCGCGCCACTCAGCCAGGCATCGCGCTGCAACCCGCCGAAAGGCCCGCGCGGCGTGTGGCATTCGGTGCAATGGCCCAGAGCCTCGACCAGGTAGCGCCCCTGTGTCACCTGCTCCGACATCTCGCCGGTCATCACGAAACTCTCATCCAGGTAGAGCAATTTCCACAGGCCCAGGCCCCGCCTGATGTTGAAGGGGAAACCCACGTCATGCGGTTTGCTGGGCGTGTCCGACACCGGCAGGGTCTGCATATAGGCAAACAGATCCGCCACATCGGTGTCTTCCATGTGGATATAGGTCGTATAGGGGAAGGCGGGGTAATAGTGGCGTCCATCGGGCGAGACCCCCCGGGTGACCGCGCGGGCAAAACCGGGCAGATCCCATCCGCCGATGCCTTCCGGCCCGGGCGAGATGTTGGGGGCGTGGAAGGTGCCGAAATCGCTGGCGAACCCTTCTCCGCCAGCGAGGGTCAGCTTGTCGTCACTTCCCGGCGCGACATGGCAGGAGGCACAGCCGCCTGCGTGAAAGATGCGCGCGCCGTTTTCCGCATCCGCCACATGCCCGCCGGCAAAATCGGCATCAAGCGGGGCCGGGCGCGTCAGCACCCAGAACACCCCGAGGCCAATCACCGCCAGCAGGCAGATCGCAATCAGAAAACGGCGCAACAGTCAGGTCCGGTGATCAGTTTTCGGGACCGCGATAGGTTTCGTGGCAGGCCTTGCAGGCGCCGCCGAGATCGCCCATCCCGGCGCCCACGGCTGCTGCATCCGATGCGCCGACCAGCCCGCTGGCGGCTGTCTCCAGCTTTTCAAAGGCGGCACCGAAACCTTCCGGATCGCTCCAGATTTCAGGCTTGGCGCGGGAATCGGCGGCGGCACCCTGTTCGGTGCCCTCGATCCACAGTGTTGTGCGGTCCATCGCGGCCAGCGAGGCGATGTTCATGGCTGCGGCGTCGACCATGGCGGAATCATAGTCCATTTCGCCCTTGGCGATCCCGCCCAGGATACCGGTGTGATAGGCGATCATCTGCATCATTGCATGGCGCGCCTCCACGCTCTTGTTTTCGCCGCCCCCGTGGCTGGCGGCAAAGCCCGCCGTTGCGATCACACCGCAGACAATTGCGGTGACGGTCCGGGTGGTGAAGCTCTTATGCATGGGTTGATCTCCGTGTCTGAATGGCAAAAGTGAAATTCAACAGGTTCTTGCCGCAGCATGCCACGGACCATGGAAGCTGCCAAAAACTTTTTCGTGATCGGCGGAAACATCCCGTAGCGCGGTTCAGAACCGGCGCGGCACACGTTCTGTCGTGGCCCAGTCGGGCCACCATCCCATCCATTGGATCCCGGCGATGAGCAGCGCCAGCGCAATGACCGCAAAGACCAGTATCACCCGTTTGACCGAGGGCGGGTGATGCGCCCATTTCGCCATGCGCAAAAGCCAGATCGGGTTCATGTGAAACGGACCTTTCCGATGAAGGGCAGGTTGCGGTTGCGCTGAGCATAATCGATGCCATAGCCCACGACAAATTCATCCGGAATCTCGAAGCCGGTCCAATCCGCCTTCATGTCCACCTCGCGGCGGCTGGGCTTGTCCAGCAAAGCGATGGTTTTCAGCCGCGCAGGTTCGCGTGATTTCAGCAGGTTGGTGACATGGTGCAGGGTATGGCCGGTATCCACGATATCCTCGACCACCAGCACGTCCCGGCCTTCGATGGCGCCGCGCAGGTCCTTGAGGATGCGCACCTCGCGGCTGCTTTCCGTGCCGTCGCCATAGCTGGAGGCCTCAAGGAAATCGACCTCGATCGGCAGGTCCAGCTCGCGCACCAGATCGGCGATGAACACGAAGGAGCCGCGCAGCAGCCCCACCACCACCAGTTTGTCGGTGCCGTCGAATTCATCATGGATCGCGCGGCACAGCGCTTCGATCCGGGCGGCAATCGCCTTGGCCGAGATCATTTCATCAATCACATAGCGACGATCTGTCATGACCATTGGCCCTTGATTTCATGGCGTTTACCGGAGACATAGGGCTAACCCGAGCAGACCCGGAACGCAATGCCGACCCATTCAGAGACCAAAGAACTGCCCTATACCGCGCAACAGATGTACAATCTGGTGGCGGATGTGGGCAAGTACCCCGAATTCCTGCCCTGGACGGCGGCCGCGCGCATCCGCAGCGATGAACAGATCGGCGACCATCGCGTGATGGATGCCGATCTGGTGATCAGCTTCAAGGTGTTCCGCGAGCGATTCACCAGCCGCGTGACGCTCTGGCCCGATCAGATGAAGATCGACACCGAATATCTGGACGGCCCGTTCAAATACATGCTGTCGAACTGGCGGTTCGAGGATGCGCCACAGGGTTGCAAGGTGCATTTCCACGTCGATTTCGAATTCCGCAACCGGATTTTGCAGGGCATCATCGGTGTTGTCTTCAACGAGGCGATGCTGCGCGTGGTAAAAGCCTTTGAAAAACGGGCAGAGGCGCTTTACGGATCGGGTGCATGAGCACCATCACCGACCAGCTAATCCGTTTCCGCAAGGCAGAGGTTCCGGCCGAGGCTGCCGTGATGATGCGCCTGTCGCTGTTCGATTGGGCCGCCTGTGGCATTGCCGGGGCGCAGGCCGGTGAATTCGACGATTTTGCCGCCGCGCAATCCGCGATGGGCACGGGGCTGGCGCAGATCCTTGGCGGGGGCACGGCCACGGCACCCCTGGCCGCGCTGGTCAACGGCACGCTGTCCCATGCGCTGGATTACGACGACACGCATTTCGCCCATATCGGCCATCCTTCGGTCGCGGTGCTGCCTGCGGTTCTGGCACTGGCCCAGGAGCTGCGCGCGCCGCTGGACGAGGTGGTCGATGCCGCGACGCTGGGGGTTGAAGCCTCGATTCTCGTGGGGCTCTGGCTGGGGCGCAGCCATTATCAGGTGGGCTATCATCAGACCGCCACGGCGGGGGCCTTCGGCGCAGTCATGGGCTGCGCGCGGCTGCTGGAACTGGACAAACGCCAGTTGCGGTCGGCGCTTGGCCTTTGCGCCAGCATGGCATCGGGGCTGAAATCGCAGTTCGGCACCATGGCGAAGCCGCTGAATGCCGGTCTGGCCGCCCGCACCGGGGTGGAGGCGACGCTTTGGGCGCAGGCAGGCATGACGGCGGCAGAGGATGGGCTGGCAGGCCCGCTGGGATTTGGCCCCACCCATCACGGCGAGGCAGCAGAGGTCGGCGCGCCAAGGGGCAGCTGGCGGATCACGGAAATCAGCCACAAGTTTCACGCCTGCTGCCACGGGCTGCATGCGATGCTTGAGGCGCTGCGCGGTGCCGATCTGGATCTTGAGGCGGTGGAGAGCATCCATATCCGCACCAATCCGCGCTGGATGAGCGTGTGCAACATCGACGCACCGACCACGGGGCTGGCGGCCAAGTTCAGCTATGCCCAGACCTGTGCCATGGCGCTTCTGGGCCATGACACCGGCGGCATTGCCAATTTCACCGACGAGATCACCAAAGACCCGGAGATCGTCGCGCTGCGCGACAAAATCCGCGTCAGCGAAGAGGCGCGCCTGTCAGAAACCCAGTCCGAGGTCGCCGTCTCTTTCACCGGCGGCGCGATGCGGCGGCTGAAGCATGACCTGTCGGCGCCGCTGCCGCTGGAGGTCCGCGCGGCGAAACTGCAGGACAAGGCGGTGGCCCTGCTGGGCGAGGACCACGCCGAGGCGCTTTGGCTGGCGGCGCAGGGCGATGACCTTGACGCCCTCATGGATCAGCTGGTCAGGTCGTAGGCCCGCTCCCCGTGGCTGGACAGGTCCAGCCCGTTTGATTCCGCTTCCGCATCCACCCGCATCGGCACGACGGCCCGGCAGGCATAGGCGATGACCAGTGTCACCACCGTGGTGAAGATGCCGACGATGGCCAGCGATCCCAGCTGTGCGGCCCAGGTGCCTGCACCCAGTGCCGCGATCATCACCGTGCCGAAGATCCCGCCGACACCGTGGACCGCAAAGACATCCAGCGTGTCGTCGACCTTCAGCTTGTTGCGCACCAGCGTGACCGCCTCCTGACACAGCACGCCGGCAATGGCACCGATCAGCAGCGCGGCCCAGGGCCCGACGAAGCCCGATGCCGGGGTGATCGAGGCGAGGCCCGCAATGGTGCCGGTCACCAGACCCACCAGCGAGGCCTTGCCGAACTTGATCCTTTCCCAGAGCGCCCAGGTGAGCGAGGCGGTGGCAGCGGAGATATGGGTCACGGTGATCGCCATCGCCGCGCCCCCATCGGCGGCCAGTTGCGAGCCGCCGTTGAAGCCGAACCAGCCGACCCAGAGCATCGCGGCCCCGATCATCACCATCCCCGGGTTGTGCGGCGGTTTGCTGTTGTCGCGGCGCGCGCCCAGCATGATCGCCAGGATCAGCGCCGCGATCCCGGCGGTTTCATGGACCACGATGCCGCCCGCGAAATCGCGCACGCCCGTCTCGCCAAAGATGCCGCCATCGGCCAGCATCCCGCCGCCCCAGATCCAATGCACCACCGGCGCATAGCACAGCAGCATCCACAGGCCCGAGAACAGCAGCAGGAAGGCGAAATTGATCCGCTCCACATAGGCGCCGACGATCAGGGCGGGGGTGATGATGGCGAATGTCATCTGAAAGGCAAAGAACAGGATTTCCGGCAGGGTGCCGCTGAGGCTGTCGATGGTGATCCCGCTCAGCCCGGCCTTGCCCAGTCCGCCCCAGATGCCGCCGGTGCCGGGGCCAAAGGCGATGGAATAGCCCAGCAGGAACCACAGCACCGACATCAGGCAGGCGATGGCATAGCAATGCATGAAGACGCTGAGCACGTTGCGGGCGCGCACCAGCCCGCCATAGAACAGGGCAAGCCCCGGTAGGGTCATGAAAAGGACCAGCGCGGTTGCGGTCATGATCCAGGCGGAATCAGCGGCATTCATTGGGTGTCTCCGGGTCAGCGTCAGGGTTGCCGCACCTTGGGCAAGCGAAACGCCCGGAAAAGACTCAACATGCTTATTTTGGCATCTTTTTTGAAAATGCCGATAATTTGGGCGGGTGTCGGGGTGTTTTGCCCGGTATCAGGGCAGGCTGAAAAGTCCCTGCACCAGCAGCGTCAGGGCGTGGTCGCGGGCTGCGGTGCGCACCCGGCTGCGGCCCATGGCGCCGAATTCCTGGGTTGTGGCCCAGAGCTGATCGCCCGCCGCGAGGCCGAAACAGACGCGGCCCTCGGGCTTGTGCTCGGAGCCGCCGGGGCCTGCGATCCCGGTGATGGAGACGGTCACCTGGGCCCCGGAATGTGCCAGCGCGCCGGTGGCCATTTCGCGTGCGACCTCTTCTGAGACCGCGCCGAACATCTGCAGGCTGCTGGGGCGCACGCCCAGCATCTTCATCTTGGCGGCATTTGTATAGGTGACGAAGCCGCTGTCGAACATCACCGAGGATCCGGGCACTTCGGTCAGCGCGGCGGCGACCAGCCCGCCGGTGCAGCTTTCGGCGCAGGAGACAAGGACGCCTTTTTTCTGTGCCAGTTCAATAATCTGTGCTGCAATGCTCATGTCAGAACTCCGTGGTAGAGACCGGCCAGGATCATCACGCCCAGGGCTGCAAAAATGCCCGCGATCACATCGTCCAGCATCACCCCCAGCGCATCGCCGCGCGCATCGGCCCTGCCGACCAGCCAGGGTTTCCAGATGTCGAAGAGACGGAAGAGGAGAAATGCGGCGATCCAGCCGGGCCACATCACCAGCATGTCCAGGCCGCGCGTCCAGGCGGCATAGGACAGGGGCAAGAGGGCAATCCACTGGCCCACGACCTCATCCACGACGATTTCGGAAGGGTCGTGATCATCGCTGCCCGCCGTCATCTTCGCCGTGGCCCACCAGCCCTTGGCGAAACCCGCGACAACCGCCAGCACCAGCAGGGGAAAGCCGCCGAGAACATGCAGCAGCCAGCCCCAGGGCAGCGCCACAAGCGAACCCCATGTGCCGGGGGCGGGGCGGATGTAGCCGACGCCAAAAACGGTACCGATCATCTTTGCGATATTCATGATTTCACCAATGTTGCCGTGGCCATACAGGCGATGCCCTCGCCGCGTCCGGTAAAGCCCAGCCGCTCCGAGGTGGTGGCCTTGACCGAAACGCGCTCAACCTCCAGCCCCAGCAGCCCCGCCATGACGCGGCGCATTTCCGGGGCATGGGGGCCGATCTTGGGGTGTTCGCAGACCAGGGTGCAATCCACATGGGTGATCGCGAATCCGGCCTGCGCGGCAAGCCCGGCGGCATGGCGCAGGAAAACCTCGCTGGCGGCGCCTTTCCACTGCGGATCCGAGGGCGGGAAATGCTGGCCGATGTCGCCCATTGCCAGCGCGCCATAGATCGCATCGGTCACCGTATGCATCCCCACATCCGCATCCGAATGGCCCACAAGGCCATGATCATGCGGGATGCGCAGGCCGCAGAGCGTCACATGATCGCCGGGGCCAAAGGCATGAACGTCAAATCCGTTGCCTGTTCTGATGTCCATCCGGCCCTCCAGTATCCGCGCGGCGCGGGCGAAATCGCCGGGCGTCGTGATCTTCATGTTATCGGCGTCGCCGGGGGTGATGGCAACCACAATGCCTGCCGCCCGCGCCACCGCCACGTCATCCGCCGCCGGGCCTTCATATGCCACATGGGCGGCGCGGATCACGGGCAAATCAAAGCCCTGCGGCGTCTGGGCGGCAAAAAGCCCTTCGCGGTCCCGAGTGCCGGTGACACGCTGCGCATCGCCCTGCCACAGCGCATCTGTGACCGGCAGGCCGGGGGCGGCGGCGGCGTGATGCTCCAGCGCAGCGATCACCTCTGTGATGACCTGTTGCGGGACGCAGCAGCGCGCCGCATCATGGATCAGGACCTTGCCGCTGTCGGGCAGGAGTGCGAGCCCCGCGCGTACCGATGCGGCCCGGTCCGACCCGCCTGCGGCCACCGCGATGCCCGCATCCCGGAACGGCGCGGCCTTGTCCAGGTCATCGGGATGCAGCACCAGCGCGATGGTGTCGACGGCAGGATGCGCCCGGAATGCGGCGATGGTATGGGCCAGCACGCTGCGCCCCGCGACCCGCTGCCATTGCTTGGGCAGATCGCCCCCGGCGCGGGTGCCGCGCCCGGCCGCCACGATAAGGGCGCAAATGGTCATGAAGGGCTCTGATCGTGCATGAAACCTGTCTAGGCAATGTGGCCTAAAGGCGCAATCGTCCAGGTGCGCTGCCTAAATATTGGGCATTTCGGGTTGTACTGTGGTATTGGGGGGCGATAATTCATTGAGGTATCAGGGGGGTGACGATAGACCTGACCCAAGCGCACAAGGATTAAGCATGTGACCGCGACACGCCTGCCAAATGACCTCTTTCCTCCGGTGTTCCTCGCCCCGATGGCCGGAATCACCGATCTGCCCTACCGGACGCTGGTGGCGCGCTTTGGCGCGGGGCTGGTGGTGTCCGAGATGGTTGCGAGCCAGGAATTGCTGAGCCGCCGCCCCGGCACCCGCGAAAAGGCCGAGCTGGGCCTGGGTGTCGAGGGCACTGCCGTGCAGATCGCGGGCCGCGAGGCCGCGCCGATGGCGGAGGCCGCGCGCATGATCGCGGGGCAGGGCGCGCGGATCATCGACATCAACATGGGCTGCCCGGCCAAGAAGGTGACCCAGGGCGCCTCGGGCTCCGCTTTGATGAAGACCCCGGATCACGCCCTGCGCCTGATCGAGGCGGTGGTGGCGGCGGTGGACGTGCCGGTCACGCTCAAGACCCGGCTGGGCTGGGACGACGAGATGCTGAATGCCGCGGACATCGCGCGCCGCGCCGAGGCGGCAGGCATCTGCATGATCACCATCCACGGCCGCACCCGCTGCCAGTTCTACAAGGGGCGGGCCAACTGGCGCGCGATCCGCCGGGTGAAGGACGCGGTGGAGATCCCGGTGATTGCCAATGGCGACATCACCAGCACCCGCGCCGCGCGCACGGCGCTGGACCATTCCGGCGCGGATGGGGTGATGGTCGGGCGCGGAGCGCAGGGGCGGCCCTGGCTGCTGGCACAGGTTTCCCATGCGCTTTACGGCACCCCGGAACCCCGGGTGCCGCAGGGCAAGGGCTTTGCCGACATGGTGGAGGAACATTACGAGGCGATGCTTGGCTTTTACGGCGTTGAACTGGGCGCACGTGTCGCCCGCAAACATCTTGGCTGGTACATGGATACCGCTGGCACCCCGGCGGAACTGCGCCGCGCGGTGCTGACCGGGGCGACACCGGCCCTGACCGTCAAACTGCTGCGCGAGGCGCTGACCGCCGACCGCGCATTGGTGGCCGCATGAGCATGGACCGCCAGATCTGGGCCTCTTTGCCGATCCCCAGTTTCGTGATCGCGCCCGACAACAGGATCGACGCGATGAACCCCGCCGCCGAAGGCTTTCTCAACGCCTCTGCCAAACATGTGAAGGGCAGCCCGGTGTGGGACATGATTGCCGTCGACGATCCGCTGGAAGAGGCGTTCGAACGCGCCCGTGAAAGCAGCACGCCACTTTTCGTCAATGACATCGACGTGGGTTCGGGCCAGCGCGCGCCGTTGAAATCCTCGCTCCAGATCGCGCCGCTGTCGGGGCATGCGGGCTATATGCTGATGATGATCAGCCCGCGCGAGCTGGCGGGGCGCATGACCCAGAGCCATTCTGTCAAATCCGCCGCGAAATCCGCCATTGGCATGGCCGAGATGCTGGCGCATGAGATCAAGAACCCGCTGGCGGGCATCACCGGGGCCGCGCAGCTTTTGTCGATGAACCTGAACGCGGACGAACTGGAGTTGACCGACCTGATTGTCGCGGAAAGCCGCCGCATCGTGAAGCTGCTGGAGCAGGTGGAGCAATTCGGCAATCTGACCGAGCCGGTGCGCAAGCCCGTGAACCTGCATGACGTGCTGGACCGCGCCAGGCGCTCCGCGCTGCTGGGCTTTGGCGCGCAGATGAAGATCATCGAGGATTACGACCCCTCGCTGCCGCCCGCGCTGGGGGACAAGGACCAGTTGCTGCAGGTGGTGCTGAACCTGCTCAAGAACGCCTCGGAGGCCGCCGGAGAGGGGGGCGGGACGATCCGCCTGCACACCTATTTCGAACATTCCTTCCGCCTGCGCCGCGCCGATGGCTCCGGCCAGTCGCTGCCCCTGCAGATCGAGGTGATCGACGATGGTCCGGGGCTGCCCGACCACATCAGGTCGGTGATCTTCGATCCCTTCGTATCCGGGCGCGAGAACGGCACCGGGCTGGGGCTGGCGCTGGTGTCCAAGATCATTTCCGAACACGACGGCTGGATCTCGGTGGACAGCACACCGGGGCGCACCGTCTTTCGCATATCGTTATCCCGCGCCCCGGCGCATCAAGAGGAGATATAAGACATGGATGGTACCGTACTGGTCGCCGATGACGACCGCACGATCCGCACCGTGCTGACACAGGCCCTGACCCGCGCGGGATGCAAGGTGCATGCCACCTCAAGCCTGACGACGCTGATGCGTTGGGTCGGTGAGGGCAAGGGCGACGTGGTGATCACCGATGTGGCCATGCCCGATGGCAACGGTCTGGAGATGCTGCCGAAAATCTCTCAGGACAGGCCGGATATGCCAGTGATCGTGATTTCGGCGCAGAACACCATCATGACCGCGATCAAGGCGGCGGAGGCGGAAGCGTTTGATTACCTGCCCAAACCCTTCGATCTGCCCGATCTGATGAAACGGACCGCCCGGGCGCTGGACCGCAAGGGCGCGACCCGCGCGGCCCCCTCCGGCAAGACCGGCACAGAGGAACGCGACGACCTGCCGCTGGTGGGCCGGACACCGGTGATGCAGGCGCTTTACCGGCTGGTGGCACGGGTGATGAACACCGACCTTCCGGTGCTGGTCTGGGGCGAAAGCGGCACCGGCAAGTCGCTGATCGGCCGCGCGATTCACGACTTTTCCGACCGCCGTTCGCTGCCTTTCGTGACCGTGACGGGTGCCGATCTGCAAGAGCTTGAAGGCCCCGCGCGGGTGCTGGCGCGGGTGCGTGGCGGCACCCTGCTGATCGACGAGATCGCGGACATCGACCATGAGATCCAGGCCCGTATCGCGCGGATGATGGATGCGCCGGGCGAATATACGCCGCGTTTCCTGGCCACCAGCCAGTCCGACCTTGCCGCCGCGATGAAGGCGGGCACACTGCGCCGTGATCTTTATTACCGCCTGTCCGGCGCCACCCTGCATGTGCCGGCGCTGCGCGACCGGGTGGAGGACATCGACCTGCTGGCGGCACATTTCCTGGAAAAGGCCGAAGGGTCGGTTTCCACCCTGCCGCGCCACCTGTCCGAAGGGGCCTCCAAGGTCTTTGCCAATTATCCCTGGCCCGGCAATGTGCGGCAGCTGGAACATGCGATGCGCCAGCTGGCCCTGACTAGCCGCGCCGCCGAAATCTCGCAGACGGAGGCCGAACAGGTGCTGGGGGCGCAGCCCTCGCCGGAACCCTTGAGCACCCAGGCCAATACGGAGCGGCTGGGCCAAAGCGTGGAACGTCATCTGCGGCGGTATTTTGACCAGCATGGCGCAATCTTGCCACCGCCAGGGCTTTACGCGCGGATCCTGCGCGAAGTGGAGGCCCCGCTGATCGAGATCGCCCTGGGGGCGACCTCGGGGAATCAGGCGAAATGCGCCGATCTGCTGGGCATAAACCGGAACACCCTGCGCAAGAAAATCACCGACCTCGATATTGAGGTGACACGGGGTCGCAAAATGATGTAAAAGCGCCACATAACCGTGGCCATCGTGTCTCAGCTTAACGTTGAGTGCGATCAGGACCACATAATATGGCGGTTGATGCACCCGTGCATCACATCATCGGCGAGGATAGCGGGTGGCATCCCGGTCACGCAGCATCACCTTGGAAAGTCTGGGCCGTCTGCGGCGCGTGAAACGCGTGCGCAATCTTGCGACCCTGGGGCTGGTGGTTCTGGGGCCGGTTCTGGCCATGGCGACCTATCTGATTCTGGGGCCGCTGGGGCAGGGGGCCAATACCCCCAGCCTGCGTCTGATCCTGCTGACCGACCTGGTCTATGTGCTGCTGATCGCGGCCCTTGTGCTGAGCCAGGTGGCGCGACTGGTTGCGGCACGGCGTGCCAAATCCGCCGGTTCGCGGCTGCACCTGCGCCTGACCGGGGTTTTTGCCCTGATGGCGCTGATCCCCACGGTCAGCGTGGCGGTCTTTGCGGGCCTTACGGTCAATGTGGGTCTGGAAGGCTGGTTTTCGGACCGGGTCCGCTCTGTGGTGGAAAATTCGCTGACCGCGGCACAGGCCTATGAGAACGAGCAGCGCGAGGGCCTGCGCGAGGATGCGGTGGCGCTGGCGCGGTTCATTGACCAGAACACCGGGGCGGGGCGCGTGCTGACCGACCGTCAGCTTCTGACCGAGGGGCAGCGGCAATCCCAGCGGGGCCTGCGCGAAGCCTATCTGATTGACGGCACCGGCCAGATCCGGTCGCGCGGGGCGCGGTCCTACCTGTTCAATTTCGAGGAACCGAGTGCCGAGCAGATCGAGGAATCGCGCGCGACCGAGGTCCTGGTGATCGAGGATTGGCCAACCAATGAATTCCGCGCCCTGGTGCCTTTGCAGGGGGCGGTGGACCGTTACCTTTATGTCAGCCGGGATGTCGATGGCGATATCCTGTCGCTGCTGGATGAAACCCAGGAAACTGCACGGCTCTATCAGCAGCTGGAGAAGGACCGGGGCAGGCTGCTGTTTGAATTCGGCCTGCTTTATGTCGGCTTTGCGGTGATCCTGATCCTGGCGGCAGTCTGGCTGGGGCTGTGGTTTGCCGAACGTCTGTCCGGGCCGGTGGGGCGTCTGACCGGGGCGGCGCAGCAGGTCGGTGCGGGCGATCTGAACGTGCAGGTGCGCGAAGAGGATGGCGACGATGAAATTGCCATGCTGGGCCGTTACTTCAACCAGATGACCACCCAGCTGCGCGGCCAGCGCGAAACGCTTTTGGACAACAACCGTCAGATCGAACGCCGCAGGCGGCTGTTCGATTCGGTGCTCTCTTCTGTCACCTCCGGGGTGGTGGGGCTGGACCCCGAGGGCAGGGTGACTTTCGTCAACCGCTCGGCCATGCGCCTGCTGGACTGGACCGAGGAACAGCAATCGCTGTCGCTGACGGTCGCGGTGCCGGAATTCGGGCCGCTGTTCGACACCTTGTCGGGCAACGGCGGTGAGGCCACCACCGGCGAGGTCAAGGTTTCCCGGCAGGGCGCGATGGAGAACCTGCTGGTGCGCATGGCCACCCGGCGCAGCGACAATGGCAGGCTTGAGGGCTATGTGGTGGCCTTTGACGACGTGACCGACCTGGTCAGCGCACAGCGCATGGCCGCCTGGGGCGACGTGGCGCGGCGGATTGCCCATGAGATCAAGAACCCGCTGACCCCGATCCAGCTGTCCGCCGAGCGGATCAGGCGCAAGTTCGGGTCGCAGATGCAGGGCGATGATGCCGAGAAACTGGACCAGATGACCGGCGTGATCATCCGCCAGACCGGAGACCTGCGGCGCATCGTTGACGAATTCTCGAAATTTGCCCGGATGCCGGAGCCCGAAACCGCGCAGGAGGACCTGTGCCAGCTGCTGCGGGACGCGGTGTTCCTGCAGCAGGCAGGCCAACCCGGGGTGCGGATCCGGGCCGAATTGCCGGATTATCCCGTGCTGTCCCAGGTCGATGCCACGATGATTTCGCAGGCGCTGACGAACCTGATCAAGAACGCGGGCGAAGCCATTGAAAGCCTGAAGGAAAAAGGCGCGCCCGATGACCTGGTGCCGCAGATTTTCGTCAGGATGGTTCCGGGCGAGACAACCGCACGCATCGCCATTGCCGACAATGGCATCGGCCTGCCCGAAGACCGGGCACGGCTGTTTGAACCCTATGTGACGACGCGCAGCGAGGGCACCGGCCTTGGCCTGCCCATCGTCAAGAAGATCATCGAGGAACATGGCGGCAGCCTGACCCTCGAAAATGCCCCCGTGTTCGAGGGGCAAAACCACTTTGGCGCGATGGCGGTGATTACCCTGCCGATCGTGCCAACCCAGACCCCGGCCCAGATGGAGGAAACCGCATGAGTGATATTCTGATTGTTGACGATGAGAGGGACATCCGTGAGTTGATTTCGGACATCCTGGAAGACGAGGGATATGCGACGCGGCTGGCAGGCGGATCGGACGAGGCGATGGCCGCGATCAACACCGAGCCGCCGGCGCTGATGATCCTCGACATCTGGCTCAAGGACAGCCGGATGGATGGCATCGACATTCTCAAGACCGTCAAACGCGACAACCCGGATGTGCCGGTGGTGATCATCTCGGGCCATGGCAATATCGAGATCGCGGTGGCGGCGATCAAGCAGGGGGCCTACGATTTCATCGAGAAACCCTTCAACATCGACCAGTTGCTGGTGGTGATCCGCCGCGCCATGGAAACCTCGCGCCTGCGCCGCGAGAACCAGACCCTCAAGCGCAAGGATATCGTGACCTCGGAGATGCTGGGCAATTCGGCGGCCTATCGCGCGCTGATCGGGCAGCTGGACAAGGTGACGAAATCGAATGGCAGGGTGATGCTGAGCGGGCCTGCCGGATCGGGCAAGGAAATCGCGGCGCGTTATATTCATGCCCATTCCAACCGCGCGCAGGCGCCCTTTGTCACGGTGAATTGTGCCGGGGTGGCCCCGGACCGGATGGAAGAAGTCCTGTTCGGCCGCGAAGGGGCCGACCGGGGCGTGGAGCCGGGTCTGCTGGAGCAGGCCCATGGCGGGGTGATCTATTTCGACGAGGTGGCGGACATGCCGCTGGGCACCCAATCCAAGATCCTGCGGGTGCTGGTGGACCAGCAATTCACCCGCGTGGGCGGCAACGACAAGGTGCGCGTGGACCTGCGGGTCATCTCATCGACCAACCGCGACCTTGAGGCGGCGATCCGGGCCGAGACCTTCCGGCAGGAACTGTATCACCGGCTGAACGTGGTGCCGATTGCGGTGCCTTCGCTGGAAGAGCGGCGCGAGGATATTCCGCTGCTGGCGGAGCATTTCATCGCCGAATTCAACCGCAGCCAGGGGTTGCCCCAGCGGGCGCTCAGCGATGATGCGATTGCCCTGATGCAGACCATGGTCTGGCCCGGCAACGTGCGCCAGCTCAAGAACCTGGTGGAACGGGTGCTGATCCTGGGCGAGGGCACCGGCCCGATCGAGGCGCGCGAGTTGCCCGGCGAGGAAGAGCGCGGCGAGGACGATGGCCGCGTCGTGCTGTCCGGTGCCCTGGCCACCCTGCCGCTGCGCGAGGCCCGCGAAGCCTTTGAGCGGGAATATCTGCTGACCCAGATCAACCGCTTTGGCGGCAATATCTCGCGCACCGCGAATTTCGTCGGCATGGAGCGTTCGGCCCTGCACCGTAAGCTGAAGTCGCTGGGGGTGGTGACCTCGGCCAAATCCGGGGTGCGGGTGGCCCATGTGGACGAGGAGCAGGCAACGGCGGAGTGATCCGGGGGGTGGCTGCCCGAGACCCGGGCCATTGTTTCGCCTGGTGCTGATGTTGGACTGGGGCGCTGCCCCAGACCCCGGGAATATTTAGGCTCTGGACCCATTAATTCTATATACTCAGTTTGACAGATTTTTTCGCAGACAAGAAGCATCTGCGCAAGAATAGTGGTTCTATTTCAAGCAGATGCGC
>NZ_QBFD01000046.1:938019-1003022 GCF_003335585.1 Sulfitobacter sp. DFL-14 | reverse complement strand
TATTGGCTGCACGCCCCAAACCATTGAAATTTCGTGAAATCGCCGCTGAGCATATAGAATTAATGGGTCCAGAGCCTAAGGGCCAAAAAGAACAGCGGGTCGGTGACAGGACGCAGCGCCTTGCGCCGGATCAGCCGCGGTTCACGATCTGGAAGCTGCCATCGCGGTTGCGGATGGCGCAGGACTCCGGACCCAGTGCCGGCAGCACCCTGGTGGCTGCGGGCGGGGCGGCGCGCGCCACATTGTCCGGGCAGGGCGGAATCGACACGGGCGCATAGCCCCTGTCGGCCATGCATTGCTGTTCAACCCGTTTGCGCAGGCCATCGTTGGGATCAAAGCTGATGGTCTCGCCGGGGATGTAATAGCCCGGCACCACCGTGCAATTGCCCGCCGAATCGCAGCGCCTGCGCGGCGGGATGAATTCGGGCGGCAGCCGTCTGACCTGCGTGCTGGCGGGCACATCGCGCAGCGCGGCAACCTGGCAGGCGGTTGTATCGCGGTTCAGCCGGTCGACCGCCACGCCGGGTTTGTAATAGGTCGTCAGCGGCGCGCAGCTTGCCGCCACCCCCAGACCGAATATCGCTGCCATCCAGATGCGTTTCATGCAACCATTCTGCACCGGGCGCGGGGCAAAGGCAATTGCCGCCCCTTGCCAAGCTTTGCATCATGTCCTCTAACCGGGGCAGGATACGCGGGGTGTCTTCACGCGGGGCAACAGGTAGGGATGCGCCATGAAAGTGATCATTTGCGGCGCGGGACAGGTCGGCTGGCAGATTGCCCGCCATCTCAGCGGCGAACGGAACGACGTGACCGTGGTGGACAGCAATGCCGACCTGATCCGGCGTGCCACCGACACGCTTGATGTCCAGGGCATTGCGGGATTCGCAAGCTACCCCGATGTGCTGGACCGGGCCGGGGCGCGCGATGCAGAGATGATCATCGCCGCGACCCATTCGGACGAGGTCAATATGGTGACCTGCCAGGTGGCCCATTCGGTATTCGGCATCAACCGCAAGATCGCGAGGCTGCGTTCGCAAAGCTATCTGGATGCGATCTATTCCGATCTCTACCGGCGCGACCACATGCCCATCGACGTGGTGATCAGCCCCGAAAAGGAAGTGGCCGCCGCCGCCCTGCAGCGCCTCTCGGCCCCTGCCGCCTTTGACACCGAGGTGTTCATGGACGGCAAGGCGCATCTGCTGGGCATCACCATCGACCAGGATTGCCCGGTGGTGAACACGCCGCTGCGCCAGTTGACGGATCTGTTTTCCACGCTGCGGGCGGTGGTTGTCGGCGTGCGCCGGGACGGGACCCTGTTTGCACCGGAATCGGCGGACCAGCTTTTCGTGGGCGATGACACCTATGTGTTCTGTCATCACGAGGACATTTCCCGCACGATGGAAATCTTCGGCAAGCGCACCTCCAAACAGGAGCGGATCGTGCTGGTTGGCGGCGGCAATGTGGGGCTGACCGTGGCCCAGCATCTGGAAAGCGGTGCCAGCCGGATGCGCACCAAGATGATCGAGAAGAACCGCAAATGCGCCGAACGCGCGGCCGAGGCGCTGGAGCGGACCATCGTGCTGAACGGCGACGGTCTGGATGCCGCGCTGCTGGCGGAGGCGGGCATCAGCCGCGCCGATGCGATGCTGGCGGTGACCGACGACGACAAGACCAACCTGCTGTCCTGCGTGCGCGCCAAGGCCGAGGGCTGCCCCTTTACCATCGCGCTGATCAACGATCCCACGCTGGTGCCGCTGATGACCCCGCTGGGCATTGATGCCTATATCAACCCGCGCGCCACCACGGTCAGTTCGATCCTGCGCCATATCCGTCACGGCCGGGTGCGCGCGGTCTATTCCATTGGCGATGCCGAGGCCGAGGTGATCGAGGCCGAGGTGCTGTCGACCTCGCCCATTGCCGGCCGCACCGTCTCGGAGATCGAGTTTCCCGAAGGGGTGCTGGTGGGCATGTTGCGCAAGAACGGCAAGATCGTGCGCCCGCTGGCCAATACCCGCATCGACGAGGGCGACACGATTGCGGTCTTTGCCCTGGCCGGGGATGTGCCCAAGGTCGAGCAGCTGCTGCAAGTTTCGATCGACTTTTTCTGAGCCATGAGACCCGCACACCACAGGCAAAAGACGACGCTGCGCAACAGTTTCCTGGAGCTGCCCCTGTTCCTGCTGATTTTCGGCGTGGCCTGCGCCTCGATGCTGGTGCCGGCGCTGCACGGGTTTGCGGTGAATGATCATGGCACCTCGCAGGCCTTTCTTTATGCGGGGGTGTTGGGGCTGGTGGCCTTTTCCCTGATTGCCATCGCACATGCGGGGCGCGCGCCGCGTCACGGCCCGCTGGGGCCCCTGATGTCGCTGCTCTCGGCTTTTGTCTTTCTGCCGGTAATGCTGGCGCTGCCCTTCGTGGAGGCGTTGCCGACAACACGTTTCGTCAACGCCTATTTCGAGATGGTCAGCGCCATCACCACCACCGGCGCCGCCATGTTCCAGGAGCCCGGACGGCTGAGCCCGACGCTGCATCTGTGGCGTGCCCAGGTCGGCTGGATGGGGGGGCTGCTGATGTGGGTCGCGGCATCGGCGATCCTTGCACCGCTGCATCTGGGCGGATTCGAGGTGACCTCCCAGGCCGAGCCGGGGCGGCGCGATACCTCCTCGTCGCGGATGGTCCCGATGAACCCCCGGGTCCGGCTGATCCGGGTGACGATGACGCTGCTGCCGATCTATGCCGGGCTGACGCTGCTTTTGTGGCTGCTGCTGCTGGCAGAGGGGCAGGCGCCGCTGGTGGCGCTGTGCCATGCGATGTCGGTGATGGCCACTTCCGGCATCTCGCCGGTGGGCGGGGTCCAGAACACCAGCATCGGCCTGTCGGGCGAGGCGGTGATGGCGCTGTTCATGCTGTTTGCCCTGTCGCGGCTGACCTTTTCCAAGGACACGGTGACGGCGACGCAAGGCGGGCTGCGCACCGATCCCGAATTCCGCATCGGCATCTTCATCACGCTGGCGGTGCCGCTGGTGCTGTTTGCCCGGCATTTCATCGGGGCCTATGACGTGTCGGCGATGGAGAATCTGGGCCAGGCGGTGCGCGCGCTCTGGGGGGCGCTGTTCACGGTGCTGTCCTTCCTCACGACGACGGGTTTTGTTTCCGTCCACTGGATCGAGGCACAGAACTGGTCCGGGCTGCCGACGCCGGGGCTGATCCTGATGGGGCTGGCGCTGATCGGGGGCGGCGTGGCCACCACCGCGGGCGGGGTCAAGCTGTTGCGGGTCTTTGCGCTTTATCAGAATGGCGCGCGGGAGATGGAGCGGCTGGTGCATCCCTCCTCGGTCAGCGGGGCCGGGGCCGCAGGACGGCGGCTGCAATCCAACGGGGCCTTCATCGCCTGGATCTTTTTCATGCTCTTTGCCCTGTCGCTGACGGCGGTGACCCTGCTACTGACCCTGACCGGTGTGCGTTTCGACAATGCGGTGGTGTTGTCGGTCGCATCGCTGGCGACCACCGGGCCGCTGATCGAATATGCCACCGATACGCCGATCCGGCTGATCGAACTGACGGTCTCGGCCAAGGCGATCCTTTGCGGTGCAATGGTGCTGGGACGGCTCGAAACTCTGGCCATTATCGCGCTGCTGACACCCGACCTGTGGCGCGGCTGACACTGGGCTGACCCAAAACCGGTCAACCTGCGGAGATTGGGGGTGGAAACTCCCCGGCAGGGACTGCATAGTTGGCCAAATTGGGGGGGCCCGGTCCGCGGGTGCCGGCAAGAATAAAAGCGAGAAGTCTTATGGCGTCTGACAGACAGAACCTTCAGGATGCATTCCTGAATCACGTACGCAAGACCAAGGTTCCGGTAACGATTTTCCTGATCAATGGTGTGAAATTGCAGGGTGTCATCACCTGGTTTGACAACTTTTGCGTGCTTCTGCGCCGCGACGGTCAGTCTCAGCTTGTGTACAAACACGCCATTTCGACCATCATGCCAAGCCAGCCGATCAGCCTTTACGAGGGCGAAGACGCTTCTTGAGCAAGACGCCCTTTCAGATCGACAATACCGATGGCCCGCGCGTGACGCGGGCCTGGGTTTTGCACCCTGAAATCAGATCCGACCCGGACCGCCGCGCGCCGCAACCCGCGCTGGAGGAAGCCGTGGCGCTGGCCCATGCCCTGCCGCAGCTTGAGGTGGTGGGCGCCGAGGTGGTGCCGCTGCGCAAGGTCGATGCGGGCAAGCTCTTTGGCAAGGGCAAGATCGCCGATCTGCATGATGCGCTGGAAGTGGCGGAGGTGGAGCTGGTGCTGGTCGACGGCACGGTCAGCCCGGTGCAGCAACGCAACCTGGAAAAGGCCTGGGGCGTCAAGCTGCTGGACCGGACCGGCCTGATCCTTGAGATTTTCAGCGACCGTGCCGCAACCCGCGAGGGTGTGCTGCAGGTCGAAATGGCCGCGCTGAACTATCAGCGCACGCGGCTGGTGCGGGCCTGGACCCACCTGGAACGCCAGCGCGGCGGGCTGGGGTTTGTCGGCGGTCCGGGGGAAACCCAGATCGAGGCCGACAGGCGCGCCATCGACGAACAGCTCGTGCGCCTGCGCCGCCAGCTCGACAAGGTGGTGAAGACCCGTGCGCTGCACCGGGCCGCCCGGGCCAAGGTACCTTACCCGATCGTGGCATTGGTGGGCTATACCAACGCGGGTAAATCGACACTGTTCAACCGGTTGACCGGGGCGGATGTGATGGTCAAGGACATGCTCTTTGCCACGCTGGACCCCACCATGCGCAGTCTGGCGCTGCCGGACGGGCCCGAGATCATCCTGAGCGATACGGTCGGTTTCATCTCTGACCTGCCGACCGAACTGGTCGCCGCCTTCCGCGCGACGCTGGAAGAGGTGCTGGCAGCGGACATCATCCTGCATGTGCGTGACATCAGCCATGCAGAGACCGAGGAACAGGCGCATGATGTGCGCGAGATCCTGACCTCACTGGGGGTGGCCAAGGAGACCCGCACCTTCGAGGTCTGGAACAAGCTTGATCTGCTGCCGCCCGAGACCGCCGAAGCGATGCGCCAGCGCGCCGAGCGGGACCCAGACATGATCGCCATTTCCGCGATCACCGGCGCGGGGCTGGACCGGCTTCAGACCGCCGTGGCCGAGGCCTTGCAAGGGGCGGTGCGGGTTGCCAAGATATCGCTGGCCTTCTCCGAAGGGCGCAAACGCGCCTGGCTGTTCGAGCAGGACGTGGTAGAGAAGGAAACCCCGTCGGAGACCGGATTCGACCTGGTTGTGCGCTGGTCGGCCAAACAGGAAGCCCAGTTTCAGGGGCTGTGACGCGGCAAACTCTTTGAAGAGTTTGGTCCGGAAAATTTGAATTTTCCGATACGCGCGATGTCGCAGGCGTTCCCGGTAGGGTGAAGCCGCCTCCGATGGTTCGATCTCGTTCTGTGCTGGCTGTCGAGCGGTGATCTCGGTTTCAGGACCATGACACAACAAACTCTTTGAAGAGTTTGGTTCGGAAAATTTGAATTTTCCGATTTACACAATATCGCAGGCGCTTTCGGAAGGGTGAAAACACCTGCGATGGTTCGGTCTCGTTCTGTGCTGCCTGTCGAGTGGGGTTCTCCGTTTCAGAGGCATTTCTTGGCAAACTCTTTGAAGAGTTTGGACCGGAAAATTTGAATTTTCCGGTCCCCGCATCATATGGTTGCACACCCCAGGCGGAGCACCCCCATGACCCTTGCAGTTCTCTATCTTGCCACTTTCGTCATTTTCATGGGGCTTGATTACATCGGGCTGACAAAGCTGATCCAACCCGTCTTTGAGCGCGACATCGGCCCGCTGCTGCTGGAGAATTTCCGCATCGGCCCGGCGCTGATGTTCTATGCCTTCTATGTGGGCGTCCTGCTCTGGTTCGTGTCCTGGCCCGCCGTGACGCAGGACAGGAGCCTGTTGTGGGTTCTGGGCAATGCGGCGCTGATTGGTGCGATGGGCTATGGCACCTATGAGTTTACCTCGCTTGCGGTGATGAAGGACTGGACCTGGCAGATGACGCTGACCGATGTGACCTGGGGCACCTGCCTGACAGCGGTTGCGGCCACGGGCGGGGTCTGGGTGGCGCGGCTGGTGGGTTAGGCCCCGACGCTTTCAGGCCCCGGTTTTCAGGCTCCGGTCTCGGAGGCCCAGCGCCAGGCGCCGGGGGCCAGATCGTTCAGTTCCCAATCCCCGATCCTCCAGCGGATCAGCCGCAGCGTCGGCAGGCCCACATGGGCTGTCATCCGGCGCACCTGGCGGTTGCGGCCTTCGCGGATGGTGATGCGCAGCCAGGCGTCGGGTACGGATTTGCGGAACCGCACCGGCGGGTCGCGCTGCCACAGGCCCAGGGGTTCGTCCACCTGGGTGATTTCGGCGGGGGCAGTCTTGCCGTCCTTCAGCACAACGCCCCGGCGCAGCGCATCCAGTGCTTTCGCATCCGGCCGCCCCTCTACCTGAGCCAGATAGGTCTTGGGCCGCTTGTATTTCGGATGTGCGATACGGGCCTGCAAGGCGCCATTGTCGGTCAGCACCAGCAACCCCTCGCTGTCCTTGTCCAGCCGTCCTGCGGGGTAGAATCCCGGCTCGGCGATGAAACCCGACAGGGTCGGGCGCGAGGACCCCTCGGTGCCCTTGTCGGTGAACTGGGACAGGACGCCAAAGGGCTTGTTGAACAGGATGACCCGGTTCATGGGGTTTCTGGCGTCAGCGTGGTGATCCCCACCGAGGCGGCGCGGGCCAGATCCTCGTCCAGCGACATCGGGATATATTCGCCGCGCCGCCACAGCTGGGCCAGATCGTCGTAGTGGCGCGACAGGAAATGCCCCGATTGCCCGGTCGAGGTGATGAAGACCGATGAATTGGGGTCGGCAAAGTCGTAGACCCCCCGGTAGCCCGCGCCATGCACATTGTTGAACGGGTCGGGCAGGCTGCCCTTGGTCAGGCCGCGCTGCAGGGTGTTGTCGCCGCCGGAGGTCGATTGCCGGATGTTCACGAAATAGCGCAGCACCGGCACCTGTCCCAGCACCGGATGATCATGGGTCGCCTGATGCGCATCGCCCCAGCGCAGGGATTCCAGTTGTGTGCCCCAGTGTTCGTTGATCCAGAGCAGCGCGTCATCCAGCGCCAGCCGGGCCATGTCGGGGCAGGTTTCCACCGGGGCGGACTGGCGGACGTCGCACCAGACCGATGCGCCTTCGACATTGCGGAACACGCGTTCGATGAACAGCGGGTCCACATGGGTGAATTCGGCGGCCAGCGGGCCGAGGTCGTCCTGGATCAGCCGCGCCTGCAACGCGCGCAGCCAGGCGGCATAGATCAGCGGTTCGGGCAGATGTTCGTTCATCTCGCCGGACCATTCGGCCAGCAGGTTCAGCGCGCGCTGGCGCTGGCGTTCGGCGGTGCCGTCGGGGGCCGCTTCCTCGGTAAACCACAGTTCCGCCCCGATCAGCGGCAGCAGCGATCTTGCGGTAAAGCTGACGGTGTCGAGCTGTGCCTCGATAAAGCTGTCGCGGGTATGCACCTGCCGCCCCTGCATCAGGCGCTGCCAGCGCTGCACCCGCTGGGTATCGCCCCAGAGATAGGAGACATGGTTCGGAAAGGGGCGGTCCACGGTCTTGTTGTTGGTATTGCCCAGGATGCCGCCCGCAGGCGCTACAAAGGCGGGGTTGGCGGTAAAGGGCATCACCCCCTGCCAGCGGTTCGCGGCGATCCAGCCGGGCGAGGGCAGGCGCCCCCTGGACTGATGCGCCGCATCCCGGCGGGGCAGCGCGCCGATGGTCTTCATCGCGATTTGCTGGCGGTCCACCAGCATCAGGTTCTGTGCCGGCGCGATATAGCGTTCCGAGGCGCGGATCGCATCGGCGATGGATTTCGCCTCCATCAGGTCGAGGGCCGCGCCCAGCGAGGTGTCCTTGGCGCTGAGCACCGTCCAGCTGACAGAGGCGACATGGCCGGGCGGGGTGATGCTGGCCAGATTGTAAAGGCTGCCGGGCAGCACCGGGCCATTGTCGGTCCAGCGCAGGGTGATGGTGACGGGATCGCCGTCCTTGACCGTGATGATCGAGGACCGGGTGACAAAGTCCTTGAACCCCTCCGGTGTGCGGTATTGTTCGCCGTCGTCGGGGTTCAGCGCTTCGATATGCACGTCCTGGTCATCCACATAGGCAGAGGTCAGACCCCAGCCCAGGGTGGCGGAGCGCCCCGTGAGGACCACCGGAATCCCCGGGATCGTGCCGCCGATCACACCGCCGGAGGCCAGTTCCATCCGCGCCAGATACCAGACCGAGGGGGCGGTGAAGCCCAGGTGCGGATCATTGGCCAGCAATGTCCCCCCGGCGGCAGAGCGCGAGGGGGCGGCGGCCCAGGCATTCGAAGCCCCGGCAAAGGCCATGTCCTTGAAGGGGGACAGCGGATGCGGATCAAGGGGCATGTTTGCCGCAAAGTGGGGCGCGCCGGGCACAAGTGCGGCATATTCCGGCAGGGCCGCAATGCCTGGGCCGGGCACATCGGGCAGGATGTCGCGCAGCCGGTCCGGCTCCGCCAGTGACAGCGACACCCGCGCGCGCAGCACCTCGGCCTGAAGGTGCCCCGAAAGTTGCAGGCCCATCAGCTTGGCGATGGCGATGGAATCCGCCGGCCGCCAGGGGGCCATGGGCGCGTTGAACAGCAGCATCTCAGGTGCGCCGCGCCCCAGCGCCTCCGAGTTGATCTGTGCGATCCGGGCATTCACCCCGGCGGAATAGGCTTCCAGCTTGGCACGGGAGGCGTCATCCAGCGCCTCGACCGATTGCACCGAAAGCCGGTAGATGTCGAAGCGGCGCAGCAGCCTGTCGGTGTTCAGGGTGCTTGCGCCAAAGACCTCGCTCAGCCGGCCCTGGGCGGTGCGGCGCAGGGTGATCATCTGCCACATCCGGTCCTGGGCATGGGCAAAGCCGAGGCCAAAGAACACATCCATGTCGTCGCTGCCGAAGATATGCGGCACATTGGCATTGTCGCGCACGATCTCGACCGGGGCGCGCAGCCCGGCCACCTCGACCGTGTCGTTGTAATCGGGCAGGGACCGTGACGCGAGCCAGTAGACGAGCGACACCACCACCACGCTCAGCACGATCAGGGCGGCGGTGATCCGTACAAGCCAGCGAAAGACAGTGACCATTAAGCGCTCCGAGGGGACTGGCGCGATTGACCAACGCGCGCAGGGTGATAGGTAAAACTCTGACTAGCGCAACTGATGGACAAGGAAAAGCAGATGACAAAACTCGCATTTTTGGGGTTGGGGGTTATGGGCGCGCCGATGGCGGGGCATCTGCAGAAGGCCGGGCATGACGTGACCGTCTATAACCGCACTGCGGCCAAGGCCGAGGACTGGGTCAAGGCACATGGCGGCGCGATGGCGCGGACCCCGCGCGAGGCGGTGAAAGATGCCGAAGTTGTGATGGCCTGTGTCGGCAACGACGACGATCTGCGCTCTGTCTGCCTGGGCGATGCCGGGGCCTTTGGCGGGATGACGGCGGGGGCGATCTTTGTTGATCACACCACCGTGTCGGCGGCAGTCACGCGGGAAATGTACAAGGCCGCCGATGCCGCTCAGATCAGTTTTGTGGATGCGCCGATCTCGGGCGGGCAGGCGGGTGCGGAAAACGGCGCGCTGTCGATCATGTGTGGTGGCGACAAGGGCGCGTTTGACCGGGCGCTGCCGGTGATGGAGGTCTATGCCAAGATCTGCCGTCGCATCGGTGAGAGCGGGGCCGGCCAGATGACCAAGATGTGCAACCAGATCGCCATCGCGGGACTGGTGCAGGGGCTGTCCGAGGCGCTGCATTTCGCCGAGAAGGCCGGTCTGGACGGTCGCGCTGTGGTGGAGGTGATCAGCCAGGGTGCTGCCGGTTCCTGGCAGATGGCCAACCGCTATGAAACCATGCTGGACGATGAATTCGACCACGGGTTCGCGGTGGACTGGATGCGCAAGGATCTGGGCATCTGTCTGAAAACAGCCGATGAAAACGGGGCCAGCCTGCCGGTCACCGCGCTGGTCGATCAGTTCTACAAGGATGTTCAGAAACTGGGCGGTGCGCGCTGGGATACATCGAGCCTGATCAAGCGCCTGCGCGCGATGGGCTGAGACCTGCCCCGGATGGGGCAGGTTCAATCCTGAATTAACATCATATTGTCAGGTGGTTACAGGTTGACGTTAAGGTAAATCGGCGGTCAATACGCCGGTTTGACCTTTTTGTACTTGGCTTCGAGCACCTGAAAGTTCTCGTTGCCGCCTTTGCCTTCCTCGACCAGCACCCAGCTGCCGCCCGGCTTCTTGGCGGTGACCTTGCATCCGCTGGAACGGCATTTGATCTTGAGCTTCATGCCGTCTGAATATGTCCATGCGGCATCTCCGGCCAATGCCGGTGCGGCGCCCAGACCAAGGGTGAGGGCAGTGGCGATAATTGCTGTTGTTCTGATCATTCCTGGCTCCAAATCTGTCGTTGAATGCGCCGAGGTTAGGTGTCGCCCCGGCGCAGAGTCAACATAAACAGAAATTGACCCGGTTTACGGAATGATGCGCGTATATTTGGTGCCTTCCAGCGTGGCACCGATGCGCAGACCGGCGCGGCCAAAGACCGCTGCCAGAACCGGAGTCAGGACCGTCGTGGTATCGGCAGACACGCTGTCGCCCTTGTCCGAAATCACGTATTCCACATCGGCACCCGCAGCCCAGCCGGGGGAGCGGCGGAATTCGGTCAATGCTGCCTGGGTCATGAAGAACAGCACATGCGCATATTGCTGCGCGCCGATCTGCAGGCCGCCCGATCCCTTGACGACGGAATAGTAATCCACCGTCACATTGTCGATCAGCAGGGCACCGCGCCCATAGGCGCCGCCAAAGCCGAGGCCCGCTTCGGTCACCAGCGGCATCACCAGCATGCCGTTGGCCTTTTCCGCAAGGCTGCGGGTGTTGGGATAGCTGCGGTACATTTCTTCCAGTGTCGCGCGCACGCGCGCGTCGATGGTGCCGCTGCCACGTCCGCCCACACCGTTGCCGCATGCCGCGAGTACAGGAGTTGCCGCCAGCGCACCAAAGGTAAACGCCCGCCGCGAAATCTGAGTGTTTTTCATGTTTTTCTGCCCGTAAAAGTTGCCTGATGCCGGTTGGTCCGACTTGCGGCAACTTTAAGCATAATTCCGCAGGATGTCATGCCCTTTGGGCTTTTGGGCGAATTATTGCTGGGATCGGGAGAGTGGCAGGGTGAACCAGAAGTCGGTGAAGTCGCCGGGCACGCTGACAAAGCCGATCTCGCCGCCCAGATACTCCACGATCTGCTTGCAGATGCTCAGGCCCAGACCGGTGCCGCCATGGTCGCGTGTCAGGGTGGGGGCGGCCTGCGCGAAGGGCCGGAAGATGGTGGGGCGGAATGCCTCGGGAATGCCGCGTCCGCGGTTGCGCACCACAACCCGCGCCATATCGTCCCTGCGGTCCATGATCACTTCGACGATTGTCTCGTTATCGGCGAATTTCGCGGCATTCGACAGCAGGTTTGTCATGATCTGGCAGATCCGCGCCGGATCGACCTGGCACAGCAGCGGCCCTGCGTCCAGTTTCGTGGTGATGGTGACCCGGTAGCTTTTGGCAAGCGATCGGTTCTCTTCGACCGCTGTTGCGATCAGCCCGCCCAGATCGTGATCGCCGGTTTCAATGTCCAGATCGCCTTTCGAGAACCTTTCGAAATCAAGTATGTCGCCGACAAGCATCCCCAGCCGATCGGCGTTCTGAAGCGATATCTCCAGCAGGCGTCTCATCGGTTTTGGCAGGTCCTGATCTGCGGCCTGCGCCTGAAACAGCTTGAGCGCGCCCAGGATCGAGGTCAGCGGCGTGCGCAGCTCGTGGCTGACAGTGGCGACGAATTCGCTTTTCAGGTCCTGCAGGCGGTGCTGTTCGGATACATTGACGACCTGGGCAATGAATTGCACGGCCTCGCCATCCTCGTCGCGGACGGCAGCGATGCTGAGCAGGCCCCAGATCACCTGGCCGCTTCTGTGCAGGAAACGCTTTTCGGTCTGTTGATAGCACAGGTAGCCGTCTTTCAGCCGCTCCAGTTCCAGCATGTTTTCCGCGATTTCATCAGGGTGCAGGATCATCGGGAATCCCTTGCCCTTCAGCGCCGATTTGTCGTGACCGACAAAGGTGCAGAAAGCCGGGTTCACCTTCAGCAGCTTGCCGTCCAGCGCCATGATCGCCTTGCCGATCGGCGCGTTGTCAAAGGCCGACTGGAACTGCTTCATGCTTTTGCGCAGGGCCAGTTCCGTCCTCTTGCGGTCGGTCACATCGACCTGGGCGCCGACGATCCGGGTCGGGTTTCCCTGTGCGTCCCGCTGGGCCACGGAAAGATCGGTGCGTATCCAGCGCATTGCGCTGCGGTCGCGGTTGAACAGCCGGAATTCATTGCTGCTCCGGCTTTCCAGACCTTTTGCGAGCCTGCGCATGGGGGCATCTGCGGCGTTCAGGTCATCGGGGTGGACCCGGCTGCGCCATTCCTTCTGAACGTCCACGATCTCATCGCGGGGCAGTTCCATCAGGTCGCGCCAGATGTCGGAGACATGGGCCTCCTTCGTGATCACGTCGAATTCGAACACCCCGATCCCGGCCCCGCTGATTGCATTCTGCGCGCGCAGCAATTCGGCGTTCCGGGCGTCTTCACGGGCGCGTTCTTCGGTGATGTCGCGCAGGACAAGGGTATAACGGGCAGGTGCATCCGCGTCCTTCCGAGCGGTGACATGCACCAGGAAGTGACGCTGCTCCTTGTCGCGGCGGGTGCCCGTGATGTCATGCAATGTGACAGAGGTGGCGGGTGGTGCGATCCGGGCGTCCAGGGCGGCGCTGTCGAGGCCCGGCAGAACGGTTGAGATGTCCATGCCGGTCAGCTGGCCGGGCTCATATCCCAGCAGGGTGCATGCGGCAGGATTGCTGATCAGAACCTCGCCTTTGTGATCCAGTACGATCACCGCGATCTCCGCAGTGGCAATCGCCTGTGCCAACAACTCGTGTTCAACCATCACGTCAGGCCTTATCTTCGCAATATTCGACACGCGACCCTCCGCGCAACACCAAGAAACACACAATACGACCGGTGCGGGAATCTGTGGCCGCCCGCACTGACTAACCTATAGGTTGAGTAATGACTGAAATCGTGTCTAACTGTGGGCTGATTTATGTCTGAAAAGTGTTTTGTTGAATTTTTTACAGGGTTTTCGTGTGTTCTGGCCGCCTGTTTGCCGGGCGGCCCATCTGCCCGTCGCGTTGGAATATGGAAATGCAGTGATTCTTACCCGTAATGCGGGAAAATCTGTCAGGTCACGGATGCGGTCCTGAGGCGATGTGATCCTGCAGCGGCGGACCCGTCCGCAGCAGATTTTGTCAGGTCATGGCTGATTGTGCAGCCCGCCCGGGTCCGGCAGTTCCACAGGGCCGCGGATGTTCGGCCGGGCGTCAGCCGCCGTTCAGCAGGCGCGCGGCGGCGGGGGCGAAATAGGTCAGCACGCCGTCGCAGCCCGCGCGTTTGAACCCCATCAGGCTTTCCATCATCACCCGTTCTTCGTCGATCCAGCCGTTCTGTGCGGCGGCCTTGATCATCGCGAATTCGCCCGACACCTGATAGGCGAATGTCGGCGCGCCAAAACTGTCTTTCACCCTTCGGCAGATGTCCAGATAGGGCTGGCCGGGTTTGACCATGACCATATCCGCACCCTCGGCCAGATCGCGCGCCACCAGGCGCAGCGCCTCGTCGGCATTGCTGGGGTCCATCTGATAGGTCTTCTTGTCCCCGGTCAGCGCGCCGGAGGCCCCCACAGCGTCCCGGAAGGGGCCGTAGTAGGCAGAGGCATATTTCGCGGCATAGCTGAGGATCATGACGTCGGAATGCCCGCCCGATTCCAGCGCGCCGCGGATCGCGCCGATGCGGCCGTCCATCATGTCGGAGGGACCGATGATGTCGGCCCCCGCTTCGGCCTGGGCCAGCGCCATCCTGACCAGCGCCTCGACCGTGCGGTCGTTGACGATGATGCCATCCTCGACGAAACCGTCGTGGCCATTGATGTTGTAGGTGTCCAGCGCCACGTCGGTCATCACCGCCATCTGCGGAAACTTTGCCTTGATCGCGGCAATCGCGCGGTTGGCGTGGTTCTGCGGGTCCCAGGCGCCGGTGCAATCCTCTGTCCGTTCTTCGAGGCCGGTATAGGGAAAGATGCACATCGCCCCGATCCCCAGGGCATCGGCCTCTGCCGCGGCCTCGACGATCTTGTCGACCGACCGGCGCATGACACCGGGCATCGAGGGCACCGGTTCCTCTATGCCTTCGCCTGCGCGCACGAAGACCGGCCAGATCAGATCACCCACTTCAAGTGCGTTTTCGCGCACCAGCGCGCGCACGGCGGGGCTGACACGGGTCCGGCGCAGGCGCGCGGCGGGGAAGGGGGCGACGATGGGATTCATGCAAAAATACCTCAGTTTGCCAGACCCATTGCTTGGCATGAAAAAAGTGGGCTCTCAAGGGTAGGAATTGCCCGGCGCCTTGGGTATGACCTGCGCACTTGTGGTCCAGAGGACAAGACTTGGATTGGTATCAGACCCTATTCGAACTCATCGACATGCGGTCCTTTTCGAACCTGTGGTTCTGGATTGTACTTGCGGTGACCTGGTCGACGGCCAGCCATTGGGTGCTGGGCGTGCCCTATGACATGGTGCTGCGGGCCCGCCGTCAGGGCGATCAGGCCGAGGTCGATCTGGAAGACATGGTGCGCATCAATGTGAACCGGTTGTTGTTCATCGCGCAGGTCTCGGGCCTCTGGATCTTGGGATTTGCCTGTTTCGGGCTGACCATGCTGGTTCTGCTGGGCTTCGTCTATGGCATGGAATTCGCGCAGGCGGTGTTCCTTCTGGCCTTTCCGCTGTCGCTGATCGGGGTGCTCAGCCTGTCCACCGCGCGGCTGATCCAGTCGGAAGGTGCTGCCGGAGAGCGGCTGCGCAAGCGACTGACGCGGCACCGGCTTTATACCCAGATCATCGGCATGGTGTCGATTTTCGTCACTGCGATCTGGGGCATGTATCAAAACGTGGCGCTCGGCCCTCTGGGCGGTTGACAGCGCCCTGCGCAGGGCCAATTGGAACGACATGGTTAAGCAGAGCAAAATCACGCTGTCGGGCGTGCCCGAAGGCCATGACGCACGGGCCCTGCTGGAGGAGGTCGCCAAAGGCGCTCCGGTGCTGCACATCGCGCGCGATGACAAGCGGATGGCGGCGATGCAGGCGGCGCTGGCCTTTTTCGCGCCGGACATGCCGGTGGTCACCTTTCCGGGCTGGGATTGCCTGCCTTATGACCGGGTTTCGCCCAATGCCGACATCTGTGCCCAGCGCATGGCGACGCTGGCGGCCCTTGTGCACGGGATGCCCGAGAAATTTGTCCTGCTGACCACGCTGAACGCCGCAACCCAGCGGGTGCCTGCGCGCAGCGTACTGCGCGAGGCGGCCTTTTCCGCGCGGGTCGGCAGCCGCATTGACGAGGCCGCGCTGCGGGCCTTTCTGGTGCGCATGGGCTTTGTGCAAAGCCCCACGGTGACCGAGCCGGGCGATTATGCCATCCGGGGCGGGATCATCGACATCTATCCGCCGGGTGATCTGGGCCCGGTGCGGCTGGATTTCTTTGGCGATGTGCTGGACGGCGCGCGCCGTTTCGATGCGGCGACCCAGCGCACCACCGACAAGCTGGAGGTGGTGGAACTGGCCCCGGTGAGCGAGGTCATCCTCGACGAGGCCGCGATCACCCGGTTCCGCCAGAACTACCGGATCGAGTTCGGCGCGGCGGGCACGGATGATCCGCTTTACGAGGCGATCAGCGCGGGGCGCAAGCATCAGGGCGCGGAGCATTGGCTGCCCTTCTTCCACGAGAGCCTTGAGACGCTTTTTGACTATCTGCCGCAGGCCACGGTGACGATGGACGATCAGGTGACACCGGCGCGGCTGGCCCGCTGGGACAGCATCGCCGATCAATACGAGACCCGGCGCATCGCCATGTCGAACCGGTCGAAGATGGACAGCGTCTACAAGCCCGCGCCGCCCGAAGGGCTCTATCTGGACGACGAGGCCTGGCTGCTGGCGACGCAGGACCACCGGGTGATCCAGTTCATGCCGCTGCCGCAACCCACCGGGCCTGGCGTGCTGGATGCAGGCGCGCGGATCGGGCGCAGCTTTGCGCCGGAGCGGCAGCAGGAAGCGATCAGCCTGTTTGGCGCGCTGGCGGATCATATCCGCCGCAAGATGGCCGAAGGCCCGGTGCTGATCGCGAGCTATTCCGAAGGCGCGCGTGAACGTCTGACCGGGCTGATCGAGGACGAGGGCCTGGCAGAGGCGATCCCGGTCAGGAATGCCACCCGCATCGGCAAGCGCGGCCTGCATCTGGCGGTCTGGGCGCTGGAATCCGGGTTCGAGGCGCCATGGGAAGCAGCGGGACCACAGGGCCGCATCACGGTGATTTCCGAGCAGGATGTGCTGGGCGACCGGCTGATCCGCGCGCCGCGCCGCAAGCGCCGGGCGGAGAATTTCCTGACCGAGGCGCAAAGCCTGACGCCCGGTGATCTGATCGTCCATGTGGACCACGGCATCGGGCGCTATCAGGGCATGGAGGTGATCACCGCCGCCGGGGCCGCGCATGAATGCCTGCTGCTGGAATATGCCGAAGGATCAAAGCTCTACCTGCCGGTCGAAAACATCGAACTGCTGTCGAAATACGGCCACGAGGAGGGGCTGCTGGACAAGCTGGGCGGCGGCGCCTGGCAGTCCAAGAAGGCCAAGCTCAAGGAACGCATCCGCGAGATGGCAGACAAGCTGATCCGCATCGCGGCGGAACGCGCCTTGCGCAAGGCGCCGGTGCTGGAACCCCCTGTGGGCGCCTGGGACGCCTTCGCGGCGCGTTTCCCCTATACGGAGACCGACGACCAGCTGCGCGCGATCACGGATGTCGTGGACGACATGACCAGCGGCAACCCGATGGACCGGCTGGTCTGCGGCGATGTCGGCTTTGGCAAGACCGAGGTGGCGATGCGCGCGGCCTTTGTCGCGGCGATGAGCGGCGTGCAGGTGGCGGTCATTGCCCCCACGACGCTGCTGGCGCGCCAGCACTACAAGTCATTCTCCGAACGTTTCCGGGGCTTCCCGATCCAGGTGCGCACCCTCAGCCGGTTTGTGTCGGCGAAGGAGGCGGCGCTGACCCGTGACGGCATGGCCAAGGGCACCTGCGACATCGTGATCGGCACCCATGCGCTGCTGGCCAAGGGCATCAAGTTCCAGAACCTCGGGCTGCTGATCATCGACGAGGAACAGCATTTCGGCGTCACCCACAAGGAACGGCTGAAGGCGCTGCGCACGGATATTCACGTACTGACCCTGACCGCCACGCCGATCCCGCGCACGCTGCAGCTGTCGCTGACGGGGGTGCGCGACCTGTCGATCATCGGCACGCCGCCCGTCGACCGGCTGGCGATCCGCACCTATGTCAGCGAATTCGACATGGTCACCCTGCGCGAGGCATTGCTGCGCGAACATTACCGCGGGGGGCAGTCGTTCTATGTGGTGCCGCGGGTGTCGGACCTGCCCGAGATCGAAGCCTTTCTCAAGGAACAACTGCCGGAACTTACTTACGTGGTCGCTCATGGCCAGATGGCGGCGGGCGAGCTGGATGACCGGATGAACGCCTTTTACGATGGCAAGTTCGACATCCTGCTGGCCACGACCATCGTGGAATCCGGGCTGGATATTCCCACCGCAAACACGATGATCGTGCACCGTGCCGACATGTTCGGTCTGGCACAACTCTACCAGATCCGGGGGCGGGTCGGGCGCTCCAAGACCCGCGCCTATGCCTATCTGACCACGAAACCGCGCGCCAGGCTGACGGCATCGGCAGAGAAACGTCTGCGGGTGCTGGGTTCGCTCGATACGCTGGGGGCGGGGTTCACGCTGGCCAGCCAGGATCTGGACATTCGCGGGGCGGGCAACCTGCTGGGCGAGGAGCAATCCGGCCAGATGCGCGATGTGGGGTTCGAACTTTATCAATCCATGCTGGAAGAGGCGATTGCCAAGATCAAGGCAGGCGAGATGGAGGGGCTGTCGGAAGCGGACGAGCAATGGGCCCCGCAGATCAACCTCGGCGTGCCGGTGCTGATCCCGGAGGATTTCGTGCCGGACCTCGACGTGCGGCTGGGGCTTTACCGCCGGTTGTCCGGGCTGAGCACCAAGGTGGAGCTGGAAGGTTTCGCCGCCGAGCTGATCGACCGGTTCGGCAAGCTGCCGCGCGAGGTCAACACGCTGATGCTGGTGGTGCGGATCAAGGCGATGTGCAAACGCGCCGGGATCGCCAAGCTGGACGGTGGCCCGAAGGGGGCGACAATCCAGTTCCACAACGACAAGTTCGCTTCACCCGAGGGGCTGGTGGCCTTTATCCAGGACCAGCGCGGGCTGGCACGCGTCAAGGACAACAAGATTGTCGTGCGCCGCGACTGGAAATCCGAAGCCGACAAGATCAAGGGCGCCTTTGCCATCGCCCGTGACCTTGCAGAGCATGTGATTGCCAAGGAAAAGAAGGTCAAAAAGGTGTCCTGACCCAAGGCGCAGCGGCAAGTGCCCCGGTCTTCACGCCCAGCGGGTTACTCCGCCGGGGCGGCGAGGTCCGCTTCGGTGCGTGTCAGCATCAGCATCAGACCCCAGGCCGCGCAGGCCATGAGCAAGACGGAACCGAAGAGCAGCGACACATCGTCGGCAAACATCAGGGCAACGGGCGAGGCGATCAGCGCCGCCAGAATGGTCGATATCGAGCCAATGACAGAGGCCGCCATGCCCGCCATATGGCCCATCGGCTCCATCGCGATGGCATTGAGGTTGCCAAGCGTCAGCCCGACCTGGGCGAAGAGACACAATTGCCAGAACAGGAAGGCCCCGAACCCCAGCACGCCGCCGGCGCTGGCAAGGCCGGAGAAATACATGAACCCGGACAGCAGGATCTGTCCGAACAACGTCAGCCTGACCAGCCGCCGCATGCCCAGACGTTCGACCAGCAGCGCGTTCAGGATGCTGGATGTGCCCGCGATCACGGCCACGGCGCCGAACCAATAGGGGAAGGTCTCTGCCCGGCCATAGACCTGGGCATAGACCGGCTGGATCAGCATCAGGGTGCAAAAAAACATGGCCATCGCCATGACCTGAACAATGATCGCCAGCCGCACCGTGCGATGTGTCATGATCTCGCGGATGGCATCGAGCAAGAGGCGCAGCCGCAGGGGGCGGCGATCTTCGGTCCGCAAGGTCTCTGGCAGGCGGATTGCCATCCAGATCACGCTGATGGCCGAGAATGCGACAAAGGCCAGGTAGATGCCGCGCCAGTCCGACAATTCGATGATCAGCGATCCCATGATCGGGGCCAGCGCCGGCACCAGGGTAAAGACCAGCATGATGAAAGAGACGATCTTGGCCATATCCCGGCCCGAGAAAAGATCGCGGACCACGGCAATCGCCACCACGCGGGGGCCGGCGGCGCCCAATCCCTGAAACACCCGCGCGACAAGCATCGCCTCAAGCGACTGGCTGGCCCAGGCCGCCATTGCGCCGATTATATAAAGCACCACACCGCCAAAGATCACCGGACGACGGCCAAAGGCATCCGAAAGCGCGCCGGTCACCAATGTGCCCGCCCCCATGCCAAAGACAAAGGCGGTCAGGATCAGCGGCGCACGATGCGCAAGTTCCGGTGACAGTTCGCGCGAGATTTCCGGCAGCGCGGGCAGCATCGCATCAATGGAAAACGCGATGGAGGCGAACATCATCGCGATCAGTCCGACAAACTCTGCCCTGTGGATTGTCAGTTCTTGCTTCGGCTTGTCCACACGGCACTCCAACAGGTGCGCCGAACAAAAAAACTGGCGCTTTCCGTCGTTTGGATAACCCATGGTTGCAGGTCAGACAACAACTTATAAAAACAGTCGTGAATTTTTAACATTCAGGACGCCAGCCGCATCTCCGCGCAAGAAAATGTTGCTGATGTATTGGGCATTTCAAGCAGCTGAACGATGTCGCTCAACCCCTGCAGGTCGACAAACGGGGGCACTTCGCCCAGTGCCAAGGCACCTGCATTGTAGTTCACGATATCGGTGCGCAGCTGGTCCCAGCAATCCTGCGCAATGACCCGCGACACAAAGCGCGCGCGTTCGAGCATCGCGCGCCGCTGACGGTAGGGCAAAGCGCAGCGGATGCCGCTGCGCAGACAAAGCGCATCGGTGGCGCAGCCCACGATCAGCTCTCTGCCAAGGCCGCCCAGATGGCGCAGGCTTGCGCTGGTTTGCGGCCCGATATCGTCAAAAACACCATATGTCAGCACCACCCGGCCGGGCACCTGGCCGATCATGCGTCGGTCCTCTGCACCGGGCCGGATTCCTTCAGCCAGATGGCATGAACGGGGCTGGGCCTGGGGAAGAATACCGGCTCTGCCACCGCTTTTCCGCCCTCTTCAGAGGGGGGAAGAATGATGAAAGCCTTGCCTGAATGCCACACGGCATCGCGGTCCGGCGTCGCCTGAATGTCTGTCATTGTACCCGCTCAACCTGTTCTGATCAGGGGTCTGTGCCCCATTTGTGCCATCAGGTTAGGCCAGCGGGCGGGTGCTGGCAAAGCCCGCGTGCCACATGGACACCGGATGTGACCGATCTGCCATAGTCACGCGAAAACAGAATGTTGGTTTGGGGTCAGCTAGCTGGCCCGCAGCTCTGCGATCACCTTTGCCCAAAGCTCGGGCGGCTGCGCGCCGGGAACCGCGTGCTGGTTCGCCACGATGAAGGTCGGAACCGAATTGATCCCCATCCGGCGGCTGTGGGCATCGCGGTCCTGAATCGCCTTGCAGTCCTCGTCGGTTTGCAAAAGCCGGGTCACGACCCCTGCGTCCATCTCGATGCTGTCTGCGATATCGGCCAGCACCTCGGCATCGCCGATGTCGCGGGCCTCCACGAAATAGGCCTTGAACAGCGCAGAGACCGCCGCCGTCTGGCGCCCTTCGATCCCGGCCCAATGGATCAGCCTGTGGGCATCCAGCGTGTTGGGCGTGCGTTTCATCTGCTCGAAGTTGATCGTCAGCCCGGCTTCCCGGGCATGATCCACGATCGGGGCATAGGCACGCACCGCGCCCTCCTTGCCGCCGAATTTGTTCTCAAGATAGGCGCGCCGGTCCATGCCTTCGGCGGGCATATCCGGGTTCAGCTGAAACGGGTGCCATTCGATCACGAAAGGATGGTCCGGATGGTCCAGCAGGGCCCGGTCAAGATGGGCTTTTCCGATATAGCACCAGGGGCAAATCGGGTCTGACATGATGTCAAGCTTGATCGGGTCCGGCATCTTTTCTGGCCTCGAATTCCGCGCGCAACCTGCGCCGCAAGAGCTTGCCATTGGCCCCGGTGGGCAGCGCGGCAAGGTGAATGTAAAGGCGCGGTTGCTTGTAGCGCGCCAGCGTTCGTTCCGCATAACGGGCCAGCGCCGCATCGTCCAGAGGGGCAGGCGCGGTGTAGAAGGCGGCGATCACGCTGACACCGGGTTTGACCTCCACCTCGGCGGCACCCACGCCGGTGACGCCGGGCGCATTGGCAAGCGCCGCCTCGACCTCCACCGGCGAGACCCGAAAGCCGCCCGCGTTCATCATGTCGTCGCGCCGCCCCAGATAGGTGATCTGCCCCTTCGCATCCATCACGCCCTGATCCCCGGTCAGGAACCAGTCGCCCTGCAAGCGTGCAGCGGTCTGTTCCGGCGCGCCAAGGTAGCCCAGCATCAGGCCGGGGTCGCTGCGGTGAATGGCAATTGTGCCCGCTTCGCCGGTTGCGGCGGGGCCGGTTTCGGTCAGGATCGCCACCTGGCGTCCCGCCTGCGCCCGGCCCAATGCGCCGGGTGTCGCCGGATGGTCCGGGCAGCCCGAGATGAAGGTGGAACATTCCGACATGCCAAAGGCCTCGTAAACCGGGGTGCCGGTGGCTGCGGTCCAGGCGTCGCGCACCACCGGGTTCAGCTTTTCCCCCGCGCTCAGCCCGTGGCGCAGATCGGGCAGGGCGACGTGGTCGCGCCCTTTCAGCATTTGCCGGTACACTCCCGGGGCCGCCGCAAAGAGGGTCGCGCCATGCCGTGCCATCAGCTCGGGCAGATCTGCGGCCAGGGTGCCGGGCGCCGGGATCAGCGCAGTTGCGCCCATCGTCCAGGGGTCCATCAGCCCGGTGCCCAGGGTAAAGGTCCAGTTGAACGCGCCCGCGTGCAGCATCCGGTCCTCAGCGCGCAGCCCGTACCAGCCATCGAACATCATCTGCCGCGCCAGGATCGCACGATGCGCATGCATGACCGCCGTGGGCCTGCCGGAGGTGCCGGAGGTATAGATGATATAGCCCAGCCTGTCGGGATCGCCCAGATGCCAGTCCACCGGCGGCAGCGCCTGCATGGCACGCAGATCGTCCACATCAATGCGCGCCGGATGCGGCGGGCAGGGGACATCGGGGTCGTGCAGGATGGCGGCGGGGCGCAGATCGGGCAACAGCCGCGCCACTTCGCCCTCGGTCAGCGCCGTTGCCGTGGGCACCGGCACCAGCCCGGCGGCCAGCGCCCCCAGATAGGCAATCGGGAAATCGGGGGTATTGCCCAGGCGCATCAGCACCACGTCGCCCGGCGCAAGGCCAGCCGCCCGCAATCCGGTCCCGGTGCCGCGGACCGCCCGTGTCAGCCGGTCAAAGCACCAGTCCTCGCTTGTGTCCGCCGAGAGCAGCGACAGCGCCACCTTGTCCGGCGTGGCAAGGCCTGCCCGCAGCACATGCTGCGCCAGATTGAAGTCGGTATATGCGTTTGTTCTTGCCATGCCACCGCGCTAGCCCAGCACGTGGTGCGTTGCAAGCACCGCCACGGGGCGCTAAAGCAGGGGGATGAGCCAGAACGCCAGCCTGATCGAGATTGCACGCGCCAGCGGTGAGCCGGAAATCACCCCGCCTCTGGATCTGGGCGCGCGCGTGCGCGAATTGCGCAAGGCGCGCGGCTGGACATTGGAACAGGCGGCAAAGCAGGCGGGTCTGGCCCGCTCCACCCTTTCAAAGATCGAAAACGGCCAGATGTCGCCCACCTATGAGGCGCTCAAGAAACTGGCTACCGGGCTTGAAATCTCGGTGCCGCAGCTTTTCACGCCGCCTGCCGCGGAAAAGATCAATGGCCGCATGGTGGTCACCAAGTCGGGCGAGGGTGCAGCCAAGGCCACCACCACCTATGAGCATGAGCTGCTGGCCGAGAGCCTGCGCAAGAAACAGATGCTGCCCTACCGCGCGCGCATCCGGGCCCGCACGATGGAGGAATTCGACGGCTGGGTGCGCCATGACGGCGAGGAATTCCTTTACGTGCTGACCGGCGTGATCACGCTTTACACGGAATTTTACGAACCGGTGGAGATGCGCCGGGGTGACAGCGCCTATTACGATGCGGCCATGGGTCACAACGTGATCTCCACCTCTGCCGAGGATGCCACGATCCTTTGGGTGACCTCGCTGGTCTGATTTTCTTTTTGGCCCTGAAAATCCCGGGGAGTCCTTTTGCTGCTTGCAGCGAAAGGACGGGGCAGAGCCCCCGGTCAAAATCGAATGCGGCGCAGCCGCTCAATTTGCTACCTGTCGTCGAAAAGCGGGCGCAGGATGACATGGGCCAGAAACACCGCCGCGATCTGCGCCGCGATGAAAGCCGCGATATGGCCCGGATAGATGCCTGCAAAGGTATCGGAGAACCCGCGTGCAAAGGTCACCGCCGGATTGGCAAAACTGGTGGAGGCGGTGAACCAATAGGCGCCGGTGATATAAAGCGCGACCAGAACCGGCACCGCCTCTTCACGGTGTTTCAGCCCGCCGAAAATCACGAACAACAGGCCAAATGTTGCGATGGCTTCGGCAAACCACTGAGCGGCACCGGTGCGGTGCATGGTCTGGCTGACCTGCAGCACCGGCAGGTCGAACATCAGATGTGCCACCCAGACCCCCAGCACGGCACCTGCCACCTGGGCGGCGATAAATAGCGGGACTTCCCTGCCGGGCATCTGGCCCCGCAGGTAAAAGGCCAGCGTGACCGCCGGGTTGAAATGCGCGCCGGAAATCGGCCCCAGCACGGTGATGATGGCAAAAAGCATGCATCCCGTGGCAATGGCATTGGCCAGCAGGGCGATTGCATTGTTTCCCTCGGCCAGGGAGGCGCCCATGATTCCGGAGCCGATGACAGAGACCAGCAGCATCGCGGTGCCCAGCCCCTCGGCGGCGAGGCGCCTCATGGCTGTGGACATGGCAAGAGGGGCCGGAAGGGTGCGGGGTGCGTTGCGAAAATACTCATGGCGCTGCGGTATCGCGAAGATGTTTCAATTTTGTGACGCATCCCACCACCAGACCTCTGGCATGTAATTCGGTCCGTCGCCGTAAAGCGGGATCTTGTCGGGGTATTTCATTTCGACCTTATGGGCGATCAACCCTTCGTCGAACTGCCAGAAGGGGATCACGTAGCGCCCCGCCGTCAGCAGCCGGTCCAGCGCGCGCACGGCATGGGTGAAGTCATCCGCCCCGCGCGCGGTCAGCATCTTGTCGATCATCGCGTCGATGGCCGGGCTTTCGATCCCCATCAGGTTGCCCGATCCGGGCACTGACGCCGCGTCAGACCCCCAGTAATACCGCTGTTCGGTGCCGGGGCTCAGCGACAATGAGCGCCGGAAGGTGGTGATGTCGAAATCGAAAGTCTCAAGCCGCTTGTTCAGCTGGGCATTATCGACCACATCGACCGCTGCGGCGATCCCCAGCCGGGCAAGCGCCTGCACATAAAGATCGGCAATCTTGTCCGAACCGGCCACATCCAGCCTGCTGCCCTTGGACAGCAGGATATTCACGGTCAGCGGTTTGCCCGCCGCATCCCGCATCACCCCGTCCTGCGCCGAATACCCTGCCGCCTGCAATTGTTTCATCGCATGGCGGATGCCTGCCCGGTTGCGGGCTGATCCATCCCCTTCGGGCAGCGCATAGCCGGTCAGCGCGCCCTCGGGCAGGGCGTCGCTGAAGGGTTTCAGCAGATCGGCCACCGGCGCCGGTGCAGGCCCGGGGCGCATCGCAAGTTCGGAATTCGAGAAATAGGAGGTGATGCGCGGCAGCCTGCCGCCGGTCAATGTTTCGCCGATATATTCAAAGTTGAAGGCCCAGATCAGCGCGTCGCGCACCCGCCAGTCGTCAAAGGGTGGTTTGCGCGTGTTCATCACGAATCCGGTCATGCCCGAGGGCTTGGCATGGGGGAACGTCGATTTCACGATCTCGCCGCGCTGGACGGCGGGAAAGTCGTATTGCGTGTCCCAGGTCTCGGCGTTGAATTCGCGCACCGCGGAAATCTCGCCTGCCTTGAAGGCTTCAAAGACAACATTGGCATCGCCGTAGAAGTCCAGCTTGATCTCGTCGAAATTGTTGGTGCCCCGGCGAAACGGAATATCTGCCCCCCAGTAATCGGGATTGCGCCGCAGGGTGACATAGCGGCTGGCCTGATAGTCGCTGATCACATAGGGGCCACTGCCCAGCGGCACCTCCTGCAGCGGCGCATTGGCGAAATCCTTGCCCTCCCACTGTGCCTTGCTCAGGATCGGGCGGATGCCGGCCAGCAGCGACAATTCGCGGTTGTCGGTGTTGAAGGTGATGCGCAGCGACCGGGGGCCGGTCTGTTCGATGCTTTCGATCTGTTTCCAGAAGTCCCGGTAGCGCGGGTGGCCTTCCGTTCCCAGAAGTTCGAAGGAAAAGATGACATCCTCGACCGTTACCGGGGTGCCGTCAGAGAATCGGGCCTCCTCGCGCAGGGTGAAGGCGACCCAGGAGCGGTCCTCCGGCACCTCCACTGATTCGGCCAGCAGACCGTAAAGTGTGAAAGGTTCGTCCAGGGATCGCCCCATCAGCGTCTCATGGGTGAAGAACGGCAATTGCCAGGGGACAGAGCCCTTGAGGACATATGGATTGAGGCTGTCGAAGCTGCCGGAATTACCCAGCACGATCCGCCCGCCCTTGGGCGCATCCGGGTTCACGTAAGGCAGGGACACAAAATCGGGTGGTAGGGCGGGTTCGCCGTACATAGATATCCCGTGCTGCGGTTCTGCGCGCGCCGGGGCGGCACAGAGAATCAGTGAAGAAAACGCCGCAACCACCCAAGCTTTCTGGAAAAAATGAATCACCATTTTCTGCACAATCTCGCACTGCCCTTATTTTGTTAGGGCCTTGCATAGCTGGGCTTGGAGGGCACTTCAAACTTAATGCTTGGCCTGAGGCGCGAGATTGCTTATACATAGGGCACTGCTCGATAGGTTTCTTGCCTGTATGAAACCTGCCTCAATAACTTAACGCCAGCTTCGTGCTGGCGTTTTTTTTTTGGCCCCGCCCGGTGCCGCGTAAATTGCGGCGGGCGCGGCGCTTTGCCCGTGAAAACCCCCGGGGCCAGATACCTTGTCCGGGGTCATCGGCCGCCCACACCCGGTGTTTCAGCTTTCCCCCGGACGCGCTATGCAAGGGGAAAGATTATTCTGCCCGGCGCGTTCACTTTGCAGGTGCAGCGCGGCATGATGCGGCGCAGCATCCAACTTCAGGAGATTTCACCATGGCCTATACAATCGACCTTTCCGGCAAGACCGCCGTGATCACCGGTTCCAATTCCGGCATCGGGCTTGGCATTGCCTGGGAACTGGCGCGGGCAGGGGCGGACATCGTGCTCAATTCCTTTACCGACAACGCCGAAGACCACGATCTGGCCAAGCAGATCGCGGCGGAGACCGGGGTCACCGCGCGTTACATCCAGGCGGATATGTCCAAGGCCGACCAATGCCGCCAGCTGATCACCGAGGCGGGGCGTTGCGATATTCTGGTCAACAACGCGGGCATTCAGCATGTGGCGCCGATCCCGGATTTCCCGGTCGAGAAATGGGACGCGATCATCGCGATCAACCTCAGCTCTGCCTTTCACACCACCGCCATGGCGCTGCCGATGATGCGCAAGGCCGGCTGGGGCCGGGTGATCAACATCGCCTCTGCCCACGGGCTGACCGCCTCGCCCTTCAAATCCGCCTATGTGGCGGCAAAACACGGGATCGTCGGCCTGACCAAGACCACGGCGCTGGAAACCGCGCAGGATCCGATCACCGCCAATACCATCTGCCCGGGCTATGTGCTGACGCCGCTGGTCGAAGCGCAGATTCCCGACACGATGAAGGAATACGACATGTCGCGCGAGGATGTGATCAAGAACGTGATGCTGCAAAGACAGCCCAGCAAGGAATTTGCAACGGTCGAACAACTGGGCGGGACCACCACCTTCCTGTGCTCTGACGCGGCCGCGCAGATCACCGGGACAGCGATCAGCGTGGACGGTGGCTGGACCGCACTTTGATGGCAGCCGGGAAAAAGCGGATAAATCTGGCGCTTCAGGGCGGCGGCGCGCATGGCGCCTTCACCTGGGGCGTGCTGGACCGGCTCCTGCAGGAGCCGGACCTGGAAATCTGCGGCATTTCCGGAACCTCCGCCGGGGCGTTGAACGGTGCGGCGGTGAAAGCCGGTTTCGTTGCCGGAGGTGCCGAAGGTGCGCGGGAAAACCTGGCCTGGCTCTGGCGGCAGGTGTCGGGAATGCAGGATTTGCGGATGCAGGGCTGGATGGCCCCTTTCGGCATCGCTGCCGTCAGCCAGGCGCTGGAATATTCATGGCCGGTTGCCATGGCGGCTGCGGTGTCGAATGTGACCTCGCCCTATGCCTATGGCCCGTTCTACCGCAATCCGCTGACCGATATTGTGACCAGGCTGGATTACGACAAGGTCTGCAATGGCATAGCGCCGCAGCTTTTCATCTGCGCGACGCGGGTGCGGAACGGCAAGATCAGGGTGTTCTCGGGGGATGAGATCGGGCCGGAGGCGATCATGGCCTCCGCCTGCCTGCCCACGGTGTTCCAGGCGGTGGAAATGCACGACACGGAAACCGGCCAGATGGAGGCGTTCTGGGATGGCGGATACACCGGCAATCCGGCGCTTTTTCCCCTGTTTGACAAGGGGTTGCCGGACGACGTTCTGGTGATCAACATCAACCCGCTGGAACGGCACGACCTGCCGCGCACGCCAAAGCAGATCCAGAACCGGATCAATGAGATCAGCTTCAATTCAAGCCTGCTGAGGGAGCTGCGCGCGATTGAATTTGTCCAGCGCCTGCTGGACAGCGGCAAGATCCCCGAAGGCTCGATGAGCCGGATCAGGGTGCATATGGTGGCCGATGACAAGCTGATGGAGAAATTGTCCGTGGCCACCAAACTGGTGCCGCTGCCCGCTGTGATCGCGACCCTTTTCGAAGCGGGTCAAGCTGCGGCGGAGGGCTTCCTTGATGCGCATAAGGAGAAGATCGGTGTGGAAAGCAGCGTGAACCTTCCGGAGATGTTTGGCTAGGAGCCGGAGGGGGGCGGCGGAGTTTTTAAAAACTCCGGACCGTTTTCTTTGAAGAAAACGACGTTGCGCGCAATGTGAACTGGTATTTGTTACAGCAGCTTGGCGCAGGTCATTGACGTTGCTCAGTCGCGGGAAACCGGTGCGATGTCCAGAATATCACCCTGTTCTGCGCGGTCGCTGGGATAGACCAGCCCGGCCGAAATCACCAGTTTCGCGGCATCTTCCACCGTCATGTCCAGTTCGATCACATCCTTCTTGGGAAAGAACAGCAGGAAACCCGAGGTGGGGTTGGGCGTGGTGGGCACGAAGACGCTGATCATCTCGTCCGAGGGGTCCGATTTTTCCGCCACTTCGCCCTTGGCCGTGGTCGAGATAAAGCCAAGCGCCCAGATGCCCTTGCGGGGGTATTCGATCAGGCAGGCGGTCTCGAAGCTGCGTTCGGACTGGGCAAAGATCGTTTCGGATATCTGTTTGATCCCGGAGTATATGGTGCGCACAACCGGGGTCCGCTCCACCAGGCTTTCGGCAAAGCGGATCAGCGACCGGCCGATGATGCCCTTGGCCATCCAGCCGACGATGATGGTGAACACCAGAAAGATGACAACCCCGAGCCCGCGCACGTTGATCTGCACGGAAGGGTCAAAGCCGAGGAAATCCTGCAGCATCCGGTCGGGGTGATAGGCCTTGGGCACCAGCGGCAGCACAAAGCCGTCGATCCAGCCGACGACGGACCAGATCAGCCAGATGGTCAGCCCGACAGGTGCGATCACCACAAGGCCGGTCAGGAAGGACGCGCGCAGGCGCGCCACCAATCCGGGGCGGCGGGGTTCGGAAGTATCAAGATCAAAAGGCGTGTTCATGGGCAGTCCCGGCAAGATCGCGATATAGCTAAGACCTTTGCCTGCTTGCCACAATGGCAGGCAATCCATTTCCGCCTCATTTCAGGCGGTTTGCCTGGCAATTATGCGGGTGCTTTCACGATTTCTGCGGCAATCCGGGCCGCAAGGCGGGCATTGTTGCGCACCAGGGCGATATTGGCGGTCAGCGAGCGGCCCTCGGTCAGTTCGAAAATGCGTTGCAGCAGGTAGGGCGTGACGGATTTGCCGCTGATCCCATGGGCGGTGGCATCGGCCTGCGCCTTGGCAATCACCGGCGCCATCTCTGCCGCCGGGATCTCATCTGCCGCGGGAATCGGGTTTGCCACCAGTTGTCCGCCCGGCAGGCCCAGTGCCGCGCGCATCCGGTGCGCCGCTGCGATCCGGGCCGGATCATCCATGCGCAGCGGTGCCTTGAGCGGCGATGAGGCCGACCAGAAGGCCGGAAAACTGTCCTGACCAAAGGCGATCACCGGCACGCCCTGGGTTTCCAGCACTTCCAGCGTCTTTGCCACATCCAGGATCGCCTTGGCCCCGGCTGCCACAACTGTCACCGGGGTCTGCGCCAGTTCCATCAGGTCGGCCGAGATGTCAAAGCTGTTCTCGGCCCCCTTGTGCACGCCGCCGATCCCGCCGGTGGCAAAGACCGCGATTCCCGCCAGATGTGCCGCGATCATGGTGGCGGCAACCGTGGTGGCCCCGGTGCCGCCGCGCGCGATGCAAACGGCAAGGTCCGCGCGGCTGAGCTTGGCCACATTGGTTGCCTTTGCCAGGGCTTCCAGCTGTTCGGGCTCCAACCCGATGTGTAATTGCCCCTCGATGACAGCGATGGTGGCGGGGACGGCACCGGCGCCGCGAATGTCGTCTTCGACCTGCCGGGCGACCTCCAGGTTCTGGGGGTGCGGCATGCCATGGGTGATGATGGTGCTTTCCAGCGCCACGATGGGCGCGCCTTTGTCGCGGGCCCGGGCAACTTCGGCGCTGAGGATCAGGGGCAGGGTCATATGCGGGTCTCTCCGGAAACGTAAAGGGCTGTGGCCTCCAGCGCGCGGTGCAGGGCTTGCTCGGCGCGGATGCCGCTGCGTTCGGCTGCGATATGGGCGGCCATGAATGTATCGCCCGCGCCGGTGACGCGGGTCACATGGACGGGCGGCGGGGTCTGGGTCAGCATGCTGTCAGGGTCGGCCACGGTGGCGGGTTTGCTGCCATCGGTGACCACCACGCGAGCGGCGCCCCGCGTCAGCAGGCCCGTCGCCGCCGCGCGGGAATCGGCAAATTCGGCCTGGCAGAGCAGGCCTGCTTCCTCAAGGTTCACATAGAGCGTCCCGCGCCCCGCCTTCACAAATGGGCCAAGGCGCAGCGCCTTGCCGGGCGAGGCGGGGGCGACGCGCAGGTCGGCCCGGGCGAGCAGCGGGCTTTCGGCGATCTGGCTCAGCAGGTCGATGGTCAGGTTGCCGTCCAGCGCGACGGCGCCGGTAAAGGGCTGCGGCAGGCGGCCGTCGGACAGGGGTCCGAGGATCTTGTCACCTGCGGCTTCCAGCGAATGGGCATCCGCGATGGCCGCGATCAGCCCGTTGGCCCCTTCGACCGCCATGTAACGGTCGGTCGGCAGATCGTCGGAGCGGTAGATGAAATCGGTGATCAGGCCGCGCACGGCACAGGCGGTGATCAGTTCATCCCCCTCCGGGTCGCGGCCCACTGCCGACAGCAGGGCGGGGGCCAGCCCGAAGCGCGACAGCGCCATGCCGATGTTCAGCGCCACGCCGCCGGGCAGGCGGGTAATCCGCCCCGGCATGTCAGAGCCTTGCCGCATGGGTTGATCGGAGCGGCCGATGATGTCCCACAGGACAGAGCCGATGCACAGGATATCAGGGGGATGCGATGCCGTCATGATGATGCTTTACCCGCGCCCAAGGTGGGGGCGCAAGCCATGTCATTGCGGCACTTCAAAGGTGAGCGCGGCCCAGAGCGTTTCCCAGACCGGCGCGTTTTCGGTTTCGCCCGCATCGGCGGCCGCGCGCAGGGTCACGGCGTCAAAGAGATACGCATGCCCCGGCGTGACGGGGATCTCGGCAAGCCCCTCGGTGTCGGTCCGGTGCAGGGTGATGGTGACGCTGTCGTCGGGGGCACGGTCGAAAACCTCCACCTGCGCATCCGCGCGCGGTGCGCCGTCATTGGTCAGCCTGACCTGCATGGTGCCGTCGAATCCGGGGTCGTAGGGGTTGGTCAGCGCGGTGAATTCCGTGGCCATCCCGACGGTCCGGTCTGCACCCGCGCCGCTGCCCACGGCAATCAGCGCCTTGACGTGCCGGGTATAGCGCTCGCGCAGCCTTTCCTTGCTCCATCCCCTTTGTTCGTGGATGGCGACGGCATCCGTGAAATCCTTGTGTTTGGTGAATTTCACGAACTTGTCCCAATCGGTATAGGTCACGTATTGCGGTGTGGTTTCATGCACCACCACCACCAGCCCGTCGTCGATGGGGGCGGGGATATTCAGCGCGGGGCGGTCGCCCGCGCGGGGTTTGAGCGGCGTGCTGACACCATCCGCCACCATGGCATAACGCTCTGTGCTTTTGTCGAAGAAAGACAGGGTGTTGCCCACGAATTCCTGTCCATTCTTGAAATCCCCCACTACGGTTCCGCCATTATCGACTTGATAATCATGCGGTTCGATCCAGAATTCATGGGACAGTGCGGGCGACAAAGGCACCGCGCCAAGGGTAACAAGTAAAAACAGACGGGACAGATACATGCATAAAACTTTCACCGGGATGATACCAAAGCTGTTGTTGGTGGCGCTTTTGTCAAGCGTGTTCATTCTTGGCGGGCAGCGCGCGGGGGCGCATGAGGTGCAGCCGACCATTGGCGATCTGAGCGTCGAGGACGGCACCATCGAACTGGTGCTGCACATCAATCTTGAGGCGTTTCTGGCCGGGATCGACCTGGACGCGGTGGATGACACCAATGATGCCGCCAATGCCGAAGACTATGATGCGCTGCGCGCGCTCTCCAACGAGGAGATCATTGCCCGTGTCCCCGGCCTGCTTGAGCGGTGGAATGCATTGCCCTTGCTCAGCACGGATGGCGCGCCGGTGGCGCTGAGCACCGCGTCAGTTACCATGCCGGAGGATGTGGACATCGAACTGTCCCGCATTTCCGATTGGACGCTGACCGCGCCGGTTGATCCGCGCGCCGAGGTTGTGCAGGTCCGCTGGCCGGAAGGCGGCGGGGCCATGGTGCTGCGCCAGCAGGGGGTGGAAGACCCTTACACCGGCTATCTTGACGGGGGCGACACCAGCTCGGAGATCACCTTGCAGGGCGGTGCGGAGCAGACCGGCCTTGGCACTTTTGTCGGCTATATCCCGGTTGGGTTCGACCACATCCTGCCCAAGGGGCTGGACCATATCCTGTTCGTGCTTGGCCTGTTCTTTCTTTCCATCCACCTGCGGCCGCTGGTCTGGCAGGTCTCTGCATTCACGCTGGCGCATACGGTCACGCTGGCGCTGGGGGCGCTGGGGCTGGTCAATGTGCCGGGCGCCATCGTAGAGCCGCTGATTGCCGCTTCAATCGTCTATGTTGCTGTCGAGAATATCTTTTTCCACCGCCTCAGCCGCTGGAGACCGATGGTGATCTTTGGCTTCGGGCTGCTGCACGGGCTGGGTTTTGCTTCGGTCCTGGGCGATTTCGGCCTGCCGCCGGGGCATTTCGTGCCGGCGCTGATCGGCTTCAACATCGGGGTGGAACTGGGCCAGCTGACCGTGATCGCGATGGCTGCAATCCTGCTGTGGCTGGCGGTCGGCGCCGCGCGCAAGGCCCATCTGGAAGGCCAGGAAGAACTGGTGACCGAATACCCGGTGATGTTCCGCGCCGTCTCGGTCACAGGATCGCTGCTGATCGCGATCATCGGGGCCTATTGGGTGGTAGAGCGGGTGTTCCTCTAGGGTCCAGAGCCTAGGCCCGGACGCCGGAAGCGGCACCCACCCTTCGGGGTGGGCGCGACCCTTGCCTCAGACCATCGCCCTGATCAGCGTGGCGAGGGTGGCAGCGGGATCTTCGGTGGACCAGATCTCGTCGCCGATGCCGAAAAAGTCGGTATAGGGGGCCAGGGTGCGGATCATCTCTGCGTCCAGCGCCCCTTCCGCGACGACGGGCACTTCGATCACTTCGGACCACCACTGGAACAATTCGGTTTCTGCATGGCTGCCATCGCCCAGGGCAGAAGCCTGCGCCGGGCCGAAGCTGACGTAATCTGCACCAGCTTCGCCGGCGGCCATGCCATCGTGTTTGGAGGGGCCGCAGTAGCTGCCCACGATGGCGTCTTCGCCCAGTTCCTTGCGCGCATACCGGACCGACCGCGCGGCATCGGACAGGTGCACGCCATCCAAGCCCAGCCGTTCGACCATCAGCAGATGATCCGAAATCACCAGCGCCACGTCGCGGGCATGGGTCACTTCGCGCAGCGCATCGGCGGCGCGGGCAACGCGGTCTTCGTTCTTGCTGGACAGGGCCAGGCGGACACAGGCCACGGGATGCGCATCAAGAACGGAACCCAGCAGGGCCGGAAAACTGCCCAGTTCGATTTCGGGTGGGGTGATCAGATAGATCTGCGGCTGTTCGGGGGTGTCCATGGGCGCGGTCCTTTGCGGTCTTTGGCGGTCTGCGTACCCCAAGCGGCGGGGAAATGAAAACCTTTCTTGCGGGCCTGATGGACGGGCGGTAAGAGGCGGCATGACCCGCCCTGTGAGCCTTCCGAAAATTCCGGCCTTTGTCCTTGTGCGTCCGCAGATGGGCGAGAACATCGGCGCGGCGGCCCGCGCGATGTGGAACTTCGGTCTGGACCATATGCGCATCGTGGCACCGCGCGATGGCTGGCCGAACCCTGCGGCGGTTGCCATGGCATCGGGCGCGGGGCGGCTGCTGGACGAGGCGCGGCTTTGCCCTGATCTGCCGGATGCCCTGGCGGATTGCGATTTCGTGCTGGCGACCACGGCGCGCGGACGCGATATGACCAAGCCGGTCTTCGCGCCCGAGGCGGCAATGGCGGAGGCGGCGAAACGGATCGCCCGGGGCGAGCGGGTTGCGGTGCTGTTCGGTCCGGAACGCGCGGGGCTGGAGAACGAGGATGTGGCGCGGGCCAATGCCATTGTTTCGGTCCCGGTGAACCCGGCGTTTGCATCGCTGAACCTGGCGCAATGTGTCTTGCTGATGGGCTATGAATGGATGCGCGCCACGGCCGCTGTCACCGATGTGACCACCGAAATGGCAGGCACGGACTGGGCCAGCGGCCAGGAGATCGAGCATCTGGCGGCGCATTACGAGGAACGGCTTGAGGAGGCGGGGTTCTTTTTCCCTGCGCATAAGGTCGCCTCGATGAAGCTGAACCTGCGCAACATGTGGTCGCGGATGCCGATGACGCGGGCGGATGTGCAGATGATGCACGGGATGATGCGGCAGATGGTGCGGTGGAAGGATCGGGGCAATTAAGGTGCGGGCTGCTGCGCCGCTGCGCGGTTGCCCGAAATCCGACATGCCTGAGAGGTGCGATGGCATTGGCATTCACCTTCGTTGGCAAAGACGCCTATCCAATGAGTGCCCCCCATTGAATTGAAATGTGAGAGCCTTGCAAAAAGCGCTCCCCCGTCGAAACGCGGCGCACCACGCGCAGATGCTCACATAGACAATTACCGAGACATAAGCAGAGACAATTGGCGAAGGCATCAAAAGGTGAAGACATGTCATTTATGACATGTCTTCGATGACCTGTCATAAATGACATGTCAGCAGTTTCGGCACTGCACAGGCCTCTGACATGACGTGGTGCAAGGGTGAAAGTCCCGTCAGGATCAAACCCTGTGCAGGCCCGGCGGACCGGTCAACGCTGGTGTCGGTTGTGCCATTGCCAGGGCGATGCCGGGCCTGCCAGAATTTTTGCCGACAGATTTCCCGCCCGGAACAAACCCATGGGTGCGACACTGCGCGCCCGGACAGGTGGTTTGCCGCACTGGACCTCTGTCGCGCCGTGACCTACCAAGGCGGTACTTCAAGACCGAGGCAGGATATGGCTGAAAAACGCAAGTTGTTCGAAGAAGTGGCCGAGACCGGCACCACAAGGCCGCAGACCCAGCCTGGTGTGATCGACCGGGGCAGGGGCGCTGGCCGCCGCGCGATGCGGGTCTGGCTGATGATCCTCTTCGCGCTGGTCTTCATCATGATCGCGGTGGGCGGCATGACCCGGCTCACGGATTCCGGCCTTTCGATCACCGAATGGCGCCCCGTGACCGGCGCGCTGCCCCCCATGAGCGAGGCGCATTGGCAGTCGGAGTTCGAGAAATACCAGGCCATCGATGAATTCCAGGTGCAGAACGCCTGGATGGAACTGGCTGATTTCAAACGGATCTACTGGTGGGAATGGGGCCATCGTCAGCTGGGCCGGGTGATCGGGCTGGTCTGGGCGCTTGGCTTTGGCTGGTTCGCCCTGCGCCGGCAGGTTCCGGCGGGCTGGCATGGCCGGCTGTTGCTGCTGGGCGCGCTTGGCGGCGCGCAGGGGGCGATCGGCTGGTGGATGGTCTCCTCCGGTGTGACCAGCGGCGAGGGGGTCACGGATGTGGCCAGTTACCGGCTCGCGACGCATCTTGGCCTTGCCTTTGTCATCATGGGTTTCATCACCTGGTACATCCTGATGCTGGGCCGGTCGGAGCGCGACCTGATGCAGGCGCGCCGGACCAGGGAGGCAAAACAATTCGGCATGGCCACGGGGCTGCTGCATCTCGCGTTTGTGCAGATCCTGCTGGGCGCCCTGGTCGCCGGGATCGACGCGGGCCGCTACTTCATCGACTGGCCGCTGATGCAGGGGCAGCTCTTTCCGCCCGAAGCCTTTGACCTGACCCCGGTCTGGCGGAATTTCTTTGAAAACGCAGGGCTTGTGCAGTTCATCCACCGCATGACCGGCTATCTGCTGGCTGTCTTCGGAATTGTCGTCTGGCTGCGCGGACGCCGCTCGGCCCATGCCACCACGCGTTTCGCCTTCAACGCCGTGATGGCGGCATTGGCCCTGCAGATCGCATTGGGCATCACCACTGTGCTCTACGCGGCGCCCGTCCATATTGCCCTGGCGCATCAGGCGCTTGCAGTGGTCCTGTGGGTGCTGATCCTGCGCGCCCGGTTCCTGAGCGCCTATCCCGTCGCGACATCCCTGAGAGGAAAATGACCATGACAGCCTACGTTGACCTGATGGCGTACCAGCGCGAAACCGAAGCCCTGTCGCAGGTGGCTGGCAGGCTGGGCTGGGATCAGGAAACCATGATGCCGCGCGGTGCAGCACCGCAACGGGCCGAGGAAATGGCCGCGATGGAATCGGTGCTCCACGCCCGCCGCGTCGATCCCCGCCTGGGCGACTGGCTGGCCGAGATCGAGGACAGCGCGCTGGATGATGTGGGCCGCGCCAACCTGCGCCACATCCGCCGCAGCTTTGAACGCGCCAGCAAGGTGCCCGCCCAGTTGGCGGCACGGATCGCCCGTGTCACCTCCGAGGCACAGGGCATCTGGGCCGAGGCCCGCGCGGCGGATGACTTTGCCAGTTTTGCCCCGACCCTGACCGAGGTCATCGCGCTGAAACGCGAAGAGGGGCAGGCGCTGGCGATGGGCGGCGATGTCTATGATGCGATGTTGCAGGATTATGAGCCCGGCACCACGGGCGCGGAAATTGCCGGGATGTTCGGCGCACTGCGCCCGGAGTTGAGCGAGCTGCGCGCAGCGGTTCGTGCCGCCAAGGCACCGCCGAAGCTGGAGGGCCGCTTTGACGAAGCGGCACAGATGAAGCTGACCCGCCATCTGGCCAAGACTTTCGGCTATGACATGTCCATGGGCCGGGTGGACAAGGCGGTGCATCCGTTTTCCTCCGGCTCCGGTCTGGACGTCCGGATCACCACGCGGACCAATGAGACAGACCCGTTCAACTGTTTTTACTCCACGATTCACGAGGTCGGCCATGCCGCCTATGAGCAGGGGATCGACCGGGCCTATCTGCTGACCCCGCTGGGCTGCGGCGTGTCGATGGGGGTGCACGAAAGCCAAAGCCGGATCTACGAGAACCAGATCGGCCGCAGCCGCGCCTTTACCGCCTGGCTGTTCGGCGAGATGAAGGATGCCTTTGGCGATTTCGGCATTCCCGATGCCGAAACCTTTTACAGGGTCGTGAACCGGGTGTCCGACGGTTTTATCCGCACCGAAGCGGATGAGCTGCAATACAATCTGCATGTGCTGATGCGGTTCGACCTGGAACGCGCGCTGGTGTCGCATGACCTGCAGGTACAGGACCTGGAAGCGGCCTGGAACGATCGCTTCGAGGCCGATTTCGGCTTTCCGGTCGACAAGCCGTCGAACGGTGTTCTGCAGGATGTGCATTGGTCTGTGGGTCTGTTGGGCTATTTCCCGACCTATTCGCTGGGCAATGTCTATGCCGGGTGCCTGAACGAGGCGATGCGCGCCGCAGTTCCCGGTCTGGACGACCAATTGGCGCAAGGGGATACCAGCACCGCAACCTCCTGGCTGCGCGACAACGTACAAAGCCACGGCGGACTGCTGGAACCGCGCGATGTCATCGCCCGGGCAACGGGCAAGCCGCCATCCGAGTCGCCGCTTCTGGGCTATTTGCGGACCAAATTTACCGAGATTTACGAGCTGTAGCGGGCAATGAGCATTTTTTCGCCAATGTTCTCCTGTTTTTTGTGCGATTTTTTTGTATCAGCAGGTGCAAAATGCCGATGAATGCGATACATGGCTTTCAGTGACTTTTGATACGTGTCATAAGAATTGTGAACAGAAATACTCTTGGGAGTTTGGTCCAGATGAAAAAGATTTTCGCACTTACCGCAGCTGTAGCAATGTCCATTGCCGCAGGTGCATCCGCACAGAATACAACTCAGGCAGCTGTCCTGGGTGAAACCGGCAATCCGAACTACCCGATCCGGGTTCAGGGCGGCAATGGCCAGATCTACAGCTGCAAAGCTGAAGTCGAAACAATCGACGGTGTGCGTGCACGTCGTTGCGTTCAGGATGATGAAGGCGCGCTCTACGCAGCCGGTGCCGGTCTCGGCACAGGCGCGGCTGTTGCAGCCGGTGCGCTGCTGCTTGTCGTTCTGGCATCCAGCGACAGCGACAACAACACAACAACCACCACAACTGCCACTGACTAATTCATGACCGGCTGCCCCCCGGGGCAGGGTTTGGAAAACTCCCGCCTCCCGACCATATGGTCGGGAGGCGTTTGCGTTTATGACCCCTTCTTTTCCGGCAGATCGTGGACCCGTCTGGTCGTTGAATGTGCTGACGCAGGTGCCTAAGATCAGCCAAAGCTGACCTGCCCGTCACGCGACGGACCGACATCCCATTTGGCGAATTACAGCGTCTGACGAAATACCTGAAACATCAGGCAGCGTTACGTGATTCAGGTTTTTCGCATGACGCTTCAAGGGCGGGTTTGTGCCAGGCCCCGCAAACGGCAGGCCGATCAAATTCGGCACACCGTCGGAGCATTACACATCTGGCGCACCGAATGTGCGACGGGAAATCACCCGATGCCCGGCCTGCGCCGGGCGAGGGGCTTTTCGCTAGGGGTCTCACCAACAAGAGCGCGGCCTACCCCTGCACAGCATGTTTGCGCAGGCTGCGTCAGCTTGGAATTGCCCGGCGTTCAACGCGACAGTCCTTGCCATAGCGTTTCCAGTTTATGTTGTATCGCCAATACCCTGCCGCGCCTTCGGCGCTCTCGGGACATTGGCGATGCTTCGTTTCAACGAAAACTGGAAACGCTTTATTCGGCGGGATCTTCCGATGTGCTGTCATCGACATCCGCATCACCCTGATCCGCGATCCAGGCCACGCTGACAACTTCTTCACCCTTGCCGGTGTTGAACACCTTCACGCCACCCGCTGAGCGGGACCGGAACGAAATGCCATCCACCGGCACCCGGATCGACTGCCCCTTGGAAGTGGCCAGCATGATCTGGTCGTCCATCTCCACCGGGAAGGAGGCCACGATCTGGCCCGTCTGCATCCGCTTGTCCCAGGCGGTGACACCCATGCCGCCACGCCCGCGCAACGGATAATCATGGGATGAGCTGAGTTTGCCCGCACCGCCGGAGGTGATTGTCAGGATCAGGTTTTCCGCCTCGGACATTTCCACGTAACGCTCCATCGGCAGGATCGCATTTGCGTTGCCCTCGTCCTCATCCTCGACCTCGGCGTCATCGGCAATGCCCGCCATCGCGCGGCGCATCTTGAGATAGGCGGCGCGTTCATCCGACGTCGCCTCGAAATGGCGGATCACGGACATGGAGACCACGCGGTCGTCGCCCGCCAGCCTGATGCCCCGAACCCCGGTAGAAGCGCGCGAGTTGAACACCCGCACGTCATCGGCGCGGAAACGGATCGCCCGGCCCGAATTGGTGGTCAGCATCACATTGTCGTCGTTGGAGGCGATGCGCGCATTGATCAGCTTCCAGCCTTCGCTTTCGCCCTCGAATTTCATCGCGATCTTGCCATTCGATTTGACGTTGGTGAAATCGGAAAGCTTGTTGCGCCGCACGGTGCCGTGATCGGTGCAGAAGATCACCTGAAGGTCGTCCCATTCATCTTCGTCCCGGTCCACCGGCATGATGGCGGCGATCGACACGCCCGTCGGGATCGGCAGGATGTTCACAATCGCCTTGCCCTTGGAGGTACGGCTGCCCTGCGGCAGGCGCCAGGTCTTGAGCTTGTAGACCATGCCTTCGGTGGTGAAGAACAGCAGTTGCGTATGGGTGTTGGCCACAAAGAGCGTGGTGACCACGTCGTCCTCTTTCAACCCGCCACCCGACAGCCCCTTGCCGCCGCGCCGCTGGCTGCGGAAATCGGCCAATGGGGTCCGCTTGATATAGCCGCCGGAGGTCACGGTCACGACCATGTCCTCGCGCGCGATCAGGTCTTCGTCCTCCATGTCGCCGGACCAGTCCACGATCTCGGTACGGCGCGGCACGGCGAAAAGGTCTTTCACCTCGCGCAGCTCGTCCGAGATGATGCCCATGATCCGCTCGCGGGAGCCCAGAATCTCCAGGTATTCCTTGATCTTGCCTGCCAGTTCTTCCAACTCGTCGGTGACTTCCTTGACGCCGATCTGGGTCAGGCGCTGCAACCGCAGTTCAAGGATCGCGCGGGCCTGTGCCTCTGACAGATTATAGGTGCCGTCGTCATTGGCGGTGTGGGTCGGATCGTCGATCAGCGCGATATATTCCAGGATGCTGGCGGCGGGCCAGCGTCGTGTCATCAGCTTTTCGCGCGCTTCCGCGGCGTCGGCAGAGGCGCGGATGGTCGCGACAATCTCGTCGATGTTCGTGACCGCAACGGCCAGACCACACAGGATATGGCTGCGCTCGCGCGCCTTGCGCAGCAGATAGGCGGTGCGCCGCGCCACGACTTCTTCGCGGAAGTCGATGAAGCTGGTCAGGAACCGCCGCAAGGTCAGCGTTTCGGGGCGGCCGCCGTTCAGGGCCAGCATGTTGCAGCCGAAATAGGTTTGCATCGGGGTAAAGCGGTAGAGCTGGTTCATCACGACCTCGGCGGTCGCGTCGCGCTTGAGCTCGATCACGACCCGCACGCCATTGCGGTCGGATTCGTCCTGCACATGGGCAATGCCGTCGATCTTCTTATCGCGCGCCTGTTCCGCGATGCGTTCAATCATAGTGGCCTTGTTCACCTGATAGGGAATCTCGTCGATGACGATGGCCCAGCGGTCCTTGCGCAGTTCTTCGACCCGGGTTTTCGACCGGATGATGACGCTGCCACGCCCTTCAAGGTAGGCTTTGCGCGCGCCGGAACGGCCCAGCATGATGCCGCCGGTGGGGAAGTCGGGGCCGGGGACGTATTCGATCAGCTGTTCAGAGGTCAGATCCGGGTCGTCGATCAGCGCCAGGCAGGCGTCGATGACCTCGCCCAGGTTGTGAGGCGGGATGTTGGTGGCCATGCCGACCGCAATACCGCCGGCCCCGTTGACCAGCATGTTCGGGAAACGGGCCGGCAGAACCGAAGGCTCTTTCTGCTTGCCGTCGTAATTGTCCTGGAAATCGACGGTATCCTTGTCGATGTCCGCCAGCAGGAAACCCGCAGGCTTGTCCATCCGCACTTCGGTATAGCGCATGGCAGCGGCGTTATCGCCATCCATCGAGCCAAAGTTGCCCTGACCATCGAGCAGCGGCAGCGACATGGAGAAATCCTGTGCCATCCGCACCAGCGCGTCATAGATCGCGGAATCGCCGTGGGGGTGGTACTGGCCCATGACATCGCCCACGGGCCGCGCGGACTTGCGATAGGACTTGTCGTGGGTATTTCCGGTTTCGTGCATGGCAAACAGGATACGCCTGTGCACAGGTTTCAACCCGTCCCGCAGATCGGGAATCGCGCGGCTGACGATGACCGACATGGCGTAATCCAGATAGGATGTGCGCATCTCATGTTCGATGGTGACCGAAGGGCCATCGAATTCGGGCCGCTGTGGCGGCATTTCATCTTCGTTTTCAGGGGTTTCCGGCGTGTCGTTCACGTTGACTGCTCTGCTTCTGATGGCGATCTATATATTGTAAGTTTTTATAGCAGACCGGGCATATCAGGTGCAATGCACGATGCCCCCGGAACACTGGCAGCCAATCTTATAGAGTGATAACACGCTGTTTTTATTGAAAAGTAATTCATTCGTGCCAAGGTGGTGCTATGGCAGCAGCAAGGAGAGGTCACAAATGGCCCAGACACCCGTTCCAACTGAAACCGAAATGATGCTCAGAGGATATGGTTTGACCACGGCAGAGTTCTTTTACCGGATGCCGGATTATACCCATGTGCTGAACAGCTACATCTGGCAGGACTACGACCTGGCACCGGATCATCCGAAACTCTTCAGCTTTGTCGAGTTCTGGCAGGAACAGATCGAAGGCCCGCTTCATTCCGTGCGGTTCACCCATCGCAAGCTGATCGGCCCGGGTGAGTGGCGCAATCAGGTGGGCGAATTCATCCTGCATTGAGCGTATCGCAAAGTGACGTGGCGTCGGTGCATTTTTCGGCTCACATGCTGCTGTTCCCCGGTTAGGCTGAGGCAGGCCATATGGGAGGAACGGCATGAAACGGCTGCTTGTCGACCAGAAGAACATCACGCAAATCCGGCTGGAAGAGGTGGCGCGCCCGCCGTTGCAACCGGGCGAGGCGCGGCTGCGGCTGGAAAGCTTTGCCATCACGGCCAACAACGTCACCTATGCGGCGGTGGGATTTGACATCGGCTACTGGAAGTTCTTTCCCACAAGCGTTGACGGCATGGGTCAGGTCCCGGTCTGGGGCGTCGCAAATGTGGTGGAAAGCCGCAGCGATGCCCTGGAACCGGGGGCGCGGATCTATGGGTTCTATCCGCTGGCAGAGGAACTTGTAATCACCCCGGAAATTGACGGGCAGGGCGTAATCCTGGATGCGGCGGCGCATCGGGCCGGGCTGCCTGCGGTCTACAACCGCTATATCCCGGTGCGGCAGGGGGCGGTGGAACAGGACCACCTGCGCGCCCTGTTGCAGCCGCTTCTGGCGACCTCATACCTTTTGTTCGACTGGCTGATGGATAATGATTGCTTTGGCGCGGAACAGATCATCATCGGCTCGGCCTCCTCCAAGACGGGTCTGGGCCTGTGCAAATACCTGGCAGAGCCGGAAGGCCGCAGGTATCGCATCATCGGCCTGACCTCGGAAGGTAACCGCAGCTTTGTCGAAGGGCTGGGCGCCTGTGACCAGGTGCTGAGCTATGATGAGATCGGAAAGATCGCGCAACTGCCCTCGGTCTATGTGGACATGTCGGGCAATGCGGAGGTCAAGCTGAAGCTGCACAGCCATCTGGCGGAGGTTCTGAAACATTCGGCTGCCGTCGGCACCAGCCATTGGGACCAGTTTCGCCCGCAGAAATCCCTGCCGGGGCCGAAACCACAGTTCTTTTTCGCCCCATCCCAGATTGCGAAGCGGCGCGAGGAATGGGGGCCGGGCGAGATCGAAAAGCGCATCGCGGCGGCCTGGAAGCGTATCGCAGCAGAAGCCGGGAGCTGGATGCAAGTCCGAGTGCACGAGGGCATAGGGGCCGCGCCACAGGTCTATGCCGATCTGGCAGAGGGCCGCGCCAACCCACGCGACGGACATGTTGTCGTGATTGAAAACTTGTCTTGATACACGAAGTGATTTAGCCCGCTTCCTCATGGCGCGGATCATTTTTCATCTGGGGCCGGGCAAATGCGGATCCTCCGCTGTCCAGGCCTTTCTGCGTCGGGCAGCCGATGCCGAAAACGCATGTCTGGATGTGGAAGTCCCGCGTCCGAAGGACATTGTGGCGATGGAATCCGGCGACTGTGAGACCGTCAGAAGATATGCGGCACGTATGGCGCGGACCGCCGCACCGCATCTGCCGTTGATTATCAGCCACGAGGCACTGTTCAAGAAAAGGGATGCGCTGCTGGCGCTGGTGCGCGCCGCGCGGGAGCAGGGGGCCGAGACCTCTGCTCTGGCCTATGCGCGCAGGACGTCCGACTATCTGCGGTCGGTTCATGGCCAATGGCTGTTTCGTGAGCCTGTGCGGATCGCCGAGACCGCCGGGATATTGCGCAGCCACGACATTGACCCGATGCTTTTTACCGGCGTCGAAAGACATCTGATCGCCATTGCCCTTGGCCATCAGGATGTGGGGCGGGATGCGGGCGGTTACACGACCTTTGACTGGTCCGAAAGCATGTCACAGATGGCGCAGATGCTGGGGGCGCTGGATGTGCCCTTTGCTGTCGGTGCCCTGCCGTCACGAGACGCCGAACGCCCGCTTCTGGCTGATTTTGCCGCGCGGATCGGTATCGCAACCGATGGGCGCGCGCTTACAGATCAGGCGCTGGTGAACCCGGCATTTGACGCCACAGTCATAGAGGCCGTGTGCAATGCGATCGAGCTTGGGTTCGCCATGCCGGGAAGACATGAAGCCAACAGGTTTCTGGCAGCCGGTGATGCGGACGTGCAGGCGATACCCTTGCCCGACCCCGCATTCCTGACCTGGCTGGGCGATTGTATCGACACCCGGTTCGAGCCGCGCAACCTGCGGTTTGCAGAAGCCTTCGGGATCGACCCGGCATATTTCAAACCGCGTAAAATGCGCGATCCCGGGGATCTGGCCGACAGGATTCAGCAGGAAACCGCCCTGCGCTGCAAGCTGCCCGAAACCGAACGCCTGGCCCGTATCAAAGCACGCGCAGAGGCGATGAATCGTGCCTGGCAGCGGTATCGGTCAGGGTCCTAGCACCTGTATTTCTCAACCCGGTTGAAAGATCCAGGCGCTAGGCCGAGCAGCTTGCCCCGCCCAGCACGCAGAATTTAGCGCAATGGGGATGGTTCAGGGCCACCGCACCCTCGGCCTGTTCCAGCGTCGTGCCCAGTTCGAATTCGGGGGAATAGGGCAGCAGGGTGCAGGCCAGTACCGCTGGCGTCTCGGCGCCCTTGCGCTTGACCACCATGCGGGAGGAGGAGCACATCACCGCGTCAGGCGATTTGTTCAATATTCCCCAGCAGGCGGTTGTGATCTCGGGCACGTCGATCCGTTCGTCCATCTCCGGGAACAGCACGGTCATGCCGGGATTGTCGGCGTCGATGTCGAATCCGTGTTCGGCAAAGAATGCGGCATAACCCGCGCGGCTTTCCGCCTCGCTGTCGGCAAAGACAGAGCGGCCGGCGATGGCCATGCGCAAGCCGTTGTCGCGCAGCCATTTCATGCCCGCGAGGGTCTTGTCAAAAGACCCTTCGCCGCGTTCCGCATCATGCAGGGAAGCGCGATGATGATCGACAGAGATCCGCAGGGTCAGCTTGCCGGGGTAGGCCGTGTTCAGCCGTTTGAGCCCCTCTTGCATGGTCTTGCGCATCATCGGGCGCATGGCGTTGGTCAGGATCAGCACCTCGTATCCGCGCGCCAGTGATGCCTCGGTCATTTCAATCATCTGGGGGTTCATGAATGGCTCGCCCCCGGTAAAGGCGATTTCGCGCACCGCCCATTTGCGCGCCTCAAGCTGGTCAAGATAATCGCGGACTTCGTCGGCGGTGATATAGACAAGCGCGTCGTTGGTGGGGGAGGAGGCGATGTAGCAATTGGCGCATTCGATGTTGCACAGCGTGCCGGTGTTGAACCACAGCGTCTGCGGATTGCTCAGTGCCACTGTCGCGCGCGGCTCGCCCTTGGCGGTGGTCGCCGGATCCACGAACTTGCCGACATTCGCCTGCGATTTGGCGTTGGCCATATCTTTCATGATAGGTCCTTGTCTGATCGTTTCGGATGCTATTCTTTGTGCTAAGCGATCGGGCAAGGCATGAAAAGACCTGTCCGGGGGCATTGCACGACCTTGTGAAGCCCGAAATTACGAGTATGGTAGCGCTAACGGAAGCTCAAGAACCGCAGGGGCCAATATGACCCAGACCAAAGACAGACTGCCACACATGGTCAGCCGTGTGATTCCCGTCGATCCTTTCGATCTGGTGATTTTCGGGGGGACGGGCGATCTGGCGCGCCGCAAGATCCTGCCAGGACTTTTCCGCCGCTTCGTCGCCGGACAGATGCCGCCGGCATCGCGCATCATCGGCGCCGCCAGGACCGAGCTGGACAGCGCAGGCTATCGCGAGATGGTGGCAGAGGCGATTGAGGAATTCAACGCCGGGTTCAGCCACACGCCCGAAGCGCTGCAGGAATTCCTGTCGCGGATCGAATATACCGCCATCGATGCGCGGGGTGAGGCCGGATGGGCCGAGCTGCAGGAGATCATGAAGGGCAAGGGCCGGACCGAAGCCTATTATTTCTCTGTCTCGCCGACATTGTTCGGCGATCTGGCCGAACGGCTGCAACAATGGGGCATGGCTGACAAGGATGCGCGCATCGTGGTTGAAAAACCCTTTGGCCGCGACCTGGAAAGCGCCCATGCGCTGAATGCCACTTTGGCCACCTATTTCAACGAGGATCAGATCTATCGGATCGACCATTACCTCGGCAAGGAGACGGTGCAGAACCTGATGGCGGTCCGCTTCGGCAACATGTTGTTCGAACCCCTGTGGAATGCGCAGTTCATCGACCATATCCAGATCACCGTGGCCGAAACCGTGGGTGTCGGGGGCAGGGGTGAATATTATGACAAGTCCGGCGCGATGCGGGACATGGTGCAGAACCACCTGATGCAGCTTTTGTGCCTGATCGCAATGGAACCGCCCGCCCGCTTTTCGCCCGATGCGGTGCGCGACGAAAAGCTGAAAGTCATCCGCGCCCTTGATCCGGTCTTGCCGCACCATATTGTGCGGGGGCAATATCTGGCCGAGACCGGCAATGAGGAAAAGACGCCCGGCTACCGGGAGGCGGTGGAATCGCCGCGGTCGCGCACCGAAAGCTTCGTGGCGCTCAAGACCCATATCAGCAACTGGCGTTGGGCCGGCACGCCTTTCTACCTGCGCACCGGCAAACGGCTGTCTGCCCGGTCCTCCGAGATCACCGTGGTGTTCAAGGAGACCCCGCATTCGATCTTTGGCGAGGACGCGGGCCGCCACCGCAACGTGTTATCGATCCGACTGCAACCGAACGAGGGGATAACCCTCGGCGTGACCATCAAGGAGCCGGGGCCGGGCGGCATGCGGCTGATCGACGTGCCCCTCGACATGAGCTTTGCCGAAGCCCTGGGCGAGGATGCGGATCAGGTCGACGCCTATGAACGCCTGATCATGGATGTGATGCGCGGCAACCAGACGCTGTTCATGCGCGGCGATGAGGTCGAGGCCGCCTGGGCCTGGACCGATCCGATCATCCAGGGGTGGGAGGCGCGCAACGATGTGCCCAAACCCTATGACAGCGGGTCCGCCGGGCCGGATTACGCAAACGAACTGATGCGGCGTGACGGCCGCGAATGGCGCGAGGTGACCCCATGAACCTGATCGATTATCCCGACCGGGAAATCCTGGCGATGAAGGTCGCGAACCGGCTGGCCGGAGAATTGAAGAAATGCCTTCTGGTGCATGAATTCGCCTCCTTTGCCGTGCCCGGCGGCACCACGCCCGGCCCGGTCTTTGACATGCTCAGCGGCACCGATCTGGACTGGGGCCGGGTGCATGTGATGCTGACCGACGAACGCTGGGTGCCGGAAGAGGACGCACGTTCCAACGGGGCATTGGTCCGGTCGCGGCTGCTGACCGGCCATGCCGCGGCGGCACAGTTCCTGCCTTTCTACCAGCCGGGTCTGGAGGCAGAGGAGGGCGCCGCCGCCGTCGCGCCCGGTCTGGAGACGCAGTTGCCGCTGTCGCTGCTGGTGCTGGGCATGGGCGATGACATGCACACCGCCTCGCTGTTTCCGGGGGCCCCCGGGGTCGCGGCGGCGATGGCCGCAGGCGCGCCCAACCTTTGCGTCGTCCGCCCCGAAGATCAGGAGATCGCGCGCGTGACCTTGCCCGCCCATGTGCTGCGCGGCGCGATGTCCACCCATCTGATCATCTTTGGCGATGCGAAACGCGCGGCACTGGAACGCGCTGAAACGCTGCCCCCCGAAGAGGCGCCCGTCGCCACCGTTCTGAACAACGCAGAGGTACATTGGGCCGCATGATGACGATCTGGGACAAACTGAAAAGCCGGGCAGATTCCGTCACCGACAGACCGCTGCTGGCCCTGTTCGAGGATGCAGGCAGGGCGGATGATTTCTCCGTCACGCTGGAGAATCTGCGTTTCGACTACGCCAAGACAAACATTGACGCGGACAGCCGCGCCGATCTGATCGCCCTTGCGGAACAGGCAGGTGTGGCGGGTAAACGCGACGCGATGTTCGCGGGCGAAAAGATCAACGAAACCGAGGGCCGCGCGGTGCTGCACACCGCGCTGCGCAATCTCGACGGCGGGCCGGTCATGATGGATGGCGCCGATGTGATGCCGCAGGTTCATGCCACGCTTGAGAGGATGCGCCGCTATGCGGACGAGGTACGTGGCAGCGCCATCACCGATGTGGTCAACATCGGCATCGGCGGTTCCGATCTGGGCCCGGCGATGGCGGTCGCCGCACTGGCCCCCTATCACGACGGGCCGCGGTGCCATTTCGTCTCCAACGTCGATGGCGCGCATATCGCCGACACGCTGCGCGGGCTGGATGCGAAAACCACGCTGGTGATCGTTGCTTCCAAGACCTTCACCACGATCGAGACCATGACCAACGCCCGCACCGCCAAGGCCTGGATGGCGGATCACGGCGGTGATCCCGCAACACAGTTCGCAGCGCTCAGCACGGCAGAGGACAAGACGGCAGCCTTTGGCATCAACCCCGATCAGGTCTTCGGCTTCGAGGACTGGGTTGGCGGGCGCTACTCCATGTGGGGGCCGATCGGCCTCGCGCTGATGATCGCCATCGGGCCAAAGGGCTTTGACGCCTTTCTGCGCGGCGGCCAGGCGATGGACCAGCATTTCCGTGTGGCAGAGCCGTTGGAAAACCTGCCGATGATGCTGGCGCTGGTGGGCATCTGGCACAATCAGCTCTGCGGCTATGCGACCCGCGCGGTCTTGCCCTATGATCAACGGCTGCGGATGTTGCCGGATTATCTCCAGCAGCTCGAGATGGAAAGCAACGGCAAGTCGGTGCAGATGGACGGCACCGATTGCGCGCATCATACCGGCCCGGTGGTCTGGGGGGCGGCAGGCACCAATGGCCAGCATGCCTTTTATCAGCTGATCCACCAGGGCACCCGGGTGGTGCCCTGCGAATTCCTGGTTGCCGCCAACGGGCATGAACCCGACCTGGCCCATCACCACCAGCTGCTGCTGGCCAATTGCCTCGCCCAGTCAGAGGCACTGATGCGGGGCCGCTCGCTGTCCGAGGCGCGGCGCAAGATGGAAGCAAAGGGGCTGACCGGAGAAGAGCTTGAACGGCAGGCCCGCCACCGGGTCTTTCCGGGCAACCGCCCCTCGACCACACTGGTCTATCCGCTGCTTGATCCCTTCACCCTGGGCCAGATCATCGCCCTTTACGAACACCGCGTCTTTGTCGAAGGGGTGATCCTGAACATCAATTCCTACGATCAATGGGGCGTGGAACTGGGCAAGGAACTGGCAACCTCCCTGCAACCCATCGTGGAAGGCCGCGAAAGCCCCCAAGGCAAGGACGGCTCCACCGCCGCCCTGGTGGACTACATCCTGAAACACCGGGCCTGACCCCGTTTTCTTTTTGGCCGTAAATATTCCCGGGGTTTGGGGCAGAGCCCCAACAAAATATGGATCGAACGCGGCGCAGCCGCACCGATGGATCACATCAGGTCCGGTGCCCGGCCCATCCGGTTTGCCAGCCGCCCCACGGTCAGCCCCTGCACGATGATGGAGAATACCACCACCACATAGGTGCAGGTCAGGATCAGCGATTTCCACTCGCCGTCCGGCAGCGACAGCGCCAGCGCAACAGAGATGCCGCCCTTCAACCCGCCCCAGGTCATGATCGGCGTCACCCCGGCGCTGAAACTGCGGAACGGGCGCAGCATCGCAATGGGGACCGCGACAGCCGCCAGCCGCGCCAGCAGCGCGATGAAAATCGTGATCACGCCGGTCACCAGAACATCCGCGTTCAGGGCGATGGCAAAGACTTCAAAGCCGATCATCAGGAACAGCACCGCATTCAGGATCTCGTCGTTCAGCTTCCAGAAGGCCTCCACGTATTTGCGGGTCTCTTCGGACATGCCGCGCGCGGTGCCCACATCGCCGATCAGCAGCCCCGCGCAGACCGCCATGATCGGGGCAGAGACCTGCAGCCAGACCGCCAGCTCATAACCGCCAAAAGCCAGCCCAAGTGTCAGCAGCACCTCCAGCGAATAATCGTCGATCCGGCGCATCACCCGGAAGGTCAGCCAACCCAGCACCAGCCCCAGCACCGCGCCGCCAAAGGCCTCCTGCACGAAAAGCAGTGCCGCATCGCCAAAGGGGCTGCCGCCCGACCCGTGATGCGCGCCCGGAAAGGCGAGACCCACCAGCACCAGAAACACCACATAGCCAACCCCGTCGTTGAACAGGCTTTCACCCGCGATCTTGGTCTCCAGTGCCTTGGGCAGATCGGCCTCGCGCAGCACGCCCAGCACCGCCACCGGATCGGTGGGGGAAATCAGCGCGCCAAAGACCAGCGCCAGCAGCAGCGGCATGCCGGTCAGCCAGGAAAAACCGACGCCCACCACCAGCGTTGACAGGGCAATGCCCAGCGTCGCCATCAGGAACACGCTCAGCCATTCGCTGCGCAGGTCGCTCAGCTTGACATGGAGCGCACCGGCAAAGAGCAGCAGGCCCAGCATCCCCTCCAGCAGCGCCTCGGAAAAGTCGATGTCGGTCACCAGTTGCCGCACCGTGTCGGCGATGCCAAGGGCGGGCAGGGCAAGGTCCAGCCCCAGCAGCCCGAAGGAGGCCAGCAGCGACACCACAAGGATGCCGATGGCCGAGGGCAGCTTCAGAAACAGGTAGTTGATCGCACCAAACGCCCCGGCCAAGACAATCAGCAGGGATGTGATCTGCAGGAAGTTCATGTCTTGAGGTCGTAGGTGACCCACATGGTCCTTGTGGCCAGACGGTCATAGACATTGCGCCCGCGGTAATTGTCATCCGCCGTGATCCAGCGCACCGTGGCCCAGCCGCGCGCCCGCGCATGTTCCGCCACCGCGTCGATCAGGGCCTGCGCCGCACCCGAACCGCGCGCGGCCGGGTCGACAAAGAGATCGTCGAGAAAACAATTGGTGGCCGCCCGCAGGGGGCTGGCGAAAGGGCGGAAATGGGTCAGCCCGATCAGGCGACCCTCTGCGGTTTCAGCGACAAAACCGTTGCATTCATGGGCCTCGTCCATCAGCCAGCCAAACACGGTATCGCGCATTTCCGGAGTCTGCTCGACCTTGTAGAATTCGGCGTAACCCTGGTAAAGCCGGTCCCAGTTTTTGCGGTCTTCCGATGTCGTGGGGCGAATGATCAGTGTCATTGGGAAATCCTCCGGTTCAGGGTGTGCCCGCGGGCAGGCAGGCAGGCCGTATAGCTGACCTTTAGGCACCTTACGGTACGCTTGCAAGTGCGGGGCCGCTGATCCACTCTGGCGAAAAGAACGGATGAGGAGGATCCCGATGCTAGGCCAGATGATGTCACAACCCCTGTTGATTTCCAGCCTGATTGAACATGCTGAGAAGTACCATTCCGGGGGGCAGATCTATTCGGTCAACACCGGTGGCGGGGTCGAGGAAACCACATGGGGGCAGGTCGCGGCGAATGCCCGGCGTCTCGCCTCGGCGCTGACTGGCCTGGGGCTCGACCCGCAGGCGCGCTGCGGCACCATCGCCTGGAACAACCGGCGGCATCTTGAGATCTACTTTGGCGTATCGGGGGGCGGTTTTGTCTGCCACACGATCAACCCGCGCCTGTTCCCGGAACAGCTGGTCTATATCCTCAACCATGCCGAGGACAAGGTGCTGTTCATCGACGCCACCTTTGTCCCGCTGGTCGCCGCGATCCGCGACAAGCTGGAGCATCTGGAACATATCGTCCTGATGGAGGGCGCGGTGGGCGATGCCGCCGGTAAACTACCTGGCATCATCGCCTATGACGATCTGCTGGCCCAGGGCGATGCGGCGTATGACTGGCCGGATATGGATGAATATACCGCCTCAAGCCTTTGTTATACCTCGGGAACCACCGGAAACCCCAAGGGTGTTCTTTACAGCCACCGCTCCACGGTGCTGCATTCCTTTGGCATCAACCTGGCTGACAGTGTTGCGATTTCCGCCGCCGAGGTTGTGCTGCCGGTGGTGCCGATGTTCCACGTCAACGCCTGGGGCGCGCCCTATGCCTGTGCCATGGTGGGTGCGCGCATGGTGATGCCGGGGCCGGGGCTGGACGGCCCGTCGCTGGTCAGGCTGATCGACACCTACCGCGTCTCGCTGGCGCTGGGGGTGCCCACGATCTGGCTGGGCCTGCTGGGCGAGGCCAAGAAAAGCGGCAGCACGCTGGCCAGCCTCAAGCGCACCGTGGTGGGCGGCTCGGCCTGTCCGCCGTCGATGATCAAGAGCTTCCGCGAGGAATTCGGCGTCGATACGATCCACGCCTGGGGGATGACCGAAATGTCGCCCGTCGGCACCGTCAACCGCCCGCTGGCCAAACACGCCGACCTGCCGGAGGCGGAACAGCACCGCCTGCGCGAAAATCAGGGGCGCCCGGTGTTCGGGGTGGAACTGGAAATTCTGGACGACGATGGCAAGCCACTGCCGCATGACGGCAAGGCGCAGGGCGATCTGGTGACACGCGGGCACTGGATTCTGGATGCCTATTTCAAGAAAACCTCGGAGGAGACCCTGACCAACGGCTGGTTCGACACCGGCGATGTCGCCACCATGGACCCGGATGGCTATATCACGATCAAGGACCGCTCAAAGGATATCATCAAGTCGGGTGGCGAATGGATCAGCTCTGTCGAGCTGGAGAATATCGCCATCTCGCATCCCCAGTTGGCCGATGCCGCGGTGATCGGTGCACGGCACGAGAAATGGGACGAGCGCCCGGTGCTGGTCGCGGTCAGGGCCGAAGGGCAGGACCCGTCCGAAGAGGAAGTGCTGAGCGTGTTCGACGGCAAGATTGCCAAGTGGCAGGTGCCGGACAAGGTGGTGTTCACCGATGTGCTGCCGCGCAATGCGACGGGCAAGGTGTTGAAACGCAACCTGCGCGAAGAATTTGGCGAGGTGCTGATCGGATAGGGGTCAGACCCCTTTCCAGCGTTCCAGCCTCGGGATCCCGCGGGTAAAGAGCCATGCCATGATTTTTGGCATGCCCGACCGCATCAGCGCCTCGACGCAGTGTTGCTGGAATTCGGTCACCGTGACATCCGGGTGCCTGAATGCGCCCTCGGCGTAGCAGATCGAACAATAGGTGGTGCTGAGGCTGCCGTCAGCCTCGGTGCCGCCGCCCTGGGGGTCCTTGCTGAGCGGCATGCCGCAACTTTGACAGGATGTGGCCATCTGGAGTCTCCGAAAGGGTCAGGCGCAGCGGGTCAGGGACGCGGGATCGGCACGGACCGGCTGTCTGAGGATGGTTTTCAGCCGGGCAGGTGCCGTCCGGCGCGGATCACTGAGGTAGATCTCGTGGTGCGGTCCGTTAAAGGTCAGCCCGCGTTCAGGCATCACCCTGTGATGAAGATCCGCAAGGACCGGCGCTTCGTCATCATAGCTGCCCAAATGCAGGGTTTGCAGCGACAGACCTTCGTCGTGGCGTTCAAACCGCAGCGTTTCGGGCAGGCTGCCGAGTTTGCGCCAGGTCTTGTCGCGCGCGGCCTCGTAGATCGCGGATGTCACGAAATCCGGCACCATGATCATCATCGTCCACTGCCATTCATCCTTTCTGCGCGCGGCAAAGGCAGTTGGATCATCCGCCCACCACAGCCCTTCCAGCGGCGGCACCACATAATCCTGTGACAGCGCCGCCCGGACGGCAAATTTCATCGCATAGCTGACACCATAAAGGCATTGAACCGCCTGCAGGTATTCGGCCGAAGTGTTCGGATTACCAGCGCCATCCACTTTGACAAAACGCATCTGCGGCACGTCAATCTCTGCAAATGGCCCGGTCGCGGGGCCATAAAGCTGTTTCATCGTCTTTTTGAAGTCGATCTTCTTCATCGTGAAACCCGTTCCGTCCGGTCTACGGGTCATCAGCTTTGATTGCCGATTGCCCTGCAGGTCGAAGCAAACTATAAACTGTGGACCATTGTCAACGGTTTTGAGGGCAACATGCGCATCGGTGAACTGGCAAGGCGGGCGGAGGTCAGCCGCGATACGATCCGTTTCTACGAACGCCACGGGCTGATCCGGTCTGACACCGATCCCGACGCCTCCAACAGCTATCGCATTTACCCTGAGGATGCGATTCTGACCCTGGAAGTGATCCGCGACGCCCAGGCGGCGGGGTTGAGCATTGCCGATATCACCTTGTTCGTCAGCCAGTTCATGGCGCAGGGCGGCGGCGCGGAGGAGATGGAGCGATTTCTGGATGACAAGATCGCCGAGGTCGCGGGCCGCCTTGCAGCGAGCCAGCGTTTCCTGGCCCTGCTGCAACAGACCAGACAAGCGCTTGCGCGCGCGCCGCAGGATGGATTGAATGAAATGGAAGATGGAGCGGGTAACGAGAATCGAACTCGTAACTAAAGCTTGGGAAGCTGCCGTGATACCTTTTCACCATACCCGCGCGCCTGCGTTTGGATATGCGCGGGGCGCAGCGCCGTCAAGGGGGCGGCGCGTACAAAGCGGAGGACAGGATGAGTTACAAACCTGACGGATACAACAGCGCGTCGCCCTATCTGGTGGTCCGCGATGCCAATGCGACCCTGGGCTTTCTGGAAGCCGCTTTCGGCGCGACCCGGCTGCGGGTGATCCCGGGCGAGGGCGGCAAGGGGATCATGCATGCAGAGGCGCTTGTGGATGATACGGTGATCATGATGGGCGAAATGCCGGAAAGCACCGAGGCCCATGTGCATGTCTATGTGGCGGAGGCGGAAGCGGCCTTTGCCCGTGCGCTGACGGCTGGCGGGACGGAGGTGCAACCGCTGACGGACAAGGGCGACGGCGACCTGCGCGGCGGGGTGCGGGATGCCAATGGCGTCACTTGGTGGATCTCCCGGCAGCTGGATTAAAGCGATTCCAGTTTTCGTTGAAACGAAGCATCGCCAATGTCCCGGGAGCGCCGAAGGCGCGGCAGGGTATTGGCGTTACGACATAAACTGGAAACGCTATAGGCCGGATCAGCCCTTGGTCCGGGCCGTGAACAGGTTGATCAGCGCGGGAATGCGGATGCCCTTTGGCGTCTCGAAGGGTTCCAGACCTGCAATCAGTGCAGCAACCAGCCGTGTGCGGTCGGCTTCATCCGCCTCGAAATGGGTCAGGGCCCGCTGGGCCGGGCCGATGTCGCACAGCAATTGCGCCACCTGTGTTGCGTCGCCGGGTGGTGTCAGCTCCATCGGCAGCGCCCGGGCCGTGATCTCCACCAGCCCCGCCGCGTCCAGCAATGCGACAACCTTTTGCCTGTCGCGCAGGGCGAAGGGGCCGGGCGCATCCGGATCAGACTTGGGGACCGCGCCGATCACCGTTTTTGCGATGGCGGCAGGCATGGTGAAATAGGGGTTTTCCGCGATGTCACCCCAGCTGGCAAAGCTCAGCTGCGCACCAGGGCGTAACCCGCTGGCGATATTGGCAAAGGCCGCCTGGGTGTTTTCAAAGAACATCACGCCAAAGCGGGAAATCATCGCGTCGAATTGATCTGGCTCGAAGTCGAACGTCTGCGCATCGCCCTGGATGAACGTCAGGCCGGGGGCATCCGCCGTTGACAGGCGGGCATGGGCCAGCAGCGCATGAGAGATGTCCAGCCCGCAGGCGCTGCCATCGTGTCCGGCCAGCCGTGCCGCCGCCGCTGTGCTGGTCCCGGCACCGCAGCCGATGTCGAGCACCCTGTCGCCCCGCCGGATATGTGCCGCGCCAAGCACATGGTCGAGCACCGGCGCAAGGGCGCGGTCCATGTCTTCCATCTGGGCCACCCAGATCGGGCCTGCCTGAGCGTTCCAGAATTCCTGTTGCTCAGCGTTGCTCATGCCCGGCGCCGCCTGCGTCTGCCGCCGGAATCGCCGCCGTGATCGCCCCCGGTGTTGAAGGTGGCTGTCGGCAGGGTGACGATGGAGCGGAGGATCGGAAAGGGTTCAACCGCGTTGGGGATGGCGGAAGCATTGACGAAATGCTCCTGAAAGCGCGGTTCGATCGCGGTTTCGACCTTGTGGATGTCGCGCACGGTCTGTTCGATCTCTGCCCGCGCGTCGGTGTTCAGCAGGGCAATCCGCGCGCCGGTCCCGGCGGCGTTTCCGGCCGATGTCACCTTGTCCAGCGGCGCATCGGGGATCATGCCCAGCACCATTGCATGTTTGGTGCTGATATGCGCGCCAAAGGCACCGGCCAGCACGATGCGGTCCACCTTGTCGACGCCGAATTTGTCCATCAGCAGCCGCGCCCCGGAATAAAGCGCCGCCTTGGCCATCTGGATCTCGCGGATGTCGCGGTTGGTGACGGTGATCAGCGGCCCGCCATTGCCGGTGCCGTCATAGACCAGGTAGGAATTGGTGCGCCCGTCGGCAAAGACCGCAGGTGATCCGGTCTGCTCTGCCGTGCCGATCAGGCCGGGGGCGTCGACGATGCCGTGGATGCGCATCTCTGCCACCATCTCGATGATGCCCGAACCGCAGATTCCGGTGACGCCGGTGGTGGCGATTTCTGCCTCGAAACCGGGGTCATCGGACCACAGGTCGCTGCCGATCACCTTGAAGCGCGGCAGTTTGGTCACCGGGTCGATCTCCACCCGTTCGATGGCACCGGGGGCGGCGCGCTGACCGGAGCTGATCTGCGCGCCCTCAAAGGCCGGGCCGGTGGGCGAGGAACAGGCCAGCACCTTGGTCTTGTTGCCCAGCAGGATTTCCGCGTTGGTGCCCACGTCGACCACCAGCACCAGATCCTCGGATTTGTCCGGTGCCTCGCTCAGCGCGACGGCGGCGGCATCTGCGCCGACGTGGCCCGCGATACAGGGCAGGATGTAGATCCGCGCGGCGGGGTGGATGTTCAGCCCGATGTCGGTGGCGCGCAGGCGCATGGCGTTGGAGGTGGCCAGCGCAAAGGGCGCCTGGCCCAGTTCGAAGGGGTCGATGCCCAGAAACAAGTGGTGCATCACCGGATTGCAGACAAAGACCGCGTCCACGATCAGGCCCGCGTCGATCCCCGCCTCGCCCGCGATCTGGTCAAACAGCGCGGCCATGCCCTCGCGCACCGCGCGGGTCATTTCGTCAGCCCCGGAGGGGTTCATCATCGAATAGCTGACCCGGCTCATCAGATCTTCGCCAAACCGGATCTGCGGGTTCATCACACCGGAAGAGGCCAGCACCACACCCGTCTGCAGATCGCACAGATGCGCCGCGATGGTGGTGGAGCCGAGGTCCACCGCCAGGCCATAGACGGTGCCGTCATAATAGCCGGGCCAGATGTGCATGATCCGCGGCGGGTTCTCCGCGTCGCCCAGGTTGACCGCGACGGTGACCTTCCAATCGCCCTTGCGCAGGATCGGCTGCATGGTTTGCAGGATGTGCAGATCGGCAGCGACGTTGTCGATCTCCCATTGCTCACGCAGCGCATCGCGCAGCCGCTCCAGATCGCCGGAAGGGTCGTGCATGTCGGGTTCCGCCACATCCACATAGAACAGGCGGGTAGAGGGGTTCAGCACGATGTCGCGCGCCTCGGCGCGTTTGCGCACCACCTGCTTGTGCACCTGGCTTTCGGGCGGCACGTCGATCACCACGTCGCCCTGCACCGTGGCCTGACAGCCCAGCCTGCGCCCCTCCTTCAGGCCGCGCTTGTCCTGGTAGCGCTGTTCCACCTGGTTCCATTCGGACAGGGCGTCGGGCTTTACCTCCACCTTGTGCTTGGAGAAGCTGCCGTAGCTGGGCGTGATCTGGCATTTCGAGCAGATGCCGCGCCCGCCGCAGACCGAATCCAGATCAACCCCCAGCTGTCGCGCCGCCGTCAGTATCGGCGTGCCGACAGGGAAATTCCCCCGCTTGCCAGAGGGGGTGAAGATCACCAGGGGATCGCTGCTCATCTCGTGCCGTCCTTAACTGCTTTTGGCCACCATAGCGCCCCCTGCGGCAGGTGGAAGCCAAAGGGCGGCAATAAATGAACGCTGGGCGTCATTTGCGCCATCCCTTTGCCATCACGGCGTCGATTTTCGGGCTTGTCACCGCACCGGGGAAAACCCCGCGATCAATCCCGGCGAAAGGTGAAGAGATCGCCGGGCTGGCAGTCAAGGTAATCGCAGATCTTTGCCAGCGTCTCGAAACGCACCCCTTTGACCTTGCCCTGCCGCAGCAGTGAAAGATTGGCCTGGGTGATGCCGATGTGTTCGGCCAATGCGCGCCCGCTCACGCCACGTTGCGCCAGGACCACGGCAAGATGTACCTCGATCTGCATCAGACGAACTGCTTGTTTTCGGCGTCCAGTGCCGCCGCTTCGACGATGATCCAGGCCAGGATCCAGACCCCGGCAGCGAGGAGCATTGTCTGCAGATCACCCATGCCGAAACGAAGGCTCAGCGCGCCCTGTTCATGACCAATTGAGAGGATCACGCCGGTCAGCGGGACCACAGCCACCCGTAACAAGGCAGAGACGAACAAGGCCACCGCAAAGCGCTTGAGCGCGCCGAAAACCACGGGGGCGAAACAGGCGCCGCGACCAAAGGAGATCAGCGCGGGCCGCAGCGCCCACAGACCCCAGGACAGCAGCAACGCAGGCAGGCTTGCAACAAGGGCAATCAAAAGCTGCGTGCCGGAGGAAAGGGCCGATGGCGGCGGGGCGACATGGGCAGATGCAGCGAGCATGTCGACAGGAAGCAGCAGCACCGTGATGAACACCAAAGGCGGAAGCGCGACTGCCAGGACAAGCGTTGCTGCGGCGAGGATCCTGCTCCACCACATGATGCGTTTTTGACGGTTGACCTGATCCATTTCAACTCTCCCTGGTATTGCACTTGACCGCTATAAAGCAGATGAATTATCGTTTAGCAATAATTAATTTCTGTTTAGGAGTAAACAATGCGCCGCCACCTTGCCATTCTGCTGATCGCCTTTGTCTGCGGCACAGGCCCCGCCGCGGCGGATCAACGCGCGCCCGGGTTGGGCCTTGATCGCCTATTCGCCTGGATGGATCGCGCCCGGACCGATCCCGAAGAAAAGAAGAGGCTGGGTGCCTACCTGCGTCAGGTCATCGGACAGGCCATGGCAGAGGACCGGCAGTCTGGCAGGCCGACGATATGTGTAGCAGCGGGGCAGGAGCAGTTCGACGCCGTGGACTTCTGGCGATACGCCAGCGCCCGCGTGCCCGGACCTGCCGCTCAGAGCAGGATGGATGCGGCGATGATGGTCGTTCAGTTCGTCCGGCATCAGAATCCTTGCCGATGACACGCGATACAGAACCATCCGCAAATGGACGCAATAGGTCTTTCCAATCCAGACCATCCGTGAAATATGAAACCGCCAAATGAACCCATCCAAGCCGAGGTGTAAAATGGAGATTCGTGAGGCCCTGACCTTTGACGATGTATTGCTTGTTCCCGCAGCGTCGTCTGTATTGCCATCCACCGCAGATACCCGCACGCATGTGACCAGATCCATTGCGCTGAACATTCCGCTGCTGAGTTCCGCCATGGATACCGTGACCGAGGGGCGCATGGCGATTGCCATGGCGCAGGCTGGCGGCATGGGGGTGGTTCACCGCAACCTGACCATTGACGAACAGGCCCGCGAGATCCGCCGGGTCAAACGGTTTGAATCCGGCATCGTCTATAACCCGATCACCCTGACCCCCGAACAGACCCTGGCCGATGCCAAGGCGCTGCAGGAACGCTATAATGTCACCGGTTTTCCGGTGGTCGATGACACCGGGCGTGTTGTGGGGATCGTGACCAACCGCGACATGCGCTTTGCCAGCGATGACAAGACCCCGGTGCGGGTGATGATGTCTTCGGACAACCTTGCAATCCTGCACGAACCGGCGGACCGCGAAGAGGCGATCAGCCTGATGAAGGCGCGGCGCATCGAAAAGCTGCTGGTGACAGATGCCAAGGGCAAGCTGACGGGACTGCTGACGCTCAAGGATACCGAACAGGCCGTGCTGAACCCGACCGCCTGCAAGGACGCGCTGGGGCGGCTGCGGGTCGCGGCGGCCACCACCGTGGGCGACGCGGGCTTTGAACGGTCGCAGGCGCTGGTGGATGCCGGTGCCGACATGATCGTGATCGACACCGCCCATGGCCATTCCGAAGGGGTGGCGCTTGCGGTCAAACGGGTCAAGGCGCTGTCCAACGAGGTGCAGGTGGTCGCGGGCAATGTCGCCACGGCTGGGGCGACCCGCGCCCTGATCGACGCCGGCGCCGATGCGATCAAGGTCGGCATTGGCCCCGGCTCCATCTGTACCACGCGCATGGTGGCAGGTGTTGGCGTGCCGCAGCTGACCGCCATCATGGATTGCGCCGCGGCGGCGGGCGAGATCCCCGTCATCGCCGATGGCGGCATCAAGTTTTCGGGCGATTTCGCCAAGGCCATTGCCGCTGGCGCATCCTGTGCCATGGTTGGCTCCATGATCGCAGGCACCGATGAGAGCCCCGGAGAAGTCATTCTTTATCAAGGGCGTAGCTTCAAGTCTTACCGTGGAATGGGCTCGCTTGGCGCGATGGCCAGCGGATCGGCTGACCGGTATTTCCAAAAGGATGCCGCGAGCGACAAGCTGGTGCCCGAAGGCATCGAGGGCCAGGTGGCCTACAAGGGCAGCGCGGCGGCCGTTGTGCACCAGATGGTTGGCGGTTTGCGGGCTGCGATGGGCTATACCGGCTGTGCCACCGTCGAAGAGATGCGCAAGAATTGCAGCTTTGTCAGGATCACCGGGGCGGGGCTGAAGGAAAGCCACGTGCATGATGTTCAGATCACCCGCGAGTCACCCAACTACCGCGCCGGATAGGAAGATATCATGAATTTCAATCTGTTGCGTGACGTTCTTGATGTGAATGCAGCCCGATGACCCCGGGGGCACGGGTCGCGGCGGCGATTGAAATCCTTGATGACATCCAGGGCGGTCAGGCGGCGGAACAGGCGCTGACCCGCTGGGCCCGGCGCAGCCGCTTTGCCGGTTCCAAGGACCGTGCGGCAATCCGGGACCATGTCTTTGACGTGTTGCGCTGCCGTTCGCTGGCGGCTCATTTCGGGCGCGGTGAGGCCGGGCGCCAGCTCATGCTGGGGCTGCTTCATCTGCAAGAGGCTGATATCGCGGCGTTTTTCACCGGCGATGGCCATGCCCCCGAACCCGCAACCGCGGCGGAACTGGATTTTCCCGCGCCGCCCGAGGACCGTCCAACCCTGTGGTGCCTGCCGGAATGGCTGGTGGCCCCATTCGAAGCCTCCCTGGGGGAAGATGCCGCCCGCACCGCTGGCGCGCTTCAGGCGCGCGCCCCGATCGTGCTGCGCGTCAATCTTGCCCGCATCCAGCGGCAGGCCGCCGCTGACATGCTGCGTGAACAGGGGGTGGAGACCACGGTGAACCCGCTGGCAGAGGCGGCCCTGACCGTGACCGAAGGGCAGCGCCGCATTCGCAATTCATCCGCCTTTGCCGAAGGGTTGATCGAGCTTCAGGACGCCGCAAGCCAGGCCGTCGTTGCCGCCCTGCCGCCGGGCGGACGGGTGCTGGATTATTGCGCAGGCGGCGGGGGCAAGGCGCTTGCCCTGGCGATGGACCCGGCGCGGCAGGTCACCGCCCATGACATCGCGCCCGCTCGCATGGCCGATCTGCCCGCCCGCGCGGCACGGGCGGGCGTCACCGTGGCACTTGCCGAAACCGCGACGCTGGCAGATGCCGCGCCCTTTGATGTGGTGCTTTGCGATGCGCCCTGTTCCGGTTCAGGCGCCTGGCGGCGCGCCGCCGAGGGGAAATGGACCCTGACGCCTGCGCGCCTGGCAGAATTGACCGCGCTCCAGGACGAGATCCTTGACCGCGCCGCAGCGCTTGTCGGGCCGTCGGGCCTTTTGGCCTATGCCACCTGCTCGGTTCTGCGGGCGGAAAACGAGGACCGGCTGGCGGCCTTTCTGTCGCGAAACCCCGGCTGGACCTGCAGTTTTGCGCATCGTTTTGCCGTCGATGCGGCGGGTGACGGTTTCTATACTGCGCAGTTGACGCGGGTATCAGGCTAATCATACTCAACTTTGGGATGCATCTCTGCTGTGGTTAAGGTTCGATTAACCCGGGAGACGCTTAATGGAGGACGATTCGAGGGCCGTCGGAGGATAGATTTTGTCTGTATCGCTGGGGCAGAACGCGCCGGACGTTATTGCCGAACCGCAGCCGCCGGTTGGTGCGGCGCCGCTGCGGGTGCGCAACAGACAAACCTGGCTGCTGGTGATCCTGGGGGCGGTGCTGGTCGCTGTGGGCATGTTCGTGTCGCAGCGGATATTTGCGCTGGGTCTGTTCTGCTCCGGGGCGACTCTGGTGATGGTGGGCGGCGTTCTGGGCCTGCGCGCGGCGGGACAGGCCGTCCGCCGGTCCGGATTGGTCGATACCATCGAGACCTTTATCGAACATGATACCACCCCCTGTTTCATTGCCGAAAGGGACGGTCTGATTCACGGGGCGAACCGCGCCGCGCATCGCCTGTTCGAACGCGACAGTTTCACGACGCTGGGCGCGGCTTTGACCGAAACCTTTGCGAATCCGGCGGGTATTCTCTACCGGTTGCAATCGCGCGCCGACGCCACCGGTGCCGCGCAGGAGGATGTTGCGACACGGGCCGGGCACCTGCGTGTGGCGGTCCATGAGATCGCGCAGGACCGGTTCCTGTGGCGGCTTGAGAACATGGGCGCGCGGACCGCTGCGCGCACCCCGCACGAGGGGGTGCAATTGCCGATGCTGATGCTGGGGCGCAGCGGCGCGGTGCTCTTTACCAATGATGCCGCGCGACGGCTGCTTGGCGGACGGGTCAAGACCCTTGATCGCATATTTACGGAACTGCCCGTCGTGCCCGGGGCGCTGGCAGAGGTGTCCTGCCCTGACGGGCCGCGCCGGATGCTGGTGGCGGAAATGGATGCCGGGGCAGGGCGCCGCGTCATCTTTCTGCTGCCGCCGCCGGAGGCGTCCCTGGAGGCGCCGATGCAGGGGTGGCAGGCCTTCCAGGACCTGCCTGTTCCGATGATAAAGGTGGCACCCGACGGTGCCGTGCGCTCTTTCAACCGGATGGCGGCGGGGCTGATCGGCACCAAGCTGGTTGAAGGCGTCAATATTTCGCAATTGATGGAGGGGCTGGGCCGGCCGATCGCGGATTGGCTGAATGACACCTTGTCCAACCGGATGGTCCAGAAGTCGGAATTCCTGCGGTTGACCCGCACCGACAAGGAAACTTTCGTGCAAGTGGTGCTGAATCGGATTATGGAAGACGGCGAGCCGGCGCTTATTGCCGTGCTGCACGACGCAACGGAACTGAAATCACTGGAGGCGCAATTCGTGCAAAGCCAGAAAATGCAGGCAATCGGCCAGTTGGCAGGCGGTGTTGCGCATGATTTCAACAATTTGCTGACAGCAATCTCGGGCCATTGTGACCTGCTGCTGCTGCGCCACGATCAGGGCGATGCCGATTATGGCGACCTGATCCAGATCAACCAGAACGCCAACCGTGCCGCCGGGCTGGTGCGCCAGCTGCTGGCTTTTTCGCGCAAACAGACCCTGCGGCCGGAAACGCTGGACCTGCGCGACACCTTGGCGGATCTGACCCATCTGCTGAACCGGCTGGTCGGCGAAAAGGTGACCCTCACGCTCAGCCATGATCCGGTGTTGCGCCCGATCCGCGCCGACAAGCGTCAGCTTGAACAGGTTCTGATGAACCTCGTGGTCAATGCCCGCGACGCCATGCCGGCGGGCGGTGAGATCAGGATCGTCACGGAATGCCTGTCGCTGGAAGAGCCGCTGACACGGGACCGCGTCACCGTGCCGGCCGGTGACTATGTGACCGTCGAGGTGATTGACAGCGGGCTGGGCATTGCTTCGGACAAGCTGCAAAAGGTGTTCGAGCCGTTTTTCACCACCAAGCGCACGGGCGAGGGGACCGGCCTGGGCCTGTCGACCGCCTATGGCATCGTCAAGCAGACCGGCGGGTTCATCTTTGTCGATTCCCAGCCCGGCGTCGGCACCACCTTCGTGCTGTATTTCCCGGTGCATGACCACAGGCCGGAGGTATCACCGCGGCCCGATGTCGCGGAACGGTCAACCCCGTCCGATGCATCGGACGGGGTCGTCCTGCTGGTGGAGGACGAGGCCCCGGTGCGCGCCTTTGCCAGCCGGGCGCTGCGGCTGCGCGGCTTTACCGTCCTTGAGGCTGAATCGGCAGAGGCGGCGTTAAAGACCCTGGAAGACGAAAACCTTACCGTGGATGTCTTTGTGACCGACGTGGTGATGCCCGGCATGGATGGCCCCAGCTGGGTGCGCGAGGCGCTGAAGGAACGGCCGGACGTGCGGGTTGTCTTTGTCTCCGGCTATGCCGAAGACAGTTTCGGTGAAGAGCAAAGCAGGATACCGAATTCCGTTTTCCTGCCAAAACCGTTTTCACTGAACGAACTGACCGAGATGGTGCACAAGCAGATGCATTGAGCCGGATGCGTTGAACATAGCAGCATTCCTGAGCTGGACACCCGGATCTGGCTGGGTGTCTGCCTGATATCCAAGAGCAGGTCATCACGGGATCCGACATGCCTGGGCACCCGCTTTCGTCATGGTGGTCCGCCAGAACCGTTACCCTCCGAAAGGTCGAAAGCCGACGCTCAGACTGGGCAGTTCAGGTGTCTGCTTTGCGGGTGAAGTTGCCGTTTGCAACGAAACGTCAAGCCGCGCGTCGCAGGGCCGTGGTGCGGCGATCTGACCTCAGTGACTGGCACTTTATCGCAGCCAAGCACTTCCTACATT
>NZ_QBFD01000046.1:862298-938009 GCF_003335585.1 Sulfitobacter sp. DFL-14 | reverse complement strand
CGTGCCAGGGGACGGCCCGGCGATGCGCGGCGGCCTGCGGCCTTGATTCCGCGCGGGGGATTAGTGGAAAGGGTTCAAAGCGGACCTGCGCTGCAACTGGATGATCAGTTTGGAGCCGACCAGCAGGTCCGCCAATGATGCAGGTCGCGCGGCACTATGGAATGGACTGGTAAAGCGCGAATTCCTCGGCGCATTTGCGGCGAAACCGCTCCTCGACCTCCGGAGAAAGCGTGAGCGCCATCGCGGGGGAGACGTTTTCGCGGGCAAGGGACAATGTCACCTCCAGACGTTCTTCCAGAAAGGCCTTGAGCCTCGGCTGGTCTTCGTAGCGGAAGAAATGGGTGACCCCGGTGCCGTTCGGCTGGCTTTTCATGAACTGGGCCTGGCTGCCCACATCGGCAAAACCGGGTTTGTTCCCTTTCATATAGGCCAGGACAAAATCGTCGAAACTGATGCCATGGGTCGCATTCGGCTTGCCCTCCATGAAGGGGCGCTGGCGGTAGCGGTACCAGCTGCCCAGCCAGGAGACCGGCTCGCGCATCACCGCCATGACTTCCAGTTCGACCCCGCAGACCCTTTCGAACATGGGCCGGATGAAGCGATTGTAGCGATAGACAGGCGCATGTTTCAGCATCGGCGGGTCGGAGATCACCATGTCTGCCCGCGCCGCAAGCGCACTTTCATAGGCAGTTGTCCCGGTTTTCGGCACCGACAGGAAGGCCAGGCGTTCCTTAAAGAAAACAAGCATTTAAGGTGGCCTCGCGCGTTAGATCATCCCGGGTTGTCGCCGTAAACTACTTCTTAACCCATTCCCGTAAAAGATGGGGAAAGAAATAAAGTGATTGAAATGTTCCACTTTTGGTCCCATAGAGAACATTAGCGGAACAAAAAACCGGCGCAGGACGGCGATTGCCGATCCCGCGCCACTATGACACTAAGGGAACGGGCATATGGCAACGGCAGATTTATTGACAATGGACAACAAGAAGTCGGCGGAAAAGCAGAAGGCGCTGGACAGCGCCCTGGCCCAGATCGAACGGCAGTTCGGCAAGGGTTCGATCATGAAACTGGGCGCGGAAGGTGCGATTCAGGACATCACGGCAAGTTCCACGGGATCGCTGGGGCTGGACATTGCGCTTGGCATCGGCGGCCTGCCGATGGGCCGGATCGTTGAGATCTACGGCCCCGAATCCTCCGGCAAGACAACGCTGACACTGCACTGCCTTGCAGAGCAGCAGAAGGCGGGCGGGGTCTGTGCCTTTGTGGATGCGGAACACGCGCTTGACCCGCAATATGCCCGCAAGCTGGGCGTGGACATCGACGAGCTGCTGATCTCGCAGCCCGATACCGGCGAACAGGCGCTTGAGATCACCGATACGCTGGTCCGCTCCGGCGCGGTCAATATGGTTGTTGTCGATTCGGTTGCCGCGCTGACGCCGAAATCCGAGCTTGAAGGCGACATGGGCGACAGCAGCGTCGGCGTGCAGGCCCGTCTGATGAGCCAGGCCATGCGCAAGCTGACCGGCTCGATCAGCCGGACCCAGTGCACGGTGATCTTCATCAACCAGATCCGGATGAAGATCGGCGTCATGTTCGGCAGCCCCGAAACGACAACGGGCGGCAATGCGCTGAAATTCTACTCTTCGGTCCGCCTCGACATCCGCCGCATCGGCGCGCTCAAGGACCGTGACGAGGTGGTGGGCAATGCAACCCGCGTCAAGGTCGTGAAGAACAAGGTCGCGCCGCCCTTCAAACAGGTGGAATTCGACATCATGTATGGCGAAGGCATCTCCAAGATGGGTGAGCTGCTGGACCTCGGCGTCAAGGCGGGCGTGGTCGACAAATCCGGCTCCTGGTTCTCTTACGGGGATGAGCGGATCGGGCAGGGCCGTGAAAACGCCAAGACCTTCCTGAAGGAAAACACCGCCATGGCGATGGAGATCGAAGACAAGATCCGCGCAGCGCATGGTCTGGATTTCAATGGTTCCGACACGGATGATGCGGACATTCTGGAGGCCTGAGGCCCGGACCACATCGCAATCCTTGCAAGACATCAGGGGCGCGCCAGCGGGCAGCGCCCCTTTTTCCATGCCGGACCTGTGGACAGGCAAGCCTGCCAAGGCTATCTGACAACGACGCGTATTTGCCCCGGAAGGCCTGACCGATGAAGACCCTGAACGAAATCCGCTCCAGTTTTCTGTCCTATTTCGACAAGAACGGACACCAGGTTGTCCCTTCAAGCCCGCTGGTGCCCCGCAACGACCCGACGCTGATGTTCACGGCGGCGGGCATGGTGCAGTTCAAGAACCTGTTCACCGGGGTCGAAACCCGCGACTACACATGTGCGGCCACCGCGCAGAAATGCGTGCGCGCAGGCGGCAAGCACAACGATCTGGACAATGTCGGCTATACCGCGCGCCACCACACGTTCTTCGAGATGCTGGGCAACTTCAGCTTTGGCGATTATTTCAAAGCCGAAGCGATCCCGCTGGCCTGGGACCTGCTGACCAAGGTGTTCGGCATCGACGAAAAGCGCCTGCTGGTGACGGTCTATCATACCGATGATGAAGCTGTGGCGATCTGGAAGAAACACGCGGGCCTGAGCGATGATCGCATCATCCGGATCGCGACGGATGACAATTTCTGGTCGGCCGGTCCCACCGGGCCCTGCGGCCCCTGCACCGAAATCTTCTATGATCACGGCGATCACATCTGGGGTGGCCCTCCGGGCAGCCCGGAGGAGGACGGCGACCGCTTTGTCGAGATCTGGAACCTCGTCTTCATGCAATACGAACAATTCGAGGACGGCACCCGCCGCGATCTGCCGAACCAGTCGATCGACACCGGCATGGGGATCGAACGGGTTGCCGCGCTGTTGCAGGGCACCAATGACAATTACGCCACCGATCTGATGCGCGCCCTGATCGAGGCCTCGGCCGATGCCTCCAGCACCGATCCGGACGGGCCGGGCCGGACGCACCACCGGGTCATCGCGGATCATTTGCGCTCCACTTCCTTCCTGATCGCGGACGGGGTCATGCCCGCCAACGACGGGCGCGGTTATGTGCTGCGCCGGATCATGCGCCGTGCGATGCGCCATGCGCATCTGCTGGGGGTCCAGGACCCGCTGATGCACCGGTTGGTGCCTGCGCTGGTCAGCCAGATGGGCGCGGCATACCCTGAACTGGGGCAGGCGCAATCGCTGATCACCGAAACCCTGCTGAACGAGGAAACCCGCTTCAAGCAGACGCTGGACCGGGGCCTGCGCCTGCTGGAAGACGAGGTCAGCGGGCTGCCGGAGGGTGCGAACCTGCCGGGGCAGGCGGCCTTCAAGCTTTACGATACTTTCGGCTTCCCGCTGGACCTGACGCAGGACGCGCTGCGCGAGCAGGGGCGCGCGGTGGATACTGAAGGTTTTGACACGGCCATGGCAGAGCAGAAGGCCAAGGCCCGCGCGGCCTGGGCCGGGTCTGGCGAGGCGGCGGATGCAACCGTCTGGTTCGATGTCGCCGAAAAGAACGGGCCGACCGAATTTCTGGGCTATGAGACCGAAACCGCAGAGGGTCAGATCAAGGCGCTGGTGATGGAAGGCGTGTTGACGGAACTGGCCCGTGAGGGTGACAGCATCCAGGTCGCCTTCAACCAAACGCCGTTTTACGCGGAATCCGGTGGCCAGGTCGGCGATACGGGTGTGATCCGCACCGGCACCGGCGAAATCACCATCACGGATACCCGCAAGGCGGCAGGCGTCTTTGCCCATTTCGGCAAGGTGACAAAGGGCGAGGTCAAGGTGGGGCAGGCGGCCGTGCTGGAAGTGGATCATGCGCGGCGCACGGCGATCCGGGCCAACCATTCGGCGACGCACCTGCTGCACGAGGCGCTGCGCGGCGCCCTGGGCGATCACGTGGCACAGCGCGGCTCGCTCAATGCGCCGGACCGGCTGCGGTTCGATTTCAGCCATGCCAAGGGGTTGACCGCCGCTGAACTGGCGCAGGTCGAAGCGGAGGTGAACAGTTTCATCCGCCAGAATGCCACTGTCGATACCAGGATCATGACGCCGGATGACGCGCGCGCGCTTGGGGCGCAGGCGCTGTTTGGCGAAAAATACGGCGACGAGGTGCGCGTGGTCTCGATGGGCCATCAGGCCGGAACGGGCAAGGGGAATGACCAGAACACCTATTCGCTCGAACTCTGCGGCGGCACCCATGTGCGCCAGACCGGCGACATCGGAGCCTTTGTGCTGTTGGGCGACAGCGCCAGCAGTGCCGGTGTGCGCCGGATCGAGGCGCTGACGGGGGCGGAGGCGCTGGCCTGGCTGCGTGAACAGCAATCGGCATTGTCGCGTGTCGCAGAGGCGCTCAAATCCGCGCCGGGTGATGTGCCGGACCGGGTCCGCAGCCTGATGGATGAACGCAAGAGCCTGGCGAATGAAGTGGCGCAGCTGCGCCGTGAACTGGCCATGTCGGGGGGCGGTGCGGCCGCGCCGGATACCCGCGAGGTCGGCGGGATCAAGTTCATCGCCCAGGTGCTGAGCGGCGTGACGGGCAAGGATCTGCCTGCGCTGGTGGACGAACACAAGGCGCGGCTGGGCACGGGCGCTGTGCTGCTGATCGCCGATGCGGGCGGCAAGGCTGCTGTTGCCGCAGGGGTGACGGCGGATCTGACGGACCGGCTGTCTGCGGTGGATATCCTCAAGGCTGCAGTGGCCGAACTGGGGGGCAAAGGCGGCGGCGGACGGCCTGACATGGCGCAGGGCGGCGGTGCCAGCTCTGAAAATGCGCAGGCGGCGATTGCCGCTGCGGAAAAGGTAATGGGAGGATAACATGCCTGCACTCTGGATTGCTCATGTCACCGTCACGGACGAAGAGGCCTACAAGAAATACGCCGCAGGCGCGACGGTTGCTATCGCCGATCATGGCGGCGAATTCATCGCGCGGGGCGGCCGTTTCGTGCAGCTCGAAGGCAAGGCGCGCCCGCGCAATGTGGTGGCCCGTTTTCCGGATGTGGAATCAGCGGAAAAATGCTACCATTCAGACGCATATCAGGCGGCCTTGAGCCACGCGCGCGGCGCATCGGAACGTGAATTGGTGATCGTAGAGACCAGCGCATAACGCTGGTCTTCTTTCTTTTTGGCCTTAAATATTCCCGGGGTCCGGGGCAGCGCCCCGGAATCTCCCGTCAGGCCGATTTTGCCATCCGCTTGCGTTCATGCGGGTCCAGGAAGCGCTTGCGCAGCCGGATCGCATTTGGCGTCACTTCAACCAGCTCATCATCGTCGATATAGGCGATGGCTTCTTCCAGCGAGAGCGTGATCGGCGTGGTCAGGCGCACCGCCTCATCCGTGCCGGAGGCGCGCACGTTGGTCAGTTTCTTGCCCTTCAGCGGGTTCACTTCCAGATCGTTGTCGCGGGAATGTTCGCCAATGATCATGCCGGTATAAACGTCGGCCTGTGCGCCGATCATCATCCGGCCGCGTTCTTCGAGGTTCCACAGGGCATAGGCCACCGAGGTGCCGTTTTCCATCGAGATCAGGACGCCCGCGCGGCGGCCCGGGATCGGGCCCTTGTGCGGCGCCCAGCTGTGGAACACGCGGTTCAGCACGCCGGTGCCGCGGGTATCGGTCAGGAATTCGCCGTGATAGCCGATCAGCCCGCGCGAGGGGACATGGGCCACAATACGTGTCTTGCCCGCACCGGCCGGTTTCATCTCGACCAGCTCACCGCGCCGCACGCCGGTGATCTTTTCGATCACCGCACCGGAATATTCGTCGTCCACGTCAATGGTGGCTTCCTCGATCGGCTCGTGCCGCTCGCCGTCGATGTCACGGAACAGCACCTGCGGGCGGGAGATCGACAGTTCGAACCCTTCGCGGCGCATGTTCTCGATCAGCACGCCCATCTGCAATTCGCCCCGTCCGGCAACCTCAAAGGCTTCGCCGCCGGGTGTGTCGCTGATTTTGATGGCGACGTTCGATTCCGCTTCCTTGTGCAGGCGCTCGCGGATGACGCGGGATTGCACCTTTTTGCCATCGCGTCCGGCCAGCGGGGAATCGTTGATGCCGAAGGTCACGGTGATGGTGGGCGGATCGATCGGCTGGGCCGGAATTGCTTCGGTCACGCTCTGGTCTGCCAGGGTGTCGGCCACGGTGGCCTTGGTCATGCCGGCAATGGAGACGATGTCACCTGCCTCGGCCACGTCGATGGCGGTCTGCTCCAGCCCGCGATAGGCGAGGATCTTGGTGCAGCGGAAATTCTCGATCAGTTTGCCGTCGCGCGACATCGCCTTGATCGTCTGGCCTGCCTTCAGCGTGCCGGATTCGACCCGGCCGGTCAGCAGGCGCCCCAGGAAGGGGTCACCGCCAAGGGTGGTGGCCAGCATGGTGAAGGGCTGGTCGATATCGGAAAGCTGCTTGGGCGCCGGGACATGTTTGAGGATCAGTTCGAACAATGCGTCCAGACCCTTGCGCGGGCCGTCCAGCGAATGATCTGCCCAGCCGGCGCGGCCGGAGGCATACATGGCCGGGAAATCAAGCTGCTCTTCACTGGCGTCGAGGTTGGCAAAAAGGTCGAACACCTCGTCCAGGGCGCGGTCCGGCTCGCCGTCGGGCTTGTCGACCTTGTTGATCACCACGATGGGCCGCAGGCCCAGTTTCAGCGCCTTGGAGGTCACGAATTTGGTTTGCGGCATCGGGCCTTCGGCGGCATCCACCAGCAGCACCACGCCATCGACCATGGACAGGATACGCTCCACCTCGCCACCGAAGTCGGCGTGGCCGGGGGTGTCGACGATATTGATCCGCGTGCCCTTCCATTCGACCGAGGTCGGCTTGGCAAAAATCGTGATGCCACGCTCGCGTTCCAGATCGTTGCTGTCCATGGCGCGTTCGGTGGTCGCCTGGTTTTCGCGGTAGGTGCCCGATTGTTTGAGCAATTCGTCCACCAGAGTCGTCTTGCCGTGGTCAACGTGTGCGATGATTGCGATATTGCGCAGGTCCATGGGGTCAGCCTTTTTGCGGGAGTTGCGCGCGCCATACCGTGCAGACGCAGCAAAGGCCAGCCCTAAAGCAGTTTCAGCCCTTTCATCATGGCATCTGCTGGCCCTGTGCCGCTGCGTCAGGAGCCGTTCAGTGGGTCGAGGCGGTGGAAAAGAGATGGATCACCAGTATCCCCGCGATGATCAGGGCCAGCCCCAGCACCGCAGGCAGGTCGAGACGCTGACCAAACAGGACATAGCCGATCCCAGCGATCAGCACGATCCCGAGGCCGGACCAGATCGCATAGACGATGCCCACCGGCATCACCTTGAGCGCCAGCGCCATGAAATAGAACGACGCACCATAGAACAGCACCACGCAGACCGAAGGCCAAAGCCGGGTGAATTGCTGGCTGGCCTGCAGGGCGGTGGTGCCGATGGTTTCGGTCAGGATGGCGATGAAGAGCCAGAGATAATGCAGCGGCATGGGCGGTCCTTACAGGGGCAGGGCGGTTGTTTCCTTGATCTCTTCCATGACGAAACTGGCCGAGACATCGGAGAGCGGCACCTTGCGGATCAGGCTTTGGTAAAGGCGGTCGTACCCCGCCATATCCGCAACCTGCGCCCGGATCAAATAGTCCAGCTCGCCGGACATCCGGTAGACGCCCATGATCTCCGGCATGGCGCGGGTGGCGGTGGAAAACCGTTCCAGCCAGTCGGGTGCATGGGCATTGGTGCGGACCTGGATAAAGACGGTGAGCGGCAGGCCCAGACGCGCGGCATCCAGCAGTGCCACGCGCCCCTTGATCACGCCGGCCTCCTCCATCTGGCGCATCCGCCGCCAGCAGGCATTGCGCGACAGGCCCACAGCCGCGCCGAGGGTTTCGAGCGATTGCCCCGCGTCGCGTTGCAGTTCCACCAGGATACGGCGATCTATGTTGTCAATATTATGCATGATCGGAAAGTGATGGGAGAAAATCCCAAGATCAAGGCAAAATTCGATATCTTTGGGAAAACTTCTTGTGCCGGATGGCCTAGGTTGGCGGCAACCAACCAAGGAGAGTTTGATGTTCGCACGCGTATTTCTGGACCACCCCGCCAAGGTCGATGAGAGCTTTTTCGAACATATGCTGTTCGCGCTGCGGTTTTCCGCATTGTTGTTCGCGGCGGCCGGTGCGGCGCTGGTGCATGCGCTGATCCCCTGCCTGTTCGAAAAGACGGCGAGCGGCATCATCGCCAAGCTTTACGCCCGCACCCACAACCGGGGCCAGTAACCCATGTGCCGCTGGGCGGCCTGGCAAGGCGCGCCATTGTTCCTGAGCGAGATCATCTCGGCCCCGGATCATTCCTTGATCCGCCAGTCCCGCGATGCCACCGAATGCAAGACCGCGATCAATGCGGATGGTTTTGGTCTGGCCTGGTACGACCGGCGGCCTGAGCCGGGGCTTTATCGCGATGTCTATCCGGCCTGGTCGGACCCGAACCTGCGGTCGCTGGCCGAACAGGTGCAGGCGCGGCTGTTCCTGGCGCATGTGCGCGCCTCCACCGGGACCGCGACCAGCCGCAACAATTGCCATCCCTTCGTGCAGGGGCGGTGGAGCTTCATGCACAACGGACAGGTGGGCGGGTTCGAGCGGTTCCGCAAATCCGCCGACATGATGATCGAGGATGCGCTTTATCCGCACCGCAAGGGTGCCACCGACAGCGAGGCGCTGTTTCTGGTGGCCTGCGGCCTGGGGATCGACACAGACCCGCAGGGTGCCATGGCCCGCAGCGTGGCGCGTTTCGAGGCGCTGTCGCGCGCCCAGGGGACAGGCCCGCACATGCGCATGGCCGCGGCGCTGTCGGACGGGCACACGCTTTACGCCCTGCGCTATGCCTCGGACGATCTGGCGCCGTCCTTGTTCTATCGCTGGTGCGCAGACTGGCAGGGCTGGGCCGTCGTCTCTGAGCCCTATGATCTGGATCAGACAGGCTGGACAGAGGTGCCGCAGGGCAGTTTCTGCCGGTTCACGTCTGATGGCTGCGAGATCACGGGATTCGCACCCGAAACGGTGGCACGCGCCGCCTGAGATCGGCAGTCATGGATAACCCGGCAGTCTTTCGCAAAATCTGCCGGTGAAAAGGAAAGGGCCGCGCAGTTGCGCGGCCCTTGAATGTTCAGCCTGCCAGGGCCTTGTTCAGGTTCTCGTCCACTTTTTCGAGGAAACCCATGGTGGTCAGCCACTTCTGGTCAGGGCCGACCAGCAGGGCGAGGTCCTTGGTCATGTGACCGGATTCGACCGTATCCACCACGACTTTCTCAAGCGTTGTGGCAAAGTTGGTCAGCGCCTCGTTGCCATCCAGCTTGCCGCGGTGCTTCAGGCCACCGGTCCAGGCGTAGATCGACGCGATGGAGTTGGTCGATGTCTCTTCGCCCTTCTGGTGCTGGCGGTAGTGACGTGTCACCGTGCCATGCGCCGCCTCGGCCTCGACGGTCTGGCCATCGGGGGTCATCAGGATGGAGGTCATCAGGCCCAGCGAGCCAAAGCCCTGTGCCACGGTGTCGGACTGCACGTCGCCATCGTAGTTCTTGCAGGCCCAGACATAGCCGCCGTTCCATTTCATCGCACAGGCGACCATGTCGTCGATCAGGCGGTGCTCATAGGTGATGCCCGCTTCCTTGAACTTGTCGGCGAATTCTTCATCAAAGACCTGCTGGAACAGGATCATGAACTGACCGTCATAGTTCTTGAGGATCGTGTTCTTGGTGGACAGGTACACCGGCCAGCCGCGCTGAAGGCCATAGTTCATGGAGGCGCGGGCGAAATCCTTGATCGATTCATCAAGGTTGTACATCGCCATGTAGACACCCGATGCCGGGGCCTTGAACACTTCTTCCTCGATCACGGTGCCGTCTTCGCCGACGAATTTCATCGACAATGTGCCGGCGCCCGGGAATTTCATGTCCGTGGCGCGGTACTGGTCGCCATAGGCGTGACGGCCGATGACGATGGGTTTGGTCCAGCCCGGCACAAGGCGCGGCACGTTCTTGCAGATGATCGGCTCGCGGAACACGACGCCGCCCAGGATGTTGCGGATGGTGCCGTTGGGCGAACGCCACATTTTCTTGAGGCCAAATTCTTCGACCCGGGCTTCGTCAGGCGTGATGGTCGCGCATTTGACGCCAACGCCGTATTTCTTGATCGCTTCGGCGGCGTCGATGGTGATCTGATCGTCTGTCTCGTCGCGCGCCTCGATGCCGAGATCGTAGTATTTCAGGTCGATGTCGAGGTAGGGCAGGATCAGCTTTTTCTTGATGAAATCCCAGATGATCCGGGTCATTTCATCGCCGTCAAGCTCGACGACGGGGTTTTCTACCTTGATCTTTGACATGAAGCCTATCCCTTTCGGTTATGGAGAACTGTTGCGCCGCGCATAGCGCAAAACGCGGGCAGGGGAAAGCGGTATACGATAGTATACAGAACTTGATCTGCAGATTCCGGCGCAACTGCCGCGAATATGTGCCCTGCGGGCGGTCAGGTGGATTTATGTGCGGCGAAAAACGCGGCGATCCGGGCCTTGGCATAGTCCCACAGGCCCGGTGCGCCGATGGCGATCTTGCTGCCGACGCGGTCGTGGATCTGCGCTTCGGTCACGTCGTAATCGGTCCAGCTGCCGCCACCGCTGGCAAGATTCTGCATCGGGGGCTGGAACCTGTCCAGCGACTTGGCGAATTGCGCGGATGGGGTGTTGGCGGCTTCGAATTCTTCCCAGATGGCGCGCAGGTGATCGCGCTGGTCCTCCGGCAGCAGGCCAAAGATTCGGTCGGCAGCGGCCTGTTCTGCCGCTTCGATCGCGGCATGGTCCAGCTGGCCGAAGATCGGATTGTCGCCCGCGTCGATTTCCACCAGATCGTGCAGGATCAACATCTTGATCACAAGGTCGATCTCCACCTCCGGGCCGGCCTGATCGGCCAGCACAAGGGCATAGAGAGTCAGATGCCAGGAATGTTCGGCGGAATTCTCATAGCGCGACCCATCGCAGAGTTCGGTCGCGCGGATGGTGTTCTTGAGCTTGTCGGCCTCGACCAGAAAGTCGATCTGCCGGTCGAGACGGGTCTTTTCCGTCATGTCTTGGGGTGTGCTTCGCGGTGGGACTTGAGCTTTTTGCGCAGGAAGGCGCGGCCCTGATCATTGGCCATCCGGGTGCGGATGGCGGTCAGGAACGCCTCTTCAAGGGTCTGCGATGAGGCCCCGAGCACGTTCCCGACCTCCATGAACAGCCGGTCTTCTCCGGTTTCGTTCTGGACCGCCAGGCATTCTTCGGCCAGCTTGTTGGCCATTTCGATGACGACCGGATCGGCCATGCGGGTGCTCCTGTCAGCGGGTGGTTTCGGTCAGGCGGCGCTTGACGTAATCGGTTGTTGTCCCGATCAGCGTGTCCATATGCGGCTCTTCAAAGAAATGCCCGGCACCTTCGACCTGTTCATGGGTGATGGTGATGCCCTTCTGTTCGTGCAGCTTGCTGACCAGGTTGACCGTATCGGCAGGCGGTGCCACGCGGTCCGCGCTGCCGTTGATCACCAGGCCGGAAGACGGGCAGGGGGCGAGAAAGCTGAAATCGTACATGTTGGCGGGGGGCGCGACCGAGATGAAGCCGGTGATTTCCGGGCGCCGCATCAGCAATTGCATGCCGATCCATGCGCCAAAGGAGAATCCGGCGACCCAGCAGTGTTTGGAGTTGTTGTTCATCGACTGCAGGTAATCCAGCGCCGAGGCGGCGTCAGACAATTCACCGATGCCCTGATCGTATTCGCCCTGGCTGCGGCCGACGCCACGGAAGTTGAACCGCAGCACGGTGAAGCCCATGTTGTAGAAGGCGTAATGCAGGTTGTAGACAACCTTGTGATTCATCGTCCCGCCAAATTGCGGATGCGGATGCAGCACGATGGCGATGGGCGCGTCGCGTTCCTTTTGCGGGTGATAGCGGCCTTCAAGGCGGCCTTCTGGTCCGGGAAAGATAACCTCTGGCATGGGCGTCCCTGTTTGCGGGTTCCAAATGGCTGGCAGAATGGCGCGGTCTATAGTTGACGACTTCACTCAGGCACTTTAGAACGGTTCTAATCTGTATGGGCCGGACCGTAGGACCGGATCAGAAAAGGGATGTATGCGCATCACGCGTCCGCGTCAATCAATGCGGGCATAATGGGGACGGCTGGATATGAAACTATCGACAAAGGGACGCTATGCGATGGTGGCGCTGGCCGATATCGCACTGCAACCGGGTGACAGGCTGGTCTCGCTGGGCGACATCGCTGAGCGGCAGTCGATTTCATTGCCCTATCTGGAGCAATTGTTCGTCAAGCTGCGCCGCGCCGAACTGGTGGCGTCGGTGCGCGGCCCCGGCGGTGGCTACCGGCTGTCGCGGCCCCCGTCGGATATCCGGGTGGTCGATATCCTGGCAGCGGTCGATGAAAAGGTGGATGCGATGCACAAGGGGGCCGGGGCCTCTGGCGGGTTGTCGGGCAGCCGCGCACAATCGCTGACCAACCGTTTGTGGGAGGGGCTGAGCGCGCATGTCTATGTTTTCCTGCACCAGACCCGCCTGTCGGATGTGATCTCGAACGAACTTGCGCCCTGTCCGGCGGTGCCGAACCTCTTTGCCGTGGTGGATGAGTGATGCGGTGTGATCTGAAAGCCGCGCAAGCGCGACGCGATCTTTGGATGGATGGGGGACGCTGTCCCCCAAACCCCCTGGGAATATTTGGGGCCAAAAAGAAACGATGAGAACCTACCTGGATCATAATGCCACCACACCTTTGCGGCCAGAAGCGCGGGCAGCCATGGTTGCGGCGATGGATCTGGTCGGAAACCCGTCCTCCGTGCACGCCGAAGGGCGCGCGGCAAAAGGGCTGGTGGAGCGTGCAAGGGCTCAGGTTGCGGCGCTGGTCGGCTGCAAGGTGTCGCAGGTGATCTTTACCGGCAGTGCGACCGAGGCCGCAGCCCTTGCCGTGGCGCAGAAGGCGCGGCATGGCGGCGCATTCGCGGCGCTGCCGACGGAGCATGACTGTCTGGCCGTGTGGAGTGGGGGCGTGCTGGAATCGGTCTATGACCGTGAGGGCCGGATGGCATCTGACTGGCGCGCGGCACTGCCGGAGGGGCTGGTGGCCGTGTCGGCGGCGAACAGCGAAACCGGTGTGATGTTGCCGGAACGGCAGGTGGCGGGCAGCGGGGCCGGGCATTCGGTGATCTGCGACATCACCCAGGTGGCGGGCAAGATGCCGGTGATCTACGAGGCTGAAACACCCTCCTATGCGATCCTGTCGGCGCATAAGCTGGGCGGGCCCAAGGGCGTCGGCGCATTGATCAACTTTACCGCGTCGGACCCCGAGCCGATCCTGCGCGGTGGCGGGCAGGAAATGAACCGCCGGTCGGGCACGGAGAACATCATCGGGATTGCCGGTTTTGGTGCGGCGGCAGAGGCGGCGGCGCGGGATGTGGCGGCAGGCGCCTGGGACCGGGTTGCGCAGCTGCGCGATCTTATGGAGGTGGCCCTTGCGGGGGCGTCAAAGAAGACTATTTTTGTCGGGAAAGAGATGCCGCGCCTGCCCAATACCTCCTGCGTCCTGACCGAGGGCTGGAAGGGTGAAACCCAGGTCATGCAGATGGACCTTGCCGGATTTGCCATTTCCGCAGGGTCGGCCTGTTCCAGTGGCAAGGTCAAGGCAAGCAACGTGTTGCGCGCCATGGGATATGACGACACACAGGCGGCAAGCGCGATCCGCGTCTCGCTGGGGCTGGAGACAACTGAGGACGATGTTTTGCGCTTTGCCGAGGCATGGGCCGCGAAACTCGAACGACATGCACAACGGGCCGCGTAAGCGCCCAGGGAAAGGATGATGACTTTGGACATCGTGAAAGAACAGGACAACGTCAAGGACGGCGTCGATCAGGATACCGTCGATGCAGTGCGCGAAGTGGGCGGCAAGTACAAACATGGCTGGTCCACGGACATCGAGATGGATTACGCGCCCAAGGGGCTGTCGCCCGACATCGTGCGGCTGATCTCCGAAAAGAACGAAGAGCCGCAGTGGATGACCGACTGGCGGCTGGAAGCCTATGACCGCTGGCTGACCAAGACGGAGCCCACATGGGCGATGGTGGATTATCCTGAAATCGATTTTCAGGATCAGTTCTATTATGCCCGGCCCAAGAGCATGGCTGAAAAGCCCAAGTCGCTGGACGACGTGGATCCCAAGCTGCTGGAAACCTACAAGAAACTTGGCATTCCGTTGAAAGAGCAGATGATCCTTGCGGGGGTCGAAGGGGCAGAGGATGCGCCCGCCGAGGGCCGCAAGGTGGCTGTGGATGCGGTGTTTGATTCCGTCTCCGTCGGCACGACCTTCCAGGCGGAACTGAAGAAGGCGGGTGTGATCTTTTGTTCGATCTCCGAAGCGATCCGCGAACATCCCGAGCTGGTGAAGAAATACCTCGGCTCGGTCGTGCCGGTGTCGGACAATTTCTATGCCACGCTGAACTCGGCGGTGTTTTCCGACGGCTCGTTTGTCTATGTGCCGCCGGGGGTGCGCTGCCCGATGGAGCTGTCCACCTATTTCCGCATCAATGCCGAGAATACCGGCCAGTTCGAACGCACGCTGATCATTGCCGACAAGGGGTCTTACGTGTCCTACCTCGAAGGCTGCACCGCGCCGCAGCGCGATGAATCGCAGCTGCATGCCGCCGTGGTCGAGATCATCATCGAAGAAGACGCGGAGGTGAAATATTCCACCGTGCAGAACTGGTATCCCGGCGATGAGAACGGCAAGGGCGGGATCTACAACTTTGTCACCAAACGCGCCGATTGCCGGGGCGACCGGGCCAAGGTGATGTGGACGCAGGTCGAGACCGGATCGGCCGTGACCTGGAAATACCCGTCCTGCATCCTGCGCGGTGACGACAGCCAGGGCGAATTCTATTCCATCGCCATTGCCAACAACATGCAGCAGGCCGACACCGGGACCAAGATGATCCACCTGGGCAAGCGTACCAAGTCGCGGATCGTGTCCAAGGGGATTTCGGCGGGCAAGGCGCAGAACACCTATCGCGGCCTTGTGTCGATGCACCCCAAGGCCAAGGAATCGCGCAATTATACCCAGTGCGACAGCCTGTTGATCGGCGACAAATGCGGGGCCCATACGGTGCCCTACATCGAGGTCAAGAACAACTCCTCCCGCGTGGAGCATGAGGCGACCACATCCAAGGTGGACGATGACCAGATGTTCTATTGCCGCTCGCGCGGGATGGACGAGGAGGAAGCCGTGGCACTGGTGGTCAACGGGTTCTGCAAGGACGTGCTGCAGGCGCTGCCGATGGAATTCGCCATGGAGGCGCAGGCGCTGGTGGCGATCTCGCTGGAAGGGTCCGTCGGCTGATGACAACCGGGGCGTCTGATATGCCCAAATCGGCCCTGCGGCAGCTGGGCGGATGGATCGCGTACCTGCGTTCCGTGACGGGGGTGGACCGTATGCTGCGGATCGCGGATGTGGGGGCCAACCCGATCAATGTGCCGGACTACAAGGAGCTGCTGGACATCGGCGGCTGCGAGGTCTGGGGATTCGAGCCGGAGCCGGAGGCCTTTGCCGCCTTGCAGGCACAGGCCGGACCCAACACACATTTCGTCCAGCGTGCCCTGGGCAAGACCGGGAGGGGTGTGTTTTATCCCCATAAATTAACCGGTCTGGGGTCGTTGTTAAAGATGGACGAACGCTCGGTCACCTATCTGGGCCGACCCGGCTGGTTTGCAAATCAGGGCGCGGGTGTGGAGATTGACCTGATTGCACTGGATGACATTCCGCGCGATGAACTGCCGCGTCCGGATGTGCTGAAGATGGACATCCAGGGCAGCGAGCTGGACGTGCTTGAACATGGCCGTGACACGCTGAGCGAGGCGGTTGCGGTGATCTCCGAGGTCCGCTTTGCCCAGATGTACGCGAATGAGCCGATGTGGGCCGAGGTTGATCTGGAGCTGCGCGATCAGGGGTTTGTCCTGCACAAGATGGCGTCGATCAAGTCGATCCCGCTGAGCAACTCCATGCGCGGCGCGATGAAGACGGAACATTTCCGCAACCAGATGCTGGATGGGGATGCCGTCTATATCCGCGACCCGCGCGACATGGATGAATGGCCCGATGCACAGGTCGCGCAACTGGCGATCGCGGCGGCGGGGGTGTTCGGGTCTTATGATCTGGTGATCGCCTGCCTGGACCACCTTGCCACACGGGGCGTCCTTGCACCGGATGTGCCGAAAGATTTTTTCAACAAGCTACCGAAATGGATGAGAGAACCGGCATAAGATGCTGATTTTCAAACGGATAAGGGCCGTGATGGCCAAGAAGGAGACGACGACATGCTGAGCATCAAGAACCTGCACGTGAAACTGGAAGAAGAGGACAAGCAGATCCTCAAAGGCGTTGATCTGGAGGTCGAGGCCGGCAAGGTCCATGCGATCATGGGGCCGAACGGCTCGGGCAAATCGACATTGTCCTATGTGTTGTCCGGCAAGGACGGCTATGAAGTCACCGAAGGATCAGCCACGCTGCTGGGCGCGGACCTGCTGGACATGGAGCCCGAAGAGCGCGCGGCGGCGGGTCTGTTCCTGGCCTTCCAATATCCGGTCGAGATTCCCGGTGTGGGCAACATGACCTTTCTGCGCACGGCTGTGAATGCGCAGCGCAAGGCGCGGGGCGAAGAGGAAATGTCGGCTGCCGACTTCCTGAAAGTGGTGCGCGCCAAGGCCAAGGACCTCAAGATCGACGCGGAGATGCTGAAGCGACCCGTCAATATGGGCTTCTCCGGCGGTGAGAAAAAGCGCAATGAAATCCTGCAGATGGCCATGCTTGAGCCGAAGATGTGCATCATGGACGAGACCGATTCAGGTCTGGACGTGGATGCGATGAAACTGGTGGCCGAAGGCGTGAACGCACTGCGCTCCGAAGGGCGTGGCTTTCTTGTCATCACCCACTACCAGCGCCTGCTGGATCACATCAAACCGGATGTCGTGCACATCATGGCCGATGGCCGCATCGTCAAGAGCGGGGGCCCTGAGCTGGCGCTTGAGGTCGAGAACAATGGCTATGCCGATATCCTCGCCGAGGTGGCGTAATGGCCCGGACTGCGGAAAAAACCAACCTGACGGACGCGCGGATTGCGGCCCTGAGCATACCGGGCAGGGGCTGGTCGGTGCCTGCGCGCGAAGATGCGGTGAATCGCCTGCGGGCCATGGGGCTGCCGGATCGCCGGGATGAATACTGGAAGTATACCCGCCCCGATACGCTGACCCAGGTCACGCCGGAACCGGCGGCGGTCTTTGAGAATGACGAGGCGCCGCTGTTTGACGGCATCGACCGGGTGAAGATCGTCTTTGTCGACGGTGTCTTTGATGCCGAAGCCTCCGATGATCTGAGCCTTGAAGGCGTGCGGATCGAGCGGCTGGCAGAGGCGAACAGCGATCTGCACTGGGCGCGTGATCTTTACGGGACGCTGGAAACCAACGGGCAGACGCCCGTGGCCCGGCCCCTTGCGGCGCTGAACACGGCCTTTGCGACCGATGGCATGCTGATCCATGTGACCGGTGCGGCAAGCAAGCCGATCAGCATCGTTTATCGCCATGAATCAACCACTTCCGATGTGATCTTGCATCACCTCATCAAGCTGGACGCCGGGGCCGAACTGACGGTGCTCGAAAACGGACCGGCGGCGGCGCGGTTCAACAAGGTGATGGAAGTCGAAGTGGGCGACGGCGCGTCCTTTCATCATGTGCGCGCGCAGGGCCGCGACCATGAACGGCGCGCGGCCACGCATGTCTTTGCCCGGCTGGGTGCGGAATCGACCTTCAAGAGCTTCACGCTGACCGTCAACGGCGTCATGACGCGCAATGACTGCGTGATCGAACTGACCGGCGATGACGCCTCGGCGCATGTGGCCGGGGCCTGTGTGGGCGACGGGGCGTTTCACCATGACGACACGGTCTTTGTCACCCATGACGCGGTGAATTGTGAAAGCCGCCAGGTGTTCAAGAAGGTGCTGCGCAACGGTGCCACGGGCGTGTTCCAGGGCAAGATTCTGGTCAAGGCAGGCGCGCAGAAGACCGACGGTTACCAGATCAGCCAGTCGCTGCTGCTGGACGAGGACAGCCAGTTCCTGGCCAAGCCGGAGCTTGAAATCTATGCCGATGACGTGGCCTGTTCGCATGGGTCCACCTCGGGTGCGATTGATGAGGATGCGCTGTTCTATCTGCGTTCGCGCGGCGTGCCGCTGGCCGAGGCCACGGATATGCTGACCCTGTCCTTCCTGGCCGAAGCGGTGGAGGAAATCGAAGCGGAGACCCTGCGGGACGAGATCAACACCCGCATGGCCGCCTGGCTGGGCCGTCGTCGCGGCTGATGGCGGCGACACGCGATATCGTGGCCACCTACCGGGGGCCGGGGCGTGTGGTGCGCCGGCTGCTGGGGCAGGGCGCGCGCGAGGACCGGGCGCTGCTCTATCTGATGATCGGCTGCCTGCTGGTCTTTGTGGCACAGACCCCGCGTCTGGCGCGGCAGGCCTATGTCACCGGTGAGGATCTGGGCATGCTGATGGGCGGCACGCTGCTGGCGTGGCTGTTCATCGCGCCGCTGATCCTTTACGCCGTTGCCGCGCTGAGCCAGCTGGCCGGGCGTGCCTTCGGGCGCGGGCCGGGGGGCTATGGCGCGCGGATCGCGCTGTTCTGGGCACTTCTGTCGGCGGCACCGGTGATGTTGCTTTGGGGGCTGACGGCAGGTTTTGTCGGCCCGGGGATCGAGATGAACCTGGTGGGGCTGGTCTGGCTGGGCATCTTTGGATGGTTCTGGGCCGCCGGATACCGCGCCGCCATGGCGGAGCAGGCGGGATGAACCCGGCATTGGTAGAGCTGGTGCAGACCACCCTGCGCGCCCCGCGTGACGCGGCAGGTCAGATCATGGCGCTGCGGCTGAAGCGCGATGTGCTCTGGACGGCGCTGGCGCTGGTTGCTGTCGGCAATGCCGCCTTGCTTTTCGTGTTATTCCAGACCTCCGATACCGAATTCCCCTTGCCGGGCTATGTTGAACGGCCCCTTGCGCTGTTTGTGATCATCGCCGGGATGATGGTGATCTATGTGCATGGCATGTACTGGGCCGGGCTGGCCCTGGGTGGGTCGGGATCGCTGGACGATGTGCTGGCGCTGGTGATCTGGTTCCAGGCCCTGCGCGCGCTGGCACAAGTTGTGATCATCGTGATGTCCTTTCTCCTGCCGGCGCTGGCGCTGTTGCTGTCACTGGCCGTTGCGGTCTGGGGGTTCTGGATATTTCTGAATTTCGTGGCCGCCGCCCTGAATCTTGCCTCCATCTGGCAGGCATTTGCGGTGCTGGTCGCGGCGGCTGTCGGGCTGATAATCGGCCTTGGGATCCTGTTGACGTTAATCGGGCTGGGCGCCCAGGGAGTCACGTGATGTATGATGTAAACGCGGTCCGCCGGGATTTTCCGATCCTCGCGCGCGAGGTGAACGGTAAGCCGCTGGTCTATCTGGACAACGGCGCATCGGCGCAAAAGCCGCAGGTGGTGATCGACACGGTCACGAATGCCTATTCGATGGAATATGCCAATGTTCACAGGGGTCTGCATTATCTGTCCAACCTCGCGACAGACAAATACGAGGCGGTGCGTGGCACTGTGGCGCGGTTCCTGAATGCCGGGTCCGAGGATGAGATCGTGCTGAACTCCGGCACCACCGAGGGGATCAATCTGGTTGCCTATGGCTGGGCGATGCCGCGCATGGAAGCAGGCGACGAGATCGTGCTGAGCGTGATGGAGCACCATGCCAATATCGTGCCCTGGCATTTCCTGCGCGAACGACAGGGTGTGGTGCTGAAATGGGTGGATACAGACAGCACCGGCGCGCTGGACCCGCAGGCGGTGATTGATGCCATCGGCCCGCGGACGAAACTGGTGGCGATCACGCAGCTGTCCAACGTGCTGGGCACCAAGGTGGACGTCAAGGCGATCACGGCGGCGGCCCATGCCAAGGGCGTGCCGGTGCTGGTCGATGGCTCGCAGGGGGCGGTGCATATGCCGGTCGATGTCCGCGATCTGGGCTGCGATTTCTACGCCATCACGGGCCACAAGCTTTATGGTCCCTCCGGGTCCGGCGCGATCTACATCCGCAAGGAGCGGATGGCCGAGATGCGCCCATTCATCGGGGGTGGTGACATGATCCGCGAAGTCAGCAAGGAAAACGTGACCTACGCCGATCCGCCGATGAAGTTCGAGGCGGGGACGCCCGGCATCGTGCAGACCATCGGCCTGGGCGCCGCGCTGGATTACATGATGGCGCTTGGCATGGAGAATATTGCCGCCCATGAAGATCACCTTCGCGACTATGCGGTTTCAAAACTGTCCGGGCTGAACTGGTTGCAACTGCAGGGCACAACGCCGGACAAGGCCGCGATCTTCAGCTTTTCGCTGGATGGGGCGGCCCATGCCCATGACATATCGACCATTCTGGACAAAAAGGGTGTCGCGGTTCGGGCAGGGCACCATTGCGCGGGGCCGTTGATGGATCACCTGGGTCTGACCGCGACCTGCCGGGCCTCATTCGGGCTCTATAACACCACGCAGGAAGTTGATGTGCTGGTCGAGGCGCTTGAACTGGTCCATGATCTGTTTGCCTGATCTCGGGGGCTGACCCCCGAGACCGGATCTTGCCGGATCAATCGGCCGGCGTATTGGCCTTCCATGCCGCTTCGGTCGGACCGCAGCGCAGGTGCTTGGCATATTCCACGTCGCCATAATGCTTTTCGACAAAGGCGATGATGCCTGCCAGCACGCTGTGGTTGCCACCGAACCCGTGCCAGGGTTTGAAATGTGGCATGTGATAGAAGCTCGCCTTGTCCCGCTTGAGCAGGTTGGCGAAGACCCCGGCAACCAGGTTGCCGCCGACGCCGGTCAGCTTGCCTGCGCCAAAGTCCTCGGCTTCCTGCAGGCAGTAGAACCACAGCGGTGTTTTCCTGAAGCCCTTGTCCTTGAGGGGGGCGGGCACCGGGGGCCGCTTGCTCACCTTGAAATGATCCGCTGCCATCTGGCCGCTGGCCAGCTCATAGGTATAGCGGTCGCGGATCATGTTGCGCAGCGCCAGGTTGCGGGACTGGTCCAGCGTCAGCGTATGGTCAATGTCCTTCAGGTGGATGGGATCATGCACGAAGGGCAGGTTGAGCAGCGGCAGCCCCAGCCCGGTGCCGACCGGGCGCGCGTGCTGATGGGCCGTGCCGCCCTTCATGTGGAACATGACGTCATATTCCATGTTGGCGCTTTCTGGCCGCGGGCCGAACCCCAGGGTCGAGAACAGGCCCATCGGGGCGTCCCCCTTGCGCAGCTTGTACTGGAACTGCGTTGTCGCATGGCCAAAGCGGTAGGCCGCACCGGTGAATTCCACCGGCATGACCGGCGCCATCGGCGGCAGCAGATCGCCCTGCCAGGCTGCTTTCAGGCAGGCCTGATCGACAAAGGAAGGCAGCAGTTCGTTCCAGACAATGTACTGATAATGCAGCCGGATAAAGCGGCGGACCTGTTCGAAGTCTTCCAGCGAGGGGACAACATGGTCTTTCCAGACCTCCGGCTCCATGCCCGCCATGGCGCAGGCCTTGATGTCCTTGGCCTTGTCGCCTTCCTCCTTGCGGTAGGTCATCAGGATGTTGTGCAGACGGATGAAAATGCTCTGGATCTGTGCCACGATCACATTCTCGTCGTTGCGCGGATCGCCGATCAGCGCCTTGCCAGCACAGGTGCGCGCCAGGTCGAGGTGGTTTTCCTCGCGGCCGAACATGAGGAATTGTTCGGCTGCCCCATTGCCATAGAGATGCGGCGAGGCTTCGGGCCCCGCGCCATAGACACAGTCAAGGTCCAGGTTGGGGGTGCGCACATTCGTGATGGTGGCCGGGTCGATGCGCGTCCCCAATGCGCTGGTGGCATCCAGCGTGATGTCATGGTCCACGAATTGTCCGAGAAAGGTCATCCCGGCCTCTGCCGGGCCATCTGTCTGTTCGTCCTTGCCCATGGTCACGGAAAGGTCCGTCAGCGCGTCGATCACATCGGCATGGCTGATGTTCTCGATATGCACCGGGTTGCGTTTGAGCATCCGGTCCAGCACGCGGGGAAAGACGGCATTGGGGCCGTTCCCCTCAAGGCAGGTCTTGGCAAGTTGGTCGAGCCGCGACAGCCCGTGATATTGCTTGGTCATGATAATCTCCATTTCTGTAAAATAATTTTGGTACTGAAGGCTACTGGCTAACAGATTCCCTTATTGCGGGTATCTTGATGCATGACGGCCCCGTCGCATAAGTCCGGAAAACCATACCCGGAGGCATTGCGGGGGCCGGATGGCTTATGTATAGGAGCATCTGTGAACCAGCTCTTCGGCCAGAGCACTGCCCTCGGATGGCAGATGTGAAGGGGCCGGGGGACAAAGAGGAGAAGAAAAGGATTATCGGAACGGGATTTGCGAGGCCCTCTTTCTGATCTTTCAACTCGCGAAAAGTTCACGTAAGCATTGCCACAGCATTGCGACACGGTAAGCACCCATAGCTCAGCTGGATAGAGCGCTGCCCTCCGAAGGCAGAGGCCTCAGGTTCGAATCCTGATGGGTGCGCCATTTCCCAAAAATCGGTTCAATCGTCTGGCGCAGATCGCCTCCGGGATCTTTGTGCCAAAGATCAAGGCATCGGCGGCGCGCAGCTCGTCCTCCCTGAACCTGTCGCCAACCGGCCCCGGCTGAACGGACCGGTCCAGTCGCCCAGGCCGCTGTCCTCCATCCCGACGGGATCCTCTATTACGCCGTCGCGCGAGATGTATTGCGTGACGATGACCTTGCCTGTCATTGATGACCTCCCTGAGGCGGCGTAACGTTGGACCGGTTGATTATCCAAGGATGTGTCCGCGGGCGGCTTCAACTCTATTACCTTGGACGTAATTGTGTGATGTGCAGCCGCGCGCTAGCTTTCAGGCACTGATGGATATCCAACGGACCCAGCATGGCAGATCGAGACATCTTCACGACCGGGCGGTTTTGCATTCGCGAATTCACCGAAGACGACCGCGAACCCTTTGTGGCGTGCCACCTCGATCCGGTGTTTTCCAGCCATCATCTGGAGCATGAGAGAGGCAGAGCACATGCATCGGCGGTGTTCGATGCGTTTCTTGCCTGGCAGGCGGAGAATCCGCGCGCGAATTTCCAGTTCGCAGTTTCGTCGCGCGATGATCCCGCAGGCTATATTGGAAACGTCGGGATCCGCACGCGTGGTTTGCCGCCGGGAGAGGGCGAACTGGGCATAGAATTCATTCCGGCATGGTGGCAGCGCGGCGCGGCAAGCGAGGTCATGCGCAGGTTCGTGACCTGGGCGCAGGACAGTTTGCGCATTCGGGCATTTGTCGCCGAGACTGCGCCGGGAAACCTTGCCGCGAACCATCTGGCAGAGGCTGTCGGACTGCGCCCCACAGGGCAGGCGGGGAAGCGCCACTGGCGCTCCTGAGCGCAGGATTTTCTCGCAATTTCAACCGATAGTGATAGCCTGGTTTGGACCGGAAGCAGTGGCCAGTTGATCGACGATGGATGAACGTGACGTGCTAAACAACGTATTTGGAAGGCAGCTGGCGCTCTTTCGAAAGGAACGGCAGGTCTCTCAACTGTCCTTGTCGCTGGATGCTGATGTCTCGACACGGCATATAAGTTTTCTCGAAACAGGACGCTCTGCGCCCAGGCGCGAAATGATAGCGCGGCTGTCCGCGGCGCTTGGCCTTTGTCACGGGGAACACCAGTCCCTGATGCGTGCCGCCGGCTATTGGGAGCGGCCCGAGACGCCGGGCGACATCGCAACAGCATTGAACGGACATTCCGGCAGCGATCTTGATGCGATGATCGCCATAGATTCCTGCACCGACGCAGCCGAGGCCATCGCTGTTGCCGCAAATGCGCTGGCGCGGATCGGGCTGGATCAGTTCTTTACCGGAACGATGCGGGCGGGCAGCGATGGCAATACGGCGATGATCACCCATCACCATGTCACCCATGCGCCGCTAGGGTGGATGCTGCATTACCGCGACCACAACTACGTCACCATCGACCCGTTGGTGCGGGCGACCGGCATGCGGCACCTGCCATTCTTCTGGAGCGACCTTTGCGGATCGCAAGCATTGAACGCGCCGAAGGTCGGGCGGATGTTCGACGAGGGGCGCGCGTTCCGCGTTGCGAATGGTTTTGTGATGCCCATTCATCGCGCAGATGGCAGTGTACATGCGCTGTCGGCGATGGCCGAAACGATAGAAGTCGCAGATCCCAAAGTCCGCGCGACCGCCAAGGCGGTCTCGGTTGCGCTGCTGCACCGGCTTGATGAACTGGGTCTTCCGGCGCAGGGTTCGCCCCTGTGTCTCACCCGCCAGGAACGCGACCTGCTGCTCCATGTTCTGGAAGGCAGGACAGGGCGCGAAATTGCCGGTCGGCTGCAGGCGACGGAGGAGAGCCGGGAAAGAACGCTTGCCCGGGCCTGTGCGCGGTTCGGGACGCAAGAGCCCCTGGAAGCCGCGCTGCGCGCAAGACGCGCCGGGCTGCTGGCAGCCTGAGCGCATCGGCAGGGCCGCCTGTGGCTTACCCCGGCCGATTATCGCATCCTACGTGACGTGAGGCGTTGGCCCGGCGCCTGCAGCTTGTTCCGGGCCGGGTGCCAGTGATTGACAGCGGTGTCGTCCCGCATCGCGCGGTATCTGACACCGGCCTATTGCGTCATATACTGATCCCAGAACCCTGCCTTGGGGTCGATCTGCTGGACGATGTCGACCAAGACACCGGCGGGGTCGCGGGTCATGAAGCGGCGCTGGCCCCAGTCTTCATCGGTAAGGGGGTGAACAATGGGCGCGCCCGCCGTCTCGAATTGTTCAAAGACACCGGCAACGTCGGAAACCTCAACCGTCAGGATCATGCCCTTGCCATCAAAGCGCTCCGGACCGGGCGGGTTGGAGGGGTGATCAGGGTGCATGAAGGCGAGCGTGGCGCCACGGCTGCCCGCTTCGGCAGGGCCAACCAGATAGACAAACCAGCTGGCCTCGAATGCGACCTCGAAATCGAAATTGCTGACGTAGAAATCACGCACTTCCGTCAGGTGCGGCGTGGTGATCAGCGGATACAGGTCACGGACTTTCATGGTTTGGATTCCCTCGGATTTTGCAGTCATCGCACCGAACAGGCTGACAAAAACGGCAGAGATTACAAGGCGGGCGAAGGCGGGTCTGGCCCCCGGTCGAAGGTTTGTTCTGCGCATTTTGCTCATCCGTCTGAATCTTGCTTGTGGCGCGGCACCGGCGTTCTGGCTGCCATTACTGGCCTCATGTCTACGCGGCGGAAAAGACCTGCTCAATTACATCTGAGGTAATGATTGCAAGGCGAGATAGTCTTTCACGGTGCGAAGCCGGCTCAGCAGGGCGGAAGCGAAAGAGAGGCCAAAAAGGCCCACAACCAGCCACAGGGCGGTTTCAAGCGTCGTGGCGGTGGCTATCAGGCCGGCGACAAGCGCCCCCAGGGGGCGGATGCCGTAGATCGCTGTCTGTATCACGGCATTGACGCGGCCGAGCATTTCTTCCGGTGTCACCAGCTGCCGCACCGTCGTCTGCGCCACCAGCCACATCGAGGGCCCGAAGCCGAGAAGGAAGAATGCGGCATAAAGCAGGGTTTCGGGATGACGGGCAGGCACGAAAAGCAGCAGGGCGGATGCGAGGACGGAGCTGCCGGGGCCAAAGAGCAGGATGAGATTGGGCGCAACCCTGGAAGAGATGCGCCCCATGACCCATGTCCCCGCAATCGCGGCCAGTCCAAATGCCGCCATCGCGCGGGCGAACAAGACCGGATCGGCGTGATAGACTTGGGTGACAACCGGAACCATCAGGACCAGCAGGATCGCGAACGCCAGGTTCCAGAACACCGCGCAAAGGCTGATGGGCAAGAGCAGATTGTGCCTGATGACGAAGATGCCGCCGCTGGCCAGACGCGCAAGAATCGACTGTCTGGCAGCCTTGGGCCGCGAGATTGCGGGCAGGCCCCGAAGGCAGGTGAATGCGACGACGGCACAGATCGTCGCGGCCCAGAAAATCAGCACCGCGGTGTCGGGGGCAAGCAGGAAGCCGAGCGAAAGCGGGACAAGGAAGGAGGCAATCGATCTGGGCAATGACAGCCGCGCATTGGCTGTGCCCAGTTCGCTGGCCGCGACGACCTTGGGTGCGATTGAAAGGGTCGATAACCCGTAAAGCACATTCCCCAACCCGGCCACGGCAATTGCGAGGCCGAATATTGCGATAGACCCCGAGAGCAGGGCGGTTGCCGCGGCACCAAACCCGAGGATTGCGATCAAAGTCGACCAGACAACACTTGTGCGGAGTTGAAATTGATCGACCAGCAGGCCGAAAGGCAGTGACCCGATCAAATGTGCCGATGATTGACAGGCGACCAGCACACCGATCACCGCCGGAGATGCGTCAAAGGCAAGCGCGGCGACAATGGGCACCGCGACAAGTGCGATGTGATCTGCAATGTTCATGCAATGTGCAGACAGGATGAGGCGGGTAAGCGGCGTCATTGAACGGTTCTCCGGGTTGTTTTCTGATTGCTATGAAATCTGCGGCGCCAGGCGACCCGTTTCTTGCGCTAGAATGCACAGAAAGGCGCCGATCCTTTAATTTCCGTGAATTTCCCGGCGCAGGCATCTGATGGCAATTACCAGGCAGGTAAGGATGGGACGCTGGGTCAGGCAGCGCTGATGCGCTGCAACCGCTTTGCGGTGTCTCCATCTGCCGGAAAGAATGCTTCGATGGTCAATTCGGACAGACCGATATCCAGTGCGGTGCCGAATACCGTCGTCGTACTGATCAGCGAGAGCGGCCCCAGCTCTGTCGACAGCTGCAACAACAAGGCGCCATTGCCCCGGTCGGGCAGATTGGCTGTGATGGCTTTGCCGGTGCCGTCACTTTGGTAGGATTTCAGCTCCCTCGCCAGTTCCGCCAAAATCACGTCAGCCGTATTGGCGATCTCGCGGTCAAGCCGTTGCAGCAGATATTGCCGCCATTCGAAATAGTTCACGATGCGCGGCATCAGGCCCCGGGGATGCAGGGTCAGGCGCAAAAGGTTTATCGGCGCTTTCAGCAGATCTTTGTCCACACCGGCAAGCAGGGGGGCCAGGGCATCATTTGCGTGCACCAGGTTCCAGTGCCGATCCACGGCCAGGGCCGGACAAGGTTCGTGACCACGCAAGATTGTGGCAATCGCCGCGCCCGGTGGCCTGAGCGCAGGATCCTCTGGCGCGCGCTGGCTGTAGAGCGGCGCAAACCCGGCCGCGACAAGCAGGGCGTTGCGTTCGCGCAGAGGCACCGAAAGCTGCTCGGCCAGACGCACCACCATCTCTCTGCTGGGTGAACTGCGCCCTGACTCGACGAAACTGAGATGACGTTGCGAGATCGACGCCTCGCAGGCGAGCGCAAGCTGGCTCAGCGAACGACGTTCCCGCCATTCCTTCAAAAGAGCGCCGATCCTTGAGGGTGAGCTGCTGGCCATGGCGTGAGGTTAGCGCCGCGTAAAGAACGAAAACAATTACCTTGGGCGTAATCGACTCAGGATGCGGGATTCGCCAGTTTCGGCCTCGATCAACTCGAACATCGGATCTGAAAGGGGGATCGATCATGTCGTCTCAATCCAACGCACCACTGAAAACCATTCTGCTGCTTGACGCAGCCACCTGTCTGCTCATGGGCCTGCTGCTGGCAGTTGCCTCCGGCTTTGTCTGCAGCATTACCGCTCTGCCTCAGCCATTGCTGTTCTGTGCAGGTCTTCTTCTCCTCCCCATTGGCTTGTTCATGGCGGCAACTGCAATCTGGTGGCTGGGCAGCGCGGCCGCGGTCTGGCTGATCATTGTCGGAAATGTCGGCTGGGTGATCGCGAGCCTGGGATTGCTGATGATCGTGACGGCCAACGGGCTGGGCGTTGTTTTCGTTCTGGCACAGGCGCTTGTTGTCGCGGTGCTCGCCTGGGTCGAATATCGCGCACTTCGCGCACTTCGCGCAGGCCAGGCCGCGCTTGCATAGCGTGCCGAGGGTTATCCCGGCCACCACTACACCGGATCACGGCGGGTGAGGGCGCGCGGTGTTCGTGTATGGGTACAGGAACACCGCCAGCCCTCTGGTCGGGATTGCATCCGCGGTCACAGAAAAAGGGGGTTGAGATGCCAGGGCTTCCAGTTTGAAAACGGGGCGGAGAGTGCCGGACCGCTGGCATGGCGAATGGCAGGACCCGGCCGGCGAAAGCGGTGTGTCGGTCATCTTCAACCAGACCGATGAAATCGGCTATGGCGTGAAGCTGCACCGGCACCCCTATGCGGAAACATTCATCCTGCGCGGCGGTCATGTGAGGTTCACGCTGGGCGATGAGACGATCTTGGCAAGCGCCGGTGACATCGTGGTGGTGCCGACCGGCGTTGCGCACCGGTTCGAAAACCTTGGTCCCGACCGGCTTGAGATGATCGACATTCATGCCAGCCCCGCATTTGAGACGGAGTGGCTTTAGCCGGTGGGAAACCTCCCGGCGATGCCGGGAAGCATGGCTTCATACCCGGGCACGACAGGCATATGCCTCAAGGTGTCGTCTGGGCATGCCTGAAGCTAACCGCCTTCTACATGACGCTTGAAGTTGTTCAGGATCGCCTGCCAGCCGTCCCGTTGCATGTCGACCGGATTCTGGTCTTCGGCATCGAAGGTTGTCGTGACTTTCGTCTTTCCGTTCTCAACCTCGAATGTCGTGCGTGCCTTGCGGCCGTCGCTCATGGCCAGGGTCAGCGCCTTGTTCGGTTCGACCTCTTCGTAAACAGCGTCGAAATCGAAACCGAAGCTGCCGTCCTTTGCTTCCATCCGCGCCGAATACGCACCGCCGACTTTCAGATCGACGCTGGCGCTTGGGCAGCACCAGTCGTCAGAGGCGAAGTTCCATTGCGTGATGTCGGCGGGGGTCGAATATGCCTCCCATACACGCGCGACCGGCGCGTCGATCATGGTGTCGATGGTGATTTTCTGTGTGCTCATAAACCCATCCTCTGTGCTGAGCGTTCTTTGTCGAAACGGTTGATCGGCGTAGTAGAGTTTCATCATAGGACTCCCAATCGCATTGCGTTAGGGTCAGGACCCTAAGCGACGGCGGCTTCGAGCGCCGCAATGTCGATCTTTGTCATTGTCATCATCGCGCCGAATGCACGTTTCGCCGTTTCCTTGTCGGTGCTTGTCGTCAGGTCGAGCAGCAATCGCGGTGTAATCTGCCAGGAATGGCCCCAACGATCCTTGCACCAGCCGCAGGCGCTTTCCCGTCCGCCGTTGGAAACGATGGCGTTCCAGTAGCGGTCGGTCTCTTCCTGGGTTTCGGTCACGACCATGAAGCTGACGGCTTCGTTGGGCGTGAAGTTCGGACCACCGTTCAACCCGACGCATTTGCGGCCGAGCACGGTGAATTCGACGGTCAGTTCATTCCCGGCCTTGCCGCCCGGAAAGTCATCCGGCGCGGTGTTCACCCGGTCCACCCGGCTGTCCGGAAAGGTGGCGGCATAAAACTCCGCCGCCTTTTTCGCTTCGCCGTGGTCGTACCACATGCAGGTGACAAGTTCGGTCATGACGATGCTCCCTGCGCCTTGCTGCCGGCAAACATCAGCATCCAGGGTGTTCCGTATTTGTCGGTGAACATGGCAAATCGTTCGGCCCAGAATGTTTCGTCGGGTTGCATTTCGACGCGCGCCGCATCCTTGGCAAGCGCGTCGTAGATGCGGTCGAAATCCGCCAGCGACGTTGGCGAGATCGAGATGCGGAAACCCTGCGGCTTGTCATACATGTCGTCGTTGTTGTCAGAGGCCATGACCAGGGCGCTGCCCAGCTTCATGGCCATGTTCATGACCATGTCGTCGCCGCCAGGCATGCGGCTTTCGGGGGTCGGGGCATCGGCATTGCGGAAAACACCGGTGATTTCACCGCCCAGCACTTCGGCATAATGGCTCATCGCCTCTAGGCAGTTTCCTTTGAAGAAGAGATAGATTGCAGGTTCCATGTCTTGGGTCCTCCCTTGATCTTGAAGTATTGTTGTAATTGTCCGGCATCACTCAACCGGCAGTGCTGCTGTTGAAAAAGTCGCGTTGTGCGTCATAGGCCCGCCTGAACGCTGGCCGCGCTTCGGCGCGGGAGACATAGGCGGAGAGGTTCGGGAATTCTTCCAGCAGTCCCGATCCGCCCAACCGGCGCAGCACGTCCACCGTCATCAGATCGCCGGCGCTGAAGTCGCCATCGAGCCATTCGGCCCCGCCGAGGCGGCGGGACAGGTCGGTCAGCTTGCCGCGAATGCGGTTGTCGACAAGTGTCAGGCGCTGTTCGAACCAGTTCTCATCTCGTTCGAGGTAGAGCACCACCTCACGCTCGATGATTGAAGGTTCGATGGTGCTGAGTGCTGCGAACATCCAGTTGATGGCCCGCGCCCGCGCATCCGCATCTTCCGGCAGAAGACCCTCATGGTGGCTTGCGATGTGGAAGACGATTGCGCCGGTCTCAAAGAGCGCAAGAGCGCCATCCTCGTAGGTCGGGATCTGGCCGAAGGGATGCAGCGCGCGGTGTGCGTTTTCTTTCATCGCCGAAAAGGACAGGGGCCGCACGTCATAGGCTTGGCCAACTTCCTCCAATGCCCAACGCACCCGCATATCGCGTGCCAGGCCCTTGCCGCCATCGGGTGAGCGTTCGAAGACGGTGATGACGGGTCTGGCGCGGGCACTCGTTGATTGGCGAGATGTCTCAGTCATATGCATCGTGCCTTCGCCACCATTGATACGGCTTGGTCTGCGGTGTTCCCTCGGGGGCGTCCTCCCAGTCTTCCTGACGGCCGAGGGGGGTCAGATCGAGCAGCGTCCAGACCGTGCCGAGCGTCTCAACCCCGCGGCCGGTCGTGAAATATGTGCGGTAGATGTCCGGCCCGTCGCGGTAGAATATGTTGAGACCGAACCCGGAGGTCACGTCGAAATCGGCGTTGAAGCTGTCTTTTGTTTCGTACCAGGGCATCGACCAGCCCATGCGCGTTCGGAACGCCTCGATCTCGGCAATTGGCGCTTTCGAGACGAAGGCGAGCGAGGTGTCGCGCGCGTGCAGATGGGCCAGATGCGGGATCTGATCGGCCACCATGCAGCAGCCTGAACAGGGGCTCGGATCCGCGGGCCTCAGCATGTGGTGATAGGTGATGAGCTGTGTGCGGCCGTCGAACAGATCGGCCAGCGTGGCGGTTCCAACGGGGCCCGTGAAGGCATAGTTGCCATCGACCTTTGTCCAGGGCAGGCGTCGCCGCTGTGCGGCCAGCTGATCCTGAGCACGGGTCAGCTCCTTTTCCGCCTTGCGCAGGTCGGCGAGGGCGCTGTGCCAGGCATCCTGCGATACTGTCTGACGGGACACGCCGGAAATTTCCCTGGTTCCAGGGTTTGCATTCTCAGCCATGTGATTGTCCTCCCCGGGCCCTCGGCCCATTGCGCCCCGGTGCCCTCCCGAACAGGAGCAACAGATAGCGTTGCAGATGATCGACGCTGTCGCGCGCGATGGTGCGGTCGCCCGTCGCCTTGGCCAGAATGAACGCGCCCTGCAGCACGGCCTGGCTGTGGACGGCAAGGCTTGCCGGTGTCCAGTCTGCCGCAATTCCATGCGCTTTCATGGCCGCTTCGATATCCGGCTCCAGCGTGGCGGCATGGCCGAAGATGCTCGCGGCACAGGCATCGCGGATCGCCGGGTGCGAGAGATAGACCTCCTGCGTCATCGTGCCGACAAGACAGGTGAACTCGGCAAGATCGCCTTCGATGATCTCCTTGCGGAACGCGACATAGCCGAGCAGCCTGTCGAGCGGATCGTCGTGATCGTGGTAGGGGGCTTCGGCGAAGAATGCCGATGTCGTCTCGGCCCAGAAAGCGGCAGCGGCGACGCCCAGCGCTTCCTTGTTTTCGAAATGATGGAAAAACGCGCCCTTGGTCACGCCAGCCGACTTGCAGAGGTCATCAAGCGTGGTGGCCGCGAAACCCTGGGACCGGATCACGTCTCGTGCTGCCTCAAGCAGCCTGGTGCGGGCGTCGCCGCGTTCGGGATTTTGTTTGGTTGGTCTTGGCATGGGTATATAAATACCATCCGGTCGGTATCTATGTCAAGAAGTCCGATATGAAGGGTGCTGACGGGTGCAATGAGCGGAGATTTTCGCGCGCCGAGTAAAGGGGAAAGGGCAGGACACAGGTGATGCCCGGCCCAAGCCGGGCAGGGGTCAGGCGCCACACAAACGGGCGGCCTGCCCGCAAAACCAAGGCCTGACCATCAGTCTTCGACGATCGACAGGTCGAACGCCGCCATGTCTGCGGGCTCTGCGATGACATTCATGCCCGTGATCCTGTCGCCAGCAATGTCGAGGCGCAGCAGAAGAAGAAGCTGACCGCCGGGGACGACGGCAACCTCCATCACATTGTCCACCAGTGCCGGTCTGGCCGCCTGGGCGCTGCCCTTGAAGAATGCCGCAACCGCTGGAGCGCCACGCAGCTCTGCATGTCCGCCGAGTTTCACGGCAACCGCATCTCCGCGCAGGACCACATCAGGATCGAGCATTGTCATCAAAGCATCGAAATCACCCCCTCGTGCAGCGGCAAGAAAGGCATCCACAACTTCGCGCCGGCGGGCATTGTCGACCCTGTCGGCAGTCTGTGCGCCCTGCACCCGGCGCCGCGCGCGGCTGGCAAGTTGCCGGGTCGCATCCGGTGAACGCCCGACGATCCCTGCGATGTCGTCAAACGGGACGGCGAAAACATCATGCAGCACAAAAGCGACCCGCTCGCCCGGTGTCAGGGTCTCAAGCACGGTCAGCATGGCCAGACCGACGGAATCGGCCATGGCAAGTTCTTCTTCGGGGGTGGCATTTGTCGCCGTCAACGAGGGGTCTGGCCGAAGCGTGTTGTCCAGCATCCCGTCCAGCGATTCTTCCTGGCGCGATTTCCGGACGCGAAGCATGTCCAGACACAGCCGGCCCACCACGGTGGTAAGCCAGCCGCCAAGATTGGCGATGTTGTCCTGTTCGGAGCGGTTGAGCCGAAGCCAGGCTTCCTGAACCGCATCCTCCGCCTCGGCCCGGGAGCCAAGCATGCGGTAGGCAACCGCATTCAGCCGTGCCCGGTGGGCCTCGAATTCGTCCAACAAGAATTTCTTGCCACGCATTGTCACATTCCTTGTTTGCGTTCCGTCATGCTTATGACGAACGGTTCAGGCCCGATGTGACAGCGGGCGGCCGGTACGTCATCGCACCGGGCCCAAGACCCCGGGAACCTGAACAGATAGGAAGAAACCATGCTCGATAAAGTTGAAACCATGCAAGCCCGGATGAAGCATCCGGTCCTCGTTCTGCCCGAAGCCATGAAAGCACTGCTGGCGCTTGGCAAGGCCGCCACCGCCGACGGGCTTCCGGCCGTGACCTGCTACCTCGTTCATCTGCGTGCCAGCCAGATCAATGGCTGCAGCTTTTGCGTCGACATGCATGCGCAGGAACTCAAGAACGCTGGCGAGGATGACAAACGCATTCATACCGTGGCCGCCTGGCGCGAGGCACCCTGGTTTACCGATGCGGAACGGGTCGCCCTTGCCCTCACGGAGGAGCTGACCCGCCTTGCGGATCGCCCCGAAGCGGTTTCCGATGAGCTGTGGTCGGAAGTGGCCCGGCATTACGACGAACCCGCACGGGCGGCACTGCTGCTGCAGATCGCACAGATCAACGTCTGGAACCGCCTCAACGCCGGGATCCGGCAGGTGGCGGGCGTGCGCTGGTACTAAGATTGCACCGGCGCAATCAGACGCGGGCAAAGATTGCCGTCGCGGGGGAAGATTGCCGTCTTCCCCCGTGACGGCAGGCTGCAAGGTGCCGCCGGGTCTGTCGGGTGATCAAGCGGGGGCATAGACCAGCCGCAGCACGTTATCGCCAATCCGCTCATGCGACAGCAGGGTGAGGGGCGGCCGGGCACCTGCGAAATAACCCGTGCCATGGCCAAGCACCACGGGATGAAGGTACATCCGATACTCGTCAATCAGGCCCAGCTCGGTCAGGCTTTGTGCCAGGGTCGGACCGGCAACTTCGATCTCTCCGGCGTGCTCTGCCTTGATCCGGCGCACCGCGCCTTCCAGGTCATCCCCGACAAGTGTTGCATTGGGGCCGACCGTTTCCAGTGTCCGTGAGACAACCCATTTCCGCTGTTTCCGCCAGGCCGCCGCAAACGCCGCGCCATCCGGTTCCCAGTCTTCGTGGTCCTCGTCCCAATACCGCATGATCTCATAGATGTTGCGACCATAGATGCTGCCCTGCTGACCCTCGGCTTCTTCAATGAAGTGACGAAAAAGCCTGCGGTCCGGCGCAAACCGCTCATGGTCGACATAGCCGTCCAGTGACACGTTCATTCCGAATACGAGCTTTGCCATGCCCTTGCTCCCTCCTTGTGATGATCGGCTATTTCAATGGCCAGACTTCGACGACGCCATGGGCGACGGCACAGGGAACCTGCGAGACCTTGTCGATGGCCTCTGCCAGGCTGGCGGCCTCGATCACCGCGAAACCAGCAACCGGAAGGTCGGAGGACATGAATGCACCTTCGCGCGTTGTCACGCCGGAGGCATTCGGATTGCGGACCTGTACCGGCGCCCCGGCAATCCCGACCAATGCGCCTTCGGAAACCAATCTGGCGTCCTGCGCATGTGCGGCCTCCCTGACGGCCTGAGGCGTGCGGTCATAGCCGTCCTGATCGCCGTATCCGATGGTGATGAATTTGGGCATGATACGAAGGCCTTTCCTATCTTGCGAGCACGATGTGGGTCGCCGCCTCGGTCGTGGCATGTTCGGTGACAGCAAAGCCAAGCGCCGACAGGTCAATCCCTGCAAACAGCGCCTCGCCCCGGCCCAGCACCACTGGAGAGATGACAAGGTGAATCTCGTCGACAAGGTCGGCCTGAAGATATTGCCGCACCGTCGAGACTCCGCCGCCGATCTTGACGTTTTGTTCCCCGGCCGCTGCCCTGGCGCGCTCAAGCGCAGCCGCGATTCCATCGGTGACGAAATGAAAGACGGTGCCGCCCTCCATCTCGATGGGGTCGCGCGGATATTGGGTGAGGATGAAGGTCGGGGCGTGATACGGGGGATTGTCGCCCCACCAGCCTTTCCATCTGTCATCCGGCCAGTCGCCACGGATGGGGCCGAACATGTTACGGCCCAAGATGAAGGCACCGAAGCCTTCCATCGAACGCGTGGCATAATCGTCGTCGGCACCCAGCGATCCGCCGTCCTTGCCCAGCATTGTGTGGAACATGTTGGTTTCGATCATCCAGGTGTGCAGCGTCTCGCCGCCCTTGCCGAGCGGGTTCTCAAGACTTTGGTCCGGCCCGGCGCCATAGCCGTCGATGGAAATCGAAAAACCGGAAACGATTACCTTGGTCATGTTCTCTTCCTTTCCTTAATTTGCCGAGTGGCCTTGCTTTTCATGCTGTCCGTATGCCCGATAATTCCGCCAATCATCTGATTCCAGTGAACCGGATGAAGCTCGTGGCCTCCGCCCTCGAGCGTCAATAGCCTGGAGTTCGCTACATTATGCGCGAGCGCTTCACCATGCTCGTGCGGGAACACCGGATCTGCCGTGCCATGAATGACGAGGAGCGGCACGTGCATCAGATGGAACCGGTCGCGCCAGTCCTGGCGGATATTGAAAAGGACACTGTGGTTAGCGCTGCTGAGATAGCCGCCGGATCGGTCAAAATCCCGTTCGATGAAGGCGCGCATCCCGATTGCGTCGAATGGTCCGGCCGTGCCTGCGACAAGGCGCGAATCCTCGACCATGTAGTCGACCGTCGCCGCCCGGTCGGCGAAGTCCACCTCTGCACTCATGTGCTTCAGCCAGGCGTCGCCGCTCGCAGGCAAGCGCGTCCGGTCTCCGCCGATCGGCGAACTGCTGATCAGTGTAAGAGACAGAACGCGTTGCGGGTGCTTGAGCGCGGCGACCTGGCCGATCATGCCGCCGAGGGAGAACCCGACAAGATGGGCGCTTGAAATCCCATAGGCGTCGAGCAGGGCAAAAGCATCGTCGACGACATCCTCGATGCCATAGCCCGGCTGACCGGGCGGGTAATGCGTCGAAAGGCCGGTATCGCGCTGGTCGTACCGGATCACAAAGCGACCGCGTTCTGCCAGCCGTTTGCAGAAGGCCTCGGGCCACCACAACATCGACGCCGCGCCGCCCATGATCATGATCACCGGCGGATCGGCGGGATCGCCGAACGCTTCCGACGCGATTGTGCCTTCGGCGATGCGAACTGTCCTGACGGTTTGCATGTGCCCCCCTCCGATTCAGCCGCATCTGGCGCGCGGCGTCTATCTGTATGCATTTTGCAATCAGTTGTGAATTACCGGAACCGTATGTATATTGCAAGCGGTTTACGGAGGCCCCACATGGACAAACCTATCCGCTCCGGTTGCCCGATCAACCTGACGCTTGAAACGCTGGGCGACCGCTGGAGCCTGATCGTCATCCGCGACATCATGTTCGGCAACCGCCGGCATTATCGCGACCTGCTCAACAATTCCGAGGAAGGCATCGCCTCCAACATCCTGGCTGACCGGCTGAAGAAGCTGACTGAATCGGGTCTGCTCTCCACGAGTCCGGACCCGTCGCACAAGCAAAAGACGGTCTACAGCCTGACGGAACCCGCGATCCAGCTGGTGCCGCTGCTTGCGCAGATGGGCGCATGGGGTCGGCGCTTTACGCCGGTCACGCGGGAATTGTCGATCCGGGCGCAGCTGCTGGAAGAGGGCGGTCCCGAGATGTGGGAAGCGTTCATGGCGGAATTGCGGAGCCTGCATCTTGGCGCGGCACCGCCGGCACGCTCGGTGATCGCGGAATTGACCGAAGCCTATCTGGCGGCACTTGCCGAATGACAGCGGACTGCCGCGCAGATCGCAGCGTGACAAAAATTCCATAAGTTTTCGAGCGATGGGATGGCAGGATGGCTTTTAAGTACGGTGAGCAAGAATCTTTAAACAAGATGAGCAAGAAAAGGATATCGTCATGCCCAACACGGTCCGTCTGCACCGCGTCATCGCCGCCAAACCTGAAAAGGTCTATCGGGCCTTTCTGGAACCCGACGCCGTGGCCAGCTGGCTGCCACCCTATGGGTTTCTCTGCACGGTCCACGAACTGACGCCCGAGGTCGGCGGGACGCACCGGATGTCGTTCCGCAATTTCACGACCGGTGACAGCCTTTCATTTGGCGGCGAATACAAGGAACTCGTTCCGGGTCAGCGGCTGGTCTACAGCGACCGGTTCGACGACCCCAACCTGCCCGGCGAGATGACGATCACCGTCGACCTGAAAGCTGTCTCTGTCGGCACGGAAATGTCCGTCGTGCAGGACGGCGTTCCGGAGGTGATCCCGCTCGAAGCCTGCTACCTCGGATGGCAGGACAGCCTGCGGAAGCTGGCAAAGCTCGTGGAACCGGAGATCAACCAGTAAGGCGCCCGAGGCTGGTGATCCTATCGTGGTGCAGGGGTGCGTCAGAACATGCCCATGTTCAGCCCCGCACCCATCGCCGCGCCAAGGTCACGACACAGGGCAAGGTCCTTTTCCGGTATTGTCTTTTCCGCCAGGATTTCCTCGGGCGTCTGGGCATTGGTACAGATGATGATGGGCGCTTGAACCTCTTTCAGGCGCCAGCCCTGGGCAATGCGGGCGGTCTGGCGCTTGGCGTTCTCACCGTCTGATCCGGCACAGATCATCTGCGCATAGGGGCGGCCCTCGATCCGGCCCAGCACCGGGTAATAGCAGCGGTCAAAGAAATCCTTCATCACCCCTGCAATCGCCGCGAGGTTCTCCGGGCCGCAAAAGATGTAGCCGACAGCGGCCAGCAGATCCTCCGGGCCTGCTTCGGCGGCGGTCAGCAGGGTGGTGGGCGTCTCGGCCTGCGCCGCCTCTGCCGCCGCTTCGGCCATCTGCCTGCTGCCGCCGGTTTTTGAATGATAGACCACAAGGAGCTTTGTCATCGAATGCCTGTCTGACCGCGGGTTCGGGTGCTGAGGCGCCGCATGCCGCCCCGGCCCAAGGGTTGTCCGACAGGGCGGTGGGCGCAACCGGAAATCTGCCGGGGGCAGCGCGCCGGATCGGTCCCGGGCGGCTTCAACGCCTGCGTGAGCCGGGGCATCTGGTGCGGCACCTCGCGCGGGTGCCTTGTTTTTGAGCATATTGCCGCCTGCGACGATGTTTTGTGCAAAGCTGCCGTTCGGAATTCATGTGCAAGATTGCCAGGTGACCGGTTTGTCATATGTTTTATCCATGAAATCAAAAGTCTTTCCCTTCGATGAGATGCTTTCAGGCGCCGGTGCGCGTGCCCCATATGATTATTACGATGCGTGGTTTGCGGCCCAGGACAACCAGCGCCTTGCGCAAAAGGCGGCCGAGGCCGAGGCGTTCTTTCGCCGGACGGGAATCACCTTCAATGTCTACGGCCAATCCGATGCCGAGGAACGTCTGATCCCCTTCGATCTGATCCCCCGCATCCTTTCGAGCCGGGAGTGGAGCAAGCTGTCGCGCGGGATCGAACAGCGGGTGGCGGCGCTGAATGCCTTTCTGCATGACATCTACAACCGCCAGGAAATCCTGCGGGCAGGGATCATCCCAACGGAGCTGATCGCGCGCAACGACGCCTTCCTGCCGCAGATGATCGACTTTACCCCGCCGGGCGGCGTCTACACTCATATCGTCGGCACCGACGTGGTGCGCACCGGGGAGGACGATTTCTTTGTCCTGGAGGACAATGCGCGCACGCCTTCCGGGGTCAGCTACATGCTGGAAAACCGCGAGACGATGTTGCAGATGTTTCCGGAACTCTTCAGCACGATCCGCGTGCAGCCGGTCAGCGACTATCCCAAGAACCTGCGCCGCGCGCTTGAGGCAACGGCCCCGGCCTCCTGCACCGGCCGGCCCTGCGTGGCGGTGCTGACGCCTGGCATCTTCAACTCCGCCTATTACGAGCATAGTTTCCTTGCCGATCAGATGGGTGTGGAACTGGTGGAAGGGCACGACCTGCGGGTTGTGGATGGCCATATCACCATGCGCACCACCCAGGGCTACAAGGTGATCGACGTGCTCTACCGCCGGGTCGATGACGCATTCCTCGATCCGCTGACCTTCAACCCGAGTTCCATGCTGGGTGTGCCGGGGATCATGGATGTCTACCGTGCGGGCAATATCACCATTGCCAATGCGCCTGGCACCGGCGTCGCGGATGACAAGGCGATATACAGCTACATGCCTGACATCGTTGAATTCTACACCGGTGAACGGGCGATCCTGAAGAACGTGGAAACGCACCGCTGCTCGGAACCCGACAGCCTGAGCTACGTGCTGGACAACCTCGCGGAACTCGTGGTGAAGGAGGTCCATGGTTCGGGCGGCTACGGGATGCTGGTAGGGCCTGCCGCAAGCAAAAAGGAAATCGCCGATTTTGCCGAAAAGCTGCGTGCGCGGCCAAACAATTATATCGCGCAGCCGACGCTGGCGCTCTCCACCGTACCGATCTTTACCGAAAGCGGTCTGGCCCCGCGCCACGTGGACCTGCGCCCCTTTGCGCTGGTCTCGCCCAAGGGGATCAACATCACCCCGGGCGGCCTGACCCGGGTCGCGTTGCAGGCGGGGTCGCTGGTGGTGAACTCCAGCCAGGGCGGCGGCACCAAAGACACCTGGGTTCTGGACGACTGATATGCTGGGAAAAACCGCAGGTGGATTGTACTGGATGTTTCGTTACCTTGAGCGGGCCGAAAACATCGCCAGACTGGTGGAGGCGGGTTTCCGCATCGCGCTGACCCGGTCCAACGACGCGGAAGCGGAATGGAAATCGGTGATCGTCACCTCGGCCAATCAGGACACCTACGAGGCGCATCATGAGGGTTATGACAGCAGCCAGGTGATCAATTTCCTGCTGCGCGAGGCGCATAACCCCAGTTCGGTCCTGTCGATCATCAAGGCGGCGCGCGACAATGCGCGGCTGACACGCACCGCGCTGACCACCGAGGTCTGGTATGCGGTCAATGACACCTGGATGATGTTTTCCGAGCTTTTGAAGAACCCGGTGCCGGAAACCGAAGTGCCCCGGGTTCTCTCTGTGATCCGGCAGCAGGCGGCGCTGGTGCGGGGCGCGTTGCATGGGACAATGCTGCGCAATGACATCTATGACTTTTGCAGTCTTGGCATTGCAATCGAACGGATGGACAGCACCGCGCGTATCATCGACGTGAAATATTATTCGCTGTTGCCTTCGCCGTCCTTTGTCGGCAGCCGGCTGGACAATGTACAATGGGAAACCGTCTTGCGCTCCGTTTCGGCGCACCGGTCCTTCCGCTGGGCGGTGGAAGACGACTTTACCGCCCCCGCCATCGCGAATTTCCTGATCCTCGATTCCCGGATGCCAAGGTCATTGAATTTCTGCGCCAACCAGATCGCCGCGAACCTCGGTTTGCTGGCAGAGGAATACCAGATGCGCAAACCGTCCAACGACCTGGCCGAGGAACTGCTGGCGCGTCTCAAGGGCCGTGACATCGGGTCGATCTTTGACGAAGGTTTGCACGAATTCGTCGAAACGGTGATCGACGACACGGCCCGGCTTGCCTGGCAGATCGAGCAGGATTACAGGTTCAGCGGATAGATGCAGATCCAGATCAGCCATACCACCGAGTATCTTTACACCGCGCCGGTCAGCTACGCGCTGCAAAAGGTGCGCCTGCGTCCGCTGTCCTCTGCGGTGCAAGAGGTCATTGACTGGAACATCGTGGTCAAGGGTGGCAAGGTCGAGAACCAGTACCTCGACCATTATGGCAACCATGTCGATCTGGTCAGCCTCGACCCCGGCGGGCAGGCGCTGTCGATCAAGGCCTCTGGCACGGTCGAGACCAAAAACGCCAGTGGCGTGTTGGGCCAGATCTATACCCGCGCGCCGCTGTGGCACTTCAGGGAGCCGACCCTTTCGACGGAACCGGGCCCTGAAATCCGCGCTATCGCTGGCATATTGAGGGGCTATGACAATCCGCTGGACGGGCTGCACGGGCTGTCCGCCGCGATCCTGGAACGGGTGCCCTACAGCCTGGGCAATACCCACAGCCACACCACAGCCGAAGAGGCGCTGACTGGCGGTGGCGGCGGGGTCTGTCAGGATCATGCGCAGATCTTCATCTCTGCCGCGCGGGTTGCGGGCATCCCGGCGCGCTATGTCAGCGGCTACCTGATGATGAACGACCGGGTGGATCAGGATGCCACCCACGCCTGGGCAGAGGCGCATGTGGACGGGCTGGGCTGGGTCGGTTTCGACATCTCCAACGGCTATTCGCCGGACGAACGCTATGTGCGCATCGCCATCGGGCGCGACGCACGCGACGCCTCGCCGATCGAAGGGCTGCGGCTGGGGTCGGCAGAGGAAGAATTGATTGTATCTTTGCAGGTGCAGCAGTAATTCTGGGCTGAACCTCGTAATCGGAAAATCGGATGACGTATTGCATCGGGATGCGGATCAACACGGGTCTGGTCTTCATGTCGGACACCCGCACCAGCGCGGGTGTCGATAATTTTGCAACCAGCAAAAAGATGTTCACCTGGTCCACGCCGGGCGAACGGGCCATCACGATCATGACCGCAGGCAACCTGGCCACCACCCAGGCGATGATCAGCCTGCTGGAGGAACGCTCCAAGTCGCCCGAGGACCGCGACCCGAGCATCCTGCGCCAGCCCACCATGTTTCAGGTGGCGCGGCTGGTGGGGGCGACCCTCAAGGAAGTGATCGTGGACAGCTCACCCACTGGGCAGACTTCCGACGACCAGTTTGCCGCCTCGGTCATCGTGGGCGGCCAGATCGGGGCGGGGCCGCCGACCGTGTTCCTGGTCTACCCCCAGGGCAATTTCATCGAGATCACCGACGATACGCCCTTCTTCCAGATCGGAGAGACGAAATACGGCAAACCGATCCTCGTGCGGGCCTATGACCGGAACATGAGCTTTGAAGAGGCGATCAAGCTGTTGCTGGTTTCGTTTGATTCGACGGTGAAATCGAATCTGTCGGTGGGGCTGCCCTTTGACCTGATGGTGTATGAGACGGATTCCTTCGACACATCGCGGCAAAAGCGCGTGGGCAAGGATGATCCGGTCTATCAATCCATCTCCACCGGCTGGGGCGACGCGCTGCGCGATGCCTTCCAGCTGCTGCCCAGCTATTCGGTCTGACGGGGCGTCAGCTCCGGCCCAGCCGCGTATCTTCTTCGCTGAGGGCGGGGTCACGTTCGGATGCTGGGCCAAAGCCACCGCCGCCCGGGGTTTTCACCCGCACCCGGTCACCCGCTTTCAGCGCGATATCCTGTTCCTTGGACAGGTGTTCGGGGATGTAGCGGTGACCGTCGCGCCAGACCTCGACCTCGTTTTTCGCGCCATCGGCACCGCCCAGCGCGCCTTGCGGGCCAAAGCGTCCATGGTCCATCACGAAACTCGCCCGCGCGTCACCGCGCCTGAGCTCCAACTCGTAATCCAGCCCCAGACCGCCGCGATGCCGCCCCGCGCCGCCTGATCCTTCGCGCAGGGCGTAGCGGTGGTAGAGCACCGGAAAATTCTGCTCCATGATCTCGACCGGGGGGGCCTTGGAAATGCCGATGGTGGAACAGCCGTTGGCGATGCCGTCATGATCTGCATTGCCGCCATAGCCGCCGCCCGAAAGCTGATACATCACAAAATCGCGCCCGGTCAGCGGGTCATGCCCGCCCAGGGCAAAGTTGCCGCTGGTGCCAGCCGGCGCTGCTGTGACGCGGTGCGGCAGTGCTTCGACCAGGGCCGCAAAAACGGCTTCGGCGATGCGCTGGCTGACCTCGGCCGCGCAGCCCGACACCGGGCGGGGGTATTGTGCGTCAAGGAATGTGCCGGTGGGGCGGATCACCTCCAGCGGCTCGAACGCGCCCGCGCTGATCGGCACCTGCGGAAAGATATGGCGCATCGCGAGGTAGACGGAGGACAAGGTGGTCGCCAGCACCGAATTCATCGGCCCCATGCAGGGCGGGCTGCTGCCCGCAAAGTCGAACGTCAGATGGCCGGGCGCCTTGGTCACCTTCAGCCGGATCGCCAGCGGTTCGTTCACCACCCCATCACTGTCGATCCAGGCGGTGGAGGTATATTCCCCATCCGGGATCTCGTCGATCAGGCTGCGCATCTGCGCCTCGGCCCGCGTGCGCAGTTCGGCAATCGCCGTACGCACCACGTCGTCGCCGTAGCGGTCCAGCAGCGCGTTTAGCTGTTCCTCTCCCACCATCAGCGCGGCGGCCTGCGCCTTGACGTCACCGATACGCTGGTCGGCCACCCGGATGTTGGAGCAGATGATCGCGTAGATTTCCGGGTCCAGCACACCCTGTTTGAACAGGCGCACCGGCGGCAGGCGCAGCCCTTCCTGTTCGACGCTGGTGGCTGAGGCGGAAAAGCCGCCCGGCACGGCACCGCCCGTGTCGGGCCAATGCCCCGTGTTGCTGAGCCAGCAAAAGATTTCACCATTGCGGTAAAAAGGCCGGGCAAAGCGCACATCCATCAGATGCGTGCCGCCAAGGTAGGGGTCATTGACGATATAGATGTCGTCGGGCTGCGGGGCAGGGGCGGTGCCCGCCGCAATCATCTCGATCAGGGTACGGGTGGAATATTGCATGGTGCCGACAAAGACCGGCAAGCCGCCCGCGCCCTGGGCAATCAGCGCGCCATCCTCGGCGGCATAGATCCCGTCGGAGCGGTCGTTCGCCTCTGCGATCACGGGAGAGAAGGCCGCGCGGGAGAAGCTGAGGTCCATCTCGTCGCAAACCTGTTGCAGGCCCGCCTGAATGACCGAAAGGGTGATGGGGTCGATACTGCTCATTCCGCCGCTCCGATATGGATCATCAGGTTGCCGTCGACGCCGCCCTGGACGCGGTCACCGGGCGGGATCAGGGTGGTGCAATCAAGCTGTTCGATGATCGCGGGGCCCTCCAGCGTCACATCAGCCGGCAGGTGATCGCGCCAGTAGATCGGCGTGTCATGGGGGCTGCCGTCGAAATACACTTGGCGGTGCCCGGTGGGCGTGGCATGGGCCTGCCTGCCCGCAGCGTCGATCAGCCGCGACAGGTCCACCGGTGCGCAGACCCCGATGACCGAACAATTCACATTGACGATGCGCGCGCGGATCTCCGGCAGCGCCACCTTGAAGCGTTGCCAGTAGACCTCGTTGAAGCGGCTGCGCAGGGTTTCTGCCGTGGGTGTCGCATCCGCCAGCGGGACACGCACCACATGGCTTTGCCCCAGGAACTGCATGTCGGCGCTGAAATGGTGTTCGACACGGGTGACGGTGATGTTTTCACGCGCCAATGCCGCCTGACCTTCGGCCAGTTGCCCGGCAAATGCGGCGTGCAGCGCGGGAATGTCCAGATCGTCCAGCGGCTGGTTCAGGGTTTGCACAAAATCATGGCGCAGGTCGGCTACGGCACAGCCCAGCGCATTGGTGATGCCGGGGCGGGCAGGCACCAGCACGCGGGGCACGCCCAGCTCGCGCGCAAGAGCGGCGGCATGGAGCGGCCCCGCGCCGCCAAAGGCAAACAGGGCAAAGTCGCGCGGGTCCGCCCCCAGCGACAGCGACACCATGCGGATTGCCCCCGCCATCTTGGCATTGGCCATACGAATGACCGCATCCGCCGCGCCATGGGCATCAACCCCCAGCGGTGCGCCGAGTTCGCGGGCAAAGATCGCGGCAAGCTCCTCCATCCCGACGCCACCCGCCACCGCGTTCAGCTTGGCGGTATTCAAGCGGCCCAGCAGCATGTTGGCATCCGAAATCGTCGGCCGCGTGCCGCCCTTGCCATAGCAGATCGGCCCCGGATCGGCCCCGGCGCTTTCCGGTCCGACCTCAAGCAGCCCGGCGGCATTGACCCGCGCGATGGAGCCGCCACCGGCCCCCACGGTGCGCACGTCGACCATGGGCACATGGATCGGCATGGCATATTCCACCTCGATCTCGTTCGAAACAGGCGGCGTGCCGTCGCGGATCAGCGCGACATCGGTGCTGGTGCCGCCCATGTCATAGGTCAGCAGGTTCGGCTCCGACGCGCGCCTGCCGGTATAGGCGGCGGCCATCACGCCGGAGGCGGGGCCGGACATTACGGTTTTTGCCGCCTCCCGCGCGACCAGTTTCGAGGACACCATGCCGCCATTGCCGTTCATCACCAGAACATCGCCGCGATAGCCCTTGGCCGCCAGCTCATCGCGCAGCCGCGCGACGTAGCGCTCCAGCAGCGGCTGGACAGAGGCATTGACCGCCGCCGTCACACCGCGCTCGAACTCGCGGCTTTCCGACAGCAGGCTGTGGCCGGTGGTGATGTAGCTGTTTGGCCATAGTTCTGCGGCGATCTCGGCGGCGCGCAGCTCATGCGCCGGGTTGGCATAGGCATGCAGGAAATGGATCACCAGTGCCTCGCAGCCCGCGTCGACCAACTGCCTGATCGCGGCGCGCAAAGCGTCCTCATCCAGCGGGATCAGCACATTGCCCTGGGCGTCCATCCGTTCGGGCACTTCCAGCCGCAGGTCGCGGGGGATGATCGGCGTGAACTGCCCTTTCATCCCATAGGCCTGCGGACGGGTGCGCCGCCCCAGTTCCAGCACATCGCGGAACCCGGCGGTGGTGATCAGCCCGGTGCGCGACAGTTTGCGTTCCAGCACCGCGTTGGTCGTGGTGGTCGTGCCATGCACGATCAAGCCGACCTCGCCCAGATCGACCTCGGCCTGTTCCAGTGCCGCCAGCACGCCAAAGGCCTGGTTATCAAGGGTTGTCGGTGTCTTGGCGATGCGCATGGTGCCACTTGCGCTGTCCACCATCACCAGGTCTGTAAAGGTGCCGCCGACATCCACACCAATGATGCTGCCCCTCGTTTCGGAGTGTTCCACGCCGGTGCCTTTCGCCAAACTCACTTGTGTACCAATAAAATCGCGAAGCGCCGCGTTTAGTCAACCGTTATGATGGTGCTGGCGGTGACAGGCGTGTCGCCGACCACATAGGCGCGGTGGTCATTGGTGTTCAGCGTCACCCGGATTTCGTGGGACCCCGGGGGCAGGGGGCCGATGTGGTATTCGGGGGCAAAGAGCCGCCCCAGCTTCATCCCGCCCACATAGATATGGCCGTGTCCGGTGCCGGGCACATGGTAAAGACCCATCAGATCCTCGGAAAAGGTGAAGTCGCGGGCCGTGATCCGCACTTGCCAGCCCGCGCCCTCGGGCGTGGCGTCGATCGCGATCTCCGGTGCCGGTTCGCCGTCTCCCACGATGCAGATGTCGCCCATGCCGAATAGGCCCACTTCGCCTGCGGCACCGGCCTGTGCCGGGTCCGACATGCGCGCCTTGACGGTCACGTCCCCTGCATTGGCAAAGCTCAGGACCAGCGGCACGAGGGCGCCATGGGCAAAAGGGGTTTCGGGTTGGCGGATGCTGATATGGGCCGCATCCAGCGCCAGGGCGGAATGTCCGCTGGGCACCGGCAGCCCCTCCGCGCTGGCCGGGCTGTAAAGCGTCGCCGCCGCCACCGGGCTGGACACCGCCAGCAGCCGGTCGGGCGCGCCCTGGTTGTCGATGCTCAGGAAAGCGCCAAGGTGGCCATCGTCCATCGGCTGGGCCACAGCATTCTCGATCAGCAACCGGGAGGCGGCACCGCCAAAGCCCGCCAGCCAGACCGCAAGCGACAGCGCCGCAAGGGCCACAAGAACAAAAGCCGCTTTCAAATCCCGTTTCCCGTCGCCAGAGTGCCGCCATGAGACTGCGTGAGATCGTCATAGGCGTCAAGCTGGGCGCCTTGCTGCCCGCTGCGGCACAGGCGCATGTGTCGGAGCAGGGATTTGTCCTGCTGCTGCCGACCGAAGTTTATACGGCGGCAGGTGTGGCGGCGGTGACTTTGACGGTGCTGGCATTGTTTGCGCTGCCCGGTGGCGCGGTCAGGGGGCTCTTTGCGCATCGCCCCCTTGCACCGCGACGTTTTGAGCACGCGCAGCAAATATGCAGCCGTGTTTCGCTGATCTGCCTGTTTTTTGTGCTTTATCTTGGCTTCACCGGGCCGCGCGACCCGCTGTCGAATCTGATGCCGCTCAGCTTCTGGACCCTGGGCTGGGTGGCAGCGGTCAGCCTGTCGGGTGTTCTGGGCAACCTCTGGCGCTGGATCAACCCCTGGACCGGGCTTTACCAGCTGCTGGGGCCACTTCGGCCTGTCTTGAACTTGCCCGCGAGGCTGGGCCTCTGGCCCGCCGTGGCGCTGCTGCTGGGCTTTGCCGCCTTCCTGCTGGCAGATATCGCGCCCGACGATCCGGCGCGGCTGGCGCGTTTCGTCGCGATCTACTGGCTGGTGACCTTTGCGGGCATGATCCTGTTCGGGCGGCGCTGGCTGGAACATGCGGAACTGGGGCATGCGGTCTTTGCGGCCTTTGCCAGCCTCGCGCCCCTGCGCCTTTCGGGGCGGGCCGGGCTGGGCGGGCCGGGCTGGCGGCTGTTGGCAGACAGGCCAGCACCAGCCGCCGGGATTTTCGCCCTGACCCTGCTGGCCGTGGGCAGTTTCGACGGGCTGAACGGGACATTCTGGTGGCTTGGCCGGATCGGCGTGAACCCGCTGGAGTTTCCGGGCCGCTCCGCCGTGGTGGCGCAGACGCTGACCGGGCTGGCGCTGGCTTTCGCAGCACTTCTGGGCGTCTTTGCCCTGGCGGTCTGGCTGGGCCTGCGCCTTGCCCGGGCAGAGGTCCGCTATGCACAGGCCTTCGGCTGGCTAGCTCTCAGCCTGTTGCCGATTGCGCTGGTCTATCACATTGCCCATTACCTCACCTCCTTTCTGGTCCAGATCCAATATGCCATCGCGGCGCTCAGCGATCCTTTCGCGCGCGGGGCGGACTGGCTGGGCATCCAGCCGTTCCGGGTGACCACCGGGTTCTTCAACAGCATCGACAGTGTGCGCGTGATCTGGGTGACGCAGGCGGGGCTGGTGGTGCTGGGGCATGTCTGGTCGGTCCTGCTGTCGCATCGCATCGCGCTGCGGTTGTTCGGCGAGGGGCCGCGCGCCGCTGTGGCGACGCTGCCGCTCTCGATCTTCATGATTGCCTACACAATGCTCGGTTTGTGGTTGCTGGCCGCGCCAAAAGGGGCATGAATCGCCTTACCGGAATGCGATGTTCAGAAAATTCTGGACAAATTGCATGTATGCAAACAACATTCAGGGACAAACGGGAAACCGAAAATGGTCCCGCCCAACAGGGAGAGTTGGAATGACACCTAAACTGATGACAAATCGCCGTAGCGTACTGAAGGGTGCTGCCGCCGGCGGGCTTCTGGCCGCCGCACCGCTGGCCGCCCGCTTTGCCAGCGCGCAGTCAAGCGCACCGATCAAGATCGGCTTTCAGCAGCATTCGACCGGCATCGGCGCCGCCTATGGCCGCTGGTACGGGCGCACCACCGAGGCCGCCGTCAAGATGATCAACGACGCGGGCGGCATCAATGGCCGACCGGTGGAGATCGTGGCCGAGGATGACGGCACTGACCCCAAGCGCGGCGCGGAAGTGCTGGAGAAATTCGCGAACCAGTCAGGCTGCGACGTGGCCTTCGGCACGCTGTTCAGCCATGTGGTGATCGGCTCCGCCCCGGCCGCGGGCGAGCTGAAACTGCCTTATTTCGTGGTTTCCGAAGGACATCACGTCGCCAGCGGCATGTTGAACCGCTATACCCTGCAACCCGGCATCACCGACGTGAAAAGCCAGGTCCAGGCGATGGCGCCCTATGTGTCGGAGAATCTGGGCAAGAAGGTCACGATGATCTATCCCGACTTTGCCTTCGGCCATGACCACCGCGACTATTTCTCGGCGGCGATCAAGGAGCAGGGCGGCGAGGTGCTGGAGATGATCGCGATCCCGCCGACCGAGACCTCCTTTACCAAATACTTCCCCAAGATCCCGCGCGATACCGAAGTGATCTATCACGTGATGGTCGGCCCTGCCGTTCTGACCTTCGTCAAGGAGCTGGGCGAATTCTTTGGCCCCTCGCGGCCCGAGATCTTTGGCTTCATCGACTCGCTCGAAGCGGTTGATCTGGCGTCGCCGGGGCTGGAATTCCTCGAAGGCACCTATTTCTGGGAGGGCAACCCGCGCTACGCGCAGGAAGACCAGACCAGCCATGACAAGATGTTCCGCGAGGCGGTGGGCGTGGATGCCAACGGCGCGTCCGTGTCGGACCCCAAGGATGTTTCGACCTACGCCCATATGTTCGGCTGCTGGGAAACCCTGCACGTCATCAAGGCCGGGATGGAGGCCGCCGGTTACCAGGGCCCCGAAGACCGCGCGAAACTGATCGAGGCAGTCGAGGCGATGACCGACATGCCGCAAAGCGATGCGCACCCGCAGGGGCCGAAACGCTTCAATGGCAAGACGCACCAGGTTTTCGGCGTGCAATACATCTCGAAAGTCGAAGAGGGCAAACTGGTCAAGGTGCATACGACCTCCATCGAGGATACGCTCTATCCCGATGAAGTCGATTACACCTCGATGTCCTTCTGAGGAGCCCGCGCCGGGGTTTCGGACCCCGGCGCATATCATCTGACATATGGATTTCGGACCTCACCTTCTTCTTGCCGTGCTGGAAGGCGCCGTTGGCGCTGCGGTGCTGGCACTTACGGCGCTTGGCCTCAGCCTCGTGTTCGGCGTGATGCGCGTGGTCAACGTGGCGCATGGCGAATTCTTCATGCTGGGCGCGGTGATCGCCTGGTTTGTGGCCACCTCCATCGGCGGGCACCCGACGGTTGGCTTTGTCGCAGCCCTGGCGCTGGCACCGCTTATCGCGGGGCTGGTGGCGGTGCTGGTGGATCGTCTGATCCTGAAGCCGGTGAAATACGACCCCGAAGCGACCATCGTCGGCACCATCGGGGTGCTTTACATCCTGCAACAGACCGCGCTGATGACCTATGGCCCCGAGGCGCGGCCCGTCGAGCCGCCCTTCAGCCACCGCATCGCGCTGCCCTGGTTCGAATGGGGCGAGAACGGCTTTGCCATGTTCTATCCCTGGGGGCTGAGCACCAACAGCTACAAACTGTTCGTGATCGGGGCCGCCATCGTGATCCTGCTGGCCTTCTGGCTGATCATGACCCGCAGCAAGGCGGGGCTGATCATGCGCGCCACGCAGCTTGACCGCGAAACCGCGCTGGCCTTCGGCATCCCGGTCTCGCGGGTCTATTCCATCGTCTTTGGCCTTGGCGCGGGGCTGGCGGCACTGGCTGCCGTGCTGATCGTGCCGATCCAGCAGGCGCATTACCTGATGGGCCATGACCCGTTGCTGCTGAGCTTTATCGTGGTGATCATCGGCGGGCTGGGTTCCATTCGCGGGACCGTCCTGGCGGCGGTGCTGATTGGCATGTCAGACGGCATCATCTCCGTCTTTCTCAGCCCGACATTGTCCAAGATCATCGCGACCTTGCTGGTGGCGCTGGTGCTGGTGTTCCGCCCGCAGGGCCTGTTCGGAAAGAAACCGGCATGAGCATCGGCACCCGATCCACAATCCTTCACCTTGGCCTTATCGCGCTGCTGTTTGTGCTGGCCTTCGTGCTGCCCAGCTATCACCAGGGCAATCTGGCGCGGATCATGGTGCTGGCGACCTATGCCATCGGCTATAACGTGCTGTTCGGCTATACCGGGCTCTTGAGCCTTGGTCATGCGATGTTCTTTGGCGCGGGCATGTATGGGCTGGGGCTGGCGATGCAATACGGCGGGCTGGGAGTGATCCCGGCCTTTGCGGTCGCGCTGATCTGTGCGGCTGTGCTGTCTGCCGTGGTGGCGCTGCTGGCGCTGCGCACCATCGGGGTCGCCTTCATGATCGTGACACTGATGTTTGCGCAGGCGGGCTATCTGACCGTGCTTTATTTCGGGGCCTGGACGCGCGGCGACGAAGGCTTTGTCATCGCGCAATCGGCCCGCCAGATCGCGGGGCTGGACCTGACAGCGCCGACCACGCGCTACCTGGCCGCGCTGCTGCTGTTTTCCGCCGCCTTGCTGATCACGGCGCGGATGATGCAGGTGAGCTTTGGCAGCGTGCTGATCGGCGTGCGCGAGAACGAGGAACGCACCCGGATGCTGGGTTATGACGTGTTCCGGCACAAGCTGGCGGCGGTCATCATCTCCGGCACCATCTCTGGCGCTGCCGGGGCGGGATATGCGGTGCTCTTCGGCTATGTCGGGGCGACCTTCACCTCGGTGCAATATTCGATCTTTCCGCTGCTCTGGGTGCTGCTGGGCGGTGCGGGCACCACCATCGGGCCGCTGGTCGGCACGCTCTTCATGTTCTACCTGATTGATTATTCCAGCGGGCTGACCAATGCCTATATGCTGATTGCAGGCGTGGTGCTGGTGCTGCTGACGCTGTTTGCGCGGGCCGGCCTGGTGGGCGAGATCCGCAAACGCTGGGTGGCGTAGCTGCCATGATCCTGCTTGAGACAAAGGGGCTGACACGGGTCTACGGCGGGCTGACAGCGGTGGATGGCGTGGATTTCGCTCTGCCGAAAGGCGAGGTGCATGCGCTGATCGGGCCGAATGGCGCGGGCAAGAGCACCTTTGTCGGCATGATTTCGGGCCGTATTCCGGCCAGTTCGGGCGAAGTCTGGTTCGACGGGCAAAATGTCACCGCGCTGCCCGCCCATGCGCGGATCCGGCGCGGCATGGCCTATACCTTCCAGATCACGGCGGTCTATGCGCGGCTCTCGCTTGCCGACAATCTGGCGCTGGCGCTGCGCAGCCGGGACCGGGGGGCCGCGCTGGCCGCACTGGACCGGGTCGGGCTGGCCGACCGCGCCGACCAGATGACCGGCGATCTGGCCTATGGCCACCAGCGCCTGCTGGAAATCGTCATGGGCGTGGCGCAGAAACCCCGGCTGCTGATCCTGGACGAGCCGACCCAGGGCCTGGCCGAAAGCGAGATCGAGGGGTTCAACGCCCTGATCCGCGAACTTGCCGGGGAAACCACCATCCTGCTGATCGAGCATAACATGAACGTGGTGATGGCCCTGGCCGACCGCATCACCGTGCTGGACATGGGCAGCATCCTGGCCTCCGGCACACCGGCGGAGATCCACGCCAACCGGGCGGTGCAAGATGCCTATCTGGGGACCGGATGATGCTGAAGCTCGACCAGATATCCACTGGATACGGCCCGATACAGGTGCTGTTCGATTTCAGCCTTGAGGTCCGCGCCGGTGAGGTGTTGTGCCTGATGGGGCGCAACGGAGCCGGTAAATCCACGGCGATGAAGGCGATCATGGGCCTGTTGCCGCTGAGCGGCGGACAGATCAGCCTGGACGGCATGCCGATCAGCACGCTGCCCGCCCATGAGGTGCCGCGCCAGGGCATCGGATATATCCCGCAGGGCAGGCGGCTGTTCACCGAGATGACGGTGGCCGAGAACATCCAGATCGGGCTCATGACACGGGGCAAGGGGGCAGAGACCCGCGAACGGGTGTTGGACATGTTCCCGCGTCTGCGCGAACGGCTGGACCAGCGGGCCGAGACACTCTCTGGCGGTGAGCAGCAGATGCTGGCCACGGCGCGCGCGCTGTGCCTGGAGCCGCGGGTGCTGTTGCTGGACGAGCCGACGGAGGGGTTGCAGCCGTCGATGATCCAGCTGATCCGCGAGACGGTGGAAAAGATGCGGGAGGCGGGGGTTGCGATCATTCTGGTAGAACAGCGGATCGAAGCCGTGCTGCAGATCGCCGATCGCGTCGCCTTTATCGAGAATGGATATGGTCGCGAGGTGGTGAACACCGAGCAGCTGCGCGGTGACCGTCGGTTGTTCGAGAAATACGTGGGCGTGTAGGAGGCGGAGTTTTCAAAAACTCCGGATCGTTTTCTTCAAAGAAAACGGCTACTTGCAGCGTTGTTTTGAGGTGAATGAGCGATGCGATTCTGGCAATGGTCGCGATTTGGCGGACTGCGATTGCTTGTACGTTGACCGGCGGTTGCTCGGGAAAGAATTGGGCGTGCTGAAGTCGGAGTTTTCAAAAACTCCGGACCGTTTTCTTCAAAGAAAACGGTGGCTTGCAGCGATGTTTTGTGACGGGAGTGAGCCGGGCGATCGTCGTTACGCGGTACCCCCCATCTGCTGCGCAGTGACGTGCGGTTGTTCGGGAGAAACGTGGGTGTGCACACGGCGGAGTTTTCAAAAACTCCGGACCGTTTTCTTCAAAGAAAACGGAGCCGTCGACAGGCTCAGACCAGCTTGGCCAGCAAAGCCTCGAACATTGCCGCTTCTTCGGTGCTCAGGGGGGCCATGGTCTCGGCCCGTGCGGCCAGCGCCTGTGCTTCGGCGCGTTTGAACTGTGCCTTGCCTTCGGCGGTCAGATCCACCAGCCGCAGCCGCTGATCGTTCAGGTCGGGCCGCGAGGTCACCAAACCCTTTGCCTTCAACCGCCCCACCACGCCCTTGATGGTGGCGCTGTCCATGGCGGTCTCGCGGCCCAGCCGGTTCTGCGACAGGGGGCCCTGTTCGAACAGCCGCGCCAGGGCGGCGAACTGCGTTGGCGTCAGCCCGTCCACATGGCGGGCAAAGATTGCCACATGCCGCTGGTTCGCCCGACGCAGGTTGAATCCAACCTGTGTGGACAGCTGATAGGCTTCATCTGTGATCTCTGTTTCACTCATAGGGAAATTATTGACAGTTTGCGCGGGCTCCCGCAACATCTGCTTGTACACCAACAATCGGGAATGACATGACCGATACCGCGCATTATCACCGCCCCGACACGCTGGAAGCTGCCCTTGCCCGGCTGGCGCAGGGCGATTGCCGGATCGCGGCGGGCTGTACCGACCTGTTTCCCACAACCCAGCACAAGGCGCTCGGCGGGTCGGTTCTCGACATCACCGCCATTGGCGCGTTGCGCGGCATCATCCGGGCCGGGGCGGGCCTGCGCATCGGTGCGGCGACCACCTGGTCCGATCTGATCCGCGCCGATCTGCCACCGGCCTGCGACGGCCTGAAGCTGGCGGCGCGCGAAGTCGGGGCAAAACAGATCCAGAACCGGGGTACGATTGCGGGCAACCTGTGCAATGCATCGCCTGCAGCTGACGGGGTGCCGCCCTTGCTGACCCTGGACGCAGTGGTCGAAGTGGCATCCGCCAGGAGCACCCGCAGCATCGCGCTGACCGAGTTCATCACAGGGCCGCGCCAGACCGCACTTGGCCCGGACGAAATGGTGACTGCCGTGCTGATCCCCGAGGCGGCGCTGGCCGGGCAGGGGCATTTCCTGAAACTGGGGGCGCGGCAGTACCTTGTGATTTCCATCGCCATGACCGCAGCGCGGATTGTTCTGCAGGATGGGGTGGTGGTGCAGGCCGCACTGGCTGTCGGATCCTGCGGTCCGGTCGCCACCCGACTGCCGGAAGTAGAGGCGGCGCTGATCGGCAAGCCACTGGACCCCGCAGCGATCACAGACAGCGCCGTCACCGCTGCGCTGCGCCCGATGGACGACATGCGCGCCACGGCCGGTTATCGCAGCACCGGTGCCGCCGAACTGCTGCGCCGCACCCTCGCCGCACTGCAACTGGAGGAGCCGGCATGAACATCCATACGGCCAAGGGCCAAAAGATCACCCTGACCATCGGCGGCACCTCCCGCAGCATTGACACCGCGCCGGGCCGGCGCCTGTCAGAGGTCCTGCGCGAGGATCTGAACCTGAAAAGCGTCAAGATCGGCTGTGACGCAGGCGATTGCGGGGCCTGCACGGTGCTGATCGACGGGCGGCAGGAATGTGCTTGTCTGGTCCCGGCGGTACAGGCCGATGGCCGGACCGTCGAAACCCTGGAAACGGCTGAACAGGAGCTGCGCGCGCAGCTTCAGCAGGCCTTTCTGGCCAAGGGGGCCGCGCAATGCGGGATCTGCACGCCGGGCCTGATGATGGCGGCAATGGAATTGCTGCGCGACACCCCGACACCCGACGAATCCCAGGTCGAGGATGCGCTTGCCGGGGTGCTGTGCCGTTGTACCGGATACCGCAAGATCATCGCGGCTGTCATGGCCGCCACCACGCCCGCGCAGATGCAGGATATGCCCCAGGCAGGTGCCGCCGTGGGCCGCGCCATTCCCCGGCTCGACGGGGCGCGCAAGGTGGACGGGACAGAGATCTTTGGCGCCGATTATGCACCCGAAGGCGCGCTTCTGGTCCGCGCGGTGCGCAGCCCGCATTACCATGCCGGTTTCAGCTTTGGGGATACGGAACGCTGGGCAGCAGCGATTCCCGGGGTTGCCTGCGTGATCACCGCCGCCGATATCAGGGGCGAGAACCGCTATGGCGTGATCCCGCCGCTGGCCGATCAGCCCGCACTGGCCGAGGATTTCGCCCGCTACAGGGGCGAGGCCGTGGCGCTGGTGGTCGGCACGCCTGAGGCGGTCGAACCGCTGGATCTGAGCAGCTTTCCCGTCACCTGGTCGCCGCTGCCCCATACCCTGACGGAGGCAGAGGGCATGGCCGTGAATGCGCCGCAGCTCCATGGCGACAGGCCCGAAAACACCCTGATCCGGGGCCGCGTGGCCTGCGGCGCGCCGGATGCCGCGCTGGCGGAAGCGGCCCATGTGGTCACGGGACATTTCGAGACCTCCTATGTCGAACACGCCTATATCGAACCCGAGGCAGGGGCGGCCTGGCTGGAGGGCGATACGCTGGTGATCCAGGCCTGCACCCAGGCCCCGGTCATGGACCTGGAGGACACGGCGCGGGTTCTGGGCCTGCCGCATGACCGGCTGCGCATCATACCGGCGGCGGCGGGAGGCGGCTTCGGCTCCAAGCTGGACGTGACGCTGCAGCCGTTGCTGGGGCTGGCGGTGCTGAAAACCGGCAAGCCCTGCCGCATGGTCTTCAGCCGCACGGAATCCATGCAGGCCAGCACCAAACGCCACCCCGGCACGATGGAGGCGCGCATCGGGGCCGATGCGGAAGGCCGTATCACGGCGATGACCTTTCACGGCGATTTCAACACCGGGGCCTATGCCAGCTGGGGGCCAACCGTGGCGACGCGGGTGCCGGTCCATGCCTCAGGCCCCTATCTCACGCCAAATTACCGCGCCACCAGCCGCGCGGTGCATACCCATGGCCCCACATCCGGCGCCTTTCGCGGTTTCGGCGTGCCGCAGGCGGCGATCACGCAGGAAATGCTCTATGACGAGCTGGCGCAGGCCTGCGGCATGGACCGGCTCGCCTTTCGCCTGCGCAATGCCCTGCGCGATGGCGACAAGTCACCCTGCGGGCAGGTGATGCAATCGGTCGGGCTGGTGGAATGCCTGGAGGCGCTGCAACCGCATTGGGAATCGGCGCAGCGCGCGGTTGCGGCCTTCAACGCGGCCTCTGACACGCGCAAGCGCGGCATTGGCATCGCTTCCTGCTGGTATGGCTGCGGCAATACCGGCCTGCCGAACCCGTCCACCATCCGCATCGGCATCACCGCCGAAGGGCGGTTGAAGCTGCATCAGGGAGCCACGGACATCGGGCAGGGGTCGAATACCGTGATCACGCAGATTGCGGCGGATGCCATCGGCATTGCCATCGGAGCCATCGACATCATCGGCCCCGACACCGCCCTGACGCCTGATTGTGGCAAGACCTCTGCCTCGCGCCAGACCTTCATCACCGGGCGCGCGGCCGAGGCGGCGGGGCGCTCCCTGCGCGCGGCGATCCTGCGCCAGACCAACCTGGCCGAGGCCGAGCAGATCACCCTGCGCGATGGCCGGTTGACGGTCACACAAGGCGGGCAAACCCGCGAAATCGGTCTGTCGGACATGGTGCCGGATGCACACGGATATGTCATCGCTGCCGAGGAAACCTATGATCCGCCCACCACCGGGCTGGATGCGGACGGGCAGGGCACCCCCTATGCGCTTTACGGCTATGGGGCGCAGATGGCCGAGGTCGAGGTGGACATGGCCCTTGGCACCACAAAGGTCCGCCATATCGTCGCCGCCCATGATGTGGGCCGGGTCATCAACCCGTTGCTCGCCGAAGGTCAGATCGAGGGCGGCATCGCCCAGGGTCTTGGGCTGGCGCTGATGGAGGAATACCTGCCGGGGCAGACCGAGAACCTGCACAATTACCTGATCCCCACCATCGGGGACATGCCGCCGGTGACTTCGATCCTGATCGAAAAGCCGGACCCGGAAGGCCCGATGGGGGCCAAGGGGCTGGGCGAACATGTGCTGATCCCGACCGCACCCGCGATCCTGAATGCGATCCGCGATGCCTCGGGGGCGAAAATCACCAAAGTGCCGGCATTGCCCCATCGGGTGCTGGCCGCGATCAAGGCGTCACGCCAATGACCAAGCCAGAGAAAATCCGCTGCGATGCCTGCCCGGTGATGTGCTACATCGCCGAAGGCCGGGCCGGGGCCTGCGACCGTTATGCAAACGAGAACGGGCAGATCATCCGGTGCGATCCCCTGACCATCCTGGACCGGCGGGTTGCCAAGGGCGACGCGGTCAAACCCTTTCTCGCCGCCGATTGGGACGGCACATCGGCGTCGGGCGACGATGTGGTTGTCTCTGCCATCGGGGCGGGAACCACCTATCCGGATTACAAACCGGCGCCTTTCATTGTCAGCCGTGAGATTGACGGGGTGGATTTTGTCACCGTGGTGACGGAGGCGATCTTTTCCTATTGCGGGGTCAAGGTGAAGATCGACACCGACCGCCACCTGGGGGCGGAGGCTGCGACCGTGCGCGCGAAGGGCGAGGCGGTGGGCCATGTGATGACCTCCGAATACGGCTCGCAGATGCTGTCGCTGGGCGGGGTCGATCACCTGACGGGCGGTGAAAAATCCGAAGGGCGCGTCACCTGCGACACGCTGCTGCGCCTGTGCAACGGCGAGGCGGTGGAGCTGAGCATCGACGGCGGTTCCACCGTCGTGGTGCAGGCCGGTGCGGCCCCCATCGTGGACGGCCAGCAGGAAAGCCGGATGCGGGTCGGATGTGGCTCTGCCACCATCGGCATGTTCGCGGTGCAGTGGCAGGGGCTGGTGGATGAGGTCGTGGTGGTGGACGACCACATCACCGGGGTCGTGTCGGAACATCAGGCGGGCAAGGTGATCGACTGGCCCGAGACCGGCATCAAGATCAATGGCAGACGCTCCACCCCGGGGCGCTATTTCAAGGTGGCCGAACCCGGCCTGGGCTGGGGCGGCACCGATATTGACGACCCGCTGAAGATTCTCGGCCCCTGGCGCGCGGCCAAGGGCGCACGGCCCGGTCTGTCGCTGCTCATGGTCTCCACCACGGGCGAGCATTCGGCCTACTATGTGCTCAACGACGATCTGGAACCAGAAGCGCAGCCAATGCCCGAGGCTTTGAAACCTTCCGTCGATCTGATCGCCGAGAATTGCGAACCGGCGCTTTGTACCGTGCTGTTCATGGGAGGCGCGGGAGGCTCGCTGCGCTCGGGCGTCACGCGCAACCCGATCCATCTGACCAATTCGGTGAAACAGGACCGCACCCGCGTGACCATTGGCGGCGCGCCGACCTATCGCTGGCCGGGGGGCGGGATCACGGTGATGGTGGATGTCACCCAGGTGCCTGCGGGGGCCTTCGGCTATGTACCAACCCCGGCGCTGGTGGCGCCGCTGGAATTCACCGTGCGCCGCGCCGATTACGAGGCGCTTGGCGGGCACGGCGCCCAGGTGCGCGACCTGAAGGACGTGCTGGCAAGGGGCGGCGAATATGGACGCGCATCGCGGGTGCTGGGGGATGGCGCGTGAGCGCGGAACCCCAGGCGCATATCCTGCCGGACGGGCGGCGGCTGCACCTGAACCATGGCCCCATCGACCTGATCATCGAGGTGACCGGGGGCGATGCCACGGCCTGTTACGCAACGGCGACGGCACGGTTTCAGACCCTGCTTTCGGGGCTGGTGGCGGAACTGCCGGTGCTGCGCAGACCCGTTGATGCGGGCACAAGAGTCACCGACCCGGTGGCGCGGCGCATGGTGCAGGCGGTCAGACCTTACGAGGATACATTTGTCACGCCGATGGCCGCTGTCGCGGGGGCGGTGGCGGATGAAATCCTGGCGGCTGTTCTGGCCGAACACCAGGTCGACAAGATCTATGTCAACAACGGCGGCGACGTGGCGTTCCACCTGGAAACGGGGCATCAGGTTACGGCAGAGGGGCCTGCGGGCCCGATCCACATCACCGCCGGGGATTCCGCGCGCGGGCTTGCGACCTCCGGCTGGCGCGGGCGCAGCCATTCGCTGGGCATTGCCGATGCTGTCACCGTGGCCGCCACGACAGCCGCGGCTGCGGATGTGGCAGCGACACTGATCGCCAATGCCGTGGATCTGCCGGATCACCCGGCCATCAGGCGGGTCCCGGCCCGTGCGCTCAGCCCCGACAGCGACCTTGGCGACAGGCTTGTCACCACCGATGTCGGGGCGCTGGATGCAGCCGAAATCGTCGCAGCGCTCGCCCGTGGACAGGCCCTGGCCAACAGCCTTTGCCGGCGCGGATTGATTGATCAGGCGGTGCTGGGCCTTGCGGGCCGGACCGTCCATGCCACCCATACCCAAGGAGCCATCCCAAATGTCTGACTTTCCCATCCGCAAGATGCAACTGATCCTGGAAGAGGTCCATCACGACGGCGGCCCGCTGCCCGAGGTCCCGCGCAAGCTGGGGGCCATCATCGCCTGTGTGAAGAATCCCTTTGCCGGGCGCTATGAGGCGGATCTGCAACCGGCCATGGAGGATCTGAAACCTTTGGGGGCGGAGATGAGCGAACGTCTGGTCGCTGCACTTGGCGGCAAGGAGGGGATCGACGGTTATGGCAAGGGGGCCATCGTCGGTGAAAACGGCGAGCTGGAGCATGCGGCACTCTGGCATGTGCCGGGGGGCTATGCGATGCGCGGGCTGCTGGGTCAGTCCAATGCCATCGTGCCCTCCTGCATGAAGCGCGGCGGCGTGGGCAGCAGGCTGGACGTGCCGCTGGGCCATATCAACGCGGCCTATGTCCGCAGCCATTTCGACGGGATCGAAGTGGGCCTGCCCGACGGGCCGCGCGCGGATGAGATCGTCTTCGCCCTTGCCATGTCCTGCGGCGGGCGGGTGCATTCGCGCATGGGCGGGCTGGAGGTCTGGCAGGTGAAGGGGGAAGATGGGCTGCGGTAGGGGCGGTCGGCGGTCTTTTCCTTTCCACATGTCCGGGTGTTTTGCGGGAAGCTGAGGAGGGGGGCAGGCCCGGCTGGAGCAATTCCCGGCCCGGCGTGTCTGTTGTGGCCGGTTGCCACTGCACCGCGTTTGAGACCTGTCAAAGATGACATGTCATTTTTGACATGTCATCTTTTGCGGTAGGTTCGCAGGCGTGTCAGAGGCAACCCGGGGCAACATTGGATAGGTGACAATGACGCGAGGTTGATCGCTCTGCTGCCGGTACTGTCAGGGTGACCCGCCGAGTATCCCAGGCCTGCATGATATGACCTGCACGATATGACCTGTCAAAAAAGACATGTCATATTTGACATGTCATCCTGATTGCAGGCGCAGAAACAGGACTTCGGCAATGCCGTCGCACGGTCTGGTATGCCGCGGCGCGCCTCCGCCGGCCGGTCAGCATCTAATATTTTTCAAAGGACCTCAGGCCTTTTTCTGACGTCCGAACCAGCCTTTCTTCACCGGCGCTTCCGTAGCCGCCTCGACAGGTTCAGCACCGCCCAGCGCCTGCTGGAAGTTGGAAAAGAACTGATCGGCCATCTTCTTGGCAAAGCCGTCGATGATCCGGCTGCCCAATTGCGCCAGCTTGCCACCCACCTTGGCATCCACTTCGTAGTGCAGGACGGTCCTGTCGCCCTGCGCCTCAAGACGCACCTGCGCGCCGCCCTTGGCAAAACCGGCAGCGCCGCCCTTGCCTTCACCGCTGATGGTCAGGCTTTCCGGCGCCGCCATGTTGCTGAGGAATACGGCCCCCTTGAAGGTCGCCTTTACCGGCCCGACCTTTTGCACCACCGTGGCTTCGAACCCCTGTTCGGCTGAACCTGACATTTCCTGGCAGCCGGGGACACAGACCTTCAGGACTTCGGGGTCTAGAAGCGCCGCGAAAACGCTGTCGCGGTCGGCATCTATGGTCTTTTGATCGCTCAGGTTCATCTGCTGTCTCCCTTGTTCGTCATGTTTCCCCACGCGAATTCCTGCCGGGTTTGGCAGATGTACTAGGGGCGGAGGCCACAACGCGCTATTGGACTTTGGTTGGGGGCAGGGGCATGAAACCTAAGACCTTTTGGCTAGATACCTGCGCGGGAAATGCTGCTAATCTTTGCCCATGAAAACAGATGAAATGCCGATGACGGATATGCTCACCCCCGAGACCCCGGGCAAATGGGCCCTGATCGTGGATGATCATCCCCTGTTCTGCGATGCGCTGGAACTGACGCTCAGATCCGTGGCCGCCTATACCGACGTGCGCAGGACGCATTCGCTGGCGTCTGCGCTGGAGGAACTGGGGCGGGCAGCACCGCCGGACCTTGTGCTGCTCGACCTCAACCTGCCGGATGTCAGCGGGCTGGACGGTCTTTTGCGGCTCAGGCGGCAGGTCGGGGATGCCCATGTGATCATCGTGACCTCGGTCACCGACAACGCGGTGATCAATGGCGCCATCGCGGCGGGGGCCTCGGGATTTGTGCCGAAACACAGCAGCCGGGGCACCTTCAAGGAAGCAATCGATGTCATCCGCTCGGGCCAGGTCTTTACGCCCAGCGGGTTTGTCGCCGGGGAGGGCGCGGCAGAAGACAACGTGAACCTGCGCCGCCTCACCTCGCTGACCAACCAGCAGGCCCGCATCCTTGAATTGATCTGCGCAGGCAAGCTGAACAAGCAGATTGCCTATGAGCTGTCGATCGCGGAAACCACCGTCAAGGCGCATGTGACAGCGATCATGCGCAAACTTGGCGTGCAGAACCGGACACAGGCGGTTCTGGTCGCCCATGAAGCCCAGTTCACATCCCAGTTGCCAAGTGACGAAGAGCGCCGCTAGTCTGCGTTGAGGGAGGCGCGATGTGGCAAATCTGCAAGAGGTTGAACCGCTGACGGGGGTGCGGCATGCATTGTGTCGCGGCCAGGTCGATGCGTCCCACCCCGATCCCATCGGCGTGCTCCGCCAGGCTCTGGGCGCAGCACCCCTGGCGGTGGTGGCGCTGTTCATTTCACCCGCCGCCGATTTCGACAGGCTTGTGCGCGAGGCCGATGCCGCCTTTGGCGAGGCCGATGTGGTGGCCTGCACGACCGCCGGTGAAATCGGGGCGGGGGGCTATGCCGAGAACACGGTCATCGCCATCGGTTTCCCGCAGGCCCATTTCGCTGCCACCTCGATCCTGATCGAGGATCTGGATGGAGGTTCTTCGCAGGCCCTGCAGGACCGTATCGCCCTGGAACGCGTCGCCCTGCAGGAGGCGCACCCGAACAAACGCCATGGCTTTGCCTTTCTGCTGGTGGACGGGCAGTCGCTGCGCGAGGACATGCTGACCGTGGCCATCGCGCCGGCGCTGCGCGACATGGCGCTGTTCGGCGGCTCGGCAGGGGATGGCGTGGATTTCGGCCATACGCGCGTCGCGCTGAATGGCCATGCCTGCGAAAATGCGGCGGTGCTGACCCTGATTCAGAGCGCATTGCGGGTGAAGGTCTTCAGCATCGACCACCTTGTGCCGACCGACCGGCAAATGGTTGTGACCGGCGCCGACCCGGACCGGCGCATCGTCAAGTCGATCAATGCGGAACCTGCCGCACAGGAATACGCGCGGCTTGTGGGCAAGGACCCCCAGCAGTTGGACCAGTTCACCTTTGCCTCCCATCCCGTGGTCGTGCGCATTGGTGGCAACCATCACGTGCGGGCGATCCAGCAGGTCAAGGAGGGGGGCGAGCTGCTGTTCTTCTCCGCCATAGACGAGGGGATGGTGCTGACCCTGGCCGACCCTCTGGACATGGTCGACCACCTGCGGCGCAAACTGGACGAGCTGGCGGATGCGGGTGCGCTGACCGATATCGTCGGCTGCGATTGCGTGCTGCGTCGGATCGAGGCCGAGCAGAAACAAACCACCCGCGCCGTGTCGGCGGTGCTCTCCGATCACCGGGTGATCGGCTTTTCCACCTACGGGGAACAGATCGGCGCGCTGCATGTCAATCACACGATGACCGGCGTGGCGATCTATGCGCCGGAGGAAGATGCGGAGTGACCCGGTGTCGGTGATCAACCCCGCAGATTCGATTGAGCGGCAGAACGAGAAACTGTTGCAGATCACCCAGGCCCTGATGCGCCGGGTGGAACAGAAGAACGAACAATCCGGCGTCGCCTATGCCCAGTTTGAACGCGCCGCCCTGCTGGAAGTGCAGGTGCGCGAACGGACCATCGACCTGGAGCGCACGCTTGAACTTTTGCAGGAGTCAAATGCCCGGCTCGAAGTGGCCAACCGCGAAACCGCCATCGCGCGCGAAAACCTGACCGAAGCGATTGAAACCATCAGCGAAGGCTTTGCCCTGTTTGATCCCAGTGACCGGCTGGTGCTGTTCAACAGCCGGTTCTGCCGCGATCTTTCCGACATCGAACCGCAGTTGTGCGAGGGGCTGTCCTTTGACGCCTATGTCGACCTGATTTCTTCCAGCAGGTATCTGTCCCTGACCGCAGAGGTGACCCCGCAGAAATGGGCGCAACAGCGCACCCGGCGGCACCGCGACAACCATGTGGTGTTCAACGTCAGCCTGATCCATGACCGCTGGCTGCAGGTCAGCGAACACAGGACCGCGCGCGGCGGCACGGTGATTTTGCAGACGGATGTAACCAATATCATCCGGCTGGAACGCAAGGAGCGCGAGAAACTGCGCGATGAACAGGCCCAGATCCTGCGGGCCACGCTGGATCACCTCGACCAGGGGGTCTGCATCTTTGACCGGCATCGCAAGCTGATCGGCTGGAACCGGCGCATGGACTACCTGCTGGATCTGCCGCCGCAGGATACCGACCTGGGCCGCAATTTTGTGGTGCTGCTGGAGCGGCTGAACCGGCAACTGACCTTCCAGGACAGTTTTGACAGCCAGATGCTGATCGACTGGGCCGGGCAGGAAAGCGGGCGCAGGCCGATCGCCTTTGAGGTGACGGGCGACAACGACAAGGTGCTGAGCATCTTTGCCCAGGAAATGCCGGACCAGGGTTTCGTGATCAGCTTTACCGATGTCACTGCCGAACGGGGGGCCGCGCGGGCGCTCGCTGAAATGAACGAGATGCTTGAACGCCGGGTGCAAAGCCGGACCCGCGAACTGGGGATTGCACTCTCCGAAGCGGAACGGGCCAATGCCTCCAAGTCGCGCTTTGTCGCGGCGGCCAGCCACGATCTGTTGCAACCTCTGTCGGCGGCCAAGCTCTTTGTCTCGGCCCTCTCCGAACAGATCGAGGCACCGGACCAGCGCGGGATTGTCGAAAAGGCAGAGACGGCGCTGGCCTCGGTCGAGCAGATCATCGAGGCGCTGCTGGACATCTCTCGGCTGGATGCCGAACACCCGACCTTTGACATCCAGCCGGTGCATCTGAGCGCCATTCTGGCGCCCCTGCGCGATGAGCTGACGCCGGTGGCGCAGGCCAAGGGGATAGAACTCTCTGTGGTCGATTGCGGGCTGTCGGTACGCTCCGATCCCGGCTACCTGCGCCGGATTGTGCAGAACCTGGTATCCAACGCGGTGCGCTATACGGAAACCGGCCGCGTGCTGGTGGGGGTGCGGCGGCGCGGCGGGATGGCACAGCTTCAGGTCTGGGATACCGGACCCGGCATTGCCGAGGAGGAACAGGAGGCGATCTTTCAGGAGTTCCAGCGGCTCTCTGCTCATCAGAAGGAACATAGCCTGGGCCTGGGTCTGGCGATTGTGGAGCGCGCCTGCAAATCGCTGGGCCACGGGCTGCGGCTGACCTCCACACTGGGCCGGGGCAGCCTGTTCTGCGTGGATGTGCCGGTTGTCGAAGGGCGCCAGGACCCCATCGTGCTGGCCCGCGAGCGGCCCGAAACCTCCGATCTGGAACGCAAGGGCGACATCGTGTTCCTGGTGGAAAATGACGAAAATCTTGCCAATGCGCTGGTCCTGATGATGGAAGGCTGGGGGGCAGAGGTGATCCACAGCCGCACCGGCGAGGACGCGCTGAAACTGTTGGCCGACATCGACCTCAGACCCGATGCGCTGGTGCTGGATCACCAGCTTGGCGAGGGCATGTCCGGCTTGGATCTGCTGTGCCGGATTCGCGCGCTGCATGGCGATGTGCCGGTGCGCCTCATATCTGCCGACCGCGGGTTGGAACTGGAACGAGCCTGCCGGGAACTTGACGTGAACTTGCTCCCGAAACCCATTGATAAAAGTAAGTTATTCGCGTTTCTGAACAGCTAGGCATGTCGCCTGGCCACCGGATGCGCCCGGAATTGCGCCGGAGATGTTGCCCACGGGCACCCGATTTTCGCATCCGGTTAAAGGGCTGTTCATGATCTGCCGTCATAGAAGAGGGGTGCCCCGCCGGGGACGCGCGCAGGGTTTCGTTAACTTTCCAGCGGGAAATGGTCATGAGTGGTATCTTTGTGGGAAAAGTGCGGTGACGGATGCACCGCCCTCCATGGGGATGGATCCTGCGCGCTTTCAACAGCGCAAGACTGTGGTGATCGTGGACGATTCGCCCTTGCTGCGGCGGTGGTTGCGCATGGTGCTGGAGGGCAATCGCCGTCTAGTTGTCGTGGGCGAGGCCAGCGACGCGAGAGAGGCAGGCGCGGTCATCCAGGCGACGCGCCCGGATGTGATCACCCTCGATATCCAGATGCCGGGAATGAACGGGCTGGAATTCCTGGAAAAACTGATGCACCGCAATCCCTTACCGGTCGTCGTGTTTTCCGGCGTGACCCGTGCAAATTGCGAGACGACCGTGCGGGCGCTCATGCTGGGGGCAGTGGATTGTCTGGAAAAGCCCGAAAACGGGACCAGCCAGCGCTTGCGCGACACCATCTCGCGACGTGTCTTTGCCGCCGCCTGCAGCAGGATACAGACAGCGCCGCGCGCCCGTGCCGCCAGCACTTCTGCACCCGCTGTCCGGCATCAGGGCATGGAACCGCTCGTGCTGATCGGAGCCTCGACTGGTGGTGTTGCCGCCCTGGACACGCTTATTGGCGGGCTGGATCCGGCTGGCCCGCCGGTTGTGATCGTTCAACACATGCCGGGGATTCAACTGGTCAGTTTTTCGCAGCTTCTGGACCGCAGGTTTGACCAGCACGTCCTGCTTGCGCGGCCCGGCATGGCATTGGCACCTGGCCAGATCGTGCTGGCCCCGGCCCTGGGTCAGCATACGCTGGTGACACGCAGCCTTGGGCAATGGGAAATCCGCCTGCAATCCGATGACGAAGGGGCAGGGCATTGCCCCTCCATCAATCAGTTGTTTCATTCGGCAGTGCCCCATGCCCGCGACGTGATCGCGACGATCCTGACCGGTCTTGGCCAGGACGGGGCGCGCGGGTTGAAGGCCCTGCGCGATGCGGGCGCGACCACCTTTGGCCAGGACAAGGACAGCAGCACCGTCTACGGCATGCCGCGCGCCGCCTGGGAAATCGGTGCCGTGGAACGCCAGTTTCCACTGGCGGAGATGTCGCAGGCCCTCAATCAAGCGGCGGCACGGCACCGGGCACGATTGGTGAGGGCAAGACAATGACCACAAAGACCAGGGTGATCACACAGGGGGAATATGCGGTTTCCGATGACCCCGATGTGGTCATTTCCACCCTGCTTGGCTCCTGCGTGGCCTGCTGCCTGCACGACCCTCTGGTGGGTGTCGGCGGGATGAACCATATCCTGATTGCCGCAAATGCCCGGCAATCCACCCGTTTCGACCCGGAAGGTCTGAATGCGATGGAACTGGTGATCAACGACATGCTCAAACTGGGGGCCCAGAAATCGCGCATGCAGGCAAAGCTGTTTGGCGGGGCAAAAATGGTGACCGGCCTGTCCGACATTGGCGGCGCGAATGCGGCCTTTGTTCTGGATTTCCTTGAAAGCGAAAATATTCCCTGTCTGTCAAAATCCGTCGGCGGCGATACGGCGCGGCATCTCATCTATCTGCCAGCACGCGGGATCGCCCGGCAAAAGACCAAACCCCGCGCCGTGGTCACCGAGGCCGTGCCAGCAGCGCCCAGGGTGAACCGGGAAATCGAACTGTTCTGACCCGCGACATCTCGTGTCGATGGCCGGCTGCTGCGGCGACCGCAGTGGCGGTGGGGGGTTAGAACAGGTCCAGATCTCCCGACGAGCGGGTGGGAAGAGGCGTGGCGCCCTGGCAATGCTGCGCCTGAAACAATGCGCGCGTATCCGCCAGCCGCAGTGAGGAACAGGCATCCGCCAGGCCCGCCACCCCGATGGTGCTCACGCCGGGCTGGCACCCGATCGCAGCGGTCAGCGCGGTCAGATCCTCCAGCGACTGCCGCAGATAATCCAGGCTTTGCAACTGCCCGATCACATCCACATCGTCGCGCGACAGATCAAGCCTGTCGCCGATGGCATGTTCGGCCCAGTTCACCATTTCGGCCAGCCCTGCCACGTGCGACGAGACACGCTGCAAGATGACCCCAAGGTCAGGTTCCTGCATTGAAACGGCCCCCCTTACAGTCGTCCAACAACCTGTTCGATGCAATTGCGCAAATCATTGGGTTCAAAAGGTTTCTTGAGATAATTGTTCATGCCCAGTTTCTTGCCGTGGTCGATGATCTGCTGTTCGGCCCGGCCCGTGATCAGGACAAAGCCGATGCCCTTGGTCTTGGGGGTGGCGCGCAGGTAATGCAGCAGTTTCAGCCCGTCCATTTCGGGCATGTTGTAATCTGAAATGACAAGATGCACCGGTTTTGCCGTCAATGCCTGCAGGGCCTGTTTGCCGTTTTCTGCGGTGAACACATTACGCACCCCGAAAGAATCCAGCGCCTGCGTGATCAGGCCACGGCTGGTGGACATGTCGTCGACAACCATGATGTGGATTTGGTCACGCAAGGCCATATTGGGATTTCCTCGTTGGTTTCGGGCGACGCGCCAGGCACGTGCGGTCTGTTGTCGGTTCAGATCGGTCGATATGTCGTGGGCTCACCCACGCGGAATCCGAATTTCTCCGGCTGCGCGATACGTTCGGAATGACCCAGGAAAAGTATGCCGTCAGGGCGCAGCAGCTGATGCATGCGCGGCCAGAGCCTGCATTGCGTTTCAAGATCGAAGTAGATGACGACATTTCTGCAGAAAACCACGTCGAACTGGCTGCGCATCGGCCATTCCCTGAGCAGGTTCAAAGGGTTGTACCTGATCATTCTCTTGATGTCTGAATGCGCGGCATATCCTGCCTCTCCAGCTGCACCGGCAACCTGACGGGTGAAGAACCGCGCGCGCATCTCATCGGATACACCGCTCATCAGCCGGTCGGGGTATATCCCTTCGCGGGCGAAATTGATCACGGTGGAATCGATGTCGGTCGCGAGAATGCGCAGGTCGAGCTTGTGCATATCCGGCGCATGATCCAGCAGGGTCATGGCGATCGACAGCGGTTCCTGTCCCTTCGAGCAGCCGGCCGACCAGATGCGCAGGCACCCGCCGGCGCGCAGCTCGGGCAGACGTTTCGCCACCAGCTTGCCCAGCGTGTCGAAATGATGGCTTTCGCGAAAGAAATGCGAGACATTTGTGGTCAGCGCGGAAATCAGATGCTGGTGTTCTTCCCGCCCATCCTCCGACTGGATATAAGAGCAATAGGCGGCAAAATCCGACAGGCCAAGATTGCGCAACCTGTGGCGCAGGCGTGACTGGATCATCGTCGCTTTCTTGTCGGCCAGGATCAGGCCGCTTTCCCGGTACGCCAGATCCGCGATGGCGCGAAAGCTGTCGGGATCCAGTGTTGTCGAGGTCAGCCGGGGCGCGTTCATGCGGCCAGGCCTTCGCCCACGTTGATGGTCGCACCAAGGTCAAGGACCCGGATCATCCGGTCGTCGATCAGGGTCAGCGCGCTGACCACACCGCCGCCACCGGCAGAGCCGTCCGGCGGCGGTTGCAGATCGTCGGAGGTGAGCGCGATGATGTCCGATACCGCATCGACCAGCAGGCCGGTCATGCATTCGTCATGTTTCACCACGATGATCACGGCGCGGTCGCTTTGGGCGCGCGGCGGCAGGCCCAGGCGTTCGGCCAGGTCCATCACGGGCAGAACCGTGCCGCGCAGGTTGATCACCCCTTTCATGTAACGCGGCGCCTGGGGCAGCGGGGTGGCGCGGGTCCAACCCCGGATTTCGCGCACGGACATGATATCAAGGGAATATTCCTGCTCGGCCAATTGGAATGTCAGCAGTTCGATGCTGCTTGTCGGATTCGTTTCGGTCATGCGATGGCTCCTTCGGCGCGGGTCTGGGGTGCCACGGTCAGATGCGCGGACATGGCGTTGGAAATGATGTCGGAGGGGTCGAGGATCAGGGCGATCTGTCCGTCCCCGAGGATCGTCGCGGCGGCAATGCCGGGGGCGCGATGAAAGCTCTCGTCGAGCCCCTTGATGACGACCTGCCGCTGATCGACGATATTGTCGATCATCAGGGCGGCGTTGCTGCCGTCCTCCTGGCCAATCAGCAGCACAACGGCACCGGTCATATCCTCCAGCGGGGCGCGGTAGCCCAATGCCCCGCCAAGATCCAGCAACGGCACGAAACCGCTGCGCACCCGCACGACGTTTCTGCCGGGGCGCAACATCTGGACATCGCCGGCCTCCAGCGTAAGGGTTTCGACAACAACATTCAGCGGCAGGACCAGGGTTTCATCCGCCACCTCGACCACCATGCCATCGAGCACCGCAAGCGTGAGCGGCAGCGAGATTGAGAATGTCGTGCCCTCGCCGGGTTGCGAGGTGGTCGTGATGCGCCCGCCAAGGGCCTGGATCGCGGTGCGGACCACATCCATGCCCACGCCACGGCCCGAGAGGTCAGAGACCTTGTCCGCCGTGGAAAAGCCGGGCATGAACAACAGGTTATCAATTTCCGTATCGCTCAGCACCGCGTCAGGGGGGATCAACCCCTTGTCGATGGCAAGCTGTTGCACCTTGGGGCGGTTGATCCCGGCACCATCGTCGGAAATCTCGATGATCACCCGGCCCGAGCGATGGGCGGCAGACAGGTTGACCTGGCCCTGTTCGGGTTTTCCGGCCGCGAGGCGGGCGGATTTGCTTTCCAACCCGTGATCCACCGCGTTGCGGATCATATGGGTCAGCGGGTCGGCCAGCCGTTCGATCACGGTCTTGTCGACTTCGGTGTCTTCGCCGTGAACAATCAGGCGCACATCCTTGTCCACCGCACCGGAGGCTTCGCGGACGATGCGCGACATGCGCTGGAACAGCGATTTCACGGGCTGCGCGCGGATCATCATGACCGAATCCTGGATGTCGCGGGTCAGGCGCTGGAATTCCTCAAGCCCATTCATGGCGTCGGAGTGCGGCGAAAGCCCCGATTGCTCCAGACTTTGGCTGAGCATCGCCTGGTTGATCACCAGTTCGCCAACCAGATTGACCAGTCGTTCGATCCTGTCGATATCGACCCGCACAATGGTCTTGGCTGTTGGCGGTGCCTGCGCGGCGGGTTTGGGCGGAGCCGGTGCGGGTTTTGCTGTGGGTTCCTTTTCCTGCTCCGGCAGTGGTTCGGGGGCAGACAGCCCCTCGGGTGCCTGAGGCACCTCTGCCTCAGCCGCTTCGGGCATTTCCGGCGCTGTGGGGTCCACCGCTGCGATGACGGTGCCCGGAGGCTCGGCATCGGCATCGGAAATGATGTCAAGGCGGCACAATCCTTCCACAAATTCGAAGATCGAGGCGATTTCCGCCTCTTCGGCTTCGGTTTCAAGCGTGATGTCCCAGGTCAGATGGGGGATCTCGGGAACCAGTTGCGCAAGCTCCGGGACCGCCGAAGTGTCGCAGGTCACATGCATCTCACCCAGTGCCTGGAGGTTGCGCAGCAGCAATGCCGGTTCGTTACCGGTCTCGAAAAGCTCGGCCATCGGGGTGAACCGGATCTGATAGTGACGTGTACCGGGGGCATCCAGCTCGGGCAGGGGTGGCAAGGGCGGCAAGCCCTCAAGATCGGCAAGGTCCGGGCCGTCGCCGCCATCGGTGCCGAGGTCAAGCGAGATGCCCATCGGCTTGAAATCAATCTCTTCTTCCGGCGCATCGGCGAGTTCATCACTGTCGCCCAAAAATGCGCTCAGGGCTTCGAGCAGCGCTTGTGTGCGTTCCTCTGGGGCGGGCAGGTTGTCGCGGCTGATCCGCACCAGGTCAGACAGATGGTCCGCTGCCTGATAAAAGACCTTGAGCGCCTCCGGCGTGACCGCCAGCCGTTCGGCGCGGACTTCATCCAGGACGGTTTCATAGCGGTGTGCAAAGCGCACCAGGAATTCCAGCCCAAAAGCACCGGCGCCGCCCTTGATCGAATGGACCGCACGAAAGACGATATTGATGGTTTCGCTGTCGTCGGCGCCTTCATCCATGATCTGGAGGCCATCCTGCAGGGATTCCAGCAGTTCCTCGCATTCGATGAAGAAGGAGGCGCGGATCTCTGCCATGGGATCGTTCTGTTCACTCATCTCATCGGCCCCTTCAACTTGCGATCATCTGCAGGGCCTTGACCAGTTTTTCAGGGTCAAAGGGTTTCACGATCCAGCCGGTTGCCCCGGCGGCACGGGCGCGCTGTTTCAGCTCTGGCGCCGCTTCGGTTGTCAGCACCAGGATCGGCGTCGCGCGGTGCCTGTCCTGACCGCGCACAGCGTCGATGAAGCCGAACCCGTCCATGCGCGGCATATTGATGTCGGTGATGATGGCGTCGGGTTCGATGCCATCCAGCACCTCGACACCATGTACGCCGTCATCGGCGGTATGAACGGTGAAACCGGCGGGCAGCAGGGCCAGGCGGATCATGTCGCGCATCGTGCGGCTGTCGTCGACGGCAAGTATTTCCAGGCTCATTCCTGCCCCTCCGCGATGGTTTCGGGGGACATGCCCATGGCCGTCATCTGGGCCAGCACCTTGTCCGGCACGTTGACCAGACGCAGCGCGGCACCTGCCGCGCGCAGCGATCTGGCGGCGGAGACGAGAACCTGAAGGCAAAGGGCCCCCAATTGGGTCACCTCGGCCATGTCCAGGGTGACGTCCTGACCGGCGCGGGCCATGAGGGCGGCATGCAGGCCAGCGGCCTGCGTCACATCCAGCCGACTTTCCGGGATCAACGGCTCAGCCATCTTGGGACTGGCCCTGCAAGGGGTGAGCAGACTTCATCACGCAACTCCAGTTCAGCTTTGTCAGCCCGGTGTAGCGTGCGGTCCGTTAATTCTGCGTTACCTTGCGCGCCCTGCGCAGGATTTCCCCTGAGACCCGCATGAAAAAGCCCCGTGGACGGTGCCACGGGGCCTTGAATTTCACGGGATCGGCAAGCGCGCCTCAGCGGCGGCGGCGGCCGCCGGTGCGCCCGGCGCGGCCGCGCCCCTCGTGGCCCGCTTTCGGGGCCTGCTTGTTGAATTCGATCCATGCGCCGCCATGCGGGTCGCGGTTGAACAGGAAATTCGCCGCCCGGATCGCTTCCATTTCCTTGCCCGGACGCGGCAGCGAGGAACCCATGCCGAAAAGCTGCACGAATACTTCGTCATCCATGCCCTCTGGCAGGACCACGCCCAGCGCTTCCAGTTCCGCTTTCTTCTCGGCGATCTTGGCCTGATTCACGGGCAGGGCCACCGGGTTCATGATGGCAGAGGTCATGCCGGCACCCATCGCCATCGGCAGGAAGGCGTTGTTGATGCCGTGGCGGTTGGGCAGGCCGAAAGAGATGTTGGAGGCCCCGCAGGTGGTGTTCACGCCCAGTTCCTCGCGCAGGCGGCGCACCAGGGTAAAGACCTGGTGGCCCGCCGTCGCCATTGCGCCGATGGGCATGACCAGCGGATCCACCACGATGTCATGGGCCGGGATGCCGAAATCGGCGGCGCGTTCCACGATCTTCTTGGCCACGGCAAAGCGGACCTCGGGGTCTTCGGAAATGCCGGTGTCGTCGTTGGAGATTGCCACCACCGGCACGTTGTATTTCTTGACCAGCGGCAGGACCAGTTCCAGACGCTCTTCCTCGCCGGTGACCGAGTTCAGCAGCGGGCGGCCTTCGCAGGCCTGCAGGCCGTTCTCAAGCGCGCCGGGCACGGAGCTGTCGATGCAGATCGGGCAGTCGGTCACGGCCTGCACCCGCTTGATCATCTCGGGCATCAGCATCGGCTCGACAAAGTTGTTGTCGGCATAGCGCGGATCTTCGGCCATCTTGTTGGAAAAGACCGCGCCTGAATTGACGTCCAGAATGTTCGCACCCGCCGCGACCTGCGCCACCGCATCGGCTTCGACACGAGAGAAATCGCCGCGCTCCAGTTCTTCGGCCAAGATCTTGCGGCCCGTGGGGTTGATCCGTTCGCCAATGACGCAAAACGGCTCTTCAAAGCCGATGATGGCAGTCCTGGTTTTGGATTCGACAACGGTACGGGTCATGGATTGGTCCTTTATTCGGCGTTTGCGGGGACAGCGGCGTCGCCCCCGTTCTGGATGGCCCAGTTGGCATTGGTCTTGATGCCACCAAGCGGGAAGAAATGCACGTGGCTGATGTTGAAATCGGGGTTCTCGGCCTTGTGACGGGCCAGTTCGGCCACAACATCGGTCGGCTCATAGGGCAGCAGCAGCTTGGTCACATCCATCGCGCGTTTCTGCAGAACCTTGAGCGAGGGGCCGACGCCGCAGGCGATGGCGAATTTGATCAGGGTCTGCAGCTTGGCGGGCCCCGCGATGCCGATGTGGATCGGCAGGGTGATGCCCGCGTATTTCAGGCTGTCGGCCCATTCGATGATCGGTTGCGCCTCAAAGGCGAATTGCGTGGCGATGGCCATTTTCGCATCGGTCCGGCTCTGGAAGTCGTTTTTCCAGCGCAGCGCCGCGTCCACCCGCAGGCGGGTGCCGTCGGTGTCGATGTCGCGGTTGCCTTCGGGGTGGCCCGCGACATGCAGACGCTCAAAGCCTGCCTCGTCGAAGAGACCGGTTTCCATCAGCTGCATGGAGTCGCTGAAATCGCCGTGCGGGGTGGTCACGCCACCGGCCAGCAGCAGCGCCTGTTTCACATCGGCTTCGCCCTGGTACATGGCGATCCAGTTCGCCAGTGTCGCCCGGTCCTTGATGATGCGCGCGGGAAAGTGCGGCATGACCTTGTAGCCATCGGCGTTCAGACGTCTGGCTGTGGCCACCATGTCCTCGATCGGGGTGCCTTCGATATGAGCGATATAGACGCGGGTGCCTGCGGGCAGCAGCGCGCGGAAATCCTCGACCTTCTCGGCGGTGCGCGGCATCACCTCGATGGAATAATCCTGCAGGAACGCCTCGACTTCTGGGCTGTTTGTGGGCGCCGGGGGCGCTTCCTTGCGGCGGAAGTTCAGCAAAGACATGATGTTATCCTTGAACATGGGGCGGCCCTCAGGCCCAGCCGTCATTGGCGATCAGCGCTTTGATCCGGTCCTTGTCGTATTCGGTGTCCAGGCGGGCGGCCTCTGCGTCGGCCACGGCGTCGGGGTCTCCTTCAACCTCGTAAGGATCGGCTTTGCGCCACTCAGCGAGATAGGCATCGGTGTCTTCGGCCCCCACTTTCATGGCGGCACGGTCGATGGCCTGCTCAAAGCGCTCCGGCAACTGTCGTTTGGAGCCACGACGGCCCTTGCCGACGATCACCTGTGCGGGGATGTCGCGCCAATATACGATCGTGACGTCCGGCATGGGTGATTCCTCCGTTGCGCTTTGTGGCCTTCTATCGGCAGTCGCGTCTTTCCCGTCGCCGTTTTTCGACAATCGGGACCCCATCCGCGACCTGCGCCTTGTAGCTTGCCAGTCGGTGCAAGGCGAGGGGCAGGGGTGCTCATAATTCTCAACAAGGTTGTGAGGTTTGCTGCATGGAGCGGGGCCGTGTGTCAGCCGCACGCAGTGGCATTGCCAGATATCTGGCTTTCTACAAGACGAGAAGACCGCATTCATCGCTGGACCGGCAAACGCCTGATCAGGCATACCACATCAAGGCGCAACCAATCCCGGTAGCGACGTAACCGAGCGGGAAATCCACCTGGGAAACGGCTCGAAACCGTTCAGACAAACCGAACCACCTCTGTTGGATCTCGCCAGGACGCGGACCCCCCTCGCCCGACTATCGGGTGTAGCCATGGATGGTTACCCCGACCCTGCCGCGTTAAAATGCTGATCAACAGCAAAACCATCATCAGTTTTCAGCATAAACCGACAGTGCTTTGCAGCAAGCGCCGACTTAGCTGCGCAAGCCAATCGACAGGATTGCTGTCCTTGCTTCCGAATCCGAACCTTCGCGCAGATCGCAGCGAAGGGCGGGAGAGAGCCTTTTCCGCTACCCTCGCGCGGAATCAAGGCCGCAGGCCGCCGCGCATCGCCGGGCCGTCCCCTGGCACGGCGATTTGGCTGCTGTTAGGCCTGACAGACGGGTAGAATGTGCCTGGCTA
>NZ_QBFD01000046.1:829499-862288 GCF_003335585.1 Sulfitobacter sp. DFL-14 | reverse complement strand
GGTCGGGTCGCCGCACCACGGCCCGTCAATGCGCGGCTCGACGTTTCGCAGCGAACGGCAGCAATGTCTGCGCAGCAGCCATTCGTCCGCTTGTCGATGAAGGTCCGCGTTCAAAATGACTATGCCGACCGGGCATGTCGATCTAGGCTGACTGGCTATGTTGAAAGTCCCGGATCATGGCTGTTGGTTTGCGTGATCACCAGCGCTAAAATACCGGGATGAACGATAAACCCGATGCCTATGTCCTGTGCAGCAACCCGCGCAGCGGCACCACGCTTCTGTGCAACATGCTGGCGCAAACCGGTGTCGCGGGGCGGCCGGATTCGTTCCTTGGCGCGCAACATCTGGCCGACTGGTGTGCCGATTGGGGCATCACCGCAACCGTTGACCCGGATGATGCGCATTTTACCAAAAAATATTTCGCTGCCATGCGCCGCGAAGGGCAGGGCGGAGGCGCGCTGTTCGGCCTGCGGCTGATGGGGCCCGATCTGGGGTCGGCCTGCGCCTGGCTGGGCCGCAGGCACCCCGGCCTGCCCGATGACGCCGCTCGCTTTGCCGCCGCGTTCGGGGTGGTCCGCTTCATCTATCTCAGCCGCGCGGACAAGCTGGCAGAGGCGGTGTCCTATCTCAGGGCCGAACAGAGCGGGCTCTGGCACAGCCGCCCGGATGGCAGCGCGCTTGAGGAACTGCCGCCTGCCGGGCCACCGGGCTATGATGCAGCAGCGCTCACCCGGCGCATCACCGAATTGCAGGCGCTGGATGCGGCCTGGCCCGTCTGGTTTGACGCCAATGGCATTGCGCCGCTGCGGCTGAGCTATGAAAGCCTGTCGGAGGCCCCGCAAAAGACGCTTGCGCAGGCGCTGGCGTTCATCGGTCTTGCCCCCGGTATCGCCGCGGATATCGCCCCCGGCACCCGCAAGCTCGCAGATGCCACCAGCGCCGCATGGATCGCGCGGTACAGGGCCGAGACGGGCCGCGCCTGACAGCCGCGGCATTCCGAGACAGTTGCTAGCCCTTGCGCCGGAGCGGCGCAGGGACTAGCCTGTCATCAACTCGTTATACAAGGCGCGAACACCATGGCGCCACAGCGTCCCAAAGGTGCGGGCGCGCTCGACAAAGGATACCAACCGGCTCTGAGCCCCGCGCCAGTTACGCCCGGTTCGACCGAGCTTTATGCTGCGCTCGATCTGGGTACAAATAGCTGCCGCATGCTGATCGCCCAGCCCAAGGGCAGCGGTTTTCATGTGGTCGACAGCTTTTCCAAATCCGTCCAGCTTGGCGCGGGTCTGGAGAAAACCGGGCGCTTGTCGCGCGGGTCCATGTCGCGCACCATACAGGCGCTTCGCATCTGTCAGCAGAAACTGCGCCGCAACAAGGTCAGGCGCATGCGTCTGGTCGCGACCGAGGCCTGCCGCCGTGCGCTGAACGGTGCCGATTTCATGAAGCGCATCCAGCGCGAGACCGGTCTGCGGCTGGACATCATCAAACCCGAGGAAGAAGCACGGCTGGCGGTCATTTCCTGCGCCCCGCTGGTCAACCGCAAGACGGAGAACCTGCTGGTGGTCGACATCGGCGGCGGCTCGACGGAACTGGTCTGGATCGACATCTCCAAGGTGCCGCGCAAGGACCGCGCGCAATCCATCATGCGGCTGCACACCGGGTTCCAGCAGGCTGTATCCGATATCCCCGCCGCGCGGGTGGTGGACTGGATCAGCGTGCCGCTGGGCGTGGCCACCCTGCGCGACCAGTTCTCCGATGTGGAGGACGATGCCGCGCGTTTCGCCCTGATGAGCTGGTTCTTCGAGGAGAACCTGACCGATTTCACCCCGTATCAATCCGCCCAGCCGCAGGAGAATTTCCAGATTGTCGGCACCTCGGGCACCGTCACGACGGTTGCGGCCAGCCATCTGGGATTGAAGCGTTATGACCGGACAAAGGTGGACGGGCTGCGCATGACCTCGGATCAGATCGACCGGGTGATCCATTCCTACCTTGCGATGGGGCCGGGCGGAAGGCGCGCCGATCCGCGCATCGGGCAGGACCGGTCCGCCCTGATCATGTCGGGTGCCGCGATCCTGCAGGCGCTGATGCGGTGCTGGCCCACCGACCGGATGTCGGTCGCCGACAGGGGCCTGCGCGAAGGGTTGCTTTATGCCCAGATGAGCGCGGATGGCGTGCTGGAGGACGGCACCTACTGAAAACAATGAAGCAGTGCCGCTTCTTCCGCCGCCAACCGGCAAAGCGATCACGCCCGGCCCGGAAGCGCGGGCGTGAGAGGGATCCGGCGCAGCCACGGGGCGTGCCGCCAGCCGGGTCTGTGCCGTCCGGGTCAACTGCCCGAGACCAGCATTTCGGCAAAACCGCCAAAGATCATGCGCTTGCCATCGAAAGGCATTTCCATCTCGGGCTCTTCCGACATCATCTTGCCCCAGCCGGCATCGCGGACTTCTTTCGAAGGCCAGATGATCCAACCGGCGGTCACCACCTCTCCTTCCTCCAGCTTGACCGCCATCGGCAGGGAGGTCAGCTTGCCATCGTTCACGTCATCCCCCCAGAGATCCACGACCTGCGTGGCACCATATCCGAGGATCATGGCATGTGACGCCTTGAGGAACGCGTCATAATCCGCGCGTTTTTCCGCAGATACAGGGGCAAGGAAAATATCGTAATAGGCCATTGGATGCTCCGTTCAGGATGGTTATGTTCAAATAAAGACTTACGTGGTTCAAAAAAACAACCACCAGAATTCTGTTAACAACCAGGCAGGCGGAATGGTGCGCAAGAAACCCTATGACGACGGCTGTGCAACAGCCCATGCGCTGGAGCTAGTCGGCGAACGCTGGGCGCTGCTGATCGTGCGTGAACTGGTGCCGGGGCCGCTGCGCTTTTCCGACATCAAGGCGGCGCTGCCCGGCATCAGTTCCAATATCCTCAGCACCCGGCTTGCGGATCTGGAACACGACCACATCATCACCCGGCGCGGCTTGCCACATCCGGCCAATACCACTGTCTATGCCCTGACCGACTGGGGCGCGGCGCTGAAACCGCTGATCATGGAATTGGGCCGCTGGGCGGTGCGCTCGCCGCAGATGGCAGGGGACAGGCCGATGAGTGCCGCATCGGTCGGCATGTCGTTTGAAACCATGTTCGACCCGGCGCGGGCAGGGGATGTGCAGATGGTGGTGCAGCTTGATCTTGACGGCAGGCCCCAGGTGCTGCGCATTTCGGAGGGGCGGCTCTGCGTCAAGGCCGGCACGGCACCGGCGGCGGACCTGCACCTGTCCGGTGACCCCACCGCGCTGGCCGATGTAGTGTACGGCGGCCTCGCACCCGAAGCAGCAGAGGGGCTGCACATCACCGGCGACCCTGCGCTGCTGCGCCGCTTTGCCGGCTTCTTTGTGCTGCCGGCACCGGTTCGACCCGGCTGACCTCTGGTGAAAACCGCGCAAAGCCTTTATGGGTGGCGTGAAACTCGGATTGGTAGCATGGCAAAGACACCCTCGGGCAAGAACACCTCAGGTCGCGGACAGCGCGAGCTCAAGGTCAAGGTCAAATCCGCGCGCGGGCGCAAGCTCAGCTCCACCCGCTGGCTGCAACGGCAGCTGAACGACCCTTACGTGAAGCGGGCGCAGGCCGAAGGCTATCGCGGGCGCGCGGCCTACAAGATCATGGAACTGGACGACAAGTACCGCTTCCTCGTGCCGGGGGCGCGTATCGTTGATCTGGGCGCGGCACCCGGCGGCTGGTGCCAGGTTGCGGTCAAACGGTGCAACGTGCTGGGGGAGCGGTCCGACAAACAGGTCGGGACGATCCTGGGCATTGACCTGCAAGAGATGGAGCCGATCGCGGGTTGCGAGTTGCATGTGCTTGATTTCATGGCAGATGATGCGGATCTGCAGGTCAAGGAATGGCTTGGCGGCAAGGCCGATGTGGTGATGTCGGACATGGCGGCCAGCAGTTCGGGGCACAAGCAGACCGACCATTTGCGGATCATCGCCCTGTGCGAAGCCGCGGCCTATTTCGCCTTTGACGTGCTGGAGGAGGGCGGCACCTTTGTCGCCAAAGTGCTCGCGGGCGGCGCCGAGGGGGACTTGCAGAAACTGCTCAAGCAGCGCTTTGCCAAGGTGGCCAACATCAAACCCCCGGCCAGCCGGTCCGACAGTTCGGAAAAATTTGTCGTGGCGACGGGGTTCAAGGGGCAGATTTGACCGGGTGAGCCCCTTCAAACCCGCGTGACGCTGCCTTGCCGGATCTCATTTACCCAAGTTTAAACACTGCAGGCTAGCTTCCGCAGGGCTGGCCCGGTCTATCCGTATCGGGCGTTTGATCAAGGATGCCCTCATGTTTCTACGTTCAACCTGTTTGTCACTGTCGATCCTGACAGCAACCCTTTGCCATGCCGCGGAGGTGCCACCGGCCATGGCCGATTACATCGCCGACGATCTGGCAAGCTGGATCAATGCGCCCCGGATCGTCGCCGCGGTGCAGGACCAGAATGGCCGTCACGCCGGGTTGAGCGCTGCCGACATCGAGGCGATGGATACCGCCTGGCGCGGGCAGGTGGGCGTCGCCGACGCGCCGGTGATCGCCCCGGTGCTGAATAATCCGCTGTCCGATTTCCTGCGCGAGCAGGTGGCGCTTGCAGAGGGGCGCATCACCGAGGCATTTGTCATGGACAACCGCGGTCTGAATGTCGCGACCAGCGCGGTGACATCGGACTATTGGCAAGGCGATGAAGCCAAGTTTCAAAAGACATTCGGCGCAGGTGCCGGGGCGGTTTTTGTCGATGAGATCGAGTTGGACGAAAGCACCCAGACCTATCAGGGGCAGGTATCCTTCGCCCTCACGGATCCTGCGAGCGGCGAGGTGATCGGCGCGGTCACAATTGCCCTGGACGCCAGCGCCTTTTACTGAGAATGCCGCGCATTTCCCCAGGGGTGTCGGTTGCCGCCGCCGGGCCCCGGGCTTTCAGGGATGCAATTGCTGCGTCCCTGAACCGGCTGGCAGTGGCGTCGTCCAGCAGCGGAATGCGATGGCGCTTTGCGGCCTGCACAGCATCGCCCGCGCGCAGCAACTGCCGGTGCAACTCGAAAAGTCTGGCCCGTCCGGACGATATCTGATCATGAACCCTGGTCATGCCTGCGCCTTTGTTTCTGGCGCGATCATTGCAAGGCGATAGGGCCCTTAGTTTGGCGCAGGCGCGGCAGATTCGCGCTTTCATTGTGCGGGTCTGGTCCTCAAGCCGGGAATTCCTGACCCGAATGGCAAGCGGTTGCGACCATAGCGGACCTGCGGTGCGGTGTGGGTCAGGGTCCGGCAAGCGGGACAGAGTTGCCATCAAACATGAGCACCGAGGCCCGGAACAAGCCGCAGGCGCCGGGCCATCGCCTGCCCGCCGGTCGGGTAGGCGATTTGGTGAGGCTGGGTGTTCCACTGATGGGATTCATCACGGTTGAGAAATAAAGTGGGATGAGCCAAGGTCAGCATCGCCCACCCCGGGCAGGCGACGGCCCGGCTTGCGCTTCGCGTCACTCAGGGCTCTTCCCGGACCTCCGCTGCGACAGACGTGAACATCCGTTTTGCACATGGCGCCGATGCGTTGGGTCAGTGATCCGATACAAAACCGGTCTGGCCTGAACCCTGACAGTTCAATCTGGCCAAATGGCGGAGAGACAGGGATTCGAACCCTGGGAAGGCTTGCACCCTCAACGGTTTTCGAGACCGCCCCGTTCGACCACTCCGGCACCTCTCCGCGGGGGTCTGGAGCGCCCGTTTAGTGGGCTTTGGGTCCGCAGGCAAGGGGGCATCTGCCGGTTGCCCGCCCACACGGGAATTTTCATTGCAGCGGCGGCAAGACGGCCTAAGTTCAGGGTAACCGAACGAAAGGACTTGTCCCATGCTTGCCGCGCTGCGCCCCTCGCTGATTGCTCTGACCACCACAATCGCCCTTGTCCTGATGGCCTTTGCTCCGCCCGCACGGGCCGCTGATGCGGCAAAGCTGCGCGAATATCTTGAGATCACCGGCTTTGACGTCGCGCTGGAGAGCATTCGCCTGTCGGCAGACAACGCGCCCGCCATGCTGGGGATCGAGGCGGATGCCTTCGGCTCAGAATGGTCGCGGCTGGTGAACGAGGTCTTTGCAACCGAGACCATGCAGGAGATGGCGATGGACATCCTGGGCGAGACGCTCAGCGACGATCTGTTGACCCATGCCGCCGATTTCTATGCCAGTGACCTGGGCCAGCGTCTGGTTGCGGTCGAAAATGACAGCCATATGGAGGAACAGGACGGGCTGAAAACCGAAAGCGGTGCCGCGATCATGGAAGGGTTGCGGAAAATCGACAGCCCCCGCATCGCGCTGCTGGAGCGGCTGACACAGGCGACGGATGCCGAGGGCGCCTCGCTCAGGGCGATCCAGGAGGTGCAGGTGCGTTTCCTGATGGCCGCGGCCGGCGCCGGGGTGATCGAATTGCAGATGGATGAGGCCGACCTGCGCGAAGCCATGCGCAGCCAGGAAGACGAGATGCGCCAGTCGCTCGCCGCCAGCGCGCTGATCAATGCCGCCTATACCTATCAGGCCTTTTCCGACGCCGAGGTTGAAGCCTATGCCGAGGCACTGGAGGACGCGAGGATGCAAAAGGTCTATGCGCTGATGAACGCGGTCCAGTATGAAATCATGGCCAACCGGTTCGAGGCCGTGGCCGCGCGCCTGCCCGGCATGCAGCCGAGCACGGACCTGTGATGCGCCGCGCGTTCCTGCTCTGGCCGCTGCTTCTGGCGCTGGCGCTGCCTGCCCATGCAGATGCGCGCCTGTCGGTGCTGGTCGATGTGCTGCGCCTGGGCGAAATCGCGGTGATCCTGCGCGACGAAGGGCTGGACAGCGCCGAAGACCTGAATGCCGACATGCTGAACGGGCAGGGCGGTGCGGGCTGGCAGGTGCAGGTCGAGGCGATCTATGACCCCGCCCGCATCGTGGAAGCTGTGCGGCAGGCCCTGGGGCAAGAGCTTTCGGGCGAGGAGTTGGAGCAGGCGATTAACTTTTTCGCCTCCGACCTGGGCAGCCAGATCATCGCGCTTGAAAACTCTGCCCGCGTGGCGATCCGGGACCCGGATGTCGAACAGGCCGCGCGCCTGCGCTTTGCCGAACTTTCAGAGACCGATGACCCGCGCTTTGAGATGCTGCGCCGCCTGGTGGCCGATGGCGACATGCTGGAGCGGAACGTGACCACTGCCATGAACTCCAATTTCCAGTTCATGCGCGGCCTTGCGGATGGCAACGGGCTGGATATGTCAGAGGAGGAGATGCTGGCCGATGTCAACGGCGAGGCCGAGGCGATCCGCGAGGATACCGAAGGCTGGCTTTTCGGCTATCTGCTGATGTCCTATTCACCGCTGACGGACGAACAGATGCAGGCCTATATCGACTTTGGCAACACCCCGGCAGGTCAGGCGATGAACCGTGGTCTGTTCGACGGCTTCGGCGCGGCCTATGAGGATATTTCCTATGCGCTGGGGCGCGCGGTGGCGCTGAACATGACGGCGCAGGAGCTTTGACGCCAGCGGTAAAAACCCGCTTGACTTGAGGCCCCGATCCACCGATAAGCCCGCATCCCGGCGAGGGTTCTCGCGTGGGATCTGTTTTAATGACGCCCCAAGGGCGCGCTGTTCGAGGTGGACGCGGCTGCGATGCCGGTCCGAAACACCCGGAACCGGGGACCACAGGACGCGGCAAAATGAAGGAAGACGCGATGTTTGCGGTCATCAAGACTGGCGGTAAGCAATATAAAGTAGCCTCTGGCGATATGCTTCGGGTGGAACGTATTGCGGCAAGTGCCGGTGAAACTGTTCAATTCAATGATGTTCTGATGCTGGGCGGCGATTCCCCCCAGGTTGGCGCGCCGCTGATCGAGGACGCTGCCGTTCAGGCCGAAGTCGTTGATCAGATCAAGGGCGAAAAGGTCATCCACTTCGTCAAGCGTCGCCGGAAGCACTCTTCCAAGCGCACCAAGGGACACCGTCAGAAGCTGACGCTGGTCAAGATCACCGAGATCATGGCCTCCGGCGCTGGCAAATCCAAGGTGATGGCAGCTGTCGGCACCGGTTCTGTTTCTGCAGCAGCTGTTGCAGCACTCTCCGGCAAATCGGCAGACGCGGCTGCAAAGCCCGCAAAAGCCAAGAAAGCCGACGCGCCTGCCAAGGCAGCCAAAGCGGCCAAGGAAGAGGCACCTGCCAAGGCAGAGAAGAAAGCCGCGCCCAAGGCCAAGAAAGCCGAAGCGGCAGGCGATGACCTGACGCAGATTTCCGGCGTTGGCCCCGTGATCGTCGAAAAGCTGCACGGTGAAGGTATCACAACCTTCGCGCAGATCGCCGCATGGACAGAAGCGGACGTTGAGGCTATTGAAGAGAAACTGTCGTTCAAGGGTCGTGTCGGTCGTGAAGACTGGATCGCACAGGCCAAAGAACTGACCAAAGGCTAAGGAGAGACCAAATGGCACATAAAAAAGCAGGCGGTTCATCCCGTAACGGGCGCGACTCAGCCGGTCGTCGCCTTGGCGTCAAGAAATACGGCGGCGAAGCCGTCATTCCCGGCAACATCATCGTGCGTCAGCGCGGCACAAAGTTCTGGCCGGCGGCCGGCGTCGGCATGGGCAAGGATCACACGATCTTTGCAACCGTCGATGGTGCCGTGACCTTCCACAAGGGTCTGAAAAACCGCACGTTCATTTCAGTCCTGCCACGCGCCGAGGCCGCTGAATAAGCCGTACCCACAAGGTTTGAAAAAATTTCAGGGATCGGCGGAAACGCCGGTCCCTTTTTTGTCTTTGACCGCCATCCAGAAAGGAGCGGTGTCATGACCACATCACAGCGCCCCGTTCTGAGCGATGGCATTCTGCGGCTGCGGCCGCCCCGGCCGCAGGATGCTGCGGCGCGGCTGAAACTGGGCAACACGCCGGAAATCCATCACATGTTCGGTGCCGATCCTGAAAATGTGCCGAAAATCACCAAGGCACATGCGGAAAAGTGGCTTTATGCCCAAGAGGTTGAGCCGCTGGCATGGGTGATCGAGCATAAACGCCGGATGATCGGCGCGCTGCGTCTGCATTCACTGGACCACCACGACCGCCGGGCCAGCCTGGCGATCGGGATTCTGGACCCGAAACTGCTGGGCAAGGGGCTGGGGACACGGGCCGTCAGGCTGCTGCTGACCCATGCCTTTGGCGCGCTGGCGCTGCACCGGGTGTCGGTGCGCGTGCTGGCCTATAACGCCCGTGCCATCGCCGCCTATCACAAGGTCGGCTTTGTCGAGGAAGGCCGGGAGCGTCAGGCCGCGCGGGTGGGCGACAACTGGCATGACGACGTGATCATGGGGGTCCTGGCCCCTGACTTTGCCAAGGGGGCGGCGGCCTGATGTCTGTTGCTGTAACTTCCTTTGTCGTCTTTGCCGCCAGCCAGATCGGCACCCCGGGGCCTGCCAACATGGCGCTGATGGGCACCGGTGCGCGCTTTGGCTTTCGTGCCGCTTTGCCCTTTGTCGCCGGTGTGGCACTGGGCAAGCAATTCGTGATCTGGCCCGTCGGCTTTGGCCTGATGGAACTGAGCGCACGCGCGCCCTGGGTCTTTGAGGTGCTCAAGTATGTCTCGGCGGCCTATATCATCTGGCTGGCCTGGAAGGTTGCCAACCTGCGGCTGGGGCAGGGGCGTGATCTGGGCAAGCCGCCGGGCTTTGTCGCCGGGCTGATCGTGCATCCTTTGAACCCCAAGGCCTGGGCGATGATCATCGGCGGATTTACCGCCTTTGTCGGTCCCGGCACGCCACCGCTGAATGCCACGTTGACCATTGCGGCCATACTGCTGGCGCTGCAGGTCATCTTGCACCCGCTGTGGACGCTGGCGGGCGACCGGATTGCCAGAACCCTGGCAGGCAGCCCTGCGGAACCCTATCTGATGTGGACATTGGCAGCGCTGACCGTTGCTTCTGTTCTCTTTGTTCTGTTCGCAAGCCGGGCAGTTTGAGTGATGTTCGGAGGAGGAACATGATTGTGCAAATGGAACCCATCATCAACCAATCCGTAATCGAAACGGCGCGGTTTGACCTGCGTCCGCTGCGGCGGTCCGACAAGGGATTGATCGAGCTTTTTGCGGGTGATCCGCGGGTGGCGCTGTCCACGTCCAGCATCCCGCATCCGCTGCCCCCCGGCGCGATTGATGCCTTCATCACGCGGTCGCTGGCGATCCCGCGGGTCGAGGATGTCTGGGCGATGGATGGTCTCAAGACCGGCGGCGCAGAGGTGATGGGGCTGATATCGCTCACTCATCTGGACCGCGGCCAGTCCGAGGTCGGCTATTGGGTGGCACCCGCCTATTGGAACAGCCATCTGGCCTCCGAAGCGGTGCAGGCGCTGGTTGCCGCGAACCCGCAGGGCAATCAGGCGATGTTTGCCTCTGTCTTCCACGACAACCCGGCATCGGCAAAGGTGCTGACCAACGCCGGATTTGTCTATCTCGGCGATGCCGAAACCTATTGTCTGGCACGCGATGCTGCCGTACCCACATGGACCTATAGCCGCAAGCTGTAGCGTCGTTCCGAAAGGCCCCGCCATGAAATTTCTCGACCTGTGCAAAGTCTATATCCGTTCCGGCGCGGGCGGCGGAGGCTGCGTGTCTTTCCGGCGCGAGAAGTATATCGAATTCGGCGGGCCGGATGGCGGCGACGGCGGCGGTGGCGGCTCGGTCTGGGCCGAGGCTGTGGACGGGCTGAACACGCTGATCGACTTTCGCTATCAGCAGCATTTCTTTGCCAAGAACGGCCAGCCCGGCATGGGCAAGCAGCGCACCGGCAAGGATGGCGACGACATCGTGCTGCGGGTGCCCGTGGGCACGGAGATCCTGGACGAGGATCAGGAAACGGTGCTGGTCGATATGACCGAACTGGGCCAGCGTGTTGAACTGGCGCGCGGCGGCAATGGCGGCTGGGGCAACCTGCATTTCAAATCCGCCACCAACCAGGCGCCACGCCGGTCCAATCCGGGGCAGGATGGTGTCGAACGCACGCTCTGGCTGCGGCTGAAGCTGATCGCGGACGTGGGGCTGCTGGGCCTGCCCAACGCGGGGAAATCGACGTTTCTGGCCGCCACCTCCAACGCGCGGCCCAAGATCGCGGATTACCCCTTTACCACATTGCATCCCAATCTTGGGGTTGTGGGCGTGGACAACACAGAATTCGTTGTGGCCGACATTCCGGGTCTGATCGAAGGGGCCTCCGAAGGGCGGGGGCTGGGCGATCTGTTCCTGGGCCATGTCGAGCGCTGCGCGGTGCTGCTGCATCTGGTCGACGGCACCTCCGGCACCCTTGCGGAGGATTACAGGACCATCATCACCGAGCTTGAGGCCTATGGCGGCGATCTGGCGGATAAACCCCGCGTCACCGTGCTGAACAAGATTGATGCGCTGGATGAAGAAGAGCGCGTAGAGGCTTGTAAAATATTGGAAAAAGAAAGTGGCGGACCGGTCATGCAGATGTCCGGTGTGGCCCGCGAAGGTGTGACAGAGGTGCTGCGCAGCCTGCGGGGCCAGATCGACGATGACCGCCTGCGGCACAAACCCGCGGAAGAGGTCGCGCCATGGCAACCCTGACCGCTGCCAGACGGGTGGTGATCAAGATCGGCTCGGCTCTCTTGGTGGACCGGGTGACCGGCCAGCTGCGCGCCGACTGGTTGCATGCCCTTGCGGAAGATGTGCGTTGGCTCAAGGGGTTAGGAGCCGATGTTGCACTGGTTTCCTCGGGTTCCATCGCCCTTGGGCGCGGGGTGCTGGGCCTGCCCCTGACGACGCTGGCGCTGGAGCAATCGCAGGCGGCGGCGGCCGTGGGCCAGATCCGCCTTGCCCGCGCCTATGAGGAGGCGTTGCAGCCCCATGGCATCACGACGGCGCAAGTCCTTGTCACGCTTGAGGATTCCGCCGACCGTCGGCGCTATCTGAACAGCCGCGCAACCATGGAAACCCTGTTGGGCCTGGGTGTTGTGCCGATCGTGAATGAAAATGACACCGTGGCCACAGATGAAATCCGTTTTGGCGACAATGACCGTCTGGCGGCGCAGATCGCGGTGACTGTTGGCGCCGATCAGCTGATCCTGCTGTCGGATGTCGACGGGTTCTATAGCGGCAATCCCGCCGATGATCCCAAGGCCACCCGCTATGACACAATTGAACAGATCACCCCGGAGATCGAGGCGATGGCCGGTGATGCCGGGTCGGGCCTGTCCAAGGGCGGGATGAAGACCAAGCTGATGGCCGCACGCACCGCCACGGCGGCGGGCTGTGCCATGGCGATCACCGAAGGTTCCGTGCAGCGCCCGCTGCTGGCCCTGCAGAACGGCGCGAATGCCACCTGGTTTACCGCCCATTCCGACCCGCAGGTGGCCCGCAAGCGCTGGATCGCCGCGATGAAACCGCGTGGTTCCGTGACGCTGGATGCGGGTGCGGTGGCGGCAATGTCGCGCGGCAAATCCCTGCTGCCTGCCGGCATCACGGGGGTGACCGGCACGTTCGAGCGGGGGGACAGCATTTTGATGCTGGATTCACGGGGCCACAGCATCGGCACCGGTCTGACGCGCTATTCGGCGCTTGAGGCGGCGCAGATCAAGGGACATCAAAGCGCAAAGATCGAGGAAATACTGGGCTATCCCGGTCGGGCCGCTTTGATTCATCGTGACGATATGGCACTGTGAAGGTGCGTTACTTTAGGGTATGGACGTAAGACCATGAAAGATATGGAAAACATCTCTGAATTGATGGCTGGTATCGGCAAGCGGGCCAAGGCGGCGGCGGCAGAGCTGGCCTCGACCCCCTCTGCGGCCAAGCAAAGCGCGCTGAATGCCGCCGCGGATGCGGTCTGGGCCGCGCGGGCGGAGATTCTGGCGGCCAATGCCCGGGATATGGACTATGGCCGGGAAAAGGGCCTGTCAGAGGCGATGCTGGACCGGCTGATGCTGGATGAACCCCGCATTCAGGGCATGGTGGAGGGGCTGCGCAGCGTGGCCGCACAGGACGACCCCGTGGGAGAGACCCTTGCGGAGTGGGATCAGCCCTCTGGCCTGCATATCAAACGGGTGCGGACACCTTTGGGTGTCATCGGCGTGATCTATGAAAGCCGGCCCAATGTGACGGCGGATGCCGGTGCGCTCTGCCTCAAGGCCGGGAATGCGGTAATCCTGCGCGGCGGCTCGGAAAGCTTTCATTCCGCCCGCGCCATCCATGCCTGCCTGCAGGAAGGGTTGCGCGCGGCGGGGCTGCCCGAAGATGCGGTGCAACTTGTGCCGACCCGGGACCGCGCGGCGGTGTCCGAGATGTTGACCATGACCGACACCATCGACGTGATCGTGCCCCGTGGCGGCAAGGGGCTGGTGGGACTGGTCCAGCGCGAGGCGCGCGTGCCCGTTTTCTCCCACCTTGAAGGGATCGTGCATATCTACATCGACGCGGCGGCGGATCCGGAGAAGGCGCTGCGCATTGTCCTGAACGCCAAGACGCGGCGCACGGGCATCTGCGGCGCTGCCGAATGCCTGCTGATCCACCGCGATGTCGCCGACACCATCGGCCAGGGCATCATCCGCGCGCTTGTGGATGCCGGGGTGGAAATGCGTGTGGATGCGGCACTCGCCAGGATCCCGGGCACCATCGCTGCACAGGAAGACGATTGGGGCCGCGAATACCTGGACATGATCATGGCCGCCCGCGTGGTGGATGACGTGCAGGATGCCATCGCCCATATCCGCAGCTATGGGTCGAACCACACCGATTGCATCGTGACCGAGGATGCGGCGGCGGTTCAGACCTTTATGGAGCGGCTCGATTCAGCGATCCTGATGCATAATGCCTCCACCCAGTTTGCGGATGGCGGCGAATTCGGCATGGGGGCCGAGATTGGCATTGCAACCGGCAAGATGCATGCGCGCGGCCCGGTGGGCGCGGCGCAGCTGACCTCGTTCAAATATATCGTCACCGGCGACGGGACCGTGCGAAGCTAAGGCGTTTCGCGCGGCTTTGCCTATAGCGTCTGACGAAATACCAGAACCATCAGGCATTACGTAACGCGTTAAAATTTTCGATTTCAGGCAGCGTTACGTGAGTCAGGTTTTTCGCATGACGATTTAGAAACTGATGGTCAGCCTGGTGTCGGTCACCTGATGCGCCACCTGCCGCCCCGCGTCGGCAGCAATCAGGGGCAGCAGCGCGAATTGCACATGAGCGGGCTGCAGGCCGTTGCGTGCGTTGCCCGGGGCAAGCAATGACCAAAGCGCCGGATCGACCTTCAGCTTGTCGGCCAGGGCTGACAGCGTCCAGTTCCCCTGATCCTGCGCGACCGTGACATGCCCGCCATAGGGCAGGGCACTTTCCAGGCAGAGGATCGCGAGAAAGGCCAGCTGCACCGCGGCCCGGCCCTGTGCCTGATCTGGTTGCCATTCCACGCTGAGCCGGGTTGCGCCGTAAAGATCCCGCAGGATCGAGGTGATTTCCGAAGGGCCCATCAGCTGATCGCCTGCCACGCCAAAGCAGACCCGGAAATACCTTATCCGGGCAGAGGCATTGCCGACACTTTCACCGATCAGGTCCATTTCCGGGCCCGAGGTGGCGCTGTCCGCCATCTGAAGCAATTCCAGCCCGTTGTTGATCGCGCCGATAGGCGATATCAGATCATGGCAAATCCGGCTGCCGATCAATGCGACAAGATCAAAATGGGTGTCGGACATCATGACAGCCTTTCCGAAAGGGGCAGAACCATGGACGATCTGAATGCCATTCTGACCCCCGGCATGCTGGTGACCCATCCCGAGCGGCCCGATTGGGGGATCGGACAGGTGCAAAGCAACATCGGCGGTAAAGTGACGGTAAATTTCAGGGATGTGGGCAAAATCGTCATAGACAGCTTTCGGGTCGGGTTGATGCCGGTCTTTGATGACCCATGATCCTTTTCAAAAGGTTAACGCGGGAACACTTAACAGGTCCTGCAACCACAAGGTAATGATGCGGCATTTGCTGCCAGGGCACAAGGATTGCGCTTGGCCTGCGCATTGCCTATCAGACGGCCAGGGTATTTCAACAGCGACGGCAGGCAGATGGCTCAGGCACATGCGGCGGATTTTTCGGTCAGTCTTGCGAAAACGCCTGCAGATCTGCATGCGGCTCAGCGCCTGCGGTATGATGTCTTTGTCACCGAACTGGGCGGCAGCGGCCCGCTTGTCGATCATGATGAGAAGCTTGAGCGCGATCACCTGGACCCGTTCTTTGAACACCTGCTGTTGACGGACATCCGCTCGGACAAGGTGGTGGGCGTCTATCGCCTGATGCGGGCGGAAAAGGCGGTCGAGGCCGGGGGGTTCTATTCGGCCGCGGAATATGATCTGTCTCCCTTGTTAGCTTCGGGTCGTAACCTGTTGGAATTGGGGCGTTCCTGCCTGCATCCAGACTATCGTGGCGGCGTCGGGATGCATGTGTTGTGGTCCGCTCTTGCGCAATACGTTAAGGCGAATGGGGTCGAGATCCTGTTCGGGGTGGCCAGCTTTCATGGCACCGATATGGACCGGCTGGCCGCACCGCTGAGCCTGCTGCATGAACGCCATCTGGCGCCGCCGGAACTGCGGGTCCGCGCGCTGGAGAAATCCTTTCAAAGCATGAACCTGCTGGACGAAGCTCAACTTGATCGCAAGGCGGCGATGCGCCAGATTCCCAGTCTGATCAAGGCGTATCTGCGGCTGGGCGGGTGCGTGGGCGAGGGGGCGTTTGTGGATCATGCCTTCAACACGGTCGATGTCTGCCTGATCATGGACACCACCCAGATCAACACCCGGCAGGCCCGCATCTATGGGGCCACCGGCGCATGACAACCGCCTGGGACAGCGGCGTGCCGCCGACCTATCCACGGATCACATTCTCGGGCTGGCTTCGGGTGATCCTGCGGATCATGGCCCTGATCGTGGTGGTTTTCGGCGGCTTGCTGATCAAACTGCTTTTGCGCGCGGTGGAGCGGCCGGTCTGCGGGGCGAACCGGCCCGTGACCCCCCATGTGACCCAATGGGTCTGTCGCATGTCGCTGCGCATCATCGGATTGCGTCACGAAGTCTCGGGAAGCCCGATGACGGGGCGCGGGGCAGTGGTGTGCAACCATGCCTCCTGGCTGGACATCTTTGTGCTGAACGCGGCCAAACGGGTCTATTTCGTCTCCAAGTCAGAGGTGGAGGGCTGGCCCGGCATCGGCTGGCTGGCGCGCGCCACCGGGACCGTTTTCATCGAACGCAATCCGGCACGGGCACGCGAACAGACCGTGCTGTTCCAAAAACGCCTGCTGGCGGGTCACAAGCTGCTGTTCTTTCCCGAGGGCACCAGCACCGATGGCAGGCAGGTGCTGCCGTTCAAGACCACGCTGTTCCAGAGCTTTTTCGCACCGGAATTGCGCGACCAGATCCAGGTGCAGCCGGTGAGCGTGGTCTATCACGCGCCGCAGGGCACCGATGCGCGGTTTTACGGCTGGTGGGGCGACATGGATTTCGGGACCCATCTGATCCACACCCTGGCGCCTGCAAAACAGGGCAGGGTGCAGGTGGTGTTTCACCCGACGCTGCGCGTCAGCGAGATGCCGGACCGCAAGGCGCTTGCCCTGGCCTGTGAACAGGCGGTGCGCGCGGGCCATCAATCCCTTCTGGGCCGCGGCTGATACCGCATTGCCCCTGGTGATTTACTTGTGGGCGAAGGCGCTGTCCGGCACCGGCTCCATATTGCCCGACTGGCCCCAGTCCATCAGCAGGCAGGCAGAGCCCTTGCGCTGGAAATAGGTGGCCTCGACCTCGTACCAGCCGGCCTGCGGCACCGCGACCGAGGTCACGCCAGCGGATTCGCAGCCATGCACACCGTCAAAGAGGGCCACCTGCTGTCCGCCGATGCTGGCCTGCAGCCCGTCGTTGCTGATGAATTCGATGTCATAGGTGCCGGGGGCGTCAAACCGGATATAGCCCTGGATGGCGGCCAGTACCTTTTCGGCGCTGGTCGAGGTCAGGGCCTTGTCGCCAGGATCGGTATCGAGATAGGAAAATCCGGCCAGCGGCGGCCCGGCCTTGGCATGGTCCAGCTTGCCCCTTGCCTCGTCCAGCGACCGGACGCTGTAATAGGCATAACCAACGGCAAGCCCCTGTTTCAGGGACCCGTCGGCAGGTTGCGGGGACGCGGGTGTCAGGGTCAGCGTCTGGGCAAAGCCGGGTGCGGCCAGGGCGAAAATTGCCAGCAGCGCGGTGGATTTCAACATTGGATACTCCCTTGATTTTTTGATTTGAGTTTGCGGCAAAGCGCATGGCCTGTCCATGCCGATGACAAACAGTTTATCCCTTGCACAGCACGCGCTGAGGGCCTATAGCACGGCCACTTAATCCCGCAGTCGGGGTTGGGCCCTTGGGGGAGACATCCTCAAGCGTCCGCCGGTTGTCAGCATGTGCTGTCATACCCCCGACGAGGCTAAACCGGAAAGGTATAAAGACATGGCTCTTCCTGAGTTCTCCATGCGCCAATTGCTTGAAGCAGGCGTACACTTCGGCCACCAGACGCAGCGCTGGAACCCCCGCATGGGTCCCTTCATCTATGGCGCGCGCAACGGCATCCATATCATGGACCTGACGCAGACTGTTCCGATGCTGGACCAGGCGCTGCAGGCGATCCGCGATACCGTCGCCAAGGGCGGCAGCGTTCTTTTCGTCGGCACCAAGCGTCAGGCGCAGCAGCCCGTCGCGGAAGCGGCAGAGAAATGCGCGCAATATTACATGAACCACCGCTGGCTGGGCGGCACGCTGACCAACTGGCAGACCGTGTCCCAGTCGATCAACCGTCTGAAGTCCATCGACGAGCAATCCGAGCGTGGCTTTGAAGGTCTGACCAAGAAAGAGCGTCTGGGCATGGAACGCGATCAGGCAAAGCTTGAAGCCTCGCTTGGCGGTATCCGCGAAATGGGCGGTCGCCCTGACCTGATCTTTGTCATCGACGTCAAGAAAGAGGCGCTGGCAGTCGCCGAAGCCAACAAGCTGGGCATCCCGGTTGTGGCTGTGGTCGACACCAACTGCTCGCCCGATGGGATCGACTATATCATCCCCGGCAACGACGACGCGGCCCGCGCCATCTCGCTTTATTGCGATCTGGCGTCGCGCGCGGCACTCGACGGCATGTCGGCCCAGCTGGGTGCGGCAGGTGTCGACATCGGCGCCATGGAAGAAGCCCCGGCCGAAGAAGCGCTGACCGAGAAAAGCACCGGTGTCGAGGTTGGCAACGCCTCTTCCGAGACCGTGTCGAACGACGCGATGGCCAAGGACGCGCCTTACGATCTGGAATCCAAGAAGGAAACCGAAGCCAAGGCCGCCGAGAAGACCGAAGGCTGAGCATTGTCACAAGACTGACATACGCCTGACATATGGGGCAGGGGAAACCTGCCCCAATCGTTTGATAGAAATTAGGAGCACCCAAAGATGGCAATCACAGCATCTATGGTAAAAGAACTGCGCGACAGCACCGGCGCAGGCATGATGGACGCCAAGAAGGCACTGACAGAAAACGACGGCGACATGGAAGCCGCCGTTGACTGGCTGCGCACCAAGGGTCTGGCGAAAGCCGCCAAGAAATCGGGCCGTACTGCCGCCGAAGGTCTGGTTGCGGTCAAGGTCGAGGGTGGCCATGGCGTCGCGGTTGAAGTGAACTCCGAAACCGATTTCGTCGGCAAGAACGCGGATTTCCAGAAAATGGTCGCGGGCATCGCCGATGTCGCCGTTTCCGTTTCCGATGTTGACGCGCTGAAAGCGGCGGACATGGGCGGCAAGTCCGTCGAGCAGACCGTGACAGATGCGGTTGCCGTGATCGGTGAAAATATGTCGGTGCGCCGCATGGCAACCGTGGATGGCGAAACCGTGGTTTCCTATGTCCACAACGCGGCAGCACCCGGCATGGGCAAGATCGGCGTTCTGGTTGCGATGACCGGCGGCGACGATGCGTTCGGCAAGCAGGTTGCGATGCACATCGCGGCGGTCAACCCCGCGTCCCTGTCCGAAGACGATCTGGACCCGGCTGTGGTCGAGAAGGAAAAGCAGGTTCAGATGGACATTGCGCGCGAAAGCGGCAAGCCCGAGCAGGTCATCGAAAAGATGATCGTGGGCCGGATGAAAAAGTACATGTCCGAAGTCACGCTGCTGAACCAGTCCTTTGTCGTGAACCCGGATCTGACCGTGGGCGACGCTGCCAAGGAAGTTGGCGCCACCATCACCGGTTTCGTGCGTCTCGAAGTCGGCGAAGGCATCGAAGTGGTCAAGGAAGACTTTGCCGCGGAAGTGGCCAAGGCCGCCAAAGGCTAAGCACCGCGTCCAGAGATGGACGGCGAAGCGATCGGAATTGAAAAGGGCGGTGCCGCAGGGTGCCGCCCTTTTTGCATCTGCGCGGGACCATGGCGGAGCTGCTGAGGGAAAGCGGGCGGACCTTGATGTTCAAGGTCCGCCCAACGCCCGGTGACGGAACGCTCGGGGAGGAGCAGGGGCGTTATAACCCCGGACAGCCGGGCGGAAGAATACGCCCGACTGTAACCGGCACCTGCAAAGAGCCTTTTTATAACAAGGATTTACAGGCCTTGTCCCTGCGGTCAAACCGTTTGCCAGGAACAATGTTACTTTGGGTCAACTCGCCGCTTTGAGCCAGTCAGGGATTCCTTACCTTGTGGTCAAATCAAGGGGAATATTTCACGCGACGCGTCAGATTCGTCAGAATCTATGCGTCCAGAACAAACATTTGGTTCGAAAATGACGCCTTGAGTACGGCCTGGGCCGTCGTATCCACCGCCAGCGCCTCGCGGGCCAGTCTGAGGTGTTTTTCCACGGTGGCCGATGTCAGCCCCATGATCACCGCGATGTCCTGCATCGTCTTGCCGTCACCAACCCATTCCAGCGCCTCGCGCTGGCGCGGTGTCAGGGCGCGGCGCTGCGAGTGGTAGGGCAGGGTCAGGATCTTCAGATGGGCGATTTCGTTCATCAGCTTGATGTCATTGCCATGCTGGGCCCAAAGCGCATCAACCTCATCCTGCGATATGCCCGGTTTCGCGGTCAGGGCGATGGCCCCCTTGGAGCGGGCCGAGATCGACTTAAAACTGACGGTATAGCCCGCCGTGACGTTCATGCGGCGGTTGAAGTCGATCACGCGTTCCTCTGCCGGGGTCATGGCCCGTTCGCGCGCCATGTCGTGCAGTACCGTCCAGCTGCAGGCACCTTCATGCTTGAGCGCCCAGTGCACCATGGGCGCATGGAAATAGAGGCCACCGCCAAGGAATTCATCGGTATAGGCGCGGCTGTGGTTCGTCAGGATGACAAAATCTTCCGGATCGCCCAGGGAGGTCGAGGTGCGGTAGCGTGTAAAGCCATAGATCAGCCGGTCGAAACCGTAGCTGTCCATCTTGCTGGTGTGCAGATCCCAAAGCTCCTCAAGGCTCGGGCAGCGGGCAACGGCATGAAGATACTCTCGTAAACTCATGATGTTACAAGCCTTTCTGAAAGTGCGTCCAGCGCCATCAGATAGCCCTTGGCGCCAAAGCCGCAGATCTGTCCGATGGCCACAGGGGCAATGTAGGAATGATGGCGGAATGTCTCGCGGGCGTGAATGTTGCTCAGGTGAACCTCCACAACCGGCAATTCGACAGAGGCGATGGCATCCATCAGCGCGACAGAGGTATGGGTATAGGCACCGGCATTCAGCACGATGCCGCCATGAACGCCCTTGGCTGCATGGATCGCGTCCACCAGCGCACCTTCATGGTTGCTTTGCAGGAAGGCGACCTCAAGCCCCAGCGCCGCTGCCGCATCGGCGCAGATCTTCTCGATGTCGGCCAGGGTCGTCGCACCGTAGACCTCAGGCTGGCGGGTGCCCAGCAGGTTCAGGTTCGGACCATTGAGGATCAGGACAGACGGCATACACAAACCCTTGATGAGATGTGCATTATTAACGATGGAAGCGTTGAAAAGTCCAGCATTCAACAAGGAAAGAGGTGAGGATGGGATCGATCAGATATCTTCTGACGGTCCTTTAACGGTGTCCATAAATCCTATAATCAGTATTATGTAAATAAATGATGAACCCTGAGGCCGCAAAACATGCCTTTGCGCGCAACTGGCCGCTGAAAACAGCGGCTCAGCCCAGCGCGTATCCTGCACCGCGCACGGTTCTGATCGGGTCTTGCCCGCCGTGGACCGTCAGCGCCTTGCGCAGTCTTGCGATGTGAACATCCACCGTGCGCGTGTCGACATAGATGTCGCGCCCCCAGACATGGTCAAGCAGCTGATCGCGGCTGAACACGCGACCGGGTTTTTCCAGCAAGGTCACCAGCAGCCGGTATTCGGTCGGCCCCAGCTTCAGTTCCTTTTCGGCGCGGTTCACGCGGTGGCGCTCCGGATCAAGGCGGATGTCGTCAAAGGTCAGCTCGGCACCGCTGGCTGCCGGCCGTGACCGGCGCAGCTGGTTGCGCACGCGCGCCATCAACTCGCGCAGCGCATAGGGTTTCACGACATAATCATCCGCCCCGGTTTCAAGCCCGCGCACGGCGTCGACTTCTTCGGAGCGTGCCGACAGCATGATGATCGGTATGTCGCGGGTCTCGTCCCGGGTCTTGAGCTGGCGGCAGACTTCGATGCCGCTCATCAATGGCATCATCCAGTCGAGGATCACCAGGTCGGGACGCGCCTCCGACACCATCAGCAGCGCTTCCTCGCCGTTCTCGGCACGGCGCACGGCAAAGCCTTCGCTTTCCAGATTATAGGCCAGGACCTCGCGCTGCGCCGGTTCGTCTTCGACCAGCAGGACCTGGGGTTGGGTCACGGACATCTTCAACTCCCGGCTGGCATGGATGTGTGGTCGGCTTTTGGCCGGTCTTCATCGGGGTGCTGGCCGGTGACCAGATAGATCACCTGCTCGGCGATGGAGGTGACCAGATCACCCATGCGTTCGACGTTCTTGGCAATGAAATGCAGGTGCATACAGGCCGTGATGTTGCGCGGATCTTCCATCATGAAGGTCAGGAATTCGCGGAACAGCGCATTGTACATCTGATCCACTTCCTGGTCACGCTCGATGATGTCGGCCGCCAGTTCGGCGTCGCGCTGGATATAGGCGTCCAGGGCGTCCTTGAGCATGGCTTCGACCGTGCGCGCCATGCGGCGGATGGCACCGGCGCTGTCGTTGACCGGGGCAATCTGCGACAGCACGCCGGTCCGCTTTGCCATGTTGTTCGCGTAATCGCCAATCCGCTCAAGGTTTGCGCTGATCTTGATCACGCTCAGGATCAGACGCAGGTCAATCGCGGTGGGCGCGCGCAGGGCGATGACCCGGGCGGCGCTTTCGTTGATCATGATTTCAAGGTTGTCGATAACCTTGTCCCCTGCCCTGACCTTTTCGGCCAGTTCCTCGTCCCGGCTTTCAAGGGACAAGGCCCCGTTGCGGATGGCATCTTCAACCAATCCGCCCATCTTCATGATCTGGGCCTGAACCGCCTCCAGATCGCGATCAAAGGCTGACGCAATGTGTTGATCTTGCATGATATTATCCAATCCGGCCTGTGATGTAGCTTTCGGTGCGCGGGTCTTCGGGTGCGGTGAAAATCTTGTCGGTCTCGCCAAATTCCACAAGGTTGCCCAGGTGGAAAAAGGCCGTCTTCTGGCTGACGCGGGCGGCCTGCTGCATGGAGTGGGTCACGATCACCACCGAATAGTTCTGGCGCAGCTCGTCGATCAGCTCTTCGACCTGTGCGGTTGCAATCGGGTCCAGCGCCGAACAGGGTTCATCCATCAGCAGCACTTCGGGTTCCGTGGCCACGGCGCGTGCGATGCACAGGCGCTGTTGCTGGCCGCCCGACAGGCCGGTGCCCGGCGCATCGAGCCGGTCCTTGACCTCGTTCCAGATCGCACCACGGCGGAGGGCGCGTTCCACGATGTCGTCCAGTTCGGCCTTGTTGCGGGCCAGCCCGTGGATGCGCGGCCCATAGGCCACATTGTCGTAGATCGACTTGGGAAAGGGGTTGGGTTTCTGGAACACCATGCCGACCTTGGCACGCAGCTGCACCGGATCGACCTTGCGGTCATAGATGTCCTCGCCGTCGATCAGGATGTCGCCGACCACGCGGCAGACGTCGATGGTGTCGTTCATCCGGTTGATGCAGCGCAGGAAGGTCGATTTGCCGCAGCCCGATGGCCCGATGAAGGCGGTGACGGTCTTGTCCTCGATCTCGACGTTGACGTCCTTGATCGCATGGGTGTCGCCATAATAGACCTGAACGTCCCGGGCCGCGATTTTGATGTTCTTGGTGGCCACTTCATTCTCCGCAATATGATTGTCTTTCATCGGACTGTCTCCTTACCAGCGGCGCTCGAAACGGCGGCGCAGGATGATGGCGATGATGTTCATGGTCAGCAGGAATATCAAAAGAATGATGATCCCGCCCCATGCTTTTTCGTAGAAGCTGGCATCCGCACGGGCGGCCCAGGTGTAGATCTGCGCGGGCATGGCCGAGTTCGGCTCGGTGAAACCGGCCAGCACGCCATCGGGATAGCCCCGCGCGACAAAGCCGACCATGCCGATCAGCAGCAGCGGTGCCGTCTCTCCCAACGCCTGCGCCAGGCCGATGATGGTGCCCGTCAGGATGCCCGGCATGGCCAGGGGCAGCACATGGTGAAACACCGCCTGCATCTTTGAGGCCCCTACCCCCAGCGCCGCGTCCCGGATCGAGGGTGGCACGGATTTCAGAGAGGCGCGGGTGGAGATGATGATTGTCGGCAGCGTCATCAGTGTCAGCACCAGCCCGCCCACCAGCGGCGCCGACTGCGGCAGATGCATGAACTGGATAAAGACCGCCAGACCAAGGATACCAAAGACGATGGAAGGCACCGCCGCGAGGTTCGAGATGTTCACCTCGATCAGATCGGTGAACCGGTTCTGCGGCGCGAATTCCTCAAGATAGATGGAGGCCGCGACACCGATCGGCAGCGACAGCGCCAGCACCACCAGCATCATGAAGAAGGAGCCGATGACCGAGGCACCGATGCCGGCACCGCCGGGGTTGTCCACGCCCGAATCCGCCCCGGTGATGAAGTTCCAGTTGAAGGCACGGGTGATGATATCGGCGCTGACCAGCGCGTCGATCAGATCAAGGTCGGAGGCCTGCATGAAACGGCTGTCCTGCAGTGCTTCGCGGGTGACGCGGCCGGTCAGATAGCCGTCGACCCTTGATGCTGCCGCCAGCTTGAAGCTGACCGGGCTGCCCAGATCCTGTTCGTTTGCGCGGTAATGTTCGCGCAGGGTGCCGCCGGGCTTGCCCAGCAGGCGTTCAATCGCGCCCGCGTCGAACGCCACCTCAAGGCCGCGCGCCTCCAGGGTGTCGCGGATCTGTTCGATCAGCAGCCCCTCATAGGCCTTGGTCTTGAACAATTCCCCCTCGGCGGCGGTATATTGTTCCTCGGTCAGGGTGAATTCCACATCCACAACCGTCTGGGTAAAGGCCGGCACGCCGGAACGGATGATCGAAACCGCGAGGACCACCAGAAAGAACAGCCCGATCAGGATGGCGGTCATGCCATAGGCCCGGAACCGTTTTTCGGCTGCGTTGCGTTTGCGGGTGCGCGCATCCTGCACCAGCAGGGATTTTCCGCGCGGTTTGGGTGCAGCGCCGCTGCTGAGGCTTGCATCATACATCAGTCATATTGCTCCCGGTACTTGCGCACGATGTAGAGCGCGAAAACATTGAGGGCGAGGGTGATGACAAACAATGTCATCCCCAGCGCAAAGGCCACCAGCGCCTCGGGGCTGGCGAAATCCGCATCCCCGGTAAGCTGGCTGACAATCTTGGCGGTGACGGTGGTCATCGCGTCGAAGGGGTTCAGGGACAACCGTGCGGCGGCCCCTGCCCCCAGCACCACGATCATGGTTTCGCCGATGGCACGTGAGGCTGCCAGCAGGATCGCACCGACGATTCCGGGCAAGGCGGCCGGCAGGATGACCTGGCGGATGGTTTCCGACTTGGTCGCCCCAAGGCCGTATGAGCCATCGCGCATCGCCTGCGGCACGGCATTGATGATGTCGTCGGACAGCGAGCTGACAAAGGGGATCAGCATCACGCCCATAACCAGACCGGCGGTGATCACGGCGGTGCCCGCCTGCATGATGCCCAGCCCGTCGCGGCCAAAGACCGAGACCAGCAGCGGACCAACCGTCAGCAGCGCAAAAAGCCCGTAGACGATGGTCGGAATACCGGCCAGCACCTCCAGCAGCGGCTTGGCGACGGAGCGCACGGAGTTGCTGGCATATTCGGACAGGTAGACCGCCGCGAACAACCCGATGGGGATCGCCACCGCCAGCGCCACCAGCGAGATATAGAAGGTGCCCCAGAGCAGCGGCAGCACGCCAAGGTCGGAACTGCCCCCCCTGCCCGAAAAGCTCGGCGCCCAGTTGGTGCCGAAAAAGAAATCACTGGCGGGGTAAAGGCGGAAAAATTCGATGGTGTTGAAAACCAGCGACAGCACGATGCCCAGTGTCGTCAGGATCGCGATGGAGGCGGCACCGATCAGCAGCATCTTTACTGCCGATTCAACCACGTTACGCGCCCGGAAATCAGCCTGTGCGCCGCGCAGGCCCCAAAGCGCGCCCAGCAGTGCCAGGACAATGACAACACCGCTCATGAACTGGTTGCCGCGCTGGTTCTGCATCCGGTAGCTTTGCGCGGCGTTCAGCACCGGCTGGGTGATCTGCGATGTCACGATGGCGCCTGCGTCCTGCAGGCGGCTGGTGACGTCATCCGGGTCGGCCTGCGGGTCATTTGCCATGCTGGCATCCATGGTGCCCTGGGCCAGGGCACGGTCCATGCCGTCAGCCGCGCGGCGCACCTCTGACAGGACCAGCCCGCGCGAAGAGGCGTCGGCAATGGCGCTGTCCGGGATCAGGGCAGAAACGGAATTGTTGACGATCATCGGCTGCACCAGCAGCCAGACCAGCATCAGAAGAAGGGCGGGAACGGCGGCTTTGATCGCCACATTGCCCCCGTAGTAGGAAGGCAGCGAATGCATGTGACGCCGGTCACCGCCCGCGCTGCGCATCACCCGCGCCAGCCCGAGGTAATATCCGGCGATGGCGATGCCTGAAACGATGAGAAAGAGCCAGAGTATCGGCATGTCGTGCCCCGCCTGTGGGTGGAATTTCTTTATCGAAACAGCGCGGGGGCGGCGTCGGGCCGCCCCCGGCTACGAAAGGTCAGCGACAGGCTCAGGAGCCGGAGCCCATTGTCGCTTCTTCATTGACGGATTTTTGCGTGTCGGACAGCTGCGGGTCGGACACCAGGCCGTAGTTGGCCAGCGGGCCGGACGGGCCTGCCAGTTCGTCGGAGATGAAGAACTGCGCAAATTCCTTCAGGCCGGGGATCACGCCGATATGTGCCTTCTTGACGTAGAAGAACAGCGGGCGGGACACCGGGTAATCACCCGAAGCGATGGTTTCGGTCGAGGGGGCCACGCCGCCCATGGTCGCCACTTTCAGCTTGTCCTGGTTGTTCTCGTAGAACGCCAGGCCGAACACGCCGATGCCATTGGTGTTGGCGTCGATACGGGCCAGGGTCTCGGTGTAGTCACCGTCGATGTCGACCGAACGGCCATCCTGACGCACGTCCAGGCAGGCGTCTTCGGCGTCGTCTTCGCTCATGCCGCCATCCAGCATGGCCTGCATTGCGCCGGTGTCTTCGCAGCCTTTCAGCAGCACCTTGTCTTCAAAGACTTCGCGTGTGCCGTGCTTGGTGCCGGGGATGAACATTGCGATTTCGGCATCGGGCAGGTCGCTGTTGAACTCGGCCCAGCTGCTGTAATCGTTCTCGACGATTGCGCCGTCTTTCAGGACCTTCGCGCCGATGGCGTTGAAGATGTCGGCAGGCTCGAAGGCTTCGAAGGCCGGGCCGCTGATCTGCGAGGCAAACACGATGCCGTCATAGCCGATGCGCACTTCCATGATGTCGGTGACACCATTCTCGGCGCAGGCCTTGATTTCCTTTTCGCGGATCGCGCGGGAAGCGTTGGCCACGTCGATGGTGTTTTCGCCCACACCTTCGCAGAACCGCTTCAGACCGGCAGAGGAGCCGCCCGATTCGATGACCGGTGTCGGGAAGTCGGTGTTCTCGCCAAAGGCCTCTGCCACGATCGAAGCATAGGGCAGCACGGTGGACGAACCTGCAACCTGGACGTTGTCACGCGCAGCGGCAGCCGAAGCGGAAAGCGCGGCGATGGCCAGTGCGGATGTGGTGAGTTTTGTCAGTGACATGATGTCTCCTGTTTTCATACATTCTACGACCTCCCCCATGGGTGGTCTCCCGGCCCGTTTAGGTGGCGCGCTTATACCTTTTGTGAAGGTTTTGTTACGGTTTTATGACACAGGAAGAATTTGGAAAAAGAAGTGGTATATTGGCGTTCAGCCGTCGCTCACCACTACATCTCGGGGCAGGATGACGCAGAATGACGCGCCCTGCCCCTCTTCGGAGGTGATTTTCAGCCGCCCCCGGTGCCGGTTGAGAATATGTTTCACAATTGCGAGGCCCAGCCCGGTGCCGCCCAGGGCACGGCTGCGGTGGTTGTCGGCGCGGTAGAATCGTTCGGTCAGGCGCGGAATGTGATGCGACGGGATGCCGGGCCCGTGGTCGCTGACCGTGATGCGCACCGATGGCCCGCGCAAGGCCGGGTCGCGCAGGCTGGTTTCTGCGGTGATCTCGACCGGCCGGTCGTCGCCCCCGTATTTGATCGCGTTCTCGATCAGGTTGGTAAAGACCTGCAACATCTGGTCCGCGTCGCCCAGAATCGGGATCGCCTCGGCCCCGAAGTCGTGGCGCAGGGTCACCCCCGCTTCGACAGCCAGCGGATTGAGGTTGCGCAGCGCGGTCCGCAGCACCTCGGCCAGGTTGATCTGCTTGGTCGGGCGCACGCGTTCCTCTGCCTCCACCCGGCTCAGTGACAACAGATCGCCCACCAGACGGTTCATGCGCCCCGCTTCGGTCTGCATGATCGCCAGAAACCTGTCCCGCGCGGCCGCATCGTCGCGCGCCGGGCCGCTGAGCGTTTCGATGAACCCCATCAGCGAGGTCAGCGGCGTGCGCAGCTCATGGCTGACATTGGCCACGAAGTCGCGCCGCATCTGCCCGGCCTGCGCCTGCGGGGTGATGTCCTGAAAGCTGACCATCAGCAGCCCGGCGCCCTGGACCGGGTTGAGCGTGACTTCATAGGTCACATCCTTGCCCGCCTCGTCGACCAGGAATTGCGCGTGCCGCCCCTTCCCGTCCTCGATGCAACGCTCCACCGCATCCACCAGCGAGGGCTGGCGCAGCACGGTCACAAAGTGGCGGCCGACCGTATGCGCCCCGACCAGCGCCTTGGCCGCCGGGTTCACCGCCGCGATCCGCTCTGCCCGGTCGATGACTAGGGTCGGCAATGGCAGGGCGGCGATCAGGTCAGGCAGCAGCGGTGCTTCGGTCATCGCATCAGAGCGCTGTGAGGTCTTTGGCAAACCGGGCGGCGTTTTCGGCATAATGCCTTGCGCTGGCGGTCAGTTTCGCGATCGCCTCGTCATCCAGCTGCCGCACCACCTTGCCCGGCGCGCCCATGACCAGCGAACCGTCAGGGATCTCCTTGCCTTCGGTGATCAGCGCGCCCGCGCCGATCAGGCAGTTGCGCCCGATCTTTGCGCCATTGAGGATCGTGGCCCCCATGCCGATCAGCGAATTGTCCCCGATGGTGCAGCCATGCAGCATGACTTTGTGACCAATGGTGCAATTTTCGCCAATGGTCAGCGGATAGCCCATGTCGGTGTGGAACACGCAGTTTTCCTGCACGTTCGACCCCCGGCCCACATGGATCACCTCGTTGTCACCGCGCAACGTGGAACCAAACCAGACCGAGCTTTCGTCTTCCAGCACCACATTGCCGATCACATTCGCATCCGGTGCCACCCAGGCATTGCCGTGGACTTTGGGGGTCTTGTCGCCAAGTGCATAGAGCGTCATGTCAGATCCTCGAATTCGGTTTGCAGTTTGCGCACATGATCCAGCAGCCGGGGCTGCTGCGCCACCCGCATGCGTTCGGCACGGATGATGGTTTTCAGCTTTTCTTCGGTTTCCGTGAGGTCGTCGTTCACGATCACATAATCATAGCCGTCCCAATGGCTGATCTCATCCCAGCTTTTCCGCATCCGCTTGGCAATGGTTTCTTCGGTGTCCTGCCCCCGGCTGATCAGCCTGCGGCGCAGTTCCAGAATGGAGGGTGGCAGGATGAAAATCGAAAGCGTGTGCGAGCCAAGCGCCGATTTCTGAATTTGCTGGGCGCCTTGCCAGTCGATGTCAAAAAGCACGTCCCGGCCCGCTTCGATGGCTTCCTGAACAGGCCCCCGGGGAGAGCCGTAGTTGTTTCCGAAGACATGGGCGTGTTCCAGCAACTCGCCCTCCTTGACCCACTTTCGAAAGTTCGCCTCCGAGACAAAGAAATAATCCTTGCCCTCGACCTCGCCCTTGCGCGGGACCCGTGTGGTTGCGGAGACAGAAAACTTCAGCGAAGCATCCCAGGCCATCAACCGCCGGGCCAGCGTGGATTTACCTGCCCCGGACGGTGAGCTGAGAATAACAAGAAGTCCGCGCCTTTCTGGCTGCTGGGTCATGGTCTACTCCACATTCTGTACTTGTTCGCGCATCTGGTCGATCACGGCCTTCAGCGACAGGCCGACGCGGGTCAGCTCCGTGTGCTGCGCCTTGGCGCAGAGGGTATTGGTTTCGCGGTTGAATTCCTGCATCAGGAAATCCAGCTTGCGCCCCACCGGGCCACCCTCGGCCAGCAGCGCGCGTGCCGCCGCGATATGCGCGCCCAGCCGGTCGATTTCTTCGGTGATGTCGGATTTGACCGCAATCAGCGCCAGTTCCTGGGCCAGACGGCTTTCATCCACCCCATCGGCATTGTCCAGAATGCGGGCCAGGTTCTGCCGCAGGCTCTGCGCCATCTCGCCCTGGCGCCCCTCGGCCAGCTTTGCCGCGGCAGCGGTCAGGTTTTCGACCTCGGTCAGCTGGTTTTCCAGCACCCTGGCCAGGGCGGCGCCTTCGCTGGCGCGCATGGCGGCGAAATCGGCCAGCACCTTGTCCACATCTTTCAGCAATGCCGCGCAAAGCTGTGCGGTGTCGTCCTGCGTCGTGGCCTGTTCAAGCACGCCGCGCATGGTCACGATGTCGGTGGCCTTGGACGGGGCCAGTGATATCCCCGCATCCATCGCCCGCGCTTCAATCCGGTGCAGTGCTTCCAGCAGGGTTTCAAGCTGGGCCTCGTTGACTTCCAGCCGGCCTGCGGTCTCTTCCCGGGTGACGCGCAGGTTGCAGGTGATATTGCCCCGCGCTGCCACCGCAGCCAGTTTCTTGCGCAGTCCCGCCTCCAGCCCCTCGATCCAGTCCGGCACGCGCAGGCGCAGGTCCAGCCCCTTGCCGTTCACTGCGCGAATCTCCCAGCCCCAGGAATAAGGGGCGTCAGCGCCTGCACGCGCGGCAAAACCGGTCATCGAATGGATCATGAAAGGCGGCCCTTGCAGTTTGAGTTCCGCACCGGGATAGGTCGAAACGGCCCGGCGGGGCAAGCCCATCCGGCGCGGCGTTAACCAATGCTTAAGAATTTCCCCCGCTGTCCGGCAATTCAGGCTAATTAGAATAGACTTGAACGCACACCTCGTGACGCTGTCACGGGAACAGGCTGTGGCTGGCGCTGTACCCTGTTGCGATTCCGGCCGAATAATCGAAGGTGGTGTTGCATGGACAAGTCCAACCATAAATCGCAGAATGTCATTGAAATGTCAGACCATCATCCAGAAACCGGTTATGCTGCCATCGCGCAGGTCGAAGCCTATTGGGAAGCTTTGCGCGGAGCGCGCATTGTACCGAAACGCTCTGAAATCGACCCGCGCGGGATCGAGGGCGCGCTTGAAAACGCGTTTATCGTGGAACGGGTCGCGCCGGGCATCGCGCGGTTGCGCATCGCGGGCAGCCATCTGAATGACCTGATGGGCATGGAAGTGCGTGGCATGCCGCTGACAGCCCTGTTCAACCCCGGCGCGCGGCAATTGATCTCGGAAACCCTTGAAGAGGTGTTTCAGGCACCGGGCACGAGCCGGTTTCGCCTGACATCATCAGGTTCGGAAGGCCGGCCGGAGGGGGAGGCACGGATGCTCCTTCTGCCGTTGAAAAGCGATCTGGGCGATGTCAGCCGCCTGTTGGGATGTCTGGTGTTCAAGGGCAAGATCGGATTGGCCCCCCGGCGCTTTGACGTGCTGGACAGGGATTTCACCCTGCTGTTGCCCGGTTCGGATGCCGGGCCCGCGCCTGAGCCGGATCAGCAGATGCCGACCCCGCCGGAGTCTGTTCCGGGCTTTGCGGCACCGGTTGCCACCTATGAGGCACCATCTGCGGCGCAGGTCAGGCCAACGGACAGGCGCCCCCCCTACCTGCGTCTGGTCAAATCCGAAGACTGACGGCCCGGCGATATGCTGGGGCTCGGCCTTGGTTTCACGCGGGGGGAAGCGGAAAGAACGCAACCAGACCGACGCTGCAGGGCGCATCCAGCACCAAAAGTGCCCCGCCCGGCGCAAGCCGACAGCCATGATCCGGGGCTTTCGTCATAGCAGGTCCGCCAGGATCGACAGCTACAGTCGGTATAGTCATGGAGAAAGCCTTCATCAACAGGCTGACGAATGGCTGCTGTGCGGACTTTGCTGCCGTTTGCAACGAAACGTCAAGCCGCGCATTGACGGGCCGTGGTTCGGCGATCCGACCGTCGTGACTGGCACTTTATCGCAGCCAAGCACTTCCAAGCTATCCGTGGAACACGACAGCAGCCAAATCGCCGTGCCAGGGGACGGCCCGTCATGTCGGAGACATGCCTTTGGCATGATGCGCGGCGGCCTTCGGCCTTGATTCCGCGCGGGGGGAAGCAGAAAGGGCTTTTCCGGACCTTCGCTGCAACGCGCGTGAAGGTCAGATAAGCGGGACGAAGTGAGCTTTCGCCGCGGATGCGCCAATGTCTGCAAAAGGTAAATCAGTCTTTGGAGTCAGCCTTCTTAGATGAAAGCATCGTGTCTATTGCGACATCGCTTCCTTCTCTTGCTTCGTCGAACACATCACGACCATATCTTGATCTCAAATCAAACATCAGTTTGTGCACGTCTTCATCAATATATGCGTCGAACCAAGTTCGTATGCCGAGTTGGGTCAGACGTCTTTGATGTTGGAAATCCAATTCGAAGCTAAAACATTGGAGGTTATGGCTTACGAAAACCATCCGCACATCGTAATCACCATTTAGGCTTTGTAATGCCAGTTCACGTGTGCGCAGCCGCCGCAAAATTGCCTCGACATGGATATTTAGATCTTCTGTTTCGGGTATGCCGCTATTGAGCTTCCAGTTCGTGAACCAGCGCTTTTTGTGAGGGCCTTTCGGTTGCCAAGGATCGCCCTCAGACCATTCGTCATCAGGATCAATCCCCAACACGTCCGTAATCGCTTGTGCGGGCCCTTTGCCTTGAATCCCGAGGTAGGCATACTGGCGATACGTCTGTGGCTCTAGTGGCATTATCTGGCTTCTTTTTGAAGGAACTGACTGGTCTTTCTGTCTATAGCAGACCTTCGTGGATTGTGCAGCATCCGTCAAAATGGGCTCTTTCCGGACCTTCGCTACGACGCGCGTGAAAGTCTGGTA
>NZ_QBFD01000046.1:818379-829489 GCF_003335585.1 Sulfitobacter sp. DFL-14 | reverse complement strand
AATGTATCGGCGCCCACCCGCGGTCAGGCGCCGCCCTGTGTGGTTAAGTCAATTTGGGCTCGACCCCACCGTTCGCTGCGGTCTGCAAGAAGGTCCGGTGTCGGAACGAGGAACGCAATCCTGTCGATTGGCTTGCGCAGCGATGTCGGTTCTTGCTGCAAAGCGCTGTGGGTTAGTGCTGAAAACTCGTGATGGTTTTGCTGTTGATCAGCGCACAGGTCACATTGGCTCCGGACCCGACCTTTACTGCTGTTCTCACAAACGGGGCCTGGTTCCTGCCCTGTTGAAGCAGCAATGTAACCAAAAAACCGCATTGCCTCTCGTCTGATATCCCGGACGACAAACGCCGCCGACCATTGGCCGACGGCGTTCACATTGAAAGACATGGCCCCGGGGGCCGCTGCCGCGATCAGATGGCGGCGGCTTCGGACTGGGCAACGCGGCGCGCCGATAGTTCCTCTGCCACCAGGAAGGCCAGTTCCAGCGACTGGCTGGCGTTCAGGCGCGGATCGCAGGCGGTGTGGTAACGGTCGCTCAGGTCCTCGTCGCTGACCGCACGCACGCCACCGGTGCATTCCGTGACATCCTGTCCGGTCATCTCGAAATGCACGCCACCGGGAACGGTGCCTTCTGCCTCATGCACGTCAAAGAACTCGCGCACCTCGCGCAGCACCGAGTCGAAGGGCCGCGTCTTGTAGCCGGTCGAGGACTTGATGGTGTTGCCGTGCATCGGGTCGCAGGTCCAAAGCACATTTGCCCCTTCCTGTTCCACCGCGTGGATCAGCTTTGGCAGGTGGTCGCCCACCGACCCTGCCCCGAAACGCGCGATCAGGGTCAGGCGCCCTGCCTCGTTTTCGGGGTTCAGCGTGGCCATCAGCTTTTTCAGGTCATCCGTGGTCATGCTTGGCCCGCACTTCAGGCCAATCGGGTTCTGCACGCCCCGTGCAAATTCCACATGGGCGCCATCGGGCTGACGGGTGCGGTCGCCGATCCAGATCATATGGCCCGAACCTGCCAGCCACTTGCCGGTCAGGCTGTCCTGACGGCACAGCGCCTCTTCATACTCCAGCAGCAGGGATTCGTGGCTTGTATAATATTCAACCGTTTGCAGGGTATGAGCGGTATCCGCCGTGACGCCCGCCGCCGACATGAAATCAAGCGTGTCGGAAATGCGGTTCGCGATCTCGCGGTATTTCGCCGCCTTCTCCCCGTCGGTAAAGCCCAGTGTCCAGCCATGAACCTGGTGGACATCCGCATAACCCCCGGTCGAAAAAGCCCGGATCAGATTCAGCGTCGCTGCCGCCTGGGTGTAGGCGCGCAGCATCTTCTCGGGGTTGGGGATCCGCGCCTCGGGCGTGAAATCCAGCTCGTTGATGATATCGCCCCGGTAGCTGGGCAATTCCACGCCGCCCACAACCTCGGTGGGGGCGGAGCGCGGCTTGGCGAATTGCCCTGCCATGCGGCCCACCTTCACCACAGGCACCTTGGCGCCATAGGTCAGGACAACGGCCATCTGCAGCATCACCTTGAAGGTGTCGCGAATGGCATCCGAACTGAATTGCTCAAAGCTCTCGGCGCAATCGCCCCCCTGCAGGAGAAAGGCCTCGCCCCGGCTTGCCGCGCCAAGAAGTTTCTTGAGCCGCTTGGCCTCACCGCCAAAGACCAACAATGGATACCGCGCAAGCTGTGCCTCGACCGCGTTCAATGCGGCCTGATCGGGATAATCGGGCATCTGGACTCGCGGTTTGCTGCGCCAGCTTGATTTGCTCCATTGGGTCATGTCATCTCTCCGGTCCCGCGCGCTGTTTGTCAGCGCTATCAAAGACCTTTTCTATACAAAAGGACGTGCGCGGTGGCCAGAACCCAATTTCGACCTCTTGACCCAGATCGAATCCCGTGACCTAAGATTGCGGCAGATTGTGTCGGTAATGTAACGTGACGGCACAATAGCCGCGCCCACCAACAAGAAAAAGGACGCCCGCGATGTCTCCACAGCGCCCGGCCACCCGCATACCGCCAGAGACCGGAAAGCCACGGCGTTTCGTATTTGTGCTGCTGGATCAGTTCAGCCTGCTGTGTTTCTCCACGGCCATCGAATGCCTGCGCATTGCAAACCGCATGGGCGAGCGGCAGTTGTATTCATGGATCACCATCGGTGAAGGCGGCGTCAGCGCCTGTTGCTCTGCCGGAACCGTGTTCCAGCTTGATGCCGACCTCGATGAAATGGCGCGGGACGACACCATTCTCGTGTGCAGCGGGATCGACGTGCAGGATGCGACCACCAAGAAGGTGCTGAGCTGGCTGCGCCGCGAGGCCCGCAAGGGGCTGACCGTGGGCGGGCTCTGTACCGGGGCCTTCACCCTGGCCAAGGCCGGGCTGCTGGACGGCAAGCGCGCGACGATTCACTGGGAAAACCAGGACAGCTTTGCCGAGGAGTTCGAAGAGGTCCAGCTGACCAAGTCGGTCTTTGTGGTTGACGGCAACCGGCTGACGACAGCGGGCGGCACCTCCTCCATCGACCTGATGCTGAAACTGATTGCCGACGACCAGGGCGAAGACCTGGCCAATGCGGTGGCCGACCAGCTGATCTATTCCTCGATCCGCACCGACCAGGACACCCAGCGGCTCAGCGTGCCGACCCGCATCGGGGTGCGCCATCCGAAGCTCAGCCAGGTCATCCAGATGATGGAGACCAACATCGAAGAGCCGATCAGCCCGTCGGTTCTTGCCCGTGATGTCGGCATGTCCACAAGGCAGCTGGAGCGGTTGTTCCGGCGCTACCTGAACCGCAGTCCGAAACGGTACTACATGGAATTGCGCCTGCAAAAGGCGCGCAACCTTTTGATGCAGACCGACATGAGCGTGATCAACGTGGCACTGGCGTGCGGCTTTGCCTCGCCGTCGCATTTTTCAAAATGCTACCGGGCGCATTACGATACGACCCCCTACCGCGAACGGGGCAGCCACGCCGCGCGCCTGTCGATCTGACCGCGCGAGGCGCATAAAAGAGCACCTTTCTTCGCTTTTTTGTGCCTGAAACAGGCTAGCCCGCAGCGCGCCAAATGCGCTGCGGGCGGCGTTCAACGCGGCGGCGCCGCCGCCTTGCCCCGCTGTGTCAGAACCGGTCCATGATCGGTTTGCTGCTGGAATTCAGCAAAAAGGTGATGACCGCCAGATCATCCTCGCGCTGATGCAGCATGGCGTAGAAGAACGCATAGCTGGTGCCGGTCCAATAGATCCGGCCTTCCTGCCGGACGCCGCCCCCCAGGTCGATTTCCTTGAACACCGAAACCTTGACAAAATCGCGCGGCCAGGCGCCTTCCAGCTGCCTTTGGTTGGCCGCCAGTTGCTCGGGCGTGAACTCGTCCCGCCCGCCCAGCCGCTGGATCAGCGGAATGAAATCGCGGCGCATCACATGGCGGTCGACAAAGGCGGCGTAGGCCTCGTAATCCGCGAACAGGCTGTCGTTCTCCTGCGCATGGGCAGCAGAGGACAGGCAGGAAATCAGGCTCAGCAAAATGGCAAATAAACGCATTGTCGCTCTCACTTTTCAGGTGTCATCCGGTAAACCGTACCCTTGCCTACCGAAATAAACCAGATTGCGCCGTCAGGCCCCTCCACGATGTCGCGCACGCGCGCGGTTTCAGGCCCCTTGATCTGCGCCACCTCTTGCAGCGGGTCGCCGCTGAGCCGGGAAATATAGTCGAACTTGAGCGACCCGACAAAGATGTCGCCGCGCAGGTCCGCGTCCAGCGCGCCGGAATAGACCATCAGACCGGAGGGCGCGATGGAGGGGTCCCAGTAATAGGCAGGCTGTTCCATGCCCGCCTTGGACGTGCCTTCGCCGATCTTTGCGCCGGAATAATGCCGCCCGTAAGAGATGACCGGCCAGCCGTAGTTCGCCCCCTTGCGCAGATGGTTCACCTCATCGCCGCCCTTGGCACCGTGTTCGGAGACCCAGAGATCGCCATCAAGGCCGAGGCCGGCCCCCTGCGGATTGCGGTGTCCATAGGACCAGATTTCAGGCAAGGCCCCCGCCTGCCCGACAAAGGGGTTGTCATCCGGCACCGACCCGTCGCGGTTGATGCGTATGATTGAGCCGTTGTGACGGCTCAGATCCTGAGCCGCCGGCCGGTCGCCCCGCTCGCCGATGGTCATGAAAAGCCTGCCGTCCGCCGCCTCGACGACGCGGCTGCCGAAATGTCGGCCGCCGCTGCTGCCGGGTTTCATGGCAAAAAGCTCGGTCAGGTCTTCCAGCCTTTGCCCGTCATCCGAAAGCCGGGCGGAGGCCAAAGCTGTACCGCTGCCGCTGCCCTGCTTTCTGGCGTAGGTCAGAAAGATTGTGCGCGACTGGTCGAAGTCCCGCGCAAGGGTGATGTCCAGCAACCCGCCCTGCCCGCCGGTTTCCACCGCCGGCACGCCTGAAACCTCGTGGCGGGCGCCGTTGCGCTGCAACAGCAGGCGGCCGTCCTTTTCGGTGATCAGGACCGCGCCATCCGGCATCGGCGCCACCGCCCAGGGGGTGTCCAGATCAGTGACCACAGGTTGAATTGACCAATTTTCCTGTGCGGTGACCGACAAAGGCAAGAGCGCCCCGAAGATCGCCAGATGCAGGAAATTGGTAAAGTTTTTCGGAATCGTCACGGCAAATCCCCTGTTCAGACCGTCATTTTCGAAAAATGTATCTTTCGCGGCGAAATATTCCACCTCGGCCCGGTCAATTCCGCTTGTTTGGCGCTATTCTACTGAGGAAAAACTCCTTTTCTTTTCGCAAGCCTTTGCCTACGTTTCTTGCGAACATCATGTTCCAATAGGGAGAAACCTCATGAAAAAGATGCTCTTGGCCTCAACGGCTGCGGCACTCGTGGCAACAACGGCCTTTGCCGACTCGCATGCGAAGGAAGTGAAACTCGGCATTGAATTCGGCTTTACCGGCCCGATTGAATCGCTGACCGGTCCGATGGCCGCCGGTGCCGAACTGGCGATGAAGGAAGTGACCGACAGCGGCATGCTGCTGGATGGTGCGACCGTCACAAGCGCGCGTGCGGATTCGGGTTGTATCGACAACGGTCTGGCGGTCTCCGGCGGCGAACGTCTGATTGCCGAAGGGATCAACGGGCTGATCGGGGCCGATTGCTCCGGTGTGACCGGCGCTGTGCTGCAGAACGTCGCGATCCCCAATGGCATGGTCATGATCTCGCCCTCCGCGACATCGCCCGGCCTGACCACCATGGAAGACAACGGGTTGTTCTTCCGCACCTCACCCTCCGATGCGCGTGAAGGTGAAGTGATGGCGGAAATCCTGCAGGAGCGTGGCGTCAAATCCATCGCCCTGACCTATACCAACAACGACTATGGCAAGGGTCTGGCAGACGCGATCGAATCCTCCTTCAAGGCGATCGGTGGCGAAGTGACCATCGTGGCGGCCCATGAAGACGGCAAAGCGGATTATTCCGCCGAAGTCGGCGCGCTGGCCTCTGCCGGTGGCGACCTGCTGGTGGTTGCGGGTTACCTCGATCAGGGTGGTGCGGGCATCATCAAATCCGCACTGGACGCGGGCGCATGGGACACATTCGGTCTGCCCGGCGGCATGATCGGTGAGAACCTGCCCAAGACCATCGGTCCGGATCTGGACGGCTCTTATGGCCAGATCGCCGGTTCGCAGGGCAACGGGATCGAGACATTCACCAAAATGGCGGAAGAAGCCGGTTTTGATGGCACCTCGCCCTATACCCCTGAATCCTATGATGCAGCGGCGCTGTTCCTGCTGGCCATGCAGGCCGCCAATTCGACAGACCCGGCCGTTTACAAGGAAAAAATCCTTGAGGTCGCCAATGCGCCTGGCGTCGAAATCTTCCCCGGTGAGCTGGGCAAGGCGCTGGAACTGATCAAGAACGGCGAAGATATCGATTATGTCGGTGCCTCTGCGGTCGAACTGATCGGACCGGGTGAATCTGCCGGGACCTACCGCATGATCGAAGTCAAGAATGGCGTGAACGAAACCGTCGGCTACAAGTAAGGCCGACTGGTTTGACTGAAAACAGGTGCAGCCCGGCGCATATGCCGGGCTGTATCCAAAATATAAGCGCCTGAAACAGGGCCGGATAAGTGCCCGGAACAGGGCCGACATGGGGATGGATTTATGATCGTCGTTGACGACATACATAAACACTTTGGTGGATTTCACGCCGTGGACGGGGCAAGCCTGACCATCGAAGCAGGTTCCATCACCGGGTTGATCGGCCCGAACGGTGCCGGAAAGACCACTCTTTTCAATGTAATCGCAGGCGTTCTTAAACCGACCTCCGGTCGCGTTCACATGGATGGCGAAGACATCACAGGTCTGCCGCCGCATACTTTGTTTCACAAGGGGTTGCTGCGCACCTTCCAGATTGCCCATGAATTTCACTCCATGACCTGCCGCGAGAACCTGATGATGGTGCCCGGTGGCCAAAGCGGTGAAACCCTGTGGAACACCTGGTTCGGCACCAGACGCATCGCCGATGAGGAGCGTGCGCTGAAGGCCAAGGCGGACGAGGTGCTTGAATTCCTGACCATCGAGCACCTGGCCGATCAGAAGGCGGGCCAGATCTCGGGCGGACAGAAAAAGCTGCTGGAACTGGGCCGCACCATGATGGTGGATGCCAAGATCGTGTTCCTGGACGAAGTGGGGGCCGGCGTGAACCGGACCCTGCTCAATACCATCGGCGATGCGATCCTGCGCCTGAACAAGGAACGCAACTACACCTTCGTGGTCATCGAACATGACATGGATTTCATCGGCCGCCTCTGCGATCCGGTGATCTGCATGGCAGAGGGACATGTGCTGGCCCAGGGCACGCTGGACGAGATCAAGGCCAATGAACATGTGATCGAGGCCTATCTGGGGACAGGATTGAAGAACAAGGACAAGGTGGGCGCATGATGCGGTGCGCTCTGGCATGGGCATTGGGCACGGCGCTGGTGGCCCTGCCCCAAACTGCTGCGGCCTGTGCGCAGCTCAGCCAGGATATCTGGATGTGCGACCGCGGCACCCCCTGGGAAGCCGCCGTCTGGGATCAGTACGGCGATGGCGCCACCCTGCTGCTGGATAACTACGTGCTTGATTTCACGCAAGAATGGCCCGGCCACGAGATTACTGACAATCTTGCCACGCTTGAAGAGGTCTACACCACCTATGCCGAATGGGTTGCCGCCGATGCGGAAGTCCCGTCCGAGGTTCTGATCGCTGACAAGCTGACCCTCCCGGATGCCACCGTCCTGCGCCACCTTCAGCGCGATGTCTGGGAGGGGGAGCCCTATCTGCAGGCCGTGATTCTGTCGCAGGTGGGCGCGGCGCGGATCATGCTCTGGCTGCAGGCCCCGAACGAAACATCCGTCGAACAACTCGACGCGGCATCGCGCGATCTCGTGGCGCTGCTGCGGGACAATTGCGCGGATGCGGTATCCTGCGCCGAAGATTACGCGCCGCCCCAGGCGGCCAGCAAGGAATGAGGCTGATATGAGCGATCCATACGGTGACCGCGGCAACAAGGACGTGTCGATTGCCAACCCCAAGGGGCAAGGCAGCGTGATCCCGAGGCACAAGGGGCAGGCCCATCCCGCCCCCGGTGGCCCCTTCCTGATCGGGGACGGGATGACGGCGGGCTATGGCAATGGCCCTGACATCCTGCATGATTGCACCATTGCGGTGGATCGTGGCCAAATCGCCGTGATCGTCGGCCCCAACGGGGCGGGCAAGTCCACCGGCATGAAGGCGGTGTTCGGGATGCTGGACATGCGCAAGGGCCATGTGCGGCTGGATGGTGAGGACATCACCGATCTGTCGCCACAGGACCGGGTCGCCAAGGGCATGGGCTTTGTCCCGCAGACCTCGAACATCTTCACCTCCATGACGGTGGAGGAAAACCTTGAGATGGGCGCCTTTATCCGCACCGACGATTTCAGCGATACGATGGCGCAGGTCTATGACCTGTTCCCGATCCTCAAGGAAAAGCGCCGTCAGGCGGCGGGCGAACTCTCGGGCGGCCAGCGCCAGCAGGTCGCCGTGGGCCGGGCGCTGATGACCCAGCCCAAGGTGCTGATGCTGGACGAACCCACCGCCGGAGTCAGCCCCATCGTGATGGATGAACTTTTCGACCGGATCATCGAGGTCGCGCGCACAGGCATCCCGATCCTGATGGTCGAACAGAACGCCCGCCAGGCGCTGGAGATTGCGGATAAAGGCTATGTTCTGGTGCAGGGGGCGAATGCTTATACCGGCACCGGCAAGGAGCTTCTGGCCGACCCGGAAGTCCGCAAGAGCTTTCTGGGGGGCTGAGGTGTCGAAAGAAATAACAATCACTGTCGCTGATCCGGGTATGCCTCAGGCGCGAGAACTGCTGGAAGCGAGCCATGCCCTGATGGGAAGCCTCTTCCCCCGCGAGGCAAATCATTTCCTGTCGGTGGAGAAACTGGCCGCGCCGCATATCGACTTTTTCCTGGCGAAAGACAGCGAAAGCGCGCTGGGGTGCGTGGCGCTTGCTGATTACCGGGAGTATGGCGAAGTCAAATCCATGTTCGTCGCCGCAAAAGCGCGCGGACGCGGTGTTGCCCAGGCCCTGCTATCGCATCTGAAAGCGGTCGCCCGCGACCGCAAGATACCGACATTGCGGCTGGAGACCGGGCAACCGGGTCTGGAAGCCGCGCACAGGCTATACGAACGGCACGGGTTCACCGATTGCGCCGCCTTTGGCGCTTACGAGGCTGATGCGCCCTGCAGCCGCTACATGGAGCTTTCACTCTGATGGATCTTCTCAACGCACTGATTGCATTCCTGAATTACGTCTTTGTCCCCGGTGTGGCCTATGGCAGCCAGCTGGCACTTGGCGCACTGGGGGTCACGCTGGTCTACGGCATCCTTCGGTTCTCCAACTTCGCCCATGGCGACACCATGGCGATGGGGGCGATGTCGGCGGTGCTGCTGACCTGGCTGTTCCAGAGCTGGGGCCTCAGCCTGGGCCCGTTGCCCACCGCCCTGCTCGCCCTGCCCTTTGCCATTGGCCTGACCATCCTGCTGCTTCTGGGCACCGACCGCGTGGTCTATCGCTTTTACCGCGAGAAAAAGGCAAAGCCGGTGATCCTGGTCATCGTCTCGCTTGGGGTGACCTTTATCTACAACGGCATCACCCGGTTCATCATCGGGGCGGATGACCAGAATTTCCTGGATGGCGAACGGTTCATCATCTCGGCCCGCGAATTCAAGGCCGCCACCGGGCTGGATGAGGGGCTGTCCTTCAAGACCACCCAGGGCATCACCATCGTGACCGCGATCATCGTGGTTGCCCTGCTGTTCTGGTTTCTCAACCGGACCCGCGCGGGCAAGTCGATGCGCGCCTATTCCGACAACGAGGATCTGGCGCTGCTGTCGGGGATCAACCCCGAGCGGGTGGTGATGATCACCTGGATGATTGTCGCAGGGCTCGCGACGATTGCCGGTGTTCTTTACGGTCTGGACAAGACGTTCAAACCCTTCACCTACTTCCAGCTTCTGCTGCCGATCTTTGCCAGCGCCATTGTCGGCGGTCTCGGCAACCCCCTGGGGGCCATCGCCGGCGGTTTCGTGATCGCCTTTTCCGAGGTGACGATCACCTATGCCTGGAAGAAGATCCTGGTCTACCTGATGCCAGAGAGCCTTGAGCCTTCGGGCCTCGTTCAACTGCTCAGCACGGATTATAAATTCGCTGTAAGCTTCGTGATCCTGCTGATCGTGCTTCTGTTCAAACCCACCGGACTTTTCAAGGGGCAGTCGGTATGAATGCGACACTGAAAAACACCGCTCTTTTCGGGATTATTGCGCTGTTGATCCTTTACGTGGGTTTCGAGCAAAGCTGGAACTCGGCCCTGTTGATCATCGCCATGGGGCTGATCTCTTCGATCATGGCGCTGGGGGTGAACCTGCAATGGGGCTTTGCGGGGCTGTTCAATGTCGGGATCATGGGGTTTGTCGCCCTGGGCGGTCTGGCAGCGGTGCTGGTCGGCATGCCCCCGACCGAGGGGGCCTTTGCCGCGGGCGGCTTTGGCGTGATCGGGGCGCTGGTGCTGGGGGCGTTGACAATCTTTGCCACGATCCTGGTGATGCGCCGGATGGCGGCGGGATGGCGGCGCAGCCTTGTGGTGATCGTCATTCTTGTGGCCGGGTTCTTCCTGTTCCGGGCGTTGCTGGACCCCTCGGTCGAGCGGATCGAGTCGATCAACCCGGCCGAGACCGGCTATCTGGGCGGGCTCGGCCTGCCGGTGCTTCTGGCCTGGCCGGTTGGCGGGCTTTTTGCCGCCGGGGCCGCCTGGATCATCGGCAAGACGGCGCTGGGCCTGCGGTCGGACTATCTGGCCATCGCCACGCTGGGCATTGCGGAAATCATCATTGCCGTGCTCAAGAACGAGGACTGGCTGAGCCGCGGGGTCAAGAACGTGATCGGCGTGCCGCGCCCCGTACCTTACGAGATCGACCTGCAGAACTCGCCCGCATTTGTCGAACGCGCGGCGGGCTTCGGCTTCAACGCGGTCGAGGCATCGACCCTCTGGGTCAAGGTGCTTTACATCGCGCTTTTCGCAATTGTGCTGGTCGTGCTGATGTGGATGTCGCAACGCGCCCTGCATTCGCCCTGGGGCCGCATGCTGCGCGCCATCCGCGACAATGAAGTCGCGGCAGAGGCGATGGGCAAGGACGTCACGGCGCGGCATTTGCAGGTGTTCATCCTGGGCTCTGCCATCTGCGGGATCGCGGGTGCGATGATGACCACCATGGACAGCCAGCTGACGCCGGGCACCTACCAGCCGCTGCGGTTTACCTTCCTGGTCTGGGTGATGGTGATCGTGGGCGGATCGGGCAACAATTTCGGTGCGGTGCTGGGCGGGTTCCTGATCTGGTTCCTCTGGGTGCAGGTGGAGCCGATGGGTTTCTGGCTGATGAACCTCATCACCTCGGGCATGGACCTGCATTCGCCCCTGCGCGCGCATCTGCTGGAAAGTGCCTCGCACATGCGCTTGCTGACGATGGGTCTGGTGCTGTTGCTGGTGCTGCGGTTCAGCCCACGCGGGTTGATACCGGAGAAATAGGCCTGCGGTGTTT
>NZ_QBFD01000046.1:803399-818369 GCF_003335585.1 Sulfitobacter sp. DFL-14 | reverse complement strand
GAAAACTCCGGTCCGGACTTTTTGAAAAGTCCGTGATGCTGTGCAACGAAAGCGCAGCCTGCGGTTCTGCCCGGCGCGCCTATCGCCCCTTGAAGAAACTGCCCAGAGTACGGCGGCCTGTTGCGGCCTCGGGTTCCTTGATCGACATTGGCCCGCGATGTTCGCGTATCGGAGTTTTTGAAAACTCCGGTCCGGACTTTTTGAAAAGTCCGTGATGCTGTGCAACGAAAGCGCAGCCTACGGTTCTGCCCGGCGCGCCTATCGCCCCTTTGAAGAAACCGCCCAGAATACGGCGGCCTGTTGCGGCCTTGGGTTTCTTGATAGATATGGACCCGCGATGATCGCGCATCGGAGTTTTTGAAAACACCGGTCCGGACTTTTTGAAAAGTCCGTGATGCTGTGCAACGAAAGCGCAGCCTACGGTTCTGCCCGGCGCGCCTATCTCCCCTTGAAGAAGCCGCCCAGAATGCGGCGGCCTGTCGTGGCCTCGGGTTCCTTGATCGACATAGGCCCGCGATGTTTGTGTATCGGAGTTTTTGAAAACTCCGGTCCGGACTTTTTGAAAAGTCCGGGAAGCTGCGCGCCGAAAGCACAGCCCAGGGCTCTGCCCGACGGGCCTACCGGCCCTTGAAGAGACCGCCCAGGATGCCGCGCACGATGCGGCGGCCTGTCGTGCCCTTGAGTTCCTTGATGAAGACACTGCCGACAGCGCCGCCGATCTCGCGCGACCAGCTCTTGTCCTGCCCGCGCGGGGCCGGCCGGCTGGCCCCCTTGCCCGCATAGCGCCGCGCATTGTTGAATTCGCGCAAGGCGGGGGTTTCGGCATCGTTTGTCTGTTCCTCGGCCCCTGCCGCACCCGCTTCGGCCCTGGCGGCTTCGGCAGCGGCCTTGTCGGCGCGGGCGCGCAGGATCTCGAAGGCGCTTTCACGGTCCAGCCTGGTGTCGTATTTGCCAGCCATCGGGGATGACGTCATCAGGGCCGCGCGTTCAGCGGGGTCAATTGGCCCGAGCTGTGACGACGGGGGGCGGATCAGCGTGCGTTCGACGATCCCGGGCACCCCCTTCTTTTGCAGCATGGAGGTCACCGCCTCGCCGACACCAACCTTGCGGATCGCCTCTTCGGTGCTGAAGGCGGGGTTGTCGCGATAGGTCTGGGCGGCGAGACGCAGGTCTTTCTGGTCTTTCGCGGTAAAGGCGCGCAGGGCGTGCTGAACGCGATTGCCGAGCTGGCCCAGGATGTCTTCGGGCACGTCAGCCGGGTTCTGGGTGATGAAATAGACCCCAACCCCCTTGGAGCGGATCAGCCGCGCCACCTGTTCAACCTTGTCCACCAGTGCCTTTGGCGCATCGTCGAACAGAAGATGCGCCTCGTCGAAGAAGAAGACCAGCCTGGGCTTGTCGGGGTCGCCGACCTCGGGCAGCTCCTCGAACAGCTCCGAAAGCAACCAAAGCAGGAATGTGGCATAGAGTTTCGGCGCGCCCATCAGTTTGTCGGCAGCCAGGATGTTGATCATCCCGCGCCCGTCCTGATCGGTTCGCATCATGTCTTCCAGCGCCAGCGCCGGTTCACCAAAGAAGTCTGCCGCGCCCTGATTTTCCAGCACCAGCAGGCGGCGCTGGATCGTGCCGACAGAAGCGGTGGCGACGTTGCCGTAGCGCAGGCTGAGGTCATGGGCGTTCTCGCCGATCCAGACCAGAAGGGCCTGCAGGTCCTTGAGGTCCAGCAGCGGCAAGCCGTCCTCGTCCGCGACCCGGAAGGCGATGTTCAGGATGCCCTCCTGGGCCTCGCTCAGGCCAAGCAGCTGTGACAGCAGCAGCGGCCCCATTTCCGATACCGTGGTACGCACCGGATGGCCCTGCTCGCCGTAAAGATCCCAGAAGGTGACCGGAAAGGCGCTATAGTTGTAGTCGGAGAACCCGATCTTTTCGGCGCGGCTGGTAAAGGCCTCGTGCAGCTTGTGCGCGGCAGAACCTGACAGCGCCAGCCCCGACAGGTCGCCTTTGACGTCCGACAGGAAGACCGGCACACCCTGCGCCGAAAACCCTTCGGCGAGAATTTGCAGTGTCACCGTCTTGCCGGTCCCGGTGGCGCCCGCGATCAGCCCGTGGCGGTTGGCATAGCCGATGTTCAGGAATTGCGGGGTGGCGTAATCCGCACCGCCGCCGCCGATAAAGATGTCTTGTGTCACATGGTGCCCCTTGTGGCCACAGCAGCCCTGCCGCCGCCGAAATTTCTCAGCGATGAGCATACAATCTTAACTCCCCTGCGCCATAGTCTTCTTGCCCTGATCATTGTCCTTTTGGTCACGGGCATTCTCCCTGTCAGACTGGCCGCGCCTTCGGGTGCGGCCCTTTTTGCCTTGTGATCAGGTGTCAATATGGACCGGCAAATCTTTGCCGTTTTTCCTGTTGACCCGCGAGCGGCGCTTTCGTAACGTCGCGGCAATAAGTCGGCCCAGTCCGACGGGGAGAGAACTCACGTGAAAAGAGGACGCCATGCGTCCTCTTTTTGCGTTTCCGTGCCGGGCGGCACCCAGGGCAGATCAGCGGGAATTTGCGTGCGCGGCTTCACTTTTCCTTGCCGGCCCACTGACATTGTTTTTGCTTCATGGTAGAGCGCAGTAACGCAACAATCGTGGATTTGACATGAGTAGATTTCTGACTGCCCTGCCCGTCGCCCTGGCTTTGGCCTGCGCGGCCCCCGCAGCGCTATTTGCACAGACGACAGAAACGCCCCCAGCCACCGAGCAGGAGGCGACACCCGACACCGGCACGGCGCCCAAGATCGAAGATCAGCTGAGCCTTGGCGAAAATGCCGATGGCGAGCCGGAGATCGGCAAACCCTATACCAAGGAAGTCGTCGGCGCCTGGGAAATGCGTTGCATCAAGGGTGAGGATGGCAGCGAACCCTGCCAGATGTACCAGCTTCTGGATGACGGCCAGGGTGCGCCTGTCGCCGAGTTTTCGCTGTTCCGCCTGCCCGATGGTGGCAAGGCCGTAGCCGGGGCAACAATTGTTGTGCCGCTGGAAACCGCCCTGCCCCAGCAATTGACTGTTTCGGTGGATGGCGGCAAGGCGCGGCGTTACCCTTACGCCTTCTGCAACCCGGTGGGTTGCTATGTGCGGCTGGGCCTGACGGCCGATGACGTTGCCGCCTTCAAGCGCGGTAAAGAAGCGGTCATCACCATCGTGCCGGCGCTGGCCCCCGATCAGCAGGTCAAGCTGACCCTGTCGCTGAACGGTTTCACGGCGAGCTTTGACAAGTCTTCGGTCATCGACCAATAAGCTTCTCACAGCACTGGCAAGACATTGGAAAAGGGCTGCCGGGAGGCGGCCCTTTTTGTTGCAGAAGGAACCATGGTGTGAAGATCAGACAGGCGGAAATCCGGGATGTCCGGCAAATGAGCGATTTCCTGACCCGGTTGCGCGAAATGGGCAAGCGGCGCAGCCCCAGCGATGCAGATTTCGTGCGCCGGCACTATCTTGATGACCCCGACGGGATCCGCTGCTCAGTGGCAGAGGATGCCGATGGGACGGTACTGGGGTTCCAGTCGCTGAAGCTGGCACACAAGGGAAACATCTATGATGTCACCCCGGGCTGGGGCATCATCGGCACGCATATCCGCCCCGAGGCTGCGCGCCGTGGCGTGGGCCGGGCCCTGTTCAGCGCCACGCTGGAGGCCGCAAAGGCCGCGGGGCTGCAACATATCGACGCCAGCATCGCCGCCGACAACCCGGAAGGGCTGGCATATTACCAGGCCATGGAGTTCGAGACCTACCGCACACCGGACGGGCTGATCTGCAAACGATATTCGCTGTAGGGCCCGGCCTTCTGGTCCTGCCGGTTCAGACCTTGCGCAGGGCCAGAACCGCATTCATGCCGCCAAAGGCAAAGGCATTGGACAGGGCCACATTGACCTTGGCCTCCCGCGCCGTGTTCGGCACCACATCCAGCGCGCATTCCGGGTCGGGTTCTTCATAACCGATGGTAGGGGCGATCACCCCGTCGCGCAGGGCCATGATGCAGGCCAGCAGTTCCACAGCACCGGTGCCGCCGATCAGGTGACCGTGCATCGACTTGGTGGAGGATATCATCAGCTTGTCCGCCTGGGGACCGAAGGTATCGGCCACCGCCGCGCATTCGGTCTTGTCATTGGCCGCCGTCCCGGTGCCATGCGCGTTGATATAGCCGACCTCTTCTCGGTTGATCCGGCCATCCTCCAGCGCGCCCGCTATCGCACGGGCGGCACCGGCCTTTGACGGCATCACGATGTCGCTCGCGTCCGAGGTCATGGCAAAGCCGATGACTTCGCAAAGGATCTCGGCACCGCGTCTGCGGGCATGTTCCATTTCCTCAAAGACAAAGATGCCGGCCCCCTCGCCCTGCACCATGCCGTTGCGATTGGCCGAGAACGGGCGGCAGGCGTCGCGGCTCATGACACGCAGCCCTTCCCAGGCCTTGACCCCGCCAAAGCACAACATCGATTCCGATCCGCCGGTGATCATCGCCGGGGCCATGCCAGAGCGCACCATGGCAAAGGCCTGCGCCATTGCGTGGTTGGAGGAGGCACAGGCAGTGGAAACGGTAAAGGACGGCCCCTTGAGGTTCCATTCCATGCTGACATGGGAGGCTGCGGCATTGTTCATCAGCTTGGGCACGACAAAGGGATGCACCCGGTTCTTGCCCTCTTCATAGACGGCGCGGTAATTGTCGTCCCAGGTCGACACGCCGCCGCCCGCCGTGCCCAGCACGACGCCTGCCTTGGCGGATAATTCACCCGAAAACGTCAGCCCGGATTGCTCGATGGCCTCACGGGCTGCGGCCAGGGTGAACAAGGTGAACCGGTCATAAAGCGATATCTGCTGCCGGTTGTACCGGCCTTCGGCATCAAAGCCGCGCACCTGCCCGCCGATCTGGATCTGCAGGCGTTCCACGTCGCGGAAGGACAACGGACCAATGCCGCAAACGCCTTCGCGCATCGCTTCCAGCGTATCGGGCACATTGTGGCCAAGGGCGTTGATGGTGCCGGCGCCGGTGATGACGACACGTTTCATGTCATCTCAGCCCTGTTCGGCCTTGAGCCGTTCGATGCCTGCGATGATCGTGGCCACCGACGAGATGTCAAAATCCGAAGCGCCGGGATCATTTGCGTTGAAGGGAATGGAGATATCGAAGGCTTCCTCGATGGCGAAAATGCTTTCCACCAGCCCCATGCTGTCAATGCCGAGATCCTCTGGCGTGCTCTGCGGCGTCACATCCTGCGGTTCCAACATGGCCTGTTCCGCGATGATGGCGATGACCTGATCCTTGATGTCCATGACGTTCTTCCCATCCAATGCACGGGGATGCTTTAGCCATCCTGAGATGATTTGGAAACCATCTTTCGCAGCGCGGCGACGTCGCGCAGCAACCTGGGCAGACGGCGCAGCGCCTTGTAGATTTCCATCTGATTTTCCATCTGCGTGGCGGGATAGCCCAGCATCGTGCGGCCGGCAGGCACATTCGACAGTGCCTTGGTCGCGGCCCCCAGAATCACGCGATCCCCGATAAAGATATTGTCGCTGACGCCTGATTGCCCGCCCAGAACCACGTTGTTGCCGATCACCGAAGACCCGGCGACGCCGACCTGGGCGCAGATCAACGTGTCATTGCCCACAACCACGTTGTGGCCAATCTGGATCTGGCTGTCCAGCTTGGTGCCATTGCCGATTCTCGTGTCGCGGATGGTGCCGCTGTCCACGGTGGTGTTCATGCCGATTTCCACATCATCGCCGATGGTCACAGACCCCAGCGAATGGATGCGCGCCCAGGCCTGCGGTTTGGCATCGCCCTGATCGCCCAGCGTCTTGCGGGCGTTTTCCACGGCACTTGGCTCAGGCGTCACAAAGGAAAATCCGTCGCCGCCGATCCGCACCCCCGGCTGCGCGATGAACCGCGCGCCGATCCGCACCCTTGCGCCGATGCTGACCTGTTCGCGCAGAAAACAGTCGCGGCCGAGGCTTGCGTCCCGGCCGATGAAACACTGCGGGCCGATCACCGAGCCTGCGCCAATCCGCGCGCCTGCGCTGATCACCGCCAGCGGGCCCACGCTGACCCCCTCGCCCAGTTCGGCCGTATCGTCGATGATGGCGGCAGGATGGATCCCGGTGGCAAAGCCCTGCCCCTGATCCAGCATCCGGGTCAGGCCGGACATGGCAAAGCGCGGTCGGTCCGGCAGGATGGCCGCGGCGAGCCCCATGGATTGCCAGTCGGCACCGGGCCAGAGCATGGCAGCACGCGCCTGCCCCTGCGCCAGCATCTCGGCATATTTCGGGGTGGAGGCCATGGCCAGGTCATCCGGCCCCGCGCTGGCAGGTTCCGCCGCGCGGGTGATCACCAGATCCAGATCACCTTCGGCCCGCGCGCCGATGCTGTCGGCTATTTCCCTGACCGTATGGCCCATGCGTTCACCCCCTGCGTGATGCAGGGCCAGAGTTAACCCTGAACGCCGCCCAAGACCACCCCCGCATTGGCAAGCGCATTCCAGATCTTGGCGTCCCGGCCATAGATGTCGGCCCGGTATTCGGTATGGCCGCGCGCATTGGTAACGGCAGTGCGGTAGATGATATGCACCGGCACCGGCTGCTCCAGCTTGACCGTGGTTTCCGCGCCGGTGCGCAGCACACGCTGGAAATCCCCCTCAGGATCGTCCGACTGCCGCGCCAGCAGCGCATAGGCGAAATCGAACGGGTCCGCGAGGCGTATGCAACCGTGGCTGAAGGCGCGCACGTCGCGGGCAAAGAGGCTCTTGGCCGGCGTGTCATGCAGGTAGATGTTGTACTTGTTGGGGAACATGAACTTGACCAGACCCAGGGCGTTGGAACGGCTGGGCGGCTGGCGCATGGAATAGGGAAAGTTCCGCGCCGTGTAGCGCGAGAAATTGACCGCGCCGCGGTTGACCCTGCGGCCCCTGCTGTCGGTGATGATGATGTGGCTTGCCGCGTTCGGATTGCGACGCAGCGCGGGCAGATACTCATTTGTCACGATGGAGCGCGGGACATACCAGCTGGGGTTCACCACCATATGTTCCATCATGTCGGAGAATTCAGGCGTCGGGCGGTCCCCCTGATTGGCGCCGACAACCGAACGGGTCTCGAAGGTCACGACGCCGTCGTCGATGATCTTGGCGGTGAAGTCGGGCAGGTTCACCAGGATGTGACGCTTGCCGCGCTCGGTGTTGAACCAGCGTTCACGCTCAAGCGCGACCATCACGGATTGCAGACGTGTCTCCACATCCACATTGATCTGCTTGAGGGTTTCGCCCCCGACGACGCCATCGTCGTTCAGCCCATGGTCGATCTGGAACTGCTTGACCGCATCGGTCATGGCCTGGTCAAAGGTCCGCCCGTTGTTGCGCTCAAGATAGTCCATCGCGATCAGCCGGTTGCGCAGGGCAATCACCGCAGGGCCGGTCGCGCCGCGTTCCAGCTTGCTGGCCGCAACCTGGGGGCCCCAGCCCCCCTGCGCCAGCAGTTTTTCCATCACCACCTTTTCCTTGAGCAGGGCGTTGTATTCCATGCTGCGCGGCGGCAGCGCCCGGAAGAAGGCGGCGGGTTTGGAGATGGCGATGCCCGAAAGATAGGCACCACGGTCGCGATAGGGAATCTCGCGCACGATGCGGCTGTCGATCCGCTTGGGGTTCAGAACACCGGTCTGGATGTCGCGGGCATAGGTCAGGAAAACCTTGCTCATCTCGACTTCGGCAAGGCCCCTGTCGCGGGGCGAGCGCACGCTGCTCAGCCGGGCCAGAAGCGCTGCGGGATCATAGCGCGCCACCGGCAGCCCGTGAGAGGCGGCGGATTGGATTGCGCGCATCAGTTCGGCGCGACGGGCGCGGCTGGCATCGTCGGCAGCGGTCCAGATCGGGGTATAGGATGTGTTTCGGTAGAATTCTGCGATATCAGCATCATCGGCGGCGGCCTCTGCCACGGCCTGCTTGAATGCGGTGACCTGCGCCTGAACCGGCCGGACCAGCCCGAAACCGGTGATCACAATCGCAAGCGTCGCGATCAGCAATGTGCGGCGGTTGCCCGTAAAATATCGCGTCATGAATACCCCCTGAAAATATGAACATACAGTGGATTCAGTTTTCGGGGCTTGCTGCGGAACTGTCCATTCACATTTGCAACAGGTGGTGAATCTGTCGCCCGTATGATGCGAAAAAGGCACCTGCGGCCCGTGGCGTCAGAACCACATAATCAAAAAATGCGCAAAATTTCGCCTAAAATTGCGGATAGCGGGAACCTTATGGATTCAGCCCTTGGTAATGAAAATTCACTATGCAATAACGATGTTGCATCTGGGGAAGAGATGAACGGCCCATGTAACATCATGGCCACAGGCAGAGACGACGGGACAGAGATCATGACAGGCAACAGCTCATCGGGTATGACCCGGCGCGCCCTTCTTGGCGCATTCGCAGCAACTGCGGTAGCATCAGCACCCACATATTCAAATGCGGCAGGTTTCCTGCGCGGTGGCGGGGATATCAGGCGCATTCGCATGTATTCCGGGCGCACCGGTGAACGCATCGACATGATCTACTGGATCGAAGGTGAGTACATCAAGGACGCGGTTCAGGAGGTCACCTATTTCATGCGCGACTGGCGCAATGACCTGGTCAAGAACATCGACCTGCGCACCGTCGACATCATGGCGGCATCGCACAACCTGCTGGACGTGAACGAACCCTACATGCTGCTGTCCGGCTACCGCAGCCCGCAGACAAACGCGATGCTGCGCTCTCGTTCGCGCGGGGTGGCAAAGAATTCGCTGCACATGCGCGGCCAGGCGGCCGATCTGCGGCTTGCCTCGCGATCGGTCAACCAGATGGCCAAGGCGGCGATGGCCTGCCACGGTGGCGGCGTCGGGCGCTATTCCGGCTCCAACTTCGTCCATATGGATTGCGGCCAGGTCCGCAGCTGGGGCGGCTGATCCCGACAAGCCCCCCTTCCCGTCCGATCTGTAAAGCGCCCCCCGGGGCGTTTTTTGCATTTTGGCGCAACGCATTGCCCTGATCCGGCGTCAGGACGCAGTTCGTAAGGTTCGCGTAAGGTTGCACTGGTCAAGACCGCAGGGAACAACAATGCGGACAACACCCCATGACCCTTTCCCGACCGGACACTTTGCGCAGCGCGGGGGCAAAGCGCCCCGAATTTACCCCACTGGGGCTGAGCCTTGTGACGGCGATCTTTGTCTTCGCGGTGCATAACGCGACCTTCTGGCGGATCGGATCGGATGTCTTTGCCGGGCATATGCTGTCCTTTGCGGGGTTCATCGCGGCGGTCTTCTGCCTCGCGCTGGCGGTGCAAAGCGTGTTTTCCTTTCCTTATGTGGTCAAACCATTCCTCGCATTTGTCCTGATCCTGGGGGATGTGACCTCCTATTACATGGACCAGCTTGGGGTGATCATTGACCGCGACATGATCCAGAACGTCATGGTGACCACGGTCACGGTCCTGCACCAGATCGGCAGCCATGGTCCCACCTATTACCTGCGCTATCCGGAGGCATTCGAGCGGTTCAAACCGGCCTGCCGCACGGCAGAGTTCAAGGAATGCACGGCGGCGGAAATCACCAACGCCTATGACAATACCATCGCCTATACGGACGCCATGCTGGCCCGCACCATCGACCTGCTGGATCAGAAATCCAACCTGAACACTGCCCTGATCTATGTCTCCGACCATGGCGAATCGCTGGGAGAATTTGGCCTTTACCTGCACGGGTCGCCCTATTTCATGGCGCCTGCCTGTCACAGCACGGTGCCGATGGTGCTGTGGATGTCGGAGGGGTTCAAGGCGCAGTTCAATCTGGATGACGCCTGCCTGTCACAGCAGGCCGATGTTGCCCTGTCGCATGACAACCTGTTCCACTCTCTGCTGGGGATGCTGGACATTTCGACGCGCGAGCGTGACCCGGCGCTGGACATCTTCGCCCCCTGCCACACATCGCAACGGGTGGCGCAGAAATGACGGTCGCCCCCCGCATTCGCCCCGTCCGAAACCACCACGCGACACCGGGCTGCCGCATCTTTGGGCGGCGGCGGGCTATTCATGCGCCGGGCTCCGCAGGCTCTGGCAAGAGACGGCGTTCCGGCATATCGTGCTTGCTCTGCTTTTGGGATTCGGGCTTTTGGCCATCGCTGGGGCCGAAATGACGGATTACGCGATTCTGCTGATCCTGTTTTTCTGCCTGATCGCCACTGAGGCGCATAACACGGCGGTCGAATGCATCGTCGATCATCTTGCCCCCGACTGGGCCGCGTTTGCGCGCGATGCCAAGGATCTGGGGTCACTGGCGACGATGTGTCTGCTCTGTGCCAACGGCGTTTTCCTGGGCGCGGTGCTGCTGCGTTCTTTCGTTGGAGAGTGAGAGAGAGCCGATGAACATGCTCAAGATCGTGGCCGTGCCGATGCACCGTGAAGGCCGGAAATTCGTTGCGGTATTTGCCGCGATCACGCTGGTGCTGGGGCTGGTCTGGCAGCCGTTGTTCTGGCTTGGTGTCGGGGCAACCGTCTGGTGTTATTACTTTTTCCGTGATCCGGTGCGGGTGATCCCGCAGCAGGAGGGCCTGGTGATATCGCCAGCCGATGGCGTTGTGTCCCTGATCGAGGATGTGGTGCCCAGTGCCGATCTGGCGCTGGGGTCCGAACCGCTGACGCGGGTGTCGGTCTTCATGAATGTGTTCAACTGCCATGTGAACCGCGCGCCCGTGGCCGGTAAGGTGACCAATATCGTCTACCGCCATGGCAAGTTCCTGAACGCCTCGCTGGACAAGGCCAGCGAAGACAACGAACGCAATTCCCTGACCATCGAAACGCCCGATGGCGCGCTGATCGGCGTCGTGCAGATTGCGGGCCTTGTTGCGCGGCGGATCGTCTGTTTCGTCAAGGAGGGTGACGGGCTTGGCACCGGGCACCGCTTTGGCCTGATCCGCTTTGGCAGCCGGCTGGATGTCTATCTGCCGCAGGGTGTGCAGCCGCTGGTTGCCGTGGGCCAGACCGCCGTTGCGGGCGAAACCATCCTCGCAGAACTCAAGGGCCATGCTGCGGCGCGTATCGGCATCGCCGAGTGACGCAACGCAACCGGATCAAGCTGCGCCATGTGGTGCCCAGTATCGTCACCGTCTTTGCGATCTGCTCGGGCATGACCGCCATTCGCATGACGCTTGAAGGGCGGCTTGAAACCGGTCTGGCCTTTGTACTGCTGGCAGTGTTTCTGGATGCGGCAGATGGAAAACTGGCCCGCTTTCTGGACAGTGCCAGCCCCTTTGGTGCGGAACTGGACACGCTGGCGGACTTTTTCAACTTCGGCATCGTGCCGGGGGTGCTGATCTATCACACCCTTTATCTGGGCACGCCGTTGGCCAGCCTTGGCTGGCTGTCGATCCTGGTGCTGGTGGTCTGCCTGCTGGTCTATCCCTGGCCCACCCTGATCCTGGCAGATTGCGTCTATCTGCTGTCGCTGCCATTCTCGTACCGGGCCCATAAGAAGCATTGCAAGGTGTCGCCGGAACATGCGCATTCTGCTGATTGAAGACGAGGCAGCGCTGGCAGGCCCCCTGGTGGAACACCTGGCCGCCGACCGGCATCTGGTGGAATGGTTCGATACGATCGCCGATGCGGAAAGCGCGGAACGTGCCAGCCCCTTTGACGTCATCCTGCTTGACCTGCAACTGCCGGATGGCGACGGGCTGAGCTTTCTGAAATCGCTGCGCGACCGGCGGGTTCACACCCCGGTGCTGATCCTGTCTGCGCGGGACAAGGTTTCTGACCGGATCAAGGGGCTGAACCTCGGGGCCGATGATTATGTGAACTTGAGCTGTTGTCGAAAGCTGTAGGCCCAGTCGGTATAGACAGTACGAATCGATACCTGCGTCATTGACATTATAAGTCATGGACTATAAATGACAGACATGTCACAAATCTCATCTCCCAAAGAAGCCATTATTGACATTTTGCATGTGGCCAACTGGCTGCAAGGCAGGATTGCTGAAATCCTCACACCTCACAATGTGAGCTTACAGCAGGTCAAAGTTTTGGCGATTATCTCTCAGCAAAAGGATCAATCGGCGACCGTAGGTACCATCCGCGAGCGAATGCAGGATCCTATGTCAAACGTCTCACGTTTGCTTAACAAGTTAGTGGAAAAGGGACTAGTGAGCAAAGAACACGGAACCGAGGATCAACGGGTGGTCCGCATTCATCTTCTACCCGCGGGGGTCGAGGTTATGACCAAAAGCAGGCAGGCGATCGACGATGGTCTTGATGCGCTGTGCCACCTTAATTCTGACGAGCTCAATTCACTCAGCGCGCTGTTGTCCAAAATCAAAGAATAGCAGCGCTCATTTATCCAAAAGCCTGCCATGACTTATAATGTCACAACATATTCAGGAAACCTCCATGATACAAAGTACCCTAACACCAAGAACTGCGGCGATTACGGCCTCTTATTCAGGACTTGGTTTCGAGCTTTCCCGCCTACTTCTTGCCGATGGCTTCCGCCTTGTTTGCATCGACCGTAGCAGCGCCAAAAGCGATAAGGCCCGCCAGACTTTATTGTCAGAGTTTCCAGAGGCAGACATTGTGTCCGTAACCGCAGATATGGCGTCAGCTACTTCGATAGGCCAAGCAGCCGGTCGGATTTTGGCAGACCTGGACAAGCTTGATGTGCTTTTTCATGTCGCAGGGGCGGCTACAGCCAAAAAACAATTTTCACCAGCGGGGATTGAGCTCCATTTCGAGGTCAATACGCTGGGCCCTATCGCCTTGACCAAGGCGCTAAAGCCCGCACTTTCCGCCAGTGGCAGTGCCGTGGTTGTCGCCGTTGGATCAAGCGCTATGAAGTTGGCAAAAACCTTAAAGGTTGCAGATTTAGTGAACCCGACCACGTTCAAAAAGATGAGTGGTCCCTACGCGCAGTCCAAGTTGGCCATCACAACAGCCTTTGCGGCCATGAGCGAAACGTACAAGGAAGAAGGAATTTTACTGCGCGTGGTAGACCCTGGCCCCAGTCGTACATCGATGTCAGCAAGTAATGCTATGCCGTGGGTGGTCCGTCGCATACAACGCTTCTTTCCGCTGCCGGTTGTGGGTGCCCGAAAGATATTTTCAGCGGGTCTGTCCGAAAAATTCGGAACTGAAACAGGCGTCTACATTGAAAGAGATGCAATTGCCAAACTACCCGCAACTGCAATTGATCCAAATATTCGGATCGCTCTGATGAAATTGATTGCTGAATGCGTACAAACTGAGACCGGGACAGCATCGTGAAAGTCACCATTCTCGGGGCTGGTGTGGCCGGATTGAGTTGCGGTATTGCGCTTCGGCAACGCGGAATCGAGGTCGACATATTTGAGCGTGCGACATCTCCAACGACGATCGGTGCAGGCGTCGTTCTATGGCCAAATGCGACATTGGTATTGGAACAACTTGGATTGTTGCAAAGGTTCAAGGCCCGATCTGGCGCGCCAACACATATGCGCAGGATATCGTCGTCTGGTGCAAATCTTGGATGCCTCGATATTGGGATAATTGATAAACAAATTGGATCGCCCAGCTTGTCTATTTCGCGAATGTCGTTGATTGACGTCTTGTTTCACGCCTTTACACAGGCCGGTGGCCACGTTCATTTTGCACATCAGGTTGTCGAAATTCAGCCTATGACTGATACGGCGGGCACCAGAATCAGGTTCCATTCAGGCCTTGTTCTCGTCCCTGAAATCATAATCGGCGCTGAAGGGCGGATGAATTCGCCATCCCGCAGATATGTCCTTGGGGAAAACAAACCCGTTTTTCAAAAATTCATAAATTGGGTCGGCATGCTTGAGAGGGATCAATGCGACATTGATGACAAAGTCATTTTTGATTTTTGGGGTGTTGGCGCTCGGTTCGGGATCGTACCTTTGTCGTCCCAAAGCGCATATTGGGCTGCGGGCATCACAGCCGAGGCGATAGGCGCAAATAAACCAGAACAGTACCGAGACGAGATATTGGCAACATTCAAGCATTGGCCGGAACCGGTCCTATCCATGATTCAGGGCACACCAAGCCATAAGACCAATAAGATATACGTTCACGATCATGACCCGATCCAGACCTGGCACAAAGACAACGTGATCCTCGTTGGAGATGCGGCGCACGCCCCGCTCCCAACGTCCGGACAAGGGGCTTGCCAAGCAATTGAGGACGCCTGGCACATTGCTGAACAATTGAGCCAAAGCACTGGTAGGCCCCAAGAGGCTTTCGAAAGTTTCACAGATATCAGGCGAACAAGGACCGCAAACATCACACTGGCAGGACGACAATTTGCAAAGACGGTATTTAACGACGACCCTGAATTTTGTCATACGCGGGATGAGGCGAGCAAATCTAGCGACTTTGACAACCTTGCAAAAACAATGGCCAACGGATGGAGAAATCCCTTCAGAAGACACGCGCGGGATGAGGATTCCGACCCTAGATAGCTGACATTCGTGCTGATTGCAGCATCAGTAGGTCTGGGTTCTTTCCGGACCTTCGTTGCGAGGCCTGTGAAGGTCAGATAAGCGGACTTTGCTGCCGTTTGCAACGAAACGTCAAGCCGCGCATTGACGGGCCGTGGTTCGGCGATCCGACCTCAGTGACTGGCACTTAATGGCAGCCAAGCACATCCTACATTACGATGTGGTATAACAGCGGCCAAATCGCCGTGATTCCGGCCGTTGGAGCGCAGCGCGGCATTCGTCGAAGTGGGATCTTCCCAGACCTTCGCTGCGATGCGCGTGAAGGTCAGATAAGCGGACGGAGCGGCCGTCGATCACTGGCACCCAGGCCCGGAACAAGCCGAAGGCGCCGGGCCATCGCCTGCCCGCCCCTCGGGTAGGCGATTTATCGAAGCAGGGCGTTCCACTGATGGGGTTCATCATGGTCGAGAAATTAAGTGGCATG
>NZ_QBFD01000046.1:648678-803389 GCF_003335585.1 Sulfitobacter sp. DFL-14 | reverse complement strand
CAGCATCGCCCACCCCGGGCAGGCGATGGCCCGGCTTGTGCTTCATGTTAGATCGGGCTCTTCCCAGACCTTCGCAGCGATCCGCGGACAGGTCCGGTTTTCCATTTTGGGTCAGTTGATGACGGATAGGTCAATTTCGTCTGACGTCTGTCCTTCCCGCCCCGGGAAATCCCGGCCCGACGGCACCGGCCCCCTCTACTGATCAGATGTGGACACCACATGATCGCCGTCGATCCCGCCCATCGAATGGAAAAGCCCGCTGGTGTTGTTGACGCCGAACTTGCGCAAGAGCTTGGCGCGGTAGACCTCTACCGTGCGGTGCGAGATTTCGAGGTTGATGGCGATTTCCTTGCTGGTCAGCCCCTCGGAGAGATAGCTCAGGATCTCGCGCTCGCGGCGGGTGAGCGGGAAATAGGGGCGCTCCGCGCTGAGGTCGGCAAAGCTCCAGACGGCGCGGGCCAGCGGGTCGTCGGGGGTAAAGGAGTGGCCCCGGACCCGGCACCAGAACAAGGTTCCGTCCTTGCGCGCCATGATCCGTTCATCCCAGTAGCGGTTGGTCTCGCGAAGCTGTTTGACACCCCGGTCGCGGATGTTCACGAATTCCGCATCCGTCGGATAGAGAATGGCAAAAACCTGGTTTTTGAGCTCCTCGGGGGCATAGCCGAACATCTCGCCAAAGGCGATGTTGCACTGGCGGATCACCCGGTCCTCCGTCACGACAAGACCCACCGGCGCATAGCTGAAGGCAAGATCGGCAAAGCGGCCCTGCTCATAGCTGTCGTCAATAGGTATTTCCACGATCTTGCCCCGGTTCCGGTTATCCTGAATGCTGTAAAATACGTAAACGACGGGTCAGGATCGCACAACAGCGACCGCCGCCGATATGGGAGGATACCATGAAGACATTTACGCGGTTCGCCGCCACCATTGCCACGTCGCTCACTCTGGCGGGTGCGGCCTGGGCGCAGGAAGATCCGATCAAGATCGCCCTGATCCACGGCCTGTCCGGTTCCAGCTTTGAAGCCTTTTCCAAACAGGCCCAGACCGGGTTCGAGCTGGGTCTCGAATATGCCACCAAGGGCACCAACGAGGTCAAGGGCCGCCCGATCGAGGTTATCATCAAGGACACGCAGTTCAAGCCGGACGTGGCCCGCGCCGTTCTGGCCGAAGCCTATGGCGATGACGAGGTGCTGCTGGCGGTTGGCGCCACATCCTCGGGCGTAACACAGGCGATGTTGCCGATTGCCGAGGAATACGAGAAAATCCTGATCGTGGAGCCCGCGGTGGCCGACAGCCTCACCGGGCCCGACAGCAACCGTTACGTGTTCAAGACCTCGCGCAACTCGTCGATGGACATGCAGGCGCAGGCGCTGGCGCTCCAGCCTGATGAGAACCTCCATGTGGCCACACTGGCAGAGGATTATGCCTTTGGCCGCGACGGGATCACCGCGTTCAAGGCAGCGCTTGAAGGCTCCGGCGCAACCGTGGTGACAGAGGAATACGTGCCCCAGGGCACCGCCGATTTCACCGCAGCAACGGAACGCATGTTCAATGCGCTGAAGGACAAGGAAGGGCGCAAGGTGATCCTCGTCTATATCGCCGGGGGCGGTGACGCGCCGGGCAAGATCAAGGCCCTGGACCCCGACCGCTATGGCATCGAGATTTCCATGGGCGGTCACATCCTGCCGGTGCTGCCGACCTACAAGCGGTTCCCCGGTCTGGAAGGTGCAGTCTATTACTACTACGAAGCCTATGACAACGACGTGAACAAGTGGCTGGTGGACACCCATCAGGAACGTTTCGACGGGCCGCCGGACTTCTTCACCGCCGGGGGCATGGCCGCAGCGCTGGCCGTGGTGAAGGCGCTGGAAACCGCCGAAAGCTACGAGACCGAAGACCTGATCACGGCCATGGAAGGCATGTCCTGGGACACGCCCAAGGGCGAGATGACCTTCCGCCCCGAAGACCACCAGGCGCTGCAATCCATGGTGCACTTCAAGATCCGCGTGGATGACGATGTGGCATGGGCGATCCCCGATCTGGTCCGCATCATCGAAGCGGACGAGATGGATATCCCCATCGGCCGCGACAACAGCCAGTAAGCCCGCAAGAACGCAAGGCTGAACCGGTCCGCCATTCCGGCGGGCCGGAGATTCCCAAGGATTGCCCAAATGCCCTCCCCGTCCCTGTCCACCCGTGACCTGACGATCCGTTTCGGCGGCCATGTCGCGGTCAACGCCGTCACCTGCGATTTCCATCCGGGCGAGACCACCGTGATCGTGGGTCCGAACGGCGCAGGCAAGACGACCTATTTCAACCTGATCTCCGGCCAGATGGCCGCCAGCGCCGGGAGCGTCGAGAAATCGGGCGAGGATATCACCCGCCTTTCCCCCTCCGCCCGCGCCGGGCGCGGCATCGGCCGTGCCTTCCAGCTGACCAACCTCTTTCCGCAGCTCAGCGTGCTGGAAAACATCCGCCTTGCGGTTCAGGCCCGTGCCGGCGCGGGCTGGAGCCTGCTGCGCCCTGCCCTGTCCCGCCATGACCTGATCGAAAGTGCCGAACATTTTCTGGCCGCCGCCCAGCTGACCGACCGCGCGGCGATGCCCGCCGCCAGCCTGCCCCACGGCGATCAGCGCAAGCTGGAGGTCGCGCTGCTGATGGCGATGGAGCCCGATATCTACATGTTCGATGAACCCACCGCCGGCATGTCGCTGGATCAGGCCCCCGCCGTGCTGGGCCTGATCGCGAAAATCAAATCCGACCCGACCAAGACCGTGCTGCTGGTGGAACACAAGATGGATGTGGTCCGCGCGCTGGCCGACCGCATCATCGTGCTGCACAACGGCGAGTTGCTGGCCGATGGCGCGCCCGGTGAGGTGATGCAAAGCCAGATCGTGCGCGACGTCTATCTTGGCACCGCGACGGAGGAGACCGCATGACCCTGCTGTCCCTGCAAAACATGAAAACCCAGATCGGGCAGTACCATGTGCTGCATGACGTTACCTTCGACGTGCCACAGGGCGGTGTCTTTGTCCTGCTGGGCCGCAATGGCGCGGGCAAGACGACCACGCTGCGTTCCATCATGGGGCTGTGGCAGCCGCAGCCCGGTTCCGTCACGTTCAAGGGGCAGGACATCTCGCGCCTCGCGACCGCCGACATCGCGCGGCTTGGAATTGCCTATGTGCCTGAAAATATGGGTATTTTTGGTGGCCTCACGGTTGAGGAAAACCTGGTGCTGGCCACCGCGAAGGGGCGTTTCGACCAGACCCGCCTGCAACGCATCTACACGCTGTTCCCCGCACTTGAACAGTTCTGGACCAAACAGGCCTGGTCCCTGTCGGGTGGGCAGAAACAGATGCTGGCCGTGGCGCGTGCGATCATCGAACCGCGCGACCTGATCCTGATCGACGAGCCGACCAAGGGGCTGGCCCCTTCCATCGTTGCGGCCATGGGCGAGGCCTTTCGCGAGATTGCGCAGGAGACGACGATCCTGCTGGTCGAACAGAACTTCAACTTTGCCCGCAGCCTCGGGCGCGACATGGCGGTGGTCGATGATGGCCGCGTCGTGCACCGGGGCAGCATGGCAGATTTTGCCGCCGACACCGACCTGCAGGGTCAACTACTGGGGCTTTCCGCATGATGAATAAAGTTTCCGAGACGCTGGGCCGGCTGGGCGGCGTGAACCTATTGCCGCTGGCGCTGGCCGCCGTCGCCTTCGTGCTGATCGGCGCGCCCTCTTCCTGGGTGACGCTGACGGTGGCGGGGCTGTCCATGGGCATGATGGTGTTTCTGATGGCCTCCGGCCTGTCGCTCGTATTCGGCCTGATGGATGTGCTGAACTTCGGGCATTCCGCCTTTATCAGCTTTGGTGCCTTTGTCGCGGCCACGGTGCTGGCGGCCCTCTCCACCTGGCTCGATGGCGGCTGGATGCTGGCCTCCGCCGCGCTGGCGCTGGCGCTGCTGGCGGCCATCGCCTTTGGCCTTGCCGCCGGGCTGTTCTTCGAGACGGTGATCATCCGCCCCGTCTACCGCGACCACCTGCGCCAGATCCTGATCACCATGGGCGCGCTGATCGTCAGCGAACAGATCATCCTTGCGGTCTGGGGCGGCACCCCGGTCAGCGTGCCGCGGCCTGCGTTCCTTGAGGGCGCCTGGATCGTCGGGGATGTCAGCATGGAGATCTACCGCCTCTTTGCCGTGGGCCTTGGCGCGGCGGTCTTTGTCGGGCTGATGGTGCTGCTGAACCGCACCCGCATCGGCCTGCTGATCCGCGCAGGCGTGGAAAACCGCGAAATGGTCGAGGCGCTGGGGTTCAAGATCAACCGCCTGTTCATCGGTGTCTTCATGCTGGGCAGCGCGCTGGCCGCCCTGGGCGGCGCGATGTGGGCAGGATACGAGACCCTGATCACCCCGGCACTGGGGGGCGAGATGATGATCGTCGTCTTCATCGTGGTGATCATCGGCGGCCTCGGCTCCATCGAAGGCACCTTGCTGGGCGCGATCATCGTGGGGCTGACAGCCAATTACATCGGCTATCTCGCGCCCAAGCTGGCGCTGGCGTCCAACATGATCCTGATGATGGCGATCCTGATGTGGCGGCCCAGCGGGCTGCGCCCGGCGGTGAAGTGAGGGACAAGATATGAAACCGACTTACGGCACCATCGCCGTCAAATCCGCGATGCTGGTGATCGCAGCCCTGCTGCTCTTTGCGCCCTTCCTGTTCCAGGACATCCGCGCGCTGGAAGTCGCGGCGCGGATCTGCATCTTTATCGTGCTGGTGGCCAGCTATGACCTGCTGATCGGCTATACCGGGATTGTCAGCTTTGCCCATACGATGTTCTTCGGCTTTGGGGCCTATGGATCGGCCATCGCGCTGAAACAGATGGGCCCGGGCTGGGAGTCGGTGGCGTTGGGCACGCTGGCGGGTGTCGCGCTGTCACTGATTGTTGCGACCGCCATCGGGTTGATCAGCCTGCGGGTCAAGGCGATCTTCTTTGCCATGATCACCCTCGCCGCGGCCTCCGTCGTGCTGGTGCTGGCCTCGCAACTCAGCCAGATCACCGGCGGCGAGGATGGCATCACCTACCGCACGCCCGACCTGTTCAAGACCGCGACCAAGCTGGCGGTGGACGAAGACGGCAAGGTGCTGCGCTGGTTCGGGGTGAAACTGAACGGCAAGCTTGCGGCCTATTACTTTGTCTTCGTGACCTCGCTGGTGCTGTTCCTGGTGATGCTGCGCATCACCGTCTCGCCGCTGGGCACCGTGCTGAAGGCAATCCGCGAGAATGAGGCGCGGGCCGAGGCCATCGGCTACCGCGTGGTCGCCTACCGCACCTTTGTCTTCTGCCTGTCGGCGGTTGTGGCCTCGCTGGCCGGGTCCGTCTATGCGGTCTGGCTGAAATACACCGGCCCCGACACCGCCCTGTCCTTTGCGATCATGATCGACATCCTGCTGATGGTGGTGATCGGCGGCATGGGCACCATGTGGGGCGCGGTGATCGGGGCGTCACTGATGGTGATGGCGCAATATTACCTGCGCGACCTGATGGGGGCAGCATCGGAAGCGACCGCTGCCCTCCCGCTGCTGCCAGAGCTTCTGGCCCCCGACCGCTGGCTGTTCTGGCTGGGGATCATCTTTATCCTGCTGGTCTATTTCTTTCCCAGGGGGATTGCGGGCACCCTGATGGCGCGGGGACAGCGGGCATGACCACGCCCCGCTTCGGCTTTGTCCCGGTGATGGATCACGAGGTTCATGTCACCGAATGGGGGAGCCCCGGCAGCCCGGCGCTGATCATGATGCACGGGCTGGCCCGCACCGGCCGTGATTTTGACGAACTCGCTGCCGCAATGTCCGACCACTACCATGTGCTTTGCCCCGACATGATCGGCCGTGGCCGCTCCAGCTGGGCCTCCGCACCGGGGGCGGAATATTCGATCGAGTATTTCGCGGGCATCACCTGCGATCTGATGGACCACTACGGGATGGAGAGTGCCGATTGGCTCGGCACTTCCATGGGCGGCCAGATCGGCATCTACCTCGCCTCTAGCAAGGATGCGGGACGGATCAACAGGCTGATCATCAACGATATCGGCCCCGAGGTACCAGACACCGCGCTGGAGCGGATCATGTCCTATGTCGGCGCCCCGCCGCATTTTGCCGGGTACAGGCAGGCCGAGACCTGGCTGCGCAGCGCCTATGCCCCCTTTGGCCCTGCGGATGACAGCTTCTGGCACCGGATGGCGCGCACCTCCCTGCGGCGGCGGTCGGACGGGCGGCTGACCCTGCATTATGACCCCGCGATCCTGAGGCAGTTCACCGATTCTCCGCAGGAAATGACCGCCTGGGACCGCTGGGCGCGGATCACCGTCCCCACCCATGTCTTTGGCGGGGCACGGTCAGACCTGATGACCCCCGGCATCCTCGACCGGATGCGCCAGAGCGGCCCGAAACCGGCGGTCACCCTGCTGCAGGACTGCGGCCATGCGCCATCCCTGTCCCGCCCGCAGGACATCGAAGCGTTTCGGGACGTGTTGGGGGGGATGGGTGTCGCATGCAATGCAAAAGCAACCTGAACCAGCGGCATCTCTGAACCTGGTCTGCAGGCCGTGCCAGGGGTTTCCGACGCAAACCGGACCTTCTGCACGGTAAGCGCGAGTGGCCGGTATGCGGATATTGTTGCCATCAAACATGAGCACCCTGGCCCGGAACAAGCCGAAGGCGCCGGGCCATCGCCTGCCCGCCGCTCGGGTAGGCGATATAGTTAGGCTTGGTGTTCCCATGATAGGGCTCATCAATGCAGAGAAATAAAGTGGCATGAGCCAAGGTCAGTATCGCCCACCCCGGGCAGGCGCTGGCCCGGCTTGCGCCTTGCGTCACTTCGGGCTCAAAACCGCCATTTGCTGCGCCAGACATGAACGTCCGCATTGCGCGCTGTTTGGCCGCGTTCGGTCAGCAAGACGCCTCCGAAATAACGAAGGGCAGCGTATTCGTCAGAATGTAGCAGAATGCGCCTGTATGGGACGTAGGGGGATAATGGCGGAGAGACAGGGATTCGAACCCTGGAGACGGTCTCCCGCCTACACACTTTCCAGGCGTGCGCCTTCGACCACTCGGCCACCTCTCCGTGAGGGGCGGTTTAACGTGGGGGGCACCTGAGGTGCAAGAGGGAAAATGGCGCATTTGCGCCGCCTTCCCTCAGCTTTCGAGATGCAGGTGGATCCGGCGGTTCTGGCGGCCCTGTTTTTCGATCCGGCCCAGCCGCAGCGCGCCGATTTCTCCGGTGCGGGCCACATGGGTGCCGCCGCAGGGCTGCAGGTCGATCGGGCCGCCGGGCGCGCCGATGCGCACCAGACGGATCCGCTCCGCGCCGCGCGGTGGCTGCACCGCCATGGTCTTGACCAGATGCGGGTTGGCCTCCAGTTCGGCGCCGGTGATCCAGCCATCGGTGATGACCAGATCCTCGCTGACAAAGGCGTTCAGCGCCGCGTTGATCGCCTCGCGGTCCTGGGTCATGTCCGGCATGTCAAAGTCGATGCGCCCCTGGGTCACCGAGATCTGCCCCCCCGTCACCGGATAGGGGATCACCGCCGTCAGCAGGTGCAGTGCCGTGTGCAGGCGCATGTGGCGGTGGCGGCGGTCCCAGTCCAGCACTTGCGTCACATGGGCGCCCAGCGGCGGCAGGGCCATGGCTTCGGAGGGGACCAGGATGATGTCCTCGCCCTGCCCCCTGATCGCGGTGGCCACCGGCATGCTCTGGCCGTCCCAGTTCAGCCAGCCGCTGTCACCGGGCTGTCCGCCGCTGGTGGGATAAAACACCGACCGGTCCAGAATGATCCCGCCCTCTTCGGTCAGGGCTTTGACCACGGCGGGCGCATCGCGCAGATACGGATCGTCCAGAAACAAGGGCTGCGTCATGCGGTGGTGTCGTCCGGACTGTCCGCTTCAGCGGCGCTGCCCTCCTCCGGCACCTCCGGCAGATCGATGTCCTTCTCGGCAGTTTCGGTGCTTGCCACCTCGTCTGCCGCGCCCCGGCGGGGTGACAGGACTTCGGGATTGCGCAGCCAGAGATCACGCTGGGCAAAGGGAATCTCGATCCCCTCCTTGGCAAAGCGTTCGGCAATCTGGTGGTTGATCTCGTTCTTGACCACCATCATCCAGTTCACATCGCGCAGAAAACACCTGATCTCGAACTCCAGCGCATCGGCGCCGAAGTTCAGGAACAGGACATTGGGCGGCGGCGTGCCCAGCACCATCGGCTGGGCCTCGGCGATTTCGCGCAGCAGCTTGTCGACCCTGCGGGTGTCGGTGCCATAGGCCACGCCGACGGGCACGATCAGCCGCCCCACGGTATTGCCGCGGGTGTAGTTGGTGACGGTGCCGGACACCAGGTCGGCATTCGGGACGATCACATCGGTTCTGTCAAAGGTCTCGATCCGGGTGGAGCGCACGGAAATGTCGCGCACATATCCCATCTGGCCACCGACCTCGATCCAGTCGCCTTCGGAAATCGGGCGCTCGATCAGCAGGATGATGCCGGAGACAAAGTTCGACACGATGTTCTGCAGGCCGAAACCGATGCCCAGCGACAGCGCCCCCGCGACAAAGGCAAGCGAGCTGAGGTCGATCCCCGCCCCGGTGATTGCGGCCAGTGCGGCAAGAAAGATACCGAAGTACCCCAGCCCCGAGACAATGGCGTTCTGCCCGCCGATGTCGATCTTGGTCTTCGGCAGGACATTGCTGCGCAATGCCGATTGCACCAGCCGGGTCACTGCATAGCCGATGACAAAGATCACCGCGAAGCTCAGGAAATCGGTGGGCGAGATACGGGTATCGCCCACCGCAAAGCCGCGCCCGAAGGCCTGCCAGAGTTCGGTCAGTTCGGTCACCCTTGCCCCCCAGACAAGGGCCAGCACCGGCAGCGCCAGCAGCAGCAGGATCATGCCGAAGAGCACCGGCATCAGCGCGTCCCGCGCGGCCGCGCCCTGCCCGGTCAGCGCACCATAAAGCTCTGCCAGGAAACGTTGCAGCACCATCACCAGCCCCAGCAGGACCAATGTCATGATATAGGGCGGCATCAGCGCGTCGACGGCCTTGAAATAGCCCGCTGCCAGCAGGATGGGCGACAGCCCCCCGATCACCACGGCCCCGGTGCCCAGGCCCCGTACCACACGTCCGAACGTACTGATGCGGACCTCTGCCAGGGCATCATCCGTTGCGGCGGAAGGTTCCACATATCCCCGCAGCAGGACACCGATGCGGTACAGCATGAGGCTGGACACCACCAGCCAGGGAAAGACCAGCACGGAGCGGCTCACCGCCGCACTGTTGCTGTTGTCCAGGATCTGCCCGACCAGCTCGGTGATGACGATCATCACCGTGATCATGCTCACATGAAAGCGGGCTTCCTTGCGCTTGTCCTGCGACAGCAAAAGCAGCGCCTCGTCATCGTCCCGCGAAAAGGCCCGCTCAGAGACCCAGCGCACCCCCAGCATCATCCCGCCCAGAAAACTGATGACCAGCACGATGTTCTCGCCCTTTGGGCCCAGCAGGTCAGAGGAGATGATCGCAAGCGCCAGGGCAATCAGCCCCGAGGCCGGCAGGAAGATGCGCAGCAGCGAGACCACGAAGCGCCAGATGCCAAAGCCGCGCGCCCCGTATTTCTGCAAGGACCGCACGATCATGCCGGCCCAGTACCGGCCCCGCAGGATCAGCACCAGTCCCAGAACCGTCAGCACGACCACCACCGGCAGGTTTTCCCGCAGCGAGGACCAGGTGCGGGCATTGGCCGCTTCTGGCGATTCGTTGCGCAACCCCTCCAGGGCCGTGGTCAGATCGACAAGTGCCGGCCGCCAATAGGCCGGGTTCAGCGGCGACGGCGTCACGGTCAGCAATTGCCGCGTCTGGCGTTCGCGCAGAATCGCATCCAGCTGCCCGACCAAGCTGTTGGCGCGGACATATTGCGTCTCGGCGCGCTGGACCGGCACCAGAAGGCTGCTGAGTTCATCGTTCAGCGCCGTGCGCTGTGCGGCCACGTCCGGCGGTTCGGCGTCCGCGGTTGCCTCATCGGGCGCGGGCCCAAGGGCCGCGATCTGTTCGCGCAGGGTCTTGATCCGGGCGGCATTGATGCTGCGCGCATTGTCGAATTGACCGCGATAATCCGCGATCCTGCCGCGCATCGCCTCCAGCGTCGCATCGGTCCCGCGCTTCTGCTCGATTGCGTTTTCGGCTGCCCGCGCCAGTGGCTCCCACCTGTCAAAGTTGGGAACAGCAGCACTTAACGTGCTGTCCTGCGCAGCGGCCGCACCGGCGATCAGACACAGGACAATCGCCAGCCGCGCGAAGAGCCGCGCAAACCGGGCCATCACAAATCCTCGAACACACCCGGAATGGATGCCGGCGCGCGGTCAAGCCAGTCGGGTGTCGGTAGGCCTTTTTCACGCAGGAAGTCGGGGTTGAAAAGCTTGGACTGATAGCGCGTGCCAAAGTCACAGAGGACCGTCACGATGGTATGGCCCGGCCCCATTTCCTTTGCCATGTGCATGGCCCCAGCCACGTTCACGCCGCTTGAGCCGCCAAGGCAAAGGCCCTCTTCGGCCAGCAGGTCAAAGACCACCGGCAGCGCCTCCTCGTCAGGAATGCGGTAAACCATGTCAGGGGTGAACCCTTCGAGGTTGGCCGTGACACGGCCTTGCCCGATGCCTTCGGTGATGGAATCGCCGCCCGGATCCTCGCCTGTATAGATCTTGGTCATGCCTGACCCGCCCGGATCGGCCAGCGCCACTTTCACGCCCTTGGGCTGCAAGGCCATGGCAACCCCAGCCAGCGTACCGCCTGTGCCGATGGCGCAGACAAAGCCATCGACTTTGCCGTCGGTCTGGGACCAGATCTCGGGGCCTGTCCCCTCGATATGGGCCTGACGGTTGGCCACGTTGTCAAACTGGTTCGCCCAGATCACACCTTTGTTGCTGTCGCGCGCCATTTTCTTGGCAAGCCGTTCTGAATACCGGATGTAGTTGTTGGAGTTGCTGTAGGGCGCGGCAGGCACCAGCACCAGCTCGGCCCCGGCAAGGCGCAGCATGTCCTTCTTTTCCTGGCTTTGGGTCTCGGGCATGACGATGACGGTCTTGAACCCCATTGCGGCACCAACCAGTGCAAGGCCGATACCGGTATTTCCGGCGGTGCCTTCGACAATGGTGCCGCCGGGTTTCAGCTCGCCCCGCGCGATGGCATCGCGGATGATATAAAGCGCCGCCCGGTCCTTGACCGACTGGCCGGGGTTCATGAATTCGGCCTTGCCGTAAATGTCACATCCGGTTTCCTCACTGGCCTTGCGCAGCTTGATAAGCGGTGTGTTCCCGATGGCCTGTGCCAGATCAGATGCAACGTGCATGAATGCCCCCAAAGGTTATGTCGCCTCTGGTGTATCCGCCGTGCCTGCCAACCTCAAGCGGTCCCTGTGCCGCGCCAGCCAGAAGGCGGCAAGGCCAAGCGGTGCATTGGCCGCGCCAAAGCCCTCGACCAGTTCCATCAGATCGTCAAAGGACAGGACATGCGCGCGGATGTCCTCGCCCTCCTCGGGCAGGCCGCCGACGCCTTCGGCCGCATCCGGCAGGTCCGCGATCCCGAGGAAAATATAATAGAATTCGGTGGAATTGCCGGGGCTGGCATAGACCTCTGCAATCGGTTCGATGGCCTTCAGGGTCAGGCCCGCTTCCTCCTGCGCCTCGCGGATCGCCGCCGCACGCGGGGTTTCGCCAAGGTCGATATGGCCCGCGATCGGCTCCAGCTGCCAGACCGTCCTGTCGCCGCGCGCCAGCGGCCCCATGCGCATCTGTTCAACCAGCAGCACCCGGTCGCGCAGCGGATCATAGGGCAGCAGGATCGCGGCATCCGCGGCAATGAACACCGCGCGGTCCTCCACCCCGGACATGCTGCCATCGAAACGCTCGAACCGGACCTTCATGTCATCCAGGGCAAAGAAATGCGCATAGGCGCGATTGCGGTCCTCGATCACGGTCCTGCCGGATTTGGTGCGCGCGCCATGGCGTGACCGGGCGGCATTCAGCCGCGACTGCGCACGTTTGCGGATCATCGGGAACATGGCGGCAACCTGATCCCGGCTGCGGCTGCCGAAATAGCCCATCACCTCCCGCGCCGCTTCGCAGCTCAGCGCCGCCCAGTCACGTTCCCATTCCGTCAGGGACCACGGGCCAAACGGCGTCCAGCGCTCCGGCCCGGGCAGGTAGACTTCGGCCATCTCCCCGTCGGCCAGCACCATCTCGACCAGATCATAGGCAAAGCTGCCCTCGTAATAATCCAGCCGTACTACGTCCTCATCGCTCAGCCCCCGCAGGATCAGCCCCTCCGCCGCCCCTTCCCTGCAAGGACTGATCAGGGGGAACGGCCCCTCTGTCACTGCAAGGGCGGCATATCCGGGCAGGAAGGCCCGCTGCAGGTCCAGCTTGTCCGCTGGACGATCCAGGACAATCTCCAGCAGGGGTTCGTGGCGCAGAGTTCCGTAGAAGAACAGGTTTCTCACGAGGTTACTTCCAATGCCTGCTGGCGTATTCCGTCAACAGACCGCAGATGACCGCGCCGATGACAAGGGTCACGCCGATCTGGACCGTCGCGATGATCACCACGTATTCCGCGCCGATCTGAAACACCGCCACGATGGCTTCAAAAGCGTCGTCATAGCGGTTGCGCATGGCCAGTCGCACCATCTCGTTGATGGCCTGCACGCCGACACCCCAGAGCATCAGAACAAACACACCCGTCAGCCCGTTGTTGATCGCCGCCGTGGTGCCGCGCCCCGCACGCGGGCCCATCACCAGCCAGCCGCAGGCCAGACCCAGAACGATGTTCACCGGAATGAAATAGCCGAAATCGGTGCTTTCGGGCATCAGGGGCATCACCATGCCCGAAATCACATAGGCCAGGACCGCCAGAGAAGCGGCAGCAACAAGTCTTGCGGCGGTCGGCATTTTGGTCCCTTCAGATCAACCCGGTCGCCTGATCGTAATCTGCGTCACGTCACAATTGCCACTGTCAAATGTCGCAGCGCAGGATGTGAGGTAAAAATTCCACATCCGGCGAAACCGTTCGTCAAAGCCCATGGCCCTGATCTGATCCCATTTGTCGTTGAAGGCCAGGTGCCAGCGCCGCAGGGTAATGTCGTAGCTTTTGCCGAATTCCACGGATTTGTCGACAATCAGCCCTGCCTTTTCCACCTGCTCGCGCAGGATCTTGGGGCTGGGCAGCATGCCGCCCGGAAAGATGTATTTCTGGATGAAATCCACGCCGCGCTTGTAAACCGGCCAGCGGCGGTGATCGACGGTAATGATCTGAAGTGTCGCCGCCTTGCCCGGTTTCAGCCGCTCGCGCACGGTCTGGAAATAGACCGGCCAGTATTGCTCGCCCACCGCTTCGAACATCTCGATGCTGGCGATGCCGTCGTAATGGCCACGCTCGTCGCGGTAATCCTGCAGCTTGAAGTCCACAAGGTCGGAAAGCCCTGCCTTTTCAATGCGTTCCCTGGCATACTTGAACTGCTCTTCGCTGATGGTCAGCCCGGTGACCCGCAGCCCACGCTCCTTGGCGGCATATTCGGCAAAACCGCCCCAGCCACAGCCGATCTCCAGCACATGGTCGCCGGGTTTGACCCCCATCTGATCCACCATGCTCTTGTATTTCTCGGTCTGCGCCGCCTCAAGCGAGGCCTGCGCACCCTCCTGGAACAGGGCCGAAGAATAGGTCATCGTGTCATCCAGCCAGAGCGCATAGAACTCATTGCCCAGATCGTAATGATAGCTGATGTTCTTGCGCGCCTGATCCTTGTGGTTGCGTTGCAGCCAGAAGCGGAATTTTTCAAACACCCGCACCAGCCCCTGACCCGGAAAGCCGTCATAGACGTTCTCGTTGCCCGCATGCACAAGGTCCATGAAGGCCTGCAGATCGGGCGTGGACCAGTCGCCGTCCAGATAGGCATCGCAAAAGCCCAGATCGCCCTCGCGGATCAGCCGCGCGAAAAGGTCATCGCTGTGAATGTGCAGTTCCGCCACCGGGCCGGGATTGGCCCCTTCGGCGCGGAACACCCGGCCATCGCTCAGGTGAAAATCGCAGCGACCGTTCTGCATCTGCTGTGCCATGCCAAAGACATGGGAAAAATATCGCGGCAGGCCGGTCTGACCTTCTGTATTGGTATGGATCATGCCCACTCCATCTGATGCGCCGCCCGATTTTAGCCGGGGTGGCGGGATTAACAAATGTTAAAAGTCGCGGTTCTCATAGGCCTGCAAGGCACGCGCCCGTCCGTCAGCGGCGCTGACGATGGGCGCGGGGTAGTCATCGTTTGGGGACAGGCCCCAGTGGCGCGGCATCGCGTCAAAGAACTTCAGCGCGTCGTCATGCGGATTTGCGCGCCCCTCGGCGATCCAGCGGCTGACATAGGTGCGGTCCCTGTCGAACTTGTCGATCTGGGTCTCGGGGTTGAAGACCCGGAAATAGGGGGTGGCATCGGGGCCCGAACCTGCCGACCACTGCCAGCCCATCGCATTGCTGGCCGGGTCCCAGTCGATCAGGCAGTCCTCGAACCAGTCCATCCCGATGCGCCAATGGGTCATCAGATGTTTGGTCAGGTAGCTGGCCACGATCATCCGGCCCCGGTTGTGCATCCGCCCGGTCACGTAAAGCTCGCGCATCGCGGCATCGACAAAGGGAATGCCAGTGCGGCCTTTCTTCCAGGCCCAGACTTCGGCGGCGCGCGCGTCCTCCTGCCAGGGGAAGGCATCCCAGTCCGCGCGCCAGTTGTCGGTCAGGATGCGCGGGGTGTGATGCATCAGGTGATAGGCAAACTCGCGCCAGACCAGTTCCTTCATGAAGGTTTCGGCCCCCCGTTTGCCTTCCTCGCGCGCCCGCAGCCCCGCGTGCCAGCATTGGTGCGGGCTGATTTCCCCAAGCGAGAGGTTTTCCGACAGGTTCGAGGTGCCATCCGTACCGGGAATGTCGCGGCTCTCGTCATAATCCGCGACGATCTGCGCCATGAAGGCACCCAGCCGGGCCTGCGCCGCGTCTTCGCCCAGCCGCACGAAGGGGCGCAGCACATCGGCACCGCGCTGCATCGCGGCACCCATGCGCCAATCTGCCAGCGCGTCACCCTCGGGCCAGCTGTCCGGCGCGGGGATCCGCGCGGGCGTGCGCAGCGGCGCATCCACATCCCTGCCCTTCACATTGTTCCAGAACGGGGTGAAGACCTTGTAGAAGTCACCCTGCCCGGTTTCGACCGTCCAGGGTTCGAACATCAGATGCCCGCCAAAGGACCGCGCCTCGATGCCGCGTTCCCTGAGGCGCTGTTTGACCCTGCTGTCCCGCGCAACACTGTCGGGATCGTAAAGCCGCGACCAATAGACGGCCCCGGCCCCGGTTTCCTCGATCAGCGCGTTCAGCGCCGCCTGCGCATCGTGATCGCGGCGCAGGATCAACCGGCTCGCCTTTTCCTCCAGCCTTTCGGCCAGATGCGCCACGCCCAGACCCAGCCGCCATTTCGGCGCGGCCTTCAGCCCTTCGGACAGGTCGTCATGGATGAACACGGGGATCACCGGGCGCCCGCTGTCACAGGCAGCCGTCAGGGCCGCATGATCGCTCAGCCGCAGATCGCGGCGGAACCACATCAGGATCGGTTTATTGTCGCTCATCTCACCTGTCTTTGCCAATCTCTTTCACAGAGAGTTAGGTCAGACACGGATGAGGCAAGGCTTTGGTTTCACAAAAAGACTATGGTTTCACAAAACCTTGTCCAGGGCCGTCAAAAGCTGATCCATCTCCGCGGCAGAGGTGTAATGGGTAAAGCTCAGCCGCAGGACACCCTTTGCCGGGTCGACCCCCATGGCCCCCAATGCGCGGCCCGCGTAGAAATCGCCGCCGCCCGCCATGATGCCATGCTGTGCCAGATCGGCGGCGACCTCCTCACCGGGGCGGTTCAGGGCCAGGGCAACGGTCGGCGCGCGGTTTCCGGCCGTGGCAGGACCGATCAGGCGCACCGAATTGCGGCTTTTCACCGCGTCCAGCAAGGGCTGCAACAGCGCTGTCTCATGGGCGCGCATCAGCTCATGCATGGCCCCGGCCCGCGCCACGGGAGGGGCATCGCCGCCGATGTGGTGGCGATAGGCGTCATCAATGTAATCGGCCATCCCGGCACAGGCGGCGATCTGTGCATGGTCCGGCCCGGCAGGCGTGAAGCGTTTGTAAAGCGTGCCGCCGTTGAAGACATGCCCCTGGTTCGGCAGCAGCGCACCCAGGGCCCGGCGCACCACCATGAGCCCCTGATGCGGCCCAAAGGTCTTGTAGGCCGAGAACAGATAGATGTCCGGCCCCAGCGCGCCCACATCGACAAAGCCATGCGGCGCATAGGATACGCCATCGACGCAGACAAAGGCACCGGCGGCATGGGCCAGCGCGGTGATCTCCACCACCGGATTGACCTGTCCCACCACATTGGAGCAATGCGGAAAGCAGACCAGCCGCACCTTGTCATCCAGCAGGTTTTCCAGATCATCCGGGTTCAACCGGCCGGTTTCCGAATCAATGCACCATTCGCGCAACTCGATCCCCCGGTCCGCCAGCCTGCGCCAGGGTCCGGTGTTCGCCTCGTGATCCTGATTGGTGACGATGATCGCCTCACCCGGTTCCAGCATCTGGCCAAAGGCCTGGGCCAGGACATAGGTGTTCTGCGTGGTTGAGGGGCCAAAGCTCAGCTCGTCGGTTTCAACCCCAAGCATCGCGGCCAGCCGCTGGCGCGCCTCGTCCATCTCTGCCCCGGCCAGCTGACTGGCCGCATAGGGCGCATAGGGTTGCACCTTGCGCTGGGTATAATAGCGGGTGAGCCGGTCAATCACCGGCTGGCAGGTATAGGAGCCCCCTGCGTTTTCGAAAAAGGCCTGCCCCTGCAACGATGGTTCGGCAAAGGCGGGAAACTGCGCGCGCACCCAGGCGGTATCAAGTTGTGTCATGGGCGAAGGGTTCGCCGCAGCCGCGCGCAAGGTCAAGCCAAAAGAAAAGGGGCACCCCGGCGGGATGCCCCTCTCTTGTCGCTGTGGCGGGCGTCAGCGCGTCTTGCTGCGCTCGTTTTGCAGGCCACGGAAGATGCAGTAGCACATCAACAGCAGCACAACCGTGAACAACAGCCCGGTCGAGATCACCATGGATTGCAACGCGGCCAGCCCGCCGCCCAGCAGCAGGGCAATCGCAACCGCACCTTCAAAGATGCACCAGAACACCCGCTGCGGCATCGGCGCGTCGATCTTGCCGCCCGCCGTGATTGTGTCGATCACCAGGCTGCCCGAATCCGACGAGGTCACGAAGAACACGATCACCAGCACGATGCCGATGAAGGAGGTGATCGAGGCCAGCGGCAGCTGATCCAGCATCTTGAACAGCTGCAACGGAAGTTCCGCGTCCTGCGCGCCGGTGTAGGCATCCGCCAGCACCTGGTTGATCGCCGTGCCGCCAAAGATCGACATCCAGATCACGCAGACCATGGAAGGGATCAGCAGAACGCAGATGACGAATTCACGCACCGTGCGGCCCCGGCTGACGCGGGCGATGAACATGCCCACGAAAGGCGACCAGCTGATCCACCAGGCCCAGTAGAAGGCTGTCCAGCCCTGCGAGTAGTTGATGTCTGCGCGCCCGAAGGGGTTCGACAGGGCGGGCAGATACTCGACATAGGCCTTCAGGCTGTCCCAGAAGAAGGCAAAGAGGAAAGCCGTCGGCCCTACGATCAGGGTGAACAAGGCCAGCAGACCGGCAAGACCCATGTTGATCTCGGACAGAACCTTGACGCCGCCGTCCAGGCCGCGAACGACCGATACCAGCGCTACAGCGGTGATCACGGTGATCAGCACAACCTCGGTGGTCTTGCTGATCGGAATGCCAAACAGCTCGTTCAGACCGGCATTCGCCTGTGTCGCGCCAAAGCCCAGCGATGTGGCCAGACCGAACAGGGTCGCGAAAACGGCGATGATGTCGATCACATGCCCCGGCCAGCCCCAGATGCGCTCGCCCAGCAGGGGGTAGAACGCCGAACGGATGGTCAGCGGCAGGCCCTTGTTATAGGTGAACAGCGCCAGTGCCAGCGCCACGGTGGCATAGATCGCCCAGGGGTGCAGCGCCCAGTGATAGATTGTTGCAGCCATGCCCAGACGGACAGAACCCGGCTCATCCCCGGTGGCGGCGCCCAGCGGTGCCCAGTCCGTGCGCAGACCGTTTTCAGCAACAGCCGTATCTCCGAAGGAGGTCGAGAAGTGCGTCAGCGGTTCGGACACGCCGTAGAACATCAGCCCGATGCCCATGCCGGCGGCAAACAGCATCGCGAACCAGCCCATATAGCTATAATCAGGTGCCGCATCCGCGCCGCCCAGCCGGACGGAGCCGAAGGGCGTCACGATCAGCAAGAGCGCAAAGATCACCACCAGGTCGGCGGCCCCGATCAGGAACCAGTCGAAATTCTTGGTGGTAAAGCTGAACATCCAGGAAAATGCCGACGAGGCCTGTTCCGGCAATGCCAGCGTGTAAAACACGAATGCGACAATCGCGACCGCCGATATGGCAAATACCGGATTGTGAATGTCGAACCCGAGTTTACCGAAGGACCCGTCGATATTGTCCTGTCCGATTTCGTATTGCGTGTCGATGACATCCGACACGCCTTCGGGTTCGGGTATGCCTTGATTTGTGGTTTCATCAACCATCACTGTCCCCTTGTTTCTGTTCTGTGTGCACCGGGATGACTAACAGGTGGCGACCTGAGCGCAACCCGGTTTAGGTAAGAGGGCCCGGCAGGATACCGGCCCCCCCGATTGATTTAAAACACTTATTCCGCCGGAGTCGCCTCCACTTCTTCGGGATAGGTCGTCACGCCCGATGCTGCGCGTTTGCCGTCGTTGAAGATCGCCTTGATCAGCGAAACCGCCATCAGGACCATCACCAGAGAGAACGGCAGCGCGCCGATGACCATGGCGGTCTGGATCGCTCCGATCCCGCCGATCAGCAGCAGCGCGGCCACCACCGCCCCCAGGGCGACACCCCAGAAGATGATATGCGGACGCGCCTTGGGCCCTTCGTCGCCTGCGGCATTGATGGTATTCACGATCAGCACCGCAGAGTCCGCCGAGGTCACGAGGTAGGTCATCAGCAGGATCACGATGACCACCGCCATCAGCCAGCCCAGCGTACCGTCGCCCAGCAGGATGTCCGTCATGGCAAAGATCTTGCCGCCATCCGTGGCCTCAAAGATCTTGCCACCGGCCTGACCTGTCAGTTCCAGGTCAATCGCCGTGCCACCGGCCCAGGCGAACCAGACAAAGCACATCAGTGCAGGCACAAAGACCGCGCCCAGCACGAATTCGCGAATGGTCCGGCCCCGGCTGATGCGCGCCAGAAACAGGCCCACAAAGGGTGCGAAGGCAACCCACCATGCCCAGTAGAACACGGTCCAGGAGCCCTGCCATCCGGCCAGGTCCATATCCACCGGGTTCTCCCCGCCATAGACGGTGAACATCATGCCGGGCAGCGCGATCACGTACTCCCAGATCCCGACGAAGAAGGTCCAGAGCCCGAAGAAGGTCGAGCCGAAGATCATCAGGAAGCCAAGCAGGAAAATCGACAGCGCCATGTTGATGTTCGACAGCCACTTGATGCCCTTGCCCACCCCCGACAGCGCCGAGAGGGTCGAGGCCCCCATGATGACGATGATCGAAAAGATGATCCCGATGGACGAAGGCTGGCCATCATCGCCGGTCAGCCAGTCACCCACGCCGATCCGGCTCATCCCGTCGACAAACTGGTTCACGCCGAACCCCAGGGTCTGGGCCACGCCAAGGATGGTCGCAACCACCGCCACGATGTCGATCAAATGCCCGAAAGGCCCTGACAGCGATTTGCCGAACAAAGGTGTCAGCGAAGACCGGATGGTCAGCGGCAGCCCCCGGCGATAGGCAAAATAGCCCAGCCCCAGACCGGCAATCGCATAAGAGGCCCAGGCGGTGAACCCCCAGTGCAGATAGGACCACTTGTAGGCGTTCAGGATGTTGTCCTCGGCCTTGCCAGCGGCAAAGCCCTGGATCACATCCGGGTTGTTGCCAAAGTGATAGATCGGCTCGGCCACCGCCCAGGTCAGCATCCCGACCCCGATCCCGGCACCGAACATCATCGAGAACCAGGAGAAGTTGCTGAATTCCGGCTTGTCGTCCGGCAAACCCAACTTGAGCCGCCCCGCCGCGGGCCAGATCGCCAGCACCAGGCAGGTGATGACAAACAGCGCCATGACCCAGACGTACCAGGTGGCAAAATTTGTCAGGATGAACCCGTTGAACTCCGACAGGATACGGCCTGCCTGCTCGGGAAAGGCGACGGCCCAGATCACCAGCAGACCAATGATGATCTTGGCCGTGATGGTCACGTTGATGCTGAAGCCGCGATAAAAAACGCCTGTTCGGACGCGGCGGGCTGATCGACGCCTATATCGACAGCCATCTGCTGGCCTATGTCGACACGACAGTGCGCCCCTGGCAGTGGCGATCGGATTTCGGGCTGGACGCCAGCCTGTTGCAGCCCTTTGAAAACGCCCGTTCCATGCGCGACGCGCTGTTTCCGGGGGGGGCGGGTCCGGTCATGGCTTTCAACCTCGAACCCAAGGATCTGAGCGGCAATGCCAGCCGGGTCACGCTGAACGTCGATGGTCAGGTGCTAAGTTACTTCAACGCGGCGGCGCGGCCGACGCCGATGACCTGGCCAGGGCCGGACGGGACCAACATGATCACGTTGACCTTCGCGCCGGTCGATGGAACCGCCGAATTGATCACGTCCGAAACAGGCAGCTGGGCCTTCCTGCGGCTGATCCGCAAGGGGCGACTGTCAAAGACATCCCTGCCGGAAGTGTTCAACCTGTCGCTTGGTGCGGGGCAATTTGCGGCGCAGTTCAACCTGCGGGCCAACTCGGTCGAAAACCCGTTCGACCTGACGATGTTCTCGGGCTTCAGCTGCCCGCGCGGATTTTGAACGCGGTGCATCCGGAAACCGGATTTTTTGGCAAGCTCCCTGCTGCCGGAGATTTCATAGGGCGCGGGCTCAGGCCCGGGGTGCGGCCTGTTATGGACCGGTTCCTTACTGCGAAACTGTCGCAGCATGCGGCGACGCCGGATCTTTGGCCCAGAGAAGGGTTGCGGGGGGTCATCAAGGGGCCAAATGGCGATTTGCTGCTGTGTATTTTGCCAAGCCGGGATGCGGCAGATCGTGCCTTTCCGATCGCGGCATGTGTCGGTTTGAATGCCGCGGCCCTGGCTGAAGCGGACCGTTGGGCAGATCAGGTATATCCCGTGCTGCTGAATGCCAGGTCTGCGGATGACCTGGTTGCCGGCCTGGCCAACGTCCCGGCGCCGGAATCCGGGGCACCTGTCTTGGCATCGCCTGCCCTGTGGCAACGCGGGGCCCCCCCGGATGGGCCGGAAGCGGTGATCACGCGCCTTTTTGGGGCCTGATGACAGGCATCAGTTCATGTTGATCTTGCTGCCTTTCTGGGTGATATCACCACCCGCCTTTTCAACGATATCGCCGCTGGCCTTGATCGTGATATCCTTGCCTTCGATCACAATGGTTCCGTCCTTTTTCATCTGGAACTTGGCATCGCCGCAGACCAGAGTGATTTCGTCCCCCGCTTTGATCGATATGACCTTGCCGACTTCGATGCTCAGGTTCTCCCCGATCGTGGCGGATTTATCCTTGGCAATCGCCTCGGCCATGCTGCCGCCGACCTTGACCGATTGGTCCGCGGCGATTTCAACCGACTGAGCGGCCCCGATCTCCACTTTCTGATCCGCGCCGATGGTCCAACTGTCCCCGGCGCCGACCGTATGATCCTGACCGGCACCAACAGTGACACTGCGCGAGGCACCGATGGTATTGGTCTGGACCGCGCCAACGGTCCGGGTTTCCGCCGCACCCACAGTGTCAACGCGGGCGACAGCAACGGTAATCGCCTGGTTCATGCCCACGGTCTGGGTGTGATTGGCACCTATCGTCTCGGTCGAATTGGAACCGACGCTGATGGTCTCGTTCGACCCGACAGACAGCGACCTGTCCACACCCACCGTTTCCGTGTCGTTGTTACCGATACTGACGGTCCGGTCGACGCCGACAGTGGTGGATTTGTTGTTGTCCACCAACTCGGTCCGGTCGTGACCGACCCACTGGGTCGCGTCATTGACAACTTCTTCACTGAAATCATTGCCGATGTGACGCGCTTCGTTGTTCTTGACCAGTTCATTATGGTCCTTCTGCGCCTGGAAATAGACCTCTTCCGACCCGGCCTTGTCCTCGAAGCGCAGCTCGTTCCAACCTCCGCCGCCGGGCGAAGAATTGGACTTCCAGCCCGATTGCGTGGCATTTGCGGGCAGATCATAGGGCGGCATCTGTTCGGCGTTGTAGACCCGCCCGGTGATGATCGGCTGGTCCGGATCGCCTTCCAGAAAATCCACGATCACTTCCTGTCCGATCCGGGGGATCTGGATGAACCCCCATCCGGATCCTGCCCAGGCTGCACTGACCCGCACGAAGCAGGATGAGCTTTCGTCGTCACCGCCCAGCCTGTCCCAGTAGAACTGCACCTTCACACGGGCATGTTTGTCGGTATGAATCTCTTCGCCAGCGGGGCCGACCACCACTGCCGTTTGCGGCCCGCGCATGCGCGGATGCGGTGTCACGTAGAGGGGGTGGAACGGTACTGACAGCGGGAAAAGGCTGTAGTGGGCGACAAACCCGGATGTTTCCGTGCGGCTGTCGCCAGCCGAATAATTGGCATCGACGATTTCAAAAGTCATTGCCCGCACGAAGAACTTGTCGTTCTCGGCCTCGCGCGTGGCACCGACAATCTTGAACATCGCCCCTGCCATCGGCAGCGCCTCTGTCGACACGGCGTGAACATTGTGCGCCGGCACCTGACGGGCAGTAAGCCGGATATCCGCAAGGTCCTTGCCGCGTCCGTGGTCGATGTAGGTGCCGGGATAGCTGTATTGCTCCGCATCGTCGAGGGCATGTTCCTTGAGCATTTCCGACAGCGCCATCAAATCGGACGAGGGGGCCTCGAAATCATAGTCGGTCTGCGCATAGGCACCGGTCACCACCTCGTCGCTGCGCCGCATTCCGGTCAGGATACCGACATTACGGTGAATCACCGACGCATCGGGTTCATAGGTGATCTCTGAGACATCCCCGACCGGTGCCAGATCGCTGCTGGCGTCGGCAATGACCATGCAATGTTTGCCGTCTTCGAATTCGAAATAGTAGAATATCCCCTCGTGTTCGAGCAGCCGTTGCACAAAAGCCAGGTTGGATTCGCCGTATTGCACGCAGTATTCGCGCTTGGGATAGCTTCCGGTCAGGTCCAGCCTGTAATCGGTGACGCCTGCCTCACCCAGCACGTCCTCGACGATCTCGGGCACGCTTTTGTGCTGAAAGATGCGGTTGTCGAATTGCCTGCCCAGAAACCAGACCGCCGGGCGCAACACCAGACGATAGACATAGAACCCTTCGCTGACGCTGAGATCCTGAAACGAGAATTCGTCGACCAGCCCGTGAAAATACCGGTAGGCATCAGTTGTTCCCGCCCGCAGGACGCTCAGGCTGACGGGTTCCCCCAGCAGGTCGTTGGCAACGATATCGGGGTCTGAGCTATGACAGATCAGCTCGAACCGGAAAGGCGAGGAAATTGCGTCCTCGCCGTTCATTTTCGCAAACAGAAGCGCCGGTTCGCGGTCACGGTCGGGCAGCGGGGTTTTTAGAATCGTAAAGCGATCCGAAGACATCTTGGGTCTCCTTTGGTCAGTGCGTTGAATATATGAACGAAATGAAAAGGAACCTGGCCAGTATACAGCATTTTGCACCTTGTCCGAAATAGCAAGTATCCAGGGACTTGCGCGCCTGCCTGACCGGCGATGCCATCGCACAGGTTGAAAGGCAAAGGGCGGGAAATGTTCAAAGTGCCGGCGGGCATGAGAAATCGTTCAGTAAGCGGCGGGCGGATATCAAATTCACTGGTTCCGTGAACGACATGTTCAGGAAGACGCGGCCCGACGTGGTGCGCAGATCCAGCAACACCCGCGCGCCATCGTCGCGCAGCCGCAATCGTACCCCGTCGACCAACCGTAGCAGGCCCCATGGTCCCGGTTGCTGTATCCGCGCCGCATCGGCAGATTCGTGGAAGCTGACCTCGACACCGGCCTGCGGCGCAGGGCCTGGCCAACTTAGCGTCGCAGTTTCGCCGCGGGCACGCACCGGAGCGGCCTCTCCGCCGATGGCGAACAGGGTCTGCCCGCGTTCTGCCAGCGCGCTCAGCGTGAAATCCTGCCGCATCTCTCCCGCCTCGTTGAACAGCCCCCGAGATATCGCCGCGGCCCGTTCGAGAAACACCGCACTTTCAAGGTTCAGCCCTGCAAACCGTGCTTCCGGTTTCCAGCGCCAGGGGCTTTCGCCGGTTTCCAGAAACGGCCGCGCCGCGCTTTGAAGGAAAGTCGTGATCGCGCCCTGTGGACCGAACAGCGCCGTGACGTCCGCCAGCGCCGCGTCCGCCCCGGGGCCGAACGGATATCGGCCCATCACCCCGTCGCGGCATAGCGGAAATACCTCGCGCTGCCAGACCCGCGTCAGCGGATCGTCACCGCTGTCTGCCTCGGGCAGGCTGGACTGCGCCAGCACATCCTCGGCAATCTGCACGACGATCCGGGGGGCCGCACCCAGCGCCGCGATCGACCGCGCCCGGTCCTGCACCGACATCAACCGTTCAGTGCCGCGCTTGCGGTTCACGTCGATCGCTCCAAGCGCCACGTTCAGCGTCGAAAACAGCCGCGCAATCTCGGCCATGCGTCCCTGATCGAGATACTGGATCGTCGGACCGAACACCGTCGCCAGCCGCAACTGCTGGGCGTGGCTGCGCGTGCGATCCTCGCCGCCGACCTGCACCCATACCTCGCGCAGCAACCTGCTGATCGGGTCATTGTTCTGCGCCAGCGCGCCGGACACCAGGATTGCCGTCTCGCGCTGCGCGAAAGGACGCACCCGCAGGTCGGCCAGCCATGCCTGCCAGACTGCAACGGTTTCGTTCAACAGCCGATCAGCCAGCAGGTCGGGCGACCGATTTTCCGTTGGCAGCGTCTGTCCGGTGATGACAGGTGCCATTGCACGGGCTTTCTGTACGGCCCCGCCAATTCCGAAATTGCGTGCATGATCCCATCCCTTTGCGGTGAACAGACCAGGCAGGGGGGCGGTCACCTCCACCCCGGATCGCCGGACGAAAACCACTGCCATGCCGGGCACCGCCACATCCGGATACCACGACGCCAGCGCCGCTGTTTCCGGGGCGCGCTTCAGTTCCAGCCAGGCCCGTGCAGGCTCCGTCGGTTCCGCGGCAAAGGCGCGCGCCTGATCCATCACCACCTGATCCTGCGGCACCAGATTAGTGATCGGACCCTGCAATGCAGCCACATGACGCGCCAGCCCGTCCAGACCCAGCGCGCCGCCGTGATCGGTCAGCCACCCGGCAAGCCAGGCCGGATGCCATGTATCGTCCCCCGAAAGCACCGCCCAGGCCCGTAAGGCATCGTAAAGGTTCAATCCGTCGCCTTCGGTCGCGAGCACCGTTTCGATGGCGCCTGCGATGGCGGCCGGCACCTGCGCGTTCACGGCGGCATGATAGGTGCCGGTGGCGTGGGTTTCGCTGTCCAGTACCGGCAAACGGAGCGCCCGCTTCAGCGGCGCACGCGCCGCCGCGTCGGACACACGGTCTGCCGCGGCCTTCATCGCGTCAAGCCTGCGCACCAGTTCGGAACCTTCCTGCGGCCGGTCCAGACCGATCTCCAATACCTCGGCGTCAAAGGCCGTGCGCAGCGCTGCATGGAACCGATACTCCAGAAAGACCGCATATCCGGCCAAACCAAGTGCCAGCAAGGTGACGAAAACGGCCACTTTCCAGCCCCAGCCACCCGATGCCTGGGCGCGGTGACCGTGGCGGCGGACCTCGGCACGGTCGATCATCCGACCCAAAAATGCAGCAAGGTCGGCGTATTCCGCACCGTTTTTCATTGCGGTTTCCCGAAAATCCCTGATCCGCGCCATCGTCATGTCGTGGCCTTCGAACAGCTGCCGGGTCGCCAGCACGGACCAGCCCCCCAACGGCAGCCCCCTGGTCGACCGCGCCTGCCCATCCATCAGAACGGCCAGTGCCAATCGCGCCGGTTTGATGGCATGGGCGGGTATACCCGCACGGGTCAGAGCCCTTTCGAATGTTTTCAACTCACGCGCTGCCTCATCGACGATCTCGCGCACATCGTGCCGGGCATGGCGATCAAACATGCCGATCCAGTCCAGTACGGGCTGCGCCGCTTGGTCGAATGCGTTTTCAGTCGGGGAGGATGCCGGGCCACGCGCCATCGGTCAGAGCTTGCCTTCCGCTTGCCAGTGGCTCAGCGTTTCGACACCCACTTCAAAATGCATCGAATCTTCGCGGTTGTATGTCGCCCCCCAATACCAGCCTTCCTCGTTGAACAATTCTGCCAGCAGGATGAGCCCGAACTGCGTGCCTCCGTCACCGAACCCGTCCAGCCGCCCTTCGAGCTTGACGTCAATGGCCGTTCCCCAGGAATGGTTCGACACGGAGCTGCGCGACCCCCGGATCAGCCGCGCGCACATCGCACCCGCGGTCCCGAGGGCATCATGGATCTCGGGCTCGGATGCTTTCAGCTTGGCCAGAATGCGTTCCAGCGAATCCAGTGCGGGTTTGATCATCGTCACCCGAAGCGGCCCGACCTGACGGGTTTCCAGCAACGACTTGAGTTTGGGCTGGGTGACGGACTGGCAATCCGTGGAATAGCTGCTGCGCGGGTGCCCCAGCAATTCCAGCATCACGCGGTTGCGTGGCTGCGAGACCCCTTTGTTGAACGCGGATTTGTCCAAGGTGCCAACTTCGGTCATCTGCTCGATGCCGGGGTGGTCATCCGCCTCGTCTTCACCGGTGATTTCCGGCGCGGTCACGACCATCAACTGGCTGTCCGCCACAGGCGCGCGCGATACTGCCATCGCCTGTTCTTCCGCCAGACGCGCCAGCTCGGTCTGTGCGTCCGACAGCTCTGACCGCAGGCTTTGCACTTCACTGTCCAGTTCCGCGATTCGCGCCTCGCTGCGCGACAGGCGGATTTCGCTGGTCGCATCGGCGGTTTTCAGCACCGCCCCCACCACCGCAAAGGCAATTGCCGCCATGACAAGCCCGATGGCGACGATGATGGGTCCGACCAGCATACCCTCGCGCATGGCCTATGGCCCCCCGGCAAAGACGGCGACGACCGACACGTTGTCGGGTGCACCCTTTTCCAGTGCTGCCGTGACCAGCGATGTGCACAGCGTCTGCGGTCCGGTCGCCTGGCGCATGTGGCTGGTGATGTCCTGATCGCTCAGGCATGCTGTCAGACCGTCACTGCAGAGCAACAGCCGGTCCCCCTGCACCAGCGGCACCGAGATATTGTCGATTTCCAGATCCCGCTCATAGCCGACCGCGCGGGTCACCACATGGCTTTCGGGATGGTGGTTCCCCTCTGCCGGGTCCAGCAGGCCGCGGTCCACCATGTCCTGCACGACCGTGTGATCATGGGTCAGCAGACGCAACGCCTTGCCACGCAACAGATAGGCACGGCAGTCGCCAACCCAGGCCACGGTGCCCACGGAATTCTGTATCATCAGCGCGACCGCAGTTGCCCCCATGCTGCCAGCACCGCGCGCCGCCGCCCGGCAGATGCTGTCGTTCGCCTCGCGCAGGCTTGCCTGCAAGGCGGCCCCCGGCAGCGCCTGCTCCGGCACCCGAGACAGCGTCTCAATCACGATGTCGGATGCGACATCGCCATTGCCATAGCCGCCCATTCCGTCGGCCACTGCCCAAAGGGTGCCGCCCGGATCGGTAAGGATGGCGTCCTCGTTGCGTTCCCGCACCAGACCGGCATGGGTCATCCCCGCGCCCGAAAAAGTGGGGGGCAGGGGCATGATCCGGGGAACCCGCGTGATCGGGGCAGTCACGTCAACCTCGAAGACGCGGCGTGGCCACAGACGAAAAGCTCGATGGCGAATATCATATGTCGCCTCTGTAAGAATGTCTGAATTGAATTCAGGCTCAGGATAGCCTACCATTGCGGGCATACAAAATCTTTTTTCCCTTGAGGCCTGCCATGTCATTTTCCATCGCAAGATTACTGATGCTCGCCCTGTTCACTGCTCTCTTCGCGTCACGTGCCGCCGCGCAGGAGGATCTGAGCGTTGAGGCACTGAAGAAATTGTTCGAACACCAGCGCGAAGTTTTCAGCGAGGCGCAGTCGAACGGTCTTGGCGCGACCCGTGGTCTGAAGCTGATCACTGTCGATGACGTCACCGCGGAAGCGACAACCACAGCCAATACGGAAGCGACAACCACGGTCACCGCGGAAGAAGCTACCACGGTCACAACCGAAGGGACAACAACGGTTGCAACCGAAAGCACGACGCAAACGGATAGCACCACGACCAACACCACGACGGCTGAAACAATCCCCAGCACCGATGACACCGTCGTGACGACCGCAGCGGTAAGCGATCCCAACAAGCCGCTTGTTTTCGGCCAGCTCGATCCCGAACTTCAGGTCAACTTGCGTATCAAGTTCGGCTTTGATTCCGCGGCGCTCTCAGCCGAGGAAACGCCGAAGCTCGCAAAGATGTGCACGGTTCTCAAGGAAAGCGACCTCAATCTGATCCGCATCGTCGGGCACACTGACACCTCCGGCAGCGACGCTTATAATGAACGTCTTTCAATCCTGCGCGCCAAGGAAGTGGCGCGCCACCTGATCGAGAACTGCGGCATTGACCCCAAGCGTCTGGAAACCGTCGGATTGGGAGAGCGCTTTCCTTTCAACGCTGCTGATCCCAAGGCAGAGGAAAACCGCCGCGTGGAGTTTCAGGCGCTTAGCTAGCCTGCGGAACCGGCTGCCAGAGGGTCGCACAGGGTAGTGTCGCAAAGTTTTCGCCAGCCTGGGAAAGCTCTTCTGCTGGTTGCACCTATCCAGCGAGCGCCGCAAACTCTGCGAAGCCAGTTCGGCATGAATTCGAGGGTTCTTCCGAATTTGTCGATGGCTCGGTAATAGTAGACCCACTTGCCTTTGATCTTGATGTGAGTCTCGTCCATCCGCCAGGAAACGGCTGTCGGTCGCTTCCTGGCTTGGGCGTTTGCGGCGATCAATGGAGCATATTTCACGACCCGCCGGTTCAGGGTCGCATGGTCGACTTCGACACCTCGTTCCGCCATGATCTCATCCAAGGGCTAGCCTGGGGAAACCGGCATAAAGGGCCTGCAGGTAAAAGCAGGTACTTGATGCCGATCGCGGTCGCCCGCTTTGGGAAAGCCTTAGCCAAGGACCGCCCTGACCGCCTTTACCGTCTTGCCGACCACCTCATCCGCTTCTTCGCGGGTCAGGCAGAAGGGTGGTGCAAAACCGAGAATGTCACCCTGGGGCATGGCGCGGGCAATCACACCCTCGGCCAGAAGGGCCGCCGCGATGGAGGGGCCGACCTTGTCGGAGGCATCGAAATAGACCCGGCCGTCGCGCTGTTTCACAAACTCCAGCGCACAGAGCATGCCCGTGCCGCGCACCTCGCCGACATTGGCGTGCGTGCCGAATGCATCCGCCATCGCGGCGTTGAGATAGGCGCCCACTTCACCGGCATTATTGATCAGGCCCAATTCGTCGATAAGCCTGAGGTTCGCAACACCTGCCGCTGCGCCGATGGGGTGGGCCGAATAGGTCCAGCCGTGGCCGATGGGGCCGTTTTCATCCGTGCCCTGCTCAAGAACCTTCCACATCTTGTCGCTGACAATGGAACCCGAGAGCGGTGCATAGGCCGAGGTCAGCCCCTTGGCGATGGTGATGAGATCCGGCTTCATGCCATAGTGATCCGAGCCGAACATCGTGCCCAGTCGACCGAAACCTGTCACAACTTCATCGGCCACAAGCAGGATGTCATGCTTGTCCAATACGGTCTGGATGGCCGCCCAATAGCCTTCGGGCGGCGGCACGATGCCCCCGGTTCCCAGTACGGGTTCACCGATGAATGCGGCAATTGTATCTGCCCCTTCACGGTCAATCATGGCCTCCAGCTCTGCCACGCAATGGGCGACAAATTCCGCCTCGGTTTGTTCAAGGTTTTCGCGGCGGTAGTAATAGGGGGCTTCGGTATGGATCACCTGTGCCAGCGGCAGATCGAACTTCTTGTGGAACAGCTCAAGCCCGGTGAGCGAGCCGGTGACAAGGCCGGAACCGTGATAGCCGCGCCACCGCGAGATGATCTTTTTCTTCTCGGGGCGGCCCAGGATATTGTTGTAATACCAGATCAGCTTGACGTTGGTCTCATTGGCGTCCGAACCGCCAAGGCCGAAGTAGACCTTGGACATGTTGTCCGGCGCGCGGTCGAGGATCATCTTGGCCAGGGTGATGCTCGCCTCGGTGCCATGACCGACATAGGAATGGTAATAGGCCAGTTCCTTTGCCTGTGCGGCGATGGCGTCGGCGATGTCACTGCGGCCATAGCCGACATTGACGCAGTAGAGCCCTGCGAATGCATCCAGCAGGCGGTTGCCGTCACGGTCCTCGATATGGCAGCCCTGGCCGCCGGTCACGATCCGCTGGGGGACATTGCCCCGTGCAAAATCAGCCAGATGGGTCGAGGGGTGAAAGAAATTCTCACGGTCCCATTGTTCGAGGTGGTCGTTTTTCAGCATTTCTTTCTCCTCATGCCCAATCGCGGCATATGTATTTGATTTCAGTGTATTCTTCCATGCCGCGCCGCGCCCCTTCGCGGCCAAGGCCGGATTGCTTGGTGCCCCCGAAGGGGATCGGCGCCCCGGTGACCTTGGTCCGGTTCACCGCCACCATGCCGAATTGCAGCGCCCGCGAGACGCGGTAGATGCGCCGTGGGTCGTTGCTGTGCAGATAGGCGACCAACCCGTATTCCGTGTCATTGGCCAGCGCGATGACTTCATCCTCGCTGTCGAAAGGCGCGATGGCCGCAACCGGACCGAAGGTTTCTTCGGACATGATGGCTGCATCGCGCGGCACGTCGGTCAGGACGGTGGGTTGGTAGAACAGCGGGCCAAGGGGGTCGCGTGCGCCGCCGCAGGCAAGTTTCGCGCCCTTCGCCAGGGCGTCCGCGACATGTTCTTCCTGCTTTTGAACCGCCTTTTCGTTCATCAGGGGGCCGATGTCGGGATCGTCCATGCCGACGCCGAGCGAGAGCGCGCGTGTTGCCGCCGTGAAACGCGTGCAGAAGTCGTCATAGATCGCGCGTTCGATGAAAATCCGGTTGGCGCCGAGGCAATCCTGCCCCGAGGTGGCAAACTTGGCCTTTATCGTTTCGGCGACCGCAACATCAAGATCGGCACCTTTGAACACGATCACCGGCGCGTGACCGCCCAGTTCCATGACAAGCTTTTTGACGGTGTCGGCGGATTGCCGGTAAAGGAGCCGCCCGATTTCGGTCGAGCCAGTGAAGGAGAGCGCCCGCACGCGGGAGTCTTTTGTCCAGGGTTCGACCACAGTTGCCGCCTTGCCGGTGACGACATTGAACACGCCTGCCGGAACGCCTGCCTTTTCCGCCAGCTCGGCCAGTGCCAGGGCTGAAAACGGTGTTTCGCCGGAAGGGTGGGCCACAACCGAACATCCGACGGCCAGGGCGGCAGCGGCCTTGCGGGTCAGCATGGCGGCGGGGAAGTTCCAGGGTGTGATCAGGGCCACGACGCCTACCGGCTCCAGCCAGACCTCAACTTCGGCGTCGGGCAGGTGGCTTGTGACCCCTTCGATATTCGGGCGTTTGGCTTCCTCGGCGTAGAATTCCACAAAGGACGCGGCATAGTCGATTTCGCCCCGCGCCTCTGACAGGGGCTTGCCCTGTTCCAGCACCATGATCCGCGCGAGGTCTTCCTTGTGCTTCAGGATCAGGTCGAACCAGCGGCGCAGGATGGCGGACCTGTCCTGCGGAAGAAGTCCGGACCAGCCGGGAAACGCCGATTGCGCCGCGTCGACGGCGGCAAGGCTTTCCTGTGCGGTCAGGCTGGCAACTTCGCCGACGATGTCCCCGGTGGCCGGGTCGGTGACGCGGATGGTCTCCCCCGTGGCAGCCGCAGTCCATTTGCCTCCGATATAGGAGAAACTGCGCACCAGAGACTTGTCGGAAATCTCGTTGCGGGCGGAAAGTGCCGTATTGGTCATGAGCGGGTCTCCCTTCTGGCCGGATCATCGGCCGGTTTTGAAAGAGGGAGAGACCATATTTCGGGGCTTTGGCAGAGGAATCTCCTGCCCTTTGCCGGTTTGATGGCGTTTTAGTCCAGGCTGCCCGCGATCAGCGCCAGCGGCGGAATGCCCTGGCCCTTGACCGGTTTGGTCACAACATAGGTAAAGTACTTTGACAGCCCGATCCGGGCGTTGAGCATTTCGTCAATCAGGCGCTGATATGTGTCGATGTCGCGGGTCAGGATCTGCAAAAGGTAGTCGAACCCGCCACCCAGCGCCCAGCAGGCCAGAACCTCGTCATAACGCTGCATGGCAGCCTCGAAGGCCTGGAAGCTGGCCGCCGTGTGGTCGGACAGTTCGGCCGCGACAAAGACCGTCAGATGCGGCCCCAGCTTGCGCAGATTGATCTCGGCGCGGTAGCCTTCGATCAATCCGGCCTTTTCCAGCTTCTTCAACCGTTCCCAGCAAGGCGTCGGCGACAGGTTGACCCGTTCTGCCAACGCGGCCTTGGTGATGCGGCCTTCCTTTGACAGCACCCGCAGGATTTCCAGATCGCGGGCATCAAGCCGCATGGCGCCACCTCCTGTTATAGGGTTACAGCGTTTCGGGAAAATGTTGAATCGCAAATACCTTGCCACGCTTCGCGTTCTCAGGACATTTACGATCCTTGTGCTTCGACCATTCCCCGAAACTTTAGTTGACAGTCAGACCGATCACCGCCGCACAATCGCCGGCCTTGACCAGCCCGGGAAAGTGACGGCTGATCAGAATGCCGGACCGCTTGGCCCTGAGTTCGGTCGGGGCGACACCCGTGCGGTCGACGGGCCAGACCCGCGCCACAAGATCGCCTTTGGCAACTTCGTCGCCCAGGTCGACGATGGGTTCGCACAGACCGTCCTCCTCGGAGAAGGTGAAACAATCGCCATCGGGCATATCAAGCTGAACCGTGGGATCAATCTGCATTTCGCCTCGTAATATTCCTGCGTGGATCAGCACGTTGCGCAGCCCTTTCTTGGCGATGCCGATGGTCTTGGCCGTCGCGGTGCCGCCCCCGCCCAGTTCGGTCGTGACCAGCACCTTTCCCATCGCCTCCACAGCGGTATCATACATGCCGACATTGTCGATCTCGAAAAGCTGCACCGAGAAGGGGGCGTTGAAGGCCTGCATCGCGGCCAGGCAGGCGGCCTGTTGGGTCTTGTCTTCGAGGATATGCGCCGCCGCGAAAGGCACGAAATCGAGCGTCTTTCCCCCGGAATGAAAATCCACCACCAGATCGGCCATCGGCAGCAAGCTGCGCTGAAAATAATCGGCGATCTTTTGTGTCGGCGTCCCGTCGGGGCGACCCGGAAAGGCCCGGTTCATATTGCCCATGTCGAGGGGCGAGGTGCGCCGGCCTGCGCGAAAGGCCGGATAGTTGAACGCCGGAACAATGATCACCCGGCCCGTGATGTCTTCGGGTTTCAGGGTGACCGTCATCTCCTGCAGGGCGACCGGACCTTCGTATTCGTCGCCATGGTTGCCGCCGGTCAGCAGCGCGGTCGGGCCATCGCCATTCCTGATCACGGTGATCGGGATCATGATGGACCCCCATGCGCTGTCATCACAGCTGTAGGGCAGCCGCAGAAAGCCGTGGTGAATACCGTCGCGATCAAACGGTATTGTCGGCGCAATCGGGTTTTTTTTCATCGCCTAATCCTTCACGACCATTTTGCGCGGCACATCGGAGAGGCATTCATGGCCTGTCTTTGTGATGCGAATGCTTTCGGTGATTTCAAAGCCCCAGTCCTCCATCCAGAGGCCGGTCATGAAATGCATTGTCATGTTTTCCTGCAGAACCGTCTTGTCGCCCGGACGCAGCGAAAATGTCCGTTCGCCCCAATCGGGGGGATAGCTGACGCCGATGGGATATCCGGTGCGGTTGTCCTTCTCGATCCCGTATTTCCTGAGCACCTTGAAAAAGGCATGGGCGATATCTTCGCAGAGATTGCCTTCCTTGGCCGCCTCCAGCCCTGCTTCCATACCTTCGAGCACCGCTTTCTCCGCATCCAGGAAGGTCTGTGTCGGCTTGCCCAGAAAGACCGTGCGCGACAGCGGGCAATGGTAGCGGCGGTAGGCGCCTGCAATCTCAAAAAAGGTGCCTTCGCCGGATTTCATCGGCGCATCGTCCCATGTCAGATGCGGTGCGGCGGCATCCGAGCCGGAGGGCAGGAGCGGCACAATCGCCGGATAATCGCCACCGCCGCCGATTTCGGGGTCAAAGCGCAAACCCGCGTCATAGATATCTGCCACCAGGTCGCATTTGCGGATGCCCGGTTCGACCTTGTCAAAGATTCGCTCGTGCATGCGGCCCACGATGCGCCCCGCGATGCGCATGTAATCAAGCTCGGTCTCGGATTTCACAGCGCGCTGCCAGTTGACCAGCGCCGTGGCATCGGCAAAGCGCGCGTCGGGCAGGTGGGTCTGAAGCGACGCAAAGGCCGCTGCCGAGAACCAGTAATTGTCCATCTCGACGCCGATCGTGCCCTTTGCCAGCTTGCGGTCGGCCAATTGCGCCGAGAGATAATCCATCGGGTGCCGTTCTGTCGATTGGACGTATTGGTCGGGGTAGCCGATGATGTTGACGGGATCCATAAAACAGGTTCTGAGCGCGCCATTGGCATCCTGCCCGCGCCCATACCAGATCGGTTCGCCCTGCAGCCCCAGTACCACGCATTGATGCACGTAAAAGGACCAGCCATCATAACCCGTCAGCCAGTTCATGTTGCTGGGGTCGGAGATGATCAGCAGGTCAAGGCCGCGCTGTTGCATGGCCTGGCGTGTCTTGACGATGCGCGCGTTGAATTCATCGCGGGAGAAATGGAGTTTTGGCGTTGGCATGATTGTATCCCGTCTAGCTGCTGAAGGTGGCACCCTTGCCAGCGGCCTGAGCACGTTGGCGGGCAAGAGTGGCAATGGCGGTGTCCTGAACGCCCGTGCCGGTGAGATCGGCGATGACGATATCGGCATCGGAGCGGCGACCCGGCGCCTTGCCCGCTGTGATATCGCCCAGTTCCGAAAATCTGCGATCGGCGGGTATCACGCCCGCCGCGATGGCGGCGCGCAGCTCGCCCTTGACCGCACATTGCGCCTGAGAGTCGGGGACGTAGAGCGTGGCCCTGGACAGACATGCCGGTGCCAGTTCGGATTTGTGTTCCTGGTCCGAGCCCATCGCGATGATCAATTGCCCCGGTTGCAGCCAGTCCGCCATGATCAGGGGCTCAGATGACGGCGTGGTGGTCACCACAATATCGGCGGCCTTTACCGCGCCTGCGATGTCCGGGTCGGCTGTGACGTCGATCCCCAGTTCGTCTGACAGGCGCGTGGCCATTGCCCTTGCCTTGGCAATGTCGCGGGCCCAGATCACCGCGCTTTTCACCTCGCGCACCAGCAGCAGTGCCTTGAGCTGCAAGGCCGCCTGCACCCCCGCACCCAGGATGCAGGCGTGCGACGCATCCTTTCGCGCAAGATGTCGGGCGGCGACGGCCCCGGCCGCCGCGGTGCGCACATCCGTGAGATAGCCATTGTCCAGAAGCAGCGCCTCAAGCATCCCGGTGCGGCTGGAGAACAGGACCATGAGCCCGGTGGTGCTGGGCAGACCCAGTTTGGGATTGTCGAAGAACCCCGGGCTCATCTTCATGGCAAAGCTGTCGACACCGGGGACATAGGCGGATTTGACACAGACTTCGCCGTTATGGTCGGGGACCATCAGGGTCATGATCGGCGGCATGACAACCTTGCCCCCGGCCAATGTCGTGAAACCCTCCTCGACACAGGTCACTGCATCGTCATCCAGCGGCACCAGTTCGCGCAGTTCGGCTTCGGTCAGGATCTTGATCTCAGGCATTTTTTACCCCTGCGGCAACATCCACATCTTCGCCGGAAATGATCCGGTGATGCAGGCTCATGTCGATGTTCTGACCGGAGATCAGGGAGACACAACGCCCCGGCTTGTCGATCTTCCCGGCCAGCAAGGCCGCGATGCCGACGCTGCCGGAGCCTTCGATGACCTGGCGTTCCTGCCAATAGGCGTGGCGAATGGCGGCGGCGATTTCGGTTTCCGTGACCAGCACGATCTCATCCACCAGATCGCGGGTCATGGCAAAGGTATGGGCGTTGTCCATCCCGATGCCGCCGCCCAGGGAATCCGCCAATGTTGCGACTTCTTCCACCATCACCGGTTTCCCGGCGTTCAGGGAGGCGTGCATCGCCGCACCGCGTTCCATCGAGATGCCGATCACACGGATCGCCGGGTTGGCCGCCTTGATCACCATGGCGACGCCCGAGATCAGCCCACCCCCGGACAGGGGCACCAGAACGCTCTGCAGGTCGGGGGCCTGTTCCAGGATTTCCAGCGCCACGGTGCCTTGCCCTGCGATGATATCGGGGTGGTCAAAGGGCGGCAGCATGACCATGCCTTCACCCACCAGCTTGTCGACCTCGACCTGTGCGTCATCCTGGCTGCGCCCGACGATGCGCACCTCGGCGCCCTGCGCCTTGATTCCGTCCACCTTGTTCTGCGGCACCAGTTCAGACATGCAGATGATGCAGCGTACCCCGGCCTGGGCGGCGGCATAGGCAAGGCCGCGCCCGTGATTGCCGGTCGATACTCCGACAACACCCCGGGCGCGCTGCGCCTCGCTGAGAGACAGGACCGCATTGGTGGCCCCGCGCAGTTTGAAGCTGCCGGTGATCTGTGTGTTTTCAAGCTTCAGGCGAATGTCGCCGCCTGTCGCAATGCTCAGCGTTTCCGACGCCACGGTCGGCGTCCGCCGTATCGTGCCTGCGATCCGTGCGCGCGCAGCGTAACTCGTCTGAAGTGTAATTCCAGAGCCCATCTTTCCGTCCTGTCTATGATCTACCTGGTGAACAGCGTACCGCCTGAAGGCACGTTATCCGCAATCGCAAGATGCCGCATGCAGCGCCAGATCATCGCCTGATTGGAGGTGATCACCGGCTTGCCCAGGCGGGCTTCGATTTGAGCCGCACAATCCAGCGCACGCAGAGCCGTACAAGAGATAAAGACCGCATCAGAGCCCGCGTCGCAGGCGGCGACTGCGGCTTCGATGATGCTGTCCTTTGACAGCCGCGCCATGTCGCGATCATCGGACAGGCCAAGACAGGTCGCATTGATCACCTCCGGCCCGTGTTCGGAAAAATAGCGCACAAGTGTATCGGTCACATCCTGCGTATAGGGTGCGAGCAGGCTGATTTTCGTGACACCAAGGGCTGCAAAGGCATCTAAGGCGGCCGAGCTGGGCGTCACGCAGGGCGTGTCGGGTTTTGCGCTGTTCATCGCCACCGCAACCTGATCGTTCCCCAGAACCACAGAGGCCGCGGTGCATCCATAGACCAGTACGTCCAGCGGCTCATCCGGCAGGATATCTGCCACTGCCGCCGCCAGAAGCGGACCGGTCCGCTGCAGGCTTTCATGGGTTGTCGGGTTTTCATAGGGGATGCGGTTGACGTAAACCCCGACATCCCGCCCCTGCATCAGGCGCGCGAAATCCGATTCTGTCGTGTGGTCCGTGGCCAGCACCACCAGCCCGATCCGTTTTGCAATCGCACGGGCATCCAGCCGGGCCGCCACGGAAGACATCGAAGCCTTGACCCCCAGCGTCACGGGACCGCTCACACAACCAGAACCGGGCATCGCGAGAGGCTTGTCACCTTGTGAGAGACACTCCCCAGCAAAAACCCTTCGATTGACCCCATGCCACGGCTGCCCATGACGATCAGGTCATTTTCGTGTTCCTGCGAAAAGCTGACGATGGTCCGGGCCGTGGGGCCGCCTTTGACGAAGGCCCTGATCTTTGTGCAGCCGCTTTCGCGCGCGATGGCGGCACCACGCTCGGCGATTTCCTTGGCATGGGTCTTCATGATTTCGTCGACATTGTCGGGCTTTTCGGCATCGGTCACATACATGGAACCCTCCAGCACGGAATGGTGCCGGTGAAGTGTCAGAACTGTCAATTCGGCACCGCAGAGTTTTGCGAGTTCCGCGCCCTTGCGCAACGCGGATTCCGATCCGTCAGACCCGTCGAAGGCAACCAGTATTGATTTGAACATATCCGTGCTCCGTTTACTTGGCGAAGGCGACGTCGCGCAGGAACAGCGCGATCTGCGGGAAGAAGATCATCAAGACCGAGACGCTCAGCAGCATGACCACGAAAGGCGGGGTGCCGCGGATCACGTCCAGATAGGGACGTTTGAAGACCGCAACTGCCGTGAAGATATCGCATCCGAAGGGCGGGGTGGCCGAACCGATGGCGGCCTGCAATGTGATCAGCGTGCCGACAAGGATGGGATCAAGGCCCGTCTTTTCCACCACCGGGGCAAAGATCGGCACAAAGATCAGGATGACCACGATCGGGTCGACGAACATGCAGCCGATGAAGAAGGCGATGGCAATGGTGAAGAGTACACCGATCTGCCCCATCTCATCCACCCCGATTGCACCCAGGATCTGCTGCGGGATCTGTGCAAAGGAGAGTACCCAGGCAAAGGCCGCCCCAGCGCCCACAAGGATAAAGACCACGGCGGTGACCATCCCGGTGGACAGGGCGACATGATACAGGTCGGTGACCTTCATCGTGCGGAAGATAAATGTCTCAAGGACAAAGGCATAGGCCACGCTGATTGCAGCGGCTTCTGTCGGGCTGAAGATGCCGAAAAAGATGCCGCCAATGATCAGAACCGGGAACCCGAGCGGCCATAATGCGCGTCGGACCGATGTGACCCGTTCGCTCCAGCTGGCCTTCGGTTCGGTTGGCACGTTGTTAATCTTTGCATAGATCATGCTGTAGATCGAAAACATGAACAGGATCAGCAGGCCGGGCCCAAGCCCTGCGATGAACAGTTCGGGGATCGAGGCCTTGGCCACGACGCCATAGATGATCATCCCGATGCTGGGCGGGATCAGAAAGGCGATGTCGCTTGAGTTGACGATCAGGGCGAGTACGAAGGAATCCTTGTAGCCGCCTTTCAGCATCCGGGGTCTGAGGGGGGTGCCGACGGCCACAACCGTGGCCTGGGTGGAGCCCGACACGGCCCCGAACAAGGCGCAGGCCGAAGCGGTACTGACGGCCAGACCACCCCGGATGTGACGGATGAAGGCCATCACCATGTCGATCAGCCGCCCGGCCGATTCCCCCCGCGTCATGATGTCGGCGGCGAGGATGAACATCGGCACGGCGATCAGGGAGGAGGGGCGGATGCCGCCCAGCATCTGCTGGATCATGAATTCGGTCTTGTCGATTGTGCCGAAGAGTTCGATCACGCCGATAAACGCCCCGGCGATCAGCGGAACCATCATCGGAAAGCCCAGAAGCAGAAGCACGATCATCACGGAAAACATCACGAGTGCCATTGTCAGACCTCCAATTCCAGTTCCTGCGCATCCGCCTCGCGCAGGTCGGTTGCCAGGTAGATTTCAGGTTCCTGAAGATTGCGCAGAAAGGTCAGCGCGTATTGAACGCCCGTCACGAACAGGCCAATCGGCACCCAAAGGTAGCTGATATAGATCGGTATCCCGAGTGCCGGATAAACCCGGCCCTTGGCCTGAAGGCTGATGATGTATTGCACCGCATACCAGGCGAGCACCAGCAGCAGAACCGCCGTTACCGCGGTGATGATGATGATCAGGATCTTCCTGGCCCGCTCCGGCAGCGCATCGGAGATTGCGGACATCCGGATGTGCCGCCCATGGCGTGCCGCGTAACCGATCCCGGCAAAGGTCACCAGCAGGATGAAGATACTGTTCAGCTCTTCGGCAAAGATGATGGAATGATTGAATACGAACCGGCTGATCACATTCGCGATGGTGTTGATTGCCATCAGGATCACACCGGCCGCCATGATGACCCGTTCGAGCGCGGCAATGCCCCTGTCGATGGCATCAATGATACCGGCCAATCCCGCCCGTTTGTGCGTTGTATCGTTCATTGTTGCTCCCCGTTGGCAAGTGCCGCCTTGGTGGCCCGCGCCGTTTTCGCTTGTCGGGCCTGTCGGTACAGAGGTTGCCGGCCCGGACATCCGGTCTGGGCCCGCAATTGGCCGGTATCCGGCGCGTGATGCGCCAGGTTTCGCAAATTACTGTTGCGCGGCGGCCAGATCTTTTTTCATTTGCTCAAGGATCTCTGCGCCGCGCTCACCGGCACGTTCCACAAATGCCGCCTCGACCGCCTTTGCGCGTTCCTTGAAGGCGGCGCGTTCTTCCTCGGTCAGCCGGACGATGGTGTAATCGGGGTTGGTTTCCTTGATCTTGGCCAGACCTTTGGCATCCAGCTCGACCGCGACGTCCAGGATGTAGTCATGCGCCGCCTGGGAGGCGTTCTGGACAAGCTGTTTGTCCTCATCGCTCAACCCGTCATAAAAGTCGGCATTGGCCATGACGGCCGTGGTGTACTGGCCGTGGCCCGTATAGGTCATCACCTTGGTCAGATTGTCGAGCCCATAGGCCTCGATCCAGATGGCCGGGTTTTCCTGCCCGTCCACCATGTTGGTTTTCAAGGCGCCGATCAGTTCACCCCATGCCATGGCAATCGGCGATGCGCCGAAGGCGGTATAGGTTTCCAGCAGCAGCGGCGAGGTCATGGTGCGGATCTTCATCCCTTCCAGATCCTCGGGCGTGCGGAATTCTTCCATCGTTGTGACGACCTGTTCGCCCTCGGGGAAAACCGCCAGCAGCTCCAGACCTTGTTCGCGATAGATGCCGTGGAACATCTCGTTGATGGCGACGCTTTCCTTGAAGAATTTGCGCACCACTTGAGGGTCGGTTGGCTGGATATAAGGCACCAGGAAGGCTTCGGCCTCGGGGATCAGGGCGCCGGTGAAGCCCGGTGACTGGTCGATGAACTGAAGCAGACCGGCCTGGGCCTGTTCCATGGCGTCGGCGGATTCACCAAGCGAGCCGACCGGGTAGATCTGCACCGTGTGGTCGGAATTGGCTTCGATTTCTTCCTTGAATTTGGTGGCATACAATCCCTGCGGATCTGTCAGCCCTTCTTCCATGGCATAGCGCCAGTTGTCAGCATGCGCCGTGCCCGCCATCAGTGCCGCCGCCATCAGCGGGGCGCAGAGGCGCAACGTCTTCCCTGCGAATCCAGTCATACTATTCTCCCAGTTGTTTTATGTTCAGTTTGCGATATCGCATCACTTTCCGAACATTGAACTGTGAGTCAATTTATTTATTGTTGTGGGACAATTTCAGTAGGCGAACTGCGGAAGCGGCTCACGCGGGCGCGAAAGCAGGGAGGCCAGCAGTCTGAGGGCCTGCCGGAAGCGCTCTGTGTCACGAATGCTGCCCAGGGAAACGCGCACGGCGTTTCTGGGTGTTGATCTGGGCGCAAGGAACGGAGATTCCGGTGACACAGCCACATTCAGCTGCCGGGCGTGGGAACTGAAGGAGGTCGAATCCCAGTCCGGCGGCAGCTGCAACCACAGATGCAGCCCCGAGGGGTGACCCTTCCAGCTGAACCTGGAAAGCTCCTGTGATGCGATGGTGTACCGCTTGCCAATTTCCACCCGCTGCCAATCCGCCAACGCCTGCGCCGTGCCGTCCTCCACCCAGCGCGATGCCAGCTCGCAGATCAATGGGGTTGCCATCCAGCCAAAGACCATCAGCCGGGCCGTCAATGCCGGTAACAAGTGGTCCGGCGCGACAACATAACCGGCGCGCAATCCGCTGACGGTGCATTTGGTGAAACTTGTCAGATAGATCGAAAGCTCGGGTGCGAATTGCGAAACCGGCGTCTGCCGGTCTGCCGCGACCGGGCCGAACACATCGTTTTCAATGATATACACCCCGTGTTGGCGGGCGATATCCGCGATCTGTCTGCGCCGTTCGTCGGGCATCATATGCACATTCGGATTGGCCAGGGATGGCAGCAAATACAAGGCCTTGGGCGAAAATTCAGCGCAGGCTTTCGCCAGTTGATCCGGCAGGATTCCATGTTCATCGGTTTCCAGGCCAATATGGCGATAGCCGAAATAGGCCGCGCTTGACACCAGCAGGTGATGGGTCACCGTGTCCGACAGGATGACATCGCCGGGGTGCAGGACAGCCGACAATGCGGCCGACAAGCCATGCGTCACCCCATTTGTCATCAGAACCGTTTCCGCGCGGGTTTCGAGCCCGCATGCCGCCAGCCATTTGACGCCGGTCTTCCGGTGTCTTTCGTGGCCGATATTGGGGCGGGTCGAAAGGTAAAGCGCCGGGTCGAGGTTGGTGTGCATTGTCTGCAGGGTCGACCGCATTGCGTCGACATGCATGCGATTGAACAATGGGCGCGATATCGACATGTCAAACAGGTTTTCCGGCTCGGATTCCAGTTTGAAGGGCTGCTCCTCGGATGTTGCTGAATCCATGACATAGCTGCCACGCCCGATCTGACCGTCGATCAGGTTCTGGCGGCGCAGGATGTCATAGGCCTTGCTGACGGTATTGACGCTCAGCTTCAGGTCGTCGGCCAGCTGTCGATGGGTTGGCAGTTTCCGTCCATGCGACAACCGGCCGTCATGGATTGCATCCGCAATGGTCTGGGCAAGGCTGACATGCAGCGGTGATTTGAGCGAAGCTCGGGAGGGTAACCAATTTGTCATGCGACAATATTGTTCAATCCCCCCGCGCATACAAGCAGATCATTGGACAGCACCGGGTCGTCGAAAAACCGGTTTTGAAACGCGGGGCGGAACATCGAAAGAACCTGCAGAACTCGCCGTTCGCTTTGAAAGAGCCTCTGGCACTTGCCATCCGTCAGGGCGTTTAGCGCTGATTAACTGCCCTGTGCGATGATCACTTTGAAAAAACAGCGGCTGTGCCATGCCAGATTATGACCTCAGGTTCTTTGACCTTTATCAGATGCAAACCTCGAACTGGGGCGCTGTTCACTTGCCCGATGGCGGCAGCTGGAATGTGGGAACGGATACGATCTACCTCTATCCGTGGGCGATAATCGACACCGTCTCGGTCACGGATGACGACGGCGGATTTGATGATGACGATGTCACCCAATCGCTGACCGACGGCTATTTTTCCTTTTGGGCCGGGACAAACGTTCAGAATGAATATTTGCTGACGGTCGAGGATTCCCTCGGCAACCAGTATCAGCTTGCGGGTGTCACTGCCGATCACAACAATTTCTATGTCGAAGGGTTTGCCTTTGTTGGCGACACGCCACCAACGGGGGAAAACCTGCTGATTGTCGGGGTTCAGGACAGTGCCAGCATGTCTTACAGCCCGGCCTGTTTTACCCCGGGCGCAATGGTCCGGACGGAGCGGGGCGAAGTGCCGGTTGAGCATTTGCGCGAGAGCGAGATGGTCTGGACGCTCGATCACGGGGCACAGCCGCTGCGCATGGTGGCAGGGCGTCACCTGAGGTTTTCCGCCGGACCGCATCCACACAAGCCGATCCTGATCCCGGCGGGAACCATCGGCAGCGGCGGGCGGCTGGTTGTGTCGCCGCAGCACCGGCTGTTGCTGCGCTGTGACCGGCGCGGAGAGGTTCTGGTGCCCGCCAAGTCGCTGCTTGCGCGGCGCGGGGTGCGTGTAATGCAGGGGAAACGGGCGGTCCAATACCTGCACCTGGCCTTTGAACGTCATGAAATCATCATGGTCGACGGCGTTCTGACCGAGAGCCTGCATGCGGGGCCGATGGCGCTGCGCGGTCTTGCACCCGCCGCGCAACAAAGACTCCACCGGATTATTGGCTCCCCCGGGGCAAGCGCTCCGGCGCGCCCGATGCTTACTGTGCGCGACGGTCGCACACTCGTAGCGCGCCATGTAGGCAGACGTTTGCCGACCCCGGTCCCTGCCCTGGATCGGAAGGGGGTCCGGGCCTGATACGACGACGCCTGCGGCGCTTTTCCTGTTGTCTGGCAGCATGCAATTCTAAGGGGCAAGCCGGACAGATGCGCATGGCCCGGGATCGGTTTGATTGCCATCAGCGCCCCGGCTAGCCCTTGATATCCGGCACCAGACGCGCGCTTTCGCGCCGGAGCAACAGATCATCACCGTCTTGCTCTCGGTGCGTGGCACCTTTCCTGCAAGGAGCACCAAGACGGGCAAGGAAGTTATGTAACAGGCGGTTTTCATGTCTTGAGAATACGAGGATTGCTCGTATTCTCAACTCCGGTTGAACGCAACAGCAGTGAGACCTCGGCCCTGATCGAGGGCTGGCTGGCCGATAACGGCCTTTCGTGACTGAGACCTTCAGTCTGTTTTGTCGGGTTTGATCAGCGCGTCACCAAAGCTCTCGGCGTCCAGACCCAGCTCTTCCATCACCTCTGCACCATGCTGGGCAAAGGCAGGCGGCTTGCGGTCGTAACGCGCGGGGCTGCGGGACAGTTTGATCGGGCTGCCGGTGCCGCGATAATCCTCGATGTCCACCACCATCTCGCGATGCCGTGTATGTGGATCGGCGATTACCTGATCAATCGAACGCACCATGCCGCAGGGCACCCCGGCCTTGAGCAGATCATCTGCCAGCTGGGCGCAATCATGTTTGGCCATGGCGGCCTCGAGCTCAGCCTTCAGCGCATCGCGGTTCTGGTTGCGCGCGCTGTTGTCGGCAAAACGGGCATCTCCGGTCAGGGCTTCGCGACCGATCATCTGGCAAAGCGTGGCGAACTGGCGGTTGTTCCCGACGGCCAGGAAGATCGGATCCGTCCCCGTGGCGAAAGTGTCGTAGGGCGTGATATTGGGATGAGCGTTGCCCGAACGTCCGGGCACTTTGCCCGACAGGTAATGGTTGGGCAGATGTGGATGCAGCAGCGAGAATCCGCAGTCGTAAAGCGTTGTTTCAACGAACTGGCCCTTGCCGCTGGTGTGGCGTTCGTTGATGGCCATCAGGATGCCAATCACAGCATTGAGGCCGGTGGTCATGTCGACAACCGGCAGGCCCACGCGCAGCGGCTGACCGCCCAGCTCTCCGTTGACGCTCATGATCCCGGCAGAGGCTTGAATTGCGGCGTCGTAGCCCGGCATGCCGCCCAGCGGGCCGTCCGCGCCGAAGCCGGACACGCGGCAATGGACAAGGCGCGGAAACCGGCGTTCGATTTCCTCTTCCGACAGGCCCCAACGATCCAGCGTGCCGGTCTTGAAGTTTTCGATGAAGACGTCTGCGGTCTCAAGCAGTTTGCCCAGCAAGGCCTGTCCGGCTTCCTGGCGCAGGTCGATGGCCATGCCGCGCTTGTTGCGGTTGACGCCGATGAAATAGCTTGCCGCGTCGTCCTTGAAGGGGGGCCCCCAGCCCCGCGTTTCATCGCCCGAGGGCGGTTCGACCTTGATGACGTCTGCGCCGTGGTCGGCCAGGATCTGTCCGGCATAGGGGCCGCCCAGCACACGGCTGGCATCAATCACGCGAAGACCGGCAAGGGCGCCGGACGCGGATGTCTGAGGTATGGTCACGCGGTGGCCTTTCTGTCGGTGGTCTGGATGCGCGCGCGCAGTTCGGCGGCGAAGGCAGGATAGGTTTCGGAAAGTTCGTCCATCACGCGGGTGCGCAGCAGGTGCAGCGTTGCCGCGTCGGGGCCGGGGGTCGTGGCCGGATCTGGGTCGTGGTCGAAGGCAAAGCCCGTCGCCGCTGTCACCTCTTCCAGCGTATGGTCGGGGTGAAGCGACGCCAGACGGAAGCCGCGCTTGTCCTTGTCGAAGTCGAACAGCGCCTTGCCGGTCAGAAGCGCATAGGGACCGCCGGGGCGATAGACATCGGGCTCGCTGGTGCCGGGCGTCGAGATGAAGTCGACCTTTTCGACGAAGACGCGCGGGCTGTGTTCCTCGCGATAGAGGATCACACGGGGCACCACGTAATAGAGATAGCCCGATCCGAAACTGCCGGGCCAGCGCGGCGCGCTGCGTGGGTAATCGCCAACTCCGACCAGGTTGATATTGCCGTGCCGGTCGATCTGGCCACCGCCCAGAAAGAACGCGTCGATCCGGCCTTGTCCTGCGGCATCAAAGAGTTCGGCCGAGCCGTTGGTGAAGAAGTTATGGGCCTCGGATCCGAGGACCGAGATCCTGAGCGGCGGTTCGCCTGCGGTGTCGCGCAGGGCGCGCGCCAGCATGGCACCGGCAGCAGGTACGGGCGAGGCCGCGCCGACAGCGACGCAGCGGCATCCGTCAAGCAGACCCGCGACTGTGCAGATCAGGATCTCGCGCGGGGTGGCGGGGGACATGTCGTGGCTCATGCCATCACCTCCGCCTTGTTGGCGCCGATATAGTCGGCAAAGCCGTCATCGCTGCGCGCGGCTTTGGCGTAGCGCGCGATCTCCTCCTGATCGGTGGGGTATTCGCCCCACAACCCATAGGGCCAGGCACCTTTTTCAGCTATGGCGATATCGGTGACGTAAAGCCCCGGCAGGGTCCCGGCGGCCAGGGTTTCGTCATCAAGCAGGCGCTTGTCCACGATCCGTTCGACGGTGACCAGGGTCTGGCGCGCGGCATAGGCCATTGACGCGAGTTCACGACGCCGGCCGATCCAGACATTGCCCTCGCGGTCAGCCATCGGGGCGTGGAAGATCGCGGTATCGGGGTGGATCGCGGGGATCAGCACGATGGGATCGGGTGTTTCGGATGTCGGGTTGTCGATCACGGTCCAGTCGGGCCGGTTGCGCAGCAGGTCGCTGCCGATCAGCCCGCGCATCGGCATGAAAGGAACGCCCTTCTGGGCGGCCATAAGGCCCGCATGAATCGCGGGGCAGGTGGCATCGCGCAGGGCGATGCTGCCTTCCCTGACGGCGGCATTGAAACGTGGCGCGCCCCCGGCTTCACCGAGGCTCACGGCGCTTGTCTCGACCGCGCGGACCTGCCCGGCCCCGATCAGCATATCCGCCTGCATCCCGCCGGTGGGCACGCAGATCAGCGTCAGTTCAGATGTGCCGATTTCGATCAGCGCGCGTGTCATCGCCATGGCGACGCCGGCATAATCTACAGGAACCGCAACGGTGCTTCCCGATGCGATTTGCGCGGCCAGTCTGTGCACGTCGGTCGACATGGGTGTACCTCTTCGTGATGAGAAACCTGTGTGTTCCATATTATGAACCACTGTTCCAAAGTTACAAGAAGGCGCAGATGTGTCAATCTGGTCGCGCATGCAGACCGGAGGCGGTCAGCTGTCGCCGAAGTATCCCAGGCTGGCGGAAGCGTCTTTTGCTGCGGAAACGACATGTTGCGAATATTCGCGCAGGTGTCGCGTTTTCAGCCTGACATCGGGGCCAGAGATGCCGATGGCACCGGCCAGCCTGCCGTTGGGTCCCAGAATCGCGCAGGCGCAGGCGGCGATGCCGTCGCGCCATTCACCCTGCGGCACAATCGCGTATCCCTGGCGCCTGATCTTGTCCAGGTCGGCGCGCAGATCTTTCAATCGGGTTCGCGTCGTTGCTGTGAAAGCGGTCAGTTCGGGGCCGAGAACATCCAGATAGGCGTCTGGCATCTGCGCAAGCATCGCCTTTCCTGTGGCCATCGTATAGGCGGGCGCGCGTGCGCCGATACGGGTATGGGCGCGGACGTGATGGTTGGTTTCGATCTTGTCGATATAGACCACGTCCTGACCCTGCAGAATGGAGAGATGCACGGTTTCATGCGTCAGCTCGGCCAGTCGCTGCATGGCAGGGCGGGCGGCGCTGACCAGATCTACGCGGCGCAGCACGCGCAATCCCAGCTCCCAGATCTTGATGGTCAGCTCGTATGTGCTTTGATGCGGCACCTGCTGGACAAAGCCATTCGCCTGGAGCGTCGCCAGCAGGCGGTGAACGTTGCTCTTGGTCAGTTCCAGTTCAACGGCAAGATCCGTGACGCCACGCGGGCGGTCGCTGTTTGCCAGCGCCTCGATCAACCGAATGCCTTTTGTGAATGCCTTGTCCATTTCTGAAACATCCATCGGCTGACAGGAAAACGCAATGTCCCTCGCCCGGGGCGGGTCCGATTGTTCGCCGAGGCAGATGAAAGTGTTCTACTGTATAGAACACGGTATTCAATTTTGATACAACTTGCGATTATGATGCAGGGTGTTGTTTTTAACCCATATAATTCGTTTATCAGAGTGGTTTGGAGTATAGCTTATTGCATATCGAGCTGAGCTGTGGGGCCTATTTCATGGCCAACATGGTTGCCTCGATGCTGGCCATCTCTGACGCGATCAACCGCGGCGAGCCCTGCGCAAAGGCAAGACCTTTGCTCATGCCTTTGCCATTCCAATCCCGTGACGGTCCTCATCTGACAATCCCTTTCTGAGGATGACCGGCAACATAGGTCTGCACGATGGCGCGATCATCGCCCATCATCTGCAACACAAACAATTCTTCGGAAAGCGTTTCCGCCCGGCCCATGCGCAGTGCCATGGCGGGCGTTGCCCGGGCATTCAGGACAACGATGTCCGCCTCTGTTCCGGCATCGAGCGTTCCGATCTTGTCCGACATGCCCAGCACCTCGGCATTGCCGCGGGTGATCCAGTGGAATGCACGCAATGCATGCAACTTCTGGTCCCGCAGTTGCAGGATCTTGTAGCCTTCATTCAGGGTCTGAAGCATCGAATAGCTGGTGCCCGCTCCGATGTCCGTTGCGATACCGTTTGAAATGCCATGGGCGCGCAATCCGGCATCGTCGAAAAGACCGCTTCCCAGAAACAGATTTGAGGTAGGGCAGAATACCGGATGCGCCCCGGCCTCGGCAATGGCGGCAATTTCACGTTCCTTCAGGTGGATCGCATGGCCCAGCAAGGTCTTTTGGCCCATGAGACCGTGGGTTTCGTAAACATCGAGATAATCGCGCGCGTCGGGATAAAGTTCTGCGGTAAAGGCTATTTCTGCGTGGTTCTCGGACAGGTGGGTCTGGACGTAGCAGTCGGGATGTTCCCCTGCCAGCGCGCCCGCCATCTCCATTTGCTGCGGGGTTGAGGTGATCGCAAAGCGTGGGGTGATCGCATAGGAGGCGCGGCCCTTGCCATGCCAGGTGGCGATCAGCTCCTTGCTGTCGTCATAGCTTGATTGGGGCGTGTCCAGAACAGATCCGGGCGCATTTCGATCCATCATCGTCTTGCCCGCGATGATCCGCATGTTCCTGTCTGCAGCCGCCGAAAACAATGCCTCGGCTGACGCCTTGTGGACAGAACAGAAGGCAACGGCAGTTGTGGTGCCATGATCGGTCAGCAAATCGCAGAAATGGCCCGCCATCGCGGTTGCGTGTTGCGCATTGGCATAATCCGCCTCTGCCGGGAAGGTATAGCCGTTCAGCCAATCAAGCAGCTGGCTGCCCCAGCTGGCCACGATCTGGACCTGTGGAAAGTGGATGTGCGCGTCGATAAATCCGGCCATCAGAAGGTGTGGGCGGTGATCCACGACCCTGGCATCAGGCGCACGTGCAGCGCTGTCACGGTACTCTCCCGACGCGACAATCTTGCCGTCGCGCACAAGGATCGCGCCATCTTCAACATAGCTGTATGCCTCACTGTCATCGGCATCTTTCGGTTCCTGGTGAAACGTCAGAAGCCGTCCGCGCAGCAAAATGTCGGTCATGGAAGCATTTCCTTTGAGAGAGGTGTCGGGACGCGGCGCCAGATGGCCGCCGCGCCCGTTTTGTTCAAGCCCGTTCGAAGGCCGGGGTGTTGTCGTCCAGAAAATCCGGCTCGTCCGGTACGATGATCCGGCGTTCCAGATCTTCACGGGGTGCCACCATCGGATAAAAGATCAGGAAGGCACCGATGATCAGGTAGCCGGTGGTGATGCCATCGAACTGCGGAAACTGGAGTGTATAGCTGTGGATGATCCCGACCGATGACATGATGGCCGCGACGATGGCGAACCCGCCCGCATGGCGATGCCGCCCGTCGATGACGTCGGCAACGATTGCCCCCCAGACAAGGCCGGTGATGATGGCCCCCTGAGACAGGGCCAGATGCCCCTCGTAATGCGCGCCTTCCCTGAGCAGAGCCGCGGTGAGCGCGTTGTCGCCAAGCGAGGGCAGACCTTCGACGCCTGATGTGCGCAGGGCATTCATCAACGACCCCCATTTGACCATCAGGAACTCGGAGATATGCGGCAGGATCGCAAAGGTCACCGCCGCCATATGGGCGGGTCTGACGGCAAATGCCGTGTTGGTGATCAGGCTGACGGAGACAAAGACCAGCACCGGGGCGGCCGCCGCGATAGGGATCAGTCCGGCAAGGAACGACAGAAAGCCAAGGAATGCCGCTGCGGCAATGACAAATGCCACGCCGATGATGTAGCCCGCCCGCGCATCCATGCGCTTGTAGGCCGGGTGGCCGATATAGACCGTGGTCGGGAAGGGTGATCCGAACAGCGCGCCGATCATCGTGCCGGCCCCATCGGTCACCTGGCACAGGGCGACGGGATAGGTGTCGCCCGCCGCCTCTGCCGATTCCACGTTATTCATGGTTTCGATAAAGTTGTAGATCTGGACGGGGATCAGGACGAGGAACAGTTCAGGATTGGCAAACAGATATTGAATGCCTGCAATCATGTCGCCGAAATAGGGGACTGGCGGGTAGAAACCAACGCCCTCGGTGCTGAACGACGACTGGCCCAGAAAGATCGCGATGACCGTACCAACGGCAATTGCAACCAGGCCGGCAGGCACATTCCCGGGCAGCCGGAAGCGGCCAATAAGACCCCAGAGGATGAACAGCAGCGACGTAAAACCGATCAGCGGATGTTCGAAAATCTCTGCCAATGGGACGGAGCCGATGAAGACCAGCGCGATGCCGCACAGGGTGCCCAGCATGCCGGCCCGGGGTGTGATCCGCTTGAGAAACGGGCCGATGATGGCCCCGAATGCCGCGACGATACCGCCCATGAAGCCTGCGCCGATGCCGACCTGCCAGGCCAGGAGCGGATCATTCGTTGCCCAGAATATCGGGCCGATCACCCCGAAGAGATAGACAAACATCACAGGGGTCGAGATGCCGTAGGGCAGCGCGGTCACGTCCTTGCCCTGCCGGTTGGCGACCCATTTGGCCAGAAGCGCATAAACCACAACGCCAGCAAGGATGGCGACGGCCGCGCCGGGGACAATCCGCCCGAATACGATGTCGGCAGGCATCTGAAAGACAAACTGACAGACACCCGACAGGATCAGCAGGTTGACGAGGTTATCGGTGAATAGCGCCCAGAAAGCGTTGAAATCGCTCCTGTTGAATAGCTTGTAGGTGTAAGTGGTGTCCGACATTTTGGGTCTCCTCCCGTAAAGTGTCTGGCCCCGTCGGCGCAATTGGCTGTGCCGCGCAGGCTTCTTTCAGATTGTCAGTTTGACGTCCTCGCTTTGCGCGGTGGTCAGCACGCTCATGACCTGCGCCGTGACGGAGGCCGCAATCACCTCGGGGCGCTTGTCAGGGTTGCTGGCGTCTCCGATCGGGCAAATAAGCCTGGAGCAATCGCTCTGCGCGGCGTGGCTTTGGTGAAAGCGTGCGAATTTCATCCGTTTGGTCGCAGACCCGATCAAGCCGACGTAAGCAGCATCGCGCCGGTCCAGCGCTTCGGAGGTCAATAGAAAGTCGAGCGCGTGGTCATGGGTGAGAACGATGAAGGCACTGCCGGGCGGGGCGGCCCGGATCTCGGCCTCCGCCATGGGCGTGAGGCGCGTTTCAACCTTTGCATCCACAAGCGCCAGCTCCTCCGGGCGGCTGTCGATGAGAATGCAGCGCACGGGCAGGAACTGGAAAAACCGGGCAAGCGCGCGCCCGATATGGCCTGCACCCAGGACATAGACATGCGGCCGCGCCGCCTGTCGTTCCGCATCGGCGGCCAGGGCTTGCGCACGATCGGCCTGGGTCATCCGCTGCAGGGCAAGTTCGACGCGCCCGCCGCAGCATTGCCCGATTTCCGGCCCAAGCGGCACGTCCATCCGGTCAAAATCGCGTCCGTTGCCCAGCATTTTCCGCGCCTGATCAATGGCCATGTATTCGAGCTGTCCGCCGCCGATTGTCCCGTGCAGCCCGTTGGGCGTCACGAACATCTCTGCCCCGGCTTCGCGCGGGGACGACCCGCGCACGCGGCACAGGGAAACCCGGACAATGTCCGAATTGGTGTCAAGGAACTGAGACAGGCGCATTGGTTCAGCCCCGCAACCGCTCAATCGCCATCAGCACACGCTCGGGCGTCGCGGGCGCGTCAAGGCGCGGGCAGGTCTTGTAATCCGCCACGCTTGCGACCGCATGCGACAGGGCCTCGAACACCGATATGCCCAGCATGAAGGGCGGCTCGCCCACGGCCTTGGACCGTTTGATCGTGTTCTCGCGGTTCTCGGACCATGTCGCCAGTTTGACGTTGAAAACACGCGGACGGTCGGAAGCCAAGGGGATCTTGTAGGTCGAGGGCGCATGGGTGCGAAGCTGCCCCTTGTCATCCCACCACAACTCCTCGGTGGTCAGCCAACCCATGCCCTGGATAAACGCGCCTTCGACCTGGCCTTTGTCGATGATCGGGTTCAGGGATCTGCCGACGTCATGCAGGATATCCGTCCGCTCGACGCGGTATTCCCCCGTCAGCGTGTCAACCGTCACTTCCGAACAGGCAGCGCCATAGGCATAATAATAGAACGGGCGTCCGGTGCCTGTGTCGCGGTCCCAATGGATTTTCGGCGTCTTGTAGAATCCTGCAGCCGACAGATGCACCCGCGCCATATAGGCCATACGAATGAAATCGGCGAAGGGGATCGTTTCCTCGCCGATCTGCACTGCGTTGGCAATGAAACGCACGTTGCCGGCGTCAGTTTGCCAGCGTTCGGCGGCAAATTCGACCAGCCGCGCCTTGATCTGGTCTGCGGCATCCTGCGCGGCCATCCCATTGAGGTCTGATCCCGACGAGGCGGCGGTTGCGGAGGTGTTCGGCACCTTCTCCGTCGTGGTTCTGGTGATCTTGATCCGGTCGAAGTCGACCTGAAACGCATCTGCGACGACCTGCGCAATCTTGGTGTTCAGCCCCTGACCCATCTCGGTGCCGCCATGGTTCAGGTGGATTGATCCGTCCGAATACACATGCAGCAGCGCCCCGGCCTGATTGTACCAGGTCGCCGTGAATGAAATGCCGAACTTCACCGGGGTGAGCGCGATGCCTTTCCGGATCGTGTCTCCCCTGGCGTTCCAGTCAAGCACGGCCTGGCGGCGCGCCTGATAATCGGCGCTTTCCTCAAGCTCCTGCACGATCTGCGGTGCGATATTGTCTTCGACGGTCTGGTGATAGGGCGTCACATCGCGCCCCTTGTCGCCGTAAAAATTGCGCTTGCGGATTTCCAGGCTGTCGACGCCACGATGATAGGCGATCTCTTCCATGATCCGCTCTGCGACGATGACACCCTGCGGGCCACCAAAGCCACGAAACGCGGTGTTGGAAACTGTGTTGGTCTTTAACGGGTGCGAACTCAGCAGAACGTTGGGGTAATAATAGGCGTTGTCCGCATGAAACAGCGCCCGGTCCGTCACCGGCCCCGAGAGGTCCGAAGAAAACCCGCAGCGTGCCGCGAAATCGCCCGCGACCGCCTCGATCCTGCCCGCATCGTCAAATCCGACCTCGTAGTCGACGACGAAATCGTGCCGCTTGCCGGTTGCTGACATGTCGTCGTCCCGGTCGGGCCGGATTTTGACCGCACGGTTCCACTTCTTTGCTGCCACCGCCGCGACGGCGCAGAACAGGTTCATCTGGGTTTCCTTGCCGCCAAACCCGCCGCCCATCCGGCGGACATTGATTGTCACGGCGTTGGAGGGCACGCCAAGGACATGGGCAACCATATGTTGCGCCTCTGTCGGGTGCTGGGTGGATGAATGGACTGTCACATCCTCGTCCTCGCCCGGGATTGCAAAGGCGATATGCCCTTCCAGATACATGTGATCCTGACCGCCGATGCGGAACTTGCCCTTGATACGATGCGCCGCCCTGGCCATGGCATCGCGGGCCGCGCCCCGCTTCAGCGTGAGTGGCGGTGTGACGTACTCCATGCCCGCTTGCTGCGCCGCTTCGGGATCAAGCACATGGGGCAGATCCTCGTAGTCGACCTGGGCAAGCCGGGCCGCGCGCCGGGCGGCATCACGCGTGTCTGCGATGACGGCAAACATCGGCTGACCCCAGAATTCGACCTTTTCGGTGGCAAAGATCGGCTCATCGTGACGCCCCGTGGGGGAGACATCGTTGAGGCCGGGAATATCCTCAGCCGTCAGGACACCGACGACACCGGGTGCCGCACGTACCGCTGTCAGGTCCAGCGCGCGGATCACCGCATGGGCGCGGGTGGACAGGCCCAGATAGGCATGCAGCGTGCCGACCGGTTCGGGAATGTCATCGCAATAATCCGCGCGCCCGGTGACATGTTTGATCGCGCTTTCATGGCGCAAGTCGGTATGGACCCCGCCGCGGATGGTGGCGCGACCCTGATCGGCACGCATCAAATGCTGCGCGACAGGCGGGTCCTTGCGCTTGTCCGTGTCAATGACGGATTCAATTATGTCCTTGGTGCTCATCTTCGGATCCTCCCTCACGCGGTCAGTTGAACGGCTGCGTCACTGTCCTGCTGATCGCGCCAGAATTTGCGGAACAGGTTTTTGGACACCAGCAGCCGGTATTCCGCCGAGGCGCGCCAATCCGTGAGGGGTGCAAAGTCATCCCCAAGCGCTGCGGCGGCCCTGAGCAGCGCGGCCTCGCTCCATTCGGCACCGACCAGCGCGGTTTCTGCGTGCGTGGCCCGTTTCGGCGTTGCCGCCATGCCGCCGAAAGCGATACGGGCGGAAGTGATCACGCCATCTTCGACGGTGACGTTGAACGCGGCGCAGACGGATGAAATATCCTCGTCCCGGCGTTTGGAAATCTTGTAGGCCGCATGGCGCGCATCCGCCTTGGAGCGGGGCACGGAAATGCTTTCCAGAAACTCTCCCTCGCCTCTGTCCTGCTTGCCGTAGTCGATGAAGAACGCCTCGATCGGAAGGCTGCGGCGCGCCGAGCCCTTGCGTAAAGTGATGGTTGCACCAAGGGCGATCAGGACCGGCGGCGTGTCCCCGATGGGCGACCCATTGGCGATATTCCCGCCGATGGTGCCCATGCTGCGGATCTGCCAGCCTGCGATGCGATCCCAGAACGGGCCAAGATGCGGATAATCCGCGACCATCACGGCCCGGCTGTCCGTATAGCTGACGCCGGCACCGATATGGATCGTGTCGTCGTGCCGCTCGACCTTTTTGAGCGCATCGAGATGGCCCAGAAAGACCACCGGAGAAATATCGCGCAGGAATTTCGTGACCCAGAGACCCACATCCGTGGCACCGGCGATGATCGTGGCGTTCGGCATTTCCTGCAAGACTTCCGCCAGGTCGTCGACCGAGGCAGGCAGGATACAGCGGCTGCCGCCCTTGGAAGTGTCGACGCGCATACCGTCACGCAGAAGCGACAGCCTTGCGGTCATCGCGTCGCGTTCAAGGCTCAGCGCATCGTCGGCCGGGCTGCCATGCGCCGTCACAGCCCTGGCGACCTTGATGATGGGCTCGTAGCCGGTGCAGCGGCACAGATTGCCTTGCAGGGCTGTTTCAATTTCGGTTTCTGACGGGTCCGGGTTTCCCATCCAGAGCGCATAGAGCGACATGACGAAGCCCGGCGTGCAAAAACCGCACTGGCTGCCATGATGTTCGACCATCGCTTGCTGGACCGGGTGCAATTTACCGTCCGGGCCCGAGAGATGTTCAACGGATACGACGTGACAGGCATCCAGCGAGGCAAGTAACCGGATACAGGCGTTGACCGGTTCATAACGCAAGACGCCGTCCTGAAGACGACCGACCAGGATGGTGCAAGCCCCGCAATCCCCCTCGGCGCAGCCTTCCTTGGTGCCGGTCAGGCGGCGGTCAATGCGCAGGAAATCCAGCAAGGTGTCGCTTGCACCGACGCTATCGAGCGTGATGTCGCGGTCATTGAGGACAAAGCGTATGTTTGATCTGGTGGTCATGAATCCTCCCATGGCGCAGCTGTGAATCTGCGGGCGCCGTCAGTATCCGTCATTTTTGATGTCTGAAATACGGCGGAGTCGCGTATGCTCTTTCAACGAATCGTATATAATCGGAGAAGGTCATGCCCTATCTCGAAAGTCTGAAAGTCTTTGTCAGGGTTGTGGAACTGGGCAGTATCACCGCGGGCGGGCGTGACCTGCGTCTCACGCCTGCCGTGGCCAGCAACCGGATCAAGGAGCTGGAACGCCGTCTGGATGTGCGGCTGTTCAACCGCACAACGCGCAAGCTGTCGCCCACCGAAGTGGGCCATGCCTTTTACGATCACGCCCGACAGGTCGTGCAATCACTGGAAGACGCCGAGGCTGCTGTCTCTGACTTTTCGCAGAACCCGCATGGCACCATACAGGTGACGGCACCGCTGGGTGTCGGTAAACGCCTGATCGCCCCCCTGATCCCCGATTTCGTGGATGGATATCCGGAAGTGTCGGTCCGGCTGCGGCTGTCGGACCGGAAGGTGGACCTGTTGGAAGATGGTTTGGACGTGGCCTTTTTTATCGGGCGCCCGCCGGATTCGAACTTGAAGCTGCGCAAGATCCTGGACACACCACGCCTTCTGTGTGCCGCACCTGCCTACCTTGAGCGGCGCGGTGTGCCGCAAACCCCCCAGGACCTTCGCAATCACAATTGCCTGCTGCTGCGCTACCCCAGATCGCCTGAATGGTTCTGGACCCTGGCGACAGCGGAAGGGCCTATGAGAATGGATGTGTCCGGCAGTTACGATTCAGATGACGGCGACGTCCTGACCGATTGGGCGCTTGCCGGGCGCGGGATCGTCAACAAACCCTTGTTCGAAGTCAGCGAACATCTGAACCGCGGCGATCTTGTCGAAATCCTGCCCGATACGCCGCCGGAACCTGCCATGTTCGGATGCCTCTATCCGCACCGGCGGTTGCAGGACAGCAAAGTGCGCCTTTTCATAGATTACCTGATCAAGCGGTGCCGGGAACATCTCTCGGCGGTTTGAAGTGACGCCGCAGGGGGTTTCGGTTTTCCAAGGCATTCTCGCGCATTATCAAAAAAAACCGAATACATCTGTCGGTACCGGTGCAATGGTTTTCTGCGGCGCGTCATCTAGACTCGATCTGAATGTAGATCAGCCAAGGAGTCGTCATGACGGCCAGCTATTATGCCCCACAGGGCGGTCATCCCGGACAGGATCAGCTCCTCACGGATCGCGCGATTTTTACCGATGCCTATGCGGTGATCCCAAAGGGGACGATGCGCGATATCGTGACCAGTTTCCTGCCGTTCTGGGACAAGACCCGGCTTTGGGTGCTGTCGCGTCCGCTCAGCGGTTTCGCCGAGACCTTTTCGCAATATATCATGGAGGTTTCGCCCGGCGGCGGATCGGACAAAGCGGAAAGCGACCCCTGCGCCGAGGGCGTGTTGTTCGTGGTCGAGGGCGTCGCAACAGTTACCGTTGATGGAAAGACACACAGGCTGACACCCGGCGGCTATGCCTATCTGCCGCCTGAATGTGGCTGGACCCTGCACAACCGGGGTGACGACATGCTGCGGTTCCACTGGATCAGGAAAGCCTATGAAGCGGTTGAAGGGCTGGATAAGCCCGATGTCGTCATTGCCAATGAACAGGACATTACACCAAGCGTGATGCCCGATACCGATGGCCGATGGGCAACGACACGGTTTGTCGATCCGGCCGACATGCGCCATGACATGCATGTCACAATCGTGACCTTTGAACCCGGTGGGGTGATCCCCTTTCTGGAGACCCATGTCATGGAACACGGGCTTTACGTGCTGGAAGGCAAGGCCGCCTATCGGCTGAACAGTGACTGGGTCGAAGTGGAGGCGGGCGATTACATGTGGCTGCGCGCGTTTTGCCCGCAGGCCTGTTACGCGGGGGGGCCGGGGCGGTTCCGCTACCTGCTTTACAAGGATGTGAACCGCCAGATGGCGCTTCGCCCGGCGACAGGGGTGTCACAGGCACGCAGCTGATCAACGAAGGCGCTGGTTCGGCTCTCCGCCAATGGCCGCCGTCAGCTCACGCGCCGCGGCGGCAACCGCAATGCCGAGGTTTTCGATGGTTTCCAACCCGATCCGCGAGGTCGGGCCGGAAACCGAAATGCCGGCCACCGCTTCGCTGTTCATGTCGAACACCGGCGCGGCGATGCAGCGCATGCCAAGATTGCGTTCTTCACCATCTATCGCAAAACCCCGCGCCCGGGTTTCGGCCAGATCCGCCAACAGGCTGTTGCGGTCCGTCAATGTGTTTTCCGTGAACCGTTCCAGCGGTCCGCTCGACAATATGTTGTCGATGCGCGCCGCGTCCATCTGTGCCATCAGCGCCTTGCCGATGCCAGAAGCGTGCAGCCGCGACAGGGTGCCGGGCGGAAAGAATGCGCGGATGCTGGCATTGGTCTCGACCTGGCTGACAAACAGGACATGGCGGTTCTGTTCGATCCCGAGGTTCGCGGTCTCTCCGGTTTCGTTCATCAGCTGCCGCAGGAAAGGGCGGGCGCGTTCGACCAGGCTGGTGCGTTTGAGAAACCGGGCGCCGATCACGAAGGCGCGGGGGCCGATGTGCCAGACCTGATCGGCCTGATCGAATTCAACCAGTCCGCGACCTTCCAGGGTGACAAGAATGCGGTAAACAGTGGCGGGAGACTGCCCAAGATCGGTGGCCAGACCGGACAGCGTCTTGCCCTGGGCCTCGCTCAGGAATTCAAAGACCTCCATCGCGCGATCCAGCGATTTGATGGTGTTCTGTTCCGTCTTGTCATCCCAATCCCGCGGGCGGCCCCGGGTTTTCCGTGCGCCCTGACTGTCGTTCTTTTGCAAAACCATAAACTGCATTCCCAAATATCTGAAAAACACCTTCACATTATGAAAAATGCAAGTCACTGACAATGAATAATTATTCGACATCGTAAGAAAGTGAAAAACGATTTCAAAAAAATATCATAGATGCCCGGCCTTTGCTAATTTGGCGTTAATCTCAGAAAAGGAGACCATCATGAGCTTCCAGAACCCTGTTTTCATTCCGGGCCCGACCAACATGCCCGAAGCCCTCCGTCAGGCCTGCTACATGCCGACGATCGACCACCGTTCGCCGGTCTTCGGCAAGATCCTGCATCCCTGCCTTGAGGGCGTCCGCAAGGTTCTGAAGTCGGACAGCGCGAAGATCTTCATTTTCCCCTCGACCGGGACCGGCGGCTGGGAAACCGCGCTGAGCAATTGCCTGAACGCGGGTGACAAGGTGCTTGCCGCACGCAACGGGATGTTCAGCCATCGCTGGATCGACATGTGCCAGCGACACGGGCTGGATGTTCAGGTGGTTGAAACCCCATGGGGGCAGGGCATTCCTGCCGAGACATATGAGGCTATCCTGAAAGCGGACAAGAACCACGACATCAAGGTCGTGCTGGCGACGCATAACGAAACCGCAACCGGTGTGAAATCCGACATCGGTGCAATCCGCAAGGCGATGGATGCTGCGGGGCACCCGGCGTTGTTGTTCGTGGACGGGGTCAGTTCCATCGCGTCGATGGATTTCCGCTTTGACGAATGGGGCGTCGATGTTGCCGTGACCGGCAGCCAGAAAGGCTTCATGCTGCCTGCGGGTCTTGCGATCCTGGGTTTCTCGGACAAGGCGATCAGGGCAGGCGACGAGGCCACGCTGCCGCGCACCTTCTTTGACATCAAGGACATGCAGAAGGGATACGACAACAACGCCTTCCCCTACACGCCGCCGGTTGGCCTGATGAATGGTCTGAAACTGTCGCTGGACATGCTGCTGGATGAAGGGCTGGAGAACGTCTTTGCCCGCCACCACCGGATTGCCGAAGGCGTGCGCAAGGCGGCTGACGCCTGGGGGCTGGAGCTGTGTGCCGCATCGCCGGAATTCTATTCCGACACGGTTTCCGCCATCCGCACCCCGGAAGGGTTCAACGCCACCGATATCGTGACTGTCGCCGCCAAGACCTATGGCATGGCATTCGGCGTTGGGTTGGGCGAGGTTGCAGGCAAGGTGTTCCGGATTGGCCATCTGGGCAGCCTGACAGATGCGATGATGCTGTCGGGTCTGGCCACCGCCGAAATGGTGATGGTGGACCTGGGCCTCGACATCAAACTGGGCTCCGGCGTCGCCGCGGCACAGGCGTTCTATCGCCACGGCCAGGCATCGGCCAGGAAAGCGGCAGCATGATGGATAACACGATGTATATCCCGACGCTCAAGGACATGGAGGACGCGCATGAGCGGATCAAGCCGCACATCCGTCGCACACCGGTGCGCAGTTCGGCCTATCTGAACGAACTGACGGGTGCGGAACTGTTCTTCAAATGCGAGAACTTTCAGGAACCCGGCGCATTCAAGGTGCGCGGTGCGTCCAACGCCGTGTTCGGGCTGAGCGACGAACAGGCCCGCCTGGGCGTGGCCACCCATTCGTCGGGGAACCATGCCTCCTGCCTGAGCTATGCGGCGATGCGGCGGGGAATCCCCTGCAACGTTGTGATGCCACGCACGGCACCACAGGCCAAAAAGGACACGGTCGCGCGCTATGGCGGCAGGATCACCGAATGCGAGCCCTCCACCTCCTCGCGCGAGGAAACATTTGCCAGGGTGCAGGCAGAAACCGGCGGTGATTTCGTGCATCCCTACAACGATCCGCGCGTGATCGCGGGGCAGGGGACCTGTGCAAAGGAGTTCCTTGAACAGACCGACGGGCTTGACATGATGGTGGCACCGATTGGTGGCGGCGGCATGATCTCGGGCACCTGCCTGACCCTGTCCAATCTCGCGCCCGAAACGCAGATCATCGCGGCAGAGCCGGAACAGGCCGACGACGCCTACCGCAGTTTCAAGGCGGGTCACATCATTGCGGACGATGCCCCCCAGACCATCGCGGACGGGTTGCTGGTGCCGCTGAAGAACCTGACCTGGCATTTCGTATCCAACCACGTCACCGATATTCTGACTGCCTCCGAAGAGGAAATCATCGCTGCGATGAAACTGAGCTGGAAACATCTGCGCATTGTGATGGAGGCCAGCTCTTCCGTGCCGCTGGCGACGATTTTGAAGAACAAGGAAAGGTTTGCCGGCAAACGTGTCGGCATCATCATCACCGGCGGCAATGTTGACCTCGACCTGCTGCCCTGGCTCAAGTGAAGGACCCCAAGTTATGAACACGCATGTTAAACTGGACGAATACGAAGTCGGCTATGACATTCCGGCCTTGCCCGGCATGGACGAGGCAGAGATTCAGACACCCTGTCTGATCCTGGATCTTGACGCGCTTGAGCGCAACATCAGGAAAATGGGCGATTACGCGCGCGACCACGGCATGCGCCACCGCGCCCATGGCAAGATGCACAAATCCGTCGACGTGCTGAAGCTGCAGCAGGATCTTGGCCATGCGGTCGGTGTGTGCTGCCAGAAAGTGTCGGAGGCCGAAGTCTTTGTACGCGGCGGCATCAAGGATGTGATGGTGTCGAACCAGGTCACCGATCCGGCCAAGATCGACCGCCTGGCGCGTTTGCCGAAATCGGGCGCGCGCATTCTGGTCTGCGTGGACGATGCGGATAACGTGAAGGCATTGTCAGAAGCGGCCGTCAGACATGGTACCCAGATCGAGGCCCTGGTTGAAATCGATTGCGGCGCGGGCCGCTGCGGTGTCAGCACCACGCAGGACGTCGTGCACATCGCCAAGTTGATCGACGCGGCAGAAGGATTGAAATTTGCCGGCATCCAGGCCTACCAGGGCGCCATGCAGCACCTCGATCTTTACACTGACCGCAAAGAAAAACTGGACGCCGCAATCGTACAGGTGGCAGATGCGGTGAATGGCCTCAAGAGCAACGGTCTGGAATGTGACATCGTTGGCGGCGGCGGCACCGGATCCTATTACTTTGAAAGCGCATCGAATGTTTACAACGAGCTGCAATGTGGCTCCTACGCCTTCATGGATGCCGATTACGGGCGGATCCTCGACAAGGACGGGAACCGCATCGACAAGGGCGAATGGGAAAACGCATTGTTCATCCTGACCACCGTGATGAGCCACGCAAAGGCCGACAAGGCGATCGTGGATGCCGGGCTGAAGGCGCAATCCGTCGACAGCGGCCTGCCGTTCGTCTATGGCCGCGACGATGTGGAATACCTGAAATGTTCCGACGAACACGGCGTTGTTGGTGATCCCAACGGCGCGCTCAAGGTCAATGACAAGCTGAAGCTGGTGCCGGGGCACTGCGACCCGACCTGCAATGTGCACGACTGGTATGTCGGCGTGCGCGGCGGCAAGGTTGAAACCGTCTGGCCGGTATCGGCACGCGGCAAGGCCTATTGATCCCTCGCTTCCGGCGGCAACGCGCTGCCGGACACCAAAATTAGCGCGCGCCCGATCTCTGTCGCGGCGCGCGCATATACATGAATTCCAATGGAGAAACCGATGCTGATCGTTCCTGAACGCGAAATTGCCAACCTGATGACCCGTGATGCTGCATTTGATGCGGTCGAGGGTGTATTTGCCGCCATGGCAGCGAAAGACGCCTATAATTTCCCGGTGATCCGCGAGGCCATCGGCCATGAGGATGCGCTTTACGGCTTCAAGGGCGGCTTCGACAAAGCGGGCATGGCCCTGGGTCTGAAGGCGGGCGGTTACTGGCCCCACAACCTTGAAAAGCACGACCTGATCAACCACCAATCGACGGTTTTCCTGTTCGACCCGGACACCGGCAAGGTCAGGGCGATGGTCGGCGGCAACCTGTTGACGGCCCTGCGCACGGCGGCGGCTTCCTCCGTGTCGATCAAACATCTGGCGCGCAAGGACGCGAAGGTCATGGGCATGGTGGGTGCCGGCCATCAGGCCACATTCCAGCTGCGCGCTGCCCTTGAACAGCGACAATTCGAGAAGGTGATCGGCTGGAATTATCATCCTGAAATGCTGCCCAACATCGAAAAGATCGCACAAGAGGCTGGCCTGCCTTTCGAGGCGGTCCCGCTTGAAGGCATGACAGAGGCGGATGTGGTGATCTCGATCACATCGACATTTGCGCCCAGCATCATGGCCGACCACATATCAGAGGGCACGCATATCGCCTGCATGGGGACGGACACCAAGGGCAAACAGGAAGTCGAAGCGGCGCTGCTTGCCAGATCCACCGTGTTCACGGATGAGGTCGCGCAATCCATCAGCATCGGCGAGGCGCAACATGCGGTTGCCCAGGGCCTGATTAGGGAAAGCGACGTTCACCAGATCGGAGCTGTCATAAACGGCACCCATAAGGGGCGGACCTCGGAGAGCGAGATCACCCTGTTTGATGGCACCGGTGTGGGCTTGCAGGATCTTGCCGTGGCGGCAAGCGTTGTGGAGCTTGCCGTGAAAAAGGGCGTCGCCATCGAGGTCGATTTTTGAGGGCAGGGGCCCGGTATTGGCTAGGGGTGTCAGACGGTCAGCCCATTGCGCTGGCCGTCCGCGTCGGACCTGCAGTCATCGAGACGAAGGGCACTCTGCCATAGCCTGATACCCGGGCTGACTTGGCAGCATTGCAGTATCTGATTATTTCTCAGCGCGCGCGTTGCGCACCCATGCAATGATCTTTTCCCGGTTTTCGGGGGTCATGGTTGCGATGGCATTTGGCGGTGGCATGGCGTGGCTGACACCGGCGTGAAGGTAGATCTGATCTGCATGCCGCGCCACATCGCCCTGGGTTTCAAGGAACACGCCTTTCGGTGCCCATCTGACCCCGTCCCAGAACGGCTCGCGTGCGTGGCACATCGAACAATTACCCAGAACGATGTCGTAAGCGTCATCGAACCCTTCGGCCGCAACGAACCTCTGCTCGTAGGATGTCAGATCACGCGCTTCTGCGTCCTCCACCGTTTTGGTGGGACGGACGGAGGAAAGCCAGGCGATGACGATTATCAGAATGACCGTGACAGCCCAGGTCCAATGGGGCCCCGTTCCGGTCTTGTGCATGGTGTTGAAGTAATGCCGGATTGTCACGCCTGTGAGAAAGATCAGGCTGGCGATGATCCATGCATACTGGGTCCCGAAGGCCAGCGGATAATGGTTGCTGAGCATCAGGAACACGACCGGCAGCGTGAGGTAGTTGTTGTGCGTCGACCGCACCTTGGCAATCTTGCCGTATTTGGCATCAGGGGTGCGCCCTGCCTTGAGGTCTTCGACCACGATGCGCTGATTTGGCATGATCTGGAAGAAAACATTGGCTGTCATGATGGTCGCGGTGAAAGCGCCCAGATGCAGCAGGGCGGCGCGGCCCGTGAATATCTGGTTGTAGCCCCAGGACATCACCACGAGGATCACAAACAAAAGCAGCATGAGGATTGTCGGCTTTTCACTCAGCTTCGACTTGCACATGAAATCATAGGCCAGCCAGCCGAGGGTCAGGGAACCACCCGAGATCAGGATACCTTGCCAGAGGGAGAGGTCGGCCTTGGTCGGGTCGAGCAGGAACAGCTCACCGCCCACCCAGTAGATGATCATCAAAAGCCCCGCACCGGAGAGCCAGGTCGTGTAGCTTTGCCATTTATGCCAGGTCAGGTGCTCTGGCATGCGCGCAGGCGCGACAAGGTATTTCGTGGTGTGGTAAAAACCGCCGCCATGGACTTCCCACTCTTCACCATAGGCACCCTCGGGCATGTCCTCTGCGGGTTTCAGCATCAGGTCGAGGGCAATGAAATAGAACGACGCGCCGATCCAGGCCATCGCCGTGATGACGTGCAGCCATCGGATCGAAAAAGCGAACCAGTCCCACATGATTGCGAAGTCGTACATTTCCACCTCCCTGGAATCGAAACTGACAACAGACTAGGCGAGAAAGAATTGTTCTGGTATTGCTGTGAATGACCAAGCTGTATCAAAAAAAGCAGAACAATGTCCTATTTTGAGAACATCCGCACTTTTGTCCGGGTCTACGAGCTTGGCAGCATGTCGGCTGCCGGTCGCGATCTGCGGGTTTCGCCTGCGGTTACCTCGTCGCGGATTTCACAGTTGGAAGACCACCTTGGCGTCAGGCTGTTTCAACGGACCACAAGGAACCTGAGCGTGACCGAGCAAGGCCAGGCCTTCTATCGCGGTGCCTGCGAGATCCTGGAATCCATCGAAGCGGCAGAGGCGGAAGTCACGGCGATCACGGACAGCCCGCGCGGGTCTCTCTATGTGGCTGCACCCCTGGGCGTCGGCAGACGGCTGATTGCGCCACAGATGCCGGCATTTCTGGCGGAATATCCCGACGTCAGCGTGCGGTTGCGGTTGTCGGACCGAAAGGTCGACCTCACCACCGAAGGGTTGGATCTTGCCTATTTCCTCGGCCAGCCCGAGGACAGCAATCTGAAGATCAAGAAAATTGCAGATGTACAACGAGTGCTTTGCGCATCCCCGGCCTATATCGCGCAGCGTGGGCATCCGCGTTCCGGCCATGAGATTGTCAGGGACAAGCACGAGTGCCTCAACCTGCGCTTTCCCGGTGCGACGGAATTCCAATGGCCTCTGATCACCACGTCAGGGCCAAAGCGTTTCCGCGTCGCCGGACGATATGAATGCGACGACGGTGACGTTCTGGTGGATTGGGCGCTGGCGGGTCACGGCATCGCCCTGAAACCCGTTTTCGAAGTGGCCCGGCATCTCGCATCCAGCGCGCTTGTCGTCGTCGGAGAGGAGACCCCCCCGGAACCCATCCAGATGGCCTGCCTGTTCACGCACCGCAGGCATCAGGACCCGAAGTCCCGGCTGTTCATGGATTTCGTCTCGGATCGGATCGTCGGCGTCATCAAGGACACCAGGCTGCCGGATCAGCTTCCGCGATAGGTTGAATACCCGAAGGGGGAAAGCAGCAGCGGCACATGGTAATGCTGTGCCTGCGACATCCCGAACCGAAGGGGAATGACGTCAAGAAACCTGGGCTGTTCCGGGGACACTCCTGTGCGGTCAAGATATGCACCGGCATGGAAAACCAGTTCATAAACGCCCACTTCAAACGCCTCGGCTGGCAGGATCTGAGAATCCGTGCGCCCGTCATCGTTTGTCACGACCGACTTCAGCTTCGTGCGGCTCTCTCCATCAATGCGGAACAATTCGATCTTCAGCCCTTCGGCCGGGCAGCCCCTGGCTGTGTCGAGAACGTGGGTGGTCAAATAGCCGGACATGGCGTGCTCCTTTGGTTTCGCACAGTCTGTCAATTGGCGTCATGATTCACAAACCCGGAGCTGATTGAGGCTCCTTCCTGATTTTTTTGAAAATCCTTACTATTGTTTTGAATTACAAGCGGTCCAACCAGGAGGAAAAGAATGACCCGATACCCGCGCGACATGACCGGATATGGTGCCACACCGCCAGCTGCAAATTGGCCAAATGGCGCAAAAATCGCTGTTCAGATTGTCCTGAACTATGAAGAAGGCGGCGAGAACAACATCCTGCATGGGGATCCCGCGTCGGAGGCCTTTCTTTCTGAAATTACAGGCGCACAACCCTGGCCGGGGCAGCGGCATTGGAACATGGAATCGATCTATGAATATGGATCGCGCGCCGGTTTCTGGCGGGTTCACCGGATGCTCAGGGATATTCCGGTCACGGTCTACGGTGTCGCAACCGCCCTTGCTCGCGCCCCGGAACAGGTTGCCGCCATGAAGGCCGCGGATTGGGAGATTGCCAGCCACGGTCTAAAATGGGTCGAGCACAAGGACATGCCGGAAGAAGAAGAGCGCGCACAGATTGCCGAAGCGATCCGGGTGCATACACTGGCCGTGGGCGAAGCGCCGCGGGGTTGGTACACCGGGCGGTGTTCAAACAACACGGTGCGTCTGGCCTCTGAAACGGGGCAGTTCGACTATGTTGCCGACAGCTATGCCGACGATCTGCCTTATTGGATGACCTTTGCGGGTCGACACCAGCTGATTGTCCCCTATACGATGGACTGCAACGACATGCGGTTTGCCATTCAGGCCGGCTTCACCAATGGGGATCAGTTTGAATCCTATCTGAAGGACAGCTTTGACTTCCTCTACGAGGAAGGCGAGAGCGGCGCGCCAAAGATGCTGTCCATCGGCCTGCACTGCCGGTTGATCGGACGACCCGGCCGCGCCGCAGCCCTGCGCCGTGTGATTGAATACATGAAATCACATGAAGGCGTCTGGTTTGCGACACGCCATCAAATCGCGCAGCATTGGATCAGGCAGAACCCGCCTGTGACTTTCAGCAGACCGTCAGAGATGGACCGCGCCACCTTTGTCTCGGAATTCGGGGGAATATTCGAGCATTCTGCATGGATCGCCGAAGCTGCCTTTGACGGTGAACTGGGGCTGACCCATGACACGGCGCAGGGTGTGCATCAGGCCCTTTCCGGCGTGTTTCGGGGCGCGTCAGAGCAGCAGCGCCTGAGCGTGCTTGCCGCGCACCCTGATCTGGCCGGGAAACTTGCAGCAGCTGGGCGGCTGACCCGTGAAAGCACCGCCGAACAGGCAGGCGCGGGTCTGGACAATCTCACGGATCAGGAGCGCGCCGACTTCACCGAACTGAACGAAACCTACACCGCCAAATTCGGCTTTCCCTTCATCATCGCGGTCAAGGACAATACCAAGGCCAGCATCGAGGAGGCTTTCAAAAGACGCATCGGCAACGACAGGGATACGGAATTTTCCGAAGCCTGCCGACAGGTCGAACGCATCGCGGAACTGCGGCTTTTGGAGAAATTCGGATCATGACCATTTCCCTCAAACTGGAAAAGCTGACGGCCAAGTCCTTTGAACCCTATGGTGACCTGCTGGACACTTCCGGCACAGCCGACAAGCTCATCAATCAGGGCAAATGTGGCAGATACCACGACAGGGCGCATCTCGATTTTTCTGACGGGCGCGCGGGGATCAGCATTTTCAAGGGTGAAATGGAAACCCTGCCGCTGAAATTGAAGATGGTCGAACGGCACCCGGAAGGCAGCCAGGCCTTCGTGCCGATGACAGCCGAGCCCTTTCTCGTCGTGGTCTGCCGGGACGACAATGGCACTCCGGTGGACCCTAAGGCCTTTCTGACGGCACCGGGTCAGGCCATCAATTTTCACCGGGGGACGTGGCATGGCGTCCTGACCCCGCTTTCCGAGCCTGGTCTTTTTGCCGTAATTGACCGTATCGGTGAGGGCGCGAACCTGGAAGAACACTGGTTCGAAGAGGACTATCTGATCGAATAACAGCCGACTCCGCCTGCCGCTGCGGCGTCCGAGCAGTTTGCGCGGCGCAGGCCCGGAGTTTCTTCAGGCGAAAGAGATTGCGACATCCCCGAAACCGCCGAAATCGGCGGTGATCGCGCTGTCCGGGGGGCATTCGACGGGGCGGATGAAACTGCCCGACAGGATGACCTGACCGGGTTCGATGCTTTGGCCGTATTGTGCCATGCGGCGGGCCAGCCAGACGACGCTTTCCACCGGGTCGTTCAGCACGCCCGCACCCAGGCCGGTTTCTTCGACCGCGCCATCGCGCGTGGTGATCGCGCCAACCCAGCGCAGGTCAAAGGCATCGACCGCGTGGCGTTGCGGACCCAGCACGATACCGGCATTGGCCGCATTGTCGCTGATGGTGTCAAAGACGCTGCGGGATTTGCCGGTTTCGCCGTCGACACGCACAATCCGTGTGTCGAGGATTTCGATGGCGGGGGCGACATAATCGGTGGCCGCGATCACATCGGCGCGGGTCACATCGGCACCGCCAATGGCGGATTTCAGGACAAAGGCAATCTCGGCCTCGATACGCGGCTGGATAAACCGGCCCGCGGGCACGGTTGCGCCGTGGTCGAAGGCCATATCGTCGAACAGGATACCGCTGTCGGGAATGTCGATCCCCAGCGCATATTGCATCGCCTTGGAGGTCAGGCCGATCTTCCAGCCGATCACCCTGCGGCCCTGGGCCAGCTTGGCGGTGCAAATTGCGTTTTGCACGGCATAGGCGTCATCCATCCCGATCTCCGGATGGCGCAGGCTGAGCAGGCCGATCTGGTCGCCGCTTTCCTCTGCCGCCAGCAGGTCGGCGGCGGCGCGGGCGTGATCCTGGGGAGTCATAGCACTTCATCCTCGATGGTGTTGCGCAGGGTGCCGATGCCCGCCACCTCAACCTCGACCACGTCGCCGGGTTTCAGGTATTGCGGCGGGTCCAGCCGTGCGCCCGATCCGGTCGGCGTGCCGGTGACGATGATGTCGCCCGGTTCCAGCGTCATGAAGGTCGAGATATATTCGATCTCGCGGCGGATCGGATGCATCATGCGCGACAGCACATCGTCCTGACGGACCTCGCCGTTGACGCGGGTGATGATGCGCGCCTCGTCCAGTTGGGCGGCGTCGGTGAAGGGCACCAGCCACGGGCCGATCGCGCCCGAGTTGTCCCAGTTCTTGCCCTGCGTCACGTTGAATTTGGCGTGGCGCACCCAGTCGCGGATGGTGCCTTCGTTGCACAGGGTCAGGGCGGCAATGTGGTCATAGGCGTTTTCCTGCGGGATGCGCCGCCCGCCCTTGCCGATCACGATGGCAACCTCGCCTTCGTAGTCCAGAGTGTGGTTTTCCGGCGGGCGGATCAGCGGGCGGTCATGGCCGGTAAAGCCGCTGGCAAAGCGCGGAAACAGCGACATGTATTTCGGCTGTTCGCTGCCGTCCTTGTATTCGGCATTGCGGTCGGGAAAGTTCACGCCGACGCAGAGGATGCGACGGGCGTTGGGCATGACCATTTCGTATTGCACGCCTGTGTGAGTGACGGGTTTGCCCTCGGCGGCCTGTGCCAGCGCGGCCAGACCATCGGCCTGCACCGCGTCAAACAGCGTTGGCCAGTCGGGGAACGCGTCGTTCAGGGCAATCATGCCCGTGTCGGTGACCGCACCGTAAAAGGTCTTACCGCCGGATGTGTACGTTGCAAATTTCATGGGGACACTCATGGTGCGATGATCGGACTTGCTGCGATTTCAGAGTCCTTTGTCTCGGCACCGACAAATGTTGTCCCGTGTTTGAACCAGCTTTCCGGCGCGGGCGCGCCCCAAAGCGTCTGGCGCTGCGGGTCTTGCAGATCCCATTTGATCGCCTCAAGGTCGGGGTCGACCGTCTGGTAATCGGAACAATAGATTTCGATCCGGTGGCCATCGGGGTCAAGGATATAGAGGAAAAAGGCATTGGAAATGCCGTGACGGCCCGGACCGCGTTCGATGTTGTCGACATAGCCCGAGGAGGCCATCAGATCGAGCAGGTCAATGATGTTCAGGGGTGTTGGCACCCAGAAGGCAACGTGGTGCATGCGCGGGCCGGTGCCGTTGGTGAAGGCCATGTCATGCACACCACCTTTGCGGTGCATCCAGGCGGCCCAGAGCTTTTTGCTGTCCTCGTCCTCGGTGTATTCGGTCACGCGGAAGCCGAAGTCGGAATAGAAGGCCACCGAGGCATCGACGTCATGACTGAAGCAGTTGAAATGGTCGATGCGCAGCGGTTTCACACCCCGATACAGCGCGTATTTCTGGTGGATCGGCTCCAGCCGGTCCATCTTGTGATAGAATTCCAGCGGAATGCCCATGTTGTCCGAGGTCAGCAGGGCCTTGCCCTGATAGGGACGTTCGACCCAGGATGTGGGGCGGCCCTTGCCTTTGAAATAGGCTTCGGCCTTGTCCAGGTCTTCCTCGTCAAAGGTCTTGAACCCCATCACTTCGACGGTGCCGGGCAGATCGGATTTTTGCAGGATGATGCAGTGATGCCCGCGCTCTTCCATGGCACGCAGATAGACGTGGCTGTCGCTTTCGTCGGTCACCTGCAAGCCGACGATGTCGGTGTAGAACCTGCGCGATGCGGCCAGATCGGACACGTTCAGGCAGACGTGGCTCAGCCGGATGGTGTTGAAGTCGGGGTAAAGATTTGGTGCGGGGATCGGCATCAGAGGGCTCCCAGTTTGGTGATCTTGTGCTGTCCGGTGGCAAAGGCGATGTTTTTCTGTTCCATGTAGAATTCGAACGACCAATCGCCGCCGTCACGGCCGATGCCGCTGGCCTTGACCCCGCCAAAGGGTGCGGGCAGGTGGCGGACGTTTTCGGAGTTCACCCAGATCATCCCGGCTTCCAGCTTGTCGGTGAAGCGCAACGCGCGGGTCAGATCATTGGTCCAGACATAGCCGGTCAGCCCGTAAGGAATGTCATTGGCAATCTGCAAGGCTTCCTCTTCGGTCGAGAAGGGGATCGAGGTGAGCACCGGACCAAAGATTTCTTCCTGCGCGATGCGCATCTGGTTGGTGGCGCCGGTGAACAGGGTGGGACGCACGAAATAGCCCTCGTCGCCCACTTTCACACCGCCGGCAGCGACGGTTGCGCCGTCCTCAACGGCGATGTCGAAATAGCTGGTGACCTTGTTGTAATGTTCCTCGGTGACCAGCGGGCCAATCTCGGTTGTCGGGTCCAGCGGGTGGCCAACCTTGATGTTGTTGACACGCTCGGCCAGCTTGGCCTCGAACTCTTCGCGGATGGTATCCTGGATCAACAAGCGACTGGATGACGTGCAGCGTTCACCGTTGATCGAGTAGATCATGAAGATCACCGCATCCAGCGCACGTTCCAGATCGGCATCGTCAAAGACGATGACAGGGTTTTTGCCGCCCAGCTCAAGGTGGTTGCGTTTCAGCGTGTCAGCGCCCTGTTTGGTGATCAGGGAACCGGTGCGGCTTTCTCCGACAAAGGCGATGGCCTTGATTTTCGGGTGTTCACACAGCGCCTTGCCCGCGCCCTCGCCAAAGCCGTTGACGGTGTTCAACACGCCCGGTGGCAGGCCCGCTTCCTCGGCAATCTCGACCAGCAGGCGCGCGGTCAGCGGCGAGGCTTCGGCGGGTTTGTGCACCACGGTGCAGCCGGCGGCCAAGGCCGGTGCGATTTTCCATGTGGACAGCATGAAGGGCGTGTTCCACGGGGTGATGACGCCCACCGGGCCGATGGGCATACGGGTGGTGACGTTCATCAAGGTCGGTGATTTCAGGTGCTGGCCGTCGCGGGCCTGCACCACCTGATCGGCAAAATAGCGAAAGTTCTCGGCGCCACGCAGGGCGGCCTTGGACATGAATTTGTACGCCTGTCCGGTGTCCCAGCATTCGCACAGCGCGATTTCCTCGGCCCGTGCCTCGATGCCTTCGGCCACACGGATCAGGATCTTTCTGCGTTCAAGCGCGGGCATGTCGCGCCATGTGGCAAATGCGTCATGCGCTGCGTTGGCTGCTGCGTCGATGTCCTCGGAGGCGCCATGGGCCACGTCGCAAATCACGCTTTTGTCGACGGGTGACGTCGATTGAAAGACGCCCTTGCTGCCCGCAACATCCTGCCCGGCAATGCGGTTCAGGATACCGGTGTCGCGATAGCGGGCCAGGAAGCCGTCGAGCGTTTTCAGATTGTTGTCTAGCACGGTCATAAGAGTCCTCGTGTATCTGAGCGTTTGGACATCAAAGACATCCTCAGGAATGGCCCGACAGGCGGGCGTGAATGGGCGTGTCTTTCCAGCTGAGATCCGGGTTGATGACCCTGATTTCGAGGGAAAGCGCAAAGTGGGGGGCTGCCAGCGGTTTTTTCAGACACTCTTGCGCGGCAGAGAACAATGCATCGCCTGCGGCCCTCAACTGGTCTGTGCTGCGCCCCGCCCCGACGCTGAGCGTCATGGCCAGAAAATCATTTTCCGCATGTCCATCGGCAACGATGGCATGGTCGGCCTTGTGGGCGCGAATGCGGATTCCGGCCGTCGGAAAGACATCCGCGTTTACCATGATCTGGTGCAGCGCAGTGCACAGCGCAGGGATGTCTGCACGCTCTTCAAGAGATGGCGAATAATCAATGGACAGATGTGGCATGATTCCTCCCGAAACAAATATAACATGTTAAACAACTTGGCTCTTGTCAATAGATAACGCGTTAATCATTATCGGGAATGAACAAAGGCAACAGACGCAACGCCAAAGCCCTGCCTCGGATCGCGCGCTTGGAGGGCGCGCATAAGCGGGGCCGTGGCCAGTGACAAAGCGGCATCAGGGAGAAGAGTATGAGCAACAGCAAAACCATATTGGTGATCGGTACTTATGATACCAAAGACGGTGAACTGCATTTTCTGTGCGATAGCATTCGCAAGCTGGGTGGCAACGTCATTTCGATGGATGTCAGTGTGTTGGGCGACCCGTCCAAACCCACCGATGTGTCCAAACATGACGTGGCAGCGGCGGCGGGCAAGACGATTCAGGATGCGATTGACTCGGGTGACGAAAACCACGCGATGCAGATCATGGCCGAAGGCGCGTCCAAGCTGACCGCAAAGCTGTGCGCCGACGGCAAGATCGACGGGATGATCGCGCTTGGCGGCACTATGGGCACCGACCTTGCGCTGGACTGCGCCCGTGCGCTGCCGCTGGGGGTGCCGAAATATGTGGTGTCAACCATCGCCTTTTCCGGTCTGATCGGGCCCTACCGTCTGTCTGCCGACATTCAGATGATCCTGTGGGCGGGTGGCCTGTATGGTCTGAACGACATCTGCATGGCGACACTCAGCCAGGCGGCCGGCGCGGTGTACGGCGCGGCGCAGGCGGTGGTGCACCCGAAACCCGACCGCCCCGTGATTGGCATGACCAGCCTTGGGTCTTCGGCGCTGCGCTATATGGTGCACCTGCGCCAACCGCTGATTGACCGCGGGTTTTCGGTTGCGGTGTTTCACGCCACTGGCATGGGGGGCATGGCAATGGAAAGCCTGGCCGAACAGGGCTATTTCGCGGCTGTTCTGGATTTTACCGTGCAAGAGGTGGGCAACCTTATGGCCGGCTCTCTGGTGAACGCCGGTGAAAGCCGGATGCTGGCCGCTGGTCGGCGCGGCACGCCGGTTATTGCAGGGCCGGCCTTTGGTGACATGATCGACTTTCCGGCTTGGCAGGAGGCGCCGGGCCGCTTTAAGGATCGCCCGTTCCATGCACACAACCGCCTTATCGCTTCGGCCTTCCTGACCGGTGAAGAGCGGCGCGAACTGGCGCGCGATGTGGCCGCGCGGTTGAAGCAGTCAAAAGGACCGGTTGAATTCCTGCTGCCGACCCGTGGCATTCACGCCTGGGATGTCGAAGGCATGCCCGCGCACAACCCCGAAGCGCTGGCCGAGATGGTGGATGAATACCGCAAGGTGATGGGTGATCCTGTCGTGCTCCATGATCTTGATTGCCACATCAACGATGTTGAGTTCGCCGAAAAGGTTCTGGAAATCATCGACCGCTGGGTCGGGGATGGAACAATTAAGATGGACGTGTAATCGGGATCTGTCGCGGGCCTGCCGGATTGGGCCCGCGCGCTTTAGACCTGTGTTTCGGGTATAGTAAGAACGGCCCCGTCCAGCGCCGCGATCCGCGCGAATGGCCGCTTTTCCATTTTTACAGCGTCCCGCCTTTAACCTGATACATTCCGTATCGCCGATGTCCCGAGAGCGCGAAGCGCTGCAGGGTATCGGCGATTCAAGTTTAAGGCGGGGCGCTTTAGGTCAGTTGATGAAATGAATGTCAAAGACATCTGACATTCGACAACGGCTATTCGTCGGCGGCCAGTTCGAGAATAAGCGCGTCAAGTTCATCAATCAGCGTATCAATGCGCTGTCGTCCGACCTTGGCCTCGATCTTGGCGTAGATCTGCGCGCTTTGTGGCGCGACGAGATTCATGAATGCAATCCCCTCGGCCGTGAGGCGCAGGATCGAGCGCCGCCCGTCAAGGGGGTCACGTCTGACCTGGACCAATCCGCGCGTTTCCAGCGCCTTGCTGATGCGCGACAGGGAAGGTGCTAGGATACAGGCGCGCCCGGCCAGTTCGCCGGCGTCAATACTCTGGGTGTCAAAGAGAATCCGCAGGACACGCCACTGCTGTTCCGTCACATCGTGCTCTTGCAGCATGGGCCGGAAACGCTGCATCAAAAGTTCGCGGGTGCGCAGCAGTGCGATCGGAAGCGAACGCGTTGTCCACTTGGGATCTGACCAGCGTTTCCTGCGTATTTCCTGCCCGTTCAAAAAATTTCTCCTGTCGCCGCCGGTGCCCAGCCAATGTGCTTCACGAGTTAACAATTGACAAGCGCCATTAAGTTTAACAAGTTAACTGTGCGGACAACGATTCGCTTAAATGAACTGAACCAACGATACTGGGAGGTTACTTTGTCCATATTCTTTCGCACCGCCTGCGCTCTTGCGCTTGCCGCCGCTCCGGCCGTCGCACTTGCCGAATACCCCGAAAAACCCGTCAACTTCATCATTCCATTCCCACCGGGTGATTTGGAAGATGTCCTGACGCGGATGATTGCCGAAGATTTCCAGGAAGAGTATGGGGTCGCCGCTGCTGTCATCAACCGCCCCTCGGACAGTGGCCCGTTCCCTGGGGCCGTCCAGATGACCAGCGCTGCGCCCGATGGCTATACCATCGGTTCCTTCGTTGTGGACATTCCCGTGGTTGGTCCGCAGCTTGGTATTCCGGCACTTGACCCGAACCCGTTCGAGCCGCTGGGCATATTCCTGACCTATCCTTTCGTGATCGCCACATCAGCCGATGCGCCGTATTCGTCGATGGAAGAGCTGGCGGCATATGCGCAGGACAACAGTGTTGTTCTGGGGCATTTCGGTTCGTTCGTGCTGCCCACGCAGGCCACTTTCGCTGCCGCGAAAGAGATGGGTTTCGAATGGGGTGCAGAAGCGTCTGCTGACGCTCTGGACTGTAACTCGCTGGCTTCGGGCGATTTTGATGTGATCAACACCACGATCCAGCAAATCCTGCCCTGCCTGGACAGCGTCAAGATCCTGGCCAGCGTGACCGAAGCGCCGATTGCCATCGCACCCGACGCACCGACGCTGGGTTCCATTGCACCAGAGCTCGACATTTCGCTGTGGAACGGTCTGTTTGTCCTGAAAGACACCCCCGCCGATGTGCGTGAAAAGATCATTGCCGTCGCGCGCAAGACAATGGCATCCGAGCGTGCGCAAAACCTGTCGAAAGAGACCGGCGCGCTGATCTACTGGATGGACGCCGACGACGCCACCAAGCGGATCGAGAAAGACATCGCTGTCACCAACACGATCAACGAGATGATCGCAGAGTAAGTTGGTCGGGCCCGCAATCGCGGGCCCGCTTCACATTCGGCTCGGCTTCGTGCCCGCAGCGGCGCGAACCGCGATAAACGTGAGGGATGGATTTTGACCCAAAAAGACGACGAACCGCATGTTTTCCCGCTGGGACGCAAGCCCGGCGAGCTGCTGTTTTGTGCCGCGTTCCTGATGTTCGCCGCGGCATTGTTGGCGATGATGGGCTGGCAAACATCATGGCTGCCACGCGCCAACCTTGCCGCGCAACCGCGCCTTTGGCCGGCAATTTCGCTGTCGGGCATGGCCCTGTTTGGTTTCATTCTGTGGCTGCGCACACGCAGCATTGCGCGCACGCCCGGTCGCTGGCAAGAGGCGGCGGTATGGCTGCGCGCGCTGGAATACATCAGCTGGTATGTTGTTTACGTCGTTTGCATTCCCTTCGTTGGCTATCTGCCCTCCACGATCCTGTTTTGCGTCCTGCTGACACTGCGCCTTGGTTATCGTTCCAGGATGGCCTTGTTGTCAGCATTCGGGTTCGCACTGTTTGTGGTGTTGACCTTCAAGACCGCCTTTAACGTCAAGATGCCCGGTGGCGCCCTGTATGATCTGGCGCCAAGCGGCTTGCGCTATATTCTCATCCGCTACTTCTGAGGAACGCAACATGGACCTCCTACTCTCCAGCTTTGACATTATTGCCCGCTGGGACGTTATCGCTGCCCTTGTTCTGGGCTCGCTTGGTGGTGTGCTGGTTGGTGCGCTGCCCGGTGTCGGTGCAGCCGTTGCCATCGCGATCATGCTGCCTGCTACCTTTATGCTTGAACCGATTGTCGGTCTGACCTCGCTGCTTGGCATTTACGGATCGTCGATGTTCGGCGGAGCTATTCCCGCCATTCTGGTGAACACGCCGGGAACGCCGGTCAATGCGCTGACCACCTATGACGGTTTCCCGATGACCCAGCGCGGCGAAGCGCGCCGCGCGCTTGGGCTGGCCTATTCGGCGTCGTTCTTTGGCGGTATCTTCTCGATTGTCTGCCTGATGCTTTTTGCGCCCGTTCTGGCCAAGATTGCGCCGATGTTCGGCTCTCGCGAGATCTTTCTGGCGGCGCTGCTTGGCATCGTACTGGTCGTTCTGACCCACCGGGGGCAGGTTCTGGCGGCTGCGATGCTGGCGTTTTTCGGCATTTTCCTTCAGACCGTCGGGCTGGAAGGCAAAGGCTATACCCAGCGCTATACCTTCGGGCAGGGCTGGCTGCAAAACGGCATCGATCTGATCGTGGTGGTACTGGGGATTTTCGCGATCAGTCAGGCGTTGGTCCTGTTCCTGGACAAAGACAAAAGCTTTCCCATGCCGCATGTCGGCAAAAAGGGCTTTTTCAAAGTAATGGGAGAGCTTTGGATTTTCCGCCGCATTGCGGTGGTCGGATCGTCGTTTGGCGTGTTCTGCGGCATGATCCCAGGCGTGGGCGAGTTCATGTCGCAGTTCATGTCCTATTCCTATGCCCAAAGCACCTCGAAAACCCCCGAGCTGTTCGGAAAGGGCAACCCCGAGGGGCTGATTGCCTCGGAAGTGGCCAACAATTCGGTTCCGGCAGCGGCGATGGTGCCGCTGTTGGCGCTTGGCATTCCCGGCGAGGAGCTGACCGCGATGATGCTGGCAGTGTTCTATGTGCATAACGTGATCCCCGGGCCTGCGCTGTTTGCGGAACAGATGGATTTTGTTCTGGCGCTGTATATGTGTCTGATCATTTTGAACGTGCTGGTTGTTTTCTTTCTGTTCTTCGCAACCGACACGCTGATGAAGGTCATGCTGATCCCGAACCGGTTCCTGGGCATGATGATCCTGACCTTTAGCCTGATTGGCGTCTATTCGCTGCGCAACTCGCTGACCGATGTATTTGTGGCCTCTGGTTTCGGGGTCTTCGGAATGATCCTGAAACGGCTGGATTACCCGACCTCGCCGGTGATCCTGGGCATCGTTCTTGGGGGCCTGATGGAGGACAAGCTGCGCACGGCGATGGCACGGGTCAAGACGCCGTGGGATTTCATCGACCGGCCGATTGCCTTCATCCTGTTCTCGATGATCGTCATCGCGGTTCTGTTGCATTGCTGGACGATGTGGAAGGCCCATCAGGGCAAAAAGGTTGACGAACTGCATTCTGAAACCGGCAACTGAAGGATGGCAAAGATGGACCTTGACCGGATCAATGAATTGCGCGCCCAACCTGTCGCGCCGGCCTTTCACATCATAGACGGCGCACGCAGCGCCGCCTCTGACGGGGCGACGATGCAGGTTGTCTCGCCACTGGACGGGCGTGTGCTGACCACGGTGCCGAAAGGCACCAAAGCCGATGCGGAGGCCGCCGTTGCAGCGGCGCGCACCGCCTTTGATGACGGGCGCTGGTCTGATCGCGCCCCTGCCGAGCGCAAGGCCGTGATGCTGCGGTGGGCCGCGCTGATCGAAGAAAACGCGCTGGAGCTGGCGGTGCTTGGGGTGCGCGACAACGGCACTGAAATCGGCATGGCTGTAAAGGCCGAGCCGCTCTCGGCCGCTGCGACGATCCGCTATTATGCCGAGGCCATCGACAAGCTTTATGGCGAGATCGCACCAACCGGTCACGGCAATCTGGGCCTTGTGCACCGCGAACCGGTGGGTGTGGTCGGGGCCATCGTGCCTTGGAACTTTCCGCTGATGATCGGGGCGTGGAAGCTGGGCCCTGCGTTGGCCGCGGGCTGCACCGTGGTCCTGAAACCGGCGGAAACAGCCTCGTTGACGCTGCTGCGTCTGGCCGAGCTGGCGTTAGAGGCGGGAATGCCTGCGGGCGTGCTGAACGTCGTCACCGGAGAGGGCGCCGTGATCGGCGCTGCCATCGCAGAGTCGATGGAAGTGGATGTGCTGGTGTTCACCGGATCGGGACCGACAGGCCGGCGTTTGCTGGAAGCCTCGGCGCGTTCCAACCTCAAACGGGTCTATCTTGAACTTGGCGGCAAGTCTCCGAACATCGTCTTTGCAGACACGGCTGACCTTGACGAAGCGGCAAAAGTCTCGGCAAACGGCATCTTCCGCAATTCAGGGCAGGTTTGCGTCGCAGGCTCGCGGCTGTTGGTCGAACGCGCGGTTCACGATGTCTTTGTCGAAAAACTGGCAGCCCATGCCCGCACGATGAAGGTGGGCGATCCGCTGGACGTTGCAACCGCAGCGGGCGCGGTGAACTCGCTGCGCCAGCTGGAACAAAACCTGGGCTTTGTCGAAGAGGCGCGGGCGGCTGGCAGAGAGATCATGGGCGGGAACCGCATATTGGAAGAGACCGGCGGCTATTTCATGGAGCCCACCATCGTGACTGGCGTTTCCCCCCAGGACCGTCTGGCGCAGGAAGAGGTTTTTGGCCCCGTTCTGGCAGTCATGCCCTTTGACACCGAGGACGAGGCGGTTGCACTGGCCAATGGCACCGACTTTGGCCTTGCCGCTGCCGTCTGGACCGCCGACCTAAGCCGCGCCCATCGCATGGTGCGCCGCATTCGGGCGGGGATTGTGCATGTGAACACCTATGGCGGGTCTGACCTGACCGTGCCGCTGGGCGGGGTCAAACAGTCGGGCAACGGGCACGACAAGTCCTTGCACGCTTTTGACAAGTATCTCGATCTCAAAACCGCCTGGTTCAAACTGTAAAGGCAGGTGGTTTTGGCGTCTTTGGCCCCTTTGTAGGTGGGGCAGCGTTCTGTCATGGCAGGGGAGGCAATTTTGATTACCGCAGGAGACAAGATGACACGCACCGTTCCCGAACTGATGGAAGCCCGCAAACGCCTTTTGGGCCCCGGCGTCTCGACCTTTTATGACGATCCCGTCCATATTGTGAGAGGCGAAGGTGTCTGGCTGTGGGATGCAGACGGGCGGAAGTATCTGGATTGCTATAACAACGTACCGCATGTCGGGCACTGCAATCCGCGTGTGGTCGAAGCAATCTGCCAGCAGGCCGGCACGTTGAACACCCACACACGTTATCTGCATGACGGTATTCTTGACTATGTCGAAAAGCTGACCGGAACCATGGGCGACGGGCTGGACACCGCCATTCTGACCTGCACAGGCTCTGAAGCGAACGACATCGCGCTGCGCATGGCCGAGGCCATGACCGGCAAACGGGGCATTATCGCCACCGACGCCACCTATCACGGCAACACCTCGCTGGTCAGCCAACTGAGCAAAAGCAACCCGCCCACAGTCGGATTTGGGCTGGAACAGTATTTTCGGTTCGTCGAAGCGCCCGACAGCTATCGTGCGCCCGACCCCGATGGCACGCTGTTTGCCGATGCCGTAGCCGAACAGATCGCGGAACACGAAAAATCCGGCGTCGGCTTTGCCGCGCTTCTGATCTGCCCGTATTTCCTGAACGAAGGGTTTCCCGACAACGTAGATGGCTGGCTGAAACCGGCCGCCGAGGTTGTGCGCAAGGCCGGCGGGTTGCTGATCTGCGACGAGGTGCAATCGGGCTTTGGCCGCACCGGCACCCATATGTGGGCGCATCAAAAGATGGGCGTTGTCCCCGATGTGATGACCCTGGGCAAGCCGATGGCCAACGGGCACCCCGTCGGCGGCGTCGTGACCCGCCCCGAGATACTGGCAGCCTTCCGGGGCGGATACCGCTATTTCAACACCTTTGGCGGCAACCCTGTGTCTTGCGCCGCCGCGATGGCGGTTCTGCAAGAGATCGAAGACAAGCAGCTGGTGGCCAATGCCAAAACCGTCGGCGACCACGCCCGCAAACGGCTGACTGCGCTGAAAGGAAAATACGAGGTTATCGGCGACGTGCGCGGCTCTGGCCTGATCTTCGGGGCCGAAATGGTTCTTGACCGTGAAAGCAAGGAACCCGCCACCGAATTTACCGACCGCGTCATCAACGCGATGCGCCATCGCGGGATCATCCATTCCAAGCTTGGCCGTCACAAGAACACGCTGAAAATCCGCCCGCCCATGCCGTTTTCAATCGAGAATGCAGACCTGTTATTTGACACGCTGGACGAGGTTCTGGCCCAAACGCCGGTGACGGTATGAGCGCCATCGTCGAAAAGGCGCTGGGGTTGTGGGGGCTTGACGGCGCCGATTGGCAGCTGATTGCGGCGCGCGAAAATCAGGTCTTTCGCGTCGAAAGCCGCACAGGGCCCGTGGCCGTGCGCCTGCACAGGGTCGATTATCGCAGCGACGCCGAGCTGCGCTCGGAATTGCAATGGATGGCGGCGGTGGCGGCCGGGGGGCTGCATGTGCCCGAACCTGTCCGCGCAATCGACGGCAGCTTTCTGCATGTGGTCGACGGCGTTCAGGTTGACGTGCTGGGCTGGATGGCGGGCCGGCCGGTCGGGGCGACAACACAGCCGCTGGATGTGGCCGACCGCACCGGTCTGTTTCATGGCATCGGGCGCGAAATGGCGCGGCTGCATCAGGTCAGCGACGCCTGGACGCCGCCGCCCGACTTTACCCGCTGCCACTGGGACCGTGACGGGCTTGTGGGTGACGCTCCGGTCTGGGGCCGCTTCTGGGACAATCCAGCGCTGTCACAGGATGATCGCGCGCTGTTCACCCGTTTGCGCACGCAGGCCGATGCCGATCTGGCCAGCCAGTCGGCCAGTCTTGATTTTGGACTGATCCATGCGGACCTGGTGCGCGAAAACCTGATGATCGACGGCGCGCGGATTCAGTTGATTGATTTCGACGATGGCGGCTACGGCTATCGGCAGTTCGACATCGCCACCACGCTGCTGAAGAACATGCGGGAACCCGACTATGCCGACCTGCGTGCAGCATTGATTGATGGCTATCTGTCGGTGCGCGCAATCGACCTGACCACCCTGGACCTGTTTCTGGTGCTGCGCGCGGCCACCTATGTCGGCTGGATCATCACACGCATGGACGTAGACGGCGCGCCAGAGCGCTGCGCGCGCTATGCGGCCCTGACGCGGCAACTTGCACAAAATTATCTCGCGTAGACACTCCTGACGGCACCGCGTGATGCACGTTTTTGACCTTCGAAAGGATAGACAATGAACATGCCCAAAGATTCCAATTTCATCAAAGCCAACAACGCCCGCTATGGCTGGCATCCCATGTCCCACCCCGGCGACATGCAAAAGAACCCGCCGCGCATTGTCACCGGTGCCGAAGGTGTCGAGGTAATTGATATTGACGGTCACCGGCTGCTGGATGCGGTTGGCGGGCTGTGGAACGTCAGCCTTGGCCATTCGGCCCCCACGGTCAAAAAGGCGATGACCGACCAGATCGAGCGTATGGCTTTCTACAACACCTTTCGCGGCACAACCAATGACCGCGTGATCGAACTGTCGATTGCCCTGCGCGAATTTTTTGCGCCCGAAGGCATGGAACGCGCCTTTTTCACCTCGGGCGGGTCGGATTCTGTCGAAACGGCGCTGCGGTTGGCACGCCAGTACCAGCGCATCATCGGCCAACCCGAGCGGACGCGGTTCTATTCGCTTAAATACGGATACCACGGCACCCATTTCGGCGGCGCATCGGTCAACGGGATGAACAAATTCCGCCGCCAGTACGAACCGATGCTGCCGGGCTGTCACCATCTGCCGGCGCCCTACACCTATCGGAACGAATTCGGCACCGATGATCCCGCCGTGATCGCGCAGGGTATCGCCGCGCGTTTCGAGGCCGACATCGCATTCTACGGCGCCGACACGATTGCCGCCTTTATCATGGAGCCTGTGCTGGGGTCCGGCGGGGTTCTGGTGCCGCATGAAACGCTGATGCCCTTGATGCGTGACATCTGCACGCGCAACGGTATCCTGATGATCGCGGACGAGGTGATTTGCGGCTTTGGCCGAACCGGCGCGGAAAGCGGCTCGCGGCTTTGGGGCGTTCAGCCCGATATGATGACCACTGCGAAGGCGCTGACCAATGGTTTCTTCCCGATGGGGGCAACGCTGGTGAATGGAAAAGTCGCAGAAGCGTTCGAAACCGCCTCGGGCCCCGACGGAACGCTCAGCCACGGTTACACCAACTCGGGCCATCCCGTCGGCGCGGCTGCCGCGCTGGCAACGCTTGAGGCGGTTCAGTCCCAAGGTGTTGTCGCCAATGCCGCAGCCCGGGGAAAAGAGCTGATCGCAGCGCTGGAGCGGTTGCAGCACAAGCACGAGATCATCGGTGATGTCCGGGGCAAGGGGCTGATGGCCGCGCTGGAGCTGGTTTCGGACCGGGCCAGGAAAACGCCCTTGGGCAAGGGGCCGGTTCAAACCCTGTTTGACGCGGCATATGATGCGGGCGTCATGCTGCGCACATCGGGCAACAACATCATCATCTCGCCCTGTCTGGTGGTGGAGCGCGCTGATATCGACCGGATCGAGGTGGGCCTGGACAAGGGGCTGACCGCAGCGGCCAACGCAGCCTAGTCCCCTCGGATGCAGCAAGAACTGCGTCTGCTGCTGAGCGGGGGGGGCTAGTGTCGCAAAGTTGCGGATTTCAGTTGCGTTGCCTTGCGCGTAGAGACAGAACCCATACTTTCCCGAAACCGAGTCAGGATTTATGGGTCCTGACCCCAATCGCCTTGGTGGCGCGGTGTCTCAGGTGTCTGTAAAGAGACTTGCCGCTTCAGGTGTGGACAGGGCAGGGGTGAGGTCGGTGTCCTTCAGGCTTTTCAGATAGGCCTCGGCTGACAAGGTGACCTTGCCTAACAATTCCATAAGTTGTTTCCGTTCGCTTTCCTCAAGTGTGAGCGATACCTGAACCGCGACTCCTATTGCCGTTGAGGGTAGGGCGCTTTGCCCAGTTCGGCTTGCAGGTGCGGCCAGCTCACGAAGTCAGTGCCTCGATCAGATGTGATTGATCTGCGGGCGACTAGGGGAAGGTCCTTGATAGCTTTCATGATCTTGCCCATCACGGGTTTCGTTCGCTTGTTCGGGTTCTTGAGGATCACTGTGAAGCGGCTGACGTGCTCTGTCGCGAAAGAGCTGCAAGGGGTGACCGGGGGCAAAATCCGGAAGGCAAAAATTGTTGAGAACTGGCCGGACGTTTTGCGCTGTATCGCAATAATGGTGTCAGGTCGAATGCAGCCCAGCCACCTCCTCAAGAAACTGGCGGCGCGCGCGAGGCATTACGATCTGGCGTTCGCCTTACGAGAGATTGGGCGGGTTGAGCGCAAGTTGTTTATCATCGAATGGTTGCTCGACACAGACATGCAACGCCGCGCCAATATCGGCATGAAGAAGGGAGAGGCACATCATGCTTTAAAAGGTGCCCTGCGGATCGGACGGCAAGGCGAAATCCGAGACCGCACCACGGAAGGCCAGCACTTCCGCATCCCTCTTCACGCGGGTGCTACAACCAGGCACTGAGCGTGTTTTTTGCAGAAGTTGTTCGTGCGACCGTGGCGGATTTGTTGCGGGAGCAAGACGCACGCAACCGGCCCTGATGCGTCCAGCATAGAACCGATTGCGGTGCTGTCAGATTTGTTCAAAGCGACTGCTGTTAGTCATCCAACACAAAAGTGACACTCAGGTTGACCTTGAACTCGGTGATTTTTCCATCTTCCACCATTACGTTCTGGTCTTTCACCCACGCGCTTTGAATACCGCGCAAGGTCTTTGATGCGCGGTCGATCCCTTGTTTGGCGGCGTCGTCAAAGCTTTTCGGTGAGGTCGCAGAGATTTCGGTTACACGTGCAACTGACATATGGTTCTCCTTTAAGTTGCTGATGCTAGGAAAACCGATAGCGATTTGATTTGTTCCGACCTACGGTGGCGGCAAAGCGGAGTTTCGCTGAACCAATCTGACCAGACCATACCGCAAAATCAGCACATGACGCTTACGCGCGCCTTTATGGACGACGGTCTAAGAGTAGATCGGCGATGACCGGAAGGTGATCGGATGCAAACCGCGCCGAGTGATCTGTTCGACTGTCGTGCAGCATCGATTTGGGGCGGCAATAAATGCGGTCCAGCGGCAACACGGGGCGGTACGCGGGAAAGGTCTTCATGTGACTGTGTCCGGGAAATTGTCTGTCCAATATGCGCCGCACCGCACTACCTGCAATCCAGTCGTTCAGATCACCCATCAACACAGAACAGTCGCCACCATTCTGGACAATCTGCACGAGTTGTTCGGCTTGGAAACGTCTTTCACGAAAGCTCAGACCGAGATGTGCCGCCACAACGTGAAGCTGGCCATGGGGCGTATCCACCACCGTTTCGATCGCAACGCGGGGCTCGCGCCGTTTGTAGGAAATGTCATGAAAGCGTGCCTGTGACATCGGCCAGCAGCTTATCACCGCATGACCGTAGTCGCCGTTCGGTGCCCGGATCAGACGGCTTGCCTGAGTAAAGCCGCCAAGTTCCTCGCTTAGAAAATCGAATGCCTCAGGTGTGGCCGACGTCCGGCGACGCGAGTCTATTTCTTGCAATGCGATGATATGCGGTTGGTGGCATTGCACCAGATCGACCACGCGACGCAGGTCGCGGCGCCGGTCGGGGCCGACGCCACCATGAATGTTCCATGTCATGACGCGGATAATTGGGGCGGACGGTCTATCCATATGCCGCGCCACTTCTGATCATCGCAGCATGGGGGGCGCGGACCATCCTAAATTGCTTTTTAGGGATCGAAAGCCGCACATGGGGCGTTGAATCGCCACAGCGCAAGAAGGAAACACAGATTTGCGGGCCAACGACCACCCCAGAAATCAGCAAACGAAACCGGCTTTCAGGGGAGGCCGTTTGCTTGGCTATGTCATTGCTGCCGTCGTGACAGTACTGGCTTTCTATCTGCTTTATCGGACATTGTCGCAATACGACTGGGCTGACCTCGTCGGTGCTGTGACGGCGGTTTCCTGGGTGCGTTTGTTTGCCGCCTTGGGTTTCTCGGGACTGAGCTATCTCATTTTGACCGGGTTTGATTGGCTGGCGTTGCAATATGTCAGGTGTCCCTTGGCGTATCGGCAGGTCGCCATCACGTCCTTTGCCAGTCTGTCGATCGGCCATACTCTGGGACTGGCGGCACTGTCGAGCGGGGCCATCCGCTATCGCTATTACACCCGCTGGGGGCTTGGGCGCGCCGAGGTTGCACAGTTGATTGTTTTTTGTGGCGTGACGGTCGGGCTGGGGCTTGCGATCCTCGGGGGCGTTGCCTTGCTCGTTGCGCCCGAGATCGCGGTTAATGCCTTGGGGCTTAGCCCGGGTCTCGTGACGTTGATGGGTGTGGTCACGCTCGCCTGTCCCGTTATGTACCTTGGGTTGGCTGCCCTCGCGACGGGGGCAATCCATGTTCTTGGGCATAGGGTGACGATGCCAACGCTTTGGCTGGCGGTGGCCCAATGTGTCATCGGACCACTGAATTTCGCCTTCGTAGCTGCGGCGCTTCATCAAACTGTTCTCTCCATTGCCGATATCAGTTATTTTCCCGTTGTCGCGGCCTATGTGAGCGCGAATGTGGCCACTATCGTCAGCCATGTACCCGGCGGAATTGGCGTGATCGAGGCTGTGCTGGCCTACTTGCTACCGGGCGAGAATATGATCGGTGCGATCCTCGTGTTCCGCTTTGTCTATTTTCTTATCCCCCTTGGGGCGGGATTGTTGGTTTTGGGCATTTCCGAACTGATTTTCTCGCGCAAGCCGCCACGGCGGGTCACGCGGGACCAAAGCCTGTGAAGGACGTCGAAGAAGGGGAGGGGCCGCTCGGGGTCGAGTAGAAATGTGCCCGGAAAGGAGTGTGTTTTGCCCGCGCCAACATTGACAGGTTGAAGGCTTTTGCCATCGCTCAGCAGTCCGTTAATTGTTTCGGGCATACTCTTTTCGCGCGCTGCCGTTTGCTGCAGGTCTTCGGCTTCGACCCCCAGATGTTCCCCCAACAGCCTGTCGCGCAGGTGGTGGATGGTCTCGCGCGCCTGTTGCGTTTGAGCGATTACAGTCACATCACATTCGGTGTCCAAACCCACCGAGCGGTTGTTCAGGTTCGCCGACCCGATGCGCAGAAAACAATCGTCTATGATCATCACCTTGGAATGGATAAGCAGCCGGTGCTGTTCGTCGTTGCCCGTCACAGGGCAATAGACGTGAAGGCGGTTGTGCCGGTCGACCGCCTTGAGCCGCCGCAACAGCCTCATTTTGTTCTCGCCCATAATGAAACGTTCCAGAATACCGTTGGCGACAAGCGTACAGATGACCACGATCTGTGGGCCTCTCGGCTGTTCCAGCAACCGCTTGAGCGTTCGACCTATGCGCCGCCCCGTAAAATACTGCGCTTCGATGTAGATTGTCCTGCGCGCCGCCTGCATCAGATCGTCGGTCAGACTTGCGGTCTCTTCGATCCCCCGCCGTGCACCCAAACGGGGTCTGGTTTGCGACACAGCAACACTGACATTTTGAAAGTCGGGCGTTACTTCGCGCGGCCATCGGTCGATTGGAGGTTGGAGTGGCAGTTTCTCTGCTGTCGCGTCGTACCACCGCGAGTGCGCGACAGCGCAAATATCGCTGACAACTGACCCGTCCAGCGCCATCTGAACGTCATGCACCGGTTCGTAGGGTGTGCCATCCGTATTCTTTCGCATCGGATCTTCAAGCGTATGACTGGACTTGTCCCAGCGCCCGACCGTCAGATCCATGCCCCCCACAAAGGCCATCGAGTCGTCGATGGTGACAATCTTCTGATGGTGGGAGGCATAGAAGGGATGATGCGTGTCCAAATGCAGATGGATCCGCTCATGGTCAGCCCATCCCGCACCGGTAAGGAGCGGCACGGCTGCACTGGGCGTGTGAAGGGTCGCAAGGCTCCAGATCAGAACCCGAATTTGCAATTCCGGTCGATCCTCGACCAGATCGCGCAGTATATCACCCAATACAGGGGCGTCAGTTCCGTCCTGCGGGCGCAAGCGGATGCTGGCATCAAAATCCCAACCGATGATCATGATGGACCGTTCGGCATGGCGCAAGGCTGCGTCCAAGGCTGAGAAATAGGACGCACCATCAATCAGCACCGCCGCACGGCCTGCTGATGCTATGGCGGAGCAATTTCGGCCTGTCACAAGAACCGGCGACGCGATCGCAGGTTTTAGGTTGGTGGTGTTTTGTGCCGATGGCTTGTTCATCTTGCACGCCCGTAAAGACGAAAGAGTTTTCTGTCTGAACGATGCCGGGGCCGGCTGACGAAGGGGGTGTAAGTGTCGATCATTTAAATCGCTTCGCAAGTTGTTCACTTACGTACAACAATCCTTCCACGGTAAATGTTCCGAGTTCCCGGCCTTCCGGCCGGGCCGTTAATCGCTCGGGTTATTTTGGGTCCTGACAATAAGGGCCGGTGTCCAATTCGTATTGCCACAATTGCCGCAGGCATTCGGCGTTTCCTGCGTATTCTGCGGCAGAAGGTGGCCGCATTCACAGCAAGCCAATGGCTGGGACCTGTCGACGTGAGTCCCCGGCTGAACTGTACGAGGAGGCGCACAATCCCAAGCGGGTTCGATAGGTAAGCCATAAACAGGATCAGGGGTTGGGAAAATACTGAACCGACCGGAGGTTTCCAGATAGGCCCTGTGAACTTGACCCAGACTGCGGTAACCTTGCTCTCGCAGCCCTTCAAATATCTCGCTGTGGCCCAGTTTATTACGATGCAGCGTTTTCACGACAATCACGCCGTCACGAACCACTTCGGCGGTGACCCCGTCCATGGCCTTTTCAAGGGGGCGGAAGCGAAAAATGAGCAGGTCGAGACCCTTGTTGATCAGCACAACCACCGTGATCACCAGCATCGCATGGAAAATAGGCACTTCGGGATAGAACATGGCGTCTCCCACGGCGGACCCCAGGGCGATGGCCAGAAGGAATTCGACTGTGGACATCTGCGCGATGCCACGTCCACCGACCCAACGGATCAGCAACAAGGCGTAAATGTAGATGACACAGGTGCGGAAAACGATTTCTAGATAGAACAGGGTCGGATCGGTGCCGAAAAACATCCGCATCAGATCGAAAGGGACGACAGGTTCGTTCATGTGAAGCCTCGTGGTCAAAGGAAACCGGGTTGAAGGGCAATCAGATTGGGCTGTTCTTTTCAGGACGAGGAGTCGTTGAAACTTGAGCGGTGATCCAGGCGGGGAAGCTTTGGTTTTCCCATCCTGTCAGCCCCAGTTTGGATCCAAGACGGTCAAGGTCGGCGGCATTGCTTCCTTCGATGGCGATTGTCCAATAGTCGGCAGAGAAATCGGTTGTCAGACGTGTGATCTCTGCAAGGCAGCGCTCTGAGCAAAACCGTTCGCGGGATTTTTGCACCAGGACCGCCCGAAAGCCGTTTCGGACAAACTCCGCTGTCAGCTCCGGCGCGTGGTATTCAAAGCCGTGGCGCAGATCGGGCAGGGCGGCATTGCCTGGGAATGCAGCTACTATCGCCTTGCCCGTGTCAGGAAGGTCGCAGTATCCGCACGGCCTCCAATGTTCGTATTTTCCCTCGTGGCCGACAAGTTCCTTGAGATCCAAGGCAGCACTGTCACGCAGCTTGTAGCTTAGGGAATGGTGCCGCCCCAGGAAGTATAAATCAGAACGCGTTTCCTTGCCGCGTGATCTGAACTGGGTGGACAAAATGTTGCGTTGTTTGGCCAGTTCGGGGCCGAAGATGCGAAATTCCAATCGTCCGGACATCAATGTCACCGGTCGGCAATATTTGATCTGACTTCGGGTGGCAGGTTCGGTCCGGGTTCTGGCGGAACGGTGTCCGGAATTTCGTCGGGTTCCGGCGGTCGGTCCGGCGCGTGATCCGGTGGCGGTGTTTCCATCGGCGGGTCTGGCGGTGTGATGTCGGGATCGGGGTGGCCTGGGATTTCTGGCGAAGGTTGATCCGGTTGGGTTGATGTGGGCGCGCAAAGCAAAATATTGGTCTCCTTGTGTTCACAGAAGGGATGCCGCAGTAACTTTCTGCTCAGCTAGCAGGAGAACAGTCCGGATCGGAATTTGTTCCCCGGCACGAGGTCGCGGCAACTTCGGGAACGTCTTTTTGTCATGCAAACGGAACTGGCGATGCGCAAAAATTGTGCCGTTTCTATTTTTCCGGGAACAACATCGAAATCGGCCTGTTTACCTTGCTTCAACCTCATACGCCAAGGAGAGCAATTCATGGCACTTTTCTCGAAAGATATCAAAACGCTTGAAGACCTGTACCTGCATACACTGCGGGATATCTACTATGCGGAACAGCAGATCGTTAAAGCATTGCCCAAAATGATCGACAAGGCTGGGAACTCTGAATTGAAGGACGGGTTCACGCATCACCTGGAAGAAACGAAGGGCCATGTCGAACGCCTTGAAGAGGTGTTTCGCAAAGTTGGTGAAGAACCCGAAGGGGTGACCTGTCCAGCCATTGACGGCATCATCAAAGAAGCCAACGAGATAGCGGGCGATATCGCTGACAAGGATGTGATGGACGCTGCGTTGGCAGCAGCGGCTCAGGCCGTAGAGCACTACGAAATGACTCGCTATGGCACGCTGATTGCATGGTCGCATGAACTGGGGCGCAACGACTGTGCCTCGCTTCTTGAAGAGACCCTGAAGGAAGAGAAGGCGGCGGACGAAAAGCTGAGCAAAGTAGCGGAGTCTCGTTTGAACAAGGCCGCCTGAGGACGCCGCAGACGCTATGGAGCCGGGCACGACGGGAGTTGCTGCCCGGTTTCAAACTCTCTGGTTGGTCCGTCCCAATGGATGCAAATCGGCCCAGCGGAATGGTCGGCACCGTTTCATATGACGGTGGCGAATGTCTTGAACGCTGCGGACAGATGAGTGTCGGGGACAACAGCGAAAGGAAATATCATGAACAGATTTGAGAATAAGGTGGTTATCGTCACGGGGGCAGCATCCGGCATGGGCTTGGCTACGGCAAAACGGTTCCTGGAAGAAGGGGCCCAGGTTGTGATGGCCGATCTGGAGGGGCAGGTTGATGACCTGGACGGGCCCTTGCCTGAAGCCAACACCCTAAAGCTTGAGGTCGATGTTTCGCACAGCCACGCTGTCGAAAATATGATTGAGACCACAGTGTCGGAGTTTGGTCGCCTCGACGTTCTCGTCAATAACGCCGGAAAACTTGTAAATGGCGGAATCGAAAGCATCACCAACGAAGACTGGCACTCGGTCTTTCGCACTGACGTGGATGGGATTTTCTACGCGTGCCGTGCAGCCTTTCCGCATCTGGTATCCTCCGGCGGGTCGGTCGTGAATACGGTATCCGTTTCGGGATTGGGCGGTGACTGGAGCATGAGTCCCTATAATGCGGCAAAAGGGGCGGCGGCCCAGCTTACCCGTGCGCTGGCGCTGGATTTTGGCCGCAAGGGCGTCCGGGTCAATGCAGTTTGTCCGACCCTGACACGCACCGGGATGACGACCGATGTTATTAAAGACGAAGAGATGCTTGCAAAGTTCCGTGAGCGTATTTCGCTGGGGCGGTATGCCGAGCCAGAGGAAATTGCCGCGGTTATCACCTTTCTTGCCAGCCACGACGCCCGTTTTGTCAATGGCGTGAACCTGCCTGTTGACGGTGGACTTATGGCCTCCAATGGCCAGCCGCCGCAATAGCCGTCTGTCCAGCAGGTCACAAAGAAGGAGAGTGTAGATGCAAATGAACAGCTTTAAAGAAATGTATGTTTCCGAACTATTGGAAACCCGATCCTTAGGCTCTGGACCCTAGCTATGCGCGGGAATACGCCCCTGCCAAGTGCGTTCCGCGGAAAGCTGCGTGTGGTGTAGGAATATCGGAACAAAGCACCGTTTCCATTGTTTTCATGACATCACACAGACAGGAGGAATATCTGATGGAACGATCGACACAAAGAGGTCTTGTATCGTCGTCCGATGTCAACGGCACGGCGGTTTATGGAAACGATGGTGCCCACATTGGAACCATCGATCACCTTATGATCGACAAGGAGTCCGGACGGGTCGCGTACGCGGTTATGGGCTTCGGCGGATTTCTGGGATTGGGCGAGGACCATTTTCCGGTGCCGTGGGGCAAGCTGCGCTTTGACACGGCGCAAAACGGGTTTGTGACTGATCTCACCGAACGCGAAGTGACCGGCGCGCCTGACCGCCACGACGATTGGCGTACGGACCGCGACTGGGAGCGGCGGACGCATGAGCACTATGGCGTTCCGTTCTACTGGATGTGAGCAATTGCCAAGGGCGGCTTGACGACGATCAAGGCGTAGATGCGTCGGAAATCACGATAGAGGTTGCCGATGCCAAGGTGAAATTGACCGGTACGTTGTCGTCCAAGGACGAACTGGAACGCGCCGGGACCGTCGCACGTACAGCCGAGCGATTTCTCAATCTTGAGAGGAAAATTTTATGAGCCCGCCCGATACAAACCTGAAAAAACAAAAGCGTCGTCATCGTGGACCTTTGATCGGGATAGGCGTCGTTTCCGTGCTTGGTGTCGCGCTTATTCTGTACTGGATTGTTGAACTGTTCGTAACTGCGCCCACTGTCGATGGACACGGTAAAAGTACGACTCCCGCTGAATACCGCGAGGGAGATGTGGAAGTGCCTGACGATGCGCCGACGCAAAAGATGGCGTCGGATGATCCCGAAGTTGAAGTCGAAAACTGAACTGAGTCGGCTTTTTTAAGCCCTACGTAAAGGAAATGTTATGTCAGACAAAAGTGAGAAGAAGGTCATCATTCCGACCGAAGAGCTGCGGCGTGACGGAAACACGATTAACCAGTCCGCTCAACAGATTGATCCGGCGGGGCGGCATCGTGTGGATGTTAACGCCAATGCTCAGGAAGATCTGGACACGAAGCAACCCGGCGAATTGCCGTCCGACGCGGAGGAGGATGCCGACGAAATGCAGGTGCGCAATGCCGGACCCGAACAGATGCGTAACCCGCCCCGGACGTGGACGTTGGAGGACGAGGAAAGCGACGAGTCCTTTCCGGCCAGTGATCCGCCCGGGAATTATTGACGTTGCAGGAGAGTATACATGCCAAACGATCCCAAGGCAGCCCGTGAAAAACGCCCCCCGCAGAGCGATCGCCAGAACAGTCAGAGCGATCACGAGGGTGGCGCGCATGATCCTGAAGAGTTTGACAGGAAGAACCCTAAAAAAACTCCTCGTAAGGTATCTGTTGATAAATGAAACCAGGCTCTGGCCCACTGTGGGCTATCCAACAGCACCTGAGATTTTGGCTGTCGGAATGACCAATGCGGGGGGGCGGGCCGCGAGGGCCGTCAGAAAACTTTCGCTCCAACGGCTGACATCGGTTGCCCTGACACGTTCCATACAGCCCGCGTAACGGTGTTTTCGCTGCGCCAGCGGCATGTCGAGCGCCTGGGCGAGGGCGTCGCTCATTTCTTCAACGTCATATGGGTTGACCAGCAAAGCCTCGGTCAGTTCTTCGGCGGCCCCGGCCATGCGCGACAGGATCAGCACACCGGGATCTTCGGGATCCTGTGCCGCAATATATTCTTTCGCGACCAGGTTCATGCCGTCGGCAAATGGTGTGACCAATCCCACCCGCGCGTAGCGAAACAGCTGAGCAAGCAGATTGCGATCAATGTTGCGATGGATGTATCGCAACGGTGTCCAGTCAAGTTCGGCATTTTCACCGTTCAGTCGCCCGGTCAGCTCTTCGAGTTCCAGCCGGATCTGGCGATAAGCGGGAACCTCTTCGCGCGTTGGGGGTGCTATTTGCAGCAAACTGGCGCGGCGGGATTTGTCTTGTCTTGCTTCAAGGAAATGACCAAAGGCACGAAACCTGTTGGGCAGGCCCTTGGAATAATCCAGTCGGTCCACGCCGATCACCAGATCGTGCGTCAGGCCGACCCCCAGCTTTGCCGTGTCGAAGGGTTTGGAGGCCGCTTTGACAAATGCGTCCACGTCAATGCCGATGGGAAAGGACCGCAGACCGGCAATGCGGTCACCGAATTTGATGGTGCCATCGAACATAAGCTCAGCGTTTTTATCGGCGCGGTACATTTCCAGACAACGCGCGACATCGTTGCGCGTTTGCAGACCAATAAGATCGTATTGGGCCAGCCACCTTGCAAGATCGGCCCGCAGGGGAAGGGCACTCAGATCGCCCAGTGCGGGAAATGGAATATGCAGGAAAAAACCGATTTTCCCGTGATGGCCAAGCTTGCGCAATTCTGCGGCCAGCGGGAAAAAGTGATAATCATGGACCCAGATCTGATCATCGGGGCGCAGGATTTCTTTCATCTGGCGGGCCAGCCGCGCATTGACGCGGGCGTAGCCTTCTTCGAATTCTCGGTTGAGCTGAACAAGATCGCCGCGACGGTGGCACATTGGCCAGAGCACTGAATTGGAAAACCCGAGATAAAAGTTTTCGTGGTCATTATGTGTCAGGCTGAATGAAAGCCGCGTGTATCCGTCTTGTTCGGCAAGCGTTTGCAGACCGATGGTGTTCGTGTCGCTCAGGTTGGGATGCGCCCCGATCCAGATGCCTCCCGTTTTCTTGAGGGTTTCATGCAGGGCAAAAACCAGTCCTCCGGCCGGTTCGGCATCGGTGGGGATACGGTTGGAAACAACTATTAGTCTTTCGGCCATGTCTTAAGGTCCCGTTGTGCGGATCGCCCCTGCCAGCCTTGGGCAAGGCGGTTTGGTGTTTCTAATAGATAAATCGACAAATCCGCCGAATGTTCCCAAACTGCACCCTTATTGCGGCACGTCATCCGCCGCAAAATGCCGGTTTGGGCGGTTCCATGTTACGATCATTGAAATCCATCTGGTGTGCCATAGGTTGAAACGGGTCGATGCCGCTGAACGCCTCTGTCGGAAAAATGACCTTCACCATGACTCAACCGAATGCGCCCCCTTATATCCAGTGTTGCCATCATGCGTTCTATCTGGATCTGGATGGCACCCTGGCCCCCATTGCCGAACAGCCGGAACAGGCTGCGGTTCCGCAGGCCACCCGCGATCTGCTGGTCCGTCTGAGTGACGCAACCGACGGGGCGGTCGCCATTGTATCGGGTCGGTCGCTTGCCGAGGTCGACCGCATACTGGCGCCCCTGACGCTGCGGGCGTCGGGATCGCATGGGGCGGAACTGCGCGGGGCGGGGGAAACCCCGATATCGCAAGTGCCGCTTGCCACACTTCGGGCGGCAGCCGACGAGATTGGCCGGTTCGCCGAACCCAAAGGTTTGCTGGTAGAGCCCAAGCCGACGGCGGTGGCGCTGCATTATCGCACAGCCCCGCAGCACGCAGACGCCTGCCGGATGCTGATCGAGACAATGGCCAGGTCCGCTTCCGAATTGCGCGCCTTGCACGGCAAAATGGTGAGCGAGCTGACGCTGGCCGCATTTGACAAGGGCACGGCGATTGCCCGTTTTTCCCGCACTGCGCCGTTCAAGGGGCGGTTGCCCGTGATGGTTGGCGATGATGTCACGGACGAGGACGGGTTCAGGGCCGCACAAGCGCAAGGCGGGATGGGCATTAAGATCGGAGAGGGGGCGACCGTCGCCAGATACAGGTTGGCATCAGTCCCGGCCTTTGGCGACTGGCTGGCGTCCCTGTTGGCGTAACAAGACAAGAGAGAGTTTCATGGATCTGGGTGTCATTGGAAATTGCACGGTTGCGGCCCTCGTGGATCGTGTGGGGGCCATCAACTGGTTCTGTCTGCCACGGATTGACGGAGATCCGGTGTTTCACGGGTTGTTGGGACATGGTGCAGGGTCCAGCGGCGACGGGGTTTTCGCCGTAGAGATGGAAGGGATGACCACCGTCGAACAGAGTTATGAAACCAACTCGGCGGTTTTGAAAACGGTGCTGCGCGGCGATGCCGGTGCGGTGGAAATTGTCGATTTCTGCCCCCGATTTCAGGCAAACGGGCGCAATTTTCGCCCGCAAATGCTGATCCGCCGACTGCGTCGCCTTGTAGGTTCGCCCAGGGTGCGAATCCGGGTAAAGCCAAGGTTCAACTGGGGAGAGACCGCGCCGACAGTCACGCGCGGATCGAACCATGTGCGTTTCTCGGGCGCGGGCCAGACCCTGCGTATGACGACGGATGCGCCGATTGATCATGTACTCGATGAACGTCTGATCAACCTGGAACGCACATTGACCTTTGTTCTTGGGCCCGATGAGACACTGGCCGACAACCCGGCCGAGATCGGGACAGATTTTTACAATAATACCCTGGGGTACTGGCGACGCTGGGTTCAGCGGCTGGCCGTTCCCTTCGAATGGCAAGAGGCGGTGATCCGTGCCGCCATCACGTTGAAACTGTGCAGCTATGAGCCGACCGGCGGCGTTGTTGCGGCGATTACCACGTCGTTGCCAGAAGCCCCCAACAGCGGGCGCAACTGGGATTATCGGTATTGCTGGGTCAGGGATGCGTTTTTCACCGTGCGGGCGTTGAACAGTCTGGCCGCGACACGCACGCTGGAGCACTACTTTGAATGGCTGATGAACGTTGTCGCAGACGCCAAAGGTGGCCACATCCAGCCGGTGCTGGGTGTCGGTCTGGAGGCCGCCCTGACCGAACGCACCTCTGCCAGCTTGCAAGGGTACAAAGGCATGGGACCGGTGCGGATCGGCAACCAGGCCCACGAGCATTTTCAGCATGACACCTATGGCAACATCATCCTTGGGGCAGCACCTGCGTTTTTCGACCACCGGCTGTCGCTCAATACAGGGTGGACGGCGTTCGAGAGTCTTGAGCCGCTGGGCGAACAGGCATGGGCCATGCATGACCAGCCCGATGCGGGCATCTGGGAGCTGCGGACCCGCGCGCGCATTCACACCTCGTCTTCGCTGATGTGCTGGGCGGCCTGTGACCGGCTGGGCAAGATCGCGCGTCATCTGAACCTGGATGACAAGGCCCGGTACTGGTCGGATCGGGCTGGGATCATTCGTGAAAAGATCCTGAAAAACGCCTGGTCGGACGAACGGCAGGCCTTTGTCGAAAGTTTTGGTGGCAGCACGCTGGATGCCAGTGTGCTGTTGATGGGAGAGGTCGGTTTTCTGCCGTCCGACGACCCCAGGTTCGTGGCAACGGTGAACACATTGTCAGAGGTGCTGGGCCGTGGTCCCTTCATGCTGCGTTACGAGGAAGCGGATGATTTCGGCCTGCCCGAGGTGGGGTTCAACGTTTGTGCATTCTGGCGGATCGACGCGCTGGCGCGGATCGGGCGGCTGGAAGAGGCGCGCGCACTGTTCGAGGAATTGCTGGAGGCCCGAAACCATCTGGGTCTGATGTCGGAAGACACGTCCTTTGCCACTGGTGAGGGGTGGGGCAACTTTCCGCAGACATATTCCATGGTGGGTATTGTCAACGGTGCCATGCGCCTGTCCCGTCATTGGGAGGCCGAACTGTAAGCCTGCGGCTCTTCACGCGCCGGACTAGGGTCCAGACCCTAAGCTGTGCGACTTATCCGGCCTGTTCAAGGAAGGCGATCAGCTGGTTTTCATGTGCGCGCAACCGGCTGATGCCGGGCGGGCGCAGCGCGTTCAGGCAACGGGCACGTTCATCTTCTGACTTCTCGGCAAGTGAGATCACCTGCGGATGGATATAGCTTGAGCGCGCGATTGCAGGCGTGTTGCAAAGTCGCTCTGCCGCGGCCTCTGTCATATCGGTGATGTTCAAGGTGCCCTCGTGCTGCCTGGCGACGGAAAACGCCGCAAGCGTGCCATTCCAGGTGCGAAAGGTTTTGGCGCTGGTGCCTTCTCCGCAGACCTCGGCGAGGTATGTGTTCACGTCTTCTGAGCGCAGTGGGTGGGAGTCACCGTTTTCATCCGTCCATGTAATCAGCTCGGCCCCGGGCAGGTCGTGTATCTTGTGCAGGGCGCGCTGCAAACGCGGGCCGTGAAGATGGCACAGAACCGGCGTGCCATGCTTGCCCGGAAACTCGAGCGTGATGCCGTTAGCGTCGAAACGGACGTGTTTTCCCAGCAGGGTTGTGGCGCCATAGCTGCCATTCTCGCGGGCATAATCCTCGTTGCCGATGCGCAAGGCGGCACGATCAAGCAAGGCCAGCACCGCCGCCAGCGCCAGATCGTGTGATCCTTTGGATGTGCGCAGCCCAGTGGCGATGCGCGCGCGCAACCGTGGCAGCATACGTCCAAAGGCAGCAAGGCCATCGTATTTCTGCTGTGCGCGTTGTTCTGCCCAAGCTGCGTGGTAGAGGTATTGCTTGCGCCCTTTGGCGTCGCGTCCGGTGGCTTGTAAATGTCCCAACGGCTTGGGGGTGATCCAGACTGCCTTGTAGGCGGGTGGAACGGCAATGGCGGCGATGCGCGCACGTTCGTTCGTATCGCGGATCAGTGAGCCGTCAGGCAGGTGATAGCTGAACCCGCGCCCGCGTCTTCTTCGGCTGATGCCGGGGCGGTCGTCGGGATAATAGATCAGCCTGGCATGCTGGGACTCCGCCATCGTGCTCAGTCGCTGTCATGTTCAGGCTTGCCCTTGCGCGGGGTCGAAGCCATCTCCTCCAGCTCGTCCTCGGACATCGTGTCGTACATCTCGCGCGCAGCACCCTCCAGCGCGCTTTTGTTTGTTTCGCCGCGCTTGGCCGATAGGGCCATTCCGGCTGCTTTTTGTTGTGCTTTGGATTTCGCAGGCATTTTTTTCACCTTCATCTCATTGGCTTCATCTGCGGATCACCCTCCCAGATGCGTGAGATCAACTGGAACGGTAAACGCCCGGCACCTGCAAAAGGTGTCGCAAGAGCAACTTCGTACACAGCCAAAGGGTTCCGGTGCGTTCGGCATGGTCAGGCAACAATCTAACCGACCCGCACATCACATCTGCAACAACTTCTATGGATTTCCCACCCACAGGTCCGTACTCTTTTCGCATGAACACAGATAAGCCCCTCTTCGTCGGAATTGGTGCCTCAGCCGGTGGCATCAGCGCGCTTTCGCAGTTTTTTCGCGCGCTACCGTCGCAAAGCGGCATAGCCGTGATTGTTGTAACCCATCTTAATCCGGATCGGGAAAGCCATCTGCACAGGGTGCTGGAACGACAGACGGACCTAACCGTAAAAATCGCAATAACCGGCGATAGAATTGAAGCGGACACCGTCTATGTCATGCCCGAGCAAAGCTTTTTGCTGGTCGAAGACGGGCGGTTGCAGCTGAAAAAAATCCCCGCAGGAAGCCGCGAACATAAGCCCATCGACATTTTTTTCAGCTCGTTGGCCGAAGACCAGAAGGAAAACGCCGTCGCCATCGTGTTGTCCGGCGGCGACGGCGACGGCACGCTTGGGGTCAAGGTTATCAAGGAACACGGCGGCCTTACCTTTGCGCAAGTCGCGGATGGCGAGCCACCGCTTAATTCCGAAATGCCCCAGAGCGCGATCGCGAGCGGATTCGTCGATTTTGCGTTGCCAGCGTCAGAGATGGCGGCGAAGCTGGTAGATATCCGCGATGGCCGGTCCACATTGGACGCGCTTGTTCTTGCGGCCCAGGGAGACCGTGAAGCCTCCCCTTCCGAAATTCAGTCGACCATATCCGATATCTTGCGGGACCAATCCGGCCACGACTTTTCCGGCTACAAAAGCAAGACTTTCTTTCGCCGTGTGGCGCGTCGTATGCAAGTGCGCCAGATTGATGATTTGGAATCCTATAGCGCGCTGCTGCGAGACGACAGCGATGAGGTTTCTGCGCTTTTTCGTGATCTTCTGATCAGCGTCACGAACTTTTTCCGCGATTTGGATGCGTTTAACGCACTTGAAGAAATCGTCATTCCAAAAATCTGCGAAAACCGTGATTCACTCAATCCGATCCGGGTTTGGGTGCCTGCCTGTACCACGGGCGAAGAGGTTTATTCTCTGGCCATCCTTATCCGGGAATATCTTGACCGGGAATCGATTGCCCCCCCGGTGAAGATTTTCGCCACTGACATTGATGACCCTGCCCTCGCCGTGGCCCGTCAGGGTCGCTATCCCGAACAATTGTTGCGTCAGGTCAGCCCGGAACGGCTGGCGCGTCATTTTGATCGTGACGGAGCCAGCTATGTGGTCAACAAGAAGGTGCGCGAGATGTGCATTTTCTCGCCTCACAATGTTATCAGCGATCCGCCCTTTTCGCGCATGGATCTGGTGTCGTGCCGCAATCTGCTGATCTATTTCGGCGCTGACCTTCAACGGCAAGTTCTACCGACCTTCCACTATGCGCTGAAGCCCGACGGCTATCTGTTTCTTGGAACCTCTGAAAGCATCAACCAGTACGGCGACCTGTTTCACACAACCAACAAGAAAAGCCGCATCTTTCAAGCCAGGGATCGCGGCGACCGCCGCTGGAACCCAAGCAGTATGCTGCAACGGATCACATCCGACAAAAGCTCTGTCGCTGGCTCACACGAGGAGCTGTCGGATGCCCAATTGCGGCACAAGGTTGAGCGACACATTCTGGAGCGGCACACGCCTGCCCATGCTGTTGTGCGCGAAGATGGCGAGGTTGTTTTTGTCTCGGGTGGAACGGGCGGCTTTCTTGAGCTGCCCCGTGGCGCACCGACGCGTCAACTTTTGGAAATGGTGCCGCGCGATTTGCGGCTGGAATTGCGCGCCGCGCTGCGTCAGGCCGTTGAAAAGCAGCGTTCTGTAGAACGGCATAATGTGTTGATCACCTTGCCCTCTGGAGAGGTGCAGCGGTTAAAGCTGAAGGTTGAGCCGCTGCGGGGGACGAGCGTGCGTGAGCGCCTGTTTATCGTCTTCTTCCTGCCTGGCGAAACGGCCCCCCCAGCTACGGGCGAGCCGACAGAAGACAAGCGTCGTGACGAAGCCGCCGAACATGAATTGCGAGAGATGCGCGAACGCTTGCAATCCACTATCGAGGAATATGAGACTGCCCTTGAAGAATTGAAGTCTTCGAACGAAGAGCTGGTTTCGGTCAACGAAGAATCGCAATCGACCAACGAGGAACTGGAAGCCTCGAAAGAGGAAATGCAGTCACTCAATGAAGAACTGAATACCATCAACGCCGAGCTTAACGGCAAGATCGAAGAGCTTGATCGTGCCAATTCCGATTTGCGCAACCTGTTCGATGCCACCCAGATCGCGACGGTATTTTTGGATGCGGATCTTGTCATACGCAATTTCACGCCTGCCGCCGCAGAGCTGTTCCATCTGAGGGTCGCAGACATCGGTCGCCCGCTTCCGGAACTGGCCAGCGTCGGCGATTATCCCGAACTGCGCGATCATATCCGCGAGGTGTTCGAGACCGGCTCGATCTATGAACATCGGCTTTCGCGCGCGGAACACCAGACCCATTATCTGGTGCGGATCACCCCCTATCTGGCCGAAAATGACATCGTTGAGGGTGCCGTCGTCACGCTGGTTGATATCACCTCGCTTGCGCAGGCCGAAGAGCATCAGAAAGTTCTGATTGCCGAGCTGAACCACCGCGTCAAAAACATGCTGGCGGTCATCATCACCATCGTCAGAACCTCCATGCGTGGCAAAGGTGTCGATTCCGATGTTTTGAGCGCCCTGACCAATCGCCTGCACGGGATGGCACGCGCCTATTCTTTGCTGTCCGAACGCTCTTGGACAACAGTCGGGGTCCGCGACATAATTCAGGAAGAACTGGCGCCGTTCAAAAGCGAACGCATCCAGATCAGCGGTCCGAATGTCGAACTGAAACCGGCACAGACCCTGGCGATCAGCATGGTCATCCACGAACTCGCCACCAATGCTGTCAAATACGGCGCCTTGTCGAGCGCCCGTGGCACACTGGACGTGCGGTGGCAGGCGGGAGAGAACCAACTGTCTTTGGAATGGACAGAACGGGATGGACCCCAAACACAAGAGCCGGAACAAAAAGGCTTTGGATACGTTTTGATGGAGGGTCAGGTCGAACAGCAGTTGAATGGCACGTTAGAAACCACTTTCGCTCCAGAGGGACTTAGCCTGAAAATCAGTTTTCCTATATAGGAAAGAAGGAGCACCGGTGTCGTCACCAGAAAAATCCCGTAACATTCTGGTGGTCGAGGATGAGTGGCTTATCGCGTTGGACCTTAGAATGCTGGTCGAAGAAGAAGGGCATGTTGTGATCGGCCCGGCGTCCACCGTGGCGGGCGCGTTGGAAATGATCGAGGCGCATGCGATAGATGCGGCATTTCTTGATATCGCTCTGGGTGCGGAGAAGTCTTTTCCTGTCGCCGAGAAACTGAAAAGCCTCAATGTACCACTAACCTTTGTCAGCGCGTACGCCCGAAGTGATATTCCTGAAAAATTCCACGAATACAATCTGCTGCCCAAGCCACTTTCGTCTGCACTTTTTCGCCAGCAACTTCTTAAAATGCTGAGATAGCGGGCGTTTCGGGCAATCAATCAGGCAAAGAAAAACCCGGTGTATCTGTGTCGCGTGCTTCGGGTTAAAGCGGTGCATACGCAGGTGACGCTATGGGAACTTCCGCGATGGCAGAACGTTGACCAGATGATCAACTCCAAGGGAGAAGGCTCATGCGGTCGGAAGCGCGGCAAATTCTTGTCGTCGAGGATAATTATTTTCAGGCAGAGGAAATCAGCCGTTTCATTCGCGGGATCGGTGGCAAAATTCTGGGTCCGGTTGCGTCGGTAGAAATGGCCTGGCCTTTTGTGTCACGAACCCAGGCGGCGGTGCTGGATATCGATCTGGGCGGCAGTCTGGTTTTTCCTCTGGCAGATACTTTGATCGAACGGCGAGTGCCTATCATCTTTTACACCGGGTGGTCGGTGGACAGGGATTTACCAAGGCGCTTTTGGAATGTTCCGCTGATCCGCAAGCCTTTTCAGGATATCAGAGACATTGCCGTCGTGACCATGGTGGCGCACTCGGCTGAGGCGAGCAATGAAATCACCGATATCCTGCCAAAGCTGCGCGTGTCTGCCCGTCTGATCTTTTCCGATCCGATGGTGGCGGATCGGCTTGTTGAACGGCTTTTGAAAGATGCAATCGCTGAGGTCGCGGATGGCCAATGGTCGGACGATGGCGACACGCGTACGCGGTGGCTGATCAAACGGATGCGCACTATCGTCAATAGGTGTGGGACAGAATTGATGAACTGATTTTTCGTGTCTCGACCCCGGATTTGTTCTAAAAAGTGATCCAGCATAGTTGAAGTCAGCGTATTGCCAAGTTGATTAGGACAAGAGGCCGAGAAATGAAAAAAGCCACAGACATTCCCGCGCATCCCGATGACGGCGAGTTTGACCGCACTGTGCGGCAGCAATTGGAAGAAATTCAAAAGGAAGCGACGCCTGAGCGGCTTCTCACACTCGCGAAAGAGCTGCAGCGGCTCTTGCGAGAGAAAAATCTCTAAGCGCAGGCTGAAGCTACCAACAGCTTTTCAGCGCCGATGGAACCAACTTGCTTCAAATGAGTTGTTGTTTCCAAGTATGCAACGCGCGTGAACGGGGGCTGCTCAATGCCATTTGAAGACATGGCAACACTAGAACCAGAAACGACTCTGGAGTGGCTGCCCGCTCTTCGCGCGTTTGCCCGCTCTCTGACGCGTGACAAAGACGAGGCAGATGATCTGGTGCAGGAAACGCTGTTGAAAGCGATCCGTCACCGCAAGCAATTCCACCAAGGCACCAACCTGCGTGCCTGGCTGTTCACCATCATGCGCAACACTTTCTACAACGCACGTGCGAAAAGCAGCCGCGAATGCACAGGGTCAACCGATTGCGTGTCCTCCCAGGTTTCGGTGGCGTCTACACAGGAATGGACAATCCGTGGCAAGGAGGTGATGGCGGCGATAGGCCGACTGCCCGTGCATTACCGTGAGACTATAGTTCTCGTGATAATGTTGGAAGAAAGTTACAAAACAAGCGCGGAAATCTGTCAGGTGTCTATGGGCACGATCAAAAGCCGCCTGTACCGCGCCCGCGCGAAGGTGATTGAAGATATTGGCGATGGCGAAATCTGAAGTATCCGGTGGCGGTTCTATACGTGATGATTCAGCTGAGACAGACAGGCGTACCACCACATCGGCGCGATCTGCTCTACGGACCCTGCCTGTGACGTCTGATATTGATGCTTTGACCCGTGAAGTCGCTGAACGGACCAAGTCCGAGCAACGTCTGGACATGCTGACGCGCGAACTGAGCCACCAGTTGAAGAACACGCTGGCCGTGGTTCAGGCGATCGCCCGGCGGCCAATTGAACCGGGGCAGACAGCCGATGATTTTCGCGAACGGTTTTTGCAACGCATCCGCGCCCTTGCCAAGGCGCATGAGAAGCTATTGGCAACAAAATGGGAATCTGCCGACCTTGGTGAACTGGTTGATTTGACGCTGGTCGTCTATGGCGGGGCCGAAGATGGCCGGCTCGAATATGGAGGTCCGACGATCCGGCTTTTGCCGCAACATGCGCTTTGCCTGTCTTTGGTCCTGCATGAACTGGGCACGAATGCCGCCAAATACGGTGCTTTGTCGCTGCCCGATGGCAAGCTTGCCGTGCGTTGGAACATTGATCACAAGGGCGATGTTCCAGAGGCGACTTTAAGCTGGCGTGAAGAAGAGGGTCCGTTGATTGATCCGCAGGCCGTAGCTACGTACGGCTTTGGTATGCAGATGATAAAACAAGCGGCCGTATATGAACTGGACGGGTCGGTAGACTATGATCTGCGCCCCGAGGGACTGAATGTCACCATCCGGTTTTCACTGGTATGAGAAGCCCGCATTAAAGGGTTTCGCGATCAACTGCTTCGTTGGTCCGCGTCCAGTGCCGCAGCGCAAGTCACTTGTCCGCGCCCAGGTCCACTGGGGGAACATCTCCTGCGGCAGTCTGTTGTTCTGTTAGAAGCTGAACAAGGGATCATCCGCCTGATGGGTAAAACTGGAACAGACCGTGGTGTTCAACCGCCAGTCCCCAAGGGTACAGGGCCGACTGCTGTTCCCCAGTTGGTCAAACGTTTGCAGGAACTGGCAGATGCGGAAGAGCGTGTGACACTTGACCAACTCACCAAGGAAATCGGCGCGCAGGGGCACGCGCCCCTTTTGATGGTTGTTGCCGTATTGATGGTGCTGCCCATAGGTATGATTCCGGGTCTTGGCGGCGCACTTGGGGCGATTGCTGCGCTTATCGGCCTGAACATGTTGTTGGGGCGCGATGGCCTGTGGTTGCCGTCGTTTCTTGCAAGGCGCGAAATTGCCGCTCAGCGCATCAGTGCGACGGCGCGTCGTATCAGACCAGCGGCAGACTGGACTAGCCGCCATTTGCACTCAAGATGGGAAAGCTTGTCCGGGGGCACGCTTTCTTTGACAATCATTGCGATGATCCTGCTGTTGACGGGAGGATCACTGCTTGTGCTGGGGGCGATCCCGGTTGCCGCACCGCTCATCGGGCTCCCGATCGGCCTATTTGCCTTGGGCATCCTGGCGCGCGACGGCGTTGTTGTGGCGGTGGGATATGGCCTGATCGTTATTACTTTTGTGGGCATCTGGCTCATGCGTCAGGCGACGGGTTAAGGTCTGCTTTGCTGCGCGCCGACCCGTGGGAACATTGCAGAGCTTGGGCTGTTGACGTTTTTGAGACAAACAAAGGAGCCACGACATGAACTATCCCAAACCCCCGTTTCCCGAACAACCGCAACCCGTACCCGGCGACACCACACAGATGGACCCACGCCCGGATCATGGTGAAAAAACCTACAAGGGTTCCGGCAAGCTTAAGGGCATGGCAGCCCTTGTGACAGGCGCAGACAGCGGCATCGGCCGTGCCGTCTCCCTTGCCTATGCACGCGAAGGCGCGGACGTGATGATTTCCTATCTGGAAGAGCACGAAGAGGCAGACGTGACCCGCGCGCTGGTCGAAGAGGCCGGGCAACGCGCCTATATCATGCCCGGCGATATCCAGAGCGGCGACCATTGCCGCGCGCTTGTGCGGGACACCCATGAAGCGTTTGGGCGCCTTGATATTCTGGTCAACAACGCCGCCCACCAGATGCATTTCGATACGCTTGAGGAAATCCCGGACGAAGAATGGGATATGACTTTTCGCACCAATATCCATGCCATGTTTTACCTGTGCAAGGCTGCGGTACCGATCATGGAAAAGGGCGGTTCAATCATCAACACGGCCTCGATCAACTCTGACAAGCCGAACCCCGGCCTGCTGGCCTATGCCGCGACCAAGGGGGCGATCCAGAACTTTACCGTAGGTCTGGCTCAGATGCTGGCCCCGCGCGACATCCGCGTGAACTGTGTCGCACCCGGCCCGGTCTGGACACCATTGATCCCCTCAACTCTGCCGCCCGACGCGGTGGCCCATTTCGGAGAGGACAAGCCGATAGGCCGCCCAGCCCAGCCTGCAGAACTGGCCACGGCATATGTGATGCTGGCCGATCCACTGTCGAGCTACACGACAGGTGCGTCGGTGGAGGTGACAGGGGGCATCCCGATGATTTGAGGTCGGCGCGGACCAACGTCGGAAAAATGGGTGGCGTTTGTGTATACAGCATGCGCCGCCCGCATCGGCCACTTCCATCAAAACGCGCTACCAGTTGTTGGTGCTGATGCGGCTTTCTGAGCGGGTTTGGTTGCGTTCAGTTCAGACCGGTGAATATGCGATCGGGCGTCGCGGGCAGGTCACGGATCCGCACGCCACAGGCGTTGTGAATGGCGTTGATGATCGCCGCGCCAGAGCCACAAATGCCCAGTTCGCCAACTCCCTTGGCCGCGAGCGGACCGGCCTATTCATCCTGATCATCCAACAGGCAAACATCCAGATACGGCACGTCGGCGTGGACGGGCACATTATATTCGGCCAGATCCCGGTTCACCACGTGGCCGTCGCGGGCATCGTGTACCATGGCTTCGGTCAGGGCCAGCCCCAACCCCCAGACCATGCCGCCCTGCGCCTGAGAGCGCGCGGTGCGTTGATTTAAAACCCGGCCAATCGCAAAGGTTCCCTGCATGCGCCTGACACGCGCTTCGCCGGTGATATCGTTGACTGCCACCTCTGCAAATACGGCGCCCCAGGTCGCCTGGCGGACCTTTTCCAACGCCTCTCCGGGCGCCAGCTTGCCGTGCCCGCTGAGCGTTTCGCCAGACAGCAGGTCCATCAAAGGGCGGCGATCATTGCCGACTATAACGTCGCCCCCTTCCAGCTCCAGATCTTCTGGCTTCCTGCCCATTCGCGCGGCGATGTCGCGACGGATTTCGGCGCAGGCCAGCCAGACCGCGGTGCCGGTCGAGGCGGCCCCGACCGAGCCTCCGGAACCGGACCCCGGCGGCAGGTCGGTATCGCCAAGTGTGACATCGACGTCTGCAACCGTCAGGCCCAGGGCTTCGGCCGCGATCTGGCCCAGAATGGTGTAGCTGCCGGTGCCGATGTCCGTCATATCCGTTTCGACGACCGCGCGCCCTTCTGGCGTCAGGCGCACGCGGGCCTCGGCGTCCATGACCAAGTTGACGCGTACTGCCGCCGCCATGCCGGTACCGATCCACCACTCACCTTCGCGCCGCTGGCGCGGTTGTGCTGCGCGATCCGACCAACCGAACCTGTCGCGCCCTTCTGTCAGGCAATCCGCCAACCGGTGGGAGGAGAACGGCCGGCCGTTGCCCGGCTCCTTGTCTGGCAGGTTGCGCAGGCGAAGTTCTACCGGGTCAACGTCGGTTTTCTGCGCAAGCTCGTCCATCGCAATTTCGAAAGCGGTGACTCCGACCGCTGCACCCGGTGCACGTACGGATCCGGCAGCGGGGCGGTTCAGTCTGACCATTTCGGACCTGAGCAGGCGGTGCGGGGCGGCATAGTTGAAATAGCTCGCCTGCAAGAGCGGCTCGGCAAACTCTTCGCCGGGCAGATTTGAAACGCGGCCTTCGTGGCCAATGGCGGTCAACCGCCCGTCGCTGTGGGAGGCAAGGCGGATGCGCTGGCGGGTTTCGGACCTGCGCGTGTTGACTTCAAACACCTGACGGCGATGCTGGACCACACGGACCGGTCGCCCCAGGGCGCGGGCGGCCAGCGCAGCAGCCACGCAGTCGGCAGAAATGCCCAGCTTCGATCCGAACCCGCCGCCGACAAAGGGCGCACGCAGCCGCACCTGATCCGGCTCTATTCCAAGGCAATCGGCCAGTTCTGCTCGGTTATAGCGCAGCATCTGAAGCGACCCGTACAAGGTGAGACGGTCGCCGTCCCATTCGGCCACGGCGGCATGCGGCTCCATCGCGGCGGAGGTCAGGGAGGGTGTGGTATAGGTTGCGTCGACCAGAACCGGCGCCTTGTCGAAGGCGTCCTGCGGTTTTCCCGTCACCGAGTTTTCCTGCATGTCTGGATCGGTCTCGCCATGTTTCGGCAAAACCGGAAGGTCGTCGCCGACGGATTGGACCTTTAGAAGGTTGGCCGCGTCCCGCGCGATCTCGGAACTGTCGGCGACAACCAGCGCGACGGGCTGGCCGATGTAATCCGCCGTGTCCACGCCCTGCACCGGTGCTTCGCCCGCAGTGCCTTGTGCCGCGTTGCGGATCATTCTTTCGTCCTGAAGCACCAGCCGCACCCCGGCCAGAGCTTCGACCTCCTGAACATTCGTCAGGCACACGGTGCCCATGCCGGAGGCCCGTTTCAGGACACCGTGCAGCAGCCCGTCAGGGGCGTGCTCTGCCGCATAGCGAGCAGCGCCGGTGACCTTGTCGCGTCCGTCGCGCCGTTCCATGTCCGCGCCCAGGGGACCATGTCCGTTCGGATGGGGCAGGTTGGCATTTTCGGGATCGTCGATTTGATAGTCGATTGTCATTGCGTTGCCTCCGTCAGAACAGCCTTGAGAACCCGATGGGCAAGTGGTTTCTTGAATTCGAGTCCCTCGCGCAGCTCGGCCGACCGCAACAGCACATCGCCCGCCTTTTCAAACAGCGCCTCCGAAGGGCGCGCGCCGGTCAGCAAGGCGTCAACCTTGGGATCACGCCATGGCTGCGTGCCGAGGCCACCAAAGGCGATGGCGGCGTATTCAATACGCCCTTCCTTGAGCTGCATAACGGCTGCAGCCGACACGAGGGCAAAGGCATAGGACGCACGATCGCGGACCTTGCGGTAGACTTGCCGGTCGCCGAGGGGGGCGGGCAGGCGGACACCGGTGATCAGATCGGCAGGATTCAAACGGGTCTCGATGTGCGGTGTGTCCCCCGGGGTGCGGTAGAAATGGTCCAACCCCATGGTGCGGGTCTGACCATCGGCATCGCGGATGACCACTTGGGCGTCCAATGCCTGCATTGCGACAGCCATGTCGCTGGGGTGTGCCGCGACGCAATGCTCTGATGTGCCAAGGATGGCATGGTTGCGCAATTCGCCACCCAAAGCTGCACAGCCCGATCCGGGCTTGCGTTTGTTGCACGGGACGTCAATGTCCTGGAAATAGGGGCAACGCGTACGTTGCAAGAGGTTCCCGGCGGTCGTGGCCTTGTTGCGCAACTGCGCCGATGCGCCAGCCAGCAGGGCACGAGACAGCACCGGCCAGCGGACGCGGATACGGGGGTCGTCGGCCAGATCGGAATTGCGCACGGTCGCGCCGATCTCGACGCCGTCGTCCAGATCCTTGATCGTGTCAAAGCCAAGCCGGTTGACGTCGACAAGCAGGTCGGGCGCCATGACGCCTAGCTTCATCAGGTCGATAAGGTTGGTGCCACCGCCGATGTAGGCGGCGTGGGGCGATGCGGACATGCCCTGACAGGCGGCTTCGGGTGCAGCGGGGCGTTGGTAATCAAAAGGTCTCATTCCGCCGCCACCTCCTCGATGGCCGCGACGATGCCGCTGTAACAACCGCAACGGCACAGGTTTCCGCTCATCCGTTCGGTGATCTCTGCCCGGGATAGTGGCGCAGGCGTCGTGAGGTCATCGGTGACCTGGCTGGCACGTCCGGCGCGTGCCTCTTCCAGCATGGCGGTGGCAGAACACAACTGCCCGGGGGTGCAATACCCGCACTGCATCCCGTCGTGGCCCAGAAAGGCCTGTTGCAATGCCGACAGGGCTTCGCCGTGAGCGAGTCCTTCGACCGTGATGATTGTTTCGCCGTCATGCATCGCGGCGAGCGTGAGACAGCTGTTGATGCGCCGACCGTCGGCAATCACCGTACAGGCCCCGCATTGTCCGTGGTCACACCCCTTTTTGGAGCCGTATAATCCCAGATGATCGCGGAGGGCATCAAGCAGGGTGACCCTTGTGTCGATGTCCAGACTGACCTGTTGGCCATTGATGGTAAGCACTGTCTTCATCGGTCAATCCTTTCGTTTTGAATGCAGGGCGCGCGGGTGGAACCGAATTTCGCAAGCCCGTGTTCCGGATCGGTCTTCCGCCGCAACCGCACTTAGTTGTAAACAGATTCCGCGACTGATTGTTCCACTGCGCGGACCGGATGCCACACGCGATTTCCGCAAAATGCGCAATTTGTGCGCCCCCTGAGTAGCGTTCGGAACGGCCGAAAAATGGCAACAAATGCGATTGCGCGTTCTCGAACCAGTTCAGTTTGCGGCGGCTTCGGCGAACGCTTCGCAAAAAAGAAAACAAAGTTTGTTTCCCTCGGGATCACGCACATAAGCGGCATAAAAATCATCAGAGTAGACAGGTCGGTCTCCGGGTGCGCCCTCATCAGAACCACCATGGTCAAGGGCGCTGTTCCACGCCCTGTTTACAGCACCCCGGGAGTTGCATCTAAAACTGACCTGAACACCGTTTCCTGCGGAGGCAGGTTTTTCATTCAACGGATGGCGCAGGGCAAATTGCGGCCACCTTTGCTGGCCGATCTGCCAGATGACGCCGGCCGGGTCATCCTCGTCCGGGCCGGTGGTGCGCCGAAGACCCGCATGAACCAGCACCGCATCGTAAAAAGCGATCATTGCATCCAGGTCATCTGCTCCAATCATGACGTGGCTGAACATCTCTATTCTCCCTGCTCCGAACGATCCGTAACCACAGCCGTTCGCGTATCAGGATTGGATATCCCTCCCGTTAGCGGGGGAATGGCCCCGAGCAAGGTTTTCGCAACCGTCATCCGGCGGACCATTTTTCAAGCGCATCGACTGCATCGACACCGATGCCCCGTGGCGTAGCGCTTTCCAGGGGGCAGGGCGTGCTAAGTCGTTCTTCCATGTCAGAGACGTGAAAGCCGTCAGGTTGTTCAAGGGCGGACAACTCGTCCCAAGTGACCGGCGTGGCGATCGCAGCGCCCGACCGCGCGCGCAGCGAATAGGGCGCAACAGCGGTCGCACCACGCTCGTTGCGCAGCCAGTCGATGAATACCTTGCCCTTGCGTTTGGCCTTGGACATGGTTGCGGTATACTGCTCCGGTTGCCGCTCGGCCAACACGGTGGCGAAGGTCTTGGCAAAGAACTTCACAGTGTCCCATTCCGCGATGCGCCGTAACGGGACAATCACATGGACCCCCTTGCCGCCCGTCACCATCGGCGCCGCGTCCAGCCCGCATTGATCCAGCCCCGCGCGCACCTCCAGTGCAGCCCGTTTCACCGCGTCAAAACCAAGCGCCTCATCGGGATCAAGGTCAAACACCATCCGGTCAGGTCGCTCGATCCGGTCGCGACGCGATCCCCAGATGTGAAATTCCAATGCGCCCATTTGGGCTGCCCCGACAAGTCCCTGTGCCGATGTGACGTACATGTAGCTGGCGACATCACCATCCTTTTCCTTGACCGGTAGCGATTTGACGCCGTCAGGAAACCCCTTGCCGGCATGTTTCTGGAAAAAGCAGTCGTCGGAAATGCCATCAGGACAGCGAAGCAGCGCAAGTGGACGCTCCCCGGTTTGCACCAGCATCCGGTCGGCGACACGGGCGTAATGTTCCGCCACCTCACCCTTTGTCAGGTTCGCTTGTGGATAGACAACACGGCTGGAGCTGGACACCCGAACGTCGGCAATCTGCTTGTCGTCTCCGGATGCGGTTTCAATCTTGGCTTCTGAATTTGCGCTCACTTTGTCAGCCTCCTTGTCTTCGCGGATCCCTTGATAAACACCGTGTCGTATCCGGCCCTCGCCGGTGAATTCGGCATAGGCCACCTCGATCACGATTTTTGGGGTAATCCAGCGGGCATCGTTGGCCTCAGACGGCGGTTCCTGGTCAAAAGGGGTGGTCTTGCGGGCCAGCGGTTCAAGGGCTGTTTTCAAGTCATCAAGGTCACTGTTGTCGAACCCGGTACCGACGCGTCCGCGATAGACCAGCGCGCCATCCTCGTAACTGCCAAGGATAAGCGAGGCGAAGGGCCTTCCGCTTTTGTCAGAAGGGGACCAACCCGCTACGACGAACTCGGCACGACGGATGCATTTGGACTTGATCCAACTTTTGCTGCGCCCGCTGCGATAGGGCGCGTCGGCGCGTTTGGAGATGATGCCCTCGCCCCCGGCCGCGCAGATTGCTCGCAGCACGGCATCGCCGTTGCCCTCTATGACGGGGCTCAGGCGCAGGGGGCCGCGCTCAGGCTGGCCTTCGAAAAGACTTTCAAGCGCCTTGCGCCGCTCGGACAGGGGCTGTCCAGTCAAATCCTTGCCATCCAGCGCAAGACAATCAAAGGCATAACACGTCAGCGGATCCCCCGCTTTCAACGCCTTTTGCAATGTGGAAAAATCACCTCCGCCGTCCCCTGCGATCACCTCGGCGTCAATCAGGGCCGAGGCGCACTTCAACGCAGCCGCAGGTTCGCAGAGGACGCCGAAACGGTCCGTCCAATCCTTGCCGTTGCGGGAATACAGCCGGACCCCGCCTTTGCCCACGGCGATTACACAGCGGTAGCCATCAAATTTGGCTTCGTGTTGCCAGTTTTCGCCCTTCGGTGGACTGTCCTGCAAAGTCGCAAGCTGGACCTTGCGAAAACGCGGCCGGGGCTTGTCGTGTCGGGCCGGCGCTAGCGCCGCCCGGTTGCTTTTGATCGCCTGCATTGCGCGTCCGGTGGTGACGCTGGTGCGGTATTTGTTGATCAGCGCATCGGCGCTGCGGCTGGCGAATTCGTCCCGCTCCTTGATCAACAGCCAGTTTTCACGCTTCTCGCTCTTTTTGCCCCGCATCCGCACCAAGGCCCAGCCGCCTTTCATGCGCGCGCCGTGCAAACGGAAATGCAATTTTCCTTTTTTCAGCCCTTCCTCGGGATCATGCAGCGGCTCCCACCACCCGTTGTCCCAGAGCATGACGGTGCCACCGCCGTACTGGGCCTCGGGGATCGTTCCCTCGAATGTGCCATAGGATACCGGGTGGTCCTCTGTGCGCACAGACAGACGTTTCTGCGCGGGGTCGCCCGACGGCCCCTTGGTCACTGCCCAGGACAGAAGTACACCAGCCCATTCCAACCGGAAATCGTAATGCAAGCGGCTGGCATCGTGTTTCTGCACCACAAATGACAGCCGGTCACCGCCTGCCTCGACCAGCTCGGCACGCGGTTCCGGGGTGGCCTTGAAGTCCCGCTTGCTCTCGTATGCTTCCAGCGGTCTCACGATGCTTTCTTGCGGCTACGGGTTTTGCCGCCCTTGCTTTGCTTCAGACTTTTCTTCAGCGCGTCCATCAGATCGACAACGTTCTCGGCACCAGAGCCGCTTTCATCGCCAGGGCTCTCCACGCGTGGTGTCTTTTTCGATTTCATCTTGCGGTCGATCAGATCGCGCAGCGCGGCTGCATAGTGGTCCTCAAAGGCGGAGGCATCGAAAGGTGCTGACTTTTTGCCGATCAACTCGGTTGCCACCTCAAGAAGTTCTTCATCCACGGCTTCGTCCTCGATCTGCGAGAAAAGTGGGTCAGCGTCGCGGATATCCCGTTCATAGTGCAGCGTTTCCATCAGCAACCCATCGCCACAAGGACGGAGAGCGCACAAGTATTCCTTGCCGCGCATCGTCAACTGACCCAACCCCGCCTTTTTGGTTTGTCGCAGCGCGTCGCGGACGACGCGATAAGCATCTTCGGCCAGTTCGTCCGAGGGAACGACGTAATAGGGGCGGTCGAACCAGATCGGGGCGATTTCGGTCGCTTCGACGAATTGCACCAGTTCCAGCGTTTTCTTTGTCTCAAGCTTGATCGCGTCGATTTCGTCCTTTTCAAGAAGGATATAGCCATCGTCGGTCTCATACCCTTTCATGATGTCATCGCTTTCGATGGGGCCCACACCCTGCACCGTCTTTTGATAGCGGACAGGCTTTCCCGAAGGTTTGTGGATCTGGCGGAACGAAACCCGCGCGGACGAATTACGCGCAGAATGAATTTCTACCGGGATCGACACCAGCGATAGCCGAAGCTGTCCTTTCCATATCGCTCTTGATGCCATGACGGGTTCCTTTCTGTCCCGATGGATGCGGCGTTTCAGTGGGTCAACGTTCCTGTTTGGCTCAAGTTCCACCTGTAGCGGACGAGCAGAGACGGAATGTTCTCGGCTAAGGCACCTCTCGCCAGAGTTTAAGAAACCTGCGTGCTACCCGACGTTTCCCGGTTCAGAGCCGGGTCGTTGTTGAGGATGGGGATGCGGCAAAACCGAATTCAGAATCCGCGCCACAAACCGGGTGACGATGCAATTTCAAGCAAGTGGGCATCGGGATCGCGGAAATAGATACTACGGCCTCCACGTTCCCAATGTGTTTCGCTTTCGATTTCGATATTGTGCTCTCGCAGATGCTTTTCCCAAACGGTTAGCATGTCATGGGTGCAACAGAATGCGATATGCAGTGGTCCGGTGCCGTCGTGAGGCGGAATAATACCGTTACCGGTGTCCACGGGTTCCAGTGTTCCGCCGCGGATGAACAGCAGCAACACGCTGGCGTCGTTAACACTGTAGGCACAGAGCCTACTGGATTTCATAAGCGATGGAAGCTGCAGGATGTTTTCGTAGAAAGTGGTCGCGCGATCCATGTCATCGACGTAGAGCGCGGTTTCCAGGATGGATTTGAATTCGGGCATAAGCTTCTCCGGATAAAACATTCCATGTAAGGAACCCGGCCTCGGCCAGAGGGGTTCCACTAGGCGTGGAAATGAAAGTCTTCGAATGCCCTTCTCTGATCAGGTTACAACCACCGAAGTCCGTGCTTTGAAGCAGGCGATCCGTCAGGCGGTCACGGCGCATCGTGCCACAGGAAGGACGGGAATAGTCGCCGCTGTCCTGTGCGAAGACCAACTGATCGAGATGGCCGAGAACGCCGTTTTCCAGAAATGCGATCCAACGCAACATGCTGAAATCGTGGTGTTGGGCAAAGCAGCGGCCCGGTTGAAAACCACGGACCTGACAGGGTGCACACTGATCTCCACGCTTCAGCCTTGCGAGATGTGCCTGTCCGCAATGCGCTTTGCAGGCATTACACGCGTGGTCTACGCCGCCAGACAGGAAAATGTGGCAGCGAAGTATTTTATGTTTCCAAAGTTGAGCATTGATACCTTCAAAGCGGCAGGCGCCGAATTCACGCATATTGGCGGTGTTTGTGAGCAAGACGTGCTGTATCTCTACGCTGACGGAGAAGAGTGACCTGTGTCAAAATGGCGTCGTGGTCCGGAGTGGGCAAACGTTCCTGTTTGGCTCAAGTGCCGCCTGTAGCTGGTGAGCGGAAACGGAAAGACCTGGGCTTTGTGTTACCTCAGCGGAGTTTCAGAATTAATCCCGGGCCGCCGGGAACATTCCGGCGCCCTGCCTGTTTCAGACCCTCCAAGTCACTAAAGGAGGATCAAGATGCAAGTCTCAGAACTCATGTCCCGCGAGCCGGTCACTGTCCATCATTGCGCGGCGTTCAACAAGACCAGAAACCCCGATATATACCAACCGGACCCGGCTCGAGCGTGAAGGTCAGAAGACTGTCTGCGCGCCAGTCGTCAACCGGGGCAATCGCTATGCGCAGCCCGTCCGTGCCATAGCCGCCATCATCTACCTCCAGCGGAAGGATCACCCCGTTCAGGCTGGTTACGGCAGAGCTGCCATCGGCGGCAGCGATCAGGACCGGATTTTCAGTGCGAGTCCGGCGAAAGGTGCAGATGTCACCCTTGGGTGCCGAGCTGCCTGCCTGATCCGCCGTCAGCGGCGCGAGGTCAAGCTGGGACAGCAGGGTATTGTTCAGCGCATCCTCCAGCGTGCCGACTTGCGGCGCGGGGTCTTCGTAAACTTCGGTGACAGTGCGACCGGCGTCCAGATCCGCGATCAGCGCGCGCATCTCGGAAATTTCCTTTTTTTGCGCGCCACTGATGCTGCGGGCCAGCTTGGCAACGCGCGCATCCTCTATATGGGCGCGCTCCGAGGTCATGATCGCGATGGAATGGTGCGGGATCATCGCCCGCATATAGCTTTCCCCGCCCACTGTGATCTGGCTGCGCACCAACCACAGCGAACCACAGAAGATTACGATGCTGCCTGCAAAGATCCCGATATTGACCCTGCGGCTGGGATACATTGACGCCATGAAGGCAAGCATGACAAACGCCATCGTGGCCCCCATCAGAAGCGCCATGTAGATACGGGTTTCGCTGATGAAAATATGTTCGGCTGCATAGGTGTTCAGATACATCAGCACGAACATGACCACGGTCGAAGTCAGGATCATTAGCGCAAAACGGGCATAGGTCATCACTTTCTCCTTGGTTATGCGATATGGGCAACAGGCCGTCAGAAATGCCAGTCGCGTTTCGTGGGGGTCTGGGGCAGCAACAGGCAAGCCCGCCAATTGTTCCGGCGCACATGCGCGGACGACCGACTTTGCCTTGCGAAAACCGCCGAGGTTGCATTTGCGCGGTGCCCGCACATCGTCGCGTCGTATGGAACAATTTGGCACCGACGCTGTTCCACGTTTATGCGCACATGGAGGAAGACCAAGGATCCCCACACATGGCAAATCACGATGCAACGGTGAATGCGATTTTCGACGAGTTGTGCGAAGCTGGCAAAACCAGTGACAGCGTGACCCTGGGCCAACTAATGGAGGCAATGGGGCATAGGGGTTTTGGCCCGTTCCTGATCGTCCCTGCGTTTATTGAAATATCGCCGATTGGGGGGATCCCGGGGGTTCCAACCTTGTTGGCCTGTATCATTGCGCTTTTTGCAGCACAGATCGCAATGGGCCACCATCACATGTGGTCGCCGCAGTTGCTTAAACGTCAGGGCATTCGGTCCAAGACTTTGCACAATGCCCTGTCAAAGATGCGCCCTGTGGCGGACTGGCTGGACAAATGGTTCCACGGCAGACTGAAGGGCTTTGCGGGACCGGTTGCCACACGTATGGCTGCCTTTTTTGTCCTGGCCCTGTGTTTAACGGTGCCCTTTCTGGAGCTTGTTCCCTTCGCCAGCACGGCCCCCATGGCCGCCATCGCCTTGGTGGGGCTGGCGATTACGGTCCGGGATGGTGCGCTGATGCTGGCGGCGCTCACGGTGGCGGTCATCGGACTGGGCCTTGCGTTAAGCATATCGCTTGGCGGAGCGTGGGGGTGAATCCGCCGTGTCGTGTCCCGCTACTTCCCGTGGATCACAGGACAACCAGCGTGACCGACAAACCATAAAGCGCCAACACGATGACGCTTTCGAATCCAATGTTGCCCGGCCCGTGCTTCTGGCGTCGCAGCATCCCCAACAGCAGCACACCTGTCATGGCCATAGCGATCAGCGCGGTGCCGCGCTGGGTGGCGTCGATCTCGTGGTAGATCGCTCCGTCATAGACCAGATCGGCTGCCGCCAGAAACATGACCTCGAACGCATTTCCGCCAATAATGTCTCCCATGGCGAGACTGACCGCACCGATGCGAACGGCAGCGATGGCGGTTACAAGCTCGGGCAGTGAATTGGCCACGCCCGCGAAAACCGTACCAACGCCCGTGCCGTCGAGCGGGGTCAGTTCGACCAGACCGATCGCGCTTTCGCCGATGGTATACCCCGCTACCGCCGTGATGGACGCAAGACCGAGAAATCGATACCAGAGCCCACGCATGTGTCCGGTTGGCTTGTCATGGGTTTCGGAAATTTCTTCGCGCGTTTCGTCTGTCTGCTCCGGGTGCCACATCGGCGTTTCTTGAATCTGCCCCAACAGGTGCAATCCGAAGCCGTAAATGACAGGGATAACCAGCGTGGCAGGATGGACGCCCCAGAATGTCCAGTCTGGTGCAGATGCGGCGATCAGCGGCACTGTCAGCAAGGTGATCAGCAACGCGCCCTGAGCCAGCCCCGTGGGGCTGGCGGCCGCATGCTCCAGATTGGCGCGGCGGTAAAAAATATCGGCCACCGCGATGAAAGCGGTCTGCGCGGTCAAACCGCCAAAGGCATTGCCAACAGCCAGGTCTGCGGCCCCCTGCGCCGCAGTCGACACAGATGTGATCGCGCCGGGAAGAGAGGTCGCAGCCCCCACGAACAGCGCACCGGCCACCACCTCGCCCATGCCCGTACGGTCGGCCAGTTCATCCGCCACTCCGGACAATCGCCAGCCTGCGATCCCGATCACAAGAGCCGAAGCCAGAAAAATCAGCGTTGTGGGCCATAAGGGCAGGGATGACAGATCAGGCATTCGAATAGGTCCTTGGTACTGTGCCGTGCAATCAAAGCGCGCTCTCGGGCTCGGGCCGACACGCGTTCACTCCGTCCGTTTTTCCAGGGACTTGAGCACACCCACAATGAAAAGCCCGAGACCGGTGGCCAGCACCGCAATCAACCACACGCCCAGACCTGCGGCTGTACCGATGGCCGCAGCCAGCCAGAGGCTGGCGCCGGTTGTGAGACCTTTGACCTCACCGCGTGTGAATACAATCAAACCTGCGGCCAGAAACGCCACGCCACCTGTTACAGCTTCGATCATGCGGATCGGGTCGAGGCGAACCTGGTCCCCGAAATCCCTGCCGACAAGATCCAGCGCCAGCAGGCAGTAACATGACGCTGCAAGGCCGACCAACATATGTGTCCTGAGGCCGGCGGCATGATCCTTGCTTTCTCGTTCAAACCCGATGAGGGAGGACAGTATTAAAGCACCGATGATCCGAAAAATCACAACAGGCCATGCCAGCAAGCTGTGGCCGGCGAGGTCCGTTGAAAGTTCATTCAAGATTTCCGTCATGACGAAGCAACACATCAGTATCGCTTTCAGTTCCACACCACACGTCACGGAGGAACCAAACGCAAGGCAGCGCGTTCCTGAATGAAGAGAAAAGGGCCCCCTTAGCCCTGATTTTACTATTTAGGGAGAATTGACATGCCTGAGGTCTATACACCGCGCACCCGAACTGGATTTGAATGGTACGCTGTATTCATAGGCTTTGTTTTGTTGGTAATTGGGTTGGTTCTGGCAGCGGGCGGTGTCTGGCTGATCTCCTTGGGTGGTTCTTGGTACTACGCGATCACGGGTGTGCTGTTGGTCATCTGTGGCGTTCTGCTTTGCCAAAAACGACGCAGCGGTGTGATGCTGTTTGTTGTGGTCTGGCTTGGCACATTGATCTGGGCAATTTGGGAAGTGACCCTGGACGGGTGGGAGCCTGCATCGGATTGGTGGGCGCTGGAGCCACGGGTGTTTGCGCCCACTGTGATGCTGGTTCTTGTCTTGATTGCCTTGCCGGTGCTGCGCCCTCGCAGGTTGAACGGGGTGACGGCGGTGGTGGCCACGGCCGCACTTGGGCTGTCACTTGCCATGGGTGGCGCTGTGCCGCTTTATGCGCAGCAGGACACATCCCAAGGTGCAACAGAAACACCGGATGCGGCGGGGGCGCCCGTGCAGGTCACGCCCTTGGAAGCGGGTGAGGATTGGCCGGTCTACGGTGGCACCGTTCATGGCGAGCGGCATTCGCCGTTGACACAAATCACCACCGAGAACGTAGCGCAACTGCGGCAGGTCTGGTCGATCCACACCGACGATATGCCAACCGAAGCTGCCGATGGTAAATACTCGCCCGAAAACACACCGCTGAAGGTTGGCGATGCGCTTTTTGTCTGCACTCCGATGAATCAGGTTCTGGCGCTGGATGCGTCCACCGGACGCGAGGAATGGCGCTATGATCCGGGCGTGTCCGAGGATGCGATCCCTTATGGGGCGACGTGCCGTGGTCTGGCCTATCACGTATCGGATGATATGGACCCTGACGCGCTGTGCGCCGCACGGATTCTGATGGGCACGCTGGACGCGCGCCTGATTGCGGTGGATGCCGACACCGGCCAGCTTTGCCCCGAGTTTGGCAATGCAGGCATGGTCGATCTGAACGATGGTCTGGGTGACACGGTGCCCGGCTGGTACGCCGTGACCGCCCCGCCGACGATTGTGCGCGGCGTGGCTGTGATCGGGGCGCAGGTCAGCGACAACGAGGCAAATGATGCGCCCTCGGGTGTGATCCGTGGCTATGACGTGGTCACGGGCGACATGCTGTGGGCGTGGGATTTGGGGCAGGGCGGTGTTGTGGATAAACCCAGCCAGGGCGAGACCTATACCCGCGGCACGCCGAACATGTGGACGATGGCCTCGGGCGATCAGGAATTGGGCTATGTGTACCTGCCGCTTGGCAACTCTTCGAGCGACTACTATGGCAGCGACCGCAGCGCGGCAGAGAACGAATTCGCAACGTCTGTTGTGGCTCTGAATGCCACCACCGGCGAAGAGGTCTGGCATTTCCAGACCGTGCATCACGACGTGTGGGATTATGATTTGGGCAGTCAGGTCACGCTGGTCGATTTCCCCGCTGATGGCGGTACGGTTCCGGCGTTGATCCTGCCGTCGAAACAGGGGCAGATTTACGTGCTGAACCGTGAAACGGGGGAAAGCCTGTTTCCGGTCGAGGAACGCCCCGCGCCCAAGCTGGGCAGTGTCGAGCCTGACTATATCTCGGACACGCAACCCTATTCGGGCTATGCCAACCTGAACCAGCCGCCGCTGACCGAAAAAGACATGTGGGGCATGAGCCCGATTGACCAGCTTTGGTGTCGCATCCAATTCCACCGCGCCAACTACGCGGGGCAATTCACCCCACCTTCCGCAGACAAGCCGTTCATCCAGTATCCCGGATATAACGGCGGATCGGATTGGGGCAGCGTGTCGGTGGACACCGAGCGCGGCATCCTGATTGCCAATTATAACGACATGCCGAACTACAACCAGCTGATCCCGCGCGAAGAGGCAGACAGACGCGGTGTCAAACCGTTCAGCGATGCAGGTGGCGAGGCTGGTCCGATGCAGGGTGTGCCCTATGCCATCGAGGTGAATGCAGGCTGGCGCGTGCCGTTCACTGGATTGCTGTGCGCCGAGCCGCCCTATGGCTGGATCAGGGGCATTGATCTGGCCACCGGCGAAACCCTTTGGGACCAGCCGTTTGGATCGGCTGAAAATAACGGGCCGTTTGGCATTCCGTCGATGCTGCCGCTGGACATCGGGACCCCGAACAATGGCGGGCCGATCACCACGGCGGGCGGGGTGACTTTTGTGGCTGCCACCACCGACGACAAGCTGCGCGCCTTTGCCACCGAAACGGGCGAAGAGCTGTGGCAGGTAGATCTGCCTGCTGGCGGCCAGACAACTCCGATGACCTACGATGTCGACGGCCGCCAATACGTCGTGATCTACCCCGGAGGGCATCATTTCATGGAGACCGACGTGGGCGACGAGATTATCGCCTATGCGCTTCCTGCGGAATAAAAATACATTCTGCGGCCCTTGCGGCTGTGGAGTTTGGATATTTGAAAACACACCGCAGGAGGATCGGTCATGGCGGAGCCGCAGTCAAAACCAGACGCCGAGGACGGCACCAGGCTCAAGCGGGTGATGGGGCCAGGATTGCTGCTGTTGTTCATCGTGGGCGATGTGCTGGGCACCGGCATTTATGCGCTGACGGGCAAGGTTGCCGGAGAGGTGGGCGGCGTGGTCTGGTTGCCGTTCCTTGTGGCCTTTGTTCTGGCGACGGTGACGGCTTGCAGCTATCTTGAACTGGTCACGAAATACCCCCGTGCGGCGGGGGCAGCGCTGTATACGCACAAGGCGTTCGGCGTGCATTTCCTGACCTTTCTGGTGGCCTTTGCGGTGATGTCGTCGGGGATCACATCGGCGTCTACCGCGTCGCGGGCCTTTGCCGAAAACTTTGCGCAGACCGCCGGATTTGGCGATGGGGCGTTTGGCGTGACCGCGATCAGTCTGGCCTTTATGGCGCTGATTGCAGCGGTGAACGTGCGCGGAGTGGGCGAAAGCGTGAAGATGAACGTGGCCTTCACCTGTATCGAACTGACCGGCCTGATTATCATCATCCTGATCGGTGCCTGGGCGCTGGCGGGTGGGCAGGGGGATTTTGGCCGTGCCTTTGATTTCAGCGGTGGGGAGGGCGACAAGGGCCTGTTCTGGCCGGTGATCGCCGCCACCACGCTGGCGTTTTTCGCGATGGTGGGATTCGAGGATTCGGTCAACATGGCCGAGGAATCCAAGAACCCTTCACGCATATTTCCCAAGGTGCTGCTGACCGGACTGGCTATCACCGGGGTGATCTATCTGCTGGTCTCGGTGACCGCGATTGCGCTGGTCGAGGCGGATGAGCTGAGCGAAGGCGCCACGCCCCTGTTGAAGGTCGTCGAGGCAGGTGCGCCGTGGTTTCCGCTGGGTATTTTCGGGGTGATCACGATGTGTGCGGTGGCCAATTCGGCGCTGATCAACATGCTGATGGCGTCGCGGTTGCTGTATGGCATGGGCGAGGAAAAAGTGCTGCCCAGTGTATTGGCTCACGTTTTGCCAAACCGTCAAACGCCCTGGGTGGCCATCCTGTTCACCACGGCGTTGGCGGCGGGGTTGATCACCTTTGTCGGGGCGGTGCCCGATCTGGGCGGGACCACGGCGCTGCTGTTGCTGGCGGTGTTCGCGGTGGTCAACGTGGCCGTACTGGTGCTGCGCAGCGACAAGGTGGACCACGACCATTTCACCGCGCCGCTTGGCCTGCCTTATGTCGGCGCGGCGAGCTGTGCGTTTTTTGTCGGGCCTTGGACGGGGCGTGATCCGGTGCAGTACCTGATTGCGGGTATTTTGCTGGCAATCGGTGTGGTGCTTTGGGGGGCGACCGTCGTTTACATGAGATCGAAGGGGGAAACACCCGGAGGGGATGATATGAGCGAGTTGGCACAGTGATGCGGGGGTGTTCTTGACCCGCTTTAAACGGCCCACACGGACGCGGACGCTGGTCGCTTTGGCCGGCGTTCTGCTGATGTCGGCCTGTGGCGAAGGGCGGCAATCGGTGCTGAACCCGTCTGGGCGCGACGCGCTCTTGCTGTATGATCTGGCGCTGGTGATGTTTGTCGGCGCGCTGGTGCTTTGGCTGCTGGTCGGAGGACTGTTCGTCTATGTGACACGGATCAACCCGCGCGAGATGTCGCGGGGGCTGGCCGAAGGGCTGATCATCGGTGGCGGAGTCTTGTTTCCTGTCGTGCTTCTGGGCGGTCTGCTGGTTTACAGCCTGCCGCTGATGCAGGCACCGCGTGAAGCGGACGAGGGGATGCGTGTGCACATCACCGCCGAGCAATGGTGGTGGCGGGTGGAATACGAATTGCCCGACGGCAGCCGCGTGACATCTGCCAACGAATTGCGCCTGCCCGTGGGGCGGCGCACGGGGCTGATTTTGAACGCGCACAGGGTGATCCACGCGTTTTGGGTGCCTGCACTTGGCGGCAAGGCTGACATGATTCCAGGCCGCGAGACCTATTTGTCATTCCTGCCCGAGGAGGCAGGCACCTATCGCGGGCAATGCGCTGAATTTTGCGGTGCGTCCCATGCGTTGATGGCCTTTGAAGCCGTGGTGATGGAGCCGGACGATTTCGCAGCATGGCTGGATGCCGAGGCACAGGAGGCCACGCCGCCTCAGTCCGAAGAGGCCACACGCGGCGCGCAGGTTTTTGCCCGCGAAGGCTGCGGCAGTTGCCACACGGTGCGCGGCACGCAGGCCTTGGGAAAGGTGGGGCCGGACCTGACCCATGTGGGCGGTCGCGTGTCATTGGGGGCGGGTATCCTTGGCGCCGAGGCCCCCGATTTTGTCAACTGGATCGCCCACACCGAGTCCCTGAAACCCGAGGTTGCCATGCCCAGCTATGACCATCTTTCTCCTGACGATCTGGCCGCGCTGGCCGCCTATCTGGGAGGGTTGGAATGACACGCCCCGCCCCGCTGCCCGTGGCCGAAGGGCCATACCCCCCGACCGAGGAGATGCTGAGCGAGCCGGTGTCGTCCGAAGATCAGGACCGCGGCAAGGCGGAGTTACGCGCGGCGTGGAAAACGCCGCAAGGGTGGCGTTATATCTCGGCGGTGAACAACACCGAGGTGGGCGTCTGGTATTCGCTGACGGCGTTCGGCTTTATGCTGCTTGCGGGGCTTCTGGCGCTGGCGATGCGGGTGCAGCTGGCATTTCCCGACATGACCTTCCTCGACGCGGACCGGTTCAACCAGTTCTTTACCATGCACGGATCGGCGATGATGTTCCTGTTCGCCGTGCCAATGTTCGAGGCGATCAGCATCCTGTTGTTACCCGCCTTTCTGGGCGCGCGGGACATGCCGTTTCCGCGGCTCTCGGCCTATGGCTACTGGTGTTTCCTGATCGGCGGCTGTTTCGTTATGGGGTCGCTTTTGTTCGACGCAGGGCCAAAGGCGGGGTGGTTCATGTACCCACCGCTGGCCACCGAAGAGGAAGGTATCGGACCCGATATCTGGCTGTTGGGCCTGTCGTTCATCGAAGTTGCCAGCATTGCCGCCGCAGTCGAGCTGATCGTGGGCGCGTTGAAATGCCGGCCGCCGGGGATGCGCGTGAACATCATGCCTCTTTATGCGTGGTATGTGATGGTTGTGGGCGGGATGATCCTGTTTGCCTTTCCGCCGCTGATCGCGGGCGATTTCCTGTTCGAATTGCAACGCTCGTTCGACTGGCCTTTCTTTGACCCTGAACGCGGGGGTGATCCGATCCTGTGGCAACATCTGTTCTGGATTTTTGGCCACCCCGAGGTCTACATCGTCTTTCTGCCCTCTATCGCAATCGCCGCGATGATCGTGCCGACGGTCGCGCGGCGACCCATCGTCGGCTATTCGTGGATCGTGCTGTCGGCTGTGGGCACGGGGTTCCTCAGCTTTGGGCTGTGGGTGCACCATATGTTCACGACCGGGCTGCCGCAGATTTCGCTGGGGTTCTTTTCCGCCGCCTCCGAGGCGGTGGTGATCCCCACGGGCATTCAGCTGTTTGCCTTTGTCGCCACACTGATGGTCGGGCGGGTCAGGATGAGCCTGCCGATGCTCTGGATTGCAGGCGCCTTGGCGATCTTTGTGGCGGGCGGGCTGACGGGGGTGATGCTGGCCATCGTGCCGTTCAACTGGCAGGCGCATGACACCTATTTCATCGTGGCGCACCTGCACTATACGCTGTTCGGCGGCATGGTGTTTCCGGTGATCGCGGGGGTCTATTACTTTTACCCGTTCATCGCCAAAAAGCTGCTGTCGGAACGGCTGGGCCGCTGGGCGTTCTGGCTGATCTTTACCGGCTTTAACGTGACCTTCCTGCCGATGCACCTGACCGGATTGATGGGGATGCCACGGCGCATTTTTACCTATCCCGAAAGCTCGGGATGGGGGACGCTGAACCTGATTTCGACGATTGGCGCCTTTGTCGTGGCGGCCGGCTTTGCCGTGTTTCTCTATGACCTGCTGCGGCCCAAATCGCGGCAGGGGCAAATTCCGCGCAACCCGTGGGACGCGGGCACGCTGGAGTTTTCCCATGACGTACCCGAAGAAGCCTGGGGCGTGCGGTCGGTGCCCTATGTCACGTCGCGCTATCCGCTGTGGGATCAGCCAAAGCTGGTCGAACGCATGGATGCGGGGCGCTATTACCTGACGGACTCGCCCGACCACCAGCGCGAGACGATTGTCACATCGGTGATTGATGCCAAGCCAATCTATGTGCAGCGTGTGACCGGCCCTGCGTGGATCACCATCTGGGCGGCAATCTTCACCGGCGGGGCGTTCATCTTTCCGACGTTCCACATTTACAAGCCTGCGATTGTCTGCGGTGCCTTTGCCATTGTCTGTGTGTTGTACTGGCTGTGGACCAGCACCGCGCGCCCCCCCAAGGACGAGATGCGCGAGGCCGGTTTGGGCCTGCGCCTGCCGACATATATGTCGGGGCCGGATTCAGTGGGCTGGTGGGGTATGTGGATCACGATGCTGGGCGATGCGACCGCCTTTGCCAGTATAGTGTTCGGGTTCTTTTTCTACTGGACAGCGCGCCCTGATTTTCCGCCTGCCGACGCGGATCATGCCATTGGCGTATGGGTCGCGGCGGCGGCGCTGTTGGGGGTGCTGGCCTGGGCGGCCACCGTGCTGGCCCGCGAGGTCAACCGACGGGGCAATGTAATGCTCGCCCGGCTGGCGTTGGTGCTGGCCCCGCTGAGCGCTGCCGCCGCGGCGGGTGCTGCGTGGCTGGCGGTGCGCGATCTGGATCCGGTGTCGCATGTTTACCCTGCGATCCTGTGGGCGCTGATGGTCTGGCTGGTGGTGCACCTGTGTGCGGGGATCGTCATGCAGTGTTATTGTCTGGCGGGCAGCCTCTTTGGCAAGGTCACGCCGCGCCATGATGCGGACCTGCGCAACGTCACGCTGTATTGGCATTTCGTGGCGCTGAAAGTCCTTGTAACGGCAGCGGTGCTGGGGCTGGTGCCGGGATGGTTGCCATGACAAAAATCAACGAAAACGAGGACGCCCACGAATTCCGGTCTGAGGCGGTCAGCCTGTGGCGGATCACCTTTGGCCCACTGATCTGGGCGGTGCATTTTGCCGCCTCGTATGCTGCGACGGCATTGATCTGCGCCAAGGGCGGCGCGGTGGAAGGATTGCGGCTGGGCATCGGGATCGGAACCGGCGTGGCGCTTGTCGCGATTGCGTGGCTGGGCTGGCAGGCGTGGCGCCAGTGGGATCTGTTGTGCGACCGCGACTGGGAAAATGATCAGGGCACCGGCGAGGACCGCCATCAGTTTCTGGGCCATGCGGCGTTTCTGTTGGCGGTGGTTTCGTTCATCGGGGTCAGCTATGTCGCCCTGCCTGCGCTGCTGATCGGCACATGCCGATGAGAGTTGCACTGGGATACGCGGGCCTGGTGGGGCTGGCCGTGCTGTGGCTGTTGCCGCTGGGTGACTGGGCGGGGGCGGATTTTCCGCATCACATGCTGCGGCACATGGGGTTGGTGGCCATCGTTACGCCGCTGTTGGTTGTGGGCTTTGCCAAAGCCACGCGCCCCTTTGCCTTGTCGCCGCTGGTCGGGGCGGCGGTGGAGTTTGTGGTGGTTTGGGGTTGGCATCTGCCGGGGCTGCACGGTTGGGCTGACGGCGGCGGTGCGGGTCTGGTGTTGGAACAGGGAAGTTTCGCCATCGCCGGATTGCTGGTCTGGGCCGGAGCCTTGCGGGCCGATCAACCGCTGGCAGGGGCAGGGGGTTTGTTGCTGACCTCGATGCACATGACGTTGCTGGGGGCGCTGATCATACTGGCGCCGCGCGATTTATATGCCGAGATTTGCGGACGTGCGCCGGATCTGGATGCGCAGCAACTGGGCGGGCTCTTGATGCTGGGCATTGGCACCCCGGTCTATCTGGTGGCGGGGCTGGTGCTGGTGGCGCGGGCGCTGGATGACAAGAGGGAACCGGCATGAGACGGGTTTTTCTAACACTGGGCGCGCTGGCGTTGTGCGGGGGTATTGCCGCCGCTGCGGTCGTGGGTTTCGGGCTGTACAACGTCTCAGCACGGCAGGGGCATTTGCCCGGTGTCGAATGGGTGGTGCACACCGCGTTCAAACAGTCGGTGCGCCTGCGCGCGCCTGAGGCCAAAGAGGTGCCCGGCGACATCGGCAATGCCGACCGCATCAAGCTGGGCGCGCTGCATTTTCAGGGGGCCTGTGCTTTTTGCCACTCGGTGCCGGGCCAGTCGCGCAGCGCCACCGCGCAGGCGATGAACCCGCCGCCGCCCCACATCTCCGAGGCGGTGGCAAAATGGGAGCCGCAGCATATGTTCTGGATCGTCGAACAAGGCGTAAAGATGAGCGGTATGCCCCATTGGCCCGCAGACGGGCGCGGCGATGAAATCTGGTCGGTTGTGGCCTATTTGAACGCGGTGCCGGATATGACGGCACAGGACCAGACTGCATTGACAGGGGACGGTTCGGGGGCGGCCCGCTGCTCGGCCTGTCATGGCGAGGGGGGCAAAAGCATCAACAGCTATGTGCCACGGTTGGACATTCTGACGTCTGACCAGATCACGCAGGCGTTGCTCCAGTACCGCGACGGCACGCGCCCCAGCGGGATCATGCAAGAGGCCGCTGCGGGGCTGACCGACGCACAGATCGACCGCATCGCGGGCCGCTATGGCGCGGCACAGGCGGTCAGCGACCAAGCCGCCGACAAAACCCAAACCGATCACGCAGGCGCGGGGCTGGCCATGCGTGGCACCGACGCTGTACCTGCGTGCACGCAATGCCATGGCCCAGGACGGGCAGCGGATGCGCCGATTGCGCCGGTGCTGGCGGGGCAAAGTCAGGCCTATATGGAAAGCCAGCTGAAGCTGTGGCGCGATGGCCATCGCGGCGGCGGGGTGCGCGCAAACCTGATGGCCAAGGCCGCGCAAGACCTCTCCGACGCCGAGATTGCGGCAGTGGCCGAGTGGTTCGCAGGTCTGGACCACGCAGCCGACGCGCAATGACCGCCCGCGCGTTGCGGCGTCAGGAGTTCGCAAGCCGCGTGTAGTAGCCGAAGGACTGGTTAAGTTCAGAATGCGTGCCCATTTCCACGATCTGGCCGTCCTGCATTACGGCAATACGGTCTGCGTTGCGGATTGTGTCCAGACGGTGTGCGATGACAAGTGTCGTGCGGTTTTCCGAGAGGGCATCCAAAGCGTCCTGAATCTGGCGTTCGGTCTGGGTGTCCAGCGCCGACGTCGCCTCGTCCAGGATCAGGATTGGCGGGTTTTTCAGGAATATCCGCGCGATCGCGACCCGTTGCTTTTGCCCGCCCGACAGGCTGACACCACGTTCGCCCACGATGGTATCGAGCCCGTCCGGCATCTGCGCGATCATATCGCTGAGCTGTGCCTTGGCGGCAGCATCCAGAATTTCATCTTCGCGTGCGTCCAGACGGCCATAGGCGATGTTCTCGCGCAGGGTGCCGCCGAACAGGAACACATCCTGACTGACGATGCCGATCTGGCTGCGCAGCGAATTCAGGGTGACGCTGGCCACGTCCAGACCGTCAATGGTGATCCGTCCCGACTGCGGATCATAGAACCGTGGCACCAGCGCCAGAAGGGTGGTTTTGCCCGCGCCGGACTGACCGACAAAGGCCATCTTTTCACCCGGACGAACGTCAAGGGTGATGCCCTTTAGCACAGGCCGCCCCTGACCGTAATCAAACCCGATGTTTTCGAACCGCACGGCACCTTTGAACGCAGGTGCCTCTACGGCGTCCTTTGCGTCGGCCACATCTGGCTCGGTCTCCATCAGCTCAAGGTAACGGCGAAACCCTGCGATCCCGCGCGGATAGGTTTCGATCACTGCGGCGATCTTGTCGAGGGGGCGGAAGAACACCGTTACCAGCAGCAAAAACGCGACAAAGCCGCCGGTGGTCAATGATCCGTCCAGCACAAAGCCGGCTCCGGCCACCATCACAACCACCTGAATCAGACGCATGCCCATGTAGTTCAGCGCTGACGATCCGGCCATCAACTTGTAGGCCGACAGTTTGGTCTCGCGATAGCGGTTGTTGTCCGCGGCGAACAGGGCCGCTTCGTGGTCTTCGTTGGCAAAAGCCTGAACCACACGGATGCCGCCGATGTTTTCCTCAAGTCGCACGTTGAAATCGGCCACCCGTGCATAGATGGACCGCCATGTGCGGGTCATGCGCCCGCCGAACACCGCCACGATAACAACGCAGGCCGGAACGATCACCGCAGTGATCAGCGCGAGTTTGACGTTGATTGTCATCATCAAGGCAAAGGCCCCCACGAACGTCATGATTGCGATGAACAGATCCTCTGGCCCGTGGTGGGCGACCTCGCCGATCTCTTCAAGATCACGGGTGACGCGGGCAACCAGTTTGCCGGTGCGCATCTTGTCGAAAAACGAAAAGGACAGCCGCTGGAAATGCGCGAAAGCCCGGCGGCGCATTTCGGTTTCGATGTTGATGCCCAACATGTGACCCCAATAGATCACGATGGTCATCAGCCCCGAGTTCAGAATGTAGATCACCAGCAGGCCGAGGGCGGCCAGCAGGGTCAACCCCAGATCACCGGCTGGCAAAAGCACGTCAATGAACGCCTTGATCGCCAGTGGAAAGGCAAGCTCAAGCAGTCCCGATGCAACGGCACAGCCAAAATCCAGCCAGAACAAGGCTTTCCACGGGCGATAGTATTCGAAAAATTGCCGAATCATGGAACGCATCTTTCTGCTGTGGGACGCCTGCGCGCTGGGTATCCGAACGATCTGTATTTTTCCAGACTAAATCTCTCAGGAATGTGCGGGCGGCTTCGTTTGCGCCGCGCGATTGGTGGGACTTGGCGCGACATACGCCCGATAGGGGAACTTGGGCGCGCTTGGTGCGTTTTCGACATGGAGGATCACACCATGTCATTTCGTCGCGATTACATCACCAAGCCCATATTCAACTGGGCCAAAACCGCACTGCCCGCCCTGTCCGAAACCGAAGCCGAGGCGATTTCGTCGGGCGATGTGCATTTCGAGGCAGAACTGTTCTCTGGCAAGCCCGACTGGACGATGCTGCGCAAGATGAAGGCGCCGACGCTGACAGAAGAAGAACAGGCCTTTGTCGACGGGCCATGCCGCGTGTTTTGCGACATGCTGGACAGCTGGCGGATTGATCACGTGACAGGTGACCTGCCCGAAGAGGCGTGGGATTACCTGCGCGACAACGGTTTCTTTGGCATGATCATCCCAAAGGAATACGGCGGTCTGGGCTTTTCCGCTTATGCCCATTCCGAAGTGGTGCGCTATATTTCCAGCCGGTCGGTTGCCGGGGCGGTGACCGTGATGGTGCCGAACTCGCTTGGCCCTGGTGAGTTGATCTTGCAGTTTGGCACCCAGGAGCAGCGCGACGACTGGTTGCCGCGTCTGGCCTCGGGCAAGGAATTGCCTGCCTTTGGTCTGACCAGCGAAGATGCAGGTTCGGACGCGTCGGCCATGGTGGACGAGGGTGTGATCTGCAAACAGCAGTGGCAAGGCAAAGAGGTGCTGGGCATCTGCCTGAACTGGGCCAAACGCTATATCACGCTGTCGCCCGTGTGTACCGTGCTGGGGCTGGCGTTCCAGCTGCGCGACCCGGACGGGTTGCTGGGTGATACGCCCGATATCGGGATCACCTGTGCCTTGGTTCCCACTGATCTGGACGGGGTCGAAACCGGTCGCCGCCATCTGCCATCCGGTACGATGTTCATGAACGGGCCGACCACCGGCAAGGACGTGTTCATTCCTCTTGACCACATCATCGGCGGGCCAGAATACGCGGGCAAAGGCTGGATGATGCTGATGAGCGCGCTGGCCGCAGGGCGCGGGATTTCGCTGCCGTCGCTGTCGGCGGCAGGCACGGCGCTGGCGGCGCATACCACGGGGGCCTATGCCCGCGTGCGCAAGCAGTTCAACATGCCGATTGGCCTGTTCGGGGGCGTGCAAGAGCCAATGGCACGGATCGCGGCCAATGCCTATACCATCGACGCGGGTCGCCGTCTGACCACGGCAGCACTGGACGAGGGGCACAAGCTGGCGGTGATCTCGGCGATCATGAAATACCACGCCACGACGCGGATGCGCGAAAGCATCAACGACGCGATGGATGTGCATTCGGGCAAGGCGGTGATCGACGGCCCGCTGAATTACCTGCAACCGCATTATCGCGCGATCCCCATCGGCATTACCGTCGAGGGGGCCAATATCGTCACCCGCAACCTGATCATCTTTGGTCAGGGTGCTATCCGTGCGCATCCGCATCTGCTGGACGAAATGCAGGCGCTGCAGGAACCGGACCCGGAGAGATCCCTGACCGATTTCGACAAACATTTCTGGGCGCATGTGAGCCATTCGACGCGCACGTTCTTTCGCGCGTGGTGGTCGGGCTGGACCGGGCGGGGGGACGTGCCGGACAACGCGGGCGACATCGCACCACTGTATGCGCGGCTGTCACGCTGGTCCGCGGCTTTTGCCGTGACGGCGGATATGGCGTTTTTGACACTGGGCGGAGGGCTGAAGCGCAAGGAGATGATCTCGGCGCGGTTGGGTGATGCTCTGTCGGAAATGTTTCTGGTGTCGGCTGTGTTGAAACGCTGGGAAGACGACGGGCGGCACGAGGCAGATTTGCCATTGGTGCAATACGCAGCCGAGGTGTCGTTCAACCGGATCGGGCGGGCACTGGACGAGACCATCGCCAACTTTCCCGCACGCTGGGTTGGTTGGTTGCTGCGCCCGACGCTGTTGCCGCGTTCGCGGTCGCGCGGGCCGTCGGACAAGCTGGCGGAACAATGCGCGATGATCCTGTACCATTCATCGCAAACCCGCGACCGTCTGGTGGGCGTGCTGCATCCGGGGGAACCCGACAGCGGGCAGGGCCTGCTTGATACCGCTTATCGCATGGTGATCGACGCGGAGCCGCTGACCAAGCGGCTGCGCAAACTCAAGCAATCGCCCGAAGAGGCGTTGAAATCCGGCGCGTTGACCGATGCTGAATTTGCACAGCTTCAGCGTGTGGATGCAGCGGTGCAAAAGGTCGTGGCGGTGGACGAATACAGCCCCGAAGATATCGCGGCGATGTTCCCCGATGCACCGCAAGATCCTGACAAATTTACCCCCAGAGAGGCCGCAGAATGACCCGTCCCGTTTACCTCGTCGATGGTGCCCGCACCCCGTTTCTAAAGGCGCGCGGCGGGCCAGGCCCGTTCACGCCGGTGGATTTGGCGGTGCAATGCGGCAGGCCGCTGCTGATGCGCCAGCCGATGCCGCGTGATGCCTTTGATCTGGTTATCCTTGGCTGTGTGAACGTCATTCAGGACGAAATGAACCCCGCCCGCGTGGCCGCGTTGCGGTTGGGTATGGGTGATGAACAGGTGGCTTTTACCGTGCAGATCAACTGTGGGTCGGGCATGCAAAGCATCGACACCGCCTTTCGCTATATCCGCGATGGCAGTCACGAGATGATCCTTGCCGGTGGCACCGAAGCGCTGAGCCATGCGCCGCTGGTCTATAACCGCGAGGCGACCGAATGGTTCGGCGGGATGGCGCAGGCCAAGGGCGCAATGGACAAGGCCGCCAAACTGACCGAGCTGCGCCCCGATTTCTTCAGCCCCGTCATCGGGCTGGAACGCGGGCTGACCGATCCGATTACGTCCCTGAACATGGGCCAGACCGCGGAAGTGCTGGCGCATCGTTTCGGCATCGACCGCGAAACCGCAGATGCCTATGCGGTGGACAGTCACAAACGGCTGGCTGCGGCGCAGGCGGACGGGCGATTGGATCACGAGGTTCTGCCCGCCTTTGACCGCGACGGGGTGGCACACAAGACAGACGATGGCGTGCGCCCCGACAATTCCATGGACCAACTCGCCAAGCTTGGTCCTGCATTTGAAAAACCCTATGGCAAGGTCACGGCGGGCAATTCCAGCCAGATCACCGATGGCGCATCCTGGGTGATCCTTGCGTCGGAAACCGCCGTTAAGGCGCACGGGCTGGATCCGATTGCGCGGTTGGTCGACAGCGAATGGGCTGCCCTGGACCCGTCGATCATGGGGCTGGGTCCGGTGCTGGCATCGACACCGCTGACGCAGCGGCACGGGCTGGCGGTGGACGACATCGACCTATGGGAAATCAACGAAGCCTTTGCCGCGCAGGTGCTGTCCTGTCTGACCGCGTGGCAAGATGACGATTTTTGCCGCGATGTGCTTGGCTATGACACTGCCTTTGGCCGGATCGACCGTGGCCGTCTGAATGTGGATGGCGGGGCGATCAGTCTGGGGCATCCTGTCGGAGCCAGCGGCAACAGGATTGTGCTGCATCTTGCCAATGCAATGAAAACCAAAGGTGCCCGTCGCGGCATCGCCACCGAATGCATCGGCGGCGGGCTGGGCGGTGCCATGTTGTTGGAGGCCGTATGACGGACGTTCTGGAATACCTACCCAAACGGCTTGCGCCCGAAGAGACGCCCAAGCCGCAAGGCGTGACCAACTGGCGTTACGCCCAGGGTGATATCGCACAGCTGTGGCTGGACTGCGCTGACACAGGCACCAATGTCATATCCGAAGCTGTGTTGCGCGAACTGGATACGTTGCTGGACCAGATCAAGGGCGACAGGCCCCGTGCGCTGGTGATCCGGTCGGCCAAAGCGGGCGGTTTCGCGGCGGGGGCCGACATTGATGGCTTTGCCGATTTGCGCGGCGACAAGGCCGTGCAAATGCTGGAACAGGGCCACGCCGTGCTGGACAAGCTGGCCGCCCTCCCGTTCACCACCATCGCCGTGGTGCATGGCAACACGCTGGGTGGCGGGTTGGAACTGGCGTTGGCCTGCGATCACCGCATCGGGGTCGAGGGGGTCAAGGTCGGCTTTCCCGAGGTGCAGCTGGGCCTGCATCCCGGTCTGGGCGGGACCGTTCGGCTGACACAGTTGATTGATCCGGTGGCGGCAATGCAGATGATGCTGACCGGCAGTTCGGCCCATGACCGCAAGGCGCGCAAGCTGGGTATTCTGGATGCGCTGGTGCCCGAGCGCCATGTAGAGGCGGCGATTTGCGCGGCAGCGGCGGGGAAACTGGACCACTACTCCGGCGGGCTGCGCGCAACGGCAATGCGCACCCGTGCCGCACGGGCGCTTGCGGCCACGCGGATGCGCTCGGAGGCGGAAAAGAAAGCCCCCAACCAGCACTATCCCGCGCCCTTTGCGCTGATAAACCTGTGGGAAGACCACGGCGGCGACGCCACCGAGATGCAAAAGGCCGAAATCGCATCTTTTGCCGAACTGCTGGACAGCGCCACGGCGCAAAACCTGATCCGCGTGTTTTTCCTGCGTCGCAAGCTGAAGTCCGAAGGCAAGGGCAAGGACGGTATCGACCATGTGCATGTGATCGGGGCCGGTGCCATGGGGGCCGAGATTGCCGCATGGTCCGCGATGCAGGGCAAGCGCGTCACGCTGGAAGACGTGGCGCTTGAACCGTTGGGCAAGGCGGTAAAGCGGGCTGTTGGCATTTATGACAAAAAACACCTCAGCGGGATCGACGCCCGCGATGCGCTGGACCGGATGATGCCGGACCCCAATGGATTGGGCCGCGCCCGTGCCGATCTGGTGATTGAGGCCGCGCCCGAAAAGCTGGAGATCAAGGACAAGATTTATGCGTCGCTTGCCGGTGTGATGAAACCGAACGCGATTCTGGCCAGCAACACATCCAGCCTGAAACTGGCTGATCTGGTTGCGACCGCGCCCGATGCGGGCCGTTTCGCGGGGCTGCATTTCTTTAACCCAGTGTCGCAAATGCCGCTGGTCGAGGTCGTGTCGCATGACGGGGCCGAGGCCAGAACGCTGGACCGTCTCGCGGCCTTTGCCGAAGGGATTGACCGTCTGCCGGTGCGCGTCACCGACTATCCGGGGTTTCTGGTGAACCGTATCCTTGGCCCTTATCTGATGGAGGCGATGGTGATGCTGGAAGAAGGCAAATCCAAGGAAGAGATTGACTGCGCAGCTTTGGCGTTCGGCATGCCGATGGGGCCCGTGACGCTGGCCGATCAAGTGGGGCTGGACATATGCCTTGAGGTGGCGCGGTCACTGCGCAATGGCCTTGACCGCCCGATGGCTGACACGCCCGATTGGCTGGCCGAAATGGTGGACAAGGGGCACACAGGGCGCAAATCCGGTCGTGGTCTGTACGACTATGATAATGGCGAAACACCCCCCGACTTACCCGCAGACGACCCAGCCGACAGCATAATCGAGAGGCTGATCCTGCCAATGTGCGACGCAGGTGTGGAATGCCTGCGCAAGGGCGTGGCACAGGATGCCGACAGCGTGGATGCCGCCGTGATCTTTGGCACGGGATGGGCGCCGTTCCGTGGCGGACCGATGCACTATGCCAAAGTACGTCGCGATGTGCCGCGCCGGTTGGAAGCACTGGCGGCTGAACACGGTGTGAGGTTTGCACCTGACAAGGGATGGGCTTCTTTTGGCTGAGAATACCGCCGACCGGATCGCAGCCGAGATCATCGAACGCACAGGTGGTGACATCCGTTTGGCCCTGCCGCTGGGGCTGGGCAAGCCGGTGACATTGCTGAATGCGCTGACCCGCGCGGTGGCTGATCGCCCCGATGTGCACCTGTCGATCCTGACCGCGCTGACGCTGGAACGGCCCGATATGGGGCAGGGCATGGCCCGTCGCCTGCTGGAACCCGCCGCCGACCGATTGTTCGGGCAGTACCCGCAGATTGAATACGCGCGGATGATGCGCGACGGCACGTTGCCCGACAATATCGAGGTGTCCGAATTCTTTATGCAGGCGGGGCGCTGGCTGTCACAGCCCGTGGCGCAGCGGCGCTATATCGCGGCGAACTATACCCATGCGCTGGACGTGTTGCGGGGCTGGCGGCCCAACGTGATGATGCAACTGCTGGCTCCGGTGGATGCCGATCATTTCAGTCTGTCTTGCAATACCGACATATCTGCCGATCTGTTGGACGACCGGCGTGCAGGGAGGCAGGATTTCGTTATGGTGGGCGAGGTGAACGACACGCTGCCCGCGATGACCGGCCCGCAGGCGCGGGTTGCCCGTGACGAGGTTCAGATGCTGATGGACGAGGGGCCGCAATTCGAACTGTTTTCCGTGGTCAAACGCCCTGTTGGTGCAGAGGAACACGCCATCGGGCTGCATGTGGCGCGGCTGATCCGCGATGGCGGAACGTTGCAGATCGGGATCGGTGCGATTGGCGATGCGGTGGCCCACGCGCTGATGTTGCGCCACGCAGGCAAAGCATTGGGCATTCAACGCAACAGCCCCTTTGCACAGGACAGCTTTGACGAAAGCGGGGCCTTTGACGCGGGCCTGTATGTGGTGACCGAAATGCTGGTTGACGGGATACTGCAACTGTTCAAGGCGGGGATCGTGCGCCGCGAGGTCGACGGGGTCGCGATTCACGCGGGGTTCTTTGTAGATTGCCGCGCCTTTTACGAGGCGTTGCGGGGGCTGACTGAAACCGAACGGGCCCGCATCAGGATGATGCCGGTGTCGTTCACCAACCAGCTTTATGGCGACGAAGACACCAAACGCGTCGCCCGCACCGGCGCACGTTTTGTGAATGCGGCGATGAAGGTGACGCTGCTGGGCGGTGTGACCAGCGACATCACCACCAAGGGCCAGGAGGTCAGCGGGATCGGCGGGCAATTCAATTTCATTGAACAGGCCTTTGCCCTGGACGGGGCGCGGTCGATCATCACGCTGCCCGCAACAAGAACCAAGTCAGGGCAGACCACGTCGAATATCGTCTGGTCGCATCCGCACGAAAGCGTGCCGCGCGCCTATCGTGATATTGTGGTGACGGAATACGGTATTGCCGATCTGCGCGGGGTGCGTGACGAGCTGGCGGTAGCCCGTATGGTGCGCATTGCCGACAGCCGGTTTCAGGACGATCTGGTCGCGCAGGCCAAAGCGGCAGGCAAACTGGCGGCGGATTTTGCGGTTCCAGACGGCTGGCGCTGTAACACACCGCGGCATCTGAAAGACTGGCTTGACCCTGCGGGTTTGCCGACATTTCCCTTCGGCACCGACTTTGACGAAGTGGAGAAGCGGCTGCTGCCCGCGTTGGACCTGTTGTCGAAAACCCAGGGCGACCGCGTCGGCATGGCGCATTTGGTTCTGGACGGGTTGCGGGCCGGGGATGCGCACCGCGCCTGTATGGACCGCATGGCGCTGACAACCCCGGGCGGTCTGCGCAACCGACTTGAGGCACTGGCCCTGAAAGGCGCGTTGCGACGGGTAGGTTAGTGGCGCGGTGAAGCTTGAGGGGAACCTTTTCCCTGCGCAGGATGTTTGATGGCATCAGGTCAAAGACACAGGCGGGTGCACGGCCGCCCGCTACGGAAAGGGTCCAGAATGAGCGTTGGCGCAGGTTCGGCACGGATTGCCATTGTCGGTCTGGGCCCACGGAGTTTGGGCGCGCTTGAAGCGCTGGTGACGCATCTGGCCCAGGTCGAGTGCCGTGTTACGGTCGACGTGTTCGAGCCTTCTGACGCACCGGGGGCAGGGCCGAACTTTCACCCCGAAGAAAGTCCTCTGTGCTTGTTGAACATTCCGTTTCGCGACATCGCCATCCGCCCGCCCGCATTTTCGCGCTGTGGCAGCTTTGCCCAGTGGTTCGCCAAACGCACAGGGCAGCAGGCCGATCCCGACAGTTTTCCGCCACGGGCCGATTTGGGCCGGTATTTGCAGGCCCGGCTGGATGATCTTCTGGACGAGGCTCAAGGGGCAATCACCATCATTTCCGAGAAGGTCACGCGGATTGAACGCAGTGGTGCGGGCTGGCAGGTCCATGCCGGTGACCAGCCGCGCGCGCTTTACGACGAGGTGCTGTTGACCCCCGGCCAGCCCGAAACGGCGGCTGACGACCAACTGGCCGAATGGCAGGACCATGCCAGCCGCAGTCAGGGGCAACTGGCGCAGGCCTATCCGGCAGCGCAACTGGCGCGCCGTGCCTGCGACTGGGCAGGCCGCACCGTCGCAATCCGTGGTTTGGGGCTGTCGACCTTTGACGTGCTGCGTGTGCTGACATGCGGGCAGGGCGGGAGTTTCGATGCACAAGGCTATCACCCTTCGGGGCGCGAACCTGCGGCCATCTATCCACTTTCGCTGAACGGTCATTCGCCGTTTCCCAAACCCGCGACAGAGGCGCTGGATGCGCGGTTTGATCTGCAACCGTCCGAGATGGACCGGTTTTCGCAAGCGATGGCACAGGCGGCCGTCGCCGATCCCGACACCGCACGCGCGGCGATCAATGCGGTACTGAAACCGGTTGTGACGCGCATTCTGACTGACTGTGGGGCGGCGGTGCCGGACGGGGCCGTGGCAGACTGGTTGCAGGCCGAATGGACAGACGCGGGATCGCAAGAAAAAGACCTGTCCCCGATTGACACGTTGCGCACCGGAATGGCGCTGGCCGATGGCAGCCGTGCACCGACCATTGGCTATACGGTAGGGCAGGTCTGGCGCAAGGCACAGGACGCCCTGCGCGCAGGGTATAACCCTGTCGAGACACCCGCAGAAACCGCGCAGGCGCTTGTTGGTTTCGACGAAGGGCTAAAGCGCTACAGCTATGGGCCGCCCCTGTCTGCGGCGCGCGAACTGATGGCGCTGATACATTCGGGTATTGTGAACATGGACCTTGCAGTTGATCCTGAATTCACCATGACAGACAGCGGTTGGACGTTGGAAACCCATGGCAACACCGCCCGCGTTTCAATTATGATCGACGCGGTTTTGCCTGCGCCCGATCTGTCGGCCATTGCGACGGCACCCGTCTCTACGCTGGCGGAAAATGACGTACTGACCCCGCAGGCCCACGGGCTGGCGGCGCGCACCCTACCCGACGGGCAGGTGCTGGATGAACAGGGTCGAATAGTGTCGCAATTGTGCCTTCTGGGTCGGCTTGCCTTGGGCAGTGTGATTGCGGTCGATTCCCTGCACGACTGTTTCGGAAAATCCTCAGAACGCTGGGCCAAAGGGGTGCGCGCGCGGCAGGGCCTCAACAATTAGGACCCATTCGGCGTTGATGGTGTCATAGGCTGCAATGAACAGCAGCGCCTGTCGTACCAGGCCTTTACCCAAGTCGAGCAGCACAAACGACTTGGCAATGGCCCTCAATGTTCTTCAATGTGCTTGATATCCCCCACATCAAGAACCGGAGAGGCATCAATGTCATCAGCGTCCAACATGGCTGCAACCCGCTCGAGGCTGGCAACGATCATCGCCTGTTCCCAATCTTCGATTGCAGAGAACTTGCGCACGAAACGTTGCTGCAAAGGGTCCGGGGCGTCAGCCAAGGTCTGCTGCCCCTTTGATGTCATGTGGATATTGGTTTGGCGGCGATCGTAGGTTGATTTTTCCCGAAGCACCATGCCGTCGCGCACCAGTTTATCCACCAGCGACGTCACGGTTGCCTGACTGACCCGCATGCGCTCCGAGATCGCCTTGGCGGTCGCCTGCCCTGTGTCCGCGATGATCTGCAGGGCGCGGAACTGTACAGGCGTGATCCCTGCGGATTGCTTAATTTCGCGACCAAACATCTCTGTTGCGCGCAAAATGCGCCGCAACGCAATTAAGCTTGTATCGATACGGTCCATCCAACCTCCAATACTTTATGTGTCTAAGTATAAATGAGAATCTGCCTGCTGTGAAGCGCCATCTGGTGAGGCAATCGAAGGACGTGAAACGAGAATTAATTAGGCGAACAAATCTCAAGTACGCACTATATATGCCAAAAACATAGAGTTTACCGCAATCTTAAGAAAAACTACTTTGCTTGTTGAAGTAATTGCCGCGCATCGCTATTTAGCCTGACTAAACAGATTAGGAGTAAAGACATGCAGCATTCCCCAGACCTTGCCAGAGCCAACATACCCAACCTGCGCGTGCCGCAGGCCGAAGACGGCGCGGCGATCTGGGATCTGGTGCAGAGCTGCAAGCCGCTGGATGAAAACTCCATGTACTGTAACATGATTCAATGTGATCATTTTGCAGAAACCTGCGTAGTGGCAGAGCTCAACGGTGACGTGGTCGGTTGGATTTCGGCCTATGTGTTGCCAAACGATCCTGAGACGCTTTTTGTTTGGCAGGTTGCCGTGTCCGAAGCGGCACGCGGATCAGGGCTTGGCGCACTTATGCTGCAAACGATTAGCAACCGTGAGGTATGTGATGACGTCATGCGCATTCAAACCACCATTACAGCTGATAACGAAGCGTCCTGGGCGCTGTTCCGAAAGTTCGGCAAGACCCAAGGCAGCAAGCTGGACGCAGAAGCGTACTATACGCAAGAGGTTCACTTTCAGGACCAGCACAAGACCGAGCACCTAGTCACAATTCCTTTGGCGAAAGCCATGGCCCAAGCGGCCTGAACCCAACCCCACCCAATTCCCTCAGCAAACTGAAAGAGGTCGTATGTCTACGAAATCCTCAACAACATCTACTTTCATACGTCGTGAATCCGAAGCCCGCAGTTACTGCCGCGGCTTTGATGCCGTCTTTTCCAGCGCCCAAGGCGCAGAGATGACCGACACATCCGGGCGCACATATATCGATTTTCTGGCGGGCTGTTCGTCGCTGAACTATGGCCATAATGACCCGGACATGAAAGCCGCGCTGATTGACCATATCTCGGCTGACGGCATCACCCACGGGCTCGATATGTACACCGACGCCAAAGGCGCGTTTATCGGAGCGTTCGAAACGCATATCCTTAAGCCGCGCCAAATGGACCACAAACTGATGTTTGTCGGGCCGACCGGTGCGAATGCGGTTGAGGCAGCTATGAAGCTGGCCCGGAAGGCGACAGGCCGCACCAATGTGATTGCCTTCACCAACGGCTTTCATGGTGTGACCCAAGGCGCCTTGGCGGCAACAGGAAACGGCTACCACAGAGGCGGCGCTGGCACCTCGCTGAACAACGTCACCCGCATGCCCTATGATGGTTACATGGGCGACGCACTCGACACAGCTGACTTGCTGGAAACCATGCTGAACGATGCCTCCTCAGGCATGGACGCACCCGCCGCTATCCTGCTGGAAACCGTGCAGGGCGAAGGCGGGCTGAACGACGCCAGCCCCGAATGGATTGCCCGCATCGCGTCGCTTGCAGCCGATCACGGTGCGCTCTTGATCGTCGATGACATCCAAGCAGGCTGTGGGCGGACTGGCACTTTCTTTTCCTTTGATGAAATGGGCATCAACCCGGACATTGTGACCATGGCCAAATCTGTGTCCGGTTTCGGCCTCCCCATGGGATTGGTCCTTGTTAAACCTGAACATGACGTGATGGGCCCCGCAGAACACAACGGCACATTCCGTGGCAACACCCATGCCTTCGTCACAGCGCGCGTTGCGATTGAAAAATTCTGGTCCGACGATGCGCTGCAAAATGACATCAGCCGCCGCGCTGACCTGATCGCAGACGCGCTGGAAACGATCGCGGAGCTGATCCCAGGTGCCTACCTGAAAGGCCGCGGCATGATGCGCGGGGTCGATGTCGGCTCTGGCGAGCTTGCCGGTGAAATCTGCGCACATTCGTTTCAAAACGGTCTCATCGTCGAGACCTCGGGCCCGAATGATGAGGTTGTCAAAATCCTTGCACCGCTGACCACGCCTGATGCGCTGCTGAAAAAGGGTCTGAATATTCTCATCGACGCGGCACAAAGCGTCACGGTCAACACTAAAATCGCAGCGGAGTAGCACCATGATTGTCAGAGACTTCAACGAGATCATAGAGTCCGAACGCAACCGCGTTGTCTCGGATGCGAAATGGTCCAGCGTGCGTATGCTGTTGGCCGATGATGGAATGGGCTTCTCCTTTCACATCACCTTTCTGGAACCGGGTTCAGAGCACACGTTTGAATACAAGAACCACTTTGAAAGTGTGTACTGCATGCAAGGGTCCGGCTCGATCACCGATCTTGCAACCGGCGAAACGCACCACATCAAGCCCGGTGTGATGTATGCGCTCGACCAGCATGACCGCCACGTGTTGCGCGCCGATGAAGAACTGGTCATGGCATGCTGCTTTAACCCGCCTGTCACTGGCACGGAAGTGCACCGTGAGGACGGGTCCTATGCGGCACCAGAGACCGCCGAGGCCTGAGATGACCCATACCGTAGAGAAAATCGGCGGAACCACCATGTCCCGGCTTCATGAGTTGTGTGATACACTTTTCATGGACGCGGGCAGCCCGCAGTACGGGCGCATGTTCGTGGTCTCTGCGTTTGGCGGGATCACGGACCTCCTTCTCGAACACAAGAAATCGGGCGACGCAGGGGTCTACGCCGCATTTGCCAACGCTGACGATGATCATGGCTGGCATGATGCACTTGGCCGCGCACTCAATGCGATGGTCGAAATCCATGAGAAAGTGCTGGATCATCCCGGTGACATTGGGCAGGCCACGACGTTTGTTCAGGACCGTATTGAGGGTGCACGCAATTGCCTGATCGACCTGCAGCGGCTGTGCTCCTACGGTCATTTTCGCCTCAACACACATCTGTTGCATATACGCGAACTGCTGTCCGGCCTCGGTGAAGCGCATTCCGCCTATGTGGCAACGCTGATGCTAAACCGGAACGGGATCAATGCGCGGTTCGTAGATTTGACCGGATGGCGTGACGAATGCGACGTGACGTTGGACACTCGTATCACTGTGGCCATGGCGGATATCAACCCAAGCGTCGAACTGCCGATCGTCACCGGCTATGCACAATGCGCCGAAGGGTTGATGCGCGAATTCGACCGCGGCTATTCCGAGGTCACGTTCTCGCGTCTCGCGGCTTTGACAGGCGCGCGGGAAGCCATCATTCACAAAGAATTCCATCTCTCCTCGGCAGACCCACGCCTTGTCGGAGCGGGCGAGGCGAAAAAGATCGGCCATACCAATTATGACGTTGCTGACCAGCTTTCGAATATGGGGATGGAGGCGATCCACCCGAAAGCGGCAAAGACCCTGCGGCAGGCAGATGTACCGCTGCGCGTCGTCAATGCCTTTGATCCCAGTGATCCGGGTACATTGATTGACGACCAGCCCGCCAAAGCCTCGGCTGCCGAAATCGTGACGGGGCTCGATGTCATTGCGCTTGAAGTGTTTGAACAGGACATGGTCGGCGTAAAGGGATATGACGCTGCGATCCTTGATGCCTTAACACGCCACGATGTGCGGATCGTCTCGAAGACATCCAATGCCAACACGATCACCCATTACGTCGATTCTTCGCTGAAGGTTTTACGGCGCGTGGAAAAGGATCTGGAGCAGCTTTATCCAGCGGCGAGCATCACATCGCGCAAGCTGGCCATCGCATCGGTGATAGGACGGGATTTGAGCGGGCTTTCGATCCTCAGCCGTGGATTGCATGCCATAGCCGAAGAGGGCTTCGAGGCGGTCGGCGCATCTCAGGGGCCACGAAGCGTCGATGTTCAGTTTGTCGTGGAAAGTGGCGCTTTGGACAAGACAGTCACCGTCCTGCACAACGCTCTGATCCCTCGCGCTCAAAACAGAACTCTATCAGCAGTCGCCTAAAGAAAGACGCTCCGGCTGGCACAGAGATCGACTCCAGCCATATCAAAACAGGAGAATATAATGCACACGTCTACACAGTTTACCAGCAAGGTAGATCAATCTTCCACAACTGGCGCTGCATTCGCGCTTGGAAACGACGGCGGCGCGGTCTCAGGGTCTGTCCACACGCCGGATGGCGAACTCAATCTCCACGACATAAATTTCATCGAAAAAGTGGGCGAGCCGAGCGCATTTGATCCAGAACACCGCCACCAAATGATTCAGGAAAAAATGGCGACTTGGCGTCAGATTTTTATGGGCGGTCTGACGCACCAAATCGCATTGGCGCGTGACCCCGGCTACAACTATCCAAGCCAGAAATTCGTCGAATGTGACGGCGTCATGGGGCGAGAGCTTGACTACATCACCCCCGAACCCTGGTGGTACGATCAGGATGGTGAGCTGCACCTGAGGTTGAACTTCGGTGAACGGAATTGGTGTGTGAAGGGCAAGAACCCCGTCATTCGCATCGGTGCCGACGACGAATTACTGCCAACACTCGAAAAACTGCATCTTTTGAGTGGTGCAGGAGAACTCGACGAGATCATCGAAAAGATGGTGATCGTTTCCGAAAGGTGACGCTGCTTTTCTGGGCCGTCGTGGCAGGCCCCGCCCCCAGCCATCGGTGAAACAGAATATGGCCCCCCTTGATGTCGAAGGCCAGGCGTTGACCGCGCGCGCCTGCATCCCCTCGACCGGTGGTGTCGTGGTCGCGGGGCAGTTGGGAAAGCTGCGCCCGCCCAGCGTGATGGTCATGATCGCGTTGGGATCCCGCCTTCGTTAAGCAGGCCCGACACCTCGCAATTCTGGATGATGTCCACACCCCGCGCATCCGCTGCCCGCGTTGACCTGTCTCGCGCGGCCATCTCCATGTCGCGCTCAGAATGGGCCGTGACCGCCACGCTTTGTCCTACCCGGTCTGTCCGCGCAGACCCTCGCGAAAGACTTTGAAGGCCGAATAGCGCGTCACGGCAGGTTCAGCCTTTCGACGAAACCGCGAAACTCGGCGACCGCGCCGGCGTCCGGATCGGACCCCGTGAAACCGCGCAGATAGCCTTCGATCCGACCCAATCGGGCTTCCATCGGTTCGCGAACCTCCAGCGCGTGATACCCAAGCTGCATGAAGTAGAGAATCCGTGCGCGGGTATCGGCATCGTGCTCGGGGTAGCCGAAACGCTCAAACATGGCGCTGACGGCGCGCAACCGCGTTGCATCGGCGGCGTCGATGCGCTGGCGCACGGCCCCGTCGCGGCGCGACCATTCCCGGACCGCGAAATCAAGCCCGCGATCAAAGAGGTCGGGATCGAGAAAACTGCGAAAGAAGTTGCAGACCCCTTCGCTGATCGAGGCGGCAGGCGCGTGCACGCTTTCGACAATCGTGCGCGTATTGCGGTTCTCCCAATCGTCCAGCAGGTCGTCGAGCAGGTGCTTTCGGCTCTTGAAATAGCCGTAAAAGCTGGAGCGGGACACCTCCAGCCGCGCGCCGAGCGCCTGCACCTTGACCTCGGCCACGCCGTCGCTGACCAGCACATCGCGCGCGACGTTCAGCCAATCCTCGCGCGTGACTTTCACATGCCCGACGAGCGGTTCCTTTTCCGGGTCATCGCGGTGCAACAGGGGTGTGATGCGTGCCATCGTGTCAACTCTCCGGTGGTGCGCCGCCCTCGGCGGTGCGTTTGTCGATGAAGGCGCGCAGCTTATCCAGCCGGTCGGGCGTAGTCATCATCTGTTCCGGCCTGGCAAGAATGCTTTCCCAGACGTCCGTCGCACGGGTGTTGGCATCGCGCGCCCCGCGTTCTGTCCATGTCCCAAAGTTCGCGTAGTCATGCACGACGGGTTCGTAGAACTCGGTATTGTACCGCTCCATTGTTTGCGGCGTGGCAAAGAAATGGCCCGACGGAGCGACATGTGACAACGCGTTGACAAAGCCGATCTCATCCGTGCCCGCCTTGTTGCCCGCGCAAAGCTCGGCCACCATGTTCAGCACTTCGACGTCCGTCACGATCTTTTCGTAGGATACCGTTAGCCCGCCTTCGAGCCAGCCTGCCGAGTGGATGATGACCGTCGCACCGGACAGCAGACAACCCCATAGCCCCATCTGGTTCTCGTTCGCGGCCTGCACGTCATTGACGTTCGACGCAGACCCCGCCGCCGACCGCCAGGGCAGCCCCAGCATCCGTGCCATCTGACCCGCAGCCAGTGACGCCTGAAAATGTGTCGGAGTACCAAAGGCAGGCGCGCCGGACTTCATGTCGACGTTCGAGGTAAAGGTTCCATAGCATACCGGCGCACCGGGCTTGACCAGTTGCGTCAGCGTTATGGCCGCGAGACATTCTGCATGGGACAGCGTGATCGCCCCCGCGACCGTGATGGGCGCCATCGCCCCCATCAGCGTGAAAGGTGTGACAATGGACAACTGCCCATGGCGGGCAAAGTCGATCAGGCCTTGCGCCATCGGGATATCGAGGGTCCGGGGCGAGTTGGTGTTGATGATTGTATAGGCATGGGTGCCTGCCTTGAACTCATCCTCCGACAGGCCGCGCGCGATGCGCAGCATCTCGAAATTATCCAGCGCCTGCGGCGTGCCGCGTGCGAAGAGGAACGGAAATTTGTCGGTCCGTTCCGCTTGTGTCAGCAGCGTGAAGTAGTGGCGCAGATGGGTTGGGACGTCCTGCGGCTCAACCGAGGGCGACATCATCTGAAAGACGTCGTAGTGATGCGAGATGCGGGTGTATTCGGTAAAATCCCGCGCCGATCCGGGGCGGCGTCCGCGCCGCAGATCGGTGGCATGGGGCGCGCCTGCACCCGGCTGGAACGCCAGCGCGCCCAGTTCCAACACGATGTCCCGCTCCGGTGCTCCCGCTTGGCAATGGATGGACCTCGGAGCGCTCGCAAGTGCCGCCTCCACGATCTCGCGCCCGATATAGACCATGTCGCCTTCGACCCGCGCCCCGGCTGCAGAATAGATCTTGATCGCCTCGGGCAGCAGAACGCGCATGCCCAGCTGTTCGAGCATTCGAAGCGCGGTTTCGTGCATGTTGGCGGCTTCGTCGTCTGAAAAGACCGACATGACTGGGAAAGGGTTGCGTAACTGGCGATAGTTGGGATTCCGTTTGGACGCAGGCGGGGTGCCATCGCCGCGACCGCGCCGCTTCCTTGAGCGCGGCTCTGCCGGGGTATCGACCGTCATGATGCACCTCGCATTGCGTTGCCTTGCGGGTCATAGGGCGAGGCCGTGATCACCTGCGCAGAGCATTCGGACCCCACGATGTGCACAGCCAATGCCGTCCCCACGTCAGCAGCCCCCCTGTCAATCATCGCCATCGCAAGCGATTTGCCAACCGTGTGACCATAGCCGCCCGAAGTCACGAAGCCCACAAGCGCGCCATCTTTCCAGACCGGCTCATAGCCGCTGGCATCTGCATCCCTTGCGCTAATTTCCAGCATTACGATCACTTTCTGCGGACCTTCACTGTCCCTTTCGGCCAGTGCTGCCTCACGGCCGATGAAGTCTGTCTTGTTCCAATCGATCCAGCGATCCATCCCAGTTTGCCCAGGTGTATAGCCTTGTGTGAATTCGGCGTTCCAGATGCCAAAGCTCTTTTCCAGCCGCAGGCTGAGCATCGCGTTGAAACCGATCTCCTTGATACCCAGAGCCGCGCCTGCCGCCAGTAGGGTTTCGCGCAGGGTGATATGTTCGGCAGCAGAACAGTGGATTTCATAGCCGAGTTCACCTGCAATCGAAAGCCGCCCGACTTTGGCACGGATCAATCCGATATCGAAGATGCCGCAGCCCATGAACGGCAGATCGGCAATCGGCCCGTCGGTCAGCTGTTCCAGTACCCTGAGACTGTTGGGCCCGGACAGACTGAACCCCACGGTCGCGTCAGCGATGTCACGCAGGGTCACGCCGTCATCCATATGATCCTGGAACCAGCGCATGTGCCATTCACGCAGGTAGTAACTGCCCATGATCCACCAGGTGGTTGCGTTGCCGGACGAGTCCGGACCCCAGTTGAACACGGTCAGGTCGCCCTTGAGCTTGCCCTCGGGGCTAAGCATCGGGGCCAGTTTCGCCCGACCGGGCATCGGCAGTTTAGACGCCAGAATCCGGTTGAGCCATGCCTCGGCCCCGGGGCCCGATACCTCGAACCGTGAGAAGCCCGAGATGTCGAGCAGCCCGACCGCCTCGCGCACCGCATTGCATTCGGCGGCGACGATGTCGTGAGCGTTCGAGCGTTTGAGAGTGGGCGTCTCTTCGAAGCCGGGGGAGGGCGCGAAATACAAGGGCACTTCCAGCCCCCAACTTGCTCCCCAGCGGCACCCCGCCGCCGACATGTCGGAATAGGCCGACACCTTTTTCAGCGGGCGCCCCGCCGGCAGTTGTTCGTTGGGATAGGTCATCACGAAACGGCGGGTGTAGAATTGTCCGGTGGTCTGCTTGATGTATTCCTTATTCTCCGCATAGGGGCCAAAGCGGGCGACATCCATGCCGAAGACGTCGGCGGCCGGCTCGCCGTGAATGATCCATTCCGCCAGGCTCTTGCCCACGCCGCCGCCCTGAAGGAACCCGGCCATCACCCCGCAGGCGCACCAGTATCCCGGCTTGCCACGTACCGGCCCGACCAGCGGGTTGCCGTCGGGCGCAAAGGTAAAGGCGCCGTTGACCCACGTCCTGACACCCACATTCTGCAAGGCTGGATAGCGTTCAAACCCGAGCGTCAACTCCCGTTCGATGCGGTCGGTGTCTTCTTGCTGTAATTCGAACCCGTATTCCCACGGCGCACCGTCCATCATCCAGTGTTCGTGGTCGATCTCGTAGATGCCAAGCAGCATCCCCTGCTGGTCCTGACGCATGTAGGTAAATCCTTCGAGGTCCACGGTCAGCGGCATTTCGCGGTCGAGTGCGGCCACTTCTGGGATGCTATCCGAAATCAGATAGTGATGGTTCAGCGGTGACACCGGCAATTCGATTCCCGCCATGCGCCCCACCTGCTTGGCCCATAGACCCGCTGCGTTGATGACATGCTCGGTGTGGACCGTGCCCTTTTCGGTGACGACATCCCAGCCATCGGTGGTCTGAACCAGCTCCAGCACGCGATTGTTCTCGATCACTTCGGCGCCGCGCTTTCTGGCGGCCCCGGCATAGGCATGCACCGTGCCCGTGGTGTCCACATAGCCTTCGCGGTCCGCATACATGCCACCGAGAATGCCATGAGTGGACAGCAGTGGATTCAACATTCCGGCTTCCTGCGCGGTGATCAGTCGAACGTCGTCGATGCCGATTGACTGGAACGTGCGATATGCAGATTGTAGCCATTCCCAGCGGTCGGGCGTGCCCGCCAACGTCATGCCGCCGGTCATGTGCATGCCCACGGACTGACCCGATTCCTTTTCGATCTCGCTCAGCAAATCGATGGTATAGGACTGAAGGCTGGCGATGTTGGGATCCGCGTTCAGCGCGTGAAAGCCACCAGCCGCGTGCCAGCTGGAGCCGGCCGTCAGCACCTTGCGTTCGATAAGGCAGACATCGTTCCAGCCGAATTTTGCCAGATGATACAACACAGAAGCACCAACAACGCCTCCACCAATAACAACGGCACGGTAATGAGACTTCAATGTGTTCTCCTCGGAATTTACGTGGCGCGCGTCGGCCGGATGATTCACAGCTTGCATATTGGACACTTATGTCTCTTAGTGGGAAGAACTATTGGACACTATTGTCCACGTCAAGAACAACGATGGCTGAGCCCAGATGAGGAATGCCAGAACAACATCGGTAGGGAGATCGAAAATGAAGTCTGAAACACTGCATCCCGCGGTACAGGCGTACGCCGCAGAATATCAATCCGGCCAGCTCTCGAGACGTGAGTTCCTTTCGCGCGCAACGATGCTGGGTGTCAGTGCCACGGCGGCCTACGGGCTGATCGGGGTCGCCATGCCCACGCCTGCGCATGCTCAGGCCAGCAAGGGCGGGACATTGCGGGTGAACATGGAAACCAAGGCAATGAAAGAACCGCGCCTGTGGGACTGGACCGAATACGCCAACTTCTGCCGTGGCTGGCTCGACTATCTGACGCTGTTCAATCGCGACGGCAGCGTGACCGGCGGCCTGATTGAATCGTGGGAAGCCAACGACAACGCGACGCAGTACACGTTGAAACTGCGGCCGGGCGTCACTTGGAACAACGGCGATGCATTCACATCTGAGGATCTGATGCACAACTTCATGCTTTGGGCCGATGGCACCGTCGAGGGCAACTCGATGGCGTCGCGGGTCGCGGCGCTCCAAAACTCGGAGACGAAGATGCTGCGCGAAGGGGCCGTGGTGGCAGTCGATGACACGACAGTGCAACTCAACCTCAACAGCCCCGATATCAGCATCATGGCCGCCCTTTCGGACTACCCCGCAGCCGTTGTTCACCGCAGTTTTGTCGGCGGCAGCAATCCGGTGGACAGCCCAATTGGCACTGGCGCTTATCTGCCCGAAAGCTATGAGGTTGGTGTGAAAGGTGTGCTCGTGCGCAACCCGGACCATGAATACTGGCGCGAGGGCGGCTGGCTCGACCGGATCGAGTTCATCGATCTTGGAACGGACCAATCCGCCCTTGTCTCAGCCGCCGAAAGCGACGAGATTGATCTGACCTACCGCACCGACAGCGACTATGTCGACGTGTTCAATGGGATTGGATGGACACCGAGCAACGTCGTCACCGCCAACACTCTTGCGGTTCGGTTCAACCAGCTGTCGGCGCCCTACGACAATCGCGAGGTCCGGCGCGGCATTCAGATGACCGTCGACAATGCCAAGGTGCTGGAACTCGGAATTGGTGGGCTTGGTTTGATAGGTGAAAACCACCATGTCTGCCCGGTACACCCCGAATACGCCGAATTGCCCCCGCTTGAGTTCGATGCAGCCGAGGGCGCGGCCATGGTGGCCGAGGCAGGCCACGCGGACACGGAGTTCGAGATCATCTCTGTCGACACCGATTGGCAGAAGAACACCTGCGATGTCGTTGCGGCGCAGATGCGAGACGCCGGGCTGAATGTGAAGCGGACCATCTTGCCTGGCGCGACGTTCTGGAACGACTGGACGAAATATCCTTTCTCCGCCACCGAATGGGGCCCGCGTCCGCTGGGTATCCAGATCATGGCGCTGGCCTATAAGTCCGGCGCGGCGTGGAACGAATCTGCCTTCTCAAATGCCGAATTCGATAGTTTGCTTGAACAAGGTCTTTCGATCGCTGATGCCGATGCGCGGCGCGAGATCATGGCAAAGATCGAAAAGATCATGCAGGACGAGGGCGTTGTCATCCAAGCCTACTGGCGGTCGGTATTCAACCACTCCAACGGCAAGTTTGCCAATGTCGACGTGCACCCGTTCTACCAACTCGACCTGCACGACATTCACTTGATCGGCTGAAACGTGACGTGCAAAGTAGAAAAGGATGGCTCCATTGTCGGGGCCATCTCTAAAATTCTGCGCTGAAGATATCGCTGGGGATTGCACCGTAACTGCTCTACCGGGGATCCGTAAGCAATGTAGGTGGGTTTAGTTTACGGCGTGGATGTTCTCTCTCGATGGCGTCCACGCCATAGCAAGATCTCAACCGCGGTGCGTGATCGGAGGCATTTCAAGCGGCGCTATACGCGATGCGACAGCACGTTGAGGGTCCTGCCCGTCGGGTCAGACAGATAAAACCGCCTGACGCCCCATGGTTCATCCGTAAGAGGATAGGTGATTTCACAACCCATGCCGGTGGCGCGCCGATGCACATCGTCAACATCATCGACCTCAATCGAGAGGTCCGGCGCATCTGTGCCAGAGCCGCCCTGGGTTGCGATGCTGATCTGAACCATCGCGGTTTCCTCGGAGGCCAATGTGACAATCCACCCGTGGTCCATGACCAGATCAAGGTCAAACAGATCGGCGTAGAATTTCTGCACATTTTGAACCGGATCTGCGGCGAGATTGGCGACGATGCGCAGAACGGTCATGCCGGTAGCTCTTGGCTCAACACCCATAGGTGGCCAAAGGGATCGCGCAGGCGCCCTTCGCGTTTGCCATAAGGGCGATCCTCGATAGCAATGACGATCTCTGCCCCCAGCGCAACCATGTGGTCTGCAACCAGATCGCAGGAGTCAAAGCCAAGGTGGATCAGAACCGGCGATCCGCCAAGCGAATGGGGCGAGTGCCAACCCCAGTCCGGCACTTCGTCGACCAGCGAAATGGCCAGGCTACCCAGCGATAACCGGGAATGGACCACGCGGCCATTAGCATCGGCAAAGCGTTCGACAAGCCTGGCGCCGAGTGCGTCTTGAACAAAGGTGATGGCGGCGTCGGCGTTGCGCACAACCAGCCTGAGAAAGCCGTCGTTGGAAAGAGGCAGAGTCATCCTGTTTCTCCTGTCAGGGGGGATCGCGGGTACAATATCTGCCCCGCACCATGCAGGTCTTGAACGAAAGTTAAGTCTGATCTTCCGGTACATGGCCGGGATGCATGCGGGGACAGGCGCGCAACCGGCCCGGTGTCATCTTGGCAAAATGTTCCACTTCGCGTGTCATGTGGGGCTGGTCGGCAAACTGCGCGTCAAAGGCCACATCTGCCAGCGCCGCCTTGGGTGACAGGTTGCGCGCGGCCTGTCGAAACCTTTCGATCCTGAGGTAGTGTTTTGGGGTGAACCCAACGTACCTGCGAAACAGGGTTCTGAACACGTAAGGCGAACAGTCGAGTTCTGCGCAGGTCTCGCTCATCGATGCGCCAGATTTCAAAAGCCGCAGGCCGCGGCGCAACAGGGCCAGATCCGGCGGAATGTTCAGGCGCCGGGTGACCTCATTTTCAAGCAGGTCAAGCCGCGCGCTGTGGTTGTCGCGCTGGCGCAGGCCCTGGCCCAGCCATGCGGCATCTGCGCCCCAGAACCGACTGAGGGCGATGACCCGGTCCGCCGTCTTGTCGATCCTGCTGAACAGCGCCGCGGCACCGCCGGCATGGAAGCTGGCGCCGCACAGCGCGACCTGCGGTTCGCGCGTAATGCGCCGCGGGCGGGAGGAGGGCCCCTGAAGCACCTGGAGGCTCGGCGGCGGAGGCGCGTCCGCCCAGGGGTCATGGGTGGCCAGCGCGAGGTCCGACAGGCTGAAGATGATCTGAGCCTTGCCGGAGGGCAACAGTGTCTCATACCCAAGTGCGCCGCTGTCCGTGACACACCAGAGCCGTTCAACAACACGCCGCAGAGGCGCATATTTCGGTCGGCGCGACGTCAGCATGTAACCCTCAAGTGATTGCCTCAGTTGTCGTAAAGGGTATCACCCCAGGTATTGTCGGCCAATCACCGCGTGTCTGTTCTTTTACCTGTTTGACCTGAAACACCGCCGCCCCGATGGCAATCAAAACAGCTGCAGGGAACAGACCATACGAATTCATCTGCAAGATATGGGCTTCAGAGCCAGAAAGATTCAAACTTGATCCAACCCATCAGATGTCGCGCCTGAACGCCTAGGGCCATCGCGCCTTAAGGATCACAGGATCACAGGATCACAGGGTGGCAGCCATTTCCCTTTGAACGTCACGCCCGGTGTGGCTTTGCAAGTGTTTGCTGTAACGCGCCGAGAGCAAAATTCTTATCCATATATCAGGACGTGTGGATATATTTGATAATGGACAAGACCCTTTCGCAAACTGATCCCCCAAGCGGATTTTGACGAAAATCACTGCGAATATATGTACTCAACCAGATTCTAGACGCTGTACATTGCTGGAGCAGCGCTTAATTCTCTTGCCACCGGCGGATTCCTGTCATTTATTTTGCGTCTATTAATAAATGATGGTGGGAGCCACATGCAGGTTAGTGTCCGCGACAACAATGTTGATCAAGCCCTTCGGGTTTTGAAGAAAAAGCTTCAGGGCGAAGGCGTGTTCCGTGAAATGAAGCTCAAGCAGCATTTCGAGAAACCGTCTGAGAAGAAAGCCCGACAGCAAGCAGAAGCGATACGCCGCGCGCGCAAGTTGGCGCGTAAGAAATTGGAACGTGAAGGCATGTAATCTTGCGCCTTCTTGGTGAACGGCGCCTCACCCGCCGCCAATCGGCGGCGGGTGACTTGTTTTGATGACAGAACCTTTATGCTTTATGTGCCTCGGCCACCCCCGTGTTCGCGACCTT
>NZ_QBFD01000046.1:647175-648668 GCF_003335585.1 Sulfitobacter sp. DFL-14 | reverse complement strand
GAACGGCGCCTCACCCGCCGCCAATCGGCGGCGGGTGACTTGTTTTGATGACAGAACCTTCAGGCGGCTTCGCTAACTTCGTGGTCGCGACGCATGGCGGTCGGCTATCCGCGCTGCGCGTCAACGGACCAAGGGCCGGGGCCCGCGGCGGCAAGATAGAGAAACCCAAAACAGTAAAGCGCGGCCAGTTCGCCACCGTTCAGCAAGGGGAAAAATCCCTGGGGCAGGTGAGCAATGAAGTAGGCCGCAGCAGTCATGCCGCTCAGGATAAACGCCGAGAGACGCGAGAACAGCCCAATCACCAGCAAAAGGCCAAAGACCAATTCGATTAGTCCTGCAATCCCCCCGAGGCTGCCAAGAGAGATGCCGCTCATGTCACTTGCCGGGAAACCCAGGATCTTGGTGGTTCCGTGCTGCAGTACCAACAAGCCGGACATGATCCGAAACAGCGACAAGAGCTGCGGCTGATAGGGTGTTAGAAAGGTCATGCTATATTCCTCACAATTTATCCACGATCTGTGGCAAGACAGATTTCAAGTCTTCCGCAAGTTTACAGTTCTGTCCACTGTCATCGGGTCGGATGGCCCTTAATTGTGACATGCAAAATTCAAGGGCGTGGGTAAAACTTGGTGCGGCCAACTTGTTTATGTCTAACCTTCCGTCAGGGTCTGTTGTATTAACGCGGCGGAAGCCGCAGGTTCTTCTCCAAAGCTGTTTGAGCTGAACCGCAGCTTTAGCTCAGGGTTTTGCGAGCGGTATCGGCGGCGGCACGGATGTTGCGGGCGAAGAGTGAGACATCGATGTCCGTCGCGATAAAACTTGCCCCGAGGTCGCGACATTCCTGTTGAAATGCGGTGTCCAGGGTGAGGATCCCCGCTGCCTTTCCAGAGGCCACAATTTTTTCCATGGCCGCCAGAACCGTGCGTTTGACTTCGGCGGCACCCGCCTGTCCGATATAGCCCATGTCGGCGGCCAGATCTGACGGGCCGATAAACACGCCGTCCAGCCCGTCAACCGCCAGAATATCGTCCAATGCTTCAAGGCCTTTGCGATTTTCAACCTGCGCCAACAGGCAAATCTCTTCGCGTGCGGTGGTCAGATAATCGGGGATCGCGGCAAAATCCGAGGCACGGGCCAAAGCCGACCCGACGCCGCGCACCCCGTGCGGAGGATAGGTGACCGCGTCGACCAGCGCGCGCGCCTGTGCGCTGCTTTCCACCATCGGCACCAGCAGGGTTTGCGCACCCGCGTCCAGCAATTGTTTGATCAGCCAGCTTTCCCCGATGGGCGGGCGCACAACGGCGTGGGTGTCGCGCGCGGCAATCACCTGAAGTTGCGCCACGATCGAGCGCAGATCATTAGGGGCATGTTCGCCGTCGATCAGCAGCCAGTCGAACCCCGCGCCCGCGCTGATTTCCGCGACATAGGGTTCGGCCAGCCCCAGCCAACACCCCAGTTGCAACTCGCCCTTGGCGATGGCATGTTTGAACGCA
>NZ_QBFD01000046.1:149344-647165 GCF_003335585.1 Sulfitobacter sp. DFL-14 | reverse complement strand
CGCGTCAACGGACCAAGGGCCGGGGCCCGCGGCGGCAAGATAGAGAAACCCAAAACAGTACAGCGCGGCCAGTTCGCCACCGTTCAGCAAGGGGAAAAATCCCTGTGGCATGTGGGCAATGAAGTAGGCCGCAGCAGTCATGCCGCTCAGAACAAACGCTGACAAACGAACAGCCCAATCACCAGCAACAGCCCAAAGACCAGCTCGATTACTCCTGCGACCCCCGCTGGTGTACAACAGGCGAGCGCCTGAATTCTATCGTCGTGACCCTTGTATCTGTTTTACCAGACCGCGAAAGGCAACTGGAGGCTGGCCGTTCGCAGGGCGGCGCAATTCCGGCAGGAACAGGCCTTCAAGAAAATCGGCTAGCGCGGCTCCTCCATGCTGGCGGTAAACTCCGCGGAGGCAATTTCGAGCTCACGAAGAAATCCATCGACAATAGGTCGTGAGACGCGCTGTTTGCGATAGGCAACGCCTACGGATCGCGTCCAGGCAGGAGAGGGCAGGGGAAGCCGGGCCAACTGCGCGTTTTCGTCGGACGTATAGGCGCTGGAAGTCGTCAGGTAGCTCAGCCATGCGGTTCCCGCGAGCATTGAAACCTGAAAGCGCGACGAAGTCGTTTCACACACCGCTTTGGGCAATGGAAGCTGCGCCTTGCTGAAAAGCGAATCGAGGGCGAGACGGTCAGGATCGGGGCGCGCCGGCAGGATCCACTGATAGCGTTTCAAATCGCTGAGGGACAGCCGCTCACGTTGCATGAGCGGATGCGCGACGTCGGCTACGATCTGCATCGGAATGTTCAGTAGGTCGCGGTACTCGAGTTCGTCATCTGGAAAGTCCTGCGGTCGGGACATCACGGCCACATCGATCGATCCCTTCAAGAGCTGCGCCTGAAGCGCGGGCGATAGTTCCTCGTAGAACGTCAGATCGACTTCCGGGGATTTTTCGAGGAAGCGCCGGGCGGCAGTAGGCACAACCCCCCGAACGGTGGTGGCGAGCGAACCGACCCGGAGACGGCCGCGCTTTGCCCCCAGCATGGCGTCGATCTCGGTGCGGGCTTCCTCCGTCAGGGCCAGAAGCGCCTCACCGTACTGGATCAGTCGCTCGCCGTACTCCGTCGGTTTCACGCCCCAGGGGCCGCGATCCAAAAGGCGGACACCGACGGATTGCTCCAGTACGCGAATACCCTTGCTGACCGCCGGCTGTGTCGCGTTCAGCTTGTCGGCAGCGATACGGAAGCTGGAATAGCGAGCCGTGTAGACGAGGTAGCGGAGTTGGCGAATGTCCATGCGGTACGATAACCAAAAGTCATCGTAGAAGCCAGATTAGTTAATTGCATGTTTTCCGGATATCGCTTCAGATTACCTCTATCGATAGGGAAATCGGAAGAAGGCAGTGTTCGAAGGCGACGGCGACAAGTGGTCATGGTCATGTCTTTTGCTCATCGGTTTTTCGTTTTTGATCAACAGGGAAAGGGCCGTCGTCGGCTATCCGACCTCCGCCCATAAGGAGTTTACATGAACTTCACACGTTCGCACCTCTTCGCAAGTACTGCCGCGCTTCTGCTGGCCTGCACAACGCTGAGCGCGGAAGATCTGGTCATCGGCACCAAGTCTGAACCGTCCTCGCTCGACCCGCAATTTCACGTCCTTTCACCGAACATGCAGGTTTCCCTCGCCATATTCGAACCGCTTGTCCGCCAGAGCGCCCAAGGTGCGGTCGAACCGCTTCTGGCTGATAGCTGGGAGCTGGCGAGCCCGACAGAGTGGGATTCCCATCTCAAAGAGGGAGTGACCTTCTCAGACGGCACACCGCTGACTGCGCAGGATGTGGTCTTCTCGCTCGACCGTGTGGCGAAGGTGCCGAACAGCCCTACGCCCTTTACACTGTTCACGCGCCAGATCGCCGGTGTCGAGGCACTGGACGACAGGACGGTACGGATCACCACGAAGCAACCCTACCCGAACCTGACCGTCGATCTGGTCAATCTTCCGATCATGTCGAAGGCCGCCGCGTCCGGCAAAGCGCCCGAGGGGCGGACGACCACCGAGCTCAACCGCGGCGAAGGGCTGATTGGCACCGGGCCGTTCACCTTCTCATCCTGGCAGAAAGGCGCGGACCTCATACTCGAAGCGAACTCGTCCTATTGGGGCGAAGCACCAGACTGGGATCGTGTCATCATGCGACCGATGACCAATCCGGCTACGCGCTCCGCGGCGCTTCTGGCTGGTGACATTGATATGATGGAGGACGTGCCCACCGGGAGCGTGACTCAGATCGAAGGCGATCCGAACGTGAAGATCGTTTCCGGCCCGCCCGCACGAGTCATCTTCATCGCGCTTGATCAAGAGCGAGACGACAGCCCGGGGATCAGTGGAACGAACGGAGAGAACCCCCTCAAGATCAAAGAAGTCCGTGAGGCGCTCTTCCGTGCGATTGATCGTGAAGGGATCGCGAGCCGTGTCATGGGGGGCGCTGCCGTGCCGGCTGGAAGCCTCGGGACGCCGAAAATGTTCGGGACCAGTGCGGAGCATGAAGTGCCCGCACCCGCCGACCCGGAACGCGCGGCTCAATTGCTTGAGGAAGCCGGGTACGGCGATGGGTTTTCAATTACACTCGGCTCGCCCAGCGGGCGTTACGTCAACGACGCCCGTGTCTCGCAGACGGTTGCCGCGATGTGGAGTCGGATCGGCGTTCAGACGGCTGTGGATGCCGCGGCGCCGCCGGTTTTCTTCAAGAACCGCGACCAGCGGGCCTACAGCGCCTACCTCGCGTCCTGGGGTAACAATACCGGGGAGATCGGTACGACCCTGGGTGCCCAGCTAGCAACGTACGACAAGGAGGCGAGCCAAGGCAGTGCAAATGCCGGCCGCTACTCGAACCCCGAGCTTGACGCGCTGCTGATCGAGGCGAGCAAGACCATGGACGATGACGCGCGGGCCAAGCTTCTGGAGCGGGCGGATGCGCTCGCAATGTCGGACTTCGCGATCCTGCCGATCCATTTCGAGGTTCCATCCTGGGGCTTGCGCGAGGATCTCGAGTACGAAGCGCGCGCGGACCAATTCACGTTGCCGCAGCACGTGACCCGGTCCGAGTGATCCATCGCAGGTCCACACCCCTCGGGGCTGTGGGCCACACCTCGCACTTGGGAGACGCTCTTGTCGACTTTTGTCATCAATCGGTTGCTGCAAGCTTTCCTTGTACTGCTCGTCATGTCCGTTCTCGTCTTTGTCGGGATTTACCTTGTCGGTGATCCGATCTCGATGTTGGTCAGCCCCGAGGCCACGGATCTCGAGCGGGACGCAGTGCGCGAGAGCTTCGGGCTCGATCGGCCGATCTTCGTACAGTATGTAACCTTCCTGGGTAGTGCGTTGCAGGGGGATTTCGGGCGCAGCTTTCTCACCGGCGAGCCCGCGCTGCAACTTATTCTCGAACGAATGCCAGCCACGGTCGAACTCGTCGGTTTCGCGATGTTCTTTTCTGTCGTCATCGGCGTGCCGCTCGGCATCATCGCTGGGCTACGCCCGGAGGCGACCTACTCGAAGGTCATTATGACGGGCTCGATCTTCGGATTCAGCCTTCCAACATTCTGGGTCGGCATGGTCCTCATCATGCTCTTCGCGGTGCAACTCGGCATCTTGCCAACGTCCGGGCGGGGGGAAACGGTCCAGGTTGGCGCGATCGAACTGAGCATCCTAACCCTCGACGGTTTGCGGCATCTGATACTGCCAGCGCTCACCCTCGGTCTGACGAAGGCGTCTCTCATCATCCGCGTCACCCGCGCGGCGACACGGGAGATCCAGGCGATGGACTACATCAAGTTCGCCCGCGCGAAGGGGCTGTCCTCCTCGCGAATCCTGCGGGTTCATCTGCTCAAGAACGTTCTCATCCCGATCATAACTGTGGCAGGGCTCGAATTCGGTCAGGCGCTGGCGTTTGCCGTCGTCACCGAGACGGTCTTTTCCTGGCCCGGCATGGGCAAGCTGCTGATCGACTCAATCCTCACGCTCGATCGGCCCGTGGTCGTCGCCTACGTGCTCATCATGGTGCTGTTTCTGGTCCTGCTGAACCTCGTGATCGACCTTCTTTACATGGTGATCGATCCAAGTTCTCGCGAAAAGGTCCGTGACTGATGACTGTGCAATCCACTTCAGCGGCCAAGCCCGCCCGCGCCCGTGTCGACACGCCGTTCCGCCGGATCACGAGGCAGTTTTTCGAAAATCGCCTCGCCGTCCTGGGCCTGATCATCCTCATCGTTCTTACCGTTCCGGCATTTCTCGCCCAGTGGGTCGCGCCGCAGAACCCTTACGACATTGGCACACTCGATATTTTCGATTCACAGTTGCCGCCCCTGAGCAAGTCCTCCACGGGGGATATCACTTACTGGCTCGGCACCGACGGACAGGCGCGGGACGTGCTCTCGGCCATCCTCTACGGCATGCGCACCAGCCTGATCGTCGCCTTCAGCGCCGTCGCAGGGGCGCTGTTCATCGGGACCGCCGTCGGCCTCATCGCGGCCTACTTCGGCGGCGCAGTAGATGCGATTCTGATGCGGATGGTGGACATCCAGCTTTCCTTTCCAGCGATCCTCGTGGCGCTCGTTCTGCTGTCGGTGCTGGGGCAGGGTATCGACAAGGTGATCATCGCTTTGATCATCGTCCAGTGGGCTTATTTCGCGCGGACAGCGCGAAGCTCGGCGATCGTTGAGCGCAACCGCGAATACGTGCTTGCGGCGCGCAGCCTCTCCCTCGGGTCGCGCCGGATCATCTTTCGCCACATGCTGCCGAACACGATGCCGCCGCTGATCGTCATCGCGACGATCGACCTCGCGCATGCCATCACGGCGGAGGCGACACTTTCCTTCCTCGGCATCGGCGTGCCGGTGACGGAACCGTCCCTGGGCATGCTCATCGCGAACGGATTCGAGTTCATGATGTCTGGCGAATACTGGATCTCGTTCTTTCCCGGCATCGCCCTGACCCTGATCGTGCTCGGCATCAATCTTGTCGGTGATCATCTTCGTGACATTCTAAACCCGAGGAACGCACAATGACCCCCGGTCAGACGACAACCTCCGCGCCGCTTTTGCGGGTGCAGAACCTCAAAACCCATTTCCACACGCGCCAAGGGGCGGTCAAGGCGGTGGATGGTGTCGACCTCGAACTGGCGCCGGGCGAGATCCTGGGCCTTGTGGGAGAGTCGGGCTCCGGCAAGTCCATCACCGGTTTTTCGATCCTCGGCCTGATCGACCCGCCGGGCCGCATCGTCGACGGAAACATTGAATTCGACGGCCGCGACCTGCTGGCCATGAAGGAGCGGGAGCTTCGCAGTCTCCGGGGCAACGACATCGCGGTGGTCTTTCAAGATCCGTCGATGACACTGAACCCAGTTCTCAGGGTCGACACGCAAATGATCGAAGCGGTCCGGGCGCATGAGAAGGTAAGCATTGAGGCTGCCCGCCAGCGGGCGCGGGACGTGTTGGTCAAGGTCGGAATCCCCTCACCCGACGAGCGGCTGCGCTGCTATCCGTTCGAGCTGTCAGGCGGCATGCGGCAGCGGATCGCCATCGCCATAGCCCTGCTGAACCGACCGCGCCTGATCATTGCGGATGAGCCGACGACGGCGCTCGACGTGTCGATCCAGGGGCAGATCATCCACGAGGTGCGATCGCTTTGCCGGGAAACCGGCACCGCGCTGATCTGGGTGACGCACGACCTCGCGGTCATTGCCGGCCTCGCCGACCGTATCGCGGTGATGTACGCGGGCCGGATCGTCGAGACGGGCGAAACGGACGAGGTCATCCATCGCCCGATGCATCCCTACACGCGCGGCCTGATCGAGTCGGTCCCGTCGGGCAGCACACGCGGCGCGCGGCTTCACCAGATCGAAGGCATGACTCCCTCGCTGCCGGAGCTGGGCGAAGGCTGCGCCTTCCGAGACCGCTGCCACCGCGCCACGGACCAATGCCGCGTGACACCGGATGTCACGTTGCTCGGGGACACGCGCGAATTCCGGTGCTGGCACCCCGAGACCGGAGGAGAGCAATGACACGGCCCCCCATTCTCGAAATTCGCTACCTGTCCAAGATCTTTTCGCAGCCGGTAAGCCTCGGCGGCCGGATCGCCAATCTCTTTGGCGGCAACAACCGGCCCATTCAAGTCCACGCCGTTCAGGACGTGGATATCACCGTCGAGAGCGGCGAAGTTGTTGGTATCGTCGGCGAGTCCGGCTGTGGCAAGTCGACCGTCGCACGGATGCTCGCCGGGATCAGCACGCCGTCTTCCGGAGGGTTGCGTTGGCGCGGCAAGGACGTGGACAAGATGACCGCGAAGGAACGCCGGGCTTTCGACCTCGGCGTTCAGATGATCTTCCAGGACCCTTTCGCATCACTAAATCCGCGCATGCGGATCATTGACATCATCGGGGAGGCGGCAGTGAAGCATGGGCGTATCAAACGCCGGGATCAGCGCGACTACGTCGTCTCCATGATGGAGAAGGTCGGCCTGTCGGGCGCCTACATCGATCGCTTCCCGCACCAGTTCTCCGGCGGCCAGCGCCAGCGTATCGGGATCGCCCGGGCGCTGGCGGTGAACCCGGAACTGATTATCTGCGACGAGTCCGTCGCAGCCCTCGACGTATCGATCCAGGCCCAGGTCCTGAATCTCTTCATGGACCTGCGCGACGAGTTCGACCTGACCTATCTCTTCATCTCCCACAACCTGGGAGTGGTGGAGCATATCTCCGACCGGGTGGTGATCATGTATCTCGGCCGCGTGGTCGAGGTGGCGCCGACGGACGCGCTCTACGGCGATCCGAACCATCCCTACACCCGGCTTCTGATCGACCAGGTCCCCCGGCTGGAGGCTGGCAAGCGGGATTACACGCCGATCAAGGGCGAACTTCCCTCGCCGCTCGACCCGCCGCCGGGGTGCGCGTTCAACCCGCGCTGTCCCTACGCCACCGAGCGGTGCCGCACGGAGCGTCCCGCGCTGCGCGAGATTTCCCCAGGGCGCCTTTCTGCATGCCATCTGAACGATCTGGCCTGACCCACCCAGAGCCCCCTATTCGAAACTTCGAGCTGACAGGATAAATGACAATGACAGTAGACACACCCGAGCTCTCCCGGCGCAATGACATGTTGTCGGCGCATGCCGTCTCGGCGCACGCCGACCGCAAGGCTCCAGCCTTCGTTGAGCTCAGCGACCGGCTTTGGGGCATGCCGGAACTTCGCTGGGAAGAGGTCCGGTCCGTCGAGGAACACATCGCGGCGGCGGAAGCGGAAGGCTTTACCATCACCCGCGACTTGGCGGGCATGCCCACCGCTTTCATGGCCGAATGCGGCGAGGGGGACGTCACGATCGGTTTTCTGGGGGAATACGATGCCCTTGCCGGCCTGTCGCAGGAGGCGGGCCTTACCGAACAAAAACCGTTGGAGCAGGGCGGCAAGGGCCACGGGTGCCATCACAACCTTCTGGGCAGCGCGTCCCTGCTGGCGGCCGTGGCGCTGCGCGACGCCTTGGCTGAGGCCGGGGTCAGAGCCCGCGTGCGCTATTTCGGCTGCCCGGCAGAGGAGGGCGGTTCGGGCAAGACCTACATGGCCCGCGAAGGCTGCTTTGACGGTCTCGACGCGGCCTTCTGCTGGCATCCCGCCCCCTACAACGCGGTCATGTCAGCGGCCACGCTCGCTAACAAACAAGCCTATTTCCGCTTTACCGGGCGGTCCGCCCACGCCGCCGTCAGCCCCGAGGTCGGGCGCAGCGCGCTCGATGCACTGGAGTTGATGAACATCGGTGTCAATTTCATGCGTGAGCACATGTCGTCGAACTGCCGTGTGCATTATTCGATCACGGAAACGGGCGGCAGGTCGCCGAACGTGGTGCAGGGCTACGCCGAGGGTCTCTATCTGGTGCGGGCGCCCCGGCTGGAAGAGGCGGATGACCTATATGCGCGGGTGATGCGTATCGCCGAGGGTGCAGCGCTGATGACCGACACGACCTTCGAGGTGGTCTTCGACCGCGCGACGTCGGGCATCCTGCCAAACCGGGCCCTTGAAGAAGCCATGCATGGGGTGTTCGAGACAATTGGCGCGCCGCAATTTGACGAGGCCGACCATGAATATGCCGACCGTCTGGCAGTTGCCGCGCTGACCGACAGCGACCGCCGCGCCAGCGCCAAGGCTTTCGGTGCCGAACTCGAATACCCGCGCAATCTGCATGAGGGCATCCTTGCTCTGCCACCGGAGCCGGGCCTCTTCTTTGGCTCCACCGATGTGGGCGATGTCAGCAACGTTGTTCCCGTCGCACAGTGTCTGACGGCGACCACTGTCATCGGCACGCCTTTCCACACCTGGCAGACGGTCACGCAAGGCAAGATGCCGCACGCTCACAAGGCAATGGTCACCGCCGCCAAGGTTATGGCCAGCACCGCCGCCCACGTTGTGCGTGACCCCGACCTGCGCAGTGCCGCACAGGCCGAGTTTCGCAAGCGCCGGGGCGGAGAGGCCTATCGATCGCCGATGCCGGATGACAAGAAGGCCCCGAAGAACTCCCGATCGTCCTGACAGGCGACGGTTGCATTGACCGCCTCACTTGGCGGTATTCGGAATCCAAGGCAGTGTCACGTCAGCCGAAGGGGTGGCGGTCGACACGGGACTCTTGCGTTAATTTATGCTGGCCGACCTGAGGTGCAGGCGCTTTTCGCTCACGGGTCTGTTCCGAACAGCGGGACTGTTGCCTTAATCGATCGATTTGGCGACGCGATCCACAGTCTGGGCAAAGGCCGTTGGGTGCCAAGACGCCAGATTTTCCTGCCAAGAATACAACTTTGCGACGGAACCCCGCCGTTCAGCCTCTGGGCCGACTACACAGCTGAAATGGCGGTTTGATCTATCCTTCGCCAATCCCTCACAATCTGTAGCCAACAACTTGGAAATACCGGACCGTGCCACGCAGGCAGCTAAATCAGTCCAGCTGCGATTGGCTGGTTTCGCTGACTGTATCGCCTGCCCATCTTGCGGCGAGGTGCAATAGAATGATGATCATCGCCAGAGGCACCGAGATCGAAATCCAGACCATCGGTATGCCAAGCGTGTCTGCGGTCAGCCCCGATTGTCTGGCAAGATAGCCTTTGGCAAATCCACCACGCAGCCCGACAAAACAGAAATAGACCACGGGCAGGACGAAAATCAGCACGGCCGCGCTTTGAATGGCCTCGCCAAGCGCGGACAGAATGTGGGACGGTTTGGGAAAGACGCTTTGCATCAGCACCGCGTCTGAACGGGTTTTGAAAGACAGTGTTGCCCCCAGCAGGCCGGTCCAGACCATCGCATATCGGGCGACATCTTCGGTCCAGATCGGGGGCGCGGAAAACACGTATCGGGCAATGATCTGCAGCATGACCGTCAGGAACATCAGGCAGACAGCCAAAATCGCTGCTTGCCGCGTGATGGTGTGAATAACGTTGCTGATCGAGATGATGACGTGACGCATGTGCCGGTCTCCACTGGAAATGCCGGGCCTTGCTTCAGGCCCGGCGGTTGCTTTTAGCGGTTGCTGTCTGACAGGTCTGTCCAGATTTTGACGTCTTCGGCAGGCATCAGGTCGGAGTCATACACCGGCTTGGATGCCTCGCGGAACACGGCGCGTTCTTCTGCGGTCAGGCGCTGTACGGTCACACCTTTGTCCTCAAGTGCTGTCAGCCCGGATTCAGAGGCTTCGGCCAGCCATGCGCGGTTGGCGGCATCGGCAGTGGCCACGGCGGCATCGACGGTTGCGCGTTCGTCGTCGCTCAGGCCATCATACCAGCCTTTCGAGAACAGGATGGCCCGCATCGGAATAATCACACCTGCATCAGAGAAGTTCCTGACAAAATCGGTCTGGCCGAAAATCACCGGCACGAAAGGCGAGTTGAGGTAGCCGTCGATCACGCCGGTTTGCAAGCCTGCGGGCACTTCGCCCCAGGGCACGACCGTGCCGGTCGAGCCCCAGGCCTGATACATTTCAATCTGCGCGTCATCCAATGCCCGCATCCGCAGGTCGGCCATATCGGCAGGCGCGCGCACCGCCTTGGTTGTGGTGATAATGCCCGATGAGGGCCCGATCGGCACAAAGGCTGCGACCATTGCATCCTGAGCGGCCAGCTTTTCGTTCAGCCGGTCAAAGACTTTGCCCGCGGCCAGTGCGCGGTCCATATGTGCTGCATCATCAAAGATATAGGGCAGCCGCACGCCGTAAACAAACGGGTCGATCTGCGCGATGGCGCGCACGTCCGACAGCGAGACCTCCAGCAATCCGGTGGAAATCTGGTCGAATTTCTCGGCCTCGTTCCCGACCGAGTCGCGCGGCATTTCACGCACGTCCATTCCGGCGTCTTTCAGCGCGTTGCCAAAGGCATAGGCCCAGTTGTAAGACCCCGATTGTTCCAGATCGGGCTTGCCATCCAGCGCAATCTTGACCTCGGCAACAGCGGGGGCCGCCAGGGCCATAAGTGCGGCCAGTGTCAGTGATGTCAGTTTCATAAGTTGTCCTCCCTTATTCAGTTCACGGAAAAGCCGAACATCTGCGGCAACGTCAGGCTGAGCGCAGGCCAGTAGACCAGCGCCAGCAGCAGCAGAACCTGCACGGCGATGAAGGGCAGCACGGCATAGGCCAGCCGCCAGTAGTTCAGATTTGTCAACGCCGATACGACCACAAGGCATTTGCCCAGCGGCGGGGTAATCAGGCCGACGCACAGGTTGAAACACAGCACGATCCCCAGATGGATCGGGCTTATGCCCTGCGCCAGCGCTTGTGGTGCAAACAGCGGGATCAGCAGGGTCAGCGCCACGGGGGTGTCCATGAACATGCCCGCGATCAGGAAGATGGCCACCAGGAAGAACAGGTATTTCGTGCCTGTCAACCCAAAGGATTCCACCCAGTTTGCCAATGCCTGCGACCAGCCCAGCTGACCGGCCAGATAGCCAAGCACCGAGATGGCGGCGAGGATGATAAAGATGGTGCCGGTCATTTTGGCGGTGGCCTCGACCGCGTCAAAGACCATCTTCCAGCTCAGGCCCTTGTAATACTGCCCCGCGATCAGCGCGACCAGAACGGCAATGGCCGACCCTTCAGTCGGGGTGGCAAGGCCGAACACCAAGGCGCCCAGGATCACCACCGGCAGGCACAGCGCCGGTGCGGCGTGCAGCAGGCTGGGCAGGAAGGGCGGCAGATCGTCCGACTTGCCGCCGGGGTGTCCCTTGATATTGGCGATCAGCGCATTCAGCAGCATCAGGGCCGCCGCCAGCAGCAAGCCCGGCACAACGCCAGCGATGAACAGCGCGGCCACGGATGCGCCCGTAAGGCCGCCATAGATAATCATGATGATCGAGGGCGGAATGATCGGCCCGATCATGGAGGAAGCCGCCGTAATCGCGCCGGCATAATAGGGATCATAGCCGCGGGCCTTCATTTCGGGAACAAAGGTGCGCGACAGCGCGGCGCTGTCTGCGATGGCCGAACCGGAAATGCCCGCAAAGAACACGCTGGTCAGAATGTTGACATGGCCAAGCCCGCCGCGAAACCGTCCGACAATGGACATGGCAAAGTCGATCAGGCTGCGGGTGACGCCTGCGCGGCTCATGATTTCGGCGGTCAGGATGAACATCGGCATCGCCATAAAGGCAAAGACATCAAGCTGCGCAAAAATGCGCTGTGGCATGATCGACAGGTATTGGGATTTGCCGACCGCGACAAAGGTCAGAACCGACACCGAGCCCATCAGATAGGCAAAAGCGGTGCCGCTGATGAGCAAGAGAATGAAAATGATCGGGATGAACCACATGGTATTACACCGCCGTTCTTATGTTGGGTGTTGCTGACTGTATCGCGGTTTTCAGGACGGGCGGATGGGTCACGATTTCGCGCAGGTCAACATGCGACGCCGCCAGTGCCGCCATATCGGGGCGCGGGCGGGCGGTGTCGTGCGAACGGGCAAACAGGGTTTCCATTGCTTTGGCCGTGGCCAATAGCGGCGCGTCACCGTGCAGGGGGCCAAGCATCTGAAGCCCGAACGGCATGCCGTGTGGATCGCGGCCGCAGGGCAGCGTCAGCGCGGGGCCACCTGTCAATGACCCGCGATACATCAGCGCCAGCCAGCGGTAATAGACATCCATCACCTGCCCGTCGATTTCGGTCGGGTGCGATTGCTGCCACGGAAAGGGCGAAACCGGCGCGGTTGGCAGCAGGATGATGTCAAACTGATCCATCACCTTGTTGAAATTGCGCAAGATGCGGGTTTGTTCAACATGTGCCCAGCTTCTGTCGGCCAGCGACATGGCCTGGCCCATCGCAACGTTTTGGGCGATGTGGTCGCCGAAATCCTCGGGCGCGGTTTTCAGGGCCTCGGCAAATCCCGCAACAAAGCTTTCGGCGCGCAAGATGTCAAAGACACGGTCCATCTGGCCCAGATCAAGATTGGCTGCGCGGCATTCCTTTACATGCGGCCGCAGCGCCTCGATGCGCGCGCGAAACGTCTCGCGGATGGCTGGGTCGACGGGCGCGCCGCCAAAGTCTTCGCTGTATCCGACGCGCAGGGTTTTCAGGTCAACCTGCGGCAGGGTGGCGAACCTGTCGGGGGCCGCGGGCGACGACAGGGGGTCGTCGCGGTCATGGCCGTGAATGACATTCAGCATCAAAACCAAATCATCCACTGTCCGCGCCATCGGCCCCAGTACGGAAATGCCGGACCAGCCCAGCGGGCGTGTGGGGTGGGCAACCACATCGACCGACGGGCGATAGCCGACGATCCCGCACAAGGACGCAGGCAGGCGCAGCGAACCGCCGGTGTCAGAGCCGGTACACAGCGGCAGCAGATCGGCTGCCAATGCCGCCGCCGAGCCGCCGGACGAGCCACCTGCGAGCAGTTCGGGATTGAACGGATTGCCCGTGGCCCCCCAAACCGGATTGCGGCTGTTGCCGCCGGCCCCCAGTTCGGGCACATTTGTCTTGGCTAAAATGATGGCACCTGCCGCGCGCAGCCGTGCGACCATGGGCAGATCCTGCGTGGGTACATTGCTGCGCCCGCGTTTGCTGCCATGGGTGGTCAGCAGCCCCTTGGTATCTTGCAAGTCTTTGACGCCAATGGGCAATCCGTCAAGCGGGCCGATTGGTGTGCCGACTTTCCAGCGCTGCGTTGCCTGCGACGCCTGCACCACCGCGCGTTCCGCATCCAGCGCGGTCAGGGCGTTTACCTTGGGATTGAACTGCGAAATTTGTTCAAGGCAGGCGGCCAGATAGTCGCTGGGCGTCAGGGTTTGGGCCGCAAAACGCGCAAGAACCTCATGTGCGGGCAGCGCCATAAGTGCCAGGCGGCTCAAAGAATCGCCCGTGTGTTTGTGGCCAGCAGAAATCGCACAAAAGTCCTCCCAAACCTTGCATTGGGTTAAGGTAATTCATGTGAAATATAAGAAAAAGTGAGTTTTTGGCGCGAAACATTAACCAAATGGAATGGTTTTCATTTCGGCAGTGGTTTGTTGCAGGCATTTCAGGAACAGCGACAGGGTGCTGTTCTGCGTGACTTGATCCGCGCGCCAGAAGCACCGCGCTTCGGACAGCAGGCCCTGCGTGTCCAGCGGCAGGATCGTAACCTCGCCGCGTGCGGCCTGTGCCTGGGCCAGTTGCAGCGGCATCAGCCCAAGGGCGGACATCACGCGCAACAATTCAAGATTGAGCGCAAGTGAATTTGACGCGATTGTGTTGCTGGGCGCAGTCAGCCCGTTGGTGGCAAACAGCGCATCCACCGCCCGCCGCGCCACCGAGTTCGCTTGCGGCAGGATCCACGGAAACGGGATGACATCGGCCCAGGCCAGATCGTTCTGCTGGGCAAGCGGGTGGTGACGTCCTGCAACCACAACAACCGGTTCGGAAAACAGGGGCATCTGGTCGATGCCGGGCAATTCCTGCGGCTGCCAGATGCGCGCGATCAACAGATCTATTGCTCCGGCCTCAAGTTCTGGAAAAAGCTCGACAAAATGGCCCTCCAGAACGGTCACATTTGCCTGCGGCGTGCTGCGTTTGAAAATCGCGATGCTGCCCGGCAATAAGGTCGGGGCCACCGAGCTGACAACGCCGATGGAGACCGAGCCCGATACACCGCTGGCCATCGCTTCGATGTCAAAGGCCGCGCGGTCAAGTTGGTTCAGGGTCTGTCGGGCGTGATCGGCCAGACGGTTGCCGATGGGTGTCAGGTACAGCCTGTTGCGATCGCGCGTTACAATTGGTGCGCCAACGATTTTTTCCAACTCTGCAATCTGTTTGGAAACCGCGGGCTGGGTCACGTTCAGAGCCACGGCCACCCGCGCCACCAGTTTGAGATCGGCCAGCGCCGCGATGACCCGCAGATGGCGGAGTGTGATTGCCTTTTGAAACTCCTTACCCAAACGCCTTGGCTCCCCCTGTCAGGTCGTGGGCAGCCTGTCACAGTTCACCGAAAGTGAGAATATGGTCATGCACCTAATTATTTCCGGCGTCCGGTCAGCCATTTTTCCAGATCACTCTGTGCGGTAGCCGCAGGACGCAGGCGCGCGGCTGTCGCTGGTCGCGTGATCAGGACGATTTCGAAAAAGTGGGCAAGGGAAACCGTGGTGACACAGTTCCCCTCTTTCTGTGTTAATACGGTAAGGCCCTCAGCCGTCAAACAGCGGCCAACTTCGCACGCTTGCCCGACCGGGCCAACCACCAACCCAAGAGCGGAAAGGCGACAATTTCCAGTGCCAGAGAGGGGAGGATTGCCGCGCTGAAGACGGCTCCACCTTCGAGGCCGCTCAACCGGAACAACCCTGCACAGGCGATTGCGGAACACAGAATGATCAATGTGGGACGCAAACTGGCTTGCAGGAACGCGCCAAGAGCGAAGATTGCACCAACGCTGAACCAAACACCGCCGATGAACCGGATATGGCTGTCCTGTACATGATAAATGGTTTCGTTGGTGACGGTGACAAACGGCTCTGAGGTCTGCCAGCCTAGCGTTTGAATGCCGCCCAATCCAATGTTCAATCCCAATGTCATGATTGCGAGACCGATCAGAGCAAGTACCGGTTTCAGAAGAACGGAGAATGTCATGTTTCGTCCTGACGTGTGCTGAGGAAGTCGAATCTAATTAATTGACACGTGTTCCATAAAACTACCAACTTGACTGCGCAAGAAATATTTGGAACGCGTATTGAATAATATAAGGACTTCATGAATGACCAAGACCGTTGGACGTCCGCCCCGTAGCGAAACCGATGTTCTGGAGTTCCGGAAAAAGGTGTCTCGACACGCGATGGCGCTCTATCGCGACGAAGGTTTCGAAGCCGTGTCCATGCGCCGCCTATCAAAAGCGGTCGGATGCGCGCCCACGACCCTCTACGCACATTTTCAAGGCAAGACGGAGATCTTGATGCTGCTTTGGGCTGATATTCTTGCCGAGATGACGCAATATGTCCAAGAAAACCTCAAGCGAACAACTGAACCAACCGAAAGGCTAAAGGCGGCCGCGCTGGCATTTGTGGGTTACTGGATAGACCATCCAGACCATTTTCGGCTTGTCTTCATGTCGAACGACGTTGGCCGGTCGGATGTGGACAGCTTCATCGAAACCGGCGATGTCCAGGGTAGTTTTCAGATTTTTGCGGACCTTGTAGGAGACCTCAATCCGAAACGTATCGATGTAAAATTCAGAACCGACGCCCTGGTTGCCGGGATGATTGGCGTGGCGCTGTGCTCCATCACGATCCGCAACTATACTTGGCCTACAGTGTCGATGATGACCGGTCAGTTGATTGCAGGCGTCACCGCAGCGCCGCAAAAATCACACTGACCGGAACGGCCCAGAGCCGCCGTTCACCACCGCCACACGTTGCTGCGCTGCGGCCATTCGTTGCGTCCGGCACTCGGGTTGCTTTGCAGAGATGCCGCTACTGCGCTCGGCATTCTACACTGATTTGCATGTGGTCCGTGATGCTGAACTGAACACGTCAAAACTTAACAAGGCGACAGGGAACGAGCGTTGCTTCTTTCGCACCAGTCTTTACCCCGATCAATTCAAATGCCCTTTTCAGCATTTGGCCGACATCCTGTTCCACCATGCCGACATTTCCAGGAAGAAATGATCCGAATGGATCGAAATCAAAGCAACCGTATCTGACGAATGTTCTGGCTTCGCCAAGGCCAGCGTGCCATTGCACCACGCCCTCCAACGAAATTGTCGAGTTGACGAACAGGCCGGTCGGTCCGTCCGGCGTAAAATCATCGAGCAGCAAACGTGCTGTCTGCGCGGAGTAGCCCTGTGCCATGATATGGTCCTCCGGGATCGCAATGCCTCGGTCGGCGTGTGCCGCTTCGAACCCCGCGATCCGCGCCGAGGTATTGTGATCTTCCCGTCGGCCGCCGACGAAGCGCAGGGGGCCGGTCCAGCCAAGATCGCTGGCGCAGCGGTCCATGATCAGATGAGTCAGGTCCCGCGCCGCCGAGTAGTTGTCGGAAATGACCGAAGGCGCCAGAGTTCCGGGCAGATCGAGGTTAATCGACTGCACGCCGGACGCCTTGCAGAAAGCCGAGATGCGATCCGGGTCCGTTGCCCCCGTCGAAATGAGGCATTCTGCCTGATAGGACACTAGTTCCTTCGCGGCCTCGAACTCCAGTTCGGGATCACGCTGCGTGCAGGTGACGACGGGAAACAGGTTGCGGTCGCGTGCCATCGCCTCGAACTGTTCCGCGATATGGCCAAAGTAACGGTTGTCGTATTTCGGTACAATCATACCGATAATATGCGACCGCTCGCGGCGCAGCAGGCTGGCTTGGGCATTGACCGCATACCCTTCCTGTTCCGCAATTCGCAGAACCCGTTCGGCCAGCGACTTACTGAGTCTGCGCTTTTGCCACGACCCGTTGAGGACGGCGCTCACCGCGCTTGGCGAGGCCTGTGCCAAGACAGCGATATCATAGATTGTCGTCCGCTTCGTCTCGTTGCCCATCTCGTCCCCGCCACTGTGACAAAAGATATCTTGACCGAGTTCAATCGATGGAGCAAGTTTGCTCAATCGATTGAGCATCGAATCATGAGTATCGGATCAATCGACGACATCGTGGAGTGATCTGCTGGGAGGATGCCGAAAGCAGCGTTGGGGAAAGCTGGCAGGGCCTGAAGTTCTTGTCGCCGTCCCGCGCCGCAGCGATGTGCAAAATGGGATCGGAGGAGATATCACATGAAGACTTCAAAGACACTGACAGCCGCATTGGCCCTAGCCGTGGCGTTCTGCGCCAACGCGGCGGCGGCGCAGACCGTGGCGTTCCTGATGCCCGACCAGGCATCGACCCGCTACGAAGAGCATGACTGGCCCGGTTTCCAGACGGCAATGCAGACGGAATGCCCGGACTGCCAGCTGGTCTATCAGAACGCCAACGGCGACGTGGCGCTGCAGCAGCAACAGTTCAACTCGGTGATCGCGCAGGGGGCTAAGGTCGTGGTCCTGGACCCGGTCGACTCGGCCGCCGCAGCGGCGCTCGTGGAAATCGCGCACAGCCAGGACGTGAAGGTCATTGCTTATGACCGTCCGATACCGGATTCGCCGGCAGACTTCTATGTTTCCTTCGACAACGAAGGTATCGGTTACGCCATCGCGCAGTCGCTGGTCGACAAGCTGATGGCCGATGGCGTGCCCGATGGCGCGGGCGTGTTGCAAATCAACGGATCGCCCACAGACGCGGCCGCCGGCCTGATCCGCGACGGTGTCCACCGGTCGCTCGAAGGTTCGGTCTACAAGACCCTGTCCGAGTTCGACACGCCGGACTGGGCGCCGCCAAAAGCGCAGGAGTGGACCGCGGGCCAGATCACGCGCTTTGGCGGCGACATCATGGGTATCGTCGCAGCCAACGACGGAACCGGCGGTGGTGCCATCGCGGCGCTGAAGGCGGCTGGCGTGGACCCGCTGCCCCCCGTCACCGGCAACGACGCGACCATCGCGGCACTGCAACTGATCATCGCGGGCGACCAGTACAACACAATCTCCAAACCGTCCGAGATTGTGGCGGAGGCCGCGGCCAGGGTCGCCAAGACACTGCTTGATGGCGGAACGCCCGAGGCGACCTCGACCCTCTACGACACGCCGTCGCAGTTGTTCGTACCTGCCGTCGTGACGCAGGAGAACATCAAGGCCGAGATCTTCGACAAGGGCATCCAGACCCCCGACGAGGTCTGCACCGGCGAGTATGCCGAGCCGTGCAAGACCATGGGCATCACGCAGTAAACAATACGACGGATGCGGCGCGATCGGCGCGCTGCATTCGGTATCCTTGGGAGGGGAAAGTTATGGAACATGCGACTGCCACGCATGCACCCGGCGAACTGATCCTGCGTTTGCGGGGCGTGGGCAAGAATTTCGGCGCCGTGACGGCGCTGAAGGACATCGACCTCGACGTGCATGCGGGCGAAGTCGTGGCCCTTGTTGGTGACAACGGTGCCGGCAAATCCACGCTGGTCAAGGTGCTGGCCGGGGTACATCAGCCGACCACGGGCACGATCGAGGTGCAGGGCAAGCCCGTCACCCTCGACACCCCCGGCAAGGCACTGGAACTGGGGATCGCCACGGTGTTTCAGGACCTGGCCCTGTGCGAGAACCTCGACGTCGTCGCCAACCTTTTTCTGGGGCACGAAATCTGTCCGTGGCGGATGGACGAGGTGCAGATGGAGGTCCGTGCCTGGACGTTGCTGCAGGAACTGGCCGCGCGCATCCCGTCGGTGCGCGAACCCATCGCGTCCCTGTCCGGCGGCCAGCGCCAGACGGTCGCCATAGCGCGGTCGCTGCTGCTGGAACCGCAGATCATTATGCTGGACGAGCCGACTGCCGCTCTGGGCGTCGCCCAGACCGCCGAGGTGCTGAACCTGATCGAACGGGTGCGTGCGCGCGGTCATGGCGTGATCCTGATCTCTCACAACATGGAAGACGTCCGCGCCGTTGCCGACCGCATCGTTGTGCTGCGTCTGGGTCGCAATAACGGCGTCTATACCGCCGAAACTTCGCATCAGGAACTGGTCGCGGCGATCACCGGGGCGAGTGAGAATTCGGTTTCCCGCCGCGCCGCGCGCAAACTCGAAGAAGTGGATCAGGGCTGATGGCACAGATTAGTCAAAAGAACGCGGCGACGGCCCATCTGGACCAAGGCGACAGCCGCGTCCGCCACGACACAGGCCTGTCAGGTGCATTGCGCGGCTTCATCGACCGCGTCAGCTCAGGTGATCTGGGCATGCTGCCGGTGGTGATCGGGCTGGTGCTGATCTCAATCGCGTTCAGCCTGCTGAACCCGGTCTTCCTCGCCCCCGCCAACCTTGTCAACGTGCTGTTCGATGCCGCCGCCGTGGGCTTCATCGCGCTCGGCGTGGTCTGTGTGCTTCTGTTGGGAGAGATCGACCTCTCGATTGGATCGATGAGCGGGCTGTCATCCGCCATCATCGGCGTGCTTTGGATCAACACGGGCCTGCCGCTGGCGGTAGCCATCGCCGGGTCTCTGGCCATGGGCGCGCTGGTCGGCGTGGTCTACGGCATCCTGCGCAACCGTTTCGAAATGCCGAGCTTTGTCGCGACCCTCTCGGGTCTGCTGGCGCTGCTGGGCCTGCAACTTTACATCCTCGGGCCGACGGGGTCGATCAACCTGCCCTTTACCTCGCCGCTGGTCCGTTTCGGGCAGATCCTGATCATGCCGGAATGGCTGTCCTATCTGGTCGCCATGCTTCCAGGCGTGCTGATCGTGGTGGGTGCTGTCCGCACCAACGCACAGCGCACCGCAGCGAACCTGTCCTCGGCGGGCATGAGCGTCGCGATCGCGAAGGCGGTTGTCCTGACCCTCGGGCTGGTCTTTGCCGTCTATTACCTCGAACTCAGCCGCGGCGTGCCGTGGATGTTCGGCGTCTTCGTGCTGTTCGTCGTCCTGCTGGACTACGCGCTTGTGCGCACCCAGTGGGGCCGGTCGATGTTCGCCGTCGGTGGCAACGCAGAGGCCGCGCGCCGGTCAGGCATCAACGTCCGCCGCATCCGCATGTCAGCCTTCGTTGTCTGCTCGACCTTCGCGGCATTGGGCGGTGTCTTTGCCGCCGCCCGCCTTGCCTCGGCCAGCCAGCAAGCCGGGTCCGGAGACGTAAACCTGAACGCCATCGCGGCGGCTGTCATCGGGGGCACGTCCCTGTTCGGCGGTCGCGGGTCGGCGTGGTCGGCGTTGCTGGGCGTGCTGGTGATCATGGCGATCTCGAACGGGCTAACATTGCTGAACCTGTCGTCGTCGCTGCGTTACATGATCACCGGTGCGGTGCTTGCCATCGCCGTCATCGTCGACAGCCTCGCCCGTCGGTCCCGCGCCAGCCACGGCCGCGCGTAAATCCACAGAAAGACACGATATGACCAACCGTATGGACAACAAGACCGCCGCCATCACCGGGGCTGCATCGGGGATCGGGCTGGAATGTGCCCGCATCCTTATCGAGGAAGGCGCGCAGGTTGTCCTGATCGACCGCGCCGCTGATCGCCTGCACGCCTTGTGCGAGGAGTTAGGCACCAATGCGAAACCACTGATCATCGACCTGCTGGACGGGCCGCAGGTCAGCGGCATGGTGCCAAGCATCGAGGCGCTGGTCGGACCTCTCGACATATTCCACGCCAATGCCGGGGCTTATGTCGGCGGTCCGGCGGCAGAGGGGGACCCCGATGTCTGGGACCGGATGCTGAACCTGAACATCAACGCAGCCTTCCGCAGCGTGCAGGCGGTCCTGCCCGGCATGATCGCGCGCAAGAGTGGCGACGTGATCTTTACCAGTTCCGTCGCCGGTGTGGTTCCCGTCGTGTGGGAGCCGATCTATACCGCATCGAAATTCGCGGTGCAGGCTTTCCTGCACGCGACACGCCGCCAGGTGTCCCAATACGGCATCCGCATGGGTGCCGTCCTCCCGGGGCCAGTCGTCACGGCTTTGCTGGACGACTGGCCGACGGAAAAGATGGAAGAGGCGCTGGCCAATGGTTCTCTGATGCAACCCCGCGAGGTGGCCGAGGCTGTTCTGTTTATGCTGACCCGCCCCCGCGGTGTGGTGATCCGTGACATGGTCATCCTGCCAAACAGCGTCGATCTTTGACAAGACGGGTGACCGGAATGCCCCAGACCACAAGCACAACTGACGGCTTTCTGCTTGGCATCGACGTCGGCACCGGCAGCGCACGCGCGGGCGTCTTCACGACTGACGGCGGGTTGCTCGGCACCGACAGTTGCGCCATCGACATGCACCGCGATGGTGACACGGTCGAGCAATCGAGCGAAGATATCTGGCAGGCCATAGCACAGGCAGTCCACGGTGCCGTCGCCAAGGCCGGCGTTGCGGGAGGAGACATTCGCGGCATCGGGTTCGACGCGACCTGTTCGCTGGTCGTGCTTGGTCCGGATGGTGGGCCGCTTCCGGTTGGCGACCCCACTCATCCAGAGCGGAACATCATGGTCTGGATGGACCATCGTGCGCTGGATCAGGCAGAGCGCATCAACGCGACTGGCCACCGCGTCCTCGACTACGTGGGCGGACGCATATCTCCCGAGATGGAGACGCCGAAGCTTCTGTGGCTGAAGGAGAACCGGCCTGAGGTCTATGACGCCGCATGGCAGTTCATGGATCTGACGGACTACCTGACGTGGAGGGCGACGGGCGACCTGGCCCGCTCGGTCTGCACGGTCACCTGCAAGTGGACCTACATGGGGCACGAAGACCGTTGGGATGCGGATTTTTTCCAGACAATCGGCCTGGGCGATCTGGCAGACGCCGGCTTTCGTCGCATCGGCACTGACATTGTTCCGGCCGGTACGGCCCTTGCAAGCGGCCTGACGGCGGCGGCGGCCGATGACTTCGGGCTGGCTGCCGGGACACCCGTCGGCGCGGGCTTAATCGACGCCCATGCCGGCGGCATCGGGTCTGTCGGCGCGATGGGCGGCGGCGGGGCGGTCGCCAATATGGCCTACGTCTTCGGCACGTCGTCCTGCACGATGACGAGCACGACCGATCCCGTATTCGTGCCGGGAGTCTGGGGTCCTTATTATTCGGCGATGGTGCCTGGGCTGTGGTTGAACGAAGGGGGCCAGTCCGCGGCGGGTGCGGCGATCGAACAGCTGCTGCTGCATCATCCCATGGCATCCGAGGCAGCAGGTCAGGCCCGAGAAACCGGTCTGTCCCTCCCCGCCTGGCTCGCCCAGCGGGCAGAGAAGATGCTGGCCGGGTCGAACGATGCCGCGCGCCTTGCAGGCCACGTCCATGTCGTGCCGGAATTCCTCGGTAACCGCGCTCCCTTTGCCGAGCCGGATACCCGCGCTGTCATCGCGGGCCTCGGCATGGCGCGCGACCTAGACAGCCTCGTCTCACTCTACATCGCCGGCCTCTGCGGGATCGGCTATGGGCTGCGCCAGATCATCGACGCGCAGACCCAGGCCGGCGCACCGGTGGAACGGATCATCATCAGCGGTGGGGCAGGGCGCAGCGCGCTCGTGCGTCAGATCCTGGCTGACGCCACCTGTGTCGAGCTGACCTCGCCAGCATCGCAAGAGCCTGTTCTACTAGGGGGTGCCATCCTGGGAAGTGTCGCCGCCGGAATTCATCCTGACATTCCCGCTGCCATGTCAGGGATGTCGTCGTGCGCAGAAAAATTTCAGCCGCAGGGTGGCGCAGTTCAAGATCTGCACCAGGCACGGTTCAGCATCTTTGAGAATCTTCAATCGGTGGCCCGTCGTATTGCAGGAAATTCCGGAGACGTTGTAAGGAAATAGCGGCTCGGAGGTGACCGGTCATTCAGGCTGCAGAGACGGAGGTGATCTGCCCAAGCGAGATTCTGTCACACACCATTTGGCAGATGGGCCTCGATGCGGTTGTGCGGCAATACAGCATCGATTTTTCGATCCAGAACGACCTCAGGCACCGTGATCGGTCCATTGCTGCCGTACTTTGATCGGTAGACCCTGATCCTGCGGTCCGAGCCGACCCTCCGAAGTGCCGCGTTCATCCCCGCCGAGCCCGCTGTGTTCTCCCTGCTTGTGTCGATCGCACAAGACCTCGGCCGCCCGTTTGAGGCGATTGCCTTGGCCATAAACCGCAGCGCGGCCGCCTCGTCCCGATGTTCCGACAGCATGAAGTCGAGGGCCTGGCCATGCCGATCCACAGCGCGATAAAGCTTCTCGGCAAATTGCTGCGCAATCGCCTGGCAGCCAATGGATAGCACCAGTCGCCGCGCATCTTAACGTAGGTCTCGTCAAGGCGCCAGGACAGAGCCGAAGCCACCTTGTGCCGCTGCGCCACCGCTGCCAGCTCTGATGCGTATTTCACGACCCATCGGTTCAGCGTGGCATGATCGACCACGACACCTCGCTCAGCCTGGCCAACGATGGGTGATCGGGAAATCCGCTAAAATCGTCATGGGTTCTCCTCTTCGGGATGGGCTCTAAAAGTACCTTGACGCAAAGATAAATCGCAGATATCTTTGCGTCAAGGTAAATAGAGGAATCCTCGATATGGCCAACAATGACCGGGAAGCGAATGACATGCAGCTCGACGACGTGGACCGTTTCATCGCGCAGCGGGCGATCGAGACGCCGGACATCGATACCGAGGGCATGGCAATCTTCGGGCGGATCTATCGTCTCGCCACGCGCATTGCTCCGCATATGGAGGCGCTGTTTGCCCGGTACGGGCTGGAGCGCGGCGAATTCGACGTGCTGGCTACGCTGCAGCGCGCGGGTCCGCCCTACCTGCTGACGCCGACCGAACTTTGCGCCTCTCTCATGGTATCCTCGGGTGGGCTGACCCACCGGCTCAAGCGGTTGGAAAAGGCTGGTTGGATCGAACGGCGTCCATCCGAAAAGGATGGGCGAAGCCTGATCGTAGTGCTCGCAGACTCCGGCTATGACGTCGTGCGTCGAGCCTTCGAAGAAGACATGAGCCTTGAACGCGCGTGGCTCGCCGCGCTTGACGAGACCGAACGTCGCGAACTCGCAGATCTGTTGCGCAAGCTTGGCCATGCCGTGCCGATCTTCGGCAAGGAACATGACCCGCCAAACTGACGCCACCGACCCTCAACACGCTCAAATTCACCTCGCTCCACTGTACGGCTCCGATCTTCCGGGGACCGAAAGGTGGTGTGCATCCAAAGGAACAGACCCATGGAAATTCGTTTTTCACCGCCGTCGCAGGCACTGCGTGGCTTTGCATCCTCACCTCTAGGCCTGCTGCTGGTCGTCGGATCGCTGCTCGCGGTCTCCGTGCTCCTTTCGAAAACCGCTGCAGGCCTGCACGCGCCCATGCTGACCTATCTGGCCATGGCGATGGGCGGCTCGGGCCTTGTCCTGATGACGCTGACAGGGGGCGTCCGGGTCGGCACGGCCGGAGCCTTCGCTGTCACATTCTACAGTCTGGGTGCGGGCGGCCTGATGGCGCTTGGCAGCGCGGTTGGCTACCTGACGGTCCACGAAGTCGGTGCGGCGTTCATTGCCCTCGCCCTGGCGTTTCCGCCACTGTTCACTTGGCTTCTCTCACTGATCCTGCGGCTGGAACGCTTCGATGCCATTCGCCTGCTCGGATTGCTGATCGGGCTGGCAGGCGGCGTTTTCCTCGCGCTTGGCAAAGGCATCAGCACATCATCGGACATGGGCGCGGTTCTCGTGGCCTGCGCGATGCCGATCATCCTGGCGGCAGGCAATGTCTTCCGGACGCGGTACTGGCCGAAAGGTGCAAGTCCGCGCGAACTGGCAGGCGCAATGCTGATCTGCGGCGCCTTGCTGACGCTTCCTTTCGCCATGTATCTCGAAGGAGCATGGGCCTTTCTGGACATCTTCCAATCGGACATGCTGATCGTGTTCGCCATCGCCGTTGTCACTTTCGTGACCCAATATGTGGCGCTCTTCCGGCTTCAGCAGGTCGCGGGACCCGTCTATCTGAGCCAGATCGGGTCGGTTGCGGCCATTGTCGGCAGCCCCGTTGCGGTGCTTGTTCTTGGCGAGCATCTGCCCGATGGATTTGTCCTCGCGGCTCTTCTGATCGGATTGGGCCTTTCGATCTTCCAGTATCGGGCCGTCACGCGGCACTGACCGACAAGGTGCAAAATCAGATCCTGAGCCGTCGTATCCAATTCATTCTCAACACATCCACGCCAAGGAGAACAACCATGCCGTTCACACGTATCTCACTGAAAAAGGGCAAATCCCCGGAATACCGCAAGGCTTTGATGCAACAAGTCTATCTGGCGATGCGCGACACCTTCAACGTGCCCGAAGACGACAGATTCATGACCATCACCGAGCATGACGACAGCCAGTTCGACTATGGCGCAGACTACCTCGGCATCCAGCGGTCAGACGATCTTGTCATGATTCAGATCACCGCCAACAACACCAGGACGATCGACCAGAAAAAAGCGCTCTATGCCAGGATCGCGGAGCGCCTTGCCGATGATCCCGGCCTACGACCCGGGGATGTCCTGATCAATCTGGTGGAGGTTGCCGAAGAGAACTGGTCATTCGGCAATGGAGAAGCACAATATGCCTGACAAAGCGCTCCAATCGGTTGAGGAGCACATGACAGGTCAGGCAAGCGGCGCCCTCTAGGCGCCGCCTTTCCATGTGCGTGCCAGGTATCGCCCCTCATTGCCTTCAAGCACGAACATGAGCCGGACGATGTTGGACTGTCGCGCGTCAGAAGATTGAAGCCGGCCCAGATAGCGAAGAACGTCTTTCTTCCGACTTGGCGGCAGCTTCTCCCAATTGGTCGCGGCCACGGCGTTCGCCGAGAGGGCCGTGGCAAGCTCCTCGGGCATGCTGTCTGTCGGACCCGCCTTATAGGTGGTGTCAAAACGCAAGGTGACAGTGACCTCATCACCCACGGTGGTTTGCGTCGGCTTTCGGATCTGGTTGTCGAGGTAAAGGTAGAAGCTCCCGTCGCCCACAGGCATCATGTTGATCGGCCAGGCTGGTGACGGGCCTCCATTCAGCTGGACCAATACCGGCATCGGTCGCCGCCATCCCGGCGCAAGTTCAGCCGCTTGCTCGGCCGAAACCAGTATGTAAGGATTGATGCCACGCAACTCGATCGTGGCCTGGAATTCTATTTCATGCATGACCGGTTTCCATTGTGACTCAGACATTCAAGATCCGAAATTCGCCTCGCGAGGCCATTGATACCGTTTGGGGCGTTTAGCCGCCAGGTCAACAGCTCTGTTGCGCCGGGATAGCTCAATGGGTTGTCAGCTGTATCAGGTGCCGCAACCTATCCAAAGCCCCGGGCAAGGTGATCCGTGACGAAAATTGCCGCTATGATCCTCTGTTCGACAGCATCACGCACATCGACTGTAATTGGCGGAATAACCTGATCGAAAGCGATCACGCCGCGCTGAAGCTCCTGCTCTGATACCGTCAGTGCTTTCGTTCCCTACAATCTGCGAAGGCAACCTTGAGCGGTATTGAAACAATCCGAACGATCAAACCCGGCCACATTCATAACAAACAACCAGGCGTGAGAGACGAGATCCAGTTCATCAGCCGACTGTTCGATGCCTGTGAGATGCAGGATCGCTGCAGCGCAACTTTGATCGAGAGCAACCGCCGTTTAGGCTGACCCTAAGCAATGATGTCGGAAATCGTAATTTTCCGGCCTGCGGCGACCGCCTATGCATATGGCAGCGCCCTGATGGGCTAATATTAGCAATCGTTTAGGGGGGAGTGCCTGCGTGCTCGTTGATAAGACAGATACACTGATTGTCGGGGCCGGTCAGGCCGGGATCGCGATGAGCGAACACCTCTCGCGTGCGAAGGTCCCGCATGTCGTAATTGAAAAGCAGCGCACCGCCGAGGCGTGGCGCACGGGCCGGTGGGACAATCTGGTGGCCAATGGTCCCGCGTGGCATGACCGTTTTCCGGGGCTGGAATTTGACAATTGTCACCCCGATGCCTTTGTGCCCAAAGACCGGATGGCGCAATATCTGGTCGACTATGCTGCCATGATCGACGCGCCGATCCACGAAGGTGTCGAGGTGCTTGAGGTCGAACGTCTTGCGGGCAAGGGTGGTTTTCGGGTCAAGACAAGCCAGGGCAACATCACCGCCCGTCGCATTGTTGCCGCGACAGGCGCCTTCCAGCATCCGGTGATCCCACCGATTGTGCCCGAAACCGCAGATGTCATGCAGTTACATTCGTTCCATTACAAGAACCCCGCACAATTGCCGGACGGCGCTGTGCTGGTGGTGGGTGCGGGGTCTTCCGGTGCGCAAATCGCGGACGAGCTGAACCGCGCCGGGCGCAAGGTTGTTCTGTCTGTCGGCCCGCATGACCGCCCGCCGCGGCGCTACCGCGGCCGCGACAATGTCTGGTGGCTGGGTGTGCTGGGCTTGTGGGATATGGCCGCACCGACGCCGGGCACCGAACATGTCACCATCTCGGTCAGCGGCGCGCGGGGCGGGCAGACCATGGATTTTCGCCGTCTGGCGGGCGAAGGGGTGATCCTGACCGGAGTGACCGACAGCTATGGCAATGGCGTCATGCAGTTTGCCGGCGATCTTCAGGACAACATTGCCGGAGGTGACGCCAACTATTACCATGTGTTGGACATGGCCGATGCCTATATCGAACGTATGGGGCTGGACCTGCCGGAAGACCCCGAGGCGCGTGTTTCTTTTCCTGATCCCGAATGCCTGACAAATCCCATCCGTTCGATTGATCTGGCGGCCGAGGGGATCACCACGATCATCTGGGCGACAGGCTTCCGCCAGGATTTCAGCTGGCTGAAGGTGAACGCATTTGACGAACGTGGGGCACCGATCCACCAGCGTGGATCGTCGGTGGAACCGGATGTCTACTTTCTTGGCCTGCCATGGCAGTCGCGTCGCGGGTCTTCCTTTCTTTGGGGGGTGTGGCACGACGCCAAGCATGTCGCAGATCAGATCAACATCCAGCGTGCCTATCAGCAATACGATGGCGAAGCGGCCATCGTGCCCTTTGCCGCCGAATAATCCGAGGAACATAAAATGGCCCATACCCGCATCCGCAAATTCAATACCGGCGAAACCTATCCAGAGCAGAACCTGGACAACGATCTGTGTCAGGCTGTGGTGACCCAAGGCGGCAAGACGGTCTGGCTGCGTGGCCAATGCCCGCAAAATCTGGACGATGCCAAGAACATCAACAGCCACGATCCGGTCGAGCAGACCCACAAGGTCATGCAGAACATCAGGCAGTTGATCGAAGAGGCCGGTGGCGAGATGGCGCATCTGGTCAAAGTGGTCGTCTATATCACCGATGTACGACATCGCGAGGCGGTGTACCGGACAATGGGCGAATACATCAAAGGGGTGCATCCGGTTTCGACGGGGCTGGTGGTTCAGGCGCTGGCGCGACCCGAATGGCTGGTTGAAATCGACGGCACTGCAGTGATCCCGGACGGATACGGCGCATGACCTTTTCCCTGGTTGCTCGTTGCCCCGACACCGGCATGTTTGGCGTTGCCATTTCCTCCTCCTCTCCGGCGGTGGCTGCGCGGTGTTCCTATACCCGTGCCGGTGTCGGCGCGGTGGCCTCGCAAAATGTCACCGACCCGACGCTTGGTCCGCTGACCCTGGATTTGATGCAAGGCGGACTGAGCGCCGAAGCCGCCATTGCCAAGATGGCGGCGTCGGCGAAATTCGTTGAATACCGTCAGGTTCTGGCCGTCGACATCAACGGTGGCACGGCGATTCATTCGGGGCCAAATTCGCTTGGTATCTGGACACAGGCCCAGGCCGAAAATGTCGCGTCGGGCGGTAACCTATTGGACAATGACTGCGTCCCGCAGGCCATCGTCGACGGGTATCTGTCGGCGCGCGGCCACATCGGTGACCGGTTGATTGCCGCGATGCGGGCGGGTCTGGCTGCTGGCGGCGAAGCAGGACCCGTGCATTCCGCCGGCATGCAGATTGTTGACAAGGTCGCGTGGCCAGTTGCCGATCTGCGTTGTGACTGGACCGAGGACTGTCCGATCGAGGCCATCGCAACCGCATGGGAGGTCTATAAGCCGCAGCTTGACGCCTATATCCAGCGCGCGCTCGATCCGCGCGAAGCACCTTCCTACGGTGTTCCGGGCGACGATTGAAAAGGAAATCAATATGTTGGAATATTCGCTTCGCGACTGGAAAGCCCGCGCCGCCGCTCTGACTTTGCGGGGCAAAGCCTTTATTGATGGCAAGTTTGTTGATGCGGTCTCGGGCGAGACTTTTGACGACATCAATCCAGCCACCGGTGCCGTTCTGACGGCCGTTGCCGCCTGTGAAACCCAAGACGTCGACCGTGCCGTGGCCGCCGGTCGGCGCGCATTCGAGGCTGGTCATTGGTCACGTATGGCACCGGGGGACCGGAAGGCCGTGCTTTTGAAATTGGCCGACCTGATCCGCAGCAATCTTGAGGAAATGGCCCTGCTGGACAGTCTGGACATGGGCAAGACAATCACCGACGCCGTGACCGTGGACGCACCGGGATCGGCGCATTTCTTTCAGTGGTATGCAGAGGCAATCGACAAGATCTATGACGAAGTCGCCCCGACCGGCCCCGGCGATCTGGCGTTTGTGCGTCGCGTTCCCCTGGGGGTCGTCGGTGCGGTGACGCCTTGGAACTTTCCGCTGGATATGGCGACCTGGAAGGCCGCGGCAGCGCTGGCCGCGGGCAACTCGGTTGTCCTGAAACCTGCCGAGCAGTCACCGCTTTCCGCGCTGCGTCTGGCCGAATTGGCTGCCGAAGCGGGTGTGCCCGACGGCGTGTTCAATGTGGTGCCCGGGTATGGCCACACAGCGGGCAAAGCGCTGGGTTTACACATGGATGTCGATTGTCTTGCCTTCACAGGCTCGACAGCCATCGGCAAGATGTTCATGCAATACTCGGGCCAGTCGAACCTGAAACAGGTTTGGCCGGAAACGGGCGGCAAAAGCCCCAACATCGTCTTTGCCGATTGTGACAATCTGGATGCGGCAGCCGATATGGCGGCCTTTGGTATCTTCTTCAACCAGGGCGAGGTCTGCTCGGCCAATTCACGGCTGTATATTGAACGTTCAATCAAAGATGAGTTCTTGGCCAAGCTGATCCAGCGCGCCGAAGCGATGCAGCCCGGCGATCCGCTGGATCCGGCATCCAGGATGGGTGCAATCGTCGACGAAAAGCAAACGCAGGGCATCCTTGGGTTTATTGAGAACGGCAAGAACAGCGCCAACCTGGTGACCGGCGGCAATCGTGTTCTGGTCGAGGGCAAAGGCTGTTTCGTTCAGCCGACCATCTTTGACGATGTCGCGCAGGACAATGCGCTGGCGCGGGATGAAATCTTTGGGCCGGTTCTTTCGGTCATCGCCTTTGACAGCGAAGATGACGCCGTGCGCATGGCCAACGATTCCATTTACGGCCTCGCGGCCTCTGTTTGGACAGACAACCTCAGCCGCGCATGTCGGGTGGCAGACCGTCTGCATGTCGGCACGGTTTCGGTGAACACGGTCGATGCGCTTTCGGCGCAAACGCCATTTGGCGGGATGAAGCAATCCGGCTTTGGACGCGATCTGTCGCTGCATTCACTGGACAAATACACCGCCCTGAAAACCACCTGGATCAAGTATCAGGCCTGATCCGGCACCCAAGCTGAAAGAAGCCCCGGGTGGGTGGCTCGCGGCCCGTCCGCCCCCCGCCCGCAAAGGAGACCAAAATGCGCGACGCACGCTATGATATTCTGTTTGATCCGATCAAGATCGGGCCGCTGACCGCGAAGAACCGGTTTTACCAAGTGCCCCACTGCAATGGCGGCGGTTATCGCGATCCGTCGGCGGCGGCGGAAATGCGTGGCATCAAATCGCAGGGCGGCTGGGCCGTCATTTTCACCGAACAGTGCGAAATGCACCATACGTCGGAAATCACACCCTTCATCGAATTGCGCCTTTGGGAAGACAAGGACATTCCGCAGTTGCGCCGGATGTCTGAAAAGATGAAGGAACATGGCGCGCTTGCCGGTATCCAGTTGGCTTATTCGGGTATCAACGGCCCCAACCTCTACTCCAAAGAAGTGCCACTGGCCCCCTCAGCGCTGCCAATCCGCACCTTTACCAATGATCCGGTACAGGCGCGCGCCATGTCAAAGTCCGAGATCGGTGATCTGCGTCGTTGGTTCGTGAACGCGGCAAAACGTTCAAGAGAAGCAGGGTTTGACCTGATCAACCTATATGGTGCGCATGGGTTCGGGATTTTCCAGCACTTCCTAAGCCGCGCCACAAATCACCGCACCGACGAATACGGCGGCAGTCTTGAAAACCGCGCGCGTTTTGCCCGCGAGGTGGTCGCGGATATTCGCGAAGCCGTGGGTGACACAATGGCCATAGCGATGCGGGTGTCGTTGGATGAATCTATCGGCGAGCTTGGATTTTCCAATGCCGAAGTGAGGGATTTCATCGAAATGAACCGCGACCTTCCAGACATTTGGGATCTGGCTCACGGCGCCTGGGAGGATTGCTCTGGCCCGTCGCGGTTCAAGGAAGAGGCGGCGCAGTTCGATCTCATGAAAGCGATCCACGACTTTACCGACAAGCCGATTGTGGGCGTGGGGCGGTTCACGTCGCCTGATGTCATGGTCAAGATGATCAAATCGGGGACGCTGGATATGATCGGCTGTGCGCGTCCGTCGATTGCCGATCCTTTCCTGCCCAAAAAGATCGAAGAAGGCCGCATCGAGGATATCCGCGAATGTATCGGCTGCAACATTTGCATCACCGGTGACATGACGATGTCGATCAGTCGCTGCACCCAAAACCCGACGTTCATGGAAGAGTGGCGCAAGGGCTGGCACCCGGAAAACATGAATGCCAAGGGCGCCAGCGAAAACGTTCTGGTCATCGGGTCGGGCCCTGCCGGGCTTGAGGCAGCATGGGCCCTGTGTCGGCGCGGCTATGACGTGGCCGTGGCCGAAGCGCGCGACGTGATTGGCGGACGGGTCACCCGCGAACGTGCACTGCCCGGCCTGTCGGCCTGGGGGCGCGTGGTGGATTATCGCGATTATCAACTTTCGCAGCGCCCCAATGTTGAAATCTATCGCGCCAGCGAGTTGGACGCGGAAAGCGTGCTTGAATTCGGTTTCCAGAACGTGGCGATTGCCACAGGTTCGACATGGCGGCGCGACGGGGTTTCGCGCCAACACGTGGTGCCAATGCCAATCGCCAATGGGGCCAAGGTATTCACTCCCGACGATCTGATGGACGGCACCGTGCCGGGTGGCAACATCGTTATCTATGACGACGACCACTATTACATGGGTGGAGTACTGGCCGAGTTGTTAGTGAAACAAGGGGCAAAGGTGACGCTGATTACGCCGTCGGCCTATGTGTCGGACTGGACCAACAACACGCTGGAACAGGCGACAATCCATGCCAAGCTGGACGACATGGGTGTCGAAATTGTCCTGAACCGCGGTGTTACCGAAATCGGGGTCGACCATGTTGTCAGCAATTGCGTCTATACGGGCAAAACCCGCAGCTATGAATGCGATGCTGTCGTGATGGTTGCCTCGCGTACCGGCAAGGACCAGCTGTTCCATGATCTGACAGGGCGTCAGGCAGAGTGGGCAGATGCGGGTATCCGTTCGGTCAAACTGTTCGGGGATGCCGAAGCATCGGGGCCAATTGCATGGGCCACTTACGCCGGTCATCGCTATGCACGCGAACTGGACGGGGAGGACATCGGGGATGAGCTGCCATTCCGCCGCGAGATTACCGAACTGGCTGCACAATGACACCCTATGCTCAGACGCTTGAAAATCTTGGGCGTCTGATTGCCTTTCCCACAATCAGCGCCGAAAGCAATCTGGCGCTGATTGACTATGCGGAAGATCTGTTGACCAAAGCCGGATTTGCAACCCAGCGCATTCCTGATCCCGTGCTGGCCAAATCCGGTCTGGTTGCAAGGATCGGGCCCAGCGGGCCGGGGGGCGTCCTGCTTTCGGCGCACAGCGACGTGGTGCCGGTTCAAGGGCAGGCGTGGACGCGACCGCCTTTCGAGATGACGCAAGAGGGCGACAAGGTTTTTGGCCGCGGGACCACCGACATGAAGGGGTATCTGGCGACCATGCTGTCGCTGGCGCAACGGGTGGAGGCGACCGCGCTCAAGGCTCCGTTAATGCTCATCATTTCCTATGATGAAGAAATCGGGTGTCAGGGCCTGCGCAAGATGCTGCCAGAGTTTGCGGGTCTAGGCTGGCGTCCTGAACTTTGCATCGTGGGCGAGCCGACGTCGATGCGCCCTGCCATCGGGCACAAGGGCAAATCTGCGCTTCGCGCCACATGTCGCGGGGTTGCAGGGCATTCAGCGCTGGCGCCCAAATACATAAATGCGCTGCATCTGGCGGCAGACTTCATCACCGCATTACGCACCATTCAGAATGAATATGGCGGGTCTGATGTACAGGACACTGCCTATGACGTGCCTTACAGCACGGTTCACGCCGGAACCCTTCAGGGCGGCACAGCATTAAACATTGTGCCTGAACTGGCGGTTGTCGAATTTGAGCTGCGCCATCTTCCGCAAGACGAACTTTCGACGTTATTGAAGCGTCTGACCCATGCAGCCGATCACATTTGCGCACCGTTTCAGGCCGAACATCCGGATGTGGGAATAGATATCGAGGTGACCAATTCCTATCCCGGTCTGGATATTGCGCCTGACCATTTTTCAGTGCGACGTGTTGCGCGGCTTTGCGGTTCCGAGGATCTGACCAAAGTGGCCTTTGGCACCGAAGCGGGCTTTGTTACCGGGCTTGGCATTCCGACCGTCGTTTGCGGGCCGGGCAGCATGGAAGGGCAGGGGCACAAGGCGGACGAATTCGTCGCGCTCTCCCAGCTCGGGCGCTGTGACAGGATGATGGACCGTCTGCTTGCCGAGCTTTCGGGCCAGAAAACCCCACTGTGAAACAGTCAGCCGCTGTTCGAATGTGTGCTCAGCAGTGTATTGGCCCGCGTTTCAATCCAGCTTTGCGCGTGGCTGACAAAGGCGCTCAGCAGCTGGGTGTGATTTGCGCCACCAGTGGCGAGAATGCCCAATTTCATCGGACGCTTCCCACCGGATAACGGTATGAAACGAATATGTTTTCCGTCGGGGGCCAGATCACTTTGCGGACGCACGTTGATGATCGAATAGCCAAAACCGTTTGCCACCAACCCGCGCATCACGGCCATGTCGCGCGTGCGTTCTGATATGTTCGCGCACAGGCCGACTTCGGTGAAGAAGGACAGGAAATATTCGGCGCTGTGCGGCAGATCCAGCAGGACCATAGGGTAGGGCGCCAGTTCGCTGACAGAAATTTCGGGCAGATGGGCAAGCGGGTGGGTTTCATACAGGGCGACCAACGGCGGCAATGCAAGGATCGGCAGAAAAGTCAGGTCGCGGGGCAAATCCAGATCATAGGTCATGGCGAGATCAATTTTGCCCTGTCGCAGCAGACTGAACAGGCCCGATTGGTCGGCCTCGATCTGGGTGGTACGCACCTCGGAATGCATCTCGACAAAGCTTTGGCGCAATCCGGGCAACAGGATCTGGGCAAAGGTGCTGAGGCAGCCAATAGACAGCGGGCCACGAACGCTGCCCGACAGATCCCCTGCCAAATCACGCAGCATACCTGCCTGCTGTAGTACATATCGGGCATGGGCAAGCATTTCGCGCCCTGCGGCGGTCGGGGTCAAACCCTGGGCGTGGTGGCGCACAAAAAGCTTAACGCCCAGTTCTTCTTCAAGTTGGGAAACGCCGGCAGACACAGACGGAGAAGAAACGTTTACTTGCTGAGACGCGCCCGCAATGCTGCCGGTTTCGCCCACAGCGACGAAATATTCCAATTGTCTAAGGGTGTAGCGGAGTGGCATTTCAAATGTCGACTTTACAAATGTTCGGTGCGTGAGAATTTCGGAAAATCGTCGATCTTGACCGGCGGTTTTGCCCTCTTTGGTACGTTTGGTTCGTCGTTCCTGCAAGTGTCTTGGGCAAATGAAGCGCTAGGGGATGCCTCGGCAATGGCAGCAGCGAAAGAATATTTCGGTGCGAGTGCACAAAATTAGGGCATGGGCATTTTGGGGAAATTACCTAAACCGTAGGTTTCTAGAAATGCGTGTGAAGCACCAAGCAGGGCATCGCGGCTATGGGACTGAATACCTTACCAAATTGAAAAGCCGGACTGCACTGGCGATAGAGGTCTTAGGCATACCCTAACCAGCACTTTTGTAAGCGCTCATTTACCTGCGGTGACGGCTTGTCGTCTAACTGACGGCAACATTGCGCGTGTCACAGGGCACTGCAAGCAAGATATGGGACAAGGCGTATGAACCGGGAAAATGCTGTTGAAGTGATCGACGTTTCAAAGAATTTCGGATCATACCAGGCGCTCAGCTCGGTCAATTTCGAGATCCGAGAGAACGAGTTTTTCACGATGCTTGGCCCATCGGGATGTGGCAAAACGACTTTGCTGCGCATGATTGCCGGTTTCGAGACACCCGACACCGGTCGGTTGCTGCTGCACGGGCGCGACATCGTTGACATCCCTCCGCACAAACGGCGGGTGAACACGGTGTTTCAAAGTTATGCGCTGTTTCCGCATATGACACTTGCCCAGAACGTGGCCTTCGGTCTTGAAAATTTGGGTTGGGACAAGGCACGGATCACCGCGCGGGTAGGCGAAATGCTCGAGCGGGTGCACATGAGCGCCTTTGCCAATCGCAAACCTGCGCAACTTTCGGGCGGGCAGCGTCAACGTATTGCCCTTGCGCGCGCGCTTGCCCCCAAACCCGAAGTGCTGCTGCTGGACGAACCGCTTTCGGCACTGGACCTGAAACTGCGTCAGGCCATGCGCGACGAACTGCGCACACTTCAGCGCGACACCGGCATCACCTTTGTGTTCGTGACTCATGATCAGGAAGAAGCTTTGGACATGTCCGACCGCATTGCGGTTCTGGGCAGCGGGGAGGTTCAGCAGATTGGCACGCCGTTGCAGATCTACGAAGAGCCGTCCAACAGGTTTGTTGCGGATTTTGTCGGGGAAACAAACTTCTTCGAGGTCGATGTTCTGAAAGCAACCGAAAAGACTGCAACTGTGCGCACGCCGTTTGGCCAGGTCATTAGCGTGCCGTCCCCGGCCCAGGTGCCGGTCGGCAAGGCGACGCTGTCGATCCGGCCAGAGAAACTGAACCTTGGCGATCAGGTCGAGGGCGTCGATTTTCTGGCGGAGGTTGTGAAGAAACAGTATCTGGGCGGCTATACCCATTATCTGCTGTCGGCGGGTGGCGTTGAAATCCGGGCGTCGCGGCGCAATGCATCACGCGAAAGCGATACCATCGCGGTGGGCAGCCCCGTGCACGTCGGTTTCATCGAAGGCTCCGCACGGGTACTGGCGGCATGAGCGAAGCGACGGCACATCATGCAGACACGCCGCGGCGGCGGCGTCAGATCAATCTGCCGTATGTGGGGCTTGCACCGGCTTGGCTGCTGATGATCTTTGCGTTGATCATTCCGATCCTCATTATCATTGCTGTCTCGTTTGCAGTTAGGGGCGCATATGGTGGCTTTGATTGGGGGTTTGATCTGTCGGGCTATCGCCAGATCCTCTTCAACGAAGGCTGGACCGGAGAGATGGAGTTTACGCCCCAGTATCTGATCATCATTCTGCGCACCATTTTACTGGCGACAGTGACAACGGTGCTGTGCCTGATACTGGCCGTGCCGGTGGCCTATTGGATCGCAGGGCAGCCGGGCCACAGAAAGTCTGTTCTGGTGTTCCTTGTGACGCTCCCGTTCTGGATGTCGATGATCCTGCGCGTTTATGCGTGGATGATCATTCTGGGCAAAGACGGCCCGCTGCTGCGCTTTTTCGAATTCTTCGGCGCGCCCTCTGGCATGACATTTATGTACAACGATGGCGCGACGCTGGCCGCAATGGTCTATACCTATATTCCGCTGATGGTGCTGCCCGTTTTTGCATCCATTGAAAAACTTGATGGAACGCTGATCGAAGCCGCCCATGATCTGTACGGCAACCGCTGGACGACATTGCGGCGGGTGATCTTGCCGCTGACAGCTCCGGGCATCGCATCCGGGGGAATCCTTGTCTTTGTACCTGCATTTGGCGCTGTCCTTGAACCGACCCTGATGGGTGGGGGCAAGCAGATGATGATGGGATCGCTTATCCAGCTGCAATTCGGCGGTGGCCGCAATTGGCCCTTTGGGGCGGCGATTGCCATGATCCTGATGATGCTTGTGATGCTGGTTTTGGTTGGTCTGGCGCTGCGCAGCGCCCGTAACGAGGTTGAATCATGAAACTGCAACATGATGTGAAACGCTATCCGGGGCTTGGCATAATCAGCACGGTCTTTTTCATCTATCTCTATGCACCGCTGGGCATTGTCGTTTTGTATTCGTTCAATGCCAACCGCATCACCAGTGTCTGGACCGAATTTTCGTTCAAATGGTATGGCTCTGCGCTGAACAACAGCGCGTTGATGTCTGCGCTCAAAACGTCTTTGACCGTGGCAGCCATCGCCACCGTCATGGCGACAACGATCGCACTTCTTGCTGCTTTGTCGATCATCAGGGGCAAAAACGTACGATACCGAAAGCTGTCAGAGACAATGGTGAACCTGCCGTTGCTGTTGCCCGAAATTGTACTGGCCGTTGCAACGCTGATCCTGTTTTCCCTGATCGGCCTTCAGAACGGCATGGTCAAACTGGTGATTGCGCACTCGGCCTTTTGCACGCCCTTTGCCTTTTTGCCGATACGGGCGCGGCTGCAAGGAATGCCGCTGGATTTCGAAGAAGCCGCCACAGACCTCTACGCATCGCGCTGGATCGTGTTTCGCCGCGTGACGCTGCCGTTGATTTTTCCGGGGCTGTTTGCAGGGGCGATGCTCGCCTTCCTGATATCGATGGACGATTTCATCACGTCGAACATGCTCAGCTCGGGCGGTACGACCACCTTGCCGGTCTACATCTTCTCATTGATCCGTGCAGGCACGTCACCTGAACTGAATGCCATCGCGACGATGCTGATTGTTGCGTCGTTGGTGCTGGCAACTGTCGCCCTGACTGTGGCCGGGCGTGGCCAGAGAACGGACGCAACCTAATCCCTGAAAATCAAAGGGCCAAAGGCCCGCAAGTCATCCAACAGGAGAAAAGAAATGACAAAATTTTACGCAGCAACGGCAATCGCCATGTGCTTTGGCAGCGCGGTGGCAGCAGAAGGGTCGCTGAACCTCTACGTCTGGTCAGAATCCATCGCCCCCGAACTGATTGAAAAGTTTTCGAATGAATACGATGTTCAGGTCAACGTGGACGGCTATACTTCGAACGAAGACCTGCTGACCAAGCTTCAGGCAGGGTCGTCGGGCTATGATATTGCATCGCCGTCGCAGCACTTTTTGCGCATCATGATCGACGCGGGTCTGCTGGAGAACTTTGGCGCCAACACGCTTGATGCCTATGCGAATATCCAGGAAAAGTATCGCAACCAGTGGTGGGACGAAACACAGGAATACTCGATCCCGATAGCCTATGGCTCCGCTGGCTTTTCCGTTAACACCGACGAATACACCGGCCCCACCGACAGCCTGAAATACTTCTTCGAGCCCGAAGGTGAACTGGCCGGTCGCATCGCAATGCTGTCTTACCCCGATGAGGTTGTGGGCGCTGCGCAGCTGTATCTTGGCGTTCCGTTCTGTTCCGAAGACCCTGCAGAAATGAAGCGCGTCCTGGATCTTTTGATGGCACAGAAAGAAAGTGTCGCGGTCTATTCTTCGGATAATATCGAAGGGCGCATGAGCTCGGGCGAGGTTGCTGCACACTTCTGGTGGGACGGCGAGGTTGTGCGTGCGGCTGCTGCCGGTGCGCCGGTAGAATACGCGATGACCAAAGAAGGTCTGGTTGGCTGGATCGACAGCCTGGTGATCCCCAAGGGCGCGCAGAACCGCGAGAATGCGATCAGGTTCATCGAGTTCGTTTCGAAACCCGAAAACGCAACCATCCAAATGAACCATTACGCGCATTCTTCGCCGATGAACGTCATCGAAGCCGAAAAGAAATACACCGAGGAAAATGCCCCCGGGCTTTATCCCACGGTTCCGGTTGTGATGTCACGCACCTGCTCGCCCAAGGCGCAGGATCTGGTGACACGGGTTTGGACCCAGTTGCTGCAATAAATAAACGGGGGGCTGCATTGCCCCCCTTACGCGACGCTGGAGGGCATCATGCAAGCTGATCTCGTTATTCTGAACGCCACGGTGCGCCCGCTGTTTGCTCCAACCGGCACAACCGCGATTGCCGTCAGGAACGGCCGCATTGAAGCATTGGGAACCGATGCAGAAATCAGTGCATTGGCTGGGCCGCAAACCCAGCAGATCAATGCACAGGGGCGCGAATTGTTGCCCGGTTTCATTGAAAGCCATCTGCATCTCTTTACCGGCGGCGCAAGCCTTTCGATGCTGAACCTGTCCGACACATTCGGGGTCGAGAATGTGCGCGATGCCTTCCGATCCTTCATGGCCGATGCGCCCGGCGATGATCTGATTTCGGGCTTTGCGGCGAATTATACGATCTTCGGCAAAGACCACCGCCCCGACCGCCACTTGCTTGACCTGATCTGTTCTGATCGACCGATCTGTATGTTCTCGGTCGATCAACACTGCGCCTGGGCCAATACTTGCGCGCTGGAACTGGCCGGTATCTTGCACGGAGTCGATCCTGAAACAGGTGCGGATGTTGTGATGGGCGAAGAGGGGCTTGCCACAGGCGAGCTGCGCGAATTCGCAGCGATGACGTTTGTTAAACAACTGTCCAAACTGAAAGGCCGTGATGGCCTTGATAACAGGGGGCTTGGCGCAGTCTCGGAAAGCGACCGCGCCCATGACCGCGCCTTGATCCGAAGCGCCGGTGAATATTGTGCCCAGCACGGCATCACAAGTGCTGTGAACATGGACGGAAACCCCTACCTCGCGGATTTGCTGCGCGATCTTGCGCTGGCCGGTGACATGCCGGTGCGGGTCAGCCTGCCGTTGAAACTGGATGAAAACGACGGCGTAGAAGGCATCGAGCGGATCAAGCTGTTTGGCGCGGAAGTCCCCGGCTGGTTGCATTTTGGGCGCATCAAGATGTTTCTGGACGGGGTCTATGACACATGGACGGCCTATACGGTCACCGACTATCCCGACTGCGCTGGATTTCGCTCGGAACCGCTGTTTGCGCCGGACGTTTTTAAGGCGATCTGCATCGAGGCCGACAGGCGCGGTTTGCAAATGGCCACCCACGCGGTGGGTGACGGTGCGGTGCGCACCACAATTGATGGATATCAAGCCGCTGTCCGTGCCAATGGCGCGCGTGATGCGCGCCACCGGGTTGAACATATCGATACCATTACACAGGAAGATCTGGACCGCCTGAAGCCGTTGGGCATTGTCGCGTCGATGCAGCCGGTACATCCACCGGGGTCTGCCGGTTTGCCGCTGGAACCTACAACGTCCATCATGGGACGTGCGCGTTGGGCTACAGCCTTTCCATGGAGGATGATCCGCGATCGCGACGTGCCGCTGGCCTTTGGCACCGATTGGCCGGTGTCACCGCTTTCGCCGCTATATGCGATCCATTGCGCGCTGACGCGAACCCCTTGGGATGACGATATGCCCGATCAGCGCATCACACTTGATGAATGTCTGGCCGCTTATACCACGGGCGGGGCCTATGCCGACTTCACCGAAACACATCGCGGGGCGCTGAAAACGGGGCTTGCGGCGGATCTGGTACTGATCGACGGCGACCTTGAAGGTTTGTCACAAAGCGCCAGCGCGGCCTCTGTCGCCATGACGTTTTGTGACGGGCACATAACCTACAAAGCCGACGCGTGAAGCTGGATCGAAGATCTCGCGTTGCGTTCTATGCCTAGGGCCAGGATTTATAACCAGAACAAAATTAGGCCCCGATCTTGCGGTCGAACTCGGGAAAACGTCGCTGATACTTGGCGATCAACAGCGGGTCAAAGGTGCCTTTGCGGTCGCGCGGAATGTCCAAGACGACTTTCCCATTGTCGGTGGTCACAGTCTTCTGACTGCTGCCATTACGACGATTGGGCGGATGGTTCTGGTTCTCCGCTTCAGCGCGCTCCTTTCCCAGGCTCTGGACCCATTAATCTTCCATCTCGGCCGTCAGTGCGCGCTCTGTCAATGTTTTGGTCAACTCAGCAAGAATCCCCTCCTTGCCGAACAGGTCGCCAGACAACCGGTCTTCCATCAGCTGGTCCAATAGTTCTTTATCAATGCTCGTACGTGCGTCTCCTTATAGAGAAGCTACCACGCCAGAGCACAAAATTCAGGACAGTCCCCAGCTAGAGGCCCCGCGCCCTTGACCGCAGAGCCTCTGTCAAAGGCTAGCGGCAGCCGTTGCGCACAACTGTGTTCGTCAGCGTACCGATACCCTCGACGGTCAGTTCCACTACATCGCCGTCCGCCAGAAATTCGAACCGCTCCAGCCCGCAGCCGTCATCGACAGTGCCACCGCCAATGATTTCTCCCGCGTGCAAAGTTTCGGCATTGGAGATAAAGGCGATCATGTCTTCGAACCCGTGCAACATTTCGCCCAGACGGCTGTCGGTGACCGTGCGCCCATTGATCTTGGCCACGCAGCGCAGGTTCCGGTAATCCGCAATCTCGTCCGTGGTCACGATCCACGGGCCAAACACGTTTCCAGCGTCGAAACTTTTGCCTTTGGCGGGGCCAAGCATGCCTTGCATCTCGCGCAACTGCGTATCGCGGGCCGAGAAATCGTTGAAAATGGTGAATCCGAAGATATGGCCCAACGCATCATCAGCCGCGATGTCACGCCCGCCCTTGCCGATGACGACGGCAACCTCCAACTCGTAATCCATATAGCTGGAATAGTCCGGCCAGACGATCGTATCGCCATCACCAGCCACGCTGAAACGGTTTGTTATGTAGAAAATAGGTTGTGCCTTGTAGATGTCGGGCACCGACCCGTCGGCGTGGCCGGGATCAGCTTCGCCTGCCATGACGGCCGCAAGTCGGCGCATGCCGACCGGAGCATGTGCGATGTGGCGCGGTGCGGTGGATGCGTCGCGGATCTGCGGCGGGCAGGGCAAAGGTGCCAATAACCGGATATCAGCCAGCGGCACCGAAACAGCTGCCACATCCCGCGCTTCACGCGCGGCTGCCAGACCGTCCGGCCCGGCATCAATCAGCGACTGCATATTCGCCAAGGCAGCCGTGCCTGTGGCAGTGAGATCGATCAGGTCTGTTCCGGACGTCGTCAGCACCCCAAGGCGCGGACCTTGTCCGCTATCGAATGTTGCAAGTTTCATCGCTTATTACTCCTTAATCCCTGATGATCGCGACAGGGCGGCACCAGCCAGCCGAAGCGCCTTTGATCTTGACCGGAAAGCACTGCACCTCGAACCCCGTCGCGGGCAGGGTTTCGAGATTGGCGAGCTTTTCCATGTGGCAATAGGCGCGATCCATGCTGGCGCGGTGGCCTTCCCATATGAGCGAGGCGTCACCGGTTTCCGCGACTTTTTTTGCCGTATGCACAAAGGGCGCGTCCCAACTCCATGCATCTGTGCCACACACGCGCATACCACGCGCGGTCATCCAGTTTGTCGCTTCGCGCCCGATGCCGCAGCCGCTTGGGACATAAGCGGGCGTGCCGTAATGGGCGGCAGCGCCGGTGTTGATCAGAACGATGTCGCCCGCCTGCAATGTGTGGCCGATCCGGTCGAACTCTGCCTCGACCTCTTCGGCGGTGACAACGTGGCCATCCGGCATCGTCCTGAAGTCCAGCTTGACGCCGCGCCCGATACACCAGTCCAGCGGCACCTCGTCGATGGTGATGGCGCGCTGGCCACCGTCCATCGTCGAATGATAATGGTAAGGTGCGTCAAGATGCGTGCCGTTGTGGGTCGAAAGCGTCACCTGTTCGACCGCCCAGCCTTCACCCCCCGGCAAGCCGTCTCGACCGACACCGGGAAAGAACGAAAGCACCTGATCAGCGGTTTCATCATGGGCAAAGTAAGTGATTTTGGGCGCCAACCCCGGCGGATCTGCGTATTCGGTGTTTTCCAGAGGTCGGGCTAGATCAATCAGTTGCATTTCGTATCCTTGTTCAACGGCCCAGAAGGCCGGTCGCGATTTGAGGGATGAAGACGAGCGCGACCAAGGTCAGCGCCATGATAACGGCAAAGGGGGCTGCACCGCGGAAGACTTCGCCCAGGGTGATGCCCGTGTCTTTGAGCGTGGCGTGAACCACAAAGACAGACAGCCCCAGCGGTGGTGTCAGTAGGCCGACTTCTACGGCCAGCACGGTTATCAGGCCAAAATGCACGATGTCGATGCCCATCTGCTGAGTGACAGGAAAGGCCAGCGGCACCGTCACCAGCATGATCGAAGAGCTGTCCAGAACGGTACCCAGCACCACCAGAAGCCCCGCAAACAACAGCAAAAAGCCGGTCGGCCCAATGCCGGAGTTAATTGCCATTTCAGTAATGGACGCGGGCAAACCGGAATAGGCCAGCATCCGGCTGTAGATTGAGGCCCCGATAATCAGAAAGCACACAGCCGCCGTGATGTGGCCGGTCTGCACAGCGATCCGCCATCCCGCAGTCGTTCCGATCCGTCGCATGGCGAACCCGATGGCCAGTGCCGCAGCGGCCCCCACGGCGCCGGCTTCTGTTGGTGTGAAAAAGCCCATGTAGATACCGGCCAGAACCAGCGTTGCCAGACCGAACACCGGCAGAATGGCCCAAACCGGCGTGCGCTGTGTCTCTTCGGGGGCTTTGATGCCGTCGAACAGGTGCGGGCGCAGGATTCCAAGCCCGCTAAGATAGACGATATAGGCAAACGCCAGCAAGACCCCCGGACCGATGCCGCCGATGAACAGATCGCCGATGGACGAATCCGTCAGGATCGCAAACAGGATCAACAGAAGCGACGGCGGAATAAGCATGCCCAGCACCGACGATCCCGCCACAACACCCACCGCGATGCTGCGGTTTGTGCCAGCGCGCACCATTTCCGGCACGGCAATCTTGGAAAATACCGCAGCCGAGGCAATTGAGATTCCGGTGATTGCCGCAAACACGGCGTTTGACAGCACGGTCGCCACCCCCAACCCGCCACGCCAGCGACGCAACCCGCGCGCGATGACGGCAAAGGTGTCACGCCCCATACCGCTTTCCGATACGGCCAGCCCCATCAGCACAAACAACGGCACAACACCGAATGTATAATCTGCAATGCTGTCTGTTGCGGCAAGGGCCACGAAATTCATCGCCAGCGACAGCTTGCCGGTGATGACCCAGACGCCGAAGAGAGACACACCCGCCAAGGCGATGGCAACGTGAATTCCTGCGTAAATGGCAAGCGCAATTGCACCCAGCGAGAGATAACCCACGGTAATCGGGTCCATTTTTCAGACGCTCCGCTGTTCAATCAGTATTGCAAGGGCCGTCAGGATAAATGACAGCGCCAGCAGTGCGGAGCCCAGAACGATCAGCGACAGAAAAGGCCAGACGGGCAGAGTGAAATGGCCTTGTACTCCCTCCATTTCGCCACGCTCGAAAGCGCGCACCGCCTTGGGCCACACGGCCCACGCCAGTGTCGCGGCAAAGGCAGCTCCGCAAAGTTGGGCGAAGCTGTCCAGCATCCTCCCCGCAAGGGGCGAATGCCGCCTCAACATGCCAAGTATCCCGTCCGAGCGGATCATCTCGCCTTTACGGTGCGTGTGCGCGATTTGCAGGAAAACAATGCCAACGATCGAATATTTCACCATCTCGGGGACACCCGCTATTGGGTGTCCCAGCGTTTCACGCCCCAGGACGTCGCAAACGATCAACACCATCAATCCCAGAATCCAAATGGTAGCGATCACGTTGGCAGTGCCCATGACGGCGTCCGCAGCCCGGGCAAGGCGCCTGCGCGCCTTTTCCCCTGATGTCGTGTTGTGTGTCATTCAACAGACCAGTCACGCGGCAGCGAAACGCCCGCAGCCTTGAGGTGTTCGATATAGGTCGTCAGAACCTCTGTACCGGGCAAACCCTTGCTGTCGAGATCCGTCGCCCAATCCATCGCGATATTTGGCAGCGCGTCCGCCCATGCAATGCGCTGTTCTTCGGACAACTCGCTGATCTGGGCTCCACCTTCTTCCATTGCCTTGAATGCACCGGCCACACGGGTTTCCAACCCCGAACGATAGTCTGCGGCAAACACATCGGCGCTGTCACGCAGGGCCGCCTGAACCACCGGATCCTGTTCCTCGAACCAGCTTTTCTGCGCCACGATTCCACCGGCAAACTGAGCACCGAAATGTACCCGCGTCACATAGGGGGCAACTTCGTGCAATTTAGCTGCCGCCGCCGCCGTGGGAAATACGATCACACCCTCTGCGACACCGGACTGGATGTCGTTGTAATAGGTCGTAAGGTTTCCTGAAACGCCGACTGCACCCGTATCCTTCAGCCAGTTTACCGCCGGTCCGGGTGCGTTGATCTTGCGCCCCTGAAGGTCATCCAGGCTTGTGACGGGAAATGTCGTCATCAGCAGATAGTCTTCCAGCCCGAAACCGCCGCCAAGGTACTCAAGGTCTAGATCCTCCCACAGCTTGCGCATCGCGGGGATTTCATCGTGCATTCCATCAACGGTGGACAGAACCAGATCAACGTCGGGCGAACCGAAGGGCGTGAGATAGGTGACGTTTTGCAGGCTCAACAACGATGGCTCGAACAGTGACGACACTATGCCGACCTGCGCCAAGCCGTCTTCCATCGCCTCACGCTCACCTCCGACTTTGGCCAGGGTGCCGCCATAGGCTTCGGTCCAGTTTACGGAAAAATCGGTGCCTTCGAGTGCAGCATCCACCGCCGGAATATAAGATTCCGACAGGGTCTTGACCCACAGGAACACCGGCGGATGCCCGGCCACCGCCGTAACGTCCAGTTCTTCGGCGTTCAGCACAGGGGCCAGCGACATGGCCACAGCCAGCGAAGTGCTGGCCAGAATCGTATTCAGTCTCATCAAAGTTTCCTCCCAGTTGCGCCGGAGCCTCACCTCCGGCATTCTGCCCTCGGGACAAACTATCTGAACGTCCGTATAAAAAGTCAATCCGTGGTTTTGTTTTTGCGACACGGGCCCAAACAGGAGACGTGCCAAGTGCCTCAAACGCCTGATCATAAAGAACTCCCCGGCACCACGGACGGAAGGCTCGCGCGTGGAGAAGCAACCAAAGACCGCGTTCTGGATGCAGCCGAACGCTGCTTCGCCGCCCACGGATTTGCCGCTGTCACGATTCGACAGATCGCCCGCGAGGCCGAGGTGACACTGGGCGTTGTCAGCTTTCATGGCGGATCGAAAGAAGTTCTGTTCGGCACCGTTCTTGCCCGCCGCACCGCCACACTGAACGCATTGCGTACCGACGCGCTCAATGCGTTGCAAGCACGGGGCGGAATTACCATCAGGGACTTGGTCGACGCCTATCTGACCCCCTATCTTGAGATCGCATCGCGTGGGGACCCGCAGTGGCGCGCCTATGCGCAGCTGATCGCGCGGATTGTGTCCGACGATCAGTATTACATGCAGGTGCGTGATCTCTATGACCCGGTCGCACGGGATTTCATCGCGGAAATCAGGTGCATTCACCCGGATGCCTCGGCCAAGGCAGTTGCGACTGTTTTGACGCTGACGGTTGCGTCGATGTTGTCGATTGTTGCCAGTCGCGTCAGGATTGCAGGACTGTCGGGCGAGCCCGCCAGCGAAAGCGCGCTTGATTACCGATCTACTCTCGTTGACTTTTGTACCGGCGGCATCGAGCAGGCGCTGGCCGCGCATTGACGCGAGGGCGATTTTCTTTCGGGCAGGAGCAAAGGGTAACGATATGCGTTCCGGCCGAACGCTCTCGTCCAAGGCAAAAACTGCCGCTCAGACGATTGCTTTCGGTGTGGCGATTGCGGAAGTTGCGGTTGGAGTGACTTGAAAGCGGTCATCCAGTGCAGCGAGATCCAAAAGAAGTCGTTAGATGACAGACCCAAGCCGGTTTCGGCGCATGCTGCGACAAGGATGCGAAAGGCCTGCCTTAACATGCGCAGGCCTGTCGAGGAAGAAACCGACCAATTCGAGTAACCGCGACCAGCCAAGCCGGTCTTTTGGCCGCCGAACGCGCGTATTTATTCTCCGGACGCTTTTGCCAACCCGAGCATGCTGCGGCGACGGTTCGGAGATGTGGCCAAAGCCGCCTCGTAGGCTGCCATCGCACCAGCTTTGTCATTGGCAGCCAAGAGCAGATCGCCCAGAAGCTCGCGCGTCGGTAGAACATGGCCCGGTGTAACCGGGGCCTTTCCGGCCCGATCCTCAACATCGGCCGCTTCTTGCATCAGCATGATCGCCGTTTCGGAATCGCCTTCGGCGAAGGCGAGCCAGGCCTCGATGCTTTTTGTTTGTGCCGACAGAAGTGCCATCCAGTAATAAATCTTCCGTTCCTCCAGGACGGCGCCGAGATTGCCAAGCTTGTCGAGAGCCTCGCGCGCGGTCGCCTCATCTCCCGAACGCGCCGCGCCAAGGCCGATCGCGAACCACCGGATCGCGACGGCTTGCGGATAACGCTCCCAGTTGACGGTGGGCAGCAGGTCACGGGGCAATTGTGCAGCCGCCGCCCAATCATCCTGCTCCAGCGGGATGCGGGACGGTGCAGCGGCGGCAGCATAGGCTGTGCCGAAGGTGTTTTCCAGATTGAGATGCTCGTTCATTTCGATCAAAAGCGCTTCGGCGGCCGCCGTATCGCCTGCCTGGAGATGCGCATAAACCGCATAGTCGATCGCATGCGGGTAGTGATCGACGATCACATCCTCTCCGGCCTGGGACAGCACGGCGGCGGCGCTACGGGCGTTCCAGGCCGCGGATTCCTCCCAGAGGCCGAGCCGCGTGAAAATATGCGATGGCATGTGCAGCGCATGCGGAACCTCGGGCGCTATCTTGTCATAGCCCCGCGCGGTCTCCAGGGCGCGGTCGGCAAGAGCTGGATGGTCGTAGGCGTGGATTGCGTAATGATAGCCTGCCGGATGCAGTGGCGCCTTTTGCCGCAGCGCGTCCATGCGTGCGCCTGCATCGCTCAGTTCAGGAACCGCATCTGGGCCGCGTGGCGCCATGGTCATCTGTGCCAGCGCATCGAAGGCCATTGCGTCGAGATCGTCGGGAAACGCTTCGTCGAGCTGCCGTTGTTTATGAGCCCAGGCGGCGAGACGTTCGCGAAAGGTTGCCTCTTCGGCAACATAGAAAGCCTTGACCGCGTCGATATAGGCAGCTTCGCGCGGAGACCCCGGCGACATCTCCAAAAGCCTTTCGATGGCGGCCAACCCGTCCCTGGTTTCCTCAGGCGTTGGGCCGCCGGGCCATAGCGGATGAAACTTGGTCATGGCGATGCCCCATTGGGCCATGGCGCACTGGGCATCAGCCTCTGCGGCGGTCTCGAAGGCATGCGCAGACTGCCGGTACATCATGTGATGAAGCAGCAGCAGCCCCGTTTCAAAGAGCGGTTGCGCGTCTTCGTTGCACGACGTTTCGAAAGAGACTTCGCCCAGTTCGTCCGGGTTCAACCCCTCAAGAACGAGATCGGGCGAATGGGCCCCTGACGGGGCGGCCAGCGTCATCAGCGTTATCGCCGAGACGGACATTCGAAGGGTGCGCATGAATGGCATTGGGGGTCCTCCTTGCAATCAGATTTGACCGCTTTGAGCACGGGTTGCGTGCGAAAGCTCTTGGTGAAGAGCCGCGGCGTGTTATGCTCGAATTGGAGGCGTTCGACGTGAGGCCAGGCAAACGAAATGACTTGAAATCTTTTGAAATCGGTCTGGGCCACGCCAAGTTCGACAGGTCTCGGGGTCACCTGTTCGACAGGCATGGCCAAGCGATTGAACTGCGCCACCAATCATGTGAAGTCCTTGCGGTGCTGGCAGAAAAACCCGGTGAGATTGTCAGCCGCCAGACATTGATCGACGGGGTCTGGTCCGGGCGCGCCGTGTCAGACGACAGCGTGGCGCAATGTATCGCCGAGATCAGGCGTGTGCTTGGCGATACTGACAAACGCATCATTGAGACAGTTCCGCGTGAGGGTTATCGGCTTATCCCGCGAGAGTCCGAGACGCGGCGATCGTCCAAACGGCTTCAATATGCTGTGTTGCTCGTGATGCTGGCTGCTGGCGCAATCGTCTACACCTGGCTACGCCCCGCGGCCCCGACCGGACCTCCGGTGATCGCCGTCTTGCCATTCGACGATTTCAGCTCCGAACCCTTTCAGGGCCAACTGACTGATGCGGTGAGCGAGAGCATCATCACGATGCTGGCACGCTATCCTCAGCTGACGGTGATTGCACGCCGCTCCAGCTTCCAGTTCCGCGAGAGCGACCTGGGAATTCCCGAGATCGCACGAAAGCTCGGGGCCGATTTCGTGCTGGAAGGTAGTCAGCGATATGATGGATCGCGGGTTCGGATCACCGCGCAGTTGATCGACGGCGCGAGCGATGCGCATGTCTGGACCGACGAGATCGACGTCCCGCTCGAAGACCTTCTGGTGACCAATAACCGGATCACCGCCAAGGTCGCGAATGCCGTTGGCCACAATGTGATCGATACGTCCGAAGCACGCATGAGCGCGGGAGATGTCAGCGCCTTGATGATCTCCAACGCGGCGCAAAGCCGGATCATGCGGGACTTCACGCGCGAGAACCTGTTGATAAATCTCAAGGAGCAGGACAAGGCGATCCGCGATTACCCAGACAGCGCCTGGGGCTATCTGGGTCAGGCGCTGGCGTTGCGAAACGGGCTTCGGCACGGCTGGATCGAGGGCGACGAGGTGGCAGCGCAAGAGCGGATGTATGAACTTGCCCGCAAGGCGGTGGAACTCGATCCCAACAATTACATGGCCTATCACGCACTGGGGCGGGTGCTGCTTCACTACGGCAAGCTCGAGGAAGCGATCGGTGCTTTCCGGCGCGGCACCGAGTTGAACCCGTCCTCTTCGCTCGCGACGATGGGTCTGGCTGATGCACTGGTCAACATCGGCCGGACCGAGGAGGCGCTCGAGGTGATCGAGAGGCTGGAGCGCATCGACCCGCTCTACGGTTTCAGTCTCCAATGGAGCAAAAGCATAGCTCTTTGGCAGGCCGGAGACTGCGCGCAGGCGCTGGAGGGCTTTCTGGCGATGCCTTCCATGCCGGTCGCGTCCTACAAGGAGCTTGCGGCCATCCATCAATGCCTTGGCAACAACGACGCAGCGGCCAGGGCGATGTCGGAGTACCTAGACGATCATCCGGGGTGGACAATAGCGCGCGAACGGACGCTCAGATCAGGTATGTGGACGGCCCCGGGCTCGCTGGATCGCTGGCTCACGGCACTGGAAGCCTCGGGCCTGCCTCGAAAGTGACCGCCTCGACGGGCCTTTGCAAATGTCTTACTGCAGGCCGGTTTCCATCAGGATTGAGTTGACGATGGCGCCAACAAGAAGGCTGAAACCGTCCCACAGACAAGGTTGCTTACTGCAACTGAGGGCGGACGGAACTTGAGACCCAAATCGCCGTGTTTCGATATCTAGCACAGGAGCGCTTGGACTCTCGCGGTTATGGCCGCAGAGGTTGTGCAAGAATGTTGTCGTGTGGACCTCCGACAAAGATACGGCATTCCGAAACGCATTGACCTGCGCAAGGCCTCCGACGACGCGTCAGGTCGCCAGAAATTTGTTGGGGTTTGGTCGGAAGACCACTTTCGGACGGGACCAATAGACCGCGACAACAATCATTGCGCAACAAAGGATGTCGACGGTGTTCAAGTGAACGCCAGCCGTGAACGTCCCCACGACAATACTCGTAAGGGGGACAATATTCATGAAGATGCCCGCTTTCTCGGCGCCAACGCGACGAATGGCACCCTGCCAGAACCAGAAGGCGATGGCTCCGGCGAAGACGCCGAGATAGCCGAGGCAGAGCCAGTCGAAGTTGCCCATCGCGCCAAGGTCGGGCGGGCCGTAAAACACGGCAAGGGGCGCAAGCAGGATCGCGCCGACGACGATCTGCGTAAAGTAGACGGCGACCGCCGGGGCGGGCACCGCCAATCTCTGCACGGCCATGCAATACCCCGCCCAGCAAGCCGCCGCCATCACGCAAAGGGCGAAGCCGAGGAACGGGACACCGTCCTGCAGGGCGTTCCGCTGCAGGAGCATCATGCCCACGACGGCAACCGTCGCTGCGGCAATCTCACGCGGCGCCGGCACATGGTGACGCGCCACCGAGGCGAAGGCCAGGACCATGAAGGGCGCAAGGGCAAAGGTGATCGCTGCCAGGTTCACCGGAGCGAGACGGAGGGCCGTGTAGAGGAGCGTGTTGAACAGTGTGACCCCCAGGAGCGCACAAACCGCGATCGGCTTGATATGCTGCGCCAGAACCTGGCGGTGCGACCAAACGCTGCCCGCACAGAATGGCGCAAGCACGATCAACGCAATCAGCCAACGCAGCAGATTGGCCCAGACACCCGGCAGCGTGTCGGCAAGCATGTCTCCGACCAGAAAGTTTCCGCCCCAAAGCACGGGTGACACAACGAGACCAAGCATTGAGACTTGCGAATCCTTCATTGCTTCCATGACCTCCTGGTTGAGGGAAGCATCGGAGAGAACCTGTGATCGTTCATGGTGCAATTGCCCTATGGGCAGTGATCCCGCGGCCGCATGAGCATTGACGGATGGACGCCCGTCCCGGATGGTCGATGGTGGAGGCCACATGGAATCGAAGAACGACATTGATCCACAGGTCTGGTCCAAGGCGACAGAACATATTTCAGACCATCGCGGGGCCACAGGTGCCGCCAATGACCCTTCCGGGCTGCTCGCTTCCGCATCCCTGCAACTGAACGAGCCGCCGCAATTGCTCCTAGACCGGATCGGAATGGCGGCAGCACTTTACGACCGGGCAGGGTCGCGCATCGGGTCAGACGACAGGTTCCCCAGAACGCTTCCAGAAACGACAGGAAGGGGCACAAGGACGGCCCGAGGCAGCGACAGGACATTGTTGCTGTTTCATTCCGTCGTTCTCAAAGGCGATGAACAGACCTTTTGCCTGAACCTGGATCTGACAAGCCTGCATGCCTTTCTGCCTGGAACCTCAAAACTGACCCCGTCGGAGTTTGTGGTTCTTGCCGGGCTCGTCGACGGACAGTCCATCCGTGACATGGCCGACAGCGACGGCGTCTCGTACTACACCCGCCGTCGGCAGAGCGAGGCTGTTCTTGAAAAACTGGGCGTGAAGTCTCAGACCGAGGCGGTGCGGATGGTTTTGATGACGGTGATCGACAGGATTCTGTCGGCCCTTCAGGAGGACCATGCGGTTTCGCGGCCGATCGAAGACCTGGGACGATGCTATAGTGACGCTGTCCGGTTCCACTGGCTTCACCTCGCGGGCGGGCCGCCGTTGCGCGTGGCCGACATTGGCGACCCCTTGGGAATGCCGGTGCTTCTTCACCACCCGATGCTCTTTCCCTGCGGGGTGGTGCCTTCCGCTGTGCGTGAGGTGACGCGCGCGGGTTTGCGCCTTATTGTCCCGTTCCGTCCGGGGTTTCTCGACGCACCACAATGGGACCATGCGTTGCGGCCTGCTGACGTGCTCGCGGCCTGGTCCGAACGCTGCGCCGCGTTGACGTCGTTTCTCAATCTCCGGCGCGTACACACTGCCAGCATTTCGTTCTCTGCCTGCTGGGCTGCCGACTTCGCGATGCGCTATCCGGAACGCGTCGAAAGCGTTACCTTCATTTCGGCGCCACAACCCAGCCACCTCTGGTCGCCCGCGGTCCGGACGGCGTCCTTCATTCATTCGGTTGGTGCCATCGTGGAGCGTGCCCCCTGGCTCGCCGGACCCGTCGCGCGCCTGCATGCGATCCAGATCAGGGACATTCCGTCTGCCATACAGGGTTTCCGAAAATCCTTCGCCAATTGCCCCGCCGATATTGCGGATGTCGACCGGCTGGCAATGGATCCCATCGGTGTGCAGACCATCGTGACCACGGTGAAGGAAAGCGTTTCCGGCATCGCGACGGATCTGCGCGTCCTGCGCCAACCCTGGGAGACGTTCCTTGCCGGGTTGCATATTCCGCTTCACTTCGTTCATGGTCTCGACGACCAGACAAGCTCGGCACGGCTTATGGAAGATTTCGCCCGGACGTTGCCTCAGGCAGCCTGGCACGGCCAGGCCGGTCAGGGTCACCTGATGGCTCTGCACGATCTGCCGCGACTTCTTTCCGCGTCAATCGGTCGTGCAGTAAGATGACGTACCAAAGCGCGTGGCGGTATGAGACGGTTGAGAGGCAGTGGCGGCGGGGCCTGAACATCGTGTTGATTTGATCGTGGGCCGCGAGGAACCTTTGCCTCTGTCGGATCGATTTGAACCGGCCCATGCGCAGCCAGGCAGTCGTTTGCTTGCAAAGGATGAGAGGAGGCTTCCACGGTTTGCGGGTCGGCCGATGCGAACCCTCGATGCGCTTGTTGCGCCCTTTGTGTGCCAGATGATCAGCTTTAACCAAAGGCTCCTGGGTCAGTTTGAACGCGGATATTAGAGTAGCATGGCGACGACATTTGTCGTCGGCTCGCCATACTGCTCGGAGATCGCAGCAAGTGTCTGATCCAGCGCCTGGATGAGCGGTTCGTCAGGGAAGATCGACACCTGGCGGTCTGTCGGCCACTCGACATCAATTCGGTCCGGCAGGATGTGAACAGGCTCGACGCTGCGCGCCTGTTGCTGTCACGCGGTGTCTCGCTCAAATCCGTAGCCGCGCAAGTCGGCCTGTTCCCCACTGTGCATCTTTCCGAGTCCTTCGAACGCCGCTTCGGCATTGCACCGAGGCTGTTCCGGGAGATGCATGCCGGGCTTTGACGGCGCACTCTCCCTGCCGCCTACTGCACCATGAAACCGGCTGGTGTTTTGCCCTGAAGGTAAGGCTCGATAAAGCCGTACAGGAGGTCGACCTGATTGATCACCGCCGTGTGCGAGGTCGCCGGCAGGATGGCAAGGCGCGACTCCGGCAGCGGCTGGCCCATGTCGCCCATCACGCCGCCTCCCAGAAGCCGGAACATCGATACGCTATGCTCGAGCGTTGAGACATCGGCATCGCCCGCGATGATGAGCACCGGCGCTTGAAGCGCCCTGACATCGTCCTCCCAGGCCATCGGTTCCTTTTCCAGGGCGATCAGTTTCTCAACCAGATCGTTGAACCCATCCTTGTTTGGCGCGAGCTTTTGCCATTCCGCTTCCATCGGGCCACCAAGGAACATCTCCGCAGACATGGTGGGGATGAACTCCCGAAAAGCTGGCTGCCAGCCGGTCACATCATAGGCAATCGAGGCACCGATGAGTTGGTCGACCTTTTCCGGATGGCGTATGGCCAATTGGAGCCCGGCAGCCGCGCCCATCGAGTAGCCAAATACATCCGCTTTCTCGATGCCGACTGCATCCATGAAGGCGGCGGCATCGTCCGCAAGATTGGGATAGGTGATGGGACGATCAATATCCTCGGTGCGACCGTGCCCCTGGAATTCTATCGCGTAAATCTTGTGGGTCTCGGCCAGTCGCGGAATGATCTCGCCCATCGACGGGATGTTCATATAGGCGCCATGGAGGACAACCAGCGGGTCACCGTCGCCGGAAACCTCGTAATACATCTGCATGCCATTGACGTCCACGTAAGCTCCAGTTGGCTCTGTCTGGGCATGTGCGGCGGCAGTCATCAGCAAAACTCCTGCAAGAACGGTGGTGCGTAACATCGTCATCTCCTTTGTTGTGCATGCTGTCCGGTGTTCCATACATTGAAGACGTTCGGCCGAACCCTCTCCCGACATACCGGCAAAAATTTTTCCGAAACCGGTGGCTGACGGTGGTCTCGATGGAGCAGCCTGCCGGGACCGAATTGCTGCTCGAACCGAGCGACCACCCTGCGTCAAACCCTACAAGGAAGCCCTTGTCGCCGACGGCATCCCGCCGGGCCCGTGCTCATGACCGTCTTCGATGACAGTTGCGGAAATCTCATCCAGTTGGTCCAGATGGCAGGCGGACAGAAGTAACGATGGACCGGACATTGCGATGAACCGATAGCACACCGGAGGGAATGCCTACGGCTTGCCAGTCGTGCGTTCGCCTTCCAATTGATCAAGGTGCTGGCGGATATGCGCTGCCTCGGCGGGTGTGTTGGCAAGGGCGATTGCGCGGCCGAAAGCGTCGCGGGCCTCGCTGTTGCGCCCCAACCGTTCCAGCAGATTGCCGCGCACCCCATGAAAATAGAAATAGCCGTCCAGCGGTTCGGCCAGCGGCGCGATCATCTCCAGCGCCGCTGCAGCGCCGTGCAGCTTCCAGATGGCCACCGACCGGTTGAGCGTGACGACCGGCGACGGGGCATGACGCTCGAGGGCTTCGTAGAGTTCGTTGATACCTGCCCAGTCCGTATCTTCCTGCCGTTCTGCCCGTGCGTGCAGCGCGGCGATTGCCGCCTGGATCTGATATGGGCCGGGCTGGCGGTGCAACATGGCCTTGTCGATCATCGCCAGAGCTTCGGCGATCTGGTGTTGGTTCCACAGCGACCGGTCCTGATCGTCGAGCAGGACCGGCGCGCCCGCCGCGTCGAAGCGCGCTTTCTGCCGCGAGTGCTGCAGCAACATCAGTGCCAGCAGTCCCATCATCTCCGGCTCGGCGGGAAACAGCCGCAGCATGAGCCGCGCCAGCCGGATCGCCTCGTCGCAGAGTTTCGCCCGCTCGCTTGTCGGATTGGCGTCCGTATAGCCTTCGTTGAAGACGAGATAGATCATCGCGGCAACCACCGCGAAACGTTCCGCCCGCTCGACCGGACCCGGTGTCTCGAACGGAATATCGGCCTTGGCGATGCGGGCCTTGGCGCGGGTAATCCGCTGCTCCATCGCCCGTTCGCCAATCAGAAATGCCGCCGCGATGCGCGGCATGGGGAGGCCGGAAACGATCCTGAGCGCCAGTGCGATCTGCTGGATGGCAGGCAAGTCGGGATGGCAGCAAACAAAGAGGAGCCGCAGGATGTCGTCGCGGTAGTCGGCGGCATCCAGCCGTTCCGCCAGGTCCGGCTCGGTGTCCTCGCGATCAGAAATCACCGCTTCGTCGGGCAGTCCGGTCAGGCGCGCCTGTTTGCGCTTGTGGTCGATGGCGGCATTGCGACCGACCATGATCAGCCAGCTTGCGGCGTCGCGCGGCGGTCCGTTCTTCGGCCAGGACTTCAAAGCCCGCAGGCTGGCCTCCTGAAACGCTTCCTCGGCCAGATCAAGGTCCCGGAAATAACGCAGCAATGCAGCAACGGCCCGTGGTCGCGCGCCGACGAGACGCGCCTCGATCCAGTCCGGTTCAGGGGGTTGGGGCATCTTCTATTGCCTCTCCATTCGGGTAGTAGAGCGCGATCGGCCGCAGTTCATAAGCGCCCCCGGGGTTGGCCTCGGCCATCTCGCGCGCGATCTGAACCGCCACTTCGTAGCTGTCCACGTCGACGACATAGAAGCCGAGCAGTTGCTCCTTGGTCTCCGCAAACGGCCCGTCGGTGACGATGTTCTCGGATTTGCGCAAGGTGGTCGCCGTCGTTGTCGGCATCAGCCGGACGATGGGCTCGAAGTTCTTGGCCCATTTGCGGTTGACCGCCTTGAGGTTCTCGATGACCTCGGCGTCCTCTGCCTCGGTCCAGGAAGAGGTGATTTCCTCGTTGTGGTAGCAAAGTATCGTGTAGCGCATTTTTCCGAATCTCCATTCAAAGGACCGCGCTACATTGCATGAACCGACATGAAACGAGAACATCAGGCACATTCACGGTATCGTTTTGGTGCGGCAAGGACCGTGATCCAAGAGTTCGGCCCTGACCGCTCCGGTGGTTTCGGCTGGCGGCGCCTGTCTTACGACTCCACGTGGTGTTTGAAACTGTCGAGGATGGATTGCCAGCCGTCGCGCTGCTGCTCGACGGAGTTCTCCGTTTCCGGATCGAACGTCAAGCTGACGCGCACGCCACCGTCTTCGGGAATGAACTTCACGCTGGCATGGCGGTCGCCGAAATCATATTCGATGCGCTCATGTTCCACGATCTTCGTGTATGTGCCGGCAAAGTCGAAGCCCATGCTGCCGTCCTTCGCTTCCATCCGCGAGGAAAAGGCGCCGCCTTCCCGAAGATCGACAGCGGCAGCAGGGGTATGCCAGTCAACCGATGGCGTGTTCCACTGCATGATGTTCTCAGGCGTGGTGTAGGCGTCCCAGACCGTTGCGACGGGCGCCGCGACGGTGGTTTCGATGGTGATCGGTTGATTTGTCATGATGAAATCCTTTGATTGAATTGCGGGGCAATGAGGCGGGGTGCCGCCTTACTGGTTGATCTCCGGTTCCACGAGCTTTGCCAGCTTCCGCAGGCTGTCCTGCCACCCGAGATAGCAGGCTTCGAGCGGAATCACGTCCGGAACGCCGTCCTGCACGACGGACATTTCCGTGCCGACCGAAACGGCTTTCAGCTCGACGGTCACTCTCATCTCGCCGGGCAGGTTGGGGTCGTCGAAGCGGTCGGTGTAGACGAGCCGTTCACCGGGGACGAGTTCCTTGTACTCGCCGCCGAACGAATGGCTGTTCCCGGTCGTGAAGTTACGGAACGACATCCGGTGCTTGCCGCCGACCACAGGCTCCAGCTCATGGACGGTGCAGAGAAAACCGTATGGCGGCAGCCAGCTGGCCACGGCATCGGATTCGAGAAACGCGCGATAGACCTTTTCGGGTTTCGCGGCGATGACTCGGTGCAGGCGAACGGTGTTGGTCATGATGTTATCCTTTCTTGTTCATCTATCTTGAAGACGTCCGGCCAACCGGCATCCCGACATCGTGGGACAATTTTATTTTAAGATTTATGCCGCGGTTGGGCGGACGGGCTGTTCCCCGCCACTCGGCCAGTGCCGCCAGATCGGTCGCGTCAGCTTGTACTCATCCGTCAGGAAGGTTGACGCGGATGCGATGGCCGTCCGGATCCAACGCAACGAAGGTGAGTCCGAAGACCGCTTCTGCCAAGTCCTGCTCGATTACGACACCGTCGGCCTTCCAGGTGTTGTAGAGTTGCCGGACGATGTCGGCGGACTGCACCTGAAAGGCCAGTTCCGATCTGTGTCCTTTGCCACCCGAGACGAAATTGCTGGCGCTTGTCGACCAAAGGCCGAGAATGAAACCGTCATCGAATTCGAAGCACTGGTATGTCGGAAAACCTTGGGCAGGCTTTCCAAGAATCCCTTCATAGAATTTCACGCTTTTGAGCGGGTCGGAAACATAGAGGATGATCAGGTTCGGAGTAATCATGGCATTGACCTCGTGGGTTGTTGACCACTCTTTCCTAATCGTTGCCTGTGACAGAAAATGGCAGTACGTGCATGTCATGCGAACGGCCCGGCTCCTTAATCTGCTTCAGATTCTCCGACAGTCCCGACGCCAATCCTGACCCCCGACATTCCTGATGATGTCTTACACGGCCCGGATGCCGCGGCCGTACATTGCAAAGACCTCTCTCACCAAACAGGACCGATCACATGACCGCGCAAATCGGCATTGATCGGTTGGGTTCCTTCATTTTTTGCAAGCCCCGGAAGGAGGTGGACGCTTGATGGGCAAGACCTTTTGCCGATTGGCCCGTACCCTTTACGCCTCAAGTGCACCAGCTAGATCATTTTTAGCCAAACGCTCGTAAACCCCGTTCGGTGAGCAGATCGCCCACATTTCAACCAATGCAACAGAGCCTCATTTTTTCAGCCCGTCGACAAAGATATCGAGGATGCGCAGGACATTTTCGCGCCAGTCGGGGCCGGGCTGGCGCGCATAGCAGACGGCGTAGAGAGTTTGCATGAGGTCTTCGGCGCTGACCCCCTCGCGGATTTCTCCGACATTGCGGCCCTTGTCCAGAAGCCGGTCAACAGCGGCGAGCACAAGGCTGGAGCGTTCGGTATAGCCCTGTTTCAGGTCTTCCGTCATGACCAGGCTCATTGCGCCCAGCATGCCGCGCTTGGTTTCCACCAGGTCGACATTGGCGTGCAGCCAGCTGCGGATGGCCTCAAGGGGGGCGTCCCTTTCAACCAGATCTTCGGCGGTGACAATGAGCTGATCCAATTCGCGGCTGAAGACCGCCATGAACAGTTCTTCGCGGGTCGGAAAGTGCCGGTAAAGCGTGCCGATGCCAACCCCGGCGCGCCGTGCGACGGCTTCCAGACTCGCATTTGGCCCGCCGCGCCCCAGAATTTCCTTGGCCGCTTCGAGCAGCAGCTCGCGGTTCTTTTGTGCGTCGGCGCGCGGCTTTCGTTTGCGAACTTCTGCCAAAATCTGCCTTTCATCTTGAAAACGGAGGATGCCTCCGTATATTCTGCTTCAGACGGCGGCACCGCGCCGCTTGTTTTCTTATACCGGACCTCGCCTGCGAGTGACCACACCTAGAAAATAGCATAACAGGGAGGACATATGTCACTCTTCATCAGCCTGACCCTCAACGGGGAGGCGCGTGACGTCTCCATTGATGACCCGCGCGTGACACTGCTTGATCTGCTCCGCGAACGTCTGGCGCTGCCCGGCACCAAGAAAGGCTGCGACCGTGGCCAATGTGGTGCCTGCACGGTGCTGGTGAACGGGCGGCGTGCGAACGCCTGCCTGATGCTTGCGGCGGGTCTTGACGGAGCACAGATCACCACAATTGAAGGCCTTGCAAGAGGCGAGGATCTGCACCCAGTACAGGCCGCCTTTATCGAGCATGACGGGTTCCAGTGCGGCTATTGTACGCCGGGCCAGATCATGAGCGCCGTCGGGCTGATCGCCGAAGGGGATGCCGGGAGTGATCCGGAGCGCATCCGCGAGGGCATGAGCGGTAACATCTGCCGCTGCGGGGCCTATCACGGGATCACCCTTGCCGTGCAGGAAGCGAGCCGCCGGATGGCTGCCAAGGAAGAGGGGGACGCGGCATGAAGCATTTTGACTATGTGCAGCCAAAAACCATGGATGAGGCGCTGGCGAGCTGGGAGCCGGGTGCGTCATGGCTGGGCGGGGGGACCAATCTGGTTGACCTGATGAAGCTGGGCGTGACCCAGCCGCAGCGGGTGATCGACCTGACCCGGATTCCCGACCTGGGCGAGATCACCTTTCAACAGGATGGATCGGTGCGGATCGGGGCGATGGTCAGCAATGCGGCCCTGGCCCGCCACGCGGGCTTCGCCCAACACTTTCCGATGGTGGCCGAGGCGCTGCTTTCAGGGGCCTCGGGGCAGCTTCGCAATATGGCGACTGTCGCGGGCAACCTGATGCAGCGTACCCGTTGCGCTTATTTTCAGGAGGAAACGGCAGCCTGCAACCGGCGCACCCCCGGCGCGGGGTGTGATGCGCGCGACAGTGACGAAGAGCTGCGCGCGCTGCTGGGGGCCAGCCCGGCTTGTGTGGCGACAAACCCGTCGGACTTCTGCGTGCCGCTTGCGGCGCTGGAAGCGCAGGTCGAGGTGCGCGGCGTGAATGGAACGCGGGAAATTCCCTTTGCGGATTTCCATCTGCTTCCGGGCGACCAACCGGAGCGAGAGACGGCGCTGGAAGAAGGCGAGCTGATCATCGCGCTGCACCTGTCCGCCGCGGCGGCAGGCTTTGCCAGACATGCGCGGTATCTGAAGGTGCGCGACCGCACGTCCTTTGCCTTTGCCACCACCGCTGCCGCCGCTGCGCTGCGGATGGAGGATGGCATTATCACGGAGGGACGGCTGGCGCTTGGCGCGGTTGCGGCCAGGCCGTGGCGGGTGGCTGAAGCCGAAGCTCTGCTGGTCGGGCATGCCCCGGATGCGGCGCTGTTTGGGCGCGCTGCAGAAGCGGCCATGGCGGGGGCAGAGGCCCCGGCACACCTAGAATGGAAGATCGACCTTGCCCGCCGCACTGCTGCGCGCGCACTTGCCATGGCTGCGGTTGGCACACCGGCACGGATGCCGGCGCTGCCCGCATCCCCCTTTGGCCAACAGAACGGAGACCTCGCCCATGTCTGACACGCTTTCACCGCAAATCCGTTTTGGCTCCAACGCGGGTCAGCCAGCCACACGGCGGGATGGTCTTGCCAAGGTCACCGGCGTTGCAACCTTTGCCGCCGACAACACGCCCGAGGGGCTGCTTTATGCGGTCTACGCCCCTGCAAAGATCGCGCGTGGCCGGGTCAGCCATCTTGACGTTGCCGCAGCAGAGGCGCACCCCGGTGTGACCCATGTCATCACGCCGCAGAACCGGCCCGAGTTGCAGGGCGACCCTTCGGCCAAGCCGACGATGTTCTCCTTCCGCACAGAAGTTTTGCAGGACGACACAGTGTGCTATGCCGGACAGCCGATTGCACTGGTGCTGGGCGAAACATTGGAAGCTGCCACCGAGGGCGCGCGCCTGCTGGCACCGCAGTACGTGGCCGATCCGGTGCGTGTGGCGCTTGATGACAACCTGGCCACCAGCTTTGAGCCGGCCGGCTTTGGCCTGCCGGGCGGGGCAAGTCACGGCGATGTCGAGGCGGGGCATGCCGCTGCGACACGCAGCATCGACGTCAGCTATGAGACAGCGGCGCAGTATCACAATGCGATGGAAACCCATGCGATTGTGGCGCAGTGGGACGGGGACCGGCTGACGCTGGATACGCCCAGTCAGGCGCTGAACCTCTCCTGCGCGGGCTTTGCCTATTTTTTCGGGATCCCGCCGGAGAACGTGACCCTGCGCAGCCCCTACATTGGCGGCGGGTTCGGATCAAAGGCGATTCCAACCGGACCGCAGGTACTGGCGATCCTCGCCGCGCGGATGACACAGCGGCCGGTCAAGCTGATGTTCACCCGACAGCAGATGTTCGGGCCTGTCGGTCACCGTGGTGCGACGCGCCAGCGGCTTCGGTTGGGCGTGGACGAAAACACCGCGTTGACGGTGATCGACCACGAAGGGTTGGCGGAAACCTCCACCTTTGATGATTTCGTGGAACCGGCGGCCAATGCGTCGCAGGATCTTTATGCAGCCGGTGCCTTGCGGGCCAGCCACCGGCTGGTGCGGCTTGATGTCGGCACGCCCGGTCCCATGCGCGGACCGGGCGAGGCCTCGGGCTCTGCCGCTCTGGAATGTGCGATGGACGAGATGGCCGAAGTGGCGGGGATGGACCCGCTTGAATTCCGCCTTCGCAACTACGCCGAGACCCAACCCGGCACCGGGCTCCCCTATTCCTCCAAGGCGTTGCGGGAGTGTTACGCAGAAGGTGCGGCGCGGTTTGGCTGGGAGGGGCGGCCGCTGGAACCCCGGCAAATGCAGGGCGCCGATGGCTTGTTGACAGGCTGGGGCATGGGAACGGCGCTGTTTCCCTGCCCGATGTTCGCTGCCGAAGCGCGGGCGACATTGCGTCCCGATGGAACAGCCCTGTTCGAGACCTCTGCCGTTGATATGGGGCAGGGGGCCTGGACCGTGCTCGCCCAGATTGCTGCGGACAGCCTTGGCCTGACGCTGGATCAGGTCGAGTTCCGCGCCGGACATTCGGCATTGCCGGACGGCGGCGTCGCGGGCGGGTCAGGGCATACCGCCACGGCAGGCGGTGCGCTGCACGCTGCGGGTGGGGATGTCTTGCGCCAGCTTGGCGAACTTGCCACTGAGGATCCGCAATCACCGCTCTATGGTGCTGGCAATTCAAGCCTTGTGGCGCGGGACGGGTGGTTACTGTTGGAGGAGGACGAGAGTCGCCGGGAACGCTTTGCTGACATCCTGATACGTGCCGGGCAGACTGAGATGACCGGAACCGGCCACGGCGGACGCGCCCCAGAGGCCGCCGGACGCCATGCGATGAACTCCCATGGTGCTGTCTTTGCCGAGGTGAAGGTGGACCCGGATCTATGCCAGGTTCGGGTGACCCGTCTGGTGGGGGCCTTTGCCGCCGGGCGGATCATCAACCCAAGGCTGACCGAAAGCCAGCTTATGGGCGGCATGATCTGGGGCACTTCTTTTGCCCTGCATGAGGCGGCCCGGCACGATCGACGCAGCGGGCGCATCGTGAACGCCGACTTCGCGGGCTACCATGTGCCGGTGAACGCGGATGTGAGCGGGCTTGAGGTGATCACGGTACATGAAGACGATCCTTACGTGAACGCGTTGGGGATCAAGGGTGTGGGCGAGATCGGGATTGTTGGAACCGTCGGGGCCATTGGCAACGCGATCTGGCATGCAACCGGCAAACGCGTTCGCCATTTCCCGATCCGCATCGCGGATTTGCTCGCGCCCTGAACGCCAGCGCTATCGTCAAGAGTGGCGCTAAAACGGCTGGTCTGAACCGGATGAACATCGCGCTTCAGAAGGTCGGATCGGCAATAGCATCTTTGGACGGGATCGAGACAGCGCGCATGATCCGAAAAGCCCAACTGCGGCGGCTGTTCATCTTGCGACCAATCTTTTCCGCGTGTTGATTGGCCATCAATCTCAGGTAGTTGGAACGAGATGGCATGATCAGGGGCAATGATGCGGCTTCTGCAAGCGTGTAAATGGTTTGTCGGGCGATCCCGTTTGTCCGATCAGGTGAAGCTTTTCGATCAGCAATTTCTGGGCGGTGATATCCGCGCGGTCCGGCGGGTTGTGCATGACAGCCAGACTGATCTGGCCGGTGAGCAGCCAGTCCTCCAGATCGCGGCTGAAGCCTTCCCTGAAACGCAGTTCAATGTCCGGCAAACGCGCTGTGACGCGGCGCAGCTAGGGCGGCGCGATGAATTCGCCCGGGGTCGGGTTCAGAGGTTCCGTTCAGGGCAGAAGTTGCGTATTTGACGGATAGCAGCCCAATGGCGTCCTGCATTTGAACAGCACGTCCGCCCAGGATCAGCTTTTCCGTCGCAGCTTCGCCGTTACCTGCCAGCGGTTTTCTGGTACTGACGGCTGTTCCATTCCGTCTCGGACATGGTCGGAAGATCGAAGGTCTCGTTGGAACGGCAATAGCCGTGACCGCCCATGCGCCCCAAAGCGTCGAGGGCCGCTGCATCGACATGAAAACGGTCATTCACGAGTCCGGGTCTTGCGTGCATCGCCAGCACCTCGCCCAGAATGATTTCCCGCGATTTGCCGATGTTGAGCGTCACATGGCGTTTGCATTCGAACCGCACCGGCGCTTCGGCGATCTGCGGAGAGGAGACGAATTCGCCCGGGATCATTGTCAACCCCGCCATCTCCAGCTCGTTCACGCCTGCACCGAAGGGCACGGCGGTCACATTCATTGCATCCAGGTTGTCGAAGCCGACGATATTGACGGTGAATTCCTCTGTGACGCGGATGTTGTGACCTGTGTCCTTGAACCGCATGTCGGAGTGGTTTTCCACACCGAGTGCGAGGATTGCCGGATCCGACGACAGGCAGTTGAAAAAGCTGAAGGGTGCGGCGTTGGGGCGGCCCTGTTCATCCACCGTCGTCACCCATGCGATGGGGCGCGGCACCACCGATCCGATCAGCAGCTTGTAGCGTTCGCGGGCACCGAGTTCAGCAAAATCGAAACGGTCGGAAACTGGGGCGGTGCGGTTCATGGGCATCTCGAATGTTGAGAACGGCAAGAGGCGCGCGGCAGCTCAGTCGTTCGGGGTGACATAGCGGGCGAGGATATCGCTCACGTTGTTCTTTTCCGCGTCATCGGGTTTGAGCAGGGCACGGTCCTGTACGCCGTGCAGGTGCCGGTGCATCCGGGCTATGGCACGTTCGGCATCCCTGTCCGCTATGGCGGCAATGATCTCTGTGTGTTCATCCAGCCCGCATTTCGCTGAATGCGCCTGGGCAAAACGCGCCATTATGAGCGAACAGCGCGATACGATCTCGTTGACGTAGTTCGCGAGAATCTTGGAGCCGGTCAGCTCTGCCAGCAGGATGTGAAATTCACCTGCCAGCCGGATCGACCGGGTGGTGTCCACGTGGAGATATTTATTTTCCTCGGCCAGATGCGCCCTGAGCGCCTTGACGATGGGCTTTGGGTCCATCGCGCAGAGCCGCTGCATCACTTCGCGTTCAAGGCATTGCCGCATTTCGAAGATGTCGTGTGCTTCTTCGATGGTCGGCACCGCGACCGAAGCGCCCCGATTGGGCTGCAGATCGACCAACCCCTCGGCATCGAGCCGGACCAGCGCATTGCGCACGGTCGTTCGGCTGACGCCGAAGGTTTCGCCAATCGAATCCTCGGGCAGTTTCACGCCGGGCTTGAGTGCCTGTTCGATGATTGCCTGCCGGAGCGAATCATAGACCGGAAAGCTGCGTGTCGCGGATTTATACATGTCGGACCTATACCATATCGCCTTCGGAAGTCAGCGGTTAGTGCATTCATCCTATTGGATACAATGATTGAATACAATAAATAACTTTTTTGTAGTCAGAACGGATTTTTCTCGCTAGCTTTCAGGGAATAAATGGCTGCAGGGCGGAGAATCCTCCAGCTTTTCAACGGAAATTCGACGTCAGTACAGAAAGTTCCGACATAAAATGTATACAATTAATCAAGTGACCGTATGCAAAAAAACTGGGAGAAACATGATGAAACGACTTCAAACCACCCGACGTGCAGCCATCTGCGGGGCCGCCGCAGCCTTGCTGGCCGGTGCTGCCAGCTCCGAAGCGATCCGCTGGGGCGCGCCCCGCGATATCGTCTCGCTTGATCCTTATTCCTACGGCGACAGCTATACGATCAACTTCCTGAACCACATTTACGAAGGCCTGGTGCGCTATAACCGGGATCTGGAGATCGAACCGGCACTGGCAACCGAATGGGAAATCGTTTCCCCCACCACCTGGCGCTTTACCCTGCGCCAGGGTGTCAAATTCCACGACGGTGCCGATTTCACCGCCGAAGATGTTCTGGCCTCGCTGGAGCGGGTGAGTGACGAAACTTCGCCACTCAAGGGGAACCTGCCGGCCTACAAGAGCGCCACGGTGGTCGATGACCACACCATCGACATCGAGTTGACCGGCGCCTATCCGCTGTTGCTGAACGACCTGACAAACATCCACGTCTTTGACAAAGGCTGGCTGGTTGCCAACAACGCCGAAAAGCCCACCGATGTGAGCGCGGGCGTCGAAGGCTATGCCACATTCAACACCAATGGCACCGGCCCGTTCCAACTGGAATCCCGCACCCCGGAGGCCCAGACCGTGCTGACCGTCAACGGCGATTGGTGGGACGATCCCGCGCATAACCTGACACGGATCGAGTTCCAGCCGATCTCTTCCGCAGCGACCCGGGTTGCGGCGCTGTTGTCGGGTGAAGTCGATTTTGTCGACAGCGCACCGGTGCAGGATCTGCCGCGCCTTGAGCAGGCGGACAATCTGACGGTGCTTGAGCGAACCGACCTGCGCACCGTGATGCTGGGCTTCAACCGCCGCGAGGAACTGGTGGCGGGTGGCGAAAACCCGATGAACGACCTGCGCGTGCGTCAGGCAATGCAGATGGCCGTCGACATGGAGCTGATCCGTGACAAGGTCATGCGCGGCAAGTCACGCAATGCCGGCCTCTTGGTTGCGCCTTCGATCCCCGGTTACTCCGAGGCGCTGGACACGCCCGCCGCCTACGACCCCGAAAAGGCCAAGGCGCTGCTAGAAGAGGCGGGCTATGGCGACGGGTTCGAGTTCGACTTCGTCTGCACCAATGAAAGCTATGTCAACGAGGAGCAGTTTTGCCAGGCCATCGCGTCGATGTGGTCGCGCGTCGGACTGACACCGAAGCTGGACATCGGACCGACCGCCAAGCAGACGCCGAAGCGGGCGAACGGGCAGGCGGATGTCTATACCCTGGGCTGGGCGACGTTGCCGATGCTCGATACCTACTCGATCCTCGTGCAGGTGCTGCATACCAAGGACGGCAATTCAGGCGTGTTCAACTGGGGCGACTGGTCCTATCCCGAACTGGACAAGCTGACCCAGTCCGCAGCGGTGGAACTGGACCGTGATACCCGGCTCCAGATGGAAACCGATGCGCTGAAGATCGCCAAGGACGAGATCATCATGATGCCGATGCACCAGCAGCCGATGGCCTGGGCGGTGTCAAAGGGCTTCAGCGACTTCCCGCAGTTCCCCGACAACAAACCACGGATGTGGTACGTCACCAAGTAATCTCCCTGACTGGGGCGGCGCATCGTCGTCGCCCCGTTTTTGCACCTGAACCGGAGGCCATCACAATGCTGGCATTCATCATCAAACGCCTCGCCAATGCCGTCTTTGTCATGCTGTCCGTCACGTTTCTGGCCTTTGTCATATTCACCGCCGTCGGTGATCCGGTCGACCAGATGCTGAACGAACAGGCGACGCAGGCGCAACGCGACGATCTGCGCGAAAGGCTTGGGCTGGATGACCCGTTTCTCGTGCAATATGCCAAGTTCGTCGGGCGCGCGGCGCAGGGGGATTTCGGCATTTCCTTTCGCAATCAGCAGGATGTTCTGACCATGATTGGCGAACGCTTTCCCGCTACCTTCGAACTTGTGCTGGTGGCGACCTTGATTTCGCTGGTTGTCGGCGTGCCGATGGGGGTGATTACGGCGATCAGGCGACAGACCTGGTACGCCGAGGCGATGCAGTTCACCTCGATCATCGGCGTGTCGCTGCCCAGCTTCGTGGTGGGGATCGGACTGATCCTGGTTTTCTCGGTCTGGCTGGGTTGGTTTCCGGCATTCGGCCGGGGCGAAACCGTTGATCTGGGCTGGTGGACCACCGGTCTGTTAACGCCGTCGGGGCGCATGTCCATCATCTTGCCCGCATTGTCGCTTTCGCTGTTCCAGATCACCCTGGTGATGCGGCTTGTGCGCGCCGAGATGCTGGAAGTGTTGCGATCTGACTTCATCAAGTTCGCGCGGTCGCGCGGCATCCCCGCGCGGTCGATCCACTTTCGCCACGCGCTGCGCAACTGCCTGATGCCGGTTGTCACGATGACGGCGATGCAGATCGGTGGGCTGATCGCCTTTGCGCTGGTAACCGAGACGGTCTTCCAGTGGCCGGGCATGGGCCTGCTGTTCATCCAGGCTGTCACTTTCGTCGATGTGCCGATCATGGCGGCGTACCTCTGCATCGTCGCCCTGATCTTTGTCGCGCTGAATGCCATCGTCGACATGACCTATGCCGTGATCGACCCGCGCCTGAAAGGAGCCGACGCATGACCGATCAGACCGATACCAAGGTGCCCTCGCGCGCCGAACGGTTCTTCGACAGCGATCTATGGTGGTCATTCAAGTCGCACAAATCCGCCGTTGGTGCCGCCATCGTGCTGGCACTGGTGATCCTGACCGCGTTTCTGGCACCGCTGCTGTCGCCGCAGAACCCCTATGATCTGGCGGCACTTGAGCTGTGGAACGCCGAACTGCCTCCGATCTGGATGGAGGGCGGGCAAATGCCGTATCTTCTGGGCACGGATGTGCAGGGGCGCGATATCCTGTCCGGAATTCTTTACGGCACGCGCATTTCCATCATCATCGGCATCGCCTCGGTGGCGGTATCGCTGGTGGTGGGCATCGGCCTGGGATTGATGGCGGGGTATTACGGCGGCTGGATTGACAATGTGCTGATGCGGATCGGCGACGTGTTGCTGTCAATTCCGATCGTGCTGGTGGCAATCCTTGTCAGTTCCGTGGCGCAACAGTTCCTGTCACCGGCCTGGCGCGAGGCTGGCGTGGCTGCGGTTCTGGTGATGGCCATCGCGATGTATTCCTGGGTGCAATATGCCCGCGTGGTGCGGGCGCAGACCATGGTGGAGCGCCGAAAGGAATATGTCATGGCCTCGCGGCTGGTCGGCACGCCCGCCCGGCGGCTGATGCTGAAGCACATCCTGCCCAACACGCTGACGCCGATATTTGTTGCCGCCACGCTGAACTTCGGTCTCGCCATCCTGATCGAGGCAACGCTGTCGTTCCTCGGCGTCGGCATGCCGCCGAACCAGCCGTCGCTGGGCACGCTGATCCGGGTTGGCAACCAGTACCTGTTCTCCGGCTCCTGGTGGATTGTGCTCTTCCCGTCGATCCAGCTTTGCATCCTGGTGGTTGCCGTCAACATGCTGGGCGACTGGCTGCGCGATGCGTTGAACCCGAAATTACGTTGAAGGAACAAGACCATGAGCGATCTGCTGATCAAAAACGTCCGTGTGCTGGACGGTCAACCAACCGAAATCCTGATCCGGGACGGGCGCATCGCCGGGATCGGTGCCGATCTGGACGGCGCCGGAGCCGAGGTTGAGGACGCAGGCGGGCGCATTGCGCTGCCCGGCCTGACCGAGGCGCATACCCATCTCGACAAGTCGCTGCTTGGCTATCCCTGGTATCACAACGATGTCGGCGGCGGGAACCTGATGGCGATGATCGACAACGAGCGCCAGATGAAACAGCGCCTTGGCCTGGACCCGCATGTGCAGTCGATGCGCCACGCGCTCCAGACAGCGAGCTTTGGCGCGACATTGATCCGCAGCCATGTGGATATCGACACGACCGGCGGTCTGCGCGCGCTGGAAGGGGTGATGGAGACGGCCGAGAAACTGGCAGATGTGGTGGAGATTCAGACTGTCGCCTTCCCGCAGTCGGGCCTGATGATTGCACCCGGCACCGCGGAGCTGCTGGACGAGGCAATGAAGATGGGCGCCGACCTGATGGGCGGGCTTGACCCTTGCGGCGTTGATCACGACCCCAAGGGGCACCTCGACACGATCTTCGGGCTGGCGGAAAAGCACGGCAAGGGCATCGACATTCACCTGCACGAGCGCGGCGAGTTGGGTGCGTTTTCGATGGAACAGATCCTCGACCGGGCCGAGGCGCTGGGGATGAAGGGGATGCTGACCGTCAGCCATGCCTTCTGTCTCGGAATGGCTGATCCTGCGCGGGTCAATCCGCTGCTGGAACGCCTTGGTGCGCTGGAAGCGAGCATCATGACGACGGCGCCGGCGTCCAGCCCCGCACCTCTGGTCAGGCAGATGGCGGAATACGGCATTCGCTTTGGCGCGGGCAATGACGGGATTCAGGATACCTGGGGGCCTTATGGCAATGGCGACATGCTGGAACGGGCCAAGTTCGTTGGCCTGCGCAGCAACCTGCGCTCGGACGCCGAGATGTACATGGCGCTTGACGTCTGCGCGGGTGGCGGGGCCGAGGCGATGGGGATGGAACGGCGCGCGTTGAAAGTTGGCGCGCCGGGTGATCTGGTCATCGTCGAAGGGGTTGCGGTGGCCCATGCCATCGTCCGCCACGCACCGCGCAAGCTGGTGGTGAAGGCGGGCAAGGTCACCGCCCGCGACGGTGCCACGCTGATGGCCGCGCCGTGATGCGGTTCGGCGACCTTCCCCTTGGCAAGCGGCCCGAAGGCCGGTGGAGCCTGACTGCCGATTGGGTGGTTGTGGACACCCCGGAGGGACGGCGGCTGGTGCAGAGTGGCGAGGTCGTGATCGAGGGCGATCGGGTGCTGCATGCAGGGGGTCGGATCGAGGGCGAGTTGCAGGCGCGGTTCGACATGGGGGCGGCACTGATCGCACCGGGGTTTGTCGATCTCGACGCATTGAGCGATCTGGACACGACGCTGCTGGCACATGACAACTGGCCCAGTGAGCGCAAGGGCCGTGTCTGGCCGCTGTCCTACATGGATCGTGGCCCCTATGAAATGTACACGCCCGACGCATTGGTTGCGCAGAAACGGTTTGCCTTCGGGCAATTACTGCTGAACGGGAATACCTCTGCCGCGCCGATTGCCTCGCTGTTCTATCGCGCATGGGGCGAAACGGTCGACGAATTCACCGCCACCGCAGATGCGGCAGAACAGATGGGCCTTCGGGTCTGGCTTGGCCCGGCCTATCGGTCAGGTGGCATGGCGGTGGATCAGCAGGGCCGGTTGAGCGCTGTCTTTGACGAGGCGCGCGGGCTGCAGGGATTGCAGGGCGCAATTGCCTTTGCCGAAGCGATGCAGGGCAGGGACCTCGTGTCGCCGATGCTGGCGCCGGATCGGGTTGAGACCTGCACCGAAGAACTGCTGAAACGCACCATGGCGGCGGCGGATGACCTGGATTGTCCGGTGCGCCTGCACATGGCGCAGGGACAGATGGAATTGCAGACGGTGCAGGCGCTGCACGGCAGGACCGCGCCGGAATGGCTGGACGGGCTGGGCTGCCTGACGCCGCGGCTGCTGGCGCCGCATGCGACTGTTGCCACGGCTGACGATCTCGACCGCTATTGCGACAATGGCGTGACGGTGGTGCATTGTCCGCTGGTGTCGGCCCGGCACGGTGGCGCGCTGCGGTCCTTTGCCAAATTGCGTCAGATGGGCATCAACGTGGCCATGGGCACCGATACCGCGCCGCCCGATATGGTGCTGAACATGGCCGTGGGCATGATGGCCTGCCGCCTGAACGACGGGCTGGAGTCTGTCAGCTCGGGCCAGATGTTCGATGCGGCCACTCTGGGTGGGGCGAAGGGCCTGAAACGCGACGACATTGGCGTGCTGCGCGCCGGGGCCAAGGCGGATGTCGCGGTTTTCGACATGGCCGACAGCTATATGGCCCCGCGCATTGATCCGGTTCAGACCCTGATCCTCGGGGCGACGGGCCGCGTCAACCGCGCCACCATCGTGGATGGCCGCCTTTCCATGCGGGATGGCGACGTGGCCGGGATCGACATGAAGGCGGCGCGTCAGCAGGTGCAGGAACAATTCGACGGGCTGATCGAGAAATACCCCGAAAGGACCCTGGGTCATCCGCCTGTCGAAGAGATATTTCCGCCCACCTTTCCCCTTTTGATCGGAGACTGAAATGATGGCGCAACCCATTGCGGCAAGCAAAGAGCCCGAGGCGGCAACCCCTGCGCTGGATGTGTCGGGGTTAAGTGTCGAATTCCCATCCCGGCGCGGCACGCTTTTGGCCATCGACGATGTATCCATGCAGATCGCACCGGGCGAGATTCTGGGTGTCGTGGGGGAATCCGGCGCGGGCAAATCCATCACCGGATTGGCGGTTCTCGGGTTGCTGGAAAGCCCCGGCCGCATATCAGGCGGCGCGATTCACGTCGGTGGCAGGCGCGTGGATACCCTGTCGGAGAAGGAACTGACCAAGGTGCGCGGCCGCGAAATGGGGGCAATTTTTCAGGACCCTCTGACCGCGCTCAACCCGCTGTTCACGGTGGGCAAACAACTGGTGGAAACCATCCGGTTGCACAGCGGCATGTCAAAGGAGGCCGCAAATGACCGTGCGCTGGCGCTTTTGCAAAGCGTCGGTATTCCGGCGCCCAGGGAACGCCTGCGCCAGTATCCGCATCAGTTTTCGGGCGGGATGCGCCAGAGGGTCGTGATCGCATTGGCTCTTGCGGCTGGTCCGCGTCTGATCATTGCGGATGAGCCTACAACCGCTCTCGACGTGTCCATCCAGGCGCAGATTACCGCGCTGCTGCGCAAATTATGCGACGAGACCGGCGTCGGCATCATGCTGGTGACACATGACATGGGCGTGATTGCCGAAACCGCCGACCGGGTCTGTGTGATGTATTCCGGTCGGGTGGTCGAAAGCGGCCCCGTAGCTGAGGTGATCCACAATCCGCAACACCCCTATACCAAGGGGTTGATGGCAGCGATCCCCAGCCTGCATGACCGGGTTGAGACGCTGGCACAGATCGACGGGTCGATGCCACGCCTGAACGCGCGCCCGACCGGCTGCGCCTTTCATCCGCGTTGCCCACATGCCGGTCCGAAATGCAGCGCCGCGACGCCGCCGCTGGTCTCGGTGGGCGTGACGCGTTCTGCATGCTGGCTGCAACAGGGAGGCACACAATGACTGCATATGTTCCCGCGCTGACCGTCGATGGTGTCAGCAAGGTCTTTGACGTTTCCGCCCCCTGGCTGAACCGCGTGATCGAACGGCGCCCGAAACTGTTCGTCGAGGCGGTGTCGGAGGTTTCCTTCACGGTCGAGAAAGGCACCTGCTTCAGCATTGTCGGAGAATCTGGATGTGGTAAATCCACGGTCGCCCGACTTGTAACCGGGCTCTACAAGACCACGCGCGGTGACATTTCCTTTGGCACCGGGGCGACGGGACGTCCGATCCGGGTCCAGATGATCTTTCAGGACCCGCATTCCAGCGTGAACCCGCGCTGGCGCGTCGGCGATATCATCGCCGAGCCAATTCGCGAGATGAAATTGCGGGACACCGAGAAGGAAACCATGGCGCGGGTCCGCGAGCTGCTGGAAACGGTGGGGCTGGGTGCCGATGATGCGCAGAAATTCCCGCATGAATTTTCCGGCGGCCAGCGGCAGCGCATTTCCATCGCGCGCGCGCTTGCGTCGGAACCGGAATTGCTGGTCTGTGACGAACCCACCTCGGCGCTGGACGTGTCGGTGCAGGCGCAAATTCTGAACCTGATGCGACGGCTGCAGGATGAACTGGGGCTGACCTATCTTTTCATCAGTCACGACCTGAGCGTGGTACGCCACATGTCCGATCATATCGCGGTCATGTATCTTGGCCGCATTGTCGAACAGGCACCGGTCGAGCAGCTTTTCACAGCTCCGCAGCACCCCTATTCGAAGCTGCTGCTTGCGACGATCCCCGACATCCAGAACCCCAAGCGTCGGGTGGAGGCGCAGACAGGCGAACCGCCCAGCCCGCTGAATCCGCCAAACGGATGCGCATTTCATCCACGCTGCCCCATCGCGATGGAAAAGTGCAGCAAGGTGATGCCCGAATTGCTGCATGCCGCGGGACATGCAAAAGTCTCCTGTCACGCAGTGGCGGAGGTCTGAGGATCAGCGGCGCTGAACCCTTCGCGCTCTTTCGGTTGCTGTTCTCTGCATGGTTATTCCATCCCATCTGTGACCCATGATCGGGGCCGGGTGCCACGTCGCCACGCGCGGCACCCCGTGTCCGGACTGACCGGAAAGCGTCAGATCTCAAGAATGATCGGGCAATGGTCGGATACTTCCGGCTCATGGATCACATCAAATCGGATTACTTCAGCCGCACGATTGATGAGCAGGTAGTCGGCAAATCTGCCGGGCTTTTTGTACTGCGAATTTCGCGTCCCTTCGAACCCCCGGCTGGTTACAAGTTCGGTCAGCCCGGCTTGTCGCAGCAAGGCCAGCGTTTCGCTCTTCGGCTCGACGTTGAAATCGCCGCAGAGGATGATGACATCATCCGGCTCCGATACCTGATTGGATATTTCAAGAAACCGGTGCGCCTGGGCCAGGCGCTCCGGTGTGTCCATCTTGCCTTGCAGGTCACGCAGCCCGTGCATCTGGGTGATGCTGACAGGCCGGTTCCGCTGGTCGTCATGGATGCGCACGGCATGGGCGTTGCGTGACCTGGGGTGTTCGCCAAAACCGTTTGGCGCATAGTTCTTGTGCACAAAGCCCTGCATCTGGCCAATCACCGGAAAGGACTTGTGGACGAAGGTCGCCAATCCCCATTGGGAGGGCACAGGCCGATCGCCGTCCCAAAGCATGCCCTGGGCCGCCGGGCAAAATGTCGCCATGTGATCCGGCAATGCCGAACAGACATCGCGAAAGAAATTGGCCCGTTGCGGCAGGACATGGTCGCCGTCGCGATATGTCAGCCAGTCCTTGTCCGAAAGCGGGCTGTGCACGACCTCCTGCAGACACAGGACGTCCGGCGCCTCGGAGGCGATATAGGCAACAAGTTCTTCATGGAGCCTGCCGCCCCATCCATTCAAGCAGATCAGTTTCATTTCAAGGTGCTCCCGTCCCCCTGAGTTCGAGCGCTGTATCAGACCGGGCGACGCTGCGGTATCTTGCCAGTCGCTGCAATCCGTAATCCACCAGTACCGGCAATGTCGATTACGACCTGCCGCTGTTGACAACGGGATTGGCTGCTGAATTCTGGTTCAGTGTCGTCAAATGGATCGGTGTCAGCTATCTCGCCTTTCTCGGCGTCATGCTCCTGCGCTCCAAGGGAACCCTCGATGAATCGCTTCGATCGGCGAGCGGTGGCGGTGCGGGATCGGCGCGGTCGATTTTCCTGAAAAGCTTCCTCGTGGCGGTGACAAATCCGAAGGGCTATCTGTTCTTTTCAGCTTTCCTGCCGCAGTTCATCGACCCCGCAGCCCCGCAGATTCAGCAATATGTCGCGGCACAAGCCGCAAAATCATCTGGGGTTCGTCCACTTCACCGGAACGCGGGCCCATGCGCCCAGACGGTCAGCGAATGGCGCACGCCGCTGCGCACTGGTGTCACCTGATGCAGCGTAAAGCTGGGAAACACGGTCACGGAGCCTTGCGCCCGGCTGGCCTCCAGCACCTGCGCACCGGGCATCACCTCCAACGTGCCGCCCTCATAATCGCCCGACGGCGACAGTTGCAGCACCAGCGTCAGCTTGCGCTTGGCCGAAATAGGTCCGCCGCCAATGTCCGAATGCCACACAAAATGCCCCCCGGCGGTGGCGCGGTAGATCGCCACCTGCGGGCTTTCCTCAAATGCGGTCAGATCGAACCCAAAATGATCGCGGTTCGCCACCCGCACCAGATCAATCAGCCGGTCCATCACCCAGCCCAGCCCGTCCACCTTGTCGGTCCACACCAGATCTGCATTGCGCATGTTGTGGTCGCGGTTGCGACCCACCAGCAGCGCCGGATCGGCGGGCGCTTGGGATATGGCGGTTATGATCGCGTCGCATTCTCCGACGCTGAAGGCTTCGGGTATCGCATGCATGGAGAGCATTAGCTGGGTCTTTCAGACTAGGAAACTCCGGCCCCAAGCCACCTGAACGGGGGCAGAGGACCGGCCGCGTAATGTAGCACCGCATCAGGCCCTTGTCTGGAAATTCAATCACCGCGATGGTGCGCGGCAGGCGGAGCCTTGCGCATTGCCCTCCAGGCCGGGCCATACCCGATGTGGCAGCGGCTGAGCCAATGTCCGGTACTTCCTTGGTCGGCGCTACTCCACGATCACCACCTGTCCGGTCCGAGCCCCCTCAACACATTTTGAATAAGCCAAACCGACGTCATGAGATGACACCGGCTTGTGACCGCGGAACCAAGCGCCGTAACGCGGTGCGGATACGTCCAGCATTCAGGAGCTGACAACATTTATCCTCAATCCGCGCGGCATTTCGATTGCGGCACCGGTAACGAAGCCCGCCAATGCCCCGTTCGCGGTTGCCGCGTTTGTTCCCATTCGGATCGGGTCGCGATCCAGAACACCGCTTGTCAGGGTGAAAGAACCTGCATCTGATATGAGCCCCAGTCCCGCAAGGACGAGGTTGACCTGCCCCATGACTTTTTGCCGAAGGCCAACCATGAAGGTCTCTTGATCTGCCGCAAACTGCCGCGCATGCGAAGCCGAATAACGCTCTTGAAACCTGAAACTGGTGGAATTCCTTACCTTTGATATCCTTGTAACGGCCATGGGGTCGGCTGTATCAAATGACCAATCGGACCAGGTCATTGATGAGGGGCCCAGCCATGAGAAAATTCACCCGGCGCGCCGCCCTGTTCGGCGCAGGCGGTGCCGCAGGCTGGACCCTGTCGCGGGCGTTTGGACCAAATCTGCCGGTTTATGACGGCACCCGGCGCATAGCTCCCGGGGCAGGTGAAACCGCTTTGAACGATGCAAGCGGTCTGTCGCCAACACCGATCCACAAACACTTGGTCGTGAAACAGGATCCCGATGACGCCCTGATTGCCATTGTTCGACAAGAACTTGCCGCTGCGCGTAAAGACGGGCGGCCCCTGAACGTAGGGGCGGCGCGCCATTCCATGGGGGGGCAGGCCATCCCCCGCGATGGCACGGCCATCACCTTTGACAATGGATCGGTGGAACTGGATAGCGCCAGCCGCAGCTATCGTGCCCATGCCGGGGCACGTTGGTCTCAGGTGATAAACGCACTTGATCCTGCCGGGTTTTCCCCTGCGGTGATGCAATCGAACCATGATTTCGGTGTCGCCGCGACGTTTTCGGTCAATGCCCATGGGTGGCCGGTGCCCTATGGGCCAATGGGGTCAACCGTGCGGTCCTTGCGGATGGTCATGCCAGACGGCGATCTGGTGACCTGCTCTCTGTCGGAAAACACCGACCTCTTCAATCTCGCGATGGGCGGCTACGGGCTGATCGGCGTCATCGTCGATCTAGAGGTCGACATGGTGCCCAACAGCCGGCTTGCCCCGCGGTTTGACGTCATCGACGCCTCAACATTTGCCGATTCCTTCGGCGCGGCGATCAGGGATCCGGATGTGACAATGGCCTATGGCCGCCTCAACGTCGAACGCGAGAGCTTTTTCACCAAGGCCTTGCTGGTCAGCTATCGCGAAACACCGGATCAGGCCGCGCTGCCGCCGGCCTCCGGCTCGGGCTGGATGGCGCATGCCGCCAGCCGGATCTATCGCGCACAATTGGGCAACGAGAGGATGAAGGCATTCAGATGGTGGAATGAAACCGCCGTTGGCCCGGCGCTTGGCGGGGGGGAGGTCACGCGCAATACCCTGATCAACGAACCGGTGAGGACGCTTGATGACCGCAACCCGGACCGGACTGATATCCTGCACGAGTATTTCGTTGGATTCGACCGGTTCGGCGAATTCCTGACGGTCTGCCGCGATGTGATCCCGGCAAGTTATCAGGAATTTCTGAATGTCACGCTGCGTTACGTAGCGCAGGATGATCAAAGCATGTTGTCCTATGCGAAGGTGCCGCGCATTGCGGCGGTGATGTCCTTCAGCCAGGAAATGAACATCCGCGGCGAGGCCGACATGGCGCGCATGACCCGCGACCTGATAGACAGGATCGCCGCCATCGACGGGGCCTATTACCTGCCGTATCGTCCGCATGCGACCGTCGAACAGCTGTCGCAAACCTATGAACATGCGGCCCGGTTTTCCCGGGCAAAACGCGATCTGGACCCGGACCTGGTCCTGCGTAACAATCTCTGGGACAGCTATTTGGGGCAATTATGAGCAACTTGCAGAAACTTTCGCTGGGATATTTCGCAGCGCTGATGATCGCGGCCTCGCTGAACTACATACCCGGGCTGACCGATGAAAACGGGCTGGCATTTGGTATCTTCGAACTGGATATCTACGATGACGCCCTTCATGTCGCCTCGGCGTTATGGGCGCTTGTGGCCGGGCTTCTCTCTTACCGGGCGGCCCGGACCTTTCTGATCCTGTTTGGACTGGCATATCTGGGTGACGGTATTTTCGGGTTCTTCACGGGCTACGGATTCCTTGACCTGGGGATTTTCACCAACCCCTCTGCCGGTCTTGATTTCTCGTTGCTGCGCGTTCTGGCGAACCTGCCGCATCTGGGGCTCGGTGGTCTGGCGGTCTGGGCAGGGTTCAGGTCCGCGCCGGCATGAAGCGGTTGTGGACATGGGTGAAACGGGTCGGGATCGTCTTGCTCTTGCTTGTCGCAGGCCTTCTTGCACCTGTGGCATGGGTGGAAACCATGTGCAGGGGGGACAAGGTGCAAACGCCCTATGCGGCCTTGCTGCCGCCCTCACAGCATCGGGTGGAAACCCGTACTCTGCTGACGTTTCCCGAATGGTACATTGTTCACGCCTACGACGATTATGCCGAGGTCATCCGAACGGGGGACCCGCATGAATTTGGTTTCGTCAAAAGCGTTGCCGGATTCTGGTCGTCACTTTGTGTCCTGAATGAAACGGCTTCCGGTGTTGGCGACGTCGATGGCGCAACCAAACAGATGGTCTATGTCATCGGGGTCAGCTTCACCGCCGAACTGATGATGAAGGCGGCCTACGAAGAAACCATCGGCCGCCTGTTCGCCTGGCAACGGGGTGCGGGCCGCGCGCCGTTGGATGATCTCTCTGCGGTTCAGGCCGCTGACTATGCAGTGTTCCTGCAGCAGGTGCCGTGGTACCGGTGGCATTTTCGCGAAGACGCAGAGGCCCTGCGCCAGGCAGCCACCGGCAATCTGCGTGATCGCGAGCGGCGCTTTGCGCTCGGGCTCGAATATGGCGCCAAAGCAGCCTATGCCGATCTGATTGCCCAGGCGGTCGCTGCAACCGGATTTGACGAACTTCGCCTGCGCATGGTTGTTTCCGGCAAACCCGCCGAAGACCTGGCTGCCTATGACGGGATAACAATTGGCGAGACGATCCCGGAAGGTATCGTCATTGAAACACCGCGTTATCGCATCCTGACACATCTGCTTCAGTCCATGGCGCTGGACGGCTGGCAATTCCGCGAGATTGCCGGCAATGACGACATTCTCTTTACCGCCCTGTCGGATCAGCCAGGTCATCAGGATGCAATTGTCAGCCTCCCAAGGCAGGGACACGGCGACTTTCGCCATCTGGCGCTGGTGAAAGTGACCGAACTTGCGGACCAGATCCGGAACCTTGCGACATCCGGTGCCCGGCTGGAGCATGTCCATGACTATTAGAGGCATCCTTTGTACGATGCCGCTGGTGTTCACGGGCTGGATTCTGACGCTGGTCACGGTCAGCCTTCTGACCGATGAGGCGCCCGCCCAGGTGGTTCTGTTTCCCTCTGCCAGCTTCATGCAATCCCTGTCAGATGATATCGCCATCCTGGGAAGCAATGGCTGGAGCGTCACACTCGCCGCACCGCGCAGCGGTTTTGCGGCATCGCTGTATCGAACCGGCGCCCGCATCGTCCTGCCCGCAGGTCTGCCCGGATGTCTGCCTTTGCCGCGATAATACGTTGCTGCGGTGACACGGATCGCCCTTCACAGGGTCTCGGCCAAGGTGGCCGCAAGCTGGGTCTGGGCGCTCTGGATCAGCGCGTGGACACGGGAGGCGGACAGGTTCATTTCCCGGGCGATCTCTGTCTGTTGCCTTGCTTTGAGACGCGCCTCTACAAAAGCGTAACGCCGTTTCGGGCATAGTGCGCCGAGCGCGCGCATCAGATGCACAAGTTCTTCTTGCGCAGAAAGTTTCTGCTCCACAGGGGTCGCCGGGCAGACAAGCGTCTCGGCAAAAACATCGCAGGGAATTTCCCGTTTCTGCTTTCGATAATGATCGAGCGCGAGATTCCGCACCATGCGCCGCAAATAGCTGCAGGGGCTGTCCGGGGTCTGCTTCAAGGCCTGACTGGACAGGCAGCGCAGGACCGCATCTTGCAGCACGTCTTCGGCACGATCAGGAGAGCCCAGGATGCGAATGGCTTCACACATGAGCATGTCACGATCATGCACCAAATGGTACAGCAACTGCCGTCGGACGGCTGCGTTTTCCGGTGATACGACAGGCGTCGCGCTCGACAATGGATCGACGGGCAGACTCTCAGACATTGTGGCCTCATGTAGCGGCTAAAAGCGATCTACCTGGCACAAGCTGAGTGAATGAGCGCTTGGTACATGAGAAGCCGAGACACGCCAAGCGTTAGTTCCGCAACCGGCGAACATCCCCCGCGTGTATGGCGCGGGGGCGTCCGTGTCATTCGGCGGCGATGGCCTGCGCCTCGTTGACCAGCGTGCCGAGCGCCGCGACAATCTCGGCAGATCTTTGCGCCAGCACCGACAGCAGGGTATCGCTCAACCCGTGGCTGCTTTCGCTGTAGCCTTGAACAAAGACAGCGGGCCGGAAGCCGGGCTTCATGGACAAGCGGTAATCCCGGCGGGTTTCCGTGTCTTCACACAGTGGCGCCAACCCATGCAGGACACTCGCATCGAGTTTTCTGGAATAACCGGTCGCAAAAACAACCTTGTCATAGAGCTTCGTATCGTGCGCCTCGCGGCCGTGCAGCTCGACCCGGAGCTTCGCATCCTCCAACGACATGCCGACAACCTGTGTCTGACTGCGCAACCGCAACCGGCCCTCGCCACTCACGGATTGCTCGTAAAGCATCGTGTAGATGGCACAGATCAGATCCTCGTCGACCACCGCGTAATTTGTCCCTGATAACTCATCGAGCAGACCGCGCCGGAGAGTTTCCGACATCTCATGGAACCGGCCGGTTTGTTCTGGGGCGAAAATCTCGTTCACGAAGGGGGAATCGTCAGAGGGTTTCATCGCAGATCCGCGCAGGATGAGATCGACCTGCGGCGCTTCCGCTCTTTGGGCGAGATCGGCAAAAATCTCTGCCGCGCTCTGGCCCGCCCCCACGACGGCAATCCGGTCCCCCGCCTTCAGCGCCGGCACGACCCGGCTCATGTAGTCTTTGGAATGGTACAGGCGGTCATCGCCGCGCAGGCCGTCACATACCGGCGGCAACATCGGCGCACCGCCCGGTGCAATCACGAGGTTACGCGCATGGTAGACATGTTCAGCCCCCGCGCTGTTGCGCGCGGTGACGCAGAGCGTCTGAACAGTGCCGCCTGCGCCGACATTGCCCAGCGGTTCGATACTGCACACGTTCCGATCATAATCACAGCAGTCAAACTGTCCGGCAACCCAGCCGAGATAGTCGTTGAACTCAACCCGCGACGGGAAAAACGTCTTGCGATTGATAAAGGCGTTCATCCGGCCCTTATTGTGCAGGTAGTTGAGAAAGCTGTAGCGGCTCTGCGGATTACGTTGCGAGACGAGGTCCTTGAGGAACGAAATCTGCATATCCGTACCGGGGATCATCATGCCGGGATGCCAGGCGAATGCGGGCCGCGCTTCGAGGAATTTCACCCGGATCGGCAACCCCGCCTCTTCGATCGCAATCGCAAGCGACAGGTTCGAAGGGCCGAAACCGATACCGATCAGGTCATAGATCTCATCGTCGTTCCGGGGGGTGTGGGTGGGTGCAGTCATGTCCAGTCTCCTGTTGAGGGAAGGCGGGCAGGGGCAAAGCAGAGCGGTGCGCCCCCGCCGGTCTCTGGCCGCGCCCAGAGGCGGGCCTCGAAGAAATGCTGGCGTTCGAGAGCGACGAGGCTGGCACGTTTGTGGGAAAAATCGAACTGGCGCAGATGAGCAAAGCCACCGCGCGACAGATTGGCGAGCTGACGGGCGTGGCTGGCTTTCGGCTCGCCCATCACGGTCTGGGTGCGCGGCTCCGAGAGGAACATGTAATGCATGAGCGAAGGCATCCATGCGGTAACGTAATCGGCCCCGCGAATATCCTCTTCGCCGATCAGAACATGCCAGCCACGATCCCATGCGGCGGCGTCATATTGCGCGCCCAGCCGGTTCTCCCGGCACCAGTAAAGTTCGAAATAGCCGAAATCGCGACCGTCCAGCGCCCCGATCAGCGGCAGCATATGCGGGTCGGCCAGGAGCCGCGCGATATAGTCGCGGTGTTCATCCAGCGTCCCGGTCTCTTCGAAAAACTCCGCCACACGCGGATCGTTCTGCCAGCGATGGAATGTTTCAAGATCGGAGATGTCGAGCGCCCGCAGTGTCAGCCATTGATCGAGCCAGGGGATATGGCGGCGATACAGCACCCCTTCGGACCGGGGCGGGCGGATCGGATGACGGCCATGCGGACCTTGCGTCCAGAGCGTTGGATAGGCCGGCGCGGATCGGGTCAGCCAGCGGTCCGTCACCTGCCAGAAGGCAGCGGGCAGAACCAGGGGGCCGACCGCTGTGGCAAGTGCGATCCCCTTTTGCATCAGCTCTGGCAAGAGCGGTGTCCAATCAGCCCCCTTGAGGCGGATCGCGACCTCCGGACCCTGCGTGGTCAGCGCCTCGAAGGCGGCCAGCGCCCGGGCAAAGGCGTCCTCGCCCGGCGGGGCAGAAAGCTCAATCCGCCCGCCCCCCAGATCCCGGAGCCGTTGCGGTTCATATCCGGCGATTTCGATACGCTCGCCATTTCGGCGCGCCAGAAGCGATTGTGCAGTCAGGTCACGAGGCATGGAGGCCCTCCTTTGGTGTCTCTCTTGGCAGGGTCCGGAGCAACAACCGGCAGAAGTTGTCCATTGTTTGATCCGCGTCGCTCATGCCGCGACCTGCCCGGCCCGGTTGAGCGCCTGGCCGAGATCGGAGAGCAGGGTCCCCACCGGCTCCAGCCCCACGGCGAGGCGGATGGTACGCGGGCTGACGCCGAAGCGTTGGAAGGAATTCGCGGCCCCGGCGAGGCCACAGGCAGCCTGCCCCGGAACAATCAGGCTTTCCGGTCCGCCCCAGCTCACACCCAGACGGATTACACGCAATGCGTTGCAGAACCGTTCGACATCAACACCGTCCGCCAGGTCAAAGGCGAACAGACCGCCGCAGCCGGTCAGCCCCCTGGGCATCTCCGAGAGGCCGGGGTGATGCACCGCGGTGACCCGGGGATCGTCAGCCAGCGTCCGGGCGATGGTCAGCCCGCTCTCCATATGGGTGCGCATCCGAAGCAGCAGCGTCCGCATCCCGCGCAGCACCAGAAACGCATCCATCGGGGCCATGCGCCCGCCGTAGAGATGCGTTGCCTCGTGGTCGATCCTGGAGATCAGCTCTTTCGGCCCGGCGACCAGTCCGGCCAGCGTGTCGCTGTGCCCGGAGAGGTATTTCGAGGCGGCATGAACGATGAGATCGACGCCAAGGGCGGCAGGTTTCTGGAACACCGGGGTGGCCCAGGAATTGTCGATCACGGAGAGCACCCCAAGGCGCCGCGCCGCGGCGGCGATGGCAGCAACATTCTGGGGCTGGAACGTCCAGCTTGTCGGGCTTTCCAGATAGACCAGGCGCGCGCCCGGCAAGGCGTCGATCACGGCCTGCGTGTCGGTGCCGTCAACATAGATCGTCTCGACCCCGAACCGGCGCAGAACCGTCTCAAACAGGCGATAGGCATCGGAATAGAGATGCTCGACCGTCACGATCCGGTCTCCGCTTTGGACAAAAGGCAGTACCGCGCCGCAGATCGCGGCCATGCCGGAAGAGAACCCGCGCGCGGCCTCTGTCCCTTCGAGCCGGGCGATCAGCCCCTCCAGCTCGCTCACCGTCGGGTTGTCACCGCGCGAATAGACCAGGCGGTCCGAGCGTCCGGCAAAGACATCGGCAATCTGCGCGTAGCTTTCGAACAGAAAGGAGGAGCTTTGAAAGATCGGCGGGGCGCTCGCCGAAAAGGGCGGTTGGTGAACCGGGCTGATGAGGTCAGGAAATGTCGGATCAGATGTGGTCATGCGGAAACTCCCGATGTGGTGGCGGACAGGCGGCCCTGACGCATCAGCATCAGAGCCAGAAGAGCGGAAAGGCAGGCGGCAAGAGCCATGGAAACGGGCAGGGCGGACAGCCCGAAAGGCGGCGCCATCAGCGCCAGCAAAGGCCAGAACAGCCAACCCATCGGGGCCAGCCCGAGGAGAAGCGCGGCGCGGGGGCGGATCGCTGCCTGAAGGCCGATCTGCGCCACCAGGCGCAGCGCCACGGCAGGGACACACAGGGCAAGCCAGCCAAGTGCGGCAACGCAATGCGCCTGAACATCCGTGTCAACGCTCAGAACCCGGCTCACCGGCACCGCGCCGAGCCACAGCACGATGCCCAAAGCCGCTCCCACGCCCAATGCACCCCGGAGCAAGAGCCGCTGCGCATCAGCCGCGCGCCGCGATGCACCGGCACCGAAAGCATGGGCGAGAACGGGCTGAACGCCGATGGCGAACCCTTCCAGCGGCAGGGTCACGACAAACACAAGGCGCAGGGCAAGGCCCAATCCGGCCACGGCCGCGACCCCACCCAGATCGGCGGCGAGGCGCAGCAGGGCCATGAGGCCGAATGTGGTCACAGCCAGCGCCGCCGCCTCCGGCAGGCCGACACGCAGCATCGGCGCCAGCAGCGAGAGGGTTCCCGGCTTCGGGCGCCGGGCGGGGGCGCAGAACCAGACGGCCCAGACCGACAGCGTGACGATCTGGGCAGTCAGCGTCGCCCAGGCCGCTCCGTTCAGCCCCAGATCAAGGCCAAAGATAAACAGCGGATCGAGCGCCATGTTCAGCCCGAAACACAGCGCAAGTGTCTTGAGGCTCATTGCCGCCTGACCGCGCCCGATGGCAAGAAAGTCGCACAGGATCTGGATCAGCCCGAAGGACATCGTGAGGGTCAAAAGCGGGTAGTAGGCCCGGGCAGGTGCCAGGCTTCCCTCGGGGGTGCCAAGCAGGTCCAGAACCGGCGCGCGCAGGATCTGGAGCAGGCACCACAGGGCAACCGCCAGAACGCCAGCCACGCAGAAGGCAAGCCCCGCGATCCGGCGGGCGCGTTCCGGATCATTCGCACCAAGCGCCCGCGCCGATGTGCTTGCGGCCCCGACGCCCAGTCCGACACCCAGAGCCGCGATCAGGCCCGCGAAAGGGGCCAGCAGCGTCAGGACCGCCAGAGGTTCCGCGCCCAACCGCCCGACAAATCCCGCATCCACCACCTGATGCGCGGCGTTCAACGACAGCCCGGCCATGGCGGGCAGACCCAGACGCAGCATCAGCCTGGGCAGGTTCGGATCGGCAAGGTCGAGTGCGTTCATTCTGTGGTCCAGCATGCGGGGTCTCACACCAAGACGCGCGGGCAACCGGGAAATTCACAGCCAGAGGAGAAAAAATCGAAAGAATCGAAAATTTAATCAGCCAAGGTGAATTTCGCGCTGCCCCAAACGTCTGAGAGGAAACAGTTCACATTCGGACCGGAGGTTTTCGATGTCGCACCCACCCCAGACCAGTTTGCAGATGCAGGCCAGCTTGCAGGCGCATTCCCTGACCCATCCTCAGGCGCAATGGTGCATCCTGCGCAATCACGAAGGCCGGTATTCCGTGCATCCCGCAGCGCATGATCTGCCCGTGGGCTGGTGCCTTGCCGGTGGCCCGGACACGCGCGACGCCTGCCTGGCTCAAATCGCGGAAACCTGGACCGACATGCGCCCCGAGGCCTTGAAAGCAGCCATGCGGGCGGAGGGGGCGGCATGAGCAAGGATCTGGTCATCGACACCTCCGCCATGAAACCGCGCCGCCTCGGCGACCTGGAAAAACGCATCTTCGCGCATGAACAGGTGGGCGAACTGGCGGCCTTTGTGCCGGAAATTCTCATCCTCGGATTGGATGCGCGCCATTCTGAGGCACAGATCGCCGATGCGCTCGGCACGGTGCTCAACCACCACCCCGCCTTCACGTCCCGGTTCGAACAGCGCCCCGGCGGCGAGGTCTGGCGGCATTTTGACGGGGAAACGCCGCTGACGCTATGCGGCATGGGCCTGCGCGCGGATGTGCGCCACCGCTGCACCGCGCATCGCCCCGTGTTGAGCGGCCAGATGGCGTTTGCCGATCTCTGGACGGCACGATCCGGGGGGCATTTTCTGGCACTGACGCTGCATCCAATTCTTGCAGATGACGGCGTGTTTGCCACGATCGAGGCGGCGCTTTGGCGGGAGCTCGGGATCATGGGGGGGGCCGAGGCGGCGCCTGTGCCCATGCCGGCCGAAGACCGGGCCACCCGTGCGCGCGATCTGAGCGGCTGGCAAAACCTGCTTGACAGCTACGCGGTTGCCCGTATCCCCCCGCGTCCGGCGATGACGGAGGACACCACGCGCCTGCGGGTTTCCCGTCTGCTGCCAGCACCCCTGTCTGAGCGCCTGCAAGCGGCGGGGACCGAGAGCGTTCTGGCCACAGCACTTGCGCTTGTGTTGCACCGCTACACCGGGCTGCGGAACCTGCGCTTTGCCCTCGGCTCGCCCGCTGTATCCGACCATCGCCATGTCGGCGTCATGCCGCTTTGCGCGGCCCTCGACCCGTTCAAGGGCTTTGGCCAGGCGCAGACCCGCATCGCCCGCGCCATTGCGGAGGGCCGCGCGCATCTTCTGACTGCTGAGGTGCTCATTCAGGATCGACTGAGTCGCGCCGATGCGGACCGGCACCCGCTGGGCGCGGTGTCGCTGCATGTCTTGCCGGGCCGGGACCTGCCCGAGGGGATCACCCGCATTGCCCGGCCTCTGCCGCCCCTGGCCGAAGAGGTGGTGATTGTCGCGGAACATAGGTCAGAGGGTCTGCGGCTGATCGCCGATGCGGAGGCGGGATTGTTCACCGAGGCCCAGATCGCCCGGCTTCTCACCCATCTTGAGCGCATGATCACCGACGGGCTGGACAGGCCCGAGGCACCGACGGCGCGCATCGCGCTGGTGTCGCAACAGGAACTGGACGCGCTCTCTGCACCCTACGCGGACGACACGCCCATCGACCGGCGCGCGACCCATGAGATCATCGCGGATCACGCCCGCGCCACGCCGGACAAGATGGCGGTGATCTGCGGCGAAGACCGGCTTACCCATGGCATGCTCGACGCACGGGCCAATGCCCTGGCGCATCACCTCGTCACGCTCAATGTCGGCGCCGAGGTGCCTGTCGCGATCCTGATCGAACGCGGGGCCGATGCGATGGTGGCGATCCTCGCCGCGATGAAGGCGGGCGGGGCCTATATCCCCGTGGAACCGGATCATCCCGAAAGCCGCAATCACCATATCCTTTCCGATGCGGGCGTGCGCGTCGTGCTGACCCGCCGGCGCTATCGCGACAGGCTGCCGGATGGGCTGTCCGCCACGGTGCTCTGCCTTGAGGACTTTACCGACCCGCCGCGCCTGGATGCGCCGCAGGTGGCGATCCACCCCGACCAGCTCGCCTATGTCATGTATACCTCCGGCTCGACCGGAAAGCCCAAGGGCGTAGCCGTCGAACACGGTCCGCTCACCGACCACAACCAGACCACCGCGCGTGTCTATGAGATGAGTTCGGAAAGCCGCGAATTGCCGTTTCTGCCGTTCTCCTCGGACGGCGGGCACGAGCGCTGGATGGTGCCGCTGATGATGGGGGGCTCCGTGGTGGTGCCCGACGGACCGCTCTGGACCCCGGAACAGACGCTGGGTGCGATGCGCGAACACGGCTGCAACAACGCGTCGATCCCGACCACCTATCTGCAGCAGCTTGCCGAATGGGCCGAAGATACCGACAGCGCCCCGCCGATGCGGCTCTACAGCTTTGGTGGCGAGGGCTTGGCGCAATCGACCTTCGATCTCCTGTCCCGCGCGCTCAAGGCCGGGACCCTGATCAACGGCTATGGCCCGACGGAGACGATCATGACACCGATGGTGTGGAAAGTCGCCGCCGGGACGCGGTTTGAGGGGGTCTATGCCCCTCTTGGCCGGGCCGTGGGCGACCGGCGCGCCTATGTGCTCGACCCCGAGATGATGCCCTGCCCGCAGGGCGTTGTCGGTGAGATCTATCTTGGCGGCACGGGCGTGGCGCGCGGCTATGTCGGCAAACCCGATGTCACCGCCGACCGGTTCATTCCCGATCCCTTTGGCCCGCTGCTCGACGGCACCTCCGGCGCGCGGCTTTATCGCACCGGCGATCTGGGACGCTGGCGCGAGGACGGCACCATTGAGTTCGTCGGCCGTGTCGATCTTCAGATCAAGGTGAACGGCTACCGGATCGAACCCGGCGAGATCGAGGCCGCGCTGCTGACCGATGCCGATGTCAGCGAGGCCCTGGTGCTGCTGCGCGAAGATGGCGCGGCAAAGCGGTTGCTGGGCTATGTGGTGGGGCCGGAGCTGTCGGCAGGCGAGGCGCTCCTGGCCGGGCTGGAGGCGAAACTGCCAAGGCACATGTTGCCCGAGGCAGTGATCGTTCTGGAGAAGATGCCGACCAATCCGAATGCGAAACTCGACCGTGCGGCCCTGCCTATGGCGCCGATTCAGACCCGCAAGGGCGCGGGTGTGCCGCCGGAGGGAGAGGCCGAGGAGGCGATCCTCACGCTCTGGCGCGAGATCATCGGCGCGCCGGAGATGGGGGTCACCGACGATTTCTTTGCCATGGGCGGCAAGTCACTCCTGGCTTTGAAAGCCCTCGCGGGGATGCGCAAACGCTGGCCCGGCACGGCGCTGACCATCGCGGACCTCTTCGATGCGCCCAGCGTGCGCGCCATCGCGGCGCGGATCGAGGCGGGCGGACAGACCGGGCGCAGTGCCATTGCACTGCGCGCAAGCGGCACGAAACCCCGGCTCTATTGCTTTCCCGGTCTGCTCGTGTCCACGCGTGAATATCTGCGCCTCACCGATTACCTTGGCCCGGATCAGCCGGTGACCGGCTTCCTGTGCCATTCGCTCAACGAGGAGAAAAGGCTCAATGTCTCCGTCGAAGAGGTCGTGGCGCAATATGCCGACCACATCCGCCGCGAAAGCGCCGGGCAGCCGGTTGCCTTCCTCGGCTGGTCCTGGGGCGGGTTGCTCGCCTGGGAAGCGGCGCGCCAGTTGCAGGGCGAGGTCGACCTGCGCCTGATGGGCATGGTCGATGTCTGCGATCTCGGCACGGATTTCATGCCTGGGGTCACCCCGGAATTTGCCCCGGGCGAACGCGAGGCTCTGGCGCAAGACCTGCAGGTCTGGCTCGGCAAGACCAGGATGCGCGCGCAATGGGACAGGCTCATCGGTGCGATGGATGCTGAATGTTACGACCAGTTCCTGCGTTTTATCGGCAACGAGGCAGAGCCGCTGCCGTTTGACGGGCCGGAGATTTCGAGCCGGGAACACACCTTCTGGGTGCTGATCGACAATGCATTGGTGTTCCGCCAACACCGCCCCGCGCCGCTCGACCTGCCCGTGGCCTCGTTCAGCGCGGGCGACAGTCTCAGTCGGGGGCTCAACCTCATGGATTGGCGCCGTCTGTCGACACGGGCCACCCCGGCCGAAGTGGTGAACGGCACCAACCACCTGCATATCATCGGCGAGACCCGGTTCCACAGCCGGTTCAAAGCACGGCTGGATGCGGCGTTTGACGACTGAGTGAGGGGGCTTCGGCCCCCTTCCGGCGTTGCCAGTTTGCTTGCCGCCTGCATCAGGAGCGACGGGTCAGCCGCCAACAACAAGGGGCATCCCGGCGCGGTGGCCGTGACGGTCAAGGGGGTGAATTCTGGCTCTGACGGGCCTTCATTCCACGATGCAATGAAAGCGGATTCCTCCCAGGAATATGCCAAAAGCACCGATGCCACCGATTCCGATATGGGCCCCGAAGAATATGCCAAATTCGTCGAGACGGTCCTTTCGATGACCCCGCCGCTGGCGACGGGACACCGGCTCAGTTACTCATGAATCGCTGACTGGCCTGGTTCCCTCAGCCTCACAGATTGGAGGCGGAGGATATTAAACCAAGGCTTGCGCCGTTCGGTCATCGGCGGGGAAAAACGCCTCGATCGTGACCTCGGACAGGGAAACGTCGACGGCGGTTCCGAATACCGTAGTTGTACTGAGGAAAGACAGCGGCCCTGCATCTGCCTTCAGTCTGAGCGGAATTGCGATGCTGCCCGCTTGCGCGGCGTCTGACGCCAGGTTGCCCCCGGGTCCGGACACGGGGTAGGCGGCAAGCTCTGCGCGCAGCTGCGCCAGACTGGCGTCCGCAGAATATGAAATGTCGTGATCCAGCCGGTTAAGCAGATGCGCACGCCATTCCGCGAGGTTCAGAATGCGCGGGGCCAGCCCCTCTGGATGCAGGCTGAGCCGCAGCACGTTGACCTCGCCCGTCAGCAGATGCGGCGCGGCCTCTGACATCAGGCGCTGCGCTGCCGCATTGGCACAGATCAGACCCCAGTGGCGATCCACCGCCAGGGCGGGATGCGGCAAATGGCCATGCAGGACCTTTTCGATCATCCCGCGCATGCCGGATTGTTCCGGCACGTCCAGCCTGTGATGCGGGTAATGCGGCGCATGACCCGCCGCCGTCAGCATCGTATTGCGCGCCCGCAAAGGCACGTCGAGGTATTCGCTGAGCAGCAGCACCATGTCCCGGCTGGGGCGCGCGCGCCCGGATTCGACAAAGCTGAGGTGCCGTTGCGAAATTTCGGCCTCGCTGGCCAGGGCCAGCTGACTGAGCCTGCGCCGTTGCCGCCATTCCCGCAACTGCCGCCCTACGGTTTCCGATGTGTTGTTCATGGCAATTGTCTACCGCGCCGCCAGCCGGCAAACAATTACCTCCCAGGTAATCGACCCGAGCAACGTGGGTGGGCAAATTCCAGGCAGACGCCGCCGGATTGGCGCGTTGAACATCCGCAAAGGAGACAATCATGTTACATCAAAGCCAGATACCCGCGTTGCAAACCATTCTGAAATTCGATTCCGCCACCTGCGTGCTGATGGGCGCGCTGTTGGTATCTGCATCCGGGTTGGTGGCCGGAGTCACCGCGATTCCGGCGAATCTGCTGTTCTGGGCGGGGTTGCTGCTTTTGCCCGTCGCCGCGTTCATGGCGGTTCTGGCCGGAACCGTATCGGTGCCCGCTCTGGGGACCTATCTGGTGATCGGCGGCAATCTGCTGTGGATCGCGGCGAGCCTGGCGCTGCCCGTTGCCGGCGTTATATCGCCAAACGTCTTTGGCTGGATCCTTGTGCTGGGTCAGGCCGTTGTCGTGGCCGGTTTCGTCTGGGCGGAATGGACCGCTGCGCAGCGCTGAGCGCGGGCGTATCCGCTGCGCCAACCGACAAGAAGAGCAAGGCCCCGTGTTCGAGGCCTGCCCGGAAACAATAGATGCAACGCCGGCACCGTTTGGGGGCGTTGCATCTGCCACGTTGGCATGAAACCATCCGCTCGCTGGACCTGCCGCCGATCTGGGAAACGTCGCGTATCGGCGTGATCCATCGACGGGGCTGCGGTTCACCGCAATCCGGCAGATGCCTTTGAACGGCTCTTTGCCTTCTTTGATCTTCGCCGCCCCATGACACCGACAAGACGTCTGAAGGTCGGACATTCCATGTGCGACGGTGCCGGACAATCGGCCACGTGCCGCAGGGTATCGCGCAGGGCCGTCAGCTCGCGAATCTGCCGATCCAGATTGTCCGCGCGGTCGTGCAATTCCTGGCGCGGCAGATCCGGTCTCCCGTCACTGCCGAACATGCCAGCGATGTCTTCAAGAGAAAATCCCGCCGACTTTCCCATCGAGATCAGCGCGAGCTGCAACAGCACATCAGGTGCGAATTGACGCCGAAGCCCATGCCGGCCGACCGATGAGATCAGGCCGATTTCATCATAGTAGCGCAGGGTTGACGCCGGGATTCCGACCGTTTGCGACACCTCGCCGATATCGAGCATTTTCATAGTTGACCTCAAGTTGGCTTGAATTCGTAGGATGGCTTCCCACACCATTTTTGGCAAGCGGAGACGCAAATTGAAGGTCATGAAATCATCCAAACCGACGGCTGCAAGGCTTGGCGCATTGCTGTGCCTGTCGCTGTCAATGCTGCTGGCTTCGCTGGGCACCAGCATTGCCAATATCGCGCTGCCAACCCTTGCGGTGACATTTGAGGCGCCGTTCCATCAGGTGCAGTGGATCGTGATCGCCTATCTTGTGGCGCTCACGCTCTTTGTTGTGCTCGCCGGGCGGCTTGGGGATCTGTTCGGTCGCGCGCGGATGCTGCTGCTGGGGCTGATTGTTTTCTCGCTGGCATCCGCCCTGTGTGGCTGGGCACCCAGCCTTTGGGCTCTGGTTGCGGCCCGCGCCGCGCAGGGCATCGGCGCGGCTTTCCTGATGACATTGACCATCGCCCTGGTCAGGGAGACGGCTGGCGGCGAAAGTGTCGGGCGCATCATGGGGCTGCTTGCGACCATGTCTGCGGTTGGAACGGCGCTGGGGCCGTCGCTGGGCGGGTTGTTGATCGGGTTGGCGGGGTGGCCGTTTGTCTTCTTTATCCTAATCCCGATCGGCCTGGGCGCGGCTGTTCTGGGGTGGCGGTTCCTGCCGTCGGCTGCGCCGGGCATCACATCGCCACCGACGGGGCTTTCCGCGCTGCGCGAAAAAGGTGTCATCCCCGGCATGGCCGCCAATCTTCTGGTGGCAAATCTGATGATGGCCACGCTGATCGTGGGGCCATTCTATCTTGGCCTGGGGCTTGGATTCAGCCCTGTAACTGTCGGTCTGGTCATGTCACTTGGGCCGGTGATTTCGATCTGCGTCGGTGTGCCCTCCGGCTATCTCGTCGATTTCTGGGGCGCGCCGCGCGTGCTGCTGATCGGGCTTGCAGGGCTGGCTGCCGGTGCATTTGCCCTGTCGGCCCTGCCGCCGGTGTCCGGCGTTTACGGCTATATTGCCGCCATTATGATCCTGACACCGGGATATCAGATGTTCCAATCTGCCAACAACACGATGGTCATGGCAAACGTCCCTGACAGCGCACGCGGCGCGGTGTCGGGTCTGCTTGGCCTGTCGCGCAACCTCGGGCTTGTCTGTGGCGCCTCGGTCATGGGTGCGGTTTTTTCCTTTGGTGCGGGGACAAGCATCACCGAAGCCGCGGCACCCGGTGCGATTGGCAACGGCATGCAGCTGACATTTGCCATTGCCGGAGCATCGATGGTCGCAGCCCTATGGGTGACGCGGCGCTGACGGGCCCTAACCTTGGGTTCGCACCCCCTTGAGGATGCTTGTCATCAGAAAGATGATGGCCGCAACGCAAACGATGGAAGGGCCTGCGGGTGTGTCCAGGGCATAGGCGGCACGCAAACCGGCTATGGCCGACCCGCCACCGATCACGGCGGCGATCAGGGCCATTTCTTCTGGTGTGCGCGACAGCGCGCGCGCGGCGGCGGCGGGGATGATCAGCATTGCCGCAATCAGCAGGACGCCGACAACCTTGATCGCAACGGCGACAGTGACGGCAAGCGCCAGGGTCAGAACCAGCTGTTCGCGCTTGGGGTCGATACCCCCGGCATAGGCAAGCTCTTCGCTCAGGGTTGCTGTCAGCAGCGCGGACCAGCGCCAGCCGATCAGACCGACGACCAGAACGGCACCGCCCCAGATCACCGCCAGATCGCCGCGCGACACCGCCAGAATGTCGCCGAACAGATAGGCCATCAGGTCAATCCGGATGCCCGACAGGAACGAGACCGCGACCAGCCCGAAGGCCAGGGCGGAATGGGCCAGGACACCCAGAAGCGTGTCCATTGCGTAACCGCGACCGGTCAGCAGCGTGACGGTCAGGGCCATGGCCAGGGCGACAGCCACGGCGCCCGCAAAGATCGACACCTGGAGCGCCAGGGATAACGCCACGCCAAGGATAGCGGCATGGGCCGTTGCATCGCCGAAATAGGCCATGCGGCGCCAGACGACGAAACTGCCCAGGGGGGCAGCGGCACAGGCCACACCGATACCGGCCAGTGTTGCGCGGGTCATGAAATCGTCCAGCATTATTCAGCGGCCTCGGTCTTGGTCTGTGGTGGATGGTCCTGCCCGTGGTCGTGGTTGCAGCTTTCATCATGCGCGTGATCATGGTCGTGGCGGTACAGCGCAAGTGCCCCACCGGTGCCGGAGCCGAAAAGTGCACGGTATTCAGGCGCGGCGGATACGATTTCCGGCGTGCCCTCGCAGCAGACATGTCCGTTCAGGCAGATGACCCGGTCTGATGCGCTCATCACCACGTGCAATTCGTGGCTGATCATCAGGACGGCGCATCCGGTATCTTTGCGCACCTCCTCGATCTGGCGGTAGAAGGCGGCGGAACCGGGTTGATCAAGACCTTGCGTTGCCTCGTCCAGCAGCAGAATCTCGGGCTCATTGATCAACGCGCGGGCCAAGAGAACACGCTGCATCTGGCCGCCGGACAAGGCTGACATCTGGCGCCGCGACAGGTCCGGTACACCGGCCCGGGCCAGCGCCCGTGCACAGGCATCGCGCACGATCCCGCCCGGAAGCCGCAAGAATCTCTCAACCGTAATCGGCAAGGTCGGGTCGATGTGCAGTTTCTGCGGTACATATCCGATGCGCAGCGCAGGCTTGTGCGTGATCCGCCCCGATGCCGGGCGCACCGCGCCGATCAGCGCCCGCAGGAGCGTGGTCTTGCCGGAGCCGTTCGGGCCGACAATGGTCACGATTTCGCCGGGTTCGATGGCGAGCGATACATGGGCCAGAACCGTTTCGGCCCCGTAGCCGACGCTGATGTCTTCAACGGTGACAAGGCTCATGGTGCGGCATTCTCTGCACAGGCCGGACATAGGCCGACGGCTTCGACCACAGTCCGTTCGATCTGGAATCCCGTCGCGCGCGCTGCCTCTCCGAGGGAGCCGCGTGTGGGTGCCGATTGCGCTTCGGCGACCGAATCGCAGACTCTGCAGATCATGAAGGCAGGCGAATGGTTGGCACCGGGATGTGCACAGGCAACAAAGGCGTTCAGCCGCTCGATCTTATGCGCGAATCCGTTGGCAACAAGGAACTCAAGCGCGCGGTAGGCGACTGGAGGCTGTGACCCGAAACCGGCGTCACGTAGCCGGTCCAGTGTTTCATAGGCACCTAGGGCGCGATGTTCCTGCAGCAGAATCTCCAGTGCCTTGCGCCGAACCGGGGTAAAGCGCAGCCCGTTGTTTGCGCAATGCGCCTCGGCAGCGGCCACTGCGGTATTGATGCAATCGGCATGGTCGTGCTTGTCGAAACCGACCGGATCTGACGGTGTTTCATGATCTGTCTGCGACCTACTTGTCATGTTATTACATTTCCTGTATCCGACCTGTAACGTTATAAAATCACATGGAGTTGGAGATGTCCAGAAACCTCGCGCCCTGGTCCCTGGCGGCTGTGCTGCTGGCCGGAACGGCCCTCGCGGATGTGCCGAATGTGGCCGTCGATATCGCACCGGTCCATTCGCTGGTCGCCCGCGTAATGGAAGGGGTAGGGGCGCCGTCGCTGATCGTGGCACCCGGTGCAAGCCCGCATGAATACAGCCTGCGCCCCTCCGAGGCGAAGGCCCTGCAGGATGCGGAGCTGGTGTTCTGGGTCGGTCCCGAACTGACCCCCTGGCTGGACGATGCAATCGACACGCTGGCGGACGATGCCACAATTGTGGATCTGATGGAGTCCGAGGGCACCACGGAGCTGCCTTTGCGCGAGAATGCATTGTTCGAAGCACATCGCCACGGCGATGAGGAACATGCTGAAGATCATGAAGGGCATGATCATGCAGAACATGAAAATCACGATGACCACGCAGATCATGCCGAAGAACACGACGGTCACGATCATGCCGGTCACGAACATGAGGAGCACGATCATGCCGGCCACGATCACGGCGATCACGACCCGCATGTCTGGCTGTCCCCGGACAATGGTTCGGCCTGGCTGAACACGATTGCTGCTGCGCTTTCAGCGGCCGATCCGGACAATGCCGGAACGTATTTTGCAAATGCCGCTGCGGGACGCGAGGAACTGGCGGATCTGCGCACCGAAATCAACAGCATCCTGGAACCCCTGCGCGGTGCCAACTTCATCGTTTTCCACGATGCCTACCAGTATTTCGAAGCGGCCTTCGATTTTCCTGCATCCGGCGCAATTTCCGTCTCTGATGCCACGGATCCGAGCCCGGCGCGCATTGCCGAGATTCAGGAGCGTGTCGCGGATCAGAATGTGACCTGCATCATGTCCGAGCCGCAATTCAATCCAGGCATTGTCGCCTCGGTCATGGAAGGGACAGCGGCGCGCACGGGGGTTATGGACCCATTGGGTTCTGACCTTGAACCGGGTGCGGACCTTTATCCGCAACTCTTGCGCAACCTTGCGATCGCGCTGGCGGAGTGTCTCTGACGCATCAAGCGTTTTCTGCTGCGGCCACCCTGTGCCGCAGCTGCAGGCACGCGGATTTTCCGGCCTCCAAGATGTGATGTAATTACATAATGGATGGGGCGCGCCGAGCCGCTGCCCAAACAATCAGATGTGGCTTTGGCCGCAGGATCCATAACGAAAGGTAACAGATGTACGATGTAATCGTTATTGGCGGAAGTTTCGCGGGACTTACCGCCGCCCTTCAGCTTGGGCGGGCCAGCCGGTCAGTTCTGGTGATAGATGCGGGTTTGCCGCGCAACCGAACTTCGGCAGGGGCGCATGGGGTCGCGGGATGGGATGGCATTGCGCCCGCTGAAATCCTTGGCCGGTTCCGCGATGATCTGAAGGCATATCCCCATCTAAGCCAGCGCGGGGGCAAGGCGACGGCCATCGGCGGCCAGATGGATGCCTTCTCCGTGACGCTGGAAAACGGCGAGGATATCGCCGCAAAGCGCCTCATCCTGGCCCATGGCGTGCGTGACATCCTGCCCGATGTTCCCGGACTTGCAGCGGGCTGGGGCCGTCAGGTGCTGCATTGTCCCTATTGCCACGGTTACGAGGTAAAGGGCGAACCGCTGGCCGTCCTTGCCACCTCTCACATGGGCGCCCATCAGGCGCTGATGCTGCGCGCCGACTGGAGCGACCGCGTAACGCTGATCACGGGCGGGATGGACGGTCTTGATCACGCGGCGCTTGAACTGGCCGGTGTCCAGATGGACAGCAGGGCATTGGAAGCCGCGCAGATCGACGAGAGCGGGATTACCCTGAACCTGTCCGGCGGTGGAAGGCAGAGGTTTGCCGCCCTGTTCCTGGCGCCGCGTACCACCCTGGCGGAAAGTCCGGCGGCACATCTGGGATGTGCCCTGTCCGACGGGCCGATGGGGCCTTTTGTGAAAGTGGGGCCGATGGCGCAGACCAGTATTCCTGGCGTCTTCGCCGCAGGAGATGTCGCACGTCCGATGCCCAACATAAATTTCGCTCTTGCCGACGGGGCGCAGGCCGGAAGCGGTTGCCACGCCTCGCTGCTGTTTCCCGAAATCGTAACACCCGTGGAGGCCTCCCAATGACTGACCCGCGTCTGCCCGTAACTGTCCTGTCCGGCTTTCTGGGGGCCGGAAAGACCACCTTGCTCAATCGCGTGCTGAACAACCGCGAGGGGCGGCGTGTGGCCGTCATCGTCAACGACATGTCCGAGGTGAACATCGACGCCGATCTTGTCCGCGAGGGTGGTGCAAACCTGAGCCATACCGACGAAACCCTGGTCGAGATGTCGAACGGCTGTATCTGCTGCACCCTGCGCGATGATCTTCTGCAGGAGGTCCGGCGCCTGGCCGAGGGCGGTCGCTTTGACTATCTGCTGATTGAATCCACCGGCATTTCCGAGCCGCTGCCCGTCGCGGCGACTTTCGATTTCCGGGACGAGGCGGGGAACAGCCTTGCGGATGTGTCGCGCCTCGACACGATGGTGACGGTGGTCGATGCGGTGAACCTGCTGCGCGATTACGGCAGCCATGATTTCCTGCGTGACCGTGGCGAGACGCTGGGCGCAGACGACGAGCGCACGCTGGTCAATCTGCTGGTCGAGCAGATTGAGTTCGCCGATGTGGTGATCCTGAACAAGGTTGCGGATGCAGCGCCACATCAGGTTGACGCGGCGCGCAAGATCATCCGCAGTCTGAACGCCGATGCGCGCATCATCGAGACCAGCCATTCCGAAGTGCCCGCCAGTGCCATCCTGGACACGGGGCTGTTCGACTTTGAAAAGGCACATGAACATCCGATGTGGGCAAAGGAGCTATATGGCTTTGCCGACCATGTGCCGGAGACCGAGGAATATGGCGTGGCCAGTTTCGTCTACCGCGCAAGGGCACCCTTCGAGCCAGAGAAGATCCTGTCGGTTCTGAACGGTGCGCTACCCGGTGTGATCCGCGCCAAGGGGCATTTCTGGATTGCCTCCCGCCCCGATTGGGTGGCTGAATTCAGCCTCGCCGGGGCATTGTCATCGGTCAAGCCTCTGGGCACCTGGTGGGCCTCCGTTCCGCGTGACCGCTGGCCGGATCACGAAGGCGCGCGACAGTACATGGCTTCGCATTGGTCGGAACCCTGGGGCGACCGGAGGCAGGAGCTGGTGTTCATTGGTGCCGGTATCGACTGGCCGGCGATCAAGGCGCGGCTTGATGCATGTCTCGTGCCCGAAGACCTTGCGCCGGGTCCCGACGCGCTGCCCGACCTGCCTGATCCATTTCCCGTCTGGCGATCCGCGGAGACAGGGTGATGGCCCCCACGAACCGGGGCGCAACCAGCCTCAGGACCAGGCGCCGTACCGAAGACCCGATGCAGGTCTTTGATGCGCTGCCAGCCCCGATCCGATCCTGGCTTTCCCAGGCGGCGCTGCCGTGGTCCCCGGCGTCCTGCCGGAAGATCCTGCGGCAGGCGCGAGCCTGTGGCGAAGGCATTGATGGTGCCATCGCGCGGCTGAATCGCGCCCAAAAGAGAACCCTTTCCCGCGACCGCCACGTCGCAATACCACGCTCTTTCTTCAAACAGGATACCAACAGATGACCAGAACTTTCCTCAAGGCGGCCGTGGCTCTCGCATGTTTCGCGATGCCGGTGCTGGCGCAGGCGGACAACAGGCTTGATGTCGTCGCACAGTTCGAGATCAAGGCGCCGGAGCCCGCGACAAGCGGTTACATCTTTACGCGGATGGGGGTGGCCGAAACACTGGTGAATGCAAATGCCGCTGGTGAACTGACCCCCGGTCTGGCCACCTCCTGGGAGGTTTCGCAAGACGGGCTGACCTGGGTCTTTACCCTGCGCGAAGGCGTAGTTTTCCACGACGGCAGCGCGATGAATGCAGATGCTGTGGCCAATGCGCTTGAGATTGCGCGCGCCAAACCCGGCCCTTTGCAGGACTTGCCGATCACGGGCATTGCGGCGGGTGATGGCGCGATCACGGTCACCCTGTCGGAGCCAATGGCGGCCCTGCCTGCGTTCCTTGCGGAATACCGGTCACAGATCCTGTCGCCTGCGTCATATGCTGCGGATGGCACGGGGGTCGCGATCATCGGCACCGGCCCCTACCGGATCACGGCGATGGAGCCGCCGCTGAGCCTGGATGCGACGGCCTTTGCCGAATATTGGGGAAATGCGCCGCAGATCGCGGATGTCAGCTATTCCGGTGTCAGCCGGGTCGAAACACGGGCGCTGATGGCAGAATCCGGCGAAGCCGAGTTCGTTTTTGGTCTTGATCCTGCCAGCGTCTCGCGGCTGGGCATGCTGGACGATGTCGAGGTGCTCTCGGTCGCCATTCCCCGCACGCTTCTGATCAAGGTCAATGCGGGCCACCCGTTTCTGGCCGAACCCGATGCCCGCCGCGCGCTGAGCCTTGCGATTGACCGTGCCGGTATCGCACAGGCGGTGCTGCGCTATCCCGAAGGGGCCGATCAGTTGTTTCCGCCCTCCACCGCAGACTGGCACAACGATGCGCTTGCCCCGCTCGCTTATGATGTGGAGGAAGCCAAGAGGTTGCTCGCCGGCCTGGGATGGGAAGCGGGCAGTGACGGTATCCTCACACGGGACGGGGCGCGTTTTGCGGTCACCCTGACAACCTATCCTGACCGGCCGGAACTGCCGCTGGTCGCCACAGTGCTGGAACAGCAGTTCCGCACGATCGGTATTGACCTGACCGTCAACACGACAAACTCCTCTGAAATTCCCGCAGGGCATAATGATGGCACGCTGGAGCTTGGCCTGATTGCGCGCAATTTTTCTCTTGTCCCCGATCCGATTGGCACAATCCTGTCCGATTACGTTGGCAATGGCGACTGGGGGGCGATGAACTGGCAGAACGAAGAGTTCGCAACGCTCCTGCGCGGTCTGGCGCGGGGTGACGGCGGAAACGCGGAACGCGCCAGGGCCTCTGAAATCCTGCAATCGGAGCTGCCGATCATCCCGATTGCCTGGTATCGGCAGACGCTGGCCGTGTCAGACCGGGTGACAGGCGCGGAAATCGACGCGTTCGAGCGCAGTTTCGGCCTGCAGAACATCCGGTGGGCGGAATGAAGTTAATTGCTTCGCGCCTGGTGCAGGCGGTGATGGTGGCGATCCTGATCGGCACCGCCACATTCATCATGATGCGCAGCCTGCCGGGCGATGCGGCCTGGCGCATTGCTGCGGGCCGTTACGGCTATGACAACGTCGATGCCGCTGCTGCCGATACGGTGCGTGCGGAACTGGGCATTGATGGCCCGGCGCTGCCGGCCCTGCTGCAATGGCTGAGCGATCTGGCGCGGTTCGATTTTGGAAATTCGCTTGTCAGCGGCCAGCCCGTGATGGACGAGATCGTGCATCAGCTGGGCGCGTCGGCCTCCCTCGCGCTGGTGGCGCTGCTGCTGTCGCTGGTCATCGGGCCACCCTTTGGCATACTTGCGGGGCTCAGGCCGGGCGGGATGCTGGACCGTGTGCTGCTGGTCGCCTCGACCGGGGTCAAGGCCGTTCCACAGTTTCTCATGGCGCTTGTCCTGATCGTGCTGCTTGCCGTGCATCTGCGATGGCTGCCCGCGGCGGGGCACGGCGAGCTGCGCCATTTCATCCTGCCGGGCCTGACACTTGCCCTTGGACTGGCGGCGGTCAATGCGCGCATCACGCGGGACGCCATGGCACGCATCGCGGATATGCCTTTCTGGCGGTTCGCCCAATGGAAGGGGCTGTCCGAACGGCAAACCTTGGTGCGGCATGGGCTGCGCAACGTCTCTGTGCCGCTGATCACCTATCTTGGCCTGCAATTCGTGACACTTGTCGAAGGGGTGATCATCGTTGAATCGATCTTCGGCTGGCCCGGCATCGGCCATGCGCTGGTCCACGCCATATTCTCGCGGGATGTGCCGATGGTGCAGGGCACGGCGCTGGTGCTGGGGCTCGGCTTTGTCATCGTCAACAGCGCCATCGACCTTGCCGTGCGGCGTCTTGATCCGAGGGTTGCGGGATGAGCAGTATTGATTTCCAAACAACGCGCCGCCTGCCGCTGTCGCCGATGCGCGCAATAGGCACCGGCCTGATTACGCTGGTGGCCGCCCTGTCGTTGCTTGGCCCGCTGATCGTTCCGGGCGATCCCCTGGCGCAGTCGCTGATCAAGGCGCTGGCCGGGCCCGAAACCGGTGCCCCTCTGGGCTATGATCACCTCGGCCGGTCCGTTTTCCACCGTCTGGCCGATGCGTTGCGTCTGTCGCCTGTAATCGCCCTGGCTGCGGTGGCGACGGCCGGTGCTGCGGGGCTGATCCTGGGCACGCTTTCGGCGGCCAAAGGGGGCTGGATCGACCGGATTTTCGTCATGCTGGCGGATGCGCTGCTGGCGCTTCCGGGCCTGTTGCTGGTCCTCATTGTGCTGGCCATGGTGCCGGGAACGGCGCTTGGGTTCTGGGCGGGGCTGTCGCTGGTGCTTTGGGTCGAGTTCTTTCGCCTGACCCGTGCGGCCACGCGCGAAACCCTGGCCTCTCCCGCCGTGCAGGCGTCCAGGCTTCTTGGGTTCGGTCCGGTCTATCTTTTCCGCATCCATATCTGGCCCGAAATCGCGCCGATGATGCTGACCGCCGCTGCCTTCGGAACCGCCACTGCGATCATGGCCATTGCGGCGCTCGGGTTTGTGCATGTGGGCATGCGCGCGCCCACGCCTGAACTGGGTCTGATGATGGTTGAACTGCTGCCCTACTGGCGCGAGGCGCCGGTGGCGCTCCTGTCGCCGGTCGTGGTCACATTTGCCCTGCTGCTGGGCCTTACCCTTCTGGCCGGGAGCCGCGAAACATGAGCCTGTTGAAAGCCGAAGACATCACGGTCCGGGACGGGGCCACAACCCTGCTGTCGCCTGTGTCCCTGCATCTCGACCCCGGAGAGCCGCTTGTTATTTTGGGTGAAACCGGATCGGGCAAGAGCCTGCTGGCGCAGGCCCTGATGGGCATGCTGCCCGAGGGCTTGGAGGCAAAGGGTCGTGTCGCCATCGGCGACCGTGTCCTGAATGCAGGAACGCCGGATCGGTTTCGGGGGCTTTGGGGCTGTGAAATAGGCGTTCTGCCGCAAGAGCCGTGGCTGTCGCTTGATCCCCTGATGCGGGCCGAAACGCAGATTGCCGAGGCACATCGTCTGGTGCGCGGACTGTCGCCCCGCGTCGCACGGGCCCGCGCCGCTTCCGACCTGTCGGAGCTTGGACTTGCCGAGGCCGGATCACGGTTTCCGCATCAACTGTCCGGCGGCATGGCGCAGCGGGTGGCCATCGCCGCCGCCCGGGCCGGGGGTGCCCGCATCGTGATTGCGGATGAACCCACCAAAGGGCTGGATGCCGCGCGCCGGGACGAGGTCGCCGACCTTCTGTTGTCCGAAATGGGGCAGGCGGGCGGATTGCTGATCATCACCCACGATCTGTCGCTGGCCCGCCGGATCGGCGGCAGGCTCATTGTCCTGCGCGCCGGTGAGGTGGTCGAAAGCGGCACGACCCGAGACATCTTTGCCGCGCCGGGTCAGGCCTACACGCGGGAACTTTTCGCCGCCGACCCGGAAAGCTGGAGCCCCCGGCCGTCAGCGGCGCATCCCGGCCCTGCGGTGGTCAGCGCAGAAGACCTCGCGCTGGTCCGGGGGCAGCGAACCTTGTTTCAGGGAGTTTCGCTTGAGATCGCGGCGGGGCAGGTATTTGGCGTCACCGGCCCCTCCGGATGCGGCAAATCCTCGCTTGGTGATGCCATTCTGGGGCTGATCCCGCCCGCCCATGGGCGGATCAGGCGGCAAGGTGGCGCGCACCCCTTTGCCTTCCAGAAACTCTATCAGGATCCCGTTGCGGCCTTTCCGCGCAAGCGCAGGATTGGCGAGGCGCTGGCGGATGTGGCGACGATGGCGGGCTGTGCTGCGCGCGAGGTTGATGTGCTGATGGAGGGCCTTGGCCTTGACCCCAAATTGCTGCGGCGCAGGCCCGGTGCTGTGTCGGGCGGGGAATTGCAGCGTTTGTCCTTGCTGCGTGTCTTGTTGCGCAAACCCGCCTTCATATTTGCAGATGAACCGACCTCGCGGCTCGACCCCATCACACAGGCCAGTGTGATAAGGCTTGTGACGGGCGCTGCGGATACCGACGGCATCGCCGTGATGATTGTCAGTCACGATCAGGCCCTGATCCGCAATACCGCAGACAGCGTGCTGTCACTGTCGGAGCCGGGCAACGAGGACAACGCACTGCGCCATCGGCGCCGTGCATCATCGTTGACTTGAGGTTCTGGCACCCTGCGCGGTCAATCGATAGTCCAGCTTCGCCCGGGTAAGGCCAAGGCAGGTTGCCGGGCCAGCTCTGGGCCCGGATGAAAGCACGCGCATTCGGGGTAAGGTGAGCTTCGAATCCGGATTTCTGCGTGCTGAGGTGAGACAGGTAAATGTCGCCGAACAGCGCAATGTCATCCCCCCGTGCTGCCAGCGCCGGCAGTGCCTATACCGAGGTACCGACCGTCTGCCTTGGGGAACTTACCAAGCTGATCATGGCGACGGGTACCATGCTGCGGGAAATCACCTGTCCGACGCTGGCGATGGGCCGGAAAGGCGCTTTTGTCATTCTGACTTCAGGTCAAACGCCTATGTTCTGCCCGGCAGCGATTGCCGAGCGAAAGGCATGTTGCGGGTCTCTTCCCCCGCTCAGCGGCTGACCTGAGGCGGCGGCAAAGGCACTTGCCGCCGTGACACCGGGAACAATCTCGACACGGATATTGGCGGCGGTGGCGGCATCCAATGTTTCTTTGGCATGACCGGAAATGCCCGGGTCACCGGATTCCAGACGGACGACGCGTCGGCCCTTGGCGGCTTCGGCCAGGACCAATCTGCAGATGCGTTCCCTTGGCCAGATATGTGCGCCAGGGACATTCCCCACAAAAACACGCTCTGCATCCCGGCGGGCGAGTTCCAGCACATCAGGATCGACACGCCCGTCGTAAAAGATCACATCGGCCTCTTGCAGACGCTCGACTGCGCGGAGGGTCAGCAGATCGCGCGCACCGGGGCCAGCGCCCACAAATGCAATCTGACCCTGCCGGTCAGGCACGTCTTTTGTCGCAATTGTGCGTTTCAGCAGTTCGGCGGCGGCGCGTTCCTGTCCGGTCTTGTGCAACTGCCAGGGGGCATCGGCGAACGCCCATCGCCAGAACGCCCGACGGTCCGGTTTTGGGATATGTGCCGCAACCGCGCCGCGCAGCCGCCCGGCAAGGGCTGCAAAGCTGCCAAGCCGGGGGTCCAGCATCTGCTCGACCTCGGTCTTGATCCGGCGGGCAAGCACCGGGGCGGTTCCTTCGGTGCCGATGGCCACGACCACCGGATCGCGGTCCACCAGTGACGGCGTGGTCATGTCGCAAAGCGAGGGCTGGTCCACCACATTGACCTGCGCCCCCGCCGCTTTTGCCAACGCATGCAGCGCCGCATCGAGGCCGGGGCAACCGCTCGCGATAAAGACAAGCGCCGCATCGGCAAAATGCTCTGGTGTGAAGGGCCCGGCATCCTGTGTCGCACGGCCTGTCGCCACCAGATCCGCCAGTTCAGCGTCCAGGGTTGGTGCCAGCAGCACCAGTTTCGCGTCGGTCTTGAGCATCAGGCGCGCCTTTTGCGCTGCCTGCTCGCCACCGCCCGCAATCACAACACGGCGGTTGGTGGTGCGGATGAACATGGGAAAGCTGTGCATGATGGTCCCCTCAGGCGGCTTTGGCGTCGTGGCGGCGCAGCCACAGGTCCCGTGCAAGCCGGGCCGGGTCGGCAATGCCGCAGGCCTCCAGCGCAAGGGCTGCGGTGCTGATGATGATGGCCATGGCGAACGGGTCCTGGATGCGGCCCTGCCAGACATCGGCCAATGTGCTGTCGGTTTCGGACAGGCGCTGGTGGCCGCTCAGCGCCGTGCCGGTCTGCCCTTCCCAGATGGCGCCGTCCTGCAATCCGTGCAGGGTGATGTCCTTGGTCGGGTGATGTTCAAACTCGCCGCCACCGCCCTTGAGCACGCGCAGGCCGGGCTGGTTCAGCAGCAACGCCGCATCGCGCTGCAATTCGCGGTAGGAGGGATGAAAGACCCCCTGCAAGGCAATCGGTGCAGCGGCCGCGTTCAGCATGCGCAGCACCGTGTTGATGCAGGACCGCAGGCCCAGAACGTCCCGCAGGCGCAACAGGTCCAGCAGGGCAGGGCAAAGCGCTTCCAGCGGGACATAGGCAATACCGGTTTGCGCCAGAGCTCCAGGGGCGTCGGACCATGGCACTTGCGGGATACCGACATCGGCCAGCGCGGCACGTACGCTTGCCCCCGTTGCCTGATGTGAATTCCAGCCGTGCATCAGCACTGGATAGCCCGCCTGGGCCACCAGTTTCGCCGCGGCCAGAAACCACGGCTGCCCACGGGTGCGCCCGGCGGCATAAGACGGCCAGTCAATTGCGGGGGCAGGCCCTGTCCAGAGCGGAAGTGCGGCGCGCGCCCCGGCAGTCAGCCCTGCGATTTCTTCAGCAACCTCGCCCTTCATCCGCATCAGCATCAGCATCGCGCCGATGGCTTCGGGGGCGGCATCCCCCGCCAGGATCACCGACATTGCCGCCCGCGCCTCGGGCATCGTCAGCGACCGCGCGCGGCCCTGTCCGCGACCAAGGATGGCAACATAGGGTGCCAGTGCAGTGGGCTCGGTCATTCTGCGGCCTCCACCTGTCTGGCACCGGCCAGCAGAGCGGCGATTTCCGGGCGGCAGGAACCACAGGTCATCCCCGCGCCGGTACATTCGCCCACCTGCGCGACGGTTGTCGCCTGTCCGCTGGCGATGGCGGCACCGATGGTGTTCAACCCGACACCCAGACAGGCACAGACAACAGGGCCGGGGTCCGGCATATCGGCACCGGGGCGTCCCGACAGCGGGGTTCCGGCGACTTGTCCCAGCTGCGCGGCCAGAAAGTCGCGCGACAGTGTCACCGGCGTGGGTGAAACGAACAATGCGGCCAGCAGGTGGTTGTCGGGGTCCAGAAAGGCCAGGCGCGCGGTGCCGGTCGCGGGGTCCGCGACCGATTGACAGCGGGCATGGGGCAGGGCGAACAGGCGGCGGGCCTCGGCCTCCCAGTCTTGCGTTGCGATGTCGCCCGCCAGTTCTGCCCGCCAGCCGCCGGTCACGCGGCTGCGCGCCCAATAGCTGCAGTCGGGGGTCAGGGTGCCGGTGCTGACGGCAAAGCCGAACCAGGCGGCATCATGGGGGGCAAGCGCCACCACGGCGGCCTTGCTTTCGGGCTGGCCCGACAGCGGGTCCACGACGCCGGGGACCAATGCGTCGATGCGCCCGGTGGGGGCGGTTTCGCCGGTCCAGTGCATCGGGGCAAAGACCTGTCCGCGCTGCACCCGGTCTGTAATGAGCACCCGCAAGATGCAGCGACCGGTCGGGCTGGTGGCTGCGACCAGTGAAGCAGGCGCGATGCCAAGCGCCTGTGCGTCCTGCGGATGAATTTCCAGGAAGGGCTCGCCCAGGTGCTGGTTCAGACGCGGGGCTTTGGCGGTGCGGGTCATCGTGTGCCACTGGTCGCGGATGCGGCCGGTGTTCAGCACGAAAGGGTAGCGCGGGCCGGTACGGGCCACGGGCGCACGGGCGGACACGGGGAACATCCGTGCGCGGCCCTGCGGGGTAAAGAACCGGCCATCGGCAAAGAACCGTTCGATGCTTCCCTGCTTGGTCACGGGCCAGCGGGTGGGTGCCAGATCGGCATAGCCGTCGGCCCCCAGCCCTGTCAGCCCGGAAATGTCAAAATCGCGCCCCGCCGTGGCGGCGGCCAGACCCGACAGCCTGGCATGTTCGTCAAAGATCTGGGCCGGGGTGGCATAGTCGAAGGCCTCGGGCCAGCCCATGCGACGGCCAACGTCGCAGATGATGGCCCAATCGGGGCGGGCCGCGCCGGGGGCGGGCAGCACAGCGCGCTGGCGGCTGATCGTGCGGTCGGAATTGGTGACGGTGCCGTCTTTCTCCCCCCAGCCGGTTGCCGGCAGCAACACATGGGCCAGACGCGCCGTATCGGTCCGGGCTGTCACATCGCTGACCACAACGAAATCGCAGCCCGCAATCGCCTCGCGCACCGCATCGGCGTCCGGCATGGAGACGGCGGGGTTGGTGCACATGATCCACAGCGCCTTGATCCGGCCGGCCCGCACTTGTCTGAAGAGGTCAACCGCCTTCAGCCCTGCGCCCTCGGCCATGGCAGGGGCTTTCCAGAAGTCGCCGACCAGCGCGCGGTGACCCGCGTCTTCGAGGTCCAGGTGACAGGCCAGCGCATTGGACAGACCACCGACCTCGCGACCACCCATGGCATTGGGCTGACCCGTGACGGAGAACGGCCCCATCCCCGGTTTGCCAATACGGCCCGTGGCAAGGTGGCAGTTGATGATCGCATTGACCTTGTCAGTGCCGGAAGAGGATTGGTTCACACCCTGGCTGAACACGGTCACGACCTTTTCGGTGCGCAGCCACATCGCGCAGAAGGCAGCCAGTTGCTCTGCGGACAGGCCGGTCACCTCCGCGCGCTGTTTCTGTGCGGCCTGCAAGGTCTCCTCAAAGCCGTCGACATGGTTCAGGTAGGTCGGGTCCAGCGCGCCGCCTTCATGGATCGCGGACAGCAGACGGTTGAACAGGGCGACATCACTACCCGGCGCAAGGGCCAGATGCAGGTCCGCCAGATCGCAGGTGGCAGTGCGGCGCGGGTCGACCACCACGACCTTCATCGCGGGGCGCGCGGCCTTGGCCGCTGCAAGGCGCTGGTAGAGGACCGGATGGCACCAGGCCAGGTTGCTGCCCACAAGCACGACCAGATCGGCCAGCTCAAGGTCCTCATATGTGCCGGGCACGGTATCGGTGCCAAAGGCGCGTTTTTGCCCCGCAACGGTCGAGGCCATGCAGAGGCGGGAATTGGTGTCGATATTGGCCGAGCCGATGAAGCCCTTCATCAGCTTGTTGGCCACATAGTAATCCTCGGTCAGCAATTGCCCCGAGACATAAAAGGCGACCGAATCCGGGCCGTGCTCCGCGATGCTGCGCGAAAACCGGTCCGCGACCAGCGTAAGGGCGCTGTCCCAATCGGTATCTGTGCCAAAGGCGCGCGGTGACAGCAGCCGGTCGTCCAGCGACAGGGTATCCCCCAGCGCCGTGCCTTTGGAACACAGCCGTCCGAAGTTGGCCGGATGCTCCGGATCGCCGCGCACCGAAAGGCCGCCCTTGCCATCGGGCCGCACCAGAACGCCACATCCGACGCCGCAATAGGCGCAGGTGGTGCGCAGCTCGTTGCGATGCGCCGATCCGTCCATCAGGCCACCCGCTCGCGGCGCAGCTGCGCGGTATCCAACAGGATGCGTCCACTTTCGATCCGCGTGGCATAGGTATTGACCGCACCGCTGTCGGCGCCCTGCGCCAGCCCGGTGTCCAGCCGCAGCACCATGTTGTGCAGCGGGCAGGTGACGGACCTGCCGTGCACGATACCCTCGCTCAGCGGGCCGCCCTTGTGCGGGCAGGCGTCGTCGATGGCAAAGACTTCGTTCTCGGCGGTGCGAAAGATGGCAATGCAGCCGATGTGGGTCTTGATGATGCGCGCACCCCGTTCGGGGATGTCTTCCAGCGCGCCGATATCTGTCCAGTCGGTCATTCCGCAGCCTCCAGGGTAAGATCGGCCAGCGGCGCATAGAGCGCGCGATAGGCCGGTTTGGTACGCTCCGCCCAGGGGTCCTGCTGCATGAACTTTTGCGCGTAATAAAAGCGGTCGGCCAGTGCACGGCGGCTGTCGGCATCGGTCACAACCCGTTCGACGATGTGGTCAAGGCCCACGTTGTCCATCCACTTGTACATCCGTTCCAGATAGGCCGCCTCTTCGCGGTAGAGCTGAACCACCGCGGCGGTGTATTCCAGAACCTCGTCCTCGGTCCTGACGGTGCACATCACCTCGGTGCCCTGAATGTGCAGCCCCGCAGCGCCGCCAATGTGCAGCACATAACCGCTGTCGACACAGATCACGCCCACGTCCTTGCAGGTGCTTTCGGCGCAGTTGCGCGGGCAGCCCGACACCGCCATCTTGACCTTGGCCGGGGTCCATGCCCCCCAAAGCGCCTTTTCCATGCGGATGCCAAGGCCGGTGCTGTCCTGGGTGCCAAAGCGGCAATGATCGCTGCCGACGCAGGTTTTCACCGTGCGCAAGCCTTTGGCGTAGGCCTGACCGCTGACCATGCCTGCGGCATTCAGATCGGCCCAGATGTCGGGCAGGTCCTGTTTCCTGACGCCCAGCAGGTCGATGCGCTGGCCGCCTGTCACCTTGACGGTCTGCACCGCATATTTATCCGCCGCATCCGCAATTGCGCGCAGCTCGTCTGGGGTGGTGATGCCCCCCCACATGCGCGGCACGACGGAATAGGTGCCGTCCTTTTGAATGTTCGAATGCATCCGCTCGTTCACGAAACGGCTTTGATCGTCGTCCTGATATTCGCCGGGCCAGTCACACAGCAGGTAATAGTTCAGCGCCGGACGGCAGGAGGCGCAACCGCAGGAGGTGGTCCAGCCGCATTCCTGCATGACGGCGGCCATGGACTTCAGCGCGCGCGATTTGATCAGGCGACGCACATCCATATGGGTCAGCGGCGTGCAGGGGCACATCGGCTTGACGGTCTGCACCTCGAACCCGTCCCCAAGGGTCAGCGCCATGACCTGTTCGACCAGCCCGGTGCATGTCCCGCAGGAGGCGCTGGCCTTGGTCTGGGCGCGCACATCGGACAGCGTGGTGGCCCCGCCGTTGATCGCGTCGACTATGGTAGATTTGCAAATGCCGTTGCAGCCGCAGATTTCTGCGTCACCCGGTAAGGCTGCAACGGCTGCCAAAGGGTCCGAGGGGGCACCCCCCTGAAACGCCGGGCCAAATATCAAGGTATCGCGCATGTCGGACACGTCGCTGTGGTCCTTGATCAGCCCGTGAAACCAGGTGCCGTCACCGGTGTCGCCATACATGACCGCACCGATCAGCCGGGATCCTTCCAGCACCAGCCGTTTGTAGACGCCGCGCGCCGGATCGCGGAAAACGATGTCTTCGCGGCCCTCGCCTTCGGCAAAATCGCCCGCGCTGAACAGGTCGCAGCCGGTGACTTTCAACTTGGTTGCCACCTCCTTCGGGGTGAAGGCCGCTGGCCTGCCGCCCAGGGTTTCGGCCGCGACCTTTGCCTGATCGTAAAGCGGGGCAACAAGGCCAAAGACCGCACCCTGATGTTCCACACATTCCCCCAGGGCCAGGATATTGGCGTCGGAGGTGATCATGGCATCGTCCACATGGATGCCGCGCCCGACCGCAAGTCCGGCTTCCTGCGCAAGCGCCACGTTCGGACGGATGCCCACCGCCATGACCAGCAGGTCACAGGGCAATTCGGTGCCGTCATCCAGCCGCAAGCCGCTGACGCGCCCGTCGGTGCCAAGGATTTCCTGCGAGTTGGCAGAGGTCAGGACATTGATGTCTTTCTCCTCCAGCGACTTTTTCAGCAGATAGCCTGCGGCCTCGTCCAGCTGGCGTTCCATCAGGTGACCCATGACGTGAATAACCGTCACATCGACACCCTGCGCCTTCATGCCTGCGGCCGCTTCCAGCCCCAGCAGGCCGCCGCCGATGACGATGGCCCGCGCGCCGGGCCTGGCACCCAGGGACATCATCGTTTCCGTGTCGTCCAGATCGCGGTAGGGGATGACACCGTCCAGATCATGGCCGGGCAGGGGGATCATGAAAGGGTTCGATCCGGTGGCGATGACGATGCGGTCATAAGGCACCGCACCGTTTTCACCGACAACAACCTGCGCCTCCCGGTCGATCCGCAGCACCTTTTCGCCAAAACGGCAGGTGACACCGTGGCTTTCGTACCAATTGGCATCATGGGTGACGATCTCAGCATAGGTCTTGTCCCCCGCCAGCACCGGCGAGAGCATCAGCCGGTTGTAGTTGCCGCGCGGCTCGGCGTTGAACAGGGTGACGTTCCACACGCCGGGTTGGGTTTCAAACAGATGCTCCAGCATCCGGCCCGAGGCCATTCCGGCCCCGATGACGATCAGGTTCTTGGGCATGTCCTACTCCGCCGCGATGGTTTTGGGTTTCGGCGCGGGCTTTGCGCCGTGTTCGTATTCGGTCAGAAAATCGAGGACCTCCTGCCGATACGCATAGTAATCGGGGTGGGCCAGCAGCGCCTTGCGGGAGCGCGGGCGCGGCAGCCTTACTTCGGTGATCTTGCCAATGGTGGCCTGCGGTCCGTTGGTCATCATCACGACGCGGTCCGCCAGCAGGATCGCCTCGTCCACGTCATGGGTGACACAGACGGCTGTGACCTTGGTGCGCGACCAGACCTCCATCAGCACTTCCTGCAACTCCCACCGGGTGAGGGAATCCAGCATCCCGAAAGGCTCATCGAGCAGCAGCAGCTTGGGGCTGAGGGCAAAGGCCCGCGCGATGCCGACGCGCTGCTTCATCCCGTTCGACATGGAATGCGCGCCACGGTCCATCGCATCAGCTAGCCCCACGCGTTCAAGGTAGTATTCGACCACCTCCTGCCGCTCGGACTGGCTCGCCCGGGGGTAGACCTTGTCCACACCAATCGCCACATTCTCCTTGGCGGTCAGCCAGGGAAACAGATTGGGCGACTGGAACACGACGGCACGTTCCGGGTCGGCGCCCTCGACGTGGCGGCCGTCCAGCTTGATCGCGCCTTGGGAGATGGCGTTCAAACCGGCGGCCATGGTCAGCACGGTGGATTTGCCGCAGCCGGAATGGCCTATCAGGCTGATGAATTCGCCCTGATTTACCTTGAGGTCGAAATCCTCGACCACCGTCAGCGGCCCTTTGGGGGTCGGATATACCTTGTGCAGCTGAGAGAAGTCGAGGAACCGCTGCTCGATCATGCCTTCGCGGGCGCCCCGGACGGCAGCCGGGATCATCTGGTGAACCGGTTTCACGTCCGGCAGGTGGCGTGTTTCGGCAACCTTGGCGGCAATGCCCACATCCATCAGATATTGCGTGACTTCTGCGCGCAGCTTCTTGAAGCCCGCATCATGGTTCATCGCGTCACGGTTGCGCGGGCGCGGGATGGTCACCGGGATCGGCGCTGCCAGCGTGCCGTCGGGGTTCAGCACGATGATGCGGTCGGCCAGCAGGATCGCCTCGTCCACGTCGTTGGTGATCAGGACGCAGGTCTTCTTGTCGGCCTCCCAGATCTCCAGGATCTCATCGGCCAGATTGGCGCGGGTCAATGCATCGAGTGCCGACAGCGGCTCGTCCAGCAGCAGCAGGTCAGGTTCCATCGCCAGCGCCCGTGCCACGGCCACCCGCTGACGCATGCCCCCCGACAGTTCCGCCGGGCGGCGGTGCGCGGCATGGGCAAGACCAACCATGGCGATGTAATGATCCGCCTTGGCAATCTTTTCGGGCTTGGACAACTTGCCGTGCACCGCTTCGATGGCCAGCATGATGTTGCCGCGCACGGTCAGCCAGGGCATCAGGCTGTAGCTTTGAAAGACCAGACCCCGGTCCGGTCCCGGGCCTGTGACCGGCGCATCCCGAAAGGTCAACGTGCCGCTGTCGGGCATCTCAAGCCCTGCGATCAGGTTCATCAGGGTGGATTTTCCGGTGCCAGAGAACCCCAGGATGGCCAGGAACTCGCCCTCCTTCACGCTCAGGGTGATGTTTTTCAGAACCTCGGCGCGGTGCGTGCCTTCGCCAAATCCCTTGTTCACCTTCTTGAATTCAAGAATACCCATGCCGCTCACCGCTGCGCCGAGAAGGTAAAGAACGACTGCATCGCGTACATCACCCGGTCCAGAAGGAAGCCGATGATGCCGATGGTCAGCACCGCCACGATGATGCGGGCGAGTGATTGCGATGATCCGTTCTGGAATTCATCCCAGACGAATTTGCCAAGGCCGGGGTTCTGCGCCAGCATTTCCGCCGCGATCAGCACCATCCAGCCCACGCCAAGGCTCAGCCGCAGGCCGGTGAAGATCAGCGGCAGCGCCGAGGGCAGAACCAGCTTGGTGATCTTGGCATAAGGGCCCATCTTCAGCACCCGGCTGACACTGATCAGGTCGCGGTCGATGGAGGCGACGCCAAGGGCGGTGTTGATCAGCGTGGGCCAGAGCGAACACAGCGTGACGGTGATTGCCGAGACCAGAAAGGATTTGGAGAACATCCCGTCGTTGGTGGCATAGACTGCCGAAACCACCATGGTGACAATCGGCAGCCATGCCAATGGCGACACCGGCTTGAAAATCTGAATCAATGGGTTCAGGGCCGCATTGGCCGTGGGTGACAGACCCGCAGCAATGCCCAGCGGGATCGCAACCACCGAGGCCACCAGAAAGCCGAAGAACACGGTCTTGATCGATGTCCAGATCTGATCGTAATAGCTGGGCGCACCAGTATAGGCGATCTGCTTGACCTCATCCGCGCGCCCGGCTTCGATCAGCCGCGCGTTGCGCTGGTCCAGCCGCTCGTGGAACATTGCCGCCTTGGCGCGCTTGTCGATGGCATCCGCGTTCAGCTCCTTGGCCTGTTCCCAGACGGCAACGGGGCCGGGGATCGCGCCCAGTGACGTGACGACACGCGGGGCGAGGGTGGCCCAGAGCATCAGGAAGACGATGATGGACAACAGCGGCACACCCAGCAGCCGCCAGACATCGCGCATCTGTCCGCGTGGATTGTCGCCCGCCGCGGCCTTGAGCAGGGGGGTCAGCCAGGCAAGACCAAGAACGGAAAACCAGGCGTCTGCCTTGTTGATGCGGGTGAACCAGACGGCGCGGCGCGCTTCTTTGTGCTTGGTGTCCAGGTGATCGGGATCGACGACTGTCATTGCGGTCTCCGGTACGTATAAGGGAAAGATGCACCGCCCCGCAGGCAGGACGGTGCGAAAGGGTCAGCCACCGGCAACCTCACCGGACTTCAGCCCGATGGGCAGGCTGTCGATATAGGCATTGGGCGCTTTGCCATCGAAGGGAATGCCGTCGATGACATCTGCGGCGGGTGTCGGTGCCTTGTAGCCGTCACTGTCCCAGGGGAAATCGGCCTCGGCGGCATTGTCTTCGTCCACCAGCAGTCGTGCGGCGTCCAGATAGATGTCGGGGCGGTAAACCGAACGCGCGGTTTCATCGAACCATGTGTCGTCCTTGGTTTCGGCGATCTGGCCCCAACGGCGCATCTGCGTCAGATACCAAACCGCGTCCGAATAGAACGGGTAGGTAGCGTTGTAGCGGAAGAAGACGTTGAAATCAGGCACCTCGCGCACATCGCCCGGCTCATATTCGAAGGTTCCGGTCATCGAGGCGGCGATCACCTCGGCATCGGCGCCCACGTATTCCGGGCGGCTCAGGATCTCGACCGCGGCCTCGCGGTTTGCGTTCTCATTCTCGTCCAGCCAGATGGCGGCGCGGATCAGCGCCTTGGTCAGGGCCAGCGTGGTGTTTGGATTTTGCTCGGCAAATTCGGCGGTGATGCCGAATACCTTTTCCGGGTTGTTCTTCCACAGCTCATAGTCGGTGATCACCGGCACGCCGATGCCCTTGACCACCGCTTGCTGGTTCCACGGCTCGCCCACGCAATAGCCGTCGATCGTGCCGGCCTCCAGCGTGGCGGGCATCTGCGGCGGCGGGGTCACGGAGAGGAACACATCAGCTCCGATATGCCCCGAGGTGTCATCGGGGCTGTAAAGGCCCGGGTTCAGACCACCGGCGGCCAGCCAGTAGCGCAGCTCGTAATTGTGGGTCGAGACCGGAAAGACCATGCCCATGTTGAAGGGTTTGCCATCGGCCTTGTAGCGTTCCACCACCGGGGCCAGCGCCTGTGCCGAAATCGGATGCTGCGGCAATCCGTCGGCATTGGTCGGGATATTCGGTTTCATCTCTTCCCAGACCGCATTGGAAACGGTGATGCCGTTGCCGTTCAGGTCCATCGAAAAGGGGGTGATGATATGGGCCTGCGTGCCATAGCCAATGGTCGCTGCCAGCGGTTGACCGGCCAGCATATGCGCCCCGTCCAGCTGACCGCCGATCACCCCGTCCAGAAGCACTTTCCAGTTTGCCTGTGCTTCAAGCGTGACGAACAGCCCCTCATCCAGGAAATAACCGTTCTCATAGGCCACCGCGAGCGGGGCCATATCGGTCAGCTTGATAAAGCCGAGGGTCAGTTCATCCTTTTCAAGCGCCAGCATCTCGGCAAAGGCCGGGCCGGTCAGCAGGGTGGAGGCGAGTAGGCAGGTCGCAAGTCTGTTCATGTAATTTGTCCCTTGTGTGATCCGGAAGACAGGTGCCCCGGACAAACGAAAATAGCCGCTGACCAGCCCCATGCGCATGCACGAGGGGTCGAGCGGCTGTGCTCGGATTACCCGGACTTTGGGAATTGGATTTAGGAAGACGCCATTGTCTTCCTGAGCTTCAGGTTGGGAAAAGCAGAGGGTTAAATCAATACCGAAGGGGAATTTGCGGCTGCAGAAAGGCAGTTTTCTGCGTTGCAGCGGAAATCTGCTGCATTTTCGGTCATTCCTGCAGGAAGGGGCTGAATTCTTGACCATCAAATGAATGGGTCATCGCATCCGGACGCGGGCTGTAACCGGGAATCGCCCGCAGCGCCGTGTCGTGCAGATCGGTGCGCCAGGTGGCAATTGCGGCCTGACGCGCGGTGGCCCGGTCCAGCCCCAGCCGCGCGGCCAGACGTCCGGCGATCCAGGCGGCATGGTCTTGCTGCGGGGTGCTCTGGGCAAAACCGACAAAATCGGGCACGATCCGGCTGTCACCGCGTGACGTGAGGGTCAGATGACCGGAAAGGGCGCGGTCGATCATCTCGGCCGGGACATCGACATAGTTGCGCCGGGACAGGAACGCGCAGGCGGTCGTGCGGCTTTGCGGATCGCTCAGCCATTCGCCTGCGCGCCACAGGGCGCGGATCATCGCGCGCAGCGGCTCGGGGCTGGCGTCGGCCAGGTCCGCCCGCACGCCCAGCACCTTCTCCGGCGCGCCGGGCCAGATCGCACTGCCGGGCAGCAACAGGGCCCCCGCATTGGTTTCAACCGCCATCGACCCCCAGGGTTCGCCCACGCAAAAGGCGTCCAGCTCGCCCGCCGCAAGGGCACTGGCCATCAGCGGTGGCGGCACTGTGCGGATGTCGACGGCGGCGGGGGCGGGCAGGCCCAGGGCGGTCAGCCAGTGGTACAAAAGCTCTGCATGCATCGAAAAAGGAAAGGGCACGCCGATCCGGAGCGGCCCGTCCGCCGCAGCGATCAGCGCCTGTCCGGCGGCGCGGGCATCGCCAAATCCGGCGCCAAAGCTGTATCCGGTGTCGCGGATGCGCCGCGCCATGGCGTTGCTGACGCCGATGACCTCGCCATTGGTGGACAGCACCGCAACGCTGGCAAGCGCCGCACCGGTACCAACCAGCCCCAGCGCCGTCGCCACCGGCATCGGTGCCAGCATCTGCGCTGCCGTGACCTGACCAAAGGACACCATGTCGCGCAGGCTGGACCAAGAATGCGCCCGCCGCAGGTCCAGGGCGAACCCTTCGTCCCTGTCAAAGCCCAGCTCGACCGCAACGATCAGCGGCGCGGCGTCGATCAGCGGCAAGAAGGCGACAGGCAGCTTCGCGGTCATGACAAAAGTCCGGCAGTGGTCACCAGCGCCTCGGCAACGTCATAGACCTTGCGGCCCTGATCCATCGCCGCGCGCCGCAACAGGTCATAGGCAGCTTGTTCATCAATGCCCCGGGCCTTCATCAGCAGGCCCTTGGCCCTGTCGATCACCTTGCGTTCTTCCAAGGCACGTTTGGTGGTCGCCAATTCGTTGCGCATCTGGCGGAACATGGTGAAGCGGGCCACAGCGGCATCAATGATCGGTTTCAACCGATCCGCGCGCAACCCGTCGACGACATAGGCGGAAACACCCGCCTCTATCGCAAGCTTGGTCAGGTTTGCGTCGCTTTGATCAACGAACAATGCCACCGGGCGTTCCAACGGGGCAGAGGCGAGCCTCAGTTCCTCAAGCGAGTCGCGGGAGGGATTGTCCAGGTCGATCAGGATGATATCCGGATTATGATCCGCAATCGCCGCCGTCAGCCGGGACATATCGGTGATCGTTAGCAGTTCGTACTGTCCCGCATGTGCGAGGCTTTCCTCGATCAACGCGGCGCGCGAGGGGTCTGTTTCAACGATGATGATCTTGAGAATCCGCTGCATGGGCCGGACGTCATCACGCAGAGGAATGCGACGCAATTTGAATTCAACCGATCAGGGCCGCTTTTCAGCACTCTGCCTATGGATTGGGCGTTATGCATTTCACATGTGCATATCCAACGCGTCAGCAATAAACCAACTTTCAACGCAGCCCGCCCGGAACCGGTGTGGCGCGCTGGTTCAGCCTGTGGAAATGGAGGGGGCAGGGCGCAAGGCTGGCTGCCGGTCAGTCCCGTCCCGGCGCGTCGAATGTATCCTGGGCAGCATTGATCGCCTCCTTGTGTTGCCGGCTCCACTCCACCAGCGTCGCGACCTGCGCCGCAAAGGCATGGCCCAGTTCCGTCAATTCATAGGTGACCTTGGGCGGCACGGTCGGCTCGACATGCCGCAGCAGATGGCCGTCACGTTCCAGGCGCCGCAGGGTCAGGGTCAGCATCCGTTGGGAAATGCCATCCAGCGCCCGTTCAAGCACCCGGTAGCGCAGCGGTCCGCCTGCCAGTTCCGCCAGGACCTTGACCGTCCATTGCTCGCCCAACTGGACCAGGATCAGCTCCAGCCCGCAATCTTCGTGGTCGTCCGACCCACAGGATTCCAACGATAACCTGCGCACAACCGTGTTCGTAACCGACATCCAAGTGCCTCCTTACGTGCCCCTGATGGCCTCCCTAGGTTAGCCGGGAACCAACACGGAAAGGAAGCATCATGATACTGATTACCGGCAGCTCGGGGCAACTCGCCTCGCAAATCGCGCGCCAGGCCAGACATGCAGGTTTGGACCTGCGGACAGCAAGCCGCGCGCCGGACGCCGACAGGCAAATGGATTTCGACCACCCCGAGACACTGGATTTTTCCGGTGTAGACACGCTTTTCCTGACCTCGGCCGGCTATGCCGAGGACGATGTCGTCATGCGCCGTCACGGCGCCGTGGTGGAAGCGGCGCGTGCGCAGGGTGTCGGCCATGTCATCTATAGCAGCCTGCACGCCAGTGGTGCGCATCTCGGCTTTGCACTGGCGCACCGCTGGACCGAGCGCGCGTTGCAGGCCAGCGGGATGAAATGGACCATTCTGCGCAACGGACTTTACGCCGAACTGGTCGGCGCGCTTGTGGCCCCGCGCGGCGGTAAGATCACCACGCCATTCGGGAGCGGGGGCATCTCTGCGGTGGCGCGCAACGATCTGGCCGCCGCTGCGGTGAGCGTGCTCAAGGCGCCGGAGGCCCATGTCGGCCGCATCTACGAGCTTGCCGGGACGGCGGCGATTTCGGCGGCGGACATCGCCGGGGCCCTCAGCCTTCCATATGTCCCGAATTCCTTCGAAGCAGAGCGGGAGCTGCTTGGGCAGATGCCGTTGCAGCCCTTCCAGGCCCCGATGCTGATGTCTATCGCCTCCGCCGCAACCGCCGGATACCTTGCGGTCGAAAACACCGATCTTGTTGAGCTGGTGGCAGAGCCGCAGGACGCTTTGACCATTGCCAGTGCGGTGGCGAAGGCGATGGCCCAGCCCTGAGCGAAGCAGCCGTGTTCCGGGTGTGCCAGTTCATGCCCGGCGCGCGCGCCCGGAACCGGCAGGCAGCATGCCATTGTCGCGATACCAGGCGACTTCGTCGGCAATGGTCTGCGCCATCGGGCGGAACGACAGCCCCAGTTCCGAGCGTGATTTGGCCGGATCAAAACGGCTGCGGTCAAATTCCTTGCGCATGTTGCGCACCGCAGCGAGGCTCAGCAGCGCCGGGCGGCCGGTCAGGCGGGCCACACCCTCTTGAAGGCCCGCGATCAGCCAGAGGGCGGCTGCCGGAATCCGCCGCTTTGGCGCGGCAACGCCGGTGGTCTTTTCATAAAGCTGCATCAGCTCTGCCATTGCCACATGACGCCCGGCGGCCAGGTAATGCTCGCCCCTGCGGCCTTGCCGCAGCGCGCGGATCTCAGCCTGGGCCACGTCACGCGCATCGACAAAGGCAAAGGTGGCAGGCGGGATGCCGGGTAGCTTGCCCTGCATGAAGTCCAGGGTGAATTGCCCTGCCGCAGTTGGCCCCCGGTCACCCGGCCCATGCATCCAGCCGGGCATGACGAAAACGCCGAAAGTGTCGGGATGTTTCTCCAGATGCGCCATGACAATCTGGTCCGACAGGATCTTGGACCGGTAATAATCATCCGCCCCCTTGGCGGGACGTTTCATGGTTTCGTCCACCACCTGTCCCTTTTTACCGTCCACCACGGCAATGGAACTGGTGTGCACGATCTGGCGGATACCGGCCTCATGCGCCGCCGTCAGAAGCTGCCCGGTTGCATCGACGTTGATCGCCTTCAGCTTTTTCCAGTGCCTGCCCCCGTAGTAGCTGTCGCGGAAATAGGCTGCGGTGTGAAACAGCGTGTCGCAGCCCGCCAGGGCACCGGCGAACCCCTGTATGTCCTGCATGTCGCCTTCGACGATGTCGAGCCCCTCCAACGCCCCGAATTGCTGTCGCGCCTTTCGGGCCGAGCGGGCCAGGCCCCGCACCTGAATCCCCTCTGCCAGCAACGCGCGGACCAGATTGTTGCCCAAGAGCCCGGTCGCCCCGGTGACAAAGGCAATTTTTGTGTCGCGTCCCACCATCTCAGCCCAGGTCCTGGCCAAGGGCCTGCATCAGGGCAACACGGTCGTAAAACACCTCTTCGTGGGTCGCATGTTCCTCGTTGAAGGTGAATAACCCGGCAAAGCGGAACCGGAAGGGCTTACCGCTTGGCTGGATCATGTGACCCCCCATGGCGAAAGGCCCCGTGAAGGTGCCGGTGAACTCGGCTGTCATTGCCAGATGCCGGTTGTTCCAGACAACGGGCGACATCTGGACCTTCACATCGGGAAAGGCACCGAACAACGCCTGTTCGCGCATGCGGGTCTCTTCGCGGCCACGGGTTTCCGTCATCGGATCGACGAAGTGGAAATCTTCCGACATCAAGGCAAGCAGCGCGTCAAGGTCACGTGTGTTGAATGCCTCGGTAGCGCGGTCGATAAAATTGAATGGGATTTGCATCTGTGTCTCCTTTGCCGGTCCAATCTACGACGGGCAGCGCATTCCAAGAACACACAGCAATGGACAATCGTTTTGCGTCAGCGCAAAATGAGCCATGACCGATTGGGATGATCTTCGCGTGCTTCTGGCCATCTCGCGGCGGGGCAGTTTCCTGCAGGCCGGCCAGGCTCTGGGCATGGCGGCCTCGACCCTGTCGCGGCGCATTACCCGGCTGGAGGAGGAGATCGGCGAACCCGTGGTCGAGCGCAGCGTCGAGGGCCTGAGCCTGACCGCAAGGGGGGCCGCTTTGACCGCCACCGCCGAGCGGCTTGAACGCGATCTTCAGCAACAGACCGTCAGCAGAAACGGCGAGTTGTCCGGCGGTGTGACGGTCACTGCAGGCGACGGCTTCGTGCCCGTGCTGACGCAGGCAATAGACCGCTATATCGATCTGCATCCGCAATGCAGCGTCGATCTTTTGGTGGATGCGACCCTGACAAAGGTCGCGCGCGGCGGTGTCGATATCGCGGTCCGCACCATTCACCTGGGCGAACCATCGCTGATTTACAACAAGGTCGCGTCACTTTCCTATGGCGTCTATTGCGCGGCCGAATATGCCAGCCGCCTGCCTGCCAATGCCGGGCCGGGCGATGCCGCGATGATCGACCTTTCGCCGCCCTTTGATCAGTCCCCCCACCTGCGCGCGGCCCGGGCAGCAGGCTTCGTATCCTCGCGTTTCCGGGTCTCCTCCTTCTCGGCCCAGCTTCAGGCCTGCGCCAGCGGATACGGTGTGGCGGTTCTGCCTGATTTGCTGGCGGCGGGTCTGGTGCAGCCTTTCGGCGCGGCAGACCTGCCGCCGATGGATGTGTTTCTGGTCACACGCCCCCAGACCCTGCGCCAGCCCCACCTGCGCGCGTTTTTTGATGTGCTGCGCGATACGTTGCTTCGGGCCGGTAAGCGCGGGCGCTGAGGTGCCGTGCGCGGCGATCTGAGGAGCCAACAAATCGGCTGTTGAAGTTCGCGACATCCTGTCCTACCCATGTCACAGAATTGCATTGCTTCGCGCGTCAGCGACGACGAAGCGATTACGAAATCATCCGTCGGGGGGCCCATCCGGGCTGAGAGGTGCATGCACCGACCCGTCGAACCTGATCCGGGTCATACCGGCGTAGGGAACGGGTAGATTGTGCGAAACAGATCGCACAAAACTCATTCTTGCGTTGGCACGCCCGTACCTTGGAGACGTGCCTGTGACGAACCACACACCGATTGTCCTGACCATTGCCGGCTCTGACAGTGGCGGCGGGGCTGGCATTCAGGCGGACATCAAGGCGATCTCGGCAACCGGGGCCTATGGCGCGAGTGTCATCACCGCTGTGACCGCCCAGAACACAACAGGTGTGACAGCGGTGCATGAGATCCCGGCTGATGTTGTTGCCGCGCAGATCGACGCGGTTCTGTCGGATCTGGATGTCGATGTGATCAAACTGGGGATGTTATTCTCCGTACCGATTGTTGCGGCCACCGCGGAACGCCTGGCTGTGTTCGACGGGTTGAGTGTCGTTGATCCGGTGATGATCGCTAAATCGGGTGATGCGCTGTTGCAGGATGCCGCTGTGGCGGCCCTGATCACGCAGATCCTGCCGCAGGCTGGCCTGCTCACCCCGAATTTACCGGAAGCCGCGCGGTTGCTGAATACAACCATCGCCACAACGCTCGAAGAGATGGTGCAACAAGGGCAACGGCTGGTCGGGATGGGGCCAGGGAACGTTCTGATGAAAGGCGGGCATAGCGTTGGCGGCACCTGCACCGACGTGCTGGTCAATGAAAGCGGCCTGGTCGCGACGTTTGCCGCGCCCCGGATCGACACGCGCAACACCCATGGCACGGGATGCACCTATTCCGCCGCGATTGCAGCTTATCTTGCACAGGGGCGCGACCTTGAGGATGCCGTGAAAGCGGCGCATGGGTATCTTCAGGCTGCGATCAGGGCCGCCGATACCCTGCACATCGGAAAGGGTCATGGCCCCGTTCATCACTTCCATGGTCAATGGAAATGACCGAAGTCACGATCATAGGGGGCGGCGTCGCCGGTCTTTGCGTCGCGCGGACACTGCTGGATTGCGGGGTCGGTGTCGTCTTGGTGGACCGGCACAAGGATATTGGCCCCCATGCCTGTTCCTGGTGGGCGGGCGGCATGCTTGCCCCGTTCTGCGAAGGCGAAAGCGCCGAGGAACCCGTTGTCAGGCTGGGACGTGAAGCCGCAGACTGGTGGGAGGCCAGGACCGGCGCGGTCCACCGGTGCGGCTCGCTGGTTGTATCGTCGATGCGCGACACAGCCGATCTTGCCCGGTTCGCCCGCCGCACCACGGGTTTTCGCCATGTAAGCGGATCAGAGATTTCAGACCTGGAACCCGATCTGGGTGGAAGATTTACCAAGGGATTGTTCTTTGAGAGCGAAGCCCACCTTGCCCCCCGCCACGCACTTGCCCGGTTGCGCGCCAGTCTCCTGGCGGATGGTGCGGCATTTGTTCAGGAAGATGCCGACCCCGACAGATATGCACAACGCGGCCTGACCATTGATTGCCGGGGATATCAGGCCAGGGACAGACTGGGTGACCTGCGCGGTGTCAAAGGCGAAATGCTGGTTCTGTCCTGCCCCGAAGTCACGGTAACGCGCCCGATACGCCTGCTGCACCCCCGGGTTCCGCTGTATCTGGTGCCCCGTGGCGACGGTGTTTTCATGCTGGGTGCGACGATGATCGAAGGGCAGGCAGGCAGGCATGTCACCGCGCGCGCCCTTTTGGAACTGCTCAGCGCCGCCTATGCGCTGAACCCCGCATTCGGAGAGGCCGAGGTGCTGGAAATCGGCGTTGATAGCCGTCCTGCCTTTCCCGACAACCTGCCGCGCATCCGGCGCAACGGAAACCTGATCCGGGCCAACGGCCTGTTCCGGCACGGCTTTCTTTTGGCCCCGGCGCTGGCGCGGATGGTGGCCGATCTGATCATTGACAACAAAACGCCTGAGGTGATGGATGAAACTGCTGCTTAACGGAGCCCCGATCGACGCGCAGGTTGCGACCCTGGCCGATCTGCTTTTGGCCGAAGGCTTTGGCGATGCCAAAGTGGCAACTGCCGTAAACGGCGCATTTGTGCCCGCGCCGGCCCGCCCGGATCATGCCCTTTCGCCGGGCGATGCGGTTGAGGTCCTTGCCCCGATGCAGGGGGGCTAGGCCATGACGGAATTTTACGGCACGACATTGCCCAATGGCCTGATGCTGGGAACCGCACAATATCCGTCCCCTGCAATCCTGGCGGATGCCTTCAAGCGCAGCGGCGCCGGCGTGGCGACCGTGTCCTTGCGCCGCGAAAGCGGACAGGACCGCGCCGGTCAGGACTTCTGGCAGCTTATTCACCAACTTGGCGTGCACATCCTGCCCAATACCGCCGGATGCCACAGTGTCAAAGAGGCGGTGACAACTGCACATATGGCGCGTGAAGTGTTTGATACCAGGTGGATCAAGCTGGAAGTCATTGGCGAAGAAGACACCTTGCAGCCCGATGTCTTTGGCCTTGTCGAAGCCGCGCGCATTCTGTCCGAGGACGGGTTTCAGGTGTTTCCCTATACCACGGAAGATCTGGTCGTGGCCGACAGGCTGCTGCACGCAGGTTGCGAGGTCCTGATGCCATGGGGTGCGCCGATCGGGTCGGGGCTCGGGCTGAACAATGTCTTTGGCCTGCGCGCCATGCGCGCCCATTTTCCCGACGTGCCATTGGTCATTGATGCGGGTCTTGGCCTGCCGTCCCATGCCGCCGCCGCGATGGAGATGGGCTTTGACGCTGTCCTGCTGAACACAGCCGTGGCCAAGGCAGGTGATCCCGCCGCCATGGCAGAGGCTTTTGCAAGTGCGATCCGGGCCGGACAGTTGGCCCATGCCGCCGACCCGATGGGCCCGCGCGACATGGCGGCCCCGTCGACCCCGGTGATCGGAAAGGCGTTCCTCGAATGACATTGGATCGCTTTTATCCGATTTTCGACAGTGCGGATTGGATCGAACGGCTTGTTCCGCTTGGCATCAAACTGGTGCAATTGCGGATCAAGGATGCAGCGCCGGATGTGATAGGCGACCATATCCAGCGTGCGAAACGGGTCTGTGCGGAGCATGGCTGCACCTTGATTGTCAACGATTACTGGCAGGCCGCAATTGATGCCGGTTGCGATTACATCCACTTGGGGCAGGAAGACCTGGAGGACGCTGATATGGTTGCCATCCGCGCCGCAAAGCTGCGGCTGGGGATCAGCACCCATGACAGGGCGGAGCTGGCGCGCGCAATGGCGCTGGCCCCTGATTACATCGCCCTGGGTCCGATCTATCCGACGATCCTGAAGAAAATGAAATGGCATGAACAGGGTCTCGCAAAGCTGACCACTTGGCGCGGACTGATCGGGGAGACACCCTTGATCGCAATCGGCGGCATGTCGGTCGACCGCGCGCCGGGGGCATTCGAGGCAGGCGCCGATGTGGTCGCCGCTGTCACCGACATCACTTTGAACGAAAGCCCCGAGGACCGTGTCCGCGCCTGGTTGAGGGCGACAAGATGAGCCGATATGCGCGTCAGATCTGCCTGCCCGAAGTGGGTCTCGCGGGGCAGGGGGAAATCCAGGCTGCACATGTCCTTGTGGTGGGTGTCGGCGGCCTGGGGGCACCGGTACTGCAATATCTGGCTGGCGCAGGGGTGGGGCGGCTGACCCTGGTGGATGGTGACCTGGTTTCGCTGTCCAACCTCCACCGGCAGACCCTGTTCCGGGAGGCGGACGTCGGTCGGGCCAAGGCCGCTGTCGCCGCCGAAACCCTGCGGGCGTTGAACGGGGCCTGCGCAATCGACACTGTCGAGGCCCCGCTGGACCCTGCGAATGCGGCTACATTGGTGTCCCCGGCCACGCTTGTTCTGGATTGCGCCGACAGTTTTGCCACCAGTTATATCCTGTCCGATACCTGCAAGGCACTCGGCGTCCCCCTGATCAGCGCATCTGTCTTGCGACTGGGCGGTTATGTGGGCGGCTTTTGCCAAACGGCACCCTCCTTGCGCGCCGTGTTTCCTGACCTGCCCGACCGCGCGGAAAGTTGTGCCACAGCCGGGGTCATGGGCCCCGTCGTCGGCATGATCGGGGCCGCTCAGGCACAAATGGCCCTGGCATATCTGATAGGTCAGAAACCATCCCCTTTGGGCCAGCTGATCCGCTTTGACATGCAGAATTTCCGATCCAGCGGGTTCCGGTTTGACACCGCACCTGACCCTGAAGCGGATTTCACCTTTGTCGCCGCCTCCGAGGTGACCGGCGGCGATTTTGTTGTCGAGCTGCGCGGCGCGGATGAAGCCGTGATCCCGGTCACCACAGATGCGCGGCGCCTCACCGTGGCGCAATTTGCCGATCAACGGCCAACGCCGACCGCCGGTCAGCGCGCCGTCTTTGCCTGCCGAACCGGTTTGCGCGCCTGGCAGGCCGCCCGTCATCTTCGCTCCTATTGGGGCGGCGACATTACCTTAATTGCAATGGGCGACAGCCCGCCAACAGGAAGATAACCGATATGAAACTGACCCATTTGACTGCCGCACTTTCCTTTGCGGCCTCTCCCCTGATGGCCGCCGACGAGATGAGTGTGCTGCTCGATTGGTTCATCAACCCAGATCACGGACCGATCATTCTGGCGCAGGAACTGGGATATTTCGCGGAACAGGATCTTGAAGTTGCAATCATCGCCCCAGCCGATCCGTCCGATCCGCCAAAGCTGGTGGCGGCCGGACAGGCCGATCTGGCGGTGTCCTATCAACCGCAGCTTCACCTGCAGATACATGAAGGCCTGCCGTTGCAACGTGTCGGAACCCTGGTCGCCACACCGCTGAACTGCCTTCTGACCCTCGCGGACGGGCCGATCCGGACCCCTGCTGACCTGGCAGGCAAAAAGGTTGGTTATTCCGTCGGCGGGGTCGAAGAGGCGGTGCTGGGGACAATCCTGCGCCACCATGGGCTGTCCCTGGAAGACGTGGAAATGGTGAATGTAAACTGGTCGATGTCCCCCTCCCTGATGTCTGGTCAGGTCGATGCGGTCATCGGCGCCTATCGCAACTTTGAACTCAATCAGATGGAAATCGAAGGCGTCGGGGGAAATTGCTTTTTCGTCGAGGAAGAGGGCCTTCCTTCCTACGATGAGCTTATTTATGTCGCCAATTCCGAGACGATGGACAAAGACAGGATTGCCCGCTTTCTGGCCGCGACCGAAAAGGCGACGCAGTACATGGTAAACAATCCCGAGAAGAGCTGGGAAATCTTTTCCGGCACCTCGGCCGAGCTGCAGGACGAACTGAACGCCAGGGCCTGGGTTGATACTTTGCCCCGTTTTGCCCTGCGCCCAACGGCCATGGATGAGGGTCGTTATGCCACGTTCGAGGCCTTCTTGCATGAGGCCGGGCTGATCCCGTCGCAAAACCCCGTGTCCAACATCGCCATCGACGTGACGGCGAACTGATGGCACCGGATTATGGCAAGACATTCGCGCATTGGCGCGCGGGGGCCGCAACTGCGTGGCAGGACTACACGCATCACGCATTCGTCGAGGGCCTGGGCGATGGCAGCCTGCCGCGTACCGCTTTCCTCCATTACCTGATCCAGGATTATGTGTATCTGGTCCATTATGCCCGCGCGTGGTCGCTGGCTGTGGTCAAAGCGGAAACGCTTGAGGAAATGAAAATCTGCGCCCGCACGGTTGACGCATTGGTCAATCACGAGATGTCGCTGCATGTTGAGACTTGTGCGGCCGAAGGGATTGACGAGGCCACCTTGTTTGCCGCGCCGGAAGCTGTCGAAAATCTGGCCTACACCCGCTTTGTGATGGATGCCGGCGTTCAGGGCGACTTTCTGGATCTCATGGCGGCATTGGCCCCCTGTGTCATGGGCTACGGTGAAATCGGCTTGCGGTTGGCGGGCAGCAAAGCCCCGGACACACCCTATGCCGCATGGATCGCAACCTATGCGGACCCGAAGTATCAGGCGGTATGCGCCAGGGTTGGCGCGATGATCGACGCTGCCGTGGCGCGCCGGGTCGGTGATCTGCCCCAATCGCCGAGGGCCGCGGCACTTCAGGACCGGTTTACCAAGGCGACGAAACTGGAAGTCGGGTTCTGGCAAATGGGTCTGGACGGCGCATGACCAAGGCACCGGGGATCATGTTGAAGGGCCAGCACCGGATTGGCGACCGGGTTCTGTTTGACACCGACCTGCAGATCCCCGCTGCACAATGGACCTGTCTTTTGGGGCGGTCGGGTGTTGGCAAATCGACGATCCTGCGGCTGATCCTCGATCTTGAGACGGGCGGCACATTCAAAGGCTCAATTGCGGCCACGGATGGCATGCCATTGGCAGGGCGCATCAGCTATATGGCGCAGTCGGATCTGTTGCTGCCCTGGCTCTCGGTGCTGGACAATGTCTGTATCGGTGCGCGGCTGCGGGGCACGGCCCCGAACATCGGGCGTGCCCGCGATCTTCTGCACCGGGTCGGGTTGTCAGACCATGCAGGCCAGAAACCCGCCTCCCTGTCCGGCGGGATGCGGCAACGCGCGGCCCTCGCGCGCAGCTTGTTCGAGGATCGGCCCATCGTCTTTCTGGACGAGCCGTTTTCGGCGCTTGATGCAGGCACACGTGCCGACATGCAGGAACTGGCTGCCGAGGTTCTCAGGGGCCGCACCGTTTTGCTGATCACCCATGATCCCGCCGAGGCCGCCCGTCTGGCGGATCAGATTACCGTCATGTCGGCGCAAGGGACGCAAAACTGGCCACCCCCTGCAACTGCCGCATTGAGAGAGATCAACGCCGCCGAAACGCTTGCCTGTCAGGCCCGATTGCTTGCCCATTTGCGAGGTATGGCCGCATGAAGCTGCGCGATACCTTGCTGGCCCTGGTGATCGGGCTGGGCCTGTGGCAGGCGCTGGTCGTTGCCACCGGCGCCCCCCATTTCATCCTGCCGTCGCCCTGGCGGGTCGCACAGGCCGCATACAAGAGCCGTGTGATTATCGCCGAAAATGCCTGGATCACGGCAATCGAGGTCATGCTTGGGTTGCTGATCGGCACGGTACTTGGCGTTGCAACGGCCATCCAGCTGGCGATCTCAAAGACCGCCGAACGGTTGATGCTGCCCATTCTTGTCTTCACCCAGGCCGTGCCGGTCTTCGCATTGGCCCCCTTGCTGACGCTCTGGTTCGGTTATGGCATGGGATCGAAAATCGTCATGGCGGTGCTGATCATCTACTTTCCTGTCACCTCCGCCTTCCATGACGGGCTGACGCGCATTGATGCCGGATATCGCGATCTGTCGGTTTCGATGCGCGCCGGCACCTGGCATTTCATGCGGCACATTCAAATACCCCAAGCGCTTCCCAGCCTTGGCACCGGTCTGCGGCTTGCAGCGGTCTATGCGCCGATCGGGGCGGTCATCGGCGAATGGGTCGGGGCCTCCCGGGGGCTTGGCTATTTGATGCTGCTTGCCAATGGCCGGGCGAAGATTGACCTGATGTTTGCCAGTCTGATCGTGCTCGCATGCCTGACCGTGATCCTGCATGTCTCGGTCGGCATCCTGGCCAACAGATTGACCTGGTATGCTCAGGGCAGGTCGCGGCCATGAAAGCATCCGGAGGCGGGCCGGGATCAACGACCCGGCCCTGCGCCATCGAACTCAGAACTGCCGGCTGATTGAAACCTTGATCGCCCGGCCTTCACCTTTGGCGCAGCCATAGCCATCATAGCAGACGCCAAAGTAGTCACGGTCAAACAGGTTGCTGACGTTCAGATTGATGTCAAAGTTTCTTGTGGCATAGGTCACCGCCATGTCCGCCACGGTGTGGCTGGGCGTGATCCGCAGATTGTTCTGTGTCGAGTAGGACTCCGAAACATAGCGGATACCTGCGCCAAGGCTCAGACCCTGAACAAGCGCCGAGGCATCGTAATCCAGCCAGAGCGACAGCTGATGCATCGGGGCCATCGCATTGGCATTACCGAGCTTGGACGGGTCCGAAGACTTGGTGATTTCCGAGTCGAGATAGCTATAGCTCAGAATGCCCTGGGTATTGGCGGCCAGCCGGCCCCGCGCTTCAAGCTCAAGCCCTTTGGAGCGCACTTCGCCCACCTGCGTAAAGCTTGAGAAGGTGGGGTCTGAAAGGTCGTAATCTTTCACATTTGTCTTGCGCAGATCAAAGACAGAGGCGCTGAACATAAGATCGTTCGTCGGTTGATAGCGCAGACCTGCTTCCCACTGTCGGCTTTTCGACGGATCCAGGGTCTGGCCGGTGATCGTTGTGCCGACGTTCTGGATAAAGCCTTCGGAATAGCCCAGATAGGGCGTCAGGCCGTTGGCGAACTCGTGGGTGATGCCGATCATGCCTGTTGCCGCACTGTCGCTTTGGCTGCTGGTGGTGCCGGACAACAGGTCGGTGGCTTCGTTTTCGAACCGGCTGTAGCGCAGTCCGGCGGTGACCGCGGTGCCATTGGCAAACTTCATGTGGTCCTGAAGGTAGACGCCGGTTTCTTCATAAACACTGCGATCGCGCGACGACAACGCCGGATCGGCCACGGCAAAGTCAAAGACGGGGTTGCCGTAGGGCAGCGTATAGATGGTGCCGTCGTAGAATTGTGTGACATTGGCGCGGCTGTATTGATAGTCGACGCCGGCAATCAGGCTGTTGTCCGCCCCGAACAGCTGGCTGTCCCATTTCACGTTGTTGTCGATGCCGAAGGTCCTGGCGTCTTCGTCATTCCGGAACGCGTAATAATGCAGGCCCGAGGCATCCGCATAGCTGTAATCAAGATGTGCGTAATCGGTGGTCTGATGCGCGAAACGAACGCGTTGATTAAAGAGGAAGCCTTCTCCAAACTGATGGCTCAGCTCCCAGCCAAGTGATTCCTGGGTGGTCTCGAAGTGGTTGTAGTCCGATTGCCGATAGGCAAAATCAGCGGGCAGTGATCCAAAGGCGGGGTCAAAGTCTTCTCCCGCGATCGGCGAGAAGATCAGCGGTGTCCTGGCGTCCTGCTGTACGTGGCCGAGCAGGGTAAGGGTGGTGTTATCCGACGGCGCCCAGGTGAACCCGCCCGCCAGGAACGCGCGGTCATTGTCCGAACCGTCAATCTCGGTTTCGCCGTTGCGCAGCAGGCCGGTGACGCGCGCGGCCATGGTGCCATCGGCGCTGATTGTATCGGACCAGTCGAAACCGGCCTCGGCGGTGTTATTGCTGCCATAGCTCAGCCGCCCTTCCGCCAGGCGGTCAAAGACCGGCCGCTTGGTCACCAGATTGACCATGCCGCCCGCATCGTTCGACCCGTACAGAACGCCGGCCGGGCCGCGCAGCACATCGACCCGGTCGATCATGAAGGGATCGGTCGTAAAGCCCGAAAAGCTCAGCGCTTTCTGAGGCAGCCCATCGCGGTAGAGTGCATTTGTGCCCATGTCGAAGCCACGGATCGAAAATTGATCGAACCGGTCGTCGGTGCCCCAGGTCGAGGGGTTGATCCCCGGCACATAGGCAATTGCGTCTTCGACCTCGTCGGGTGCGCGGGTCTCAAGCTCTGTCGAGGTGACAACGGAAATCGACTGGGGAACTTCGCTGAGCGGCACGCCGGACTTCACGCCGGTTTCGGTGGCAGGCGCCAGATATCCGTCTACCCGGCCCGAGTAATCCAGTTCGTAACGCAACAGGATCGAGGGTAATTTCACCGCATCGCCATCCTGCGCCTGCGCAGTCTGCGCCGCCAATGCAATGCAGGTCAGTGCCGTGCAGCCTGCCAGAATGCCATTCAGCGATGTGCGGGAAAAACGGGGGGCGGGAAAATCTGTCATCTCGGGTCCTGTCAAGCGGCGCATGTAATTTGCGCAATATGCTGATGAAGAGATCAGCACTCACCTGGGAGTGACCTGGGTGGGCGCAACCTACGGCTCTGATTGCGGGTGTCAATCCGCTTTTTCCCCCTGCAGCGCGCGTTGAAATTTCGGGGCAAGGCGCTTTGCGGCCCAGGGGATCGACAGCGGTGTCTGAAAACTCATTGCGCCGGTTTCGTCTTCATCGGCCCAGACCGACCGGCCCCCTTGGGCAAGCTTGCTGGCCTGATAGGCGGGTAGCGCCTCGATCAGTTCGCGGCCCGCTGCATCGCCCAGCCACAGGGCCAGATCGCGCTCAAACAGGTCGATCCGCTCCAGGCTGACCGAAAAATTACCTGCAGCACTTGCCAGGGTTGCGTATTCCGTGGGGATCTCAAACCCCAGATCGGCCATGAAGCGGTTGGCGCCGTCTGCGGGGCCATATCCCACCAGCTTGGTGCCCGCGACATGGGCCACCGCCACGCTGGCCCCGTCAAAGGCAGGGAATTGGGCGCGGGTGTCGGCCAGCACTGCGTCGACATCGGCAATCACCGTTTCGGCGCGGTCCTGTCGGCCCGTGGCGCGGGCAATCAGGCGCAGTTCCTCCTGCCAGGGCGCGCCCCAGTCGGTGAAGCCCTCCGGCGGGCCAACCACGGGCGCGATGCGCGACAGTTGCGCATAGGTGGCTGCGTCCATGGGGGCAAAGCTGGCCACGATCAGGTCGGGCTGCAATTGCCAGACCCATTCCAGATCAATCTCGAACCCGCGCTGCACCTGCGGCTCTGCACCGACAGCCTTGCGCGCGGCATCCGCCCAGACCCATGTGGCAAAGGGGCGCGCGCCGAACCATTCGTGCACCCCCACCGGCGCAAGGCCCAGAGCATAGAGAAAATCCTGCTCGTGATAGCCAACCGAGACAATCCGCTGCGGCGGCGCATCAATGCGGGTGGTGCCGAAACGGTGGGTGATCTCGACCTGCTCTGCCAGGGCAGGCACGGTAATCATGAACAGGCAAAACAGCAGTACGGCGCGCATCAAGGTCTCCTCGGTTCGGGATGCTTGGCACCTGGCGTCTGCTGGGTGCGCGGACATTCCATGGGCGCCGTTGCGCTGTCAAGCCATTGGCAGGGGTTGCAGGAGCAGGGTTTCCGGGGCTATCTGCAGCACAGCCAGCCCTGTGCCCGCCAACACCACTGATGTTGATGGATAACCATGGCCCCGCTGCGCCCCTTGTATATGAACCTGCTGTTGTGGAGTGTTTTTGCGCTGGCGCTGCTCTGCGCCTTACGGTTCGGCACGGCACGGTTGTCGGCTGAGGCCTTGCTGCACGGGGACAGTGGATTGCTGTCGGGACGCGGGTTTCGCGCCCTCTGTGCAATGGCGGTGGGCGCGGCGCTGGCGGTGTCGGGGCTGATGCTGCAAAGTCTGACGGGCAATCCGCTGGCCGATCCCGGCATCACCGGCATCAATGCCGGGGCGGCGCTGATGGCTGTCGCAACGGCGCAGTTTCTGCCCCAGTCCGGCGCAGGGCTGATCATGGTCTCCGCCATAGCGGGGGCCGGACTGGCAGGGCTGGCATTGTGGCTGCTGGCCGGTGGCGACGCCGGGTTGGGCCAGGAAGGCATCGCGCTGCGCCTGCCACTGGCAGGGCTTGCCATCGAGGCATTATGTCTGTCGCTGGCAATGATGCTGATCCTGACCGATGCGCAATCGCAGGCGCGCTATCTGCACTGGATCTCCGGCGCGATACCGCCTGTGTCACGGGGCGAAGCTGTGCCCTTGCTGACCATCTGTGGCGCTTTGGTCGCTGGCATCTTCCTGTGCAACAGGCTGTCGCTGCTGACGCTGGGCGCGGATCAAAGCCACAGTCTGGGGCGTAATCCACGGGTTACCATCTCGCTGACGCTGGCACTGGTCACCGTGTTGTCCGGCGCATCGGTGGCCATTGTCGGGCCGATCGCATTTCTGGGGCTGCTGGTGCCCTTTGTCGCGCGCGGGCTGGCGGGGCCCGAGTTGCGGCGGGCCTATGGCTATTGCCTGCCACTGGGCGCGGCGGTGTTGATGGCCAGCGATGTGGCGGGTCGGGTGATTGTACGCCCGGGCGAGATTGATGCAGGTCTGATCCTGGCCATGTTCGGCGGCGTCGGGCTGGTTATGGTGCTGACACGGCTGCTGCCGCGCGGCGCCGGGGTGCGGTCATGAGGCGGGCTTTTTTGCTGCCCGCATTGTTGCTGGTGCTGGTCTGGCTTGCACTGGCGGGTGGGCGCAACTGGCTTGGCCCCTCGGCGCTGGTGCAGGGGCTGTTGGACCGGCAGGATTTCCTGATCTACGGGTTGCGCCTGCCGCGTCTGCTGATTGCGGTCGGGGCCGGAATGGCGCTGGGAATGGCAGGCGCGCTGATGCAGGGGCTGACGCGCAATCCGCTGGCCACGCCGGATATCATCGGGCTGACGCAGGGGGCGGGGCTTGGTTTTGCCATCGCGCTGCTTTTCGATCTGCCGCTGCTGGCGGGGGCGGCCAGTGGGGCTGGGATTGCGATGCTGTGTGTGGCGCTGCTGGCGCAGGGGCGCGGGGCGCTGGCCTTTGTGCTCTTCGGCATCGGGATCGGGGCCACGGCGGCGGCGGCCACGACGGTCCTTTTGGTGCTGGCACCGGATGCCAAGGCCGCCCGCGCGATGATCTGGCTTTCGGGGTCTCTGGCGCGTGCCGATCTGGCAACGGCGGGCTGGGTTTGGCTGGTGCTGCTGGCAGGTGGGGCGCTCACAGCCCTGCGCGCGCACCGGCTGGGATTGCTGTGGCTGGGCGATGACGTGATGGCGTCACTCGGGGTTGATCTGTCGCGGATGCGGGTTCTGGTGCTCGGGCTTGTCACCGCGCTGACAGCGGCCAGCACATTGGCCGTTGGTCCCATCGGTTTTGTGGCCTTTGTCGCAGCCCCGCTGGCGCGCGCGATCAGCGGCACCGAAGCACCGGCCATATGGCCCGCCGCGCTGACCGGCGCCTGTTTGCTGGTGGCGGCGGATCTGATGGCGCGCCTGATTGCCCCCGTTGCCGTTTTTCCCACGGGTCTGGTCATGGGCGTGATCGGCGCACCCTATCTGATCTTCTTTCTGTGGCGCGACCGGCAGGAGACCCGGGCATGAGTGATCCTCTTTTCAACGTCGATGCCCTGTCGCTGCGTCTTGGGGGCCGCCCAGTCTATGACGGCTTTTCCGTCGCATTGCCCAAAGGAGGGCTGACAGGAATTGTCGGCCCGAATGGCTGTGGCAAATCCACCCTGCTGCGGTGTCTTGCGGGCATACAACACGCTGATGCCGGGCAGATTGAATTTCAGGGCCATCCGCTGGCAGACCAGGGCGCGCGCGAACGCGCGCAAAGCATCGCCTATCTGCCGCAGAACCCGCCGCTGGTCCCGGATATGAGTGTTGGCGGATTGGTTGCCAAAGGGCGCACGCCCTGGCGCAAGGCGTTCCGTCCTTTGTCTGACACGGATCATGACGCCATCGAAAGCGCCCTGTCGGCGACGGGCCTGTCGGAGCTGCGCGCCACCCGCCTGAGCGCGCTGTCAGGCGGGCAGCGGCAGCGGGTCTGGCTGGCCCTGGCCCTGGCGCAGGATACGCCGGTGATATTGCTGGACGAACCCACCGCATTTCTGGATTTGCAGCATCAACTGTCGCTGTTGCGCCTGCTGCGCCAGCTTGCGGACGAACGCCAGCGCAGCATTGTCATGGTGCTGCACGAGCTCACCCTTGCGGGGCGGTTCTGCGATCATCTGCTGGGGCTGCGCGACGGCCAGCTGATCTGCGCAGGCCCGGCAGAGCAGGTGATTACACCGGATACCGTTGCAGCACTCTACGATCTGCAGGCGGAAGTGGCCCGCGACCCCGTCTTTGGAAAACCCGTTGTTTATCCACGCGAATAGCAAGGGTCTGGCCGTGCATACCGTTGCGCCGCCGGACCCCATTCAACCTCAGGAGCTTTAGCATGATACAGAACGTAGTGGCAGAAGGTCTGGCCATCTCGGGCGGGACACGATGGTTTGATCTGAGGGACCGCGTAACAGGCGATATCCGTCGCGTGTTCCTTTGGGTGCCACCCGGCAAAGCACCCGCCTCGGGGTGGCCGGTGCTATGGCTGCTGGATGGCAATGCCGTGATTGGCACGGCCGTTGATGCGATGCGCGCGCAGGCCTTCTGGCCCACTGGCACCAACCTTGGCTGGGGCGTGTTGATTGCCGTGGGTTACCCGACCGACGACGCTTACGATTCCTTTCGCCGCAGCTGGGACCTCGGGCCGCCACCGGGGCAAGTCTATCCGCCCTTCACCCCCGATGGCCCCAAGGTCAGGACCGGCGGTGGCGCCGAGATGGCACGGTTCTTGCTGGAGGACGTGCGCAGCTTTGTCGAGCGCCGGGCCCCGCTCGATCCCCAGCGGCAATCGCTCTTTGGCCATTCCTTTGGCGGGTTGTTCGCGCTCTGGCTGATGTTTACCCGCCCCGATGCCTTTGCCAACTGGATCGCAGCCAGCCCGGCAATCACCTGGGAAGACAGCTTTCTCCTCGATCATCTGGACCGCTTTGATGCCGATAGTCGGCCACTGCGGGTGCATCTTTCGGCTGGCGAATGGGAAGGTGATGCACTGGCACCGTTTCAGGCCAATGGACCCGAAGCCGAAACGCGCATGGCGGAAAAGGCCAGGACCCGCACCGTCGCCGCCGCGGAAGAGATGGCCGCGGCGCTCTCGGCGCGGGGGGTCACGACTTGGTTCGAGATTTATGCAGGCGAGACCCATATGTCCGTATTGCCCGTGGCGGTGAACCGCGCGCTGAGCTGGGCCTTTGCCCTTTCAGTCGATTAAAGCGCCCGACCTTACATCTGAATCACCCTGTGTCACGAATGTCCCGGGAGCGCCGCAGGCGCGGCAGGGTATTCGTGTTTCAGGTTTAAGGTCGGGCGCTCTAACTTGCCGCTGAGGCTGCTACCGGTCCAGCGTGCGTGACAGTCCGGCTTTGACACGACGCAGGGGAATGGAGCTTTCGATGGAGGCGACGCCGGAAACCTTGGTGAATTTGCCGGTCAGAAACCGCTCGAAATCAGCCGGGCCGCGCGTCGAGACGCGCAGGAGGTAGTCGCGATTGCCAGTCATCAGCCAACAGTCAACGACTTCGGGAAAACCGCGCACAGCGGTTTCGAACCGGGCCAGGGCATCATCGACCTGACGGTCCAGCTTGACCGAGACAAAAACCGAAAATTCGAAACCCAGCGCCGCCTCGTCGATCAGGGCGGCATAGCCGGAAATCACCCCCGCCTTTTCAAGGTTTCGCAACCGCCGCGCGACGGGCGAGGGGCTGAGACCGATCTTTTCCGCAAGATCGTTTATCGTGGCACGCCCGTTGCGTTGCAGTTCGTGCAGGATTTCGATGTCGAAACTGTCCAGGTTGGTGGATAACATCGGGGAATAGCCAAATAATGGTGATAATGATCAACCTAGCATAATATTATATCAATAATAGGTGAGAAACGACATATCCGTGGTGGTAATATCGCGTGGATACGCAAAACGAACAGTCACCCCGGAGCAAGCACGATGTTACAACAAGCCACCGCGTTGAAAATACTGGAGGATCGTCTCCTGTGGCTGTCGCATTGGATGATCCATCACGCCAATCACATCCGCCCGAAACAGGACGGGATCAAGGTGGGCGGGCATCAGGCAAGCTCCGCTTCGATGGTGTCGATCATGACCGCGCTCTACTTTTCCGCGCTCAGGCCCGAGGACCGGGTGGCGGTCAAACCGCATGCCTCGCCGGTCTTTCATGCGATGCAATATCTGATGGGCAACCAGACGCTGGAAAAGATGCAGAACTTTCGTGGCTTTCAGGGTGTGCAAAGCTATCCTAGCCGCACCAAGGACGTGGATGATGTGGATTATTCCACCGGCTCTGTCGGGCTGGGTGTGGCGATCACGGCCTTTGGCTCGCTGGTTCAGGATTACATCACCGCCAAGTCCTGGGGTGGTGAGCTGACCCAGGGTCGGCATGTGGCGCTTGTGGGCGATGCCGAACTTGACGAGGGCAACATCTATGAGGCCTTGCAGGAAGGCTGGAAGAACGACCTGCGCAATTGCTGGTGGATCATCGACTATAACCGCCAATCGCTGGATGGCGTGGTTCGCGAGGGCCTGTTCGAACGGATCGAGAAGATATTCGAGGCATTCGGCTGGAACGTGATCCGCGTGAAATACGGTGCCCTGCAGCGCGCGGCATTTGCCGAGGAGGGTGGCGATGCGCTGCGCGCCTGGATCGACGCCTGCCCGAACCAGCAATATTCGGCACTGACCTATCAGGGCGGCGCGGTCTGGCGCAAACGGCTGATGGAGGACCTGGGCGATCAGGGACCCGTGTCCCGCCTGCTCGACAAGCGTGACGACGAGGCGCTTGCCGCGCTGATGGAGAACCTTGGCGGCAATTGCGTGACCACCATGGCAGAGGTTTTCGCGAGCGTCACCGACAACCGGCCCACCTGTTTTCTGGCCTATACGATCAAGGGCTGGGGGACACCGATTGCCGGGCACAAGGACAACCATGGCGGTCTGATGACCAAGGCCCAGATGGCAGGTTGGCAGGCGCATATGGGCGTGCCGCAAGGGCAGGAGTGGGAGAAGTTTGCCGCGGTGGAAGATGTGGCAGCCCTGCAATCCTTCCTCGACACGGTGCCGTTCTTTGCCCGGGGGCGCAGGCGCTATGACGACGCGGTGCTGCCTGTCCCGGAGATACAGTTTTCTTCCGAGCGGGAAATTTCGACGCAGATGGCCTTTGGCAAGATTCTGGATGATCTGTCCAAGGGTGACAGCAAGCTGGCCGAACGTATCGTGACCATGTCGCCGGATGTGACCGGTACCACCAACCTGGGCCCCTGGGTGAACCGCCGCAAGCTTTTTGCCCGCACCGCGCAGACTGATGCCTTTATCGAACATCGCATCCCCTCCACCGCGAAATGGGAATTCACCCCGGAAGGGCAGCACATCGAACTGGGCATCGCAGAGAACAATCTGTTCCTGCTGCTGGGCGCTGCGGGTCTGTCCCATTCGCTGTTTGGCAAACGCCTGATCCCGATTGGCACGCTTTATGATCCCTTTGTGGCCCGCGGCCTCGATGCGCTGAACTATGCCTGTTACCAGGACGCGCGGTTCATGGTGGTTGGCACCCCGTCCGGCGTGACGCTGGCACCGGAAGGCGGCGCGCATCAGTCCATCGGCACCCCGCTGATCGGGATGAGCCAGGATGGTCTGGCCGCCTTTGAACCCGCCTTTGCCGATGAGCTGGCCGAGATCATGGCCTGGGCCTTTGGCTATTTGCAAAAGGACGGATCAGGCGACCCCGACGAACGTACCTGGCTGCGCGATGAGACCGGCGGCTCGGTCTATCTGCGGCTGTCGACGAACCCTATCGAGCAGCCGGGCAAACGCGCCGATGACCTTTGGCAGCAGGGTGCGGTCGACGGGGCCTATTGGTTGCGGCCTCCCGGGCCAAACTGCGAGGTGGTGATCGCCTATCAGGGGGTCATCGCATCAGAGGCGATCAAGGCGGCGGGCGAATTGGCCGAACACCGGCGCGATGTCGGTGTTCTTGCGGTCACCTCGGCGGATCGGCTGAACGCCGGCTGGACCGCCGCACAGCGCGCGCGGGCACGCGGGCAGGCAAACGCGCAAAGCCATGTGGAGCGGTTGCTGGGAGAACTCTCTCCCCATTGCAGTCTGGTGACTGTCATCGACGGGCATCCGGCCACGCTTTCCTGGCTTGGCGCTGTCGGCGGGCACAAGACGATCCCGCTGGGGGTCGAGCATTTTGGCCAGACGGGTGCGATTGCCGACCTTTACAGGCACTATGGCATCGACAGCGACGGGATCGTTGAAAAGATCAGCGGATTGACCCATGGCCGCAGGATCAATGCTGCCTGACGGCAAGGTGCCGGAGGCGGTTCACGCCCGACATCTCACGCCAGTGTTTGCGTGATATGCCAGGCCGCCGCGAGGTCCTGAACGATCAATCCATGGGACTTGTAGCCGGTGATCTGGGTGGCGGATGTTCTGCCGGTCGCAGCACCGGCCAGAACAGCGCCAAGCTCAGTCACTTGATAGGCCGCGCCGATGGCACCGGCGGCTCGTGCCTCCATGATTTCACCGGATTCCCGTGAGGAACTGTCGAGCGAATCCGTGAACATCAGCATCCGGGCGACGGCAGTGTCATCGACTTCGCGCATGTCGGCGAGGCTCGCCCCGACAAGGGTCAGATGTTGGCCCGGCTCAAGGTCAGCGCCCGCAAGAAAGGCCGAGCGGGCGGCTGTCGCAGTGGTGATCACATCGGCGCCGGTGATCGCCTCGACCAGCGAGGTGCAGACCCGGATGGGCACAGGCGCGTCAGGGAAACGGGCGGCAAAAGCCTCGGCGGCTTCCGGACGGCGGGCCCAGATGCGGATGTCCGACGGTTCGAAACATTCCAGGGCCCCGCGCAGGTGGTACTCTGCCTGTTCGCCTGCGCCGCAGATCGTGAAAATGCGCGGATCGGCACGGCCCAGCTTGTGCGTGGCGAGCATCGACACGGCGGCAGTCCGCAGCGCTGTCAGCGCGTCCGCCTCGATGGCGGCAACCGGGCGGCCATGTTCACTTTCGAACAGCAGTACAAAGCCCTGATGGCTGGACAAACCGTGGCGCGGCGCATCCGGGTAGAGGCTGAGCACCTTCGCGCCGTGCAGCGGGGGATTGTGCAATGCGCCATACATCATGCCCATGCGTCCGGCCTCGTTGATCGGCACGACGAAGCGGGGCGGGTGGAGCGCTTCGCCCGCCGAGATGTCCTTCATCGCGGCTTCCATCACCGGGACAAGTTCGGCCACCGTGATCCGGCCCAGAACGTCCCTTGCCGTAATAACCCTCATGTTGCGTCGCCTCTTGGTGCCTGGAACGGGCTCACGACCCGCGCGGCGCAATGGATCAGGAGAATGACGCAGGTGATCGGGATGACTGAACCCAGCAGCGCCATGTTGAGGCCCAGACCCGGTGAACTGCGCCCCATGCCGCGCCAGACAAAGCCCCGCTCGATATTCAGGTTGGGGCCGAAGAAGGAATAATGCAGCACCGGCACAAGGAAGATTACCAGAGCCGCCACAAGTGCCACCCGGGCCAGAAGCTGGTGCCGCGCGGAGGAGGCGCTGGTCACGGATACGATAACGGGGTCCAGACCGCGCCGGAATGCGCAGGTTGCACCCAACAGACCGCCCCATACCATAAGATAGCGGGACAGTTCCTCGGTCCAGGCATAGGGGCTGCGCATGCCATACCGCGCCGTCACCTGCAGCAGGATGACCAGGGCGATCCCGACCAGGGCCGCCTTGGCCAGCGCGAGGCAGATGCGATCCAGCCCCGCGCTCAGTTTCACGATTTGCCTCATTCGCGCGATGCGTCTGCCAGGGTCTGCATCTCGGCGACCGATCCTTCCGGCATCAGTTCATCCCAGACGGCCTGGCTCCGGTTCTTGAACTCTTCCAGCGCCTCCTCCGAAGGCGTCGTCACGGTCACGCCTGCAGCTTCCAACATCTCGATCTCTTTCTTTTCGGCGGCAAAGGTCCATTCCTTGTTGTTGGCGTTCGCCTTCTCGATCGCGGCATCGACGGTGGCCTTGCTCGCCTCATCCAGCCCCTCGTACCAATCCGCCGACATCAGCGCGGCGCGGAAAGGCGTGCCGGCCTTGAGGTTGGTGAAATGAGTCAGGAACTCGGTATGTTTGAAGATCAGCGGGACGGCGGGCGGGTTGAAATAGCCGTCCACGATGCCCTGCTGCACGGCACCTGCGAATTCCGGCATGTCCACCACGACACCCTGCGCGCCCCATGCTTCGAACAGTTTGACTTGTGTGGCGTCAATCGCCCGAAGGCGCAGCCCCTCGACATCCGCGACGGAGGCCACATCCTTTTTCGTGTTGAACAGACCCATCTGACCGCCAAGGCCCGGCAAGCCCGCAATCATCACGCCCTGTCCTTTCATGTTTTCGCGAATCCCGTCCAGAAGCGGGCTGTCGGTGTCCTGCGTCGCCCGGAAGAACTGGGCGGAATCGTCAAAGACGTAAGGGGCGAGAAACCCCAGGATGCGCGGATCGACCTGCGCGATCATCACGAAATTGGTCACGCCGAACTGGAGCAGCCCCTGCGACAGCTGATCGACGATCTCGGGGTCCTTGCCCAGGCTCGCGCCGACAAAGACGGTTGCTTCCATCCCGCCCTCACGCAGGGACGCGGCAAAGTCTTCGGCATAAACCCAGTCTGAGCACGCAGGTACGGCGGGGCATTGGACCGCGATCCGGACCTCCTGTGCCAGGGCCGGTAAGGTGAGAACGGCGCCAAGCGCCAGACCCGAGATTGTCTTGCGGAACATGTTCTTCATTGTGGTTCTCCTTGGTTTAAGGGTGCGGATTCAGTTGATAAGCCCGAGCAGTCGCGGCAGTGCGAGGGTCAGTTCGGGGACGAGAATGAGAAGGATCAGCAGCGCGACCTGGACTGCGAGAAAGGGGAGAATGGCCAGCGACAGTCGCAGATAGGAAACACCGCTGGCGGCAGAGACAACCATGAGTATTCCGCCGAACGGCGGTGAGATCAGGCCAAGCGTCAGGTTGAGGCAGCTGACCACGCCCACATGCACCGGATCGGCGCCGGCGAGGATGGCAGCCGGGATCAGGACAGGCACCATCAGAACAAGCGCCATGGTCACATCCATCACCATGCCTGCGGCGAACATCACCAGGCTGGCGATCAGGAAATACCCGGTCGGGCCCAGATCAAGGCTGGTGACCGTGGCCGCGATTGTCTCTGGCAGGCGCATGATGCCGATGAGATAGCCAAAGACCGCCGCTGCAAAGAGGATCATGAAGATCGACCCCGTGAGCATCGACGCCGTCTCGACCGCTTTTGATCCTTCCGCGAGGGTGTGGCGCAATGCGGCGCGGGGGCGGTCCCGGTCAAGCAGCCGGTAGACGAAGACCAGCACGACGGTGATTGCCACGGCCAGTGCTGCGGCCTCTGTCGGGGTGACCACGCCAAAGACGATGCCGCCGACAATCACGATGGGGATCAGCAGGGCGGGGACCGCGCGAATGACCGTGTCCCGGAACGGCGGCAGCTCTGTTTCCGCGCCGCCGGGGTGATCGTCGCGCCGGGCGACGAACCCGTTGTAGGCGAACAGGAAAGCCGCCATCATCAGACCCGGCACGATGCCCCCCGCGAACATCGCCGCGACCGAGACGTTCATCAGCGCGCCGTAGAAGATCATGACGATGGAGGGTGGGATGATCGGCCCGATGACACTGCTGGCCGCCGTGAGGGCCGCCGCGAAATCAACCCGATAGCCGCGGTCCACCATCGCCGGAACCAGCGTCTTGGTCGTTGCTGCGGCATCCGCCACGGCGGAGCCTGAAATGCCCGCGAGAAAGACGCTGGCCGCGATGTTGACATAGCCCAGCCCGCCCTTGAAGCGTCCGACGATCAGCATTGCGAGATCGATCAGCACCCGGGTCACGCCGCCCCGTGTCATCAGCTCTCCGGCAAGGATGAAAAGCGGCATCGACAGGAAGGTGAACACGTCAATCTGGCTGAAGATCCGTTGCGGCATGATTGCCAGATAGTTGCCATATCCCGTCGCGATGAAGGCAAGGACGGCCGCCGATCCGGCAACATAGCTGATCGCCACGCCACCCATGATCGCGAACCCGATAAAGGCAATGATGAGCAGGGCTGCCAAAGTGATACTCCTTGCACCCATCCTCGCTTTCGTATACGAAATATGTCAAGGACAAACCTTCCGAAAGGAAATATTGATGCCAGAGAAGGCAGCTCCGGTCGAGACGCATGAGGCGCTGAGCGCTTTCGGCAGGAAGGTCCGCACGTTGCGTCAGGGCAAGGGGATGACCCTGCAACAGGTTGCCGACCGTGCGGGCATGGCGGGATCGACCATTTCCAAGATAGAGAATTCCAACTTATCGCCGACCTTCGACGGGCTGCTCAAGCTCGCGCGGGGGCTGGATGTTGACCTGACCACCTTGCTGGCGGGAGAAAACGCAACACAAGAGCCGCCGGTCCCGTCCATGGGCCGCCTGAACGTGACACGGGCGGCAGAACGTGTGGGCCACGACGCGGCGACCTATGTTTACGAGCCCCTTGCCATGGGGCTGAAGCAAAAGCAGATGGACGCGACCTTTGTCGTGGTCAAGGCGCGGGCGGTGGAAGAATTCGACCACCTTGTGTCCCATCCCGGGGAAGAGATGATCTTTGTGCTGACCGGCGAAGTCGAGCTGCATTCGAACCTCTATGTCCCAATCCGGCTCGCTGCCGGGGACAGCGCCTATTACGACGCCAGCATGGGCCATGCGCTGATCTCGGTCAGTGCGGCGGATGCGACGCTTTTGAACATTGTGACCGGCGGCAATGGCCGGCTGCCAGGACAGGGATGATATCATGCTGACACGTGACGAATGGATGGGCCAGGATCTGGTCGGGCTCGCGGGGCTTGTCGCAGAGGGTCAGATCGCACCGCGCGCGGTTCTGGAAACCGCGATCAGGGAGATCGAGGCGCGAAATCCCCGGGTGAATGCCGTTGTTGTGACAGCGTTTGAAGAGGCGCTTGACGCGCTGGATGCGCGTGTCAAAGCGGGCGATACGCCCCGGTTCCTTGGCATGCCCTATCTGATCAAGGACCTGCATGCCCCGGTGCGTGGATTGCCATTGTCCAACGGGTCGGAGCGTTTCAAGGGCACCATCTTTGACTTTGATTCAACGCTGGTGTCGCGCCTGCGCGCCGCCGGGTTCGGTTTTCTCGGCCGCAGTGCCTCGCCGGAATTTGGCCTGACGCTGGAAACCGACAGTGCCGCCTGGGGCACGACGCGCAATCCCTGGGATCTCGAACGGGGGGCGGGCGGGTCCAGCGGGGGGGCAGGTGCCGCGGTTGCAAGTGGGATGATGCCCGCCGCCCATGCGACGGACAGTGCCGGTTCGATCCGCATCCCGGCGGCGTTTAACGGATTGGTGGGCTTCAAGCCGAGCCGCGCACTGAACCCTTTCGGGCCGCATCGGGGCGATCCGAACCACGGCATCAGCCATGAACATGCGGTGGCTATCAGCGTGCGCGACACCGCCGCGATCCTTGATGTGACCGCAGGGCCCGACACCGGCGCGCCCTATTTTACCGCCAAACCCTCAACACCTTTCGAGGCGTTGATCGAACAGGCGCCCCGCCGCCTGCGCATCGGTCTGGTCACCACGCAGCTGGACGGAAAACCCATAGATCCCGTCTGCGCCGCCGCCGCGGAAATGACCGGTCGACTGTTGTCCGGACTTGGCCATGAGGTGGAGGAGGCGCTGCCTGATTTTGATGTTCAGGCGCTGACGGATGCGATGATCCGCGTGCTTCTGGCCTCGCTTGCCGGGCTTTTCCCCGGTGCCGGTGAGCTGGGAGAAGAGGAACTGGCGGGCCTTGAACCCATGACCCGCGCCGCCCTGCGTTATTCGCGACAGGTGTCGCTCTCCGATCACCTGCAGCGCACCGCCGTGATCAACCGCGAAGTCCGCCGCCTTGCCGCCTATTTCGACCGGTTTGACCTGATGGTCACCCCGGCAACGGCAACGCCGCCATTGCCCCACAAGTCACTTCCCATGACCGCGACCGATCTTGATGGTTTTCTGGACCGTCTCTTCGACCTGAGCCCGTTCACCGCACCTTTCAATGCCAGCGGGATGCCTGCCATTGTATTGCCCGTTCATCAGACGCCCGAGGGTTTGCCGATCGCGTCGCAGCTGATCGGCAAGATGGCAGATGATGCCCTTGTCCTGAAAGTTGCCCGGCAGATCGAAGTTGCCTCCCCCTGGCGGTCCCGGCCCGCATAGACAGGGCAGGGGCGCAGCCTGACCATGGTCTCAATCGGGGTTATTTCAGGCCCTGGCTCCTGGCATCAGCGACCTTTGCCAGCGCCCGTTCAACCGCAGCAAGGAACAGGTCGACATGTTCGGCCTCGCAGATGAGCGGCGGGCGCACCTTCAGCGCATCTTCGTTCTCGCCGGTCGTGCTGACCAGCACACCGTCGTCACGCAAGGCGTTCACCACATCCAGCGCAAAAGCCCGCTGCGCCTGTGGCGCCATATCTTCACCCCCCATATCCACGCCAAAGAACAGACCGGCGTTGCGGATGGCGCGAATGCCGGGTTGCTGCTGCGCGATCTTTTCCAGACCGGCGCGCATGCGCTGGCCCATGGCAAGGGCGTTCTGCTGGATCCGGTCCCGTTGCAAAATCGTCAGCACGGCATTGGCCGTCGCGATGCCCACCGTGTTGCCGGCAAAGGTATTCAAATAGCGCGCGGTGTTGCCGAAGCGGTCCAAGGGTTCCCGTTGCCCCACAACGGCACCGATGGGAAAGCCGTTGCCCATCGGTTTGCCAAGGGTCACCAGGTCCGGCACAACCTTGTGTCGCTCGAACCCCCACATATGGCTGCCGGTCCGGCCAAAGCCCGGCTGGACCTCATCCGCGATCAACAGGCCTCCGGCCTCGCGTACCGCTGCCACGCCTCCTGCAATGAACCCCGGCGGGTCCACACAGACGCCATCGCTGGAAAAGATGCTGTCGATCAACAGGGCGGCCACGCCAATACCGCGGCGGTTCAGATCTTCGATGGCGGCGCGCACCTGAGCCTCGAAAAAGTTGGCGGCCTGCGCCTCCGGCACACCAGCGGGGCCGGGCAGCGACACCATGCGTACATTCGGGCTCAACACGACCGCATCGCCCAGGTTCGGCGAGACCGCGGCCACCGCTGCACTGGTGCCATGATAGGCATAATCAGAGACGATCACCCCCTCGTTGCCACTGCAAAGCCGTGCGATGCGCAGGGCCAGATCATTGGATTCGCTGCCCGTACAGGTGAATACCACCCGATCAATCCCGGTGGGGAATGTGGCGACCAGCCGCTCGGCATAATCGACCAGTTGCGGCTCCAGATAGCGGGTGTTGGCGCTGATCCGGCCCGATTGATCCGCCATCGCTGCGTTTACTTCCGGATTGCAGTGACCAAGCGATGGCACATTGTTGTAAAAATCCAGATAGGGCCGGTCGTCCGGGTCATAAAGCCACATGCCCTCGCCACGGACAAAATGCACCGGTTGGCGATACTGAAGCCGGTAGGAAGCCCCCAGAACAGCGTCGCGTCGCGCAATCAGAGCGGCCTCGCGCGGGGGAAGGGCGGAATGGCCGGGTCTGTAGCGGTTCGGCATAAGATCTCTGGTCATGACGGTTTCCTACTTTGCAGAGGGACTTGAAGGGCATTGGGATTGAAGCGTTGCGAGGGCTGTTTGCATGGCCGGTCGGCAGGATGGGGCGGTCCGCGACGCAAGTATGGCAAGGCCATTCTCAGCACGCTGGACGTTTTTCTTGATGTATGCGGCGTCATCCGGAAACAGATGGGCACGCCAGTAATTGATCAGGATCAATGCGCTTTGCCGTGCGCGCATCAGCCCGATGATCAGGCTTTCTTCCAGCGCCGTGAGCGGAAGGACCGAGGCATAGCCGGCAATCAGATATTCAGCACCACCCAGCAGCAGGTCCGGGTCGGTGACAACATGACTTGCGGCAATGGCCAGATCCTGAAGGCGCGGGCTGTGGCAGCCATCGCCGAAGTCGATAAAGCCCAGAGCCTGATCCGTGACCATCATGTTGAAGGGGCTGGGATCGTTGTGGGTGACCTGCCAGACAAGATCACCGGTCTGCGGCGCGATGGTTTCCACATAGTCTTTCATCGCATCGTCGACCTGCGCGGCAACCGGCCCGGGGGGCAAATGTTTTGCGTAAGTCACCAGCCGTGGCCAGCAACCGACATGCCACAGGATCGGGCGGCTGGTTGCGGGCAGGGGCAGGGGGGCGAGGGCCAGATCCAGCCGGGCCAGCGCGCTGCCGGTCCGGAACAACAGGTCGGGCGTTGCCTGCATCTGATGCAGGGCAACACCGTCCAGCCGGGTTTGCAGATAGCCGCAAACGCCATCTTCGGCAAAGGTCAGACCGCCGCCAAGTGTGGGCAGTATGTCCGGAACGACAAAGCCCGCAGCCCCCCGCAGCCCTGCAATCGCTTCGGCCTGAAATGCAAAACTGTCCTGCGCCTCGGGTCTTGTTGATGTCTTCAGGATCAGGCGGCGCCTATCCGCCAGATCGACCGCCACCGTGCGTTCAATCTCTGAGGACAGGATTTCAAGCTTGCCATTCAACCCAAAGTGACGCTGCAACAGCTCAGCCGAGATATCAGGTTCCATCGTGCCCGACGGCAGGGCAAGGATGGCAGAGGCGGCGTCGAAATAGGCCTGCGTCGTGACAGACTGTTGTGCTTGCCCCTGCCTGCCCGCTGCGTCTGGATCAGTGCAATTTTCCAATTCGAATAATCCTTGGACCCGTGGCATTTGCGGTCTGCCGTTCAGCAGGATGCGGCGCGCCAGGGCAGGCGCGTCGCGGTCTTGGATCGCGCAGCCGGATCAGATGCCGAAAACGCCCGGCAGCTGCGAAATATCCCGGATTTCGGTGTATTCGTAGAAGGGGTTGGCAGGTTCATGACCCCGGTTGACCCAGACCTTGCTCTTGATCCCCAGATCATAGGCCGACATCAGGTCATGGCGGAAGGACGAGGACACATGCGTGACGTCCTCGGGGCCGCAACCCAGCGTGTCGAACATATATTCAAAGGCCTTGAAGTGCGGCTTGTAAGCGCCTGCTTCTTCGGCGGTCAGCACGGCATGAAACGGCGCGCCGAGTTTGGCGATATTATGGGGGATCTGCACCTTCATCGAGTTGGTGATGGTGACCAGTGGAATTTCCTTGGCAAGCTTTGCCAGCCCCGCCGGGACATCCGCATGCGGACCCCAGGTCGGGATCTTGTTGTAGACCTTAAGCGCGTCTTCGGAATTGAAGGCGACACCGTTGCGGCGGCAGGCGCGTTCCAGCGCGTTGTGGACGACGTCGGCGTAGGGTTTCCAGTCCTGCATCACTTCGTCAAAGCGGTAGCCTTGGAAGTTCCTGATGAATTCCTCCATACGCGGCGCGTCCAGAAGGTGGCCGTACAGCTCGCGGGCGGCCTCTGCCATCTGGAAGTTGATGAGCGTGCCATGGGTGTCGAAAGTGACATATTTCGGGCGGAAGCGTTCCATGTTTCTGTGTCCTGTCAATTGAACTCCTGCAACAGCATAAGATCATTCGTTTGGCAGAATGTGCCGCAGTGGCACGACTTGCAGCACATGGTCATCAAATTTCACACCAAACCGGCACGGGCTATTGCGGGAACGCGTTGTGAAACGTCAGGGTCTCTCCGGCACTGGAGGTCGAATCGACCACGCCGGTCCCTCCCCCTGCCAACAGGCAGAGGGAGGGGGCACGAGCCGGACAGGTGACAACCGTCAGGCGACGGCAGCAAAGCCTGCGTCGAGTGATGCAAGGATCGTCTCGACATCGCGCTGGGTCAGGATCAGAGGCGGCGACAGGATGATGTTGTTTCCGGAAACCCGGATCATCGTGCCGTTCTCATAGGTGACGCGGTGCACTGTTCCGATGGTTTTCTTGTCCACCGGCGTCTTGGTCGCGCGATCCGAAACGAGTTCGAGCGCAGACATCAGGCCATGGCCGCCGCGGATGTCGCCGATCATGTCGTACTTCTGTTGCAGCAGCTTCAGACCATCCCACATCTGCGCGCCCCGTGCCGCCGCATTGTCCTTGACCTGAAGCCGTTCGATCTCCTTCAGGCAGGCAATCGCAGCGGCTGCCCCGACCGGATGGCCCGAATAGGTATAGCCCGAGGCGACGGCGCCCTTGCCGCTGGTGTCGGTCTCGAACAATTCGGCAACCCGGTCTGAAATCATCACCGCCCCAAAGGGGAAATAGCCGTTGGTGATCGCTTTGGCCGTGCACATCATATCCGGTTGCACGCCCCAATGACGCGAGCCGGACCAGCTGCCGGTCCGCCCGAAGGCCGTGATAACCTCATCTGCAATCAACAGAATGCCATGTTTGTCGCAAAGGGAGCGCACGCCGGGCATGAAACTTTCATGGGGCGGGATCACGCCGCCGGCCCCCAGGATGGGCTCCATGATGAAACCGGCAATGGTTTCCGCTCCCTGAAACTTGATCTCGTCCTCAAGCGCCGCAAGGCAGAACTGGGAAAGCCTTTCGGGGTCCGTCTCATTGAAGGGGTTGCGATAGGTGTAGGGGGCCGGAATATGGAAGCATCCCGGCATCAAGGGTTCATACTGGGTGCGGAAATTGGCGTTGCCATTGACCGACGCCCCGAAAGTATGCGTGCCGTGATAACCCTTCTTCAGGCTGAGAAATTTCACCCGCCCGGCCTCGCCGCGGATCTTATGGTATTGCCGCGCCAGCCGCAGTGACACCTCGACAGAATCCGATCCGCCCGAGGTAAAAAAGGCGCGGGTCACCCCATCGGCAGCAAAGAATTCCTTGAGCATATAGCTAAGCTCGATCGCGGCATCGTTGGAGGTGCCACGAAAGATCGAGTAATAGGGGAGCTTTTCAAGCTGGTCCGCGATCGCCTGTTTCACCGGTGCGCAGGAATAGCCAAGGTTCACGTTCCAAAGCCCGCCAACCGCATCGACCGTCTTGTGCCCGTCAACGTCGGTGATCTCCACCCCCGATCCGCCGACAATGATGTCAGGCGGATTGGCAAGACTGTCAGCGGGGTGGGTCATCGGATGCCACAGGTGGCGTGCGTTGTTTTCTTTCAGGAAGTTGGTCTTATTCATAGCGGGGCTCCATTATAGCAAGCGGAAGGGTCAACCAGTTCAAAGGGCCGGGCCGCAAGCCGGGTGCTGCTTCGCTGAGCGCATGTGTCTCAAAAAGCGTTCCGGAGATGACATTGCAAAAATCCAGCGCGGGTTTCTTGGGTTTCAAGATGCAGCCTCCCTGGCCCTGGCAGTGGAAATTCTGGATGGATCGCCGCCCATGGCACTTGTTGCCCTGACCGAAGCGGCAAGGACACATTCGACGTTCTGGGCCAGGTTCTCGTCCGTCATTCGGCTTGCGACGCAGGCGACGGCCAGTGTTGCCGTGACATTGCCGTGCCAGTCAAAGATGGGGGCGGCGATGCCAATGACATCGTCCTGATAGCTCCCGACCGCAATCGCATGGCCCTTTTCCCGGATCAGGCTCAGTTGGGATTCCAGCTGCGCCGCCGTGCTCAGCGTATTTGCAGTATAGGGGTGCAGGTCAATGCGACCGACGAAATCCTGAAAGGTCGCGGTGTCCACATGTGCAAGATACACCAGACCCGAGGCCGTTGCATGAAGCGGAAGCGGCTGCGACGGATCGACGAACGCGCGGGTCGCGATGCGCGGCTCTGCAACCGCGATGGTTGTCAGGGACGCGCCATGGGCAAGGGCGGCATGGGCGGTTTCCCCGGCCCGGTCGGAGAGTTCTTCAAGAATCGGCTGCAAGAGCGCGACAACCGGAAAGGAGGCTTCACGAATGCGCGCCAACCTCAGTACGGCGGTTCCCAACCGGTACTTGCGCGTCTGGGGGTGCCGTTCGACAATCCCCTTCGTCGCCAGAGAATTGAGAATGCGCATGGCGGTGACCTTGTCCATCGCGGCAGCACGAGACAGGTCACTCAATCCCCATTCGGGGGTGTCCGGGACAAAGAAATCAAGCAGATTCATCGCTTTGTCTATCGTCTTCATCGACGCGTTCCTGGTCTTCTCCGGGGGTGCAACAGCCATTTTTTCCATCCTCATGCGTGGGTTTTGACAGAAAAGAAATGAAACCGCAATATATTTTGAAACACAGTAGAGAATAGTGAAACTCTATGAGAGCGGCCTTGCATGACGTGGTGTGACCCCCGAACCTTGAAGGGAGCCGCGACCCCGACAGGCAGCCGGTAATTTACCGAAGGTATCTGACGCTCTTCTGCAGAGGCGTTACAACCAGCGGGCAGAAACACGCGCTCTCTGCCAGCGATTGGATCATCACAAAGACAGAAGATTCCGCCGGGCGTCCCGCTATCCTGCCTGGTCTGTATGTTCCGGCGCCTGGACAGAAGACGTGCCGGTTAGCGCGAATTCCAGCTTTCTGACAGCGACTTGCATGTTTTTCACAAGTGTCGCCCGGTGATCGGCTGTGAGGTTCATATCCGGAACCGCAATGGCGATTGTGCCTGCCGGATCTGCTGCATCGACAAAGAACGGCATCGCAACGCTTGCGACGCCAACTTCGACCCCATTCCGGGAAAGCGCGTAGCCTCGTGCCTTGGTTGCAGTCAGCACACTTTGCAGTTCATCATGATCCGTTACCGTATGGCGGGTCATTTGTTCGCGCGGAAGGTCAAGCAGGCGGTCTTGCGTTTCCAATGTGCAAAACGACAAAAATGCCAGTCCGGATGCCGAGGCATGGAATGGATAGCGTTCAGCAGGTCGCAAATTGATGACATTGCCGCGCTGCGGCAGGTTGTACGCCACAGTCGACATTCCGGACGGACCGGGAATGCTCACATGAACCGTTTCGCTGGTCTTCTTGCACAGCCACTCAGAGACAATCTGGGTCGCCTTGACCATTGGCACGGTGGCCTCGCGAAGGCGCGCCAATGCAAGAAAACCCGAGCCGAGGAAGTACTTCCTGTTCTCGGGGTTCTGTTCAATGAATCCGCTGTTCGTCAACGAAATCAGCAGCCTGCGGATGACAGCCTTGTCCTCGCCGGTCAGCTTTGCAAGGTCGTTCAAGCCGATCTCCAGCCGCTCCAAAGAAAACTGGTGCAAGAGTTCCATCGCTTTGTCGACCGTTGTCATTGTCTTTCCCGAACTTTGGTATCTGCGCAGCATCTAAGAGCAAACCTTGTGCCTGCGCAAAGCAATAGACCACCAAAATACCAAATGGGTGCGTTATTCGCACCAGTGGTGCTTTTCTCTTTGAGCAAGGGACCCATGGCCTCATGTTAGTCGAAATTGCCCTGGGAGCCGATTCCAGTCGCCTCGGGGCCGAGTTTTAAATTTTCTGAATCTGGCGTCTGCGCCGAGATGGAAGGCCTGAATTGCATGACCAGTAACATCCCCGACAACGCACCGGTTGTAATCATCGGTGGCGGCATCATCGGTGTGTCGACGCTGTATCATCTGGCAAAGCGGGGCGTGCCTGCAGTGCTGATCGAGCGGCGCAAATTGGCCAGCGGTACAACCTGGCACGCGGCGGGCATCGTCGGGCAACTGCGTGACAGCACCGCCCAGACCGAGCTGGGCAAATACACCGCCCGCTTGTTCCGCGAGCTGGAAGAAGAGACCGGTCAGGCAACCGGCTACAAGCCGAACGGCACCATCAACCTTGCCCTCGGTGCGGTGCGTCAAGAACAGCTGCTGCGCAGCCACGACCACGCGGCCCGTATGGGCATCGAGTCGCATCTGCTGTCGGTCGAGGAACTGAACGAGAAATGGCCCCTGATCGGGACCGATGACGTGAAATCCGCCTTCTTCGTACCCTCCAACGGCCAGGTGAATCCGCTGGACGTGACCGTGGCACTCAGCAAGGGCGCCCGGGCGCGCGGCGGGCAGATATTCGAGAACACCAAGGTGACCGACCTGATCGTACGCGACGGCAAGGTCATCGGAGTGGAAACCGACAAGGGCGTGATCGCAACGGATAAGGTGCTGCTGGCGGGCGGCATGTGGAGCCACCTTTTCGCCAAGGCCAGGGGCGTGACCGTACCGCTGCACGCCACCGAGCATTTCTACATCGTGACCGAGCCGGTCGAAGGGCTGCCCAAGACCCAGCCGATCCTGAACATCGCCGAAGAGCGCACCTACTGGAAGGAAGACACTGGCAAGCTGCTGATCGGCGCCTTTGAACAGAAGGGCAAGCCCTACGGTGTGGACGGTATTCCGGAGGATTTCGAATTCGACGAACTGCCCTTCGACATGGAGCATGTCGAGGCCAATCTTGAAAAGATGTTCGAGCGCATGCCGGCCCTGTCCGAAATGGGCATCCAGACCTTCTTTAACGGTCCGGAAAGCTTCACCCCGGACGGCCGCCCCTATCTGGGCCCGACCGCTGAGGTCAAGGGGCTGTTTATCGCCACCGGCATGAACTCCAACGGCATCCTGAATTCCGGCGGCGTTGGCCTGACCATGGCGGAATGGATGATCGACGGCGCGCCGTCGCGCGGGATGGGGCCGATGCTGGCGCGGCGCGCCCATCCGTTCCAGTCGAATACCAGATACAACCGGGACCGCGCTGCGGAATCGGTGGGCTTTCACTACGGCGTGTCCTGGGCCGGTCGGCAGGTCCACTCGGCGCGCGGCATCCGGCGGGTTCCGCTGCATGACCGTCTGGCCGGGGCAGGTGCCACCTTTGCCGAGCGTATCGGCTGGGAAATACCGATGTATTACGATCCCGAGAAGAAGGGCTGGAACGAAGAGCCGAACCTGTGGTGGAAGGACTGGTCAGCGCTTGTGCAGGCCGAATGTCTGGCCGCGCGCGATTCAGCGGTGCTGATCGACCAGTCGATGTACGCCAAGATCCAGGTGCAGGGGCCGGATGCTGTCCATGCGCTGAACCGGGTCTGCGGTGCGCAAATGGACGTGCCGACGGGCACCTCGGTCTATACGCAGTTCCTGAACACCCGCGGCGGGATCGAGGCGGATGTCACCGTGACCCGCACCGGCCCTGAATGTTTCATGGTGATCACCGGCCATCCCAGCCAGACCCGTGATCAGGCCTTGATCCGCGATCACGCCGACCCGGCCTGGCGGTTCGAGATTTTCGACGCCACCTCGGCCTATGGTCTGATCACCCTGCACGGCCCGAAATCGCGCGAGATTCTGGCCTCCCTCTCGGGAGACGATCTGTCGAACGAGGCTTTCCCCTTTGGCGCGGCCCGCGAGATTGATATCGCCTACGCCCGTGGCTGGGCCATCCGGCGCTCCTTCCTGGGCGAACTGGGGTATGAGCTGATGGTTCCGACCGAGTTCACCGCCCATGTCTACGACGCGCTGATGGCGGCCGGTCAGCCGCTTGGGCTGCGCCATATGGGGATGTTTGCCATGGGCTCTTGCCGACTTGAGAAGGGGTTCCGCCACTTTGGCCATGATATCGGCGAAGATGACACCCCCTATGAAACCGGTCTGGGCTTTGCTGTTGATCTGAAGAAAGACGATGACTTTCTGGGCAAGGATGTCCTGGCAAGACAGAAGGCAAACGGACCCGCGCAGAAATTCCGCACCGTGTCCTGTATCGTCGAGGGTGTGGATGCAAAATCCGGTCCTTACCTGATCCACAACGAACCGATCTGGCGCGACGGCCATATCGTGGGCCATGTGACATCGGGCGACTGGGGGTTCCGGCTTGAGGCGATGGTGGGGCTGGCCAGCCTGCATCATGACGATGGCGTCGCAAAGGCCTGGATCGACGAGGGTGGTTTCGAAGTCCAGATCGCCGGAAAAATGTACCCGTTGCGGGTGCAACTCGGGCCCTTCTACGACCCGACAGGAGCCATCATGCGAGGCTGATGTCCGCGATCAACAGGGAGATACGATGTGGCCGACAAAACAATAATGGTCATCGGAACATACGACACCAAGAACAGTGAGCTTGAGTTCATTGCAGAAAAGATAAGCAGTCTTGGCGGCACCGTCCTGACCATGGATGTCAGCGTTCTCGGGGACCCCGAGACGCCGACCGATTTCTCCAAACACCAGGTTGCCGAGACTGGCGGAAGTTCCATCGCCGCCGCGATCAAGAGTGGCAGCGAACATGTGGCCATGGAGATCATGTCCAGCGGTGCGCAGGCTCTGGCCCGGCGGCTGGCCGATGAAGGTCAAATCCATGGCGTGATCATCCTTGGCGGTACCATGGGCACCGACCTTGCGCTGGATGTCTGTCAGGCACTCCCGCTTGGGATGCCAAAATACGTCGTCTCGACGGTCTCCTTCTCGGCGCTCATTCCCGCCGAACGTCTGGCGTCCGACATTCAGATGATCCTCTGGGCAGGCGGGCTATATGGCATGAACGCGATCTGCCGCGCGTCGCTGGCGCAGGCGGCGGGGGCCGTCCTCGGTGCGGCCCGCGCGGCGGAGCCCGTCCAGGTCGAACGCCCCCTGATTGGCGTTACCTCTCTTGGCACCTCCTGTCTGAAATACATCAAACTACTGAAACCCGCGCTGGAAGAGCGCGGCTATGAGGTTGCGGTATTTCACGCCATGGGTATGGGCGGCATGGCCTTTGAACAGCTCGCCGCACAAAAAGCCTTTGTCTGCGTCTTCGACTTCGCGGGGTCCGAGCTTGGCAACCTTCTTGCGGGATCGGTGGTGAATGCCGGGCGGGACAGGCACCGGGCTGCCGGCCGCGCAGGCATTCCGCAACTCGTCGCGCCCGGCTGCATGGACCTGATCGATTTTGCCGGTTGGCAGGACATTCCCGAACGTTTCGCGGACCGGCCAATTCATATGCACAACAAGCTGGTCAAGAATACCTTCTATAACCAGGAAGAACGCCGCGAGATCGCGCGCGAGCTCAACAAGCGTCTGGGGGAAAGTGCCGCGCCGACGCATCTGATCATTCCCCGTGGCGGGATCGAGGAATGGGACCGCCCCGGCGGCGACTGCCATGATCCGGAAGGGCTGGCCGCCTTCGTTTCAGAGCTGCGCGAGACTGCCGCCGCCTCTGTCGCGGTGACCGAAACCGAGGCCCACATCAACGACACGGAATTCTCGGCGATTGCCCTGAATATTTTCGATCAATGGGTCAGCGACGGCATCGTGCCGCGTGCAACTTGAAAAAGCCCAGGTCCAGCCAATTCCAGTCTGGACTGACAAAACTGAAGTCTAACACCAAGGAGAAAACCATGAACAAGATGATAACACATACCGCGCTGGCCCTTGTGCTGAGCGCAACCGCGGCTTTTGCCGAATATCCTGAAAAGCCGGTCGAATTCATTGTCCCGTTCCCTCCCGGAGATCTCGAAGACGTCCTGACCCGGATGATCGCCGACAAATTCCAGGAGATGTACGGCGTTCCCGCCGCAGTGGTGAACAAACCCGGCGGCGGTGGCGGCCCTTTCCCTGGTGCTGTTGAAGTCGCCGGTGCCAAACCGGACGGCTATACTGTCGGTTCCTTCGTCATCGACGTTCCCGTTGTCGGCCCCACCATCGGCATTCCGGAACTCGATCCGAACCCATTCGATCCGGTGGGTATATTCCTGACCTATCCCTTTGTCGTCGCGACCCTGGCCAGCCAGCCTTACGACACCTGGGAAGAACTCTCGGAATATGCAAAAACAAACGATGTCTCTCTGGGACATTACGGCAGTTTTCTCGCACCAACTCAGGTAACCTTTGCCGGCGCGCAGAAAAGTGGCTGGGATTTCACTTCGGAAGCGGCTTTTGACCTGCTGGATTGCAACGTTCTTGCCTCCGGGGACGTCGATATCGTCAACGCGACGCTTCAGACGCTGCTGCCTTGTATTGACGACATCAAGATTCTGGCCAGCATCGGCGAAGCTCGGACACCGCTGACGCCGGACACGCCGACAATCGCGGAACTGGTTCCCGGCCTGACGCTGTCGCTGTGGAACGGTCTGTTCCTGCCCAAAGGCACCCCGCAAGAGGCCGCAGACAAGATCGAGGCCGCCGCAAAAGCTGCGCTGGAAACCGACGCCGCCAAGAAGCTGGCACAGGACACTGGGGCGCTGATCTACTGGAAAGATGCGGCACAGGCCTCCGACCAGATTGCGCAGGACATCGAGGTCAACACCGAGATCCATCAACTGCTCGACAACTAACCTGATGCGGCCGGGAGGCTCAGCCCCTCCCGGTCCGTCCACTCCAAGCAAGAAAGCACTCTCATGGCCAAGCTGAAGATGTTCCAAGACTTGTTTCAACGGTATCGGCGCCCCGGAGACCTTGTCTTTGCGGTCCTGTTTCTGGCTTTTGCAGCTTTTCTGCTCTCGCAACTCGGAGAACAGACCGTCATTGCAAAACGGACAAAGTGGTATAGCCAGCCTGCACTCTGGCCGGGCATCGGGGTCGTGGGCATGTTTGTCTTTGGGGCGTTCCACCTGCTCGGCTCGCTCGTCTCACCGCGCATTGCGGGGCGATGGACCGAAGTCCTGTTCTGGCTGCGGGCCGCAGAATATGTCCTGTATTTCTTCATCTACGTGGTGCTGGTGCCACAGCTTGGCTACCTGCCATCGACAATCGTTTTCACCCTTTTCCTGACGATGCGCGCGGGGTTCAGAGGTTGGAAAGCCTGCTTGTCCGCCGTCCTGTTCGGAATTGTCACCGCGTTGATCTTCCGCGGTTTTCTGCAGGTAAAGATCCCGGCGGGTGAGATCTACCAATATCTCCCGGACGGCATCCGCTCCTTCGCAATGATCTATCTGTGAGGCCGATATGGACACCTTGATTTCAGGCCTCGCAATCCTCGCCCACTGGGACGTCATGGTCGCCCTGCTGATCGGCTCGATCGGCGGCGTCATCATCGGCGCCTTGCCCGGGGTCGGCCCCGCGATCGCCATCGCCATCCTTCTGCCTGCCACCTTTTCCTTTGAACCCATCGTCGGTCTGACATTGCTGCTCGGCATCTATGGCAGTTCGATGTATGGGGGCGCCATTCCCGCCATCCTGATCAACACGCCCGGCACGCCCGTCAACGCGCTGACCACATATGACGGCTACCCGATGACCAAGCGCGGCGAAGGTCACCGTGCGGTTTCCCTCGCCTATACCGCGTCCTTCTTTGGCGGTGTCTTCTCCATCCTTTGTCTGATCGTCCTGTCACCGCTCCTGGCATGGATCGCCCCGCATTTCGGCAGCCGGGAGATCTTTCTGGCGGCGTTTCTAGGCATTTTGCTGGTCGTCGTGGCGCACCGGGGGCAGACCTTTGCTGCGGGGATGTTGGCCTTTCTGGGCATCTTTCTGAACACCGTGGGACTGGAGCCGGTCAAATACACAAAGCGATATACCTTCGACCAGTCATGGCTGGCCTCCGGTTTCGATCTGATCGTGGTGGTGCTGGGCCTCTTTGCCATCAGTCAGGCCTTCCTGTTGCTGATCGAACGCGATCACACGCCCGAACGGGCCACGGTCAGCGGCAGCATGATGTCCGGTTTCAAGGAACTTCTGGGCATCAAACGCATTGCGACGGTTTCGTCGTCCTTGGGCGTGCTGATGGGCATGATCCCCGGCGTCGGTGAATTCACGGCGCAATTCCTGTCCTACACCTATGCGCAGAAATCCTCGAAAACCCCCGAATTGTTCGGCAAGGGGTCGCCAGAGGGGCTTGTCGCTTCGGAAGCCGCCAACATCGCGGTGCCTGCGGCCGCCATGATCCCGCTGCTTGCCCTTGGCATACCGGGTGAGGCATTGACCGCGATGATGCTGACAGTGTTCTATGTCCACAACGTCATCCCCGGGCCGCAATTGTTTGCCGATCAGCTCGATTTCGTCATGGCGCTTTATATGGCGTTGATCCTGCTGAACGTCATCGTCCTGGTCTTCCTGTTGTTCTCGACCAATCTGCTGTTGCGGATCATGCAGATTCCGACCCGGTTTCTCGGCATGATGATCCTGACGCTGTCCTTCATCGGGGTCTATTCGCTGCGCAACTCTGCCACCGATTGCGTCATCGCGATGGGGTTCGGCGTCTTCGGCCTGATCCTGAAGCGGCTCAACCTGCCAATCGTGCCGATCATCCTTGGCATCGTGCTGGGCGGCATCATGGAGGTCAAACTGCGCACCGCGATGGCCGCGGTGAAGACGCCGCTGGATTTCGTCAGCCGGCCAATCGCGGCGATCCTATTTGTCATGATCCTGTTGGTGCTAATCCTGCACCTGCGCACATTGATACGTGAGCACAAGACCAAGCAGGGCCCCGACCCGATCGGCCCTGATCACGAACACTCTAGCCAGCAAGGTTGAACCCGATGGATCAAGCGTCAATTGACAAACTCCGCACAACTGATGTTCCCCTGCAGGGACATTTCATTGGCGGCCGCAGCGTGCCCGCTGCCGACGGCGGGACACTGGAGGTCATCTCGCCGATCGACGGCAGCGTCCTGACGCAGATCGCCGACGGCAGCGCAGCCGATGTCGCGCGGGCCGTCAGCAGTGCCCGCGAGGCGTTCGAGGATGGCCGCTGGTCGCGGATGGCTCCTGCCGCGCGCAAGAAGGTTCTGTTGCGCCTGGCAGACCTGATCGAGGCCCGCGCGCTGGAGCTTGCGGTGCTGGGCGTGCGGGACAACGGGACCGAGATCGGCATGGCTTTCAAGGCCGAGGCGCTCTCGGCCGCCAACACCTTCCGCTATTACGGCGAGGCCATCGACAAGATCTATGGCCAGATCGCGCCCACAGCGGACAATGTCCTGGGGCTGGTCCATCATGGCCCCATCGGGGTGGTCGGGGCAATTGTCCCCTGGAACTTCCCGCTGATGATCGGCAGCTGGAAAATCGCCCCGGCGCTTGCTGCGGGCAATTCGCTGGTGCTGAAACCGGGGGAAACCGCGTCCCTGACCTTGCTCAAGATCGCCGAACTTGCCAGCGAAGCAGGCCTGCCCGACGGCGTGTTCAACGTCGTCACCGGCCGGGGTGCCACCGCCGGAGAGGCACTTGCGCTGAGCATGGATGTCGATGTGCTGGTCTTCACCGGCTCCGGCGGCACCGGGCGGCGGCTGCTGGAATATTCGGCACGCTCGAACCTCAAACGCTGCTACCTGGAACTGGGCGGCAAATCCCCCAACATCGTGTTCAATGACGCGCCCGATCTGGCCGCCGCTGCGGCAACCTCGGCAGGGGGCATTTTCCGGAACTCCGGCCAGGTCTGCGTGGCCGGGTCGCGGCTGCTGGTGCAAGAGGACATCGCGGAAGACTTCGTGCAGGAACTGGCGCGCCATGCCGAGGCCTTTGTGGTCGGCGATCCGCTGAACCTCAACAGCCAGATCGGCGCGGTGCATTCGGATGTGCAACTGCAGGCCAACCTAGGCTTTGTCACCCGTGCCGAGGCCGAGGGCGCCGAACGCCGCACTGGCGGCGCACAAATCCTGGAAGATACCGGCGGCTTCTACATGCAGCCGACGATCATCTCCGGCGTCAAACCGACAGACCACCTGTTTCGCAACGAGGTCTTCGGACCGGTTCTGTCGGTGACGACCTTCAAGGACGAGGACGAAGCGATCCGCCTCGCCAACGGCACCGACTTTGGCCTTGCCGCCGGGGTCTGGACATCAAACCTGTCGCGCGCGCACCGGATGATCGGCCGCATCCGCTCTGGTGTCATTCACGTGAACACCTACGGCGGTTCCGATCTGACCGTCCCGCTGGGCGGGCACAAGCAATCCGGCAACGGGCACGACAAGTCATTATACGCGATGGAAAAATACATGGACCTCAAGACCGCATGGATTGCGCTATGACCAATACCACCGCAATCCGCGCGCGCATGCGGCCGACCTGAACGCAGTACCGACCGATATGCTGAACCCATCCGAAAGCCATGCGCGCACCCGCTGCGCTGCCCGTCCGTGACCGTCAGGAGAGGACCAGAATGAAACGCGATACCTCAACGTTACTTGCCGACCGGGCCCGCTTGCTTGGCCCCAATGTCTCGACCTTCTATGATGACCCGCTGCATCTGGTAAAAGGCGAAGGCGTCTGGCTCTGGGATGCCAAAGGCCGCAAGTATCTGGACTGCTACAACAACGTGCCGGTGGTGGGCCATTGCAACCCCCGCGTGGTCGAGGCGATCTGCGCGCAGGCAGGAACCCTGAACACACATACACGCTATCTGCATGACGGCATTCTCGATTACGTCGAGAAGCTGACCGGCACGATGGACGCAGCACTCGATAGCGCCATCCTGACCTGCACCGGGTCCGAGGCGAATGACATTGCCCTGCGCATGGCCGAAGGCATGACCGGCAAACGCGGCATCATCGCGACGGATGCCACCTATCACGGCAATACCGCGCTGGTCAGCCAGCTCAGCCAGTCGAACCGGCCCACGGTCGGTTTTGGCCTTGGGCAGTATTTCCGCTTCGTCGAGGCTCCTGACAGCTATCGCAACCCGGACCCCGACGGCACGCTCTTTGCACAGTCAGTGGCGGAACAGATCGCGGAACACGAGAAAAGCGGCATTGGTTTTGCCGCGCTGGTCATCTGCCCCTATTTCCTGAATGAAGGGTTCCCCGATCATCCCGATGGCTGGCTGAAACCGGTCGCCGAAGTCGTGCGCAAGGCCGGCGGGCTGCTGATCTGCGACGAGGTGCAGTCAGGTTTTGCGCGCACCGGCACCCATATGTGGGCGCATCAGAAGATGGGCGTGGTGCCCGACGTGATGACGCTGGGCAAGCCGATGGGCAACGGCCACCCGGTCGGCGGTTTGGTGACGCGGGCAGAGATCCTGAAAACTTTCCGGGGCGGCTATCGCTACTTCAACACCTTCGGCGGCAACCCGGTGTCCTGTGCTGCAGCGATGGCAGTGCTGGAAGAGATCGAGGACAAGCAATTGCTGGCCAATTCCAGAACGGTCGGGGCCTATGCCCGCGGTCGCCTTGAAGCCTTGCAGGACAAGCACCTTTGCATCGGTGACGTGCGTGGCTCGGGTCTGGTCTTTGGCGCAGAGATGGTGCTCGACCGCGACACCAAGGCTCCGGCCAGCGCCTTTACCGATCAGGTGATCAACACGTTGCGCCACCGCGGCATCATCCTGTCCAAGCTCGGGCGGCACAAGAATACGCTGAAGATCCGGCCACCCCTGCCGTTTTCGACCGAACATGTCGATCTGCTGATCGAAACGCTGGACGAGGTCCTGTCCAGCACGCCATTGCAGTCATGAACGCCACTGTCGAACAAGCCCTGGCGCTCTGGGGGCTCGCAGGGGCTTCCTGGTCGCTGGTCGCAGCGCGCGAGAACCAGGTGTTCCGCGTCGATCACGCGGATCGCACCTATGCCCTGAGGCTGCGCCGCCCGGGCTACCGCACCGAGGCCGAGTTGCGCTCGGAATTGATGTGGATGGCGGAGTTGGATCGCGGCGGGCTGCACGTGCCCAGGCCGGTGCCCTCGGCCTCCGGCGCGTTGCTGCACATGGTTGGCGCACATGCCGTGGACGTTCTGACATGGCTGCCCGGCGCCCCTGTCGGCAAGACCGGGGTTGCCCTTCAGGTCAAGGACAGCACCAAGCTGTTCCGCAACATCGGCCGCGAAATGGCGCGCCTGCATGAGGTCTCTGACAGCTGGTCCCGGCCGGAAGGCTTCACGCGCCAAAGCTGGAACCGCGCGGGTCTGGTCGGAGAGACACCTGTCTGGGACAGGTTCTCGGACAATCCCACGCTCTCTGACACGGACCGGGCGTTGTTCCTGAGGCTGCGCGACACCGCCCGCGACAGGCTGGCACAGATTGGCGACAAACTGGATTTCGGCCTGATCCATGCCGATCTCGTGCGCGAAAACATCATGGTCGATGGTGACAGGCTGCAGCTGATCGACTTTGACGACGGCGGCTTTGGCTACCGGCTGTTCGACATCGCGACGACGCTGATCCGCAACCAGAACGAACCTGACTACGACGCGCTGAAGGCTGCGTTGATCGAAGGCTACCTGTCGGTGCGCAATCTCGATCTTGCGGCGTTGGATCTCTTCGTCGTCCTGCGCGCTGCAACCTATGTCGGCTGGATCATCACCCGCATGAACGAAGACGGCTCCGGGGCGCGCAACGCGCGGTTCGTCGCCCATGCACGGGCGCTGGCCGGCACTTACCTTTCAGAACAAGGAGCAACCACATGAACCGTTACAAAGGAAAGACCGTCATCGTGACCGGCGCAGGCACCGGGATCGGCGCGGCATCGGCCAGACGGCTTGCTGCCGAAGGCGCCAATGTCATTCTGACCGGCCGCCGCGCCGAACCGATAGAGCGTGTCGCGGAAAGTTGCGGCGGCGTGGCCGTGGCGGGTGATGCCGCCTCGCGCGAACACATGGAAGGTCTGGTCAGCCTCGCGCACGACCGCTTCGGCGGGCTGAACGCGGTGGTCTGCAATGCCGGCGGCTTTGGCTACGGCACGCTGACAGAGATCTCGGACGAGGATTGGGGCGCTTCGGTCGAGGCCAATCTCAACACCGCCCTGGTCACAGCACGGGCCGCGATGCCTGCACTGATCGAAACCCGTGGTAACGTGCTGATGATGGCCTCGATTGCCGCGCTGGCGGCGGCACCCGAGTCCTGCGGCTATGTCACGATGAAACACGGGCTGATTGGCCTGACCAGGTCGATTGCGCGTGATTTCGGCGTGAAAGGCGTGCGCTGCAACGCGATCTGTCCGGGCTGGGTGCGCACCGAAATGGCCGACATGGAGATGCGCGAGCTGGTCGAGCGTCGCAAGCTCAGCGGCATCGAAGAAGCCTATGCCCAGGTTACCCGCGACGTCCCGCTTGGCCGCCCCGCCACCGGCGAGGACATTGCCGCTGCGGTTGCCTTCCTTTGTTCGGAAGAGGCCGCGATGATCACCGGCGCGGTGCTGACTGTCGACGGCGGTGCCACGGCTGTGGACGTGCCGACGCTGTCTTTCTCCGACCCGGCGTAAGGTCTGCGGGCCAAGGGCTGCAAGCGCCAGATCGCCGCCAGTGGCATCACCCTTTACCGCGTCGCCCTCCTACGCCAGCGCATGGCTGTCGCCGGGGCGATGAGGCTCTGACCCCGGGTTGAGGTCCGGTTTGACGGGATGTCTCTGGCAGTCTGCACAGGGCGCGCCCGGCAAAGGGCTTGCCTGTTGGCAGAGCGGCGTCAGTCTTCCCCGAGGAAGGAGGCAAGCGGCAGATGTTTCTTGACGATGGGCGATTTCAGGATGACAAAACTGAAATATTTGTCGATGCCGATGTCCCGCTCAACCAGGTTTTCCATGATCGTCTGATACTCGGTGATCCCGGCGGTGACGAACTTTACCAGATAATCATAACCACCGGACACAAGGTGGCATTCGATCACCTGGTCAATCTTTTCCATCGCGGCAAGGAAGCGGGCAAAATCAATCTGACGGTGGTTTTTCAGCGTAATTTCCGTGAAAACCATCAGGCTTTGGCCAAGTTTCGATACGTCGATCTGTGCGGCGTAACCGGTGATGTACCCTTCGGCCTGCAGTTTCTTGACCCGCATCAGGCAGGGGCTGGGCGACAGGTAAACCAGTTCGGCAAGTTCGACATTGGTGATCCTGCCGTTCTTCTGGAGTTCAGAGAGAATCCTGATGTCGATCTTGTCGAGGGTCATGCAGGCGCTCCAATTCGTCCTGGGAAAGTAATACGTGGCATACGGCGGGCCGTCATCTGTTTCGTGCAGGCGGGTGCCGAAGGATTTCTGTCCCACTTGCCGGAATGCCCGTTTCCTGTGCAAGCTTCACAGCGGATGTTTTGATAAAACTTCAACATATCCTTCGGGCACGGGCAATACATCTGACCGGGCCAGGGGGATCCCTCGCCTCACCATGCACCGAAAAAGGTGCCATATGCGGCGCAGAATAATCTGCCAGACCCGGACATCAGATCAGTTTATCCTGCCGTCTGCACGTGGTGATTTGGTGACTCTGCCCCCCGATAGGGATCACAATACTTGGATTATCGGCGAGGACTACACAACGGTTCACACGCAAGGAAAGTGCAGCATGACAGCAAGCCCCCAGACAGACGACAGCCATGAACTGGCGCTATCGGTGCGCGGTCTGACCGTCAACCTGCCCCATGGCATGGAACGTGCCCATGCGGTCGAGGATATCTCTTTCGATCTCGAACGTGGCAAGATCCTCTGTGTGATTGGTGAATCGGGGTCGGGCAAGTCGGTGACCGCAAATACCATCATGGGGCTTCTGCCTCGTGTGATCGGTGTCAGCGCGGGCTCCATCACGCTGAACGGGCTCGAGATTGTCGGCATGGATGCGGAATCCCTGCGCAGCCTGCGCGGACGGGTGGTGTCGATGATCTTTCAGGACCCGCTGTCGGCGCTGAACCCGCTGTTGACGGTGGGCGCGCAGGTAGACGAGGCCATGCGGGCGCATGGGATCGGCACACAGGCCTCACGGCGCAAACGGGCAGTGGAACTGCTGGACGAAGTGGGGCTGCCGGACCCTGCGCTGATGTACAATCAATATCCTTTCCGGCTGTCCGGCGGGCAACGTCAGCGGGTGATGATCGCCATGGCGCTGGCGCTTGAACCGTCGATCCTGATCGCGGATGAACCGACCACGGCGCTGGACGTGACCACCCAGGCGCAGATCCTTGAACTGATCCGCGACATCCAGCGCCGCAAGGGCATGAGCGTACTGTTCATCACCCATGACTTTGGCGTCGTGGCCGAGATTGCCGACAATGTCGTGGTGATGGAAAAAGGCCATGTTGTCGAACAAGGTACCGCAGACCAGGTTCTGAAGGCGCCCGAACACCCCTATACCAAGCGGTTGATCGCCGCCGTGCCGCATCTGACCGACAAGGACCGCCCGTCGTTGCAATCCGCAGGCAGTGACACGGTGCTGAAGGTCGAAGGGCTGACCAAGACCTATCGCAGCGGCAGTGCCCTGCTGCGCACCCAGCGTGTGGTGCCTGCCGTGCGCGACGTGTCCTTTGAACTGGCCAGCGGCCGGACGCTGGGCGTGGTGGGTGAAAGCGGGTCGGGAAAATCCTCGCTGGGGCGGTTGCTGACCAAGCTGATGGACTGCGACGGGGGGCGCATCCTGTTCGAAGGCCGTGACATCGCCCCGATGGCAGAGACCGAGTTCCGCCCGCTGCGCCAGCGCATCCAGATGATCTTTCAGGATCCTTTTGCATCGCTGAATCCGCGCGCGACGATCGGGCGGATTCTGACCGTGGGGCCAACCGCCCATGGGATGCCCTATGCCAAGGCCCGCGAAGATGCCCGCGCCCTGCTGGATCTGGTCGGGCTGGATACCGGGGCCTACGGGCGCTACCCGCACGAGTTTTCCGGCGGCCAGCGGCAACGGATCGGCATTGCACGCGCGCTGATGTTTGAGCCGACGCTGCTGGTCGCCGACGAAGCTGTCTCGGCGCTGGACGTGTCGATACAGGCGCAGATCCTGGAACTGCTGGACAAGGTCCAGCGGGAAACCGGGATCTCGATGGTCTTCATCACTCACGACCTGCGCGTCGCCAGCCAGATTTGCGACGATATCGCCGTCATGCAGCGCGGGCGGATCGTTGAAATGGGCCCGCCGTCGCAGATCTTTCTCAATCCGAAATCCGATTACACCCGCGAGCTGGTGGCCGCCATTCCCGGCGAAAGCAGTAACCGCCCCGAATTGGCCGCAGCCGAGGGCTGAGCGCCGATATCCAAAGCCGTCACAAGAAACGTCACAAAACCAACCCGATATATCCAACACATGGGAGACTAAAATGACCAAGTTCAACAAGACCAGCGCAGGGTTCTCACGCCGCGACGCCCTGCGGGTTCTCGGCGCCGGTGGCGCTGCGGGCCTTTTCGCACCACATCTGCTGGGCAAGCCCGCTTTCGCCCAGACACCTCCGGCAGCGCCGGCGGGCCGTATCGTTGTCGGCCTGTCGCAGGAACCTACCGTGTTCAACCCCCTGATGCCGCATATCGAAGTGGATGACGGCGTGAACTTCTCGATTTTCGACGCGCTGTTCCGCATCAGTGTCGATGGCGTCATCGGGCCGAACCTCGCCAGCGAAGTGCCCAGCCAGGACAATGGCGGCATTTCCGAGGACGGGCTGAACTGGCGCATCCGCTTGCGCGATGATGTCACCTGGCACGATGGCACGCCCTTCACCGCCGAAGACGTCAAATATACGCTCGAACTGATCGTGAACCCCGATTTCCGCGCCTGGCGGACCACCGGCCATGATCTGGTCCGCGACATCACCGTTGTCTCGCCGACCGAGATCACCTGGCGGATGGAAGAACCCTTTGCCCCCTATCTGTCGTTCCTGACCGAAACCTTCATGGTGCCCAAACATATCCTTGAGGCCGAGGCCAACCCCAATGAGGCCGCGTTCAATCAGGCGCCGGTCGGCACCGGGGCTTTCAAATGGGGACAGCGTCTTGCCGGTGACCGGCTCGAACTGGTGGCCAACGCGGATTACTTCGGCGAAGGCCCCTATGTCGAAGAGCTGATCTTCAAATACATCCCCGACATGACCGTGCTTTACGCCCAGTTCAAGAGCGGCGACATCGACCTGGTCGGCAACGCCTATATCACGCCCGACAACTACAAGGAGGCCAAGGACCTGGCGGACAGGGTGGTGACGGTTGAACCCAAGGGATCGGTTGAATCGATCTATCTCAACCAGGAACTGCCTGTCTTCAAGGACCAGGCCGTGCGCGAGGCGCTGTATCTGGCGATGGACCGGACGGCGATCATCGACGCGCTGTACTATGGCGTGCCCACCCCGGCCGAAACCTTCATGCCGCCGCAGTCCTATTACTACAACCCGGATCTGCCGAAGCAGGAGTTCAACCTGGACCGCGCACGCCAGATCCTGGACGAAGCCGGCTGGGTGCCGGGCCCCGATGGCATCCGCGAAAAGGACGGGCTGCGCCTGTCGTTCAACAACTCGACCACGGTCGGCAACCACCTGCGTGAACAGACCCAGCAGTTCCTGCAGCAGACCTTTGCCGAGATCGGCGCAGAGATGAAGATCGAGAACCTGCCCCCCGCCGTGATGTGGGGCGACTTCTGGGGCCAGTCGCAATTCGACTCGGCCATGGTCGGTATCACCTATCTGGTCGGCGGCGACCCGGATGTGACCTATCGCTTCCACACCGATGCCATCGCGGCCAAGGGCGGCAGCGGATCGAACAACGCGCAGTATTCGAACTCCGAGGTCGATGCCCTGCTGGTGGAAGGCAGCCGCACGTTCGACCCCGAGAAACGGCGGGAGATCTACTCCAAGGTGCAGGAGATCATCCGGCACGACCTCCCGTTCCTGCCGCTGTTTGCCTACACCAACCTCTACGGTCGCAAGGCAGGCATCGAAGGCTTTGAAGTCAATACCAACACGCGGACCGAATCCTGGCACGCCGCGGCCTGGTACTGGGCCTGACCTAACGTCCGGTGTCCGGGGCTGAACGCTCCGGACACCGGCCATCATGTAACGCTACCTGTCCCGGAAGGAGGAGAATATGCCTGCATTCCTGCTCAAACGCTTCGCGCAAAGCATCGTGCTGCTCGTGATCGTTTCAATCATCGGATTTGTCGTACTCAACCTCATTCCGGGCGGGCCGCTGGCGCAATTTGCGCTCGACCCCGGCATGACCGAAGCGGACAAGGCCCGGCTCGCCGAACAACTCGGGCTGAACCGCCCGCTTCTGGTGCAGTATTTCGACTGGGCCTGGCGGCTGCTTCAGGGCGACTGGGGGATATCCTTCCGCGACGGGAACCCGGTGCTGACCGTGATCAGCCGGCATCTCTTTGCCACCTTCCTCCTGATGGGGTCCTCGACCGTCATCGCAATCGCGATCGGGACCTGGATCGGTATCCGGGGAGCGACCCACCGCTATTCGACCTTCGATTATGCCGCGACCGTGGGTGCCATGGTTGCGCTTTCGATCCCGACCTTCTGGTTCGGTCTGATCGGCATCTATGTCTTCTCGCTGAAACTGGGCTGGCTGCCGGCGGGCAACATGTATTCCATCGGCGACGGTTCGGTACTGGATTACCTGCATCACCTGATCATGCCCTCGGTGGTGCTGGCGCTGGTCCATATCGCGGTCTGGAGCCGGTACATGCGCACCGCAACGCTGGATGCGATCAGCCAGGAATTCGTGAAGACCGCCCGCGCCAAGGGCGTCACCGAACGCCGGGTGCTGATGAAACATGTCGTCGGCAACGCGCTTTTGCCGATGATCACCCTGGCCGGGGTGCAGCTGCCCTCGATCCTGACCGGCGCGCTGGTGACGGAAACCGTCTTTACCTGGCCGGGCATGGGGCGGCTGTTCCTCGATAGCCTCGGTTACAGCGACTACCCCGTCGTAATGGGATTGTTGATGTTCTCAGCCATCCTGACCATCGCAGGCAACCTTGTTGCCGATATTGTTGTCGCGCTGGTTGATCCACGCATTCGTCTGGCTTGACGCCCGACCCAAGGAGAAGGAAGCCATCGAGATGACCACCCTGACCGCAACCCACTCCCCCAGCCGCTGGTGGCAGAGCAGGGTGCTGCGCCGCTTCCTGAGCCATCGACTGGCGCTGCTGGGGCTGTTGATGATCACCCTTCTGACGCTGGCCTGCGTTGTCGGCCCCTATCTGCTGCCCTACGACTCGCTTTACATCGATTTGCGGGCAAGGTTCGCGCCGCCCTTTGCCAGCGATCATTATCTGGGCACCGACCCCCTGGGGCGCGACATCGCGGCGCGGCTGTTCATGGCTGGCCGGATCTCGCTGCTGGTGGGCTTCTTTGCCATGGTGCTGTCGATTTTCGTCGGCACGCTGGTCGGCGTGATCGCCGGATACCGCGGCGGCTGGATCAGCGCCGTGCTGATGCGGACGGTGGACGGGTTCCTGTCCTACCCGACCATCTTCCTGCTGCTGGCGCTGGCCGCAGCACTGAAACCCAGCCCGGTCATGATCACCATCATCATTGCCGTGACCAGCTGGATGGAGGTCGCCCGGATCGTCGAGGCCGAGGTCCGTTCGCTCAAGGAACGGGAATTCGTTCTTGCCGGGCGCATGCTGGGGCTGGGCCGGTCGCATATCATGTTCCGCGAGATCCTGCCCAATGCCATGGGGCCCATCATCGTTGCCGCGACCCTGACAGTGGCCCGTGCCATCCTGCTGGAAGCCTATATCAGCTTTCTGGGTTTCGGGATCCAGCCGCCGCTTCCAAGCTGGGGCAACATGCTGAACGGGGCGCAGCAATACCTGGCCAGCGCGCCATGGCTTGCAATCATACCAGGCATTGCGATCACCATCGCGGTGTCCAGCTTCAACTTTATCGGGGACGGTCTGCGCGACGCGCTTGACGTCCGCAACGACACCGTCTGATAGGATATACGATGGCCAAAACACCCCGGCTTGCTGACAAGGCGACACCGTTCTGGTGGGAAGCGGCCCCGCCCGGACCGGCGCCTGTACAGCCCCCCGCCCGGTCGGTGGACGTGGCGATTGTCGGCGCCGGATATGCCGGGCTGGCTGCGGGATTGACCCTGGCCCGGGCGGGCCGCTCGGTCGCGGCCTTTGACGCGATGCACCCGGGCGAGGGCGCATCCTCGCGCAACGGCGGCATCACCAGTGGCTCGATCCGTCCCAGCCATGCCGCGATAACAAGGACCTTTGACGAGGCCACCGCCTATGCCATCGAAGCCGAGAGCAAGACCGCGCGGGAATTCCTGTATGACTTCATTCGCAGCGAGGAGATCGACTGCGACTTCCGGCTGACAGGCTTGTTCAAGGGAGCGCTGGGGTTTGGCCAATACGACACCATGGCCCGTGGCGCCGAGGCCCTGGCGAAACGGCTGGGCATCGAGACCTATGCGGTTCCCCACGGCGAACAGGAGCAATATATCGGCTCCGGCTTTTATCGTGGCGGCGTTGTCCGCAAGGACATCGGCGGGCTGCATCCGGGCAAGTTTCATGCAGGCCTGTTGCAATTGGCACTGGCCGCCGGTGTCGCCGTGCACGGGAATACCCCGGTCACGGCGATCAGTCGCGAGGGCGCGACATTTCGCGTTCAGACCCCGTCGGGCACGGTCGAGGCGCGGCAGGTACTGGTCTGCACCAACGGGTACACCGATGGTGCCGCACCCTATCTGCGCCGGCGTCTGGTGCCCGTGCGCAGCCGGATCATCGTCACCGAAGAGCTGTCACCCGAGGTGATGGACCGGCTGATGCCGCAACGCATGATGATGGGCGAGGGGCGGCAGCTGGGCTATTACTACCGCCCCACACCAGACGGCAAACGCATCCTGCTGGGCGGGCGCGAAAGCGGGCATGGGGGCGACGCCACCGTGCCGACACAGCGGCTGCGCCGGGGGCTGGCCGAACTCTTCCCCGAGCTGGACGGGGTGCATCTGTCGCACAGCTGGTATGGCAATGTGGCGATGAACCGCGACATGCTGCCCCGGATCTTTGAAAAGGACGGGATCGTCTATGCCAGCGGGTTCTGCGGCTCGGGTGTCGTCTGGGCACCCTGGGTCGGCACCCGCGCGGCGCACAGATTGTTGGGCAATGGCGAAGAGGGCCGTTCCGCGCTGTTCTCCCGCCCGCCTGCTGCGGTGCCGCTCTACCGGGGCAACCCGTGGTTCATGCCCGCGATCATCAGGGGCTATGCCCTGCAGGACCGCATCGCATGGTGGCGTAGCAAACGATAAAGCGGATGACCGCGATGTTCGACGATGCAATTGTGACCGCCCTCTGGCGCTATCCGCTCAGCACACTGGGCGGCGAGCCCTGCGAGACTCTCCGGATGGTCAAGGGCGGGCCGGTTGGTGACCGGACCCATGGGCTTTTCGATGCGGAGACGGGCGAGACGGCCTATCCGGTGCGCGATCCCCGCTGGAACCGGGCACCCGATATCCGGGCACGGATCAGCGACGACCGACCCCAGATTTCATCCGATGGACAGGTCTGGCTGGATGCGGAAAGCGAGGCGGCCCGTGACATGCTGTCGTTGCATTTCGGCCGCTCGGTTCAGGTCCGGCGACATGGCACAGCGCTGGCAGATGGTACAGCGGCCCGGCCGCGCTACACCATGGCGCCGGTGCATCTGATCAGCCGGCAGGCGCTGGCGCAATTGTCCCGCATGCTTCCGCAAAGCAACATGGATGCGCGCCGCTTTCGTCCGAACATCGTGGTCGATTTGCCGGATGCCCCGGAGGGTATTCCGGAATACAACCTGCTCGGCCAGCGTTTCCGGATCGGGAATGTCACGCTGCGCGGTGTCTCCCATTGTGGAAGATGCGGGTTTACCACGCTGGCACAGGGTGAACTGCCGGGCGATCCCGACGTTTTGCGGACGCTTGTGGATCGGTTTCAACGCAATCTTGGCATCTATTGTGTCATCGAGACCGAAGGCGCGATTGAGCTTGGCCAACGGCTTGAACTGCCGCAGCCCCGGCCGATCGTGATTGTGGGCGCGGGACAGGCCGGCGCGATGGCGGCACGTTCCTTGCGCGAGGCAGGCCATCGCGGACCGGTACAACTGATCGGCGACGAGGCGCATCCGCCATACGAGCGGCCGGAACTGTCAAAGACGCTGTTCCAGAGCGCCCCGCAGACCGATGCGATGACCCCGGATGAGGCAAAGCGCCTGAACATCGACCTCTGCCTCGGCCAGCGGGTCGTGGGGGTGGATGCGGATCGCTGCCGGGTGACCCTGGCCGATGGCAGCAATCGCGACTACGCGCGGCTGATCCTCGCGACCGGCGGGCGGGCGCGGAACCCGATGGCGCTGTCCGGTCCGCGCGTGCACAGGCTGCGCACCCGCGATGATGCACGCGCCATCGCTCTGGCCGCGCCACGCCGCTTGCTGATCCTCGGGGGCGGCTGGATCGCGATGGAGGCCGCCGCCGCCGCCCGTTCCGCCGGGATCGAGGTGACGGTTCTGGTGCGTGGACCGGCGCTGGCCCACCGCCTGTTGCCGCCTGCGGTTTCCGATCACCTTGCCGCCTTGCACCGCAGCCATGGTGTTGATCTTCGCCTGGGCGTCAGCGCTGAATTCTCTGTGGATGACAACGCGGTCCGTGCCATGATCGGCGACAGTGAGATCACGGCTGACATGCTGCTGATAGCCGTGGGGATCGCGCCCAACGATGATCTGGGTCGCCAGGCCGGAATCGCCTGTGACGGAGGGATCAGCACGGATGCGGCTGGCACGACCAGCAATCCGCTCATCCATGCGATTGGCGATGTGGCGTCACAACCCGGCCCGGCAGGCCTCGCGCGGATCGAAAGCTGGCAGAACGCCAATGATCAGGCGCGCGCCTGTGTGCGTGCAATGCTGGGTCAGCCACTTTCGGCCCGCGCGCCCCTGCGGTTCTGGTCGGATCAATTTGGCAAACGGATTCAAATTGCCGGGCGCCCGACTGCGAAAGCCCGCCTTTGCAGCGGACCCGGGGACAGGGACCGGCCATTTTGGGACTTTGGCGATTTTGCGATCGGCATCGACCGCCCGCAGGAGATTCATCGTTTCGATTCCGCACCACAACCAAAGACCGCGCGCCGTCAGCCGCCTAAGCCAACCGGGCCGGGACGCTTCCTTGTCGCGGGCTCCGCTGTGGCGGAGGGCGCGGTGCTGCGTGTCGATGACCCCAAGCTTGGCGCTCTGGCCGTCACCCGCATCAGTGGTCAGGTCCATGCGGTTGCGGATGCCTGCCCGCATGCCGTGGCTTCCTTGTCGGATGGTTTCGTGGCGGATGGTCACATCGTTTGTCCCGTGCATTTCGCCGAATTCGATCTTGTCGATGGCACCCCGCGCAATGCGCCTGCCGGTTGCGGGAAACTGACCATCTGTGTGGTCAGTGAAACGGACGATTCGATCCTGATCCACGACCGGTAAACATAGTTTCCATGTTTGCAGGGGTTTGCCGGTTCGTGGCCACGGTTCACCTGACGTGTGCCACCGGGCTTACCCTGTTTACGGAATCGCGAGCATGAAATTGCGCCGGGCGGGCAGCATCCGGCAGGACCTGCCGCCGGAACGGCAACTTTGGCCAAGATCGCCGGACAGGCTGGTGCATTTTGTCCGGGCAGATCAACGCGCCGGTTGGCGCACCAGCAGAAAGACCTCACTATGTCCCTTATTGTTCCGATTGATACCGCCCCCGAATTCGCCCCCCGCGAAGATGTGGCGGCCCCCGACCGCCTGATCGAGGGCGCGCCAGCCTTTCGCACATGGGCGCAGGACGAAGACTGGGCCGAAGCCGCGCAATGGGGTCAGATTCGCACCGGCGTATGGGAAGCCACGCCCGGCACGACAAAGTCGATGAAAGGCGAAACCTTTGAATTCTGCCATATCCTGTCCGGACGCGTCGAGATCAGCGAAGACGGCGGCGGAACTTTCAGCTTTGGTGCGGGCGACAGCTTTGTGATGAAGCCGGGCTTTGTGGGCCAGTGGAAAACACTGGAGACCCTGCGCAAGATCTATGTCACCGCAACCCCCGTCGCGGAGTGAGCGTGATGCAGGCATCGGGTGCCGCATTGCTGGAGCAGCTTGTCGGCTTTCCCAGCGTGGTTGGCACGCCCAATGACGGGTTGATGCAGTTTGTTGCGAATTACCTGCGCAAACACGGGGTGCCCTTTCACCTGCTCAAGGGGCCGGAAGGCGACCGGTACAATCTGTTCGCCACCATCGGGGATGCGTCGCGGCCCGGCTATATATTGTCGGGCCATGTCGACGTGGTTCCGGCGGGCGAGCCGGAGTGGCTGGGCGATCCCTTTGTCCTGCGCCGTGACGGGGGGCGGCTGATCGGGCGGGGCAGTTGCGACATGAAAGGCTATGTGGCTGCGGTGCTGGCCGCCGTGCCCGAGCTGGTCGGAATGGAGCTGTCCGCCCCTGTTCATATCGCGCTGTCCTATGACGAGGAGGCGGGCTGTCGCGGGGTGCCGCATATGATTGCGGCGCTGCCGGATCTATGCACGCCGCCCCTGGGCTGCATCGTCGGAGAGCCGACCGGGCTGGTGCCGGTTCTGGCGCATAAGGGCAAGGCGGCGCTGCGGCTGGTGGCGGAGGGACGGTCGGGCCACAGTTCGCGCCCCGATCAGGGTGACAATGCCATTCATGCGCTGTTGCCTGCGCTGTCCGTTGCGCGCACGCAGGCCGAGGCGCTGCGTGAAGGGCCGCAGGATGACCGTTTCGCGCCGCCCTATTCCAGTCTTCAGATCGGCACGGTGCAGGGCGGTCAGGCGCTGAACATCATCCCCGATCACGCCGAAGCCAGCATCGAGGCGCGGGCGATTGCCGGTGTTGATCCAAAAACGCTGCTGGCACCGGTGATGGCGGCACTGGGGCCGGGGGTGCGCGGCGAATGGCTGTCGACTTATCCGGCGCTGTCACTGGAGGCGGATCATCCGCTGGCCGCACTGGCCACGCACATCTCGGGGCATGAGCCCTTGGGGGCTGTCAGTTTCGGCACCGAGGCGGGGCTTTTCCAGCAGGCGGGCATCGCCTCGGTCATCTGCGGGCCCGGCGACATCGCCCGTGCGCACCGGCCCGAAGAATATCTGACCGAAGACGAACTGGCAGGCGCGGTTGCGATGATCCTGGCGCTGGGGCGTCAACTGTCGGCCTGATCCGCGCTGCTGTGCGCGGCATTTTCTGCGGCGGCGCAGTTGTGCTGCAACAGAAAACTACCGCGAAGGGCGGGGATCAAAATAAAACTGCCGCTTGTACGGGCCTAGATTGGGGCCAAAGAGGATGGATTTAATGACCGTTATCAAACCCGAACCGGCCATGCCGTCGCAAGACGATATTCAGATCACGGCCTTTGAGGCCGCTCATCTGGACGGTGCCCTGCGTCTGTCGGGTGAGGCCGGCTGGCCGCATCGCGCCGAGGATTGGCAGTTGACGCTGTCGGTGTCCAAGGGTGTTGTGGCGCTGCAGGACGGCAAAGTTGTGGGCACCGCGCTGTGTTCGATCTTTGGCGATGTGGCGACGATGAACATGATTATCGTTGATGCACGCATGCGCGGGCGCGGGCTGGGGCGGGCGCTGATGGAGCAGGTAATTGCCCTTGGTGGTGCGCGTGAATTGCGCCTGATCGCCACCGCAGACGGGTTGCCGCTGTATGAAAAGCTGGGTTTCGTGGCCTATGGAGAGGTACAGCAGCAGCAGGGGATCGCGCAGTCGGCGACGCCTGAATTGCCCGTCCGAACCGGCAGCGCACAGGATATTGCGAGGCTGGCGGCACAGGATTTGCAGGCCTCGGGCATGTCGCGGGCGGGACTGCTGGCAGCGATTGCCGCGCAGGGCGAGGTGTTGCTGTGTGAAAACGGATTTGCCCTGCTGCGCGAATTCGGGCGCGGGCGGGTGCTGGGGCCGGTGGTGGCACGGGACGTGGCCAGCGCTGCGGCGCTGATGGCCGAGGCGGCGCGCCGCTGCGCGGGCGGTTTCCTGCGTGTTGACCTGCCCGACGACGCGGGCATGGGCGAGACCGCAACGCGGCTGGGTCTGCTGGCCGCAGGTGGTGGCATTGCCATGAAACGGGCGGCGCAGACGCGTGCCCCGTCAGATTTTAAAACCTATGCCCTTGTGTCGCAGGCGCTGGGATAACCTGAATAGGACGTGAAATGTTGACCAATTCTCTTGTCGAGCTGGACCGCCAGCATCTTGTTCATCCGGTGTCGTCCTTCCGCGGCCACGAGGCGCGCGGCGTGCGCGTCTTGCGGTCGGCCAAAGGGGCCACTGTCACCGACAGCGAAGGGCGCGAGTTGCTGGACGGGTTTGCGGGGCTTTGGTGTGTGAACGCCGGATACGGCCACGAAAGCGTTGTTGAGGCCGCCGCCGAGCAGATGCGCAGGCTGCCCTATGCCACCGGTTATTTCGATCTGGGATCGGAACCCCCGATCCGGCTGGCCGCTGCTCTGGCCGACCGTGCGCCGGGCGATCTGAACCACGTCTATTTCACCCTTGGCGGGTCAGACGCGGTCGACAGTACAATCCGCTTTGTGCGCTATTACTGGCACGCCCTGGGCCAGCCCGAACGTGACCAGTTCATCTCGGTCGAGCAGGGCTATCACGGGTCAACCACGATGGGTGCGGGGCTGACGGCGCTGCCCGGTTTTCATGACGGGTTCGGCGTGCCCTATGCCTGGCAGCACAAGATTTCGTCGCATTACCTGTATCGCAATCCGCTGGGCGATGATCCGCAGGCGGTGATCGACGCCTCGGTCGCCGAGCTGCGAGCCAAGGTGGCCGAGATTGGCGAAGACCGCGTTGCGGCCTTCTATGTCGAGCCGATCCAGGGATCGGGTGGCGTGCTGGTGCCGCCGCCGGGCTGGATCAAGGCGATGCGCGATCTGTGCACCGAACTTGGCATTCTCTTTGTCGTCGATGAGGTCATTACGGCATTTGGCCGCACCGGCCCGATTTTTGCCAGCGCCGACGAGGGCATCGTGCCCGACCTGCTGACCTGCGCCAAGGGGCTGACCTCGGGCTATGTCCCGATGGGGGCGGTCTTGATGTCGGATCATGTCTATGAGGTGATTGCCGATGGTGCAGGGGCCAAGGCCGTGGGCCATGGGTTCACCTATTCCGCGCATCCGGTCTCGGCGGCGGTGGCGCTTGAGGTGCTGGCGCTTTATGAGGGCGGGCTGTTCGAGAACGGCATACGCGCAGGCAAACGCCTGATGGCGGGGCTGGAAACGCTGCGCGATCATCCGCTGGTTGGCGATGTGCGCGGGCGCGGGATGCTGGCGGCGGTGGAACTGGTCACCGACAAGGCGCGCAAGACACCCTTGCCACCCGAAGTGCAGCCTGCAACGCGGTTGTTTGACCGGGCCTGGGAACAGGGGCTGGTGGTGCGGTCATTCCCGCAAGGCATCTTTGCCTATGCGCCGCCGCTGTGCTGCACCGAAGAAGAGATAGACGAGATCGTGGCGCGGACCCGCAAGGTTCTGGATATCACCCTGGATGATCCCGAAATTCGCGAGGTATTGCGCTGATGGCATTGCTGTTCCTGTCCAGCGCCGAACGCGCAGCGGTCTGGGTCGAAGCCTTTGAGGCGGCGGGTGAAAAGATCATTGTGGGCGAAGAGGCCGTCACCGACCCGGCCGAGGTCACGCATCTGTTGTGCTGGACACCACCGAAAGATCTGCAGCGCTATCCCAACCTGCGGGTCGTCATCAGTTCCGGGGCCGGAGTGGACCAGATGCCTGTCCTGCCCGCAGGCATGGAACTGGTGCGCGCCCTTGATCCGGGTATCGAGGAGATGGTGCGCGACTGGGTGGTGATGGCGACATTGATGCTGCACCGCACGATGCCGGCCTATCTGGAACAGGCAGGGCAGGGCCAATGGAAGCCGCAGGCGGTATCGCATGCGCGGGACGCCCGCGTCGGGATCATGGGCATGGGCCGGATTGGCACATTGGCGGCACAGACGCTGGGCGGCATGGGTTTCAAGGTCAGCGGCTGGTCGCGCTCCGGGCGGGCGGTGGCAGATGTTCCGGTTTATGGCCTGCAGGATCTGGACAGGTTTCTGGGCCAGAGCGATATTCTGGTCTGCCTGCTGCCGCTAACGGCCGAGACGCACGGCATCCTGAACGCCGGTCTGTTTGCGAAACTGCCGGAAGCGGCGGCACTGGTGCATGCCGGGCGCGGGGCGCAGCTGGACATGCAGGCAATGCGTGACGCGCTGGACAGTGGCGCGCTGCGGCATGCGATGCTGGATGTGACCAACCCTGAACCGCTGCCTGCCGATCATTGGGCCTGGCGTGATCCGCGGGTGATCGTCACGCCGCATATCGCTGCTGTGACCGACCACCACGCAGGGGCGCTGCATGCGCTGGAGGTGGTCCGCGCCACGCGCGCCAAAAGCCCGCTTCCCGGGCGTGTCGATCAGAACCGGGGGTATTGAGTGCAACCGGCGGCGCCGCGCAGGTTTCGTTTTAGGAACAATTACAAGACCATATCCTGCGACACCGCGAAGCATGCGGTATGATGAAGGTCTGGCCAGAAGTACGGAGAATACAATGCCTGCCCCGTTGATGAAATTGACGACAAATGACGCCTTTCCCGATGCTGCCGATTGCGTGGTGATCGGTGCGGGCATCGTCGGCGTATGTGCCGCCTATTGGCTGTCGCGTGCGGGCATGAAAGTGGTGTTGCTGGAGAAAGGCCGCGTGGGGGCCGAACAATCCAGCCGCAACTGGGGCTGGTGCCGCCAGCAGAACCGCGATGCGCGCGAACTTCCGCTCTCCACCCGCAGCCTGGCGCTGTGGGAAGACATGGCGCAGGACATCGGCGTTGATCTGGGCTTTCGCCGTTGCGGGTTGCTGTATCTTTCCAACGATGCCGCCGAAATCGAAGGCTGGGCCACCTGGGGCCGGTTTGCGCGGGGCGAAGGTGTCGACACCCGGATGCTGAGCGCCTCCGAAGCCACTGAAAGGGGCGCTGCAACCGGGCAGAAATGGGCCGGTGGGGTCTGGTCGCCCAGCGATGGCATTGCCGACCCCGCCAGTGCCGCACCGCAGATTGCACGCGGCGTGATGCAGCATGGCGGTGTTGTGGTGCAGGGCTGTGCCGCACGCGGTATCGAAACCGAAGCGGGGGTCGTCTCGGCGGTGGTGACCGAGCGTGGCGTGATCCGCACGCCGCAGGTGGTGATGGCGGGCGGCGCCTGGGCGGGCAGTTTCCTGCACCAGTCGGGCATCTTCTTTCCCCAGGCCTCGGTGCGCAGTTCGATCCTCTCCGTGGCGCCGGGTGCCGAGGGTCTGCCGCCTGCGCTGCATACCTCTGCGGTGTCGCTGACCCGGCGTGGCGATGGCGGCTATACATTGGCGATTTCGGGCAAGGGCAACGTCGATCCGACCCCCCGGATGATCCGCAAAGCCAGGCATTTCCTGCCGATGTTCACCAAACGCTGGCGGTCGCTGGTGCCGGGCGGATTACAGGCCTGGCGGGCGGGTTTCGAGACCATGGCAACCTGGGATCTGGACCGGGAAACCCCGATGGAACGAGTCCGCACCCTTGATCCGCGCCCCTCGGTTGCGACGGTGAACCAGACGCTGGACAATGCGCGCAAGCTCTTGCCCGCACTTGCGAATGTATCGGTGCAGGCACGTTGGGCAGGCTATATCGACAGCACGCCGGACGGCGTGCCGGTGATCGACAATGACATCGGCATTGCGGGTCTGACTCTGGCGGCAGGGCTGTCTGGACACGGCTTTGGCATCGGGCCGGGGGTGGGCCATCTGGTCGCCGATCTGGTACTTGCCCGCGCCCCCATCACCGAGACGGCGCAGTACCGGCTGGCCCGCTTTGAACATTCCCAATGGGGCAGCGTTTCGAAGTTTTGATTGCAGCTGTTCGGCCATGGCTTTGCCCAATGCAGGGCGGCAGGATGCAGGCCGCGCCGATCTGAAGGTACGGGCCCGACAGCGCCAAAATCTTCTGCCTGAGAAATCCGGGAGTGCAGCGTAAAATGCTGAGGATCCGGCTCTTTCGGCAGCTTTGGCGGCATCAAACGCGCGATCTTGCAGGCAGAATTCCTTCTCAGGGTGCGCCATGAACCTTGCCATTGATGCAGACCAGACCGCCTTGCCAGCCTGCCGGTTTTTCGGGGGTGCCGATGCTGGACGGGTGGCGCGCTTTCGGAGTTTTGGGGGAACTCAAGTGGCCTTGGCTCTTGCCGGTCATCCCGGCTATGGGCTCTGTGCGGGGCTGACGACCTGCGGCCCGGGACGCAAAGCCGGCACCGCCAGCCGCAGAACGAAATCGGTCCTGATCGACCTGTGAAGACCAAGGAAACGGATATGACCACATATAATCTTGCTTTGATCCCCGGAGACGGCATTGGCGTCGATGTCACCGACGCCGCCACCGAGGTCATGAACGCGGCCGCCAGCCGGTTTGGCTTTGCCCTGGAAACACAGACCTTTCCGTGGTCTTGCGAATATTACGCCAAGACAGGCGCGATGATGCCGCAAGATGGCATTGAAACGCTGCGCGGCTTTGACGCGATCTTTCTGGGTGCGGTTGGCTGGCCCGACAGCGTGCCGGATTCGGTGTCGCTGCATGGCCTGTTGCTGCCGATCCGCAAGGCCTTTGACCAATATGCCAACATCCGGCCCCACAGGTTGCTGGCCGGTGTCGAAGGCCCGCTGAAGGCCGAAGGTTTCGACATTCTGTGCATCCGCGAAAACACCGAAGGTGAATATTCCGGTGCCGGCGGGCGCGTGCATCAGGGACGTGACAACGAAGTGGCGGTCGAGACGTCGATATTCACCCGCCAAGGCGTCGAACGTATCCTGCGCTTTGGTTTCGAGCAGGCACAGGCGCGGCGCAAGCATCTGACCTCGGTCACCAAGTCGAACGCACAGAAGTATTCGATGGTGTTCTGGGATGAGGTGACCCGCGAACTGGCCGCAGAATACCCGCAGGTGACGGTCAGCCACATGCATATCGACGCCATGGCGGCAAAGATGGTGATGAACCCGCAGGATCTGGACGTGGTGGTCGCCTCGAACCTGTTTGGCGACATCCTGACCGATCTGGGTGCGGCCATTCAGGGCGGGCTGGGCTTTGCTGCTTCGGCCAATATCTGCCCCGACCGCAGCGCGCCGTCGATGTTCGAACCGGTGCATGGTTCGGCACCGGATATTGCGGGCAAGAACATTGCCAACCCGATTGCCGCGATCTGGTCGGGGGCGCAGATGCTGGAGCATCTGGGCGAGGGCGAAGCCGCTTCCGCTGTGCTGGAGGCCGTCGAAACTGCGACCGCACAAGGCATTGGCACCCGTCCCGGTCAGAACACCACAGATGATATCACCGCGGCAGTTGTTGCCGCGCTTGGAGGAAAAGCATGACCATTCACGACACACCATCCACCAACCTGCGCGACCAGCTGACCGATCCCGACCTGCTGCGCGAAGCGGCGCTGATCGACGGCGTCTGGATTGAGCGCGCGGACATGCCGGTGATCGACCCGGCCACAGGTGACGCGATCGGGCATATGCCAGACTGCACGGCGGCTGAAACCAGTGCCGCCATCGCCGCCGCCGAAGAGGCGATGAAAGACTGGCGCGCGCGCACCCACGTCGACCGCGCCGACATCCTGATGCGCTGGTATCAACTGATGTACGACCACGCCGAAGACCTGGCGCGGATCCTGACCGCCGAACAGGGCAAACCGCTGGCCGAGGCGCGGGGCGAGGTGGTTTACGGCGCATCCTTTGTCCGCTGGTTCGCGGAAGAGGCGCGGCGGATCAACGGCCATATCATCCCCTCTCCGGTGCCGGGCAAGAAGATCTTTGCCATGAAGGAGCCGGTTGGTGTCTGTGCCATCATCACGCCGTGGAACTTCCCCATCGCGATGATCACCCGCAAGGTGGCCCCCGGCCTGGCGGCAGGTTGCACGATGGTCATCAAGCCGTCTGATTTCACCCCCTATTCGGCGTTGGCCCTGGGCGTTCTGGCAGAACGGGCGGGCATGCCCAAGGGTGTGCTGAACATCCTGACCGGCCGCCCCGAGGTGATCGGCGAAACGCTGACCGCCAGCCCGGTGGTGCGCAAGCTGTCGTTCACCGGCTCGACCCGCGTGGGCGCGCTTCTGGCCGGGCAATGCGCCCCGACGCTCAAGAAAATCTCGCTGGAGCTGGGCGGCAACGCGCCGTTCATCGTCTTTGACGATGCCGATCTGGATGCCGCTGTCGAAGGTGCGATGCTGTCGAAATTCCGCAATGGCGGTCAGACCTGTGTCTGCGCCAACCGCATTCTGGTGCAATCCGGCATCTACGATGCCTTTGTCGCGGCATTGGCGGCCAGGGTCGATGCGTTGACGGTGGGTCCCGGCACAGCCGAGGGCATTGCCATTGGTCCGATGATCAACACCAGCGCCATCACCAAGATCAATGCCCATGTGGCGGATGCATTGGCCAAGGGAGCCCTGCGTGCCACCAAGGCCCGCGATCTTCCCGCGCAATTTGCCGATCCGGTCGTGCTGTCGGAGGCGACGGTGGACATGCAGCTGGCAGACGAGGAAACCTTTGGCCCCGTCGCGCCCGTGTTCCGGTTCGAGACGGAGGCCGAGGCGCTGGCGCTGGCCAATGGCACGCCCTTTGGTCTGGCGGCCTATTTCTACACCACGGACATGGCCCGTGCCTTCCGGTTCGGCGAGGCGTTGGAGGCGGGTCTGGTCGGGCTGAATACCGGCGTGGTCAGCCATGCAGAGGCGCCTTTCGGCGGCGTCAAAGCCTCCGGTCTGGGGCGTGAGGGTGCGCAGGAAGGGATCGAGGAATACCTTGAAACCAAGGCGTTCCATTTCGCCGGTCTTTGAGCGCCCCGGGGCCTGCCCGCTTTCCTGCCGTTAACTGGTGGAAAGCGGGCACGCCCGCGTCAGCGGCGTTTCAGTAGATCCCGAAATATTCGGCCTGTTCCCATTCCGAGATGGTCAGGTGGTAACGGTCCCATTCCGCGCGCCGGATAAAGGCGAGGTAATCGACAAAAGCATCGCCCAGCACCTCACGGTAGAAGGACGAGTTTTCGAAATGCTGGATCGCGCTGAGCAGGCTTTCGGGCAGTTGCGTTGCCGGGCCGTCATAGGGGGTTTCCACCGGTTCGGGTGCGCGCAGATTGCGGTTCAGACCATCAAGGCCTGACAGGATCTGGCTGGCAAAGAAATAGTAGGGGTTGGCCGTTGTCTCGGCCACGCGGTTCTCGATCCGCGAGGCGGGATCACCGGGTGCCATCAGGGCGCGGATCATTGCGCCACGGTTGTCGCGGCCCCATTGGATGCGGTCGGGGGCAAGTTGGTGTGGGCGGTAGCGTTTGTATCCGTTCACCGTCGGTGTCGTGAGCAGGCAGGATGCGCGGGCGTGTTCCAGCAGGCCCGCAATCCAGCCGCTGGCCGTGTCGGTGATCGTCCCTGCGGCAGGTGGCACCAGCAGGTTCTCTCCGGTTGTCATGTCAACAAGCGACTGGTGCAGATGCCATCCGCTGGCGGCGGCATTGGCGAGGTTCGGCTTGCACATGAAGGTCGCATGCAGGCCACGCCGCGCGCAGGTCTCTTTCACCATGGCGCGGAACATCATCATGTTGTCCGCATGGGTCAGCGGATCGGCCGGGTCGAAGGTGAATTCGAACTGGCTGGGCCCCATTTCGATCTCCATCGAGCGCAGGGGCAGACCAAGCGACTGGCAATGGCGGCGGAGATCGTCCAGCACGGGTTCCACCAGGTCATAAAGCTGTTCGGTCAGGAACTGGTAGCCCTGGGTGAGGTTGCGGGTCTGAGGCGGCTGGCCGGGCATGGTCGCATCGCCATGGTCGAGCTTTTGCGCAACCTGCGCGTAGATCTGAAACTCGACCTCCAGCCCGACAACCAATGCGATATTATGCTCGGCCAGGCGCGCAATCGCACGCTTGAGCACGTCACGCGGCGAGAAATCCAGGGTGGCGCCGTCTTTTCCATGCGGATCGCAGAAGATCCAGGCGGAGTTCGACGACCACGGCAACTCGCGAAATGTGGCAGGGTCGGGCAGCAAAAGGATATCGCCCGCACCCGTCATGCCCCCGGGAATGTCGGGGTCATCCGACCACACCGGAAAGACAGTCTTGTGCGACGTGTCCTTCAGGAGAAGGGTGGAGGGCATCGCGATCCCGGAGGTGAAGATCGAGGCCATTGCCGAAGCCACGAGGGTCTTGCCGCGCAGGATGCCGTGCTGGTCGGCAAAGAGCACCCTCACCGTCTCGATATCGGAGCCGCTGACCCGTTCGACCAGGGCGGCGGCTGCGGCGATGGCATCCTCGTCAAGCAGACCCATCCGGGCAAGCGCGCCGCTGGCGATCTTTTCGTGTAACTGGCTCATATTTGCCCTTCAGGTGGCGGCATCAGGGAACCGCGCGTCAACCACCGGTACGATTCATCTTGTGGCCATCAGACCTTTGCATCCCATCCCTTGCAAGCCTCGCGTCGTTCGGCATCGCTTTGCGTGAAGACATCCTGCCAGTTGTCCCGCGTGCCGATGGTGTCGTTTGAGATCGGGCCGTAGATCTTGCTGACATCGACGCCGTTGCACATGGGCAGCGCATCGGTGTTCCCATCCTTGAGGCTGCTGATCGCGGCCCGCAGCATGCGCCGGTATTTGATGATGGCAACATCGGTCTTGCCCAGATGTTCCCTGGTCCGGTCAAAGATCCGGCCGGGGCTTTCGACCGCCCATTGATCGTGCACGTTGATGTCGAGCCCCATGCCGGTATAGGTTTCGCGCGCCTGCTCTTCGGGGTCGAAACCGTAGTCATTGCGCTTGTTCTTGATCGGGGCATAATCGGGCAGGCGATGTTCCCTGAGCCGCTGATCGCGCATCTTCTGCTTGTCGACGGGTTTGTCAAAGCTGGTGAACATCGAATACCAATAGCAGGTTTCGTCATCCACCGGCACATGCCACTGGGTGATGATCATCTCCCGCGACATGGGGATCGAGATCGCTTCGGGGAAGATCTGGTTGGTGATGCGCACATGGGTCCGGCCGTCTTCCATGTGGCGCAGGGCGATGATGCGCATGCCGTATTCGGTTTCCTCGACCGTGATGTCGGGGCGCGGATAATCGCGCAGCAGCTTGGTCATCGGGATCTCTGTGTTGGCGGCCATGTCGCGGAACTGCTTGCCATAGCTGTCGGCGGGGTCTTCGTCCTGCAGGAAACGGTGCAGGAAAGAGGCATGCGCAGGGTCGATGCCCACCTCCATCGCCTGCAGCCAGTTGCATTCCCACAGGCCCTTGAAGGCAAAAACGTGACTTTCCGGCGCGCGGAAACAGTCGAAATTCGGGAAGGCCGGTGGCGTGCCCGGCCCCAGATAGGCAAAGATGATCCCGTTCTTTTCGATCACCGGATATGATGTCGTCCGGATCTGTTCATGCATCCGCGACCCTTCGGGTTCACCGGGCTGTTCCACGCATTGGCCATTTCGGTTGAAGTGCCAGCCGTGGAAGGGGCAGCGCAATCCGTTGTCTTCCAGCCGACCATAGCAAAGATCGGCCCCACGGTGCGGACAGCCCCGTGCGATCAGGCCAAGTTCGCCTTCGCTGTCACGGAACAGCACCAGATCCTCGCCCAGCAGGCGGACCGGCACAACCGGGCGTTTGCCCGCCAGTTCGTCGGTCAGCGCGGCAGGCTGCCAATAGTGGCGCATGACCTCGCCCGCCTCTGTCCCGGGGCCAGTTCTTGTGAGCGTTTCGTTCAGTTCCTGGCTGATCATGGGAAGTCTCCTTCAGATTGGCGGCTGGGTGTACCTTTGCTCCATTTGGTTAAATAACGCACATATGTTACATTAACAATCTTCATGGCGACATCCTGGGTAATATCTTGGCTTTTGGTTTAATAGCGCCCACGGATGTGTCATCTGAAAGAACTAAGCGAAATCCAGGAGCCGCCCGTGACCCTTCGTCCAGACCCATTGAAACATGAGATTGCGGACAGGGATATTTCCTCGACCTTCGTGAAGGGCATGGCCGTCCTGAAAGCCTTTGACGATACCCATACCAGGCTTACGCTGGCCGAGATCGCGCAGCTGACCGGGCTTGACCGCGCGTCGGTGCGGCGGCTGACCCTGACGCTGGTCCATCTGGGCTATGCCGAACGGGACGGGCGGCATTTTTCCCTGTCGCCGCAGGTACTGATACTTGCGGGCAGTTTTCTGCGCGGCAATCAGTTCGGCACGCATATCCAGCCGCTGTTGAACCGCTATTCCACCCGGATCGGGCAAACGGTTTCGCTTGCCATTCCTGACGGCAATTCGGCGGTCTATGTTGCCCAGTCGACAGCGCAGGAGGATGCGGTTTCCTTCGGGTTCACCGTCGGCAGCCGCTTGCCATTGCTCCACACCGCCATTGGCAGGATGATACTGGCCTTTGCGCCGCAGGACCGGGCGGAGGAGACGATCCGCAGCCTTCCGTTTGAACAATATGCGCCGGATACCACCATGGACCGCACCGAGATTCTGAACCGGGTGCAGCACTGCAGGGCGGTTGGCTATGCCATCGTCGAAAACGAATTCGAACCGGGTGTGACAGGTTTTGCAGCGCCCATTGGCGGGGTGAATGCGTTGAAAGCCGTGGTCGGCACGTCGATGTCGACCCTTGGCATCCGCAGTGAGGATGACCGGTTGCAGACAATCAGCCTGTTGCAGCAGGTCGCGCAGGAGTTGGGCCGGTCACGGCTGTTTTCTGGCAGCTGATCGGGGCAACTCGGAATATGTGTCGAATGCCGCGGGTGTCTGCGAGCGGAATCAAGCGCTGTCAGTCGATGCCAGCCAAGGCCCGGAACAAGCCGAGCGCGCAGGGTCAGGGTCGCCACTTTCACCCGATGATGCCGCTCATTCTCAATTCCGTCAGCTTTTCCGGGCTGAGGTTCAGGCCCGACAGGACAGCGTCGGTGTCCGCGCCAAGCGCGCTGGGGATGTTCACCGGAGATTGCGCCACCCCGTTGGCCAGAAAGCTGAGCCCCGGCACAAAGACCTCGTAATCTGTGTCGCCCTTGATGTTCATGCTGCTGATGATGCCGCGTGACTGGATATGATCCTCGGCCAGAACCTCTTCAAGGCCACGGACTCTGGCGGCGGGGACCTTCCATTCGGCAAGCAACAGTTCCCATTCGGCGGCCGGTTTGGTGAGGAAGATATCGTCGAGTTCCCGGCGCAGCTGGCCGCTGTTCCTTGCCCGCGCGGCGGTGCTGGCATAGCGGCTGTCGGATGAAAGATCTTTGCGGTTCAGGGCCGCACACAACAAATGGAACTGCGGGTCGTTGTTCGCGGCAAGCATCAGCATACCGTCGGATGTTTCAAACGCACCGGAGGAGGGGCTGGCGCTCCAGGCTTCGTTTCCGTTCTGCTCCGGCATCCAGCCGGAAGACAGGTGTTGCGTCGCGAGGGAGGCCATCATCATCAGCGCGGTGTCGAGCATGGCGACGTCGATGTGCACGGCCTTTTTCAACCGCTCCGCCTCGCGCAGGCCCGCGATGATACCCAGGGCCGCGTTCATCCCGGTGGCATAATCAATATAGGGTGCGCCGACCTTGGTGGGGCCGCTGCCCTTTGTGCCGGTGGTCTTCATGATGCCGCACATGCCCTGGATAATGTGGTCATATGCGGGCCGTTCGCTCAGCGGGCCGGTCTGACCATAGGCAGAGATCGAGCAATAGACGATCTGGTCCTGCATCTCGCGCACCGCCTCGAACCCCAAACCCAGCCGTTCCGCGACACCGGGTTTGAAATTCTCGACAAAGATGTCAGCACCCGCAATCAGCCCGCGCATCAATTCGATCCCTTCAGAAGTCTTGAGATTGATGGCGACGGATTTCTTGTCTGCATTTTGGGTCATGTAGCCCAGCCCCATGCGCCGCGCGATCAGGTCCGGGAAGGGGCCCAGCACGCGGGTCCAGTCACCTTCGCCGGGTTTTTCGATCTTGATGACTTCGGCACCCATGAGCGCAAGCTGGTAGGTGGCATAGGGTCCGGCAAGTACCTGGCTCAGGTCGATGACCTTCAATCCTTTGAGTGGCTGAAACATGAGGCCTCTGATGCTGTTTGAGAGGGTGTTGCGGGTGCCCCGGGCGGGCTTTGGCCCGGGGCGGCGCTGTGCGACCGGGTTCAGGAACCGTCGGTCAGGATGCCCTTGTGTTTTGCATAGGTGGCTTCGATTTCCGCGCGCGCCTCATCAAGGTTCATGTACATGATGGGGATGTTTGCCCCATCCGTGACCTTCTTGAAGTCGGCATCGTCCGCGGCGGCAGAAAGGGCGTGGGAAATCCTCTCCAGCACCTCGCGCGGCGTCCCCTTGGGCAAGAAGAGCGTGGTGCGCGTGTCCATGCCGATGGGATAGCCGTCCTCCTCGATCGAGGCGACATCGGGTGCGGAAGGATGGCGGAAGGTCGTCGTGGCCGAAATCGTCTTGAGCTCATCAGGATAGCGGTAGTGGATCCCGCCTGAGAAGGCCGCGATCACCTGCTTGCCCAGCAATGCGGTGATCATCTCGCCGCCGCTTTGCACCGGGACGGCATTCGGTTCCAGCCCGTTGGCTTCGGCCAGGGTGTCCATGTACATCCGCGCTTCGGGGCTGAGCGCCGCATAGGCGAAGTTCGGGTTTTCCTTGGCCCAGGCGATGAAGCCCTTCAGATCGTCGAAGGGCGCATCGACATGGGCGACCAGCCCGGTCTGATAGGCGGTGATCATGCCGGCATAGTCAAAGTCATCCGGTGTGAAATTCACCTGATCCATGATGAAGGGCGCGGAGTTCACGACGGAGTTGGAATGGAACAGGATGGTGTAACCATCGGGGGCCGCCTGCGTCAGTTCGCGCGCGGCGACAGCGCCGCCGGCACCGGGTTTGTTCACCACGTTGACGGGCTGGCCAAGCTGTTCCGCCAGGACCCGCGCCGCGCCGCGTGCAACAAGGTCCGTCTGGCCGCCCGCACCGTATCCCACCAGCATGGTGACAGGTTTCGTCGGATAATCTTGCGCTGCGGCCAGGTCGGGCAGCAGGCCCACCGAGGCGATTGTGATGCTGGCGGCAAGACCGAGCATCGCGCGTCTTTCAAAGCATTTCATGGTTGGTTTCCTCCCTTTCAGTTTCAGTGTTGCTGGGTTGTTGGTGGCATTTGCACCCGGCGCGTGACCGAGGAGCGGCCGGACATGACAACAAAGACAAGCGCCGCAAACAGAAAGACCAGCGCGATGGGGTGGCCCAGCAGGTTCGACGCGTCGTGTTTCAGCAGTTGCAGGGACTGCCGAAAGCTGAGTTCCAGCTTGGGTCCGATGACAAAGCCGATCAGGAATGTAACGAAGGAAAAGTCGAGCTTGCGCGCCACGAAGCCGATCAGGGCAAAGCCGAGCATGATGAAGATCGAGAAGATGCTGCCGGTTTCCATGTAGGATCCGACACAGCAGAACAGCAGGACACCGGGGATCACCAGCCGAAGCGGGACATGCACGATCTGCGAGAACAGCCGCTGGCCCAGCAGCCCGATCACCAGAAGGATGGCGCTGGCGCAGAGCATGGAGACATAAAGCCCTGCGACCATCCGGGGCTGTTGCTGGAACATCAGGGGGCCTGGGGTCAGCCCGTGCAGGATGAAGGCGGCGATCAGGATTGCGGCAATGACGCTGCCGGGAATGCCCAGGGCAAAGAGCGGGATCAGGCTGGAGGGGACCACGGCATTGTCGGCGCTTTCGGCGGCGGCGACCCCTTCGATCATGCCGGTGCCGTATTTTTCCGGCGTGGCAGAGACACGGCGGGTTTCGCCGTAAGACAGGAAGGAGCCGACGCTGGCACCAAGGCCCGGCAGGATACCGATCGCCGCACCGATGAAGGTGCCGCGCGCGATAACCGGCGCACAACGGCGCCATTCCTCGCGGGTCACTCTGCGGTCGCGGGGATCGCTGCTGTCGCGCAACTCAGCGGTTTCGCGGTCCAGCGTGTCGAGGTTTCCGGCCTGTACGATCATTTCGGCAACCGCCAGCATGCCGATGGCCATGGGCACCAGGGAAATGCCGTCTTCGAGTTCGAGGTAGCCGAAGGTCAGGCGCGGGACAAAGGTTTCGGTTTCCAGCCCCACAGTGGCAAAGAAGATGCCGAAACAGGCAGCGATCAGACCCTTGGTGAGCGAATTGCCGGAGAGGCCGCCGATGAAGACCAGGGAGAACACGAGAATGGCGCAAAGTTCGACCGGGCCGATCAGCAAGGCGTAGCGGGCGAGGGGGGCTGCCAGCAGGATCAGGGTGATGGTGGAGACAAAATCACCGATGACCGAGGCAAAAAGGCCCATCTTCAGCGCCTTCTGCGCCTTGCCCTGTCGGGCAAGCGGATAGCCGTCAAAGGCCGTTGGTGCGGAAGAAGGCTCGCCCGGCGTGTTGAGCAGGATGGCGGAGACTGCACTGCCTGCGGCGCTGCCCTTGGCGATGCCGATCAGCAGGCCCAGTGCGCTGACCGGTTCGAGGTAGAAGGTCAGCGGGATCGAAACCGCCACGCCGATGGCCTTGCCCAGCCCCGGAATGGCACCCAGCACATAGCCGAGGGTCACACCGACAGCGACCCAAAGCAGCGTGGTGCCGCCGAATACATCCCCGATGGCCAGGATCAGATATTCCATTGCACCCTCACAGGATCGCCGTGCCGAGGACCTTGTAGAACAAGGCCCAGAGTCCGGTCAGCAACACCACGGTCAGCGTCAGGATCACCAGCGGGCGGCGTTCGCCCAATGCAAGAAGCCCGAAGATCACGAGGGAAGAGGCGCCGATCAGCGCGCCGAAAATTTCATAGAGTGCGATGGCTACGGCAAAGACTGCGGAGATCCGCAAAAGCGCCAGCAACTCCTTGCGCGAGAACGGCGGCGGATGGTCATCCTCTCCCCCGCGCAGGCTGCCCAGCACCAACAGAAGGGAGAGCCCAAATATGCCGATCATCGTCATTTGCGGCACCAGCCGGGGTGACATCATGCCGGATGGCCCGGTGCTGATCTGGCCCGGAATGACAAAAGCCAGCATGACAAGCGAGAACACGCACAGAATGATGCCGGATATGGCGTTTGCGCGTTTCATGGCCCCTCCCAGAGTTCACATTCCGCGAATGTTCGCAAAGGCTATCCACTTGCCGATGAAAGAAGTACTCTAAACTTTCTTGGAATATGATAACTTTTGCTGATGGCTCATTCACCCCTGCATTACGAAAGACTGCGCTTGCGGCATCTGAGGCTGTTGCAGCTGATTGATGAACACGGTTCGCTGCGGTCGGCGGCGGCGGAACTGAACCTGACACAGCCCGCAGTCTCGCAGATGTTGAAGGATCTCGAATTCGCCATGGGCGTGCCGCTGGTCGAACGTTCCGTGCGGGGGGTGGTGCTGACCGATACCGGGTTGCTGGCACTGCGGCGGTCACGGTCGGGGCTGGCGACGCTGGACCAGCTTGTGCGCGAGCTGGACGCGGGGCAGACGCTTTCACTGCGGATCGGCACGAATTCGGCCCTGATGTACAACATCATCCCCGAAGCGCTGCGCCGGTTGAACGTGGGCCAGACCGAAACGCGGTTCCAGCTCAAGACCGGCTTGGTTGGCGATATGGTCGAGGCGCTGAGCGAGGGCAATCTGGATTGCTATGTCGGGCGGCTGGACTGGGATCAGGTGCCGACCCGGATCGCGCGGCTGCTGACCTATGATCCCTTGCTGGAAACGGACCTGATCCTGATCTGCCCGACCGGCCATCCCGTTGCCCGGCTGGACACGCCCAGGGCGCGGGATCTGGTCGGCTGGCCTTGGGCCATGCCCTCGCGAGAGTCGAACAACCGGATCGTGCTGGAATCGGCGATGCGCAGCACAGGTGCCCCGGATCTGACTGCGGCGGTGGAAGTGTCGGCGGACCCGAACGGGTTGATCAACTTGGCGCTGGCCCTGGGGATGTTGAGCTGCGTGCCGCGGGTGGCGCTGAACGAACATGCCAATGCGCGGGATTTCAAGGTGCTGGAGGTGGCAGACCTCGCGCTGCCATCGATCCACATCGGCTTTGCGACCACGGCGGAACTGCGGCAAATGCCCGAAGTCGCCGACCTGCGCGAGGCGATGCTGGATGCGGCAAAGGCATGGATCGCGGGCAGCGAAGGGTAGCGGCGCGCAACGCCCCGGCGAAACGCGCCGCCGTATATACCTAACGGAGGGGAGGGCCGGCAGGGGGGCCGACCCGAACCCCTTATTGTGTCAGTTTCGCAGTGATCTGCGCAAAAAGCTCTGCGTTTTCCGCATCATTGCCAATCGGCGCTTCGGTATAGCTTGTCTTGACGATGACAATCTTATTGCTCGGATCGACACGGATGAATTGATGGAACAGGCCCATCGCCATGTAGACGTCGCTGTCGGCTTCCGTCCACCACTGGTACTGATAGCCAAGTGGCGATCCTTCCTCGATTGGCGAATATCCGGCGTCAGGCACGGTCGCCTCGGTCACCCAGGCTTCGGGAAGAACGCGGGTGCCATTGGCCATGCCACCCTGCAGGAACATCTGGCCGAAACGCGCATGATCCCTTGCCGTGACAGCAAGGCCAGCCCCATAGAATTCACGTCCGATGTCATCAGGGCCATCCATGATCCAATAGGCGTCAGACTCCGCCCCCATCGGCTGCCAGAGTTTTTCGGCCATGAATTCGGCACCGATCCGCCCGGTGACACGCTCGACGATGCAGCCCAGGACGCTGGTATCAAGCGTGGCATAGTTGAAGCGTTCGTCGGGTGCAGTAGCGCCCTTGACGGATTCATTCGCTGCGTAATCACACCAGCGGTAGTTGTAGGCGACAAGCGCATTGTCGTGCACCTTGGTCAGCTGGGTATCGCTGCCGAACTCGTAACGCTCTTCCCAGTCGACACCCGACCGCATCCGCAACAGATCGCGCACGCTTGGACCGTCATAGCCGGTGCCTTCCATTTCCGGCAGATACTTGGTGACCGGATCGTCAAGATTGTCGATCAGCCCATCCTGCAAGGCCAGGCCGATCAGCGTCGACGTATAGGACTTGGCAACAGAGAAGGTCAGGAAGCGCGTCGTCGGGCCGCTGCCGTTGCGATAGCGTTCATAGACCAGCTCACCGTCCTTCAGCACGACCAAAGCATTGGTCCGGGTCTGTTCAAGCGCGCCTTCAAGGTCATAGGTCTCGCCAAGGATGGTGTAGCTGCCTTCCAGCGAGATCGGGTTTTCGGATAGCTCCCAGGTTTCGGACCCTGCCGGAACCGTGCGGGTCGCGAACATCTGGTCCATGTGCTGAAAGGTCAGATAGTTCAGGGTGGGCGTGAACATGCTGGCGCGGGCATTGATCATCGTGGGCGAAAACCAGCGCGCCGGATCGGCTGCATCCTGGGCCCAGGATGCAAAGCCAAGGCAGGCACAGGCCGTTGTGACAGACAGCCTTGCTGTCAGGCGGGGAAGTTTGGACATGGTTTTCATTCCTTTTGACATGGTGTTCGTTTCTTTGCGGGAGGGCGGGGGCCAACGATGGCCCGGCCGCCACAAGCATTTTGGGCAGGTTCAGTTTGGGTGCCTCGGCAATGGCGGCAGCGGTTGCCAGTTGCGCATCCGGCAAGGACAAGATGCCATCGGGACAAGAGAATTAAGCGCGATGCGTGCAAGCACAGTCACGGCACAGGTTTCTGAAAAGGACTGCGTATCGATCATCGCGGTTTCCGTCCGTTCAAATTAAGGTGGGCCAATTGGTATTGACAAAAATATTATAGTCAATAAAATTTTTTATAGCATGAAGGACTTTATGCCATGGGCCAAACGACAAGTATTGAGGCAGCGCCGGGCCTGCGGGACCGCAAGAAAGCCAGGCGCCGCGAGGAAATTCTCGAGGCGGCACAAGGGCTGTTCGCAAGCCAGGGTGTCGATGCAACGACAATGGCCGACATCGCCGAGGCCGTTGGTGTGTCTCAGCCCACCGTCTTCAACTATTTCGGCAACAAGGGTGGCATCCTGATTGCCTTGATCCACGAGGGCGCCGCCCGCGAACGTCAGCACAGCAAGATCATGGTGCCGCGCACGGATCTGGACTTTGCCACGCTGCTCGTCACCATCTTTTCCGAGTTCGCAGAGGGCACATTGCGCATCGCCAGCAAACGCATCTGGCGCTATGCCGAGGCTGACACGATCCGCTATCCGACAACAGAGCTGGCGCAATCCTACCAGATCGTGAACACCGAGCTGATGTCCGTGTTGCGGCAGGTGCTCTCCTCTTATGACCTTACGCTGCACGACGGAAATCCGGCGGATGTCGATCATCTTGTGCAGATCCTCTACGACATCTGGGGCGGGGCCTACTTCGACCTGATCAGATCAGAAGACATGACAATCGCGGATCACCGCATCGCGCTGACACAGCGGCTGGAACCGTTGTGCAGAATGATATTTGCACCTGATTTTCTCGCGGAGCCAACTTTGAAAACAACAATCGGTGACCCCGCATGACCCGGGCGTGAACTGATTATGCCTTTTCCTCGGACTGGCCCGTGGTGCGCGTGGAACCGCTGGTCGGGATTTCGGCGGCACTCACGCGTGAACCCTTCCACCCCGGCGTGCCGGATCAGCGCGTACCGCTTATGCAAGTGCTCGAAAGTTTTACCTGGCACAGTGCGTTTGCAGGTCACATGGATGATCGCACCGGGCGGATCTGCACCGGGATGCTGGCCGATCTGGTGATACTTGGCGGCGTTATCTCGGCAACAGATCCGAAAGAGATACGTGGCCTCGGGCCGGTGATGACCAACTGCGATGGCCAGATCACCTTTGAGGCGGCGCCGGGGTCAGGGGCGTAACCGGCTGAATGCCGCGCCTCCTCCCGACGCTAGGCTGGTTCGTCAGGGCAGATCAGATCAGCGACAGCGCCGTCGATATGCAGCGGCGCGCCGGTGACGGCCTGCAGCTCTTCCAGGGTCACGGCGAGCACTTTCTCCCGCAGGACAAAGCGCCCGTCAACCACATCCACCACCGCAAGAGAGGTGTAAATCCGCGTCACGCAGGCAACGCCGGTCAGGGGAAGGGTGCATTCAGACACCAGCTTGGGCATGCCATCCTTGGTCACATGGTCGGTCAGCACCGCAACGCGCTTTGCGCTTTGTACCAGATCCATGGCACCGCCGACCGCCGGAATGCCGCCCCTGCCGGTGGACCAGTTCGCCAGGTCGCCGTTCTGCGCAACCTCATAGGCACCAAGGATCGCGACATCCAGATGTCCGGCGTGCGCCAGATCAGCAGCTTTTTCGTGATGAAAGAGGTCAAGGACAACGCGGCCCTGCCGTTTTAGGGGGCAAGTGCCTGTGTCAGATCATCGCTGCGGCCCGCGACAATGTCGGCCAGAAGCGCGCCGCTTGTCGGCCCAAGGCTGAGCCCCTGATGGCCGTGGCCAAAATTGAACCACAGCTTGTCATGGCGCGGGGCGCGGCCCACCATTGGCAACATGCGCGGCATGCAGGGGCGCACGCCTTGCCACTGGCTGTCGGGCACCGCGCCGTCCAGCGCAAGCAGATCACCCGCTGCTGCTGCACCGTGGGTCAGCTGTGCCAGATTGCGCGGGCCATCGGAGCGGGTCAGATGCGCGCCGGTGGTGATGCGCAAACCCTGCGCCATCGACGACACAACAACACCGTGATCTGCCAGCAGATAGGGCCGAGTCAGCTGACCCTGCATTGCGTAATGCCCGTGATAGCCGCGCTTCATCACCATGGGGATGCGATAGCCCAGTTGTTTCAGCATCGCGGGCGACCATGGCCCCAGCGCCACCACCAGATGTTCCGCGCTGAGGTGGCCGCCGTCGCGCTCGACCCGCCAGCCGGTTGCGGTTGGGGTGATCGTCTGTGCCCGGCTTTGCAGGATCGTGCCGCCGCGCGCCGTGAACAGGTCTGCATAGGCGCGGATCAGTGCGCCGGGGTCTGATGTGCTCCAGGTTTCGTCCCAGATGATTGCGCCGATGGGGGCGCGGGTCAGGGCGGGATCTTCGGCGCGCAGGTCAGCACCGCTGAGCGTGCGCAGTTTCAGACCGTGGGCCGCGGCCTGAAGTTCCGCCGTGCGTGCGCGGGTGTCGAAGCCTTTGGCGGTGTCATGGATTTCGCCCAACCCGCTGTGGCGGATCAACGCTTTGGCCCCTGCATCTGTGATAAGGTGGCCGTGGTCCTCTGTCGCGCGGGCCATGAGCGCGGCATAATGCCGGGTGATCGCCGCATGACGGGCGGGGGCCGAATGATGGTAATAGGCCAGCAGCGCCTGCGCCGATCCGGGCAGGGCCAGCGGGTCAAGGCGCATGTCATTGCTGCGCCCGAGCCCGTAGCGGATCAGCGTCGGGAAATCGCGGGGCATGGCATAGGGGGCGCGGGCCTCGTTCTGGATGACGCCGGCGTTGCCGTGACTGGTTTCCTCGCCGGGGCCGCGCGCATCGACCACGCGCACCGCATGGCCGCGTGCCTGCAAGGCCAGTGCTGCACCAATGCCGACGCTGCCCGCGCCCAGAACGATGAAATCCCCCATGTTTGTCAGCCCTGCGCGATCACGGTGATTTCGACCTTGGCGTCGATCATCAGCGCGGCGGCAAGGGTGGTGCGCACCGGATAGGGTTGGGGGAAGGCAGCTGCATAAACCGCGTTGAAATCCACAAAATCCGCCGGATCGGTCAGATAGCAGGTGGCCGAAACCACATGCGACAGGTCCAGCCCTTCGGTGGCCAGCGTCGCCTTGATATTGGCGATGCAGTTTTCGGTCTGGGCGGTGATGCCTTCGGGGATCTTGCCGTTGGTGTCAAAGCCCAGTTCGCCCGACAGATACAGGGTGTTGTCGATGCGGCGTGTTTTCGAGAGGGGGATATTCATGGGCGGTCTCTTTCAGTTGAAGGTCAGGAATTCAGCCGCCTGCGACAACGGCGGGGCGGCGCGCAGGGCAGCAAAGTCGGGGGCGGGCACCGCCATATCGGTGCCTGCGATGATCGCCTCCAGCTCGGCGGCGACGGCCAGCACACCCAGATCGTCGTGACGACGCCCGACGATTTGCAAACCAAAGGGCATGCCGTTTGCGTCCATGCCGCAGGGAATGGTGATCGACGGGTGCCCCGGAATGGTGGAGGCATAGGCCATCGCCAGCCAGTGATAATAGCTTTTGGTTGGCGTTCCGTCGATTTCGGTCGGGTAGAGCTCGCGCCAGGGGCGGGGGCTGATGGTGACGGCGGGCGATATGATAAAGTCGTGCAACTCGAAAAAGGCCTGCCAATCGCGGTGATAGCGCCCTTGGGCAAAGATCGCCTGGGCCACGTCCTCGGCGGAATAGCTGCGGCCTTCGCGCACGTTGTCAGCGACGTTGGGGCCGACCTGATCGGGGGTTTCGTCGTAAAGCTTCGCATGGACGCCAAGGAACTGCACGCCACGCAGCACCGAGAAGATGCGGTCGGCGTCGGTGCAATCCGGGGTGGCTTCGATCATGTCTCCCATGAAGGGTGCCAGTTTGGGCAGGATCGCACGGAAGTGGTCGCGGATCATGCGTTCGGTGGGGGCAAAACCATAATCTTCGGTGACCGCGATGCGCAGGGATGTCAGATCCCGGCGCGGCAGGTTGGCAAAGCCAGCCGCATCCCAAGGGGTGCGTCCATCGATCACGGTGGTGAAAGGATCGTTGCGGTCAGGGCGCGCCAGCACTGACAGCATCAGCCCGGCATCGGCCACGCTGCGCGCCATCGGGCCGGATGTGGGCATGGGGATCAGCCCCGCCGCACGGGTGTTGCCCGGCACCACGCCGGGGCTGGGCCGGTAGCCGACGATGCCGCAATAGGCCGCCGGATTGCGCAGGCTGCCGCCGGTGTCCGATCCGGTGGCCAGAGGCGCATATTCGCAGGCCAGTGCCACCGCCGAGCCGCCCGAAGATCCCGCGCAGGTGCGGGTCAGGTCGTAAGGGTTCGCGGTCACCCCGTTGACGCGGTTGCGGGTGTTGGCGCCGGCACTCCATTCCGGCGTGTTGGTCTTGCCCATCGGCAGGCCACCTGCCTCGCGCATCGCCGCGACGATGGCGTCGTCACCGGTTGCGATGTTGTTGGCAAAGGCTTCGGACCCGAAGGTGGTGGGCAGGCCCGCCACGTCGATCATGTCCTTCACCGCAAAGGGCAGCCCGTGCAGCGCCCCAAGCGGCGCGCCTGACATTACGGCGGTTTCCGCCTTTTTCGCCCCCGCCAGCATCCCGTCAAAGTCGCGCGCGATCAGCGCGTTTACCGCATGGTCCAGCGTCTCGACCCGCGCGATGCAGGCCTCGGCCAGTTCGACCGGCGACAGCTGTTTGCGTGCGATCATCTGGCGGGCCTGGGTGGCACCAAGGGCGGCGGGGTTGGTCATGGGGCGATCTCCTGTGGCAGGTCATAGGCCGCAGGCAATGCGGCAGCAGCATCCAGAAAGGCGCGGTGGGCAGCGGCAGGGACGAACAACCCGCCGGTGGCCCAAACGACGTGAACGATGTTTTCGTCGGGAACCTGCGCCATGTGGTGCGCGCGAAACGCCTTGCCCGCCGCGCTGTTCATCAAATGCTGTGGTCCTGCAAAACCGGCAGTGGCCGAGGGTTCGAATTGCAGCCCGTGGGCATGGCCCGCCGCGACCCAGCGCAGCATGTCGGCATCGCCAACGGTGCAGACCCCTGCCAGTCGGTCTTGCATACGCGCGCGCACCAGTGGCGACAGGGTGGCGACGGCCATGCCGTCGGCCTCGGTCCGGTTGCTGAGGCCCAGATCGTGGACCGAGGGCGCATCAAATGCCATCTGGCACAGGGCCGAGGCGGATTGCTGCGGCTCGACAAAGAAGCTGTGCGCATGGGGGCCGAACATCGCCCGCGCGCCATAGGCGATGCCACCCGGCGCGCCACCGATGCCGCAGGGCAGGTAGAGGCACAGCGGGCGGTCGGGGCCGATTGTGATGCCCATCGCGTCCAGTTGAGCGGCCAGTTCCGCCGCCGCCGCGCTGTAGCCGCGAAACAGCAGTTCCGAGGATTCATCGTCGACAAAATAGCTGTCGGGATCATCTGCGGTGGCATCGCGCGCGGCGGCGACGGCGGTGGAGTAATCCGCCGTGTGCAACACCACCTCGACACCCAGATTGCGCAGTCGGTCCACCTTCCACGGTTTGGCGTCGTTCGACATATGCACGACACAGGCATACCCCAGCGCGCGCGCGGCGATGCCGACGCTCAGCCCCAGATTGCCGGTAGACCCCACCGCAATCGTGCGGCTGGCAAAGAAATCACGCATGTCTGCCAGTGCGGTTACGGGATCATCAGGGCCAAGCACACCGGCAGCGCGGGCCTGGGTAAGGGCGCAGATGAACACCTCGAACAGCCCGCCGCGCGCCTTGATCGAACCGGCCACGGGCAGGGCATGGTCGCCCTTGATCAGCAGGGTGCCTGCGTTGTCGCCAAAGGCCCCTGCAGGTGCCGCGATCAGGTCCGAGGCGATGCGCCCGTCTGTCACGTCCAGCTCGGGGAACAGCCGCGCCAGCAACGGGGCCAGCATGGCCCAGTCATCGCGGGCCTGGTTCAGGTCGGCGCGCGCCACGGGGTCGGCGGCGGGCACATAGGTGGGATTGACCCACAGAGCCGACTGCCCCGCACGCACGGTGTCGCGCAGGGCGATCATGTCCTGAGGGGCAACGGGCACCGGATCAATCCTTCGGCAGGCCCTGTTCGGCCAGATCGGCGAACAACCCGGTCATCGCCACCAGCGCCTGACGCGACAGGGATTTCAGGATGTGTTCATTGGGCGCGTGCTGCGAGCAGCCCGCGTAGGAATGCGGCACCCAGATCGTCGGCAGGCCCAGCACCTCGGCAAAGCAGTCGTTGGGCAACGAGCCGCCAAGGTTCGGCAGGATGTCGGGGGCAATGCCCACGCTTCTTTCGATCGAGGCGGTGGCAAAGCGCACCATCGGGTGATCGGGGTCCAGACGTGTGGCGGGGAAACTGTTGCGTTCATGTGCCACGACTTTAACCTTGTCGAACCCTTCGCGGTCCAGATGGCGGCGCAGGGCGGGCAGGATTTCGTCAACGTCGGTCCCGACCACAAAGCGCAGCTGGCAAGTGGCGCGGGCTGATCCTGCGATGGCGTTCAGGGGAGCGGCGGGCACGCCTGCGGTCATCGCCAGAATGGCAAAGCTGTTCCAGCCGAACACGCGCTCGGCCGGGCTCAGATCCTCTTCACCCCAATCGGCGTCAAGGTCGATGCCGGTGTCATGGGCGGGCAGGGCGGCCAGCACCTCGCGGATGCGGGGTGTCAGGCTGGTGGGGCGCCATTCCGGCACCCGGATCTGACCGCGCGCGTCCGTGATGCTGGCCAGCGCGTGCGAGAGGATCATTGCGGGATCAGCCAGCAGACCGCCGAAGTTGCCCGAATGGTTGGCCCCCTCGCGCAGGTTGACCTCAAGGTCAAAGCTGGCGCCGCCGCGCGATCCGGTAAAGATCGTGGGCGCGGCAGGGCGCAGGCGCGGACCGTCAGAGGCGATGAACACATCCGCCTTAAGCAGGTCGGCATTGGCGGTGCAGAATTCCTTCAGCCCCGGCGATCCGGCCTCTTCGCCCATTTCGATGATGACCTTGGTGTTAAAGCCCAGATGTCCCTGCGCCTTCAGCACCGCCTGCATCGCGCGCAGGTTGATCAGGTGCTGCACCTTGTTGTCTGCCGCACCCCGCCCGTACAGGCGGTCGCCTTCCTCGATCAGTTCAAAGGGCGTCAACCCCTCGCGCCACTGGCCCTCTTGCGCGCGCACCACGTCGCCGTGGCCATAGGTCAGGACCGTGGGCAGGCTTGCATCCTCGATCCGCTCGGCGGTCAGGATCGGCGGGCCGTCGGGCGTGGGATTGTCGTGGAACTGGCAGGTAAATCCCATCGCTTCCAGCATCGGCGCCATGTCGTCGTGCAGATAGGCGTGCAGGTGCGGCTTGCCGCGCGGGTCCTGGCTTTCTGTGGGACGGGACACCAGCGTGGCCAGATCGCGTTGGAAATCACCGCTGTCGAAATAGGTTTCGATATTGGCGCGGGCAGAGTCTTGCAGGGTCATTCAAGGGGCCTTTTTGGTTTCGGGTTCAGCCACGCCATCGCCCCAGGGGGACATGGTTTCCGTGGTGCCGGAATTGGTGGTGCCCTCGCGCATCACCCCTGCGGGGCAGGCAAAGGCAAAGGGGAAGGGCAGCCGTTGCGCCAGCGCCAGCGGGAAGTTGTCGGCCAGCGCGTCGGCGACGGGGCCGGCAAGGCGTTCATCCGCCACCACCTGCGCACCGCCCGAGGCGTCCAGACGGGGCGCTTCGATGGCGTCCTGCATCGACATGCCCTGTTCCATCAGGTGGCCGCTGATCTGGGCCACGGCGGGCATGATCTTGCGCCCGCCCGAGGCCCCCAGCGCAAAGCGGCGGGTGGGGGTTTCACCGATGACGGGGCAGACGTTCATCAGACAGGCTTTGTCAGGGGCCAGAGAGTTGGGCTTGCCCGGCTCCGGGTCGAACCACATGATGCCGTTGTTCAGGTTCAGGCCGGTCGAGGGCGACACCACCTTGGAGCCGAAGATCGACAGCAGGGTTTGTGTCATCGCCACCATGTTGCCCGCGCTGTCGACGATGGAAAAATGCGTGGTGCAGCCGGGGGCCTTGGCGCTTTCGTGGTCGCCCATATTGGTCAGCCGTTCGGCATAGGCCGCGCGCAGCCCGTTGGCGCGGGAGACATAGGCGGCGGGGCTGTCCGCATCGGTGGCGTCATAGCCATGCTGCCAGCGGGTCAGCGTATCGGCCAGCGTCGGGCCGGCGGTCAGGCCGGGCATGGCGTGCAGGGTGCCATCACGGAAGGGGATTGCCAGAGGATCGGACCATGTGACGCGGTAATCGCGCATGTCCTCCATGGACAGAAAACCGCCCTTGTCGGTGACATCGCGCACGAGGGCGGCGGCGATGTCGCCCCGATAGAACGCCTCTTCGCCTTCGCGGGCGAGTTGTTCCAGCGTCTCGGCCATCTTGCTCTGATCCAGCCGTTGATCGGCCAGCGCGGTCCAGCCGGAACCCTTGGGCCAGATACCGTCATCTAGATAAAGCGCGGCGGAATCCGGGTCGCGCGCCAGATCGCGGGCGCTGGAGGCGATGATGAGGGCCGCGTACCAATCCACGTGCAAGCCCTGTTTGGCAAGGTCCACAGCGGGGGCCAGCAGCGTATCCCAGGGCATCCGGCCAAAGCGGCCATGCGCGGCGGAAATGCCCGCCATCGTGCCAGGCACGGCGACCGAGGTGGCACCAGTCACATTGCGGTCCTCAACTACGGCTTCCCATGGGAACAGGTCAGAGGCCTTGCCGGCACCCGAAAGCGGATAGTGCGACACGTCCAGCGTGGCCGATGACCGCATGCCATAGTTCAGCGCATGGGCGCGGCCTTCGTCGGCGCGCCACAGCATCATGGCACCGCCGCCCATGGGGCCGGACATCCACGGTTCGACAACACCGATGGCAAAGCTGACGGCGACGGCGGCGTCGACCGCGTCACCGCCTGCGGCAAGGACTTCGGCGCCAACTTCGGCGGCGCGCACATGCTGGGCCGCAACGACGCCGCCCGACGTGGCGGTGACACCCGGCTTACGGGTCTGCTGGCTGCGCGAAAACGACCCGCTCATGCGACCGCCGGGGGCAGGGTTGCGATGTCGGGCACATCCCAATGTTTGCCCGGCTGCGCATCCAGCAGCATCCTGGTGTAGGGGTGAGACGGCGCGCCAAAGACCTCTTCCACGGTGCCGCGTTCCACCACATCGCCCTGCTGCATGACGATCAGCGTGTCACAAACCTGTGCGGCGACACGCAGGTCGTGGGTGATGAACAGAACGGTCAGCCCCATGCGGTCGCGGATTTCGTTCAGCAGCTTCAGCACCTCTTTTTGCACTGAAACGTCCAGCGCTGACACAGCTTCATCCGCGATCAGGATTTTCGGTTCGACCATCAGGGCGCGTGCGATGCAGATCCGCTGGCGTTGGCCACCCGAGAACTGGTTGGGATAGCGGTTCAGCACCTCGGGATCGAGCCGTACGATCTTCATCAGCTCGCGGGCGCGTTCCATCGCCTTCGCGCGGTTCTCGCCAAAGTTCACCGGCCCCTCGACCAGCTGGTCGCCAATTGTACGGCGCGGGTTGAGCGAGCCATAGGGGTCCTGAAACACGATCTGGATGTGTTTGCGATAGGGGTGCAGGTCGTGGCGCGACATCAGGGCAATGTCCTTGCCTTCGACCGAGACAACACCGCTTTCGGGGTCTTCCAAACGGATCAGGCATTTGACCAGCGTCGACTTGCCCGAGCCACTTTCGCCCACGATGCCCAGGGTTTCGCCCTGATGGACGGTAAAGTTCACATCCTTGCAGGCATGCACGGTACGCGCGGGACGGAACATGCCCCCGGCCACGTGATAGGTCTTGTTCAGGTTCGACACCTTCAGCACTTCGTGGCTGGTGATCGGCGCGGGGACGTCGCGGGTGCGGCGGGGCACAGCGTCGATCAGCAGGCGGGTGTAGGGGTGTTGCGGGCGGTTCAGGACCTCTTCGGCGCTGCCCTGTTCGACAATCTTGCCGTGCTGCATCACCACAACGCGGTCGGCAATCTCGGCCACCACGTCAAAGTCGTGGGTGACGAACATGATGCCGGCGTCGTGTTTTTCGCGCAGCTCCTTGAACAGGTGCAGGATCTGCTGCTGCGTCGACAGGTCCAGCGCCGTTGTCGGTTCGTCCGCGATCAGCAGCGCAGGGTCCAGGGCCAGAGCCATGGCGATCACGATGCGCTGGCGCTGGCCGCCCGACAGCTGGTGCGGGTAGGAGTTGTAGAGACGCGGCGGGTCGGGCAGGTGCACCTCTTCCAGCAGCCTGATCGTGCGCGCCTTGCGTTCGGCGACACCCAGATCGGTGTGCTGCTGGAACATCTCCTCGATCTGGTCGCCCACGGAATAGCAGGGGTTCAGGGCCGACATCGGTTCCTGAAAGATCATTGCCATGCGACGGCCCCGCAGATCGCTGTGGGCGCGTTTCGACAGTTTCAGCAGGTCGTGTCCATCAAAACGGATTTCGCCCTGCGAGGGTGTTAGTGCCTGCGGCAACAGACCCATGGTGGTGAAGGCGGTGATCGACTTGCCCGAGCCGCTTTCGCCCACGATACAGACGATTTCCTTGGGCATGACCTGCAAGGACAGGTTTTCGACGGCATGGTCGCGGTCGGCGGCCTTGGGCAGGTCAACGGTCAGGTTCTGGATGGACAGGATAGGATCAGTCATCAGTTGCGCCCCTCCGGTGCGGTGACATCGCGCAGGCCATCGCCCAGCATGTTGATGGCGAGAACAAGAAAGAACAGCGCCACGCCGGGAATGGTGATCAGCCAGGGTTCGAACAGCAGCATGTCCTTGCCTTCCGAAATCATCAGGCCCCAGGAGGGGGTGGGCGGTTGCACGCCAAGCCCGAGGAAGGACAGCGCCGCCTCAAGGATAATGGCATGGGCCATTTCCAGCGTGAAGATCACGATCAGGTGGTTCATCACATTGGGCAGGATGTCCTTGAACAGGATGCGCGGCAGCGAGGCGCCCAGCACTTCGGCTGCGGCGACATATTCCTGTTCGCGCACCTGCATCGTGGCCGAGCGCAGCACCACGGCAAAGCGGTCCCACAGCAACAGACCCAGAACCGAGACGACAACAACCAGCGAGCCGCCGAACAGCGCCACGACGGCCAGCGCCACCAGCACGACGGGCATGGCCAGCCGCACGTTGATCAGGAAGGTCACGACCATATCGACCTTGCCGCCGAAATAGCCGGCCAGAATGCCCAGCGTCGAGCCGATGATGCCCGAAATGACGGCGGCCAGAATGCCGATCATCAGCGAGATACGCGCGCCATAGGCCAGCCGCGCCCAGAAATCGCGGCCCAGCCCGTCGGTGCCCAGCCAGTGTTCGGATGTGCCGCCCAGAAAGACCGGGGGTTTCATGCGGGCCAAAAGGCTTTGCTGGTAAGGGTCGTATTGGGTCAGCAGCGGGGCAAAGATTGCAATGCCCACGACGATCAGCATGACGACGGCACCAAACATCAGACCCTTGTGGTGCAGCGCGCGTTTGCGCAGGGCCTGTCCGGGTGTCAGCGGCTTGTCGCGGGGTGCCTGCAGGGGCTGGTCGGTGGGTGTGGTTGTATCGGTCATGTCTATCCTCAACCCACGCGCAGCCGTGGATCCAGCCATGCGTTCAGAACGTCAGCCAGGAAGGTGAACAGAATATAGAAGGTCGAAAAGATCAGGATCAGCGCCTGCATGGTCGGCAGGTCGTTGCGCGCGATGGATTCCCAGGCCAGATAACCGGCCCCATGCAGGGCAAAGACGGTTTCGACCACGATCGAGCCGCCCAGCATGAACCCCATCTGGACTGCCGCCAGGCTGACCACGGGAATGATCGCATTGCGCAGGGCATGTTTGAACATCACCTTGCGCGTGCGCAGCCCCTTGGCCCGCGCGGTACGGATATAGTCGGAGGACAGCACTTCCATCATGCCCGCCCGCGTCAGACGCATGATCGCGGGGGTGGCGTAATAGCCCAGCACGATGGTGGGCAGGACAAAATGCTGCCAGGTCTCATTGCCCGAAGCAGGCAAGAGGCGCATCTTGATCGAGAAGATGACAATCAGGATCAGGCCGAACCAGAAGGACGGGATGGCCTGGCCGACCACGGACAGAAACAATGCAAAGCGGTCGATTATCGAATTCGGATTGGCCGCCGCAGCCACGCCCAGCGGGATCGCCACCGCCAGCGCAAGCGTGATGGCAAAGAGGCCCAGCTTCATGGTGACGGTCAGGCGGTCGGCAATCAGCTCGGTCACCGACATGTCAAAGTACCACGAACGTCCCAGGTCACCTGTCACGGCCGAGCCCAGCCAGTCGCCGTATTGCACGATCATCGGCCGGTCAAAGCCGTAGCGTGCGTTGACCAGCGCGATATCTTCCGAGCTGGCGTTTTCGCCCGCAATGGCAACAGCCGGATCGCCTGCCATGAACAACAGGCTGAAACTGATGAATGAAACGGTCAGGGCCACCAAGAGGGCAAGACCGAAACGTTTGAGTATGTAGACGGCCATCGTGCGTCACCTTCCGGGCAAAGAAACAGGCACGGGCCGCGCAACAGATGCCGCGCGGCCCGTCAAATGTTATTTCCAGGCGAAGTCCGCGAAACGGATGACTTCGTCGTCTGTGGGTGTGTAGTCCAGCTCTTTGCTGAGCACATAGTTCACGTTGTAGGTCCACAGCGGCACCCAATAAGCCTCTTCGGCGATCTTGGCATGTGCCTTGCTGTAGAGCTCTTCACGCTTGGCACGGTCGGTGATGGAACCTGCTTCTTTCACCCATTCGATGATTTCCGGGTCATGCGCATCGTCCAGCTCGCCACCGGTAAAGAATTCACCGGTGATCGCCGAGACGTCGGGCAGCGAATAGGATCCCCATGTCTGGAAGGAAATCGGCACCTCGTCCTTTGTACGTTTCTCGCGCAGGGCGGCGTATTGCAGGTAGTTGAAGTTGGTCTTGATCCCGACCGCATTCAGAAAGCCCATGAGCGCTTCGGCATAGGGCCGGTCGCGGTAGGCGTAGAAGTCGATCTCGAAACCATCGGGATAACCGGCTTCGGCCAGCAGCGCCTTGGCCTTCTCCGGGTCATAGTCATAGGACTTGACGGTAAGGTCGCAACCGAACTGGATCGGTGCGCAGCCTGCATTCACGATTTCGGAGGACCCTTTGACCAGCGCATCGACAATCGCCTGACGGTCGATGGCGTGATAGATCGCCTGACGTACCGCTTTCTTGGTCATCGGGCCATCGGGATCGACGGCGCCCTGGGCGTCCATCGTGATATAGCCGATGCGCATCGCCTGCGCGTTGACCACGTCAAAACGGTCATCCATCTCGGCCAGTTTCTCTGCCTGATCGGCGGGCACGTTCCACAGGAAATCCAGACCGCCGTTGAACAGCTCGGCCACCTGGGTGTTCATGTCGGGGATCGTTTTGACCTCGATCTTGCCGATCTTGCCCTTGCCCTTGGGGCTATCGTGATAGTTTTCGTTCAGGCTCAGCTCGTAGAGTTTGCCTGCTTCGACCTTGTCGACCTTGTAGGGGCCGGTGCCCACGGGATTGGTGTTCATGCCGGTCGGACCGACTTCGGCGTAATATTCGTCGGGATACATGACGACAACGCTTGCCAGATATTCTTCGGCCGGCGGGAAGGGCGCATTCAGAATGATGCGGACGGTATTATCGTCAACCTTCTCCGCGCTCTTCATCCAGCTGACGTTGGTCATCACCTTGACGCCGTTGTCCGGGTTGGTGACAAAATTGACCGTGTGGACCACATCGTCGGCGTTGAAGACCTCGCCGTTGTGAAAGGTCACGCCCTCACGCAGTTTGAATTCGACGGTGACATCGTCAATCCAGGTCCATTCGGTCGCAAGGTTGCCCGAGATTTCGCCCGAGATCGGGTCGCGGAACAACAGGGCGTCCCAGACGCCGCGGGTGAACAGAATCCCTTCGCGCGCAGAATTGTAATAGGTGTCGACCGATTCCAGTTCCTTGGTGAAGGCCACACGCAGCGTGTCATCGGCCTTGTCCGCAAATGCGGGTGCGGCGGCCAACAGGCTCAGCGCAGTGCCGGTCATCAGGTTTTTCAATGTCATGGTAGTCCTCGCTGTTACGTTGTTCGGGATGATGTATTTTTATTCTTGTTTTTGTATACAACATCGGCTGATTGTAATTGGTCAAGCAAATACTGCATTTTCATGTGACACATGCCCGGTAACAACCCGCCTGATGCTTATTTGAGCTTTGTCGGCAAGGCATCGCTGGTACACCCGTTGCCCGGGGGGCAATGGTAAGGGTGTCGCCACCCCTTTCAGACAGGCAGACCTTGCAGGCCGGGATGAAATTCTCGTGACAGGTCCCTAAGATGCAGCCGCTTTCAGGCCCGCCATCAGGCTTTGAAACCGCTCGCCCTGAACGTTCACATGGTCCCGCAGCGCATTGGCGGCGGCGTTGGAATCGCCTGCCGTCAGCGCCTCCACAATCGCCTCATGTTCGGTCAGTGATTGCGGCATCCGCCCGCGAAGGCGCAGTTGCTGGCGGCGGAAGGGGCGCAGGCGTTTTTGCAGTTTCAGGCTTTCCTGCTCAAGAAAACTGTTGCCCGATTCGCGGTAGATCGTGGCGTGGAACTTTTCGTTCTCCATGTAATACAGATCGGTGTCCTGCGCATCCGAAGCCGCCTGACAGCGCGTATTGGCCAATCGCAGCTCGTCCAATGCATCATCAGACATGCGCCGCGCGGCCAATCGGGCACAGACCGCTTCCAGTTCGGCCATCACCTCGAACATCTCCAGCAGTTCAAGGGGTCCGGGCTGACGTACGAAAGCACCACGTCGCGGAATCAGGGTGACCAGTCCCGAGCTTTCCAAACGTTGCAGCGCTTCGCGCAGCGGCGTGCGTGACACGCCGAATTGTTCGGCCAGCCGCACCTCGTCCAGACGATCACCGTCGGCAAAGGTACCGTCGAAAATCATTTGTTCCAAAGAGTTTGCGATGTTCACCGCACTGCGTTGTTCCATGTAGAAAAACTAGCTTGGCACTACGAAGCACGCAATAACTAATATCTTGTATACAAAATAATTGACCTGAAAAACATGATGCGTCTATGATCGACCCATCACCTCCGGCGGTTTACCCCGTCAGACGCAGAAATTGCGCCTAAAATACAGGCACTTCTCACGCCGCCCCTGACACGCGGCACCTCATCGCTTGCGGCACTCCGCCATAAGGACTTGCACCATGACGATACTTGCTGACTTGCTGTCGACCATGTTCGAAAGGCGCTACCGCCCCTTTGGTCAGGATCGCCCGTCGACCCGCCCGATTGCGGCCCTCACCGCTGATCTGCTTGGCAGTGCCGGCGAAACGACGGAACAGGCGCTTGCCCAGGATATTCTGGGAAAATTCGCAAGTCTTGATGATGCAGGCAAACTGGCCTTCCTGCAGCACCTGGCGCGCGACATGAACATCGACCCCGAAGTCGTGCGATCCGCGCTGGATGCCTATGAACAGGCGCCGTCAAAGGCGACCTACCGGGCCTTCCTGAACGCGGCCGAGCCGCAGCGGCAGGAACTGATCCGTCGCCTGAACCGCGCGCCGGGCGCCACCGGCGCGTTGGTCAGGATGCGGGCCGACCTGCTGTCGCTGGCCGGTGATGACCCGGAACTGGCGGCACTTGACCTCGATTTCCGGCACCTTTTCGCATCCTGGTTCAACCGCGGTTTTCTGGTGCTGCGCCCGATCAGCTGGGAAAGCCCTGCCCATATCCTGGAAAAGATCATCGCCTATGAGGCGGTTCATGCCATTCAAAGCTGGGACGACCTGCGCCGCCGGTTGCAACCCAAGGACCGCCGCTGCTTTGCCTTCTTCCATCCCGCCATGCCGGATGAGCCGTTGATCTTTGTCGAGGTGGCGCTGACCAAGGGCATTCCCGGATCCATACAGGCCCTGCTGGCCGAAGACCGCGCAGCGCTGAACCCCGAGGCTTGCGACACGGCCGTCTTCTATTCGATCTCGAACTGCCAGGCCGGGCTGGCCAGCATTTCCTTCGGCAACTCGCTGATAAAGCAGGTGGCGGCGGACCTTGCTGCGGAACAGGCTGGGCTGAAGACCTTTGCCACCCTCTCGCCGATCCCGCTTTTGACCAAATGGGCGGCCCGGAACAACATCATGATGCCCGAGACGCCCGCAATGCGGCGCGCGCTGGCGGCGCATTACCTGCTGGATGCAAAGGGCAGGGGGGATGCGCCCTATGATCCGGTGGCGCGCTTTCATCTGGGCAATGGCGCGCTTGTCCATGCGGTACATGCCGATGCCGATTCCTCGGCCAACGGGGAGGCGAATTCGGGCGGTGTGATGGTCAATTACCTCTATGACCTGTCAGCCGTCTCACAGAACCTCGAAAACTTTGCCACCAAGGGCAAGATCGTTGCCAGCGCGGAAGTCACCGCCTTGGCGAAGACATTTGTCAACGCGACGACCGCGGAAAGATAACGCCATGCCAAACCCGCTTTACGATACTTTGTTCGGTGCCCATCTGGGGCGCGACGCAGTTTTTCTGCACCTGATCGACGGCACAACGCTGAGCTATTCGGATTTCCTGAAACAGACCGCGCAGATCGCCCATGTGCTGACCGGACTGGGGTTGCAGCCGGGGGCCCGCGTGGCGGCACAGGTGCATAAATCACCCCAGGCATTGGCGCTGTTTGCGGCCTGCGCTCAGGCCGGGCTGGTGTTCCTGCCGTTGAACACCGCCTACACCACATCTGAACTGACCTATTTCATCAAGGACAGCGGCGCGGCGCTGGTGGTCTGTGACCCGAGCGCGGTTTCGGCGCTGACGCCCGTCGCAGATGAACTGGGCGCACTGGTCGAGACGCTGGACGCCGAAGGTGCCGGATCGCTGGTCACAAAGGCGGAAAGCGCGCCGGATCGCTTTGACACCGTTGAGCGCAGCGCAGATGATCTGGCCGCGTTTCTCTACACTTCCGGCACCACGGGCAGATCGAAAGGGGCGATGCTGACGCAGACCAACCTGCTGTCGAATGCCGCGACCCTGGCACAGGAATGGCGGTTCACCGCGCAGGACGTGCTGCTGCATGCCCTGCCGATCTTTCACACCCACGGTCTGTTCGTTGCCACCAATGTGACCCTGATCGCCGGTGGCAGCATGATATTCATGCCCCGCTTCGACGTGGATCAGGTGCTGTCCCTGATGCCCCGCGCCACAACGATGATGGGTGTGCCCACTTTCTACACACGCCTTCTGGACGATGCCCGCTTCACCCGGCAGTCCGCTGATCATATGCGGGTCTTCATATCGGGGTCTGCGCCCCTGCTGGCCGAGACACATGTGCAGTTCGAGGCCCGCACTGGCCAGCGGATTCTTGAACGATACGGCATGACAGAGACGAATATGAACACCTCCAACCCTTATGTGGGTGAACGCCGGGCAGGCACTGTCGGCTTTCCGCTGCCGGGGGTCGAGTTGAAGGTCTGCGATCCGGCCAGCGGCGAAGCCCTGCCGCAAGGTGAGGTCGGCGTCATCGAGGTCAGGGGCGCCAATGTGTTCAAAGGCTATTGGAACATGCCCGAAAAGACCGCCGAGGAACTGCGGGACAACGGCTTTTTCATCACCGGTGATCTGGGGATGATCGACTCCGACGGCTATGTCAGCATCGTAGGCCGGGGCAAGGACCTGATCATCTCGGGCGGCTACAACATCTATCCCAAGGAAATCGAGCTGGTGCTGGATGAGCAGGACGGCGTTCTGGAAAGCGCGGTCATCGGCGTGCCACATCCGGACTTTGGCGAAACGGTGGTTGGTATACTGGTCCCAAAGCAGGGCAAGACACCCGATACGGATGCGATCATGGAGGCGGTCAAGGGTCCGCTGGCGCGTTTCAAGCACCCGCGCCGGCTGGTCGTGATCGACAGCCTGCCGCGCAATACCATGGGCAAGGTCCAGAAAAACCTGCTGCGCGACACCTACAAGGACATGTTCGCCTCCGCATGAGGGGGTGACGCGGGCGGCAAGAGCCGCCCACATCGGGCATTCGCGGCCGGTTCAGCCGTCTTTGTAGTAATAGCTGTAGCCGTTCAGAGCCGGTGCGCCGCCAAGGTGGGCATAGAGCACCCGCGATCCTTCGGGAAAGAATCCCTTGCGCGTCAGGTCGATCATGCCTTGCATGGATTTCCCTTCGTAAACCGGGTCGGTCATCATCGCCTCGGTCTGTGCTGCAAGCCGGATTGCGTCATTGGTTTCATCCGACGGGACACCGTAAGCGGGATAGGCGTAATCGGGGTTGATCACGATATCATCCTCGGTGATTTCCTGGCCAAGTCCGACCAGTTCGGCAGTCTTGCGGGAAATTTCCGTGACCTGGGCGCGGGTCTGTTCCACGGTGGCCGAGGCGTCGATCCCGATCACGCGGTCGGCGCGGCCCTGGTTCTTGAAGCCCACGATCATGCCGGCCTGTGTCGAGCCGGTGACGACGCAGACCACGATGTAATCGAACTTGAAGCCCAGCTCTTCTTCCTGCTCCGCCACTTCCTCGGCAAAGCCGATATAGCCCAACGCGCCGTATTTATGCACGGAGGCGCCCGCCGGAATGCCATAGGGCTTGCCCCCCGCATCGCGGACCGACTGCATCGCGTTTTCCCAGCTTTCCCGGATGCCGATGTCGAAACCATCTTCGACCAGCCGCGAATCTGCACCCATCAGACGGGTCATCAGGATGTTACCGACACGGTCGTAAACGGCGTCGAAATGGGGCACCCATTTTTCCTGCACCACAACGCATTTCATGCCGATCTTGGCCGCGGTTGCCGCCACCATCCGGGTGTGGTTCGACTGGACGCCGCCGATGGACACGAGTGTATCAGCACCCGATGCGATGGCGTCGGGCACGATATATTCAAGCTTGCGCAGCTTGTTGCCGCCCATGGCCAGACCGGAATTGCAGTCGTCGCGCTTGGCATAGATTTCGACCTTGCCACCCAGAGCGGCGGTCAGTCGCGGCAAGTGGTCAATCGGGGTCTTGCCGTAGGTCAACGGATACCGTTCGAATTTTTCAAGTAGTGACATGGCTATCTCCAGTTTGGGTCGCCCCGTGATAGCAACGGATTTGTGAAATGTCCTTTCAAAGTATGTGGCTCATTTCTACACTTTCGCGCCCGAAGCCATCTGTATCTACGCTTATCTTCAAAATTCTCAATAAGTCTGAAAGAATACATCATCCAGGGATTCCAGCGAATCATCATCTGCGGCGGCACCCCTGTGCGTTCCGCCGACTTTCAGAGGTAACATGTTGAAAGATAACCCATCCCGCGCGCTCGACCGGACTGAACTGGCGCTTTTGCAACTGCTGCAGGCGGACGGGCGGCTGACCAATGCAGAACTGGCGCAGCGAACCAATGTCAGCCCCGCAACCTGCCACCGCCGGACCCAGCGCTTGTTCGATGAGGGCTACATCACCGGCGTGCGGGCCATGGTTGACCCACACAAGGTCGGTCTGGGGGCGCTGGTGATGGTCGGCATTGTCCTCGATCGTTCCACCCCTGAAAGCTTTGCCGCCTTCGAGGCTGCGATCACCAAGGAGGCGTCGATCCTGGATTGCGATCTGGTGGCCGGGGATTTCGATTACCTGTTGCGGATCAGGGTGTCGGACATCGCGGATTTCAACCGGTTCCACACCCAAAAGCTGATCTCGCTTCCCGGTGTCCGGCAAGCCCGGACCTTTTTTGTGATCAAGGAAGTAAAGGCGAATGCGCCGATGGATTTTTGAAATGTCAGCGGCGGGCAGGCCCAAATCCGACATCCTTGATCATCGGCCTTGATCCTTGCCTGGATCATGCTGCCATCCAAGTGCCGTAGCGCCCTCAGCCGATTTGATGGATGCAGCGATCGTTTCGCGGGCCCATTTCAGCATTTCTGAATGATGGTTTACCGCGGTCCATATCAGCTGAATCTGCAAATTGGCGGCAAATGGGCCGGGACTGGTGTACAGCCCCTGGCCGATCTTGCGGGCAAGGGCGAAAGGCAGTGTCGCGACCAGCCGGGTGCCGCGCACAAGTTCTTCGATCCCAGCAGGGCTGGGAATTTTGATCGCAGGGTCGATGCCGTGACCCAGTTGCGCCAGCTCGGTCAGGTAACCCGATTGCCAGCGCCCCCCATAGGTCACAAGGATGTGGTCCAATGCCAGATAGCGCTCCAAGGTCAGAGCTTTTCCGGCCTCCGGATGCGCGGGGTCAATCATGTAGGCAAAGCGGTCGGTGGCGACGGTACGGGTGTAAAAAGCAGCATTCTGCCGCTGGAAAGGACCAATCAGCAAATCCGCATCACGGTTCAGCAGTTTTTCGTGACCGATGCCTGACGCCTCGATAATCTCGATCTGCAAGCCCGGCGCCGCCCGTGACAGGGCGGCAATGGCGCGTGGCACAAAAAGCATCCGTTCATAGTAGTTGCAGGCGATCACCAGACGCTCGGTCGTCGTGGCCGGATCAAACCGTCCCTTTGTCCTGAGCAGTTGGAAATCCTCGATGAACTTGTCAGCCAGAACGATCAGTTCTTCACACCGCGCGGTCGGTTGGGTCTGTCCGGCGATCCGGACAAACAACGGGTCGTCAAAAACCTGCCGGAGTTTGTCGATCCCATAGCTGACAACGGATTGATTGAGCCCCAGCCGGTCAGCGGCGGCGGAAAATGATCCCTCGCGCGCGACAGCCGCGAGCAAGGTGAAGCTGCGCAGATGGAGTGTGTGGAACTCGTCGTCAGTGGACATGTCTCACCCTACTATCGGAATTCCAGATGGCAATGATCTATTTCCAGCGGTTTTCACGATATCCGTGCTCGGTTACCGTCGCAGCAACACCTTGGGAGGAGGATCAAATGCCCCTGGCACCTGTAAATACCGATGTCGGAATAGAGCAACTGACACGCGATCCATATCCGATCTACCGGCAGATGCGCCGCGATACACCGGTTGTGCGGGTCGAGGGGGTAAAACGGACCTTCCTGACAAAGGCCGCGCATACCAGACACGTCAAGGATACTCCGGAGCTTTTCAGCTCGAATGATCCAAATACACCGATGCAACCGGCCTTTCGTGCCCATACGCTGATGCGCAAGGATGGCACCGAACATCGCCGCGAACGTATGGCGATGCAGATGGCCTATACGCCCAAGGTGATCAAAACCAATTGGGCCCAAATTTATCGCGACATCACCGACGATTACCTCTCTCGCCTGAAGAAAGGCGATACCGTCGACCTCTTCCGCGAGATCTGCGGCCCGGTTTCGGCCCGCATCCTGGTGCATATCCTGGGGCTTGATGGTGCAACGGACGAACAGATGATGCGCTGGTCGCAGGAATTGATCGACGGGGCAGGCAACTTTGGCTGGGACCCCGAGCTTTTCAGGATCACCGACCGCGCGAATGACGAGATGGACGCCCATTTCGGCAGGCTCATAGGCTACCACAAGGCGAACCCCAATGCTTCGGCCCTTTCACTGATGGTAAATGCCGAAGACCCGATCCCCGACAGCCAGATCTATGCCAACATGAAGATCGCCATCGGCGGCGGCATCAACGAGCCGCGCGATGCCATGGCAACGATTATCTATGGTCTGCTGACCAATCCCGAACAGCTTGAAGAAGTGCGCCGCCAGGACGCATGGGGCATGGCCTTCGAAGAGGGTGTGCGCTGGGTTGCGCCGATCCAGCTCTCCAGCCGATTGGTGCTTGAAGACACCGAAATCGGCGGTTTCGACATCCCCAAGGGCGATACGGTCATGACGATCCAGGCCTCTGCGAACCGCGATGAGGACCTGTTCGAGGATGGCGAGAACTATGTCGTTTTCCGCGACAAGAACCCACACCAGGCCTTTGGGAGCGGCCCGCATCACTGCGCAGGGGCCCATATCGCGCGGCGCACAGTGGGAGAGATCATGATCCCGACCCTGTTCGAGCGCTTTCCGAACATGAGCCTGCCCGATCCCGAAGCCGTCCGCTGGCGCGGTTTCGGCTTTCGCGGGCCGGTCAATCTGCCCGTCACCCTGAACTGATCCAACCGGGAAAGGACCTGTCATGGTCAAGGTTACCTATATTGCCGCAGATGGCACAGAAACGATCGTGGACGCCCGGGAAGGCGATAACGTGATGCAAACGGCGCTGGACAATGATGTCGACGGGATCGTCGGCGAATGCGGCGGCGCGATGATGTGCGCAACCTGTCACTGCTATGTCGATGAGGATTGGCGCGACCAGACCGGGGCGCGCCAGGCGGGCGAAGATGACATGCTGGAATGCGCCGCCGACGAGGTAAAGCCGTCTTCGCGCCTGTCCTGCCAGATCAGGCTGACGCATGCGGTTGACGGTCTGGTTGTTCATCTGCCCCGGGATCAGGTCTGAGTTCCGTGGAAAATATCGTCATTGCCGGCGCAGGGCAGGGCGGGCTTCAGGCCGCCATATCCTTGCGGCAGGATGGGTTCACGGGCCGCATCACGCTGATCGGGGGCGAGAAGGGGCTGCCGTACCAACGCCCCCCGCTGTCCAAGACCTATCTCAAATCCGGTGACGCCGCGGCCCTGCGGCTGCGTCCTGCCACGTTTTTCGCGAAGTCCGATATCGAGCTGATAGATGGCCTTTGGGTCGACCATATCGACCGGAAGGCGCAGATTGTGCAGGCGGGCGACAGGGTTTTTCCCTATGATCACCTGATCCTTGCAACAGGGACCCGCAATCTGCGGCCGCCGATCCCCGGAAGAGACCGGGCGCTGGATCTGCGCACGCTGGAAGATGCCTCCAGGCTGCGGGCGGCACTGGAACGGCCAAAACGTTGTGCCGTGATCGGCGGTGGTTTCATCGGGCTGGAGTTTGCTGCGGTGGCCGCGCTGCTGGGACATGCGGTGACAATCGCGGAAGCCGCGCCACGTCTGATGGCACGGGCGGTATCCCCGGCGATGTCGGAACAGTTTCGCGCATTGCATCACGATCTGGGCACGGCCACATACCTCAATGCCCCGGTGACGGAAGTAACCGAAGACGGCATCACGTTGCAGGACGGCACGGTGATCAGTGCCGATGTCGTGCTTGTCGCTGCGGGTGTCAGGCCGAATACGCAACTGGCCGAGGCGGCGTGCTTGCCTGTGGACAATGGCATTGTGGTTGACGCCTGTCTTCTGACACAAGACCCCGCAATCTCGGCGCTTGGGGATTGCGCGGTGTTTCCGGACCCGAACACCGGGCGGCCCATTCGGCTGGAAAGTGTTCAGGCCGCGACCGATCATGCCCGTCTCATCGCGCGCCGGATCACCGGAAAATCCTGTGATCCCTATGCGGCGGTGCCGTGGTTCTGGTCCGATCAGGCAGATGCGAAACTGCAGATTGCAGGCCTTGCCGGACCAGACGACGAAGCCTTGACAGGCGCGGACGGCACGGTCTGGCGCTTTGCCGGTGACAGGCTTTCTGCGGTGGAGACAGTAAACAACGCCAAAACCCATATGCAGGCGCGCAAGCGTCTGGCCGGAGCGCCGATTGACCGCGCGTCACTGGTCGCGGCGGGTATGGATATAAATGCGGTGTAGCGGAATTTATTTTACATAATTCTGCTTATCAGCTTTACAGTATGCAACGGGTGGATTCACAAACGAAGTGCAAATTCTTTACTAAAACAGAGAGTTGCACGGAGGTTGAAAAATGGGAACCCACTACTGTCACCTGAAGCTGGACGAACGTCGCAAGCTTGCAAAGTGGCTTGAAGCCAAAATGCCGATTTCAGAGATCGCGGATCGACTGGGTCGCGACCCGTCCACGATCTACAGAGACATTAGGCGTAATCGGTACACGGACAACGAACTGCCTGAGCTAAATGGGTATCACGCGCTCGTCGCTCAGGACAAATATGCGCAGCGCCGCGCGATCCATCGCAAGATGATCATTCACCCTGATTTGAAAGCCGCCATCGAAGACCGCCTGAAGGCTGGCTGGTCGCCCGAACAGATAGCCGGTCGGATGCGGCTCGAACGGCACCCGGTCCGCGTGAGCCACGAGACGATCTATCGCTTTGCGTATTCCAAAGACGGTCGCGAGGAACAGTTCTACCGCTATCTCCCTGAGCATCGCCGCCGCCGCCGGCCGCGTGGTTACCGCAGGCACAACAGAACCCACATATTCGACGTTCAAAGCCTGTCACACAGGCCTGAGCGCGTCTCAGAACGCTTGGAATTCGGCCATTGGGAGTGCGACTTGATGATGTTCCGCAAGGAGCATGGGAAGGTGAACGTGACGTCACTGGTCGAGCGCGTCAGCCGGTACGCTGTCGTGATGCGCAACGAAGACCGTCAGTCCAGGCCCATCATGGAGACGCTGATCAACGGGTTGGCTCCCCTGCCCGCCGACGCGCGCCAGTCGATCACCTTCGACCGCGGCACCGAGTTCTCGGCCTGGAAACATCTCAAGGCCGGGATCGGTGCGGATGCCTGGTTCTGTGACCCGCAAGCGCCCTATCAAAAAGGCACTGTTGAGAATACGAACAATAGGCTGCGCCGGTACCTGCCAAGATCAACCGCACCGACGGCGCTGACAAATCGATATTTGAGGTCGATTTGTCAGCGCCTCAACGCAACGCCGCGCAAGTGCCTTGGCTACCGGACACCGGCCGAGGTCTTTGAAAGCAACCTGATGGAAATAAAGAACCGGTTGGAGTAAAACGAGATATCAAGAACTGCACTTCACCGTGAGTTCACAACGCGAAGCTTCGTGGCCGACTTGGCGAGGTCCGGACGACGTCGTTTTCACCTTCCCCAAACCGGAATCAAATCCGCAGGCCGCCGCGCAATGCCGGTTCAGGCCAGGTCGATATCGATTCCCGCTTCACCCCATACCGCCATCTTGCGGTCGATGGTCTTGCGCGACACCCCCAGCCGCCGAGCGGCTTCTGCGCGGTTTCCTTTGCACAGATCCAGAACATGTAAAACATGCCGCTGTATCACCAGGTCCAGGTCTTCGATTGCCCGCGTCCCGGCGACGGAACCATGGCCCGAGAAACCCTCGGGGAAAGCGCCGAGGATGACCGACCGTTCGATTAGATTGCGCAGCTCGCGCACATTTCCGGGCCAGTCATAGCGCCGCAGTTTCAGCAGGGTTTCCGCATCAAGCCGCAGCGCGGGCATGCCCAGGACCGTGGAAAACTGCTCCATGAACAATGCCGCCAGTTCGACGATGTCTTCGGACCGGTCTTTCAATGGCGGCATCTCGATCTCGACCACATTGATCCGGTGATAGAGATCGGCACGGAAACGGCCCTCTGCCACCGCCTTTTCCAGGTTGGCGTTGGTGGCAAACAGGAACCGCAGGTCCAGCGGGATCTCCCGCTCGCCTCCCTGCGGGCGGATGGTCTGGTCTTCCAGCACCCGCAAAAGCGCCGCCTGCAACGCCTCCGGCATCTGCGCGACCTCGTCCAGAAACAACGTGCCGCCGTCCGCCAGCAGTAACAGCCCCGGCTTTAACGTCTCATTGCCCTCCACCGACCCGAACAGCTCCGGCACGATCCGATCCGGTGAAATGGCGGCGCAGTTCACCGCGACAAAGGGCTTGTCGCTCCGGCCTGACATCTGGTGCAATTGCCGCGCCGCCAGTTCCTTGCCGGTGCCGCTGGCCCCCGTGAACAGAACCGGTGTCGGCAGCGGCGCCAGACGGGTCAACATGCGGCGCACCGCCCCCAGGGCCTGCGACTTGCCCAGCATCTGCACCGCCGTTCCCGCGTGCAGCTCGCGGCGCAGCAATGTGTTATCCCGGCGGAGATTCTTGCGGTCCAGAGTGCGCGACACCGCACCCAGAATCTGATTGGTCCGAAACGGTTTGAGCACAAAGTCACTGACGCCCGCCCGCAGCGCGGCGATGGCGGTTTCCAGATCCGCATAGGCGGTGATCAGGATCGTGTCAGCATAGAACCCCATGCGGCGCTGTTCGTTGACCCACTCCAGCCCGGTCTTGCCCGGCATGACATTGTCCAGCACCACCACGTCAAAATGTGCCGCATCCAGCAGCTTTGTCGCCTCGGCCGGCGAGGCCGCCTGCGCCACCCGTTTCACCCGCGGTTCCAGAATCTTGGTCAGGAAATGCCGCATGCCCGGCTCGTCGTCGATAATCAGAACCGACGCGCCCTCAAGCGTGCCCCCGTATTCGTCCCGTACCGCCATGGCGCAATTTATCCCCGCAGGTCAGTCCAATCTGACATTACCACTGGAATAAACATCCTGAGAGGAAAAGCCCATCTCGTGCAGGCCGAAATAGGCCACGACACCGATCAACATGACCCCGGCAAAGCCTGCAAACATCACTTTCATCGCCTGTTTCCTTTTGCGTAGGTCCCGGGGGCAATCATTCCGCAGGGCTCCGATGCTCGGTCTCTTTGACTTTTTCCAGCCAGATCGAATGGTGCTGCTCGGCCCAGTTCACGTCAACCTCGCCAGACCCCATCGCATCATAGGCGCCTTCCATGCCCAGCGTCCCGATATAGATGTGGCCAAAGATGATCGCCATCATGACGAAACCGATGATGGCATGCCACAGCTGTGCATATTGCATTTCTTCCTGCGGCGCCAGATCGACGGGCAATGTGCCATACCCCAGGGCCTGTGGCAGGCCGGTGTCATTCAGCACCGCAAAGTTATGTCCGAACAGCGGCATGTCGAAGGGGAACAGCATCGACAGACCCGATACAGAGACCGATGCGCCCAGCAGGATCACCGACCAGAAAATCAGCTTTTGACCGGCGTTGAATTTCTTGGCGGGCGGGTGTTTCTTGCCGATGATACCGCCGCCATAGCGGACCCAGGTCAGGTCGGTGCGGTCGGGCAGATTGTGCCAGACCCACATCACGAACACCATCACCAGCGCAATCATGAACGCCCATGAGACGTTGTCGTGAATGTATTTTGTCCCCGTCAGCAGGACCGAGTTGAAGCCGTGGCCAAAGACCGGAATCAACACCTTGCGTCCGAACAGGGACAGCAGCCCGGTAACCGCCAGCAGGATGAAGGACCCTGCGAGCATCCAGTGGGCAAAGCGTTCAATCGCCTTGAACCGGGTGACAGTGCGCCCCGACATGCCGTCCTCGACCCGCACGCGGCCGCGTAGAAGGAAAAAGATCGCCAGAATGGCCAGCGTGCCCAGCAGCAGCCAGCCGCCATAGGTCGGCAAGGCACCGCGGCGGATATCCAGCCACCACATGCCACCATCCTGCACCAGCACCTTGCCGGTGGTGTTCAGGGTGGTCACGCGCACGTCCGCCTCGTTATAGCGCAGCGCGCGCCATTGTTCGGAATCCGAGGTCCCACCAAGGGGCCCCAGCCCGGGTGCGGTGCCTGCATCGCCGCCGATGTTGTTGCGGCGGAAGCTGTCGTCAACCGCAAGGCCCTGCTGTCGGCGCAGCACGTCCTGAAGCGTTTGCGCCCCGCCGGTCGAGGCGCGGGGCGCATCGACATTGACCGCGTTGTCGGGCGGACGCACGTCCTGTGCAGAGGCGACGCCGGGCAAGGCCAGCAGTACAAGAACAAACAATGCCATCAGATGGCGCAGCATGGGAAATCCCCCGCATGAAAAACGGTGAAGCGACGGCCCGCAACAATGCGGGCCACCAGATCTGTCATCGGCAAGGGCACCTGGCCGGTGCCGCCCGGGTTACTGACCCTTCTGTTCGTAGGCCGTGCCCCAGCCCCAGGCACCAGAGCCAAAGCCCCGCGCCACCACACGTTCGCGGTAGATGTCAGAGACCACATTGCCATCGCCCGCCAGCAGCGCCTTGGTCGAACACATCTCGGCGCAGATCGGCAATTTGCCCTCTGCAATCCGGTTGCGCCCGTACTTCTGGAACTCCGCCTGGGAATTGTTTTCCTCCGGACCACCGGCGCAGAAGGTGCATTTGTCCATCTTGCCACGCGAGCCGAAGTTGCCCGCCTGCGGATATTGCGGCGCGCCGAATGGGCAGGCATAGAAGCAATAGCCGCAACCAATGCACAGATCCTTGGAGTGCAGCACCACACCTTCGTCGGTCTGGTAAAAGCAATCCACCGGACAAACCGCCATACAGGGCGCATCCGAACAATGCATGCAGGCGACCGAGATCGAGCGTTCGCCCGGCTTGCCGTCCTGAATGGTCACCACCCGACGGCGGTTGATGCCCCAGGGCACCTCATGCTCGTTCTTGCAGGCCGTGACACAGGCGTTACATTCGATGCAGCGTTCGGCATCGCAGAGAAATTTTGCTCTGGCCATTGTCTATCTCCTTACGCTGGCATGATTTTGCAAAGAGTCGCTTTGGTCTCTTGCATCTGGGTGACTGAATCGTAGCCATAGGTCTGAACCGTGTTGGTGGATTCCCCCAGCACGATCGGATCGGCCCCATCGGGATATTTGTCCCGCAGGCTGACCCCTTCCATGTGACCGCCAAAGTGGAAGGGCATGAATGCAACCCCCTCGCCCACCCGTTCGGTGACCATGGCCATGACCTTGATCCGCCCGCCTTCCGGGCCTTCGACCCAGACGTCGGCACCGTCGCGGACGCCAAGATTGTTGGCATCACGGGTGTTGACCTCGATGAACATGTTCTGTTGCAACTCGGCCAGCCAGGGGTTCGACCGCGTTTCATCCCCGCCGCCCTCGTATTCGACCAACCGGCCGGAGGTGAGGATGATCGGGAAGTCCTGCGAAAAGTCATTCTTCTGGATGGAGGCATAGAGCGTCGGCACCCGCCAGAATGTCTTGTCATCATAGGTCGGATAATCCGCCACCAGGTCGCGGCGGTTGCTGTAAAGCGGTTCACGGTGCAGCGGCACGGGATCGGGGAAGGTCCAGACCACGCAGCGCGCCTTGGCGTTGCCGAAGGGGGCACAACCATGTGCAATCGCGACGCGCTGGATGCCGCCCGACAGGTCGGTCTTCCAGTTCACACCGCCAACCGCCTCCACATAGTCAGATGGCATTTCACCCTGTTGCGAGGTTTCCCCCACCTCTTCGGTGCCTTCTTCGGCGTCTTCCGGTCGCTCGTAGCCCGCGACCATTTCGATGGACTTGCGTTCCTCCGGTGTCAGATCACCATCCCAGCCGAGGTCGATCAGCATCTGCATGGTGAATTCAGGGTATCCATCCTGAATTTCGGACCCTTTGGAATAGACGCCTTCGGCCAGCAGGTTGTCCCCGTCGCGTTCCACCCCGAACCGGGCGCGGAAGGTCAAACCGCCTTCGGCCACCGGCAGCGACATGTCATAGAGGTTCGCCGTGCCGGGGTGGTTCATCTCCGGCGTGCCCCAGCTTGGCCAGGGCAATCCGTAGAAGTCACCGTCCGCCGGGCCGCCATTGGCCCGCAGCGTGGTCTTGTCGAAGGTATGCTGGTTTGCCATGTGCATCTTCAGCCGTTCCGGGCTTTGACCGGTATAGCCGATGGTCCACATGCCGCGGTTGAACTCGCGGGTCAGATCCTCGACCAGCGGTTCCTCTCCGTTCACCTCGATGTTGCGGAACATGCGGTCCGCAAAGCCGAACTTGGCGGCGAACTTGTACAGGATCGTCTGGTCCGGCAGCGATTCAAACAGCGGCTCGACGACCTTTTCGCGCCATTGCAGCGACCGGTTGGATGCGGTGACAGAGCCCGACGTTTCGAACTGCGTCGATGCAGGCAGCAGATAGGTGCCATCGGTGCGGTCGTGCAGAACGGCGGAGACGGTTGGATAGGGGTCCACCACGACCAGCAGGTCGAGCTTTTCCATCGCCGTTTTCATTTCCTTCTGGCGGGTCTGCGAGTTGGGCGCATGACCCCAAAGCACCATCGCCTTGGTATTGTCGGGCTGTTCCAGATTTTCGCGCGCTTCCAGCACGCCGTCGATCCAGCGCGACACCGGAATGCCCGTCAGCCCCATCATCGGCACGTCTTTGCCATCGGCGCCTTTCATCGTGGCAAACCGGCCCTTGAGCCAATCCAGGTCTTCTTCCCAGACCCGCGCCCAATGCGCCCATGAGCCATCGGACAATCCGTAGTAGCCCGGCAGCGTATCGGCCAGAACACCCAGATCGGTTGCCCCCTGCACGTTGTCATGGCCGCGGAAGATGTTGGTGCCGCCCCCGGCCACACCCATGTTCCCCAGCGCAAGCTGCAGGATGCAATAGGCGCGGGTGTTGTTGTTGCCGTTGGTGTGCTGCGTGCCGCCCATGCACCAGATCACGGTGCCGGGGCGGTTGTTGGCCAATGTGCGGGCCACGCGTTTCAGCTGCGCCTCGGGCACGCCTGTGACACGCTCGACCTCGTCGGGTGTCCAGTTGGCCACCTCCTTGCGGATCTCGTCCATGCCCCAGACACGGGTGCGGATGAACTCCTGATCCTCCCAGCCGTTGTCGAAGATGTGGTAGAGAATGCCCCAGACCAGCGCCACGTCCGAACCGGGCCGGAAGCGCACGAATTCGTCCGCATGGGCCGCCGTGCGGGTAAAGCGCGGATCGCAGACGATCAGCGGCGCATTGTTCTGTTCCTTGGCCTTCAGCAGGTGCTGAAGCGAGACCGGATGCGCTTCGGCAGGGTTGCCGCCGATGATGAAGATCGCCTTGGAATTGTGGATATCGTTGTAGCTGTTGGTCATGGCGCCGTAGCCCCATGTGTTCGCAACACCCGCAACCGTGGTCGAATGGCAAATACGCGCCTGGTGATCCACGTTGTTGGTGCCCCAATAGGCGGCAAACTTGCGGAACAGATAGGCCTGTTCGTTGGAGTGTTTCGCCGAGCCCAGCCAATAGACGCTGTCGGGGCCGGAGGTGTCGCGAATCGACATCATCTTGTCGCCGATCTCGTTGATCGCCTGTTCCCAGGAAATGCGCTGCCATTCGCTGCCGACTTTCTTCATCGGGTACTTCAGGCGACGTTCGCCGTGGGCGTGTTCGCGCACCGACGCGCCCTTGGCGCAATGGGCGCCAAGGTTGAACGGGCTGTCCCATCCCGGCTCCTGCCCGACCCAGACACCACCCGAAACTTCGGCAATCACTGTGCAGCCGACCGAACAATGGGTGCAGACGGATTTCTTGATCTCGATCGCGCCGGTCCCCGCAGCCGAAGCCGCCGTTGCCGGTTTGACGCTGCCTGCTGTGGCGGCAATCGCCGTCATCCCGCCAATTGCCAGCCCCGACCCGCGCAGAAACGCACGGCGGTCGATCCTGGAACGGGCCACATCCGACAGGATGCTCCCCCGTTGGGCGCTACGTGCAACACCGTTGGTCTTTTTCCTCAACATATCTTCACTCCCTGAACGCGGGATCAGACCCGCATCTGGTGGCTATTGGATGGCAGGGCGCGGGTGCTGCGCGTGCCGGTGTCCATGGCCCGGTGCCGGGCCATCGATGGGTGGCGCCGTCAGAAACGGGCGCTGGTGTAATAGGCCCGGGTGTGTTCGGTGTCCTGCATCTTGTCCGATGACAGATCCGGAACACTTGCGGCCCCGGCCTCGGTCCCGCCGGTGGCGACGGCAACGGCGGCCAATGGCGCGGCGGTGCCCGCAAATTTCAAAAAGTCGCGCCTGTCCTTGCGGACCGCCTTTTCGGGCTTCGCGTCAGGTTTGCGTGTCATCAATGCCTCCTCTTTTACGTCTCGGTTTCGCGCTGGTACGTTGCCAGCCGTCAGTTGATACTCAGTCGAAATGCCTCGGCCTCGATCTCCATAAAGGCCCTCCCGATCTTGCCCACGGGCGCGAAAAAGACCGAATTCTTCGCCCCCTCAAGATCGGCAAAGAAATGTCCCGCCCAGGGCGCAATATGTTTGCCAAAGAACGTCTTTTGCTGGGTCAGCGTCGCCGCCACCCCGAACCGCCCGACAATCATCGCGCCCATCATCTCCATCAGGGATGCGATATTGTCTTCCGGCTCGAACACATTGTCCGCCCGCGCCAACCCGCGCGCGGCCATGTCCTGCCGCAGCAGCGCCAAGGGCTTCTCGTTCAGGAATCCGGTCAGATAATAGCTGGCATAGGGCAGCAATTCGCCACGCCCCAGCCCGATGAACAGCCGGTTGAATTCGCTTTCCACGGCGGCGGGCTTGCTCAGCCGTGCCACCTTGGACAGGGCGACAAACCCCTGCCCCAGTTCCGTGCCATCCCCCTGCAATTCACTGCATTGACCCAGCAGCATCTGGTCCGGTGGGCCAGAGAGGATCAAACCGATGAAATTATACAGATCCGCGCGCAGGCGGTCTTCTTCGGGCAGGGGGGAGGATGTCATCTGGTTCATACGCCTGTGCTTTCCGCATCTGCTGCAAAACTGAACCGCATCCGCCGCAAGGCCGGTGCAGGGCTGTCTACCGTGTCGTCAGGTTCATCCTGATCGCCCACTGCCTGCACCTCTGTCGCGATCGGCGATGTGGCGGTGGGTGGCACCACATCCGGCACCGACAGCGTGTCGACCGGCACGGCGGATGCCATTTCAACTTCTGGCTCTTCCTCAAGTGCGATCCCGTCCAGCACCTCGGTCAGCGGCGCGGCAAATCCCTTGCCCACCTGATAAAGCGTATTGACGGCCTTCCCCGCAGTCGCAGCAGCGGTGTAATCATCATCGTAGTCGTTCAGCCCGTCCAGACAGGCCAGAACCGGATTGCTGCGCCAGAACGCGCGCAAGGCCCGCCGCTTCAGCCGCTGCGGCAATTGCGCCCTCAGAAACGCCCGCAATTGTTCGCCATCGACCAGATCCTCCGGTGCCGGCAGCTCAAGTTCCGCCAGCAATGCGTCGTCATCGCGCGCGGCAAGGCTGGCTTCCTGCGCCTGTGCCGCCTGTTCCTGCGCGGCCGCAACTTCGGCCTCCGCCTCGGCGGCAACGGCAGCACGGCGACGATCCCAGAAACCGCTCATAGGACACGCCCCCGTTTCAGCCCCGGCGAAGCATAGACATCCGCACCCGTATGGATACGCGGATCGCCGATACCATCCTGCCGGGTGCCTTCGGTCTGCTTGTTCCGCCGCCGCTTCACAAAGGCCTCTTCCTCGTGGAACAGGTCCACAAATTCGCGCACCCATGCCTCCAGCCCCTCGGGCATGGCAACCTTTTCAACCACCTCTTCAGCGCTGTCGCAGTAATCCTGCGCCTCATAGGGCGATGCGGTGACCAGCAAGATCTGAAAGGGGTGATCCTGCGCGCCCGCAATCGGGCGCATCACCACATAGACGCAAGGCACCTCTGCCCCCAGCCCATGCACATAGGCCTCGGTCTCCGCGCCATGCAGGTCCAGCGGCACCGTGGCCGCGTGATATTCTGTGGTCCCGTCACTCTCGCGCAGCACGCGCCAGGATGCATCCGGCGCACCGGGCAGGACAGCCGTCGCCTTCCAGCTCCACCTGGCCCAACGGGTCACACCGGGCGCGCGCCGCAGCACGATACCCAGTGGCATTGTCCGGTACATGGCTGGATTGTGAATCAAGTCGCGCCTCCCTTTCACCATCCTCCGCCAGGCGCCCGCCCCCTGTGAAGGTCAAACAGGGGGATCGCCGGAAAAACCTGTGCTGCCAGACAGTTTGGCCCGCCAACCTGGCCCTTGCTGTGGCTCTTGGACGAATTGTCCAACCTGACTGTTTTTATAGGAAAATAATGCTGCAACCGAAAACGAATCACCCCGATGCGATGCTGCTGCGCGGCATTTACCGATGCACCGCCACTGCGGATGCGGGCTTAGAAAATTGCGGTTGTGGCGGTGGCCGAAAGCCGTCTAGCCTAGGGCCTGATCAGCGACAGCAGCGCACTTGAAATCGCAGACTCAACAAGGGAAAACCCATGGCCAAGGCATTGATAACATGTGATTGCGAAGGCTCTCAGACCATCGATTCCCCCGCACTTGCCAAAGCCACCGGTCTGGTGGTCCCCGCTGCCTGTTCCGCCCTGTGTACCCGCCAGATTGATGTCGCGGCCAAGGCCCTGAAGGAGGGGGATGCAATTTTATGCTGCACCCAGGAAGCACGGGTATTTGCCGAACTGGCAGACGAGCTGGGCCTGCCCCCTGCCCCCCTGCTGGACCTGCGCGACCGGGCCGGATGGTCCGATGACCCCGCGTCGAAACTGCCCAAAATGTCCGCCCTCGCCGCCGAGGCTTTGCTGGCCGCCCCGGTGGAAAAGTCGCTTGATGTCGCCTCACAGGGGTTATGCCTGATCCTTGGGCAGGGTGAGGTGGCCCTTGCAGCGGCAGAACAGCTCAAGGATTTTCTGGGCGTTACCCTGCTGCTTGAGGATGCGGCTGAGATGCCGGACACCCGCGATTACGACGTCATCACCGGCAGGCTGCGCCGCGCCAAAGGCGCTTTGGGGCAATTCGAAGTGGTGATCGACGCATTGCAACAGGTTGAACCCACCGGCCGCGGGCCCCTGCGGCTGAGCGCGCCCCGGGACGGGGCTGTCAGCCAATGTGATCTGATCCTCGATCTGCGCGGCGGCCAGCCGCTGTTTCCCGCCCCCGAGAAACGCGAAGGCTACCTGCGCGCCGATCCTGCGCATCCCCCGGCAGTGGCCGCCGCGACACTCGCCGCATCACATATGGTCGGCACCTTTGAAAAGCCGCTCTATGTGCGCACCGAGCCCCTGCTTTGCGCCCACAGCCGCGCCGGGCAGACCGCCTGCACCAATTGTCTGGACCTCTGCCCGACAGGGGCGATCACGCCTGACGGCGACCATGTGAGCATCGACCCGATGATCTGTGCAGGCTGCGGCGCCTGTTCCGCCGCCTGCCCCTCTGGTGCCATCAGCTATGATGCGCCGCCGGTCGATTTCACCATGCTGCGGGTGCAGACGCTGGCCCGCGCCTATCTGGAAGCGGGCGGCACATCCCCGCGCCTGATGGTGCATGACGACAGCCACGGTGCCGAGATGATCCGCCTGTCGGCCCGGCACGGGCGCGGCTTGCCCGCCGATGTGGTGCCCATGGCCCTGCCCGCACTGGCGGCCTTCGGCCATGCCGAGGCTTTAGCGGCGCTGGCCGCCGGTTTTGCAGAGGTCAGCCTGCTGCTGGGGCCAAAATCCGACCGCGACGCGATTGATACGCAAATCGAGCTGGCCCGCGCCATTGCGGGTGACACCCGCGTGCTGCTGATCGACACGCCCGACCCGGACACCATGTCCGACACCCTGTACGACGGCGCGGCCCCTGCCCCCGTCGCCACACCGGTCCGACCCATGGGCACCCGCCGCCAGATCACGCGCCAGGCCGCCCGTGCCCTGCACCCGGAGGCCGAGGTGCTGCCCCTGCCCGCAGGCGCACCCTATGGCGCCGTCGTGGTTGACAGCGCGGCCTGCACCCTGTGCCTGTCCTGCGTCTCGCTCTGCCCCTCGGGCGCATTGGGCGACAACCCGGACCTGCCGCAGTTGCGCTTTCAGGAAGACGCCTGTCTGCAATGCGGCCTCTGCGCCAACATCTGCCCCGAAGATGCGATCACCCTGGCCCCGCAGATGAACCTGACAGGTGCTGCGCTGGAACAGCGCGTGCTGCACGAGGAGGAGCCCTTTCCTTGCGTCGAATGCGGCACGCTGTTTGGCGTCAAATCCACCATCGACCGGATCACCGACAAACTGCGCAACCATTCGATGTTTGCTGACGAAGGCAAATTGCGCATGATCCAGATGTGTGATGATTGCCGCATCAACGCGCAGTATCACGCCACCGACAACCCGCTGGCGGGTGGTGAGCGCCCCCGGCCCCGCACCACCGATGATTACCTTTCCAAACGGCGCGATCACTGATCCGCCCCCCTCCCAGAACCAAAGGAGCCCCCATGAGCGATGATTTCAACATGTCGATGCGCAAGTTTCTCAAACAGGTCGGCGTGACCTCTCAGCAGGCCATCGAAAAGGCCATGCGCGAGGGGGCCGTCGCCGGCCAGTCCGTGCCGGTCAAGGCCGTGATCACCATCCCCGAACTGGGCCTGACCCATGAGGTCAGCGGCACCATCACCGCCCCAGAAGCAGAGCAGGAATAAAAAGTGCCAGCCAGCAGGGAGGCGGTTCTGACCGCGCTCAAGTCCGTCAATGATCCGGCGACCGATACCGACATCGTCGCCAGCGGCGTGATGCGCGCGCTGAATGTGGATGCCACGGGCGCGGTGCGCTTTGTCATGGAGATCCCGCCCGCCCAGGCCGCCGCCTATGCCGAAGCCAAGGCGCAGGCCGAGGCTGCGCTGGCCCAGGTGGAAGGCATCGGCAAAGTCTCCATCGTGTTGACTGGCCACAGCGAAAAGGCCCCGCCGCCCGACCTGAAACCGCAGCGCGCCGCAGAACCGAAAGGCCCGCAGAAAATCCCCGGCATCGACCGGATCATCGCCATCGCCTCGGGCAAGGGTGGCGTGGGCAAATCCACCGTGTCCGCCAACCTCGCCTGCGCCTTGGCGCAACAGGGGCGGCGCGTGGGCTTGCTGGATGCGGATGTCTACGGCCCCAGCCAGCCGCGCATGTTGGGTGTGTCCGGCCGACCCGCCTCGCCCGATGGCAAGACGATCCTGCCGATGCGCAACCATGGTGTGACGATGATGTCCATCGGGTTGATGACCAACGAGGATCAGGCGGTTGTCTGGCGCGGCCCCATGCTGATGGGCGCGTTGCAACAGATGATGACACAGGTGCAATGGGGCGCGCTGGATGTGCTGATCGTGGATCTGCCCCCGGGCACCGGCGACGTGCAAATGACACTGGCGCAAAAGGCGCAGGTGGACGGGGCGATTATCGTCTCTACACCGCAGGATGTCGCCCTGCTGGATGCCCGCAAGGGGATTGACATGTTCAACCAGCTCAAGGTGCCGATCATTGGTATGATCGAGAATATGTCGACCCATATCTGCACCAACTGCGGTCACGAGGAACATGTGTTCGGCCACGGCGGTGTCGCAACCGAAGCCGCGAAAATGGGCGTGCCCCTGCTGGCCGAGGTGCCGCTGGATCTGCAAATCCGGCTGGCGTCGGACGGCGGCGCGCCGATCACCGTCAGCCAGCCCGACAGCGCACAGGCGGCCAGCTTTCAGGCCATCGCAAAGCAGCTGATCGAAAGCGGCGCCGCATGAGCGAGGCGCTGCGCTTCCCCCCACTGATGTGGGGTGAACCCGTGGCGGCGGATGCGTTCGAACACGCCGCCAGACGTGCGGCGGCGGGTTGTGACGCGGGGCTGGTGGTCTATGCGCTGGCCGGTCACACGGTCGAGGCGGCGCTGGTCTTTGCCCCCGAGGTGCCCTTGCAGGACGCGATGGCGATGCTGCCGCTCTGTGGCATCGGCTTTCAGAACGCATTGGGCGCATTGGCACCGCCGGAAATCGCGGTGCATCTGGACTGGGACGGCGGCATTCGCATCAACAACGCTTCCTGCGGGCGGTTTCGCTGCATGGCCTCCACCACCGACCCCTACGCGGTGCCCGACTGGCTGGTGGTGGGCTTCACCCTGCCGCTTTACCCGGTGGACGATCCCGACCTTGCCGAAACCGGCCTGCGCCCCGATCAGACCGCGCTTTATGCCGAAGGATGTGCGGAGGTCTCCCCGCCCGCATTGGTCGAGGCATGGGCCCGCCACTGCCTGCACTGGATCAGCCGCTGGGACGGCGAAGGCGTGGCGCCTCTGCACAGCACATGGCGCGGGTTGGCCTTTGGCATCGGGGAGGAAACAACCCAGGGCGGCAAGACCGGCACCTACCTTGGCGTCGACGAACGCTTTGGCCTGCTCTTGCGCGGCGCCGACACCACCCATCTGATCCCGCTGACCGCCATATTGGAGCCCAGCCCGTGACACAGCCCGACCTGCGCAAACTTGCCCGCGCGATCCATTTTGACGAAAGCGACATGAACGTGTTTTCCAGCCCCGCGCGCACCGGCGAATGGTGCGTGTCCGGCGGCTTCGAATTTTCGGACTGGACCGAGGGCGACCTGACCGGCAAGGCGCGACAAGCCTTTGCCAACGGCTGGCTGGGTCTGGAGACATTCGGCCGCGTCACCTTTGTCGCGGTGACGCAGGTGGAGCCGTCCGAGGTTGCCACCCTGACCGAGATGCTGGCGCAGCATTTCGTCACCTACTATGGCGCGCCGGACGTGGACGCCGCCCGCCCCGTCGCCGCCGAGGAACTGTCGCAGATGATGGACATGTGCGCCGACCACGACGCCAACACCCTGCTGACCGTGGCGCGCGAACTGACTGACGCAGGGGTGCGCGAAAGCTTTCGCGTGATCCAGCCGCAGGACGCGGGGCTGGAACAATTCGCCATTCACGGCGACCTGCCGGAATAGCATCGCGCCCCTGTCACAGGGGCGCGATGTGTCTCTGATACGGGCTTATTCCGCCGCTTTGGCGTTGAACACGAACAGGGTCTCGCCGTTGATCTTGTAATCGTTGATCAACTCTGCCGCGCGTTCCGATGTCAGCCAGGTTTCCAGCTTGCCCGCCAGTTCGGTTTTCACATGGGCCTGCTTTTCAGGGTTCACGGGCAGATAGGCGTATTGGTTGAACAGCACCGGGTCACCTGCATAAAGCAACGCAAGATCGCCCTTGTTGCCGAAATTCAGCCAGCTTGCGCGGTCCGACATGATATAGGCCGGAATGCCCGACGCAGTGTTCAGCGCGGCACCCATGCCGGCCCCCACGGCCTTGTACCATTCGCCAAAGCCCGCAGGGTCCAGATCCGCCGCTTTCCACAGCGACAGCTCTTTCTTGTGCGTGCCGCTGTCATCGCCACGGCTGACAAAGGGCGCCTCGGCCCCGGCAATTTCCTTCAACGCCATTGCCGCTGAATCTGCATCCTTGATGCCAGCCGGATCTTCGGCGGGGCCAATGAACACAAAATCATTATACATGATCTCGGTGCGATGGGTGCCATAGCCACCCTCGACAAAGGCCTCTTCGGCCTTGCGCGAATGCACCAGAATGGCGTCCACATCGCCCGCCTCTCCCAGCTTGATCGCCTGACCGGTGCCCACGACCAGCAACTGCACCTCGAGGTCCAGATCCTTCATGATCTCGGGCAGCAGAACTTCCGCCAGCCCCGAGTTGTTGAACGACGTGGTCACCGCCATTTTCATCACATCCGCCGCCTGCGCGGCGGTGCCGATGGCCAGCGCGGCCAGCGTCACTGCAAAGTGTTTCATCATTCGACTATGTCTCCTCTTAGAAAAGCCCGTGCCTGTGGCGTTTCGGGCCGGTTGAAAAATGTCTCTGCCGGGCCGCTTTCATGGATGCGCCCGCCCAGCAGGAACAGCACATCGTCTGCCAGCCGCCGCGCCTGCCCCATGTCATGGGTGGACAGGATCAGCCGCGTGCCGGTGGATTTCGCAGCTGTCAGGATCTCTTCGATCTCGCGGGTGGCGCGGCCGTCCAGCGCGGCACAGGGTTCGTCAAGAAACAGCACTTTAGGCTCTGATATCAGCGCCCGCGCCAGGGCCAGCTTTTGCTGCTCTCCCCCTGACAGAACCGGCGCGGGACGCTCCAGCATCTGCTCCAACCCCACCCGCGCGGCCCAGTCGCGGGCACGCGCGCGGGCCTCACCCGCCGGGACCTTGCGCAGACGCAGCGGAAAGGCCAGATTTTCCATCACCGTGCGGCGCAGCATCACCGGACGCTGAAAGACAAAGCCCTGATGGTGGCGCGCTTCCTCGGTCGAGCAGGCCCAGTCGATCTGCCCCGCCGACAACCGCGCCGTGCCGTGCAACAGGCGCAACAGGGTCGTCTTGCCGGAACCATTCGGCCCGATCACCACGCAGGCCCCCTGCCCCTCAAGCCTCAGATCAACCGGCCCGACAAGGACCTGCCCGTGCCTGCGGCTTTCAATTCCTCTGGCCTGCATCGGGAACAATTCCATCACCATGCCCCCTCACGTTCGGTCCGGCCCAGCCAGTGGATCGCCAGATTGACCGCCACCGCCAGACCGATCAGCACAAACCCCAGGGCCAGCGCCAGCGCGAATTCGCCCTTGCCGGTCTCCAGCGCAATCGCTGTGGTCAGCACCCGTGTCGCATGGTCGATGTTGCCGCCGACGATCATGATCGCGCCGACCTCGCCAATCGCGCGGCCAAATCCGGCCAGCGCGGCGGTCAGCAGGGCGCGGCGGCAATCCCACAGCAGCGTGCGGATCTTCTGCCCTTGGGTGACATTCATCGAGATCAGCAGGTCATGGTATTCCTGCCAGAGGTCGCGGATCGACTGATGGGCAATCGAGGCAATCAGCGGCACGATGATGATGGTCTGCGCAATAATCATTGCAGTGGGCGTGAACAACAGCCCCATCACCCCGAACGGGCCGGACCGCGACAGAAACACATAGACGATCAGCCCCACCACCACCGGCGGCAGCCCCATCAGCGCGTTCAGGATGGCAATCACGAACCGCCGCGCGCGAAACCGTTTGACGGCAACAAAGGCCGCCAGCGGCAGCGCAATCACACAGGCCACGGCCAGCGCACTCAGCGTCACCCGCAGTGACCGCAGCGCGATCTCGACCAATTCGCCATCCAGCGTCACGACCAGCCAGAAGGCTTGCGCCAGACCGCTCCATAAATCGACCATATGGTGATGGCCCCCCCGACTTCTTCGCGCAACCTTGTCAGGTCATGTCACCCGTTTCCACCCCCGCGCGAGGGGAAAAAAGCCCGCAGGACAGAGTGACCACAGGAAATTCGATCCCGCCCGCATGGGTAGACAAAATGGCCAGGATCACGCATCTGAAACAAGACCCCCGCAAGAAACCGTGCCGCCCTGCCCTTTTCGGGCCTATACTGGTCTCTGATAAAGGGGTTTCAGGCTCTGCCACCTGCCGCGCGGCGGGTCACGCCCTTGCAAAACCTTGCGCAAGATCATGATGTTGTGATCTTCGTTACCTGACAGTGATGCCGGGACAGGCGGGAACCCTATGGAAAGATCGATGACATCCGTTCGCCTCCGCCTTCTCATTCTTGCCCTGACGCCGCTGATCGTGCTGATGCCGCTCCTGCTGCTGCTGGGCATGACCCGCTGGACTGCCGATTACGACAAGGTCTTGAACGCCAATGTCGGAAGCGACCTGAAGATCGCCAGCCAATACCTCGCACGGCTGCTGGCCAAGACCGGAGACGAGCTGGATGCCGTGGTCGCCTCGGTTGAGTTCAACAGCTTGATGAACAGCTCGGCAGCGGACCGGGAAAGCTATTTTGACCAGACCCGGGTCCGGCTGGGGCTCGATTTTCTGTATTACCTGCCCGATGACCGGATCGCAGAGCAGGAAGAGGCCTGGCCGGTCATCGCCCGGGCCGCCGCCGGGCAAAGCGCGACGCAGATTGATGTCTTTGCCCAGGACACCCTGACCCGATTGTCGCCCGACATGGCAAAACGGGCGGTTGTCCCCCTGATCGAAACCCCCGCCGCGGTGCCGACCACCCGCGCGGTCGAGAACCGGGGCATGGTTGTTCATGCCGCCAGCCCCGTGACCATCCCGGGCCATCGCGGCATTCTTGTCGGCGGCACGCTGCTGAACCGGAATCTCGATTTCATCGATACCATAAACGATCTGGTCTATCTCAACGCCACAACAGGCGGGGACCGACAGGGCACGGCCACATTGTTTCTCGACGATGTGCGCATCTCGACCAACGTGCGCCTGTTCGAGGACGTGCGCGCCCTTGGCACAAGGGTCTCTGCCGAGGTCCGCGCCGGGGTGCTGACCGAAGGGCGCACCTGGCTGGGCCGCGCCTTTGTCGTGAACGACTGGTACATCTCCGGCTACCTGCCGATCACCGACAGTTTCGGTGACCGTGTCGGCATGCTCTATGTCGGCTTTCTCGAAGCGCCTTTCGAACTGGCCAAGCGGGAGGCCTTTCTGTGGATGATGGCCGCCTTTGTGGCGGTGCTGGCCCTGTCTGTGCCGGTTTTCCTGTGGATGGCACGCGGGATCTTTTCGCCGCTGGAACGCATGACCCAGATCATGAGCCGGGTCGGCAAAGGCGAGCTTTCCGCCCGCATCGGCCCTGTTGGCGCAAAGGGCGAGATTGGCGAAGTGGCGCATCACCTCGACAGCCTGCTGGAACAGGTACAGGACCGCGACCGCCGGTTGCGCAGCTGGAACGAGGAGCTGAACCAGCGGGTCGATCAACGCACCGCCGAACTGCGCGAGGCGAATGAAAAACTGGAACAGACTTTCCGCCAACTGGTGATGAGCGAAAAACTGGCCTCCATCGGTGAGATCACCGCAGGCGTGGCCCATGAGATCAACAATCCCGTGGCGGTGATCCTGGGGAATGTGGACGTGATCCGGCAGACGCTGGGGGATGCGGCGGAGCCCGTGCAGGCCGAACTGGCGCTGATCGACAAACAGGTGTCGCGGATCGAAGTGATTGTCGGCAAGCTGTTGAAATTCGCCGCCCCTTCGGATTTTTCGGATTATCACGAGGGGATAGACCTGCGGCCAATTGTTCAGGATTGCCTTGTTCTGGTCGATCATCAGATTTCGCGCGGCGACATCGACGTGATCTGTGAGTTCGAGGACATCCCGCTGGTCCGCGCGGATTCAGGCGAGGTGCAGCAGGTGATCGTCAATCTGGTGGTCAATGCCACCCAGGCCATGGGCCAGCAGGGGCAGATTACCCTGCAACTCTACCCGGAAACCCGCGATGGCGCGGCAGGCGCCGCCCTGGCCGTGCGGGACACAGGTTCCGGCGTACCCGAGGATCTGTTGGCATCGGTCTTTGATCCGTTCTTTACCACCAAACGCGGCGAAGGCACCGGGCTGGGCTTGTCGATCTCGCAGACATTGGTGCAGCGCGCAGGCGGAATCATCACCGTGCGCAATCTTGAGCCGAAGGGCGCGGAATTTGTGGTCTGGCTCACTGCCGTCTGATCCCGGTCCGATCTTTCAATACCTTACGCAGAGGGCCTGCAACCACCGCTTCCCTGCAACGCGCGATTGTCCGTGCCGTTCCCTCAGCCAGCGAAACACTCTTCCAACTGCCAAGCAGTCGGCGCAGCGGGTTGTTGTCCAACCCGTCGGGCGCGGCCCTCAAGGAGGGCGCTGCGTGCACATCTGCCTCCGGCACGCAGGCGCGGATCGCGGCAAGCACATCATCGATGGAATGCACTTCTGTTGTCAGGTCACTGACAACAGCGGTTTCATTCTCTGCCGCAAGGCTCCGTTTGAAGATCTCGATCACCTCATCGACATGCTGAAAGCACATGCGCCCGGTAAAGGGGATTTCGAAACGCTCGCCTCTCGCCGCCGCGCGCATGGCAAGGCTGATGGCCGCCGTTTCACCCTCGACGCGGCCGGGGCCGTAAACCACGTTGGGCCGCAACCCGACGGAGGGCAAGCCGTGGTCCATCAGGTAGACCTTCGAGATATCCTCGCAGGCCGCCTTGTAGACACCATAGAGGTTGGCCGGGCTGTCCAGCGGCCCGCGCGGCCGCGCGGCAAGTGAACTGGTATAGACCAGCCGCCTGATCCCGGCGCGGCGGGCGGCTTCCAGCAGGTTGATATGGCCCAGGACATTGACCTCGGCACCCAGCATCGGGTCCTTCCGGCAGGCCGGAATGACCAGCGCGGCAAGATGGACGATGGCGGCAATGCCCTGCGCCTCGACCAGCGACATCACCGCGGCGCCGTCGCGCACATCGTTCTGGACATAGGTCGCACCCGTCACGCGCTGCGCTTCGTCCGGCAGTCGCAAATCGCTGACAACAACCTGATGCCCCTCGGCCACAAGCGCCTGTGTCAGGGCGCGGCCAATAAATCCGGCACCCCCGGTCACCAGGATCGGACCAATCGTCAGGGGCAACCGGAATGCTGTCGCACCACTCACGACGACATCCCCTGCCCGCCGTTCACATCCATCAACTGCCCGGTAATAAACCCGGCCTCGTCCGCTGCGAAAAATGCAACGGCGGCGGCCACGTCCTCCACCCGGCCCGCGCGGCGCACCGGGATGGTGTCCAGCACCGCCTGCTGTTCCTCATCCGTCATCCGCTCCTTCAGCAGGCCGATGACGCGGGGGGTGTGGATGGCGCCTGGGCAGACCGCGTTGCAGGTGATCCCATAGGGTCCGAATTCCTGCGCCAGTTGCAGCGTCATGGACTGGATGGCACCTTTTGCGGCCACATAATTGGCCCCGGTGAACAGGCTGCCATAGCGCCCCGCCTTGGACCCCAGGTTGACGATCCGCCCATAACCGCGCCGTTTCATGCCCGGCAAGATCAACCGCAGGGTGCGCACGGCAGCGGTGACATTCAGGCCCATCACCTGATCCCAATGGGCATCGGTCTCCTCAAAGAAGTCGCGCGGCGTGTGCAGGGACCCGCCTGCATTGTTCACCAGAATATCCACTTCAAAGCCGGCGCTCTCGATCTCCGCCAGTGTTGCGGCAAGGGCATCGCCATCCATCATGTCGACCTGGCGGAAGGTGACATCCGCCATATCCAGCTCAGCCGAAGCGCGTTTGATTGCCGCTGCGTCCCGGTCGATCACGACCACCCGTGCCCCCTCTTCTGACAAGCGTGCGGCGACAGCCTTGCCCAGCCCCTCCGCCGCGCCGGTGATCAGTGCGGTACGTCCCGACATACGTTTCATGCGATCTTTCTCACTCCCCACAGCCGCTCAAATTGGCTCTTGCATATTTCATTATATCTTACATAATCCCGTTATACAAAACATTCTACCGCAGTAAAGAGGAGAAGGCTGCGGTGAAATGGGAAATGGACGAGTCTGGGAGGGCCGTATGAAACGCAATGCAATTAGAACTCTGGCAGGGGTGGCATCGGCCATCGCCATGACAGTGGCTGCGACCGGCGCATCGGCGCAGTCAAATCGCCCGGTCACCGTTGTCGTGCCCTTCGCCGCAGGTGGCGGGACCGACATCACCACCCGCGCCATGCAATCCGGCCTGACCGACGCGCTGGACGCCAATATCGTCGTCAAGAACACCGCCGGGGCCGGCGGCACTTTGGGTGTCGGCGAAGTCGCCCGCGCCCGTGCGGATGGACGCACGCTCGGCATGACGCCGGTCGGCCCGCTGACCACGCAGCCGCATCTGCGCGCACTCCCCTACAACATCGACAGTTTCGATTATATCTGCCTTGCCTATTCCGCCCCGACCGTCATCGCCGTGGCCAAGGATGCGCCTTTCTCCACGCTTGAGGAGATGGTGAGCCACGCCAAGGCAAACCCCGGCGACGTAACCTTCGCTGTACAGGCCATCGGCTCCGTGCCGCATATTGCGGGGCTGGCGCTGGCGGAAGCGGCGGGCATCGAAATGACCTATCTGCCGGTGAACGGCGACGGCCCCGCGCTCAAGGCGCTGCTGGACGGCACCGCCGATGTCTTCATCCCGCATGTATCCTTCTTCAGCAGCAACGCCGAACAGTTGAAGTCGCTGGCCATGCTGCAATCCGAACGGCTGAAGGAACAACCCGATCTCGCCACGGCGGCCGAACAGGGATATGACCTCGACTTCCCGATCTGGGGCGGCCTCGTCGCGCCCAAGGGCCTGCCGGAGGAGGACGTCACCCGCCTGGAAGGGGCCTGTGAAGATGCGGTAAATTCCGCACCGTTCCAGGAGCGCATGGAAGCAGTCAAACAGCCCTCGGCCTATATGGGTTCAGCGGAGTTCACCGCTTTCGTCCGGGAGAAATACGAGACAAACCGCGTCCTGCTTGAGAAGGCCGGTCTGCTCTCGAACTGAACCGGGGGCGCTGCCAGGATCGACCGGCAGCGCCTTGGGCAGGAGGACCCGACCTGATGGAAAAGACGTCTCGCCCGCCCTTCCGGTCCACGATCATCGCGGACCGGGTCGTGGCACTCTGCATCGTGGCGGTCACCGCGGTCTTCCTCATGCTCACCTTCGGCGAAGTCAGCGCCTTTGCCCGCAACAGCGCCGGGCGCGGCCCCTACTTTTTTCCGCGCCTTGTGCTGATCTTCCTGCTGATCGCGGAATCTTTCCTGCTGGCCAAAGTCTTTTCACCACGCGGCACCGTGCAAAACAGCCCGCGCCCGACCTGGCGGGTGGCGTCGCTGGTGCTGGCCACCGCCGCCTATTGCGCCTTGATCCAGCTCGCGGGGTTCCTCATCGCCAGTATCCTCTTCGGGATTGCCGTGCCCCTGCTGCTGGGCCGGCGCACCTGGGTCACGATCGTGACCGTCGCGCTGGTCTACAGCATCGCTGTCTGGCTCCTGTTCGAGCGGGTGTTCCTGATCATCCTTCCTGCCAGCCCCTTCGACATCGGCTTCTGAACAGCCAGAGATAGGATCACGATGGAGCTTCTGATAACCGCCGCGGCCCAGATCGCCACCCCGCTGACCATGGTCTGCATCATCTGCGGCACCATCGTCGGCGTCGTCGTGGGCGTGCTGCCGGGGCTTGGTTCCGTCATCGGGCTGACCATGGCCCTGCCCTTTACCTTCTCCCTGCCGCAGATCCCCTCCATCGCGCTGATGCTGGGGGTCTATTGCGGCTCGGTCTATGGCGGCTCCATCACCGCAATCATCCTCAACACGCCGGGCACGCCCCAGGCGGCGGCCACCGCGCTCGAAGGATACCCGATGGCGCGGCGCGGAGACGCCGATCTGGCGCTCGGCTGGGTCACCGTGGCCTCGACCCTGGGCGGATTGTTCTCCGTCGCGATCTTCATCATCGCGGGCCCGTCGCTCGCGGCCCTGTCCCTGCAATTCACCCCGATCGAATACTTCGCCCTCGGCCTTTTCGCGATGACCTGCATCGCCGGTGTCTCCTCCGGGCAGATGGCCAAGGGGCTGGTGTCGGGCGGCATCGGGCTGATGCTGGCCGCCATCGGCGTCGACCCGGTGACCGGCGACATGCGCTATACCTTCGGCAGCTTCCAACTCAGCGCCGGGATTGCGCTGATCCCCGTCATCGTCGGTATCTTCGCCTATTCAGAGATGTTCCTCAGGGTCCTCGACCTTGACGGCGACAAGCCCGATCCCGCCGAGATGCGCGTCGGCTTCCGGGTGCCGCCCTGGCGGGAATGGCGCATCCGGCTGGGCATGCTGTTGCGCGGCTCGATGATCGGCTCTTTCGTCGGCGCCCTGCCCGGCACCGGGGCCGCCACCGCTGCCTTCATCGCCTATTCCGAAGCGCGGCGCACCTCGAAGCGGCAGGAGAATTTCGGCAAGGGCGAGCCCGACGGGCTGGTCGCCTGCGAATCCGCAAACAACGCGGTGACCGGCAGCGCGCTGGTGCCGACCCTCGCCCTCGGCATTCCGGGCGACCCCGTCACCGCTGTGATGCTGGGTGCCCTGGTGGTGCAGGGCATCGCCCCCGGCCCGCAGCTTTTCGCCAACCACCTCGATCTGATCTATGCGATCTTCCTCTGCCTGATCCTGGTTAACCTGGTGATGTTCGCCACCGGTGCCCTGGGCGCATCGCTGTTCACCCGCATCCTGCGAATCCCGGAACCGATCCTGATCGGCCTGATCCTGATCATCTCGACGGTCGGCGCCTATGGCGTGAATGGCAGCACCTTCGACATCTGGGTGGCCTTCGCCGCCGGGGTCGGCGGTGCCCTCCTGCGCTACCTCTCCTACCCATTGGCCCCCATCGTGATCGGCATGGTCCTGGGACCAACGATCGAGATGTCATTGCGGCAGGGGCTGATCCTGACGGACGGTAATGTCCTGGCCTTCCTGGAGCGTCCCATCGCACTGGCGCTCTTTGCGGTGACAGCGGCAATCCTGCTCTGGCCGCTGCTTCGGTCCCGCCTCAGGCGGTCCGGCTGACCCGCCTCAATGCACCCGACCGCCCAGGGTGGAAATCGCCTGTGCGGCGCTCAGCAATTGCGGCAGATGCTGTGCGCGCAGAGTTTCCGGCGGCAGCAGCGCGGCATTGCCACCGACGCTGATGGTATAGATGTCACCGGTCAAAGGCTCGCGCACCGGCACCGCGATGGCGTTGTGCTGGGCGTTCCAGTCGCCAAAACTGTCGGCATAGCCCTGCGTCACAAAACGGTCGAGCGCGGCCTGCAAATCCGGTCGCACCCGCTCCTCCCAGCTGTCGCCATAGAGCTTTGCCAGATCGGCAAAAGCGCGTTCACGCTCCTGCCCGTCCGCAAAGGCCAGATAGGCACGTCCCGGCGCAGACAGCGCCAGCGGAATACGTGACCCCACATTCAGGTTCAGCGCCACCGCCGTCGGCTTGCGGATCAGCTCGACAAACATCATATCGCGCTCGTCCCGAACGCTCAGCGCCACCGCGCAATCGCCACCACTGGCGATCTTCTCCATATGGCCCCGCACCATCTCGGCAAAGCCGAACCGCCCGATGGCGGCAAAGCCCAGCGTCAGCACCTGGTTTGAAACGGCGTATTTGCCATATTCCGGCAGATACCGCAGGTACCCCAGCTTGGTCAGCGTTCCCAGCAACCGCGACACGGTTGTTTTGTGAAGCCCCGTCCGTTCCGCGATGACCTGGGTGCCAAGCACCATGTCCTCGGCCTGGAAGGCACGCAGAATCGACAGGCCCCGCGCCAGCGAGGTGACAAAGGGCCGGTCGTCGTTCAGGGCCGCAGCACCCATGTCCTGCCGCGGTCTGCCCCGCCGGTTGGCGGTGAGTTTGGGTTTCTTTGCATCTGTCATGGGGCCTGCATTACCCCATATGAATTCGCGTGTCTTGTGCGAAGGTGTGCATCAACCCCGGCCAAAGGTCACTTCAGCGCCGCCGGATCCATCAGATCGCCATAGTCCGAACAATCGCGGTGGCTGGCTGCCGGGTCGACCTTGACGTCGATCACAACCGGCCCGGACCGGCCATGCGCCTCGCGCAGGGCATCGCCCATCTGGTCGGCTTCCGTCACCGTCAGCCCCGAACCGCCCAGCCCTTCGGCAACCTTGGCAAAGTCATGATCCATGAAATCGACACCGATCCGCTTGTTGCCCAGATTGTCACGCACCATCCCAAGCCCGGCGTTGTTCGCTACAACATAGACCACGTCGATCCCCTGCTCCGCCGCCGTGGCGACGGCGTCCATCGTCATCACAAAACCGCCGTCCCCGATCAGCCCGGTCACCCGCTTTTCCGGGCAGGTGATCTTGGCCCCGGTTGCGGCGGGCGTGCTCCACCCCATGCCGCCGATCCCACCGGGCGCGACCAGCTGATGCGGATGGCGCAGCGGCAGGCGCGAGGTCGCCCAGATCCGGTTTGTCCCGGCGTCCAGCGTCAGCAGATCCTGCGCCTCCAGGAATCCTCCCAGACCGCGCATGATGTCGGCATAATGCACCGTCCCCGGCGCGGTCTTGTACTCCGGCAGCACGCCGTAATCGTTCTGCTCCCGGATCGCCGCAATCTGGCGAAGACGCCCGTCAACAACGCCCGCCTTTGGCCTCTCGGCCCCCAGCAGGAAATCCAGCACATCGGCCACATCCGCCGTCACCGCCATATCCACCGGCACGACCCAGCCCGCGTTATGCGGATCTGTGTCGACCTGAATGATCGTCTGATCTCCGGGCCGCATCATCTGCGCATCGCGGAACCGCGTATATTCCGGCCCCAGGCTGCACCCCAGAACAAGGATCACATCCGCCGCCTGCACCATCCGGTTGGCCGAGGCCGAGGCCCAGTTGCCCATCATCCCGACAGCAATCGGGCAGGTTTCGTCGATCACACCCTTGCCATGATAGCTCGACGCGACAGCAACACCCTGCGCTTCCGCAAAGCGCTGCAGCTTCTCGCCCGAACGGCTCATATAGACCCCGTTGCCCGCGATGATCACCGGTGCCTTCGCCCCCGCAAGCGCCTCGGCAATGGCCTGCAATGCCTTGCGGTCCGGCACCATCGGCGTGCGCCGCAGATAGCCTTCAGTCGGATAAAGCCGCGCACGGGCGTCTTCCGGCACCTCCTCGCGGATGATGTTGGTCCGCATGATCATCGCCGCCGGTCCCTGCCGGGGCGTCATCGCATGTTTGATCGCAAGCTGCGTGCCATAGACCGCCTCGGTCGGCGTGGTCGCATAGGTGGCGTATTTCGTCATGGTCTTGAGCACGGCAAAGGCATCACCGGCGCCGTAATCACCCGTCATGGTCTGATAGACACCATGCTGCGCGAAGCCGTCGTAGCATGAGGTATCCGTGATCACGACCATCGGCGAGGATGAAAAATACCCCTCCAGTATCCCGAAGGCCCCCGTGCTGGTGGCAAAGGGCCCCTGCGCCATCAGCACCCCCGGCTTTCCCGTCAGCTTGCCCGCCACCTGGGCCATGACCGAGGCGCTTTGCTCCGAGCGCGCGAGCACAAGCTCGAACTCCTCCTGGCGGTCGTAAAAGGCCGGCAGCGACCAGGTGATGCCAAGGCCGGGCAGCGTGAATCCGCGTGTGATCCCGGCCTCGATGAATGTGTTGATAACGCCTTCGTTGGTTTTCATGGGGTCCCCTCTCCCCCCGCACCCTAGTCCGGCCACTTAATTCCGACAAGCGCAATTATTAACCGCCTAGTGGTTTTTATATCATGAATGCCCACAGCCGACCGCCGACAGGTCAAAGACTGCGGTCAGGCGGGTTTTCCCTGCTGCCGCCGGTAATCCGGCACCGGCAACCCGCCGATCCCCCAGTCATCCAGCGCGACCTCATCGATCACGACAAATGTCGTCGCGGGGTCCTTGCCAAGGACCTCCTGCAACAGATCGGTGACGCCCTTGATGAGGCGGCCTTTCTCTTCGGTCGAAGGGCCGGTTCCTTCAGGGCCGCCTTCGCGGGTGATCTTGATGTTGACATAGGGCATGGGTCAGTCCTCTCGCGGCAGGTAAGTGAAGGCCTTGGTCACGATGCGCCATGCACCGTCATGCGGAACAAGTGTCAGGTAGTCGAGATAGCTGCGCCCCATCATGCTCATGCGCGCGGTAACGCGGGCCAGGCGGGGGCTGCCAAAGGCAATTTCGAGGATCGCCTCGTCGCGCGGATCACCGCGCCGGGCGGGCGGTTCGCGCCCGTCGATGCGGGACATGTAGGTTTCAAGGTCGAGATACAGCTCGTCGCCCTCGGTGGCGCAGACATAGGCCAGGCGTGGATGAAAGACACGGCGCAACATTCTGCTGTCCGCCTGATACAGACCTTCGAAATAGATCTCCATCAGCTCTGCAATGCGGTGGTGTTCTGCGGCGTTCACTGGATTAATCCTTCGGCTTTCATCGCCTTTTGGGCGGAAGGCCGGGCCGCCACGCGATCGACCAGCGCAGCAAGGTTCGGCCAGCTCGACAGTTCAATTCCGGTGAAATTTGCCCAGTTCGCCACGGCAAAGAGGTAGGCGTCGGCGACCGAGAATTGGTTGGCCACGAGCCAGATGCGGCCATCCGAGAGCTGGGCCTCTACCCGATCGAATTTCGTTCCGACCGCGATACGTGCGGCGGCCTGTTCATCTTCGGTGGTGCCCGCGCGGAACAAAGGGCCAAAGGCCTTGTGCAACTCGGCGGAAATCCAGTTCAGCGCCTCGTGCAAGCGGGCCCGGTCGAAACTCCCCGGGGCTGGTGCCAGCCCGGCCTCTGGATGGCGATCAGCGATCAGCTGCAGCACTGCAGCACCTTCGGTCAGAACGGCCCCGTCAGGAAGCCGGAGGGCCGGCACGTAGCCATTGGGGTTGATCGCCCGAAAATCCTCGCCGGATTCCGTGCGACCGGTATCGGTATCGACGGCCTCGATCTCAAAGGCCGCACCGGTCTCGTAAAGCGCGATGTGGCTGGCAAGGGGGCAGGCGCCGGGTTTGTAGTAGAGTTTCATCATGGGGTCTCCTGGTCTGGGAATACCCTGTCTCTAGCTCGCATGATGATTTATAGATAATATCGAGTTTTCACATAAATGATCAATAATCCTAATCATCATGAAACATCATCAACTGCTCGCTCTGGACGCCGTCGTCGCCACCGGCACCTTTCGCGGGGCCGCAGAACGGCTGAACAAATCCCAAAGCGCCATCAGCCACACGATCCGCCAGCTTGAAGACGAACTGGAGCTGAAGCTTCTGTCGCGCGACACCTATCGCCCGACCCTGACTGCCGAGGGGCGGGTGTTCTACCGCGAAGCCATTCGCGTCCTGACCGAGATGCGGGAACTGAATGCGACCGCCGCCCGGCTCCGCGCACATGAAGAGCCGGAGCTGCGCCTCGCCGTCAGCGCAACGCTGCCGCTGGACCTGCTTCTGCCGGTGCTGGCCGACCTCGGCAAAAGCTTCCCGGCCACGCACCTGCGGCTGTCCACGGAAATGATGGGCGGCCCGATTGCGCGCCTGATGGAAGGCCGGGCCGATGTCGCGATAGCAACACTGGACGGTGTGCCGATGGAGGAGGTCGAGACACGCCCCATGGCCGTGGTCCGGATCCGGCCCGTGGCCTGCCGCGCACTGGCCGAACGGCTCGGGCCCGGCACCCTGCCTTTGTCGGTGTTGCAGGCGGTCCCACAGATTGTTGTCTCGGGCACCGCGGGACCGGACGACAGCCAGAGCCGCGACCTTCTGCCCGGTGCCCGCCGATGGACGGTTTCGGACTTTGCCGCCAAGAAACAGGTCATCCTCTCAGGGCTGGGCTGGGGCGGCATGCCGGATCATCTGATCCGTCAGGAAATCGCCGAGGGTTCGTTACTTCCGATAGCGGTCGATGGCTTCTCCCCGCGGCGTTCAGAAATCTTTGCCATGCGCCGCCGGGAGTCTTCCCCGGGTCCGGTCGCAAATGCCCTTTGGAAATGGGTCACGGACCGTAACGCGAACCGTTGAATTCGCGGCCCATCGGCCCGCGTCGGCTTACCTCGGCCGCGGCCCTGGTGATCGTGTCCTCTATCAAATTGATGGCAAAGCCCCACCTCCTGCGCCGCCGAAAGGCCGAAGCGCGGACGGTATTCATCGGGGTCGAACACCGGCGATATGGCGTGAAACGAATTCTTCGGATGCGGCCAGCTTGCGGCCATCGTGTTGATCGACCGCCCGCTGCTGCCCTTCCGCTCAACTGTGGGTCACCCTGGGGTCAAAGACCGGCATCGGCCCGCCGAAAACCAGTTCGACGCAGCGGGCCGCCGCCAGCAGGTCCGCCTCGCCCCTCGGCTTGCCGATCAATTGCAGCCCGACCGGCACGCCCTGCGCATTGAGCCCGACCGGCACCGACATCGCGGGCAGGCCGACAGCCGTCGCGAGAAAGCCGCAATCCAGCCAGTCCATGTAGAATTCCAGGTCCCGGCCACCGACCCGGCGCACCCATTCCTCTTCGACCGGATGGGGCATGCAGCCGACGACCGGCGCCGCGAGCACGTCGACCTGCGCAAAGACCGCCCGGGTTTCGTCGTAGAGGCGGGAGCGGATGAGTTGCGCGTCGATGATATCATCCATCTGCAGGCTCAGGCCGAATTGCAGGTTGTCCTCCAGCGTCTGCTTGAACCCGCTGCGGACCGCCGGGTCGATGTCGCGCATCAGGCTGGCCCAAAGCAGGCCGCGCTGTATGTAGTAGGCCCGCCGCATGCCCGACAGATCCGGCGCAACCTCCTCGACCGAAGCGCCCGCCCGCGCCATCTTCTGCATCGCCGCGTCGATATGGCTGCGCATGTCGGTGTCGACGGCGCTTTCACCGGACAGGTCCGGCAGGTAGCCGATGCGCAATTTGGTCACCTCGGCCCGGTCTGTCGCCGCAAGATAGGGCGCGGACTCGCGGGGGTAGGACAGCGGGTAGCGCGCATCGAACCCGGTCATCGTGTCGAGGAAGAGCGCGCAATCCGCGACGGAGCGCGCCATCGGCCCCTGCACGCCTTCGGTGATATAACCCGCCTGGGCCGGTCCGCCCGCGACAAGCCCGGGACTGGGCCGCAGGCCCACCACACCGCAATAGGCCGCGGGGGTTCGCAGGCTTCCGCCATGATCCGAACCCTGGCTGAGCCATGCCTGCCCGACAGCCAGTTGTGCCGCCGCGCCGCCGGAGGACCCGGCGGGGTTCAGGCGGGTGTCCCAGGGGTTCCGCGTGGCGCCGAAGATTGCGTTGAACGTATTGGCCCCGGCCCCGAATTCAGGCGTGTTCGTCTTGCCCAGCACCACCCCGCCCCGGTTCTCGATCAGATCGACCAGTGGGTCGGAGGCTTCGGGCACATAATCGGCCAGACCCGGCGTGCCGAAAGTGGTCCGCACCCCGGCCACCGCAGTCAGATCCTTGATCCCGACAGGCAGGCCATACAGAGCGCCCCGGTCTTCGCCGGGTGTTTGCAGCGCCCCTGCCGCCGCCCGCGCCCGGTCGAAACAGGGTGTCGGCATGGCGTTGATCGCCGGATCTGTCTGGGCGTGCCGGGTCTGGGCCGCCTCGATCAGCTCAAGGGCCGACACTTCGCCCCGGCGCAGAAGATCGACCGCTTCGACCGCGCCGAGCGCGCAGAGCTCGGGACCAGAATAGAAGGGGGTTTCGCGGGTCATAGCTTATCTCCTTGTGACGGTTGGGGTGGCCTGGCGCTGGTTCATGACCGGATCACCCTGAACATCCCGCCGCCGATCCCATGGGCACCGACAGGAGCCCGATCAGCGGCGGGAAGATCGCCCGGAGCTTCAAAGGATGAAGTTCTGCCGTGCCTGCAGGAAGCCCGTGTCATAGAAGCGTTTGTACTGCGTCGCCTGACCTACATAGGCATAATAGGCGTCGACGAAGCGACGGTGGAAATCGCTCGTCTCCTTCACCTCTTCGATCACCTCGCGGGAGGCGTCCTGGATCGCGGTCCAGACCTCATCGGGGAATGTGTCGATGGTCAGGTCCGACATGGCTCTCAGCTTTTCATAGGCCTGCAGATGCGCATGCAGCGTATCGGCGGAGGACCGGTTGGCCTCGGCCTCGGTCACCGCTTCGACCATGACGCGCTGGCCGTCAGTCAGCGCATTCCAGGCGTCCATGCCGATGCCGAACTCGATGCCGCCGTAAATCTCGACCGGCGAGGGCGCATACATGTACTTTGCGACGTTCTGCAGGCCGAAGGCCAGGTCGTTGGACGGGCCAACCCATTCGGCCCCGTCCAGCGCGCCGGATTGAAGCGCAGCAAAGATGTCGCCAGGTGGAATCGAGGTCGGATTGACGCCGAGCTTGCGCAGCACTTCGCCATAAAGACCGGCGGCGCGGAAGTTCAGCCCCTGCAGGTCGTCAAGCGAGGTGATCGGTTTCTTGAACCAGCCGGCGGTCTGCAGGCCGGAGCCGCCACCGATGAACACTTTGAGGTTTCGCGGATTGGTGAATTCGTCCAGCAGCTCCTGGCCGCCGCCGTAGTACATCCAGGCGTGCATCTCATCGAAGGTCAGCCCGTAAGGTGCGGCCGTGAAGAAGGCATGCGCGATGTCCCGGCCGGAAAACCAGGTGCCGGAGCCGTGGTAAACCTCGGCGGTCCCGCTTTCGACGGCTTCCTGGGTGGCAAAGGGCGCCACCAGTTCACCGGCGCCGAACACTTGCACGTTGATCGCGCCCTCGGTGATCGCGGTGACACGCTCGGCCCAGCGAAGGGCGGAGACGCCGGGCCCGGGCAGGCCGCGCGGCACGGAGGTGACGAGTTTCCAGTTATGCTGCGCCTGAGCGCTGGCGATCCGGGGGGCCGCGAGGGTCAACGAAGCGACGGATGCGGCGGTGATGAAGGCTCTTCTTTTCATTTCTTTATCATCCCTGTTGGTTGAGCCGCTCATTTGTAGATCGTGTCGGGGAGCCAGGTCGCCAGGTCCGGGACCAGGAAGACGATGGCCAGCGCGACGATCTGCAAGAGGATGAACGGCAGGATCCCCTTGTAGATGTCCAGGGTCTTCACGCTCTCGGGTGCGACGCGGCGGAAGTAGAACAGCGCATAGCCGAAGGGAGGCGTGAGGAAGCTGATTTGAAGGTTCATGCTGATCAGGATGGCGAACCAGACCGGATCGACACCCGCCGCCATCAGTGGCGGCCCGGCAATCGGCACGACGATAAAGATGATCTCGACATATTCGATGACAAAGCCGAGCAAGAAGATGATCGCCATCACGACCAGCACCGCTGTCAGCTCTCCGCCCGGCAGGCCGTGGAGGAAGCTCTCGACCATTTGCTCGCCGTGCAGGCCACGGAAGACCAGCGACAGCATTGTCGCCCCCAGCACGATCAGCGTCAGCATGGCGACCATGCTGGCCGTGTCGACAGCGGCGTCCCACATGCCACCGCGCCGCAATTCCTGCAGCAGGGCGCTGAGGGTGCCAAGGCACATCACGACAAGCGCCACGAGGCCGATGCCCCCCGCCAGCGGCGAGGCCTGCGCGCCGCCGGACAGTTTGACGGCAACCAGCGCAAAGGCGGCGGGCAGTACCGCCATCAACAACAGCATGCGCCAGAGCGGCACGCCGTCGCGGTTCATCGCGGTCATCACCAACGCCCCCGCCGCGCCAAGCGCCGCGCTTTCCGTCGCCGTGGCCACGCCACCAAGGATAGAACCGAGCACGATCACGATCAGCAGCAGAGGCATGAGCAGGGAATAGGTGACCTCGCGCAGGTCGGGCCGGGTCCGGTTGCCCGCGGCATCACGTGCCACCACCGGCGGGCAACTGGCCGGGGTCCGGATCGAAGTGAACAGAATGTAGAGGATATAGAGGACCACCAGCAGGAGGCCGGGAATGAACGCCCCGGCAAAGAGATCCCCGACGGAGACAGGTTCGACCGCCCATTCCCCGGCTGAGCGCCGCCCGGCCTGGTAGGCCGCCGAGATCTGGTCGGTCAGCAGGATCAGCAGGATGGAGGGCGGGATGATCTGACCCAGCGACCCGGCCGCACAGATGACGCCCGACGCCAGGGATTTCGAATAGCCCGCCTCAAGCATCGCCGGCATCGCGATCATGCCCAGCATGAAGATCGTCGCCCCGATCACCCCCGTGGACGCCGCCAGAAGTGCCCCGACGATGACCACCGCATAGGCCATGCCGCCTTCGCGGTTCCCGAAAAGCGCGCCCGCCGTCAGCATCATCCGCTTGGCGATGCTCGACCGTTCCAGAAGCCCGCCCATCAGGACAAAGAGCGGCACCGACAGAAACACGTCGTTGGTCAGGATACCAAAGGCCCGCGACGGGAAAGCGGCGAGAAAGCCCAGATCGAACACGCCCAGCACCGCGCCGAGGAAGGCGACCACCGTCGGCACCCCGATCAGCACAAAGGACACCGGCGCCCCGGAGAGGATACCGCACAAAAGCGTGATCCCGAGAAGGACAAGGAGGGCACCGCTCATGTCGCATCGCTTTCTTCACTCGGATTGCTCCGGTAGAGGCGTGGCCGGAGCCCGAGGATCAGGGCGACAACGGCAAGCGTGACAAAAAGCAGCGCCATGATCGTCTTGAGAATGAAGAAGCCCGGCAGGCCACCCAGGGTCGGAGAGCTTTCCAGCACCCGCCACGACGTCTGCACCATCGGTACCGATTTCCACGCCGCCCAGGCCATTGCCGGGAACAGCAGCCCCAGTAAAGCGATGCGGTCTATCCAGTCGCGCAGGGCGGGCGGGAACCGCTGGTTCATCACATCCACGCGCACGCTTTCGTTGCGCAGGAGCACCCCGGCAAGCGGCAGCGAAACGATGAAGAAGAAGAGATAGGTCAGCATGTCGGTGGCCCAGGGCGCGCCGATCGAGAAGACATAGCGCAGGGCCACGACGACGATCTGCAACATCAGCAGCGAGATCACGGCAACAGCCGCCAGACCGCGCAGCGAGCCCGCAAAACTGAAACGGGGTCGGGTCCGGGAATTGAAAGGCGTCGGACCGTTCATCCTACACCCCCAGGGCCATGCCGTCTTTGCGCGGGTCGCTGCCACCGGTCAGAAGGCCACCGGCCACATCGCGGCGGATCGCCTGCGCCCCGCCCATGCCGACCGGCGGGCGTTGCACCTTGTACCCCATCTCTGCAAGGCGGGCCGCGACACTGTCGTCAAAGCCCTGTTCCAGATCAAGCATGCCAGAGGTGATGTCGAGGAAACTGCGCGGCGCGTCGATGGCAGCCTGGATGTCCATGCCGTAATCGACAAGGTTGGAGATAAAATGGCCGTGGCCCGTTGCCTGATAGGCCCCGCCCATCACCCCGAAAGGCATGGCATATTCGCCGGGTTTTTCCAGCAGACCGGGGATCAGCGTGTGCAGCGGGCGCTTGCCGCCGCGCAGCTCGTTCACATGACCCTCTTCCAGCGTGAAGCCCGCGCCCCGGTTCTGCAGCCCGATCCCGAAACGCTCCGACGCAAAGCCGGAGCCATAGGGCCAGAAGATCGAATAGATCAGCGACACGCAAAGCCCGTCGCCATCGACCACGGTGATATAGACCGTATCCTTGTGCAAAGCCTCCGCTCGCGGCTGGATCAGGGTGCCGGCCCGTTTCGGGTCGATCTCGGCGGCCAGCGCATCGATTGCCGCCTCGGACAGCATGCCGTCGAGGGAAAGCGTCGCGTTGCCCGGATCGCCGACAAAAAGGTTGCGGGCACCATAAGCCAGGCGCGTAGCCTCGGCCTCCAGGTGGACCCGCTCTGCCCCATTGGGGTCAAGCGCGCCGATGTCGAACTTTTCAAGCAGTGCTGCGATCAGAAGGGCGGTGGCCCCCTGCCCGTTCGGCGGCAATTCGACCAGATCATGCCCGCGATATGCGCGCCGGATCGGGGTCACCGCGTCGGCGCGGGTATTGGCAAAGTCTTCGGCCGTGTGGACACCACCCGCAGCGCGCAGGCTCGACAAGATGTCCTCCATGATCGGGCCTTCATAGAATGCGCCCACACCGTCCTTTGCGATCAGCCTGAGCGCCTCGGCCTGGCCGGGCGCCACGAAGATGTCGCCCTCGCGGTAGGGTTTGCCGTCATTCAGGAAATGCTGCCGCCCTGCCCCCTGAAGTCGTTGGCTGAAATGACCGGCGTCGATGGCGGTGCGGCGATGCACCGGCACGCCGGTTTCGGCATAGTGGATCGCCGGGGCCAGCACCGTGGCCAGGTCCAGCTTGCCCTCCTCCGCGATCAACCGCCCGAAGGCATCGACAGAACCGGGAATGGTAACGGAATGAACCGAGTCGAGCCCGATGGCCTGCATCCCCTGCGCCCGCAGATCCGCCGCGTCCAGCGCCGCAGGCGCACGGCCAGACCCATTCAGGCCGCGGCTTTCACCGGTCCTGGCATCATGGATCAACGCAAAGACGTCGCCACCCAGCCCGGTCATCGCAGGTTCGCAGAAGCCCAGAACGACCGCGCCGGCCACCGCGGCATCCACGGCATTGCCGCCCTGTCCCAGAACCTCGATCGCCGCACGCGCGCCGAAGGGGTGCGACGTGGCGCACATCGCGCCGGTGGCGAACATCTGTGCGCGGCCGGGGCCGAGATATGCATGGCTCATCAGGTTCTGCCTTTTGCTTTGGGCGCATCCGGCTGCGCCGCCGTTTCTTCGAAGAATGTCTGGAGCGAGATCAGGGCCTGGGCGATATGTTCGCGCATCAGTGCCCCGGCGCGGTCCCCATCACCGACCAGCACCGCCTCGGCGATTTCGGCGTGCTGATTATGCGGACGCCCCAGATCGGCGTCATAGCTTTCCATGGTGAACAGCGCGGCGCTGTAGGGGGTGATCTTCAGCCGGGTCTCTTCGGCCACGGTCTTGAGCATCCAGTTGCGCGCGCCGTCATGCAGCAATCCGTGAAATTCGAAATCCATCTCCAGCGCAGCGGAACGATCCTTGCGCGCGGTGATATCCTCGGACGTGGCGATCAGGGCACGCAGGCGCAGCCGTTCGGATTCGTTGAACCGCACGGCGGCGCGGGCGGCACAAAGCGCCTCGATCTCTCCCATGGCCTCGAAAGCCTCGCTCAGCTCGGTCCGGTCAAAGCTGCGCACGACCGCCGACCGCCGGGGCCGGATTTCGATCAGGCCGGAGGCACCAAGCTGTCGGATCGCCTCGCGGATGGGCGTGCGTGACACGCCGAAACGCTCGGCAAGCTTGTGTTCATCAAGGCGGTCTCCGGGTTTCAGTTCCCCGAGAAGAACGAGATCGGCGAGTTGTTGTCGAAGCGTATGGGGCATGGGTTCTCCTGTCCTCTCTACGCTAGGTCCTGTTTCTGCATTCTGTAAAGGTAAATTGCATACAAAAATTATGTTTCGCATACTTTCTAAAGCATATTCCTGTTTTTATTAAGTATTTTTGCCAATCTCTGCTCGGCACCAAAGGCCAGAATCCGGTGCCCTGCGATGGCAGGGCATCACTTCAGACTTAGGCCTTGAGCTGATCTGCTTTGAACCGCCTTGCGGCCCAGACACTGATCAGGGCGCGCTTCGACATGAATATGCGACATCGAACTTATACGCGGCGGAAATACCCGTGAGCCGTCGCCCGATCGAGATGCGCCAATTGGAATTTTTCCTGCAGGTCGCCGATTGCAAGTCGGCTACAAAAGCCGCCGAAGCACTTCAAACCGCGCAACCGAATGTGTCACGGACCATCCGCGAGTTGGAGCAATTGGTCGGAAACCGGCTGTTCGAGCGCAGCAGCGAAGGCGTGAGCCTGACCCCCGCCGGGCAGGCCCTGCCGACCTATGTGCGACCGGGCATGACCCAGATCTCGGTTTCTAGTGTCGAAAGCCACGAACTTCCGACCCAAACCGGTCTTGCGCAGCGAAGCGCATCACCGGGCCGTGGTGCGGCGATGCGGGACTTTGCTGCCGTCGATCACTGGCACACAGGCCCGGAACAAGCCGAGGGCGCCGGGGTACAGGCGTTTTCCTTCCGACCCTCCGCTTCGGCTGACGCCTGACAACTTTACGGAGCCTTAAAGACCTTTCGGATGCGTCAGGAATTCCTCGATCACTTCCGGCGGTGCCTTTACGTAATCTCCGGTGCGGCTGACGGACTGGCCCGTCAATTGCTTCAGACTGACAGCCATCTCAGCCATCTTGATCGCTATGGGGATGCCATTGATGACCGGCGCACCGCCGACATTGTGGTTCTGAAACTGCGCGAAAAGGACCATCGGAATGCCGCCACCCGGGATCACCACGTCGATGCCCTGTTCCACCAGCGGCGCCGCCTGTTTGTCGAACAGATCCTTGACCTCAAGCGCCTTGGCCGCGTCGCCATAGGCCCCAAGGATCTGACCCGGCTCAAACTTCATGGAATGAACACCCGTGACCCGGTCACGCAGGCCATATTTGCCGATCTGCTGGTGGAACCAGGGGATGAACCGGGGGTTGATCGTCACGATGCCAAGGCGCTGCCCCAGCTGGCAACACCAGAGCATCGTCGCCTCGCCCAGGCCGATCACGGGGATGTCGACGACGCTGCGCGCTTCGTACAATCCCGCATCCTGAAAATGCCCGACCACAACAGCGTCATAGCCTTCGCGTTCCGCCCGGATCACATTGGCAATCATCTCGCGGGCGCAGCGGAACTCGACCAGCGGATGGGCATAGCTGTCGTAAGGTGTGATGCCGTGAATATCCACGGTTGTCCCCGGAGACATGGCCGCGTTCAGGTTCTCGCGCAGGTGCTCCCAGTAGGTGGCACCGTTTTCGTAATCGACATAGCTCTGATACCAAATCTTCATTTTTCTCTCCGTTTCTTACAACCTTGTTGGCGGTCTTTTGTATGTCGCTCAGGATGACATCGCGCTGTTCCGGATTGCATTCAATCACATCGCATCGGCCTGTGCCCCAGTCGCCGCGCTGACAGTCATAAAGCGGTCCATACCATCGGGGTCGAAGGGTTCACTTCGATCCGCGTCACCTCTTCGATCTCACTCGAAACGATGCGTACTTCATAGCTTATGGACGGCACGACGATGCCCTACCCCGCTCTATGTGTATGCATAGTTTTATGTATAAAATAAAATACCGTCAAGGGGTCGCCAACAGCTTTGACACACACGTTCAGGTCATCTGGCCGGAACTGTCAAGAAACTGGCCGCAAGTGCCGTTCCCGGCTGTCGCGCGACCCGTGGCCTGCCGCGGTCAATCCTGATGTTCATCCTGACGGACACCGGCACCGGCGCGCCCCTTGCGCTTCGACAAGGGCGTCGAAGGGCCGGAGGTGCGCAAGGTGCTGGATTATACCGGCTTATACGAGGCCTGGTTTGATGAGGTGCCCAAACCGACCCACAATTCGATCCCCGTAGTCGGGATGCGTTTCATGGACCTTGTCGACGAAGGACGTCTGACAACGGCCCTTTCTGCCTCCAAACACCCAAAACTAACGTTTTTTCTGCGCTGACCAATAGGCATGGCTCTCTGCGCGGATGGCCTCGTAAGAGGCGATTCGCTGCCGCGCCGGATCGCCCCTGGCCGCCACAAGCTGGGTGATGAGCGCCTCGACAAGGGCCATGGCACCGGCATAACAGCTGAAGTAATGCGGCGACAGGACAGAGGCGATCATGGTTTCGTCGGCGCTGAAGTCCGGCGCGACGATCTCGCTGTCTGAAATCATGATGAGTTTCACACCCTTGCGCCGCGCCAGCTTGCAGGCCTCGATGGTCTCGCGGGAATAGGGGGTAAAGGTCAGGGCGATCACGACGTCTCCCGGCTGCGCGTCGTGCAGCTCGTCCACCGGGCTGTTCATATGTCGCGGGATCAGTTGCAGCGAGGGCAGCGCCATCCGACCGACATAATGCAGGTAATAGGCCAGCGCATAGGTCGCCCGCACCGCGGTAAGGTAGACCGTCGGCGCCGCCAGCAGCATGGCCACCACCCGCGCCATCTGCGCGGCGTCCTGCTGCTCAAGCGTGCGCTGCACGATGCTCATGCTGTTGAGCGCGGCCTCCGCCTGGATGCGCCCCACCTCATCCGCTTCGCGCAGCCGGTCGATCCACGCGGGCTTTTCCATAACGGCCGCCGCCGAAACCAGCGCCTGACGGAAGGGTTCGCGCATCTCGTCGTAGCCGCCAAAGCCGAGACGTTCGGCTAGCCGTACAAGGGTATATGTGCTCACTCCCGCTTTCTTCGCCGTCTGCCGGATCGGATCCAGCCCAAAGTCAGACGGGTGATCGACGACATATTTGGCCACGGTGCGCAGCCCTTTCGGCAGATCCGGGATCTGGTCCTTGAGGGTCGCGAGGATGCGGCTGCGCAATGTGGGATCCATGTGAAACGGCTCCTCCGGACATAACATTCGTTATTTTATGACGATGTTGACGGAATTCGTTTTCGCCGCAAGGGTGAAGACAGACACAGGAACCCGAACCGCCACAAGACAAGGCAGGAACAGATGGCCGACACACTTCCCCCGCACGCTCCCGTCGTCGTCATCGGCGGCGGCGCGGGAATGAACCTGGCCCATGACCCGACAGCAGCCGGATGAAGGTCTGAGCCATGACACGCCCCTTCCTCATGGTCGCCCCGAACGGGGCCCGGCGCAACAGGGCGGATCACCCCGCCCTGCCCGTCACCACCGACCAGATCGCCGCCACTGCCCTGGCCTGTGCCACCGCCGGGGCCGATGCCCTGCACCTGCATGTGCGGGACGACGACGGGCGGCATTCGCTCGACGCCGGACGCTACCGCGAGGCACTGGCCGAAATCGCGGCGCGGGCGCCTGCCCTGCGGCTACAGATCACGACAGAGGCGGGCGGCATCTTTGACGTGGCTGACCAGCTTGCCTGCCTGAAGGCGGTGAAACCCGGCTGGGCCTCGATCTCGGTGCGCGAAATCGCCCGCGACCCGGCGCTGGCGGCACAGGTCTATGGCACCTGCGCCGACCTGGGGACCGAGGTGCAGCACATCCTCTATGACACCGACGACATCGCGCTGCTGAACCGCTGGCAGGCCGAGGGCAAGGTGCGGCCGGATCAAACCGCAGTGATCTTCGTGCTGGGCCGCTACACGCCGGGCCAGGCGTCTTCCCCCGACGATCTGCAACCCTTCCGTGATGCCATGCCAAAGGCTGCGGGCTGGATGGTCTGCGCCTTTGGCAGCCAGGATCACGCCTGCCTGCTGGCCGCAGGCCGCGCAGGCGGTGCCCTGCGCGTGGGGTTCGAAAACAGCCTGAACGAGCACCGCAACCGCCCCCACCCTCACAACGCCGCCTCTGTCGCGGCGCTGCGTTCCTTATTGGAGAACCATCTGTCATGACCCAGAGCCACGTCTTCCCCCGCCATTGCCACGCCGTGCTGCCGACCGCCATCGGCGGTGAGGGCTGCTATCTGATCGACGCCGACGGCAAGCGTTACTTCGACGGCTCCGGCGGCGCTGCGGTCTCCTGCCTTGGCCATTCCAACGCGCGGGTGCGCGAAGCGATCAAGGCGCAGGTCGATCAGCTGGCCTTTGCCCATACCGGCTTTTTCACATCGGACCCCGCCGAGAAACTTGCCGATCTGCTGATTGCCAATGCGCCGGGTGACCTCGACCGGGTCTATTTCGTCTCCGGCGGTTCCGAGGCCGTGGAAAGCGCCATCAAGCTGGCCCGCCAGTACCATGTCGAAAATGGCGAGCCGCAGCGCCGCCATCTGATCGCCCGCCGCCAAAGCTATCACGGCAATACCATCGGCGCGCTTTCGGCGGGCGGCAATGCGTGGCGCCGCCAGCAATTCGGCCCTCTGCTGGTCGAGATGAGCCATATCGCCCCCTGCTACGAATACGCCGACCGCCCGGATGATGAGACTCCGGAGGCTTACGGCCAACGCGTCGCCAATGAGCTTGAGGCCGAGATCCAGCGCCTGGGCGAGGACAGCGTCATGGCCTTCATCGCCGAACCGGTGGTCGGCGCAACGCTGGGCGCTGTGCCTGCGGTGCCGGGATACTTCAAGCGCCTGCGCGAGATCTGCGACCGCTACGGCGTGTTGCTGATCCTCGACGAGGTGATGTGCGGCATGGGCCGGACGGGCCACCTCTTTGCCTGCGACGGTGACGGCATCGCGCCCGACATCCTGTGCATCGCCAAGGGCCTTGGCGCGGGTTACCAGCCCATCGGAGCCATGCTCTGCACGCGGCAGATCTACGACACCATCGCGGCGGGCACCGGGTTCTTCCAGCACGGGCACACCTATATCGGCCACCCGGTCGCGGCCGCCGCCGGACTCGCCGTTGTTTCCGAACTGCTGGAAAGGGACCTGCCCGCCCAGGTCCGCACGCGGGGGCAACACCTGCAGGCGGCGCTGGAACAGCGCTTCGGCCAGCACGCCCATGTCGGGGACATCCGCGGTCGCGGGTTCTTCCGGGGGATCGAATTCGTCGCCGACCGCAGCACGAAAGCGCCGCTCGACCCGGCACTGGGCATTGCGGGCAAGGTAAAGAAAGCCGCCTTTGCCGAGGGGCTGATCTGTTACCCGATGCCCGGCACACGCGATGGACGCCACGGCGACCATGTGCTGCTGGCCCCGCCCTTCATCGCCACCGAAGCCGAACTTGACGAGATGGTCGACCGCCTGTCGCGCGCCGTCGATACCGTGCTCTTGGGTCTCTGACCCGTCACACCATCTGCGCCAGTTTATCCGGTCATGCCGCCGCAGTCAGGAACGACAACCGCTCGTCGGTACGTGCCGGGGCGATTTCCTGAATCTCGGGGATGGCGATACCTTCCTGTACAAAGGGGTCATCCGCGATGCGCTGCTCCAGCGCCGCCCGATCGCTGCCTGCGACAAGAATGGCGCCGCCCCCCTGGGGTTTCAGGCTGCCCACAAGAAGAAAGACACCCTCATCAAAACCACGGGCGATCCAGGCATTATGGGCCGCCATGAACTCCGGTGCCTTTGATTTCTGTGCGGTAAGAGAAAGCGTGACGATATACATGATCTGTCCTCGTATCAGTGGTGATTGTTGTGCTGATCTGCGACGGCATCAAGCCACGCCAGCATCTGCGCGACTTCCCTCTCCAGGAAATCCTCGTCCGGATAGGCATTGGCCAGGGTCGCCACACCCTGGCTGCGGGCCAGAATATGCAGGGCAAGCGCATCAGCCTCTTTTCCGCAGCCCATGTCCTGAAAGCGGTGGCGCAGCCACACGCGGAACAGGTCGAACAGGCCGCGCGCACCGGTTTCCCCCGGATGGTCAAGCTTGGTCAGCTCTGAAAACAATGTGCCGACAGGGCAGCCGAAGGACCGGATTTTCCTGTTGTTCTTCAGCAGGATGCCAATGAAGTTCGCAATACAGTCCCGGGGCGGCTGGCCGTCATCGACCCAACCGCAAAGCATCTCGTGCCGGTCCCTGATACGGCGTTCGATCACCGCATCCAGAATCTGATCCTTGGTTTTGAAGTGATAGTAGAAATTGCCGCGCGAGATGCCGACCAGTTCCGCGACATCCGCAAAGGACGTGGCTTCGAACCCCCGTTCGTAAAACAGCCTGTCCGCCGCCGTTACGATTTTCTCCCGTGTCGCCGATGGTGCCACTGTCATGCCTGTGCCCCGGATAATGCCTAGGTCAAATGTCCTAGGCATTATCATTAGGTCGCTTGTCCTAACCTGTCAATGGCCTGTTCCCTGGCAGGCAAAGCCGCCGCGATCAGCCCGGGAAGAACCCCAGGATGGCCTTGGTCTCCAGACATTCCTCCATGCCAAAGACACCGTATTCGCGGCCATTGCCAGATTGCTTGTAGCCGCCAAAGGCCGCATGGGCATCCCAGGCCGGATGGTTGATATGGACCTGACCGGAGCGGATCTGGCGCGCGACGCGCCGCGCGCGTTCCGGATCGGCAGATTGCACATGTCCGCCCAGACCAAAGACCGTGTCATTGGCGATGGCCACGGCCTCTTCCTCGCTTTCATGGGGCAGGATGCACAGCACCGGGCCAAAGATTTCTTCCTGCGCGATGCGCATGGCGGTCTGCACGCCCGAAAAGATCGTCGGACGCGCATATAGCCCCTGGGTGATCCCCTCGGGCCGGCCCGGCCCGCCGCAGATCAGACGCGCGCCTTCCTCAATCCCCACGCGGATCATCTGCTGCACGCGGTCATATTGCGCCTGGTTGGCCACCGGTCCCATGGTTGTCTCCGGGTCACTGGGGTCGCCGACAACGATGGTGGCGGCATGTTCCCGCGCCAGCGCCTCGACCTCCTCCAGACGATCGGCCGGCACGATCATCCGTGTCGGCGCACTGCAGGACTGGCCCACATTGCGCATGCCCGAAGCGATACCAAGCGGCACGACGCGGGCAAAATCGGCGTCCGGCAAGAGGATGTTGGGCGATTTGCCCCCCAGCTCCTGCACCACCCGCTTGACCGTCACGGCAGCCGCCTGCGCCACCTGCACCCCTGCGCGCACCGAGCCGGTGATCGAAACCATATCGACACCCGGATGCGAGGCGATGGCGGCACCCACCTCCGGCCCGGTGCCGGTGACCATGTTGAACACACCCGCAGGCGTGCCCGCATCATGCATGACCTGCGCAAAAAGGATCGCACTCAGCGGTGACAGCTCACTGGGTTTCAGAACCACCGTACAGCCGGCAGCGATGGCGGGCCCGACCTTGGCGGTGATCTGATACAACGGCCAGTTCCACGGGGTGATCAACCCGCAAACGCCGATCGGCTCGCGCAGAATTGCGGTTGTGCCCTGTTGGACAAGAAAGTCGTAATCGCCCAGCACTTCGATGGCGGCACGGATATGGGCAATCCCGAAGGGCACCTGGGTGCTGCGGGAAAAGCTGATGGCCGCGCCCATTTCCTGGGTTATCGCCTGCGCAAGGTCTTCGGCCCGCGCCTCCAGCAGCGCCTGTATGCGCCCCAGCAGGGCGCGGCGCTCTGCCACCGTGGTCAGCGAAAAACTGTCGAACGCCCGGCGGGCGGCGATGACGGCGCGGTCCACATCCGCAGCGGTGCCTGCCGCAATACTGCCTGTCTGCTGCTCTGTCGCGGGATCGGCAAAGGCGATACCGGCATCGGACAAAGCATCGACCCATGCGCCGTCAATGTAGAACTGCCTGGTTCTGGTCATATCCATCGGGCTCACCTCTTTCATCATCAGTGCAGGTAATCCTGCAATTTGTAATAGGCCCCTACGAAGGGCAGGAACCATGTCGGGCCAAAATGCCCCGGGATCGCAGGCCAGGCGAAATCGCCCCAGGGATTGGCAGTGGTATTACCGTCCATCACCTCTGCCATGATCTGGCCCATATAGGTCGCCATCTGCGTCCCGTGTCCGGAATAGCCCATGGAATAGAACAGCCCCTCGTGTTCGCCCGCACGCGGCAGCCGGTCGGCGGTCATATCGACCATCCCACCCCAGCAATAGTCGATCCTGGTGTTGGCAAGGTCCGGGAAGATCTCGACCATGGAGCGCCGCAGGATGGCGCCGCTTTTGACATCCGACCTGGCGTTGGACCCGGCAAACCGGGCGCGCCCCCCGAACAGCAGGCGGTTGTCGGGGGTGACGCGGAAATAGCTGACAAAGTTGCGGGTGTCCGTGGCATTGCGGCGGCCCGGCACCAGAGCGTCAAGCTGTTCTTTGGACAGGGGCTCGGTGACAATCAGGAACGCCCCCACCGGCACGATGCGGCGGCGGAACCACGACAGCGGCCCGACAGCCGAGGTGCCCGTGGCCAGCAACACCTGTCTGGCATTGACCGAACCGCGCGGCGTGGTCAACCGATGCGCCTGGCCGTTCAGCCGCCTGATGCCGGTGACCGGGCTGCTCTCATGCAGATGCGCGCCATGGCGGGCCGCAGCACTGGCAAGCCCATGGACATATTTGCCCATATGCATCTGCGCTGCATGCGGAAAGATCAGCCCCCCGAAATAGCGGTCCGTGCCCACCTCCGCCTCCATCTCGTTGCGCGAGACCAGCCGCGCATCGGGGTCAGCCCCCTGCACCATCAGTTCATGCGAACGGGCCAGCTTGTCATAATGGGCAGGCTTGGCCGCCATCTTCAGCTTGCCGACGCGCTGGAAATTGCAATCGATGTTTTCCGCGCGGATCAGGGCTTCAACCGTATCCACGGCTGTGTTGAAGCTCTGGTAAAGTCGCAGGCTGGTTTCCGCCCCCAGCTTGCCGACCATACCGGCATAATCCTGGGCAAAGCCGTTGTTGCACATGCCGCCATTCCGCCCCGAGGCGCAGCCGCCAAGCCGGTCGGCCTCCAGCAGGACCACGCTCGCGCCCTTGCGCGCCAGGGCAATGGCAGCGGATAGCCCGGTAAAGCCGCCGCCGACCACTGCCACGTCATAATCGCCTTCCACAGGCCCCGTTTCGCAACCCTGGAACCTGGGAGCGGTGTCGTGCCAGTAAGGAACAAGTTTCATTTCTTTGCCTCAACCAAAGGATTGACTGGACAGAGCAAACAGACGCTCCGGCCCGGGAATTGCAGGGCGCCGGCCCCGCATCATGGTGGTGACCTGATCCACTTCGGGCAGGCCCAGCTGCGTCAGCCAGGCGCCCAGCCCGCTGTCGCCGCCGATGTCGATGCGCCGGACCTGACCGGACCTGGACCGCAGGAAATACCGGATCAGCGCCTTGGCATCCGCCGCCCCGCCTGCCACCACCGGCCCGATCACCTGGCCAAGCCCGAAGGGGCGGCAGATGGCATAGGCCTGCGGCCCCGTGTCATCCGCGATCACCACGACGGAACCGGTCTGGAAGAATTCCGCGATCATCCGCTGACGGTCAGCCCCAAAGGCGCGCCGGTCCATCTGCAGGATCGCCTGCATGTCCTCGGCGCGGGCAGTACGCACCTGCGGATCTGCCGCATCCGGTGCCACGTTCAGGCTTGCCGGTGCCAGATGCTGATGAACCGTGCCCTGGGCCTCAAAACCGAAGCTCTGATACAGCCGCATCCCCTCGGTCGTGGAGTTCAGCATCACGGCGCGCCTGCCGGTAAGTTCCAGCAAACGGGTCAGCAAGACCCGCCCCAGCCCGCGCCCCTGCATGGCCGGTGAGACGATGATGCTGCCGCAGGTGGCAAAGCCATCCCCATAGGGCCAGCACAGGGCAGAGCCGATGACCGCGCCGTTTTCTTCGGCCAGAACCCCCTGCCCCAGGGTCTGCGCGATGCGCCAGTCCTCCAGGCGATAGGCCCAGCCGACCGCTTGTGACAGGTGCAGTGCGCTTTCCAGATCAGGATTCGCTGCGGTCATCGGGCGCAGGGTTACGGGCAATGTCTTCAGATCCATGTCTTCTCCTCACGCATGGCAGGCGGCGATGGCGTCGATTTCGACGAGATAGCCGTAGTGCAGCTCGGGCACCGGCACGACAGAACGCGCCGGGCGCAGATCGCCCAGCATCTGCGCATAGACCGCGTTGAAACGCGGCCAGTTGGCGACGTCCACAAGATATACCGTCACCTTCAGCAGGGTCTCGGCCGAGGCGCCGGCTGCCTTGGCGACCGCCAGCAGGTTGCCGATGGCCTGCCGTGCCTGGGTCTCGAAATCCGCCTGCGGGTGGTGGCTGCCATCCGGGGCGACGGGCAGCTGCCCCGAGACATAGACCAGCCCGCCATGCCGCAGCGCCTGCACGTAGTGTCCCGCGGCAGCGGGGGCATCCTTGGTCGAAACCGGGGTGATCTCTGCCGCGCGCATCACCAACCTCCGAACCGCGGCCAGACCGCTTCGACATCGCGGCTGTCACTGCGCAGCACATGATAGCGGTCATGCTGCGCGCCAGTGGCGCAGGCGTGATTGGGCAGGATCCGCAGGCGGGTGCCGATCGGCAGATCGGGCAGCACAGCGCCTGATCCGGGCCGCAGGGCAAGAATGCCATGTTCCTGATTGGCATCCACCATGATCAGATCCGCCAGCGGCGCACCATCAATGTCGCAGACCAGCCCATAGCCCTGATCAAGCGCCTGTTTCGATGTGCCCCGGTCGCGCGACATCGCCATCCAGCCGGCATCGACCAGAATCCAGCCCTTTTCCTGCTGATGTCCGATCACCGTGGCCAGCACCGAAACCGCGATATCGTCCACCGCGCAGACGCCGATCCCGGCCATCACCAGATCGAAAAAGACAAAGACACCGGCCCGCACCTCGGTCACACCGTCAAGGTTCTCGGCAAAATGCGCCGTCGGGGTCGACCCGACGCTGACCACCGGACATTCATAGCCGGCCTCGCGCAGAATGGTGGCCGCCGCGACCGCGCTGGCCCGCTCGCCCTCGGCACAGGCGCGCAGCGCCGCGTCGCCGCGCGCGCCATAGCTGTCACCGGCATGGGTCAGCACCCCGCGCAGGGTGCCCGCCTCTGTCAGCGCCCCCGCGATGGCCAGCAACCGGTCGCGGTCTTGCGGCAGCACGCCGGAGCGATGGCCGTCACAGTCAATCTCGATCAGCGCCGGAATCGCAGCGCCCGCCCTGCGCGAAGCCTCGGCCACGGCCTGCGCCTGAACCACCGTGTCCAGGGTTACCGCCAGATCCACCCCTGCCCCGCGCAGCGCCAGCACGCGGTCCAGCTTGTCGGGGGTGATGCCCACGGCATAGGTGATGTCGGTGACACCGGCGGCGGCAAATTCCTCAGCCTCTTTCAAGGTCGATACCGTCGCCGGACCTGCTGCCGTGGTCATCACCCGCCGCGCGGCCTCGGGCGATTTGCAGGTTTTCAGATGCGGACGCAGATCGGGCCCAAGCTGCGCCAGCCGCCCCCGCAACCGCGTCACGTTGCGGTCCATACGGTCACGGTCAAGAACCAGACAGGGGGTGGCAAGGGTTTCCAGACACTGACCGGCCTCGGTTGATGGATTTGCTGGCATTGAGGACATCTTCAGGCTCCGTAACTTGGGGTGATCGACAGTACCGGGCTCCGGCCCGGTCGCATCGCCGGTGATCCGGCCGGTGCGGCTTCCCACCAGTGGGGGGTGTTCTTTCCGGCGGTTCTGGCGGCTGGCATCTGCATATATTCTCTTTCGGCGGCCGGGACGGCCCTGGTGCCCTTGGGATCAGGATGACCATTCGCGCGCCGCAGGATTCTCCGTTTCCGCGGCAACCCGCGACATCTTCTTTCGTACTTCCATGAAAAACCGCAGGGTTCACACTTGCCGCAGAGTTGCGGAAGTTTGCCTGGGATGGGAGGGTCAGCCCGGGGTGCGGTTCCCCGCGGGGAATACAAACCGGCCGGAGGATGGCGTGGCTCAGCCCCGCTCGATCAACTCAGGGCGTGGCCCGCCAGGGCAAAGACCCAGGGTGCGGTCGCAGAGCGGTTCAGGAACCTGCGGCCCTTCGACATCGTGATCGTCGTCTCGACCGGGGCCAGCCCGCATTGGGTCAGGAACTCGGCGAACGGGCCGGATTCTTCGCGGGTGTCGATCCGCACCTGACACCCCTTCATCGTTTTCAGATGCCAGGCGGCAAGCTGGATCGCATCTTCATCGCTGCTGGCGACAATCGGGCCAATCACCTCAAGCCCCCCAAAGGGACGGCGCATCGAATAGCCAACCACTTTTCCAGCCCGGCGCAGAACACAGATGGAAGACGTTTCCGCCAGTTTTTCCAGCACCGGCGCACGGTTCACGCCAAAGCCCTGGCTGTCGCAATCCATGATCTCGTCGATTTGGAGGACAGGCAATTTGCCCAGACTTCCCTGCGCGGGGCCCAGTTCCGGCACCCCGGACACTTTGCCCGCATTCAGGAAAACCGTCGCCTCATGTTCAAAGCCCAAAGAAAGATAAAGCGGATAGGCGGCCTTTGTCGCATTCAGGGCCAGGTTGCTGACTTTGCAGCGCTCCAGCACCTGCGCCATCAGCCAACGGCCCGCCCCCTGCGCCTGCGAGCGGGTCGTCGTGATCACCAGCCCGATTGTCGCAAAGTCTTCGCTTTGCTGAAACCACATCGCACTGCCAAAGACGCGGCCGATCTCGTCTACCGCGACGATCCCCTCCCCGACCTGCCGCAGGAACTCCCAGTCGGCAAGCCGGTGCGGCCAGCCCACCCCGGCTGAAAGGGCATGCAACAGGTGGACATCGACGTCGGAAATATTCTGCGCGACCAGTTCGAAGGACTTAATGCGAACGGATTTTCCCATCGAGACTCCTCCTCCAGCGATCTGATCCGCTATTTTCCCGGTCACATCCCACCGGTGAGTTTAGCGCGGGAACATTAGTTGTTGTCCTGATAATGGCTTCAATGCATCGGCAGAATTCACTTCATTTGGCCTGGCCAGCCAATTATTCTGCTAAACTGGTTTGATATTACGCACAACCAACATTGCCATGGGCTGTGAGCGATACCTGAACCGCACCTCCTGTTCCAACCGCCAGGCATTTCCGGTGCAAGCCGGGCCTCTGACAGTACAATTCAGGTTTCAAGCCTGCGGAGCAGCCCGATGGCCTCGTCCAACCCGGTCTTGTCACGCTCTGCGATCAGGACAAGCCGGCAGACGGGGTCCATCCCATCTTCTGCGCGGGCCAGCGTGGCGCGGTTGCCTGAAAGCTGGAACAGCATCATGTCAGCCTGGCCCTTAAACCGAATGAACCCTTTTGCCCGCAACAACCCCGGCGCGAGCTGGCCCATCACTTTCTGAAATGCACCAAGATCAATGGCACCTTCATAGATCCATTCCGCATGGGAAAAGCGATTGTCCGGCACCGGGTTTGTCCTGGGGAAGCTGCGGTTTGCCTTCTGCAGCTCAAGCAAGGCGGATATCGAGGGCGATTCCGAAAGGTCGAGGATGGTCTTTCTGAAGGTGACGGACAGGCGGCTGCGCAACGCGCTCAGCGCTTCAGTGGTCGTGCAATCCCCCTTGGCCAGAAGCAGCACATCCGACCCGCGGACCTGCGTCTGCCACAAGGGGTCATTCATACGGTGCGGGGCATCTGTGGCGTCGACGACGCCAATGACCGTCTGCAGGCGCGCGGACTGCCAGATCACCGGGTCCATGAGGGACTGGATGATGCCGGTGGGATCTGCCACACCGCTGGCTTCGACCACGATCAGTTCCGGCACCGGTGTCTGGCGCATGACTGTCCGCAGCGTGCGCAGCAGGTCGCCCTGGAGCGAGCAGCAGATGCAGCCATTCTTCAGCCCGATCACCCCTTCTGCCGATGCGCCGATCAATGTGGCGTCGATGTTGATCGACCCGAAGTCATTGACAATGGCCGCGATCCGCAGGCCATGGTCGCTTTGCAACAACGTGTTGATGAACGTGGTCTTCCCGGCGCCGAGAAACCCGGTGACGACCAGGATCGGTACGCTCATGAGGTCTCGCGTCTGATCGGCCTGCCCGGTGCGGCATCGGGGTTGAGCATACCATCCGTGATGACAGCGGTCCCGTTGACCAACAGATGGCACACACCCACCGATGGGCGGTTCATCGCGGTGAAATCGGCCCGATCCTCCAGGGTTTCGAGGTTGAATACGACGATATCGGCGTCGCACCCTTCCTGCAGCCGGGCCTTGCGCGTCATCTGCGCTGCACATCCTTCGATGACCCTGGCGGGCAGGATCGTGCATTTTGCCAAACCTTCCATCAGGGACATGGTCTGGCGGTCCCGCACGTAGCGGCTGATAAACCGTGTGAAAGTGCCGGATGAACGCGGATGCGCGGAAAGGGTATCAGGCAACGGCCATTCCAACCCTTCATAGATGCTGCCGTCCTCGTTGATCCAGGGCATCGCGTCCGAGGCGATCGAGCCGCCCGCATAGGTCACCGAGAGGTCCAGCAGGCGGCGGTGCTCATCGTTCACCTCCACATCCAGGAAATGCCACATCACCAGGTCGGAAGGGGCGTTTTCGCGGGCTTTTTCAATATCCTCGCGTCCGGTGAACCGGTGGTGGTTCCGGATCAGCTCGACATTGGAATAATCGCTGCCGGTGCGCCTGGTAAAGTCCGGGTCACTGAAGAACCCGGCGCTGACAACAGTGGCCCCCGTGCCGTAGGGGTAGGCCTCGGTCGTGACCGGCAGCCCCTGGGCCTGCGCCTTCGCGACCAGTTCCGTCACCCGCTCGATGTCCATCAGCGAAGTCGAATTCAGGTGACAGATATGCATATGCGCACCGGTTGCCCCTGCCAGTCCAATCAGCCGCACATAGCTGTCGACCGAGCTTTGCGGGTCGATGTTGCTGAGATAGGCGATATGGGTGAAGGTCGGTGTGCCGTATTCAAATGCCAGATCGCAGATTTCGGTCATTTCCTTGACCCCTGCGCCAGGGGCATAGCCGTTCGGGATACCGATGCCTATGGCACCTTCATCCAGCGCCTGCCGCACATGGGCGACGATGGCTTTCGTTTGATCCGCATCCGCGGCCTCAGTCGACCAGCGCATATCTTCCGCACCGGCGCCCATCTGGTCGATCGGATGCACGCCGGCGTCCAGTGTGATGGCACCCATCACCGCCTTGCGCCCGAACAGCCAGGCCGCTGCGGTGCCATAGTTCAGCACGCGTGGAATACCCGCCTGCCTGTCGTACCATCCCGCCACGGGAAGCGCGCCGACCTCCAGTTCCAGCGTTGTGGTAACACCGTCAAAAGCCTGCATCCGATCCGCCGCTACCGACTGGCCATGTGCGTGAATGTCCACGAAACCGGGAGAGACGATCAGCCCGGTTGCGTCGATCTCTGTCTTGCCCTTGTCAGATACCGCGCCGATCCGGGTGATCTGGCCGCCCGAGATGGCGATGTCGCAGACCTGATCGAATCCGCTGTCCGGGTCCATCACCCGGCCATTGCGGATTATGATGTCAGGCGTATCTGTCATGGAATATTCCTGTCTATGAGAAAGGGTTATCGACCCTTGGCCAATAGTTCCCGTCGCGTTTGGTCAGCGGAAGCCTGGTGAAATCCGGGGTGATGGCACCGGGAGTGCCGAGGTGGATAACCTCTGCCGCCATCAGGGCGAAGCCATCGTAGAAATGCTGAGAGGATTTCACGACCACGTATTTCATTGCGGCAAGGTTGATGCCAAGGTTTTCGAAGGCTTCAGGGTGGAAGGTCTGGGTGCGGCGCGTGTTCAGGACAAGGTGCAGACCATCCGCTTCGAGCCAGACGCAGTCGCCCATGTTCATTTCCGCCTTGCCCAGGTGCTGCACGGCATCATGGGCGATGCCGCGCACCGTCACGGTCAGATCGACCGGATCGCCTGACATGGGTCCGATCTTGCCCCCCACACGCACGGCCATTGTGGCCCCGATGCCTGCGTCGATGCACATGCCGACAAGCACAGGATCCCAGAAAGTGCCGATGGCGACATCTTTCAGCCCGCGCTCCAGCACGGCCTGGAGGACATAGGTGGAATCCGAAGGCGCCCCGCCCCCCGCATTATCCGCGAAATCCGCCAGCACGACGGGTGCGGCGTTGGATGCGACGGCACGGTCGATCCCTTCGTCCATGCCGGGGAAGCGGCGCAGTTCGCCGCGCATGTCCCAAAGCTCCCGGCCCAGGGCTTCGGCCCGTTCTGCGGCAAGACCCGCGTCGCCATCGGTGATCACCAGCGTCCTTGCCCCGCAGCGCGGATTGTCCCCCCATGGAAAGCCATGCACCAGTGAGACAGACAGGATACCGCCCGTCCCTTCCATCGCGCTCATCCGGTCCACGTAGCTGCGCACCGGTTCGAACGGCGTGTGATACATGGCCATCATCCGGCAGTCATAGTCGCGCATGACCGGCGTGACCCTGCCTGCCGCCGCATCGGCGCAGATGGTGAACAGTTCTTCGGCGCGTTCGGTCACGTCTATATGGGGGTATTCCTTGTAGCAGATGATCGCGGTGGCATTGTCCAGCATCGCTTCGGTAAGGTGGCAATGGGGGTCAACCTCCAGCCCCACTTTCGCATCAGGGCCGACGACGCCGCGCACCCGGTCGAGCAGGTCACCTTCGCAATCGTCGTAGCCTTGTGCGATCATCGCGCCATGCATCGACAAGAGCACCACGTCGACCGGCATGGCAGACCTGAGATCGCTCAGGATGTCATCGCGCATCGCCTCATAGACATGGCCGACGGTGGGGCCCGCCGGTTGCGCATAGGTCGACAGGCTTTCGGCCACTTCCCATCCCAGCGCTTCGGCGCGGTGACGCCAGACCGTGACGGCAGCGGCGTAAAGCCCCGCTTCGCCCCGCGACGCCTGCTTGGTGTAAAGATGTTCCTTGAACCCGCTCCACCCCGTCGGGATCGGGGAGAACGAATTGGTTTCAGTTGCCAGCGAAGCCATGAAGAGTTTCATCGGGTGTCTTTCAGTTCGGCGATGGCCCGCGCGATATCGGCCAGCACGTGCAGGAGAATGAGCGAGAAGGCGAGCGGGATCGCTATCCCGAAGACCACCATCGGCAGGTCCATCGTTTCGGTTTGCCGACCTGCCAGCCGCGCGAGGTAGCCGCGTGCCGGATCGGCGCCGGGCCCGAGGAAACTGAACCAGAGGATCGGCAGGATGAAGCACAATACACCGAAGGCGCGGATCAGAGTGGCCGCAAACCCGCGCGTTCCGGTAGCTTTCAGGGCCTCGGGAAAAAGGGTCGGGTCGCTGCGGAACCGAAAGGCGCAGGTCGCGCCCAGCAATCCGCCCCAGACCATGGAGAAGCGCGCAAGCTCTTCTGTCCAGATCGGAGGTTGGTTCAGAAGGTAGCGGGCGATGACCTGCCAGCCGGCTGCGAAGAGCATCAGCGCGACTGCCAGGGCAGCGCCCAGCAGTGCCACGCGGTTCAGCCCGCCCGACAACCGGTCCAGCAGATTTGCCACCGCCCGCATGGGATCAGCGCCCGACCGCTGCGTTCCAGGCGGCAAGCGCGCCATCGGGCATTTCGGTGGATTCATAAAGCGGCTGGCTGGCGTCACGGAACTTCTGACGCTCCTCCGGTGTCAGTTCGATCACCTCGATCCCCGCCTCACCCAGTTGCTTGAGCACTTCGGTGTCGTCGGAAACCAGCTTGCGGTTCGCCTCATGGGCCGCTGCGACGGCCGCCTGCACGGTCGCGCGCTCTTCGTCCGTCAGACCTTGATACCAGTCCTCGGAGGCAATCGCGACGCGGACAGAGGGGCTCATCCGGGCATTGGTGAAATAGTTGATGAAGGAGGTGTGCCCATAGGTCAGCGGCACGAAGGCCGGGTTGATATAACCGCCCGCGACGCCGGTTTGCAGCGCATTGGGCACTTCAGACCATGATACGATGGTGCCTTTCGCGCCCCATTGCTCGAATGTGTTGATCTGCACCTCGTCCAGAGCACGCATCCGCACGCCGCTCATGTCCTCGAAAGTGCGGATTGGCACTTGCGTGGTGAAGATACCCGTGGGGGTCCCGGTATAAACGATATCGAGCACGCGCACGCCCTTGGGGGTGGTGCCTGCGTTGATCTGCGCCAGCATGCCGCCTTCGTCCAGCGCCATGTCCAGTTGCGCCATGTCGTCGAAGAAGTAGGGCATCATTGACCCGTTGATCGTGGTGTCGAGCGCCCCTGCCGATTTCGCGTCGGACATGGAAACTTCAAGCAACCCCTGGCTGACCTGGTCCAGACGCTCTGCCTCTTCGCCCAGCGAGTTGCGTTCAAACTCCGTGGCTTCGATGCCATTGGCGTTGAGGTATTCGCCAAAGGTATGGGCCCACATGTAGGTGCCTGATTTCTCCAGATCGGGCGGGCTGTCGAGCGCGATCTTGACTTCCGCCGTTGCGGGCAGCGTCAGGGCGACGGTGATGGCTGAAGCGGTCAGAATGGTTGTCATTCTCATTTTCTGGTTCCTTCCCTTGTTGGTGTGGTCTTGAGCTATTTCCAAAGCCCCAGCGTGCGGGGCAGCCAGAGGCTGATCTCGGGCGTGAAAACCAGCACGCCCAGGACAATGATTTCGGCAAAGACAAAGGGCATGACCGCGCGGGCAAGCCGCCAGTAATCCACGCCCGTCACGGTGGAGACGATCAGCAGGCAGCCGCCCAGCGGGGGCGATACCAACCCGATGCAGAGGTTGAAGCAGATGACGATGCCCAGGTGTACGGGATCGGCGCCGTTGGCCAGTGCGACAGGTGCCAGCAGCGGCACCAGCAAGGCCAGTGCTACGGGCACGTCCATCACCATCCCGGCAAAGATAAACAGGATGTTCATCACGATCAGGAAACCGACGGGGCCAAGACCCATCTGATCGACCAGCCCGGCAATCGCCTGCGGAATTCTTTCGAGCGCGGCGAGATGGCCAAAGGCGGCCACGGCGCAGAGGATCATGAAGATCGACCCGGTCAGGACGGCGGTGCGGGAGAAGCTCTCCCAGACATCGGAGGCCGTCAGAGGCGAATAGAAGAATGATGCGACGATCGCAGCGCCTACCGCGACAGAGGCCGCTTCGGTCGGGGTCATCCAGCCCAGAACGATGCCGCCCACAATGACCAGCGGCAGGCACAATGCCGGGAGGGCGGCAAAGAGTGCGGACAGCAGGTTCGGCGCTTCGCCTTTTTCGACGCGCGGGTGGTCGTCGCGCCAGGCAAAGAAACCATTGACCGCGAAAAGCGCCACAGCCAGCAGCAGGCCCGGCAGAATGCCCGCAACGAACAGCGCCGCAACCGAGGTCTGCATCAATGCGCCATAGAAAATCAGAATGATGGAGGGCGGCACAATCGGGCCGATGATTGACGAGGCCGCAGTGATCGCACCGGCATATTCCGCCGTATAGCCCCGCTCCCGCATCGCCGGGACCAGAGTGTTGGAGAGCGCCGCCGCATCGGCCACGGCCGACCCCGAAATGCCCGCAAAAAAGACCGAGGTCATGATATTCACATGCCCCAGGCCACCGCGCAGCCGTCCAATCAGCGCCATCGAAAGGTCGATCAACGACTTGGTCACGCCGCCCCGGTTCATCAATTCGCCTGCAAGGATGAACAGCGGCATCGCCAGCAGGGAAAACACGCTGATCTGGGAAAACACCTTTTGCGGCAGGACTGCCAGGTAGCGGGTGTTGTCGGAAATGACAAAGCTGAGCACTGCCGCGCCGCCGATGACATAGGCAAGCGCAAGGCCAGAGGCCAGAAAGGCCGCCGCGATGAAGGGCACGATCCAGATCATGTCGGCACCGCCAGCCGGCTGGGCGAGACCTGCGAAGGATCAAAGCCGGTGTCGGTCACTGCCGCGGGCATCTCCCTGCCCATGATCAGGGCCGCCGCAACCTCGGCGGCGGCGGGGGCCGACTGGATACCATATCCACCCTGCCCGGCCATCCAGAAGAAACCGTCAACCCTCCGGGAGAACCCGATCACCGGCTCCTTGTCGGAGACGAAACTGCGCAGTCCCGCCCATTTGTTTTCGATCCGTCTGATATCCAGATCGAAGGCTGTCATGATCCGGTCGGCGCAGATGGCGACATCCATTTCTTCGGGCTGGGCATCACAGGGATCGGTTGGTGTTTCATCGGCAGGCGAGATCAGCAACCGGCCCGCGTCGGGCTTCAGGTAGAATTCTTCGTCAATGTCGATTGTGATGGGGGCGTCGCGCCGGGTAAAACCCGCCGGTTCCGCCACAACCATCGCCGTGCGCCGCTTGGGCACCAGTCCGATGTTTTCGGCACCTGCCAGCTGCCCGATCTGATCGGCCCAGGCTCCCGCCGCGTTGACGATCACCGGCGCGGTCATGTGGTCTTGGCCAGAGGTGCGGACAACCCAGGTGTCGCCTTCCCTCTTCAGCCCCTCAACAGCGGCTTTGGTACGGGTCACACCGCCCCGCGCCCGGAACAGCCGCAGATAACCTTGATGGAGCGCGGCAACATCAATGTCCTGCCCGCCACAATCCAGCATCCCCGCTGTTGCATAGCCTTCGCGCAGCAAGGGTTGATGGTCGCGCAGACCGCTCGCATCAAGGCGCTGCACCCTGGTCCCGGTTGCCGCCGCAGCAATCGTGCTTTCCAGCGCCGCAAGCTGATCCGCACGGGCGATCATCAGGATCTGGCGGGGCGTCAGCAGCGCTTCGGATGCAAAACCTTCGGGCGGCTGATCGTAAAACCCGCGAGAGGCACGGGTCAGTGCGCGCACGGCTTCGGGACCATAGCTGGGGGCAAAGACGGCGGCGGATCGCCCGGTGGTGTGATAGCCCGGCTGGCTTTCCATCTCGACCAGCACAACGCGCAGTGACGCGGCCAGATGCGCCGCGACCGATGCCCCGGCAATGCCTGCGCCGATGATGATCACGTCCGCCGAGTGGGTCTGTCCAGCCATTGCAGCACTTTCTATGGGGTCGATTCCATTGCCGTCAGGCTAGGCAGGTTTTCGCAGGATGCAACAAAAATTTCTCACATACGAAAATAATTTCCTTCCAGGAGAATCCGGCTTAAAAGTATTCCGAAGCCTATCGGAGACCCGGAATCCATGACCACTGCCCAAGCACTTGGCGCGCGCCTCAGGCATTTGCGCAAGTCGAAACAGATGACACTGACGGACCTGGGATCGCTTTCAGGTGTCTCCGTTTCAACAATTTCCAAGATCGAAAACGGCGCGCTGTCACCAACGCTCGACAAGGTTCTGCGTCTGGCCGAGGGGCTGGAACTGTCTATCGGCCAATTGATCGGGGATGAACAAAGCGCCTATGACAAGCGCCCTCCCAACAGCCGGATGCTGCCCTCCAGGATCGACGACGGCATAGTCATCGACACCGACAACTACGAATATAAATACCTCTGTGCCGAGCTGACGAACAAGCGCATGGTGCCGATCCTTGCCCGCATCAAATCGTCGACCATTCATGATTTCGGCAGGCTGGAACAACACGAAGGCGAAGAATTCCTTATCGTGCTGAAAGGAATCGTCGAAGTGCGCAGCGAATTCTATGCCCCGGTGACCTTGCAGCAGGGGGAAAGCGTCTACCTCGACAGCACCATGGGACATGCCTATCTCAGCACCGGTGCGCAGGAGGCCGAAGTCCTGTGCGTCTGCACCGACTCCCAACGCCTCGGGCCTGGCGAGGCCGATCAGCCCGGTTGAAAGCCGGTCCGGTCCCGTCAGTCACCGGATGTGGGTGCGGCAGTGATTGAGGCCAGCAGCATCGAAACTTGCGCTTCGAACCTGGCAGGCATTGATTGATCGCCTGCAAGGTATTTCTGCAGGTGATACCGAAACGCGGCGTCCAGCATGAGGTAAACCGGCGTTGCCTCCGAATGGGTGTTGCCTGTCCGGGTCAGAAACTCTCCGACGATGTCGATCAACCCGGTTTCGATGTCCTGCACGACCTCGTGAAAGGCAGGGTCGAACATCGCCTGGGACCGGATGTCATACCAAAGCCGGTGAGTCTCTGCGTCGCGCCGGATTGACCGCGACAACCCCTTGATGAAGCGCTCGGCCAACTGGGTGGCCTCCACATCATCCGACAGGATCGACTGCATTTCCTTCATGAAGCTGATCTTGTAGCGCCGGACGCAATAGGTAATCAGATCGACCTTGTCCTCGAAATAATAATGCAGCGTACCCACGGCCACGCCCGACAGTTCGGCGATGTCGCGCAGGCTGGTGCGGGCATAGCCAAGCTGCTTGAGGGCCGCGATGGCGCTGTCGGCAAGATCGTCCTTCTTGCGCGCACGCTTTGCGGATTTGGCGTCTGCCTTTTCCACGAGGCGGGACATTTTGTCGATTTTGGTCACGTCGTCATGGCCTCCAGGATCACCCCCTCAGTGCATTGACGAAAATCCGCGGCAACTTCAACCATCCAGGACTGTGTTGGAACCGCGTCAGCAACCGGCCAAGGACATGCTGGCGTCGGTTGGTGACGAACCAGGGAGGGCGTGGCAGCAGGGTTGCCTTCCCGGACAGGATGTTGCGCGGAAAAGGCCGCCAGGGGGCTTGAATCACCACCCGTTGCGGGCGATCAAACATGAAGGTGTTATGGGCAAAGCCGATCCCGCTGCCAACGTCATCCAGCGTGTGACCGGGGAAGGCGCCCCAGGGGCAGGCGGTGGCAAGAAAGGCCAGACCTGTCCAGGCATTGATGGCAATGGTGCCATAACGCAGGTCGCCGATGATCTCTTCGAACCGTCTCTTGCCGATCTCACGGATGGTTTTCGGATGGATCAGGATGTTGGCGCCAAGCGTGCCGTGCAGGGTATCGTTGGCATAGCGGATTGCCTCGATCAGGTAGGCCTCCGGGTTGGCCTCACTGATTTCATGCGTGGACATGGCCGGGGCGAAAACTTCGTTCCGGGTGAACCAGCTTTCGCCATCGCCCACCGGGGCCACGACGCAGGCGGGGGCTGCCCCCCGGTCGAACCGTTCGGCGTCCGGCGCGTGGCTGGCGAAACCTTCCATCCGGTCGGCGGCACCGGGGTAATAGGCCTGGCGCGCCTCGACCTGCTGCATGACGTCGCGCAAGTGCCCCATCAGCGCCGCCTTTTGCGGCCATTGGCCGGGCAGGATCAGCATCTGGCAGGCGACACAGTTGAAACCGGAATTATGCAGCTTCTGCGTGGCGATATGTTCGGCCTGGAACCGCAGGTCGGCGGCAGACCAATTCCCCGGCACCACGATGGTCGGGCAGACCGCGCCAAGCTCCGAGGTGATCGGTTTGGTCAGCTTCGGCGTGCCCGCTTTCTTGTTCTTTGCGCCTTCCGCCCCCGGTCCCCAGACAATCACGTCATGAGATGCGGCAGCACCGGTGATATGAATTTCGTCCACTGATTTGTGGGTGCAAAGATATCCGCCGACATCGGCACCGCCCCGGACAATGCGCAGCGCATCACGTTCGATGAGCGGCTGGAGCGCCGCCTCCAGATAGGGTGTCAGGTAGTCGTTCACCGGGTTCATCTTCAGAATGACGACCTTGTGTTCGGAGAATGCCTTTTGGAACACGTCGAGCGGGGCGATAGAGGCAATGTTGCCCGCCCCCAGCACCAAGGAAACCCCGCTTTCGCGCGCCTCAGCCGGTCCATCGTAGGCTGTGGCCGTGTTGGCGGCGAGCGTGCCTTCGGTGACCTCGGGCTCCATCCAGACCTCCGCATTGATGCCGGACAGCAGCAGATGGTCCCAGATCGTATGCGGCACCACGCGCACGGCAAGCTGACCGTTCGCAGTCTGGCGTTTCTTCAGGTGATCGAGGAGGGCCTTTCCCTCGACCCCGGCAATCGTCTGCATCAGCCCGTTGCACGCCGCCATGACGGCATAGGGTCCCGATATCCATTCTTCGCCGGCAAGCGGTGAACCCGGCGCGATCAGCTTGTGCCGCGCCGCCGTTTCGGCCCAGCCCTCGGCGACTGCCAACAGCCGGTCCTTGATCTCTTCCAGCACCGCGATCCGCTCTGCATTCGTTGTGCGCGCCCAGGTGTCCTTGGCGGCGACCAGCGCATCAAGGTCACGGTCCAGTGCCGAATGATCCGGGATGAGGTCTGTGGTGATCTGATTCATCTCATGCCTCCTTTATCAGCACGTCGCCATAGGCTTCGCGCAGCTTGTTTTTCAGAACCTTTCCCGTCGCCCCAAGTGGCAGTTCACCGACAAAAATCACCCGGTCGGGCACCTGCCAGCTTGCAACCTTGCCATCGTAAGCTTCGAGGATCTCCGCTTCGGTCGGGGATGCGCCCTCGGCGGGGACAGCCAAAACAACGGGCCGTTCGTCCCATTTGGGATGGCGCGCGGCGATGGCGGCGGCATTTGCCACCTTCGGATGGGCGATGGCGATGTTTTCCAGCTCCACCGTCGATATCCATTCACCACCCGATTTGATGATGTCCTTGGACCGGTCGCGGATCACCATGTAGCCGTCCCTGTCCAGCGTCGCCACATCGCCGGTGTCGAACCAGCCGTCCTGCGTCAGGGCCGTGGCGTCCTGACCGAAATAGCTGTCCACGATCCAATGACCGCGGATGTGCAGCGCGCCCTGGGTCTTGCCATCACGGGGCAGCTCCTGGCCCGCGTCGTCCACGATCCGCAGGTCGACACCCCAGGGCGGACGCCCCTGCCCTTCGCGCAGCCTGGCCTGCGCGTCGGCGCTCAGCCCGGTGTGTTTCTGAAGAAGCTGGTTCAACGTGCCCAGCGGCGAGGTTTCTGTCATCCCCCAGGCATGGATCAGCTCGACACCATAGGTGTCGCGAAATTCGCGGATCATCGACGGCGGCAGGGCCGACCCGCCGACCACTGTTCGTTTCATCGAGGTCGGTTTGATGCCGGTGGATTTCAGCCCTGCCAGCAGTCCCATCCAGATCGTCGGCACCCCCAAAGACAGCGTGACCTGCTCCTGATCGATCAGCCGGGCCAGGCTTTCACCATCAAGCTTCGGGCCGGGCATTACCAGTTTTGCCCCGACCGATGCGGCAACATAGGGCACGCCCCAGGCGTTGACATGGAACATCGGCACCACCGGCATCACCACGTCGCGGGCCGCCATGTTCAGGCCGTCGGGCTGGTTGCCACCGATGGAATGCAAGACGAGAGAGCGGTGCGAATATTGCACGCCCTTGGGATTGCCGGTGGTGCCGGATGTATAGCACAGCGCGGCGGGCGCATTCTCGTCCAGGTCCGGCCATTCGGCAGCGGGATCCCCCGCCTGCAACAGATCGTCATGGAAAAGCAGCCCCTCGACCATGCCCGCCGCCTCTTCGTCGCGGGGGCCCATCAGGACGTAGTGCTTTACCGATTTCAGCAGCGGCCCGAGCTTGGCTGCAACCGGCAGGAAGGTCCGGTCGAGAAACAGCACCTCGTCCTGGGCATCGTTCAGGATATAGACCATCTGTTCCGGCGTCAGTCGCGGGTTGATCGTATGCGTGACCCGCCCGCCACTGCCGATGCCAAAGTAAAGCTCAAGGTGCCGCCTGTTGTTCCAGGCAATGGTCGCGCAGCGGGCGTTCGCGGGAACATCAAGGATGTCGAGCGCCGACTTGATCCGCCGGGCATTCGCGCCAATCTCACCCCAGCTGGAGCGCGCGGTGCTGCCATCCGTCTCGACCGAGACTACCTCCGTACCGGCGTGATACTTCTCCGCATGTTCTATCAGTGAGCCCGTCGTCAGAGCTTGCCACATCATCGTTCCAGACATCCTGGTCTCCTTCATTCTGCCGCGATTGCAGCGGGTTTGATGCCGCGGATCATATCCGCCGCGCGCTCTGCGATCATGATTGTCGGAGCGTTGGTATTCCCGCCGATCAATGTCGGCATGACAGAGGCATCCACGACGCGCAGTCCCTCCATCCCGTGCACCCGCAGTTCGGGATCGACCACCGCCATATCGTCCACGCCCATCTTGCAGGTGCCAACCGGGTGATAGACCGTGTCCGCGCGGGCGCGGATGTGGCTTTCCCACTCCTGGTCCGTCATTCCGTCTTTCACATTGAACAATTCCTTGTGCCGAAAGCGTTTCATGGCCGGGGCTTCCAGGATTTCGCGGGTCATCTTCGCGCCCTTGATCAAGGTCTCAAGGTCACGCGGGTCGGACAGGAATTGCGGGTCGATACCCGGTGCCTTCATCGGGTCGCTGCTGGCCAGAAATACCTCGCCCCGGCTGTGGGGCCGCAGGGTACAGACATGACAGGAAAAGCCATGGCCCAGGTGCAGCTTGCGCGCGTGATCGTCCACGATCGAGATCACGAAATGCAACTGGATATCCGGCCGGTCGAGGCTCGGCTCGGTCTTGAGAAACGCCGCCCCCTCGGCAAAAGGCGTGGCAATCATCGAATTGCCGTCCTTGCGCCATTTGAAAATATGTTTCGTCAGGTCGACGGTTGCCGTCAGGCCGATGCCGAAATTATCGGTATCCTTTGATTTGTAGGCCAGGATAAAGTCGAGGTGATCCTGAAGGTTCTTGCCGACGCCGGGCAGGTCATGCACGACCTCGATGCCATGGCGCTGGAGTTCCGTTGCCGCGCCGATGCCGGACAACTGCAGAAGCTGGGGTGAATTGAAGGCGCCGCCGCACAGGATCACCTCGCGTCTGGCTGTCACGCGCGCGTCCTTGCGGCCCTTGCGGTAGCTGACACCGGTGGCGCGTTTCCCTTCGGTCAGGATCTTTGTCGCGTGCGCCCCGGTGATGATTGTCAGGTTCTTGCGGGTTTTCTGGATCGGGTGAAGATAGGCCGCCGCTGCCGAGCACCTTTCGCCGTTCCTGTCCTTGTCGTGGAACTGGGTGACCTGGTAAAGCCCGACACCCTCATTGTCGCCGGTGTTGAAATCCGCTGTTTCGCGGTGCTGGCATTCCGTGGCCGCCTGGACAAAGGCGCGCGAAATCGGACGCGGCGCTTTCTGATTGGAAACGTGGAGAGGCCCGCGGTTGCCGTGAAAGTCACCCGCGCCCGCTTCGTTGTTTTCGGACCGCCGGAAATAGGGCAGGCAGTCATCCCAGGACCAGCCTTCGCAGCCCGCATCGGCCCAATCGTCATAGTCAGACTTGTGGCCGCGGACATAGAGCATCGCGTTGATCGCGCTCGATCCGCCCAGTCCCTTGCCGCGCGGCTGATAGCCCTTGCGGCCATTCAGGCCGGGTTGCGGCACGGTGTTGAAAGCCCAGTTCGAGATCTTTCCGTGTCCCGGCAGCATGGCGACAACGCCGGCGGGCGCGCGGATCAGGATGTGATCGCCGTTACCTCCCGCTTCCAGCAGACAGACGGACAGTGAAGAATCCTCGGAAAGCCGTCCCGCGAGCGTAGATCCCGCAGAACCACCGCCCACGATCACGTAGTCGAATGAAGTCTTGAATGGCATAATCTTCCTCCCTGAACAGAGTCTCCCCACTCTGCCCAATAAGATGAACACATATTCTGAACACTTGTCCAGTACAAATGTCAAAGTGCAGAAATCAGCCTGTTCACGCCAATGGCGCACCCGGTTCTGGCGCAGGAATTTGCGCCACGTTCAAAGGGGGTGTTCAACGCCCGGGAGACCTGTGGGAATACGATCTGAATGCGGCTCTAAACAGCAGTTTAGTCACGAAGTGACGCGTCAAATGCGTGTCGAAAGCGGCGCCTCAAATCTTCAGCGTCGCTCACCAGAGCAGTGCAATTTCAGCAGGTGAAGGGGCCGGTTACGGAACCTTGTTATTGCTGGTCGCGCTGCGCGCCGGCCTTGCCAAGCTCTTCGATCATCCGGTCGCGCATGATGAATTTCTGCGGTTTGCCGGTGATCGTCATGGGCAATTCATCCACAATGCGGATATGGCGCGGGATCTTGAAATGGGCAATCTGGCCCTGGCAATGGGCCAATACGGCATCTTCGGTCAGGGTGCTGCCCTGTCTTGGGATGACCCAGGCACAGACTTCTTCGCCCAGCCTTTCGTCGGGAATGCCGAAGACCTGGACATCGCTGATGTCGGGATGCCCGAACAGGAACTCCTCGATCTCGCGGGGATAGATGTTCTCTCCCCCACGGATGATCATGTCTTTGACACGCCCGGTGATCGAACAGAAGCCTTCCGCGTCGAGAACGGCGAGGTCGCCGGTATGCATCCATCCGTCCCTGATTGCTTCACTCGTGCGGTCGGGGTCTTCCCAATAGCCTTTCATGACCGAATATCCCCGCGTGCACAGCTCCCCCTGGGTGCCGACCGGCACGATCTGCCCATCCTCGTCAACAATCTTGACCTCAAGGTGCGGATGTACCCTGCCCACGGTCTCGCAGCGCTGCCTTGTCGTATCATCGACAAAGCTCTGAAAGGACACCGGCGAGGTCTCCGTCATGCCGTAGCAGATCGTCACCTCTTTCATGTTCATCCGGTCATTGACCTTTTTCATCACGTCCACGGGACAGGGCGCGCCGGCCATGATCCCGGTGCGCAGCGAGGACATGTCGCGCGGTGTCTCATCAAGGTTCTGGAGCATCGCCACGAACATGGTCGGGACGCCGTAAAGAACGTTGCAACTCTCGGCGGCCAGCACGTCCAATGTCCGTGCCGGGTCAAATGCTTCCCCCGGAAAGATCATTGCAGCCCCTTTGCTGACGGCGCCAAGGACCCCCATCACCATCCCGAAACAATGATAAAGCGGGACCGGGATCGCCAGCCGGTCGTTTTCGGTCAGCCTGATCCTGTCGGTCACGAAACGCGCATTGTTGACGATGTTGTAATGCGACAGCGTGGCCCCCTTGGGCTGTCCTGTCGTGCCTGACGTGAACTGGATGTTGATCGCGTCGTCAGGCTGGAGCGTGCGGTCGATCTCCGGCAGGCGGAGCTGTTGGGCGGGGCCGCCCAGATTTGAAACCTCGTCGAAACTCCAGGCCCCCGCCGCTTGCTCCGCCTCTCCCATCACGACGACATGGCGCAGATGTGGCAGCCGGGCAGCCTGCAACCGGCCCTTTTCGCAACTGGCCAGTTCCGGGGTCAGGGTGCGCAGCATCTCGATATAGTTTGATGTCTTGAAGGATTGCGCCAGAACCAGCGCCTTGCAGCTGACCTTGTTCAGCGCATATTCCAGTTCCGACAGGCGGTAGGCCGGGTTGATGTTGACCAGAATGACGCCGATCCGCGCTGTTGCGAATTGCGTCAGGATCCACTCCAGACGGTTGGGCGACCAGATTCCCAGCCTGTCGCCCTTTTGCAGACCCAGTGCCAGGAAACCCGAGGCAAGCGCATCCACCGCGCGGTCCATGTCGTAATAGCTCAGCCGTGCCTGGGGAAAGACCAGCGCGTCACGCGGGCCATACCGGGACACGGCATCGCGCAACAGTTGCGGGATCGTGGCAAAGGCTAGTTCAGGTTGCTTGCCGCCCTGAACATAGGATTTACCGTCGCGCGGGGCGAGGGACCCGTCCGTCTCTGACCGGGAGTCCAGGCCGAAATTCTGAATCCGGTTTGCAATGCTTTCATTCAGGATCGTCATCAAAGGCCTCCTTACATGTTGCGCCAGTCGCCCGATTGTTCAAAAGCATGGGCCGCCTGGTAGATCTTCATCTCGCCGTAGTTCGGGCCGACCAGCATCATCCCGATCGGAAGCCCTTCGCTGAAACCGCATGGCACGTTCATCGCGGGCAGGCCCCCGTTGAAGGGTGCGGTATTCGCGACCATCTCAAAAGCCCGTTGCACATACAAGCTGAGAGAACTGTCCGCAGGCGGATGCGGCTGCGGCTTGATCGGCAGGGTTGGCATCAAAAGCAGGTCATATTGTTTCAACGCGGCATGATAGCTTTCGTTGCAGCGGCGCATGATGTTCTGCGCCTTGCCGTAAAAGCGTCCGCGATACTGGCGCTGGAAATGTTCGCCGACGAACATGCAGGTCTTCAGCGAATGGCTCAGCTCATCCGCGCGTCCGCGCCATTGCGACATGTGATCCGTCATCGACGGCAGGAACAGCCCGCGATAGTTGGTGCCGGTGGAATTGCCCCACATCATGCCGTCCTGAAGCCCCTCCAGTGTGATCGCGGTCCAGGCATCCATCGCGACATGGTGGTCCGGCACCGAGACCTCCTCGACCCGCGCGCCCAGATCGCGGAACCGTTCGGCGGCTATCATGACCTTCTGGTCCACGTCCGTTTCCGAGTTCGGGTGCCCGAAGCCTTCCTTCAGGATGCCGATCCGCATCCCCTGCACCCCGCGCCCCAGCGCCTCGGTATAGCTGTAGACCTTTGGCTTGTACTGGCGCGGGTCCAGCCCATCCTCGCCTGCCAGCACTTCCAGCAACAGCGCGTTGTCGGCGACCGTATTCGTCACCGGGCCAAGGTGGTCGATGGTCTGTTCGACCCCCATCGCACCGGTATAAGGCACCAGCCCATGCGTGGGTTTCATACCGTAGCAACCGCAGTTCGCAGACGGGATGCGGATCGACCCGCCCTGATCGCCCGCGATGGCCATGTCCACCTCGCCCGCCGCCACCAGAGCGGCCGAACCGGAGGAAGACCCCCCCGCCATGTAACCTCGCTTGTAAGGGTTATGCACCGGCCCCTTCGCATTGGTGTGCGATCCGCCCGACAGGCAGAAGTTCTCGCAATGGGCCTTGCCGACGATCACCGCGCCCGCGTCCAGCATCCGGGTCACGATGGTGGCGTCGATCTCGGGCGTATAGCCCTCCATGATCGACGATCCGTTCATCATCGGCACCCCGGCCAGACAGATCGTATCCTTCAGCGCAATCCGTTTGCCCCGCAGCTTGCCGTCCGGCGCGCCGCGCACCTCGGTCTTGACATACCAGGCATTGAGCGGGTTTTCCGACGGATCCGGAAAGCGGCCCGGGCTGCGCGGATACCGTACTTCAGGCAGGTTGTCGGGCATGACGTCCAGCCGGTCATAGGCCTGCATATAGGGCTCGATGATCTCGGTGTATTCCAGCAGATCCTCGTCAGAGAGTGACATGCCGAAGCGATCGGCCATGCTGCGCATTTGGGCCAGTGTGGGGCGTTTGATCGTCATTATGTTCACCGTTGAAGGGTTGGAATGTCGGGTGTCAGAGACGGCTGGGAAGCTGGTCTCGGGGAAGCTCTGCCTGCGCCCGGGCCTGTCTTTTGCCAGGGCCGGTGTGGGACCCGGCGCGGCAGTCTCCTGCCGCGTGCCCCGCGCTGCGCCAAAGCCGAGGAACTGGTCGACCTTGGCCTGATCCGACAGATCGGCCTTGCTGAGCGTTCCGGTGATCCGGCCACGCTCCAGCACCAGCACCCGGTCGGACAGGTCCGCGATGAAATCGAAATTCTGCTCGACCAGCAGGATCGACAGCCCGCGTTTCTCGCGCAGCTTCAGCAGGGTCTCGGCCATCTCCTCGATGATCGAGGGCTGAATGCCCTCGGTCGGCTCGTCCAGCAGCAGGAAGTCGGGATCGCCCATCAGGCAGCGCGCCAGTGACAAAAGCTGTTGCTCGCCCCCGGAGAGTGCACCGCCTTCGCGGTCGAGCAACCGGGTGAGGCGCGGGAAATCGGCCAGCACATTCTCCATCACTTCTGCCTCGGTGCCTGCGCCAAAGTCGTGCCAGGCAAAGCGCAGATTGTCGCGAACGGACAGCTGCGGGAAAATCCCCCGCCCCTGCGGCACATAGCCCAGCCCCATCTGGCTGCGCTCGTTCGGCGGCAGGCGGGTGATATCGGACTGGCGAAACCTGATCTGCCCGGAGGCCGCCGGCAGGAAACCCATCAATGTCTTGAGCAAGGTGGTCTTGCCCATGCCGTTGTGCCCCAGCACCCCGACAACCTCGTTTTCCGACACCTCCAGGTCGATCCCGTGCAGGATCGGCACGCGGCCATAGCCGCCGGAAAGCCCCTTGGTCGACAGTAAAATCTCGTTCTCTTCGCGCATCAGGTCTTTTTCCCCAGGTAAACGGCCCGCACCTGGGCGTCTGACATCACCCGGTCCACGTGGTCTTCCATCAGCACGGCGCCTTGGTGAAACACCGTCACCGTATCTGCGATGGACCGGATAAACTGCATGTCATGTTCGACAATCACCACGGCTGCCGTTTTGGTCAGGTCGTGGATGATCGCGGTCATGCGCTCCACATCCTGTGCGCTCATCCCCGCCGCGGGCTCGTCCAGAAGCACCAGCCAGGGATCGGCCACGGCGACCAACCCAAGCTCCACCCGCTGCCGTTCGCCATGTGCCAGCTGACCCAGCGAACTGCGCGCAATGGACCCCAGCGCCAGCCGGTCGATCATCTCGTCACTGCGGTCGCGCGCCTCGCTCACGGGGTGAAAGCGGCGCGCCGCAAGCCAGATGTTTTCCCGCACACTCAAGGCATCCAGGACATTCGGCGTCTGGGTCTTGATCCCGACCCCAAGTGACGCGATCTGGTGGGGGTGCCATCCCGTCACCTCCTGACCCCGCATGAAGACATGCCCCTCGGTCGGGGTCAGCAGCCCGGTAACGCATTTGAAAAAGGTTGATTTGCCCGCGCCGTTGGGGCCGATCAGGCAGCGTAGCTCCCGCGCTTTCAGCTTGAAATTGACGTTGTCGCTGGCGGTCACACCGCCAAAGCGCATGGTCAGCCCCTGGGTTTCCAGTACGGTTTCAGCCATGCCGCGCCCTCCGCATCCGGCGGGCGTCCGGCTTGCGCCTTGTGCGACCAAAAACAGCCCGGAAAAGTGCTGCGATGGCCGGAGCCAGCCCTTTTGGCAGGAACAGGACGAAGAGCACCAGGATCAGCCCGGTGATCAGCGTGTTGTCGATCAGGCTTTGCTGGCCCAGAAGGAACTTGAGATAGGCTAGCCCTGCCGCCCCGATGATCGGCCCGATCCGGGTGCCAAGGCCTCCGACGATGCACCAGATGATGATCTCGGCGGATTGACCCAGCGAAAACAGGCTGGGTGTGACGATCTCGCCCCAATTGGCAAACAGCGCCCCGGCCAGCCCTGCAATGGCGGCACCGATGGCGAACATCACCGTCTTGCGGGCCGCCACGTCATAACCCATCAGCCCCATCCGGACTTCGTTTTCGCGAATGCCCAATGCGATGCGGCCGAACGAGGACCGCAACAGCCAGGTGACCAGCAGGAACACGATCACCAGCGCCACCGCGCAGACATAGTAATAGGGATCACCCCAGATGTAGGCCCCAGGATCGCCCGGCACATTGAGGGTCTGGAAACCCGGAATCCCGTTGAAACCGCCCAGCCGGGCCTTGCCGATCACATATTGTGGGCCGGCCGTGGAATTGACGAATTTGAACAGGATCAGCGTGACCACCAGGGTGATCACCCCCAGGTAGACATCCGTCAACCGCCCATAGAACATCATCGCGCCGAGCAATGCCGCAAAGATGGCGGGCACCAACACGGCGAGCAGCATCGGCAGGGTGCTTTCCCCGATGTTGATCGCCGCAATGGCATAGGTATAGGCACCCAGGCCAAAGAACGCCGCCTGTCCGAAGCACAGGATGCCGCCAAACCCCCAGATCAGCCCGAGGCTGAGGCCCAGCATCCCGTAAATGACCAGCACCGTCAGCGTGTAGGTTCCGATCAGCATCGGCATGATCCAGATCAGCAGTGCCGACACGACAAGCGTCAGCAGCACGTCCTGCAGGGCTGTCCGCGCCATCACAGTTTCCCCTTGAAGAGCCGCCCGGTGATCCCCTGCGGCATCGCGCGCAACAGGATGACCGCCAGAACCAGAAGGGCGACTTCACCGAACACCGGCGAGATCGCAAAGGTGAAGACCTGGCTGACGACCCCGAAGCTGGTGGCCGAACTGACCAGCCCGGCAATCAGTGCCGGGCCACCGGCGATCACGGTGATAAAGGCCTTGGCGATATAGGCCCCGCCGGAGGTCGGGACCAGACCCACAAGCGGCGCCAGGACCGCGCCTGCCAGACCGGACAGCGCCGAGCCGCAAAAGAAAGTCGCCATATAGATACGGTCGGGGCTGTAACCCAGCGCAGCGGCCATGTCGGAACGCTGCATCGCGCCGCGTGCGATCAGCCCGGCACGGGTACCCCGCAAAACCGCGTAGATCCCGATAACCAGCACGATGGACACGACGATGATAAAGAAATTGTAGCCGTTGATCTGGTAATTGCCGACGGCAAAGCCCGTAATCGGGGTCGAGATGCCCGTGGTGGTATTGCCAAAGATCATCGTGGCAAGCCCGATAAAGACAAGGCTCAGCCCCCAGGTGGCAAGCATCGTATCCACCAGCCGTCCGTAAAGGTGGCGGATCACCAGACGTTCAACAACAAGACCGATGAGCCCGACGACAAGGGGCGCAATGACAAGCATGGCGACAAAGACATTCACCCCCAGACCCACGGCGGTGATGGTCACATATCCGCCCATCATCATGAATTCGCCATGGGCAAGGTTGATGACCTTCATCATCCCGAAGACAACGGCAAGCCCCGCGCTGATCAGCACCAGCGATGCCACCGCATAGAGCGTTTCGACTATGATTACGAATGTGAGGTCCATGATACCTGCCGTTCAGTGAGTTGGGTCAGGGCCGCCAAAGCCGCCCCGACCCCGGGGAGAACCGGATCAGATCTCGATCTCATATTGCGTGTTGTCATCGGGGTTCGCGCTCAGATCACAGACCGCCTGGGTGTCAATCGGCTGGCGCTGAGGCAGCGTTTCGATGACGTTCATCTTCTGGTCCCGCATCTCCATCAGATGCACGTCCAGCACCGCGTGATGGGTCTTGGGATCGACGGTGACCTTGCCCCCCGGCCCGGTGATGGAGATACCGGTTTCCAGCGCCTCGATCACGGCATCGCGGTCGATTGTGCCCGCTGTCCGCACCCCCTCTGCCCAGGTATGCAGCCCATGGTAGTGGGAGACCGCGATTTCATGCATTGACTGGTCGCCGTCGAACATCGCCGCCCACCGCTCCTTGAACGCCGCGTTTTCGGGGGTGTCCAGCTCCTGGCTGTAGTTGTAGGCGCACATGATGCCGTTGCCCTCTTCGGGTGTCAGCACCTTGTGCTCATTGCCGACGCCCAGGGTGGTGGAGGCCAATGCGATCTTGTCCTTCATGCCGGCTGCCGCCCATTGGCGGAAGAATGACAGATGCGCACCGCCGACCAGGGGCGCGATCACCAGATCCGGCGCAGCCGTCTGGACCTTTGCAATGGTCGAGCCGAAGTCGCTCACGTCGAGCGGGAAGAAATCGGTACCCACAACTTCCCCGCCATTGTCGCGCACGAACTTCTCGATCCAGCGCGCGGTGATCTGGCCATAGTTGTAATCGGCCGCGAGGATATAGACCTTCTTGCCCGAGTTGTTCATCGCATAGGGCACCAGCGCCTCGACCTGCTGGGCCGGGGTGACCCCGTTGATAAAAATGTTCCGGTCACAGACGCCGCCCTCGTAGAGCACGTTATAGAAGTAGAGCGTCTTGCTCTTGCGCATGGTCTGACGGATCGCCTCGCGGGAGGCCGACAGGATGCCGCCATGCACCACATCTACCTTGTCTTGCCGGGTCAGCTGCTGTCCGTATTGTGAATACAGCGCCATGTCGGATTGGGTGTCATAGGCAAAGATCTCGACTTCGCGGCCCAAAAGGCCACCGGCCTCGTTGATCTCTGCGACGGCCAGCCGCGTCGCCATGTCCATCGGTTTGCCATAGGCATCGAAGGGCCCGGATTTGTCGAGGATCGAGCCCAGCTTGATGGCGTCAGCGGCAAAGGCCACCCGTGGCAGCAGGCCCGCCGTGGTCAGGGCGGCCGCACCGCCAAGCAATTCTCTTCTGTTCAGAGACATATATTGTCCTCCGTTGGTGAGTTTCATTGAAGGTGACTGAGGGTCACTCTTTTGAATTTTGTGGGTCGTCTTTCGCCTTGATGCGGTTTGCGTAATCTGCGGTCCGCCCCGCATTGGGCATGTCGAAATCAAACCCGATCTCTTCGCCCATCTGTTTCATCGCGGGCAGGCGCACGGCCATTCCCAGGATCTGGTCCATCGCGGCGCCAAAGGCGCTGTCTGCCCCGTCGCCGCCCGATCCTGCACCACCGCCAAACCCGCTGATCTGGTTGATGCGGATGGAATCGATCTTTTCGACGGGCTTCATCATCTGGGTCATGATCTCCGGCATCTTGTCGAGCTTGCGCTCCTCAAGACGCATGCGGATGACGGCATCGCTCAGGGTATTCTCCGCCTTGTTCAGGGCGACACGCCCGGCGGCTTCGGCTTCCATCGCGATCTTTTCGGCATTGGCCGTTGCGGTGCGGGCCGATGCATCTGCCTGGGCCCTGGCCAGCAGCGTGCTGACATCACTTTTCACCCGCGCATCCTCAAGCTCGATGTCGCGTGCCTGCTTCAGTTTCGCAATTTCACGCTCGCGTTCCGTCACGGCGCGGTCCTTCTGAGCCTGAACACTCTCGGCAGCCAGAATCACCTGCGCCCGCGCCGCTTCTTCCTCGGCCTTCACCTTGGCTTCCTTGGTGCGCGATTGTGCCAGACTGATACCATGTGCGATTTTCGCTTCTTCCAGCTCAAGCAGCGCTTTCATCTCGGCCTTGCGCAGGGCCTCGTCGGCTGACACCTGCGCTGTCTTTGCTTCCTGTTCTTCCCGGATGCGGATGGTCTCGGAGGCGCGATGTTGCTCGGCACGGGACTGGGCAGAGCGGCTTTCCGATTCCGCCTCCAGCCTTGCGAGGTGCTCACGCTGCGCGATTTCGGCCTCACGCTCGAGGCGTTGCAATTCGATCTGCCGCTGATGCTGGGCCAGGCGATGCTCGCGCACGGCGATCTCGGTGCTTGTCTCTACCGCGATGCGGGCCTTGCGCTCTTCGGCGACCATCTCGGCCAGCCGCCGCATGCCCCGCGCGTTGAAGCTGTTGTTCTCGTCCCGCTGCGCGAAGTCGCTTTGATCGACGGAAACCAGCGCCGCCGTGACCAGCTCAAGGCCCAGCCGTGCGGCGTGCTCCGAAACCATCGCTGAAACCTCCGCCGTGAACGCGGCCCGTTCCAAATGAATCTCGTTGATGCCGCGGGCGGCAGCGGCGGTCTGGATGGCGTTGGCGAGGGGGCCCGCCAGCACGGTCTCGAATGCTTCGCCGCCGCGTGCAATCCTGTGGCCGAAAGCCTGTGCCGCGGTTGCGATGCTCTGCACATCGGAGGCCACGCGCAATTCGAACTCCATCACCAGATCGGCGCGCATCGCGTCAGCCGTCAGAACCGCATCGCGGCCGGTGCGCACCATCGTGACGGCAGCAGTCTGCATCGACACCCGTTGCAGCTGATGCACGATCGGCAGGGCCACACAGCCGCCATCGGTCAGCACCCGACGCCCGCCCATGCCCGTGCGCACCACGGCAGTCTCTAGCGTGGCCTTGGCGTAGAACCGCTGCAGGAACCATATTCCGCCCAGCAGGACGACGATGAAAACGACAAATGCCAACAGCCAATACAATGTGATCTCTCCTGCCGCGCCCTGCCCCCCCGTGCGGGGTCATGGCCTGTAACGGCAACGGTGAGCGATTTTAATTTCCATTTCAAGTAATTTATTTGAATTGGAAATTAATAAGGTCAATATGTATTATTTACAGTATCTTGAAGTCACAAAAGTTGATGCCATCGGCCCGGGCGAGGTAAACATCGGGCCGCTGCGCGGCATCGTTCCGGGCAAAGGAGCGGCCGCTGGAGTGAATCACCGGCAGCAGGTCCTGGCTGGTCCGCATCCGCCAGACAGCGCCGAAATCCCGCAGCAGAGAGGCCAGATAATGTATCCCTTCGTAGGTCGATTGACCGATGGAATTCAACGCAGGCGCCGCGTCACCGTGCAGCGCATAGTAGCGTTCCTTGAAACTGGCATTCGCCTCTGTCGATATTGACCCGAAATAGGAGGAGACCGAGAACATTCTTTCCAGATTGGACCGGCCGCAGGCCATCAGACCGTTCTCTTCCAGGGCACAGGACAATCTGACCGCCTTACGATGCAGCCCACGCTTTCCGAACAGCCGGTTGAAGTTCACGGCGTCCTGCCCGACCAGCGAGACCAGGACAGCATCGGCCCCCGAGGCCTCGACCCGATCAACCAGATCGGACATGTTCGGCAGGCCGAAAGGCACGTAACATTCCATCGCCAGCTCAACACCCGCTGTCCTGAGAACGCTCTTGGCCAGGGAATGGGAACTGCGCGGCCAGACATAATCATTGCCGATCAGCGCCCAGCTTTTCGGGTGATACCTGGCCTGGATCTCGGCCAGGGCCGGGGCAAGCTGTTCCTGCGGCGTCTCGCCAATGGCAAACAACCCCGGTGTCGTTTCGCCCCCCTCGTAGAGCGGCGTATAGATGTAGGGGATGCGCTGGCGGATAACCTTGGACAGGCGCTGGCGCACAGCACTCAGATGCATCCCCACGATTGCGTCAATCGCATTCAGCTCGATCAGGTCGTTTACGGTTTCCTCGATCGGCTCATCGGCCTCCACTGCCGCATCTATCATGATCAGCTGAACCCGCCGCCCGCCGATACCATTGGCACGGTTCAGCTCTGCGGCAGCGACCTGGGCGCTGGAAATGCAGGAAGGTGCCCAGATACCCGCCGGGCCACACATCGGGATCAGCAGCGCCACACGAAAACTGCCCGAAGCGGCCAGCAGCCCGCTCTCGCGGAAATCCGCAAGTTCGATCGGCAGCGCAACGTCGTCCGTGCTATATCCCAGCGCCCTGTCTCCCCGGATCAGGATGGCAATTCGCACATTGCAATTGAAATTAATTTCCAAGTCAACTAATTTCAAAGACCTAACAAGCGGATACGATCATGACGACTGAGCCGATCTCATTTGAACGCCATCTTTCCTACGCACTGGAAGCCGCGCATCGTTCGGTCAGCAATTCGCTGAGTGCCCGGCTGAAGGCACATGGCATCCAGATCACCGCATGGCGCGTGATGGAATGCCTCGACATCGACCAGCGGCTGACAATGGGGGAACTGGCCAAACGCGCGTTGATCAATCCCCCGGCGTTGAGCAAGCTGGTGGATCGCATGGTGTCGGATGGCCTGGTTCACCGTCAGATTTCCGCCACCGACCAGCGCCAGATCAACCTGCTGCTGACCAACCTCGGCCGCAGGCGCATGCTCCAGATCCGTAAGGACGCAGAGGAACAGGACCGCGCGCTCAGCGCGCTTCTGGACTCGGGCAATGGCGAAATGCTCAAGCAGCTGTTGCTGAAGCTGGCCTGATGAAATCTGCGCAGGCATCCCGCCTATGAGAATCCTGTTCCCATCGTCTGAGGGTGCGTTCTCTCTGAAGCGTCAGAATGCCTCCTGCAGGATCGCTTCATAGGCCTGCACCGGGAGCGGCACCGCATTTTTCTGACTGGAAGAGGCTTTGCTGCCCAGTTCCGCCAGAGCTGAGATGCGATCTTGTGACAGCCCCATGTCTGACAATCTTGGCAATCCCTTCGCATTCACCCAGGCCTCAAAACCCGACAGCGCATCGGCGGCGCGTGTTGGGGCAAACGCATCTGAAATGGCCTGCAGGCAATAGGTGATCCTGTCCTGTATTTCCGGGGTTTCGCGGCTGAATTCAAGATTCACGCGCAGCGTCGGGATCAGCAATCTGCCACAAAGCGCGCCATGCGGTGCCCCGAGTTGCGCACCAAGCACAGAGGCAAGCCCATGCGCCGCACCCAATCCAGAGTTGGCCAGCGCAAGCCCGCTGGACAGGCTGGTCCAGCACATGTTTTCCCAGGCCCCGATGTCGGGCGTTTCGATAACCTGCCGCAGCGCGGCGAGGCCCAGTGGTATCGCAGGGCGGCACAATGCCATCGAAAAGGGTGTCGCGGCACTGGAGGTATAGCTTTCGATCACCTGTGCCACCGCGTCCAGCCCGGAAGCGAGCACCACACCCGCAGGGGCCGTTTGAGCCAGCAGAGGGTCGATCACTGCGATATCGGGGATCAATGCGGCCCCCCTGATGCTGATCTTCGCGCCTTTGGCGGGCACGTCGATCACGGCATTGGCGGTAACTTCTGCCCCGGTGCCCGCTGTTGTTGGCAGGGCCAACAGGCGGATGTTCCGCCGGGCGGTCAATGGCGGCAATGTTGCAAAATCCATTGGCAAGGTCAGGCCATGCTCAGCCAGTGCCGCCAGCGCCTTGCCCATGTCGATCACCGCGCCGCCGCCGCAGGCGATCACATGCGTCGGATCGTCCAGCTGTGCCAATGCCGCATTGACCGCATCAACAGAGGGTTCGCCGGGGCAATTGACAAGGGTAATAGCGTGACCGGCCGCGCGCAGCGCCGCGAGGACGCCTGCCGCGGCATGGCCGCTTGCCCCCTGGACAAAGAGGATACGCGCGGGCGCGTCAGGCAGCAGGCCGGGCAGGTCTGTGGCTTTGCCCGCACCAAAATGCACCGACGTCGGGCATGAAATGCCGAAATGCTGACGGTCCCCTGGCAAGGTCAATACGCCAGCGTAGAGTCCACGGCACGCTTCCAGCCGGCATATTTCCGGTCGCGGGTCCGGGCGTCCATTGCCGGTTCGAATTGCCGGTCCAGCGCCCATCCCCTGGCAAAGGCTTCCCGGTCCGGCAGCGCGCCCGCCTTCATCCCGGCCAGCCAGGCAACACCAAGAGCGGTGGTTTCCAGCACCTTGGGCCGGTCAACCGGCGCGTCGATGATGTCGGACAGGAACTGCATGGCCCAGTCCGATGCGCTCATCCCGCCATCGACGCGCAACACCGGCTCGGCCCCCTGCCCGGTCCAGTCGGCATGCATCGCCTCCAGCAAGTCGCGGGTCTGGTAGCCGACGCTTTCCAAGGCGGCCTTGGCCAGTTCCTGCGGGCCGGAGTTGCGTGACAGCCCAAAGATCGCGCCCCTGCAGTCAGGGTTCCAATAAGGCGCGCCCAGCCCGGTAAAGGCGGGCACGAGCACGACTTCCTGTGTGGGGTCGGCAGCCTCGGCCAGCGGTTGGGTCTCTGACGCTTCGCGGATGATCTTCAGCCCGTCGCGCAGCCATTGCACCACGGCACCGGCCACAAAAATCGACCCTTCCAGCGCATAGGTCGGCTTGCCATCCAGTTGATAGGCAATGGTGGTCAGCAGACGGTTTTGCGACCTTACCGGGGTATCGCCGGTGTTCAGCAAGGCAAAACATCCGGTCCCATATGTGGATTTCAGCATGCCCGGTTCAAAGCAGGCCTGCCCGATGGTCGCGGCCTGCTGGTCGCCTGCGACACCCAGAATGGGAATCGGGCGGCCAAATAGATCGGCGCGGGTGGTGCCGAAATCGGCGGCACTGTCGCGCACATCCGGCAGCATCGACATGGGAATGTCGAACAGGTCGCAGATGGTCTGGCTCCAGCGTCCCTTGCGAATATCATAGAGCATGGTGCGCGCGGCATTGGTGGCATCGGTGGCATGCACCTCGCCGCCTGTCAGCTTCCAGATCAGATAGCAATCGACGGTGCCGAACAGCAGATCGCCCGCCTGCGCTGCGTCGCGCGCGCCATCCACGTTGTCCAGTATCCACTTGACCTTGGTCGCGGAAAAATACGGGTCCAGCAGCAGGCCGGTGCGGTCGGCCACCATGTCGGCGTGCCCCGCATCGCGCAAAGATTTGCAGAATTCGGCGGTGCGGCGGTCTTGCCAGACGATGGCATTATGGACCGGCTTGCCGGAATTCTTGTCCCAGACGACGGTGGTTTCGCGCTGGTTGGTGATGCCGATGGAAATGATATCGCGCGCGTCGATGCCCGCGCGTTCGATCACGGCGCGGCAGGTGCCTGCGGTCGTGCTCCACAGATCGGAAGGATCATGTTCGACCCAGCCGGACTTGGGAAATATCTGGCGAAACTCCTCTTGCGACATCGCCTTGAGGTTCAGGGTTTCGTCAAAAAGGATGGCACGGCTGGAGGTGGTGCCTTGGTCGATCGACAGTATGTATTTCATGGGGCGCACGCTCTGGATCAAAGGGCAAAACGGGGGGCCGTTCAAGGCCCCCCGCAGTATCATGCAATCAGGGATTATTCCCAGGATTTGATCAGCTCGTCATAAGCGACGGTCTTGGGCTCCTCGTCCTCGTTCTCCAGCTTGGGATAGGGCGCGCCGGGCTGTTCGAACCAGTATTCGGCGCTTTCCTCTTCGTTCAGCTTCGGACCAAGGTCACCTTGCACCCCGGCACGTTCCAGACGCTCAAGCACTTTTTCCTGATCTGCGCAGAGCGCATCCAGAGCCTGCTGAGGTGTTTTCGCACCGGACATGGCGTCGCCGATGTTCTGCCACCACAATTGGGCCAGCTTGGGGTAATCTGGCACGTTGGTACCAGTGGGCGACCATGCCACGCGGGCGGGCGAGCGGTAGAATTCCACCAGACCACCCAGACGCGGTGCGCGTTCGGAGAAATGGTCGCTGTCGATGGTCGATTCACGGATAAAGGTCAGACCCACATCCGATTTCTTCAAATCAACCGTTTTCGACACCACGAACTGTGCATAAAGCCATGCGGCCTGTGCGCGATCCACGGGGGTTGATTTCATCAGCGTCCAGCTGCCTGCGTCCTGATAGCCGATCTTCTGGCCCTCTTTCCAATAGGCACCGTGGGGAGAAGGGGCCATGCGCCACTTGGGCGTGCCGTCTTCGTTCATCACCGGCAGGTCGGGTTTCACCGTGTCGGCGGTGAAGGCCGTGTACCAGAACATCTGCTGAGCGACGTTGCCCTGAGCGGGGATCGGGCCCGCTTCGGAGAATGTCATACCGGCCGCGGCAGGGGGCGAATAGTTTTGCAGCCATTCGATCGCCTTGGTCACCGCATAGACGGCAGCGGGCGAGTTGGTGGCACCGCCACGGGTCACACAGGAGCCAGTCGGTTGCGACTGGTCGTTCACGCGAATGCCCCATTCGTCGACCGGCAGGCCATTGGGTTCACCCACGTCGCCCATGCCGGCCATGGACATCCAGGCATCGGTGTAACGCCAACCCAGGCTGGGGTCTTTCTTGCCATAGTCCATGTTGCCGTAAACTTCGCCGTTCACGTCCATGTGCGACAGATCACGACCGGTGAAGAACTCGGCAATGTCCTCATAGGCCGACCAGTTGACCGGGACACCCAGATCATAGCCATATTTCTCTTTGAAATCGGCCATGTTCTTTTCGTCGTTGAACCAGTCATAGCGGAACCAATAGAGGTTCGCGAATTGCTGGGTCGGAAGCTGGTACAGCTTGCCATCGGGACCGGTGGTGAAGGAAGTGCCGATGAAATCGTCCAGATCCAGCGTCGGCAGGGTCACGTCCGCGCCCTCACCTGCCATCCAGTCTGTCAGGTTACGAACCTGCTGATAGCGCCAGTGGGTGCCGATCAGGTCAGAGTCGTTGATGTAGGCATCATAGATGTTCTCGCCCGACTGCATCTGTGTTTGCAGCTTTTCGACAACGTCGCCTTCGCCGATCAGGTCATGGGTGACCTTGATGCCGGTGATCGCAGTGAACGCGGGAGCCAGTACCTGGCTTTCATATTCATGCGTGGTGATGGTTTCGGAGACGACCTTGATCTCCATGCCTTGATAGGGTGCTGCAGCATCGACAAAGAACTGCATTTCAGCTTCCTGGTCGGCGCGGCTGAGCACCGATGTATCGCCGATTTCGGCATCCAGAAACGCCTTGGCGGCATCCATGTCGGCAAATGCCGGGCCGCTGAGCATTCCAAGTGCCAGCGCAACGGCTGTACTTGATTTCAGATTAAGTTTCATCGTTTCCTCCCTAATTTTCGAAACGTTATGTAATCGTATGCAGCCGGATGACACCCGGCCGCGGTGGAACCACATTGCCTAGACCCAGCGAAACACCGCCACGGCATAGACAAGGCAGACAATCAGGGCATACGGCTGGTTCGCCCCGACAATTCCAAGCCACGCCAGATTGAGAAAGGCGCTTCCCAGAAGTGTGATGAAAAGACGATCGCCGCGCGTCGTCTCCATGCCCAGAACGCCACGGCGCGGCGTTTCGGGAAATTTGATTGCCAGAAAGGTGAAAGTGATCAGGGTGCAGGCAATGACGATAAAGAAGATCGCCGTCGGCCAGGTCCATGCCATCCAGTCCATAAATTCAGAACTCCTTCGCTATAGCGATGAAATGAGGATTTGAGCCGACTGAAACAACATAATGTTGTGCGTCGCCTTCGACTCGAATTTCGAGTTCACTATGATTTTCCTTATTTCGCCGCTTTCTCGAATGCGTTGCTATTTCTTCGAAAGTCAAAAATTTGCAAACCAGTCTTTGCAGGAAAGTCGCCATCTGCTTTTCAGAAAAAGCGGAAAGTGGATACCGTTCCTCGTAGATCGTTTCTGTGCTATCGTAACCTGTAACTAACCATTCTCGTTTGTTCTTCATCACACCCTCCCCAGGGCAAAGCCCTTGGCGATGTAGTTGCGCACGAAATAGATGACCAGCGCACCGGGCACGACGGTCAGGATACCGGCCGCCGCCAGGACGCCCCAGTCGATGCCGCTGGCGCCCTGGGTCCGGGTCATGATCGCGGCAATGGGTTTCGCGTCCACCGTGGTAAGCGTGCGGCTCAGCAGCAGTTCGACCCAGGAGAACATGAAGCAGAAGAAGGCCGCCACCCCGATGCCACTGGCGATCAGGGGCATGAAAATCTTGATGAAGAACCGTCCAAAGCCGTAGCCGTCGATATAGGCGGTTTCATCAATCTCCTTGGGCACGCCGCGCATGAAGCCTTCCAGGATCCAGACCGCCAGAGGCACGTTGAACAGGCAATGCGCCAGTGCCACGGCGATATGGGTGTCGAACAGTCCCACAGATGAATAAAGCTGAAAGAACGGCAGCGCAAAGACGGCGGGCGGTGCCATGCGGTTGGTCAGCAGCCAGAAGAACAGGTGCTTGTCGCCCATGAAACTGTAGCGGCTGAAGGCATAGGCCGCAGGCAGCGCCACGGTCAGGCTGATCACGGTGTTCATGACCACATAGATCAACGAATTGACGTAACCCATGTACCATGCGGGATCGGTCAGGATCGTCGCATAATTGTCAAACGTCAGGTTGCGCGGCCACAGGGTAAAGCTGTTCAGGATTTCCGTGTTCGTCTTCAGGCTCATGTTCAGCAGCCAGTAGATCGGCAGCAGCAGGAACAGCAGATAAAGCGCCATGACCACGGCCGAACCGTTGATGCGCAGCCGACGGCGTTTTGCGGATGCGCGGACGGCGGTGTCAGCGGGGATGGTTGCGGTATCGGTCATCTTATCCCTCCTTCGCGTCGATGGTGGTCATCACTGTGTAGAACACCCAGGAGATCAGCAGGATCACCAGGAAATACATCAGCGAGAATGCCGCGGCGGGGCCAAGGTCAAACTGTCCCAGCGCCATCTTGACCAGGTCGATTGACAGCAGGGTCGTGGCGTTGCCGGGTCCCCCGCCGGTGACCACGAACGGTTCGGTGTAGATCATGAAGCTGTCCATGAACCGCAGCAGGATGGCGATCATCAGCACGCCCGCCATCTTGGGCAGTTCGATGAACCGGAAGACGGCCCAACGGCTGGCCTGGTCGATCTTGGCGGCCTGATAATAGGCATCGGGGATGGATTTCAGCCCGGCAAAGGCCAGCAACGCCACCAGAGAGGTCCAGTGCCAGACATCCATCACCACGATGGTCGCCCATGCCGCGATGGTATCCTGCGTATAGTTGTAGGAAATCCCCAGCGCGTCGAGCGTATGGCCCAGCAGACCAATGTCCACCCGCCCGAAGATCTGCCAGATGGTGCCGACCACGTTCCACGGGATCAGCAGCGGCAGTGACATCAGCACAAGGCAGAAGCTGGACCAGAATCCGCTTTTCGGCATGTTCAGCGCCACGAAGATGCCCAGCGGCACCTCGATGGCCAGAATGATGCCTGAGAACATCAATTGCCGTCCCAATGCCGTCCACATGCGGTCGGAATCGAGCATCTCCTCGAACCATTCGAGACCCGCCCAGAAGAACTGGTTCTGCCCGAAGGTGTCCTGCACCGAATAGTTCACCACCGTCATCAGCGGGATCACGGCGGAAAAGGCGACCAGCAGCAGCACCGGCAGCACCAGGAACCATGCTTTTTGGTTGACTGTCTTGTTCATCTGGCGGCCCTCTCATCAATTTTCTGCCCTTGGCAGGCGCGTGCGGCCCGGCATGCTGTGTGGCGGATGTGCTTTGTCATGCCACCGCCCCCTGTTGACGCCAGTCGTTCACATAGACGTTCACATGATCCGGGGCGAAGGTGATGTGGTTCATGTCCGGCGAAATCTCTTGCCCTTCGGGGGACACGATGTTGATTTCCTTGCCAAAAAGATCGGCGCGCACGATTTTGTTGCGGCCCACGTCTTCGACCCGGCGCACCTTGACCGGCAGGCCATTGCCTTTTGTCAGGCTGACGAACTCGGGCCGTACACCCAGGGCGACATTGCCTGTCGGCGCGCCATAGTTCTGCTGCAGAGTCAGCGCGGTGCCATTGACCACCGCCTGCGTGCCGGAGATTTCGGCAGGAATCACGTTCATCCCCGGCGAACCGATGAAATAGCCGACAAAGGTATGCTCGGGCCGCTCAAACAGCTCTTGCGGGGTGCCGATCTGCACCACGCGGCCATCGTACATGACCACCACCTTGTCGGCAAAGGTCAGCGCCTCGGTCTGGTCATGGGTCACATAGATCATCGTATGGCCGAACTCATGGTGCAGCGATTTCAGCTGCGTGCGCAGTTCCCACTTCATATGCGGGTCGATGACCGTCAGCGGCTCGTCGAACAGCAGCGCGTTCACATCCTCGCGCACCATGCCGCGGCCCAGTGAAATCTTTTGCTTAGCGTCAGCGGTCAGCCCCCGCGCGCGGCGGTTCAGCACGTCTTCCATGCCGATCATCTGGGCGATCTTCTGGACCCGTTCCGCGATATAGCCGGGGTCCTCGCCCCGGTTGCGCAATGGAAAGGCCAGATTGTCGCGCACCGTCATCGTGTCGTAGACCACCGGAAACTGGAACACCTGCGCGATGTTGCGCGCGGCGGTGGTGGCCTGTGTGACGTCCTTGTCATCAAACAGGATGCGTCCCTGACTGGGGTGCAGCAGACCGGAGATGATGTTGAGCAGCGTGGACTTGCCACAGCCCGAAGACCCCAGCAGCGCATAGGCCTCGCCGTCGGTCCAGACGTGGTTCAGCTCTTTCAGGGCAAAGTCATCCTCACCCGTCGGATTGGACAGATAGGAATGTGCGAGGTTGTCGAGGGTGATCTTGGCCATGTCCCGCTCCTCAGGCTGCCAGCGCGTAGGACGCTGGTGCCACCAGGTCGCCCGTTACGCTGAAGATGTAGATGTGACGTGGGTCCAGATAGACGGGCAGCGCGCTGCCCAGCTTCAGATCATGCACGCCGTGAATAAGGCCGACCCATTTGCGGTCAGCGTAGTCGAGGTGGACGAAGGTTTCGGACCCGGTCAGTTCGGTGACGGAAAGGCGGGTGTCGAACGTGACGGCGCCGTCCGCAGGCTGCGCGATTTCGACGTGGTTGGGCCGGAAACCTGCAATGTAGATACCATCAGGGAGGTCTGCCAAGGGACCTGTCGCTGGGGCTGTGTGCCCCTGCCCGAAGGTCAGCGTGCCACCCTGTTTGGTGATATCGAGGAAATTCATCGGAGGATCGCTGAACACCCGCGCAGTGGTGGCATCGACCGGCTGGCGATAGACCGTGGGGGTCGGGCCGAACTGGGTCACGCGCCCCTCCCACATGGTGGCGGTATTGCCGCCCAGCAACAGCGCCTCTTCCGGCTCTGTGGTGGCATAGACGAAGACCGCGCCGGATTCCTCGAAGATCTTGGGAATCTCCACGCGCAGTTCCTCGCGCAGCTTGTAGTCGAGATTGGCCAGCGGTTCGTCCAGCAGGACAAGGCCCGCGTTCTTGACCAGCGCCCGCGCCAGGGCGCAGCGCTGCTGTTGCCCGCCGGACAGTTCCAGCGGCTTGCGGTCCAGCATCGGTTCCAGCTGCATCAGTGCGGCGGCCTGTTTCACGCCCACGTCGATCTCTGCCTTTGACTTGCCCATCAGCCGCAGGGGCGAGGCGATGTTGTCATAGACGGTCATCGACGGGTAATTGATGAACTGCTGATAAACCATGGCGACCTTTCGGTCCTGCACCCGCATCCCGGTCACATCGGTGCCGTCCCAGAACACCTGGCCGCCGGTTGGCACATCCAGCCCGGCCATCAGCCGCATCAGCGACGTCTTGCCCGACGAGGTCGGGCCAAGAAGCACGTTCATCGTGCCCGCCTCAAGTGTCAGATTGGTCGGGTGGATATGTGTCTCACCATTGACCACCTTGGACACGTTTTTGAATTCCAGCGCCATCTTTCCCCCAGTTACTCCGCGGCCTTTGAAACGGGATGATCCGTCGCCTTGGCGATCCACCCGTCAAGTGCCTTGATTTCCGCTGCTGTCATCCGCAGACCCAGCTTGCTGCGCCGCCAGACCACGTCTTCGGCACGCTGCACATATTCATTGTCCATCAGCCAGCGCACTTCGCGTTCGGTCAATCCCGCCCCGAAATGCTGCCCCAGATCGGCGGCGACAGTGGCATCGCCAAGGACCATACGGGCCTGGGTGCCATAAGCGCGCACCAGACGACGGGCCCAATTCGGGTCAAGAAAGCTGTAGTCGCGCATCAGCCCGTCCATCAGCGGCAACACCCCGTCGACCGGGAAATCTCCACCCGGCAGGGCCACACCGGCGGTCCATGGCCCCTTGACGTGCAGAACCTCGCCGACCTTTTCCAGCGCGCTTTCGGCCAGCCGCCGATAGGTCGTGATCTTGCCGCCAAAGACATTTACCGCAGGGGCGCCCCGGCTTTGATCCAGATGGATGGTATAATCGCGGGTCGCCGCCGTCGCGCTGCTGGCCCCGTCGTCATAGAGCGGGCGCACACCGGAATAGGTCCAGACGATGTCATCGGTCGAAATGGGATCGGCCAGATATTCGTTCACGAAATCAACCAGATAGCGCTGCTCTTCCGGGGTGCATTCCGGCTTCACGTCCGGGTCGTGATGCTCCTGATCCGTGGTGCCGATCAGGGTAAAGTCGGTCTCATAGGGAATGGCAAAGATGATCCGCCCGTCCATCCCCTGAAAGAAATAGCATTTGTCGTGATCGAACAGCCGCTTGGTCACGATATGGCTGCCGCGCACCAGCCGCACGCCACCTGTCTGGTTGCTTTTGATCGTGCCCCGCAGCACGTCGCCAACCCAGGGGCCGGCCGCGTTCACGATCATCCGCGCGGTGACAGTGATGTCCTGCCCGGTGTTGGTGTCCTGTATCGTCACGGTCCAGCCGTCACCGGAAGGGTCCGCGCTGACGACCTTGTGACGCGGCAGGATACGTGCGCCACGCATCTCCGCATCGCGGGCATTCAGCACCACAAGGCGCGAATCCTCGACCCAGCAATCCGAATATTCATAGGCATGTTCGAATTTGGCATTCAGCGGCGCGCCTTCGGGACTGTTGCGCAGATCGACGCTGCTGGTCCCCGGCAGGATCTTCCGACCGCCCAGGTTGTCGTACATGAACAACCCCAGCCGGATCAGCCAGGCGGGCCTGCGCCCTTTCATCCAGGGCATGAAGGTGTTCAGCAGTTTCGACGTCGGTGTGGTCGTGTCGAACCGCATGGAATCGTGGTAGGGCAGCACAAACCGCATGGGCCAGGAAATATGCGGCATCGCCCGCAACAGCGTTTCCCGCTCCACCAGGGCCTCGCGCACAAGGCGCACCTCGAAATATTCCAGATACCGCAAGCCGCCATGAAACAGCTTGGTGGACGAGGCCGAAGTGGCCGACCCGATGTCGTTCATCTCGGCCAGACAAACGGACAGCCCCCTGCCCGCCGCATCGCGCGCAATTCCGCAACCGTTGATGCCCCCGCCGATAACCAGCAGGTCGAAATCGGGCGTCATGGCGTCCTCCCCCCAGCGATTGAATGCTCGCTTTCGGAGAAGGTGACAAAAAACGCATCAAAAAGGAAGAGAAAAATGTTCGTTATTGCGCGTTTTCGATAGTAAATTGAAAAATATCAACTATTTTCGCTGACATGACGGAGGAGTCCCCTTTGACCGAAGGCGGATAGGCGCAAATATCCCCGTGAAAAGCGTGACTGAGCCGGATCAAACGGTGTAGCAAGGTCGTATTCTTTCGATTCGAGGGGTAGAATGAGTCAAACCTTGCGCAAACCGGAGATCATCCAGATCGCCCGCCGTGAGGGGAAGGTCACGGTCGACGGGCTGGCGGAACATTTCAGTGTAACGCCGCAGACCATCCGCCGCGATCTGACCGAACTTGCCGACGATGGCAGGCTTGAACGTGTCCATGGCGGCGCGGTCCTTCCCTCGACCACCACCAACATCGGCTACAGTGAGCGCCGCGAGCTGAATCAGGCCGCCAAGGTCGACATCGGCAGTGCCTGCGCAAAGTTCATTCCCAATGATTGCTCCGTCTTTTTGAACATCGGCACCACCACAGAGGCGGTCGCGGCAGAGCTGCTGCACCACGAAGGGCTGCTGGTCGTGACCAACAACATCAACATCGCGATGATCCTGTCGCAGAACCACAACGTCGAAGTGATCGTCACCGGCGGTCACCTGCGCCGGTCGGACGGCGGGCTGGTCGGTGACCTTGCCACCCAGACGATCCGGCAATTCCGGTTCGATTACGCCGTGATCGGCTGTTCCGCACTGCGCCACGACGGCGAAATCCTGGACTTCGACGTGCAGGAGGTCGGCGTCAGCAAAACCATCATCCAACAGTCGCAAGAGGTCTTCCTGGCCGCCGACAGTTCGAAGTTCGGGCGCAAGGCACCGGCGCGTATTGCCTCCATGGCCGATGTGGACCGGTTTATCACCGACCGGCCCCTCTCCGAGCAATGCCGGTTGTTCTGCGAAAAAGCGGGCACCAAGGTTCATTATGCCTGACCGCCACCGCGGCTCCTCATGAGCGGCTTTATCGGAATCCTGATGCTGGACACGGCCTTTCCCCGCGTTGTCGGGGATGCGGGCAATGCTGACAGCTATCCCTTCCCGGTGCGGTTGCATGTGGTTGCCGACGCCGGATCACCCGATATCGTGCGGGGCCGCGCACCAGACCCGGCGCTGATCGCTGCCTTTGTTGCCGCGGCCCGCGCGCTGGAGGCAGAAGGCGCCCGTGGCATCATTTCGACCTGCGGATTCCTGGTGCATATCCAGAACGAACTGGCAGCGGCGGTGGAAATTCCGGTGATGGTCTCGGCGCTGTCACTTTATCCTGCTCTGCGGCTGTCCTTTGGCGCGAGGCCCATCGGCATCCTGACCGCCTCGCGGGACAGTTTGCTGGGCGGCGCGCTGCAGTCGGCGGGGATCGACCCCGGCGCGGTACAAGTTGCGGGCATGCAGGACTGCGCTGCCTTTGCCGGTGCCATCCTGAGCCACAAATCCGACCAGCCGGATGTGCTGGACAGCCCTGCAATCGCGCGCCATTGCACCGACCTGGCCAAGGGCATGGTGGCGCAGCAGCCCGGGCTGGGCTGCTTTCTGCTGGAATGCGGAAACCTGCCGCCCTATGCCGCCGCGATCCGGCAGGCCACGGGGCGGCCGGTCTATGGTATTCTGGATGCCGCCGCGCTGTTGTGGCGCGGTGCGCAAGGTTGAAAGCCGCAGCGCCGAAAGGTAGCCTTGCAAGGCACCCCTTGTGCGGCAACCGAAGGAATTCGCAATGCGCGACACCACTTTGTCCCGCAGACGTCTGCGCACCTGGATCAGGTTGCTGCGTCTGACCCGGCAGACCGAAAACAGCCTGCGCGAATATATGCGGGTCAGCCATGGCACCACCCTGCCCCGCTTTGACGTGATGGCAGCACTCTACCGCGCCGATGCACCCATCAAGATGAGCGCGCTCAGCCAGATGTTGCTGGTCTCCAACGGCAATGCCTCTACCGTGGTGGACAGGCTGGAAAAGGACGGTCTGGTGATCCGCATCGCCGCCGCAAGCGACAGGCGTGTGGTCAATGTCAGCCTGTCCGACAAGGGCCGCAAGCAGTTCGAGGTTCTGGCCGCAGGGCATGAGGCGCTGGTCGACCGGATCTTTGCCAGACTGGGGCATGACGACCTGGACCTGATCCGCGACCTTTTGCACCGCGCCGATGCCGCTGCCGCACCGGAAAGCTGATATGCCTCAGGCATGAACAACGGCCCCTGGCCGAAAGGACTGACATGAAACTTGTAACCTACCGCGCCCACGTTGAATCCGCCCCGCGCCTGGGCGTTCTGCAGGACAATACCGTTGTCGATGTGGCCGAATTCGGCGCTGGCGTCGGGCTGGCATTGCCGCATCGGATGCTTGATTTCATCGACCTCGGTCCCGGTGCCGTGACCCGTCTGCAATCTGCGCTGCAGGCCGCGCGCGGCGATTGGGGCAATGCAACTGCATTGCCGGTGCAGAACGTCAAGCTGCTGGCCCCGATCCCACGTCCCCGCAAGAACATCTTCGGGATCGGGCTGAACTATCTCGACCACGTCACCGAAAGTGCCAGGGCGCTGGACACCAAGCCCGACCTGCCCCGGGAGCCTGTTGTCTTTTCCAAGCCCCCGACCTCGGTGATCGGTCCGGACGATCCGGTCCGGCATAATGCGGACATGACCCAACAACTGGATTGGGAGGTGGAACTGGCTGTCATCATCGGCACCCGCGCCCAGCACACCCCGCGCGCCGAGGCGCTGTCCCATGTATTCGGCTATTCCGTCATCATCGACATTTCCGCCCGCGACAACCGGCGGGCGGGCCAGTGGATATTCTCCAAGGGGATGGACAGCTACGCCCCCTTCGGCCCCTGTATCGTGACGGCGGATGAAATCCCCGATCCGCAGGTCCTGGACCTCTGGCTGACCGTGAATGGCGTGGAAAAGCAGAGCTCGAACACCGCCAAGATGTTGTTCAAGGTCGACGAGCTGATCGCCGACCTGAGCCGCGGCATCACGCTTGAGCCGGGCGACATCATCGCCTCCGGTACCCCCGAGGGCGTGGGTGCGGGCCGCGACCCTCAGGAGTGGCTCTGGCCCGGTGACGTGATCGAGGCGCATGTGCAGGGCATCGGCACCATCCGGCATCCGGTGATCAACAGCACCCCGCCGAAATAGAAACGCTGTGCCCGATGCGCTGGTCATTCATGTGACGCAAAAGCCGGTCCTGCCTGACAACCGAAACTACGGCAGCACCGCCGTTGCTTCGATCTCCACCAGCGCCTCATCCTCGATCAATCCGGCGACAACGACCATCGCCATGGCCGGAAAGTTGCGGCCCAGCACCCTGCGATAGGCTTCGCCCATCTCGCGTTGCTTCGCCAGGTATTCGCGCTTGTCGGTGATGTACCAGGTCAGGCGCACCAGATCCTCTGGCTTGCCGCCTGCGGCCTCAAGCACCGCCCGGATGTTAAGCAGAGCCTGTTCGGTCTGCCCGATGAAATCGTGACTTTCGAACTTCTGTTCGGCGGTCCAGCCGATCTGGCCACCGATATAGATCTGCTGTCCTGCCGCTTTCACACCATTGGCATAGCCTTTGGCGGGGGCCCATCCTTCCGGCTGAATAACCTCATTTGCCATCTGGCGTCTCCTTTTTGATAAATCTGTCCAGCCGGGTGCGGATTGCATCCGTCCATGGGGCGGGCCGGCCTTTGTCGTCGATGAAGACAACTGTCGAACTCGCCGTGAAACGTGGCGCGCCTTCACAGCGCGCGTCATAAGCCAAACCGAGGCTGCTCCGCCCCAGTCGCGTGATGGTCAAGGCGATCTCCAGCTGATCGCCCAAGCGGCTGGGGGCCTGAAACTGCGCCTCGATCCCTGCTGTGGGAATACCGCATTTCTGCTGCATCCCGGAAAAGGGCAGCAAGGCGACCTTTTCAAAGAAATCTTCGACCGTGTCGTTCATCATCTCGAAATAGCGGGGGTAAAAGACGATCCCCGCCGGATCGCAATGCCTGAACTTGACCTTCTGGTGATACACAAACGGCATGGCTCAGACCCCCAGGTACTGATCTTTGACGGGGCCGGAAAGATCGTCCATGCCGCCGGTCCAGACAGATTTGCCGCGTTCCAGGATCACCACCCGATCGGCGATCCGGCGCAGCTCGCTGATTGTCTTGTCCACCACGAGGATCGACAGGCCCGCGTCGCCCTTGAGCCTGGCGATGGCGGCCCAGATTTCCTGCCGCACCACGGGGGCCAGCCCCTCGGTCGCCTCGTCCAGGATCAGCAGCCGGGGGTTGGTCATCAGCGCGCGGCCAATCGCCAGCATCTGCTGTTCGCCCCCCGAAAGCGATCCCGCCAACTGGTCGCCGCGTTCTTCCAGCCGGGGAAACAGCCCATGCACACGGGCAAAATCCCAGGCGCCGGGCCGGGCAGAGGCGTGAAGGTTCTCGCGCACGGTCAGATTGGTGAAACACCGGCGCCCTTCGGGAACCAGGCCCAGGCCCAGCTTGGCCGCACGATGCGCGGGCATCCCGGCCAGATTCTGACCTGCGAACTGCACCTCGCCCTGGGTGTTTTGCAACAGGCGGCAGATCACCTTGATCGTGGTCGACTTGCCCATGCCGTTGCGGCCCATCAGCGCCACGACCTCGCCCTCGGCCACACTCAGGTCCACCCCGAACAAGGCCTGCGACGCACCATAGCTGGCGGTGATCCCGTTGAGCGAAAGCAGGCTCATGCCGCGTCCTCCTCGCCCAGATAGGCGGTTTTGACATCCGCGTTGCTGCGGATTTCGTCAACGCTGCCGGTCGCGATGATCTTGCCATAGACCAGCACGCTGATCCGGTCGGCGAGGGCAAAGACCGCGTCCATGTCATGTTCGACCAGCAGGATCGGTGCCTGATGTTTCAGGTCCTGCAGAAACCCGGTCAGCTCGCGCGAGCCCTCGGCCCCCATGCCGGCCATCGGTTCATCCATCAAAAAGGCCTTGGGGGCCAGTGTCAGGGCAACCGCGACTTCAAGCTGCCGTCGCTGGCCGTGGGACAATTCCGACGTGATCGCGCTAGCATGGTCGGTCAGGCCAACCCGCTCCAGTGCCGCTGCAGCACTGTCCAGCAATGCACGGTCCTTCATCGCGGGGCGGAAGAAACCAAAGGTGCGCCCGCTTTGCCCGATCGCCCCCAGCACCGCGTTTTCCATGACGGTATATTCCATCGCCAGGGCCGAAATCTGGAACGTCCGCCCCAGGCCCGCATGGGCTCGCTGCGCCACTGACAGCGCGCTTACATCGCGCCCCATGAAATGCACCGCACCCCGGTCGGGCTTCAGCCCGCCCGCAATCTGCTTGATCAGGGTCGATTTTCCCGCCCCGTTCGGCCCGATCAGCGCATGAATCTCGCCCGCCCGCAGGTCCAGCGAAATGCCGTCGCTGGCCTTGAGCGCGCCAAAGCTCTTGTGCAGGTCGCGCACGTCCAGGATCACCTCACCCGGCATGGTGCACCTCCCGGCGGGACAATCCGCCAACCAGCCCGCCCTTGGCAAACAGCACCACAAACAGCAGGATCGCACCCAGATAGATGTGCCAGTATTCCGACAATCCCCCCAGCACATGTTCCAGCAGGATATAGACCGCCGCACCCGCCACCGGACCACAAAGCCGCGCAACACCGCCAAGGATGATGAAGACCATGATCTCTCCCGAAGTCTGCCAGCTGAACATGGTCGGGCTGACGAACCGGTTCAGATCGGCAAAGAGCGCCCCGGCCAGCCCGGTGATCGCACCGGAGATGACAAAGGCGGTCAGCCGCAACCGGTAGACATTGATGCCGACGGTGCGCGCGCGTTCCTCATTCTGGTGGGCACCGTTCAGGGCCAGACCAAAGGGCGATTTGTTCAGCAGGTTAACGACAAAAAGCACGATCAGCAGAACCGCGAAACACAGGCCGAAGAACTGGATCGGGTCCAGCGTGTTCAAGCCGGGGAATCCGTTGCGCACATAGATCGACAGCCCGTCCTCACCGCCGTAGGCCGGCCAGGAGATTGCGAAATAGTACAGCATCTGGCCAAAGGCGAGTGTGACCATGATGAAATAGACCCCCGAGGTCCGCAGCGACAATGCGCCGACCAGCAAGGCCACCAATGCGCTGGCGACAATCGCCACCAGCCAGATCACCAGCATGGACTTGGTCCCTTCGATCAGGAACGGTGCTTCCATCAGGGGAGTATAACTTTGCGCGTGGCTGGCGAGGATGCCCATGGCATAGCCGCCCACCCCGAAATAGGCGGCATGGCCGAAGCTGACCAGCCCGCCCTGCCCCAGGGCAAGGTTCAACCCCACGCCCGCCACCGCAAGCACGGCGGCCTTGGTTGCCAATGTGATGATAAAGGGTTCATCCATCGCCAGCGCCACCAGTGGCACCGCCAGCAACAGGCCAAGGATCAGCAGGTTGATCATGCGTTCCGGCAACATGTCAGGCGCTCCCGAATAGGCCGGTGGGTTTGAACAGCAAGACCCCCGCCATGAGAATGTAAATCAGCATCGACGCCAGCGCCGAGCCGACCGTGGTCGCGGCAGAAGGATCCATGAAACTGGCGAAAAGGACAGGCAGCAACGTGCGCCCCAGCGTATCGGTCAGCCCGACCAGAATTGCCCCGGCCAGCGCCCCCTTGATCGACCCGATGCCGCCGATCACGATGACCACGAAGGCCAGGATCAACACCGGTTCGCCCATGCCGACCTCGACCGACTGGATCGCACCGACCAGCGCACCGGACAGGCCGGCCAGCGCCGCCCCCAGGGCAAAGACCATTGTATAGAGAACCGAAATATCGACCCCCAGCGCGCCGATCATCTCACGGTCGTTTTCACCGGCGCGGATGCGCATGCCGACACGAGTCTTGGAAATCAGCAGGAACAGGCCCACAGCCACCGCCAGCCCGATCAGGATGATCGCAAGGCGGTACTTGGAATACAGGATGCCTCCCGGCAGGGTCACGGTGCCGGACAGGAAAGCTGGCGTGTCCAGAAACAACGGGAAAGAGCCGAAAACCCAGCGCGTCGCCTCTGAAAAGATCAGGATCAGGGCAAAGGTTGCCAGCACCTGATCCAGGTGGTCGCGGGCGTAAAGCCTGCGGATCACGGTAAGTTCGATCAACGCGCCAAACAGCGCCGCCGAGGTCAGGGCGGCGATCAGACCCAGCACAAAGGACCCTGTCGCGGCGGCCCCGGCCGCGGCGGCAAAGGCACCGATCATGTAAAGCGATCCATGCGCCAGGTTGATCAGCCCCATGACGCCAAAGATCAGCGTCAGGCCGGCAGCCATCAGGAACAGCATCACGCCGAACTGCAGGCCGTTCAGGATTTGCTCTATCAGCAGAATTATCGACATGCTTGCCCCGGAACCAATGTGGCGGCCCGATGCGGGCCGCCGGTAATTGCCTTAGTCGCTCAGCCCGCAATCGGCCGCATATACATCCTGGTGATCGGTCAGGATCGTCGAGATGATCTTGTTGGTGTAAACGTCACCTTCCTTGATCACTTCGCGCACATAGATGTCCTGAATCGGATGCTGGTTGTTGCCGAACCTGAACTTGCCGCGCACCGAATTGAAATCTGCCGCCTTCAGCGCCGCCCGGAACGCATCACGGTCCGCGATGTCCGCCTGTCCCGCCGCCGCAAGGATCAGGTTTGCGGTGTCAAAGGCCTGCGCCGCATAGAGCGTCGGCAAACGGTCGTAAGCTTCCTGAAACGTCTCTACAAAGGCCTTGTTGGTGGGATTGTCGATGTCCTTGTTCCACTGCGAGGTGTTGTGGATGCCAAGGGCCGCATCACCGACCGCCTGCAGGATTCCCTGATCAAAGCTGAACGATGGCCCGATCACCGGCAGTTCGATCCCGCTGTCGGCATATTGCTTGAGGAACGAAATCCCCATGCCGCCCGGCAGGAAGAAAAAGATGCTGTCGGCGCCCGAGGCGCGGATCTGCGCAATCTCGGCGGCATAGTCTGTCTGGCCAAGCTTGGTGTAAAGCTCACCTGCCAATTCGCCTTCATAGAGACGCTTGAAGCCTGTCAGTGAATCCTGCCCGGCCGGATAGTTCGGGGCAAGGATGAAGGCGTTGGTGTACCCGGATGCAGTGGCATGCGCGCCTGCCGCCTCGTGCATGTTGTCGTTCTGGTAGGACACGGCAAAATAGTCCTTGTTGCAACCCTTGCCCGCCAGCTGCGCCGGGGCGGCATTGGTCGAGATATAGAACTTGCCCTGCGCGTTCGCGGCGGGTGCCACGGCCAACGCCAGGTTGGACCATACGATACCGGTCAGGATGTCCACCTTGTCGGACTGGATCATCTTGTCGGCAACCTGCACGGCCACATCCGGCTTGCGCTGGTCGTCTTCCACCACAACTTCGACGGCATCATTGGCTGCCTGGTCGATGGCCAGCATGAACCCGTCGCGGGTATCGACACCCAATGCGGCGCCGCCGCCGGTCAGGGTGGTGATCAGTCCGATCTTTACTTTTCCTGAATGCGCATCTGCCAGCGCGGCGTTGCCAAAGGTCATCGCCAGTGCAGCAGCGGCAAGGGCTGTGAATTTCATTGTCATCATAATCTCCCAATTGGACCGGCGCATTTTTGCGCTCGACTGAGCTTGTAAAAGTTCTGCGCCACACGCAAGCGACCGCATGAATCCCTTTTGGCTCAGACTCCAAGTTAGCGGTCGGGTAAATTTACTTCAAGCAGAAATATTTTGAGCTTGAAATTAATTACCGCAAAACGCCCGCCCCGCCCCATGGTCAGGACCATGCGCTGAAACCGTCTCTATTTGAGATCGCCATCCGCCAAACGGAAATTGGCGGCAATGCCTTTGCAGCACCGCCAATTTTCCGCTTCGTGCAGCGGGTCAGTTTGTCTCTTCAACCTCGGGTCCGACGGACACCAGATAGGCCCAGAGATTGCGCGCATCATCTTCCTTGCGCAGTTTGAACGACATCTTGGTCCGCGCCTTGCGGTCATCAAGGTAGTTTTGCAGGAACGCGCGCGGGTCCTGCACATAGCCAATGAAATCCTGCTCGTTCCACGCCAGTCCGGCCTCACCGGCTTCGACCATCGAACTGCCGTATTTGCTGGCAAAATCTTCATCTGCGCCGGCAACGCGGGTGTAGATCCCATAAAGGTTCGGTCCCGTCCGGCCCCCTTTGACAATCGTGTCGCCAGCCGCATCGACAATCGAATGACATGCCTTGCACTTGGCAAAGACTTTCTCGCCCGCCGCGGCATCACCCGTTGCGTGACTGTCAGCAAAAGCAGGACCAGCGGCCAGCGCAAAACCAAGCACGGCTGTCTTTACAATATTCATGACAAACTCCTGTTCATGTGCTTCACCCGCTACCCTAGTGCATCTTCCACGGCGGTGAATGCAACCTTGCAAAGCCATGGCGTCGGCCGAACGCAGACGCGGTTTGCCCTCAACCACATGACTAGCATGACATTTTATGAGGCTGACAATGATCCACTGCGTTCATATGTCGCCCTCCAATGCATCCGGAATCGACAGGATAGATGGGCATCTCAAGACCTGATCGAAGACCTTGCGCAGCCGACAGGTTTGGTGGCAGGAAGGGCCGCATGACGCCGACCGATATCATGATCCCCGCCTGGATTGACGGCACATTGACGCCCGTCGAAAAACTGGCAGCGCACCAGCGCGGGCTGCGCCACCTGGCGGTTTCGGTCTTTGTCATGCGGGCCGGAAAGATCCTGATCCAGCAGCGTGCGCTTGGCAAATATCATACGCCAGGGCTCTGGGCGAACACATGCTGCACGCATCCCGAATGGGGCGAGGCAGCGCTGGCCTGCGCCAGCCGCCGTCTGGATGAGGAACTGGGCATCACGGGGCTCGACCTGGACCATCGCGGGCAGGTCGAATACCGCGCCGAGGTGGGCAACGGATTGATCGAACATGAACTGGTCGAGGTCTTCCTTGCCGAGGCCCCCGCCGATCTGCCCCTCGCCCCGAACCCCGCCGAGGTGATGGCGACCCGCTGGATCACCCCCGCCGCGCTGGCGGCAGAGATCGCGGCATCGCCCGCCCTCTTCACGCCCTGGCTGCGCATCTACCTGGAACAGCACAGCGGCATGATCTTCGACTGAGGCTCTATCCCGCGCCCATCTGCTTTGCCGGTGCCCAGGCGGGCGCGTCGGAGGTGAATTCATGATAGCTGATCCGCAGACCCGGATCACCGTCCAGACATTGCGCGTTGATCGGAAAAGCCTCGTCCGGTGACAAGGGCTCGCCCAGTGACGTGCCGCAACCCTTGCAGAAGGACCGCATATAGCTGCTGCCCGGTGGGGGCGCGATGGTCTCGATCATGTCGCGGCCCCGCGTCAGCCTGAACTGATCCCGTCCGACAAAAACCACCGTCGATGTGCCCAGCTTGCGGCAGCGCGAGCAGTGACAGCTGCCCATGCTCTTTGGCGTTCCCGCGATGACAAATGCCACTGCACCACAAAGGCAGCTTCCATTGATTTCCATGATCCGTTCCATTTCCTGGTTGAGTATGGCGCGGATATATCTGCACCATGCTGACAGCGTGGTGGCAGCATCATGTCACCATGATACCGGCAGTCCGAAGGAGACCCAGATGCGCCGCGGCGACCGATTGTTCGAGATCATCGAGATCCTGCGCCGCGCCCGTGGCCCGATCCCGGCAAGCCGCATCGCCACCGAGCTGGAGGTCTCGCAGCGTACGGTCTACCGCGACATTGCCGCCCTGATGGCGCAGCGCGTTCCGATCCTGGGTGAGGCAGGCGTGGGCTATATCCTTGAAAGCGGATTCCACATGCCGCCACTGATGCTGAAAACGGAAGAGATCGAAGCCGCCGTTCTGGGCGCACAATGGGTGAAAACCCGCGGAGAGCCGGAACTTGCCCGCGCCGCCGAGGCCCTGCTCGCCCGGTTGGAAGCGGTTGCCCCACCTGCCACGCAGTCCCTGTTCTATCAGCCAGCAACCAGCGTGGCCCCCGTGACCGCGCCGGCAGAGAGGCTGGAGGCTTCGGCAATCCGCCAGGCCATCCGCGAGCGATCAAAGATCAGGCTGACCTATGTGGATGAAAGCGGCACCAGGACCGACCGCATCATCTGGCCGATCCTTCTGGGCTATCGCGACGCAGGCCGGATAATCGCAGCCTGGTGCGAGCTTCGGCAATCCTTCCGCTACTTCCGTACCGAACGGATTGAGAGCGCGGAGGTGCTGGAGGCCAGGATTCCGCGCAGCATGGACCACCTGCGCGGCGACTGGAAAACTGCCATGAACGCAGAACGCGCCCATTTTGAGGCTCTGTAAGGCCCTTTAGACACTATCTCATTCATTGAGATTGATCTTTCGGCAGGGCCCCGGCATCCGTTTGTTCTATTACTTACCAGCCGGAATATTGCGCCGCACATGGGCCAGGAAGGCTGACGCTGTGGGTGACAGCGACCTTCCAGGCTGGTGCACAAGTCCGATCCGCCGCCTTGCCCCGAAATCGGATATCCCTCGCCGTACCAGCCGCTCCATCGGCAGGACCGGCAGCGTCAGGGTGGGCAGCAATATGATACCGAGGTTCACCGCCACCAGCGCCCCCGCAGTGGCAAGGTGGGCCACTTCGAACCGTGGTGACACCACCTTGTCGATGCGCTGGCAGGCGCCGTCGAACAATTCGCGCACGCTGGTGCCGCGTTCCATGGCGATCAGCGGCATTTCAACCAATTCCGCCATGTCATAGATGCGATCCTGTTCCAGGGGCCCGCCCGGTGCGCCGACTGCCACAAATGTATCGTCCATCAGGGGATGAAACGTCAGCCGCATCCGCGCCGACACGGTGCCCGCCGTGAATCCGATGTCCGCGCGCCCGGTCTCTATCGCCTCCACCACGCTGCCGGACAGCGCGTCAATGATACGCAGGTCGATGTCCGGATGCGCCCGGGAGAAACTGGCAAGCAGATCCGGCAAAAGGCCCGCAGTCACCGATGGCAACCCCGCGATGGTCAGCCGCCCGTTGCTGGCGGACAGATGCGCATCGAATTCGGCCATCACATCCGTTGATGTGTTGACCATCCGCTCTGCCAGTTTGGCAAAGGCCAGCCCGGAGGTGGTGGGCGTGACATTGCGTGTGTCGCGGTCAAACAGACGCGCGCCCAGACGGGCCTCCAGCGCCGCGATCTGCCGGGATAGCGCCGAGGCCGACATGCCCAGAACTTCGGAGGCCGCGCGAAACGTCCCGCTTTCACTGACGACAAGGGCCGCCCGGAAATCCGCGAGCGAGGGAGTGTTGCGTTTCATGCATCAATTATCAACAATATCTCACTTTTCACAATAGAGGACTTGAGGCACCTTTCAGCAGCGCGCCATGCGGTGCAAAATGGGAGGAAACCATGAAACATTTCGTTCACGCCCTTTTGGGTGCAACCATGCTTGCCGGACCATTGTCCGCACAAAACACCGACCTGCTGATCGGTTCGACCTCGGCCTCGTCCAGCCACTATGGCTATTTTGTTGCCGTGGGCCAGCTGATCAATGAAAACGCCGAAGGCCTGCGCGCATCGGTGGTCGAGACGGGTGCCACGATGGACAACATCCGGCGGATGGAGCGGGGGCAGGTCGACCTTGGGCTGGTCACCACAAACGTCGCGCAGCACGCTGTCGCAGGCAGCAATGAATTCGAAGGCAAGCAACAGGATCTGATGCTGCTCTGGGTCTATACCGGCGCGCCGCAGAACGTGGTCATGCGGGCGGATGCTGGTGTTGCGGACCTGTCCGGCCTTGCCGGCGTCCGCTTCAATCCGGGCATCAAGGGGTCGGCAACTGAATCCACCACCGAAGCTGTTTTCAACACCCTGGGGCTGACGGCGGATTACGTGCGCGGTTCGACAACGGATGTGGTCGACATGATCAAGGACAACCGGGTCGCGGGATATGTAAAGTCCGGTTCGGGCAACAAGCTGGACGGATCGACGATGGACATCGCCACATCGACCGAGATTGCCATTCTGGGCCTGACGCCGGAGCAGTCGGACAAGCTCAGGGCTGAGATGCCCGATATCTCCGTCGTCGACATTCCCGAGGGCGCGGCAGATGGCGTGCCCGCCTATACGACCTGGAGCTTTGGCGTCGGCGTTGCAGCGCCTTCCTCGATGGACGAGGAAACCGCCTATCAGATCGTCAAATCCGTGATGGAGGATACCGAAGCGCAGGCCAATGCGATGGCCAGCCTGAAGGGCGAGAGCCTGGCCGACATCACGCTGCAGTTCGGGACGATCCCGCTGCATCCCGGTGCCGCGCGCTGGTTCAATGAACAGGGCATCGACCTGCCCGCCAAGCTGAAACCGGCAGAGTAAGGCGCTATCCATGACACTCCAGCGTGTTCAGCGGGGTCTGGCGATCTTCGTCGGTCTCTTCGTCCTCTACACAGCGGCAACCGGCCCCTTCGAGGGGCTGATCCAGAGGGCCTTGTTCCTCGCGCTGGTGACCTGTCTGGGTTTTGCGCTGTTTCCGCTGGGTGCCGGGAAACCCTGGCGCCCGGCGGGACTTGCCGTCGATCTCGCGCTTTGTGCGATATCGGTGGCGGCCTGTGCCTATGTCGTGGTGAACTACGACACGATCATGACGACCCTTCCCTGGGCCACGGCCCTGGACAAGGCGCTGACCGTCGGTCTGGTGCTGGCGGTTCTGGAGCTGGGCCGGCGCACTGTCGGGATCATCTTTCCGATCCTGGTGCTGCTTGGGCTGGGCTATGCCCTGTTCGGGAACCACCTGCCGGGGCCGCTGCGCCATCGCGGTTTCGATACGGCCTTTGTGACAGAGACGATTTTCCTGGGTGATCTGGGCATCTGGGGCATGCTGACGGGTGTCGCCGCGACGGTGATCGCGGCCTTCGTCCTTTTTGGCGCGCTGCTGCTGCACACGGGCGGCGGGCAGGCGTTCATGGATCTGGCCATGCGGTTGGGCGGTCGCCAGCCCGGCGGGGCCGCCAAGATCGCGACCATCGCCAGCGGCTTGTTCGGGATGATCTCCGGCTCTGCCGTGGCAAATGTGGCGACCACCGGCAACTTTACCATTCCGATGATGATCCGCCTCGGCTATCCGCGCCCCTTCGCGGCAGCGGTCGAAGCTGTTGCCTCCACCGGCGGGCAGATCGCACCGCCGATCATGGGCGCCGCGGCCTTTGTCATGGCCGAAATCCTCGGCGTGCCCTACCTGACCATCATCGTTGCCGCGATCCTGCCCGCGGTGCTGTTCTATCTGTCGGTCTTCATGACCGTGCATTTTGTCGCCCTGCGGCGCGGGCTGGCCATCGTGCCGGAGGATGAAATGCCCGCATGGGGGAGCATCCTCGCCCCGCGCCGCGTGCTTCCGATCCTCTGTGCGCTTGGCGGGCTTGGTATCGGCATCTGGATGGGGCGTTCGATCTCTACCTCCGCCTTTTACGGCATCATCGGTTTGCTGATCGCCTTTTTCGGGACGGAAACCGGGCGGCTCAGCCTGCGCGAGATGGCGGACAAACTGCTGAACGGGCTGGAGGACGCAGGCAAGGGACTTGTCATCATCGGCGTCTTGCTGGCCGGGGCGCAGGTACTGGTGTCGATGATCAACCTGACCGGGATCGGGGTCACCCTGTCGTCACTGATTGTCAGCATGGCCGGAGATTCCATGGTGCTGGTCGCGCTGATCGTGGGCGCGGTCTGCCTGATCATGGGCATGGGGCTGCCCACGACCGCCGCTTACGTCCTGGTCGCGGCGGTGCTTGCTCCCGCGATGACGGCGGTGGGGGTGGACCCGCTGGCAGCGCATCTCTTTGTGTTCTATTTCGCGACAATATCCGTCATTACACCGCCCGTTTGTGTCGCTGTCTTTGTCGGTGCGGGGATCGCCGGAACCAACTGGCTGCCCGCAGCGGGAGAGGCTGTCAGGCTGGGTGCCGTCACCTATATCGTGCCCTTCCTGCTGCTGCTTTATCCGGGGATGCTGCTGGGCGGCAGCGCGCTGGACATCCTCGAAGCCCTGGCTGCCGGGCTGGTATTGGTGCTTGCGGTCCCGGCCCTGCTGTCAGGGGCCAGGCTGTACGGCCGCAAACCGGTCGACATCGCGATCTACGCCGTGGTCATCGCACTGGCGATCTATCCGCAACCGGTGACCCCATTCCTGGCGCTTGCGATCCTTGTCGCGGCACATTTCACGGGCCGCGTTCAACGGAGGGCGCTGGCATGAGTGTCTTGCGCATCGGGGCGGGTGCCGGTTTTCAGGGCGACCGCATCGCGCCTGCCATCGCGCTGGCCGAACGGGGACAGCTGGATTACCTGGTGTTCGAATGTCTGGGGGAGCGTACCATCGCCCTTGCCCAACAGGCCCGCAGCCTCGATCCGTCTCAGGGCTACGATCCTTTGCTTGAGCGGCGCATGCGGGCGGTGCTGCCCGCCTGTGTGCGGAGCGGCACGCGGATTGTCACGAACATGGGGGCGGCAAACCCGCGCGCTGCCGCCGAAAAAACCCGCGCCGTTGCACGGGAGCTTGGGTTGACCGGGCTAAAGGTCGCAGCCGTGACAGGCGATGACGTGGTGGACCGGATCGGGGATTTCACGCTGGATGAAACCGGCACAACCGCATCAGCGCTTGGCGACCGGCTGGTCTCGGCCAATGCCTATATCGGGATCGACGGCCTTGTCGCCGCGTTGAACGCGGGCGCCGATGTGGTCATTTGCGGGCGCGCCTCTGACCCTTCGCTGTTTCTGGCCCCCCTGGTGCACGAATTCGGCTGGGCCCGCGACGACTGGACCCGCCTGGGCCGTGGCATCCTTGTCGGGCATCTGCTGGAATGCGCGGCACAGATCACCGGCGGCTATTTTGCTGACCCCGGTGTGAAAGATGTGCCTGATCTGGCGAACATCGGGCACCCGCTGGCCGAGGTGGACCGTGATGGCAATGCCGTCATCACCAAGCTGGACGGCAGCGGAGGATGCGTCAGCCGGGCCACCTGCATCGAACAGATGCTTTATGAAATCCACGATCCCGCGCGCTATCTGCAACCCGATGTGGTTGCGGATTTCTCAGGCGTGCAGTTCAAGGAGATCGGCACGGACCGTGTCGCCGTGACCGGCGCATCCGGCACCCCTGCCACCGGGTTGCTGAAAGTTTCCGTCGGATACCGCGATGGCTGGCTCGGCGAAGGCCAGATCAGCTATGCCGGGGCAAATTGCCTGGCACGGGGTCAACTTGCCATCGACTTGGTGAGGGACCGGTTGGCGCATATCTCTGGCGCACTGCTGGAACAGCGTGGCGAACTGATCGGCGTGAACTCAGTCCTCCCAACAACCAATGCCAGCGCCTGCCCCGCCGAAGTACGCATGCGCTATGCCGCACGCTGCCCTGATGCACTGACAGCCCGCGCTGTCGGGGAGGAAGTGGAAGGGCTCTACCTTGCCGGTCCGGCGGGCGGCGGGGGCGTGACCAAGGGCATACGCGAGGTGCTTGCCATCGCCTCGACCCTGATGCCTGCAGACCGTGTTGCCGTGACCTTTGATATGCAAGAGGTACAGCATGAGACTGCATGACATCGCCCACGCCCGGACCGGCGACAAGGGCGACATCTCCAACATATCGGTCATTGCCTATGACGCGGCGCATTGGCCCCTGATCCGCGATGCCGTGACGCCAGAGCGGGTTGCGGCACATTTCGGGACTTTCGATGCGGGGAATGTCACCCGTTATGACCTGCCACAGCTACAGGCCCTCAACTTCGTGATCCGGGGCGCCTTGACCGGCGGTGTCACACGCTCGCTCGCGCTTGATGCCCATGGCAAATGCCTGGCCTCCGTCCTGCTGGAGATGCCGGTTTGAAAGCCGGCCTTCGCTGACGCGCTTCATAGGCGGCGACCTCCCGCAGCAGATGCTCAGGGGCGGCCGGCCGGTTGCTGCTCCAGCACAAAATCATGCTCCACCCGCCAGAACCAGCCATCGCCTTGCGCTTCTGCTATTTCCGATGGGCTGTCGATCTTCTCGAACCTGGCCATCAGGCTTTCCTTGACGCCGAAAACCGCATCCGACCGGATATAGGGATCATCGGGGTCAAAGATATGCGTCGTCAGAGCCTCGAACCCCTGGGCAGTCAGGATGTAGTGCAGATGCGCGGGGCGATGGGGATGGCGGCCCAGCTGGGCAAGCAGTTGACCAACCAGACCGTCATCGGGAATGGCATAGTATTTTGGCGGCACAGCCCAGAACCTGTAGCTGCCATCGGCCCCCGTCCGGAACCGCCCCCGCAGGTTAAAGTCGGGCTGCAGGCCCTTTTGCTGAACGTCATAGAACCCCTCGTCATTGGCCTGCCAGACATCCAGCTCGGCCCCGGCGAATGGGGCAAGGTCAGATCCCTGCCAAAGCCTGCGCCAAAGCGTCCACAGACACCGGCTTGTCCACACGGGCAAAGCGGCCCCGGTCGGCCTCCTCGATCCGGTCTGCGGCGGGCAACTGCGTCGACATGGCAATGGCGCGGGTCTGCGGGTGACCATCCAGCGCCTTGCGGATCAGTTCCCAGCCGCTGTGCTGCGCGTCCAGCTTCAGGTCGCTCAACACCAGATCGGGCCGGGGCGCCCTTTCCAGCGCCGCATGGCCGCCCGCGAAATCGGCGGCGGTGCTCACCTCGAAACCCAGCGTTTCCAGTGCAGTGGCGGCTGCCGCCAGCGCGCGGGGATCGTCATCAATCACCAGCGCCCGCCCCCGATGCTGCGTCACTGCGGTTTCCTCAGCCGCCGGCGGGAACAGCAGGGTGACACGCGTCCCCTCCTCCGGCACCGAGGCGATGTGCAGACTGCCGCCCGACTGGTGCACAAATCCGTCCACCATCGAGAGGCCCAGCCCGGTGCCGCTGCCATCGCGGCGCGCGGTAAAGAACGGCTCGGTCGCATAGCGCAAGGCCTCGGCACCCATGCCGTGACCATCATCCGCCACCACCAGCGCGATATGGCCATCCTCCTGCTCGGTGACCGAAATCTCGATATGCCCGCTGCTGCTGATCGCCTGACCCGCGTTGACACAAAGGTTCAGGATCGCGCTTTCCAGCTGGCCGGGGTCGATTGTCGCCCAGATTGGCCCATCCGGCGCAGTGACCGTGAGCGTAACCGTCTCAGGCAGGGCAATCTCCAGCAGATCATGCATCGCATGGAGCAGATCAACAATATCGGTGCGCTGCGGCTCCAGGTGCTGTTTGCGGGCAAAGGCCAGCAACCGTTCGGTCAGCGTCACGCCCAGATCCACTGCATCCTCTATCCGCGCTCGCAGGCGCCTGGCCGCATCACCTTCGGCGCTTTCCAGCAGATGCAGATTGCCCGAGATCGTGGAGAGGATATTGCCAAAGTCATGGGCCACCTCGCCCGTCACCTTGCCCAGTGTCTCGACCCGCTGGATTTCTGCCAGCCGCGCATCGACCAGCCGCCGTTCGGTGACTTCCGAAAACAACCAGACCGCGCCGCCTTCGGGAAAGGGCGAGCGGCGCAGTTCCAGCACGTGACCCGCCGCACTTTCATATTCCAGATAACCCGCCGCCGTGACCGCCGTCTCGCGCAGGTCAAAGGGGGACTGCGCCAGCAGATCCTCCACCGTTTCCACTGCCCCCACCCCCTCGGGCAGACGCAATAGCGCGCGGATGCGCTGGTTCTGCGCCAGGATGCGACCCGATGCAGCCGTGATCACCACCCCGTCGGTGATGTTCTCGAACACCCGCGAAAACAGCGTGTTCTGCCGCCGGATCAGCCGTGAATTGCGGTCCAGCCGCAGCGCATTGGCGCGAAAGATGCGAAAAGCCGAGAACAGCTGCCCGATCTCGTCTTCGCTTTCCAGCCTGCGTTCCAGCCGCGTTGCACGATCCCCGGCCGCCAGCCTGCGCATGGCCTGCGCGATCCGGTGCAGGTTCATCACCACATAGCGCGAGACAAACACAGCCGAGACCACCGCCACCCCCACGCTGACCGCCATCAGCACCAGCATCACCCATTGCGCCAGCGCCAGGCGGGCGCGGGTGTCGGCCTGTGACAGCTCAAGCCGTTCACGCGCGGCGGTCACCTTTTGCGCGGCCAGCAGGTTGATCCGCTCCGCCTCGGTCCGAATCCGGAACAGGGCGTTTTCCGCGTCCAGCGAAATCGCCAGGCTGCGATAGACCAGATTGAACAGCGTATCATCGCGGCTGATGGTACGGTCGATCTCCTGCACATTGTCGGCTATCTGCGGCGTGGCGACCGCCAGAATGTCGGCACGGATGTTCCTGTACCCCAGACGGAACTCCCAGATCGAGGTCAGCGTATTGGCGCGCGCGGTCCCCACCGCCTCCATCGCAAGCTGTTGCAACGCGGCCCAGGCCTGCCGCTGATAGGTCGTGGCCTCGCGCGTGGTGATCCACTGCCGATAGCGGCGCAGCAACACCTCAAGCGCCGCATCTATCCCGGCAATATCCTGACGGATATGGTTGCGCTGCGGAATGATCTCGACCAGATCATCCACCGCCGCCCGCATCCGCGCCACCGACAGCGACAATTCCGCATCGCCCTCGGCCATGCCTTCCAGCCGGGTGATGGCCGCATAGATTTCATCGGTTTCGGTGGCAATCCCGAAAGGCGGGTTCAGCGACAACAGAAAGGGCGCGGACTTCGACAGGGTCGCGGCATTCTGTGACAATTCCAGCGCCCGCGACACTTCGCTCAGGGTCACGCTGTGCAGCAATTCGATCTGTCGGTCGGCCCGCTCCAGCGTGTAAAAGGCGATGATCCCGATCGCCGCCGCCACCACCGACAACAGCCCGATGGCCCCCAGCAGCCGCGTTCGGATGCTCAGCCGCGACAGGCCAGCGCCTGTCATGCCCTGCGCCCGTCCAGCACAAAGATATAGCCCTGCGCACGGCGCGTTTGCAGATGCACCGGCTTGGAGGGGATCGGCTCGATCTTGCGGCGCAGGCGCAGGATCAGCACGTCGATGGTACGGTCCAGATAGCGCTCGGTGTCGCTGCCCAGTTCCTCCAGCAGTTCCGGGCGCGGGATGATCCGGCCCGGATTGCGCACAAAGTAATCCAGCAGTCGGTATTCCGCATTGGTCAGCGGAATCTCGTTGCCCGCGGCGTCCTGCAACTCGCGTTTCTGCAAATCCACCCGCTTGTCGCCAAAGCCGATCTCGTGGCCCGTCGCGGGCGGCGTCACCGTGCCATGGCCATAGCGGCGCAGCACCGCACGGATGCGCGCCACCAGTTCGCGCGGGTTGAAAGGTTTGATCAGGTAATCGTCCGCGCCGGTTTCCAACCCGATGATCTTGTCGATCTCATCCCCGACGCCGGTCAGCATGACAATCGGCAGGTTGTATTTTTCGCGGATGTGGATCGCCAGCATCAACCCGCTTTCACCCCGAAGCCGCAGGTCGATCAGCGCAAGCTCAATCGCGGGCGGATCACCCAGCGCATGAAATGCAGCACTGTCGGCACAGGCAATCGCCCGGTAGCCGCTTTGCTCAAGCAAGGCGGACAGCGTCTGCCGGACCTGGGCATCGTCATCGACAATGGCAATCCGGGGCTGTGGGGCGATACGTGTCATGACCAAGCTATGTCACGGCACGGGCACAGCCGCCAAGCGTCCTGAAAGGGTGACGTGGTGAAAAACCAACCAAACGCTCCCGTATTGTAACTCTGTTAACATTGCGCCGCGCCCCGGTAACTCTGTTAGTCACTTGTGCAGTGGCTCGCGCGGGTCATTGCCGACTAGCATCGGCCCGGATCGACCACCCAGGGGCTGCGGAGGAACGGGCGCCCCTGACTGCTGGTCGACACTTGTATTTTCGGGAGGAACAAAATGAATATCACCAAAACCCTGCTTGGCACCGCCGTTGCCGCGACCCTTGGCAGCACGGCCGCCTTTGCCCAGGACGACTGCGCCGAACGTGGCGTGCTGGACGCCATCTATTGCGACGCCAACGGCGATCTGGTTGCCGACACCCCCACCGACCCGGCCAAGCTGAACGACCCGTCAACGCTGGTCTTCGCCTATACCCCGGTCGAAGACCCCGCCGTCTACGCCGACATCTGGGAGCCGTTCATCACGCATCTGGAAGAGGCCACAGGCCGCGACGTGCAGTTCTTTGCCGTTCAGTCCAACTCGGCCGAGGTCGAGGCCATGCGCTCGGGCCGTCTGCACATCGCGGGCTTTTCAACTGGCCCCACACCTTTCGCGGTGAACCTTGCCGGCGCGGTGCCTTTTGCGATCATGGGCGCGGATGACGGGCAGTTCGGTTACAAGCTGCAAGTGTTCACGCAGGCCGATTCCGAGATCAAGGAAATGGCCGACCTGAAGGGCAAGCGCGTCGCCCATACCTCGCCCACCTCGAACTCTGGCAACCAGGCACCGCGCGCGTTGTTCCCTGGGCTGGGTGTGACACCCGATACCGATTACGAGGTCACCTATTCCGGCTCGCATGACCAATCCATGCTGGGCGTGGTTGCAGGCGATTATGACGCTGCCCCCGTGGCATCCGAAGTGGTCGAGCGCATGGCCGAACGTGGCCTTTATGACCCCGCCGACGTGCGCCTGATCTGGGAAAGCGCGCCCTTCCCGACGACCTCCTTCACTGTGGCCCATGATCTGGACCCGGAACTGGCCGAAAAGATCAAGCAAGCCTTCTTCAGCTTCCAGTTCGAAGGCACCAAGCTGGGTGAAGAATTCCAGGGCGTGAGCAAATTCATCCCGATCACCTACAAGGATCAATGGGCGGTGATCCGCGAAATCCAGGCCAGCAACGGCGTGGAATACACACCCCAAGGCCTCGCTGCCAACTAAGCGTCAAACATGGCACGGGACGACCATCGCGGTTGCCCCGTGCCCCTTTGCGCGCGCCCATCTGTCCGTAAGAGGTCATCATGCTGAAAATCGAAAAACTGGTCAAACGCTACAACGGGGGCGATCCCGTGTTGAAAGACCTCGACCTTGAGATCGGCGGCCAAGAGGTCGTGTCGATCATCGGATCATCCGGCGCAGGCAAAAGCACGCTGTTGCGCTGCATCAACCGGCTGGTGGAGCCCACCTCGGGCACGATCACGCTGAACGGCACCGATCTGACCCAGCTGAAGAAATCGGAACTGCGCCTGGCCCGTCGCCGCATCGGCATGGTGTTTCAAAGTTTCAATCTGGTTGACCGCCTGACAGTCATGGAAAACGTCCAGTCGGGGCGTTTGGGCTATATCTCGACCTGGGCCGCGCTGACGCGCCGCTACCCCAAAACCGACATCCGCCGCGCCTATGAGCTGATGGAGCGCGTGGGCATTGCCCATTACGCCAACAAACGTGCCGACGAGTTGTCTGGTGGCGAACGCCAGCGGGTTGGCGTGGTGCGTGCGCTGATGCAACAGCCCGAAATTCTGCTGGCGGATGAGCCTACGGCCTCGCTGGACCCGAAGACATCGGAACAGATCATGGCCCTGCTGCGCGATCTGGCGAATGAGCTGGAGCTGCCCGTCATCATCAACATCCACAACGTCACCGAGGCCAAGCAATACACCGACCGCATCGTCGGCATGCGCTATGGCCGGATCATCTTTGACGATGTACCCGACGCGCTGGACGCCGCCGCGATGGACGAAATCTATGCCGGTGTTCCTGCCGAAGACCGCGCCGCCCAAGGGGCAGCGGCATGAGCGATTTTCCCGACACATGGCGCAAGCCGCCCTTCATCCGCAACACCCTGCTCCGGCGCGGGCTATGGCTCGCCATCCTGGCCTATGTGGTCTTTACCATGGCCACATTGCCGATCGACTGGGAACGCGTCTCGGCCGGTATGGGCCGCGCCGCGCGGATCTTCAGCGGGGCCTTTCCGCCCAGCTTTGCCCGCGCCGACCTGTTGATCGACGGCTTTATGGAAAGCCTGAAAATCGCGCTGCTGGCCACCGTGGCCGGTGTGGGCCTGTCGATCCCCATCGCCTTTTGCGCAGCGCGCAACATCGCGCCCCGACCTGTCTATTATCTGGGCCGCGCCACCATCATCATCGCGCGCAGCTTCCACCCCGTCATCGTCGCCATCATCTTTGTCAAAGCCGTGGGCTTTGGCCCATTCGCAGGTGTGCTGACGCTGACAGTCTATTCCATCGGCTTTGTCGCCAAACTGCTGGCCGAACGCATCGAAGAGATCGACTTTGGTCAGGTCGAGGCGATGCGCTCTGCCGGGGCGCCGTTTTTCAGCACACTGGTCTACGCCATCGCGCCGCAGATTCTGGCCCGTCAGGTCGGCCTGTCGATCTATCAGCTCGACAGCAACCTGCGCGCCTCCGCGGTGGTGGGTCTGGTGGGCGCGGGCGGCATCGGGGCTACGCTTGCCAATGCGTTCGGCCGCTATGACTACGACTTTGCGCTCGCCATCACGATGGTGATCGTCGGGGTTATCCTGGTGTCCGAAGCCGTCAGCGGCATCATTCGGGAGAAACTGGCATGAACAGCCCCGCCGCATTGGACCATTGGTCCCGCTTCACCCCGAAACAGCGCATCAAACGCTATGGCGTGCTGCTGGCCACCCTGCTGGTGGTCGCCTGGGCGCTGCAAAGCATCGACGTGGTCTGGGAATGGGTCTGGGATTCACCAACACAGATGGCCGACCTCTTTGGCCGCATGGTGCCGCCCGACCCGCAGAACCTGCCAACGATCATGCAGGCCATGTGGGAAACGGTGAACATCGCCACCATCGCCACGCTGTTTGCGGTGATACTGTCGCTGCCCGTCGCCTATATCGCCGCGCGCAACACCACGCCCAATGTCGTAACCCTGTGGATCGGCCGGTTCATCCTTGTCTCGTCGCGGTCGGTCAACACGATCATCTGGGCGCTGCTGTTCGTGGCCATCTTCGGCCCCGGCATCATCGCGGGCATCGTCGCGATCATGTTCCGGTCCATCGGCTTCATGGGCAAACTGCTGGGCGAAGCCATCGAGGAGATCGACACCCGCCCCGTCGAAGCCCTGCAAGCCAGCGGTGCCACGCGCTTCAAGGTGGTGCTATATGGCATCGTCCCACAGGTCATGCCCACATTCTTTGCCGTGTCGATCCTGCGTTGGGACATCAACCTGCGTGAATCCACGGTGCTTGGGCTGGTCGGTGCGGGTGGCATCGGGATCATCCTGCAGGGCGCCATCGACACCTTCAACTGGCCCGAAGTCTCGACCATACTGCTGGCGATCCTTGCCTTCGTCATCCTGGGTGAAGTGGTGTCGATGTACCTGCGCAAACGCATCCTGTGACCTGGCCAGCGCAAGCCGGGCATCGCCTCAGGGTTTGATCCCCTGCCGGTTCATCTTGGCGTTCAGGGTCCGCCGAGGAATGCCCAGCTGTGCGGCGGCCCGCGCCGTATTGCCCCGGCATTGATCGAGGACACGCATGATCTCCAATGCCTCGAAACGCGCCACGCGGTCCTTCAGCGTGCCTTTCACAGCCAGATCGCGGGTGTCGTCAACCCCGTCCAGCCCCAGTATCCGCCGCTGCGCCGCCTGCCGCAACTGATGGGCATTGCCGGGCCAGTCATGACTTTGCAGCGCCTTTCGTTCGACAAAGGTGATCTCGGGCACCGGCACACCATGGCGCACAGCCGCCTGGGTCATGAAATGCACAAACAGCACCGGAATATCCGGCGCGATCTGGCGCAGCGGCGGCAGCTGAATTTCGACCCCGGCCAACCGGTAATACAGATCCTGCCGAAAGGCCCCCTTGGCAATCAGCTCTTTCAGATCTTCACTGGCCGAGGCCACAACCCGCAGATCCACATCTATCGGTGCCTGCCCGCCCACCGGTTCGATCTGCCGCGATTGCAACAGGCGCAACAACAGCGGCTGCAACTCAAGCGGCATCACATCAATCTGGTCGAGGAACAATGTCCCCCCCTCGGCAAGCCCCACGCGCCCCGGCTGCAAGGTGCCCGTGGCATCAATGCGCCCGAACAGGTCCACCCCGAACCCGCTGTTCGGCAAGGCTGCGCAATTGATCGTGACAAACGGGCCGCTGCGCCCCGACTGGTCGTGCAGACTGCGCGCCGCCAGTTCCTTGCCGGTCCCGGTTTCGCCCTGCAGAATGACATCGACAGGCAGGCCCGCAATTTCCGTTAGCCGCGCACGCACGGCGGCGATGGCGGTTGTCTCCCCGATCAGATGCGCGCCCTCGACCTTCAGACGCTCGCGCAGCATCCGGATTTCGGCGTGCAGACGCCCGGCGGCAAGGCTGCGCTCCACCACCGTCAAAAGATGATCGGCGTCATAGGGTTTTTCCAGAAAATCCTGTGCCCCGCGCTGCATCGCACGCACGGCATGCGCAACATCGCCGTGTCCGGTCAGCAGAACCACCGGCAGATCGGCCGCCACTTCCCGAACCGCGTCCAATACCCCGATGCCGTCAAGGCCGGGCATCCGCAGGTCCGTCAGCACGAGATCAGGCAGCGGCCCTTCCAGCGCATCGCGCGCGGCAATGCCCCCTGACAGGCCGACCGGATGATGCCCCGCCGCCGAGATCAGATCACACAGACCCTCGCGGTGATCGTCATCGTCATCGACCACCCAGATATCGGCCCGGCTCATGCGGCGGTCTTTCGGTTGCGCTGCTCAGCGCGGGGCAGTGTCACAGTCGCACAGGTGCCCTCCCCCGGAGCGGCGTCGTAATGCAGCGTGCCGTGGAAATCCTCCACGATGGACTGGCTGATCGCAACGCCCAGCCCCAGCCCCTCGCCTTCCTGCTTGCGGCTGAAGAACGGCTCTCCGATCTTGGCAATCGCCTCGGCGTCCAGGCCCACGCCATTGTCCTTCACCGTCACGATCACCGCCTCCGGGGTCACCCTCCGCGTGACCACGACCTGCCCCGCCGCAGTGGCAACCACCGCGTCCAGCGCGTTCAGCAGCAGGTTCACCAACACCTGCTCCAGCCGCACCATCCCGCCCATCACCGGCGGCGCGTCACCGGGGCAATCACAGGTCAGCCTGGCCCCGATGTCATCGGCGCGGTGGCGGACAAGTTCGATGGCGTTGTCGATCACCCGGTCCATGTTCACCGGGGTCAATGTCCCGGTATCCTTGCGGCTGAAGCTCTTGAGGTGCTTGATGGTCCGCAGCATTCGCCGGATATGGCCGCGTGTGGTTTCGATCCGTTTCGCCGTGCCGCCGGCATCCCGCGTCCCGCCAATGGCAGCGGCGGCCAGGGTCGCCTCCATCGCGGCAAGCGGCTGGCTGATTTCATGGACGATGGCAGCGGACATCCGGCCCAGTGCGGCCATCTTCTCGGAATGGATCAGCGCGTCCTGGGCGCGGTTCAGCTCCGATTCCGCCGCGATGCGCGTTTCGATTTCGGCGGCCAGCTCTCGGGTCCGCCGCTCCACCTGTTGCTCAAGCAACCGGCTTTGCTGCAACCGCATGCGGATCATCCTTCGGCGCTGCAACAGGGTCTGCACCAGCAGCGCCGCTGCCAGCGTCGTCAGCCCAAGGATCGCCGCCGTTGCCAGCGCGGTCAGCCGTGCGGTGGCAACCGGGCTGGCCTGGATCACCTGCCAGTCCTCCTGTTCCATGGCCAGACGGCGCAGCAGCAGCGACCGCCCCGACAGGTCCACAGGCTGCACATCGGCCAGCGACGAGGGCTCCGCCGCCAAAAGCGCCTCGGCTGAATCGAAATTGACCCCTTCGTAGCGCCGTGTCACCGCAATATGGTCGCGCGCCTGCGCCCCCAGGGCAAACAGCGGCCGGTAAAGCCAGTCAGGCTGACCCGACAGGAAGATGATCCCGTCCGCATCGGCAATCGCCGTGTCGACGGCGGCCAGCCGCCAGGTGGCCTGCAAGGGCGTCAGGTCAATCTTGACCACCAGGACGGCAAGATCCCCGCCCCCCAGATCCAGACGCGACGACAGGAAATATCCCGGTCGGCCCGTGGTGACCCCGATCCCATAGAAACGCCCAGCACCGGCATCCACCGCATCGCGGAAATAGGGCCGGAAACTGTAGTCGATCCCCACGAAGGTATCCGGCGTGTTCCAGTTGCTGGCCGCGATGGCGATGCCCGATTGATCCAGCAGATACAGCTGGTTGGCACCCGATACGGCGGCTATCGTCTCAAGATACCGGTTTGCGGCAGCAACCGCCCCGGCATCCTGCGGTGCCGTGACCGCCCGGCTGATCCGCACGTCCTGTTCTGCCACCTCCGGCAGATACCGGAACCGGTCGATCTCCGTCTCGATGGACCGCCGCGTCAGGGTCAGCGATTGGTCCAGCGTCTCGGCAAGGCGCAGAATCTCCTCCCGATAGGCCACCATCCCACCCAGACCCGCAACCAGCAGCGCAAGGCACAGCATGAACAGGAAAGTGCGTATATGGCCGGTACGGATCATGGCCCTCAGTCTGGCACGGGTTCGGTACGTTTTACAGCCTCCGTTTTACAGGGCGCGACCATAATCGGCGCGGCACGATCAGCGCCGATGACCCGGCATTGTCCGTCCGCGCACAACGTCCAGCCTGCGCCCGTCGCACCGGAGGCCGCCAGCATCAGCGCCGGAACCTGAAGATGGCCGGCAGAGACCCACCAGCCATCCTTCAGAACCGCATCCGGCCCCGGCTCCATCCCCGCGCCTGATCCCTTGAGGCGCGACCGTTCCAGCGTCAGCACGTCACCATCGACGCGCCAGTCTTCCTGCCAGGCGACATGTTCAACCGAATGAGTCCAGTGCAACGTGAAGGACCCCAGCGCCAGATGCAGCACTGCGGCCCCCACGCTCAGACACCCGATCACGCAACCGCCCTGCGCCGCATGATGACGACACCGCCGACAAAGAGCGCCGCCAGGGCAAAGCCGATTTCATCGGTGGCAGGCAAGGCCGCGATCAGCGTGACGGCCGCGACGATGCCCAGGATGCGCAGGGGCCAACCCAGCGGACGGCCCAGCCAGCCGATCACCGCAGCGCCCCACATCCCGATGCAAAGGACCGTCTTGAACACGATATAGGCGACGGCAGGCCAATACCCGATCGTTTCGGCCAAAGGCCCGCCCGCTTGCAGCATCAACGCCGGCGTATAGACCGCCATAAAGGGAATGACGAAGCCGGCGGCCGCCACCTTGATCGCCTCCAGGCTGATCTTGAGCCCGCTTTCCTTGGCAATGGGTGCCGCCGCAAAACAGGCCAGCGCCACGGGTGGTGTCAGATCCGCAAGGATGCCGAAGTAGAAGACGAACATGTGGCTGACAATCAGCGGCACACCAAGCTCAAGCAGGGCAGGCCCCGCAATCGACGAGGTGATGATATAGTTGGGGATCGTTGGAATCCCCATGCCCAGCAGGATGCAGGTGAACATCGTCAGGATCAGGCTCAGCAACAGACTGCTCTGCCCCACTGCCACAATGAACTGACCAAATGTATTGGCCGCCCCCGTCAGGGTCATCGTGCCGATGATGATGCCCACCAGCGCACAGGCAACACCAACCGGCAGCGCCGTCTTGGCCCCCTCGGCCAGCGAATCCCGGCACAGGATCAGGGTTTCACGCCCGCCGCGTGACAGGGCACACCAGACAAGAAGCACAGCCAGCGCCGCGATCAGCACGTCGATGCCAAATTGCAGGAACCCGGCAGCGACAAGCCCCAGACACATCCAGAACACCACGCGCATGGCCCCCGCAGGTAGGTTCAGCACGGCGGAGCCGCCAAGGATCAGCAGCACGGTCAGCCCCAGACCAATGGTGCCCGCAAACAGCGGCGTGTAGCCGCCGAACAACAGGTAAACCAGCACACCCAAAGGCACGAGCAGCATCCAGTTTTCCCGGATCGCCTTGCGGGCAGAGGGCAGATCTTCCTCGCTCAGCCCGCGCAACCCGTGGCGGCCGGCTTCAAGATGAACCATCCAGAAGGCCGAGGCGAAATACAGCATCGCGGGGATCAGCGCGGCCTTGACCACCTCGACATAGGCGACGTCCAGCGTCTCGGCCATGATAAAGGCAACCGCCCCCATCACCGGCGGCATGATCTGCCCGCCCATCGAGGCCGTCGCTTCGACCCCCCCGGCAAAGGCGGGCCGATAGCCGAATTTCTTCATCAGGGGGATCGTGAACTGACCGGTGGTCACCACGTTGGCAACGCCCGAGCCCGAAATCGTCCCCATCAGCCCCGAGGACACCACCGCAACCTTGGCCGCCCCACCCTGCCGCTGACCAAACAGACCCAGCGCCACCTCGGTAAACAGGCGGATCATCCCTGCGCGTTCGAGAAACGAGCCGAACAGGATGAACAGAAAGATATAGGTCGAAGACACATAGGTCGGGATGCCGTAAATCCCCTCGGTCCCATAGGCCATGTGGTCGATCACCTGAGAGAAATCGTAACCACGATGATTCAGCGGCGCGGGAAGATATTCACCAAACAGGCAATAGGCCAGGAACAGCCCCGCGATCAGCGGCAGGGCAAAACCCATCATCGTCCAGGCGGCGGCAAAGACCACAACCAGCGCAACCACGCCAACGACAATATCCTGCGTCAGCGGACGCCCTGCGCGCAGGATCAGCGGCTGGTACTGCCACCACTGATAGAGCGCCACCGCAACACCCGCCAGGGCAAAACCCCAGGCCAGAGCCTTCAGCGACACCGACATGCGGCGGCCATAGGCGATCAGGGGAAAGGCCAGCAACGTGAGAAAACCGACATGCACAGCGCGTGTGATCTGACTGGACAGATCGACAAGATGCGCGGCAGTGACGATCTGAAAGACCGAAAACACAACTGCGATCCAGAACAGCAGACGGCCAACGGGACCAGCGCCAAACGACACCTCGTGTCCCTCTAGCGGGTCGGGGGGTGAAACGGGATTGGACATGAGAACACCTTGGACAGATCAAAGAGACCGGATGGGATGCGCCACACGGCGCACCCCATCCATATGCGAAACACGGGCGTGCTTACTTGAGGATGCCCATCTCGCGGTAATACCGCTCTGCGCCGGGATGCAGCGGAATCGGCATGCCCTCCAGCGCTTTCGCCATGTCGATCTGCGCCGCCGCCTGATGGGCCGCGACCAGCGTATCCAGGTTCTCGAACAGCTGCTTGGTCATCTGATATGCGATCTCGTCGCTGACGCCCTCGTGGCTGACCAGAAAGTTTGACACGGCAACGGTCGGCACGTCAGCCTCCTGACCGTCGTAGGTGCCTGCGGGGATGGTGGCCGCAACATAGGGCGCGCCCAGCTTTTCAGCCACATCGCCAGGGATCGCCACAACGGTGATCGGCACCGAAGACGCCAGATCGCGGATCGAGGCAACGCCAAGCCCCGCAGATTGCAATGTACCGTCCAGCTGGCGGTTCTTGATCAGCTCAACCGATTCAGCAAAGGGCAGATACTCGATCTTGCCCAGATCCTCATAGGACATGTCCATCGCGCCAAAAATGGCCCGTGCGTTCAGCTCGGTGCCCGATGCCGGTGCGCCCACCGACAGGCTCTTGCCCGCCAGACCGCTAAATTCGGTGATGCCGCTGTCGGTGCTGGCAACAATCTGGATGTAGTTCGGATAGATCGCGGCGATGCCCCGCAGCTTGTCCAGCTTCTGCGCAAAGCCCGCATCCGCGTTCCCTTCCCAGGCCATCGCGACGGAGTCACCCAGCGCAAAGCCCAGTTCGCCGCGTCCGTCCTGCAACAGGTTCAGGTTCTCGACGCTGGCCTTGGTGGATTGCACCTGCGTGCGCACACCGTCGATCTTCTCGCCATAGATATTGGCCAGCCCCGCACCCAGCGGATAGTAGACGCCGGATGTGCCACCGGTCAGCACGTTGATGAACTCCTGCGCCTGTACGGCAAACGGAACTGCCGCCAGTGTCGTCGCCAGTGCACAACCGCGCAGAGCGGATTTGAAATTGATCATGGTTTTCCTCCCAGAAATGATCGAAGGCCCGAGGGCCCGACGCTGGCCACAGTCGGTTGCGACAGGCGGCAGAGACAAGAAAATGCCACCGGAGGACCCATAATACCTGGCAAGAAATGACCACGGTTCTGGCCAAAAACAGCCAAGGCACAGGCCTGGTGGCTTTTCCGTCGGCACCGGGCGCTCCGCCCAGATCGGGCATGATCGGTTCGAAGCCAAACCTATCATCTGATTGCGCTGCAAACTTTGGTTCCCTACGTGGGCGTATGGCACGGACAACCAGCTTGACAGCGCGATCGGTGATCTGCGGTAGTGGAGCCGCAAAGATATCGCAGGAAAGGAATGTATGCGGGTCGCGAGTTACAACATCCGCAAAGCCGTTGGCCTTGACTGGCGGCGCGACCCGGATCGGATTGTTGATGTCCTGGCTGAAATCAATGCGGATATCATCGTTCTTCAGGAAGCGGACCGGCGGGTCGGCACCCGGGCAGGTGTGCTGCCTCTGGATCGCCTGGAAACCGAGTTTGATTACATCATGACCGATGTTTCCCTGCACCCGCTCAGTCATGGTTGGCACGGGAACGCGATACTCGTGCGATCACGCTTTTCCGATCATGTCCCGGAGAGGATCGAGCTACCTACACTGGAGCCGCGCGGGGCGGTTTCGGTGCGGCTGGAGCAACCGCAGCTTGAGGTGATCGGCGTCCATCTCGGGCTTACGCCGGGTATGCGGCGCAAACAGATGTCGACCTTGCAAGAGGTGATGAAAGATCGCGATCATCCCGTTCTGCTCGCGGGCGATTTCAACGAGTGGAATGTCGGCCGGTTGCCCTTCGATGCGCCGGCAGATGTTGTCTCTCCGGGACCGAGCTTCCACGCAACCCGTCCGACCGCTGCGCTTGACAGATTTGTTCTCGGCAAGGGGTTACAGGCAGTGTCAGCACATGTGCATCATTCCACTTTGGCGAAACGTGCATCGGATCACCTGCCCGTCGTCATCGACATTGCCTTCACGGAGAGCGTGACATGACGACAGTTCTGCTCACGGCTCATATTTTGATCGTGATCGGGTTTACGCTCCGTATCCTGCTGCGCGATGATCTTTCGCCACAGGCACGTCTGGCGTGGTTCATCATCCTTACGGTGCTGCCCTATGTCGGCACCGTGATCTATTTCCTGTTTGGTGAAATCGACGTCGGGAACCATGCGAACCAGCGCCACAAGGACGTTTTCGACCAGATCCGTGCCAGGGCACCCCACCTCATGGGGAACCCGGATGATACGGAGCGGCTGATCGACCCGCTTTACAGGTCGGCCTTTCGATATGCGGCGTCGATCAACGGATTCCACGCGGTTGCCGGGAACCGGGCTGAGGTGATGGCCGACGCGGCAGCCACGAACGCGCATCTCATCGCCGATATCGACGCCGCGCAAAGCCAGGTCCACGTGCTTTATTACATCTGGCTCGACGACACGACCGGCACGGAGGTCGCGCAGGCCCTGATCCGCGCGGCACAGCGCGGTGTCACCTGCCGGGCCATGGCCGATGGTTTGGGGTCGCGGGCCCTGATCAAGTCGCCGCTCTGGCAGCAGATGAAGGATGCGGGCGTGCAGATGGCCGTGGCCCTGCCTTTCGGGAACCTGATCCGCACGCTGCTGACCAGTCGCATAGACCTGCGCAATCACCGCAAGATCACGGTCATCGACAGCAAGATCACCTATTGCGGCAGCCGGAACTCGGCCGATCCGGAATTTCTCGTCAAGGCAAAATATGCCCCCTGGGTCGACATCATGCTGCGGTTCGAAGGCGCCATTGTCGCGCAGAATGAACTGTTGTTCCTCAGTGACTGGATGCAGGCCACCGGAAAATCGCCCGACGGTTTCACGCTGACAGCAAGCCCGACCGATGAAGGGTTCCCGGCGCAGGTGATGGGCGATGGCCCGACCGAACGGCGGGGCGCCACACCGCAGCTTTTTTCAAACCTCATCACTTGTGCGCAGGACAGCCTGACACTCTCGACCCCGTATTTCGTGCCGGATGCGACCGTTCTGGAAGCCTTGTGTTCCGCCGCTCATCGCGGCGTCAGGGTGACGCTGATCTTTCCCAGGGTAAATGACAGCTGGATCGTCGCCGCGGCAAGCCGGAGTTATTATCGCAGGTTGCTCTCTGCCGGATGCGAGATCCATGAATTCGAGGGCGGCCTGCTGCATGCCAAGACGCTGACGCTGGATGGCAAGGTGACGCTTGTGGGCTCATCGAACCTCGATCTGCGCAGCTTTGATCTGAACTACGAGAACAACATTCTGCTGCAGGATCAGGAGGTGACCCGGGCCGTGCGCGGGCGCCAGGCGGATTATATCGCGCGTTCCGCTCCCGTGACCCTTGATCTGGTGGTTGCATGGCCACGGCACAGGCGCATCTGGAATAACGTGATTGCCACGATTGGCCCCGTACTTTGACCGGCGCAGGTGCGCTTGACGAGGAGCCGCAACCTCAGCATTCCGGCCATTCGCTGAATTCGTTGCATAATTCTGTCCAGAAGCCACATCGCCCCCCCGGCTATCGGTGATCGCAAGGACCTCTTTGGCGAAATCGCCTGCCCCGGAACTCGACGATCCCCCAAGCTATAGGCGCGCACCTTCGAAGGTCAGAAAACAGAGGCCAGGTTTCGGCGTGGCCATCGCAAATGTGGTGTCGGCCAACCAGGTGCTGGAGGAAGGGTGACCATCGCCTAATTTTTAGACGCCCTTTTTGAATTTATTGTAAAAACTAACTTTTGATATGTATTTTAGAAACTTTAGTATGTATCCGTGGTCCGGAAATATTCCCTCTTAGGTTGAATTCTGGCTTCTCACCAGCCAGGCCCACCCTACGAAAAACTTGGATCATTGGTTTCATGAGCACAGATCGTTCACATGTGCAGCACCGTAAGGAAACCAGTGCCGCGCATCTTGCGATGCACCACAACATCCAAGATTCTCAACCAGATAGTCGCTTTTCCAGCCACTTGCACCCCATCACATCCGCAAAAGATCCGCGACCGCGCATTGGTGCAGGTGCCCAGACGATCGCAAACCCAGGATCCTCCCCAGGTGCGTGCCACAGCGGATATTCCCCCAGATCACGAAAGGACGCACGATGCTTTTGGATAGGCAAAAACTGATCCCGACAGACGAAAATTCTCTTCGGGCGAATGCCGCACAGAACGGGATCTGGTACGCGGAACAGCTCAGCCCGGCAGGCTATATGTTCAACCTTGCCGAGTATCTGTCGTTGGAAGGCGACATTGACACCGCGGTGTTTCTAGAGACATTGCACTGGTTGGCCAACGAAGTTGAGGCCCCGCGCGCCAGTCTTGCCCCAGACGAAACCGGATTGCAGATCCAGATCGCCCCACACTTCGAAGGGGACATTCCGCTGATCGATTTCGGCCAGGAAGCCGATCCGATGGCCGCGGCCCTTGCCTGGATGCAAGCCGACCTTGCGGATCACTCGGGCGGGCTGTGGCGTTCGGCACTGATCCGCCTGAACCCGCGTCACCACCTGTGGTATCACTGTGCCCACCACGTGCTGCTCGACGGATTTTCCGGCAGCCTGTTGGCCCGTCGCTGCGCCGAAATATACACCGCACGGCTATGCGGCGACACGCCGCCACCTTCGAAGATCGCGCCAGCCGAGGTCCTGCTGGAAGCAGAACACACCTATCTAAACAGCACGCGCGCCGAACGTGACAGCGCCTATTGGCGCGAAAAGTTGGCTGACACCCCTGATCCGGTGACCCTGTCAAACGGGGGCACCCGCACCGGCGGCGTGGTCAGCGCAAGCCGTCAGCTGAACCTTGACGACAGCCGACAACTGCGCGCATTCGCAACCCAATCGGGCATTTCACTGCCACAGGTGATGGTTTCGGCCTTTGCCGGTTATGTGCACAGAATGACCGGTGTTGCTGATCTGGTGCTGGCCATGCCGGTACTGGGGCGGATCTCGCGACCCGAACGCGCGGTGGCGATGATGGCGGCCAATGCCGTTGCCCTGCGCTTTGATTTTAATGGAGAAATCAGTTTCTCGGAACTGGCACGCCAGGGCGGTCAAACCATGATGAGCGCGCTGCGCCATCAGAAATACCGCTTTGAACATGTCCGCCACGATCTTGGCCTGACGCGACCCGACCAACAGGTCGCTCGTATGGCCGTCAATTTTGAACCCTTCGACTATGCGCTGCATTTCGGACCAGTCACCGCCAAGGTGACGAACCTGTCAAACGGGTCGGTTGACGATCTCACGGCCTTTATCTTTGACCGCGGCAACGGTGAGGGGCTGACACTGACACTGAACGCCAATCCGGGGCTTTATTCCCAGACCGAGGTTGACCGGCACCTTGATCGTCTGCGCCGGTTTCTGCGCGCAATGGTGGCCCGTCCCGAGCCCCCCCTGCGTGCCACTGACATCTATCTGCCGGGCGAACGGCAAGACATCGCGGCGTGGTCCGACGGTGGCCTGGCACCCGCGGGTAACAACTGGCTGGATGCGTTCGACACGCATGTTCGCCGAACACCCGACCATACCGCCGTTCATGACGGCACCCGGTCTCTCAGCTATGGCGCGCTTGACGCGACAGCCGCAGGTATTGCCTGCCAGCTGCATCAGCGCGGAGTGAAACGGGGCGACATCGTGGCGCTGCTGCTGGACCGCACGGTCCTGTTGCCCGCAGCGATCCTGGCCTTGCACCGGCTCGGCGCGACCTATCTACCGCTTGATCCCGACGCCCCCCGAAAACGCAATGCGCTGATCCTGCAAACCGCCGCGCCCGCGCTTGTGCTGGCCTCCCCTGACCGGGCGGGTCCCGAAACCACCGGCGGGGCACCAAGCCTGACGCTGGACACAACATGTCTTGACGGTGCGCCGACCCACTGGCCTGCCGACATCCGCCCGGGTGCCGCCGACGATCTGGCTTATGTGATCTTCACATCCGGCTCTACCGGCCAGCCCAAGGGCGTCGATATCGGACACGCTGCGCTCTGGGCCCTGTTGGCCGCGATGCGTGACGCCATCAATCTGGACGCAACGAGCCGCTGGCTGGCCGTCACGACAATCGCCTTTGACATCGCAACGCTGGAGATGCTGCTGCCGCTCTGCACCGGCGGCACCGTCGAAATCGCGCAGCGGCAGGAAACGCTTGATCCTGACCTGCTGAACACACGGATCGAAACATCGCACATCACCCATATGCAGGCAACGCCATCGCTTTGGTCGCTTGCCCTTGAGGCCGCAGGGCCGGGCCTGCAAGCCGTGACCAAACTGGCAGGTGGCGAGGCTCTGCCGGGTGATCTGGCCCGACGGCTTGTCACAGGCGGGCCCTTGTTCAACGTCTATGGGCCAACCGAAACGACAATCTGGTCCAGCATCGCACGGATCACCGCCGAAAACGCAACACGCCCCCCCATTGGCCGCCCCCTTGCCGGCGAAAGTATCTTCGTGCTCGACAGGTTCGGCACCCCTGCACCTGCGGGAACCATCGGTGAAATCTGGATCGGGGGCATCGGACTGGCACAAGGCTATCATGCGCGCCCCGACATGACTCAGGACAGTTTTGTCGACAGCCCGCGGGGGCGCATCTACCGCACCGGCGATCTGGGCCGCTGGACTGAAACCGGCAGTCTTGAACATTTCGGGCGGATCGATTTTCAGATCAAGATCCGCGGCCACCGGATCGAAACCGGAGAGATCGAAGCCGCCGCGCGCCAGTTCACCCCCATCGGGTCCGCCGCCGTCGTAAAGCCGCGCGATCAAGACCGGCTGCTGTGCTATTTCACCAGCCCCCACCCCATCGACACGGCGTCACTTGAAACCCATTTGCGCGCCCATTTGCCGGGCTACATGATCCCCTCGGCCTATTTGCGCCTTCCTGCATTGCCGCAGAACGCAAATGGCAAAATTGACCGCAAGGCCCTGCCCCCGATCCCTTCCGGGGCACAAAGGGCCGGTCAAACCGCAACTGGTCCGCTGACGCCAACCGAACACAACCTGCTGGACCGGGTCCGCGCGGTATTGGGCAATCAGGATATCGGCATAGACGACGATTTCTTCCAACTCGGCGGGAACAGCCTGACAGCCGCGCGCCTGATCGCCAATTTGCGCCGCTACTACGGACCTGATCTTGCGCTGACCACCGTGTTTGCCAACCCCAGCCTGCGCCGCCTTGCTGCCGAACTGGACCAGGCCAGCGGGGCTGATCCGCTGGGCCCTGTTCTTGACCTGCGCAAGGCCGATGCCGACGCGCCAACAGTCTTTTGCCTGCACCCGATCCTGGGGATCGGCTGGGGCTATGCCGCTCTGGCGCAAGCGCTGCCCCGGCGGGTGGGCATCTGTGCGTTGCAATCTTCCGCCCTGACCGAACCCGACATCTGGCCCGACATGCAAGCCATGGCGCGTGACTATGTGGCCCGCATCCGCGCCATCCAACCCCAAGGTCCCTACCACCTTGTTGGCTGGTCCTTTGGCGGCCTCCTTGCCCATGAAATCGCAGGCCAGCTAGAGGCGCAGGGCGCACAGATCGCCTGTCTCTGCCTGCTTGACGCCTATCCGTTCCAATCCCGAATTGGCGACAACACCGAAGCCAGCCGGGTACAACAGGCGTTGGCCTTCCTTGGCGAGCCGCCCGACCCCGCGCTGCACACGCTGGATGCGCTGGCCGAAAAACTGGTCACCCGGCCCGAGATCAGCGCCTTGCGCACAACCATCGGCAAAGACCGTTTTGACAGATTGCGCGGGCGCATCCGTGACATGGTCGAGGCCAATCTAGACCTCGCACAGCGTCACCTGCCGACGCAGATCAACACGCCGATCATTGACGTATGTGCAACCCGGGGGAAATCCACCGCGCTTGACGCCGTACTGGAATGGCGCGACGCACCCTGGGATCGCTTTACGCGCGCCGGAACCCAACGGATCGAGGTTGATTGCGGACATGATGATATGCTGGGACCACAAAGCGTGGCGGCTTTTGCCCCCATCATGCAAGCTGCCCTTGACCTGCACAATCCGGCCCCCGCCGCATCGTCGCAGGACCAGACCGGGATTCACATGCCGGTCCTCGAAATACAACGCGCCTAGCGCCAGGACCCATTAATCCTGCACCGTCAGGCACCACGGGCCTGTTGCATCAATCCGGCAGAAGCCACAGGTTCTGCTTGTTTGTGGAGTATCGATATCTGGTAACATGAGGACATCGGGGGAGAACCCAGGTCGCTTTCCAGATAAAATAAATTCTCCGGTAGACTAAATGAAGAAAATATCAAAAATAACAGGCATTGCTCGAAAGCTCGCTAATTCCATCTGTACGTACAGCCAGAAATGGGTCGTTCCAACAAGTTGAAGACACAGTTGCGCGGCAAAGCTGGGACTTGTTCATAGACAAAGCCCTGTTAACCTTGCTTTGGTGGACCATTATTCGCATCGGAGTATCATTTGCCCTATATTTATAGCCCTTCAGGCCCGCGCCACATTTACGTGAGCAACCGCGAGAACCAGTCCTATTATGATCCGGACTTTCTGGTGCTGGCCAATGACGAGATTATCGTCGAATATGTCCAATCTATTAGCGTTAGTTTTGGAGGCACATATCCGCCTGCTTTGGGTGGTTTCTTCGATCCCGTTTTTTACCCCGATCACTTTATTGGCGGGTTCTTTGATTTTCTCGAACTTGACCCTTCGCTAACCCTTTTATCCGACGGCAATGTGTTGGTCAGTTGGGAAGTCGTCGATCGGTTCGGATTATCCGACGGCCCGGACTACGAGGTGGCTTTTGCCATCACCGATGCCGACGGCAATGTCGTCGTGGCACCACAGCTTGGCAATACCTACATCACCGACGTGCAGGACGACTCCGTGACACAGGCCCTGGACGGCGGCGGTTTCGTCATGGCATGGAATTCCGAAGGCCAGGACGGATCGGGGCGCGGTGTCTTCGCCCGTGTCTTTGCCGCCGACGGACAGACCGTCGCGGCTGAATTTCAGGTCAATCAGACCACGGCAGGCGATCAGACGCTGTCGGAGGTGGTCATCGGCGCAGATGGCCGCATTCTTGTGACCTGGATATCGGGTGACGAAGCCTTTGCCCGGCTCTTTTCCGCCACCGGAGCGCCCCTTGGGACAGAACTTTCTCTTGGTGCGGCGACCGGCATCGACCCCTCTGTGGTGGCCTTGCCCGGCGGAGGCTTCATCGCGGCGCTGTCGGGGGACGGGCTGGATGCAAGTGGCAGCGGCATCGTGCTTCAACGCCTCTCGGCGGACGGCGCAGTGCTGGGGTCGCCAATCGCGGTGAATACTACCACGACCGGCAATCAGAACGCCCAGCAGGTGCTGGTCCTTGGCGACGGAAGTTTTGTGGTGATCTGGGAGTCGGAAGGCCAAGACGGGTCAGGCAGCGGCATCTTTGCCCGCTTCTTTGGTTCAACCGGCATCCCGACAACGGAGGAATTGCAGATCAACCAGACCACGGCTGGCGATCAGTTTGATCTGGCTGCAGCACAGCTGCCCAACGGCGATATCGTTATTTCATGGACGTCTGATGGGCCGGTTTCCGCCATTCGGGCCCGCAGCCTTTCGGCGGATGGCGCGTTTCTGGGGGATGAATTCGCAACTATCGCCGAACCGCAGTACGATCAGGTCGGTTCTGCTATTCAGGTCTTTTCCGACAGCAGTTTCCAGATCACCTGGTCAAGCGAACGGTTCAACGAAGATGGTGGCATCTATGGCCAGCTCTTTGTGCAGGATCAGGTGGGCACGGGCGTACCGCTGATCCGGGGCGTCGCTCGTCCTGACGAGTTTCTGAGCGTCGATATAAGTATGCTTGCTGACGCCGACGGGCTGGATCTGTCGACGGCCAGCTATCGGTGGTTTCAAGGCGGTACGCTTGTATCCACACAGGAGACCTACACCGTTCGTCCCGGCAACTATGGTGCGACGATTGTGGTTGAGGTCACGGTGACGGATGGGCTGGGGATTGCGCAGACCTTTACCAGTCAGCCTACCAGACCGTTAGGGTCGGCGGTTTTTGCGACCGCGGGCGATGACGATCTATCAGGTACTGCGGGCGGTGACTTTTTCGACGGCGGCGCTGGCAATGATATCATCCGTGGTCTGGGGGGCGATGACAGCCTCTTTGGCGGGCTGGATGACGACTATCTGCATGGCGGCGATGATGATGACCTTTTGACCGGCGATGCGGGCAACGACACGCTTTTTGGCGGATTTCAGGAAGATACGTTAATAGGCGGGGTGGGCAACGACCTGCTCCTGGGCGACGCGGGGTTTGACCTGCTGGTAGGCGGTGAGGGCAATGACACGTTGAACGGCGGCGCGCAGGCTGACGTGCTTCTCGGCGGAAACGGCGACGACCTACTGATCGGTGAGGCTGGTTTGGACATTCTGTCCGGGGACGCCGGCAACGATACCCTGCGCGGCGACGGTGGCGAGGACGTTCTGCGTGGGGGGGATGACGATGACGTGTTGTTCGCGGGTGCGGGGAATGACGTCCTTTACGGCGACAATGGCAATGACCAGCTGCAGGGAGACGCCGGTTTCGATCTGCTGGTCGGCGGCATCGGCAATGACACACTCGACGGTGGCGACGACAATGACACCCTGCTGGGCGGCGCCGGGTTTGACCGGATGTCCGGTGGCGCTGGCGATGATCGAATGGATGGCGGCGATCAGGCCGACAACCTGCTTGGCGGTGATGGCAATGACACAATGCTGGGTGGCAACGGCTTTGATCGGCTGTTTGGCCAGAATGGCGATGATTTGCTCTTTGGTGGCTTCGATACGGATGGTCTTTTCGGGCAATCCGGAAACGACACGATTCAGGGGCAATGGGGCAATGACCAGTTGCAAGGCGGGACGGGCAACGACTTGCTCGATGGCGGCGTGAACGACGACCGCCTCAGCGGCGGTGCGGGGTTCGATACGCTCATCGGATCGCTGGGCAACGACACATTGACGGGCAATTTCAACGCCGACACCTTTGTATTTGCTGACAATCATGGACAGGATGTCATCACCGACTTTGATGCCACCAATGCATTTGAGCGCATCGACTTCAGCGCAATCACCGCGATTACCAGCTACCTTGATCTGACCCTCAATCACCTGTCCCAAGTGGGCGCGAACGTTGAGATCAACACGGGCACCGGCCTTGTCACATTGCTGAACGTAGACCTCGCCGACCTGGATGAAGGCGATTTTCTGCTGTGATCTATCGGTCTGCAGCTCTCACTGGCTCTGTCGCAAACCTTGGTGTGATGTTCTATCAGCTGTATTGATTGATCCCTGTGCTGCACGCAGCGCAGATGTGGCCCTAAGTCGTCCAGATTGAACCGAAAACGGCCCCCCGGATCGGGGGGCCGCTTCGCCGGGTCTTAGAAAAAGCCCAGCTTGTTGGGGTTGTAGCTGACCAGCAGGTTCTTGGTCTGTTGGTAGTGGTCCAGCATCATCTTGTGGTTTTCACGCCCGATGCCCGACTGTTTGTAGCCGCCAAAGGCCGCGTGGGCGGGGTAGGCGTGGTAGTTGTTCACCCAGACCCGGCCCGCTTCGATGGCGCGGCCGACGCGGTAGCAGGTGTTCATGTCGCGCGACCACACGCCGGCGCCCAGCCCGTACATGGTGTCATTGGCAATCGCCAGGGCTTCGGCCTCGTCCTTGAAGGTGGTCACGGACACCACCGGGCCAAAGATTTCCTCCTGGAACACGCGCATCTTGTTGTGGCCCTTCAGGATCGTCGGCTGGATGTAGTTGCCGCCCGACAATTCGCCGGTGAACGCCGCCGCCGCGCCGCCGATCAACACCTCGGCGCCCTCTTCGCGACCGATGGTGAAATAGGACAGAATCTTGTCCTGCTGCGCCTTGCTGGCCTGTGCGCCCACCATGGTTTCGGGGTCGCGCGGGTCGCCGTGCTTGATCGCTTTGACGCGGGCAATGACGCGCTCCATGAAGGCCTCATAGATGTCCTCCTGAACCAGCGCGCGGGACGGGCAGGTGCAGACCTCGCCTTGGTTGAACGCGAACAGCACAAACCCCTCGACCGCCTTGTCCAGGAACGCGTCATCCTCGCGCATGATGTCGGCAAAAAACAGGTTCGGGCTTTTGCCGCCCAGTTCCAGCGTGACGGGGATCAGGTTTTCGGTGGCGGCCTTCATGATCGTGCGGCCCGTCGCGGTCGATCCGGTAAAGGCGATCTTGGCGATGCGTTTGGACGTGGCCAGCGCCGCGCCGACCTCGGCCCCATAGCCGTTGACGATGTTCAGCACACCGGCGGGCAGGATGTCGGCGATGATCTCGGCCAGCACCATGATGGCGGCGGGGGTCTGTTCGGCGGGCTTCATCACGATACAGTTGCCAGCCGCCAGCGCCGGGGCCAGTTTCCACGCGGCCATCAGGATCGAGAAGTTCCACGGGATGATCTGGCCGACCACGCCCAGCGGTTCGTGGTAGTGATAGGCGACGGTGTCGGCGTCGATCTCACTCATTGAGCCTTCCTGCCCGCGCAGAACGCTTGAGAAATAGCGGAAGTGATCGGCGGACAGCGGTATGTCTGCGGCCATGGTTTCGCGGATCGGCTTGCCGTTGTCCCATGTTTCGGCCTGTGCCAGCAGTTCCAGGTTCGCGTCAATCGCATCGGCGATCTTCAGCAGCAGGTTGGCGCGTTCGGTGGCCGAGGTCTTGCCCCAGGTACCTTTGGCGGCATGGGCGGCGTCCAGCGCCAGTTCCACGTCGGCGGCGTCCGAGCGGGCACAGTCGTTGATCTTTTCGCCGGTGATCGGCGTGACGTTTTCAAAATAGCGCCCGTTCACGGGGGCGACAAAGGCGCCACCGATGAAGTTGTCGTAACGGGTCTTGAACGGCGATGTGTAGGTGCCGGATTCGGTATGTGCGAGATCTTTCAAGTGTGTTTCCTCCTGATAACACCGGGTCTCCCTCCCGGATTGCGCACAAGGTGACGGGGCGCGGGGCAGCCGTCATCAGAGGGAAATTGAAAGTTCGGGAAAACTGTCTCGGAAGTGAGACAGGAGCGCCTAGGTTTCGTCGAGCCCCAGCCGTTTCATCCGCCGGTACAGGGTGGCGCGGCCCACGCCAAGCTGTCGCGCGGCCTGCGAGACGTTGCCACCGGCACGGGCCAGCGCGCGCAGCACGGCGGCGCGTTCTGCCCGTTCAAAGCCGGTTACTTCGTCGTCGCGCCCCAGCAGGTCGGCGGCGGGGCGGGCGGTCAGCGGGCCGGTGCCTGCCATGCCAAACAGCGCCCTTGCGGCGCGGGTGGCCCCCACCACCAGATCGTTGCCATCCACCGCCAGCAGCGTGGCAGCGTCGCTGTCGTTGCCTGCGGCGATGATCCGCGCGGGGGTATAGGTGGAGCGAAAGTTGGCCTCTTCGATGGCGCGGGCGGTCTGGGCGACCTGTGCGCTGATCAGCCGGTTGAACGCCTCGGTCTGGTCGGCGCGGGCGGATGACACGTCCAGCGCGCCGATGATCGCGCCATCGGCCCCGTAGATCGGCGCGTCGATACAGCTCATGTCGGTGTTGCGGGACAGGAAATGATCGCCCTGGTGGATGATGACGCGGCGGCGTTCGGTCAGGCAGGTGCCAATGCCGTTGGTGCCCTCGCGCTCCTCGCTCCAGTTCGCCCCGGCACACAGGCCCCAGCCTTCAAAGGCCGCGGTGTCGGCGTCGGAGATGCGCTGGTCCAGCACAACGCCGTCGCTGTCGGTCAGCAGAACGGCAAAGCCGGACAGGCCCACCAGCGCAAAAAGCGCGTCCAGACGCGGGGCGGCCACGCTCAGGAACTGTTCCACCGCGGCGCGGCGCTGGTTCAATGCGCTTTGCTCCAGCCGCTCGGGGGCGCGGTGTTCGTCGGGGGTCAGCCCGTGTTTTTGCACCGACCGGTGCCAGCTGGCCGCGATCTGGGACCGGGCGGCGGCAGAAGACGATTGTGTCGCTTGCAGGACCTTATCGGCATGGGACGGGGCGCGGGGCACGGCTGACCTCTGGCGGTTGCGGGTGGGCACCAGCGTACAGGCGATTCGCTTGATTGCGCAACAGTCTTGGATCTGGGGGGCTTTGTTGATGGGAGCTACAAGCGAGTTTCTCACACCTGTGCCCCGCAGATATTATCAAGGGAGGCACATGCTATGCCGGGTTACGAAACTGCAGGTACGCGCTGATCCGCGCCTCGATTTCATCAGCGATCTTTGCCGCGTCGCAGTCCAGCGCGTCGACAGTCCCCTGGACAGCCTCCCGATCATCGGCAGCCACACCCAAAGCCAGATTGAACTGTTCGGGATGCGGCGGGTAATCCGACGCGTCGGGCAGGATCAGCACCACTTCATTTACATGTGGATGGCGCGCCGCCCATGCATCCGGTCCGTCCACCTGCAGGCGGTGGCCGCGTTTCTCAAGTTCGGTCACGAGGTGCTTTGTCGTGTCACCCTGTGGCGCAGCGGATTGTTTGATCGCGATGGAAAACCGCAGATCGGCCAGCGTTTCTGCTATCGTGGCAAAGCCGCGCGCGTTCTTGTAGGAAACGACCCGCTCGAAAATATAGGGCTTTGAAGTGGAAATCCGCGACTTGTCCTGCGCGTCGTCGGAATAGAGGCACCCGATGAAAGGGCAATAGACAGGCCGTTCTGCCTGTGTGTAGCGCAGGATGAGATCCCAATCGACCATGCGCCGTAGCTGGCCATCGAAGGTGCCGAAATCGCCTATCATATCGGCCCGATGGCAGAACACGTTCAGATCGACGTAATTGCCGTCGACGCAATGCGCCCAGTCAAAAGGCTCGCCCCGGTAGCCTGCCACCTCGCCCTCGCGGTTGAGCAACAGGCTCGCGGCATAGGCGCATCGCGCGCCGGAGGTCGCCAGCGCGATCAGCATCAGACGCAGGAAATCAGCCGTCCACAGGTTGTCGCTGTCGAGGTAGAAAATCACCTCGCCCGATGCCCGGGCCAGCCCTGCGTTACGGGCGGCGGACACCCCGGCATGTTCGGTGTGACAACAGATCAGCCGCGGATCGGCTGAAAGGCCCTTCAGGACGTCAATTGTGAAATCGGTGCTGCCATCATCCACCACGATCAGCTCAAGGTTGTGGTGCGACTGGCCCAGCACGGAGCGCACCGCAGCGGTCAGGGTCGCCCCCCGATTGTAGGTTGCCATGATCACACTGACGAATGTGTTCCGCGCCACCAGATCCGCATCATGCTGCGCGCTCAACGCATTCACGAAGCGTCTGGCCGCCGCATGGTCGAATGCTGGCATCAGCCGATGGGGCCGCTGATGCAACCTGGCGGCAAATGTCTTTTGCAGGGTTTCCTGCGCGGCGGCAGGCAAGGGTTCTGCCACGCTGCGATCGATCAGGGATTGCACCACCGGATCGAACGGGGCGCTGTCGGCCAACAGGCTGGGCGATGCCTCCCTGCCCTCGTGCTTGCCAAAAAGCTCATAGTGCCACAGCGGGTTGTGCCCGACCTCTGCAACCTCAGGATTGCGGGCAAGATAGCCTGTGGAACTGAAATCCGGGCCCGGGTCACGGTCGATCTTCGCGCCATAGACCGCATAGTGATGTGCCGCCGAGCGGTCATACAAGGTGACATCCGGGTAGGTCCGGCGATACCATCCAGCATCGAACAACGCGCTGTCTTCGATGACCTTGATCGGGTCCTGGGGCATTGCCTAGCCCCGCCCCCGGCCGCGGACCAGCCAGCGCAGTGGCCGGGTCAGACGCCAGGATCTGCTGGCACGCATGTCGCAAAGCGCTTGTTCGAGGTCTGCGATAACCCGGGCCTGCTGCTGATGCTCAAGGGCGTTTTCGTCTTTCTGCCGGGCCAGCGCTTCTGCGCCGGCTTTCAACTCGGCCTCCAGCTTTGCAAGCGCGCCCGCCTGCTCTTCCAACTGACTGGCACGGGCGGTCAATTCCGCCTCTGCCGCATTGCTGCGCTGATCGGCCAGATTGGCAAGGTCCGCAAGTTCCCGTTCGCGCGTCGCCAGTGCGACGCGCAAGGACCGCGCCCGCTCCTCCACCTTGCGCAGCTGAGCGTCAAAGATCTGCTCTGCATCCAGCAACAACCGGTTCACGTCTTCCGCAGAATAGCCACCGGCCTTGTCCTCGGCCACAACCGGCCGATAGGCAGGATTCCGTTCCAAAACCAGATACCGATCGAACTTTGATGCCATTACTTTACTCACCACAGTGACAGGGCTGCCCTTGGGCTACTGGCGATGCTTCAAAACGGCAGGAATTGCAATGGCCAACAGCGGCCATCGCAACACCGCCGTCAGGCCTTGCATTCATTCTTCGGGGTCTGACTGCGAGCGATGCTGTTACCATAGCTTCACATAAGGCAATTGCCGCGAAAGTCACAGCATCTGTGTTTTTGAAACCGGGTTGTCGGCGGTCGGGTTCAGCCGCCGCCCCGGGGTGCGGCGCGCCTGGCACCCTGCCGGATCTTACGCCCGCCAGTCAAAGAACCCCGGACCGGCCTGCGCAAGCAGCCTGCGGGCCATGTCCTGCCCCGCCCTGGCGCCATCCTCCACCGGGCAGGTGATCGCGTCGCTCAGCGCTTCGGACCCATCCGGGCGCAGCACCTCGCCGCGCAGGTGCAGCGTGCCCCCCTCCAGCACAGCCAGCCCGGCGATGGGGGTCTCGCAGGAGCCGTCGAGTTCCTGCAGAAACGCCCGTTCGGCCGTGAGCCGCTGGCCGGTGGTCCGGTCATGGATCGCGTCCAGCATTTCCGCCATGCGCTTGTCATCGCTCCGGCGCTCGATCCCGATGGCGCCCTGCGCCACGGCGGGCAGCATCATGTCCACCTCGATTGCGGTCGCCGGCACCTGATCCATCTTCAGCCGGTTCAACCCGGCCATGGCTAGGAACGTCGCCTCCGCCACACCCTGATCCAGCTTCATCAGCCGGGTCTGCAAGTTCCCGCGAAACTCCACCACTTCAAGATCGGGCCGCCGCAGTTTCAATTGTGCACGCCGACGCAGGCTTGAGGTGCCCACCACCGTGCCAGCGGGCAGATCGGCCAGGCCCCTGGCGCGGGGCGAAATGAAAGCATCGCGCACATCCTCGCGCGGCAGGTAGGTATCCAGCAGCAGCCCCTGCGGCTGAAGCGTCGGCATGTCCTTCATCGAATGCACCGCGATATCGATCCTGCCTGCCAGCAGATCATCCTCGATCTCACGCGTGAACAGGCCCTTGCCGCCGATCTCCTTCAGCGGGCGGTCGATGATCTTGTCCCCCGTCGTCTTGATCACGACGATGGTGAAAGCCTCCAACGGCAGATCAAAGGCCTGCGCCAGCCTGTCGCGGGTCTCATGCGCCTGCGCAAGCGCCAGAGGGGACCCACGGGTGCCGATGTTCAGGGGGTTCTGCGGGTTGGGCAAATCAAAGGTCATGGCCTTTCGTACATTTGCATTAACGGGCTGACAACTCTTGTCTCTCCCCCGTTGAAAAAGCATGATAGATGAAACACTTCCATCAAGAGTACCCCCATGAGCAAGACAAAAACCATCCTGCGCGCGCTGGCGGGCGAAACCCTTCCGGTCCCGCCCATTTGGATGATGCGGCAAGCGGGCCGCTATCTGCCGGAATACAAGGCGACGCGCGCCCAGGCGGGGGATTTCCTGTCTCTTTGCTACAATCCCGAACTGGCGGCCGAGGTCACCTTCCAGCCGATCCGCCGCTATGGCTTTGACGCGGCGATCCTTTTTGCCGATATCCTGTTGGTGCCGCAGGCGCTGGGGGCCGACCTGTGGTTCGTAACCGGCGAGGGGCCGCGCCTGTCCACCATCACCACCCAGGCCGAAGTGGAGGCCCTGAAACCCGCCGAGGCCATCCATGACAGGCTGAGCCCGATCTACGAGACGGTTGGTATTCTGTCCAAGGGCCTGCCGGAGGAAACCACGCTGATCGGGTTCGCCGGCGCGCCCTGGACCGTGGCCACCTATATGATTGCCGGCCGCGGCACGCCCGACCAGGGGCCGGCCCATGCGCTGAAATCCGAGAACCGCGCGGTGTTCGAGACGCTGATGGACAAGATCACCGAAGCGACGGTGCTTTATCTCTCCGAACAGATCAAGGCGGGCGCAGAGGTGGTCAAGATCTTTGACAGCTGGGCCGGGTCGCTGCAGGGGGCGGACTTTGACACCTATTCCCTGAAGCCGATGCAACGCATCACCAGCGCCCTGCACGAGATGCATCCCGGTGTGCCGGTCATCGCCTTCCCGCGCGGGGCCGATGCGCGCTATGAAGGGGCGCACAAGGCCATCGGCGCGGAATGTATTGCCATTGACGACGGCGTCAGTGCCGAATGGGCCGCCAGCCATGTCCAGACCGCAGGCTGCGTGCAGGGCAACCTGAAATCCTCTCACATGGTCACGGGCGGCGATGCGCTGGTCAGCGAAACCCGCCGCATCGTCAAGGCATTGTCGGGCGGGCCGCATATCTTCAACCTTGGCCACGGCATCACGCCTGACGCCGACCCCGAGAATGTGCAGCTGATGATCGACACGGTCCGCGAAGGCCGGGGCTGACCCCTGTCAGGGGCGTTGCCGGCCCCGGCCGTCAATCCTGTCGTTTCTCCAACAAGAGGGAGGCGAGCCCCAACAGTGCCGACACCACGATCAGCAGCAGGGACACCGCATTCAGCACCGGGGTCGAACCCAGCTTGAGCCGGTCGAACATGGTGATCGTCAGCGGCGCGTCGGATCCGACCAGCATCAGGGTCGTGTTGAAATTCTCGAAACTCATCAGCACCGCCACGACCCCGGCAGCCCCCATCGCGGGATAAAGGAACGGCAAGGTGACCGCGCGCACCGCCCCCCAGCGGGTCGCGCCCAGGTTCAGCGCCGCCTCCTCAAGCGCGGGGTCGAACTTTTGCAGCCGGGCAGAGATCACCAGCGTGGCAAATGTCGTGATGAAGGAAAATTGCCCCAGCACCACCAGGATCAGACCGGGCCGCAGCCCGTCGAACCACAGGCCCGTCGCATCCTCCAGCGTATTCGCGACCGACGATGAAAACACCAGAATCGAAATCCCCAGGATGATGCCGGGAATGATCAGCGGCAGCAGCATCAGGATATAAAGCACGCCCTTGCCGGGAAAATCGTGCCGCACGAACAGAAAGGCGTTGCAGGTGCCCACCGCCACCGATAGCAGCGCCACCCAGAAGGCCACGATGCCCGATGTCACGATGGACCGCAGGATCGGTCTTTCGTGAAAGACACCGATATAGGGTGCCTCATCGCCAAAGAACCAGGCCCAGGTGAACCCTTCCCAAGGCAGCGAGGGAAACACGGAATCGTTGAAGGCAAAGACGCAGACAGTGACCAGCGGCAGTGCCAGGAAAACGAAGAACAGGGCGACATAGGCCCGGTAGGTCCATTTGAATGCGCCGCTTTGGGGGATGCCGGTAATCATGTCTGGGCCATCGTCTTGCCCAGCGATTGCCGGGTCAGTTTCAGGCCAACAAAGACGATCAGCGACGACAGCCCCAGCAACAGAAAGCCAAAGGCCGAGCCCAGCTCCCAGTTGAAGCGGGTGATGAACTGGCTGTAGATCAGCCCGGTGAACCACAGGCTGTCCTTGCCGCCCAGCAGGATCGGCGTCAGGTAGTTGCCAAGGCTCAGCATGAAGACCACGATGCAGCCCGACACGATGCCGGGCATGGCATGGGGGATCACGATCTCGCGCAGGATGGCGATGCCGCTCGCGCCCAGATCATAGCCCGCTTCGATCAGGCTGTCGTCCAGGCTGTCCAGCGTCGTGACCAGCGGCACCACCATGAAAAGCATGGAGGTATAGACCAGCCCCACCATGATGGCGGCATCGTTATACAGCATCTCCACCGGCGCATCGGCCAGCCCGACATATTGCAGCAGGTTCGAAAATATCCCGGTCTCGCGCAGCAGGATCATCCAGCCAAAGGTGCGCACCAGCTCGCTGACCCAGAACGGGATCAGACACATCAGGAACAGCGTCGTCTTGCTGCGCCCGCGCGTCAGCTTGGCGATGTAATAGGCGATGGGAAAGCCGATCAGCAGCGTCAGCACCGTAGAGGCGATCGACATATAGGCCGTGCGCGCGAAAGTGTTCCAGTAGAGCGGCTCGTTGAAGAAAACGGCGTAGTTCGCGAAACTCGTCTCGTACTCGCGCACGCCGACCTTCTCGCGCAGGGATACGATGAACATGCCCACATGGGGCAGGATGATCAGCGTCACCAGCCACAGCAGCAGCGGGGCCAGCAGCAGGTAGAATGTCAGTTTCGACCGGTCAGCCATCGGCATAGACCCGCGTCTGCTCCGCGTCCCAGCGGAAATGAACGGTATCGCCCTGTTGCAGGTCGCGGAATTCGCCGGTCTGTGGCAGGGCCACGCTGATCTCTGCGCCGCTTTGCGCATCGCGCAGCAGCACCTGCGAATTGGCCCCGTTGAACAGCACGCTTTGCACCGTCCCCTCGCCCCCATTGCTGATGGTGTCTTGTGGCGCGCGCGACAACCGCACCGCTTCGGGCCGGACAAAGACACGCACCCTGTCGCCCTTCGCCAACCCCTGCCCCGCCGCGACGCCCCTGACAGGCCTGCCCGCCTCGCTGCGCAGGGTCAGCAGCCCGCCGCCCATTTCCTCGACCGTGGCGGCAAACTTGTTCGCCTCACCCACGAATCCGGCGACAAAGGCGGTCTGCGGTTCATAGTACAGCTCTTTCGCCGTGCCGACCTGTTCAAAGACACCGTGGTTCATCACCGCGATCTGGTCGGACATCACCAGCGCCTCTGACTGATCGTGGGTGATATAGACAAAGGTGGTGTTGAATTCCGACTGCAACTGCTTCAGCTCGATCTTCATATGTTCGCGCAGCTTCAGGTCCAGCGCGCCAAGCGGTTCATCCAGCAGCAGCACGTCCGGCTCCAGCACCATGCAGCGGGCGATGGCGACACGCTGTTTCTGCCCGCCTGACAGCGAACTGACAGCACGGTCCGCAACGCCTGCAAGCCCCACACGCTCCAGCACCCGCTCGACCTGCTTCTTGACGTCCGTCTTGTTGACGCCACGCTGGCGCAGCCCGAAACCGACGTTGGCGCCGATGTTCATCATCGGGAACAGGGCAAGGTGCTGAAACACCATCGATACGGGCCGCTTGTTCGGCGGCACATCCACAACCGACCGCCCCTTGATCAGCAGATCACCGCTGGAGGGTTTCTGAAACCCCGCGATCATCCGCAGCAACGTTGTCTTGCCACAGCCCGACGGCCCGAGGATGGAGAAAAACTTGCCCTGCGGGACGGAGAAACTGACGTTGTCCACCGCCCTGAAGTCATCAAAGCTTTTGCAGATGTGGCGGCATTCAAGGTCTGGGGTTTCGGACATGGGAGGCCTTCAATAAAAGTGGGAAGCGCGGTTGCCGCGCTCCCCCTGCGTCATTTCATGGGCGATCAGTTGGCCGCGTTGATCCGGTCGAGCGCAGCACCTTCCAGCGCCTCAAGGCCAGCCGGAACCGTCGGATACCACTTGATGTTGTCGATGGCTTCCTGTGGGAAGCTGGCCTGATACTTGGCCTTGAGCGCGTCGTCCACGCCCTCATCACCGCCCTGCGAGGCGGTGAAGTTTCCGGCTGACGCGGTGATCATTGCCGCAATTTCCGGCTTCATCACGAAATTGATCCAGGCATAGGCCGCATCATCGGCACGGCCCCGTGCGGGCAGAACGAAAGTGTCGATCCACCCCAGCGCACCTGATGTGGGGGCAACAAAGGTGATGTCCTTGTTATCGTCGTTCAGCTGCCAGCCACCGGTGTCCCATGCCATCGACGCCACGACTTCGCCCGAACGCAGCAGGTTCTTCAATTCGTCCCCGCCGTCCCAATAGGTTTTGACGTTGGGTTTGCACTCCACCAGCTTGGCCTCAACCTGATCAAGGATCTCCTTGTAGGCCGCTTCATCGCCATAGGCCGCAAAGGGGTCGAGGCCCATCGCATAGGCGAAGCCGATCAATGTCGGACGCTTCAGACGGTAAGATACTTTCCCGGCGACATCGGCGTTGCAGAGGTCGGTATAGTCCTTCACGTCAGCCGCCATCGCGGTGTTCACCACAAGGCCCGAGGTGCCCCAGACATGCGGCACGGCAAAGATCTCACCATCCACCGTGGTGTTGCCCTTGGTCGCTTCCAGCATCGAAGGGATGAACAGGCTGGCGTCGATCTTCGACATGTCCAGCGGCTTGTAGATGCCGAATTCGGCCTGCGGGCCCGCGATGCGGTCCTGGCTGGGCTGGGCAAGGTCAAAACCGCCGCCATTGGTCGCGCGCAGTTTGGCGATCATTTCCTCGTTGTTCGACTTGGTCACTTCGACGGTATGGCCGGTCTCCGCCTCGAACATCTCGATCACGTTCTCGGGCGCATAGCCGCCCCAGGTCAAAAGGCGCAGCGTGTCCGCCTGCGCGGCAGAGCAGAGCGCCAGGGCGGCAACGGTTGTCAGGATGGTTTTCATGATTTTCTCCAAATTGTGCCGGTGCGGTCAGGCCGCGCCGGGCTTCCTGGGTCGTAGTGTTCACATATGACAGCGGTGTGACACCCGAAGGGTTCTCAATGGCGCCATGATCAGCACCGTCTGCCTTCGGAGTCAAAGAATATCCGATCCGCGTCCTGCCATTCGAGGTTCACCGCAGCACCTTCCGGGGGCATCGGAACAGAGGCGTCTTGCCGCACGGTGGCGCGGGTGCCATCCGCCAGATCCACATGTACCAGCGTTTCCGCCCCCAATGCTTCGTTATAGATCGCCGTGGCCCGGGTCCCCTGCCCGGCCAGCACCAGGTTCTCGGGCCGGATGCCCAGCGTCTTTGCCCCTTCCGGTGCGTCCGTCGCCAGACCGGCAGGCAGGAAGTTCATCGGCGGCGAGCCGATGAAACCGGCGACGAATTCGGTCGCCGGGTTGGCATAGACCTCCAGCGGCGCGCCGATCTGGTCGGCGCGGCCCGCGTTCATCACGATCATCCGGTCGGCCAAAGTCATCGCCTCCACCTGGTCATGCGTCACATAAAGCGACGTGACCCCCAGACGGCGCTGCAACTGCTTGATCTCCAGCCGCATCTGCACCCGCAGCTTGGCATCCAGGTTGGACAGCGGCTCGTCAAACAGAAACACCGAAGGCTTGCGCACGATGGCCCGGCCCATGGCCACACGCTGGCGCTGCCCGCCCGACAGCTCGCGCGGCCGCCGTTCGAGGTAATCACCAAGCTGCAGCAGCGCCGCCGCCTCGTTCACCCGCTCGGCAATCTCGGCCTTGGGGGTGCCCGCGATCTTCAGCCCGTAGGCCATGTTGTCGAAGACCGACATATGCGGATAAAGCGCGTAGTTCTGGAACACCATGGCGATGTCCCGCTCCATCGGTTCATGCTCGTTCACCCGCGCGCCGCCGATCTGCACCTCTCCGCCGGTCACGGTTTCCAGCCCGGCCACCATGCGCAGCAGCGTGGACTTGCCACAGCCCGATGGCCCGACAATCACGATGAACTCGCCGTCCTCGATCTCCATGTCGATCCCGTGGATCACCTCGGTCTTGCCGAATGTCTTCTTGATGCCCTTCAGGCTGACTGTCGCCATGTGTTATTTCTCGCTGTCTACCAGACCGCGGATGAACAGCTTTTGCATGCTGATCACCACGATCACCGGCGGGATCATCGCCAGGATGGAAGTTGCCATGATCACCGGCCAGTCGGCGATGTCATCGCCACTGGGGAACATCTGCTTGATGCCCATGACGATGGTGTTCATCGACGGGTCGGTCGTGATCAGCAGCGGCCAGAGGTACTGGTTCCAGCCATAGATGAACAGGATCACGAAAAGCGCCGCGATGTTGGTCCGGCTCATCGGCAACAGGATGTCCCAGAAGAACCGCATCGGCCGTGCCCCGTCCACGCGCGCCGCCTCGGCCAGTTCGTCCGGCACGGTCATGAAGAACTGGCGGAACAGAAAGGTCGCCGTGGCACTGGCGATCAGCGGAAAGATCAGGCCCGAATAGCTGTTGAGCATCCCGAAATTCGCGACAACCTCATAGGTCGGCACGATGCGCACCTCCACCGGCAACATCAGCGTCAGGAAGATCAGCCAGAAGAACAGCCGCCGCCCCGGAAACCTGAAATAGACGATGGCAAAGGCCGACAGCAGCGAGATCACGATCTTGCCGATGGTGATCCCCAGCGCCATCACCAGTGAATTCAGCATCATCAGCGCCACCGGCGCATTGATGCCCGACACCAGCGCCTTGCGGTAGTTTTCAAGGAACTGGTCACCCGGCAGCAGCGGCATCGGCGGCTTGACGATTTCCGGCTGCGACACGGTCGAGGCGACAAAGGCCAGCCAGATCGGGAAAAAGACGAACAGCAACCCGACGATCAGCCCCAGATGGGTCATCCAATGCCCAAGACCGCGTTTTTCGACCATGCCCGCCATCAGTAATGCACCCTGCGCTCGATGAACTTGAACTGCACGATGGTCAGCGCCCCCACGATCAGCAGCAGGATCACCGATTGCGCCGCGGAAGAGCCGAGGTCCTGCCCCACAAAGCCATCCTTGTAGACCTTGTAGACAAGGATCGTCGTCGATTGCTGCGGCCCGCCGCTGGTAATGGTGTGGATCACGCCAAAGGTCTCGAAAAACGCATAGACGATATTGACCACCAGCAGGAAGAACGTCGTCGGCGACAGCAGCGGCCAGACGATGGTGCGAAACCGGGTCCAGAACCGCGCGCCATCAATCGCCGCCGCCTCGATCACGCTGCGCGGGATGGCTTGCAGACCCGCCAGGAAGAACAGGAAGTTATAGCTGATCCGCCCCCAGGCGGAGGCGACCACGACAAGGCCCATCGCCTCTTCCCCGTTCAGGACATGGTTCCAGTCATATCCCAGCATGCCCAGATACCATGTCACCACGCCGACCCGCGTGTTGAACATGAACAGCCACAGCACGCCCGCAACGGCCGGGGCCACCGCATAGGGCCAGATCAGCAGCGTGCGGTAAACGCCCGATCCCTTGATCAGCCGGTCCGCCAGCACCGCGAGGTAAAGCGCCACGCCCATCGACACCACGGTCACCGCGATGGAAAAGATCGCAGTGGTGACAAAGCTTGCCCGGTAATAGGCATTGCCCAGCAGATATTCGAAATTGCCCAGCCCCACGTATTGCATCGACAGGCCAAAAGGGTCCGGAATGAACAGCGACTGCCAGATCGCCTGCCCCGCAGGATAGAAGAAAAAGACCGCTGTGACGATCATCTGCGGCAGAACCAGCAGAAGGGGCAGCCAGATGCCCCTGAAGGTGACGCGCTTTTCCATCACTTGACTCCGGTGCGACTGAGTAGCACTTTATCAGAAAGGAGTTCAGCCATGACCGTCAAGATTTCCGTCTCCATCTCGGATCAACAGGCCGAATATGCCCGCAAACAGGTGGCCGAGGGCCGGTTTTCGTCAACCTCCGCGGTAATCCAGCAGGCGCTTGAGGCCAAGCGCAAGGAGGACGAGGAATATGAGGCCTGGAGCGCCGGGTTCTTCGAAATGCTGAATGCCAGAGCGAAGCAGCCGCACATCCCGCTCGACGAGTTTCGCCAAAGGGTCGACGAGATGCTGAAGGAAGAAAGGCAGCGTCTTGGCCTGGAAGGCTGAGCTGACCGAGGCCGGCACCGAAGATCTGCGCCGCATTTACCGGCATCTGCTGAACGCGCAACACGAAGATTTCGGCCATGATCTTGCCGCCGCAGACCGGCTGGCCCGGTCGCGCATCGAACAGATCGTAGACAACATCGACAGGATCACCTCCGCCCCGTTTCGGGGCACACAGATCGGCCCGGCCGGCTTCACTTTCCGGTACTTGACCATCGACCGCGCGATCTACTGGTTCAGGCTCGATGAAGTGACCGAGACCGTATTGATCGAAGCTATCTTTCTGGCGGGGCAAGATCATCTGAAACGCATGTTCGCGCGGCTGACCGGGAAGGCGCGCTGAGGCGCCCTCCCGTTCCGTTCAGCGGTTCGCTTGCTCAAAACGGCGCAGCAATTCGTCGCCGCGTGCCTTCGCGCTGTCCAGCGCTGCCTGCGCATCCTTGTCACCGGCCCAGACCGCTTCCAGCTCCTCGTCGATGATGCCGCGGATCTGGTCAAAGGATCCCAGGCGCAGACCCTTGGAATTCTCCGTCGGCTCCTTGGCCGTCATCTGCGTGACCGCGATGTCGGTGCCGGGGTTCGCCTCATAGAAGCCCTGCTCGCGCGTCAGGTCGGCAGCTGCCTGGGTGATCGGCAGATAGCCGGTGTCCTGGTGCCACTTGGCCTGAATCTCGGGCGAGGACAGGAAGTTCAGGAAGGTCGCAACGCCCTTGTATTCCTCGTCCGACTGACCGGCCATCACCCAAAGCGATGCACCACCGATGATGGTGTTCTGCGGCGCGCCTTCGACATCCGACCAATAGGGCAGCGGGCGCACTTCAAAGTCGAAAGTCGCCTCCGACTTGATCCCGGCGTAACCGGCAGAGCTTTCGGTAAAGAGCGCGCATTCACCGCTGCGGAAGTTTGCACCGCCTTCGTTGCGCCGGCCGGTATAGATGAACTTGCCGTCCTTGGCCCATTGGCCCATCGTCCCGATGTGCTTGGCCTGGACCGGACCGTTCAGCGACAGCTCGGTAGCGAGCCCGGCAAAACCATTGGCCTCGGTGGCAAAGGGCACATTGTGATAGGCGCTGAGGTTCTCAAGATGGATCCAGCTTTGCCATGCGGTGACCAGCGGGCAGTCGTTGCCCGATGCCTTGAGCGTATCCAGCACCTCGCCCACCTGCTCCCAGGTGCTCAGGTCCACATCGGGGTCGATCTGAGCCGCTTCCAGCGCATCGCGGTTGACCCAGAGCACCGGCGTGGAGGAGTTGAAGGGCATCGACAGCATCTGACCGTCGGCAGTGGTGTAGTAGCCCTTGACCGATCCGATAAAGCCATCGGGATCAAAATCGGCACCGGCATCCGCCATCACCTCATAAACCGGCTTGATCGCGCCCTTGGCGGCCATCATCGTCGCGGTGCCGACTTCGAAGACCATCAGGATGTCAGGCTGTTCGCCCGCGCGGAACGCGGCGATGCCTGCGTTCAGCGTCTCGGAGTAATTGCCCTTGTGGGTCGCGGTCACAACATAGTCGGACTGTGCGTTGTTGAAGGTTTCGACCTGCTCCGCCACCAGCTCGCCCAGACGGCCGGTAAAGGCGTGCCAGAACTCGACCTCGGTTTGCGCCATGGCGGGCGCCGCCGCCATCATGGCCGCAACGCTGGCCATCATCGTGTTTCGCATCATCATTACATCTCTCCCCCATTTTCAGTGGCTGCGCCAGCGTAGTGGGTAACTACCTGTGCTGGCAACACATCATTCATCTTTCGCGCGCGGCGTTGTATCCTCCTGTTCTGTAACGAATTTATGACGTTTTCTGCAAAGCCGGGGGATTTTTCCATGACGCCGGCGCCAACCTCGGGGCAGGCAGGAAACGGGCAGAAAAATGCGCCGCGCCGCTTGGATTACCGCTGCCAATCCGGCAGATCCGGTACCGGTTTTGACATCGACAGACGACGCGTCTGGCCTATCTTTACAAACCTGTTACAAACCGTCGTCCGGCCCCGTTTTGCGGCCTGCGACCCACCAGCATTGAAAGTATTCCATTGCAAGAACCCGCACTCCTTTCCTTTCTGCTCCATATCGCCGGGGCTGCCGCGCTGTTGATCTGGTCGGTGCGTCTGGTGCGCACGGGGGTCGAGCGTGCTTTTGCCACCCAGCTGCGCCAATCGCTGCGCCGCGCCTCCCGCAACCGGCTGCTGGCAGCGGGCACCGGCACCCTGGCCGCGGTGTTCCTGCAAAGCTCAACCGCAGTGGCGGTGCTGGTTGCCAATTTCGTCGCCAAGGGCAGCCTGATCCCTGCCATCGGGCTGGCGATCCTGCTGGGCGCCGACCTCGGCTCTGCCATCGTGTCGCAACTGCTGCTGATCCGGCAGTCCTTCCTCATCCCGCTGCTGCTGCTGGCGGGCGTCGCGCTGTTCCTGCGCGGTCAGTCAGGGACACTGCGCCAGACCGGGCGCATCCTGATCGGTCTGGCGCTGATCTTCCTGTCGCTAGACATGATCCGGGATGCCACGGCACCCATGGTCCACAGCACCGGCACACAGGCGGTCATGGCCTATCTCGGGCGCGACATCTTCTCCGCCTTCGCGGTTGGCGCGCTCTTTGCCTGGGCGGTGCATTCCAGCGTCGCGGCGGTGCTGCTGTTCGTGACCCTCGCCGCGCAATCGCTGCTGCCGGTCGAAGGGGCCGCCGCCATGGTCCTGGGGGCCAACCTGGGCGGCGGGTTCATCGCCTATGTTCTCACCCTCGCCTCCCCCGCCCCGGCGCGGCAGATGATCTGCGCCAACCTGATGCTGCGCGGCGGCGGTGCTGTGCTGTTGCTGCTGGTCCTGTCGGGGCAACCTGATCTGCTGCAGTATCTTGGGGCGAATGCCAGCCGTCAGGCCATCAACCTGCATCTGGCCTTCAATGCGGTCCTGGCGCTGGCGGCCCTCGGGCTGATCCACCCGCTGTCCGCGCTCAGCGCAAGACTGATCACAAGCGCCTCCGACAAGGAGACCTCCACACTGGCAGAAATCAGCGCGCTGGACCCGAATGCACTGGACCGCCCCGGCCGCGGCCTCGATTCCACCGCCCGCGAATTGCTGCGCATGGGTCAGAAAATCGAAGGGATGCTGAATGCCACGGGCCCCCTCTATGACCATTGGGACAGCGCCGCCGCCACAGCGATCCGCGAACAGGACAAGACGGTCAAGAAGATCCATTTCGAGATCAAGCTTTACCTTGCCCAGCTTGGCCGCGGCGGTCTTGACGAGGATCTGGGCAAACGGTCGATGGAACTGGCGGGCATCTCCACCGCGCTGGAAGCGGCCTCCGACACCATTGTGCGCAGCCTGCTGACGCTGGCCAAACGCCGCGAGAGCGAAGGCGTCGCCTTTTCCGAGGTTGGCCGCAACGAGATCAACGATTTTCTCGACCGGGTGCAGGGCAACGTGCATCTGGCGCTCAACGTGATGATGAACCAGAACCCGGCCGAGGCACGCGACCTTGTCGAAGCCAAGGAAAAGGTCCGCGCGGTGGAACAGAAACTGCAGCGCAACCACCTTGGCCGGTTGCGTGAGGGGCTGGCCGAAAGCATCGAAACCAGCAGCATCCACCAGGAAACCCTGCGTTCGCTCAAACAGATCAACACGGCATTTTCCATGGTCGGCTATCCGATCCTGGCCAGAACCGGCGACCTGTTGAAAAGCCGTCTGAGCTGACCTCCCGGCAGGTTTCAACTTTGCGATGTTTTCGCGATTCCTGTGCATCTGCGTTGACCCGGCCGATCCTGCTGCGCAAACTGCTGTCATGCGGGGTGGCTGCCGCCCCTCACCTCATGCTCAGCAAGGAGTTCTGCACATGCCTGGCTTATCGAAACTTCCCGCCCTGTCCGTTCTGGCCCTGTCCGTCGGCCTGACGGCCGCACCCCTGTCTGCGCTGGCGGATACGCTGGTGGTCGGCCTTCAGCAGGAACCAACCTCGCTTGACCCGACAGCGGATGCCACCGCCTCCATCGACGGCATGCTGACGATGAACGTCTACGAATCCCTGACCATCGTGGCCGAGAACGGCCAGGTCGGGCCGAACCTGGCCACCGAATGGGAGGTCACCGACGACGGCCTGACCTATACATTCAAACTCGCTTCGGGGGTGAAGTTCCACGATGGCACCGATTTTGACGCAGAGGATGTGGTGTTCTCCTTCGACCGCGCCATGGCCGAAGACAGTGTGAACCCCTCCAAGGACATCTTCAAACCCATCGCCTCCGTCACCGCGCTGGACCCGCAGACGGTCGAGATCAAGCTGAAGAACAAGGATGCGTTCTTCCTGTTCAACATGGGCCAGGGCGACAGTTCCATCGTCGCCCCTGAATCGGCGGATACCAACAACACCAACCCCGTCGGCACCGGCCCTTTCAAGCTGGACAGCTGGACGCGCGGCGACCGGCTGACACTGGTCAAGAACGCCGATTACCGCGATGCGGACAGCGTGGCGCTGGACAAGGTCGAATTCCGCTTCATCTCTGACCCTGCTGCCGCGACCGCCGCGATGATGGCCGAGGAGCTGGACGCCTTCCCCGGCTTCCCCGCGCCGGAACTGCTGCCGCAGTTCGAGGCCGATCCCCGCTTTCGCGTGAACATCGGCTCGACCGAGGGTGAGGTGATCCTGGCAATGAACAACGCCAAGCCCCCCTTTGACAACATCGAGGTGCGCCGCGCGGTGGCCACCGCCATCGACCGTGACGAGATCATCGAAGGTGCGATGTACGGCCAGGCCGTGCCCATCGGCAGCTTCTATCCGCCGCATGGCACCGCCTATGTGGACCTGACCGGCGCCTATCCCCATGACACCGAGAAAGCCAAAGCGATGTTTGCCGAGGCCGGCGTCGAAGGCACCACGATGACCCTGCGCGTGCCGCCCTTCCCCTATGCCATGCGCTCTGCCGAGATCATCCAGCAGGAACTGTCCAACGCGGGCATCGACGCAAAGGTCGAGAACGTCGAATGGGGCTTCTGGATCGACGAGGTCTACAAGAAAAAGAACTACGACATGACGATCATCGCCCATACTTCGCCCAACGACATGGGCAACTTTGCGCGTGGGCCGGATTATTTCTATGGCTATGACGACGCGGAATTCACCGCGCTCTGGAACAGCATCGAGACGGAGGCCGACCCGGCGAAGCGGGACGAGCTGCTGAAACAGGGGCAGCAATACCTGTCAGATCAGTCGGTTCATGCCTTCCTGTTCCAGCTGCCGCTGCTGGGCGTGTTCCGCACCGGCGTCGAAGGCTACTGGTCCTCTTCACCCGTGCTTTACATGCCCCTCAAGGGGGTCAGTAACGGCGGCTGACAGGACTGGCTGCGCGGGCTTTTCGCGCGCGCAGCCCCCTGCCCGATTGTAATCTTTCATGTGGTATTTCCTGTTCCGCCGGACCGCCGGTTTCATCCTGACATTGCTCGCGGTGTCCGTGGTGGTATTCGCGGTCATGAATGTCCTGCCGGGTGATCCGGCGCTGACCATCCTGGGGCTGGATGCCACCGATGACGCACTGGCGGCCCTGCGCGAACAGCTGGGCCTGAACGAGCCGCTGCTGACGCGCTATTTCTCATGGATATGGAACGCGCTGCAGGGCGATTTTGGCATCAGCCATTCCTTCCGCGTGCCGGTTTCCGACCTGATCGGCGAACGGCTTGGAATGACAGTCGCGCTGGCGGTCGCCGGGATGATAGCAACGCTTGCCATCGCCCTGACCCTCGGGATCGGCGCCGCGGCGCGGCACCGCAGGATCGGGGACTGGGGCGTGATGTTCCTCAGTCAGCTCGGAATCGCCGTGCCCGCCTTCTGGCTGTCGATGCTGCTGGTGCTTTTGTTCGCGGTCAAACTGCGCTGGCTGCCGCCGGGCGGCTTTGCCGGCTGGTCCGACCCGGTCGCGGCAGCCCGGTCGCTGATCCTGCCCACCATCGCGCTGGCGCTGGTACAATCAGCGGTGCTGGCCCGTGTCACGCGGTCCTCCGCGCTGGAGGTCATGCGGCAGGATTTCGTCCGCACCGCCCGCGCCAGCGGGCTGTCGCGCCGCCGGGTGCTGTGGCGGCATGTTCTGCCCAATGCGCTGGTGCCCATCGTCACCATCGTCGGCATGCAGTTCGCCGCCCTTGTCACCGGCACCATCGTCATCGAAAACGTGTTCTACCTGCCCGGCCTCGGGCGGCTGATCTTCCAGTCGATCTCCAACCGTGACCTGCCCACGGTGCAGGCGCTGGTGATGCTCTTTGCTGCCATCGTGGTCACGGCGAATTTCGTTGTCGATCTGCTTTACGTGGTGATCGACCCGCGCCTGAAGGCCCGCGCATGACCCGCCGCCGCCTGCCCGCCAATTTCGTCATCGGCGCGGTGCTGGTGGCGCTGGTCGTCGGCACCGCCGCACTATCGCTGGTCTGGACCCCGCATGACGCCACCGCGATGAACATTCGCGACAAGTTCGCGGACCCCTCCGCCGCGCATTGGCTGGGCACCGATCAACTGGGCCGCGACGTGGTCAGCCAGCTGATGGCAGCGGCGCGCAACTCGATGGCGGTGGCGCTGATCGCGGTGCTGCTGGGCGGGTCGGTCGGGGTGGCGCTGGGGTTGCTGGCTTCGGCCATCGGCGGCTGGGTGGAGGACGGCGTGATGCGGCTGGCCGATCTCGGCTTTGCCTTTCCGGCGCTTCTTTTCGCGATCATGCTGGCGGCAGTCTTTGGCCCGTCGCTGACCAACGCGGTGCTGGCCATCGCCTTTATCAATATCCCGGTCTTTGCCCGCGTGGCGCGCGGATCGGCCAACCAGGTCTGGACGCTGGATTACGTCTCGGCGGCACGGGCGGCGGGGATGAACCGCTTTGCCATCAGCCGCGATCACATCCTGCCCAACATCGCCGCCGCGATCATCGTGCAAGCCACCATCGAATTTGCCGTCGCCATCCTGGCGGAGGCGGCGCTGTCCTATCTCGGCCTTGGCGCCCAGCCCCCGGCGTCAAGCTGGGGCCGCATGCTGTCAGAGGCGCAGACGCTGATGTATCTCGCCCCGCAACTGGCGATCTATCCGGGCCTGTGCATTGTCGCTGCCGTGCTGGGCTTTGGCCTGCTGGGCGACGGGCTGCGCGACATGACCGACCCCCGGCTGGCGCGGGAGCGGTAGATGTTCGAGCTCGACAATCTCTCCGCCGCTTTCGGCTCTGCCACCGCCCTGCGCCATGCCAAGCTGACGATCCGTTCCGGTGACCGGCTGGGCATCGTGGGGGAAAGCGGATCTGGCAAGACCATGCTGGCGCTCTGTCTGATGGGCATGGCCCCCGATGGCGCGCAGCTCAGCGGGGCGCTGCACATCGACGGGCAGGACATGACCCATGCAGAGGAGAACAGCTGGCAACACCTGCGGGCGCGGCGCATCGCCATGATCTTTCAGGAACCGATGGCGGCGCTGAACCCCCTGGTGCGGGTGGGTGACACGGTGGCAGAGCCGATCATGGTCCATGAGGGTCTCAGCCGTCAGGCCGCAAAGGCCCGCGTGCTGGCGCTGTTCGAAGAGGTCGGCATTCCCGACCCCGCCGCACGCATGCGCCAGTTCCCGCATGAGCTCAGCGGCGGTCAGCGCCAGCGGGTGCTGATCGCGCTGGCGCTGGCCTGCAATCCCGCGCTGCTGATCGCGGATGAACCGACCACGGCGCTGGATGCCAATATCGCCCTGCGGATCACCGACCTTCTGGTGCGGCTGGTCGGCCAGCGTGACATGGCACTGGTCTTTATTACCCATGACCTTGCCGCCGTGGCCCGCGCGACCCGTGACATCGTGGTCATGTACGGTGGCGACATGGTTGAACGCGGCCCCACCGATCAGGTACTGGCCGACCCGGCCCATCCCTATACCCGCGGCCTGCTGGCGGCACGCCCCGACCCCGTCGCGCAGACCCGCGCACCGGGCGGCAAACGCCCGCGCCTGCCGACAATCCCCGGCACCGTGCCCGGGCTGCCGGACCTGCCGCAGGGCTGCCGCTTTTCGGGGCGCTGCCCGGTTGAAATCGCGCGCTGCGCCAGCACCCGCCCCGGCCTGACCGACCTGGGCCGGGGTCGCAGCGCCTGCTGCCATCTGCTGACGGAAGGGACGAGATGACCGCCCCCCTGCTCGACGCCCGCAACCTGACCCGGCGCTACAAGCTGCCGCGCAACACCCTGCTGGGCGCCGCGCCGGTGCTGACGGCGGTGGACGACATCAGCTTTACCATCCGCGCGGGCGAAACGCTGGGGGTCGTGGGGGAAAGCGGATCGGGCAAATCCACACTGGCACGCATGGTCATGGCGTTCGAGAGACCCGACGCGGGCGAAATCCTGTTTCAGGGCGAGGACCTGCACAGCCTGTCTGCCGCGGCACTGCGCCGCCAGCGGCGACATTTCCAGATGGTCTATCAGGACCCGTTCGGCTCTCTCGACCCGCGCCGCACCGTTGGCTGGTCCATCGCGGAACCGCTGCGCGCCATCGGCGTGGATGCGGACACCCCCCGCCGCTCCGCCGAGGCGCTGGAACAGGTCGGCCTGCACCCGCGCGACGGCAACAAATACCCGCATGAATTCTCGGGCGGGCAGCGGCAGCGCATCGCCATCGCCCGCGCCATCGTCACCCGCCCTGCCCTGCTGATCGCGGATGAAGCGGTCTCGGCGCTCGATGTGTCGGTGCAGGCGCAGATCCTCAACCTGCTGATGGATCTTCAGGACGACCTGGGGCTGGGCATCCTTTTCATCAGCCATGATCTGGCGGTCGTCGCCTCGATCTGCGATCATCTGCTGGTCATGCAGCATGGCAAGGCGCTGGAAGCCGGGCCCGCCGCCCGCATCCTGCGCCAACCCGCCCATCGCTATACACAAACCCTGCTCAAGGCCGCCGGAGTATCCATATGACCCGTTTCATCCACCTGACCGATCTGCACATCTCGCACCCCGGATCGCCGGACCCAAGCGACAAATCCGGCGCGGTGGAGACGCTCAGGCGGGTGGTGCAGGTGATCAATGCGATGGAGCGGCAGCCCGCCTTTGTGGTGGCCAGCGGCGATCTGACCAACATGGGCGATGCCCACAGCTACCGCCTGCTGCAAGAGATCCTGGAACCGCTTGCCCCGCCGCTGGTGATGGCCCTGGGAAACCACGACAAACGCGCGCCGTTCCACGAGGTCCTTGGCAACGCGGGGTCGGACGCACCCTATTTCCACGATGTCGTGCATGGCGGCATGCATGTGATCACGCTGGACACGATGAAGCCGGGGCATGTGGCCGGTACGATCTGCGATGCGCAGTTCGAGTTTCTGGCGCATGCGCTGTCGCGCCACTCTGACCTGCCGCGTCTGATCGTCATGCACCACCCACCGCGCGTGGATGCAGATGGCCTGCCCTGGGGCAGCATCGACATGCCGGCAACCGAACGGCTGGCAGAGATGCTGCAGGGCCAGAAGGTGGCCGGTATCCTTTCCGGGCATATCCACATCAACCAGGTCAATCACTGGCACGGCATTCCGATTGTCATCTCCAACGGTCAGGATTCCACCATCGACCTGCTGGAGACCGACGGCCTGCGCATTGTCGAAGGCACCGGCATGGGCATCTGCGAATGGCGCCCCTCGGGCCTGTCGGTCAGCTTTGTGCCGCTGTCGCCCGCTGCGCGCGAGTTGCGCATGATCGACCGCAAGAGGCTGCTGGCGTTCACATGAGACCAATGTCGCGACATCTGCCGGTCCGGGGGGCCTACAACATCCGCGAGCTGGGCGGTTACACCACCGCGGGCGGCGGCGTGATCCCCTGGCGGCGGTTCCTGCGCGCAGACAGCCTGCACCGGCTCGACGCGGCCGATGTTACGCGGCTCTACGACGAGGGTCTGCGACTGGTCATCGACCTGCGCACGCCGGATGAGGTCGAAAGCGCGCCCAATCCCTTTGCCGCCTTTGCAGATGTTCACTTTGCCAACCTGCCGCTGTTTGACGACCTGTCGCCGCAGGCCATGGCCCGCGCCGAAGTGGCAGACGCCCATCCCCTGCTGACCTTCTACCTGGCAGCGCTGGAAACGCGGGCCACGGCGATCTGCAAGGTTCTGTCCACCATGGCCGAACTGCCTGAGGGTGCCGTGCTGTTCAATTGCACCGCAGGCAAGGACCGGACCGGGATCATCGCCGCCCTGCTGCTGGGCATCGCGGATGTGGGCCGCGACCAGATCATCGCGGATTATGCCCTGACCGCCGATCTCATCCCCGATCTGGTGGAAGAATTCCTGGATCTGTCCCGCGCGCGCGGCGGCGATGTGGAAAGCTATGCCAGACTGCTGGAAAGCCCCGCAACCGCCATAGCCGCAACACTGGATCACATCGACCGGAACTATGGCGGCGTCAGGGGCTATCTGGAAAAGATCGGATTGCCACGATCCGACCTGCAAAGGCTCTATCTGCGTCTGACAAAAGCGTGATCGGTCAGATCGCACCTTACCCTAATGATTCTGATGCTTACCCCGCAAGAACGGGTTAAGCTTCGCCCGCATTGACCTGAGATAGCAAAACCGCCGATGAAAGCCCTGCAACAAACACTCATATTTCTGGCTGTGCTCTGTGCAGGCCTTTATGTCTGGATCATCTATGTTCCGGCGGCCCGCCCACTGATTGAACGCAGCGGCATTCCCGATCTGCTGGGCATCCAGCTTCCCCAGGCCGAGGCCGCGACACAACAGGATCGGCCCCGTGGCGGCGGCGAGGCGGCCAATGTCACGATTACCACGGTGGGGGAAACCGCGATCGCGGACCGGATCACCGCCATTGGCGACGGGCGCGCAAAACGCTCGGTCACCGTCCGCTCCAACGCAGTGGGGGTCATCACCGAACTGAACCTGTCGCCGGGCATCGCGGTAGAGGCAGGAACCGTGCTTGCCCGCCTGCTGGACGAGGAGGAAGAGATCGCGCTGGAACAGGCGCAGATCAACCTTGACGAGGCGCAGCGCGAAGAGACCAGGATCAAACAGCTGTCATCGACCGGTGCGGTCACCGAAGTGCGCCTGCGGGAAACCGAAGTGGCCCTGCGGAGCGCCGAGCTGGCCGTGCGGAAAGCGCAGTTCGACCTGTCGCAGCGCCAGATCACCGCGCCGATCTCGGGCCGGGTCGGCATCACCGATGTCGAAGTCGGCGACCGCGTCAACGCGCAGGACGTGCTGGCAACAATCACCGACCGCTCCGACATCCTGATAGATTTCCGCGTACCGGAACGGGTCGTGGGCAAGATACGGCCGGGTCAGCAGATCACCGTCATGCCGCTGGGTCTGCGCGATACCGTCCTGACCGGCGAAGTGGCCGCCATCGACACGGTGGTGGACCGGACCAGCCGGACGCTGCTGGTGCAGGGCCGTGTCGCCAACAGCAATGACACGCTGCGCGCGGGCATGGCGTTTTCGGTGGCCATGACCTTCCCCGGCGACAGCTACCTGTCGATTCCCCCGCTGGCGCTGCAATGGTCCAGCGACGGGCCATTTGTCTGGGCCGTGCGTGGCGGCAAGAGCGTTCAGGTCCCGGTGACCATTGCACAGCGTAACAGTGATTCCGTCCTGATCCGCGCCGACGCGCTGGCGGCAGGCGAGAATGTCGTGACCGAAGGCGTGCAAACCCTGCGCAACGGGGCAGAGGTCAGCCCGGTCAACGACCCGGCCACCGCAGACGGCCAGACCGGCAAGGAAACCTTGTGAGCACGCCGGAACCACGCGCACCGGGCACCGCGCTGTTTGTGCGCCGGCCGATCCTGGCCTTTGTCCTGAACGCCCTGATCGTGCTGGCCGGTGTTGCAGGCCTCTTCGGTGCGGAAATCAGGGAGCTGCCGAATGTGGACCGCCCGGTGGTCACGGTCACCACCCAATTCTCCGGCGCCTCGCCCGAGGCGGTGGACCAGGAACTGACGGGCCGCATCGAGGGTGCCGTGGGCCGGGTGTCGGGTGTGCGGTCGATCTCTTCCAACTCCCGCTTTGGCCGCAGCCGCGTGACGCTCGAATTCAACGACTCGGTTGATATCGATGTGGCCGCGACCGATGTACGCGATGCGGTCGCCCGGATCGCGAACCAGCTTCCCGAGGGGGCGGAACAACCGCAGATCGTCAAGGCGGACGCAAACGCCCAGCCGGTCATGCGGATCGCCGTTACCTCCACCGGGCGGTCACCGCAGGAACTGACCCAGATCGTTCAGGATCGGATCGAGGACAGGCTGATCTCTGTCGATGGTGTTGCCGACCTGCAAATCTACGGCGACCGGGAACAGATCTTTCGGGTCGACATCGACCTGCTGGAACTGGCCAGCCGGGGCCTGACCCTGGGCGATGTGCAGCGCGGGCTGTCCGACGTGGCCTATGACACCCCCGCCGGTGACCTGTCGGGAGACCGCCAGTCGATCAACGTGCGCACCACGGCCAGCGTGGCAACCGCGCAGGCTTTCGAGGCGCTCGAAATCAGGGAAAACGTGACGGTGGGCGATATTGCCCGCGTCTCGCTGGGCCCGGCACCGGGCGAAACGATCCTGCGCGCGAACGGACAACAGGGCATGGGCATCGGCGTCATCCGGCAAGCCACGTCGAACACGCTCGAAATCTCCGAGAACGTGCGCGCCGTGGTGGATGAACTGAACCGGACGCTGCCCGACGACGTGAACATCTTTGTGACTTCCGACGATGCGATCTTCATCTCCGGCTCCATCGAGGAGGTGCTCAAGACACTGGGCTTTGCGGTGGCCATCGTGGTCGCGGTGATCTTTCTGTTCCTGCGGGATTTCCGCGCCACGCTGATCCCGGCACTGACCCTGCCCGTTTCCCTGATCGGCACGCTTGCGGCGATCTACCTGGTGGGCTTCTCCGTCAATATCCTGACCCTGCTGGCGCTGGTGCTGGCCACCGGCATGGTGGTGGATGACGCCATTGTCGTGCTGGAAAACATCGTGCGGCAACGCACCCTCGGCATGGGGCCGCGCGCCGCTGCGGTCAACGGCACGGCGCAGGTGTTCTTTGCCGTGGTGACCACCACCGCGACACTGGCCGCGGTCTTTGTCCCGCTGTCCTTCCTGCCGGGTCAGGCGGGCGGACTGTTCCGTGAATTCGGCTTTACCCTGGCAATGGCGGTCCTGCTGTCCTCCATCGTGGCGCTCAGCCTCTGTCCGGTTCTGGCCAGCCGCCTGCTGACCGCAGCGCCGCCGGAAAACCCGCGGGGCCCGATGATCTGGCTCGGCAACCGCCTGTTCACCCTTTATGAAAAAACCCTGCGCGGCGCGCTGGCCATGCCCTTTGTCATCGTCCTGATCGCGGTTTTTGTTGCGGCCACCGCGGCCCTGATGGCCGGCGGCATCCGGCAGGAGCTGACCCCGCGCGAAGACCGCGCCGTGGCCCTGCTCAGCGTCACCGCTCCGCAGGGGGTGTCGCTGGAATATACCCAAGGCAAGATGCGCGAAATCGAGGATGCGGTGGCACCCCTTCAGGACGCGGGCGAAGTGACCAATGTCTTTTCGATCACCGGCTTTGGGGCCACCAACCGCGGTTTCATGGTCTTCACATTGTCCCAATGGGACGAGCGGACGCGCAGCCAGCAGGACATCGTGAACGACCTAAACGCCGGGCTGCGGGACATCATCGGCGTCCGCGCCTTTGCCATCCAGCCCAATTCGCTGGGCATTCGCGGTGCCGGGCGCGGGCTGGCCTTTGCCATCACGGGAAACGACTATGACCAGCTGGCCGAAGTCGCGCAGACCATGGTGGACAGGCTCAGCCAGAACCCCGCCATGGGCCAGGTGCGGCTGGAATACGAACGCACCCAGCCGCAGCTTTTCGTGCAGATCGACAGGACACTGGCCGCTGACCTTGGGGTCGACATCACCGGACTGGGCCAGGCGCTGCAAGCGGTGCTGGACGGCCGCGAGGTCGCCTCGGTGTTTATTGGAGATACCAATTTCGGGGTGCAGATGCTGTCCACCTCGGACCCGGTGAACGACTCGGGCGATCTGGAAAACATCTTCATGCAGGCGGGTAACGGCCAGATGATCCCGCTGTCCAGCTTTGTCACCTTCGAGGAACGCGCCGTCGCCCCGGAACTGGACCGCGAGGGGCAGAACCGTTCTGTCGAACTGACGGCAGGCCTCACGCCCGAGCTGTCACTGGGCGACGCCATGGCCGAGGTCGACCGCATCGGCGATGAAATCCTGGCCGAACAGAACCGCATCGTGCCACTGGCCGAGGCCGCAACATTGGACCAGACCAATGGTGGCCTGTTCATCACCTTCGGCTTTGCTATCCTCGTGGTGTTCCTGGTGCTGTCGGCCCAGTTCGAAAGCTTCATCTCGGCGGTGGTGGTGATGGCCACCGTGCCGCTGGGACTGGCCTGCGCGGTCTTTGCCCTGCTGCTGACGGGGCAAAGCCTGAATGTCTACAGCCAGATCGGTCTGGTCATGCTGATCGGGATCATGGCCAAGAACGGGATTCTCATTGTCGAATTCGCCAACCAGCTGCGCGACAAGGGGCAGGATGTGCATGCCGCGATCCTCGACGCCTCCACCATCCGGCTGCGCCCGGTGATGATGACAATGACCTCCACCGTGTTGGGGGGCGTGCCCCTGATCCTGTCTGCCGGGGCCGGGGCCGAGGCGCGCGAGGCACTGGGCTGGGTGATCGTTGGCGGATTGGGGCTGGCCACCCTCTCCACGCTTTACCTCACGCCGGTCGCCTATCTGCTGCTGGCCCGGTTCTCTGTGCCCAAGGCGGAATCCGAAAAACGCCTGCGTCAGGAACTGGACGCCGCCGAAGCGGGCTGACCTACAACCCCAGCCCGCCGCCCCTGCCAGGCCAAAAGGTGCCTCAGACCTTGCATAACGGAACTTTTGACGCTATATGCTGGCAATATGACCGATATGAGGACTGTCATGCAGATCACAACCGTTGCCGTTGGCGGGCAATTCGAACCGCGCAAGATCGCTGCTGCGCTCCGCACCTCTGCGGAAGAAATCGCCATGACCGTCGGCCTTGGCAAAGACGCGCTGCAGCGGCGCACCCGCATCAATTCGGACAAGACACAGCGCCGTCTGCGCGAGCTGGTCGAAGTGCTCAACAAGGTCCAGCACCGATTTGGGTCGGAGCTGATGGCCTATGCCTGGTATCGGTCAGAGCCCCTGCCCGGTTTCGATGGCCGGACCGCGATGCAGCTCGTGCAGGAAGGCAAGGCGCAACAGGTTCTCGAATATATCGACGCAGTCGACGCAGGTGTCTTTGCCTGATGCCTCTCAGCGACGGGCGCTACAAGGGGCCGCTCTACCGCGCGCTGAATCCGGTCTATGCCCGCGCGCCGCTGTCTGGCCGTGGCGCAGAGCTTCATGGCGGGCGTCTGAACGCCAAAGGGACGCCGGCGCTTTATACCGCGCTTGATCCAACCACGGCCCTGCGCGAAGCCAATCAGGCCGGCAGCCTGCAGCCTACGGTTCTTGTGTCCTACATCGCCGATCTGGGGCCGATTTTCGACACCCGCGATGCGCAGCAGCTTGCCCGGTGGGGCATGTCGGACAACGCGCTCGCCGATCCGGGCTGGCGGATGAAGATGTTTGACGGGCGCGCGGTGCCGACACAGGACTTCGCGGAGAATCTTATCGCGGAGGGTTTTGCCGGTATCCTTGTCCCAAGCTATGCAAAGGGCGCACCACCGAACGCCATGAACATCGTTCTGTGGAAATGGACAGGCGAAGGCTGCGATCTGAAGGTCGTGGACGATGAGGACCGGCTGTCTCGCATGTAAGCACGGCTTTGGCCAAATGGGTTGGCTGGTGCAACGGCCCCTTTCGGCCAGAAAAGTGACTTTGACCGCAAGAAACGGATTGTATTTTTCTGTTTCCGTGGCGCTGCTACCGGCTTCACGCCTTCGAAAGCCAGAGAGTTAGATTGATGACGGATCTATTTGCCAGAACCGACAACGCCCGCAGGAATTTGTTGCCCCGGGATGGAGTAGTTGAATACTACGGACCGATTTTTGACGAAGCCGAAGCAGATTTTTATCTAGGATCCTTGCAGAACAATATCGCATGGCATCACGACGAAGCCGTCATTTTTGGAAAGCGGATCACAACCAAACGTCAGGTGGCATGGTACGCAGACGCCGCCTATTCATACACCTACTCGAAAGTCACCAAAACCGCGCTACACTGGACGCCGCTGCTGCTGGCGCTCAAAAAGCAAGTAGAGACGACCTGCGGCGAAACTTTCAATTCCTGCCTGCTGAACCTTTACCAAGATGGCAGCCAGGGTATGGCATGGCACAGCGATGCCGAGAAAGACCTGGTCCGGAACGGGACCATTGGTTCGGTAAGCTTCGGGGCAGCGCGCAAGTTCGCGTTAAAGCATAAACAGACAAAAGCGACTGTATCGCAGGTTTTGGAACACGGCAGCCTTCTGACAATGCGTGGGACGACGCAAACGCACTGGTTGCACAGCCTGCCAAAGAGCAAGAAAGTGTCGTCGGCCCGGATCAACCTTACCTTCCGAAAAATTCGCCGGCCAGACGCATAAGAACTTTCGTTTTCGAGACCGCAGTGTTTCTCGCCTCTGACAGTTCCCGGTTCGTTGCCGACACCGCAATGGTTGTCGATGGCGGCGTGTCGGTCAACAAAATCTGACGCATTTATGCGCAAGAAGCGGGCTGGCGGGTGGCCCGTTTCGACTTAACTCAAAACAGAAGCAAAGAGAGAACAGCATAAAGGGCTGTAGGATCAACCTGCCGCTCGATATTCAGGGAACCATCGCGTCGTCCGCTCTGACGGCGGCCTGTCCGGGTATCGCTGCGGTGTCGAAAGAAAAAGCGCAATACTGCAAGCAGAGCGGAAAGCTGAGTGACCTGAACATGACCGTTAATCAACCGCTCCTGAACCGCATTGCCGGGATATCTGACACGCGCCTTGCGGCTGAGCTGAACGCCTTCGGCTGCGCTACGCTCAAAGGGCTGCTCTTACCGGAGCAATGCGAAGAACTGGCCCGGCTGTACCCGAAGGATGAACCGTTCCGCAGTCATATTCACATGGCACGCCACGGGTTTGGCAAGGGTGAGTACAAGTATTTTTCCTATCCGCTGCCCGGGCTGATCGTGACGCTGCGCGAGGAAATCTACCACAAGCTTGTGCCTGTCGCCAATGAATGGAACGAACGCATGGGATTGGCCCCCCGGTTTCCCTCGGAGCATGCAGACTATATTGCGCAATGCCACAGCGCCGGTCAAAAACGCCCGACGCCGCTCCTTCTTCAATATGTGGAAAACGACTTCAACTGTCTTCACCAGGACGTATACGGAGATCTGCTGTTTCCGTTGCAAATGGCGATCCTTCTGTCCCGCCCCGAACAGGACTTCACCGGCGGAGAGTTCGTTTTGACAGAGCAAAGGCCGCGCATGCAGAGCCGTGCAGAAGTCGTTTCACTGACGCAGGGGGATGCTGTTGTCTTTGCGGTGCGCAATCGCCCTGTCGCGGGTTCGAAACGCGATTATCGGGTAAACATGCGGCACGGCGTGAGCCGGCTCAGAAGCGGAACAAGGCATACGCTTGGGGTGATTTTTCACGACGCAAAATAACTCGCGCAGAAACGACAAAGGGCAAATGTAACCGCCATCAGGTTTCTTGGAACATGGCGCTACCTGAACCAAGCGCGGGATTGGCTGATCTGGTTGGTCTGATGATGCGGCAAGCTCAATGCCGGGTGCATGATGATCGGCGAAAAGGCCGCAGACCCGGTGCAGGCCGATCAACAGGCGGCGGATCGGCAAGCCTCCGCACATGTTAGCGTATGTCATTGAAATATTGCGCCATCGCCAGCTTGCCCTTACGTCAACCTGCCCGTAGACAGCCCGAAGCCCACGCCCAATACAGCGACACGCAATAACCTGAGGACCCCCGCTCTTGCTCGATCAATTCGCGCTGCGCGCCGAACTCGCCGATCACTACGATCTCACCCCCTCTCCCGACCTCGCCGCTGAGATGTCCGGGATTTATGCCCGCATGGATCGCGTCGTGGCACCACCCGACTGGGCTGTCTTTGCGCCCTATGTCGCTGCCATCAACAAGCTGAAAGCCGAGCGGAACGCGGTGATCCTGGCGCATAACTACATGACGCCCGAGATCTATCACGGGATCGCCGACGTGGTGGGCGACAGCCTGCAGCTGGCGATCGAGGCCACGAAGGTCGAGGCTGACGTGATCGTGCAATGCGGCGTGCATTTCATGGCCGAGACCTCAAAGATCCTGAACCCGTCCAAGACGGTGCTGATCCCCGACATGGAAGCGGGCTGTTCGCTGGCCGAAAGCATCACCGCCGAGGGGATCGCCGAGATGCGCGCGAAATACCCCGGCGCACCTGTCGTCACCTATGTGAACACAACCGCCGAGGCGAAGGCGGCGTCGGACATCTGCTGCACTTCGTCGAACGCGGCGCAGATTGTGCGCGCGCAGGAAAGCGATACGGTCATCATGACCCCGGACAAGTACCTGGCGCAGAACATCGCGCAGCAGGTGCCGGAAAAGCGCATCGTCTGGTGGGATGGGTCCTGCATCGTGCATGAACGATTTACCGCCCAGGACCTGCGCGATTTCCGCGAATGGCACCCCGGTACCCGTATCATTGCACACCCCGAATGCCCTCCCGATGTGGTGGCCGAGGCGGATTTCTCGGGCTCGACCAGCGGCATCATCGACTATGTCACGACCGAACGGCCCGAGAAGGCGATGCTGGTCACAGAATGCTCGATGGCCTCCAACATCTCGGACGCGCTGCCGGATGTGGATTTTGTCGGGCCCTGCAACATGTGCCCCTACATGAAAAAGATCACGCTGGAAAAGGTGCTCTGGTCGCTGCACAGCATGCAGGGCGCGGTTGAGGTTGAGGTCGCTGTCGCCGACAAGGCCCGTGTCGCCGTGCAGCGCATGATCGACCTGTCGCGGAAGCTGTCCGGCTGATCCGATGACCCCAATCGACACCCTCCGCGTCCTGATCGTCGGGGCCGGCCTGGCGGCGCAATATGCGGCGCTGCGCTTTGCCCCGCATCCCGTCCTGATGATCTCGCCCGAGCCTCTGGGTACCGGCGCCTCCTCGGCCTGGGCACAGGGCGGTGTGGCGGCGGCGATGGACCCGGCGGACAGCGCCGAGGCGCATGCGCGTGACACGGTACGGGCCGGGGCGGGGACCGTCGATGCCCAGGTGGCGCAGGCGGTCACGGCCGAGGCGCGGGTGCATGTCCTCGACCTGACCGGGCTGGGCACGCCCTTCGACCGGGCCGCGGACGGCGCTTACGTCCTGTCGCGCGAAGCGGCGCACAGCTTTGCCCGTGTCGTGCGGGTGCGGGGCGATCAGGCCGGGGCCGAGATCATGCAGGCCCTGACCGCGCAGGTCCGCGCAGCACCTCATGTGCAGGTGCTGGAAGGCGTGATGGCCACCGCGCTGAGGGTTGAGAATGGCCGCGTATGCGGGGTCAAGGTCGCGCGCTGCTCGGGCGGGCTGTCGCGCTCGGTTGTGCTGCGCGGCGCGGCGGTGCTGCTGGCCGGGGGCGGCTCGGGCGGGCTCTATGCGCTGACAACCAACCCGCCGCGCATCCGCGGGCAGGTGCTGGGCATGGCGGCGCGGGCCGGGGCGGTGATCGCCGATGCGGAGTTCGTGCAGTTCCACCCCACCGCCATCGCCGGTGGTCACGACCCTGCGCCGCTGGCGACCGAGGCGCTGCGCGGCGACGGCGCGACGCTGATCAACAGGCATGGCGAACGCTTCATGCGGGCGGCACATCCGGACGCCGAGCTGGCGCCGCGCGACATCGTGGCGCGCGCCGTCTTTGCCCAGACGCAGGCCGGGCTGGCCCCGTCGCTGGACACGCGGGCGGCCCTTGGCGCGCGCATTCTGACCGACTTCCCCGCGGTTGCCGCCGCCTGCCGAGCGTCGGGCCTCGATCCGGTGACGCAGCCGATCCCGGTGGCCGCTGCCGCGCATTACCACATGGGCGGGATCGCGACGGATGCCGAAGGAGCGAGCACCCTGCCCGGTCTTTGGGCTTGTGGCGAGGTCGCCTCGACCGGGTTGCATGGCGCGAACCGGCTGGCGTCGAACGGGTTGCTTGAGGCACTGGTCTACGGACGGCGTTGCGCGGATGCGATAGCAAAGGGGCTGGACACGGGTGATGCCGCACAGGTCCTGCTGCCCGACCTCGTCCCGGCCGTGGAACCCGATCCGGCGCTTGTCGCCCGGTTGCGGCAGGCGATGACCGAGGGTGCCGGCGTGATCCGTACCGGTGCCGGCCTGCGCCGCACGCTCGACACGATTGCCGCGATCGAAACCGCGCAGCCCGGCTGCGACGCCCTGCTGAACATGACCGCAACCGCCACGCTGATCGCCGCCGCCGCCCTTGCCCGCAAAGAGAGCCGGGGGGCGCATTTCCGCTCGGACCATCCCGAGGTCCAGGGCGAAACCGGCAAAAGATCCTTCTTTACGCTCGCACAGGCGCGACAGATCCGCGCCCAGGCCCGAAAGGAGCCCGCATGAATACCACCCCCCTGCCCGACCTGATCCTGGAACCGCTGGTGCGCGCCGCGTTGCTGGAGGATCTGGGGACCTATGGCGACATCACTACCCGAACGGTGATCCCGATGACGACGCGCTATACCGCGCGGCTGAATGCGCGCAAGGCGGGTGTCGTTTCGGGCCTGCAGGTGGCGGCGCTGGCCTTCCGGCTGGTCGATCCGTCGCTTGTGGTTACGACGCATAAGGCAGATGGCGACGCGATCCGGCCGGGCGATCTGCTGATGGAGATCTCAGGCGCCGCGGCCTCGATCCTGTCGGCCGAACGGGTCGCGCTGAACTTTGCCGGGCGGCTGTCGGGGATCGCGACGATGACGGCGTCCTTTGTGGCGGAAACGAAAGGCACCGCGACCCGCGTGACCTGCACCCGCAAGACCACCCCCGGCCTGCGGCTGGTCGAGAAACAGGCAGTGCTGCATGGCGGCGGGTTCAACCACCGTTTCTCGCTGTCGGACGCGATCCTGATCAAGGACAATCATATCGCGGCGGCGGGCGGCATTCGCCCGGTGCTGCAGGCGGTGAAGGCGCAGGCCTCACATATGGTGCGCTGCGAGATCGAGGTCGACCGGCTGGACCAGCTGGCAGAGGTGCTGGACGAGGGTGGTGCCGACGTCGTTCTGCTGGACAACATGGACACCCTGACCCTGCGCGAGGCGGTGGCGATGACAGCCGGGCGCCTGGTGCTGGAGGCCTCGGGCAACATGCGGCTGGACCGGATTGCAGAAGTCGCGGCGACAGGCGTCGACTATATTTCCTCCGGGGCGCTGACGCATTCGGCGCAGACCCTGGACCTGGGGTTGGATTTCTGAATTGAAAAGAAAGCGCCGCTCATTGCGCAACAATATTACGCTGCGGTTGCACAATAGACCGTGACGCCGTATGTCCCTGCCCGAGCGTCCAGAGAAAGGACTCAGATGAGCCAATCCGCCCCCCAGAAGGCCTTGACCGCCAGTGACATCTGCGCCCGCAAGGGCGGTACGCCGCTGGTCTGCCTGACCGCCTACACCACGCCCGTCGCCCGGATCGCCGATGCGGAATGCGATGTGGTCCTTGTCGGAGACAGCGTCGGCATGGTGCTGCATGGCCTGCCCTCCACCCTGCCGGTCACGCTCGAAATGATGATCCTGCACGGGCAGGCAGTGGCCCGCGGCCTCGAACGCGCGCTCATGGTGGTCGACATGCCGTTTGGGAGCTACGAGGAAGGGCCCGCCCAGGCCCTGCGCAGCGCCGCCCGGATCATGGCCGAGACCGGCGCCGGGGCGGTCAAGCTCGAAGGCGGTCGTCACATGGCCGAGACCATCCGTTTCCTGACGGACCGGGGCATTCCGGTCATGGCCCATATCGGTCTGACCCCGCAGGCGGTGAACGCCCTCGGTGGCTACCGGGTACAGGGCAAGGGCGAGGACGCGGCGCGCATCCTGCAAGACGCAGCCGCAGTGACAGAGGCCGGCGCTTTCTCCATCGTGCTGGAGAAGGTCCCCGCCGCCCTCGCCGACCGGATCACCGCCGACCTGCCGATACCGACCATCGGCATCGGTGCCTCGGCCGGATGCGACGGGCAGATCCTCGTGATCGACGACATGCTTGGTCTCTTCGATGACTTCAAGCCGAAGTTCGTGAAGCGCTACGCCCAGCTTGCCACCGATGCCCACGCCGCGGTCCGCGACTATGCCGCCGAGGTCCGCGCCCGCGAATTCCCCGCCGCCTGTCATATCTTCACTGATGAAGGAGCCGAATGAATGCAGATCATCCGCCAAAAGGCCGCGCTCCGCGCCCTGACCGAGACCTGGCGCCGCGCCGGCGAGACCATCGGCGTCGTCCCCACGATGGGCGCGCTGCACGCCGGGCATCTGAGCCTCGTCGCGGCGGCGCGGGCGGGAACCGATCACGTCATCGTCACGCTTTTCGTGAACCCCCGCCAGTTCAACAACCCCGAGGATCTTGCGAAATATCCCCGCACCGAAGAGAGCGACGCCGAGAAACTCGCCCCCTTCGGCATCGACGTACTCTACATTCCCGAGCCTGGTGAAATCTATCCCGAGGGCTTCGCCACCACGGTCACCGTTTCCGGCGTCAGCGACGGTCTTTGCGGTGCCACCCGGCCCGGCCATTTCGACGGGGTCGCCACGGTGGTCACCAAGCTCCTGCTACAGACCGACGCGGACCGTGCGTTCTTCGGAGAGAAGGACTACCAGCAACTGCAGGTGGTGAAGCGTCTTGCAACCGACCTAGACCTGAAGACAGAGATCGTCGGCTGCCCCACCATCCGGGAGGACGATGGACTTGCCATGTCGTCACGCAATCTGCGACTCGGCGCCGAACCGCGTGAAACGGCACCGGTCATCGGCCGTGTTCTGGCAACCGCGGCGAGGGCCATCGCCCAGGGCGAAAACCCCGCGCAGGCCCTCGATACGGCACGGGAAGCCCTGCTTTCCGCCGGCTTCGACAGCATTGATTATCTGGAACTGCGCAGCGATCCTGACCTTGAGCTGATGACAATGGCCGACCGTCCCGCACGTCTTTTCCTGGCCGCCTGGCTGGATGGTGTCCGCCTGATCGACAATGTTGCCGTTGCAGGCCGCCAGAAAGTCGAGAGTTCGGAAGATCAACCGTTCGAGCCGGCCTGAGCGAGGCAGCCTTCACGCGGCGCCGCCCTGCAGGCTTGATCGTGCGAGGGCGGCAATCAGGTCCGTCCGCGTGACGATCCCGACAATCCTGCCCCTGTCGAGGACCGGAACCGCATCGACGTCGCCATCCGCCATCATTGGCAGGAGCACCGCGACCGGGGTCGTTGGTATCGCCCGTGGCCCGGCGACGCTCATGATGTCCAGGGCACGAACCGGCTGCGCGCGGTCCCGGTCGAGCAGTCGTCGAAGCGCGGCGAGGTAACCGTGATTAAGTCGAAGCGCATCCTCCCGCGCGCGGGCAATCAAGTGCATCTGGAAGATCACGCCAAGGTAGCGCTCCTCCGATCCTGTCACGGGAAGCGCCGTGAAACGATGACGCCTGAACAGGTCGGCAACCTCGGAGAGCGGCGTGTCCGGATCGATGGTCACGAGGTTGCGTGACATGATGTCGGTCGCGAGAAGCGGACCTGTCCGGTGCGTGGCTGCCTGCATCTCGGCTGCGCCGATCAGCCGTGCGAGGTCCTCGACGCCAAGGTTGAAGGATTGGCGATAGCGGCCCAGCAGGTCCGTCAGTTCGTCTTCGGAAAGCCCGATGCGGTTGACCGGATCGGGATCTTCGGTGCCATGGCGGCCTGGCTCTTCGAATTGGCGGAACGGATAACGGCGGCCGGTGAGGCGGGCATAAAGCGCAGCCAGGACAACCAGCAAGACGGTGCCCGCCGCGACAGGAGTAAGTGCAAACCAGAAACCCAGACGCTCGACCGCTTCCGGGCTCATTGCGGCGGTCATGGCGACGGCGCCTGCCGGCGGATGCACCGCCCGACACAGGATGGTAACCGCGATTGCCAGCCCGACCGACAGCGCGATCCGGAGCACTGGATCCGTGATCAGGAGACAGACCGCCACGCCGACCAGCGCCGCAAGGGTGTTGCCCACCACCGCCGACCACGGCTGCGCCAGCGGGCTGTTGGGTACTGCGAAAAGCAGCACCGAGCTCGCGCCGAACGGGGCAATCAGGTAGAGGCCAAGCGTCAGGTCCACCGCGGGCGACAGCAGAAATAAACCCGTCACGCCAAGTCCGACCAGGGCTCCCACCCCGGCACGGATCGCCTCGACCATCGAGGTTCCGGCCACCGCCGGACCAAGAGCACGGAACAGGGATGTCATGACAGCCGCCTCATCTGTTTTGCCCAAATTTTCAGCAAGGTGTGAAAGACGCAAGCGCATCTGTCCAGAGGCCCTTTGCCGGGTCCGTTTCCGACGCGCTTTCGTGCAACAGCTGTGATGACGGGCGAGTTACCGGTCCAGCGCGTCGCGCAGACGATAGCAGTGAATGCCGAGGCTGCCGTAAATCCGGTGCAGAGCATGCAGCGGCAGCGTTCGAATGGCCAGGCTTGGCGGAATGGGAAGTGGCGTGCCCTGCGCCAGAAGCGCCGCCATGGCTTTGCCAAGCGAAACCGACAGCGCAACGCCGCGACCATTGAAACCGGTCGCAGCCAGAAGTCCCGGCGCCGGCGCACAAAGCCGGATGCGGTGATCCGGGGTCATGCCGACCCGCCCGAACCAGCGGTGCATGATTTCAAGGTCTGCCGCATGCGCGCCTGCAAGGCAGGCAGATGCACCTGGCGGTTTCCGGTCTGAATCCAGCCCCCCTGCACCGCCTCGCAGTCGATCCAAAGCCGCGCCACCAGCGCAAAAAGCGTGTTCGCGGTGCCACCGGCAAAGGCTGTGGCCTCGGGTCCCCAGAGCCGGTCAAGCCTGTCGGGGTCATCCTTTCGTTGATCCCAGATAGACGCTGCCGACAACCTCACCCTTCACCCCGGCAGCCTGCTCCGGTTTGCCGACGCTGATGCATTCAGGCCGGATCATGACCTCAAGGAAGTTGCCGTCCGAAGCGGTCGGTTCAACGATATCGAGATCAATACCGTCCTCGGCAGAGAGAACCATTGCCCCGTTGCGCTTTTTTACGGTGCCCCGGAAAATGTTGTTCGCGCCGAAGAATTTCGCCATGATCCTTGACCACCGCACATACACCGTCAAACACGGCCTGATGGAAGACTACCTCATGCCTTTCGAGAGGGATGGATTGCCTGTGCAGCTGCGCCATCTCGGTAACTACATCGGCTCTTTCAAGTCGGATATCGGCCACAGAACCAGGTTGTCCATATCTGGGCTTATGAAAAAATAATATCAACAGATTAGACGCGCAGCCCCATAAAAAAGACCACCGAGAATTGCCCCGGTAGTCTTTGTTTCCAGATATTCAGCGTCAGCTTCGCAAGGGAATGCGCGACGCTTGCTTGCCTCAATCGTCCAGGTGGCTGACCGCGATCGTGGAAAATGCCAGTGTCTTGAACATAATGCGCAGCGGGCCGCGATTGGCGGGCGACTGGATCATCAGCAGGGCAATCATGTCTTCGGCCGGGTCGGCGTAATAGCCAGTGCCGGCGGCGCCGCCCCAGTTGTAATCGCCTTTGCTGCCAAGGGAGGGTGCGTTGCCGTCGTCCAGACGCACACCATATCCCAGACCAAAGCCATAGCCGGGACCGGGCAGGTAGTATTTGCCGGGCACAATGCCCTCAAGCTGGTTCGAGGTCATCAGCTGCACGGTTTTCGGCGACAGCAGACGTGTGCCGTTCAACTCGCCCCCGTTCAGCATCATCTGCGCGAACTTGGCATAGTCATGCACGGTGGACATCAGCCCGCCGCCGCCCGACTGATTGGGCTTGCGCACGCGCGGATCAAAGATGTCCCCGGCCCCCAGTTGCGCCTGATCGGGGAAGGCTTCGGCGATGCGGGGGTAATCCGCCTCGTCGTCCACATAGAACGCGGTGTCGGTCATGCCCAGTGGTTCAAAGATCCGTGCGGTCATGAACTCTTCCAGGCTCTGGCCCGAGACGGTTTCGATCACGGCACCCAATACGTCGGTCGAGCGCGAATATTCCCATGTGGTGCCCGGGTCATGCTCCAGCGGCAGGCTGGCCAACAGATTGGCCTGTTCGATGCCGGTGTTCTCGGACGACCAGACATCGGCGGCGTTATAGGCATCGCGCGCCGGTCCCGCGCCGAAGAAACCGTAGGTCAGCCCGGATGTGTGCCGCATCAGGTCGCGGATGGTCATCACACCCTTGGCCGGACGGGTAACAGGCTTGCCTTCGGCATCGGTCTCGCCGGTTACCACGGTCATGTCCTTGAAGGCAGGCAGATAGGTGGCCACCGGCGCCTCAAGCATCAGGCGGCCTTCCTCCACCAGCATCATCGCAGCGACGGTGGTGATCGGCTTGGTCATCGAATAGATGCGAAAGATCGCGTCCTCTGTCATCGGCGCGCCATCGGGGGTGATCTTGCCCATGGTCGACAGATGGGCGATCTGGCCGTCGCGGATCAGCATGATGACGGCACCGGGTGTCATCCCCTTGTCCACCATCGCACCGAATGTGGCGTCCATCCGCGCCACGCGCGCAGGGTCCAGACCCAGCGCCGCAGCGTCGCCGCGCGGCAGGTCCTCGGCCCAGCCCGCCGTAACGCCCGCAAGGGCAAGTGCGACAGCGACCACACCTGTTCTTAAAATCTTCATATTCTTTCCTCCCATTTAGAAACTGCGAAACGCACAGGCGGTAGCCGTTCTGCCCACCGGCTCTTTCGATATTCCTCCCTGTACCGAAAGAAATGCGTTGGCCTCGCCAGTATGGCGAGGCCATCCTTACCCTCAAATTGGTGCCATACGTAGCGAACTTCAGGCAATCGCCGCTGCAGCCTGTGGCCTAGTGACGTAACGGCACTCCCGTTCAGCAAAGTTGTCGGTGACCCGCCCACTCAAAAAGTTGAAATGAGTTGGCATCGCTTAACATGGCGCGGGACCGGAACAAGTGCAGGATCGGCCGCGTTCTGGAAGAACAAAGTGACCCTAAGCAGCAAGTTAGAGACATATACCCACGAGCAGGTCCTATTTCAGTTCCACCTCGATAAACGCCATCGGGGATGCCCCGCCGTTCACTACATTGTGCTTCACACCCTTGTCGCGCCGGTAGGCCTCGCCGGATTTCACTGTCACCTGACGGATCTCGCCACCCGGGTCTTCCAGCTGCAACGTGCAATCGGTCACGGCGGTGATGACATAGTCGTATTCATGGGTATGCCACCCCGTCTCCGCCCCCGGTTCGAATTCGAACCGGGTGACGCGCACCCGGTCGTCCTCGACCAGCGGTACCGCCTTTGCCTGTGGTTTCGACATTGAATTCTCCTTCAAGGTTTCCGTATCAAGCGCCCGCCGCAAAGGCTGCGGCGACTGCGTCGAGGAACATCTGCGCCTCCGCCCGTTGCAGCACCAGTGGCGGGCGGATCTTGAGGACATTGGCCCCCGGTCCCGTCGCGCTGATCAGCACGCCGTTCTGCCGCAGGTGGTTGACGACAAAGGCAGCGCGGTCCGCATCCGGCGCGCCGTCCTTCTCGATCTCGACGGCCAGGAACAGACCTGCGCCCCGGACATCGACGATTCCCGGCACCTGTCCCGCAATGTCGCGCAGACCGTCCTTCAGGAAGGCACCGACCCGAAGCGCGTTGTCCTGCAGCCCTTCGCCTTCGATCACGTCCAGCACCGCCGTGCCCGCCGCGGCGGCGACCGGGTTGCCGCCAAAAGTGTTGAAATAGCGCGCCTTGCTGCCGAATTCGGCCACCAGACCGGGCCGCATGGCGACACCGGACAGCGGGAACCCATTGCCCATCGGTTTGCCCATGGTCACCATGTCCGGCACCAGCCCATGCCGCTGGAAACCCCAGAACGCCTCGCCCGTGCGCCCGAACCCCGGCTGCACCTCGTCTGCGATGAATATGCCACCCTCTGCGCGGATCAGGTCCACCGCGGGTTTCAGAAAGCCCGCCGGGTCAGGATAAAGCCCGTCGCTGGAAAACACGGTATCGACGATGAAGGCCGCCGGTTCGATCCCGTCGCGCCGCATCGCCGCGATGGCCTCGCCCAGATCAGCGGCCAGCCGCGCACCCTGCTGCTCCGTCGGCACCGTCAGGGCGTTCGGCGCCGGGATCATCCGCACCCGGTCACCCCGTGGTACAAAATCACCCAGCGAAGGCGACAGCTCCGACACCGCCTCGGTCAGGCCGTGGTAGGCCAGTTTGGTCACGATCACCCCCTGCCGTCGCAGATGCGACCGGGTGATGCGCAGCGCCAGATCGTTCGCCTCGGACCCGGTGCAGGTGAACATCACATGCCCGAGCGCGTCGGGCATCGTCGCCAGCAGCCGTTCGGCATAGGCCACCACCCCGTCATGCAGATAGCGGGTGTGGGTGTTCAGCGTACTCATCTGCGCCGTAACAGCCTCCACCACCTTCGGATGACAATGCCCGACGGAGGCGACATTGTTGTAGCAGTCGAGATAGCGCTTGCCCGACTTATCCCACAGCCACACGCCCTCGCCCCGCACCAGATGCAGCGGCTCCTGGTAGAACAGACGGTATGCCGGGCCCATGACCTTTTCGCGGCGCGCGATCAGCGCGGCATCCTGGGTGTCGAGCCCGCCTGAGCGGCTGCTGTCAAAGGCGTTGACCATGGTCATCTCATGTTCTCCTTGCACGACAGGGCCGCCAGCGCCCCGTCCGTGCCGATCCTGTCCAGCGTGTTCAGCCCGCGCAGAGATACAGCCGTGTTGCGCAGGATATAGGCGGCGTTGTCGGGATACCGCCGCGCGCGCCAGGCGCCGATGGTCAGGCTGGTCGCGTGGCGCAGGCGTATGAGATCGGGCAGCAGCGCGAACTCCTCGTCCTCCAGCGGCAGGACTTCGGTAAACCCTGCGATCAGCCGCACCACATCATCCAGCGGGTGGTCGGTATCGGCGATCTGGTAGGAACAGGCCACGGCGAGGTCGCAGACCACTGGCGTCAGCACCATATCGCCGAAGTCGATGATTCCCGTCAGCCGTGTCGCCTCTGCGCTGTCCACCAGCAGGTTGTGCGGGTTGAAATCGTTATGCCCGACCTGCGCCCGCAACGACGTCAGACGCGGCTGGATGTCCACCTCGAACAGGTCGATCAGCTCCGTCAGGCGCGCGCGCAGACCGGGATCGGCCACCGCCTCCAGCATCGGGCGCAGGCGGTGGGCCTGCTGAATGTCCCATTGCAGCACATGTCCCGCCGCCGGGTGCGAAAACCCGCGCAGGGCCAGCGCAAGCCGTCCCAGCAGCGTGCCGATTTCGCGGTGCAGGGCGCCGCCGTTGGTCGCAGCGCTCAGCACCGTGCCGTCCAGATAGCTCAGCAACCGCACCACATGGGTCTGGCCGGTCGGCAGGCTGACAAGCTCCGAGGCCTCCCCGTTCAGCGACCAGCGCACCTGCGGCACCGGCAAGGAGGGATCGACCGCCGCGATATGCATCAGCGCGGCGGTCTGCATATCGGTCACGGCCCGGTCTTCGGCGGCATTGGTGATCTTGAGCAGCGCCTGTTCGCCCGAAGCCATCGTCACCCGGAAATTCGCGTCCTTCTCGGCGGTCAGCCGGTGTACCTGCCCGTCGACCCCGTAGAGATTCCGTGCCAGTTCCGCCGCCAGATCGGCGCTGACCGCCGGCGCGTCGTGAGACAACAGGTCGGCGCGACCCGCGGCGTCAGACAGCCCGGACTGGGGCAAGGCGGCGGCATTGTGCATCAGCCCTCAACCTGCTCGACACCGCACCATTCGGCGATGAACAACGCCATCGCCTGCGTGATCCGCTTGACCGATGGCAGGCTCACGCATTCGTCGATCCCGTGAATGTTGCGCGAAATCGGCCCGTAACAGAGCGCGGGGATCTTGTTGTAAATCGCGTAGACCCGCGTATCGAGATACCCTGCCGTCATGAAACTTTGCAGCGGTGCGCCGATTGCCGCCTCATGCGCCCTGGCCAGAACGCCCTCGGCTTCGGTTCCCGGCTCCAGCACGTAACCCTCGGCGTAAAAGCCGTTGAACTCGACCACGGGCGGATTGTTCGACAGGAAACTGTCGGCCTTGGCGAAGGCTGCGATCCGGTCGGTGATCTCGCGCGCCATCTCCTCCGCTCCCTGCCCCGGATAGATCGAGACACGGCAGTCTATCGTGCACCAGCTCGGCACCGAGGAGGCCCAGTCGCCGCCTTCGATCTTGCCGATGTTGAGGTTGATCGGATGCACCTCGTCCTCGAAATGCGCGTGGTCGCCCTTGGCGGCGTTCCAGTCCGCCTCGATCTCGCGCAGCGCCGCAATCACGCGGTAGGCGGCGTCGATGGCATTGGCCCCCTCGCCCATCTCGCGCACATGCACCGGGACACCGCGCAGCTTGACCTGGAACCAGATCACGCCGGTATTGGCGCGCACCAGCTTCTCGTCCTCCGGCTCCGGGATCAGCACGGCATCGGCGGTGTAGCCTTCCAGCCAGGTCTGCAGGGCGCCGTTGCCGGTCGATTCCTCCTCGACCACCGACTGCACATAGACAGTCGCCGCCGGTTGCAGCCCGATCCGCCGCAGCGCGTCGAGCGCAAAAAGGTTCGCCGCCGCGCCCGCTTTCATGTCGGCCGCGCCGCGCCCGTACATCCAGTCGCCTTCTACCTTGCCCGAGAATGGCGGATCGCGCCACATCTCCGCCAGCCCTTCGGGCACCACGTCAAGATGCGACTGCAGGATCAGCGACCGGCCCGTTTCCGTGACCGGGCGATGAATGCCGACAACGATGGGCGCGTCGGAATGATCTTCGGTGAATTTCGACCCGCCCGGATGCGCCTCGATTGCCGCGCGGTCCATGGCGAAACGGTCAACGGTCATGCCCCGCCCCCGCAACGCGCGGAACAGCAGGTCCTGGATCGCATGCTCCCGGCCGCGCAGCGACGGTATCTGCACCAATTGTTGAGTGAAGGCCACCTGATCGTCGAAACCGTCGGAAACGGATTGCAGGATGCGCTCGCGCAATTCGGGGGAAATATTCATAGCAGCGCCTCTATCAGAAACGGTCCCGGCTCCTTGGCCGCATCCTCGATGGCTTGGATCAGGTCGCGCACATCTTCGATCCGGCGACCCGGTACACCCATTCCCTTGGCAATCGACACGAAATCCAGCGCCGGACGGTCGAGGTTCAGCATGCTCAGCGCGTCCTCGCCCGGCTGCGCTCCGACATTGTGCAATTCGCCTTTCAGGATCTCATAGGCCTGGTTGGCGAGGATGATCGTCGTCACGTTCGACCCCTCCCGCGCCTGCGTCCACAGCCCTTGAAGCGTGTACATCGCCGATCCGTCGGCCTGCAAAGTGATCACGGGCCGGTCTGGCTGCGCGATGGCTGCCCCTGCCGACAGCGGGATGCCAATGCCGATGGAGCCGCCTGTCAGAGACAGCCAGGAATTCGGCCGCGCCGCGTCGCCCGCCGCGTAAAGCGCACCGCCCCAGCTGACCGCTTCATCCACAACGATTGCATCCTCGGGCAGCGCCCGGGCAATGGCCGCCGCGATGTTCTGCATCGTGATCGCGCCTGCCGCAGGCCGGTCCGGCATGGTGACATTGGGCGCTTTCGCGGCCGATGCCCCGACCCGGTCGGCCAGCGCCGCAATCGCCAGCGGCCCGTCGCCATCCAGCCCGGCAAGCGTCACCATTTCGCAGTCTTCGGGCAACAACAGGCTCGGTTTTCCGGGATAGGCAAAGAACGCCACCGGCGGCTTGGCGTCGATCAGGATTGCGTGACTGAACGGCGCGAGGCTCGCGATGGCGTCGTTGATGGGATAGGGGATCTTGGCGACCGGGAACCGCCCCTGCCCGCGCTCCATCCGCCGGTTCGAGGTCGGTGCGAGGATCTTCGCCCCGGTCTTGTCCGCGATCCCCTGCAACAGGGCAAGCGCGCCGACATCCTCCAGCACCCCGTCGCCCACGATCATCACCGTGCCTGCGCCCTGCTCCAGCGCCGCGACGGCCTTGTCGAGCGCCTGGGCATCCAGCGCGACCGGACCGTCAGACGGCAGATCATCCGCCATCACGCCGCCCGCGTCCCAGCCGATATCGGCGGGCGCGATCAGGGTGGCGATGCGGCCCGGCTTGCCCCTGGCGACGCGCAGAGCCTCCATCGCGTCGGCAGCGAAACTGCCTGCGCCCCGGCCCGACCGCACCCAATCCGAGAACGGCGCGCAGGCGCCTTCCACATCCGCAGACAGCGGCGCGTCGTACTGCTGATGCCGCAGCGCGTGGTCGCCCACGAGGTTCACCATCGGCACCCGCGCCTTGCGCGCGTTGTGCAGATTGGCCGCTGCATTGGCAAAACCGGGGGCGAGGTGCAGCAATGTTACCGCAGGCTTGCCCGCCATCCGCGCGTAGCCATCGGCGGCCCCGGTCACGACCCCCTCGAACAGCCCCAGCACGCAGCGCATCAGCTTGGTCCGGTCCAGCGCATCGACGAACTGCATCTCGGAGGTGCCGGGATTGGCGAAACACACATCGACACCCGCATCATGCAGGCTGCGCACGACGCTTTCGGCGCCGTTCATCGTCACGGGATGGTCTTTCATTGGATCGCCTTGCGGAAGGTTGTCAGAAACGCGCGCCCGTTGTCGGCCAGCGACGGGCCAAGGTATCCGCCCTCCTGTACCAGCACTGTCGGCAGGCCCATGTCTGCCAGCTTGCGCGCCATGGCGGCGAAACCGTCGGGATAGACCGCGACCGCCGCCAGGGGATCATCCGCCGCCATGTCGAAGCCAAGCGAGACCACCAGCGCCTCCGCCCCGAAGGCACGCGCCGCCGCGATGCCCTTGTCGAGCGTGGCCAGCACGTCATCCTGGCTCGCCCCCTGTTCCAGCAACAGGTTCAGCTTTGTACCCGCCCCTGCACCTTCACCTGTTTCATCGGCGTGTCCAAGGAAGAAGGTCGGATAGGTGGCGGGATCGGGATGCAGCGAGCAAAAGAAGATGTCGCCCCGTTCGTACAGAATATCGAGCGATCCGTTGCCGGTGTGCACATCCACGTCGATCAGCGCGACCTTGCGGTACTTCGACGTCATGTGATGCGCCGCGATGCAGGCGTTGTTGAAGAAACAAAAGCCATTGGAACAATCGCGCATCGCGTGGTGCCCCGGCGGACGGCACAGCGCATAGGCCGCCCTTTCGCCCGACAACACCGCCTCTGCCGCTTCCACCGCGGATTGCGCCGACCAATAGACCGCATCCCAGCTGCCCGGCGTCAGCGGCGTGGAGGTGTCGGTCATCCACCATCCCAGCTGGCCGTGGATGTCGCGCGGTTCCTTCCCGCGGCGGACACCGGGATGCATCGTGGGGATCGCCAGCGCTTCTGCTCCTGCGCTTTCGACAAAGCGGTCATAGGCATCGGGCAGGAAATCGACGTAGCCGGGATTGTGCACCGCCTTGATCGGGCCGACACCATGATCGCCCGGCGCAGAAATCTCGAACCCTTCCGACAGCAGCATGTCGCGCAGGATCTCGGCCCGCTGGGGCTGCTCCTGATGCGGCATGGCAGCGCCCCGCCTGAAGTAGACCTGCGGCGCGTGGCCCAGCTGTCGCGCGTCGAAATAGACTTTCATCTGGGGGACCTTCCGCCTGTTGTGCAAACTTCGAGCATCGCCCGCTCCGCCGCCGGGCGGTTGGGCAGACTATTGCAGTTAAGATTTGCCGCATCAACAATTTTGATGCATGATACATCAAAATAACACCACCGCCAACAGGGGTGAGATGAAAGAACTGAACAAGGATTCGCTGGGTCATGCCATATATGGACGGGTCTCGCAGGACCTGATCCGGGGCAAGCTGCAGCCGAATCAGAAGCTGACGATACGGGGTCTGGCCGACTCGCTCGGGACCAGCTCGACGCCGGTACGTGACGCGGTGCAGCGGCTGTTGCAGGACAACGCGCTGGAACAGCGCAGCATGCGAGACCTGCGCGTTCCTGTGCTGACGACCGCCGCTTATCTTGAGATCACCGCCATCCGGACAGAGCTCGAAGGCCTTGCCGCCGCCGGTGCCGCCGCAGTCGCGCAGGACAAGGACGTTGCCATGCTCAAACGCATCGTCCTGCGGAACGAAGAGGCATCTGCCGCCGGCAAATGGCCGCTGGCGATTGAAATGAATCAGAAGTTCCACTTCGCCCTTGCGGAAATCGCGGGCATGCCGATCCTTCTGGGCGCGCTGAGCCGCCTGTGGCTGCGTACCGGGCCGCTGATCTCGGGCTACTACGCCAAGACCCACAATGACATGGTCGAGCAGCATCATCAGATCATCACCGCCTGCGAAACCCATGATTCCGCTGCGGCACGCGCCGCGATGCGGGCGGATATCGAAAAACCAAGAGATGGAATTACCCAGTATATCCAGACGCTTGAACAGAACTGACGCGCCTGGACCTGCCATTTCCCACGAGGTGGGGTGGCACATCAACGAAGAACGGTTCACGCTTGAACTGCATAAACAGTCCCAACGGACATCAACAGACGGGGAAAGAAACTATGCTAAGACCATTCAAGATCATCGCCGCAATCGCGGCCCTGGCGCTGGCGGGGCCGCTGGCCGCGCAGGACGGGGAACCGCAGGCAGGCGGCACGCTGAACGTCGTCATCCAACCGGAACCGCCGGGGCTGATGCTGGGCATCGTGCAGAACGGCCCGACCCAGATGGTCGCGGGCGACATCTACGAAAGCCTGCTGCGCTATGACTTCGACCTCAAGCCCGAAGGGCAGCTGGCCGAATCCTGGGAAATCTCAGAGGACGGCAAGACCTATACCTTCAAGCTGCGCGACGGCGTGACCTTCCACGACGGGGAGCCCTTCACCTCCGAGGATGTGAAATTCACCATGGACGTGTTCCTGCGCGAGACGAACCCGCGCACCCGAACCTACATGGACCGGGTCGAAAGCATCGACACGCCCGACGATCTGACGGTTGTGTTCAACCTCAAGGAACCCTTCGGCCCATTCATCGGGATCTTCGAACAGGGCACCGCGCCGATGATCCCCAAGCACATCTACGAAGGCACGGATTTCGTCAACAACCCGGCCAACAACACACCAATCGGCACCGGCCCGTTCAAGTTCGATGAATGGGTCAAGGGCAGCTACATCCACCTCGTCAAGAACGAGGACTACTACATGGAAGGCAAACCCTATGTCGATGAGGTCTATTACCACGTGATCCCCGATGCCGCGTCCCGCGCGGTGGCCTACGAGACCGGCAAGGTCGACGTGCTGCCCGGCGGTTCGGTCGAAAACTTCGACGTGCCGCGCATCCGCGAGCTGGAAAACACCTGCATCACCGACCAGGGCTGGGAATACTTCGGCCCGCTGTCGTGGATCTGGATCAACATGAACAACAAGCCGTTGGACGATGTGAAGGTCCGTCAGGCCATGATGCATGCGCTGGATCGCAACTTTGCGAAGGACGCGTTGTGGAACGGGCTGGGCAAGGTCGCAACCGGCCCGCTCTCCTCCTCCACCCGCTTCTATGCCGGGGATACACCTGACATCGGCTATGACCCCGAGAAGGCCAAGGCGCTTCTGGAAGACTCCAGCTACAACGGTGAAACCATCCGCCTGCTGGGCCTGCCCTACGGCGAGACCTGGCAGCGTTGGGCCGAAGCGGTCAAGCAGAACCTGACCGAGATCGGCATGACCGTCGAACTGGTGCCTTCGGACGTGGCGGGCTGGAACCAGAAGGTCGCAGACCGCGACTTCGATCTGGCGTTCACCTACCTCTACCAGTACGGCGATCCGGCACTTGGCGTGTCGCGGACCTACATGTCCACCAACGCCGAGCCGGGTTCGCCCTGGAACAACGTGTCGAACTATCAGAACCCCGAGACGGACAAGATGTTCGACGAGGCGGCGCTGATGGCCAACCCGGACGACCGCGTGGCGGCCTACAAGAAGATCCAGGATCAGATCGTCTCTGACGTGCCGAACCTGTGGCTGCTTGAGCTGGGCTTCCCCACGATCTACCGCTGCAACATCAAGAACCCGGTCAATTCCGCGCTTGGTGTGAACGACGGCTTCCGCGACGTGTGGATCGACAAGAACTGAGGGCACTTGCCTGACGGTCCGGGCCGCTTCATCGGCCCGGACCCCACCCATTATCTGACGGGGCGAACTGCGTGATACGTTTCATTCTGGGCAGGCTGGTCAAGGCGGTTTTCATCCTGCTGGCCATCCTGGTCTTCAACTTCCTGCTGATCCATGCCGCCCCCGGCGACCCCGCCGCCGTCATGGCAGGCGAGGCCGGTGCGGCGGACGAGAAGTTTCTCGCCGATCTGCGCATACGCTTCGGCCTTGATCAGCCTCTCTACATCCAGCTCTGGACCTATCTGAAAGGCGCCGTGATGCTGGACCTCGGATTCTCCTATCGCCAGCAGATTCCGGTTGCCGATCTCATTGCGAGCCGCCTGCCTGCCACCCTGCTGCTGACCGGCGTCGCCTTTGTGCTGTCGCTGGTGCTGGGCGTGATCGCCGGTGTCGCCGCCTCCGCCCGCCAAGGTTCCTGGGGCGACACGATCATATCGACGCTGGCTCTGCTGTTCTATGCCACGCCGCTGTTCTGGGTCGCGCTGATGGCGTCCCTCGTGTTCTCCGTCTGGCTCGGCTGGCTGCCCGGTTTCGGCTACTCGACCATCGGCGCGGGCTATACCGGTCTGGCCCATGTCCTCGACGTTGCCAAACACCTGATCCTGCCCGCCACCACGCTGGGTCTGTTCTTTACCGCGATCTACATGCGCATGACCCGCTCTTCGATGCTGGAGGTCAGCCGTCTCGATTTCGTCAAGACGGCGCGTGCCAAAGGCCTCAAGCGCAGCGTGATCCAGCGGCGGCACATCCTGCGCAACGCGCTGCTGCCCGTCATCACCCTGGCAGGTCTGCAAGCAGGTCAGATCTTTGGCGGCGCGATCCTGACCGAGACGGTCTTTGCCTGGCCCGGCATCGGCCGCCTGATGTTCGAAGCGATCAGCCAGCGCGACTATGCCGTGATCCTTGGCGTCTTCTACATCTCGGGAGCCATGGTGCTGCTGTTCAACCTCATCACCGATGTCGTCTATGTCATCGTTGACCCGCGCATAAGGCTGACCAAATGAAGGATTTCTGGAAACGCTTCCGCTACAACCGCGGCGCGGTGATCGGGCTGGTGATCCTCGCCCTTGTCATTGTCACGGCCATCGCCGCCCCCTTCCTGTTCCCGCAAAGCCCGTGGAAGATGGTGCAGCGCCCGTTCCTGCCGCCCTTCACCGATGATGCGCTGTGGCTCGGCACCGATGCGCTGGGGCGCGACGTGCTGTCGGGGCTGGCGCATGGCGCCTACGTGAGCCTGCTGGTCGGCCTCGTCTCCACCATCGTGGCACTTGCCATCGGCGTGCCGGTGGGCGCGCTGGCGGGCTATTTCGTGGGCCGCACCGACGACATCCTCATGCGCTTTACCGAATTCTTCCAGACCATCCCCAGCTTTGCGCTTGCCATTGTCTTGCTGGCGATCTTCCAGCCCAGCCTGACCTACGTGATCATCGCCATCGCCATTGTTTCATGGCCACCTGTCGCCCGCCTCGTGCGCGGCGAAGTGCTGAGCCTGCGCACCCGCGAATTCGTTGAGGCAGCCACCCTTCAAGGCCTCGGCAACACGCAGATCATCCTGCGTCACGTCCTGCCCAACGCCCTGCCCTCGATCATCGTGCTGGCCTCGCTCATGGTGGCACAGGCGATCCTGCTGGAAAGCTCGCTGTCCTTCCTCGGCCTCGGCGATCCGAACATCATGTCCTGGGGCTATATGATCGGGGCCGCGCGCACCGTGATCCGCACCGCCTGGTGGCTGTCCTTCCTGCCGGGCATGGCGATCCTGCTGACCGTGCTTGCGCTGAACCTGATCGGTGAGGGCCTGAACGACGCGCTCAATCCGCGCCTGACGAGGAAATCCGAATGAGCCTGCTCAGCATCCGCAACCTGGACATCGCCCTGCCCGAAGGCGCCGACCGTGCGTTCGCCGCCCAAGCCATCGATTTCGATCTCGCACCGGGAGAAATCCTGTGCATCGTCGGCGAAAGCGGCTCGGGCAAATCCATGTCCGCCAATGCCGTGATGGGCCTGCTGCCGCAGGGCGTGAAGGCCACCGGCGGCACGATCACCTTCGACGGGCAGGAGATCCTCGGCCTGCCGGAATCGAAAATGATGGCCCTGCGCGGCAAACGCTTTTCGATGATCTTCCAGGAACCGCTGAGCGCGCTGAACCCGTTGATGCGCGTCGGTGCCCAGATTTCGGAAGTCTTCGAGGCGCATGGCGAACTGACCCCCTCCAAACGCCGATCCCGTGCGCTGGAACTGCTGGAGGAGGTCGGCATCCCCGACCCGGAGGCGGCGATCCGCGCCTATCCCTTCCAGCTGTCCGGCGGCCAGCGCCAACGCGTGATGATCGCCATGGCCCTCGCGTTAGAGCCTGATATCCTGATCGCGGACGAGCCCACAACAGCGCTTGACGTGACCACCCAGGCGCAGATCCTCAAGCTGATCGAAGACCTGCGCCAGTCGCGCGGCATGGCGGTCATCTTCATTACCCACGACTTCGGCGTCGTCGCCGACATTGCCGACCGCGTCATCGTCATGCAGACCGGCGAAATCGTCGAGACCGGAACGGCGGACGAGGTTCTGCTGCATCCAAGGCACCCCTACACCCGCGCCCTGATCGACGCGATCCCGCGCCTGACCCGCCACACCGAAGGCGACAAGACCCCTGGCACCCCGGTCATGCGGGTCGAGGGCCTGAGCAAGACCTATACCACCGGCTCCGGCTCCTTTTTCAAGAAGCCGCGCGTGGTCCGGGCGGTACAGGACGTGACCTTTGACCTTTTCGCGGGCGAAACAATCGGCATCGTCGGGGAAAGCGGATCGGGCAAATCCACCGTCGGGCGCTGCATCGTGCGGCTGGTCGAACCGGACAAGGGCCGCGTTCTGATCGACGGGGCGGATATCGCGCCGATGTCGGGCACAGAGCTGCGTGACAAGCGCCGCAAGATGCAGATGATTTTCCAGGATCCGTTTTCGTCCCTCAACCCCCGCGCCCGCGTGTCGCGCATCCTGACCGAGGGGCTGATCGCCTATGACACGCCAAGGGCCGAGGCCATGGACAAGGCCCGCAACCTGCTGGAGCTTGTCGGCCTCGACGCCTCAGCGATGGACCGGTTTCCGCACGAGTTTTCCGGCGGACAACGCCAGCGCATCGGCATCGCACGCGCGCTGGCGCTGGACCCGTCGATCATCATCGCGGACGAGGCCGTGTCGGCGCTCGACGTCTCCATCCAGGCACAGGTGCTGGACCTGCTGGCGGATCTCAAGACGCGGCTGAACCTGTCGATGCTGTTCATCACCCACGACCTGCGGGTGGCCGCGCGGATCTGCGACCGGATCATCGTCATGCAGAAGGGAAAGATCGTCGAGGTCGGCCCGACCGCCAAGGTGCTGCACGATCCCGACACCGCCTATACGCAAAGCCTGCTGGACGCGATCCCGGGGCAGGACTACGAACGTGCCTTGACCGCAGTGGAATAACCCCCCTGCCCCTTTGATTGGACAATCCATGGCCGACAACGCCCCGGAGAAGAAGACCCTTCTGCTGACCGGCGCCAGCCGCGGCATCGGCCACGCCACCGTCAAGAAATTCGCCAGCGAAGGCTGGCGCGTGATCAGCTGCTCCCGGCAGCCTTTCTCGCCGCAATGCCCCTGGCCGGGGGGCGCGCGTGATCACGTGCAGGTGGACCTGAGTCATCCCAGCCAGATCATGGAAGCGGTGGAACAAATCCGCAGCCTGCTCGACGGCAACGCGCTGCACGCGCTGGTCAACAACGCGGGCATCTCGCCGAAGGGGCCGGAGGGCGAACGCCTCAGCACGCTGGACACCGACCTGCGGGTCTGGGGCGAGGTGTTTCACGTCAACTTCTTCGCCTCCGTCGTGCTGGCCCGCGGGCTGCAGGACGAGTTGTCGCGCGGCAAGGGATCGGTGGTCAACGTGACCTCGATCGCCGGTGCGCGGGTGCATCCCTTCGCCGGGGCCGCATATGCCACGTCCAAGGCGGCCCTCGCCGCCCTCACCCGCGAGATGGCGCATGATTTCGGCCCCCTGGGCGTGCGCGTCAACGCCATCGCCCCGGGAGAGGTCGACACCAGCATTCTCAGCGAAGGAACCGACAGGATCATCGCCACCCTGCCGATGCGCCGCCTCGGCCAGCCCATGGAAGTTGCCGATGCGATCTATTTCCTGTGCTCCGATCAAAGCTCTTACGTCACCGGGGTCGAGATCGAAGTGAACGGCGGGCAACACGTGTGATGGCACCGCCGCCAAACTCAACCCGCATCGGGTTCTAACCCGACAGCATTGATCGCAGCGATTGCGCATGCTTCGTCAGTGTCCGAGGTATCACCCGTGATGCCAATTGCACCGATTATTTTGCCCTGCTCACGGATCAAGACACCACCGGGCACCGGTATCAGGTCACCATTTTGCAGTGTCGTCACGGCCTGAATGAAATAAGGCTGTTCCTGCGCACGTTCATAAAGCGCGCGTGACCCCAATCCCATTGCAATTGCGCCCTTCGCTTTGCCCTGAGCAATTTCAGCCCTCAAATTGCTGTTGCCGTCTTCGCGCTGGAGCGCAACAAGGTGGCCGCCCGCGTCAATGACCGCAACGGTCATTGGCTTGGCTCCTCGCTTGCGACGACACTCCAGCGCGGTCGAGATCATTCGATTTGCAAGGTCAAGATTCATGGCGCTATCCGTAGCTTGCGACATCTGTGCTGGCGAGCGTGGCGATATTGATCAGCCCGCGCTGCGTAACCTCGGGGGTCACGATATGGGCGCGGTTGCCCATGCCCATCAGGATCGGCCCGACCTCATGGCCCTCGGCAACCCCTTTCAGCAGATCGCGCGCGGCGCCGGCGGCGTCCGTGCTGCCATAGATCAGCACATTCGCCCGCCCCGTCAGCCGGTTGTTTGGCAACAGGCGCGCGCGCAGCTCGGTGTTCAGTGCCAGTTCCGTGTGCATCTCGCCTTCGTATTCAAAATCAGGTGCAGCCTGATCAAGGATCGCCAACGCTTCCCGCATGACCACACCCGAGCGACAGTCAAGATTGCCAAACTGCGACCCCGAGCACAGCGCGATGCGCGGCTCCATCCCAAAGCGGCGCACATGACGGGCCGCTGCCATGACCGTCCGGGCCAGACCCGCGCCATCCGGCTCAAAGGTGACATGCGTATCGGCAACAAACATCGGCCCGTCATCCAGAATAATCAGCGACAGCGCCCCCGCAGGAAACAGCCCGTCCCGGGCAAGCACTTGCCGGACATATTTCAGGTGCCAGGAATACTGTCCGAAGGTGCCGCAAATCATGCTGTCGGCATCGCCACGATGCACCATCACTGCGGCAATTGCCGTGGCATTGGTCCGCATGACCGCGCGGGCCTGATCCGGCGTCACACCATGGCGGTTCATCAGGTCGTGATAGCTGCGCCAATAGTCGTCGTAACGCGAATCCTGTTCCGGGTTCACAATCTCAAAATCGCGGCCCGCAAAGATCTGCAAGTCCATCTGGTCCAGCCGCTGCGCGATTACATCGGGACGCCCCACAAGAATCGGCGTGTGTATCCCTTCTTCTGCCAGTCCCTGCACGGCGCGCAACACCTGACGGTCCTCGCCCTCGGCAAAGACAATCCGGCGCCGCGACCGTCGCGCTGCTTCGGTGACGCCGCGCATGGTCAGGGACGACCGCGACACCAGCGCCTCCAACGACTGACGATAGGTCTCAAGATCCAGAGGGCGGCGAGCCACGCCCGACTCCATAGCCGCACGCGCCACGGCAACCGCAATGGTCGGCAACAGCCGGGGATCAAAAGGTTTCGGGATCAGATAATCCTGCCCGAAAGTCAGCTTTTCGTTCTCGTAAACCGCGCCCATCTCGGCAGAGGTCGTCTGCCGTGCGAGCCCCGCGATGGCGTCGACACAGGCCAGCTTCATCTCTTCGTTGATACAGGTTGCCTCCACGTCCAGCGCGCCCCTGAAGATAAAAGGAAAACACAGAACATTGTTGACCTGATTGGGAAGATCGGACCGCCCCGTTGCAATCATCGCACCAGGCGCAGCCGCGCGTGCCACATCGGGCATGATCTCTGGCACAGGGTTGGCAAGCGCCAGAATAATTGGCCGCGCCGCCATGCCTGCAATCATATCCGCATCCAGTGCGCCCGGCCCCGAGACGCCCAGCACCATATCGGCCCCTTTCAGCGCCTGCACCAAAGTTGTCCCTTCCCGGGCAGTGGCAAAGCGACGCTGTTCGGGGGCAAGATCGGTGCGCCCGCCATGCAAGACCCCCGACCGGTCAAAGACCGTGATGTGCTGCGCGGCGATGCCAAGACTGGCAAGCATCGCAAGACAGGCGGTTCCCGCAGCACCGGCACCAATTGCCACCAATCGCACATCCTCGGGCCGTTTCCCGGCAATATGCAGCGCGTTCTGCGCCGCTGCCGCAACCACGATGGCGGTGCCGTGCTGATCGTCGTGAAACACCGGAATGCCCATGCGCTCGCGGCAGATCCGTTCGACCGTAAAACAATCCGGGGCCTTGATGTCTTCCAGGTTGATCGCCCCGAATGTCGGCTCCAGCTTGCAAACCAGATCGGCCAGCTTTTCAGGGTCGGATTCATCCACTTCGATATCGAAACAGTCGATATTGGCGAATTTCTTGAACAAGACCGCCTTGCCTTCCATCACCGGCTTTGATGCCAGCGCCCCGATATTCCCCAACCCCAGAACCGCGCTGCCGTTTGATATAACCGCCACAAGGTTGCGCCGCGCCGTATAGCGCGTTGCCAGCCCGGCATCGCGGGCAATTTCCATGCAGGCATCCGCGACACCCGGCGAATAGGCACGCGAAAGGTCCTGCGCGGTTGCCATCGGCTTGGTCGGGCGGATTTCCAGCTTTCCTGGGGTTGGAAAGGCATGATAGTCCAGTGCCGCCTGTTTTTCGGGTAACGGCAGTGTCTTGTCCAAAGCCATTTGGGAGTCCTTTCTGGTAAGTGGAAAGCGAATGCCGCTCTGACACGATGCTTGATCGGTTGGAAAAGCAGGTGACTGCATAACCCACCAAGGTGTCAGTTCCGGTTCATGCCTGCTCTGTCGGGGTTTCCGTTCTCACGGGCTCGTACTTTGGACCTTGGGTGAAAATTGTGGTCGGGCAGGGAGCGCGTATTTCATGGTGCTGACCTTTCACCGGCCCCTAAAATCCACCTCGATCGCAATCCCCTGCGTAAGTTATAAGCATCGCCCGCCGCCATGGCGGCAAAGACCTGTTCCACCGCATCAAAGGCGGCGGCGCGGGTCATCAAATTGGCAATCTCGCGTTCGGGGACGATCAGCATGGAGTGGCTCCGGTCAGTAAGGGAATATGCAGGCGACCGTGCGCCGCCTGCACCAAAGGGCATCAGTAGGCTTTGCCGCGTGCCGACACGGGCCACAGGACCTCGACCTTGTCGCCGCGTACACCCACGTACCAGTCGTGCACATTGGCGGTAGGGTCGCAGTGCCCCGGCACCAGCCGCAGTTTGTCGCCTACTTTCAGCACACCGTCGGGGTCAGCAACCACGCCGTGTTCATCCGAACATTTGATGTATTCAACATCCGTGCGGCCAAAGATCACCGGCAGACCGCTGTCCAACGACTGCGCTTTCAGACCCGCATCGACAATCGCCTTGTCGGATTTGGCGTGGCTCATGACCTGCGTCAGGATGAAGAACGCGTTTTCCCATTCACCCTGGTCGATGCGCTTGCCGCTGGCATCCAGAATGCGCCCGTAATCGGCATCCATGAACGCATAAGACCCGCATTGCAGTTCGTTATAAACGCCCGAGTTGCTCTCAAAGTAATAGCTGCCCGTGCCGCCGCCCGACACCAGATCGCACGCAATCCCCTGCGCCTTCAGCCCCTCGACCGCGTCCTTGACCTGCGCAATCGCGATGTCCAGCTTGGCCTTGCGGGCCTCATAGCTGTCCATGTGCTGCATCGCACCCTGATAGGCCTGGATGCCGGTAAAGGTCAGGCCTTCGGCCGCCTGCACCGCCTTGGCAATCTCGATCACCGCCTCGGTGGTGGTCACGCCGCACCGCCCCGCGCCACAGTCGATCTCGATCAGCACTTCGATTTCGGTGCCGTGCTGCACCGCCGCCGCCGACAGTTCAGCCACGTTGGCGAAGTCATCCACGCAGACAATCGTGCGTGCGCCGAACTTGGGAAAGCGCGCCAGACGGTCAATCTTGGCCGCGTCGCGGACCTGGTTCGACACCAGAATATCCTTGATTCCGCCACGGGCGAAAACCTCGGCCTCGGACACTTTCTGACAGCAAACGCCCACGGCCCCGCCCAGACGTTCCTGCAACTTGGCCACATCGACCGATTTGTGCATCTTGCCGTGTACGCGATGGCGCATCCCGTGTGCCTTGGCATAATCGCCCATCTTGACGATGTTGCGCTCCAGCGCGTCCAGATCCAGCACCAGGCAGGGTGTCTGGATGTCTGCGGCGTCCATCCCCGGCAGCGCCGGCACGTCATAGCCCACCTCGAACTCTTCAAAATCGGTTGCGTCTTTCATTGGGAATCTCCTTGATTTGTTGGTGTTTTGAAAGGTCGTCAGGCCAGCCAAGGCAGGCGGTCGAGATCGACGTTGCCGCCGGTCAGGACGACGCCTAGCCGCTTGCCGCGAAATGCCCTGGGGTTGTGCAACACGATGGCCAGGGAAATCGCGCGCAGATGTTTCCATGTCCGTATCATTTCAGAAACCTGTCAAGCAGGCGGGCAACGTGGATGGCATCACGCGCCCCACCATCGTGGATCTGATGGCGGCAGCTTGTCCCGTCGGCCACGATCACCGCATCGGCATCCGCAGCCCGCACCGCAGGCAAAAGATCTGCTTCGCCCATCTTCATCGAAACATCATAGTTTTCAGCCGCATAGCCAAAGGCACCCGACATCCCGCAGCACGAGCTTTCGATCATCCGCACCTCAAGCCCGGCAACGCCACGCAGCACGGTTTCAACCGCCCCCATCGCGTCAAAGGCCTTTTGGTGGCAATGCCCGTGCACATGCACCACGGTGCCGCCCGCATTGCCAACCGGCAGGGTCAAGGTGCCCGCAGCCATATCCGCGGCCAGCAGCTCCTCAAAGATCAGCGCCTTGCCTGCAAGGAACCGGGTCTCCGTTTCAGGCAGCAACGCGGTCATCTCGTCGCGAAAAGTAAAGATGCAGGACGGTTCCAGCCCGACCACCCGCGCGCCAGCTTCGACAAACGGGCGCAAGGCCCCCAAAGTGCGGCGCAATTCGGCGCGGGCCGCATCGGTCTGACCCGAAGCCAGAAACGTGCGCCCGCAACACATGGGACGGGCGCTGCCGGTCACCTCCACGCGGTGCAGCCGATAACCCGCAGCAATCAGCACCCGCTCGGCCGCTTCCAGGTTCTCGCGCTCGAAATAGCGGTTGAACGTGTCACCGAACAACACCAGATCGCGCCCGTCCCCCTTCAGCCCGGCGGGCGTCGCCACAGCACGTTTTTCCACCCAGGGCTTGCGCCATACGGGCAAGGTGCGCTTGGCCGAAAACCCCAGCAGTTTTTCAGACAACTTGGCAAGCAGCGGCACGCGGTCGCGCAGGTTCAGCAGCGGCGCAAGGCGCGCGGCATAAGGCGCATAGCGTGGCATGAACGCGACCAGCCGCTCGCGCAACGGCAGGCCGTGGCGTTTGTGGTAATGATGCAGGACCTCGACCTTCATGCGCGCCATATCGACACCTGTGGGACAATCCCGCTTGCACCCTTTGCACGATACGCACAGGTCCAGACTTTCCTTCATCTCGGTCGAGGTAAACGCATCGGCACCCAGCTGCCCCGAAATCGCCAACCGCAAGGTGTTCGCCCGCCCGCGCGTCAGATGCTTTTCATCGCGGGTGGCACGATAAGACGGGCACATCGTGCCGCCCGACAGCTTGCGACAGGTGCCGTTGTTGTTGCACATCTCGACCGCGCCGCCAAAACCTCCCCAGTCGGACCAGTCCAGCGCGGGTGCTGCAGGAAGTGCGGTCTTGTACCCCGGTTTGAACCGCATCAGGTCGCGGTCGTCCATACGCAGAGGGCGCACGATCTTGCCGGGGTTCAACCGGTTTTGCGGATCAAAACTGTCCTTTACCATTTCAAAGGCGCGGGTCAGCTCGGGCCCGAACATCGGTTCGACAAATTCCGAACGCGAGATCCCGTCGCCATGTTCGCCCGAAAACGATCCCTTGTATTTGCGCACAAGATCAGCCGTTTCCTCGGCAATCGCGCGCATTTTTTGGACGCCTTCCGCGTCCTTCATGTTCAGGATGGGGCGCACATGCAGACATCCGACCGATGCATGGGCATACCAGGTGCCGCGCGTGCCATGACGGGTGAATATTTCGGTCACCCCGTCGGTGTAATCGGCCAGATGCTCCAGCGGCACGGCACAATCTTCGATGAACGAGACAGGTTTGCCTTCCGATTTCATCGACATCATGATGTTCAGACAGGCCTCGCGCACCCCCCAGACAGCCTTCTGGCGGTCCGGTTCGACCACCTCGACCACCGCATTGGGATGGCCATGATCGGCCATGCACTGATCAATCCGCTTCAGATCGCCGCGCAGCGCATCCAGATCGTCTCCGGCGAATTCGCACAGCAGCAGGCAATTGGGCGTGCCGCGTGTAATATCCCCGATGGTTCTGACAAAGGCCGGGATATCCGCACCCATGACCAGCACGTTGTTATCCACCAGTTCGACCGCCACGGGGCCAAGTTCAACAAGGTGTTGCGTGGTCGTCATCGCCGCACGAAAATCATCAAAATGGCAGACGGCCATGACCCGGTGTCTGGGCAATTCAGACAGCTTTAACGTGACCGCCGTGCTCAGCGCCAGCGTGCCCTCGGAGCCAACCAGAAGACGCGACAGGTTTGGTTGCGCGGGCAGCAGTTCGTCCAGATTATATCCCCCCACGCGCCGCTGCACTTTGGGAAAGACCGTCTCGATCCGGTCGCGATGATCATCGGCAAGCGCCGTCAGGCTGCGCATGATCTCCCGCATCCGGGGCTGGCTGATGTCCGACCACGGCGCATTGTCCAACCGGAAACTTTCACCATCATGCAGCAACCCTTCGATGGCCAGCACGTTGTCGACAGTCTTGCCAAAACGCAGCGAACGGGCACCGGAGGAGTTGTTGCCACACATGCCGCCGATGGTGCAGCGCGAGGCGGTCGAGGGCTCGACCGGAAAGAACAGCCCATCCTGCCGGAGCCTGTCGTTGAGCGTGTTCAACACCATCCCCGGTCGCACGGTAACGGTGCGCGCGGCCAGATCGTATTCCATCATCTCGTTGAAATGACGCGACATATCCAGTATCAATCCGCGCCCGATGGGTTGCCCGTTCTGCGATGTCCCACCGCCACGCGCAATCACCGGCACGCCATGCTCAGCGGCTATTTGCAGCGCCGCTGCAACATCACCGGCGGATTTGGGATAGGCCACACCCTGCGGCATCATCTGATAGATCGACGCGTCGGTTGCATAGCGGCCACGGGTAAAGGCACCAAAATCCGTCTCCCCCTCCATCGCGCCGGACAGCGCTTTGGAAAAGGCCTGCGAACGGCCCAATGAACGGGCGGCCGGGGTGGTGCGCTGGGGCAATGGTACGTTCATGGCTGAACCTCTCGTGAGAAGGCAAAAGGGGAGCAGGACCGGGCCAGATGTGGCCCGGACAAGATGTCTAAAGCTGAACCGGCGTTCAGGTGGTTTCAGGTTCGGCGTCAGAAGGTCCGCCTGGCTTTGCGCGGCGCAACTGGCCCCAAAGCCCATAGGCCAGCGACAGCACGGCCAGCACCAAAAGCGTTCCGGCAATCGGGCGGCTGATCATTGTCACCATGTCAAAGTCGGCAAGGATCAGACCCTGGCGCAGGCTGACTTCAGCGATGGGCCCCAGCACCAGACCGATGATGAAACTTGCCACCGGCAGTCCGTAGCTTTTCAGAAAGAACCCCACCGCACCAAAGACCAGCATGACCGCCACATCCGACACGTTGTTGTTCAGGGCGAACACACCGGTCATGCACAGCACCACGATGGCGGGCCCGACCAGCTGGTAAGGCGCCTTGAGCACCAGCGCGAACAGCCGCGCCGCCCGCAAGCCGAACACCAGCATCAGCACATTGGCCAGCAGCATCCCGATGAACACCGAATACACCAGATCCGCGTTGTTCTGCATCAGCATCGGACCCGGCACGATGCCATGGATCGTCAAACCACCAATCATCACCGCCGTCGTGGCCGAACCGGGAATACCAAGCGCAAGCAAGGGGATCATCGACCCGCCGACCGCAGCATTGTTGCCCGATTCCGGCGCGGCGATACCCTCGGGCGCGCCCTTGCCGAACAACTCGGGGGTCTTCGACCAGCGGAAGGCTTCGGAATAGCTGATAAAGGCCGCCGTGGTCGCCCCGACGCCGGGAAGCGCGCCAATTACCGTACCAATCACCGATGACCGCAGAAGCGTCGCCTTGGTCGCCAGCAGCTCGGCCAAACTGGGCAGTTTGGTCGAAACCTGCGTCAGGCATTCACTGTCCTGGGGACCTTCCGCAAAACGTTGCAGCACCTCGGCCAGTGCAAAAATCCCGATGATTGCGGCAATGAAACTGACTCCGGTCAGCAGCATCATGTTGCCAAAGGTAAAGCGCGCAACGCCGGTCAGCGGATCCAGCCCGATCATCGCAACAGCTAATCCCAGCAGTCCTGCAATCAGGCCTTTGACCAAAGAACCGCCGCCAATCGAGGCAATCGCGGTGATCCCCAGTACAGCAAGCGCGAAATATTCCGGAGGGCCGAACTCCAGCGCCAGTTGCGCAAGCGGCGGGGCTGCGAACATCAGCACCAGGGCGCCAAAGATGCCCCCCACGGCCGACGAGGCCAGCGCATAACCCAGCGCCTTGCCCGCTTCTCCGCGCTTGGCCATCGGGTAGCCATCAAGCGAGGTACAGGCCGCTTCGGGTGAACCGGGCGTGTTGAACAGAATGGCCGAGATCGAGCCGCCAAAGGTCGAACCCACATAAACACCGCCAAGCAGCAGCATCCCCTGGATTGGATCAAAGGCAAAGGTAAACGGGATCAGCAAGGCAACGCCGACGATGCCTGTCAGCCCTGGCACAGCCCCGAACATGATCCCCCATGCGACGCTGAAAATGATGAGCAAAAAGCTCATTGGATTGCCGACCATGTAACCGACGGCAGAAAGAATTGATTCTAGCATGGTAGTCTCCAGTGCTGGGACGCTTCAGAAAAGCGCCTGGCTGAGATCATAGAAAACGCCCGTTCCGCGCGGCAGCGAAAGCGACAGCCCGTAGTTGAAGAAAGCTCCCAGAAGCAGGGTAAACACCGGTGCAAAGGCCAGTTTCGCCACGATGTTGCGGTAGGGCAAAATCCAGGCAGCGGCCCATAAAAAGATCAACGTCGCGAACAGAAATCCGATGTACTGCAGCGCAAAGAAGTATCCCAGGACCAGCGCGCCCGTTATCACAAGCCGCCGGTGATAGCCCGACGGCGCAGCACCTTTCAGCATCGCTTCGGTCGCCGTTGGCGTGCTGCGCAGGCCTGCAACCTTCTGGGCGAAATGGATCGCACAGCAAACCGCCAGCGCGCCAAAAACCAGCTTTGGCCAAAGGTCTGAATCGACCTGTGCATAACGCTTGGACACAGGCAGCGCGTCAGCAGTGAACCAAAGCGCGATGGAGACAACCGTCATGGCCGCAAAGATGATCACTTCGGATAGTTTGAATAACATTTCGTCAGCCCTCCCTCAGGCTGGGTCGAACCTTTTGCCAAGGTCCGACCGCCCTGCTGGTCAGTAACCAAGCTGCTTCATGATTTGCGTGTATGTGGCGATTTCACCGTCCAGGAAGGTCTTGAATGCCTCCGGCCCGATAAACTCCGAACGGTACTGAAGTGCGTTTTCGGCCTCGATTTTCTTGTAACCCGGGTCGGCCGCCGCGTCGCGAAACAGCGCCACCAGCGTTTCCACATCAGCCGCGTTCGTGTCGGGCTTGATGCCGAAACCACGCCAGCGGCCGATGGTTACATCATATCCCAGTTCCTTGGCCGTCGGCACGTCCGGCAATTCGGTAAGACGGTCGTCCGAAAACAACAGCAGCGGGATCAGATCGCCGGATTCAATCAGACCACGGGTTGGCCCGTATTCCTCGTACATCATGTCAAGGTGCCCGCCGAGCGTGTTCGAGACCATTTCCGCCGCGCCGAAAGGCACAGTCGCCAGCTCGGTCCCGGCCTGGGCGTTGAACAGACCGATCAGCGCATCATCGAAGCCGGCCGATCCGGTCACACCAACCTTAAGCCCGCCGGGTGACTTGGCTTCGGCGGCGAGGATATCGTCAACAGATTTCAGGGGACTGTCCTTGGACACCAGCAAAAGGCCCTGATCGTATTGAATGCGCACCAGCGGCTTTACCATCGACAGGTCGATCCGTCCGAGGGCGTGGTTGATCACGTCATCGGGGCTGATCGACACCAGCGTGTAGCCGTTGGCCGGGCGCTGCAAGAAGGTGACAAAGGCCGGAACACCACCGCCGCCGGTGATCGAAATCGGCACAAAGCTCTGGTCGGTTGCTTCCTGCATCGGCTCTGAGATGGCCCGGATAAATCGGTCCGTGCCACCGCCCGGACCGTACTGGTGAATGATTTCCACGGTGCGCGACGGGTAATCGTCAGCGATTGCCGGTGCGCTGCCAAACGCAAGTGCCGCAACGATGGCCGCCGCGTTCAGATGAAAGCGTTTCAGATGTTTCATTGTCTTCTCTCCCTGGGTCAATTGGGCGGGGCTGCTCTCCCGTGCAGGCACCCTCCCAAATTCGACGCTCTTTTATGCGCGCCCTTTTCGCGATGCCCGGCTCAAACGGGCATCTGCATCTATGTTATTCGGCTGCGAGCGGCTCGAACCGGGTGCATTCCAGTTCCGCCATGGCTGCTGCAACGCCCCCTTCATTGTGAGGTATGCCCGATTTCCTCAAGCCCAGCTCGACCCCGGTCAGCGTTCCCGCCAGTGTCAGGTCGTTGATGTCCCCGAGGTGGCCAATGCGAAAGACCTTGTCAGCGACCTTTGACAGCCCGTTGCCCAGCGAAATGTCGTAATGTTGCAAAGCCGTTGCACGAAATGCGTCGGCGCTGTGGCCTTCAGGCACAAGAACCGCCGTCAACACGCCGCTTTCCTGCCCTTGCTGGCGGCACAGAACCTCAAGCCCCCAGTGCCGCACCGCAGCCCGTGTTGCTGCCCCGTGGCGTTGGTGACGGGCAAAAACATTGTCCAGCCCTTCTTCGTGCAGCATCGCAATGGCTTCGTTCAGCCCGTACAGCATGTTGGTGCCCGGCGTGTAGGGAAAATACCCTGTCGGGTTGATGGCAGCCATCTCTTGCCAGTCCCAGTAAGACCGGCGCATCCCGCCCGACTTTGACAGATCAAACGCCCTGTTGCTGACCGCGTTGAACGACAGGCCCGGAGGCAGCATCAACCCCTTTTGCGAACCTGAGACGGCCACATCGACCCCCCATTCGTCAAAACGGAAGTCAATCGACGCCAGACCCGAAATCGTATCAACCATCAGCAGTGCCGGATGACCTGCCGCGTCGATCGCCTGACGCACCTGCGCGATTGGCGACACCGAGCCGGTCGAGGTCTCGTTGTGCACCACGCAGACCGCCCTGATCTCGTGACCGGAATCCGCACGCAGCCGCGCTTCGATCTGGTCGGGGTCCGCCCCTCCCCTCCAGTCGCCTTCGATAAACTCGGCATCCACGCCCAGCTTGGCCGCCATTTTCTTCCACAGCGTGGCAAAGTGACCGGTCTCGTACATCAAGACCTTGTCCCCTTCGGACAGCACGTTGACCAATGCGGCTTCCCAGGCACCGGTGCCCGAGGACGGGTAGATGAACACATGCTGGTCGGTCTTGAAAATCGACTTCATCCCCGCCAGCGCCGCGCGCCCGACCTCGGCAAAATCCGGTCCGCGATGGTCCATCGTTTGCGCGGAAATGGCGCGCAGCACGCGGTCCGGCACGGGACTTGGCCCCGGTATCTGAAGGTAATGGCGCCCTGCCCTATGTGTCATGTCGTATCCTCCCATGCGCCGCAGCCGGAAGTGGTCCAGTGGGCGAAATTGAATTATGCATTATGAATGCACTTTGACGCCAGACCTGTCAACATGAATTTCACCCCCGCGAGCCGCCCTTCCAACCAGCGCAACGCCTTGTCCTGTGGCGTAAGTGTGTGTAATTATGAATACGAAATGCAAAAATTACCGGAAAAGAGTGATGACATCCGACGCTGCCACACAGCCAGTTTTCCGCAGAAAGTCCCTGCACGAAGAACTGATCGACGCGATTCGCGAACAAATTGTTGATGGCAGACTGACCCCCGGAACCAAGGTGCCGGAAAAGGACCTGTGCGCACAATACGGGGTGTCACGAACCCCCCTGCGTGAAGCGCTGAAAGTTCTCGCAACGGATGGCCTGTTGACCCTTGAAGCCAACCGTGGCGCATGGGTCAGCAAGATCACCCAGGAAGACCTTGATGAAGTCTTTCCGGTGATGGGCGCATTGGAAGCCCTGTCAGGCGAACTCGCCTGCAAACACATCACCGATGCCGAGATCCGCAAGGTGCGCACATTGCACAACGAGATGGTGAAGTATTACCAGAAGCGCGATCTGGCCAATTATTTTGCCGTCAACCAACGTATCCACGAAGCAATTCTCGCAGCGGCACGCAACGATACATTGTCCAGCCAATATCGATCTTTGGCCACACGGGTCCGCAGGGCACGGTACGTCGCAAATATGACCGAAGAGCGTTGGGCACAGGCGACGGATGAACACGAACAGATCATGCAATGCCTTGAAGCGCGAGACGGGCTTCGCCTGTCCGTCGTGCTGAAGTCACATCTGGAAAACAAACTGGAAACCGTGCGCCAATGGCTTAAAGACAACGACCTGGCAACTTCGACCTCCCAGCTACCTGCCTCGAAAACTTCATCCCGATAGTCTGTTTTCGCAACAGACGCGGAACTGAAAACGCGCCCCAAGGAGCCGCCAGTCAAAGTGTGGCAGCACAATCCTTGAGGTGGGCCACAAGCAGAGCTGTGGCAGCCTTGGTTTCCTTCTGTCCGGGCAGAACCATGTGAAACGCATTGTCAGTGAACACGGGTTCATCCCGAAAGACCACGAGCCGACCCTCCTTCAAAAGATCGCCGGTATTGGAAACCCAGCCGAGCAAGACACCCATGCCCGCGACAGCTGCCTGTGTGGCCTGAACATAATTTCCGAATTTTCGATGTGACTGTTCTGGTGGCACAATACCGGTGGCCGCAAAGTAATGTTCCCAACCGGGCCAGTTGTCATCGGTGGCGTCGACCTGCAGCAAGGGTGCATCCGCGAGGGTGGCTTCGGGGAATTGCGCCGCAAAGTCCGCGCTGCACACCGGCAGCATCCGCTCGCGGAACAGCATTTCAGCTCGGCCATCGCGCCAATTGCCGTCACCATAACGAATGACAAGATCGGTTTCCGGCGCAAATTCCGGCCGCGCAGAGGAGGTGACCACCCTGACCGAAATCTCGGGATGCCTGCCATAGAACGCCGCAAGGCGCGGCATCAGCCAGTAGGTTCCGGTACAGATCGTGCAGGCCACCGTGACAACATTGTCCCGCGCTGTCTGCATCGCATTGATCTGATCAATGGCGCGACCGAACTGATCCAGACCATCCGTCACCGCCAGCAAGAGGATCTGCCCCGCTTCTGTCAGGACAGCGGGGCGCATGCGACGGTCGAGCAGAGCTGTGCCGATGTGGGTTTCGAGTTGTTTAAGCGCCTGACTGACCGCTGGTTGCGTGACGTTCAACTCGGCGGCGGCGTTCTGAACGCTGCCCGTGCGATGCACCGCTTCAAAGGTCGACAAGAGCCGCAATGGCGGAAGATTTCGGCGTTCTAACATAAGTTCATCTTATTCTGGATTAGTTTTTACGATCTTGCGCTGCAGGGTAGGGCCGTTGAACTATTGAGCAAGAGAGAGGACACCGCATGACGACCTCTGAAATAGCATAACCTCATACCGAAGGAAATTTCAAATGAGCCAATCCAGTACAATCCTGTCGGACTTGGATGCCGACCTTCTGGCATTGCGCGTTGATCTGGCGGCGGCCTTTCGTCTGACGGCGCAGTTTGACTGGCATGAATCTGTGGGCAATCACTTCAGCGCGGCGGCATCCGCAGACGGAAGGTATTTCCTGATGAACCCGCGCTGGCGCCACTTTGCCGAGATCCGGGCATCGGATCTCTTGCTTCTGGATTCGCAGGACAAGGATGCCATGAACCGGGCCGATGCACCTGACCCGTCTGCCTGGACAATTCATGGAACCGTTCATCAACAATGTCCCGAGTTGCGCGTGATCCTGCATTGCCATCCGCCCTATGCGACGGCATTGGCAGGTTTGAAGAACCCGGAAATTAAACCGATTGACCAGAATACCGCCCGGTTCTTTGGCAAGCTGGGGGTCGATCTGGGCTATGCCGGTATTGCTGACGATGCCGCAGAGGGCAAAAGGCTGGCGGCGGCGTTCGGCAACAAAAGCGCCCTGATGATGGGCAATCATGGCGTTTCGGTTTCGGCCGCCAGCGTCGCGGAGGCGTTCGAGGATCTTTACTACCTCGAACGCGCGGCCAGGACGCTGATCCTTGCCTATTCCAGCGGACAACCTTTGAACGTGATGTCAGATCAGCTGGCACAAAAAACGGCGGAGGGCTGGCTGCCGTACAACGATCAGGCATTTGAACATTTCGACTATCTCAAACGTCAGCTCGACAAGATCGACCCGTCGTATCGCACCTGAAACTAAAGCCAACGAAAGGAGTGAACATGAAAAATCTGGAAGTCCTGTTCTTTGATGTTCTGGGCACTGTTGTGGATTGGCGGGGCAGCATTGCAAAGGAGGCCAAAACCTTGCTGACGCGACATGCCCCGGCCGGGATCGATGCCAGCGCATTCGCGGATGCCTGGGTCGGGCGCTATGATCCCTCGGTCGAAGGAATCCGGTCTGGCAATCGGCCATTTGTGACGCTTGATGAGCTCAACCTGGAGAATCTGAAAGACACGCTGCAAGCGTTTGGCGTCGCGCCGGACAAAGTACCGCAAAGGGAATTGCAGCACCTCAACCGGGCCTGGCACCGGCTGCAACCCTGGCCGGATTCCGTGGCCGGGATATCGCGACTGAAAGAGCGTTTCATCGTCGCGCCGCTTTCCGATGGTCACACGCGTCTGATGGTCAATCTGGCAAAGCATGGCGGGTTGCCTTGGGATACCGTGCTGGGTGCGGATATCCCGCGCGCCTACAAGCCGATGCCGCAGGTCTATTTACGCGCCTGCGAATTGCTGGGCGTTGAACCGGAAAACGCCATGCTGATTGCCGCCCATGATTATGATCTGGACGCAGCCCGCGCATGTTGTCTGAAAACCGGATTTGTCACACGTGATAATGCGAACGATCCCTCGAAACCGGCGAAAGCCGTGTCGTCGGGGGACTGGGATTGCCACGCAACTGACCTGTTGGGCATTGCGGACCTTATGTTGAAAAGTCGCAGCTGACCGAAAGTTTCTGACCCTGTCGCGACGTAGACAGATGTGCTGATCAGGCGATGGCTCATGTCCGCGACTTCGCCCGTGAGTTTATCAGGCAGTTGAACGTTCTGGCCCGCTTTCACCCACCCAGCACCAATGGGATGAACGTTTGTCGTCAAGGTCGCTCACTGCGTTGCCTGACTTTCTGACTGATCCTTTCAACCCTTGAGGTCCAGGGCGCGGCCGTCCTCATCCCAGTCACTCCAACCGGGAAACACCAGTGGTTCGGCCCTTTCGATTTCGCCAATAAATCGCCGCCACTCATCGAGGTTCTGTGCCAGGCGCTTCTTCAAGCTGTCCGCACCTTCATAGGAATAACCGTGCCCCTGGACGCCAAAGGAAATGTACGGCGGCAAAACTGAAAAACCCATGTAGTGCAGCGAATATTGCAGCGGCCAGAGCATGGTATCAAAATCCCCGCCACGGCTGCCAGGCCCGAAGGCCTGGCGCGGTGCGCCGGTGGTGACAGAAAGCACCGCGCGCTTGCCACGGAAATGACCGCTGTCATAGCGCTTGCTGCTGGAGTAGAGGCCCCCGCTGACGAACATCCGGTCAAACCATCCCTTGAGGATTGCAGGCGGGCCGTGCCACCACAGGGGAAACTGCAAGACAACCAGATCGGCATGATCGAGATTGGCAATTTCAGTCTCAACCACGCTCGGCAACCTGCCGTTTTGCCACGCGTGCCGTTGTTCGTTCAGCGCGGCAAAACACGCCGTGTCTGCGCGATCGGGGTAATTGGCGGGCTTCTCAACCGGATCGAAACCCGATTGGTAGAGATCGGATATCGTGACGGTATCGCCGCGTTGTTGCAGCGCCTGCTGTGCTGCTTTGGTCAGGGCCCCGTTGTAGGATGATGGTTCCGGATGGGCATGGATGATGTGCGCATGCATCTTTGGTCACCTGCTGTTTGCCAATGTATCAGGATCATCTATTGTTCAATCCTGTTTTCACAGCTAACGAATCTGCAAGGTAATATTGCACCGATGAACAACGAGCTTGACTGGGGTGACTACCGGATCGTGCTGCAAATCGCCGACGCGGGATCATTGAACAAGGCCGCGCGGCTGGCAGGTCTCAGCCATCCAACTGTATTTCGCCGGATCAATGTGATCGAAGCCAAACTGGGCGTTCGTCTGTTCGAGCGTTTCAGGTCAGGCTACAGGCCTACAGCCGCCGGAGAAGAAATCGTTGCCATAGCGCGCCAGATTGCCGATCTGACAAATGAGACCGAGCGACGTCTGTCGGGTGGTGATCTGCGCCCGTCCGGCGTGGTGCGGATTGCCACCACAGACACTCTTTTACACGCATTGCTGACCCCGGTGCTGGCAGAATTCCGGAAACTAGCACCCGAAATCGTGCTTGAAATCAGTGTATCGAACGAAATATCCGACCTGAGCCTGCGCGAGGCCGATATCGCCATCAGACCCGCAGCAGCCCCGGCAGAGCATTTGGTCGGGCGCAAACTGGGCGTCATACGGCAAGCTGTATATGGGCGTCATGATCTGCAGGCGAAGGGTGCGGCGCCGAACCTTGATCAGCCTTTGGCATGGATCGGACCAAGCCCGGCGATGCCCTATCCTCAGTTGCACGCATGGATGAAAAATCACGACGACGACAAGATGGTCGTCTGTCGGATGAATTCCGTGCTGGGCATGTATGCTGCGGTACAGGCCGGCATTGGCGTCGCGATTTTGCCTGCTTACCTGGCCGGGCGCGACGCCAGGCTGACGCGCCTTGGTGATGATATCAATGAGATTGCCGTTGATCTGTGGCTCCTCACCCACGCCGATCTGAGGCACACAGCGCGCGTGCGTGCGGTGTTGGATTATCTGGCCAATTCCGATTTCATCCGGGCAAAACTTGAACCTTGATCAGCTATTGCTGATGAAAGCGCTCGGCACCCGTACCTCACCCATCATTTCAAGCGCAATTCAAGTTGCCGACAATCGCACCGGTTTACCGTGGCATCACCGTCTGATCTTTTTCAAGCCAGCCGCATCAACAGCCCCGCCATCAGCTTTGCCCGCGTGGTCAGGCTATCTACCTGAATATGTTCGTTCAGCGTGTGCAGCCCCGCGCCCAGAACCCCCAGTGAATCCAGCGTCGGAATACCCATGGCGCCGGTGAAATTGCCATCGGACCCGCCGCCCTGACTGCGGCCCTGCATCTCAAAGCCAAGCTCTTTGGCAATGTCCTGGGCGATGTCGAAAATCTTCGCCGTGCCGGGCGTGTCAGGCCGCCAGACCGGGCGCGTCACGCCGCGTTCGACGATGAATTCGACACCGTTCAAATCCCCCTGAAGCGCCAACATGCGTTCGACCCCCGCATCAAGGTCTTCCTGTTTCTTGGCCATGCTCAGCGCCTCTGCCGCGCAGGAGGAGGAGACACAGTTCACCCATTGACCCGCATGGATCACCCCGACGCTGAAGGTGCAGTCCGGTCCGGTCATATCCTCGATCTCGCCGATCTTGCGGGCCATTGCGGCGATGGCGGACTTGCCATCGGAAAGACGCGCACCCGCGTGGCTGGGCTGGCCCTTGGTCATGAGGTTGAAACGCGCGATGGCATAGCGGCCGATCGTCACGCCGCCATCGTCATGGCCCGGTTCGGGCACCAGGACATATGCATTGCGCGCAGCCTCGGCCTCGATCAAATCACGGGTGGACGGGGTGCCGACCTCTTCATCCGGGGTGAACAGGACCGTGACGGGCAAGGGCGTCTGAAGACCGGCCGCGATCAGCTTCCGGATCGCGTCGAGCGCGATATAGTTACCGCCCTTCATGTCCATCAAGCCTGGGCCGTAGCAGATATCTCCATCGCGTTTGAATGGCAGGACATCCAGCGTGCCGATGGGATGCACCGTGTCCATATGCCCCGAAATCAGGATCCCGGGCTTGCCCATGTCGGGATGCGGAAACCGTGCCCGGACCGAGCCGCCAAAGCCCATCCGCCCGGGAATACGCTCGACCGTCGCGCCAAGAGCGGCCATTTCGTAGGCCGCAATGTCCATCATGCGGTTGACGGCCGCCGCGTCAAAAGTGGGGCTTTCACACTCGATCCAGGGTTTCAGCCCGGTCAGCATCTCATCTGTGTCAAAGGGGAGTTCAAGAGGGTTCATCACATGTCCTTTCAGTTGGCCAGACGGCGTTCGACGATACGCGCCATCACTGAAGCGCCGACGGGCAGAACTTCAGGATCGAGGAAGAAACTGGGGTTGTGCAGCCCGGTCGTGCCGGAGTGACCGATCCGGCAATAGGCACCGGGAACGACCTTGAGCATATCGGCGAAATCCTCCGACCCGGTGGCGGGTTCATCGGTGCCGCTGATGTTCTCGCGCCCCACGATGTCCGCGGCCGCTTCCATGTAGGCATCCGACAGGTCAGCATCGTTCATCAGGACGTCAAAGATGTTGCGCAGATCAATGTTGATCGTCACGCCGTAGGCGGTGGCAAATCCGGCGCAAAGCTCGCGCATGCGGGTCTCGGCCAGTTGACAGACTTCGTCCTTGAAATAGCGGATGGTCCCCGCCAGCGAAGCGGAGTCGGGCACCACGTTATACGCCGATCCGGAATGGATCTGCGTCACCGACAACACACAGGTGTCCAGTGGCGCAATATTTCGTGACAGGATTGTCTGCAGACTGCCCACCAGGTCGGAGGCAATCACCAGCGGATCGCGCGACTGGTGCGGCATTGCTGCGTGGCTGCCCTTGCCCTGGATGGTGATGTCGAAAAACGATGCCCCCGCCATCGCGGCCCCCTTGCAGATACCGACTTTGCCGGCCTCGCCATTCGGCATGTTGTGCATCCCGTAAATCTCGTCACAGGGAAAGCGCTCGAACAGCCCGTCCGCCAGCATCCCCCGCGCACCGCCCAATCCCTCTTCGGCAGGTTGAAAGATCAGCACGGCGGTGCCGGCGAAATCGCGGGTGGCGGCCAGATGCCGCGCCGCGCCCAGCAGCATGGTGGTATGCGCGTCATGCCCGCAGGCGTGCATCACACCCGGATTGGTCGAGGCATAGGCAAGGTTGGTTTCCTCGTTGATCGGCAGCGCATCCATGTCCGCGCGCAGCCCGATCCGGCGGGGTCCTTCGCGGTTGCCCCTGATGATACCGACAACACCGGTCCCCGCGATGCCTGTGTGAATCTCGTCAACGCCATAAGCCTTGAGCTTTTCGGCGACAACACCGGCGGTGCGATGCTCGGTAAAGCCGATCTCGGGATGGGCGTGCAGATCCTTGAAGATCGCCTCCAGCTCTTCCGTGCTGTCGGCAATGATGGGCATGACATTCATGTGGTGGTCTCCATTGTGTTATTCGGCCGCCTCTGCAAAGGGGCGGAAGTTCGCGAAATCCCAATGCCGCCCGGGAGCGGCCTTGATCAGCGCCTTGGTGTAATCCTGCTGAGGCGATCCCAGCACCTGTGCGGCGGGGCCGTATTCGACAACCTTGCCGTATTGCATCACCAGAACATCGTCGCAGATCTGCGCTGCCACGCCGAGGTCATGGGTGATGAACAATATGCCCAGCCCCAGCCTTTCCTGAAGTTCCGCCAGCAGGTCCAGCACCTGCGCCTGAACCGAAACATCCAGCGCTGACACCGCCTCGTCCGCGACCAGAACGTCGGGGTCCATCGCCAGCGCACGGGCAATCGCGATGCGCTGCCGCTGGCCGCCGGAAAACTGGTGTGGAAAGCGGTTCACCGCGCTGGCGGGCAGGCCCACCAGTTCCAGCAATTCGCGCGCGCGTGCCAGAGCCTTGTCCTTTGGCACGCCAAAATTCAGCGGCCCCTCGATGATCGACTGGCCGATCTCGATGCGCGGGTTCAGCGAACGCATCGGGTCCTGAAACACGATCTGGATGTTCTTGCGCTCGGGCTTCAATTCCTTTTGCGTCAACTGCGCGATATCCGTGCCGCCCACCCGGATCGCCCCCGATGTCGGGTCGATCAGCCGCATGATGCACCGTGCCACCGTGGTCTTGCCCGATCCGCTTTCACCCACGATGCCAAGCGTCCGGCCCTTGGGCAGGCTGAAGGAAACATCCTGAGCCGCCTTGACCTCGCGGCCCTTGCGGAACAGCCCGCCACCGCCATAGATCTTGCACAGGTCCTTCGCCTCCAGCACCACGTTGTCCGAAGTCCTGGGCCGCTCCATGCGGGGCACCTGGCTGGGAACAGAGCGCAAGAGATCGCGGGTGTATTCTGTCTTGGGTCGGCGCAGGAGGTCGTCCAGCTTCTGCGTCTCCATCACCTCGCCCAGCTTGAGCACGGTAACATCATCCGCGATCTCAGACACGACACCCATGTCGTGGGTGATGAACAGCACCGCCGCGCCCTGTTCTTCGCGCAACTCGCGGATCAGACTGAGGATCTGCGCCTGGGTCGTCACGTCCAGTGCGGTCGTCGGTTCATCGGCGATCAGAAGCTGTGGCCGCATGACCAGCGCCATCGCGATCATGATCCGCTGGCGCTGCCCACCTGACAATTGATGCGGAAAGCTGCGGTACATCTTGTCCACATCCGGCAGATGCACCTGCTCCATCATTTCCTTCACCCGGGTCTTTCGGGCGGATTGCGACAGATCCGAATGGAACTCCAGCACTTCCTCGATCTGCTGGCCGACACGGGCGACCGGGTTCAGCGCCGTCATCGGTTCCTGAAAGATCATCGACATGGAGGTGGCCCTGAGCGCGCGCAACCGCGACTGTTTCGCCCCCAGCAACTCCTCACCCTTCAGCTTGATCGACCCTGCAATGGGTTTCAGCACCGGCGGCAGCAGACCCATGGTCGCAAGTGCGGTCAACGACTTGCCCGAGCCGCTTTCCCCGACAAGGCAGGTGGTCTGGCCCGCCTCGATGCTCAGGTCCAGCCCCTTGACCACCTGGCTGTCCCTGTCGCCGTTCAGTGCGATCCGCAGGTCGGAGATTTCAAGAAGGCTCATCTTTCGATACCCCGTTTCGCCATGCGTGGATCAAGTGCGTCGCGCACCGCGTCACCCAGAAGGTTGATGGACAGGATGGTGATCGACACCACCAGGCCGGGCCAAAGCACGATGCCCGGGTTGATCTGGAAATAGATCCGCCCCTCGGCCATGATATTTCCCCAGCTCGGCGTCTCGGGGTTTATCCCCGCGCCGAGGAAGCTCAGGATCGCCTCGGTCAGGATGGCGCTGGCACAGATATAGGTGCCCTGGATGATCAGCGGCGCGATGGTGTTTGGCACCAGGTGGCGGCGCATGATGATCCAGGTCGGGGTCCCGGCGGCAATCGCCGCCTCGACATAGGGTTCCTCGCGCGCCGACAACACCAGCGACCGGACCAGCCGCACCACGCGCGGCACCTCCGGAATGGTGATCGCAACCAGCACGGTCCACAGGCTCGCGCCCCAAAGCGACACGATGGCAATGGCGAGCAGGATCGACGGAATTGCCATGAGCCCGTCCACCATCCGCATCAGCACCGCGTCGATCCAGCGGATGTAACCCGCCAGCAGACCCAGAAGCAGGCCCAGCACCACGGCAAAGATCGCCGCCGCCACACCCACAACAAGCGAAATGCGCCCGCCATAGATGATGCGCGAGAACAGGTCGCGGCCATAGGCGTCCGTGCCAAGCCAGAAGTCCTCGCTTGGCGGCTTCAGGCGCACCCCCGGCGACAGGCGCACAGGATCGTGCGGCACAATCCATTGCGCCAGCAGCGCCGACAGAACGATGATCAGCAGAATACCAGCGGCGATGGTGACCAAGGGGCCGGAAAAGACAATCTCCCGCGCGCGGGCCAGTGCGGTGACGCGGGCGGGAACGACAGAGGACGCGGATTGATCGGTCATGTGTAACGGATCCTCGGGTCAAGCAGGACGTAGGCAATGTCGATCAACAGGTTGATCACGACATAGATGAGAGAGGCGAGCAGGATCACCGCCTGGATCACCGGGTAATCGCGGCTCAGCACGGCATCGACCGTCAGCCGCCCCAGCCCCGGCAGGTTGAACACCGATTCCGTCACCACCACCCCCGAGATGATCAGCGCAAAGCCGATACCGATCACCGTAATGATCGGCACGGAACAATTGCGCAGCGCGTGGCGCATGAGCACCTTGCGTTCGGGCAGCCCCTTGGCCCGCGCGGTGCGCACGTAATCGTCACCCAGGATCTCCAGCATCGAGGTGCGCGTGATCCGTGCGATCAGCGCGATGTAGAGCAAGGTCAGCGTCAGCGTTGGCAGGGCAATCCGGTGCAGGAATGGTCCGACACCATCGCCGATGGGTTTGAACCCCTGCACGGGGAACCAGCCGAGTTGCATGGAAAAAAGCGAGATCATCAGGTAGCCGATGACAAAGACCGGAACGGAAAAGCCCAGTACCGACAACAGCATCACGAAACGGTCGATCAATGTGCCCTGTTTCCATGCGGCAATGACACCCAGCGGCACGGCGATGAGCACCGACAGGATGATGGTGGTCAGCGCCAGGCTGATGGTCGGCTCCATCCGGTCCGCGATCAGGTTCAGCACCGGCTTGCCGGACAGGATCGAGGTGCCGAAATCGCCGCGCAGCAGGTCACCGATCCAGCTGAAGAACTGCACCAGCAGCGGATCGTTCAGTCCCAGCGAGTCGCGGATCGCCTCAAGCTGTGCAGGCGTCGCGGTATCCCCCGCGATGATCGCCGCCGGGTCGCCCGGGGTCAGTCGCAACAGCAGAAAGACGAAGAGCGCGACAAAGGCCATCACCGGGATCGCGGCCAGGATGCGCTGCACGATGTAGACAACCATCGGAAGTCCTTTCGGAATGCATTCTAATGAGGTTTCCGGCCCCGCGCATTTGGCGCGAGGCCGGTGTCGCATCAGTTCTTGCTGATGTTCCAGAACAGCGGGGCGGGCGCGTCCAGCACACCCTCAAGGTTGTTGGACCATGCCGTCGGAACGAAGTACTGGCCGATCGGGGCATAAATGCCCTCCTCATAGGCCAGGGCCTGAATTTCCTCGGCCAGACCCTTCTGTTCTTCCAGCGTCGCGGCTGTGGCATAGGCCGTACGCAGCTCTTCCAGCTTCGGCACATCCGGCCAGCCGAACCAACCGCCATCAGGTCCCTTGCCGTTGACCATGTTGTTCACCAGGGGGTTGAACACATCCGCGCCCACCCAGTTGGTCATGAACATGTGCCAGCCGCCATCCGCGATGGAGGCCTGCGACGCGCGCTTGCCGACCAGGGTCTGCCAGTCCATCGCCTGCAGATCGACAGTAAAGCCCGCGTCCCGCATCGCCTGCGCCACCACGACAGGCTGCGAACGCAGAGTGCTCACATCTGTCGGGTGCATGACGACGATGGGCGTGCCGTCATACCCCGCCTCTTCCAGCAGCGCCTTGGCCTGGTCCATACCGTTGCCCTGCGTCAGTGTCTCGGAACCGACATCGCTGGCCAGCGGCGTATCGCATACAAACATCGCCCCACATATCTTGTAGAGGTCAGGGTTGCCCACGAGCGCATCCAGAACGTCTTTCTGGTTCACTGCAGCAATGGCGGCCTTGCGGATTTTCGGATCGTCCATCGGCGCATTCAAGGTATTGGGCCGCATGATCGTCTGAAAGCCAAGCGCGTTGAGGTTCTTGACCGTCACATCGGGGTTGGCATCGAGGATCGGCAAAAGGTCAGAAGGCGGGCTTTCCCAATAGTCGATCTCGCCCGCCTGAAGCGCGTTCAACGCGGTCTGATCATCAGCCATCACGACCCATTCGACGCGATCCACCTTGACGACCTTGCCGCCCGATGCCCAGCTTGCCGGTTCGTCGCGCGGCACGTAGTCCTCGAACTTTTCATATACCGCGATGACGCCGGGCTGGTATTCATCCGCCACCCATTTGAACGGGCCAGAGCCGATCTGCTCCGGAATAGGCTCTGTAGAGGGCGTTTCCGCCAGCCGCTTGGGCATGATGAACGGCACGTTCGACGAAGGTTTCGCCAGGCTGTCGATGACCAGGCCGTAGGGCTCCTTCAGGTTGATGACGAACTGATTGGGGCTGTCGCCCTGCGACATGCTTTCGACAAAGGACATCAGCACCTGTCCCATTCCGTCGCGTTCGCCCCAGCGTTTGATCGACGCCGCAACGTCCTCTCCGGTGACATCTGCGCCGTCATGAAACTTCAATCCGCCGCGCAGGGTAAAAGTATATGTCAGCCCGTCTTCGGACACTTCGTGGCTGTCGACCATCTGCGGCTGCGGCACCAGATCGGAATCCAGCGCATAGAGCGTGTCAAAGATCATGTAGCCGTGGTTCCGGCTCATGTAAGCGGTGGTCAGGATCGGGTCGAGTACCCGAAGGTCAGAGTGCTTGACCGCGCGCAGCGTCTGCGCGTCCACGGCCCCGGACATCATGGCAAGACCCGCCAGCGCCGCAGAGAACAGGGACATGCGGAATCCGGTTCCCGATTTTGTGAAATTCAGCAGTTTCATTGGTAACTCCCGTTGGTTGGTGTCATCGCGAGGCTTTTGCCCCTGTTTTCGTTTCTTGATCTTCCTTGGCTATGTCGTCGCTCCTTTCATCTGTCTGTGCCGCCACAAGTCAGGCGGCAGTCGGTGCCTCGAAAACCCGCCCCAGGGGCTCCAGCCTTATGCCGGGGGCGAGATTCCTGAACGGCAGGCTTGCCGGGCTGACCGGCATCGGGCCTGGCGCCGTACAGGTCAGGATCGTTTCTGCGATGCCGTCGAAATCGGCCCGAAAATGCACCGAGCTCTTGTTGACAAGTATCGCCTGTTTCTCCGGTTCGATCCCGACAAAGCGATACATCTCGCGATCGGCCATCTGCGCCTTGTTCGTTGTGACCACCACGCGCACGTCGCCGATACGCAGGCAGGCTGAGGGACCCATGTCCAGGGGCGCGCCGCCATAGAACGGTCCCTTCGCCACCAGTTTGCCGTCAGACAGGGCCTCGACCGTAAAGCGCCCCTCGAACGGCGTGTCGCCCGCAATGCCCGAAAAACCGCCAAGTGCGATTTCTATTTCGGCCCCCTGCCCCGCTTCATGCGCTGCCGCTGCCGCGCGCGGATCGACCATATTGCCCAGGGCCGCCCGCTGCGCACCCTGTGCGACCAGCGCGCGCAACATCCCCGTGGTGTTGCTGTCGCCCCCCGCGCCGGGATTGTCCTGCGTATCCGCGATCACCACCGGACGGCTTGCGCCACGGGCAATACGCATCGCCTCGTTTACACCCGCCTCGGGCTCAAAGGTCTCTCCCGCCAGCTCCGGCTCCGCCGCCAGAACGGCCTGCTCTATGGCATCCGCCGCGCGATCGGCATCGGCTTGCGTTTCACCATAACATATCACGGTCGGACCACAGCCGGGAAAATCCGCCGCCGGAAAGCCGAAGAAGAACGACGTGCTGGCCACGCCGCCACCTTCCTGTTCCGCGACCAGTTCGTAAATCCGCTGCCCCGGCTGCGCCCTTGTACTCTGCCAGGCGATCGGCACCAGGAAGGGCAGCCGCCGGAAAGCTGCGGCAAAGGGCGCCCCCCGCGCCATCAGCGCATCCAGCTGCGCCGCGGCCCGGTGCCCCGTCTCCGCCATGTCCACATGGGGATAGGTACGAAACCCCACCAGCACGTCGGCCGCATCCACCATATCCTGCGTGATGTTTCCATGCAGGTCGAGAGCCGCGGCAATCGGGACATGCGGCCCCACCACCTCGCGCAGGCGCTTGAGCAGCCGGCCCTCGCCATCGTCCTCATGTTCCGCCACCATCGCGCCATGCAGGTCGACAAAGACGCCGTCGAGCGCGCCTGCCCCCGCAATGCCCGAAACTATCTCGTCACTGATGCTTTCATAGGCATCTTTTGAAACATGGGCCGACGGTATGGCGCCCGCCCAGAGGATTGGCACCATCTCCCAGCCTGCCGATTCGCCAAACTGGACCGCGCCGCCAATTCCAAGGTTGATGTCGCGCCCCTGGCTCAGAACGGCCTTCCCACGGGCCAGGGGCATGTAACCACCCCCCTGCACAAAGTCCGCCATTCGCGCTTTCGTAGGCGCGAAAGTGTTTGTTTCATGTAGAAATCCGGCCAGCGCCACGCGCTTTGACATCTTGTTTCCCCCGACTGGTGCTGACGGCGGTCCGACCTCGGCCCGCTTGTCCGTCGCCCACAGAAGTATTGCAAGACAATACAACTACATCGTATAGAAATCGTATGCCGCCGCCTTACCCGGCGTCAATGCCGCTGTGTCAGGAAAGCGATAATGTTCAGGAATACGATACGCGCCGAAACCGGCCGCTCCGCCAAACTGGAAGAGGAACGCGCCAGCCCGCTTTTCGTCCGATCCGTGGAAAAGGCGATGGCGGTGCTGTCGGCCTTTCACCAGACCGAAGAGCCCCTGACCCTCTCGGAAGTCGCGTCGCGTGCCGGGCTCGACCGCAGCGCGGCACAGCGGATGATCCATACCATGCGCGCCCTTGGCTACATCAGCCGCGACGCAAACGGGCACGGCTATGTCCCCGGCGTCAGCATCCTGGATCACACGCTCGATTTCCTGCGTCTGAATCCGCTGGTGCGACAGGCCACACCGGTCCTGCAGGAATTGCGCACCACGGTACGCGAACGGATCGACCTGTCGCTCTTCGATGACCTCCGTATGGTCTATGCCGTGCGTCTCCAGACCAAGCGGCAGACCTTCAACGCCTCTATCGTCGGCCACAGCGTCCCGACATTCTGCACCTCCGGCGGGTTGGCCATCCTGGCCCGCCTGCCGGAAGACACCGCCCGCGATCTTGTCGCCCGCTCGGACAGGCGGCCCTTCACCCCGAACACGATGACCGAAATTGACGAAATCATGCAGGCTGTCGAACAGACCCGCGCGCAGGGCTATGCGCTGGCACTGAACCAGATCCTGTCAGGCGAAATCGCCATGGGTTTTGCGATCCTCGACAGCAAGGGCGCACCGGTCGCCGCCATTCACATCGCAGGCTCGCTTGCCGAGTGGACCCCCGAAGAGTTCCGCGCCCGCACCGCACCGCTTGGCCAGCAGGCCGCCCGCGCCCTCAGCAAGTATTGATCTTCACCAGGAGACACCCCATGACAACGATCAAACTGCCCGGCCTCTCGGCCCCTGCCAGCATCTCAATCGACACATGGGGCATGGCGCATATCCGCGCGGAGACCCAACAAGACGCATTTTTCCTCCAGGGGTTCAACGCGGCGCGCGACCGGCTCTGGCAGATTGACCTCTGGCGCAAGCGCGGCTTGGGCCTGCTGGCCGCCGACTTCGGGCCCGGCTATCTGATGCAGGACCGCGCCGCGCGGTTGTTTCTCTATCGCGGAGAGATGGATCGGGAATGGGCCGCCTATGGCGAAGACTCCCGGGAAATCTGCACGGCGTTCGCCGCAGGCATCAATGCCGCTGTCGATCTGGTGCTTGCTGGCGACCTGCCCCTGCCGCCCGAATTCGCCGAGTTAGGGACTGAACCGGCCCATTGGCACCCCGAGGACGTGGTACGCATCCGCACCCATTGTCTCGCCCGCAACGCGGCGTCGGAACTGGCGCGTCTGCAGGTCCATACCCTTGCCGCCCCGGAAACCGATCTCTTGCGTGTGCCCCTGTCCCCTCCCGTGCCGGACAGCGAATGGGAAGTCACAACTGACAAGCGCCTGCCTTCAGATGCGCTGGCGGTCTACGAGCTTGCCACGGCACCCGTGACCTTCCAGCGCGCCCGGCTCGACGCGACGCTGGAGGAGGCACCGCTATGGTCCAGTGTGGACGCGCGAAAGACCGTGCAGCGTGCAACACCACCCGAAGGCTCTAACAACTGGGCCATTGCGCCGGGCCAGACGGACACCGGCCGCGCCATCATGGCAAGCGACCCGCACCGCGCCCATGCCGCACCCTCCCTGCGCTACATGGTCCATCTCACCGCGCCGGGCCTCGACATAATCGGTGCGGGAGAGCCTTCTTCTCCCGGCATCATGGCCGGTCACAACGGCACCGCGGCCTTCAGCCTCACGATCTTCTGCGCTGATCAGGAAGACGTCATGGTTTACGACCTGACCGAGGACGGCAACGCCTACCGCTTTGGCACCGGGTCCGAGGCGATCACCTGGGTGGAAGAGAAATTTGCGGTGAAAGATGCGCCTGAACAGTCTCTAACCCTGGGCTTTACCCGTCACGGCCCGTTGGTCCATGCGCGGGACAATGTCGGCGTCGCTGTCCGCACTGTCTTTACCGATCCGGGCACGTCGCCCTACATGGGGTCACTCAAATCCATGCGCAGCACCAGCGTGCCGGACTTCCGCAAGGCACTTGCAACATGGGGCGCGCCCTCGGTCAACATGGTCTATGCCGATACCACCGGCGATATCTGCTGGCAGGCGGCGGCCTATGTCCCGCGCCGCTCCGGCTGGCGCGGCCTGACCCCGGTGCCGGGCGATGGCCGCTTTGAATGGCAGGGATACATGACCGCAGAGGATCTGCCCGCCATTACCAACCCCGAGCGCGGCTTCGTCCATTCCGCAAACGAGATGAACCTGCCGGACAACTGGGATCACGATGCCCGGCCCGTCGGTTTTGAATGGTTCGAGGACGGCCGCGCCGACCGCATCGCCGACGTGATCGCCAGGGGTGGTGCCCGCAACGTGGCCGACAATTGCGCATTGCAAACCGATACCTACTCGGCCCTGGCCGAAGAGCTTTGCGCGATGCTGCCCGCCAGCGCCCTCTCCCCGGCCCGAGGCTTGCTGCAGGCCTGGGACGGCTATGCGCGGGCTTCTTCCGCCGCCGCGCTTCTTTATGAGATCTGGTTGTCCCGGCACCTGCGCCCCGCCCTGCTGGATCAGGTGGCAGAGGATCCCGCCCTGCGCGCCCTTCTTGTTCCGGGCAGCGTGCCTACCGTCCTGCGCCTGCTGCGCGGCGATCTTCCCGGCCTTGCCGCCCGGGCAGCACCGGACCGTGATGCGCTTCTGGCCGACACGCTGCAAACCGCTTGGGAAGAAGCCTGCGAAACCTACGGCAAGGACACCACCAGATGGCAATGGGGCGACCTGCACCAGGGCTATTTCAATCACGCGCTGACCCCGATCGGCGGCAAGCAGGATATCGGCCCCCTGCCGACCGGCGGCGCGGGCGGCACCGTGATGCTGGGCCACTACGAAGCCGCGGACTACCGCGTGACCATCGGCGCCTCGGTCCGCATGGTTGTGGACGTGGGCGCATGGGACAACAGCGTCTGGATCAACACGCCCGGCCAGTCCGCCCTGCCCGACAGCCCCCACTACGCCGATCTGGCGCCCCTCTGGGCTGCGGGGGATTACGTGCCGATGCTCTATTCGGCGGAAGCCGTGGATTCCGCGACCAGATCACGGATCAACCTGGTCCCTTAAGGGGTTCAAACCGCACCATTGCGCGATGAACAGAGCCAGAACAACCGTCAGCTTGCGGATCGATTCCAGTTCGACCCGTTCATCGAAGCCGTGAATATTCTGTGCTGTAGGCCCGATGCAAAAGGCCGGAATGTCATAATAGAGACCATAAAACCGCGTGTCCGTCAGCGCTGTCATCTTGTGCTCGGCGATCTGCGCGCCCGCACCCATGACCTGCGCGTGGGCCGCGCGCATCACCGCCAGCGCCGCGTCGGCGTCGGGGCCCAACACGTATCCTTCGGCCTGGAAACCGTTCCAGATCACCTCTGGCGGGTTGTTGGACAGGAAAGGATGGTCGCGCGCCGCCCCCGACACGCGGGCCTCGATCTCGGCCTTGGCAGCCTCCAGATCCTGCCCCGGCAGAACACCCATCCGGCAGTCGATGTCGCACCAGGCCGGCACGCTTGATGCCCAGTCCCCGCCCTCGATCTTGCCCGCATTGAAGTTCAGCGGATGCGGCACGTCATGATAGACCGGGTCCTGCGCCGCGCGCGCGTTCCACTCCGCCTCCATCTCTTTCAAGGCGGCAAGAATATCGTAGCCCGCCATGATCGCGTTCGACCCTTCGCCCGCGACCGACACATGCACCGGCTTGCCCCGTACCCGCAGCCGAAACCAAAGTGCCCCCACCTGCGCGCGGTTGATCGTCAGGCTCGATGGCTCAGGCAAAACCGCGACATCGGCGCGGTAGCCCCGCTGCAGGGTCGAAAGCGCACCAAGGCCCGTGCTTTCCTCCTCGATTACCGACTGGAAATGCACGGTCGCCGCGGGTTCGAACCCGGCGGCCTTGAGTGCATCCAGCGCGTAAAGGGCGGCGACCGTGCCGGCTTTCATGTCTCCTGCCCCGCGGCCGTTCATCCAGCCGTTCTCGATCACCGGGTCGAAGGGGTGATACTTCCACATCTCGACCGGCCCGGTCGGCACCACGTCCAGATGCCCCTGCAGGATCAGCGAACGCCCTTTTGTCAGGGCACTGTGATGGCTGCCGACCACACTGCGCGCGCGTGAAAAATCACCGTGGATCGGCCCGAAACCCGGCAGGTGCTCAAGGTCTTCCAGCCGGATCGTCCAGTCATCCACCTTGTAGCCCCGTTGCCGCAGCGCCTGCGCCATGAAATCCTGGGCTGCACCTTCCTCGAACCTCAGGCTCGGGATTGCGACGAAATCCGCCAGAAACCCGACCTGGGCCTCGAACCCCGCATCGACGGCTTTGGTGATCCGCTCCAAAGCGCCATCCGGCAGTGGAAGGGGTGTGCTGTCCATGGTCATTGAAAGCTCCTGCAATCGGTTTCGCCCAGACTTGGCCCATTACAGGGCCGCGTCAATCGCCCAGATCGTCTTCGGCTTCAATGTCCGTCACTTGCTGACCGGAACCAGGCAAGGAAAGCACGACATCAGGTCGCGAGCTGTTCAAAAAGCCGCGCAACCGCTTCTGCCCCCGGATCCACATGACCGTCCAATTGTTCGGCACTGATATAGGACGCCCGCCCCGCCTTTGCCTTCGTGATTGTCGCGGTATGAGCCGCACCGCTCCGCGCGGCGACAGCCGCATCGGCAAGGCCCTTGGCTTCCAACTCGTCCAGCGCAGGCTTCAGCGCATCGACCATGGTGCGGTCGCCGATCTGTGCGCCACCAATCTTCTGCATGCGCGCCAGGCCCTCCTTGAGCGAAGCAATCATGCCAAGCCCGCTCGAAGCCGCATCCCCCGCGGCGGTGAAGAAAATCGCCAGCAATACGCCGGAGGACCCGCCCATCGTCTGGCTCAGTTCCTGACCGATGGCCCGGAAAAGCTGCGTATGGTCCGCCAGCGGCATCCGGTCCAGCGCGCCGATCAGTGCCCGTGCAGCGCCCGCCAGTGTCGAACCGGTATCCCCGTCCCCGGACTTCGCGTCGAGCGCGTTCAGGTCTGCCTCCGCAGAGATCAGAACCTGACAGCACTTGGTCAGGAAGGCGGCCGTGTCCTTGTGCTGTGACGGGATCGGCTGGATCGGGCGCAGACCGTCGGGCAATTCCACCACGGAAACGGGTTTGATCGCCTTGCAGCCGGGCCACGCCGACGGGCTGCAAGGCGCGGCAAGCAATGCCTGATCCTCTGCCGAATATGCATAAACAGAGACTGAAAAACCCCGCATGTCGAGCGAGGTCATCAGCGATGCAGGCCCCACGATCAGCTTGAGGTTCTTGCCAATATCCGATTGCGTCAGGTCATTGGCCAGGATCGACATTTCAAGCACCGACGCACCGCCAAGGTTGTTCAACAAGACGACATGGGGCTTGGCCTTCATCACTTTTGCCAGCTTTTCGGTGACGGCAGCAACCGCCTGCCGCGCGTTCTGATACGCGATCTGCTGAACCCCGGCCTCCCCGTGAATACCCAGTCCCAGCTCTGCCTTTCCCGCGCCGATGCGGTTCTCCTTGGGTGAACCCGGCACGGTACAAGTGTCCAGGGACATGCCGATGGTGCTGGTTCCGGCAATGACCCGCTCGGCTGCCGAGGTGATCTTGTCCAGCGGTTCTCCGCTTTCGGCCAGAGCGCCCGCAATCTTGTGCACGAAAAGCGTGCCGGCGACGCCCCGCGGCTGCGGAAGATCGGGCAGCGCAATGTCGTCATCGACGATCACCATGTTGACCTTGAGCCCGAAGGCCCGCGCCCGTTCTGCCGCCAGGCCAAAGTTCAGCCGGTCGCCGGTGTAGTTCTTGACGATCAGCAGGCATCCGGCCGGGCCGGTCACCGCCAATATGCCTGCCAGCACGGCATCCACGGAGGGGGATGCAAAAACATCCCCGCATACCGCAGCCGTCAGCATCCCCTTGCCAACGAACCCGGCATGGGCAGGCTCATGGCCCGACCCGCCCCCGGATACCAGCGCCACTTTTGATTTGTCCCAATCCGCCCGCACCACCACGCGGATGTGCGGATAACCGTCGAGACGGGCCAGTTCGCCACCAGAAGCCTGCAGAAGCCCGTCGATCGCCTCGGTGACGGTTGCTTCCTTTTCGTTGATGAATTGAGCCATGGTATCCTCCCTCAGGCCAGACGAGCGCCAGATGCGTCAAAGTAAAAAGGTTTCTCGGGCCGAATCTTGACCCGATCTCCCGGTTTCAGCTCTGTGTGCGCATCGGTCACGGTGACGATATCGTGCGATTTGAAACGCAGGTGCAGTCGTGTCTGGTCGCCCAGTCGCTCAACGCGCTCGACGCGGCTTTCCTCGCCATCGCCCTGGCGGATCTGTTCCGGTCTCAGCCCGATCGTCCGTGCCCCCTCCGGCGCCCCGCCGAATACCTCTGCGGGCAGCACGTTGATCCGCGGCTGGCCCAGCCTGCTTGCCGCGTAGATGCTGACCGGCTGTTCGTAGATTTCGCGCGGTGGGCCGAATTGCACCAGGCGCCCCTTGTCCAGCACACCCACATGGGTGGCCATCGTCATCGCCTCGATCTGGTCATGGGTCACATAAAGCAGCGTTGCGCCGGAATCGGCTTGAATGGACTTCAATTCGACCCTCAGATCGGCACGCAGCTTGGCATCCAGCGAGCTGAGCGGTTCATCCATGAGGAACACCGCAGGATCGCGTACCAATGCACGCCCGATGGAAACCCGCTGCATTTCCCCGCCCGAAAGCGCGGTCGCCTTGTTGTCCAGCTTGTGGGAGATTTGCAGCATCTCGCCTACCTCACCGACCTTGCGGTCAATCTCTTTCTGCGAGGTCTTCAAGATCGGGGATTTCAGGGGGAATTCCAGATTCTGCCGGACCGTCAGATGCGGGTAGAGCGAGTATTGCTGAAACACCATCGCCACGTCACGCTGGGCCGGCATCAGTCCGGCCATGTCGCGCCCGCCGATGGTGACCGTCCCGAGATCAGGGGTATCAAGCCCGGAAACCATCCGCAGCGTCGTCGTCTTTCCAGCGCCCGTGGGGCCAAGCAGCACCACGAATGACCCATCGGGCACCGTCATCGTGACATCATTCAGCGCGACATCATTGCCATATCGTTTGGTAATTCCCGTCAAGGTGACCTCAGCCATGGTCCAGCACTCCTGCATTGGCTTGCGACCGCAGCGCGCGACCTTCCTGCTGGTCGAACAGCGTGATGGTCCGCGCGTCGAACCGCAGGCCTGTCGTTGTCCCCACATCCACCCGCGCCGCGCTGGCGACGCGGGCCTTGAGGGGCCCGTTGGCCGTGTCCAGCGTCACGATCTGGGTTGTCCCGAGATATTCCGTCGCCATCACCCGGCCCCGGTACGGCGCGTCATCATCCAGGGTCACATGTTCGGGCCGAACGCCCAACGTCAATTTCCCCTTGGCCCCCTCAATGCTCGGGGGAACCTTCACCTCGACATCGTTCAACCGGACCTCATCGCCACCGGCACCGATCACGCCTTCGAAATCGAGAAAATTCATCGGCGGCGAGCCGATGAACTGTGCCACGAACCTGGTCGCGGGCCAGTCGTAGATGTCCTGCGGAACCCCGAACTGTTCAACCACACCATGGTTCATGACCACGATCTTGTCGCCCATTTGCATCGCCTCAAGCTGATCATGGGTCACATAGACAGTTGTCGCCTTCATCCTGTCATGCAAGGCGCGCAATTCCTCCGACATGCGTTCGCGAAATTCGGCATCCAGCGCGCCAAGCGGTTCATCCATGAGAAACGCCTTGGGGTCGCGCACGATGGCCCGCCCCAGGGCCACCCGCTGACGGTCCCCGCCCGACAGGCCGCCCACGGGCCGGTCCAGAATGTCGGTAACGCCAAGGATTTCGGCAACCTCCTCGACCTTGGCCTTGATCTTTGCCCTCGGCATCCCCTGGCTTTTCAGCGGATAGCTGATGTTGCCCCGCACGTTCATATGCGGGTAGAGCGCGAACATCTGGAAAACAAAGGCGATGTCCCGCTGGCTCGCCGGTTTCTGGCCAACCTCTTCGCCGTCGATGAAAATGCGCCCCGAAGTGGGCAATTCCAACCCTGCCATCATGCGAAGTGTCGTGGTCTTGCCGCAACCCGAAGGCCCGAGAAGCATGAAAAACTCGCCGTCCTCGATCGTGAAGGTCGAGGACTTCACCGCATTGAAGCTGCCGAAATCCTTGCGCACGTTCTCAATCCGTATCTGTGCCATGCGACTACTCCGGAAAATGGCTGACGATGATGAACATCACCGTGCCTGTCAGCGTGACGATGAACGAATAGGTGTAGAGCCCCAGGAAGAATGGTTGCATCAGCATCACCACACCTGCCGCGATCAGGATCGTCGCCAGCATTTCCCAGGGGCCGCGGAGGAATATCCGCGCGGCGGGATGCGCGCGATACCCTTTGTCCGGTTGCCCGCGCGTATCGGTCACTTCCGGCTTCAGGGTGCCTTTGCGCTCACGCTCCATCTGGGCTTCGGTCAGGCTCTCGTCGGGGTCGAAGGGTGAATTGCTCATTTGCGAACGGCTCCGAATGTGATCCCGCGCAGCAGGTGCTTGCGCAGCAGGATCGTGAAAATCATGACCGGGACGAGGAATATCGTCGCCCCCGCTGCAACAGCGGGCCAGTCCTTGCCGGAGGTGCCGATGATGGTCGGGATGAACGGTGGCGCCGTCTGCGCCGTGCCCGATGTCAGCAGCACCGCAAAGGCATATTCATTCCACGCAAAGATCAGGCAGAATATCGCGGTCGATGCGATCCCCGTTGCCGCCTGCGGCAGCACCACCTTGTAGAATGCCTGGAACCGCGTGTAGCCGTCGATCAGCGCCGCTTCCTCGTATTCCACGGGGATCTCGTCGATGAAACCCTTTAGCAGCCAGACCGACAGTGACAGGTTCACGGCTGTATAAAGCAGGATCATTCCGAGGTGCGTATCGTTCAGGCCGAGATTCCGAAACATCAGAAAGATCGGGATCGCCACGGCAATTGGCGGCATCATCCGCGTGGACAAGATGAAGAACAGAAGGTCATCCTTGAGCGGCACCCGGAAGCGGCTGAACGCATAGGCAGCAGCAGTGCCAAGGATCATGCAAAGCGCCGTCGATCCGAAACCGATGATGATGGAGTTCAGGAACCGCTCGCCGTAGCGCGACGCACCGGTGATGACCGTGCCCTGATCCCGCGCGATCTGCTCGTACCAGGTTTCGGGCGGGCCTGCGGCCTCCAGCATGTCGCTGGTCGCGCGGGTGCGGTCCGTGAACAGGTTCACATAGCCTTCTAGCGTCGGTTCGAATACCACCTTGGGCGGATATGCGATGGAATCCGGCCCCGATTTGAAGCCCGTCGCGATGATCCACAGCAGCGGCGCGATGGTAATCAGCGCATAGCAGACGACCAATATACCGGCGACCCACTTGATGCCCTTGCCAGGTTCCGTGATCGAATAGCTCATCGTTCTTTCACCTTGTTCAAAGCCTTGACGTAGATGGAGGCGAGGCCGAAGACGGTGACGAACAGGATCACCGCATAAGCCGAGGAATAGCCCGTGCGCCATCTTTCGAAGGCTTCCCGCTTCAGGTCGATCGACGTGAGCGTCGTGGTATTCCCCGGGCCGCCACCGGTCAGCTGCACCACCAGGTCGAACATCTTGAAATTCTCGATCCCGCGGAACAGCACGGCCAGCATCAGGAAGGGCAGCACCATCGGCACCGTGATTGTCCAGAACTGCCGCCACTTGCTGGCCCGATCGCATTCCGCCGCCTCATAGATGCTGTCAGGAATGGACCGAAGTCCGGCCAGGCAGATCAGCATCACAAAGGGGGACCACATCCAGGTATCCGCGATAACGATGGCCCAGGGCGCAAGATTCACGCTGCCGATCATCGAAAAACTTGCCGGGTCGACCCCGGTGAAGAACGCGACCACATAGTTGAACAATCCGATTTGCGGTTGGTAAAGGAAAGTCCAGAAGTTCCCGACCACCGCGGGCGACAGCATCATCGGAAAGACGATGATCGTGGTCCAGAGGTCGTTGCCCTTGAATTTCTTGTTGATCAGGAAGGCCAGGAAAAAGCCGATCAGAACTTGGAACACGATGGTCCAGAACAGAAAATGCGCCGTTGCCTGCATCGTGGCCCAGATGTCCGGGTCAGTCAGGATCCGTTCATAATTGCGCAGACCGACCCATTCGACATCGCGGTTCGGGCGGTTCACGCGGAAATCGGTAAAGCTGAGCCTGATCGTCCAGATCAACGGAAAGATATTTACGGCCAGCAGCAGAAAGATCGTCGGAGCCACGAAAAGCCATGCGATGCCGCGATCGGACAGTCCCTTTATGCGGCGGGCCACGGTCTTGGGCGTGGCTCGGGCGAGCTTGTCGATGGAAGTGTCTGTCATTGATCCTGTCCTTTGACGCGCGGATAAGTCGGGCGTCCAGATATCCTCGGCATAGGCATCCTGACGGCCCGCCGGGCCGCCAGGTGCGGTCAGCCCCCCAAAGGGAACCGACGGGGAGGAGCCCTATATTTTGCCTTCGTCCTCGAACACTTCGGTCCAGTCACGCACCAGACCGTCAAGCGCTTCCTTCGCAGTGCCGTCACCAGCCACCACGTAATTGTGGACACGTTCCTGCATCGCCAGCAACAGATCCGCATAGGCCGGTTCCGCCCAGAAATCTTTTACGATTGCCATGCTGTCGAGAAAGGTCTGCGCGTAGGGCTGGCTTTGGGCGAACCCCGGGTCTTCGACCACAGCGCGGAGCGCCGAGTAGCCGCCCAGTTCCCACCACTTTGCCTGAATCTCGGGCTGCGCGAACCACTGGATATATTCCAGCGCCGCATCCTGCTTGTCCGAATAGGCCACGACAGAAATCCCCTGCCCGCCCAGTTGTGCAAACTGGCCCGCAGGCCCCGCCGGATTGGGGAAATAGCCCGACTTTCCACCGCCCACGTTCGGATCGGCTTCAACACCTGGCCAGATGAAGGCAAAATTCATCTGAAGCGCCACCTGGCCTGATTTATAGGCATCGATATTCTCGCCCATGTACCAGTTGGACGAGCCCGGCGGCGTCGCGGTGTCATAAAGATCCTTGTAGAATTCCAGCGCTGCAACAGCACCATCGGAATTCACATAGCCCTCCAGATCATAGGGCTTATCCGGATTCTCGTACATGAACCCGTAGTTATAAAGCGCGTTGGTCACCCCCATGGTGATCCCTTCCGAGCCACGCTCGGTATAGATCGCGGCGCCGTAAACCGTGGTGCCGTCAATGTCCCGACCCTGAAAGAACTGCGCAATCTCCTTCAGCTCTTCCAATGACGACGGCACGCCCAGCTCGCGGCCATATTTGGCCTTGAACGCCTCCTGCAGTTCCGGGCGTTCAAACCAATCCTTGCGATAGGTCCAGCCGACGACGTCCCCAAAGGCCGGCAAGGCATAATAGTTCGGCGTGTTCTTGGGCCATTCCGCATAGCCGGTGACAGTTGCCGGAATGAAGTCGGCCATGTCGATGCCATTGGCCTCGAAGAAATCATTCAACTTCACGTAATGACCGTTCTCGGCACCACCGCCGATCCACTGGCTGTCACCGATCATCAGGTCGCACAATTGCCCCCCTGAATTCAGCTCGTTGAGCATCCGGTCCGCAAATGAGGTCCAGGGCACGAATTCAAAATTCATGGTGTGACCTGATTCCGCCTCGAAATTCTTGGACAGTTCGACCAGGGCATTGGCCGGGTCCCAGGCAGCCCAACACAGCGTCAGATCCTCGGCCAGGGCCGAAGTCGCGGCAGAGCTTGCGATAAGTGACGACAGGACAGCTGTCGTCAGGTGTTTCGTCTTCATTTCGAAATCCTCCCAGTTTCATCGCCACGGCCCTCCTGCCGCGACTTAACTCGCCCGAGCGTAAATGAGGTGCGCACCTCAAAGCAAGAGTTATCTGAGGTGCGCACCTCATTTAGCTTGTGATTTCCTCCAAAATTGTCAAAGATGGGGTGGTTATCCCATGAAATCAGAGCTTTGACAGAATGAGACCAACGATAAAGGACCTGGCCAACGCTGCAGGCGTGAGTCTGGCGACCGTGGACAGGGTGCTCAATGGCCGGTCCGGCGTACGGGAAAAGACGGTCAAAACTGTCAATGACGCCATTGAAAGAATCGGGTTTCAACGGAACCAGGTCGCCGCGACCCTGGCGCGGCAGAGAGGATACAGGTTCGTCTTCGCCCTGCCCCGTTCAGGCGATGAATTCCTGATGGAGATCATAGACCGAATAGCGGAATTCGACAGCGCCAGCCGCGCTGAGATGATCGAGGCGGATGTCATTCGAATTGATGATCAGGACCCGCATGAGGCTGCGCGCAACCTCTCGAACCTGTCCGCAGAGGATGTCGACGGCGTTGCCATCATGGCGCCCGAAACCCCGCAGATCCGCGACGCCCTGCTGAGGATGAGAGAACGTGGCATTCAGACGATACCTCTCGTCGCCGACCAGCAGGACGATGGCGAACATGGCTTTGTCGGCATTGACAACAGGGCAGCAGGGGCAACCGCAGGCCGCTTGATGGCCCGTTTCATCGGGAACAAGGAAGGATCGGTTCTTGTCCTGACCGAAACCACCCAGGCGCGCGACAGCCTCGAACGCAGGCTTGGCTTCGATGGGATCATCAACGCGGAATATCCGAACCTGAAGGTGCTTCCGACCCTTGAAACCTACGGGGATCCTGACCGGACTGAAAACATCCTGCACAACGCAATCCGAACCCACAGCGACATCCTGGGCATCTACTTCATGGGAGTGGAGGCCCGCATCCCGCTGGAAAAAGGGCGGCGCGCCGGTGTCATCCGGGATCGTGTGACGATAGCCCACGAACGCACACCCTCAACGGAGCTGGCCCTGAAGAATGGCGAACTGGACGCCGTGATCCATCAGGACCCCGGGCATCTGGTGCGCAGCGCAATCAGGATCCTGCGGGCAAAATGCGAAAACCGCGCCACCCTCGCGTCGCAGGAGCGCATACGTATCGAAGTGCTCATTCTCGAAAACCTGTGATTGGTTGCCAATCTCGGCGAGAAACTTGTTGCTAACGAGATACCGGAGGGACGCATCCACATCCGTGCGAAAGGTGCCTTCAAGATCGGCATAAAGATCATCCGAACGTGCCTTGCCAGCCCAGACCTGACTGAAGGTTGAGATCGCCATGGTCTTTTCATCACCCGGCCGCTCCTCCAGCCGCCCGATCAGATAGGCATGGAGCAGGTCCGACATCTCGGTTTCGAGCGGCGCATATTGAGCAGTGATCAGCTCGTTTGGCGTCGTGCCGCCGCCCTGTACTACATCCATCGCATTGACCGCAGCAGACCAATCGAAGAGGTCATGGGCGCTTTGGCGGGTCTCGTCGCCGACGGCAAGATCGCGCATATCGGCCTTTGCGAAGTCAGCGCCGAGACTTTGCGCCGCGCCCATTCCGTGCACCCGGTGACGGCGATTCAAACCGAATACTCGCTTTGGACACGCGATGCCGAGGACACGATCCTGCCCGTGTGCCGGGAACTTGGCATCGGCTTCGTGCCGTATTCCCCGCTTGGTCGTGGTTTCCTTACCGGGCAAATTGCACGGCGCAGCGATATTCCCAAAGGCGACTTTGGCCGTACTTTACCGCGCTTCGAAAGCGGCAATCTGGGCAACTGATGCACCACGCGACCTGGCCAGTTTGTTGAGCGGTTTCAGTATCGAGGTGTTGCGGCTGCACCCGGTCACTGAGGAAATGCTCAAACTCTTTGCTCATCGTTCAGCGCCCTTTTCAGTGCGACAACTCTCCGCATTCTTGCGCCGGGACATGAAAGCCAATGCCGCGAACCATGTGAAATAGCTGGCCCATTGAAGGCGCCCGACAAGACCGGTGTGCGTCTCAGGCCCGAACACATGATCCGGTGGCATGGACACTATGAACGCCACCATAGCGGCGCATGTGAGAATGGACGCCGCGAGAAGCCAGAGTGCATTGCCGCGCCACCCTGACCTTTTCGCCAATATGATGCTGCCGATCAAAGCGGCGACAGGGGTGAAATCGAGCGAAGCTCCGATCATGTGCAATGTTCCGGTTCCCGTCAGCGCCTCAAGCGGTGTGCCTGTGGGATCCGGCGGGAAAATCCCCGCAATCAGCATGCCGGACGCTGCCAGACCAAGCAGGCCTGAAACAATCCACCGTGCCCATCCGCGCAGAAACGCTGCCATGATTGCCGCCGAAACGCCAAGCGCCAGAGCCATCGCCGCGAAGGCGAGCCGCATCAGCCAGCCCCAATCGCCAAGCATATAGTCGCTGATGAAAACCCACGTCGGGTCAACATCCCTGCGCAAGACGTGCAAGAGTGTCAGGCACAAAATGGCCGCGCCCGTCGCCACGATGAGAGCATCGCTTTTGCGATTGAAACCCGGACGCGGTGCTGTCGTGCAAGTGGTCAAAACCATCCCTTCTCAACCCTTGAACTCAGACAGATCCAGCGCATCGAGATTTGCGTAACTCGCCTCCATGCCCTCTGCCATGCCGGTCTCGAGCATTGCCTTGCGGATGCCCGCGTCAGGCAGCGACATACGCAGCACCATCCTCGTGCCGGAACCGTCGGGTTCAAACCGGGTATCAATGTTGTTGTCCGGTGTTGGATCAGGCAGCAACATCCGTTCCACGTGGACAATGCGCGCAGCGGGCTCCAGCGTGATATATTCGCCGACAATCGCAAAGCCTGCGTCGGCCCCATCGCTGTATTCGTGACGGAAAGCACCGCCAGGACGCACATCCATCTCACACACCGGCATGGACCAGCCGGGCGGACCGAGCATCCATCTTTGCACCAGTTCCGATTCGGTATGCGCACGATAAACCATGGCCGGCGGGGCGTTGAATCGGCGTCTCACCGTGACGCCGGCCGCGCCATCGAGTTCGATTGAAAGCGGTGCGTTGGTCATGTTCATTCCTTTTTACCTGAGGTTTCTTCCATCGCCATCTCTGCAAGCACCCCATCCAGGCGGTCAAAGTTGGCTTCCAGTCCACGACGCAGCATCGACAGCCATCCCTCGATCTCTTCAAGAGCGCCATCTGCAAGGCGGCATGGGCGACGGGTGCCGTCTATGCGCCGCGTGATGAGGCCGGAGTCTTCAAGAACCTTAAGGTGGTGCGAAACAGCTGGCTGGCTCATGGCAAAGGGTCGGGCAATTTCCCCGACCGAAGCTTCGCCTCTCGCAAGACGCGCAATGATTGCCCGGCGGGTCGGGTCAGCAAGCGCCGCAAAAGCAAGATCGGGAATCAAGGCACGCCTCCATTATATAAGTTAACATTTATATAAAGGCTTGTTTATTTTAACGCAAGCGGCTTCACCATAGGCTTAGCCGCTGCCCGGACCACCCCCTGCGCAGAAAGCGCCCTGGAAGAACGAGGGCGAAGAATGGCGCATGCCCGCTCTGCGGACAGATCGGAGCTGCCACCCTGTTTCAGGCATTGCTCTTTTCGGCAGTCTCCTGCGGTGATGCGTCGATTTTTGCCAGCGCCTCCAGTTCCTCAAGCATCCCGACCGCATGCGCAGCGTATGGGCCGATCCAGCGTTTCTGAACGTCATGGATCGGAAGGGCGTCGAGGTGGTTCCAGCGTTCCCGGCCACGCCGTTCTACAACCACCAGCCCGGCCTTCTCCAACACGGACAGGTGCTGCATCACCGTGCACCGGTCGAGCTCCGTCAGTGTCTCGCAAAGGGCACCGGTGGTCTTTGGACCATCCTTGATCAGGTCGAGTATCTGACGTCGCACCCGATGGCCAAGCGCCTTGAACAAGGCGTCAAATTTATCTTCCATTGACATGTTATATTTTTATAACATTAATGACGGAAAGCAAAGAGGATTCGTACAATGGAATTGAAGTTCACCGTGGCCGGGCGCATCGCCAAACCGGTCGAGGACGTGTTCGAGGCGGTGGTCGCCCCTGAACGCCTGTCGAATTACTTCACCACGGGCGGGGCGCGGGGCCGGTTGGAAACCGGCGCCGAGGTGACCTGGGACTTCCACGACTTTCCCGGCGCCTTCCCCGTCCTGGTGCAGGAAGTCGTCACCAACAAAAAGATCGTGCTGCAATGGGAGACGGACAAGGCAACTGCCACCTGGACGACTGTCACCATGGAGTTCAGCCCCCTGGAGGGTGGACGCACGCTGGTGCGGATCAGCGAATTCGGCTGGCCCGAGACCGAGGCCGGCCTGACCTCCTGCTTCGGCAATTGCGAAGGATGGACGGGGATGCTTTGCGCCATGAAAGCCTGGCTGGAGCATGGCATCAGGCTGCGGGACGGATTTTACAAGTAGTCCGCACATCAGGAAGGAGCGACATGACATGGAAGCCGGAAAGAACATTGCCATCAAGGTGCCCCTCTATGCCTGGGAGGACACGGTGGCCTTCTACCGCGACAAGGTGGGGCTGCCGGTCACCCGAGAGCTGGAGAACAGCACCGGCTTCGCGTTCGGCAGCATGACCCTTTGGATCGACCGCGTCCCGCATCAGAGCCAGGTGGATGTCTGGATCGAATTGTTCGACGACGACCCGGACGCAGCCCTGGCGCGCCTCGGCAGCGCCAGGCGGGACGAACTTGAGCCGCTGACCGGTGTGACCGGACACTGGACATCGGACCCCGCCGGAACGGTGATCCTGCTGCGCAAAGAGCAGATGGCGTCACCCGGCTGATGGCGATGCGATGCTCGCCTGCCAAACCGATGGAAAGCGGGCGCCCAAGGGTGTCGGGTCTCGTGATCATCAGCACCCCATGCTGCATCTCCACATGCACCAAGGGAAGATGAACCGAGGCCAGACCTCTGACCCCAAGCCATCAGAGTTTCAGCCTCCCCTGCATCACCACGACTCCTGTACCCGAGAGTTGTGGAGCAGAATCAAGCCGTATTGGCAGAAAACTCTGGCGGCCCATGCCTGTCACTTGTTCGATCAACAGCGCACGGTCCGGCCCGAGTTTCCCGACGCGGCCGAGATAGGCGGCAAGCGGTCCCGCCGCAGTGCCTGTCGCCGAGTCCTCCCACAGGCCGACCGTTGGATTGAAGAACCGCGCATATGCGGTTTCAGGCATCTTTTCGTCAAAGCTGAAAACATAGCAGCCCTCTGCACCGGCAAATCGAAGGACTTTCAGAAGTTCTGCGGCGTCGGGCTTGGCCGCATCCACGGTGTTCCTGTCCTTAACGCGGACCATGAGGTGCCCCGCACCCGTATCGGCGGTGCGGACAGGGGGATCCTGCAAGACAGCACCCCTGCCCAGACCAAGCGCAGTCTCCAAGGTCGTGACATCTTCGAGCGGCGCGCCGAGAACCAGCGGGCCCTGCGTCATCGTGCCAAAGAACCGGTCTTTTCGTTTCTCCATCGTGATCGGCAGCACCGCGTCGCCGATTTCCTGCTGAAACGTCTTTGGTGCGTTCAGGTCACCAAGACGCCCCATATAGGCCAGCCAGAGCCAGGCGCCGAGCGCATTATGCCCCGCCCCATAGACGGGCGATCCGTTGGCCGTGAAGGACATGAGCTTCCAGTCCGCGCGGCTGCTTTTCATCAAAAAGGTCGTCTCGGCCTGATTGAACTCGCCCGCAATGCGCTGCATCATCTCTTCACTCAGATCATCCGCGTGCTCGACAACTGCCAGCGGGTTTCCACGCAGCGCCTCATCAGCGAAAACGTCAACTATTCCTGCGTCATATTCGGTCATTATGTGTCTCCTGATCTCTTTGGTCGGGAGGGCGATGATGCCGCCATCCTTCGCCGCTATTTGCAACTTTCAAGCAACGCGTCGGCCCGTGACATTCCGACATCAACAAGTATCTCCGGCTCTTCGGCCAACTCACGAAGCCGCCGCCGTGCAGCGGCAATCTCTTGCCTGCGCAGAAGTCGGCTCATGAGTCTTGCCGCGAGCCGAACCCAGATGGGTCTGGCTGCATCAAGTGTGGCCTGATGCCCTGTCCGGGCATTGGAACCTTCGCTTCCGGGCAGCAATCCCCTTTGCTCAGGCGCAACGCGATCCAGTTCTGCCAAGGCCATCACTTCGACACCTGTTCCCGCAGATTTTGCAACATGATTGTCTCGTTACAAGTTATTGAGACACCGCTTCTGCTGCGTTCTTGGTACCATGATATGTCCTGCTGGCTCATGCAGGGGCGGCGGCTCGATGCCCCGTCCGAGAATGAAGCCGACAGCCAAACCATACCTCCGAACATGGCCAGGGCCGCCGTCGAGATAAGTCCGTTCATGATGATCTCCTCTTTGAACTTTCTGTTGCCGCCAACCTGGTGGTTCGATAAACTTCATTCAAACGAATACTTTTGAACAAACACATCAGATTTTCTGAAGTTTTTGGGAGGGACAAGGGCAATGCGAGAGAACCTGGACATTGAACTGCTGCAAACGCTGATTGCGATCGCCTCGACCGGGAGCTTTGCCTTGGCGGCGGAGAGCGTCCACCGGACCCAATCCGCAGTCAGCATGCAAATGAAACGCCTTGAGGAGATTGTGGGGCAGCCCCTGTTTGAAAAAAAGGGGCGGCGTGCTGTGATTACCCCTCAGGGCGAAAACCTGCTTCTCTATGCGCGTAGAATATTGAAACTGCAGGACGAGGCGCTGGCCACGTTCCATAGCCCCGACATTACCGGAGAGGTTCGCCTGGGCGTCCAGGACGATTATGTCATGCGCCTGGTGCCACCAATCCTTGCCCGGTTCGCCGAACGTTATCCGAACGTGCACATACGGCTTGATACGCAATCAAGCACGCGGCTCATCGTGGCCACCGCGCAAGGTGACCTGGATTTCTCCCTCGTCAATACGGTGCGCAGCGAGGCCAAACATGAAAATTTGGTCAGTGAGCCGTTGGTCTGGGTGACATCGCCGAAACATGTAATCCACGAGGCGCGGCCATTTCCAATCGCGATAGAAGCCAATTGCTTGTGGAGCAAATGGGCCCAGCACGCGCTTGACACGGCAGGCATACATTATCGGATCGCATACACCACATTCGGTTATGGTGGCATCAATGCAATCGTGGACGCGGGCCTCGCTGTTTCGATCATGTCGCGCAACTCCGTGCCAGATAACCTTCGGATTCTCACAAAGATGGATGGCTTTCCGGAATTGCCGATCACCACCATCGGACTTGTGGTGAAGAACCCGGTTCTCTCACCGGCGGCGATGCGACTGGCAGACATGATGCGCGAAGAGATCGGCGGCAAAAGGCTGGCTGCGGCGTAGAACCGGCGATCCGTAAGGCTTTCCTCAAGCGATAGTTGCATCAATCAAAGCGTGTGGCGCCCACAGGTTCTGAGGGGTTTCATGCCGCGCCCGGCATCACGGTGGATCGGCCACCATCCGCACCGGTAATACGAATGCAACACTCCCGGTTCAGCAGACCCAGGTTACATACGGAATTATTGACGATCAACTTAAGGTGCGCTAGTTTTTTAGGCATGCAACTTAAAGAAGATCGGGCTTTCCCAAATGCAACGATATTTACAGTCGCTCACCTTCGCCGCACCTCTTTGCCTGGTCTGCTTTGCAGGTCAGGTTCTGGGGCAGACATCGACATCAACGACTTTTGGCGTGAGCATCACGATCGAGAACAGCTGCACGATTGTTTCTGCATCTGATATGGATTTTGGACCCGTCGGTACGCTGACCTCCCAGGTCACGTCATCCTCAACGTTTGTACTGAACTGCACCACGGGTGCGCCTTATACGATTACGCTTGATGCGGGTACAGGGTCCGGTGGCACCACATCGACACGAGAAATGACAAACGGTTCCGAAACAGTTTCCTATCAGCTTTATTCCGATAACGGGCTCACTCAGCCTTGGGGGCTGACCGCCAGCGATGACGTGTCGTCCACCGGTACAGGGCTCGACCAGAGCTTCCCGGTGTTCGGAGCGGTGCCGATACAGCCCACGCCCAGTGCCAACACGTACACGGATACCATCGGAGTTGTTGTGAACTTCTAGGAGTTTCCATGAATTTATTTGCGACGCTGATCACAACAATTGCCCTGACGCTTTCAGCGGCTGGCATGGTTCAAGCGCAAAGTTTGCGTGTCGCACCCACCTCGGTCGAGATCATTGCCCCCGGGGCCACGGCAACAATAACGGTGCGCAACGTCGGGCGGCAGCCCATGACCATTCAGTCACGCGTTTTCGCCTGGTCGTCTGGTGGCGCGACAGATGTGCTCGCAAATACCCGCGATGTCGTGATCAGCCCGCCGATCACCCAACTTGCACCTGGATCGGTGCAGACCCTTCGCATCGTGCGCACGTCGAAAAAGCCGATACGGAGCGAAGAAAGCTACCGCCTTTTCGTGGATGAATTGCCGACAAAAGCACGCAAAGGTCAAAGCGGGGTCGATTTTGTGACGCGCCTGAGAATCCCTGTCTTCCTGACACCGCAAAACGCAGTGGCGAAGTCGCTTCAGTGGCGCGTCCGTTCTTCGGGTGGGCGTTCGTATCTGGAGGCGCAGAACGCGGGTGATGTCAGGGTCAGAATCTCTGATCTTCATGTGACAGCCGGGTCTCGCCGGGTCATCTCCAACCAGGGATTGGCGGGATACGTTCTGAGCAAGTCCACCGCCAGATGGCCATTGCCGAAAGGCGCACAAGCTGGAATGAGCCTGCGCGCCGCAAGCAACTTTGGTCCGATCAGTGCAACTGTCAGGTGAAAATACAGCCGCCACGATCAGAAAAATCCTCTGCGCGGGCTTTCTTTCCACTGTCCCGATGGATGCCGCATGGTCGGAAGAATATTATTTCGAAGTCTTTCTGAATGGTGCTGCCACCGACCTGATCGGGCGGTTCGTCACGGATGAAGAGGGGCGGATCTGGGCCAACCCGCAAGAGCTTGAGAACTTGGGGATCAGCAGCGCAGGCCTCAAGCCGAACGAGACCGGGGATGTCTCCGTCACGGAAATTCCCAACCTTTCCTATGAGGTGAACCAGGCGGATCAGACCATCAGCTTTTCGGTCGACGACAGTTCCCGCGCCACACGCATTATCGACGCGCAGGGCCCGGAAAACCCGTTTCTGCCTGAGACGGAAGAAGATGAAGATCTGCTGCGCCCCACGAGCGGGACAGGCGTTGTCCTGAACTATTATCTCGGCGCCGAATACCTGAATGCCGGTTCCGGTGGGGGTTCAGCTCTGACGGCAGCGGGCACATTCGACATGCGCGCCTTTGTGCCATTTGGCGTTCTCTCCCACAATTTTTCAATGTCATCGAGTGATGGCTACGCTTCCGGCTACCGTCGCCGGGAGTCCTATTGGAGAACGTCATTTGCCGGGGCGGCGGTGCAGCTTCAGCTGGGTGACATGATCACCCGCGGCCCCAACTGGGCAAATCCGGTTCGGCTTGGCGGAGTCCAGATCGGCCGGAATTTCGCCCTGCGTCCCGATCTTGTCACCATGCCATTGCCAAGCTATCGCGGCACGGCGGCCGTCCCCAGCACGGTCGAGATTTTCGAGAATAACATCAACCGGCTGACTTCTGACGTGCCGCAGGGGCCGTTCGAGTTCCAGAATCTGCCATTCTCCGCAGGGGTGAACACGGCCAGCGTCGTCATCCGGGATGCAGCAGGGGTCGAGACAACACAGAACGTGACATTTCTTGCCAGCCCCCGGCTTCTGCGGCCCGGTCTGGCCGACTATTCCCTGAGCATCGGATATCCCAGGATCGGCATAGGCACAGACAGTGACCGCTACGATGAACAGCTTTATGGCGCGCTCTATTTCCGGCGTGGCATAACTGACCGGCTTACGTTTGGCCTCTACGGGGAAGCCGGGCAGGACCTGAGAATGTGGGGCCTCAATGCCACGGCAAAATTCGGGGAACTCGCCATTGCCGATTTTGCCCTAGCCCAAAGCGATTCCGATCTGGGTGTTGGTCAGATGGTGGACCTGAATGCCACCGTAGAATTTCCGCGCTTGAAATTCGGCGCAAGGGTGATGCGTGCCGACGATACCTTCACCGACATTGCCCGTATGACGACCGACACGACAGCGGACCTCTTCGGGGGCTACGCGACGATTACCGATCTGAACCAGCTCAGCGCCTCTTTTGATCTTGGCTGGCGATCTTCCACCATGCAGATCCTCTACGCCGACACCACGCGGCTTGACGGCACCCGCGACAAGAATCTGGGTGTTTCGGGGATAATGCAATTCGGCAATAAATCGACCCTCAGCCTGTCCGGCTTCAGGCGCCATGGCGACAATGACGATGTCTATGTCGGCATGTCGGTCCATGTGCCCCTGGGGAACCGGATGTCATCCGGGGCGGATGTTCAGATCCGGAATGGAAGGGCCGAATATGGGGCCTCTCTGGCCAAGGCGTCCGATTCAAAAGGCAAGGACTGGAGCTGGCAGCTCAAGGCGGCCAAGCAATCGCGGGCCTTCGTCTCGGCCTATGCCAGTCGCCAGTTTGCCAGGGGGCGGATCGAAACGGCCCTCCAGGGCAGCGGCGAACACGCCCAGGTCGGGCTTCGCGCAGAGGGCGCATTGGCCCTTGCGGGGGGCGGCTTGTTCCTGACGCGCCGTGTGGATGACGCATTCGCTGTTGTCGATGTCGGCGCGCCCGATGTCGCTGTCACCGTCGAAAATCGCCCCGCCGGGGTCACAAACCGCGCCGGAAAACTTCTTGTAACGGGCCTGATATCGAACACATCAAATCAGATTGCAATCGACGTGGAGGACCTGCCGATCGAAGCATCGGTCGGCGACAGCCGACAGGCCGTCATTCCGGCGAGCCAATCCGGGCAAACGGTTCGCTTCGACGTGAACACCGCCTCGCAAAGCGCAATCGTCTATCTCGCCTTGCCATCCGGAACAGCACCCGAAGTCGGCGCGCGTGCCACGCTTGAAAGCACAGGCGAAGCATTCGTCGTGGGATATGACGGGATGGTATTTCTTGATGGTCTTGAACCTGCAAACACGATCCTTCTTGAACAGTCGGACGGGTTCCAGTGCCAAGCGACGTTCGAATATGCGCCGCAGGTCGGCACCGTGACAGATCTGGGGCAAATCCCATGCAGCTGAGGGCGTTGATGATCGCCGGGCTGATGGCCCTTTGCTGTTTTGGGCAGGCCGGGCCGTTGAGCGCCCAGACCTGTAATTTCGGTGTCAGCACGATTGCCTTTGGCAATATCGACACGCTTGTGGCGACAAATCAGGACGCAAGCGCTTCTGTTTCGGTCTCCTGCAGCGGGCTCCTGAGCCGCGTGGAGGGAACAATTTCCGTTGGAACCGGCAGTGGCGGCGCTTCCGGCTCGCTGAGACTGCTGCAAGGGTCGGGATCGCAGCTTTCCTTTCAACTGTACAAGGATGCCGCGCGCAGTCAGGTGCTCGGCAACGGCACAGCGCCGATCAACGGGACCAGCATTGCATTCTCCAGCGGCTCGGTGCAGTTGAACTACTCCTTCAACGTGCCGTTCTATGGCCGCGTTTTTGGTGGCCAGACATCTGCGCCACCCGGCTCTTATCTGTCCACTTTTTCCGGCGCGGATTTTTCGATCCGTTACCGCACCTGTACGGCCATAATCTGCGGCAGTTTTACAACCACGACCCTGTCGACCACCGCAACGGCAACAGTGCTTGAGAACTGTCTTGTCAGCGCGTCTGACATCGATTTTGGACTTGCCGGATCGCTGGCCCAGCCGGTGACGGCCAATGGCAGCGTTTTTGTTCGCTGCACCTTTTCCACCAGTTTTCAGGTCGGCCTCGACGCAGGTCAGAACAGCCCAGGCGCCGGGGTGCGCGCGATGAAGAGCGCAGGTGGTCAGCTGATAACCTATGAGCTTTTCCAGGATGCCCCGCGCACAATTGTTTGGGGAAATGTGCCCGGCAGCGACACGGTCGGGGGCACAGGTTCAGCCGGGACAATCACACTCCCGGTCTATGGTCGCGTACCCGCGCAAGTCACACCACCTGCCGCCACCTATACTGACGTCATTGTTGTTACAGTGACCTATTAGAGGTTTGCTCTCTGAACCAGGCCAAGGCCTTTTGATTTCGGCCGCGCCGCCCCCTACCCCGCGCCCAACAAGCCCAGGGGCGCCTCCTCGCGTCACAGCTCAACATCCAGCTGGCCCAACGCAGCCCCGGATAAAAACGCCACAGTTTCAGGGCTTTCCGAACCACCCCGAGTGACCCGGGCGGGCAGCTGCGGTAGAATACTCAGGTCGTCTCGCAAATCTGCAGGCTGGAATGTCATGCGACACGTCCATTTGACGGCGGCGCTTTTTTCCAAAATATAGCCCGCAACCGCCCCGCCTTTCGGCCTCCAGTTATGTCCGATAAGCCGCTGCTTGCTCATCTTCGGCAAGTGCTCGACCCGCCTGACAGTGTGAGGGGCTGGGGTTATCTTAAGCTGCTGAAAATAAACCGTTTACGCGGATATTGCCAATTGGCAATCAGGATTTTCCGGCATCATGCGCCTTCATGAAGGCCATCAGAGCCACGCGCAGGTTGTCTCCCTTCAGATCCTTGTCGAACTCAAGCTGGATACGCCGACCCTTGCGGCGCACCTGCACCCCCTGCCCTTCCGGATGCTTCCGATATATTTCGTCGGCGACCTGGCGTTCCTTCCTGGGAAGTGCGGCCGCCCGCAGACGCGCCATCACCTTCGCTGTTGGCACATTGGCCTCTTCAGCCGCAATCGCATCGGCTTCCCTCAGCACCGCGTCGCTTTGCTCTGCCGTGGCCATCAGCGGTTTCAGCTGACGGGCATGCAGTTCCTTGACCTCGCGGATGCTGGGGAAGGCCCTGACAATCCGGTCGTCCAGCTTGGCCAGTTGCAGGTAGCGCGACAACCAGCCCGCAGACACCTGCAACCGTTCCGCCATCACATTCTGCCGGCCGCCATAATAGGCTTCGACCGCCTTTGCATAATCGCGCGCGCGCTCCAGATCCGAAATATCCTCCCGGTCCCGGTTCTCGATATCGGCAAGACGAAAGGCTTCCTCATCCGTCAGATCCCGTTCCTCGATCAGATACTCGAACTTGGGATAATTGTTGGCCCGCAGCCAGCACACCGCGAAGTGCCGACGCGCGCCGCAGATCACTTCGTATTCTGCCCCCTGCCCTTCCGCACGGCGCCGCACAATTGCCGGGAACTCCTGCTGTCCCTGGCTGAGAATGCCGTCGATCAGATCGCGGCAATTGTCCTCGGTCAGCAGGTCATAGGCCCGGTTATGACCTTCCCACATCACGCATCTGGCCGGGTCCACCAGGCGAAGCACCTTTTCCTGGCGCTGGCCACCGGCCTGCTCTGCCATCGTGTTCGACCGTTTGAGAAACCGTGCACCAGATCGGTCGCGGGCCGGCGTGTCATCGCCCAGGTCCTTCAATACGTCGTCAAAAACTGCATCATGCCGCTTGCTCACAATATGCCTTCCTTCCTCAATGCCGCGTGATGGCTGGGCCATGTCTTGCGGATCAGGGTTTCAACCTCTCGGCCCACCGCGTCCAGATAGACCCTGCACCGCTTGTGCGTGTCTGTCCGTGTCGCAGCACCGGTCATCTCGTAGACGGTCATCAGATTGGCGGTGGCATTGTCGATCTCGGCGCTGTCTTTCAGCACCGATTGCATCAGGTCATGGGGGAACACCGCCTCCATCACCCGCTTGATCGCCTGATGCGCGCTTTTCTGATCGTTCATCTTGGTCGCAAGAATCTTAACAAAATGATAGCCACGCGCACCGCCGTGTTCAGCCAGCTCATTCAGGGTGGCGCCCATCATCTTGAGGAAATGCGCGGTAGAGCCGAAATCAATGTTGTTGGGCGGCGCCGGGATCAGCAGCGCATTGGCCGCCCGCAGCACGGAAAGTGAGATCATGCCAAGCGCTGGCGGCGGGTCCAGCAGGATCACATCGAACTGATCCGAAATCGTCTCTATTCCGTGGCGCAGACGGTCCAGGACAAAGCTTTGCTCGCGCACCATGCGGGCGGCAAATTCATATTCCGCATCATAAAGGCCAAGGTTCGCGGGGATCATCGCGATGCCCGGCCAATAGGTGGCGCGCAGCGCGTAATGCAGACTGGTTGGCCCGCCGTGGCGGAAGAAGGGATAAAGCGTGTCTTCATCCTCATCCACGTCCACATCCGGGTTCAGCCCGAAAATCGAGGTGGTGGACCCCTGACTGTCGCAATCAATCACGCAGACGCGGTAACCGCGCAGCGCGAGGTATTGCGCCAGATGCACCACAACGGTTGACTTGCCCACGCCACCCTTGAAGTTCTGCACGGCAAGGACGGTTGCCGGATCTTCCGCCGCGCGGCGGGGCAGGGTGCCGAACACCTCCCGCATCCGGTTCACTTCCTCCAGGCTGTAACCGGTTCTGCGGCCCGTGTTAGGGTCTTTCTCCGGCGTCGGCAGCCTGCCATCACCTTCTGCGTCACGCACCGCCTTTTCCGTGCGCCCGGCCATCTCCGCTGCAGTGCGGACATTGAACCGCACCGAAAGAGCCTTTTGCGCGCCAGGGGCAAAGACCCGTTCACGCAAGCGTCGGATCACTGTGTCGGCCCGGCGGGCAAGGTTGTCTATTTCTTCGAGGGAGACCGGAAAATCCTGCATGGTATATGCGATGCTCTTTGTTATTCTTTGCAAGGAACATGCACGTTCAGGCGCTTCTGCTCAAGTGCGAATATTTGGCTTCTGCGCTGAATAAACCGAACCTTGGTCTAATGTGCCGCCAGCACCGGAAGTACTTGAGGCAAACCCGCAAGTTCGGAGATCAGGGCGCTGAACCCCTTCAGCGCGCCCCAAAGGTAAGATTTGGAAGGCTGACGCAGCCAAATGCGCCAAACCAGAATCACCAAATTGAAGAAACCAACCCTATTCTTGATTCTAGGATTCTTATGTTCCGGGCTGTGATCACCCTGAAAATCATGCGGATTCCCCCGTAACAGACTACATATCGGGATGGTTTGGGTTACATTCCGGGATTGCTGGACTTACGGATCGGGTGGGTTCACGCTACATATTGGTGGGCTAAATCTTACGTTTCGGGTGGCTCCTTCGGCGGCGAATCGGGGGGCACTAAAACCCTTGATTTGCAGGCATATGTGATTCGTCTGTGTCCTGCCGACCTGCCGATTGGCTTACATTTCGGGTGGGGCCCTGGATCCCGCTTCTTGTCAAATTACATTCCTGCCGATACAAATGTAAGAAAAAGAGGTACGGAATCGCGCAGCATGGCCAAGCCAACCAAACCTTACCGCACCGTCGACGCCCGGCCAAGCCGGGAATCACTGGTCAAACCCGGCGAGCTTGTCGACCTGATCGAGGTGACGCCGCTGACCTTGACGGATCGGCGCATCTATAACCAACTACTTGAGAACGCCTGGGAGGCGATCGACAAGCCGGTGTTGCATGTGATCGCAAAGTCGGAACTGCGCGGGTCGCATAATTCCAACGACCGGGTAGGCGAAAGCATCGAACGCCTTATGGCCGCCATCGTGAAGGTGGAGGCGGTCTGGGAAGGCAAGCCCGCCATCGAACGGGTGCAGCTGTTGGGCGGCAACCTTGAGATGGCGCGCTCTGACGGGTTGCTGGAATATGAGATCCCGCCACGCCTGCGCAAGATCATCTCTAACTCGACAATCTTTGCCCGGCTTCAGCGCGAGGTTATGTTTGCGCTCAGCTCGAAATACGCGCTGACGCTTTACGAGATGGTGCAAAAACGCGGGAACCTGCGCTGGCGCTCCTCCGAGAAATTCAGCCTGGACGCGCTGCGCGGGGTGTTGGGGGTGCCGAAGGGCAAGCTGACCTCCTGGTCGAACCTGCGGATGCGTGCGATTGATCCGGCGGTGGAGGAGGTATCGGCGCTGTCCGACTATATGGTCGAGGTTGCGCCGATCAAGACGGGGCGCAGTGTCACCCATGTGGAGCTGCGCTGGTGGCGCAAGGATGGCGAGGCTACGGGCAAGGTCGAGCGTGCGCTGCAATTCGCTTCGCCGGGCCGCCGCGCCCGTGCCGAGGGGCGGACCGAAGAGGTCGAACCGGCCCCGGCCTCCGCGCCAAAACCCCGGCCCGCGTGGCTGGACCGGCAGGGCGCAGCGCTCAAGACGCAGACCTATGAAACCGCCAAGCTGCGGCATCCGGGCTATGACATCTATCACGTCGAAGGAGAGTGGCGCAGCTGGGCGCAGGACAAGGAGCCGGCGGCGGACCCCGACAGGGCTTTCCTCGCGTTCTTTCGCAAGTTTGCCGAAGCCAATCCGATCTAGATTGGTAACCACCTGCATCTATTGAGGAAAACGGATTATTGCCAATTGGCAATTTAGTGGGAAAGCGCAGTCGTACTTTTGCGAAAGGGCAGGGGGCTCAGGACGTTGTCCCGGATGCCCCGAGGAAGCGGATCCACTGCGAAATCTGCAGCGAAAGAGAGGCGCGCCACCCTGGGTGAGTTATACAAATTCATATCGCGCTTTGCACCTGCGTCGGCGTCCGGCAGTGCCGTGTGACCGCGCTTCCCAGAACCTTGCAGCCGCCGGTCGTAGGCCCGAACTGCCCAAACAGATACTGAGCAAGCGAGCCACGGAGCCTGAGCGACGTGCTGGCCTCCGCCTCAACCGGCGGAGGTCACGATGCTTCAAGCCACCAGGTTGGGGCCGAACTCTGTCACCACTACGTCGCAATCGCCGGTCTCGGGATCACTTGCTCTCCGGCAACCAAGTGTAGGGCGCATTTGCGTTCCTGCGGTCTGGCGCGAGTCGCGCCGTCGTGCGTTGACCTCCCTCCAAACGAGGTCTCCTGCCTTCCATGCACGTTGTGGCCGAGCGGATACCAGGCCGCTCCGCGATCGATGCACCGCGAAAAGTTCTGTGGTATTTGGCCGATCATCCGCAACGACTGGCGCGCGTTTGTCCGGGCTTTGGCAAGCAGGTGAAAGCCTGAGGAAGATTGCCTTGATTGGTGTTGTCACTTGGCGTGACAGCGGTTGTTGGCCAATTTCATTGGGCACAGACGGTGCCGATGCAGATCGTGGAAATCAGCTACAGCGACACCGGCTTCCGTTCCCGGTTCTCTCGGGCGAGGGGGTCGTGACGCTTTCGGAAGACGCGGGTTTCTTGGGATCTGTCGACATCTGGCGATGAACTCCATGATTTTTAGCTCTAAGATAGACGCGACATAAAAGAGCAATCATGCAAACTTATTGGACATAATAGGTGGCGGCAGGGTGGGGCGGTTTATTGGGTTATTGCAAGCTAAACCGCCGCTACAAAAGGTGACGTTGGCCAGCCCATACAGCAACAATGACATGGACTCATAGCGCATATAGACGCCGAGATCCACTGTGCCGTGCCTAGCGTGGGAGATGGGGGGAGAATTCCTGTTCCGGGATCAAGAAAGATCTGAACGGGCAGGTTTGGGTGTTGTGCGGGGGCGTTCCGTATTATTCCCGGTTTGGCGGATTAAGCATGAGCTGCGCGACACCGATCCATTCCCGGATGAGTTTCTCGCGCTTTGCCAAGTCTGTGCGAAGGATCGTGGACAGCGCCAGGCCGCGGATGAACTCCGTGGTGAGTTCGCTAACCAAGGTCGTTCGGGGATTGTCCGCCAGTGGGGCGAACAATCTGGCCAGAACACGGTCCCGGCTATTTCTGGCAAGTCTCTCCGCCTCGCGGAGGGACTCGCGAAGCGCCGTGTCGGTCCGTGCCACGGCCCACAGTTCAAGTTCGGCCACGAATGACGGATGCGCATAGGCGTTGGCCAGCGTTCTTATCGTGCGCTCGATCGGATCCGGCATCCCGGACACTGCCTCGACCTCGTACCATACGGCCTGTTCATTCATTTGAACGAGCCGGGCCACGGTCGCTGAAAGCAGGTCGGCGCGGGTCGGAAAATGATGTAGGAGCGCGCCCCTGCTGGCTTGCGCACGCTTTTGCACCTCGAGGGTCGTGGTGCGTGCCACGCCTTCTTCGATGAGAACCTGTACGGCAGCCTCAAGCAGTTTCTCGTGGGTTGCGGCACGTTGTTCCGCCCTGAGCGTGGGGTGGGCGGCATTGGGCAAAGACGATTTGGCTGCCATTCTTGATCCTGAATCATACGAGGCGAGGGCAGGAGGCCCAGCCCAGGCATTTCCTGGGGCGGCTTACTTCTGCTTGGCGGCAGTTTCCTCCATTTCCCGGATCAACCGCCGCGCTTCTTCGCCCTGCGGAATGGGGCGTCCGCTGTCGCGCCATTCAATGGCGGCTTTGAAACCTTCGGACTGGGCGTATCGCCTGAACCACATCCCTTCGGGATTGTGACGCGTGATGCCGTCGAAGACCGTTGCGCTCATCTGGGCCTGTTCGAGGCCCTGCGCCAGCATCACCTGATTGACGACGATTTTGTGCATCGCAAGGTGACCGCGCGGCACACCGGCGATGCGCTTTGCCAGTTTCATGGTTTCGGCTTCTAGATCCTCGACCGGGCAGGAAAGGTTGGCCAGGCCCCATTCCGCCGCCTGTGTGCCGGTGATCATGTCTCCGGTGAACATCAACTGTTTCGCCCGCACAGCGCCAAGGCGGAATGTCCACATGGCCGTGGTCGGGCACCCCCAGACCCGGGTCGGCATGTATCCGATGCGCGCATCGTCCGCCATGATCAGAAGATCGCAGCACAGGGCGATGTCGCTGCCCCCGGCCACAGCGGCACCATGGACCTTGGCGATGGTCGGCTTGCTGCACTTCCAGAGGCTCATGAAGTTTTCCGTGTTCCGCTTCATGGTCCGGTAGTCGACCATGGGGTCCCACGGGTTGCTCTCCTGCTGGCAAGGATGCTCGATATCGCTTTCGGCATAGGCCACGAGATCGTAACCGCCGCAGAAACCCTTTCCCGCGCCTTCGAGAACGATGACATGGATATCATCGTTGTCCTCGGCCCATTCAATTGCCCTGCGAAGCTCGTCCGGCAACTCGTCGTTGATGGCGTTGAAGCGGTCGGGCCGGTTGAGCACAAGCCGCGCTATGCGCGGCTCAACTGCATCTTGCGAGATGGTGAGTGTGCTGAAATCTGGCATGTATCGTTCCTCCCCCGATGGCCCCATCCTAGCAAAGCGCATTTTACAGTCAATCCTGACTGTAAAATGCGCGCGCGAATGGAGAAGTTCTGGGTTCTGGCTGTCGTCGGGGCGATCAGGTGCAACCCGTCGATGGCATCGCTGGCCTCGATCCGGCAGGACAAGCAGCTTGTCTCGCGGTGCACGGCGGCTTCCATCATGTTCGTTCGGCTGACAAGTAAGAGCTACTCAGGCTGGTCCTGTTCAACCTGGCTTGCCGTCGTGGCGTGCAACAGTCGGCGCAGCCAATCCAACGCGGTGTCATGATTGCGCATTGCGTGCCATTGGACATGCTGCTCAAGTGGCGGCAGGTTGACAGGTGGCTCGACCAGCGCCAGTCCGCCAGCCTGCGCCACTTTTCTGGCAAGCCGCCGTTGCAGGATTGCTACCCGATCCGTCCCGCGCACAAGATCAGGCAGCGACATGAAGGAAAAGGTGCTGATCGCGATCTTAAGCTTGATGCCCAGAGCTTCGAGTTCGCGGTCGACAAAGCTTTGCCCCGGCGAAGGCGGTCGCATTAGGACGTGATCCATTGCCAGAAATCTGGCTTCGTCCATATCCCGCGCCGCAGGATTGTCCGCATCCATCACACAGACAAAAGGATCACGTAGCAGGAATTCGGATGGGTGATCAGCAGAACAAAGATGGGCAGGCGCAATCAGGAAGTCGGCATCACCCCGTTCAAGCTGAAGCTTGGGCAGCAAGACCTGTGGTTTGAAATCCAACCGGATATGTGGTGCCTCCTGCGCAAGGCGGAGCATGAAAGGTGGCATCAGCGTGTGCAGGGAGTAATCCGACACCATCATCGCAAATCCCCTGGTCGACGTGGCCGGAACGAAATTGGGCGCAGTGACCGCCGCGTCGATGCGCACCAATATGTCACGCACCGGGTCCACCAGTGTTTCTGCGCGCGGCGTCAATTCCATGCGCCGCCCGATCTGGACCAGCAGAGGATCATCGAAATACTGCCGCAGCCGATTGAGCGCATTGGACATCGCTGATTGGGTGATCGACAGCTCCTCCGCTGCGCGGCTGACGCTTTTCAATTGAACCAGCTTGTCGAAGGCCGCCAGCAGATTGAGGTCTAGATTGCGAAACCGCATTGGACCGATCCAGTCATTTTGTGAATATCTTGTACGGATAATTTCAATTTTTGAATACCTCGCAAACCGATAGTCTCCCGCGAAGTGCCGCTCGGATTCCTGACTTTACTTGTATTGATTGGGTAAATACCTGCAACAAATAACTTCAATTTTCTAAATGCCTGCAAAGCAGATAATCTGTCCAAGCGTCGCCAAACGGGGAGGTTTTGCCGCATGTTTCGCTATTTTCCAACGAATTATGTCTGGGACCTGTCGGTCAACCTGTCGATCGAAATGGGCGCGCGCATGGGCGAAATTGCCGCGATGTGCGAACCGCTGGCCGAGGCCGCCAAGGCCCCCGATGCCGCAGGCACCGCCGCGTTTCGCGAAAGCTGGGTCAAGATGGCCGACACGCTGACCGAACTGGCCGCAGAGGACGAGGCGCGCGGGCGCACCATTTCGGCGGGGGTGAAACATCTGCGCGCGGCCAATTACATGTTGACTGCCGAACGGCTTCAGGGCCATGGCTCCGAGGGGCGACTGGCACTGTACCAGCGCATGTTGGCGGCGTTCAATCGGGGCCTGTCGATGACCCACGCAGGCGCGCAGCGGGTCGAGATCCCGTATGAGGGCCAGCAGCTTTCGGCGATCTGGATTCCCGCCGAAGGGGTCACTGGCCCGCAGCCGGTATTGGTGCAGGTCAACGGGCTGGATAGCGTGAAGGAAATGAAATACCTCGTCGGGCCGCCGACCTGGCTGGCCAAGCGCGGGGTTGCTTCACTGATTGTCGACCAGCCCGGCACGGGCGAGGCGCTGCGGCTGCATGACATCAAGGCGCGCTTTGACAGCGAACATTGGGCCAGCAAGATCGTCGACTGGCTTGAGGCCCGCCCGGATGTGGACCCCAAACGCATCGGCATGGAGGGCGTCAGCCTGGGTGGCTATTTCTGCCCCCGCGCCGTCGCCTTTGAACCGCGCTTTGCCTGTGGCGTCGCCTGGGGCGGCAACCACGATTGGCGCGATGTGCAGAAACGTCGGCTGGAGCGCGAGGGCGATTTCCCGGTGCCGCATTACTGGGATCACGTCTGCTGGGTCTGGGGCGCGCGCGATGTCGATCACTTCATGGAGATCGCCGAGAATGTGCATCTCGACGGCATTCTTGACCAAATCCAGGTGCCCTTCCTGGTGACCCATGGCGCGCGCGACAGCCAGATTCCGCTGAAATGGGCGGAACGCACCTATGAACAACTGACCAACAGCCCGCGCCGCGAGCTGAAAATCTTCGACGACCGCACCGGCGGCGCGCAGCACGCAAGCTGCGACAATGCTGCCAACGCGGGCGCTTACATCATGGATTGGGTTGCCGAAGTGCTCGGCGGCCACACCGCATAAAGGGAGGGAGATCCAATGAACATCATCGGACCCGACGCGCTGGTTTTTGGCGTCGACGACATTGCCGCCTGCACCGAGTATCTGACCGAATTCGGGCTCAAGCCGATTGACGTGACCGACAAGGGCGGTTTCTTTGAGGCGCTCGACGGCACCGGCGTCGAAATCCGTCACCGTGACGACCCTTCGCTGCCCACGCCGCTGCCGACCCCCACGATGCTGCGCCAGCAGGTCTACGGGGTGCAAAGCACCGAAGACCTCGACGCCATCGAGACAGAACTCAGCAAGGACCGCCGTGTTACGCGACTGGCTGATGGATCGTTGGAAACCACGGATGTCTTCGACTTTGCCCTGAAATTCCAGGTCACCAAGCGGCGCGAACTGGTGATGGAGGCGGAAAAGATCAACGCCCCAGGCGCCCCGGCCGGGCGCGCGCCGAACGAGTTGGGGATCTACCCTGGCATGCCCGCGCTGCCGCGCACCCTCAGCCACACCGTGCTGTTCGTGCCCGACCAGCAGAAGGGCGCGGAATGGTATGTCGAGCGGCTTGGCTTTGTCATCACCGATATACTGGTGCCCGCCGGCCCGTTTCTGCGGCCCAAGGCAAATGACGACCACCACACGTTGTTCTTCATCCAGACCCCCGAATACATGAAGGGGATCGAACACCTTGCCTTCCATATGGGCGGGCCGACCGAACTGATGGTGGCAGGCAGCCGTCTGGCCCGCAAGGGTTTCCAAAGCTTCTGGGGGCCGGGCCGGCACAAGTTCGGTTCGAACTGGTTCTGGTACTTCAACAGCCCGCTTGGCACCCATTTCGAATATGACGCCGACATGGACAAACACGACGACAGCTGGGTTGCGCGGCAGGCACCGATGAGCCCGCAAGGCACCCAGATGTTCCTTTTTGAATGGCGCAAACGCTGGTCGCCCGGCCCCGGCCCCGAAGGCATCACCGAGGGTGAGGACACGCCGGAGTAAGCCCGACAACAAAGGGGAGGGGGAACCATGGAAAAGACTTGGAGAAGAGGTCGCCGCGTCGCCATCGTCGGCGGCGGTCCGGGCGGGATTTCGGCGGCGATTGCGTTTAACGCCGCCGGCTATGACGTGAAGGTGTTTGAGCGTTCCGCCAAGCCGCGCCCCTTGGGTGGTGCGGTGATGATCTCGACGCCTGTGATGGAGATTCTACGCTCCTACGGCATTGATATCGTGCACAACTTCGCCAGTCAGACGGTCACTAATTTCGCCAATCACAAGGGCAGGCCGCGGGTCTCTTTGCCCTTCGTCAAGGAGCTGGAACTGGCCTCGGGGATTCCCGGCTGGCACTACGGCATCCTGCGCTCGACCGCCTGTGACAAGATGATGGAAGTGCTGAATGCCAAGGCCCCCGATACCATCGTGGGCAATCACGCCCTAGAGTCCTATGAGGAAACCGAGAGCGGCGTGACCCTGCATTTCACCAATGTGGAAAGCGTCGAGGCTGACCTGCTGGTCGGTGCCGATGGCATCCGCTCGGCGGTGTCGAAACAGGCCTTTGGCGAACCGGACCTGTTCCATGTCGGGCTGCGGGTCTGGCTGGCCTGGTGCGAGGATGTGCCGGGTGTCGACCGCGACAATGGCTGGATTCACCATTCGCGCAATGTGCAGGCCAGCTATTTCCCGATGAAACACGAGGGCAAGCCCGGTTTTGAATGGTGGATCGTCGAACGCTCGGGCCCGAACGCGCCGCAACCGACCGACGTCGAGGCGCATATGCGCAACCTGCTGCGGGAATTTCCGCCGGTGATGCGCCAGTTCGCGGACCGCACAGATTTTTCTATGAACATTTTCCCCTGGGAAATCTACAACCGGTCCTCTCTGCAAGAGTGGTGCAAGGGCCGCGTGGCCTGTGTTGGTGACGCGGTGCATCCGGTATCGCCTTATGCCGCCTATGGCATGGGGATGGCGATCGAGGATGGCTATGTGCTGGCGCGTTCTTTCCACGGCAAGGACCTGAGCGACCCACAAGTCCGACAGGCCGCCTATGCTGAGTATCAGGCCGAGCGGGTCGACTATTGCAACCACAATGTCGAGTTTGCCCGCAAGCTGGGCTATGCCTTTCATCGCCTGCCGCGTCCATTGTCGACGCTGCGCGATTTTGCCTTTGACCACACCGGTATTTTGCAAAAATTCGTCGAGAAAGACTATCGCGCCACGGTGAGCCGCATTTTGCGGGCGCTGCCGGAACTGCATGTCGGTTGAGGTGACATTGCCGCCGCTGTGCCGTGCCAAGGACGTGGCCGAGGGGCAGACCCTTGGCTGCACGGTGCCCGGCCAGCGGCGCAAGGTGATCGTGATGCGCCATCGCGGTGCGCTGCATGGCTGGCTGGATGCCTGCCCGCATTACGCAGGCGGCACGCCGATGGCTTGGAAGAAAAATGAATATCTGAACGGCGCAGGCACGCATCTGACCTGCCATGCCCACGGCGCGCTGTTCGATCCCGAAACAGGGGAATGCGTGGCGGGGGCCTGTCTGGGCAAGCGCCTGACAAGGGTTGAATTGCGCCTTGAAACCGACGGAACAGTCCGTCTGGCCAAGGCTCTGGAGGGAGGAAAAACAGAATGACAGATGTGAAAAAAGCGCTGGTGATCGGCGGTGGATTTTCGGGGATGGTGGCGGCGATCTGTCTGCAACAGCGCGGCGTTGCTGTTGATCTGGTCGAGATCGACAAGGACTGGCGCACCTATGGCGCCGGGATCAGCCTGCACGGCGCGACCTATCGGTTGCTAGGCCAGTTGGGGCTGATGGAGGCCTATCACAAGGTCGGCGCAGCCTGCGATGGCGTGCATATGCGCGGCCCGCAGGATCAGATACTGGCACAAATCCCGACACCTGCACTTGGCCCCGATCTGCCCGGCAACGGCGCTGTGATGCGGCCCGCACTGGCCAAAATTCTAGCCGACAAGACCCGCGCCGAAGGGGTGGATGTGCGTCTGGGGGTCACGTTCACCTCCATCGACCAGAACAGTGGCACGGTCGCATTCACCGATGGCAGCACCGGCACCTATGATCTGATCGTGGGAGCCGACGGCTTTGCCTCGGCGGTGCGCGCTGCGCTCTATACCGATGCGCCCGCACCGCAATATGTCGGACAGGCCGTCTGGCGCGCGGTCGTGCCGCGCCCTGCCGACATCCCGACGCTGACCATGTGGATGGGCCCCAAGCTGAAGGCAGGGATCAACCATGTCTCGGACAGCCAGAGCTATCTGTTCCTGACCGAAGACAAGCCGGTCAACGAATGGGTGTCAGACGAGGCGCTTTTGCCAACGCTCAAGGCCTTGCTGGCCAAGTTCCCCTCACCCGTGCTGACCCGCCTGGCCGAGGGGCTGAGCGAGGACAGTAAGATCAACTATCGCCCGCTTGAGAACATGATGCTGCCGCGGCCCTGGTCGCGCGGGCGTGTTGTGCTGATCGGCGATGCTGTCCACGCCACCACGCCGCATATGGCCGCAGGCGCCATGCTGGGCATGGAGGACGGGCTGGTGCTGGCCGAGGCTGTCGCGGGCAATGACAGCCGTGACGCGGCGCTGACCGCCTTTGAGGAACGCCGCTTTGAGCGCTGCCGCATGGTGGTCGAAAACTCTGCCCGACTGGCCGAGATCGAGGTCACCGGCGGCGATCATGGCGAACATGTGCAGCTCATGGGGAAAACGCAGGGGGCACTGGCACAGCCGATCTGAAGCAACGGAATTTTTGGGAGGAAAGACCGATGACAACAACGGAAAGATGGCCCGGGCGCGTCGCGCTCATGGTTGGACATTGCGCGGGAATGGTGGACTTGGTGGCCCTGCCTGTCTGGGTGGGCGCACTGATTTCATTCTACGGGTTTGACCCGCAACAGGCGGGCGGGCTGGTCAGCCTGTTCCTGCTGGGCGCAGTGGCGGCAAGCCTGTATTTCGCGCCCCGTTTCAACCGGCTCAACCGGCGTCTGGTCGCGGCTTTGGGCTTTGCCGGTGCGGCGCTGGCCTTTGGCATGGCCTCGATGCAAACGGGGTTCGCTGCAATGGCCATCTGCCATGCCATTGCCGGGCTGTCGGTCGGTTCGGCGCTTTCAGTCACCCACGGTACCATCGGTCGCGCCGCCAATCCCCACCGGATGTTCGCTATGGTCGGTCTGGCTCTTGGCATCTTTGCCATCGGTTTCATGGGGGCCACGCCAAACCTTGTTGCAGCCCTTGGCGGTGCCGTGCTGTTCAAGGTCTTCGCAGGGGTGATGGGCGTCGCCGCCATTGTCAGTGCCCTGTTTTTTCCGCTGCCGGATCACGAGCAGGGAGCGGATTTCGACATTGCCCATCCCAGGCTGAGCGGCGCCGTCTGGGCCGGCATGATCGGCGTCGGGTTGATGGGTGTGAATCAGGCCATGGTGTTCAGCTTCTTTGAACGTATCGGCGCAGATCGCGGCTACGGGGTTGAAACCATTGCAATCATTCTTGTCGCTGTCGGTTTTGTGAACCTGATCGCGCCACCTCTGGCGGTCTATCTCGAACGTCGGATCGGGGCGCAACGGGTTGTCATGACCGGACCAGCAGTGCAAGCGGTGCTGGCGCTGATCATCACCACGGTTGTCGCCTTTCCGGCCTATGCAGGCGCGGGCTCTGTCTTTGTGTTTGTGATGATCTTCACCCACACCTTTGCTTTTGGGCTGCTGTCGCGGCTTGATCCCAGCGGGCGGGCCCTGGCGGCAACGCCGGCCATGCTGATGATTGGTGCGGCCGTTGGCCCGATCCTTGGCGGTACGCTGGTGAAGTTCTCTGGCTATCCCGCCATCGGTGTCGCGGTGGTAATCTGCGCAAGCCTTGCAATCGCATCGTTCAGCCGGGCGCGGCTTCCGTCAGTGGATGCCGTAACACCTTGATCAAACAGCGGATCACACCGCGCGTCCGGAGCTTTTGGCATCGGGCGCGCGGGCGCTTCATTTAGCCGTCTTGCCGCACGACCTTGTTGCACAGCACGCCAAGGGCGTCGATCTCCAGTTCAGAAACATCACCATCCGCGAAGAATTCGAAAAACGTTCCAGCCCGCAGCCATTGCCGACGGTGCCAGAACCAAAGACCTCGCCCGCATAGAGTGTCTCATCGTGCGACACGAAGGCGATCATGTCTTCAAAGCTGTGCAGCGCGTCCGAGAAATCCGCCTCGACTAAGACCTGACCGTTGATCTTCGCCCGACCCGTCAGCGCCTTGACGTCGGGCATTTCGTCGCGGGTCACGATCCACGGCCCATTGCATTGCCCATATCGAAACTCTTGCCCTTGACCGGGCCAAGCATGCCCTGCATTTCGGCTAGCTGGTGAGGCGGTTCATGAGGGCGATGCGGATGTGGATTTCGGCGATCTGTCGGTCGGGGTCTCTGGCCACGATGCGGTCGCCGAAGGATTTCAGGCAGCGCACCTTCGCCTCGATGCGGCTGCGGGTGTGGTATCCCGTCCAGCGCTTCCAGAAGGCCCTTCCGTAGTATCGCGTTGCGCGCAGGGTTTCGTTTCGGGCGCGTGCCGCCGGGCAGTCATCCTTCCATAGCCGCCCGTTCTTGCGGATCGAAAAGATTGGAGTGGCGTCACGCGCCAGGATGGCGGTGTGGCAGCGGCGGGTCTCATAGGCGCCGTCGGCGGTCATCGTGCCGATCAGCTCGTCCATGGGAATCTGGCCGAGCAGGTCCGGGAGGATCGGGCTGTCGCCGTCGCGGCTGGGGGTGAATTCCACAGCGCGGATGTCGGATCTGACCGTGTCCATGGCCAGATGCACCTTGCGCCATTGGCGACGGCCCTGCACCCCATGCTTGCGCGCCTGCCATTCGCCGTCGCCGAGGAACTTGATCCCGGTGCTGTCGACCAGCAGGTTCAGCAGGCCATCTGAGCGGCGATAGGGAACCTGCACGGCCAGGGTCTTTTGCCTGCGGCACAGCGTCGAGAAGTCCGGTACGGGCCAGTCCAGCCCCGTCAGCTTCAGCAGGCTCGCCACCATCCCCGCGGCATTGTTGCATTCCTAAACCACCCGCCGGAAGGCGAATGGCCCTATCTCTGGCTTGACGCGACTTACATCAAGTTCCGCCGTAGCGGAGGGATCGTCTGCGTCGCTGCCATAGTGGCCGTGGCGGTCAACCTGGATGAACGCCGCGAGGTTCTGGGCATCGCTGTCCAGCCCAGTGAAGCCGAGGTCTTCTGGAATGAGTTTCTGCGTTCTCTGGCCGATCGCGGACTGCGCGGCACCCTTATGATCATCGCCGACGATCATAAGGGGCTGAAGGCCGCCGCGGTAAAGGTGCTCGGTGCGACCGTCCAGCGCTGCCGCGTCCACTTCATGCGCAACGCACTTGCTTGCGTCGGCAAGAAGGACAAGCCAATCGTCACCGCGGCGCTCAGAACCGCCTTCGACCAGGATACGCTGGCCGCGTCGAAAGAGCACTGGGCCAAGCTGATCGACGCGTTTGAGCCGCGCCATCCAAAGCTCGCGGATTTGATGCGCAGGGCTGAGGATGTCGTGCTGGCCTACAAGAGCTTCCCCCGCGAGCATTGGGCCAAAATCCACAGCACGAACCCACTTGAACGCCTCAACAAGGAGATTAAGCGCCGGAACAACCTTGTCGGCATCTTTCCAAACGAGGCTGCAGTCACACGACTGACCGGAGCCCTGATGCTGGAGCAAAATGATGAGTGGGCAAACACGCGGCGCTACCTGATGCTGGAAACCGTCGAACATACAGCCACACCGCGTGGGCAATGATTTGAGGAGGAAACCCCTCTCATCGATGCTTTGCATCGACTGCCGGGCAATGGGTGACGCTTGTAGCTGAGGACGATGAATTCATCGATGCGACCTACGCTCAAATCCAGACACGAGCAACCGATCGAAGGTTAACGTGACAACACTCATTCGATGCTTTTCAGCGCCTGGAACAGGCAGAGTGCAACCCGCTCTTGGTTCTGCCAATGGGTCCAGAATGTCGTGGTGGCTGACGAAGTAGTTGTCCTGAATGCTTAGACATTCAGGTGGTATGTGTAATGCGCCATAGGCCTTGAGCCGTCACAACGGGGTCATCGCCGACGCAGGCGGAGCCATCCAGAAAAACTATCCTCGATGTCATCTTGGTGACCCTCGGTGTCATTGTCACCAGATCACCGATCCGCACGGGTGCGAGAAACTGGTGTGTTAGGCTGATCGTCGCCCCGCGCGGGGCACCGGAGACCGTGCGCGCAGTCTGACCCATGGCCCGATCCACAAAGGTCATTATCATACCGCCATGCACGACACCGTTTCGGTTGGCGTGAAAATCCTTGGCGACGAAAGCGAACTGCGTTTCGCCATTCGTGACGAGACGCCACAGTCCGCCGACGTGCCCCACAAACCCATGGTCGGGATCCAGAACCCAGCCATCCTTTTTCAGTCTGTTTTCCATAGCTTTTTTGAATCCGATTGCAGCTACACAACGGGTTGGAACCTGTTCGCTGCATTGAGTGTGTCAGGATGAGCGTTCACGGGTCCTAAACCCCGGATTTTAATCTGCGCGACAATACCAGAATTGCTATGGTGGCACCTGCAAGCGCGCAAATTCCTATCGCGAGTGGGCTGGCAAACAATGCGTCTGACCAATCGCCGCGATTGATCAACAGGGCGCGGCGAATATTGCCCTCGGCCAAAGGTGTAATCATGAATGCGATAATCAAAGGTCCCTCTGGCAACTGGAAAACGCGCATGAGATACCCAAGTAGCCCAAAGATAAGCATCAGCAAAACATGGTACGGATTTCCCATGTAGGCATAGGTTCCGACGATGGCGAGCACCAGAATGAATGGTATGAGAAGTTCGCGCGGGAACATGCCCAGTCGGGCATAGATAAAGGCGAATATCCTTCCGATACCCAGGTTGAAGAAGTTGCCCAGGATCAGAATGATAAACAGCGCATAGATGATTTCTGGATGCAACTCGAACATGCGCGGTGACGGGGTGGCCCCTTGGAGCATCAAGGCGCCCCCAATAAGCGCGGCCACCGCGCTGCCTGGAATTCCAAATACCAAGAGCGGCACCAGCGTGGGGCCTACCGTCGCGCTGTTGCCCGCTTCGGCTGCTGCGATGCGGTTAAGAGCACCGCTTTCGTCCATTTCCCCGGGGGTGAAACGCTTGGCTATGCCGTACATAATGAACGCGGCTGCTGTCGCGCCCAGCCCGGGCAACATTCCGACCAGCGTACCGACGACGATACCGCCACCGATGAAGCCTGATGCCGCGCGAAACTCACGCCAAGATAACCCCTCTCCGGTGACGTTCATCGCCGCCCGCAGTTTGGACAAGGCCACGTCCACACGTTGGTTCCGTTCTGTCAACAAGGCGATTTCCTCGATAACGCGACCAATGGCAAAAATACCAATGACCAGCGGAATTAGATCAATGCCGTCGCGTAACCACCAGACTCCGAAGGTGTTGCGGGGCACCGCGCCGATCGGGTCTGTGCCGATCGTCGCGATGAACATTCCGATTCCGGCGGATATGAGCGCTTTTGCAAAATGCTTGCCGCTGAGCGCACCAATCAGGGCAATCGCCATGATCATGATCCAGAATCTTTCAGAGGGCCCAAATTGCAACGCGACGAGTGCCAAGGCCGGTGCGATCAGGATTACCATGACATCGCTGGCGACGTCCCCGGTGACGGAGGAATAGAGCGACATAAGGATCGCTTTGCGACCCTTTCCCTTGGTGGTTAGATGATGCCCATCCTCGACGATTACAGCTGCCTCTGGCGCGCCAGGTGTTGCGAAACTGATGGCGGAGATGGAGCTGCCAAAAATAGCACCTTTATAAAGTCCAATTAATAGGCCGAGGGCGGATGCCACTTCCATCTGGAATGTCAGCGGCAACATGAGCGCTACACCGGTAACGGCTGTCAGCCCGGGCAGAGCGCCCACGCCAACCCCAATGAAAACGCCAACGGCGATCCAGAGAAGGCACTCGATCGTGAAGACGATGCTGACGGCCTGAAGAAATGCGTCATAGTCGAACATGTTGTGTCCAATCAAACAAAAGCGCGTGGAAGCAATGGCAAGCTGAAGCCGAGAAGCGTGAACACCACGATCACGAATCCGGTCACGAAGATCGCGGTGGCGGCGATAACAGGGGCGTTTCGCACGCCCATCACCATCATCAGCGCGGCAACATAAGCGACGGTTGCAACTGGAAAACCTATGGAAAGCATAAGATGGTAATACACATACATTGATACCAGCGCGCCGACCGCGAGCAGAACCCTGAACCATGTGGGACGATTTTCGTAATCCGCCTTGTGGAATGGATCTTTGCGGTATTGGTCGAACATCAGGCTAACGGAGCAGGCCAGTATTCCTGAAACCGTCAGCAGGGGAATGATGCCAAGATAGAAGCCATCGCGTAGCTTGCGGAACGTATCTGGATCGAAAAGCAGATAGGTCATCAGCGGCAGCAGCAGGACCAAGAAGCCGACCGCCGCGACGCGGTTCGTTCTCCAGTGCCCAAAGCGGGGCGAATTAGCTTGAGGAACTTTCATGACGCACGACCTTTGGTATTAGGAAGATTGATGCCGCCTTATCCCGAAAAACGAGTGTTCTCGGGATAAGGGCATGCATGGGTCAGTCCAGAAGAGTGATCGAATTGTCGATCAACGTCACCAGATTGCCATAGCGTTCCTGGGCAATGTCTGCAGGCGCAAAGCCGGGCTCTTCTCCGGTTGCGGAGATCTGCGCGATCACCTGCTCGTCGGCCAGCAGCGCGCCCAGCATTTCAGAGAACTTAGCCACCGTTTCATCTGGCGTGTCGGGATGCATTCCGACCCAACGAGGATTCGCCGACGCGCTGAAACCCAGCTCAGAAGCAACAGGAGGCAAGGGGCCGCCAAGGCTGTCCTTCACACTATCGCCAAGCTGTTGATCGCTTGCATTGAGTAGAATGTTTATCTCGGAGGACGTAAGGCCGATGACTGAGGTCGTCGTGCCTGCCAGCAAATCCACATGGCCGCCGAGAAAGTCGGTAACAGCATCGGACGTGCCTTGATAGGGTACGAATGTCACCTCTGCGCCGGCTTCCTTGAAAATGCCGGCCACTGAAATCAACGGCGCGTTGGTGCCGGCGACCGTCAGAGCGCCCGGATTTTTCTTGGCATAGGCAAGCAGCCCGTCCCAGTTCTGATAGTTTTCGTTGGCGTGTCCGGCGAGAAGAGTTTCGTAAGCGCCGAGATAGCCCGCCAGCTTGATCTGGGTCGGTTGGAACAGTGGCTGAACTTCACTGAGCAACGTGATGATTGGCGTGGGGCTGGCGTGTATGACGGTCAGGCCGTCAGCCGGCCGGTTGAGAAGCTCTTGCCATCCAATGACGCCACCACCTCCCGGCATGTTTTGAATAATAAAGGGCTGGCCGAAATGGATTTCGGCCCTCTCTGCCAGAATGCGGGTCCAGGTGTCCGCGCCACCGCCGGCACTGAATGGGACGATCCAAGTAATTGGTTTTGCGGGGTATTGGGTATCTGCTGAAACAGCACTCCCCAATCCGAGTATGTGAGCCGCGATTGCGAGGTTGCGCAAAAATCGTGTCATGTAGTCCTCCCGTTGGTAAACACCTTGTTAAGAGGTCCGGTGCGAACGCCTTGCCCAGACCGTGCGCCTCCCGCGCCCTAACAACTATCACATAGCATAATAAAATATAATGCACTAACTGTTTAAGGGTAATGATTGCTGAATATGACACGTAAAGACATAAATATCCTGTTTTAGAAGAAAAATTGTGCTTAACCCAATGACACTACGAGCATTCTTCAGCGACTGCAGCCACTTTTAATGCATTATAGTTGAGAATTGGCGCAGCGTGTGTGATTTGGCGGACTGATTCCTCGCCTTTCAACCTAGTGAGCTGGCGGTATACAAATCGGTGTCAGATCAAGTTGCCAGCGCTTCTAAGTCAGTCGGATGAGGTGCGTAGAAACATGCCTTTGGGTTCTAGCCCCCGGCGAGCAGATGGATGTTGTCGAGCCCGCAACAAGCAAGAAGTGAAAAGATCTCTGAGTAACGCTTGGAACTTCGGCTGAGGGTACAAGCACGATAACGACGCGGATCAGATATTTTGCGATCCTTCCGATAAATTGTTTGAGCAAAAGTGGCAGCACAGGTCGTAATTGATGCTACCATGCGAAGTTGGTGTTGGCCTATTCCAGCTCCACCAGCAGGTCCTTTGCGTCGATCTGGGCGCCGGGCTGGATGTGGACGGCCTTGATCACCGCGTCGCGTTCGGCGTGGATGCCGGTTTCCATCTTCATCGCCTCGATGGTCAGCAACAGATCGCCCGCCTTGATCTTCTGGCCCGCCGTGGCCGCAACCGAGGCGACGACGCCCGGCATCGGGGCGCCGATGTGGCTTTCGTTGCCTGCCTCTGCCTTGGGCCGCCGGGCGGTGGTGGCCGCGATCATGCGGTTCGGCACCCGGATCACCCGCGGCTGGCCGTTGAGTTCGAAGAAGACCTTCACCTCGCCGTCCTCGGAGGTCTCGCTCAGGGCCTGCATGCGGATTTCCAGCGTCTTGCCGGGGTCGATCTCGGCCGAGATTTCCTCGGATGGTTCCATCCCGTAAAAGAAGGTCGCGGTGGGCAGGGTGCGCACCGGGCCGTATTGCTGGTGGCGCTCCATGTAATCGGTAAAGACGCGGGGGTACATCAGGTAGCCGCAGAGATCCTCATCGTCGATCCGGGCGCCATCAAACTTCTCCGAGACCTCCTTGCGGGTTGCCTCCAGGTCCACGGGCGCGAGGTGTTTGCCGGGGCGCGCGAGATTGGGTTTCTCGCCCTTGAGCACCTTCTTGACGATCCCCTCGGGGAAGCCGCCGGGAGGCTGGCCCAGGTTGCCGCGCATCATGTCGATCACGCTGTCGGGGAAGGACACATCGGTTTCGGGGTTTTCGACCTGCGCGCGGGTCAGGCCCTGGCTGACCATCATCAGCGCCATGTCCCCCACGACCTTGGACGACGGCGTGACCTTGACGATATCGCCGAACATCTGGTTCACGTCCCGGTAGGTGCGCGCGACCTGCGGCCAGCGGTCATCCAGCCCCATCGAGGCCGCCTGCGCCTTGAGGTTGGTGAACTGGCCGCCCGGCATCTCGTGCAGGTAGACCTCGGAGGAAGGCGCCTGCATGCCGGTCTCGAAGGCTCCGTAATGGGCGCGCACCTCTTCCCAGTAGTCCGAGATCTCGCGGATCGCGGTCATGTCCAGCCCGGTGTCGCGGTCGGTATGTTGCAGCGCCGAGACAACCGAGCCCAGCGTGGCCTGGGAGGTGTTGCCCGACAGCGCATCCATGGCACAATCGACAGCATCGACCCCGGCTTCCGACGCGGCGAGGATGGTGGCGCAGGCAATGCCCGCGGTGTCATGGGTGTGGAAGTGGATCGGCAGGCCGACCTCGGATTTCAGGGCCTTGATCAGCACCCGCGCCTGGGCGGGTTTCAGCAGCCCGGCCATGTCCTTCAGCCCCAGCACATGGGCGCCTGCGGCTTTCAGGTCCTGACCCATCTTGACGTAATACTTCAGGTCATACTTGGCCCGGTCCGGGTCAAAGATGTCACCGGTATAACAGATCGTGCCCTCGCAGACCTTGTTCGCCTCGATCACCGCATCCATCGCGACGCGCATGTTCTCCACCCAGTTGAGGCTGTCGAAGACGCGGAAGACGTCCACGCCCGAGCTGGCGGCCTGTTTGACAAAGAACTGCACCACATTGTCGGGATAATTGGTGTAGCCCACCCCGTTGGAAGCGCGCAGCAGCATCTGGGTCATCAGGTTGGGCATGCGTTCGCGCAGGTCGCGCAACCGCTGCCAGGGGCATTCCTGCAGGAACCGGTAGGCCACGTCAAAGGTGGCACCGCCCCAGCATTCGACGCTGAAGAGCTGCGGCAGGTTGGCGGCATAGGCGGGGGCGACCTTGATCATGTCATGGCTGCGCATCCGCGTGGCCAGCAGCGACTGGTGCCCGTCGCGCATGGTGGTGTCGGTGATCAGCAACTGGCGCTGCTGGCTCATCCAGTCGGCGACAGCCTGGGGGCCCTTCTGCTCCAGCAGGTTGCGGGTGCCCATCATCGGTTCGGCCCGGCTGGCGGGCGGCCTGGGGTCACGCAGATGCGCGCCGGGGCGGGCATGGCCCTTGGTCTCCGGATGGCCGTTCACGGTGATATCCGCGATATAGGTCAGCACCTTGGTGCCCCGGTCGCGGCGCGAGGAGAACTGGAACAGCTCCGGCGTCTCGTCGATGAACTTCGTGTGGTAGGTGTTGTTCAGGAATGTCGGGTGCTTCAGCAGGTTCTCGACAAAGGCGATGTTGGTGCTGACGCCGCGGATGCGGAACTCGCGCAGGGCGCGGTCCATGCGGGCGATGGCCATCTCCGGCGTCGGGGCCTTGGCGGTGATCTTGGTCAGCAGGCTGTCGTAATAGCGGGTGATCACCCCGCCCGCATAGGCGGTGCCGCCATCCAGGCGAATGCCCATGCCGGTGGCAGAGCGGTAGGCGGTCAGACGGCCATAGTCGGGGATGAAGTTGTTCTGCGGATCCTCGGTGGTGATCCGGGTCTGAAGCGCATGGCCGGTCAGATGCACGTCATCCTGGCTGGCCTTGCCGGTGGCCTCGGCGATGCTCTTGCCCTCGGCGATCAGGATCTGGGCGCGCACGATGTCGATGCCGGTGACTTCCTCGGTGACGGTATGTTCCACCTGCACCCGCGGGTTCACCTCAATGAAGTAGAACTTCTCATCCGCCATATCCATCAGGAACTCGACGGTGCCCGCGCATTCATAGCCGACATGGGCGCAGATCTTGCGGCCCAGTTCGCAGATCTCGGTGCGCTGTGCCTCGGTCAGATAGGGGGCGGGGGCGCGTTCGACGACCTTCTGGTTGCGGCGCTGGACCGAGCAGTCGCGCTCATAGAGGTGATAGATCTCGCCATGTTTGTCGCCCAGGATCTGCACCTCGACGTGGCGCGCCTTTAGGATCATCTTTTCCAGATAGCCCTCGCCATTGCCAAAGGCCGCTTCGGCCTCGCGGCGGCCTTCCAGGATCTTCTCCTCCAGCTCTTCTTCCTTGTAGATCGGGCGCATGCCGCGTCCGCCACCGCCCCAGGAGGCCTTGAGCATGAAGGGATAGCCGATCTCGCGCGCCTCGGCGCGGATCGCATCCATGTCGTCGCCCAGCACTTCGGAAGCCGGGATCACCGGCACGCCGGCCTCGATGGCGACCCGCCGCGCGCTGGCCTTGTCGCCAAGCGCGCGCATGGTCTCGGCGCGCGGACCGATGAAGGTGATGCCGTTCTGCACGCAGGCATCCACCAGATCGGGGTTTTCCGACAGCAGCCCGTAGCCCGGATGGATCGCATCCGCACCCGAGGCCTTGGCCACGCGAATGATCTCGTCAATGCTCAGATAGGCCGCAACCGGCCCCAGCCCCTCGCCGATGCGATAGGCCTCGTCCGCCTTGAACCGGTGCAGCCCCAGCTTGTCCTCCTCCGCAAAGACGGCAACGGTCTTCTTCCCCATCTCATTGGCCGCACGCATGATGCGAATGGCGATTTCACCACGGTTGGCAATCAGGATCTTCGAAAATTTTGACATATGTATTTTGATCCGAACCAGTTCCACGAACGTCGCGCGCGCGACGTGGCAAAGGTCGCGCCTTCTCGCATTAACCGCGTGTTTTGGGCAGTGACCACAAAAGCCGTTCTATGTCAGCAGAGATTGCAGCCCCCGAGCTGAGTGTTTCGGAAATTTCAGCCGTGTCAAAGCCGAGGGACGCTAGGATTTCTTGGGTGTTTTCCCCCAAGAGCGGCGGAGCTGTAGTTAATTCGTCGCCGCGTACCATTATTGGGATTGGCAAGTCTGGGGCCTGGAAGTCATAGTCCTTGAATTCAAACTCCGAATACTTGCCCGGAGCCTGGGCCTGCGGTGTGCCAAGCACACGATCAGCGGATAGCACCTCGGTAAAGCCCACGCCGTGTTCTGAAAAGGCCAAGGCAAGCTCTTCATAATTGCATCTTGCGACAGCAGTGCGCACAATTTCTTCGACCCGCGGGCGCTCCCGGCGGCGGTCGCGCAGGGTGGCAAGTTCCGCAATCGGTTCAATCTTCATTGCTGCGCAGAACTTGCGCCAGTGATCGTCATTCAGCATGACCAGATAGATCCAGCGCCCGTCGTTGCCTTCGTACGAGCCGTAGCCGGGAATGCTGAATTCAGCCGAAGGTTCGGTTTCTGCGCGCCCAAGCAGTTGCGATTTAAGTTGGACGCCCAGAAGGTCGCGTGCGGCGATGTGCAGGCCGGTTTCATAGAGGCCCAGTTCGATATTGCGCTTGGACTCATCTTTCGAAATCAGGGCGCTCAGCACCGCAATCACCGCATAACAGCCGGCGAACTGGTCGTGATAGGACGGGCCAAGGCGCGAGGGGCGTCCGTCAATGCGGTTTGAATACATGATTCCGGTTGCGGCTTCTGCAATCGGGTTTGATGCGACCTCTTGGGACAGTGGCCCTTCGCCATAGCCTTTGATGGCGCAAAAAATGATGTCGGGATTCAGTGCGTTGCAGTCCTCGAATGTAACGCCAAGCTTTTTCGAGGCGCTGGGGGACAGGTTGTGAAGGACGATGTCGGCGTCCTCGACAAGCTTGCGGAAGATTTTTTTCCCCTGGTCTTGTTGCAGGTCAAGACACAGGCTTTTTTTGCCGCGGTTAAAGGCCAGATAGCTACCGCTGGGGCCGCCGCGCACGAGTTTGCGTGTGGTTTCGCCAACGGGGGGTTCGATTTTGATGACCGTTGCACCCAGTTGCTGCAGGATATGGGTTGCAAACGGGGCGGCGATCATGCTGCCCAATTCGACCACAGTTTTCCCAGCCAGTACGCCTTGATACATGATCCGTTCCTTTTTCGGTTTCAGGTTCAGCCTTTTGGGCCGCGCAGCGCACATTTGACAGGCGGCAGGTCGGAAAACAAGAATAAAATGCATTGTATTGGCGCTCCCGGAGGGAGGGGCCGCCGCCATATGCGGGAAATCTCTTGATAATACATTGAAAACGCCGATCCAGATCCAGAAATCTCATTTATAATGCATTTTATATTGACCTGGGATGGCTCTCTACATATCGTAACGTCAAGAAACACATACATGGGAGGAGAACGTATGCTTTCGATTTCGAGATGGCTCGTGGTGTCACTGGCTGCGGTGGGGCCCGCTTTTCTGGCAGGGGCAGGACAGGCGGCTGATGTTGGCATTGACGAGGAGGCCAAGGTTGTCACGATTGGTGCATTTACACCTGTGACCGGACCGGTGCCGTTTTACGCAACCCTGACACATGCGGCCGAGGCGTATTATCGCAACCTGAATGAAAATGGCGGCATTGACGGCTGGACTGTCAATTACATTACCAAAGACGATGGATATGATCCAGCGCGTTCGGTCGCCGTAACGCGCCAGATGGTCGAGGATGACGGCATTTTCGCGCTGTCCGCTTCAATCGGCACGGCGACGAATGTCGCGGTCTTGCCCTATGCGCGCGAAGTCAGCCTGCCGGTCATTGGTCCGATCGGGGGCGCAAGCCAGTTTTTTGTCGAGCCGAACGTGTTTCCGCTTTTGCCTGACTATGGCTGGTCTGCGGCATCGAACCTTCATTATGCGCTCAACGAACTTGATCTGACCAAGGTTGCCCTGCTGTGGGAGAATGACGAGTTGGGCAAGTCGGCCAAGCGCGGTTTTGACACCTATCTGGGCGAACTGGGTCTTGAAGCGGCTGAATCCGTGCCGTTTGATGTGAAAACCACCAGCTTCAGCCCGCATATCCGCCGCGTTGCGAACTCGGGCGCCGAAGCGGTGATCCTGTTCGGATCGAACGCCAACCTGGCTGCTGCACTGAAGGCCGCCGATTTGCAGGGTCTGGACGTGAAATGGTTTGCGCCGTTCTTCACGGCTGACCCGTCGACGCGCAAACTGGCGGGCGATCTTCTGGACGGCGTCTATTTTTCGTCATGGCTGCTGCCGGTTTCGAGTGACGAGGCGGAAATCGCGGCCTATCGCGACTCTATCGCCAAGTACTATCCAGACGATCCGGTGGGCGTTTTTGGCCTGAACGGCTGGAGCAATGCCGCGATTTTCCACAAAGGTTTTGAGGCGCTGTTGGCATCGGGTGATGATCTGACCCGTGTGAACCTGATCAAGGCGCTTGAAACGCTTGAAGGGGCGTCCGTTGGCGGTGCACGCGGGGTTACCTTTGAGGCGGGCGATCATCGGGGCACCCGCAAAGAGGGCATCATTCAGGCGACATCGGACGGGTTCGAGCTTGTGAGCGAATTCACGTCCTACCCGTCGGTCGTCTTTGACGCTGCGAAGTAAGCAGAAATCAGTCACACTGACATCGGCGTCTTGTCCAGTTGCGAGACGCCGATGTTGAACAAACTCAAACGTTAGAGAGGCGGCGGGGATGGCCCAGATACCAGTAAGTGCGCCAGCGCGTATGGATGAAAAGATAACGATCGTGACGGGGGCTGCCGGCGGGATCGGCCGGGCGACAGCACTTGCCCTGGCGCAGGCGGGATCGACAGTGATCGCGACCGATATTGGCGACGATGCAGAGTTTGCGGACAGCAAGATCATCTATCGTCGCTACGATGTGACCTCACGCGATGCCACACGGTCGCTGGTTGCGGATGTCCTCTCGGAATACGGGCGCATTGATGCGTTGGTTCTGTGTGCAGGCACGATTTCGCACCGGCACCTGACAGATTCGACCGACGACGAATGGCAGCAGATGCTGGACGTGAACCTGATGGGTGTCGTCAATCCGGTGCGCGAGATTTTCCCGGTGATGGCCGATCAGCAGATGGGCAAGATCGTGGCACTAGGGTCGATTGCGGCCAAGATCGGCGGCGTGGCGTCGGGGCCGTCCTATGTCGCGGCCAAGTCGGCAGTGCATGGGCTTATGAAATGGGTGGCCAAAAACGGTGCGGACAAGGGCATTTATGCCAGCGTGATCGCACCGGGGCCGGTTGAAACCCCGATGTGGGAGACCGTGACGCAACGCGCAGCCCCTTCGGCGCATGGCAGTGTTCCGCTGGGCCGTTTCGGCCAGCCCGAAGATATCGCGCAGGCGATCCTGTTCCTTTGCTCGCCTGCTTCAAATTGGATCACAGGTACCGTTCTGGATGTGAACGGCGGGATGTTGATGGATTGATGATGGATACGCATGAAACCATAGGATTTGTGGGGCTTGGCGTGATGGGCGGGCCCATGTGTCAGAACATGGCGCGAAAGCATCAAAGCAAAGTGCTGGCTTTTGATCTTTCCGATGAGGCGTTGCGCGCGGTCGAAGAAGAGGGCGCAGAGCGCGTCGCTTCGCTGGCCGACCTTGCGCAGGCGTCGAACATTATCTTTTTGTCATTGCCGGGTGATCCACAGGTGGACGCTGTTGCGACAGAGATTTTGAACGCAAAGGGTAAATGCAAGGTCGTCGTCGATTTGTCGACGACATCGGTGGAAGCGGCCCGTGCGGTGGCGCAAAAGTTGGCAGTGGCCGGTATCGAATTTGCAGATGCGCCGGTTGCCCGCACCCGCGAAGCTGCCCAACAGGGCGCGCTTTCGATCATGGTGGGCGCCGAGCAGGATTTGTTCGACCGGATCAAACCCTTTCTGGACTATATTGCAACCGACATCACCCATGGTGGCAAGGTTGGCACCGGACAGGTTTTGAAGCTTGTGAACAACATGCTGGTGTTTGCAAACACGGTCGCCGTTGCAGAGATGATGGTCTTGGGAGAGGCCGGAGGGGTCGATCCCGAAGTGCTGCTTGATGCTGTCTCAAAGGGGTCGGGTGACAGTTTTGTTCTGCGCAACCATGCGCGCAAGGCCATGTTGCCACGCAGATTCCCGGACAAGGCGTTTTCCCCCGAATATGTGCTGAAGGACATCGGTGGTGTGTTTGCGCTGGCGCACAGCACGGGCGTGAACCTGCCTTCTGCCGAAACAACCAGAAGCTATTATGAAGCCGCCATAAACCACGGATATTCGGGGCGCTATTTTCCCTGCGTTGTCGAGCTTGTCGACAAGGGGCTGATGTGCGCCGGCAAAATCAAAAAGGACGCATCGTGATGGAGTTTCTTTCGAACACAGCGCGCGACCTTTTTCCGCTGGTCTGGTCGGGCATGATAACAGGGTGCCTGTATGCTTTGGGTGCGCTTGGCCTTGTGATGATCTTTAAATCGTCCCGTGTGGTCAATTTCTCACATGGCAACGTGGCGGGGTTTGCGGCGTTTCTGATCTACGGCTTTTCCAGCGGAGTGTTGCTGGAACTGAGCTGGGGAATGGCTGTCTTGCTGACCGTGATGGCGGTGATTGCCATAGCCTTTGCGACATATGCCGTGATCTCGCCACTGGTCTTTGAATCCGACCTGACGGCGACCATTGCCACGCTTGGAGTGGGGCTGATCGCCCAGGGCGCGACCTTGCTTATTTTTGGCGCGGACATCGTCAACCTTGACCTGCCAGTGCCACGTTTCAGCATGTCTGTTCTGGGTCTGCTTGTGACGGGCTATGACCTGACCGTGCTGTCGGTTGCCATCGTCACCATTGGGGCACTGTTCATTGTCATAGATTACACAAAGCTGGGCATCGCGTTTCGTGCGATTTCGGAAAACCCCTTTGCGGCTGAGGTGTGCGGATTGAACCTGCGCTCGGTGCATCTGTTCTCGTGGATCGTGGCCGCCGTTCTGGGCGTAGTGGGGGCATTGCTGATTGTTCCCACGACCTTCCTGAGTGTGACCACCGTTGCGACATTCATGTTGCAAGCCTTTGCCGCCGCCGTGATCGGCGGGTTTGCAAGTTTGCCGGGAAGCCTGATTGGCGGGATCTTGATCGGTGTGCTGATGAACCTGTTCACGTTCTATGTCTCGCCGGAGTTCAGCAGCACATTCTTGCTGGGGGTGATCCTGCTGGCACTGAATATTTTCCCCAACGGTATCCTTCAACGGGTAGGAGGCAGTCGTGTCTGACCAGAATATCGCATTTGAAAGTCCGGCCACAAAGCTGCAACAGATTTTGGGCGGAAACCTAACAAGCGGGATGCTGACCTTTGGTTTGGTGGTTGTGCTGTGTGTGCTTCCTCTTTTTGTTGGCGGTTCATGGATGTTCTCGCTGGGCATCTGTTTTGCCAACAGTATCGGAGTTCTGGCTGTAAGTACCCTGGTGCGTTACGGTGGCGAGGTGTCGATCGGGCACGGATTTTTCGCAGCAATCGGTGCCTATTCAGTCGCGGTTCTGGATACGCGCTATGGGCTGTCGATACTGGTCAGCCTGCCACTGGCGCTGACACTTGGGGTGGCTTCGGGGGTGCTGTTTGCATGGCCTTCGCGCAAGCTTTCAGGCATTTATCTGGCGGTTTCCACGATGGCTCTGGCGCTTGCTGTGCCCGAAATGATCAACAATGCCGACGGGCTGACCGGCGGTTACGAAGGTCTGTATGTGTCGCAGCCTGCCATTGCGGGCATCAAGATGTCGTTCCAGCGGTACTATGCTGCTTTGATCGTGCTGATCGCGGTTGTCTACGCACTGGCCAGATTGCGGCAGTCCCGCCAGGGCCTGACTTTGTTGCTGTCCAAGGCGCATCCCGCTGCCGCCGACGCATTCGGCACGCGCAAAGACTGGGCGCGGATCGTTGTGATGGGCATCAGTGGCGGTATCGCGGCGCTGTGCGGCGCGATGCTTGGCTTTGCCGGTTCGACCGTGTCCCCCAGCGGGTTCACTCTTTGGGCGTCGATTTTTCTGCTGGTGGGGTCTGTGGTCAGTTTTTACGGCCTGACATTGGTGCGCGCGCTGGTCGGGGGTGCGTTCCTGACCCTGATCCCGCAGTTCCTTTCGGCGTCGGGGGCGTGGATTCCTGTTCTGTATGGTCTCGCGCTTTTGGGAGTGATCCTGTTCGGACACTACCTGCCACGGATCAAGGACCGGATTGCCGAACGTAAGGGGGGCCTGACATGAATGTGGCTGTCAAAGCTTTGAAAGGCGAGGAGATTTCCCTGTCTTTTGGCGGAATCAAGGTCCTGCAAGGTCTGGATGTCGAATTTCGCGCCGGAGAGATCACCGGCCTGATCGGCCCGAACGGTGCAGGCAAAACCAGCTTGTTCAACTGTCTGACAGGGGCCTATTCGCCCCAGAGCGGATCAATCACCTATGCGGGTGATGTGCTGGACGGGTTGTCACCTGCTGCGCGCGCGACCAAGGGGATTGTGCGCAGCTTTCAGCATGTGGCGCTGAGCCCGGATCTGACGGTACTGGAAAACGTCATGGTGGGGGTCGCGCGTAACTTTCATGCGGGGTGGGTTCATGCGTTCCTGCCCACGCTGCGCGCCCGCAACGAACAGGCGGCAATGCGTGCATCCGCGATGGATGCGCTGCAAGAACTGGGGCTGGCGAAAGTCGCGGACAAGTTTCCAACCGAACTGCCCCCGGGCATGCAGAGGCTGGTCGAAATTGCGCGCGCCATTGTCGGCAAGCCTGATGTTCTGTTGCTGGACGAACCGGCGGCCGGTCTGAACAATTCGGAAACGCGCGACCTGATGCGCAGTCTCAAGAACCTTGCGGCCACCGATCTGGTGATGGTCGTGGTGGAACATGACATGGATCTGGTCATGTCGATCTGCGACCGGATCTATGTGCTGAACTTTGGTGAAATCGTCGCCTGCGGTTCACCGCAGCAGGTGCGCAATAACGATGATGTTGTGCGGATTTATCTGGGGAGCGATGATGACTGATCTGCTTACTGTGTCGAACCTTTCGGTGTTTTACGGCGCCAAGGCGCAAGCCGTCGAAAATGTTTCCTTTTCTGTGCAACAAGGGTCGGTTGTGGCGCTGTTGGGGGCCAATGGTGCGGGGAAAACCTCGATCATGAAGGCTGTTGCCGGGCTGATTTCCACCAAGGGCACGCTGACATTTGACGGCGTGGATGTGTCGGCCATGCCAGCGCGCGCGCGTGTGAAACGGGGCATCGTCTATGTGCCCGAAGGCCGCGAGATCGTTGGCGAAATGAAGGTGCGTGAAAACCTTGTGCTTGGCGGATATCATCTGAACGGGCGTGAACGGCGCAGCCGGATCGAGATGGTACTGGATCTGTTCCCCGAGATTGCAAACAAGGCAGACCGGTCTGCCTGGCGTCTCAGCGGTGGCGAACAGCAAATGCTGGCGATCGGCCGTGGCCTGATGGCCGGACCCCGGTTGTTGCTGCTGGATGAACCGTCACTTGGTCTGGCCCCGATGCTGGTGCGGCGGGTGTTTGACCGTTTGGGCACAATCCGGCGTGAAACCAATCTGGCGATTGTTCTGGTTGAACAGAACCTGGCGATGACGATGCGCATTTGCGACCATCTGCATTTTCTGCGTGGCGGCCAGTTGGTAGGCTATCGCAGTGCGGCAGAATTGCAGGACAGTGCGGCGCGGCAGGAAGCCATCGACGCCTATCTGGGCGCTGCGGCAGCTGCATGATTTCATTTGTGAGGAGATATGACTGAGCAGTCGAGCGAACAGGTGACGTGGAAAATCTATGGTTTTCGCCATGCGATCAACACGGTGCGCAAACGTGGCCAGAATTTCATACAGGAACAGAACCCCGAAACGCCTTTGGTACTGGATTTCTATTCCTGGGTGCTGGTCGGTGAGGACCTTGTCATTGTTATCGATACAGGTATGGATCCGCAAAAGGCAGACAAGAATAACCACAACCATGTGCTGAGCCCTGTGGACGGGCTGGCGCAGCTGGGGATCGACGCGGCATCCGTTGACACGGTTATTCTGACCCATGCGCATTACGATCACCTGGGGTTTCTGGATGCTTTCCCCAGGGCAACTTTTCATATGCAGGCCGAAGAAATGTCCTATGTCACTGGACCCTGGATGCAAAAGCCTTGGTTCCGGCATGCCTATGCGCCTGATGAAATCATCAAGCTGGTGGCGCTGCTGCATGCCGGCCGTCTGAATTTGCACGGGCGTACGCGCGTGCTTGCGGACGGGGTCAGCGTGCATTGGGTGGGCGGGCACTGTGCGGGTCAGGAAATCGTGCGCGTGCGCACGCAACGTGGCTGGGTCGTTCTAGCGTCAGATGCGCTGCATTATTACGAAGAATACGAACGCGGCATTCCATTCGCCGTGGTGTTCAATTCGTCCGACATGCTGGCTGCCCACGATGTCATTCGGGATCTGGCCGACAGTGACGACCATGTCATTCCGGCCCATGATCCGCGTGTTGCAGAACTCTACCCGAAAGCCGACGGGGCCGGGTGCCCGCATATCCTCCGGTTGGATGTCGCGCCGCGCAAACAATGTGACGCATGAAATATTGCATTCTTTTTCCTGTCGGGTGCTATAGTGCCTGTTGCAGTCGATCAGAAAGGCATGGCGTTGATACATCAGACCAAAGAAGAGAGAGTGGCGGACTTTCTGCGCGAGGGGATCATTTCGGGCAAGTTTCCCAGGGGGGCAAAGCTCAAGCAGGCGCAGATTGCCGAAATGATCGGAACCAGTATCACCCCCGTGCGCGAAGCGATCAAGCTGTTGGAGGCCGAGGGCTTTATTCAGGGGTCATCGCATCGCGGCGCGACCGTGGCACCCTTCGACATCGACGCGACGGCGGAAATCGTGGATTTGCGCGTTACACTGGAATGCAAACTGGCCTTGCAGGCGATGGGTCGGCTGACTTCGACAGAACTGGACGCGTTGCGCGATCTTCAAAGCCAGCTGGAGGCAGCAGCAAACGCGGACGACCGCGAAAGCGTGCGCACCATCAATTACAGATTTCACGAAGTGCTGTATCAAGCGGCCGATCTGCCGCAAACCTTGCAATTTGTGCGTGCCCTGTGGGCGCGTTACCCGTTCGATTTGATCAACAAGCTGGACCATCGGATTGGCCGGGCGTCGCAAGAGCACAACGAAATGCTGAGCGCTATTCTGGCGCGCGACGAAAGCGCGCTTTTGTCTGCCTTGCGGGTTCACATTCGCGCGGGCTGGGACGAATTCAAAGAAAATTACACCGAATAACACGCGAAATCTGTGGACGTTGTGTCTGGTTCGGTGGGCAAAACCTTTCCGAAACATAGAGCAATGGAGACAGAGATGACTGCAAAAAGCATTCTGCTGATTATGGATATGATGAACGATCTGGTGCATCCCGACGGGATGGGTGCCAGCTCGTATGTGGTGCAATGTAATGCGCGCGGTGTATATGAAAACACCGCTCTTGCCATCAAGCGTGCACGGGCAGCGGGCGTGATGGTGGGCTATGTGCGGGTCGGTTTTTCCGCGCAATACCCGGAATGCCCACCAAACTCTCCGATTTTCTCAAAAGCCAAAGACAATAATGTTTTTGAGTTGGGGACCTGGGGTACAGAAGTGTTCGCAGATTTTGCGCCGCAAGCGGGTGACCCTGATATCATCAAACACCGGGTCAGTCCGTTTTATGGCACCAAGCTTGAACCGTTGCTGCGCGCGCAGGGGATTGAGCGTTTGGTTTTTGCCGGTGTTTCAACCAATGGCGTGGTGTCCGCAGCTGTGCGCGAAGGACACGACCGCGATTACGCCTGTGTTGTGCTGGAAGATTGCTGTGCAGGCGCATCCACCGAAGAGCACGATTATGCGCTGGCTGGTCTGAAACGCTATTCGACGATTTCGACAGCGGCAGACTTCATCCTTTAACCTCACTATAATGCATTATTATGGCGGCCCCGCATCTTTTCAGGTGCGAGGTTTCTTATATTTTTCCATATTTTTCCACAACGTCACGCAATGGAACGATATTTCGGCGAGACTCTTGTTGACCATCGGAAATAAAATGCATTAAATAAAACCAAGCGACGCGGGGAGAGACCTGAACGCCTTTTTGGTGCGGATTTGCCCGCACCAGCCAATTCAGAGGAGACTACAATCGTGACCACAGCAACATTGAAAGAAGACAAGAGTAAGGGCATGGGCGGCGCCCCGGCCGAGGGGAAAATCACAGACGAAGCGGTTGCTGCCGCCAAGGATATGATCGGTTTGCAACTGCGCCCCGAGGGTCCGTATCTGCAAGACGCAACTGCGGACACGCTGCGCAACTGGTGCAACGGCATTGGTGATCTGAACCCGCTGTACCGCGATCCCGGCTATGGCGCTGAATCACGCTATGGGTCGCAGCTGGCACATCCGATGTTCCCGATGGCGTTCGGCTGGATCGGTCGTACGCGTTGGGGTCTGCCCGGCGTTCACGGCTTTTATGCGGGCAACGACTGGGAGCTGTTCCGCCACATTCGTCCGGGCGACCGCGTCAACGCCGTCGAACGTGTGATCGGCATTGAAGAGAAAGAATCGAAATTCTCGGGGCGGCTTGTGCTGCAATATGTCGAAGCCAGCTATTTCAACCAGCATGGTGATCTGCTTGCCCGTGCGCTGGGAACCTGTACCCGCCACGAACGCAAGGCGGCGCGGGATGCCGGCAAATACGCCGACATCAAAACGCACGAATACACCAACGAAGAATATGAAGAGCTGGACGCCTGCATCATGGAAGAGCCGATGAAAATTCGCGGCTCAAAGGTGCGCTATTGGGAAGATGTAACAGAAGGCGAAAGCCTGGACACCATCGTACGCGGTCCGCTGTCGCTGATGGACACCATGGGCTTTTTGGTGGGTTGCGGCCGCGGTCACACCCACGGCGTTGTGTTCCAGGCAGCCATGAAACACCCCGGTCACTTCTTCCGAAACCCCGAAGCGGGCGGCGGGATCGAATACACAGGTATCGGTCACCACCGTGAAAGCACCGCCAAGGAAGTCGGCGTGCCGGGTGTCTATGACTATGGTCCGCAGCGGTCTTCGTGGATGGCGTCGTTGGTCACAAACTGGATGGGCAATGGGGCTTTCCTGAAACGTGTCCGCACCGAAATGCGCCGCTTTAACACCATGGGCGACAGCACCTGGTGCAAGGGCAAGGTGTCCAAGAAGTACATCAAGGACGGTCACGCGCTGGTCGACATTGAAATCTGGGGCGAAAACCAGCGTGGCGAGATCACGACGCCGGGCATCGCAACTGTCGCACTGCAATCGCGCGATCCTCAGCTTCGGGTTTTCCTCGACGGCGGCAATCTCGAACTTGATCTGCCAGTCGTGCGCTAAGCGCCGGAAGAAACGCAAAAGGAGGAGGCGTTCAATATGTCCCAAGATAAACCGCTTTCGGGCATTCATGTCGTGGAACACACGTCCGGAGTTGCCGGCGCTTGGGCTGGACGCCTTCTTGCTGCGATGGGTGCCGAAGTCACCCTTGTAGAGCCCGCGGCACTGTCGGTGCTCAGGCGCACCGCCCCCTTTTTGCCAAGCGGGGAAAGTGCATTGTTCGCTTATGTCGCGGCTGACAAGAAAGGTGTCATCTGCGATCTTGAAACCGAGACCGGTCGCGCCTCCCTGGCCTCTCTTCTGACGGCGGCTGACATCTTTATTGATGATACGCCTGTGAAAGGTCGCGCGTCGCTCGGTATTGATGAGGCCGGGATCGCTGCGCGCTATCCCGACCTTATCCACCTGTCGGTGCTTCCCTTTGGCGCATTTGGGCCAAAGGCAGACTGGAGCGGGGCAGAAATCAATTTGATTCATGCAGGCGGCGAGGGCTTCTTGCTGCCCAACGGGCTGTCGGCCAATATGTTCCCCGACCGGCCTCCGTTGAAGATTGCCGGCCATTTTGCCCAGATGCAGGGCGGGGTGGTTGCCGCACTTTCCGCGCTGTCGGCTTTGTGGTCGCGCAAGGGGCAATGCGTTGATGTCTCGATACAAGACGCCAATGCGGCCGTCGGCGCATTTGCCATACAACGGTTCGGTGACGGCTCGGTCGAGCACCGATTGACACGGTCGTTCCGCTATGGCGGCGTGATCGCATGCAGTGATGGCTATGTGGAATTGCTGACCTTGGAAGAACGCCAGTGGCAAGGGTTGGTGCATCTGATGGGCGACCCCGAATGGGCGCAGGACCCGGCATTGAACGATGCCGTAGCGCGCAGCAACTCGGGTGACATGATCAACGAAAAAATCCGTGCCTGGGCCTGCCAGTTCGAGGTCGAGGATCTGGTGGCACGCGCGCAGGAACTGGGCGTTCCGATGGCGCGCTACAATGCGCCACACCAGATTTTGGCAGGCGCACATGAGGTAGCACGCGGTGCGTTTCAGAACGTCCAGACGGTTGCGGACGGTGTCATCAAAGTCCAGGCTGCCCCGTTCCGCTTTGCCGATGCCCCCGTTGGCATTGATGCGGCGGCCCCCCAGCCCGGTGCGCATCAATACATACTGGACGCCACACCGCCAGTTCTTAGCAAGAGGGTGACAATATGAAACCGCTCGAAGGTCTTCGGATTGCAGATTTCACCGTACACGCGGCGGGGCCGTTCTGTACGCATATGCTGTCGCAACTGGGTGCCCAATGCATCAAGATCGAAAGTTCGCAACGTCTTGATATTTTTCGCAAGCCCCACGCCGTTTATGGCCGTGCCGGACCTGCAACCTTTGATCAGGTCGCGTCGAACAAGCTGTCTGTGCGCCTGAACCTGAAGCACGCAGATGGCGTGGCACTGGCAAAGCGTCTGGTCGCACAATCGGATGTCGCAGCCGAAAGCTTTCGGGCCGGGGTGATGCAACGGCTTGGTCTTGGGTATGAAGTGCTGCGCGCGGTTAAAAAGGATATCGTCATGGTGTCCGTGTCTTCGTCGGGGCAAACGGGGCCAGACAGCCATTTCGCCGGATACGCGCCGCTATTCGGTGCTTGGGGCGGCTTGGGGTATCTGACGGGCTACGAGGATGGCCCCCCTGTGGAAATGCGTCACGTCATGGATCATTCCGTCGGGATGAACGCGGCCCTTGCGACCGTTGCGGCTTTGCACAAACGCCGGATGACGGGGCTGGGCAGCCATGTCGATGTGGCCGCACGCGAAGTGGCGTCGTCGCTTGTCGGCGAGGCGCTGACAGCAAGCTCTGCCGGTGTCGAACTTGAGCGCATGGGCAACAACGACCCGCAACATGCGCCGCATGGCATTTACGCGACGGACACACCAGAGCGGTGGCTGACGGTTGCAGTGACGTCTGATGGTGAATGGAAGGCACTGGCCGAGATAATGGGGCGGCCTGAACTTGCGAACGATGCATGCTATGCGACGGGTGCTGCACGGATTGCCCGCCGTTCAGAAGTGGATGGTTTTGTACGCCATTGGTGCAAGGCTAGTGATGCTGATACGGCCGCGGCACTGCTGCAAAGCGCAGGCATCGCGGCGCATGTGTCCTGGCGCGCGTCGGATATTGTTGCAGATCCGCATATGCGTGGCCGCAATAGCATCGTCGAGGTGACGGAATCCAACGGAAAGACACGCAAGGCGATTGGATTTCCGGCGCGGTTTTCCAAAAGCGACGCGCCCGGAATGGACCGGGGAACGCCTGGGCTGGGAGAGCACGAAGACTATGTTTTTGGCGACCTTCTGGGCATCGGTGCCCGCGAACGCGCCCGTCTTGTTGACGAACATGTAATTTTTTGACGCCGCAAGAAAGAGAAGCACCTTATGACAATTGTACAAGCCGTTCAGGACCACGATTACTGCGCCGCTATCGGGCGCACAGAGCAGATCAAGGGGCAAATCCTGACGGGTCCGGTGTCGTGGCTGGCCGCGACGCTTGATCTGGATGCGCCTGTGTCGGGGCAGGCGTTGCCCGCAGGCTGGCATTGGCTGTTTTTCAACCCCTTCAAAAAGCGCAGCGAACTTGGCGTGGACGGTCACCCCAAACGCGGCGGGTTCCTGCCCGATGTCGCTTTGCCGCGCCGGATGTGGGCGGGTGGAAGGCTGACCTATTGCGCGCCCCTGTCGATCGGCGCACAGGCGGAAAAGCATAGCGAAATTCTCAAGGTAACCACGAAATCGGGTCGGGCGGGGCAGTTGGTGTTTGTCACCGTGCTGCACAAGATTCTGGCCGATGGAAAGGTCTGTATTCAGGAAGAACAGGACATCGTGTACCGCGAAGCGCCCGCCGCCGACGCGCCAAAGCCACAGCCCGCACCTGCGCCCGAAGGCGCAGAGTGGTCCGAAGTCTTTGCCCCCGATCCGGTTACATTGTTCCGCTATTCGGCACTGACATCCAACGGTCACCGCATTCACTATGACAAACCCTATGCCACCCAAGAGGAAGGCTATCCAAACCTTGTTGTGCATGGCCCGTTGATTGCGACCTTGTTGCAGGGCTTTGCAGGCAAATGCCATTCCGGTGCGACGCTGGAAACCTTTGATTTCCGGGGCATGGCACCCTTGTTTGTCGACCGGCCCTTTCATCTGGAAGCCAAATCCGGCGCAGAAAAGGGCACATTGGACGTATGGGCGCGTGGCCCCGACGGTGAACTGGCAATGAGCGCCAGCGCCCGTTTCAAGGTCTGAGGTGCGATGATGACGCCACCACGCAGCTATCTGTTTGTGCCCGGTCAGCGCCCCGACCGCTTTGAAAAAGCGCGGCTTTCTGGTGCAGATGCGATCATTCTTGATCTGGAAGATGCGGTCGGGCCGGAGCTCAAGGACGCAGCCCGTGTCAATGTCGTTAACTGGTTTGCCCAAGGCGGGCAGGGCATTGTGCGTATCAATGGCCAGGACAGCCCGTGGTTCAGGGAGGACATTGCCGCACTTGGCGCATTTGATCATGCGGCAATCATGGTTCCCAAGGCCGATCCTGTCAGCCTGACAGACGTGTGTGAAGCGCTGCCCGGCCGGGCGCTGATCGCATTGATTGAATCTGCACAGGGTCTGGCCACCTTGCGCACCTCTGTAACCGTTCCGGGCGTTGCCCGTCTTGCCTTTGGCAATCTGGATTTCGGGGCCGATACACGGATTCCGGGTGGCGGGGCGGTTCTGGATGCTGCGCGGTTCGAAATCGTGCTGGCCTCGCGTTTGGGAAACCTGCTTCAGCCTGTCGATGGGGTGACGACGGATTTGAAAGATGCGGATGTCATAACAAGTGATGTCGAGCGTGCGCGGGCTTACGGGTTTGGCGCCAAACTGTGCATTCATCCTGCGCAGGTGACTCCGGTGAACACCGGGTTCCTGCCCTCCACAGCCGAGATTGACTGGGCCCACCGGATACTGAAGGCCCTGGAAGAGGCTGCGGGATCTGTGGTTCAGGTTGATGGCAAAATGGTAGACCGCCCGCTGATTGATCGGGCGCAACAGATACTTCAGGCAACGGGCACCTCGGTGTTCTGAAGGACATGAAAACAAAGGTGCCGGTCACAGGGGAAACGGGGCTTCTGCTCTTGCCCGACGGACCAAAAACTTTTCAGTCTCGGGGAGGAGACACTATGAAACATAAACTTTTTGGACTTGCCGCTTGTGGCATTTCACTGCTTTCGGTCACATCAGCCCATGCAGAGGATCTGCTGTTCGGATCAACCTCTGCTTCCTCCAGCCACTATGGGTATATCGTGGCGGTGGGTGAGCTTATCAACGAAAGTGGCGCTCACCTGAAGGCGACGGTCGTGGAAACGGGCGCCACAATGGACAATATCCGGCGCATGGAACGCGGCCAGATGGACCTGGGGATTATTACCACAAACGTTGTGCAGCACGCCGTTGCGGGAACCCATGAATTCGAAGGCAAACCGCAAGACCTTCAGCTTTTGTGGGTCTATACGGTTTCTCCGCAGAATATCATTATGCGCGCAGATTCCGGTGCTGAAACCATCACGGATCTAAGTGGCATGAGGATGAACCCGGGTATCAAGGGCTCGGCAAGTGAAACCACAACCGAGGCGGTTTTCAACGTGCTGGGCATTGCGCCCGACTATGTGCGCGGATCGACCACCGATATCATCGACTCGATCAAGGACAACCGTTTGTCAGGCTATGTAAAGGCAGGATCGCTGGGGTCTCTTGACAGCTCGACCATGGACCTTGCAACCGCGACGGATATCCGTGTGATTGGGCTGACCGATGAACAGGCCGAAACCGTAAAGGCGAAAATGCCCGATATCTCGGTTGTGGATATTGCCGCAGGTGTTGCCGATGGTGTTCCTGCCTACAAGATCTGGAGCTTTGGTGTTGGCATTGCTTCCACCAGCGCCATGTCGGATGAAACGGCCTATGCCATTGTTGATGCGGTCATGCGCGATGAAACTGCACAAGCCAACGCGATGGCGGCGATGAAGGGTGTCGATCTTGCTCAAACGACTTTGGACTTTGGCACCGTTCCGTTGCACCCGGGCGCAATGAAGTGGTTCGAAGACAACGGCTATGAGGTGCCGGCCAAACTGAAACCTGCGCAATGACCCCTGTGCTGACATGACACTTTCACGGGTGACAAAGGCACTGGCGCTGCTGATTGGAGCCTTTGTCTTCTTTACGGCCGCGTTCGGGCCGTATGAGTCAATGGTCCAGCGCGCGGTGTTCCTTGCGCTGGTGATATGTCTGGGGTTCGCGCAATATCCTTTGGGCAAAGACAGCAAATGGCGTCCGTTCGGTTTGGCCGTGGATCTGCTGCTGGTTGCTGCGGGCGTCGCCGCTTGTGTCTATGTCGTCATCAATTCAGACCGGATCATGTCCGAACTGCCCTGGGCGTCGCCACTTGATATGGCGCTGACCGTGGGTCTGGTTCTGGCGGTGCTTGAACTTGCCCGGCGCACGGTTGGCATTGTCTTTCCTACCCTTGTACTGGTCGGGCTGGGCTATGCCTATTTCGGCCCGTACATGCCCGGTGCCATGCGGCATCGCGGGTTTGACGCATATTATATTACGGAAACCGTATTCCTGGGCGACCTTGGAATATGGGGCATGTTGACCGGCGTCGCCGCCACAGTGATTGCCGCCTTTGTTCTGTTCGGCGCACTTTTGTTGCACACCGGCGGGGGACAGGCGTTTATTGATCTGGCCATGCGCCTTGGCGGGCGTCAGGCGGGCGGTGCGGCCAAGATTGCAACGATCGCAAGCGGATTATTCGGCATGGTGTCGGGGTCGTCTGTGGCCAATGTGGCGACGACCGGAAATTTCACGATCCCGATGATGATCCGGCTGGGCTATCAACGCCCGTTCGCCGCCGCCGTCGAAGCGGTTGCGTCAACGGGGGGGCAGATCGCGCCGCCGATCATGGGGGCTGCGGCCTTTGTCATGGCCGAGATTGTCGGTGTTCCTTACTCTGACATCATCCGGGCGGCGTTTCTGCCCGCTGTGCTGTTTTATGTCTCGGTCTTCGTGACCGTGCATCTGGTTTCGGTCAAGCGCGGGCTGGCGCTGGTGCCTGAGGACGAGCTGCCCAAATGGTCGCGCATTCTGGCCCCGCGTCATGTGGGGCCGGTCGTGGCCGCACTTACCGGTCTTGGCATCGGATTGATGCTGGGCCGTTCGATCGCAACCTCGGCTTTTTATGGCATTTCCGGCCTTTTGGCTGTTTTCGTTCTGACACAGATCGGGCGTCTGTCATTTGCTGAAATGGGCAAACGCATTCTTTCCGGTGTCGAGGATACCGGACGCGGTCTGGTGATTGTTGGTGTGCTTCTGGCTGGTGCGCAGGTGCTGGTTTCGATGGTAAACCTGACCGGAGCAGGCGTTGCCCTGTCATCGACGATTGTGTCGCTTGGCGGTGATTCAGCGGCCATTGTTGCTGTTTTGGTTGCTGTTGTGTGCATTGTCATGGGGATGGGGCTGCCGACGACGGCTGCCTATGTGCTGGTGGCAGCCGTGCTTGCCCCCGCGTTGACCGAGGTGGGTATCCCGGTTTTGTCCGCGCATCTGTTTGTGTTCTACTTTGCGACAATTTCGGTTATCACGCCTCCGGTATGCGTGGCGGTGTTTGTGGCATCCGGGATTGCGCAAACAAACTGGATGCCCTCAGCTGTCGAAGCTGTGCGTCTTGGGGCGATGACCTATCTGGTTCCGTTCCTGATACTGCTTTATCCGGGGCTGATGCTGGAAGGGGGCGCGTTCGCAATACTGGACGCGGTTCTGGCGGGGCTTGTGCTGGTTGTCGCTATTCCGGCGCTTTTGTCAGATTACCCTGTGACCGGGTCTCGCGGTGTCGACCGTGTCTTGCTGCTGGTGGTGATTGTTTTGGCCGCATGGCAAAACAGCTGGACACCTATCGTTGCACTGTTGCTTTTGCTGGCAGGGTGGCAATTCGGGCGCCGCAGGATGATCGCATGAGGTTCTGTCGCTGGTTCTGTCGCATAGCGACGGGATTGGTAGCACTTTCGAAAAACCGCTAGGCTCTGGAACCATTAATCCGAGACGTGTGTGAAAATCAGGAAAGGGCGGTGAAAGCCGCTCTTTTTCTATTGAAACATAGAGATCGGCAAGCGCAACGGGCAGGACCGGCACGCGCTGCTGTTGCGTGGGTCTTGTCTGTTCATCACTCTTTATAATGCATTATAATTTGGCTGAAATTGCAATTTCACGCCGAAATACGCTTACAATAAAAGAATTATCTTGCATATAATGCATTATTTGGCCTATTGCGTAAGGGTAGTTACACGGTCGAAACGCCGTGTGCCAAACAACCATAGGTGAGAAGATGCAATTGCTCAAAGCGCCGCCAAGCCCGCGAAAGCACCCAATCTATTCGCGCATTCGCGACACTTCGCTTCATGCCAAAGTCATGTCCGCAGATGCAGCGGCTGCACTGTTTCGCGACGATATGGTTGTGGGCATGTCGGGGTTCACCCGCGCGGGCGAAGCCAAGGCCGTTCCGCTTGCGCTTGTCCGGCGCGCCAGAATGCATCCGATCGAGATTACACTGATCACCGGCGCTTCGCTTGGCAATGATCTGGATGGCCTGATGGCCGACTGTGGTCTGGTCAAGCGCCGGTTGCCATTCCAGTCTGACCAGAAATTGCGAGTGCACATCAACAAGGGGTCGGTTTCGTTCATAGATCAGCACCTTTCAGAAACTGTCGAGCGCATACGCAGCGGACAGTTTCCGCGCCCCGATATTGCAGTGATCGAAGCCGTCGCCATTACCGAAGAGGGGGCTATTGTGCCGACAACCTCGGTCGGAAATTCTGCGTCTTTTGTCGCAGAGGCGCGTCAGGTGATTGTCGAAATCAACACAGTTGCACCGGCCAGCCTCGAAGGGCTGCACGATATCTACATGCCCGCAAACCGCCCTGTTCGCAGGCCGATTAACCTTGTGACGCCCAAGGACCGGATTGGCGTTGATGCGATTTGTGTACCCAAAGACAAGATTGCCGCGATTGTCATGTCAGATCACCATGACAGCTTTGCCAGCCTGGATGCGCCAGACGCTGAAACGCGGGCGATTTCGGGTCATCTGACCGGCTTTCTGCTGGACGAGGTGCGGCGCGGTACGCTGCCGCCTGGACTTCGGCCCATTCAGGCGGGGATCGGGACAATTGCAAACGCCGTGTTGATGGGGTTCGCAGACGCCTCGTTCGAAGGGTTGACCATGTATTCAGAGGTTTTGCAGGATTCCGCATTCGACCTGATGGACTTGGGCAAGCTTGACTTTGCTTCGGCCTCATCCATCACCCTCAGCGCGCGACGGCACGCCAATGTGATGGCGCGTATTGACGCCTACCGCGACCGGCTGGTGCTGCGCCCGCAAGAAATCTCAAACCACCCCGAAATCGTGCGTCGGCTTGGTGTTATCGCAATCAACACAGCTTTGGAGTTCGATATTTACGGTAACGTGAATTCTACGCATGTGATGGGAAGCCATATGATGAACGGGATTGGCGGGTCGGGCGATTTTGCACGCAATGCCGGGCTGTCTATCTTTGTCTCCAAGTCTGTCGCGAAAGCGGGGGCAATCACCTCGGTCGTGCCGATGGTCAGCCATGTGGACCACACCGAACACGACGTTGACGTGCTTGTGACAGAATATGGACTGGCCGATCTGCGTGGCTTGGCACCGCGCGAACGGGCTGCAAAAATCATCAACTCCTGCGCGCACCCTGATTGGCGCCCCGCCTTGTCGGATTATTTCGCGCGCGCCTGCACGCGCGGAGGGCAGACCCCGCATGTTTTGGAAGAAGCATTCCAGTGGTACGCAAAATTCAGGGAAAACGGACAAATGTGCGCCTGCCACACAGCTTGCGCTTGCGCCTGAACAGGTGCGCGGCGCCAAGAAAAGAACATTGGCATAGTTGTGGATCATGCAATATCTCTAAAAGCCGCATAGAAAACCAAATAGGCTCCAAAATATGAGGCAAATGCTGGCGGGGTTGAACGGCCTGGGATTGATTGCCGTTACTGTCAGCATGATCTTCGTAGAGTGGAACGGAGGTGCAGTAGCCGCGGGTATTCTGCCCATTCTGGCGCTTCTTTTGCTTGTGTTGCTTGCGCCGCAGGTGGGGTTGGGGCGGCAAGTCTTTGTGTTTGTCGGTGTTATGCTAACGACTGCGCTCGCGCTTCAAGATTCCGACTGGATGGTTGTGGCTCTTGCAGGTTTGACCAAGGCTGCGTTTATCTGTGCTTTCTTCTGCGCTCTTGCGAGCTTGCGAAGCGTGGCCCAAGGATCAAAGGCAATTCGTAATGCGGGTCAATTTTTGGCCCGCCAACCACCGGGACGACGCTATCTTGCGCTCACGTTTGGCGGACAAATGTTCGCACTTGTGCTGAATTATGGTGCGATTGCGCTGCTCGGCAACCTAGCGGCAAGCAACGCTGCGACCGAAAAAAATCCTGAGATCCGACGCCATCGTACGCGACGGATGCTGCTGGCCATTCAACGCGGGTTTACATCGACGTTGCCGTGGTCGCCCTTGTCGTTTGCTGTCGCGATCACAACCGCCGTAATCCCGGGTACCAGTTGGGGTACAGTGTTTATCCCCGGTATGGTTACATCGTTTCTGATGGCGGGGACGGGCTGGGCGATGGACACAATCTTCAAGCCAAAGATAGCCGGTCACACACCGGCAACATTACAGTCGGAGGGCAACTGGTCTTTGATGTTCCCCCTGATAATATTATTAGCAGCTATTTTGAGCAGCATCAGCGTGCTTTACCTGATGACCGGTATCCGAGTGGTGGGTTTGGTCATTTTGATTGTACCGATGGTGGCACTTCTTTGGGCTCTTTTTCAACTTCGGGCCGATGTAGGGACACCAAGATCACACAGTTTTCGTGGTGGGTTAAAATCTTACGTGCTCCGGGAACTGCCAAGTGTGAAAGGCGAAGTCGTCTTGCTGATGATGGCTGGATATATCGGCACGGTTGGTGCGGCATTGCTTGGGCCAATCTTAGAGGGCTTCGGCATTAATTTGTCTAGTTTGCCGACGCCGATTTTTCTTTTGCTGTGTGTCTGGATCATCCCCATTGCGGGTCAAATCGGGATGAACCCGATCCTAGCGGTGACCCTGTTGGCGCCGATCATTCCTTCCGCCCAAGCTTTGGGAGTTCCACCTGCTGCGATCGTGGTGGCTATTACCGCAGGATGGGCGCTGACGGGTGTGACCTCTCCGTTTACTGCAACGACATTATTGATCGGATCGTTTGGAAATGTTTCCGCACGGCACGTTGGGCTGGTCTGGAACCGCAGCTATTTCTTGACGTCTGCAATCATCGTTTCGATTTGGGTGGTGAGTTACGCCTGTTTATAATGTGCCCCAAGCGTTGTCACGTTAACTTCCGACCTAGGAAGGTGTCCTGCTCGGGTTTCAAGCTGCTCGGCTAGCAACATTCCAGGCGTCAAATGCTTCTAGGCGGTGATATCGAATTGTGAGGGCTAAGCGACGGCTTACAGGAACACAAAAGCAATTCCGAATGGTTGAATGAGTAGACACGAACCGCTGCAAGGGCGTTGTCAACTTAACTCGCTGGCCCCGACGAAATGGCCTGTTTCGGAGCGTCAGATGCTCGCGGCGCGCTTCCAAGCGTCGAAGGCTTCAATTCGGTGATAGCGTGTTGCGTTTGCGGAACGGCGGCTGGCGGGAACTGAGAAACGGTTTCGGACGGCAGTGTGGCAGGCTACAAACCGTTGCAACCCGCCCTGAGAGCGAAATCCTTGCATGCAACGCTCTCGTTTTCGAAACGGTAGATGGCTGTTTTCCGCCCTGTTGTTCAAGCCCTTGTGGGAACGATGTTCGAGACCGGATGCCACTTCACGTTTGGCCGCTCCGTAGGATCGCAGCTTGTCTGTGACGATCCGTTTGGGCAAGCCAAACC
>NZ_QBFD01000046.1:95174-149334 GCF_003335585.1 Sulfitobacter sp. DFL-14 | reverse complement strand
GGCCGCACGCATGATGCGAATGGCGATTTCACCACGGTTGGCAATCAGGATCTTCGAAAAGTCAGGCATGGGTTGTCTTCCTCTGGACGGGTTTCACGCATACTAGGGATGCTGCGGTGCGGCGCAACAGCCAGAAGGTCATGATTGTAACAATTTTGCAAGGTTTGCTGCGGCGTCTTGCAGCGGCATTGCGACCTCAGGACAGGAAGATCGGGTCGGGCAGGGTAGCGAGGTCTGCCAGGCCCAGCTGACCCATGTTGGCGATCATGTCCTTTGCCAGCAGGTCGATCAGGTGATCGGCGCCGCGCGGGCCAAGGGCGCCCAGGGCAAAATGGAAGGCCCGACCCAGCATCACGAAATCCGCCCCGAGCGCCAGCGCGCGCAGGATGTCGAGCCCGCCTTCGATGCCGCTGTCGAAGATCAGGGGCAAGGTGGTGGCGGCGCGGATGTCCGGCAGCGCCTCGATGCTGGCGGGGGTGCCGTCGAACTGGCGGCCCGCATGGTTGGAGACCCAGACCGCGTCGATGCCCATCTGTGCCAACCGCACCGCGTCGTCGGGGCGCAGCACGCCCTTGACGATGAAGGGCCCCTCCCAGGCGTCGCGCAGCCAGGCGACATAATCCCAGTCGGGGGCGGTGCGCAGCAGGTAGCCCATATGTGCGGTCGGCGGCAGGTTTGCGGTGGCGTCGGTGACGTATTTGTCCAGCCCGCGCATATGCGGCATGCCGCGTTTCGCCGTCTGCCAGGCCCAGGTGGGCCGCGTTGCCACCTGTGCCAGCAGCCGCGGGGTCAGCCGGGGCGGATTGGTCAGCCCCGAGCGTACCTGCCGTTCGCGCCGGGAGGAGGCGGGCACATCCACGGTCAGGACCAGCGTGCCGAAACCGGCGGTGCGGGCGCGCGCCAGCATGTCGGCGCGAATCTCGGGGTCGCGGGGCGGGTAAAGCTGGAACCAGGCGTGTTTGCCCAGGTCGGGGGCGATGTCTTCGGGGCCCTGGGTGGCGACGGTCGAGATCGCATAGGGAATCTCGTGGCGGGCCGCGGCGCGGGCCAGATGGCCCTCGGCCCCGGGCCAGATCAGCCCCGACATGCCAATCGGTGCGATGCCGAAGGGGACCGGGAAGGTCTGACCCAGAAACTCCATGGTTAGATCCGGCGTGATCTCGCCATGCAGGACCGATGGCATCATGCCGATCCGGTCCAGCGCCGTGCGGTTACGGGACTTGGCGGCCTCGGTGCCGGTGCCACTGTCGAGGTATTCCCAGACAAAGGGCGGAATGCGCCGTTGCGCGCGGGCGCGCAGGTCGGCGATGGCGGGATATCTGTTGTGAAGGTCCATGCGCCATTTGTGCCGGGTCAGATGGCAATGTCCAGATGCCCGGTAACGGCGTGCAGATCATCAGTTGTTTGCGGAAGCCCGATGCGATGACAGGGCGTCGCGATCCGGCATTGCACCGATCAGCGCCACCAGCGCCGCGATCGCGGCATCAACCTCATCCGTGTTGTGGGTCTGCGACTTGGGCGTTTCGATCAGGTGAACCCGGGCGGGTGCCACGGCGCGGGCGGCACGGTCATTGATACGCCTTTCCGCAGCGGTGCGGATTTCGTTCAGCTTGGAATCGATCGTCCGACACAGACCTGCCAGCATCCCGGCCGAACCTGCCAGACGCTCTGAATTGAAATGTCCCTGTTCCACGGCTTCAAGCAGGGCGGAAACCTTGCCCAGTTCACAGCCCGATGCGGCAGCAAGATACCGCATGTCCTGAAAGGCAAGCTCGTCATGGTCGTCATGTTCGATCCGCTCCAGCACGATGGCGCTGCCGATGATCCGGTCCGGCTGTCCGGCGATATGCGCATATTGCAAGGTCGTATCCCAGATCATCGAGCCGCTTGGCAGGTTCAGGACCTCCCGGTAGCGCAGGGGCGCTTTCTCCGTCAGGCATTTTTCATATTTCTCCGCGGTGGCGGCGGCCTGTTTCGGTGGCAACAGATCACTCAGGGGTTTGCCCATCACGCCCTCCATCGACATGCCGCTTTCGATTTCGTGCCGGCGGTTCAGGGCGAGAATTTCAAAGGTGTCGGTGTCGCGGTAGCGCTGGACGATGAACATGGGCACGTTGAACCTGTCGATCTGCCGCCGCAGGCCCCGAACATCTGCTGTGGTGAACATTGCTTCTTCCTTGTTCTTGTTGCCCAACTCCAAACAAACTAAGCGCCATTTGGTTAGAGAACCGTAAACAGTTAAAGCCGTTGAAAATTCTTCTAAAGCATATGGTTAGACTGATATTTTTAGGCTCTGTTAGGGCTGATTTACGAGCCGTGAACATAATGAGAACCTGGCTTTCCATCAGGCCCGCGACTCGCTATGTTTCGCGGCATGAGCAGCTTTGATGAAATGGACGCCTTCGAAGGCGCGTCGCTGTCCGCCCGCGCAATGGCAGCGCGGCCGCAGCCCTACCTGGATGGTCTGAACCCCGCGCAACGTGCCGCGGTCGAACAATTGGACGGCCCCGTGCTGATGCTGGCGGGGGCAGGCACCGGCAAGACCAAGGCGCTGACCACGCGGATCGTTCACCTGATGGTGACGGGCCGTGCGCGGCCCAATGAAGTGCTGGCGGTGACCTTTACCAACAAGGCGGCGCGCGAGATGAAGAATCGCGTGGGCCAGATGCTGGGTCAGCAGGTCGAGGGGATGCCATGGCTGGGCACGTTCCACGCCATCTGCGTGAAACTTCTGCGCCGCCACGCCGAACTGGTGGGGCTGAAGTCGAACTTCACCATTCTGGACACGGATGATCAGCTGCGCCTGCTCAAGCAATTGGTCGCGGCAGAGAATATCGACGACAAGCGCTGGCCTGCCCGGATGCTGTCCGGAATCATCGACAACTGGAAGAACCGTGCGCTGACGCCTGAAAAGGTGCCTGCTGCCGATGCGGGTCTCTACAACAATCGCGGCACGGAGATCTATGATCAGTACCAGCGGCGGCTGAAAGAGCTGAACGCCTGCGATTTCGGCGACCTGCTGCTGCATATGGTCACGATCTTTCAAAGGCACCCGGATGTGCTGGAGCAGTATCAGCGCTGGTTCAGATTTATTCTGGTGGATGAATACCAGGATACCAACGTGGCCCAGTACCTCTGGCTGCGGCTGTTGGCGCAGGGGCACCGCAACATCTGCTGCGTGGGCGACGACGACCAGTCGATCTATGGCTGGCGCGGCGCCGAAGTGGGCAACATCCTGCGCTTCGAGACCGACTTTCCCGGCGCGCATGTGGTCAAGCTGGAGCAGAACTACCGCTCCACCCCGCATATCCTTGCCGCCGCTTCCGGCGTGATCGCGGGCAACGAGGGGCGGCTGGGCAAGACGCTGTGGACCGAGGCCGAGGAGGGCGAGAAGGTGCGCCTGATCGGCCATTGGGACGGTGAGGAAGAGGCCCGCTGGATCGGCGAGGAAATCGAGGCGATGCAGCGCGGCACCCGTGGGATGGATGCGATGGGGCTCGATTCCATGGCCATCCTGGTGCGCGCCAGCCACCAGATGCGTGCCTTCGAGGACCGGTTCCTGACCATCGGTCTGCCCTACCGGGTGATCGGCGGGCCGCGTTTCTACGAGCGGTTGGAGATCCGGGACGCGATGGCCTATTTCCGGGTGGTGACCTCGCCCGATGATGATCTGGCCTTTGAGCGGATCGTGAACACGCCCAAGCGGGGGCTGGGCAATGTGGCGCAGCAGAAGATCCAGACCACCGCCCGCGAACATGGCGTGAACCTGGTGGAAGGCGCACGCATCCTGCTGGCGCATGACGGCATCGGCGGCAAGGGCGCGGCGCAGCTGCGGCAACTGATCGAGGGGATCGACCGCTGGGGTCGGATGGCGGCGGATGACAGCAGCAGCCATGTGGAACTGGCAGAGATCATCCTGGACGAATCCGGCTATACCGGCATGTGGCAGAACGACAAGACGCCGGAGGCGCCGGGGCGGCTTGATAACCTCAAGGAACTGGTGAAGGCGCTGGAGCAGTTTGAGAACCTGCAGGGCTTTCTGGAACATGTCAGCCTGATCATGGACAATGAAAGCGACGATGGCGGCGAGAAGGTCAGCATCATGACCCTGCATGCGGCCAAGGGGCTGGAATTTCCGGCCGTCTTCCTGCCGGGCTGGGAAGACGGGCTGTTTCCCTCGCAACGCTCCATGGATGAGAGCGGGATCAAGGGGTTGGAGGAAGAGCGCCGTCTGGCCTATGTCGGGATCACCCGGGCCGAGGAATTATGCACGATCTCATTCGCCGGGAACCGCATGGTGTTCGGCCAATGGCAAAGCGCCATGCCCTCGCGGTTCATCGACGAATTGCCCGAGGACCACGTGGAGGTGCTGACCCCGCCCGGCCTGTATGGCGGCAGTTTCGGGGCGGCGATGCCGAAAAGCACCCTGCATGAGGCGGCGGCGGAGGCGAATGTCTATAATTCGCCCGGCTGGCGGCGCCTGCAGGCCCGGGCGGGCGAACGTGGCATCAGCCAGCCGCGCGAGCAGCGCAATGTGACCATCGACATGCAGGCTGTCAGCAGTTTTGTCATGGGCGAACGGGTGTTTCACCAGAAGTTCGGCTATGGTGCGATCATCGGGATCGAAGGTGACAAGCTGGAAGTGGATTTCGAGAAGGCCGGCGTGAAGAAGGTGGTCTCGCGATTCCTGTCCGGCTGCGATGACGTCCCGTTCTGACCGGATGCCCTGACGCAGGCGTGATCCTGCGGAGCGCGCTGCGCGCGCAAGACATGATTGATTTTCGCCGCGGGCCCACCATCCCAGAGGATCTGGCACCGTCCTTGATTGATCCCGTCCTGGCACCCGTCGTGCGGCCCCACAAGCAAAATAGCCGTATCCCCTTCGGGGGCCCTCGGCGATTTGGCTGGTGTGTCCACCCGTCGCGCGCCCTGCCAGGTTCAAGCAAGGGCGGCGCCAGACCAGAGATGTTTGGGGGCGGATAAAGAAACAGCGATGCCGTGGGAGGACGGCACCGCTGCTCTTTGTCGGCCCGAAGCGTCAAGGGAGGATCGGCTTCGGGTCTTGTCGGGGCGCTGCTGCATCAGGGAGGAGGAAAGTGCAGCGGCCCCGGGTACCAGTCGTCCAGCCGGGAGGAGGCGGACGACCGATTCAGGTGTCTCAGCCGCGGGCGGCTTCCATCGCAATGCGCTTGATGTCGCTGCGGCTCAGGCCGAGGTCGGCCAGGTCGCGGTTGCTCAATGCGCTGAGACCGTCGAATGTTTCGCGGTACATGCGGTGCTGTTTGTAGCGGGTTGCCAGCGCATCAAAGGCGGAGCCGATGCGGCTGAGCAAGGAAGATGTCGGTGCGGTTGTCAGGGTCGAATATGCCATTTTGGCGCCTCTTGTTTTCATATCATCGTCGTTTCGGATGAGAGGCATATACGCCTCAAAAAATCCTGAACAACGTCCATCGCTGCATTGCCGTTATGCGGCGCGCGCATGGGCGGCATTTCGACAAGTCATTGTTCTGAATACGGAAACGCCGCGCTGTGGAGGGCGCGGTACTTGCGAGCAGGGGGGTGGAACAGAAAAAGGGCGGCGACATCAGGGAGGAGGAGGATGTCGCCGCCAATCACAGACGGTGTCGGGAGGAGGATGACCCCGTCTGGTCTTTCTCTCGAAGGGCGTTGCCGCGCTTCCTGTACACAATATCGCCGCAATGCTGCGCCTGCACAATGAATAGTTTTGCAATGCTGCTATGCAGCAATAACATGGTTTTCCGGTACGTTTCCTGGGCGCTGTGCCGAAGACTTGGGCAGATGCGCGCCTCCCCTTGTGATTTTTGCAGAAACTGGCATGTCAGGGGCAGCCACAGGAGATTATCATGCCGATCACCAAGACCGATGTCGAAACCGCGCTTTCCCGTGTGAGCCTGCCCGATGGCAAGAGCCTGATGGAACATGATCTGGTCCGGGCCTTGCGGATCGACGATGACGTGGTGCGCTTTGTCATCGAGGCGCCGTCTGCCGAGGTGGCGCAGGCCATGGGCCCGCTGCGTGACGCGGCGGAAAAGGTTGTCGCGGAATTGCCGGGGGTGCGCAGCGTTTCCGTGGCCCTGACGGCGCATGGGCCGGCCAGGAAACCGCCGGCACCGCCCAGCCTGAAGATCGGGGGCCATCCCAAGCCGCAGGAGGGCCCGGTCAGGCCCGCAGGGGTGGACCGCATTCTCGCCATTGCCTCCGGCAAGGGCGGGGTGGGCAAATCAACCGTCAGCTCCAACCTTGCCGTGGCGCTGGCCCGTCAGGGCCGCCGGGTGGGGCTGCTGGACGCGGATATCTATGGCCCCAGCCAGCCCCGCATGATGGGGGTGAACAAGCGTCCCGCCAGCCCGGATGGCAAGACGATCATCCCCTTGCAGGCGCATGGGGTCACGATGATGTCTATCGGCTTCATGATGGAAGAGGGCAAGGCGGTGGTCTGGCGCGGACCGATGCTCATGGGCGCATTGCAGCAGATGCTGGGGCAGGTGCAATGGGGGGAGCTGGACGTGCTGCTGGTCGATCTGCCGCCGGGCACGGGGGATGTGCAGCTGACCCTTTGTACCAAGTCCGAACTGACCGGGGCGATTGTTGTCAGCACGCCGCAGGACGTGGCCCTGATCGATGCGCGCAAGGCCATCGACATGTTTGCGACGCTCAAGACCCCGGTTCTGGGGCTGATCGAGAACATGTCGATGTTTGTCTGTCCCGATTGCGGGGCGGAACATGCGATTTTCGGGCATGGTGGTGTCGCGGCGGAGGCCGAGAAGATGGGCGTGCCCTTGCTCGGGGCTTTGCCGATTGATCTGGAAACCCGTCTGGCGGGGGATGCGGGCACGCCGGTGGCCGCCGGTGACGGCCCGATGGCGCAGGCCTATGCGCGGATTGCGGAAGGGCTGGTCAAGGGCGGCATGGCCTGAGCCGCTGCCGCTTCAGCCCAGGGGGCGTTTTTCCACCAGATGACCGTAGAGCGTCGTCAGGACCGAGACAAAGATGATCCCTTCGGCCAGGAACACACAGGTTTCCAGCAGCAGGCCCGCGGGGCCGGGCCCCGGCAACAGCAGCGACAGGATAACGCTCGTCGCCACGCTGATCAGGGACAGCAGGGCCGCAACCGACAGGATCGCGCCGGACATCGGGGCAGAGACGATCCAGCTTTGCAGCAGGCCCATGCGCTGGCCCATGGCGGCGGCGGGCAGGGTGATGCTGAACCGCAGGGCGATCCAGATAAAGGCGATGCCCGCCAGAAGCCCGAGGATCATGGAGGAGCCGGTCTGGCCCGGCGTGGCCTGCCAGCCGGTGATCCCGGCCAGCACGGTGAGGGCAGTCAGAATCGGAACGGCTGCCAGCATCTGGACAAGGGCAACAGTGATGGCCCGCCAGATGTAGAAGGCGATGACGCTCCAGCCCGGACGCAGGTCCCGGGCGCGCTCCGGGCCGTTCAGCAGGACATGGCGGTGCCAGTGGATCGCCATCAGGGCATAGCCCAGCAGCCCGGTCAGCCCCAGCGCCAGCATCAGCAGGACATCGGCGGGGGCGATCTGAAGTATCGCATTGGTGTCGCTGCTGGAGAGGGCGGCAATCACATCGGATACCAGCACTGTCGCTGCGATGGTGCTGAGCAGGACCATGGCCAGCCCCGGCAGGATCACCCGCAGGGTGGTGCCCGGCTCATGGATCAACATGCGTATGGCATGGGCGATGATGGCTAGTCCGACGGTCAAAAGTATGCTCCTGAAGTTATAAACCTTTTGGCTAATGTGCCGCGCCGGTGCAAGCAGATGCAGTCAAATTCTTGGTCAGGAGGTCAGCAATCCGGCTGGAAATGAAAAGAAATGAAAAAAGGTGCGGTTTCCCGCACCTTTCAGGCCATCGGCACATTCAACCGGGCAGGTCAGAAGATGAAATCGGTCCCGTCGAGATCGCCCAGGCTGACGCCAAGCAGAAGGATGGAACTGTTGTCGCCTGCGTCGATCAGCACGCTGCGGCCGACCTGCTGGACGTGATGCGTGATCAGGTCGTTGAAATCGGTAATCGCATGTGCCCGGCTGAGGTCGATCCGCTCAAAGGGGTTGGTGGCGTCGAAATCATTGATGGTGTCATTGCCGAAGCCGCCGGCCATATCCACAAAGACAAAGGTGTCGGCGTTGAAGAGGCCGACCAGCACGTCATTGCCTGCCCCCCCGTCCAGCCGGTCAAAACCCGCACCACCTCTCATCGCGTCATTGCCGTTGCCACCCTCGATCAGGTCATTGCCCTGGCCGCCGAAGAAGCGGTCATCGCCGTCTTCGCCGCGCAGGGTGTCATTGCCCATTTGCCCGAACAATGCATCACCGGTATCGCCGCCAAGGAGCAGGTCATTGCCGTCGCCGCCGAACAGCCGGTCGAAGCCGGCGCCGCCCAGCAGCAGGTCGTCGCCGCCGTCGCCGTAAAGGTTGTCGGCCTGATGCCCGCCATCGATGGTGTCATTGCCCGCGCCGCCGCGCAGCAGGTCAAAGCCGCCTTCGCCAAAGATGTGGTCATTGCCCTCGCCACCGGCGATGCTGTCCTCCTGCGCGCCGCCGCGCAGCAGATCGTTCCCGTTGCCGCCGAGGATGACATCGTTGCCGGCATCACCCAGAATGGTGTCAGACCCGGCATTGCCGTGCAGATTGTCCGCGCCAATGCCACCACGTACGAAGTCCGCGCCATCGCCCGCGCGGACGCTGTCATTGCCGCCGCCGCCGTCGATGGTGTCGCGGCCGCTGCCGGTGCTGATCAGATCATTGCCTGCACCGCCGTTGATATAATCCTCGCCAAAGGATGTTTCGATCACGTTGGCGCGGGCGTCGCCCATGATCTGCTCGTCCAAAGCGCCCTGGGTCGCGCCAAAGTTCTGGGTGACGACGATGGAGTTGTAAAAGGTGCCGGTGCCATAGCTCATCGGGCCGACGTCAATGCCGATGCCGATGTGGGTAAAGCTCGCGTTCAGGATATTCGCCCGGTGCGAGGCGGAGTTCATCAGCCCCTCATGCAGGTCGCGCACATCGTCCCACAGGCCATCCGGGCCGCGAATGGTCTGAACCGCAAGGTTCTCACCGGTCCGCCAGGTGCCGGCAAGGTCAAAGCCTGCCGCCCGAATGCGATCATTCGCCGTGCTGTCACCGGCGCCGGTATGGCTGAAGGTATCGGTCTGGGTCATCCAGTTGCTATGGTTGTCTGCAGATTGGTTCAGATTCAATTCAAGGGTCAGCGCCCCCAAGCCATGTTCGGCACGAACCTCGTTGATCAGCGTCAACATGTAAACTTCGATATCAGAAGCGATATTCATTCATCATTCCTTTGATCGTGGGCGCCGGGCGGCTGACACTTAGTTATCGGGTCGAAAGATTAAAACCTGTTTGACGGCAGGAATGCGGTCATGGTTCGCCCTGTTTTTGGTTTTTTGTGGGCTTTTCCTGTGAACGAAAAAGGGCAGCGCCGATGCTGGGCGGCAAGGCGAAACCCTGACGATGTTTCCCTTTCTACGGGAACTCCGGTCAGGTGGAAAGGTTCCGGGGGCTTTGTCTGGGCAATCATGGGACAGACCGCTCAACAGGGGCGGTGTTCTGGGAAATCGGGGGAAATGGGAGGGTCCCGGGCCGGTGATTCGGCCAAAACCTGCCGAATACGAATCAAATTTATGGGAATTGGGTTGATCTCCCTTGAATCTGGCCTTCATTTTATGGAACAGGAGTGGAACATACCCTGTGGATAAATCTGCGGATGAATTTTTCTGGGAATTCGTGGGAAGTTTTGGCGCGCGACGGCTCGGCGCTATATATTGTGTTATTTTCTGAAAATTATACTTAATAGGCGGAAAATAGCCGGAATTTGGCCACCAGATTTAGTCTCTCCAGCATGTGTAAAACTAAATATCGTGGGTTTGCGGTAAAAAAAATGTAGACGCCCATGATTTCCCGTGGCATCCCTAGTGCATCGGATGAGAACGGGACACGGGGCACCAAACGACCCCAAATAAAAATAAAACCTAGCAGGTTTCATACAGGCACCTCGCTTTCATCAGACCAAAGAGATCCGGCGCGCGGGCGAGCAGACATCCCCCCAGGTGGCGCGCGCAGTCGGACTTCCCCGCCAAGCTGCGGGACGAGGGCGGCGGGTTGATCAGTGGCAGCAGATCAACCCGCCGTTTCCATGTCCGGAGATCACTTCGGGCCAGAGGACAGAAAATTCGCGGGGGCGCGACAAGAAGATAAGCGCAAAGCGCGCAGGCAGGAAAACAAGTGGGCCGCAGGTTCAGAGGCGAAAGCCAGCACAAGGTCGATAGCAAGGGGCGGGTATCCATACCGGCCTCTTTTCGGCGTGTGCTGGAAGCCGGCGACCCCAACTGGAAATCCGGCGAGAACCCCGAGCTTGTGATCGTCTATGGCGATGCCAAGCGCAATTTCCTTGAATGCTATACAATGGAAGCCATCGACGAGGTGGACAGCAAGATCGACGCGCTGCCGCGTGGATCGGTTGCCCGTAAGGCGCTGCAACGCCTGTTCCATGGTCAGTCCTTTCCCACCACGGTGGACGAAACCGGCCGCCTGGTGCTCCCCGCCAAGCTGCGCAAGAAGATCGACCTGGACGCCGAGGCATTCTTTTTCGCCACCGGCGATACCTTCCAGATCTGGAAACCCGAAACCTACGAAGCCGAAGAGGAAGCCTGGGCAACCGACCTGCCTGAGGATTTCGATCCGATGGCCTTCCTGGACGGCGATCAGGAGGCCTGAACCTGATGGCTGCTGCGGCCTCCCCTCAACAGACTGCCCCCCACACTCCCGTTCTGCTGCGCCCCTTGCTGGCTGCCGTCGCGCCCGTGACGGGTGTCTGGCTGGATGGCACCTTCGGGGCAGGCGGCTATACCCGCGGCCTGATAGAGGCGGGAGCATCCCGGGTGATCGCGGTGGACCGCGACCCGCTGGCCTTCGAGATGGCGGCGGAATGGGCCGATGCCTATGGCGAGCGGATCACCATGCAGCAGGGCGTGTTTTCGAAGATGGACACATATGCGCAGGATCTCGACGGGATCGTGCTCGACCTCGGTGTGTCCTCGATGCAGCTGGACCTGGCCGAGCGCGGTTTTTCCTTCATGCGCGACGGGCCGCTGGACATGCGCATGTCGCAGGACGGCCCCTCGGCTGCCGATCTGGTGAACGAGGGCGACGAGGAGCTGATTGCCAACATCCTGTTCCAATATGGCGAGGAACGCGCAAGCCGCCGCATCGCCAAGGCGATTGCGCGCGCCCGTGCCGAAGCGCCGATCACCACCACATTGCAACTGGCAAAGTTGATCGAAGGCTGCCTGCCGCGCGCCAAGCCCGGCCAGTCGCATCCGGCGACCCGCAGCTTTCAGGCGATCCGCATTGCAGTCAACGATGAATATGGCGAGCTTTTCCAGGGCCTTATGGCGGCAGAGCGCGCCCTGCGGCCCGGCGGTCAACTGGCTGTCGTGACCTTTCATTCGGTCGAGGACCGGATGGTCAAACGGTTCCTGACGGCCCGGTCGGGCGGGGGCGGCAACGCCAACCGCTTTGCCCCCGAGGTCGACCGCCCGGAGCCTCAGTTCCGGGTGGAAAAGCGCAAGGCAATCGGGCCGGACGCGCAGGAACTGGACGAAAATCCGCGCAGCCGGTCGGCAAAGCTGCGCGTGGCGATCAGAACGGATGCACCCAGCGGTGCGGTTGATGCGAAATCCATCGGGATGCCGATGGTCAAGGGACAGTAACGATGCGAGCAGTCTTATACGTTCTCACCTCCATGGCGGTAATCGGACTGGCTTTCTGGGCCTACCGCGAGAATTACGCGACCCAGCAGGCGCTGAGCGAGGCTGACAAGCTGCATGCCAATATTCGCGGCGCCTATGCGCGCCTCGCCGTGCTCAAGGCGGAATGGGCCTATCAGAACCGCCCCGAACGGCTGCGCGACCTGGCGGTGCTCAACTTTGACCGGCTGGGGCTTTTGCCGCTGCAACCCGACCAGTTCGGCGCGGTGGACCAGGTGGCCTATCCGCCGGCACCGCTGCTGCCGATCACCGATCCGGTCGATGTTTCGACCATGAATGCACCCGACAGCCAGGAGGACCCGCTATGATCCGCACACCGCTGCGCCCGCTGGCGCGTATTCTGGATGCCCGTCAGCGGGGCGAGAACCCCGATGCCATCGAACGCGAGAACAAGCGCATCCGGCACGAGCAGATGCGCGACCGGTCGCGGCAACGCGCCGAAGGGCGGCTGCTGGTGCTGGGCGTGTTCTTTTTCTGCGCCTTTTCCGTGGTGGGCGCGCGTATGGGGCTTCTGGCAACCTCCGAAGCGGTGGAGCCGCGCGCCCATGCGCCGGGTGCGGTGATTTCGGCCTCGCGGGCGGATATCGTGGACCGCAACGGCAACATCCTGGCGACCAATTTCGAGACCCATGCGCTTTATGCCCAGCCCCGCCATATGGTGGACCCGGCAGCGGCGGCCAAAAAGCTGGTAGGCGTCTTCCCGGACCTGGATGAGGAACTTCTGCTCAAGGATTTCACCGGCAAGCGCAAGTTCCTGTGGATCAAGAAGAAAATCAGCCCCGAGCAGATGCAGGCGGTGCATGACATCGGCGATCCGGGCCTGCTGTTTGCACCGCGCGACATGCGTCTTTACCCCAATGGCAAGCTGGCGGCCCATGTGATGGGCGGCGCCAGCTTTGGCAAGGAAGGCGTGCATGCCGCCGAAGTCATCGGTGTGGCGGGCGTCGAGAAATACTTTGACGACTACCTGCGCGACCCTGCCAACGGCAACAAGCCGCTGCAGCTGTCGCTGGACCTGACCGTTCAGGCGGCGGCCGAACAGGTGCTGGCGGGCGGGATGAAACTGTTCAATGCAAAGGGCGCCACCTCGGTCCTGATGGACGTGAAGACCGGCGAAGTGATCAGTGTCGTCTCCTTGCCAAGTTTCGATCCCAACGACCGCCCCCGGCCTGCAACAAAGGGGGATGCCTCGGACAGCCCGCTGTTCAACCGCTCGGTTCAGGGGGTTTACGAACTGGGCTCGGCCTTCAAGATCTTTGCGGCAACACAGGCGATCGAACTGGGGCTGGTCAATGCAGATACCGTGATCGACACCGCCGGGCCGATGAAGGTCGGCGGTTTCAGGATCGGCGAATTCCATGGCAAGAACTACGGCAAGCTGAGCGTGGCGGATATCATCGTCCATTCGTCGAACCGGGGCACCGGGCGGCTCGCCCTGCAGATCGGGGCGGCCAGGCAGCAGGAATTCCTCAAGAAGCTGGGTTTCTTCGAAGCAACCCCCTTCGAGATCGTGGAGGCCTCTGGCGGCAAGCCATTGCTGCCGAAACGCTGGACCGAACTGTCATCGGTGACGATTTCCTATGGCCATGGCATGTCCAGCAGCCCGATGCATCTGGCAGCGGGCTATGCGATGCTGGCCAATGGCGGATATCAGGTCAAACCGACGCTGATCAAACAGGAAGGCCGGCAGCTTGGGCCGCGCCTGATCGCGGCCAATGCCTCGGCCGATGCGCGCCGGATCCTGCGCAAGGTGGTCACCGACGGCACCGCAAGCTTTGCCGAAGTGCCGGGTTACCAGATCGCGGGCAAGACCGGTACGGCGGACAAACCCAAACCCACGGGCGGATATTACAAGGACAAGGTGATCGCGACATTCGCGTCCTTTTTCCCGGCAAATGATCCCAAATATGTGCTGATCGTCACGCTGGACGAAGCGGTCGAAACCTCCGGCGCGAAACCGCGCCGTACCGCGGGCTGGACCGCCGTGCCGGTTGCGGCTGAGATGATCCGCCGGATTGCGCCGCTGCTGGGGCTGCGACCCACTGTTGAACCGCTTGAGGAGGCTGTGGTAACGCTTGCGGGCAACAACTAGCCTCAAGAACCAAGCCGCAAAGGCGCAGCCATGAGCAGCCCCCGAAAAACATCTCTGAACTCCCTTGGCCTGATGGCGGCCAATGGGGCGAATCCGACAATCGAAGACCTGCAGGTGGACAGCCGCAAGGTCGGGCCGGGGTGCCTGTTTGCAGCGATGCCCGGCACCCAGGTCCATGGCGCGCGGTTCATCGGCAAGGCGCTTGACGACGGCGCCGTGGCGGTGCTGACCGACACCGAGGGGGCCGCGATGGCAGGCGATGCGATCCGCGCCGCCGGGGCCGCGCTGGTGGTCTCTGACGCCCCCCGCGAGGCGCTGGCGCGCACCGCGGCCCTGTGGTTCGGCGGCCAGCCCAAAACCATGACGGCGGTGACCGGGACCAATGGCAAGACCTCCGTTTCGACCTTTGTGCGCCAGATCTGGATCGAGATGGGCTTTGCTGCCGTGAACCTTGGCACCACCGGTGTCGAAGGGGCCTGGACCGCGCCGCTGGCCCATACCACGCCGGAGCCGATCACCCTGCATCGCACCCTGCGCGCGGCGGCGGACAATGGCATCACCCATGCGGCGATGGAGGCCTCCAGCCACGGGCTGGACCAGCGGCGGCTTGATGGCGTGACCCTGCGCGCCGCGGGCTTTACCAACTTCACCCAGGATCATCTGGATTATCACGAGACCTTTGATGCCTATTTCGACGCCAAGGCGGGGCTGTTTGCCCGCGTTCTGGCAGAGGATGGCACGGCGGTGATCAACACCGACGACCCCCGCGGGGTCGACATGGCCGCGATTGCCCGCGCGCGCGGCTGCGAAGTGCTGACCGTGGGCCGCGACGGCGGCGATCTGCACCTGACGGCGCAGCGCTATGACGCGACCGGGCAGGACCTGCGCTTTGAATGGCAGGGCAAGGCGGTGCAGAAACGGCTGGAACTGATTGGCGGGTTTCAGGCCGACAATGTGCTGCTGGCTGCCGGCCTCGTGATCGCCTGCGGCGGGCAACCGCAGGAGGTATTTGATACTTTGCCGCATCTGACCACGGTGCGGGGCCGCATGCAGCTTGCCGCGACCCGGGGCAACGGGGCTGCGGTCTTTGTCGATTATGCCCATACGCCCGATGCCGTGGCCACCGCGCTGGCCGCGATGCGCCCGCATGTGATGGGCCGTCTGATTGCCATCGTGGGTGCAGGCGGCGATCGCGACCGCGCCAAACGGCCCCTGATGGGGGCAGCGGCGATGACCCATGCCGACACGGTGATCGTCACGGACGACAATCCCCGCTCCGAAGATCCCGCAAGCATCCGTGCGGCCGTCCTTGAGGGCGCGCCCGGCGCGGTGGAAGTCGGCGACCGGGCCGAGGCGATCCTGCGCGGCATCGACCTGCTGGGACCGGGTGATGCGCTGCTGATCGCGGGCAAAGGGCATGAGACGGGACAGATCGTGGGACAGGATGTGCTGCCCTTTGACGATGTGGAACAGGCAAGCGTTGCCGTGGCGGCGCTGGACGGGAGGCTTGCATGACGCTCTGGACGGCAGCGGAGGCCGCGGCAGCCACCGGCGGGCGCGCGCTGGGGGAATGGACCTGTGACGGCGTGTCCATCGACACGAGGACAATAGAAAAGGGCGATCTCTTTGTCGCGCTGAAGGATGTCCGCGACGGCCATGACTTTGTGGCGCAGGCGCTGGAGAGCGGCGCGGGTGCCGCCCTGGTGTCGCGCATCCCCGAAGGCCTGGCCGGGGATGCGCCATTGCTGATTGTCGATGACGTGCTGGCAGGCCTTGAAAAACTGGGGCAGGCGGCCCGTGCGCGGACCCGGGCCAGGGTGGTCGCGGTGACTGGCAGTGTCGGCAAGACCTCGACCAAGGAAATGCTGCTGGCGATGCTGGGCGACCAGGGCCGCACCCATGCCAGCGTTGCCAGCTACAACAACCACTGGGGGGTGCCGTTGACACTGGCGCGGATGCCCGCCGATACCGAGTTCGCCATCATCGAGATCGGCATGAACCACCCCGGAGAGATCGCCCCGCTGGCGCGGATGGCGCAGGCGGATGTGGCGATGGTCACCACCGTTGCCGCCGCCCATCTGGAAGCCTTCGACGACCTGTCCGGGATCGCGATCGAGAAGGCCTCGATCTTTGAAGGGGTCAAACCGGGCGGCTGGGCGGTGATCAACGCCGATATCGAACATGCGGCGATCCTGATGGCCAAAGCGGTGGACTGCCGCTTGCGGGAGCTGGAATTCGGCGTGCATGGCCATCATTTCAAATTGCTGGACGTGCATGTGCAGGCCGATACCACCGTGGTGCAGGCCCGCCATGACGATGTGCCGATCCTGTTCAAGATCGCCACGCCGGGGCGCCATTTCGCGATGAACGGCCTTGGGGCGCTGGCGGTGTGCCATGCGCTGGGGGTCGATATGGCGCTGGCGGCACAATCGCTGGGCCGCTGGCAGCCCTACAAGGGGCGCGGCGTGCGCGAGGTGATCGTGCTCGACCCCGTTGAAACCCATCTGACGCTGGCCCTGATCGACGACAGCTACAATGCCAACCCGACCTCGATGGCCGCCGCACTTGAGGTTCTGGCCGCCGCAGAGGTGACCCATGACATCGGCCGGGTCAGTAAGGGGCGGCGGATTGCCTTTCTGGGTGACATGAAGGAACTGGGCCCCGATGCGGTGGCGCTGCACGCGGGCCTTGCCCATCTGCCTGCGACCCAGGCGCTGGATGTGGTGCATTGCATTGGCCCGCTGATGGGATCGCTGCATGACCTGCTGCCCGAGCACCAGCGCGGAATCCGGGCCGAAACCTCTGCCGAGGTCCTGCCGGACCTGCGCGGGTTACTCGATTCCGGGGATGTGGTGCTGGCCAAGGGGTCGCTTTCAATGAAACTGGGGGCGATTGTTGACGCCATCCGCAAAATGGGCCATCCGGTTGAAACCCTGTAACCCGGGGTGATGTGACAAGATGTTGAGTAAGGACGCGTTTGAATGCTCTATTGGTTGACCCTGCTTTCGGATGGCGGTGATTTCTTTAACCTGTTTCGTTACATCACCTTCCGTGCCGGGGGGGCTTTCCTGACAGCGCTGGTGTTCGGCTTTATCTTCGGGCGGCCGCTGATCGCGGTGCTGCGCCGCAGGCAGGGCAAGGGCCAGCCGATCCGCGACGATGGCCCCGAGGGGCATTTCGTGAAGGCGGGCACGCCGACCATGGGCGGGCTGCTGATCGTGGGGGCGCTGCTGACCTCGACCCTGCTCTGGGCGCGGCTCGACAATCCCTTTGTCTGGCTGGTGCTTTTCGTGACCATGAGCTTTGCCGCCATCGGATTTGCGGATGACTACGCCAAGGTCAGCAAGCAGAACACATCAGGGGTCTCTGGCAAGATACGGTTATTGCTGGGATTTCTGATTTCAGGCATTGCCGGTTTCTGGGCCGCGCAATATCATCCCGAAGCATTGCAATATCAGCTGGCGCTGCCGGTCTTCAAGGATACGCTGATCAACCTCGGGGTTCTCTTTGTGCCCTTCTCGATCATCGTGATCGTGGGGGCGGCCAATGCGGTGAACCTGACAGATGGTCTGGATGGTCTGGCGATCATGCCGGTGATGATCGCGGCCGGCACGCTGGGGGTCATTGCCTACGCGGTGGGGCGGGTCGATTTCACCGAATATCTGGATGTGCATTATGTGCCCGGCACCGGTGAGATCCTGATCTTTACTGCCGGGCTGTTTGGCGGGGGGCTTGGTTTCCTTTGGTACAACGCACCACCGGCCGCGGTTTTCATGGGCGATACCGGGTCACTGGCCCTGGGCGGTGCCCTGGGGGCGATTGCGGTGGCGACCAAGCACGAGCTGGTGCTGGCGATTGTCGGCGGGTTGTTCGTGGTGGAGGCGCTGTCGGTGATCATTCAGGTGCTCTACTTCAAGCGCACCGGCAAACGGGTCTTTCTGATGGCGCCGATCCACCATCACTATGAAAAGAAGGGCTGGGCCGAGCCGCAGATCGTGATCCGGTTCTGGATCATCTCGCTGATCCTCGCCATGATCGGTCTGGCGACGCTGAAGGTCCGGTAACCGCGCTGGCGCGCCGCGTGCCGCGGGCGGGGGCGGCGCGCCGGGGCGCGCGCCGGTGGAGGCGCTGCCTCCACACCTCCGGTATATTTGCGGAACAATGAAGCGGGGGTTAACGCGCCCCGTCTTGAAGTTGAAGCGCCAATACCTGTGGCGCGGCGCGCTCTCGGGACATGGCGCTGTCATCTGCCTCAGGGCAAAGGCGGGCGCTCTAGAAGATCGACCAGCCCATCCTGGTGGTCAGTTCGGCGAGCGCTTCGGTGCCCCGGTGGGAATTGCCGTAGCGGTTGAGACCGGGGCTCCAGACCGCGATGGCGGCCTGGTGCGGCACGATGGCCAGGATGCCGCCGCCGACGCCGCTTTTGCCCGGAATGCCGACACGGTAGGCGAAGTCACCCGAGCCGTCGTAATGGCCGCAGGTGAGCATCATCGCGTTGAGTCGGCGGATGCGGCGGGGCGAGACCAGCCGTGGCATGTTCGGCGCGTGAATCAGGAAACGGCCCGCCATGGCCAACTGGGCGGTGGTCATCTCGATGGCGCAATGGTGGAAGTAGGTGCCCAGCACCTTGTCGGGGCTGTTGGTCAGATTGTCATGTGCGGCCAGAAAATGCGCGAGCGCGAAGTTGCGGTGGCCATAGGCGGTTTCCGAGGCCGCGACGGTTTCGTTGATGTGGATATCGCCGGATCCGGCGGCACTGCGCACGAAGTGGATGATCTCGGCCAGGGCCTCGCGCGGGGCGCGGTTGCCCAGCACCGCGTCGGTGGTGACAATGGCGCCTGCGTTGATGAAGGGATTGCGGGGGCGGCCGTTTTCCTGTTCGAGCTGGACGATGGAGTTGAAGGCCCGGCCCGAGGGTTCGCGGCCCACCCGTGTCCAGAGCTGGTCGCCCGAGCGGCCAAGGGCGATGGCAAGGGTGAAAACCTTGGTGATCGACTGGACGGAGAAAGCCACACCATGGTCGCCGGCCTGGTGCAGCTGGCCATCGGCGGTGACGACGGAAATCGCGAATTGCGCCGGATCGACCCGCGCCAGCTGTGGAATGTAGCTGGCCACCTGGCCCCAGTCGGCATCCAGGCGGGCCTTTTGGTCAAGCTGGTGCAGGATGGTATCGAGGTTCGGCATTCTGGGCGCTCCGGCTTGTGAAGGGCGCGTATTGCGACCATTCTGCGGGCCAACGGGTAGCAGGGGTGATGCAATGATTCCAGTACGGGGATTGGAAGGTGCGCAGGTGGCGGTGCTGGGGCTGGGCCGGTCGGGTCTGGTGGCGGCGCGTGCGCTGGTGGCGGGCGGTGCCCTGCCGCTGTGCTGGGATGACAATCCGGATGCCCGCGCCAGGGCAGAGGCCGAGGGGCTGACCTGTGCCGATCTGAAGAAACCCGGTGCCTTCGATGCCATCGCCCGGCTGATCGTCAGCCCCGGAATTCCGCATCTTTACCCGGCACCGAACCCGGTGGTGGCGGCGGCGCTGGACGCGGGCGTGCCGGTGGACAATGACATCGGCCTGTTCTTTCAAAGCTTTGCCACGTCGGACTGGAACGGGTTCGACGTGATGCCGCGGGTGGTGGCGGTGACCGGATCGAACGGGAAATCCACCACCTCGGCGCTGATCCATCACATTCTCGAAGAGGTCGGGCGGCCCTGCCAGCTGGCTGGCAACATCGGCCGCGGGGTGCTGGACCTGGAGCCTGCGGTGGACGGCGAGGTCGTGGTGCTGGAGCTGAGCAGCTACCAGACCGATCTGGCGCGGGCGCTGACGCCGGATGTGGCGGTCTTTACCAACCTCAGTCCCGATCACCTGGATCGGCACCACGGGATGGGCGGCTATTTCGCGGCGAAGCGGCGGCTCTTTGCCGAGGGCGGGCCGGACCGTGCGGTGATCGGCGTGGACGAGGTGGAGGGGCAATACCTGGCCGGGCAGATGACCGAAGGCCGCGCCGATGACCGGGTGATCCGCGTCAGCGTGACACGCAAGCTGACCGGGCCGGGCTGGCAGGTCTTTGCGCGCAAGGGGTTCCTGTCGGAATACCGCAAGGGCAAGCAGGTGGCTTCCGTGGATCTGCGCGGGGTGGCGGGGCTGCCGGGGGCGCATAATCATCAGAATGCCTGCGCGGCCTATGCCGCCTGCCGGTCACTGGGGCTGGCGCCACGGGTGATTGAGGCTGCGTTTCACAGCTTTGGCGGGTTGCCGCACCGGTCCCAGACCATCGCGGAGGTGGGCGGCGTGCGCTATGTCAATGACAGCAAGGCGACCAATGTGGATTCCGCCGCCAAGGCGCTTGCGGCTTTTGATAAGATTCGCTGGATTTGCGGCGGACTTGAGAAGGAAGGCGGGCTGGAAGGGCTGGCCACTGCCACCGGCGGCGTGCGCAAGGCCTATGTGATCGGGCGCGAGGCCGCCGGATTTGCCATGCAGCTGAACGTGGAGGCAGAGGTCTGTGGCACGATGGAGGTCGCCGTGGCCCGCGCGGTGGCAGAGGCGGAACCGGGGGATGTGGTGCTGCTGGCGCCGGCGGCGGCCAGTTTTGACCAATATGACAGTTTCGAACGCCGGGGCGAGGATTTCGCGGCACGGGTCGCGGCAGCGACCGGGGGCTGATCAACCGGCGATGTCGCGGGCAGCAGCCATGGCGGAGGACCAGGCCCATTGGAAATTGTAGCCGCCCAGCCAGCCGGTGACATCCACCGCTTCGCCAATGAAATAAAGCCCGGGCACCGCCTTGCTCATCATCGAGCGGGAGGAGAGCGCGTCAGTATCGACACCGCCAAGGGTGACCTCGGCGGTGCGGTATCCTTCGGTGCCGCCGGGGGTCAGATGCCAGTTTTGCAAATGCGTCACGAGATTTTGCAAACGTGTGTCTGACCAATCCGCCAGATTGCCGCTCAGGTCCAGCTGGCTGGCCAGGTGTTCGACCAGCCGCGCGGGCAGATGCTGGGCCAGTTCCGTGGTCAGGTTCTTGCGGCCCCGTGCCTGACGGCGCGCCTTCAGATCTTCGAGGATATTTGTTTCAGGGCAAAGGTTTACCGTGATGTCCTCACCCTCTTTCCAATAGGAGGAGGCCTGCAGGACAGCAGGGCCGGAGAGGCCCCGATGGGTGAACAGCAGCGCCTCGTCAAAGCTGGTGCCGCCTGCGGTGACGCGGGCCGGTGTGGCGACGCCGGATATCTCGGCAAAGCGGCCATCGGCAAAGGTGAAGGGCACAAGGCCCGCGCGTGTTTCCGTCACCGGCAGGTCGAACTGGCGCGCGATCTCATAGGCGAGGCCGGTTGCGCCCATTTTCGGGATGGATTTGCCCCCCGAAGCGACCACAAGATTACTGGTGGTGATCTTTCCAGTATATTCAGGGCCTTGCAGGTCAAAGGTAAAGCCCGCCGGTGACTTTGCAAACTGTGATGCGGTAGTTTGCAAATGCAGTTCCGCCCCGGCCACCTGCATCATCCGGCGCAGCATTGCGACGATATCCTTGGCGGAGGTGTCACAGAACAATTGCCCCAATGTCTTTTCATGCCAGGGGATGCCATGGGCTTCGACCAATGCGATGAAATCCCATTGGGTATAGCGGGCAAGCGCGGATTTCGCGAAATGCGGATTCTGGCTGAGAAAGGCGGAAGGATCGCAGTGGAGGTTGGTGAAATTGCACCGCCCGCCGCCGGAGATGCGGATCTTTTCGCCCGGTGCCCTGGCGTGATCGACCACAAGCACACGCCCCCCGGCATGTGCCGCACACATCATGCCAGCCGCACCCGCGCCAATGATTGCCGTATCCACTTTCATGCCAGCGGCTTGCCCGGTTCGGGGCGGGGGGTCAAGTTGGCGTTATGCCCCTTGTGCCGGAGCTTTGCCCGGTTACCTGTCGCAGGCATATATACAACAGGAGAATATGATGCAGGTTCAGGACGCCGGCGCGGCATTTCCGAAAACCAGGGTCGCGCGGGTCGGCGGCGGGGAGATCACCCTGGGCGAACCCTCGGGCGGGCGCGACTGGCAAATCATCGTGGTCTACCGGGGGCTGCATTGCCCGATCTGCAAAAGGTATCTCAAGCAGCTTGAAGGCTTGCAGGAGCAGTTCCATGCCGCCGGTGTCGATGTTGTTGCCGTATCGGGTGACCCGCAGGTCAAGGCCGAAGCGATGGTGGCGGAAATGAACCTCAGCCTGCCCATGGGCTATGACCTGTCCGTCGCGCAGATGCGTGCTTTGGGGCTTTATGTCTCTGACCCGCGCAGTGCGCAGGAAACCGACCGTCCCTTTCCCGAGCCGGGTCTTTTTGTGGTCAACGCTGCAGGGAATATCCAGATTGTCGATGTCTCCAATGCGCCCTTCGCCCGGCCGGACCTTGAGAGCATCCTGAACGGGATCAGGTTTATCCGTGACAAGGATTACCCGGTGCGCGGCACCCACGCCGCCGCCTGACGGGTGGCAATCTTTCCGTCGCGTGCCGGTGGTGCGTGGCGGAAATTGACTGGCGTGATCCGCAAAATGGCGTTATGCTGACAGTTAGACCCCAGAAAATGGGGCGTTCGAGGCAGTTTAAGGCAGTGTATCCATGACAGAGATGGTCTATGGCGCGGTTCCCGTTCGGGAAGGCGAGCCAATTCTTCCAAAATGGTGGCGCACGGTGGATCGCTGGGCCTTGTCCTGCGTGTTGATGCTGTTCGCTGTCGGCATGTTGCTGGGGCTGGCCGCCTCGCCGCCGCTGGCTGCCAAGAACGGGTTTGATCCGTTCCACTACGTTCAAAGGCAGGCCTTCTTTGGCGGTCTTGCGATCTTTGCGATGGTGCTGACCTCGATGATGTCGCCTGTGGTGGTGCGCCGCCTGGCGGTGCTGGGCTTTATCGGCGCCTTTATCGCGCTGGCGCTGCTGCCGTTTTTCGGCACCGACTTTGGCAAGGGGGCGACCCGCTGGTATTCGCTGGGATTTGCCAGTGTGCAGCCTTCGGAATTTCTCAAGCCCGGATTTATCGTGGTAACCGCCTGGCTTCTGGCCGCCAGCCTTGAGATCAATGGCCCGCCGGGCAAGGCCTGGTCCTTTGCCCTGTGCATGTCGATCGTGCTGATGCTGGCTTTGCAGCCCGACTTTGGCCAGGCCTGTCTGGTGCTGTTCGGCTGGGGCGTGATGTATTTTGTCGCCGGGGCGCCGATGCTGCTGCTGGTGGGCATGGCCGCGATGGTGGTGATTGCGGGCAGTTTCGCCTATTCCAGTTCGGAACACTTCGCGCGCCGGATCGATGGCTTTCTCAGCCCCGATGTCGATCCGACCACGCAGCTGGGCTATGCCACCAATGCGATCCGCGAGGGCGGTCTTTTTGGTGTCGGCGTGGGCGAGGGCGAAGTGAAATGGTCGCTGCCCGATGCCCATACCGATTTCATCATTGCCGTCGCGGCAGAGGAATACGGGCTGGTTCTGGTGCTGTGCATCATAGCGCTTTACACCGTGATCGTGGTCCGGTCGCTGCTGCGTCTGGTGCGTGAACGGGACCCTTTCACGCGGCTGGCGGGCACCGGGCTTGCCTGTATCTTTGGCGTGCAGGCCATGATAAACATGGGCGTCGCCGTGCGGCTGCTGCCGGCCAAGGGGATGACCCTGCCATTTGTCAGCTACGGGGGGTCTTCGGTGATCGCTTCGGGCATCGCGGTGGGGATGTTGCTGGCCTTCACGCGCAGCAGGCCGCAGGGCGAGATTTCTGACATTCTTGGCCGGGGCCGCGCCCGCTGAAGGCGCCCGGACGGAGGACACCATGACCGCACCCTTGTTGATCATCGCAGCCGGAGGCACCGGGGGCCACATGTTCCCTGCGCAGGCCCTGGCCGAGGTGATGCTGACGCGCGGCTGGCGGGTGCGCCTGTCCACCGACGCACGCGGCGCGCGCTATACCGGCGGGTTCCCGGCAGAGGTTGAAATCAGCCAGGTCAGTTCCGCCACCTTTGCGCGGGGCGGCGTGCTGGCCAAGGCGATGGTGCCGCTGCGCATCGGTGCGGGGGCGCTGGGGGCCGCCCTGCGGATGATGCGCGACCGGCCTGCCGTGGTTGTGGGCTTTGGCGGATATCCGTCGATCCCGGCGCTGTCGGCGGCAACCCTGTTGCGGGTGCCGCGCATGATCCATGAACAGAACGGCGTGCTGGGCCGGGTCAACACGATCTTTGCCAAACGGGTCGATGCCATGGCCTGCGGCACCTGGCCGACGGAGTTGCCCGAGGGGGTGGAAGGTGTGCATGTGGGCAACCCGGTGCGCGCTGCGGTGCTCGACCGGGCAGGCGCGGGCTATATCCCCCCCGGTGACTATCCGATGGAAATTCTGGTGATGGGCGGCTCGCAGGGCGCGCGCATCCTGAGCGATGTGGTGCCCGCCGCGCTGGCCGCACTGCCGCTTGCCATGCTCAAGAACATCCGCGTCAGCCATCAGGCCCGCGACGAAGACGGCCAGCGGGTTGCCGACTATTATGCCGAGAACGCCATTGACGCGGACGTACAGCCCTTCTTTGAAGATGTGCCGCGCCGGATGTCCGAGGCGCAGCTGGTCATCAGCCGGTCGGGGGCCTCTTCGGTCGCGGATATCTCGGTGATCGGGCGACCCTCGATCCTGATCCCCTTTGCCGCCGCGACAGGCGACCACCAGACCGCCAATGCGCGCGGGTTGGTCGAGGCGGGAGCCGCGATCATGGTTCCCGAAAGCAGGCTCAGCCCCGAGGCACTGGCCAAACAGATACAAAGCATTCTCGAACAGCCCGACGCCGCATTGCAGATGTCGCGGGCGGCCCATTCAGTGGGCAAGCCCGAAGCGGCGCAAGCCCTGGCGCAGATGGTCGAGACCCTGGCCCAGGAAGGAAAACGAAAATGAACGCAGCAGCGGCCACCAAACTGCCCACCGATGTGGGCCCGATCCATTTTGTCGGCATTGGCGGCATCGGCATGTCGGGCATTGCCGAGGTGCTGATCAACCATGGCTACCGGGTGCAGGGCTCCGACCTGAAGACGACCAAGATCACCGACCGGCTGGCTGAGCTGGGGGCGGTGATTTTCGAGGGGCAAAAGGCCGAGAACATCGAGAATGCCGAGGTGGTGGTCATCTCTTCGGCGATCAAGCCCGGCAACCCCGAGCTGGACGCGGCGCGGCTGGCGGGCCTGCCCATCGTGCGCCGGGCAGAGATGCTGGCAGAGCTGATGCGGCTGAAATCCAACATTGCGGTCGCGGGCACCCATGGCAAGACGACGACAACCACCATGGTTGCGGAACTGCTGGTCAAGGGCGGCATCGACCCCACGGTGGTCAATGGCGGGATCATCCATGCCTATGGATCGAATGCGCGCATGGGGCAGGGCGAATGGATGGTGGTGGAGGCGGATGAAAGCGACGGCACCTTCAACCGGTTGCCCGCCACCATTGCCATCGTCACCAACATCGACCCCGAGCATATGGAACATTGGGGCGATTTCGACCGGCTGCGGCAGGGGTTCCTCGATTTCGTGTCCAACATCCCCTTCTACGGTCTGGCGGTCTGCTGCACCGATCATCCCGAAGTGCAGGCGCTGGTGGGCAAGATCACCGACCGCCGCGTTGTCACCTATGGGTTCAACGCCCAGGCCGATGTGCGCGCGCGGAACCTGACCTACAAGGGCGGCGTGGCGCATTTCGACATTCACCTGCAGGCCGAGGGGGCGGTGATCGAAGGTTGCGAACTGCCGATGCCGGGGGATCACAACGTCTCCAACGCGCTGAGTGCCGTTGCGGTGGCGCGCCATCTGGGCATGAAGCGCGACGAGATCCGCGCGGCGCTGAAAAGTTTTGGCGGGGTCAACCGGCGCTTTACCAAGGTGGGCGAAGTGGACGGGGTCACCATCATCGACGACTACGGCCACCACCCGGTCGAGATTGCCGCCGTGCTGAAAGCCGCGCGTCAGGCGACGGAGGGCCGGGTAATCGCCGTGCACCAGCCGCACCGCTACACCCGACTGCATCACCATTTCGAGGAATTCTGCGCCTGTTTCAACGATGCCGATGTGGTGGGCATTGCCGAGGTCTATGCCGCAGGCGAAGACCCGATCGAGGGCGCGGACCGCGACGGTCTGGTGGCAGGGCTGATCCGCCATGGCCATCGCCACGCCCGTGCGGTCCAGAATGAGGAAGATCTGATGCGCCTGGTGCGCGAACAGGCCGGACCGGGCGATATGGTGGTTTGTCTCGGGGCAGGGACAATCAGCGCCTGGGCCAATGCGCTGCCGGAAAAACTACGCGCTCTCAAGGGGGCCGCCGCCTGACGGCGGGCCTCTTGGCCATAATTCTGCCGCTTGTCTGTGATCCAACACCGCGGCCCGGCTGATCAAAGAGCCCCGGAAAGGGGCGGCGACGAGACGAAGAAGGAGCAGCAGCTATGACATTATTGTGGATTTCCGTTCTATGGGTGCTGGCATCCGCGGCGGTGGCAATGCTGCCGATGCGCCGGCAATATGTGCCGGGGGTGGCCCTGCTGCTGTCGGCACCGGTGTTGATCGTCGCGATTGCGCTTCATGTCGGCTGGTTCATGGCGCTTCTGGCCATCGCCGCCTTCGTGTCGATGTACCGCAACCCCCTGCGCTACCTGATCGCCCGGCTGCGCGGTCAGAGCTTTGAGGTCCCGCAGTGAGCCCATCGCTCATCCTGGCCTGTCTCTGGGCGCTTTCGGCGAATGTCATCGCGATGACACCCAGCAAGGACTACCACTGGCGCAACGCCTATATCCTGATTGCCATCGGTATTCCGATTCTGGGCTATGTCACGATGCAGCATGGGCCCTGGATCGGCCTGCTGGTGCTGGCGGGCGGCTGTTCGGTGCTGCGCTGGCCGGTGATCTACCTGATGCGCTGGCTGCGCCGGGGCGCGGGCGGGGTTGAAATCAAGGGGCCTGCGGAATGAGCCCGACCATCATGGCGCTGATCGCGGTGCTTGCCGTCTGGATGCTGGCCTGTGCCTTTCAGGGATACCGCGCGCGGTTCCTGGGCTTTCTGGGCGTGCTGATCCTGGGCATGGCGCTGAACATGTTGTGGATGGCCCTGCATCTGAATGCCACCCCGCTTGAGGGCAATGCGCTGATGGCGCAGGCGGCGCTGGTGCTCTACGGGCTTTGCGCATTCGGTTTCGGCTGGCTGGCCGGTCGCGTGGTGCGGCAGTTCCGGGCCAGCCGGGTGGATGACCAGACGCGCTGAGCCGCCGTGCACGCGCCGTGGTTTGACGGCTTCGGCCTTTGCGGCTAATCGGGCGGTATGAACAAGATTTCCTTTCCGGCCGTGCGCGGCAAGCTGACGGCGCGACGCCCGCTGAATGATCTGACCTGGCTGCGTGTCGGTGGCCCGGCGGATTACCTGTTCCAGCCCGCCGATCCGGAGGACCTGAGCGGTTTTCTGCGCGATTTGCCCGATGAGGTGGCGGTTTTCCCCATGGGGGTCGGCTCCAACCTGATCGTGCGCGACGGCGGGTTGCGCGCCGTGGTGATCCGGCTGGGCCGGGGCTTCAACAGCATCGAGGTCAGCGGAGATCACGTGATCGCCGGGGCGGCGGCGCTGGATGCCCATGTGGCACGCAAGGCGGCGGATGCCGGTCTGGACCTGACATTCCTGCGCACGATCCCGGGCAGCATCGGCGGGGCGGTGCGCATGAACGCCGGCTGCTATGGCAGCTATACGGCGGATCACTTCGTCAGTGCGCAGGTGATCACCCGTGCGGGAGAGATCGTGACCCTGACCGCCCAGGACCTGAATTTCCGCTATCGCCAGAGTGACTTGCCCGAGGGCGCAGTGATTGTCAGCGCGGTGTTTGCCCCGCCAAAAGGCGACCCGGAGGCGCTGCATGCGCGGATGACCGCGCAACTGGCCAGGCGCGATGAAACCCAGCCGACCAAGGACCGTTCCGCAGGCAGTACCTTTCGCAATCCGGCAGGGTTTTCCAGCACCGGGCAGGCCGATGACGTGCATGATCTGAAAGCCTGGAAGGTGATCGATGACGCCGGGATGCGCGGTGCGCGCCTGGGCGGGGCACAGATGAGCCCGAAACACCCGAACTTTCTGATCAATGCGGATAATGCGACCGCAGCTGACCTGGAAAACCTTGGTGAGCAGGTGCGAAAAAAGGTTTACGATTCAAGCGGGATCACGCTAGAATGGGAAATCATGCGGATCGGCGAATTTCAAGGCGCGCCGGACGCAGAGGCATAAGCCGAAAACGGCGAAAACAATAAGAACAATGGGCCAGAACGGTCCGGGACAAAGGCACTCCAGTGGGTACGTCGAGCAGGACAACCCCGACAGTGGCGGTACTATTGGGCGGACTCTCGGCAGAGCGCGAGGTGTCTCTCTCAACCGGGCGCGCATGCGCCGCTGCACTGCGGGAACATGGCGGATACAACGTGGTCGAGGTCGATGCAGGCCGCGATCTTTGCGCCGTTCTGACCGATCTCAAGCCCGATGCCATCCTGAACTGCCTGCATGGACGCTGGGGCGAGGATGGCTGCGTGCAGGGTCTGCTGGAATGGATGGGGCTGCCCTACAGCCATTCGGGCGTTCTGGCCTCGGCACTGGCGATGGACAAGCAGCGCAGCAAGGAAGTCTATCGCAGCGCCGGTCTGCCGGTGGTGGACAGTGTGATCCGCAGCAAGGCCGAAGTGATGGCGCAGCATGTCATGCCGCCGCCCTATGTGGTCAAGCCGAACAACGAAGGCTCCTCTGTCGGGGTCTATCTGGTCAATGCGGAAAACAACGGTCCGCCGCAGCTTGACGATGCCATGCCGGAGTTCGTCATGGTCGAAACCTATGCGCCGGGGCGCGAGCTGACCACCACGGTGATGGGGTCCCGGGCTGGCGGCGACGCGCGCGCCCTGACGGTGACCGACATCATCACAACCGGCTGGTACGACTACGATGCCAAGTACAAGGAAGGCGGATCGACCCATGTGGTGCCCGCCGACATTCCGCAGGAAATCTTCGACCTGTGCCTGGACTATGCCCTGCGCGCCCATGAGGCGCTGGGATGCCGGGGGGTCAGCCGCACCGATTTCCGCTGGGACGAGACACGCGGCGCCGACGGGTTGATCCTGCTGGAGACAAACACCCAGCCGGGCATGACCGCCACCTCGCTGTCGCCCGAACAGGCGCAGAGCTGCGGCATGTCCTTTCCCGACTTCTGTGCCTGGATGGTGGAGGATGCCTCATGCGGTCGCTGATCCGGCGCAAGGCCCCCACTTCGGTCAAGGCCGATCCCGCCCCCTCGCGCTGGGCCTGGCGGATGCAGCGGCTGATGCTGACGCCGGGATTCCGGCTGATGCTGCGGGCAGGGGTGCCCTTTTGCCTGACGCTGCTGGCCGGGACAATCTATCTGGCCGACGACGCGCGCCGGGGCGCAATCACCGAGGCCGTGGCCGATGCGCGCCGCGCGGTCGAGGAACGGCCCGAATTCATGGTCAAGCTGATGGCCATCGACGGGGCCGACGGGCCGCTGGCCGCTGAAATCCGGACGGCCGTGCCCATCGAGTTTCCGCTCAGTTCCTTCGATCTGGACCTGGGCCAGGTCCGCAGCACGATCACTTCCCTGAACAGCGTGAAGAACGCGAATGTCCGGATCAAACCAGGCGGGGTGCTGCAGGTCATCGTGAAGCCCCGGGTGCCGGTGGCGATCTGGCGCACGGCCGAGGGGCTGACACTTGTGGACGATGGCGGTGCGCCCGTGGGCCAGATCGCCAACCGGGCCCTGCGCCCCGATCTGCCGCTGATCGCGGGCGAGGGGGCGGCGCGCCATGTGCCGGAGGCGCTGGAGCTGATCAAGACAACCAAACCGATCGCCGGGCGCGTGCGCGGGCTGGTCCGGATGGGCGCAAGGCGCTGGGATGTGGTGCTGGACCGCGACCAGCGGATCATGCTGCCCGAATATGACGCGATCCCGGCGCTGGAGCGGGTCATCGCGCTGGAAGGCGCCCAGGAGGTGCTCAGCCGCGACGTGTCCCGCGTGGACATGCGGCTGGCCCAGCGGCCCACGGTCAGGTTGACACAAGAAGCCACCGAAGCGTGGTGGGACATAAGGCAGAGCACGGGACAATAAGCCCCGGCCATATAACAAGGCAGTGACACGATGATGGACCTTTACGACAGTCAACGCTCGATGCGGAACATGCGCAGGGTTGCGATGCAGCGGGGCGTTGTGGCCATTCTCGACGTGGGCAGTTCCAAGATCGCATGTCTTGTGCTGCGTTTCGACGGCAGTGGCGAACTGGGCGAAGAGGGCGAGATCGGATCGCTGGCCGGTCAGTCGGGGTTCCGCGTCATCGGTGCCGCGACAACCCGGTCACGCGGGGTCCGCTTTGGCGAAATCTGCGTGATGAGCGAGACCGAGCGTGCCATCCGCACCGCCCTGCAGGCGGCGCAGAAGATGGCCGGCATCCGTGTCGATCACGTGATTGCCTGTTTCTCGGGGGCGGAGCCGCGCAGCTACGGGCTGGATGCCCAGATCGACCTGGAAGGTCAGGCGGTGACCGAACAGGACGTGGCCCAGGTGCTGGCCAATTGCGATGTGCCCGAATACGGCGAGGACCGCGAAGTGCTGCATGCGCAGCCGGTGAACTTTGCGCTGGACCACCGGTCCGGGCTGATCGACCCGCGGGGCCAGCTGGGCAACAGCCTGTCGGTGGACATGCACATGCTGACCGTCGATGCCGCCGCCGTGCAGCACCTGGCACATTGCATCAAGCGTTGCGACCTGGAACTGGCCGGGATCGCGAACTCGGCCTATGTCTCGGGCATTTCCTCTCTGGTGGAGGATGAACAGGAATTGGGCGCGGCCTGTATCGACATGGGCGGCGGGTCGACCGGGGTGTCGATCTTTATCAAGAAACACATGATCTATGCGGATTGCGTGCGCATGGGCGGCGATCACGTGACCTCGGATATTTCCATGGGGCTGCAGGTGCCCACCGCAAACGCCGAGCGGATCAAGACCTTCTATGGCGGCGTGCATGCCACCGGGATGGACGACCGCGAGATGATCGAGATCGGCGGCGAGACCGGCGATTACGAACATGACCGCCGGACCGCCAGCCGCGCCGAGCTGATCGGCATCATGCGGCCCAGGGTCGAGGAAATTCTGGAAGAGGTCCGGGTCCGGCTGGATGCCGCCGGATTCGACCATCTGCCCAGTCAACAGATTGTACTTACCGGCGGCGGCAGCCAGATTCCGGGCCTGGATGGGCTGGCCAGCAAGATCCTGGGCCAGCAGGTGCGGCTGGGTCGCCCGCTGCGGGTGCATGGCTTGCCCCAGGCCGCGACGGGCCCGGGTTTTGCCAGCGCGGTGGGCCTGTCGCTCTTTGCGGCGCATCCACAGGACGAATGGTGGGACTTCGACATTCCCGCCGACAGATACCCGGCACGGTCGCTCAAACGTGCGGTCAAATGGTTCCGTGACAACTGGTGATCGCAATATGGAGTGGCGGGACCGACATAGAGGCAAAATCAGCAAGAATTTGCCCATATGTTGCGTAATTATGGTGTTTTATAGGTGACGATACGGCCTCAGACCGTTAAGATCGCCTGAATTTATGACGAAGAAGCGCTCATGGGACGTGGGCTAAAAAACAGGCGGACAGCACATGACACTGAACCTTTCTATGCCCGGACAGGACGATCTGAAACCTCGCATCACCGTTTTCGGTGTTGGCGGCGCCGGTGGTAACGCGGTCAATAATATGATCGAAAAACAACTGGATGGCGTGGATTTCGTCGTGGCCAACACGGATGCCCAGGCGTTGCAGCAGGCCCGCGCAGAGAACAAGGTGCAGCTTGGCATCAAAGTGACCGAGGGTCTGGGCGCCGGGGCACGCGCCTCTGTCGGTGCTGCGGCCGCCGAAGAATCAATCGAACAGATCGTCGACCACCTGGCAGGGGCGCATATGTGCTTTATCACTGCGGGCATGGGCGGCGGCACCGGGACGGGTGCAGCCCCGATCATCGCACAGGCCGCGCGCGAGCTGGGCGTGCTGACCGTCGGCGTCGTGACCAAGCCGTTCCAGTTCGAGGGTGCCAAGCGGATGCGTCAGGCCGAGGATGGCGTCGAGGCGCTGCAAAAGGTTGTCGACACGCTGATCATCATCCCCAACCAGAACCTGTTCCGGCTGGCGAATGAGAAAACCACCTTCACCGAAGCCTTCTCCATGGCCGATGACGTGCTGTATCAGGGCGTCAAGGGCGTGACTGACCTGATGGTCCGTCCGGGTCTGATCAACCTCGACTTTGCCGATGTCCGCGCCGTGATGGACGAAATGGGCAAGGCGATGATGGGCACCGGCGAGGCCGAGGGCGAAGATCGCGCCATCCAGGCCGCCGAAAAGGCCATTGCCAACCCGCTGCTGGACGAAATCAGCCTGCGCGGTGCCAAGGGCGTGCTGATCAACATCACCGGCGGTGCCGACCTGACCCTGTTCGAACTGGACGAGGCCGCCAACCGCATCCGCGAGGAAGTGGACCCCGAGGCCAACATCATAGTCGGTTCCACCATGGACGAGGGCATGGGCGGCGTGATGCGCGTCAGTGTCGTGGCGACAGGGATCGACGCCACCGACGTGAACACCGAAATGCCGGTGCCACGCCGCTCCATGAGCCAGCCGCTGAAGCCGCAGGCCGTGACCGAAGAAGCGCCTGTTGCCGCCGCCGCCGCCTCTGTCGCGCAGGAAGACCAGCAGCCGCTGTTCAATGACATGGACGTGCAGCGTGTGGCCGCCGAAGAGCAGGCAGAAGACATCTTTGCCGATGAATCCGCTGACGAGAACGACGGCCTGCCGGCACCTGCCTATCAGCCTCAGGTTGCCGCTTTCGAGCCGCGCCAGGAGGAAGACAGCATCGAGGCGGAAGCCGAGGCAGAAACCTATGTCGCGCCCCGTGCGCCCGCACCCGGCACCCCGTCGCCCGAGGCGCTGGCCCGTCTGCGCGCTGCCGCGCAAAAAGCCAACCCGGAGCAGCAGCCCCGTGCCGCAGCACCACAGCAACGCCCACAGCAGGCCGCACCGGCCGGGCAGGCTGGTCAGGACAAGCCACGTTTCGGCATCAACTCCCTGATCAACCGCATGACCGGCCATGGCGAAGGCGAAGCCCAGGCGCAGCCGCAGCAGCGCCCGGTGCGCCAGCAACCGCCGGTTCAGCAGGCGCCCCAGCGCAGCGCATCGGCGGCACCTCAGCCCTCGCATGAGGCCGATCCGGACCAGGAACGCATCGAAATTCCCGCGTTCCTGCGCCGTCAGGCAAACTGAGACCTCACATCATGTGACGAAGCGGGCCGCCAATTGGCGGCCCTTTTCTTTTGTTATCAATGAATTGCAGATGCCCCAGCACATTTGCGCCCAATTGTGACAGTCATGTTTCAGTCGGTTGCAAAGATTGAATTGAGTGTAACGAACGGCATCCCTACTTGTGGGTTCAACTTAGACAGCGATCTATGAACCCTGAGGACGAGCCCGTGCAAACAACCATCAAATCTCCGATCTCCTTCGGTGGCCATGGCCTGCACTCCGGTGCGCCCGCCACGGTGACCGTGAATCCCGCGAGTGCGCATCACGGCATCTGGTTCAAGCGGACCGACATTGCCCTGGGTGACCGGATGATCCCGGCGCGCTGGGACGCGGTCAACCGTTCGCCGCTCTGCACAAAGCTGGAAAATGCCGCCGGTCTGCATGTCTCCACCGTGGAACATATCATGGCGGCGCTGGCAGGCTGTGGCATCCACAACGCCCTGATCGAGATTGACGGCCCCGAAGTGCCGATCCTGGACGGATCCGCCGTGCAATTCGTGCGCGGTTTCATGCAGCGCGGCATCCGTGTGCTGGCGGCCCCGGTCATGGCATTTGAAGTGCTCAAGGAAGTGACCGTGACCGATGGCGAGGCGCGCGCAACCCTGGCACCTGCCGATACGCTGCGCATTGATTTCGAGATCGACTTTGCCGATGCGGCCATCGGGCACCAGCAAAAGACATTGGTGATGAACAACGGCTCCTTTGCACGCGAGCTTTGCGACAGCCGCACCTTCTGCCGCCGCGCAGACGTGGAGGCGATGCGTGCCAACGGTCTGGCGCTCGGCGGCACGGCGGAAAACGCCGTGGTGGTCGATGGCGCCGCGATCCTGACGCCGGGCGGGCTGCGCCATGCGGATGAGCCTGTGCGCCACAAGATGCTGGATGCCTTGGGCGACCTGGCGCTGGCCGGTGCGCCGCTGCTGGGCCATTACACGGGGTATCGCGCGGGCCATTCGCTGACCAACACGCTGCTGCGCGCGCTTTTTGCTACCCCGGACGCGGTCCGGCTGGTGAAATGCGATCCGACAATGGCGGCCCGGCTGCCCGGCTACGGGCTGGTCTGGGACGAGATCCCGCAGGTCGCCTAAGTCGATTTACCCCCATTGAATCATGCCACAAGGCGCTGTATTTCCAATGCAACGCCATCTGGCGCAATTGTTGTGCAACTTTTGAACGCCACCTTGCTACAAAGCGTGGAAACGAAGTTTTGCATCGCAAAATATTGTGCTAGTCAGATGCTTAACAGGGGTCACAAGACCCTCGCCAGGACCGGACGAAGGGGGTAACGCATGTCTCGAAAGATGTCGCGCAAGCGCATGATCGGCACCGTGCTCCTTGTTGCCACCCTCGGCGCCTGTGGGGGCAGTCAGAATACGGGCCGCCTTACCAAGAGTTTCTTCAATCCGCAGGAAATCCCGCTTGAGACCTATTCGGCGGAGCAGATTTTCGAACGCGGTGAATTCGAGCTGAACCGCCGCCAGCCCGAGGAAGCGGCTTTCTACTTTGCCGAGATCGAGCGGCTCTATCCCTATTCCGAATGGGCCAAGCGCGCGCTGATCATGCAGGCGTTTTCCTATCATCAGGATCAGGATTACCCCAACAGCCGTTCCGCCGCGCAGCGTTTCATCGACTTTTATCCCGACGATGACGATGCGGCCTATGCCCAGTACCTGCTGGCGCTGAGCTATTACGACCAGATTGACGAAGTGGGCCGGGACCAGGGCCTGACCTTTCAGGCGCTGCAATCCCTGCGTGACGTGATCGAACGTTATCCCGACAGCGAATATGCCAAGGCGGCGATTCTCAAGTTCGACCTGGCCTTCGACCATCTGGCGGGCAAGGAGATGGAGATCGGTCGCTACTATCTGCGGCGCAACCATTATACGGCGGCGATCAACCGGTTCCGTGTGGTGGTCGAGGATTTCCAGACCACGAGCCACACCGCCGAGGCGCTGCACCGTCTTGTCGAATCCTACCTGTCGCTGGGCCTGAACCACGAGGCGCAGACTGCCGGTGCGATCCTTGGACATAACTTCCGGGGCAGTGACTGGTACGAAGACAGCTACAAGCTGTTGACCGGGCAGGGGCTGGAGCCGAAGTTTTACAAGAACAACTGGCTGGGCGCGATTTACCGGCAGACCATCAAGGGCGAGTGGTTGTAAGCAAGGTGGGATAACCACCGGCCCATCGGAAAGCTGTCATGCTGCGCGGACTCGATATTTCGGATATGCTGATCATCGACCGGCTGGAGCTTGGCTTTCAGCCGGGTCTTAACGTGCTGACCGGTGAAACCGGGGCGGGCAAGTCCATTCTTCTTGACAGTCTGGGGTTCGTGCTGGGCTGGCGCGGGCGTGCCGATCTGGTCCGGCAGGGGGCAGAGCAGGGCGAGGTGACCGCCTGGTTCGATCTGCCGCCGGGGCATGCTGCACATGCGGTGCTGGAAGAGGCAGGGCTGCCGGGCGGGGATGAGCTGATCCTGCGGCGCATCAACAGCTCTGACGGGCGCAAGACATCCTGGGTCAACGACCGCCGCTGTTCGGGCGAGGTGCTGCGCGCGCTCTCCGACACCCTGGTGGAACTGCATGGCCAGCACGACGACCGCGGCCTGCTGAACCCGCGCGGCCACCGCAGCATCCTGGACGATTTTGCCGGCAACGCGGATGCGATGGCGCGCTGCCGCCGGGCCTGGGCGGCCCTGTCGGCGGCCCGCAAGGCAGCGCAGGTGGCCGCGGCAGCGCGCGATGCCATCGCGGCGGAGGAGGAATTCCTGCGTCACGCGGTTGCCGAGCTGGACAAGCTTGATCCGCAGGAGGGCGAGGAAGCCACGCTGGATACAAAGCGCCGCCTGATGCAGGGGGCAGAGAAAATCCGCGCCGATGTGGTCAACGCCTATGAGATCATGGGCCAGAACGGTGCGGAGCAGCAGCTTGGCGATGCGCTGCGCTGGCTGGATGGGGCTGCGGCCCGTGCCGAGGGCGCGCTGGAGGCGCCGATGGCCGCACTGAACCGCGCCATGGTGGAACTGGACGAGGCGATGTCAGGCGTGGCCGATGCCATCGACCAGATGTCGTTCAACCCGCTGGAACTGGAAGAGACCGAGGAACGGCTGTTCGCGATCCGCGCCCTGGCACGCAAACATGACGTGGCACCGGACGACCTGGCCGGTTTCGCAGGCACCCTGCGCGCCAAGCTTGAGGCGCTGGACGCGGGAGAGGCGGCACAGGCCGGGCTGGAAAAAGCGGTGCGCGAGGCACAGGCGGATTACGACGCGGCGGCCGAGGCGCTGAGCGCGGCACGGGCAAAGGCCGCCCGAAAGCTGGACAAGGCAGTGACGGCGGAACTGGCGCCGCTGAAAATGGAACGCGCGGTTTTTGAAACCCGGATCGAACCGGAAGAGCCCGGCCCCGAGGGGCGGGACACCGTGTCTTTCACCGTGGCCACCAACCCCGGTGCGCCTGCCGGGCCGCTGGGCAAGATCGCCTCGGGCGGGGAGCTGAGCCGCTTCCTGCTGGCGCTCAAGGTCTGTCTGACCCAGGGGCAATCGGGCCTGACCCTGATTTTCGACGAGATCGACCGGGGTGTCGGCGGGGCAACCGCGGATGCCGTGGGCCGGCGGCTGTCGGCGCTGGCCGCCGGGGGGCAGGTGCTGGTGGTGACCCATTCGCCGCAGGTCGCGGCACTTGGCGCGCATCACTGGCGTGTGGCCAAGGCGGTCAGCAAGGGCATGACCACCTCGACTGTTGTCCCGCTCAGCCCGCCCGAACGGGTGGACGAGGTCGCGCGGATGTTGTCCGGTGATCAGGTGACAGATGCGGCCCGCGCGGCGGCAGAGGCTTTGTTGGCAGGGTAGTGGGTTTGCCCGGTGCCTCTCCCAGGCCGCTGCGGCCCGCTGACCTTACCGGGGCCGGACAATGCGCGACATGCCTGCGGAGCGTCACATGAGCGGGCCGGAAGACTCCTTTGTTTCCGGCCAGATCAGCGGGGCCACAGATGCCTGCCGCCACGGCTGGAAGGTGCTGAAGCAACAGGGGCCGGGCAAGGTACAATTCTGGTTCATCGCGCTTGTGATCGGCATTGCGGCGGGCTTTGCCGCGCTATTTTTCCGCAAAGGGATCAATTGGTTACAAGCCACTCTTTACGGGACCGAAGATGTCAATTCCCTGCATAGTTTCATCACCGGCCTTGAATGGTACTGGGTTGTCCTGATCCCGGCCATCGGCGGGCTGATTGTCGGGGTGATCCTGCATCACTTCACCCCGGACGCGCGGGCGCGAACGGTGGGTGATGTCATCCTGGGGGCTGCGCTGCACGAGGGGCGGGTGGAAACCCGTGCCGGCCTGGCCTCTGCCGTGGCGTCCTGGATCACCCTCAGCACCGGGGGCTCCTCCGGACGCGAGGGACCGGTGGTGCATCTGGCCGCCGTCATCTCGACCAAGATCTGCCGGTTGATCCATGCCGACGGCGTCAACGGGCGCGACCTGCTGGGCTGCGCGGTGGCGGCGGCGGTCTCGGCCAGCTTCAACGCGCCGATCGCGGGGGCGCTCTTTGCGCTGGAGGTGGTACTGCGCCACTTTGCCGTCCATGCCTTTGCCCCCATCGTGATCGCATCGGCGGCGGGCACGGTCATCAACCGGCTGGAATTCGGCGGGGTGACCGAATTTGCCCTGCCGACCTATGGCGATCTGCAATTCTATGTCGAACTGCCCGCGTTTCTGCTGCTTGGCCTGACCTGTGGCATTGTCGCCGTGGCGCTGATGCGCAGCATCTTCTGGGCCGAGGATTTCGGGAACTACCTGCAGGGGCGCACCCGTCTGCCACGCTGGCTGCGGCCGATGGTGGCCGGGGCGCTGCTGGGCGTGATCGCGCTGTGGTTTCCCCATATCATCGGCGTCGGCTATGAGACGACCTCGCGCGCGCTGACCGGATCGCTGGCCCTGAACGAGGTGATCGTATTCGCTGTGCTCAAGGTGGCGGCTGTGGCCATCACGCTGGGGGGCCGGATGGGGGGCGGGGTGTTTTCCCCCTCGCTGATGATCGGGGCGCTGACCGGGCTGGGCTTCGGGCTGATCGCGACCGGCGTGTTCCCGGATGTGTCCGGCTCGTCGAGCCTTTATGCGCTGGCGGGCATGGGGGCGGTGGCCGCCGCCGTGCTGGGCGCGCCGATTTCGACCACCCTGATCGTCTTCGAGATGACCGGAGACTGGCAGACCGGGCTGGCGGTCATGGTGGCGGTCAGCATGTCCACCGCGCTTGGTAGCCGCCTGGTAGACCGCAGTTTCTTCCTCACCCAGATCGAACGGCGGGGCATTCACCTTGCGGCGGGGCCGCAGGCCTATCTATTGGCGATGTTCACCGCGGCCCGGGTCATGCGGCGGCCCGAAGACCCGCGCGCGGCAAATACCGATCAATGCTGGGCCCTGATCGACGAAGGCACCTATATCGACGCCACAGCGACCCTCGAATCGGCGATGCCGATTTTCGAGAGTTCCGGCGCACGCTTCATTCCGGTTGTAACACTGTCGGCTGATACCACCCCGGAGTTGCTGGGGGCGCTGTTTCATGTCGATGCGCTGAAAGCCTATAACCGGGCGCTGGCCGCAACCGCAGCCGAAGAACACAGCTAAGCGTTTCTGATTCCATGCATATTCGCCGGATTTACCGGCATTGTTTCCATGCGCGCACCAAAGAGCGAAAAACGCTGGTTTGGGGGCTTCCTTATCAGGTTAACAAATTCTTAAACTCTGGAATATGTCAAAAATAAGGAACGATCTGCCATGCTCGCCTATTTTCTCTTGCCTCTTTTGGGGTTGGGCCTGATCGGGGCCATTTTCAACGATGACGATGATGACACGCCGACACCCGAAACGCCGGAAACACCCGAAGAACCGGAAACCCCTGAGACACCCGAAGAACCGGTGACAGAAGGCACCTCGGGTGATGACGTCTATATCGGCACCGGCGGTGACGACCTGTTCCGTGCCGGCGCGGGGGATGACGTGCTGAACGGCTATGGCGGCGACGACACGCTTGACGGTTCCGCTGGCGACGACAGGATCAACGCAGGCGGCGGCGATGACCTGATCGACGGTCGCCAGGGCGCCGACAGCCTGCAGGGCCGTGAAGGGAACGACACTATTAACGGCGGCTTTGGCGCGGATGTGATCTTTGGCGACAGTGGCGACGACAGCCTGTCAGGTGGCGCGCAGGGTGACACCATCTTTGGCGGGCGTGGCGATGACCTCATTGCAGGTGAACTGGGCAATGATGTGCTCGAAGGGGGCCTGGGCGCGGACACGATCCTGGGTGGTGCGGGGCAGGATACCCTCATCGGCTACCGCACACCCACCAATGGCACCGAGATCCCCGGACTGACTGATGAAGCATCAGACGTGCTCGACGGCGGCAACAATGATGACCTGATCCGCGCCAATGACGGCGACACGGTGACCGGCGGGGCAGGTGCCGACATCATCGAGGCGCTGGGCTTTGACCAGACCGGCGAGGCCGCCATCGTGGTGACGGATTTCGACCCGGACGAAGATGTGCTGATGCTGGCGCAAAGCCAGGGCGACCCCCTGAGCATCGAGGCCGACGACAGCCGCCTGGACATCCGTGCCGCGACCAACGGCACCGATACAGAAGTGGTGTTCGACGGGGTGGTTTGTGCGGTGCTGCAGAACACCAATGCCAGTGCACTGGCGGCGGACACGAACTGGCTGGCCAATGTGGTGCAGGCATCACCCCCGGCACCGCTGCCGGCGCTGCCGGAGACACCGGCCGCGCCTGCGGCCTGATCAGCATCCATTGTTTCAAGTAAGACGGCGCGCGGGCAACCTCGCGCCGTTTTCACGTTCGGCCCCAAACCCCTTATGGCCGGGCTGTAAAACGGCCACCTGATTGTCCGGGGTTCCGCAGATTATTGCGCCCTGTCATATTGCCGTTTGGCCGCGTCGATATTGTCCAGCTCGCGGGCAATCCAGCCTGTCAGCTGATCGGTGATATCAAGCAGTCCTTCCCCGCTCTGCGTGAGGCTGTAACTGACCTTTGGCGGCACGCTCGGGTCGACATGGCGGCTGACCAGACCGTGACGGCAAAGATCCTTGAGGCTGCTGGACAGCACCCTTTCGCTGATGCCCTCGACCGTATCCCGGATCCGATGAAACCTGACCGGGCCCGATTTCAGGGACCACAGGATCAGCAGGCTCCACCGACCGGTAATCAGCTTGAACACCTCACGACCGGGGCAATCGGCATGCATCGGATCAGACGGATCTGCGGGCACAGGGCTTACTTTCATGTCAGTTCCTTACAAAATTCCCAGTTCTTTTAATCGTCAGCGGCTTACTTATTGTAAGCCTGTAACGGAATCGCTAGCAGAGCAAGGAAAATCCCCATGACAGGCAAGAGCATTGAGACTTTGATAAACACCTTCACACCAAAGAGCGGCAATGCCGACGCTTTGCTGAAGGTACAGCTCGACGAGATCGCGAAGCTGCGCGGGAAAGCCAACGAAACCGGCTGGCTTGGCAATGAGGTCTACCGCGCGGCGGACGGCAGCCGGTTGGTGATTGTCACCCGGTTTCGGTCGAAAGAGGCCAAGGAGGAATGGGCGGCATCCCCGGAATTTGCCGCACATCTGGAGCGGATTGCCCCGCTGATCGAAGGTGTCGATTCACTGCCGGTGACACTGGCCGGCGCATTTCGCGGTGTCGAGGAGGCGGCACCGCTGCGCCTGGCGGTGATCACCGGCAGCACCCGCGACGGAAGGTTCGCCGACAAACCCGCAGGCTGGATCGCCCGCAAGGCGGCGCAGCACGGCTTTGAGGTGAGCGGGATCGACCTGCGTGATGTGACCCTGCCGTTTTTCGGCGACCCGCAGGCGAGCGACGCGCAAAGACAGGCGGCCGCGGCCTTTCGCGCCCGTATCGCCGACTTCGACGCCTATGTGTTCACCGTCGCCGAATACAACCACGGCCCGACCGCGGTTCTGAAAAACGCGCTGGATCACGCGGAATGGCGGCGCAAACCGGCAGGGCTGATCGGATATGGCGGCGTTGGCGGGGCGCGGGCGGTTGAACATGTCCGGGGCATCGCCGCCGAGCTGGAGATGGTGACGATGCAGGCCGCCGTCCATATCAACTTTGGTGATTACCTGCCGGTGGCAAAGGGCGAGAAACAGCTGTCCGATTTCGCCCATCTGGAGACCTCGGCAGAAAAGATGCTGGACCAGCTGCTGTGGTGGGGGCGCAGCCTGCGCAGCGCGCGGGCGGCCGTTTCGGCGGAACAGGCCGGGGCCTGAGCGGCGCCGCTCTCGGATCAGGGATGCACAGGCACCACCGGCTTCCCCGCCGGTGGTCAGATCTGTTCGACGGTGATCTCGTCCAGCGGGTAGAAGGCCAGGTGGTCCTTGATCCGGGCCATGGCCTCCTTGGGCGCTTCATAGGACCAGACCGCGTTTTCCAGTGTCCGGCTCTTGGTCACGACGGAATAATAGACCGCGTCGCCCTTGTGCGGGCAATGCGATGTGTGATCCGTCCGGTCGAGAAAGGCCATCGCGATATCGCCACGGGGGAAATAGATCACCGGGGGATAATCCCCCTCTGCCAGTTCCAGCGCATTGCTGCTTTCGCCCAACACCGCGCCGCCTGCGCGGACGCTCCAGGTGCCAACTGCCTTGGTGATCTTGATATGGTCTGACATCGCTTTCCCCTCGTTCCGCGCCCTTTCAAAGTGGTGCGGTGGCGGCATCCAACCACAGTTTTGTGACAGGCGATACCCGCGGCCCGATTTTTTCTGCAACTGCTGCGTGATAAGCGTTCAGCCAGGAGATATGCGCAGGCTCCAGCATTTCGGGCAGGATCAGGCGGCGGTCGATGGGGGCAAAGCTGAGCGTTTCCCAGTGCAGCATGGCGCGGTGATCGTCGCCGCCGGGCAGGGCGGGCGCCGCGCGCACCACCAGCAGGTTCTCGATGCGGATGCCAAAGGCCCCCTCGCGGTAATAGCCGGGTTCATTGCTCAGGATCATGCCGGGCTGCAGCGGCGTGTTGCTGAGCCTGCTCAGACGCTGCGGGCCTTCGTGCACGCTCAGATAGGCGCCCACGCCATGGCCCAGCCCATGGTCAAAATCCTGGCCCGCCAGCCACAGCGGCATGCGGCCCACGGCTTCTATGTGACTTCCGGCCAGCCCTGCGGGCCAGCGCAGGCGGCTCATCGCGATCATGCCTGCCAGCACGCGGGTAAAGGCGGCGCGGGCCTCTTCGGGCGGGGTGCCGATGGCGATGGTCCGGGTGATGTCGGTGGTCCCGTCGAGGTATTGGCCGCCGGAATCCAGCACGATCAGCTGGCCGTCTTCCAGCCTGGCATCGCTCTCCTCGGTCACGCGGTAGTGCATGATCGCGCCATTCGGGCCGGTGCCCGCGATGGTGTCGAAACTGATCTCCTGCAGGGCATTGTCGCGGCGGCGTCTGGCTTCAAGCTCGGTCACCACCTGGGTTTCCGTCACGCTGCCCGCCGGCTGCGCGTCAAGCCAGGCCAAGAGCTCGCACAGGGCCGCGCCGTCGCGCAGATGGGCGGCGGCTGATCCTGCGATCTCCGCCTCGTTCTTGCAGGCCTTGGGCAGGGCGCAGGGGTCATCGCCCCAGATGCCACGCTCCCCCAAAGCCTCGGCAATGGCGACGGGCACCGATTGCTTGTCCAGACGCACCGGCCCTTCCAGGGCCGACAGGCTGGCCAAAAGCCTGTCTGGCGCATGCACATGCACTTCTGCCCCAAGGTGATCCTCCATGCCTTCCAGCTTGGAAGGCGCCATGAAGAGGTCGACGATGCCACTATCATGCAGAACGGCAAAGCCATGGGCGACAGGGTTGTGCACGATGTCCGCGCCCCGGATGTTCAACAGCCAGTTGTGGCTGTCGGGCAGGGTGATCACGGCGGCGCGGTGGCCCGCCTCGCGCAGTGCCGCTGCCAGTCGCGCGCGTTTGGCGTCATGGCTTTCGCCCGCGAATTCGATGGGATGCACCTTGGCCGCCCCCATCGGCGGCGCGGGCTGATCGGGCCAGATCCGGTCCACCAGGTTGTCGCAGGCGCGCAGGGTCACATCACTGCCTGTCAGCGCCTCTTCGACCTGGGCGATCTGCCCCGGCGTATGCAGCCAGGGATCGAAGCCCACACTGCCCCCTTTCGGCAATTCCCGGCGCAGCCACTCGCCCAGGCCGGTTTCGGGCCAGGGCACCGGCGTGAAATCGGCGGCGACCTGCGCCTTGACCTGGGTGCGATACCGCCCGTCGACAAAGACACCGGCCACCTCCGTCAATACGGCGCAGAACCCGGCAGAGCCGGTGAACCCCGTCAGCCAGGCCAGCCGGTCGTCGCGGGGGGCCACATATTCACCCTGATGGGCATCCGCACGGGGCACGATGAACCCTGCCAGCCCCGCGGCGGCAATCTCTGCGCGCAGCGCCCGCAGCCGGGGCGGTCCCTGTTCCGGCCGCGCGGTGACCTCGAAACTCTGGAACATGCCCGCTCCTTCATTGTTCTTCAAAATACACAAATACCCGGCTTCAACCGGCGCGGCGCATGCCCATGACGCGCGCCCGTGCCCTTGGGTCCTTGTCAAAGAGCGCGGCCAGCTGTTCGGTCATCGCACCGGCCAATTGATCCACATCCGTGATCGTCACGGCGCGGTCATAATAGCGCGTCACGTCATGGCCGATGCCGATGGCCAGCAGTTCCACCACCTTGCGCTTTTCGACCATGGCGATCACATCGCGCAGGTGCTTTTCCAGGTAATTCGCCGGGTTCACGCTCAGGGTGGAATCATCCACCGGTGCCCCGTCCGAAATCACCATCAGGATCTTGCGCGCCTCATGGCGGGCCATCATCCGGCGGTGCGCCCATTCCAGCGCCTCGCCGTCGATGTTCTCTTTCAGCAAGCCTTCCTTCATCATCAGGCCAAGGTTCGACCGGGTCCGGCGCCAGGGCGCATCGGCGGATTTGTAGATGATGTGGCGCAGATCGTTCAGGCGGCCGGGCTGCACCGGGCGGCCCTCGTTCAGCCAGGCCTCGCGCGCCTGTCCGCCCTTCCAGGCGCGGGTGGTAAAGCCGAGGATCTCCACCTTGACGTTGCAGCGCTCCAGCGTGCGCGCCAGCACATCGGCACAGATCGCCGCGATGGAGATGGGCCGCCCCCGCATGGAGCCGGAATTGTCCAGCAGCAGCGTCACGCAGGTGTCGCGGAACTCGGTGTCTTTCTCGACCTTGAAGGACAGCGGCGTGGTGGGGTTGGCCACCACACGGGCCAGCCTGCCCGCGTCAAGCGTGCCTTCCTCCAGGTCAAACTCCCAGGACCGGTTCTGCTGCGCCTGAAGGCGGCGTTGCAGCTTGTTGGCCAGACGGCTGACCGCCCCCTTCAGGGGATCAAGTTGCTGGTCCAGATAGGCGCGCAGGCGCTCCAGCTCCACCGGTTCGGCCAGTTCCTCTGCCCCGATCACCTCGTCATGGGCATCGAGGTAGACAAGGTAATTGGGATCGGCATCCGACACGGGCTGCGGGGCAGGCGGTTCCAGCGGGGCGTCGCCTTCGGGCATTTCGGCCTCGTCGCCCATCTCCTGATCGGCCATGTCGTCCATGCTGACCTGCGCCTCGGAGGCATCCTGCTGATCCTCCTGCGATTGTTCGGCGCTGCCCTCGGCCTCATCCTCGTCCTGATCGTCCTGGCCGGTGGAATCGGGATCCTGCTCCTCTTCCGCGCCCTCTTCGGCATCGTCCTGCTGATCGTCGTCCATCTGGTCGGGGTCATCGCCCAGCTGATCGCCATAGCCGAGATCCGAGATCATCTTGCGCGCGAATTTGGCAAAGGCGGACTGGTCATGCAGCACGTCGTCCAAGGTCTCAAGCGCGACACCGGCCTGTTCCTCGATAAAGCCGCGCCAGAGTTCCATCGCATTGTCCGCGCCCGCGGGCAGGTCGCGGCCTGTCGCCAGATGGCGCACAAGATAGCCTGCCGCCGTGGCCAGGGGCACGTCGCTGGCCTGCCGGGCCTGATCATAGCCCTTGCGCAGCGCGTCATGCTTGATCTTGACGTCGATGTTGCCCGCTGTGCCGGGCATGTCGCGCGCGCCCATTGCCTCGCAGCGCGCGGTTTCCATCGCCTCGTACAGATCGCGGGCCATTTCGCCCTGCGGCTGGTAACGCGCATGGGTCTGGCCGTTGTGATAGCGCCGGTTCAGCGCCAGCGCATCCGCCGTGCCCCGCGCCAGCAGCACCTCTTCGCGGGTCATGCGGCGGCTGACCTGCGGCAGGCGCATCATATCGCCCGACAGGCCGGAGGGATCGACCGAATAGCTGACATTCAGCTCCGGGTCGTTCGCCATGACCTTGGAGGCCTCGGCGAGTGCCTTTTTGAACGCGTCGGCAGGGTTGTCGGATTTGGTGGTCATCGGGCACTCATGCAATGGTCTGTTCTGCCATGCAACCTAGGCCGATTGGGACCGGATGACCAGCGGGCCGCGTGGCTTTCAGCGGATCAGATCGCTGCATTCCGTCAATTCCTGCGCCAGCCGGTCGCGGGCGCGGCTGCGGCGGCCCTGGTCGGGGGAGAATTCGGCATCATTGCGCAAATAGGCATGGTCGCGCCAGGCATGAAACTTGGCGTTCCGGGCAACGGCGGGCGGCATGCCATAGTCGATGGCGGCGGGCATCACAGCTTCGGTCAGCGCGTCGAATGTGTCGCTGTCCCGGTCTTCGTCCGGTTGCCTGCCCCAGAATGTCTCCTGCGCGGCGTAGCGACCGGCGCAGGCTGCAAAGAGCGTCGCCCGTTCGGAAGGGGAGGTCGGCAGCGCCCGGGCCGGGCCGCTGAGGGCCAGGCAGGCAAGGGCAATCCGAATCGCGCAAGAACTGATCATGTAACAAGTTTATGACGGATTTCCCGAATTGCGCGTCATGGCGGCATTTTTTTTGGGTTTGGCCCTGCAATGATGCCGGGGTGCCGCAGCCCGTGGCACCTGAACGCGGCGAGACCCGCGCGGCGGGGCCGCTGTGTTGCGATGTTCCGGGCAGGCCTGTCGCGGGTTTGCCGGGATCGGCGGTTTTCTGCATCTGTTAACCTCTGGTTGTATCCCCTTGATTTCAGGTTGGTTTGCCTGGGTGACCTGCGTCATACCCCGGTCTGCATGGGCTGAAACCTGCCGGTTCCCGAAAAATTGACCGGAACCGAAACACCGGTTTGCGAATTGGCTGGTCAGAACGGCGGGATCGGCGCTGCACGCTGCACAGTCAGCCCGTCTGCAACCAAGTGAGGAGAAAAACCATGACCAATTTGAAGCAACATGCGAGTACTCTGGCGCTGATCGCGACACTGACTGCGACCCCCGCCATTCTTGCGGCCCAGACCGCAACCGAGCCTGCCGACGATGCTGCAACCGCGAGCGAGCAGCCGCTGACACAGGACAATGCGGAAGCCCCCGCGGAGGAGACAACCGATACCGCCGATTCAGCGGTGCCTGCCGACGACGCGGCCTCTGACACTGCCGAAGCACCTGCCGATGATACGGCCTCTGACACTGCCGAAGCACCTGCCGATGATACGGCCTCTGACACTGCTGAAGCACCTGCCGATGATACGGCCACCGACACTGCCGAAGCACCTGCCGATGATGCGATGCAGTCCGATGGGACCGACACCGCCGAGGTGCCTGCGGATGACGGCCTGGCCGGCGATCCGAACCAGACCGCCGAGGTCGCACCCGAAGAGACAGCCAAACCTGTCGAAGGCCAGATCCACATGCAGGGTGAGAACACCATCCTTGCAGATGACCTGATGGGGTCAAATGTGTACTCGGCCAGCGGTGAAAGCATCGGTGAGATCGACGACCTGATCGTGAACCTCGACGGTTCCGTTGAAGGTGCCGTGATCGGTGTCGGTGGCTTCCTGGGGATCGGTGAAAAATGGGTTGCCGTGAAACTGGACAGCCTGTCCACCCAGCAGGACGAGAATGGCAATGTCACGCTGACCAGCTCTGCCACCAAGGCTGATCTCGAAGCGGCAGAACCTTTCGTCACCGCGCGGGACATGGCCGCCGCCCAGCGGTCGGTTGAATCCATGCCTGCCGAAGGCGAGGTCCAGTCCCAGCCGCTGGAATGATAGCGCCGGGCGACACGTCGCCCCGCTGCTGAACAAGGCCACCGTCGCATCTGCGGCGGTGGTTTACAGCATCCCGCCTTTAACCTGATACACTCCGTATCGCCGATGTCCCGAGAGCGCGAAGCGCGAAGCGCGGCAGGGTATCGGCGATTCAAGTGTAAGGCGGGGCGCTATAATATTTGGGAGGGGGCGGTGTTCGACAAAAGGCTGCGTTTCAGCCTCTGGTCAGGGCGCCGCCTGACCAAGAAGCTGCATCCCCTTGTCGACCAGCGCCCTGGCAAAGGGCTGATCCAGCGGCAGATGGCCGACAAGCAGACGGTAGAAGATCGGGGCATAGATCATGTCGAGGACGACTTCGGTGCTCTCCGGGGCGGCAATCTGACCTTCCCTGACAGCCTCGGCGATCAGGCCACGCCCGACCTCGCGCCCTGACAGGATCACACGGTTTCGGAAGGCGCGGGTCATTTCGCTGTCCCGGTCCGCCGCGGCAAGCGCTAGGCCGATCTGACGGCCCCGCGTGGTCGCAAAGGCGGCCACAATCGCCATGATCTGATGCTCCAGCCGGTCGGAAAGGCTGCCCGCCGTTTGCAGGTTCACCGTCGGCTGGCTCTCCATCAGGGCGGCCATTGCCAATTCGCTGGCGTTTGCCCAGTTCCGGTAGATCGTCGGCTTTCCGACGCCCGACCGCAGGGCCACGGCATCAATGGTCAGCCGCCCGAAACCCTCTTGCATGAGGATGTCGACGGCCGCGGCCAGCGCCTTGGCTCTGGCGGCCTTGCTGGGCGGGCGACCACGTGGATTTTGTTTTTCTTGACTCATTTCTTTACGAAACGTAACGTAAATAATCTATCATGACAAGCCAAGGATTCCAAAGATGTCCCATACCATCGTCCCGTACCTTGTTGCCAAAGGTGCAAAAGATGCCATCCAGTTCTATGCAAAGGCGTTTGGCGCCGTGGAAGACTTCCGCATGACCGATCCCGGCGATGGCAGGATTGGCCATGCCGAGCTGGTGATCGGCGAGTCGCGCATCATGCTGAGCGATGAATATCCCGATTTCGGCGCCGTCAGCCCCGACACGCTGGGCGGGACCGCCGTCACCTTCCACCTTGCCACCACATCCGTCGACGGGGATGTGGCGCAAGCCGTGGCTGCAGGGGCGACCCTGCTGCGCGCACCGGCGGATCAATCCTTTGGCGAACGCACAGCGACGCTGCTGGACCCGTTCGGTCACCGGTACATGTTGTCGCAAACGATCGAGGCGGTCTCGCCCGAAGAGATGCAGAAGCGCTGGGAAGAGGAAACCTCTGCGTGATCCTGCATCTTCAGTGCGTGCCTGAGGCTGCAAAGCCGCAGGTGCGTGGCACGAAGTGCCGCACGGTCTGACCGGCAGATGCTGGCCCGATCGCAGGCGCGACCGGGCCTGCAATCACTCAGGCGGTGCGGGGGCCTGCCGCGGTCAGCCCAGGCTGGCGCTTGCGGCGCTTTCCGGCAGTTCCTCATCAAACAGGCGCTGATAGAACTCGGCCACTGTCTGACGCTCCAGCTCATCACATTTGTTGAGGAAGGACAGGCGGAAGGCATAGCCGACGTTGCGGAAGATCGTGGCGTTCTGGGCCCATGCGATCACGGTACGCGGCGACATCACGGTGGAGAGTTCCCCGTTCATGAAGGCAGTACGGGTCAGATCGGCGACGGTGACCATCTGGCGCACGGTCTTGCGCCCCTCTGCATTGTTGTAATGCGGGTTCTTCGACAGAACGATAGCGGTTTCCGCGTCGATGGACAGATAGTTCAGCGTCGCCACCAGCGACCAGCGGTCCATCTGACCCTGGTTGATCTGCTGGGTGCCGTGGTACAGCCCGGTGGTATCGCCCAGACCAACGGTGTTGGCGGTGGCGAAGATGCGGAAATAGGGGTGCGGTTCGATCACCTGGTTCTGGTCCAGCAGCGTCAGCTTGCCGTCCACTTCCAGCACCCGCTGGATCACGAACATCACATCCGCGCGGCCCGCGTCATATTCGTCAAAGACGATGGCGGTGGGGTTGCGCAGCGCCCAGGGCAGGATGCCTTCCTGGAAGTCGGTGACCTGCTTGCCATCGCGCAGCTTGATCGCATCCTTGCCGATCAGGTCGATCCGGCTGATGTGGCTGTCGAGGTTCACGCGCACCGCAGGCCAGTTCAGCCGCGACGCGACCTGTTCGATATGCGTCGATTTGCCGGTGCCGTGATAACCCTGGATCATCACCCGGCGGTTGTGGCTGAAGCCTGCCAGGATTGCCAGTGTGGTGTCGGGATCAAACTTGTAGGTGCTGTCCAGTTCCGGCACCCGTTCTGTCCGGTCGGCGAAACCTTTGACAACCATTTCCGTGTCGATGCCGAAAACCTCGCGGACGCTGATGTCTTCGGTGGGTTTGGTGTTGATGTCCAGCGCGCCGTCAGCCATTTGTCCTCGTCCTTTTCGGTCTTCGCCCCGGTTGGGGAAATATCAGCCCGCCTCTGGTGCAACATATCCTGAGTACGTGCAAGGGTTGGGCTGTGGGTTTGTTGCGTCACACAAGCCTAACTGGCGCAGATCGCGTCGATGGCAACCTGCGCACAGCCGCAGGCGGCCTTGACGGGCCGGTCCGCGCGCGCCTCTGCAAGGTCGAGGCGCAGTTTGACATGCGGCGCCTCATCCGTCTTGCCGTTGGCGATCAGGCAATCGTACAGCCCGCGCAGGGCCCAGACGTTGTCAGGGTGAACGCAGGCGCGGGGCAGGCCGGGGACCAGCCCCAGATCCTGGCGAAACACCTGCTCGGCTTCCACGGTGTGACCCTGTTCGAACAGCAGCGCCCCCAGCGCATGGCGGGTCGGCTGCATCCAGCCCCAGGGTTCGTCGTAAGGCAGGGCATCGTCCAGTGACACGGCACGCCGCAGATGGGCAAAAGCCAGGTCATAGTCGCCCTTGCGATAGGCCAGTTCCCCTTCAAGCATGGCAGCCGCGACCTCCAGCAGGTCGACACCGCGCACATTGTGCAACAGGCGGCTTTCGGGCACGCGCGCCTTGACCGCAAGGAAAGTATCAAGCTGCGCATCCGCTTCCTCGATATGCCCCAGCGCGGAATAGGCCAGCCCCCTGGCGTATTCGATGAAGGCGGCGCACATGATGTAGGTTTCGGTATCCTCAGGCAGTTCCAGCTTGAGGATATCCTCCCACATGCCAAAGCGGATCAGCACATGTGGCTCCATCCCCAGGATGGTTTCAAAGAAATCCGCCATCGGCGGCGATTTGATTTGCAGCAAGGCATCCGGCGTCGTCTCGCGCATGCCGCGGACGGCACGCATCGCCGGTTCGAACTGACCCAGATAGAGCGCCCCGCTGATGACAAAGTGGTAATTGTGCTGCCGGTAGCCGGTGTAGATGTTGAACGCGCCCTCGGCCTCGTAATATTTCAGATCCGCCTCGATGGCGCGCTGGTTCCAGCGCACGACGTTCTCGTAAGCACCGCAGAGCACGTCGATATGCGTGGGCATATGCACCAGATGGCCGGCGTCAGGCACCAGCCTGCGCAAGACATCAGAGGCTTTCAGCGCCTTTTCGGGATAGGGCGACATCTCCATCAGATGCACGTAAAGATGCAGGATGCCGGGATGGATCATGCCGCCGGGCAGGGCCATCTGGGTTTCCAGAACCGCCTGCGCTTCCAGCGTTTCCGCACCCGGAGCCACGTCGCCTTCCGCGATGTCCCACATGGCCCAGGGCGTCAGGTTCATCAGCGCATCGACAAAGACGGTCGCGATGTCCGGATCGGTCGGATGGGCCTGATGTACGGCCCGCATGGCATCGGCAAAGGCGCGGTCCCAGGGGGCCATATCCTCCACCGGGTCGCGTTGCGGATAGCGGGCGCTCAGCGCCCGGATCAATGCCGCCTCGACCGGGCTGGAATTGTCGATCACGGCGCGCGCGGCCTGGGTCGCATCATAGGCTTCGGCCAAAGCCTCCGCCCGGCCTTTGCTGTCGAACAGGACCCAGGGCATGTTGTAATTCGGCCCGGCGGCATAGGCGTGGCCCCAATGGGCCATGGCGCAGGCCGGATCGGCGGCGGCGGCCCTGGTAAAGCAGGCAATCGCCTCCTTGTGGTTGAAACCATAGGTCCAGTTGAGCCCCCGGTCGAACCAGCATTGCGCATCGGCAGAGCCTGTGGTGACGGCCCGTGTGTAATGGCCCAGATCGTAGGGATAGCTCATCGCGATGCTCCTTTTTCGTGCCCGAACATGCCAAGACGGGCCGGCCTTGCCCAGAACATTCCGCGGAGCTGCACGAAAGATGCGCAACCGGAGGGCAATATCTGCACCGGGCGGGGCTATTCCGGTTCAGGCAAGACAGGAGAATGCATCATGACAACATTGACACTACAACAGCGCTTTGCCGTGGCGACCGCAATTGGCGCGGCAGGCGGCGGCGTCGCCTTGGCGATGATCGTGCAGGGGAAATTCGGGTACGGTGACGCCGGTTTCCTGCGGTTGGCCACCGCCGGGGCGTTTCTGGCGGGGCTGCTGGTGGCGGGCGGTTTTGGCGGGCAGGGGGTTCCGGGACTGCTGCGCGCGCTGCTCAGCTTTCTTGGGGCCACCGTGCTGGGGGCGGTGATCGCGGTGTTGCTGATGCCGTTCGATTCGCTTTGGCGACAGGTCTTGCCGCTGGAAATCCTGCGGGACTGGGTGGCAGGCAGCGTTATCGGACCGCTTCATGTGCTGGGGGTTCTGGCAGATGATCTGCTGGTCCTTGTGGTCTGGGCAGGCGGGGTGGCGGCCAGCCGTGCCGCTCACCTGATTTCCCGGACGTAAGATGCGGGGGGCTCGCACCTTATCAGATGGTGCGTCGGGTGCAGCCACGCTGCACCCTGGCACGGTCAGTCCTTGAAGCTGCGGCTGCCCTTGATCTGGTCCCAGGCCCACATGACCTGCTGCAGCTGGTCCTCCTGCGACCGGTCGCCGCCGTTCATGTCGGGGTGCAGCACCTTGATCAGCAGCTTGTAGGCCTTGCGGATCTCGGGCTTGGTCATCGTGTCCTTGACCTCCAGTATCTCGACAGCGCGGCGTTCGGTGGGGGGCAGCCTGCGGCCTGCCTGGCCACCGCGACCGGGGTTCTGGGTCGCGTTCTTGCCCAGCACCTGATGCGGATCCTCGATGCCCAGCCGCGCCCATGCGCGCGCCTCCGGATCACCCAGCGGCTTGGTCTTGCGTTCCCAGACCTTGTCCTCGGACAGCTGCGCGTTCATCTCCGCCTCTGTGGTGCCGTCGAAGAAGTTCCACTTGAGGTTGTATTCGCGGACGTGCTGCTGGCAGAACCAGAAGTAATCGTCCAGCACGTCGGGCGCTTTCGGCGCGCGGTATTTCCCGGCCTCTTCGCAGCCCTCATGATCACAGATCCGGGTCGATGTTTCAGACGCGCCGGACATGCCGCGCCGACCGCGTGGGTTTTTCTTTTTCGAAGACGACACGGACATGTCGAATCCGAAGGGATCTGGTTTGGACATAGCGATTGACCTTTTCGACTCGAAGAGAGGAGTTTAGACTTTCCGCGAAGAGATTGAAGGGGCTTGACAGGAAAATGACGGTAAAAATGTCGAAGACGGAAGAGATCAGAACGGCATTGCAAACCGCGTTCGATCCGCGTGAGCTGGAAGTGGTGGACGACAGCGAGAGCCACCGTGGGCATGGCGGCTATCGCGAGGGCGGGGAAACGCATTACAACCTGCGCATCCGGTCGGCGGCTTTCAAGGGGCAGTCGCGCATCGCGCGGCATCGTGCCGTTCACGCCGCACTCGGCCCCGACCTGATCGGGCGCATTCACGCGCTGGCGCTTGATCTGGACGTTTAAAGCACCCGACCTTTAACCAGAATCATCCTGTGACACGAATGTCCCGAGAACGCCGCAGGCGCGGCAGGGTATGCGTGTCACAGTCTAAGGTCGGGCGCTTTAGGAGTGCCGGTTAAGAGGCTGAATCAGAAGGTTTCCTTGCCGCTGAGAGCTTTTCAAGAGAGGCGCTTACCCCACGCACATCGCTGGTGTCCTCGACCCCGTTGTCCCAGGGCTGATCTTCGGGCGACGCCTGTGCGGCGCCGGCGGTCTGCACCGGCTGCGGTGTCTTTTCCGATGCGGTTTCAACCGGTGTTTCCGCCACCACTGCCACAGGTTTTTCCGCCACATCCGCCGGTATCGCATCCTCTGCCGGGGCGGGCAAAAGCTCGGGGGAGAAGGCCTCTGCATCATTGTTGCGCAGACGGCGGAAGACCAGCACGTTGCGCCATTCGGTGGTGGTGGAGGTGAGGCCGGAGCGTTCGACCGAGGGCAGCGTCTCTGCCCGCTGATATTCCCAGCCATCGCCCGCAATCTCGTTCATAAGCTCTTGCAATCCATAGGAAAATCGGGCTTCGGCCCCCTTTACACCTTTGCCCTTGCGCCCTTTTGAGGGGGCGGGGACGACTTTGTACTCGTATCGGGGCATGGGCATCCTTCGACGGGGGTTTCGCAGGGATTCTTAACCGATTGGAAAGGGTCACACAACGGACAGAGGCTGTACACAGGATGTACACCGAAAGGACACCGCAGCGCCGGGACTATCCATGTGGAACGTCACGCACCTATGACTCGATGCCGCTGATTTTCTGAATCCAATCAAGAGGCCGCGCCACGCAATACTGGCCCAAACGTCAAGCATTTCTGACCCGAACCGGACCTTGGGCGCGGTCTGGGCCAAGGTTCGTTG
>NZ_QBFD01000046.1:0-95164 GCF_003335585.1 Sulfitobacter sp. DFL-14 | reverse complement strand
ATGAGCCAATGTATCGGCGCCCACCCGCGGTCAGGCGCCGCCCTGTGTGGTTAAGTCAATGTGGGCTCTGTTCGGTCGTTCGCTGCGCCAGGCACGAATGGCCGTTCCACTTTGCCCATGCGACTTGGGTTTGAAGAATGTCACAAAAGCCAGTCATGCTTTGCATCCGACAGTATTTTTTTGCATATTGAAGCGGCGGTTCGGACAAGCCCGCTGCGCTGCTCCTCGGGGCTATTGCAGCCCGATGGCGGTCAGCCGAGACTGACGCCAAAGACCATGCCGACACCGGCCGTCACCGCCATGGCCAGCGCACCCCAGAACATGACCCGCGCCGCGCCCTTGATCAGCCCGGCACCGCCCACCACAGCCCCAAGCGCGCCCAGCACGGCAAGGGCCACCAGCGTTGTCAGCGCGACCACAAGACCGATCCGCGTATATCCGGCAAGGGCCGCGGCGATCAGCGGCACCACCGCACCCGCCGCAAATGTCACGGCAGAGACCAGCGCCGCCTGCACCGGCTGGGCCGCAGCCGTGTCGACAATGCCCAGTTCGTCCCGCAGATGCGCGCCCAGGGCGTCTTTCTCCGTCAGTTGCACCGCGACCTGCCGCGCCAGCGCCGGATCCAGCCCGCGTTCCACATAGATCTGGGTCAGCTCATCCAGTTCCGCCTCGGGCGCGGTCTGCAATTCCTGCCGTTCGCGGATGGTGTCCGCCGCCTCGGTGTCCGCCTGTGAACTGACAGAGACATATTCCCCCGCTGCCATCGACATGGCACCCGCCACCAGCCCCGCGAGGCCCGCAATCAGGATTTCGGGCCGCCCGGAGCCGGCCGCCGCCACCCCAACCACGATGCTGGCGGTCGAGACCAGCCCGTCGTTGGCGCCCAGCACGGCGGCGCGCAGCCAGCCGATGCGGTGTACCAGATGCACTTCGGAATGGGCTGAATGGCTCATGGCGCTTCCTTGGTCCGGTTCGGGGCGTGACGTGCCCACTTCTGTCAGGGCATAACACGGCGTCGCGCCGGACCGCCAGAACACGGCAGCAAAAGGCCCATCCGCCAGCGCGACCCCCGCGCCCCTTGCCAGAGGGCGGAATTCCATGTTCATGTATCATAGGGGTCGCGTGCCCCGAAGTATATTTAAACGGAACGAGGTATGTCATGTCCCGTCTTTTGAAATCAATTGCCCTGACCACTTCGCTTGCCCTATTCAGCGCCGGCACAGCCTGGGCCGCCGATCCGGTCCAGCAGCATAATTCCAACGCCGTCTGGTTCGAGAACTGGATCGGGCTGAGCAACGCCAGCATGGTTGTCGCCGCCCCCAACGGCAAGATCACCGAAATCTTTGCAAAATCCGGCACGCCGGTGTTCGAACTGCAACCGGGCGAGGTTCAGGATGGCGTCTATCGCTATGAATTGCGCGCCGCGACCGAAGAAAAGCAGGAGATCGTGAACCCCATCGACAACGGCCGGGGCGAGTTGCAGACAGAATCCTTCGTGCCCTTCTACCGCACCGGTGCCTTCTTTGTGGAACGCGGCGTGATCGTCACGCCGAAAGAGGTCAAGGAAGAGGAAGGTTGAACGCCTTTCCCTCACGCAAACCCATTTGATGACACGGCCCGCGCCCCGGCACGGGCCGTGTTGCGTCAGGCATCCGCGATTTCGGCCTGGGGCATCTGCAAACCGCCGATGGACAGCACATGGTCCACCACCTGCTGCACGCCGGTGCCGTGGCGCAGGGCACAGAATGCCACCGGCCTGTCCCCGCGCATCCGCGCCGCATCACGGGCCATGACCTCCAGGGATGCGCCCACATGGGGGGCCAGATCGGTCTTGTTGATTACCAGCAGGTCCGATTTGGTGATGGCAGGCCCGCCCTTGCGGGGGATTTCCTCGCCCGCGGCCACGTCGATCACGTAGATCGTCACATCCGCCAGTTCCGGGCTGAAGGTGGCAGAGAGGTTGTCGCCGCCGCTTTCGATCAGCACCAGATCGAGGTCCGCATGGCGCTCACGCATCTCGGCAATGGCGGCCAGGTTGATCGAGGCATCCTCGCGGATCGCCGTATGCGGGCAGCCGCCGGTTTCCACCCCGATCACCCGGTCCTGCGGCAGGATTTGCATGCGCATCAGCGCTTCCGCATCCTCCTGCGTGTAGATGTCATTGGTGATCACCCCGATGGAGAGCGCGGGGTGAAAGACGCGCGCCAGGGCGGCGGTCAACGTGGTCTTGCCCGCGCCCACGGGGCCGCCGATCCCGATGCGCAAGGGGCCGTTCATGCCAGTCATGATCGAAATATCCTGTGTTCAAGTGTTTCGTGCCGCATCGCGGCCACATCGGACAAAAAGGCGCTGCCGGCCAGATCGTCGAGGTCCATGCCCCTGCTTTTTGCAACGACCTGTCCCACCAGCCCGCTGAGGGCGGCCAGACAGGCCTGCCCCTCGGTCTGGCCCAGTGGCACCAGCCGCACCGCGGCAGAGACGAGGTTGCTGGCAAAGGCCTGCAGATACATCTGTGCCGTCAGCTCCAGCGGCAGGGACATCCGCCCGGCGGCATAGCCCACGGCAACGGGATGGGTCAGTTCCGGCAGCGCAGCGCCCCAGATCGCGGCCGTGGTCCGTGCGAATGCCCCGCCCTGCACCCGGGTTTCCGCCAGACGCTCGGCACTGCTGGCAAAGGCGCGGGCATGTCCGTCCACTTCCGCCACCGCATCCAGGTCTGTGCAGGCATGGGCCGCGCGGATCAGGATGCAATCATTGCGCCCGGTGCCGTGGGCCAGTACGTCCTCCAGCCATGCCTGCAGGCTTCCGGCACTGTCGATCCGGCCGGTCACGATGGCCATCTCCAACCCGTGCGAATAGGCAAAGGAGCCCAGCGGATAGCTGGGTGAAAACCATTGCGCGAGGGTCAGCAGATCGCTGTCAGTGGGCATGCGCCGTATTCCCGTGTTCATGGCTGTGGGTCCGCCCATGGCCATAGGCACCGCCCTCCGGCGTGAAGGGGGCCGTGACCTCGGTCAGGGTCGCGCCCACATGTTCCAGCATATGGCCGATCACCGGATCGTTCTGGATCAGCAGATGGTCCGCCGCGATCTGGCAGGGCGTGTGCCGGTTGCCGATATGCCAGGCCAGCCGCGCCAGGTCCGGCCCGGTGACGCGTAACAGCGCCTCCTCTGCCGCGCGTACAAGGATATAGGTCCCGTCCTCCAGGACCAGCGCATCGCCATGGTCCAGCGAGGTTGTCTGCGGCAGATCCACCAGAAAATGCCGCCCCTCCACCGTTTCCAGCCGCTTGCGGCGCAGAAAGCGCGCCTCGTAATCCAGCAGGCAGATTTCGGCGGGGCCGGACCAATGGCCCTTTTTCAAATGAGTCTGCGCCACGGGCAGCGTTCTTGTCCTTTCGGCGGTTTGTGTCATCTTCGACTTCCTTTCTCAGAACATGAAATAGCGTTGTGCCATCGGCAGAACCTCTGCCGGGGCGCAGGTCAGCAATTCGCCATCCGCGCGCACCTCGTAGGTTTCCGGGTCCACCTCCACCTTCGGGGTGGCGTCGTTCAGCAACAGATCCTTCTTGCCGATGTTGCGGGTGCCCGCGACGGCGATGGTCTGCTTGGCCAGCCCCAGGGTGGCGCGGATGCCATCGGCCTGCGCCGCCTGCGAGACAAAGGTCACGCTGGAGTGTTCCACCGACCGCCCGTAAGCGCCGAACATGGGCCGGGTATAGACCGGCTGCGGCGTGGGGATGGATGCATTGGGGTCGCCCATCTGCGCCACGACAATGGTGCCGCCCATCAGCACCATTTCCGGCTTCACCCCGAAAAACGCAGGGCTCCACAGCACCAGATCCGCCCGCTTGCCCGGCGCGATGGAGCCCACGGCATGAGAGACCCCCTGCGCGATGGCGGGATTGATGGTGTATTTGGCGATATAGCGGCGCACGCGGAAATTGTCGTTTTCGCCGGTTTCCTCGGCCAGTCGCCCGCGCTGTTTCTTCATCTTGTCAGCGGTCTGCCAGGTGCGGATCAGCACCTCGCCCACCCGGCCCATGGCCTGGCTGTCACTGGCGATGATGCTGAAGGCCCCCATGTCATGCAGAATATCTTCCGCCGCAATCGTTTCGCGCCGGATGCGGCTTTCGGCAAAGGCGATGTCCTCCGGGATCGACTTGTCCAGGTGGTGACAGACCATGAGCATGTCCAGATGCTCTTCCAGCGTGTTCACGGTGAAAGGCCGCGTCGGGTTGGTGGAGGACGGCAGCACGAAGCTTTCGCCGCAGATCTTTATGATATCCGGCGCATGGCCGCCGCCCGCGCCCTCGGTGTGGAAGGCATGGATGGTCCGGCCCTTCATCGCGCCCACGGTATGTTCGACAAAGCCGGATTCGTTCAGCGTGTCGGTGTGGATCATCACCTGGACGTCCATGTCATCGGCCACGCTGAGGCAGCAGTCGATGGCGGCGGGGGTGGTGCCCCAATCCTCATGCAGTTTCAGCGCCGATGCCCCGCCCTTGACCATCTCCACCAGCGCCTCCGGCTGGCTGGCGTTGCCCTTGCCCGACAGGCCGACGTTCATCGCGATGCCGTCGAAGGCCTGCAACATCCGCCCGATGTGCCAGGGCCCCGGCGTGCAGGTGGTGGCCAGCGTGCCATGGGCAGGCCCGGTGCCACCGCCGAAACAGGTGGTGACGCCGGAATGCAGCGAATCCTCCATCTGCTGCGGGCAGATGAAGTGGATGTGACTGTCCACGCCGCCTGCTGTCAGGATGCGCCCCTCACCCGCAATGATCTCGGTCCCCGGCCCGATGATGATGTCCACGCCCGGTTGCGTGTCGGGGTTGCCCGCCTTGCCGATGGCATGGATCAGCCCGTCTTTCAGCGCCACATCGGCCTTGTAGATGCCCGCATGGTCCACGATCAGCGCATTGGTGATCACGGTATCGACCGCCCCGCCCGCGCGGGTCACCTGGCTTTGCCCCATGCCGTCGCGGATCACCTTGCCGCCGCCGAATTTCACCTCTTCGCCATAGGTGGTCAGGTCGCGCTCCACCTCGATGATCAGGTCGGTATCGGCCAGACGCAGACGGTCGCGCGTGGTGGGGCCATACATGGCGGCATATTGCGCGCGGGGGATTTGGGTGGGCATCAGGCATTAACTCCCTGAATTAAATTCACTATTTCTGCATTTCGGCGATCCACCCAAGAGTGACGGGTGCTCGTGCATTTGGACAGCGAGAAAACTGGTATTCTTGGGAGGCTCCTGAGCGGCAACCCGCTGCTCTTCATTGGAGCATTCAAATGAAACCGAGCGTCTGCCTTCAAATCGCAATCGTGGTATTCCAATATTTCGGCATCCACGAAGACTTGGTTCTTGTAGCCCAACTTTTGAACATTGTTCTCGCAGACAAGGGTCATTGATCCAGTGCCCCCATCACCTTGCCATTGAAGCCGTAGACCACCCGCTTGCCACCATAGGGCACCAGCGCAACCTCGCGGCGCTGGCCGGGTTCAAAGCGCACGGCGGTGCCTGCGGCGATGTCCAGACGTCGCCCATGGGCGGCGGCGCGGTCGAATTCCAGCGCCGGGTTGGTTTCGGCGAAATGATAGTGGCTGCCCACCTGCACCGGGCGGTCGCCGGTATTGGCAACCATCAGCACCACCGCATCCGTTCCCGCGTTCAGGGTGATGTCGCCTGCGGCAGGGATCACTTCGCCGGGGATCATTTGCGGCGATCCCGCGTGTTGCGTGCCCGGATGGCCGCACGTCCTGCCGTCACCGCGACGGCGGTGACGATGGTGACCATGCCCAGCACCAGCGGCAGCCAGGCCGCCGCACCGTCCGAGACATGCGGATGCAGGTGCAGCCCCGCATCGGTATGGGCGGCCACCGGTGCAGCCAGGGCGACAAGGCCAAGGGTTGAAATAATCTTCATGGGTTTTCCTTTTCAGCGGATCGGGTTGTGAACGGTCACCAGCTTGGTGCCATCGGGAAAGGTCGCCTCGACCTGTACGTCGTGGATCATCTCGGCGATGCCTTCCATGCATTGATCACGGGTCAGCACATGGCCCCCCGCCTCCATCATGTCGGCCACGGAACGGCCATCGCGCGCGCCTTCCACCACCGTGTCGGTGATCAGGGCAATCGCCTCCGGATGGTTCAGCTTCACGCCGCGTGCCAGCCTCTTGCGCGCCACTTCGGCGGCCATGGCCACCAGCAGCTTGTCCTTTTCCCTTGGGGTCAATTGCATCTCATAATCTCCAGTTCAGCGGCATGTGCCCATCGTTCAACAGCATCAGGGCGGGGATCACGGCGCGGCGCAGCTCGAAACTGTCCGATGCCAGCAGACGGGCCACCAGCACCCCGCCCGGCAGCAGGCTGGCCGCCGCCGTATCCGGCAGCAGCGCGCGCAGGGGCCGCAACTGCGCCTCAGCCACACCGCCCACAAAAACCAGCGTCGCCACCGCCCCGGCGCCCCCTGCAATGGCAGGCCGCGCCAGATGGCGCTGCACATCGCCCTCCAGCGCAATCCCGTCCAGATAGAGCGGCGCGCCTGCCCGGTTGATCCGGATGCGGTCGCGCAGATGCACTTCGTGCAGGACCTCGCCCATGGCGGCACGGCCAAAGACCAGGGTTTCCACCATCAGGAACCCCGCATCGGCGGCCAGATCAACGGTCAGGCGGCGGTTCAGGGCGGCGTGGTCAAACAGGATCGTTTCCTGCGGCAACCAGTTGATCCGCGCCCCCGCCGCCACCTCAAGCCGGGTGTCCACGCAACCCACTTCGCCCGGCTGCGCGCGGTAGATCCGTTCGGCCGCCTGCGTGCTCAGCGTCAGGCAGGCACCGGCACCGGCCGACGCCTCCAGCTGCAACCGGTCACCGCCGGTCACGCCCCCCGCCGTGTTCACGATCACCGCCTCGATGTCGGGGCGGAAAACCCGGGGCAGCACCAGCTTCATCGCGCCGGACTGGCGCAGGTTGGCCAGCCGCGTTTCCCCCTGCGCACCGGCGCGCACGGCGATGCTGCCAGCCCCACGGGTGCGGGGCTGAAGCGGCACGGCATCAAGCCAGTCCTGCGGCGCAAAAGAGGTGATCGGCTGTCCTTTCCCGATTGGTCACCGATCAACCTACCTCCCCCCACCGCCATCGCAATTGCTTGCGCGGGGCCAGCAGGTCATTTCGCCCGTTTTCAGATCACAGTGATCAATTTTTGTGCAAACCCCCTTGCCGCCTCTTGCCTGCGCCGCATGCAGACCGCATCAAGGGGCCATGTCGCCCTTTGCCCCCCTCACCATCCGCTCCGGCGCGCTGACGGCGCAGATCCTGCCCCATGGCGCGTCACTTGTCGGGCTGCATTTGCAGGGCGGCACACAGAACCTCGTGCTGGGATTTGCCGACCCGCAAGATCACGCGCGGCTGCCGATCTATGCCGGTGCCATCGTGGGGCCGGTGGCCAACAGAATCACGGGCGGCAGGATTTCCCTGTCCGGCCAGCCCTGGCAGATGCCCCGGAACGAAGGGGAAAACACCCTGCATTCCGGCCCCGACGGCCTGCACAGCCATGCATGGAACGTCCTTACCCATAGTGCCGACCGTCTGACTCTGGGGATCGAACTGAAAGATGGCGAAGGTGGCCTGCCCGGCAACCGCGTGATCCGCGCGGACTACCGGCTGACCGGCGCGCTGCTGAGCCTGACGCTGCGCGCCGAGACCGACCGCGCAACCGCGATGAACCTGGCCCATCACCCCTATTGGAACCTTGACGGGCTTAGCGATATCACCAGCCACAGTCTGCGGATCGACGCCGCGCACTACCTGCCGACAGATCCACAGCGGCTGCCCCGGGGTGCCGTGGCCCCGCTTGCAGAGACCCCTTTCGACTTTCGCAGCCCCCGGCCGGTGCCACGCGACAGCGCGCTGGACCTGAACTACTGCCTTTCCGATGCACCCCCAGCGCAGATCCGCCCGGTGGCCTGGCTGACCGGCGCCACCGGCACCCAGTTGCGCATTGCCACGGATGCACCCGGACTTCAGGTCTATAACGGGAACTTCCTGCCCGACACGCCCGGCGCCCTGCCCGGCGGCCAAGGCCTGCGCCCCTTTCACGCCATGGCGCTGGAACCGCAGTATTGGCCGGACGCCCCGCATCATGGGCATTTTCCGCAGATCACGCTGGAACCGGGCCGCATCTGGCAGCAGAGAACCGAATACCAGATCACCCAAAAGCCATAACGCCCTATTATCGCCTTAATTCAGCCCCGTTGTCGGCACAGTCTTGCGCAAGCTTTTGAGCCGGGCGCCAAACCCGCGCCTGTATTGAGGAGCAGTCAAATGGCCCGCCATGACCCCGACCCGCGCCCTGAACCGCCCAATCCGGCCCCCGCGCCGGACCAGAGCCTGGCGCAAAAGCCCAAACCCAAACCGCCGCAGATCACAGATTACGCCAGCATCTGAGCCGCGCCACCGGGCCCGGACCCCGATCATGACCCGGCGAAAGCCCGGCTCGTTACCTGAATGGAATTTTTCGACGGGTCCTTGGCGTTGGCAAAGCTGTATCCATCCGCCTGATGGACCTTTCCGAACACCAGCCCATTGGCGCTTGCTTCCACGCAGAACACCGCGACATCTTCGACGTCAAACACCAGCTTCACCAGAACCTGACCTTCCTTCTGTTTCGCCGCCAGGGGATGCAAAAGAAGGCTGAGACCGGCATTTTGCGGCACCAGTTCCACAATGCGGTCCCCTTCAGCGCGCTTCACCGTAAAACCGAAGTGGCGCGCATAGAAATCGGCCATCTGGTCGATCTTCCCTGAATAGATAACGATCCGACCGAGCGCGGGTGCCATGGCGATTTCCCCCATATGTTCCCGAGTGTTCCAAGGTGTTCCAATCTAGAACCGCATACCACAGGCAGGCGGCCCGGGCCCGCGTTGTTCGAAAGTCGCGCGTAATAACGCCAACGCCCCCGCGGTTTCCCGCGAGGGCGTCAGAATTCGGAGACCGTCAGGGAAGACGCAGGCGCGGCTTCGTCCGGTCTGGCCTGCCTCAGCCGACCAGTTCGAGGCCCGAGAAGAAATAGGCGATCTCGACCGCTGCCGTTTCGGGCGCGTCCGACCCGTGCACGGAGTTTTCGCCAACGCTTTCGGCGAACTCGGCGCGGATGGTGCCGGCTTCGGCATCGGCGGGGTTGGTGGCCCCCATCACTTCACGGTTCTTGGCAATGGCGCCTTCGCCTTCCAGAACCTGAGCCACGATCGGCGCAGAGGCCATGAATTCGCACAGTTCGTCATAGAAGGGACGCTCGGCGTGCACCTTGTAGAACTCGCCCGCCTGCGCCTTGGTCAGGTGAATCCGCTTCTGCGCCACGATGCGCAGACCGGCATCCTCGAACTTCTTGTTGATGGCGCCGGTCAGGTTGCGGCGGGTGGCATCGGGCTTGATGATCGAAAATGTACGCTCAAGGGCCATGTGGCTTGCTCCTTCGGGGTGTTGAATTTGGCGCTCCCTACCATGGGGTCCGGGGCTTGAAAAGCCGCGATTGACGGGGCCTGCAACTTGGTCCACACCGCGTCCATGTTACGCATTTCCGAAATCAACTACTCCGTCGAGGGCCGTCCGCTCTTTGAAGAGGCAAGCGCCGTCATCCCCGAAGGTCACAAGGTCGGCCTTGTCGGGCGCAATGGCGCGGGCAAAACCACCCTGTTCCGCATCATCCGCGGTGAACTGGCGCTGGACGGCGGCGACATCAGCCTGCCGAGCCGGGCCAGGATCGGCGGCGTGGCGCAGGAGGTTCCCTCCTCCGACGTCTCGCTGATCGACACGGTGCTGGCCGCCGATACCGAACGCGCGGCGCTGATGGCGGAATCGGAGACGGCGAAGGATCCCGGCCGCATCGCCGACATCCAGTCGCGGCTGGCCGATATAGACGCCTGGTCCGCCGAAGGGCGCGCGGCCTCGATCCTCAAGGGCCTGGGCTTTGACGACGCGGAACAGCAGATGCCCTGCTCCGACTTCTCGGGCGGCTGGCGGATGCGCGTGGCACTGGCGGGCGTGCTCTTTGCGCAGCCCGACCTGCTGCTGCTGGACGAACCGACCAACTATCTCGACCTCGAAGGCGCACTCTGGCTGGAAAGCTACCTGGCCAAGTATCCCCATACGGTCATCATCATCAGCCACGACCGCGGTTTGCTGAACCGGGCCGTGAACGGCATCCTGCATCTGGAAGACCGCAAGCTGACCTTCTATCAGGGCCCCTATGACCAATTCGCCCGTCAGCGCGCCGAACAGCGCGCGGTGCAGGCCGCCATGGCCAAGAAACAACAGGCCCGCCGCGACCACATGCAGGCCTTCGTGGACCGGTTCAAGGCCAAGGCCTCCAAGGCCAAACAGGCCCAGTCCCGCCTCAAGATGATCGAGAAGATGGACATGATCTCGACCCCCGAACAGGCGGCGAAACGGGTCTTCACCTTCCCCGAACCGGAGGAGCTGTCGCCCCCCATCATCTCCATCGAAGGCGGTTCCACCGGCTATACCCCCGGCCAGCCGGTGCTGTCCCGGCTGAACCTGCGCATCGACCAGGACGACCGCATCGCGCTGCTGGGCAAGAACGGCCAGGGCAAATCGACGCTGTCGAAACTGCTGTCGGACCGGCTGGTGCTGATGGACGGCAAGGCGGTGAAGGCCAACAAGCTGCGCATCGGCTTCTTTGCCCAGCACCAGGTGGACGAGCTTCACATCAATGAAACCCCGCTGCAGCACATGATCAGCGCACGCCCCGGCGTGCTGCATTCCAAACTGCGCGCGCAGCTGGCGGGATTCGGCCTTGGCGCCGATCAGGCCGAAACCGAGGTCGGCCGCCTGTCGGGTGGCCAGAAGGCGCGGCTGTCGCTGCTGCTGGCGACGCTGGACGCGCCGCATCTGCTGATCCTCGACGAGCCGACCAACCACCTCGACATCGAAAGCCGCGAGGCGCTGGTGGAAGCGCTGACGCAATACTCCGGCGCGGTGATCCTGGTCAGCCACGACATGCACCTGCTCTCCATGGTGGCGGACCGGCTCTGGCTGGTGTCGAACGGCACCGTGACACCTTACGAGGACGACCTGGAAAGTTACCGCAAGATGCTGCTGCAGCCGACCCGTCCGGTCAGCAAGAACAGCAAGCCCAAGGAGACGCCCAAGGCAAAGCGCGCCAGCCGCGAAGATATCCTTGTTTTGCGCTCGGAAGTCCGCAAATCCGAAGCCCGCGTTGAGAAAATCAACGAAATGCGCGATAAACTGGCCAAGAAGCTGGCCGATCCCGCCCTTTACGAAGATACCAAGGTGGGCGAGCTGGAAGTCTGGAACAAGAAATACGCCGAAGTGATGCAGGCGCTCGAACGCGCTGAAACGCTTTGGATGTCCGCACAGGAAAAACTGGAGAAAGCCACCGCCTGACTTTCTTTTTGGCAGGAAATATTCCCGGGGGAATCGGCCTCTGGCCGATGGGGGCAGCGCCCCCGCAAAACAATGGAATGGGCGCAGCCCGCAATCGGATCACGGCATCATGACGCTCGACACCGCCTATATGATCACGGCACTTGTCACCATGTTCGTGGTGATCGACCCGATCGGCATTGCCCCGCTTTTCATCGCCCTGACACCCGGCATGTCCCGCGCCCAGCGGCGGCGCGTGGCCTGGCGGGCGGTGCTGGTTGCGGGCCTGGTGCTGACCCTCTTTGCCTTTCTGGGTGAGGCCGTTCTGGGCTTCATCGGCATCTCCATGCCCGCCTTCCGGGTCGCAGGGGGCATCCTGTTGTTTCTGACCGCCCTCGACATGCTCTTCGAGCGGCGCACGAAACGGCGCGAGGACCGCACCGATGAGACCTCCGTCGATGACCCTTCGGTCTTTCCGCTGGCGATCCCGCTGATGGCCGGTCCCGGCTCCATCGCCTCGGTGATCCTTCTGACCGGCGAACGCCCGGGGGCCGAGGGGCTGGTGACGGTGCTGGGGATCACCGCGCTCACGCTTGTGGTGATGGCCCTGCTGCTCCAGGCCTCCAGCTATCTGGAACATGTGATCGGCAAGACCGGGATCGACGTGATCACCCGATTGCTGGGCATGCTGCTGGCCGCCCTGTCGGTGCAATTCGTGCTCGACGGGCTCAGCGCCTTCGGTTTCGGCCCCGGCGCGGGCTGACATCATCGCCCGCCGCGCCTATCTATATCGGTAGCCAGCCGGAGGAGATGCGACAGATGGGCGGTATCGACACAATGCAATTGATCTACCTGGTGGTGCTCGGCACCATGGTGATCGGCTGGTTCATCCTGCAATCGCGCGAAAGCCTGAACCGCAGCCTGCAACATGCCGCCGTCTGGGGCATGATCTTTGTCGGCGGCGCCGCCGCCGTGGGGCTCTGGCAGGACATCAGCCGCGACGCGCGGCATCCGCAGATGGTGCTGACGGGCGGTGACAAGATCGTCGTGCCCAAATCGCGCGACAGCCATTACTACCTGACGCTCGACATCAACGACACCCCCATCCGTTTCGTGGTGGACACCGGTGCCACCGACCTGGTGCTGACCCAGGCCGATGCGCGCCGCGCCGGGGTCGACCCGGACAGCCTGAAGTTCCACGGCACCGCCAATACCGCCAACGGCGAAGTACGCACCGCCTTTGTCACGCTGGATACCGTCACCCTGGGCGCGGTCACTGATACCGATGTCGCCGCCGTGGTGAACGCGGGCGAGATGCGGCAATCCCTGCTGGGCATGGGCTATCTGCAGCGCTGGGGCCGTATCGAAATCACTGGTGGAGAGTTGATCCTCACCCGGTAAGCGCAGTCAAATGTTGCGCGGGGGTTGCGCGGGGGCCCCTGGCGGTTGCCGTGTCGGTGTCGCCTGAGGTTCAGGTCTCCGCCTTTTTCTCCCAGCGGCCCGATTCCTCCGACCAGTATTGCGCAGAGGCGCCAGCCTCCTTCAACACCTTCCACTGGTCGCGGGCGCGGTTCAGCGCCACGTCATCATCACCGTCGAAAAGCACGCAGACCCGTTCCAGTGCCGCGACCTCCTGCGCTGTCACCTCGGCCCCCTGCACAGAAATGACGCAGGCAGGGGTGTTCGCGGCAGCGGCGGCTGTGGTCAGCAGCACCGGCTGCGCCGCATCATGCGGCCCGCCTGCCATGCCATGCGGCAGGAACCCCTCGTCGGGGCCCAGCCACAGGGCGCGGTCCAATGCCTCCAGCCCCGCCGCATCGGTGCCGCGCACCGCCACGCGCCAGCCCTGGGCCAGCGACCGGTCCAGCAGCATCCGCAGGGTGTCAACCAGGGGCCGCCGCGTCAGGTGATAGAAATAGGCCGCCCCCATCGCCGGATCACTCGGTCTCGAAACGGTCGGCCACCAGCCGGTTCAGCGCCGCCACGCCCCAGCCTGTTGCCCCCGTGGGGGCCAGCGCCGTCTCCGACTTGACCGAAGCGACCCCGGCAATATCGAGGTGAATCCAGGGTGTCTCTTCCTTGACAAAGCGTTGCAGGAACTGGGCCGCGGTGATCGACCCGCCTGCCCGGCCGCCGATGTTCTTCATATCGGCAATCCGGCTTTTCAGCAGGTCGTCATAGGCCTGGCCCAGCGGCAACCGCCAGGCACCTTCGCCCTCGGCCTCTGCCGCCTTGAGGAATTCTGCGCAGAACCCGTCATTGTTGGAAAAGACGCCCGCGTTCTCGTGGCCCAGCCCGATGACGATGGCCCCGGTCAGCGTGGCCAGGTCGATCATCGCGGCGGGTTTGAACCGGTCCTGCGCGTACCACATCACATCACAAAGCACCAAGCGCCCCTCGGCATCCGTGTTGATGACCTCGACCGTATCCCCCTTCATCGAGGTGATCACATCGCCCGGGCGGGTGGCATTGCCCGAGGGCATGTTCTCGACCAGCCCCACCAGGCCCACGACATTGGCCCGGGCCTTGCGCAGCGCAAGGCTGCGCATCACCCCGGCCACAACGGCCGCGCCGCCCATGTCCATGGTCATGTCCTCCATGCCCGCACCGGGTTTCAGGCTGATCCCGCCGGTGTCAAACACCACACCCTTGCCGACCAGCGCCAGCGGTGCTGCATCGCTGGCCCCGCCTTCCCAGCGCATCACCACCACCTTGGAGGGGCTGTCGGAGCCCTGCCCCACGCAGAGCAAGGTGCGCATGCCCAGTTCTTCGAGTTCGGCCTCTTCCAGCACCTCGACCTTGAGGCCGAGCTTCTCCATCGCTGCCAGACGGTCCGCGAATTCGGTCGTCGTCAGCACATTGGCGGGCGCATTGGTCAGATCGCGGGTCATGAAGGCGCCTTCGGCCACCGCCATCAGCGGCTCTGCCTGTGCCTGTGCCTCTTCGGGCTTGCTGCACATGATGGTCACGCTGCCCTCGCGATCCTTCGGCGCGCTCTTGTGGTCTTCGAAACCGTAGTCGCGCATCGCAAGGCCAAAGGCCATCTCGGACACCCGGCGCATGCCCGCCGCCAGCACCAGAAGATCGGCGGTGCCGCGCGCCTTGGCCAGGCTTGCGCCTGCGCGGCGTGCCTCCTTCACGCTGATCCGGCGTGGCAGGTGAACAACATCCACCGCTTCCGCCGCCAGACCGGCGGGATAGGCCATCGCAACAGACTGCCCCGGCTTCATCTTTGCAAAGGCCTCGCCCTCGACCAGCCGCGCCAGCGCCCCGCGCATCAGTTTGTTGACCCGGCGCGCGCCTGCGTCCAGCCGCCCCTCCGGATTGACGAAAACAGCGATCCGGCCCTCATGGGCCGCGATTTTGTCGATGTCGGTCGGGGAAAAGCGGATCGGGGTGAGGTCGGTCATGAAAGAGCCCTTGTTCTGGTTTCCTGCAAAGACCTAACGCGCCAGCCCGCCCATGACCAGATACCAGTTTTCCCCCCGCTTCTTTTACATTATTGTTGCATTCAACATCGCCGTCAGAGCGCCGGATGACACCTTGGGGGGATCGCAGTGGCCAGAGTTGACCGCTACATGCTGTCGCAGTTTCTGCTGCTGTTCGGCTTTTTCGCGCTCGTATTGGTGGCGCTGTTCTGGATCAACCGGGCGGTATTGCTGTTCGACCGGCTGATCGGGGACGGCCAATCGGCGCTGGTGTTCCTGGAGTTCACCGCCCTTGGCCTGCCCAAGCTGATCCTGACCGTGCTGCCCATCGCCGCCTTTGCCGGTGCGGCCTATGTCACCAACCGGATGAGCAGCGAAAGCGAGCTGACCGTGCTGCAATCGACCGGTTCCGGCCCCTGGCGGCTGGCGCGGCCGGTGTTCATCTACGGCCTCTGCGTGGCGGGCATGATGTCCGTGCTCAGCCATTTTCTGGTGCCCATGGCGCAGGGCCAGCTCAGCCAGCGCGAAACCGAGATTTCGCAGAACGTCACCGCACGGCTGCTGACCGAAGGCACCTTCCTGCATCCGGGCGAGAACGTCACCTTCTACACCCGGCTGATCGACACCGACGGCGTGCTGCGCGACGTTTTCCTGTCCGACCGGCGCAATGCGCTCGAAGGGGTGATCTATACCGCCGCCGAAGCCTATCTGGTGCGCAATGGCGAGGGCACGACGCTGATCATGGTGGACGGGCTGGCGCAGCGCCTGAACCAGGAAACCAAACGGCTGGCCACGGCAAAGTTCCGGGACTTTTCCTTTGATATCTCGGCGCTTGTCAGCAAGTCTGCCGGGCGGCAGATCTCGACGCCAAATCTGACCACTCCGGCTTTCCTGACCTCCTGGGATCAACTGTCGAAGGATTCGGGCGACAGCCTGGGCACCATCGCGGAAGAGTTCCATTCCCGCTTTGCCCAGCCGCTGTTCTGCGTGGTGGCAGCGATGGTCGGCTTTTCCACCCTGTTGCTGGGCGGCTTCTCGCGCTTCGGGGTCTGGCGCGAGGTCGTCATCGCCTTTGGCCTGCTGATCGCAATCGACGGGTTTCGCGGCGCGCTGGTGGACGAGGTGCTGACCAATCCCGCCAACTGGCCGCTGATGTATATGCCGGTGCTTGTCGGGGCGATCCTGGTGGTGGCGATGCTCTCGGTGGCATCGCGGCCCGGCCTGTTGCGGCGCCGCAGACCGGGGGCCGCTGCATGATCCTGCATCTCTATTTCGCACGGCGCTTTGCCGTGACCTTTTTCACCATCACCGCCATTCTGTTTGCGCTGGTGATGCTGGTCGATGCGGTCGAACAGGCGCGCAGGTTCGGCAGCTATGACCTGGGATGGCAGCGCATCCTGGGGCTGACCCTGCTGAACGCGCCGCAAACCATCAACCTGATCCTGCCGCTGATCATGATCCTTGCCACCGTGGCATTGTTCATCTCGCTGGCCCGCTCCTCCGAAATGGTGGTGACCCGGGCCGCGGGCCGCTCCGCCCTGCGCGCCCTGATCGCACCGGTGGTGGTTGCGCTGATCATCGGTGTGATGGCCCTGGGCATGCTGAACCCCATCGTGGCAGCCACCAACAACCGCTATCTGCAACTCTCCGAAAGCTACCGCGCCGACGGGGCCTCTGCCCTGTCGATCAGCGACGAAGGACTGTGGCTGCGCCAGGGCAATGTCGATGGGCAGACCGTGATCCGTGCCTGGCGCTCGAATGCCGATGCCTCGGTGCTCTATGATGTGACCTTCATCACCTATGAGCATGACCGCGGGCCGGTGCGCCGGATCGAGGCCGGATCGGCCGCATTGGTCGACCGCGAATGGCGCTTGCGCGACGCCAAGTCATGGCCGCTGGAGGCCGGGGTCAATGCCGAAGGCAATGCCACCACCCACGACCTGCTGACCATTCCCTCCTCCCTGACGGTGGAGCGGATCCGCGAAAGCATCGGCGCACCCGGCGCGGTCTCGATCTATGAACTGCCCGCCTTTATCCGCCAGCTGGAGCAGGCAGGCTTCAGCCCGCGCAAGCACCGGGTCTGGCTTCAGGCCGAGTTCGCGCGGCCGTTTTTCCTGATGGCGATGGTTCTTGTTGCGAGCGCCTTCACCATGCGGCATACCAGATTTGGTGGTACAGGGGTCGCTGTACTGGCATCTGTGCTATTGGGGTTCACCTTGTATTTCATTCGCAGCTTCGCACAAATCCTTGGCGAGAACGGGCAGATTCCCGTTCTGCTCGCCGCCTGGGCGCCGCCTGCGGTTGCGATCCTGCTGGCACTTGGCCTGCTTTTACATGCAGAGGATGGATAAACGCGTGTGCCGCTGGCTGCTCATACTGGCCCTCACCGTGATGCCACTGACCGCCAGGGCACAGCAGGGCACGCCACCCGCGGCGGTGCTGGTGGCCGACCAGGTCTTCCTGACCCGTGACCGGACGCTGGTGGCCCAGGGCAACGTGGAGGCCTTTCAGGGCGAAACCCGCCTGCGCGCCCGCACGATCAGCTACAACCAGGCCACCGGCGCGCTCACCATCGAGGGGCCCATCGTCATCTCCGAAGGCGATGACACGCTGATCCTGGCGGATGCGGCGGAACTGGACCCGGATCTGCAGAACGGCCTGCTGCGGGGTGCCCGGCTGATCCTGAACCAGCAATTGCAACTGGCCGCCAACCAGATCAACCGCGTCGACGGGCGCTACAGCCAGCTTTACAAGACCGCCGTGACCTCCTGCAAAGTCTGCGAGGACGGGCGCGCACCGCTTTGGCAGATCAGGGCAAAGCGGGTGATCCACGACAAGCTCGAACAGCAGCTCTATTTCGACGAAGCATCCTTCCACATCTGCAACGTCCCGATCTTCTACCTGCCGCGCCTGCGCCTGCCCGACCCGACGCTGGCACGGGCCACCGGGTTCCTGCAGCCTTCGATCCGGACCACCTCGCAACTGGGCACCGGCTTCAAGATTCCCTATTTCATCAAGCTCGGGGAACACCGCGACCTGACCCTGAGCCCCTATCTGTCCAGCGCCACCCGGACCCTCGAATTCCGCTACCGCCAGGCCTTCCGGTCCGGACGCATCCAGTTCGACGGCGCCTATACCCGCGACGACCAGCGCCCCGGCGAAACCCGGGGATATCTCTTTGGCGTGGGCCGGTTCGACCTGGCGCGCGACTATGTGCTGGAATTCGGGATCGAGACCACCAGCGACCCCGCCTATCTGAAAGACTACGGCTATTCCGCAAAGGACCGCCTCTCTAGCCAGATTACCGTGAGCCGCGCGCGGCGCGACGCCTATGTGCGCGCCAGCATCTACAATTTCGAATCCCTCCGCGATACGGAGGTGAACGACGAACTGCCCACCATCGTGCTGGACGGCGACTACGAGCGGCGGCTGTTCCCCTCGGGCATCGGCGGCGAACTGCGGATGCGCATTCAGGCACACAGCCACCGGCGCACCTCGGATGCCGATATCATCGGGCGCGACGTGGCCCGCCTGCACGGCGAAGTCAAATGGCTGCGGCGCATGACCTTTGGCAACGGGCTGGTTGCGGACGGGCAGATCGGCGCCAGCTTCAATGCCTTCGATATCGTGCAGGACAGCAGCTTTGCCCAGAACCACTCCGACATCGTGCCGGCCGCCGCCATTGCCCTGCGCTATCCGATGATCCGGCGCGGCAGGGGCGGCGTGTCCCAGCTGCTGGAACCGATCGCTCAGATCGGCTGGTCCGGCGGCAACCGTCTGGCCATCCCCAATGATGAAAGCACCCGGGTCGAATTCGACGAAGGCAACCTGCTGTCGCTGTCGCGGTTTCCCCGGCCCGACCGGCGCGAAAGACATGCGGTGGCGGCCATCGGCGTCAACTGGTCGCGCTTTGACCCCACCGGATGGGACGCGCATCTGACCATCGGCCAGGTCCTGCGCGAGAAATCCGACCTTGAATTCACCACGACATCCGGCCTGGCAGGCACCTCTTCGGATTTCCTGCTGGCGGGCCAGATCAAGACCGCGCAGGGCCTGTCCCTCACCGGGCGCGGCTTGTTCGACGACAATTTCCAGTTTGCCAAGGCCGAGCTGCGCGGCGACTGGGACTTTACCCGCGGACGCCTGGGCGGCAGCTATGTCTGGCTCGATGCCGACCCGGCCGAGGACCGCACCCAGGCAGTCTCCGAGATCGCGCTTGATGGCGATTACCGGATCAACCGGCAATGGACCGCCTCGGCCGACTGGCGATTCGACATCGCCGACGACCGCGCCGCCTCGGCGGGGCTCGGCCTGACCTACAACAATGAATGCGTATCGGTCGACCTTTCGGTCAATCGGCGCTATTCCACTTCAACAAGTGTTGAGCCCTCTACCAATATCGGTTTTAACATCGGGCTCAGGGGCTTTGCCGCCTCCAACGGAACAGAAAGATACGTGCGCTCATGCCGGAACTGATCAGACCGACACCTTCGTTCATCTCAAGGTGGGCGTCCATCTCAAGGTGGGCCGTGGCCCTTGGACTGGCGCTGTGCCTGCTGGTGCCGCCCGCCGTCATGGCGCAGAACCTCTATGCCCCCGTGGCGCGCGTGAATGACAGGATCGTCACCGAATTCGAGGTCCAGCAACGGCAGCGCTTCATGCAACTGCTGAACGCCCCCGGCTCGGACCGCGAGAATGTCATCGACGAGTTGATCAAGGACCGTCTGCGCGACGACCTCGCCGCCCGGTACGACCTGAAATTGTCCGACGAGGCGGTCCAGTCCGGATTGTCCGATTTCGCCGGCCGCGCCAACCTCAGCGTGGAAGAATTCACCACCGCGCTGGAACAATCCGGCGTGTCGCAGCAGACTTTCCGCGATTTCGTCGTCACCCAGCTCACCTGGCGCGACCTGATCCGCGCCCGCTATGGCGCACTGGTGAACATCTCCGACGCCGAGATCGACCGCGAACTTGGCCGCAGCGGCGCGGGCAGCGGCATCCGCGTGCTCTTGTCGGAAATCATCATCCCCGCCCCGCCGCAGGAGGCCGCACGTGTCAACGCGCTGGCAGACCGGATTGCCCAAAGCAAGTCGGAGGCCGAATTCTCCCGCTATGCCCAGCAGTATTCCGCAACCGCCTCCCGTGGCCGGGGCGGCCGGATGCCCTGGACCCCGCTGGAAAAACTCCCGCCCTCGCTGGCCCCCATCCTGCTGGCGCTCGCCCCCGGCGAGGTGACATCGCCGTTGCCGATTCCCAATGCCGTGGCCCTGTTCCAGCTGCGCGGGATCGAGGAAACCGGCGCGCCCGCCAAATCCTATTCCGAAATCGAATATGCCGCCTATTACATCCCCGGCGGTCGCAACGAAGCGGCCCTGAACGAGGCCGCCCGCGTGCGCAGCGAGGTCGACACCTGCAACGATCTTTATGCCGTGGCCCAGGGCCAGCCCGAAAGCGTGCTGGACCGTGGCGCCAAGAAACCGGCGGAAATCCCGCAGGACATCGCAATCGAACTGGCCAAGCTTGATCCGGGTGAAAGCTCGACCGCACTGACACGGGCGGGCGGGCAGACGCTGGTGTTCCTGATGCTGTGCAAACGCACCGCCGAGGCAAATGCCGAGGTCAGCCGCGAGGCCGTGGTGTCGAGCCTGCGCCAGCGCAAACTGCAAGGCTATGCGGACCAGCTGACGGAACAATTGCGCGCCGATGCCCGCATCATCATGAAATGACCGAAGCCCCCCGGGACGGCGCGCTGCAGGACAGGCCTGTGGTGATCTCCTGTGGTGAACCCGCAGGCATCGGGCCCGAAGTGGCCGCCCGCGCATGGATGGCCCTTGCCGGTGAAATCCCGATGCTCTGGCTCGGCGATCCGCGCCACCTGCCCGCCGATGTCCCGCATCGCATCGTCACCGATGCGGCAGAGGCGGCCGGGGTCTCGGCAGATGCGCTGCCGGTGCTGGCGCATGACTTTGGCCCCGCCATGACACCCGGCGCCGCGCGCCCCGAACACGCACAGGGCGTGATCGACATGATCGCGCTGGGGGTGGACCTGGTCCGGGCTGGCAGGGCCTGCGCCCTGTGTACCGCGCCGATCCACAAGAAGGCACTGAAGGACGGGGCCGGTTTTGCCTATCCCGGCCATACCGAATACCTGGCCGCCCTTGCCGGTGTCGACCAGGTGGTGATGATGCTGGCCTCGGATCAGCTGCGCGTGGTCCCGGCAACGATCCACATCGCGCTGTCCGAGGTGCCGCTGGCCCTGACCCCCGACAGCCTGCGCCGCACCATCGAGATCACCCATGCGGGCCTGCGCGACCTCTTCGGCATCGCCGCTCCCCGCCTTGCCATCGCCGGGCTGAACCCCCATGCGGGCGAAGGCGGCGCCATGGGCCGCGAGGAACTGGACTGGATTGCACCGCTGATCGCCGGGATGCGCAGTGCCGGGTTTGACCTCACCGGCCCCCTGCCCGCCGACACCATGTTCCACGTTGCCGCCCGCGCGCGCTATGACGCGGCGGTGGCGATGTACCACGATCAGGCGCTGATCCCGATCAAGACGCTGGATTTCGACAGAGGTGTGAACGTGACCCTGGGCCTGCCCTTCGTGCGCACCTCGCCCGATCACGGCACCGCCTTCGACATCGCGGGCAAGGGGCTGGCGAACCCTACCAGCATGATCGAGGCGATCCGGCTCGCCCACCGCATGGCCAGGGGCACCGCATGATGCTTCATTGTTCCCAAAATACACCTATCCCGGCCCCGCGTCCGGATGCAGGTCCCCCCGCATGAGCGCCATCGATTCCCTGCCGCCCCTGCGCGAGGTGATACAGACCCATGGCCTCTCGGCGCGCAAGTCGCTGGGGCAGAACTTCCTGCTGGATCTGAACCTGACCGCCAAGATCGCCCGTCAGGCGGGCAATGTCTCGGCGTGTGACGTGCTCGAAATCGGGCCCGGCCCCGGCGGGCTGACCCGTGGTCTGCTGTCAGAGGGCGCGCGCCATGTGCTGGCCATCGAGAAGGACAGCCGCTGCCGTCCCGCATTGGACGAGATCGCCGCCGCCTATCCCGGCAGGCTGACGGTGCTCGAAGGCGACGCGCTGGACATCGACCCGCTGGCCCATCTGACGCCGCCGATCCGGGTGGCGGCCAACCTGCCCTATAACGTCGGCACCGAGCTGCTGATACGCTGGCTGACTCCGCGCGACTGGCCGCCCTACTGGGAAAGCCTGACGCTGATGTTCCAGCGCGAAGTGGCCGAACGCATCGTGGCGCTGCCGGGCAGCAAGGCCTACGGCCGCCTCGCCCTGCTGGCGCAATGGCGGGCAGAGGCACGGATCGTCATGCATCTGCCCCCCGGCGCCTTTACCCCGCCGCCCAAGGTCTCCTCTGCCGTGGTCCATCTGACCGCCCTGCCGGAACCGCGCTTTCCGGCTGATGCGGCAGTGCTGAACCGCGTGGTCGCCATGGCCTTCAACCAGCGGCGCAAGATGCTGCGCTCGGCGCTCAAGGGCATCGCCCCCGATATCGAGGATCTGCTGAAGGCCGCAGGCATCGCCCCGACCGAACGCGCCGAACAGGTCCCGCTTGAAGGCTTCTGCGCCCTCGCCCGCGAAGTGGCAAAACGATGATCCGCTGGCTTGCCGCACTGGCGCTGCTCTGCGCCCTTGCCGCCTGCGCCCCCACCGGACCCTCACAGGGGTCGCGGGCGGATGTGGCGGCGCTGACCCGTGCCTTGCAGGCGATGTCCCCCGGCGTCGACCCGGCAGAGGCCGCACGGGCCGCCGATCTGACCTACCGCCATACCTTTCAACTGGCGCAGCAGTACCAGATCACCGATGCGCCGCTCGTGCATAACGCCAAGGTCAATGCCGGGAAAAAGCCGCGCGGGCTCTGCTATCACTGGGCCACGGACATGGAGCAACTGCTCAACCAGGCCGGCTTCGAAACGCTTGAGATCCAGCGCGCCATCGCCAATGCCGGAAACCCGATCCTGATCGAACATTCCAGCGCCGTGATCACCGCCAAAGGTGCCCCGATGCAGGCGGGCGTCATCATCGACCCCTGGCGTCAGGGCGGCACATTGTTCTGGTCGCCGGTGCTGCAGGACCGCCGCTATGATTGGAAGGAACGCAGCGCGGAACTGCACCGCCTCGGGCGGGTCACCTATATTAACGCTGACGGCACCGCCTCTCTGCAACCGGAGTAATCATGCCCCGCATCCCCCGCCCCCTCCTGCCCGCAGCACTGGTGCTCGCCGCCGGCATCGGCATGGCCTCCGCCACCGGGGCGGAAACCTTCTGCACCCTGGTGATGGATGCGCAAAGCGCCGCGATCCTGCTTGAGCAGGGCGACTGCGACACGCGGGTCACCCCTGCCTCGACCTTCAAGATTCCGCTGGCGGTGATGGGATACGATTCCGGCATCCTGGAAGATGCCCATGCGCCCCTGCTTTCCTACCGCCCCGGCGAACCGGACTGGGGTGGCGCCAACTGGACCCGCGACACCGATCCGACCGATTGGCTGACCTATTCGGTGGTCTGGTACTCGCAACGGATCACCGCCGCCCTGGGCCAGCACAGGCTGACCGGTTATGCGGTGGCATTCGACTACGGCAATGCGGATTTTTCCGGTGATGCAGGCTTTGACAACGGCCTGGAACGCGCCTGGATCGCATCCTCGTTGAAAGTATCACCGCTTGAGCAGGCCCGCTTCCTGCGCGCCCTGCTGCGCGATACCCTGCCCGTGCCCCCCCGGGCCATGGCACAGACCCGTGCCATCGTAGAACAACGCACCGTCGAAGGCTGGACCCTGCACGGCAAGACCGGCGGCGCCTACCCGCGCCGGACAGACCGCAGTTTCGACTATGCACGCGGCTGGGGATGGTATGTCGGCTGGGCAGAGATGGGCAAACGCAAGCTGATCTTTGTCAGGCTGACACAGGACGACAGGCGTCAGAAGCTGTCACCGGGCATCCGCGCCCGCGACGCCTTTATCGGGAAATGGCCGGAACTGGCCCGGAGCCTGCAACCCTGATTTCCTGAACACACAGGTGCCGAGACCGGGCCAGGGAAAAGGCCCGGCAAAGCGCCTAAAGCGTCATGCAAAAAACCAGAATCACGTAACGCTGCCTGAAATCAGAGATTTCAACGCGTCACGTGATGCCTGATACTTCAGGACTTTCGTCAGACGCTTTATTCCGCAGCCTGGCTCGGATCGCTGCTGTCGCTGTCCGCCTTGGGCTTGCGACGATAGGTGCGCTTGGGCTTGGGCTTGCTTTCCGGTGTTTCCACCAGACCGCTGCTGTCCTGATCGTCGTCATCGCTGCCACCGGTCACGAAATCGGGCAGTGACGCAGGATCGCTCTGTGCCGCCGGTTTCCTGGTGCGCTTGGGCTTTTCAGGTGCAGGCTGCTTGGCCTCTTCGACCGCCGGCTGCTGATCACCACCCGGCTGGGGCTGATCGCCCGAATGGCTGTTGTTCTGATTGTTGTTCTGCTGATTCTGGTTGCCGTCGCGTTCCTGACGCTCCGACCGCTCGCGGTCGCGTTCGGCCTGGCGCTCGCGGTTCTGGCGTTCCTGCTCCTCGCGGCGCTGGTCAATCTCGCGCTGCGCTTCGGACAGCAGGCGCAGGTAATGCTCCGCATGCTGCTGGAAATTTTCTGCCGCAACGCGGTCGTTGCTCAGCTGTGCGTCGCGGGCAAGCTGATTGTATTTCTCAATCACCTGCTGGGGTGTGCCGCGCACCTTGCCTTCGGGACCGCTGCTGTCAAAGACGCGGTTGACGACATTACCGCCGCTTTGCGGCTGCCGGTTGCGGTTATTCTTGGACCGGGACCGTGATCTGCTGGATTTCATGAAATGATGTCAGTCTTTGGTGAGTTGTCAAAAGAACCGGTGCAGCGATCATCGCCAAATTGCACCCGATTGCGAAAGATTGTTGGGCTTACCGCCGCGCGGGACCGCCAAAGGCATCCACCGCTGCAACACCTTCGATAAAACATGGGAGGGGCGACAGGGCAAGGGCAAAGTGGCGAAAATTAAATAAAGTGGCCCGTTTCCGCCACTCAGGCCGGGTTTGCGGCCCTTACCACCCGTGCGCGCCCGCCCAGATCATGGGCCAGGTGCACGTCACCCCAGCCCGCGCGCCGGAAAATCTCCTGCACCGCATCGCCCTGCTGCCAGCCGATTTCCACCAGCACCCGGCCGGTTGCGGTCAGATAGCCCTGCGCCTCCGCTGCAATGGTCCGATAGGCCGACAGCCCGTCCGCCCCGTCGGTCAGCGCGATGCGCGGCTCGTGATCGCGCAGCTCTGGCGCCACGTCGGCCATTTCATCGGCAGCGAGGTAAGGAGGATTGGACACGATCAGGTCAAAGCGCCCCTCAACCGCATCGAACCAGTCCGATTGCCGGATATCCGCCCGCGCCGCCACCCCGTGCACCACGGCATTGGCGCTGGCCTGCAGGCAGGCCCCCTCCGACAGGTCGATCCCCAGCCCCGTCGCCTCTTTCCGCTCCGCCAGCAGGGTCACAAGGATACACCCCGACCCGATGCCAAGGTCCAGCACCCGCGCGAAAGGCGCACCAAGCGCCAGTTCGATCAGCGTCTCGGTTTCCGGCCGCGGGTCCAGCACATCGCGGCTGACCTTGAAGTCGCGGCCATAAAAGGCCCGTGCACCCACCAGCTGGCTGACCGGCACCCGCACCGCCCTGAGCGACACCAGCCGCTCGAACCGCTCCGCGATTTCGGGCGCAACCTCTTCCGGGGCAATCAGCGTCACCCGCCCCGCATCCACCGATGCGGCATGGGCCAGCAACAGCCGCGCATCGCGGGCCGGGTCCGGCACGCCCGCCGCCCTCAGCCGCGCCGCCGCTGCCGCCATCAGGGCGCCAGCGGTGGTCATGCGTTCATCGCCGCAAGCTGCTGCGCCTGGGCATCCGCCGTCAACGCATCCACGATCTCGTCCAGATCGCCCTGCATCACCGCATCCAGCCGGTAGAGCGTCATGTTGATCCGGTGGTCGGTCATCCGCCCTTGCGGGAAATTATAGGTCCTGATCCGCTCCGACCGGTCACCGGAGCCAACCTGTGCCGCTCGGTCCGCTGAACGTTCACTGTCCACCCGCGAACGTTCCATGTCGTAAAGCCGCGCCTTGAGCACCTGCATCGCCTTGTCCCGGTTGCGGTGCTGCGATTTTTCGGAAGAGGTCACCACGATGCCCGTCGGGATATGGGTGATCCGCACGGCGGAATCCGTTGTATTGACGTGCTGCCCCCCGGCGCCCGAGGACCGCATCGTGTCGATGCGCAGATCGTTGGCATTGATCTCGATATCCACGTCCTCGGCCTCCGGCAGCACCGCGACAGTGGCGGCAGAGGTGTGGATGCGTCCGCCGCTCTCGGTGCTGGGCACCCGCTGCACCCGGTGCACGCCGCTTTCGAACTTGAGCCGGGCAAAGACATTCTGGCCGGTGACATGGGCCACCACTTCCTTGACCCCGCCCAGTTCCGTCATCTGGCTTTCGATCAGGTCGAACCCCCAGCCGCGCGCCTCGGCATAGCGTTGGTACATCCGCAGCAGATCCGCCGCGAACAGGGCCGCTTCATCGCCCCCGGTGCCGGGCCGGATTTCCAGCATCGCGGGCTTGGCATCCGCCGCATCGCGGGGCAAAAGCGCCAGCTGCAGCGCCGCCTCCGCCTTTGGCAGCGCCTCCTTCAGCGTCGGCAATTCCTCGCGCGCAAGCTCGGCCATCTCCGGGTCCGCCAGCATCGCCCTGGCCTCCTCCATGTCCTCAAGCAACTGACGGTAATGGTCGATCTGTTCCACCACCGGCTTCAGATCGGAATATTCCTTGGCCAATGCGGCAAAATCGGCCCCGTCGGACCCGGCAGACATGGCGGCTTCCAGGTACTGGAAGCGCTGGGTGATCTGCAAAAGACGGTCCATGGGTATCATCGTCAGGGATGTCGCCGATGGAAAGGCTTTGGTCAAGGGCCGCCGCGTGCTATAATGGCCCCATGTTTCGCGCCACGCTTCTCCTCGGGCTCATCGCCCTGCCTGCCGTCACCTGGGGTGATGTCACCTCGCCCAGCGGCAAGACGGTTGATTGCTATTGCACCGACCGCAACCACAACCGCGTCGAACTGGGCGAAACCATCTGCCTGCAGGTGGATGGGCGCATGTTCATGGCGCAATGCCAGATGTCACTGAACGTGCCGATGTGGCGCGAGGTGCAAAAGGGCTGCCTGTCCTCAGAGCTGGGCCAGCCAGCCTCTAATCCGCTTGGCGTTTACCCCGAAATCTGAACGGCCGAAGCGCAGCCTGCCAAAGACCTCGAGAATCCCGTCATCCAGTGTCACCGTGGTGTAATCGGGAAAGCCGATCCAGCGGGTGCGGCTGACATAGGTGACCTGCCCGTCCGCGACGGACCCGGCCAGAACCTGCGTCCCCTGGGTGTCGCGGATGATCCGGTCCAGCTGCGCCAGCCTGGCAGGCCCCGCCGCCCCCACATCCTCGCGCCAGATAAAGCCGCCATCCAGGCGCGTCTCGCCCAGCGGCGCGCCGGCCGCCGCATGATGCCAGCGCATCACGTTATGCGGCGCCAACCGGATATAGCCCAGCAGCCCGCCGAGCAGGATGATCAATATCAAGATGAAATACATGCGCACCCCGCTCTCTCATTGTTCCAAAAATACACTCTTCCGCCCTCTCAGCGGTAGGCCACCCCCGGCAGGACGCACAACAGCTCAAACAGCAGGTTCGCCCCGGTCAGCGCGGTATTGCCCGATGTATCGTAGGGCGGCGACACTTCAACCAGGTCGGCCCCGACAATGTTCAGCCCGCGCAGCCCCCGGATCAGCTCCAGCGCCTGCATGGTGGTCAGCCCGCCGATCTCCGGCGTGCCGGTGCCGGGGGCAAAGGCCGGATCAAGACTGTCGATGTCATAGGTCACATAGGTGGGCAGCTCGCCGATGTCGCGGCGGATCTCGCCGCTCAGCGCCGACAGGCTGCGCCCCCAGAGCTCATGCGCCGGGAACTGCTGAAATCCCCAGCCCGCCGCCTCGGTAAAATCATCTGCCCCGTACCCCGTCCCGCGCAGCCCGATCTGATAGACTTTCGAAGGATTTATCAGCCCTTCTTCATGTGCGCGGCGGAACACGGTGCCATGGGTCTCCCGCTCACCGAACATTTCGTCGTTCACATCCGCATGGGCATCCACATGGATCAGCGCCACCGGTCCGTGCCGCCGCGCCATGGCGCGCAGGATCGGCAGGGTGATGGAATGATCGCCCCCGATGGCCAGGGGAATGGCATCATAGTTGAGGATCGCGTCGTAACTCTCTGCAATAATGCGCAAACTGTCGCTCAGCGAAAAGGTGTTGATCGCCAGATCACCAATGTCGGCCACCTGCAAACTGTCAAACGGGGCCGCCCCCGTGGCCAGGTTATAGGGCCGCAGCATCGCGCTTTCGCTGCGCAGCTGCTTGGGGCCAAAGCGCGTGCCGGACCGCCAGGAAGTGCCGATATCCATCGGCACGCCCAGCACCGCCACATCCAGCCCGGCCAGATCGTTCACCGATGGCAGCCGCATGAAGGTATTCGGCCCCGAAAACCGCGCCAGGTCGTTGCCGCTGATGGGTTGGTTCTTGCCGCTCATGCCGTCCTCATCCGGTGCCCCAGCAGACAGAGGATCTCCGTCGCCACATGCGCCCCGGCAATCGCGGTGGCCCCGGTGGTGTCAAAGGGCGGAGAGACCTCCACGATGTCGCCCCCCATGATGTTGATCCCCGCCAGATCGCGCAGCATGATCGCGCATTGCGCCGATGTCAGCCCGCCCCAGACCGGCGTGCCGGTGCCGGGGGCAAAGGCCGGGTCCAGCGCGTCGATGTCGAAGGTCAGGTAACAGGGCCGGCCTCCCAGCACTTTCTTGATCTTCGCCACGGCGGCAGCAGGCCCGTTTTCATGCACGTCGCGGGCGTCGATGGTGGTCACCCCCAATGTGTCGGGGTTGGTGGTGCGGATGCCCACCTGAACGGAGGTCGCCGGGTCCACGATCCCCGATTTCACCGCCTTGTAGAACATCGTGCCATGGTCGATCCGGTCCATGTCGTCATCCGGCCAGGTGTCGGAATGGGCATCGAACTGCAACAGGCTGATCGGGCCGTATTTCTCTGCATAGGCCTTGAGGATCGGAAAACTGATGTAGTGATCGCCGCCCAGCACCACACTTGCGGCACCGGCATCCAGGATCCCCTTGATATGCGCCGTGAGGGCGGCGGGAAACTGCGAGACATGGCCATAATCAAAGGCCAGATCGCCATAATCCGCGATGGCAAATTCGCTCAGCACGTCGAAATCCCAGCCATAGGGCGGATCATAGGGTTGCAGCGCGCTGGCCTCGCGGATGGCGCGGGGGCCAAGGCGGGTGCCGGTGCGGTTGGTCACCGCCTGGTCAAAGGGCACGCCGGTCACGGCGATGTCCACGCCCCGCAGATCCTTGGTATAGCGCCGCCGCAGAAAGGACGTGGCCCCGCCAAAGGCGTTCTCGAAACTCGGCCCCTTCAGATCGTCACGGGTAAAGGCCTGATCGACCTGGGTTTTCGCGTCTTCCAGCGCCATTTGTCAGCTCCCCGCCACCGGTTGCGCCCGCTCGACCAGCCGGGCAAAGAAGGATGCGCCGATGGGTGCGATCTCATCGTTGAAATTGTATTTCGGGTGATGCACGCCTGCGCCCTCACCCTGGCCCAGCAGCAGATAGGCCCCCGGCCGCGCCTCCAGCATATAGGAGAAATCCTCCGCCCCCATCACGGGCGCGAAATGGGTTTCCACCCCGGCATTGCCTGCCACTTCTTCCGCGACCTCGGCGGCGAAACCGGTGCTTGCTGGGTCATTGACCGTGGGCGGATAGCCGAATTCAAAATTCAGCTCCGCCCGCAGGTCAAAGCTGGCGGCATGGCCGTCCACGATGGCCTGCATCCGGCGTATGACCATGGCCTGCACCTCCTTGTCAAAGGTGCGCACGGTGCCGTTGATATAGACCTCTTCGGGGATCACGTTGTCGGTGGTGCCGGTGTGGATCTGGGTGGTGGAGATCACCAGTTGCGACTGCGGGTTGGTATTGCGGCTGACGATGGTCTGCAACGATTGCACCAGCGCACAGGCCGCCACCACCGGGTCGATGCATTCATGGGGCCGCGCGCCATGGCCGCCCTGCCCGGTCAGCCGGATGGTAAAGGTATCCGCCGCCGCCATGATCGGCCCCGCGGTGGTGTGGAACCGACCGAAACCCAGCCCCGGCGCATTGTGCAGCGCATAGACCTGGGCGATGTCAAACCGGTCCATGACACCTTCGTTCACCATGACCTCGCCACCGCCACCGGCCTCTTCCGCGGGCTGGAACAGCAGTGCCACACGGCCCGCGAAATTGCGCGTCTCCGCCAGGTATTTCGCGGCCCCCAGCAGCATCGCGGTATGGCCGTCATGGCCGCAGGCATGCATCTTGCCCGCATGGGTGCTGGCATAGTCCAGCCCGGTTTCTTCGAGAATCGGCAGCGCGTCCATATCGGCGCGCAACCCGATGGTGGGGCCCACGCCCTGCCCGTTGATGATGGCCACGATCCCGGTCTTTGCCACCCCTTCGTGCAATTCGTCCACGCCGAATTCGCGCAGCCGCGCCGCGACAAAGGCCGCCGTCTCATGGCACTCCAGCCCCAGTTCCGGGATGGTGTGCAGATGCCGCCGCCAGGCGGTCATATCCTCGCTGAAATCGGCGATGCGGTTGACAACAACCATGGGCTGGACTCCTCGTACTTAAAAACTCACCTTCGCATCTGACACCAGACAGGACCCGGCTGCAATGGCACAAGATCTTATCCACGACTCAGAGGCAGGCATCGAACGGCTGCTCGAAATCATGCGCCGCCTGCGCGACCCGCAAACCGGTTGCCCCTGGGACATCGAACAGGATTTTGCCAGCATCGCCCCCTATACGATCGAGGAAGCCTATGAGGTTGCAGATGCCATCGCGCGCAGCGACTGGGCCGAACTGGAAGGCGAATTGGGTGATCTGCTGCTGCAAACCGTCTATCACACCGAGATGGGCAGCGAGGCGGGTCATTTCACCTTTCAATCCGTGGTGCGCAACATCTCAGACAAGATGGTGGCCCGGCATCCGCATGTCTTTGGCGAGGAATCCCGCGACAAATCGGCCGAGCAGCAAACCGCCGACTGGGAGGCGATCAAGGCGCGGGAACGTGCCGGAAAGGCGCAGAAGGGCGCGCTTGACGGTGTGGCGGTCGGCCTGCCCGCCCTGCTGCGCGCCTACAAGCTGCAGAAACGCGCCGCGCGGGTGGGATTCGACTGGCCAGACACCGGCCAGGTAATTGCCAAGATCGTCGAAGAAGCCGCCGAACTGGTCGAAGCCCGCGACACGCTGAGCCAGGCGGAAACCGAAGAGGAATTCGGCGACCTGATGTTTGTCATGGCCAACCTGGGCCGCCATCTGGGGCTGGACCCCGAGGCGGCATTGCGCGCTGCAAATGCCAAGTTCACCCGCCGTTTCGCCGGCGTCGAGGCGCAGCTTGCCGCGCGCGGCAAACGCCCCGAAGACAGCACGCTGGAGGAGATGGACGCGCTCTGGGACGCGGTGAAGGCCCGCGAGCGCGAAACCGCAACCTGACCCCGCCCCCTTTCGTTCCGCCACCAAACGCCCTATTTCAGCCAAAAGGATTTTCCCATGCCCCCTCGCAAGATCATCATCGACACGGACCCCGGCCAGGACGATGCCGTCGCCATCCTGCTGGCGCTGGCCAGCCCGGAGGATATCGAGGTGCTGGGCATCACCTGCGTCGCGGGCAATGTGCCGCTGGACCTGACATCGAAAAACGCACGCATCGTCTGCGAACTGGCGGGCAAGCCGCAGGTCCGGGTCTTTGCGGGCTGCGACCGCCCGCTGGGCCGCGATCTGGTCACCGCAGAACATGTGCATGGCAAGACCGGCCTCGACGGCCCCGACCTGCCCGATCCCGGGATGCCGCTGCAGGACGGCCATGCGGTGGAATTCATCATCGACACCCTGCGCGCCGAGCCTGCCGGCAGTGTCACCCTGTGCCCGCTGGGGCCGCTGACCAACATCGCGACGGCCTTCGAAAAGGCCCCCGACATCGTGGCAAAGGTGCAGGAGATCGTCCTGATGGGCGGCGGCTATTTCGAGGGGGGCAACATCACGCCCACGGCGGAATTCAACATCTATGTCGACCCGCAAGCCGCTGATATCGTTTTCAGATCAGGGGTTCCGCTGGTGGTCATGCCGCTGGATGTGACCCATAAGGCGCTGGTGACCAAACGGCGCAACGATGCCTTTCGCGCGCTGAACACCCCTGCAGGCATTGCGGTGGCGCAGATGACCGATTTCTTCGAGCGTTTCGACAAGGAGAAATATGGCTCCGAAGGCGCGCCGCTGCATGACCCTTGCGTCACCGCCTATCTGATCAAACCGGAGCTCTTTACCGGCCGCCACATCAACGTGGAGATCGAGGTGACATCGGAACTGACCATGGGCATGACCGTGGCCGACTGGTGGCGCGTCACCGACCGCGCGCCCAATGCGATGTTCATGGGCGGAATCGACGCCGACGGCTTCTTCGCCCTGCTGACAGAGCGTCTGGCACGGCTATGAGCGCCTCGCTCACCCTCGGCAAGCCGGAGCATCTGGACAAGCTGCTGGCGCTGGTCGCGGCCTTTCACGCCGAGGAAGGGATCGAACTGACGGAGGAGGCGCGCCGGGCCGGTGTCGCCCCGCTGCTGGAGGGTATCCCCTATGGTGCGGCCTATCTGATCGGCCCGCCGCGTGCGCCCATCGGCTATATCGTGATCACCTTTGGCTGGTCGGTGGAATTCGGCGGGTTGGATGCGATCATAGACGAGCTTTACATCCGCCCCGGCGTGCGCGGCCGCGGCATTGCCTCCGAAGCGCTGATCGCCCTGCCGCGCGCACTGGCGGGCGGCGGGCTGCGCGCCATCCACCTGGAGGTGGACCAGACCAATGAAGCGGCCAAGAAACTTTATCGCCGCGCTGGATTCGCCCCGCGTGACAACTATGTGTTCATGTCGAGAAAGCTATGAAACCGCTGACCTTTGACAACAGCTATGCCGCCCTGCCGCAGGCCTTTTACAGCCGGTTGAACCCGACACCGGTCAAGGCCCCCCGGCTGCTCGCCTTCAATGATGACATGTCATATTTGACAGGTCTTGATGGCGTGCCGCCCGAGGACCGCGCGGCGGTGTTCAGCGGCAATCAGCTGCCGGAAGGGGCCGCACCGCTTGCACAGCTTTATGCCGGGCACCAGTTCGGCACCTACAACCCGCAACTTGGCGATGGCCGCGCGATCCTGCTGGGCGAGGTGCTGGGCCGTGACGGCATCCGCCGCGATATCCAGCTCAAGGGTTCCGGCCCCACCCCCTATTCGCGCATGGGCGATGGCCGTGCCTGGCTTGGTCCGGTGCTGCGGGAATATCTGGTCAGCGAGGCGATGCATGCGCTTGGCATCCCCACCACCCGCGCGCTGGCCGCTGTCGCCACGGGCGAGGACATCTGGCGCGAACAGGGCGCCCTGCCCGGTGCCGTGCTGACCCGCGTGGCCCGCAGCCACCTGCGCGTCGGCACCTTTCAGGTCTTTGCCCACCGGGGCGAGGTCGAAAACCTCAGGACCCTGACCGACTATGCGATCCGGCGCCATTACCCGGATGCAAAAGGCCCGATGGACCTGCTGCGCGGGGTCTGTGCCGCCCAGGCCGGCCTGATTGCACAATGGATGTCCGTGGGCTTCATCCACGGGGTGATGAACACCGACAATGCGGCGATTTCCGGTGAAACCATCGATTATGGCCCCTGCGCCTTCATGGATGCCTTTCACGCGGGCCGGGTGTTCAGCTCCATCGACCAGCAGGGCCGCTATGCCTATGGCAATCAGCCCAATATCGCGGTCTGGAACATGGCGCAGCTGGCAACGGCCCTGATCCAGCAGATGGACGACAAGGACGCCGCTGTCGCGGAAGCCACCGAAGTGATCCACGCGATGCCCGGGCAGATCGAAGAGGCCTGGCGCGCCCGTTTCGCCGCCAAGCTCGGCATTGCCACCCCGGTGGCGGATGACACCGCATTGATCGAGGATCTGCTGGCGCTGATGCAGAAGGACGGCGCGGATTTCACCAACAGCTTCCGCGCTCTTGGCAAAGAGACCGCCCGCGACCAGTTTACCGACCGCGAGGCCTTTGACGCCTGGGCGACCCGCTGGCGCGAGCGCATCGCATCGGAGCCGGCACCTCTTGCGCTGATGCAGGCCACAAATCCGGCGGTGATCCCGCGCAATCACCGGATCGAGCAGATGATCGAAGCTGCCGTTGCGGGCGACATGGCCCCTTTTGAGCGGTTGATGAAGGCGCTCTGCACGCCGTTCGAGGAAACCGACCCCGAGCTTGCCCGCCCCCCCGCGCAGGACGAAATCGTGCCCGCGACCTTCTGCGGGACCTGAGCCGCCCGGTTACACGGCGGGCGGGACGGCCTTTTTCACCCGCGGCCTGCGGTTGATCAGATAGATGCCCGCAGCAACCAGCGCCAGCGCCCCCCAGACCGATGCGGTCACCTCTTCCGACAGCAGCAGCCAGCCCAGAATCACCGAAAACACCGGCGACAGAAAGCTGAAGGAGGCCACCGAGGATGCCGGGTAGATCGACATCAGCCAAAACCACGCGAGGAAACCGAAGCTGGCCACGGCGATGATCTGGAACAGGATGCCGGCAATATGGACCGGCTCGATCTGACGGATCAGTGGCCCGAACAGTGGCGCGATCAGCAGCAGGATCGGGCCGGATATCGCCACCTGGAACATGAGCTGCTGCGCGGGCGGCACCTCTGACAGCGGCGTGATCCGCACGCAAAGCACGATCCCCGCCCAGCAGAGCGCTGCCGCCAGTGCCAGCAGATCGCTGGTCCAGCTGGCCCCGGCCGCATCCCTGTCCAGCAGCGCAATCGCCACGCCCGTCACGGCCATGATCAGGCCCAGCACCTTGAACCGGGTCAGCCCCTCGCCCGGAAACAGGAAATGCGCCAGGATCGCCAGCCAGACCGGCATCGTATAGAGGATCACCGAGACGCGGCTGACGGTGGACATGTCCAGCGCGATGAAAAGGCACATGAATTCGAAGGCAAAGAACAGGCCCGACAGGATACCGCCAAACCACGCCCGGCGCGGGACATGCAGCGACACGCCGCGCAGTTTCATCCAGATCAGCAGTACCACGACCGCACCCGCCGAGCGCAGACCGGCCGAAAACACCGGGTTGAACCCGCCTGCGGTGACCTTGACCACCACCTGGTTGAACCCCAGGTGAAGGGCAAAGACGATCAGCGCCACCGCCCCGAAGAGGTCCATATGATCCTTGCGTTCCATGGCCACAACAACGGTCAACGGAACCGGGAAGTCAATGCGTGATCAAGCAGTTGCTGTTGTATCGCCAATACCCTGCCGCGCCTCCGGCGCTCTCTGGACATTGGCGATGCTTCGTTTCAACGAAAACTGGAAACGCTTTGGCGCACAGGAGCGGCGTGCAAAGCGGACCACCGCGGCTGGCGAAGCGGAAGTCGGGAGTGAGCCCTTTCTGTCTGCCCCGCGCGGAACAAGGCCGAAGGCCGCCGCGCATCGCCGGGCCGCCCCCCGGCACGGCGATTTGGCTGCTGTCGTGTGCCACACATAACTGGGAAGTGCTTGGTTGCCATAAAGTGCCAGTCACTACAGTCAGATCGCCGCACCACGGCCCGTCAATGCGCGGCTTGACGTTTCGTTGCGAATGCACACTTCGTCCCGCTTTGCGAAACTTCACCCACACCGTGCCGAAGGTCCGGTCCGGGTCGGAAATGCTGGGCATTTGGCGCGCGACTGCTTGGCATAGCCTACCGACAAGGATCAGAAATGCCGTTGTTTCGCCTCGCTTTTGCGTGGCATTCGACAAGGCCCCCGGTCCTATAACAAATCAGGACGGCCCGCAGGATTGCGCAGGCCTTTCGTTCGGAACAGTCAATTCCGACAGCCCCCCGCCACAACAAAAAGGCAGCGGAAGGATCATCCCTCCACTGCCCTGCTCTTATCAGCTCCGAGATGCCGCGCATCCGGCCCCCGGGGTCACTGGCCTTTTCAGGCCGCGTGCTGGCCCTTGGGTTTGCCACCGCCGCCACCACGGCGCCGGTTGCGGCCTGCGCCGCCGGGTTTGGCAGCACCGCCGCCACCACCGCCGCCACGCGGGCCACCGCCACCGGGGCGACCGCCGCCACCGCCGCCGCCGCGGCGACGTCCGCCAGCCTGTTTGGGCTTGTCGGGAATTTCGGAGGCTTCCCAGATCCGGCCCGAAGCCACGGGGATCGAAATGCCCATGGTCTTCTGGATCGCCTTCAGCTCGCCCATCTCGTCCGGCGCGCAAAAGGCGATGGCAGCGCCATCCTTGCCCGCCCGCGCGGTCCGGCCGATCCGGTGCACGTAATTGTCGGGCACATTGGGCAGCTCATAATTGTAGACGTGTTTCACATCGGGAATATCCAGCCCGCGCGCGGCCACATCGGTGGCCACCAGCACGGTGATCTTGCCCTCCTTGAAGCCTTCGATGGCGCGGTCACGCTGCCCCTGGCTCTTGTTGCCATGGATGGAGGCCGCATCAAAACCGGCCTTGACCAGCGTCTTCATCAGCTTTTCCGACCCGTGTTTGGTACGGCCAAAGACCAGCGCCCGTTCACCCCTGTGCTTGGCCAGAAGCTCGGTCAGCAGCGCGGTCTTTTCCGCCTTGGCGATGAAATGGACCTCTTGCGTGACCTTGTCGGCAGCCTTGCCCGGCGGGGTGACTTCGATGCGGATCGGCCGGACCAGATAGGAATTGGCGATCTCGTTCATCAGCTTGGGCATGGTGGCCGAAAACAGCATCGTCTGACGCTCTTTCGGGATCACGGCGGAAATCTTGCGCAGGTCATGGATGAACCCCATGTCCAGCATCTGGTCCGCTTCATCCAGCACGAGGAAGGTTGTCTCGCTCAGGTCCACCGCGCGGCGGTCCATCAGGTCCAGCAGACGGCCCGGTGTCGCCACCAGCATGTCCACGCCCCGTTCCAGCCGCTTGATCTGCGGATTGATCGAGACACCCCCGACCACCATCTGCGCCTTGAGCGGCGTATTCTCGCAATAGCCCTTGAGGTTGACCATGATCTGCTGGGCCAGTTCACGGGTCGGTGCCAGCACCAGGGCACGCACGCAGCGCGGCCCCGGGCGGCGGGGGTTTTCCAGCATCTGCGCCACCAGCGGCACGCCAAAGGCCGCCGTCTTGCCGGTGCCAGTCTGCGCCAGGCCCATCACGTCGCGCCCGTTCAGCGCATGGGGGATCGCCTGTTTCTGGATCGGGGTCGGGTCGGTGATCCCCATTTCCTTGAGCCGCGCCACCAGTTTCGGCGGCAGCTCCATCATGTCGAAATCGCTCATCTTCATTCTTTCCGGCACGGGCAAGGCCCACGCCCTATCGTCGGGGCGCATCACGCGCCCGCAGGGTCACGCCAAGGGAATCGCAGGTATCGGGCTGACTGCCACAACACCTGTCCATCGGCGTTTGGCCCCACGCGTGATTTTGGGAACATCGGCGGACCTTGTGAACCGAACTGCATTTACGCCCCGACATCTGTCAAAGGGGACTGGCACCGGCACTGCTCACGCGGCAGAAGGCATCGCTTGACCCCCAGATGGCGTGCTGCAGTGCAGAAGTCAACCTTTCACCGCCACTCGGTCTGCTTCGGGGTGCGAAACCCGGTAGCACCGGTTCACGTTTCCCGCTAAAGCAGAGGCCCGAACGAAGCGGAAAGATGCGTCATGAGCAAACCCATCATCAAACGCTGCGAGGCCATGGGCCTGCGCATGACCGGCCAGCGCCGTACCATCGCCACCGTGATCGAAGAGAGCGAGGACCACCCCGATGTGGAGGCGCTGTTCAGCCGCGCCGTGGCCCTGGACGCCGGCATCTCCATCGCGACCGTGTACCGGACCGTGAAACTGTTTGAAGAGGCGGGGATTCTCGACAAGCTGGAATTCGGCGACGGCCGCGCGCGCTATGAAGACGCGGAACGCGACCACCACGATCACCTGATCGACATGCATTCGGGCGAGGTGATCGAATTTGTCGACGCCGAGATCGAGGCACTGCAGGAAAAGATCGCCGAGAAACTGGGCTATGAACTGCGCGGTCACCGGCTTGAGCTTTACGGCGTGCCGATCAAGAAGTCCTGAAGGATTTCCGCTGGGTGGGTGTTGGGCACAACGGTCAACGTCATCGGGGGATCACAGGATGTGGCATTGTCGAATGCCGCGCGAAAGTGCCCGGACCCTTCGGATTTTCCGAAACCTTGCGAGAGGTCGTGCTTCGCACTCCCAAACCGGACTTTTGCCGCAGCTCGCATGGTGGTCTACTTTGCGGACAAAACAACAGTTCATGCCGCAGTGAGCAATGGCCGATCCCGGCCGATTGCAGTCTTTGGACATTACGATAAAGTTTACGCTCAGGAGGCGTTGTGAGATGGCACTGAAGCAAGGCATCTGCCAACTATGCATGAAACCAAGTCAGCTTGCGCTCTCGCACGCAATTCCGAACGCTCTGATCAAAGACATCCAGCGCCGCAACAGCGGTCAGACCATCTTCATAACAGGGCGACGCCCACATTATCGCCGGTCTAACGATAGCGGGGGAGATCACCTGCTCTGCGAACCCTGCGAAGCTAAATTGAACACTTGTTTCGATAAGTATGGAGGCCGCTGGATCAACCAAATGCGACAACTACTCAGCGGGTCTCCTTCTGTTAAGCGACAAGCGCTAGACCCTCAGCGTATGCTTGGATTTGTGTCGTCGGTCCTTTGGCGTGCAGCAATCTCGAAGAGCGCCGTCTACGCATCCATGGAGACTGAGTATAGCGAGCGCATGCAGTTACGTAGAGTTTTCGAAACACACGACGACCGCTACGCCTTCGCGACAATGTCCGTCTCGAACCTGATCGATAGCAAACAGCGCTTTTCTTCCTTAGCACTGCGCGACGTCGTTGTACCGCCAACGAGCTGGGAAGCAATGTCGGCAGGGCGACGACTACGATCGTTCTTCTTCATCGCGAATGGTCTACTGTTCGGTCTCACTATGCCGCCTCCGAGCCGAGGCACTGGGAAAGGCAGCTTCTGGACTGCCGATTCTATTAAGCCGAGAATTCGTGACCAAGACATCCGGAAATTTCCGCCCATCCTGAAAATGCTCGCGCTGCCGATCAATCGCGATACGTCATGATCGAGCGCTGCGCCGAACGTCCGTTTCCTGCGCACTGCTGAAGTTCGTCCACGTCGCAGCATCCAGTAAAATGGACTCTTTCCCGTCCTTCACTGCGCTACGCCGACGATCCGGTTCCCCATCTTCGATCACTTGATGACGCCGAAATCAAATTCATCTAACCTCCGACACCATGAGAATTGGCGTCATAGGATGCGGCATGATTGCCAGCGCAGCGGTCCGGGGCATTGCGGCGGATGGCCATCAGATCACCGTATCAGAACGCAGCGCGGCCCATGCAAGTGCCCTGGCTGAAAGCCTCGCGAATGTCAGCATCGCGGGCAATCAGGGCGTCGTGGATGCGAGCGATGTGATCTTTCTGGGACTGATGGCCGAAACCGCGCCTGAGATTCTGGGCGCGCTCACCTTTCGCAAAGACCAGCGGATCATCACCTTCATGGCCGGGGCGAGCCTGGCTGAGGCCGATGCCATGGTGCGCCCGGCGCGGGCGGTGGCGATCATGATGCCCTTTCCCGGCATTGCCGAGGGCGGAACACCCGTCATGATGCAGGGCGACGAGGCCCTTGTCGGCGAATTGTTCGGCGCCCGGAACAGCATCTTCCCGCTGCAGACCGGGGAAGAACTGTCGGCATATCTTTGCGCTCAGGCCGTGCTTTCGCCCGTCGCACGGATGCTGCAGGACGCGGCAGACTGGCTGGGCGATCATGTGTCGGACAAGACGCAGGCGGAGGCCTTCCTGCGGGCGCTGGTGGCCTCCAACCTCTCGGGCCTGACAAGCACAGCCCTGCTGGAGGCCCTGAACACGCCGGGCGGCTACAACCAGCGCCTTCGCATGCATATGGAGGCGACCGGCATGGCCGAGGCGCTGCGGCAGGGGCTGGACGATCTGGCCCAGCCTCCTGCCCGTTCCCCTGCCCCGGAATAACCGCGCTCCGGTGCCGCCGCCCGCCTGATCCGCTGCCGATGACTCAAGTCGCTAGACTTCACCCCGGTGCTCTGCCACACCGCATGCATGACAGATCAAATCCGCAATACCGCGCCACGCGACCGCCCCCTGCTGGCGGTGCTGATCGACGCGGACAATGTGCCCGCCAAACATGCCACCAAGATCATGCGCGAGGTTGCCTCCATCGGGGAGCCCGCACTGCGGCGGGTCTATGGGGATTGGTCGAACCCGCATCTGAAGGGTTGGAAGCAGCCGATTCACGAGCTGGGTCTGGTGGCGCACCAGGAAACCTCGAATTCCACCGGCAAGAACGCCACCGACATCGGTCTGGTGATCCATGCCATGGACATCCTGCATGGTGGCAAGTTCGACGCCTTTGTCATTGTCTCCTCGGACAGCGATTTCACCGCATTGGTGAACCGCCTGCGCGAGGACGGGCTGACGGTGATCGGCATCGGCGAGGCCAAGACCAACCCGGCGCTGCGCAATGTCTATAACCGCTTCATCCTGATCGAGAACATCCCCGACCCGGATGCGCCCAAGACCGTCAGGGAGAGCAATGCCAAGGCCGACAAGGCCCTGCCGCTGTTCGAAGAGGCGATGGACAAGATCGACGCCGAGGACGGCTGGTACAACCTTGGCCAGGTCGGACAGGCCATACAGGCCAGCCACCCGGACTTTGACACGCGGACCTATGGCCATTCCAAGCTGAGCGCGCTGGTCGCGGCATTGACCGCGCTGGAGACCGAGAAGAACGGCAACCGGCTGGTGATCCGACCGAAGAATTAGCTCACCACGCCACCGGGGGCGCCCTGGGCCGGCTGGATGGAAAACTGAGAGGACGGCGCAGGCAGAGCCTGCGTCATGGGGTTCCCTGCGGCGAACCTATTGATTAACTTAAATTTGATCATCTGACCGCGCGTCGTTCGCTACGGGCAGCCCTCTGCCGCCGGGGTCCGGCGGCCCAGCATCAGGGGCAGCAGCACGGTCAGCACCAGCAGTCGCGCGATGTGGCAGGCCGCGACAAAGCCGGGAACCACCCCCAGCACCACGCCGAGAGCGATCATCGTCTCAAGCCCGCCGGGGGCAAAGGCCACCAGCACATGGGCCAGCGGCATGCCCAGTGCCAGCGCCACCGGCAGCGCGCCCAGCCCCGCAACCCCGACGGCAACCGCCGTCACCATCAGCCCCGCGCCCAGCCCCTGCATCAGCAGGGCGGGTGTCACGCCGGAGAACCGGGTGCCGATCAGCGCGCCAAGCACCAGATAGGCAGGCTGGATCAGCCAGCCCGGCAGCACCCCCGTGGCAAGCCCCGTCAAATGCCCCAGGGCAGAGGCGACCATCGCCCCCAGCAGCAGCGGCGCGGGCACCGACAGCCCGGCAAAGACCTGCCCCAGCCCGAGCGAGACCAGCGCGAGCATGGCAAGGGTGCCAAGGCCCATCGCCTGCCCCTGCGGGGCGATATTGCCCGAAACCTCGACCCCCAGTGCGATGGCGACAAAGGGCACCACCAGCGTCAGCGCCAGCAGGCGCACCGACTGGACGATGGAGACGCGCGGCACATCCAGCCCGCTGTCCGCCGCGATGGCGATGACAAAGCTGAGGTGCCCCGGAGCGGCTGCCAGCAGCGCCGAGCGTCCGTCGAAACCGAAGTGCCGGGTCAGCACCGCGCGGCTGGCCACAAGGATCAGCCAGAGCACCAGCGCCATCAGCACGAAGGCCAGCGGCCAGCGCAGCATCGCGCCCAATGCGTCGCTGTCAAAGCCCGCGCCCACGGCAATGCCCAGCACCACAAAGCAGGCATCGCGCAGCCGCAGGTCGACCCCGGTGCGTAGCCCCGCCAGCCCGGCCAGCGAGACCGCCACCGCAGGCCCCAGCAGGATGAAGATCGGCGCGGACATTGCCCAGGCCGCAGCGGCACCAAAGGCGCCGACAGCAAGTGTCAGCAAGGTTACCAGTGGCGGGAGGGTCATGTTTGGCCAGCGCATGGCCGACAGCTATCATCGCAGATGCGCGCCTGCCAGCCGTCCCTTGTCCTTTGCACAAAAACCGGGCAACGGTGCGGCAACTGGCAAAGGACGGCATCATGGACAATTTTCGCGGCGCGGCGCTGATGGTGCTGTCGATGCTGGGCTTTGCCTTTGAGGACATGTTCATCAAGCTGCTGGCCGATGCGCTGAGCGTCGGGCAGATTCTGGTCATGCTGGGGCTTGGCGGCGCGCTGGTCTTTGGCGGCGCTGTCCTTGCACAGGGGCGCAAACCGCTGAGCCGCGACATGCTGAACCTGCCCATCGCCCTGCGCGCGCTGGGGGAAATCATCGGCACGATGTGCTTTGTCTCTGCCATCGTGCTGACGCCGATTTCCAGCGCCTCGGCGATCCTTCAGGCCACGCCGCTGGTGGTCACCCTGGGGGCGGCGCTGTTTCTGGGTGAAGCGGTCGGCTGGCGGCGCTGGAGCGCGATCATCGCGGGGCTGCTGGGCGTGCTGCTGATCATCCGGCCCGGCATGGAGAGTTTCCAGATGCTGTCGCTGCTGGCGGTGGGCGCGGTCTTTGCCCTGGCAATGCGCGATCTGGCGACCCGGCGCACGCCGGCGGTCTTTTCCACCATGCAGCTCAGCTTTCTGGGATTCGCCGTGGTGGTCCCGGCGGGGCTGATCCTGATGGCCGCGCAGGGTGATACCTTCGTGCTGCCGCGCGGGATCGAATGGGTCTATTTCCTGAGCGGCATGAGCGTCGGCATCCTGGCCTATTATGCCATCGTCGCGGCGATGCGCGTGGGCCAGGTCAGTTTCGTGACCCCGTTCCGCTATGCGCGGCTGCTGTTCGCGCTGGTCATCGGCGTGACGGTCTTTGGCGAAAGCCCCGATGCGCTGACATTGATCGGCGCGGCGGTGATCGTGCTGTCGGGCATCTACACGGTCTGGCGCGAGCGTAGGATCGGCGTGCTGCCCTGAGCGCATGACGATGCCGCGGCCTGAGCCGCCAGGGACGAAATGTCCGCAAGGGACGAGATCAAGGACGACATGTCATGCAAGACATGTCACCGAAGACATGTCAAAAATGACATGTCATCATTTCGGGATGGCAAACATCGCAAGCACTTGCAGGCATTACAGCGTTTCGGGATAGGCTTGAAACATTCCGAAGCGCTTTAGCGTGCTTTTTGCATGCCTTTGACGGCACCGCGAATCCCCGGCAAGCCGAGGCTCCTTTGCCCCCCCTGTCCGCCCCCCTGTCCGCCGACGCGGGGCTACCCGCTGACGCTCACCCGCAAAGCCTTCTTTTCATCCCGGCCCCATGCCGCTAAAACCCGCTCAAAGCCATTTACCTTAGGACATCTCATGAGCACCATCATCGACATCCATGCCCGCGAAATCCTGGACAGCCGGGGCAACCCCACGGTCGAGGTCGACGTGATCCTCGAAGATGGCACCATGGGCCGCGCCGCCGTGCCCTCGGGCGCCTCCACCGGGGCCTATGAGGCGGTCGAGCGCCGCGACGGCGACCAGGCCCGCTACATGGGCAAGGGCGTGCTGGAGGCCTGCGCCGCCGTGAACGGCGAAATCGCCGAGGCGCTGGTGGGCATCGACGCCACCGAACAGGTCGAAATCGACTCGATGATGATCGAGCTGGACGGCACCGAGAACAAGAGCCGCCTGGGCGCCAATGCGATCCTGGGCGTGTCCCTGGCCGCGGCCAAGGCGGCGGCGGATTTCTGCACGCAACCGCTTTACCGCTATGTCGGCGGCACCTCGGCCCGGGTTCTGCCGGTGCCGATGATGAACATCATCAACGGCGGCGAACATGCCGACAACCCCATCGACATCCAGGAATTCATGATCATGCCGGTTGCCGCGGAAAACATCCGCGACGCCGTGCGCATGGGGGCCGAAGTCTTTCACACCCTGAAAAAGGAACTCTCGGCGGCGGGTCTGGCCACCGGTGTCGGCGACGAGGGCGGCTTTGCCCCCAACATCAGCTCCACCCGCGACGCGCTTGATTTCATTCTGAAATCCATCGAAAAAGCAGGCTACAGACCGGGCGAGGACATGTATCTCGCGCTCGATTGTGCCGCCACCGAATATTACCAGTCCGGCGTCTATACCCTGGCGGGCGAAGGCAAGAAGCTGAGCTCGGCTGAAAACGTCGATTACCTCGCCGCCCTGGTGGCCGATTACCCGATCATCTCGATCGAGGATGGCATGTCGGAGGATGACTGGGACGGCTGGGCGGCGCTGACCGCGCGTCTGGGCGACAAGGTGCAGCTGGTGGGCGACGATCTTTTCGTGACCAACCCTGCCCGCCTTGCCGAAGGGATCAAGCGCGGCTCGGCCAATTCCATGCTGGTCAAGGTCAACCAGATCGGCACGCTGACCGAAACGCTGAAAGCCGTCGAGATGGCGCATCGCGCGGGGTTCACCAATGTGATGTCGCACCGCTCGGGCGAGACCGAGGATGCCACCATCGCGGATCTTGCGGTTGCCACCAACTGCGGCCAGATCAAGACCGGCAGCCTCGCGCGCTCCGACCGGCTGGCAAAGTACAACCAGTTGATCCGGATCGAGGAATCGCTTGGTGAAACGGCCGAATACGCGGGCCGCGACATCCTGCGTGGCTGAGAGTTACAGCATCGTTCAGGCGACCACCCCCGCTGACCTCGCGGCGGTGGTCGCCCTGTGCTGGGATTACCGCGCCACCCTGGTCGCCAATTCGCCGAAAGACCGGGACATCACCGAAACCTTCTATCCGGTGCCCAAATACGAGGCGCTGATGGCGGAGCTGCCGGTGATCCACGCCCGGCCAAAAGGTGTGATCCTGCTGGCAAGATCCGCAGAGGGCAGCCCCGTCGCCTGCGGCATGTCGCATCCGCTGGACGGACAGACATCCGAGATCAAACGCGTTTTCGTCAGCCCGGCCGCGCGCGGCGCGGGATTGGCCAAGACGATCTGCCGCGCCCTGCTGGATCAGGCCCGCGCGGATGGTTTCACCCGCGTCGTGCTTGACACCTCGCGCAGCCTGCCCGCGGCGGGCCCGCTCTATCTTGCGCTGGGGTTCAAGGCACGCGGACCCTACCAGCCGCTCCCGGAAGAAGCCCTGCCCCATCTGCTGTTTTTCGAATATCCGCTGAACTGAGAGGCCTGCCCATGACCGCCGACCAGATCATCGCGCAGCTCGACCTAGCCCCGCATCCGGAGGGCGGCCATTACCGCCAGACCTGGGTGGCCGGGAACGCGGGCCGCCCCAGCGGCACCTGCATCTATTTCCTGCTGAAGGCGGGCGAGCGCAGCCATTGGCACCGGGTCGATGCAACCGAGATCTGGCTCTACCACGCGGGCGCACCGCTGGTCCTGTCGCTGTCCGCAACCGATGCAGGGCCCGCGCGCGATCACCTGCTGACCCCGGATCTGTCGCAGGGCGCGCCACAGGTGATCGTGCCGGAAAACCACTGGCAGGCCGCGCGCAGCACCGGCGATTACACCCTGGTCAGCTGCACCGTCTCTCCCGGCTTCCAGTTCGAAGGCTTCACCCTCGCGCCCCCCGGCTTCGACATTCCCCGCTGACATCCCTGGTCTGGCGCCGCCCTTGCTTGAGAACGTCAGGGCGCCAGACGACCGGATTGCCAAGCACAATCGCCGAGGGGCCCCCGCAGGGGGAGACGGCTATTGTGCTTGGGAAGACGGGCGGATGGTGCCATGAAAGAGATCAATCAAGGGGGGTGCCAGACCTTCCTGGGATGGTGGGCCCGCAGCGAGATCCATCCCGCAGCAAAAATCCATAATGTAATCTGCGCGCAGCGCAGGCCTTCAGATCACGCCCGGGTCACGTCATGCCCGTAAAGCCAGTCAAATCCGCCAACCATCATGCCCGGTGCCAGGCGGCTGACCAGCCCGAGGCCCAGATGCGCAGCACTGCGGAAAGGCCCCGGACGCAGATGATAGCGCCAGGCATTGCGTGAGGCCGCCGCGATCACCCGGCGGACCCGGGGCTGCCGGGCAGCCTGATAAGAGGCCAGACCCGCCTGCCCGCGCCCGGTCAGCGCCCCGGCCAGAACCCAGGCGTCTTCCAGCGCCATATTGGCCCCCTGGGCCAGAAACGGCAGCGTCGGATGGGCCGCATCCCCCAGCAGGACAATCCCGTCCTGATGCCAATGCGCGGCCACGGGATGCTGATGCAACCCCCAAAGGGTCACCTCGCGCACCGCCGCGATCATCTCTGCGGCCTGCCCGGAAAACCCGTCAAAGGCGGCGCGCAGATGCGCCGGCGCATCCGCATGGTTCCAGCCCTCCGCCGCCCAGTTGTCACGCTCCTCGACCGCAACAAGGTTCACATGGCTTGCACCCCGGATCGGATAGCTGACCAGATGGCGGCCCGGCCCCATGGCCACATGCGCCTCTGCCGGGTGGCCCATATGGTTCGGGACCAAAGCGCGCCAGGCCACCTGCCCGGTGAAAGCCGCCTTGTCCGCCCCGTTCAAGACAGAGCGCGCGACGGAATGGATGCCATCCGCGGCCACCACCACCTCTGCGCGCCTTGTGCCGCCCCCGGCAAGCTGCACCTGCGGCAGGGTGCCGGGCCGCACGCTCGCCACTTTCGCGCCGAATTCAAAGCTGACATTGGCGCGCCGGGCCAGACCGGCCAGCATGTCGACCAGATCGGCACGGTGCAAGAAGCAATAGGGTTGGTCGGGGCGCAGGCGCGCTAGGTCGAGCCGTGCCACCTCGCGGCCGGTCTCGGTCTGCAGCACAACCGCGCGGCCCGCCACCGCCTGCTTGCGGCGCAGCTCCGGTTCCAGCCCGAGGGCCCGCAGGACCGCCATGCCATTGGGGCTGACCTGCAGGCCCGCGCCGACTTCGCCCAGCCTGTCGGCCTGCTCCAGCAGCGTCACCGCAACACCGCGCCGCGCCAGGGCCGCAGCGGCCGCCAGCCCGCCGATCCCGGCACCGATCACGATGGCATTTGAAATCCGCATCCAGCCTCATATGAAAACGCCGGGGCATTTGCCCCGGCGGATTGGATTGCCTGCTTTGACGCCCCGCTCAATCGTCGCGGTGCACCTTTTCGCGGCGCTCGTGCTTTTCCTGCGCTTCCAGGCTCATCGTCGCGATGGGCCGCGCATCCAGCCGCTTGAGCGAGATCGGTTCGCCCGTCACCGAGCAATAACCGAACTCCCCCTCGTCGATCCGGCGCAGGGCCGCGTCGATCTTGCCCACCAGCTTGCGCGCACGGTCACGCGTGCGCAATTCAAGCGCGCGGTCGGTCTCTTCGCTTGCCCGGTCGGCCACGTCCGGAATGTTCCTTGTGCCGTCCTGCAACCCTTCGATGGTGTCGCGGCTGCCTGCCAGCAATTCGGATTTCCAGTTCAGCAGCTTGCGACGAAAATACTCCAGCTGCTTGTCATTCATGAATGGTTCATCTTCAGCCGGTGAATAATTGTCCGGCAGGAAAACTTCCTGTTTCATCGATTGTCCCTCAAGTGTTTTTAGCCTGAGCATGTGAGACTTATCTCCCCGAGAACGCTCCCTGCCGCAGCGTCTACCTCAGCCTTTCAGTTTTGTCACTACACAATCCTTTTGATTCTTGGTTAAAGACTTCAAGCCAAGCTCCGGATCACAGAGGATTGAAAGCAAATGAAATTTCAAGGCACCGCCGATTACGTCGCCACGGACGATCTGACCATCGCGGTCAATGCCGCCGTGACATTGGAACGTCCCCTGCTGGTCAAGGGTGAACCCGGAACCGGCAAGACGGAACTGGCGCTGCAGGTCTCTTCCGCCCTGGGACTGCGGATGATCGAATGGAACATCAAGTCGACCACAAGGGCGCAACAGGGGCTTTACGAATACGATGCGGTCAGCCGGTTGCGCGACAGCCAGCTGGGCGAAGAGCGGGTGCATGACGTCAGGAACTACATCCGCAAGGGCAAGCTCTGGGAGGCCTTCGAGGCCGATGAAAAGGTGGTGCTGCTGATCGACGAGATCGACAAGGCCGACATCGAATTCCCCAACGACCTGCTGCAGGAACTCGACAAGATGGAGTTCTATGTCTACGAGACCGGCGAGACGATCAAGGCCCGCCAGCGCCCCATCGTCATCATCACATCGAACAATGAAAAGGAACTGCCCGACGCCTTTCTGCGCCGCTGTTTCTTTCACTACATCCGCTTTCCCGAAATGGAGACGCTGAAAAAGATCGTCGAGGTGCATCACCCGGGGATCAAGCAGAACCTGCTGACCACCGCGCTGACCCAGTTCTACGAAATCCGCGATCAGGCCGGTCTGAAAAAGAAACCCTCCACCTCCGAAGTGCTGGACTGGCTGAAACTGCTGCTGGCCGAAGACATGGATGCCGAGGACCTCAGGAAGGACGGCAGCAGCGCGCTTCCCAAGCTGCATGGCGCCCTGCTGAAGAATGAACAGGACGTGCATCTGTTTGAACGGCTTGCCTTCATGGCGCGCGCGCAACGCTGACCGAACCGGGGCCTTGCACGGCTCCGGGTGTTTCCTGCGCGCCCCGTGCCACGGCGCGATGCGCGCCGGCGGCCTGCGCCGCCGCAATCCGCCCGGCCCCGTGTGCTGACCTGAAAGCCACAGTGCGCGCGCCTGCCCCAAACTGCCGACTTTGCCTCCATTTTGCCTCAATTGCTCCCTACTCAAGTCGGGTCAGAAGGTGAAAAGGCCTCAAATCGACAGAACAAAAAGTGCAGGCAGGCACAAATGAACAGCAGAACCGCTCCGTCGGCGCAGGCATCCGCCCCGACGCCAGACCAACAGATATTCGCCAACCCCTTGTTCGGAAAAGGGTTCTTTCTGTGAGGGGTCGCGTTTTCCTGCCGCTTGTATTGCTGTTGAACGCCTGCGTCCCTGCTTCCAACCCCGATGTCGCCACCCGCGCCGCCTTTGACACGTCGGCCAGCAGCCTGCCGCCGATGAAAAGCTTCGCAACCAGCCTGCCCGAAGCGCCGGTGCGGTCCAACAACGATCTTGCCCTGGATTTCATCGAACTCTCTTTCCAGATGGAAAGCGGCCGCAGCCTGCCGGTGCTGACCCGCTTTGAAACGCCGATTTCCCTGCGGGTTGCGGGCAGCCCGCCGCCCACCTTGCTACCCGATCTCAGAAAGCTGATGGCGCGTCTGCGCAGCGAGGCAAAAATCGACATCCGCGAGGCCCGTTCAGGGGACGCGAATATCACCATCCAGGCGGTCAGCCGCGAGGACATCCGCCGGGTTCTGCCCCAGGCGGCCTGTTTCGTGGCCCCCAATGTCACCACGATTGACGAATACCGCAGCGCCCGCAGGCAGGCCAAGACCAACTGGACCCTGCTGAAAACCCGCGAAAAGATCGCGATTTTCCTGCCGAATGATGCCAGCCCGCAAGAGGTGCGCGATTGCCTGCACGAGGAACTGGCGCAGGCGCTGGGGCCGCTGAACGATCTTTACCGCCTGCCCGATTCCGTTTTCAACGACGACAATGTCCATACGGTGCTTACGGGTTTCGACATGCTGATCCTGCGCGCCTATTACGATCCCGCGCTGCGTTCGGGGATGACACGGGGCCAGGTGGCCGCCGCCCTGCCCGCGATCCTGGCGCGCGTCAATCCGCGCGGCACTCAGGCCAGGGCGCGCTATGCCACCCGCACCCCCACGGAATGGAGCAAGGCGATCCAGACCGCGCTGGGCGGGCGTTCGGTCTCCTTTGCCAGGCGTCAGGCCGCGGCACAGGAAGCGATCCGGATTGCCGGTGCGATGGGCTGGCAGGACCACCGCCGCGCCTTTGCCCATTACGCCATGGGCCGTGTCATGCAGGCCAGCGATGCAGAGATGGCCCAGAAACATTATCTGATTGCCGACCGCTATTATGCGATGTCGCCGGGCACCCGGCTGCACCGGGCCTATGTTGCCACCCAATTGTCGGCCTATGCCATCACCAAGGGCGACGGCAACCGCGCCCTGCGGCTGATCGCCCCACATGTGGACACGGCGATCCAGTCGGAGAACGCCGCTTTGCTCGCCACCCTGCTGTTGCTGCGTGCAGAGGCGCTGGAACTGGAAAACCGCCCCACAGAGGCCAGTGGCGTCAGGCTGGACAGTGTGGGCTGGGCGCGATACGGGTTTGGGCCAGATTGGGCCGTGCGGGCCAAGCTGCGCGAGATCGCTTCGCTGAACCCGCTGAAAGGCTCGTAACCCAAGGGCGGAAGAATATGATCGCAATCATTTTGGCGCTTGTCGGGGCCCTGATCGGCGGGCTGACCGCGCGCAGGCGGGCAGGCAACCGCAAGGACATCGCGCAATACGCCGCAGGCTATGGTATTGCCTTCCTGGTTGTCGGCATGATCCTGACCGTCATTTTCGACCGCATGATGATGGGCTGACGGATGTTCCTGCCTTTCTTCGACCAGCTGCGCGCCCATAAGGTGCCCGTCTCGATGCGGGAATTCCTGGCGTTCCTGGACGGCATGGCAGCCGGAATCGCGACCTATGACGTCGAGGCGTTCTATTACCTCGCGCGGGTGTCGATGGTGAAGGACGAGCGGAACATCGACAAGTTCGACCAGGCCTTTGCCGCAGCCTTCAAAGGCTTGGAAAACATCAGCTTGGACGATGTTCTTGAAGCAGTCGACATCCCGCGCGACTGGCTGGAAAAGATGGCGGAAAAACACCTGACCGAGGCCGAGAAAGCCGAGATCGAAGCTTTAGGAGGCTTCGACAAGTTGATGGAAACGCTCAAGAAACGTCTTGAGGAACAAAAAGGCCGCCATCAGGGGGGCAACAAATGGGTCGGCACCGCGGGCACCTCGCCCTTCGGGGCCTATGGCTACAACCCCGAAGGGGTGCGCATCGGCCAGAAGGAAAGCCGCCACCAGCGCGCGACCAAGGTCTGGGACAAACGCGAATTCCGCAACCTGGACGACAATGTCGAACTGGGCACGCGCAACATCAAGGTGGCCCTGAAACGCCTGCGCCGCTGGGCGCGGGATGGCGCGGACGAAGAACTGGACCTGAACGGCACCATCCGCGCCACGGCAGAACATGGCTATCTGGATGTGAAAACCCGCCCCGAGCGGCGCAATGCGGTCAAGGTGCTGCTGTTTCTCGACGTGGGCGGTTCCATGGACCCGCATGTAAAGGTGGTGCAGGAGCTTTTCAGCGCAGCCAAGGCGGAGTTCAAGCATTTTGAATATTTCTACTTTCACAACTGCCTTTATGAAGGCGTCTGGAAGGACAACCGCCGCCGCTGGGATGCACAGCTGAGCACCCATGAGATCCTGCGCACCTATGGCCCTGATTACAAATGCATTTTCGTTGGGGATGCCTCCATGTCGCCCTATGAAATTGCCTATCCTGGCGGCGCCAATGAACATTGGAACGCCGAAAGCGGCGCCACATGGCTGACCCGCGCTTGCGATCAGTGGCAAAGCAATCTGTGGATCAACCCGGTGCCGGAGAAATACTGGCCCTACACCCAGTCGATTTCCATGATCCGCGAGATTTTCGGCCCCGATGCGATGGTGCCCATGACCCTCGAAGGCCTGTCGCGCGGGATCAAGACCATGGCGCGCTGAAGCGGCGCTTTTGGTGAACGGTCAGCGCGCCTGACTGGAAGGGACGGCAAGGGCTTTGGGAGTGATAGTTATCCTATATATTCCTGACTATTGAACAAGAAAGTTAAAGTGATACTTTAACTTGATCGACACCGCCCACCGCCCGCGTTTCCCGCATCCTTCACGTTCTCCTCCCCCGCTGTACCTCCGACGGAACGCAATGCGCATCGGCGCGTTGGTCCGGCGCATAGAGTTGAAAGGACGATATCATGGCAATCAAGAAATCAGGGGCGGCAAAATGGTCCGGCAATCTGAAGACAGGCAAAGGGTTTGTTTCCACCCAGACCGGTGTGCTGGCGGATCAGCCCTATGGCTTCGACACCCGCTTCGAGGACGGCAAGGGCACCAACCCCGAAGAGCTGATCGGGGCGGCCCATGCCTCCTGTTTCTCCATGGCGCTTTCCATGGTGCTTGAGGGGCATGACCTTGTCGCCGACAGCATCGAGACCAGGGCGACCGTCTATCTGGATCAGAAGGACGGCGGCTTTCACATTCCCAAGGTGCATCTGGACGTGACTGCGACCATTCCGAATGCAACGGAAGACCAATTTGCCGAAGCGGCCAAAACCGCCAAGGAGAATTGCCCGATTTCCAAACTGCTGACCGCTGAGATCACGATGGACGCCAGACTGGCCTGACGCGCCCGCCCGGCGCAAGCCGGGCGCCCCGCGTCATTGCGCCCCTCGTCATTGCAATTGTCTGGGGCTTCGGTCTGCCCTAGGATCGTGGCATGTCCAATGCGCCCCTCTTCTCCCTCGACCCGGCCAGTTTTGCCGCTGATCCCTATCCCATACTCGCGCGTATGCGGCATGAGGCCCCCATCGCCTATGTGCCGGAACTGGATGCAACCCTGCTGACCCGGCGCGATGATATCCACCGCGAGGAAAAGCGGATCGAGGTGTTTTCCTCCCGGCAGCCGGATGGGCTGATGACCCGCCTCATGGGCGAGAACATGATGCGCAAGGACGCGGCCGACCATCAGGCGGAGCGGCGCGCGCTGTTCCCCGCGCTCAGCCCGCGCACCGTGGCACAGCATTGGGCCCCGGTCTTTGAAGCCTCGGCGCGGCGTTTCCTTGCGGATCTCGGCCCGCGCGGTTCCTGCGACCTGGTGACGGATTATGCCATGCCGGTCTCTGCCTCGGCACTGATCGCCATCACCGGGCTGGCGGAAATGTCCTGTGCGGAAATGGACCGGGTCAGCCAGCACATGATCGACGGCTGCGCGAATTACACCGGTGATGCCGGGGTGGAAGCACGCTGTCACGCGGCCACGGCGCTGATCGACAGCCATATCGACAGGGCCCTCGCCAGCCCTGCCCCGATGAGCGCCCTTGCGGTTCAGCAAGAGGCAGGCCTGCCGATGGACAGCCTGCGCGCCAATATCAAACTGGTGATTTCCGGCGGCCAGAACGAGCCGCGCGATGCCATTGCGGGCATCGCCTGGGCGCTCTTGACCCATCCCGACCAGTTGCAGCGCATCCGGCAGGGCCAGAACAGCTGGCAGGAGGCCTTTGCGGAATACGCACGCTGGATCAGCCCCATCGGCATGTCGCCCCGGATCGTTGCGCGCGAGGACCGGGTGGGCGCGGTGCGGTTTGATCCCGGCGACCGGGTCTTTTTGATGTTTTCCTCGGCCGGGCGGGACGAGGCGCATTTTGACCGGCCGGAGGATTTTGACATCACCCGTGACACCGCTGCGGCCATCCCCTTTGGCGCAGGGCCGCATTTCTGCGCCGGGGCGGCCGCCGCGCGCTGCCTGATCACCCAGGTGGCGCTGCCGCTGCTGTTCGAGGCGCTGCCGGGCCTGCGGCTGACCGGGCCGGTGCCCTACCGGGGCTGGGCCTTTCGCGGCCCCACGACAATGCCGGTGGCGTGGTAAGACCGGGCGTGGCGCGCGGCATTATCCCGACAAACCGCTTGCCCCCGCGCCGCCCGCCCCCATATTGAGCGCATGATCCGTGTCCTTCCCATCCTTCTGGCCATTCTCTATGCGCTGGCGATGTACCGATTTTCCAGCTGGCGCACTGCGCGGGAACTGGATGCGCGATCAACGCGGCTGGCCGACCCGGCCCTGAAGGAGGTCAGCAACAGGCTGGCCCGCGCGCTCGATCTGCCGCAGATCAAGGTGCATATCTACGAGATCGAGCCGGTGAACGGGCTGGCCGCACCGGACGGGCGCATTTTCATCACCCGCGGCTTCTACAACAAGTTCCGCTCGGGCGAGGTCTCGGCGGAAGAGATCGCATCGGTGATCGCGCATGAACTGGGCCATGTGGCGCTGGGGCATTCCCGGCGGCGGATGATCGACTTTTCCGGCCAGAATGCCATCCGCACGGTGCTGGCGATGGTGCTGGGCCGGTTCATTCCATTCGTTGGCGTCTGGCTGGCCAATATGATCACCACGCTGCTGGCGGCGCGCCTGTCGCGGGGCGATGAATACGAGGCGGACGCCTATGCTGCCGCCCTGCTGACCAAGGCAGGGATCGGTGTTGCCCCGCAGATTTCGCTGTTTCGCAAGCTGGAAGCCCTGACGCAAAGCAACCATGGCAGCGCGCCGGCCTGGCTGTTGAGCCACCCCAAGACCGACGAACGCATCGCCGCGCTGCAAAAGCTGGAATCCCGCTGGAACAGCTGAGACAGAGCCGAAAAATTCAATTTTTCGTGCCGGAATTTTTGAAAATTCCGCCCCTGCTACCGGGTCAGCGCCTTGGCCAGACGCGGCAGTCGCGCCTTTTTCAGCAGCGCGCGCATCTCCCATGCTTCGCCCGACAGCGCCCTTGCGGTCTGCAGGACATGGTCTGCCACGGTGGTGATCTTGTCCGGGTGATCCGTCCAGAGCCTTGTCAGGAAGTGATCCGGGTCGATCCTGTCCAGCCCTTCCCCGGCCAGGGTTCCCTTGGGAAAATCCTTGGCATTCAGGGTCATGATTGCGTCGGCACTTGCCGCCACCGCGACCGCCAGAACATGGATGTCATCCGCGTCCGGCAGCCAGAGCCGCGCGGCAATGCCGGGGGCCGGGGGCCGTTCCGCCGCTGGCCAGTCGCGGCGCAGCAGGGCGATTTCGGCGCGCGCCTGGGCTTCGCCTGCCGGTCCCAGCTTGATCGCGGCGCGGGCCCATTCCTCAAGGATGCGGGCCGACCAGACGGGTTCAAACAATCCCTGTGCCGCCGCGCCTAACACCATTTCGCGCATCACCGTCGGGTAAAGCACGCAGGTGTCGATCAGCACCCGCATCAGAGGCGGAAGAAGAGCGATTTCAGGTAGCCGCTTTCAGCCAGTTGCGGCAATTGCGGATGGTCCGGCCCGGCAAAACCGGTGTGCAGCAACACACCCTTGCGTCCTGCGCGGCCTATGCCGCGCACGCTGGCCACGCGGAACTGCGACAGGTCGGCGGCGTGAGAGCAGGAGCAAAGGCCCAGGATGCCATTCTCGGCCACCAGCGGTGCGGCCAGCCGCGCGATGCGCTCATAGGCGCGCAGCCCCGCCTCCAGCGCGGGGCGCGCCGGTGCAAATGCCGGTGGGTCGCAGATCACCACGTCGAATTCGGCGCCTTCCGCGCGCAAATCGGTCAGCACGTCAAAGGCATCGCCCTGCCGGGTCTGGAAGCGGTCGGCAAGGCCTGCGGCTTCTGCCCCGCCCTGCGCCAGTTCCAGCGCCGGGGCCGATCCATCCACCGCCAGCGCGCTCTGCGCACCCGCCGCGAGCGCAGCGAGGGAGAATCCGCCCACATGGGCAAAGACATCAAGGACACGTGCGCCACGGGACAGGCTGGCGGCAAAGGCATGGTTGGGGCGCTGGTCATAGAAGATGCCGGTCTTTTGCCCGCCCGTGAGGTCGGCCAGATAGATCGCACCGTTCATATGCACCGGCACCGGGCCGGTCGGGGCGCTGCCCGCCAGCACCGCGTTCACATCGTCCAGTCCTTCCAGCGCACGGGTGCGCCCGGCAGCGTTCTTGAGCACATGGGTCACACCGGTTACGGCAATCAGGGCTGCACACAGCGGCTCCAGCAGGGCCTCGGCCCAGGCTGCGTTGGGTTGCACCACGCAGGTGTCGCCGAAACGGTCGATCACCACGCCGGGCAGGCCATCCGCTTCCGCATGGATCAGGCGGTAGAACGGCGCATCGAACATCCGCGCACGCAGGTGCAGGGCGCGGGTGATGTGCGCTTCGAACCAGCGCTGGTCGATGACAGCCGCCGGATCGCGGTCAAGCACCCGTGCGATGATCTTGGAATTCGGGTTGACCGATACCAGCCCCATCGGCTGCCGCTCATTGTCTTCCAGCAGGGCCAGCGTGCCGGGGTCCAGCTTGCGGGTGCGGCGGTCGGTGACCAATTCGTTTGCATAGACCCAGGGAAAGCCGTGGCGGATGGCGCGGGCATTGGCCTTGGGCAAAAGCCTCACGACGGGCAGATCACCCGAAGGTGCTGCGTCTGAGGGGCGGGATGGGGAAAGGGGCGCTGTCATAGCGCCCCGTCTAGTGCTTTACCGCTGCCAGTGAAAGCCCGGAATTCAAAGGGCCCGGGCTGAGGCCCGCCAGCTTACACCGAGGGCCCGGCCAGTTCCTGGCGGATCACTTTGGCCAGATAGCCGCTGACCCGCACTTTCTGGGTCTGACCGCGGCGGTCGGCATCAATCGCCTGCTTGCCGCCAAATGCGCGGAGGTTCGCCTCCACCTCCCGGGTCGGGGCCAGCGGCAGACCGGTTTCCGCGGAACGGACGGTCAGGGTGAATTCCATGTTGTGGACACCGCCGACGCTGTAGCGGGTCTTTTCCGTGACCGAATGAAAGCGGGTCACCTCGACATCCAGCACCACTTCCACCGTGCCTTTCATGTCTTTGGTGCCGTGCAGAAAGGCCTGTTCAAAGATCTTCTGAACCTGTGCGTGGCGGTTGCCGATCGGCTCACCGCGCCAGACGATATCGGCACTGGGGTAATAGAGGTTCGCCTCGGAGACCTTGAGGCTTTCCGGCACCCGCACGTTGATGGCAGTGACCTGAAGCGACTGCGGCAGGACCATCTGCACCCCCGCACCCGGCGCGGGTTGTTGAAAGGCCAGCTGCGGTGTCGCTTCGAAGGGCGCGTTGCGGCTGGCGAGGTCCGGCACGGACGAACAGGCAGAAACAAGGGCACCCAGGCCAATCGCGGCAATGATTTTCAAGGTCTTCATCAAGTCCTCCTTCGGGGCAACGCAGGGCCGCCCGCTGTGGCGTTGAGGGACATTCGCCTCAGATTGAGGCGCCTTTTAGCCGAAACGTCATTGATAATGGGGCCATTCGGCGGCGGTATCGACATCCTCAGTCAATATCGGGCGCGTTAAGAGCGGAGATCCGGACTGAGCAGGTCAGGTGCCCGATACGCGGAGTTTGCTGCCTTTCGCAACGAAAGCCCAAACCGCGCATTGACGGGCCGTGGTGCGGCGATCCGACCTCAGTGACTGGCACTTTATGGCGGCCAAGCACATCCTACATAACGATGTGGCATTACAGCAGCCAAATCGCCGTGCCAGGGGACGGCCCGGCGATGCGCGGCGGCCTGCGGCCTTGATTCCGCGCGGGGGCTTAGTGGAAAGGGCTCCCTCCCGCCGTGCGCCGCGCAATCCACCAATCGCCGCTCACGGTCGTTACGAAAGCAAGCCTGTCCGGCATAGCTGACAACAGGTGGCGGTTTTCCGTCTCTACAGGGGATGGTTCGGCTGTAAATCAGCGCTAGTTGCGCGTCCGGCCGCGCCAGCCGCCCCGGCGCCGGGGCGCTGTCATGCCGCCCTGCCCCTCGCGCAGCACCTGCGACATGGGGTGATCGGGCGCGTCGCCGCCGTAGCGTTCCAGCAGGGTCTTGATCGCAGCACCCGTATCCTCTTCCAGCGGCAGGCTGAGCGCCCAGTCCAAAAAGATCGAGCGGCATTCGGACAGGGTGATCCCTTCGATCTGATAGCTTTCGTGAATCAATGCCTTGGGGTCCTCTGTCGTGCCTTTTGCCTTGCTCATGCGCTTTCATTCCCTTCTGGTCCCGAAAGGGCGCGGTCGATCACCGCCGCCGCCGCGTCATAGGTGCCGATGATCTTTTCCTCAAGGGCCGTCAGATCGGGCGCGTTCAATGTCCGGGCCAGAAAACCCGCACCGGCCTGACCCAATGTTTCCTCTCCCAGCGGCTCAGCCGAGAGCAGCCGGCCCGCGCATTGCAGCGCCCAGCAGCGGGTGTAGGCCTGCTTCAGGGTCTCGGCCTCCTGCTTGTCGATCAGCCCCACGGAGCAGGCGGCGGTCAGCCCGTCAGGGATATGGCGCGCGGTGGTCCCGGCCAGCAGGGCGCCTGCCTGTGCCAGCAATTCGATGTCCTGCAACCGTCCCGGCCCGATCTTGGCGTCCCAGGGGCCTGCGGGGGCCTTGGCCTGGGCGATCCGGCTGCGCATCTCGGCCACTTCGGCCAGCGCCTTGTCGCGCTCGGTGGGCCGGGCGAGGATGTCGTCGCGCAGCGCATGAACCGCCGCCGCCAGATCGGAGGGCCCGGCCACCACATCGGCGCGGGTCAGGGCCAGATGTTCCCAGACCCAGGCCTCTGACCGCTGATAGCTGTCAAAGCTGGCCAGCGAGGTGGCCACCGGCCCCTGATTGCCCGAGGGGCGCAGGCGCATGTCGATCTCGTAAAGCTTGCCCTGCGACATCGGCGCGGTCATTGCCGTGACCATGGCCTGCGTCAGCCGCGCGTAATAGCTGCGCGAGGCGAGTTGGCGCGGCCCTTCCGAGGTCTCCTGCCCCTGGGCATCATAGATCACCAGCAGGTCCAGATCGGAGGTCGCGGTCAGCCGCCCTGCCCCCAGCGACCCCATGCCAAGGATCACGGCACCCCGCCCCGGCGGCGGGCCGTAGCGTTCCGCAAACTGCGCGACCACCACCGGCCAGAGCGCGGAGAGAACCGCGCGGGCCAGATCGGCATATTGGCGGCCCGCCGTCTGCGCATCGGTCAGACCGCGCAGCAGATGCACCCCGATGCGGAAATGCCATTCGCGGGCCCAGCGGCGGGTGCCGTCCAGACGCGCCTCGTAATCCGGTTCGCGGGCCAGCACCTCGGACAGGGATTCCCCCAGCGCCTCCGCTCCCGGCCAGTCGCTGAAGAAATCGCCGCCGATCACCGCATCCAGCACCTGCGCATTGCGCGACAGATGCGCGGCCAGCGCCGGTGAGGTGCTGACCACGTCGATCAGCAGGTCCGCCAGCTGCGGATTGGCCCTGAGCAGGGAAAACAGCTGCACCCCCGCAGGCAGCCCGGCCAGGAAACCGTCAAAGGCCAGCAAGGCTTCGTCCGGCTTGGCCGCATCGGCCAGCCGCGCCAGCAATTCGGGCTTGAGACGTTCAAAGATTTCCGCCCCCCGGACAGAGCGCAGCGCGGGATAGCTGGGCCAGCGGTCAAGAATCGTACTGTCAAAGGCATGGGGCTCGCCGGGCTGATCCGCGCCCTTGCGCGAGGCGGCAAAGAAGCCTTCGGTCATTTCGTGCACCGCGCTGAGGCGGCGGTGCAGGTCCTGCTCCAGCGCCGGTACATCCATGTCCATCATCGCCGCCAGCCGCGCAAATCCCTCCTCCGATCCCGGCAGCTCATGGGTCTGGGCGTCGCGCACCATCTGCAGCCGGTGCTCCACCGTGCGGTGGGCGCGGTAATGGTCGGTCAGGGTTTCGGCGACCTCCTGCGGCACCCAGCCCTTTTCGGCCAGCACCTTCAGCCCCGCACAGGTGCCGCGCTGGCGCAGATCGGGGTCGCGCCCGCCTGCAATCAACTGCCGGGTCTGGGTAAAGAACTCGATCTCCCGGATGCCGCCCCGGCCCAGTTTCATGTTGTGCCCCGGCAGGGTGATCGGCCCGCCCAGCCCCTTGTGCTCGCGGATTGCCAGACGCATGTCATGGGCATCCTGAATGGCGGCAAAGTCCAGATGCCTGCGCCAGACGAAAGGCCGCAGATCCGCAAGGAAACGCTCACCTGCCTTCACGTCCCCCGCACAGGGGCGCGCCTTGATATAGGCTGCGCGTTCCCAGGTCCGGCCAAGGGATTCGTAATAGCGTTCCGCCGCTTCCATCCCCAGACACACCGGGGTCACCGAGGGGTCGGGCCGCAGCCGCAGATCGGTCCGGAACACATAGCCCTGCCCGGTCAGATCGCTGAGTGTCGCCGCCATCGCCCGGGTTGCGCGCACAAAGGCGCTGCGGGCATCGTGAAACACCTCCGGGTCGAACCGGGTTTCGTCAAACAGGCAAATCAGGTCGATGTCAGAGGAATAATTCAGCTCATGGGCACCCATCTTGCCCATGGCCAGCACCACCATGCCGCCTGAATCTCCCAGATCGTCCAGGGTCACCCCGGGCAGCTTGCCGCGTTTGACCTGCACCACCAGTCCCGCATGCAATGCGGCGGCACAGGCCGCATCGGCATAATCGGTCAGCGCGCCTGTCACCTGCTCCAACTCCCAGGCGCCGCCCAGATCGGCCAGCGCCGCCATCAGCGCCACACGCCGCTTGCCCTGCCGCAACCCGTCTGCCAGCCCCTCCGGTACCAGTGCGCCCGCGCCCCGGATCACCGCGCGCATCGCCGCCTCCGGGTCCGCAACGGCATCGGCCAGCCAGTCGCGCTCCTTTTCCAGCAATCCCGCCAGATAGGGCGCAGAGGCCCCGGCCCCGACAGCAAGCTCGCGCAGCCGCGGCGGCAGGTCGCCCACCAGCGCCTTGATATCCTCCACCCGACCCGGATCATGGGGTCGCGGGCATCGGGTGACACGGGCTTCGAGCGTACTTGTCATGGCCCCAGCTTTGCGACAGTCTGCGCCCATGAGCAAGAGCCTGAAAAGAGTCCGCGCCGCCCTTGAGGCTGCCGGCGTCCCCACCGAGATCCGTGAAACCGAACTGGCCCGCACCGCCGCCGATGCTGCCGCCGCCGTGGGATGCGAGATCGACCAGATCGCGAAATCCATCGCATTGCGGGGCGAAACCTCCGGCGATGTTGTGGTCTTCATCACGGCTGGTGGCAATCAGGTCGACCTTGCCGCCGCCACCGCCCTGGCCGGAGAACCCCTGGGCAAGGCGGATGCGGCGCTGATCCGGGCGCAGACCGGCTTTGCCATTGGCGGCGTTTCCCCGGTCGGGCACCTCAATCCCTGCCGCATGTGGTTTGACCGGCGGCTGCTGGATTTCCCCGAAATCTGGGCCGCAGCGGGCACGCCTCATCACGTTTTTCGGCTTACACCACAAGAAATGCTCAAGATTTCGAGCGCGCAAGCTGCTGATTTTCAACAGATTTCAGAGAAAATGTAAAAAGTCTTCACATACCCCCTTGTACGAATCGCGGCAATGCCCATCTTGGTTGATGTAAAAGGCATTCACATAAGACCTTTTGATCCCGAGGCCGCAGTCAGGCCTTACCACCAGAAAGGCTTGTCACATGACGACCATGACCGAAACTTCTAGCTACGGCACCCGCCAGAACTGGTTCGCCCGGACCGAGGGCTGGCTGGACGACAAGGGCAAAGGTGCCTGGATCGCCGCGATGGTGCTTGGCTTCATCTTCTTCTGGCCTGTCGGCCTCGCCCTTCTTATGTACATGATCTGGAGCAAACGCATGTTTTCCGGCCCCTCCTGCGCCAAGCGCAGCAAACGCACGATGATGACCACCCGCAACACCGGCAATGCCGCGTTCGACGCCTACAAGGCGGACACGCTGCGCCGGCTTGAGGAAGAGCAGACCAACTTCGAATCCTTCCTGGAGCGGCTGCGCGAAGCCAAGGACAAGGCCGAGTTCGACCAGTTCATGGACGAACGTGCCAAGCGCAACGACGGCCCGGCAGAGGCCTGACGCATCACGGGTCGGCCCGGACACCGGGCCGGCAACCTTCCTTCCCCCGCCCCCGCAGCCTGCCGGGGGCCTTTGCCCGCCACAGGACCAGCAATGACACCCGATCCCTTCGACCAGCCGGAATTCTACGACGGCATCCTTGCAAAGCGCTTTTTTGCCTGGGTGGTGGACAGCATCCTGATTGTTGCGCTGTGCCTGCTGGTGCTGCCCTTCACCGCCTTTACCGGTGTGTTCTTTTTCCCCGCGCTGATCCTGGTGATCGGCTTCCTCTACCGGCTGGCCACCCTCGCAGGCGGCTCTGCGACCTGGGGGATGCGCCTGGTGGGGATGGAACTGCGCGACGGGCGCGACCTGCCCTTCGACGGCGGCATCGCCTTCATGCATACGCTAGGCTATTCGGTTTCGGTTGCCGTCGCCCCGCTGCAACTGATCTCCGTCGTGTTCATGATCACCTCCGCACGCCGGCAGGGGCTGACCGATATGCTGCTGGGCACCGTGCCGCTGAACCGGCGCAAATGACACTGGGCGACTCTTTACCATTTTATTAAATGTCCCCTTGGCGCGTGACGGGACCTTGGTTATCATTTCGTCAACCAAAGGATCTTCATGCGCCACAGTCTTCCGCTCACACCGCAGTTCTATGTGACCGCGCCGCAACCCTGTCCGTATCTCGAGAACAGGATGGAACGGAAATTATTCACAGCGCTGCAAGGTGACTCCGCGACAGAGCTGAATGACAGCCTGTCGGCACAGGGATTTCGCCGCTCGCAGAACGTGCTCTACCGTCCTTCCTGCGCCGATTGCGCTTCCTGCCTTTCCGCACGTATCGACGTGGCCGCATTCAAACCCTCGAAGGGTCAGAAACGTACCCTGAAGCGCAACCGGCATCTGGTGCGCCGCGCCACGTCGCCCTGGGCGACAGAAGACCAATACGCCCTGTTCCGCCGCTATCTGGACAGCCGCCACGCGGATGGCGGCATGGCGGATATGGACATCTTTGAATTTGCCGCGATGATCGAGGAAACGCCGATCCGCAGCCGGGTGATCGAATATGTCGATCCCGAAACCGGTGAGCTGGCCGGGGTCTGCCTGACCGATGTGCTGGCCGATGGCGTCAGCATGGTCTATTCCTTCTACTCCCCCGACCTGCCCCGCAACGGGCTGGGCAATTACATCATCCTCGATCACATCGAGATCGCCCGCGCGGCGGGTCTGCCTTATGTCTACCTGGGCTACTGGGTCCCCGGCAGCCCCAAGATGGGATACAAGGCGCGCTTTTCGGGGTTGGAGATCTACCTAGGCGGTCACTGGCAGAAACTGCGCGACCCCGAAGAATTCAGACCGGAACAACACCCGCTGGGCAACGATCCGATTGCCGAACAAGTGGCCAATATCGCCCTGCCCGACATGGCGCGCCACCGCCGCTGACAGGCCCGGGGCCTGCCCGCTTCTTCATGCCAGAAATACTCAGAGAGCCCGGGGGCAAAGCCCGCCCGAGGTTATGCAGATCGGGACAAGGCCTGCCTGCAATCCATGAATCGCATGAGGGCGCCCGGTGGCGCCCTCTCCTTTTGACAATACCCCTGCCCGGTGGCGCGACGCCTCAGTTCGGCATCAGCTCCGGCACGATGGTGACAATCGCCGGGAAGAACCACAGGATCGCCAGCCCCGCCACCTGGATCAGCACGAAGGGCACAATGCCGCGGTAGATGTGCTGCGTCGTGACGCTCGCCGGGGCGACCCCGCGCAGATAGAACAGCGCAAAGCCGAAGGGCGGTGTCAGGAAGGAGGTCTGCAGGTTGACCGCGATCATGATCGTCACCCATTTCGGGTCAAAGGTGCCGCCATAGATCACCGGCCCCACGATGGGCACCACGATGTAGATGATCTCAAGGAAGTCGAGCACGAAGCCCAGCACGAAGAGCACCAGCATCACCAGCAGGAAGACCGTCAGCTCGTTGTCGAAGGACCGCAGGAACTGCTGGATGTAATGCTCCCCGCCAAAGCTGATCACCACGAGGTTCAGCAATTGCGAGCCGATCAGGATGGTGAAGACCATCGAGGTGACCTTGGCCGTTTCGCGCACCACCGGTGTCAGCACTCCGGATGTATAAAGCACCCAGCAGGCAAAGAGCAGCCCGAAGACGGCGTAGATATAGGCGGCATAGGCCACAAAGAAGGCGACCCAGCTTTCGAAGCTGACCCCGTCCTGGTTGATCCGCAGGTCGAAGTTCACGCCGACCAGGATGCAGATCACGATTGCCAGCGTCGACCAGATGATGATCTTGGGGCTGCGGTCCTGATCCTTGAGCTTGCGATAGGCGGCCAGCATGATCGCACCGCCCGCCCCCAGCGCCGCGGCCGGTGTCGGGTTGGTGATCCCGCCCAGGATCGAGCCCAGCACCGCAACGATCAGCATCAGCGGCGGGAAGACCACGCGGATCAGCTCGTTTCGGGCGCAAAGCTTTGTGGCATAGACCACCCCGTACATCGCAAGGGCAAAAGGCAGCGCCATCAGCAGCACCATCACCCCGGGCGAGGTGACCGGCCCGATCAGCAGGATGTCCACCAGCAGCATCAGCACCAGCCCGATTGCACCGAGGATCAGCGGCCTGCCGGCGGCAGAGGGCGACACGCCCCGACCGGCGCTCAGCACCAGGCCCAGCAACACGACGATGATCGCCACGCCGGTGCCGATGGGTGCCGCCGCCGCAATCTTGGCCGCAGTTTTCTCTGCAAGGGCTTCAACCGACAGCCGCTCACTGGTCTGAACACCGCCAGCCGCGTCGATCTCGGCCTGTTGCGCCACGGCCTGGTCCCATTTGTCCTGCCCGTGCAGTTCGATCATCGCGGTCTGGCAATCCTCACCCACATTGGTCCGCAGGCTTGCGGTATCCCCGGAGTCGGAGAAGCTGGAGACAACGGTCGACTGGCTGCCAACGGCACCGATGTTGCCCAGCAGGATGGTCCCGACAATCAGCAGCACAGGTGCGCCGACAAACCAGGTGAAGGCTTCGCGCCGGGTGATCGCTTCGCTGCTGGTCGTGCCGAGTTCGACTGCCGGGGCCTTCTCGGGGTTGAGCAGCGCATAGCAGAAGGCGTAAAGCGCATAGAGCACCGCCAGCAGAATACCCGGCAGCAGCGCCGCCTGGAACAGCGTGCCGACGGAGACCACCGCCGGTTGCCCCAGGAAGGTCAGCGCATCGCTGCACCCCGCAGCGGTGGCCCGTGCCTCCTGTGCGGCGGAATAAAGATCACCCGCAAGCGTGCCCAGCAGAACGATCACGATGGAAGGCGGAATGATCTGCCCCAGCGTGCCGGAGGCCGCGATGACACCTGTTGCCAGTTCCGGCGAATAGCCGCTGCGCAGCATCGTGGGCAGGGCCAGCAGGCCCATGGTGACAACCGTGGCCCCCACGATCCCGGTGGAGGCCGCAAGGAAGGCGCCCACAACCACGATCGACACCGCCAGACCGCCCGGCAGCGGCCCGAAGACCCGCGCCATCGTGGTCAGCAGGTCATTGGCGATCTTGGAGCGTTCCAGGGTAATGCCCATCAGCACGAACATCAGAACCGCCAGCAGCGTCTCGATGCTTTGGCCTGCGAGCACGCGTTCGTTCATCCGGTTCACGATAAAGCTGACGTTCCGGTCCAGCGCTGTTTCCCAGCCCTGAGGAAAGACAGATTGCCCGACCCGTGGCAGGTCAGGGTATCGGAAAATGGATATCGCGTCTTGTTTGACGCCCGTTCCGACCAGCGCCCGGTAGGCATCCGACGAGGTGTCGATGGCCTGGTGGATCAGCAGACCGGCGCTGTCCATCGCCGCGATGATCCCGAAAGAGATGATCCCCGCGCCGCCGATGGCAAAGGCCACCGGGAACCCCGAAAGGATGCCACCGAACAGACAGATGAAAACGATAAGCAGGCCAACCTCGACCCCGTCCAGACCAAACAGCATGGGATGTCCCCTGATTACTTGCCGAAATTAATGGGTGCCTTCATAGGCTTCTTCGCCCTCGCCGAGCGAGTCGCGGTCGAGATAGCGGCCTTCGCTTTCCGGGCCTTCACGGAGTTCCCGCCAGGACCGGTAGGCCACTGCAATCGCTTGCAGGAAGACCATGGCGCAGAACAGGCACAACAGGACCTTGAACAGGAAGTAGCCGTTGAACCCGCTGGGGCTGAAGCCTGTTGTCTCCACGTTCCAGCGCAGGGCGCGGGCCTTGTTGACCAGCCGGTCAAGGGAGTCAGAGGCCGAGGGATTAGGCACGATCAGGTGACGCCACATGAAGAACCAGCCGTAAAGCCATGTAAGCACAGCAAAAGGCATCATGAAAAAGATCGCGCCGAACATGTCGAGGATCTTTTTGGTTCGGAATTTCACGCCGGCATAGATCAGGTCCACCCGCACATGCCCGCCCTGCACAAAGGTATAGGCCACGCAGAAGACAATGATCATCGCGTTATAGAGCTTCAGCTCTTCGGCATACCATGAAATGTCGAATTGCAGTGGCACACCAAAACCGACAACGATGTCGGGCCGGGCAAAAATCCGTTGCATGAAGACGATGATGATCTGTTGCAGCACCATGAGCAGACCCGCCCAGGCAAAGAACCGGCCAAGCCCGTTTGCAAGCCCTTCCAGACCGCGGACCACGGTCCACATGAAGTTTGGCCGCAGCACGCAGACAAGCGTGAGGATCAGCAGCGCGTCGAAGATCACGAAGAACAATTCGATCGACGCACCGTAATAGACAAACCGCATGATCGCCGTCTTGTCGCTCCAGTCCAGCCAGAGCCCCGGATGGGTCACGGCATAGCCGAAGTTGTAGAAAGCCATCGCGATGTTGGAAAAGAACCACCGTATGCCATCGAGCATCTGGACGGACCCCTGTTTGATTGTGCCAACACAGGCCGCGTCACCCTGTAAAGGTGTCGCAGCCCGTGCCAAGTCTAACCGAAACGCGGCCCCCGGATGGGGGGCCGCATCAGGTTACTCCATTGCCGCCAGCACGCGGTTACGCTCGTTGGCGTATTTGCTGTCCGACACCGCCAGCCATTCGCCGGATTCACGCATCGACTTCTGGGCTGAATCGTGGATCTTCTTGAACAGATCGTCGCTGGTGAACTCGTTCAGAACCTCCACGGAGGCCTTGCCGAAGGCATCCCAGACGTCATCCGAGAATTCCAGAACCTGCGCGCCGCCAGACTTCAGACGTTGCAGCGCCGGGCCGTTGTTGGCGATGAACAGCGCATAGTTCTGCTGGTGCGCATCGGCGCAGGACACTTCGATCGCGCGTTGCTGCGCGGGTGTCAGGCCTTCGAACACATCGAGGTTGGTTGCAACCGACAAGGCCGCGCCCGGCTCGTGGAAACCGGCAGGATAGTAGTAGTCGCAGACTTCCTGCAGGCCCAGCTTTTCGTCGGACCAGGGGCCGATCCATTCGGTGCCATCCAGCGCGCCTGTGGACAGGGCCTGATAGATTTCACCGCCCGGCAGAACCTGAACGGAAGCGCCCAGCTTGGACAATGCCTGACCACCAAGGCCCGGCATGCGGAACTTGAGACCGTTGAAATCGGCAGCCGACTTCATTTCCTTGCGGAACCAGCCGCCACCCTGCGCGCCGGTCTGGCCCGCGATGAAGGACTTGATGCCAAAGACTTCGCCCAGCTCGTGGTGCAGCGCCTTGCCGTCCTGACCGTAGTACCAGGTCATGATCTCCGGCGCGGTCATGCCGAAGGGCACAGCGGTGAAATAGGCGAAACCGGGGTGCTGGCCGGTAAAGTAGTAGTCAGCGCCATGATACATGTCGGCCTGGCCAGAGGTCACGGCATCGAACACCTCGAACGCACCGACGAGTTCGCCTGCACCTTTCGGATCGATGGTGATCTGACCGTCTGTAATGTCAGAGACGTTTTGCACCACACGCTCCACCGAATCCCAGACACCGGCAAGGCCGCGGGGCCAAGTGGTTACCATTGTCAGTGTGCGTTTGCCCTGTGCATAGGCTGGTGCGGCCAATGTGGTCGCGGCGGCAGCGGTGCCGCCAAGTGCAGACGTCTTCAGAAATGAACGACGGTCCATAGGTAGATTCCTCCCGGATAGAATGCCCGTGTTGCCAATGGGGCCACGGATCGTTGCGAATAACCGCACTTTAGCGTTCAACCCGCGATATGGAACACCTTCTTCTGACTTGACGTCCATAAGATGCGTGATTTCGCGCAAAAGTTGTAACCACAGGCCGTTTTCGTCGCCTAAAACAAAGGCTGCAGATGAATTACTGAGCGGTGGGGCTGATTTCCGCAATTTCGCGCCGAATCAGTCGCTTGCAACCCAAATCTAACGAATTGTTACACAGCGGATTCGGGGTCGCGGCCCGGGATCGCCCCATGTCGGAAACAACCCTGAACGGGTGGCATATCCCTGCTGAAGCAGGAATCGAAAGTTTCGCCTGAAACAGGTACTGCGCAACAATATGTCGCAAAATCAGCACCGCACGACACGAAAGTGGATATTTGCCTGTTGACCCTCCCGGCGGACGAACATAATGTCGCCGCACGCTTAAAGGAGCCCCAGGGCATGACCACACTAGTCGTCATTGTAGGACACACGCGCATGGGCCGGTAACGGTAGACCATAATCTGACCCATGCGCCCCCGCCAAAACGGGGGTTTTTTTATGCGCACCTTGAACCTGCTGAAACGGAGAAAAGCAGATGACACGCCAAATGACCGGAGCGAAGATGATCGTTCAAGCCCTGATAGATCAGGGTGTCGATACCGTATTTGGGTATCCCGGCGGCGCTGTCCTACCCATTTATGATGAGGTGTTTCAGCAAAACTCGATCAAACATGTTCTGGTGCGCCACGAACAGGGTGCCGTGCATGCCGCCGAAGGCTATGCGCGCTCCACCGGCAAGCCCGGCGTTGTTCTGGTGACCTCCGGCCCCGGTGCCACCAATGCGGTGACCGGCCTGACCGATGCCTTGCTCGATTCCATTCCGATCGTGGTGCTGACCGGCCAGGTGCCGACCTTCATGATCGGCTCGGACGCCTTTCAGGAAGCCGATACCGTGGGCATCACCCGGCCCTGCACGAAACACAACTGGCTGGTGAAAGAGACCGACAAACTGTCGGGCGTGCTGCACGAGGCCTTTCACGTTGCGACCAGCGGCCGCCCCGGCCCGGTTCTGGTGGACATCCCCAAGGACGTGCAATTCGCCACCGGCACCTATGAGGCACGCAAACCCTCGACCTCGCATTACCAGCCGCAGGTCAAGGGCGACCTGGAGGCGATCACCGAACTGGCCGCCGCCATCGAAAAGGCCAAGCGCCCCGTTTTCTATACCGGCGGCGGTGTGATCAACTCCGGCCCCGGTGCCAGCCAGTTGCTGCGCGAACTGGTGGAGGCCACGGGCTTTCCCATCACCTCCACGCTCATGGGCCTTGGCGCCTACCCCGCGTCGGGTGAAAAGTGGCTGGGCATGCTGGGCATGCATGGGCTTTACGAGGCGAACATGGCGATGCACGGCTGCGACCTGATGATCAACATCGGCGCGCGGTTCGACGACCGGATCACCGGCGTGATCGACGCCTTCAGCCCCAAGTCGAAGAAAGCGCATATCGACATCGACCCGTCCTCGATCAACAAGGTCATCCGCGTGGACATCCCGATCATGGGCGATGTGGGCCATGTGCTGGAGGATCTGCTGAAGATCTGGAAATCACGCGGCCGCAAGACCAACGGCGAGGCGCTGGCCAAATGGTGGCAGCAGATCAACGAATGGCGCAGTGTGGATTGCCTCAAGTTCAAGCAGACGGGCAAGACGATCAAGCCGCAATATGCGCTGCAACGGCTTGAGGCGCTGACCAAGGATCACGACCGCTATATCTGTACCGAGGTCGGCCAGCACCAGATGTGGGCCGCGCAATACCTGAACTTTGAGGACCCGAACCGCTGGATGACCTCCGGGGGGCTGGGCACCATGGGCTATGGCTTCCCCGCCTCCATCGGCGTGCAGATGGCGCATCCCGACGCCCTTGTGATCAATGTGGCGGGCGAAGCATCCTGGCTGATGAACATGCAGGAAATGGGAACCGCCATGCAGTACAACCTGCCGGTCAAACAGTTCATCCTGAACAATGAACGTCTGGGCATGGTGCGCCAGTGGCAGGAGCTGCTGCACGGCGAACGCTATTCGCATTCCTGGTCGGAAAGCCTGCCCGATTTCGTGAAACTGGCCGAGGCCTTCGGGGCCAAGGGCATCCTGTGCAAGGATCCCGCCGATCTGGACGATGCGATCATGGAGATGCTCAACCACGACGGGCCGGTGATCTTTGACTGCCTGGTCGAAAAGCACGAAAACTGCTTCCCGATGATCCCGAGCGGCAAGGCGCATAACGAAATGCTTCTGGGCGAAGCCGATACCCAGGGCGTCATCGACGCCAAGGGTTCGGTGCTGGTGTGACCATGGGCGGGTTGTCAGATCTGCTGTCCGACCATCTGGTGTTCCGCCCCCGTGACAGCGCCGAGGCGCATCGGGCGGCGACACCGCTGGAGCTGTTCTTTGACCTGGTCTCGGTCATCGCGATTGCGGCGGCGGCGGCGGGCCTGCACCATGCGGTTGCCGAAGGTCATGCCCTGGAAGGGCTGCCGCGCTATCTGCTGGCGTTCTTTGCGATCTGGTGGGCCTGGATGAACTACACCTGGTTCGCCTCGGCCTATGACGACGATTCCGTTGCCTTCCGCGTCTTGACCATGATCATCATGTTCGGCGCGCTGATCATGGCCGCCGGGCAGACGCTGCTGTTTACCGAGCTGAACCTGACGGTGGTGATCATCGGCTATGTGATCATGCGGATCGGCATGATCGCGATGTGGCTGGGGGCCGCGCGCGGCGATGCGGAGCGGGCCAGAACGGCCAGACGCTATGCGGCGGGCATCGGCATCGCCCAGATCTTCTGGCTGGTCCTGCCCTTGCTGCTGGCCCTTGGCCTGCCGCTGGCGCTGCTGGTGGTGCTCGGCGTTGCACTTGAACTGGCGGTGCCGGTCTTTGCCGAACGTGCCGCCACCACCCCGTGGCACCGGCACCATATCATCGAACGCTATGGCTTGCTGACCATCATCGTGCTGGGCGAGTCGCTGCTGGCCGGTTCCATGGCGATCAGCACCGCCACCGCGGAAGGCCTTTCACCCGGCCTGATCTGGATGGCCTTCTGTGGCATCATCATCACCTTTGCCCTGTGGTGGCTCTATTTCTGCAAGGAAGACCACCTGACCTCCACCAGAGTGAGCCGCGCGCTGAGCTGGGGCTATGGTCACTATATCGTCTTTGGCGCAGGTGCCGCCGTGGGTGCGGGACTGGCAGTTCAGGTCGAACTGGCCACGCATCACGCCCATACCACCCAGATGGCAGGCGATATGGCCGTGGCGCTGCCGATGGCCGCCTTTCTGCTGGGCCTGTGGCTGGTGCGCGACCGTCACCTTGCCAGCGGCACCGCATTGCTGCTGTTGCCCGCCATGGCCCTGGTCTGCGTGATCTGCGCGGTGCTGCCCTTCTCCATGACGCTACTGGCCGCGGCGGGTGCGGTCACGGTCTGGCTGCGCAACCACCCGGCCTCCCCGACCCATATCAACAGTTAAGAATATCCCGCATTTCCAAAGGAATGTCCCATGTCAGCTCTCAAAATCAAAAAAGGCGCGACCAGCCATTCCGCCTATAACCTGCGGCCCAACTTCTCGGATGTGATCGAGCGTCACACGCTCGCCGTGCTGGTCGAAAACGAGCCCGGCGTGCTGGCGCGGGTCATCGGGCTGTTCTCCGGGCGCGGCTATAACATCGACAGCCTGACTGTGGCCGAGGTGGATCATACCGGGCACCTGAGCCGCATCACCATCGTGACCTCGGGCACCCCGCAGGTGATCGAACAGATCAAGGCGCAGCTGGGCCGCATCGTGCCGGTCCATGATGTGCATGACCTCACGGTCGAGGGCAAATGCGTGGAACGCGAGCTGGCGATGTTCAAGGTTACCGGCAAGGGCGAACACCGGGTCGAGGCCCTGCGGCTGGCCGATATCTTTCGCGCGAATGTGGTGGACAGCACCCTGGAAAGCTTTGTGTTCGAAATCACCGGCGCGCCGGAAAAGATCGACGCCTTTGCCGATCTGATGCGCCCGCTGGGCCTGACCGAAGTGGCCCGCACCGGGGTCGCCGCCTTGTCACGGGGCGACTGACCCGGTGCCGCTACGGCACCGCCACGGCCCCGGGTGCGGCCTGAATGATCAGACGTTGCGCTTGCGAAACTGATGCGTGATGACCTGCGGCGCAGAGGGTGACACAAAGGACAGAATCCGCTTGTCGCCCTCCTGCCGCCGGGCGGGGGCCTGGGATGTCCGGGATGTATTGCGCAGTTTTTCCGGCAATTCCGTACAGGCCTGCTCTTGCACCAGCGCGACATCGCGCGCCATGCGCAGTTTGCCAACGATATCGGCGGTGAAGTTCACCATGTCCCCGGCTTCCAGAAAGCCGTCGCAGAGGTCTGTCGCGAGTCCGGCACAATAATAGGCCAGATCGCCCTGGTCCTCGCACCAGAACACCGCTTTCCGGTCAACAGGATCGCTCCAAAGGACCACGCCCAACATCAAATAACCTTAACCTATCCTAGCTGTTATCTAACTACATCTCACCGGGAGTAGATATGAACAAAATCCGTACGTTTGTTCCAATTTATGTCGCTCTGGCGTCGTTCTGCCACAAATTACCGTCACACTTGACGCGGAACAGGAACGAAATAACTATCTTCAATTAATTACGGGACATTAAACTCCGGAAACCCTCCGGATTTTTCCACCTTACTGAGAATATGGGACCAATTAAACAATCTCCTGCGCAATTGCGCAATGTTTTTGGCGCGAATTTGCGAAAGCTGGCTGAAAGCTATGCCTCGGTTTCCGACCTGTCGCGGCAGCTTTCAATCAACCGGACGCAGTTCAACCGATACCTGTCCGGCGAGAGTTTTCCCCGGCCGGACATATTGGCGCGCATCTGCAGCTTCTTTGGGGTCGATGCGCGCATCATGCTCGAACCGATCGAAAATCTCACCTGTCCGCCGGACCCGTTTTCATGCGCCTATCTGCGCAACTTCGTGGGCGCAGGCAACCGTCAGGTGTCACAGGATGACTTCCCAAGTGGCTTCTACCGGTTTTCCCGGCGCAGCTTTGTCGATCCGGACCGGTTTGTGGTCTCTGTGGTGATGGTTGGCCGGGAGGGGGAAAACACCCTGCTGCGCGGCTTTGAAACAAGAGAGGCGATGCGCATCCAGGGCCTGCCCACCGGTGCCATATCGCGTGAATTCCGGGGCGCCGTCATGCGCCAGGACGAAGGAATCACCATCATCGCCGCGCGCAGTAACGCGATGGCTGTGTCATTCAGCCACCTCAGTCGCGCCGCATCCTTCGAAAACAATTTCTGGGTGGGCTATGTCACCCGGACGGTGCCGGAATCCGTAGGTGCGTTGCGGGTGACCCGGCTGGTCTTTGAATACCTTGGCGAAAAGATATCCGATGCCCTGCCCGCCGCCCGCACCGCAGGGCTGCAGGAACTGGACCAATTGCAGCCCTTCCATAAACACCTGCTGCGCCCCCATATCCCGTTTTCCTGATCCGGCACCGCCGATAGCCGCCGCAGGGGCATGTCGCCGGTGATAAAAACGGGTCGCTGCCGGAAATACGGCTGCGCGCCCCATCTGCTAGCCTCGAGCCAGCAGCAGGAGAGCAGCATGGCCCAGCACCGGACCGACCTGAGAAATGTCAGACGCCCGATCGAACAGGCCAATGGCCTGCCGAATCCCCATTACATTGATCCGGAGGTTTTTGCCGAGGAACGCCAGGCGGTGCTTTTCGACAATTGGGCGGGGCTGGCCGTGACCGCGGATGTGCCCGACATCGGCGATGCCGTGCCGCTCAGCTTTCTGGGCATGCCCCTGCTGATCGTCCGCGACCGCCAGGGCGAGGTGCGCGTGTTCCAGAACACCTGCCGCCACCGGGGCATGATCCTGGTCGAGGAACCGCGCAACATCGAAGGCGCCATCCGCTGCCCCTATCACAGCTGGTGTTATGCCACCGATGGCCGGCTGGTCAGCACCCCGCATGTGGGCGGCCCCGGTCAGAACACCCATAGCGGGATCGACCGCGCCCTGCTGGGTCTGGTGGAAATCCGCAGTCACATCTGGATGGATGTGATCTTTATCAATGTCTCCGGTCAGGCCCCCGCCTTTGCCGATGCCCATGCCGACCTGCTGGCCCGCTGGGCCGAATTCGACCAGCCCCTGTACCATGGCGGCGCGGAAAGCCGGTTTCAGATCCCTGTCGATTGCAACTGGAAGCTGGCGGTCGAAAACTACTGCGAAAGCTACCACCTGCCCTGGGTCCATCCCGGCCTGAACAGTTATTCCCGGCTGGAGGATCATTATCACATCGAGGAACCGGGGCGGTACTCCGGCCAGGGCACGCTGGTGTACCGGCAGCTCAAGGACGAGGCGGGCCAGAGCTTTCCCGATTTTGCCGGCATCAGCGACAAATGGGATACGGCCGCGGAATATATCACCGTCTATCCCAATGTGCTGATGGGCGTGCACCGCGACCACGGCTTTGCCATCATCCTGGTTCCTGAAAGCCATGCGCATACGGTCGAGAATGTGCATATCTACTACGCCCGACCCGACACCGACCCGGCCCTGCGCGCACGCAACGCCAAACAATGGAGAGAGGTCTTTGACGAGGACGTCTTTGTTGTCGAAGGCATGCAGCGGGGGCGGCACGCGCTGACTTTCGATGGCGGCCGGTTCTCGCCCGCGATGGACGGCCCGACACATCTGTTTCACGATTGGGTCGCGGCACAGATCGAACGGCACCGCAGCCTGCCACAGGCCGCTGAGTGATCGCACTGGAACGGGAATTGCTGGCGGCCCATGCCGCCAGGGATCTGCGGGCCCTGGTGACCCTCTACCAACAGGCCGCGGCCCAGGCCAATGCGCCGGAACGCGCGGCGTTCTACCTGACCCACGCCCATGTCTTTGCGCTTGAGACCAACCACCCGGATGCCGCATCTCTGCGCGCGCAGCTGGTGGCGCAGGGCCGCGAAAGCGCCCTGCCCGCGCCAAACCCGCCGTTCAGATAACGGGGGGTCTTTTCTGCGGCCAGCCGGTCGCGTCATGCCATTGCTGCGCCAGTTGCAACAGGCGCGCGTCACTGCCGCGCCGCCCGATCAGCTGCAGACCCAGCGGCAATCCGTTGTCGCCAAAGCCTGCCGGGATGTTCACCACGGGCAGACCGATAAGGCTGGCTGGCACGACAACCTGCATCCAGCGGTGATAGGTATCCATCCCCTGCCCGGCAATCTGCACCGGATGGGTCAGGGCCACGTCAAAGGGCCAGACCTGCGCCGAGGGCAGCACCAGCACATCCAGCCCGTCAAAGAGCCTGGCGGCACATCTGAACCAATCCGACCGCACCTCGCTTGCGCGGTGCACCGTCATCGCATCCATCGCCAGCCCGCGCGCCACTTCCCATTGCGCGGCCTCCTTCAGCGCATCCTGCGTCTTGGGGTTCAGGTAGATCTCTGCCAGCCCGGTCGCGACGGAAAAGGACCGCAGGGTGATCCAGCTGTCCCAGATCGCATCGGCAGAGAATGGCGCCTCCAGCGCCTCGACCGCATGGCCGAGGCCGGCCAATTGCGCCAGCGCCGCCTCGCTCCCGGCCAGGATGCCGTCCTCGAATGGCAAGGCACCGCCCCAATCCCCCAGCCAGCCGATCCGCAGCCGTCCCGACGGCGTTGAAATTCCCGGCAGCCTGTCCGCCGGGCTGCGCCCATGCGGGTCGCGTGGATCGGCACCGGTCATCGTGTCCAGCAATGCCGCAAGGTCCGCAGGGCTGCGCGCCATCGGGCCCAGTGTCGCCAGTTGATGCAGGAACATCTCCCGCGCCGGTTCCGCCGGTACATCGCCCCAGGAAGGCCGCATGCCATAGACATTGTTCCAGCCCGCCGGGTTGCGCAAGGACCCCATCATGTCGGAGCCATCCGCGACACTCAGCATCCGCGCCGCCAATGCCGCCGCCGCCCCGCCAGAGGAGCCGCCCGCCGACCGGGTGGCATCATAGGGGTTGGTGGTGGCCCCATAGACCGGGTTGAACGTATGGCTGCCAAGGCCGAATTCCGGGGTATTGGTCTTGCCGATGATCAGCGCCCCCGCCGCCCGCAGGCGGCTGACAATCAGGTCATCCTCCGGCGCGACCATATCTGCAAACAGCGGTGAGCCGCTGGAGGTGGTCAAACCCGCCACATTGGCCAGATCCTTGATCGCCATCGGAATGCCGTGCAGCCATCCCTTGCGCGGGGCCGCATCCGCCGCCCGTGCCTCCGCCATCAACAGATCCGCGTCGCGCAAGGCCACCACCGCATTCACGGTCCCGTTCACCGCCGCGATCCGCGCCAGCGTGGCCTGCATCAGCTCGGCTGCACTCAACTCGCCCGCTGCAATCGCCGCCGATTGCGCAAGCGCATCCATATCCAGAATATCCATGAAAACACATGAGCACTTCTTCACAAGAAGGTGCAATCCCCCTGCTGCTCAATGCTCGAAACAGGCGTGGGGTCCGGGGGCAAAGGCCCCCGGCGCTCAGCTGCCCTGCGCTTCGGCCCGGCTCTTGCCGCTGACGGCCAGTGCCAGCGTGGCGCCCATCAGCCCGTCAAGATCACCGTCCAGAACCCCCTTGGTGTCCGAGGTCTCGTAGTTGGTGCGCAGATCCTTTACCATCTGGTAGGGCTGCAAGACATAAGACCGGATCTGGTTGCCCCAGCCCGCATCGCCTGCGCTTTCATGGGCCTCGTTCACCAGGGCGGACCGTTTGTCCAGCTCCAGCTGGTAGAGCCGTGATTTCAGCGCCTTCATCGCGATGTCGCGGTTCTGGTGCTGGGATTTCTCGGAGGAGGTCACCACGATGCCGGTGGGGTGGTGGGTGATCCGCACGGCGGAATCGGTGGTGTTCACGTGCTGGCCGCCCGCCCCCGAGGACCGGTAGGTGTCGATGCGGATGTCAGAGGGGTTCACTTCGATCTCGATGTTGTCGTCCACCACCGGATAGACTTTGACCGAGGTAAAGGAAGTATGCCGCTTTGCCGCTGAATCGAAGGGGCTGATCCGCACCAGACGGTGCACGCCGCTTTCGGATTTCAGCCAGCCATAGGCATTATGCCCCGCGATCTTGTAGGTGGCGGATTTGATGCCCGCCTCTTCGCCGGCACTTTCGGCCTGAAGCTCGACCTTGTAGCCCTTCTTTTCCGCCCAGCGGACATACATCCGCGCCAGCATCTGCGCCCAGTCGCAGCTTTCCGTGCCACCGGCGCCGGAGTTGATCTCAAGAAAGGTGTCATTGCCGTCGGCCTCGCCATCCAGCAGCGCCTCAAGCTCTTTCTGCGCGGCGGTCTCGGCCAGCGCCTTGAGAGCGCGTTCCGCGTCGGCGACCACCTCGGCGTCGTCTTCCATCTCGCCCAGTTCGATCAGTTCGATGTTGTCGGCCAGGTCCTGCTTGATGCCCTCATAGGTGTCGATGGCATCCACCAGCCCCTGCCGGTCGCGCATCAGCTTCTGCGCCGCCTCCGGGTCGTCCCAGAGGTTCGGGTCCTCGACGCGGGCATTGAATTCTTCCAACCGGTGCTGGGCGGTCTCCACGTTCAGCCGTTGCGCCAGCAATTCCAGCGACTTGCTGATTTCATCGACGGTGTTTTGTACCTCTGCGCGCATCTTCGCCTGCCTTTGATTGGGTTCCTCGCAGATAAACCAGCACCGCGGCAGGGACAAGCCGTCGGGTGGGGTTTGCAGCGCGACACCGCTTTGCCGAAAGGGATGGCCTTAATACAGGCCGCCCGAGGACAGCGTGCCAAAGCTCGCCTTCGGCCCGACGGTCGCCTTGCGCCCGGTCGAGGTGGTCACCTGCCGCCCGGACTGGCCCACTTCCTCCACCAGCGGCAGATCGGCCCCCATGGCAAAACCGCCATCGAAGGTGATGCCGAAAATCGGCTCTTCGCCATCGCGGAAACATTCGGAAACCACATTGGGGCCCGATGCGCCGTCGCTCAGCCGTGCACCGGAAAAACGGTCGATGTTGATGAAGACGCATTGCTCCGGCACCTTGAAATCGCCACCGCCGTATTTCTTGACCGCCTCGGTCATGAAACGCTGGAACACCGGCGCACAAAGCCGTCCGCCACCCGCGCCCCGACCCATCGGGCGCGGCTGGTCATAGCCGATGTAACAGCCTGCCACGATGTTCGAGGTGAAGCCGACGAACCAGGCGTCTTTTTCGTCGTTGGTGGTCCCGGTCTTGCCTGCCGTGGGCACCGGCAGGTTCACGGCGGAACGCGCCGTGCCCCGTTCCACCACGCCGCGCATCATCGAGGTCAGCTGATAGGCGGTCACCGGGTCCATCACCCGCTCGCGGTTGGAGATGATCCGCGGGGCGCTGCCCGCAGGCAGGCTGGCGATCTGGCAATCGTTGCAGATCCGCTGATCGTGTTTGTAGACCGTGCGGCCATAGCGGTCCTGCACCCGGTCCACCAGCGTCGGCTGCACCCGCTCGCCGCCATTGGCGAACATCGCATAGGCGCTGACCATCTGATAAAGCGTGGTTTCCTGACTGCCAAGCGCATTGGCCAGCACCGGGGCCAGGTCGTCATAGACACCAAAGCGTTCGGCATAGCTGCCCACCACGTCCATGCCCACTTCCTGGGCCAGACGAATGGTCATCAGGTTGCGCGATTGTTCGATGCCGGTGCGCAACGGGGTCGGCCCGTAGTAGCGGTGGGAGGCGTTCTTGGGCCGCCAGACCCCCTGCGGCGTGTTGATCTCGATCGGGGCGTCCACCACGATGGTCGCGGGGGAATAGCCCGAATCCAGCGCCGAGGCATAGACGAAGGGCTTGAAGGAGGAGCCGGGCTGCCGCTGCGCCTGGGTTGCGCGGTTAAAAACCGAATCCTGATAGGAAAATCCGCCCTGCATGGCGATCACGCGGCCTGTGTTCACGTCCATCGCGACAAAGGCGCCCTGCACTTCCGGCACCTGCCGCAGCGTCCAGCGGATAAAGGCCCCATCCGCATCCGCCGTCATCCGGCGCACCAGCACCACATCGCCGACTTCAACCAGATCACCGGCCACACGCGCCTTGCCGGCCAGCTTGCCGTCTTCCAGCCGCTTGCGGGCCCATTGCACATCCTTGGCCGGAATCCAGTGGCCATCCGCGTCTTCCTCGACGCCCTCGATGCCGATGCGCGCATCGCTGGCACCGACCTCCAGCACCACCGCGGGATACCATTGATTCTCAAGGTCGATGTCGCGCGGCACCCGCATGTCCGCCAGCGCGGCGCGCCAGCTTTCCTCGGAACTCAGCTGTTCCGCAGCAATCTTCTTGCCGGTGCCATGCCAGACACCCCGCCCCCGGTCATATTGCTCAAGCTGCTCGCGCAGGGCATTGGCGGCAATCGGCTGCATCTCGTTGTCGATGGTCGCCCGCACGGTCAGCCCGCCGGTAAAGAATTCGCCCTCGCCAAAATCGTTGGATAGCTGGCGGCGGATTTCGTCGGTAAAGTAATCGCGCGGCGGCAGTTCCGCCTTGAAGCTCTCGAAATCGCCATTCTGGACCGAGCGCAGCGGCTGCGCCTTCTCGCTTTCGTAAACCGCTTCGGAGATATAGCCGTTGTCCTCCATCTCCTTGAGGACATAGTTGCGCCGCGCCAGCAGGCGTTCCTTGCGGCGCACCGGGTGGTAATCCGACGGGGCCTTGGGCAACGAGGCCAGAAAGGCCGCCTCATGCGGGGCCAGTTCGGTCAGCGTCTTGTTGAAATAGGTCTGGCTGGCCGCCGCCACGCCATAGGAGTTCTGACCGAGGAAAATCTCGTTCAGGTACAGCTCCAGGATCTTTTCCTTCGGCAGCGTTTCCTCAAGCCGCGCGGCGAGGATGATTTCCTTGATCTTGCGTTCCGCCCGGCGGTCACCGGACAGCAGGAAGTTCTTCATCACCTGCTGGGTGATGGTGGAGGCACCGCGCACCTCGCGCCCGCGGGAGCGCACCGCGTCGATGGCCGCCGCCGCGATGCCGCGCAGGTCATAGCCCTCGTGGCTGTAGAAATTCTTGTCCTCGGCAGAGATGAAGGCCTGTTTCACCAGATCGGGGATCGTGTCGGCAGGGGCGAACAGCCGCCGTTCCTTGGCAAATTCGTCGATCAGACGGCCCTGCCCCGAATAGATCCGGCTGATGGTCGGCGGCGTATATTGCGCAAGGCTTTCGTGGCTGGGCAGGTCGCGGCCATACATCCAGAAAATCGCACCAATGGTCAGCGCCACCAGGCCGATGCTCATCGTCAGGGTCGTAAAGATGCCGCCAAAGAATGACAGGATGAATCGGAACACGGCGCACAGCCCTTCTGGTCGCGGGAAACTGAGCGGACTTATATCTGTCCGCGTCGGAATGGTCAAAACGGCAAAGCCCCTGCATTGGGCCGTTTACCGCCCAAAAGCCGTTAGGCTCTGGAGTGTTATTGTCGCACCAAGGGCGCGCGCGCCTCGTCCGCGTCGCGCCAGGCCAGAATCGCATCCGCCAGACCATTGACCATGACCGACCGCCACACCGGATCGCGCAGGTTGTTCAGGTCGCGTTGATTGCTGAGGAATCCCACTTCGATCAGAACCGACGGGATGTCGGCCGATTTCAACACGGAAAAACCCGCCCGACGCAGCGGGCGGCTGTTCATCGGGCCTCCGGTCTTGGCCATGCCCTGCACCAGCACCTGTGCCAGGGCGGCGGACCGGGGCTCTGTCTCCTGCCGCGCGAGGTCCAGCAGGATGCCCGCCACCTGGTCATCGGAGCCGGTCAGATCGGCACCCGCGATAATATCGGCCCGGTTATGGCGCGCCGCCAGATGTTCCGTCGCGGCATCGCTGGCCTCGTCCGACAGGGTATAGACCGTCGCCCCCTTGGCGCCGCCCTGGCTGAGGCTGTCGGCATGCAGCGAGATGAACAGATCGGCATCGCGCTGATGGGCGATGGCCACGCGGTGTTCGAGTGCCACAAAGATATCTTCGTCACGGGTCAACACGACCTCTATGCCCGCGCGCACCAGCGCATCGCGCAGCGCCCGTGCAAAGCTCAGCATCAGATCCTTTTCGGCAACCCCGTCGCTTTCCGCACCGGGGTCGATGCCGCCGTGGCCGGGGTCCAGCACCACCACGAAACGGTCCTTTTGTGGGTTTTCGGGCTTGGGTGGGGCAACCAGCGCCCTGGTCCAGGCCGGGTCCACCGGCGCGCCTGCGGCGGCGGCATAGCTTTCGGCGTCCACTTCCTTCAGGTCGATCTCAAGCGTCGCCGTCCCGCTTGCCGCATCGACCGGCATGCCGATCTGGGTCGGGATCATCGGCACCGCCAGATCCGCCACCAGCCGCGACCAGCCGGGCTGGAACGCGCCGAACCGCACGGCAGACACGCGGCCCGGTTCCGCCAGCAGCATCTGCGGGCTGATCCCGGCCCAGTCCGCCTCGCGGAAATCAACAACCAGGCGCGCCGGATCATCCAGCAGGAACACCCGGAACGGCACCCCCTGGCTCAGCCCCAGCCGCAGGTCGGTGCGCCCGAACCAGCCATCGGTGATCTCACTGCGCGCGCCGTCCACACGGGCCAGCGCGTTCAGCTCCTGGGTCAGGGCAGGCCCCGCCCAGATCATCAAAGCCAGAAATGTCGAAAATAATGCCCGCATGTGCCACCGCTTGACGCTGTTGTTGTGGCAAAGCTAGCATCAATGCCACCCTGCCGCCAGCCTCAGCGCGCGGCCATGAACGCCTTGAGCCGTGCCAGTCCCTCGGCAATATCCGCGGTACTGCGGGCATAGGAGAACCGCAGCGTCGACTGCCCCCGCGCCGGGTCGAAATCAAGCCCCGGCGTCACCGCAACCCCGGCCTTTTCAAGGATTTCGGCGGCAAAGCTGCGGCTGTCATCGGTCAGGTCGGACACATCGGCATAGACATAGAATGCGCCGTCCGGCGGGGCGATCCTGGTGAACCCGGCCTCGGTCAGACCCTCCAGCATCAGCGTGCGGTTGGCGCGGTAGACATCCATGTTGCCCTGCAGTTCCGCATCGCAGTCCATCGCGGCCAGCGCTGCGATCTGGCTGGCATGGGGCGCGCAGATGAACATGTTCTGCGCAATCCGCTCGATGACGCGCACATGATCCTCGGGCACCACCATCCAGCCCACGCGCCAGCCGGTCATGGAAAAATATTTGGAAAAGGAATTGATCACATAGCAGTCGTCGGTGACCTCCAGCGCGGTGACCGCCTTCTTGTCATATTCGATGCCGTGATAGATCTCGTCCGAGATGAAGGAGGTGCCCGCCGCATCGCAGGCCCCGACCAGCGCCGCAATCGCGTCGCGGTCCAGCATGGTGCCGGTGGGATTGGCCGGCGAAGCGACCATCAGACCCGCCAGGTCCATGCCGGAAAAATCATCCGGAACAGGCTGATAGCGGTTCTCGGGCGATGTGGGCAGGTCAACCGGCTCCAATGCCAGCGCCTTGAGGATCTGGCGATAGCTGGGATAGCCCGGCGCGCCGATGCCAACCCGGTCGCCGGTATCGAAAAGCGCGGTGAAAGCCAGGATAAAGGCCCCCGAGGAGCCCGGCGTGATCACCACCCGGCTTGGATCGAGATCGACATTGTACCATTCGCCGTACATCTGCGCGATGCGCGCGCGCAGCGCGGGCAGCCCCAGCGCGACGGTATAGCCAAGCGCGCCCCGATCCATCGCCTGCCCCAGTGCCGACACCGCCCCCCGGGGCGCGCCGGTGCCGGGCTGGCCGACTTCCATATGGATGATGTGACGGCCAGCGGCTTCTGCCGCCGAGGCGGCCTGCATCACATCCATCACAATAAAGGGATCGACAGCCGATCGGGTTGAACTTCGCATGGGCTTGCTCCTAATGTTGCGCAACGTTTCACCCTGTCATCGGTGCGCCGTCAACCCGCGCCCCTAGGAAAGATTTGCCATGATGCCCCGCCTGTTCGCCCCAGTCTCAGCCGTCGTCCTTGCCGCCGCCCTGGCCCTGCCTGCCAGCGCCATGGACCTGACCGAACTGACAGAGGCGGAACGCGCGCAGTTCCGGGCCGAGGTGCGCGCCTATCTGATGGACAACCCCGAAGTGATCATGGAAGCGGTGGAGCTGCTGCAAAGCCGCGAGGCCGAAGCCCAGGCCCAGGCCGATGTGAACATGGTTTCCGACAATGCCGCGGCGATTTTTGACGATGGCTATTCCTGGGTTGGCGGCAATCCGGAGGGCGACATCACACTGGTCGAATTCCTGGATTACCGCTGCGGCTATTGCAAACGCGCCCATGGTGAGGTGGCCAAGCTGCTGGAAACAGACGGAAATATCCGCATTATCGTCAAGGAACTGCCGATTCTGGGCGAGGATTCCGTGCTTGCCTCCCGCTTTGCCATCGCCACCAAACAGGTCGAGGGCGGCGATGCCTACAAGGCGATGAACGATGCGCTGATGGCCTATAGCGGCTCCATCACCGTTCCGGCAATGCGCCGGATTGCCGAGACGCTGGATCTGGATGCCGGTGCCATCGAGGCGCGGATGGACAGCGAAGAGGTGACGCAGGAGATCGCGCAGACCCGTGCCCTGGCGCAGACGCTGCAGATTTCCGGCACCCCAACCTTTGTGGTGCATGATGAAATGCTGCGCGGCTATCTGCCCTATGACCAGATGCGCGCCATCGTGGACGACAAACGGGGCTGACCCTTGCGCACTGCCCTGATGCTGGCCGCCCTTGTGGCGGCTGGCCCCGGCTGGGCGGAAACGGATATCTTCAACCTGACCGCCGCCGAACGTGCCGCCTTTCGCGCCGAGGTCCGGGCGCTGCTGCTGGCTGAGCCGCAGATCGTGGACCGCGCGCTGAACCCGCCAAACCCCGCAGCGCAGGAAATCCGGCAAGAGATTGACGACGATCTGCGGCTTTTGCAGGCCCTGGCGCCGGAGATCCTCGGCGATCGGCCGATTGCCCTGTTCATCGGCGCGGATTGTGCCGAATGCGCACGGGCTGCGGATGAACTTGAAGCGATATCAAAGGATTATGGCGCGGAGTTCATCCTGCATGACACGCGCAATCCGGCGTCTGCTGCACTGGCGGACAAGCTGGGGATGACCGATCTGCCCTTTTACGTGCTGCCCGGCATGATCCTGCGGGGCCATATCCCCGCGGTGGTCCTGCCGCGCTACCTGGACTGATTATTCCGCCGCCTTGACCTCTTGCGCTTCGATCTCGGCGGCGCGTTTTTCCACCTGTTCGACGATATGTTCGATCATGCCGTCATTGCCCAGCTTGTGGCTCTGCTTGCCGGCAAGATAGACCATGCCGGAGCCCGCCCCGCCGCCGGTAAAGCCCACATCGGTCATCAGCGCCTCGCCGGGGCCGTTGACCACACAGCCGATGATGCTGAGGCTCATGGGCGTCTTGATGTGTTCCAGCCGCTTTTCCAGCGCCTCGACGGTTTTGATCACGTCAAAACCCTGGCGCGCGCAGCTGGGGCAGGAAATGATGTTCACCCCCCGGTGCCGCAGGCCCAGCGATTTCAGGATTTCATAGCCGACCTTGACCTCTTCCACCGGGTCGGCGGACAGGCTGACGCGGATCGTGTCGCCGATGCCCATCCACAGCAGGTTGCCCAGCCCGATGGCCGATTTGATGGTGCCGGAGGTCAGGCCGCCCGCCTCCGTGATGCCAAGGTGAATGGGCGCATCCGTGGCCTCTGCCAGTTGCTGATAGGCCGCGGCAGCCATGAAGACGTCAGAGGCCTTGCAGCTGATCTTGAATTTGTGAAAATCGTTGTCCTGCAATATCTTGATGTGGTCCAGACCGCTTTCCACCATCGCATCGGGACAGGGTTCGCCGTATTTCTCCAGCAGGTGCCGCTCAAGCGAGCCGGCATTCACCCCGATGCGGATCGAACAATTGTGGTCGCGCGCGGCCTTGATGACCTCGCGCACGCGCTTTTCGTCACCGATGTTGCCGGGGTTGATGCGCAGGCAGGCCGCACCCGCCTCTGCCGCCTCGATCCCGCGTTTGTAGTGGAAATGGATGTCGGCCACGATCGGCACGGAAACCTCCGGCACGATCTGCCGCAACGCCTTGGACGATGCCTCATCCGGGACCGAAATGCGCACGATATCCGCCCCCGCATCCGCCGCCGCCTGCACCTGTGCAATCGTCGCCTTTACGTCCGTGGTCAGCGTATTGGTCATGGTCTGGACGGTGATCGGCGCATCACCCCCAACGGGCACATTGCCCACCATGATCTGACGGCTTTTACGACGGTAGATATTGCGCCATGGACGGATGTGGTTGAGCGACATTACGGCTTCCCGGGGGTTGCGAATTCAAGGGGAACCTAGACACTCGGCCGCCCCTTCGCAATGGGGGCAGCCCGTTGTTCTACCGGGTCTGGCAGGGCATCGCTGCCAGCACGGCCGGGTCGATGTCACTGCCCGCGAGGTCGGCGAACATCCGGCTCAGCGGCTGCTCCTTGGTCGGGTCAACCGGTGCGTAAAGTTCCGCAAGGGCTTCGTGATGCAGCGGCAGGTTCGATGTGATCGCACCGCGCGCGCCCACCGGACCGACACAGGCATCCGCCAGCGCGAAATACAGTGCACCGGATTCGCCCGTGCGCAGGGTTGGCGGCTCTTCCGTGGCGGGAATATCGTAGGTATCGCCCTTGTTCATCACCTTTTCAAAGATGACGGAGCCATTTGCAGCGGTCACACGCACCCAGGACGGATAGGCCGCGACCATGCGCACAGTCCCTGCAGCACCTTCCACAACCTGCGGGACAGCACCAGCGGCACCCGACTCGGCATCCAGCGTCAGTTCAGCGGTCTGGATCACGGCAGGTGACCCGATGGTGGACAGGTCCGGGAAATTCCCGACCGAACGCGGATCAATGGTGGAAATCGGGGCATCGCGGGCGACCAGAACCGGCACATCCAGCGCCTGCGGGCGATAGAGACGGTCCAGCGCATCGGCGCGGGGCGCCTCGATGGCGTCCGGCGCATCTGCGGAACCGCCGATCTCGGGCGCCGCTGACAGGGCACCGTCAAGCGGATCAAGATCCGACAGGACAACCGGGGTCTGATCCACCGGTGCAACCTGCACGCGCTGCACTTCCTGCAAAACGCTCCACCCGCCAAAGCCGATGGCACCGATCAGCACGATAAGCACCAGCATCGACCCGACGGCAGAGGGTTCGATGCGGCTGAGGATACTGTCCGCGACAGGTGTGAAAGGCGTGTTCGGACGTGCGAAAAGATCCGCTTCGGACGGGCGCTTGCGACGTTCTTCAAAGCTGGGTTTCTTGATCACCGAGGCTTCGGCGGACATCCCATGTGCCACGGCAAAACCGGATTCGGTGCAAAAGGAGGTAAAGGCCTTGTCGGGGTCCATGTTCAGGTAGCGCGCATAGGACCGCACATAACCGGCGATGAAACCGGGTGTGTCAAAGGCATCCGGATCGGCATTCTCGATGGCAGCGATATAGGAGGCCTTGATCCGCAATTCCCGCTGAACATCCAGCAGGGACTTGCCCATTGTGGCGCGTTCACCGCGCATCACATCTCCCAGGCGAAGGTCAAAGTCGTCAAACCCTTTGGGTTCAACTATCTCGTCTTCCATGACCTTGGAGGACCAACGCCCGATCATAAACCATGCCCCGTAGTTTCTATGCCTGCAGCCTTAGCCCGATATCGTGCAGCCGATTCGAGTCTGACCTTTTGTTAAGTCAAAACTAACACAAGGCAACGGGCAATACGAGTTTTTGCTGCTTACCCAGCGGCTTCGGCACGATTTAGCGCACAATGCGACCACAAACCGTCCATCGCATGCACCAGCGCATCCATTTCCCGCGGGCCGTGAACAGGTGACGGGGTAAAGCGCAGCCGCTCCGTGCCGCGCGGCACGGTGGGATAGTTGATCGGCTGCACATAGATGCCGTGGTCTTCCAGCAGCATGTCCGACAGCAGCTTGGTGTGGACCGGGTTGCCCACCATCACGGGCACGATATGGCTGCCGTGGTCGATGATCGGCAAGCCCAGGCCTTTCAGCCTCAGTTTCAACACCTTGGCCTGCTGCTGGTGCTTTTCGCGCAGATCCGTCGCACGTTTGAGATAGGCGACCGAAGCCGCGGCACCCGCCGCAATCGCAGGCGGCAGCGAGGTGGTAAAGATAAAGCCGGGCGCATAGGACCGGATCGCATCGCACATCTTGGCAGAGGCCGCGATATAGCCGCCCATGACGCCAAATGCCTTGGCCAGCGTGCCGTTGATGATGTCCAGCCGGTGCATCAGCCGGTCGCGTTCCGCAACCCCGGCCCCGCGCGGGCCATACATGCCGACGGCATGCACTTCGTCGATATAGGTCAGCGCGCCGAATTCATCCGCCAGGTCGCAGATCGCTTCGATCGGGCCGAAATCACCGTCCATGGAATAGATCGATTCAAAGGCGATCAGCTTCGGCGCTGCGGGATCGTCAGCCTCCAGAAGCTGGCGCAGATGGTCCACATCATTGTGCCGGAAGATCCGTTTTGCCCCGCCATTGCGGCGCACACCCTCGATCATCGAAGCATGGTTCAGCGCGTCGGAATAGATGATCAGACCGGGAAACAGCTTGGGCAGCGTCGACAGGGTGGCGTCGTTGGCAATATAGGCAGAGGTAAAGAGTAACGCGCCTTCCTTGCCGTGCAGATCGGCAAGTTCCGCTTCCAGCCGCTTGTGATAGACCGTGGTGCCGGAAATATTGCGCGTCCCGCCCGAGCCTGCGCCGGTGGCCTGCAAGGCCTCTTGCATGGCTTCCAGAACGACGGGGTTCTGCCCCATGCCAAGATAGTCGTTGCCGCACCAGACGGTGATGTCCCGTTCGGCCCCGTCAGGCCGGGTCCAGATCGCATGGGGGAACTGGCCGTTGCGCCGCTCGATGTCGATGAACGTCCGGTAGCGACCCTCTTCGTGCAGACGCGCAATCGCCTCATCCAGCTTTGTTGTATAGTCCATGCGCCGCTCCAGTCCTGGCAGTCACGACCCCCGGCAAGGCACCAAGGATCCTGTTCTTTTTAGAACGAATATAGAAACACCCTGAAACATTCAACTTCTCAAGAGTGTACGTGGTGTCGCAGGCAGACGACAGTCAGGAATGCCCTACCGGCCCGGCAGGGCGTTCCGCCAACGGTCGGCGCGAAGATGTGAAGCATCGGAGATGTTGAGTATTGCACAGGCAGGCCGGTTAGGCGAAAGACAGGCATGAAATTTTCGAAACCAGCTCCCTCCCTCGTCGAATTCATTGTCCTGACCGCCCTGATGATCTCGCTGGTTGCGCTGACCACCGACATCATGCTCGCCGCACTGGTGCTGATCGCAAGCGATCTGGGCCATCCCGACCCGCTGGACGGGCATCTGATCATCTCGGTCCTGTTTGCCGGATTTGCGGTGGGGCAGCTGCTGGTCGGGCCGCTGTCGGACAGTTACGGGCGCAAGCCGATGATTCACATCAGCTATATCGTGTTCTGCATCGGCACGCTGATGTGCCTGCTGTCGCGCAGTTTCGAGGTCATGCTGGCGGGGCGTCTGCTGCAGGGCATCGGCATGTCCGGCCCCCGGATCATCGCCGTGGCCATCGTGCGCGACGGCTATGCGGGCCGGCAGATGGCGCGGATCATGTCCTTTGTCATGGCGGTCTTTATCCTGGTGCCTGCCATCGCCCCCAGTATCGGGCAGATCCTGATCTCCTATTCCGGCTGGCGCGCCACCTTTACCCTCTTGCTGGTCATGGCGGGCGTGACCTGGATCTGGTTCACCCTGCGCCAGGTCGAAACCCTGCCGGTGCAGGCCCGTCGCCCGCTGTCGGTCGGCAACCTGACCTCGGACATGAAGACGATCCTGACCACCCCTGCCGCCATCGGCTATACGGTCTGCGCCGGAATGATGTTCGGGCCTTTCATGGCCTACCTCAGCCTGGCACAGCAGATATTCCAGACCACCTATGACACCGGTCTGTCCTTTACGCTCTGGTTTGCGGTCGGCGCCTTCTCCGTCGGGGTTGCCGCCATCGTGAACTCCGCCCTGGTCGAACGACTCGGGATGCGGTTTCTGTCCAACATCGCGCTGACCGGGGTCATTCTCGGGGGCGGAGCCTTTGGCCTGCTGGCACTGACCACCGGCGGGCTGGCGCCCTTTGGCCTTTTCATCACCTGGCTGGTGTTCAACTTTTTCTGCATGGGGCTGCTTTTCGGCAATCTCAACGCCCTGGCCATGGAACCCCTGGGCCATATTGCCGGGCTTGGCGCTGCCGTGGTGGGCGCATTGTCCACCGCCATCTCCATACCCGTCGGCACCCTGATCAGCGAGAATTACACAGGCAACCCGGAGCTTCTGACCCTGTCCTTTGCAAGCTCGGCCGCCCTGTGCCTGCTGCTGGGATGGGCCATCAACCGCCGCTAGGTCGTGTTGACCTAGGCTCTGCCCCGCTCTCTGGACACTGCCAGCCTGGCTGATACGGTCGCGCCAATCAGCCTGACAACCGGAGTACACCATGTCCCTAGACGCCGTCCTGGCCCGTATCGACGCCGAATTGCCCGCCGCAACCGACCGCCTGCTGGACCTTCTGCGAATCCCTTCCATCTCGACCGATCCCGCGTTCAAGGCCGATTGCGACCGCGCCGCCGACTGGCTGGTCGCCGATCTGACCGCCATGGGCATCGACGCCAGCAAACGCCCCACCCCGGGGCATCCGATGGTTGTGGGCCACCTTGGCGACAGCGGCCCGCATCTGCTGTTCTACGGCCATTACGATGTGCAGCCCGTTGACCCGGTGAACCTGTGGGACCGCGACCCTTTCGATCCCGAAGTTCAGGACACCGCCAAGGGCAAGGTGATCCGCGGGCGCGGGTCTTCGGATGACAAGGGCCAGCTGATGACCTTTGTCGAGGCGTTGCGCGCATGGAAAGAGGTCAAGGGCGACTGGCCCTGCCGCATCACCTTTTTCCTTGAGGGCGAAGAGGAATCCGGCTCCCCCTCGCTGGTGCCCTTCATGCAGGAAAACGCCGAAGAACTGAAAACCGATATCGCATTGATCTGCGACACCGGATTGTTCGAATCCCGGACCCCGGCCATCGTCACCATGCTGCGCGGCCTGCTGGGCGAGGAACTGACCGTGACCGCCGCCAACAAGGACCTGCATTCCGGCATGTATGGCGGCATCGCGATGAACCCGATCCGTGTGCTCAGCGGCATTGTCGCAAATCTGCACGACGAAACCGGACGCGTCACGATTCCCGGCTTCTATGACGGCGTGCCCGAGCTTTCCGACGAGCTGGAGGCACAATGGCAGGGCCTGGCGTTTGATCACGAAAGTTTCCTGGGCGATGTCGGGCTGAGCATCCCGGCCGGTGAACAGGACCGCACCCCGCTTGAGATGATCTGGTCGCGCCCCACCTGCGAGGTCAACGGCATCTGGGGCGGCTATACCGGCGACGGTTTCAAGACCGTCCTGCCCTCCATGGCCCATGCCAAGATTTCATTCCGCCTTGTCGGCACCCAGGACCCGCTGGCGATCCGGGAAAACTTCCGCGCCATGGTGCAGAACGCCCTGCCCGCCGATTGCGAGGTCACGTTCCACGGACATGGCGCCAGCGCCGCCTCCGGCGCCGATATTTCCGGGCCGATGTTCGAAAAGGCGCGCCAAGCGCTTTCGGATGAATGGCAGATCCCGGCAGCCTATATCGGCTGCGGCGGCTCGATCCCGATTGCGGGTCACTTCCAGCAGATCCTTGGCACCGAACCGATGCTGATCGGCTTTGGCAAGGACGACGACGCGCTGCATTCCCCGAACGAGAAATACGACATGGAGAGTTTCCACAAGGGCATCCGGTCCTGGGCGCGCATCCTGGATGCGCTGACCTGATATCAACGGGTTGTGCGGGGGGTTTTGCGGGAAAACAGGGACCGACACGCTCGGGAGGAGGTGAGCGTGCCGGTCTGTATAACGGCTTCAGGGAGGAAGCACCGTTAAAGTCGGCACCGGTTGTCTCTGGGAGGAGCGAGACCGGTTGCCTGGCAACAGCGCGCAGCAATCTGGCGCACCGTTGATCTCTGGGCGCGGGCGTGCCGCGCGAAATTCCGTCAGACCTGCTTAAAGGCCGTCGTATTCGTAATCGATCAGATGGGCCGCATGACGCGGGATGTCCGCGCGGGTGATTCCCATCGCTTCAAGCTGCCGGTCGCTGCTTGCGTTCAGGACCGAAAGCATACGGCCGTATTGCATCATCTTGACGCCGCGCAGGACGGCTCTGCCAAATCCGCGTGCCAGTGTGCCCGGGAATTCCACGGCGCGTTCAAGGAATGCGCCCTGTGCGTTGATTGTGCTGTGATGTGCCATATTAATTCTCCATGCTTGCTGCTTCCTTGGCAACGCGGCGGATGTGCGCGCGCGGGATGCCGAGGTCAGCCAGGTCGCGGTCGGACAGGCCGACCAGTTCATTGACGGTGCGCCGGTAAATGGCGCGGCGCCGCTGGGCCAGTTTGAGGGCGGCGCCCAGATGCTGAAAACGAGCGCTCAGATAGGTGCCGAAACCCTGGACGAGCGGTTGGTTGCGATGTGTTGCAGTTGCCATTAAGACCACTCCTTTTCTTGATTATGCTGCGATGCAGTATATGTTTATGCTGCAATGCAGAGATAGTGCGCAACCAGCCGGATTAGTACCCTTCAAATGCGCATAGGGGCTATGCCCAGCAGGAAAGGTTCAGGCGTCATGGACGTTTCATCGCAGATGTTGGCCTTTGTCCGGGTGGTCGAGACGGGCAGCATTTCCGCGGCCTCACGGGCCGGCGGACAGACCCCTTCGGCGGTCAGCAAACAGATCGGCCATCTGGAGGATCACGTGGGCCACCGCCTGTTGAGGCGCACCCGTGCAGGCGTGTCGCTGACCGAAGAGGGCAAGCGGTATTACGAGAAATGCCGCGCCGTGGCCGAGAAATTCTACGAGGCCGAAGATTACATCAACAGCTTCAGCGCCGCGCCCTCCGGCCTGCTGCGCGTGGCCTCAAGCGTGGCTTTCGGCAAGGCACAGCTGATGCATGTCCTGCCCGAATTCCTGGAGAAATACCCGGATATCAAATTCTCTCTCGAACTGACCGACCGGACCATCGACATCGAGGAAGAAAGCTATGACGCCGCCATCAGCTTTGCCGAGCAGCTGACCAACCCCAATGTGATCGTGCGGCGGATCATGCGCAACGAACGCATCCTGTGCGCCGCACCCCGTTTCATCGCGCGCCACGGCGCGCCTGCCACCTTTGCCGAACTGACCCGGTACAATTGCCTGCGCACCTCCAACGCGCGCGGGCGCAACGCCTGGCATGCGGAACTGGACGGTATCCGCTATTCGGTGGAAGCGGACGGCAATTTCGAGGGCAACAGCGCCGATGCGGTCTTTATCGCGGCGCTGTCCGGCCTCGGGGTCGCACGGCTCTCCACCTATCTGGTGGCGGACAAGATCGCATCGGGCGAACTGGTCCGGTTGTTTCCGGAATACACTCAAAACCATGCGGATGTCGCCGTCAGCTATGCGCAGAAACGCAACCTGTCGCCCAGCATCCGGGCATTCGTGGATTTCCTGGTGGCCCGTTTCGACCACCGCGAACGGCGCGCGATGTCACACGCGGCGGACTAACTTGCCCCGCCCCTCGCGCACAAAGACATAGATGCCCGACCCGATCACCACCGCGGCCCCGGCAAAGACCATCGGCGCGGGCCATTCGCCAAAGATCGTCCAGCCCCAGAACAGCGCATAGATCAGCAGGGAATATTCGAAAGGCGCCACCGCCGAAGCCGGGCTCAGCCGGTACGCCTGCGCCATGAGATAGCCCACGGCGGCTGCCACCAGCCCGAGCAATGTGATCGGCAGGACATCTGCCATGGGCGGCCAGATCCAGGCCCGCAGCAGGAACCTGATGCTTTCATTCTCGGTACTTGCGGCAAAACGCCCATCTCCCGCCACCAGAAAGACGCAGGCGCTGATTGCGATAAAGGCGATCTGCATGTGCAGCGCCAGCGCCGAGGCGCGGCTGGTGGCCCCCAGCTTGCGGGTCAGCACCGACATCGTGGCATAGCCCGCCGCCGCCAGTACCGGCAGGATCACCACCCAGCCCAGGGCCCCCTCCCCGGTGCCCAGTTGCGACGTCATCATCAGCAGCACGCCCCCGAACCCCAGCCCGATCGCCGCAAAGCGGCGCGGCCCGACCTTTTCGCCCAGAATCGGGATCGACAGCAGCGTCACGAACAGGGGTGCCACGAAATACAGCGCATTGGCCGTGGCCAGCGGCATGGCCACGATGGCGGCATAGATCATGGTGTTGGCAAAGACGATCAGCAAGGCCCGCAACAGGTGCAACAGCGGCCGCCCGGTGCGCAGCAGGCTCCAGCCCCCCTCCATCCTCAGCAGGAACAGGGTAAAGACCAGCCCGACCAGCGCGCGGAACATCACCAGCTGGTGCAGCGGATAGCCCCCCGACAGGGATTTGATCAGCATGTCGTTGACGGAAATCAGGAACATCCCCGCCAACATGCAAAAGATGCCCAGCCGGGCATGGGGAATGGCGGAAACGTTCATGCCCCTTCTTACACGCTGGAATAATGGAATGTTAGGCTCTGCAGGGTATTTCCCCTGTGACGGGCAGTCAGGCGCCCCGCCCCGCAAACATCTTCAAACTTCTGATCCAAAAGCAAAAAGGCCCCCGAAAGGGAGCCTTTTATGCAGCGGTGGCGCGGTTGACGGGGCTCGAACCCGCGACCCCCGGCGTGACAGGCCGGTACTCTAACCAACTGAGCTACAACCGCCCACTGCAGCTTCGGAGCAGGCCCCGAAGCGTTTGGTGGTAATATGAGCGCGGGCGCGAGGCGTCAAGACGCAAACCTGACGAAAATGCAGAAATATTCACCAGCGCCAAAACAACCGCCGTTGCGCCGCATCCCTGCCCCTAGCGCGCAGGTGCCGGGATGAATTCGGCATCGTCGCCGGGCGGCAGTTTGAAACGGCCATGCGCCCAGTCACCCGCGCGCCAGGCTTCCTTGGCGGCGTCGATCCGGTCTTTCGAGGAGGCGACGAAGTTCCACCAGATGTGGCGCGGCCCGTCCATGGTGGCCCCGCCCAGCAACATGACCCGCGCGCCCTGGTCGCCTGCGCGCGCGCTGATCCGGTCGCCGGGGCGAAAGACCAGCATCTGGCCCGCGTCGAAATCCTGTCCGCTGACCGTGACAGACCCGGAGACGACATAAAGCCCCCGGTCCTCGTGATTGTCCGGCATCGGGATCGAGGCCCCCGCCTCCAGCAGCGCATCGGCATAGAAGGTCTCGGAGAAGACCCGGACCGGCGCCGTCTCGCCGTAGGCATCGCCGAGGATCAGGCGCACATGTTTGCCCTCGCCCTCCAGCAGCGGCAGCTCATCCTTGGCCGCATGTTGGAAATCGGCGGCAACATCCTCGTATTTCCTGGGCAGGGCAACCCAGGTCTGCAGACCGAACAGGCTGTGCGGTGCCTTGATCATGTCGCCATCGGCACGTTCGGAATGGGTGATGCCGTGGCCCGCCACCATCCAGTTGACCGCTCCCGGTTCGATCCATTGATCGGTGCCCAGCGAATCGCGGTGGTGGATCTTGCCCTTGTAGAGATAGGTCACCGTCGCGAGGCCGATGTGCGGATGCGGGCGCACGTCGATCCCCTTGCCGGTCAGAAACTCTGCCGGGCCCATCTGATCGAAAAAGATGAAGGGGCCGACCATCTGCCGTTTCGGCGCGGGCAGCGCGCGTCGGACTTCAAAGCCGCCCAGGTCGCGGGCACGGGGGACAATCACGGTTTCAATGGCATCCACGGCATCGCCCTTGGGGCAATCCGGGTCGAGGGCGGGGTTCCAGCTCATATCGGGCTCCTTTTGCTTGCTTGGAAGGTAGGCGCGGGAGGCGGGTTTGCAAAGCGCGATTGAATGCACATGGTCTGTGCAGGAGGCGGGAACGCAGTGGCGTTACCGTACGGATTTGCCTGCGGTTAGGGTGTTTCGGAGTATTGTCGACTGCCATCCGAAAGCCACTCATGCCTATGGATTTTCTGAATCCTGTCGGAAGACCGGGCCAAGCAATCCCGCCTCAAATGCCGAGCCTTTCCGACCCAAACCGGACCTGCGCTGCGGGACGCGCGATTGTCCGCTGAGCGGGACGAAGCGGACGTCCACCAAAGCCCGGAATCAAGGTGCGTAGCACCGCCGGGCAGCGCCCGACCGCCCCATGGGCGGGCGCTTCTTCGCTGTATTGCGCCTCTTCATTCCCACGCCAAAGCGGATAGATAAAGTGGTATGAGCCAATGTATCGGCGCCCACCCGCGGTCAGGCGCCGCCCTGTGTGGTTAAGTCAATTTGGGCTTATTTTGTTGAAAAACTCTTCCTTGATTGCGGCCTGAACTACTGATTCAATTCC
>NZ_QBFD01000045.1 GCF_003335585.1 Sulfitobacter sp. DFL-14 | reverse complement strand
CGGCAAAGACCGGCATGACCTGCCACATTCGGTTACGCGCATCCTGCACGTTCTTCTCGACCTGGCCTTTCTCCCAACCGGCCGCCGGATTGCAGAACTCGGGTTCAAACACGTAGTGGCTGGCCATCGCCTTGAAGCGTGCATTGATGTCGCGTTGTTTGCCTTTGCCAACACGGTCCACAGCTGTCTTCATATTATCGTAGATGCCCCGGCCTGGAACGCCACCAAACACCCTGAACGCATGCCAATGAGCGTCGAACAGCATCTCATGCGTTTGCAGTGGGTAAGCGCGCACCAAAAACGCCCGACTGTGCGACAGCTTGATATGGGCGACCTGAAGCTTGACCCGTTCGCCGCCAATATTGGCCCAATCTTCGCTCCAGTCGAATTGGAAAGCTTCGCCCGGCTGGAATACCAAAGGAACAAATGTTCCCCGACCGGTTGTCTGCTCAGCACGATGTCGATCTTCACGCCATGCCCGGGCAAAGGCCGCAACCCGTTCATAAGATCCGTCGTATCCCAGCTTCACCAGATCAGCGTGCATTTGCTTGACCGTGCGCCGCTCTTTACGCGACTTGCGGGTCTGGATCAGAAGCCAAGCGGACAACCGATCCGCATATGGGTCCAGCTTGCTCGGCCGTTTTGGGGTCTTGAACTGTGGCTCTACAGCGCCTTCGCGCAGATACTTCTTGATTGTATTCCGAGACAAACCCGTCCGCCGGGCAATCTCTCTAATTGGCATTTTGTCACGCAATGCCCAGCGTCGAATGACACTCAAAAATCCCATGTCGATCACTCCAAATCTCCCCAACCAAAAACGTCGGGGAAGTGTGTTCACATGGGTCAATTCTCAGTGACAATTTATGGGGCTACCGGGTCAGTTCTCAGTGACAATCAACA
>NZ_QBFD01000044.1:77171-77263 GCF_003335585.1 Sulfitobacter sp. DFL-14 | reverse complement strand
TATCGTCACCACAACCTCATCGAGATGCCAGATATCGCCGGGACGGGCCTGGCGTCGACGTAAATTCCGGACAATTTGAGGGGCAAATTTCC
>NZ_QBFD01000044.1:0-77161 GCF_003335585.1 Sulfitobacter sp. DFL-14 | reverse complement strand
GTCGTACTCATGCGTAGCAACTACGAAAAGTATCCAACGCTGCCAACGGACCCGTGTTAAGGTGACAATTCCCACTTTAGACATGGTCGGCGAGGATATCTAGGTGTTTGATCCCACGGTTTGATGGTGCGATCCTTTCTCAAGCTTGGAAGGAAGCATTATGGGACAACTTCGTCACGGGAGCGCCACGACCACGTACGCCGTCAGAGCTGCAATACAGCGATCGCAAGCTTCGCTCGCGCAGTTGAGTCAAGAACTGGGTATCAATCCCAAGACCGTCGCGAAGTGGCGCAAGCGGGCGACGGTGGAGGACTTGAAGACCGGGCCGAAGGAGCCGCGGTCAACCGTTCTCACGGAAGCTGAAGAGGCATTGATCGTGGCATTCCGGCGGCACACGCTACTGCCGCTGGATGATTGCCTCTATGCCCTTCGGCCATCGATACCGCATCTGACACGGTCAGCGCTCCATCGTTGCCTTCAGCGGCACGGCATCTCTCGCCTGCCGGACGTCGAGGGCGACAAGCCAAAGCGGCAGAAGTTCAAGCGTTAGCCCATCGGCTTCTTTCATATCGATATCGCCGAGGTGCAAACGGTTGAAGGCAAGCTCAATCTCTTTGTGGGCATTGACCGGACCAGCAAATTTGCCGTCACGCAACTCGTAGATAAGGCGGATCGCAAGACTGCGTGGGAATTCCTCGAACGTCTGCTCAAGGCGGTCCCCTATCGCATCCACACGATTCTGACGGACAACGGCATCCAGTTCGCCGAGCAGCCTCGCAACCGGAACACAGCATATGCAAGGCAGATGCGCTTCGACATGATCTGCGAGTCGCACGGTATCGAGCATCGCCTGACTAAGCCAAACCATCCGTGGACCAATCGTCAGGTCGAACGAATGAACCGAACGATCAAGGACGCGACGGTGAAGCGATATCATTAAGATAGCCATGATCAGCTGCGCACGCATCTCGCAGACTTCATGGCAGCCTACAATTTTGCCCGCAGGTTAAAGACGCTCAACGGCCTGACGCCTTCCGAATACATCTGCAAGATCTAGACTTCAGAGCCAGACAGATTCATTGTTGATCCGATCCACCAGATGCCGGGACTGAACACCTAAGATGAGTCACGCGACGACTTCGGCATTCCTTTGGGTCGCATCAGCCGTTTCTGTGCCGCAATGCGGAAAGGTGCGTTCGGGCCGCCATATCCATTGTAATCGCCGGAGCGCTGCACAATCTCGAAGAACATGCCGCCTGCAAAGGGACGCGAATAGAATTGGAAAAACGCGCCTGCGTCATCCTCGTCATAAAGGATGTTCGAGGCCTGCAGACGCTCCAGCGTTTCCGGTGCGATGTCAAAACGCGCTGCGAGATCGGCATAGTAGTTTCGTGAGATCGGCAGAGCCTGAAATCCACGAGCGCCGAGAGCATCAGCCGTAGCGAAAATGTCATCCGTCGCCAGCGCGATGTGTTGGACGGAGGCATGAAAACTGTCGGCGAGAAAGCTGCCCGCCATCGTGCGGTGCGTCTCGGCACCGTTCAATGTGATCCTGAGCGCCCCGTCCGGGGTTTCCAGAGCCTGTGATCTCACAAGCCCATCAGGGTCGATCACATCGACCATGGCGGATTTCCTCATGTTGATCAGCGTCGTGTAGAACAAGGACCAACTGAGCATTTCATCATAGCTCATGGTCTGGGCGAGGTGGTCGATCCGGGTCAGTCCGGCACCGCTATTGGTCGCGGCAACAGGCTTGAACTCCACTTCCCAGACGTCGGAAAGGCCACTCCTCTCATCGATGAAATGCAAAACGCTCCCGCTCTGGCCGCGGATGGCGGGGATATCGAGTTGCCCCGGATCCACAGGTTGGGTGAATGGCTCCGCCCCGAGGTGCCGGGCCCGTTCAACCGCCTGGGCCGCGTGATCCACGGCAATGCCGATGTCGCAAACCGACGTGCCATGCATCGTGTACGCGCTGCTGGAATGGCCGGTAGCTTCCCGGTTGATGACGATCCGTATGTCGCCTTGTGTCCAGAGCGACAGGTTCTTGCTGACATGATTGGCCGCATGGGTGAAGCCAAGCGTGTCGAGCAGCTTGCCCAACGCCTCGGCCTCGGCGCCTTTGCTCGCGAACTCGACGAAGGCCACGCCCTCGGCCTTCGCACGGGCGGGCATTGCGTCGAGGTCCACGGACAAGCTGGATTCGGCACGTCTAACGTCATCCATGAGTGCGACAAGCGAGCGATAGCCGTCCTCGGCGATGGTCTTAGGGCGCCCGCCACGGAACTGATCATTGAAGATCTCCAGCGAAATCGGTCCCGCGTAACCGGTTGCAATGACCGCACGCATGAAGCCAGTCACGTCAAGGTCACCTTCGCCCGGCATATTTCGAAAATGCCGCGACCAATAGAGCAGGTCCATGTCGATCGCAGGCGCATCGGCCAGTTGCACGAAGAAGATCTTGTCGCCGGGAATGCGTCGGATGGTTTCCGGATCGATCCCTCTCGCCAAAGTATGAAAGCTGTCGAGGACAATGCCGACGTTGTCATGATCCGCCCGGCGCACGATCTCCCATGCGTCACGATGGTCGTTGACGTGCCGACCCCAGGCAAGCGCTTCATAGCCGATGCGTAGGCCGCGCTTTGCTGCACGCATCCCCAGTTCCCGCAGGTCCGCCGCCGCACGGTCCACGCCGCCTAAGGCTTGCGGATGGCAAGACGAACAGATCAACACGAGGTCTGTGCCCAGTTCCTGCATCAGATCGAACTTGCGCTCGGCCCGAGCAAACGCTTTGGCGCGCAAAGGCTCAGGCAAGCCTTCGAAATCGCGGAAAGGCTGAAACAGGGTAATTTCCAGCCCCATCGAGCGGATCATTTCGCCCACTTCGCGAGGATCGCCGTCATGGGCGATGAAATCCTGCTCGAATATTTCGATGCCTTCGAAGCCAGCCGCTGCAATAGCTTCGAGCTTTTCCGTGAAGTTGCCCGAGATGGAAACCGTGGCGATGGATGTCTTCATTGCACTTCTTCCTGAATGGCGGCGCGTAGCGCAGTGTGATCGAGATCGACTCCAGTGAAGATCGACCAGGCATCGACGCCCTGACCAAAAAACAGCTCGTAGCCCGAAATCACCGTCAGTCCGGCGCGTTCGGCATCTTGCAGGAACTCCGTCTCAACGGGGGTGTAGACCGCATCGAAGGCCCAATGCGCACCCTGCATGGCCTCGAATGCCAGCGGGGTGCCGCCGATACCAACCATGCCGACGGGTGTGCAGTTGATGACCCCGTCCGCACCCTGCGCGGCGGCAACGGCATCACCAGTCGTTTCAATCTTCGTGTCGGAGCCGAGGGCCCGCAGTGCCTGGGCCAGGGCCTCGGCCTTGTCGGTGTCAAGATCAACACAACGGATCGTCTTGGCACCAAGGCCGATCAGCCCGAAAGCGACTGCCTTGCCGACGCCGCCCGTCCCGATCAGACAGACCTGACCGGGGTTTGCGTCACCGCGCACCGCACGATAGGCGTTCATGAAACCGGTATAGTCGGTATTGAACCCCTTGGGACCTTCTGGATCGAACACGACGGTGTTCACGGCCCCGATGGCCCTGACCAGGGGGTCAGCCACGGTCACCTTGCTGGTCACCAATTCCTTGTAGGGATAGGTCACATTGATCCCGAGAAACCCGCCCGTCCGAGCCTGTTCGAAAACCTCGTCAAAGGTCAGGTTCATGTCCTTGGGGATCAACCGGTCGTAGGTCACGTTCAACCCTGCAAGCTCTCCGGCCGTGCGGTGCAGGCGAGGAGACTTGGAGCGGGTGATATTGTCACCAATCAAGCCAAGCTTCACTGTTTTCTCGAGTGTTGCGGTCATGATGTTGCCTTTCTGAACAGGCGTTTTTTCATTGACGTCCAAAGGGGTGTTTGGCTCACGAAGATCAGGATCACCGAGATGAACAGGACCAGTGACAGAGGGCTGGTAAAGATTCCCTCGAAGAAGCGACCCAGATCTTCGCGTTCGGAAATGATTGCGCGCCGCCAGTTGTCATCGAGAAGGCGCGACAGGATCACACCGAGGATCACAGGACCTAGCGGATAGCCGTAGTGCCGCATGAAGTAGCCAAAAACTCCAAAACCCAGCATCCAATAGACGTCCGTAATCGAGTTGTTGACCGCGTAGGCGCCCACGATGGACAAAAGCAAGATCAGCGGAATGATGATCGAGCGCGGCATCTCGACGATTTTGGTGAATATCTTGATGCCAGTCAGGCCAAAGATGAGCATGAAGACGTTGGCGGTCATAAGTGCACCAACGATGAACCAGAACATATCGGGCTGATCGATCATCAGCATTGGTCCTGGGTTCAGTCCATGGATGAAAAGCGCACCGATCATGATCGCAGTGACCGCATCGCCGGGGATACCAAGCGTCATCATCGGGATGAATGCCCCGCCGACAGCTGCGTTGTTGGCCGTCTCGGGCGCAACAAGCCCTTCCATCGCGCCTTCACCGAAGGGCACCTCGGGGTTCTTGGTGACGCGTTTGGCGTGGTCGTAGGCCATCAGCGCCGCGATATCGCCGCCGGTTCCGGGCAGTGCACCGATAATCACGCCTATCGAAGACGTCTGAAGCGAGAGGGGCAGGAATTTCTTGATTGTGCCGAAGGAGGGAACGATCTTGTCGATCTTCTGGCGCACGGCCTTCATGTTGACGTTCTGCAACTGCTGAAGCGCCTCGGATACGCCGAACATCCCGATCATCACGGCGATGAAGGATATGCCGCCTTCCATAAGCCTCAGATCAAAAGTGAAACGCTCGGCAAAGGTCAGTGGGTCACGACCTACAGCGCCGATTGCGATGCCGAATGCACCTGCGAAGATACCTTTGACGAGTGACCCGCTGGACAACGAGCCAACAAGAAGAATACCCAAAACGGCCAAGAGCATGTAGTCACGCGGTTGGAAGGTCAGTGCGAATTCCGACACAAATGGCGCGGCCAAGGCCAGCACAAGAATGCCGATCAGACCGCCGAAGAAGGACATGACCGTGGTCACGCCGATGGCTTGCCCAGCCTCGCCCTTCTTGGCCATCGGGTAGCCGTCCATCGCAGTAGCAATTGCGGAAGGCGCGCCGGGGATATTCAGCAGGATCGCCGTGCGCGAGCCGCCATAGACGCCGCCCATATAGATGCCGACCATTAGAGATATTGCTGGGAGCACGTCCCAAGAGAACGTGAAGGAAATCAGGATCGAGACCGCCATCGTGACAGAAAGGCCAGGAATGGCGCCGATATAGATCCCTGCAAAGGTGCCGATCCCGACCAGCAGTAAAAGCTGGGGTTGGGTGAAGATCGTGAGGATAGCCATGAGGGTTTCCATTAGGACGCTCCTCCTGAAAACAGGTTGCGGAAGAACTGGATGAATTCAGCCTCAGGCAGAATGCCCGCCGGCAGAAGAACGGTGAAAACCACTCGGAAGATGATCCAGATCACGACGAGCGATCCGAGCGAAACCGCCAATGTGTAACCCCAGCCTTTGTGCGCCAGCACTTTGATCGAAACTGTCAGAAACAATGCCGCCGTCAGAACAAACCCCAAGGGTTTCAACAGCAGCCCGAATACGATCAGAAACCCGATGAACAGGATCACCATGACCGGAAGGATGTCATTGGCGATGGTTTCGCCTGCAACCTTGTTCAAACGCGCGGTACGAAGGCCGACGATCAAGGCAGTCACCGCCATCACAAAAGTCGTGGCCATCGGGATGGAGCCTGCGCCGGACAAGGCGGTGAAGCCGGAAATGCCGTAGGCGTCATAGAGCAGATAAAGGCTGGCGACCGTGAGAAAGATGGCGAAGCCCAGCTCCCCCGGTCTGCGCTGTTTGGGATACCCGCCCGGGGTCGCATCCGATGTGCCGTCGTGGTGGTCGCTGTCGCCTCTGAAATCCGGATCCATGATCCTCTCCTCCCGTTGAAACTGACCGGGCTCCTCTCCCGGAACGCAAAGCGCCGCCCAGCCTATTCAGGCGCGGGCGGCGCCAAAGTCCGGCGGGCTTTTTGATACCCGCCAACCGACACAGTCGGGTTTAGATATTAGGGACGGGCGATGCCGAACTCTTCCGGCGACGCTTTCGTCAGACCAGCATCATCAAGCAACCATGCCGTACCTTGCTGCCATTTGGACAAGAAGGCGTTTGCTTCATCACCGCTGATGTTCATCATGGTGAAGCCACGGCCATCCATCAAGGCGACGAAGTCAGGGTGTTCTGCGCCCGCTGCATAGGCTGCGGTCAGAGCTTCGATCACATCTTCTGGTGTACCGTTCTTTGCAAAAACGCCAAAGAAGGGTCCCCATGGAAGATACGTCGCGTATCCTGCGTTTGCGTCGGTCGCGATCTGGACATCGGGCAGCGCCGCACTTGCCTGTGTATCAAAAACCAGGATCGGCTTCATGTTGCCGGCACGGATGCCTTCGATTGCCGCGCCAAGGACGGCAGGCATAACATCAATTGCGCCGCCTTGCAGAGCTGTCAGCGCAGGGCCGTCGCCGTCGTAGGGAACGGAAATAACGTCAAGTTCGCCTTCAACGGTGTTCATCATCGCAGTGATGACAGATGGCAGACCGCCGGGACCGGTTGCACCCAGCTTCAACTCGCCGGGATTTTCGGCAATGTAGGCCAACATGCCTGCGTAGTCGTCAAACGGTGCGTCATTGTTGGCGACCAGCATCGCTGTACCGCGTGCGAGGATGTTGATCGGGGTGAAAGCAGAGTAGTCTTCATCACCAAGGCCCATGACTTTGTAGAGCATCGGGTTTTCGGCGCCCATCAGGACCGTGTAGCCATCGGGGTCGGCATCCACCACATAGTTGAGAGCAATCGCCCCAACTGCGCCGGTCATGTTCTGCATGACGACCGTGCCACCAAGGGCTTCTTCGGCGTGCGGCGTCACGGAACGCATCACGGTATCGGTTGAACCGCCTGCACCCCATTGGATGATGCCCTGGATTTCCTTGGTGGGGTAGCTTTGCGCGGTTGCAACGGTTGCGCTCAGTCCGAGCGCCACAAGTGCGCCAATCAATTTACGAGACATCTCTGTCCTCCCTTGGTGTGTCTTTGCCAACGATTCGCTCCTCGTATCGCTGGTCACATGCCCTTTTTGTACTTCGGGGTTAATTTGTCAACAAAAATGTACCGCTGAGTTAAATTCATGCTATTCAAGGGGCAGAATCAAACGGGTGACGGGAGGCGAAAGACATGGATGGAAGCGGTGATCGCCCAAAATCCAAACGCAAGAGTTCATGGAAGAAAGACCCTGAGGCGGTAAAAGCAAATATCCTGGAGATCGCAACCGAGGAGTTTGCCGCCTATGGTCTGTCAGGTGCGAACATCAACGAGATAGCACAGAAGACATCCACTTCCAAACGCATGATCTACTATTACTTCGGTGATAAAGAGGGCCTCTATTGCGCCGTTCTCGAAGGCGTCTATGCGTCCTTGCGCAATGCCGAGGACAAGCTGGAAGTTGGTAATCTTCCACCCGTCGAGGCGCTTCGCCGCCTAGTCAAGGCGACGTTTGATGCCCATGCCAAGGCGCCACATTTCATCCGTCTTGTGATGATCGAAAACATCCATAACGGCGACTATCTTCGCAAATCCGAAATTGTGCCCAAGCTCAACAGGTCAATCATCGAAAAGTTGGAAGACGTCTGTTCTCGCGGCAAGAAAGAAGGGTTATTCCGCGAGGGGGCAAATGCCCTGCAGCTACACTGGTTGATAAGCTCCTTCAGTTTTTACAATGTTTCGAACCGCGCGACATTTTCGGCGTCGTTCGGCACCGAGATATTCTCGAAGGCGATGCAAAGCCTTGTGAAAGATAGGGTTGCGGACATGGTGCTTGCCGCAGTTGTGATTGGTCATGAACCAAGATCCTGGGATTGAGCCGCTTCGGAACGAGACTTTCGGTCTCGTGGTGGTGGGCTCCGGCGCGGCGGCACAACAGCCTAGTTTGGAAGATGGATGTGATCGCCGCGAAATCCTTTGGCGGTACGCGCCAGGATCGTCGAGATATCGCAGCACCACGCACCTATTTGTCCACGCGTACCTTCCAATCGACAAGCAAGCTCTCCAAGCGGCCGTGCGGGCCAAGGTCAACGAGACCTTTTTGAACATTAATGAAGGCATCCAGGGCATCGACAAAGCAGTCACGCTTTACACCCTGAACGTCAAATTGAGGAAACCCGCCATGGTTGACATCATACTATAAGAAAATTTTATTCAATCAAGGAAGCCAAAGGAACTCCCGAACATGACCACATGTGTCACGACGAAGCCCGGGCTACGCATGCGCCAGCAGACTAAAAGCAAGGAGCAGATCCTGCAGGCGGCCGAAGAGTTATTCATTGTCCGTCGTCATATAAAATGGGGGAATTGTCACGTTAACACGGGTCCGTTGGCAGCGTTGGATACTTTTCGTAGTTGCTACGCATGAGTACGACTGTCAGCTACAAGCGCCACCGTTTTCCGCCAGAGATCATTACTCACGCGGTTTGGCTTTATGTGCGTTTCAACCTCTCCCTACGCGAGGTCGAGGAAATGCTCCTGAACCGTGGCGTCGACGTTTCCTATGAGACGATCCGGCGTTGGGCGGCGAAATTTGCCTCTCAAATTGCCCGGAATTTGCGTCGACGCCAGGCCCGTCCCGGCGATATCTGGCATCTCGATGAGGTTGTGGTGACGATATCGGGGCAGAAATTCTGGCTCTGGCGCGCGGTCGATCAGAACGGGCTTGTTCTGGAGGAAATCCTGCAATCCAGACGCGACAAGCGTGCCGCAAAGCGTCTTTTGAAGGCGCTGATCAAGCCCGTGCTCTCGAGAAAAACGCTACAGTCCCGTTGATCGACGAAGCTCTTGCTTTGCAAAGGGTCCGCAGATGGCCTGTGTATCATGTTTTTCGAGATGTGCTTTGGTCTCGGTTTTGCAGAAGGTTTTCAATTCGGTGCAAGGAACCGCCGATATCGTCCTGAACCGATTGTTTCGCCAGCCCGTGCCAGACCAGAGCGACAATTTCGTCGGACAGGGAACCTACATCAAAATCCCCCTCATCTCGCAGGAATGCCCAGGTTCGATGTTCGATGCACCCGAAAACGACATCGCGGACCAGCGCCGCGGAAACGTCCTGGCGCACTTCACCACTCAGGATTCCCGCATTGATTGCGTCAATGACACGTTCCGTGTACTCTCGGTTGAGTGCGAAGAGTTTTGTTTCCCGGTAGTCTGCTTCGGGCCGCAAGTGCTGAAACACCAGCCGACTGAGATCCGGGTGATCGTGGATCGAACGCAAGTGTTGGTGAATAATGAAACGCAGGCGATTGCGCGTACCCGAAATGGCACCTAGCGTGTTCTCGTCTCCCTCGATCATTTCCTCGAACCAATTTTCCGCCATGCGAAACATCAAGTCGCGCTTGTTGCGGAAGTAACGGTAAATGCTGCCTTCAACCACGCCTGCGCGTTCGGCGATTTCGCTCATGACCGTATCGTTGAAGCCGCGTTCTGCGAATACAGCGCGGGCTGCATGAAGTATCCCGGCGGTGCGTTCTTCGGGAGAAAGACGGTTGGCGCGGCGTTTGGTGGTCATGCGCAGGATCCGATCAGGTTTGTCAATCTGCTGAGAAAACCACTAAACTACGGGGCTTTCAAGCTACGCTGCGCGGCCATCATTGCGGATGGGCAGCGCTGCTCACGTCGAAATGGGGCTTGTCGTGCGGGACTAGAACCTAAAGACGCCATAGCCGTCGTCTCCGAGTGGAGCGTTCATTGCAGCCGACATGGCGATCGCCAGAGCGTTTCGGGTGTCCACCGGGTCGATGATCCCGTCGTCCCAAAGCTGCGATGTCGAATAATAGGCCGATAGCTGATCTTCGTAGGCTTTCCTGGTATCTTCCCAAAGTGACTGGATGACTGTGTCGTCGACCGTTTCGCCATTGCGGCGCATCTGGTTTGCTTTCACCTCTGCCAGCGTGTTCGCTGCCTGATCGCCCCCCATGACGCCAATCTGGTGGTTTGGCCAGGTGAACAGGAACCGTCCGTCAAATGCGCGGCCGCACATGCCATAGTTGCCGGCGCCGAAGCTGCCGTTACACATGACGGTGAATTTGGGCACGCGGGAACAGGACTGCGCCATGATCATCTTTGCGCCGTCCTTCGTAATCCCGCGGCGCTCGTATTCGCGCCCGATCATATAGCCGGTGATATTTTGCAGGAAGAGCAGGGGCGTGTTGTTCTGGTTGCACAGTTCAATGAAGTGCGCCCCTTTGAGCGAGCTTTCATTAAACAGCACACCGTTGTTGCCCAGGATGCCAACCTTCATACCCCAGATATTGGCAAAACCGCAGACAAGCGTTTGTCCGTAGTTTGGCTGGTATTCGTGGAAGCGCGAACCGTCGACCAGACGCGCGATGATCTCGCGCACGTCGAACGATTTTTTGATGTCGTTTGGTATGATTCCGTAGAGTTCCTCGGAATCATAGGCTGGAGCTTCGGGGGCTTCCTGCTGGAAATCCCATTTCTTCGGGCGGTCCCATTGTGACACGATCTCGCGGCCGATGCGGATTGCGTCTGCCTCGTCGCGGGCGGGATAATCGCAGGTGCCAGACACCGAAGTGTGCATTTCTGCTCCGCCTAACTCCTCGACCGAAACTTCTTCGCCTGTTGCGGCCTTGACCAAAGGAGGGCCGCCAAGAAATACCGCTCCTGTGCCGCGCACGATCACGGAATAGTCCGAAAGACCGGGGATATAGGCCCCGCCAGCGGTGCAATGTCCGAAGACGATAGACAGCTGTTTGATGCCCTTCTTGGACAGGATTGACTGGTTGCGGAAAATGCGGCCCGCGGCAAATTTGTCGGGGAATACTTCGCTTTGAAGCTGAAGAAAGCCGCCGGCGCTGTCGCACAGGTGAATGACCGGCAGGTGGTTTTCCAGCGCTATGTCCAGGGCTCGAACGATCTTTTTTGCTGTCAGGGGAAACCACGCCCCGCCTTTGACCGTTGGGTCATCGGCGCGGATCAGAACCTCGCGTCCCGAGACGGTTCCGATTCCGACGATGGAACTGGCCGAGGGTGAGTCTCCGTTGTAAGCGCGGTTCGCGGCAAGTGAGGACAGTTCGAGAAACGGGGTGCCGGGATCAAGCAACATTTCCACCCGTTTGCGCGGCGGCATTTTTCCCTGCTTTTCCAGCCGGTCAAAGTCGCGCTGCGGGCGCGTGTGCCGTGCGGCTTCCTGTTTTTCGCGAAACTCGGCGACAAGCCTGCGATTATGCGCCGCGTTCGACATGAAGTCAGGGCTGTTCGTGTTCAGTTTTGACTGGATCTTACGCATTGGCGTCACCTTCGGTTTCATCTGCGAGGTTTGCAAGAAGCTGGTCTTTGCCAAAGCTTTCGCCCTCGGCCACGAGGATATTTTCCACGATGCCGGCACGCGGGGCCGATAGGACCATTTGCAGTTTCATGCTTTCGATGGTCAGGATTGCATCGCCTGTTGCCACGGTATCGCCAATTGCGACGTCAATTGCCACGACAGCCCCCGGCATTGGCGCGTGCAGGTTGCTTGACGCCATATTGTCAGAGGCTTCTCCTTCGGCAAGGAGTTCGGCGCTATAGGTGCGCCCGCCAAGACGCAGCACGACGCCTTCGGGCGTTTCCACCTGTGCAAACTTCAGGGATTGATCCGCGATGGTCAGTGTTCCCAAGCCGGTTTTGCCGTCGCCGGGGTTCTGGACCACATGTTCCCGACCGTTGATCGACAGAACCAGATGCGGGCGGCGGCGGATGATGTCGATCTCGCGTTCGATGCCGTCAAGGACGATGCGAAAAGCCATATCAGTTCCTCCAATGGCCGATTGTGGCCTGTAGTTCGGGGACATCGAAAATCAGGTGACGGAATTCGTGAAAACTGAGCGCCGCGGCGATAAGCACACGGTCCATGTCGGCTGGGTCCAGTTTGTCAGGTTTCAGCGCCTCGGCGTGTTCGTTCACAAAGGCGGTGTGCAAATCGCCGACCCGGAATTCAGGCGTTGCGATCACCCGCGAAAGGTAGTCGATGTTTGTCGTTACACCAAGGACGGCGAGTTCCGAGAGCGCCGCGAGGGCGCGGTTGATTGCCTGTTCCCGGTCGTCACCGTGGACCACCAGCTTGGCAAGCATGGGATCAAAATCAGCGGTGACTTTCTGTCCCTGATCCAGGGCGTGTTCGAAACGGATCCACGGAGCGTCGGGCACCGACAAAAAGGCGATACGCCCGGTTTCGGGACGAAAGTCCTCATCCGCATTCTCGGCGCAAATGCGGCATTCGATGGAATGGCCGGACTGGGTGATTTGGTCTTGGGTGCAGGGCAGACCGCGACCTGCAGCAACGTCAATTTGCGCCCGAACGAGATCGATCCCGGTAATGTATTCCGTGACCGGATGTTCCACCTGAAGGCGTGTGTTCATTTCAAGAAAGAAGTACCGCCCGTCCTGCGCCAGAATGAACTCCACGGTGCCCGCGTTGCGATAGTTGGCGGCCTTGGCAAGCTGTACCGCAGAGTCGCAGATTTCGGCTGCAAGTGCCTTGGGCAGGGAAGACGACGGGGCTTCCTCAATGATCTTTTGAAAGCGGCGCTGGATCGAGCATTCGCGTTCGAACAGATGAATGACCTCGCCCGTGCCATCCCCCAGAACCTGCACTTCGATATGGCGGGGGCGTTCGATATAAAGCTCGGCATAGACGCGGCCATCCCCGAAGTATCGCTGAGCCTCGGACGAAGCGCGGCGTGCGGCTTCGTGCAGTTCGTCTGGCCCGCGCACAATCGACATGCCCTTGCCGCCACCGCCGGCCGAGGCCTTGATGAGCAAGGGGAAGCCGATTGCGGCGGCCTCTGCCGCAAAGGAATCAAGATCATCGGTGGGCATGACAGAAGGCGCGACCGGCACGCCGTGATCTCGGGCGAAATTGCGCGACGATATTTTGTCACCCATAAGCGCGATTGTGTCAGCGGCAGGACCAATAAAGAACAATCCGGCCTTTTCCACCGCGCGTGCGAAATCCGCGTTTTCAGACACGAAGCCATAGCCGGGATGAATGGCTTCGGCCCCGGACTTTCTGGCAGCTGCGATGATCTGTTCTATGTCCAAATGCGCAGCAACAGGGGTTTCTCCCGTCAGCTCAACTGCTTCGTCCGCCTCGCGGACGTGGCGCGCGTTTGTCTCAACGGAATGGTGAACGGCAACAGATGTCAGGCCCATTTCACGCAGCGCGCGGATCACGCGGCTGGCGATTTCACCGCGGTTAGCGACGAGAACTTTCGTAATCGGGTTTGCTGTTGTCATGTGTCGCTGGCCTCCTGTGCAAATGCTGCGAGGGGGCCGGTGGCGGCCACCCATTCGGCGGGAACTTCAACAGGAATATCGAGAAGAATTTGCGCCAACGCCTTGCCCTGCGGGTCATGTCTCAATGACGCCACGCCACCGCCACCCAGGGCGCGGTCCATGAGAATGTTGAGCCCGTTCAGACCCTGCCATTCGTAGATGGTGATTTCGCCTTCGACGAAATGTCTGAACCAGTCTGCAACGGTCTCAGGCACCAGTGCACGGCGGATCCATGGCAGGTAGTTCGGGTTGCGCGCAAGAACGCCGATGTTGGCCTTGTTCCCTTTGTCACCGCTGCGACCATGGGCAAGCGCGATAAGCGGAACGGTGGCAAGTTTGCCGGCTGGCACCGCGATCTGGCCCGCTGGTCGGGTGGACGGAGAGAGATTTCCTGTCGGCCCGTGGTTGGTGTCGATGGTCTGGCCTTTTACGTCCAGCGCCATTGGCACACGGTCCTTTGGCACGAGGCACGAAAACAGACGGATGACCGGTTGCGGGACAGGGCGCCCGCCTGCGAAGCCGGTGATCCCTTGCGCCATCGAGCAGGCGGAGGGATAGATTTCACCCGCGAAGATTTCGAGAGCCTTGCGGTCGGGGTGCCGGGCCGCCAGTTTCAGAACGACTTCTTTCGACCGCGAGGCCCGAGGGTCGTCGCCATAATTGCTGTTGGCGCCCAGCACCTCGATCAGGGTTTCCGGGAAGGGGGGCAACCCCGCCTCGGCCACCAGGCGGGAAACGCGTTTCAGAATGGCTTCGCCTGTCGCCTGTGCCTTGGGGGCTGCGTCCCGTCCGGCGATCATCATTGTGACAACCGCGCGGTAACCGTCGGGCCAGGTCGCGCTGACCTTGAGCTGGTTCGAGGGCGCGCGTCCGGTGGCACCGGTGACGGTAACGAGGTGGGGGCCGGTCTGGGCCAGCGTCACGCCGGACCAGTCACAGGTCACGTCGGGTAGGGCATAGGCTGTCGGGTCGCCAACTTCGTAACACATCTGTTCTGCCACGGTGGCGGGGGACACGAGGCCACCGGTGCCATCGGGCTTGGTGATGTCGAAACTGCCATCCGGGCGGCAGATGGCAATCGGAAAACCCATGTCGTCCCAGCCGGTCACGTCGCGCCAGTCGGTAAAGATGCCACCGGTCACTTGCGGGCCGCATTCGAGAAGGTGGCCCGCGAGGCTGCCCGCCGAAAGAAGATCGTAATCAGTCTCGGACCAGCCGAATTCGTGTATGAGCGGGCCGAGAACCATGGCGCTGTCCACGACGCGGCCGGTCAACACCACATCGGCACCTTCGGCCAGCGCCCGGGCAATGGCGCGCGCACCAAGATAGGCGTTCATGCTGGAAAGACGCGCCGGCATCGGGTCGCCCGAGAACATCTCGACTATGCCCGAACTGCGCAGTTCGTCGGCTTGGGCCGTAATGTCGTCGCCGCGCACGACGGCAATGGTCAGGTTTACGTCGGCTGCTTCAAATACTTTTTTCAGCGCATCGCGACAGGCATCCACGTTCATGCCGCCCGCGTTTGTCACGACCTTTATTTCCTTTGCAGCGATTTGGCCGGCAAGAGGCTGCATGATCTTGGTGACGAAGTCGGGCGTGTATCCCAAATCGGGTGATTTGGCCTTCATCCGGGCGAGGATCGACATGGTGATCTCGGCCAGAAAATCCATCACGAGATAGTCGACATTTCCTTTTTCGACGATCTGGCGTGCGCCCTCGGGGCTGTCGCCCCAAAAGCCGCCGCCGCCGCCTATGCGCACAACATCCTTCATTTTACCGTCCTGTCCATTTTGCCGCGCGCTTTTCCGCGAAGGCGGCAAAGCCTTCTTTTGCGTCTTCGGTGCGGGCCATGTTTGCGAGCATGAAAGGCGCATATTCCAGCGCTGCATCGAAAGTCATTTCGCGCACGCGGGAGAGCGCCTGTTTGCCTAACCGGATGCCTGTGGGCGACTTGGTTACCACGCGCTCAAGCAGCCAGTCGGTTTTGGAGTCAAGTTCTTCTGCCGGAACAGCGTAGTTCACAAGGCCATGGGGAACCCCTTCGGCTGCGGTGATGGGGTCGCCGGTCAGGCACATCTCCATCAGCAAGCGGTTGGGGGTGTTTCGGATCAGGAACGGCAGGATCATCATTGGAAAAAGACCGACTTTGGTTTCCGTCACACCGATCAGGGCATCATCGCGGGCGACAACCAGGTCGCAGCCGCAGACAAGGCCGAAGCCGCCGGCAAGTGCGTGGCCATTTACCCGCGCGATAAGCGGCAGGCGTGTCGCGTTCATTCGACGAAAGAGCCGGGCGACGTAATGTCCGGGGTCGGCGGCATCTATTGTAAAGGGCGTGCCTTCTGCATTCGGTTGCAGGTCGCCTCCGGCACAGAATGCCTTGTCGCCCGCGCCGGTCAGCACGACAGCGCGTATCGAGTGATCTGATTCGGCCTTGTCGAGCGCAGCGGTTATGCCGTTTGCCACGTCGCTGTTCAGCGCGTTGCGGCGCGATTCGCGGTTAATTGTGACAGTTAGAACCGCCCCGTGGCGCCGTGTTGATGTGGCATCGTTCATGGCTTCTCCTCTCCGCGTGTCATGGAAAAGTCACGCGCTTCTCCTATTAATGAGTACAGCTCAGTAAGTATGTCAAGATGATACCATTAAGATTCTTTCATGTTTTATTGATTTTCAAACAAGAGTTATTTTTTTCTTGTTTTCTTTTGCCCTCGCTGAAAGGTTAGATAATGAATGCTGTTCATGAATATGTAGAGCGGCGAAAAAATCCGGCTGAGGAGGAGGCCTGCCATGACCACGAACGCGCCCGAATTATTTGAGCTCGACGCCGAGCAACGTGAAATTCTGCACCTGGCGGATCGCTATGGCCGCAACGAGTTACATGGCTTGGCAGAACGCATGGATGCTGAGGAGTGGTGGCCGGGTGACGCGTTCCGCGCGATTGGTGAGGCGGGATTTCTGGGCGCAACGATTTCGGAAGAATATGGCGGCGCGGGAATGGATCTGCTGAATGCCGGCCTTGTGTTGCAGGGATTTTCCCGCTGGAATCACGCTATGGCATTGTCGGTCGTGGCGCATGACAACCTTTGCGCCAACAACATCTATCGCAACGGCAACGCAGATCAGCGGCGCAAATATCTGCCGGGCCTGTGTGACGGGTCGATGATTGGTGCGCTGGGGCTGACGGAGCCCGGAGCCGGGTCTGATGCGCTGGGGTCGATGCGCACCACGGCGCGGCGCGACGGAGATCACTATGTCTTGAACGGTACAAAGATCTATATCACAAACGGTCCGGTGGCCGATATCGTCCTGGTCTACGCAAAGACCGATCCGGACAAGGGCCCGCAAGGGATTTCGGCTTTTGTCGTCGAGACGGATACGCCCGGTTTCAAGGTCGCGCAGAAGCTGGTAAAAATGGGGTATCGCGGCAGTCAGACTGCCGAGCTGGTATTCGATGATTGCCGGGTGCCCGCCGAGAACCTTGTCGGCACCGAGAACAAGGGTGTCGGGATCGTGATGAGCGGCCTGGATCTGGAGCGTGCCATGATCTCGCCGCTGTGTCTTGGGATCGCCGAGCGGGCGCTGGATCTGTCCACGGATTATGTGAAAACCCGCAAGCAGTTCGGTCGGGCTATTGGCAATTTCCAGATGGTGCAGTCGATGCTGGCGGAAATGTATGTACACGTCGAAACCATGCGCACCTTTACCCATCGCGTGCTTGCCGCTGCGGCTCGGGTCGAGGTTGGTGAAGGCGGGCGCGGAGATATTCACAAGCTGACCGCAGCGTCGGTCATGTATGCTGCCCAGACGGTGAACAAGGTGCTGGATCTGGCGGTGCAACTGCATGGGGGGACAGGGTACATCTGGGAATCCGAGATCAACCGCCTATACCGCTCTACCAAGTTGATGGAGATCGGTGCGGGCACGACAGAGGTGCGCAAGATGATCATTTCCGGTGAATTGCTCAAGGATATGCCGCGTGACTGATACGGTGCGGAAGTTTGGCCTGTCGGACGAGGATCTGGCAGCGCAGAAATTGGTCTTTGCAGCGGATGCAATGCAGGGGCAGGTCGCAGTCATTTCCGGCGGCGCGGGGGGGATCGGGCGCGCGGTTGCGTGGCATTTTGCCCGGATGGGCGCGCGGATTGTGGTCACCGGGCGCAAGCAGGAAAAGCTGGATGAGCTGGTCGCCGCATTGACTGCGGCTGGGCATCAGGCGCGAAGCGAGGTTCTGGATGTGCGGAGCCGGGAGTCGGTGGACGATTTCTGGACACGGGTCTGGGAGGTCGAGGGGCGCGTGGACATTCTGGTCAATAGCGCCGGGGGGCAATTTCCACAGGCCGCGATTGATTATTCACCAAAAGGCTGGGACGCGGTCATCAATACCAATCTGAATGGTACCTGGCACATGATGCAGGCTGCTGCGCAACGCTGGCGTGATGCGGGGCAGGGGGGCAATATCGTCAACATAGTCGTGGTGACTACTCACGGGCTTTATGGTGTTGCGCATACTGTCGCGGCCCGGTCAGGTGTGATCGGGTTGAGCCGTTCTGTCGCCGTCGAATGGGCACCGCTGGGCATTCGCGTCAACTGCGTTGCGCCGGGTGCGATCGAAACAGACGGTTGGAACGTCTATTCCGAAGCGGCACGCACGACCTATTCCAGATCCAACCCGATGATGCGGGTCGGCAATTCCTGGGATGTCGCGCAAGCCTGTGCCTATCTTGCGGCCCCAACCGGCAACTTTGTCACCGGTGAAGTGATGACGGTGGACGGAGGCGGGCAGCTGTGGGGTGAAACGTGGACCACAGGGAAACCCGATTATTTCAAGACTGAAGGCGACACATGATCGCGCTGGTCGAAGGCGCGAAGTATCGGACGCAGGGGCGCACGATTACAGAGGCCGATATCGTGGCTTTTGCAGGCATTTCCGGTGACTTTACGCCGATCCACGTCGATGCGGTCTTTGCCGCGACAACACCATATGGCGCGCGCACTGCGCATGGGCCGCTGGTGCTGTCCAGCACCATCGGGATGGCAACACATCTGGGAATATTCGGGGACAGGGTGATCGGAATGGTCAACCTGAACTGGGATTTCAAGGGCGGTGTGCGGATTGGCGACACGATCCATGGCGAAATCGAGATCGCCGAAGTCCGCAAGTCGTCAACGCCCGGACGTGGCGTGGTGACCTATACGTTTGATGTGGTGAACCAGCACGGCGAGACCGTGCAGGCCGGGCAATTGATTGCTGTCGTGCGGTTGGACTAGCTTTTTCAGCCTGACTTGCGGTTTTTGAAGGCTTCAATCGCCCGTCGCATTTCTTCGCCCCGGCCCAGGATGCCCTGTGACACGCTTTCACGGTCAAGCATCGCGCTCATGTCCGGTTCAGAGGCCGCGTGGATCAGGGCTTTGGTGGCGGCGATGGCCGGGGCTGAGCTTTTGGCGAGGCGTTGCGCGGTTTCAGTTGCTTCGCCCAGCAGGTTTTCGTCATCGGTCACTTTCCAGATCAGGCCCCACCGTTCTGCTTCTTCTGCCGAAATCCGGTCACCTAACAGCATGGCCGCACTGGCGTGGGCCCTGCCGGCCAGACGGGTCATGAACAGAGTGTTGCCCGCGTCAGGGACCAGTCCCAATCCGATGAACGGTTCGTAGAAGTAGGCCGAGCGCCCTGCCAGCACGATATCGGCAGCCAGCGCCAGCCCGATAGAAGCCCCGGCACAAGGGCCGTTGACAGCTGAAACAAAGGGCAGGTGGCTCTGCCGGATCTGGCGGATCAGCGGGTTGAAATGTGTGTTGAGAACGTCGTCAAGTTGCGGCGTCCTGGACATGTCGACAGCTGGCAGGTCATAGCCTGCGCCAAAGCCGCGCCCGGCACCGGTCAGCACCACGGCGCGGGCGTCGGGATGCGCTTCGATTTCGGCGATGGCCGCGCGTAATGCGTCGGCCGTGGCGTTGGCCAGGGCGTTCAGTTTGTCAGGGCGGTTCACGGTCAGGCGCACCACTCCGGCGTCAATGGTCCAGATAATATCGCTCATGCGGGTCCTCCCTCGTGAGATTTGAAAAGTCCGCCGATGACGAAGGTCATGTAGCTATCGACGACAAATGGCGGCGGGGCGACGATCTTGCCGTCGCGCATACAGTAGTGGGCCGAGATATAATCGCGGGATGCCATGAGCATCCGGCAAGTGACGTACAGCTCATCAGGGTCATTGATACGCAGGAAACCCAGCTCGGCTTCGCGCATCAGTGCGCGGTGATAGCTGTTTGTTTGCAGCTCGACGTGGCGGCGGAACCCTTCGCGGGTATGAAACTCGCCTTCGTGCAGCATTGTAAAAAGATGCGGCGTGTCGCGCAGGAACTCAAGAAACCCTTCGATCCGGGCGCGCTCGCGCGCGATGGGGTCATCGGCTGCCTGCATCACGGTATCGCGGATATGATCCAGCAATTCGATTGAAATGTCAGGCAAAAGTTGTTCAAGCAGCGCCTGCCGTGATTCAAAATATGTGTAAAAGGTGCCATGCGCCACACCGGCGCCATCTGCGATCCTGGCGATCGTGGCCCCGGCATAGCCGTGCTCTCCGACTGCTTCGATGGCGGCATCCAAGATCCTGGCGCGCGTGACTTGGGCCTTTTCGGCACGGGTCAAACGCCGTTTCATGTGTTTCACCGCAGGTACTGTATCCGCAGGTTTCGGGGTTTTGGCAAGTTTTCTCATGGCCTTGGGATATACCAACCAGGCGCGGTGGGTCAAATTAAATGAATTATGAATCAGCATTCATTTTTTTGTTTACGAATCATGGAGTGCTCCTCTAGGCTCAGCATTAATGAGGACGACTCAATAAGGGTCAGGCGGCGGAACTTCATTTCGTTGGGAAGCGAAATAGGCATTTAACCGCGTCTGGGCAGCTAAGGTTGCTTGCCCCTCATGTCATGCTTTGGGAGGAGCGAAATGAAAATCATTAACACAACACTTGGACTTGCAAGCGCCGCTGTATTCGGATGTTTCGCTGGTCAGGTTCTTGCGCAGTCCTACACAATGTCTACGGGGCTGGGTCAGCCGCACATGTGGACCGCGCACTATATGGAACCTTTCGCGGAAGCGATGGAGGAACGTACTGGTGGTGAGGTGTCTTTTACCAAGTTCTATGGCGGGGAGCTTGCAGGCGTAGGACGATCGCTCGACAGTTTGCAAAGCGGGGTCATCGACATTGCGGCGCCGCTACTCGCCCCCTATCACGAGGGCCGATTTCCGTTGTCGGATGTAACGCAGCTCCCGACTTATGGCACCGACTCTCCAATGGTCACGCGGGCATTTCAGGCGCTTCTCGACTCTGATGTGGAACTTGTAGACGGCAAGACTTTCTATGACTACGAGATTGTCGACAAGAATATCCGTGTCTGGGCGCTTGGTGCGACCGGACCCTATTCCATTTCAACGACATCGAAAGTTCTGGCAGAGCCTGCGGATTTCACCGGCACACCGCTTCGTGCAGGGTCTGCGCTGCATACAATCGTACTTGAAAACCTGGGAGCAACACCTGTGACGCTACCCGGGCCAGCGGCCTATGAGGCGTTGTCGCGCAAAACAATTGACGGCATCATCATCGCAATCGCCGACTGGCCTTCCTATTCGATCCAGGAGCTGCTGCAACATTCGATTGTCGATTTGTCCATTGGCCATTGGGAAAGCTACTTTGCGATCTCGAACGAGGCCTGGGATCAGATGAGCGAAGCAAACCAGAAGCTCTTTGACGAAATCGCGCGTGAGGTCGCTTTGACGAATGCGGCCAAGTGGAATGAAAACGGCGTTACCGTTCAAGAAGCATCCGCTGCCAACGACGGCGGTAGTTTTGTCCCTATCGGGGATCTGTCTCAGGAAATGCAGGATCACATCGCCGAGGCAGGGCGTCAGTCCTGGATCGACTGGGTCGAAGCGACCGAGGCGGGGGGCCATCCTGCGCGGGCCACGGCCAAGCTTTACGCCGAGTTGATTCAGGCAGAAGGTGGCAATCTGCCTGCAGGTGTCGCCGAATATCTGGCTGACTGAATTCAGATCAAGAAATCGGCGGTGCGCTCTGCGCCCGCCGAGCAGAAATCCAGATCTTTGAATGGAATATTATGTCACAAGTCGTGATCATTTGGTGCGTCTTCGGCTGGTTTCTGTCTTTCCTTGTCCTGGGCAAAGCAGTTGCAAGCTGTCTGCTGGGAGCCGGGATCGTCGGGATCGTTCTGTGGACGGATGGTTTCAGGGTCTTGTCGGGGATCATCGGGCAAGACGTGTTTTACACCACTTCGACCTATTCGCTGTCGATCATCCCGCTCTATCTGTTGATGGCGCAGATGTTGGTGCGGGGCGGGGTTATCCTCGACTTGTTTCGTGTCGGCCACCGGGTCGTCGGGTATCGTCGCTATCCGTTGGGTGTTGCAACGCTGATCACTGGCGGGATGTTGGGTGCCGTGTCCGGGTCCGCCTCTGCATCATCCGCCGCGCTCGCGTCGCTTGCCGGCCCTGAGCTGGAGCGGGTCGGTTATACAAGATCCTTTGCGATTTCGCTGGCTGCCGTCGCCGGATCACTCTCGGCAATCATTCCGCCAAGTATCGTTTTCATCATCTATGGGTCACTGACGCTGGTGCCCATCGGGCACATGTTCATCGGCGCGCTAGGCCCTGCGCTGATCTGTATTCTGGTCTATATGGTCTGCCTGCGCGTTTTTGGTAGCGTTCAACCGGGAGCGGTTGATGGTGCCAAGGCCGAAGGCGACCTGACCGATGACAGGTTGAACGGAAGAACGCTGGCTGCGGTCGCCTTTGTCATCTTTCTGATGATCATGGTCTTCGGCACAATCTATGGTGGGATTGTAACCGTTGGCGAGGCTGGCGCTCTTGGCGCGTTCCTGTCGGTGGTGGGCATGTTCGCCATGCGTCGTGTAACCTTGGGTGCATTCGGTGAGGCCTTGGCTGAAAGCGTTAAGATCACAGCCATGCTTATGATGCTGGTTGTCGGCGCACAGATATTTGCCCGTTTCCTGTCGTTCTCGCGGGTTCCGCGCATGTTGCTGGAAATCGCTGAACCGCTTATGGCGCAACCCAGCCTGCTGATCGCGCTGTTGCTGCTGGTGATCTTTGTCGCGGGCATGTTCCTGGAAAGCGCGGCAGTCATTGTGTTGATGGTACCGATCCTGATGCCGATCATTCAGGCCGCAGAGATTGATCCGCTGTGGTTCGGAGTCATGGCCATGCTGATGATTTCGGTGGGTCTGTTGACCCCGCCAGTGGGGCTGGCCGTTTACGCCGCAGCTGCAGCCGAGAAGATTTCGGTTGGGCCGGTGTTTCGCAGTGCCTTTCCCTTTGCCTTGTTTGCGGCGGTGATTTGCGGGCTCGTGATGATTTTTGTGCCTGGCATCGTCACCTGGCTGCCGAGCTTGATGTGAGAGGTAAAATAATGAAATTCCGTTCAAATCTAGACCTGTTCGAACACCGTCTCGCCTCGATCGGCGCGGGCACGGCGCTAACGCTGATGATGCTGATATCGGTGGCGAGTGTCTTGGGGCGCTATGTATTCCACACCGACTTGATTCCAGGCGCTTACAACATGATAGAGCGCGTGATTTTTCCTCTCTTGGTGTTCTGGGCGCTGCCGGCGGCGCACCGGGAAGCGATGTTTCCAAAGTTGGAATTGCTGGCCGAAAAACTGCCGTCCCGAGCTGCCGCTGCGGTTTCACTGTTGGTGCTGATGGTGGAAGTTGCGGTCTATGCGGTGTTGATCTGGTTCGTTACCAAATTCGTGATCGCTGCCATAGACTCGGGCCGTCAGATGCAGGTCGGAACCGCGTTCTGGCCGCTTTGGCCGGTGGTGATTTTTATGCCGATGGCCTTTGCACTGATGATCGTCGAAATGCTTCGGCTGATCTGGGTGGATGCGCGGCGGTTTGTGATGGGGCAGGCCGATGCCTGAGACACTTTCAACGAACCACACGCGTCCGTTCGACCCGTTTGATACCGAACGGGTGCGCATTGAGCTGATCGGTTTTGTCGCAAAACAGACTGGCGGGGCGGTCGAGATTGGACAGCTCAACAGGTTTACGGTCGGCTTTTCCTGGGTCACTTATGGTTTCACCGCTGAATGGGGCGGCGTATCACGGGATTTGATCCTGCGGATCGGGCCACCAAAGGGCATCTTTGCGCCATATCAGGCGCGTCCCGAATTCGTAACCCTTCAGGCATTGAAGGCTAAGGGGCTGCCCGTTCCGGGTGTCTACTGGCATGATGATACGGGCCGTGTGTTTGGCGCGCCGTTCTTCATTTGTGACAAGGTCGAGGGCGAGGTGCCTATCCCGTGGACGGCGGACGGAGGCCCTGCATTCGATGAAGTGATGCGCAAGAAGCTTGGCTATCAGTTCTTTGATATTCTGGGCGACCTGCACAACTTTGACTGGCGCGAAACGCCGGTGTCAGAACTGGACCAAGGTGTGACACCCGAGACGGCAACGTTGCAACAGATCGATTATTGGGTTGAGCGTATGCACGTCTGGTCTGACAGGTGGATTCCCATGTTGGAGTGGGCTGCGGAATGGTTCCGTGCACATGCACCTGTGGCCGAGAGGATCAGCGTCATCCATGGCGATTTCCGAATTGGTAACTTTCTGGAGATCGACGGCGAAATCCAGGCGTTTCTTGACTGGGAAACGGTGCATCTGGGCGATCCACTGGAAGACCTTGGGTGGACCTGTCTGCGGGCCTGGCGCGGCAAGTCGAAATATATGTGTCATCTGCTGACGCGCGACGAGCTGATCGAGCGCTACAGCCAGCGCACAGGTCTTTCGGTCGAATTGAAGCGGTTGAATTATTTCGAAGCTTTCGGGACGTTCAAGCTCGCTGTGATGCATCTGGGCGCCTTCCACTGTTTCGACAAACGCGGATTCAACGATATGCGAATGGCCGGCATGGGAGCGCAAATCCCCCGGCTTTTGTTGCAGGTCGAACGGGCATTGGAGGCGGCGGTATGAAACCTTCGGTTGAACGGATGATCGCCGGGATCGTAGAAACCTTGCGGGACGATGTTATCCCGCATGTCAGCGATGGCTATGCGCGCGGGCAAGCACTGGGCATCATCGACCTTTTAAACAACTACGGTGTGCGTCTGGATTGGGATGCAGGTCTGATCGCTGGCGAGGTGGAGGCAAAGCGCCGGGCGCTGGCCGAGGCCGAAGCATTGGCCAAGGGCAGTGCCGCACCAGAAGCCCCTGCGAGCGATTTGAAAGCAGGCTCTGACCTGATGGCCGAAGCAGCCGCGCTTGATCGCGAGATATCCGAGCGCCTTCTTGACTGGATGACTCTAGGCGGGGTGGGGGCCAAGGCCGCTGTCGACCGGCTGCGTCGGCATATGCACGACGAATTGCGCGAGGAAATGAAGATGACCCACCGGCCATCGTTCGCCGAGATTGCCAAGGGTGGATCCAAGACCAAGGAGACGAGGACATGAGCGGGCACAAGGATCCACGCATGCCATCACCGCAAGACTGTGTGCAGCGATACCTTTTGGAGCACCACGCCGCTGTTCAGCCCGAAAAGGTATTTGCGGTCTGGCCAGACGGAAGCACTTGGACCTATGCCAAAACGTTGGAACTGACGATAAAGACCGCGCATGCACTGGCCGCTTTGGGGGTAAAGCAAGGCGATCGCGTATTGGTCTGGATGCCGAATTGCGCCGAGGCCCTTCGGGTGTGGTTCGGGTTGAATTATCTTGGCGCGGCTTTCGTCCCGGTGAACACCGCTTATAGGGGGTCGCTTCTGGCCCATGCCGCCCGCCTGTCGGAAGCACGGCTGGCGATTGTCCATGCCGAGCTTGCACCCCATCTTGGCAATATTGCGCCCGGGCAAGTGGAGGAGGTTGTCGTCCTGATGGGCGACACGCCGGAGATCGACGGGCTGAAGGTACACGAAAGCGCGGTTTTGGACAGTGCCCGGACCGAACCGATTGCACTGGCCGAACCGATCAACCCCTGGGACCTTCAGTCGATCATATTCACATCGGGCACTACCGGGCCTTCCAAAGGTGTGTTGTCGTCCTACTGCCATCTTTACAATATGGCGCGCGCGGCCCCGTTTCTTGACGGCAGCGACCGCTACATGGTCAACCTGCCGATCTTTCATTCCGGCGGGGTCATGCCGGTGACAGCAATGCTGATCCACGGCGGATCCATCGTGATGGTGGAGAGTTTCAAGACCGATATGTTCTGGCCCATCGTGCGCGAAACCGGAATTACAACGTCGATCCTGTTGGGTGTCATGGGCAGTTTTCTGTTGAAGCAGCCAGAGCGCCCCGACGATCGGGATCATACGCTGCGCAGTTGCACCTATGTTCCGATGAACGAAAGCGCGGTGCAGTTTCGCAACCGGTTCGGCACCGATGTGCATACGCATTTCAATATGACCGAAATTTCGATGCCGCTCGTGTCCGAATCCAATCCGACCGCGCTTGGGAGCGCGGGGCGTCCGCGTCCCGGGGTTGATGTACGGATCGTTGACGAAAACGATTGCGAAGTGCCGGACGGAGAGATGGGCGAGCTTGTCGTGCGCACCGATTGCCCCTGGGCCATGAACCACGGTTATGCCGCCAGCCCCGAGGCGACAGCAAAGGCTTGGCGCAACGGCTGGTTCCATACAGGGGACGGTTTTCGCAAGGACGCTCAGGGGAATTTCTTTTTTTGCGACCGGATGAAGGATGCAATCCGGCGGCGCGGGGAGAACATCTCTTCCTTCGAAGTGGAAAGCGATATCGTGGCACATCCGGCCGTGCAGGAGGCCGCCGTTGTCGCGGTGAAAAGCGAGGTGACCGAGGATGAGGTGCTGGCCATCGTCGCCCTTCGGCCCGGAGAAACGCTCGATCCTGTGGATCTGATCGCGTTTCTCAAACCGCGCATGGCCCACTTCATGATCCCCCGATATTTGCGTTTTGTCGATGAACTGCCGCGCACACCGACCGCGAAGATCCGCAAGGTCGAATTGCGCGAGGCTGGTCTGACCCAGGACACCTGGGATCGCGAAGCCGCGGGAGTCCAGATCAAACGCGAAACTTTAAGTACATGAGGCCGGATATGTTTGCTGACCTGGACGATACAACCAAACGCTTGAAAGATGCGCTCACCGCATTCATGGAAGCGTATATCTACCCGAACGAGAAACAGCTGCTGGACGAGGGGCTGAGCGTTGCGCGATGGAGCCATTCGTCGCTTGCGCGAGAACTTCAAGCCAAGGCGCGGGCGCAGGGGCTTTGGAACCTGTTCTATAATCACGGGCCAGAAGGACAGGGGCTTTCAAACTACCAGTACACCCATCTGTGCGAGGTGCTGGGACGTTCGTTGGCGGCGCCGGAGATCTTCAATTGCAACGCCCCCGATGTCGGCAACATGGAGATCCTGTCGCTGTACGGCACAAAGCAGCAAAAGGAACAATGGCTGAAACCCTTGCTGGCTGGTGACATCCGCTCCTGTTTTGCCATGACCGAGCCTGCCGTTGCGTCGTCAGACGCGACGAATATCGAAACCCGCATTGAGCGTGCGGGCGGCGACTATGTCGTGACCGGGCGCAAGTGGTGGACCACGGGCGCAATGGCCGAGTCCTGCAAGGTGGCAATCGTGATGGGAAAGAGCGACCCGGACGCCCCGCGCCATCAGCAGCAATCCATGATCCTTGTGCCAATGGAGTCACCCGGGGTCCGGGTCGAAAGGCCTCTGTCTGTCTATGGCTTCCAGCATCCGCCATTAGGCCACGCCGAGGTGGTTTTTGACCGCGTTCTCGTGCCCGCTGAGAACATCCTTCTGGGTGACGGGCGGGGGTTCGAGATTGCGCAGGGTCGATTGGGCCCCGGACGTATCCACCATTGCATGCGCTTCATCGGGTTGGCCGAACGCGCGATCGAAGAGATGTGCGCGCGGGCGCAGGATCGCACGGCCTTTGGCAGCCGCCTGGCCGAAATGGGCGGTGTGCGACAGGTCATAGGCCAGTGCCGGACCGAACTTGAGGCTGCGCGCCTCATGACGGTCAAAGCGGCCTGGGCGATGGATCAGCGCGGCAACAAAGAGGCGCGCGACGAAATCGCGATGGCCAAGGTTTTCGTGCCCACGGTAACGGGGCAGATCATAGACCGCGCCATTCAGGTGCACGGCGGAGGCGGCCTGTCCGAGGACTTTTTCCTGGCGATGGCCTTTGCCGAGACGCGCTTTTTGCGGATCGGTGACGGCCCGGACGAGGTGCACCGCGAGGCTTTGGCCCGCAGTGAATTGAAACGCGCAACTGCGCGACGAGAGGAGAGAACCAAATGAAAGACGACATTTTCCTGATGCGTCCCGAAGACGAATATACGCACAAGCCGGATGCAGCGTCGAATTTCAACGAAAGCGTCTACATGAACGGTTTCGACTTTCAGCAGCGTGTCGGCGGCTGGATGCGGTTGGGCAACCGGGTGAACGAGCGGCGCGCCGAATTGTCAGTCTGTCTGTATCTGCCAGACGGGCGCATCGCCTGCCAGTTTCAACGGCCGGGTATTTCACACAACGACTCGTTTGATGCCGGCGGGCTGTCATACGAGGTAATCGAACCGTTCAAATCTATGCGCATGCACTATGAAGGCGAGGTTATCATCGTCGACAACCCCGACGATCTGCGCGAACCCCAGCAACTTTTCGCCAGGGGGCCGCGCCTGCCAGCCGAAGTGACGTTCACCCACAAGGCATCGTCACCCATTCATGGAGGTGAACCGAAGGATGACGTGACGCCAACCATGTATGGCCGTGACTTTTCGCGCGGGCATTTCAACCAGCACGGAACGGTGGATGGCGTCATCCGTGTCGGCGACGAGAGCTGGGAAATCGGCGGACGCGGCTGGCGTGACCACAGTTGGGGCCCGCGTTACTGGCAGGCGATCCATTATTATCGTCTTTTCATCGGCAATTTCGAGAACGGCGACGGGTTCATGTTGCTTCGGATTACCGATGACAGCGGTGAAACGCGGCGGCTTGGCGTGATGCTTGTTGACGGAGATTACGAAGAAATTTCCGACCTGAACATCAACACCGAATGGACGGACCAGCAGGACCCGAAACGGGTTCAGCTTGGTGTGGCCACAGCGAAACGCCGCGCAATCATCAATGTCGAAGTGCTGTCGCTCGCACCGCTTCGCAATCGCCGACCCGTCGAGGATGAGGTGCTGATTTCGCGTATCGCCGAGGGGTATTCAAAATTCACTTGGGAAGATCGCAAGGGCTTTGGGATGACCGAATACATTGAACGGATGATCGACGGGCAGCCGGTCGGCTATCCACTGTAATGGAGCGAAAGCCATGCTGAAAATGCTGAACCAGGAACGGATCGTCGGGGCCATCGCCGTGGTACTGTTCATTGGCTTTTCAATCGGGCTTTCGGGTTTTCTGAGCGGTTCCAACATTCTGTCTCTGATCCAGAATGTCTCAATACTTGGAATTCTTGGGATCGGAATGGCCATCGGTATCATTGGGCGGGGGATTGATCTGTCGATGGTCTCGACAATGGTGATTTCGGTCGCCTGGATGTTGGTCATGGTGAACAGCGGTGTAAACCTTTGGCTGGCCCTTGGGCTTGCGGTTGGTTTCGCCGTGGTGGTCGGGATCGTGAACGGGCTACTGATTGCCTATGTTGAAGTGCCCGCCATTTTCGCCACGCTTGCGATGGGTATTGTCGTCTACGGATTTGGAAAATCATTCCTGATCGGCCAGGACGTGGTCTATCTGCCCCGGGATGAGAGCTGGTTCTATCATATCGGCAGCGGCCAGATCGCGGGCGTGCCCAACCCGGTTGTGGTGTTCGCGCTGGTCGCGCTGGTGGCGGCGCTGTTTTTGAAGTTCACCAAGTTCGGGCGCTACAACTATGCAGTTGGTGACAATGTCGCCACTGCGCGGATTACGGGTATTCCTGTGCGTCCGGTCATTGTCGCGCAATACGTTCTGATCGCCGTCATCGCCGTTGTTGCAGGAGTCGTGGTGGCAACTGCGGTGACATCCATGAATACCCGGTTGGCGCTGTCCACGCAGGTTTATGACGTGATCCTGGTGGTGGTTCTGGGCGGCATCGGTCTGTCCGGTGGCAAGGGAGGCGTGCGCAACGTGATCGTCGGCACGCTGTTGATCGGTATCCTGCTAAACGGGATGACGATCATGAACCTCGGCTACACGACGCAGAACATTTTCAAGAGCGTGATCCTTCTGGCAGCAATCCTGATTGATACGATGCTGAACCCGAGGGACGAGCAAACTGCGCAACACGGCGATATCTAGCCCGCGCGGGAAACACAGGTCAGACGAGGAGGAATGACCATGAAGACCAGGACTCTGATAGTGGCAGCGTTTGCTGCACTCGGGCTTGCGACCGTTTCGGTGGCAGAGCCCTTCGACGACGGCCAGTCAACGACATACTACGAACAACTCAAAGGCAAGAAGGTGGGTTTTGTACCGTTGTCCATGGGTTTCGATCTGACCGAAGGTTGGAACGCCGGACTTCAAAATCAGGCCAATGCACTTGGTTACGAAGTGATGGTTCGCGACCCGAACTGGAATACAGAGGCGGGCGTTCAGGCCGCGAACGGTCTGATTGCGGAACAACCCGACGTTCTGATCCTGCATCCGCTGGACATGCAGGCCTATAACCGGACCGTGCAAAAGGCGATGAAATCCGGCATCAACGTCATCCAGATCAACCTTAAATCCGTGACAAATGGCGATGCCTATGTGGGCACCGACTGGTACGAAATGGGCACGAAGCAGGCCGAGGCTATCGTTGCAGCCTGTGGCGAGGGTTCAGGCCGCAATGGTAAGGTTGCTGTGGTTCAGGGGATGCTGGCAACGCCGACAGCTCAGATTTCCGGTCAGGGCATGAACGACGTCCTCGCGCAACATCCGGAGATCGAGGTTGTTGCCACGCAAGCGGCGGATTGGGATGCATCCAAGGCGCAAGCCATCACGTCGACAATCCTGAAACAGAACCCTGACCTGTGCGGCGTTCTGGGGCTTTGGGATGGACAGGACATTGGCACCGCTGCCGCGATCCGCGAAGCCGGGATGCAGGACCAGGTGTTTCTGGTTACCTCAGGTGGCGGCAACCAGGCTGCTGCCTGCGACAATATCCAGAATGGAAATTTTGACGCCTATTTCAGCTATGACGTACCCGGTCAGGCGCGTGATCTGAATGCGGCAGTGAAGATTTTGCTTCAGACCCAACCAGAGCCGGGTTCGGCACCCTTTGCGCTCTACACCCCGCTGAAGCTTATCACGGCTGACAACATGTCCCCTGCGTCGTGCTGGACGCTGGAAGAACTGAAGCGCATCGGCGGATAATCCTCCTGAACCCGGCGCGGCCCGCCATCAGGGCGGGCCGCGCCAAATTAACCAGCTGTTCGGAGAGATAAGCATGTCGCTTTCAGAGAACATGACCCGATGGCGTTACAAATACGTCCCCGACAAGGCCATAGGCGAAATTCTGTCCAAGAACTGGATCGATACGCTGATACCAGCGTTCTTTCTTTCGGTTGTGCTGATCATCTTTGGCACCCAGATGCCGACCTTTTTGTCAGCAGCGAACCTGTCGGACATCGGGCGCATTTATGGTGAATATCTTTTCATCGCCATAGGGCTGACCATCGTAATGATGGCAGGCGGGATCGACTTGTCGGTGGGTTCCACATTCGCCCTGTGCAATTTCGTGGCGCTTTCATTCATCAACTACATGGAATGGCCGATCGCGGTCGGCATGATTGTCGTCGTGGCTGTTGGCGCATTTGTCGGTCTTATCAACGGAATTTTGATCGGCTATCTGCGCCTGCGCGCTTTTCTGACAACGCTGGTCATGCTGATCATTGTACGGGCCATCGTCGATATGTTGCTGCTTGACTATGCCATGATCATTGGCCGCGGATTCAATATGTCACCGGTATGGGAGTTCATGGCGCTGGGTGACATCCTTGGTCTGCCCGCAAGCCTGATGGCGGCCATCGCCGTGGCCATTCTTGCGCATATAACGCTCACCCGTCTGCGCTTTGGCTGGCATGTGATGGCGGTTGGCGGGTCGCGCCGGTCGGCTTTTAATGCGGGGATTAAAGTCAAACGCACTGTGTGCCTGACTTACGTAATCTCGGGCGCGCTTTGCGGTCTGGCGGCGTGTTTTTATGCCGCGCGTTTGTCGAGTGCGAGCGCGGATGTCGGTCGCGGGCTTGAAGTGACGATCCTGACCGCTGTCGTGCTGGGGGGCATCAGCCTAGGGGGTGGGCGCGGTTCGGTTGTAAAAGCGGCGCTTGGCACCCTTATCATCCTTCTGGTGCAGAACAGCCTGATTCAGATGGGCTTTCTTTCCGGTAACAGCTCACTCATTCTTGGCGGCGTGCTGCTGGCTGCGGTTGCCATTGATGTGCGTTGGGTCAAGAACCGGCACAAGGTGCTGGCGCGCGCCTATGTTTCTCCGACTTATTTCAAATTACCGGATCTCCCCGACACATCCCAGGGGTCGGACAGCCCCTATGCGCTGAACGACAAACTGCGGGGAGTCGAAGCCATCGGTCTGGGCGAATTGGACGGGCCGGAGGATATGATCTTTGACAGGGACGACAACATGTACTGCGGCAGCCGCCATGGCGATGTGATGCGCATCTTTGCCCCTGACTACAAAAGGGTCGAGGTCTTTGCCCACATCGGTGGCCATCCTTTGGGCATGGCCTTTGACGCGGAAGATAACCTGCATGTCTGCGTCGGCGGCATGGGGTTGTTCAAGGTCGCGCCCGACCGGACGGTGACCAAGCTGTCGGATGAAACCAACCGAAGCTGGACATCCATCGTGGACGACAGTCGTTTGCGGCTGGCGGATGATCTGGATATCGCACCGGACGGCCGTGTATTCTTTTCAGAAGCCACCGTGCGTTACGAGATGTACGACTGGATGGTTGATGCGCTGGAGGCACGGGGAAACGGGCGCATTATCTGTTATGATCCCAAGACCGACACATCGCGTACAGTGGTGCCGAACAAGCAACTGCCAAACGGTATCTGCGTAGAGTTCGAGGGCCAGTCGCTGCTTTATGCCGAAACATGGGGATGCCGGATCACGCGCTATTGGTTTGATGGACCGAAGAAAGGTCAAACCGAGGTCATCATTGAAAATCTTCCGGGCTATCCCGACAACATCAACCGCGCCTCTGACGGAACCTATTGGTGTGCGCTGTGCGGAATGCGTTCGCCGGTGTTCGATCTGGCGCAGGAAATGCCCGGATTCCGTCGGCGGATGGTGCAGGCGGTGGCGCGGGACGACTGGCTTTACCCGAATATGAACACCGGCTGTGTCATCAAGTTCGACAGGGACGGGAACATCCTTGATACGCTCTGGGATCTTGGGGGTGAGGCACATCCGATGATTACCTCGATCCGGGAACACAAAGGCTATCTGTATCTTGGCGGGATCTACAACAACCGGGTGGGGCGGTATCCGATTGAGGGCGCGGACCAGAACTGGACTTCGTCTGTTTCCTACTGGGGTAAGAACCGTGGGGGGACACGCAAGTGATTTCGTATTTCAAGCGCGCGATGGATAACTTTCGGGGCAGCGGCGAGGCAGCAGTGACCGTGCCATCGCTGGACGGAGCGATCCGGCCCAATCACCTGCTTGAACGGGCCAAAGTGGCGGCCACCGCCGAAGCGCCGGATCAGATCGTGGCGTCGGATGGCACTGTCCTGTATTCTTCAGGCCCCGGTCTCTACCTGTTGGGGGACGGCACGGAATTTCACCGATTTGACAGTAACATAAGCGCGGTTGCGGCCGGTCCCGACGGTGTGCTGGCCGTGGGCCTGACCCAAGGTGGCGTTCAGATCGTTGGTGGCAGGCATGACGGGGTAGTACTGGAAGAGGCGTTTTCCTGTCCTGTAGCGCTGCTGTTTGACGGGGCCGATACGCTTTTCGTCGCGAATGGCTCTGCGCAGTATCCGGCGAACCAGTGGAAACACGACCTGATGAGCAAGGGGTGTTCGGGTAGCGTCTGGCGGGTCAATCTGGCCAACCAGCAAGCGGAACGGATCATGGATAAACTGGCCTGGCCCTACGGCTTGGGCCTGTCGCCGGGTGGGCTGATCGTGACTGAGGCCTGGAAGCACCGCGTTTCGCAGCGTGGTTCGGACGGGAAAGTCACCCATGTGCTGAACGACCTGCCAGGCTATCCGGCGCGGATCAGCCCGACGGCAGACGGGGGATGGTGGCTTGCAGTCTTCGCGCCGCGTAACCAGCTGACTGAATTCATCCTGCGCGAGTCGGTGTTTCGCGCCCGGATGATGGCCGAGATCGAGCCGGACCACTGGGCGGCCCCGGCGCTGGAGCAATCCGATACCTACATGCGGCCCCTGCAAGGTGGGGCGCAGAAGCATCTGGGCGTGGTCAAGCCATGGGCCCCCACCCTTTCCTACGGGCTGGTGATCCGGCTGGACCACAAGCTGTATCCGCTTTTCAGCCAGCACAGCCGCGCGGACGGGCGGCGCCACGGGATTACTTCGGTCGTCGAGATCGACCAGCAGGTCTATGCGGCGTCGAAAGGCGGTGACGTTGTCCTTGCGTTGACAGATATCAAGGAGAGGGCAACCGTATGACCGCGTTGTTGGAAATGAAGCAGGTGACCAAGGAATACCGTGGCGTGCCGGCAATCACCGACGTCGACTTTCGGCTGGAGAAGGGCGAAATTCACGCTCTTCTGGGCGAGAATGGTGCGGGTAAGTCGACGCTGACCAAGATGATGTGCGGTGTCACCCAGATGACCCGCGGCGAAATCCTGCTGGACGGCAAGCCGGTGAATTTCCTGACGCCCGCCGAGGCGCTGGATCATGGGGTGGCCATGGTGTTCCAGGAAACCAGCCTCGTTCCCTCGATGACTGTGGCGCAAAATCTCTATTTGGGTGATGAGAAGCTGTTCAACCGTATCCGCAGGCTTAATATCGCGGCGCAGACCTTTCTGCAATCCATGAACTTCAACGTGAATCCCACTGCGACAGTCGCCAGTCTTGGCGCGGCGCACAAGCAGATGGTCGAGATTGCACGAGCCGTCCGCAAGAATGTTCGTGTCATCATTTTTGATGAACCCACCGCAGCGCTGACGCCCGAGGAAAAACACCACTTCTTTTCGCTGGTGGAGCGCCTGAAGCAGCGCGGCGTGTCCATCATCTTTATCAGTCACGCTTTGGAAGAGGCGCTTCAGATTGGCGACAACATCACCGTTTTGCGCGATGGGGCACTGATCGAAACCGCGCCGGCCAAGTCCTTTGACCGGAAAAGGATCATCAAGGCAATGGTCGGCCGGTCGATCGAGAATTCGACTCATGGTGTAAAGAGGAAATTCAGCCGTCAGGGACAAGATCGGGTGCTGTCGGTTCAGAACGTGTCGATGGGCACCATCGTCAAGAATACGTCCTTCTCGGTCTATTCGGGTCAGGTCACCGGCATGTTCGGGCTGATCGGTTCGGGTCGCACCGAGGTCGCCAAGATCATCGCGGGTGTTGCGAAGCGGAATTTCCTGAACGGTGGCGAGATAATACTGGAAGACAGATCTGTCCGGTATCGTGTGCCGCGCAAAGCGATGCAGGATGGTATCGTCTATGTTACGGAGGACCGTAAGGCCGAGGGATTCTTTGAAACCATGTCGATTTCCGAAAATATCTCATTGGGTTTTCAGGCGGCCGGGCTGAACAAGAATGCCGTGGTGACACGCAGCGAAATGAAAGCTCTGGCGGCAGAATGGACCAGGTCTTTGAACATCAAGGCCATCGACAGTGATGCCAGCGTCATCGAGCTTTCGGGCGGAAACCAGCAGAAGGTGGTGATTGCCAAATCATTGGTCCAAAAGCCCAGGATCGTAATTTTTGACGAGCCGACACGCGGTGTGGACGTGGGCGCGATTGCCGAAATTCACCAGCTTATCAACACGCTCGCAGACGAAGGACTCGCGGTGGTGGTGATTTCGTCCTATCTGCCGGAGATCATGTCGATTTCTGACCGTATCCTTGTGTGTCGCGCCGGTCGGGTCGTCGAGGAATTCGATCCTTTGGAGGCCGACGAGAACCAGATTATGTTCGCGGCGGTGCACTAAACGTTCAGAAATCATGTTGCGCACCTGCCGCGAATTTAGGATCGCCCTCATCCGCTAGCTTTCGTCGATCACATAGGCGGGGCGACGTTTTTCGACGAAGGCAGTCACGCCTTCGCGCGATTCCGGGTTGGAAAAGGCTTCATATACCGCATCAAGGGCGATGCGGTTTGCCTCGGCCAGTGGCACATCGGCAGCGCGCAGTGCGGCCTGTTTCGTCAGGGCGACGGCGTCCGGGCCGCAGAGCAGGAAGCGGGCGGCAAAGGCCTCCGCCTCTTGCATCAAGGTGTCGGGCGCTTCAATCCGGGAGACAAGCCCGTAGGTGCGGGCGGTTTCCGCATCAATCGCATCACCAGACAAGAGCAAATCAAGCGCCAGCGGGCGGCCGATGATCCGAATGAGCTGCTGTATCCCGTTGCCACCGGGAGTTAGGCCGTGACGGACTTCGGGCTGCCCCATACGCGCGCCGGACGAGATCAGCCGGAAATCACAGGCCAGCGCCAGTTCCATTCCGCCGCCAAGTGCATGGCCGTTGATCGCCGCGATGGTGGGGCAGGGCAGGTGCAACATGCCATCGAACACGTCCAGGATCTTTTGCACATATTTACTGCGGGCCGCCTTGGGATTGTCCGCCAGGCCCGAAGAGGGATCGACGAAATATTTCAGGTGAGCGCCGCCGCAAAAAACGTTGTCTTGCCCGGTCACGATCAATGCACGCGGTGGGGTGTGCTTCAGGTGCTGAATTGCGCTCAACAACGAATCGAGCATTTCCCAAGTAAGCGTGTTCATCTTGGGGCCCTGTGCAAGCGTCAGCCTTGCTATGCCGGGACAAATCTTATCCAGAACGACATAATCATTGTTACCAAACGTCATTTTTCCAACCTCCCTTTTGCGCGGGAATCCTGTTGACAGTTTGCGCGCGCTTCATATTAATGAGTATAATTCATTAACGGGTGAGCTTCGGCAAGTCAAAAGTGACAGAAACCGAAGACGCCAGATCGCGGGTTCGCTGTCGGACCGCGCGCTGCACTTGGCTGCGGTGGGCCGGACGCCTGTATCGAAACAAGGGGACAAGACATGACGACTGAAGTGTACATTACCAGTGGCGTGCGCACTGCCATCGGAGCGTTTGGGGGCAGTCTTTCAGGTGTTTCTGCCAGTGACTGTGGTGCTGCGGTTATTCGGGACGCACTCAGCCGGACAGATACGGACCCGCAGAGCGTGGGGCATGTCGTCATGGGGCAAGTTATCCCCACCGGCCCCGAAGACGCCTATCTTGCCCGTGTTGCGGCCATCAATGCAGGTATTCCGCAGAAGACACCTGCGATGACGCTGAACAGACTGTGCGGCAGTGGCGTGCAGGCAATCATATCTGCTGCCCAGTCCGTTGCGCTTGGCGATTGTAGCGTGGCCGTTGCAGGCGGAGCAGAAGTTATGAGCCGGGCACCCCATGTGACCCGCGAGGCCCGGTTTGGTCGAAAGATGGGTGACATTGCCATGGTGGACTATCTTCAGGGCATTCTGACCGATCCCTTCGGAAACGGCATCATGGGCATCACCGCCGAGAACGTCGCCGAACGGTATAAAATCAGTCGCGAGGATCAGGACGCCTTTGCCGTTGAAAGTCAGAGGCGGGCAAAGGTGGCGCAGGAGGCCGAGCGTTTCTCGGATCAGATCCTGCCGATGACGGTCAAGGCCGGTCGACAGGAAGTGACGTTCGACACCGATGAGCACCCCAAACCCGCGACGACGATCGCAGATCTGGCCAAGCTTCGCACGATCTACCGCGACGGCGGATCGGTCACCGCAGGCAACGCTTCGGGGATCAACGACGGGGCTGCGGCAGTCGTGCTGATGTCGGAAAAAGCCATGAAGGCCCAGTCTATCACCCCACGCGCCCGGATCATCGGTTATGCGCATGCCGGTGTCGAACCGGGGGTTATGGGAATCGGCCCGGTTCCGGCGGTTCACGATCTGCTGGCGCGTACCGGTCTGAAGATTGCGGAGTTCGACGTGATCGAGTCCAACGAAGCCTTTGCGGCACAGGCGTTGGCCGTATCGCGTGAACTTGGCTTCGACCCGGACCGTGTCAACCCGGACGGTGGTGCCATAGCTTTGGGCCACCCTGTCGGCGCGACAGGCGTGATCTTGACGGTCAAGGCCTTGAACTACCTGGAACGTACCGGGGGAACGAGGGGGCTGGTCACCATGTGTATCGGCGGCGGGCAGGGGATCGCACTGGCGTTCGAGCGCTGTTGAGCGTTCTTTTTTTTCCTTTACTCGCCGCTCTAATGGGCTGGGGCTTCGATAGAGGTGGTTCTGGCGATTTGACAGTCGGGAAACGGTGCGATGATGGGTTAATCGATTTGGTCGACATTTCGCAGTTTGCATCCGGCGGGATCGACCGCCAACAAGTTTGCCTTGGGCAGATGGACCTCAATGCGAAGGGCTGCTCCCTGGCTGAACGTTGCCCGTTGGTGCACGCGCAATGCCGCGTGTCCATGCCGCCGATGGAGGTCCGGGGTGAACGTCGCTTTGCCTGTCATTTAAATAAGGCCTAAGTGTCAGCCGTCAGACGCACAGTGTCGCAATGCGGCAGAGAGCGCTGAATAGGCTGCGACAGCCTGGGCTCTTGTGAACAAGAGAGTGTAGGTGGTTTCATCTGTTCGGTAGATCAATGACGGCAAGCCAAAGGTTAAGCGTGCAACGGATGCAGAGGGTGTTTCCAAAAATAGGTCGGCGCCACGGTTTAGCAGGTTAAGCGCACCGGAGCCCGCGACCGAAAACGCGTGATAGCCGTCTGTCATGTCGGAAATGGCCACCGAGTTTACCTCGTCCCAACCATCTGTCCGGGCTGAACCGTTGACCTCAAGAATCCGGTCGCGCCGCATGCTGAGGGCAAAGGGGCCGTCGGGGGCGATCTCGGGCCAGCCAATCAGGGGTATCTGCGAGGACGTCCGCACGCCAGTGCCGCTGATCAGGGACAGGCGATTAATGCTGGCAGAGGACACGCGACACGCCTTGCCGTCAACCTCGCCTATCAGGACATCTGAAACATCGAAGGGCGCAGCCCATTTATGTGAATCATCACGCATGAATTCGGGCTCCGTCCGGGTCGAATGCGACGGGCGACGTCAGTGTCGCCTCATAGGTTTTTCCAAGGTGGAACAGTGTGACAGTCTCGCCCATCCGCTCTGCCCCACGCTCGACCAGACCCAATGCGATCGGTCGGTTTAAATTGGGGCTTATATAGCTTGAGGTGACGATCCCGAAGGAACGGCGATCAGCGCCTTCGACGAGATGCGCGCCAGTGGGAAGAGGCGCGTCGCCGGTGACAGACAGGCCAACGAATTGCCGACGGTCGGGCTCGTTCGCCACCTCTGTGTGCAGACCCCTATCACCGACAAAAGCAGTGGATTTCTTTTGGCGGGGGAGGGTGAAGCCAAGATCATGGGGCATGGTTTCACCGTCGGTGTCCTTGCCGATGATGATAAAGCCCTTTTCAGCCCGCAGGATCGACAGCGCTTCGATCCCTATTGGACTGACGCCAAAGGGTTCACCGGCATCTGTGATCGCTGTCCAAAGCGCCTCGACCTTGGATGCGGGGATCGAAACTTCAAAACTGACCTCGCCCGTGAAACTGACGCGGGCAATCCGCAGGGGAACGTCGTTCCAGCTGGTTTCGCGGAAGGTCATATGCGGGAACGCTTCGGCAGACAGGTCGATATCCAGACCAAGGCTGCGGGTCACGTTGCGGGCTTTTGGCCCGGTCACGGTGACGGTGGACCAATGGTTGGTCGTGTCATGTACGAAGACGCGATCCGGATCATTGCCGTCCTGCCGCCAGCTTTCGAGCAGACCTGTCACGCCTTCGGCATGGCTGGACGAGCTGGAGATCACAAACCGTTTCGGGCCCATGCGAAAGACCACGCCATCGTCAAAGACCACGCCCTTTTCGGTCAACAAAAACCCGTAGCGAAGGGCCCCCGGCTTCAACGTCTTCATGGTGTTGTAATAGACAAAATTCACGAAGGCCTCGGCGTCCGGCCCCATGACTTCGATTTTTCCAAGCGGTGAGGCATCCAGAATGCCACCCGCGGCGCGGACCATGCGGGCTTCGGATTGGGCCGCGTCGGGGCCGGGCTGATTGCCGTACCAAGCCGGGCGCAGCCAGCCGCCATATTCCCCGAGGGCCGCGCCGGAGGACCGGTGGAGCTTCTCCAAGGCAAGGCGTTTGAGCGGGTGAAAATTCTGGCCGCTGTGGGGGCCATGATACAAGGACAGGGGCAGGGGGACAAAGGGCGGGCGGAACGTGGTTGTGCCGACCTCGGGTATGGTTTTGCCCGTCAGCGCTGCCATCGCGGCAAGCCCTGGAATGTTGGATATCTTCCCCTGATCCGAGGCCATCCCCAAGGTGGTGTAGCGTTTGAGATGTTCGACTGAAACATAGTTTTCGCGTTCCGCCAGCGCTATGTCGTCCAGGGTGACATCATGCTGAAAGTCGATCCATTGGCGACCCTTTGCGCCGGGTTTGGGCAGGGTCGGGGTCAGGTTGAAACGAGGTGGGGAGGGGCTGTAGGGTTCGCCTGTGGCGCAAGCGCGGGCTTCCGCAAGGGCTTGGTCCAGATCGAATATTCCGTTGGCGGCCCCGATGGCTGCCATGCCTTTGGGGGCCTGTGCGGGGACGAATGTGGCCAAGGTGTCGTCCCAGCGCAGCTTGCCGCCCGCGTGGCGCCACAGATGCAGGACGGGCGTCCAGCCTGCGGATGCCAAGACGCAATCCACCGCCTCGGCGCGTCCGCCTTGGCGCAGCGAGGTGACGCGACGACGACCGGTGGCGCTCAAATCGCCATTTGCGGGGTCAAAAAGGCTGACTGCTGCACCCGCATCGCGCAGACGGGCTGCGGCGGATGCCGTCTGTGAATGGTTCGCGGCGATTGCAATGGCTTTCCCGAACAGAACCCCGTAACGGCCCAGGTATTCTATGCCAGCCTCAAGACTCATGATGCCGGGCAGATCATTGTTGGCAAAGGTCACCGGACGATCAATCGCGCCGCTGGCCAACAGGCAGTCCTTTGCCCGCAGACGATAGAGTGTCGGGGCGACATCCAAAGCGGACTGTTGGGCCAGCCCGTAGAGATTGTGATCGAACACCCCGAACGCGGTCGTATGGGTCAGAATGCGGCCACCGGCGTTTTCAATGGCAGCCTTGCGGGCGGTGACCCAATCCGCGGGGGCAAGTCCCTCGATCGTCCCGCCCATGCGGTAAAGACCGCCGCCAAGCGCGGCGTGATCTTCGACCAGCCAGACATTCTTGCCTTGTCTCGCGGCACCTTCGGCCGCCGCCAATCCGGCAGCACCGCCGCCAACCACCAATAGATCACAGGTCGCATGCACCTGATCCGAGGTGTAGCCCTCGATCAGATCCGGCTCCAGCGCGCCAAGTCCGGCCATCTTGCGGATCATCGGCTCGAACAGGTGCCAGTCGGGTTTCATGAAGGTTTTGTAGTAAAAACCGGCCTTTAGCCACGGGTTGAACAGGTCCAATGCGCCTTTGACGTCAAAACGGGCATTGGGCCATGCGTTGACGCTTTTTATCTCCATCCCCGGCGTGAGGGCTGTCGTGGTTCCCAGAACATTGGGCAAAGAGCCTCTTGGTGTCTTGACGGAAAAGATCGCGTTGGGTTCGTCAAACCAGCCGCCCCAAACTCCGCGTGGGCGGTGATATTTGAAGCTGCGCCCGACAATGCGTGTGCCATTGGCCAACAGTGCAGAGGCCAGCGTGTCGCCCGCATATCCCTGCATGGCGCGCCCGTCGAAGGTGAAGTCGATTCTGCGGGCACGGTCTATCAGACCACCCGAGGTTAGTCGTGTCCCGCTCATGCCGGAAGTTTCCTCAGGGTTTGGGTGCCAAGCACCTCCATTGTGACGCTGTCGCGCGACATGATGAACATTTCGGCGCAGGGCAGGTGAGTCCAGACCTCGCGCGTCGCACCTTTTTCATTCTTCTGATCAAACAGATAGGCAGCCCATTCTTCGGCGTTCACATCCCGGGTTGTCACGGGCCGGGTCTTTCCGGCCTCTGCCGCAAAGTGAAATTCGCCTTCGGATCTGAGGCCGCAGAACGGACAAGGGAACAATTGCATATCGGTCTCCTTTAATGCGCGATGCCAGAGGCCGCGCCTTCGTCGATCAGGCGTCCGGTTACGAAACGGTCTTTGTCGAACGGGCGGCTGAACTCGTGATGGGTGCCGTTGGCCAGCAGATGGGCAAACAGGTAGCCACCCGCGGGAATGGCTTTGAAGCCGCCCGTGCCCCAGCCGCAATTCACATAAAGCCCGTCGATGCCGGAGGGGCCGATGACGGGCGAGCTGTCTGGCGTTACATCCACGATGCCGGCCCAGTGGCGCAGCAGCTTTACCTTGGCCAGCACAGGCGCCATTTCAACCAGACCGGACAAAACCGCCTCTTGTATCGGCAAATTCCCTTTCTGGCCGTAAGAGGGCACCCGATCCAGCGCGCCGCCGATGACAAGGCCGCCCTTGTCTGACTGGCTGAAATAGGTGCCATAGGCGGGTGAAAATGCAACCGTATCCATCACCGGCTTCATCGCCTCGGTGACAAAGGCTTGAAGCGCGTATGAGGTGATCGGCAGTTTAAAGCCTGCCAGCTTGGCCAAGACCGAGCTATGTCCGGCGACGGCCGCACCGACGGCGTCCGCACGGATCGGGCCAAGTGTCGTTTCGACACCGCAAACCCTGCCCGCTTCTTTGATGAATTCCGTCACTTCGCAATTCTGGATAATATCCACACCCAAAGCGCTGGCCGCGCGGGCATAGCCCCAGGCAACGGCATCGTGACGTCCGGTTCCCGCGCTGCCTTGCCAGACGGCACCATGGATGGGAAAGCGCGCATCCTTTGAGAAGTTCAGCAGAGGCGCTTTTTTGCGCACATCGGCCACATCCATCAGGATCGCATCGGCACCATTGAGTTGCATGGCATTGACGTTGCGCGCGGCCATTTCCATTTCTGGTTCAGAATGGGCCAGGACCAACATGCCGCGCTGCGAGAACATGACATTATAGTTCAACTCTTTGGACAGGTTTTTATAGAGCTTCATGGACAGACCATAGAGCGCCGAACTGGCCGGATAGTAATAGTTTGAACGAATGACGGTGGTGTTCCGCCCTGTATTGCCGCCGCCCAGCCAGCTCTTTTCGATGACGGCGACATTCGTGATGCCGTGGTTCTTGGCAAGGTAATAGGCGGTCGCCAGACCGTGCCCTCCAGCCCCGATGATGACAACGTCATAGGCCGCTTTAGGCTTGGGGGAGCGCCATGCCTTGCACCAGCCGGACTGACCGCGCAGACCTTCGCGAAGAACCGAAAAGGCAGAATATTTCGATGTCATGCAATCCTCGCTTTCGGCACCGCGCCACAGGCATGGGTTGGCTTCTGGTGACCTGGCTACAATTACATTCATAAATGTACAATATATTTCTTTCTGAAGGCTGGATAACATACATACGGTCAGTTCGTACTGCTGGGAACGATGATTTTGCGGTTGTCTGTGGTGCTGTTTTTGCAGAGCGGCTGAGTGCGCTCTCAAACTATTGCCATGTTTCTTGCCTAAATATCCGAAAAACTGAAGGTTGCGGCCTGTTTTCTGTGCTTTGAGGTGTCGGCGGGTGAGAGATGCTCAGGTGTGGGAAAGTTTTGGCATCCCTGTATCAACAATATGGACATTAGTGTACTTTATGGCTAGCCTCGCTTGAAAATTATGAAAACTGGAGTGCACATGAAGACGTCATATCGGGCCGTTGTGATCGGCGGCGGGGTTGTTGGGGCATCTGTCTTGTATCACCTCGCAAAATTCGGGTGGTCGGATGTCGCGCTGATTGAACGCAAGGAGTTGACTGCCGGCTCGACCTGGCACGCAGCGGCGGGGTTTCATGCGCTGAACGGCGATCCGAATATTGCGGCACTTCAGGGCTATACCATCGATCTCTACAAGCAGATCGAAGAGGAAAGCGGGCAAAGCTGCGGTCTGCATATGACCGGGGGCATCAACCTGGCGACAACCGAGGCGCGGTGGGAGCAAACCAAGGCGGGCTGGGCGACCTTTCAGGCCATGGGCCTCGAAACCTCTGAATTGATTACCCCCAGGCAAGTCGAGGAGATGACCTGCGGCGTGGTCAAAACCTCGGATGTTCTGGGGGGACTTTATGATGCGAACGAAGGCTATCTTGACCCGAATGGCACCACCTATGCCTATGCAAATGCGGCAAAAAAATATGGCGCGCAGCTTATTCTGCGCAATCGCGTCATCGCGCTGAACCAGCGCGCCGATGGCACCTGGGATGTGGTGACCGAAAAGGGCACGATCCATGCCGAGCATGTAGTGAACTGCGGCGGCCTGTGGGCCAAGCAGGTCGGGCGTATGGTCGGCGTGGACCTTCCGGTGACGCCGATGGAGCATCACTATCTTATCACCGAACGTTTTGATCCGCTGGATCGTTTCAAGGCAGAAATGCCGATTGTCGTCGATCCCGAGGGCTATACCTACACGCGTCAGGAACATGACGGGCTTTTGTTGGGAGTATACGAGCGCGATGCGCGGCATTGGAACATGGAAGGCGCGCCGTGGGATTACGGGATGGACCTTATTCCCGAGGATGTGGACCGGATCGGCGAAGAGTTATCGCTTGGGTTTGAACGTTTTCCGGGGCTGGAAAATGTCGGGATCAAACGCTGGGTCAACGGCGCGTTTACCTTTGCACCTGATGGCAATCCGCTGGTCGGCCCTGTCGGTCCGCGTGGCTATTGGGTCGCCTGTGGTGTGATGGCAGGCTTTAGTCAGGGCGGCGGCGTGGGCAAAGCGCTGGCCGAATGGATGATCCATGGGGAATCCGAACAGGATATTTATGGCATGGATGTGGCGCGGTTCGGCTTGCATCACTCCAACAAGGAATACATCCGCCAAACGACCGGACAATTCTATGCGCGCCGGTTTGTCCTGACCTATCCGAATGAACAACTGCCAGCGGGCCGCGCGTTGAAAACGCCGGGAGCCTACGCGGATCTGGACGCGGCCGGTGCGCGTTGGGGTAACAGTTGGGGGCTTGAAATTCCGCTCTGTTTTGCGCCGAAGGATTTTGAGGAACCCGGCACGATGAAGCGCCCAGCCTCGGCCCCCTATATCGAGGCAGAATGCAAAATCACCCAGGACGCAGCTGGATTGTTGGATATTTCAGGCTTCTCGAAATACCGGATTTCGGGAAAGCGCGCGAAGGCATGGCTTGACAGGATCGTGGCAAGCAAGCTGCCTGAATCGGGCCGCGTCAAGCTGGCGGTTCTGCTGGGCGACGAGGGCAAATTGAAAGGGGATCTGACCTGTTTCAATTGGGGGGACGGCAGCTATTGGCTGATGGGGTCCTACTATTTGCGGGCCTTCCATATGCGCTGGTTCAACCAGAACATGGCCGAGGATGTGCATGTCGAAGACATCTCGGACAGCTATGCAGGCTTCTCTCTGAATGGTCCGAAGACCATGGAAATTCTGGACAAGATTGCAGACACCGACCTGACCGAGCTGAAAATGATGCGCTGCATGGAGGCCGATCTTGGCTTGCACCGCGTGAAAATCGCGCGGCTTTCGCTGTCTGGTGAAACCGCTGTCGAGATCAACGCTCCGGTGGTGCAGCATGCGCAATTGCGCAAACTGATTTTGGATGCCGGCGCCGAATTCGGGGTCAAAGACATCGGGTTCCAATCCATGTTTGCCATGCGTCTTGAAAAAAGCATCGGCATCTGGAACGCGGAATATACCCAAGGATACACGCCCAAAATGACGGGCATGGACCGCTGGATCGACTATTCCAAGCCTGACTTCATTGGCAAGGCAAAGGCCATGGCCGAAGGCGTACCTGACCGCGTTCTGGTCACTTTGGAGGTAGACGCGACAGACGCAGACGCGACAGGTTTTGAGCCGATCTGGCACGCGGGACAAGTTGTGGGTATGACCACAACCGGTGCTTATGGCTACCGCATCCAGAAAAGCATCGCGATGGCATTGGTTGATCGCGCGCTGGCAAAAGAGGGGCAGGAACTGCTGGTGTCTATCGTCGGGGAAGAGCGTCAGGCGCGGGTTATTCCCGCGTCTCCCTACGATCCCAAAGGTGGCAAGATGCGTCTTTGATGGGCCATCGGGTATGGAATTGTACTGGCCGGAAAACCTGATGGTGGGCTGCCCAGGTTGCATTTTAGACGTGAAACGCCGTACCTCAACATATACATTTGACGGCGGGCTGCGTAGCGTAGCTGTGACTGGATCAGACCTATCTCACAAGAAAGCGCCACATGAGCACAGAAAAGAAAGCGGGCGTTCGCGGGCCTGCGCGGACATCAAAAGAAGACTGGCTCAACACGGCAATTGATACGTTGATTTCCGAAGGGGTGAACCAGGTCAAGGTGCAGACCCTTGCCCAGAAACTTGATTGCGCGCGGTCCAGTTTTTATTGGTATTTCAAGAACCGGACCGAGTTGTTGGACGCGCTGTTGGATCAATGGGCAAATTCAAACACCAAGGCTCTGATCGAAGCGTCGAATGTTCCGTCCGAGTCAATCGGCTTTGCCCTTGGCAATCTTCTCGCGGCGTGGGTGACCAAGGATAAATTCGATACCAAACTTGATTTCGCAATCCGCGATTGGGCGCGCCGGTCGGGCAGCGTGCGCCGGGTTCTCGACATCAACGAAGGGGCACGTCTTGAGGCGATTGCCGCGATGTTCCGCCGTTTCGACTATGCCTATTCCGAGGCAGATGTGCGGGCGCGTATCGTCTATTTTACCCAAATCGGCTATGATATTCAGGACACACACGAAAGCTGGGAAATCCGCATTTCACGTGGTCGCGATTATTTGCTTTGCCTGACGGGCCGCGAGCCGACACAGGAAGAAATAGATTTCTTGTCGTCAACGACTTATAAAAGCCTGGAAAAGCGGGGGCTTTAGCAGCGCGTCACAGGCTGTCGTGGCGGTGTTTACGTGGCCCCGTCGCCCCTGACAGTTCCCTTGCGTTGATCCACCCCGCGTCGGTCGAAGGTTCCGAGGCAAGCAAGCGGCATGTGTAGGCTTGTTGGGGGTCTGCGAATATCTGTGCGGTTGGCCCGCTCTCTACAATCTTGCCGTGCTCCATGATGGTTACCGAATGGGCAAACCGACGGGTCACGCCCAAATTGTGAGTGATGAAGATGATCGCCATGCGGTGCTCTTCCTTCAAGCGCCACAAGAGCGCGAGAATGCTGTCTTCGACCAACGGATCAAGCGCTGCTGTGACTTCATCGCAAATCAACAGATCGGGCTCGGCGGCCAGACAGCGGGCAATGCAGACACGTTGCTTTTGTCCCCCTGAAAGAGCGCCGGGATAGCGCCCCAACAAGTCGCGGGGCAACTCGACCTCGTCCATCAGCGCGTTCAAACGCGTGTTCAGAGCTGCGCCGTCCAGTCCTTTGAACACCTGCAAAGGTCGCATAAGTGCTGTGCGAATGGTCTGGCGGGGATTAAGCGCTACGTCCGGCAGTTGATGAATGAACTGGATGTGCTGACGATGGTTCTGGCTGCGGTTGTCGACGTTGCCCTGCAAGGTGGTGCCCCTGAGTTTGATCGTACCAGACCAAGGTTCCAGCAACCCTGCGATTGCCCTTGCCACAGTTGTCTTGCCGCTGCCGGATTCGCCGACAATTGCCAATATTTCGTTCTCGTTCAGTGCGATGCTGGCATTGGGCACGATTTGCACCTTGCCATATCCCAACGTTATGTTTTCCGCTGAAATCAAAGGAGCATCATCTGCCTGTGGCGTATCTGTGAGAAAATCGCCAACTTTCCGGTGCGCCACGAGGCTACGGGTATAGCTGTCCTGCGGTTGGTCGATAATGCTGCGCGTGGCGTTCATTTCGACCATCTTGCCGTGCCGCAGAACAAGGATACTGTCGCACATTTGTGAAACAACGGCCAGATCATGGCTGACGTAGAGGGCAGCGCAACCTTGCTCGGCCACGACCTGACGAATGACGCTCAACACGTCGAGCTGGGTGGTGACATCAAGCGCAGTGGTCGGTTCGTCAAACACAATCAGGTCAGGGTCGTTCAACAGCGCCATTGCGATCATTGCACGTTGCAATTGGCCACCAGAGGCTTGGTGGGGATATTTGCGGGCAAAGACCTTGGGCGAAGGAAGCTGTAGCCGCGCGAACAGATCTGTTGCGACCTTGTAGCGGTCAGATTTTTCGATAAAGCCGCTCAGAATTACCAATTCCGTAACCTGATAACCCAGTCTGAAGAAAGGGTTGAAAGAGGCCGCAGCGCTTTGCGCCACATAGGCCACTTTGCTTTGCCGCAGCTGTCGCAGCGCGCTGTCGCTGGCAATGGTCAGATCGTTATCGTCCAGCACAACCGAACCGCTGGAAATCTCCAGTCCCGGCTTGAGATAGCCGATAGCGGCCAGTGCCAATGTGGACTTGCCGGCCCCGGATTCACCGATCAGCCCAAGGACCTTGCCTTTTTCAAGCTCAAAGCTGATCCCGTCGAGAATAAAGTTGTCTTTGGCTTTTACCGTTAGGTCGCTGACCCGCAAGAAGGTGGTCATGAAAGCTCTCCCCGGATGGAATATTTCCGAATGAACCAGTCAACAACACTGTTGGTCGAGACAGCAATAACAGCAATGCAAATGGCGGGTGCCAGGGGGGAGAAACGGCCAATACTGATTGCCAGAACATTTTCGCGCACCAATGCGCCAAGATCGGCGGAAGGGGGTTGGATGCCGACCCCCAAGAAGCTCAGCGAACTGATGAAGAGCGACGCAAATGCAAACCGCATTCCAAATTCGGCAATCAACGTCGGTGCCAGATTGGGCAGAATTTCATGGAACACATTCCAAGAGAGGCTATCCCCGCGCAGTCGGCTGATTTCGATATAGTCCATTGCGGCGATGTCGCCCGCTGAAGCCCGCAATATACGATAGAAAAGCGTGGCCTCCAGCACTGTCATGATCGCAATCAAGCTCCACAATGACACGCCCGCTGCGGCCAGCGCGATCAGCGCAAAGATGATCTGCGGAATTGCCATGATCGCATCCACTGTCCGCCCCAGAATGATGTCGATCCACCCCCCTTTGAGGGCTGCGGTGATTGCCAGTGTCGTCCCGAACAGGCAGGCAATCAAGGTCACTGCCAAAGAGATGCCCAAGGTATAGCGCAGGGCATAGATGGTTCGGCTTAGCAAATCGCGGCCAATGGAATCTGCACCAAGTAGAAATTCTCCGTTGGGTTCCTGAAACGGATTGGCCACGATTTCTTGCGGGCTGAACGGGGAAACCAAGGGGGCTGCAATTGCGCAAAAGCCGAGTATCGCGAGAATGATAAGAGACGTTAGTACGCCGATGTTTTTCCTGGTGATCACGATTTTGGCTCCCGCAGACGTGGGTTGACGACAACACAAAGGAAATCAGCCAGAAAGTTCATGAAAATGAAGATGAACGAGAAGCATGCACCACAGGCCTGTACCAAGGGCAGGTCGCGGTAGGAAACAGCATCGACCATAAGCTTGCCCATGCCCGAATAGCTGAATACCACTTCGACAACGACGACGCCGACCATCAGATAGGCCACGGTCAACAGTGAGATGGACACAATAGGAGAAAGCGCATTCGGCAAGGCGTGCCAAAGAATGATCCGCCGTCGGTCCAGCCCTTTGATATCTGCCATCAAAATATAATCTGACGCCATAACACTGAGGATCGCAGTGCGTGTCAGCCGCATGGTGTGCGCGATCGTGACCAACACCAAGGCTGCGACCGGCATGATAAGTGCAGCCACCCAGTCATTCACGTCGGCAGTGGAACGCAGAACAGACAGGCTGGGCAGCCAGCCCAATCTGACGGCGAAGAAATTGATCAGCAGATAGCCGGTGAGAAAGGTGGGAAGTGACACCAGCCACATCGACAGGAAAGAGATCGCGCGATCCACAAGGCTGTCTTGCTTGAGTGCCGCCACGATGCCCAGAAAAATGGCCAGCGGCACGGCAATCAGGGAGGCTGCCAAAGCCAGGATCAGTGAGTTTGCGAGCTTCGGCAGAAGTATTTCGAGGACAGGTTGCTTTGAGGAAAAAGAGATCCCCATGTCTCCTTGCAGGATACCACCGATCCACGACAGATAGCGCACAACCAGGGGGTCATTCAGACCCAGCTGCTCTCGTAGGGCTGCAAGGTTTTCAGGGGTGGCATTCTGCCCGAGAAGTGCCTGCGCGGCATCGCCGGGAAGCAACGCCGTGCCCAAAAAAATGAGGAGCGAAACGAGGAGGAGCGAGATCAACCCGCTCCCCGTTCGCTTCACTGTGTAGCTCAGCAAAGGGGATTTCATTTCCGGTCCTTAGTGACGTGCTTTAGTCAAACCAGACACTTTCAGCCGCGCGCAGGGATCCGACAAGAATGGTGCCCGGGATATAGCCACGCAAATTGCTTGCCACACCTTCGGGGATGTCGGGGAAGGCAGGGATCAAGGCGCCACCGCGATCGTGCAGAATCTTTTGTGCCTCGGCCAGCGCCGCGCGCTGTCCTTCGACTGTTTCCGAAACACGTGCTTTTGCGAGTGCTGCGTCAAATTCCGGGTCTTTGAACGCGGTGTCGTTTGCAGGCGAACCCGACGCGTAGGCAAGGCTCAAGATCATCTCGGAGGAGGCACGCGCGCCCCAGACCGTGGCGTGGAAGGGCGTTTGCGCCCAGACATTGCCCCAGAACCCGTCGGCAGGTTCGCGTTTGATTTCGATCTCGATACCTGCTTTTGCCGCGTGTTCCTTGATCAACGCCGCGGCGTCAACCGCTGCGCTGCCGGCCGCATCCGATGTTTGCAGAACGATTGGCCCAGTATGTCCCGACTCCTCGTAAAGCGCCCGCGCCTTTTCCGGATCATAGCTGTATTGTTCGATGTCTTTCGCAAAATCGGGCGAATTCGGCGGCACCGGCGTATCATTCCCAAGGCGCGCATAGCCGTTATAGACACGGTTGATGATGTCCTCGCGGTCAATTGCGTATTTCATCGCAAGACGCAGCTTGGCGTTATCAAACGGCGGTTTGTCCAGCATCATGTTATAGCCCATGAAGCCGGCGCCCTTGAGGAACACCACATCAAGTGTGGGCAGGGCGTCCAATAGCGGAACAGACCGCGGATCAAGCTCGGTTGCGATTTGCACCTGACCAGTCTGGATCGCGCTCACGCGAGCGGCACTGTCGTTCACAGCAACGATTGCAACCGTGTCAACGTGGGCTTTGTCGGCCTTGAAATAGTCGTCAAACCGGGTGGTTTCCAGAATCTCTCCGGGCGCAAAGCTGGTGACCTTGTAAGCGCCTGTACCCGTACCGTCGAAATCGGTGGTGCCATCGGGAACGATAACCAGGGAGTAGTTGGTCAGTAGCGCGGGAAAGAACTGGTTGGCCTCTTTCAGGGTGATTACCAGTGTATAGGGATCCGGTGCCTCAAGCGTTTCAATCGCACCAACGATTTGTTGCGAGTTAGACCGCGTGCCTTCTTCGCCGTGGATTTTGAAAGAATAGATAACGTCCGTGGCGGTCATATCCGCGCCGTTGTGAAACTTGACGTTCTGGGCCAGCTCCAGCGTCCAGACCTTGCCTGCCTCGGAGGATTCCCACGATGTTGCAATGCCGGGAATAAGCTTGCCTTCGGCGCCTTCAATCTCAAGCAGAGTGTTGAAAACGGTACCGGCAAGAACAGCCGTGTATTGCGAGTTAAATGTCCGGGGGTCAAAGTTGTCGCTTGTGGAGGCGCCATGTACGGCAATGGACAAATCGCCGCCGCGTTTTGGAGTTTCTTGCGCGAATGCATTTTGAGATAGCGCGCCCAAAGCCAGGGTTGCCGTGGTGGTGGCCATAAAGGCGCGTCTGGAAATTGTTCCTATAGACATCAGTCTACTCCCTATTGTTCTGGTCGCCAGCTTAAGGGCATCTCTAAAAATTGCCCTGACCTTGGCGCTGCGATATCGTGACTTGGTGAACCGGCATATAGGGGATGCAGCAATGACGCAGATGGGTTTCTTTGATCTTTCGGACCGTTATGCGAGCCTTGACGCCAAGAAGGACCCGCTGGTGGAGATCGATGCCGTCGTGCCGTGGGAAGAGTTTCGCCCGGCTCTTGAACGGGTCTGGCGCAAGCCGGATGCGGATCGCAAATCCCGCGCCGGGCGCAAGCCGATGGACGCGGTGGTGATGTTCAAAGCGCTGGTGCTGAGCGCACTCTACAACCTGTCGGATGACCAAATCGAATATCAGGTCCGCGACCGGCTGTCTTTCATGCGGTTTTTGGGGTTGGGTCTCGGGGATCGGGTGCCCGATGCCAAGACGGTGTGGCTTTATCGAGACGCGCTGGCGCACGCGGGCAAGGTAGAGGAATTGTTCGGGTTGTTCGACGGTCATCTGGCGCGACAGGGGTATATTGCCCGTGGCGGGCAGATCCTTGATGCTTCCATTGTGCCGGTGCCGCGCAACCACAACACGCGCGAGGAAAACGCAACGATCAAGAAGGGTGAGGTGCCCGAGGATTGGGCAGACAAACTGGCGAAACGGGTGCAGAAGGACATGGACGCGCGCTGGACGAAAAAGCACGGCAAGAGCCACTACGGCTACAAGAACCACGTGAATGTGGATCGAAAGCACAAGTTGGTCCGCCGCTACCACGTCAGCGACGCAGCCCAGCATGACAGCCAGGCGGTGGATTACCTGCTGATGCGGGGCAATACCGGGTCCGGAGTATGGGCGGATTCAGCCTATCGCTCCGAGGAAATGGAGGTAAAGCTGCGCGCTCGGAACCTGAAAAGCCACATCCACCGCAAGGGCAAGCGCGGCAAGCCGCTGACTGCACAGGCCAAGGGCAGCAACCGGACCAAATCCACCGTGCGGGTCCGGGTTGAGCATGTCTTCGGCGCGCAGGCAAACGACATGGGCGGCACCTTGGTGCGCACCATCGGTCTGGTGCGGGCCAAAGCCAAGATCGGGCTGAAGAACCTTGCCTACAACATGCGCCGCCTCTGCCAGTTGCGCCGCATCAACCCAAATCCGGCATGACAAACAGACCGCCAGAGACGCAGGTCATGCTGCTCATCGCCAAAAACGACCCTGAAATGGGCTGCGCATCATCAGACCCGACGCAACAACCCGTCAACTGACGGCCTTCCAAGCCCTTCAGGCTGCGCCAACTGCTCCATAGTCGAGAAAACAGTCAAAAATCGAGGTGCCCTTATGTTGGTCGGCACACTTGATATCGCTCTTGCAGCGACTTATTGTACAGAGATGTATATAATTGCCGGCAAGTCAAGAAGTTTCGATGCGAGAAGGGATGCAGAACGCTTTCTTGCTGCATCAAACGGGCAGGGCTGGAAGACAGCGGTCGGGTCTAGCTTAGCGAGCTGAGCCATTGGCCAAACAGGGCGCTTTGTTCATCAACCTTGTGGGCAAACACGCAATAGAAGCTTCCCTTTGGATTCACCGCAGGACCAGGTGCGGCAGGCAGGCCTGCTGACATACTCAAGTCATTAGTGCTGTGCATCCAGTCAAGCAAAACGCCTTGCCCGTTTCGTGCCGCAACAACGGCGTCTTGATAACGCGCAAACGACAGTGAGGGCTGGAAACGGTGCTGCGGAACACCGGCAATGGCGCGCCAGTCGCGCCATGTGACCCAGCTGCTGTCCGGTGTGTCGTAGTCGATCAAAGGCATCTTAAGCAGGTCTGTGACAGTCTTGGGCTTATATTTTTCCAGCAGTTCCCGCGTGGCCACAGGCCGAACTGTGGCGTTGAAAAGGGCAACCGCCTCGCCATCCGGCCAGTTGCCGTCCCCAAACCGGATGGCAATGCTGGCTTCGTTTCCACGAAGATCAACACTGCTGTCCTGTGACAGAATCCGAACCGGAATTTCGGGATGTTTACGCGTGAAATCGGAGAGCATTGGCATAAGCCAGAATTGTGAAAGAGCCGTCGAAAGCGTCACAGTCAGCGGGGCAGGGGCCGTGACCGAAATCTCTTGCATGGCTGTTGTGATTGCCTTCAGCGACCTATGGACGGCCTGATTGAGTATTGCGCCCTCGGCAGTCAGCTCTACCGAGCGATGCCGCCGATGGAAAAGCTTCTTACCCAAGTGGCTTTCAAGGTTAGAAATCTGTTTGCTAACAGCCGCTTGAGAGACCCCCAGTTCATCCGCTGCGCGTGAAAACTGTAAATTGCGCGCGGCTGCCTCAAAGGCGAAAATCGCAGAGAGCGGGCCGATTTGGTATCTGTAGCTTGGCATAACTCATAGTTAAGCGAGAACGGAGTATTTGTCGAGTTGAACTGTGAATGGGGATGTTCCACGGTCGGCATGATCTTGACCCGCCAAAAACACTCGAACCTCTTGAAGGAACGAATATGACCATTTTCAGCCAAGTCAACGCAAGCAAACTCAGCGACACAGTGACACCAGGCCATACGCTGCCTGCGGCGCTCTACATCTCGGACGAGGCGTTCCAGATTGATATGGATGTGTTCTTTTTCAAAAGCTGGATACTGGTCGGGTTCGAGGCTGACATTCCCGAAGAAGGCGATGCCCGCGTTGTTGATATTGGCAATGCGTCGGTTCTGTTGGTGCGCGATGATGATGAGAATGTGCGGGCGTTTCACAACTCATGCCGTCATCGCGGCTCGCGTCTTGTTGAGGATCGGGTCGAAGGGATCAGCCGTTTCGTCTGCCCTTACCATCAGTGGACATATGATCTGGAAGGCAACCTGGTGCATGCGCCACATATGGGCCAGACCTTTGATAAAACTTGCCACAGCCTGAGACCCGTCAACGTGCGGACCGCAGGCGGCATGATTTTTATCTGCCTGGCCGAAGACGCCCCCGCCGATATTGACGAGGTACTTGCCGAGCTTGAGACGCGACTTGCACCCTTTGACCTGTCAAATGCAAAGATCGCTTTCGATCAGACAATTACGGAAGAAGGCAACTGGAAGCTGAGTGTCGATAACAACCGCGAATGTTATCATTGCGAGGGGTCTCATCCGGAGCTTATCAACACCTTTGTCGGCCTTGATATCGGCTTTGACCCGGAAGACGTGTCCGCCGAGGAACTGCGCGACTACGAGCGTCATTGTATAGACGCGGCCGCCCAAGTGGCCGAGTGGGAAGCGCGCGGCTATGTCTCTCATGCGATTGAACGCTACGATGGACATGAAACCCTGCTGCGGACCCAGCGCTTTGTCATCTCGGGGGCTGGTGAATCGCACACACTGGATGGCGCGGCTGCTGTTCGAAAACTTCTGGGTGAGAACACCGATCCGAAGCTTGGCGATCTGCACATTCATCTGTCGAATGCCTGGCATCATGCCTTTGCGGATCACGCGGTGTTCTCCTACCTTGTTCCGGTATCGCCCACGCGCACCGCGTTGCGCACCGTCTGGCTGGTGAACAAGGATGCTGTCGAGGGGGTGGATTACGATCTGGAGAAGCTGACAGAGGTCTGGATCGCAACCAATCAACAAGATGCAGATCTGGTCGCATTGGCGCAAAAAGGGGTGCAGTCGTTTGGCTATAGGCCGGGCCCATTGTCACCCTTCACAGAGCGCACGGTCGCCGTGAACCAAGAATGGTATCTCGAGCGTTTGCGTGCGCATGGCTATTAGGTGGCAGGCCTCATGACCCAGCAAGATCACCCAAAGTTGGAAGATACGGTTTTGCGCTGTGTCGCAATTCGTCCGGAAACACCCACCGCGAGAACCTATGTTTTCGAGATGGAGCAAGCGGGCGGGCTTGCGTTCAAGGCGGGTCAGTTTCTGAACTTCACCTTTGACATCGACGGCACAGAAGAGCTGCGCAGCTACTCTTTGTCGTCCTCACCGGTGCAGTCAAAACGGCTTGCGATCACGGTTAAAAAGGTCGAGGGCGGCCGCGTCTCAAACTGGTTGTTTGAAAATTTGAAGGTCGGCGCACAAGTGCGGGCATCGGGTGCGAACGGCCAGTTTCATTGGGGGGATACGGATGATGCGCCCTTGCTGCTTTTGACGGCGGGCAGTGGTATCACACCTGCGGCCTCTATGATGCGGAGCTTTTCCGATACGGGCAGTACACGCAATGTGGTCTTTGTGCACTACGCGTCGTCTCGGGGCGATATGATCTTTGCCGATGAAATGCGGCTCTGGGCGCGCACGATCCCCAATGCGCAGATCATCCCGTTGATAACCCGGCCTGAGGCCTATTCCGGGTGGGTCGGTCCGGTTGGTCGCCCGACTGTTGCGCAGCTTCAGGGTCTTGTTCCGGACATTGGGCGCAGAAAAATCTATTGCTGCGGTCCGGAAGCCTTCATGGAAACCGTGGAAAAAATGCTGCCTGAGCTGCAAGTCGACCCTGAAAACTTCGTGACCGAGAGTTTCGGAGCGAGTGCTGACAGCGACGTTCCAGTTCCGCAAAACACATCATCGACCCAACTGAGCGCAACGTTTTCCCGATCAGGAAGCTCCGTGCCAATCTCCACCGAGCAGACGTTGCTATCAGCCGCACAGGCCGCAGGGGTGCGCGTGCAGACGTCGTGCAAGAAGGGTGCTTGTGGCACTTGTCGTGTGAAGATCGAAAGCGGCAGTGTCGACATACGCCATGATGGCGGTATTTCTCAGCGGGAAATGGACAAGGGATTTGCTTTGGCTTGCTGTAGCTATGCAACCAGTGATGTCGTCATCAGGGCGTGATTGAACGGTTTTAAAAGCGGCTTTCCTGCCTGTTTTGGTGGCTGTGTTGCGCCATTTCTGGCTGTGAATCAGCTTGGGGCATGAAATGGCTCCATCATTTCTGCCGGGTTTGCGGCGCTGACACGGCGCGTTGTGTTCGTTCGGTCACATGCAATGGGTTTGATTTCCGAGGGTCTGTATCCAGTCCCGCAGAAACCCAGATCTGGTTGCCTTGGTTGTTTCTTTGCTCTTACAAATTGGACCCAATCTTTGTTGGCTGCCGAATCGGGCGGTAATTTTACGAATGAATAGTCAAAAGGTGCGCTTATGGACGAGGTCAACAAAGCTCCGCGAACGCCCGGCCGGCCGAGCGATGACGAGAAGAGTGTGGGCCGGGATCAGATTCTCGAAATGGCAAAGCAACTGGTGCGCGAGGTCCCGCCTTCTCAGATAAGCCGACGTGAGGTTGCCCGCCGCGCGGAAGTCGACCCCAGTCTTATCCGTTATTATTTTGGCACCGTTAAAGACCTGATGCGGGAAGTCACGCTGGAGATATGGAACGATATTTCGCGGCGAACCGCACAGGCGGTTCAGCAACTGGATGACCCCGAGGCAAAGGTGCGGGCGCGGGTTGCCAACCTGATGCAGATCATGGAGCAGAACCCGCATTTTCATGCCTTGATGTTGGACAATGTTCTTTTGCCGGGGCCGCTGGTGAATGCCGCCGGACAGGCCAAGTACTTTGACATCAGGGTACAGGAGTTGAACAGCTTTATCGAGGAAGGCGTGGAAGCCGGGGTGTTTCGTCCGGTCGATGCGCGGTTTCTTTTCGTGTCGATTGTCGGAATGTGTCAGTTCTTCTTTGAATCCGGTGTCTTAAAGGAATCCTTGTTTGACAAGGAAGAAACCTCTGATCTGTCCCAACGCTATGCGTCCTTTGTCGCGGATTTGGTGATTGGAGGATTGTCCCCAACAAAATGAGCCCGGAAACTCTCTGCGCTGTTGACGGAATTCCTTTAATTCTCTACACGGGGAATTATAAATGGATGCGGTTCAACGCGGCGGATTTCTGGGAGGAGATCATGAAGTCACGAAGCATCGTGAATAGGGGTCGGGTGTTCTGCACGCGACAGGCCGGATGCTGCCAGGGGCTGATTGCCAATGGGAGCGTCTGATCATGGGTGATGCAGACGCAAGCGCTGGTTTTCCTGACGATTCAGCGCCGCAGTTGCACGGTCGCGGGTTTCTGTACAGTCTGAGCGGCTGGGTCGCCACGCTTGGCGTGGCCACCATGTTGCTTTTGTCGGTCGTAACCATTGTCGAGATCCTGTTGCGCGCGGTTACCGGTCGCTCGATTGCGGGTCTGAATGAAATTGTTGATGCCGCGATGGCGGTTGCGATTGCCGCGAGCTTGGCAATCGGTGTGTCGCAGCGCATCCATCTCAAGATTGAGGTCTTTCAGGCCCTTTTGCCATCAGCCGCCCGCGCGTGGCTGGACGCTCTTGGGTCACTGGCCTTGCTCGGCTTTTTCGCGGTGCTGTCCTGGCAATGCGTAGAGCTTGCGCAGGTCAGCATCTCGCGCATGCAGGTCACCAGTATTCTCAGCATCCCTCAGGCCCCCATTCAGCTTGTTGTCGCCGGTCTCATTTCGCTAAGTGTTGTGGTGCAGCTGGCGCATGTCATTGCGGATGTCAGCGCCGCGCTGCGTGAGACGGGCCGTGCTTCTGTGTTCACCATCATCGGTATCTGCATCGGGATGAGTATTTGTGCCATATTCGTCTGGGCGTTGTGGAGCGGCACGGTCAGGCCAAGCGGGACAGGGGCGAATATTGCTGTTGTGGCCGCCATTCTGACGCTTCTCATCGTGGCTTCCGTACCGATAAGCGTTACTTTGGCCTTTGCAGGGTTCTGTGGCATTGCCTTCACATTGGGCGGCAGCTCGGCGGCATCTATCTTCGGTGGCGAAAGCTATAGCCATATGACCAACAGCGGCCTTATCGTCCTGCCGTTCTTTCTGTTGATGGGGGCCTTCGCCGGTGTCTCGGGTTTGGCTGCCGATATTTACCGGCTGGCATTTGAACTGCTCAAACCGGTTCGCGGCGGATTGGCACATGCAACCATAATTGGTTGTGCGGGCTTTGGGGCGCTGACCGGGTCGTCGCTGGCCACCGTTGCCACCTTTGGCAAGATCGCCTTGCCTGAAATGGACAAGCGGTCGTATTCAAAGTCACTTTCGACGGGAGCCATCGCCGCAGGCGGGACATTGGGCGCTCTTATCCCGCCTTCGGTGCCGCTTATCATTTATGGCATTCTGGTCGAAGCATCTATTGGCAAGCTGTTGCTGGCCGCATTTGTGCCGGCTTTCATTGGCGTTTCACTGTATCTGCTCGCCATTGGCATCACTGCTCGCGTCAAGCGAGATGCCGTTCCCATGGGCGAACCGATCGACTGGAACAATGTCCGAGGTGCCACGCGTGGGTGTTGGGCAGCGTTGGCGCTGTTTTGCGTCGTATGGGGCGGTATCTATTTCGGCTTTTTCACCGACAGCGAGGCGGCTTCGGTAGGCGCCGTGGGCACGTTCGTGTTCGCACTTGTGCGCGGACGGCTCCGCCGCGATGCTCTTTTGTCCGTGATGAGTGAAGTCTCCTTGACGCTTTCGATGATTTTCCCGCTGATATTCGGTGCCGTCACCCTGTCGTTCTTCGTGGCCTTTACGCAGGTGCCAAACCTGTTTGCCGATTTTCTGCTGGGTGCCGATTTGACACCGATCATGATCGTGATCCTGCTGGTTGTCTCATACATCGTATTGGGCACGGTAATGGACAGTTTCGCCATCATGTTCATCACTGCGCCTGTCTATTCATTCGTCATTCTTCAACTGGGCTATGACCCAATCTGGTGGGGGATTGTCACAGTGATCTGCGTGGAAATCGGCGTGATTTCACCGCCCTTTGGTCTGAACCTGTTCGTTTTGCGTGGTGTCGCGCGCGATGTCAGACTTTCCACCATCTATCGCGGTGTCTTGCCGTTCTGTGTGGCAGACCTTGTGAAGGTCATTCTATTGATCGCAATGCCCTGGTTGGTTTTCTATTAACTTTTGAAATCAGAATGAGTGGATGAATGGCGCCTGTAATTCTCCATATAGGGAATAAAATGAGGACAGAAAAATGAGTGAAGCCGACTCTGGCGTTCGTGTCACCGAATGCGAGACTTTGATCTTTGAGCAGGATGTGCCGATTACTGTGTCTGACGGCAATGTTCTGCGCGCCAATGTATTCCGCCCAAAGCGAGCAGGGCGCTATCCGGTCATCATGGCAATGGGCGTCTATGGCAAGGATCTGCATTTCGAAGACGGGTTCGCGCGGCAATACAACGTGTTGCTGGAGCGTTACCCCGATCTTTGCGCCAACGGTTCCACCGGGCGTTTTCTGCGCTGGGAGACAGCTGACCCTGAACGCTGGGTGCCGCATGGATATGTCGTAATCCAGGTGGATTCCCGCGGCTCCGGCAAATCTCCGGGCTTTCTGGACCCCCGCTCGGCACGGGAAATGACCGATTATCATGACTGTATCGAATGGGCAGCGCAGGCGGATTGGAGCAATGGCAACGTCGGTTTGCTTGGCATTTCCTATTATGCCGTCACGCAATGGCGCGTCGCCGCCTTACGTCCGCCCAGTCTCAAGGCGATCTGCCCTTGGGAAGGATGGGTCGATTACTACCGTGACAGCAGCCATCAGGGCGGAATTCTGGCGAGCGGCTTCGCAAATTACTGGTGGCCGCAGCAATGTCTGAAAGTGCAGCATGGCAACGGGGACTCGCCGCATGTGGATCGGGAAACCGGCAAAAGCGTGTGTGGCGATCCCTTGTCGCCCGCGCAGTTGGTTTTTAACCGCACTGACTATCCCGCAGACATTCTGGCCCATCCGCTGGATGATGCATGGTGGCAGGAGCGAACAGCCGATCTCAAGCGGATCGAGGTGCCGGTGCTGTCGGGGGGCAACTGGTCTGGCCCCGGCATTCATCTGCGGGGCAATATCGAGGGATACCAACAGGTCGCGTCCCAGCAGAAGTGGCTTTCGATGCATGATGGCAAGCACTGGGAGAGTTTTTACCTGCCACAGTTTGTCGCGATGCAGCGCCAGTTCTTCGATCAGTTCCTGAAGGGTGAAGACAGCGGTTGGGCGGCGCAACCGCCGGTTCAGCTTTCCATTCGCACGCCACATGGCAGCGCGCGGCGGGACGAGCAGGCGTTTCCATTGGCGCGCACCGCATATCAAACTCTTTGCCTCGATACGTCGACAACTGCGCTGTCTGAGGCGACGCCCGAGGCAGGAATCCTGTCCTTTGATGCGCAATCCAATGGTGTCGCGTTCAAAACCCGCCCATTTGAGGAAGACACTGAAGTCACAGGCTATGTGAGTTTGAAGCTTTTTATGTCGTCTTCGACGACGGATGCGGATCTTTTCGTGACGCTGCACGCCATTGACGAGAGCGGCGTTGATTTCGTTTTTGATGGCGCCCACGAACCCACACCGATGGCCAAGGGCTGGTTGCGCGCCTCGCAGCGCAAGCTTTGCCCAGACAGGTCCCTGCCGCACCGTCCGTTTCATGCGCATGACGAGATTCAACCGTTGCAGCCGGGGCAGGTCTATGAGGTCGACATCGAGATCTGGCCGACCTGTTTCATGTTTCCAAAGGGCTGGCAGCTTGAGTTGCGCATTGCCGGTATCGACTTTGAGTATGAGGGCCAACCCGGTCGGCTGCTGCACAAGCACCCCGATGATCGCGGGCGCCCTGCCTTTGCAGGTGTCACCACGATCCATTCCGGGCCTGATAGTGTCTCGCGGCTCGTCTTGCCTGTCATTCCGGCAAACGGGACCGAGCAGGAATGGCCCAAGACATGACACGCATTACAAAAGTACTGGTGGCGGGCGGCGGGATTGGCGGGCTGTGCACAGCCATCGGTTTGTTGCGCAAGGGTGTCGCTGTCGATCTGGTCGAGATCAAGCCGCAGAACACCCCCCTTGGGGTGGGAATTATCCAGCCTGCCAACGCTTTACGGGCGCTCGACGATCTGGGGGTGATGGACAAATGCCTTGCGGTCGGCTTTCAGGTCGACGAATGGCGTTACTTCGAGGCTGACGGCACCCATCTGCACACGTTCAAAAGCATGCGTCTGGCCGGGCCGGAAATACCCGCCTATAACGCTGTCGCGCGTCCGGTGCTGGCCGCGATCCTGCTGGACACGGCTCAGGCGCTCGGGGTGAACATCCGTTTCGGGGTGCAGATTGATGACTTTGTCGAAACAGACAAAGGCATCGACGTCACGCTTTCGAACGGAGAACAGGGGCGCTACGATTTTATCGTCGGCTCCGAAGGTATCCGCTCTCCTTTGCGGCGGCGGTTGTTTGGCGACGGGTATGAACCAGAGTATCTTGGCCATAGCGTCTGGCGGGTCAATGCACAGCGCCCGCCCGATCTGACCTATCAGCCGATGTTCTGGGGCGTGGGGTCAAAGGCCGGTCTGATCCCGTTGTCGGATTCGACCATGTATCTGCTGCTGGTGACCGACGAGCCCGGCAATCCCTTTTACGAGGAAAGCCTGAGGTATGACCTGCTCAAAGAGCGGTTGCAGCAATTTGGCGGCTACATTGGCGAAGTGCGCGACAATATGCGGCCCGACGACAATATCGTATATACGCCGGTCGAGGAAGTTCGCCTGCCCAGCCCTTGGTTCAAGGGGCGTGTGCTGTTGATCGGTGATGCGGCGCACGCCGGAGGGCCGCATCTGTCACAAGGCGCGGCCATGGCCATCGAAGATGCAGTCGTGCTCTCGGAACTTGTGGAAAAGAGGCTCTCTGTTCCGGACATGTTCGTGCAATTCATGGAGCGGCGTTTTGAGCGGTGCCGTTTCATTCAAGATACCACACGCGCCGTTGGGGAAGCCGGGCGCTCATCTGATCCCGAAGTATGCGCAACGCGCAACGCCAACTTCAAAAACATGCAACACAACGTGCCGCGGCCCCATGAAGGTGTTCTGGCACAACGTCCATAAAGGAGGAAAGACTATGGCTATTACAGGAATTGCGTCTGCTATTTTCGGCGTCGAGGAGCCCTGCGAAACGGAACGTTTCTTTGACGATTTTGGTCTGACAAACAAAACCAGAGATACGCTGGGCACAACCTATATTCTCGATGAAGGGTCAGAGGTTGTCGTTCGGCACATAGATGACCCTGAACTCGCGCCAGCCTGGTTCAAAGGCAATGGTGTGCGTGAGATTGTCTGGGGTGTCGATAGCAAGGCGGCGATGGACGATCTGGTTTCAGACATTTCGTCTGACCGGGAGGTCACAGAGACAGACGGTGTGGTGCATTTCAAGACAGACGAGGGTATCCCCTTTGGACTCAAGCTGTGGCAACGCAAAGCAGTTGTCTACAAGCCGGACGCGGTAAACGCACCTGGTTCGGTCGCCCGTTTCAATCAACAGCGCCGGTGGCGCGACAAGGCGACGCCGAAATGCATCAATCATGTGGTGTTCAAGGTTAATGATTATGTCAAAGCATTCGATTTTATGGAGAAACGCCTGAAGTTTCGAATGACAGACGAACCACGCGGACGTGGTAAGTTCGGTCGCGCTGATGGTACAAATGAGCATCACAATATCTTTATGCGCAACTGTCGGCCGGACGAAGGGATTGGGTTCGAACATCTTGCCTTTTCTGTCGAAGACATCGACGAGATGATGGCGGGTGCCAACACCATGACCCGGCAGGGCTGGGACGGTGGGCGACTAGGCCGACACCGGATTTCTTCCGCGCTTTTCTACTATCTCAAGGGGCCGGCCGGCGGCGAGATCGAATATAACTGCGATCAGGACGTTGTCGATGACAGCTATACGCCGCGTGAATGGGCACCGGCGTTCGGCAATTGGCACTGGGCGTATCCGTTGCCTCCGGTGCTAGCAAAAGAAGCCCCCGAATGGGACGCGGTTTTTCTCAGAAACCAGTGACCTTGCTGTGAAACGAGGATGGCGGACGCTCTAAATTCTGGGTGGTCCGTCACTTTCCAACACTGCCACAGTGTCAGCTCAGGTTCTTGCGAAGGGGTTCCGCTGTTGTGCGATAGTGCGAAAGCAACTGTTCCACTGCTTGTTCTGCGTTCCCGGCGATGACGGAATCAACGATGGATTGGTGTTCGTCGCCAACACTGCGGCCTTGGCTTTCAAACCCGCGCGCCACATACCGGTAACGGGTGTTAAGATCAAACATGTCGGCGCAGGTCTGAAGCAGGAAACGAGAGTTGCAGCCTTTGAGCAATCCGAGATGAAAATCCCGGTGCAGCTGTTCCCATTCGGGGTTTTCAGTTCCGTCTTTCAGGCGTTCTTGTTGGTTCAGGCGCCATATCGCCAGAACAAGTTCCTCGTGCCATTGCGCGTTTGCATGGGCGATAGACTCTCTCAGGGCGATCTCTTCAAGCCAGCAACGTGTCTTCAACAGCTCGTCAAATTCTTTGAGCGTCACCGGCCTGACTGTAAAGCCACGCTGATCGACCCGATCAACCAGTGAACGCGAGGTCAGCAACATAAGCGCTTCGCGGACAGGAGTCGGACCAAACCCGTAGCGGCTGGTCAACGCGCTGATGCGCAGTTTTTCGCCCGGCTTGAGTATACCCGTGAGAATATCAGAGCGCAGTCTGCTGTAGGCGGCCGTCGTAAGCGAATCTGCTTCTTGTAAGATCGTCGGCAAAATGTGGTCATGCATATTAGTTCAGCTCCGCCCTCCCACGCTCGTAACGATCCCGAGCGCCTTGTCCAATAAATATCGTTTTTTGCGTGCATTGATCTGCAAGCACCGCCACGCCGATACTGCGATCATTCCCGTTTTGGCAAGTTTATCGCAATTCTCCACGATTCCTCTGGCTGCAGAAAGGTTCAGGTCTGGGTCGTGCATTCTACCCTCGTTCGGTCGACAGGCCGTTGCGAGCGGCCATCTTGCAGAATTGTACAGATTATCTCTAACCATGCAATAATATCGAAATTTTATCTTGTTTTTTAATTTATCGATTTTATGCTCCGCTGAAGAGACAGGGGAGAGCGCAATGCGTCGTGAGTATCGTAAAGACAATGAATGGTGGGTGAGCCCATATAATTTCCAGCCCGAGGTGTTGGAGACCTATAACCTGCCGCCCAAAATCGAAATTCACGATGCAACGCTTCGCGATGGCGAACAGACCCCTGGTGTCGTGTTTTCAATCGATGACAAGATCAAAATCGCTCAGAAACTGGACGAGGTTGGCATCGACCGCATCGAAGCGGGCATGCCCTCGGTATCGCCGCAGGATGAGCAGGCGATCAAGGAAATCACCAAGCTGGGTCTGAATGCCAAGATCTTTACATTCGCGCGTGCGATGAAGGGAGATATCGACAAGGCCGCCGAATGCGGTGCCCACGGTGTCGTCATCGAGGTGCCAATTGGCTATCCAAAACTGGTGACGCAATTCGGTTGGACCTGGAAGGATGTGCTTGCCAAAAGCGCGGATGTTATAAACCACGCGCGGGATCTGGGGCTTTATACCTTGTTCTTTCCCTATGACACCACGCGGGCACGTCCGGATGACCTTGAAAACCTTTGCAAAGGGATCATGGACCTGTCGCCTCCAGATGCGATTGGCATCGTCGATACCATGGGCTGCGCCACGCCAGAGGCGATCCGGTATATGGTGCGTTGGGTCAAACAGATGACAAACGGGCTGCCGGTCGAGATCCACACGCACAATGATTTTGGCCTGGGCGTTGCCACCGAACTGGCGGCGGTGGCCGAGGGGGCGCAATGCGTTCATTCTTGCGCCAATGGTTTGGGGGAACGCACCGGCAATGCCGCATTGGAGGAGCTTATTCTGGGACTTCATATTCTTTATGGCTACGAAACCAATTACCGTCTTGATATGCTGCCCGAACTGGGTGCGTTGGTGTCGCAATGCGCAAACATCCCGATCCAGCGCAACAAGCCTGTGTTGGGGAGTGGCAATTTCACGCGAGAGTCCGGTATTGGCGTTAACTATGTGGTTGAAGACCCCCTGGTCATGTTCGGGACGCATCCGGAACTGACTGGCCGAAGCGGTGAAGTCGTCCTGGGGAAGAAAAGCGGCAAGGCCTCGATCCAGTACAAGCTGCGCGAACTTGGGATCAAGGAACCTGAGGATCTCGACATCCCCTCATTGCTTGCTGACATCAAACAAAAGGGAATTGATAAGCGGGATATCTTGACGGACGCAGAGTTTCTCCATTTCCTGAAGTCCTACATGCAAGTTGCGACGTGACAGGGCGGCGAACCACCCGCGGAACGCAAGCCCATAGAATTATAAGGAAGCCAAGATGCCTATACCCATTCGTCGTGTAATCACAGGCCATGACAAGAGCGGCAAAGCCATCGTTGTGCGTGATGACGCCGCCACCAATATTCTGGAACGCCCGAACCGACCGGGGGTCGCTCTCACCAATTTGTGGCAAACGTTCGAGGACGCGCGGTTCGATGGCCCTGAGGAAACTGTCGCAGACGAACTGGTTCTGCATCCTCCAAAGGGGGGAACGGTATTCAGGATCGTGCAGTTCGACCCGGAAGATCCCGAAGTACTCTCGCGTCTGGACGGGGCAGCGGCTTTTGCTGAAATGGGCGCATCCCACAATGTGGTCGAGAATGCCCGCCATCCATTTATGCACCGCACCGATAGCGTCGATTACGCCATTGTCCTGACGGGCCGCATCAAGATGTTGCTGGACGACAGCGAGATCGAGTTGTCAGCCGGAGATGTGCTGGTTCAGCGGGGCACCAATCATGCATGGTCCAATCAATTCGACGAACCTTGCCAGATCGCGTTTGTTCTTGTGGATGCCGAAGGTCAGTTGGGGGAAAACACTATTTGACCTTAATTCTCGTAATGGGGAAATATGATGAGGCGCTTCAAGCTGCGCATCTGCTAATGCGGGGCATTCGGACTGGAAAGGCACGGCAACTTCAAGATCGACCGGCAGGGTGCCCGGGTTTAACGGACGATGCGCCCCATAAAGGAGGAATTATCATGACTGCCAAGACTGCTATCAAAAGTTTGGTTCTATCTGCGCTGATGGGCGCTGCTTTGACCGGGGCGGCGTGCGCCGATACAACGTTAAGATTTGCAACGGCGAACCCGGGCCAGAACCCGCTGAGCGGAGAAATGGGAAAATGGGCGGATACTGTTAATGCCGCTCTGTCCGAGGCTGGTCTGGCCGAGTCTTACTCAATTGAGATCATCAACGGGACGACAATCGCCGCGACGGGAACCGCTCTCGACCGGCTTGATCAGGGTGTGATCGACATCGGGTTTGATCTGCCCTCCTACTACCCCAACAAGTTCGACAAGACCTCGGTCAGCGGTCTTCCCGGTATGTTCGAAGAGTCTGCGACCGGTTCCGTGGCCTTGTGGAACCTGTATGAATCCGGCCCGCTAAAGGACGAATATGAGGGTTACAAGGTATTGGCCCTGTTCCTGTTTCCCAATGCGGACATCTTGACGGCGGAACCCGTCACCGAAGAAAACCCGATCAGCTCTTTAAAGTTGTCAGCCACCAGCGCATCGCGCGACGATCTTATTCAGGCATTGGGTGCGACGCCGGTCTCGATCAAAATCACGGAGTGGTATCAAGCGGTGCAACGCGGCGTCATCGGGGGCATGCTGCAAAGTACCTCTGCTGTGCCACCCTTTAGCCTGCAAGAAGTTGTTCACCACGTCATTCAATATCCGCTTGGGGGCAATGCTGCGGTTATTCTGATGAAACAAGACACATTCGATTCATTGCCGCAGGACGTTCAAGCTGTCATCGACAAACATGCCGGCGTGCCGTTCTCGTCCCAGATGGGTAAGCTCGCGGACAGTTTGGCGGGCTACGGTCGCAAGCTTGTTCTCGACAATGGCGGGGACGCCCGCAAGGCCACCGAGGCTGAAGCGGCGGTATTTGCCGAAGCGTCTCAGAAGATCCGCGATATGTGGGTGGCAGATCGACCTGGCGGTCAGGCGCTGATTGATAGTTACATCGCCGAAGTCGAGAAGGCCGCAAAGTAAGGCTGCGGGACCGGTGCAAACCGGTCCCGTTTTTTCAAAAGGTGGAGGAAGGTCTGCGGTACGATTCATCAGTTTTTGCGTGGCGGCGCCGCGCGAAACTAGAGGTCCAGATCGGTGGTGTAACCGTTCCCAAGGATGGTAAGATCCTGCTTGCGCTTGGTTCGGCCAATCATGACGAACAGATATTCGACGATGCCGAAACGTTTGACGTCACCCGCAGCAATGCGCGCAAACATATTGCGTTTGGAAACGGGCTTCATTTCTGTCTCGGTGCGCCATTGGCACGTCTGGAAATGCGCATCGTACTTGAAGAACTGTTGGCCAGCTTCCCGAACCTGCGGCTTGCCCCGGAGCAGCAAATAGACTGGGTGCAGACCGTGGCGTTCAGGGGGCCAACAAAACTTATGGTAACACTGGGTGACTGAGCAAGATCACAGCACCCAGTCACGCTTGCCTAGGCTTTACAGCGTTTCGCGTTTAGCTTGAGACACAACTTATCATCTAACACGTTGAATTCTATGAATTCAGGTAGCGTTAGGTGATGCGAGGTTAGCGCGAAACGCTTTAGGCCTCAGTGACTAACTTTGCGAATCCACATCCAGCGCCCAAAGCTCCCAGGCCCGGTCGATTTGTGCCGCATTGGTCTTTGCCGCAGCGCTGGCCTCTCCGGACGTAAGAAAGCGCGGTGTTCCCAGAGCCTGAGCCTGAAGTTGCAACCTTGCGTTCATTTCAGCGTAAATCGCGTGGAACACTGCTGCCTTCAGATCGGGGCCAACAACGGTAGACCCATGGCCGCGCATCAGAATCATCGTGGAATCGCCCAGTTCCTGCGCCAACGCAGTCCCCAGATCATTATCCCTGATCAGCATGTCGCAATTCGGGCCAGCACAGTCACTGATTTCGAAAATTGGTACAGCTTCATTCAAGAAACCGGCCATATGATAGATCGGGCGCAGCGGGACATCGGCCACCACGCCAAACGGAATGACCGAGGCGGAATGGCTGTGCACAATGGCGCCAACATCGGGGCGGGTCGCGTAAATCCGCCCGTGTATATAGCGTTCGAGATAGGGTTTCATGCCCTTGTCTCCGACAGGCGCGCCGTCGAAATCAAGACGCATGATGTCATCCGGTTCGATCAGTTGCGGGGCACGGCTGCGCGAGATCAGGAAGGTTTCCGGGTCATCCGGCGCGCGCAGACTGACGTGGCCAAACCCATCGAATACGCCCTGGGCAGCGAGAATATGGTTTGCTGTGACAAGGATGGCGCGGGCTTGATCTGGGATTTTCATTTGCATCTCAATTTCTGATAATTGATAAAGTTGAAGTATATTGAGAGCGGAGGGTCAAGTGCTGATCGTGGCCGACGGATTCAAAGCGGGGAAGCAAACATGTCAGGTATCACGCGTTACACAAGAATCCTGGACCTGTTTACCGAAGATCAGGGCATCTGGACGATCATGCAAATGTCCGAAGCGCTCGGCACATCGACCAGTACGCTTTACCGGCTCGTGCGAGAGATGGTGGATACAGGCTTTTTGGAAAGCACAGTCGACGCGCAATTCCGGCTCGGTCCGGCCTTTGTGAATTATGACCGCAGAATGCGGATGACCGATCCTTTGATCCAATCTGGAACCAAATTTCTTCAGCCTTTGGTCGGCCATGTGGATATTCCGGCGACTGCAATTCTGGCGCGGTTGTTCGGAAATACCGTCATGTGCGTTGATGACTCTCGCAACGCCTCGCCCAGAATTAACACAAGCTTTGAACGGGGAAAGCCAATGCCGCTGACCCGAGGCGCAACCAGTCAGGCGATTATGGCCAGTGTTGAATCGCGACGACTGAAACGATTGCTTGATGCAGAGGGCAGTCTGGATGCGGCAGCCCGTAAAGCCTTTTCGAAAAAGCTGGGGCAACTGCGGCGTGACGGTTACGCCATCGCATTTGGCGAGGTGGACAAGGGGGCGGTGGGTTTTGCTGTGCCGGTTTCGAACCGGGGATTGGGCATAGAGGCTTCGCTGAGTGTCATTGTGGCCGAGCGGGACCTGACAGAGCAGCACCGCGGTCGAATCCTCGCGCTGTTGGCGACACATGCAAATCTGATCGAAACTTTCATGGAAGATGTCCGTGTAGAGATGAGCAACGGGCTGACGGCACCGCAGCAGTCAAAAACTACAAAATTCTCATAAAATGATAATTTAGTATTGCAAGGCCGACCCGACCTGCCTAAACAGGTGTTGAAGGTTCGAGGAGGACGAGATGACTTTGACTGCCGTGCAGGCCGGTGCGTATCTGCATCACCTAGCGTTTGAATCCGAGGCGCCCGAAAGGCTCGCCAAATTCTATGCCGATGTGATGGACATGAATCTGACCCAGCATTCAGATGGCGCGTGGCGCTGCGAAGGGCCGGCGCGCCGAATGATCGTTGTTCCGGGCGAAAACAAGAAGATGGCTTATGCGGGTCTGGCCTGCCGGGACGCTGATGGCGTCGCAGCACTCAGGGCGCGCGCCACTGCAGAGGGGCTGGAAATTCTCGACAGCCCTTCTCCCTATCTGGATGGTGCCTTTGCGGTGCGTGACCAGGATGGGCATTTGATCTGCTTTGGTCTGGCCACGCCCGATACGGTCAAGCGGGCAGGGATCAATGGCCCGACGCAACACCTGACCTTCGCCAGTCTGGACGTTGAGCAGTTCGTCGACTTCTATCACGGCAAGCTGGGCTTCGCCCTGTCGGATCGTGTCATTCACGAAGACGGAACGTTGGCCACCGCCTTTACGCGCAGCAACCACGAGCATCATACAATCGCGTGTTTCAAATCCGACCGTACCGGCGTGGATCATCATTCCTACGAAGCCGGAGAGTGGATCACGATCCGCGATTGGTGTGATCATTTCGCAGAACATGATGTGCAGTTGATGTGGGGCCCCGGGCGACATGGGCCGGGCAACAACCTGTTTATCTTTATCAAGGATCCCGACGAAAACTGGATCGAGGTTTCCGCCGAACTGGAAGTGATCCACGACCGCGACAACGTCGATTGGCCGCAACACCCGCGCACGCTGAACAAATGGGGCCGCGCGATCTTGCGCTCCTAAGGGCGCTTCGTCGTAACAGGTGACCAAGGAGGATGACCAAATGAGATTTCTGAGTTTCGTGCGCAAGGGCGTTGCCGGATACGGGGCGAAGGTCGACGATGGCATCGTCGATTTGACCGGACGGGTGCAAGGCGCCCGTTCTCTGAAAGACGCGATTTCTCGAGGCCTGTTGGCCGAGGCCGCCGATCTGGCCATGGGCATGGGCCCCGGAATTGCTTTTTCGGATGTGACACTGCTGCCGGTTATTCCGGATCCCGACAAGATCCTGTGCATCGGCCTGAACTATGAAAAGCACCGGGCCGAAACCAAGCGGCCGGACGCCGATTACCCTGCTGTGTTCGTGCGCTTTCCCGACAGTCAGGTCGCCCACCGGCAGCCCATCGTAAAGCCGAAACGATCTGATCGGCTGGACTACGAGGGCGAACTGGCCATTATCATTGGCCAAGGCGGGCGCAACATTTCCGAGGCTGACGCCCTGAATCATATCGCCGGTTGGTCCTGCTATAATGACGGATCCATCCGCGACTACCAGCGCCACACGCACCAGTTTACGCCTGGCAAAATATTTCCCGGCACTGGGGCCTTTGGCCCCTATATGATGACACCGGATGAGGCAGGCGACCACAGATCCTGGCCGATCGAAACGCGGCTGAACGGCGAAGTGATGCAGAAGGCAACATTGTCCGACCTGATTTTCACGATACCGCGGATCATTTCTTATCTGTCCGAATTTACACCGCTTTCGGCGGGTGATGTCATATTGACAGGAACGCCCGGAGGTGTCGGGGATCGGCGTGAGCCACCTGTTTTCATGAAGAACGGCGATGTCGTTGAGGTCGAGATCGGGCCATTAGGCATCTTGATCAATCCGGTTGCCGACGAAGTGTAATGGGCAGCTTGCCGGAACACACCGATGTCTTGATTGTTGGCGGCGGTCCTACGGGACTGACGCTGGCCAATCTTCTGGGCGGCATGGGTGTGGACACAATGCTGATCGAACGCAACACCACGACCGTGCAAGAACCGCGGGCGGTGTCGATCGACGACGAATCCATGCGCACCATGCAGGCCGCCGGGCTGGCGGACACCGTGCAGGACGTGACGGCGCGCGGGTATGGGTCGATCTACCGTGGCCCGTCTGGGAAGCAGTTCGCCGAAGTCATGCCCTCATCGCGCGATTACGGCTGGGACAAGCGCAATGCATTCGAGCAGCCGGTGCTGGAAGCCATATTGCGCGAGGGTTTGGCACGGTATCCCACGGTGCAGCCCCACTTCGGACTTGAAGTTACGGGCTACCAGCAATCCGCCGACAGGGTGGAGGTTACCATTGGAACCGGCGAGGCCGCGCGGGTTGTCAGTGCGCGTTTTGTTGTTGCTGCCGATGGCGGACGCTCGCCCACCCGCAAGATGCTTGGGATCGAGCTGGAGGGGTCCAGCTTTGCCGAGCCCTGGCTGATCGTTGATTTGTACAAGACCAATAATTCCAACCGAGACACCGAGGTTTTCTGCGATCCGGCACGGCCTTGTATCTCTCTGCCCGGACCGAACGGCATTCGGCGCTATGAATTCATGCTGATGAAAGGCGAAGAAGCGGCGGCCATCGTGGAGGAAGACAAGGTGCGGGACTTGCTGGACAGCGTTGGGCCCGACCGTGAAATGCCGTTGCGGCGCGTGCAGGTCTATACATTCCACGCACGGTTGGCGACGCGCTGGCGCGATGGCCGGATCCTTCTTGCAGGGGATGCCGCGCACCTGACGCCACCTTTTGCGGGGCAGGGCATGAACAGCGGCCTCCGAGACGCCTATAACCTTGCGTGGAAGCTCGACGAGGCGGTGCGCGCCGAAACGAACGGGCTGGCGACTGAGAAACTGCTTGATAGCTACTATGCCGAGCGCAAGCCGCATGCCTGGGAAATGATCAAGCTGGCCCTGAATATGGGGCGCGTCATGATGCCCACCTCTGCATTGCAAGGAAGTCTGACACGGGCGGTGTTCCGGGTGTTGGCGTTTTGGCCGCCCGCCCGCGATTATGTCACCCAAATGCGTTACAAACCCAAGCCGCGCTATCAGGATGGCATGGTTTGGTCCGGTGTCAACAAAGGCGCGGACAAACTCATCGGCCAGATGATTCCTCAGCCAGAAGTCGAGACACTAGATCGCAAGCGGATGCTGTTGGACGCGTGTTTGCCCGACCGGCCGGTTGCGCTGGTGCTGCACACAGAGACCGGCGCAACGCTTTCCGCAGCCTCATTAGCCGCACTAAGGGCTGCTGGCGCCGAGGTGATTGGGTTGACTCAAAAGGAGCGTAATCCAATGCCCGCTGCCTATCCAGTGTATCGCGATGCGTCGGGCTTACTGTCACGCGGCCCGTTTGCCGCGCTGACGGGCCATGCCCTTTTGCTGCGCCGCGACCGCTACATCGCGGCGATAGAGCCGATTTCGACAGCGGCGCAACTTGCCGGGCATATCAACCAACTGACCCCAGCGGGGCAGGGGGAAAACCAAGGTCAATCGTAGGAGGAGACGTACGGCTTGACCATTCATTTCTAAGGGAGGAACCACGAAATGAAACTACCAAAACTTCTGATCGCGACCTGCACGGCAATCGCCATGGGCACAGCCGCCATGTCCGCAGATCTGCGCTTTTCGGCGCCGACTCCGGCAAACCACATTTTTACGCGCATGGCGGACAAGCTCGCTGGCGAGTTGAGTACCGATGGCGACACGATCAAGGTGTTCCCCTCGAATCAGTTGGGCGACGTCCCGACTGTGCTGTCGATGCTACAGACGGGCTCGGCTGAATTTACCATCGTTCCGGTCGGCACGCTGGCACAACGCGACCCTGCCTTCTTCGGGTGGTTTCTTCCCTATCAGTTCAAATCACTGGCCGAGGCAGGCGCCGCCGCAAAAACCGCGCCTGCAAAAGAAATGCTGGCACGGCTGTCCGATCAGGGCCTCATTGGTCTGGGTTACGTTTTTCCCGGCCAGCGACATGTGATTTCGCGTGAACCCATTCTGACGCCCGAGGATGTCCAGGGAATGCGTGTTCGCGCATATCCGAACGACATCTTCCGCGCGTGGTGGGCCGAGCTTGGCGGCGCTGCAACGGCTCTGCCAAACCCGGAAATCATGCCTTCGCTGGTGACCGGTGTGATTGATGCTGTCGACACCGACATTGATATCGTGCTTGGCCTTGGCATGTATACGCAGGCGCCGCATCTGTCGTTGACAAACCACATGGCCTTTCCCGGCGCGGTTCTGGTCAGCCGTCGCTGGTGGGACGCGCAATCCGCCGAACGTCAGGAACAGATCCGAACTGCGGTCAGCGCGGCAGAGGATTGGGCTGTTGCCGACATGATCGAGAATGAAGAAAAACTGCTGGAAGAACTGGCAGCGATCGACGGCGCCGAGGTCCACAAGATCGACACCGCCCCGTTTGAGGCACATGCCAAAGCGGTGACCGACCAATTCATTGACGCAGATCCACTGATTGTCGAATTCGTCGAGGCTTCCAAAAAAGCCATCGCGGAGATGCAATGATGACTTTCGTTCATCGCGAGAGCACGCCATGATTGGCGTGCTCCACCTTGCCGACAGGCTAATGGCCGCTATCGAAAAAATCGTGGCCCTGCTGGCCATGATCGGTCTTGCGGGCTTGCTCGTTGCGCAGGTTTTTTTCCGTTACATACTTGGTGCGCCTCTTTTCTTTGCCGAAGAGGTGGCGCTCCTGCTGCTGATCGTTGCAACCTTCACCGGACTTAGCATGCTGGTTTACGAGCGTCGGATGGTGGCGGTCGAACTTATTGCTCCGTTGATGGGACCGCGCGGCCAAGCAGTTTTGCGGTGGCTCATGGGCGCTCTGGTTCTTGTCCTGGCCGTCGCGCTGGCAGTGTACGCATGGCGTTACATTTCGGTGCCTTGGGTCTGGTCCGAGCAATCCGCGACGTTCCCGATGCCGCGCGCGGTTATTCAGCTTTATTTTGCGGTGCAGATGATCCTGCTGTCATTTCACCAGGCCATTGCCCTGTTCACCGGCGGGGATGGCCCTCACACTGCTGGGGTTTCGACATGATTACACTGGTCCTGTTCTTTTTGCTCCTCGCCGCCGGGCTGCCGATCATCTTTCTTCTGGTCTTCGCATCGTTCAGTTTTGCCATCGAGGCGGGCGCGTTTTCCCTGCTCGACAGTTTTGCAATCCAATCCGTGCGCGGAATTGAGGCCAACGGCTTTCTGGCGATCCCGCTTTATATGCTGGTGGGTGAGATCATGAGCCGTGGCGGCATCACCGAACGGCTGGTACGCACAGCCATGCGTCTGGTCGGCGGGCTCCGTGGCGGCCTTGCCTATGTGAACGTATTGACCAACGCTTTTGCCGCCGCCATCCTTGGGTCGGCCACGGCGCAGATTGCCGTCATGACACGTTCGCTGGTGCCGGAGATGGTCCGGCACGGCTATGACAAGGGGTTTGCAACGGGATTGACGGTGGCGACGGGCCTGCTGGGGCCGATCATTCCGCCGTCGATGTTGATGATCATCTACGGGGTTCTGGCATATCAGTCGGTTGCCGCTCTGTTCATCGCCGGCATTATTCCCGGTATTCTGGTCGTTCTGGCATTCTTTACCGTCGTGGGATTGAACCGAAGCAAAATGCCGGACCAAAGTGCACGCGTCGAGATTCCGATGGATATGCGTTCGGTGCTTGCCGATGCGGCGCCGGTGGCGATCCCGGCCGTCATTATCGCTGGCGTGGTTAGCGGTGCGATGACCCCGACAGAAGCGGGGGCGGTTGCCTGTGTTGTGGCCAGTCTGCTGACGATACTGCTCTACCGTACGCTTGGTTTGCGCGACTGGCCGAAGGTGTTTCACAGCGTCGTATTGTCATCCGCATCAATTGTCGCGCTCATCGGTTTTGCCACACTCTTTGGTTGGGTTCTAAGCTATGAAAGCATTCCTGGTGCGCTGGCACAGGGCATTGCTGACATGGCGGTTGGCCAGATATCTTTCCTGTTCTTTGTCTGTATAGTGGTGTTTGTGCTGGGCATGTTTCTGGACGGTGTTGGCGTCATGATCGTGATTGTGCCGGTTCTGCTGCCGCTGGCCCAGACATTTGGAGTTGACCCAATTCACTTTGGGGTGGTGATTGCGCTGGCGACGCTGACCGGACTTGTCACGCCGCCGGTTGGACCGGGATTGTATCTGGCGATGGATGCCACGGGTCTGGGCATGATGCAAATCGTCCGCTCTGCCTTGCCGTTCCTTGCGGCGTTCATTGTGGTCATTGCGATTGTCGTGACGTTTCCGGCGCTCTCCGTCTGGCTGCCAAAAGCGCTTGGACTATGATGAAGTATTGCTTCATCACGGTTTGCTTCTGTCGCGGAGTCAATCTGAGACCACACTCTAACGATGCACTTGACCAAAACCTTTGTGGTTCTGGTCAGACGTTGGCAGCTGTCGCGTAGCCCTTAATTGGGCTCTGCCTCAATCTGTGTGGCGGAACGGTAGCATTCTCGCCCGCAACAATTCTGGACCGACTCGGCCGTACATGGCGCGATTGATCTGACCTTCCGCCTGGCCGTTGCTCCATGGCATCTCGATGGCGTTTTTGACCGCATCGAAGTCGCGGTTCAATGTGCGGGCAAAGCGCACGATGGGCGCCAGGTCGCTTTCGATCGCTTCGTCGATCCATGCAGGGAGCGGGTCTGCTTCGCGGCCGCGCAGGATACCGTTGAACCGCATGGCGAAACAGCGCATCGTTGCGAAGGCGGGAGAGTCGGCTTTGAGCGCGTCAACTTTCCGCGCCTGATCCGGGGTGAGCTTTCCGCGGGGTTTGATGCACAGCGCGGCCGCGATGACCGGGGAAATCGCGTGCCCAGTTTCCGGGTCCCGGACTGGCTTAAGGATTTCGTGCTCTACCTTGGGGTCGCTCGCTTGCTGTTCCGCTCTGCGCGAACCCGCCAGCAAACGCTGCAGATGCGTTTGACTCCCCTCGTAACCACGCTCTCGGATCAGACGGAACAGGGCGCTTCCAGTTCGAATGCCGTCCTTCCAGCTTTGGCGCAGGAACTCTTCAAAGTACCAGGGCGAAGTCCACTTCAAAGCTGCCCGCCTGCGGTCCGGTGGTGTCTCGAACTGCAGCCATTTCGCGATGCTGCGACGCGGGAGACCTGTTCGCCGCCCGATCTCGCTGCAGGAAAGCCCCAGATTTCGGAGCGCATGGATGGTGGTGAAAATCTCTTTCCGAGACGTCTTGTGCGCAAGGCGTGACTTCAGAAGGCTGCCGGCTGCGGTGATGTTATCGGCGTCGGACAGCAGCGCCCTGCCGGTCGCACGGCCGTGCAGGTTCATCTGCTCCTCGATGGCCTGCCGCAGGTTCTGAACGATATGGAACCGGTCAGCGACTTGCTTCGCCTGCGGTGCCCCTTGCCGTGCAGCCTGGGCGTAGAGACCGCAGCGATCTCTGCTGATCACTTCCACCTCGGGGTAGCACTTCAGGTTTGGGCTAACTCTCCTTATGAATGAGGGAATCTCGAGGGCAGGTCATCGTATTTGCATCACAGATTGCCTCCGTAACGCTTAATTCTCTTGCCACCGGCGGATTCCTGTCATTTATTTTGCGTCTATTAATGAATGATGGTGGGAGCCACATGCAGGTTAGTGTCCGCGACAACAATGTTGATCAAGCCCTT
>NZ_QBFD01000043.1:291-6449 GCF_003335585.1 Sulfitobacter sp. DFL-14 | reverse complement strand
GGCCTTTGGCGCAGCCGGTTCGGCCTTCTTGGCGTCCCGTTCCAGTTTCTTCATCCGGGCCGAAACACCCGCCGCTTTGCGCCCCAGTGCCGCAGCGACCTCGGAAGACGCCTGACCCTTCGACATCATGTGCCGGATAGTCTCATCCTCTGCGGCGCTGTAGGGGCCTGTCTTCCAAGTCTTCACAGCCGTTGTCTTGACAGCAGGCCCTTTCGGCTGCGGCTCAGGCACCAGTTCCGCGACCGGCTGCACCTCGGGTTCAGGTGCTGGCTCGGCAGCTTGAAGCGTGACAGTCAGATCACCTAACTCAAAACAGGTATTGCCGGGCTTGCGATCTGCCGCGTCTATCGCCGAATCGACGTTGACAAAGTCCACCTTCGTTTCAGGAAAGAGTTTGGGCCTGATGCCAGCCCCTTCGATCGGGATCCTGATGCACAAGACATAGTCACCCCCCAGCACCACATCGTAAGCCGCGTCCTGCAGATCCAAGTCCGCTGCGAGACGTGCCAGCGCCTTCCAAATCCGACCCTGCCGCATTGCAGCTGTTCGCAGCTCACGGTTCTGCACACTCAGTTCTTCAATCAGGCTCATACAGCGCCCTCCCTGGTTGCGGCGACCGCAGCCTGCACGCGCAGACACGCCGCCTCGAAATGATCCGGATCCAGCTCGATACCGATACCGAACCGCCCCTCTTCAATGGCGGCGACCATCGTGGTGTCTGACCCCATGAACGGGTCCAGCACCGTGTCGCCAGATTTCGATGAATTGCGGATGTACATGGCCATCAGCTCGACCGGCTTCTGCGTCGGATGCACCGCGTCCTTGGGGCGCGCCATCTTGAAGATACGCTTGCAGCCACCGTCCGTGATATCGCGCGCGCGCCCCTTCCAGAGGTACAGCGTGAACTCGGAATCCTTCATGTAATAGCGGGTGCGCGACGGGCTGATCTTGTCCCAGACCAGCTGGGCATGGCACTTGAACCCGGCCCCCAGGAACCCGCCGTGCGCGGCAAAAATGTTGCGATCGTCCGCCATCACATAGCAGTCCGCATCGGCCTTCAGGGCGCGATAAATCGGCCCGCCAATCTGCCCCCACTGGACCACGTCCATCAGCAGCCCGGAATTGTCATATACTTCCGAGGCGAATTTGCCGCCCATGGCACCCGGCGTGTTGCCGCCCGAGGACAACCGGTAAGGTGGATCGGTAACAACCAGATCGGCCTGACCGCGCAGATGTGGCAGGATCTCCACCGCATCGCCCTGATAGAGCGTGCAGGGGCCGATCTGCACACACCTGGTCGCGCTGCTGCCGACGGGGGTGAGATCGAGGATATCAACAGAAGGCATCAGTGCGACCTCCGCGATCCGGTCGCTGCGACGTCTTTCGCCTGTTCGAGAATCACATATGAAGTTGAGAGCCGCTCCACGATTTGCGGCAAGGGCATGCTACAGCGGACAGAAAGAAAAGCGGCCGCGTCAGCGAGAAGCGCCGCCGCATCGGCCTCCGAACCTTCGAGAGATTCTGCTAGATCGACGAGCGAGAGCATCTGAGTGACTTCACTCATGTGAGACGCCCCCACACATAGATGTTGTCAATAGCCCATTCAGACACAACATCTGGTGTGTTGATGGCTCCCTGGCATTAATCTCGTTCGGGAATCCTTGTGAAAATGGAACTTTGCTGTATCCGTGGAATCCGGGTTGAGGGGCAATGCTCCCCAACCCGGACCAAGACGCCGCTGCTACAAGAGCTGCGGTCCAACCGGTGCGAAGGTTCTTCAACAACCGTCGCACCACATCACCAAAGGAGAAGACCCAATGGCAATTACCCAACACCCCGTCACCGGGGTGCCGCTTAACGTTATCACAGTAAAACGCAAGTACCTCAATCTGATTGAGGCCGTGACGGCACATATCCTGAGACAACAGGGTGTTACGTTCACCGATATTGTTCAGTTCCTTGGAACGAACGCGAATCGCGTTGGGGAAGTATTCAGAGGTGAAAGGCACCCCGAAGCGGCCATGATCGCGCTGCGACTGTTGACAAGGTAGCCGAGTTCCGACCTGCGGGACTACCAGCGGGTCGGGCACCAAATCCGAGATGGCACCACCCAAAAGAGACGGCGCAGCCGGTCCAAGAGATCCGACGCGCCGCCAGTTGAGGGAGGTTGACCAGGGCAACGTGACAGCCCCGGTCAGGGCTTTGCGCAGCACCGCGCCCCCACGGTCATGAAAGCCACCATTCAAGGCCGCCACGCAAATTCCGAAGCCCCGGCCCGCGCGAGCAGTCGCGGACCAGGGGCCATCCACCGTGGGTTTCAGCACAGGCAGGCCAGGACACGGGGGATATGGGACAGTCGGATGGGTCATGGCAGAACCGCCGACCCGACGCACAAACCAACCGCAAACCCAGCAACAAAGATAATGGGCAAAAACAGTCGCACAAAGCGGGTCAACCGCCGCACCTCAGCCCTGTCTGGCTGCCACGGCTGCGCAGGGTCCGTGACTGGCGTTCGCCTTGGCGGATCCAGGACGACAGCCGCCGCCCGCATCATCGAAGGCGTGGCGTCAAATGTAATCCTCTGACCACTGCCTTCCGGCGTCAACGCAGCCGTCACGCGCAAATAGCGACCAAAGGCTGCAGGGAATTCGCCGGGCGTTTTCATCAAGGCGGTCAGTTCCTGATCCGTCATGCAACCATCCCCTCGACGGCCGCGATGATGTGGTCCATTTCCTCACGCGCAGCGCGCATCTTGGCCAATACATCGGTGCGCTCACCCCGGGTCAGGGCCGTGCCACCGGCGCTGGTCTCGGACATCGCCCTTACCAACGCTGCATGCGCCTCGCCCGCCGACACGGCACAGGTGGCGGCCAACTCGGACAAGGGCTGCGCGCCTTGCGGCTCACGCCCCAAACGCTCGACCAGGCGCCGGCTGATCGGATAGCTGTTCAGGAAATCCTCGACCGCCACGACAGCATCAAGTGTTACGCCGATCTGCCCCCGGCACATCTTGCTGACCGTGCTCTTGGTGCCGACGCCAAAGCGCGCCTCCAGCACGGCAGCGACAGCCTCGACCCCGCCCGCGCGCCGGACCAGGCCGTCGAACATGCCGCGAAAGACGTCATCAGCCATGGGAAACATCGTTTTCTGTGCTTGTGACTCGCGGCGTGTCACACGGAAACCATGACACATCCAAGGGCATCACCGACTGTTCCGGTATCCAACTTGTCGCAGGCACTCGCCCGCCGGTCAGGTGTTGAATACGCACGGCAACAGCCAGTGAAGGTGTTTTCAATCCAGCAAGCATCCGGGAAAGATGGGCGTCGCTCACGCCGATCCGTGCGGCCCAGTGGGTTTGCCTTCTACCAGATTTTTGAATCAAGTCTTTCAACATGGAAAATGTATTCCCACGGAAAACAATTTGTCGTCAAGAAAAATGTTTTCTTTCAGGCAATGTTTTCCACCAGCCAATCGACCTAATCCGCAGGACTTGGCAGAACCCAGCCATGACAGTAATGATCGCCAACCTACTAAAACAACGCAACATGACACAGACACAGCTTGCCGACGCTGTCGGTCTCAGCCGTGGCCATATATCATTGCTGGCCTCCGGCAAGAAAACTCCGTCGCTAGCCACTGCGCGACGCATTGCGAATGTGCTCAAGGTTGGCGTGGACGATATCCTTCCCGGTGAATTCGCCTATTCAAAGCAACAGAAAATCTCATCTCTAGACACGGGCGGCCTTGCTGAGCCCGGAAACGTGGCACCGCTTGCCCAACCGGGTGATTCAACGGCGCTACGCATGGCACGGCATATAGCGCCGTCCGCCCGGACACCTCAGACCTACCAAGTCACAAAGGACCTTCCCACTTTCCAGATTCAGAAAAACGACACTCTTGTCGTCGATCTGATGGAAACGCCCCGCCCCGGAAATATAGTGATCGCGACACTTGTCCAGACTCTGACTGGATCAGCCCACACCGAGGTCCTGCGTTGGACGGGCACCAATTACCTATCCGGAAACCCTGCCAGTCCACTTATCCACGATACTGAAAAACTCAGCGTCTCACGCCTGGCAGTGGTGTTGGCAATCGTTCGCGACCTGACAGTGACGACGCAGGAAGCGGCCTAATCTGTAATACTGTCTACGTAGCTCCGAGCTTGGTCTAGAGTTGCAAAGTTCTCACCCGCAACAATGCAACGGCTCCCAACACGAGTGATTTCAAAACTCTTGTAGAATTCAGACTGTCCATGTGCCGTCACGGTCGCGGGCATGGCACCGCGGGACGTTGAGCGTGGGTAGCGATAATTGCGACGTGCACTTGAACTCGCTGATGTGTCGGAGTTCTCAGTCGCCCCGGCTTCCAGATCCGACATCGCCCGTTCCTGACGCTGCCGATGTGCCACGCGATCCTGTTCTTCCATCAGGGCCAACATGCGACCGGTGTTCGTCGCCGTGGCGATTTGGGCTCGCCCGATCTGGCACACGATCAGGTTCACGATACCTGCTCCGATCAAACCAAGACCAGCCGCAACACTCACAAGAGGCGCTGGCTTATTTAGCGTCACGGCAATCATGACAAGTCCCGCAACTATTGCGAGAACTGCAATCAACTCAAATAGCTTCAGCAGATTTTTAGCAGTCGTGAATTCTTCGCGCATGGCGCACCTTGGTTTCGTGGTTTCACGCCAGTTTTGCGCGAAAACAACCTGTGAGCAACCCGTCTGAAGATTCCGGTAGCAAGTGAAGTCAGGGGCATGATTCCGCGACCTGAGTTGTCCAATGGAAAACAAATCGCTTGACGGATATGTTTTCCATTGGATAACAATCCTGAAAGTAGCTTCCAGGAGAAAGCAATGCCCCCGATCAATACGTCGATAACTTCCGACACCCTCACCGCTGCTGTCGCCGCGGTGCCGATCCGGCCGATTGCGCCGGAGGAGTTGATCACAAACACCGAGTTGCGCAGCCTGGCTGCCGGCGACCCGGTGCGCGCCCTGGGCGAGATCTCAATCGAAGACCAGGCGCTGCTGGCACTGGTTCTGCCACATATCTGTGGTGAACTGATCGCCCGCCGAGCGGCGATGGAGGGCGAGCCGTTCCGGTGGGACACCGCTGCACTGACCCCGACCAAGACACTGAGAGCACTGGCCCAGGAGGACGATCACCGCCGCGTCGGACGGATCAGCCCTGCCGATCAGATCACCCTCGCCATGTTGCTGACCGACATCTGCAACGAGCTGCGCGCCCGCCGCCTGTTAATGGCCGGAGATCTGGCATGAAGGTATCTCTGAAAACTTCAGACGCGGGTGAAATCGTCCCCGAACATGTTCTCGCCTGCAGCGTTATGCGCCTTGCAGTTGACGCGCGGCACCATAGGAGGTTCGTCCGCAAAGGCCAGCGTCATCTGCGCGGTAATCACGCTGACATCACAATCGGGGCCAGCTTCCGACAGCAAGGCATAGAACCGCCTGCGCAGATCGGCATGATCCCGTGCAGCGCCGCCAAAGTCGAACACCAGTTGTGCCGCACCGATGATTGCAACGGCCAGCCCGGCGGCCTGACCAAGTTGCGGATATTGCGCGCCGAATGCCGCAATGGCGCCGGAACCCAAAAGGATGCTCAGAAACATCAGCGCTTTGTGCATGCGCGCCAGCGTCTGCTGTCGTTGGTCATGGTAGAGGGCGGATCGCAACAAATCGAACCTGAGTTGCTCTACGGGCGAGGTGGCCTCACGCCCGGCGGGAAGCCCTTCGGCTCCGGTCTTGGTGCTTCCGATGTTTCCCATGCGTTCTGCATGCATTCTTGCTCTCCCATTTCGAACATGTCTCCTTTGAAGTTTCGGTTCATTGGTGATGTGGCAGGTCGCGGCGCCTACCGCGGCCTGCGCCAAGTTTACGTTACGGCGTTACGCCGATCAACATATTCCGGCCCAGCAAGCACTGACCACAAGATGCTGAGGCTTGGCGTGAGTGTGAGCGGGGTATCATCATGACCCCGCCCCCGGCCTGCCCGTTCTGCGGCAAGATGGATCTGCATCGGATCGAGTTTCCCTGCACAGACGGCAGCGGCGAGATGCACTCCTACGTCCATTGCAACACCTGTGGCGCCACTGGCCCCCAATACCGCGAAGACGGTGTTCAGGGGTGGGAGGCT
>NZ_QBFD01000043.1:0-281 GCF_003335585.1 Sulfitobacter sp. DFL-14 | reverse complement strand
CGCGCGCACGGAACCCCGCCAACGCTACAGCAGCCGCGCCGAGGCCGAGAAGATCGCGGGCCGTCTCGCCAATGAAACCGACGCCCAGCACATCGTGCTGGAGGCTGTCGCCGTGATCCGCCCGGGCGAGGCAAAGCAAGGGGGGCTGTTCTGATGACTTTCCACCACGCCCTTGCCCAAGCCGCCCAGCGTCGGCACCTGGCCGACGAGCTGCGCAGCATCGTCGATGGCAACGCCCGCTTCGACCGCCTCACCGAAGTCGCGATCGATACCGGCGGGTC
>NZ_QBFD01000042.1:1710-8521 GCF_003335585.1 Sulfitobacter sp. DFL-14 | reverse complement strand
GCCCTTCAGGCTGCGCCAACTGCTCCATAGTCGAGAAAACAGTCAAAAATCGAGGTGCCCAACAGTGACATCGACAGGTTGAAAGCTGGCGTAAAGTAATTCGTAATATTGGCGGCAAGTGACCGACAATGTTCCAGGGTGGAAAAGAACTCATCATAATGCCGGAGCGACAATTCCAAGTGCCACTTGGCACATAACAAGGAAACCTCTAGATGCTCGCGGTTGGTCCGGGGATGATTTGTGATTTCGCAGTCGCCCACGTGCAAAAGCTGCATCTTGACATGTCGCAGTGCCTCTTCCTGCAGCACAGGATCATTGATCTCGATCGCCTTGTAGGTCATCACGACTGCGGCGCCGACCCGGTATGCCCGCTTGCCAGTAAAACTTTGCGACAGCTGACGCGCCATGAAATACTGCAAGGCCTCATCGCCGAAACGATTAACTTTTCTCACGAACATCGCGTCATAGGCCTTATTGTCACGCGGAAAGATCTCGGCAAGAAACGTTGCGACGGCAGGGTCCAGTGTCAACCAATCGGGCAAATCGCATGTAACGGAACACAGCGGTTGATCGGAATGTTCCGGCAGCGGCAAGACGATTTCAAATGAGTTTCCGGCATTTTTCTCAGCTGCTGCACCAAGCCATGAGAAGGTTGCCGCGGCAGGGACTGATCTGTCGTCGTAATTCAAGCTCATTGAGATCGGAGCGGTTTCTGGAATGGCCGAAGGTCTCGCCTTGGAAGTTCCGCTGAAGACAAGCCCGCGGTGAGCATCATATACAATCGCACCAACAACAATTTGAACCGCAGTCTCGTCAGCCGTGTCGCTCATTTCTCTATCAAGCTCCTTATAAAACCATCAGCGTATATGGTTTCACGTCAAGGCGGGCAAGGCCAATCCAAGCATAGTCAACGATACCTCAATTTCTGTCGGCCGCGTTCCGATGACGGGAGCGCATCGATAACGTTCAAAGAACCGAACGCGTGAAATCCATGCCGAGGCGGCTCACCCGCCATATGGCCGAGAACTACGCACGCCGCACGATTCAAATGCAAACGGGCGCCGAACCAATGCCGCTGCCCGATTTTGGAAAACACATCTCCCGAATTGGGAAACTAGACCAGACCGGAACGCTTTAAGGGTAAATTAATTCATAAGTTACAGGTGGTTATCGTCGATTATTGAGAACCTCGAACGCCAGACCCAGAGTGCCGCGCAGCGGCGCGCGTCGGTCGGGCCTACAAGGGAAAGTGCCCCGATCATCTTGATCAAACGGTGAAGGATGGTGGGTCGTGAGAGGCTCGAACTCCCGACCCAGAGTGCCGCGCAGCGGCGCGCGTCGGTCGGGCCTACAAGGGAAAGCGCCCCTATAATCTTGGTCAGACGGTGAAGGATGGTGGGTCGTGAGAGGCTCGAACTCCCGACATCTTCGGTTTTAACGAAGTGTCTATCCCAGTCTGCATCGGTCGACCGGCAACTGGGAAGAACGTGCCCGCAGTTGGGACGACAACCCGGACGACTAGGTTTATTCAGCAAGGCCTTTGGTCCTTGGCTGCCCAGACAGATTTGTGCGGCGCCGGCCGGACGTCAAGGTGGGTTTCGGATTCTGGATGCGGGACCAGTTCTGTACCGATCTTACGCGCTGTCGCGGCGAAGGTCCGGCTTGAACCTATAACACAATATACTGCGGCTTGAACCATTGTCAGCTTATAGACATAGTCGTGCCTATTTGGATCGGAGCGGATATTGGAACTAGCAGGCAGAATGACCCTTATCGGCATCCAGTTGCTGGGTTTGGTGATCTCCGTCCTGCTTGTCGCTGTTACCTTCTCTAACCCTGATCAAGTTGAAGAGCGCCTTCGACAGTTTGCTATTGAGGAAGTTGAACGCGCGGCGCAGGAGGTTTGGTCAGACCGAACAGTCGAACAGGGCGAAGACAGTACGTCCGAAAAGCTCATGGCGCTTTCGGATCGCCTTGGGATGAATGCACAGGTTCTTGACGCCCAGCGTAATGAGGTTGTCCCCGCTATCCTCGCATTGGCAAAGTCAGAAACCTGCAAAGAGAATTGCGAATTCTGGGTCCTGGCCTCTCAGCTCACAAACCTTGCCATGGTAGAGCGCGCTGCTCAAATCAGAGTTGGGCAAAGCACGTTAGGCGACTTCCTGGTAGAGCGCTACGAAACTTCCGTGCAAGGACTGTTGACCGATTTGCGCAGGTTTGGGCTCGTAAACGTTGTGGTCCTCTCTTTGATGCTCGGCCTGGTGGTGTTCCGAAACCACTTGAACTGGCGCTTCACGGCGTTTTCGGTCGCACTGACGGGTTACACCGCCTGGGCAGCCTATGGATATGTTTACAATCAGAATTGGGCTCTTGCGATCCTCTTTCAGGATTGGGCATCGTCCGGATACCAAGCGGCGATGATTTTCTTTGCCCTCCTTTTCTTCGATTGGCTGTTCTTGCGCGGAAATGTCACCCAAGCGATCAGCAACTTTATCGCAAGCGCACTATCGGGCTAGAGCCGCACTGGCGAGATGCTCGGCGCGAAGAGGCTGAAAGCCACAAGTTACGTCAGTGCGGAAGCGGACGTTGCCACGCCCATAGCGGCGCGCGTCGGTCGGGCCTACAAGGGAAAGCAACCTATCATCTTGATCAGACGGTGAAGGATGGTGGGTCCTGAGAGGCTCGAACTCCCGACCCAGAGTGCCGCGCAGCGGCGCGCGTCGGTCGGGCCGACAAGGGAAAGCAACCTATCATCTTGATCAGACGGTGAAGGATGGTGGGTCCTGAGAGGCCCGAAGTCCCGACCCAGAGTGCCGCGCAGCGGCGCGCGTCGGTCGGGACTACAAGGGAAAGCGCCCGGTCATCTTGATCTGATGGTGAAGGATGGTGGGTCGTGAGAGGCTCGAACTCCCGACATCTTCGGTGTAAACGAGACTATGGTGCACCCAAGGGACTGAATTATAACAAGAACCGTTTCCCACTGAACACGTCGATTTATGCGGAATTCTCGGTACTTTTGGGCGATTTTGGGAAACAAAATCGGCCAGCCTTGACCCTAAAAACGGGTCGCCGTATCCGATCGGTCATGGCCGAAAACCCGCTCTTTCAAGCCCATGTAACGCACGTCGAGGTTCGGTGCTGTAAGTGCAAAAGGATCGCCCGGCTTGAACGGCATGATGTGCCAGAAGGCCTGACCGTCGAAAGCCTGACCGACCGCGCGCGGTGCCAGGAATGCGGCGAGGGTCTGCCAGACGTGACGCAGTTTCCCAAGCCTAAGAGCAGGTGGTGACCTATCTGGGAGAAAATGGGTGACATGGGCTCCGCGCATCGAAAGACTGAGTTCCATTGGAATCAATGTCGAAGGAAGATGAGAGCTGGTTAGGGTATTCTATCTCGATGTCCCTGGTTGCGCTCATTAAAGTATGCCTGATCATGATCATAATCGCCATAGCGGGATCACCGCAGTTGCGGTCCTCGCCCTACTGTTAGTCTTTTCGTTGATCGGACACCAGTTCGGCTTCAAACAAGGTGTAGAGAGTCATCAAAGTTACAGCACCGAAAGCTATCTCGATGACTCCGCCAGGACCATAGCCGAAGAATGCAACCTCCTCGCTGATTCCAGTGCAAAAACAAACTGTATTGCTGAAGCTCTTGCCACCAGCACGACATTACAGATGGCGCAGGAGGGTCTAGACGCTCAGCAGCAAATATCGCGCTGGACGCTTGCCACGTGGATCGTCTCGTTAGGAACAACAATTGTCGCGTGCTACGTTGCACGCCTGACATATCTGACTTTGATGTATACAAGGAAAATGGCAGCCGAGACTTCCCGGATTGGCGACAACCAGATTCGACCGTGGTTAAGCATCGCTGACTTCGAAATAGCATCGTTCGAGCCCCCAAGGAACTCACAAGGAGACATTTGCGCAGGCAATGGACATCTCGATTTTAGGTTCAAAGTAACGAACCACGGGAATTCTCCAGCAAACAATGTTAAAATAATAGCGAATCGCGCTATCTTCATGTTTGCCAATAGCGGCGAACACACCTGCGTAGATGAGCCCGTCTCGAACACAGTAGAGCAGCTTTTTTCTGACTCCTGGAATACGGGAAGACCTAAGCTGCCGTTCGCCCCTGGGCATCACGAGCTAGCCCGGGATTGGTCTTTCATTAAAGTCTACGATAGAGAAGACTGCCCGCGAAACGCCTATTATCCTGCAATTGTTGTCTGCATTTCCTATTCATATGGTGCGGGTGAAAATACTACTACAGGCAGAACTTGGGTTGCTGTCCAATTGGCATGTGAAGTCACAGATCAGGACACTGAATCCGACTTTCGATCCTTCACTTTAATACATGCTGACCACCTGTCCGCAGGGAGAAATCTATTGACCCGCCGTATTGGCGGCGAGATGAGTTAGATCCCTCTTGTCAGTTTACCGTACCGTACCGCTGAATTTGATTCTCTTTTTACGAACGACAGACCGTGTCAAGAATTTGCGGGTTACAATCCATATTCTTGAAGCTCGTGCAGTGACGCAAAAGTTATTCACTTGGCGGACGAACGAACCGCGCCGTGTTCTGCCCGCCCATTTCAGCCATCTGGGCCTGCGCCCTTTTCAACAGGCCGCCCGTGGATGCCTTCAACCGTTTCACCGTGTCGCCCATTGTGGCCTCGATATAGGCCACCGCATCCATCTCCGGACTGTTGCTGCCGTCTTGGGCAGCCTTTGCCAAGGCGCGGTCAAAAGCCTCGTGGAGGGCTTCGCGCAGAATGGCTGTGGCACGTTCACCCAGATAGCGGCGGGCGGCGATCCCGACGGCGCCGAAAATTGCCGTCAAGATGCTGGCGAGGATCGGAATCAGGATCTGCATGATCTGCGTCAGAAGAATGTCGTTCATTGGTCATACCTTTCAGGATGGAGAGGCGTCACGCCTCGGGATAAGTGAGGTCGGGAAGGTCGACGGTCTGGCCCGCCAGATCGTGCGAACAGTCGTTCAAGAACCGGATGCGCCCGTCGGTCACGAAGGAATGGCACTGGATGCACTTGAAGTCCGCATCCTCGGGCCCGTCGCACCAGCAACCCCCTTTGCTGCCGGGAATGTAGTGACCCGCCCGGTAGAGGATCGACGGCGTGAAAGTCGGGGCGTCGCCGTCGCCGTTGAACGTCCAGCGCGGTCGCCCCTGCCCTGACACGTTCAACATATGCCAGTCGCCGCAGCCGGGGCATTTGAACGAAACCCGTCCACCCTCAAGTTGGCGCAGCTTTGATCCCAGCGCAGACATCAGGCCACCGCCCGATCGGTCCAGTCGCGGTCGATGACCTCGAATCCAGGACACAGCTTTGCGGCAACCTCGCGATGTCCCATCAACCGGCGGATCGGTGTGCGCTGCGCGATCTGCTCGAAATGGCCACGAGTGCTGGCAAGCGTTTCCGGCGTGAAATAGTCCTCCGGGTGCCGGGTCGCGGTGATCGTGCGGACCTCGATCATCAGGTGGTGGAACACGCCGCGATTGTACCCCACCGCCCCGGCGCCATAGCGGTCCATAGGGCGCGCATAGATGATCTCACCATCCGGACAACTGATCGCATGATAGCCGGTATCGCTCCACCCTCGCCCGCCCTTCGACTTCGGCAGCGTGTGCATCAGGTGGATCGCCTTCACGATTTCCGCATTGCTCTTGTCGGATGCCCAACTGCCCGGCACCGCGGCGCAGTGAAGGCAGTAGGTGTCGATGATCGTGTTTGCCCCACCCTGGCGCAGCACCTTGTCATGCTGCACCGCGCCGAGCGTCGGCTTGGTCGGCACCAGAACAGCGCTGTCTGGCGAATAGGCTGCCATCGGCACGCCGTCGGCGTCGATGGCCTGACGCAAGGCAATGCGGCTCAGGGTGCCGTATGCGCCGTCCACCCTGCCCTCGTAGTAGCCAAGGCCCGCCAGGCCGCGCTGAAGCTGGTTGACGGCCCACATGGTCGATTTGGTCGGCCCCTGGTCGAGCAGGCCCCGCGCGGCGGCCGCAGTGACAGGGCCCCACCAGCCATCGACCTCTCCAGGATCATAGCCGAGGGACTTGAGGCCGAGCTGCAACAGCCGGATTGCCGGGTTCATGGACATTGTGGATCTCCAATGCAAAAGGCCCGCGCGATGGCGGGCCGGGTTTCAGATTGTTAGCTGGTTCAGCGGTGGCCGGTGCGGTCCTCGATGCGGGTGACCTTCTCCCCCATCCGCTGGATATCGCCGCCCATTTCGATCAGGCGCAGGTTCTGCTCTTGCTGATTGGCCAGCATTTTGCGCAGAATCGGCGTTAGCTCCGGAGCACCACAACTCATTTTCGTCATGGCCTGCGCAGTGTCGGACAGGGCTGCATTGGTCGGTTTCCCGCGCTTCACACCCCGTAGGCCTGCGACCAGAGCCACCACGGCAGCACCGATCCCCGTACCCAGGACCGTGATCGTCTCCTTATCGAGAGAACTCAGAAAACTGCTGGGCCAGTCGAACATCAGCGCCGCTCCTGTAGGCTGAAAGAGCGTCGAATAACGCCAGTACAAAGTAGGTGCCAACGCCGGTGCCGGTCGCGACATTGAAGCTGATGACCGGCCAATAAAGACCCATTGCCAACATCGAAAACACGCAGGCCCCGATGATCGCGCCGATCATCCGAATGATCGGTGTGCGCCGCGGCAGCGTGCCATTGATATACAGCGCGCAGATGCGTGCCGTCGCCAGCAAGGCCATTGGCGCCGCAATCGCAGCGTCGTCCAGACCGATTTCTCGGAATGCCCGGAAAGCAGGCGAAGCGAGCGTTTCG
>NZ_QBFD01000042.1:0-1700 GCF_003335585.1 Sulfitobacter sp. DFL-14 | reverse complement strand
GCCCTGCCCTGCTCAAGCAGGTTCAGTCGCATGGGGTTGAGCCTTCCCATCAGTCAGCCCCGCTCCTCAAAGCCCGTAGCGACTGGCCGCATATGCGCGCAGCAGTTCAAGCGTATCGGCCATGCCGCTGTCCAACAGGTAGCCGTCGCCGCAGATATTGTCGGCCAGGTCGAAATCTGTATGGATCGTGCCGCCGGTGCCTGCCGCGTTGATTGCGCCATTGATCCGACGCTGGGTCTGCGCATTCGCGGCCCCGGCCTGGGTGGCGGTGGACCAGACAATGCCATCCGTCGAAATCGCCGCCGTGGCGGCAGAGGCGTCCCAGGAGAAGAAGACCACGCCCCATTCGCCAATCACAAGGTCGGTCTCCACAACCGCCGCCGGGATGGCTGCGCCAGCGGGTGCAACCAATCCGCCCCCAACCGTAAATCGCCAGACACCCCCATCATCAGCCTGCAACATATGCGTGCCTCCAATGGGATCACCCGCCGACACCTGTCCGCCCATCACGTTGCGCGTACCGGCCAGGGTCTCATATACATTCAGGACCATCAGACCCCAGAAATCAGATGTTGAAAGGCCAGTCATCAAAAAGTGATCTTCGTTGGATGACCCATGCTGCGTGGCGGGTTGACCAAAGGGTGCGGTCGAGGCGCCCTGCGCCAGATACGCGGGACGGCGGTTGACGGTATCTTGTGTCAATGCCGCGCCGCCCACGCGGTTGGCGATGGATGCGACCTGATCGTCAATGACCTGGGTGATCCGCGCCGTGCCCGCTGTCAGGATCGGCGTGTGCCAGCGCGTGATATTGGCATCAGCGGCGAATGCGTCCCCGAAACTCGGGACAATCGGGTCATAGATCGACCCGGTTGCGGCGGCGATGGTGATGCCGGGGGCTTTGAGATTGGACATTGTGGTGCTCCTGTTTAGGCCGGGTTGGCGTCAGAGATGAAGGCCCAATCGACAAGATTGCGGCCAGGATCGGAAAGGCTGGGGGTGGTGTCTTGATTGCGGATGTTGCCCCATGCGCCTGCGCGCCCGCCAGGCTTGCTCACCGGGCCGGTGTAGGCATAGCGCAGATAAGGCGTGACGGTTGGCGCACCGCTGAGGGTCAGTTCGATCTTGTTCTGATCGGCTGTGTCACCTGGCAAGATCGCAATTGCGTCGATGGTTTCACTCTCACCCACCAGTTCAAAGCCCCATCCAGGGGCCTGCGGCAGCGTCGTGGTGTCAACCACCAGATCACTGCCCTGATTGTAGAACGGCACGGTGACGGTGCTGCCATCGACCACAAGCGGCCCCGCCGGGCGAACACCCGTCCAGGTGCCGCCGCCGTCCACGATCCGTTTGACCTTGGCATTGTATTCGCGATGGACGGCATAGGCCAAAGGCGTCGGGTGAATTTCGTCCACATAGGGCAGGAAGTACCAGGGCGCGGTCAGATAGATTTCGCCGGGGTTTTCGGTCATCAGATCAAGCTGCGAAAGCGACACCTGCCGCCCGTCGTTGTCTTCGGACGGGGCAACTTGATCCATCCAGACGGTCACAGGATCATCGCCAAGGTCTTGCCCGGTGATCGCCGCGATGTCCGACAGATATTGCGTGCGCAGCGCGATGAACAGGTCGATGTATTCCTGCCTGGTCTTGCCGCCATCGGCCTGCCCCTGTGACCAGTGCCAATCGCGCACGATGATGTTGCG
>NZ_QBFD01000041.1:27905-28741 GCF_003335585.1 Sulfitobacter sp. DFL-14 | reverse complement strand
TCAAGCCGGGCGGCGGGAAAGCCGTGCTTATCCTCTTGACGAATGGTCATCGGAGTTTTCCACGCCGCTGACTTTCGCGGTGCTGGTCGTGCGGGCGGCGGCGATCCGCAAGGGCGAGACTGTTCTGGAGCCCTCGGCTGGCACTGGTGCCCTTGCTGCTTTCGCTGGCCGGGCCGGTGCCACGCTTTTGCTCAATGAAATCGACCCCTTTCGCCAGAGCCTCTTGCGCTCGGTCTTTGGCGGCGAGGTGACGGGCCATGACGGCGAGCATATCGACGATCTGCTTCAGTCGCCGGTTCTACCCGACGTCGTGGTGATGAACCCGCCCTTCGCCTCCTCGGTCGATCGGTCGCGGGACAAACACATCGCCGCCAAACATCTCATCGCGGCGGCAAAGCGTCTCGCGCCTGGTGGGCGGCTGGTGGCGATCATGCCGCCGGGATTCACGCCCGAACGCGATGCCGCGCATTGGTTCCGCGCCTGCGGTCTCCTGACGCCGCGACTGGCGCTGACGATGCCGGGGCAGGTCTACCGCAAGCTCGGCACCTCTGTGGAAACCCAGCTCATGATCTTCGACAAGGTGCAGGAGGGTGGCGAGATGATCCGCGCCATTGTGTGCGATCTGGACGAAGCCCTTCCTTTTGTCGACGCCGTGGCCGCAACCCGGCCCCAGATGCGCCCAGTCCAACGGGCGGCAGCGATCCCTCATACTCGGTCGAGCGTTCCATCATCTGCCCCGCGCAAGACCGCCGCTGCGCCTGTCGCCCCCTCCAAACCCCGGGCCAAGGCCGTTGTCCCGCTCACTTTCAAGAGCCTTGAGACCCCGCGCGACAACA
>NZ_QBFD01000041.1:27004-27895 GCF_003335585.1 Sulfitobacter sp. DFL-14 | reverse complement strand
ATCGCCATGGCCTCGGTTGCCCCGCCCATGCCCTCAAACACGGGCAGTGATGACTTGCGCCTGCCCGCCCGGTTGATCGAGGAGGGACATCTCTCCGAGGCGCAGCTCGAGACCATCATCATGGCGCATGATGCCCATGGGCGCGACCTGCCCGGTCGGTTTACCATCGATGACGACCAGACCAAGCTGACGCGCGCCGATGATGACCCTAATGCACGGGCCTATCGCCTCGGCTATTTCCTTGGCGACGGCACCGGCTGCGGCAAGGGTCGGGAATGTGCGGGGCTGATCCTCGCGGGATGGCTCGCCGGACGCCGTAAGGCCGTCTGGGTCTCGAAGTCTGCCACGCTCATCGAGGACGCCATCCGCGACTGGACCGATCTCGGCGGCTCGCCCGCCGACATTCAGCCGCTGTCGAAATGGAAACCGGACCAGTCCATCCCGATGGGCGACGGTATCCTTTTTGTCACCTACGCCACGCTGCGGTCCGCGGGCAAATGCGGCACCACGCGACTGAGCCAGATCCTCGACTGGATGGGCGCAGACTTTGAAGGCGTCCTCGCTTTTGATGAGGCCCACGCCATGCAGAACGCGGCAGGGTCCGAGCAGGGCAGGGGGGGCAAACCCTCCCAGCAGGGCCTTGCGGGCCTGCGGCTGCAACTGGCGGCACCCCGGGCTCGCGTCTTCTACATCTCGGCCACGGGCGCGACGAGTGTGCATAATCTGGCCTATGCCGCGCGTCTCGGTCTCTGGGGGCAGGGTCCCGAATACCCCTTCCCGAGCCGCGAGAGCTTCGTTTCTGCGATGGAGGCGGGCGGTGTTGCCGCCATGGAGGTGGTCGCCCGTGATCTCAAGACGCTCGGGCTCTACACGGCCCGCGCCCTTAGCTTT
>NZ_QBFD01000041.1:18798-26994 GCF_003335585.1 Sulfitobacter sp. DFL-14 | reverse complement strand
CGTGGAATATGACGTGCTCGAACACGCGCTCACCCCGGCCCAGATCGAGATCTACGACGCCTATGCGGGTGCGTTTCGGACGATCCACCACAATCTCGAGGCGGCACTGACCGCGACTGGCGTCAACGACGCCTCGGGCGATACCAATGCCTCGGCCGCACGCGCCTCGGCCAAGTCCCGCTTCGAGAGCACGAAGCAGCGCTTCTTCAACCATCTCCTGATGGGCATGAAAGCCCCGACCATCATCCGCGCAATCGAGGATGATCTGGCGGCGGGCTATGCTTGCGTCATTCAGGTGGTCTCGACGGGTGAGAGCCTGCTGAAACGCCGGCTTGAGACGATGGACCCGGAGGACGAGCTGGTCGAAGGCGCGCTGACGCCGCGCGACTACGTCTTGGGATACCTCGAACAGGCCTTCCCGATTCATGCGCAAAAGCTGGTCGAGATCGACGGCAATATGGTGGCCGAGCCGCTCCGCGATGAAACTGGCGCGCTGGTCGTCTCGCGCGAGGCGCTCGCTCTGCGTGACGCGGCCATGATGGAGTTGATGACGCTGGCTCCGATCCCCTCGGCGCTCGATCAGATCCTTTGGGCTTTTGGCGACGAGGCCGTCGCAGAGGTCACGGGGCGGTCCATCCGGCCCCTCAAGGCCGAGGATGGTCATCTCTTCATCGAAAAGCGCGCCGCCAGCAGCAATTCGTCGGAGACCCAAGCCTTTATGGACGGCGAAAAGGATATCCTGATCTTTTCCGATGCGGGCGGGACGGGCCGGTCCTATCATGCGGCCCAAACGGCGAAGAACCAGAAGCGGCGGCGGCACTACCTGCTGGAGCCCGGCTGGCGCGCCGATGCGGCCATCCAGGGACTCGGCCGCACGCATCGCTCTGCCCAGGTCAGCGCGCCCTTCTTCCGGGTCTGCACCTCCGATGTGCATGGCGAGAAGCGCTTCACTTCGACGATTGCCAAACGCCTCGACCAGCTTGGGGCCCTGACCAAGGGCCAGCGCGAGACCGGCTCGCAGGGCATGTTCCGCGAGGAGGACAATCTCGAAAGCCCGATCGCGCGAGCGGCGCTGCGCGGGTATTTCGCCGATCTTGCCGCCGGGCGCGCCGAGGCGATGAGCTACGAGAGCTTCACCGACTGGACTGCGCTGCGGCTGATCGACAAGGACGGGGTGCTCCTTGAGGAGCTTCCCCCGATCCAGCGGTTTCTCAACCGGGTGCTTGCCCTCCCCATCCACATGCAGAACGCGCTCTTTGCCGAGTTCATGCGCCGGATTGCCGATCAGACTGAACGGGCGCGCGCGGCGGGCACGCTCGATCTCGGCGTGGAAACCCTGCGTGGCGAAAAGATCGAGCAGGTCTCCACAAAGGATCTCTGGACCTGCCCGAAATCCGGCGCGGTGACGCGGATCATCGGGCTCGAGGTGACCGACCCAGTGTATGTGCTGGGCGCCGAAGAGGCCATGTCGCGCAATCCGGACAAGCTACCCATGGTCAATCGTGCTTCGGGTCGTGCGGCGCTCATCTCAGCGCGCCCTATGCAGATGTATGACGAGGACATCGTCACGCTGATGCGCAAGGCGGTGCGTCCAAACGGGTCGAGCTATCTTGAAGAGGCACGGTTCGAGTCCTCGGCCTGGGAAGACATCGAAAGGCCTGAGTTTGCAAGGCTTTGGGATGCCGAGGCTGCGTCCCTGCCAAAAACCACCACGACCAAGCTCTACCTGCTGACCGGGCTGCTGCTGCCGATCTGGAAGGATATTCCGACCACGAATGAACGCATCTACAGGGTCACGCCGGACGGGGCGACGCCGATGATCGGGCGCACGCTGAGCGAGGAAGGGGCGGCCGCGCTGCGCGCCCGCTTCCTCGTCTCCAATCCGCAAACGCCGCAGGAGATGCTGACCGCCGCCCTCGGCACCACGGCGCCGGTCGATCTCGGCCGGGGCCTCACCCTGACCCGCCGCCGCGTCGCAGGCGAGATGCGCCTTGAGTTGGGCGGCGCCGACAAGGGCATGATCGACGGCCTCAAGGCCCTCGGCTGCTTCACCGAGATCATCGCCTTCCAGTTGCGGGTGTTCCTGCCGCATGGGGACGGGATCGACACGGGCCGCATTCTGGCCCGGATCGTGGGGCAGGGAGCCGCCATGACGTCAGAACAAGCCGCCTGAAAAGTCAAAGCGGGCTTTGCATCGGGCATCGCGGATCGGGGTTTGGCCGGTCTGCGCTTTCCGGGCGTGGGTAGACCAATGCCAAGCTCGGCCCCCCAATTTCAGACAAGAGGACAGACCCATGACCAATCCCCAGATCGATTATGCCGCAATGGCGGCTCAGTGGCGCGCGGAGCGCGAAACCACGCTGAAGGCGACCCGAGCGGAGCTGCTCGCGCAACTACGCGCGCTTGGCATCAGCGAGGTCACCGCCGAATACGAAGGCTATGGCGACTCCGGCAATGTCGAGGATGTGACGGTGCAGCCTGCGGACGTCAAACTACCGGAGCCGCTTTCCACCGAGGTCGGCGATTTCGCCTGGTCGCTCGCCTATCACCATCACCCGGGGTTCGAAAACAACGAGGGCGGCTACGGCACGCTGACCTGGGACATCACCGGCGACAGCATCACCCTCGATCACGCGGACCGCTATGTCGAATGCTCGCACAGCTATGTAGAGGGTCTTTGAGATGGCCCATCCGCTTCATCATGCCGAAAGCTCCGCCCGGAAATTCGGCGGCGTGCCGTCTCACTATCAGGCTGTGCACGATTGGTTTGACGCCTCGAAAGAGCACCTGGCGCTCTTCACGCACCGCGCCATGCGCCACCACGCTCAAGGCCTGTTCGCGGCGGAACGGGTTTTCGGCCTGGCCCTGACCAATAGCGCGGGTCGGGACATACCCGTGCGCTGGATCGGCGAGCAGCATATCTGTGAAGACTGCCAGGGCCGCATCCCGAGCATGGCGGACTGGCTGCGGCGGATCCAGCCCGAGCCATGGATGGCCAATGGCCACATCGACCGGCATGTCGGCTCCGAGCCCTGCGGCGACCCAAGGGTCGCCTGGGCCTCCGAGGTCGCCGCCGGACGAACGGTTCTTGGCCTGAAAGATTGGATGGCGGCGCGCGCGACGCAAGCCACGCAAAGCGCCTGACAGCTCTCGGTCGTTTGCCAAACGAATGCTGCATGGAAGCCCGGTCGGAAGATCGGGCTTCTTGCGTCGTTTACCCACCATTCTTCGTAAGGAGGTTCGCATGACACTCGAAGACATCAAGGCCGCCGTCGATGCCGGCCAGACCGTGCACTGGGCCAATACCGGCTACGTTGTCCACAAGGACCGGCTCGGTCAGTACCTCATCACCTATCTACCGAATGGTAGCTGCATCGGCCTGACCGACCGGGGCGGGCACCGGTTGAACGGAAAAGAGGCGGAGTTCTTCATCGCGCGATCGGAGGACAGCGCGGAAAATCCGGGCAGACAATAAAGACCAGACGAGCAGGGGAGGGGCGTAGCACCCGATGGAGAGGTGGCACATCCAATCAGCCCTCAGCGATGAGCTGGAGGCAGGGCAGAAAGGGAAAGCAAGCTTTCTGATTTGTGATCCCTCAAGGGGTCGAGAAAGCAATCCCGGATGCGCTGGCAAGGACGTCAGGCACCGGCCAATCCAAAAGGAACCATCCCATGTTCGCAGGAACCCTCACCCGCAATGTCGAGACCGCAACCGCCGAATACACCGGCATGATCCACTCGTCACGCTTTGACATCGCCATCCAGCTCGAGGCTCGGGCCAAGATGTCCGCACGCAGCCCGGATTACGACCTGACGGCGATCAACAAGTCGGGCCGCAAGGTGCGCATCGGCACGGCCTGGAACGAGACCGGCAATACCAGCGGCAACCCCTATATCTCGATGCAGCTCGATGTGGGCCTCGGCCCGTTCCGGGTCAACGCGGTGCAGACGAAAGAAGCGCGCGCGGCCCAAAGCGGCGAATTCGAGATCATCCCGCTCGTCTCGAACGGGCTGATGAAATCCGGCTCCATCTCGGGCGAGTTGACCGCCATGGATGCCGACAACGCCTTCACCGGCTACATCGCCAACATGATGTTCGATCTGGAGTTCATGCTGATCGAGAACAGCTACAAATCCGAGGAGACCCACCCCGATTACCGCATCGAGGTCAGCTCGCCACGGGGCACACCGATCCGCGTCGGCTCGGCCTGGATGGCGAAAAGCAGCCGCACCGGCAACGACTACCTGTCGCTGCTTATCAACACGCCCGATGGCGACCTGCGCGTCAACGCCGTGCAGAACGAAGAACAACGCGGCGGGCAGACCTTCTCGATCATCCCGTTCATCGACAGCGGCGAGCAGCCGCAGGACGCAGGCGCGGGGCTGTCGCTGGTCGCGTGATCCGGGTGAGGGGGAGATGATCTGAACCCAAAGGGGAGCCGTGGGATCACGGTTCCCCTTTTTTTCATGCCTGGGTCAGTCGAGCGATCGAATGGCGATTGCATGAGGCGGTCCGATGTAGATGTATTGTCTAGATTGGAAGCGCTGCACAGCGTCTCCAATAGAGTCAAACTTGCACAACCGCTTGAGCGGCAATTAGGGCTTCGACAGCTACTTGAACCTCGGCATAGAGTTCGGTATCCAACCCTTCCGCATCGATTTCTACGATTAATGCATAGCGCACAGAAGGCAAACCTTCAGCGAGAAGCTTTTTGGATTTCCACCATCCGGTGACTGGGTGAACGGCCAACAAGTTTCGCCTTGCGAGATCTGATGCCTTGCAAGTCAGTTGATCGATGTGCAGCGATCCGACATGGCGCCGATTGCTACCGTAGTCCCAAAGATCATCCTCGTCGTTTGCGGGACCGTCGGGCTGTTCGGCCGCCTTGCTGATCCGAGCTAGGAATTGGGCTTCGTTCTCGCCGGCGCGATTGAGTTGGAACCGCAGATTGTGGGATGCGTAGCGATAACGAACGCCGCGTGAGGCTTCTGACGGGTTTGGAGCAATAAAGCTGCTTAGCGCCACCCGCAAGGTAACGTCGGCATTGCCGAGCGCGCGCAAAGCCTCAACGGGCCAGGGTAGGGCGAAGAGCTTCAACTCATTGTGGACATCACCGCCGGTCTTTTCGGAGATTCCGTAGGGTGTAATCGTGTCTTCCACGATGAGTGTCAGCGCGTTCGACGCGCTGCGGCGGGCACGGGCCATGTCCGGAACGCCAAATCCATAGCGCTGAAAAAGCGGCATGTAATGACCTTTGTTCGCTTGGGCCGGCAAATGTGCTCGCATCTGCTGAGTCCAACGCGCGGAAGACACATAGAGACCACGGACTGTCTCGGGCCAAAGTGTCGGATAATCCGACCAGAGTTCCGTTACATCCTTCGCTGCAAGCGCTGTCGCAGCGCTGGTGTCGAAGGTGAATGTGAAAGATCGGACCGGATAATTATGGTGCGTCGAAAGGAGCGATAACCATCCGTGCCGCATTGGCGGAGGCATGGCACTTAGCGCCCAGTTTCCGCCCTCAAGGACAACGTCCGGTTTGTTCGGCCAATGGGACGACCACGATGCAGTTCTCGAAGCTGGCGATAGATCGCCGAATGGTGCAAGCGCTTGGGCCGGGTCTCCGTTTGGTAGTACAGTCTTCTCGGTAAAGGCTCCAACAGACAAAACATTCCACGCTTGGGCAGGCGACTCGATCTCGTTGTCTTCGTGATCGCATCGGTCGAGGTAGTTTCCGGCACCAAAGGTGAAGTTGTCGGTATTCCCTGCCGAAACCAGCACCAAGCGCTGCTGTCTGAGTCCACCTGAAACACCGGCGGCAAGCTGATCGACTTCCGTCGACCACGAGGTCGGGGCACCGTCGTGCGGCGTGTCCTCACCCGTCGTCGTCGTCATGGTGAAAGTACGGCGTCGGGGACCAACCTGTTCGACCGCATTGATCGCCTGCTTGGTCACCGCGCCTAGGAGATGATGCGGGTTCATGCCGGCATCTGGCAGGAGTTTGACGGATTCCAGACGGTTCATGACCATAACTGGGTTCGCCTGATGAAGTTTTTGCGTCAGATCGCCAAAGAGCGCGAGTCCTCCCATCTGCGTTCCATGGCCCTTCACATCCTCCAATCCCCAAGCCGGATTTGCGGCATGTCGATCATCCACGCTAAGCGCCGGCTGAATCAGAGGATGCGCCCGACTGACACCAGTATCCAGGAGCGTAACGTAGCCAGCATTGGGGTGATCCGAATAGGTGGTCCGGCCTGAAAGCTCATCGACCCACTGTGCCTGTTCGGCCACCGGCAAGCCGTCAAAGAAATCTGCAGTGATTGTCGGAGCGGCAAGTGCTCGTACGCCACCCAGTCGCCGGACGGCTTGGGCAAGCTGATTGCGATCGGCCTGGACGACCACCACTGTATCTTCGGGAAACTCCAGCCGATCCGCGCCCACAGTCACACCATAGTTAGGCGCTGCTGCAACGAAGGCCTCGGTCATTTGGGGCTCGAGCCAAACCTCCCAGACTGCCGCAATATCCGCCGCGGGAAACTTGCCCGGCGGGCTGCGCCAGAGGGCACGCAATCCCGCTTCCGTAATGGCAGCGACGCTTTGAACCAAGTCTGCATTCTTTGGTCGGCCCGGGATGAATTCACCATCTTTCTCGCGATCAGGCGTGTCTTCCGTCCGAAACTGGTCGACCTTCTTGCGCAGGTTCTCAATACCCTTGGCTGTTGCAAACACCGTCGCACGCTCTTGGGCGCCACCTGGAATAGGAAAATCTTCGATGCGAAGAAGCATCAGGCCACTGGCATCTAGGCTATCCTTTTTCAGGCGCTCGTCGATACGGGAGCTGATTTCGAGATAAACGCCGGGAAGCTCAGTGGCCGGAATATCCGGCAACGCGTCGATGGCCTGAAGCAGCGCTTGGGCGTGCGCAGCGCGATTGGGGACATCACTTGGTCTTTTGGAACCGCCCCCGCCCTTTGCTTGGAATGGGCGAGGTTGTCCGAGATTGCGAAGGTGGAAGTGCGGAAGGTCTCGCGCCATTGTCATTGGTCCCTAAATCTTGGAGCGACCGTCGGCGTTCGAGGGCGTCAAGCAAATCCTGTGTCGCAATCTTGTCAGTATCATTCAAAACCGCACGTCTCGCGGCATCTTCCGCCGCCGCCACAATATCGGCCGTTGAGAGGCCTGCGGCGACATCCGTCACCCGCTTCCATCCTATTCGATTGAACGAGAAACCGATCAGGCGGCGTTCGAGTGCCTGCCGGATAGCAGGACCGTCGGGCATCACATAGGGCAACACGAGATCGAAGCGGCGCAGCACAGCGCGGTCAAGAATTCCCGGCAGGTTTGTAGTGGCGACGACGATCGAAGGCCCTGTGTCTTCATCCAGAAACTGCAAGAATGAGTTCAAAACCCGCCGGGCTTCGCCGACATCGTTCTCACCGCCCCGGGCCGCAGCCAAAGCGTCTATTTCGTCGAACAGGTAGATACCGCGTGTCGTCTTGATGGCATCAAAGACCATCTTCAATTTCTGCGCCGTTTCGCCCATGAACTTCGTTATTAGACCGTGGAGCATGACCGAAAAAAGGGGGTACTGCAGCTCCCCGGCCAGTGCTGAAGCACTCAGGGTCTTGCCGGTGCCGGGAGGACCGGAGAGGAGAACGCGCCTCCGTGGCTTCAGGCCTTTTGCCTCGAGCTTTTCGCGCATACGTGTCTCGAAGACGAGATGCGACAGTTCACTCCCAATCCTATCCGGTAAGATTACATCGACGAGTCGCTCCGTCGGATAAGACGCGGCAAGAAACTCTGCAAGATCGCCGCGAGGCGTTGCGATAGGGGTGACTGCAGGGGTTCGCTTTGCTGGCGGCTTTTGCCCCGCTTCAGCCCACTGCCGCAACTGTTCAGCCAGCCGGGTGTGTCCCTTCTGCTCTTCGGCCGCCGAGAGTTGCATCGCCAGATCGTAAAAACGATCAGCGTCCCCTTCTGCGTGGCTCTTAACGAGACCGATGAGTTGTTGGGCGGAAGCCAAAGTCGAACTGCTCTTTCTGAATGATCATTTTCAGCGTTGATAGGGTCTTTTCTACATCCGAACCCTTTAACAGACCAGACAATTTGCACGGTTTGCATGCGGAGTGTGTCGGTTTTGTGCACTCGACCATCGACCTGAGTCCCAGCCTGTCGGCCTCCCCTGCTCGGCTGCGCGT
>NZ_QBFD01000041.1:13896-18788 GCF_003335585.1 Sulfitobacter sp. DFL-14 | reverse complement strand
AGAACGGCCCTTCGGTCCGTCGCGCATTCGGCCATGCGGCCTCACCGCGGCGTCGCACCCGGCATCCCGGTTTGCCCGCCTCGCGAGCACGTCCCTCCCCGGCCGCTCCGCCGGATTGCGCTCTGGTCTGTTTTGCGGGGCAAAACGATCCCGCCGCTTCATCCGTCTCCCGCGTCCGGTCGGGCCTTTTGCCTGCTCGGGTCGGGCAAACCTACCGTCAAAACACACACACATGAGTGCGGAAGCATATCCTCCGGATGGCCCCCAAATCAGCCCGCGTCAAGGATCGCAAAACTTTTCGGCGAGGGCGGGGCCTGTGGCGCGGGGCAGTCCCGTGCGTGAGGCCGCGCATGTGTCGGGGGCTGCGCGCAGAAAACTTTTGCGCCCGGCAAGCCGGCGGCTGCGCCGTCCCTGACCCGGGCAGATTCGGAAACCAGGCATTCGGCCATGCCCCCACACTCACGTGGTGGCTCCACAACCGAATATGGAGACCAGACATGGCTTATGACAATGCGAACACCTACGAGACCATCGAGCTTTTCGGACTGACCGAGAAGGACGCGCAGCTGCCGATCCCCGAGGATCACATCTTGACCGACCACATCATCCGCGAGAGCTTCGAGGCTTTGCTCGGTCAGCTGCGCGGGACCGGGCTTGAAGCAGAGATCGAACCGCTGGCCCATGGGCTCGCCACGATCCTGCAGCGCCGGAAAGTGGTGCTTAGCAAGGAGGTCGACCGCACCGCTGACAAGATCGGCGCGCTGGCAAAATCCCACGACGGATCGGAGATCGCCGAGACCGCGCTCGAAGAAGCGCAGGCGCGCTTTCTGCACCTCCGGGAGATCGTCGGCGCCATCGAGGTGATGAGCGAGGCGGCGGCGGAATGCTACGAGATCGAGACGGGCCACGCCTTCATCCCGGCGGCAGGCTCGCGCGCGAGCATTCGGGCGCAAGAGACCGGGGCCGTCTTCGAGGCGCGACAGCTCCTCGAACAGCACGACCGCGAGACTGCCGAGAAGTCGAAAGTCGAGGGGGTGCCCCTGATTGTCTCAGGCGCCACCGATTGGACCGATGTCGATGTGATCTTCAATACGCTCGACAAGGTTCGCGAACGGATCAGGCAGAACCGCAACCAGGAGATCTTCCTCTGCCACAAGGGCGGCAAGCACGGGGCCGAGATGATTGCGGCCCGGTGGGCCCGGGCACGCGGGATCGCGCAGGCGCGCTTCGATCCGCGCTGGTCCGCTCATGGGCGTGCGGCACCGTTCAAGTGCAACGACGAAATGCTGGACGACAAGTTCGCGGCGACGGGGGTTGTACTCTTCGGCGGCAACGGGGTGGCGCTGAACCTCGGGCAGAAGGCGGAAGCGAAAGGCCTGACGGTCATGCGGGTTGCGGACCCGGCGAAGAAGACCGCGGAGACGTGAGCATAGAGGGTCGCCTTCGGGCGGCCCTTTCGTCGTTTCTCAAATGTTTGCGAACCTCAGGGGTGTCGCAGCGAACTCCAGCAACGGGTAGCAAAAGTCTTGATGAGTGCAACACGGCCAATGTGGTTTTGGGAATGGCTGGATGGTATCTCGATGCAATCACAGCTTAATGTGCCCGTGCGGCAGAAGACATTTGTTGCGCAGCTCAACACCCGAACAGGTTTTTCCTCGATGCCCTTTTCTCCGGAACGCACCAAAGAGATCCAATCACGCATTGATGCGCGTTTGCGGTCCGGGCAGACAAACGATTGGGAAGTGTCTTTTCTCACAAACATGGCTGAACGGTTTGAGCGTCACGGGACTGAGACTCGCCTGAGCAAAGCTCAGTACGCCAGCCTGCACAAAGTCCTGAAACTGGAAGGGGAAAAACCGGCCCAGACGAGGGCAGCTGCCGACGACGGCACTTCGAAACCACCACCAAAGCGCAGATCCAGGGCCGTTCAGGCGAGACCTCGTCCGATCTCCGTGAGCCGCGCAATCACCGCACCTCGGCGTGCTGTGCGCAAGGCTCAACGCCAAATCATGGTGCCGCTGGTTATTGCTGTCGGGTTCTTCGCATTGGTTGGATCAGTGTTTGAGACGTCGAATTCGCGATCCACGCCCTACAGTCCGTCAGCAATTCCCACATCGCAAACGACAGACACCACTTACGTCTATGTGACAGGGACGCGTGTCAACCAACGTTCTGAGCCGTCTACCGCGAACGCTGTGATGGGCGTCTTGAGCGAAGGGACTCGCGTCGAAATGCTTCGCGATGAAGGGCAATGGACCCAAATTCGGTCTAACTTGGGAGTGGGCTGGATGTCTTCCAGTTTCCTATCGCCGGTCGCGCCACCTGCAGAGCGACCCGCCTCGCAAGACCGGTCGCTTCGAGCCAGCGATGTACGGATCATTGATGGTGATACGATTGATATTCGAGGCATGACAGCGAACGTGCGTCTCGTCGGGTTTAACGCGCCTGAGACATGGAGACCATCCTGCACTGCAGAGCGCCAGGTCGGGGAACAGGCAACAGCGCGTCTTGGTCAATTGGTGCGGGGTGCGGCGTCAATTGAATTTGAGCGCGTGGCCTGTTCCTGCCGGCCCGGGACTGAAGGCACGGATCGATGCAATTTCGGGCGGTTTTGTGGCTCGTTGTTCGTTGACGGTCGGGACGTGGGCAGTACGCTCATCGCTGAAGGTTTGGCCGTGCCATATCAATGTGGCCGCACCAGCTGTCCCCCACCCCCTCAACCTTGGTGCCGATAGCAGGGGCACTCACCCGACACCGACGACGATCTTCGCTCGCGGCTGAACGCTGCTGACCCGCCGTGTGGTGAGCGTGAGGGATCATTATCCAGATGCATTGGATCAGAACGAACCAAGCCACCTCAGATCGGTATCGACGGGTGCGATCGCGACTTCAAAGTGGCGGTACAAATCCGGATCACTCCTTTTTGCTCATCGATGTGGATCGCACGGGGTCGGCCCGTTCGTGCCCTCAGCTCACGCTTCGGCAAGCACAAATACGGCTTCCACGGCGGCGCCGCGGACCCTCCGCATTTGCACTTGCGACCGGGCCCCTTGCCCCCGTGCCGGGTGATCCCCATCGCAACAAGGAGTAACCCAAATGACCAACCACTACGTCGCCACCGTCCCAGTCAAGTTCACCGACACCGATGGTCAGGAGCGCACCCGCTTCCAACGCGTGGGCGCCATGTTCCGCAACACCCGCAACGGGGATGGCTCGGAGTTCTTCAGCCTCAAGCTCGACTTCCCGGTCGCGGTCTCGGAGCTGGTGATGTTCCCGCCGAGCGCGAAGGATCCCCAGGACTGAATCCTCTCACGAGGATGGGCCGCCCCAAGACGATCCGGGGGCGGCCCGATCCCTGTTTCAGGGATGCCGGGTCCGGCGGTCAGATCGCCGGAGGCGACCTCACGAAGCTGCCGGTCGCTGCGCATTCAACGGACGCACTTCCCCCGGAATAGTCTGGCCGCGACAGACCGGCCAGTCAGCCTCAAGGGGGCCATCCACAAAAACCTATCGGCCAGGGCCTCCCGGTTTTTGCGGCAGAGATTTGGCAAGCCAAATCTGGCCCTCCTTGACCCTGCCTGTCCGCCCTGTCGGTGGGGTTTGCGCCCGCCCGCGGTTCCGTCCGAACACATGCGCGTTCGGCCAGACCCTCGGGCGGGGCTGGTGGACGGGACCCCTAGGACAGGTGGTGCACCCGGTGGTGAGGGCGGCAGAGCCGCGTCCCTGCGGGCCGCGGCGTGAAGCGGACACCAAGGCTGCCTGAGCCTGAATGCGACGTAAGTATATAATTGACAGATCGGTATATTATCGTAAGGTGGGGGCAGCCTTGGTGGAAGGTGGCAGGAAATAGGGGGTCTTTCTTCCGCATGTCCCGAACAAAACGCCTGACAGAGATCGAGAAGATGCAGATCGTCCGCGAGGCCGCGGAGGGTGTGTCGACGACCGCTCTGGCGACGCAGTTCGGGGTGACGGCACGGGCCGTGCGGTACGTCCTGAAAGCTGATGTCGAACGCCAGACGGACACGGGCGTTCCTGTTTCTGCAGTCAGTGTGAAGGTGACCACCGCCGAGCTCGCAGCCCTTGACGCGGTGCTGGCGACAGCCGGGATCGAGAGCCGGGCCGAGGGGCTGCGGCGGCTCATTCAGGCGGCGGGTGGCGTGTTCGTTCCGGACGCGCAGATGGCAGCAGAGATGGCGCGCTACCGCGCCTCTCTGCACGAGGTTGGCAATGGGGTCGCGCAGATCGCCAAGCAGATGACGCTGGCCAACCGGCAAGGGCAGGGGGCCGGGGGAGGCACGCGTGCCGAGTTCACCGAATTGCGCCTTGCCCAGATGCGCGGGTTGGCGCGGTTCATCCTGGATTCCGCTGACGAGATCGATCTGCTCCTGCGCCGCCGTCGGGACGCGATGCAGCTGCAGGCCACAGCCGCCTTGAGGGAGTTTGCCCATGCGGCTGAATGATGCCGTCCATACCGTTACGGGCGAGGTCTTCCGGGACGGCTGGAGCCGCATCCGGGGCTCGATGCAGGGGCTACACGTGGCCAAGCAGACCCAGCTTGTGCGCGCGGCAGCAGGGCACCGGCCAGCGGTCTTCAAGGCGATCCGGGGCGGGGGCACTCACAACAAATCGCAGCTGATGAATCAGCTCGATTATCTCACCACCAAGTCCACCCATATCGTGGACAGTAGCGGGTTTCTGGATGGCAAGTCCAAGCTCGAGGCGGGCGACATCAAGGACCTCACCGAGCGCTTTGGCAAGCGGTGGGATGCGGGCTTCAAGCCCAAGCTCGGACAGACCACCCACATGCTCATGTCCTTCCCCATCGGCACGCGCGGGGAGGATGTGCGCGACATCGCAACCGATGTGGCCGAGCGGTTCTTCCAGACTGACGC
>NZ_QBFD01000041.1:11807-13886 GCF_003335585.1 Sulfitobacter sp. DFL-14 | reverse complement strand
GAACCGCCGCTCGCAGGAAGGCGAGTTCTTCTTTCTGGGGCGCAACCACCGCTTCAACTACGACGATTTCCGCCTCGCCATGGTCGAGGAGGCGGAGAAGTATGGCGTGCGCCTGGAAGCCACGCGCCGGGTGGATCGCGGGGTCGTGCATTACCCCGCCCCTACCCGCGAGGTTTATGCGGCGAAAGAAGAGGGCCGCGCGCCCCGCGAGCGGGAACGTGTTGGGCAGGACCTGACGCGGACGCTGGCGGAGATCGCCAACACCAGGACCGTCTACCATTCGCTTGCCGCGGAGGCCTCCCGGGAGGCCCGCGAGGATATTGCCGCGGCACTCTTCCGCGCGGGCGAGGTGCTGGCGCATGGCGGGCAGGTGGACCGAACAGGAGATGTGTACATGGCCGAGGATCAAAGTTTCGAGGATCTCAGAAGCCTCTATGCGGAAAAGCTCGCGCGGGTGCAGGGCATGATCGCCGAGAAGTCTGACGCGGAACGTCCCGTGCTGGAAAAACGCCTCATCGAGATCCAGACGCAGGTCCAGCATATGCAGCCCTTGGGGCTGCGCTCGGGCTCGCTCTCAGATGCGCCCTCGGAGGGCGGGATTTATTCCGAGGCCAATATCGACGCCAGCCAGCGCGAGCGACTGGCCGAGCCCGACTTGAGATCGCGCATTGACGTAGCACTACGGGGCACCGGGATCAGCACATCGGAAGTGGTGGCCCGGATCGAGACCGGGGCCTCGAGCGCCGCGCTGGAGCATCAATGGATCGCCAATGATCTCTCCAAAGTGGCCGAGGCGCGCGATCTGAACCTTGAACGCCGCGCCGATCTGGAACAGGCCCGCGACATTCTCAACGATGTGCACGTTGAACTTGGCACGATGCTGGAACAGGAGAAGGTGCTGCGCCGGGATGGCGTCATGGAAGCGGAAGCGGACAGCGAGCGGTTCCATTATCACCGGGACGCAGTCCGGGCGATGGAAGGGACAATCCGTCAGGAGATGCGCGCAGACGGCCTGACAGCGCAGCAGATCGAGGACCGGGATTGGGAGGTTGTCTCGCGGGCAGAGCGCCGGATCGAGACGGAGCAACGCGCGTATCTCGAAGCACACCCAGACCTGCTCGCACGCCCAGGCGATGTGATCGACCGGTCTGAACCCTACAGGGAGATCATCACCGATGCGGCCCGCGCCAGCGAGATCGTCCGCGAGGTCGACCGGATCATGGAGGGACGCGACCTCCGCACGCCTGTTGCAGATGCTGTCACGGATGAATTCAGGGAGCGCTATCCGGACATGCCGTCCCACCTCGCCCGCGGGCTCGGCGCGACCTATGCGGCTGTCGTCGAGATCCGGGACACGGAGGCCATCAATCAGGTCCGCCGCGAAACCGAGATGCGCGACGGGCTTGGGGTTGGCACGCGCGACGACATCCTCGCAACCCGCGATGGAACGCCGATGCGGTCTGACCGTGCCGACCGCCTTGCAGACGAGATTGCGCGTGTCGTGGACCATGAGCGGGCCGGGGAATTGTCCGCGCCCTTCGAGACCGAGGCGGAGCGGGACGCTTTCCGAACCGAGATCGCGCGGGTGCTGGATGACCGTCAACTTGAGCGGCTCACATCCGGTGATGCCGATGCGCTGGAAAAGGTTCTCGAGGACCGCCTCGACTGGCTCTATGTCGCCAAGGTCTATCTGCAATCCGATGCAGCGACGGCCAACACGGAGGCCTTGCGCCAGGTGGTCGATGATCTTGCCGACACCGAATACGAAAAACACCGCACCACAGACGTGGATGGCGAGACCGAGCGGGGTCAGGTCCATTGAGCGCCGCCATGGGAAAAGCGCGGATCGCCACAGGGGTCTTTCTGGTGACGCTGGTGACCGGGGCCATGGGCTATACCATCGCCTCGGCGGTGCTGACCTACCAGGATTTCGGCTTCGGCGCCGAGATCGACTTTGCCTATATCGCGCAGAGCTATCTGGCGATCCTCGATCGCCGCCCGGAGGACGCGCAACTTATTCACCTGATCATCGGCAGCTTCGCCGCCGCCGGCCTGATGCTGAGCCTCGCCCTTTCAGGC
>NZ_QBFD01000041.1:7375-11797 GCF_003335585.1 Sulfitobacter sp. DFL-14 | reverse complement strand
GGCCCTCACACGCTTTGGCCAGACCCATTGGCAGACCGCGCGCGAGATGAAGGCCAACGGCTTCTTCGGGGCGCCCGGTACGGGGTTCATCCTCGGCAAGCTGGGGACGCCGGGCTCCCGCGCCAATTACATTTGCTCCAAGGTTTTTCCGCATGCGCTGATCGTGGCGCCCACGGGCCGTGGCAAGACCACGGGTTTTGTCATTCCGAACCTGCTGACCTGGCAAGGCTCCGCCGTGACGCTCGATGTGAAAGGCGAGTGTTTCGAGGCCACGGCCCGACACCGCGCAGCCCAAGGCGACAAGGTCTATCGCTTTGCCCCCACCGATTGGGAGGGCAAGCGCACGCATCGCTACAACCCGCTCCTGCGCATCTATCAACTGAAAGACCCCGCGCGCCAGCAGATGGAATTGCAGCTCCTGGCGACGCTGTTCCTGCAGAGTGACAACGACCGGGTGCAGGGCCTGCTCAAAGGCGGGATCGATCTCTTCGTGGCGGCAGGCCTGTTGGCCTTCCAGCGCAAGCGCCCGACCTTGGGCGAGATCTATCGCATCGCGGCCTCGGGCGGGAACAAGCAGAAGGAATACTTCGCGCGGGGCCACGAGGTGGACAACCGGGCCGCCAAGCTGATCTTCACCCGGTTGGCCTCGACCAACAACGATACGCTGACTTCTTATGTCTCGCTTCTGATGACCTCGGGACTGGATCAATGGCAGAACCCGGCGATCGATGAGGCGACAGCGGTCTCGGACTTTGATTTCCGGACGATCCGCAAGAAGCCCTTTTCGGTTTACCTCGTCGTCCAGCCGCTGATGGTGAAACCCCTCGCGCCGCTGATCAGGCTGTTTTTCTCCGACCTGCTCTCGGCCATGCAGGAAAAGGATCCCGGGCCAGACGAGCCGTGGCCAGTGATGATCATGCTCGACGAGTTCAATCGCCTAGGAAAAATGCCCATCGTGGTCGAGAGTATCGAGACCCTGCGTACCTATCGCGGCCATTTGGCCGTGGTCACCCAAACCATCCCCGCCCTCGATGAAATCTACGGCGAGAACACCCGCCGCGCCCTGCAGGGCAACGCGGGCGTGAAGCTCTATCTGACGCCCTCCGATGAAAAGACTGTCGAAGAGCTCAGCAAGGCTGTCGGCAAGACCACCAAGACCGTAATCACGCGTTCGCAGTCCATCGGTAAGAACCCCTTCGAGGGCCGCAGCCAATCCACACGGACCGAAGAAAGCTCTCTCCTGCCCGAGGATGAGGCGCGCCGCCTACCGCTCGATGAAATTATCATGGTGATCGATGCCCAAATGCCGGTCCGGGCAAAGCGGATCCAATATTTTGACGATCGGCTGTTCAAGGCGATCCATGCGGCGCAGACAGGCGAGCTACCGTTTCCGGAGCCGGGGAGAGGGGGGCTGCAGGGGAACCTGCCGCTGAGTGCGCGCGCCATGCCGATGACGCCGCCGTCGGATGGGCCAGGGGGAACAGAAGCCGATGTGGAGAGGGCGAGCCAGGCTGGCGATGGTCAACCGTCAGGCCAAGCCGACGCCGCTCCAAAGAAGACCGCGCCTGTCGTTCAAGCCGTCATCGCCGAGGAACAGCGCCAGATGGAGATGGATTTTGGCAGCAGGGTCGTAGATTCTGAAGCTGCGAGCGTAGCTGATGAGGCGCAGATGCGCTCTGCAGTCGATGGCTTGGACGACATGGAAGCGATGCTGCGAGAGGAGGATGGTGAAAGGCTGGTTGCGCGATAGGGTGGCGAGGATGGCTTGTCTGGCTGGGCGATGAGCAAACACTTGCCGTGCTAGCTAGAAAATCCTTAAGGTTGGGAGGTCAGCGGCCAATAGCGCGTTGGAATGACGAACCTTCGGCTGACGATTTATGAGGGCCTAAGCACTTACCGTGATTATCGGCTCGAATCCCTTCCCCGGCTTTTGGTCGTAGATGACTAGCGGCAAATCGGCTTTAGGCATTCGTGTGCGGCCAGTTTCGACCGCTGCGGAAACGGGAAGAACCGGAAACATGTTGATAGTCGCATCCTCGCCGTGATGGGCTTTGATCTGATCAAAAAGCCTGCGAAGGTGGGCCTTGTAGATTGCAAGATCGTCCTGTCTTCGCATGATGTCGTTGTGAGGATCCTCTGCCGTGATTGACCAGATGGCCGTGTTGTCGCCGAGAACCGAGCGAATTCTCTGATCATCGACGGTCGCACTGAGCGCCAGCTTGAGGGCGACTGGTACGTCTTTCGGCCCAGAATACTCGCCAACTTTGAAATTTATCGACGGCTGGTGGAGTTGCCATTTCCAAGTAGATGGCTCGCGGTACTTTTGGTGAACAGATACAGGCATGATGTCACCAAGTAATGTACCCAGTTCGATGAGAAGCGGCTGTGGCGCAAGCGCAAACACACTCAACTGTAGAATCTCCTTCTGTTCTATCCGCTCTTTCACCTTGCGTTGGAATTGGCGGTGTAAATGCGCGCTTTGCATGCCCCAAAACTCCGGTTCATCATCCTTGATTTCTGAATTCAGCTCGATGTCGATGGTTCGTCGCTCCGCCGGATGCCTGTCGGGGGGCATAGCGGCAAAAATGGCTTTGGTGGAAACCAAAGAGTCCATTTGGCCGATATTCGCCGCGAAACGGAGCACATGCGCCGCGCGGTCAGCGTCCATATCTGTAACAGTCTCGATCCGCTCTTCGTGCTCGCGCTTCATTGCCACGAGCGTTTCTTCCGGATAGTCGTCCACGTGGTCTACGTCGATTTCCTTGTGATGGATGGGGCACATCAGCATCAGGTTGCTGATGTCGCGGGCGAGGAGTGGCGAACGGACTTTATCACCCCTTGGACCATTATCGCTATCTGCCACAATATGTGCGATGAAACCGAACTTTCCGTCTTCCTTGCCAGCGATTAGATCCCCGACAAGGAGCTTGTTGCATCCTGAAAATTCACATCGACCCGCCGCCAAAGCCCATAATTGGGTCTGAATCTTGGCCGGGATATTTGAACTAGACAATTTTTTGCTCCATTTTGATTAGCGCTACCACAGCGAGTTACGATTGGATGGTCAGACGAGTAGTCAACCGATTTCAGGCTATCGAATGATGCTAGTGTTCCGACGGTTTCCAACCTTCGCCAAGTCCAGCTTCGGGAACTGCATTCGCAATTATCAGCTGGCCGGTCTCGGGCAATTGGCCACGTTGAAACGTAGTGATAGTCGCCTGAATCGAGGCGTTGCCCATTAGACGGACAACGACCAACGCTGCAAACGAAGGTCCGCTGTTTTCGACCATATCCGTCATCGAGGCCACGTCGATCTCGCTAGGTATTGGTGGGAATGTCGGGTGCGAGTGCCATTCGCCAAGATAGTCAACCCGACCAGCGCGACCACAATTTTCCATCAAGATCCGATCCATCTGTTGTGAGTGCGGCTCAGGCAAACTATCGAAACGATCTCGTGTCCCCGCCTCAAGATCGACGGTGAAACCGACGAGTTCAAATTTTCCCGGAGCTGTCTGTTCTGCAACCAACCACCCGCCGATCTCGCGGTTGCCGCCTTGCTTAAGGTGGATCTGCAGTTTCGCAAGCTGCGAGCGTGGGACTGTGAGGCTAAGCGTCATCTTGTACTCCAAGGCGAGTCATGACGCGTTCAACGCCCTCTTCTGCACAACTTGTGCTGTCTATTACCCATCCGTCGGTAGGACCGAAAATGACCGGATGGGTGTCAAAGGGATGATCAAAGATCCAGCCTTTGCGAAGGCCGATAAAGTATGCAGGTTCCGGATGAACTCTAATCTCCGTTGTTGAAAGGGCGTCTAGGACATGACGAACCAGCCTGTTGGCAATGACCCCTACATCGCTGTCAGAGGCGAATAAGGGCTCATCGTCGTCATCACCTTGCACCCCGTAATTGTGTTCGCGGCCCTCTGGCGGTGCCATGCCTTTCTCCTCGCACCATGCTCGCAATTGAGATGCAGCGGTCAGTGGTGGCGGATCTTCAGACGGGATACTTCGTGCAATCAGTCCTCCGAGTCCTCCGGCGTAGACTCGTCCCCAAACGAGAGGTTTACGCTTCTGCGTGCAAATGGCCGCAGCCATTCGAAACACTCCGCTATCAGCCGTCGTATCTATGACGAGATCACAAGTGCTGATGATCTCGCTCAACTGAGCAATATGCTGGACAGCGGATTGAGACGTCAGACTCATTCCCAAGGCACCGACTTTCACTGCCGGATTTATTCGTAGCAATCTGTGCCTAAGAGAAACCGCCTTGTGATGCCCCACATCCATTTCATCGAGTTCGTTTCGAACCAAGTTGTCGGACCAAAGAACGTCATTGTCGAACAAAATGAATTGACCGACGCCTTCGCGCGCAAGACTGGCGGCCACCTTTGATCCCAGCGAGCCTGCACCGATGATGCAGAT
>NZ_QBFD01000041.1:0-7365 GCF_003335585.1 Sulfitobacter sp. DFL-14 | reverse complement strand
ACATGGAAGCGATGCTGCGAGAGGAGGATGGTGAAAGGCTGGTTGCGCGATAGGGTGGCGGGCATGGCGACCTGCGCGTAGCTTCCGTAACGCTGAATGTCACAAACGATGCTTTTTGACGCCGAAAAAAGGGGCTGGTTTGCATGACCGTTCGATCTTTCGCTCGGAACGTCGTGGGCAGGGTCCAGCCATCTCCACCTTGTTCAGATTATGCCCCGAGACGGCGCAGCCGCTTGTCGATCTCGGCGGGGGGTAGGAAGACCGCCTCATCCGCCCGCCAGATTTGCAGGGCGGAGACAAGAAGCCCGACATCGCAGGCTTCGGCGGCGTGCAGCTCGTCGATGATCCAGAGGACGCCATGAACGCGCACCGCGCGAGCGGTGGCGACCTTGCGTAGAAGGTTGTCGCCGGTCAGGAGGATGCCGTTTTCCTGGCAGGTTGTCGTCACGAGGGCGAAGCAATCATTGGCCGACAGGCGGCTATGTTCCCGCTTTAGAGCGAAAACCCGCGCGACTTCTTCCCCCGGCAGATCGTAGGTGGCGAGGCCACCGTCTTCGAGCATCCGCCATTCCTGCGCCGTGAAATCGAGCAGCTCCTCCTCACGGATGGGCAGGGGCACGATGAAGCGATAGGGCAGCCGCAGCAGGACGTGCAGCAACTCTCCCTTCTTCAAGTCGATCAGACAGGACGCATCATTGACGACAACACAGGTCACTGGTCACGAGGCCCCCTGATGTCGCGTTCGACAACGCTCAAGGGGAGCCCGAGCATCTGCGCCGCCCGCACGGGGGAAATCATCTCCTCGCCGAGTGCGCGCCAGACGAGGCGCTCGAAGCGCTGCGGCTTCTCGAAGGCCGCAAAGCCCTCGCCTGGACCGATAGGCTCCGGCTCCTCGCGCCGCCAGCTTCGCGCATAGGTCTTGAACGCATATTCCACAGCGCTCTTCGACAGGATGCCCACCTGGCCGAGCCGCACGAGCATCGCGGCGGCGGAGACGCCATAGGTGCGCTTGAGCCGCATGATCTCTATCCAGGTCATGCCGTGACGGTTTCGGCCAGCTTCCTCTTCCAGATGCTCACGCGGAATGAGGAACGCCCCCGCGAAGCGGTGCATCGAGGGCTCCTTTTTCAGTGCGGCATTGCCGGTTTCGGTGATGATCCGGTGCGCGAGTTCGTGGGCGAGGTTGAAGCGCTTGCGTTCGACATTGGTGTGCCGCGAGACGACGATCACCTCAGTCGGTGCGCCCTCCGCCCGTTCGACATGACAGGCCAGCCCGTTGATGCGTTCCGGGAGATCGGCCTCGATGACCTTGAGTCCCTTGTCTTCGAGCAGGGCGGTCATACTCGGGATCGGGTCGATCCCAAGCTGCCACTCGCGCCGCACGTCCCGCGCCTTGGCGTCGATGGCCTCTTCATCGGCCACCATTTCCACGCGCAGCGCGGCGAAGGGGTCTTCAGCGGGGTGCATATCGAGGATGTCCTCGATGGCGAGATAGTCTTCGAGCTTCTCGATGACGATGGATTCCGCCATCGCGCGATCCTGCGCCGAGGCGGTCGAGTTCTTTCGCCACTCGACGCTTTCCAGAGCTTCGACCTGACCGCCGAGCAGGAAGTCCAGTGACACGCCGAGCGCCTTGCCGAGGCCGACCAGCACCGACGAGGACGGCATCATCTTGTCCGCCTCGTATTTGCTGATGGCCTGCGCTGACACGCTTGGGGTTACGCGCTCCGCGAGCGCTTGCATGGATAGACCCGCCCGCTTGCGGGCAAGCCTGAGTCTTTGTCCGAACATGATCCTCTCCCGGCGGTTATTGTTGTGGTTGATAAACGCCATTTCTTCCTGTATATTTAAACACAAGGTTTTCGCATCGTCAACCGAAATCGACATGTGAGGCTTGAAATGTCTAAGAAAAATCAGCATGTTGTGCCGCATGAAAGCGGTTGGGCAGTGAAGGGGGCGGGTAACTCCCGCGCGTCTTCCGTCCACGGCACGCAGCGCGAGGCCATCACGGCCGCGCGGGAATCCGCCATTCGTCAGGGCAGCGAGATGCTGATCCACGGCGAGAACGGTCGCATCCGCGAGCGCAACACCTATGGCAAGGACCCGTATCCGCCGAAAGGCTGAAGGGCATAAGCGGAATGGATGTCAGGATGAGCAACGGTGGGAACAACAGGCAGATACGTCGCATCCTCTCCATCGACGGGGGCGGGATTAAGGGCACGATGCCCGCTGCATTCCTCGCGGGGCTCGAGGAAGATCTGGGCCAGCCCATTGGGCGCTATTTCGATCTCATCGCGGGCACATCGACGGGTGGCATCATCGCACTCGGCCTTGGCCTCGGCCGCACGGCAAAGGAACTGCTCGAGCTTTACGAGCGTCGCGGGCCTGTCATCTTCGGTCAGGACAATGCGGATGATGAACCGCTGGGGAGGATACGGCAGGCATGGCGCACCCTCACCGCCACAGGTCGGCACGTAGTCGGTCCAAAGCACGATGCGGCAATTCTTGCCCGTGAACTCAAGGCCGTTCTCAACAACGATCTGATCGGGCAATCACAGACCCGGTTGGTGATCCCGGCGTGGGATGCCGATCTCCGCAGCCCTTATATCTACAAGACCGCGCATCACACACGCCTGCAAACCGATTATCGCAAGACTGCGCTTGATGCCGCCCTGTCTACGGCAGCGGCACCTACGTATTTCAAGCGACATCGCACTGCTGATGATATTGGCCTGACCGATGGCGGGACATGGGCCAACAATCCCACAGCCATTGCTGTCGTCGAAGCCATCACTCTTCTGGGGTGGCATCCGTCAGACCTGCGCATTCTGAGCCTGGGGTGTCTGGACGAAGTCTACATGCTGCCCGAAAGTCCAGGGTTTGCCGGACTCGGCCTCAAAGTCCTCAACCTTTACGCGGATGGGCAATCACATGGCGCCCTCGGCATGGCAAAACTTCTGACGGGACACCCTTACGATGGGGATCGCATCTACCGCATTTCGCCGTCTGTCCCGAGCGGGTTTTTTACCTTGGATGACACCACGAAGATCGGCCGCCTCAAGGGCCTCGGTATGTCAGAAGCCCGAAAAGCAAAGCCCCACCTGACCCCGATCTTTTTCACCCAGCCTGCCGATACCTTCGTGCCGGTCTATCAACTCAAGGAGAAAGCGGCATGAATCAGATGTTGCGACAGCCGCTGACCGACAGTGATATTCGGCGGCGCACGCAGATATTCACCATCCTGGACGAGATAGGCGAGGATCTGGACCTCACCGAAACCCAGTTTGATCGTGCGCGCCAGAGCTATGGTGCCGTCGGAGACTGGCTGTCCGGTTCAACTGATCCCCTACTCGTCAGTGTTCTGGTCTATCTCCAAGGGTCCAGTGCGCTTGGAACGGCCGTGAAGCCAATCGGGCGGCGGGAATTCGATGTCGATCTGATCTGCTTTTGTGCAGGTATCGCGTCCGGCATCTCACCAGCGACCCTGAAGGCGGCGGTTGGAAACCGGCTCAAGGAACACGCCACCTATGTGCGCCTTCTCGAAGAAAAAAAGCGTTGTTGGCGTCTGAACTATGCGGGGGACTTCCACCTCGACCTATCCCCGACGATAGCAAACCCGGTCTGCGGCAACCGGGGCGAATTGGTGCCCGACCGGGCTCTGAAGGAATGGCATCCGACAAACCCGCGGGCCTACAAGACCCTGTTCGATGAGCGCGCCGCACTCCGGCCTACCTTTGTGGGCAAGTTTATCGCCATGCAGCGGGACGAGGCGACGGTGGAGCCGTTCCCCGTCCGAGAAGCAGTGAAAGGCATCCTGCGCCGCATCGTGCAATTGCTCAAACGGCACCGCGACGTTTTTTATCAGAACAACACGCAAGACGTGGCCCCGATTTCCGTTATCATTACCACCCTTGCGATGCAGTCATATGCCTATTGCGTGCGCAACCACGTCTTCCATGACGAAATGGATCTGTTGGTCGAAACGATCCGGATGATGCCGCACTTCATCGACCGCCCCATTCTGGACGGACGGCGGGGCTATGCCATCCTGAACGAGACAACCAACGGGGAAAACTTCGCCGACAATTGGAACAAGGATGAACGCCGGGCACCAGCATTCTATGCGTGGCACGCACAAGCTCTGTCCGACTTTGAAGTCCTTCGCGATGCTGTTGGTCAGGACCGTGTGTCATTGAACATGGAGCGTTCGTTCGGTTCCGGTGTCACCGGACGGGTTCTCGGCAACCGCGTCAATGCGGTGTCGGATGGTCGCAAATCGGGTCTGCTTTCTGTCGCACCTGTGGTCGGGCTGACGACATCGAAGGTCGCAGCATCAACGACCGTGCCCACAAATACGTTCTTCGGTGATTGATGATAGGACGAGGCGGGCAATACGACCTGACCCTGTCGCAGCAGCTGCTGTTCCTGAAGGCAAGCCCGGCTATCAGTGGTGTGGGGCAGGTCCGCGCAAACAAATTGACATGGCAAGAGCCTATACAACCGACCGCCTTGGCGCGCTCCTACCTTGCCACTATCACGCTTCAGCCGGGTCAAACGCCCGGTGTTCAGATAGACGACCCGGATCTGGAGTTGCTGGCGGCAGGGCGTCCTTTGCCTCACGTCTACAGAGATCCGCTGCGCCTTTGTCTTTATCTTCCAGGTGCCAGGGAATGGGACGCGCGGAAGCGGATCGACCAAACCATCATTCCGTGGACTTACCTTTGGCTCTATTATTTCGAAGATTGGCTTTGGTCAGACGACTGGAAAGGTGAAGGGCAACACCCCGGCGAAGAGCCTGAGCCAGTTGGCAATCGGGCGATGCGCAGGGCCGTGGCACGGTGCTAAAATTGTCGATTCCGCCTGTGGCAGAAACGGTCGTGTTTGGCCACGTGCCTTGTGTCGCGAGGGATCAACCGTTTAGCAATGACAAAAACCCGCGGCGAAACCTTTGCAGTTTTGGCAAGTTTTTGGCACCTGGCTGTCACCGCCTGCCCAACCTACCAAGTCTCGAAAGCTGTGCCAGCATTCGGGCGCCTGTTCCGGTTGCGTCACCCGGACGAGCCGCAGTTGGCCCTCCAGCAGTATTTGGCCGGCTCGGCAAGGCTTGCACGCCGAAGAATTGTCGCGCTCGAAGGGCTGCGTATTCAGCCCCAGTTGCGCCACCGATGGCATAGCGATTGTAAACTTGTTGGCTACCTGCAAGCCCTCTGGCGAAGGCATAGCTTCCCCCGAACCCGGCTGAGAGTGCTGGCATCATGATGTTTCCGGAAATCGCCCGAACCAAGAAAGGCGTTGCTATGATGAAACCCTTTGCCATCAGCACCATCATGAAAAATGGGATAAGGGCCCCTATGTTCGAGGCTCCCTCCGGGTCGCCAAGCTCGGCAAGAAGCGCCCGAGAGACCCCCGTGATCGTCGCGAACACTCCGGCGACGACGATCGGATACATCGCGAATGAAATGAGCGCGGATAACCAGCGCGCGAAATAATCCTTGGTCACCTCGAACAGGGTCAAGAAGATCATCACTGGCGCAATGCCAATTAGCAGAGCGATCATGAGCCGGGACGCCACAACAATGAACGCCGCCAACCCGCCAAGAATCGAGAGCAGCAGAACCCCAAGTGTGTCAAGCAAGGCACCCGCCATCCAGTTCAGCTCAGATCCCGCAGCATTCAGATAGTCCCCGAGCGCTGCAATCAGTTCGTCAAATTCCTCTGCAAAGGTACCGGACGGACCAGGTGATCCGCCGCCGACAGAAGCCACAAGTGCCCCGGCAATGCTGTCAATTCCGTTCAGTATTGCTGAGGCAAGCGCATTGAACTGGACCCAGTTGGCCGCGAAGACCCCTATAAGTCCGACCTTCACGGCCAGCCAAAAGGCAGTTCGGCCGTCCATGGCGCGATACTGGTAGATCATGTTGATGAAGACCAGAATGACAACTAGTGTTGTGCCCAGAACCAGCAACGTGCCGACCGTTGCTGCGACCGCACCAAACTGAGTTTCGGCAGCGGTATCTAGATACCCTTCGGACGTTTCCACGAAGTAGGTGACGACACTCATGGATTGCTACCAGTTGCCAGCTGCTACGCAGATTGGCATGGCGGCGCGGCGCAGTTCATTTGCCTGTCGTCGGTATTCGGACGTCGCTTCGACAACGTCCCAGTATTTAGATGAAGCATAGCGCTCTGTGTAGAAGCGTACGGCGTCCTCCCAAGTTGGATACCGTGTGGGACAGTCGCAGTTTTGCGAGTCTACGACACGCTCCATACTTTGAGCCCGATATATCTGTTGGATCAAAAGGCGCTTATAGGATTCGCGCACATTGATGTTCTGCATCCACTTCGGCTCAGGTGGCTGGTCTGGGCAAACATTTGGGTGGTTGTCGAGCGTCGGGATCAGGTTCCGCTCGGCTACGCCAGCAGTTGTGCCAAAGATCAAGAGCAGGCCAGCGACTGCAATAGCCCGTGTCATTCCGATGCCGTCTTCATTGTACCAGTCTCACGCTTCAAGAAAGTGGTGTAGCCGTAGTCGCCGGCTTCGGCGGTGATAACCTCCCACCCTTCCGCGCCGCGCTCATTCAAAGCACGTCGCACCTCGTCGTAGTCCTTTTGCTTCTTCACCGGAAAGAACAGGATGTCATATTCAAAGGTTTTCATGGGGAAGTTCCAATCTCAGTTGCGCCGGGGAGGTAGAATTCGGTGATGCCGCGTTTGCCGTCATGGCGACCGGCCTGGATGATCACGTCAATGGAATTTTCGATGTACTGGATCATGTCGGCATAGGTCATCGGGATTTCGGTCTTGAGTGCCGCGATCGCGAGCCGCTGCACGGCCAATTGCGGGGTTTCGGCATGCAGCGTGGTCATGGACCCGCCATGGCCGGTGTTGATGGCTTCCAGAAAGGTCATGGCCTCCTTGCCGCGCACCTCGCCCAGGATGATACGGTCGGGGCGCATGCGGAGCGTCGCAGTGAGAAGCACATCGGCGGTTTGGAACTCCGCGTCGCGATTGGCGATGAGGGTCACGGCATTGGGCTGGGTCGGCAGAAGCTCGGCGGCTTCTTCGATGGTGACGATGCGTTCCTCGGTCGGAACGTGCGAGAGGATCTTGCGCGCGGCCACGGTCTTGCCGGTGGAGGTGCCGCCCGAGACGATCATGTTGAGCTTGTTTTCGACGCAGAAGGCCAGCGCATCATCGATCACGCCCGCAGCCACCACCGAACGCAAGGCGCGTTTCTTTTCCACGCGCAGATCTTCGAGCTTGCGTTCCTTGCCGTAGAGAAAATCGAGCGCAATGCCCTCGAGTGGCAGGCTTGAGAAGAACCGCAGGCTGATCGACATGGCCGAGAGCACGGCGGGCGGGGTG
>NZ_QBFD01000040.1:459-1772 GCF_003335585.1 Sulfitobacter sp. DFL-14 | reverse complement strand
ACCGCAAGATGTAATATCGTGCTTTAGCTGTAGTTTGGTTACGCAAACACTAGTCACGGCTAGTGTCCGCGATCAAGGAGATAACAGGTTTGAGAAACCCAAGGTTGAGATGCCTGCTCCCATTGCAAGCTGTGGTCCTTCTGATCTGCGTTCCCGGACTGGTTTTGGCGGAATCCTGCTTCGCCCCGGCCCGTCCCTTCCTGCCAAGCGATTCGCAGGCAGCGCGGGACTATTCGGACATCATCCGTGGCGACTTCGAAGATTACATCCAGGATATCCAGAGCTACTTCCGTTGCCTCGACAGCGAGCGCGCCCGCGCCTTCGAGGAAGCGCGCGAAGTCAGCGAGGACTATGGCCGATTTCTACAATTGGTTGGGGATTGATGGGCAACCTCGGGCGCATCAGACTTGCAGCCCATGGAAACCAGACGCCGATAACACCCTCAAATATCTACTTTTTAGATAACAGATTTCATCCGCTAGCGACGTCACAAAAGGTATGTGACGCGTGGCGAAAACAATCAGAACAAATGGCCAGTTGGCGCTCGTCCGTGCGTTGGTTGATGCACGTCAGAATGCGGGTCTCAGCCAGCAGCAGTTGGCGGCGAAGCTCAAACGCCACCAGTCGTTTGTGGCACGTCTCGAAAGCGGCGAGCGCCGTATCGACGTCGTGGAGTTTACAGTTCTGGCGAGGGTCATTGGCTTTGATAAAGACGAAGTCCTGTCGATTGTCGAAGCCGCCACGGAGCCCGACCACAGGATTTGAAGCCAATGAATTGTTGAGAAAACCGGAACCCATTTTCCCGGACTGGTGATCATTCCCTCATCGAGGACCAGTTAGCCAACATCAACGAAGTCCGGCGCGCGGTCGTAGTGAACGCTCTGCAACCCCACGCCGCAATTTGCAGCGCCACAGTGCAGGAAGTTAGTAAACAGTGAACGATGATAGGGGTGAGGGCGTCGCGATCGCCAATCTGATCGGGACCGATGGGTGCAGTGTTGTTGGTTGGGTTTATCGCTGGAGTACAGGCTCACATGCGGTGATGTGGGACGTCCAAGGGCCCCAGCCGGTATCAGAAACCCGGCCGGATATAAGTGACGAACAGAAGCAAGAAATCGACTTCGACGCGCTGACGAGGATCGGAAGAAGCGACGACGGGTGAACAGAGCGAACCCGCGGTGTTTGCCGAAACGCCAAACAGCATGTGGACCGCGACGCGTATGCGGTGCGGTCGTACACGCCAAAGAATCCGTCTTCCGAGACAAATCTACGTGGCGGCAGGTCAGTAGTTCACCTGCTCGAACCCGTAGTTG
>NZ_QBFD01000040.1:0-242 GCF_003335585.1 Sulfitobacter sp. DFL-14 | reverse complement strand
TTCCGGTTTCTGGAGAGCGCCAAACGGCATTTGTTGATTTTGTTTGGACGGCAACATCATTGCCTGGAAACGATTGGTGGGGCGAATAGTCCTTGGCTTGAAACAAGGCTTCGAAGATTCGGTCTACATTGCTCGGATGTCGTTCGGTCTCATAAGATGCGCCCATGGGACAGCGCCAAATCTGCAGTGGTGGTTCCACAGGCCAAGGCGTGATGCGACGGATAAACTCGGCACGGGCACGG
>NZ_QBFD01000039.1:6011-39976 GCF_003335585.1 Sulfitobacter sp. DFL-14 | reverse complement strand
GCTGCGACGAGGGAACCCTGTTCGCCGCCCAATCTCGCTGCAGGTAAGCCCCTGATTTCGAAGCGCATGGATGGTGGTGAAAATCTCTTCCCGAGACGTCCTGTGCGCAAGGCGGGACTTCAGAAGGCTTCCCTCTGCGGTGATATTGTCGGCGTCGGACAGCAGCGCCCTGCCGGTCGCACGGCCGTGAAGGTTCATCTGCTCCTCGATGGCCTGCCGCAGGTTCTGCACGATATGGAACCGGTCAGCGACCTGCTTCGCTTGCGGCGCTCCTTGCCGTGCAGCCTGGGCGTAGAGACCGCACCGATCTCTGCTGATCACTTCCACCTCGGGGTGACGCTTCAGCCAGTTGGTGCAGCTGACGACATCTCGATCCTCGAGAATGTCGATCACCGCGCGACGCTCCAGATCCACAATGATCGTGCCGTAGGTTTGCGACTTCCGCCAGCTCCAGTCGTCGATCCCGATGACCGTCGGCGGCTCGGCGGTGCCTTGAACACACTTCTTCAGCTGCCTGAGCACCGTGTCATCGCTGACACCAAGGCCCAAACGGTACAAGAGCCGCTCGGCGGGCCGCCCGCCGGCCGCATGCCCAAGATGGCTGACAATCTCCCCGGCACGCGAAGTACGACGTGCAAAAGGACGCGCAATCGAGGCGATCTGGTCCGAGAAAGTCCGGCGTGGGCAAGCGGGCGCCAAACATCGCCAACGGCAAACCGCGAGATCAACCGTCACCTCGTCTCCATGGGCGGGATAATCCTGCAGCCGCCGACGCCGCCAGCCGTGACGTCGGCGTGAATGCAATCCACAGTCTGGGCAGATGCCGTTTGGTGTCAGACTGCCCGATACAATCCACCCGCCGGAATCACTTCGCTCGACGCTTTGAATCGAAACTTCGCCCCCAGGCGACCAGTGCTTCTTCGAATTCACAACTATCCCTCCTGAATTTTCCAGTTTCAGGATAGTTCCGCCACACAGATTGAGGCAGAGCCCTAATTAATCAGAATCTGCGGATTCAGGGTCATTTTGGGCATTTTTGTACCCTTAATTGCAGTATATCCACAGGCCCGGTGCTTCAGGATTTGACCGCATCTGAGCACCTCCAAATTGCATCGGCCCGCGCCAGAAGCGCTTGACGATCTGCCCCAGATCCAAGCTCGGAGATGGCCTGCCGGGCTGCTCGTAGAGCGCTTTCTGACGCTCTCGACTTGCTCGTTCTATGTTCTTCCTGTTCCGGCAGATGTTCTGTTTCCCGCCGTCCCGGAAGCCGCTGGTCGAGGTCATTCGACAGAGCACGCATCCGTTCAATCACCCGACCATGCTGCGGAAAGGCGCGGCGTAACCCCCGAACCGCCCAATAGTTTCCTCTCAGAATGAGGGTAGCGCCCACAATGGGACGGGTCACGCCGACACCAACCGCGGCAAGTGCCATCAACCTTTCGCGCCCGTTCCCAGATGTGAGCGACCCCAGATTCCCGATCTCCAGCGCTGCCAAGAGATGCAAGGTCAAATCCACCCGGCGCAACCGCGCGGGATTGTTCGTGGTGACGGCGGACTTCAGAGCTTTGGCACCGCGATCAGCGCGCGCAAGAAGCCGACCTGATACGGCTACTTTTGGATACTGGCAAGTTCATCCAATCAGGAGCGTCTCTTTGCTTTTTTCACTAATTCTTGCAGTTATCGCCATCGTTTCGAGTAGTTGGATACATCTTGCGGTCATGCGGTGGGTATCGGTTGGCATGGCAAAGATACCTTTGGAGCCGTTCAATCGTGTCATGATGGCCGTACTGATCCTGTTTTTCGCGCATTTCGCCGGAATAGTTGTCTTTGCAGGCATGTTTGGCGTCGGTCACCAGCTTTTGAGCATCGGCGGCTTTTCCGGTGAGAGCGTTGATACCGTTCTGGATTATTTTTATTTTTCCGTCGTCAGCTATACGTCCCTTGGTCTTGGCGATATTTTCCCGACAGATCACCTGCGTCTTCTGACGGGCGTCGAGGCCTTGACCGGACTGTTGCTGATCGCGTGGTCAGGTGCATATCTTTTCGCGATGATGAACCGGCTTTGGGATTGGCCCCCCTGCGCCGAGCCTGACAAACCGAAAAAATGAAAAAGGGCATACCCGACACCTGCTAGCCGGACGCGCCTTTTTCAGGAGGGCTATAGCACTTTCGAGAAGTGTTTTAGTGGTCTTCGCTGGGTCGTGGTGCAGTCCAGCGCGACAGATAAATCCGTTGGAACACAAAGACTGATGTGATCGCAATCACAGCGTACACAACAATGAGCGGATCGGATTGCAGCTTCATAGCTGTAAAGGCCACCAGCACCACAGCGTCAAACAACAAGGCCAAGACGATGACAAATGCTTTCGCTTCAACCTCTTTTCGCATGAAGCGCAAGACGCCCCAATGGACGATCATGTCCATGATCAGATAAAAGAAAGCCCCCAATGACGCGATCCGGGTCAGATCGAAAAACACCGCAAGGATAGAGGCGATCACCACCGTATAGACCAGCGTGTGACTGCGGATAGGTCCCGACATCCCGAAATGCCGGTGCGGGATCATGTTCATATCGGTGAGCATGGCCAGCATCCGCGACACCGCAAAGACACTGGCAAGAACACCAGACGCCGTCGCAACAGCCGCCAGCACGACGGTAAAATAGAACCCCGCGTTGCCAAGTGCGGGTGCGGCGGCCTCAGCCAATGAATAGTCTTTGGCCGCGATAATCTGGTCTATCGTCAGGCTTGATCCGACCGCAAAGGCCACAATCAGATAGACAACAACACAGATCGTGATCGAGATAATGATCGTGCGGCCAACATTGCGGTGCGGATTGATGATCTCGCCGCCGCTGTTGGTGATCGTGGTGAACCCCTTGAACGCCAGAATGGCAAGGGCCACGGATGCTATAAAGCCGGTGATATCAAATCCGCCAGACGCCGTGCTCGCCGCGGCGAATTGAAACCCGCTTGCCCAAAGTGCTGCTATGCCGAACAACGCGATACCGCCAATCTTGAGCACCGCCATAATCAGCGAGAGCAGTCCAACCGATCGGCTACCGGCGATATTGACGAGAAAGGCAAAAAGGATCACCCCAACGGCAAGGATCGGCACCAGCGGACCACCAGTTATGTCGAAGGGTCGCAAGACATAAGTCGCAAAGGTTCGCGCAACGAGGCTTTCGGAGATCACCATTGACAGCGCCATCAACAGCGCCGCCGCTGCGGCAATTGCACCCGGTCCGTATGCCTTTTGCAGGATCATCGCGATGCCACCCGAAGACGGAAACGCATTCGACATCTTTACGTAGCTGTATGCACTGAAACTTGTGATGATCCCGCCCACGACAAACGCCAATGGAAAGAGCGGTCCGGCCAGCTGCGCGATCTGACCTGTCAGCGCGAAAATACCGGCTCCGATCATCACGCCGGTGCCCATCGCCACCCCGCCGCTTAGGCTGATGGAGCCTTTATTTTCAGTGTCGCCGCCGTGTTGATGATCCATTTAGAACGCCTTCATTTTCGATTTGTTGCGGGTTTTGCAATGGGCGGACGATCCGGCGGCGCGATCCGGTAATCGCGCTTGTCGCTCAACAAAGGATTGGGCGTCCGCACCAAGCATATCTCGTTGTTTACAGTATAGATAAGTGAGCTGGGAAGTGAAGGTCTGAGCTGGACTGTGTCTCAGGGATTTGGGGCGATCCAGAGCAAGAGCTACCAAAAAAATCATGCCGGTCCGTGCACGACATATGCATCACGATGCACATCTGCCGCGCACGGACCGGCTTTGGTTTTTTCGGACATCGTTACCTGATGCTGGCGCCGAGATGGTCTAGCTACAACAGCAGCCACCGGATTTTGCAGCAGGTGTTTTGACGGATGCCTGTGATGCCGCTGGGGCATCTGCAACCTGGCTGGCCTTGTTTCCACCGCAGCATCCTCCGCCTTTGGCGGTTTCAACTTCAGATGGTTCGGTTTTGGTTGTTGTCTGGCTCTGATGATGTGACCGCCCCCCGACGGCATCAATGTGCCAAGGTGGGTCTGCAACGATCCACAAAGGAGAGCGGTCATGTCGAAGATTATCACGGTCGGACTGGATCTGGCGAAAAATGTATTTCAGGTGCATGGAGTTGATGACGCAGGACGAGCAGTTCTGCGCAAGAAGTTGCGGCGAGCGCAGGTGTTGGAGTTTTTCGGCCAGCTGCCGCCGTGCGTTATCGCGATGGAAGCCTGTGGCGGCGCTCATTTCTGGGCGCGCGAGATTGGCAAACTGGGCCATGACGTTCGGTTGATCCCGCCAGCCTACGTCAAGCCATTCGTCAAGCGCCAGAAAAACGATGCCGCCGATGCCGAGGCTATTTGCGAAGCAGCGCAGCGTCCGACGATGCGCTTTGTGCCCGTGAAGAGCGAAGAGACCCAAGGTGCAGCGATGGTTTTTCGAGTCCGAGAGCTTTTGATCCGGCAGCGCACCCAGGTGATCAATGCTCTGCGCGGCCATCTTACAGAGTTCGGGCAGATCGTCCCGCAAGGGGCGGCGAACGCTTCGAAGCTGATCGCCATCGTCAATGATCCGGTTAGTGGCCTGCCCGCGGACGCCGTTGGAACGCTCAAGGTTCTGGTCGCGGCACTAACCCATCTCGAGGCCGAAATAGGGAAGCTCGATGCCGAAATCGCCCACCGGGCCAAAGAGAACGAGTTGGCCCGGCGCTTGATGACGGTTCCGGGCATCGGGCCACTGATCGCCACGGCCATCGCGGTCTTGGCGCCACCCCCCGAGACCTTCCGCAAGGCGCGCGACTTCGCGGCCTGGCTCGGTTTGGTGCCGCGGCAGCATTCGACGGGTGGAAAGCAACGCCTCGGGGCCACGACAAAGATGGGCGAGCGATCCCTCAGGCGGTTGCTGATCATCGGTGCCAACAGCGTCATCATAAAGCGACATGTCCACGCTGCGGCCCGACCTGGCACCTGGCTGGGCGAGATGCTGAAACGCAAGCCGCCGATGCTGGTGCGGGTGGCGTTGGCGAACAAGATGGCGCGGATCGTTTGGGCCTTGATGGCCCGGGGCGGCGTCTACCAGTCTCCGGTCGCGGCGGCATAAGCCAGCCGTAGGTCGCGAGGGCGTCGGAGCGAAAGAGGGCAAGGAGCAGTTTGGCGCAATAGTCGTGAGACGGGATCGGGAGAACCAGTGTGCAACAGAGTGCCAACGAGCACGCGGCTTTGATCTGGACCCGATCCTCGAACACCATACGGGCCCGCGGCATGTAGCTGGCCGCATCAGAGGCCGGACACATGTCAGCACCCGGTGACGCGCCAAAATCAGCTGCGAAGATTCCTCTTGCGCAAGGGGCGGTTACACATGTTGCACAAATCGCGTGAGGGATTCATCTCGTGAATCCAGCGTGGTAGCTGGGATGTATGAGCAGACACACACCCCCGACCTACAAGACCAGGAACTGGCCAGCCTACAATGAAGCGCTCAAGCGCCGGGGCTCGCTGACGATCTGGTTTGACCCCGAGATGACCTGGGATGCCGCGCCGACAGGCAAGCGTGGTCGCCAGCAGAGCTACAGCGATGCCGCCATACAAACATGCCTTTCGATGAAGGTGCTGTTCGGGATGGCGCTGCGGCAGACAACCGGCTTCGTCGAAAGCCTGTTGCGCCTGGTTGGCCTCGACTGGACGGTGCCCGACTTCAGCACGCTGTCGCGCCGTCAGAAAACCTTGGCCGTCAACATCCCATATCGCGGCTCCAAGGGTCCGTTGCACCTGCTGATCGACAGCACCGGCATCAAGGTTGAGGGCGAAGGCGAATGGCACGCCCGCAAGCATGGTGGCCCAAAGCGGCGGGTCTGGCGCAAAATCCACCTTGGCATCGATGAGGAAACACTGGAGGTTCGGGCTGTTGAGATCACCGGGAGCCACATCGGTGATGCGCCGGTTTTGCCCGACCTGCTCAACCAGATCCCGGCAGACCAGGAAATCGGCAGCGTCACAGCAGATGGGGCCTACGACACACGCAAATGCCACGATGCCATAGCTGGCCGCGGCGCCCACGCCGTCATCCCGCCCCGCAAGAACGCCAAGCCATGGAAGACCGTCACTGCTGGCGCGGTCGCCCGAAACGAGGCCCTGCGCGCATCAAAATACCTCGGCCGTGCCCTGTGGCGACGATGGAGCGAATACCACCGCCGAAGCCGCGTCGAAACGAAGATGCATTGTGTCAAACTGCTGGGCCAGCGGCTCATGGCGCGGGACTTCGACCGCCAAGTCGCGGAGCTTCAGGTCCGCATCGCCGTGCTCAACCGCTATACGGCGCTCGGAATACCCGTCACGGAAGCTGTGGGATAAGTCCGTCCGGGGAAAGGGGAAACTCAGCGTTCAACCGATTTGTGCAACAGAGCCTTGTTGTCTGGTCCATTTGGGCCTCCTGACACTAAGGGTACATATATCAGACGCCATAAGCGCCACTTCGTTACAGTGGAATAATCGTTGCCCGTTTTTTTTCGCGTCAATTTTGGGCAACGACCCGTAACGGTGTTCAAAATTGAATCAGGTGTTACAAAAATGCGGGCGCCCTGCTTCCGGCGGGCGGATTTTCGTCGTTACAGTGCAGCAGGAAAATCTTCCAGTAAGGAAAAATGATGCGATCTATTTTTGCGACTTCCGCCGTCGTCATCGGTCTGGGCTTACCCGGCGTGACAATGGCTCAGGAATTAAGTCTGTCCGCAGGCGCAACCCTCACCAGCCGATATGTTTTCAACGGCATTGAACAGACTACCGGCGCGGCGTTCCAGCCTTGGGCGGAGGCCGAGTACGAAGGTTTTTATGCAGGCGTCTGGGCGTCAAACACTGCCAGATCAATTGTTGGCAGTTCTGTTGAGGTGGACCTCTATCTGGGCTATCGCAATGAAGTCGGCAAGTTCAACTACGATCTGGGATATACCCGATACTATTATCGCAACCCGAGCAATGACTGCTGCGGAGAGGTCATCCTGTCATTGGGGTACTCCGTACTGGATCCGCTGGATGTCGGCCTTCGGTTTGCGCATGACCCCGTTGCGGATTACGTTAATTCAAGCGTCTCGATCGACTACGCATTCGATGACAAATTTGGTGCTTCAGCCAACTACGGCACGATCAGCAATGGGGGACACGACTACTGGAGTGTCGGTGGCAGCTATGCGATCTCCGATAACTTTGGCATTGACGCGTCATGGCATGACACCAGTATCAGTGACGGATTGTTGATTGTATCGCTGACCACCGAATTCAGCCTGCGCTAAGTTTTCCAAGACGGACAAAGCGCCGTATCCGGCTTTTGCTGGACGCGGCGCTTTGCGTTGCGCTGTCAAAATTTGATGATCCATGTCGGTTATGCATGAACCACATTGAAGGTTTGCGATCAACTGGGCAACAGCCCCGCAAATGCCCCCATAGACAGGGTAATCAGGACAGTGACCGTCGCCACGACAACAAGCAGGGCGTGTGGTGACGGGGTGTCCATGCCGGTTTTTGAGCTTGCGGTCTGATACATCGGCACCACGATGCGCAGATAAACACCAAGCGCCAGCACGGAATTCAGGATGCCGATCACCGCAAGCCAAAGGAACCCTGCCTCAACTGCAGAGGTGAACAGATAGACTTTGCCGACAAATCCAAACAGCGGCGGGATGCCGGTGAGCGACAGAAGGAATATCACCATCGACAGCCCCATAATTGGTCGATTGCGGCCAAAACCGCGCATGTCGACAAGGGTGCGTCCAGCTATCATCACAATGGCAAAAGCACCCAGGTTCATTGCGACATATGCGGCACCCATGATGATAATCCCCGGGACCGCAAGTGGGCTGGCGCCGAGTGCCACAATGCCGAGCAAGAAATACCCAGATTGGGCGATCGAAGAATAAGCGATCAGCCGCACCAGATTGGTCTGTACCAACGCTGTCAGATAGCCATAGGTCATTGTGATCGCTGCGATCATTGCGATCACCAGTGGCCAAGCGCTGCCGACGGGCATGTCGCGCAGCACCTGCGCAAAGGCAAAGATTGCCGCGAGCTTGGTGATAACCGACAGGTAGGGGTGGATTCCGGTAGGGGGCAGGATCGTATCACAAGGCATTTTGGCGGTGCCGTCTGACAATGTCGGTGACGGTGTTTTTTGAGATGCCGAGGTCACGGGCAATCCACCGATATGATCGACCCTCTGCGACGGCCTGGAGCACCTTTGGGGCGAGCTTGTCTGACTTCGGTCGCTGACCAGGTTGGCGGCCGAGCTTTTTGCCCCGCGCTCGGGCAGCGGCCAAACCGGATTTCACACGCTCGCTGAGAAGGTCGCGCTCGAACTGGGCGATCCCTGCCAGCATGGTGGCCATCATCCGTCCATGAGGTGTGTCGAGCTCGAAGGTCATGCCATTCATGGCTACGACCGAGACTTTCCAGCCTGCGAGCCGATTGAGGGTATCGAGCAGATCCTGAGTGGAGCGCCCCCACCGGGAAAGCTCGCTGACAAGGATGGCATCAATCTGACGGGCCTGCGCGAGGTCGAGGATCCGATTGCGAGCGGCTCGGTTGGCCGAGGCCCCTGAGGCTGTTTCCCTGAACACGCCGACCACGTCATAGCCGCCGCGTTCTGCGAATGCGGTGAGTTCGGTGACCTGCCGCTCGCACGACTGGTCGGATGTCGAAACTCTGGCGTAAATGGCGGCACGCTGTCCCAGTTAAACCCCCTTGGATTTTGGCCTTGCAAGCCTTTGATTTTGCTGGTGCGGATTTTGTCCTGAACAGACTAATGATTAACAGGGACAAAACCACATGCCAAGACGCTCTATCCTGACCGCGCGCCAGCGCGCGGCGCTGTTCGATCTGCCGACAGACGAAGCCACCATCCTCTACCACTACACACTGGCGGACGATGACCTCGAATTCATTCGAACCCGTCGCCATGCACGCAATCGCCTCGGCTTCGCCCTTCAGCTTTGTGCTTTCCGATATCCTGGCCGACTGTTGGCGTCGGGTGAGGTCATTTCAGAGGCCATCAGCAGCTTCATCGCAGCACAGCTTGGCGAAGAGATGGATGAGCTTTGCCGATACGCCGAGACCGACGTAACGCGGCGCAGGCATTTGGTCGACTTGCGCCAGCTCTATGGCTTCAAGATGTTCTCCGGGCATCGCGCGCGGGAACTGAAGGCCCGCCTGGACACCCTGCTCACGGAGATGGTCGATGGCACGGTCAGCCGGTTCATCTGGCTGCGCCAATTCGAAGTTGGTCAGAACTCGGCCGATGTTGGCCGCCTCCTCGATCGGCTGGAGGTTCTGCGGGATCTGAACATCTCGCTAGATATCCTCGCGGGCATTCCACCCCATCGGGTGACCGGCCTGCGGCGTCAGGGCGAACGCTACTTTGCCGATGGTCTGCGTGACATCAGCAGCGACCGCCGCCTGGCCATTCTCGCGGTTTGCGCCGTCGAGTGGTGTGCCGCGATTTCCGACGCGGTGGTCGAGACCCATGACCGGATCGTCGGCAAGACCTGGCAGGGCGCGAAGAGGCTGTGCGACGCCAAAATCGCCGACGCAAAGGCGGCGGTGCAGGACACCCTGCGCGCCTTCAAATCTCTCGGGTCGGCCCTGCTGGACGCCAGAAGCGATGGGTCTTCCTTGGATCAGGCGACAGAGCTGGCTTGCGGGTGGGGTCGGCTCGAAGGGCTGGTCGCCACCGCCGCCGAGTTGACGCACACGATGGCCGCAGACCCATTGACCCATGTTGGCCAAGGTTATCTTCGGTTCCGGCGCTATGCCCCGCGCATGCTGCGCGTTCTCGATATCGAGGCGGCGGGTATCGCAGCTCCCTTGCTGCAGGCGACCGCGCTGATCGCAGACGATGAAAAGCCCGAAACCCGCCCAGTTGGCTTTCTGCGGCGCGGCTCGAAATGGCACCGCCATCTGAACGCTGCCGCCGGTGACGGCCATCGGCTCTGGGAGGTTGCGGTGCTGTTTCATTTGCGGGAGGCGTTCCGGTCGGGTGACATCTGGCTCCTCCATTCCCGGCGCTACGCTGATCTGAAGCAGGCCCTGGTTCCTGCGGAGGCGGTAGAGGGCGCGCCAAGGCTGACGGTGCCGCTCGACCCGGAAACCTGGCTTGCCGATCGCAAGGCGCGCATGACCGACGGGCTGGCGCGACTGGCCAAGGCGGCTCGCGCAGGGGCGATCCCGGGCGGGTCGATCGAGAATGGTGTCTTGAAAACTGACCGCCTGAGTGCGGCGGTGCCGCAAGAGGCGGACGAGCTGGTGCTCGATCTCTACGACCGGTTGCCGACCATACGGATCACCGAACTGCTGCAGGAGGTCGATGCAGATATTGGCTTCACGGAAGCCTTCACACATCTGCAGACCGGCGCGCCCTGCAAAGACCAGATCGGGATGCTGACCGTGCTGTTGGCTGAAGGTTTGAATCTTGGGCTCAGCAAGATGGCCGAAGCGACCAGCACACATGACTACTTCCAACTCTCCCGCTTGTCGCGATGGCATATGGAGAGCGATGCCATCAACCAGGCCCTCGCCTTGGTAATTGAGGCACAGGCCCGGCTGCCCATGGCCCAATTCTGGGGCGGGGGCGTCACCGCGTCCAGTGACGGGCAATTCTTCCCCGCCGCCCGGCAGGGCGAAGCCATGAACCTCATCAACGCGAAATACGGCTCCGAGCCAGGCCTCAAGGCCTATACCCATGTCTCCGACCAGTTCGGCCCCTTTGCCACCCAGAACATTCCGGCCACCGTGAGCGAGGCGCCCTACATTCTGGACGGGCTGCTGATGAACGAGGCCGGACAAAAGATCTCGGAGCAGTATGCCGACACCGGTGGCTTTACAGACCAGGTCTTTGCCGTGACCGCGCTGCTGTCCTACCGGTTCATTCCGCGCATCCGGGATCTGCCGTCAACGCGGCTCTATCTCTTCGATCCCGCCACCGCGCCGAACGAGTTGCGCGGCTTGATCGGCAGCAAGATCCGCGAAGGCGTCATCGTCCAGAACTGGCCTGGCGTCCTGCGTGCCGTGGCCACCATGGCGACGGGCGTCCTGCCGCCCAGTCAGTTGCTCAAAAAGTTCGCCGCCTATCCGCGCCAGCACGAGCTGGCCGTGGCGCTCCGCGAAATCGGCCGCATCGAACGCACCCTCTTCATCATCGAGTGGCTACTCGACGCCGACATGCAGCGCCGGGCCCAGATCGGCTTGAACAAGGGCGAGGCCCATCACGCCCTGAAAAACGCCCTGCGCATCGGGCGACAGGGTGAAATCCGGGATCGCACCGCCGAGGGGCAGCACTACCGCATGGCCGGCCTCAACCTGCTCGCTGCCATCATCATCTACTGGAACACCAAGCATCTCGGTCAGGCCGTCGCCGCGCGTCAGCGGGCCGGGTTGAATTGTGCGCCCAATTTACTGGCGCATATCTCGCCGCTCGGCTGGGCACACATCCTGCTCACTGGCGAATACCGGTGGCGGCGGCAAACCGGGGCCAGCTTGTGAAGTAATCAGCCCTATTTCTTGCCACCGTCACGGCTCCCAAACGGACGCACCGCGATCATCGCCACCACAAAGGCGGCACAGAGTTCAAAATGGAGGAGAGAAAGGGGTGTCAGGGCCTTGTGATACGATCCTGCCCCCTACCGGAATCTACCCCTATGTGCCTCTCTCGAGGCGCCGCAATTCGGCTTTGCGTCACGAGATGACATGAGGTTTGGGCCGACCGGGATCTCCGTCACACCTGCAGAGCGGTATGAAAGTGCGGCGGGAAACCGTTGGCCCATGAGCATTATGCCCGCACCAGGTGAACTTCTGTCGAGTTGGCTGCACCGCCTCGCTTACGCAAACGGCATACCTCCGCACTATTTTGGTGCGCTTCTCGAAGCGCCGGGTGAGAACTGGTCGGCGCGGCTTGATCGGGCATTGCCCGGTCGCATCCTGCAGCTTTTGGAAGAGCATACCCACATACCTCTGGAAGACATAACGGCTCTGACTAATGCTCCCGACCCTTTGGCCGTGCTGCGTTTGCCCCTGCGGGCATCGCCTCAGCAGAGTTGCGCACCAAAGACGCAGGCGACCTGGCTGCAATTCTGCCCGGCCTGTCTGGCGGAAGACGAAACGCCCTATTTTCGCCGAGACTGGCGCCTCGCGACACGCGTTTCTTGCTTTCGCCACGGCTGCCGACTTCGGGACAGGTGCCCATCCTGCGGACAAGGATTGGCTCCGTTCAGCCAGAAGCGTCTTGTGCCGCATCAGAACTGCGCCTGGTGCGGCGCGGCCCTCTGCAAACGCACCCGTCCTGCCACCAATGGGGTTCGGCGTCTTGAGCGTCTGATCGACGATCTGCTTCGTCTGCAGGCATCAGGGCATCGAATGGCAGAGGGGCGATCACTCCCGGACCTTCTTGGATCAGCCTGCTTTCAATTTAGTCGACGGCCAATGTCCATCGCGCGCCTCTCTCATCGGGATCGCTATCAGCTGTTTCGGCAATTGACGGACGGGCAATCGACGCCGTTCGGAACGCGAAGAAGTTCCGCGATCATTTATTGGAAACGCGTCGCTCAGGTTGCGCCAGCTTGGGGCGGACTGGTCACATCTTTCAGCGATGCCGTCCTGCCTCGGCCCAAAGCTGGGCCTTGCTCTAACACCGCTGGCCCGAATTTGGCGGATCTCGTTCAGGCGGCCGCGCGGCTCGATCAGCAGCGGCAAGCGCTGTAAAAATTCCCGGTGAGTTTCAGGCGCTCGCGGCCAGCCCGGCATCATTCAGCTGTTCAGGATCCGGCAGGTCCCGCAAGCTCTCCAACCCGAAGGCCGCGAGGAACGCGTCTGTGGTCACGAAGGTATAGGGGGCACCACGACGCGGCGCGCGCGGCCCAGTTCCAATCAGACCGTGTGCATGGAGCCGCCCGATCAGGTCCCGACCGATCTCCTTGCCGAAGATGTCCTTCAGCCCATCGCGCGTGATTGGCTGATGGTAGGCGATGGCCGCCAAAATCGCGACGTCGAACTCGTTCAGGTCCAGCAACTGGTCCCCGACATCCGCTGCGGAGCGGATCGCAGGCGCGTAAACAGACCGCGTCCGGAACACCCACCCCCCTGCGACCATGGCAATCTCGAACGCCCGCCCTTCCAGATCAGCGGCAAGATCCTCGATCAGCAGATCAACCGAGGTCGCCTGCCCCACTATGCGCGCCAGATCCTCGCGCGGTACAGGCGAGGCAGAGGCAAACAGTACCGCCTCGATCCGCCGCATCCATTCGCGCCAGCGCAGCTCCGGCGGCAGGTCGGACAACTCGCGGTCAAATTCAGGCTCGGAGCGATCCTTGGCCATCGTTACACCCCGTAGAGCCGGAAGGTGTCGCGGCCAGTCAGTTCGCGCACAGCGCCGAGATCGACCAGCCGGTCGCAGAGCCGCCGCGCCGCGCGGTCCGGCAAAGGCAAGACTGAGGGAGCGACCGCGTCCTGTTTCAGGAATATCTCGACGGCGTCGGCCGCCCCCTTGGCCCGAAGCTTTGGTGCGACCGCCTTCAGATGCGCCGCCCGGCGCGCGAGGTTGGTGGAGAGACGCACGGCCTCGGCCGCCGATGACACGAGCGCCCGATGACAGGCGAGCTTCAATTCGTCGCCTTGCTTGCGCAGGTCGGCACGTTTCAGGCCAGCCGCCAGCAGCGGCACGACATGATCCCAACCAAGCGCCTGGGCGAGTGCAGCATCCGCGAGGATCAGCGCAGCTTCGTCAGCACGTGGCGCCTCGCGCAGAACAGCTTCCAGCACCAGTGCTGCTCGTTTGACCGGCGCCCCCACCCCCGCATCGAGCCACGTCGCGATCTGGCCCGGCTCGAAGGCCGACAAGGCTCGGCCCAGAGCCTTGACCGCCACCGGCCGCTCCACCGCGCGCCGCCAGATCAGATAGGTTTCACCTGCCGGTCCGGGTAGATCGCCGGGACGCAGAAGGTGCGCTGCATCGCGCAGTTCCCCTGCCCGCTCCCGTCGGCCAGAAAACGCAACACAAGCCTCAGCTGCGCACAGCGCGAGCCGCTCCCGCAACAAGGCTTGGGGCACCTCCGCGCATCCCAGCACAACATGCAAGTGGTTCAACGCAGCGCCCGACAAAAACGCCACATCTTCAAGGGTTTCAACCCGTGCCGAGGTGACCCAGGCGGGCATCCGGGGTAGAGTGTCTGTGTCGATGGAGTGTTCCGGTCGGGCAAATGTCATGACTGAAGCCTAAACCATCGCGGCGCTTTTCTCCAGAAAATAGCACAGAAAACGCCTCACTCTATCTTTTGCCATAATGTCCGATAAGTTTGCATTATCGGACGTTAAGTAATTTGCTCAGCGACAGTTCAATTTCATCGCCGGATTCAGTGGAAAATGCCCTCAGAGATCGAGAAAACGACGTCAGCGCACTCTGATGAACTTGATGATGCTCGCGTCGACGAGAGCGATCAAGAGGAAAGCGACGGCATCGCCCTGCCCTCTCATATGGCCGGGACTGGCAGCCTCGATCGGCTGGTGGATACTGCCCGGGACTACGCCTGCGCCGCCGCCTCGCATAATACGCTGAAAGCTTATGCCAAGGACTGGACCCATTTTGCGCGCTGGTGCCGGATGAAAGGCGCCGAGCCGTTACCCCCCTCGCCCGAGATGATCGGGCTTTACCTCGCTGATTTCGCCTCAGGGTCGGGCACCTCCCCAGCCCTATCGGTCAGCACCATCGACCGCCGTCTCTCCGGCCTTGCGTGGAACTATGCTCAGCGCGGGTTCGCCCTCGATCGCTAGAACCGCCACATCGCGACGGTGCTTGCCGGGATCAGACGCAAGCACGCGCACCCTAGAACGGATTCTCGATCGTCACCCCCGTCGGCGCGAAATCACTGACATTTCCAGTGACAACGGTTGCAGCACGCCGCAGCGCCGAGGCCGCGATCATCAGATCAGCGCCTGCGTGACCGACCTCTGCCGACAACCGGCCCCAGATGCGAGCGTCCTCGGCATCGAACGGCAGCAATCGGTCTGAAAACAGCAGGACGGTCCGATCAAGCCAGGAGCGAAGATCACGCGCAAAACCGGGATCGCGCCCCTCCTGCTGGCGGATGCCGCGCTCGATTTCACCCAGTGTGATAACGCTCAGGAAAAGGTCCTGCTCGGCCTTCCCGCGCAACCAGGCCGCCACCTGAGGCGCACGGTCCGGGCGGCGCACAGCCGAAATGACGTTGGTGTCGAGAATATACATCAAAAGCTTACGTCACGCGGTGCGGCTTTGGCGCGCGGGACATCCCCACCAGGAAATGCCATCAGATGCTCTGCAAAACTCTCGCGCGCTCTCACGGCCCCATCAACCAGCCTGTGGTATTCATCCGCAGACAGGATGACCACCGCCGGCTTGCCGCGACGTGTGACTTCTTGGGGCGTCCCTGCCAGCGCGGCATCGACAACCGCACTGAACTTGTTTTTCGCATCTTGAACTGTCCACATCGCACTTCACCTAGCTAGCTATCTAGCTAGATATATCATTTGCAGGAGGTCCAATGTCAAGGTGAGAGAAAGACGATTGAGCGGCGCTAGCCCAGATATCACGACACCATCACGCGTAATCGGTCGTTTAGTAGCGATGTATGAACCTGCAAAACGATTGTTTTGATGCCCCTGATTGGTTACGCTCGGGTCTCGACCGAGGATCAGACCCCCCTGCCCCAGTCGCAGGCCCTGAAATCTGCGGGCTGCGTCGAGATCCATGAGGAGCAGGCCTCGGGCGGCAATCGTGCGCGACCAGTGCTTGCGCGGGTGTTGGAGCGCATCGGCAAGGGCGACACGCTGGTGGTCGTGCGGATTGACCGCCTCGCGCGATCCTTGTCGCATCTGCTGGAGGTGATCGAGCGGTTAGAAGCGAAAGGCGCGTTCTTCCGTTCCATTCAGGACCCCATCGACACCGCCTCCCCGCAAGGCAAGTTCACGTTGCAGGTCTTGGGCGCTGCGGCGGAGTTCGAGCGCGCCCTGATCCGGGAACGCACCAAGGCCGGCCTCGCCAGCGCGCGCACCAAAGGCCGCCTCGGCGGGAACCCGGGCTTACGCGCCCGTGATCCGGCGGCGCTGCGTAAGGTGCGGCTCGCGCGGCAAGACGGCTACATGGAGCGGCTGAACGAGACTGCCCAGCACTGGGTGCCCCATGTCCGCCGGTTGCGGCCCGACTTGGCCTGGGAAGACGTGGTGCGCATCATCAACGGCCCCTTGCCCGAGCCGCGTCGCTGGACCCAAAGCCGTCTCTTGCGCGCGGTCAACGCCTACGTCCGCGACGGCTTTCTGCCCGAGACTGTGCTCGCCCGGGCTGGCCGCCGCGAGACCGACGACCGCCTGCCCGCCATCGTCGCCGCCATCAAGGGCGCGGACCCCGACATCACGCTTCAGGCGATTTGCACCCGGCTCGAAGCGATGCGCGAGCGCACGCCCCGCGGGCGGACAAGCTGGCAGCCGTCTTCGGTCAAGATGCTGCTGGAGCGGGCCGGGAGGCTGGGGTTGCTCGACTGACATCCCCGAGAATCGTCCATCCGATTCTGCCGACTGATTTCTGTACGCACTCACAATACATCTTGTGGTCACTTCGTCCCTGGCAACGAGGTGTTGAAGAAGAGTGAGAGCGCAGTCGCCCAAGACGCTGATTTTTAACAGTTTACCGTCGACAGAAATCAGCGCCTTCAACGCGCTCAGACCACTCAACGGTTTGGTCTGGATTTATCCACAATATCTGTTAAGCTTTGCAAAACAATAAAGACTTGAGGGCAGTGATGAACGGGATACGGGCCTCCCAGAGATTTGAAGTCATGTCCAAGCGGCTTGGCAGTCGGTTGCGTGAACATGCGCAGGAAACCTTCCCACCGGACGCTCAGAAGGGCCTCCGCCGCTTCGCCATGCGGGAAGCGGCTGAACTTCTTCGCATTAATCAGAACACCTTCCGCCATCATGTGTCAAACCTCGAAGGCTTCCCCGAAGGTGTTCTGGAGGGCGGCAACCGCCGTAGCTTCTCTGCAGAGGAGATGGTCGAGGCACAACGCGTACTTCTCGAGACTGGAAGGATCAAGCCAGAAGAACACCCGCACAGAAGACCGGGAGAGGCTTGTCAGGTCTTGACGATCTTCAACCTGAAGGGTGGTTCGGCAAAGACGTCATCAGTTGCCCATGTAGGACAACTACTGGGTCTCCGCGGATACCGGGTCTTGCTGATCGACCTCGACAGCCAGGCAAGCCTGACAAACCTGTTCGGGGTTACTCCCGAGCTCGATCCGGATATGCCGACTTCATACGATCTTATCCGATCCGATGATCCACTGCCCGCAGCAGAGATCATTCGCAAAACGAACTTCCCGACCGTGGATCTGATCCCGGCATCCATGGACATCATGGAGTACGAGTTCGAGGTCGCCCTGAGCTTCAGACACGGCGCAACCACGTTCCATAGCCGCATCCGGGAAGCGCTTGAGCCCGTCCTCAACCGATATGATGTGGTGATATTTGACACCCCGCCGCAGCTGAACTTCTCGGTAATCTCTGCCCTCTTTGCATCGACCGGGGTCCTGATCCCGCTCAACGCGTCGATGCTCGATGTCATGTCGCTGGCGAGCTTTCTGGGCATGGCCAGCAACCTAATGGGCGTCGTCGAGGCACACGCCCCGGAACATGGACTGAACTTCGTGCGAGTTCTGATCACCCGATACGAAAATACGGATGGTCCGCAGGTGCAGATTTCGTCTCTGCTTCGGACAGTCCTCGGGGATGCCGTGCTGTCTGCCGAGTTCCTGAAATCAACAGCCGTGGGTGATGCTGCGAACACCCAGCAGAGCATCTTCGAGGTCGAGCCTCGCGACGTGAATCGCAGAACTTACGAGCGCGCGATCGAGTCCGTCTCGCGCGTGACCGACGAAGTCGAACGCGAAATCCTGAAAGCATGGGGGCGTAGCCATGGCGCGTAAAGTCTTCGGGGACTCACTCAAGAACGCGATGGGCAAAACGCCGCCTTCGGACGAGGATCTGGATGTGAAGCGAACGAGCCCGACCGTAGCTCGCGCACAAGCATCCGTGCTCGAAGAGGATAAACACGCCACGCGGCTGATCGACCCGACCGCCATACGGATGTCCGCGGTCATGGACCGCATCGATCCAAGCGATGGTCTGGATGAGCTTGTCTCGTCGATCCGCGAGCACGGTCAAAAGGTTCCAGTGCTGGTTCGCCGAACCCAGGACGGTGCGCTTGAGATCGTCTATGGACGCCGTCGGCTTTTAGCTTGTCGCCAACTTGGTCAGAAAGTGCGCGCCACGGTCATGGAGATGACCGACGAGGAAGCTCTAATTGCCCAAGGCGTAGAGAATAATGCGCGCCAAGACCCATCGTTCATCGAAAGGGCTCTGTTTGTCGCCGGGATCATTCGAGAACTTGGGAAAACCGACGAAACGCGCAAGAATGCTCAAACGATCGCGTATCGGGCACTTCAGATCGATGAATCGCTCGTCTCGCGGATGAACCGTATCGCTACGGGCATCCCGATGGAACTGATCCAGGCTATCGGACCTGCACACGGCGTTGGCCGACGGGTTTGGGAAAAGCTTTTCAGGCTGTGCGAGAAAGACGTCGCGAGAGCCCGCGAAGTTGCCGGCGAAATCCCTCGCAACATACCGGGCCCCGACCGTCTCGAAGCGGCGGTTGCCTTGCTGACAGCCACCAAACCATCGACGCAGAAGACACATCCGATTGAGCGCGTGAAGATCGGCCGAAAGGGCAACCGCATCACCATCGATGTGGACGCTGATCTTGTCCCTCGTGTTGAGGAGGCAGTCCGGAAGCTGGTCGCGGAGCTTCTTGACCGCGGTCAAGACGGGCGAGAGTGACGACCCCGTGTCTTGTCCGCGGTCAAGACATCAAAAGCAACGAGCAGAAAACGAAAGGAGGACCGGCTAGAAAAAGAAAGACCCCCCGAAAGCGATGCTTCCGAAGGGCCTCAATCAGTCTCGACACCTGATTGATACCCCCAAAACGAATCGATTTCAACACCGCTCGCGGTGAACGGGGAAACTTTTTCTTCCGAAACACCATGAGACATGCAACTGAAACAACGACCGCCCTGGCGGAACGAATATCTCTGCCCTGCCCTAACCCCTACGAGCTTCTGGGCCCAGTTCGCGTACTGAGGAAGGAGCTCGGTCTCACAACCAATGACCTCGCCGTTCTGACCGCGCTCATTAGCTTCCTACCCCGCAAAGAACGTGAGATTCAGGACAGCCAGCGACTTACGCTCACTGTCGTGTTCCCGTCGAACGCTTCTCTGTCAGAGCGCGCAAATGGACTCGATGAGAGAACACTTCGACGCAGCCTGGGACGCCTCTCAGCTGCTGAACTGATCGAACGCAAGAACTCAGCAAATGGCAAACGCTTTCCGCTGCGGTATGGAGGCGTTATCAGAGATGCCTTCGGCATCAACCTGAAGCCCTTGATTCAGAGGTACGGCTCGCTCGCGACGCAAGCCTTGCAACTCACCGAAGAACGCGAGCGCTTGCGATCACTGAAGGCTGAGGCGTTGGCCCTACGAGCTTCGCTACTCAAACAGACACGCTTCGATGAAGCAAAGCTCTCTACCCTCAACATGATCAGAAATGTCCTGCGTCGAGCAACATTAACCGTTGATGCAGCCCTGAGCGTTATCTCGGAACTTAGAGACCTCGGAGCCGATACCGACGCAAGCTATGGTGAACACCATGCCGCAGCAAAAGCGGGTTCCGAAAATAATTTACAAGCTATCGAACACCAACCTTATGCACCAGAACCCAACGATCTGCCCGCCACAAACGGACAAAATGTCCGGCACATAGAGTCTATAAAAAAAGATACTAAAAAGATTGCTCCCCCTACGGTCAATCGCGGTGAACAAATTACAAAAACCAAACCGACGATGAACCGAGACCCAGCACGCATGGCATGGGAAGATTTCACCCATGTTGCGGGATTTTTCCCAGAGCCGCCGCGTACAGGAGAAGCCCTTACCCGCATTCTATACGACCTCGGTCGATTGCTTAGAATAAGCCAAGACGAACTGCGGCATGGCATCCAGAAAGCTGGCGCGGGAAAACTGCTTCTCGTCTTCGACTACCTGATATCACGAGCAGACACCATCACACACCCTGACGCCTATTTCGAAAGGATCCTACGCACACAACTTGCTCCCACATGAACTTCTTGACCGCGGTCAAGAACAACCGTGAGAGGGAAAGGAGTGTTGGTTTGAGGGTGACGGGAAGTGAGAACGGGAGAGTGGCTTCCGGCGCCCGTTGTGGAGAAGATCTAATGACGAAAGCTGTCCAGAAAATCACCCTGTCCCCTTCGCGGGATATTCCTTTTGACAAGTTGGTGCTGAGCCAGTCCAACGTGCGGCGCATCAAGGCTGGCGTGTCCGTCGAGGAACTGGCCGAAGACATCGCGCGCCGCGGTCTGCTGCAGAGCCTGAGCGTGCGGCCCGTGTTGGCTGACGATGGCACCGAGACCGGCAAGTTCGAAATCCCGGCCGGGGGCCGGCGGTTCCAAGCATTGTCCTTGCTGGTGAAGCAAAAGCGGTTGGCGAAGACGACGCCCATTCCGTGCATCGTGCGCGATGCTGCGTCCGTCATCCTGGCCGAGGACGATTCCCTTGCAGAAAACATGCAGCGCGTCACCCTGCACCCGCTCGATCAGTTCCGCGCGTTTGTCGCGCTGCGGGACAAGGGCCAGAGCGACGCAGAGATTGCTGCGGCCTTCTTCGTGACGCCGCAGATCGTGACGCAGCGCCTCAAACTTGCCTCCGTCGCCCCTGCCCTGCTTGAGATCTACGCCGAGGATGGCATGACGCTGGAGCAGCTCATGGCCTTCACCGTGAACCCCGATCACGCGCGTCAGATTCAGGTCTGGGATGTAATCCATTCATCCTGGAACAAGGAGCCATTCCAGATCCGGCGCATGCTGACCGAGACCTCGGTCCGGGCGTCCGACCGGCGCGCGGTCTTTGTGGGTGTTGATGCCTATGAAGCTGCGGGTGGCACGATGCTGCATGACCTCTTTCAGGGCGATGACGGCGGTTGGCTCGAAGACCCGGCCCTGCTCGATCGGCTGGTGACGGAAAAACTACAGGCCGAGGCTGAGACGGTTGCGGTTGAGGGCTGGAAGTGGATCGAGGTCGCGCTTGACCTGCCCTATGGCTACAGCCATGCGCTGCGGTCCCTGTCCGGCGATCCGGCACCGATGACGGATGATGAAGGCGCGGCCCATGCCAAACTCCTCGCCGAATATCGGGCGCTCGAGGAAGAATACGCGGGTCAGGATGAAATCCCCGACGAGGTCGACACGCGGCTTGGCCTGTTGGAAACGGAGATGGAACAGATCGAGACCCGGCCATTGATCTTCGATCCCTTGGAAATCGGGCGGGCAGGGGCGTTCGTCACGCTCGACCGCTACGGCGCGCTGGCGGTCTATCGCGGGTATGTGCGTCCCGAAGATGAGCCCGTTGACGAGACCGCGGTCCAGGATGGTACGGATCCTGCGGTGGCGGGGCACGGGGATGATCGTGATCTGACCGATGGCCATGGCAGTGCCGCTCATGGCGGAACCGTCATCATGTCGGGTGGGCAACCGATCGGAGCTGAGTTGCCGGAGGATGAGGATGACGGAGCGCTGAAGCCACTGCCCGAGCGGCTCGTCATGGAGTTGACGGCCCACCGGACGCTGGCGCTGCGTGAAGCGATTGGGCGCTCGCCGGATGTCGCGCTGACGCTGCTGCTCCTGAAGCTGGTGACGGGCACCTTCCGCACCTCCTCTGCCTCGGGCAGCTGTCTCGAAGCCTCAGTGCGTCACGTCTATATGTCAGCGCAGGCGAGCGATCTGAAGGACAGCGTGGTGGCCAAGCTGGTCGACGAGCGTCACGCGGAATGGGAAGCTGATCTGCCGCTTGGCGATGATGCAGCGCTCTGGGACTACCTGACGGTCCTCGACCAGGGCAGTCGGCTGGCCTTGCTGGCGCATTGCCTCAGCTTCGGCGTCAACGCGCTGCATGAAAAGGTGAACCCTTACGGGGCAGGCATCTCTGCAGGCGGTCTGACCCGGCGGATGGCGCATGCGGATCTCGTTGCGCGCGCGACAGGTCTCGATATGGTCGAGGCGGGATGGGAGCCGACGGTCGACACCTATCTCAACCGCGTGCCCAAGGCCCGCATCCTCGAGGCGGTGCGCGAGGCGAAAGGGGAGGGGACTGCCCAGCTCCTCGATCACCTGAAGAAAGGCGAGATGGCCAGTGAGGCCGAGCGCCTGCTGAAGGGCAGCGGCTGGTTGCCCGAGGTCCTGCGCCGGAACGATCTCGTGGCGCTGGACGGTGAGGACCGTGCCGAAGGGCAGGGGGTGGATGTCGAAGTGGCTGACAGCGTCAGTAAAGCTGACCTTCCTGCATTCCTGACGGATGACCTGCCTGCTGAAAGCGCGTCGATGCTGGCCGCGGAATAACGTGATCCAGCGGGGGGCGGAGATTCCGCCCCCCCGATCACCATATAACGTAACAATATCAACAAGATGAGTGCGATTATTCGCATTCGGAATGAGGAATCATGTCTGCAACAACCATCATCGACACTGCCCCCCTCGGGGCGCTCATTCGCTACACCGACGGCAGCCCCAAGCCACCGGCACGCTTCACAAAGAAGCTGGCGGCCTGGGAGCGGTCGAACGGTGTCGGCCGCCTTGTGAAAAAGGAACCACCCCGGGCTTACGCGACCTGGACTGCTCCCGCGTCGTTCACGCTGCATGAGGGTAACTTCTCCTCGGACGGGGTGATCCTCGTGACCATCATGCGCAGCCATTCCGCTGACAGCGCCCTCGTCTTCGAGGTGGCCGAGGAACCGAAGCCCGGGCAGGTGCGCGTGCTTCTCGACTTCGGCGGCAACACGGAGCTGCTGCATCTGGCGGAGTCCGTCACTGCGGCCGAGCTTTGGATCACTAAGGAAGGATACCGCAACGCGCGGCTTGAAATCGTCGGCGATGAAGAGCGCGAAAGGGCAGGGGGCGCGGACCTGGCCGCCTGAGCCCAACTGAAACCGAGGGGCCCGCGACATCGCGGGCCTCTCAACCAACACAACCTTGTCCCGCGATGTCGCGGGGCGCCAAAGGAACCATCCCCAAGGAAGGACGTCTTCAACCAAGAGCTTGGCCGGGAAGCTGGAGGCAATAGCATCGTTGGGACAACAGGCTCCAGTCGTAAGGGGACCATCCCCCGCTCGCCATTCCCTTCCTTGGCCCGAATCCCGTCTTCGAGATCAACCCGCGAGGGGTCGGACTACGGGCAAGCCCGTGCCGCCGGGCGGATTCGGACGAGCCGAACGCACCCGGTGATGTCAGCCAGTATTCGGGCCTTCGAGGTCCTGTCGCGCGGGGGATGGTCCCCCGCCTCCAAGACAGGAGCCAAACAGATGTCCCGCAAAGATGCACACGCCTTCGCCGCCTCCCTCGCCGCCACGCTCATGGTCTCGATCGTCGTCTTCCAGGCAGGGGATGGAACCTTCGGCGCCGTCCCCGCCGATGAAATCGACGGCGACGAGGTTCAGGTGCTGGTTGAGATTGACCCGTGGGCTTAGGCCCACGGTTACCTCGGTCGGCTCAAGCGGAGGCGCAGACGCACCTCCTGCGGCGTCATCGCGCCAGTGAGGAACCGCAGACGCTTGATGGCGCAGCGTCAAACGGCCTGGAGCCGCAGAGATGCTAGTTGCAGCGCGGCTTACACAAAGTCAGGATGATCGACGTGCTTGGCACAAACCTGTCTTTCGTCTTTGGAAATCGTCGACTTGTTAAAAGCCGCAAAGCAGACGTTCCTTCGGCTCGCAGTCCATCGTATGAAGAACTGGCTTGCAAGCGGCAGCGACTATTAAGACCGATGACAGGGCTACCGTGGTATCTAGCAAAAAAGACAAAAATACTTCTGACCGCTGCGGGCCCAGGCTGGGTCGTCCGCCTGCAGATAAAGCAGGAGAAGTTGAAGATCGGATTCTGCAGTCCGCAGAGCAACTCTTCCTGAACGAGGGGTATGCGCGCACCACGCTGGCAAAGATCGCGGCGGCGGCCCGGATCGGGAATACTACGCTCTATAAACGGTATCGGAACAAGGAAGAGCTGTTCGCGGCCGTCCTGCGGCGTTCCGTTGATTTTGCGGTCAACAGGTTGCAAGACGTTCCAAGAGGCGGCACGAAAGTCGAACGGTTGCGCGCAGCAGGGATCGCCATGGGGCAGAGTGCTCTGACGCGCGATGTAATCGCCATAATGCGCGTATCGGCTGCAGAAGCCGAGACCTTCCCGGGTATCGCACGCATGGGATATCGGCTCGGGTTCGATGCATCGGTTGATCATGCGGCACGGGCGATTGCGGGAGGTGACCAACCTGCCGACGTTGCTGCAGCCTTGCCTGCGGCGACGCGCTTCGTCGAGGTGGCCCTGCACCCGCTGGAGCTTCAAGGGATGTTCGGCGTCGACCTTGAACAACTCCGTCAGCGGATCGAGCCATCGGTCAACGAAGCCATCGATGTTCTGGTTCAGACCGGCCTTTTGGATGGTGATTGAGTAAATGTAGGATGCCCTACCTTTACTTCAGTCCGGGATTCACTATCTCTGCGTGGGAACATGACATGCGGAAAGTTTCACGATGGTCAGGGCCGAAACCCTTCGATTTCTTCGCGACCTTGGAGAGAACAACTCCAAGGCTTGGGTCGACGCCAACCGCGATCGGTGGGATGCAACACGCGCAAACTTCATCGAGATCGTCAACCAGTTCATTAATAGCGCAGGCCGCTATGACGCGCGGATAGCAACGGCCGGGATCGACCCAAGGCGCAGTTTTACGCGCCTGAACCGGGACCCGCGCACCCGCAACGGCAGGCCACCTTACAAAACCTTCTCGGCCGTGTTCGCCAACCCGGGCAGCACTGTGGAGACGTTTGGCTACTACATTCATGTCGAGCCGGGCCAATGTTACGCGGGGGCATCCCTGTTCATTCCATCTAAACCGGCACTGATCCGGATGCGCAACAAGATCGCCGGCCAACCAGAGGAATGGGCCGAACTCATCAACGATGACAGCGTCCGTATGAGCTGCTGCCGGTTTTGTGGACGGCAGGTTAAGCTAGCATAGCGCGCGCCTCGAACTCCATTGGGCTGAGGTAGCCCAGTTTCGAATGGCGCCGCCGCGGATTGTAGAAGCGTTCGATGTAGTCGAAGACATCGGCGCGGGCTTCATTTCGGGTGCGATACACTTTGCGGGCGGTGCGTTCAGTTTTCAGCGTTGAGAAGAAGCTTTCCATCGCCGAGTTATCCCAGACATTGCCCGCTCTGCTCATTGAGCATGTGATGCCGTTGTCCGCCAGCAGGCGCTGAAACTGCTCGCTCGTGTATTGGGATCCCTGGTCGGAGTGATGAAGGAGAGCGCCAGCTTTTCCTCGGCGCCAGACCGCCATCATCAGAGCATCCATGACCAGCGATGCATCGCGATCTGCCTTCATGGACCAACCGACCGCGCGGCGGGAAAACAGGTCCAGAACGACCGCGACATACAGCCAGCCCTCGGCAGTCCAGATGTATGTGAAATCGGCCAGCCACTTCTGGTTTGGCCGATCTGCCTGGAAATCCCGGTCCAAGATGTTGTCGGCAATGATTGAGCGCTCACCATCGTCCTTGGGCTTGCCTCTGCGCCGAGGCCGAGCCTTGAAGGCGTTGCAGCGCATCAGTCGCTCGATCCTGTGCAAGCCGCAGGCCAGTCCTTCTTCCAGAACATCGCGCCACACGCGCCGCGCGCCATAGGTTCGATCACTGGTTTTGAAGCTCGTCTCGATCGCCATGACCAGCTTGGCATCATGGATCTCGCGGGTGCTGGTCGGGCGGTTGAGCCAGGCGTGGAACCCGGAGCGCGAAACCTCCAGCGCCTCGCAGAGCCAACTGACTGGCCAAGTGTGCCGGTGCTTGGCAATGAAGGCGAATCTCATGTCGCCTCGCGCGCGAAAAAAGCCGTCGCCTTCTTGAGGATGTCACGCTCCGCCCGGAGCCGGACGACCTCTTTCTTCAGGGCTGCGATCTCCGCTAGGTCGGCACGCATTTGTCCGTTTCCGGGAAAGGCAGCAGCCGGGGCTGCACTCAGCTCCCTCATCCAGCGGCGCAGCACACTCTCGGACAGGTCGAGGTCGCGTGCGGCCTGCGACACCGCTACGCCCCGATCGGTAACCAGCCTCACGGCCTCTGTCTTGAACTCACGGCTGAACTTTCGTCTCGTCATATCCACTCTCCAGTTCCTTGGTCACGATCTTATCTTCGTGTTCACGAAACCGGCAGCAGCTCAGTAAGGCTTACCCAAACGGGGTGGAAGCGTTGGACAGCCTAAAATCCATGCCGCGCGGCTTTGACCCGGGCCACCCCGCGGCCCGCTATCTGAAGATGAAGGGCTACGGCATGAAAGCGCCCATGGCAGATCTGCAGGTGCAAAAGGCGGACGCGCTGGATCACCTTGTCGCGCTGTTCAAGGCGGCCCGCCCGGTGGCGGATTTTTTGAACGAATAAGGCTGCGAGACAGCAAGGACATTTATCATGATCGACCCCCGCACATTTGCATTTCTGTCCGGTTTGAAGGCCAACAACACAAGGGAATGGTTCAAGGACCATCGCCCCGACTATGAGGATGCGAAAGCCAATCTGATTGAGGTTGCGGCAAAGCTGACGGAGGAGGTTGCCCGGTTCGATGAAGCGATCCGCCAAACCGGGTTTGACCCCACGATGGCCGTGACGCGGATGAACCGCGACATGCGGTTTACCAAGGACAAGACGCCTTACAAGACCGACTTCTTCGTCATGGTCAGAACGAGCCCGCATTTTCAGCGGATCGCGGGCTATTCCATCCACATCGAGCCTGGAGGCAGCTACGCCAGCGCCGGGATCTTCCGCACCGAGCGTGGCCCGCTGTCCAAGATCCGCGACCGGATTTCGGGTCGCTTCGCGGAGTGGAAAGCCATCGTCGAAAGCCCAGAGGTGCGGCGCGTGTTCCCGGATGGCTTCATCGCCCCGAACGTGTTGAAGAACGGACCGAAGGGTTATGACAAGGACGACCCTGCGATTGAATACCTCAAGTTGGAAGGGTTTAGCCTGAACCACCGAATGACCGATGCAGAGATGTCCGCAGACGGCGCGCTGGCGGAATGGGTCAGTGCCCACCGGACGGCCAGCCCGCTGGTGGAGTTCATCAACAAAGCCGTATTGGGGTAAATTTCTTGAACTTCCCGCATCCCCCCATTCCGCGCGGCAAAATTCTGGTCCTTCTCGCGGAAGATCTGCGCCTAGAAGACAATCTTGCCTATGCCATCGCGTCTGACCCAACCCGCGAAGGGTTCGCTGTCCTGCGCATTCAGCCAGAGGCGCGGGGACGCCCCGCTCGCACACGAAACCGGCGTGCGATCGAGGACGCAGCGGAGGCGCGCATCGGCGAACAGCTTCGGCGGCGCGAAATTCCGTTCGAGGTTCTGGGGCCAGACGACGACACATCGCTTGTGAGGGCATGCCGCCGATTGGGGTGCATGTCGGTTATCCGAAATGCTGCTGATGGGATGGCGGCAGAGAACGCCTATCGGGTCGGATGGGAGCGAGAGTTGCACTCGGCAAACATCCCTTTCCTGACGGTCAATGGCGAGATGATACGCCGCGTTGGTCCCGGCGGCGCCAAGCCGGAGCAACCCTTTCTGTCTGACCATCAGACCGTCGCGCAGGACAGGTTGCCAGCCGAGCATCCCATTCGACTTCTGCGGGACTTCCTGCAGGTCCTGCCCGACCGAAACTACCTTGCCGACATGTGGATCCCTGGCCGCGACCGGGTGAGCACCAGCCAGCTGTCGACCCATTTTGCCGCCGGAACGCTTTCAAGCCACCGTGCGGAACGGGAAACCACAAAGGCCGAAAAACTTTGGCATGCGGCCAATCCCGGACGAAGACGTTCAACCGAAGGTTCGTCTTTCCGGCACTTCCGGAGCAGGATCGCCATGAGAACCGGGTTTCTGACCACGTTCTCCCGGTATCAGGACAAGCCATCTCGCGCTTCCCTGACGCCTGCGCAAACAGAACGGCTCAGCGCCTGGCGGTCCGGAAATACCGGCATTCCGATGCCTGACGCCGCCATGCGGGAACTGGGTGCGACAGGGTGGAGCAATTTCCGGCTGCGACAGCTGGTGACCTCATACGGCATTCAGCTGCTCCAGCTGCCCGCCGTAGAGGTCGGCGCAGCCCTGGCCGAAATGTTTGACGACTATGAGCCCGGCATCACATGGCCCCAGGTGGCGCTGAACGATGGCACGCTGATGCAGGAGCGGGGGCCACGGATCCTCAATCCGGTCAAGCAAGGCACCAATCTTGATCCGTCCGAGGCGTATGTCAGACACTGGTTGCCCGAATTGGCAACCGTTCCGGTTGGCTTCGGGCACGAGCCGTGGCTCTGGTTCGACAATCCCTTGCCTGCGCCGTTGATCGATTACAAGGCAGCCTTCCGCGAAGCGCGTGCGAGGTGGGGCAAAAAAGAAGAAGCGTTCACGTCACGCGATGCTGTCCTGCGCACGCACGGTTTGCCCTGAAAATTCTGCGTGCAGCACATGTTTACATCGGAACCACGGCAATAGACCTGAGCAAACACGGCTTGATACCTCCGCGACCGCTCTGGTGCGATGCTTCACCAGCAACACCGCATGTCCTTCAGGCTGCTTTACGCTCGACGCGCTGAGACCGGTCAAGAGATGCTGTGCGTTGAACGAATGACTGCTCCCGGTGGATTGCAGCTCCTATGCCGCACAGCCGTCAGGCGGCTTTCCGCCCTCTGTGGCGGTCGCTCGAAGGGGACAGCCACACTGACTGCCCAGATGAGTCCGCCCCTGTCCTGCGCAGGCGCCAGGCTCAAATGAACGGGTCGGGCAACGAGCAGCCTCGGGTTCTTTAGCCGCAGGGTTGGCGATCGTTCAGCGGATTTCCAGATCACCAGCAGGTGTTCCAGCAGCCAGCGCGTCCACGAACCACTGCGGTTTGCGCCCTCGACCGGACCAAGTGAGCGCCGGGTTCTCAGGGTGCCGGTACTTCGCCGGTCCAGGCACCCGCGTGGTTTTCATCTCAGTGCCGACAAGTTCGGCCAGAGAGTAGCCCATTTCTCTGGCCACAGCTTCGACCTTGGCGCGGGCTTCCGCCTTCTGCCGATGCTCGAACGTGGAGATCGCCTTGGCGACGTCCTTCTGCATTTTCTTCAGCTCGCTGAGCGACAGTGCCTCGAGATCGTAATCAGCCATTGGTGCGGTCCGTGTCCTGAATGATCCGGTATCGATAGCCCGTCGCGGCAAGGCGCCGCAACTCCCGGAAGGCTGGGGCAGGGGTGGCGGAAGCTGTTGATCGCCGTTTCGTCGCCAGGGAGGTGCTGAATTGGGGGTCAGGCTGTCCCGATTGGCAGGATGACAGGGTCTGGCATGGGCTCCTCGCGCATCTCTGTTTTCTGGTCCATCCCTTCGACTGACAATCCCCTAACCCCGTTCGGTCTCCTGCGCGCAACCCCGCGTCAGCCCGGGCCGTGTTGGCCGCCTGTGGCGTCCTGCCCGCTCCATCCCGGTCCTCTGGGGGTTTCCGGCGTCCGTTCCGTTCACCGTGCACGCGTCACCCGACGGGCTTTTTCCGGGTCTTGTCGAAGGGACGGTCCCAAAGACAGGAAACACAGGAGCTAATCATGCAGAACATCGTCATCCTCGCCGGCAACATCGGTCAAAAACCCGAAACCCGCACCACCCAGGGCGGCACCAACATCACCAACTTCAGCCTCGCCACCTCTCGCCCCCGCCTCTCGGAAGGTCGCGTCCTGCGCGACGAGAACGGCTACCGGGTCATGGACACCGAATGGCACCGCATCACTTGCTTCAACGGTCTCGGCAAGACGGTCGCGGAGCATTGCGAAAAGGGCATGAAGGTCCTCGTCCACGGCCGCATCCACTACACCAAGTGGATCGACAGCATGGGGAACGACCGCTACGGCTGCGAGATCATCGCCGAGAAGGTCGATTTCCTGAGCCGCCCGAAGTCGGCCGAGAACGAAAACCCCGAGCTGGTCGACCGCGACGACGAGATCCCGTTCTGAGGAACGGGGGCTCCCCCTTGGGCCCGGCGGGTTAGACCGCCGGGTTTGACTGATTGCCGCAAGGCGGCTCGGAGTCCATCTTCCTGATGCTCCACCATGCGAAAATTCCCTCGAACTGCAGCGTGCCGACACTGGACATGACGGGGATAGATCATTCAATCCTTCAAGCGACTCCGGTCCTTCCTAGCTCTCATTCTTGTTGTTGATGTCAGTACATGGTGTTGCATTGCTTTGCAGCAACACAACCAGTAGTATTGCGCCTGATTAGGAGTGCTCGCAGATGAAATTGTCCAGGTTCAGAGTTTCCAATTTCCGGTCCGTGTCCGACAGCGGTTGGCTTGAAGCCGACGACGTGACAGCGCTGATTGGGGTCAACGAGTCTGGCAAGACGAACTTGCTGCTGCCACTTTGGAAGCTAAAGCCTGCCCAAGACGGTGAGATTCAACCGACGTCCGATTATCCGAAAACGATGTTCGGAGAAATCCGCAACGCGCCGGGCGATTACCATTTCATCGAAGCCGAGTTTGATACCGGTGCATCCGGCGCTGCCATCGCGCAAGCCGCTGGTATTTCGGCTGAGATTGCTAAGACGGTCCGCGTCACGCGCTTCTTCGACGGTCACTACGACATCGAATTTCCAAAGCACCAACGGATCACCACCGTTACGCGTGAGTGGCTCGCGGGCAAGCTAACGGGGGCCGCAGGCACAGTTGAAGCGGCGCAGGCTCTCAAGAAAGAAGCCGAGCTGCAGCCTCAGTTGGTTCAAGGCCTCAGGGCCACCTCCGACGCGCTGCCCGAAACGGAGAACCTTGGAGCGGTTCAGTTGCGCGCGGCCATCAAGGCAGTCGATGCGCTAATACCCGAAGAGCCCGCAGAGACCAGCGTTATTGTCCCGATGGTCAGGCAACTATCGTCAGAACTAGGCGACCAGCTCCGCGTGCTGATGACACCGCCACCAGGCCGTGTCGAAGGCGTTGAAGCAGTAGTCGTGAACGCAATCCCGCCATTTGTCTATTACTCCAACTATGGCAACCTCGATTCAGAAATCTACCTGCCGCATGTCGTTGAGAACCTCGTGCGGCAGGATTTGGGGGCGAAAGAAGCCGCAAAGGCGAGAACGCTGCGGGTGCTGTTCAGCTTCGTGCAGTTGGAGGCAAAGGAAATCCTAGAACTCGGACGTGACTTCAAAGAGGTGAATGGCCAGAACCGAGAGCCAACCGTGGACGAGATTGCCGCAATCGCGGAGCAGAAACGGACGCGCTCAATCTTGCTGCAATCTGCGGGCGCAACTCTGACCACTCGTTTTCGGGATTGGTGGAAGCAAGGCGATTACCGCTTCCGTTTTGAGGCGGACGGAAATCACTTTCGTATTTGGGTTGCTGACGACCGGCGTCCGACTGAGGTAGAGCTTGAGAACCGAAGCACGGGTTTGCAGTGGTTCCTGAGTTTCTATCTCGTCTTCCTTGTCGAAAGCCGAGGCGACCACAAAAAGGCGGTGCTGCTCCTCGACGAACCGGGCGTGTCGCTGCACCCGCTTGCCCAACGTGACCTCTCTGCGTTCTTTGAAAGTCTGTCCCAGACCAACCAGATCATCTATACATCGCACTCGCCCTTCCTGGTCGATGCGGATCGACTTGAGAGGGCTCGGAAAGTCTATGTAGCGGCGGACGGCACCACCAAGGCAACACCAAACCTGCGGCATAGCGAAGGCCGGGATGAGCAGGCGGGCGCGGCGTATGCTGTCCATTCTGCACTGAACCTGAGCGTCGCTGAGAGCCTACTTGTTGGTTGTCGGCCCGTGCTGGTCGAAGGCCCGTCGGATCAGCATTACCTGACTGCAATCAAGGCTCTCTTGGTCTCCGGCGCGAAAATTACGCCCAAACGAGAATTGGTCTTCCCACCCTCTGGCGGAACGAAGACAGCGCGGGTAGTGGCCAGCATCCTCACTGGTCGCGACGAAGTGCTGCCGATGATGCTGCTCGACGACGATGGACCTGGCCGACAGATGCGCGCCAACTTGGCTCAGGGTTTGTATGCGGAAAGCCCGGACAAGGTGCTTAGCGTCGCAGCCCATGTTGGCTACGAGCGTGCCGAGATTGAAGACCTGATACCATTCGACATCATCGCCGACGAACTGGACCGAATGGAACGCGAACCTGACGTGAGGTTCGCGGACGTTGTGCAGGCAGGCCTGCCAATTGTGGGTCAGATCGAAGCCTGGGCACAGGCGCAGGGCGTGCAACTTGACGAACATTGGAAAGTGCCGCTGTCGATCAAGGTCAAACAAAGGATGCTGACAAGGGGATTGAACGCGATCCCGCCGCACGTGGTGGAGCGGTGGGTCGGGTTGTTCGAGGCATTCTCGCCGCAAGACGCACCGTAGTGGCACCTGAAGGCGCGCGAGGAAAGCGCAAATAAGCTACGTTCGGTTCGAAACAACATGAACACCAGCTTGGTCCCGCATTGCTCGACTTTTGAAGAGTGAGAGGCGTGCCGGTTTCCCGGTGACGGGTTGAGGGCTGGGAGAGTGGCTCCCGGCGCCTGTCACGGGAGATAGCCGATGGGCGTTGTAGAAGTTCTGGATCCGGTACAGCCGGCGCGGGCTGGTGGCTGGAAAGTGGATGTGAGCCGGGGTGAGCGAAACGGGCGGGTGTCGTCCGAATGGTTCAACCGGCCCGATGATGAGCGGTATCTGTCGCTCGACGATCTCTGGGCCAATGTGAAGGGCCGCTCTGAGCGCAGCCGCAGCCGCGTGGTGCAGACGGCGGATATCCGGGTCGAGGCTGCGCGCGACAACCCCGAGCGGTTGCACCTGATGCTGCCGAAAGCGCATGAACCTGTTGCGCCGACGCATTGGGCGTTCGGCCAGCTTGCCAGCATTGTCGGCGCACCGGCCTCCTATCTGCGGCAGTTGCCCGCGCCGCTGGCGGGGATCAACCTGCAATACGGTCTGACCAACCACCGTGCCGAGCAAGTGAAGACCTTCGAGACGGAAGATGGCCGCACGGAGCTGCGCGCGGTCACCGGTCCGGACTATGGCCGCATCCACGACCACGAGCTGGTCGAGGCGGTGCAGCGCATCGCGGGCAACGGCACGGGCGACACGCGGTGGAAGGTGCCGGGAGTGCTCGACTGGTCGACCGGCGTCTATAACCCCGATGTCGAAATCAGCCGCGACACGACCACGCTCTATGCCTCGGACCGCGATGTCTTCCTGTTTCTTGTCGATGATCGCAACCCGATCGAGGCGGGCAAGTTGGCGGACGGCTCTCCCGACCTCTACTTCCGGGGCTTTTACTGCTGGAATTCGGAGGTGGGCGCCAAGACCCTCGGCATGGCGAGCTTCTACCTGCGGGCAGTGTGTCAGAACCGCAACCTCTGGGGCGTCGAGGATTTTCAGGAGATCCGGATCCGGCATTCGAAATACGCCGCCTCCCGCTTTGCCCATGAGGCGGCCCCGGCGCTGACGCGGTTCGCCAATTCCTCGCCGCAGGGCTTCGTGAACGGCATCAAGGCCGCGCGGCAGCAGATCGTGGCGCGCAGCGACGAGGATCGCGCGGATTTTCTGCGCAAGCGGGGCTTCTCGAAGGCGGGGTCCGGCAAGATCATCGAGAAAGTGCTGATGGAAGAAGGCCGCCCGCCCGAGAGCATCTTCGACTTCGTGCAGGGCATCACGCGGCTTGCGCGCGACAAGACCCAGCAGGATGCCCGCCTCGACATGGAAGGGCGCGCCAAGAAGCTCCTCGACCGGGTGGGCTGATAGAGCGCCCAA
>NZ_QBFD01000039.1:2782-6001 GCF_003335585.1 Sulfitobacter sp. DFL-14 | reverse complement strand
CACGCCGCTGGCCATGCCCCGAAAGGGCAGGGGGCTTCGGTGTGCGGATTTCAGCGAGACCCCCATGACCCCCCAGGAAGAAACCGTCATTCTCGAGGCACGCGACATCCTCGGCCGTTACCTTAGCCAGAACCCGGTCATCGGCAGCTGGCAGGCGCTGATGGACTATTGCGCTCTGACCGTGCGTGGCCCGATCGAGCGGTTCCATGTCCTCTATCTCGACCGCAAGAACCGCATCATCGCCGATGAGCTTTTGTCGACCGGCACAGTCGATCATGTCCCTGTCTATCCGCGCGAGGTGATCAAGCGCGCCCTGATGCTGAACGCCAGCGCCCTGATCCTGATCCACAACCACCCGTCGGGTGATCCGACGCCGTCCGAGGCTGATCTCAGCATGACCAAGGAAATCCAGAAGGGCTGCAAGTATCTCGGCCTGACGCTGCATGACCACATCATCGTCGGCGCCGGGACGGAGCTGAGCCTGCGGGCCCTCGGCAAACTCTGACGCTGTGGCCAGATCCATCACCGTCGCCCTTTCGAGGAAGAGGGTGGCGGTTTGGTCTGTGACGGATGATGCGGGGAGAGTGGCTTCCCGCGCCGTTGGAGACATTGCCATGTTTGACCTTCCCCTGCCGATCCAGCCGAGCCCGCGTCCGATGGGCCCCGTTCTAAATGGCCCGACTGTCGCTCCTGATCCCAGCCTGCCTTTCGCGCTGACGCGGATGCACCAGACGCCGGCAGGCCTGATGTCGGGCACTGCTGCCCCCGTGGTCGTTGAGCGTTTCCCGACGTTGGTCGACGCCATGCAGGGGGCGTTTGAGTATGCAAAGGATAACGGCCTTGAAGCAGCGCCGCAGCTTCTGGCGATCCTTGATTGCGACCAGCGCCTGGTTCTTGCCGGGGCCACCAGTCATGGCGCTGTGGCTTGGTGCCACCCTGTCGCCAATGCTCTTGAGGCGCGGGCCATTGTGACCGAGGCGGTTCATCTGCGCGCCCAGGCTGGCCGCGCCACTGACTGGCACGAGCCTGAATTGGCGCAGCGGCTTCGTCACCGTGCTGATCTGCTGGATGCCCGCCTTGTCGACCCGCTCTGGCGCGCTTTTGCCGCCCGGGCGCTGCAGATCGCGGCGTGACGCCCGAGAGACAGAGGAGGGCTGGGAAGGGTTTGAGCCTTCGGGGGGCAGAGGAGTGCGCCACCCGGGGGGTCTGACCTGTCCTCACCGAACGGAGATATTCATGACCCAGACTGAACCCACTCTGGCCGCCCCGCTGCGGCCTTCCACCGTCGATTTCGGGGCGATCCTTGCCGCGCATGCCGAACGCACCGCCCGGACCCTCGCCCTGCGCCCATGCAACAAAGACCGCCTGTTCGATGGCCTCATGGCCGCCGGCATCACCCATGTCACCGTGACCTTCGACGGGGCCGGTGACAGCGGCCAGATCGAAAGCATCGGCGCCTGGGCGGGCGAGACGGCTGTCGACTTCCCCGCGACTGAAATCCCCTATGCCGCGCTGACGTGGGATGATCCCGAGGTCGAGATGCGCAGCCTGTCACTGGAGGATGTTGTCGAGCAGCTCACCTACGACTTCCTCTCCGATACCCATGACGGTTGGGAAAACAACGACGGCGCCTACGGCGAGTTCTGCTTCGACGCCGCCGCCCGCTGCATCCATCTCGAGTTCAACGAGCGCTTCACCTCGTCCGAACTTTACACGCACGATTTCTGAGGGGGCGACGATGGCACATCCCTACCACCACGCCCTGTCCTCAGTGAAGAAATGGGGCGGCACGGTCGATGATTTCATCGCGGTGCATGCATGGTTCGACCAAAGCAAGGAGATCACCGCCGATTTTCGGCACCGGGCCCTGCGGCACCATGCCGAGGGTATCTTCATGGCCGAGACGATTTTCGGTCCGACCCTCACGCTTTCGACCGGGCGCATCATCCCGACCCGCTGGGTCGGCGAACAGCACGTGAAGGAAGACCTCGGCTTCATCCCGAGCTTCGCCGACTGGGTGAAGGCCATCCGACCCGAACCCTGGATGGGCCGGTCCGAGCGGATCGAGGCGCTGGTCGATCCGCATCTCGCCTCGCCCTTGGTCGAGGTCAGTTGACATGACCGACCCGGCCTATCATCGCCTCGGCCTGCCGGTGACCGCTTCGCCTTACGCCGTCCTGCGCGCAGCGGTCCGGGCGCTTCATCCCGACACGCGCGCCGTGCGCGGCTTCCGGACCTCGCGCAAGCGCTTCTACCAGCAGATGCTCTGCGCCCATGCCGCGCGACAGGCGGCGGGCGACCAGCCAAACGGCTGATTACCCCCAACCACCCCTTCATTCCAACACAACGCCCGGCCGCCCGGCCGGGTTTTCCCCATTCAGGAGGTCCCCATGGCGGATTACTTCACCCATTTCTCATGCCTGATCGACGTCGGCAGCCCCGACAAGGCCGCCCGGGCCCTTGCCCTGTTCCAGCGCTTGCGCGCCGCGGATCAGGACGCCGATGACCCGGAGGTCTCGGGCTTCACTCTTGAGCGCCAGGACGCGCCCGAGGGCAGCACGCTCTGGATCCATGACGACGAGCACGGCGATGTCGAGGCGGTTATCCGTTTCGTGCTGCGCCTTGCAGAAGACTTCGAGCTCACCGGCCTCTGGGGGTTTCAGTACGGTCTGACCTGTTCCCGCCCGCGCCTCGACGCCTTCGGCGGCGGCGCGCATGTCATCGACCTCGGCGCGCAGAAATCCGTCGGCTGGACGAGCAGCCAGGAATGGCTGGCCGCCGCGCTAAACGGGGAGGAGGTCGATGCCTGAGGTCATCTGCACAACAGTCTACCAGTTCCCCGAACTCTCGGATGCCGCCAAGGAAAAGGCGCGCAGCTGGTATCGCGAGCTTGGCCCCCATGACGACTGGTGGGACGCGGTCTACGAGGATTTCGAGCGTATCTGCGATATCCTCGGCATTCGTCTCAAAACCACGCCCGTGCGCCTGATGGGCGGCGGCACGCGGGCCAAGCCCTGCATCTGGTTCTCAGGCTTCTGGAGCCAGGGCGACGGGGCTTGCTTCGAAGGTTACTGGTCCCACTCCAAGGGCGCGGCCGCGCGCATCCGGGACTACGCCCCGACGGACGCGACGCTGCATGGCATCGCCGACTGGCTGCAGGCCATCCAGCGGCGGAATTTCTACCAGCTCGCTGCCGAGGTCAGCCACCGCGGCCGCTAC
>NZ_QBFD01000039.1:0-2639 GCF_003335585.1 Sulfitobacter sp. DFL-14 | reverse complement strand
GGGATCATCGTCAACGAGTACACCTTCACCGAAGAAGGGCGCCGGTTCGGGTGAGAGCGCAGGCAGTTCATTTGATCTTTACAATCAGGCCATATGATCTATATTCAGCCCAATGGAGGACGCCATGTACGTCGCAGAGAAAATCCGGGAACCCGCACAGATCAACGCCGTCGCGTTGAAGGCTTACGCGCGCGTGGTCGATGCTTGGGGCCTTAACCTGAACGAAGCGGCTGGCCTTGCCGATATGACGGTGAGCACGTGGAAGCGCGCCAAGAAGCCGGACTTTGCGGGAGAACTGACCAAGGATCAACTCCTGCGACTCAGTGCGGTGATCGGCATCTACAAGTCGCTCGAACTCTACTTCTCCGAGCCGCTCGCGCGAAGCTGGTTCACCCGACCGAACACAGGGCCGCTGTTCGGGGGTAGCCGTCCGGTTGATACCGCCATCGACGGGGGCTTGCCGCAAATTCTCGCGGTTCGGACCTATCTTGATGCATTGCGCGGTGGGGCATGAAGCAGACCGAGATTTCTGATCGTGGTCTCGTTCGTCTCCTGCCCGCCACTTACCACAAGCCGCCATCCCTGCGCGGTCTCGTCGATACCGATGACGAGATGGAGATCCTCGCAGAGATCGAGGGCCTGACCAGCGGCCGCCTTCTGGCCGAACGTGGCCGCAATCCCCATCTGGACCCGCGCGAGCTTGCCTGGCAGCGGCGCAGCCGCGATCTGCGCATTTACGGCGACAGTCATGTCAACGCTGCCTTCACCTATACCCGCGCCGGCGGGAACCGCTTCAACACCGAAGATCGTGGCGCCTGGTACTGCGCGTGGGAGGTGATGGTTTCTGTCAGCGAAGTGGCCTGGCACCGCACCCGTGAACTCGGCTTTACCGGCAGCTTCCATGACAGCGCTCGCTATGTGGAATTGTTGGCGGATTTCATCGGGATCTTCGATGATCTGACCGATGAGCCGGAACACCCAGCGCTGCATCCCGATCCGGCTGTCGGATATCCCGAGGGCCAAAGCCTGGCCCAACATCTTCGCCGGGCTGGATCGCGGGGCCTGATCTACCCCTCAGTTCGGGCTCCCGCGCCGGGCGGGAATTGCCTCGTCTGCTTCGAGCCCCACGCCATCCAGAACGTCCGGCCGGGCGCGTCTTGGGATCTTGTTTGGGATGGGACACCGCACTACTCGCTTACTGCCGTCGGCTGACGAGTAATGGCGCATGCGCTTTTTTGGGGGGGGCGAAGACATGAAACCGGCAAACGGCAACAGGCCGGACGTCACGCATTTGAAGCCGTGTGACCATCAGTTGTTCTTTGAGGCTTTGGACTGAGTCCGCCGGTCTTCTGGGCTTCGTATAGACGCGCTGAGGAAGGCGACGTCTCGGCCCCAAGAGACCACTATAGTTTTCTTCGATGAGGTTGCTTTTCCAGCGTTATGGACGCTCCAACATCACCATTTCCAAAGAACTGAGGGGCTAGCCCCAAGTGGAGGAAGATCTGAAGACGCTGGGTCGAGAGACGACTACGACTTGCGGTGGTTGCCGAAGGCCGATGTAGGCATCTCCCGGCGTCCCGCCGGGCCCAGGTCTTGGTCCTTCGGACAGGAGTTTGACCGAGGCTGATGTCCCGAAGGGCTAATCTGCCAACCTATAGGTTGGCAACTACGCTCGGTTTGCCAAGCCACGGTATGGCAGAAGCTCCGGAAGGCCGGAGCCAGCCGGTGCCGTGCTCACTTGTTCCCGTCGATCCACTTCGACATCAGCCCCTTGTCGCGGAAACATTCGTCCGGCACGGCGCGGCGCTTGATCCGGGCGAGGCGTTCTGCAAAGGCGACCTGCCTTGATGTCGGGCGGCTTTCCTGCGCGCCCGGGTTCATCTTGGCTTGTTCGTCGATCCAGGCACTCAGGGATCGCCGATCTTGCTGAACCTCCCACGGCAGAAGCGTCTGGTTGCGCAGGGCCAGCGCGCGGGCATAGGCGATCTGCTTTGGCGTCGCGGGCAGGGCGTAAGTGGTGCTTTCCATCGGGGATCTCCCTTCTTAGCGTCGCTTTCAGCATAGAACATAACGGGAACAAAATCAAGCCGCCTGCGGAAATCATGGGGTTTGAGAGGAAGAGGAGGGCCGGGGAAGGTCAGGCCTGAGGGTGCCCGAAAGAGGGTGTCCGGGGCTGATCCTGTCCCTCATTCCGGAGTTTCCCGATGACCCATCTCGCCCATTTTGCGACCGAGCGCGCACTTGCGCCTGTTGTCCCCATCCCGTCCCCCGATACGGCCGCTGCGATCTTGAGCGTGGCCAAAGCGCTGCAGACTGATCTGGCGCAAGGTTTCCAGATCGACGCGCTGCGCCTGCGCCTTGAGATGGAGTGCGCCTTTGGCGGCTCTGACGCGACCGGCGCCTGGGACTGGAAGCTGGCCTATGAAGCAGGCGAGGCAGCGCTTGTCCTGTTCCTGCGGAAATTCGGCCGCGCGCTGTTGGCGCGGGCGGGCTCGCCCGCAGCACTGCTGCCGATCCTTGCCAAGGTGTCCGGCCTTTTGCCGACCCACACGCGGCGGTCTGAAGAGATGGAGCGGTTCCAGCAGATGGCATGACCATTCTTGGCGCTTCAGTGCACGTGGGTCAGAATCGCCGGTGAG
>NZ_QBFD01000038.1:183633-233743 GCF_003335585.1 Sulfitobacter sp. DFL-14 | reverse complement strand
GCAATCGCCCTCGCTGCAACCATCTTGTTTTGGTTATAAATCAATGAGTCTGGAGCCTAGTCAGGCTTGTCGCGGCGGATCTTACTCCACGCGCCGGACTGATCCGAACCCGGCAGCGGTACCGGATAGAGTTCCAAGTCAAAGCCTTCTTTCTCGGACAGGGTTTTCAGGATTTCGATCGGCTCCTGGCCGAACGGATAGTCCAGATAGACGAAGCCGATCTTCGCGTCCCCCAGATCGCCGTCCATTTGATTTTTGATGAAGGCGACGTCGTTTGCAGCCTGCTGCCAGTAGGTCGGACCTACCGGGAAAACCCATTCAAACACTTCGCCGTCCACCGCGTCGCCACGGCCGACGAACGACTGCATCAGAACATTGCCGTCCTTCATGGCGCGCGGAAGTACAGCGTTCGTGACCGGTGTGGACAGAAAGTTGAAGATGAAAACACCGTCGCGCTTGAGCTGCTCGTAACATTCCACGCCGCGCTGGGGTTCGTTGCCGTGATCGCGCACGACGATCTCGACCGGATGGCCTTCGATGCCTCCGTTTTCATTCGTGTACATCGCAAGGTCCTGTGCGGCCTGGGCGACTTGTGGCGAAATGAAGGTGTACGACTTGCTGAGGTCGAAGCACAGTCCGAACCGGATCGGTTCCTTGTCCTGCGCGGACGCCATCGTTGCGCCAGTCGCCAGCGCAGCGGTGAGTGCCACCGCCTTGATATGTTGTTTGATCTTCATCTTTTCTCTCCCGTTGATAAAAATTTGGCGGCTTATTGTTGTTCGGGCGCGCTGCCGCTCGTATACGCCGACCCTTCTGGGAACGTGGTCACTCCCCGTATTTCGAGGAACTTTCCTTGACCACATCCCACACGACATCGCTGTATTCCGAGATCCAGTCGGTTTGCGGAACCCAGGTTTCGCCGTCCCACATCTCGATCCGGGTCTTGCCGCCGCCGCCGTGATCCTCTGCTGTCACTGTAATCGGCGCCATCAGTCCGTTGGCGTCATAATCTTCGAGCGTCTCCAGAGCCGCCTTGTAGGACTGCGCCGTGATCGGAAGGCCCTCGGCCTCCGCCGCCCTGCGAGCAGCCTCGAATACGATCGAATACATCGCCAGCCCGGTATTGTAGAAAACGTCCTCTGTTTTCTCCAGTGGGCCGGAGCCCTCTCCCTTGTCATAGAGCTCGGTGATCATCTCTTGGCGCAAGGCAACGTCCTGGCCGCCCACCACGTTGGTTCCGCGCTTGAGACCGATGGCTGCCTCGTTGCCGATATTGGCGATGTCGACCTCGTTCAGCCAGTTGACCGAAATGTATTTCTCCATCGGAATGCGATTGCGCTGCATCTCCTTGGACGCAACCACATGCGCTCCGCCCAACATCCAGACAATCACATGATCGGGCTTGTCGCGGCGCACCTTGGACCAGACACCGGCCTGATCGCTGCCGGGCAACGGAACCGGATAAAGTTCCAGCTCAAAACCCTCTTTCTCGGACAGGGTCTGGAGAATTTCGATCGGCTCCTGACCGAATGGATAATCGAAATACACGAATCCGACCTTCACGTCGGACAGATCGCCGTCGTGCAATTGTTTGATGTAGGCAACATCGTTGGCGGCCTGGCCCCAATAGGTCGGTCCGATAGGATAAACCCAGTCAAAGACAGTGCCATCCACGGCATCGCCGCGTCCGACAAGCGACTGCATCAGAATGCGTCCGTCTTCCATGGCGCGCGGCAGAATTGCCAGGGACACCGGTGTGGACAGCGTATCGAAGACAAAGACACCCTCGCGGCTGAGCCTTGAATAGCATTCGATTCCGCGCTGTGGTTCGTTGCCGTGGTCGCGCACGATGACTTCCACCGGCTCACCACCGATACCGCCCTTCTTGTTTATGAGCTTTGCCAGATCCAACGCGGCCTGCGAAACCTGCGGTGTGGCGAAAGTATATGCCTTGCTGAGATCGTAGCAGACACCCACCTTGAATGGCTCGGCCAGAACCTGTGTCCCGGCAGTCATGCCACCCAACATAGATATTACGGTTAACGCCCTAGTAAGTAATCTCATTTCTTCCTCCCTGAACAGTGCCTGTTTGGAACCTCAACTCAACCAACGTTTGCGTCGGCTGTAGTGTTTGACATTGTGGAAATCCGTACCTTCACCACCTCCGAGATAAAATTCCTGAATGTCGGAGTTGGATTTGAGGGCCGCCGCTGTGCCGTTCATGACAACACGACCGTTCTCGATCAGATATCCTTCTGAGACGATCTCCAGAGCGGCAAGGGCGTTCTGTTCTACCAAGAGCACCGACATACCTTCTTCCTGGTTGATTTTTTGAAGTATGCCAAAGATCTCGGCTACCAGGAAGGGCGCAAGACCAAGGCTCGGCTCATCCAGCATCAGCAGGCTCGGCTGGGTCACCAGCGCGCGGCCAATGGCCAGCATTTGCTGTTCTCCGCCCGACAGATAGCCGGAAAGCGAATTGCTCCGCTCCGCTAGGCGGGGGAAATAATTGTATATCTTCTCCTTTTCCCCATCCAGTTCTGATCGGGACATGCCCATCGGTGCGGCTGCTGTCAGGTTCTCGTCCGGGGTGAGGTGTTCAAAGACACGCCGGCCCTCGATGACATGGCAAATACCCATCTCCACGCGCTTTTGTGCGAGCATCTCGGTAATGTCGGTGCCTTCGAATTTGATTTCACCCCGGCTGACACGTCCTCTTTCAGCTTTCAAAAGACCGCTGATCGCTTTCAAAGTGGTGCTTTTACCCGCTCCGTTGGAACCCAGAAGCGCGATCATCTCGCCCTTCGGCACCTGAATCGAGACACCCTTGATTGCCAGCATCACGTTGTCATACAGCACCTCGACACTGTTCATCGACAGTATGGGCTGGGCTTCGACCTTTTTATCCATCGTCATTCCTCTTTACTTCCTGAGCTGATCGAAGGGCCAGACCATCAGATAGTCCCTGATATTGCCGTAGAGCTTTCCAAGCCCCAAAGGTTCGATCAGAAGAATTACGACAATCAGCGCGCCATAGACGGCGTTCGGGATATGGGCGAGCGTTTCGACGTTGATCTGCATTCCAAGCGACTGGCTCGCCGTCGAAAATAGCCCGTTCACCACACCCGGCACGAGCAGGATCAGGGCAACGCCGAAGTAGGACCCGATGATACTTCCCAGCCCGCCGACGATCACCATCGCCAGCACCTGGATTGAAACTGTCACCGAAAACTGTTCCGGCGCGGCGAGGAAGAAGAATGTCGCAACCAGCAAGGCACCACTGACGCCCGCAATAAAGGACGACGTCGCGAAGGCGAGGATCTTGTAGTAGAAACTGTTCACCCCCAGGATCGCGGCGGCGAAGTCCTTTTCACGTACGGCGACCAACGCCCGCCCCAGTCCGGTACGTTTCAGATTCAGCATAAAGATCGTCACCAGTACGCACCAGCCGAAGGCGACATAGTAATAGCCCGCGTCAGAGGTGATCTCCTGCCCGAGCAGTGCCAGTGTCGGAGATTGCAGCGATGCGTGGGAGCCCCCCGTAATCGCGGGTGAGTGAGTCAGCACCCAGTCCATGACGAACTGCATCGCCAGCGTCGTAAGCGCAAGATAGAGACCTTTGACCCGCAATGCAGCGAAGGCGAACAGGCTGCCGATCACCGACGATGACAACCCGCCGATGATGAGCGCGAATTCCCAAGGGATGCCGAACCGCACCGCATGGATCGCGGAATACGCACCCACAGCCATAACCGCAGCATACCCCAGATGAAGCTGTCCGGCCCACCCCGTCACAAGGTTCAGCCCAAGCGCGGCGGCCGTCCAGATCAGCCATGGGAGCATGTAACTGTTCAGATAGAGCGACGGCACGATGAACGGTGCCGCAAGTCCGAACAGGAAGACGAACATGGCTAGGTTCCGGTCAGCAGGTATCTTGAATACACGGCTGTCCGAGACATAATTGGCATGATGGACACCGGAAAGTCGGAAAAACATCCCTTACACCCTTTCAATTTCGTGACGACCGAACAGTCCATGCGGACGGATCATCACTGTAAGTATGAGCACGGCGGCGACGATGAGTTCCCGGCTTCCGCCTCCGACAAGCGGATCGAGGAAGTCGGCGCCCACATTTTCCAGGATACCGAGGATGATGCCGGCGATCACGGCACCCAGAATGCTGTCGAGGCCACCCAGAACAGCCACCGTCAGACCTTTGAGCAGCAACAACGACAGCGCCTGGTCCACGCCCTGAATCTCGCCCCAGATGACGCCTGCGGCCACGGCCACCACCGAAGCAAGGGCCCAGGAGAGTCCGACGCCGCGCTCGACTGAAATCCCGACCGACCACGACGCCATGTAATCATCCGCGATCGCCCGCAATTTGATGCCCGTGCGGCTGCGGAAAAACACCATGAAACCGACAAAGAGTGCGATCGCGACCCCGGCGCCGACAAGGTGGATCCGACTGATGAAAAGATCGCCCAGAAACAGCGGTTCATAGCTGACCCCCAGTTCCATCGACCGGGACGTCCCGCCCCAGATCGCAAGCGTTGTGCCCCGCAGGAAAATATCGAGACCCAGCGTCAGCATCAGGATCATAATGACCGGGCGACCGGCGAGCCGGCGCAGCGCGACACGCTCGATGCCGAATCCCAGGCCGAACATGATCACCGCAGCAAGTGGGATCGCGAGCCAGAGCGGCAGACCCGCATCATGTGAAAGAGCGAGAACCACATAAGCCCCGACCATTGTCAGCCCGCCCTGTGCCAGGTTGGGCACCGAGGACGCCTTGTAAATCAGCACGAGGCCGATGGCGAAAAGCGAATATAGCAGACCCGTCAAGGCGCCGTTTATCGCAAGCTCTGCTAGAAAGACCCAATCCATTCATACCTCCCTGATGGGAAGGCTCTTTTCGACCTTCCCTACTTCTCCGGTCTCGTAAGTCACCTGGGCGCTTACATGGACCTCTTTTGAACCGTCGTAGAGTGCCGCGACAACGTCGGCATAGCGTTCCTGAACGACCTTGCGGCGCAGTTTGCGCGTTCGCGTGATTTCGCCATCGTCCGGGTCGAATTCCTTCGGCAGGCTGACAAAGCGTTGCAGACGCAAAGGCTCGGTGAGAGCCTTGTTCACCCGCAGAAACGCCTCGTGCAGCAGCTTGGCCACCTCGTCGCGCTGCGACAGGTCGGCATAGGATACATACGGCACACCGTTCACCTCTGCCCAGTGTCCGACCGCCTCGAAATCTACGCAGACCATTGCCGTCAGTTCATCCAGTCCGGCACCAAGAACTGCCGCATCCTTGATGTAAGGGCTGAACTTCAGCCGGTTCTCGATATAGTTCGGCACATAGCGTTCACCCCCGGCTGTGTGCATGACTTCCGACACACGGCCCAGAACCACGAGATGACCATCGTCCTCGATGTAGCCGGCGTCACCAGTATGCAGCCACCCGTCCTCGAGGGCTTCAGCAGTCGCTTCGGGTTTGTTGAAATAGCCTTCGAACACACTGTCTGAACGCATCAGGATTTCCCCATCGTCCGCGATCTTCAGTTCAACGCCCGGCGCGGGTTTGCCAACGGTATGAAGGCGTACCTCTCCTGGCGCCTGTATCGCGTTGATCGCGCTGTTTTCGGTCTGGCCATAGAGCTGGCGAAGCTTGATCCCGAGGGCGCGATAGAAAACAAAAGTATCTTCCCCGATTGCCTCGCCGCCGGTGAACGCATTCTTCAGGCGGCTCATCCCGAACTGGTCCTTGATCGGACCAAAGACAAGCGCCTCGCCCAGGAACCGTCCCAAAGGCTCCAACGCGCCGCCACTCTTGCCGTTCAGCTTGCGCGTCTCGGCGGCAACTGCACGGTCCATGAAGAAATGGTACAGCCATTTCTTGAACGGGGTCGAATTCTCCATGCCGACCTGGATCGTCGTCAACATCTGGTCCCAACTTCTTGGTGCCGCCAGATAAAAGGTAGGTGCGATTTCCCGCATATCGCGCACGACCGTTTCCTGACGCTCCGGCACGTTCACGGTAAATCGCCAAAGCAGCGCCGCCCCGACAGTAATGGCAAAGTCACCCACCCAGGCCATCGGCAGATAGGCGAGGATTTCCTCGTTCTCGTCGAAGGCGCCCGCAGCATGGCCATTCCTCGCCGCCGCGAGAACGTTCTTCTGGCTCAGCACGATACCTTTCGGTTTGCCGGTCGTTCCCGAAGAGTGCATGAAAATCGCCGGGTCTTCGGGCTTCGCCCTGTTCAGAATGGCCTCGCGGCGGCCCGCATCCCCGTCAAGTTCGCGTTGACCGATCTCGATCAGGTGATCCCATGACATAAGACCGTCATCTTCATATGTTCCCAGCCCGCGCGTTTCGTCGTAAATGACATGGGCAATGCCGCTCGCACTTGCGCTGCGCAATTCAAGAATTTTGTCGACCTGTTCCTGATCTTCTGCGATGGCCGCAACGATTTCGACTTCGCCGAGGAAATGCTGAAGTTCTTCGAGCGTAGCACCCGGATAGGCCGGCATCGCGTAAGCCCCGAGCAGCGAGATCGCAAGCATGCCCTGATATAGACGTGCACGGTTGTCACCAAGTATCAAAACGGCCTTGCCCGGCGCTACGCCGACCACTTCGAGACCGGCCGCGCAGGCCAGAACCTCGTCCACGTAGTCGGCCCAGGTGCTTTCTCTCCAGATGCCGCGCTCTTTCTCGCGGACCACGATATCCGATCCATGGTTTGCCGCGTTCCGCGCCAGCAGCTTTCCAAATGTCTCGTTGGCGGAATTTTGCAATGTCGTCCCCTCAGCCATGCGACCCTCCAACATATGCTTCAATGACCCTTGGGTCTTTTACGACTTCTCTCGGTATGCCGCTGGCGATCATTTCACCGTAGTTCAACGCGAGCATACGGTCGCAAATGCCGATGATGACGTCCATATGGTGCTCGATCAGCAGAACGCTGACGCCCCGTTCGGCCCGCGCATCCAGAATGAAACGGGACATATACCCTTTTTCTTCCTGGTTCATGCCTGCCATCGGTTCGTCGAGAATCAGCATCTTCGGTTCCGCGACCAGTGCGCGCGCAAGCTCGACCCGCTTTTTAAGTCCGATGGGCAGACCATCGACCAGTTCGTGCCGAATACTCTCCAGTTGAAGAAATTCGATCACCTCTTCGACGATCTTGCGGTTCTCGATTTCTTCCCGCTGTGCGGCCCACCAATAAAGCGCCGTGCGGATGACCCCCGGCTTCATGTGAATGTGCCGCCCGAGCAAAATGTTATCCAGAACGCTCATCCCGTTGAACAGGGCTAGGTTCTGGAATGTTCTGGCAACCCCGAGCGTTGCGACCTTGTGTGGCGCGGTGCCCGTGATGTCTTTACCTCCCAGCCGGACAGTCCCGACGTTGGGAGGGTAGAAACCCGTGATCGCGTTGGTAAGTGTTGTCTTGCCGCTGCCATTCGGACCGACAAGTCCAAAGATCTCCTTGGGTTGAATGACAAGATCGACACCTGTGACGGCGACGATACCGCCAAACCGCCGCTCGATCCCGCGACATTCCAGTATTGCCCCATCACCGGTACCGGCATCTGTTGTTCTTTGCGTCATCATCTGGATCCTGTTGTCCCTCGCTAGGTTCGGTCTTGGTATCAGGAAATCCGGAAATAATCCGGTCTCCCTGTTGGCCAGGGATCACCCCACATTTGTTGCCCGCCGTCGATGTTAAGAACTTCTCCGGTCACGAATTTCCCGGAATTGGCCGCCAGATAGACTACGCCTTCTGCAACATCCCATTCATCCCCGGCGTGGCGCATCGGATTGGAATCCTGAAAAGTTGCCGCGCCTTCAGCGGGATAGTTTCCGAAACCGGTACTTTCGCAACAGCCGGGCGCCACGCAGTTCACGCGGATATCATGCGGCGCCCATTCCACGGCGACTGATTTGGACAGGTATACCACACCTGCCCGGGCCGCACAGGTATGCGCGATGCCGGGCATCCCGCGCCAGATGTCGGCCACGATGTTCACAATCGAACCCGGTTGCTTTTGCGCGACCCAATGCCGCGCCGTGGATTGCATCATCCACCAGGTGCCATTGAGATTGGTATCTATGACAGCGTTCCAGCCCTTCGGAGAAAAATCCAGAGCGGCTTGCGGAAACTGCCCTCCCGCGTTGTTGACCAGAACGTCGATCGACCCGAATTCCTGATTGACCGCAGCTACGAAATCTTCGACCTGTTCGGGGTCACGGATCGTCATCGGCATGGCAAAGACCTTGGCACCCAGACTTTCGAGAAATTCCTTGGCCGACGCCAGTTTCTCCTCGTTACGTCCATTTATCGCAAGATTTGCTCCGAGCTTGGCAAACAGGGCCGCAATGGCTAAACCCAATCCACCGCCCGCACCGGTGACAACAACAGTCTTGGCTTCGAATAGATCGCGTGCAAACACGGTCGAGCGTGCTGACAGGTCTTCTCGCGAAGACCCAAACTGCGTCTCATTCATGACGCTTCCTCCCTTTTCCCCCATTCGGGGTTATTCGGATAATCTAACGCGTGTTAGAAAATAATCAAGCTAAGAATTTCACCTACTTCCGCCATTCGTTTTCTCCTAGTAAGTTATTAAAAATTCAAACATTTTCCTCCCGTTGACAACGAATTCACTTGCGTCGTCACTGGTACGGTGCGGAACAAGAGGGTTTCTCTCGTCAGCCGTCTGACGTGGTATACCTTGGCGTATCCGAATCTCCTAACGGTGATCTGTGATGCCTTGGTCGCCTCTACGAGGTGTAGAACGGGATCAAACCGTCTTCTTGCCGGCAACCTGCGCCGTCGAAATCCGGACTTTCAACACATGCACGGCGTGTCGACCGCCCCTGCCACGCCGCGGCGGTCTTGAACTTGGACGTATTCGAAACAGGCTTTTTGTGCTCTCCGATCATCGGTTCCAAGGTGCGCGCAGGTTGCGCATCGGTGCCAAACTTCACAACAGGATTACCGAGACCCAGCTGAGACCGGCCCGCAATTCCGAGATTGCCTGCATTATAACGGTCGCCTCGGCAATGCCAGACCTGCGTCATCTACCTGTTCCTGCGTGCCGATCCCGAGGCACCCACCGTCATTCATTGCCCCCGTACAGATCATGAGAAAACCCACCGTTGCGATCGCGCTCTAATCAATAGTCGCCGTCGAACCGGGTACACCTTCATAGGATCTGGTCGCGTAATTCCCTCCGCTCATCCGTCAAAGGAAATGTCACGGAGTGTTTCTCGTGCCGTCCAGTCCTATGATCCCCGCCTCGTAAAGGGCCGTGATCTGTTTGTCGTCAAACCCAAGCTCGCACAGAATGCTGCGCGTGTCGGCACCAGGCGCGCGTCCCAGCCACCGAAGCGCGCCCGGTGTGGCGCTGAGATGCGGGACCGGGCCGATAACCTTGGTCGGCTCACCCTCGACCGATACGATGTCGCCGCGATGGCGGATTTGCGCGTTCGTTGTAATATCCTCGACGCTCAGCACACGCGAGGCGACTGCATCATGACGCGCGAACTCCGTTTCAACTTCGGCAAGTGTGTGCTGCGTGACAAAATCATTGATGGCGTCGAAAACCACGGTCATATGCTGAGACATCTCGGCAAGGGTTGCGAACCGCGTATCATCGGCCAAGGCGTCACCGCCGACCGCGCGCAGCAGCCGTTGCGCGGTTTCCGCGCTTCCTGCGGAAACGGTCAGCCATACCCCATCGGATGTGCGGAACATACCCCCCGGCGCAAAGTCCATCGGCTGGCGCAGCCCGTTGCGTCGCGGCGAATGGTCCGCGCCCGTCAGGGCGGGAACGGGATAATCCATCAACCGAAGCAAGGCTTCGAACACTGCAAGATCGACGACCTGACCGCGTGCGGTTCCCTGTTCGCGGGCAAGCAGTGCGATCATGATCCCCAATGCGCCCATCAGCCCTGTCGTGCTGTCAGCGGCCGGAAACCCGGGATGCATCGGCGGCCCGTCGGTGAAACCGGTCAGATGCGCCAGACCGCTCATGGCCTCAGCCGCACGGCCAAAAGCAGGTACATCCCGCATCGGGCCGTCCTGTCCGTAGCCGGACACGCGCAGAATAACCAGATCCGGGTTCCACCCATGCAGTATTTCCGGCCCGATGGCCGCACGCTCAAGCACGCCTGGTCGAAAATTCTCGACAAGGACATCGGCACCTTCAACCAGCTTGCGCAGGATGCCCCGGCCTTCGTCCGACTTCCAATCCAGACCCAGAGTCTGCTTGTTGCGGCCCAGTGTCTTCCACCAAACACCAACCCCGTCCTTGGCCTTGGGTCCGAGGTCACGCATCATGTCCGTTCGGTTCGGTGCTTCGACTTTGATGACATCCGCACCGAAATCAGAAAGCAAGGCGGCTGAAAGCGGGCCGGCGATGACATGGCCGAGTTCGATAATTCTGAGGTTGTGTAGGGGTCCAGCCATTTGCTCTCTTCGCTAATAATCTAACACGCGTTAGATTATTAGCGAAAGGAATGTGAGTTCTCAAGGCATGAGATAAGGAAACTGGATTGGTGTATCCAGACACACGGCGTCAGACAAAAAGGTGACGCGCGCCACAAAGCAGCGCGCGTCAATGGACCATTCGTTCAGTCAGGCCAGTCCGTGATCAGGCCAGTCCATGAAGCGAAAACGGCAATTCGCGCACAATCGTGCCGGTTGCCCGGCGTACGGCATTGGCCACGGCGGGCCCAATGGGCGGTGTGCCCGGCTCGCCTATGCCGGTAGGGGCCTCGGTCGACTGAACGATATGGACATCCACCTGCGGCATGTCGCTGATCCGCAGTGGTGTGTAATCGTAGAAGTTCGACTGGTTTACCTCACCCTCGGTCAGGGTGATCTCCTCGCGCAGGATCGCGGAAAGACCGTAGCCCAGTCCCCCCTGGACCTGCGCTTCGATGTTCGAGGGGTTGATCGGCACGCCGCAGTCGACACCGCAGGTCACGCGCTCGACCTTTACGGTGCCGTCTTCGCGGATGCGAACATCCGCAACCTCGGCGACATAAGAGCCAAAACTCTTGTGCACCGCGATACCCCGTGTGAGGCCATCCGGTACCGTGCCGGCCTTGTCAATCGCCAATTCCAACACCCCCCGCGCGCGCGGATCGGTAAGATAGCGCAGGCGAAATTCCACAGGATCGGCGCCGGCCGCTTCCGCCAGTTCGTCCATCATCGTTTCGACCACATACGCGGTGTGGGTGTGCCCGACCGAGCGCCACCAAAGAACCGGCACGCCAACTTCCGGATGGTGGATATCGACCGACCATCCCGGAATGGTGTAGGCCGAATGCTCCCCGAGGCCCTCGACCGAAGAGGCATCGACACCATCCCGAACCATGAACTGTTCGAACGCGGTTCCGATGGCGATACCTTGCCCCACCACGCGTTGTTCCCACGACGTGATATTGCCGTCGGCGTCAAGACCGGCGCGCACACGGTGCATGTGCATCGGACGGTAATAACCGCCGCGCACGTCGTCTTCGCGTGTCCAGACCAGTTTGATCGGCCGGGCATCCCCGTGCGTTTCCAGCCAGGCCTTCGCGATCATTGCGGCCTCGGCCACATAGTGGCTGTCGTAGATCGCACGGCGCCCGAAAGATCCGCCGCCCCAGAGGGTCTCGATTGAAACCGAACCCGGATCAATGCCAAGCACCTGCGCACCTATGTTCTGGTCCAGAGTCTGGATCTGCGATCCAGTCCAGAACGTGGCTTCGGTGCCGTCAAAACGAACGGTAACGTCGATTGGCTCCATCGGCGTGTGCGCGAGGTAAGGGAAAGAGTAGTCCGCTTCGATCACCTGTTCAGTGTCGGCCTGCGATACGACGGCGCTGTGGAATGCGATACCTTCCTCATCCAGCAGCGCGGTGTATTCGGCCCGCAGCTCTTCGGTTCCCCGGTTTTCGGCCTGCGAAAAATCCCATTCCGCTGACAGCGCGTCGCGGGCCTGAATGGCCTGCCATGTAGACTCAGCAATCACCGTCGCCCGATCAGGCAACTGAATCACGTCGATCACGCCGGGCATCGCCCGCGCCTCTGTGGCGTCCAGACCGGCCAGTACGCCGCCGAAACGCGGACTGCGCAAGCTGACGGCGTAGACGAGCCCTTCCATGGCCACGTCCATCCCGTACATGTTGGTTGCACCCTGGGATTTGCGAACCACGTCAACGCGTGGAAAGGACTTGCCGATATAGACCCATTGATCAGGCGTCTTGAGCGTGACGCTTTCGGGCACGCTCTGCCCTGCGGCAGTCTCGGCCATGTCGCCAAGGCTGGCTGACTGTGATCCGTCAGTGATCTGACCGCCCGCGATGCTGATGCTGGCGGGATCGACGCCCCAGGTCTGTGCCGCTGCTGCGATCAACATCGCGCGTGCAGTGGCTCCCGCCTCGCGGTACTGTTGCCAGGAATTGGCCATCGCGGTCGACCCGCCCGTGCCCTGCACGCCCATCAGAGTATTTGCATAGAGATCGGTATTGGCGGGCGCGAACTCTGTCGTGACCTGTGCCGAATCCGCATCAAGTTCGTCCGCGACCAGCGTGGCGAGACCCGTGGCTGTTCCCTGCCCCTTGTCGAGGTGTTTGACGATCACCACCACGGTGTTGTCGGGGCGAATGTGAACGAACGGCGTGGCAAGCCCGTCGACGCCGCCCTGCGCTGCGGCGGACACGGGCCGAAGGGCGGCACCCAACATCAGGCCGCCCGTGGCTCCGGCAGACAGTTTCAAAAAGCCCCTGCGCGTCAGCGCGGGCGTCGGCATGGTCGGTGCAATAAATCTGTTCAGCATCTTAACCCTCCATAATCTCGGATGCGCGATGGATCGCTTTGCGAATCCGTGCGTAGGTCGCACAACGGCACAGGTTTCCGTCCATTGCCGCGTCGATATCGTCGTCGGTTGGTTTGGGCGTGTCCCGCAAGAGCGTCGTCGCCGACAGGATCTGGCCTGACTGGCAGTAGCCACATTGCGGCACCTCCAGCTCCACCCAGGCTCTGCGGATCGCCTCGGTCGTGGCGTCTTGCGCACCCTCGATCGTCGTCACCGTGGCCCCGTCCAGGTCTCCCACGAAGGTCTGGCACGAGCGTACGGGCGCCCCGTCCACATGCACCGTACACGCCCCACAGGACGCGACTCCGCAGCCGAATTTGGTGCCTGTCAGGCCCAGTTCATCGCGCAGGGCCCACAACAGCGGCGTATCCCCGGCCGCCGCGATCTCGCGCGGTTCGCCATTCAAAGTAAGTTTGATCATTTTCTCGGTTCTCCTTTTTTCTCAGCCAAGGTCCGGCGCAGTGGCCACGAACGCTTCGTCATTACTTAATCTGTCCCACCAGTCCTGCATGCCGTCGAGGGACAAGATCGCGGCGCCATCCTCTGTCATCGTCGCATACGCAATGAGCGGCCCGAGCAGGTAGTCGGCGAAACCGGGCGCGTCACCGGAAAAAAATGGCGCATCTTTCTTGTTTTCCAGAATAAGCCTGATCAGTTTTCTGGCCTGATCCAGATTGGACTGCCTCATTTCTTCGTTTTTTCCGCCGACCACATCGGGGAACAGGTGATACGCCACAAAACCAATGATCGCGTCGTAGCCGTAATTGGTGATCAGCGCAGCGTTCTCGTCCGCCTTCGCGCGTTCTTTCGCATCCTTGGGAAACATCGGCGGTTCAGGGTCGCGCGCTTCGAGGTACCGTACGATTGCATCGGTTTCACGCAGACGCATCCCGTCGATATCGAGAACCGGCACCTTGCCGAACGGGTGGCGTTCAAGATGTTCGGGTTCTTGCGTTTCGCCTTCCAGGACGTTGACCGGCACCTGGTTGTAAGAAATGCTCTTACGCGCCAGCACGCATCGCACCGTGCGCACGAAGGTCGATCCGTCAAAACCGAAGAGAGTTGTTTCTGTCATCTGGTCCTCGTTGTTGTCATTTGATGGAATGTGGGAGCGCCGCCTGCGGTGCCGCATCGCCGGATATGTTCGCAAGGTCCGCAGCCAGGAGATCGACAAGATCGCGCACGGCGGTGCGCAGCGCCTCGGCTGCACCCGGCCCAAGCCGGTCACCGATCCGGCCGGACAAGGCGACCGGCACCTCCGCCGCGCGGGTCCGCAGGGCGACACCGTCCGGCGTCAGGTGCACCATGACGTGTCGTTCGTCGGCCCGGTCGCGCGTCCGGGTCAGCAGGCCGAGTTTCTCCATCCGCTTTAACATCGGGGTCATCGTACCGCTGTCGATATGAAGACGCCGTGCCAGGCCACCGACATGAATCGGCCCCTCTTCCCAAAGAACCAGCATGACGAGATATTGCGAATAGGTCAGCCCGAGAGGATCCAACAGTGGACGGTACATGCGGCCCAACAGGTTGGTCGCGGCGTAGAGCGGAAAACAAAGCTGGCTGTCCAGACAAAGAAGACCGGACGCGTCGTGTGTATCAGTTTCGACCATCACTGAACGCTCCGACGGTTTATGTTCGGGGACAACCCGATCAACCGGATGAGCACAGGTCCGGAACCGCACACCGCCGCGGTGCGGACGGCTTTCTCATTCAAATCGACAGGCTTATCCATGTGGTCCTCTCTAAGAGCGGCTGGTCCACCGCTGCTTCGGACTACAACTAGAACAATAATTTTGATTGGCAAGCAAATATTTCGTACACGAACTTAATGGGCCTGAATGGCCCGCATTATATGAGACAACAGGCAAGCGCCTGATTAAGGGGCGCCTTGCAGCGCCCCTATTGATGGCTAAATCACATCCAGGTAGTAGGAACGTAGCGATACGCCTCGCCATCCGCGAGGATACGGCCAAAGCCCGGAAAGTGGATGTGGCTCCCCGCGACAAGCGTCTTGTCAGCTGACACCATGTCAAAGACGCGGCGTCGGGATTCCGCAGCCTGGGCCGGATCGCTGTCGAACCCAAACCCAACATCGGGCAGTGCAGTGTGAACATCGGCCGAGGCAAGCGTGTCAGCGATCATCAGCAACTGCCGGTCGCCGCCATCGATCCGCACAATCGAGTGGCCCGGTGTGTGGCCCGGAGACAACATCATGGACAGGCCGGGCGCGGCCTCGGCACCGTCGGCGATACGCGTCACACGATCGCCATAGGCCCCAAGCACGGTCTGGGCCAACTGGAACATACCTTTCGCCTCATCCGGCGCCTGCGCCATCATCGCTTCATCGGTCCAGAAGCCTGCTTCGACCTCACCCAAAGCCAATTCGGCGTTCTTGAAGACGGCATCACTGCCACGGATCAAACCACCAAGATGATCGGGATGCGCATGGGTCAGAACAACCATGTCGACATCGTCGGGGGTGACGCCTGCCGCAGCAAGTCCGGGGATCAGACCGCCAAAGCCAGGCCCCAACAATTCCTGCTCTCCCATTCCGGCGTCGATCAGAATTGTACGCTCGTCGGATTGCAGGAGAAATGCAGAAACCGGCGCAGGCAACGCATCGGGCCCGATACCGATCTGCTCCATCAGCGGGTCGATCGCTTCGCTGCCGAAAAAGAACCCCCTGCCCAGTGGTGCGATCCCATCCAACAGGGCGGTGATGCGATATCGACCGAGGGGCGCAGAGTAGAGGGCCGCGCCCGGTGTCGCGGTGTGTCCGGCAGCCAGCGTTGGGCTTGCTACTCCGGTAAGGGCGGCGGCGGCTGGCAGCGTTGCGGCGCCCTTTAAAAGGGTGCGTCGGTTGATCTGAGCCATGGCATTTCCTTTCGCTCTAGAATATTTCGTATACGAAGTTTCGAATCGGGCTTACGGCGTTTCGGCTTTCAATCCCGACCCGGTGGCCCTAGATAGCGTGTATGGTACAAAAATCCAACCTGAATGATCTTGCCTGTTTTCAGGTCTACATGCTTCACCATGCGTTCGGGCGATTTTACCAGACGGCTTTCGCCGAGACTGGGCTTACTTACGCAAAATACGTCATGCTCAAGGCTCTTGTCGAAAAAGGGAAAATGTCGCTTTCCGAGCTTTCCGCGCGTCTCGGGGTCGAACCGAACACGGTATCGCCCCTGGCCAAGAAGATGGCCGGGGTCGGGGTGATAGAGCGGGTGCGAGACCCCGAGGATGAACGCCGTATTGTTTTGTGCCCGACCGAATATGGTCTCGCCATTCTCAAAGCCGCCGACCAGACTGTCACGCAGAATTTCGCGGATCTCGAAATTTCCGCAGAAGACCGTTCGCAGGCGATTGCATTGATGTCCCGGCTCCGTTCGGCGGTGGAACAGGCAAGCCCGAAACGCCTCGAACTTCCAGAAGCTCCCTCGGCGGAAGGACGCGATCCGCCGGATTGAGCGGCAATATCCCGTCACATGCCGGATGCCCCAACGCACGAAAAATTTCCTTGCCATTGCACAAACCCTGCCTAGCTCATGGCATCCGAAAGTGATCACTCATCTAAAGCCTCCGCCAAGCGCGTGAGGCCCGAAAAGGACTGTATACAATGGATCTCAATGCCGATTTTTCGCAGCGTGTCGTCGTTCATTCGGACACGATCGACTGGCAGCCCTCGCCGATTGAAGGTGTGGACAGACGCATGCTGGACCGGATTGGCGACGAAGTAGCGCGGGCCACCACCATCGTGCGTTATGCACCCGGCAGCCGTTTTTCGGCACACACCCACACCGGCGGCGAGGAATTCATCGTTCTTGACGGAGTCTTTCAGGACGAGCATGGCAATTACCCGGCGGGCACATACGTTCGCAATCCGCCCACGACCTCGCACACACCGGGATCGAAGGCAGGATGTACGATCTTCGTCAAGCTGTGGCAGTTCGACATGGCCGACCGCACCCAGTTCCACAAGGATATGGAGGCAGAGCTGGGCGCACCGACAGAAGGGGTCGCCACGACGATCCTGCACCGGGATGCGCGCGAGGTTGTGACCTACAGCAAGCTGGAGCCCGGCGCGGTCACGACGTCGCAGGCACCGGGAGGGATAGAGGTATTGGTCATTGGCGGAGCGGTCACGGTTGACGGTGAAACCCTGAAGCGGAACGACTGGCTGCGCCTGCCAGATGGTGAGACTTTGACGGCGACAGCCGGTGATCAGGGCGCAAGGCTCTGGATCAAGACAGGCCACCTGCCCCACGCAAAAGCACCGGCGGTCTGATCCCGGCGACTACAACTGTTCTGGTGCCGTTGAGGGGTGTGCCGCTTCGGCCCGGAACGCGCGATGAAACCAGTCTATTTCTCGCGAACCCAAGCCGATCCTCTCACGCCAATCGAAGTTGTACCCGCGTTCGGATATTTCCGGGCGGGTGCGCTTGTGCCAGCGCAGCAAGCTCACAGCGACTTCTACCGAAATAGGGAATAACACCTGATTCCCAAAGAGACGACCGCGTCGGTGCACACTGCCGTGCACCGCGCGCCAGGCCTGATCACGCTGCGGCTGTTGCGCCCTCCGGAGCGGTGTCCTCTTTCGGAGGCTTGATCCGAAAGAAGAGCGCATAAAGTACCGGAACGGCGATCAGCGTCAGAACCGAAGCAAATGCAAGACCGCCCATGATCGTCACTGCCATCGATGCAAAGAAGGCATCCGGCAGGAGTGGAACCATCCCGAAGATCGTCGTGCCTGCCGCGAGCACCACAGGGCGCAGACGGCTGACTGATCCGTCGATGACCGCCTTGTAGTCGGGTACACCCTCTGCACGCTGAAGGTCTATCTCTTCGACCAGAACAATTGCGTTCTTCATCAGCATACCGGAAAGCGACAGGAAGCCCAGAAGGGCAGTGAACGTAAACGGCAAGCCTGTGAACAGGAGCCCCAGTACCATTCCTGTTACCGACATCGGTACGACCAACCAAAGGATCAGCGGTTGGCGGACCTTGTTGAACATCAGGATCGAGATTGTCAGCATGACGAGAAAACCCAGCGGAAGCTGCTTGCCGAGACTTGCCTGCGCATCCGCTGCGCTTTCGAATTCGCCACCCCATTCCATCACGTAACCTTCTGGCAGCGGAATGGCCTCGATATCGGTCCTAACACTCCGGAACGCTTCGTCCGCGGTCAGATCGCTGCGCGACCCGCCCATCGCGGTAATGGTGCGCTCGCGGTCACGTCTTTGTATAAGCGCCTCGACGAGGCGTGTCTCGAAACGCTCAACGAGGTTGGCCATCGGAACGTAGGACCCCGCACCATCGGACCACACGGAAAGATCGGAAAGGCGGTCAATCCCGTCACGTTCGCTCTCCGGGAGGCGGAGGTTGATCGAGATCACCTCGTCGTCCTCGCGCAACTGACCAACACGCAAGCCGGACGTTCCGTAGCTTATGGTGTCGGAAATCGCGCCGCGCGTTGCACCGGCCAGACGCATACGCGATTCATCGACAATCGGCTCGACGAGTATCTCACGCTGGCGCCAGTTGGTCCGCGGGTTGGTGATCGTACCGGAATCCTCGAAGATCCGCATCGCATCATCCGCGAGTTGCCGCAGGATGACAGGATCCGGCCCCGCAAACCGAACCGCCACGTCGGCACCGGATGGCGGCCCGAACACAATCTGCTCGACGCGGATCAGCGCGTGAGGGAATTCGGCTGGCAGATCCCGGTTCAGTCGGCTCGCGATGGACGGGATTGCCTCGGCATCGGCGACCCGGACGATAAGCTGTCCGTAACTGGCATCCGCCTGCTCGGGATTATAAGTCAGCATGAAGCGGCTTGCGCCTCGCCCGACAAGGGTCGTCACATCCGTGACGTTGTCCTCGGCGAGCAGCATCTGTTCGAGCCGTTTCATTTCAGCGTCGGTGACGTTGATATCGGTCCCCTGTGGCATCTGGAACTCGACATAGAAGATCGGAGTGTTCGACGCCGGGAAAAACGCCTGCTTGACCTGCCCAAAGGCCATCACGGACCAGACCGTTATTCCCACAATGATCAGGACGACAATAACCCGGGTCCGCAAAGCCAGCCAGAGGAAGCTGCGATAAACTCCGTAGAACGCCCCCTTGTAGGGATCGTCAGAGGTCTCCTTTGGCGCGCGGAGCAGCAGTTTGCCGAGATAGGGTGTGACCGAAACCGCAAGCGCCCAACTCATCAGCAGCGAAATCGCGATGACCGCGAAAAGCGAAAACAGGAATTCGCCGGTCGCGTCAGGCGACAGGCCGATCCCGGAAAAGGCCATGATCCCGATAACGGTCGCACCAAGCAAGGGAATCGATGTGGCGGTTTCCGTCTCGGCGGCGGCATCTTCCGCGGACTTGCCCCGCGCCACACCGATCACCATTCCTTCTGTGATGACGATGGCGTTATCGACAAGCATCCCCATCGCGATGATCAGGGCACCAAGGCTGATCCTTTCCATCGGGATGCCGAAGACAGACATGAAAAACAGTGTAGAGAAGACAGTGAGCGCCAGTGTCACACCCACCACCAGACCCGCACGCCATCCCATCGTCAGCATCAGCGCGGCAACGACAATGCCCACTGATTGGCCCAGACTGACGAGAAAGCTCGAAACAGCCTCGTCCACGACAACGTGCTGCTCGTAGACCGGTGTGATCTCGACCCCGGCCGGCAACGCGGCCTTGAGCCGGTCCAGGCGCGCCGAGACACCCGCGCCGACCTCGACAACGTTCCGGTCCGTCAACGCCGATACTCCGAGAGTGAACGCCGCCGCTCCGTTTTGCCGAATAACCTGACTTGGCTGTTCGGCTTCATCGCGGGTAACCTTTGCGATGTCGTAAACCGCAACCTGACCGACCTCACCGGGAACACCAAGTCGAAGTTCCTCGATACCTTCCGGACTCACGTAACCCGGCGGAACTGAAAGGTCGATACGGGCGGGACCTTCGGTAATCGCACCGTTCGTGAACACCTGGTTTTCGTCGGCAAGGACGCCCAGGACCTGCGTTGGAGGAAGCCCAAGCTCCGTCAGCCGGGAAGATGGGACCGAGATATTGATCACCTCTTCCGTAAGGCCCTGAACCTCGACCTTGGCGACGCCATCGACGGTCACCAGCCCAAGTCGCAGGGTCGTCGCCAGATCACGCTGCTCTACCGGGCTAAGCCCTTCGGTCGTCACCGCATAGAACATGCCATAGACGTCGCCAAAATCGTCATTGATGATTGGCGGGCGCGTACCTGTCGGAAGATCCCCCTGCACATCGCTGATGCGGCGGCGCATCTCGTCCCACACCTGCGGGATCTCGTTCGGACCGTAGGTCATCTCGATTTCGACGGTAATCTGAGCCATGCCCGGCATGGATTTCGATTCAACCCGGTCGAGTTGCTTCATCTGCTGCAACGCGTTTTCAATGACGTCGGAGACTTCCTCTTCGACCTCAACAGCCGTGGCACCCGGATAAGGCACGAAGACGAGAGCCGTCTTGAGGGTAAAGCTGGGATCTTCGAGGCGACCGACGGTATTGAGGCCCCAATACCCGCCAACCATGCAGAAGATGATAACCAGCCAAGCCGCCACCGGTCGCTTGATGGTCGCACGTGAGATGCTGAGTGCCATGGATCTGTACCCGTCCTATCAATATTGGATCAGAGACCCGAAATCATCACTGCCTGATTGTCCCTGAGCCGCCACCAACCGCCCGAAACAACCAACTCGTCACCATTCAGGCCCTCCATGACGATAATCTCGTCATTGACGGGAAGTCCCAGCCGGACCGTCCTGCGCGCGACCTGTCCGGAAGATTCCTGATAGATCCAGATGGACGGGTCGGTTCGGCTTGTCGTGTCCACCGCCGAAACCGGAACGATGACGGATTGCGGACGGTTTTCATCGGACGCGGCGGCGATGCGCACATCCGCTGTCATGCCGGGCAACAGACGTGAATCGATATCACCGGTGATCGCAAATTCCACATCGTAGGTCTGGGCTGTCGGATCAGCGTCGGTCGAAAACGAACGCAGCACGAGTGGCACCGTGTACCCCGGTACCGCAGGAAAGCTCGCGACGATGTCGAACGCGTCGGGCGCAGAACGCGCAACTGCCGCAAGTTCTTCGGGCAGTGAAATCATGATCCGCATCTCGCTCACATCTTGCAGACGCGCCACCGGCGCGGCCGAGGTGACGTTGACGTACTCCTCGACGAAAGTACGCGCCACAATCGCGTCAAACGGTGCGGTGATCTGGGTCTGCGACAGACGCCGCTTGGCCTCGCGCAGTGCCACGTCTGCCTGTGCAAACTGGGCGCGCGCAGTATCGAGGCGCGAGTCGGCTGCGACCCCACGCTCGGCGAGACTTGAAGCGCGCTCAAGCTCGGAATTCGCGAGGTCGAACGAGGCCTGCGCCCGATCGACAGCCAAATCAAAATCAGCCTGATCGAGTTCCGCAATCACGTCGCCCTTGCGGATTCTGTCGCCCGGCTCGACATCGAGGGAAAAGATCTGCCCCGGCACCTGAAACGCGATGTCTACTGTGCGTGCAGGCTCGACCCGGCCCGCAACGGCCCGGGATTGATTGACCACGCGGCTGAGCGCACGCGTCACTTCGACCGTCACCGGCCGATCGGGTTCGGATGCTGTCTGCGTCTCGGCGTCGGTTTCCCCGGCATTCATTTCCGTCTGGGCGAATACACCCGTCAGGGACCCCGGAAGGAACGGCACGGCCAGGGCCGCTGCGGCCGCCAGCACGATGACGAAAGCAACCCGCTTCCAGTTTTTGGTCTTCCTATTAGAGCTCATCAATCATAGTCCTTAATCGTTCGATGACGCGTTCTCTGATTTCCGCGCCGCCGTCCGGAAGATTCAACAGCCGTTGGAACCGCAGACCCTGTATCGCCAGGACCGCGATCATGGCGGCCGGCGCGTCCTGCGTGTCTGTCAGTATACGTTCGAGGTCGCATGTTAGATCACTGCGAAGCGGATCAAGAAGCCGTGGATCCGAGGCGGCGGCCGCAAGGATTGCCATTGACAGGTCGTCGTCCACGTCTTTTGAGTGTATCACAATTTCAAGATGCCCGGTTAGAGTGCGCGCTGGATGCCGCACCGGTACATTCGCAAGAAGCTCCCGGTGCGCGGCCAGCATCTGATCCAACAAGCTTGAAAGCAGCGCTTTCTTCGTCGGAAAGTTGTAGAGCACGCCGCCCTTGCTCAGCCCCGCCTCCTTTGCGACTGCTTCGATCGTAACTTTGCCCGCTCCTTCACGCGCAGCAATCGCGCGTGCAGCGCCGAGAATTCTCGGAGATGCGTTTCTCGATCCCGCTGACTGCCCTGGCTCATTCACAACTGTACCATCCGGTCGGTTTAGATTTTCGCGAGAGGTAGTCCGGGGCTGCATCAAGGTCAAGGTCTTGATCAAATCCGTCCTGAAACAGGGCACCGAGGCGTTCATCAAACCGCAGAAGTGCCTAAATTTAGGCCTGTTACGCTAGGTATTACCCGCTGAGTAAATCCCTAGAAACACGTCAACCGCCCTTTCGGCATGCGCTGGCGCATCGATCGGCTGGCCAACCGCCAGCAGTCTGGGCATGAGGCATTGCCAACTTAACGGCACTGACCTGTAACGGTGACCAGGGGCGATTTTCTCAGGCGGTCATTTCGAGCGCATAACCTTGCCACAGGTCGAAGGCATCGGACCTTGCGTGGCGGTATGAGATGTTGGAGAGGCGGTAGCGTCGGGGTCTGAACATCGTGTTGATTTGATCGTGGGCCGCGAGAAACCTTTGCGTCTGTCGGATCGATTTGAAGCGACCCATGACCTTCTCTCGTTTGCGGGTCGGCCGATGCGAACCCTCGATGCGGTTGTTGAGCCCTTTGTGTGCCCGATGGTCAGCTTCTGGCGCGAGGGTCCGGATCGGTTTGAGGTAACTGCGCAATTTGTCCGTAACGACGACACGCGGTTTGCCAAAGCGGGCGATCAGCCGCGTAAGGAAACGCTTGGCAGCTTTAGCGTTCCGGCGCGGCTGCACAAGGATATCCAGCACGTCCCCGTTCGCATCCACCGCTCGCCACAACCACTGCTTCACGCCGCTGATCGGAACGACGACTTCATCCAGATGCCATTTGTCTGCAGCTGTGGGACGGTCACGCTTGATGCATTCGGCGAAATGCAGACCAAATCGGTTCACCCATTTGCGCACGGTTTCCCGGCTGACGGTTATACCGCGTTCAGCCAGCAGATCCTCGACGTCCGCCGTGCTGAGCGCGAAGCGATGATAGGCCCATATGGCATAGGCCACGACTTCACGGGGGAAACGATAGCCCTTCAGGCGCGGCATCTCAGATGGTATCCTCATGACAAAACGCTAGTCGCGCCAAGGTGCGGTAGCAAGTTGGCAATGCCTAAGCGAACCTTAAATGCCCTACCTCGACGGCATTTTTCCGAGACCTGGACTGCTCGCTTTCCGGATCATGCGGCCTCGCGATCCGTTTTGATCGGCTTGGCCGAAGGCAACACGATCACAGAAGACCCATGCACTGCACGCTTGTGCAGGTCGATAACATCATGGTTGAGCATCCGGATGCAGCCGGACGAAACTGCCTTGCCCAACTCCTGCGGGGATGCGCTGCCGTGGACACGATACAGCGTGTCCTTGCCGTTCTGAAACAGATATAGCGCCCGCGCGCCCATCGGGTTGTCCGGTCCAGGATCCATGCCACCGTTGGCTACGGAATAGGGCTCAAGCTTCGGTTGCCGCGCGATCATCGTCGCGGGCACTTTCCATCGTGGCCATTCCCGGCAGAATTGCAGGCGCGCCGCGCCCTCCCACGCAAAACCCGCCGCCCCCACGCTGACGCCGTAGCGCATTGCGGTATCCGGCCCCTGTACGAAATGCAAAAGCGCCGCGTCGGGATCGATCACGATAGTGCCCCGAGCGCGCTCGGGGAAAGGATTGATCACCTCCTGCCGCCAAAGGCGGGGCGCGATAATACCATCGGGCAAGCCAGGTATCGGCCAAGGCTCCGTCGTGATCGGGCCGTAAAAGGCGGGCAGCGGCGGATATACCGGCGCAGGGGGCGGCGCAGCCCGTGTCGGAGGTGCAGACGGTTTGCGAGCGCAGGCCGCAAGACCGCCCGCTCCGGCGAGCGCGATGAACGAGCGTCGGGTCAAAAGAGATACTGTCGTCTTAGGGATGGGCGGGGTAGTGATATTCATGTGCGGCTTGCCTCAATAGCCTCGCGCAGGGCCTCACGGTCCATCGAACCCGGATAGATCGAGGCACCGATGATAAACGCCGGCGTACCGCGCAGGCCCAGCTGCGTGGCCTGAAAGCTGTTGCGTGAGAGTAGCCCATCCCATTTACCCCGATTGGCACGATAGGCCGCATCCAGTTCAGTCGGATCGAGGCCCGCCTCCTCAAGCGCCTCCTCTATGGCCGCGTCCGAAAGCCGCCCTTCCGTTGCCATTAGGGTTTCCAAGGCCAGCTCATACCCGCCCACGTCCACGGCGCCCAAAGCGAGCTGGGTTGCACGGACGGAGGGTGCGCCAAAAATCGGCCAGTCCTTGAGCACAAGGCGCACATCGCCGTCTTCTTCCACAACCTCGGTCAACACGGGATGGTTTGCCTTGCAATAGGGGCATTGGTAATCGAAGAATTCCACGATGGTGACGCTGCCCTGTGGATTTCCGAGCACTGGATTATCGGGGTCGAACAGAACATCCTCGACCGTGAGCTCCTGCGCCTCGAGCTGCCGCGCGGGAGGTATCAACGTCATACCCAGCAGCGCCGCCGTTCCGCCGACACCGCCCGCAAGCAGCATGTTTCTACGGTTCAAATAAGTCATCTTGGTTCTCCTTTCTGATGATTCGATTTCATTGCGAGGCCTTCCGGCGCAGGTCGTCGATGGCCGCTAGCAAGGCCGCGCGCGAAATTTCTCCGGTGTGGACGGCCTGGAGGCTGCCGTCAGCCGCAAAAAACAGGGTACTGGGCAGCCCGAGCATGCCGAACTTTTGCATGAGGGCGGAGTCCGGGTCGCGGATCATTCCGTCGGCAGGCAGATCGTTCAGGACGAGATACTCGCCGATGACGCTATCCCGCTCGCCCTGATTGGCGAAAATGATATCGACGTCGCCCTGGGATTGCGCCACATCAGTCATCATCGGCATCTCGCGGCGGCACGGCGGGCACCACGTCGCCCAAAGGTTCAGAACAACAGGCACGTCGCGGTTTGCCAGCGAGATCGGCGCACCGGATAGATCCTCGAATGCAGTGATGGGAAGCCGTCCCCGCGTCTCATCCGGTAACAACAAAGTCGCGACGGTAAAGACAAGAAACGCCATGCCGACACTGCCGAGGACGGGACCACCGGCGCGGGATTGACTGAGGAAGGCCGCGAACAGCGTTGCACCGAGGCCGAACGTTCCAGCCCGGATGTCGAAGCCACCTTGCCAGATCGCAAAGACGCTTAGCGGCGCGGACGCAAAAACGTCCCAATGTGCGACCACGTAGCCAAGTCGCGCGGTGATGACCCAGATTACGAAAACGGCACCGGTCCAACGGTGGATCGCATCGCGGCGGCCACGGTTCCGCCATGCGAGGAGCTCGGCGACGCCAAGAAACGCAATGACCGTCAAAACCGCGATAAAACGGTCATTGGAAAATACGAACGGACCGATGGAGATCGCGTTCATCGGACTGCCTCCACCGCGGCCTGCACGGCGCGAGGACCGGTATCGCCAACGATGCGTGTGCCCGAGCGCTCAACCCTGTTACGGTCCAGAAAGACCATGGTCGGTGGTCCGACCGCTGCCAACCGATCCAGCATACGCTGCCCGTCCTCACCGAAATCCGTCACGTCCACCGCGATCAGGTTCACATCAGCCAGTGCCGCCTGCACGCTCGCATCTGACCAGACGTCGCGTTCGATGACCCGGCAAGTTACGCACCAGTCCGCAGTGACATAGACCAATGCGGGCGCATCGGGTTCGCCGGCAAGTGCCGCGTCCAGTGCATCGGGCGTCGTCACCGTATGGAAGGCAATCTGTTCGTTGGTTGGCCCTGCAATGCCGTTCTGCAACACTGCCAACGGGCGCAGCGGATCGTTGCCTCCCAAGGCCGCGCCGACGGCCATGATCGCACCGGTAAGCATCGACAGGACTGCGAGAGTTTTTACACCCCGGCGTCCCATGTCGGCCTCTTTGGGCAGCAGGTCCATTGCACCTGCGAACACCCCTGCCCCAATCAGCAATGTCGCCCAAAGTGCGAGGATCACCGGCCCTGGCATAAGTCGTCCGATCAGCCAGATCGCCATGCCGAGAAAGATGAGACCGAACAGACGCTTCACCCCGTCCATCCATCCGCCCGCCCGCGGCAGCACCTGTGTGCCAAGCGTACCGGCAATCATCAGCGGGATGCCTTGCCCCAGCCCCAGTGCGAACAGCGCACCGGCCCCAAGGGTGACATCTCCCGTGCCGGCGATGTACAAGAGCGCGCCCGCCAACGGTGCGGTCACGCAAGGCCCCACGATCAGCGCCGAGGTAAAGCCGAGCGTCGCCGCCCCACCAAAAGTCCCACCCCGGCTCGCTCCGGCAGAGGACAGGCGCCGTGTCCATGCGGCGGGCAGTTGCACTTCGAACAGTCCGAACATCGACAAGGCCAGAACCACAAAAATCGCGGCAACACCGTAGACGGCCGCAGGCGATTGCAGCACGATCTGCAGGTTCTGTCCCGACCAGGCTGCCGCAACGCCGAGCAGACCGAAGGCGGACGCCATGGCCAGAACATAAACCCCGGAAAGGGCGGCACCGCGCCGGACTGTCAGGTCACGGCCCTGTCCCGTCAATATCCCCGCGAGGATCGGGAACATGGGGAACACGCATGGTGTGAACGCCAGCAGCAGCCCGAACCCCAAGAACCCGGCTAATACCATCAAGGTGCCGCCGCGTGCATGCAGTCCCTCGATCATACCGTTGTCTTGCGCCAGTGCCACGCCGTCGCTCACAGGGGCCGTTGAGGTGCCTTCGACAGCGGCCAAGGTTTCAGAAACCGGAGGATAGCAGATGCCGCCGTTCTGACAGCCCTGCCATGTCACGGTCACGGGGCCATCCACCGGTCCCATGACCGCTTGTGCGCTACTCGAGTAAATCTCGACCGACCCGAATGTCGGATCGTCCATCGAGGCTCCCGCTGGCGTCTGCAGTGGAATCGGCGTTCCACTCTCACTTTGTGCGCCTAGTTTATCGCGGTAGAGGTAGTATCCCTCGGCAATTTCCCAAGACAGAATGCGCGTTCCGTCGGGTTGCTCGGAAACGCTGAGTGCAAATGCTTCTTGCGCAGGGAGCGGTCGATCAGACGAGAAGATTGAAGATTGAGCCGCCATCGGCGATGCGGACATGAGGGCAATCACCACTGCAAGCAGGGCGATCAGCGCGCTCTGGGTGGCGCGGAACAGTATCAGGGTCATTTTCATGTCGCTCAAATTGCCCTCCAGCCTTAAGCAGGGCTTAAGGCTGACAGTACATTTGCCTAATTCGCCGGAAAGGAGATCAGAACGTGCGGATACTGATTGTCGAAGACGACGCGACGCTGGCCAATGGCCTGACGGTTGGCCTGCGCCTGTCGGGCTTCACGCCGGAACTGGTCGAAACCTGCGCAGATGCAAAGGCAGCACTTTCGCAGGGCGGGTTTGCCGCCGTGGTCCTCGATATTTTGCTCCCGGATGGCTCCGGCCTCGATATCCTCTCCGGCATGCGCGAAGAGCACGACGCCACTCCTACTTTGTTGTTGACAGCCCTGGATCAAATTCGGGACCGGATTGCGGGCCTCGATCTTGGTGCGGACGACTATCTCGGCAAACCCTTCGATCTGGACGAGGTGGCTGCGCGCCTGCGCTCCATAGTGCGACGGTCGGAAGGACGTGCGCAGGCAAGGCTTGAATGGAACGGTCTGAGCGTCGATCCCGCGAGGATGTCCGGCAGCCTCGGTGGTCAAGACATCAGTTTTTCCCCGCGCGAGTTTGTGATCTTGCGCGCCTTGCTCGAACGGCCGGGTGCGATCCTGTCGAAATCCACCCTCGAAGAGCGCCTCTACGGCTGGCAGGAGGGTGTAGAGAGCAACGCGGTCGAAGTGCATGTCCACAATCTGCGCGCTAAATTGGGCGCGTCCTTTATCGAGACCGTACGTGGTGCCGGATACAAGGTGCGAAAGGAGGTCGTATGAATTCGATCCGCGTCCGGCTCTTTGCAATTTTGATGATGGCAACGGGGGCAATCTGGTGTTCGGCGTTCTTCTGGATCCAGCAATCCACCCGCGCGGACGTGGGACGTGTTCTTGACGCGCGGCTGGCCGAAGCGGGACAGATGGTTTCTTCCCTTATCTCGGACCAGCGCATTGACGTCGCACGTGCGGCCACCATCGTGACGGACATTCCCGCCGCGGACGACCGCCTCGGCGCTGAATATTCTCACAGGCTGTCCTGTCAGATCTGGTCACTGGACGGTACACTCGTGGGCCGTTCCGGCAGCGCTCCCGAGGGGCAGCTTTCCTCTTTGGATACTGGCTTTGCCGACAATACAGTCGATGGCGAGAAGTGGCGCGTCTATTCGGTGGTTAACGAGGTCCTCGGTGTGCGCGTCATGGTTGGCGATAGCCACACCGTGCGCGACCGGTTGGTGCGTGACGTGACGAGAGGGCTCATTCTGCCGGCGTTAGTAATCCTGCCGTTGCTTGCAGGCCTGATCTGGCTCAGTGTGCAGCGGGGACTCCTGCCGCTTGAGCGATTGGCCACTGGTCTTTCGCAACGCACAGCAGACAATCTTTCGCCTGTCGCCGCAGAAACCCTGCCGCGGGAAATCCGGCCAGTCGGCGCGGCATTAAACGGTCTCTTCGGCCGCGTCAGCGCCGCGCGAGACAGAGAGAAAGCGTTCACCGCTTTCGCCGCTCATGAGCTGAAGACGCCCCTCGCTGGGATCAAGACACAGGCACAGGTCGCGCTGAAGGCTCCCGATCAGGAAACGCGCACCGGTGCGCTTGAGCGCATCCAGTATGGCGTCGATCGGACTGATCGAATGGTGCGTCAACTCCTTGCGCTGGCACTCGTAGACAGTACGGACGTTAGCAAACTTGAGCCCGTCGATGTGTCGGCGGTTCTGCACGATGTCGTGGATGATCTGTCCCGCCGCGCCGCGAAAAAACGCGTCGCAGTAAGTTTGCCTGATGCGCGCCCCGTGATAAAAGAAAGTGATCCCATCCTTTTGACAGCGGCGCTTCGCAACGTGATCGAGAATGCCATTGCCGTAGCACCTGCGGATAGTACTGTCGAGATAACGATGGAGGCTCTGAATGAGTACCTCCGCATTGTCGTGATGGACCGGGGTCCCGGCATTGCGAACGATGATCGGGAGAAAATAACTGACAGGTTCTTCCGTGGGGTAGGTGCGACCGAAAACGGTAGCGGACTGGGCCTTGCAATCGTGGAGACCGCCGTGAAGCGCCTCGGCGGCCGACTGACGTTCGCGGCGCGCGAAGGGGGCGGCGAAACGGTCAGCCTGCATTTCGACCGACGGTAATGATCATTCCGCTTCCGCCGACGGGCTGCCAGAAGACCGGGAGAGTGATGGAAACACGAGCTATTTTCATCTTTGTCAGGCAAACGGAGAGTTAAATGTACAGACGCACTTTCGTCTCAGGCGTTTCAGCCGGTGTGCTGGCAATGCCCGCCCTGGGCCAAACGGCCTTGCCGTTACCGATCGGCATTCCCGACCCCAAAGGCGAAAGCACTTTGCTCCCCGCCGTTGGCTCCGGTCCCCGGCCGCTGATTTATCTGTCTCATAGGTTGGGTGGCGTCCCCGAAATGGGACGGCAGAACGACGCGCCATGGATCATGTTCGGTGCTATGCAGCGAGCGGGCTGGACGATCCTGCGCAGTGCGGATGCCGGGCCCGAGACCTACGGCAACGATCAGGCGCTTGCCTATTGCGCCCGCATGTGCGGCAAGGCAATCGAACGCATGGACTGGGACGGGCGGCTATTCTCCCTGGGAATTTCGATGGGCGCGATTCCCGCTTTGCTGATGACATGGCGGGGTCTCTTCCCGCATCCGGTGCGTGCAGTTGCCACGGTCGCCGGCGTAATGAACCTTACTAAAATCCATGCAAGTCCGTCTGACCGCCGCGCCCGGATCGACGCGGCTTACAACGTCACACAGCACTTCCCGTTCGAGCAGGCGAGCAAGGGTCACGATCCGCTGAACGACTTCCACAGCTTTTCCGAAAACCGCATTCCGCTTCTGGCTGTCGCTAGTTCGGACGACGCGTTACTGCCGATAGACGTCCATGCCGGTCCAATGATCGAGACTAGTCGCGCGATCGGAAGCCCGTCCGAGTTGATGCAGATTTCGGGATCCCATATCGGAGACGAGCATTTTACCGAGCAGATGGCGGGGCGAGTACTCGATTTCTTCACGGTGCATGGTCGTTGACATTGAGCAGCCCGTATGCCTCTTCCAATCGGGATTTCAAGCAAGTCGTATAGGGCTACCGACAGCATTTGCGTTTAACTGGCTCAAGTCATTCAGGACTCGACATCGTCTAATAAAGTCCAGCCAACTCTGCTGGCTTCATCGAATGCAGGACGATCACAGAAGTGCTGTGGATGGCGCGATCATGGAGGTCGATGGCATCCTGATTGAACCTACGAATGCAGCCCGACGAGGCAGCCTTTCCAAGCTCCCGCCCCGAGGCACATCCGTGGATACGGTAAAGCGGATCGACGTCGTTCTCGAAAAGATGAAGCGCCCGCGCGTCTAACGGATATCCGGGCACCGGATCCATACCTCCGTTTGCTACCGAGCAAGGCGCAAGCTCCGGTGACCATTTAATCCTCGCCACTCTGGCGCATACGCCGTGGCCACCTCCTGTTGCCAGAGGTCGAGTGACAAAAATGCCGTCTGGAGCGGCGGGAAATCGGATAGGGTCCGTCAGTGGTCGCTCCGTAAAAGCCGGGGAGTGGTGGAATGTGCAACAGTGTAATTGCGCGGCTGGCCGGTTCGATCGGTGGGGGACTGGCACAATCGGCAAATCCGGCCATCGCGCCAAGGGTCATGAGACTTTCCTTTTTCATTCTGAATGGGGCGGCATCCTGTAGACTCACACCGCCTCGAATACCGAGTACTGAAAGCTTTGGGTTACGCCTCCGGGTGTCCGGTGGCCCACCTTTCGCGTTTCCAGCGGTTGAAACGATGGCCCAACGCGCGCAGAAAGGGCCTCGGAGGAATAACGCTGCACCGGCAGACCGCTGCACCGCTCGGGGCCGTCTTCGGCGAATGTGGCCATGATCACAATCGAGCCAGGCGTGGTTGCCAATTTCAGAGCCGATAAATAGGCATCCTGAGATGCGCGGTTGGTCAAGAAATGAAACGCCGCCCGGTCATGCCAGACGCCTGATGTACGCGCGGGCCGCCAGTCCGTGACGTCCTGCACAACAAAGGTCGGCTGCACGTCCCGCCCGATCAGACGATCCCGGACCACATCGAAACTTCTGTCCGACAGGTCCAGCAACGTCACATCTTCGACGCCGTTGTCCAGCAACCGGTCCACCAGCCGCGACGTCCCTGCGCCGATATCGACAATACCCCGCGCCGCAGCATCCCGATGGGTCAGGATCAGATCGAGGCTCGGCTGAGCGTCATTCTGAAACCACGACACCGTCTCCTCGGACTTTGTGGCGTAGACGCTGTTCCAATGATCGCGCTTTTCCATTGCTTCGACCCTTCCTATCCGACCGTGAACTGTCCCATCATGCCCGCATCCTCATGTTCGAGAATGTGGCAGTGGTACATGAATGGGGTTTCTTTCTCGGCCCGTTTGTCGAAGCGGACGAGGATTTCGGTGGGGCCGTCGACCAACACCACGTCCTTCATGCCGATCCGCGCCGGATCGACCGCCCGACCGCCCATCGTCACGACCTGAAACGACGTGCCGTGCACGTGGAACGGATGCACCATCATATCAGCGTTTATGCGCCACAACTCGGTCTCGCCCATGGGAACGGCCAGGTCGATGCTCCCCATGTCGTAGGACTCCCCGTTGATGCCCATGATCTGACCGTCGCGGCCGATCAGATTGTTGAACATGCCGCCCATCATCGACCCTGTATGGACGTTCAGTGTGAAATCGCGGGTGCGGACCGGAGCGCCGAGATCGGGCAAATCAGACGGCAAAGACGCAGGTAGTGTCGCGGGCCCGGTCTCTGCGGCATCGCCCACGTCAAACGACATGATCTCAAACGGGGCGTCATCGCTTCCGCTGCCCATCTTGCCGCCGCCATTCATCATGCCACCGCCGCCCATCATGCCGCCGCTGCTGACATTGCGTGAAACCAACCGGACAGCTGACCGGTCCGTGAAATTAACGACGATCTCGGCCCGCTCCGCCGGGGCCAGGCGCAGGCCATTCATGGCGATCGGCGCGGGCAGGAGCCCGCCATCGCTGGCGACCTGGTGGAACTGACGCCCGTCGTTGAAGCTGAAATCATACATCCGGGCGTTCGAGGCATTGAGCAGACGCAGGCGCACCAGCCCGGCGGGCACCGTCAGTGTAGGTCGGATCGCGCCGTTGACCAGCATCTCAGTGCCGCGGAACCCCTGCATCCTGTCCATCATGCCAGGATCGTAAGACATGCGGCCGGACCGGTCGAAATTGCGGTCTTGCACGATCAGCGGGAAATCGTTCGTGCCGTAATCGCGGGGCAGCGGATCGACCGCATCGGGATCGTCGATGATGATCATGCCTGCAAGGCCGCGATAGACCTGATCGGCGGTGCGCCCGTGGACATGGCTGTGATACCAGAGCGTCGCGGCGGGATGATCCACCGGCAACTCGGGCGACCAGGTCCTGCCCGGATCAAAGGCCAGTTGCGGCCCGCCGTCGAGATGTCCGGGCACGTGCATGCCATGCCAGTGCGCGGTGATGGGATCATCGGTGCGATTGACCACGTCGATATTTGCCGTGCGTCCACGCTGAAACCTCAGCAGCGGACCCAGATAATCCTGCTCATAGCCTAGCGTATCGGATGCGGCGCCCGACATGAATTCGCGCGTGCCTTTCATCGCGGTCAGGGTATTGCCCGCGCCGGGCCCGACCTCCATCACTTGGGGGATCGGCAAAGGCGCACCGGGTTCTGCGGCGACCGCGCGGCGGGTCAGCAAGGCTGGCGTGGCGAGAGTGGCAGCGGTGAGGGTGAGGAACCGGCGGCGTTTCATAGGGACACTCCATCATTGGATGGTGAGAATTGATTGGTGGAACCATTGCACAGGGCCTGCACCGCGCGGTGCTGCGTCAGGAAAACCCGGCCCGTGAGATCGGACAGAAAGTGGGTTTTCTTCAGGCCGTCCATCACTGGCCCCTTCACTTCGCTGAGGTGGAACTTAATATCTCGCGTGCCCAGCCGTGTGTTGATCGCCTCAAGGCTTTCGAGTGCACTCATGTCGATCTCGTTCACCGCGGAGCACATCAGGATCACGTGGTGCAGGTCGTCGCGGTCGGCGATCATGTCATAGATGCGGTCTTCGAGGTTGCGGGCATTGGCAAAATACAGGCTTTCGTCCACGCGCACCGACAGGATGCCGTCATGCAGCGTCACGTTATGTCGGTCGACGTTGCGATAGTGTTCAGTGCCTGGCACCTGACCCACCACCGCCATATGCGGACGCGAGGATTTGTAGAGGTGGATGAGGATCGAGATCAGCACCCCCGCCGACACGCCGACTTCAACCCCGAGGGTGAGCGTCAACAGGATCGTCGCCGACACGGCGGCGAAATCGGCCTTGGAATAGACCCAGCTGCGTTTCAGGATCGAGAAATCGACAAGGCTGAGGACCGCGACGATGATCGTCGCCGCCAGCGTCGCCTTGGGCAGGAAATAGATCAGCGGTGTCAGCATCAGCGCGGCAATGGCCAATCCTACGGCAGTGTAGGCCCCCGCAGCGGGTGTGCGTGCCCCTGCGTCGAAGTTCACCACGGACCGCGAGAACCCGCCGGTGACCGGAAAGCCGCCCGTGAACGCTGCACCAAGGTTGGCCGCGCCCAGACCAATCAGCTCCTGGTCCGGATCGATGCGCTGACGACGCTTGGCGGCAAGCGTCTGCGCGACCGAGATCGATTCAACGAAGCCGATGATCGAGATCAGGATGGCGGGCCCGATCATCGCGACCAGAACGTCCGGCTGGAATGACGGCAGCGTCAGGGGCGGCAGCGCCTGGGGTACTGCACCGACGATGTCGACGCCGCGGTCCGCAAGGCCAAAGGCCCAGACCGCCAGCGTCGTGGCCAGAACGGCAAAGACCGGCCCGGCCTTGGCCCCCATTTCAGCCAACGTCTTGCTAAGACCGATCCGCTGCAGCAGCGGCTTGAGGCCTTTGCGCACCCAGAACAGGAATGCCGTCGCGGTTACGCCCAGCAGAACCGTGATCCAGTTGATCGTGCCGAGAACCGACCATAACCCGTGCAGCATCTCGATCAGCGTGTCGCCGGAGGCTTTGACGCCGAGGATGTGCTTCAGCTGGCTGGTGGCAATCAGGATACCGCTGGCGGTGATGAACCCGGCGATCACCGGATGCGACAGGAAGTTTGCCAGAAACCCCAGCCGGAACAGTCCGAGGATCAGCAGGAAGGCACCGGACAGAAACGCCAGTGTCAGGGCTGCGGTGACATAGTCGATGCCCTGATCGCTGAGCTTGCCGATGGCCGCCGCCGTCATCAAAGACACCACGGCCACCGGCCCGACTGCCAGCGTGCGCGAGGTGCCGAAGATGGCATAAAGCACGATGGGCAGGATCGAGGCATAGATCCCCGCCTCAGGGGGCAGTCCCGCCAGCAATGCATAAGCCAGCGATTGCGGAATCAGCATGATCGTGACGATCACCGCCGCGACCAGATCGCCGCTCAGCTTGTCACGGTCGTAGCTGCGGCCCCAGTCCAGCACCGGCAGGTATCGGGTCAGGTTGGGCACGTTTCTCAAGACTTGATGGGCAGCCCGGCCTCTTTCCAGCCGCCCAGACCGCCGTCGATGACCTTGGCACTATAGCCCATTGTCGTGAGCGTATCGGCCGCCAGCGCGGCGCGGGCACCCGACGCACACAGGACATGCACGCATCCTTCCGAATGGCGCAACGCCACCAGAGCGTCATGCCCCTTGCCGGTGTCCGGATCGGCCTGGGACTCCAGAAGCCCACGGGGGATGTGGATCGCTCCGTCAACCGCGCCATCGCTGTCCAGCTCGGACGGTTCGCGGACGTCGAGGATCAGATCGCCGCGCGCCTGTGCGGCTTGCGCATCGCCGGGGCGGATGGTTTCGACACGGGTCTTGGCGTCCGCCACCAGGTCTTTCATGGATTTGGTCATGGATATCTCCTTTAGAATTTATCGACGGGCAATTTCAGATAATGCGCCCCGTCGCTTTCGGCGTCCGGCAGCCGCCCGCCGCGCAGGTTGATCTGCAAAACGGCCAGCATCCGGTCAGGCAGGGCTAGGGTCGCGTCGCGGCTGTCGCGCGTTTCGACATACGTCGCCTTGTCGGTATCACCGCCCACGTGGATGTTATGCGCCTTGTGATCGTCGACACGCGCTTCCCATTCCGGCTCATCCCGGCCTTCGGCACCGTAGTCATGGCCGATGAACAGGCGCGTGTTGCCGGGCAACGCCAAGATGGCCTGCAATGAGTCCCACAATTCTTCGCTGCTTCCACCGGGAAAATCGGCGCGAGAGGTGCCGCTGTCGGGCTGCATGAACGTATCGTGCACGAAAGCCGCATTGCCGCAGATATAGGTGATCGACCCCAGCGTATGGCCCGGCGACAACATCACGCGAACCTCCAGATCGCCGATCTTGAACGTATCGCCGTCTGCAAACAGTCGGTCGAAATCGCGGGTGGGATCGAATGCGTCCGGCGCGTTGTATATGCCGCGCCATAGGTCGGCGATTTCTTTTACTTTCTGGCCGATGGCATTGGGCGCGCCGGTACGGTCTTTCAGCCGCGCCGATGCCATCGCGTGATCGGCATGGGGATGCGTATCCAGCACCCACTCCACCGTCAGACCATGCTCATCAATCAGAGAAAGGACCTGATCCATGCTACGGGTATCGGTGGCGAAGCTGGCCGGATCGAAGTTCAGCACGACGTCGATCAACGCGGCCTTCTTCGTTGCGGGGTCCGCACAGATATACTGGATTGAACCGGTATCGGGTTCATAGATGCCCCAGACATCGGGGTTGCCCGCACCGGTCGAGGGCGAATGACGCACGATCGGTTGGTCAAGTTTTGAGGTGTCTGTCATGGTCAGGCTCCTTTGACTTTGAAGATGGAAAGTGATTTCGCGGCTCCACCCAGCACGATGCCGATCAGCATGGCAGGCAGGAACATGAGGATTCCGGCCGATCCCATCGCCAAAGCGGTCCAGGCCGGACCGGGACAGAAGCCGCCAAGCCCCCAGCCGATGCCGAATATGGCGGCCCCGGTCAGCAGGGGGGTGTCGATTTCGGCGTCTTTTGGAAGGTCGAATCGAGTTCCGACAATGGGGGTCTTCTGTCGCCAGACCAAACGGTATCCGACAAAGGCGGTTATCGATGCACCGCCCATGACGAAGGCGAGACTGGGATCCCAGACCCCAAAGATGTCGAGAAAGTTCAGAACTTTTGCAGGATCGGCCATGCCTGACAGGATCAGCCCGAGGCCGAAGGTCAAACCGGCGATCAAACCCAGTATGGGACGCATGACAGGCTCCTTAAAATACGTGACGGATCAGGGTGGTCGTCACGATGGCGGCGGCGACAAACACGCTCACCGCGACCAGCGACCGGGGTGACAATCTTGCAATGCCGCACACACCGTGCCCCGACGTGCAGCCCGATCCCAACGCTGTGCCAACCCCGACCAGCAGTCCGGCGATGGCCATACCGGGCAGGTTCTCGGGCACGGTCTGCTGCGGGAACGATCCGGTCGCCAGCAGCACGACAACAGGGGACGCGATCAGACCCAGCAGGAACGACAGCCGCCAGCCCCGGTCGTCGGGTCCACCGGCACCGGGCAACAATCCGGTCAACCCCTTGGTGATCCCTGTGATGCCCGCGATCTTGCCGAACAAGCCCATGACCATCACGGCGCTGAGCCCGATCAGCGCGCCGCCGAACAGCGACAGCCACGGCGTGAATTCGGTTGTGACGACGGGTCCCATACGGGCCTCCTTTCGTCTATTTCTATTGTTGTTCACTGTATCGTCTGCTATATGTAAGACATGACTAAATTAGTCAACACTAATATAAATGAAAACCGGCCGTCGCTGCCGGTTCTGCAGGCGCGTGCGGCAGAAGTCGCCGTGCACCTCGGGCTGTTGTCGAATTCCAACAGACTGATGGTGCTCTGCCACTTACTGGAAGGCGAGCAATCGGTCGGAGCCTTGCAGGCGCAGCTGGAACTGAGTCAATCGGCGCTTAGCCAGCATCTCGCCCGATTGCGCGAGGCCGGGATGGTGTCCACGCGCCGCGATCGGCAGACGATCTTCTATCGTATCGCCGATCCGCGGGTGCATCAGATGATCGAGGCGCTGTATCTAATCTATTGTGACCCGGACTGAGAAACCGTTGGCGAATGTATCTTCGCGGAGGCAGCCCGTAACCTGGCCCGATTTCCACGCAAATGGGAAATCGAACCCGGCACTGTGCCAAGATGAGTGGTTTCTGCCCCGGCCACAAACCTGTGGCAAAACAGGGCGTTCGGTTTTCCCAAGAAGTATCCTGTAACACTGGCGTGACATTGCTCCTCGGGTGCTCACTGATCGGCCAACGGATGCCGGAGGTTAGTTTCAGAGGAAAATTCGAGTCGAGATTTACATACTCATCCAAGGCCTGCTTCGGAGCCAGGCAGCCACCCGCATCCTTTCATGCCGATGGCTGCCCTTGTGTCAACTTGCGTCTTTGAATTCGGTGTATTCGCCGCGGACCTGGACAGTCACGGTTGCGGGCTGGCTGTCGCGATTTCGCCAGAACCAGCCGTGCTCGCCGTCGAATGCCGCAATGATCTCGCCCTCATCGCCCGTCGAGCCGCGGCCCTTTTCATAGGTCACCGAATTGCCGCCGCCGTGGCCGTGCAAGTCGAAATTCACCCGACCGCCTTCGACGAGCATCCGGTATTCCACCGTCTGGCCCTCTTCCATGACCAGCTTCCACTCGGCACTGTCACCGGGTGCCAGCGTAAAGGTGGTTTCGTCGCGCCAGACTTCGGCCTCCTGCGCGTGGGCGGCACCGACAAAAAGTCCGAAGATATCGTTGATAAGGCTCGATTGCTCTTGCCCTTCAAGCTGCATCACCTTGTCGGCCTCGGCCTCCTCCGCGAGCTGGGTCTTGATCTCGCCCATCTCGCTCAGCCCGAGAACGCCGCCGATCCCTGTCGGATCGATGTTATATTCGGCGGGAAGCACCACGGTCACAAGGATCGCAACGGCGCTGGCTGCAGCGATGGCGGTGGAACGGATAAGTTGCGCGGAAGTCGGCAGCTCATCGAGGCTTGGTTTTTCTGCGTTGAACATTTGGATCTCCTAAACTCTCAGGTGGCTACGAAGTAGCCGGTGATTTGCAGGCCCATGAGGATGAACCCCATGGACATCATGATTACGTTGGCGGTGTAGGCCTGGCGGAAGAAGTTCGGGGATTTCCTCCAGTAGCCCATGACGATGAGGATCACGGCAAGCGCCAGAAGCTGGCCCAGTTCGACGCCCACGTTGAACGCCAGAAGGTTGGCCAGCAGCCCGTCCGAGGCGATCTCGTAGTCGAGGATCTTGGTGGCCAGGCCCGTGCCGTGGAAGAAGCCGAAGATCAGCGTTGCGGCCTTGGTGTTGGGCTGGACGCCAAACCAGCGTTGGTAGGCTCCCAGATTGTCGAGCGCCTTGTAGACCACCGAGAGGCCGATGATCGCATCGATGATGTAGGCGTTGATGCCCCATCCGAACCAGACGCCCGCGAGCATCGTGGTCGAGTGCCCGATGGCGAAAAGGCTGACATAGATGCCGACATCTTTCATCTTGTAGAGGAAGAAGACGACGCCGAGCAGGAACAGGATGTGGTCGTAGCCGGTCACCATGTGCTTGGCGCCGAGATACATGAAGGGGATGATGTTTACCCCCCAGATTTCCTGGATATAGCCCGCGTCGCCTTCGGTGACGTTATGGGCAAGCGCGTGACCGGCACTCAGAACGAGTGCCGACAGCGCAATGAAGGACAGGATCACGATCCGGCGCATGCCGGAATCGGTCCAGCCCCGATGCACTGTATTCATGGATTGAACTCCGCGTAGTTGTTTGATGATTGCTTGCAACGCGCCAATGGCGCGCGGTCGATCAGACGCGCGGAGGTCGTTCGATCAGGTCTATCCGTAACGTGTTCGCCGTGGCCGCACCCAGCCGCCACGCAGCCCTGTAGATTTCCATGGGATGCGCCGACAGATCGGGGCCAGGGACGACCGCCTGGCTATGATCGTGATCGACGCTGTCGTGGCTGTGTCCATGCGAGGCCCAAGCCAGGTCTTCTTCCAGACCGTGCGAATGCCCGTGCTCGGCAATTATTTCCGCGTGCTCCTGAAGCACGTCGAGGATCGCAGGCGTATGCGAGGTTGCGGGCATCACCGACCAGACAAGCACGGCCGCGCAGAGAAGCGTCGCGAACGCGGCCTTTCCGATTGTCCGTAAGGTTGTCATCAGCTTTGCCTGCCCGCTCGTCGCTCGCGTGGTGCGTCGTGGCACCATCTTGTTGTATCCCCCAGGGGAGGATAAGCCTTATCTATGACAAATCCCCCGGTCCATGCAACCCATCCCGCCCTGATTGCCCGGCTGAAACGTGCTGACGGCCACCTGCGCGCCGTGATCGAGATGATCGAGGCGGGCAAGCCATGCCTTGAGATCGCCCAGCAGATGCAGGCGGTCGAAAAGGCCGTCACGAACGCCAAGCGGGCGCTGATCCATGACCACATGGACCATTGTCTGGACGCCGAAGGCTCCGAAACCGATCGCGCCGAGCTGCGGACGATCGCCCGATATCTCTGAGGTCCGCCATGTTCGACATCCTCTCCGACTGCACCTACCGCCATCTGTTTCTGGCGCAGGTCGTGGCGCTTCTGGGAACCGGACTCGCGACGGTGGCGCTCGGGCTTCTTGCTTTCGATCTTGCAGGGGACGGCGCGGCGCTGGTGCTCGGCACGGTTTTCACCATCAAGATGGTGGCCTATGTCGGTATCGCCCCCATTGCCGGGGCCTTCGCGGACCGGGTGCCGCGCCGCGCGTTATTGGTGACGCTCGATCTGGTGCGGGCGGGTGTGGCGCTGGCCCTGCCTTTCGTGACCGAGGTGTGGCAGGTCTATGTGCTGATCTTCCTGCTGCAATCGGCCTCCGCCGCCTTCACGCCGACCTTCCAAGCGACGATCCCCGACGTTCTGCCCGAGGAGGCGCGCTATACCCGCGCACTGTCACTGTCGCGGCTGGCCTACGATCTGGAAAACATCGTCAGCCCGACGCTGGCGGCCCTTCTGCTCGCGGTGATGTCCTACAATTCGCTTTTCCTCGGCACGGTCCTCAGTTTCGCCGCATCGGCCCTTATGGTTGTTTCGGTCGTGCTGCCCAGTCCCCGCCCATCCGAGCCGCGCGGTGTCTATGACCGCACTACGCGCGGCATCCGCATCTATCTGGCCACGCCCCGCTTGCGCGGGCTCTTGGCATTGAACCTCGCGGCGGCGGCGGCAGGTGCGATGGTGCTGGTCAACACCGTCGTTCTTGTGCGCGGCTCGCTCGGCCTTTCGGAAAGTGCTCTGGCCTGGACGATGTTCGCCTTCGGCGCAGGGTCGATGATCGCAGCGCTGGTCCTGCCGCGTGTTCTCGATGCGTTGCCGGACCGGCCCGTGATGTTCGGCGGAGCCGCGCTGATGGTGGCTACTCTGGTCGGTCTGGCGTTGACGGTCCTTGGAGCAGGCCTTGGCTGGTCCATCCTTCTAACAGCCTGGTTGCTGGTGGGGCTCGGATATTCCGCTGTCCTCACCCCTTCTGGCCGACTGCTGCGCCGTTCCGCACACGCCGGGGACCGCCCGGCACTCTTCGCGGCGCAATTCGCGCTGTCCCACGCCTGCTGGCTTGTGACCTATCCGCTGTCGGGATGGCTGCTGACGGTCTATGGTGTCGTTCCCGCACTGATCGGACTGGCCCTTATCGCCACCTTCGGAATGCTCGCAGCGCTGAAACTCTGGCCGTCCGGCGATCCCGTTGAGCTTGAGCACACCCACGATAATTTGCCACTCGACCATCCCCACCTAAGGGGACATCGCAGGCACAGCCATGCCTTGATCATTGACGAGAGCCATCCTCGCTGGGCCACGCATTTATAAGCCGCAGCAAGAGACGAAGACTGGACACGGGCGGTTCGTTTTCATCCATGCGGACATTCGTGCTTCGAGCAAAATTCATCAAAGTGGGCTCGATGCGCGAATTCTCTGCAAGTTTGGCGGACAGAAGCGTTGACTCTAACATAAACTGTCGGCCCCCCGACAAAGAGCACGGCTTAAGTTGCGACCCTCCACATCCGATACCGCCCCTGCCCCGTCATCTCGTGGATCAGACCACGCGCTTCCATCCAAGCAAGGTTGCGCTGGACGGCAGCCCGGCTGGCGCCGATCAGGGCCTCGGCCATCGGAGCGGACACGAGCGGCCATTCGGTAAGTACCGCGCACAAGGCCGGGGGCGTGCGGCCGGAAAGCGGGCTCATCTCGGCTTCCGCCCTCGCCGACCATGCCTCGATATCATCGAGGTGACGCATTGCGGTCAGGCATGCGGTCTCCATCCCGTCAAGCCAACGAGACAGACGGTCAGCGGGTGGGCCACCGGAGCGCAATCCTCCTGCCCCGCCCATGGCCAAAGGCGCGAAAAGCGCCCCCTTGCCCTCACTGGCCACGATCCGTGCGGCTGTGACCGCCGCTTCCATCCGGTCGCCGTGCTGCCCGAGGCCCGCGAGACTCCAGAGATGGAAGCCCATGCAAGCGCGCGTGATTGGGTGAAGATCGGCGGCTTGCGCCATGAGATCGAGCCAACCGCCCGCGCGATCCGCGAACGGTTCGGCTTCAACGCCGAGGTTCTCGGGGTCGCGGCGGTCGAGGAAGGCGGACAGGTCCACTTCCGGTCCAGGGCCGCCTGTAAGACGCCGCACTGCCCATCCGACACGCGCGAGCGCCGCGGTGTCGTCCTGCACGCCGGACAAGCGCATGGATTTCCAGAGCGCCAGCCGATCCGGGCCAATTCGGTCGCCTACAAACCAGCTGAGGTCTGCCGCCTCCATCAGCGCGAGCCTGTGCCGCCAACCTTTCGGGCCACGGCGCAGCCGGTCGTCCAGCGCGCCGATCCGGCCAGCCACACGGGCGAGACGCGCGGCATTGCCCGCTTCTGCCTTCCGCCAATCGTCGAGGACTGCGGTTTCACGAAGCTCTGCCCTAGGTCCGGGCGGCAGATAATCCGGCTCCTCTTCCATCGGACCGGGCAGGAACCACAGGTCGTCCTCAGACGTCTCTTCAAGCCCCTCCGCATCCACAAGAGGATCGTAAAAAATATCATACTGCATAGATACTTGAGTCTTCATGTATGCAAAATACGGCACTTTTGCATTTTACCAAAGTGTTTTGTCAGAGTCCGCCTGCACACCTTATATAGCACGGGCGCGCGATGGTCTGCGAGAGCTCGCTGATCGCGCTCAGCGTATGGAAACCAAGGGTTCTCTGCTGAGCAGCGCCACAGTGCACGCCCTTGCATTCGTTTTTAAACGGTCGTTTATTAGTGCTATGTGAAACTGCAAACGGCCTGTTTTGATGCCCCTGATTGGCTATGCGCGCGTCTCAACCGAGGATCAGACCCCCCTGCCCCAGTCGCAGGCCCTGAAATCCGCAGGCTGCGCCGAGATCCATGAGGAACAGGCCTCGGGCGGCAATCGTGCGCGGCCGGTGCTTGCGCGGGTGCTGGAGCGCATCGGCAAGGGCGACACGCTGCTGGTCGTGCGGATTGACCGCCTCGCGCGATCCCTGTCGCATCTGCTGGAGGTGATCGAGCGGCTGGAGGCCAAGGGCGCATTCTTTCGTTCCATTCAGGACCCGATCGACACCGGATCCCCGCAAGGCAAGTTCACGCTGCAGGTCTTGGGCGCTGCGGCCGAGTTCGAGCGCGCCCTGATCCGGGAACGCACCAAGGCCGGCCTCGCCAGCGCGCGCACAAAGGGCCGCGTTGGCGGGAACCCTGGGCTGCGGGCCAAAGACCCTGCCGCTCTTCGCAAAGTGCGGCTGGCGCGACAGGACGGCTACATGGAGCGTTTGAACGAGACGGCACAAGATTGGGTGCCCCACGTGCGCCGGTTGCGACCCGGCTTGGCTTGGGAGGACGTGCTGCGCATCATCAACGGCCCCTTGCCCGAGGCGCGTCGCTGGACCCAAAGCCGTCTGCTGCGCGCTGTGAAGGCCTATGTCCGCGACGGCTTCCTGCCTACCGAGGCGCTGGCCCGCGCCGGGCGCCGCGAAACGGACGATCGCCTGCCCGCCATTATTGCTGGCATCAAGGGCGCAGATCCTGACATCACGCTTCAAGCGATCTGTGAACGGCTGGAATCTATGCGCGAACGCACGCCCCGTGGCCGAACGAGATGGCAGCCCTCATCGGTCAAGATGCTGTTGGAGCGAGCCGAGAGTCTGGGAATGATTTAAGAGACTCAGATTCGTTCTTTGGAAGCAAAACCGCCTATGTGAATCGGGTACATCTTGCGTTTAAGAGATGGCAGCGACACAAGCACTTGACGCGCTGGATCCGCGAAATAAGATAAGTCATTGTAAATAATTGATTTCACGGGATACCGGCCCACCATTTGAAAAAATCCTTGCCTGTCAAACGCTTTCCTGACATTTTTGCGGAAGAACGCTAACCATCAGTTTCCGGCGGTTTTGCGTTCCTTCTCAAGATAGACCCGGAAGACGGGCGGCGGGACGGGCATGAACGAGCAGCGGATCAGAATGGATCAAAAGATCCAAACGATGGCGACACGTCTAAGCAAATCGCTTGATGTGAATATGCGCAAGTCGTTTCTACCTGATGAACGAAAGGCTCTCAGACGCTTCTCATCCACGGAAGTTGCCCAGATCCTCGGTGTAAGCCAAGATTTTTTGCGGAAGATGTTTTTCGAGGACAAGCTCGATCTCGGTGATATCGAGACAGACGCCCGCGGCCGCAGGTTCTACACTGCAGAGCAAATCGATATAGCGCGCCACGAAATAGCCCGGTCAAGCACCAAGTTCCAGCATATCGTTCCTCGTCGTCGGGATGGGGAGCATATCCAGATCATTTCGATCGCCAACTTCAAAGGGGGCGCTGGGAAGACGACAACGGCGATCCATCTGGCCCAAAAGCTTGCCCTTGATGGTTATCGAGTTCTGGCAATCGATCTCGACCCACAAGCCTCAATGACCACCATGTTCGGTTTCCGGCCGGAAATCGACTTTCCTGAGGCCGGAACGGTGTACGATGCTCTTCGGTACGAGGACCCTATCCCATTTAGAGACGTTGTGCGCAAAACGTATTTCCACAACCTCGATCTAGCCGCGGCCGGCTTGTTGCTCTCTGAGTTCGAGACCGAAACCGCACACGCCCTTCGAAACAATATCAGGCCGCCGTTCTATCAGCGGCTTGCCCTTTGCATTAATGAAGTCGAGACAGACTACGACATTGTCGTCATCGACTGCCCACCGCAACTCGGGTTTACCACACTATCGGCTTTGGTAGCGTCGACATCCCTAGTCGTCACTGTCATTCCAAGCATGCTTGACGTCGCCTCGATGGCCCAATTCCTGCAGCTCACATCCAGCCTCATGGCAACAATTGCTGATGTGGGCGCGTCGCCCGACTGGGACTTCATGAGATTTCTAATCACTCGTTTCGAGCCCAATGACGGCCCCCAAACCCAGATGGCGGCATTCCTGCGGACCATGTTCACGGATGACGTTCTTACTCAGCCTTTCCTGAAATCCTCCGCAGTCTCTGACGCTGGGCTCACGCAACAGACACTGTTCGAGATCGCCAGAACGGATTTTCATCGCCAGACGTACGATCGGGCTATCGAGTCCATCAACGGGGTTGTGGCGGAAGTCGAAGGGCTCATCAAAACGGCATGGGGGCGTAAGTAATGGCCCGCAAAGTCACATTCGACATTCCCGAGGATGAAGAAAAGCAGCAGAGCTCGTCGATTTCTCCGACTCGAACCCAGTCACGAGCCCCTGCCCTTTCGGGAATGGCCCGTTCTCTTCAGGATGCGGCACAATCTTCAATTCAAGAAATCAGTACCGACCTTATTGATGATTCCGAGTTCCAGGATCGTCTGGCCCTGGATGACGAAGATGACATCAGGGAACTGGCTGAAAGCATTGACAAGCAGGGACAGCTTATCCCGATACTACTGAGCCCCGAAGGGGGGCGGTACAGGATCATCTATGGGCGCAGACGATTAGCGGCCCTTCGACTTATTGGCAAGCCCGCAAAGGCTCTCATCAGAGGCTTGGATGAGGATCAAGCGATTCTTGCACAAGGCCAAGAGAACAGCTTCCGAAAAGACCTCAGCTGGATCGAGAAAGCCCTGTTTGCACGTTCTCTCATAGAGTCCGGCAAGGATGAGGGACTGGTCTGTGACGCCCTCAACATCGATCAGAAAGCCAGGAAAGCCGGTGACAAGCTCACGGGACTTGCTCGCATGAAACAAGTCACTTCCTGTATTCCGACTGAACTCATCCAAAAGATCGGGGCGGCACCAGGGGTTGGACGGGATCGTTGGTATGCTGCCGCAAAGTCTTATGAGAGCCTTGGCTTCTCTGGAGATGACGGGTTTCCGGCCGGAAACCGAGAATTCCATGATGCTCTCATGGAATCCAGAGGTTCAGGCAAGACCTCCGACGAACGCTTTGCGATCTTCGAAGGGCTCCTGAAACAGCACAAGCCCCCTGCCCCATCGGCAATCAAGACAAAACTCGGGATGGTGAAGGTCACCAAAAGAAACGTGATCATCACCGTCAAGAACGGAGATGACGGGCTTCATAAGTGGATCTCTGAGAATCCAGAGGCCGCTCTTCTCGCGTTGGCGAACGCGAAGGCCGCTGGTCCAGGGCAGATCATTACCCCAGAGAAAATGGAACCCATAGGTAACCCAGTCTCCGGCAGGGATCAGGATCTTGATGGTCCTGACATAGACGATAACGAAAACTGAGCAGAAAGGAGGACAGGCCAGAAAAGGAAAGACCCCCCGAAAGCAGTGCTTCCGAAGGGCCTCGATTAGCTTAGACACCTGATTGATACCCCGAAGCCGAATCGTTTTCAACACCGTTCGCGGTGAACGGGGAAGCTTTTTCAGCCGACATCATCATGAGACAGGTATTTTCTCACACACCCGCCTTGGCGGAACGATCTTCTGTACCCGGTACGAACCCGTACAGGGTCATCGAGCCGATCCGAGCGCTTCGCAAAGAACTCGGTCTGACACCAAATGACCTGGTAACACTGCAGGCCTTGATCAGCTTCATGCCGAAGAAGGCCGGACAAACAGCTCCAATGACTATCGTCTTTCCCTCAAACGCATCATTGTCTGAGAGAACGAACGGCCTGAACGAGAGAACGATTCGACGGTGTATCGGACACCTCGTGGATGCCGGGCTGATTCAGCGCAGAGATAGCGCAACCCGCAAACGGTTCCCTCTTCGCTACGGTGGATTGATCAGAGATGCCTTTGGCTTCGATCTGCAGCCAATGTATGATCGGGAAAGAGAGCTCACCGAACACGCAGAACAGCTTGTGGGCGATCAGGAAAAGCTGCGGTCACTCAAAGCGGAGGCACTGGCTCTTCGTGTCGAGGCTTTGCGCCAAGCAAAGGATGTCGAGACTGTCTCATTTCTCCAGAACGTACGGAACATCCTACGCCGTGCAACTCTCAAAGCCGACGAAATCATAGAGCTTATCAAGAGGCTGGCAGAGTTGGTCGGAGCGACCATCAGAGAGTTTCCGGCCGGAAACCATGATGCTCAGGAAACAATGCCCGACCAAATGTCCGGCGACGACGGACAAAATGTCCGGCACGTAGAACTCACAAGATTGAATATAAAAAAGGATAGTGCAGATGCGCACAGCACCGCTGGTTTTCAGGAACGCCGAGATCCAACAATTATGGCTTGGACGGACCTGAAAAACGTATCGGACTTCTTCCCACATGAACCAAGAGATCATCAATCAGTTCTCGAAATATTGGCCGATGTCGGAAAATTGCTAAGAATAGAACAAGGCAGGATCATGAAACACCTTAAAGAACGAGGTCCAGGGCAGCTCCTTATTGCACTCGACGAATTGATTTTCAGAGCCAGCACAGGACAAGTGAAAAACAACAACGCCTACCTCGACGCTATGATGAGGCAAGGAAACTGATGCTCTTGCCACATAAACTCGACCGGCTGGTGAGTCTGCTTAGCCATCGAAGATCAAGAGACAGATGCGGCACACTTCAAACCATACGATCATCAAGAAGAAGAATGGTGGTTTGAAGGTTAACCCAGATCACCCGCGTCAGGTGCAGGTCTGGGATGTGATCAACTTATCATGGAACAAGAAGCCATTCCAGGTTTGCTAGATGTTCACAGACGCCTCGGCCCAGGTGGCCAAACTTACCGCCGTCTTTGTCTGTGTTAATGCTTATAACGCTGAGGGTGGCACAATGCTGCTCGATTGGCTGGTCACGGATGAAGAAGCGACCCATACCAAACTACTCTCCGAGTATCAGGCCTTGGAAAAAGAGTACGCTAGACAAGATGAGAGCCCCCGGAGATCGATACGCAGCTTGGCATGTTGGAAGCAGAGATCCAAACGATCGAGATCCGGCCGATAGCCTTCAATCTGACAGACATCGGGCGGGCAGGGGCCTTCGTCATGTTTGACCGCTACGGCGGGTTGGCAGTCTCTCGCGGCTACGACCACCTGACCTCGGACGAGTCCATTGAAGACGGCAACACCGCCTATGAGTACACCTACACTGAGACCGTGCGGCGGTTCGGATGACACATGGAAGGGCTCAACCCATCTCTTGCAGAATATCCAGAATGTATGTATATTCTGGACAAATGGAGACCCTGATCATGAATGAGCTTCCCGAGTTCAAGGCGGCCGACCTGACGCGGCACACAAGTGACCTGTTCGACGCGGCCATTCGGTCGCCGATTGCGATCACCAAACATCGCAAGCCGAAATTCGTGCTGATGAGCATGGACCAGTACCAGCACCTCACCCGGGGGGCCACACAACAGGCTCATATGGTTGACGAGATGCCCGAGGATCTCAAGGCGCTGATGATAGAAGGGCTCGAGCGGGACTTGACGCAGGCTGATGACTAAGCCGAGTGCTGGAGAGGTTTTCCGCTATCCGTTCCTGTGGAACCGCGAGCAGATGGCGGGCGAGACCGAGGGCCGCAAGACACGGCCTGTCTGTATCGCCGTCACTGTCGCCAAGTCCGATAGCGAGACCGTGGTGTTCATCCTGCCGATCACGACGCAACCGCCCTTGCCCTCGCGCAAGTGCATCGAGGTGCCACAGATCGAGTCGCAGCGTGTGGGGTTGGAGACCCATGTCCGCAAATGGGTCATGCTGGACGAGATCAACACCGATATTCTGGAGCGGTCCTATGTCTGGGAGGACCGCACGCCCATCGGTACGTTCAGTTCCGTCTTCACATCCAAAATCCAGTCCAGCCTGATCGCGCTTGCCAGGTCGGGCGGGGCATCGATTGTTGATCGGCTGAAGTAGTCTCAATCACCGCAGGGGCTACCCAGCTTCATTTATTCCCATCGATCCATTTTGACATCAGCTCCTTGTCGCGGAAGCATTCGTCCGGCACGGCGCGGCGCTTGATGCGGGCGAGGCGCTCGGCAAAGGCGACCTGCTTCGATGTCGGGCGGCTGTCCTGCGCGCCCAGGTTCAGTTTGGCTTGTGCGTCGATCCAGGCACTCAAGGATCGCCGATCTTGCTGAACCTCCCACGGCAAAAGCGTCTGGTTGCGCAAGGCCAGCGCGAGCGCATAGGCGATCTGCTTGGGCGTCGCGGGCAGGGCGTAAGTGGTGCTTTCCATCGGGGATCTCCCTTCTTAGCGTGGTTCTTAAAATAGAACATAACAGGAACAAAATCAAGCCACCTGCGGAAATCATGGGGTTTGAGAGGAAGAGGAGGGCCGGGGGAGGTCAGGCCTGAGGATGCCCGAAAGAGGGTGTCCGGGCCTGATCCTGTTCCTCATTGGGGTCTGATGCCGGAAAGTGCAGGATCCTGCGTTCTCATGAGCTTCGCATTTAACAATCTCCGGCATCAGATCCCTAAAGAGTGAAAGTGTCCTTCGGGTTTTGTGACTGACGGATGAGGGCCTTTGGGGTCCCTCGGATGGGTCCGAGCCGGATTCCGGTCTGCCGTTCCTGATGAAGGGCATTCTCATGCAAACAGGTGTCTTGCGCGTATTGCGCGCGACCGCTGCCTCGTGGTGGCGACACAAGGAACTACGCCGAACCGGCCAGACGGGGCAGGCACAACGGCGCGAGCGCGAGACCGTCCTAAGTGATCTCGGTTATCTGAAGCAGGCGGCGCTGTTGCCTAACGCGCATGTGATCTGCGGAGAGGGTGGGACATTCATCCATCTCGGTTGGACCACCGTTTCAACCTTCGCGCCAATCGAGCGCTTTCCCTTGGCCACTCTTGCGGTCGCACGAGGGACCCCGTTTATCGATATCCGACCCGTCACCGATGTGATTGCCTTCGCGAACCTGCCGCGGGTGACGCGGGACGGATCGGACGACTCTGAACCTTCGGGTCCCGGCAGGTCCGTGTCGCTGACCACCTACATCGACATGGTCGAACAGCTCGGCGCGAGCATCACCAACGATCCGCGGCCCTGTCGGTCAACCTAGTCACCACTCCCTCTCACCAAAACTCGAAAGGACGCCAGCCATGGCCCGATCCCGCACGCCCAAATTCGATGCCTCCGAGGTCATCACAAACGAAATCATCCGCATCATCGAGCGCGGCGTCCTGCCGTGGCGCAAGCCCTGGACCGCAGGTGGCAGCTCTAGCCCCCTGCGCGTGGGCGGTGAACCCTACCAGGGGGTGAACAACTTCCTGCTGACC
>NZ_QBFD01000038.1:171562-183623 GCF_003335585.1 Sulfitobacter sp. DFL-14 | reverse complement strand
TCCGCTTCCGTCCGGCCCGTCTGGCGCCCCGTCAGTGCATCTCTGCGCCGCCGGTGAGGGCGTCATTTAGATATAGTGCGCCGGACCTGCAACCCCTTTTTTTCACCTAAATGCATTTTAGGCAGTCGGCTTTGTTGCACAAATCGCTGTTTGAGGGGATTCACGGGTGAATCCAGCATGATAGCGGACAGTCATGAGCAGCTGGACACCGACGACGTACAAGACCCGGAACTGGGCGGAGTACAATCAATCCCTGACGCAACGCGGATCGTTATCGATTTGGTTTGATCCTGAGATGGCGTGGGAGGCGGAAGCCTCCGGTCGACGAGGGCGGCAGCAATCCTACAGTGTCGCCGCCATTCAGGCCTGTCTGCCCCTCAAGGTGTTGTTCGGTTTGCCGTTGAGGCAAACGACTGGATTTGTAGAGAGCCTGCTCAATCGCGTTGGGTTGGACTGGTCCGTGCCGGACTTCAGCACCCTGTGTCGCCGTCAGAGAACATTGTCCGTTGCCATGCCGTTATACCGCCGCGAAAGAATGCCAAGATGTGGAAACCTGATACGCCAGGAGCACGCGCGCGCAACGAAGCCGTGCGATCCTCAAAGTATTTTGGCCGTGCCCTGTGGCGAAACCTGACGGGCTACCACCGCCGAAGCCGCATCGAGACGAAGATGCATTGTGTGAAACTCCTCGGTCAGCGCCTCTCGGCGCGTGACTTCGATCGTCAGGTTGCCGAGATCCAAATCCGTGCCGCGATCCTGAATGGCTTCACAGCTCTTGGTATACCCCGTACCGTGGCCGCAGGCTGAATCCGTCAGGGGTAAGGGGAAAACCGCCCTCAGGCCGATTTGTGCAACAAAGCCGGGGTATCCACACCATCAACGCCCATGTAACGTTCCCCGCCGCGGCCTGATCGGCGCAACCGGCTTGGCTTACCGGGCCGCTTTCGGCCCGTCCTGGAACATCGCGGAAACTGTCTTGGCGTCGGGCGGGTTGCAGAGCAGCGGCATGACCGAAACCCGGGCCAGCGCCTCGGCCTCCATCAATTCCAGGGACGTGCCATCGGCATGGTCAAAATCCAGTCCCTGGTTCGTATACGATGCCAGCCCATGCGGTGCGAGCATCAGGTAACCGGCAATGCGTCCGGGATCACCGGGAATGATCTCTCCGGCGCGCTGGCAGCGCTCTATACCGCGGAACAGGGTCAAAAGCGCACCGGCATTAAAGCGGTTGCGACGGCCGATTTCGTTATTGGGGCCGCGGTAGCTGTCGAACATGAGCGAAAAGAAACCGGAATTTTCGCGTGCGAACCGCACATAGGCCACACAAAGGGCAAAAAGCTGATCAAGCGGGGTGTCCGCCGCACTGGCTTGCGCGTCGCGCTGATAACGTCGAAGCCTGTCGAAACCGCGCGCCATAAGCGCATCGAGCAGGGCGGACTTATCCTTGAAATGCCGGTAAACTGACGGGTGTGTGACGCCGACGGTACGAGCCAGTTCGCGCAGTGAAAAATGCGGGCCATTGCGCGATACCATCAATTCCAACGCGGCCTGCATCAGGGCGTTGGGCAGGTCGTTGTGATGATAGCTTTCGGCTTTCGCGGGCGGCTGCGTGGCTTGCAATTTGGCTTCCTGTCCAAGTTTGTCTTTGATCCGATGGCATGTTCGTTGTCGGTCTAGGCCGTCGCGCCCTGCCAGGCAAGCCGCTTGGCGGGCCGTCAAGTCATACTGGAGGGATTAATCGTTGACATGTGCATCACTTTCTACAACAAAGTTACCAGCGGTAACATACGATGCCAAGAAAAATATGCACACCAGTGAAAAGACCGCCAAACGGGAGAGAGAATATGACCATCAGCATTAACCGCGGGCGCCTGTCCCGCCGTGACGTTCTGAAATATGGCGCAGCGGCGACTGCCGGAACCCTTTTTGCGCCTGGCATTGTCCGCGCGGCCGGATCGACGATCAAGATCGGGTATATCGGATCCTTGTCAGGGATCAGGGCCGCTTTCGGCGCAACCGAAGCCTGGACCATCGAACGCATCCAGAAGCACCTGGCCAAGGGGCTGAGCCACAACGGCAAGACATATGATGTCGAGCTGGTGATCCGCGACAACCAGTCGGACGTGAACCGCTCTGCCACCGTGGCGCAAGAGCTGGTTCTGCGTGAACGTTGCAACCTGATCCTGGTGCAGGACGGCGCCGGGGCGATTGCGGTTGGCGAACTGGCCGATGCACGCCGGGTGCCGACCATTTCGACGATGATGCCCTGGCAGGGCTGGATGTTCCCGCGTGGTGGCAATCCGGGCGCGGGCTTTCCCTATACGTTCCATTTCTTTTCCGGTTCCGACACGGTGCTGATGAACTTCGTCCAGATGTTCGACATGCTGGACACCAACAAAAAGGCCGGAACGCTGTATCTGGATAACCCGGCGGGACAGGGGCTGATGCATCCCGAGGTGGGCCTGCCTGCGGCGCTGAAAGCTGGCGGCTATGAAGAGATTTCCACCGGCATGTTCCAGGAGGCGACCAACGATTTCTCGAACGCCATCACCCAGTTCCGCGATGCGGGCACCGATGTCCTGTCGGGCTTTATGTATCCCAACCATTTCATTCCGTTCTGGAACCAGGCGGCCCAGGCAGGGCTGTCATTGAAAGCCTGTGCCATAGCGGCGGCATTTCTGTTCCCCGATCCACTGGCGGCCCTTGGCGATACCGCTGACGGGCTTGCCACCGAGGTGTGGTGGACCCCGCGTTTCCCCTTTGTGTCCTCGATCACCGGTCAGTCGGCCGCCGATCTGGCCGCCGAATGGGAAAGCGATACCGGCCGCCAATGGACCCAGCCGCTCGGCTATGGCCATGCGCTCTGGGAGGTCGGTCTGGCGGCGATTGCCAATGCCGCTGATCCGCTTGACCCCGATGCGCTGCGCGACGGGATCGCCGGGCTGAACACCGAAACAATCATCGGCACGGTCAATTTTGCTCAGAGCCCGGTCAAAAGTGTGGCGATGACCGGCATTGTCGGTGGGCAATGGCGCGCGCTTGGCGGCAAACACCCCTATGAGCTGCAGGTGGTGAACAACGCGACCCTGCCGCAGATCCCGCTCGATGCAGAGATGGTCTTGTTGGGCGGTGTCCGGTGACCGCGCCGGAACCGGCATTGCTGCAGGTTCATCGGGTGACAAAGCGGTTCGGGGCGATCCGGGCCGTGGATGCTGTCGATCTGGAATTGCGCATCGGTGAAAGCGTCGGGTTGATCGGCCCGAATGGCGCGGGCAAAAGTACCCTGTTGGCGCTCTTGTCCGGTGACCTGAGGGTGAGCGAAGGTGAGCTGACCCTTGAAGGGCGCGATGTGTCGCGGATGCCGGCCCATGCACGGGTTGTGGCCGGCATCGCCCGCGCCGCGCAAATCCCGCAGACCTTTGCCCGGCTCAGCGTGCATGACAATGTATTGCTGTCGGCAATGTTCGGGGCCCGGTTGCATCGCCGCGCCGCCGAAGACTGGTGCGCCCATGTTCTGGGGCTGGTCGGGCTTGGTGACCGTTCGGATGATCAGGCCGGCGCGCTGGGGCTCTTGGACCGCAAACGGCTGGAACTGGCCAAGGCCGTGGCGGCCAGTCCGCGTGTGCTGTTGCTGGACGAGATTGCCGCCGGGCTGACCGAACCCGAGGTAGAAACCATCATGGATGTGGTGCGCGGCCTGCAAGAGGGGCGCGCCATCGTCTGGGTCGAGCATATCCCGGCCGCCCTGCGCGGCACCTGCACGCGGCTGGTGGTGATGGACAAGGGCGTCAAGACCCATGATGGCCCCTTTGCCGAAGTCTGGGCCGACAAGAGACTTCAGGAAATCTATATGGGAGTCCCCGATGACGACATCGCTGCGCATTGAAGGATTGTCGGCCTGGCATGGCCAGTTTCGCGCGTTGTCGGATGTGACGATGACGGTCGAGGCCGGGCAATCCCTGGCGCTGGTCGGCGCCAACGGGGCAGGAAAGTCCACCCTGTTGCGGCTGCTTTGCGGGCTGATGCCTGCCTGGGAGGGCATGATCACGCTGGACGGCAACCCCCTGCCCAAAGGCAACCCGCGCGCTGCGTCGGAATGCGGTCTGGCGCTGGTGCCGGAGGGACGGCTGCTGTTTGACAGTCTCAGCGTCGAGGAAAACCTCTTGATCGGGCAGACCGGGCGCAGCGGGCCATGGAATCTGGCCAATGTCTATGATCTGTTTCCGGCGCTGGCGGAACGGCGCAGACAAAATCCGTCGACCCTGTCAGGCGGGCAGCAGCAGATGCTGGCCATCGGGCGGGCGCTGACCTCGAATCCGAAGTTCCTGTTTTGCGACGAGATATCGTTGGGGCTGTCACCGATGGTCGTCGGCGAAGTTTATGCTGCGCTGGACAAGGTCCGCGCCCAGGGCGTGTCTTTGGTGATTGTTGATCAGGATGTCCGCCGCGCCTGCGCCGCCGCCGATGAGGTGGTTTGCCTGTTCAAGGGCCTCGTGTCGCATCGCGGCAGCGCGGCCGACGTCACCCCGGCCACGATCAAAACGGCCTATTTCGGAGTAGCGCCATGAGCGCGGAACTGATCGAGATGTTGTTCCAGGGGATCACCCTGGGTGGGCTCTACGCTATGATCGGCGTCGGTCTGGCGCTGAATTTCGGCATCCTGCGCGTCGTCAACCTCGCGCAGGGAGAGCTGATTACCATCGGGGCTTTCCTGGCGGTCGGGTTGATCGCGCTGTTTCCCGGCCTGCCGCTGGCGCTCATCTTGGCCGGGGCCTTTTTGGGTTGCGCGGCACTTGGCGTCGCCATGCAGGCTCTGGCGGTCGAACGCGCCATGGCGTTTCGCGACCCGATGGTGCCAATGCTGGTGACATTCGGGCTGGCGGTGATCCTGCGCAATTCGCTGGTCGAAAGCTTTGGCGCCAATCTGCGTGGACTGGATGTCGGCGGGCTGGGGCAAGCGCGGTTCGAGATCGCAGGCGCTTCGTTTGGCCTCTTGCCCTTGGTGACACTGGTCATCGCGCTGGCCTCTTTCGGCGGCCTGGCACTGCTGATCTTTCACACCCGTTTCGGGCGGCAGGTGCGCGCGCTGTCCGACCGGCCAGACATTGCCGCGCTGATGGGTATTCGCATTCGCCTGGTGCATGCGCAGGTGGCGGCATTGTCGGCAGGGCTTGCAGCCTTGGCCGGTGTGCTGCTGGCGATGCGTGCCAGCGTCTCGCCGTTTTCCGGCGTGGCGCATTTGCTGATCGCATTCGAGGTGGTGGTGCTGGGCGGCATCGGGTCGATCCGGGGCGCGCTCGGGGCCGGGCTGCTTTTGGGACTGACACAGGTGATCAGTGCCCGTTTAGATGGCAATGCCGGGCTGCTTTACGTCCACGCGGTCTTTTTCATCATCCTGGTGCTGCGCGCCATCTCGGGGAGGCTCACATGATCCGATTGCCGGAAATCTTGGCCCTGGCAGTGGGTCTTGTCGCCGCCATCGCGGGTGCCATCCTGATCGATTCCGGGACGCTCTTCCTGCTGTGCGAAGTGCTGGTGATCTTTCTGCTGGCGCAGATGTGGAACTTGCTGGCCGGGTTTGCCGGGCAGATTTCGCTGGGTCATCAGGCCTTTGTCGGGCTCGGTGCCTATACCCTGTTCTATATCGCCAATCAAACGGCCATACCGCTCTGGGTCGTGCTGGCCATCGTGCCGGTGCTGGTCGGACTGGTGGCGATTCCGCTGGGCATGGTGATGTTTCACCTCAAACAGGCCTATTTCGCCGTCGGCATGTGGGTTGTGGCCGAGATCCTGCTGCAGCTTGCAGCCAAGGCGCAATGGCTGGGCGGCACCGGCGGGCTGATCCTGCGACCGGGCGGCGAGATGCTGTCGGGTGAGCCCGAGCGCCAGGCCTTTGCCATCGCCGGTTTTGCCGCAGTGGCACTCGTGGTGGCACTGCGGGTGTTTCTGCGTACCAAGCTGGGACTGGCAACGCTGGCCCTGCGCGAGAACGAGGCCGCAGCGGCCAGTGCCGGGGTGGATGTGCGTCGCCTGCACCTGCTCCTGTTCTGCCTGACGGCGGCGGGTACGGCGGCGGCGGGCGGGCTCTACTATGTTACCGCGCTCTATGTCGCGCCGACCGACGCCTTCCAGATCAACTGGGTGATCGCGATGATGTTTGTCACCGTCATCGGCGGACTGGGCACGCTGACCGGCCCGGCGCTTGGCACCTTCATCCTGATCGGTGCGCGCGAAGCGATGACCGCAGCCGGCTTTTCCGGCGGCCAATACTGGATCGCCATGGGCATGCTGGCCGTCGTGGTGCTGTTGATTGCGCCGCGCGGCCTGTGGCCGGCAATCTCGCCCCGGATCGGGACGGCATACACGACAATTGGAAAAGGCAGATCATGACGACGGACAAAACCGAACCGCACTACTGGACAGCCACCGAAACCCTGACCGCGCTTCGGGCGGGTCGGATCGGTGCGGTCGAATTGCTTGAGCATCTGCTGGCGCGGCAGGCCCGGCTTGACCGGGACATCAACGCGGTGATCGAATTGAATGCCGAACAGGCGTTGCAGGACGCGCGCGCGGCGGATGCCCGGCGCGACAAGGATCTCCCGCTGAACGGATTGCCGATGACGATCAAGGACACCTATGAGGTGGCCGGGTTCCATGTCACTGCGGGGATTCCCGATCTGGCCGGTTACCGCTCCATGCGCGATGCCGATGCGGTGGCGCGTCTGCGCCAGGCCGGTGCGGTGGTCTATGGCAAGACCAATGTGCCAATCGCCGCATCAGACCATCAAAGCTATAATCCGATCCACGGGGTGACACGCAACCCCTGGAACCTCGACCGCACAGTCGGCGGATCATCGGGTGGAGCAGCAGCCGCGCTTGCCGCGGGGTTTGCGGCGCTGGAACTGGGCAGCGACATCGGCGGTTCGATCCGCATCCCGGCGCATTACTGCGGCGTCTGGGGGCATAAGCCGAGCTATGGCATCGTCCCCGCGCGCGGCCATATCCCGCCGATGCCCGGCGCGCTGGCGCCTTCCCCACTGGCGGTCTGCGGGCCGTTGGCGCGGTCGGCCGCGGATCTGGAACTGGCGCTGGACCTGCTGACCGCAGGAGGACAGGGCGCCTGGACGCTGAACCTGCCGAAACCGCGCCAGACGAACCTGTCAGATTTCCGTGTTGCGGTGCTGACAGGGGGGTTCCCGGTCGATCCGGCCTATGCTGCCGCGATCGAGAGCTTTGGACAGTCTCTGGCGCAGGAGGGCACGCAGGTCATACAGCTTTCCGCGCCGCCTGAACATATGGCGGGAAGCGAGGCGCATTACATCGACATGTTGTTTGCGGTGATCGGTGCGGGGCTTCCCCAGCCGGAACTGGAGGCCTATGAGGCCGCTGCCGCCGTCCATCCAGAGGGCAGCCTGCCGCGACAGATGGCGCGCGCGGTCCGCGCGACCATGGCCGACTTCGCCGATCTGGTCGAACGTCAGGCCCGGCTGATCGCCGCCTGGGGTGACTGGTTCCGCGATTTCGACGTGCTGCTCTGTCCGGTGGCGATGGGCACCGCCTTTGCGCATCAGACCGAAGATGGCCATGGGCCCGCAACCCAGATGGGCCGGGTGCTGCAGGTCGGCGACCAAACGCGCCCCTATTCCGAGAACCTCTTCTGGCCCGGGCTGGCCACGCTGGCGCATCTGCCGGCCACGGTCCGTCCGCTGCCCCAGACGCTGAACGGCCTACCCGCCGGGGTGCAGATCGTCGGGCCGCCGCAGGAGGATCGGACACCGCTTGCCTTTGCCCGCGCCTGCGATGCGGTATTCGGAGGGTTCAAGGAACCAGACCTGCCCAGCTGACTAAAAGGCCGCACGCCCCCAGCAAAAACAAACGACCAAAACCGCTGCCCGTCCCCGGGCAGCGGACCGACGGCGTAAGCACCATCCGCCAGGAATAGGTCAACTCGTCCGACGACCTGATCCAGTAGGCTCGGCAGGGCGGTCGGATCGCCAACGTCATCCGGGGTCAATTCGGAGCAGACGATCTGGCTGCTGACAAGATCAAGACCAAGGTGCAGCTTGCGCCGCTGGCCCATCGAGTTCGTGTTGTACTCGCCGCGGTCAAGAATGATGTCGCCACGCTGGCGTGCCTCGTCTACCTCGACTGTGAAGCCGTCAAAGCTCTTGCCGGACAGGTCGCTGAATTGCTGGTTCATGGGGTTTCTCCTTGCGATGGGCCTTGTTGCAGGGATCGTTCCACCGCTGATATCGATGCGGTCGGTACCCTTCAGGATGGGTAGTGTCGCAAAGTTTTCGCATGCCTAAGAAAGCTCGTCTGCTGGACACACTTATCCAGCGAGCGCCGCAAACTGTGCGAAGCCAGACTGCGCTGACGGGTCAAACTGACTTTCCTGATCATATGTGCGACTTCAATCCCGGCAAGAGTAGCCGATGCTGAATTCAGCGATTTGAAGGTCTGCATAGGTCGGGTAAGTTTCTTAACGAAACGGTGGTCCTGTTCGATAATATTATTGAGATATTTCACCTGCAGGACCTCGATCAACCAACACCAGTTATGCATCACCAGTAGGCAATTCATGTTGAACAGACCGGCCGCGTTTGATCCGCTCTTGTCGATGACAACCTTGTCCGGCCATCCGTTATTGCCAATGGCTTTCACGAAAAACGCAGGAGCAGCGGCTTCGTCGCAGCGCTCCGACAGCATGAAATCAAGGGTTTTGCCGTCCTTGTCGATCGCGCGGTACAGATAGGTCCACTGGCCTTTGACCTTCACATAAGTTTCATCCATCCGCCACGAACAACCCGTTGGGGCCTTCCGACGATGCGCTTCAGCGGCGATAGTACCCGCATATTTCTCGACCCAGCGGTTGAGCGTTGCATGATCCAAATCGACGCCGCGTTCTGCCATGATCTCTTCGAGGTCGCGATACGAAACGGGAAATCGAACGTAGAAATACACGGCGTATAGGATCACTGATTTCGGGTACTTCGCGCCTTTGAAACTGATCAACTCTTCAATCCTGGCTGAGTCTCGGGAAAGTGTGCGGTCTGGCTCGACGCGCCTGGCAACGCAACTGAAATCCGAAACTTTGCGACACTACCGCTATCTGCTCAATCACGGTCGCCCCGTCGCCTTCTACAGCGACAAGCACACGGTGTTCCGCGTGGCCAAGGAAGACACCAAGGCTGGCGCGGGTATGACCCAGTTTGGACGTGCTCTGAACGAGCTGAACGTCGAGATTCTGTGCGCCAACAGCAGCCAGGCCAAGGGTCGCGTCGAGCGGGCCAACAGGACGTTACAAGATCGACTGGTCAAGGAGCTGCGGCTGGCAGGCATTTCGGACATGGAAGCCGGAAACGCCTATTTGCAAGGCTTTAGGGAACGCTACAACACGCAGTTCGCCAAAGCACCGGCCAAGCCCGACAACCTGCACCGCGCACTCAACGTCGAGCCGGATCGCCTGGCCGACGTGCTGTGCTGGCGCGAGAACCGCTATGTCGGCAAACAGCTGACGTTTTCTTATGACCGCAAGCGGATCATGCTCGAAGAGAACGAAGTGACACGCGGGCTGGTTGGCAAATACGTAGACACCTACGCCTTCATCGACGGCCGGTTCGAAGTGCGCTCAAAAGGCCGCTCCCTGCCCTACAAAATCTTCGACATGGATCAACGGGTGACCCATGCCGCGATCACCGAGAACAAGCGCCTGGGTGCAGTCCTGGAGCATATCAAAGAGATGCAGGACGCCGCGCCGCCAAAGCCAGAGGTGCGAACCAATTCCGAAAAGATGGGCTATAAGCCAAGTGGCAAGCGGCAAGGGCAACCTTCCATCACGCGCACCAAGAAGAAGATTGTGCACGCGGCAGAATAGCCGCAAGAATGACGGCATGGATGCCAAAGACGACCCAGAGATCATCTTCTCCGATTACACGCAATCTGTCGTCATCGACGGGCATCAATTCGATGTCGAGATCTACAAAACCAGCATCGATCCCGGTTGGATACTGTCCGTGGAAAACCAGTTCGGCACGTTGACCGTTTCGGACAATCCACCCTTCTTCGGCGACGTCCTCGCCTGGCGCGCCTTCGAAGAACTCGTACGCGAAGAAGGCATCAAGGCATTCTACAACAAGACAGAGCGCCGCAAGCTCGGTCTATGACCAGACCCCGCAAAGCCAGCCAGGGCTGCGATATCTGAGGTCTCCGCCCTGTCAGGCTTTGCTTCCCTCAGCGCTTTTGGTGACACTTCTGCTTTGCGCAGCCGGTGACATTTCTACTTGGTTACAACATTCGCTCACAAGCGTCGATCATGCTGCCAATATGTTGGACCTGACGAGGCGGCAAATTTTCCGACTACTGAATCGGTATCGGCAGGCTGGTGCGTCAGCGGTCTCGCACAAGGCGCGCGGCAACCTGTTGCACGCAGATGCCACACCAATCCGGGTGCTGGACCGGTCATTGCGCGACAAGGGAATTGGCAAAGGTGTCATGCAAGGCCGGATCTGGGCCTATGTACGCGATCAACGCCCTTGGGTAAACCACGATGTAGTTTGGCCGAACAACCATCTCCCGGGTCCCATCGACACGGCCCGCACGATACATTTGAGGGCGTTCTGGAAGGAGGGACGTCTTGTGTTCAATCTCATCTTTGAGAACTTGGGCGGCATCCGGGTTGTCGTCAGAGATGTAGTCAATGATTGCCAGCAAGTCGGCTATGGCCGTGGCTTTCCATTCAAGATTTGGCAAGGCGCTTCCCGTCAATCAATGCCTGGGCGTCTTGCATCGCCTTGGCATGGGGCGTTGTGGGCCTTGGATCGTCCAGCGCTTCCTGTACCTTCGCCCGGAACCAGGCGTCATAGGCATCCGGATCAGCGGTCAATCCGGCAGGCAAGCCGCCTTCTGCGGCCACGCGGGTCAGAAGAATACGCACCGCGTCGGAGAGCGTCAGACCGACGCCCGCAAGTGCGTCAGAAGCTTGTGCTTTCAGCTGATCGTCAACACGAACATGAAGCATGGATGTTTGGGCAGGCATGGATAGTCCTCCAATTGATGGGAGTGATGTATCTCATTTGAGATACGATTTCAAGTCGGCAGTATGTGCGCGCGTGGTCCCGTGGTGTTGTCTCAGCGGGAAACTCAGCCACCCTGCCCCGCCAGAAATTCCGCCAGCACAGGACTGGCCTCGCCCTTTGCGGAGCTGAGCAGCTCCGAGCCCACAAGCGTCGCTTTAGACAGGCGCACGAGCCCGCCGGTTTCCTCGATGCGGTAGCATCGGCGTTTTTGCCGCCCACGCCTGTAGTGCGTCGCGGTGACGATCTGACAAGTGCTGCCATCGGTGAGCGTCACAGGGGTGGCGAGCCTGATCTTGTCACCTTCCTCGTAGTCCGGGATCGACGCCCAGTCCCGGCAGCGCTGACGCCAGTCCTGGGCGTAGCTGTCCGGGTCTTTGAGGTCGGAGAGAAGCGCGATCAGCCCAAGCGGAGCACGAGATTCGTTCGGGCCAGCGCTTTCCTCCATGTCCTTGTAGCCCCAGCACCCATCGTCGTATCGGGTGAGAAAGACAGCCCCGAAAGTGATGGAGCCATCCGGATCGGTCACATAGGTTGCGTCTTCGACAGCGGTGCCGTCGAGATTGGTGACCCTTGCCGCCGCATACCAGGTGGAGCCGACCTTGCAAGCCTTGACCAGTTCGGTTTTGCGCCTTTCGCCTTTGAACGTACAAAGCCTGGTGATCTCCGCTTTCTCATCCGCGTACGTCTGGACGCGGCGATCGGTGTAAAAGAGCCAACCCATTTCAGAGTCCTTTCTCTCGTTAGGGAAATTTGTTGTCGCCAATGTCCCGAGAGGGCCGTAGGCCCAGCAGGGTATTGGCGATGCTTATTTGAGAAAGGGCGCGTTTCAGCGCTTCGACTTTTCACTTTGAATCCAAACATCGGTTTTCGAGTTCGAGCGAAGCGAGAGGCAGCGAACAACCGTTTCAAGATTAAGTCGAACGCGTTATGCCGCCCTCCGATCATCAATCTCCATGAGCGCATCGAGCGGCACGCGATAGGGT
>NZ_QBFD01000038.1:168911-171552 GCF_003335585.1 Sulfitobacter sp. DFL-14 | reverse complement strand
CAAGAATGGTCATGCCATCTGCTGCAGCCGGATCTGCTGCTCTGACCGGCGCGTTTCCGTGAGGAGCCGTGAGGCGAGGAGTTTTGCGTTGGCGATGTCTGCTGTGGCACCGGCCCCACGCAGAAGCACCTGGATGGCCGCTGCCTGCATCATGTCATAGGCCATGCGCCAGTCCCAGGCGCCACCGGCATCGCTGCCATGAAACGTCTCGCGCATGATACGCGCGAGCGCTGAACTGCGCAGGGGCTGGTCATCGACCTCCGTGCCGATTTGCGCGAGGGCAGAGGCGAGATCGGCTTCGGAGATTGCGAGAGCCGGGTTGGCCGTTCTGGGTTTGGACATGGGGATTTTCCTTTGGATCAGGGTCTGAGTTCCAAAGGACAAAAAGCCCGCTTTCGCTTTTCAGGGTGGCGGGGTCAGACCGCGCTGCCCCCAAGGCTTGGTCAGGACTTGGGTTCGACCTGCCGCTTCGCATCAATCAATGCCTGTGCGGCCTGCATCACCTGAACCTGAGATGTTCCCGAGCGTGCATCCTCCAGCGCGGCCTGCACCTGCGCGCGAAACCACGCGTCATACGAATTGACATCAGCCGCCACGGAAATGCTCCTCGAGCCCGATATCCAGCAGCTTGCCGAGGTCATCGGGCATGTCTGCAACGTGCACAGCAATTGGGAAACGGTGCCCCGTCAGGTCAGGCGCGCATTGCTCCTCTAACCCGAGGTGCTGCCTATCCTTTTCCGCCTCAATCATTGTGCTTTCTCCGACCGTATTATCAGCCGATGCTACATCTTCCAGCGGGGCGTCGTAAACGATAATGCCAAAGGGTCACAGCAAGCTGGCCCACTTACCGATCGGGCACCGCTTCAAGGGAAGTTTCGAACCGCTTGCCCGCCGCTGCAGCTTCTTTCAAGAGCGCGTCGAAATTGTCAGGTGGATTGCCATCTTCCAACATCCCTTTGAACGTCGCATAGGCATCCGTCTTGCTGCCATAGGCGCGCAGGGTTTTGTCATCGTTCACCCAGGCCACCACGATGACCTTCGCATCGCTGTTGAACCGGTAGAACAACCGATACTGCTGGAAGAATTTCGCCCGGAACCAGTGCTTGCGGTGATCGCCGAGTGTGCCGCCTTGCCGGAAAGCGGCGGCACCCGGATCTGCAGGTATGGCCTCGGTGACCAGCTTGAAGATGGCGGCCAGCCGTTTCGTCGGGTTTTTCTTGTGCCAGGTCTTGGGATCGCGAGCCTTACGCGCCTCTACCTCCTCGACCAGCCCTTCGAGCTGGTCCAGAAAGAGTGGGTGCGCATAAATCGACCATCCGTTTACGATAAGGGGCGCTTGGGCGGGCACGCTATCGCCGCTCATTCATCCTCGAGCGATAGCGGCGCATCGAGATCGACATCAACGTCTCCGACCAGTGCTGCAAGACGGTCATGCAAAGCCCCATCGAAAGCCCGAATGCGGTCCGGATGCGCCTTGATATCGGCCTCGACAAAATCGAGAAAAGCTCCGAGCACGGGATCTTCCTCGTCGCTGCGCACGGGCTCGATATAGACCCTGCCACTCGGCTCGGTGCAGTAACGAATCTGGTCGCCCTTGCCCAGCTTGAGCTGTTTGCGCACACCCGCCGGCACGGTGGTCTGATACCGATCCGTGAGTTTCGAGACATCTTGTGCGAGCGCTGTCATGGCAGTCTCCTGAAGAAAAGGGTCTTTGCTGCCCGCGATAGGTAATGCATTTGCATTGCCTTGTCAAGATTAGACGCAGGATCTGCTGTCACCGGGCAGGTCGATGAACCGTCCGGCGCTGACCTATTCTCGCCCCGCCAGAAACTCCGCCAGCACGGGACTGGCCTCGCCCTTTGCGGAGCTGAGCAGCTCCGAACCCGCAAGCAAGGCCTTCGACAGGCGTACGAGCCCACCGGTTTCCTCGATGCGGTAGCAGCGGCGTTTTTGCCGGCCCCGCCAGTAGTGCGTCGCGGTGACAATCTGGCAGATGCTGCCATCGGTGAGCGTCACAGGGGCCGCGAGCCTGATCTTGTCGCCTTCCTCGTAGTCCGGGATCGCAGCCCAATTCCGGCAGCGCTGGCGCCAGTCCTGGGCATAGCTGTCTGGGTCTTTCAGCTCGGACAGCAGGGCCAATAGGCTCAGTGGCGCGCGGGATTCGACCGGTCCCGCGCTTTCCTCCATGTCCTTGTAGCCCCAGCAGCCGTCATCATATCGGGTAAGGAATACGGCGGCGAAAGTGATGGAGCCATCCGCATCGGTGACATAGGTCGTGTCTTCGACAGGGGTGCCGTCGATATTTGTGACCTTTGCCGCCGCGTACCAAGTCGAACCCACCTTGCAGGCTTTGACCAGTTCCGTCTTGCGCCTTTCGCCATGAGAGGTGCAGAGCCGGGCAATCTCCGCTTTCTCATCCGCGTACGTCTGGACGCGGCGATCGGTGTAGAAGAGCCAACCCATCACGCCGCCCTCCGGTCATCGATTTCCATCAGCGCATCGAGCGGCACGCGGTAGGGCTGCATGGCGTCGAAATCCTCGCAGCGTTTATGGGAATAAGGTGAAGCACCAATACCCTGCCGCGCTTCGCGCTCTCGGGACATTGGTGCTGCATCATCATCTTCGTATTCCCAAAACGCCG
>NZ_QBFD01000038.1:167727-168901 GCF_003335585.1 Sulfitobacter sp. DFL-14 | reverse complement strand
GCCGATGAGATAGTCCGAGGCCCGGCGCACGAAGACACGGATGCTGTGGCCATCGGTGGCAAGCCGGATCGCACCCCGCCCCCGGTCGATGAGCACCTGCACGTCATCCAGGATGTCGGTGTAGAACTGGCCGGTCAGATCACGAAACGCCATGCGGCGCTGCGCCATCCAGTCGGCATCCCGAAACGGGTTCATGCCGTCGGCAAAAGCGAAGGAGGGATCGGCCTGTTCGGTGGTGACGATGCGGGTGGTCGTGCCATCGATGCCGTTTGAGCGCAGATACACACCATTGCCGACGATCAGGATCAGGGCCGGCCTATCCACGGGCCCGTTCCAGTTGGGCAGGAAGGTTTTGCAGGCGCGCGCGTGGGCGATTTGTGCCGCAACAGCGGAGGCAGAGAACTTGAGAATAGCCATGGGGATGTCTTTCTGTTCGGTTTGGAAGAGGGTCGACCCGCGCAGGGAATGCCTCGCGCGGGTCGCGTGAGGACTCAGGCCGCTTGCGCGACCTCGCTGTCAGGCTCCGGGGTTTCCGCAGCGGGCTCCGCCTCATCAAAGGCGATACCGGCGGTCTGCATCATCGGCGGGCACCAGGCGGCCACGGCAGCGCGCTGCGCGTCCGTGAGTGTGGCGAAGGGTTCGGCGAAGAGCTTGTCACAAAAGGCGACGATCTCCTTCTTGCTCGACGAGGCCAGCGTCACCGCCTCCTGGGCGAGACCCAGATCTTCGCCGAGGATCCTCAGGAGCCAGGCCTTCTTGAAGCGGTTGAAGAGCGCCGCATTCGGCGTCCAGTGGGCGCGGATGTCGGGCATGATCTCGATCTCGAACGCATGCATCAGGCTGTCGCGCTGGCGGTCCCGCGCGAAGCAGGACTGCGTGGTGCTGGCGGTTGCAAAGGCGACGAGCTCGGCCTTCTCGCCTGCCTCCAGCGCGCGGAACGCCGCGAACTGATCGGCAGGGGACCGGGTGTCATCGAGCCAGGAGAGGTCCAGCACATCATGCGCCGCCGCCACCTGCTCAAGCGAGGTCTCGTCGATCTCGTCCATCTTGGCATGGCTGCGGTATTCCTTGCGGGCATCGATCTTGATCGCCTGCGTGACACTCATGCCACTGGCCAGAACGTCACTGACCAGCTTGAAGAGCGTCAGATCGAGCGTGGCCTCCGAATGCAGCG
>NZ_QBFD01000038.1:164519-167717 GCF_003335585.1 Sulfitobacter sp. DFL-14 | reverse complement strand
ACTGAGGGTGGGTCAAATCTCGGTGAAAATACCGGGTCAGTTCTCAGTGACAATCAACACCATCGCGGCCCCGAGCGCCATGGCCCGCTCGGTCTTGAGGTCCTCTGCCAGCGAGGCTGGATAGGTGATTTCACCCGGGTCCGGGGCCTCCTCCCCCGTCGGGTCGGCCGACGAGCCGCGCGCGCCCTCCTCTTTGACGGTGTCTTCCGGGCGGACGAGGCCAACATGGAGCGTGATCTGCCCACCCTGCCACGACGCGATCACCCCAGACCGCGCGAGGTCCTCTGTGCTGTAGGCCTCCTGCAGATCGCGCGCTTCCTCTTCCAAGGCGTCCACGCGGTCGTAAAGGGCATTGTTGGCACCGTCCTCGAGCCCCTCATCCTCCATCTCGAGCTGCAGTTGCTCGAGCTCGGCGGTGATCTCATCGATGCGCTTCTGGGCAGCTTCATCCGGATCGATCGGGCCGGGGTAGATGCGGCCGTAGTCGGCCATGGTCGCGTAATCATAGCGGACCATCGCATCGGCCCAGGCAAAGCCCAGCCTCATACGGGCCTCTTCGGCGGCGGCACCGAGCTTCTCGAGCAGGATGGTCTCGACCAGCGCGGCGTCTTCCAGCACCGAATGCTCTTCCAGAAGATCGGCCGCGACAGCGCCGCCGCGGGCCTCGTAGTCTTCACGCACGAAGGCCCCCATATCGTCGCTGACCTGCACGCCTCGAGACTTCAGCGCCTGACGGACGGTATAGGCCTGCAGATAGCCGCCGTCCTTCGTGAGCGCCTTGAAGACCTCCCGTTGCGCCTCCTGGCTCGGATGCTCGGCAAAGGCCTTCATCGTGTCGAGCGTGATCACCTTGGCCCGGGCCGCGGCGCGGATCTCGGGGTGGATCAACCCGTAGCGCAACCGGCCTTTGACGGCGGCGACGGTCGTGCCGAATGTCTTCGCGATGGTCTCAGGCGTCTGGCCGTCGACGTCCATCATCCGGGCGAAAGCCTCGAACTCGTCGAGGGCGTTCATCGGGGCTTGCGTGATGTTCTCGGCAAGCGACAGCGCCGTGGTGACGTCGCACTCCTCCGGCACAAGGCGACAGTCGACCTTGGTTTTCGCGGTGAACCCCTTGGCGGCCTTGTCGGCAACCAGCTCCTTCAGCGCGGCATGGCGCCGGCCACCGGCGAGCACGGCGTATTTGCCGTCGACCTGTTGGACGAGGAGCGGCTGGAGCAGGCCCAGCACAGCGATGCTGGCCTTCAGATGGGCAATGTTATCGGGGTCATAAGTTTCCGGTGAGTTGCTGCGCACATTGGCGGGATGCGGGACCAGATCGCCGATGGCGACTGTGAGAGGGGCAAAACTTGTGGTCATGGGATATCCTTCCAGGTGGGTGAGGTGTGGCCCGCGCCTTCACGCGCGTGACCAATCCCCGGCTTCAGGGATCAAAACGACAAAAGGCCCACTTTCCCTTTTGAGGGGGCAGTGGGCCTTCATCGTCTCAGATGTCAGGGGGGAGGAGTCCCCTCGCCTACCAGTCGCGCGCCAGCATGATAGTCAGCACGCGCATGGTGGTGGCAGGATTGTCCGGGGTCTCGGCCCCGTAGCGGAAATCGGAATCCGCCTCATAGAGATCGATTTTCCAGAACACGGTCTCGCCCTGGATCTCGACCGCCCCGAAATCATGCCAGCCTTCGGGATCATTCTCGGGCTCGAAGGTCTCGAACGTACCGGTGGCTTTCACCGCCTCGGCCATGAAGCCGTCACCGGCCTCCATAAGCGAGCGGGTGACATGCATCCGGCCCTGGATGGGCTGCGCGGGCGGCACTCCAAGGCACGCGAGCTTGCGAAACGCGTCGTTCTGCGCCGCGATCACGCTCGGATCCGGACGGTCTGGCTGGGGTTGAACGGTCATGGACATGGGGATCTCCTTTGAGAAGTTGGAACACCCTTCTCAAAGCCCGCTTTTTCTTTTCTGCTTGGCGGAGGAACCCGGTCCAAACCTGCCCGAACCAAACTGTTCCAATAGTCCGCTCTGCGGACGAAGCTGCCGTTCGCTGCAACCTATTCAATGTCCAGAGTGTGGGTTAGTTTCTATCAACCATTTTGGAAATCTGTGGGCAATTGCGTAGCCTGTCTGGCACTTCACGCGCTTCGACGACCGGTGCGCTTAACATGACGCTGTCAAGAAACTTGCGAGCCGATTTGCGGCGGTCACGCCAGTGTTCCAAATCCCAAGCGTCGAACACGACTGCTGCCTGCATTCCCCGCCAATTGAACGCGGCCACACAATTGGGCACACCGTATTTGCATCTGATCTGCGTTGCATTACGGTCGTCGTGCAAGTCGGCAAAGAACAGATCCGCGTCGCCCAACGGCGCGGGCAGGACTGTCCGGATGCTCCCCCGTGTCCCATCGACATTCAATGTTCCGGCTCCACGCCCGCGCCCTTCGAGCGTGTCGAAACCGATCAGGTCAAACAAAGTTTCGCCAATATAAGTACTGTTTCGGATGGCACTGCAGGCAGATTTTCGCGTGCCGGCTGCTGAGAAGGGGCTGCCTGTCAACCTGATGCCAATTTCGGGCGGTCTATGCACCCGAAAACCATCATGGACTTCGTAGACCAAACGGTCCATTCTTGGGGTGAGTGAAGCTGGCGCAAGGTCTGGCCCGATGAACTGGAAATTGGCCCACTGGCTGTCTTGCGCTTGTACGGTTTGAACGTCAGTTCCCGCCGCCCGCGGATAGCGCAGCCTGACTGATGCACCAGCGCTGCCCGTCCATTTCGTGACAAGGCTGGTGCTTTGCGACTGTCTGAACGACGGGCCTATTGTATAGCTTGTTTGCGCAAACAAGGTGACCAATAAGCCGACACAGATGACGCTGAAGACAACGACAATGCGAATCATTCCACTGGCCTAGTTTCGTTCTGTGGCGCAATTTTGACCATGAACCAAAAATCAGATTTCCGTTGCTGGTGATGCAGCGTCAGTGCGGAAATGGCGCCGATCAACTGACGCATCGGGCTCACAGCTGCCATTTTCTGCTTTGCGGCAAAGCATAGGTCAGGCGGCCTCGGCACTGCGCTCTGCCCTACCCGCCTCAGATTGTGCGATCAGATAGTCGCAAGCGCGCTGCGCATCCGCGGCGTGCTTGAAGATCGCACCCTTGTCCGACCGAAGAACGCGCAACCAGTTGTGGAGGTAGGCGGCA
>NZ_QBFD01000038.1:158253-164509 GCF_003335585.1 Sulfitobacter sp. DFL-14 | reverse complement strand
GCGGACCGTGATGGCGGGCCACAGCTCTCCCTTCTGGATGACGCTGCCGCAAGCCAATGCGTTGGACGCAAAGGTCCGCAAGGGCGAGAAGTCCTCTATCGTCGTTTATTACGGTCAAAGCCGGAAAGACGCCGGCGATGAGCATGACCGCAGCGACGGGAATGATCACTCCGAGGAAGCCCGTATCTTCCGCTTCCAGAAATCCTACCGCGTGTTCAATGCCTGCCAGATCGAGGGCTTGCCCGACAGCTTCTTCCCCGATCCGGAGCCCGCGCCCGAGCATCCGCCGTCCGAGCCCATCCCGCATATGCAGGCGTTTTTCGATGCCATCGACATCACGACCGTCTTCACGGGCACGGAAGCGTACTATTTGCCGCCCGTGGACAAGGTCTACATGCCGTCCATCACGCGGTTCCAGGAACCGCGCAATTTCTACGGGGTCTGGGCCCATGAGCTGGCCCATAATGCCGAGCTTTGGATTATGCCGCGCCGATCATCATAACCTATTGTTCAGCGAGAAGAGCGGTGCGGCATGTCGGCATAATTCAGAGCGCTTCCAGGAAGGCGAGCAGTTCATCTCCCGGTCGATAGCGTCCGCCTGTGCTGTCGATCGGCTTTGTCAGCGCCATCGCACGTTCCTTCAGTTCGATATCGGCATGGATATAAACCTGCGTCGTCTCAATCGATTCATGGCCTAGCCAGAGAGCGATGATCGTTCGGTCCACACCGCTCTGCAGAAGTTGCATTGCGGCGGTGTGGCGCAAGACGTGCGGCGTGACGCGCTTCAATCTGAACGTCGAACTGGTCAAGGCGACGGTGACCGAGTGCTTTCGAACGATCCGTTCAACCGCGTCTCGGCTCAACGGCGCGCCTCGGATCGTTGCAAACAAAGGATCGTTGGGTTCGGCGTCAATCTGGGCAAGCCAGGCTTTCATAGCATCCCGACTGTCTGCCCGAAGTGGCGTCGCGCGTTCCTTGCGGCCTTTGCCCATGCATCTCAGGTGCGGCCCAGTGCCGAGTTCAACATCCCTGACGCGCAGGCCGATCAGCTCCGATACACGCAGGCCGGTTTGGATCATTGTGAGGAGCAGGACCCGATCTCGCCGCCCAAACCAGGTCGATTGGTCGGGCGCCTTCAGCAGGGCCTCCATTTCGTCACGGGTCAAGAAGTCCACGACGCGTTTTTCATGCCGTTTGGACGGCATGGCCAGCACCTTCTGGCAATGATGCAGCAACTGGGGCTCACAGCCCGCAACATATTTGAAGAACGAACGGATCGCTGCCAGCCGAGTGTTCCGGCTTCGCGCGCTGTTGCCGCGTTCCTCCTCGTAAAAGGTCAGGAACTGCCCGATCATGTCGGCGTCCAAGTGGGCGACGTGCAGTTCAGTCGGCGGCAGCTTGGTTTGCGCCTCCGCGTATTTCAGCAAGAGACGGAACGTGTCGCGATAGCTGGCAATAGTGTTTGGGCTGGCCTGCAACTGGGTCAACAGCCGCTCAGTGAAGAACCGCTGCAGGTAGACGGGCAAGGGATAGGTTGCGATCATGATGCGCCCTCCACAACCCGTCGCTGGGCGCGTTCCGCCGCCAACTGCATCAGCTCGGGTACGGCCTCGATGTACCAGAACGTGTGCTTGGGCTCGGAATGGCCGAGATAGGTGCTGAGCTTGTACATTTCGGCTTCGATGTCCCGTCCGTCCCGGAACCAGTCCAGGATGGTGTGAACGGCAAATGTGTGCCGCAAATCATGGATGCGTGGCCCGTGACCGTGGCGGTTGAAGGCTTGTGGTGACCGAAGGCCGATGTTTCTGCTGACATGCGCGAAGTTGTAGCGTGCCCCGCAATCTCCCGCCGGTTCGCCATCCTCTTTGATGAAGAACCGGGATGATTGCTGCGTAACCAGGCGATCCCGCAACTCGGCATATCGGGTGAGCCGGGCAACGGTATCGCCTTTGACTGGAAGCTGGCGGTCTTTGCCATTCTTGGTGTTTCTGAGCATCAGAGTAGCGCGTTCCAGATCGACGTCATGCCTATCCAAAGACAAAGCTTCATTCACGCGCATGCCCGTCACCGCGATCAAGCCGAACAGGGTTTGCCACAGGGCGGCGCGGAGGCCATAGGGTGACGGCAGCCGACCGGCTTCAGCGACAAGGTCTGCGATCTGACTGGGCGCATAGATGTAGGGGACACGCCTTCGGTATCGGCCGATGACGAGCTGGCTGGACGGGACCTCGGTCCGATTGTCGTGCTCCGCAAGCCAGAAGGCGAACCGGCGCACCATGCCAAGGCGATGAGACCATGTGTTGTTGTCTGCACTGCCGTAGTTTGCCTTCCAATCAAGGAACAAGGGCGTTGAGATGCGATCGAACCCGTTGTCGTCAGCAAAGTCGACGAACTTGCGCAGGACCCGTTCATCAAAAGAGAGATCAAACCCCATCGAACGCCGCAGGGCTAGATATTCATCAAGTCGTTGAGACAGTGGTTTCATTGCACTGCCTCCGCCGTTGGCCAGGATCGCGAGATCAAGCGCAGGGCATCAACATCATGCTGCGCATAGATCGTCGTGGTCATCGCAGAACGGTGACGCAGGACGTCACCGATCTCAGCCAGCGACGCGCCCTTGCGCAACATGTCAGTGGCGAGGCTGTGCCGCAGGATATGTGTGCCGATATAAGCTTGCGGCGGCCTTATGCCGGTGGCGTCGTAGGCATCTCTCAATATCCAGCGAAGGATTTGCGCGTCCTTGAACCGCTTGAACGGCGGTTTGACGGAGACAAACAGCGCCCGATCCGTGCCACGACGCTCATTCTTGATGTAATCGACTATCGCCTCGCCAACCTCGGCCGGCATTGGCATCCGGTCGTGCAATTGCCTCTTGCCACGTACCAAGATTTCCCCGGCCCGCCAGTCGATATCATCCAGTTCGATGGCCGTCACTTCCGGCGCTCGAAGGCCAAGCCGGGCGATCAGCATCAGCATCGCATAGTTGCGTCGGCCCGTTTTCTTGTGGCCGCGCACCTCCTCGATGAGACGATTGACCTGTTCCGGCTCAAGATATCGCGGAATACCGGTTGGTTTGGGCTGGCGCGCCTTTGGCACGGCGGCGCTCAAGTTGCGCTCGGTCTTTCCGCTCCAGAACAGGAACTGGAAGAGGTTGCGAAGATGCGACGGGCCTGTCTTGTCCCGCGGCGCGTTTTGTTCCTTGCGCAACCAAAGTATGAACCCAGTGATGTCGTCTGGCTTGATGGTGTTCAAGTCACCCAGGCCAGAGCCGAACTTCGCAGTCAGGAACCGATCAAAGAACCGCAGGCAATGGTAGATGGTTTCCTCTGACAGGCCGCGCTGGACGCGAAGATAGGATTCGTAGTCACGTTTTAGGACTGCCCTGGGCGACGTGTCGATTGGCTCCGGTTCACGCGGCGGCGCCCCGTGTTCACCGATCAAATAGTCCCGGAACCGTTCCAATTGGTACTTTACGTAGCTTCGACCTGACGCACAAATTTGTGTTGTGATCTGAGAGATCAGTTCTTCTGCGGTTTGGTCATCCAACATGATAAGCGGAACACCGGAACACTCGAGCTTGGCTGCAAACCTCCGAGCGTTGCGAGCATAGTTTTCGACGGTGTGAGTGCAATATCCCTGGGCTGTGATCATCGCCGCAAATTTGGCGGCGGCTTCGTCCAGGGTGCTTTGAACTGTTTGATGTATTTTGTCTTTTGCCATTTTGGCCTCCTTCGTTTCAATGAAGAGGCAGTGTGGCCAGCGAACGTTTTGGTTACAGCCTGTTAACCAAATCTTGAGACATTAAAGCCCAACTATTTCCGGGCGTCTTGCATGCATCAATCATTTTCAGACTTTATCCGCACCGGCGGAGAAGGCGAGTTTCTGCTTCGGAAGTCCGACGGGCGGGTTCTCGGGCGACGGGTTAACTGGTCTGTTAAAAATAGCTTCCCAGACTACAGCGCACTACGTCGCAATTTTGAAGACCAGCTTGATGCAATCGGTCGAGATAATGCCGATATGCTGCTGGACGCATTGGCGGACGCCTATGACCCGCCCCTGGAAGAACAAGACCTGCCCAGCATCTCTGGTGCCGTCAATGAGACCCTCAGCCAGTGGGACCAAAGGCTTTCCGCAATCTGGGCCGAATGGAACACGCATCCTCAAAGGCTCCGACCAGTCCGGCAAGCCATGGAAGAACGACTGCTGCGGAGCTTTGCAGGTTTGATCAATGAGATCAGGCAACGTGACCTCGGCATTGAACAGTACGTTTGGCAAACCGTAGGCGATGAGAAGGTCCGGGCCTCGCATTCTGTTCGCAACGGTGGCGTGTATCGATGGGACTCGAATGACGAGAAGCCTGGCGAGGCGTCAAACTGTCGTTGTTCCGCGCGCCCGGTGCCGCCCGGTGCCGACATTGGTTTGCTGGGACCCATTGGTTTGCTTGACAGGTTCCTGAGTGATCTCGGAGACGATTTTACCGCTGGCACCGGCGTCCGGCCGCAGACGTTTGTTGAACGGCTGCGCGATGGTTTCTATCCAGAGTCCGGCATCACGATTGACGGCGAGATGCTCGACGTTCAGACGCAAGGTGATTTGGCATCAGCGTTCCAGCAACTGGGAGACGCCATCAAAGATAACCCGGACGCCTTCCTCAATCTTCTTGAGCGCCACGGGGACGGACTGGGACGCCTGGCATCGGTCTTTGGGATATCAAACCCCGACGCCTTGGCGGCGGCAGCCACTCTGGCAGCTGCCGGAGCGTCCAATGAGCTTATCGATCAGGCACTCACCCAAGCCCGCAGCCCAATTGACCGGTTCGTCGGGGGCACCGCCACATCGCTGGTGGATATCGCTGAAGCGATACGAAGTATTCCGGACATACGTCTGGATGACCTGCGTCGCGTCGCTGAGGCTATCTATGCCGATCCATCATCTCTGCCCGAAGCGATGGTGGAGCCGTTCCGTGAAAGGATCGCTGTAAGCGATTATGCAGGCGCTTTGGGTTATGGGCTGCCGGAAGTCCTGGCCGGTGTTGCCGCCCTTGGTCGAGTTCGGCGGCGCGCAGAAGGACTATCAGCACCCGAAGAACTCACACTCGACCGCCTTAGAACCGATCCGGACTTCGAGGACGTCACCAATGCGGGACCGTACTCTCCCAAATTCGAGAAGTGGATCAACCGGGGTGGCACAGTTGAACTGATGCCAGAGGGCCATTTCCGCTACTCTGCAGACATCGACATTCTGGGACAGCCGCAACGGGTTTCCGTCGAATACCCGGACGGATACCCCGATTTCCGTCCATTCATGACCCATCCAAGTGGTGTGCGGTCCGTTGAGATTGATGTTTCAGGGACTGGACGTATCGATAACCGCCGCGCAAATATCGCCGCGGGACATCCGGATTGGGGAAGCGAGGCACCGGCTGGGTGGGTCTGGCACCATGTTGAGGACGCGCGCACGATGCAGCTTGTCCCCCGAACAATAAACGAGCGCTTCTATCATCAGGGCGGCGCATCGAGAGCGAGAAACCAATGATCTTCGAGCGACAAAATGAACCAATCGATGAAGCCACGATCAAGGGCTTCGAAGTAGCCAGAAACCTCCGATTTCCGTCAGATTACAGAGCGTTCCTGTTAAAATTCAACGGAGGTCGTCCTGCTGATGCGAACGCCTTTTGGCAAATAGATGAACTTAACTTGCTGAGCATCGAGGAAGTCTACGGGTTCACCAGCGACTCTTTGAACTCCATCGAAAAAGATCGCTTCAACAATTTTTCGAACTCAATCCATATGCAGCTTCTTCAGATCGCCTACACTGGCTCGCAAGGCATCTACATGGATCTTCGAGAAGGCCCGATGCACGGCAAGATTTACATTTTGGCGCGCCCCGCAAACAAGGCGCTAAAGGTAGACGACGCAGGCTTTCAAGACGAGGACGACTACGAAGAGGCTCTGTTCCTCCATCCAGTCGCAAACACGTTCTCGGAGTTCATAGCGTTGCTTGGGCCTGATCCGAACGAAGCCTGATCTTTCGCCTCGCTAAGCATCCTTGATTATGCCGCGCGTATACAGGGCATCTGCCAAGTTTCGTGGGTCTGTTTTTATCAGGTCGGCTTAATCCAAAGCTCGGCATTATGGGCCTTATGCCGACATCGGCATAAGGCCCATGCCACGAAAGCCCCCCATCGACTGAACCGTGATTTCGGGTTCTCGAAGTTTGGCAACACGTCCTATGCGCGCGAGGAGATCGTCGCGGA
>NZ_QBFD01000038.1:42132-158243 GCF_003335585.1 Sulfitobacter sp. DFL-14 | reverse complement strand
CAAGTTTCGTGGGTCTGTTTTTATCAGGTCGGCTTAATCCAAAGCTCGGCATTATGGGCCAGCTCATGCGCCCAGACCCCGTAGAAATTGCGTGGGTCCTGGAACCGCGTAATGGACGGCATGTAGACCTTGTCCACGGGCGGCAGGTAGTACGCTTCCGTTCCTGTGAAGACGGTCGTGATGTCGATGGCATCGAAAAACGCCTGCATGTGCGGGATGGGCTCGGACGGCGGATGCTCGGGCACGGGCTCCGGATCGGGGAAGAAGCTGTCGGGCAAGCCCTCGATCTGGCAGGCATTGAACACGCGGTAGGATTTCTGGAAGCGGAAGATGCGGGCTTCCTCGGAGCGATCATCACCGTCGCTGCGGTTGTCCTCGCCGCCAGCGTCTTTCCGGCTTTGACCGTAATAGACAACGACAGAGGATTTTTCGCCCTTGCGGACCTTTGCGTCCAAGGCATTGGCTTGCGGCAGCGTCATCCAGAAGGGAGAGCTGTGGCCCGCCATCACGGTCCGCATCGTCAGCAGGAAGTTGTTCACTCCCTGGTAGGGTTCTCCGCCCACGCGCAGGGGACGAGAGCTGCCACCTGCGGTCCATGGCTTGCGCCACGGCAGGACGCCGCGCTCAATGATACGGATGATTTCGTTTGTGATGACCTCTGAGGCATCGAATTTGGGCGTGCGGGAACGGGCCATGGCTGGCCTCCTTTCGAGTTTTGCTGAGAGGAAATGGGGATCAGGTTGACTGACGGGGCCGTGGATCGTTGGCGATCCTGGCACCGAGGGCTTCGACCATGTCGATGTAGGTGGTCAGCGACACGGACCTGCCGGGACCCCAAGGTTCAGGGTCGATCGATCCGTCCCGCGCCACCCGCGGCAGGTTCGCGATGGCGATGACATCGGTGACGGGTCGGATATCGATGAACGGGGTCCCTCGTGCGACTGCAAGAGTGGCCAAGGGAAAGCGCTCGATCGGCGCGAAGGTCGACACGGTGGTCCAACCGAGATGGATGAATGTCCCGCCCTCTCCGCAGATCACGTGCGCGTTTGGCAATAACGCCGCCTGCTTCAGATAGCCGAGATCACGCAGGACGGTCTCGCGCTCGAGCTGCAGTGCCTGCCCCGTCTGGCCGGTTCGGCGTAGTTCCTTGTGTCGCCACCAGGAGGCAGCGGTTGCGCGCAACACGCGCAAGACACCTGTTTGCATGGGAATGCCCTTCATCAGGAACGGCAGACCGGAACCCGGCCCGGACCCATCTGAGGGACCCCAAAGGCCCTCATCCGTCAGTCACAAAACCCGAAGGACACTTTCTCTTTTCCCAGGCCCTTTCTGCACACAACAGAACTGAAACCCGGCCCATCTGCCGAAGCCATTGATTTCATGCAGCAATTCCAGATCGGCAACCAAGATCGGCAACGCATATCGGCAAAACCTTGCTTGAAAGTACGAAATGTGTTTATTTTTCAATTACTTTGCAAACATGGAAGATCGGCAAAATGCTGGAAACACCCGCCAGGATCGAACCCTGCTTCTTCGAGGAGCATATTCCTACAGAACTGGCAGACCTTTCGGTCGACATCCAGAGGGAAGCCACCGGGCTGGGACAAGGGTTGCATCCTGACAGCGCAGCCGAACTTGCCGATCTCGTCCGTGTGATGAACTGCTACTACTCCAACCTGATCGAAGGACACAACACGCGCCCCCGCGACATCGAAAGGGCGCTGGCTGGCGCTGAGCTTGAGGAAGAAACCCGCCCTCTCGCCCTTGAGGCCCGGGCGCACGTCATCGTTCAACGGGCCATCGATGAGATGCATCCTATAGGCACCCTGCCCCGCCCCACATCCGTCGAATTCCTGACTTGGGTCCATAAGAGCTTCTACGACGAGATGCCGGATGAGTTTCGGATCATCGAACATCCCGACGGCACACAAGAGCCCATCGTTCCGGGCCGCATGCGCCAGGATGACGATAGGGAAGTTGCGGTCGGGCGCCACCTACCTCCTTCATCGTCGCGCGTCGCAGCGCTCATGGATCACTTTGACAAACGGTTTCAGATTGCGGCGCGGTCTTCGAGCGGACGGATCATCGCGATCGCCTCTGCACATCACCGGCTGAACTACATCCACCCCTTCCCGGATGGTAACGGCCGTGTCAGCAGACTGATGTCTCATGCCATGGCCCTCACAGCGGGGATTGGTGGCCAAGGGCTCTGGTCCGTATCACGTGGGCTGGCCCGCGGGCTGACCGATCGGGGCGAGTACAAACGGATGATGGATCTGGCCGACAGTCCACGCCGCGGAGACTGCGACGGACGGGGGAACCTGTCAGAAGCGGCACTGAAGGCGTTTAGTGAATGGTTCCTAAAGGTGACGCTCGACCAGATCACCTTCTCAGCAAGATTGTTCGATCTCGGCGGACTGGACCAACGGTATCGTCGTCTTGTTGCAGATACCATCGATGACAAGCGCGCACCGGAACTGATCTCGGCGGTTCTTCGGCACGGGGCACTGGAACGAGGCGATGCGCAGATTGTGCTCAAGACGTCCGAGCGTACTGCTCGCAACACGCTGAGTAAACTGACCGCCGCCGGATACCTGACTTCCGCCTCGCCGAAAACGCCAGTTCGCCTGGCGTTCCCGCTGGAGTACCGGGAGCGGCTCTTTCCCAACCTGTTTGCCGACGGTGATTTGCCCCAATGACGGTGATGGTCGCCGACGGCGAGTTCATCCAAGAACCATAATTCCTCGTTCGGCGGCCAAGCCCGCATCGTCCAGCTGCTCCCGATCCGGCAGGTCCTGGAGCGACTCCAGATCGAAGGCCACGAGGAACTGTTCTGTCGTCACATAGGTGTAAGGTGCCCCGCGCCGCGGCGAGCGCGGCCCGGTCCCGATCAGACTCTTCGCATGCAGCCGCCCGATCAGATCGCGACTGATCTCCTTGCCGAAGATGTCCTTCAGCCCATCCCGCGTGATTGGTTGGTGATAGGCAATGGCCGCCAGCACGGCGACATCGTATTCGCGCAGATCGAGTTCCTGATCTCCCACATCCGCCGCCGCCCGGATCGCGGGCGCATAGACGGGCCGAGTGCGTGACATCCAGCCAGCGGCCACCTTCGCCAATTCAAACGACCGCCCTTCAAGATCAGATATGAGGTCGTCGATCAGCAACTCGACGGAAGCCCCCTGCCCCACCACCCGCGCGAGGTCTTCGCGTGGCACCGGCGAGGCGGAGGCGAAGAGCACCGCCTCGATCCGGCGCATCCACTCGCGCCAGCGCAGGTCGGCTGGGAGGTCCTCCAGCTCGCGGTCCAGTTCTTGGTCGGCGTGATCCTTCGCCATCTTCAAACTCCGTAGAGCCGGAAGGTATCGCGTCCGGTCAGTTCGCGAACAGCACCGAGCTCGACCAACCGATCGCAAAAACGGCGTGCTGCCCGGTCCGATCGCAAGGAGATGAGCGACGTGGGCGCGACCGCATCGCATTTCAAGAACAGCGCGGTTGCCTCTTCGGCCCCCTTGGCCCGGAGTTTCGGCGCGACCTCTCTCAACCGCGCGGCCCGGCGTGACAGATCGATGGCCGCTCGCGTCGCCTCGACCGCTGCCGTCATGATCGCTCGATGACATGCAAGATGCAGGTCCTCGCCGGTTTTCCGCAAATCGCCGCGCTTCAGACCCATCGACAGCAGCGGCAGGACATGCTGCCACTTGAGCGCCTGCGCCAGCGCCGCATCGGCCAGGATCAACGCCGCGGTGGTATCCCGCGGCCGATCGACGAGAACGGCCTGCAGCACGGCCGCCGCCCGCGGTAACGGTGCCCCCTGCCCCGCATCGAGCCAGACGGCAATGTGCTCCGCGTCCACCTCCGGCAGAGCCCGATGCAGCACTTTGACCGACACCGGGCGTTCGACGCCGCGTCGCCAGGAAAGGTAGATCTCGCCTGCGGGGCCGGGATTGTCGCCCGGTTGCAGGAATTGCACCGCGTCGCGCAACTCCTGAGCCCGTTCGACGCGGCCCGAATGGGCGTTACAGGTCTCCGCCGCGCGCAGCGCCAGCCGCTCTCGCAGCAAGGCATGGGGGACTTCGTCATGGCGCGCCACAAGATGCAGGTGACTGAGCGCCGCCCCGGACAAAAAAGCCACATCTTCAGGGGTTTCGGTGCGGGCCGAGCTGACCCAGGACGGCATCCGGGGTATCGTGTCGAAGTCGCCGTCGCCGTCGCCGTCGCCGTCGAATGCTGAGTGGGCATAGGTCATGTCACAACACTATCCGACCGCGGCGCTTTCGTCCACAATATACGGTAGAAACCGCCCCACCCTGCCAGCCGCCGTCATGTCCAATAAGTTTGCATTATCGGACATAAGAGGATACGCACGGCACCATGTCAGAAAACCGCCAGAAATCGCCTTCAGAACCGGGAACCGCGTCCATATCCAACGAGGACGGCGAGAGCGCCACCCTGCCGGGGGAGTCTCGCGGACTTTCCAACCCTGTCGTTGGGTCCGGCTCGCTCGATCGGCTGGTGGATACCGCGCGCGACTACGCCCGCCAGGCCACGGCGGAGAACACCAATGCCGCCTACACCGCCGACTGGGCGCATTTTGCGCGCTGGTGCCGCAGGCGCGGCGCTGATCCGCTGCCTCCGAACCCCGAACTGATCGGTCTTTACATCGCGAACTGCGCCGCACCCGACGACAGGTCCCCTGCCCTGTTGGTGTCCACCATCGAGCGGCGGCTATCCGGCCTTGGCTGGCAGTACCGGCAGCGCGGCTTCAGTCTCGACCGCAAGGACCGGCACATCGCCACTGTCCTTGCAGGCATTCGCCGCAAGCACGCGCGGCCCCCCGTCCAGAAAGAAGCGGTTCTGGCCGAGGACATCCGCGCCATGATCACCACCCTGCCCTACGACCTGCGCGGATTGCGCGACCGTGCAATCCTGCTGATCGGATATGCCGGGGGTCTGCGCCGCTCCGAGATCGTCAGCCTTGACCATGGCAAGGACGATACCCCCGACAGCGGCGGCTGGATCGAGATCATGGACGACGGCATCCTGCTCACCCTCAACGCCAAGACCGGCTGGCGCGAGGTCGAGATCGGCCGGGGATCGTCGGACCAGACCTGTCCGGTGCACGCGCTGGAACAGTGGCTGCACTTTGCCAGGATCGATTTTGGCCCGGTATTCGTGCGCACGACGCGCGACAACAAGCGCGCGTTGGACGCCCGGCTGTCGGACAAGCACGTCGCGCGGCTGATCAAGCAAACAGTGCTGGACGCAGGTATCCGCAGCGACCTGCCCGAGACGGAACGCCTGGCGCTGTTCTCCGGCCACTCGCTGCGCGCCGGTCTCGCCTCCGGTGCGGAAGTGGATGAGCGCTACGTCCAGAAACACCTCGGACACGCCTCCGCGGAAATGACCCGCCGCTACCAACGCCGCCGCGACAGGTTCCAGGTGAACTTGACCAAGGCGGCGGGGCTTTAAACCCCTGCCCTAACACGCCGCCTGCCCGCTGAGCCGGCCGTAAAAGCTGCGTTCGAGATGCAGCTCCCCTGCACCGGCCTTCTCGACCATGCCGCGCAGATATCCGCCCGGCGAGGCAACCTCACCCGCGCTGTGCTTCTCAAACACAAGTGCAAACGCCGCCGTTGCCACCTGAGTGCCCATTCGATCCTGCGCCACATTCCAGGCATGTTCCGAGATCCCAATCATCGGCCTGAGTTGCCCCGCAACTCGGTGCAGATCGCCCCAATCCTTGAGGAACCCGCCCATATTGCGCGCCCAAGACGCGAACTCGGGACAAGCCTGCATGATTGTCGGCAGATCGAGCGCTGTTCGCTTCTTGCGCACTTCGGCAACCCAGTCTTCCAACTCCCTATCGACCCGCTCTTCGGGCGGTGCATTGGGCACTACACCCGCCGCTTCCTCTTTTTCAGAGGAATTACCAGTTACAGGATCAAGTTGATTTGTAATTAGTATATGAGGTTCGGAAATGACCTCCCTGGGGTTCATATCTTGAGTCTTCTTCGTGACTTGGGCGGTTTTGTCATCGGTGTTTTCCACAGGCTTTGCCGCACCTGTTGCCTTGAGATAGGCCGCCTCGACCCGTTCCTGGAGTTCCTTGAACCACGCCAATAGCCGCTCCAACTGCTCAGAGGCTTCATGACGGCGCGGAAGCCGGTTCAGAAGCTCCTCAAAGAGCCCAGTGAATTGGCCCCAGGGCCCGCGCAGCGCGCTGCTGATAGCCGTCTCAATCCGGGCGCGGATCATCCGGCGTGCCACCGTGATCTGACGCTTCAGGCGCTGGCAGAGCTCGCGTTCGGCCTGCAACTCGGCATGAAGTCCCTCGAACTCATCGACACGCGCCGAAAGCGGCGACAGATCGAAGCCGTAGGCCTCGACGATACGCCCCTCAGCGTCCCTGCGGCCCCACCGCTTACCATTGGGGCTATCCTGGAAGGAGATCACGCCTATCTCAGCCAGCCGCCGTGCGTGGCGCTTGAGGGCAGACAGGGAAAAGCCCGTCTGCTCCATCAGATAGGCGTTCGACGCCCAGACGATCGGACGCTGCCCCTCCTCCCAGTCCTGGGCCTGCGTGAAGGCACCCAGTGTATCGAGGAGCATCATGTCGCCGGCCTTCAGGCCGATATGCGCCCCAACGCGCTTGAGCGCGACGAGGGCCCGTGCTTTGGGTACTGCTACCCGTTCACCGGCTTGGGCAAGTTGCTCAGCAACCCCAAGACCCGGTGTCGGCTTGCGCCAACCTGTAAGTTTCATGCCTGTATCCCACCTCCGTATTATGTGGAGGCAAAGAAAATCCCTTCACCAAATCGGTGTTGCTTTGTTGACAGCGATTCGCGGGAGAGGTATCTATCAGGTGTTCAAATTGACTAGATCAGCTCTCAGGCCGCTTGGTTTGGGGGCTTTTCTTTTGCCTTTATTTCACTTGGTCTTCTCCTGTTTTGACGAGAGAAATTCTTGGTAGAGGCCATCAAGGTGTTCGGCGAGAAAGTCGCCGAATTCCGAGGCGTCTGTGGATGTCAGCGAGACGCTGAACGCCTTACCGGACTTGCCGAGGACGCCCTTGATCCGGCCGCCGTTGGCAGTCCAGGTACGCTTTCTCGGTGCGGCTCGTTTGGCCTTCTTCCGAACAGCCCTGCCCTTCTCAGAGAGCTTACTCAAAAGTAGCTCGAACCGCGCATCGCTCGGCAACTGGTCAAAGCTCTGCTCTGAAATCAATTGCTGCGCCAACTTGACGTTTGGAGTTGCTGCCATCAGCTTCTTGAAGCTTTCCCAGCGATCTCGACCAATCTGTTTCGCAGGTCCAACGGCATCGATTACGTCGCGAGGTATCTGCTGTGCAACGGACAACATACGCGACAGAAGAGTTCCATCTACCGTGAGCGCAGACATGATGACATCTTTCGGTTGGCCGATGTCCAAAAGGTTTCTGGCAAAGACCGCTTTCTCAATGAACGACAAATCTGCTCGAGCAGTGTTCTCTTGGCCCTGTGCAAGAATATGGGCAACGTCGTCCATGGACTTGACGACAGCACGAACCATACGCCCCAACTCAGCGGCAGCGCGTACGCGCCTATGGCCAAAGACGACCATGAATCGTCCGGATGTATCGGGATGGGGGCGCAACAAAACAGGCGTGTCTTGCTGCCCCTTCTCTATGGATGCCTTGAGCTCTTGAAACGCTTCGTCATCTAGTCCGAGCCTGTCGCTGATAAATGAGCTGTCGATCAGGTTTGGCGATATTTCAACGATCGTTTCGCCGTCCATCATGCGGCGCGCATCTTCGGCGAGGCTGTCGATTGAGACTTTCATGGACTTGGACGCGCCGCGCATGGCGTAATTTGTGCGACCGCCATCAGATGCTTTGTCGGCTGCTGGATCCATTACGCTCTTCAAGAGATCCTTACGTGCCATGATGTCGCTCCGAACTGGTTGTTTTGAGGCATTGTCTGGCCTCAATTCTCAAATCTGCACGGCTGTCAAAAATCTTCATTATGGGCGCCCCCAAGCTTCGTGAATGAGGTCCGTAATCTCGTCGTTGACAGCATTGAGCGAGTTCAATGCGCGATCATATGTGGCGCGCACAAACTGGGCCCGTTCAACCTCATAAAGGGTTTGTTTGGTGATGCCCGCGTCGGAGATCGCCGTAGATTTGACCATATGAGATTGCAGCATCTGTCCTGGGAACATGGCTTGCATGAAACCGACCATTTGCTTTTGTGGACTGTCCGTTGGCTCAAATCGGGTCACAAGGTAGCGGAACCACTTCAGGTTCATCTGAGCACCTGCATCACGGATCGTCTTCATGATACCGCCCAGCATGAGAAGAAACTGGCTCATCGACATCACGTCCAGCATTTGAGGATGGACAGTTATAAGGACTGAACTTGAAGCAGTGAGCGCCGTTAGGGTCAAATACCCCAGCTGTGGAGGGCAATCGATAACGACGACATCGTATCGATCATCAACTTCCTTTAGCGCCTCAGATATCCGTGTGAAGAAAGCACGGCCAGCTTGCGGATCTCTGCTCGTTAAGGCGACCGGCGTATCGTACTCGTACTCCTGAAGATCCAGACTCGCAGGAACGATATCGAGGTTTGGAATATTCGTTGTACGGATCACTTCTGTGATGGATCGCCGTTCGTCATCATAACGCAATGTCTCGTAAAGAGAGGGGACTTCGTCCAGCTCTGGCTGAATGCCATGGAGCGCCGTAAGCGACGCTTGAGGGTCCAAATCGATCGCCAGAACTCGATGACCGCGCAGCGCCAGGTGCTGAGCAAGATGCGCTGCAGTAGTGGTCTTTCCCGAACCACCCTTAAAGTTCACAACCGATACTACATGAAGTTCTTCGCCGTCATGACGATGTGGCACATACCGCTTCTTCCCGGAACGACCATGCTTGTCGAGATAGGCTCTCAACTCAAGCATCTGTTGCGCAGAATAGCTCCGCCGCCCAGAGGATGATGTCGTCGGCTCTGGGCCTTTTCCCTCAAGGTGCAATTTTTTGATGTTGGATTGGGTTACACCTAGGAAGTAAGCCACTTCGGCTAGACTGAACTGGCGTAGGCTCTTCTGCGCATCAGGAGGATACTGTTCCATGCGCAACATATTGAGCCTGTCAGAAATCAGTTCCCCTTGCTGGAGAATGATCTCATCGAATGGTCTGGTCGCGCCGTTGTTCTCGAGTTCCCTCATAGTCACTGCCCGCTCTGGTCAAATATCGCTTTTAGCGCGATTTCTCTTATACAAGTGTCATTAACGAGGAACTGCGAGTCGGGCAACATGTTTTCCACAGCGCATCTTGCGCCGGCAACTTATCGGGGCAAACTCTACATCTTGTGGAAACTTAAACCCGCGGCGCAACGTCGGCACGATCGCCGCTAAATAGGTTAACTGGATTGATATTACTAGAATTTAGTAAGTACCTGTCTAAAAACCACTTTTTGGCTTTTGCACGGCTGTCAAAACGATGGCGATGGTAACTGCCGAGCGGCAGACGCAAAAAAATGTGCACGCCATGCTGATGAGTGGTTTTCTACCTTGGGCATTCACATGAATCCAAGCTGCAGAAACTTCACGTCCAAGAGGAACCGGTCATCCTGTGGGCCTCCATGGCAAGAACACGGTACACCGATTCCCTTTGCTTGCAGACCCGACTCACTGGAAACAGATGGTATCCTGCAAGCTTGGCCGACCCTGAGGGCGACAAAAAAGTCTAATTCTCTAAGCGGCGTCTTTCGGACCTCAGCGGACGATGGCCTGCAGCGAGAGGTCGTCTTGGTTTGCGGTCTTGCCCAGTTTGCGTTGAAACCGTGATCACGGATGCACAGCGTGAAGTAGCCAGCACCGGTCTCCCTGTTCTGAAACTTCCAGATGCCGCCGCACTCGACCAGCTCGCCTCGCGGGGAGCGACAGACAATGTGGTGCTTGGAGCTCATCGGGTTCGATCTCCCGACAGGCTCGACGGTGATTTCGAGGTCGAAGGTCAGGACAGAGATCGGGCCAAAGCCTTTGGAGGTTTTGATGTCGACGCCTTTGAGACTGATACAGCCCGAATGACGGTTGTGCAGTTGACCAAGTTCGGACTCAACCGAATGCGAAGCGTCGCATAAAAGGGCAGGGGAGAAGGATGGGCGACAGCCGTTGTAGATGGGGCGGCCGCTGCCACTCGCATTCCATGCAACCGGGCCACGTCGAGAGACGTCCGGAGAACAAGACAGATACCACAGGCAAATTGGCGATGTCCTAGAGACCGAACAGAACAACAAAAGCAATTAGACCCCGTGCAGCGGGAAGAACCAGCGCGGTGCTAAGGCACCCTCAATAGCCCGATCCCATTTTCTAGAGGCATTGCACGAACGTCCTCGGCCACGGGGACGTCATGCTCTCCAGCGTAAATCAGTAGCTTCCGGTTAGCCTTGATATCTTCCGCGCCCGTGTGGAATCCGCGCGTGACCTTCGGTGTCGTCGTGCGTTTGACCTCGATGGCCCAGATGTCGCCATTGGGCAGACGCAGAACCAAATCAAGTTCGGCTCCGGCAGAGGTGCGATAGAAGAATGCCTCGGTACCGGCAGGTGCTGCGGCAAGAAGAGCCTCGATGCAGAACCCCTCCCAACTGCCGCCAACGACTGGGTGCCCAAGCAAGCCCTCAGTCGTACCAATATTCAACAGGGCGTGCACGATCCCGCTGTCCCGGACATAGACCTTTGACGATTTCACAAGACGCTTCCCGACATTTTCATGCCAGGGCTGTAGTCGCCGCACCAGCATAAGGTCGACGAGCAGGTCGAGATAACGGCCGACGGTTTGGCCGGAGACACCAAGCCCTTCAGCAAGAGCAGCGGCATTCAACAGGCCGCCTTGCACATGCGCCAGCATGGTCCAGAAACGCCGCAAGGTCGCGGCTGGAATACGCGGCCCAAGGGCAGGGATGTCGCGTTCCAGATATGTGCGCAGGAAATCCAGACGCCAATCCATGCTGGCCTGATCGCTTGCAGCCAAGAAGCTATCTGGAAAGCCACCACGCAGCCAGAGCATATTCAAATGATCGGCCCCAACCTCGGGAAGCTGCAAAGGCGGCATCTCGATATACCGAACACGACCGGCGAGGGACTCTGCCGATTGTTGCAAGAGAACATTGGAGGCTGATCCCAAAAGCAGGAACTGCCCGGTCCGAAATCCCGCCCGCCTGCGCTGGTCGATCTGTCCACGCAGGTTCTTGAAGAGGCCAGGCATTTGCTGCACTTCGTCCAGAATGACCAGTTTTCCCGCCTGTTCATCCAGATAGAGATCCGGTTCGATCAGAATTTGCCTGTCTGCCTCACGCTCAAGATCAAGGTATACCGACGGCTGCTCCGAAGCGACGTCTAGAGCAAGCGTGGTTTTCCCAACCTGTCGGGGGCCGAGGAGGACTACAGCGGCTTGGTTCTCCAGCGCGGATTGCACGAGCTGATGGGTTTGGCGCGCATACATACCTTGCAATTACTCCATGTGATGGAAGATTTGCAAGCTTTAATCGCTTTGAGATCAACTTTGCGGCCTAATTTGAGATGTTGTCCAATGACGAGCAGGCTCTGCGCCGATGTTCGCCCCAACAACCCCAGCCGCGCGGCGCGGTCCAAAAGCATCCTCCCCGGGCGGATGAAGCTGAGCCCCTTGCGGATCGCGCGGGTGGTTGGATTGACCAGATGGCACAAGCCGCCGATCTTCACCCGATCTCGCGCGCCTACTTGAGGTTTCACCTCTGGAGTCTCGCAGGCTTGGCGAAGCGGGGCGACCAATTGGAAGCGGCGGAACGGCGGCGCGTATCTCGGCCAACGAAGGCAAGGGTGCAGTCTTTGCGCCTCTGGCCATGGGCGGGGCAGGGGGGCTACGCCCTGGCGGCCCACCCGCTGATCGTTTGGCGCGTTGGCTCGCAGGGATGGAGACGGCAAGTCTGACCGCAATGCGGCAACTTGACGATATCGAGGCATGGGCGCGGAGAGCGGATGGTATAATGACCTCGCTCTCCGGGAAGACTTCGGGACTTCTGCGCGCCATGCTGACTGAATGGCCACTCGTCTCTGCCCCGATGGCCGAGACCCTTACCGGCGCCAGCCGCGCCGCCGTCCGGCGCAATCTCGCCTGGATGGAAGCGCGGGGACTGATCCGCGAGGTAACAGGGCAGGGGCGGTATCGGATGTGGCGGCTGACGGCTGAGCGAATTGCCCCGTGATCATAAGGGTTGTTCGACAACACTGTAGCACACCCTCAGACGGCAAACCGATCTTCTGAGCCAACCAGCTCAGAACTGCGACCCCCACCGAGGATGCGCGTCATCAATGACAAGCGCGTGGGAATGCTGCCGATGCCCCTGAAGATGGGGGTGATCAAGCGGCAGGTTGTCATGCGTATGCTCCACGCTGTCAGACTCGCCTGCAGGCCAGAGCCGCATCGCCATCGCAATCCCGACGACTGCCAAGGCGGCCAGTATGACTAATGCCGGAACAGTCCCGAAGACGGTCATCAGCCAGCCCGAGAGCGGGTATGTCACCAGCCAGCAGGCATGTGAAAGCGCGAATTGCGCCGCAAACAGCGCGGGTCGGTCCCCGGCATGAGCGGATCGGCGAAGCAACCGGCCGGACGGGGTGAGAACGGCGGAATATCCAAGCCCCACCAGCAGCCACGCCCCCAGAAGGATGGACCAGCCAAGACCGGCGGTCAGGACCGTCACCGCCAGCCCCAGCAATGTCGCCACCATAAGCGCGGCGCCGCCGAACATCACGGGCCGGTCGGGCAGCGCATCCAGAAGGCGCGGGAGGACCAGCGCGGCCGTCATGGAACCTGCGCCGAAAGCGAACATTGTCCAAGCCAGCGCGCTTTCCGACAGGCCGAGCGAGCCGCGCACCAGAACGACGGTATTGACCAGGACCATCGCCCCTGCCGCCGCTGCCGCGAGGTTCAGCCCCAGAAGGCCGCGCAGGCGGGGCGTGGCCAGATATATGCGGATGCCGCGTGTCGTCCGATCATAGATGCCGCGCGGCTCCGATGCTTTCGGGTTGGGCAGAAGCACCGAAACAACCAGGAAGGCAGAGGCGGTAAAACCTACGACCGTTCCTATGAAAAGCGAATTGTAGGACATCACCGCGAGCAGAAGAGCGGCCAGTGTCGGACTGACAATGTTTTCCAGATCGTAGGCCAGCCGCGATAAAGACAATGCGCGAGTATAGCGCGTCTCTTCCGGCAAAACGTCCGGGATCGTCGCCTGAAAGGTCGGCGTGAAGGCGGCGGAGGCCGATTGCAGCAGGAAGATCAGTACATAGACCTGCCAGACTTCGGTCACGAAGGGCAGGGCCAGTGCCACACCGGCGCGCACCAGATCGAGCGTCACCAGAAACGCGCGGCGCGGCACGCGGTCGGCGAACGCCCCGGCAACGGGCGCGATGCCCACATAGGCCACCATCTTGATGGTAAAGACCGTGCCGAGCACCAGTGCCGCCCCGTCGCCCGCAAGATCGAAGGCAAGCAGACCGAGGGCGACCGTTGCCAGCCCGGTTCCCAGAAGTGCCACGACCTGCGCCAGAAACAGATGGCGGTAGGTGCGGTCGGAGAGGATGTCGAGCATGGCAGGCCTCAGAGATAGCGGGAGATCGTCCGCAACTCGGCGCGATCTGTTTCAGAGCCTTCAGTGTCCAGACAATGGTCCATATGGTCGTGGATCAGCGCCCGCTTGGCATTTGTGATCGCCTTTTCGACCGCCTGCATCTGTTGTGCGATCTCAAGGCACGGCTTGCCCGCCTCGATCATCTCGATCACCGCGCGCAGGTGGCCGTCAGCGCGTTTCAGCCGGGCGACGAGGGCGGGATGGGTTGCATGGACAGGGTGAGTTGTCATAAAAACGACTTATCCTCTCCCAGAGGATACAACAAGATGGTGCTGCGATGCGCCACACAAGAGACGAGCGGGCAGGCAGAGCGGATGACAACCCTACGGACTATCGGAAAGGCCGCGCTTGCGACGCTTCTCTGCGCGGCCGTGCTCGTCTGGTCGGTAGTGCCTACAAGTTCGCATGCGCCTGCAATCCTCGACGTGCTTCAGGAGCACGCGAAGATGATCGCCGAGCACGGGCACTCGCATGGTCTGGAAGAAGATTTGGCCTGGGCCATGCACGGACACAGCCACGACAGCGTTGACCACGATCACAGTCAGGCGGTCGTGCCTGGTCCCGATCTGTCGCCGCATCCCGTGGAAATCTACAGGACCGCGTGGCGGCTGGGTTCAGCCACGTCAAACCCTCTGCGGGTATACCTGATAGAACGACCTCCGCGCGCTTGATCGACCTCGCGCCGTTGGCGCGTTCCACGCGATCATAAAACACACTACGGAGTTTAATCCATGACTGCAGTCCATCGGGGCTGGACCGATCCCGGCCTAGGCCGGATCGTGATCCTGTCCTTAATCGCGCTGTCGGCACTCGTTCTGAGTGCAGGCCACGCGTTGGCCCATAATGTCACCGAAGGTGACGCAGGCTACATCCAGGAAATCTGGGGGATCAACATCATTCCCTTCATGTATCTCGGCGCCAAACACATGGTGACGGGATACGACCACATCCTGTTCCTGCTGGGCGTCGTCTTCTTCCTCTACAAGATGAAGGATGTCGGCATCTATGTCAGCCTCTTCGCCCTTGGGCACTCGACCACCATGCTCGCGGGCGTCTGGTTCGGCTGGGGCATCAACGCCTACATCATCGACGCGATCATCGGCCTCTCGGTCGTCTACAAGGCGCTCGATAATCTCGGGGCGTATCAGCGCTGGTTTGGGTTCCAGCCGAACACCAAGGCCGCAACGCTGATCTTCGGCTTCTTCCACGGCACGGGCCTGGCCACGAAGATCCTAGACTACGAGATCGCGTCAGAGGGCCTACTGGCCAATCTTCTGGCGTTCAACGTGGGCGTCGAGCTTGGCCAGATCATGGCGCTTGCCGTGATCCTCATCGTCATGGGCTTCTGGCGGAAATCCCCAAGCTTCTTCCGCCAAGCCTACACCGCCAACGTCGTCATGATGTCCATGGGATTCATCCTCATGGGCCTGCAAATCACCGGCTACTTCGTAGCCACCTGAGAATTTAGGAGACCAAAATGTTTAACGCAAAAAAACCGAGCCTTGATGAGCTTCCCAGCTCCGCGCAGCTTATCCGTTCCACTGCCATTGCGGCGGCCAGCGCCGTTGCGATCCTTGTGACCGTCGTGCTGCCTGCCGAATACAACATCGACCCGACCGGGATCGGCGGGGTTCTCGGGCTGAGCGAGATGGGTGAGATCAAAGCCCAGCTTGCGGAGGAGGCCGAAGCCGACAGGCTGTTGGAGATCGAAGCCGAAGAGCAGTCGAGCCTTATGAACGATATCTTTGGACTTTTTGTCGGCACGGCATATGCACAGGAGGCCGAAATCTGGCGTGACGAAACCACCTTTACGCTTGCACCCGGCGACAGTGCCGAGTGGAAGCTGGTCATGGAAGAGGGCCAGACGGTGGAATACCGAATGCTGGTCGATGGCGGTCGGGTGAATTTTGACATGCACGGCCACGGTGGCGGCAATTCGGTGACCTATGAAAAGGGCCGCGGTTCGACGGGCGACGAGGGCGAGATCATCGCGGCATTCGACGGCGAACACGGATGGTTCTGGCGGAATCGGGACAGCCAGCCCGCAACCGTGACTGTCCAGGTGCGCGGCGAATACACCGAATTCAAAGACGCAAGTTGACATAAGGGCAGCCACCCGCATGAAAAGATGCGGGTGGTTGCCTGGCTCCGAAACAGACCTTGGATGAGTCCGCAGTCTCGCCTCAGATTTTCCCCTGAAACCAACCTCGGGCATCCGTTGGCTAATCAGTCAGTACCCGCGTGGCAATGTCACGCCTATGTTACAGGATACTTCTTGACCTCCCCCTACTGGAAGCTTGCATAAGGATCGCATGATCTGCGTTTTCCGCCTCATTTTGATTCTTGCATTGAGCTTCGGTGCCGTGGTTGCGCCGGATGTATCGGCAGCGAATGCGGCTGAGGCAGCAATGGCTCAGATGGTGGGCGCCGAAAGCGGGGACGACCATTGCGGCGGATGCGATCCGATCGGATTTGCTGATGGGATATCCTGCGAGGGTGGGTGTACAGTCCCTTGTGGCGCGGGAAGTACGGCAGGTATCGTAGCTCGTACGTCAGCGATGACGCTTGAGATGGCCTTCGGTGTTGTCATCCCGGTCGCGGGACCTGTGATCCCGATTGGCGCGGTTCCCTCCCTTGATCCATTTCCTCCCAAGCTGCCTGTCTGAACCTTATAGCGGCCTCGCTTGTTGCGGGGCCTGACCGTTGACTTGGCCGAAGCTGGCTGAGTGCGCCCCTTTCAGATCAAGGCAGAAGTAATGACCCTCAACAGACTGATTTCACGACGGCACGTGCTGTGCACCGGTGCCGCTTTCACGGCCATATCCGCTCTGTCACCGGCACGAGTAGCGATGGCAGGTCCGACAGAGGACCCATTCTTGCTACGCGCTGCGGCCGGACGAGCCGCCCTGCGACCGGCACCCTACGGCTCTACCGACGTCTGGAGCTACAACGGATCCCTCCCCGGCCCCGAGATCCGGGTGCGGCAGGGAGACCGAATTCGGGTTCTGGCCGAGAACGGGCTAAATGAAGGGACGACGGTCCACTGGCATGGCATTCGCACACCCAATGCGATGGACGGCGTGCCTTTCCTGACACAGGACCCGATCCCGGTCGGTGGCAAGTTTCTCTACGAATTCGATGCGCTGGACGCAGGTACGTTCTGGTATCACCCGCACCAGCGCAGTTCAGAACAGGTCGGCCGTGGCCTTTACGGGCCGCTGATCGTCGAGGAGGCGGACCCGATCCGTGTGGATCGCGACCTGACTTGGATGCTCGATGACTGGCGCATGACCCGAGAAGGACAGATTGCCGGGGACTTCGGAAGCCGTCACGACGCCATGCACGGCGGCCGCATAGGCAATTCCGTGACCATCAACGGCCAGATGCCGGAACGCATCTCCGTGCGATCCGGAGAACGCATCCGCCTGCGGTTGATCAACGCGGCGAATGCCCGGATCTTCGGGCTGAATTTCGGTGGTCTTGCGCCGGTCGTGGTCGCTCTGGACGGTCAACCCGTGTCACCTCATGTACCAGACGATGACATCGTGGTGGTCGGCCCGGCCATGCGAGTCGATCTGGTGATCGACATGACCGGCAAGCCTGGCGACGCCCTCACCGTCACCGATGCCTTTTACGAAGGCCTCGAATACCGTCTGGTCGATCTCGCTTACGGGCCTGACAGGCTGCGGGACAGTGTGCCGGATTGGTCGATGGACCTGCCGCCCAACCCGCTGGCCGAACCGGATATGGCGTCGGCTGCGCGGCATCAGATCGTCTTCAACGGCGGCATGATGGGGCAGATGATGATGGGCGGCGGCATGGGGTCCATGATGGAGCAGATGCGCGAAGGCAACATGTGGTTCATCAACGGCAAAGCAGCAACGGGGCACATGATGGATCCCTTGCTGGTCCTGCCGCAGGGCACGTCGCATGTGCTGCAGATGGACAATCGCACCGCGTGGCATCACCCCATGCATTTTCATGGACATTCGTTCCGTGTGATCACACGGAACGGGCAACCGACACGGCACCGCGAATGGCAGGACACCGTCCTGATGGCGCCCGAGGAACGGGTCGAGATCGCCTTCGTGGCGGACAATCCGGGAGACTGGATGTTCCATTGTCACATCCTGGAGCACCAGGCGGCCGGCATGATGGGCATCATACGTGTCGATCCTGGCACGACCAAAACCTGAAACAATCTCACGTAACGATCACCACGAAAGGAAAGAACCGATGAAGAAACTAATTGGACTTGCCAATCTTGGCACCGCAGGTGCTGCCGCTATACTTGCAATGAGCCTGAATGCGGCGCCTGCCGCAGCGCAAGAGGCCACGCTCTACAAGAACCCGCAATGCGGATGCTGCGAGAGCTATGCGGACTACCTGCGCGAGAATGGCTTCACAGTCGAGGTGAAGCCGACCCACGATCTGGCTCAGATCAGCCGTGATGCAGGTATCCCTGACGATTTTCAGGGCTGCCATACGACCTTTCTGGAAGACTACGTCGTCAGCGGTCATGTGCCGGTCAATGTCGTCAACAAGTTGCTTGATGAGCGCCCGGACATTGTCGGCCTGACACTTCCCGGCATGCCGTTGGGATCGCCGGGTATGGGCGGCGAAAAGCAGGAACCGTTCAAGATTTACACCGTCGAAGAAGGTGTGAACCCGACCGTCTATGCGGTCGAATGATCAATTGCGCGGTCTGGTGCGATCCCGTGCCTGACCGGTTTCAAGGGAAAACAAAGGATGAAGTGCATGATGATGGATGGTGGAATGATGGGTGGCGGCATGATGATCGCGATGGGACTGGTTTGGTTACTCATCGTGGCGGTGCTGGTGCTCGCGGCAATCGCCTTGGTCAAATACATCCGCTCGGACAGCGGAAAATAGAAATGCGCCGGGATGCGTAATGAGGGTGCCAGCAGCGGCGACAGCCTGATGTCGATGGGATTGGTTTGGGCGCTTTGCGTCCTGCTCATTGTGTCGTCGCTATTGGCGCTCTTCATCCTCTGTATGTGGCTCGTAAAAAGGAGGCGTAAGCGTAGTGATAACAGGCATTAGAGTCTCCGCGTTCTTGCTCGCTGCAACGGTCCTGCCCGTTGCGGCGCAGAGCGACTTGCACGCGGGCGAGCGCCTCTATCAGGAGAACTGTGCCAGTTGCCATGGCGCAAACCTGGAGGGGCAGCCCGATTGGCGCTCCAGATTGCCGAACGGCCGGTTGCCTGCCCCGCCGCATGACGCCTCAGGCCATACCTGGCACCATACGGACCGCGTGCTTTTGGACATCGTGAAGCGCGGAACGGCGGCGATTGTCGGGAATGGCTATGAAAGCGACATGCCCGGTTTCGGGGAGGCGCTGACGGACGATGAGATCACGGCGATCATCGATTACATCAAGAGCACATGGCCCGATCGGAACCGCGCTTCGCAGGAAAGCCGTACCCTTGCGGATGAGCAGGTGCAGCCATGACGCAAGAGGTCGTCAGCAAAAACGAAGCCGTGGCGCGGCGCAGGATCTCCGGGTTTGTGCTGGTGCCGCTGATAGCTTTTGCCCTCATGGTCTTGTTCGGCTGGGGGCTTTTCAGGGGCGGCGACGACTTGCCATCGGCGCTTCTGGGCAAACCTGTGCCGGAGTTTGCGCTTGCTCCGGTGCTCGGCCGTGACGACGGTCTGTCGACGCAGGACCTGATCGGCCATGTCTCGCTGGTGAACGTCTTTGCCTCGTGGTGTGTGCCCTGTCGGGCCGAACACCCGCTGTTCATGGAGCTGAGCGCCACCGGTGAGGTGCCGCTCTACGGGATCAACTACAAGGACCCACCCGAGCAGGCGCGCGCCTGGCTCGACGAATTGGGCGATCCCTACGCGCGCATCGGGGCCGACATCGACGGACGTGCTGGCATCGAATGGGGCGTTTACGGCGTGCCCGAAACCTATGTCATCACGTCTGACGGCACCATCGCCTACCGCCATGTCGGACCGATCACTCGGGCAATCTTGCGCGAAACCCTGTTGCCGATCGTCCGGGATCTGAAAAACCAATCTTTCAAGGAGCCAACGCCATGAAATATCTAAAAACGGCGCTGCTCGTCTGGGCATTGTCCGTCGGCGCTGCGTTTGCCGGGCCGCAAGGCTTCGCACTGCACGACACGCCGCAGCCGGTGATCAATGTGCGCTTCGAGACCGAGGACGGCAGCCGTGGGGACATGGAGGATTTTCGTGGCAAGGTGATCCTCGTGAACGTTTGGGCAACCTGGTGCGTCCCCTGCCGGGAAGAGATGCCGACGCTGGATGCACTTCAGGCGGAACTTGGCGGCGACCGGTTCGAAGTGGTCGCCCTGTCCATCGACCGGGCCGGATCGCCCGTCGTGCGGCGTTTCTACGACGAGATCGGTGTCACCAATCTCAAGATATATGTCGACAAGACCATGCTGTCGATGACCGCGCTGCGCACCGTCGGTCTGCCGACGACGATCCTGATCGACGCGCAGGGGCGGGAGCTTGGGAGACTGGTCGGCCCGGCCGAATGGGATGATCCCGAGATGGTCTCCTTCTTGCGAGGCTTTATCGAATGAATACCGCCGAAAGAGTACCGCCCGCTCTTGACCTTCCAGTTACTGGAACGACTATTTCTTACACATCGAAAGAATTTTCTGGATGACCGACATATCACCCTCTAACGGCGCAATCACCGCCAACATCGCAAGAGTTGGCAATTGGACCCAGTGGTTTACGCGCAGACGATTGCTGTTCGTCGGTGCGGCAACCGTGATGGGGGGCGGCATGGCCCTGAACTGGGGATGGCTCACCGCGATCGGGCTCGCGCCTGTTCTGGTTTCGCTGGCCCCCTGTGCCGCGATGTGCGGGCTTGGTCTGTGCATGAAGGGCGGGTCCGGCGGGAAATGCAGCGATGCGGGTAGTGGCAAGCCCGATCAATCCGAAAGGTGATGCAGTTGATTGTCTATCTGACCCGGCGCGCCGCCTTGGTCACACTTGCGGCCACGATCTCCTTTCCGGCCTCCGCCGATCATCCGGGTGAAAATCTGGATGCGCGGATGTTCGAGATGGAGCCATATTTTCAGGCCATCGACGCAGCACAGGCCCCGGATTTCGAGTTGCAGGATGCGGAGGGCAATCCTGTGCGCTTGGCGGATTTCAGCGAAAGGGTCGTCATCCTGCATTTCATCTACGCCAACTGCCCGGACATCTGCCCGCTTCATGTGGAAAAGATCGCGGCGGTCCAGGCTTCGATCAACGACGGGCCGATGAGCGATCTGGTGCAATTCATCTCGATCACGACCGATCCCGTGAATGACACGCCGGACGTTCTGCGCGACTACGCGGAACGGCATGGGCTCGATCCGAGCAACTGGGTCATTCTGACCAAACGGCCCGATCAGAGCGACGACGCGACGCGCCTTCTGGCGCGGGGCTATGGGCTCGAGTTCACCACGACCGCCGACAGCGACATGATGATGCACGGTGCGGTCACCCATGTCGTGGATATCGGCGGGCGGTTTGCCGCAAAGTTCCATGGCAGGGATTTCAAGAATGTGAACCTGATCCTCTATGTCAGCGAGTTGATCAACAATGCCCAGCATCGACGCCGGGAACGCAGTTGGTGGGACCGGGTGACAGGGGTGTTTCAATGAGTGTCACCGCGACTGGCGTCAGGCTGTCCTCGACAGACGGAATTTCACTGACAGCCCTGCGTCGGTATTTTTCGGTAATCATCCCGGCCAATCTGATCTGGGAGTTCGCCCACATGCCGCTCTACACGATCTGGAACGAGGGCACCTGGGGTGAGATCGTCTTCGCCGCGGTTCATTGCACGGGTGGCGACATCCTGATTGCCATGAGCGCGCTGGTGCTCGCCTTGATGATGTCGGGCCGAGGCTGGCCCATTGTCGCTTCGACGCGACGCTCAGTAACCGTCCTGACGGTGGTGTTCGGGTTGGGATATACGCTGTTCAGCGAATGGCTCAACATCGTGATCCGCGCGGCCTGGGCCTATTCAGACCTGATGCCGATCATTCCGATTCTCGATGCAGGGTTGTCGCCGGTACTGCAATGGATCGTAATCCCGCTGATTGCCTTCTGGTGGGCATCACGGCCCTTTAGCGGACATGGAAACGCATGATGGATATTTCCGGCATCGGCATCTTCGCGGCCTTTCTGGCGGGGGCCATTTCGTTCCTGTCACCCTGCGTCCTGCCACTGGTTCCGGGCTATGTCTCCTACATCGCAGGCCAGCCGGGTTTGCGCACGACACGGTCGGTCGGTCTGCGGGCGCGCGCCGGGGCACTGGGCCTAAGCACCTGCTTCGTTCTGGGGTTTTCGACGGTTTTCGTCGCCCTCGGGGCCGGGGCCAGCGCGATCGGATCATTGCTGCTGACATGGCGCATCGAGCTGAACTATCTGGGCGGCGCGATCATCATCCTGTTCGGACTGGTCATGCTGGGTGTCTTTCGTCTGGATGCCTTCTCGCGCGACACCCGCTTCACACTCGACATTCCGGGGGGTCGCCCGCTTGGAGCCTACGTCCTGGGCTTGGCTTTCGCCTTTGGTTGGACCCCCTGCATCGGACCGATCCTTGGCGCGATCCTGACACTCAGTTCTACTTCCGGCGGCATGTCGGACGGAATCTGGCTGCTGTCGATCTATTCCGCCGGGCTGGGCGTGCCGTTCCTGCTGGCAGCGCTGTTCACCGACGCCATCGCCGCGCGGGTCAGACAGATCGGCAAGGCCGGTCGCTGGCTCTACAAAGGCGCAGGCGTCGCCATGATCATCATGGGCGTTGCCATCATGACCGGCCAATTGTCCCGGTTTGCCTACTGGCTTCTGGGAACGTTTCCATTCCTGGCCTCAATCGGCTAGTTTTCCTTGGCATTTCTGAGGTGAAGCCAGATTAGTACTGCCCCGATCACGAGAAAGATCAGGTTGAGGAAGAACGTGTAGTCGATGCTGAACCGGACCATTTCCTGAAGCGACGGCCGCTCGGTCGGGATCATCCCGACGAGAGCGAACAGGTAATGCACCGTAATTCCCGCCGCGACCATGCACAGGTACAGCGAGCCTGAAAGATAGAGCGCATACTGCGAGCCATAATATTTTGCGTGCACCCAGATCACCGTGGCAGCAACAAGATCGGCTCCGAGAAAGGCGATCACGCCTCCGAACGACGCGTCACGCGACCAGAGCATCGCGGCCAAGGGGACATTGACCATCGACCCGATGAAGGTGAAGAAGGCCACGACGGGTGCCACCAGCGCGTTTTCAAGAACGATCAGGAAGCCCGGCGCGTCCTGCGCACCGCCATCTCCGACCAGGAAGATCGCGTTCCAGAAGCTCTGCGGCACAATGACGGAAATGAAACCCGCGACCGTGAAGCCGAAGAGGATCTCCTTCCAGACTATCTTCCATTCCATGAAGAAAGCGCGGGCGATCCGGTCCCATCGTTCGCGCGACAGCAGCTTGTCGCGGAACGATCCCCCCATGGTCTGGTCCATGTCCATACCCTCGTCGGACTGAGCCTTCGCCGCATGCTCTTTTGCGCTTTCGACAAGCGCCCTTGGAAACCATATCAGGGTGAGGGCATAGGCGTAGATCGTCATCAGGACGCCGAGCAGGAAATTCGCCACCATGAATTTCCAGCCCAGCAGGACCAGAAGGACGATTCCAAGCTCGATCACCAGATTTGTCGATGAAATCAGGAAGGCGATCGAATTGACCGGATGCGCACCCTTCACCAGAATCGAACGCGACGCGGCAAGAGCCGCGAAGGAACAGGACGACGACACAAAACCAAAGAAGCCGACAATGCCTGCCTTCCTGGCGCCGCGATCGCCAAGAACACGCGCCATCTGATCCCGTGTCACGAAAATCTGGATGCCTGCGGAGATGATATACCCGAAGATCAGCGCCCAGAGCGCCTTCCAGAGCATGCCCGCCCCGGTCGTGAATGCTTCGATTATCTGGTCCAATCAGCTTTTTTCGCAGTGCTGCCTGACCTGCGCTCCTACCGGGAGAACGAGTCTGAAGGATGTGAAAACGACACCCGCCTTTCAGCCGATCAGATAGACCCTGATAGGCATCCAAATCCCCATGACCATCATCATCAGATTTTCCGTGAGCGAGACAAAGCCAAGCGGCACATTGCTGTCACCACCGACGCAGGCGCATTTCAATTCACGCTTGTCGATATAGACCGCCTTGAAAACCGATACTGCGCCAACGGTGCCGATGAACAAGGCCACCGGTGCCGAAAGCCAGGTCAGCGCCCCGGCGACCATGAGGATACCTGCGAAAGCCTCTCCGAACGGATAGATTTTGCCATATCGCACCCACCGACGCGCCAGCAGGTCGTAGTTCAGGAACATGGTCGAAAAGCTTTCGACATCCTGAAGTTTTTGTACGGCCAGAAAGCACATCGAGATCGAGATGAACCATTCCAGGGCGCGCAGGGTGAAAATGTTCTCGAAGCTGTACCACGACAAACCGAGCGCCATCAGGAACGCGACGGCAAAGATCGTGATCACCGGCTGGTAGGACGTGTCCGAGCGTTCGTCTTCCGGCGCATCGATGCCGAAATGGACCCGAAGGTCGTCATATCCGCCGATCCGCTCGTCCCCGATCCAGGTTTGCGGGGTGGTTTCGACGCCGTGCTCTTCCATGAACGCGTCGGTTTCCTCACGCGTGGTCAGATGGTGGTCCTCAACCTCATACCCTTGCCTCTCCAGCAAGTCTTTGGACTTCAGACCGTAGGGGCAGAGGTGGCCCGGCATGACCATGCGGTACAGCGTCGCCGACTGCGCTTGTGTGCTTGAATGGTGCTTCATGTCATGCCCCGCAACTGTAGAATCCCCGGAATCCGGCGGTCAGACCGGCATCGAGCTCGATCGTCAGAGTCGCATCGACCGGTTCGGTACCTGCGGTTTCGAGCGCAGCACCGTCTTGGGGAACGCCAAGGCGGATCGACAGGCCTTCTGTGCCCAATTCGCCGGCTGCATTCTGTTCGACCCGGACGAGATCGCCGCTCAGCTTGACGAGCCCGACGGCTGCGCCATCGATCTCACCCAATGCCAGTGAGGCCGGACTGCCGGTTGTATAGTTGAATGTGCACGCCGCGCCATTCGGCAGAAGCTGCGCGATATCCTCCTTCGTCAGGAAGCCGGGGTCGAGCACTGCGACGTTTGCTGTTGACAGGGCTTGATCCAAGCTCACAATACGGGGGCTCTCGACACTTGCAGTCTCGGATGTGTCGCCGGATGCATCGATATCGTTGATCAGATAGCGCATCTCCGCGATTTCCTTATCTTGCGCATAGATGATCTCGTCCGCGAGCTTGCGCACGCGCGGATCCGAGATATCGGCGCGGCTCGATGTCATGATCGCGATCGAATGGTGTGGGATCATCGCGCGCATGTAGCTGGTATCGCCCACCGTGACCTGGCTTCGTACGAGCCAGAGCGAGGCGGCGAACACGACGACGGCACCGCTGAAGATAGCGGCATTTACGGTCTTGCTCGAATACATTGAAAGCATGAACGCCAACATGATGATCGCCATCGTCGCACCCATCAACAGCGCCATATAGGCTCGGGTTTCGGACCAGAAAACATGGGTCAGAAGATAGGTGTTGAGATACATCAGCCCGAACATCACGACCGTCGAGGTCGCGATCATGGCGGCAAATCTCCAATATGACATGACGTGCTCCTTTCGCTTGTTCCATCCCCGTTCAGAACATCAACAACCTTCCAGCGATGGAGGGTTCCAACTCTTTTGGGATGAGGTTTTGTGGCGCTCCTAATCCATCTTTCTCGTGACCACGAGGAAGATTGTAGAGGCCGAGCAGCTGATGAGGAGAAAGCCATTCAGGGCCTCGATGCCGGCAAGAAAGCGCAAATGACCCGTGGGATAAATATCGCCAAGCCCCAGAGAGGAGTAATTGACGATGGAAAAGTAGAAAACATCCATGAATGAATCGACGTTGTCTTGAGCGAAACCGCCAATACCTAAGAACTCGCCGAAACTGAAACCCAGTGCGTAGAGCCCGGCTTCACCTATGTGGGCGGTCGCGAGTGTATAGAGGGCAAATAAGAGGCGGCTTGATTGTGTGAATGGAGTGCGTTTGGTGGCCGTCATGACGAAACTCATCGCACGGACATGCACAAGTCCGCTCAAACCGAAGAGCACAATCGCAAAGAGGATCGCCCAAGCCAAACGCTCGCACCCTACAACGCAGTATTCTTGAGTTGCTCTTCGCCGCGGTGTTTCGTTGCCAAATCGGCGAGGATTGGGCAATCCGGGCGGTGATCCCCGGCACAGGCGTCCACTAGATGTGCTAGCGTCGCGCGCATTTCCTTCAGCTCCGCGATCTTGTCGTCGATCCGTTCAAGATGCTGCTCGGCGATATCCTTGACTTCGGCGCTGGCGCGTTTTTCGTCCTCGTACAGAGCAAGAAGGTTGCGGCAGTCTTCAATGCTGAAGCCGAGCGCCCGGGAACGGCCGAGAAACGCGAGCTTGTGCGCATCGCTTTCACGGAATGTGCGATAGCCGTTCGTGCTGCGAAGAGGCTTCACAAGCCCGACATCCTCGTAGTATCGGATCGTCTTGGCTGGGAGGCCAGAAAGGGCGGCGACATCTCCAATATTCATGATCAGGTTCTCCTTATTCAGCGGCGACAGGGTTAGGGGATAGTAAAGTGGCCTCTTCACCACCGCGCGCTCTGGCTTCTTCCATGATGGGACGGACCCTGCGTAGCCGAAGGGCGTTGGTCAGCACGAAGACCGAACTCAGTGCCATGGCTCCGGCAGCCAGGACTGGCGAGAGCAACAAGCCGAACGTGGGGTAGAGCACACCCGCAGCCACCGGGATCAGCGCGACGTTGTAGCCGAACGCCCAGAACAGGTTCTGACGGATGTTGCGCATCGTGCGGCCTGATACTTCAAAAGCGTTGACCACGCCGCGCAGATCGCCCGACATCAGCACCACATCGGCGGATTCGATGGCCACATCGGTTCCCGTGCCGATGGCGAGACCGACATCCGCATGTGCCAGCGCGGGGGCGTCGTTAATGCCGTCGCCGACGAAGGCGATCCGTCGGCCCCCTTGGCGAAGCTCGTTTAGTGCGGCCACCTTTCCATCGGGCAGAACGCCGGCGATCACGTGGTCGATGCCGGTTTCGCGTGCGATGGCATCGGCTGTCTCGCGCTTGTCGCCGGTGATCATAGCGACCTCCAGCCCGAGGCGGTGCAGCGCGCCAATGGCGGCCGCGCTGGCGGGTTTGACCGGATCGGACACGCCGATGACCGCTGCAACCCTGCCATCCACCGCGGCAAACAATGCCGTGCGGCCCAGCACGGCCAAGCGGCCCTCCGCCTCGACCAGCGCCCCGATGCTCAGTCCTTCGCGGACCATCAGGCGATCTGCACCGACAAGCACCTCGTGGCCGGCAACCTTGGCCCGAACGCCGTAGCCCGTGATGGATTCGAAGCTCTCGACGTCGTGACGTGCCGCGTTCTCGGCCTGGGCCGCGCGCACGATGGCTTCGGCGATGGGATGCTCGGACTGCGTCTCGACCGCCGCCACCAGTGCCAGGATGTCGGCCCGGTCGACCCCGTCGGCCAGGACCATATCGGTCAGTTCGGGGCGCCCTTGGGTGACGGTGCCGGTTTTGTCGAGCGCGATAACATTCACCGACGTCAGTTGTTGTAGCGCGTCGCCCTTGCGGAAAAGCACGCCCATCTCGGCTGCGCGCCCAGTACCGACCATGATCGAGGTCGGCGTGGCCAGTCCCATGGCGCAGGGGCAGGCTATGATGAGAACCGAGACCCCGGCCACAAGCGCGTAGGACAGGGAGGGCGAGGGGCCGACCAGCAGCCAGACCAGAACGGTCAACGCGGCCAGTGCCATGACCGCCGGCACGAACCACAGCGTGATCCGGTCCACCAGGCCCTGGATCGGCAACTTGGTGCCTTGCGCCTGCTCCACCATGCGAATGATTTGCGCGAGCGTCGTGTCGGCGCCGACACGTGTGGCGCGGAACTGGAAGCTGCCGGTGCCGTTGACGGTGCCGCCGGTGACCGGATCGCCCTCGGACTTGGAGACGGGAACCGGCTCTCCGGTGATCATGCTCTCGTCGACATGGGCGCTGCCTTGCGTGACCTCCCCATCCACCGCAATGCGTTCGCCGGGACGCACAACGAGGATGTCGCCGGTGCCGATCCGTTCGATGGCGACGTCTTGCGGCTCCCCGTCCACCAGAACCCGCGCGGTGCGGGCCTGAAGGCCAAGAAGCTTCTGGATCGCAGCACCGGTGCGGCCCTTGGCGCGCGCCTCCATCCAGCGGCCCAGAAGGATCAGCACGACGATGACTGCCGCTGCCTCGAAATAAACGGCACGGGACGCCACGGGCAGCAGCGCAGGCGCAAAGAGCGCGGTAAGAGAATAGAGATAGGCTGCGCCGGTGCCGACGGCGACGAGGCTGTTCATGTCGGGCGCGCCCTTCAGAAGCGCGGGGAAACCCTTGGCGTAAAAGTGGCGTCCGGGCCAGAACAGCACAACTGTCGTCAGTACGAACTGGATCATCCAACTTGTCTGGTGACCGATGGTGCGGCCAATCATCTCGTGCATCCCCGGCACCAGGTGTGCACCCATCTCGAGCAGGAAAACCGGCAGCGCCAATGTTGCCGCGAAGGCGGTCTTGCGGGCCAGATCGCGCGCTTCGCCTGCCTTGCGGGCGCTGTGCTCCTCGGGCAAGGCACTATCCGCCGGTTCAGCAGGGTAGCCGGCGTCTGTGGCAGCTTTCAGTAGAACGGAGATCTTCATCGCGCCCTCGACATAAGTCACGGTTGCGGTCTCGGAGGCGAGATTGACGTTGACCTCCAGAACGCCGGGCACTGCCGCCAGCGCCTTATCGACACGGCCGACGCAGGACGCGCAGGACATGGACGAGACGTTCAGGCGAATTGTCTGCGTCCGGACGGGATAGCCGGCCCGATCCAGCGCGTCGATCAGCTCGGGTATCCGGGTTTCCGAGTCGATTCGGACCTGCGCAGTTTCGGCCGCAAGGTTCACATTGACCTCTTCGACCCCGGGCAGCGCTGAGAGCGCGCGCTCGACCCGACCGACACATGATGCGCAGGACATGTTCTGGACAGAGACCCGCAGGTCTTGTGTGACTGGCATGAGCGTCTCCTTCATCTCTGAATAAGATATCTAGGGCTTCCACCAACTGGAAGGTCAAGCTTTTCAGAATATTTTTTTGCCCTTGACCTTCCTCCGCTGGAAGCGCCCACCTGAAGATAAGAGAGAAGGAGACGTATATGAGCAGCTTCATAGTTCCGGGAATGAGTTGCGGGCATTGCACCGCAACAATTGACAAGGCGATTAGGTCTATTGACCCAACTGCGACCGTTTCGTGCGACTTGAGCACGCATACCGTTTCGGTCGAGAGTTTTCTCAGCGTCAGGGCGGTGTCGGAAGCGATCAAAAACGCAGGATACGATGTGTCGGCGCCAGCCGCGACCTGAATAACCCTTGGGACTGCAATTACTGGTGCAAAACTTGCCGGATCACGTACCCAGCGTCCTGTCGTGCCAAGTCGATTAAGCGCACTCGACCAAATGGATGTGTCCGTGGATGGGCGGTATCTCGATTGCGCCATGCCTTCGCTCGACAACCAGTCCAACTTTTCCTCGACCTCAAGATATTCAGCGCCTTTCTCGGACGCGGTTCAGTTGCCTTCCTGCTGTCGCTGGTCAGCACTTCGTTCGGCTTGAATAGCGCGCTGACGCTCCGGCCACGTTGATTGGATGTAAGCGATGATATTCCAGATTTCGGCGTCCGACAGCAGGTCGCCGAACCCGGGCATGCCGCTTTCGAACTCGACCCCTTGGAGGACAAGAGCGGCCTTGCCGCCCAGCTTGGTGTAGTCAAACAGCACGCCATCGGGATGATGCCAGGTATGACCGGTTTCGTCATGTGGCGGTGCAGGCAGGACGCCATCTGGTCCGGTCGACCGCCAATCCGGCTGTCCTTCCAAATCGGCGCCATGGCAGGCCGCGCAATGTTCTTTGTAAAGATCTTCACCCTGTGCAATGTCGGCGGCTTCCGGCGTGGATTCGGTCTGCGCACCGGCCGTGCTCATGAGCCAGGCAGCGGCTCCGCCACCGCCCAGAAAAAACACCGACAGCATCAGGTATCTTCGCATCACGTCACTCGCATCCATGTCATCATGCTGGCGGCCGCGTGGTTGGGCATGTGGCAGTGAAACAGCCAGTCGCCTGGATTGTCGGCGACAAAGACAACGGTCCGCGTTTCCCCCCGGAACATCGTTATCGTATCCCGGAGCGGCCCCAATGTGCCATCCTCGCCGATTTCGCGGAAATGCATCCCGTGCAAGTACATCGCGTGTGGAAAGGACGTGTCGTTGCTAATCTCAAGCTTGACGGTCTGCCCGAGAGCGGGATCGGCAAGCGGTGCATCGGGCATTCCGACGGTGCCGTTGAAGGCCCAGTTTTCGTTTTCGTCGACCAGATCGCGGAAGGACTTCCGCTCACCGTTCAAGACCGCCGATTGCATCCGGCCCCTCGCACCGCCCTCGATGTTAAGGCGAACGGGAACCGCATTGTCCAGGCCCGGAACATCCATATTCGCATTGCTCGGCAGGGCAGGGGGGTCATCCCGGCGTACGGCGGACGCCCGACCGGTCACGGTAAGGGCAACTTGTGACATACCTTCCCCGTTGTCGAGGCGCACCAGATGGGCCGTTTCACCGGAGTCGGCAGTCACGTCGACGATCAGATCGGCGCGCTGGCCGGGGCCGAGAATGAGGGGTTCGCCGAGCCTCTTGGGTTGCGCCAGTGGCATCCCGTCCAACGCGATGGTCCAGCCTTCCATTCCGGCGATATCAACGACGAAGATCCGCGCGTTGGCCGCATTGATCAGACGCAGTCGAAGCCGTTCATTCTGACGCACATCGATCGCAAGACCGTACTGTCCGTTCGTCGCAACGAAATTTCCCATGCGGCCTGCGTGGCTGCGGGAATGCGCAGAGGTGAAGTCGGGATTGATCTGTGCGGTTTCGGGATCGAGAAGCCAATCGTCCAGGATCAGAACCTCCTCGCGATCCACTTCCGGAGCTTCCGCTTCCTCAACAATCAGCGCGCCGTAAAGCCCGGAGGCGACCTGTTCGAAGGACCTCGCATGGGCGTGATACCAATAGGTTCCGGCATCAGGTACAACGAAGTTGTAATCGAAACTCTCGCCCGGTTCGACGGCGGCTTGGGTCAGCCCGGCGACGCCGTCCATCGCGTTGTCGATTCGGATTCCGTGCCAGTGGACCGAGCTTGCCTGTGGCAGCGCGTTCACTAACTTTCGCTGAACGCGGGCACCCTGCGCGTTCCGCAACTCCGGGCCGGGCATCATGCCGTCATAGCCCCATATTTCCGTCTTTGGATAAGGCGGCGGCGCGAGCTGGACCGCGCTCACCTGAGCTTTGAATTCGTCAAATTGAGGCGTCAAGGCGCGCCCCGCTCTGGGCAATGGAGCGACAGCGGCCGCCGAAGCGCTACGCAAAAGGAAATCCCGTCGTATCATGTTCTCTCCTGGCCTTAAATAGTATGGAGCTCTGGCGCGCCCCGTCGCATTGATCGTAGTTCGGCTGCGACACCCGCAAGGTGATCTTCTCTTCTGCTTTCAGCAACCTGATAGCAGAAGGTTGACCGACACCGCAGGCAAGCCGCAAATAGGGAGGAACCGAGTTTCGGTTTACACGACCGCGCCGAATTCCACCGAACACGTTGCCCTGCCGTGTCAAGCTGCCGAGCAAATCATAGTTCAGGTCCGCGACGGTCCAGCCGCGCACGGCAAGAAGCTCTGGAAGAGTCGCGGTCGGTGGCGATTGGCCAACTTCCCGGTAAAAAAAATTTCACCCTTCAATCTGTTAGAAAATGCCATTCGCTTCTTGGAGTTCCCGGACGAATTGCGTGATCATCTTGACGTCAGCGTCTGTCAGTCCCTTGACTGGAGGCATATTCCCGAAATTCCAGTGATGCGACCGGACACCGTTCTTGGCCGCTAGAACGAAAGCCATGTCCGAATGATGTGAAGGCTCATAGATCTTGTGCACAAGTGGCGGCGCAACACCATTCTGACCTGCTGCGTTGGCGCCATGGCATTCGGCACATTTCGCCTCGAATGCGCGTTTTCCGATCTGTGCATTCGCTGACAGGTCCGTCGGCACCGAAACCTCCACGATGGGTGCCCCTCGGGCCACGCCGCTTGTGTCCGGTGGCACCATCGAGTGACCGGCCGCCTGTTGACCAGATGGGGAGGTGTTCCAATAAATCGCCAAGCCGCCGACCAACAGAAAGGCCACAACGGCCAGAAGTGCCTTGTTCATTATCTACGGTCCCTCGCAGCCATCTGTCCACTTCAGATCAATTTGACCTGTGTTCCCACCGCCGTTCTGTCAAAGACTTCCTCGATATGTTCATTGTAGAGGCCAATACATCCGTTCGACGACTTGCGCCCGATCTTCCGAGTATCCTGCGTTCCGTGGATCCGGTAATACTGCCAGGACAGATAGAGCGCACGGGTGCCCAGCGGATTGGCGGGGTCTCCGCCTGGAATAAGCGCTGGCCATTTGGGGTTGCGCTCACGCATCGACGGCGTTGGCGCCCAGCTCGGGTTCTCCCTTTTTTCGACAACCTCGGTATAGCCCCGCTTTGTCAACTCATCGGTCAGGGGAACCGATGTCGGATAGATTCGCATTTCGCCATCGGCGGTCCAATGTTGCAACACTTTCGTGGTTGTATCCGAAACGATGATACCTTTGCTTAGGGAATCGAAATGGTCCCGCCAATCATGTGTGCGAAAGGACGATACGTTCCGACGCGTCGTTTCCGCTTCCTGAGCCCGGAGCAACGAAGGCGCAGCCAACGCGATTATGCCGCCCGCCGAAGCCAATACGAAACGACGTCTAGGGACTACAAAGGGCGCCTGCTCTACCATGGCATGCTTGCTCCTGATTTCTTGCCTATCAGAGTTGTATAAACCACCTTCCAGCACTGGAGGGTCAAGCAAGTTCGTCTGACATAACAGTGAAGTTTGTATCGGTTTGTAGCATCGAGAAAAAATGCCCGCACGAACCCGGCTGTGACGAGTTGGTAATCTTCAAATATCTATGACCGGCTTATTGTAATCACGTAATTTGCTGCTGTACCGAAATGACGTGAATGCGAAGCGTGTTAACTCCACGGCATATTGAAACGCGCCTTGGCAGCACGATTTGGAGCACTGCGATGTAGAGGTTAAAGACGAGAGCAGCCTGTCGGGTTTTCTAATCAATCGGCAGCCCCAAAACGGAAGCAGCGTTCCGCAGCGGTAAGGTCGACAATTAAAGATTCACAATTCGGTGGGCATCAAAAGCATCAGCCTTGGCGTCACAATTCGAGTTTCGCCTTGCGGCGCTCGTACTCCTCTTCGTCAATTTCACCTTGGGCATAGCGTTCGCGAAGAATGTCTGCCGCGTCCGATTTGCCGCCAGAGCCAGACCCGGCCGAGAAGCCACGGACGGCCAACATGATCAGTGCGATGATCGCCCCCCAGAACAACAGCATCATCAAACCGCCAGCCATGCCGAATCCACCTCCCCACATCATGTGACCGAAACTGTCGCCCCAACTGTCCGCAGGATCAGCGAGCGCGGCTCCGGCGGACAATACTAGGGTTGACGGGGTTACAGCGGATATCATTTTTATCATGAGGTGTTCCTTTCTTGCTGATCAGGTTCTGTTTCGAGTGGTAAAGTGACGGTCACGAGAAGACCGCCTTCGGTGCGGTTCGTCAGCGCTACTTCGCCGCCATGGGCCCGCACAATCGTTCGCGCGATCGACAGGCCAAGACCGGTCCCACCGGTTTCGCGCGAGCGGGATTTTTCGAGCCGGAAAAACGGCTCGAACACTTGCTCGAGTTCGGCTTCGGGAACCCCAGGTCCGTTGTCGGAGACCCGTATCTGGACGTATTCGGCGTCATGTACGAAGGTGACCTCGGCCCCCCCGCCATAGCGCTGCGCGTTCTCGATGATGTTGCGCAGGGCGCGGCGCACCGATTGGGGGCGCAAGCGAACGCTTATGCTGTTGGCTGTATCAAGGGTGAAGCCGTCGATCATGTCGGCCTGCAACTGCTTCAGGTAGGCACCCAGATCCACCGTCTCGTAGACTTCGGAGCTGGCCATGCCCCGTGCAAAGGCAAGCGTTGCATCGACCATCTCCTGCATTTCCTCGATTGAGGCGACAAGACTGTCACGCGTTTCGTCCTCGTCCACCATCTCCGCCCGCACCCGCATGGCGGTCAGCGGAGAGCGCAGATCATGGCCCAATGCCGCAAGAAGTCTTGTCCTGTCCGCGACGAAACGCGTCAGTCTCGCCTGCATCCGATTGAAGGCCTGCGTGAGGCCGCGCACCTCGCTCGGACCGATCAGTGGCAACGGATCGACGGCTTCGCCTCGTCCAAGCTGGTCGGCTGCGCGAGAGACGCGCAGAAGCGGCCCGGTCAGACGGGTTAGAAGGAACCAGCAGGCCGAGACCAGAATGATCGCCGCCGTGATCCCGAAACTGACGATTGAAGCCCATGGCCACTGCAACGGCGGCCGTTCGAACCGTGTTCCGACATTCAGCCACTGCCCGTCCGCGAGGGCGATCGACAGTTGCATTTCGATCGCGGAAAGCTCGCCCCGCATCATCGCGAGATGCATTTCGGCCATCTCCGGCGCGAGATGTGGCATCGGCGGAATGCCTTGCTCGACCTCGTGCAATTCCACGCGGATTTCTCGATCGTTCGCGCCACCTAGTAGTCCGCGAACGCGCGCCTCTACGGCTCCACCGTCTGCATGGCTTTCATGATCGACAGCGGGAATGTCCGAAAGATCGAAACGTACCAAAGGGGAATTCGCCGCTCTCAGGATCGCCTGCTGCAAGGACTCCGGCGCCTCTTCGAGCAAGAGCGCGACGTTCGCGGCCCGGCCTGCCGCTTCGAAACCCAAGGCGGCGCGCACGGCGAGACCACGCTCGTCGACGAACAGCCACAGGCTGATCGTCTGTGCGACAGCAAGCGCCGCGACGATCAGCAGGACCAACTGCCCACGAAGATTATCGAAGGGGCGCGGCATCAGCTCAACTCGTGGACATCGGCAGCCAGGCAATAGCCGCCGCCGCGCACAGTCGTGACGATGCGCGGCCGCGACGGATCAAGCTCGATCTTCCGGCGCAGTCGGCTGATCTGATTGTCTATGGTCCGGTCAAATACTGACGCTGCGCGGCCTGCCGTCAGATCGAGCAACTGATCGCGGCTGAGGACAAAACGAGGACGTTCCAGCAGGACGGTCAAAAGCTTGAATTCCGCGCTGGTCAGATCGATTTGCTCACCGTCCTCGTTCGAAAGTACCCGACTGTCCGTGTCCAGAATCCAATGGGCAAATGCGATACGTCGGCCCGAAAGTGTACCTGCATAGGGTTCGGCTTTCGTCGAACGGCGCAGGATGGCCTTGATCCGGGCGACCAGTTCACGCGGGTTGAAGGGTTTCGCTAGGTAGTCATCCGCGCCGATTTCAAGGCCAACAATCCGGTCGGTTTCCTCCCCGAGCGCGGTCAACATCAGGATCGGAACGGATCCACTTGCCGAAAGTCGGCGGCACACGGAAAGACCATCTTCCCCCGGCATCATGACATCGAGGACGATGAGGTCGTACTTGCCGTTCGCAAGCTTCGCATCCATGTCGACCGCGTCGCGCGCGGACGTTGCGCGCATCCCGTTCTTTTCCAGGTAGCGCGTCACGGCATCGCGGATTTCGCGGTGGTCATCGACGACAAGAATGTGCGGCGGTTCGCTCATAAGCCTTCCTTTAGATGAATGCCGGGTGCTTTCCCGAAGAGATTTGTCACGAAGTGTAACAGGCCCCGCGTTTGCGACCTGCCGATACAAAACGCCTGCGCTCCCTGCATTCCTTCGCGACAGGCATCTGCCATATGTTCTGTATCGCAACACTGACACGAGGTAACCTAAATGAAACGCAATACTCTACTCGCTGCAATGACCCTCACTGCAACCGTCCTTGGCGGTGCCGCGTTCGCGGAGTCCCACCACGGACACGGCGGAAAATCCGGACCCGGTGCCGCGCAAGGAGGTGCCCCCGGCATGATGGGCATGATGGAGGGCATGGATGGAATGATGGATATGATGCAGCGCATGCATGGCAACATGATGGGCGGCGGCATGATGGGCGTTATGGGCCCGATGGGCGGAGGCATGACGAAGATGCTGGACGCTGATGGCGACGGCAAGGTCACTCCTGAAGAGATGCGCACGCAGCTGCAGGCCAAGCTTGCCGAATATGACGGCGATGGCGACGGCTCCCTCTCGATTGCAGAGTTCGAAACGCTTCACAGCGCGATGATCCGCGAGATGATGGTGGACCGATTCCAGCACCTCGATGCCGACGGTGACGGCGCGGTGACGGCGGAAGAGATGGTGGCGCCTGCCGAAATGATGGAACGGATGCAGATGATGCAGTCGAACATGGCGCAGTCGCAGGGTCAGCCCGGCAATGGCCAGGGCATGGGCGACGGCACCATGATGAACGACAATTGAGAGGTTCGGCGCCAGCTCTGACTGGCGCCGCTTCCCCAAACGTCTGATCCGAAAACATCCGGACGCAACACCAGACCGCGTCCGGACTTGCCAAGTCCAGGCAATGAGCAGCAACCACAGAAAATCCGAAAGGGAGAAAATCGAATTGGCCTATACCTATGATCGTGTCTTGAAAGATGTCGCCTTGGGCGACGCTGAAATGCGCGTCCGCGATGCATTGACAGAAAAGGGCTTTGGCGTACTGACCGAGATCGACGTGAAGGCGACGATGAAAAAGAAGCTGGGTGTGGAGATGGCGCCCTATCGCATCCTTGGTGCCTGCAATCCGGGCATGGCCCACAAGGCCATCGAAATCGAGCCGCGCATCGGCGCGATGCTGCCCTGCAATGTGATTCTGCGCCAGATGGACGGAGGCACCGAAATCAGCGCCATTGACCCTGTGGCCTCTATGCAAGCGGTAGAGAACGCCGAGTTGCACGAAGTCGCCGATCAAGTCCGCGATTTGCTCCGGGCCGCTTTGGACGCGGCCTGAAGTCTCTCTCGATGCCCTTGACCTGACATGAGGCGCAGATGAACCGTAACAATACGCTCACACCAACCGTCAAGACCGCCATCGCGCTGGCATTCGCGGCGGCCTTGCTGGTCCTTGCGTTCGGACCGCTGCCCGACACCCTGACCCGCCTGAACGGCGACAGGATCTCTGCTTGGGTCATGGCTGCAGGTATCTGGGGGCCAATTTTAGTCGTCGGACTGATGACGATAGCGATCGTGGCCACGCCGATCCCAAGTGCACCCATCGCACTGGCTGCAGGCGCGGCCTACGGCCATACCGTCGGAACAGTTTACATCGTTCTCGGTGCCGAATTCGGCGCTCTTGCAGCCTTCGTTCTCGCCCGGTTTTTGGGTCGGGACGTATTGCGGCAATGGTTTGGCGACAAGATCGATGTTGGCTGGCTTGGCTCTCAGAACGCGCTGACATTCACGGTTTTTATCAGTCGGCTGTTACCATTCGTTTCGTTCGATATTGTCAGCTATGCAGCGGGGCTCAGCCGACTGCATTTCTGGCGCTTCGGACTGGCCACGTTAGCCGGAATTATTCCTGCCAGTTTCGTACTCGCGCATTTCGGCAACGAAGCCGTCAGCGGAGACACCTCCCGTGCTGCCTGGGCTGCAATCGGACTGGGCGCTCTGACCCTGACCCCGCTCGTCTTCATCGGCGTCAGGGACTGGCATAGAGGAGGATTGAGCCATGGCTGACCGCAACGCACTTCATCGTCAGACGCCATCGCCATCGACCGCGCGCCATGGGTATTTCGAGTTTCGAATCCAACGCAAAATACAGGGGCTCCGTCCATGCTGACCGCAGCGATCCCATTTCCAGACATCGGAACCGACCTGTTCTCGATCGAGATCGGGAGTTTCACATTCGCACTGCGCTGGTACGCGCTTGCCTATATCATCGGCATCCTCATCGGATGGCGCATCTGCCTGGCGACTGTTCGTCGCCCGGCACTCTGGCCACCGGCCGGACCGCCGCTTGATCGCCAGCAGATCGAGAACCTTCTGACATGGATCATCCTGGGTGTGATCGTCGGCGGACGCGTGGGCTTCGTGCTATTTTATCAGCCCGACTACTACCTGGCCAACCCACTGCAAATCCTCAAGGTATGGCAGGGCGGCATGTCTTTCCACGGCGGTTTCGCTGGTGTTGCGATAGCTACGCTGTTATTCTGTCTTCGTCAGAAAAGATCCCTGCTCAGCACCGCAGACATGCTTGCGCTGGCAACTCCGCCGGGGCTGTTTCTGGGACGGCTGGCGAATTTCACCAACAACGAGCTTTGGGGGCGGCCGACGGACGTTCCTTGGGCGATAATCTTTCCGGGCGAGGCGGCGCAAGTCTGTGACGGCATCACCGGGCTCTGCGCCCGACACCCTTCGCAGCTATACGAGGCGCTTCTGGAAGGGCTGCTGCTCGGAACACTCCTGCTCTATCTCGCCTGGCGCCGCGGCTGGCTGAAGGCCCCCGGTGCTCTGACCGGGGTTTTCCTTACCGGGTACGGCCTTGCCAGAAGCTTCGTGGAACTGTTCCGGCAGCCGGACATGCAGTTCGTGACCGCCGAGAATCCGATCGGTCACGCGCTTCATTTCGGCGAATGGGGGCTGACGATGGGTCAGGTGCTGTCCGCGCCGATGATCCTGACCGGGCTGGCTTTGATTTCGTACTCACTCAGGCACTCCAGAAACGCAGCCGACCAGAGGCCAAATACCGTCGTGTGATTAAGTGGAGCCAAGAAAAGGAGGAACTCGAATGAACAGCAAAGTGGAAAAACAATACAGTGGAATATCGACCGAGAACGCACTGGTCGAAGGCCGAAAAGCGTTTCTCGGCTTCCTCGCGAAACGGCTCGGCAACCGCGCGGATGCCGAGGACGTTTTCCAAGAGTTCTGCATTCGGGTGCTGACGCGCAAGGATCAGCTTCGCGACGTGGAACGCATGGATGCATGGCTATACGCGATCCTCCGGTCCACCATGAACGATCATTTTCGCAAAGCCACTCGGCGCAGCCGCTTGGCCGTAGCTGTCGCACGAGACCCACATCAGTTGGTTGCCGATGCGCCGGTGCAGATGGCGCGGCCCTGCACTTGTCCGAGCAGGCTGCTTACCGAGCTTCGTACCGTTGATGCCAAATTGATCCGGCGGATCGATTTCGGTGAAGAGGATCGGAAAATCGTGGCCGCCGATATGGGGTTGAACCGCAATGCCCTTGGCGTTCGGCTGCACAGGGCGCGCGCTGCTCTGCGCGAGGCGATCCAATACCATTGTGGAGCCTGCTGCCTGGAGGATCCCGATGATTGCTACTGCCCAGTCTAGCGCCGAAGCGATCCCCTACTGCGACAAGCAAAGCTAGGCGACGGAATCAGGCGAACAATTCAGGGCATTCACGGGCGCATTTGTTGGTCAAAATGATGTACACCAGATGCAGCGTTGCGAGCCCCGCCAGCAGGCAGAAAAACGAAATGTAGGCAAACTGCAGAAAGGCGATATCGATCACGATCACCGCCACCAGCGTCAGGGCGAAATGGCGCACATGTTTGTAATGCGACAGCGCTGGCGGCAGGGTGATAAGGGTCACATAGATCGTATTGGTCAGCCAGCGTGGCATCATGTAATCAAGCCACATTGATTTTTCATAGGCCAGCGACTGGTTGTTGATCTCGACCACGACCATGCTGCTGTTCAGCCCGTGCGGGATGTAAAGCAATAGACCGAAGGCCAGTCCGATCAACGCCATGAGGCGGAACAACCGCTTCCGAGGGCTGTCGTCCGGTTCCAGAACGTAGACCGAGTATGGCACCCAGATCGGCCACATGAACCAGGTGAAAAAAATGAACCCCATCGCCCCCCACAAAACCGTCAGGGGATCGTTTCCGTTCATGCCGAGCCAGACAAATCCTTCGGTGAACTGCTGCAAGCCGGCGAAAAGCGGCATCAGGGCAAGCGGGAGGTAGCGTTTGTTGCGCTTGAGGGCGACAATCGAAATGGCGGTCCCACCGGCCACGAGAAAAACACTGGCGGCAAAGCTGACTTGGGCGGACAGGCACATGGAAGTTTCTTCCTTATCGGTTTGTTCTGAAACATGCTCGTGCCCGGATACTAGATCACAAAGCGGACATTTAGAACCAGCCAATTGGCAATGGATTGCGGCAATGAGTCCGCGTCCCGGACCGCAGCCATCCCGCGCCGCTCAGTGCGCAAGAGGCCGAGGACTTGCCAAATCTGGCGTGGTCCCCGGCGAAGGTTTTCAAATGCGGGACTGCGGCAGTTCAATCTGTGCCATTGGCCGGGACGCCCTGCAATCTCCCGTATCGGTCAGGTCAGAATACGAATTGCATCCGTGCCCTGATCTCCTTGCCTTTCTCGCCGCTGGCCTGCTTGCCTTCCATGTAGCTCAGTCCGAGGCGAACGGCGTTGTTCGGGTAATAGTTGATGCCGACGGTGGTTTGCTGACCCTCTGTCGTGCCAAGACCGACATCGCTGAACTTGCCGTATCCGTCCTCGTAGCGAAGCACTGCTTCCCATGCACCTTTCGAACTGCTTGGCTTCACCCGCTTGAACACGCCGTTGCTGTAGGGACGGCTTTCACCGGTCAGAATCCATCCTGCCTGAATGTAGTATCCGTCCACATCAACCCCGCCCGTGTCAGCGTTGAAGTATTCGGCCTGCGTGTGAAAGGGCCCCGATGCGGCCGCCAATTCGATGTTGTACGCATCGGTTTGATCGGCTGCCAGATCGGCATCACGGCTGGTAAAGCCAGCGCCAAGATGCAAGACCAGATCATCGGTCTGGATCGGGGCATAGGTAACGCGGCCGGTGATGGCCGTACTGCCGAAATCGTCGCTGCTGTCCCCGTCCGCCTCGAACAGGCCCAGGCCGTAGGTCCAGTTGTCACCGCCACCGTGCAGCTGCACACCGGCGCTGCGGCCGGGCGCGTAAAATTCCGTAAGGGCTGTGCGCTCAAGCGATGAAATGTCCTTGGAACTGGTAAGCTCTTCAAGACCAAATGGTTCCTTTTGCTTACCCACGGTGATCCGGGCCATCTCGCCGAAACCGGTGTAGCGCAGATAGAGATCCTCGGCGCTGCCGCCGCTGCCGCTTTCAGCGAGGTTGAACTGTGCCTTGAAGGCCCAATCGAGATATTTACCCTCGAAAAAAATCCGTGCGCGGCGCACGTCGAAATCATCGCTCTTGCCGCTGATATCGGAGTCCGTCGAATCGTAATCCCACTGCAGGCGCCCCCCTACCCGGAACGACGCGGTCCCGTCAGCATTCTCGAAGGTTATGCCGCTCCCCGGCTTCAGTTTGAAGCTGGGCGCTTCTTCAGCCTGAGCCACGCCCGCCACAGCAGTGAGCAATGCCGCCGCTAGAAACTTCGTTTTCATTTCCTGTTCTCCAGTGATGTGATGACAGTGCCGTCGAGGCTTTTGCCAAAGTTGTTTCGGCCGGGTATCCGGCCGGGTCGCAGGCTGGCGGTTCCCACCAATCCCCCGAAGGTCAAGTGGCATGCGATTGTTACAGAACCATGACCGTTTCTTAATAAGAACTGTTCTGTTTTCGGCCAGCACCAGACCGAAGCGGAAGGTGCCGTAAAGAGGTGGACGTGCCGCAGAGCGTTGTCCTGCCGGAACTTCCGCTCTGGAATACACACTCACGACCGGTCCCGGTCGGGTGCAATCATTTGTCGTATCGTAGAGGCTGGCAGGACTTGGTTGAGCAAGGTGTAACGATTCAGGTCCGACCGCGTCTATTGGACAACTGGCTGCTGGCCTGTGGACCCTACGAATTGTAAAGCGCTGCGCAAACTCCTAGGCTGAAGCGGAATCGGACGTCGAAGTATGGGGCCAAGGATGAGCGAGCTTTCCCAATACGCGATCCTTTTCGGGCTGAGCGTCGGCGTTTTCGGTTTCGTGCTCAGCCTCTACGGGCTCGCCCGTGCCATCGGGCGCGCGCGCGCGGAACCCGGCAAGGACGTGCCCGCCACCGCCGGCACCCTGTCGCGCGATCCGGTCTGGGTGCGCTATCATGCGCGCTATGCCGGCTATGCGCTGCTGTTCCTGGCCTTTGATATGGAGATGGCCTTCATGTACCCGTGGGCGGTCGTCTACCGCGAAGAAGGGCTGATCGCATTGCTCGACATGGGGGTGTTCCTAGCAATCCTGTTCCTGGGCCTGCTCTATGGCTGGAGCCAGGGCGCGTTGAGGCGGCAATGACCATCGCCGGGGCGCAAGAGGGCGCGATGTACGGGATCAGGCGGGCGGTCGCGGCGGCCATGGCGCGCGATCTGACGGCCTTTGTGCTGCCCGGCCCGTCTGTCGCGCGGTCGATGGGGATCGACCTTGCCAATGCGCACCTGCGGCTTGTCGGCACCCCGCGCCATGCGAACCTGTTGATCGTCGTCGGCCCCTTGCCCCCCGGTCTGCGCGATGCCGCCGCCGTCACCTACGCGCAGATGCCGCGCCCCCGCGCGATCCTGGCACTGGGCGCAGGCGACATCGCCCCGTTGCCCGATGCGGACGTGTCGGCCCCGCTGACACGGGCCGGGCTGCGATCCGGGCTGGCCGATCTGCGCCGCGTGATCGCCGCGGGCGCGTTTCGCGCGGACACCGGGGAGTTTAACGCCCCCGCTCTTGAGGTGCGCGTGGAATACACCTGCCCGATGCACCCCGAAATTATCCGAGATGCCCCCGGAGACTGCCCCAAATGCGGCATGACGCTGGTGCCGCGCGAAACAGCGTCCGATGGACATGGTGGGCACGGTGGCCATGACATGCCCCGGGAGGACAGGCCAAACCCCGCCGATCACGCACATGCGGGCCACGCTCAAGACGCGGGCGGGTCGGGGGCATACACTTGTCCGATGCACCCCGAGGTGATCAGCGACGCACCGGGCAAGTGCCCCAAATGCGGCATGAACCTGGCGAAGGCGGAGGAGGTGGAAAGCCACGGTCACGGGCATGGGCATGGGCATGGGCACGCAAGCCACGCGCCCTCCGCGCATGGCGATCATGCCGGTCAAGACGACAAGGCGGGCGGGTCGGGGGCATATACTTGCCCGATGCACCCCGAGGTGATCAGCGATGCACCGGGCAAGTGCCCCAAATGCGGCATGAACCTCGTGAAGGCGGAGGAGGTGGAAAGCCACGGTCCCGGTCCCGGTCACGGGCATGGCGGTCACGGCGGTCATGGCAAACAGCAGGACCATTCCGGCCACGATGGGCATGCCGGACATGGCGGCCACTCCAAGGCCGCTATCGACGGGATCGAGCCGCATTTTATGTCGATGGTCGAGATGACCAAGGACCAGCCGCGCAGCAGCGACGGGTTACAGATGGACTGGATCAAGGTGCCGTTCGGGCCGTTCTTTCCCGGCCTGCCGGCTGGGCTGCGGCTGACGTTGACGCTGGATGGCGATACCGTTGCGGCCAGCGACGCCACGAGCCTTGTCGGCGCGACGGACTTGATGGATGGGCCGCAGATGAGGGTGGCCGATTTCGTCGAGCGTCTGGCCACCATGATGCCGCTCAGCCCCGTGTCCTATCGCGCGCTGGCTTGCGCTGCGATTGAGGTGGCCGCCGGCGTCGAGCCCGACCATGACGCGCGCCGTGCCCGCGCCGCCGCCGTGGAACGCGAGCGGATCGCCAGCCACCTGAACTGGCTGGCCGAGTTCGGCCTTCAGTCGGGTTTTTTGTGGCTCGCCGCGCGCGCTGGGGCATTGCAACTGGCCGTTCAAGGTGCCGACGTTGCCGGGATCGCCACGCAGGCTGGGGCGATCCGGCGGCTGTCGCGCCGGGTGCAGGCGGCCCCGCTGATGCGGATGCGGCTTAGACGCATCGCGCGCATCGGCAAGGACGCCCCGGCCAGCGGCCCGGTGGAATTGGCGCGGGGTGGCGGATCGGATGCCCGTACGGGTGATCCAACGCTGAAGGATCTCGGGTTCGAAATGCGCGTCCGCAACGGCGGCGATGCGCTGGCGCGGCTGCGGCAGCGCTGCGACGAGATCGCCCAAAGTCTCGACCTGATCGCGGCCGCCGGGAGGATTGCTGTGCCGCAGGTGCCGGATGTGGACAGGGTGTCGGGCGAGGGCGAGGCTCGCATCGAAACACCGCGCGGCACGGCGTCGCTGCGCGTGAAGCTGGCCAATGGCAAGGTGGTCGAAGCCGATCTCGACACGCCGACAGACGTGAACATCGCCCTTGTCGAAACGGTGACGGCGCAGCAGGAACTGGGCGATGCCCTGAGCGCCGTCGCCTCGCTCGACCTGTCGCCCTGGGAGGTGCGTGGATGAGCATTCTTGTCGTTCTCCTGTCGCTCGCCGCCGGGGCCTATGCGCTGGCCGTCATCGAACGATGGGCCGTGCATGGGCACCTGAGCCTGACCGGTCCGGCCTGGGCCGCCCTGGCGCTTATGGGGCGGGAATCGCTGCTGGCGCGCAAATCTGACCGGTTGTTCTTTGAGCTTGGGCCGGTGCTGCTGTTGGTGGCGGGGCTGATGGCGGTGGCGGTGATCCCGCTGGCGCCGGAGCTTATCATTACCGATCTGGCCACCGGGGCGCTGTTTTTGAACGCTGCGCTGGCCTATGTGCTGGTGGCGCTGATCATGGCGGGCTGGGGGCCGAACGGGGCCTACGCCATGATCGCGGGCTGGCGGTTCCTGGGCCAGTTCATTGCCTATGCGATGCTGATCGTGATGCCGATCACCGCCGTCGCCATGCGGGCGGAGTCGCTCTCGACGGTTGAGATCGTCGCCTCGCAGGCGCAGCTCTGGAACGTGCTGTACCAGCCGATGGGGTTTGTCCTGTTCGTCGTGGCGGCGATGGGGCTGGCCTGGCTGCCGCCGCTGGACCTGCCCGATGCGACCGGCGAATTGGCCGGCGGGGTCGAGGCGGAATATACCGGCGTGCGGCTGGCGGTGCTGCGGCTGGCGCGGATGGTCATTATCCTGGCGCTGGCGGGGGCGACGGTGACCTTCTATCTGGGCGGCTGGCTGGGCCCGTGGCTGCCCGCCTGGGCCTGGAGCGCGATCAAGATCCTGGTCGTGGCTGCGGCTATGCTGAGTGTCGGGCGCTACATGCCGCGTATTCGCGAGGCGCGTTATCTGGCGCTGAGCTGGAAGCTGGGGATCTCGCTGGCGCTGGCCAATATCTTTGTCGTGGGCGTGATCGCCCTGGTGGTGCCGATATGACGGTTCAGATGATCTTTCTGGCGTTCTTCGGCGGCGCGGCGGTGTGGTTTGGCGTCGTGGTCTTTCGCACCCATTCAATGGTGCGCTCGGCGCTGGCGCTGCTGTTTTCGCAAACCGCGATCGGGGCGATGTTCCTGGTCATGCAGGCTGAGTTTCTGGGCGTGTTGCAGATCATGATGATGGCCACGGAAATGAGCGTGATGGCGATCTTCATGGTGATGTTCATGATGGATCCGGGCGGCATGGGCAAAATGGACATGACCCACCAGAAACGCCTGTCGCTCTGGGCCGGGGGCATCGGGCTGCTGGCCGCGCTGTTGCTGGTCTGGCTGCCCGATTGGGGTCCGGTCGCCCTGTCCGTGCCGGGCGCGCATGAACAGGCCGCTGATTTGGGGCGCGAATTACTGGGCCGGTCAATGTTGATCTTCCAGTCGGCGGGTCTGACGATTCTGACCGCCATGGTTGCGGCCACGATGGCGGCCATCGTCCCCAACGCGGAGCAGCGCAAATGATTCTGGAACTCATGATCGCCCTCAGCGTCGGCGCGGGGCTGTTCGGTATCGGACTTTATGGCGCGCTCAGCCAGACCAACCTGGTGATGATCATCATGGGGGTCGAGCTGATTTTGGCCGCAGCACTGGTCAATCTGGTGGCCTTCTGGCGCTATCTGCATCCCGATGAACCGGCCGGTCAGATGTTCGTTCTGATCGTGATGGCGGTGATGGCGGTCGAAATGGCGGTCGGCTTTGCCATCGCCATCGCGCGGTTCCGGGTGCGCGGGTCGGTTGAGATGGAAGAAGCACGCGAGTTGAAGGGATGACGATGCTGGCGCTCATTGTCCTTGCGCCGCTGCTGGCGGGCCTGGCGGCGCTTGTGCTGCGGCGCGCACCCGAAGCGATTGCGCTGGCGGGCGCCGGCCTTGGGTTTGTCGCGGCGATGGCGTTGCTGGCGGGGATCGTTTCCGGTGGCACCATGCAACTGGTCCTGCCGGGGCTGCCGCAGATGCCGCTGCGGTTGGTCGCGACGCCGTTGACGGCGGTGTTTTCGGCTATGGTGGCGACGGTGGCGGCCTGTGTGCTGGTCTATGCCGTCGGTTACATGCGCAGCGACCCCGAAAGGCCGCGCTTTTTCGGCATCCTGCTGCTGTTTGTCGCGGCGATGCAGGCGCTGGTGCTGGCGGGCGACTGGATCACCGTGCTGGCCGCGTGGGAACTGATCGGCTTTTCCAGCTATCTGCTGATCGGCTTCTGGCATGGCCGCGACGGCGTGCCCAGTGCCGCGACACGGGCGTTTCTGTACACCCGCAGCGCCGATCTGGGCCTTTATCTGGGGATTTTTGTGCTGATCGGCTGGGCCGGCACCTCGGAAATCTCGGCTACATTGGCGATTAGCGGCACGCCCGCACTGGTCGCCGGGTTGCTGTTGCTGATCGGCGCGATGGGCAAGTCGGCGCAGGTGCCGTTGCAGGACTGGTTGCAGCGCGCCATGGCGGGCCCGACGCCGGTCTCCGCTTTGCTGCATTCCGCGACTCTGGTGGCGGCGGGGGCGATCCTGCTGATCCGCGTGACCCCGATGCTGCCCGCAGGCGCGCTGATTGCGGTCGGGCTGGTGGGCGGCGTCACCGCCGTCGTTGCCGGCCTGATCGCGCTGGCCGAGCGGGACCTGAAGCGGCTGCTGGCCGCCTCGACCTCTAGCCAGTACGGGCTGATGCTGCTGGCCATTGGCGCGGGGGTGCCGGTGGCGACGCTGCTGCACCTTATCGCCCACGCGGCGATAAAGAGCACGCTTTTTCTGGGGGCGGGTGTGTTCCAGCATGATCGCGACAGCACCGACATGGATGCGGTCGCGGGCGCGGGCCGGGCACGACCGCTGGTGCTGGCCGCTTTCGGCATTGCTGCTTTGGCGCTGGCGGGGATCCCGCCGCTGGCGGGGTTCTTTTCCAAGGACGCGATCCTTGCCGCCGCGCTGGCGGCCCCCAGGGTCGTATGGCTCGCGCCGCTGGCGCTGGCAGGCACGGTGCTGACCGGGGCCTATATGGCGCGGGCGCTGCGGGTGCTGTGGCAGGGCGAGGCCCAGCCCGTTCTGGGCAAGGGGATGGGCTGGATGGGTGCGGGCATGGCGGTGCTGACGGCGCTGGCGGCGGGGCTCGGGTTCGCCTTCACGCCGCTGGAACATCTGCTTGAGGCCGAACTGCCGCCGGAAGGAACCGCGATGATCCTCGGGCTTTTGGCGGCGCTGAGCGGCCTGGTGCTGGGCTGGTTCATCCAACCTGCCCGCCTGATGGGGCCGGTTCTGCCGATGGCGCAGCGCGGCTTTGCCATCGCGGGCGGTATGGACGGGCTGGTGCTGCGCCCGTCGCTGGCTTTTGCCGCCGCCTGTGAAGGTTTCGAACGGCGTCTGCTGGCGTCGCAACTTGGCCTTGTGCGGATCTTGAGCCTTGGCACCGCATCCAGTGCCGAGCGTTCAGACAACCGGCTTTATGCCGCGACCCTTCAGGTGGGCCGGATGAACCTGCGCCTTGGCGACGGCGCCGAAAACACCGACACCCATGGCATCGACGGGCTGATCTTCGGCCTTGTCGACCGGACAATTGCCGCCGGCCGCCGCCTGCGCCTGCTGCAAAGCGGGCTCATCCACCGCGAACTCGCCCTGACCGTCATGGGCATCGCCGTCATCGCGGCGGTGCTGCTGATCTTACCGATGTCCTCCTGAAGAAAGACGACCCCGCCATGCCCCTTCTCTCGATCTCCGTCTTTTTGCCGCTTCTTGGTGGCGTGCTGCTGATGGCCCTGCCAAACAAGTCGGCGCGCATCGCCCATGGCGTTTCCATCGCCACCACCGGGCTGACCTTCGTGGTGACGCTGGCGATCTGGGCGCGGGGCACGCTACCGGGCGGTTTCGCGCAGGTCGAGGAAATCGCCTGGATCCCGGCCATTGGTGCCGCCTTCCGGGTTGGCGTCGACGGGCTGAGCCTGCCGCTGATCCTGCTGACCTCGCTGCTGTTTTTCCTGTCGGCAATCTATGCGGCGCGGATCACCGACCGCCCGGCGGTCTTTGTCGCGCTGATGCTGATGCTGGAGACCGCGTCGATCGGCACCTTCGCGGCGCTGGACGCGCTCCTGTTCTACGTCTTCTTCGAAGTGTCGCTGGTCGGCATGTACTTCATGATCGTCGGCTGGGGCTATGAAGAACGCCAGCGCGCCGGGCTGATGTTCTTCATCTACACGCTGCTAGGCTCGCTGCCGCTGTTGCTGGCGATCATCGGGCTGTATCTGGCCACGGGAAGTTTTGACATGCGGCTGTGGATCGAGGCGCCGCCACTGACTGGGCTGGCGGCGATGCTGGCGCTGATCGCGATGCTGTTCACCTTCGCGGTCAAGATCCCGTCCTTTCCGGTGCATACTTGGCTGCCCGCGGCCCACGTGCAGGCCCCGACCGTGGGCAGCGTGATCCTGGCCGGGGTGATGCTGAAATTCGGCACATACGGCCTTGTGCGTTTCGCCTTACAGATGACGCCCGACGCCTTTGCGCAGGCCGGTCGGGTGGTGCTGGCCTTTGGCGTATTCAGCGCCCTTTACGGTGCCTTCGTGGCGCTGGCGCAGTCAGATCTGAAGAAGATGATCGCCTATACGTCGGTGAACCACATGGGCTATGTGGTGATCGGCGTCGCGGTGGCGGCGCTGACGCTGGACCCTGACTTGCGGGCGGTCGCGCTCAATGGTGCGACCTTGCAGATGGTCAGCCACGGCGTCGTCACCGGGGCGTTGTTCTTTCTCGTCGGCATGTTGCAGTCGCGCGCCCACGAACGCGAGATGACCGCGTTCGGCGGGCTGCTGGGGCAGGTGCCATGGCTGGGCTGGGCCTTCGTGCTGTCGGCCTTTGCCTCGCTCGGGCTGCCGGGGTTGGCGCATTTCCCGGCTGAATTTCAGATCTTCCTGGCCACACTGAATGCCCAGCCCTGGGCCATCGTGGCGATCATCGCCATCGTGGTGACGGCGGGGCTTTATCTGCGCGCGATCGCGGCGGTATTTCTGGGCGAGCGAAACGAGAAATGGGCGGCGATGCCCGATCTGGACCGGGGCGAGATGCTGGCCATCGTGCCGCTGCTTGTCCTCATCATCCTGATCGGGGTGGCGCCGTCTTGGTTGCTGAACATGATCGACGTGACGATGCGGGCGCTGCAACTCTGATGGCGCGCGACCTGTCCTTTCTGTTTCCCGAACTGCTGTTGGCCTTTACGGTCGTGCTGATGCTGGTGGCCGAGATGCTGCGTGCGCCGCGTCTGGCACTGACATTCGGGCTGATCGGGCTGGGCCTGTCCACCGCGCTGACGTTGCCGCTGCTGGAGGCCGACACCAGCGTCTTTGGCGGCACCTACCGAGTCGATCTGCTGTCGGGCTGGGCCAAGCTGATCCTGCTGCCAGGCACCGCGCTGGCGCTTCTGATGACGCGGGCCGAGATTGCCGGGAAGGACCGCGAGGGAAGTGTCTATACGCTGCTTTGTCTTGTGACGCTTGGGGCGCTGATGCTGGCGGGCGGTGGCGACATGATGCTGCTGGTGCTGGGCGTGGTGCTGACGGGTCTGGGCTCCTTCGCGATGGTAGCCTGGCCGCGCGACGATGCGGCGACCGAGGCGGCGATGAAATATCTGGTGTTCGGCGCCGTCACCGGATCGGTGATGATCTACGGGCTGACCTTCTGGTTCGGTGGTGCCGGATCGACGCTTTTTTCCGAGCTTGGTGCGCTTCAAAGCAAGCCGCTGATCGCGCTGGCGGGGCTGGTCGCGGTGCTGATCGGACTGGGCTACAAGGCGGCGCTGGTGCCGTTCCAGTTCTGGGCACCCGACGCCTATGACGGCGCGCCGGTATCGGTCGCGGCTTTTCTGTCGGTGATCACCAAGGTGGCGGCGATTTTTGCCTTTGCGCAGGTGCTGCGCGATCTGCCTGTCGCTACCGGCTGGCCCGTCGTCGTCGCGCTGATCGCGGCGGTGACGATGTCATTCGGCTATCTGGCCGCCCTGGTGCAGAGCAATGTCGTGCGGCTGCTGGCCTATTCCTCGGTGGCGCAGGCGGGCTATTTCATGCTGGGGATTGTGGCGCTTGGCACCAGTCCGTTGGCCCTGCCTTCGGTGATCGTGTTCGGCGCGGCCTATGTGGCGATGAACCTTGGAGCCTTTGCAGTCATAATGATCGCGGGCCGCAATCTGGACGACTTCAAGGGCTTCGGCCGCGCGCGCCCATTGATCGGTGTGGCGATGGTCGTGTTCCTGCTGTCGCTGACCGGTATTCCGCCGCTCTTCGGCTTTGTCGGCAAGGTGCTGCTGTTCGGAGCCGCGATCGAGGCGGGCTATCTTTGGCTGGCGGTGATCGGGATCCTTAACAGCGTGCTGGCGCTGGCGGTCTATCTGCGCATCGTGGTGCCGATGTATCAGGCGCGCGATGGCGAAGCGGTTCGGGCAGAGGTCGCGCTGCCGTTGTTGGTTGTGCTAGGTGCGACCGCGTTGGTCACGGCGCTGATGGGGCTGTTCGCGGGAGTGTTTCCCGGGTGACTTAAGGCGCGGTTTTGTGCCAGTCGGTCAAAGTGGTGATCTTGCTATCCTAGCCTGCCAGCGGCTCGGCCATTCGCTCCGCATTCCCGGAATTAAGCAGCGTCTCGATATCACCATAAGCGCGGCGGGTGGTCACGGCCCCAGCCGCGATACAGTGGCGCTTTAGACCGAATTCAAGTGTGCCGATCGACTGTCCGAATTCAGGCCGGATCACAAGGTCCGCCTGCGCGAACCGCAACCGTGCATGTTCATACTGGCAGACTTCTATGGATCGCAGCATCGCCTGCATGCCGTTTTTCGGGCCAATGGTGTTTTCGCGCTGGCTTGGGTCCACGGCGATCACGACCTTTGCGCCAGTTTCCTTTGCAACATCGACCGGCGCTATGTCGGCATAGGCCCCGTCCATCAGCACATGCGGTCCATCGACCAGGGGTGGCAATATTCCGGCGAGCGCCGCGCTGGCATAAATGTAATCTGTGGCATTCCCCTTGCCGAAAACCACACGTTTCCCGGTCAGCATATCGGTCGCGCAGACAAAGATCGGGATGCGACCATTCTCAAGATTTTTACCTTGCGTCAGACTGGACAGGACGCTGCGGCCCCATGTCTCGGTAGGCGCTCCAACTCCCCAGCCGAAGTACATGTCCCGCGCGGCAAGCAAAGCGGTTCGAAGGCCTTTCATCCGAGCGGTTAGACCTGGCAAGCGAAAGTCCGGGGTTGCCGGAAACCCGCTGGTGTCCATGCCGACCAATGCGTCGAACCAATCGTCGTTCATGGCGTATGTGGTGCCGACGACCGCACCCATGGACACCCCTACGATCGCGCTCGGGGTATAGCCCCTTGCGACGAGGGCGCGTAGGACACCGGCGTGTGACAGGCCTCTCGCCCCGCCACCACTTAACACGAGGGCAAAGGATTTGTGCGTCTTGCCGACTGGTTTCGTGAAATCCGTCAATGTTCAGCCTTCATGTTCGCAAAACGCATACAGCTGCCGCATGTTCGCTTAAACCCTGCATCGAAATAGACGCTGAACGAGGGATATCGTTACGAAATGAATTGTAACTGACGTATCTCGGTCACTTACTCGAGAAGGTGGAACACGCCAAAAAATCAAACCGTAACGATTTTTGCCAACCAACGTTGTAACGTCAGAGAGTGGGCAACGTCTATTCACCAAACGGTCGTTCTCGATCGCAAGGAAAGTGGACAGGAGCCAACATGAAATCATTGACCCTTGAGGTCCGCGGGCTGTTCGAGGAACTCGATCATCTCGCGGTCGAACGCCATTTGTCAGATCTCGGCGGCGTGCACAGCGCCGAAGCGAACCCGGCATCGGCAAGCGTGACAGTCCACTACGATGAGACGGCAGTGGGCGAGGAAGAGCTGCGCAACACGGTTGAGGCCTGCGGATTCCACTGCGCCGGGGAGTGGGTTCCGAACCATGTCTGCCACGCCGACCATCAAATGTCTGGCGCGGAGGCCCCGGCTGGCCACGACGCGATGGCGCACGAGATGGGCCACGGCGGTGGCATGGACATGGCCAGCATGGTCCGCGACATGCGCAATCGCTTCTGGGTGGCGCTGCTGTTCACCATCCCGATCTTCACTTATTCGCCAATGGGTGGCCTGTTCACGCCACCCGCGCCGCCCTTCGGGCTGGAACTGGATCTGTGGCTGTTCTTCCTGGGTAGTGCCGCGATTATCTGGCCAAGCTGGCCGTTCTTCGTCGCCGCCTGGCGGGCGCTGCGCAACGGCATCCTGAACATGGCGGTCCTGGTCGTGCTGTCGGTTGGCACCGGTTATTTGTTCAGCGTCGGGTCTACCTTCTTCTTTCCGGGCGTGCAATTCTACGAGGCGGTGGCGGTCCTGCTGGTGTTCATCCTGTTGGGTCACTGGCTGGAGATGCGCGCGCGGGCCGGGGCGTCTGCTGCAATCCGCGCACTGCTCGATCTTGCACCGCCGATGGCGACCGTTATCCGCGATGGGCAAGACGTCGAGGTGCCTACCTCCGAAGTCCTTGAGGGCGAGATCGTGCTCATCCGGCCTGGCAACAAGATCCCGGTGGATGGCGAGGTCGTCGAAGGCGCGTCGCTGGTCGACGAATCCATGCTGACAGGCGAGTCCATGCCGGTCAACAAGGCCGTCGGCGACACCGTGATCGGCGCCACCATCAACAAGAGCGGCAGTTTCCGGTACCGCGCCACCAAGGTCGGGGCCGACACCGCGCTGGCGCAGATCGTCAAGCTGGTGCAAGAGGCGCAGAACTCCAAGGCACCTGCCCAGCTTCTGGCCGACAAAGCCTCACAATGGCTGGTAGTGATCGCCGTCGTGATCGGGCTTGCAACCTTCGCGGTCTGGTTCTGGTGGATCGGCTCTCCGCTTTTGTTCGCGCTGACGCTGACGATCACCGTCTTCGTTATCGCCTGCCCGGACGCGCTTGGGCTTGCTACGCCGATGGCGGTGATGGTGGGCACAGGCTTAGGGGCGCAGCACGGTATCCTGTTCAAGAATGCCGGTGCGCTGGAAGACGCGACCAAGCTTGACGTGATCATCTTCGACAAGACCGGCACGTTGACGATGGGCGAACCGCGCGTGGTCGAGGTCGTTGCCGCCGAAGGCGGCGCGGAGGATGACGCGCTGCGGGCTGCGGCGGCCGTCGATCGCGGCTCGGACCACCCGCTGGCGCTCGCCATTGTCGAACGCGCGGCGGACCTCGACGTCCCGCAGATGGCCGAGTTTCTCAACCTCGAAGGCCGCGGCGCGCGCGCCGAAGTCGCAGGCAAGACCGTGCTGGTCGGCAATCGGCGCCTGATGGACGAGGAGGGTATCGACGTCGGCACCCTGACGGCGGAGGCCGAGCGCCTGAAGGGCGAGGGCCGCACGGTTGTGCATGTGGCGCAGGGCGGACGGATGCTGGGCTTGATCGCCATCGCTGATGCACCACGTCCGAGCGCCAAGGCCACCGTGGCCAAGCTGCGCGCACGCGGCGTCGAGGTGGCGATGCTGACCGGCGACAACGAAGGTACCGCAAGGCGGATCGCGGGCGAGCTGGGCATCGACATTGTGCTGGCAGATGTTCTTCCGGGCCAAAAGGCCGAGAAGGTCAAAGAGCTTCAGGCCCAGGGCAAAAAGGTCGGCATGGTCGGTGACGGTGTCAACGACGCACCCGCGTTGACCCAGGCCGATGTCGGATTTGCCATCGGTGCGGGCACCGACGTGGCGATGGAAAGCGCCGATGTCGTGCTCATGAAAAGCGACCCCTACGATGTCGTGGGGGCCATCGAGCTGTCGCGCGCCACCTTGCGCAAGATGCACCAGAACCTGTTCTGGGCCGTGGCCTACAACGTGGTCGCCTTTCCGATGGCGGCAGGGGTGTTTTATCCGTTGATCATCAGCCCCGCCGTGGCAGCACTTGCCATGTCGGGCAGTTCCGCCCTGGTGGCCGTCAACGCCCTGCTGCTGAAACGAACGCGACTGGAAGGTATTGGTGCGGGCAATAGTGGGTCCGCCAGCGGCGGCGGTCAGGGCAATGCGCAGGCAGGCCGGGTGCCGCTTCACGCCGGACACTCGCAGAAATCACATTGAAGAAGGGGGACTTGAGATGTCTGACACATCATCGACCAAGACACCGGACGGGCAGGGCTTGGCAGCGCGGTTTCCCACCGCCTATTCCATCCTGTTCGGCCTGATCATCGTTGTCGCGGCGCTGACCTGGATCATTCCGGCGGGCCAATATGACCGCGCCATGAACGAAGAGGTCGGCCGCGAGATCGCCGTGCCGGGCACCTATCAGACAGTCGAACCAAATCCACAGGGGGTCATCGACGTCATGCTGGCACCGGTGGCAGGGTTCTACGATCCCGACAGCTATGCTGCCAATGCCATCGACGTGGCGCTGTTCGTCCTGCTGCTGGGCGGCTTTCTGGGCGTGGTGAATGCCACGAATGCCATCGACACCGGCATCCAGACGGCGATGGTGCGGCTGAAGGGGCGCGAGATCTGGATGATCCCGATCCTGATGTCGCTCTTTGCCCTGGGCGGCACGACCTATGGGATGGCCGAGGAAACGCTGGCTTTTTACGCGCTTCTGATCCCAGTGGTGATTGCGGCGGGGTACGATTCCGTGACCGGCGTAGCAATCATCCTGATCGGTGCCGGGATCGGCACGCTGGGATCGACGATCAACCCCTTCGCCACGGTGATTGCCTCGAACGCAGCGGGCATCCCGTTCACCGAAGGCATGGCCTTGCGGCTGGTCCTGCTGCTGGGCGGCCTCGCGATTTGCGTGGCCTACGTCATGCGCTACGCATCAAAGGTCAAAGCCGACCCGGCCCGGTCCGTCGTCGCCCCGCAACGCGATAGCGACCGGCAGTTTTTCCTGAACGAGACGGATGCAGCGTTCGAGGAGCCGAAGCTGAGCGGAACTCAGAAGCTGGTCCTGATCCTGTTTTTTGCGACCTTTGCGGTGATGATTTGGGGTGTCTCCAGCCAGGGATGGTGGATGGCTCGGATGGGCGCGCTCTTCTTCGGCATGGCCATCGTGGTCGGGCTGGTCGCCCGCATGGGGGAGAAGAAGCTGACGTCGTCCTTTGTGGACGGAGCGAAGGATCTTCTGGGAGTTGCGCTGGTGATCGGTCTGGCGCGCGGCATCGTGGTGATCATGGAACAGGGCCTGATCGCCGACACGATCCTGAATAGTGCCGCCGATACCCTCGGCGGCCTGCCGGAAGTCGCGTTCATCAACCTGATGCTTTGGATCGAGATCGGGATGAGCTTTCTCGTGCCGTCGTCGTCCGGCCTGGCCGTCCTGTCGATGCCGATCCTTGCCCCTTTGGGGGATTTCGCGGGGGTGGGCCGTGACCTCGTGGTGACGGCCTATCAATCGGCGAGCGGGCTCGTGAATCTGATCACGCCCACCTCTGCGGTTGTGATCGGCGGTCTGGCCATCGGGCGCGTGTCGTTCGACCGCTGGGTCGTCTTCGTCTGGCCCCTGCTGCTGATCCTCGTCGTCTTCATCTCGGCCGGGATCAGCCTGGCCGCCATTCTCTGATTAGAAAGAAGGAGGCATTCCAGATGTCTGAACCGAAATTGGGCGTTCATTCCGAAGCCGGCACATTGCGGCAGGTGATCGTATCGCCACCCGGCCTGGCGCATCGCCGTCTGACACCGGACAACCGCGAAGACCTGCTGTTCGACGATGTGTTCTGGGTCAAACAGGCGATCAAGGATCACGCCGTCTTTGCCGATATCATGCGCGGCGAAGGGGTCGAGGTGTTGGATGCGATGGCGCTGCTGGGTGAGACGCTGGACATTTCCGACGCGCGCGCCTGGGTTCTCGACCACCGCATCACCCGAAATGACGTCGGCGTGGGGATGCGGGACGACTTGCGTGCCTGGATGGAGGGTCTGCCCGGCACGGAACTGGCCCGTTTGCTGGTCGGCGGCATCCGGGTGGACGATCTGCCCTTCACGCCCTCCGGCATGTTCGGCAGCTACCTTGGCCCGCACGGTTTCGTGCTGCCGCCGCTGCCAAATTTCATCTTTACCCGCGACAATTCAGCTTGGGTCTATGGCGGCGTGAGCCTGAACCCGATGCATTTCGCGGCACGGCGGCCCGAAACGCTGCTGATGGCAGCAGTCTACCGGTTTAATCCGACATTCGCGGATCGAGTGCGGGTCTGGTTCGGCGATCCGACGCGGGAATTCGGGACTGCTACGGTGGAAGGCGGCGACATCATGCCCATCGGGCACGGTGTCGTCATGGTCGGCATGGGCGAACGATCGACCCCGCAGGCGGTGGGCCAACTGGCCGAGGCGCTGTTCGAGGGTGGCGACGTGACGCGGGTGATCGCCTGCCAGATGCCCAGTTCGCGCGCGGCGATGCATCTGGACACCGTTTTCACCCATTGCGGGGGCGATGTGGTGACCACTTTCAAGGAGGTGGCGGATGCGATCACCTGCTATGACCTGCGCCCTGGTCAGGGCAAGGCCGCGCTCGATATCCGCCGGGATGCGCGCCACATATTCGAGATCACCGCTGAAATTCTGGGCCACAAGAAACTGCATCTAGTGCCCACCGGCGGGGCCGACGCCGCGGAGCAATCGCGCGAACAGTGGAATGATGGCAACAACGTGCTGGCGCTGCGCCCCGGCGTCGTCATCGGCTATGACCGCAACGACGACACCAACGCCGCACTGAAGGAGGCCGGGATCGAGGTGCTGGCCATCCCCGGTGCCGAACTGGGCCGGGGCAGGGGCGGCAGCCACTGCATGAGTTGCCCGACGATCCGCGACGCAATCTGAACCACCGACGATAAGGAAATCCCATGTCCTACAATCTGAGAAACCGCCATTTCCTGGCCCTGCGCGACTTCACGCCGCAGGAAATCAGCTTCTTGCTGAAACTCTCCGCCGACCTGAAGGCGGCGAAATACGCCGGCACCGAAATTCCGCGCCTGACCGGCAAGGAAATCGCCCTGATCTTCGAGAAGGACAGCACCCGCACCCGCGTCGGCTTTGAGGTGGCGGCCCACGATCAGGGCGCGCATGTGACCTATCTTGGCCCCTCGGGGTCGCATCTGGGCAAGAAGGAAACCGTCAAGGACACCGCGCGCGTGCTGGGCCGGGTCTATGACGCGATCGAATATCGCGGATTTGGTCACCCCATAGTCGAAACGCTGGCGCAATACGCGGGCGTGCCGGTCTATAACGGGCTGACGGACGAATTCCACCCGACGCAGATCCTTGCCGATTTCCTGACCATGCAGGAACATTCCGACAAGCCGCTGCGCGAGATCGCCTATTGCTTCATGGGCGATGCGGGCAACAACATGGGCGACAGCCTGCTGATCGGCGGGGCCAAAATGGGTATGGATGTGCGGCTCTGCGCGCCCGAGAGCCTGTGGCCGGGCCAGGCGATCCGCGACGAGGCAGATGCCATCGCCGCGCAGACCGGCGCACGGATCACGCTGACCGATGATATGGAAGCCGCGGTGAAAGACGTCGATTTCGTCTATACCGATGTCTGGGTGTCGATGGGCGAGCCGAAAGAAAAATGGGCGGAACGGATTGAGCTGCTGACGCCCTATCAGGTGAATTCCGACGTGATGGTCAAGACCGGCAATCCGAGGGCCAAGTTCATGCATTGCCTGCCCGCCTTCCACAATGCCGAGACCGAAGTTGGCGCCAATATCGAAGAGGAATTCGGCATCTCCGCGATGGAGGTGACGGAAGAGGTGTTCGAAAGCCCGGCCTCAATCGTGTTCGATCAGGCCGAGAACCGGCTGCACACCATCAAGGCTGTGCTCGTCGCCACGCTGGGGTCTTAGCGCCATGCTGGTTGTCGCAGCCCTGGGGGGCAATGCCCTGTTGCGCCGGGGCGAGCCGCTGACCGCCGAGGCGCAGCGCGCCAACGTCGCCGGTGCCGCGACGGCGCTGGCTCAGATTATCCGCGCCGGGCACAGGCTGGTCATCACCCATGGAAACGGCCCGCAGATCGGCCTGCTGGCCCTGCAAGGCGCGGCCTACAAGCCTGACGACGCGTTTCCCCTCGACGTTCTGGGTGCAGAGACCGATGGCATGATCGGCTACATGATCGAACAGGCGCTCGAAAACGCCCTCGGTCACGACCGCGCGGTGGCCACGCTGCTGACCCAGATCGAGGTCGACCCCAGGGATCCTGCCTTTGACCGGCCGACCAAGTTCATCGGTCCGGTCTATGACAAGGCAGAGGCCGAGCGGCTGGCCGAAGCGCGCGGCTGGAGCATTGCCGCCGATGGTCCGCACTGGCGGCGCGTGGTGCCGTCGCCGATGCCCAGTGACATTCCCGACCTGAAGGTGCTGGAACTGCTGCTCGGTCACGATGTCACGCTGATCTGCGCCGGTGGCGGCGGCATTCCCGTCGTTCGGCGGCCCGACGGATCGCTGGTTGGAATCGAGGCGGTGATCGACAAGGATCACGCCACCGCCTTGCTGGCGCACAAGCTCAACGCCGATGCGTTGCTGCTTTTGACCGATGTAGAGGCCGTGTTCCGCGATTTCGGCACTGATACACAGGCGGCGATAAGGCAATTGTCACCGGAGGACGCAGTGCGTCTTGACCTGCCCGACGGGTCGATGGCACCGAAGGTGGCAGCCGCCGCGACATTCGTCTCGGGGCACGACCGCTTCGCCTCGGTGGGCCGCCTCGAGGATGCGCTTGCCATGCTGGAAGGCCGCGCAGGGACGATGATCGCAAACACCTGAAACCAAGGAGGACGAACCATGAAACGTCTGAAAGATAAAGTCGCCCTGATCACCGGGGGCGCGGCGGGTATCGGTCTGGAAACCGCGCGGCTCTTCCTGAGCGAAGGGGCCAGGGTCGCGCTTGTGGACCTCCACGTTGACGACCTGTCGGATGCTGCGGGGGATCTGGGCAATCCGGATGACCTGCTGACAATCGCCGCCGACGTCTCATCGGTCGAAGATTGCAAAAGATACGTCGCGCAGACCGTCGAGAAGTTCGGGCGCATCGACGTGTTCTTCAACAACGCCGGAGTCGAAGGCATGGTCGCTCCGCTGGTCGATCAGAAGATCGAGGATTTCGACCGCGTGATGGCGGTTAATGTGCGCGGCGCTTTCCTTGGGTTGCAGCATGTCTTGCCCGTGATGACTGGGCAGCAATCGGGCAGCGTGATCAACATGTCGTCGATCGCGGGCCTCAAGGGCAGCCCGAACGTCGCGCCCTATATCACGTCGAAACATGCCGTTGTCGGTTTGACGCGCGCCGCCGCGATAGAGGTCGCAGGCCACAACGTGCGTGTCAACTCGGTGCATCCCTCGCCGGTCAACACGCGGATGATGCGGTCGCTGGAGGAAGGGTTCAATCCCGGCCACGGCGACGAAGTGAAGCAACAGCTTGCCGGCACGATTCCGCTGGGTCGCTATGGTGAAAGCATAGAAATCGCCAATCTGGTCCTGTTCCTCGCCTCCGACGAGTCCGCCTTCATCACGGGAGCGCAGTATCCCATCGACGGGGGCATGTCGGCGGGCTGATCGGGTCTCTGCCCGTATGGGTTTGGAACCTGTTGCTAGGGGGCTGTCAGGTCGCCGTAAATGTCCCGACCCCAAGCGCCGCGTTCGTACGCGCAATCGACGCCGATCCGTCTCGCTCGGCTTCCGTCAGGGCACGGATCGCGTCGATGGTTTCGGGGATCACGATGGCCTGGTTGTCGACCATGTAGGCATAGAACAATTCGTCGCCCTCGACCTTGAGCATGTCCTCCCACAGAGCCACCTCATAGAGGCTGTCGTTGGGACGCCCGAAATCGGCCATCATCTCCTTGACCGCGTTAAGTGCGCCCAGCCCGTCCGCCATCCGGATCAACGCGATGCGGGAGGAGGCGCGGAACGCTTCCAGTACCTCGTCTTTGGACGCCTTGCGCGGCATCCTGACCGACCAATAATGCAGATGGGCAAGGGTCTGCGGCACCTTCACGGCCATCGTGATCACGTCGAGATCGGGATCGACGCTTTGTGCATCCGGGCCCTGATGGCTGGGAATATCGGGTTCGGGCACAAGCGTGTTCATGATTCCACCCAGATGGCTTTCCCACGGGTCGGTGGCGCGCCGCAGGAGCGTTCCGCGCGCTGAGCCAAGAAGCCCCGCAACGTTCAGCGCTGTGAGGGTGCGGACGATCGACGTCGTGTTGCAGGACACCACGCGGGTGCTGTCGCGGCCAAGCGCGCTTGCATAGTTCGCTTCGGCAACAAAGGAATGGCCGGTCACCTCGTGTTTTTCGCCGCCATGAACGATGAAGCGGATGCCTCTTTCGCGGTAGGTTTCCACATTGCGCGCGGCTACTTTTTTTGGCGTGCAGTCCACCACGATGTCGGCGGTAGCAAGCATGTCGTTGAGCGCTCCGGCCACGTCCAGGCCGGCCTCTCGCATGGCCAGGGCGCGATCCGGGTCGGCGGCATAAAGCGCGAAACCCTTCGCGCGCGCCATGCGGGCGCGCCAGTCGGAGGTGACGTCCGCCACGCCAACGAGGTCCATGTCCTCTTGTGCGACCACTGCGTCTGCCACACGTTTGCCGATCACGCCGTATCCGTTTACGGCAACTCTGATAGGTTTCATGTCAGTCATCCCGCTCTCGTGAATTCTGTGCCGGTCGAAATATCCCAGGCGGTTTCGCCTGCCTCGACCTTGGCAATATAGTCGCGGGTCAGCGGGACCGCATCACGGCGCTTGGCAAGCTGGATCTGGAAGACCATCAACCGCCCGTTCCGGAACGCCATTTCGCAGACAGCCAGATAGAATTCCCACATACGGCAGAACCGCTCGTCGTAAATCATGCGCGCAGGCTCGCGCTCGGCGGCGAACCGTTCGGACCAGTGTCGCAGCGTCTCGGCGTAATGCAACCGCAGGACCTCAACATCCGTGACCCACATCCCCGCACGCTCTGCTGCCGCGATGGTTTCGGACAGCGTGGGCAGATAGCCCCCGGGGAAGATGTATTTGCGGAGCCAGGGATCGCTCCCGCCTTTGGGCGCCATCCTGCCGATCGCATGAACAAGAGCGACCCCATCGGGCCTGAGAACGCGCTGAAGGGTGGTAAAAAACGCATCGAATCCGCTGCGGCCCACATGCTCGAACATACCTACGGACACGACGCGATCGTATAGCCCATGCTCTTCGCGGTAATCGCGCCGTTCAAAGGCCACCCGATCAAACAGGCCGGTTTGCTGGGCACGTTCGCGGGCAGCGGCAATCTGTTCGGCCGAGAGGCTGAGCCCGGTCACGCGCGCCTCGTGTTGCTGGGCAAGCTCCATCGCCAGCCCGCCCCAGCCCGAGCCGATGTCGAGAACCTCCAGACCGGGTCGCATCAACAGCTTTGCCGCGATGTGCTTTTTCTTAAAGGCCTGGGCCTCGTCCAACGTTTCGGTCCCGGTCGGGAAGTAGGCGCAGGAGTATTGTCGATCCGCATCCAGAAAAAGGTCGTAGAGTTCGGTCGAGATATCGTAGTGATGCGCCACGTTCGCGTGAGACCGGCTGATCGGATTATGATGCAGCCTGCGGCTCAGGAATGCGTCCAGCCAGCGGGTCAATCGTCTGCCAGGCAATGCGTCGATAGTATCTATGTCGGTCATGCAGATCGAGAGGAGGTCGCGCAGGCTGCCAGTTTCAATGCGCAGCGTCCCGTCCATATAAGCCTCGCCAAGTGCAATGCTGGGGTTCACCAGAAGTTGCACAGGCAGCACCTTTTCGGTCAAACGGACGGAAACGGCCGGTTCGCCGCCGGGGCCGAAATGCCACGTCTGGCTGCAGGGATCGTAGATGGTGAGGCGTCCGTTTTGAACGAGGCGTCGCAGCGATTTGGCGAGCAACCACATGGCCGCCCGTCCCGGTGCGAGACGTCCGGTTTCAATCCGGCTACCTTCTTGTTCAAAGCGTTCGTCGGGAGAGGTTTCGCTATTGGACATGATCGCGTGCTCCGTCTTGTTTTTTGTCGGCAGGCGGCGTCAACCGCCGCTTTCTGATAAAACAGACGAAAGACGACAAGGTTCATTACAGCGCAGCGCCCTGCCGACACGGTGCCCGCGGTGCACAGGCGTCCGTAGGCAGAACCCTTGGAAAACTGATCGGCGTGTCCTCGCTTGCGGACCATAGAACGCGATCCGTGAATTGCAGACACGCCGGTGAGCGAGGGTCAGCGCATCGGGGCTCAGTCCGTCGTTTTCGCTCCGGCGTCGTCCTTCAGCGCTTGAAAACGAGCGCGGGCCTTTTCCGCTGCGTCGCAATCGCAATCGAGAAAGCCATGAACCGGGCAGGTCAGGCACATCTGTTCCAACCTTGTCTTCAACGCCTGCCGACCCCGGTGAAGGCGGACCGTGAGGTTGTTCAAGGTGATGCCAAGGTCCTTGGCGACAGCATCGCGCGGCTGCTCCTGAAGATCGACGCGCCAGATTACTTCGGCATATTCCGGTCTGAGCGTCGGCAACAGCTTGTACAGACAATTGCATATCGCCTCGTCGAGTTCTTCGTCGAACCCGTTTTGGACGCTGTCCAGGTCGGTTGGGGCCATGACTACCTCCCTCTGGCGCCTTCGCGAAACCTTGCGACCGTAGTCGGCGATGGACGACGCCAGAATCTGGCCGAGCCAGCCACGAACGGCGCGCACATCGCGAAGTTGCTCGGAGCGGTCAATGGCGCGCAGCATGAACGTTTGCAGGACATCCTCGGCTGCCTCCGGATCTCCCAGTCGCCGACGCAGGAAATTCAGGATATGCTGCCGACCTTCCACCAGCGAGCGACGGACAGCGATGTCCGCATCCTTGGCGGCTGTGTTGGGCTGATCTGCTGTGGATAACCGATCATTCGGGTCGTGATTCATGATACACCTCTGAAAAGTAAGACGCCGAACCATCGAGAACGTTACACTTTTTCGGGTGCTTCGGGTGACCTGATTGTTGGTGGTTTTGCTGTTGGGTATGCACAGGCGCGGTCTTTTGGAACCCGGGCCAACGGGCGTATGCCCAGGAATGCGTAAGGTTTCGGCTGCCGCAGCGTCTTCTTACTTCGCCCCTGAGTTGGCACATCGGAAAATTTCTGCAATTCCTGCCACTTCTGACTTGGAAAGGAAATCTTGATGTCGCCGACTGTCATAACCAAAATCGTTTTGGCCATGTTCCTGTGGGCGGCGTGCTTTCCGTTGATCACGGCAGGGCTGCAATACTCGCCGCATCTGACTTTTGCGACAATGCGCGCAGTTCTGGCCGGAGCAACTTTGGTGGGTCTGGCCATGATTTTGCGCAGACCATTCCCGCGCGGTTGGCGCACGTGGTTGACCTTGGGGATCGTCGGGATTGGTGCGACAAGTTTGGGATTTCTGGGCATGTTTCATGCAGCAGAATTCGTGTCTCCGGGCCTCGCCACGGTCATCGCAAACGCGCAGCCGCTGCTGGCCACGATACTGGGTGTTGCATGGCTTGGCGAGAGGCTGCCCAAGGTTGGTTGGGTCGGTCTACTGATTGGATTCATGGGAATCCTCGTGATTGCCCTGCCGCAATTGCTCGATGGAGGGCAAGAGGGGTCGGCCATCGGCTTCGCCTATATCGTTCTGGCTGCAGTGGGGGTGACCGTCAGCAACGTGGCGATCAAGTCCATCGCAGGCAAGGTGGACGGAATTTATGCAATGGGGCTCCAGATGCTTGTCGGCAGCGTGCCGCTGGCCCTTGCTGCCTATGTGATGGAAGATCCCACAGCCGTTCAGTGGAACGCGGTCTTCACGCTATCCTTGCTGGGGCTGGCCCTGTTCGGCTCTTCGCTGGTGTACTGGGTCTGGTTCTCGGTCTTGGAGGAGGTCGAGCTGAACCGGGCGATTGTGTTCAGTTTTCTTGTCCCGATCTTCGGCCTGACGATCGGCGCGCTGTTCTTCGGGGAACGTCTGTCCGGCGTTCAGTTTTCCGGTATCGCGCTGGTGATTCTCGGCATCGTGTTCGTCAACCTGAAGGGCAATCCGCAAGGCCGATGACCCCTGGACCGGACTGCTTTCCCTTGAGCCGATAGGCGTTGGCCACCGGGGCCGGCGGAATGCCGCAGGCCCCGGATCACGAGCGGGCCGCCTTTCGTTGGCCTGGCCCGGCAGGCGGTTGATCTGGATCAACGACGGCGGGCGCTGGCCGTGCGAGGTCTCTTGCCAGAAAAGAACCGGCGCGAATCGTGCCATCAACAGAAAGGCAAGGGAAATGAATGCTTTTATGGACAGCCGCAGCCTGGAAGCGGCAAGCGCCAGCGTGGAGCGCGCCCTTCTGGACGGACGCGGGGCGTTCATGGGGTTCCTCGTCAAACGGTTTGGCAACCGCGCGGATGCCGAGGACGTGTTGCAGGATTTCTGCATCCGGGTGCTGGCGCGCAAGGATCAGCTCCGCGACGTCGAACGGATGAATGCCTGGCTCTACACGATCCTGCGCTCCACCCTGAACGACCACTACCGCAAGGAAACCCGGCGCAGCCGTCTGGCGGCAGCGGCGGCACGCGAACCCGAAGAATGGGTGGCCGATACGCCGTCGCAGATGGCGCGGCCCTGCACCTGCGCGCGCGATCTGCTCACCGAACTGCGCCCTGCGGACGCCGAGCTTATCCGGCGCATTGATCTCGGTGAAGAGGACCGCGAAAGCGTGGCGGCCGACCTGGGACTGACCCGCAACGCGCTGGGGGTCCGGTTGCATCGGGCGCGCACCGCCCTTCGCGAGGCGCTGATGGCGCATTGCGGCGGATGCTGCCTTGACGGCCAGGATGACTGCTGTTGCCCGGCGGACGGGAACCTCGGAAGGTATCGTGATCGCCGCGAAGTCGGATCTGTAACGATTTCCACCACCCAGCGTCTTTTTCTGTGAGCGTACCTGAAGGCACAACCACAGGAGATGATAAACCATGCCGCGAACTACGTTGGATTGGAACTCAGGGGTCCCCCGTCAGCCATCATCCGATGACGATCTTCGCGACTTTTTTGCGCGGATGACCTGCGCATATGCTGAGACCTCCGCGTACGCAGATGCCCCGATGGCGCGGGCGTTGTTCCAGCGTGTCGAAGGGATGAAACAACCTCCTGAACTTGCAGCGCGGGCGTTGAGCATCGGGTTTGGTGATGCGGCCTATCTTCTTGCTGGCCTGCGCAAGGATCTGGCGCAGGATCTCGTGCACGTGATGCTCGCTGGACGATCCTCCATTGAGACTACGAATCAGAAGGAACCCGATGATGAATAAGAGCTTGCGGCTTGCGACCATGGCGCGGGAGCAACCCCCTACAGCTGCCTCCGATGTCGCGAGGACAGGCGTTCACATTCCCTATGCTCAAGACGCCTTCGAACGCTGGGTGCTGTTCCTCGATACGCTGCGCGAACGCGCCGATAACATGATCGCGCATGAGCGGCAGGGCATGCCGCCGCTTCTGGATTTCGATTACGAACTGCTGCTGGACGCACGCACCTTTGAGCGGTCGGCCAACTACGCGCTGCTCAGGATCACGCGGGTCGGCGACGATTGCTGGGACGATTGCGTGGACGAGGCCAAGCCGCCCGTGATCGTCATCGATCCGCGCGCAGGGCACGGGCCCGGTATCGGCGGCTTCAAGCGCGACAGCGAGGTCGGCATGGCGATGCATGAGGGTCATCCGGTCTATTTCGTGATCTTCTTTCCCGAGCCGGTGCCCGGCCAGACCCTGGCGGATGTGCATTATGCCTTGCGCGACTTCGTCTCCGAGGTCGCGCGCCGTCACCCGGACACAGCCCCCGTGCTCTACGGCAATTGCCAGGCCGGTTGGGCGGCCACGCTGCTGGCGGCGGATTGCGACGGTCTGACCGGTCCGATTGTGCTGAATGGCTCACCGCTCAGCTATTGGTCGGGCGAGGCGGCAAGCAGCCCGATGCGGATGATGGGCGCGCTCTCGGGAGGGGCCTGGGCCGCGCATATGATCTCCGATCTGGGCGACGGTCGTTTCGACGGGGCATGGCTGGCGCAAAACTTCGAGAACCTGCAACCCGAGAAAGCCATCTGGGACAAATACGCGACCCTCTTTGCCCGTGCCGACACCGAACGCGAACGGTTCTTGGAATTCGAACGCTGGTGGAATGGCTACTACACGCTCAGCCGTGAGGAAATCCTCGGCATTACGCAAAACCTGTTCATCGGCAACCGGCTGGAGCGGGGCGAGATGCAACTGGACGCGCATTGCACCGTTGACCTCAAGCGGATCAGCAATCCGCTCATCATCTTTGCCTCGGAGGGCGACAACATCACGCCGCCCGAACAGGCAATGGGGTGGATCGCCAAGCTCTATCCCGACACCGATGCGCTCAAGGCAGCCGGGCAGCGCATCGTCTACATGACGCACCCGCATGTCGGCCACCTTGGCATCTTTGTCTCGGGGTCCATCGCGAAGCTTCAGCATCGGGCGATCCTGGAAAGCCTGGACGAGGTCGAGGCGCTGGCACCGGGGCTTTACGAGATGTTGATCGACAATCCGTCGGGCGACCCGGACTGCGAGAGCGGCGATTTTGAGGTGCGGTTCGAGCCGCGCGAGGTCGACGATCTGGGCATTGCGTCGGACGATGCAGCCTTGGAACAGGTGGCGCAGATATCGCGGATCAACGAGGCGGCCTATTCGACTTTCGTCAGTCCTTGGGTTCGCGCCGCGACGACCCCGGCTAGCGCTGAGGCGCTCCGTGCCCTGCATCCCATGCGGTGGACCAGGACGATGTTTTCCGAACGGGCGAACCCATGGATGGCGCTGGTCAAATCCACCGCCGAGACACTGCGCGAGACGCGCGACCCTTTGCCGGGAAACCACCCCGCGATTGTCACCGAACGCGCGCTGTCGGCGCGCACCGGCGAGGTTCTGGGCGCATGGCGCAAGGGGCGCGATGCATGGATCGGCCACGTTTTTGGCGCGTTGTTCGACACGTTCCCGTTCGCCGCGGCAGTCACACAGGCGGAAAAACCGTCGGCCTCATCAAAAAAGGAATGAACAATTATGGAATGGCTTTTTGAAAACTGGGTTTTGGTTCTCGTCTTCGGCGGAATGGCCGCCATGCACCTTTTCGGGCACGGACATCGCGGACACAAACATGGCAAGTCGGCCAAGCGTCATGGTGCGCACGACAAGAAGACCGAAGCTTCCGCCGATACCGAGGCATCGTCAAAAGATGTCTGACTTCGCCGAATGCTGCGATCCTGCGGAACTGCTTGATCTGTCCGGCCGGAAGGGCCTGGTCGTCGGCATCGCGAATGATCGCAGCCTGGCCTGGCCCGCCGCCCTGCATTTCCGTCAAGCGGGTGCCGAGCTCGCCATCACCTATGTCGATGAGCGCACCAAACCCCATGTGGCGCCATTGTCCGCGCGGCTCGAAGCGCCGATCTTTCTGCCCTGCGATGTAAATGCCCCACACGAACTTGACGCTGTCTTCGACGCAATTGCGGATCGCTGGGGAAAGCTGGACTTCATCCTTCATGCCGTGGGCAGCGTGCCGCCCGCCGATCTGCATGGCCGCCTGACCGATTGCTCTGCCGACGGATTTTCCGACGCGATGACGGTATCTGTTCATTCGCTCATCCGCATGGCGCATCTTGCCGAGCCCCTGATGAAAAGCGGCGGCAGCCTGATCACTCTGAGCTATCTGGGTGGCGAACGTGTGGTGGAGAATTACAACGTGATGGGGCCGGTCAAGGCGGCGCTTGAGGCCACCGTGCGCTATCTGGCTCACGAACTCGGGCCATCGAACATCCGCGTCAACGCCATTTCGGCGGGACCCGTGATGACCCGCGCGGCGTCCGGGTTGACCGGCTTTGCGGGTCTTCTGGACGCGACCGCGCGAGTTGCCCCATTGCGGCGCAACGTCAAGGCCGACGAGGTGGGCCGCGCCGCCCTGCTGTTCGCCAGCGACTACACCGGCGGCATCACGGGCGAGGTGCTGCATGTCGATGCGGGTGTTCACGTCGAAAGCCCTGTCGCCGCAGCCAAAATGAACGTCAAATCGGAGGAATCATGATGCGCCAGACCATTGACGAAACCAATCAATTGCCCGCAACAGAGCGCCGCGATTTCCTGTATTACGCAACGGCCTCAACCGGCGCGATTGCCGCAGGCGCGGCGGTCTGGCCGTTGATCAATTCGATGAACCCCTCGGCCGACGTGACCGCGTCCGGCACGGTCAGGGTTGATCTTTCCGGCGTCGAACCGGGTCAACGTATTACCGTGAAATGGCAGGGGCGCCCGGTCTTCGTCTGGCGCCGGTCACCAGCCGCAATTGAGGCTGCACGAGCCGTCGATCTCGACCAGCTTCCCGATCCTGTTGACGAAGCAGTCGAGAATCCGAACGCAAGTAGTGAAGAGCCAGCGCTGGATGAAAACCGCGCGGCGGGCGAGGATGGCGAATGGCTGATCGTCATCGGTGTCTGCACCCATCTGGGGTGCATTCCGCTGGGGCAGGATGGGTCGGCGGTGGGCGAGTTCGGCGGTTGGTTCTGCCCGTGCCACGGATCGCATTACGATACCTCGGGCCGGATCCGGAAGGGGCCGGCCCCACGCAACCTCGACATCCCACCTTACGATCTGGGCGACGACCTGCAACTCGTTATCGGCACCTGACGTGCTGAACCAGCCAAAATTCAAGAAGGAGACTATGACATGCAAGCCAGGGATATCATGACAACATCGGTGATCTCGGTCCCGCTGGAGGGACAAATCGAGGACGCGGTACGCTTGATGCTCGACCACAATATCAGCGCGCTGCCCGTCGTTGACGCCGAGGGCGACCTCAAGGGACTTGTCAGCGAAGGCGACCTCATGCGGCGTGTCCGCGAAACAGACGGACCACGCCGGTCATGGTGGCTCGAGGTGCTTGGCGGGGCAAGCGAATCCGCACAGGATTTCGTGAAGTTCAAAAGCCACCGGGTCGAAGACGTGATGACAAGGGATGTGGTTTCGGTAGAAGAGGATACGAATGTCGCGGAAATCGCGCGTCTTCTGGAAAAGCACCGGATCAAGCGCGTGCCGGTGGTGAGATCCGACAAAGTGGTCGGCATCGTCAGCCGTGCGAACCTGCTCCACGCCTTGTCGGCGCTTCAGGATGGGGCGCTGCCGGAGCCGTCGGAGGACGACCGCGTGCTGCGTGCGAAGATTGAAGAGGCTCTGAAAGAAGTGCCCGGTGCAGCGGTCAACCTCATCAACTACACGGTGGACAAGGGGAATGTCGCCGTCTGGGGTGTCGCCGACAGCGATTTCGAGGAGAATGCGATCCGGGTTGCCGTCGAAAACGTGCCCGGTGTCAGGACGGTTGAGGTCCATATGGGACGACTGCCGGCCTGGGCTTACGGGATCTGACTCCCATTGCGCAGATAAACCCGGCCTGTCAGGACGTCGATCGCATCGAGGAGGGTTCGTATGATGGCGCTAACGCCAGGTGCCGCCGACCCTGAAGACAAAAAGATTGAAATCGTCGGGGCTGGTCTCGCAGGTCTGGTCTGTGCAATCGTTTTGGCCAAGGTCAATCGTCGGGTCGTGGTGCGAGAGCGGCACGAAGATGTCGGCCATCGGTTCCGCGACGACTTTCAACGCCTTGAAAACTGGACCGCCGACGGGAACGTTCCGGACGAATTGGCGGAGGCAGGGGTCGCCGCAGATTTCGATCATTTTGGCGTGACCGATGGCGTCGTGTTCGACAGCCGCGCCACAGCGCACCGGGTGCATGGATCGCAACCCCTGTTCTATCTGTTGCGGCGCGGCAATGCCACGGGAACGCTCGACCGGGCCTTGCTGGATCGGGCCCGCGCAGCCGGGGTCGAGGTGCGATTCAATGATCGCGTGAAAAGAACCGCGGGCAATATGATCCTGGCGGGCAGGCCACGGCGGGCCGATCTCATCGCCGTGGGCTACGTCTTTGACACGACCATGGCCGATGGTGCGTGGCTGGCGTTCGGGGCGGAGATAGCCTCGAAGGGCTACGCCTATCTGCTCGTGCACCAAGGACGCGGCGCGGTGGCCAGTTACATGTTCTCGGGCTTTCACGATCAGGCAGAATATCTCGCGGCGACTGTATCATATTTCAAGCGTCACGCGGGGTTGAAAATGCAAAAACCGAGAGGCTTCGGGGGGTTTCGGGAATGTCCGATTGCCGCGCACGGCGATGCAGGGTGGAAACCCGGTGATGGGCGAACACGCGGGCCTCGCGGGATCGACTACCTGGTCGGAAAGCTGGGATCGAACGACACGGACGTCTTGGGCCAGGCCTACCGGCTGTCATTGCCTATGCGCCTGTTGCTGCCGTTCGCCCGATTTCACTATCGCAACCCTTTGCAGGATCGCAGTTGCAGCCACAACAACTGCAATTGTGTCTGGTGCCAGCACGGCGCGCATGAAGTAGCGGACACCTGACGGATGTGCCTCCTTGCGAATTCGCGTTCCAAGCATAGCGCCGGCGTCGTGACGCCGATGTTGCGACTGGACCGGTGGGGCGGTAAGCCGCTACTATGGGCAACTCGCACGCACCTCGTGAAAATTCCCTGACGATACCGCAGGCCCGGCAAGCGATCTGTGTGCCAAATCTGGGCGAAGGGCGGGGCGCTTTCCAGCTGTTCTTCGAGGGAGATGCTCTTTTCGATGCGATGATCGCGGCGATCGAGGGCGCGACTGAAGCGATCTGGATGGAATCCTACATCTTTGTCGCCGACGAAGTCGGGGCGCGTTTTGTCGCCTTGCTCGCAGCTAAAGCGCGAACCGGGCTTGACGTGCGGTTGCATCTCGACGCTTTCGGTGCCGGCCAGCGGAACTTCGATAAGTTTCGGCGGGAACTGGAACGAAGCGGCGTGCGGTTTCGCTGGTTTCGTCCCTTTGATCTCCGACACCCTCTGCGATATTTCCAGCGCAACCACCGCAAGCTTCTCGTCGTTGATGGCCGGGAAGCGTTCCTGGGCGGTTTCAATATCCGCCGGTTGAACTCGCTTCGGCTTCACGGCGAGACGCGTCAACGCGATACGCATGTGCGTGTCCAGGGGCCGTTGGGGACGCTTGCCGCAAGTCACTTCGACCGTCTCTGGCGTGACGCCCGCCCGCTTCCGTCAAACGCCATTCCCGAAGAGGCCGACGCAATCGAAGGACTGCTGGTACCGAGCTATTCGCGCAAGTGTCAAAAGAGGCTTGCCTGTCTGCACGCGGGACTGATCGGGATGGCACAGACCTGCGTTTATCTGACGTCGCCCTATTTCGGTCCGGGCACCGTGGTCGACCGGGCGCTTCAGGATGCCGCGCGTCGCGGCGTGGACGTCCGTGTGCTGGTGCCTCGCACGAGCGATCCTATGGTCGCTGGCTGGGCGACGCGGGCGGCATATGCGCAGCTTCTCTCGGCGGGCGTGAGGGTCTACGAGTATCTGCCCCGTCCATTGCATGCCAAGACGTCGGTCGTCGATACAGGCTGGTCGATCATCGGGTCAGCTAACCTCGACTACCGAAGCCTGTTCGTCAATCAGGAGCTGGTTCTGGTCGCACATGACCGCGTCCTGGCAGGGCAGTTGCAGGCGCAATATCTGCAAGATCTTTCGGATGCCCGCGAAGTCACTCTTCGGGCTTGGCATTCCCGCAGCTGGCGCGCGCGAGGTTTCGAGGTGATCGGATGGGCCGCGCGGCGGCTGCTGTAACCTATAGCACCGGTCAGCCGACAGCCTGCCGGGATGCAGTAACTCTGTCTGCAATATCGACGCCTTCCTACGGCAGAGCGATACACTTGCTCCTGTACTAACGAAGACCGACAGGTTGCCAATTTCTGTAATGCTTTCGGTCGGGGCGCGTCTATAGAACGAAACCAAACAAAAGGAGGTCCAGATGGACGACCGATCAACTTCTGAGACGCAAGACACAGCACAGCAAAAACAGGGCGGATGTTGCGGTGGCAAGACCGATGCGCAGCCGAAAGCAAATGTCGAACCGCAGGTCGCGGAACCCGCAAAGGCAAAACCGGCCAAATCCGGCTGCTGCTGCGGCTAGGGCCGAGGCAAAGCCACCGCAGGATGGGCGTCTGGCGCTTGGTGCGCCCATCCTGAACCGGCGCCGTCCAGCGGATGTGTTCGCGCTCCGTCCGAATCCACGACAAGAAGGGAGAAAGCCATGATGCCCATTTTCTATTTCACCGCAGTCGCGGTGATCCTTTTCCTGGCCCTGCGCATGACGTGCGGGGCCTGCGTCATGGGCGGGCCTGCCGGGGCAGGGCGTGTGTGTCTGCCGGTTGTGCCGCTTGGTTGGGCGCTGAGCCTGTTCCTGGCGCTGACCTACCTTGTGTGCATCGCATTCGATCTGATCTTTCCCGCCTATGCAATGTATGAAACCTGGTCCGGTCTGCTGCCCGGTTTCGTCTGGCTGACCCCGGTGGGCTTCAACATCGGGCTGGTCGAGAGCTTTCTCTACGGTTGGTACGCCGCGCTGATCTTCGGCGGCCTTTACAACGCCATCGCGGCAAGGGGAACAGCGACATGATCCCGACCGCACGTCCGAAGCTGCGCTTTCTCGGCGCCGCCGGGACGGTGACAGGATCGCGCTATGTAATAGAAGCGATGGGTCGGCGCATTCTGGTGGACTGCGGCCTGTTCCAGGGCTTCAAGCAGCTGCGGACGCGCAATCGCAAACCGTTCCCTGTGCGCGTCAACACCATCGACACCGTGCTGCTCACCCATGCTCATCTGGACCATTCGGGATATCTGCCGACACTGATCCGGGCGGGCTTTCGCGGGCGGGTTCTTTGCACAGAAGCAACGGCAGATCTGTGCGGGCTTATTCTGCTCGACAGCGGCCATATCCAGGAAGAAGAGGCGCGCTTTGCCGCGCGGAGGGGATATTCCAAACACAAGAAGCCAAAACCGCTCTATACGCTCAAGGATGCAAAGGCCGCGCTGGACCGCTTTGATCTTCAACCGTTCGACCGGCGAATAGATTTAGGCGACGGCATCGCGGCCCGTTTCATTCCGGCGGGGCATCTGCTCGGGGCGGCCCAGATCCGGCTTGAGGTCGGCGGCAGGGTTGTCCATTTCAGCGGCGATCTGGGCCATGATCCCGATCCGCTGATGCGACCGCCCCAGCCATTCGGCGGAGCAGATGTTCTGGTCTGCGAGTCCACCTATGGCAACCGGTCCCATCCCGACGTGGACCCAGAAGCCGAACTGGCCCCGATCCTCAAACGCACCTTTGCCCGTGGCGGCACGGTGCTGATCCCGTCCTTTGCCGTCGGACGGGCGCAGGGGCTGATGCTGCACATTGCGCGATTGATGGAGCGCGGCGATATTCCCTATGTCCCGGTGTTCCTCAACAGCCCGATGGCGGTGAATGCGACCGAGATCTATCACCGTCATCACGCCGAGCACCACGTCAGCCGCGAAGACTGCATTGCGATGTTCGAGATCGCCAAGAGGGTAAACACGGTCGAGCAATCCAAGGAGCTGAACACGCGCCAGGGCCCGATGATCATCGTCTCCGCCAGCGGAATGCTGACCGGCGGGCGTATCCTGCACCATCTGGCCAGCTTCGGCGGCGATCGGCGGAACGCGATCTTGCTCTCCGGTTTCCAGGCCGGTGGCACGCGCGGCGCGGCGCTGGCCGGAGGCGCGCGGACATTGCGCATGTTCGGACGGGAGTTCCCGATCGAGGCCGAAGTGGTTCAGCTCCAGTCCTTTTCCGGACATGCCGATGCCGATGAGATCCTGCGCTGGATGTCCGCCGGTCCCGCCCCCGAGATGACCTATCTCACCCATGGGGAACCTGTCGCCGCCGACACCCTGCGATTCCGCGTCGAACACGAGCTAGGGCGATCCGTGCGCGTGCCCGAACATCTCGAATCCGTCTACCTGGACAGGCCGCGATGACCGAAACGCTTGCCCTGGTCTCTTCCCGCATCGACACCTACCAGCAGCCGGTCGTCTACATGCATGAAGACTGTCACGTCTGCCGTTCCGAGGGGTTTGCTGCCCAGACACGCATACGGATCCACCTGAAGGACCGCTGGATCATCGCGACCCTGAATGTCGTCGGCCGCGGAGCATGGCTTGCCGTGGACCAGGCGGCATTGTCCGTTTCCGCTTGGGCCGCGCTTGGCGCTGAGATTGGAGACGAAGCCGCTTTCTCGCACCCTGACCCGCCCGCTTCGGCGTCTATGATCCGGGCGAAAGCCTATGGCGAGAGGCTGGACCGGGCCGGGTTCGCGACGATCGTGCACGACACGCTCGACAGCCGGTTATCGGACCTCGACCTTGCCGCCTTCGTGACCGCCTGCGCCGGCGACAGGCTGAACGAGGCCGAAACCGTGGCGCTGACCCGCGCCATGAAGGAAGCAGGGCAGACGCTCGACTGGGGGCAGCACACTGTCCTCGATAAGCATTGCGTCGGCGGATTGCCGGGCAACCGCACGACACCCATCGTCGTCGCCATCGTCGCGGCGGCGGGGCATCTGATCCCCAAGACGTCGAGCCGTGCGATCACATCGCCTGCCGGAACCGCCGACACCATGGAGGTAATGGCGCCCGTCGCGCTTGACGCCGCCGCGCTGCGCCGGGTGGTCGAAGCCGAGGGCGGTTGCCTCGTCTGGGGTGGCGGGCTCGCCCTCAGTCCTGCCGACGATCATTTTATCCGTGTCGAACGCCCCCTCGATTTCGACTCCACCGGTCAACTCGTAGCGAGCGTACTGTCGAAAAAGGCGGCCGCCGGTGCCACCCATGTTCTGATCGACATGCCGGTCGGACCAACGGCCAAGGTGCGGTCTGCCGGAGCGGCGGAGGCTCTCGGGATACGGCTGTCTTCGGTGGGCAAGGCGTTGGGTCTGAACCTGGCGCTACATATCAGCGATGGCGTGGCCCCGGTGGGACGTGGCATGGGCCCGGCGCTGGAGGCGCACGACGTGCTCGCGGTTTTGCGGCGCGCGCCGGATGCACCTGGCGACCTGCGTGCGCGGGCGCTGGATCTGGCCGGGCAACTTCTGGACCTCGCACCGTACGCCGTGGCGGGGCAGGGGCGGGAACGGGCAGAGGACCTACTGGACAGCGGTGCGGCGGCGGTCAAGTTTATGGCAATTTGCGCGGCACAGGGCGGTTTCCACGAACCCGGCACCGCCGCGCAACGCATCGAGATACTTGCCCCGCATGCGGGCGAATTGACGGCCGTGGACAACCGCCGGATTGCCCGCATCGCCAAGCTGGCCGGGGCCCCGCGTCAGAAGAGCGCAGGCATCCGCCTTCTGGTGCGGATCGGGGATTGGGTGGACAAGGGCCAGCCGCTTTATGAGCTTCATGCCGAGACACCAGGCGAACTGGCCTATGCCCTGGCCTATGCCGAGTCCCAGACCGGCGTGCTCACGCTGTCCGAGGCAGTGTCATGATCCTTGTCGCGTTTCCCGAGATGAGGCCGCTTGCCGAAGACCTGGCACCCGCGCTTGGGGCGGACCTGCTCACTCTCGACTGGCACCACTTCCCCGATGGCGAAAGCCTGATCTCGCTGCCCAGCGATCTGGACGGGGCCGATGTGGCATTTCTGGCGACTTTGCGCGATCCCGACCGCCTAGCCCTGCCCTTGCGCTTCGCCGCGGCGACGGCGCGCGAGATGGGCGCGCGTCGCGTCGGATTGATCGCGCCTTATCTTGGCTACATGCGGCAGGACCGCCGCTTCGAGCGCGGGCAGGCGGTCAGCGCGCCGCTCTTTGCGCAATTCCTGGGGGAAAGCTTCGATTGGCTGGTGAGTGTCGATCCGCATCTGCACCGCATCGCCCGGCTGCAGGATGTCTTCCCGATGCCTGCCATTCGCGCCGTATCCGCCCCGCTGCTTGCGGACTGGATCGGGACGAACCTGCCAGACGCCGTTCTTCTTGGCCCCGACAGCGAAAGCCAGCAATGGGTGGCTGAGGTGGCCCGGCTGGCCGGACGGCCCTATGAGGTCTTGCGCAAGGTGAGATCCGGTGACCGCAGTGTCGATGTCAGTGTGCCGGAAAGCGCGGCGCTGCGCGAAGGCACGCCAGTGATCCTCGACGACATCGCATCTTCCGGCGTCACGATGGCACGCGCCGTCGAAAGATTGCTTGCGGCTGGAACCGCCGCGCCTGTCTGCCTGGCTATCCATGCGGTCTTTGCCGATGGCGCGCAAGACACCATCATGTCTGCAGGTGCGGCAAGAATCATCACCACCGACACCATACCCCATCCAACGAATGCGATCGGAATTGCCGGTCTATTGGCCGAAGCGATCCTTTCGGTCGTGACAGCCCTTGACCTTCCAGTTGCTGGAACAATTAGGCTAAACCCGAATCCCGCCGAGAGGACAACCGAATGAACGACCAAGTAAGCCATGCTGCACATGAAACCGAAACAAACATATACGTCTGCCCGATGCACCCAGAGGTGCGGCAGAACGGTCCGGGCGATTGCCCGAATTGCGGGATGCATCTTGTGCCCGAGGCGGAGCTCGACAACCATGCCGGGCATGATCACCACGGTCATGACCATCACGCGGGTGCCGCCCCGGCGGACGGCAGATACGATACCGTCCCGGAGGGCTATGACGGCGCCGTCTACACCTGTCCGATGCACCCGCAGGTTCGCCAGGTCGAGCACGGTTCCTGCCCGATCTGCGGAATGGGGTTGGAGCTTGAGTCCGGGGTCCCGATGGACGACGGCCCGAACCCCGAACTGGTGGATTTCACCCGGCGTTTCTGGGTCGGCACGGTCCTCACCATTCCGCTTCTGATCCTCACCATGGGTCCCTATCTCGGCTTCCCGGAAGTGCGAGAGATTTTCGGCGAGCGCGCAACCCTCTGGATCGAGCTGGTTCTCGGAACCCCGGTTGTTCTTTGGTGCGGCTGGCCTTTCATGGTGCGCGGCTGGAACTCGTTCAAGACGATGAATCTCAACATGTTTTCGCTCATAAGCATGGGGGTGATGGCGGCCTGGACCTTCAGCGTCGTTGCTGTTCTGGCACCCGGCATATTCCCGGACGGATTTCGCGACGCCGAAGGTCATGTCGGCGTCTATTTCGAGGCGGCGGCGGTGATCGTGACGCTCGTGCTGCTTGGCCAGGTGATGGAATTGCGCGCCCGTGAAGGCACCGGCAAGGCGATCCGCGCGCTTCTCGACATGGCGGCCAAGACCGCGAGGGTCATCCGAGACGACGGGTCCGAAGAGGAGATACCGCTGGAGGACGTACAGGTCGGGGACCGGCTGCGCGTGCGTCCCGGTGACAAGGTGCCGGTCGATGGCGTTGTGCTGGACGGCCGGTCCTCGGTCGATGAAAGCATGATCTCAGGTGAACCTGTGCCGGTGGAGAAGACCGAGGGCGACCCGCTGACCGGCGCGACGATCAATGGCACCGGTTCTCTGGTGATGGAGGCGACGCGTGTCGGGTCCGACACGATGCTCGCGCAGATCGTCGAGATGGTGTCGAACGCGCAACGCTCGCGCGCACCGATCCAGAAGTATGCCGACAAGGTGGCGGGATATTTCGTTCCGGCCGTGATCGGTATCGCGGTCCTGTCCTTCATCGCGTGGGCGGTCTGGGGGCCGTCCCCGGCGCTGTCCTACGCATTGATCTCGGCTGTCGCCGTGTTGATCATCGCCTGTCCCTGTGCGCTTGGCCTGGCGACACCGATGTCGATCATGACGGCAACGGGGCGGGGGGCCCAGGCCGGGGTGCTGATCAAGAACGCCGAGGCGCTGGAGCGGTTCGAGAAGGTCGATACCTTGATCGTCGACAAGACCGGCACGTTGACGATGGGCAAGCCGCAGCTTGTCGCCGTCCTGCCGCAACCCGGTCACGACGAGGCCGAGGTCCTGCGTCTCGCCGCATCGCTTGAGCGCGGATCGGAGCACCCGCTTGCCGAGGCCATCGTGCGAGGCGCAGAAGAGCGCGATGTGAAGATGGCGGACGCGGACGACTTCGAGGCGGTCACCGGCAAGGGCGTGAAGGGCGTCGTGGGCGGCAAGGCGGTCGCATTGGGCAACCTGGCGATGATCCGGGACCTAGGCCTTGAGGCGGGCGACCTGACCGCCAAGGCAAATGACCGTCGCGACGAGGGCGAGACGGTGATGTTCGTGGTGCTGGATGGCGAGATCGCGGGTCTCGTCGCTGTCGCCGACCCGGTGAAGGAGACCACGCCCGCCGCCATCAAGGACCTGCATGAACTGGGATTCCGCGTCATCATGGCCACAGGTGACAACGAACGCACGGCCAAGGCCATCGGCGCGCGGCTCGGCATTGACGAGATCCGGGCCGACGTGCTGCCCGAGGACAAGGCGCGGATCATCAAGGAATTGCAGGCCGAGGGCCGCAAGGTCGCCATGGCGGGGGATGGCGTCAACGACGCTCCCGCGCTCGCGCAGGCCGATGTCGGCATCGCCATGGGCACTGGCGCCGATGTGGCCATCGAAAGTGCCGGCATCACGCTGGTCAAGGGCAACCTCGACGGTATCGTGCGCGCACGGCGGCTCGCACGGGCCACCATGCGTAATATCCGGCAGAACCTGTTCTTCGCACTGATCTACAACGCCTCTGGCGTGCCTGTCGCGGCGGGGGTGCTGTTTCCGTTCTTCGGCATCCTCATCAGCCCGATGTTTGCCGCCTTCGCCATGAGCGCCTCGTCGATATCGGTGGTGCTCAATTCGCTGCGCCTTCGCGGCGCAAAGATCTAGAAAGGAAGCCACAACGTGACCCATCAACCTGATCCATCACATGTTAATCAAAGTCAATCGGAGCATGCCCCCCGCCCGCCCTCATTCTGGCGATCACGCGCCGGCATCTATCTGATCGTTGCGCTGGCAGTTGGCGTCCTTCTCCTGGGTTACGAGCACCGGGTGCACATCCTGAGCAGCGGATTGCTGATCTGGCTGCCATTGCTGCTTTGCGTCGGAATGCACTTCTTCATGCACGGCGGTCATGGAGGCCACGGCGGGCACGGAAAGGGAGACGACCAGTAATGACCGATGCAGGTGCTTCCTATGGACTCTGGCTGCTGGTATTTATCAATTCGGCGGTGTTCATCATTTTCGCCTTCAGTTTCTTCAAGCCGCAGACAAAACGCGACTGGCGCAGTTTTGGAGCGTTCAGCGCCTTTGTCGTAGCTCTCTTCACCGAGATGTACGGGTTCCCGTTGACCATCTTCTTTCTTTCCGGCTGGCTGCAATCGACCTGGCCGGAGGTAGACTGGTTTGCCCACGACAGCGGACATCTCCCCGAAATGATGTTCGGCTGGCAATCGAACCCGCATTTCGGGCCGTTCCACCTCCTGAGCTTCGTCTTTATCGGCGGCGGCTTCTGGCTCATATCCGTGGCATGGCACCATCTGTGGAATGCGCAGCGTCAGGGGTTGCTTGCGACGACAGGCCCCTATGCCCGCATTCGCCATCCCCAATATGTGGGGTTCGTTCTGATCATGCTTGGTTTTCTCGTGCAATGGCCGACCCTCCTGACGCTGGCCATGTTTCCGGTACTGGTCTGGATGTACGCACGGCTGGCCCGCGGCGAGGAGAAGGACAGCCGAGAACGGTTCGGCGCTGGCTGGGACAGGTATGCCAGCCGGGTTCCCGCTTTCATACCAAACGTTAACACTCTGCAGAATGTTGAACGCTGATTGGAAGCGAAAGCCGATCTGATGTGTTATTTGCGTGCCTAAAACATCTTTGGAAGACTGCAAACATACGGTATCTGAAACCATGATGAAAAAACCCGCCCTTCTGCGGCACGTACTAATCATAGGAACGTCCGTGCTGACGGGATACCTGCTGCTTGCTTCGCGTGCCGAGTGGTCGGAGATGCACCGCTACAACCGAGCGCTGGGGGATCTTTCACTGCTGCTCATCGTTGCTGCAATGGCGATTGGGCCGCTCGCACGCTTGTCGTCTGCGCCCTTTTTACGGAAGCTCATGCCGTACCGACGCGAGCTCGGTATTTATGCGGTTCTGGCGGCGACGGTGCATACCATCATCATACTGATCGGCTGGGTCGAGCTTGATTTTGCACGGCTGTTCGGTTTTGAGTTTCACCCCCAGCTGCAACGCTACGTGATGCTTCAGCACGGGTTTGCGCTGGCCAATGTGGTTGGGATCGCGGCACTGCTCTACGGCTTTGTGCTTGCCGGTACGTCGAATAATTTCAGCCAAAGGGTACTTGGCACGTCCGTGTGGAAATACATCCAGCAGGGCGCTTATGTTCTGTGGTGGCTGGCAGTGCTGCACACAGCCTATTTCTTGTTCTTTCATTTTCTTGATTTTCACCGCCAAATGCCTGAGCCGAACTGGGCGCGATGGCCGTTCGTTGCCCTTGTGGCGTCAGTTATCGCTCTGCAAGGGGCCGCCGTTGTAGTCACATGGCGTTCGCAAACTTCCCGGCGGATCTACGGCGCACCCTCGCAACGGGAGTAGTCCCGATTTCATCAGACGCCCAGGGTCGGGACTTCTGGCGGCCTGAAACCTATCGGGTGGGCATGCGCAGAGGCGTAACGACCTAAAAAGCAACCAAGGCAGATCGAAATGCAGAAACACAATAAAAACCACGATGGGAACGACGGCTACCGTGAAGGCTCGATCAGCCTTGGCGGAGCTGTTGCCATGGGCACGGGCGTGATGATCGGTGCGGGCATCTTTGCCCTGACCGGACAAATCGCCCAGCTGGCTGGACCACTATTTCCACTCGCGTTCATCGCTGGTGCCATCGTGACCAGCTTCAGCGCTTACAGCTACATCAAGATGTCGAACGCCTGGCCCTCGGCAGGGGGCATCGCGATGATCCTTCAGAAATGCTATGGATCGGGGGCGGTCGCGGCGGGAGCGGCGCTTTTGATGGCGCTCAGCATGGTGATCGCGGAAAGCCTCGTCGCACGGACATTCGCCACTTATGTCTTGCAGCCTTTCGATATCACGGGCGGGCCACTTGTGCCCGTTCTGGCGGTTGCCGTGATCGTGTTCGCATTCTTGGTCAACATCGCAGGAAACCGCTCCGTCGGGCTATTCTCTCTAATCATGGCGGCGATCAAGATCGGGGGCATCGCGCTGTTCGGTATCGCAGCACTCTGGTCAAGCGGGTTTCAGTTCGCAGCCGCGTCAGAAACGGCCGAGACCTTTGGAGTGACAGGCTTCATCGCGTCCGTTGCGCTGGCGATCCTTGCCTTCAAGGGCTTTACCACGATCACCAACAGCGGCGGCGAAATCACCGATCCCCACCGCAATGTGGGCCGCACTATCATGCTGTCCATCGCGATCTGCGTGGTGGTCTACCTGCTTGTGGCCTTTGGCGTGGGCGCGAGCCTGACAATCGACGAAATCATCGCCGCGCGCGACTATTCGCTGGCCCAGGCGGCTGAGCCCGCACTCGGGCAGGTCGGCTTTTACTTGACGGTCGTGTTGGCGGCCGTGGCCACGGCATCCGGCGTGCTGGCCAGCGTTTTCGCAGTGTCGCGGATGCTGACCATGCTGACGGAGATGAAAATGATCCCGCACAGCCATTTTGGCATGTCCGGGGCTGTCCAGCGGCATATGCTGGTCTATACAGTCGTTATCGCCTCGACGCTGGCCGTGCTCTTTGATTTGGGACGGATCGCATCCCTTGGTGCCTTCTTTTACCTCGTCATGGACATGATCATACATTGGGGCGTGTTCCGCTATCGTCGAACCGAAGTTGGCGCCTCCAGTATCGTGCTTTTGTCTGCGCTCTCTCTCGATGCAATTGTATTGGCAGCTTTCACCGTAATGAAGCTTCAAAGTGATCCAATGATCGTTCTGTATGCGGCTGTCGGAATGATCGCTGTCTTCGCTTTCGAGCGCGTTTACTTGTCGCGATGGTTGGCACCTCAGGCCGCGCATTCCCACGGTGAATAGCCAGCCATCATCTAGCCCTGAAGGAATGCGATGCCTTGTGCACCGATTGCGATCAATCCGACCGACAGGGCAAACGCAAACAAGGCGAGCAGCATCAAGCCCGCTTTTATTGGCAAGCGACGAACGGTCGGTCCAAGAAATTCCGACTGCCCGAAAGCTGAAACATATAGCGGCAGCGCGCTGATCATTGTCGCATAAAGATAAACTCCGGAGATGTTCTCAAAAAACGCCGAACGCGCAAGGGTTGGGGCAACGACCGACAACGCGGTTGCACGACTGCCCCCGAATGACTCGAACCAGTCGGCAGACAAAACGTAGATCAGTGCGTGGAGGCTTGGAAAGAGAATGGCTCTGAGCAAGATATCCACCAGCACGAAAAACGCCGTATCTCGGCGGGCGACCTTTGGTTTCTGTATCACCGCGAAAAGAAAAAAACTGACATAGTTTACGGCAAAAACTACGGGCAGGCCGTTGGTCGTAACTTGCCTCAGAAAGCGGGCCAGCGATGGCCCACCGGCGGCAAGAGCCGCTGCAAAGCCCGGCGAAAGCAAGATATAAAGGCAGAGGACCGGCAGTAACGCTGCGAGGCTGAATGCCAAGACAATGCTCACAAACTGAACACCGGGCATGTCGACGGAGAAAAACCTCTGCATGTTAGAACGTTGACACATATACGGCTTGAGATCGAGGATGTTGAACCTGCGTTTGGGAACCAAGCATTCGCTCCAGGTCTTTGGGACGAATGAAATTTAAGTTTCGAGATCTCCTGAACCGCGTTCCATGTCTCAACTGCAGGCCGCGCGACATAACAAATGGTAGGTTACTGCCGGACCTAGTTGCGGAAATGTTGATAGCATTGGAAAGAAGCTTTTCTGCATGTCTTACGCTGGCGGTGATTTTCAGAACGGAATATTCCTATCCGAGTGGGCGGACTCCTTTCAGGGTCTATTGCAATCTGCACGGAGATCGCGGCCATCGTGCCGCTTCCATGCAAAAGCCCATCATGGCTGCCGATCCAGACGCAACGGTTTCGTGCGACCTGAATGCGCGTATCGTCGACGTCCACAGCACCTTGGACGAAAGCGCATTGACCGCAGCCATCAGCAATGCGGGCTATGGCTCCGAGAAAGTGGCCGAGGTCCAGTAGCACATGACGCAGCAATATCGCTCAGCTCGGCATGAACGAGGTGTTGGCTTTACATATGCTGCTTATCTGCAACGTTTTCAGACAACGGCGGCCAGATACCGCCTGTGCCAAGAAAAAGTGACACACCTTCCGATGCAGTACGGATTGACAAAATTGCTTGGGTATTCGATAACTTGAGCATGGAACCCAGAGCTGTCATGTCATACTGGATCAAGGCGCTTACGGTCATCGCGTTTGCGTTGGCCTTGGTACTTTCGCCGCCCACTGCCGCTCACGCGGCGTCCGGCATGCACGATGGGCATCAAGCAAGGTCTGCTGATATCGTCAGGGCCGCCAAAGCGCATGATGATACCGAAATCGGACATGTTGCGCATGCGAAGCTGAAGGTCGCAGGCGACATCGGTCTTCCAGGCGCTGACAAGCAAGGCAAAAAGAAGCAGTCTGAAGAGTGCTGCAATGGCATTTGTATTTCTGTTCTGTTCCTCGAAGATACCAAGGTCAGAACAGAGCCGGTTGGTACAAGGGAATTTGTCATTCCCAGCGGGCAAACCTATTCCGCCGAAACGACCGGGTTTCTGCGGCCCCCTCGATTCCTGATCTGAACCGACGCCCAAAACGGGTGTGAGCCTTGCGCAGAGTCTGCGTGAGACAACGTTCATCAATCAGGTTACGTTCATGAAAATTCATCTACTTATGGGGGCTTCGGCCCTCGGGCTTGGCGCATGCGCCTATGAGCCCACCCCGTTGCCGTCCGTCGCGACCCAACAGGCCGTCGCCAACACGGCAGTTTCATCGCTGATCAGCTATCAGGACCCCTTGGCGGGCTACACCTACCGCGGCCCCACAGGTCCCCGCGACTGGCGTTCCGTCAATCAAGAACAGACGGAGGGCAACTGATGCGGGTATCGAAGTTTCCGCTGGTTTTCGGCTTTCCGCTAATCTTGGGTGCCTGTGCTGCAGCTGTACCGGGCATCTACACGGAACCAAAAGCTGGCTTCGCCAACATTTCCAGCCAGGTCACACCAGCCATCGGCAAACGGACAGCCTTCGCCGAAACCCAGGCCGAAAACGAGGCCTTGAAGAAGCAGGTGCACGCAATGGTGCACCGCAAGACCATTTCGGCGGACACCGCCGTTCAGGTCGCGCTTCTGAACAACAAGGGATTGCAGGCGTCTTATGCAAATGTCGGCCTATCCGCCGCTGAGGCCTGGCAGCAATCGACCCCGGAAAATCCGATCGTCGCAATCGGTATACTGGGCATCGGTGCGCCCGAACTGGGTGCCTACAGGGCGATCGAAGGACTGATCCGGTCGAACGTGCTCGATGCCACCACTCGCAAGCAGCGTACGGCCATTGCAGACGCAAATTTCCGGCAGGCTCAACTGAGCGCCGTGAACGACACGCTCGCACTGGCCAATCAGACGCGGAAGGCATGGGTCGATGCCGTAGCTGCCTTCGAGGCCGTGAGCTATCTGCGCCGCGCGAAAGCGACCTCTGACGCCGGATCGGAATTGGCTATGAGGCTGGGCGAGACCGGCGCGCTGAACAAAGCCGGGCAGGCCCGTGAACAGGCCTTCAATGCCGAACTCGCCGGACAACTTGCCCAGGCACGCTTGAATGCTACCCGGTCCAAGGAGCAGCTGACCAGGCTCATGGGGCTGTGGGGCACCGAGGTCGACTATTATGTTCCCGATGCCCTTCCTGCGCTGCCGCGTTCCGTCGGCCGTGTGACTGACATCGAAGCGAAAGCATTGCGAAATCGGGTTGATCTGCGCGTTGCCAAACTTGGCCTGGAAGCACAGGCCAAAGCGTTTGGTCTGACTGATCAGACTCGCATTATCAGCGATCTCGAATTCATTGCCGGGTTCGAAGCGGAGCGGGAGGTTGAGGACGGAGAAACGGAGACCGTAACCACCCCTCAGGTGGAGGTGGAGTTCGCAATCCCGATCTACGACACCGGCAAGGCCCGGATGCGCAAGGCGGAATTGTCTTACCTGCAAGCAGCCAACGTGCTGGCAGAGAGAGCTGTCAATGTCAGGTCCGAAGCGCGTGGCGCTGAAGCCTCCTATCACGCCGCATATAAGATCGCCCGCCACTATCGCGACGTTCTTGTGCCTCTACGCACGACCGTCGAAGAAGAAGGGCTGCTGTCTTATAACGGCATGATCACCAACACTTTCGAGCTGCTGACAGATGTGCGCGAAAAACTTGGCGCATCGCTGGAAGCGGCAAACGCAAAACGCGAATTCTACATGGCACAGGCTGATCTGACCGCTGCGATCTATGGCGGTGGCGACGGCGGTGGTGCTGGTGGAGAAGGCGCGACACTTGCCGCCGGTGGCGGCGCAGGACACTGAAAGGAACTGACATGTTGAACAGACGTCAATTACTCGGAGCCGGCGCGGCAGGTGCAACGCTGGTCTCTTCGAAAGCCTGGGGTCAAACCCTGAACATGGGTTTGCCCGAAGCCGCGCAGATGGACAGTGCGGCTACGGCGATCACGGCGCGTCCCAATTCCGGGCCGGACTACACACCTGTGGTCACATTGAACGGGTGGACCCTGCCGCACCGGATGAACAACGGGGTGAAAGAATTTCACCTCGTGGCCGAACCGGTAGAACGCGAGCTTGCCGACGGCATGATCGCGCATTTGTGGGGCTACAACGGCCAATCCACCGGCCCGACAATTGAAGCTGTCGAAGGCGACCGGGTGCGCATCTACGTCACCAATAAGCTGCCGGAAGGCACAACGGTACACTGGCACGGGCTGATTCTTCCGTCGGGCATGGATGGGGTCTCCGGGTTGAGCCATCCCAGCATCCCACCAGGCAAAACCTTCGTCTATGAATTCGACTTGGTGAAGTCCGGAACGTTCATGTACCACCCCCACGGCGATGAAATGACCCAGATGGCGATGGGGATGATGGGCATGTTCGTGGTCCACCCCAAGGATCCCACATTCATGCCGGTAGATCGTGATTTCCTGATCATGCTGAACGCTTTCGACATCGATCCGGGGACCTATGTACCCCGCATCATGACGATGACGGATTTCAACCTTTGGACCTGGAACAGCCGGATCTTCCCCGACATCGATCCGCTGGTCGTGAACAAGGGCGACCGGGTGCGAGTGCGGGTTGGGAATCTTACGATGACGAACCACCCGATCCATATGCACGGCTATGACTTCAAGGTCACCTGCACGGATGGCGGCTGGGTGCCGCCTGAAGCACAGTGGCCGGAGGTGAGCATCGACATTCCCGTAGGTGCGATGCGCGCCTACGAATTCACAGCTGATCATCTGGGTGATTGGGCGATCCATTGCCACAAATCTCACCATACGATGAACGCTATGGGCCATGACGTGCCGACGTTCATCGGGGTGAACAAGAAGCCGCTGACCCAGAAGATACGTCAATTCCAGCCGGAATACATGCCGATGGGCATGTCCGGCATGGGGGACATGGCAAAAATGGAAATGCCGCTGCCTGACAATACCATCCCGATGATGACGGGTTGGGGCCCGTACGGACCCATCGAGATGGGCGGCATGTTTTCGGTCGTGAAGGTGCGAGACGGCATCGACGCGGACGATTACTCCGATCCCGGCTGGTACGAAAATCCTCCGGGCGAGATGGCCTACGAATGGACCGGCGAATTACCCGAATTTGCCTCCAACAACAGCCCCAAGACCATTCTCACACCGAAACCAACCTCGAAGGGCTGAGCGGCCCTTCGTCAACTCCAACCAAACCAACCTACAGGACAATAAAATGAGAAATCTTCTTTTGACGACAAGCTTTGCGATCGCGTTATCAGCACCGGCCTTTGCTGCAGGTACACACGACGGTGGGCATGGGGAGAACAAGCCGGCCGCAATGATGGTCGGCATGCCGGGTGACGCCGCCAAGGTGGATCGTACAATCGACGTCACTTTGCTCGAAAACGATGAGGGCCAGATGCTGATCGAGAGTGAGCCGATGGATATCAAGGAGGGCGAAACCATCCGCTTCAACATCACCAACAAGGGTGAGCTGGAGCATGAATTCGTCCTCGACACGGTAGAGCGTAATGCCGAGCACAAGATCGAAATGGCCAAGATGGACATGGAACATGACGATCCGAACCGTATCCGTCTCGATGCGGGCGCCTCGGGCGAGGTTGTCTGGACTTTCGCAAATTCTGGCACATTCGAAGCAGCGTGCCTGATCCCGGGCCACTACGAATCGGGAATGCACCGTGAGGTCGCAGTCGGTGACCAGATGGCTCAGGCTGACGTGGAATACACAAGCGGCACCATCAAGAAAATCGACGCAAAGGCCGGCAAGGTCACAATTATCCACGGCCCTCTCGTCAACCTGGATATGCCGGCAATGACCATGGTGTTCCGCGCCGACGAGGCGATGGTGGCCAAGATGGCGGAAGGTCAGGACATCGAGTTCGTTGCCGACCGGGTCAAGGGTAAACTGACCGTCACGCAGATGAAGTAACTACTAACAATGGGGCCGGGGGTAAACACTCCGGCCCCATCGCCTTGATCGCTTAGCCCAAGCAAGCAAGAAGATCCCATAAAATCAAGCGCTACGGAGGTAGCCGAGCATGAAGAATTTCCTGAGAACCTGCACCATCGCCCTTGCGCTTGTCCTTCCGGCTTTTTCAGTGGGCGCTTCCAGTGGCAAGGGCCAGCAGCCTCACGCGCGAGCCTTCGAAGTGCCTGGCCATGATCCGATCGGGAAACCCGGTGATGGCTCCTCGATCGACAGGACGATTGAAATATCCATACGGGAGACGGAAAGCGGCTACATGCTTTTCGAGCCGGACGCGATCCAGATTGAAAGCGGCTCGGTTGTCCAGTTTTCAATCAGAAATACCGGCGCATTGGATCACGAGTTCTTTCTCGGTTCCTTTGACGAGGTCGCAAAACATCAGCAATGGATGCGCGAACATCCCGATATGCAGCATGACAGCGCCAACTCGGTTTCGATCCCAAGTGGACAAAATGCCGATTTGATCTGGGAGTTCTCCGATGTGACCAACCTGGAGTTTGCATGCTTGATACCCGGCCACCGGGAGGCGGGCATGTGGGGCGTCATCATCGTCCACGATCACCTCGCGCCGAAATCCAAGGGTTAGACTTTTCCATGTCACTCTTGGAAAGGTATCACTTGTTTGTACATAACGTATCTGCCGCGTTCGGATACGACTACAACGATGCCACGCCAGACTGGGTGCATCCGTTCATTCATCTCATACTGGTCTTGGCGCCCGCTCTGCTGATTAGTGTCGGCTCATATCTTGCTATTCGCGGCATTCTGAAGCTTTGGAAGTACCGCAGCACGCCGACGTTACACACAGAGCCCATACGAGGGCTTGAAAAAAGTCTTTTCAAGACTGTCTTGCGCTACTCCAGAAGTCAGCAGGCATTGATGATATTGGTTAGCCTCATCGCAATGCCTATACTCTATCTGACTTTAGAACTGCCAAAACAGATCGTAAACAACGCTCTGGACTCAGGCCGTTTCCCGATTGCCATTTTGGGACAAGACCTCGATCAGGTCGTTTTCCTCATGCTGCTTTGCGGTCTCTACCTTCTGGCGATCATCCTGAACGGGCTAAACAAATATGGCCTTAATGTCTTCAAAGGGTATGTCGCTGAGCGTTTTCTGCGGCGCTTCCGCCTGCTGGTCTATCGGCAATGGCGCAGCGATCCAGACTCCGGAAACCAAAGCGAGATCGTCCCTATTCTCGCACAGGAAGTCGAGCCCATCGGTGGCTTCGCGGCGGACGTCCTTACGCTGCCAATCCTGCAAGGCGGTACGCTTTTGACGATCCTGTTTTTCATGTTCGTTCAGGACCCTGTCTTGGGTGCCGCAGCACTGACCGTACTGCCAATTCAGCTTGTGCTGCTGCCCAAGCTGCAACGCCGGGTCAACGCGCTTTCGCGCACCAGGATCAAGGAAGTCCGACAGCTTGGCAGGCAGCTCAGCGATCAATTGCGCCAACGGCAGGTCAATTCGGCCGGGCTGCTGCCAGTGAGTGCAAGTTTTAGAGAGCTTGAGCACGTGCGCAGGAAGATTTTCCGTCTGAAGTTCTTCATCAAGGCCCTCAATAATTTTCTGACCGCGCTAACACCGTTCTTGTTCTATTCTCTAGGCGGATACTTCGTCATCGAAGGTCGCATTACACTCGGCGCGCTGGTGGCCGTCCTGGCAGCACACAAGGACTTCTCGGCACCGCTGAAAGAGCTCTTCAGTTACTATCAGACGCTGGAAGACACGCGGATCCGGTACCAGGAAATCACCACCTTTTTCACTGGATCGATTCAGCGATCGGAGAAAGCTCAGGCAGACAACCCCACGCTGGAAGAGGTCAGCCAATTCGAGGAAGCCACACTGAGTTACCCGGCTTTGTCTGTGAAGAGACCGGGGGTGATCGCAACATCATGAAGGACTCTGTTAGAATGAGATGGGCAGCGATATTTTTTGCTCTGGTCGCCGTTGCTGCGACGGGATGGTATTTCAAGCAGCAGACCGACTCCCAAACGGGCACCCAAACCGGCGAAAGCATGGCGCTTCCCGCAGGCGCACTTGCAGCCGTCAATTTGCCCTCCAGTTTTACAGAGCAGGAGCAAATCGGCGCAAGCGCTTATGATGCGGTATGTGCCGCCTGCCACGGCCTGAACGGGCAAGGCCAGGATGGCATCGCTCCACCGCTTGTTCACAAAATCTATGAACCGAGCCACCACGGCGACATGGCGTTTGTCCTCGCGGCGCAAAATGGAGTTCGGGCGCATCATTGGAAATTTGGTAACATGCCAGCGGTTGAAGGCGTGACGCGATCAGATATTCTCGATATCGTGGCTTACATTCGTGTATTGCAGCGTGCCAACGGGATAAACTGAGCCGTTTCGACGGACAAAAGGGTGGGATTTGGTTCCCGATCAACTACCAATGGGTTCGCCGCAACATGGCCACGACTAGTGGGGATAATTCTCTGTATGAGTAAGTGTCTCGCTGCATCGATCCTGATCCTTGCTGCATTTTTCAGTTCTTTCCCTGCAACTCATGCCGAGGAAACCGCCCTCTTCAGATTGACCGACCGTGCAGCACCGGTCGGCATCAGTGCCCGTGAACCATCACTTGCAACCTTGCCGGATGGCCGGATCATATTGAGCTGGACAGAAGAAAACGGAGCCGAAGCGGAAGTTCGCATGGCCATACTCGATGGCAGTGAGTGGTCGGACGCTCGCACAATTCATAAATCGTCAAAGATTTACATCAACTGGGCCGATTTCCCATCGGTAGCGGTACTGGCCGATGGTGGACTGGCGGCACAATGGCTGAAACTGAATGGGGAAGGTGACTACCAGTATGACGTCAATATCGCTTTTTCCATGGATGAGGGCAGAAGCTGGACGGAACCGCTTATTCCGCACGATGACAGATCTCAACGCGAGCACGGTTTTGTTTCGTTAATTCCCGATCAGTTTGGCGGGTTGACGGCGCTGTGGCTGGATGGCCGGGAGTATGACAATCAGACAGAAGGCGAAAGCTTCGAGAATGCGATGCAGCTGCGCGCGCGACAGGTCGACTCTGACGGAGCGATGAAGCCAGAAAGCCTGTTGGACGCGCGCGCTTGTACTTGTTGTCAGACGTCCGCAGCGCGGACCGCCTCGGGCGATTTCGTGGCGGTCTATCGTGATCGAACCGCCGAGGAAATCCGCGATATTTCGATTGTCCGATCTATCGGAGGGGAATGGACGCAACCCCTCACTGTTCACAACGACGGATGGGAAATTGCCGGCTGCCCCGTAAATGGCCCAGCTGTTGATACGATGGACGACAAGGTGTCCGTCATCTGGTTCACTGCAGCTGAGAATAAACCGGAGGTTTATATCGCGTTTTCGGACGATGGCGGCGCGCAGTTTGACGAACCGCTCCGCATTGACCTCGGCACAGCCGCGGGACGGGTGGATGTTCTGCAAATGCCGGATGGAAGCGCATTGGCGCTCTGGATTGAATATGTGGGAGGCAGTGAAGCGATCGTCATGTGCCACATATCGCGAAGTACCGGATGCGCAGCGCCTCAGGCGCTCCATATCAATCGGGGCGGCGGATCGATCGGTTTTCCCCGAATGGCGCGCGGAGACGCCGGTACGTTTGTGGCCTGGACGCAGCCGACCGGCGGCGGGGATGGGGACACTACAATCCGCATGGTCGAAGTCGCGGTGACTCCATAGGTTTCGAGCATACATCTCAATATCCTATTGCTTGCTTGACGCCGTTGCCCTTATTCTGCGGCCCGCCCGAGGGCCAAATCAGGCACTGTACCGGCTTGCTTCAGGCTCCACCCTTTGATGATGGCATAAACCGCCGGAATGACGATCAGGGTCAGCAAGGTTGACGACACCATTCCCCCGATCATGGGCACTGCGATGCGCTGCATGATCTCGGACCCGGTGCCATGCGCCCAAAGGATCGGCATTAGGCCGGCCATGATTGCGACAACTGTCATCATCTTGGGGCGCACGCGGTCTACTGCACCCACCATGATCGCGGCGTGGAGCTCGTCGCGGGTCAGGTCCCTGTCGCCCGCGCGGGCACGCGCTTCATTCAACGCCTGATCGAGATAGATCAACATGATCACTCCGGTTTCAGCCGCCACCCCGGCCAGCGCGATAAACCCGACGGCCACCGCAACCGACATGTTGAAGCCCATGAACCACATGAGCCAAATGCCACCGACCAGAGCGAAAGGCAGCGACAGCATCACGATCAAGGTTTCCGTCAGGCGGCGGAAGTTTAGGTAAAGCAGCAGAAAGATCAGCGCCAGCGTCAGCGGCACAACAGTGGCCAGCCGCTGTTTCGCGCGTTCAAGGTATTCGAACTGACCGCTCCAGCCCAAAGAATAGCCGGGTGGCAGAGTGACGGAGGCCGCGACCGCCGCCTGAGCTTCGGCCACATAGCCGCCCAGATCGCGTCCGACGATATCGACAAAGATATATACGGCAAGCTGTCCGTTCTCGGTGCGGATCGACGTAGCTCCGCGGGTGCGTTCAATGGTGGCCACGTCCCCCAGCGGAATGGTGCCACCGCCCGGTAGTGCAACCTGAACCTCGCGCCCAATCGTCTCCGGATCAGACCGCAGTGTCGCCGGATAGCGCACTGCGACGTCGTAGCGCTCGCGCCCCTCGACGGTCTGCGTGATGGCCTTGGCCCCCAACGCCATGCCGATTACCTCTTGCACATCCTGCACCGACAGACCGTAGCGGCCAAGCGCTGTACGGTCTGGGGTGATGTCGAGGTAATAGCCGCCGATCACCCGTTCGGCATAGGCGCTGGTCGTTCCCGGCACCGTGCGTACCACGGCTTCGACCTCACGAGCCACTTTCTCCATCTCGGTCAGACTCGTGCCATAAACCTTGATACCGACCGGCGTGCGGATACCGGTGGACAGCATGTCGATCCGGGCGCGGATCGGCATAGTCCAAGCGTTCGATACGCCGGGAAATTGCAGGGCGGCATCCATTTCCTGCCGCAGGCTTTCGGTCGTCACACCGGGCCGCCATTCGTCTTCCGGCCGGAGCTGGATGATCGTCTCAAACATCTCGGTCGGCGCGGGATCGGTCGCGGTCAGGGCGCGGCCCGCCTTGCCGAAGACGGTCAGGACCTCGGGAAAGGTCTTGATGATGCGGTCTTGCGTCTGCATCAACTCGGCGGCCTTGGTGACTGACAGACCGGGCAAAGTGGTCGGCATATACATCAGCGTGCCCTCGTTCAGGACGGGCATGAACTCTGACCCCAACTGCCGCGCGGGCCAGATCGTGACCACCAGTGCGGCGAGAGCCACTATGATCGTGAGACTTTTGGCCTTCAGCACGGCGCGGATGATTGGGCGGTAAACGGCGATGAGTGCCCGATTCACCGGATTCCTGTGTTCAGGGATGATCCGGCCGCGCACGAAGACCACCATCAGCGCAGGCACCAGCGTCACCGACAGGAACGCCGCCGCCGCCATCGAAAACGTCTTGGTATAGGCCAGCGGGCCGAACATGCGTCCCTCCTGTCCTTCCAGTGCAAAGATCGGCAGGAACGATACGGTGATGATCAGCAGGCTGAAGAACAGTGCCGGGCCGACCTCGCTTGCGGCTTCGATCAGCACCTCGATGCGGGGCTTGTCGGGGGCAGCACGTTCCAGTTGCTTGTGCGCGTTCTCGATCATCACGATGGCGGCGTCGATCATTGCGCCGATGGCGATGGCAATGCCGCCGAGGCTCATGATATTGGCCCCGATCCCGAGGAATTTCATCGCGGTGAAAGCCATGAGCAATCCGATAGGCAGCATGATGATCGCTACGAGGGCCGACCGGACGTGCAACAGAAAAATGATCGTGACCCCGGCCACAACGAGACTTTCTTCGAGAAGCGTTGTTTTCAGCGTCTCTATTGCCGACAGGATCAGGTTGGACCTGTCATAGACCGGCACGATGTCGACCCCGTCCGGCAGGCTTTGAGCAACCACATCCAGTTCTGACTTGGCGTTTTCGATCACGTCCAGTGCATTGGCGCCCACCCGTTGCAGCACGATGCCGCTGGCCACCTCGCCCTCACCGTTCAACTCGGCGATGCCGCGGCGTTCATTGGGGACGATTTCGACCCGCGCCACGTCGCGCAGGCTGATCGGGACGCCGCCGATACTGCGCAGGGTGATGTTGCCGATATCCTCGGTCCCCGACAGATAGCCCCGTCCGCGTACCATGAATTCGAACTCGGAAAGCTCTACCGTGCGCCCGCCGGTGTCCATGTTGCTTTCAGAGATGGCCTTGCCGATGTCGGACAGCGTGAACCCCTGCGCCCGCATCCGCACCGGATCCACCGTGACCGAGTATTGCTTGACGAAGCCGCCGACGCTGGCCACTTCGGACACGCCCTCGGCACGGCTTGCACCAAAGCGGACGACCCAATCCTGCAACGACCGCAATTCGGCCAGCGACAGATTTTCTCCGGTGATCGCGTATTGGTAAACCCATCCGACCCCGGTCGCATCGGGACCGAGCGTGGGCGTCACGCCGTCCGGCAGGCGGGCTGCCGCGGCGTTCAGGTATTCCAGAACGCGAGACCGTGCCCAATAGGGGTCTACGCCGTCCTCGAAGATAATGTAGACAAAGGAAATGCCGAAGAACGAAAACCCCCGCACGACGCGGGATCGCGGCACCGTCAGCATCGCCGAAGTCAGCGGATAGGTGACCTGATCCTCGACGACCTGCGGAGCCTGGCCCGGATAATCGGTCAGCACGATCACCTGCACGTCAGACAGGTCGGGAATAGCGTCGATCGGCAAGTTGCGCAGTGACCAGACCCCTGCGGCGATGATCAGGGCCGTGGCAAAGAACACCAGAACAAGGTTGCGGGCGGACCATTCGATGACACGCGCGATCATTCGACTGCCTCCGGGGCGGTCAGCGCAGCCAGGGCTGCGTTCAGGTTGCTCTCCGCGTCGATCAGAAAGGTCGAGGTGGTGACGATCCGGTCGCCCTCGGCAATACCTTCGCGGACTTCCACCATCCCGGCGGCCTGCCGCCCCAGCACCACATCCTGCGGCACAAATTTCCCCTCTCCCATATCGCGGATCACCACCTGGCGATCGCCGGTGTCGATCACCGCCGTTTCCGGCACCTGCACCACGGGCGCACCGTCGCCCGTCGCCAAAACCACATCCGCGAACATGTTGACCAGCAAGCGACCCTCGGGGTTGGACAGATCGATGCGGACGCGTGCAGTCCGGGTCTGCATATCGACTTCAGGGTATATCTTGTCGATCAGGCCGCTGAAGGTCTCGCCCGGCAGGCCTGGGAAGGTGATCGTCGCAGCGTTTCCATCCGAAAGGCCCGCGAGCGCAGATTCCGGCACGTCCGCCATGACCCAGACAACCGATGTATCGGCAATACGAAACAGCGTTTCTCCAGCCTCGGACATCATGCCTTCGACGGCCATTCGTTCCAGAACCACGCCCGACCGCGGTGCCATCAGGCTGATTTGCACCGGCGTACGCCTTTCCGCCGCGATCTTGTCGATCACTGACACGGGAACACCCAGGTTTGCCAGCCTTTGACGGCTGCCTTCCACGCGCCCTTCACCACTTCGCAGGTCCGAAACATACTGTGCGGCCGCCGAGACGATATCCGGAGAATAGAGCATCGCCAGCGGTTCGCCTGCTTCAACGATTGATCCGGTCGTTACATCCTCAACTTCTTCGATGAACGCATCCGCACGCAATGAAATGACGCTGACTCTACGGTCGTCCAGCGCGACGATCCCCGGCGCACGCACTGTTGTTGCCATGGGATCAAACACTGCAATTGACGTACGCACGCCCGTGCGTTGCAGCTTGCCGGGCGATACGGTCACTGATCCGGCATCGCTTACCTCGTCGGCATAGACGGGCAGGTAGTCCATCCCCATGGAATCCAGCTTTGGCACCGGCGACGTATCAGGCAGGCCCATCGGGTGGCGGTAGTAGAGTAGGGTTCGTTCGCCACTCTCTGCCTCTAGAGGCGTGATCGCCTCTGGATCAAACGATACGTCTTCGTTCGCCAGGACCGGCAAAAAGGACTTTCCATCGGCAGTCTCGGTCGACGCGGCGGACCATTCGGCGAGACCGTCAGGGTGTCGGTAGTAGATGACCGGGCCTGTCGGCGTTCGGGTTGCGGCTGGCATTGCTTCAGCTTGCCGTCCCATCAGCGCGGTGAATTTCGTCTGCGCCACATTTGCCAGCATAGCAGGCGTCCAACCCTTGACGCCTGCCGCGAGGCCCGCCCATCCAGCCGCGCCGCCAACCACGCCGATAAGCACTAATTTGCCAAAGACGCTCATGGCAGCACCTCGAGCACGATTTGCGCCTGAACAGTTTCAGGTTCACCCTGCACCTTGGCCGCAACGGAAAACCGCCAGTTTCCGTCCATCGTCAGATCGGCGGAAAAACGATATAGACCCGGCTCTTTGCCAGGCAGCGCCACGACTGTCGAAGTCATCGTCTCCATGCCGTCCGGCTCCATATCCAGCCTTGTAGCAAAGATGACGGCGCCTTCGACGGGCGCATTGGTCCGGGTATCAATCAGACGAAGCTCCAGAACCGCGCCGTCTCCGAAGGGATAGGTCGTTTCGATGAGAACGAGGTTGTAATCAGATGCAGCCGCCTGTGCCATCGGCACGGAGAGCTGGGTCGCGACCACGAGGGTCGCAAGAAAGGTGGGGATATAGCGGAGCATGATACGCCTATTTTGACGGGCAACAGGAACGCCAGCCATCGTATCGACCCTGAGTCTATACGTTACATCGGCGCGTGGATTTTGGTGCGAAAGGCACCTGACCCGTCATGCCTTGGGCGGTCTTTGAAGCCCAATGTCCGCATGTTGTCGGTGGGCTGCCGCCTCGGCCCGTGAGAACTCTGCGCTTCCGGGGCCCCGCAAGCTCGCTAGAGTTGCTCGTTCCAGCCCCAGCACAATCGGGGCTACCCGACATTGCATCGTCGAAATGCAAGCAGCATCGCATTCCGGCATGTCCGGGCAGTCATCTGGACAGCAATCGCTTTGCATGACCATCGAAGACCCTGAATCCACGCTTGAAATGGACGCATGGCCGATTTGCGCCAGAACAACGCCAATCAAAAGAGTAAGCAGAAAAAGGCGCGTTTTGAGTATCATCGGTCAGCTATGTTGGATTTCTGACAGACCAGCAATACACGTTTTGCTGAAATGGATAATTGACCGACTTCACGTTCAAATCGCGGACCCGCTAAAGCTTCAATCGCCTCAGCCTGAGAGCGTTTGCGATGACCGAGACTGAAGAAAGGCTCATCGCGGCTGCGGCGATCATTGGTGACATTAATAGGCCGAAGACCGGGTAGAGGACCCCTGCCGCGATTGGAACACCGAGCGTGTTATAGGCAAACGCCCAGAACAGGTTCTGGCGAATGTTGCGGATCGTCGCCACCGCCAGTGTCCGCGCCTTGACGATGCCGTTCAGATCCCCGCGCAACAGCGTGATGCCCGCACTTTCAACCGCCACGTCCGCGCCCGTACCCATGGCAAGGCCGACGTCCGCTGCGGCCAGGGCTGGCGCGTCGTTGACACCATCACCCGCCATCGCGACCTTTCTGCCTTCGGCGTGCAGCTCGTCCACCAGCGCCTTCTTATCTTCCGGCAGAACGCCGGCCCGAACCTCGTCGATTCCAAGCCGCTGCGCCACGGCCCTGGCGGTGCGTTCGTTGTCACCTGTCGCCATGATGATCCGCAGACCTGCCTCGTGCAGCACCTTGATGGCTTCGGCAGTCGACTCCTTGATCGGGTCGGCCACTGCGACGATGCCGGACAGCTTACCTTCAATGGCTACGAACATGGCAGTCTTACCCTCGGCCCGTAGAACATCTGCCGCTTCCTCCGCCGCAGATGTGTCGAGAGACATGTCGCGCATCATTGCGGTATTTCCAAGTGCGACAGCCCGCCCCAAGACAGTTCCGCGCACGCCTTTTCCGGTCACCGCCTCGAAGTTTTCGGCATTGCCGACCTTGATGCCCTTCTCCTTCGCACCCTCCACGATGGCCTCCGCCAACGGGTGCTCCGAGCCTTTTTCCAGGGCGGCAGCTAGGGTTAGAATGGTTTCCTCGCTTTCGTCGCCCAGAGCGGCCACATCGGTCAGCTTCGGCTTCCCCTCGGTCAGGGTACCCGTCTTGTCCACGATCAGCGTATCGACCTTGGCCATGCGTTCCAGAGCTTCGGCGTCCTTGATCAGCACACCCGCCTGTGCACCGCGCCCCGCGGCCGTCGTGATCGAAATCGGGGTCGCCAGACCCAGAGCACAGGGGCAGGCGATGATCAGCACCGACACCGCCGAGGCAATGGCAAAGACCAGAGCAGGTTCGGGTCCGAAGCTCAGCCACGCGACGAATGCGAGCAGCGCGATCAGGACAACGGTCGGCACGAAGTAGGATGAGACCTTGTCGGCAAGACCCTGAATCGGCGCGCGGGACCTACGCGCGTTCGAAACCATCTCGACGATCTGGCTCAGCATCGTGTCGGCACCCACGCGCGCGGCCTCGATGACAAGGGATCCGTTCTTGTTGATCGTGCCGCCGGTGACGGTATCGCCGGGACCTTTTTCGACCGGCAGGGGTTCGCCGGTGATCATGCTCTCGTCGATGGACGACGTACCGTCCATGACCGTGGCGTCGACGGGGATCGCGTCGCCTGGGCGGACCCGCAGACGATCCCCCTCAACGATGTTTTCCAGCGGCGCGTCATACTCTGTGCCGTCGGGCAGGATACGTCGCGCGGTTTTCGGGGCCAGGTCGAGTAGTGCCCGAATGGCATCGCCGGTCCGTTCCCGCGCCCTCAGCTCCAGAACCTGCCCGACAAAAATCAGGGTGATGATGACAACGGCGGCCTCAAAGTAGGTGCCGACGCCCGCGCCCATCCGGTAGACCTCCGGAAACACGCCCGGAAGGAACGTAGCCACCAGCGAATAGATGTAGGCCGCACCGACACCGATGGCGATCAGTGTCCACATGTTGGGCGAGCGGTTCATGATCGACGCCCATCCCCGCTCGAAGAAGGGTTTCGCCGCCCATAGGACGATTGGTGTCGCCAACGCGAACTCGACATAGGTCGCCAGTTGATGCCCGATCCAGTCTCGGACGGGCAGACCGACCAACTCCCCCATGGTTAGGATGACCAGGGGAACGGCCGCGGCGGCACTGATCCACATGCGGCGGGTGAAGTCGGTCAGTTCCTGACTGGGTTCATCCGACGGTAACATCGGTTCCAGCGCCATGCCACAGATCGGGCAAGATCCGGGTTCATCACGTACGATATCAGGGTGCATCGGGCATGTATACTGCGCGCCTGCTTGTGACGTCATGCGACGATCCGATGCCTTGCCAGAGGCGTAGTAAACTGGATCAGCCTTGAACTTGGTATGGCACTTGTCGGAGCAGAAATAGAAAATTTCACCGTCATAATCTGCACGGCGTGCGTCCGGAGAAATTGTGACGGACATGCCGCACACCGGATCCACGGCATGATCCGACGACCGCTCTGACGCATCCTTGCCTACTATCTGATCCATTTCCCAGCCTTTCAAAAACTACACTGGGACCGCAAATAGTGCTTCCCGTAGATGGAAGGTCAAGTCCAATCGCCTCGCTGTCGCGCCCGAACAGTTCAGAGGAGGTACAGTGCTGATTGTGATGGCCTTAATCACAGAACATCCCAAGAAACTTCTTGAACCTCTAGCAACTGAAGCTCCTATCTTTGGCTCAACGCTTATTCTCAGAGGTTTCCCATGTCCCACGACGGTCCAGACACGCATCCGCACGGTCATCAGGATGATCGCAAAGACACAAAGGCTTGCTGTGGCCAGACGGCCGAAGACACCGCGCAGGTGGCAGCACCTCCACCATCCTCCGGACGCAGTTTTCGCGTTAACGGGCTGGATTGTGCGGAAGAGGTCGCGATCCTGAACAAGGTCGTCGGGCCGGAAGTCGGCGGCAGCGAGCATCTGGCCTTCGATGTGATCAACGGGCGCATGACCATCCTCAAAAGCGCCAAACCGCTCAGCGACGATAAGATCATCAAGATCGTCGGGTCGACTGGGATGAGCGCGAAGATGTGGGATGCTGAAAGCGCCGAAGCGGACCAGGCGGCCCATTTCGCACGTCAACGCCTCTTCACCGGGCTCAGCGGCGGCTTCTGGGCCGCGGGGTTCCTTTACCACATCGTCGAGACGGGGGCGGGCGGCGCGCTGCGGCTCTTCTCCGGTCATGGCGAGACGTCTATGCCTCTGGTCGAGATGGGGCTGTTCATGCTGGCGGTGGTGTTCGGAGCCTGGCTGGTCGCCCCCAAAGCATGGTCCGCCGCGCGTAGATTTTCGCCTGACATGAATTTGCTGATGATCGTCGCCGTGGCCGGGGCGATCGGTCTGGGCGAGTTTTTCGAGGCGGCAACGGTCGCATTCTTCTTTGCTCTGTCCCTCGCTCTCGAATCCTGGAGCGTGGGGCGTGCGCGCAACGCGGTCTCGGCCCTGTTGGACCTAGCACCACCCACGGCGCGCGTCATTCGTGACGACGGATCGGAGACCGATGTTCCTGCGGCTCAGGTTGCGATCGGTGACCGCTTCGTGGTGCGCGGCGGAGACCGTATCCCGCTCGACGGAGAGGTGACCGAGGGTCGCGGCGATGTTGATCAGGCTCCGATTACCGGGGAAAGTGCTCTTGTGGCAAAGGAAACTGGCGATGAAGTGTATGCCGGAACGATCAACGGCGACGGCACACTGACGGTCAGGGCCACCAAGGCCGCAGGCGATACCGTGCTCTCGAAAATCATCCGTATGGTAGGCGACGCCCATTCGCGCCGCGCCGATGTCGAGCAATGGGTCACGAAATTCGCCCGCATCTACACGCCCATCGTGATGGCGCTGGCGATTCTAATCGCCGTCGTTCCGCCGCTGCTGTTCGCGGGGGCATGGAATTACTGGTTCTACAATGCGCTGGTTCTTCTGGTAATCGCTTGCCCCTGTGCGCTCGTGATTTCTACGCCGGTCTCCATCGTCGCTTCGCTCGCGGCCTCGGCACGCAATGGCGTGCTGATCAAGGGCGGTGCCTATGTGGAGGCTCCGTCACGCCTGACAGCTCTGGCAATGGACAAGACCGGGACGATCACCATGGGAGAACCGGAGGTCGCGGGCCTGCATCCTTTAGGCGGCACGGTCGAACGCGACCTTCTGAGCGCCGCTGTCGCGTTGGAAGCCCGCTCTTCGCATCCTCTGGCGCGGGCCATCCTGGCGCGCGGCGAACGCGACGGGTTGAAGCAGTCGGCGGCTACCGACACCAAAACGGTGCCGGGCCGCGGTGTCGAGGGAACCTGGGAGGGTCAGCCCGTCTGGCTCGGCTCGGATCGATTTGCGACCGAGAAGGGGCTTGGCGAAGCGATCCCCCGCGATCTGCTGGAACGGATCGAAGGGGCTGGCAGCACACTCGTTGCCGTAGGCTCCGCAGACCGCCTGCTGGGCCTGATCGAACTGCGCGACCGCATCCGCCCGGATGCGAAGGGGGTCGTGGCACGCCTGCATGCCCAGGGCGTAAAAAAGATCATCATGCTGACCGGCGACAATGAACGCACGGCGCGCGCCGTGGCGGCGGAAGTCGGCATTGACGAGGTGCGCGCGGAACTGCTGCCCGAAGACAAGGTGACGGCAATCGAGGAACTCGTTGCCAACTATGATATCGTGGCAATGATTGGCGACGGTGTAAACGATGCACCTGCCATGGCGCGGGCGCATTTCGCCATCGCCATGGGTGCGGTCGGATCGGATGCCGCCATTGAGACCGCCGATATCGCCCTAATGACGGACGACATCGCCAAGGTGCCATGGCTGATAGGCCATTCCCGCCGCACCATGAACGTCATCCATCAGAACATCGCTATTGCGCTTGCGACGAAGGCGCTGTTCGTCGGGCTGACAGCGTTCGGCATGGCAACAATGTGGGGTGCCATCGCTGCGGATGTCGGCGTTTCGCTACTGGTAGTCGCCAACGCGCTCAGGCTGCTCCGGGCCAAGAAGGACCGGCCGGACGGGTCCGGGGGAGAGCAAGTGGGAGAGAAGATGGCGCAGGGAGCCCTGGCCCACGGCCATTGATTGATCAGGCATACCGATACCGATATGAGTGGACAGGTAAAAAGATCGAGCGGACGACATGATGAAAACGACACGACGAACGGCACTCTTGGGCGGACTTGCACTTGGCCTTGCAGGGTGCGCCAGCAAATTCCGAACCTACGATGGGCCCGAGGTCACCCGGTTGCAGATGTTCAAAGGTGACCGGAACCTGTTCCTGTTCAACAATACCTCGGTCCTGAAAGCCTACAGGATAGACCTCGGTTTCGCGCCCGAGGGGCCCAAGCAGTTCGAGGGTGACGGGAAAACACCCGAAGGGGCTTACACCGTCGACCGACGCAATCCCGACAGTCTGTTCCATCTCTCCATCGGAATCTCTTATCCGAACGAGGCCGATATCGCCTTCGCCGCTGCACAGGGACGTGAGCCAGGCGGCGACATCTTCATCCATGGCGGGCCACGACCCGGGATCGACGCGATCAAGCCAGACTGGACGGCGGGTTGCATCGCGGTGTCGGACCGCGAAATTGAGGATATCTACGCGATGGTGCGGGACGGGACGCCGATCGACATATTCGCCTAGCGCCTATCCGGCCTTGGACGGCGGTTCATAGAACCCGTGCAAGAACGATCGAGGCGAACAACGCCAGGAGTCCGAATGCGATCGCGGAACTTGCCGCGTACTGGGCGATGTCCAGCCTGTTGCCGCCACGCTTCTTGGCGAGATATCCGCCCCATGCGGCTCCCGCCACTGCTCCAAAGACTACGATCATTACGCGTTTTCCTTTCCGACAGTCAATCCAATGGCACCCGCGATGCACGCTGCCAAAACGAGCAGGAACATCATCTGCCCGCATTTCGCGAATGGCGTGGCCGGGAGCGCAGCTGGCAAGCGGGCGTCCAGCACGCCGGTCTCGTCCAGCCCGAGGCGGGCGACGATCCGGCCGTACCCATCGATAACTGCTGAAATGCCCGTGTTGGCCGCGCGAACCATCGGCAGCCCCTCTTCAACCGCGCGCATCCTGGCAGAGGCCAGATGTTGCCGGGGACCGAGAGACGCACCGAACCAAGCGTCATTGGTGGCGTTGAATATCCAGTCCGGACGCGAAGCGGCGTCTACGACACGTCCCGGAAAAATGGCCTCGTAGCAGATCGAAAGGCCGACCGGAGATAAACCGGGTAGCTCAACGGTCTGGGGGCCGGGACCGGGCGTGAAGTCCCCAAGCCCTGCGGTCAATCGCTGGATCGGAAGAAAACTCCGCAGGGGAACGTATTCCCCGAACGGCACGAGATGATGCTTGGCGTATCTCGTGACGATCTGTCCGGTCTGATCGACCGCGAGGATCGAATTTCTGTAGCGTGTGCCAGTGCCGTCCGACTCGCGCGTCTGTGCACCGGTCAGAAGAACGCGGCCCTCAGGCAGACGTTCGGCAATTCGACCCAACATTTCAGGATTCTCATCAAGATAACCGGGAAATGCACTTTCAGGCCAGAGAAGGACGTCGAAGCTGCCAGACTGCGCAGACAGGTCCAGATAGCGGGATATGTTCCGTTCGCGGAACGCGGGGTCCCATTTCTCCGTCTGAGGAATGTTTCCCTGAACGATCCTGACGGTTGTGTCTGTTGGCGGTGTGGTGGCCATAAGGCGAACCGTACCGAGGGTTCCGGCACCCCCCACCACCGACATGAAAACAAATGCGGCGAACGCATTTTGCCGACGATTCCGCATGAGGAGCGTTACGGGCAAGACCGACAGCAGAACTGTGAGGAGGCCAAGTCCGTAGCTGCCAACCCATGCGGCCATTTGGCGTGGAATATCGTAGTCGGCCCATGCATAGGCAATCAGGTTCCAGGGGAAGCCTGTCAGCATGGTGCCGCGCAGCCATTCAGAAACCGACCAGCAGACCGCGAAGATCAATGCGCCGGAGACACCTTTCGTCCTGCTCCATGCGAACGCTGCCATTGCCGCCGCCGGGAACAGCGCAAGGCCGGCGGCCAGTCCAGCCACCGCAGGAACGGCCATCCAGCCGAACCGCTCCGCGTCGACGAAAAAGCTTTCCGCGATCCAGGACAATCCGAACAGGAAGAAGCCAACGCCGAACGCCCATCCGGCAAGTCCGGCCCGCATGCGGCTCTCTCCGACCGTGAGGAGATACAGCGCGCCAAACGCGACGGGCAAAAGCACCGGCATCGAGAATGGTGGCAGAGCGAGAACCGCCAAAGCGCCGAGACCGAATGCACAGAATGTGAGGATGATACCTGACATTCTGGAAATGCGGAGAACAGTGATGCCGATTGAAATCACCGAGATCTATCTTGAGGTTTCGGACGCAGCGACCTTTTCGCGCCCCGAGAAGATCAGTAAAATCCCCACGCCGCAGACCACGAAGACATCCGCGAGGTTGAACGCTGGCCAATGCGCCGTTCCGAGATAGAAATCCAGAAAGTCGGTCACACCGCCAAAGCGAAAACGATCCACGACATTCCCAAGAGCGCCGCCGATCACCATGCCGTAGGCAACCGCCTCGGCTGCCTGCGTTGCCCGGATCAGTGAAACGACGAGGAACAGAACGACGGCGGTGGCGACCAATGCAAGGACCCACCACGGCACATTTTGAAAGAACCCAAAGGTCACGCCGTAGTTGCGGTGGAAGATCAGGTTGAAGCCGGGGAACACAGCGACGCCGGGGGCGAGCGTTTCCGCATTCGCGAGCACGAACGCCTTCGATGCCTGATCGGCGGCGAGCGCCGCGACAGCTGTGCAAATGCCAATGGAGCGAATTGCCATGAATCACCCCAACCAGACATCTAGGAACAGCATGACGACGAGGCCGATCGCGAGCCCGGTCGTCGCCTGCTTCTGGTGGCCGCTGCGATGGGTTTCCGGGATGATCTCGTGGCTGATGACATAGAGCATCGCGCCCGCCGCAAAAGCCAGACCCCAGGGCAAGAGAGGCTGCGCCACGACGATCACCGCGGCACCAAGAAAGCCCGTGACGGGTTCGACCAAACCAGTCAGTGCTGCGATGCCGAACGCGCGGCCCGCCGAGTATCGCTCGCCCAGTAGGGCGACTGCAACAGCCAGCCCTTCAGGCGCATTCTGCAATCCGATCCCGAGAGCGACGGGAAATCCGCCTGTAAAACCATCAGCTCCGAACGCAACGCCGACGGCCAAACCCTCCGGCGCATTGTGGATCGTGATGGCGATGATGAAGAGCCAGACACGGCGCAGCGAGACCGCCTCCGGGCCTTCGCGCCCGCTGCTGAAATGCTCATGCGGGATCATTTCGTTCATCATGGCGACCGCGCCCATGCCCATCAGGATCGCAGCACAGACGATCAGCGCCGGTATCGCGCCATCCCCGTATCGGCCCTCCGCTGCGTCGAGTGCCGGTATAATGAGAGAAAAGAAAGACGCGGCAAGCATGACCCCGGCGGCAAAGCCGAGCGAAATATCGCGCCATTTGCGTGACGGGGTCTTGCCGAGAAGCACGGGCGTCGCCCCGACGGCGGTCATGAGACCGGCGGCCAGGCTGCCTAGAAAGCCCAGTGCGACTGGTGAGAGTGTTGTGATTTGCTCCACTTTAACTCGCCGGATAGGACGAAAAGATCTCAGTGGAGCCGTCGGATTTCACCAGAAAGACATCGTAGGCTTCGGCATCGTCGCCGAAATCCATGCCGGGCGAGCCGATGGGCATGCCGGGCACGGCCAGGCCTATGGCATCGGGACGTTCTTCAAGCAGTCGAGTAATATCGGCTGGCGGAACGTGACCCTCGATGGTGTAGCCTTCGACGGTCGCCGTGTGACAGGAGAACATATCGACGGGAATACCGCGATCCATCTTCAGACGGATCAACGCCCCGCCCATATTCTCACCTTCAGGGGCAAAATCGGCCTCGGACAGCTTTTCCATCCAGGCAAGGCAACAACCGCAGCCGCGCGTCTTTCCGACGTGGATAGCGGTCTGGGCGGTTACTGCCGTCGCGGCAGCAATCATGAGGGTCGCAGCGGCCAAGGTTTGAAACCTGTTTTTCATCGGAATTCCTTTCAAATCAGTCATGTGTCTTCGCGAAGAAAGGTCGCGAACCGTGTGCGCGTCTCTTCAAGGATTTCAGTGGCGTCCGCAGTGTCGAAATTTTCCGCAGAGGCGAGCAATTCCTCCCCGAGCGGATCGATAGGTCGGCCGTCCACGCGCACTTCGTAGTGAAGGTTCGGAGCTGTCGCCGTGCCTGTCTCACCGACCTGGCCAATCGTTTCGCCCGCGACCACGCGGTTTCCGACGGCCAGACCCTCCGGCACAGCGCTGAGGTGCGCATAGCGGGTCATTGTGTCTGACCCGTGCGCGATCTCGACCACCCGGCCATACCCGCTCCGCCATCCGATGAAGGAGACCCGTCCGGGTGCGGTCGCTGCAATCGGTGTCCCCGCAGCGGCGGCATAATCGACACCTGTGTGCATCCGCATATTGCCGTAGATCGGATGCTTGCGCTGCCCGAAGACCGACGACAGTCGTGCGCCTTCCACCGGCGGTGCGACCGTCCGCAGGATTTCACCATTCAAATAGACCGTTGCCCGCCCGCTGTCTTCGGCTGACCAGAGGATTTCGAAGCGGTCGTCGGCCAGATCGAGGGCCGCATAGGAGATTGACGGTTGACCGACCTCTGAACCATCGCGAAGGACGGTCTGACCCCAAAGGATATTCAGGGTCTCTCCGCCTTGAAGATCCCTGCGAAAGTCGACCGTTTCCCCGAGGATTTGTGCGAGATCGACGGCAAAACGGGCCGGGACGCCTGCTCGATCCAGCGAAGCGTAGATCGACCCGTTTACCAGCAGCTGGCTCGCACGCTCGACTGTCAACGCGCTCGGCGTTACCGTCCGACTCGCAATGGTGTCGTCCAGGGTGACTTCGATCCGCACACCGTCATCGACAGCCAACGTCACAACGGATGGCGTTCCGTCCGGGCGAAAGTCGACGCTGAGACGATGGCCCGGTCGAAGGCGGCGCAGGTCGTATTCAACCGTCAGTGCCAGTGCGACTTCGGTCCGTGTTTGCGCATCCATGTCCGCGAGAGAGAGAAGCACGTCCAATGTGTCACCCGCCTCGACCGTCGCCTCCCAAGGCGGCGTGGCGAGGGCCTGAACAAGCGCCATCAGATTATCTGGCTCGGCCCGTTCGAGTGCGGGAAACTCAGGCGGCTGAAAAGCGGCCGGAAGCATATTCGGCATCGTCTCGCCAGATGCGTTGACGCCTGGTCCATCGAGAGGTTCGGGTGGACTGTCCAAGGCTACCGGAGCCTCGGAAAAGATGTACTCGGACGGCGCCTCCAGGATCAAAGCCCGGCTCGCTATCGTGCTGACCGCTGCCGCGGCCATTGTCGTTCCCAGAACGATATGTCTCAGTTTCAAGATTCTGCCCTCTCGGTTCTGTTCTGCATCGCGCGCCTTATCTTCGGCACGGCGAATTCGCGTGGTTCGTGATAGTCGATGGTGGTGACGAAGCGACCTGTCGCATCGAACAAGAAAACACCCGCCGTGTGGTTCATCGTATATTCGCCGTTTTCCCCCTCAACCTTCTCATAGGTGGCACGGAAACCATCGGCGATGGCCGCGATCTGGTCTGGCAAGCCCGTCCATCCTTGTATCTGCGGATGGAAATACGAGACATACTCGGCCATGGCCTCGACCGTGTCGCGGTCCGGATCTACGGTGATGAAAACGGTATTCAGGTCTTCGGCGTCCGGCCCAATCTCGTCGAGCCATCCGGAAATGTCCGAGAGGGTCGTCGGGCAAACGTCGGGGCAATAGGTGAATCCGAAGAAGACCAGACTCGGCTCGCCGATGAGGGTTTCCGGGCCGACATCCCGACCATCCTGATCCGTCAGGCTGAATTCCATAGCAGTCAGCGGTAGAGACCGCTTGCCCGGCGCGGAGTCAGCGCCAGGCCCATCTACCTGCCACCAGCCGACAAACAGGGCGGCAAAGACCGCCGCCGCTCCGATCGCTGCGATTTTGGCCACCCTCATCATCAGCCGGATCAGCCTTCGGGGCCGCGTGCGCCGATGCCAAGGACCGGGACGGTGATTTCAAGCTCTGTTCCATCGGAAAAGAGCAGGGTCAGCGGAAAGGTCTCCCCCTCGACGAGCGGAGATTGCAGTTGCATCAGCATGGCGTGATATCCGCCGGGTTCAAGGGCGAACATACCCCCGGGCGGGATCACGATATTGTCCGCCGGAGCCATGATGCTGACGCCGTCAGAATTGGTTCTGGTTTCGTGGATCGAAGCCATGCCGGAGATCTCCGCGCGAAGACCGATAAGGGAGATCGGATCGCTGCCCTCGTTCCGAACGGTCAGATAGGCCCCGCCGGGCCGCGACATTCCAAGGCTCGCGCGCGCCCAGGGGCTCTCGACCACAATCGATGCGTTCTCTGACAACTGCTGCGCTGAGGATGCCATTGGCAAGCCCATCAGAAGAGCGACAGACAGGCTCTGGATTGCCTTTGCGAAGGTTTTGAACACGTTGGGTCTCCTGTTCGTTCTAGTTTGTTGCCGCAGCCTCGACTTCGGCTTGGACGAGCGACAAGAGCTGCTCCGCACCGAACTCTGGCAAAGGCTTACCGTTGACGAAGAACGTCGGTGTGCCCTGAATTCCGACAGCTTCGACGTCGGCCCGGTCCTGATTGAGGACGCCGACGATGCTGGGTGACATGATCTGATTTGCGGCGGCTTCTGTGTCCAAGCCCGCCGCTCCGGCGATCTCCATGATGCGCTCCGCTGCCGGAGCGCCGTGAGAGGCCCAGGCGGGCTGATTTTCAAGCAGCGCTTCCAGCACGGGAACAAAAACGTCCTGCAACCGTGCCGCTTCCAGCACCTTGATTGCCAGCTCGGACCCCTCGCCGTGGAACGGAGTGTAGCGCATGACGACGCGCACATCGTCGGGGTATTGCGTCAGTATCTGCTTCACGATGGGATGGAAGGCGCGGCAGGCCTCGCAGGCCGGGTCGAAGAACTCCACGATGGTCACTGGCGCATCCTCACGCCCGAGTATGGGAGAATAGGACCGAACAAGACGATCCTGTTGTTCCAGCGGAGCGGCTGTCGCCACCGGGGTCGGATCGGGGCGCGATACGAACCAGACACCAGCCACGAAAACGGCCAGTACCAGAGTGAGTGTCGCGAGCAGAAGTGTCTTTCGGTTCATATTGATATCCGTCGAAGTTGAATGAGAAGGACAAGGATTGCCCCGAACGTCAGCAGGGAGAGCAGAGGGATTGGCAGGCCAAGGATCAGCATCGCGTCATCGGTGCAGGATGGCCCGGACGCCGTGCAGGGGACGATCGGCGCCGGCACGATCCCTGCGTAAAGCAGGGAATGGTAAAGGGCGACGGCACCACCCAGAACCGCGAGCGGCGCGGCATAGCGCCAGATCGAGAGGTCGGCGCGCCACGCCGCCACCCCGAGGATGATCGCGAGCGGAAACATGAAGGCACGCTGGAACCAGCACAGATTGCAGGGGGTCTGCCCCAGAACCTCTCCGATGAAGAGCACGGCAAGCGACGCGGACAAGGCGACGAACCATGCCGCGAAGAGGAAAGCCACCGGGCTCGCGGCGCTTGGCGTTGCGTCTGGGCCAGCTGTCACGCGCCGATCCTTTCGCGAAGATCAGTAACGATCAGTCCGGGTTCCTCGTCGTATTCGTAGATGCGGACAAATTCGCTTTCCGGATCGAAGAGAAGGAAGGACGACGTATGCCCCATCGTATAGCCGTCGGGCGCCGAGGCTTCCTCGATCTTCTGGTAGTAGATCTTGAAGGTCTCGGCAGTGCGTTCGATTTGGTCCGGCGGTCCGCTCAACCCAAGGATCCCCTGACCAAACTGGGGAACGTAGTTGGCCAGAGCACTTGGCGTATCCCTTTCCGGGTCAACCGTGATGAACAGGGGCTGGACGGCGGAATTTTGGGTGCCGAGCTCGTCCATGACCTGCGCGATGGTTGCGAGCCCCATGGGACACACGTCGGGGCAGTTCGCAAATCCGAAAAAGACGAGCATCCAGCGCCCTCGGAAATCCTCGTCGGTCTGCACCATACCGGTATGGTCCGTCAGCTCAAAATCCGCAGTGAAACTCTCGGCCTCAGGATCAACACGCGCGGCGACCGGTCCCTGATTGCGTTCAGTCATCCAAAGCGTGGCTGACACCGCCGCAGCGACAACCACTGCCGACCAGAGAACTATCCGGACCTTCTTCATTGCTTGCGCTACCCACCTGTTCAGTTTGTCTGTGCGCGGGATACAAGCTACAGCAGATAGAGGTTCAAGCGAAAAGTTACTTTTTGTTGTCCGAAGTCACGCCAAAGTGAAACCTTTGTCTTTTCAATGGAGTTGTCTCTTCAGTAAGCTACAGTCTTTGTAGATTGAAGGATCGCACATGCTGGCAATTGGAACACTCTCGCGGAGAACCGGAACCAAGGTTCAGACGATCCGCTACTACGAAGAAATCGGTTTGATGAACGAGGCCGGAAGGACCGCAGGCGGCCAGCGCCGTTACTTTGAAAAGGACCTCGACCGGCTGGCTTTCATCCGGCACTCACGCCAGCTCGGATTTTCGCTCGACTCCATCCGGGAGCTGCTGGACCTCTCGGACAACCCGTCCCAATCCTGCGCGGAGGCGGATTCGATCGCGCGTCGGCAACTCCACCAAGTCGAACAGCGGATCAAGCGTCTGCAAGCGCTTAAGAAGGAATTGAAACGCATGGTCGCCGAATGCGACGGTGACAGCGTTGCGGAGTGCAAGGTTCTGGAGGTCCTTCGAGACCATGCGGAATGTCTGACCGAGCACGACGAGATTGGGGCTTGAACGTCGCAATTGCCTATCCGCTAGCTGCTGTCGCAGAGATCAGCGGGTGTTTCGCTATCTGGGCGTGGTGGCGTCTTGGGGCATCACCGCTCTGGCTCGCACCCGGCATATTCGCGCTCGCGCTTTTCGGCTGGTTGCTGGCGCAGGTCGAAACCAGCGCAGCGGGCTGCGCTTTCGCAGCCTACGGCGGCATCTACATCGGGGCCTCCATGCTCTGGATGTGGTTCGTCGAGGGCCAGCGACCTGACAGATGGGACTTCATAGGGACGTCTATCTGTTTGATCGGTGCCGCGATTATTCTTTCGGTGCCGAGAGAGACGTAGATAAATTCTCTTGGATCTACAGTCGCTAGAGGTTCTATATATCTTTTTGATAGCGGCATCCGAAGAGGGCGTTTCTGCCCCCTTTCTTAGAAATCGGAAGGTTTGCCAGTTCGATGGTCGAAAGCGAATTCAGCGGGAAGAATGAAAAAGAGCGCCAGACGCTCTGGATTGTTCTCGGTCTCAATCTCGCAATCGTTGCGGGGTTCTTCGCCACGGGAGCTATCGGCGATTCCAGCGCCCTGATCGCCAATGGTCTCGACAACACATCCGACAGCCTCGTCTATGGCATCAGCCTACTGGCCTTGTCCCGGTCGTCGAAGTGGAAGCGGGGTGCCGCAAACGTATCCGGCGGATTGCTTCTGATCTTTGCGGTTGGCATTCTGATTGACGCTTGGCGGCGCTATGTTGGCGGTTCCGAACCGCTCGGAACTCTGATGATCGCAATGTCGCTGGTCGCTGTGGTCGTCAACCTCGCCTGCATCTGGCTGCTCGGGCGACTGAAGGAACCGGACGTGAACATCCGGGCCGCCAACACCTTCAGCCTCAACGATTTCGCATCGAACGGCGGCATCCTGATCGCGGGCGGTCTCGTTTGGTGGTTGGGCAGCAACTGGCCCGACCTCGTTGTCGGGGTCGCGGTGGCCGGCATCGCTGCGTGGGGCGGCATAGGCATCCTGCGGGACGCGCATGACGAGCATGACGAGCATCACAAGGCAGTTCACAATCACCAACCAGAATAGTCTCTCGCGTCGCGACAAGATAAAGGTTGAAGCTACAGTGACTGTAGAAACTATCATCTTTGCATAGTTGATTCTAGGAAACGCTCGTGACCCCTGTTGACCCGCTGCTTTCGTCCACGCCACTCTTGGATTTCAGGCATCCTTCACTTGCCACTCTGATCGCCGACCGGGGCTGGGGAACCTTGCCGCTGCATGATCGAATTGGTGCAATCTACGACTTCGTGCGAAACGAGATCGACTTTGGCTATAACCGCGCCGACGACATTCCTGCCTCCGAAGTGCTCGAAGACAGATATGGACAATGCAACACGAAGGGAACGCTGCTGATGGCGCTTCTACGCGCTGTCGGCGTAAGATGCCGCTTGCACGGGTTCACGTTCCACAAAGCGTTGCAACGGGGCGTCGTGCCTGGACTGATCTATCCGATCGCACCCGCAGAAATCCTCCACTCATGGATCGAGGTCGAGACCGAGGCAGGATGGGTCGATCTTGAGGGCTTCATCCTCGACACATCCTTCCTGTTGGCCTTGCAGCGGTCGTTCCCCGAGACTCAGTCCCTATGCGGCTACGGTGCCGGGACCGACTGCTTGAGCGCACCGCCAGTCGGATGGACGGGGGAGAGTACATATATCCAGAAGACCGGCATCGCCCGCGATTTTGGAACATTCGATAATCCTGACATGTTTTATGAGCACCATCGTCAGGCGTTAGGCCCGCTGCGCGACTGGATCTATCGGCACCTCATTCGCCATTGGATGAATGCCCGCGTCAGGGCGATCCGCGCTGGTCGTTTGCCAAGCGTTCCAGGGCTCAGCCGGCCAAACCACGGCCATGAGGAGGCTTCTCGTGCCGCATGATCATGCCCATATGGAGCCTAAAAAAGGCGACCGGCGAGTTGCCATTGCCATCTGGGCAAACGGCCTCCTGACGGTCGCGCAGATTGTCGGCGGGATACTATCCGGCAGCCTCGCGCTAATCGCGGATGCCATCCACAACTTCTCCGACATGGCGTCGCTCGTCATCGCATTCGGCGCGCGCAAGATCGCGCGCCGCCCGGCCGATGCGAAAATGACCTTCGGATATGGCAGGGTCGAGATCGTCGCCGCGCTGATCAACTACACCTCATTGATCATCATTGGTCTGTATCTGGTCTATGAGGGCGGGATGCGGTTTGCCGATCCGCCTGAAATCGAGGGCTGGACGGTGGTCATCCTGGGTGGCGTAGCGCTCTTCATCGATACCCTCACCGCGTGGCTGACCTATTCGATGCAGAAAGGCAGCGTGAACATCCGGGCGCTGTTCCTCCACAACCTCAGCGACGCACTGGCGTCCGTGGCCGTGATCGTCGGTGGTGTCCTCATCCTTCTCTACGATATCCGCTGGGTCGATCCTGCGATCACCATCGGGATTGCTGCCTATATCCTCTGGCTCGCCTTCAGCGAGATAGGCGGCCCGATCCGCACCCTGATGCTGGGGAGCCCACCCGATATCGACACGGACAAGGTCATCGCAGCCGTGGAGGACGTGGACGGTGTCGAGGAAGTCCACCACGCGCATTTCTGGCAGATGCATGAGCATCGTGCGGCGCTCGATACCCACGTCGTAATCGCCGAGGACCGCTGGGATGACCTCGAAAACATCAAGACGGCAATCAAGACCCGCCTCGACGAGGAATTCGGGATCGACCATTCAACGTTGGAGTTTGAACGCTCAGCAACCAAACATCGGGACGCCGACAGGTATGGTCATGGGTGACCTCAAAACCGTGGTTCTCGTGCTGGGTTGTGCGGCCAATCTGTTGCTGGTCGCGGGTATACTCTGGTCCATGTTCCAACCGGAGCGACGTGTCTGGCCGCCGATTCACTCTACAGGAGCCCACAAGATTGTCGTCTGGGGACTTACGTGCGTCGGCTTCGGATCTGCCATCGTTTTGGGTCTGCTAGAATGGGGTGAGCTCGACTTCGCATGGATCATACGTTGGGGTCTAGGGCTTTGTCTGATCGTTCTGGGCAATGCCGTTGTCTGGTCCGGTGTGATGCAACTTGGAATAGCGGTGACGAGTGGTGATGAAGGCGTTCTGCGGACCCGTGGCCTTTACCGCTTCTCCCGCAATCCTCAATATGTGGCTGACATGGCGATCCTCATCGGGATCGGATTGCTCTCCGCCTCAATCCTCGCGTGGCCGGTGATTATCACCGGCGTTACTGCATTGGCACTCGCGCCCTTCGCTGAAGAGCGCTGGTTGATTGATCGCTACGGGGACGCTTACCGAGCCTACCTCCAAAAAACCCGCAGATTTCTTTGATGCCATGACCGAGTTCAATCTCACGGGTTTGTGAGCAGAAACATATTGAAGCTCTAGCGGGTGTAGGTCTTAGAACCGGGAAAAATAACGAGACCAGAGGTTTTCTTGATGAGACGAGCTAACGACAGACCGTTCACACGCCGGACCGCACTCTTTGTTGCAGCAGCAAGTGGGTTGGTTCTCGCGACCAGTAGGGCCATGGCACAGACAAGCGATGGTCTGGCGGCACCGGCGGTGCGGAGCAATATTTCCGGGTTCAGGGTTGCATCTTGGCAAGACCATTTCGACGATCTGAGAAACGGCGCAATCCTCTGCGACATCGACTCCCGCGCGGTCCAATTCTGGTCGGAAGACGAAAGCATCTACAAGCTCTATCCGTCCAGCGTACCGCTCACAGAGGAATTGACTCGGCGCGGATATACCACGGTGGTTCGCAAGGTAGATGGCCCGAGCTGGCGACCCACACCTTCGATGAAGGAGCGCAATCCCGAATGGCCGGATTTCGTTGGCCCTGGCCCCGACAACCCCCTTGGAACACACGCCCTTTATCTGTCATGGCAGTACTACCGCGTTCACGGCACCGGTGACACGCGCAAGATCGGTCGGCAATCGTCGAACGGCTGCATCGGTCTCTACAATGAACATATAGAAGAGTTGTTTGGCTTGGCAGAGGTCGGTACTCAGGTTAAGTTGTTCTAAAGGCGGAAATTTTAAATATGCGTATTCATCTTGGCTTACTTCTCCCAGCAGCGTTTTTGTTGGGAGCGTGTTCCGCTTCTATTCCTGGCGCGCCCGACACTGTACAAAACAGACCACTGCCGGAGGCAGTCGTCGCTATGGCCGCAACGGGTCAGGATCTTCAGTCCGCGCGCCTTTTGCCGGAAGACGGCTGCTACTGGTATCTGCACAACGGTCCCGTGGAAGCGACCCTGGTGCCGCTCCGAACCCCTCGCGGAAATCCGATTTGTACCGCGCCAGCGGCCTAGCGGGGTTCAGTAATCCGAAGTGCTCCCCGGCTAGGATAAACTCCCGTCACTTTCCCTGACCGATGGTGCTTTGGTACACGGCCTCAGCTTCCCGCAGTGACACTGTCCTCGGCCGAGTAGAGGAAAGCCGTCGAACCAATATCGACGTTGGGATAAAGCTCGTTTATGTGCGCCATGACCATTCTGACGCAGCCGGAACTCGCACGACCGCCAATGCTTCTCGGCTGTGGCGTACCGTGAATGCGGAGATAAGTATCCCGGTCGCCCAGAAAGAGATAGAGAGCTCGCGACCCAAGCGCATTCTTAGGTCCGGGCTCCATACCGTCGGCGATATCAGCGTAGAGTTCTGGGTCGCGGTCGATCATGTTCTGCGTCGGCTGCCAATGCGGCCATCTGACTTTGCGCTTGATCGTGTATGTACCTGGTTCGTACAGATCACCACGAGCAATGGCGACGCCATAGCGCATTGCAGTCCCGCCCTCCTCGATGTGATAAAGGTAGCGCGCAACCGCATCGACATGAATGTCGCCCGGTGTCAGCCCGTCTTTCGCGGCCACCCGGGTCGGGAGAAACCGCGGATGTAAGCCCCAGGGGTTCGAGGTTGCCGGGTCAAAGCCGGGCGGCGTCACCTGTGCGTCCCAGGCAACCTTCTGCGCTTCGGTCGGCCAGGTATTTGCCAGCACCGGGCTGGCAACCGGGGCAGAAAAGAGGGCGGCGGTGGTCATCACGAAATGTCGTCTAGTCAGCATACTATACTCTTCCAGCTTTGTCTGGCGAATGCCGTGACACGAGAAACGGCGTTTGATGTACCATAGAACCTCTACCAACTAGAGCTTCAAGGAGTTTCTTTTGACACAGATTGATTGCTCGGCTTCTACATCTTGTCGCGTGGTCGATGGCGAATATTCGAACACTCAATGTATATTTTCAGTCGTATTTTACATAACCCTGATTATGCGCATAATACACTTTGCGTTGCATTAGTATATTATTGAAGGTAAGGTTGTTCCCGACAAAGGGTCCCCTACCATGCGCTTTCAACTTAGACGACTGTCTCTATGCCTAACCGCTGTAACCGCTTTGGCAACCGGTGTGCTGCCGAGCACCACAAAAGCACAAACCTATCCAATC
>NZ_QBFD01000038.1:38508-42122 GCF_003335585.1 Sulfitobacter sp. DFL-14 | reverse complement strand
ACCCCATGCTGTCCAAACTGATCGTCCACGGCCGCAACAGGGCAGAGGCCATCGCCAGGGGCCGCCGCGCGGCGCAGGATTATGTCATTCTCGGGGTAACCACCAATCTGGCCTATCTCGATACGATCCTCGACCATCCCAAATTCCGTTCCGGCGATGTCTCGACCGGTTTTCTGGCAGAAGAAGCCGATGAACTGAACCAGGATCGCGATCCCGCGACCACCGACATTCTTGCCGCCGCCACTGTGCTGTCCGATGCGCGGCTCGTGAAAGCGCTGGAGAATGTGCCGGAAATCTATCGACTCATGGGAAACTGGAGAAACTGATGCGCCGCATTCTGGAAGTTGACGGGGAAGAGATCCCGGTCTGGCTGGCCTCGACGCGCCAAGGCCATGTCCTGCACATGGGTGAAAGGGAGATTCCCTGCACCCTCGACGAAGCCGCCGGCAGAGGCGCGTATGTACTGGAGATATCGGACACCCGCATCCCGATGCGTATCGCCGTGGACGAGAGCGCCACATTCATACACTTCGGCGGGCGGGCCTATGAAATCGGGCGGACCGATCCGGCAGACGCCTTGGACAGGGCCGGAAGCGGTGCCTCGCAGGACCAGATGCTGGCACCCATGCCCGGCGTCGTGGTGTCGGTATCCGTAGCACCCGGCGACGCCGTGAAAGAAGGCGCGCCGATGCTGGTGATCGAGAGCATGAAACTGGAAACCACGGTCACAGCCCCGCGCGACGGGATCGTCGCGGAGCTGCCCTTCGCCACAGGCGACAGTTTCGGCGGCAAGGACGTCCTGCTGCGTCTGGAACCGCAAGAGGAGACGGATTGATGAGACGGATGGAAACACAGATCCGCCCGGAATCGGCGGAATTCAAGGAAGCCTCTGGCCGGATGCAGGAGGTCGTCAACCGGTTCCGGGAGGTACAGGACAAGGCGCGCCATGACCGCCCCCGCCGTGATCTCGACCGGCTGAAGCGGCAAAACAAGATGCTGGCACGCCAGCGGCTCGAACTGCTGCTAGATCCGGGGACACCGTTCCTAGAGTTTTCGAGTCTGGCGGCGAACGATCTTTACGACGGTCAGGCACCGGGTGCCAACATCATCACCGGCGTCGGTGTGATCGCCGGGCGCGAGGTCGTCATTCACGCCGACGACAGTTCCAACAAGGGCGGCGCTTGGTACCCCATGTCCGTGCCGAAAATCGTGCGCGCGCTCGAATTTGCGTTGGAAAATGAGCTGCCAGTGGTACATATCTGCGACAGCGCGGGCGGCTATCTCGAGGAAATGTCGGGGGTTTTCGCGCCGGGTGGGCGGGTATTCCGCAACCAGTGCATCCTTTCGAAAAAGGGTATCCCCCAGGTGGCCATTGTCTGCGGCCACTGCACGGCGGGCGGTGCCTATGTGCCCGCTTTGTGCGAGCATACTATCATCGTGCGCGATACCGGCGCGATTTTCCTTGGTGGGCCGCCGTTGGTCAAGGCCGCCACCGGCGAAGAGGTCTCGGTCAACGATCTGGGCGGCGCGGACATGCACACCTCGGTCTCGGGCACCGGCGACTATCCGGTTGATTCCGAAGAGGCGGGTATCGCGCTCGCCCGTGAAATCGTCGGCACCTTCCCGCGCAGACCCCGCGCGTTCGACTGGGCCGCGCCCGAGGATCCTTATTACGATCCCGCCGAAATCTACGGTATCGTACCCACCGACTACCGCGTCCGTTTCGACATGCGCGAGGTTATCGCCCGGATCGTCGACGGGTCGCGGTTTCACGAATACCAGCCGAATTACGGAACCACGCTGGTCACCGGCTATGCCCGCATCTGGGGCTGCAAGGTGGGAATTCTCGGCAATAACGGGGTTCTGTTCAACGACAGTTCACTCAAGGCCGCGCATTTCATACAGCTTTGCAACCAGACCGGAACACCGCTCATCTTTCTTCAGAACACCACCGGCTACATGATCGGCCGGGAGTACGAGGAACGCGGCATCACCAAGGACGGGGCGAAAATGCTGATGGCACAGGCCGGCTCCGAGGTGCCCAAGCTGACGGTACTGACATCCGGCGCCTTCGGGGCCGGGTATTACGGTATGTGCGGTCGCGCCTGGGATCCGCGCCTTCTGATGTCATGGCCCAACGCACAAATGGGGGTGATGGGCCCCGAACAGGCCGCGCGCACGCTCGGCGATGTCAAGCTGGCCCAGATGCGCCGCGATGACCCCGACCTCAGCGACGAATCCGTGCAGGAACTCCGCGACCGGGTGCGTGCAAAGGCCGAAGACGAAACCTCGGCCTACTGGTTTACGTCGCGGCTTTATGATGACGGGATTATCGATCCACTCGATACACGCAACATGCTTGGCATTGCGTTGTGCTGTGCGGCGGGTGTTGCACCCAACGCGCCACATTACGGTGTCTTCAGGATGTAGGGAGCCGACAGGACCGCACCACCATGAATACGTGTTCGACGCGTCGCGCGGTAAGGGCGAGGCGGCGAATATTTCGGATCGGTGCGGCTGTCACGCAATTGGATGCAAGAGGGATGGGCCCTCGGAAAACGGAGATGAAAGATGTCTGACAAGAATGTGCTGCTGGAAATCAGCGACGGGGTCGCGAAAATCACCATCGACAATGCGAAAAAGCGCAATCCTCTGAACGTCCCGACGGTGGGGGAACTGATCGAGGCCTTCGAAACAGCCCAGAATGACGACAAGGTGCTTGTCATCGTGCTGACCGGCGCCGGGGACCGCGCGTTCTGCGCGGGCGGGGATCTCAAGGCTGGCAAGGATGGCGGGCCGTTCACCGGAGACATCTCGCAGCCCGGACATTTCGTCATTCGCCTGTTCACCCTGATGGAAACCTGCAACAAACCGATCATCGGTCGGATCAACGGTCACGCCATGGGTGGCGGTGCCGGACTTGTCTGTGCTTGCGATATTGCCGTCATGTCGAACACGGCAAGGATCGCGACCCCGGAGGTCAAGATCGGCCTGTTTCCGATGATGATCATGCCGCAGATGATGCGGGTGATACCGCGTCGCCGTTTGCTGGAGATGTACATCACCGGCGAACCGTGGAGTGCGGAACAGGCGCTGGAATACGGCATCGTTAATTATGTGACGGAACCGGACGCGCTTGACGCGAAGGTCGCAGAATTGACCGACCTGATCACGGCACGCTCCCCCTCGGCGGTTCGGCTCGGAAAGTACTCCTATCACGCGATGCAGGATATGACGATCGAACAGCAGTTTCGATTTGCCGAAACCATGCTGCCGCGCATTGCGACCACAGAGGATGCGCGGGAAGGTTTTTCGGCGTTTCTGGAGAAGCGCGCGCCGGAATGGACGGGCAGATAGGGGGGAATATGTCGGATCGACAACTGCGCATCGGGTGCGCTTCGGGTTTCTGGGGTGACACGCCGGAGGCCATTGGCCAGTTGGTGTCCAAGGGCGACATCGACTATCTGGTGTTCGATTACCTGGCCGAGGTGACGATGTCGCTGATGGCGCGGGCGCGGGCGAAGACGCCGGAGGCGGGCTTTGCGCCGGATTTCGTCAAGGCGCTGGTGCCGTGGCTTGAAGATATCAAGGCCAGGGGGATCAAGGTGGTGGCC
>NZ_QBFD01000038.1:22883-38498 GCF_003335585.1 Sulfitobacter sp. DFL-14 | reverse complement strand
GGCGCGGGCGAAGACGCCGGAGGCGGGCTTTGCGCCGGATTTCGTCAAGGCGCTGGTGCCCTGGCTTGAGGATATCAAGGCCAAGGGGATCAAGGTGGTGGCGAATGCCGGCGGGGTGAACCCGCGCGGTTGCCGCGACGCGCTCGCCAGGGCTGCCGCCGAGGCGGGGGTCGAGCTGTCCATCGGTGTCGTGCTGGGCGACGACCTCATGGAGCGCGCGGACGCGATCCGCGACCGCGGCGTGACCGAAATGTTTTCCGGCGTGGCCTTTCCGGACGAAATCTGGAGCATGAACGCCTATCTGGGCGCACGCCCCATCGCGACGGCGCTGGACGCCGGCGCCGACATCGTGATCACCGGTCGCTGCGCCGACAGTGCCGTGGCGCTAGGCCCCTTAATGCACGAATTCGGCTGGAAAGACGAAGATTGGGACAAGCTCAGCCAGGGGTCCCTGGCGGGCCATCTGATCGAATGCGGCCCGCAGGGGACGGGGGGCAATTTCACCGACTGGCAGGACGTATCGGGCTGGGACGACATGGGGATGCCCATCGTCGAGGTGTCCGAAGACGGCAGTTTTGTCATGACCAAGACGGCCGATACCGGCGGTCTGGTGTCGCCCGGTTCGGCCGGCGAACAGATGCTCTATGAAATCGGCGATCCCCGGGCCTATCTGCTGCCCGACGTGATCTGCGACTGGTCCGGTGTCACGCTCGAACAGATCGGCCCCGATCGGGTGCGGGTCATGGGCGGCAAGGGGCTGGGGCGCACCGGCAGCTACAAGGTGTCGGCGACCTATGCCGACGGCTGGCGCGCGGTCACCACCCTGACGCTCGCCGCCATCGACGCCCCGGCCAAGGCCGAGCGCGTGGCCGAGGCGATCCTGACCCGCTGCCGCCGGATTTTCCGCAACAAGAACCTGGGCGATTTCCGGCAGGTGAGCGTCGAGGTTCTGGGCGCCGAAGCCGCCTATGGCGCCAACGCCCGCGCCCGGACCCGCGAAGTGGTGCTCAAGATCGGCGTGGCACATGAGGAGCGCAGCGCGCTGAACATCTTTGCCGGTGAAATCGCGCCAATGGCCATTTCCACTGCGCAGGGTCTGACCGGGTTCTACGCCGGACGGCCCAAGGTACAGCCGGTGGTGCGGCTGTTTTCCTTCCTGCAGGACAAGGCCGACACGCCCGTTGCGGTCGAGGTCGATGGCAAGGATGTGCCAGTCACCGTCGCCACCAGGGAGGTGCGGCTTGATCCGCCCGCCACGCCGCCGGCCGACAGCCGCGACGCGGGCCCCGATGCCGTCAAGGTGCGCCTGGTCGAACTGGCCTGGGGCCGTTCGGGCGACAAGGGCGACATCGCCAATATCGGTATCATGGCCCGCAAGCCCGATTACCTGCCCTACATCCGATCCGCCCTCACCGAAGACGCGGTGAAAACCTATTTCGCCCACCTGTGCAACGGCCCGGTCGAACGCTTCGATCTGCCCGGAAGCCATGCGCTGAACTTCCTGCTGCATGAGTCCCTCGGCGGCGGCGGCATCGCCTCGGTCCGCATCGACCCCCAGGGCAAGGGCTTCGCACAAATGCTCCTCGACATCGAAATCCCCGTACCGGCAAAACTCGCCGAAAATGACGGGTTTCACCCTGTAGAAAGGGTATGAAAGGAACGGATATGACTATTTCCAAACTGCTGGTGGCGAACCGGGGCGAGATCGCGGCGCGGGTTCTGCGCACCGCCCGTGTCAAGGGCATCAAGACCGCCGTCCTGCGGCACAGCTCCGAGCAGGAAGGCCCGGCCCATCTGATTGCCGACGAGGTCGTGACCATCGAAGGTTCAACGCCCGTGGCGGCCTATCTCGACATTGCGCAGATCGTCGAGGCGGCGCAACGGATCGGCGCGGATGCGGTGCATCCGGGCTATGGCTTCCTGTCGGAAAATGCCGCCTTCGTGGCCGCACTGGAAAAGGCCGGCATCACGTTCGTCGGCCCCACATCCGAGGTCATCGACCTGATGGGCGACAAGATCCGCGCCCGCGCCTTTGTCGAGGAACGCGGCTTTCCGGTGGCGCCCTCCGCCATCGAGGATGACGACCCGGCGACCTTCGTGGAACGGTCCCGCACGGTGGGGTACCCGCTGCTGATCAAGCCGTCGGCGGGCGGCGGCGGCAAGGGGATGCGCGTCGTGCGCGAGGACGGCGCACTCGAAGCCGAGATCGACACCGCGCGCCGCGAGGGGGAGCGCTATTTCGGCGATGGCCGTCTGTTCGTCGAACGCTATATCGAGCGCCCGCGCCACATCGAGGTGCAGGTGATGGGCGACGGGCAGGGCAATGTCGTCCATTTCTGGGAACGCGAATGCTCGATCCAGCGCCGGTTCCAGAAGATCATCGAGGAAACGCCGTCCCCGGCGCTTACGGCTGAACAACGCGACGAGATCTGCGAAACCGCCGCCGGGATCGCCCGCGCCGTCAACTATCGCGGGGCAGGCACGGTCGAATTCATCTATGCCCAGGACGGATCGTTTTACTTTCTGGAAATGAACACCCGGCTTCAGGTCGAACACCCGGTGACCGAAATGGTGACGGGCTTTGATCTGGTGGCCGAACAGCTGCGCATCGCGGCGGGCGAGGGGCTGAGCGCCGCGCAGGCCGACATCGCGCAAAACGGCCATTCGATCGAACTGCGCATCTGCGCCGAAGACGCCACCCAGGATTTCCGCCCCGCGATCGGGGACATCCTGCTGCTGGACGAACCCCGCGGCGAAGGCGTCCGCGTGGACAGCGGCATTCTGGACGGCGGCAAAGTGACCACCGATTTCGACCCCATGCTGTCCAAACTGATCGTCCACGGCCGCAACAGGGCAGAGGCCATCGCCAGGGCGCGTGAAGCGGTCCAGAACTACGTGATCCTTGGGGTGACAACCAACACCGGTTATCTGGATGCCATCCTTGCACATCCGGATTTCGCATCAGGGGATGTCTCGACCGGCTTTCTGGCCGAACAGGCCGATACGCTGACAGCACCTGGCGAAGATGTGAGCGACCTGTTGATGGCGGCGGCGGCCCTGTCGGACGAACGGCTGGTGAGCGATGTGATGCAGATACCTGAAATGCACCGAAAAATGGGCGGGTGGAGAAACTGATGCGGCGGATTTACCAGATCGACGGCGAAGAGACCGAATGCTGGCTGTCGCACGACGGCAGAAGCATGATACTGAACACCCCCGATGGCGCGATCCCCTGCCAATTGGACGCGGCGGAGGCACCCGGCGGCTATACACTGCGGGTGCGCGGGCGCACTTACGACATGCGGGTCGCCGTCGGGCCGGACGCGACATTCGTGCATCTGAACGGGCAGACATTCGCCATCGGGCGCGTCGATCCCGCCGAGCGTCTGGCCGGAAATGATGGCGGCGCGGTCGATGACCGCATCGTCGCGCCGATGCCGGGAGTTGTCGTATCCGTGAATGCCAAGGCCGGCGATCAGGTCAAGGAAGGTCAGCCGCTGCTGGTCATCGAAAGTATGAAACTTGAAACCAGCCTGACCGCGCCGCGCGATGGTGTGATCGCTGAAATACCATTTGCCGCTGGTGATAGTTTTGGGCTCAAGGCCACACTCGCCCAGCTGGCTCCCGAGGAGGAATAATCATGCGCCGGATCGAAAGCCAGATCGACACCAACGCCCCGGATTTCAAGGCCAATCATGCGGCCATGTCCGAGCGGTTGAAAGAGTTCCACGCCCGCCAACACGCGACGCGTTTCGAGCGCCCGCAACGTGACATCGACCGGCTGGCACGGCAGAACAAGCTAGGCGTGCGCGAGCGGCTGAAGCTGTTGCTTGACCCCGGCACACCGTTTCTGGAGTTTTCCACCCTCGCGGCTTGCCGCGAATATGACGGCGCGGTGCCCGGCGCCGCCGTTGTGACGGGCATCGGCATCGTGCAGGGCCGCGAGGTCGCCATTCATGCCAACGATGCGAGCGTCAAGGGCGGGGCATGGTATCCCCATACCGTCAAAAAGATCGTGCGGCTTCTGGATGTCGCGCTGGAAAACCGCCTGCCAGTGATTCACATTTGCGACAGCGCCGGCGGCTTCCTGCCGTTACAGCACGGCGTCTTTCCCGACCGTTATCTGGGCGGTCGCGTCTTTCGCAATCAGGTGAAGCTGAGCCAGGCCAATATCCCGCAGATCGCGGTGGTTGGCGGGCATTGTACAGCTGGTGGTGCCTATGTGCCGACGCTGAGCGATTACAATATCATCATCGAAGGCACCGGAGCCATTTTCCTTGGCGGTCCGCCGCTGGTCAAGGCGGCCACCGGCGAAGAGGTCGGCGTTCAGGAACTGGGCGGAGCGGTCATGCACACCTCGGTTTCGGGCACCGGCGATTACCGCGCGGCCACCGAACAACACGCCTTTTCACTGGCGCGAGAGATTGTCAGCCAATGGAAGCGCACGCCAAAGACGATCATCGAAACCGCCACTTTCGAAGAGCCCTATTACGACCCCAAAGAGCTTTATGGGATCATCCCCAAAGACCGAAAGACCCAGTTCGACATGCGCGAAGTGTTGGCCCGGATCGTCGATGGCTCGCGCTTTCACGAATATCAGCCCGATTACGGCACCACTATGATCTGCGGCTTTGCCCATATCTGGGGTTACAAGGTCGGAATCCTTGCCAATAATGGCGTGCTGTTCAACGACAGTTCGCTCAAGGCGGCGCATTTCATGCAGCTGTGCAACCAGAACCGCACGCCTCTGGTCTTTTTCCAGAACATCACAGGCTACATGGTGGGGCGCGAATACGAAGAACGCGGAATCGCCAAGGACGGCGCGAAGATGCTGATGGCGCAGGGCGGATCGGTCGTGCCGAAATTCACTGTGATCGCCAATGCCTCTTACGGAGCGGGAAATTACGGCATGTGCGGACGGGCATGGGATGCGCGCACGCTGTTCATGTGGCCGCAGGCCGAAATCGGCGTGATGGGCGCGGATCAGGCCGCCAATACCATGGCCGACGTCAAGATCCGCCAGCTTCAGCGCGAAGGCAAGGAGTTGACCGAAGAGGAAATCGCCGCGATCCGCGATCCCGTCCTTGAGAAATTCCGCCAAGATGTGGAAGCCTATACCTCGACCTCTGAATTGTGGGACGACGGTATTCTCGACCCCGCAGATACGCGCAATGCGCTTGGCATGTCGATTTCCGCCTCGCTGAATGCCCCGATTGATGATCCGCACTACGGAATATTCCGGCTCTGACGGCTTCGGGGTGACGACGCGCACCCCACGTCACAGCAGGGTAGTGTTGACAGGCAGACACTCTTGGATGCAAAAATCTAACAAGTGATAGAAAATGGGCCGGTTCTGATTCGTCTACGGCCGGTTCCAGTATAGGAGACAGAGATGACCAACAAAGCCTATATCAGCGGCGTCGGGATGGTCCCGTTCCAGAAACCCGGAAAATCCGAAAGCTATGATGTGATGGCCGCCACGGCCACCCGTTCCGCGTTGGCGGACGCGGGTCTGGATTATGACAAGGTAGAGCAGGCCTATGTGGGCTATGTCTACGGCGACAGCACCAGCGGCCAACGCGCTCTATACCATGTCGGGATGACCGGCATTCCGGTAGTGAACGTGAACAACAACTGCTCAACCGGGTCCTCGGCCCTGTTCCTCGCCCGTCAGGCCGTCGAAAGCGGCGCGGTCGACTGCGCGCTGGCGCTTGGGTTCGAACAGATGCAGCCGGGCGCGCTCGGTTCGATGTTCCACGATCGCATCAGCCCGTTTACGGCGTTCGACGAAGAAACCGACGATCTGGTGGGTAATTCGGAAATTCCACTGGCGCTCCGGTATTTCGGCGGTGCGGGCAAGGCCCATATGGACGAGTTCGGCACAACCATGGAAACCTTTGCGAAAATCCGGGCCAAGGCCAGCCGACACGCGGCCAAGAACCCCGTCGCGCTGTTCCGGCAGGAAGTGACGCCCGAAGAGGTAATGGCGGCCCCGGTCATGTGGCCGGGTGTCATGACCAGGCTGATGGCCTGCCCACCGACCTGCGGTGCCGCTGCGGCAATCGTCTGTTCCAAGGAATTCGCCGACAAACACGGCCTCGACAGCTCGGTTCGGATATCGGCGCAGGCCATGACAACGGACGGTCCCGAAACTTTCGGTGCGCATGACATGCGCGAGGTTGTAGGCTTTTCGATGGCCAAACGTGCCGCCGATCAAGTCTACGAGGCCGCCGGCATCGGGCCGGACGATGTAGACGTCGTCGAACTACACGATTGTTTCGCTCATAACGAGCTGATCACCTACGAGGCTCTCGGCCTTTGCGCACGTGGCGATGCCGCGAAATTCGTCGATGACGGCGACAACACCTATGGCGGCAAATACGTAACCAACCCATCGGGTGGTCTTTTGTCCAAGGGTCATCCGCTGGGTGCCACTGGACTTGCGCAATGCACCGAACTTGTTCAGCAACTTCGCGGTACGGCCGATGCGCGCCAGGTCGATGGTGCGCGATTGGCGCTTCAGCATAACCTCGGTCTCGGCGGGGCCTGTGTGACCACGCTTTACGAAAAAGTCTGACAGCACCACTCGAAAGGATAGAACATGACTGACAAACTCGACGGGCGCGTGGCGCTGGTTTCCGGTTCGGGCCGGGGCATCGGACGTGAAATCGCGCTCAAGCTTGCCTCGGAAGGGGCGCGGCTGGTAATCAACGATCTGGATGCCGATCCGGCCAATGAAACCGCCGAAGCCATCCGCGCCGCCGGTGGCGAAGCGGTGGTCTGCGCCGGCAGCGTGACCGAGGACGGTTTTGCTGAACGGTTCATCAAGACCGGCGTCGACAGCTTCGGCGGTCTGGACATAATCGTGAACAACGCCGGCTACACCTGGGACAGCGTTGTTCAGAAGATGACCGACGAACAATGGCAGGCGATCATCGACGTTCACATGACAGCCCCGTTCAGAATTCTGCGCGCCGCCCAGCCGATAATCAGCGCCAAGGCCAAGGAAGAAGCCGCCGCCGGACAGGAAGTGTTCCGCAAGGTGGTGAATATCTCGTCCATCGCGGGCACCGGCGGCAACGCGGGTCAGATCAACTATTCCGCCGCCAAGGCTGGCATTTTGGGGGTCACCAAGACGATGGCCAAGGAATGGGGCCGTTACAAGGTCAACGTGAATGCCGTGGCTTTCGGCCCGATTCGCACCCGTCTGACCGAGGGCAGCGCCGACGGCGACAGCACGATCAAGGTCGAGGAAAAAGAGATCAAGGTCGGCGTGAATCCCGATCTTCTGTCCCAGATGGAACGGATGATCCCTCTGGGCCGGGTCGGCACCCCGGAAGAGGCCGCGGGCGCGGTCTATCTGTTCTGTGCGCCTGAATCGAACTTCATCTCGGGCCAGCACATCATCTGCGGCGGCGGCTTCGTGATCTAGCACCGGCCACCATAGCCGCGCATTCGGGTTCTGACGTGCGACTGAAAATTCCGGGCAGCCGCATGACGGTTGCCCGAACTGTAACAGGATATCCGATCCATGGCGCGTCTCGAAACAACAGTACTGACCGCATCCGAAACCTACACGCGCAACCACGCGGCGCAAAACGAACGCGTCGAAACCCTGCGCACCCGTATTGCCGAGGCGACGTCGGGTGGACGTCCCGACATGGTCGACCGGCACCGCAAGCGCGGCAAACTTCTGGTCCGCGACCGGATCGACCTGCTGGTGGATCCGGGCACCGCGTTTCTGGAGCTGTCGTCGCTGGCGGCCTATGGCCAATACGGCGGCGAGGTTCCCGGTTCCGGTATCGTCACCGGCATCGGTATGGTCCACGGGCTGCCTTGTATGGTGATCGCCAACGACGCCACGGTAAAGGGCGGCTCTTTCTATCACGAGACGGTGCAGAAACACATCCGCGCCCAGGAAATCGCGGCGGAAAATCGGCTGCCCTGCCTGTATCTGGTGGATTGCGGCGGCGCCTATCTGCCTGAACAGGACCGTGTCTTTCCCGATGCCCGCCATTTCGGCAATTCCTTCTATCGCCAGACAAATATGTCGGCCAGCGGCTTGCCGCAGATCTCGGCCGTGTTCGGCGGCTGCACGGCGGGGGGGGCCTATATCCCCGCGCTGTCGGACGAAGTCATCATGGTGCGCGGCAACGCGCGCATCCATCTGGGCGGGCCTTCGATCGTCAAGGTGGCGATCAACGAAGAGGTCGATGGCGAAACGCTGGGCGGAGCAGAGATGCATTCTCGTGTCTCTGGCGTTTCTGACCATCTGGCAGAAGACGAACACCATGCGCTGGCCTTGATGCGCGACATCGTGGCCGAGCTTGGCCAGTCGCGCCCGATGCAGCCTGACGCAGCTCCCGAAGCGCCTGCGCATGACCCGTCCGAATTGCTCGGTGTCATCAGCGCCGACCGCAAGGAACCCTATGACATGCGCGAGGTTCTGCTGCGCATGATCGACGCGGGCGAATTCCGCGAATTCAAACCGGGCTGGGGCGAAACGCTGGTCTGCGGCACGGCGCGTATCCACGGCTATCGCGTAGGTATCCTGGCCAACAACGGCGCGCTATTGTCCGACAGCGCACTCAAGGGCGCACAATTCGTGTCAATGTGTGACCAACGGAATATCCCGCTTCTCTTCCTGCACAATATTTCCGGCTTCATGGTCGGGACCGAGGCCGAGCGCGGCGGCATCGCCAAGGACAGCGCAAAGCTGGTCTATGCGATGTCAGTCGCCAAGGTGCCGCGCCTGTCGGTCCTTCTGGGCGGCTCTTACGGGGCGGGTAATTACGGCATGTGCGGGCGCGGCTTTGCGCCGAACTTCCTCTTTGCGTGGCCGACGGCGGAACTGGCCACCATGTCCGCCGACATCGCCACCAACGTAATGCTGGAACTGCGCCGCCAGAAGGGGGGCGATCCAGACAAGATGCAGGCCGATATGGACCAGATCGAGGCGCAGGTGCGCGCTCAGTACGGTGAACAGTCCGATCCCTATTACGCCACATCGCGGTTGTGGGATGACGGGCTGATCGAACCGGGTCAGACCCGCGATATCCTTGGCCTGTGTCTGGCCATCGTCTCTTCGGTACCCGAAGCAGGGCGCCACACGCCCGTATTCAGAATGTGAGGCCCACACCATGACAACGACCTACGAAACCATCCTGCTTGAAACCGACGAACGCGGTGTCGCCACGGTAACACTCAACCGGCCTGACAAACACAATGCCCTGAACGGAACGTTGATCGCCGAGCTTGCGGATGCCGCAGAGAAACTGGCCGCCGATGACAAGGTGCGTATCGTGATCCTGACCGGAACCGGCAAGAGTTTTTGCGCCGGTGGGGATTTCAACTGGTTCTCTTCCAACATTGAGAAGTCCCGCGCAGAGCGGGTCAACCAAAGCGCGACGCTTGCGTATTTACTACGCCGCCTCGATACCCTGCCCAAACCCCTGATCGGTCGGATCAACGGCCCGGCCTATGGCGGCGGCGTCGGCATGATTTCGGTCTGCGACTATACGATCGGGGCGAACGACGCGCGCTTTGGCCTGACAGAGGTGAAACTGGGCTTGTTGCCCGCCAATATCTCGCCCTATGTCGTGGCCCGCATCGGCAAGGTGCATTCGCGCGAAACCATGCTGTCGGGGGCGCTGTTCGACAGCACGCGCGCCGAACGGATCGGACTGTTGACCGAGGTTGTCGCCGCCGGTGAATTGGATGCGGCCATCGAGCGCGTCGTGAATAATCACCTGCAGGCCGCGCCGGGTGCGGTGGCTGACACCAAGGCACTGATCGCCTATGTCGCGGCGCATGATCTGGAAACCAACATGATCTATACCGCCGACCGTCTGGCCGACGCCTGGGAGACCGAGGAAGGCATCGAAGGCATCAACAGTTTCCTCGACAAAAGCACTCCTTCCTGGCGGGTGAAATGAGCTTTTCCCGCGTCCTGATCGCCAACCGGGGCGAAATCGCCCGGCGCATCCAGCGCGGGTGCCGCAAGCTGGGGCTGGAAACGGTGGCGGTCTTTTCCGAGGCCGACCGCGATGCACCCTTTGTAATCGAAGCCGATCACGCCGTCTGCATCGGCGGGGCGGCACCTTCGGAAAGCTATCTGAACGTCGATGCCATTCTTGACGCCGCCCGCGTGACCGGCGCGGGCGCGGTGCATCCCGGCTATGGCTTTTTGTCCGAGAACGCCGGTTTCGCCGCTGCGGTCGAGGCGGCAGGCCTTGTGTTTATCGGGCCGGAACCGGGCGCGATTGCCATGATGGGATCAAAGATCGAGGCCAAGGCCGCCGCAGAGGCCGCGGGTGTGCCTGTCCTGCCCGGTTACCGCGGCACCGACCAATCCGACGCGCGGTTGCTGGAAGAAGCGCGGGCGCTTGGCACGCCGCTTCTGGTCAAGGCGAGTGCGGGGGGAGGCGGGCGCGGCATGCGACTTGTCACCGATCTGGCCGACGCGCCGGAGGCCATTGCCTCCGCCCGGTCCGAGGCGAAAGGCGCGTTTGGCGATGCAGCGGTTTTCCTCGAACGCTACGCGCCCCGTGCCCGCCATGTCGAGGTGCAGGTGCTGGGCGACAGCCACGGCACCCTGCTGCATCTGGGGGACCGCGACTGTTCGCTGCAACGCAACCACCAAAAACTGATCGAGGAGGCCCCCGCCGCCGATCTGCCCGAAGATCTGCGCGATGACATGCGCGCGGCGGCGGTCCGGCTGGCGCAATCCATCGACTATCGCTCGGCGGGAACGGTGGAATACCTTTATGACCCGTCGCGCGGCGAATACTACTTTCTTGAGATGAACACCCGCCTGCAGGTCGAACATCCTGTGACCGAGGCGATCACCGGCATCGACCTGGTCGAATGGCAGTTGCGCATCGCGCGGGGCGAGCCATTGACGCTGGCGCAGACCGATGTGCGGTTCGACGGCCACGCCATCGAGGTGCGCATCGCCGCCGAGAACCCGGCCGAAAATTTCCGCCCCGAAACCGGCCGGATCACTCTTTGGGCACCGCCCGCAGGCGTACGGCTGGACAGCGGAGTCGCGGCGGGCTCGGTCGTCGGTCACCATTACGATTCCATGGTGGCCAAGCTGATCGTCCACGCGCCCGACCGCGCCGGGGCGATCCGCAGGGCTGTCGCCGCGATTGATACCTTCGCCGTTGGCGGTGTGGGGCTGAACCTGTCGTATCAACGCGCCCTGCTGACACACGCGGATTTTCAGGCGCTTCGCCATCACACCTCGGGACTGCCCGAGATGTTCCCGGATGGCTGGACGCAACCCACGCCCGACACCCGCGACTCCGGCCTCGCCGTCATGGCGCTCCATCTGCATCTCGCCCCGGCGGGCACGTCGCCCTGGGAAAGCCTCGGAGCGTGGCGGCTCACGGCACCGGGGGGACGGCCCGGTGCAGCGTCCTATTGGACCACATCGCTGGATGATCCGATCCGCATATCGGGCACCCCGGAAACCCTTGTCGCTGTTCTGCCGGACGGCCAGAGCCTCACAACCAAAACCGCCGCCATGACCGCCGACCGCCTGAGCGGGCGCGTCGACGGTGTTCCGTTCACGCGCATTGCCCATGTCGAACGCGCCGGCGATCATTGGCGGGTGCATCTGCAGACTCCTGCGGGGATGACCCTGACAGACCTGCGCACACTGGAAGATCGGCACCTCGCCCGCGCCAGCGTCGGCGCAAGCGGCGCTGACCTGCTGACAGCCCCGATGCCGGGCGCCGTTGCCGAGGTGCGCGTCGCTCCCGGCGATACTGTCGCCGCTGGGGATACGCTGGTGGTGCTGGAAGCCATGAAACTGCTGCAAAGCCTGCCCGCGCCGGTCGCGGGCGTGGTAACGGAAATCTATTGTGCGCCGGGCGATACAGTCGCCGGACACGCCCCACTCGTCAAACTCGACCCGGAGGAACAAACATGACCAAACAGGAAACCATCACCACAACCGGCGGCCCGTTCAACGAAGACCTCGACATGATCCGCGATCAGCTGCGTCGGTTCATCCAGACCGAAGTGACGGCCAAGGCCGACGCCTGGGAAGAGGAGGGCATGGTGCCGCGCGACGTGCTGCGCCGAATGGGTGATCTTGGCGTTCTGGGCATGCGCTATGACGAAAAATACGGTGGCGCCGGGCTGGATGTGATGTCCAGCGTGGTCCTGGCCGAAGAGGTCGGACGCTCCACATTCGGCGGTTTCGCGGCCACGGTGCTGGTCCATACAGATATGGCCTCGCCGCATCTTGAAAACGCCGGCACCCCGGAGCAAAAAGCCCGCTGGATGCCGTCGATTACCGCAGGCGAAAAAATCGCCGCCGTGGCAGTGACCGAACCGGGTGCCGGATCGGACGTGGCGGGCATGCGCAGCCGCGCGGTGCAGGACGGGTCGGACTGGGTGCTGAACGGCACCAAGATGTTCATCACCAACGGCGTGCATGGCGACATCTATTTCGTCGGTGCCAAGACCGATCCAGATGCCAAGGGGTCGCGCGGAATCACCATGTTCGCGATCGAAAAGGGCACGCCCGGTTTCTCGGTCGGACGGGCGCTGAACAAGACCGGCTGGCTGTGTTCGGACACCGCCGAGCTGATTTTCGAGGATGTTCGCGTCCCGGCGGAGAATATTCTCGGCGAGGTCAACAAAGGCTTCTATTCGGTGATGAAGAACTTTCAGAACGAACGCATCGTTCTGGGCGCCATGGCCTGCGCCGAGGCACAGACCGCACTGGACATGACCGTGGACTACGTCAAGCAACGTAAGGCCTTTGGCGGCGTGCTTTGGGACAAGCAAGCCATCCGCCAGCGGCTGGCCGACTGTCAGACCCGGATCGAGGCAGGTCGCCAGCTTGTCTATCATGCAGCCAGGCAGGATGCGGCAGGCCGCGATTGCGTGAAAGAGGTCTCGATGGTCAAGGCGTACTGCGGCGAGTTGGTAAACTCAGTGCTCTACGACTGTGTGCAATTCCACGGCGGCATGGGCTACATGCGCGAAACACCAGTCGAGCGGATGTCACGCGATGCCCGCGTTCAGGCCATCGGCGGCGGTGCCAGCGAGGTGATGCTCGAAGAGGTTGCGAAACGCATGTGAACCGTCAGCCCGAGACGCCGACCATTTGGCGAACACAAGGATAATCTGCGCAAGCATGGAAGATGGTGATATCAATGACGAAAAGCAGCATGTTTTTCACGGAACCCGAACCGTGTCGCGCTCAGGCTGTCGAGGTGGCCGAGGGCATTCAGAGGATCGTTGCCGACAATCCGGGAAAGATGACCTATTACGGGACGAACACCTATATCATCGACAGCTCTGACGGCCGGTTCGTGATCGACCCCGGACCGGTAGAAGACCACGACCATTTCGAAGCCATCGTCGAAACTCTGGGAGAAGGTGCCACCGGAATTCTCGTCACACATCACCATTCCGATCATTTCGGCGCCGCACCGGCACTGCGCGAAAGGACAGGTCTGCCTGTTCACGTCTCACGGGTGTTTCCGGACGACGCCTTCGAACCTGACGGATACCTTGACGACGGTGATGTGATCGCCGGGCTCACTGTTCTGCACACGCCCGGTCATGCAAGCGATCATCTGTGCTTCGCACGACCGGACGGGGTTCTGTTTTCTGGTGATCACATGATGGGTTGGAACAGCTCGATCGTAAGCCCGCCTGACGGCAACATGCGCGATTACTGCGCCCAGCTTCAACGATTGATCGACCGTAATGACAGGGTCTGCTTGCCCGGTCACGGCCCCGTGCTTCACGACCCGCAACCCTACATCCAGCGATTGCTCGACAACCGGATGCGCCGCGAAGCAGAGATTCTCGCGCATCTGTCGAAAAAACCCGATACGATCAAGAATATTGCAGTATCGGTTTACAAGAAATCCGACCCGCATATCGCAATGGCTGCCGAACGCAATGCCGCGGCACACCTGGAAAAGCTCCTCGCGGAAGCGCGGGTTACCAAGAACAATGAGATTTGGAATTTAACATAACCCATATTATGCGCGTAATACACTTTGCGTTGCAATAGTATATTATTGAAGGTAAGGTGGTTCCCGACAAAGGGTCCCCTACCATGCGCTTTCAACTTAGACGACTGTCTCTATGCCTAACCGCTGTAACCGCTTTAGCAACCGGTGTGCTGCCGAGCACCACAAAAGCACAAACCTATCCAGTTGACTGCGCAATCCTTCTCTGCCTGTCCGGCGGTTGGCCCGCTTCCGTGCCCTGCAGCCGTGCCCGTGCCGAGTTTATCCGTCGCATCACGCCTTGGCCTGTGGAACCACCACTGCAAATCTGGCGCTGTCCCATGGGCGCATCTTATGAGCCCAAACGACATCCGAGCAATGTATACCGAATCTTCGAAGCCTTGTTTCACGCCAAGGACTATTCGCCCCGCCAATCGTTTCCAGGCGATGATGTTGCCGTCCAAACAAAATCAACAAATGCCGTTTGGCGCTCTCCAGAAACCGGAACGGGCGGCATTCCAGCAGACTTCGTGCTTCGCCTTGTTCAGGATCGTGCTGATATCGATATCAGCGGGCCAGAGTTCGATTTCGTCCGATCCATTCGCGTCTTTGATGTACGGTATGCGCGACAGCACGAGTCCGGTCGCGATGGGGACTGTAACCGAAGCGCGACCGTGGTCCTCGGCACTTACGGGACCCAAGGTGACTTCGCCTGGCAAAGGTCTTCCGTCACTGCTCTTCCTTCGGCTCACGCAGGCCTTGAACGCTGGGGCGAGCATTGCCCTGGCATTTATCACCGATCCGTCTTCGTCGATTGGCGTGACTATGAGGGTAACTACGGGTTCGAGCAAGTGAACTACTGACCTGCCGCCACGTAGATTTGTCTCGGAAGACGGCTTCTTTGACGTCTACGGCCGCACCGCGTACGCGTCGCGGTCCACATGCTGTTTGGCGTTTCGGCAAATACCGCAGGTTCGCACTCCTCAACCGCCGTCGCCACTTCGCATCCGCGTGAGTGCATCGAAGTCGATTTCGCGCTTCTCCGCGTCCTTCAAATCAGGCTGACATTGTCCAACCCGTTGCGGGCCGTTGACATCCCACATCACCGCCAACGCGCCCGTATTCCAACGATATACCCAACCGACAACACTACGCTCATCTGCCCCGATCAAATTCGCAATCGCGACGCCTTCGACCTTATCTTCGTTCACTGTCTACTGACTTCCTGCACTGAGGCCCTGCGAAATGCGGCGTGGGGTTGCAGAGCGTTCACTACGACCGCGCGCCGGACTTCGTTGATTTTGGCTAACTGGTCCTCGATGAGGAAATGATCATCAGACCGGGGAAATGGGTTCCTGTTTTTTCAACAATTCATTGGCTTCAAATCCTGTGGTCGGGCTCCGTGGCGGCTTCGACGATCGCCAGTAGCTCAAACGGGTCAAAGCCAATGGCGCGCGCCAAGACGACCAACTCGACAACGTCGACCCGGCGCTGGCCGCTTTCAATGCGCGCCACAAGTGATTGATGGCACTTGAGCTTGACCGCCAAGTCCTCCTGACCGAGGCCCGCCTTGATGCGGGCGTCGACCAATGCCTGACAAAGTGCCACCTGTCCCGTGCTTCTGATTGTCTTT
>NZ_QBFD01000038.1:19865-22873 GCF_003335585.1 Sulfitobacter sp. DFL-14 | reverse complement strand
CGTCACATACCTTTTGTGACGTCGCTAGCGGATGAAATCTGTTATCTAAAAAGTAGATATATGAGGGTGTTATCGGCGTCTTGTTTCCATGGGGTGCAAATCTGATGCATCCCTGATGGCTCATCAATCCCCCACCAGCTGCAAGAACCGACCGTAGTCTTCACTGACTTCCCGCGCTTCTTTAAAAGCCCGCGCGCGCTCGTTATCGAGACAGCGAAAGTAGTCCTGGATGTTTGAGATATAGTCTTCGAAATCACCACGGATGATGTCCGCATAGTCCCGCGCTGCCTGCGAATCGCTTGGTAGGAAAGGACGGGCCGGGGCGAAGCAGGATTCCGCGAAAACCGGCTCGGGAACGCAGATCAGAAGGACTATAGCTTGCAATGGGAGCAGGCATGTCAACCTTGGGTTTCTCAAACCTGTTATCTCCTTGATCGCAGACACTGGCCGTGACTAGTGTTTGCGTAACCAAACTACAGCTAAAGCACGATATTACATCTTGCGGTTGATAGTATACTATCGTAACTCTGGGCTTCAAGTGGGAATGCCTGGGGTCGCGCGATTGGAGAAAGCGTGAGCCGGGCCATGAACTGGGACATCGAAGCACCAAATGTGGTTACGGAAGCCAGGTTCCGCGAGCTCGTGGAAAGCGGCTATAGCGCAGAAATCCTGTGCCAGGAGTCGGCACATAAGAAAGGCCCCAGCTATTACGGGGTCTGGATCATGCGCGTTGTCTCTGATGATGGCGTGGAAAAGCTCCTCGTCACCGCCCGCACGCGGACGACCTACAACGATATCAAGATCCGCGAGTTCAAGACGATCTCCGGCGTGGTGTCTTTCTTCATTGGCCTTGGTTTTGCGCATGTCGACCTGCCGCTTGAAGCGGGGACAAGCCGGAGCCACAAGCTCGCCCCATCAGACAAGGCCGCTGACAACTAACCTCGTCTGTCTCTGGCTGGTCGCAGCACCTGCCTCAGCGCAAATGGTCCTGGTCATGGAGAGCGACGGCTCTCTGACCCCATCCCGGTCTCAGAGCGGTTTTGCCCGGAACTACAATGACGGCGTTGGTCAGGGATCGGCGTCCGATGGTTTGGCCATTTTTGGCGAGACTGAAGCAGCGCCCAAACCTGACGCGCTGAGGTTTGCAGCGTTCGCCCAGCCAGCACCCCTGCCCCGCGCAGACGTTCTCTCGGGCATCGAGGCAACGGCCCTGCGCTATGCCAGCCATCCCGGTTTGCGCCGCGCGGGACTGTCCGTCACGGATTGGTTCACCCTTTACCGCGCCAATATCGAAGTGGAGAGCGCCTACAGGCAGGATGCCATCTCGAGCGCGGGCGCCATTGGTCTGGGCCAATTGATGCCAGCAACCGCGCGCGATCTCGACGTCGATCCGCGTGACCCGCTCCAGAACCTCGACGGTTCCGCCCGTTACCTCGCGATGATGCTGGAGCGCTTCGGCGATCCGCATCTGGCGCTGGCGGCCTACAACGCGGGGCCGGACGCCGTGCGCCAACACGGTGGCATTCCCCCTTACAGAGAAACCCAGAACCACGTCGCCCGTGTCATGGCTGTCGTGGCCCGATTGGAAGGATCAAATTCATGATGTCCCAACCTTTTTGGAAATCATTCCTCAAAAAATTTATCGGCAATGTCACGAGAGCGCGCAGCGCGGCAGTGCATTGGCGATACCGCTTTTTCCAAACAAGTTGGATTTCAAACCTCTTTGTCGCCTCGCTGGCGCTATTCCTGTTCATTGCCGAGCCCGCCCTCGCCCAGAGCATCGACCTCTCCCCGATCCAGAGCTTGTTGCAGGGCATTGTCGATGCGCTGACGGGACCTCTTGGTGTGGTCATAGCCACACTCGCGGTCCTCGGGGTCTTTCTCAGCTGGTTTTTCAACATCATTGATCTGCGACAGGCGCTCTGGGTCCTCGTGGGCATCGCTGGTGTTGCCGCCGCCCCCACCATCGTTGCCGCGGTCTTTGCCGGTGGCTGAGCGCGCGCCTCTCTTCCTCGGCCTCGTGCGCCCGCCCAAGCTTCTGGGCCTGCCCATCATGTACGCGATGGTCTGGCTCTTCGGATCGGTGCTCTTGTTCGTCTGGGTCCAGCACATCGCAGTGCTGGGTGTCGCCGCCCTGCTCTACCCCGTGCTTTGGAAGGCCGCGGATTGGGACCCGCGTTTCATCGACGTGATGATGACAGCCCTGCAGGAGACACCGCCCACGCGCAACAGGTCCATCCATGGCGGGGACAGCTATGCCCCGTGATGACGCCCGTGATGCTGCGCTCGATGCCCGCACAATGACGCCAGACTGGTACGCGCGCGAGACCCGGCTTGCGCATATGCTGCCCTATGTGAGCCTCGTCGACGACCAGACCGTGCGGACCCGGGTGAACGAACTCTTCCGCTGCATCCGGCTCGAGGGGATCAACAGCTACACGACGGACGATGCCTATCTCGACAAGGTGACAGCGCTTTTTGCCCGCATCGTCGCACAGCTTGGGCCGGAATTCAGCTATTACGTCCACAAGGTCTCCAAGGCCATCAAACCTGATCTCGACCCCATCCGCGAAGACAGCTTCGCGGGCGAGGTGGACCGGCGCTGGCGCGCAAAACTCGAGACCAGCGGGCTCCGCGACAAAACACTGACGCTCACCGTCCTTCACCGCCCGCCCCCGAAAAGCCTCCTGCCGTTCCTCAGCCGCAGCGCGCCGGACCGGCTGAGAGAGGAGACCCGCAAACGCCTGCAGCGCCTCGGCGAGGCCGTGAATGTCTTCCTCTCGGGGCTTACCGAGCTCAAGCCGCGCCTGCTGTCAGCCGGATCGGGAGAGTTGGTGGGATTTTTGGGCGCGCTCAACACGGGCACCGAGCTGCCGCTCTACCCGGCCAACACCTACGGCTTTCTGTCCTTCAACGTCGCCAATACCCGCGTGACGTTTCACGGCGACCATTTCGAGCTTTCCGAGGGCGTCGTGGGCCACCGCTACGGCAAGAGCTTCACCATCGGA
>NZ_QBFD01000038.1:17496-19855 GCF_003335585.1 Sulfitobacter sp. DFL-14 | reverse complement strand
GCACTCCTTCACGCCGATCAATTCGAACCTCATGGCGGGCCGCATCAAGCGGCAAAAGCGGCAGATGCAGGCGAGCCAGGACGCAGCCCTCTCGCTCCTGGAAGCCCTCGATATCGCCGCCGACGATCTCGAAGCCAAGCGCCAGAACTTCGGCGAGCACCACATGGTCGTGACGCTCTTTTGCGACACGCTCGAAGAACTGCAAACCCTCAGCGCCGAGATCGTGAACGCCGCCGCGACCGAAGGCGTGAAGATGATCGGCGAGCGGGTCGCGGCCAAGGCGCATTACCTCAGCCAGCATCCCGGCAACCAGCCCAAGCGCGTCCGCGCCAGTGCCGTCACCAATCGCAACTTTGCGGATTTCGCGGCATTCCACCGAACGCAGCTCGGCAAACCCGCCGCGAAAACCCCATGGGGCCGGGTCGTCACATATTTGCCCACGCCGGAGCAGAGCGCCTACCGGTTTTCCTATCACGAGCAGGGATCGCCCGACAAAGAACCGACCAGCGGGCATACCCTGATCATGGGGCGGCCCGGGTCAGGCAAATCGGTGCTGTCGGCCTTCCTGATGACGCAAGCCCGTCGCGCAGGGGCGCGGATCTTCGTCTTCGATTACCGTCTTGGTATGGAGATGGCGGTCCGCGCCAATGGCGGGCGCTACGCGTCCCTGAACGCCGGTCAGCCCACGGGCCTCAATCCGCTCTGGACCGAGACTGACGCGCGGGGTACCGCATGGCTTTCGGATTGGCTCGCCACACTGCTCTACCGCGCCGACAAGCCCCTGACCCCGGCGCAGACCAACCGCATCCAGGAAGTCGTGCGCCAGAATGCGCAAGCGACCAACCCCGCCCTGCGGAACTGGCGGGATTTCGCATCGCTTTTTGTGTCCACCGATGATGGCGGCGATCTGCACCAGCGCCTGCTCGAATGGACCGAGGACGGCCGCTATGGCTGGATCTTCGGCCAGAGCCTCGAGGACACGTTCTCGCTCAAGGGCGATGTCGTGGGCTTCGATCTCACCGGCATCCTCGACAGCGAGGCCGACAAGGAACGGATGGCGGTTCTCTCCTATCTTTTCCGCCGGGTCGAACGCGAGATCGAGGACCGCCGCCCCACCATCATCGTGATCGACGAGGCCTGGAAGGCGCTCGACAACGCGTATTTCGCCGAGCGGCTGTCGAACTGGCTGGTGACTGCGCGCAAGCAGAACACCGTCGCGGTGATGATGACGCAATACGCAAGCCAGCTTGAGCGCACCCGGACCGGCAAGACCATCGTCGAGGCCGTGCCGACGCAGATCCTGCTGCCCAATATCCGCGCGCAGCCTGCGGATTACGCCATGCTGAACCTCACGGAGAAGGAGCTCGACGTCCTTCTCAACACGGGCAGCAACAGCCGCTTGGCGCTGATCCGTGACGATCAGGGCTCGATCGTCGTCGATGCCGATCTGAGCGCGCTTGGACCCAATCTCACCATCCTTGGCGGCATGGAGAAAGGCGAGGCGCTCGTCGGCGCCGATTACCGCGACCGCCCAGATTTTTGGAGGCTTTCATGATCCGTATTCTTATCGCTTTGGCTGCGCTCGGCGCGCTGGCCTCTTGCACCCAGTATCGGGAACCGCAGGCCAATTGCTTCACCTTCCTGGCCTCGACAGCCCCTGTCGCGCCTGATTGCACCTTCACGCCTATAGATGCGCCGGAGGGCGACATTGAAGTCTAGCCTGCCTCATATCCTCGCGTTTTGCCTGCTGCCCGGTCTCGCCTTGTCTCAAGGCGTGCCGACCAATGACAGTGGGCTGACCGCGCGTGATATCGTCGAGACCGGCGATCGCGAGGCAGACTTGGCTGTTCAGGCCGACAAGCTTGCAGTGCGCGAACTCATCGCCGAGATCGAACGGGAGCAGCTGGAAACCCTCCGACGCATCCTCGATGCCCAGACCAGCTTCGGCGGTCAGGGATTGCCGGCTATAGTCTCGGGGCTGGAAAGCGGCAGCGGCGATCCCGACCGCGCCGTAGAAGCCGTCTATGGCACGGGCGAGATCGATCCCAATCCCGGCGGTGCGCAGATGTTCGGGGACGCGTCTGAGACCATCGAGCAACTCATCATCCGCGTGGCTCAGGAGACTAGCGGTTTTGCGGGTGTTGGCCGCGCAGGGCTCTCGCCCGTCCAGTGGCGCGCGTTGCTGCAAGCGCTGATCTGGCAGGAAAGCCGATTTACGATTGAGGCACGGTCTCCCGTTGGCGCTTATGGTCTCACCCAGATCATGCCTGGCACCGCCAGCGATCTCGGCATCAACCCGGAATACTATGACAGCCCTTACCTGCAGGTGCATGGCGGCGCGCGCTATCTCGCGACCCAG
>NZ_QBFD01000038.1:13758-17486 GCF_003335585.1 Sulfitobacter sp. DFL-14 | reverse complement strand
CTCGTCACCGCCCGCACGCGGACGACCTACAACGATATCAAGATCCGCGAGTTCAAGACGGTCTCCGGCGTGGTGTCTTTCTTCATTGGCCTTGGCTTTGCGCATGTCGACCTGCCGCTTGAGGCGGGGACAAGCCGTACGCACAAACTTGCGCCGTCAGACAAAGCCCCATCAGACAAGGGCGCTGACAACTAACCTCGTCTGTCTCTGGCTGGTCGCAGCACCTGCCTCAGCGCAAATGGTCCTGGTCATGGAGAGCGACGGCTCCCTGATCCCGTCCCGCTCCCAAAGCAGCTTTGCTCGAAACTACAATGACGGGATTGGTCAGGGTTCGGCCTCCGATGGGATCGCGATCTTCGGCGAGGTAGAGGCCGAGCAAGAGGGCGTCCAAGTCGCGGCCCTTGCCCGCCCGACACCCCTGCCCCGCGCCGATGTCCTAAACGCCATAGAGACCACGGCCCTGCGTTATGCCAGCCACCCCGGCCTAAGGCGCGCGGAGCTTTCCGTCACGGACTGGCTGAGCCTCTATCGCGCCAATATCGAGGTTGAGAGCGCCTACCGGCAGGATGCGATCTCACATGCGGGCGCCATTGGCCTTGGTCAGCTGATGCCCGACACCGCGCGCGACCTCGGCGTTGACCCGAGTGACCCCCAACAGAACCTCGACGGCTCTGCCCGCTACCTCGCGATGATGCTGGAGCGCTTCGGCGATCCGCATCTGGCGCTGGCGGCCTACAACGCGGGGCCCGACGCGGTCCGCCAGTACGGCGGCATTCCCCCCTACCGAGAAACCCAGAACCACGTGGCCCGCGTCATGGCCGTCGTGGCCCGATTGGAAGGATCAAATTCATGATGTCCCAACCTTTTTGGAAATCATTCCTCAAAACACTTATCGGAAATGTCACGAGAGCGCGCAGCGCGGCAGTACATTGGCGATACCGCTTTTTCCAAACAAGTTGGATTTCAAACTTCTTTGTCGCCTCGCTGGCGCTATTCCTGTTCATTGCCGAGCCCGCCCTTGCCCAAAGCATCGACCTCTCCCCGATCCAGAGCTTGTTGCAGGGCATTGTCGATGCGCTGACCGGACCTCTTGGTGTGGTCATCGCCACACTCGCGGTCCTCGGCGTTTTCTTGAGCTGGTTCTTCAACATCATCGATCTGCGCCAAGCGCTCTGGGTCCTCGTGGGCATCGCTGGTGTTGCCGCCGCCCCCACCATCGTTGCCGCGGTCTTTGCCGGTGGCTGAGCGCGCGCCTCTCTTTCTCGGCCTCGTGCGCCCGCCGAAGCTTCTGGGCCTGCCCATCATGTACGCGATGGTCTGGCTCTTTGGCTCGGTGCTCCTGTTCGTCTGGGTCCAGCATATCGCGGTGCTGGGTGTCGCCGCCCTGCTCTATCCGGTGCTGTGGAAGGCCGCAGATTGGGACCCGCGTTTCATCGACGTGATGATGACGGCGCTGCAGGAGACACCGCCCACGCGCAACAGGTCCATCCATGGCGGGGACAGCTATGCCCCGTGATGCTGCGCTCGATGCCCGCACAATGACGCCGGACTGGTATGCGCGCGAGACCCGCCTCGCGCATATGCTGCCCTATGTGAGCCTCGTCGACGACCAGACCGTGCGCACCCGGGTGAACGAACTCTTCCGCTGCATCCGCCTCGAGGGGATCAACAGCTACACGACCGACGATGCCTATCTCGACAAACTGACGGCGCTCTTTGCCCGCATCGTCGCGCAGCTCGGGCCGGAATTCAGCTATTACGTCCACAAGGTTTCCAAGGCCATCAAACCTGATCTCGACCCGATCCGTGAGGACAGCTTCGCAGGCGAGGTTGACCGGAGCTGGCGCGCGAAACTCGAGACCAGCGGGCTCCGCGACAAAACACTGACGCTCACCGTCATTCACCGCCCGCCTCCGAAAAGCCTCCTGCCGTTCCTCAGCCGCAGCGCGCCGGACCGGCTGAGAGAGGAGACCCGCAAACGCCTGCAGCGCCTGGGCGAGGCCGTGAACGTCTTCCTGTCCGGCCTCGCAGAGCTCAAGCCACGCCTGCTGTCAGCCGGATCGGGAGAGTTGGTGGGATTTTTGGGCGCGCTGAACACGGGCACCGAGCTGCCGCTCTACCCGGCCAACACCTACGGCTTTTTGTCCGTCAACGTCGCCAATACCCGCGTGACGTTTCATGGCGATCATTTCGAGCTCTCGGAAGGCGTCGTGGGGCATCGCTACGGCAAGAGTTTCACCATCGGGGAATACTCGGAAGGCACCTCCTGCACCATGTTCGACATGCTGAACCTGCCGGTCGACATGATCGTGACGCACTCCTTCACGCCGATCAATTCGAACCTCATGGCGGGCCGCATCAAGCGGCAAAAGCGCCAGATGCAGGCCAGCCAGGACGCAGCCCTCTCGCTCCTGGAAGCCCTCGACATCGCCGCCGATGATCTCGAGGCCAAGCGCCAAAGCTTCGGCGAGCACCACATGGTCGTGACGATCTTCTGTGACACGCTGGACGAGCTGCAGACGCTCAGCGCGGAGATCGTGAATGCCGCCGCGACCGAAGGCGTGAAGATGATCGGCGAGCGCGTCGCGGCCAAAGCCCACTATCTCAGCCAACATCCCGGCAACCAGCCCAAGCGCGTGCGCGCCAGCGCCGTCACCAATCGCAACTTCGCGGATTTTGCGGCCTTCCACCGGACACAGCTCGGCAAACCTGCAGCACTTACCCCCTGGGGCCGGGTCGTCACCTATCTGCCCACGCCGGAGCAGAGCGCCTACCGGTTTTCCTATCACGAGCAAGGCTCGCCCGACAAAGAACCCACCAGCGGCCATACCCTGATCATGGGGCGGCCCGGGTCGGGCAAATCGGTGCTGTCGGCCTTCCTGATGACCCAAGCCCGTCGAGCAGGGGCGCGGATCTTCGTCTTCGATTACCGTCTTGGTATGGAGATGGCCGTCCGTGCCAATGGCGGGCGCTACGCGTCCCTGAACGCCGGCCAGCCCACGGGTCTCAATCCGCTCTGGACAGAGACCGATGCGCGGGGCACCGCCTGGCTCTCGGACTGGCTTGCCACGCTTCTTTACCGCGCCGACAAGCCGCTCACACCGGCACAGACCAATCGCATCCAGGAAGTCGTGCGCCAGAACGCGCAGGCCACCAATCCGGCCCTGCGGAACTGGCGGGATTTCGCATCGCTTTTTGTGTCCACCGACGATGGCGGCGATCTGCACCAGCGCCTGCTCGAATGGACCGAGGACGGCCGCTATGGCTGGATCTTCGGGCAGAGCCTCGAGGACACGTTCTCGCTCAAGGGCGATGTGGTGGGCTTCGATCTGACCGGCATTCTCGACAGCGAGGCCGACAAGGAACGGATGGCGGTCCTCTCCTATCTCTTCCGCCGGGTCGAGCGCGAAATCGAGGATCGCCGCCCGACAATTATTGTAATCGACGAGGCCTGGAAGGCCCTCGATAACGCATATTTCGCCGAGCGGCTGTCGAACTGGCTGGTGACAGCGCGCAAACAGAACACGGTCGCGGTGATGATGACGCAATACGCAAGCCAGCTCGAGCGCACCCGGACCGGCAAGACCATCATCGAGGCGGTGCCGACGCAGATCCTGCTCCCCAATATCCGCGCGCAGCCAGCGGACTACGCCATGCTGAACCTCACGGAGAAGGAGCTCGATGTCCTTCTCAACACGGGCAGCAACAGCCGCTTGGCGCTGATCCGC
>NZ_QBFD01000038.1:11939-13748 GCF_003335585.1 Sulfitobacter sp. DFL-14 | reverse complement strand
CGTCGTCGATGCCGATCTGAGCGCGCTTGGACCCAATCTCACCATCCTTGGCGGCATGGACAAAGGCGAGGCGCTCGTGGGTGCCGATTACCGCGACCGCCCCGACTTCTGGAGGCTTTCATGATCCGTATTTTTCTGACAGTGGCCGCGCTCGGTGCTCTGGCCTCCTGCGCCCAATACCAGGAACCGCAAGCCAATTGCTTCACCTTCCTGGCCTCGACAGCCCCTGTCGCGCCTGATTGCACCTTCACGCCTCTAGATGCGCCGGAGGGCGACATTGAAGTCTAGCCTGCCTCATATCCTGGCGTTTTGCCTGCTGCCCGGTCTGGCCTTGTCTCAAGGTGTGCCGACCAATGACAGCGCGCTGACCGCGCGCGATATCGTCGAGACTGGCGATCGCGAGGCAGACTTGGCCCTTCAGGCCGACAAACTTGCCGTGCGCGAGCTCATTGCCGAAATCGAACGCGAGCAACTCGAAACCCTGCAACGCATCCTCGATGCCCAGACCAGCTTCGGCAGTCAGGGCTTGCCGGCTATGGTCTCGGGGCTGGAAAGCGGCAGCGGGGATCCGGCCCGGTCAGTCGAGGCGGTCTATGGCAATGCCGACATCGACCCCAATCCTGGCGGTGCGCAGATGTTCGGCGACGCCGCCGAGAACATCGAGCAGCTCATCATCCGCGTCGCCCAGGAAACCAGCGGCTTTGCGGGTGTTGGCCGCGCAGAGCTCTCGCCCGTCCAGTGGCGAGCGCTTCTACAGGCTCTCATCTGGCAGGAAAGCCGGTTTACGATTGGAGCACGGTCTCCCGTCGGCGCCTATGGTCTCACCCAGATCATGCCTGGGACGGCCAGCGATCTGGGCATCAACCCGGAATATTACGACAGCCCTTACCTGCAGGTGCATGGCGGCGCGCGCTATCTCGCGACCCAACTCAACACATTCGATGGCAACATCATCAACGCCCTCGCGGCCTATAACGCCGGACCCGGCCGGGTTTTCGAGTATGGCGGCGTGCCACCCTTCCGCGAGACCCAGCACTACGTGTCGGTCATCCCTGAACGCTACAATCTCTATCTAAGCCGTATCGGCGGGATCGAAGCGCTTGGCACGATCGATCCGGCGCTTCTCGCCAATGCCAACCTCTCGATTACGGGTCATGGGGCAGCGTTCTACGGCTCCAATTCCCCCGCCGCGATCCGCCAAGCCGCCCTGCGCATCTCCGACATCGTCACGCGGATTTCCGAAACCGAGGACGTGCAGGAGAGCGTCGCGCTCAACACCTATGCCCGCGCCGAACTCGTGCGTCTCGTGGCTGCCCGCATCCGGCTTCAGGCCGCCCGCACCCGCGTGCTCTCCGCCGAAGAGCTGGCCCAGGCCAGCGCCCGCATGGCCGAAGGCGCGTTCATGGATTTTACGATCAGGGAGATTGAATGATGGGACATCTGCTCTTGAGGACAGCTTTGGTCACAACGCTTGGCATTGGCTTGCAGTTCAGCGCCCTACCCCCTGTCGCAGCACAAGGCGTGCCCGTCGTCGATACCCAGAACATCGCGCAAAACATCCAGCAGCTCCGGCAGATGATCGAGGACGAGATTCTGCAAAACGAGCAGCTGACGCAGCTCCGCGAACAGCTTGCCACGCTCACGGACCAACTCGCGGAGCTGCAAAGAACCTACGAGGCCCTCACCCGCCTCGCCGAGCTTCCAGAAATCATCCGGACGGAAATGGAAGACGAGTTGAACGGCCTGCTCGACCAAGAGTTCGGGGACATCCTCGCCACGATTGAGGCGATCAAGACTGGGGATTTCTCC
>NZ_QBFD01000038.1:11789-11929 GCF_003335585.1 Sulfitobacter sp. DFL-14 | reverse complement strand
GCCCGCATGGCCGAAGGCGCGTTCATGGATTTTACGATCAGGGAGATTGAATGATGGGACGGAAGTTTCTGAGAGCGGCCTTGGCCACAACGCTTGGGATTGGCCTGCATCTGGGAGCCCTCTCCCCTGCCACAGCGCAG
>NZ_QBFD01000038.1:11230-11779 GCF_003335585.1 Sulfitobacter sp. DFL-14 | reverse complement strand
CTCGGGCTCCGGCGCAGGCGAAATCGAAACCCAGATGGACCGGGTGCTGGCCGATCTCGGATTTGACGAGGACACCCTCTCGGAAATGGCCACGAGCGGCAATCCCGGGGCCAACCGCGTGGCGACGCAGGCCACCACCGGTGCCCTTGTCTCGGCGGCGGCCCAGAACAGCTATGAGGATGCCGGCCAGTCGCTCGAGCGGGTAGATCGCCTCGTCGGGCTCATCGACGATATGGACGAACTCAAGGAAAGCATCGATCTCAACACGCGCGTGACTGCGGAGCTCGCCATTGCGCTGGTCGCCATGTGGCAGCTCGAAGCTGTGCAAACCGTGGGCGATGGCACGGGCGGCGTGATCGATGCCGCCACCATCGCCGAAGAGCAGCGCTTCATGGATTTCACCTTGCCGGACCTGCGGGCTGACTAAGGTGTTTCGAAATTGACCCAGAATACGAACCATCGGTTTTCGCGTTCGAGCGCAGCGAGAGGCAGCGAAGAACCGATTCAACTCATTTCGAAACGCCGAGTGGGGGCATGACGCGTGGTGAC
>NZ_QBFD01000038.1:10637-11220 GCF_003335585.1 Sulfitobacter sp. DFL-14 | reverse complement strand
GATCGAGGACGAGATTCTGCAAAACGAGCAGCTGACGCAGCTCCGCGAACAGCTTGCCACACTCACGGATCAACTTGCGGAGCTGCAAAGAACCTATGAAGCGCTGACCCGCCTTGCCGAACTGCCGGAGATCATCCGCACGGAAATGGAAGATGAATTGAACGGTCTGCTCGACCAAGAATTCGGCGACATCCTCGCGACGATTGAGGCGATCAAGACTGGGGATTTCTCGGGCCTCTCGGGCTCCGGCGCAGGCGAAATCGAAACCCAGATGGACCGGGTGCTGGCCGATCTCGGCTTCGATGAAGACACGCTCTCGGAAATGGCCACCAGCGGCAATCCCGGGGCCAACCGTGTGGCCACGCAGGCAACAACCGGCGCACTCGTCTCAGCCGCCGCCCAGAACAGCTATGAAGATGCCGGCCAGTCGCTCGAGCGGGTCGACCGCCTTGTCGGGCTCATCGACGACATGGAAGAGCTCAAGCAAAGCGTCGATCTCAACACGCGCGTGACAGCTGAATTGGCCATCGCCCTCGTGGCAATGTGGCAGCTGGAAGCGATTCAAACCGTGGGCGATGGCACC
>NZ_QBFD01000038.1:10058-10627 GCF_003335585.1 Sulfitobacter sp. DFL-14 | reverse complement strand
CGGCGTGATCGATGCCGCCACCATCGCCGAAGAGCAGCGCTTCATGGATTTCACCTTGCCCGAGCTGCGGGCCGAGTGATTGCGGGGTGTGACACGTGGCGAGTGAACAAGAAATCATCGAGGAAGAACTGGTCTATGGTGCCTTACGCCGCGAACGGCTCTGGCAACGCGTTGGCCTGATGGGCCTTGTCTTCGGTATCATCGGCTGTCTGAGTGCCGCGGCTGTCTCGATCCTCGATGTCGACCCGCCCCCCGTCGTTGTCCCCTATGATCCCGCCACCGGCTTTGCACTCCCCGAAGCCTCGGTGGGCGCCTCCTCGGTGACCGCCAACCAGGCGATCATCGAGGCGGAGGTGTTCCGCTATGTGACCGACCGGGAGGTCTATAACCAGCTCGACAACGATCTGCGCATCCGCAGCGTCCTGCGCCGCTCGGACGGAGCTGCCGAGAGCGGGCTGCGCCAGATCTGGAACAGCGCCAACGAGAATTACCCGCCGACGGTCTATGGCCCCAATGCTCGGCTCGACGTGGAAATCCTCAGCATCAACCGGATCGGAACCAACCGCGCG
>NZ_QBFD01000038.1:8871-9836 GCF_003335585.1 Sulfitobacter sp. DFL-14 | reverse complement strand
GGAGGGTCAGGTCTACCGCCTCAGCGTCTCGCTCACCCATGTCACCACCATCGAGTTTGGTGAGGGCGAAAGCATCCGCTCGATTATCGCGGGCGACACGGAAGGGTTTGAGATCGATGGCGTGCCCGGTGGTCAGGCATTTGCAATCAAGCCCGTCGCGCGCGGCGTCCATACCAATGTGACGGTCTACACGAACCGCCGGAGCTACTACTTCAACGTCCAGGAGGTCCGCAGCCCAACCTTCTACGTGGTGCAGTTCCGCTATCCGGAGGACGCTGCGCGCCCAACCCGGGCCATCGCGGCCCAAGCACCAAACTACAACTACGGCGCCAGCGCGCGGACCGAGTTCACGCCAACGCGCATCTGGGATGACGGGACGTTCACGTACTTCGCCTTTCCGAGAAACGCCCCTGTGCCCGCGATCTTCCGCTACGCGGGCGGCCGTGAACGCACGGTCAACACGCAAACCCCTGAAGACGGCGTGATCCGCGTCAGCGGCGTGAACCGCCAATGGGTCCTGCGACTTGGCGAAGAGGTGGTCTGCATCGAGGCGGTCCCGCCCGCGGAGGTGGCCTCATGAGCGATACCGGGAACACCGAGCTGGAAAAACGCCTCGCCGCCCTGGAGAAAGGCAGTGCCCGCGCCCCCATAGCGGCGCAGCGCCGGTCGCCCCTTCTCGCGCTGGTCGTGGTCCTCGTCATCGGCGCGGGTGGTGCCCTGCTCTATCTTCTCTCGCAGCCCGAAGAAGAGGAAGCCTTGCCGACGGCCACCCCGGACGTCTTCCAAAACGAAGGGGACGGCTTTGGCGCTATCGAAACCTTGCCCCCGCCCGAGCCCGAGGTTGTGTTCGTCGGACCGGATCCAGTCGAGCCCAATGCGGAGCTTCTGGCGCAGATCACCGCGCTGCAGGCTCAGATCGAGGAGTTGCGCAACGCCCCTGAACCGGTCGTCGAGGAAGACACCGT
>NZ_QBFD01000038.1:8665-8750 GCF_003335585.1 Sulfitobacter sp. DFL-14 | reverse complement strand
ACGGCGCGGGATCGCAGCCTTGAGCAACTCCGCATGGATCTGGAACTGGCCCAACTCGAGTCCAGCCGACCCCAACCCGCTCCAG
>NZ_QBFD01000038.1:7629-8655 GCF_003335585.1 Sulfitobacter sp. DFL-14 | reverse complement strand
CGCATGGCCGAGCTGGAGCGCCGCGCCGCGGAGGAACGCGCCTTCCAGGAGCGGCGCATCACCTCGCCCACCATCGCGTTTGGCGGTGCCTCCGGAGCGAATGAAACGGCTCTGACCGAACGCACCTTCGGCGAGGTGACGGATTTCGTACTGAACGGGGCGCTGCCCTCTACTGTGACGCAGGCCGAGGTGATCGCCAATCCCTCCAACACGATTCTACAGGGCACCATGATCCAGACCGTCATGGAAACTGCCCTTGACAGCTCCCTGCCCGGCCAGACCCGTGCCGTGGTGTCCGAGGATGTCTACAGCGTCGATGGCGTGCGCCTCTTGATCCCCCGCGGATCCCGTCTCGTCGGGCGCTACCGCGCTGGCGTCGATATCGCGCAGCGCCGCGTCACGATCGCCTGGGACCGGATCATCCTGCCCGACAACCAGACCGTCCAGATCAGCTCCTTCGGAGGTGATGAACTGGGCCGTTCCGGTGTCACCGGTTTCGTGGACACACGCTTCGCCGAGCGTTTCGGGTCGGCCGCCCTGATCTCGCTGATCTCCGCAGCACCCAGTGCCGCCGCCTCCGAAGTCCAGGATGAGACTGCCGCCGACGCTCTCGAAGACGTTGGCGATGATCTGGCAGATGCCACGGACAGCGTCATCGGCGACTATCTATCAATCGGCCCCGTCATCTATGTCGACCAGGGCGCCCGCGTCACGGTCATGGTCGACCGCGATCTGGAGATATTCTGAGCCCATGTCGCTGAGCTATCTCGAAACCTCGCTCGACCGGATCGACGCCGCCGCTCGCGACGATGTCATCGAGATCTGCATCAACCCTGACGGCACCTGCTGGGGCGAATTCCAGGGCGATCACTTCATGCGCGCGCTGGACCAGAGGCTGACCGGCGTTCAGGTCAGGGACCTCGGCAACCAGATCGCCTCATCGGCCAATACTACGATGAGCAAGGACCGCCCCATCGTCTCGGTTTCGATCACCTACAAGGGGCGCCCGATCCGCGCACAGGTCAT
>NZ_QBFD01000038.1:4811-7619 GCF_003335585.1 Sulfitobacter sp. DFL-14 | reverse complement strand
GGCTGTCTCGATCCTCGATGTCGACCCGCCCCCCGTCGTTGTCCCCTATGATCCCGCCACTGGTTTTGCCCTGCCCGAGGCGTCCGTTGGGGCCACATCCGTCACCGCCAACCAAGCGATCATCGAGGCGGAGGTCTTCCGCTATGTGACCGATCGCGAGGTCTACAATCAGCTCGATAACGATCTGCGCATCCGCAGCGTTCTGCGCCGCTCGGACGGGGCCGCCGAGAGTGGGCTGCGCCAGATCTGGAACAGCGCAAATGAGAACTATCCGCCGACCGTCTATGGCCCCAATGCACGGCTCGACGTGGAAATCCTCAGCATCAACCGGATCGGTACCAACCGCGCCACGGTCCGCCTGCGCAAGCGCCTGACGTCCATTAACGGCACCCAGACCGGGCTCTTCACTGCGACGCTTCTATTCGAGTTCCGCCCGGAGACCCGCCGCTCCATCGATGAGGTCTGGACCAATCCATTCGGCTTCACCGTCCTCGAATATTCCATCCGCTCCGACAGATTGGAGAACTGACGTTGTTGCTTATAAGATCGCTTATTTTTGTCATTGCCCTGTTGCCTGGCCTCGCCTCTGCCGAAGCCATCCCGCGCGGTGGTCCAAATGACAGCCGCGTGCGGCTGGCCACCTATCAGGAGGGTCAGGTCTACCGCCTCAGCGTCTCGCTCACCCATGTCACCACCATCGAGTTTGGGATCGGTGAAAGCATCCGGTCGATCATCGCGGGCGACACGGAAGGCTTCGAGATCGATGGCGTCCCCGGCGGTCAGGCATTTGCAATCAAGCCCGTCGCGCGCGGCGTCCATACCAATGTGACGGTCTACACGAACAGGCGCAGCTACTATTTCAACGTCGAGGAGGTCCGCAGCCCAACCTTCTACGTGGTGCAGTTCCGCTATCCGGAGGACGATGCGCGCCCGACCCGGGCCATCGCGGCCCAAGCGCCGAACTACAACTACGGTGCCAGCGCGCGGACCGAGTTCACGCCAACCCGCATCTGGGATGACGGGACGTTCACGTATTTCGCCTTTCCAAGAAACGCCCCTGTGCCAGCGATCTTCCGCTACGCGGGCGGCCGTGAACGTACGGTCAACACGCAAACCCCTGAGGACGGCGTGATCCGCGTCAGCGGCGTGAACCGCCAATGGGTCCTGCGACTTGGCGAAGAGGTGGTCTGTATCGAGGCGATCCCGCCCGCGGAGGCCGCCTCATGAGCGATACCGGGAACACCGAGCTGGAAAAACGCCTCGCCGCCCTTGAGAAAGGCAGTGCCCGCGCCCCCATAGCGGCGCAGCGCCGGTCGCCCCTTCTCGCGCTGATCGTGGTCCTCGTCATCGGCGCGGGTGGTGCCCTGCTTTATCTCCTCTCACAGCCCGACGAAGAGGAAGCCTTGCCGACGGCCACCCCGGACGTCTTCCAAAACGAGGGGGACGGCTTTGGCGCCATCGAGACCTTGCCCCCGCCCGAGCCCGAGGTTGTGTTCGTCGGACCAGACCCCGTTGAGCCCAATGCCGAGCTTCTGGCGCAGATCACCGCCCTGCAGGCCCAGATCGAGGAGTTGCGCAACGCCCCTGAACCAGTTGTCGAGGAAGACACCGCCGCCGCAGAGGCAATTGACGCGCTGACTGCTCAGATCGCGGCGCTACAAGCCGCCTCGGAAGCAGCACAGCAACGGTTCCAGGACGAACTGACGGCGCGGGATCGCAGCCTTGAGCAACTCCGCATGGATCTGGAACTGGCCCAACTCGAGGCCAGCCGACCGCAACCCGCGCCAACGGGCCCCACGGAAGATGAGCTGCGCGCACGCGAGCAAGAGCGACTGCGCCGCGAGGAAGAAGCCCGGCGCATGGCCGAGCTGGAGCGCCGCGCCGCGGAGGAACGCGCCTTCCAGGAGCGGCGCATCGCCTCGCCCACCATCGCGTTTGGCGGCACGTCCGGAGCGAATGAAACGGCTCTGACCGAACGCACTTTTGGCGAGGTGACGGATTTCGTGCTGAATGGTGCGTTGCCCTCCACCGTGACGCAGGCCGAGGTGATCGCCAATCCCTCCAACACGATTCTACAGGGCACCATGATCCAGGCCGTCATGGAAACTGCCCTTGACAGCTCCCTGCCCGGCCAGACCCGTGCCGTCGTGTCCGAGGATGTCTACAGCGTCGATGGCGTGCGCCTCCTGATCCCGCGCGGCTCCCGTCTCGTCGGGCGCTACCGCGCCGGCGTCGATATCGCGCAGCGCCGCGTCACGATCGCCTGGGACCGGATCATCCTGCCTGACAATCAGACCGTCCAGATCAGCTCCTTCGGGGGCGATGAATTGGGCCGCTCCGGTGTCACCGGCTTTGTGGACACACGCTTTGCCGAGCGTTTCGGGTCGGCCGCCCTGATCTCGCTGATCTCGGCCGCGCCAAGTGCCGCCGCCTCCGAGGTTCAGGATGAGACTGCCGCCGACGTTCTCGAAGACGTTGGCGATGATCTGGCAGATGCCACGGACAGCGTCATTGGCGATTACCTCTCCATCGGCCCCGTCATCTATGTCGACCAGGGCGCCCGCGTCACCGTCATGGTCGACCGCGATCTGGAGATATTCTGAGGCCATGTCGCTGAGCTATCTCGAAACCTCCCTCGACAGGATCGACGCCGCCGCCCGCGACGATGTCATCGAGATTTGCATCAACCCTGATGGCACCTGCTGGGGCGAATTCCAGGGCGATCACTTCATGCGCGCGCTGGATCAAACGCTGACCACGACAGAAGTGAAGGACCTCGGCAACCAAATCGCCTCATCGGCCAATACC
>NZ_QBFD01000038.1:0-4801 GCF_003335585.1 Sulfitobacter sp. DFL-14 | reverse complement strand
CACCCCGCCCGCCGTGCTCTCGGCCATGTCGATCAGCCTGCGGTTCTTCTCAAGCCTGCCGCTCGAGGGTATCGCGCTCGACTTTCTCTATGGCAAAGAACGCAAGCTCGAAGACCTGCGCGTGGAAAAGAAGCGCGCCTTGCGCGACGTGGTGGCCGCGGGTTTGATCGATGATGCGCTCGCCTTCTGCGTCGACAACAAACTCAACATGATTGTCTCGGGCGGCACCTCCACCGGCAAGACCGTGGCCGCGCGCAAGATCCTCTCTCACGTACCGGCCGAGGAACGCATCGTCACCATTGAAGAAGCCGCCGAGCTGTCGCCGACCCAGCCAAATGCCGTGACCCTCATCGCCAATCGCGACGCAGAATTCCAGACCGCCGATGTGCTTCTCACCGCCACGCTGCGCATGCGCCCCGACCGGATCATCCTGGGCGAGGTGCGCGGCAAAGAGGCCATGACCTTTCTGGAAGCCATCAACACCGGCCATGGCGGCTCGATGACCACGCTGCATGCCGAAACCCCGCAACTCGCCGTGCAGCGGCTCGCGATCGCGGCACTCAAGACCGAAATCCCGATGACCTATGCCGACATGATCCAGTACATCGAAAATTCCATCGATGTGATCATCCAGGCCGGTCGCCATGACGGCAAACGCGGCATCACCGAATTCTACCTGCCTGGCATGAAACAGATTGGAGAAGCTGCATGAAGACCTTTGAATATGAAATCCTCTCCTTCCCGATGGACCGTAAAAACAGTCTGATCGAAATGCAGGCGGCATTGAATGCGAAGGGCCAGATCGGCTGGGAGGTGGTCTCAATCAGTTCGTCCGAGTTTGCCAATATCGGGCACACGGCTTTTCTGAAGCGTGAAACCTCCGACGGTGCCGATTTTGGAGACAACCGATGAAGCGTGGTGCAGCGCCTTTCTTATTACTGTCAGTCGGTTTGGGCTTGATGGCATCGCCCCTAATGGCGGAGCGCAATCTCATCCCCAGTCTTGAGAGCATTCCAGATGTCTGCCCCGAACGCCCGAGCGAACCTGACTGGATGCAAAACATCGCCCTTCGAGACGCCTACCAGCGTGTCTTGGTCCAGGACATCTACCGGGCACAGAACATGGAGCGGATCGTTGAGACCGGATCCTGCGACTGCGGTCTTCGCTTCCCAGCATGGGATAACGCCGAAGTCACCTTCCAAGAAAACCACGCCAATGCGAACCGTTCAGAAATGCTGCAAGCGTCAAACAGTTACAACCGCCGCGCAAATGATCTTCGACCAGAAGCTCAAGCGATCTGCGAAGCAGTGGGTAAGTGGTAAGGGAACTCTGAAATGAGCGTTGTCACCTACTTCGTTGAAACCTCCCAAGGCTATCTCAACACCGCCGCCGAGACACAGTTCGGGTCTGTTGCTGCCACGGTGGGAACGCTTTTCGTTCTTGGAACAACGCTGGTGGTGGTTCTCGTTTTCCTGAACATGATCTACCAGTACAAGGCGATGGACGGACGCACGGCATTCTGGCTCGCGGTCAAGATCGGGCTCATCGGGATATTTGCAACCAACTGGGTGCAGTTCAACGCCCTCTCCTCCGCCATCCTGGCCGGGATCGACAGTATCGCGGGCGCGCTGGTGGCCTCGGTCGGCGGCGGCAGTCCGGGACCCTCTGGAACTTTCGCCGAAGAATTCGACCGGCTGATCGCAGAGCTGGGCGACTATCTGAACGCTGCCGGGTCCGAGCTGAACTGGATGGCTGGCGCCATGCTCGACATCGTCGGCGTCCTCCTGCTTTCAATCCTCGGCGGGCTGGCCGCCTTCATCCTCGTGGCCTCCCGACTGATGATCGCTCTTCTGATCGGGATCGCCCCAGTGATGATTTTCCTGACCCTCTTCGAGGTGACAAAGGATTATTTCGCGCGCTGGTTATCCGCGCTGATTTCCTTTGCGCTATACCCCATCGTCGTCGCAGGCGTGTTCGCAACGATCACAGGCGTTTCCTCCGCGCTCATCGGTGAACTAGGCGATCCCGAAGGGGCCTCAAACATCGGCGCGCTCATCCCCTTCTTCATGATGGTGCTCATGGCCAAGGGCTTCATTATCGCCACGCCCTTCATCGTCCGCGCGATCTCCGGCAACATCATGATGCCCGCCCTCTCCGGTGGTCTCGGCGGCGGCTACAGCTTTGCCCGCGCCGCCATGGGAAGCCAGCAGGCCTACAATCGCTACCTCATCGGCGGGGCCAGTGGCGCAGAATACGCAGCCCTCAGGGCGCGGCAGTTCTTTGGCGTGCAGCAGATGCCGGCGAGGCAAGGCATGGGTCAGACGGGTTCCACAGGCGGCAAAGGATCCACTGACGCAGGGTCAAAAATGCTGGCACAGCTGGCGAGACTGGGACGGCTTGGGCGACGGTGACGGTGACGGCCCTAATCGGGCACTGGGAACGGTTCTCTCATGCTCCGCTTGGAGCTCTAACCGCCGCCATTCGTAGCAAGTTCACTTTCCAAAACTGCATGTAAAAAAGACAGGCGTTTGGTTCGGCATAGCCGTTGAAAATCAATCTTAAAATGGACATCTTGTAGTTGTGGGATTGTGAACAAGAGGTTTGATATGAATGTGAGCGCGGGCGTAGGATATGGGTATAATGTTGCAATTGAGAAACTTGCGGAAGAATTGGCAGTGCCGCAAGATCGCTTCGATCAAGCCGAAAGGCGCTACAAGGATCTTGGCGAGTTTTTGCATCGAGATGACTCCAAGGTTCGTGATTATGATCCCGATGTCTATATCCAAGGCTCTTTCGCGCTCGGCACACCGATCAAGCCGACATCCAAGGACGAAGACTACGATCTCGACATCGTTGTCTCATTCCGGTCTCTGACGAAAGCGCAAATTTCGCAAGCTGATCTGCGCGCTCTTCTGCTGGCTGAGCTCAAGGCGTATCGCGATGCGCGAGGGATCAAGAATGAGGTAAGTGATGAGCCTAGAAGATGCTGCACCTTGATCTACGCAGATGGTGCGCAATTCCACATGGACGTATTGCCGGCTGTGCCGAACGAGGCAAACATGCGTGCCATTCTTTCTTCTTACCTCGCGGATCAGGCGCTTGCGGAAGGTGCGATCGCCATCACCGATAAAGACAAGACTAGCACATACCGTATCATCACGGATGATTGGCCCCGAAGCAATCCTAGGGGCTTTGCCGCATGGTTCAAGTCAAGGCAGATCGAACAGCTGAATGAGCGTCGCAGGGCATTCCTCGACGCCCAAGGCAAAGTGACAGCGAGTGTGGAGGACGTCCCGGTATTTCGGGTGCGAACACCTCTCCAGTCAGCCATCATGATCTTGAAGCGTCACAGGGATGAGTGGTTCGCGGAGCGGGATCCGGAGCTGAAGGTTATCAGTGTGATCCTCACGACGCTCTCGGCCCATGCCTACGCAGGCGAAGCAAGGGTGTCAGATGCAATTGCCAAAATCCTGAAGGACATGCATCTCGAAGTCAAAGAACGAAATGGTGAGTCATGGATCGCCAACCCGACTGACCCTTCTGAGAATTTTGCGGATCGGTGGAAGGACTTTCCCGATCGTCGGAAATCCTTCTTTGAGTGGCTTGAAACCGCTCGATCAGATTTTGGCGCCGTTCAAAAGTTCAGTGATACGAATATTGTTTTGAATGAACTGTCACGAAATCTTGGCAGCACCCTTGTTGAAGGTGTTCGCTCGAGGGTAGCGGCATCCGCGGGTTCACGTGCGGCGTCCGTGGCTCCTGCCGCTGCGGCCGGGGCTTCTGCGCCGGGTCTCGTTTTTGGTGGTGAGGATCGGAGGCCGACGGAGCCAAAAGGTTTTGGTTGATGGAGTTCACAGCCGGCGAGGCGAGGCTAATCCGTGAGTGTGAAGAGCTCGCTAGCCTAGCCGCGGCATCAGCTTGGCTAGAAGAACCCCAATTCGGCAAGAACGCCGATGGCCTGCTGACGTGGTCGTTTGTTTTGCTCGCCGGTGATCGTCGCATTCCATTGCGGCTGGTTTTCCCAGCACTCTTTCCAGATCTGCCACCATTCGTACTTCCAGCCGTCAGCTCCGTCCGTTTATCGCAGCACCAATACGGCGAGGGTGGTGAACTATGCCTCCAGTATAGACCGGATCACTGGCATCCCGACTGCAAGAGCGCCGATGTGGTAAGGAGTGCCAAAGCACTTCTCGAAGCAACCCCAAAGGACGATGGTTTCTCGGACGTGGAAAGCGCTCATCCTACCGACTTACCCTCGCTGCTCTCGGGGTGTTCCCGACGCTTCATGCTACCGCCTGACACCGCCCGCCTGTTAAGGTTGCGCCTTGCCGGACACGCAACCGATATTCATATAACTTTGGAGCGCCGGGTTGGGGCTTCCGAAGTCCTTGTTGCTCGCATTGCGAGCATCGGGTTGGACTCTGGCTTGCGCGTGCCGATTGATGGTGCGGGATTTGGGGGAAGGGTGGTCCCTGGGGTCCTATATCGATTGCCCGACATTCGGCATATTCCAGATCTGCAGCCCGAGGAACTGAAGGGGCTCTTGTACCAGTACCTGCCTTCATGGCTCCGTAAATGGGTAGAAGGCGCTGGCGACATGTTGGTCGTCATTTCAAATGGCAAGCAAGAGGTATTGCTGCGCGTTCTCCACAACGGGTCGAAACGAAGGATCGACCTGTTTCATACCTTCGAGCCACCAACGGCAAAAGAACGCCGGGTTCACGGGAAGATGTTCCGAGAATCTAGTGTTCTGAGTCTGACACTTCCTACCTGTTTCCGCGAGTTTCATCGAGTTTGTCCA
>NZ_QBFD01000037.1:157034-157983 GCF_003335585.1 Sulfitobacter sp. DFL-14 | reverse complement strand
CCAGCGTCCGATTGGACGAGCAAACGCGCCGCAGCGCGCTTGCTGATCTAATCAGCTGTACTTGAACCACTCTGGCAGGACCGTCCGGCTATCGAATGTAACCGATCTGGCTCTGAGAACCTTTTGCGATGCTTCCGCAACCGGATCATCTGCGATGGCTGCATAGGCCTGTGCCCTTGCTGTCATCCAGTCGATCTTTGGTGCTTTTTGAAACATGTCAAAGAACTTCATGGCGTCCTTGTCGGCGTGCAACCATGCTTTCCCCGGTAAGCCATCCTCTTTGCCAGCTGCGATCTCCGACCGATGCGCATTGGCCTCGGTAAGTGCGTCGATGCTGGCATATTTGAGATGCGCCAGGTAAACACCTTCAGGCATCACCATCACCGCATCCTTTGTCAGGCTTATGCCGTGTCGAACCAGATGCGTACCGCGCTTAACCGCCCAGGCCTTGCTGTAATGACCCGAGAAAACTGCATTGCTACGCTTTGTCAGCGCGGCATCTGTTGCTTTCATCGTGTCATCCTCGATGTCCTCTGCAACGTTCAACCCGAGGGCAAACAAGGCATTGGATCGACGATGCGACCTGAACAAAGCGGCGAAAGAAGCATGATGTGCTGGATCAATGCAGATCAGCTCATCAGCGTCTGTCCTGATCACCCAGTCATATATGACACCCAATCCGTCCTGGATACTGTTGAGCAATTGCCCCCGCATCCTGTCGAAACCGGTCAGGTCCGTCCTTGGAACCGCTATCACATTTGCCCGTGGGCAAAGCGTAGCAATCTTTGGATCAGATCCGTGAGCCACAATGAACAGGTTATCCGAACCAAGGTGCCGTGAATAATGTGCGTACCATTGTGATAACGCCCAGTAGTCCCGGTAAACCATTGTGATCGCACATATCTTCATGTCTCCTTCTAGCCGTGTTGGCCGTCCGAGAACAAGAAGT
>NZ_QBFD01000037.1:156837-157024 GCF_003335585.1 Sulfitobacter sp. DFL-14 | reverse complement strand
TTCTTTTCAGCAGGCATACGCTTGGTCGGCCGAGGAAACAGCCTTGCAAACGCTCGCTTTAGCCCACATCCGAAGACATGGTCCGCCGCACCAAACCGAGGTCATTCCCTTACTCGGGACAACCAAACAGTGTTGTTATTGTATCTCTCTTTACGATGTCAATTTGGTGCGCTCCCGAAGAAACTCA
>NZ_QBFD01000037.1:147912-152912 GCF_003335585.1 Sulfitobacter sp. DFL-14 | reverse complement strand
CAGAACCGGGAACCGCACGCCGGGCATTTCGTCGGGGCGCAGGACCGTCTCGAAGGCCACGTATTTCGCAGCAGACTGAACCCCCGCCATCTCCAGCAGATCCGCCAGTTCAAACCCGTCCCATGGCACCACCATCGACCAAGCCTCGACACAACGGAAGCGATAGATCCGTTCCTCGATGGTCATCGCCTTCATGATGTCTTCAAAGTTGTAGTCGCCGGGCTTGTCCACAAGGCCGTCGATCTTCACCGTCCAGGGTTTGGTCGTGAGGGCTCCGGCATTGCGGGCTGGATCGCCCTTGCCGGTGCCGAACTCGTAATAGTTGTTGTAGGTGGTGATGTCCTCGTAGCTGTTCGGTTGCAACTCTCCCTCGGCTCGCACCCGCCCGCCGGATATCCCGGCAAGCCCGACGCCCGCGACCGCACCTGCCATCAATTGCCTGCGGTTCAGAAACGCCGCCTCCGGGGTGACGTCACTTTCTTTCAGCGTATTGATCCAACGATGGGCCATCGGGCTCTCCTACTCTCAACTCCACATACAACAGAGTTAGGGTTACAAGGCCCATGCACCAAAGACTTTCGCGGTTCATTTCACCCAGAACACCGAATTGTCAGCTTTGCTCCGCCCGGCAGAAACGGCCAGCGCCTACGGCGCTGCGGGCAGAGATCACAAAACCGCGCCCCGGTTTCACATTGAATTGAGTGGTAGCACCGCATCCGTCCAGCTTAGCGCGCGCGCCTCATGTTTCAATGCGCGCCATCACTCCACCGGCGAAAACCCCCGGCTTTTCTTTCTGACGGACCGCCTCACATTGTCCTGTGACACCAGATAGCAAGAGGAGACCATCATGTACCGCAGAACCGTACTTGCCCTGACCGCTGCTGCCGCGCTTGCCGGAACACCCGTCTTTGCTGCCGACAACAAGAAAGACATCGTCGACACCGCAACCGAGGCCGGGACTTTCGGCACCCTGCTGGCTGCCGCCGAGACTGCCGGCCTGCTCGAAACCCTGAAAGGCGATGGGCCCTATACCGTCTTTGCGCCCAGTGACGATGCCTTTGCCGATCTGGAAGACGGCGCTGTGGACACCCTGCTGCTGCCCGAAAACCAGGACGTTCTGACAAGCATTCTCACCTACCACGTCGTCGCGGGCAAAATCATGTCCGCCGACCTTCAGACCGGAATGAATGTAGAGACCCTGGAGGGCTCTCCCGTCACGATCAACCTCGACAATGGGCTCATGGTCAATGATGCCACGATTGTCACCCCCGACTTCGAAGCCGCGAACGGGGTGATCCATGTCATCGACAAGGTGCTGATGCCTTGATCCGAGAAGACATCCACCGGACAATCCCGGCGGCTGTGCACGAAAAAGGGCCGCCTAAGCGACCCTTTTAACCTGGCATGACCTGCGTCAGGCATAACCTGCGTCAGGCGTATCCGGCGGAAGCATTGAATGTCTCAAGCGACTGGCCCGAGATCAGGTGATCCAACAGTTGATGGCGCCGGCTGCCGGACAATCTGTTCAGCGCCTGAACTTCTGCCGGTGTAAGATCGCGCCGCTTGAACCCGCGCGTATTCAGGCACCGGTCCACCGCGCCCGCCTCGCCATGGGCACGGATATTGCCCTCATTGGACGCCACGATGATCGGGCCCACAAGCACGCCGCCGAACAACACGCCCCCGACATAGCTGCTGACGACAGCATTCTGACCGCCCCGCGCCGCATTTGCGGAGCAGGCATAAACCGCCTGACGTGCCGATTGCAGGTTCTGGCCCGGTTGCGCAGGAACCGAAGGGCCCGGAAGATCGCCACATGCGGCCAGGCTCAGCAGCCCCAGTATACCTAATAGTCTCATGGGTCTGCCTTTCTGGTGCATCTGCATGGGGGATCCGCTGCAATTTCTACCTGCGGACCTAGCAATTCGACCGGCAAATGGAAAACAGCTTGATGTGTTGTTGCTGTGCCTGCTGCACAACCGCAACAGCAGATGGGCACAACCGAGATTCTTGCCGTGTCGCTGACCGGGCTAGCGATAAAAAAGGCCGGGAAAACCCCGGCCTTTTTTACTTGCATATATATAGTGCGGATCAATGCACCGTCGCATCGTCCGGCTTGGGCCGATTGCTGGCCGCAACCCGGTCCCCGATGATCAGACCATCGGCTCCTGCGGTGACGGTGATCCTGTCCCCGTCGCGCACGTCACCGGCCAGGATCATCTCTGCCAGCGGGTCCTGCAGCGTCCGCTGGATGACCCGCTTGAGCGGCCGTGCCCCGAAGACCGGATCATAGCCTTCATCGCCCAGCCACTTCTTGGCGCTCTCATCCAGATCCAGCGCGATCTTGCGCCCGGCCAGCCGCCGGAGCAGCCGCTGCAATTGCACCTCAACGATACCGGTCATGTTTTCGCGGCTCAGCCGGTCGAAGATGATCGTCTCGTCCAGACGGTTCAGGAACTCCGGCCGGAAGTGCGCCCGGACCGCATCCATCACGTCACGCTTGGCCTGTGCCATGTCGCCGCCATCGGGCAATTGGCTCAGCGCCTGCGCGCCCAGGTTTGATGTCAGCACGATCAGCGTCTGCTTGAAATCGACCCTGTGGCCCTGCCCGTCGGTCAGCACACCGTCGTCCAGCACCTGCAACAGCACGTTGAACACATCCGGATGCGCCTTTTCGACCTCGTCGAACAGCACCACCTGATAGGGCCTGCGCCGCACCGCCTCGGTCAGCACACCGCCCTCGTCATAGCCGACGTAACCCGGAGGAGCGCCGATCAGCCGTGCAACGCTATGCTTCTCCATGAACTCGGACATGTCGATGCGCACCATGGCGTTGTCGTCGTCGAACAGGAACTCCGCTACCGCCTTGGTCAGCTCGGTCTTGCCCACACCCGTCGGCCCGAGGAACAGGAAACTGCCCAGAGGGCGGTTCTCGTCGTTCAGACCGGCACGCGCACGGCGCACGGCATTCGCCACCGCCTTGACCGCAGCATTCTGGCCAATGACCCGCGCATGAAGCTGGTCTTCCATGCGCAACAGCTTGTCGCGTTCGCCTTCCAGCATCTTGCCCGCAGGCACACCTGTCCAGCGCTCAACCACATTTGCGATCTGCTCGGGGCGCACGGCCTCTTCGACCATCATGCCATCCTCGCTGGATTCAGCAGCCTCAAGATCCTTCTCGAGCTGCGGGATCACGCCATAGGAAAGCTCCCCCGCGCGGGCGAGGTTGCCCTCCCGCTTGGCGATGTCCAGATCCGCGCGGGCGCGGTCCAGCTTTTCCTTGATGTCGCGGGCGCCAGCCAGCTTGTCACGCTCGGCCTGCCAGGCGGCGGTCATGCCACTGGCCTTCTCCTGCAAATCGGAAAGGTCCTTCTGCAAGTTCACCAGCCGGTCCTTGGACGCCTGATCGTCTTCCAGCTTCAGCGCCTCTTCCTCGATCTGCAACTGCAGGACCTGGCGGTCCAGCGCATCCAGTTCTTCGGGCTTGCTGTCGACTTCCATGCGCAGACGGCTGGCGGCCTCGTCCATCAGGTCGATCGCCTTGTCCGGCAGGAACCGGTCGGTAATGTAGCGATTGCTCAGCGTCGCGGCGGCCACGAGGGCAGAGTCACTGATCCGCACACCGTGGTGCAGCTCGTATTTCTCCTTGATGCCGCGCAGGATGGAAATGGTATCTTCCACCGTCGGCTCCTGCACCATTACCGGCTGGAAACGCCGCGCCAGCGCTGCGTCCTTTTCCACATATTTGCGGTATTCATCCAGCGTGGTGGCACCAACGCAATGCAGTTCACCCCGCGCCAGCGCAGGTTTCAGCAGGTTCGAGGCATCCATCGCCCCATCCGCCTTGCCCGCACCGACCAGCGTGTGCATCTCGTCGATGAACAGGATGATTTCCCCGGCAGCTTCGGTGACTTCGGTCAGAACCGCCTTCAGCCGTTCCTCGAACTCGCCGCGATATTTGGCACCGGCAATCAGCGCCCCCATGTCCAGCGCCAGCAAACGCTTGTTGCGCAGGGATTCGGGCACATCGCCATCAACAATCCGCAGGGCAAGCCCTTCGGCAATCGCAGTTTTACCGACACCGGGTTCGCCGATCAGAACCGGGTTGTTCTTGGTCCGGCGCGACAGGACCTGCATCGTGCGGCGGATTTCCTCGTCGCGGCCGATGATCGGGTCGATCCGGCCTTCTTCGGCCCGCGCGGTCAGGTCGGTGCTGTATTTCTTGAGCGCCTCATATCCATCCTCCGCACTCGCGGTATCCGCGGTGCGGCCCTTGCGGACATCATTGATCGCAGTGTTCAGCGCCTGGGCCGAGACATGACCGGCTTCCAGCGCGGTTTTCGCCGCGGATTTGACCATGCAAAGCGCCATCAACAGACGTTCCACCGGGACAAAACTGTCGCCCGCCTTCTTCGCCAGCGCCTCAGCCTCGGCGAGCACTTTCGTGGTTGTATTGTCCAGATAGACCTGGGCCGCATCGCCTGAAACCTTGGGCAGCTTGCCCATCGCCAGCGCGAGGTTCTCGGTCACGCGCTTGACGTTGCCGCCTGCCCCCGAGATCAAATTGGCCGCAAAGCCCTGATCGTCGTCCAGCAGTGCTTTCAGAATATGTTCGGGAGTCAGCCGTTGATGGCTCTCGCGGATGGCAATTGTCTGCGCCGCCTGAATGAAGCCGCGCGATCTTTCCGTGAACTTGCTCAAGTCCATGGTTCTCTCCTCTTGTTAAGCGCCCCATGGCGGATGCGCCCGGCTCAGCGGCACGCGTCCTTCAGGACCTCGGTTAGAATTTGGGGACCCGGACACCGGATTCAAGAGGGTCTCGCCACAATGAACCTGTCAAGTGTCAGGCAATACCGGCTTTTGTGTCACATCGCTGGCCCGGAGCGCGGCGTTATGTCCGATGGGAGGCAAGAGCCAAGCGGTCATTCGTGAAAAATGCAGCGAACGGCAGGATTGAGTCCAGAGTGACATGAGGCGTCAGCCGGGTATCGCCCGACCTA
>NZ_QBFD01000037.1:16195-147902 GCF_003335585.1 Sulfitobacter sp. DFL-14 | reverse complement strand
ACCTGTATGTGATGGGAAACGTTTCAGCCCGCAGACCGGATCATGGCTTGGCTGACGGTGTAAAATCGCCCTCCGGGGGGAGGTCGGGCGATGCCCGGCTGACTCCGGGCGGAGGCGCTTGGGGGTATGCACCGCGCCAATGGCACGGCAGTTTCGTCCGCATAGCGGCCCCTCGCGCACCCCGCACAGAAGGTCTGGTTTGGGTCGGAAATGCTTGGCTGTTGGGTCAGGATTGCCTGGCACGACGTTCGATAGAACCTGTCAGATGCCGGGTGACATGAAGCGCAGGCATGGCCAATGCGCCCGGGGACAGGCAGCGCACCAGGGGAACGGCAGCAATCTGCCTAATTTGCGACAAATTCCGCAGCAAAGAAGAATTCCATACCGGGGCATCTGACTGTAATAAAAAGATTATTCCAATTTATTCACAGCACTCCCCGGTATTCATGCAACCATTTCGCAACATAATCGTTGTTGTCTAAAGCAGCACCAACCACCTGCGACAACGATCAAGGCCTTGTGAGGTAATCTTCATGCAGAATCCCAGTATTCAACTGTCAGATGTGATCTACAACGCCGCCGAACAGACGTTCGAGGCGCTTGTCACCCTCCATCGTGACGGAACCGCGCGCAAATATGCCTGCGCCATCAATGCGCCCATCACCATGTCTTTCGAACAGGCGGCCGAGGGTTTGAAAAAACAGGCCATCCGCCGGGACCGGCAAGGTGTCGGCCTCTATTCGGAACGGGCTTACGGCGCGGCCCGGCAACGTGCAGGTCGGCCCCGGTTCGACCCGCGCCGCTGGCTGGAAAGCCTCGTTGCCTACCCCGGCAACCGCGCCGCCTGATTTCACAGCCATCCGCGCGACACCTGCCTTTCCGCGCGGACAGCGGGGCAGCTGCATATTCTGTCCATGCAGCTGCCCCACCATCAGAGACCTATGCCTGCCTGCACTGTCTCTGACATACTGACCCGGATATCGCGCAAGCATATCCGGGTCTTTTTTGCCTTCCGCCGCACCTGCCCGCGCCCGGCCCGCTCTTTTTACTGGACAGCTTCCGGTCATACCGACTACGACCCAGACGTTTGCCCGCATCACCCAAGGAAGCCAGATGACAGATGACCGCCTGATCGTAGCCCTCGATGTTCCCAATGCTGTCGCGGGGCTTGCCCTCGCGGAAAAACTGGGCGACGCCGTCAGTTTCTACAAGATCGGGCTTGGCATGTTGACCGGCGGTGGTCTGGCGCTCGCAAACGAGCTCAAGCAGGAGCACGGCAAACGCATCTTTCTGGACATGAAGCTTTTCGACATCGGCGCAACCGTCGAAGCGGCAGTGCGCGGCCTTGCGCAGTTCGAACTTGATTTCCTTACCGTGCATGGCGACCCCTATGTCGTCGCCGCCGCCCGCGAAGGGGCTGGTGGGCATGACACAAAGATCCTCGCCGTGACAATCCTGACTTCGCTGGACCGCGACGATCTTGACGGTGCGCTGATCCGCGACGGCGCGATTCCCGATCTGGTACAGGCCCGCGCCGCAAATGCCTTCGAAGCGGGTGCAGACGGCATCATCTGCTCCCCGCACGAGGCCGCCCTTGTCCGCGCCCTGCCCGAAGCAGAGGGCAAGCTGGTGGTGACTCCCGGCGTCCGCCCCTTCGGCAGTGCGCCTGGCGATCAGAAACGCATCATGACACCGGCGCAGGCGATCGCCGCTGGCGCGGATCATGTGGTGGTCGGCCGCCCGATCTGGGCGGTGCCTGCCCCCCGCGACGCGGCGCTTGAAATCCTCGCCGAGATGAAAAGCCCACAGGCGGCCAGACCCAACGCCCCCTCCTGAACTGCCCTTGGATGGCTGGCTGCAACGCCTGAAATTCAACCGCTGACTGTAACATAAATGACAACATCAGGCTTGCTGACTGTCCGGTCAGGAATTCCCGACTATGTGGCACCTGCTTGCCATGTTAACCTAAGGTCAGGTGATACTCCCCGACGAACTGGTTCTTCCTGAAGTTCGTCAACTCCCCCCCGCTGCAGAAGGCGGGGGGCTTTGTCTTGAAAATCCAAATAATTTCAAAGACCTGAAACGCCCTCACGCTTCAGGAACAGCCGCAGGCGTGCCTGAAATGCCGGGACGGCCTTGGGATGCGCCAGAAATGCGTCAGACGACATCAGCGTCCATCGCTGCCCTTCGTCTCCGAAAGTGACATCCTGCGCCGCCCGGTCCGGCAGGCCTGCCACGAAGAACCATTTGACCTGTCCGTCCTCGGTAAACCGCTGACGCCATGTCACCGCACCTTCGGGCACCGCCAACCCCAACTCCTCGCGACACTCGCGAAGGGCGCATTCCAGGGGCGTTTCATCCCCCTCGCGCCCGCCGCCTGGCAGGTCCCAATATCCGGCAAAGGGCAGGCCGGGGATATCGTCGCGCAGGATCACAGCCAGTTTCGCGCCGATGAAAAGTGCAAGCTTGGCACCGTCAAAGCCTTCGTCCTGCCCCATGTTCTTTCCTTCGCTCACCCGCTACATTGGCTACATAACCATTCTCATCCGTGTGCCAAGATGGCGAGCCTTTGTCGTGATTGCCTGAAAGAACAACCTGCCGTGACGCGGTGCACCAACTGCGGCAGCCCCCGTGTGCTGTCCCATCCCGAACTCATGGAACTGACCATCGCGCATATGGATTGCGATGCCTTCTATGCCTCGGTGGAAAAGCGCGATAATCCGGCGCTGGCGGGCAAACCTGTCATCATCGGCGGCGGTCGGCGCGGGGTGGTCTCCACCGCCTGCTACATCGCGCGGATTCGCGGCGTGCGCTCCGCAATGCCGATGTTCCAGGCGCTCAAGCTTTGTCCGGAGGCGATCATCATCAAACCCAGGATGGCGGCCTATGTCGAAGCCTCCCGTGCCATTCGCGTCATGATGGAAGAACTGACCCCGGCCATTCAGCCGCTGTCCCTGGACGAGGCCTTTCTCGACATGACCGGCACCCAACGCCTGCATGGCGCGGCCCCTGCAGTCATGCTGGCGCGACTGGTCCGTCGCATGAAAACCGAACTGGGGCTGACCGGCTCCATCGGGTTGAGCCACAACAAGTTCCTGGCCAAGGTCGCCTCCGACCTCGACAAGCCGCACGGCTTTTCCGTCATCGGCAAGGCGGAAACCGCAGATTTCCTGCGCGACAAACCGGTCAGCATGATCTGGGGGGTCGGTGCAGTCACCCAGGCGGCGCTGGAAAAGGCCGGTGTGCGCAACTTTTCCGACCTTCTGCGTTGGGAAAAGCAGGATCTGGTCCTTCGATTCGGCGGCATGGGCGAAAGGCTGTGGCACCTTGCGCGGGGCCAGGACCATCGACGTGTCTCGGCCCATGAACCGGTCAAATCCATCTCCAAGGAAACCACCTTTGGCGAGGACACGGGCGATGCCGATATTCTGGATGGCCACATCTGGCGGCTGTCGGTGCAGGTGGCCGACCGGGCCAAGGCCAAGGGAATGGCCGGGCGCATCGTCACGCTGAAACTGAAACACGCGAATTTCAAGATTCTCACCCGCCGCGTCTCGCTCCCCGACCATACCCAGCTTGCGGACCGCATCTATCGCCATGCCCGCGCGCTCTTTGACCAATTGGGTGACCCCGGCCCGTTCCGCCTGATCGGTGTCGGGATCTCCGACCTCGGCACGCCCGAGGGTGCCGATCTGGCCGGGGATCTGCTGGACCCGCAGGCCGATAAACGCAACCGCGCGGAACGCGCCACCGACAGCATCCGCTCCCGCTTTGGCGAGAAGGCCATCGTAAAGGGGCGCGCCCTGCGCTGAGCCGCGCGCCCGTGGCCGCTCCGCCGGGCTCAGGCCCCGCCGGTCAGCGGATTAACCTCATCACGGCGCACAGAGCGCCATGAACTGGGCCATCGCAATCCTGGCCTGCGCCGCAACCTGCGCCTCACCGGGGGCGGGCAAGGTCCCGATCACCCGTCTGATCTGCTGATCGCCCACCAGTAGATGCATGAACAGCGGCGCAATATCCCCCTCCTTCGGCGGCACCACCTCCCCTGCTGCGACTGCCTTTTCCATCACACCGGCCAGCAGGGGCAGGATGCTCTCGCGTCCCCCTTCGGCAATGGCGCGCCCCAGGTCTCCTGTGGCATCCGCCGCAGCGGCCCGGTTCAGCGAAATCGCGCGCTCCCCCAGCAGCATGCCCAACAGGACCGGCGCCAGCCGATGCAGCCTGTCCAGTGGCGACAAGCCCGCCGATCCCACATGATCAAGTGCTGCGCGCACCGCGTCGGCATTTGCCCGGACCATGCTGGCGAACAATCCCTTCTTGTCGCCGTACCACCGATAAAGCGTCTCGTTCGACGCCCTGGCCCGTTTCGCCACCGCCAGCATGGAGGTTCCGTCATACCCCTGCTCGGCCAGCAACTCATAGGCCACCGCCTCAATCTCGCGCATGCGCGCCTGGCGTTTGTCGTCACGCATCGAATGCCCTCGTCCGCTTGACAGATAACCGTACGTAAAGATACGGATATGTAAAGGCGTACACATCAATACGGGTATTCAGATGACCAACACACTTTACCGCCCCCTGCTTCTGCTCTCCCTGCTGCTCTGCGGTGCGCTCTTCGGCTTTTTCTATGCCTGGGTCTGCTCGACCATGTGGGGGCTGGATCAGGCCGACCCCCGCACCGCAATCGCCGCGATGCAGGCCATGAATGCCTCGGTGCGCAACGCGGTCTTCGCCCCCGCATTTTTCGGCACGCCCGTCGCGCTGGCCATCACAACGGTGATTCTGTTTCTGGCAGCACAGCGAGCCGCCGCCGGGTGGTGCCTTGGCGCGGCACTGCTGGTGACCTTTCCGGGCGTCCTGCTGACCATGGCGGTGAATGTCCCGATGAACGAAGCCCTTGGCGCAACCCCCGTCCCCGAAGATATCGAAACAGCGCGCCAGATCTGGCAGGGCTATTCGCCGGAATGGCAGTTCTGGAATCAGCTGCGAACGGCCGCAACCGGTCTGGGGATGCTCTGCCTTGGCATGGCGATGTTGTCAGTCGGGAAAAAGACCTGAACGGCTATTCGGCGGCCAGCGGCAACCGGCCCTGGCCGATCTGCGCCACTTCCCCCACCACCTGCTGCAGGGCAGCGCGCACCGTGTCAAAGTCGCCATTGGGCCGGATCAGCGCCTCGTTCATGTAAAGCGAGCGGTCGATTTCGACCTGAACCGCATGCTGCCCGCGTGACGGGCGGCCATAGGCCTGGGTGATATAGGCCCCCGCAAAGGGCGTGTTGCGGGTCACCACGAATCCGGCGTCAGCAAAAGCTGCCTCGATCCGGTCCACAACCTCGCCCCCGGCAGAGGCCCCGAACCGATCCCCCAGAACCACGTCAGGGCGGCGCATACCCGACCGGGCCACCCCGTCCATCGCCTCATGCGGCATGGAATGGCAATCCAGCAGCACCGCCTGGCCATGCCGCTGATGCGCCGCATCCAGCAGCTTTTGCACCATGTCATGATAGGGCTGCCAATATTGCGTGATGCGACGCTCCGCCTCGGCGCCGGTGATCTTGCCACGGTAGATCGCCCGCCCGTTCGACACGACACGAGGGATGACACCAAGGCCGGAGGCCACCCGTGGATTATGCCCCTGCCTGCGCACCCCTTCGATCAGCGCCGGGTCCAGCTCGTCGTTGGACCGGTTCAGATCCACAAAGGCGCGCGGCGCGCCCGCCTTGATGAAAGTTGCACCGAAACGCGGCGCGCAGTCGAACAGCATGTCCACAAAAGCATCTTCCGACGACCGGATCGCATGTTCGTCCAGCACCGTTTTACGCAGGAAAGACCAGGGGTAATCACGCCCGGAATGCGGCGAGGCAAAGACCACGCAGGACCGATTGCGCTCCGGGTGAAAAACTTCGTAGGCAGACTTCGGCATACGGCCCCCTTTCGCGATCAACATAGCGCAGAAACTTGCGATGCCAAAAGCCCTTGATCATGTGCCCGACTCCTTTTATAGCACCCCTCACGGCGCGGGTTTTCGCGCCCCATTTTGTTTGGGGCCGTATATAATCCGTGTTTCAGTGTGGGTGATTAGCTCAGCGGTAGAGCACTTCGTTGACATCGAAGGGGTCACTGGTTCGATCCCAGTATCGCCCACCACCGAATTTCACTGGTCTGACCGCCTCTGGCGTGTCGGGCTGCCCGCAACCCGGCGCTGGTTCGCGCCAGACAGAAAGATGGAGAAGGACATGAAAGTTCGCAACTCGCTCCGCTCGCTCAAGAACCGGCACCGTGATTGCCGCGTTGTGCGTCGCAAAGGCCGCGTTTACGTGATCAACAAGACCCAGCGCCGGTTCAAAGCCCGCCAGGGCTGAGATCTGCCAGCAGTTACCATTCAGAAAGGCTGTCCTTCGGGGCAGCCTTTTTTTCTTGGCCGGTCGCCCCCTGGCTCCTGCCAGGATCACAACCATGTTTGGCGCGGAATGCATTTTTCCTCTGGCCCTCACTGGGTCAAAGCCCCACCTTACGGCCAATCCACAAGGTGCACGCGCCGTGCGCCTGCCGAAGAGAAGGAACCCATATGGCCGAGATGAAAACCTACACACCGCCCAAGGTCTGGACCCAGGACGCTGAAAGCGGCGGGCGTTTTGCCAGCATCAACCGCCCCGTCGCGGGCCCCACCAGCGAAAAGGATCTGCCGGTCGGCAAACATCCCTTCCAGCTGTATTCACTGGCCACGCCCAATGGCGTCAAGGTCACCGTCCTGTTCGAAGAGCTTCTGGCAGCCGGTCACACAGGCGCGGAATACGACGCCTGGATCATCAACATCATGGAAGGTGATCAGTTCACCTCCGGTTTCGTCTCGGCCAACCCGAATTCGAAAATTCCCGCGCTGATGGATCATTCCGGGGACAAGCCGCAGCGAGTCTTCGAATCTGCGTCGATCATGATGCACCTGGCGGAAAAGTTCGGTGCCTTCATCCCCGAGAACCCGGCGGACCGGACAGAAATGCTGTCCTGGCTGTTCTGGCAGATGGGCAGCGCGCCTTATCTTGGTGGCGGTTTCGGCCACTTCTACGCCTATGCGCCGGAGAAATGGCAATACCCCATCGACCGCTTCACCATGGAGGCGAAACGCCAGCTCGATGTGCTCGACCGGCATCTGGCCGAGAACGAATGGATGGCAGGCAGCTATTCCATCGCCGATATGGCGATCTGGGCCTGGTACGGGCAGCTTGTGCTGGGGCGGCTCTATGATGCGGCCGAATTCCTCGATGTGACCTCTTACAGGAATGTGCTGCGCTGGGCCGAAACCATCGACGCGCGCCCGGCGGTCAAACGCGGCCGGATGGTCAACCGCGCCTTTGGCGATGACCTGTCCATGCAGCTGCGGGAACGCCACGACGCCAGCGATTTCGAGACCAGGACCCAGGACAAGATCGAGGCCGCCGAGGACTGAAGGCACAGCGGTAAGGTGCAGCCCGATGCGCCTTACCTGCGCCGCCCCCGGCCCACCTGGCGGCAGATCAGAATCACCGGCAGCAACCCCATCGCCACGATCACCAGCGAGGGCACCGCAGCCCCGCCCAGCCGCTCGTCACTGGCCAGCCGGTAGGCCTGTACCGCCAGCGTGTCATAGTTGAACGGGCGCATGATCAAGGTGGCGGGCAGCTCCTTCATCACATCGACAAAGACGATCAGCAGCGCAGTCAGCAGGCTGGGCGCGAGAATCGGCAGATGCACCCGGCGCAGCGTGCCGACCGGAGTTTCGCCCAATGACCGCGCGGCGGCGTCCATATTGGCGTGAACCATCGCCTGCCCGCCCTCGTAGGCGCCCAGCGCCGCCGCCATGAAGCGCACCATATAGGCCGCCACCAGCAGCCAGATCGACCCGGTGATCAGCAAGCCGGTGGAAATGCCGAAGGTCGCGCGCATCCAGGCATCCAGCGTATTGTCAAAGGCGGCAAAGGGCACCATCAGCCCCACCGCGATCACTCCGCCCGGCACCGCATAGCCCAGCCGCGCCACATAGGCCGCCCCCTGGGACAACCGCCCCGGACGCAGCCGGCGGAAAAAGCCCACACAGATTGCGCCCACCACAGTGACAAACGCGGCCGTCCCCGCCAGCGTCAAGGAATTGCGCATGAAACCCAAGTAGCGCGGGCTCAGAAGGTCCTGCTCCGAGCCAAGACCCATCACCAGAAGAATCACGATGGGAAGCAGCGCGCCAAAAACCACCGGCACCCCGCAAAGCACCAGCGCGCCGATCCCCGACCAGCCGCGCAGCTCGATCGGGGGCATGCCGGGCGCGCGCCGAGCCGGGTCATGATATTTCGCCTTGCCCCGCTGCACCCGCTCCAGCATCGCCAGCAACAGGGCAACCGACAGCAGGCACAGCGCCAGCTGCGCAGCCCCGGCCCGGTCATAAAGCGAGAACCACGATGTATAGATGCCCGTGGCAAAGGTCTGCACGCCGAAATAGGCCACAGTGCCGAAATCCGCGATGGTCTCCATCACCGCCAGCAGGACGCCGCCCGCAATTGCCGGACGCGCCAGCGGCAGGCTGACCTTGCAGAATGCCGCAAAGGCGGAAGAGCCCAGCGCCCGCGCCGCCAGAAAGGTCGTCCCGCTCTGTTGCAGGAACGCGGCCCGCGCCAAAAGGTAGACATAGGGGTAAAGCACCAGAATCAGCATCACCGCCGCACCGCCCAAAGACCGCACATCCGGGAACCAATAGTCGCGCGGCCCCCAGCCGGTCACGTCACGCAGCATGCTTTGCACGATGCCCGGATGATCCAACACAAAGGTATAGGCATAGGCCAGCACATAGGCCGGAAAGGCCAGCGGCAGCACCAGCGCGATCTCAAGGAACCGCACGGCGGGAAAGCGTGTCATGGTCACCAGCCAGGCCGCGCCGACCCCCACCGCAAAGGTGCCCGCCGCCACCATCACAACCAGCTTGAATGTGGTCCAGCTATAGGCCCCCAGCACGGTCGAGAGGAGGTGCCGCACGGTATCCGTGCCCCCGCTCAGCGCCGCGATCAGCACCGCCAGCATCGGCAGCGCGCAAACAACAGCAACCAGCACCGCGCCAAAGGCCAGACCCCGCGCCCGGTCTGTCGGGGCAGGGCGTCTCGCGGTCATCTGGTTGGTGCTCTGGGCCATGGCCCTATTTCGATGATTTCAGTCAGGATTGCCAGCCCCGCCCCGCACCTCTGCCGGAACAATCTGCTTTCGGCATTCATGACACCGGCCGGAAAACAGATCAGTCGTAGCTGCGCTGATCCTCAATCACCAGCCCGTCCTTGGGCAGCGTGTCAGGATCGACGATCACCACCTTGCCTTTCAGCTTCAGCAGGTTCGCCACCGATTGCGCATAGGCCTCCGCGTCGCCACCCGCGCTTTCGATATGGACTGTCATCACATCCTGCTCGCCTGTACGGCTGGCCACCACGCGCGCCTTGCGGATCTCGTCATGCTGGGCGACCAGTGCCGCCACCTGCTCGGGGCGGACGAACATGCCCTTGATCTTGGTGGTCTGGTCAGCCCGGCCCATCCAGCCCTTGATGCGCATATTGGTGCGCCCGCAGGGCGATGTGCCCGGCATCACCGCAGACAGATCGCCCGTGGCGAAACGGATCAGCGGATAATCCGGGTTGAGCGAGGTCACAACAACTTCACCGACCTCCCCCGCCGCGACGGGATCGCCGGTGCCGGGTGTCACGATTTCGACGATCACCCCCTCGTCCACGATCATCCCCTCCATCGCCGCACTTTCGTAGGCGATGTTGCCCAGATCGGCGGTGGCGTAGCACTGGAGACAGGAAATCCCCCGGTCGATGTAGTACTGGCGCAGCGAGGGGAACAGCGCGCCGCCGCCGACAACGGCCTTGGTGATGCCCAGGGCCACACCCATTTCATCCGCCTTTTCCAGAATGATCTTGAGGTAATCGGGGGTCCCGGCATAGGCGGTTGTGCCCACGTCCCGTGCCGCCGTGACCTGCAATTCGGTCTGGCCCACACCGGCAGGCAGAACCATCGCGCCCACCGCCCTTGCGCCGCTTTCAAACATATGGCCCGCAGGCGTCAGATGATAGCCAAAGCAGTTCTGCACGATGTCGCCCGCACCCAGCCCCGCCGCATGCAGGAAACGCCCCATGCGGAACCAGTCGGCAGAGCTGCCGCCCGGTTCATAGATCGGGCCTGGAGACTGGAACACATGGGTTGCGTTGCGCACCGCAATCCCGCCAAAGGGCGGCCGTGCCTTCTGCCATCCGCTCAGGTCGGATTTCCGCAGCACCGGCAGCTTCGGCAAATCCTCCGGCCCGCCGACAGCAGCAGCATCGGCGCGCCAGTCTTCCAGCGCATCGGTGATGCCGGCCAGGATCTCTTTCAGCCGCGCGGCCTGTGCCGCCGCCCGCTCATCCGCACTGCGGATTTCGAGATCATCGAAATGGGAAGCTGACATGACTTTGACCCTTGTTCTTCGACTGTTGCGATGGGCCGCGCCCATCTTACGTTTCGGTTGATCCACAATTCACCGGGCACTGCGCCCGTGGCACATCAGGACAGCCAACGCTTGCGACGCCGGTAGGACCGCACATCGCGATAGCTCTTGCGGCCCTCATCCGACAGGCCAAGATAGAATTCCTTCACATCCTGATTTTCGCGCAGATCGGCGGCGGGGCCGTCCATCACCACGCGACCGGATTCCAGGATATAGCCGTAATGCGCAAACCGAAGCGCCACGTTGGTGTTCTGTTCGGCGAGAAGAAAGGTCACGCCCTGCTCTTCGTTGATCGATTTCACGATTTCGAAAATCTGTTCGACCAGCTGCGGCGCAAGCCCCATCGAAGGTTCGTCCAGCAGGATGGTTTCGGGCTTGGACATCAGCGCACGGCCCACCGCACACATCTGCTGTTCCCCGCCCGAAGTATAGCCGGCCTGACTGCGGCGGCGCTCCTTGAGACGTGGAAAATAATCATAGACCATTTCAAGGTCGGCATTGATCGCTGCGGCGCCATCGCTGCGGGTATAGGCCCCTGTCAGCAGGTTTTCCTCGATCGTCAGATGCTCGAAGCAATGCCGCCCCTCCATCACCTGCACGACACCCTTCTTGACCGTCTCGGCCGGGTCCGCGTGATGGATCGGCGCGCCGCGATACCTGATCGACCCCTTGGTCACCTCGCCCCGTTCGGAGGCCAGCAAACCCGAAATCGCCTTGAGCGTGGTGGTCTTGCCCGCGCCGTTGCCGCCCAGCAGGGCGGTGATACCCCCCTTGGGCACGTTCAGGCTCACGCCCTTCAACACGAGGATCACATGGTTGTAGATCACTTCGATGTTGTTGACTTCCAGCACGTTGTCCACGGCCACATCGGCGGTATTGGTGTCGTCCAGCATGGGTTTCGTCTTTCCAACAGGATCGGGAGTGGTTCCCGGCCCGCATATCGGCGCGGGCCGGGAATTGCGTCTTAGCCGCAGCTCGGCTCGATGTTGTTCTCGGCAGCGTAAGCGGCAGAGTCCTCTTCGATCAGCGGTCCGATCACATCCATGTCCGTGGGCGCAAAATCAGAGATCAGCTTCCACTCCTTGGCTGTGGCATCCCACTGCGTCACACCGACAAGGCCGGTGCCGCCGTGGTTGGAACAGGAGACGTCGAAGGTCGGGCCAAAGTTCGGCAGGCCCAGTTCGGTCATCTTCTCTTCGGTGATCTTCAGCCCCTCCATGCCATCGCGCATCATCGCCGGGGTGATGTCCGCCGTACCATGGATTTCCTGCGCGGTCTTGGCCGCCTCGGCTGCCAGCATCGCCGCATAGAGACCGCGGTTATACAGCACCGTGCCGATCTGGTCTCCGGCCCCCGCCGCGAGCCCCTTGTCCACCACATAGGTCTGGATGTCGTCGAACACGGGGAAGTCGCTGCCCACACCGTGGAACGTCAGCGCCTTGTAGCCATCGGCCGCAGCACCCGCCGCCAGCACGTCGTTTTCGGAACCGGACCACCAGATGCCGATGAAATTCTCCATCGGGAACCGGATGTTGGCCGCTTCCTGTACCGCGACCTGGTTCATCACGCCCCAGCCATACATGATCACATAGTCAGGCTTGTCGCGGCGGATCTGCAGCCACTGGGACTTCTGCTCCTGGCCCGGGTGATCGACCGGCACTTCGGTGAACTCGAAGCCATGCTTTTTCGACAGTTCCTGCAGCGTGCGGATCGGCTCCTTGCCGTAAGCCGAGTTGTGATAGACCAGAGAGATCTTCTTGCCGTTCAGGTCACCGCCGTTTTCAGCCAGCAGATAGTTGATCGCACCCGAGGCACCGTTCCAGTAGTTGGCGGGGTAGTTGAACGTATGCGTGAAGACTGCGCCATTGGCGGCCGACGTCCGGCCATAGCCCATGGTGTGCATCGGAATGTCATCCGCCGTGGTCTTGGGGATCAGCTGATAGGTGATCCCTGTCGACAGGGGCTGATAGACCAGCCCGCCGCTGTCTTTCAGCGATTCGTAGCATTCCACACCCTTTTCGGTGTTATATGCCGTCTCGCATTCCGGGACGCTGGTCTTCACCCCGCCAATGCCGCCGTCACGCTCGTTCAGCATGGTAAAGTAATCGGCATATCCGTCCGCAAAGGGGATACCACCCGCCGCATAAGGACCGGTGCGATAGCTCAGCGATGGAAAGACAAGATCCGCCATCACGGGGCTTGCCGCCATCAGGCCTGCAACGGCCAGAGTTCCTAGTTTGTATGTCATCGGTGTTTTCCTCCCTTGGATAAATTCCGAATTGTTACGTTCTCAGGGCCGGGTTTCACCCCGCCTCGTTTCAGCAACCGCCCGCTAATGCGGGAAGGGCCACAGTCTCAGTTTCTCTTTCGCCACGCGCCAGAGCTGCGCAATGCCATGCGGCTCCGCGACCAGGAACAGCACGATCAGCGCCCCCACGATGACCAACTGCAGATGTGCGACGATATCCGTCGGCCACCCCAGCCAGTCCACGCCCACCACCTTCAGCAGCACCGGCAGCAGGACCAGAAAGGCTGCCCCGGCAAAACTGCCAAAGATGCTGCCCAGCCCACCGATGATGATCATGAAAAGCACGAGAAAGGATTTCTGGATGCCAAAGGCCTCACCAACCTCCACCGCACCCAGGTAGATGGAAAAGAACAAGGCCCCCGAGATCCCGATGAAGAACGACGATACCGCAAAGGCCGTCAGCTTGGCCCGCAGCGGGTTCACCCCGATGATCTCGGCGGCGATGTCCATGTCGCGGATCGCCATCCACTTGCGCCCCACCGAGCCGCGCGTCAGGTTCCGCGCCACGATGGCGCTGAAAATGGTGAAGATCAGGCAGAAAGCATAGGTCGCCCAGGCTTCCGCATTGGGGCCGGTGATGACAATGCCGAACACATCCCGCTCCGGCGCGTTGATCTGGCCCGAGGCGGAATAATTGTAGAACCACGGAAACCGGTTGAAGAGCCAGACCAGAAAGAACTGCGCCGCCAGTGTTGCCACCGCCAGGTAGAACCCCTTGATCCGCAGCGACGGCAGGCCGAACAACACACCCACAGCGGCGGTGATCGCACCCGCAAGCAGCACGTGGATGAACATGCTGACATCGGGCATCGCCGTCATCAGCTTGTAACAGGCATAGGCCCCCACCGCCATGAACCCGCCGGTGCCCAGGCTCACCTGCCCGCAATAGCCCACCAGAATGTTCAGCCCGATGGCCGCAATGGCATAGATCAGGAAGGGCAGCAACAGCGAGTTGGCCCAATAGTCATTGATGACAAAGGGGATCAAGCAGATGGCGATGAACAGCACGAGGTAATAGCGATACCGGTCGAATTTGATCGGAAAGGTCTGTTGATCCTCGGCATAGGTTGTCCGGAAATCGCCTGCTTCACGGTAGAACATGGTCAACCCTCCTGTGGTGCGCAATGAATGCGCACCTTACGGTGCTTATGTAGGGTGCGCATTCATTGCGCACCGCCGTATGATCAAACCCGCTCAATGATCTTCTCCCCGAACAGCCCCTGCGGGCGAAACACCAGAAACAGCAGCGCCAGCATATAGGCGAACCAGTTCTCGGTCGCCCCGCCAAGGTAGGGCGCGCCGATCAGGAATTCGAACAGCTTCTCGCCCACTCCGATGATCAGCCCGCCGACGATGGCACCGGGGATCGAGGTGAACCCGCCCAGCATCAGCACCGGCAAGGCCTTGAGCGCAATCAGCGACAGCGAGAACTGCACGCCCGACTTCGCGCCCCACATGATCCCGGCGACAAGTGCCACGAACCCCGCCAGCGACCAGACCAGCACCCAGATGAAGTTCAGCGACACCCCGACCGACAGCGCCGCCTGGTGGTCGTCCGCCACGGCCCGCATGGCGCGGCCCTGCTTGGTGTATTGCGCGAACATCACCAGCCCGATCACCAGAATGGCGGCAACGATGGAGGCCACGATATCCAGGTTGTCGATGAAAAAGCCGTATCCGAAGGCATTGAAGGTGGTCTCGTCGATCCACAGGTTCAGCCCCTGCGGAAGGCAGACCCCATCCGCCGCGCAGACGTTCAGCGCCTTCAGCTCGGACCCCCACATCAGGTCCGCGACCCCTTCCAGGAAATAGGCCAGACCGATGGTCGCCATGAACAGGATGATCGGTTCCTGACCCACAAGATGTTTGAACACGAACTTCTGCACCGCCCAGGCCAGTGCGATCATCACGATGACCGTCAGCAGGATCGCCAGGAAACTATGAACCGTCCAGCCGAACTTGTGCACATCGGTACCAAAGATCGCATTGATCAGATGGGCAAAGGGCACTTGCCCGTTCTGGATGCCCACAAGCGTCATCGCCGCAAACAGCGCCATGACCCCCTGCGCATAGTTGAAAATGCCGCTCGCCTTGTAGATCAGCACGAACCCCAGGGCCACGAGCGCATAGAGCACCCCCGCCATAAGTCCGTTGAGAAAGACCTCGATGGTGTAGGCCAGTTGTTCAGGCATGGTGATCCCCTGTCTGGTCCGCAAGTCTCATTTGACGAACTTGCATTCGGTGGAATTGTTGTTGACGGGCGACTGCATCCAGAACGAGAAGGGCCGGTTGTCTTCCGGCACGTCGGACTGGACAGCATTCGGACCAGCAAGCACGTTAAGCGGCACGCCTGCGTCGGTGCAGATCTCGACAAAAAGTCTGCCCGCGCCGATGACGGGCCCCACCATCTCGGCATCAGGCCGCGCGCCGCGCCGTTCGAACCAGGCCCGGATTTCAGGTGCCGTCCTCCCCCACATTACAGCAGGATCTGTCAGATTGTCCTTGTCACGTGCATCATAACCGTCGATCCAGCACCGCGTCACCGGGCTGCTGCCGCCCGCATCGCGAAAATACCTGAGCGTCACGGGACCCGATGTCGTGTCCAGACGCGCCGCCATGGTGCGGCCATCAAGACGCTTCAGTGGTAGTTTTTCGAGCGACGGCAGTTCGGCACCCGACACCACCGGTTCGCACATGTCGAAGACATCGCCAAGCGTCAACTCCTGCGCAGCCACCGCGTTGGTCGCCAGCAGCAGGCCGATTGCCATCAAGCCGCCAGACACCCACCTGCCAAAGTCAGTCATGTGCCACCCCCAGATAGGCGTCGATGACGTCCTGGTTGTTGCGCACGTCGGATGGGGTGCCGTCCCCGATCTTCTTGCCGTAATCCATCACCACCACCCGGTCGGAAAGGTCCATGACCACGCCCATGTCGTGTTCGATCAGCGCAATCGTGGTGCCGAATTCGTCGTTCACATCAAGGATAAAGCGGCTCATGTCCTCTTTCTCCTCCACGTTCATGCCCGCCATCGGCTCGTCCAGCAGCAGGATCGACGGCTCGGCGGCCAGCGCGCGGGCCAGTTCGACCCGCTTTTTCAAACCATAGGGCAAACGCGCGACCGGCGTCTTGCGGATCGCCTGAATCTCAAGAAAATCAATGATCTTTTCCGCGACTTCGCGGTTCTCGATCTCTTCGCGTTCGGCCTTGCCCTTCCAGAAGGACTGGGAAAACAGGCCGGTGTTCATATGCGGCAAACGCCCGGTCATCACATTGTCCAGAACGCTCATACCCTCGAAAAGGGCGATGTTCTGAAAGGTCCGCGCAATGCCCTGTTCGGCCACCTGATAGGGCTTCATGACCGGACGGCGCGCGCCCTTGTACCAGACTTCGCCCTCCTGCGGGACATAGAAGCCGGAGATGACGTTCAGCATCGACGATTTGCCGGCACCGTTCGGCCCGATGATCGCACGGATTTCGCCCTCGCGGATGTCAAAGGAAATGTCCTTGATCGCCTCTACCCCGCCGAACCGCAGGGTGATGTTCTTCATCTCCATCACGACGGGGCCGATGGTGCGGCCGTCGGCGGTCTGGTAGCTGTCCGCAGAGTCCTTCACACCCTGTCCCCTTCATTCTGTTTCAAGTTGCACCACGCATGGGATGGCGGTCGCGCGCGTCGCATCGCCATCATTCCGCCGCCATCTTCTTGCGGTTGTCCGCGAATACCTTCGCGTCACGGACCTCCAGCGTCGCCTTGATGCTGCCCTTGCGGCCATCCTCATAGGTGACTTCGGTTTCGGTGCTGACCGTCCCGGAGCCGTCATAAAGCGCGCCAATGATGTCATCATACTTCTCGGCGATGATCTTGCGCCGGACCTTGCGGGTCCGCGTCAGCTCCCCGTCATCCGCGTCCAGCTCCTTGTGCAACACCACAAAACGGTGCAGCTGGCAGCCCGACAGCATCTCATCCTCGGCGATGCTGGCGTTGACCTCCTCCACATGGGACTGGATCGTATCCATCACCTTCGGATGCCGCGCCAGCTCCTGATAAGAGGCGTAGCCGATGTTGTTGCGCTCCGCCCAGTTGCCCACCGCCGTCAGGTCGATGTTGATGAAGGCGGTGCATTCATGTCGCCCGTTGCCAAAAACAACGGCCTCAAGGATGTTGGGATAGAATTTCAGCTTGTTCTCGACATACTTCGGCGCGAACAGGCTCCCGTCCGCCATCTTGCCCACGTCCTTGGCCCGGTCGATGATGCGCAGGTGGCCGGTGCCTTCCTCGATGAAACCCGCGTCACCGGTGGCCACCCAGCCTTCGGCGTCCTTGGTATCCGCCGTGCTTTCGGGGTTCTTGTAATATTCGACAAAAACACCGGGCGAGCGGTAAAAGACCTCGCCATTCTCCGCGATCCGCAACTCCACACCGGGGCAGGTCACCCCAACCGTATCGCTGCGCACCTCGCCATCGGGCTGCGCGGTGATGAACACCGTGGCTTCGGTCTGGCCGTATAGCTGCTTGAGGTTGATCCCCAGCGACCGGTAGAAATCAAAGATCTCCGGCCCGATGGCCTCACCGGCAGTATAGCCCACGCGCACCCGGCTGAACCCCAGCGTGTTCTTCAGAGGGCCATAGACCATGATCTCGCCCAGCCGGTACTTCAGCCGATCCAAGATGCCGACCTCCTTGCCGTCCAGGATCGCGGGCCCCACCTTGCGGGCATGGGCCATGAAGGTATCGAACAGCCATTTCTTGAAGCGGCTCGCATCCTCCATCCGGATCATCACGCTGGTCAGCTGGGTCTCGAACACGCGCGGCGGGGCAAAGTAATAGGTCGGCCCGATCTCGCGCAGGTCCACATGCATCGTATCCGCCGATTCCGGGCAGTTCGTGCAGAACCCGGCCCAAAGCGCCTGACCCACCGAAAAGATGAAATCGCCAACCCAGGCCATCGGCAGATAGGCCAGGATATCGTCCGACTGCCGCAGATCGTCAAAGGCGCATGAGGATTTGGCCGTCTCGATGATGTTGCGGTTCGACAGGACCACGCCCTTGGGCTTGCCCGTCGTGCCGGAAGTATAAAGCATCACGCCAGTGCTGTCGTAGTCCAGCCCGGCCTGCCGCGCCTCCATCTCCTTGATGTGTTTCTCGCGGTTCTCGCGCCCCATCTCCTGCACGCGGCTGTATTGGGTCAACGCGCTATGGTCGTATTTGCGCAGGCCCCGCGGGTCGAGGTAGATCATCTGCTCGAAACCGGTCAGCTGGTCCTGCACCTCGATGATCTTGTCGACCTGCTCCTGATCGCCCACCACCGCAAAGCGCGCGCCGCAATGGTCCATGACATAGGCCATCTCTTCGGCGTTGGAATCCTGATACAGCGGCACGGGCACCGCCCCCACCATCTGCGCGGCCATCATCACCCAGTACAGATAAGGACGGTTGCGCCCGATGATGGCGATGAAATCGCCCTCATTGATGCCCAGTTCCATCAGGCCCAGCGCCAGCGCCTCGACCTCGTCCCGCGTCTCGGCCCAGGTCCAGCTTTGCCAGATCCCGTATTCCTTTTCGCGATACGCAGGCGCGTTCGCAAACTCCTGCGCATTTCGATGCAAAAGAGCCGGAACGGATGCGGGTCCGTCGGCGCGCGTCAGCGGCTTGGCCAAATTATAGTCCTCCCAGTGCCACCCATCGGCGGCGTGATCGCTTTGCGCGATTCTACCACCCGATAAAGGTGCGGCTTTGACCCTGAAGGTCAACTTTTTCCCGATGTTTTCTCAATCCTTTCGAATTGTAACAGCGGCGAATTCGTCTTGGCCTCAACCTGATCCCGGTGCTACGTCGAATGAAGGAGGGGCCATGCAGATCACCGACGACCAGACCAAGGCGATGACCACAGCAGGCTTGAACCTGATCGCACAGGCGCTGACAATCTACGATTCCAACCTGCAACTGGCGGTCTGCAACGCCCCCTTCCAGCATATGTTCAACCTACCTGATTCACTGGTCACCCCGGGGGCAAGCTTTCGCGAAACCATCCACCACCTTGCTGCCCGCGGCGAATACGGCGAGGTCACCGACATCGACGCCTTCGTGCAGGAACGCGTGGAACAGGCCCGCGCCTTCGAGCCGCATTACATGGAACGCACCCGCGCCAACGGGCGCACCATCTCTGTCGAAGGGTCGCCCCTGCCCCAGGGCGGATGGGTCACGGTCTATACCGACATCACCGCCGCCAAGACCCAGGAAGCCCTGCTGCGCGCCCGCGCCGGGGCGCTCTCCGATCAGGTGCTGGCCCATGCAGAGCAGCTGTCACAGACCAACCGCGAACGCGCCGCGATGATCACCACGCTGGAAGAGACCAAGCGCCAATTGACCGAAAGCGAGGCCCGCACCCGCCTCACGACGGAAATGATGCCCGCCCATATCGCCCATGTCGGACCCGACGGGCGCTATACCTATTCCAACCGCCGCCTCAGCAGCGTGATGCCCGGACGGCCCCGCAACATCATCGGGCTTCATATCTCCACGGCACTGGGCGAGGCCGCCTATGCCCGGATCAAACCCGCGCTCGACCGGGCGCTGTCCGGGGAACCCGCCATCGTCGAATTCACCCATCAGGAAAGCGCGCGGCGGATTCGCGGCTCCTTCACCCCCGACGGGCAGAAGGGCGCATATATCATGTCGATGGACATCACCGAAGAAACCCAGACCCGCGAAGCCCTGCAACAGACCCGCAAACGCGAGCTGGCCGCGCAGATGATTTCCGGTCTGGCGCATGATTTCTCCAACCTGCTGACCATCATCCTTGGCCTGCAATCCAAACTGGGCCGCCTCTCGGCCATGCCGGCAGAGGCCGCCGCGTTGATCGACGGCACCCTGTCAGCCGCCCGCCGTGGCGGCGCGCTGCTCAGCTCCATCGCGGATATGACGGGGCCCGAAACCCTGCGCCCGGTCTCCATCGACCTCGACAGCCTGATCGCCGATCTGCAAACGCTGGCGGCACCGACCCTGCCTGCCAAGGTCAGCCTCACCACCGTGAACGAAGCGCCGGGCACCCTGGCCCTGCTGGACAGGGGCCGTCTGACCGACAGCCTGCTGAACCTGATCCTGAACGCCCGCGACGCCATCGGCACCAGCGGCAGGATCGAGGTGACCCAGCGTCTGGTCCATGACACCTGGGTCGAATGGGTCGTCACCGACAGCGGGCCGGGCTTTTCGCCCTCGGCGCTGGAACACGGCCTTGACCCGTTCTTTACCACCAAGGGCAGCGAAGGCTCCGGGCTGGGCCTGCCCATGGTCTATGACATGACCAAATCTGCAGGCGGCAACCTGCGCCTGTCCAATGTGGCAGACGGCGGGGCGCAGGTGACATTGCGCCTGCCCTACCGGGTGGCGATCCCCGCCACCGGCGGGCTGGTCCTGCTGGTGGAGGATCACGACGCCATCCGCGCCTCCGTCCGGGACATGCTGACCGGTCTGGGACAATCGGTGATCGAAGCCACCAGCGCGGACGAGGCCACGGCCCTGCTGGCCGACCTGGCCGATATCACCTTTGTCCTCTCCGACATCCAGCTGGTCGGAGAAGCCACGGGTCTCGACCTCGCCCAGCGGATAGGCGGCACAACACCGCTCTGCCTGATGACCTCCCTGCCCGGCGATCACGAGATGTTCGTGGCGGCCCAGCGCCTTGCACCGGTGCTGCGCAAACCCTTCGCGGAACAGGACCTGGCCGCATTGATCCAGCCGACCCTGCAAAAAGGCACATGACCATGACTGCCAAGGAACGCCCCCTGGTTACGATCCTCGATGACGAGCCCGAAATCCGCACCATGCTGGCAGAGGCGCTGGAGGAATCGGGGTTCGACACCCTCAGCTTCGGCCGCGCCCGCGCCTTCGAGGCGGCGCTGTCCCGGCACCGCCCGGATGTCTGCCTGGTGGACCTCAGCCTGCCTGACACCGATGGCCTGACGCTGGTTCACCGGCTGGCGCTGGAACAGGGCGCCATTGTCATCATCATCTCGGGCCGGGCCGAGGTGCAGGACCGTGTGACAGGGCTGGAACTGGGCGCGGACGATTACATCATCAAACCCTTCGATCCGGCCGAAGTGGTCGCACGCATCCGCGCCCGCCTGCGCAGCACCCGGCCCAATCCCCAGGCCGGTGATACCGCCCGTTTCAACGGCTGGACCGCACATTTCGACCGCTACGTGCTGGAAAATGCCGAAGGCGCGGAAACCCCGTTTTCCCATGCCGAAGGCGAAGTCCTGCGCCTCTTCCTCGACAGCCCCAAACGTCTCATCAGCCGGGCGCAGATGCAGGAAAGCCTGGGCGGCGCCGCCTCCGAAAGCTTTGACCGGGCGATGGATGTGCGGATCTCGCGCCTGCGCACCAAGCTCAGCGAAGACCCCAAGAACCCGCAGCTGATCAAGACGATCTATGGCGCGGGCTACATCTTTCTGGGTGATGTCACATGGGGCTGACACCGCAGCGGCACGGGCCGGATGACCCGGCGCTGGCCGCGATCCTCGATCTGATCCGGAGCTGCTTTGCCCCGATGGAGGGCCGCATCGACCCGCCCTCCTCGATGCTGCGGATGACCCTGGCCGGATTGAACGATGATGCCGCCACCAGCGAAATCTGGTCCCTCGGCACGCCGCCCCTGTCCTGTGTGGTCCTGACCCCCAGATTGCAGCTGCTCTATCTGGGGAAACTGGCGGTGCATTCCGATGTGCGCCGTCAGGGATACGCGCGCCGCCTGCTCGACCATGCAGAGCACCGCGCCCGCGACCTCGGGCTCGATGCGGTCGAATTGCAAAGCCGTGTCGAACTGGTCGAGAATCACGCCCTCTTTGCCGCAGCCGGATATGCTGAAATCGCCCGAACCGCACATCCCGGCTACACGCAGCCCACCTCGATCACCTTCCGCAAATCGGTGGGCGGATGACGGTGCACAGGTTGTGTACAGCTTGTGCAGCGCCTGTGTCAGCCCAGTTCCGCCACAGCCCGCGCCAGAACCGCAACCCCGGCCACCAGGTCATCCTCGGCGGTATCCTCCTCGAAGGCATGGCTTATCCCATTGATCGAAGGGACAAAAAGCATCGCAACCGGCATCAGCCGCGACACATTCGTGGCGTCATGCAGGGCACCCGAGGGCATCACCCGCCACTGCCCCGGCGCCACCGTCTCCGCCCCGGCCTCCAGCGCCCCCCGCAGCCCCGCATCCATCCGCACCGGCTCCAGCCCCAACAGCGGGCCATAGGACAATGTCATGCCCCGGGTCTCCGCGATTTCCTGCGCGGTGTCGCGGATGATCGCTTCCATCCGGGCCAGCCGGTCCTTGTCACCGTCGCGCCACTGCATTGAAAAGACAGCCTTTCCCGGCACGATGGAGGAGGCATTGGGATGCAGAGTCACATGCCCGATGGTCCAGACCGTCGCCGGGGTCACCACGTTGCGAAACCGCTCCTCCAGCAAGGTATTGAATGCCGAGACCGCCTGGAAAGAATCCTTGCGCAAGTGCATCGGGGTCGTGCCCGCATGGTTCTGCTGGCCTTCGAAGGTCACCTTCATGTCGCGAATGCCCACGATGTCCGAGACCACGCCAATCTGCTCGCCGGAGGTATCCAGCGTCGGCCCCTGCTCGATGTGCATCTCGATGAACCCGGTAAAGCGGGCCGGGTCCACCGGCCCGGTGACCATCCCGGCCATCGCCGCCCGCGCATCAGCCAGCGTGACACCCGCATGATCCGTCAGCACATCCGCATCCGCCTGCGACAGATGCCCCGACCAGACCGCCGATCCGGTGGTGACGCCAAAGCGCCCTTCCTCATCCTGGAAAGAGACCACCGATATGGCCGGTCCGCCCGCATCCCGGCTGGCCCGCGCCACTTCCAGCGCCGCCACGACACCCAGCGCACCATCCAGCCAGCCGCCCTCCGGCTGGCTGTCCGAATGTGACCCCATCAGCAGCGAAGGCCCCTCTGCCAGGCCAAAGAGGTTTCCCATCCCGTCCATGGCCACCTGCAACCCGGCGTCCTCGAAACGCCCCGCCAGCCACTGCCGCGCGGCCAGATCAGCCGGCGTATAGGCGGGCCGGACCACCCCTTTTCCCACACCCGAGGCACCAAATTCCCGCAGCGCATGAAGGTCCGCCAGAAATCTCTCCGCATTGATCTTCATAGTATTTTCCTCTTTTTGGCTGCAAATATTCCCGGGGAGTTTGAGGGGCAGCGCCCCTCATCAGCAAGGATAAAATCGCATGCGCGCCCGCAAGGGCGCGCACCAGCCGTTCAACACTGCGGCAGGTTCACTGCGCCGCGACAGCACCCGTTACCGCCTCGACCTTCACGGCAGAGAACTTGAACTCCGGGATCTTGCCATAGGGGTCCACCGCCGGGTTGGTCAGGATGTTCGCTGCCGCCTCGACATAGGCAAAGGGCAGGAACACCATGTCGGGAGAAACCGCGCGGTCCTCGCGGGCCATGATCTCGATGCTGCCACGCTTGGTGCTCAGGCGCACATGCTCGCCCGGGGCGACCCCCAGCTTGCGCAGCGTGCTGGGGTGCAACGAGCAATTCGCCTCCGGCTCCAGCCCGTCCAGAACGGTGGCGCGGCGGGTCATCGACCCGGTGTGCCAATGCTCCAGCTGGCGCCCCGTGGTCAGGATCATCGGATAATCCGCATCCGGCACATCGTCAGGCGCGATGATGCTGGCAGGCGTGAACCGCGCGCGGCCATCGGGGCGCGGGAACCCATCGGCAAAGACGATGGCCTGCCCCGGATCGGTCTCGCTCAGCGACGGATAGGTCACCGCGTTCTCTCGCGCCAGCCGGTCCCAGGTGATGTTGTTCAGCGACCGCATGTTCAGCTTCATCTCGGCAAAGACATCCGCCGGGCTGTCATAGGACCAGCCCAGCCCAAGTCGCCTTGCCAGTTCCACCTCGATCCACCAATCCTCGCGCGCTTCGCCCGGAGGGGCCACCGCCGCCCGGCCCATCTGCACCTGCCGGTTGGTGTTGGTCACGGTCCCCGATTTCTCCGCAAAGGCGCTGGCGGGCAGGATCACATCGGCATAATTCGCCGTCTCGGTGATGAAGATGTCCTGCACCACCAGATGTTCCAGCTTTGCCAGCGCATCGCGCGCATGTTCCACATCCGGGTCGGACATCGCCGGGTTTTCGCCCAGCACATACATGCCCCGGATATCGCCGTCATGCACCGCATCCATGATCTCGGTCACGGTCAGCCCCTTCTCGGCCGAGAAATCCCCGGATTTCCAGACATCGGTAAAGGCGGAACGCACGCCGTCATCCATGACCGACTGGTAGTCCGGCAGGAACATCGGGATCAGCCCCGCATCGGACGCGCCCTGCACGTTGTTCTGCCCCCGCAAGGGGTGCAGACCCGCACCGGGCCGCCCGACCTGGCCGGTCATCAGCGCCAGTGAGATCAGGCAGCGCGAGTTGTCGGTGCCGTGGATGTGCTGGCTGACACCCATCCCCCAGAAGATCATCGCCGCCTTCGCCCCGGCAAAGGTCCGTGCCACATCGCGCAGGGTCTCGGCATCGATCCCGCAGATCGGTGCCATCTTCTCCGGGGTGAAATCCTTCAGGTGCTCTTTCTCCGCCTCCCAGTTCTCGGTGTAGGCTTCGATATACTGCTGGTCATAAAGCCCTTCCTCCACGATCACATGCATGATTGCGTTCAGCATCGACACATCGGTGCCGGGCCGGAACTGCAGCATATGGCTGGAGAACCGTTTCAGCGCCTGGCCGCGCGGATCCATCACGATCAGCTTGCCGCCGCGCTTGGTGAACTGCTTGAAATAGGTCGCGGCGACGGGGTGGTTCTCGATCGGGTTGCAGCCGATGGCAATCGCGACATCCGCGTTTTCGATCTCGTTGAAGGTCGCGGTCACCGCGCCGGAACCGACGTTCTCCATCAGGGCCGCCACACTGGAGGCATGGCAAAGCCGGGTGCAGTGATCGACATTGTTGTGGCCAAAGCCCTGGCGGATCAGCTTCTGGAACAGATAGGCCTCTTCATTGGTGCATTTGGCCGAGCCAAAGCCGGCCACACCCCGGCCGCCGATGTCCTTCAGACCCTTGGCGGCAAAATCCAGCGCCTCGTCCCAGCTGGCTTCGCGAAAGAATTGTGACCAATTGCCGGGATCGACGTTCAGCCCCTTGGGCGGCGCGTCCGCGCGGCGGATCAGAGGTTTAGTCAGGCGGTGATCGTGGTGGATATAGTCAAATCCGAACCGGCCCTTGACGCAAAGCCGCCCCTCGTTCGCGGGGCCGTTGATGCCCTCTACGTATTTGACCTTGCCATCCTTGACCTTGAGCGAGATCTGGCAGCCCACACCGCAGAAGGGGCAGATGCTGTCCACCTCGGAATCGAAATCTGCGGAATCACCCACCTGATCGGCATCCACCACCGTGGCGGGCATCAGCGCGCCGGTGGGGCAGGCCTGCACACATTCGCCGCAGGCAACGCAGGTGGAGGCGCCCATCGGATCGGCCATGTCGAAGGTCGGATAGGCATCATGGCCGCGGCCCGACATGCCGATCACGTCGTTCACCTGCACTTCGCGGCAGGCGCGCACGCAAAGCCCGCATTGAATGCAGGCATCCAGGTTCACGCTCATCGCCACATGGCTGTCGTCCAGCAACGGGATGCGGCCTTCTTCCAGCTTGGGAAAGCGGCTGGCCTCGACCCCATTCATCGCGGCCATGTCCCACAGGTGGCTGGACTTGTCGTGGCTGACGTCATGTTCCGGCTGATCGGCCATCAGCAGTTCCACCACCATCTTGCGCGCATTTTCCGCACGCGCGTTGTTGGTGGTCACGACCATGCCCTCTGCAGGTTCGCGGATGCAGCTTGCCGCCAGCACGCGCTCGCCCTCGATCTCGACCATGCAGGCGCGGCAGTTGCCATCGGGGCGGTAGCCGGGGGCGGGCTTGTGGCACAGATGCGGGATCTTCAGGCCGCGTCCGTTGGCGACTTCCCAGATCGTCAAGCCCGCCTCGGCCTCCACGGTTTTGCCGTCGAGTGTGAATGTAATCTTCTCAGCCATTGCCGTCTCCTCGCATGCGCCCCCAACCTATAGCGAAATCCGGTGCAGGTCAGGAGTCCCAATCCCGACACACCCCCCCGGTTTTGCGCCACCCGGTGTTTCCGACAGGCGTCATGGTTTCCTCATCACGCGGTCAAATACCGATACCGCGCTTTCCAGCCGCGCGCTGCTCGCCTATCAAGGCAGAAACAGGCAGGTGTCCCATGTCCCACATCACCCTTATCCGTCACGGTCAGGCAAATTCCGGTGCCAAGGACGAGCTGAGCTATGACAAGCTCAGCCCGCTTGGTCATGAACAGGCCGCCTGGCTGGGCGATCACCTGCGCCAGACCGAAACCCATCACACCCGGCTCTACACCGGCACGCTGACCCGGCACATCGAGACCGCCGAAGGCATGGGCACCGGGCTGGAACCCATCCGCGACCCCCGCCTGAACGAGCTTGAGTATTTCACGCTTGCCTCCCTGCTGGAGGCGCAGCACGGCATCGCCTTTCCGACCGAACAGGTCGCCTTTACCTCGCATCTGCCGACCGTGTTCCAGCACTGGCAGGACGGCATGATCGAAGAGGCGCCGGAAACCTGGGACAGTTTTCACACCCGGATCGAAGACGCCCTGCAAGAGATTGCTTCCGGTCACGGGCCCGCGCTGGTGGTAACCTCGGGCGGGCTGATCTCCATGGTAATGGCCCAGGCCATGGGACTTGGCATCCCGGCGATGGCGCGCATCGCGCTGGCGATCATGCATACCTCCATGCACCGGCTCTTTCCCATCGGCGGCCATTGGTCTCCGGTGCTGTTCAACGCGGTGCCACATCTGGACACGCCAGACCGCCGCAGTGCCCAAACCCATATCTGAAAGGACGCAGCTCATGCTGAAACTCTTTTACGCTCCCGGCACGATTTCCATCGCAGTGGCCATAGGCCTGGAAGAAGCCGCGCTCGCCTATGAAGGCGTCAAGGTCGATTTCGCCAATGCGGAACAGACCAGGGAACCTTACCTGGCGATCAACCCCAAGGGCCGGGTGCCGGCGCTGATCGGCGATGACGGCACGGTGATGACCGAAACCGGCGCCCTGCTGGACTATCTTGCCGCCCTTGCACCACAGGCGGGGCTCCTGCCCGCGGATGCGCAATCAGCGGCCCATATGCGCGGTGTCATGTATTACCTTGCCTCGACCATGCATGTCGCCCATGCCCACAAGATGCGCGGCAGTCGCTGGGCCGATGCCCAATCCAGCTTTGACGACATGAAGGCAAAGGTGCCGCAGACCATGGCCGCCTGCGCCGCCTATGTCGAAGCAGAATGCCTGCGTGGCGATTATGTCTGCGGGGATGCGCTGACCATCGCCGACCCGTATCTTTTCATCGTTTGCAACTGGTTGGCGGGTGATGGCGTCACGGTCGCCGACTTCCCCCGGATCGAGGCCTTTCTGGCCCGGATGGAAAGCCGCGAAAGCGTCAGGACCATACGCGCCAAGGGGATGCTCTGACAGCAAGGCACACCTGAACTGCGCCGCGCTGCACTAGGCGAAAATGCGGAAATACAGCCAGTCGGGCAGGAACTGGCTGATGCGGAACAGGGTCGAGAAAAGCCATGGAAAGCTCTTCTTGAACCTGTCCGTGCCCATATGTTCGATCACCTGCTGCGCGGCCTCTTCCGGCGCCATGATGAAGGGCATCCGGAAATTGTTCTTTTCGGTCAGCTGGGTCCTGATGAAACCGGGGTTGACCACCTGCACCCGGACGCCGGTCTTGCGCAGGTCGGCATACATGCATTCGGCCAGTGACATGGCGGCAGCCTTTGACGCGGTATAGCCGATGGAGCCGGGCAATCCGCGAAACCCCGTGAGACTGGAGGTGATGACGATATGTCCGGAATCGCGGTCCACCATCCCCGGCACCACCTGCCCCATGACACGCATCAGCCCGGTGAAATTCACATCCGCCATGGCGGTTGCCTGTTCCGCGTTCCAGTCCCGCGCACCAAAGGGCCAATAGACACCGGCCAGATAGACGATGCCGTCAATCTGCCCCACGGCCTCTGCCGCCGCCTTCACGCTCTCTGCGTCCGTGACATCGACAATCTGGAAACTGGCCTTGCCGGGCAATTCAGCAACCAGCGCAGCGAGCTTGCCCTCGGACCGGGCGGAAACGATCACCTCGGCCCCTGCGCGGCTCAGCTTTTGCGCCAAAGCGGCCCCCAGCCCGTCGCTCGCACCCACAAGCCAGTATCGCTTCGACTGAAAGCTCGTCATCGTCTCTCCTTTGGCCGGATGGTGGCGATCAGCTCTGCCACCTTGATCCCGTATTTGCGGAACTGGCTGCGGTTCACGATGGTTCCATCGGGTGTCAGATACATCCAGTCGACGGTCCGCAGCCGGTGTCCGCCGCTTTCGGGGGGCAGGATGATGTCATAGCGGATCAACGCCGCAGACCCGGTCACGCTGCCCGCACCATGCCCCGGCACATCCTCTGCCGTGACGGTAAATGCACCGTTGTCCTGCAGGGCAATATGCCATGTCCGGTCCTGAACGCTGCCGTCATTATAGCGGAACCGCTCTGTCATCACGGCAGTCTCGCCCTCCCACCGGATGTCGAAATCCGCCACGAAAGAACTGGTCACCCGTCCCAGCGGGCCAAAGATCACGCCTTCGCAGATCATCTCGCCGTTCAGGTGGTGCTGCATGTCGAAGGCGGGAAACCCTTCGCTGTAGTCTTCGGGATGCTGACCGGGAAACTCGGCAAACCGCCTGCGCAGCAGCACCGCGATGCTCGCCAGGGCCACACCAATCAACAGGAAAATCATTGCTTCCATGAAATGTCCTCAATCGCATTCATTCGGCTCAACAGGCCGATCGCAATCAGTTTCAGCGCACAGGGCACGCCGGCGTAAAAAATGATCAGCAGCCGCGTGGCCTGCGGGGGGCTGGGCGTGTCACCCGTGCGCAGCCCCGCCCCCTCAAGCAATGGAAGTAGGGCAATGGCGGCAAATGCCAATGTGAACTTTGAAACAAAGGACCACAGCCCGAACCCCTCGGCAGCAGAGGGCGATACCCTGGCCATGCGCGTGGCGAACATCGCGGGCAGCAGGGTCAGGTCCGCGCCCAGCACCGCGCCCGAGGCGATACAGATCACCGCAAAGACCGCCACATCGCCGGGCCCGAGAAACAGCGCCCCCCCGAAAGCCACGATCCCCAGCGCCATCGCCGCCAGCAAAACCCGCCTGCCACCGAACCTTTCGGCGAGCAGCCCCCAGAACGGGGCCGCGCCGGCAGCGGACAGGAAGAACAACAACAGCAGCGGTCCTTCCGATCCCGCCGCCTCCAGCGCGATTTCCACATAGAACAGGAACAGGGTCGAGGTCACCGCCACCGGCGCTGCGTTGAACAGCGCAATCAGCAGCAGCTGCCGCGCTACCGGGTCGCGCAGGACGGTGGCAAAACCGGTCGAAGGTGGCAGCCCCGCATCGCGCCACTCGCCGCGCATGGCAAGCACGCTGGCCAGTGCCAGTACCGCAAAACCTGTCGCGTAACCCGCAAAGGGCGCCCCCATGACCACGCCCAGCCCCACCGGCGCGACAGAGGCGACACAGACGCCCAGCAGCGCCCCGGTCTCGCGCCAGCGCGCAAGCGCCAGATGACCGCGCCCCGGCAGGCTGTCCGCCTTGGACACACCCTGGGCGTAAAAGCAGATTGTCAGAAAGCTGAAACCGGAAAACACCAGCGTCAGCATGATCCCGAACCAGGCGATGGGCAGGATCGGCGGCGGCACGGCAAACAGCCCCAGCATGGCGGCGGCCATCACGAAGGCCCCGCTTACCACTGCCGCGCCGCGATGCCTGCGCATCCTTTCCGACAGACGTCCCAGCAGCGGGTCCTGCACCACATCCAGCAGGCGCAGTCCGAACAGCACGGCCCCCAGCGCCGCAAGCGAGACACCGTATTCGTCAACGTAGAATTTCGGCGCATGGATATAAACGGGCAGTCCGGCCGCCGACAGCAGCGCCGCAAAGAGCGCATAAGACGGAAGCCGCCGCGCCCGGACCGGCATCAGCGGCTGACTTCTTTCTCGGGCGGCAGGGGGCGTGCACGAAATGTCGCGCCTTTCCACCACAGCTTGGCCGCCTGCCAGTGGATCAGCGCCAATACCCGCCGAGCGCCAAACGGACGCCGCAGGATCGCGCGCAGGATACCCGCATTGGTCAGCGGTTTGCGCCTGCCTGTCAGCGTCGCGATCAGCCCGCCGTTTCCGGCTGTGTAATCGATCCAGATGCCGATCCGGTCCGCCCGGATGTCAAAGCGGAAGGTATAGGTGCCTTCCACCGGCTGGAACGGCGAGACATGGAAAATCTTGGTCGATGTCAGATGGTCCTCTGCCGTGATCGGGCGCAGGTCCTCGTTCCGGCACAGATAGCAATGCCGGTCGCCATAGGTGTTCGTCACCTCTGCAATCACCGTGATCAGCGCGCCCGCATCATCCCGGCACAGCCAGAAACTGACCGGGTTAAAGACAAAGCCGAGGACCCGCGGCTGGGCCAGAATCTCGATGGCCCGCACGCCGGCGATCCGATGCGCCGCCAGCACGTCGCGCACCCATTCAGCGCCACGGCCCCGATGCGGCGCGCCGCCATGGTCCCGGTCGAGAAGTGAGGTCATCCCGGCCCCGTTGCGGCGAAACAGCCCCGGCGTCTCCGGTGCGGTTTCCGCGTCGCACAAGACGTAGTCGATGGCATAGCGAAAGGCGTTCCTCGTAGCCCCCTTGCGCCCGTGAAAGGTCTGCCCGACGATATGATCGACCGATCCTCTCATTCAGCGGCGATGGGCAGGGCGGCGCCCCTTTCGATCCGGTCGGCCACCTCCAATGCGCTTGCCAGCCCGTCCTCGTGGAAACCATTGCGCATCCAGGCACCGCAGAACCATGTGTTGCGGTTGCCGTTGGTGGTGGCGATCCTTTTCTGCGCCGCAAGCGCTGCCAGGTCATAAACCGGATGGCGCAGGGTCACCTGATCATAGATCAGTTCCTCACGGATCCTGCGCCTGGTGTTCAGGGTGACAAAATGCGGATCCTCCATCGGGATCGGCTGCAGCGAATTCATCCAATAGGTCAGGTCAATCCGCTCCGATGTCGTATTGCTGTCTTCGGTATAGACCCAGGAGGCCCAGGTGGCCCGTCGGCTGGGCATCATCCGGGCATCGGCATGCAGGGTGATGTCGTTGGGCTGATACCTGATCGCGCAAAGGCTGGCCTGCTCCGCCTGGTCGGGATCTGCCAGCATCGCCAGCGTATCGTCCGAATGGGTGGCGAATATCACCTCATCGAAGGTCTCCCAGTCGCCGCCCCAGGTCTTGATCTGCACCCCTGGCTCCAACCGGCGCACGGCCTGAACCGCGGCGTTCAGCCGGATGTCCACGTGCCTGGCGCGCATCGCGGCCTCCAGCCGGTTGACATAGCTCAAAGAGCCGCCCTTGACCGTGTACCACTGGTGCTGGCCGGAATAGCCCAGCAGCGCATGGTTGCGAAAGAAATCGACCATCGCATAGGCCGGGAAATCCATGATCTTTTCCGTCGGCGTCGACCAGATCGCGCCAGACAGCGGCGACAGGTAATAATCCTTGAAATAGCGCCCCGTACCCAGCACCGACAGGAATTCGCTTATGGTCAGCGACTGGTCGCTGGCCACGCGGGTGGCATGTTTGTTGAACCTGAAAATGTCCCGCAGCATGGCGATGAAACGCGGATTCAGGGCATTGCGCCGCTGCGCAAAGACCGCGTTCAGGCTGGTCAGCGCATATTCGATCCGCCCGCCGTCGATGGAGGCGCCAAAGCTCATGTTCGATTTCACGACCGGCACGTCCAGTTCATCGAACAGCGCCGCAAGATTGGGGTAATTGGCATAGTTGAACACGATAAACCCGGTATCGACCGGCTGATCCCCGTTCTTGCCGGCGATCACCGTGCGGGCATGCCCGCCCAGCCGCGCCGCGCTTTCGAACAGGGTCACGTGGTGGCTGTCAGCCAGCCTGTGTGCCGCCCCCATGCCCGAGATACCAGCGCCGATGACGGCAATCCTGCGCCGGGGCGATCCGCCGCGCACCGGCTCCATTGCTACAGCTTCGAATGGCATGAGGTGATGATTTCCTGTCAGTTGTTACGGTAGTGGATGGTTCGTGCAGTAATTACGAGGCTGGATGCCCAAGAGTTGCAAAAAAGTTCGGCGCGCGCGCAAAGCCCGCATGCAAGGCACGGCGCGTTTCTGAAATCATTTTGAGAACGCCACGATAAGAGAACTAGGCTGGTTGGCGCGGCTTCAAGTTTTTGACGGATTTAAGAAAGCCCTGCGTCAGTTCTTGTCGAGCGGGACGACGACACCGGGGGCGTCGTCCTTGGACAGTTCCTCGAAATCAAAATTATGCAGGCGGCCTGCACGTTTGGACGCTTTCTCCGAGCTGATCATGATCTCGTCCACATCCTTGCGCGCCTGTCCGAAATGACGGTCAAGGTTGCCGACCCGTGTCACCAGCCGCTCGACATCGCCATGCAGCGCGCCCAGCTCCTTGCGGATGGCACCGGCCTGTTCGCGCATCCGCGCATCCTTGAGAATGGCGCGCATGGTGTTCAGCGTGGCCATGCAGGTGGTGGGCGACACGATCCAGACCCGCGCGGCAAAGCCTTCGCGGATCAATTCGGGGAAATTGGCGTGCAACTCGGCATAGACCGCCTCGGACGGCAGGAACATCAGTGCGCCGTCCGCTGTTTCGCCTTCGACGATGTATTTCTCGGAAATATCGCGAATGTGTTTCTTCACCGCGACCTTCATCGCCGCCACGGCGTTCTTCAGATCCCAGTCGGTTTTCGCGTTGCGCAGCGCCTCATAGGCCTCCAGCGGGAACTTGCTGTCGATCACGATGGGGCCGGGCGGGTTGGGCAGATGGATCAGGCAATCCGCCCGCTTGCCGTTGGGCAGCGTGTGCTGAAGGCTGTAGCTGTCCGAGGGCAGCTGCTTGGACACGATGTCGCGCAGCTGGATTTCTCCAAAAGCACCGCGTGTCTGCTTGTTGCTCAGGATGTCCTGCAGGGACAGCACATCGCCCGACAGTTTGGTGATGTTGTCCTGCGCCTTGTCGATGGCGGCCAGACGTTCCTGCAATTGCGTCAGGCTGGTGGTGGTCTGCTTGGCCGATCCATGCAGGGTCTGGTTCATGCGTTCCTGCATTTCGGTCAGCGACCGCTGCGACCGCGCAGCGTTCTCCGCCAGCCGCTCCTGCATCTGCAACTGCACGGTGTTCAGCCGCGCCTCCACCGATTGTATCAGCTGGCTTTGCGCATTGGCCTGGGTGTCCGAGACCATCTGCAAACCACCGCGCAGCTGCTCCTGCCCCGCGCCAAGCTGCTGCACATGGCTGCCCAGCACCTGCATCTGCTGCGACAGGGGTGCCGCCAGACGCGCCGTCCGCCCCGCCGCGCGTACCGCCGCGATCAGCAGGAGCAGGATCAGCAGGACCAGCGCCGCCGCCCCAAGGACAGTCAGCACAAGCGGGTCATTCCACTGGTAGATTGTGCCGCCAATCTCGATCATGTGCGCCCGAACAGCCGTTCGATATCGGCCAGCTTGAGTTCCACATAGGTCGGCCGCCCGTGGTTGCACTGGCCGGAATGGGGCGTCGCCTCCATCTCGCGCAGCAGGGCGTTCATCTCTTCCGCCCGCATCCAGCGGCCCGAGCGGATCGACCCGTGACAGGCAATGCGGCTCAGGATCGCCTCGATCCGGGCCTGCAGGATGTTGCTGTCGCTCTGGTCGGCCAGTTCGTCCAGAATATCCAGCAGCATCGCGCGGGCGTTGACCGTGCCCAGGATCGCAGGCGTCTCGCGCACCGCGACGGCATTGCCGCCGAATGCCTCGATCCCCAGACCCAGCCGCGCCAGATCGTCGGCGACCTCCAGCAAGCGTGCGCAATCGCCTGGCGACAGCTCGACGATCTCCGGGATCAGCAGCGCCTGCGCCGCCACACCGTTTTCCGCCATCTGGCGTTTGAGCTTTTCATAGACCAGCCGCTCATGCGCGGCATGCTGGTCGACGATCACCATGCCGGTGGCGGTTTGCGCGATGATGTAGTTCTCATGCACCTGCCCCCGCGCGGTGCCGAGCGGGTAGTCGGGCACCGGCGTGGCGGTTTCGGTCACGGGCTCGGCAGGTGTCTCCACCCGTCCCCACATGCCCGCCGTCTCGGCAAATCCGGCGGGGGCCTGCGCCTGATGGGCCGCCTCCCTTGCGCCGAGGCTGGGCCGGTCCATCTGATAGACCCGCGCGCCCGTGGGTTCGGGCCGCATCGCGCCAAGGGTCGCCCCCGCAACGGTGCTAGATGCGCGGTGCCCCCCCTCAGCCAGCGCATGGCGCAGGGCCGAGACGATCAGCCCGCGCGCCAGCCCCGGATCGCGAAAGCGGACCTCGGACTTCGCCGGATGCACATTGACGTCCACCAGTGTCGGTTCGCAGTCGATGAACAGCGCCGCCGCCGGATGCCGGTCACGGCTGAGAAAGTCGAAATAGGCCCCGCGCAGCGCCCCGACCAGCAGCTTGTCCCGCACCGGGCGGCCATTGACGAAAAGATATTGCGCCACCGCCGAGCCGCGCGAATAGGTCGGCAGCGCGGCAAAACCGGTCAGGTGCAGCCCATCGCGCTGCGCGTCGATGGGCAGGGAGTTGTCGGCAAATTCACGGCCCAGCACCTGCGCCAGACGGCCATGCAGGGCCTCGAACATCTCGCCCTGTTCGGCATCGGCGCGGAACACCTCGCGGCCCGGCCCGTCGCCCGAAACATCGCGCAGGGTGAAGCGGACAAAGGGTTCGGCCATGGCCAGCCGCTTGACCACATCGCCAATCGCCTGCGCCTCGGCCCGGTCGGTGCGCAGGAACTTCAGCCGCGCGGGGGTGGCATGGAACAGATCGCGCAGGGTGACAACCGTACCGCCGTTCAGCGCCGCTGGCCGTATGTCGCCCTGTTTACCACCGGCCACCGTGATCTCGGCCCCGTCATGACCCGCCGCGCGGCTGGTGATGCACAGCCGGCCCACCGCACCCAGCGACGGCAGCGCCTCGCCCCGGAAGCCGAAGGTGTGGATGTTCAGCAGGTCCGAGCCGTCGATCTTGGAGGTCGCATGGCGCGACAGCGCCAGTGCCAGATCACCCGGCGCGATGCCGCAGCCGTCGTCCGTCACCCGGATCAGGGTCTTGCCGCCATCGGAATATTCCACCGTGATCCGCCGCGCGCCTGCGTCGATGGCGTTTTCCACCAGTTCCTTGACCGCTGAAGCGGGCCGCTCGACAACCTCGCCGGCGGCGATCCGGTTGATCGCGGCATCGTCAAGCTGACGAATGACCGGGGGATTATCGGCTATATTGGGGTGAGCCAGGGACATAACGCTAGACCTAGCATGCGATCACGCGATTCTGCCAGTGGGAAACCGGCTGTCAGCGGGTCGTTGCGGCCTTGTACCAGGCCACGATCTCTGCCCGCTCCGCCACCTGCATAAAGCTCAGGTTCGCAGGCGGCATGGCATGGGTCAGCCCGGCCTGCAAATAGATCTGTTTCGCCGCCATGGCGATCTGATGTTCCGTCTCCAGCCGCACCCCCTTGGGCGGCCAGTGCAGCCCCTCCCAGGACGGCTCCGCCGCATGGCACATGGAACAGCGGCCCGTGACGATGTCCTGCACCCGGTCGAAGCCTTCGGCTCGGGCAAAGCGCAGGGCAGCGGGGCCGGTCGCCTCTGCCGGTTCCTCGGCGCGGAACATCGGTTCGGTGGACAGCCACATGATCAGGATGAAAAGCAGCGCGGTGGCCAGCCAGGTCCAGGTCGGGTCGCCTTTGCGGGCATGAACGCTGTTGAAGTAATGGCGGATCGTCACCCCCATGAGAAACACAAGCGACGCGATCAGCCAGTTCATATCCGACGCGAAGGCCAGCGGATAATGGTTCGACAGCATCAGGAAGATGACCGGCAGGGTCAGGTAATTGTTATGGGTGCTGCGCTGTTTGGCAATCTTGCCGTATTTGGCATCCGGCGTGCGCCCCGCCTGCAGATCGGCCACCACGATGCGCTGGTTGGGCATGATGATGAAAAACACATTGGCCGACATGATCGTGGCGGTGAACGCGCCCAGATGCAGCAGTGCCGCACGGCCCGAAAAGACGGAAGTATAGAAATATGCCATACCGACCAGGATCACGTAAAGCAGGATCATCAGCCGCGTGTTGTCATCGCCAAAGCGGCTTTTGCAGATCTGGTCATAGGCGACCCAGCCAAAGGCCAGCGAGGCAAGCGATATGGCGACGGCCTGAAAAGTGGACAGCGCCAACACCGCCGGGTCGATGAGATAGAACTCGGCGCCCAGATAATAGACCAGCACCAGCAGGGCAAAACCGCTGAGCCATGTGGAATAGCTTTCCCATTTGAACCAGACCAGGTCGCCCGGCATCCTGTCAGGCGCGACCAGGTATTTCTGGATGTGGTAGAACCCGCCGCCATGCACCTGCCATTCCTCGCCATCGGCGCCGGAGGCAAGGCCGCGGTCGCGGTGCAGCCCGAGGTCCAGCGCGATGAAGTAGAACGAGGACCCGATCCAGGCAATCCCGACAATCACATGGGTCCAGCGAACCGCGAATTCGATCCAGGAGGACATGGTGGCAAGGTCGTACATGGGTGCTCTTTCGGAAACCTGGGTTATTGCGGTGCGGTTGCGCTTGGATATTTAGAGCCAAAAAGAGGAGGGGCGGCTCAGCGCCTTGCCCCTCCCCCCTTTGCTAATGCGGCAGCCTGCCCTTTGAATGGCCCTGAAGGCCGCCTGACACTTCTTCGGTCGATTCCTCGGCCAGTTCCTCCGGCAGGGCCAGGTTGAGGATGATCGCGATCAGCGCCGCAGGCAGCAGCCCGCTGGTCATCAGGATGCGCATGGTGTCGGGCAGGTGCTGCACCGCACCCGGCTCCAGCTGCAGGCCCAGCCCGATAGAGATCGAGATGGCAAAGATCACCATGTTGCGGCGGTTCCAGTCCACATCGGACAGCATCGACATGCCCGCCGCGACCACCATGCCGAACATCACGATCACACCGCCGCCCAGCACTTCGATCGGCACGGTGCGGATCAATCCGCCCACCTTGGGCACCAGCCCGCAGATGATCAGGAAGACCGCGCCACAGGTGACCACATGGCGGCTCATCACGCCAGTCATGGCGATCAGGCCGACGTTCTGGCTGAACGAGGTATTGGGCAGGCCGCCGAAGACGCCCGCGATGGCCGTGCCGATACCATCGGCATAGGTCGCACCCGCGATCTCGGTATCGGTGGCCTCGCGCCCGGCGCCGCCCTTGGTGATCCCCGACACGTCACCGACCGTCTCGATGGCCGAGATGAAAGCCATCAGGCAGAAACCGATGATCGCCGCCGCCGAGAATTCAAAGCCGTAGCGGAACGGATCCGGCAGGGCGACCCATGCGGCGTTGTTCCAGCTTGCGATCACGCCCCGGTCGCCGCCAAAGGACAGCATGCCGACCGCAACCGCATAGAAATACCCCACGATCAGACCGATCAGCACGGCAGAGATCGACAGCATTCCCCGGGTAAAGAACTTCAGCCCCAGGGTGACCAGGATCACCACCAGTGCCGCCGACCAGTTCAGCAAACTGCCATATTCCGGCGTGCCGATGGCAGGCACCCCGCCGGCGGCATACTGGATGCCGACCTGCACCAGCGCGAGGCCGATCATGGTGACCACCAGCCCCGTCACCAGCGGTGGCAGGGCAAAGCGTATCTTGCCGATGAACAACCCCAGACAGGCATGAAACAGCCCGCCCACGACGATGCCGCCGAACAGGGCGGCCAGCCCGTCGACCCCCTTGCCCGCAACCAGCGGGATCATGATCGGGATAAAGGCAAAGGACGTGCCCTGCACGATCGGCAGCGCCGCGCCGACCGGGCCGATGGTGATGGTCTGCAGCAGCGTTGCCACCCCGGCAAACAGCATCGACATCTGGATCAGGTACAGCAGTTCCGGGAAATCGGGCGAGTTGGAGCCAAAGCCGAAACCCGCCGCACCGGCGATGATGATGGCGGGCGTCACATTGCTGACGAACATCGCCAGCACATGCTGGATGCCCAGCGGAATCGCCCGCGTCAAAGCAGGGGTATAATTAGGATCGCGCAGTTGCTCCGGCGTCCCGATGGAAGTGGATGTCATGCTGTTGTCCCTTGTTGGAGAGGTCGCCCTCTGACGGGACGATCCGTTACGCGGGCTGTGCCCTGATCATATAGGGCCGGTCCAAAGGGTATTCGTCAAGGTTCGGCGTGGCCCCGATCCGGTCGACAACGGCAAATATGCCCGGCCCCGCCAAAGGCGTAAGCACACCGTGCCATGTTCCCCGGTGCAGATTGATCCCCTGATGCGGCGCCGTGAGAAAGGCTTGCGGCACGCCCGGACGGTCGCCCAGATCCGGTGCTACGATCACAAGGAAAGGATTCGAGGTCATCGGCAGAAAGGCCTGCGAGCCCTCCGGATGCCGCTCCAGCAGATCCAGCAGATAGGGCAGTTCACGCGGCACCGCGTTGAAAATGCTAACCCCCGCGCGCCCCTCCGGCCCGAAATCGAGCTTGGCACGGTCGTGGTAACGCCCGCAGAGCCCCGCGTTGATCAGCCGGTCCGGCGCGCCCGCGCAATCCAGCAGATCTCCGAAGGGCGCGAAGGCGGCAGCGGTCAGCGCCTGCGCGACAATCTCGCGCGGGGCACTCATAGCGGCATGTGCCGGTTCACATCCTTGTAGAGCAGATAGCGGAACGGCCCTTCGCCGGTGGCGATACAGGCCTGCGGGCAAAAGGCGCGCAGCCACATGAAATCGCCCGGTCCGACACTGACCCAATCGCGGTTCAGCAGGTATTCCGCCGTGCCTTCCAGCACATACAAGCCATGTTCCATCACATGGGTTTCGGCAAAGGGGATGCGCCCCCCGGGCTGGAAGGTGACGATGTTGACATGCATGTCATGACGCAGGTCCGCCGGATCGGCAAAACGCGTCGTGGCCCAGACCCCCTCGCAATCGGGCATGACGACCGGCGCCACCTCCTTGTCCGAGGTGACAAAGGCCTGCGGCATCTCGATGCCCTCGGCCTGCTGATAGCGCTTCCTGATCCAGTGAAACTGGGCCACCGCATCGCCATCGTTCCAGAGCGTCCAGACAGTATCGGGCGGGATGTAGGCATAGCCGCCTTCACCTATCTCATGCCGCTGGCCGTCGATGTTCAGCGTCAGCCCGCCGCGCGCGACAAAGATCACCGATTGCGCCTCCGCCTCCTCCTCCGGCGTGTCGGAACCGCCGCCGGGCAGCAGTTCCACGGCATATTGCGAAAACGTCTCGGCAAAGCCCGACAGGGGCCGCGCCAGCACCCACATCCGCATGTCGCGCCATCCGGGCAGATAGCTGGTGACGATATCGCGCTGGGTGATTGCGGGCAGCACCGCATAGGCAGGCGTGAAAACGGCGGCACCTTCGGGGTTGACCGATTGGTCCGGCAGCCCGCCGGGTGGGAAAGCGTAACTCAAAACATGTCCTCCAGACGCAGCCGCGCGATGCGTTCGACCTGTGCGCAGGCGGTTGCGAACTCGGTCTGCGTGTCATTGGCGATCCGCGCCTCGAAAGCGCGCAGGATACCGGCCTTGTCATGATCCTTGACCGCGATGATGAAGGGAAAGCCGTGTTTGCTCACGTAATCCGCATTCAGCGCTTCGAACCGCGCGCGTTCTACATCGGTCAGGGCATCCAGCCCGGCGCTGGCCTGCTCTGCCGTGCTTTCCGCCGTCAGCCGCCTGGCCGCGGCCAGTTTCCCCGCGAGATCGGGGTGCGCCGTCAGCACCCCCAGACGCTCCTTGTCGCTGGCCGACCGGAACATGCGCGCCAGCGCATTGTGCAGGCCCGCCGCCGTGTCATGGGCCGGACCCAGCTCCAGCTCAAAGGCGCGTTCCGCGATCCAGGGCGAATGTTCGAACACCCCGCCATAGGCCGCGACAAAGCTGTCACGGTCCATCTGGCTGGGCCGGGGCCCGCGCGGCTCTGGCGGATGCACCGCGTGCCAATGCGCCGCGATGTCGATGCGGCGCGGGGTCCAGACGCCCTCGAACCCCTTGATATAATCAACAAAGCGTTTCAGCGCCTGGATGCGTCCGGGCCGCCCGACCAGCCGGCAATGCAGACCCACGCTCATCATCTTGGCGGCACCTTCCGCCCCTTCGGCATAAAGCGCGTCAAACGTGTCTCGCAGGTAGGCATAGAACTGGTCACCCGAATTGAACCCCTGCGGCGTGGCAAAGCGCATGTCGTTGCAATCCAGCGTATAGGGAATGATCAGCTGATCGCGGTCGCCGACCTGCATCCAATAGGGCAGATCATCGTCATAGGTGTCCGAGATGTAGTCGAAAGCACAGCTGCGCGCCGCCAGTGCCACGGTATTGATCGACGAGCGTCCGCAATACCAGCCGCGCGGCGCGCTGCCCACAACCTCCGTGTGCAGGCGGATCGCCTCGTCCATATCGGCCTGTTCCGCTGTGACGGTATGATCCTTGTAGTCGATCCATTTCAGCCCGTGGCTGGCAATTTCCCAGCCGGCCTCCTTCATGGCCTCGACCTGTCCCGGCGCCCGGGCCAGCGCGCTGGCCACCCCATAGACCGTGACGGGAATGCCCGCGCCGGTGAACAGCCGGTGCAACCGCCAGAACCCGGCCCTGGCGCCGTAGTCATAGATGCTTTCCATGTTCCAGTGGCGCTGCCCGGTCCAGGGCTGCGCGCCCACGATCTCGGACAGGAAGGCCTCTGACGAGGCATCGCCATGCAACAGGCAATTCTCGCCGCCCTCTTCGTAGTTCACGACGAATTGCACGGCGATGCGTGCGCCCCGGGGCCACCTGGCGTCGGTCGGTCTGGGGCCATGGCCCTGAAAGTCGCGCGGATAGCGGTTCATGGTAACGTCCTGATGCTGTGTCCCCCACCCTGCACAAATACCGACAGGCGCGCAATTTCTGTTGTGCCGGGGAAAAGCAATCGGGCTACATCCGCTTTGGATGCAGCCCGATGCCAGATTGACTGCTGCAGCCTGTGTTTATGCGTTAGTCTGGGATTATTAGGCGCGGGCCAACCTGAATGACTGCCGGGGTACATTCGCTTTTGCGGGTCGAATCCGACAGCGCAGAATTCCCAAAAAACAATGTGACGTCCCCCAGACGGCGTTCCGAAAGCTTCAAGAGTACACGTTTTACGTGCAGTTTTTGCCTCTCACACCCTATATAGGCAAAGGATGATTCGCAGGTCAAAGAAAAACGAATCACTTTGCCCAGAAAATCCGAATCACCCGGGATTCGCCGTAGATCCGAGCCGGAACGGGCGGCTCGGCCCCGCATTGACGCGGCGTACCACCGCTCTATCCTGCCGTGAAACGCCCATTCCAGCCAAGGAGCCCCCGATGCCCGGCGGATATCTGACCACTCATGTCCTGGACACGGCCCTGGGCGCCCCCGCCCGCGCGATGGAGGTCACGCTCTACCGGCTGGAGGGTGAAGCGCGGATCAAACTGGCCGCGATGCAGACCAACGCGGACGGGCGCACCGATACGCCGATCCTGCCAACCGAAGGCTTCGCCCCCGGCACCTATGAACTGGTCTTTGCCGCAGGGGCTTATCTCGACCGGATCGGCACAGCCCCTGAAAGCCCGCGTTTCCTTGATGAGGTCCCGATCCGTTTCGGCATCTCGGACCCGGCTGCGCATTACCATGTGCCGCTGCTGCTTTCACCTTTCGGCTATTCAACCTACCGGGGCAGCTGAGCCACGCAGCCGGTGCGGGCCGACCAGCGCGGTCACCGCCAGGATCACCCCAGACACCGTCGCGATCATCCCGGCAGCCGAGACGCTGTCCTGCATCCCGATCCACAGCGGCCCGTAGCCCGCCAGCACATATCCCAGCACGGCGGCAAGCGTGGCGAAACCCACCGACCAGGCCACCTGGTGCTCCAGCCGGTTGGTCATCAGCCGCGCCGCTGCGGGCGGGCAGATGAACATGGCGATCACGATGATGCTGCCCACCGCGTCAAAGGCCGCCACCGCCGCAATCGCCGCCATGATCACCAGCGCCAGACCCAGCGGGCTGGTCCGCAGCCCGATGGTGCGGGCAAAACCCTCGTCAAAGGTACTGATCTTGAGCGGCCGCCAGAACAGCGCGATGAAGGCCGCCACCAGCAGCAGCGTCGCCGCCATGCGCGGCAGTTCCACTGGCAGGCTGGCCAGCGCCTGCGGGTCCAGCAAAGAGGACCATCCGGTCGCATCCAGCCAGATCAGGCTTTCCAGATTGCCATAAAGCGCATGTTCCACGTCCAGGTGCACCGACGAGGTGTCCGATTGCTCCAGCAACAGCACCCCGCCCGCGAACATGGTGGTAAAGACTACGCCCATCGCGGCACCGGTCTCGATCCGCCCCAGCCGCCGCACCGCCTCGATCGCGCCGACGGCGATCACCGCCGCCCCGGCAGCGCCCAGCAACATCGGCAGGGTGCTGACCGTGCCGCCGATCAGAAAGGCGACGACGATCCCCGGCAGCACCACATGGCTGATCGCATCCCCGATCAGCGCCTGCCGCCGCAGCACCAGAAAGTTGCCGGGCAGTGCACAGGCGACAGCCACGCAGATGCCGGTCAGCAGCGGCACAAGGCTGAGCGGGACAAATTCAGCGCCATTCATGCGACCACCTCCGCACGGGGAATGCGCGCATCCACCTCGGCCAGCTGGTCGGCGGTCAGCACGGTTTCAATATCGGTCAGCCCGTCATCCTGCGCGGTCGCCGCCTCGAACGCGGGATCGCTGCGGATCACCCGCCAGCGGCTTTCGTCGCGCAAGGCCCGCGCGGCGCGGCCCCGGCCCAGTTCGGTGGGCACGCCATCGGGCCGCGCCCAGCCCTGCCGGTGCAACAGCCGCAAGGTCATGTTCTCATAGATCGGTTGCCCCTGCGCCATCGCCAGCAGCCCCTGCCGCAGATGTACCCGCCGCTGATGGGTCCGGTGCCGGGCCAGCGCCGAGACCACGCCGCGCCCCGGGGCCACCAGCAGCGACAGGGCAAACAGCGCAAAGCCCACCAGCACGATGATCGGGCCGGTCGGCACAGCCGGGATCGCCGCCGACAGTGCCGCGCCGACATAGGCCGACAGCCCCCCGACAGCGCCCGAGATCATCACGACATGATCGGTCCGCTCGGTCCAGAACCGCGCGGTCACCGGTGGAATGATCAGCAGCGCCACGATAAGGATCAGCCCGACGATCTTCAGCCCCACAACCGTCACCGCCAGCACCAGTCCCATCATGGCAAGATCCGTGCGGCGCACGTCCTGCCCGATGGATACCGCATATTCGGGATCGAAAGAGGCCAGCGTCAGCGGCCGTCGCATCAGCATCACCAGAGCCAGGGTCAGCGCCGCCGACACAGCGATCACCATCGCATCGCTGCGCAGCATTCCGGCGGTCGAGCCCAGAAGGAATCCTTCAAGCCCGGCCTGCTGACCCGCCGACATGGTCTGGATCACCGTCAGCAGCACAATGCCGAAGCCAAAGAAAACCGACAGGACGGAGCCGATCGCCGCATCCTCGGCCAGACGGGTCCGCGTGCCCAGCCAGGATACCAGCAACAGCCCCACCGCCGCCGAGAGCGCCGCCCCGGTCAGCAGTCCGACAAGGTTCCGGCCGGTGCCGCCCAGTGTCACCATCACCATAAAGGCCAGCGCGACGCCCGGCAGCGTGGCATGGCTGATCGCATCGCTGACCAGCGCGCGCTTGCGCAGAAACAGGAACGTCCCGCCAACCCCTGCGGCCATCCCCAGCAGGGTTGCGCCAAGGGTCACCAGGGTCGCATTATAGCCAAGTTGCAGCAGCAGCGCGTCGCGGATCATGACAGCGCCAGCGCTTCCATCTGCGCACCTGCCAGCCGGCCGCCATAGGCGTCCTGCAGGTTCGCGGTGACAAAGGTGGTCTTCACCGGCCCTTCCGCAATGCGACGGGTGTTGATCAGAAAGACATTGTCGAAATAGTCGGTGACGGTCGACAGGTCGTGATGCACCGCCACAACCGTCTTGCCCGCATCCCGCAGGGATTTCAGCACGCTGATGATCGCCTTTTCGGTGGCCGCATCGACCCCGGCAAAGGGTTCATCCAGCAGGTAAAGGTCCGCATCCTGCGCCAATGCACGGGCCAGAAAGACCCGCTGCTGCTGTCCGCCGGACAATTGCCCGATCTGGCGGCTGGCGAAATCCTCCATGCCGACACGGGTCAGGCAATCCTCTGCCCGCGCGCGATGCGCGGGCCGGACCCGGCCAAGCAGACCCAGCTGCGGATACAGCCCCATCAGCACCACGTCGATCACGCGGGTGGGAAAATCCCAGTCCACGCTGGCGCGCTGCGGCACATAGGCGATCCGGTGCCGCTGCGCGCCCACGGGCTTGCCGAACACCGTCGTAGTGCCCGCCAGCGGCTTGTGAATGCCCAGCGCCGCCTTGAGCAGGGTGGATTTGCCCGCGCCGTTGGGGCCGATGATGGCCGTCATCTTGCCCGGCTCCACCGTCATGTCGACGGAAAACACCGCAGGTTTCTGGCCATAGGACACGGTCATGCCCCGCACGGCCAGCGGACTGTCCTCGCGGCTGGTCTGTCCGGTCTCCGGGTGACGTTCAGAGGCGAGTTTGATGCTCATGGCTCAGCTGCCACTGCTCAGCCTGCCGGTCATGCCGCCAGGTGACACATCCGCCCCCAGGGCACGGGCGATGGTGGTCACGTTATGGTCGATCATGCCGATATAGGTCCCCTCATAGGTGCCTTCCTGCCCCATCGCATCGGAATAAAGCGATCCGCCGATGACAACCTCGTGGCCCCGTGCCGCCGCCCCTTCGATCAGCGCACGCATGTTGCGGTCCGAAACCGAGGTCTCGACAAAGACAGCGCCGATCTTGCGGTCAACCAGCACATCCACAAGCTCGGAAATGCGGTTCAGCCCGGCTTCCGAATTGGTGGAAATGCCCTGGATACCGATCACCTCGAAGCCATAGGCCCGCCCGAAATAGCTGAAGGCGTCATGCGCCGTGACCAGCACCCGGGTCTCTTCCGGCACCATGGCCACGGCCTCACCGGCATAGGTCGACAGCGCTGCAAGCTCTTCGCGGTAGGCGGCGGCATTCGCGGCGAATTCTTCCGCCATGTCAGGACGTGCTTCGGTGAGGGCGCGGGCGATTTCGGCCACCACGTCGGTCCAGATATCGGGTGCCATCCAGACGTGCGGGTCGTAGCGCCCCGCGTAATCCGCATGTTCCAGCAACCTGCTCTTGTCCAGGGCCTCGGCCACTGCAACGACACGGCGCTGGCCGCCCAGTTCCTCAAAGAACCGCTCCATCTGCGCCTCAAGAAACAGACCGTGCCACAGGGTCAGATCGGCGCGTGTCATCGCGACAATGTCACTGCGGGTCTGGCGGTATCCATGCGGGTCGACGCCGGGCCCCATCAGGGCCCGGACGGTGACAGCATCGCCACCGACACGGCGAACGCCATCGGCGATCATGCCGGTCGTGGCAACAACGTCCAGCACGCCCGCTGCGCGCAGGGCAGGTGCTGTGGCGAAAAGGGCGAGCCCCCCCAACAGGGTGGCGCGGCGGGTCGGGGTGAATCTGGTCATCATGTTTTTCATGATTTCTATATGAGATTGATTCGCAACTAAGTCAATACAGTTGCAAGTAATTCGCAATCTCAACTCTTCGCTTCAATGACGGATGCCTGCGAAAGTGACTCGAACCCAAGGGTGTTCTGACTCTCGGCAACAGACCGTGGCAGGTAAGGCCCGGACCAAGCCGAAGACATGCCTCAAAGCCCCCTCAAAAGGATATCTCGAAGACCGCGCCTTTTTGCGTTGGCACATGGGCGATAGTGCCGCCATGCGCCCCGATCAGCGCCCGCACGATGGCAAGGCCCATACCCGTCCCGCCCTGCGCGCGGGTGGTGGTGAAAAAGGGATCGAACATCCGGTCCCGGTCGCCCGGCGCCACGCCACAGCCATTGTCCGCGACCGACAGTTTGCCGCCATCCCAGTCAAGGCTGATCAGATCCGCCCCATGGCTGACCGCGTTCTGTATCAACTGCTCCAGCACCGCGGCCAGATCGTCCTGCGGCATCGGCACCATGCCGTCCCGGCGCAGCTCTGCCACCGCGCCCCTCACCTGCCCTGCCGCCACCGAAAGCAGCACCTCGCCGCCCTCCCGCGCAAGGCCCGCCGCCGCATGGCGGCGCAGGTCGCGCAGCAGGCGGTCCATGCGGGCGGCAGAATCCGCAATCGTGACAACCAGCGCCCTGCGCTCTTCCCCGGTGGCGTCCTCCAGCAGTTCGGCGGCACCGGCGATGGCGGTCAGCGGCGATTTCATCTCATGGGTGACATGATCCGCATAGGCCCGCATCGTGGCCGCGCGGCTGTGCAATGTGGCGCCCATGTCGATCACGCTCTGCCCCAGTTCCGAAAACTCCGGGGTGCCGAAATGCGCAGGCGGCTTTCCGGCGCGGCCCGCTTTCATGTCGCGGGCATGCGCGGTCAGCGCTGTCACCGGGCGCAACACCAGCCGCCACAGCAGGAACCCCAGTATCCCCGCCGAAGCCAGCGCCACCCATAAGATCAGCCAGGCGGTTTCCGCCCAGCCCAGCACGTTCCCCGCAACCCGGAAATAGGTCAGCCCAAGGACCGGCACCGCGACGATCCCCGCCATTGCCCCGATCACGATCAGCGCCAGAGGCGGCCGCCATTTGCGCCTTACCTGCCTTGGCATGGCCCCATCCTGATCCCGACGCCATGCACCGTTTCGATGGCATCCGCACAACCCGCCTCTGCCAGTTTGGCGCGCAGGTTGCGCAGGTGGCTGTCCAGCGTGCGGTCCGACACATGGACATGCGCGCCATAGACCGCATCGGTCAGCGCCGGGCGCGGCAGCACCTGATCGGGGCGGGCCATCAGATGGCTCAGAATGCCCATCTCCCGCGCGGTCAGGGCGACAACCTGCCCTGCGACGGCACAGGTGTGACGGCCGGTATCCAGTGTCAGCACGCCGCGCGACTGACCTGGCGGCGTCTGCGCCGGCCTGCCGCCGCTGCGTTTGAGAATGGCGGCGATCCGCGCGGTCAGTTCGCGCGGCGAAAACGGCTTGCTGACGTAATCGTCACCGCCCAGCTCGAACCCCAGCACCCTGTCGATCTCGTCATCCCGCGCGGTCAGGAACAGCACCGGGGTCTGGCCGGTCCGGCGCAATGTCCGGCACAGGGCCAGTCCGTCCATCTGCGGCAATCCGATGTCCAGCACGATCAGGTCATAACGCCCGGACATTGCCTTGGTCAGCCCCTCGTCCCCGTCGCCCGCCGCGTCGCTGGTCATCCCGGCCTTGTCCAGGGCCATGCGCAGCACGGTGCGGATCTGGGGGTCGTCGTCGACGATCAGGATATGGGGTGCAGTCATCGCAGGGCCTTTGCTTGGATGGTGGCAAGGCTATTGCGGGTGCGCGCGTTGCGAAAGCCCCATTCGCGCCAGTCTCGCGGGCTGGTGATGCGATGCGCGCCGGGGCAGATGCTGCGCCGCTGTGCCAGCTCGAAACCGGCAATCACCGGACGCGCTGCCTCGCCCAGCGCACAAAGATAGGCACGATCCTGGCGCACCGGATGGCTCAGGTTATAGCGCGCGACCATGGCGTCAAAGCTGACAAAGGCACAAACGTAAAGGACCGCCGCCGCCAAGCCGCCGCCGCGCAGCACCAGCCAGCCATTGTTCCGCCCGGCGCAGACCTGCCAGAAGATCAGCGCCAGCCCGGCGGCGGTCAGCCCCATCCAGATGCCCGCCGCCAGCCGCAGGTGCGTCAGCCCGTAGACACCGACGTAAAGGTCCAGCCGCACCAGCGACGACACCACAAGCGCCACGTTCTGCGCCACCCAGAGCAGCAAGAGCGCGCGCAGGACCCGGTCGCCCAGAACCCAGCGCCGGGTCATCAGGGCAAAGCCCCCGGCCAGCAGCCCGGTGACCACCAGCGGATAGGCCCCCCGGTGGGCATATTGGGCATAGGTTATCCCCTCCGGCAGGCCGACACCGCCGTATAGATAGACCACATCCAGCAGCGTCTGCACCGCAAAGACCGCGTTGAACAGGATCAGCCCGCGCGCGGTCGAGCCGGGGTTGATCAGCCCTTCACGCCGTGGGCCCATGCGGGCGGGCGCCGGAGCCGCGCCCAGCCGCTCGCGCATCGCGGGCAGGCGCAGCACGGTCCAGACAAGTGGCAGCAGGCACAGCCAGAAGCCGACCCGGTCGGCTTCCGGAAGCGCAGGCTCATGCCGGGTCAGATCGGCCAGCCAGCGGTCGGCAACCGGGTTTGCCATCAGCAGCAGAAGGACAAAGACGCCGCCCAGGAAGGCCGGCACGAACCAGCGTTTCAGAACCCCCTGTATCCAGCCGGGCACCTGGCTGGCGTCAGGACGGCCAAGGGCATCGGCCCCGTCCTGCACCGTCTGCCGCATCCCCAGAGGCCAGAGCCGCAGCGCGGCGCGGGCGACCTGCCCCGGTCGCAGCCCGGCGATCACCGCGAAAAGCACCGATCCGCCAGCGACCGCAATGGCAAAGGAAAGCGGCTGCACCAGTTCGACCAGCGGCAGGAAGGCCAGCAGGCTGCCCGCGCTCACCACCATACAGCGCCGCGCCGTCATCCGGCCCGCGGCGGCTGCCGCTGCTATGACCATCGCCATGGCGAAAACCGCCAGCGACAGCCCCGGCGTGACCTGCCAGACCAGCAGATCACCAAGCGCCACCAGCATCACCAGCAAGCCGGCGCGCCAGGGCGTTCCCGGTGCCCTGCGGGTCTTTTCCTGCGGCGGGTCCGCCGGTGGCGCGTTCAGCCACCATCCGTCCTGCTGCATTGCCCTCGGCACCCCCCGGATCAGGAAAGTCTTCATGTCTCTTGCCCTCGTTCTGTTTGTTCCGGACCTTGATGCCTGCGTGATGTGCAGATCAAAGGGTCGGTTCGTGCAGTTTTCCCGCAGAAGACGTGGCGGCAGCACCGCTTGCCAAAGGGGGCGCAGGCGTGGCACCTTCGCACTCTGACACGAACCGGAGAGCCCCGATGGCACAGCCACTCGCCCCGTCCCAGACACCCCTCGTGAGCACCGGCCAGACGCATCTGCCGCAGGTGACCCTGCCGCGCAATCCAGGGATGCCGCTGGACCTGAACTGGGTGCTGGCTGCGCGTGCCAATACCTCTGCGATCGAACGCCGCGCCGCCAGCCTGCCCGCCCGCCGGTCGGTCAAGAAGGCGCATCAGGCGGCCTGGCTGCTGCGCGCCATCACCTGTATCGACCTGACCACCCTGTCGGGCGACGACACCGCACGCCGGGTCGAGCGGCTGTGCGCCAAGGCGCGCCAGCCCGTCGCCCCCGCCCTGCTGAAGGCGCTGGGCATGGGCCCGATCACCACCGGGGCCGTCTGCGTCTATCACGAGATGATCGCCCCCGCCGTTGCGGCGCTGGCGGGCACGGGCATTCCGGTTGCCGCCGTTTCCACCGGTTTTCCCGCCGGGCTGTCACCCTTCGAGCTGCGCCTGAAAGAGATCGAGATGAGCGTCGCTGCCGGGGCCAGCGAGATCGACATCGTGATCTCGCGCCGCCATGTGCTGTCCGGCAACTGGCAGGCGCTTTATGACGAGATGCGCGCCATGCGGGAGGCCTGCGGCGATGCGCATGTGAAGGCGATCCTGGCCACTGGCGAGCTGGGCACCCTGCGCAACGTGGCGCGGGCCAGCCTGGTCTGCATGATGGCCGGGGCCGATTTCATCAAGACCTCCACCGGGAAGGAAAGCGTGAATGCCACCCTGCCGGTCAGTCTGGTGATGATCCGCGCGATCCGCGATTACCACGAGCGCACCGGCGTTCGCATCGGCTACAAACCCGCAGGCGGGATCTCCAAGGCCAAGGATGCGATCACCTACCTCGCGCTGATGAAGGAGGAACTGGGCGACCGCTGGCTTCAGCCCGATCTGTTCCGTTTTGGCGCGTCATCGCTGCTGAACGACATCGAACGCCAGCTGGAACATCACGTCACCGGCAATTATTCGGCGGGCTACCGCCACGCCACAAGCTAGGGGTCCCCTCGGGGAAATTCCTGAAATCATTTACAAAATATTAACGGGAAAGGGCGGCGGATGACGGAAGAGAGCCTGCAAGGATTGATCCTGACGGTGCTTTTCATCGCATACCTTGCCCGCTGCTGCGCGCTTGTCGGGAAGGTCGCTGAGCCGGGCCGTTGGGGATTTTCCGTCATCGGAATGTCACCGGCACAGCGCGTGGTGGCACGAAAGCTCTATACCGAGTTCGCAATCATCTTCTGTCTTTTCCTGACCGCGCAATACTTCGAACTTCTCTGAGGTGACGACATGACCATTCCCGAAATCTTCGAAAGCATGGACTACGGCCCCGCCCCGGAATCCGCAGCCGACGCGCTGGCCTGGCTGGTGGATCAGGGCAGCCGCTTTGGCCATTTCATCGACGGGGCCTTTACCGATCCCGGCAAGGGGTTCGACAGCACCAACCCCGCGACGGGCGAGGTTCTGGCGACCCTGACACAGGGCACGCAGGCAGATGTGGACGCCGCCGTGAAGGCGGCGCGCCGGGCGCAGCCGAAGTGGGAGAAGCTGGGCGGGCATGGCCGGGCGCGGTATCTTTATGCGCTGGCGCGATTGATGCAGAAACACAGCCGTCTCTTTGCGGTTCTCGAAGTTCTCGACAACGGCAAGCCGATCCGCGAGGCGCGGGACATCGACGTGCCGCTGGCGCAGCGGCATTTCTATTACCATGCGGGCATGGCGCAGCTGATGGAAAGCGAGCTGCCAGAGGCGCAGGCGCTGGGAGTCTGCGGCCAGATCATTCCGTGGAACTTCCCCCTGCTGATGCTGGCCTGGAAGGTCGCGCCCGCCCTGGCGATGGGCAATACCGTGGTGCTGAAGCCTGCGGAATACACCTCACTGACCGCGCTGCTGTTCGCGGATATTTGCCGTCAGGCGGGCCTGCCCAGGGGTGTGGTGAACATTGTCACAGGCGATGGTGCCGTGGGCGAGATGATCGTGGCGCATGACGATATCGACAAGATCGCCTTTACCGGTTCCACATCTGTCGGGCGGCGCATCCGCGAGGCGACGGCGGGCAGCGGCAAGGCGCTAACCCTGGAGCTGGGCGGCAAATCGCCCTACATCGTCTTTGACGATGCCGACCTCGACAGCGCGGTCGAGGGGCTGGTGGATGCCATCTGGTTCAATCAGGGGCAGGTCTGCTGCGCGGGCTCGCGCCTGCTGGTGCATGAACCGGTGGCCGATGCCTTCTATGCCAAGCTGCGCGCGCGGATGGCCAGGCTGCGCGTGGGCGACCCGCTGGACAAGAGCATCGACGTGGGCACTCTGGTTGATCCCGTGCAGCTGAAATCGGTGAGCGAGATGGTGGCGGCGAATACCGCCGGGGAACGTTTTGTCGCCGATACCGCACTGCCGGAGAATGGCTGCTATTACCCGCCGACGCTGATCACCGGGCTGAACCCGGCGGATACGCTGATGCAGGAGGAGATCTTTGGCCCGGTGCTGGTCTCGACCACCTTCCGCACGCCTGCGGAGGCGGTGAGCCTGGCCAACAACACGCGCTACGGGCTGGCGGCGACCCTGTGGTCGGAGAACATCAACCTGGCGCTGGATGTGGCACCGCAACTGGCGGCGGGGATTGTCTGGATCAACGGCACCAACCTGATGGATGCCGCAGCCGGTTTCGGCGGGGTGCGCGAAAGCGGCTTTGGCCGCGAGGGCGGCTGGGAAGGGCTGGCGGCCTATACGCGGCCCAAAACAGCGCCCAAACCGCTGAAGGAGATCGAGCCCCACACCGGCGAAGGGGGGCCGCAGGACCTGATCGACCGGACCTCGAAGCTCTATATCGGGGGCAAGCAGGCGCGGCCCGACGGGGGCTATTCGGCCCCGGTCTGGGGCCGGAACGGCGCGCTGCTGGGGCATGCCGGCATCGCCAACCGCAAGGACCTGCGCAACGCGGTGGAGGCGGCGCAGGCCGCCAGGGGCTGGGGAAAGACCAGCGGCCATCTGCGGGCGCAGATCATGTACTACATGGCTGAGAATCTGGCGGCACGGGCAGATGAATTCGCGGCCCGTCTGGATGCGATGCAGGGCGGCAAGACCGGCGCGAAAGAGGTGGAGGCCTGCATCCGGCGGCTGTTCACCTATGCCGCCTGGGCCGACAAATACGACGGCCAGGTGCATGGCGTGCCGATCCGGGGCGTGGCGCTGGCGATGAAGGAACCTGTGGGGGTGATCGCGGCGCTTTGCCCGGCAGAGGCACCGCTGCTTGGCCTGATCTCTGTCATGGCCCCGGCCATGGCGATGGGCAACCGGGTGATCCTTGCCGCGTCAGAACCCTATCCGCTGGCGGCCACGGATTTCGTGCAGGTGCTGGAGACATCGGATGTGCCTGCGGGCGTGGTGAACATCCTGACCGGGCCACACGCAGATGTCGCCGACACGATGGCGCGGCATATGGATGTGGATGCGGTCTGGTCCTTCGGGGCGGCAGAATTCAGCAAAGTGGTTGAGAAAGGGGCCGCGTCGAACATCAAACGGACCTGGGTGAACAACGGTTTCGCCCGCGACTGGATGGGGCGCGACGGCGAAGGCAAACCCTTCCTTCAGGCCGCGACAGAGGTCAAGAACATCTGGATTCCCTACGGCGAGTGAGGCCCGGCGCCGGAGTTTTCAAAAACTCCGGGTCAAACTTTTCAAAAAGTTTGGCTGCGCAAGGGCGGACAGCGCAGTGAAGGTGGTGAGGCAGGGCTGGCAGGCATCCCGTTCCGGACAGGGCGCCGTGCGGCGCGATGTTATACGGAGTTTTCAAAAAGTTTGGCGGCGCTGTCCGCTCAGTTGCTGGTGGTGGATTGCAGCCCCTCGGGCTGGCCGACCACCACGAACTGCAGGCCTTCCGGGTCCAGCAATTCGCCCGCCACGCGTTTCACATCGGCCAGTGTCACCGCTTCAACCTTGTCGTTGCGGGTGGCAATATAGTCGATGGGCAGGCCCAGCAGCTGCATCCCCACCAGGATGTTCGCAATCGGCGCATTGCCGTCAAAGCGCAGCGGATAGGCCCCGGTGATATAGGTCTTGGCAGCGTCCAGCTCTTCCTGGGTGATGCCGTCCTCGGCCGCCTTGGCCCATTCGGCGCCGATCACCTCAATGGCCTCGGCGATGCGGTCGTTCGAGGAACTGACCGACCCCATGTAGACTTCCGCCAGGTCGCGCGCCACCAGATAGGAATAGACCCCATAGGTCAGGCCGCGCTTTTCGCGCACCTCGTTCATCAGCCGGCTTTCAAAGGACCCGCCGCCCAGCACGTGGTTGAGAAGGAGTGCGGCAAAGAAATCCGGGTCGTCCTGCGCGATGCCCTTCTGTCCGAAGACGGCAACGGATTGCGGGGTTGGAAAATCCACTACGGTCACGCCGCCGGGAATCGTCACATCCGCCCGTGGCGGCATCGGCGCCCCGGTCTCGGGCAGATCGCCCAGCAGCTCATCGATCAGCGCGCCCAGTTCTTCGGGCGTGATGTCGCCGACCGCTCCGATGTACACCCGGTCCCGCGCCATGACGTCCTGGCGTGCCGCAACCAAGTCGTCGCGGGTCAGGGCCGCGACGCTGTCCAGCGTCCCGTTGAGTGAGGTGGCATAGGGATGATCACCATAGGCGATCCTGTCAAAGGTCTCTGACGCGATGTCATCGGGGTCCTTTGCGTCCGACTGGATGATCGACAGCACCTGCCCCCGGACCCTTTCGATCGAGGCCTCGTCGAACAGCGGCTCGGTGAGCGCGGCGCGCAGCAGCGCGACGGAGGGTGCGCGGTTCTCGGTCAGGAAACGGGCCGATACCGAGACATCATCGCGCGAGGCGTCAAACCCAAAGGAGGTGGCCAAGGCTTCGGAGGCCTTGGAGAATGCGCGCGAATCCATGTCGGCCGCCCCTTCTTCCAGCAGCGCGGTCATCAGGTTGACGGACCCGCGCTTGCCGGGCCGGTCCAGTGAGGCACCGCCGCGAAAGCGCAGTTCAAGCGCCACGAAGGGGATCGAATGATCCTCGACCAGCCAGGCGGTCAAGCCGCCGGGGCTTTCGACCGGTTGGATGTTCACCTCTGCCCGGGCGGGCAGCGCCATCAGGACCGCGAGGATCAGGCCATAAATCAGTTTCATTGCGTGACCTCCGGTTTCATCAGCCAGCCGGTGACCGATTGTCTTTTGTCGAAAACACTGCGCGCGGCGGCCATGATGTCATCGGCGGTGACCGCCTCCAGCACATCGGGCCAGTTCTGCACGTCTTCCACGCTCAGCCCGATGGCAAGCGCCTGACCATAGCGGTTGGCGACGGAATCGGCGTCGTCGCGCGCATAGATCTGATTGGCGCGGATCTGCAGCTTGATCCGGTCAAGCTGCTCGGCGTCCACGCCGGTCTCCATGAAATCGGCAAGGGCCTTGTCCATCGCGTCTTCGGCTTCCTGCAGGCTGACACCAGCCGCAGGCACGACCACGAGGTCAAAGGTCGTGTCATCCAGCGAAGCTCCCCGGTAGAAGGCGCCGGAATAGGTCACGATCTGCTGGTCGAATTGCAGTTTCTCGGCCAGGAAGGAGGTCGTCCCGCCGCCCAGAATCTCGGCCAGCAGGGTCAGGGCCGCGGCCTCTTCCTGTGCGCCCGGGTCGCGTTCGGGCGCGAGGTAGGAGCGGCTGACATAGGGCTGTGCCACCCGTGCATCGCGGAAGATCATCCGCCGTTCGGCGGTCTGCGGCGGCTCTTGGGTGCGGAGGCGTTCGGGCAGGTCCGGATTGGCGGGGATCACGCCGTAGTATTTCTCGGCCAGGGCCCGCACCGCATCGGGCTGCACATCGCCCGAGACCACGAGGATCGCGTTGTTGGGCGAATAATAGGTCTTGTAGAAGGCCAGCGCATCATCGAGGTCCAGCGCCTCCATCTCGTGCATCCAGCCGATCACGGGGCTGCCGTAGCGGTGGTTGAGGTATTGCGCCGCGTTCATCTGTTCGCTCATCAGCGCGCCGGGATTGCTTTCGGTGCGCTGGTTGCGTTCCTCGATGATCACGTCCCGTTCGGTCGCGATGTTTTCAGGCGTCAGGCGGATGTTGCGCATCCGGTCGCTTTCCATCTCCATCATCAGTTCCAGACGGTCCGCCGCGACGCGCTGGTGGTAGGCGGTGTAATCGTAGCTGGTAAAGGCGTTGTCACGCCCGCCGTTCGCCGCGACAGTGGCCGAGAATTCGCCCGATTCAAGTTTGTCGGTCGCCTTGAACAACAGGTGTTCCAGGAAATGCGCCACGCCGGACGACCCTTTGGGTTCATCCGCCGAGCCGGCCCGATACCAGACCATCTGCTGCACGACCGGTGCGCGGTGGTCTTCGACCACCACCACATCCATCCCGTTATCGAGTGTAAAGGTGGTTACCGCCTCGTTGTCCTTGGCCTGCGCCAGGCCCGGCAGGAGAAGCGCCGCAACAGCGCCAAGAAGTTGCAATCGTTTCATGATCGCTCCTTTGAAAACAACATGGGAGAGATACGCGGGCGGCCACCGTATTCAAGGCAACTCACGGATAAATGAGTTCTGGTCTGTGCTTAGCTGGGGTTGAACCGCCGTTCTTCCGGTGGCGCGGAAGGCGTGCGCGCACCGGCGCGGCGCCAGCGGGCCGCCTCGGCAGCGGCGTCCAGCGCCTGCCGTTTGTAGGCTTGCTGGTAGCGGTCCACAGGCACGATCCTGATCTGGGTGAACCGTGCCTTGCGCTTGCGGAACTGGGCATCCGTTTCAGCCAGGATGCCCCGGATACCCGGTGTCACACCCAGGCGGCTGGCGTGGTTGACCAGGGCGCCATCGCGCCCGTCCACGCCCCCCTGCAGCGCCTGGGGGTTGCCGCCGAACGCGGCCACGCCTTCATTGGTGGCGGAACGGTCCGTCAGGTTCGCCTGCCCCGGCGTCGGCGGTGGCAGGTCCCTGTAGTTGGCGGGTTCCTGCAACGGCGCAGAGGGTGACAGCATGAATTCGTCCGGGCCCTTGGATTCTGTCCGAAGGTCACGCAATCCCTTGTTGGCACAGGCCGAGAGTGCCAGCGGGATCAGGATCATCAGAGCGATACGGCGCATGGGCGTCTCCTTTGGGTCTGCCCTTCAATATCGCAGGCAGGCAGGCAATGTCACTTAGGTTTTTTGCGCGGGCGGCGCGGGGCGGTCTTGCTGTCGCCGCTGAACAGGATCATGCCCAGGGCACCGGCAAAGATGAAAATATCCGCGACGTTGAAAACAAAGGGGTTTTTGATCGTGCAGCAGGACATGTTGAGGAAATCCAGCACATAGCCATAGATCAGCCGGTCCAGCACGTTCGCCATGGCGCCGCCGACCAGCAAACCACCGCTGATCTGCGCAAGCCGGGGCTGGGCGGAGCGCATCAGCCAGATTGTCACTGCCGTGCAGATCAGCAGCGCCAGGGCGATCAGGATCCAGCGGCTGGCCTCTGACCCGCCGCCGAACAGCCCGAAATTGATGCCCCGGTTTTCGCCATAGCGGAAATTCAGCAGCGGCGGCAGCACGTCGATGGACCGGATGCGCGCCAGTTCCATGGTGTGAATGACCAGGTATTTGCTGATCTGGTCGATCAGAAAGGCCACCACAGTGAATAGGATGAAACTGCGCATCGGTGCCTCCGTCTCAGTGCCTGAAGTGGCGCATGCCGGTAAAGACCATGGCGAGCCCGGCTTCGTCTGCCGCGGCAATCACTTCGTCGTCGCGCATCGACCCGCCAGGCTGGATCAGGGCGGTTGCCCCGGCCTCGGCCGCCGTGATCAGACCGTCAGCGAAGGGAAAGAACGCATCCGAGGCCACGACCGAACCCTGTGTCAGCGGTGCGGAGAGGCCCATCGCATCGGCCATGTCCTGCGCCTTGCGCGCGGCGATGCGGGTACTGTCCACCCGGCTCATCTGGCCCGCGCCGACGCCCACGGTCGCGCCGTCCTTCACATAGATGATGGCGTTGGACTTGACGTGTTTGGCCACGGTCCAGGCAAAGAGCAGGTCGTTCAGTTCCTGCTCTGAGGGCTGGCGCTTGGTCACCACCTTCAGATCGTCACGGGTGATCCGGCCCACGTCCTTATCCTGTACCAGATAGCCGCCCGACACCTGCCGCACCGCCAGCGCCGCCGCGTCGCGCGGGGCAAGGCCCGAGGTGGTGAGCAGGCGCAGGTTCTTCTTCTTGCCGAAAATGCTCATGGCATCGGCATCGGCCCCGGGGGCGATGACCACTTCCGTGAAAATGCCGCTGATAGCTTCGGCGGTTTCGCCGTCCAGCGGCTGGTTCAGCGCGATGATGCCGCCAAAGGCCGAGGTGCGGTCGCAGTCGAAGGCACGGGTATAGGCATCGACCATGGTCTTGCCCGTCGCCACGCCACAGGGGTTGGCATGTTTGATGATGGCGCAGGCCGGGCCCTGTGCCGGGTCGAATTCGCTGACCAGTTCAAAGGCCGCGTCGGTGTCGTTGATGTTGTTGTAGCTCAGTTCCTTGCCCTGATGCTGCTGTGCCGTCGCCACGCCCGGACGGTCGGAGCCATCGGTATAGAAGGCGGCGTTCTGATGCGGGTTTTCGCCGTAGCGCAGGGTCTGCGCCAGGGTGCCGCCGAATGTCCGGCGGCGCGGCGTTTCGCCGATCTGCGCGGCCATCCAGGTGCTGACGGCGGTGTCATAGGCCGCCGTGCGGGCATAGGCGGTCTGGGCCAGGCGCTGCCGCAGGGCATAGGTGGTCTGGCCGCCATTGGCCTCAAGCTCTGCAATGAGGGCAGCGTAATCTTCGGTATCCACGACGACATTGACGAAACCGTGGTTCTTGGCCGCAGAGCGGATCATGGCGGGGCCACCGATGTCGATGTTCTCGATCACCTCGTCATAGGCCGCGCCCTTGGCCACGGTTGCCTCGAAGGGGTATAGATTGACCACCACCAGGTCGATGCCGCCAATGTTGTGTTCGTTCATCGCCGCGACATGCGTGTCATTGTCGCGCAGCGCCAGCAGGCCGCCGTGCACAACCGGGTGCAGCGTCTTGACGCGGCCATCCATCATTTCGGGAAAGCCTGTCACCTCTGCCACATCCCTGACCGTGAGCCCCGCGTCGCGCAGCGCAGATGCGGTGCCCCCCGTGGACAACAGCTCGACCCCCTGCGCGGCCAATGCCTGGCCAAGTTCGACCAGGCCGGTCTTGTCGGATACGGAAAGGAGGGCGCGTTTCACGGGGTAGAGATCAGGCATTTGGCAGGGTCCTATTGTTCGTCCGGTTCGGTGTTGTCAGCCAATGGGTCGTCCATCGAAAGATCACGGACGCCAATCGCAGTTTCCTGCGCCTTGGACAAGGACCACCTGACCCGGGTGGCATATGTAAATGCCATGCCGGACAGCACGATCTGCTGTGCGGCGCGGGGTTTGAGACGTGTGGTCTCAAGATAGGCGCCCGGTTCCAGCGAGAGATTATGGGTGCCGTCATGGCGGAATACCCAGATTTCACCGCTTTTCAGGGCCATCGACACTGCCGCGCCGCCCAGGTCAAGCGTCGCGTCCACATCCGGGTGCAGATGAAAGCGGATGTCAAAGCGCAGGCCCTTGAGCCCGGCAAGGTCCAGCGCCTTGTCAAAGCGCCGTTTCTCGATGTCCTCCAGCGCCAGCAGCATGTCCTCGCCCGCGAGGCCCCGGCCATCCAGCGTCAGTTCCAGGGTGCGGGCAAGCGTCAGCCCATGCGAGCGCACATAGCCGTTGTGCCCGCCCTGAAAGCGGATGCCGTCGCCTGCGGAACTCATTTCAACCGGCACATGGGTCGGCCCGTCGATCAGGGCCTCGCGCCCGGTGTGGCGGTCCGGCTCGGACAGGCGGGCGCTGGAATATCCGCCGAGACAGAGCGCCGAATGCGACGGGGTCGCCCGCCCGGCGCGGCGCCATTCCAGCCCGAAGGAGGCCCCCGATCCGCAGTTGACCACCAGCGGGCGGCGGCCGGAGGTCAGTTCGAAGGCGAGGGTCGAGGCATGGGCATTGCCGGAGGCGGCACCGCTCGGCGGGACAGCGGCGTCAATCACCACAGAGGTGCGCCCGCCAGACAGCCTTGCATAACCCATCGACAGGCCCTCTGACGGAGAGGTCCGAACCCTGGCCGCAGCAAGGGCGTGGTCCAGCCAGCCCTCCAACCCGCGCCCGCCGCCGTGGAACCGGGCCAGACCGCCATCGGCGTGGCGCAGGGACCGCAGGGTGGGCGCGATTCGGGAAATCGCGGCCAGATGATCCTTGGGCGTGCTGCGGCCCGCGTCGCTGAGCGCGGCGGCGGCCCATGTCAGCAGGGTGAAAACGGCAAGCAGCTCTTCCGGATTGCGGGTGGGCAACCCGCCTTCGGCGTCGATCTGGGTGCGGCATTCGCGCGCCAGGGCCTTGATCGCGGGGTCGGCCAGCGTTTCCTGACCCTCAAGTGCAAGGCCCGCGTAGATCAGGCCGGTCAGCGCCTCGAACCTCGGCAGGCCGGGGACGGCACCGTGCCAGCGGCGGGACAGGAACCGGGTCTGCTGTTCAAGCGAGCGGTAGAAGGCCCTGCTCTGATCGGATTCCTGCCCGCGCAGGCAGAACAGCGCGTGGTTGATCCAGCGGATCAGCCGCCTGCCGGTCAGGTCCGGCGTCCAGCCGGGACCGCGCCCCTTGCCGTAAAGTCCGATCCAGTCCCACAGCCAGCGCTGCGCGACCTGCCGCGCGGCACCGTCGCCCACGGCCGCCAGATCGTCGAGCCAGGCAAAACCCTGCAGGTCGGCGGCATAGGCCGCATCCGGCACCTCAAGCTGCCACAGGGTACGGTCCGGCGCGTTGATCAGGGTACCTGCGAAAAGGTAATTGCCGGCGATCAGCTGCCGCCCGCGGGCATAGGAGCCGATGGTGCGTGGTTCGGGCGAAGAGACAAACCCCTTGACCTGCGCAGGCGTGCGGGTTGCGGCACGGGCGTGCCACCGGTTGAGAAACCGCTCTTTCTGTGCGGTCAGGCCGGGGATGTTGAACATGATTTGCTGCCCTTGACGCTCTGCTGGCGTTTGCGGGGAGCATAGCGGCTGACCTGGCGGGTGTCACCGCTTTTTGGCAGGGCGTCGCGGGATCGGCGCGATAAAGCGTTTCGGGGAATGGTTGGAGTACAAGGATCGCAAATGTCCTGGGAACGCGAAGCGTGGCAAGGTATTTGCGATTCAACATTTTCCCGAAACTCTCTTGGTCACAATTGGGCTGTTGCGGGGACGGCGACGGGGTTAACCTGCTGACATGACCGCCAGCCTGATGATGTATGCCAGACCTGAAACCGACGCCGCGCTGGGGCGGTACTGGTCGCATATCCGCGCCGCACTGGCCGGGCGCGGGATTGACGCACCGGTCGCGCTGTCCAACAGCGCCGATGCCTTTGCGGTCTGGACCGACCGTGAACTGGTACTGAGCCAGACCTGCGGCATGCCCTACCGGACGCAGCTGCATGACAAGGTGACCCTGGTCGGCACGCCGGATTTCGGCGTCACGGGGTGCCCGCCGGGATATTACCGCAGTGCCATCGTGGTGCGCGCCGGGGATGACCGCGCTGCGCTGGCCGATTTTGCCAGTGCGCGGTTCATCTACAACCAGACCCTGTCGCAATCCGGCTTTGCCGCGATACATGCCGCAGCCCGTGCAGAGGGTTTCTGGTTTCAGGATCGCAGCCAGAGCCATGGGCATGTGAATTCCGCCAGGGCCGTGGCCGGGGGAAGCGCGGATATTGCGGCGCTTGACGCCGTGACCTGGCGGCTGATCCGGCAATTTGATCCCTGTGCAGAGCAGTTGCGGGTGCTGGCGTGGACAGAGCCGACGCCCGGCCTGCCCTATATCACCGCGCGCGGCAGGGACGGTTCTGCCATATTCGATGCGGTGGCCGAGGCGATGGCGGCGCTGTCAGGGCCGGACCGCGCGGCGCTGGGGCTGAAAGGGATGGTTGCGATCCCTTCACGGGATTACCTGGCTGTTCCCAACCCGCCGCCTGCCGACGTTTGACGCTTGCTGCGGCGCGGTCGCCGGAATGGGTATTTCCGGCCCGGGCGCTCGCCTTAACTTTCCGTAAATGATGACATGTCATTTTTGACATGTCATCATTTGCAGGGTGGTGTGCGGCAGAGCCTGTCGTCGCTCACAGGGCGGTGTGGGCAAATTTTCACAGGGCCGCAGCAACCTTCCGTGACCCGCCGGAAGCTGCCGTCAGCCGCCCTTGCGCAGGCAGACGATATAAAAACCATCCATCCCGCCCCGGTCCGCCCAGAAATCCGGACGCAACCGCAGGCCGCCCTCCGAGGTGACCCAATCCGCTTCAACCCCCGGCACCATCAGCGCCTCGCGGTCAACCACCATGTCGCCATGCCGTTCCAGCGCCTCGTCGACCTGGACCTCCCCCTCGTCGGGCAAGAGGCTGCAGGTGCAGAACACCAGCCGCCCGCCGGGTTTCAGCAGGGACCAGGCGTGGTCCAGCAGCTCCGCCTGCAATTCGATCAGATCGCCGAATTCCGATCCGTCCTTGGCATAGGGCAAATCCGGATGCCGCCGCAGCGTGCCGGTGGCGGAACAGGGCGCGTCCAGCAGGATCGCATCAAAAGAGCCGGTAACGGCGCGGGCGTCCCCGGTCTGCAGTTCGGCCTGCAAACCCGTGCGGGTCAGGTTTTCGCGCAGCCGCGCCATGCGGGTGGCAGAGGAATCGACGGCAGTCGCCGCCGCGCCTGCGGCAGCCAGTTGCATGGTCTTGCCTCCGGGTGCCGCACAGAGGTCCAGCACCTGTTCGCCCGCTTCGGGCGCAAGGATGCGGACGGGCAGTGCAGCGGCGGCATCCTGCACCCACCAGTCGCCCGCCGCGAATCCCGGCATGGCAGAGACCTGGCCCGCTTCCGCCACCCGCACGGAACCCGTGGGCAACAGCACCCCGCCGGTCGCCTCTGCCAGCAGCTGCGGATCGCGCTTGGCCGTCAGGTCGAGGGGGGCACCTGCGAAATGCGCCACTTCCATTGCGGCAATCGCCTCCGGGCCCCAGGCCTCGGTCAGCGGGCCGCGCAGCCATTTCGGCAGCCGCGGCGCCCGCAGCGCGCCCCAGGCGTCAGGCCCTTCGGCGGCGATCTTGCGCAGGACAGCGTTGGTCAGCCCCTTGAGGTGGCTCAATGTCCGGTGTTGCGAGACGAGGGTCACCATGGCGTTCACCACCCCATGTGCCGCGCCGCCCTGGCAAAGTTCGACAGTGCCGACCCGCAGCACATTGCGCACCGTGAGGGGCGGGGATTTCTTGACGTGCTTTTGCAGCAGCCGGTCGGCGCGCTCCATGCCCCGCAGGGTTTCCTGGGCCAGTCGCTGGGCGCGGGCCCGGTCGTCGGGCGGCAGCTTGTCCAGCGCCCCGCCCGCGAGCAGTTCCGACATCAGGCGGGGTTCTTCCCCCAGGATCTGGTCCAGAAGATATACAGCGCTTCTGCGCGCCTGTACGCCTGTGTCTGCCATGCCGTCGCCTTTTCTGGTCGGGGGCCGGGGTTGCCCTGCCCATGAGGCGGCGTATATCAAAGGCAGCAGCCGCTCAAGAGGATCACATGACAGAGCCCGCCGACATGCGGAACCCCACACCGGCCCCAAAGCCGATCCCGGACACGCCGAACGATCCGGTCCCGACACCGGGCCCCGATCTGCCGCCGCAACCGGATCCGGCGCCCAAACCCATTCCCCCCGCCGCCCAGCGCGCCCTGGACGAGGCCGCCGCACGCCGGAAGGCCGCCGAAGCGCTGGATCTGCCGCCCGAGCTGGGTGGCAGGGAGGGTCCTGAGCCGGTCAGATATGGCGATTGGGAAAAAAAGGGCATCGCGGTGGATTTTTGAGGGTCAGGTTTTTTACAGGCCCTACTTCATGGGCATTTGGCCCTGCCGCCTAGCGGAGGCTGAAGTCTGCTGATTCCCCGGTGCCACGGTCAGAGGTGATGCGGACATTCGCCCCGTCCACCTTCACTTCCTGACAATTGTAGCCAAGATCGTCGCCGCCCCATTCAAGGCTGCGGCAAAGATATTCACCTTTCCACTGCCATTGACCGGTCACGGCCCAGGCCGCGCCCCTGCCGGCGATCTGGCCGTCCGGCAACACCTGGATCTTGACCAGCGGCCGGGTCAGGGTCTTGCCGCCGACAAGCGCGATGAAATCGCTGCGTGTGGTGACTTTCTGGAAATCGGAAAATGCGGGAGCGGCCATTGTGACAAGGACCGCGGACAATGCAGGTGCAAAGGGTCTCATTTGTACTCTCCTCTTGGCATGATTTGGTACAACCACGCCGAAAGGGGAGGTGAAGTTTCACCCTTGATGAGAGGGCGTGCAGAAAACCGCCGGTTCAGCGCGCGTCGTTCAGGCCCAGAACATCCAGCATGTCATATTCCCCCGGCGCTTTGCCAAGACCCCAAAGCGCTGCCTTGAGCGCGCCGCGGGCAAAGACGGAACGGTCGGATGCCACATGGCGCAGGATGATGCGTTCACCCTCGGCGGCAAACATAACGTCATGTTCGCCCACGATGTCACCGCCCCGGATCGCGGCAAAGCCGATGTCACCGCGCTGCCGCGCCCCGGTGATGCCGTCGCGCGCCCGGTCGGAGACCTCTGCCAGTTTCACGCCGCGCCCCTCTGCGGCGGCTTCGCCCAGCATCAGGGCCGTGCCGGAGGGCGCATCGACCTTTTTGTTGTGATGCGCCTCGACGATCTCGATGTCGTAATCGGCATCCAGCGCCGCTGCAACGCGTTTGGTCAGCTGCGTCAACAGGTTGACCCCAAGGCTCATGTTGCCGGCCCGGACGATCACCGTCTTTTCCGCAGCGGGCGCAAGCTGTGCGATTTCGGCCTCGGTCATGCCGGTGGTGCCGATCACATGCACCGTGCCCGCCGCAGCGGCGATGGTCGAAAAGGCTAGTGTGGCGGCAGGCGCGGTAAAGTCGATCACCACATCGGCAGCCGAAATCGCGGCCTGTGCATCATCGCTGACCGTCACGCCGATGGCAGAACCGCCCATGGCCAGGCCAATGTCCTGTCCGACCCAGGCATGCCCGGGCCGTTCGACCGCGCCCACCAGCGCCAGCTTTTCTGACGCCAGCACCTGTGCGATCAACATCTGCCCCATGCGCCCGGACGCGCCGGTAATTGTGACCCCGGGAAGTTTTGCCATGATCTGCGCTCCTTTGCTCAGGCCGGTTTAGCCTGCATTCGCCGCCTTGGCAAAAGCCTTGCAACGTCTTAGATGGAGGGCATGTCCAGAAACAAGAGTCACGAGGGCGCAGGCCCGTCACAACGCCAATTGCGGGTCGGTGAAACCATTCGCCGGGCGCTGTCCGAGGTATTGGCGCGCGGCGATGTGCACGATACCGACCTCAACCGCATGTCGGTCACGGTGGGCGAGGTCAGAACCTCTCCCGATCTGAAGATTGCCACGGCCTATGTGCTGCCGCTGGGCGGCGAAGGTCAGGACGAGCTGATCAAGCTGCTGGCCCGCAACAAGGGCGAGCTGCGCAGGCAGGTGGCCAAGAAACTGACGCTGAAGTTCGCCCCGGAACTGCGGTTTCGCCTGGACGAGACCTTTGACCAGATGGACGAGACCCGCCGCATGCTGAACCAGGAAGCGGTGCGCCGTGACGCCGATGCACCCGGCGATGCGCCCGACCCGGACAGTGACGGATGAAATTGCTGCTGTGGCTTGTCCTGATGCTTGTGGCAGGCACTGCCCAGGCAACGGACTGCCGCAAGGAAAGCTATGGCGGGAATAAGTATTCCATCTGCGAAGTGGACCTGACCAAAGAGCGGCTGGAGCTGTTCCTGACGGATGAGACCGGCAGCACCTACGGACATTTCGGAAACGTGGAAAAGGCCCTTGCCGCCAGGGGGCTTCACCTTGGCTTTGCAATGAATGCGGGCATGTATCACCAGAACCGCGCGCCGGTAGGTTATTACCTTGAGAATGGCCGCCAGCTGCAGGAGTTGATCAGCACCGATGGCCCCGGCAATTTCGGCCTGCTGCCGAACGGGATCTTCTGCATTCGCGACACCCGTGCCGACGTCATGGAAACAACCGCCTTTCTCAAGGCCAGCCCCGCCTGCCGGTCTGCGACCCAATCGGGTCCGATGCTGGTCATCGACGGCAAGCTGCATCCGCGCTTCCTGAAGAACAGCACGTCGCGCTATATCCGCAATGGTGTCGGCACCACGGCCAATGGCACGCGGGCGATCTTTGTGATTTCGGACAATACCGTCACCTTTCACGATTTCGGCTCGTTTTTCCGGGACCGTCTGGGCCTGCCGAATGCGCTTTATTTCGATGGCAATGTTTCGCGCCTGCGCGCGCCCGGTCTTGGCCGCGATGATGTGGGCTTTACCACGATCGGGCCCATCGTCGGCGTGGTCGAATCAGACTGAGCATCTGTGCTGACGGGTGCCGCGGTGCCGAAGCGCAGATATCTGCTGGGCAGCGGTGGCAGCTGTCTGTATAGGCTCGCACGCGAAACAGAAGGGTGAGACATGGCGCGCAAACGCAAGGGCAGAGATATTTCCGGCTGGTTGGTCGTGGACAAACCGGCAGGTCCCACGTCGACCGCCGTTGTGAACAAGGTCCGCTGGGCGCTGGACGCAAGGAAGGCCGGGCACGCCGGTACGCTGGACCCGGAAGCCACAGGCGTGCTGGCGATTGCGCTGGGAGAGGCGACCAAGACGGTTCCCTATATTACCGACGCGCTCAAGGCCTATGAGTTCACCGTCCGGCTGGGCATCGCCACGAACACGGATGACGCCGAAGGCGAAGAGCTGGGCACATCCGAGCTGCGCCCCGACGACGAGGCGATCAAGGCGGCGCTGGCGGATTTTATCGGCGACATCCAACAGGTGCCGCCGCAGTTTTCCGCCGTCAAGATCGACGGTCAACGCGCCTACAAGCGCGCGCGGGACGGGGAAGAGATGGAACTGGCCGCGCGGCCCTTGTTTGTGGAAAGCCTGTTGCTGACCGACCGGCCCGATGCCGACCATGTCACGCTAGAGATGGTCTGCGGCAAGGGCGGATACGTGCGGTCGATTGCCCGTGATCTGGGACAGAAACTGGGCTGTCTTGGCCATGTCCGCGATCTGCGCCGGATCTGGTCCGGGCCCTTTGATGTGGCGGACGGTCTGACCCTGGACCAGATTACCGAAATGGCACGCACGCCGGAGCTGGACCAGCACCTGCAACCGCTTGAGATCGGGCTGGACGACCTGCCCGAGGTCAAGGCCACCGCCGAGGGGGCCACCCGGCTGCGCAATGGCAATCCCGGCATGGTGATCGCGTCAGGTGTCGAATACGGCGATGAATGCTGGGCCTCTTTCGAGGGTCAGGCGGTTGCCGTGGGCCGGTTCAAGGCGGGTGAGCTGCACCCCTCGCGGGTGTTCAACCTGTCGCAGGACGGCGATGCGTAAGGCAGGTTGACCCAGCAGGCATGATCATCCGCAGCCATACCAAGGGCGACGCCCCCTCCACCGCAATCTATTCCGACTGCGAGGCCTATCGCTACAGCCTGACGCGGGTCTGGGATGCGGCGGAGCTGAAGGTGATGTTCGTGATGCTGAACCCCTCCACGGCGACGGAAGTGCAGAACGATCCGACGGTGGAGCGCTGCGAGCGGCGCGCCCGGCATTTGGGCTATGGCGGATTCCGGGTGACCAACATCTTTGCCTGGCGCGCCACCGACCCGCGGGACATGCGTGCGGCGGATGATCCGGTGGGGCCGGAAAACGATTCGGTGCTGGCCGAGGGGATGGTCTGGGCCGATCATGTCATCGCGGCATGGGGCGTCCACGGGGCACATCTGGACCGGGGGCCGCAGGTGGCAAGAATGCTCGGCGCCGGTGCCGTGCCGCTGTTCCACCTGGGCCTGTCCAAGGCAGGGCACCCGCGCCATCCGCTCTACCTGCCCTATGCCCGGCAGCCTGAGGAATGGCGTTGGAGTGCCGGGGCGATAGCGTCGCATTAACCAACTTTCCGGTTTGCTTTTGACCCGCTGGCCGTTCTCCCGGATGATCTCCGGGGGGTGGTGCGCGTTGCTCCACCCCCTGATTTGATGGTGTGTGCCGATGATGTTTCTTGCGGGTTTGATGGGTTTGATGGCGGTCAGCGCCGTTGTTTACGTGGACATCGGCGCCCGGGATTCCGATGCCGACGAGGATATCCTGTCGGAGACAGGTGGGAACGATATCCTTTCGGAGACGGGTGGAGACGATATCCTGTCCGGGACGGAGGGTGACGATACGCTGATCGGCGGCGATGGCGGCGACCAGATCGGCGGATACGGCGGCGACGATATCCTTGACGGGGGCGCAGGCAATGACGATCTGCACGGCGCGGGCGGAAACGACACGCTGGAGGGGGGTATCGGCGATGACACCCTGCATGGCGAAGACGGTGATGACGACCTCTTCGGCGGCGCTGCGGATGACCAGCTTGCCGGACACAACGATGATGACGTGATCCATGGCAACGCAGGCAATGACAGCCTGCAAGGTTCTGCCGGCGATGACCGGCTGTTCGGCGGGGCGGGTGACGATGCGCTGATGGGGGGGCTCGACGACGATGCCCTGCATGGCGGCGCGGGCAGTGATACCCTGTTTGGCGGCTGGGGCGACGACACGCTTTCGGGCATTGCGGATGGCGCCCCGGCGCCGGAAACCGGCGACAGCGATGACGGCGACTATCTGAACGGTGGCGGCGGTGATGATCTGATTATCACCGGTCAGGGCGATATCGTCACCGCCGGAGAGGGGGCGGACCAGATCGTGCTGGGCGACTGGATCGGAAGCGGCGGGCCGGCGGAGGTGCTGGATTTCGAACCGCAGGAGGATTCGCTTCTGTTTGTCTGGGACGACAGCGGTGAAGGGGCAGAGGAACCGCAGATATCCGTGGTCCGGAACCCGGAGGATGAAGGCCAGCTTCAGATCGTCATGGGCAGCCAGGTGATGGCGACATTACAGGGCAACAGCCAGCTGGAGGCCGCCGATATCTCGCTGATCCCGCTGAGCACCGCGCATGGTCTGGGGTTCCTTGGATAAGTACGGACAGCCCCAACAGAGCAGACCGCGAATAACCCTTTGCCAAAGCCCGGGGATTTTCATATACGCCCCCATCGGCCCCGAATCTGATTCAGGGTCGGTTTCTCCATGGGCCTGTGCTGGACGACATCCCGGCCTGCGCCATTCCGATTAACCCTTTCTCAAGAAGGAGCCCCCGATGTCGATTACTGCAGAAGAAAAGACACGCCTGATCAAGGAATTCGGTACTTCGGAAGGCGACACAGGTTCGCCCGAAGTACAGGTTGCCGTGCTCAGCTCGCGTATCGCAACGCTGACAGAGCACTTCAAGACCCACAAGAAAGACAACCACGGTCGCCGTGGTCTGCTCAAGATGGTGGCAACACGCCGCAAACTTCTGGACTATGTCAAAAGCAAGGATGGGGCCCGTTACCAGGACCTGATCCAACGTCTGGGCCTGCGCCGCTAAGCCTGACCGCTTTATAAAAGACAAGGCCGCGCTCTGGAAGCAGGGGGCGGCTTTTTCATGCCTGGCAGGCATTCTCAATCGCGGCATTGATCAGACCGATTGAATATGATTAGCACCCCGGATGCGATCCGCACCAGACCACACGCAGGCCCAAAAATGACATCCAGACCAGCGATCCGCCACATCGTTTTCTTCAGCGCAAAAGAAAAATCGGATATCCCCGCCATCGTGGCCGGGCTGAAAATGCTTGCCGATATTCCCCATAGCCAGTTTTTTGAGGTCCGGGAGAACATCCAGAACGACACATTGTCCGGCGAGGTTGACGTTATTGTCTATGCCGAGTTCGAAAGCGTCGAAAAGCTGACGGCCTATAAAGCGGACCCGATCTACCAGGAATCGATCAGGGTTGTCAGACCGCTTCGTGATATGCGCATCGCTGCCGACTTTTGATCGAATTGCGTTTCAGCACCTGCATCAAAGATAGCAGATGAAAAACTCACGCGTTGTCTTTGACCACGGCCCACTTCCGGACGGCACCCTGTTTGACGCGCCCCGTCACATCATTATCGCAGACCAGCCATCAGATGTGCCCGCGGCACTGGCCGAGCTTGAGGATGCGCAGGCCGGGGGCCATTGGCTCGCGGGCTACGCCAGCTATGAACTTGGCTATCTTTTGTCGCCAAAACTGCGGGATTTCCTGCCAACCCGCCGCAAAACGCCGCTTTTGCAATTCGGGGTTTTCGATGCGCCACAGCCAAGCCGGTTACCAGCGGCAAAGGCCCCTGCGACGCTGAGCATCCCGGCACCGGACTGGCAGCGCGACGACTATGTCGCGGCCTTCGACAAGGTGCATGATTTCATCTGCCGGGGTGACATTTATCAGGCCAATCTGACTTTTCCGATGACCGCGCAGCGGACCGGCACGATCGACGGGCTCTACGCGGCTTTGCGCGCGAAACAAGCGGCGCCATTTGGCGCATTGGTTGATCTGGGCGGTCCTGTCCTGTTGTCGCGTTCTCCGGAGCTTTTCTTTCATCTTGATCCACGCGGGAAAATGACCGCCCGCCCGATGAAAGGCACGGCCCCGCGCGGCGCATCGCCGGACGCGGACGAAAAGCAGAAGGACTGGCTTCGGTCCTCAGAGAAAAACCAGGCCGAAAACCTGATGATCGTCGACCTTCTGCGCAATGACATGAGCCGTATTTCGCAGATTGGCTCTGTAGAAGTCCCCAGGCTTTTTGCCATAGAAACCTATCAGACGCTGCATCAGATGACCTCAACCATCACCGCGCAGATCAGATCCGGCACCACCATATCGGAAATTTTCGAAGCGCTGTTTCCCTGCGGTTCCATCACAGGCGCGCCAAAAATCCGGGCGATGCAGATACTTGCGACGCTCGAACCGAACGCGCGGGATGCCTATTGCGGTGCCATCGGGTGGATCGCCCCGGATGGTGCGATGTCTTTTGGCGTCGCAATCCGCACGTTGATCTGTGGCCCCGACAATCGCGTCACGCTGAATGTTGGCGGCGGGGTTGTCTATGACAGCACCGCAGATGACGAATACGCCGAAGCCTTGCTGAAGGCACGCTTTGCCATGCTCGGCTAGGCTCCGTAGCCGGTGTCCAGCGCATGGATCCGAAGCGCGGAGCGAACTTCAGATTCTGTCCGGATGACCAGAACTCATTGATCCAATGCCTTCCCATCCCCTTTGAAACACTGTATGCCCGCGCAATCTGAAAGCCGGCGCCCGGACTCCAGCGCCTGATAAAGAAGATACCGGAGTCAGAGGGAATGCGCCCTCTATGCAAAGGCCCGCGGGCCAACACAGGAAACGTAGATGTTTAACGTAACGACGAAATCAATGCAGTGGGGCGAAGAAACGCTCACACTCGAAACAGGAAAAGTGGCCCGTCAGGCGGATGGGTCGGTGATTGCCACACTGGGCGAAACCAGCGTGATGGCCAACGTGACATATGCACGTCAGCAAAAACCCGGTCAGGATTTCTTTCCTTTGACCGTCCACTACCAGGAAAAATACTATGCCGCCGGCAAGGTGCCGGGTGGCTTCTTCAAGCGCGAAGCGCGCCCGACCGAAAAAGAAACGCTGACAGCGCGCCTGATCGACCGTCCGATCCGCCCGCTTTTCGTCCCCGGCTTCAAGAACGAAGTGCTGGTGATGTGCACCGTGCTGAGCCACGATCTGGTCAATGATCCCGACATGGTCGCAATGATCGCGGCCTCTGCCGCGCTGACCATTTCCGGCGCGCCCTTCATGGGTCCGATCGCCGGCTGCCGCGTCGGTTTCGAGGATGGCGAATACATCCTGAACCCCACCGTGGACGACATGCAGGACCTGCGCCTGAACCCCGAACAGCGCCTCGACCTGGTGGTTGCCGGGACCAAGGATGCGGTCATGATGGTCGAATCCGAAGCCTATGAGCTGTCCGAAGAGGAAATGCTGGGTGCGGTGAAATTTGCCCATGACAGCATTCAGCCGGTGATCGACCTGATCATCGACCTGGCAGAAGAATCGGCGAAAGAGCCCTTCGACTTCCAGCCGGTCGATTATTCCGAGCTGTCGGCAGCCGTGAAGAAAGCGGGCGAGAAAGACATGCGCGCCGCCTTTGCCATCGCCGACAAGCAGGAGCGGACAGCCGCCGTTTCAGCGGCCCGCGACAAGATCAAGGAAAGCCTGAGCGAAGAGCAGCTTGAGGATCCCAACCTGGGTTCCGCGCTGAAAAAGCTCGAAGCCTCCATCCTGCGCGGCGACGTGGTCAAAACCGGCAAGCGTATCGACGGCCGCAAGACCGACGAGATCCGCGACATCGTGGCCGAGACAGGCATCCTGCCCCGGACCCACGGTTCGGCCCTGTTCACCCGGGGTGAAACGCAGGGTCTGGTCGTGACCACGCTGGGCACCGGCGATGACGAACAATTCATCGACGCGCTGCACGGCAACTTCAAATCCAACTTCCTGCTGCACTACAACTTCCCCCCCTACTCGGTTGGTGAAGTCGGTCGCGTCGCAGGCCCGGGCCGCCGCGAGATTGGCCATGGCAAGCTGGCATGGCGTGCGTTGCAGGCGGTTCTGCCCGCATCGACAGATTTCCCCTACACCATCCGTGTTGTCTCGGAGATCACTGAATCCAACGGTTCATCCTCCATGGCTTCGGTCTGCGGTGGCTCCCTGTCCATGATGGATGCGGGCGTGCCGCTGAAATCGGCGGTGGCCGGTGTGGCCATGGGTCTGATCCTGGAAGACGACGGATCCTATGCGATCCTCTCCGACATCCTGGGTGACGAAGACCACCTTGGCGACATGGACTTCAAGGTGGCCGGGACCGAAGCGGGCATCACCTCGCTTCAGATGGACATCAAGATTGCGGGCATTACACCCGAGATCATGGAGAAAGCCCTCGCGCAGGCGAAAGAAGGCCGTATCCACATCCTGGGCGAAATGAACAAGGCACTGTCAGGTGCGGCGGACTTCTCCGTTCACGCACCGCGCATCGAAACCATGCAAATCCCGACGGATAAAATCCGTGAGGTCATCGGTTCCGGCGGCAAGGTCATCCGCGAGATCGTGGAGGTGTCGGGCGCCAAGGTCGACATCAACGACGAAGGCATCATCAAGATCGCAAGCCCCAACGGCGACGCGATCAAGAAAGCCTACGACATGATCTACTCCATCGTCGCAGAGCCGGAAGAAGGCGCGGTCTACACCGGTACGGTCGTCAAGATCGTGGATTTCGGTGCTTTCGTGAACTTCTTTGGCAAGCGCGATGGCCTGGTGCATGTGTCCCAGATCGAGAACCGCCGCCTGAACCATCCGTCGGATGTGCTGAAGGAAGGCCAGGAAGTGAAAGTGAAACTTCTGGGCTTTGACGACCGCGGCAAGGTGCGCCTGTCGATGAAGGTTGTCGATCAGGAAACCGGCGAAGAAGTGAAGAAAGAGGAAAAAGTCGAGGATTGATCCTCGGCTCCTTTCCGGACCCATCTGGGCCCCCGCGCGCTGCGCGGGGGCCTTTTGCTTTGGGCCGGGGCGCCGGACCAGGTCAGGATTTCCGCAATTGCCCTCCGGCGCGGGCGGGTTATGTTGAGCCCAAACAGCTGTCGTGCCTGAGGAGACCCGGATGCCATTGATGAACCGCCGCAACCTTTTGATCACCGGTGCTGCCGCGCTGGTCGCCACGCCCGCAGTCTCCGCAACCGGGGAATATCAGATACCAGACGACCAAAAGGCCAGGATCGTGCGTATCCGGGACGGCTTTGCACCGGGTGAAATTCATGTCGATCCGGGGCAATTCGCGCTCTACTGGACATTGGAGGGGGGCAAGGCCGTCCGCTATCCGGTGGGGATCGGCAAGGAGGGGCGCTATTATTCCGGCACCTTCCGGGTGGGGCGCAAGGCCGAATGGCCGCGCTGGACACCAACCAAGAACATGATCCGCCGGGAGCCGCATATCTATGCCAAACACGCCGCCGGGATGCCGGGTGGCGGGCCCAACCCGCTGGGGGCGCGTGCGCTTTATCTCTACAAGGGCAACCGGGATTCCCTGCTGCGCATTCATGGCACGCCGCAGCCGGAAAACGTCGGCCGCGCCGTGTCGAACGGCTGCGTGCGCATGATCAACGCCCATGTCATCGACCTGGCCAACCGCGTGCCGAATGGCGCCCGCGTTGTCCTGCACTAAGGCCGGGCCCCGGCAAGACAGGGCCTGACAGATGCGATCCCTGATCATCCATATGCCCGGACCGGGCGCGCGGGCAGAGAATGTCGCGCGGCTCATGAGCGTCCTGCCGGGGGCCGAGGTCATGCCCGCGGTTAACGGCCACGAGGCGATACATAGCGGCGCGGTGGATGTGCAGGACGGCAAGTGCCACGCCCCGCCCTATCCTTTTGCCATGGGCCCGGGCGAGGTGGGATGTTTCCTGAGCCACCGCAAATGCTGGCAGGAGATCGCAGCGGGGCCGGACCCCTTTGTCCTGATCGCCGAGGATGATCTGGTGATTGACCCGGCACCCTGGGACAGGGCCATGGCCCTGGTCGCGGCACATGCGGGTGAGGAGAGTTTTATCCGCTTGCCCGCAAAAGACCGCGAACACAGGCAGGTCGTGCTGGCCGAGGATGGCAGTGCCGCGCTGTTCCTGCCCCGTGTGATCGGGTTGCAAACCGTCTGCCAGGTTGTCGGCAGGGCTGCGGCGCGGCGGTTGCTGGCGGCGACGGAACGGCTGGACCGTCCGGTGGATACAACGCTGCAGATGCATTGGGTCACCGGCCAGCCGATACATACGATCTCGCCAAGCGGCGTGGGCGAGATGCCGGGCGCTTCGACCATCCAGAAGAAAACCCGCGCCAGCGGCAAGCTGATGCGGGAAATCAGACGCGCGATCTATCGGACACGGATTAGCGCAAGACCGCAGCAGGGCTGACAGCGGCGCCGCAAGGCCGCGTCACGACAGTGCATCCTTGAATTTGAGAAACGCAGGATCCTGCATCACACGGGCGTTCATCGCGTCGCGCAGCGCACCGATGGATTTATGCGGTCGCATGACCACCTCGAAATGGGCAATCAACCCGTCATCCCCCAGCGTGATCAGATCGACACCCACGGCGTCAAATTCGCCGATTTTGCACTGAAACTCCAGCGCCCAGTCGTTGCCCGCGCCCATCACCCGGCGATAGCGGAAATCGCTGAACACCTGCCCGACATGGCCCAGCACCGCCGCAACAACGTCGCGGCCGGTCCAGGTTTTCCAATAGGTGGGCGGCAGGAAAGTCACATCAGCCGCCAGAATTGGCGCGATCGCAGTATGGTCGCCCGAGGCGACGACGGATTGCATTTTTTCGATGGTGGGGTGCATGGCGGCCTCATTTGCGCTGGTGGCTTGAAAACCCACCCTACATCTGAGACGGGAAGGGATGGAAACGGAATATGACCCGCCGCAGGATCCGCTGGTGATCCTGCATGAAGATGCCGAAGTGCTGCTGGTGGACAAACCCAGCGGCCTGCTCAGCGTGCCGGGCAAGGGCCCGCATCTGGCCGACTGCCTGCTGACCCGCGTGCAGCAGGTCTTCCCCGGGGCACTGCTGGTGCATCGGCTGGACCGGGATACATCCGGTGTGATGGTCTTTGCCATGACACCCTATGCGCAGCGGCACCTTGGCCTGCAATTCGAAAAACGGATGACGCGCAAGACCTATGTCGCGCGGGTCTGGGGCGTGCCGACGGAACCTGCCGGCACCATCGACCTGCCGCTGATCGTCGATTGGCCGAACCGCCCGCTGCAAAAGGTCTGCCATGACACCGGCAAACCCGCGCAGACCGACTGGAAACGGATCAAGGATGAGGGCGACACCGCCCGTGTGCGGATGTTCCCCAGGACCGGGCGCAGCCACCAGTTGCGGGTCCATATGCTGAGCATCGGGCATCCGATCCTGGGTGACCCGTTTTATGCCACGGGTCCGGCACGGGATTATCCCCGGCTGATGCTGCATTCGGAGGAACTGCGGTTCAATCATCCGCAGGGCGGGCGGTCGACGAAAATAAGGTCGAAAGCGCCCTTCTAGGGGCGGCGGGGAGCCGAATTTTTCGAAAAATTCGGACCGGAGTTTTTGAAAACTCCGGGGCGTCAGCCGATGGCAATCCAATCCTCGGGCAGGATGTCAGGGTTGCGCTGGTGGTCATTGGCGAACCAGCGGGCCGGGGCGGCCACGCGGCGGCCCTGATGGGCATTCAGCCATGCGGACCACCAGCTGAAGGTGGAATTGGCGATCACATTGTGCTGGCACAGCGACATCAGCCGCATGTCCTCATGGGCGGTCTCGCGCCCGTTCAGGTCCACCACTACCTTGTCGAAGGGCACCGCCAGGTTGTCGCGCGCCCAGCCCGGATCATCGGAAAAGACAAAGACTGTCGGCGCCTCCGGCAACCCCTGCGTCACCGCAGCCAGCGCCGCGTCGTAATAGGCCTGATCACAGACCGCCGTTGCCCCCAGCGCCACGTAATCGCCGCGCCGCACATGCAGCGCCACCGAGGGCCCTGCCGCGATCTGCCGCGCCATGTCGGCGTTCTCGGGCGACATGGGCGGAACCATCGTGAAGACATTGCGCAGGTGGTCCCTGATCCCGGCAAAATACTTTTCGCTCTGCCAATACCCGTGCAGATAGCTTTCATCGCCCCAGTCTTCGAAAGCCGGATCATAGCCCAGCCCCTTTTCCCGGCGCAGGCGGGGTGACCGGCCCAGTAGCCGCCAGATGGCATAGGCCAGCCGCCTGCGGTCCTGATCGGGGGGCAGCTGCGCGGGGGCGACCACCGGCAGGTCGAATATCTCGGTCAGGTTGCCCTGCCCCTTGGCCGCCGCCCGGCGCGGGTCGAGCGCCAACGGCACCCCCAGACGCGCCGCCAGCTGCGCGGCGGCCGCGTATTGAAACATCTGGTTTCCGAGGAATCCGTGCAGGCGGGTATAGATCATGGTTACCTTTCACCATTGCTTCCCAGCTTTCTATGATAAAGATTGCGCCCTGCGCCAGATGCAAAGGAACCGCCGCATGTCGATCTCAAGCGAGTTGCACAAGATTTGGAAACTGGCCACCAACCCCGAATTTCGCGCCTACAAGCGCATGGTCCGGGAATTCTACGCCGCGCATGGGCGCGGCACGCCTGAACGTTACGATGGGCTGAAACCCGGCGATACCGTGCTGGACGTCGGCGGATACAAGGGCGACTGGGCGGAGCGGATGACCGCGCTTTACGGCGTGAAGGTCCATTGTTTCGAACCCCACCCGAGGTTCATCCGCCACCTGCAGGATCGTTTTGCAGGGCGCGAGGATGTCACCGTCGAAGGCTATGCCATGGGAGCTTCCGCCGGGGTGCTGGACCTCTCTGACGATGAAAACGCCTCCTCCGCGCTGGTCGCCTCCGGCAACCCGGTGCAGGGCGAGGTGCGCCCGGTGGCAGAGGTCTTTGACGCGCTGGGGCTGGACCGCGTGGCCTGCATCAAGATGAACATCGAGGGCGGGGAATACGATCTGTTGCCCGCCCTGATCGACACCGGCCTGATGACACGGGTGGACAGGCTGACCGTGCAGTTCCACCGCTATTCACCCGCACAGGACGGTGAAAGAGACGCCATCCGCGAGGGTCTGGCACGGACCCATGAATGCGTCTGGGCATATCCCTTCCTTTGGGAAGAATGGAAGCGCAAGGCAGGCTGAACCGGCGTCCCCCGGCGGCGCTGCGCCACCGGCATTCATGGGCGTGAAAGGAAAAGGGCCACCCGAAGGCGGCCCTGTCCGATCGCCCGTCGTGCCACTGCCTATTCGGCAGCCCAGCCCGAGACGGCCTTGATCTCGGTGAAATCCTCGATCCCGTAGACGCCGCCTTCGCGGCCGTTGCCGGAGCGTTTCATCCCGCCGAAGGGGGAGCCTGCCGCGCGGCCCTGGCCGTTCATCTCGACCATGCCGGACCGCAACCGGCGTGCCAGCCGGTTGCGGCGCGTGCCATCGGTGCTCTGAACATAGTTGGTCAGCCCATAGACCGTGTCATTGGCGATCTCGACGGCCTGTTCCTCGGTGTCGAATTTCATGATCGACAGGACCGGGCCAAAGATTTCCTCGCGCGCGATGGTCATGTCGGGGGTCACGTCTGCAAAGACCGTCGGTTTGACAAAGAAGCCGCGATTCAACCCGTCCGGTCGGCCTGTGCCACCGGCGACCAGACGCGCGCCCTCGTCGATGCCCTTCTGGATCAGGTCCTGGATCTTGTTGAACTGCACCTCGTTCACCACCGGGCCGATGTGCCGGCCTTCTTCGGAAGCCGGTCCAACGGTGATCTTGCTGGCGACTTCACCGGCTTCTTCCACGGTCTTGTCATAGATGCTCGCCTCGACCAGCATCCGGCTGGGCGCGTTGCAGGACTGGCCGGTGTTCTGCATCATGTGCATCACGCCGCGCTTGACCGCCTTTTCATCCGCATCTGCAAAGATGATGTTGGCACCCTTGCCGCCCAGTTCCAGGTGGACTTTCTTGAGCGTGTCTGCCGCATTCTTGGAAATCGCGGTGCCCGCGCGGGTCGAACCGGTGAAGCTCACCATGTCCACATCCTCGTGCACCGAAAGCTGGGAGCCGACGCCGACGCCGTCACCGTTGACCAGGTTGAAGACGCCTTTGGGGAAACCGGCCTCATGCATCAGCTCGGCAAAGATCATCGCATCGATCGGGCTTTCTTCGGAGGGTTTCAGCACCATGGTGCAGCCCGCGACCACGGCGGCGCCGACCTTCAGGGTGATCTGGTTCATCGGCCAGTTCCAGGGCGTGATCAGCGCGGCCACGCCGACAGCCTCGCGGATGATCCGGTCATTCGGGGCGTGATCGCCCAGCGGCGCCTCGAAATGGAATTCCTTTGCGGCCTTGATGAAGTTGCTCAGGTGCCAGGTGCCTGCGCCGACCTGACTGGCCCGCGACATCTCGATGGGCGCGCCCATTTCGGTGCTCATGGCCTTTGCAAGGTCCTCGGCGCGGGTCTTGTAGACCTCCAGCAGCTTTTCCAGCAGCACGATCCGTTCCGCCGACGAAGTGGCCATCCAGCCCGGCAGGGCGGCCTTGGCGGCGGCGACGGCCTTGTCGGTGTCTTCCTGACCACCCAGCGAGATCACCGCGCAGGGTTCTTCGGTGGACGGATCGATAACGGCGTAATCATTGGCCTTGGCGGGGGCGACCCATTGACCGTTGATATAGAACTCACGTTTCTCCAGCATTGGAAAACTCCTCGTTGTTATGACGGGGCAGAGCACTGGCCCTGCTCGGTTTGGCGCCACTTTGTCAGGGCGCGCGGGGTGCTGCAAGAGAGGGGATGGAATGTCGCGGATTAATCCTTACGTTATAGAAAAGTAGAAGACAGACCCGGAGGACAACATGGGCTTGCGCATTAACGATACGATTCCCGATCTGACCGTCGAAACCGATCAGGGCAGCATCTCGCTGCACGATTTTGTCGGTGACAACTGGATGATCCTGTTTTCCCACCCCAAGGATTTCACCCCCGTCTGCACCACCGAATTCGGTGCCGTGGCCCAATTGGCCGAGGAATGGGAGAAACGCGGCACCAAGGTGCTGGGGGTCAGCGTCGACGGGGTCGAGGACCACAAGAAATGGAAGGGCGACATCGAGAAGGTCGCCGGGGCAAAGGCGGGCTTCCCGATCATTGCGGATGACGGGCTTGCGGTGTCCAAGGCCTTCGACATGCTGCCTGCCGAAGCCTATCTGCCCGATGGACGCACCCCGGCGGATAGCGCCACGGTGCGCTCTGTCTTTATCATCGGGCCGGACAAGAAGCTGAAACTCTCGATGACCTATCCGATGACCGTGGGGCGCAACTTTGCCGAAGTTCTGCGCGCGCTGGACGGGCTGCAGACCTCCACCGGGCAGGGTGTTGCCACACCGGCGAACTGGAATGTGGGGGATGACGTGATCATCCCTGCCACCGTGTCCGACGCCGACGCCAAGGCCCGGTTCGGTGAGTTCACCACTGTTCTGCCTTACCTGAGGACCGCCAAACTGCCCAACGCCTGACCGGGTTCTTGATCACCGAAACGACGAACTTCTTTGACAGGATGCAGCGGGAAATCTGCATCCTGTCAGAGGGTCGCGCCACGCGATATTGACACTTCGTCTCGCATTTCTGACCCAAAACGGACTTCGACGCGAGGTGTGGGTCAAGGTCGGCGATGCGGACTTTGCTGCCGTTCACCACGAAACCCCAAGCCGCGCATTGACGGGCCGTGGTGCGGCGATCCGACCCTCATGACTGGCACTTTATGGCAGCCAAGCACTTCCAAGCTATCCGTGGAACCCGACAGCAGCCAAATCGCCGTGCCAGGGGACGGCCCGTCATGTCGCAGACATGCTTCTGGCATGATGCGCGGCGGCCTGCGGCCTTGATTCCGCGCGATGGGAAGGTGGAGAGGGCTCTTTCCGGCCCTTCGCCGCGATCTGCGTGAAGGTCCGGGTACCCAGCAAAAACCTGAACCGGCCCTGACCGCTGCCTGCGGTCAGCCCGCTTTCGCCGCCCGCATCTGCCGCAGCATCGCCGTGGAATAGATCACCAGCGCGAGCCAGATCATTGGAAAGGCAATGGCGCGGGCGCGGCCAAAGGGTTCTTCGAACACCAGCACGGCACAGAGGAAGATCATCGTCGGCGCGATATATTGCAGGATGCCGATGGTGGACAGCCGCAACAGCTTGGCCCCGTTGGCATAGATCATCAGCGGCACCGCCGTGACGACTCCGCAGCCAAGCAGCAGCCAGAAATCGCGCCCCCCGTCGAAGTGGAAATGCGCTTCGCGCGTGGTGGCGAGGTAGCCCAGGTATCCCACTGCCGGGACGATCAGGATCAGCACCTCCAGCAGGAAACCCTGATTGGGACCGATGGGCAGGCTCTTCTTGCACAAGGCATAAAAACCCCAGGAGATCGTCAGCCCCAATGCGGCCCAGGGCATCCGCCCCGCATCGACCGCCAGCACCAGCACCGCGCAGGCGGCAAGGGCAATGGCCACCATCTGCGCAGCGTTCAGACGTTCGCCCAAGAGCACCGCCGCCAGGAAGATGCTGAACAGCGGGTTGATGTAATACCCCAGCGCCGCATCCAGCGCATGGCCCGAGTTGATGGCCCAGACATAGATGCCCCAGTTGATCGAGATCAGGGCCGCCGTCACGCAGCCCATGCCCAGCATCCGGGGCGACCTCAGCGCCTCGCGCAGGGCGTCAGTGCGGCGCAGGACGATCAGCACGGCGGCGGCAATCGGCAGTGACCACAAGACCCGATGCGCCACGATCTCTGCCGCCGGGATATGTGACAGCAGTTTCATGTAAAGCGGCAGAAACCCCCACAGACCATAGGCTGTAATGGCAAAGACAAGGCCCAGGGGCGTGTCTTCGTTTGTGGCGGGGGGCGGCAGGCTGTCGGGGTTGCGCATCGGTAACGGTCCTTTGCTCCAAGGGGTAGGCAACCTGCCGGGCAGAGGGAAGGCCAATTTTGTACCCGTTACATTTTCGCCCGCGCAGCCGCCGGGTCATACATCGGCTTCAGCGATGCCTCCGCCCTGACCCGCGTGCCCGCCACGTCGATCTCATAGGTGGAGGCCAGCAGATCAGCCGGTGTTTCACCGGCACAGGGGACATAGCCCATGCCCATCGCACCGCCCAGCGCATGGCCATAGGCACCCGAACTCAGGAAACCGACGATCTTGCCGTCCCGCAGCACCGGCTCGTTATGGTAAAGCAGCGGCTCGGGGTCGGTCAGGCGGAATTGCATCATCCGCCGGTCCAGCCCCGCCTCGCGCTTGCGCAGCACGGCGTCGCGCCCGATGAAGCCGGGCTTGTCGATTTTCACGGCAAAGCCCAGCCCCGCCTCCAGCACATGATCCTCGGATGTGATGTCATGGCCAAAGTGGCGGAACCCCTTTTCGATGCGGCAACTGTCCATCATATGCATGCCGCAGAGGCGCAGGCCCATCGGCTGTCCCGCCGTGTGCAACGTCTCGAAAACATGGGCGGCCATGTCGGCGCTGACATAGCTTTCCCAGCCCAGCTCGCCCACATAGGTCACCCGGTGCACCCGGGCGCGCCCCATGCCAATTTCGATCTCCTGGGCGGTGCCAAAGGGGTTCACCGCATTGGAAAAGTCGTTTGGTGATACCGCCTGCAACAGGTCACGCGCGCGCGGGCCCATCACGGCAAGCACCCCCTCGCCCGCCGTCACATCGGTGATCACCACGTTGAAATCACCCTGATGGCGGCGCATCCATGTTTCATCCGCCAGCCGTGTCGCGGCGGGGGTCACCACCAGATATGCGGTTTCCGACAGGCGGGTGACGGTCACATCTGCTTCGATCCCGCCCCTTGGGTTCAGAAACTGGGTATAGACGATTCTGCCCGCCGGCACGTCAAATTGCCCGCCGCCGATGTGGTTGAGGAAGGCGGTGGCATCGCGCCCCTCCACCCGGATCTTGCCGAAGGAGGACATGTCGTACATGCCGACATTCCCGCGCACCGCCATATGTTCGGCAGCCACGTTGTCAAAGAAGTTCTGCCGCTTCCAGCTGTAGCGATAGACCGGGTCCTGCCCCGGTTCGGCGAACCAGTTGGCACGCTCCCAGCCGGCCAGTTCGCCCATGACCGCGCCGCACTCCAGCAGATGGGCATGAAACGGGGTCCGCCGCACGCCGCGCGCGGTAGCCTTTTGCCGGTAGGGGTAGTGATCGGCATATAGCAGGCCCAGCGTTTCGGTGGATCGCTCTGCCAGGTAGCGGCGGTTGCCCTGAAAGGGCTGCATCCGGCTGATATCGACATCACCGAGGTCGAAAGGCTTTTCGCCCGCGTCCATCCATTGCGCCAGGGCCATGCCCGCACCCCCTGCCGACTGGATCCCGATGGAGTTGAAACCGGCAGCGACCCAGACATTGTCCATCTCCGGCGCAAGGCCAAGGTGATAGGCGTCGTCGGGTGTAAAACTTTCCGGCCCGTTGAAAAACGTATGTATCCCCGCCTCCGCCAGCATCGGCATGCGGTTCACCGCCGCTTCGAGGATCGGCTCGAAATGGTCGAAATCCTCGGGCAGTTGGTCAAACTCGAAATCCGCCGGGATGCCGTCCAGCGCCCAGGGTTTGGCACTGGGTTCAAAGGCACCCAGCAGGATCTTTCCCGCGTCTTCCTTGTAATAGGCGCATTCGTCCGGCACCCGCAGGACAGGCAATTGGGTGAGGCCCGCAATCGCCTCCGTCACGATGTAGAAATGTTCGCAGGCCTGCAGCGGGACGTTCACGCCCAGCATCAGCCCCACCTCGCGGCCCCACATGCCGGCGCAGTTCACGACCATCTCGCAGGTGATATGCCCGCTGTCGCCGTCCTGCGCCCAATCGACACCGGTGATGCGGCGGCCCTGCCGGGTCACGCCCATGGCGCGGGTCCGCTCGAAGATCTGCCCCCCGCGCTGCCGCGCTCCCTTTGCCAGGGCCAGCGCGATATTGCCCGGGTCGCCCTGCCCGTCCTTGTCGAGGTATACCGCCCCCGTCACATCCCCGATGTTGAGGTGCGGATATTTCTGCTTCACCTCCGCCGCGCTGATCTCCTCCACATCCACGCCAAAGGCACGGGCCATGGCCGCCTGACGGTAGATTTCCTCGCGGCGCTCGCCGGTCAGGGCAACGGTGATGGAACCGCAGCGCTTGAACCCCGTGGCAACGCCGGTTTCTTCCTGCAGGCTGCCGTAAAGCTCCTGCGAGTATTTTGCGAGCTTTGTCATATTGGCACTGGCGCGCAGCTGGGCGATCAGCCCCGCCGCGTGCCAGGTGGTGCCCGAGGTGAGCTGCTTGCGCTCCAGCAGCACCACGTCCTGCCACCCCAGCTTGGTCAGGTGGTAGGCGACAGAGCAGCCGATAACGCCGCCCCCGATGATGACGACGCGGGCGTGGCTGGGGATGGCGTTCATATCAGGCAACCTCAGACGATGGCATGACCCGCCGCGCGCAGGCGGCGGGCGATTTCGGCAATATGGGCGGGGCTGACTTCGCAACAGCCGCCGACAATGGTGGCCCCGGCATCGACCCAGCGCATAACATGATCCGCATAGCGTTCCGGCGTGAGATCGCGGCGCATGGTCAGGCTGTCCACGGTCGGCTTGTCCGCCAGGAACCCCTCCGTGATTCGCTCGAAACCATTGGCGTAGCCCCCGAAGGGCAGGCCGGATTGCGCCAGTACCGGTATCGCAGCCGCAATCGCCTCGGGCACCGAGCAATTGACAAGCACCGCCTGCGCCTGCGCCCGTGCAAGCGACAGCACCTCTGACAGCGCTTCGCCGGAGCGGAGCCTGCTGCCGTCCTGGTCATCGACCGTCAGGGACAGCCACACGGGCCTGCCCGCTGTGGCCGCCCCTTTCAGGACGCTCGCAGCATGGGTCACCGAGGCGACGGTCTCACAGATCAGCAGATCGCAATCCTGGGCCAGCAGCCCGGCAATCTCGGCATAATGGACCGCACCCGCTGCTGCCTCAGGATGCAGGTCAGGCCGGTAGGAGGCCATCAGCGGCCCGATGCTGCCCGCGATACGGGGCGCGCCACTGGCCCGCGCTTCTGCCAGCGCCAGCCTGTGCAACTCCTCGAACCGGTCTTCCAGCGGGGTGCCCACCAGCCTGTCGCGGTGGATGGCGTAGGTATTGGCGGTGGCCAGCGTCGCCCCGGCCCGGGTGAAATCGCGGTGGACACCAGCCACCATGCCGGGATTGTCGATCATCACCTGGGTGGACCACAAGGGCGTCGGGTTGTCGCCCGCGCGGTGGATCAGCTCCTGGCCCATGCCGCCATCGAGAAGGGTGACATCGCTCATTGCCGTGCCTCCGCGCTCAGGTCGCGGCTGGCCAGCAGGGCCGAGGCGGCGATCATCAGTGCGCCGGAAATCCGGTTCACCCAGACCCCGCTCAGCGCCCGCAGGCGCTCCAGTGTCCGTGTCGTGGTCCAGCCCCACAGCAGCAACACTGCACCATCGACCAGCAGATAGGTGATCCCGAGGATCAGCAGCTGCGGCAGGACGGCCTGGGCCGGGTCGATGAACTGCGGGAAAAGCGCGCCAAAGAAGACCACCGCATAGGGGTTGGCGGAAGAGGTGAGGAACCCCTGCCGGAACAGGATGCCGGTGCGGGCGTCACGGGCCGCACCCGGTTCCGCCGCGCCGCCCCGTGTCATCATCAGGCGCAGGCCGATCCAGGCGAGGTAGGCCACACCGCCCCATTTGATGATCCAGATCGCATCGGCAGAGGCCGCGATGATGGCTGTCAGCCCAAAGGCCGCCGCCGTCATCTGCAGCGCATTGGCCGACAGGTCGCCCGCAATCGTGGCCGCGCTGCGCCGCAGCCCGTGGCGCAGGGAATTGGAGATGATCAGCAATTGGCTCGTGTCCGGCGGTGTCAGGAAAAACGCGGCCAGCACCCCCAGATAGATCAGATATGTCTCGATACTCATGCGCGCAGCCTTTCGTTTTCAGGGTCCCAAAGCGGTTGATCCGGTTGCACCACCGCCAGGCAGAGTTTGCCAAAGATGTTGATCTGCACCTGCGTGCCGGGTTCGGCAAGATCCGCGCGGATGGTGCCCAGCGCGATGGATTTGCCCAGCCGGTAGCCCCAGTCGCCACTGGTGGTCTCACCCACGACCTCGCCCTTGTGGAACACCGTGGACATATAGGGCGCGTCCTGATCGCCCGCCTCGACGATCATGGTGACAAAGCGTTTCTTCACACCTGCCTGTTTCTCGGCGAGCAAAGCCGCCTTGCCGGGAAAGTCCTGCGGCTTGTCAAAGCGGATGAACCGGTCAAGGCCCGCCTCCAGCAGGGTGTAATCCGTCGACAGGTCGCCCTTCCACGCGCGATAGCCCTTTTCGATCCTCATGGCGTTCAGCGCCCACACGCCAAAGGGTTTTACCCCCGCACTCAGCAGCGCATCCCAGATCGGCGGCATCGCCCCGGGAGCTGCATGCAGCTCCCAGCCCAGCTCGCCCGCGAAGGATACCCGCAGCAGCGCGGCCTCCTGCCCCGCGACCGTGCCCGCCATGCTGACAGACAGCCAGGGGGCCGTCAGGTCATGGTCTTGGGTCAAAGGGGCAAGGATCTCGCGTGCCTTCGGGCCGGTGACCAGCAGGCAATCCACCGCGTCAGAATGGTCCGTCACGGCAATGCCTGCGGGCGCCTGTCGCTGAAAGTACTCGGCGTCGTGCCACTGCGCCACGGCAGCAGTGATCAGACCCACGTCGTCCGGCCCATGCACCATCACGCTGGTCTCGGTCACGATGCGGCCCCGGTCGTCGGGGAAATAGGCCAGGCCGACGCGCCCCGGCCCCGGCAGGGCCGAGGCGGTCAGCCCGTCGATGAAATCCCGCGCGCCCGGGCCCTTGACCCTGAGGCGGGTGAAACCGCTGATCGGCAGCATGCCGCAGTGATCGCGCACCGCTTCCACCTCCTCGCGGATGCGAGGCGCCCAGGGGCCGTTGCGGTCCCAGGTCTGGGTCGCTTCCTCGGATGTGTCATCGCCCGGCTGGGCAAACCAGTTGGCCCGTTCCCAGCCGTTGTAGGCGCCAAATTGCGCGCCCTTGTCCCGCAGGCGGGAATGCAGCGACGACAGCTTCTTGTCGCGCCCCGCAGGCCAGGCGTGACGCGGGAAATGCATCGCATATTCATGGCCATAGGTCTCCAGCGCCTTGGCCAGCGTATAGTCGTGATCGGCGAAATGGGTGTAGCGGCGCGGATCGACCGCCCACATGTCCTGCTCTGTCTGGCCATGCATGATCCATTCAGACAAGACCTTGCCCGCGCCGCCGCCCTGGGCAATGCCGAAGGTGAAAGAATGCCCTTCGAACGCGTTCCGCACGCCCGGCATCGGCCCCACCATGGGCAACCCGTCAGGGGCATAGGGGATCGGGCCATTGATGTTGCGGCCCACCCCGGCACTGCCCAGGATAGGCACCCGCGCCATCGCGTCCTCGATGTAATATTCCAGCCTTTCCAGATCGTCAGGGTAAAGCTGAAAGCTGAAATCCTCTGGCATCGGATCATCCGGCGTGACCCAATGTGCCTTGCAGTTCCGCTCGTAGGGGCCAAGGTTCAGGCCGTTCTTGTCCTGCCGCAGATAATAGGACGTATCGACGTCGCGCAGCAGCGGGACCTTGTGGCCCTTCTCTTTGGTCCATGCCTCAAGCTCGGCAATCGGCTCGGTCAGGAAATACTGGTGCGACATGACCACCATCGGCACGGTGCGCCCGCCGAAGGGCTTGAACATCTCGCCCACACGTTGCGCGTAGTAGCCCGCGCAATTGGCCACATATTCGCAGCGGATATCACCCTTGGGGGTCTTCACGATCCATTCGTCGCCCTCGCGGTCAATGCCGATGGCCGGGCAAAAGCGTTCGATCCGCCCGCCCGCATCCCGCGCCCCCTTGGCCAGCGCCTGGGTCAGCTGCGCCGGGTCGATGTCGCCGTCCAGCGGGTCCCACAGCCCCCCCATCAGATCATGGGTTTCCATGAAGGGATGCTTTTCCTTCAACTCATCCGGCGTGCAGACGGTCATCTCCAGCCCCTGGTATTGCCCCATGGAGGCGACACGTTCGAATTCCTGCATCCGCTCCTTCGAATGGGCCAGCCTGACAGAGCCGGTGACGTGGTAGTTCATCGGATAGCCCACGTCATCGCCCAAAGTGCGGTACATTGCGGCGGCATAGCGCTGCATGTTCATCACCGCCCAGGAACCCGCAAAGTTCGGCACATTGCCTGCCGCATGCCAGGTGGAACCCGCCGTCAGCTCGTTCTTTTCCAGCAGGACGCAATCGGTCCAGCCTGCCCTGGCCAGATGATAAAGGGTCGAGGCCCCGACGACGCCACCGCCAATGATGACGACACGCGCGGTTGTGGGGAACTCACTCATCTGCTTCTGCCTCCCGTGGGCCGGTGGCCGGAATGTCGTAATAATCGCCCTTGTCGGCGGTGAAGATGTGCCGTTCCAGATGCAGGCCGGTTTCCCCGTCGAGCGCACCCAGGGCCACGCCGATTTCGTCCTCATCCTCGCTTTTCCAGAACAGGAAGGAGCCGCAGGTCGGGCAAAAGCCGCGTTTGGCGCGGTCAGATGCCGCGTACCAGCGCACCGGGCCCGTCATCCTGAACCCCTCCATCCAGACATTCACGGAAGCCCAGTAATGGCCCGATTGCTTGCGGCACTGGCTGCAATGGCAAGCCGCCGGATCGCGTGCCGTGCGCTCTGCCGTGAAAGTGATCTTGCCGCACAGGCAGCTGCCTTTGAGCATGGTTCAACTCCTTGTCGGGGTGGTGGCGGCGCCCGGCAGGACACCGTTCAGAATGAAACAAAGCGCCATGACCCGGCGCACCGGGCTGTCGAAGAGAGCCCCCGGTCTGGCGCCAAACACCAGCCGGAAAAGAGCAGTTAGGGTTCGGGCTTCAACGCTCATGCCATCAACCTAATACACCGGCGGCGCGATGACCCAGATCGCCGCAGCGGGGGCATCGAAAGGGTTGGCCCAGCGGAACGCCTCGCCGCGGATGCGGAAGCTGTCACCGGGGTTCAGCAGATGGGTTGTGCCCTCGATCTCGATCTCCAGCCTGCCTGACACAAGGTATCCGACCTCCTGGGTGGGGCGGCTGACCGGCGCCTTGATGCGGCTATGGGGCTGAAAGGTGGAATGGACGACTTCAAAATCATCCGTAAGGTCGGGGGAGAGCAACTCCTCCACCAGCCCGGCCACATCAGAGCCGATGGGCCGCCGCGCGCCGCGCCGCACCACATAGCCCGCCTCATGCGCCGGGGCTGCAGCATGGCGGAACAACATGGAGACGGAAACCCCCAGACAGGCTGCGATATGGCGCAGATCGGTGATTGAAGGCTCAGAGATGCCCCGTTCGACCTGGCTGAGCCAGCCGACGGAACGGCCAAGGGCATTTGACAGATCTGTCAGGGTCAGATCCCGGCTCTTGCGCAGGGCGCGCAGGTCCGCTCCAAGCGAAAAGGGTGAATCTGGCGCGCTGAGCTGCATGATGCCTTGGGTGAAAATTACGTCTCCATTTTCACGCTAGACCTCGGAAATGAAATTTTCCAGTATTATTTCACTTGTTGGAAAACCGACTGCAAGATGTCGCCAAGGGCGTTGGCATCCTTGTGCGAAAAGGCATCGGGCTGATCGCTGTCGATGTCGAACACCGCGATCAACGTGCCGGCGCCGTCGCGGACCGGCAACACCAGTTCCGACCGCGTGGTCGAGGCGCAAGCGATGTGACCCGGGAAAGCGTCCACATCCGGGACCAGCTGCACCCTGCCTTCCCGCGCGGCCGCCCCGCAGACCCCGCGCGAGAACGGAATCACCAGGCAGCCATGGCCGCCCTGATAGGGCCCGATCTTGAGCAGTTCCGGCGCGGTGACGCGGTAGAAGCCAGTCCAGTCGAAGCGGTCGTCGGCGTGATGGACCTCGCAGGCGACGGTGGCCATCAGGGCCACGGCATCGTCCTCGCCTTCGGTCAGCGCCGCGATGGTCTTGGCCAGGGTGTCATAGTCAACTTGCACAGGATGTTTCCTTGAACGGGAGCGCCGGGGGCTGTCCGCCTCCCGCCCCCCCCGAGATTATGTATGGCAAAAACAAATCATACGCGCTCGATGGCGATGGCTGTGCCTTCGCCGCCACCGATACAGATCGCGGCAATGCCACGGCGCAGGTTGCGTTTTTCCAATGCGTTCAGCAGCGTGACCATGATCCGCGCGCCGGAGGCACCGATGGGATGGCCCAGCGCGCAGGCGCCGCCGTTGACGTTCACGATGTCATGGTCCAGTCCCATCTCATGCATGAAGGCCATGGGAACGACGGCAAAGGCCTCGTTGACCTCCCACAGGTCCACGTCCTCTTTCTTCCAGCCGATCCGCTCCAGCAGCTTTTTCGCGGCGGGCACCGGGGCGGTGGTGAAAAGGCCCGGTTCCTGCGCGTGGCTGGCATGGCCAAGGATGCGCGCGCGGATGTTGAGGCCCTGCGCCTCGGCCGCCTCTTCCGAAGCGAGGATCAGCGCGGCGGCCCCGTCAGAGATCGACGAGGAATTGGCCGCCGTCACCGTGCCACCCTGACGGAAGGCAGGTTTCAGATGCGGGATTTTGTCCGGCCGGGCCTGTGCGGGTTGTTCATCGGCGGCAATGCTTGTGCTGCCCTTGCGCGAGGTCACCTCGACCGCGGCGATTTCATCGCTGAACGCACCGCTGTCCTGTGCCGCGATGGCGCGCGACAGCGAGGCCAGAGCGTATTCATCCTGACGTTCGCGGGTGAACTGATAGGTCTCGGCACAATCCTCGGCAAAGGTGCCCATGAGGCGGCCCTTGTCATAGGCGTCTTCGAGACCGTCAAGGAACATGTGGTCGATCACCGCCCCATGGCCAAGCCGCGCGCCGCCGCGCATTTTTGGCAGCACATAAGGCGCGTTGGTCATGCTTTCCATGCCGCCTGCCGCCATGACATCGGTATGGCCCAGCGCGATCTGGTCAAAGGCGATCATCGCGGCCTTCATGCCCGAGCCGCACATCTTGTTCAGGGTGGTGGCGGGCACGTCCTGGCCCAGACCGGCGGCGAAACCGGCCTGGCGGGCGGGGGCCTGGCCCTGCCCCGCGGGCAGGACGCAGCCCATCAGAACCTCCTGGACCACGGCGGGCCCGGCATTTTCCAGCGCGGCCCTGATGGCATGGCCCCCCAGCTCTGACGCCGTAAGGCCCGCGAAAGCCCCTTGAAATCCGCCCATCGGGGTGCGAGACGCACCAGCAATCACGACATTCCGCATCACATTCTCCTGTTTGTCCCGGCCGTTGGTTACCGAATGATAATCTTTGGTCACTATCTAACGGCTTCACCAGTTGGGTCTAGAGGTCTGTCTATGCAAGTTTCCGTCAAAACAGAAGCTGACTTCTGCGTGGTCGGTCTGCGCGAACAGCGGATCGACGCCGCGGTCGCGCTGGATTTCAAGGAGACGATGCGCCAGGCCGCCCAGGGAGGGGGCGAAAACATCATACTGGACCTGAGCGAAGTCACCTTCATCGATTCCAGCGGTCTGGGCGCGATCGTGGCAACGATGAAGTTCCTTGCCCCGGACCGGTCGCTGATCCTGGCGGGCATGACAGCGCCGGTTGACCGGGTGTTCAAACTGACACGGATGGATTCGGTCTTTGCCATCTTCCCCACGCTTGCCGCCGCGCTGAGCGGTCAACATGCCTGAGCAGGTGGCCATGACCAGTTCCACGGCGCTGTCGCCGGAAACCCTGCCCTTTCCTTTCGATATCCGCTTCAAAAGCAGCAAGCCCGCTGTCCGCGAGGCCCTGGCAGGGGTGCGGCAGGCGCTGGCCCCTCTGGGGCTGGATATGGAAGAGCTGCAAACGGTGGAGCTTGTGCTGGCCGAGGCGCTGAACAACATCGTCGAACACGCATATACAGAGCAGGAGCCGGAGCAGGACGACCTGATCACCCTGCGCGGCGACCACAGGGGGGACGGTCTGCATTTCCGGATCATCGACCGGGGCGAGGCCATGCCCGACGGCAAACCGCCGCTGGGGCATGCGCAGCCGATCAGCCCCGTGATCGAGGACCTGCCCGAAGGCGGCTTTGGCTGGTTCCTGATTCGTGACCTTGCCAAGGATGTGTGTTACCGCCGCATCGGCGCGGAAAACCTTTTGGACCTGCGGCTGGCGATTGCCCTGGACCTGCAGGGATAACCGGTTTCGCCCGCCTGCTCAGGCATTTCCGCAACCGGCGGGTGGCGGCGGCAGGTCTGACAACCCAAGGGAGATCGGAGCGGACCGCCAAAAGGCCTTATTGTGATCATATTCGCGCCACCGTTGTAGGGCATTTTCCGCCTTGTAGCTGCATATGGCTTCCCTCGGCGCTGCGTTTAATTGCCCCCACCCAGTGCGTGGCGTCGAGGTACTTTCCCGATCATTCCCACCCGACATTGGCAGTCCCGAAGCGACGCGCTAGGTTGCCGCGAAACATTAATGTTGGGAATCCATATGCGCGACTTTCACCTGCCCGGACGTTCTCCTGTCATTGCGGCCAACGGCCTGTGCGCCACGTCACACCCCCTGGCCGCCAAAACTGCGGTTGAGATGCTGGAGCGTGGCGGGAACGCGATGGATGCGGCGATTGCCGCCGGGGTCCTGCTGGGCATCTGCGAACCGCAGATGACCGGGATCGGCGGGGATTGCTTTGTTCTTTACACCCTGCCCGGCAGCAACGAAGTGCATGCGCTGAACGGATCGGGGCGCGCGCCTGCGGAGGCCGATGCGGCGCAGCTGCGGCAACGCGGGGAGAGCAACGTGCCGCTGTACGGGGCGGATGCGGTGACCATACCCGGCGCGATCGACGCCTTTTGCCACCTGTCGGAAACTGTCGGCACCGCGGGTCTGGACGCTATTCTTGCCCCTGCCATCCGCTATGCCGAAGCCGGGGTGCCGGTCGCGCCGCGCGTCGCCTTTGACTGGGCGCGCGAGACGGAAAAGCTGAAAGGTGCGGCGCGGGATTACTATCTGATCGACGGCAAGGCGCCGCAGGTGGGCCAGAATTTCCGCGCGCCCGGTCAGGCCGAAGTGCTGCGGCGCATCGCCAAACAGGGCAGAGATGCCTTCTACACCGGCGAAATCGCCGAGGACATGCTGCGCGCGCTGAACGATCTGGGCGGTGTACACAGAGCCGAGGATTTTGCCGCGGTTGCCGCGACGCCGGCCACCCCCGTTGCAGGCCCCTACAAGGGCATCGAAGTGGTCGAGCATCCGCCAAACGGCCAGGGTGCAACGGCGCTGCTGCTGCTCAACATTCTGGACCAGTTCGACATCGCGGGCATGGATCCCTTTGGCGCCGAGCGTATCCACATAGAGGCCGAAGCGACCAAGCTGGCCTATGACGCCCGGAACCGTTTCCTGGCGGACCCGAATCACACCACCCGGCTGGATCATATGCTGTCGGGTGAAACTGCGCAGAGGCTGGCGGCGCTGATCGACCCCAGGCGCGCGATGGCTTCGCCCGCTGCCCTCTCCGAACAGGTTCACAAGGATACCGTCTATGTCACGGTGGTGGACAGGGACGGCATGGCGGTCTCTCTGATCTATTCCATTTTCCACGGTTTCGGATCGGGTATCGCATCGGAAAAATTCGGAATCCTGCTCCAGAACCGGGGGGCCGGATTCACCCTGGAGGAAGGCCATGCGAACGAGCTGAAGGGCGGCAAGCGCCCGATGCACACCATCATTCCGGGCATGATCCGCGAGAAAGGTAAGGTCATCATGCCCTTTGGCGTCATGGGCGGGGCCTATCAGCCCTGTGGCCATGCGCGCTTTGCCTCGAACTTGCAGGATTTCGGCATGGATGTGCAAAGCGCCATCGACGCGCCGCGCGCCTTTTCCGATCAGGGGGTGCTGAAGGTGGAACGGGGATACCCCGATGCGATCCGTGCGCAGCTGAGCGACATGGGTCACAAGGTCGAAATTCCGGATGTCGCACTTGGCGGTGCCCAGGCCATCCTGATGCGCCCGGACGGCATGTTGGAAGGGGCCAGTGACCCGCGCAAGGATGGATGCGCGCTGGGGTACTGACCGGCCCGCCGCAGGCGGCCAGTGGCGCGCCTGCGGTGCCCATCGGTGAACAAAACAGGCGCCGTGGTTCCCCGCTGAGGACCCAACACTTTGCTAATATGGAATAATTTCTGGTTAACGCCGGAGATTTCCGGCCCGTCAGTTCAGCTGGAAATGCAGCGGATAGGATCCATCGGTGAAGGGGCCGAACAGGTCGGGAATATCGGGATGGTCCACCGGCTCCCCTGAATAATCGGCGACAAGGTTCTGTTCCGACACATAGGCCACGTAGTAGCTTTGATCGTTTTCCGCCAGCAGGTGATAGAAGGGCTGATCCTTGACCGGGCGGTTTTCCTTGGGAATCGATTCATACCATTCATCGGTATTTGCAAATTCCGGATCGACATCAAAAATCACCCCGCGAAACGGGTGTTTCTTGTGCCGGACAATCTGCCCGAGATGATATTTCGCGCGCGTGCGTAGCATAACATTGCAGCCCCTACCCTTCGTTAGTAATCGGTTCAAGGGGCATTTGTCCAATCACGCATGAAACGGCAAAGGAAACAAACTGTTGCACCTCGCACTTATGGTCATGGAAATCGTGGCGCCCGTGTTCCTGCTGGCCGGGATCGGCTTCGCCTGGGTCAAGCTTGGGTTCGAGTACCGGATCCAGTTCGTCACCCAGCTTGCCATGACGCTGTCGGTGCCCTGCCTGATCTTTGTTTCCCTCATGCAGACGGAGATCGACCCGGCCGCCCTGACCGCGCTGTCCTTTGCCGCTGTCGCGGCCTATCTCGCCGTCAGCCTTGTCGCCGCCGTGCTGACCCGCCTGGGGCGGCTGGACCGGCGGACTTATCTGGCCCCGCTGATCTTTGGCAACACGGGCAATCTGGGCCTGCCGCTGGCGCTGTTCGCCTTTGGCGAGACCGGGCTGAGCTATGCGGTGGTGGTCTTTGCCATCATGGCGATCTGGTCATTCACCTTTGGCATCTGGCTGGTTGCCGGGGCCGGTTCCTTTGGCAAGGTGCTGCGCGAGCCGCTGGTCTGGGGCACACTGCTGGGCGCGCTGTTCCTGTGGCAGGACTGGCAGACACCGCTGTTCCTGACCAATACGCTGAAACTGATCGGGCAGATGGCGATTCCGATGATGCTGATTACGCTGGGGGTTGCCGTGGCCCGGCTGAGCCCGGGTGGCGTGATGCGGGCGATGATCCTGTCGCTGGTGAAGCTGGTGATCTGTGTCGCCATCGCCTGGGGTGCTGCGCTTGCCTTTGACCTGGACCGCATCGCCTTTGGCGTGCTGGTTCTGCAGGTCGCGACGCCGGTGGCCGTCACCTCCTATCTGCTGGCAGAGAAATACGGGGCTGATTCGCAGGCGGTGGCAGGGCTGGTCGTGGTTTCGACACTGATGTCGGTGGGCGCATTACCGCTTTTGCTGGCGGTTCTGCTGTAAAATTTATGATGTGATCCGGCATCGAAATAGCGTATGCTGTGACAAAATAAAAAACGACCAAGCGAGAGGCAAATGAGCAAAACTCTTCGCGCTATGATAATTGTACTGATGGTCGCCTCCTGCGGGGGCGGGCAATCGTCTGCGCCAAATGATCTGGACAACGCCTGTACAATTCTCAGAGAGCGCCCCGAATATTATAATGCGTTCCGCAAGGTGGAACGCAAATGGGGTGTGCCGGTGCATGTGCAGATGGCCACCATCCACCAGGAAAGCAAGTTCGTATCGGATGCGCGCACGCCGTTCAAATACGTGCTGGGCGTGATCCCGATGGGGCGGCAATCCAGCGCCTTCGGGTATTCCCAGGCGCTTGATGCCACCTGGGAGGAATATCGCAAGGCGCAGAACCGGCGTTCGGCCAAGCGGGACAGGATCAATGACGCCAGCGATTTCATGGGCTGGTACATGAACCAGACCCGCGACCGCAACGGCATTGCCCTGCATGACGCGCGCAATCAGTACCTGGCCTATCACGAAGGCCACACGGGATTTGCGCGGGCCACCTACAACAACAAATCCTGGCTGGTCGCCGTGGCGGGCAAGGTCGAGGCGCGTTCGCTGATGTATGAGCAGCAGATCGCGGGTTGCCGCTTGCGTTGAGGTGATTGGCCCCGGTTGATGCCGGGGCCGCTGCCATCTACCTTTTGGGTGCGCCGCCGGGACGGCCGGTGTCGAACAGGCTGTTGGGCAGCGATACGCCCGTTTGCATATCCCCCAGCACCACGGTGGTGAGAGACCCGCTGCCATCATTGATGATCCATTGGCGCAGTTCCACCGGGTTGCCGGTGAACTTCAGCTGGATGTTGCCGTATTGCGGGTTTTCGGGGTCCTGTGCCGTCACCACGGTGGCGGTACCGTCATAGCTATGGCCGGTGACCATATTGGCGCGGGCCAGATCCACCTGTTTGGCCAGGATGATCGACAGCGGTGTGCGCGACAACGGATAGCTTTCTGCGGGCTGGTTCGACTTCTTGTCGTAGATCACCACGGTGTTTGCCCCGGCCACCACCATTGCGGAATCGGGCGGGTTGTATTCGAACCGCACCTTGCCGGGCCGCTTGATATAGATGGTGCCGGTGCTGATCGAGCCGTCGTCGTTGATCTGGGTGAAATCGCCCTTGGCCGTCTGCAGCTGGTTCAGATAGGCCGATATGTCGTTCAGCGGCAGTTTTTGCGCCATGGCCGCAACGGGGCTCAGCAGGGCAAGTGCAAGTACGATGGGTTTCATCAGTCGCATTGTGATCTTCCTGTGTGTTCAGTTGGAACAGAGATAGGGCGGAACCCGGTGATATGCGATATCAGGTCGCGGTTTTCTGCTTACAGCCTTGAATGTTTGCGGCCCGGGGTGGTGTCGTGCCCCGGCACTCAGGGCCGTGGCATCTGGCATAAAAAAGCCGCCGGAGCGTTTCCGGCGGCTGTTGGCGCATGCAGCAAACAGGGCATAGAGGAGGTAAGCCTTATCCCTGTTCCGGCACCAGTATTTCGCGTTTGCCCACGTGGTTTGCAGGAGAAACAAGACCTTCCTCCTCCATCTGCTCCACCAGGCGGGCGGCCTTGTTGTATCCGATGGCCAGCTTGCGCTGGATGTAGGATGTCGAACATTTGCGGTCCTTGATCACCACCTGCACGGCGGTGTCGTAAAGCGCGTCCTCGCCATCGGTATTGCCGCCGGTGTTCAGCCCCAGCACCGCGTCGATGTCGCTTTCCTTGTCATCGGGCGGGCCTTGCACCACGCCGGAGACATAGTCGGGTTCACCGAACTGCTTGAGGTGGTTGACGATTTCCTCGACCTCCTCGTCCGAGACAAAGGGGCCGTGGCAGCGGGTGATCTTGGCCCCGCCGGCCATATAGAGCATGTCGCCCATGCCCAGAAGCTGTTCGGCCCCCATTTCGCCTAGGATCGTCCGGCTGTCGATCTTGGAGGTCACCTGGAAGGAGATCCTTGTGGGGAAGTTCGCCTTGATGGTGCCGGTGATGACATCGACCGAAGGCCGCTGTGTCGCCATGATCAGGTGAATGCCGGAGGCACGTGCCATCTGTGCAAGACGCTGGATGCAGGCCTCGATCTCCTTGCCGGCGACCATCATCAGGTCGGCCATCTCGTCCACGATGACCACAATATAGGGCAGCGCCACCGGTGTGGTTTCCTCGGTCTCGAAGATCGGCTCTCCGGTGTCCTCGTCAAATCCGGTCTGAACAGTACGGCTGAACAACTCGCCCTTGGCCAGCGCGTCGCGCACGCGGCCATTGTAGCCCTCGATGTTGCGCACGCCCATCTTGGACATCTTGCGATAGCGCTCTTCCATCTCGCCCACGGTCCATTTCAGCGCGACGACGGCCTTCTTGGGGTCGGTGACGACGGGGGACAGCAGATGCGGGATGCCGTCATAGACGGAAAGTTCCAGCATCTTGGGGTCGATCATGATCAGGCGGCATTCCTGCGGTGTCAGCTTGTAGAGCAGCGACAGGATCATCGTGTTGATGGCCACGGATTTACCCGAACCAGTGGTCCCCGCGATCAGCAAGTGAGGCATCTTGGCGAGGTTGGCGACAATGGGATCACCGCCGATGTCCTTGCCCAGCGCCAGCGGCAGGCGTTGGTTGCCATCCCCGAAATCGCGGCTGGAGAGGATCTCGCGCAGGACCACTTTTTCGCGGCTCTCGTTGGGCAGTTCGATGCCGATCACGCTGCGCCCCGGCACGGTGGAGACCCGGGCGGAGAGCGCGGCCATTGACCGTGCAATGTCGTCAGCCAGACCGATCACGCGGCTGGCCTTGAGGCCCGGCGCGGGTTCCAGCTCGTACATGGTCACCACCGGACCGGGGCGGACGGCGACGATCTCGCCCTTGACTCCATAGTCGTCCAGCACGGTTTCCAGCATCCGGGCGTTTTCTTCCAGTGCCTCATCGCTGAGGTGCAGGCGTTGAACGGTGTCGGGGCTTTCCAGCAGGCTCAGCGGCGGCAGTTCGAAACCGGGATGGGTGTCTTCGAAAGTCAGGGTCGGCTGCGCTTCGGCCTGGGCCTGTTTCGAGGGCTGCACCGGTTTGCGGACCGGTTGCTGCACCACTGCACGGCGCGGCTCGGCCACGGGAATGGCGGGCGCGCCCGGTGCGGCCTGTTGCAGCGGCAGGGCCTCGGCAGTCCCGATGTCAGCTTCGTCATATGTATCGCCATAGGTATCGTAGCTGTCGTCCATCGGCGCATATGAATGCGCGTCCTCAGCCACCGGTGCCGGGGTTGCCATGGGGGCGGCGCTGACACCAGGGACCGACAGGCGCGGCGCGGTCAGCGGCGGTTCTGCCCGGCCGAGCTGTGCCGCTTGGGATGTCAGGGGCGGTTCGGGCGGCAATTGTGTGGCGGGTGCGGCTTTCAACACCAGCGGATCAGGCCCCCTGCCCCGCCCGCGGGTCAGCGGTGCGGTTGTCGGCGTGTGCACCGCGGTGGTGCTGCGCACGCGGTTCTTGATCACATCGGCGATCTTGGAGCGGATCCGGTCGCTGCCCGGTTCTTCTTCTTCCACCACGGCGTCGGAATAGGTTTCCACCAGCTCAGGTTCCGGCATCGGGTCGGGGCGTTTGATCAGGCCGGGCATGCGGCCCAGTAGGCTGGTCTTGGCCGGTTCGGCCTGCGCATATTCCTCCAGCACGGGTTCAGCGCGGGGGATGTTGCGCTGGACGGCAATTGCCGAGGCTTCCTGCTGTGCAGCGAAGGCCGCGTTCTCTTCTGCCTCGATGCGCAGACGTTCGCGCCGCTCGGATTGGCGCGCCTGCAGCGTCTGGGCCGCCTGAACGGCACCGGATGCGCCACGCCCCATGATGTTCATCATCGTGGCATAGGCCATGATTGTCCCCACCAGCAGGAAGCGGCCAATGCGGTTCAGTTCGGATCTGGTGAACCCGAGCACGAAAGCGCCCAGCGCCAGGATACCCAGCCCCATGACGAACGACATGAATTTCACGGTGAAAGCCGACCCGATCGGCAGGACCGTCAGGATCGCGCCCATCACGGTATCGCCGAACAGACCACCCAGGCCAAAGCTGTGCGTCTGGAGCCATTCCGGCCCCGGTGCCAGGGTCGCCGCGTAGATCGAGCCAAGGGCCACGGCAATCGGTGCAAAGATCAACCGGCCCAATGCCCGGTCCTGCCCCCAATGCAATGCAAAGCGGCCCCCCCAGAACAGCAGGATTGCGGCCAGACCCCAAGCGCCCCAGCCAACGATCATGAACAGCGGTGCCGCGATGGAGGCCCCCATGCGGCCCATCCAGTTCTGCACCGGTGCGTCGGTGGAGACCATCCAGTTGGGATCGTCCGGCGTGTAGCTGCCGATCATCATTGCGGCCATCACGCCCAGCATGATCAGTGCCAGACCCAACAGTTCCTTGCCACGCTTTTCAAGCGCCTCGGTCATGTTGCTGTCCAGCAGGGGGTCACGCCCACGGGTCTGATATGCCATTGCTCGGTTCCTCGTTCTCAAGTCGGATAAAGGCAGTCGCGGATCAGTTCCAATCCACGCGCCATTTCATCTTTGGGGGCCACCAGGGCGACCCGGATGTACTTTTTACCGGGGTTTTCCACCCCTTCCACGTCCTGCGCCAGGTAACCGCCTGGCAGGACCTTCACGCCTGTCTCTTTCCACAGTTTCAGGGCTGCCGCCTCGTCATCCTCGACCGGAAGCCAGAGGAAGAAGCCCGCCTCTGGGCTAGCATAACCGGGCACATTGCCCAGGATGCGGTCCGCGATATGGTATTTCTCAAGGTAGAGCGCCCGGTTCTCGACCACATGTGTCTCGTCGTCCCAGACCGCGGCAGCGGCGGCCTGCAGGGGCAGCGGCAGCGGCGCGCCCGCGTAGTTGCGCAGCTGCTTGACCTCGCGAATTGTCTCGGGGCCGGATGCGACAAAGCCGGAGCGCAGGCCGGGCAGGTTCGACCGTTTCGACAGCGAGTGGAAGATCACCACGCGGTTGCGGTCGGCGCCCAGTTCCTCGACCACCTGCATTGCGCCGACGGGCGGCGTGTCGCGGTAGATTTCGGAGTAGCATTCATCGGCGAAAATCTTGAAATCGTACTTCTCGGCCAGCTCGATCAGATTGGCCCAGTAATCTCGCGATGCAACTGCGCCCTGCGGGTTGGCGGGTGAACAGATGTAACAAGCCGTGGTCCGCTTCAGGATCGCGGGATCGACGCCGTGGAAATCGGGCAGTTGCCCGGTCTTTTCGGTGGCATTGACCATGATCGGGTCGGAATTGCCGGAAATCGCCCCGATCATATAGACTTGGTAGAAGGGGTTCGGCATCAGGATCGCAGGTTTCTGACTCCCTTTGGTTTCGGGGCAGAGTGCGATTACCGCGTTGTACAGACCCTCGCGGGTGCCGTTCAGCGCCATCACTTCGGTGTCGGGGTCCATATCCACGCCATAGCGGCGCTTGATCCAGCCCGCGATGGAGGCACGCAACTGCGGCGAGCCATCGTTCGGGGGATAGCTGTTAAACCCTTCCGCCGCTTCGACAATCTTGTCCGTGACCCATGCCGGGAAGGCATGTTTCGGCTCACCGATTGTCATCTGGATCAAGGGCCCGCCCCCTTCGTGCACGTCCAAAAGGGCGCGCAGGCGCGGCCACGCATGGGCCGGAAGGTTCGAAAACCGCTCAGGATAAAACATTACAACTGCCTCGGATCGGGATCGTTATCGCCCCGTTTGTTTCAAAGTACCCAAGGTGCTGCCTGCCGTCCAGAAAAACCGGCGCAAGCACAGCATGTTGTGGTATTTAGGCCAATCTCAGACCAGCGCTTCGCTGACCGCCGCGCCAAGCCTCAGAAGCTGTTCTTCCATATATGGGGGGCACATCAGCATCAGACCACAAGAGGGAGTATGCGTCGGCAGTGTAAGAGCACATAACCCCATCAGGTTGCCAATGCGGGTGTTGCGCAGGGTCAAGAGATTTTCGGAAACATAATAGGCGTGATCTGCCTGCAGCTTCGCAAGCGAGGGTGGCAGCAGGGCGGCTGTGGGCAGCAGTACCGCGTCGAAACCCGCAACGGCGGCGTCATAGCCTGCGCGCAACGCGTCCAGCTTTGCCCAGGCGGCCACATAATCCGGGCCGGAAAAGCCCTTTCCAAGGCGGAACCGTTCCAGGATTTCGCTGAACATCGCGTCTGGGTTCGCTTCGATCACATCGCGCCAGAGCCCGTAAGCCTCTGTCGTATATAGACAACCGCTGAGCGGCATGGCTTCTGCCACCTCGGGAATGTCGATTTCGGTGATCTCTGCGCCCGCATTTTTCAGCCGTTCAATCGCCGCTTCAAAGGCTGCTTTCGGTGCTTCGCGGAGATCCTCCATCGCGGCGGTGCGCAGGACCGCGAAACGACGCCCTTCCAGCTCGCTGTGGCGCAAATCGGCGGGTTTTTCCCCTTCCAGCGCGGCAAGCAGCAGGCAGGCATCCTCGACCGAGCGGCACAGCGGGCCAACCGTGTCGAATTTCAGGGCCAGCGGAACCGCACCTTCCAGGCTGAGCCGGCCCGAGGTTGTCTTGAGGCCCACCAGATCGTTCCAGGCGGCGGGAACCCGGACCGAACCGCCGGTGTCGGAGCCGATGGCGGCGGCAGCCAGCCCGAAGGCCACCGAAGCCGCGGCACCCGAGGAGGAGCCGCCGGAGACGGCATCTTCGTCATTGACGCAGGGCGGCGTGGCGGTGCTGGGGTTATGGCCCAGGCCGGAAAAGGCCAGTTCGCTCATATGGGTCTTGCCCAGGCAAACCAGCCCCGCTGCAGTTGCATTGGCGAGAACGACCGCATCGCGGTCGGGCACCCGCCCCTGCAGCAACTTCGAGCCCGCCTCGGTCTCGGTGCCTGCGGTATCGAAGAGGTCTTTCCAGGAGATCGGCACCCCGTCGAGGGGGGACAACCGCTGTCCCGCTTTGGCGCGGGCGGCGGCGGCGCGGGCCTCAGCCAGCGCACGGTCGGCGGTGACGCGGGCATAGATGCGGTCCCGCAGAGGATGCGCTGCGATGGCGTCCAGATAGGTCTGGCACAGGGCCACCGGATCAATCTCATTTGCCCCGATGCCGCGCCCCAGATCCGCGGCGGTCATGGTCAGCCAGTCTTGCATGTTTGTTCCCCTGTTTTTCGCCGACGGTAGCGACCATAGCGCACATGGACAATCCCCGAGCAGCCGCCATATCAAGGGGCATGGAATTCGATACCGACATTGCCATCATCGGTGGCGGCCTGAACGGCCCGGTCCTGGCGCTGGCGCTTGCCAGTTCGGGGCTGCAGGTGACATTGATCGACGCGCTTGAGGTCAAGATCCGCAGGAATGCGGGGTTTGACGGGCGGTCATATGCGCTGGCGCTGTCCTCTGCCCGGATGCTGGAGGCGCTTGGCCTCTGGCAGGGGATCGCGGATCAGGCCCAGCCCATGCTGGAGATCAAGGTGACGGACGGGCGCGCGGGTGAAGCGCCGTCACCGATGTTCATGCATTTCGACCATGCCGAGATCGAGGAAGGCCCGATGGGCTATATGGTGGAGGACCGGCATCTGCGGCGGCATCTGCTGGATGCCGTCAAGGGTGACAAGCGCATCCGCCAGATGAATGGCGAAACCGTGGTGGGACAGAGCGCGGAGGCCACCGGGATCACGCTGACGCTGGCCAGCGGCGGGTCGCTGCGCGCGCGCCTGGCGGTGGGGGCCGATGGCCGGGGCACGGGCACCGGGCGGCGTGCGGGTATCGGGCGGGTCGAATGGGCCTATGGCCAGACCGCGCTGGTCTGCGCGCTTGACCATACCGCACCGCATAACGGCGTCGCGCATCAACTGTTCATGCCCTCCGGGCCGCTGGCCATCCTGCCGTTGAGCGGCAACAGATCCTCCATCGTCTGGAGCGAGACCGCCGAGACCGCCAAGGCGATCAACGCGCTTTCCGATGCGGGGTATCTGGAGGTGCTGCGGCCCCGGATCGGCGATTTCCTGGGAGAGATCGGCCTGGCCGGGGCGCGCTATACCTATCCGCTGAGCCTGTCGCTGGCGCAGAACATGGTGGCGCCGCGCGTTGCGTTGGTGGGCGATGCGGCCCATGGGGTGCATCCGATTGCCGGACAGGGGTTGAACGCAGGGCTGCGGGATGTCGCGGCATTGGCGGAGGTGATCGCCGACGCCCGGCGGCGCGGCGAGGACCCGGGTTCGGACGCGGCGCTGGCGCGCTATCAGGAATGGCGCCGTTTCGACAATACGACGCTTGCCCTGGCGACCGACAGCTTCAACCGGCTGTTTTCAAACGACAACCCGGTGATCCGCATGGCGCGCGACATCGGGATGGCTGCCGTGAATGCACTGCCCGGCCTGCGGCGCGGTTTCATCCGCGAAGCTGCCGGCCTGACCGGAGAATTGCCACGGTTGATGCAGGGCAAGGCGCTGTAGTCTGGGCGCTGTAAATCGGGTGCTTTGATCTGAAGGCGGGTCAGCTCAGCTTGCGGGCTTCGTCGATCAGCATGATCGGGATGCCGTTGCGGATCGGATAAGCCAGACCGGCGGCTCTTGAGATCAGTTCCTGATTTTCCGCATCGTATTCCAGCGTTGTCTGGTTGCGCGGACAGATCAGGGCATCCAGCATGCGGCGGTCAAAGGTCGGGGTGTCGGTCATTGCATCAATCCTTCGTCATGGCCGCCGCGCATGGCGTATTCGATCAGGGTCACCAGGGTCTCGCGCCGCGTCTGGAGCGACGGCGCCTCAAGCAGGGCCTGTTTATCCTCTGCGTCGAAGTCGAGCATCATCGAAAGTGAATTGATCAGCAATTCATCCTCCGCCTCTTTCAGCGTGCTCCAGTCGGCGGAAAGGCCGCGGGTTTCGAAGTAGCGGCCCAGCAGTTCCATGAGGGGTTTGCGGCTGAAGTTTGTATCCTGTTCTTCCCCGCCCAGGTCGCGTTCAAAGCCATCCCATTTCACGTCGCATCTGCGGTAGGGGCAGAAACCCTCGACCTCGCGCAGGATGCGGAAGCGGGAGACGCCGCTGAGCGTGATCATATAGCGGCCATCCTCGGTTTCGGAGAACTGGGTGATCCGCCCGGCGCAACCGATGCTGTGCAGACCGGGGCCCTCGCGACCCGGTACCAGATTGGGCTGGATCATCCCGATCAGCCGACCATCAGTTTTCAACGCGTCCGCAACCATCTGCAGATAGCGCGGCTCAAAAATGTGCAGGGGCAGCCGCGAACGGGGGAGAAGCAAGGCCCCGGCCAGTGGAAAGACCGCAATGGTATCTGGCAGCTCTGTTTGCTTTTTCATGGCCTAGCACTTAGCGCGCGGGCAAGATCAGGCAAATATCATCGAGCTCAGTTTGCGGCGGCCGTTCAGGACCACCGGATCATTGGGTTTCAGCGCGTCGAAGATTGTGAAAAGCTGGGTTTTCGCGGCACCGTCGTTCCATTCGCGGTCACGGCGGAACAGATCGAGAAGCTGGCTGACTGCCTGTTCGGCATCGCCCTTGGCATAGAGCGCCTGGGCCAGGTCGAACCTTGCCTGATGGTTGTCGGGTTCCGCTTCCACTGTTGCGGTCAGTTCGGCAACCGGCCCTGCGTTTTGCGCCTGCCGCGCCAGTTCGAGCTGGGCAAAAGCGGCCTCCAGTTCCGGGGCCTTGGAAATCTCGATTGGCGCGCCGTTCAGCAGCGCTTCGGCCTGGTCCAGCTCCCCCATGGCGATATGGGCACGGACCATGCCGCCATAGGCACCGGCATGTTGCGGGTCTTCGCCCAGGATGGCGGCAAAGGTCTGTGCCGCATCAGTTGCCGCGCCTTCGGCCAGCATATCTTCTGCCGCTTCCACGGCTTCGGCCAGGGCATCACCCGGCGCTGAGCCACCGGCGGCCTTGATCACCTTGTCGACAAAGGCCTTTATCTCTGATTCCGGCAGGGCGCCCTGGAAACCGTCGATCGGCTGGCCCTTGAAAAAGGCATAGACGGTCGGGATCGACTGGATCTGCAGCTGCCCCGCGATCATCTGCGCCTCGTCCACGTTGACCTTGGCCATCTTCACCGCGCCTTTTGCGGCGGTCACCGCAGCTTCAAGCTGGGGGCCCAATGTCTTGCAGGGGCCGCACCAGGGGGCCCAGAAATCCACGATCACCGGGGTTGTCTGCGAAGCCTCGACCACGTCGGTCATGAAGGTCGCTTCGCTGACATCCTTGATCAGGTCGGCACCGGGGGCATTGGCGGTCAGATTCAGTTCCATGGTCTTGTCCTCGCGTGGCAGTATTTGACCTTATATGAGCGCTTGGGCGCGCGAATCAAAGGTCAAAGGTGGCAAAAACCGGGGCGTGGTCGCTGGGCTGCTCCCATCCGCGCACGGCGCGCTGGATGTGGCTGGAATGCGCGGCGCTGGAAATATCCGGTGTGGCCCAGACGTGATCGAGGCGGCGGCCCTTGTCTGCTGCATCCCAATCGGGGGAGCGGTAGGACCACCAGCTGTAGAGATTGCCCTGCGGAATGTCCTGGCGGGTGATGTCCACCCAGCCGCCCGCATCCTGGGTGGCGCCCAGGGCCTCGACCTCGACCGGGGTGTGGCTGACCACTTTCAGGAGTTTCTTGTGATCCCATACGTCATCCTCGCGGGGGGCGATGTTCAGGTCGCCCACAAGAATGGCCTTTTGCGGCTTTTCACCATGAAACCAGTCCCGCATTTCCGCCAGGTAATCCAGTTTCTGGCCGAATTTCTCGTTGATGGTCCGGTCGGGTTTGTCACCGCCGGCGGGCACGTAGAAGTTGTGAATGGTCGTGCCGTTCTCCAGCCGCGCGGCAACGTGGCGGGCATGGCCGAGGGTTGCGAAATCCCGGTCTCCGGCATCTTGCAGCGGCAATTTGGACAGGATGGCAACGCCGTTGTAGCCCTTTTGCCCGCGCGCGACCATGTGGGTGTAGCCCGCCTCTATAAAGGCCTCTGTCGGGATCTTGTCGACCGGGCTCTTGCATTCCTGCAGACACAGGACGTCCGGCCCGTGCTCGGCCAGCATCTTCAGGACAAGGCCTTCTCTCAAACGAACCGAATTGATGTTCCAGGTGGCAAGGGTGAATGGCATGGGGTTCTCCGTCAGTGACCAGGGGCAGGTTAACCGCTTGGCCGGGGGAGCGCCACCGGATCAAGCCCCCTGACGGACATATTCGCCTGCGGTGTCTGATCGCAAAAAAAGTGGCCGGGCACGAAGCCCGGCCAAGTCCAACAGGGAGGTATGTGCCAATACCCGGGCACAAACTTCGGGGTTCAAACCGAGGGGCGGGTCATGAAAACCCCGCCTCTCGCAAGGGGTAACCGCAAAATCCCGATTTGGTTCCGGCGGTCAGCTCATTAATCTGTATCCGCCGGATTCGGTGACAAGAAGGCGCGCATTTGACGGATCTGGTTCAATTTTCTGGCGCAGGCGGTAAATATGGGTTTCCAGCGTGTGGGTTGTCACACCTGCGTTGTAGCCCCAGACCTCGTGCAGCAGGACGTCCCGCGGGACAACGCCATCGTTTGAGCGGTAGAGAAACTTCAGGATGTTGGTTTCCTTTTCCGTCAGGCGGACCTTTTTGTCGTCTTCCGTCACCAGCATCTTCATCGCCGGTCGGAAGGTATAGGGGCCAAGCTGGAACACCGCATCTTCGGATTGCTCGTGCTGGCGCAGCTGCGCGCGGATGCGGGCCAGCAGGACCGGAAACTTGAAGGGTTTCGCGACATAATCGTTGGCACCGGCATCCAGACCCAGGATGGTATCTGCGTCGCCATCGTGCCCGGTCAGCATCATGATCGGGCTTTTCACACCCTGTTTGCGCATCAACCGGCAGAGTTCGCGGCCATCCGTATCGGGCAGGCCGACGTCAAGGATGACCAGATCGTAGATCGCCTCCCTCGCGCGGGCCATGGCATCGGCGCCGTTGCCTGCTTCGAAGACGTCAAAGTCTTCGGTCATGATCAACTGTTCGCTCAGCGCCTCGCGCAGGTCCTCGTCATCGTCGACGAGAAGGATTTTCTTGAGCTGGGCCATTTCTAACCTCCACACTATTTTGTTACAGGTGTGCCTTGCACGCCTGTTCGACAAGGTTTGGGATGCTGGCTTCACGGCCTCGTGTGGCAGAGCGCCGCAATGTTTCAATTCCGGGCCATGTGGCATAGTTAAGTTTCAATCGCCTTACGGAGTTGTAACACAATATGGCCCTGGCCCCGGACATTATCGAGCAACTGGCCCGCGCGCGGGCGGATTTACGCATGGGTATCCCGATTGTTCTGCAAGGTGCAGAGCCTGTTCTGGTGCTGGCGGCCGAAACCCTGACCGCGCAGCGGCTGGCCGATGTGCTGGCGCTGGGGGGAGAGCCGGTTCTTGCGATTACCGCGCGCCGGGCCCAGACCCTCAAGGCACGGGCCTATGACGGGGACCTGGCGCGGGTCCTTCTGCCGGAAGACGCCACACCGGTCTGGGTGCAAAATCTGGCCGATCCCGCTGACGATCTGCGCGCGCCGATGAAAGGCCCGCTGCAATGCGCGCGGGGCGGTAATGTGGCCGCCCATCGCGCCGCGCTTCAATTGTGCAAGACGGCGCGCCTTTTGCCCGCTGCCCTGGTGCTGCCACTGCCGGATGCCAGGGCGTTTGCCGCGCGACATTCCCTGACGGCGCTTGATCTTGCTGCCGTGACGCCCGCGCTGGCCGAACGCAGCCCCTTGCATCCGGTCGTCAATGCGCGCCTGCCGATGGAAGTATCAGAAGCAGGCCGGTTGCATATCTTTCGCCCCGAGGATGGCGGCGAGGAGCATTATGCCATCGAGATCGGACGCCCCGACCGGACCAAACCGGTTCTCGCGCGGTTGCATTCCGCCTGTTTCACCGGTGACCTGATGGGCAGTCTGAAATGCGACTGCGGCCCGCAGCTGCGTGCTGCGCTGGCGCAGATGGGGGCCGAGGGGACGGGGATATTGCTCTACCTCAATCAGGAAGGGCGCGGCATCGGGCTGGCCAACAAGATGCGGGCCTATTCCCTGCAGGATCAGGGGTTTGACACTGTCGAGGCGAATCACCGGCTGGGATTCGAGGACGACGAGCGCGACTTTCGGCTGGGGGCGGATATTCTGAGGTCCATGGGCTTTTCCGCGGTGCGCTTGCTGACCAACAATCCCCGCAAGGTCGAAATGATGGAAGCTTCGGGCATCGACGTGGCCGAACGGGTGCCGCTGAAGGTTGGCGAAAACCGCCACAACGCTGGTTATCTGGCGACCAAGGCTGCAAAGTCAGGGCATCTTCTTTAGGCCCTAGGGAAAGGACAGCCATGAAAGGTCGATGTTATTGCGGGGCGCTGCACTACGAGGTGACAGCCGTTCCGGTGTGGAAGCTGCAATGCCATTGCAGGGAATGTCAGTATATCTCGGGCGGGGGGCCGAATTTTGCGATGGCAGTGCCGCTGGAGGGCTTTGCCTTTACCAGCGGGGCACCCGCCGAATTCACCCGCGACGACCTTGAAGGCGCGCGCACACGGCAGTTCTGCGGCACCTGCGGGACACATATCGTGACGCGGATTCCGGGCCGGGATTATCTGGTGCTCAAGGCGGGGACATTGGACAATCCGGCGGCAGACTTTGGTGATGCGGAATTTGCGATCTTCATGAAAGACGCGCAGCCCTTCCATGTGGTGGCCGACGGCAAGCCCTGTTTCGACGATCTGCCTCCGCGCTGATGACCCGCGATGACATGGTCCTGACCCCTGTTGGCCTGCGGTTTCGGGGGCGGCTTTACCCCTGCAGCATCGGCAAGGGTGGTGTGACCGGACACAAGCGCGAGGGCGATGGGGCCACCCCGAAAGGGGCCCACCGGATTGTCGGGATGCTGTATCGGCCCGACAGACTGGCCTGCCCGGTGGACTGGGCGGTGCCGATCGGGCCGCGGGACCTGTGGTCAGACGATCCGGCGGCCAAGGATTACAACAGGATGGTGCGTGCGCCCTATCCGCACAGCCACGAGGTGCTGCGCCGCGCGGATCCGCTCTATGATCTGGTGATCCTGACCAGCTGGAACTGGCCCGATGCGGTTGCCGGGCGCGGTTCTGCCATCTTTATCCACCAGTGGCGCAGGCCCGGTTATCCGACGGAGGGCTGTATCGGCCTGCGGCGGGCCGATCTGCATGCCATTGCCCCGATGATCCGTCAGCACACTCGCCTGATCGTGACCTAGAGCCGGGTTTCGGGCCTTATTCCGGCACTCTTTCTCCGAAGATGGCCGAGCCGACCCGGACATGGGTGGCGCCCAGGGCCACGGCGCGTTCGAAATCGCTGCTCATGCCCATGGAAAGCCCCTGTAAGCCGTTGCGCGCCGCGATCTTTGCCAGCAGCGCGAAATGCAGCGCGGGTTCTTCATCCACCGGGGGGATGCACATCAGGCCCCGCACCGGCAGTTCCAGATCGCGACACTCCTTCACGAAGGCGTCCGCATCGGCGGGCATCACACCTGCCTTCTGATCTTCCTCGCCGGTGTTCACCTGGATGAACAGGTCGGGGCACCTGCCCTCTTCCTGGGCCAGCCGGGCCAGGGTACGGGCCAGCTTGGGCCGGTCCACGGAATGAATTGCATCGAAAAGGGAAACTGCCTGCCGCGCCTTGTTGGTTTGCAACGGGCCGATGAGATGCAGGTCGATGCCGTCGAAATCGGCGCGGAAATCGGGCCATTTGCCCGCGGCCTCCTGCACCTTGTTTTCACCATAGCTGCGGTGGCCCTGCTCCAGCACATGCCGCACCCGCTCATTGGGCTGCACCTTGCTGACGGCAATCAGGGTGACGGACCCGGGCGCGCGACCCGCATCGGCTTCGGCCTTGGCCAATCTGGTGGTGATGTCTGTCAGACCCATGATGTTCCCCTTGCTGCCTTGAGGCGCACAGAACAACACGGGGGCAGAAATGAAAAGGGGCAGGCCCAAGGCCCGCCCCAAATCGATCAAGTGTTGTTCAACTTAGAAGTTGAAGCGAACACCCAGGTCTGCAACGGTGTGACCGGCAAACAGCTTGGCGACACCACCACGGATGGACGTACCGCCACCCAGGTCGTGGTTGAAGTCGACACCGTAGGAGTTGTTGTTCGTCGGCGTACCGAAGATGGTGTCGGCATCCGAAACGTAGAACTCGACGTCCGTCGCGGCACCGACATCGACACGGCCGGCCAGCGTAATCTGGTCGCCGTCCACACCATTGTCGGCCCAGGCGAGGGACACATCGACAGGACCGAAGGAACCGCCGACAGAGGCCGCCAATTCTGTATCGGTCGGGCTGTTGGAGTCCTGACCGCCGAGCGCGAAGGTCCAGCCGTTCCAGGTATAGGCGATGTGCGCTGCCAGACGCTCACGGGCACCGTCAGATGCGGAGACGTGCAAAGACAGGTCGCCGGTGGAGTACAGGACTTCGACCGCGTTGTTTGTCGCTGCCGCACCGGCACCGTCGCTGTCATAAAAGTCACCCTTGAACTGATAGGGGGTGTACTCGTACTGCAGACCGGTAAGACCCATGTCGACCGGGTACATGCCGGGCATGAACTCGAGCGCGCCGTAGATATTGCCGACACCGACTTCCAGACCGCCGGAACGGACGAAGAATCGGGGGGCGTTGATGCCGGTGCTGTTGTACGAACCATCAGCAGGGTTGATCGGGCCAGCACCCGGTGCGGCAAAAATCTCGTCGTTGTCCTGCTCGATACGAACACGGGCACCGAAGACGATACCGCCATCGGATTCTGCGGTCGCGTCGATCTGCAGGCGGAAACGGCTTGTCACGTCGACAGAGCTGTCGCCGGTACCGTCATCGCCAAAAGTGGACGCGATACCGTCAGGGCCGGCTGCACTTGAATAGATGATACCAAAGCGACCGTAGCCGCCGAAAGTAACGTCTGCTGCTGCAACGCCGGCGGTCGCAACCAGAGCCGTTGTAGCGAAGAGAACTTTTTTCATGAGTTTTCCCTCGGTTTGAATTCATATGCCCAGACCGGGGAATCCGGAAAGGGTATGAAGGGTGTTTGCACCCAACCCCCCCCTCCTTGCAAGAAGCCTGAAACGCTCAGGGGCAATGTCGCTGCCAATGGTGCAGCTTTGCCACAGTTTTATCTCAGCCCGGCCCTTCTCAAGCGTATCCACGACCGCAAAGCCCATATTCGACAGGGGAATCACTGCGCTACATATGCCTTGCCGATGGTGCAGCACTTGGATAGACCATTGTGCAAACAGGCAAAGGAAAGCTGAAATGGCATACAGGACCGTTTGCAAAGGCGCAGTGGCACTTCTTATTGTTGCGAGTCTCAGCGCTTGTGGCCTGGGGCGGGAAGCAACACAGCGCGCAGCGACATACAGCAATACCAACAACCCCAACGTGGTCGAGACCGACCCGGACAATACGATCTGGTCGATTTTCAACCGCAAGAGCGGTGACACGAGAGTTTCGGTCAACAAGTATCTCTGGTCTGCATCGCTTGAGGTCCTCAATTTTCTGCCGGTTCAGTCCATCGACCCATTCACCGGTGTCATCGTGACCGGGTACGGCACCCCCCCCGGCGGCGGTTCGGCCTATCGGGCGACTGTACTGATCGACGATCCCGCGCTTGATGCGCGCTCTCTCAACCTGGCCCTGCAGACCAGGGGCGGGCGCACCGTGAACACCGCAACAACCCGCGCGGTCGAGGATGCGATCCTGTCCCGCGCCCGCGAGATGCGCATCTCCGACAACAAATTCTGATCCCGACCATCCTCCAAGATTCCTTCTGCGCCGGGCCCTGTGTACTCAACAGCCCGGCGCAATCCGTTTGAACGAAGGCAAATGCCATGACCCGCTACAATCCCGCCGAAATCGAAGCCCGTTGGCAAGCCGCCTGGGAAAAGGATGCCATTTTCCAGGCGGTCCGTGATGCCGACAAACCTAAATACTATGTGCTGGAGATGTTTCCCTATCCATCGGGCCGCATCCACATGGGCCATGTGCGCAACTACACGATGGGCGACGTGATCGCGCGGTACAAGATCGCAACGGGGCATAACGTGCTGCATCCGATGGGCTGGGATGCTTTCGGGATGCCCGCCGAGAACGCCGCCATGGCCATCGGCGGCCACCCCAAGGACTGGACCTACGGCAACATCGACGACATGCGCGGCCAGATGAAGCCCCTGGGCCTGTCTATCGACTGGTCCCGTGAATTCGCGACATGCGACCCCGAATATTATGGCCAACAGCAGGCGCTTTTCCTCGACTTCCTTGATGCGGGGCTGGTGTATCGCAAGAACGCCGTGGTGAACTGGGACCCGGTCGATATGACTGTGCTGGCCAACGAACAGGTTGAGGCAGGGCGCGGCTGGCGCTCTGGCGCGCTGGTGGAACGGCGCGAGCTGACGCAGTGGTTCTTCAAGATATCGGATCATTCAGAGGAACTGCTGAATGCGCTCGACGGGTTGGACAACTGGCCCGCTAAGGTCAAGCTGATGCAGGCCAACTGGATCGGCAAGTCGCGCGGTCTGCAATTTGCATTCTCGACCGTGGATGCGCCCGAAGGCCATGACCGGATCGAGGTCTATACCACCCGGCCCGATACGCTGATGGGCGCGTCCTTTGTCGGTATTTCGCCCGATCACCCGCTGGCCAAGCTGCTGGAGCGGGACAATGCCGATGTCGCGGCCTTCTGCGCAGAGTGCCGAAAGGGCGGCACAACCGAAGAAGCCATCGAAACCGCCGAGAAGCTGGGCCTGGATACCGGTATCCGGGTGCGCCACCCGTTTGACACGGCGCATGACCTGCCGGTCTATATCGCGAACTTCATCCTGATGGATTACGGCACCGGGGCCATTTTCGGCTGCCCGGCCCATGACCAGCGCGATTTCGAATTTGCGACCAAATACGAGCTGCCGATCATTTCGACCTTTCTGCCGTCAGAAAAGGCGCCCGAAGACCTCGAAGAGGCCTTTGTGCCCGCCAAGGACGAAAAGGTCTTTTACAACCGGGGATTCGCGGGCGAGCAGTGGCAAACCGGGTCGGAGGCCATCGACGCCGCGATTCGCTTTTGCGAGGACAATGGCGTGGGCCATGGCGTGACCAAGTTCCGCCTGCGCGACTGGGGCCTCAGCCGCCAGCGGTATTGGGGCTGCCCGATCCCGGTGGTGCATTGCGACAGCTGCGGCGTGGTTCCGGAAAAGAAAGAGAACCTGCCGATCGAGCTGCCCTATGATGTGGATTTCGACACGCCCGGCAACCCGCTGGACCGGCACCCGACCTGGCGCGATTGCGCCTGCCCGTCCTGTGGTGCGGCAGCGAGGCGCGAAACCGACACGATGGACACATTTGTCGATTCCTCCTGGTATTTCGCCCGTTTCACCGCGCCCCGCGCCGAAACGCCGACAAACATGGAAGATGCCAAATACTGGATGAACGTGGACCAGTATATCGGCGGCATCGAACATGCGATCCTGCACCTGCTTTATTCACGTTTCTTTGCCCGCGCGATGCAGATCACCGGACACCTGCCGGAAAGCGCCATCGAACCCTTTGACGCGCTGTTCACCCAAGGCATGGTGACACATGAGATCTATCAGACCCGCGACGACAGGGGCCGTCCTGTCTATCACCTGCCCGAGGATGTCACCGACGGCAGGCTCGCGGATGGCACCGAGGTCGAGATCATTCCCTCGGCCAAGATGTCGAAGTCCAAGAAGAACGTGGTGGATCCGCTGCACATCATCTCGAACTATGGCGCGGATACGGCCCGCTGGTTCGTGCTGAGCGATTCCCCCCCCGAGCGGGACGTGGAATGGACAGCCTCGGGTGCCGAAGCGGCGTTCAGGCACCTGTCGCGGGTCTGGAACATCAGCGACCGGATCGCGGCGATGGATGCCGATGCCGGGGGAGAGGGTGACGAGGATCTGTTGCGCACCATGCACAAGACCATCCATGACGTGACCATGGGTGTCGAAAGTTTCGGCTTCAATGCGGCGATTGCGAAACTCTACGCCTTCACGGCAACCTTGCAGAAATCCAAGGCGGGCCAGAGCGCCCAGCGCGCGGCGATCATGACGCTGGCGCAGCTGATGGCCCCGATGACCCCGCATCTGGCCGAGGACATCTGGGCCAGGCAGAACGGCGAAGGCCTGATTGCCACCGCCCCCTGGCCGAAGGCTGACGCGGCAATGCTGGTTGACGATACCGTCACCCTGCCGATCCAGATCAACGGCAAACGGCGTGCGGAAATACAGGTGCCTGCCGATATGCCGAAAGAAGAGGTTGAAAAGATCGCGCTGGCCCATGAAGCTGTGATCAGAACCCTGGATGGGGCCACCCCGAAGAAGGTCATCGTTGTGCCCGGACGGATCGTGAATGTCGTTGCTTGACCGCCGTACCGTTTTGTTTGCCCCGCTGGCGCTGGCCGCCTGCGGGTTCGAGCCGGTCTATGGGCCCGGCGGCAGCGGCAGCGCCTTGCGCAACCGCGTGCTGGTGGATGAGCCGGATGACCGCAACGGCTATCTGCTGACCCGAGAGATCGAGGAACGGCTGGGCCGTACCAGCGGCGCAAGCTTTGGGCTGGCGGTCAAGATTGCCACGACCGAAGAGGGGCTGGCCATCGATTCGGCGGGCAACATCACCCGGTTCAACCTGCTGGGTGCGGTGGATTTCGCCCTGCGGGATCTGACCACAGGTCAGGTCGTGACCTCCGGCACTGTCGAGAATTTCACCGGCTATTCCGCCACCGGCACAACCGTTGCAACGCTGGCCAGCGCACAGGATGCACAGGAACGCCTGATGCGCATCCTGGCCGAGCAGATCATCGCAAGGCTTTACGCCGCGCAGATCCCCGCATGAAACTGTCCCCGCGCGAGGCCAACAGCTATTTCGCCAAGCCGGACGCGGGCAAGACCGGCCTGCTGATCTTTGGCAGCGATGCGATGCGTGTCGCGCTGAAACGGCAGGAATTCCTGAAATCCCTGCTGGGTCCCGATGCGGAAGAGGAAATGCGCCTGACGCGCATCCCTGCAGCCGAGCTGCGCCGCGATCCCGCGATGTTGCTGGATGCGATCAAGGCGGTGGGGTTCTTTCCCGGGCCGCGTGCGGCTTTTGTCGAGGATGCCAACGACAATATCGCCAAGCCGCTGCTGGATGCGCTGGGAGACTGGCAACCCGGCGATGCGCAGATTGTCGTGTCAGGGGGCGACCTGAAGAAGACCTCGAAGGTGCGCAAAGCCTTTGAGAGCCACCCGAATGCCTATGCGGTGGCGATCTATGACAGCCCGCCAGACCGGGCGGAGATCGAGCGGCTGCTGGCAGAGGCCGGTCTGCGCCCCGAACCCGATGCCATGGGCGCGCTGAGCGAACTGGCCCGCACGCTTGATCCCGGCGATTTCCGGCAGACACTGGAAAAGCTGTCGCTTTACAAGCTGAATGACCCGGCCGCCCTGACCGGGCAGGATGTTGCCGCCTGCGCGCCGACATCGACCGAGGCGGATGTGGATGACATCCTGCACGTGGTGGCCGAGGCCCGCGCGGGCGACATCGGGCCGGTGATGAACAAGTTGCAGGGACAGGGCGTGAACCCGGTGACGCTGACCATCATGGCGATCCGCCATTTCCGCACGCTTTACCGCATTGCGGCATCCCCCGGCGCGCCCGTCTATGGGGTGCGCGACCGGGATCGCGCCATGCGGCAGGCCAAGGCCTGGGGCGCGGCAAAGCTGGAAACCGCGCTGACGGTCCTGACCGATACCGATCTGACCCTGCGGTCGGCAGCGCAGACCGCGCCAGCGCTGGCACTGGTCGAACGCGCCTTTATCCGCCTCGCGATGCTGGGCGCTCAACGCTGAAAGGAACAACGATGTACAAGGTGATTGGCGCGACCAGATCCCGCGCTTTCCGGGTGATGTGGATGCTGGAGGAACTGGGCGAAGATTACCAACAGGTGGATGCCGGGCCGCGGTCCGAAGAAGCGTTGAAATACAATCCGCTGGGCAAGATCCCGGCCTTTGTTGACGGCGATGAGATACTGACCGATTCCGTGGCGATCATGACCTACCTCGGCGACAAACATGGCAAGCTGACGGCCCCGGCAGGCACCCCTGCCCGGGCGCGGCAGGATGCGATGACCTTCTGGCTGGTCGATGAATTCGACGCGATTCTCTGGGCGGCCGCCAAACACAGTTTCGTTTTCCCCGAAGACCGCCGGGTGCCCGAGATCAAGGACAGCCTGAAGGCGGAGCTGTTGCGCTCGGCCGACCTGCTGGCAGAGCGGCTGGAAGGGCCGTTCCTGATGGGGCATCAGATGACCCATGCGGATATCCTTGCCTGTCACTGCGTGAACTGGTCGATCGGCGCCAAGTTTCCGCGTCTGAATGACAAGCTGGGCGCCTGGGCCGCCCGGATGCGGGACCGGCCCGCGTTCAAGGCAGCGCAGGAAAAGGTTGCGGGGTAAGACCTGGCGTTTCGGATGCGGAAGGCTTCGGCCCCTCAAGGTGCATTCACGCTTTCGGTATTCACACCGACGGCATTCACACCTGCAAATGAAGACATGTCAAAAATGACATGTCTTCATTTACGGAACGTTAAACCTGTTCCATCGCAAAGGCGTTCCATCCCGTTGCGGAAAAGCGGCTCGATAACCGGAAGAACCTGTTGTCGGGTGGCTGGAACCCGCGGATCAGGCCCCGGCCCAGGTTGCGGCTTGCTGCCCGGCCCAGCGCCCAGTCGCGAGGCAGGCATTGATCAGATAGCCCCCTGTTGGCGCTTCCCAATCCAGCATTTCCCCGGCCACGAAGACACCCGGCACCGCGCGGAGCATCAGATTGTCATCCAGCGCGCCAAAGCGGACGCCCCCGGCGGTCGAGATTGCCTCCGCCATGGGGCGCAGCACGGCGTGGCTTATCGGTAGCGCCTTCAACACCCGCGCCGTGGCCCGCAGGCCATCGGGCAGAGGCCGCGCCATTTCCTGTATCAGCGCGATCTGCGCCGAACTCAGCTTCAACACCTTCCGCAGATGGTTGGCCAGGCTGGCCTTGCCGCGCGGCTTTGCCAGGCGCGTCGTGATCTCCGGCACGGAGAGATCCGGCAACAGGTCAAGCAACAGATCATGCCCTTCACGGACCCCGCGAGAGACCGAATAGATGCCGCCGCCCTCCAGCCCGCGCGCCGACAGGCTCGCCTCGCCCCGCGACTGGTAGGGGCCGGCGGACCATGCACCGCCTTTGAGTGGCGCGCCAAAGTGTTTGACCATATGGTCAGACCAATCCACCGCCACCCCGGCGTTGGCAGGGGCAAAACCCGCCAGATCGACACCACGGGCATACAATATGTCGGCCCATGCGCCGGTCGCGCCCAGCCGGGGCCAGCTTGCGCCCCCAAGGGCCAACACGGTCACATCCGCCTGCAGTGTCTCGACGCCCCCGGGCGTGTCGAATGCCAGTGCCTCGCCCTGCCAGCCCTGCCAGTGCCACCGGGTGCGGGTCTGCACGCCAAGCCCGGCGAGGCGTTCCAGCCAGGCTCTGAGCAATGGCGAGGCCTTCATCGCCGTTGGAAAGACCCGGCCTGTCGATCCGGAAAACACCTCCTGGCCCAGCCCGCGCGCCCATGCCTGCACGGCGCTGGCGTCGAATGCCGCGATGATCGGGGACAACGGCGCTCGTGCCTCGGCATAGGCTTCCATGAAGGGTGTGTGCGGCTCGTCCTTTGTCAGGTTCAGGCCGGATTTGCCGGCCATCAGGAACTTGCGGCCCACCGATGGCTTGGCATCGCAGAGCATGACCTCAAGACCGGCGCGTCCCAGCATCTCTGCTGCCATCAGACCAGCAGGGCCTGCCCCGATCACCACAGCGCGGCTCATGCCCCTGCCTTGGGCAAACCGCCTTTGATCTCGACCACGCGCTGGGGATAGGGAATCTCGATCTTCGCGTCCTTGAGCGCGTTCCAGATCAGGAACAGGACGTCGGAGGTGTATTTGTTCGGCCCGTCGTCCAGTCCGTTGACCCAGAACTCCACCGCGAAATCCACACCGCTGTCACCGAACCCGCGCAGCTCGCAATCGGGCGGATAGGGTTCATCCAGCACCTCCGGATGCGTGGCCACTGCGGCCTCCACAAGGGCCGGCACCTTGTTGATGTCGGTGTCATAGCTGACAGAGAATGCCGCCTCGTATCGGTTGGCCGACCCGGAATCGGAGTAATTCGCCACACGGGTGGTGATGAAATCTTCGTTCGGCACCACGATCCAGCGGCCATCGAAGGTTTCCAGAATGGTGGCCCGGGCCATCATCTTGACGATTGTGCCCGCTTCGCCGCCGTCGAGTTCCACGAAATCACCGACAGTCGCCTGCCCCTCGACCAGCAGGATCACGCCCGAAATGAAATTCGACGCGATCTTTTGCAGGCCGAACCCCAGCCCCACACCGATGGCGCCGCCCAGAACGGCAAGGGCCCCCAGATTGATGCCCATGATGTTCATCAGCAGCAGGAAGGCCACGGCAAAGATGGTGAATTCGACCGTCTTGATCAGCAATTGCCGGATCGATGGGCGCATCTCCTCTTTCTGGGCGATGATCTGCGTGGTCTGGGTGTTCGACCATTGCCCCAGCCAGAACAGGAAGGTCCCGGCGATGACCCCGCGCACGACGGTGATCAGCGAAAAGCGGATGTTGCCGACGCCCACGATGGTTTCGGTCAGCGCCGTGTTCACGACATCCAGCAGGCCCACGGCATAAATCGCCATGATCGGAAGCAGGATAAAGCGGCCCATGGTCTTGAGCAGCGGATCGGTGATCATGTCGCGGACCAGCGCCCGCGCGGCCAGGAAGAGGAACACCCGCTTGCCAAAGGCGATGACGGCGCCGGAATCGAACAGGGACCTGACGATGCTTTCCCCGATGCCCGTCAGGGCATAGGCCAGCAGCGGTGAAAGCAACGGCAGAAAGCGCAGGACAAACCGGCGCGGCGTGGCAAAGACACCGGCACTGTCGCCGGGTTCTATCAGCCGCTGCAACGCAGGTTTCATCCGCGTCGAGATCAGCACCGCAAGCAGCCATGCGACCACAAGCAGTGCGAATTGGGACCAGGCCGCCGGGCTCAACAACCAGCTGAGCGCCAACTCCCAGCCCTGCACCGCATAGCCATAGGTCTGCTGCACGATTTCAGGTTGCGCAGAAAGGTCGAACTCCATCACCGGACCCTTGTAACAAAAAGCAAATACGCCATCCTCATGCCCGGACGGCGGAAAAGGATCAAGGATATTGCAAAGGGCCAGAACCCGCCGCATCCGGATTGGTCCGTCCGGATGCAGCGGCGTGCAGCAAAGGGGTCCTTAGCCTGAGCGGCACATCCGCTTGATTCCGGCTGCGATCTCGGGCTTGGCAGCAACCGTGTCGGCGGTCAGGGCGCGGGCATGTTCCAGCAGTTCCTCAGGCGCGACGATCCGGTCGATCAGGCCAAAGGACAATGCTTCTTCTGCCGTGATCTTTTGCCCGCCCATCAGGATCAGCTTGGTGCGCGCAGGCCCGATGAGGGCCGCCATGCGAAGCGGGTCGGACGGCTGCGGCAGGAACCCCAGCTTCATCACCGGATAGAAAAACCTGGCCTCCGGCACAGCGATGCGGATGTCGCAGGCCAGCGCCATGCCCATGGCACCGCCCGCCAGAGTGCCGTTCAGCGCCGCGATGGTCAGCCCCGGCAGGGCCGCAACCGCCCCGGACAGCCGTTCCCAGACATCGGAGGTGGCCAGCCCCGCGCGGGCAGCCTCCAGATCGGCACCGGCGCTGAAAACGCGGCCCGTGCCGGTCAGGATCACCGCCCTGGCCTCTGTTGCCGCCTCCATCACCTCTGCCAGTTCGCTGAGCATGGCATGGGTCAGCGAATTGGCCTTGTCAGGGCGGTTGATGGTGACGGTCCAGATACCGTCTGCGCGGTCGCAGAGGATCATATCAGGCCGACGGCGCGGCGGATGTCCTCGTCACGCAGGGAAATTTCGTCCCCCTTGAATCGGTCCGCCTCCGCGCTGCACATCCACAACAGGCAGCGTGCGGGCCAGTCGGCGGGAATGTGATCTTCCCAGGCCAGCTTGCTGACCGGGTTGATGCCGGAGGCCTTGATCTCGCGCTGCATCTGGGTGGCGACAGTGCCGGGCGACAGGCCAATGGCGCGGATGCCATGCTCGGCCTCTTCCTTGTCCAGGCAGCGGTTCAGCATGTTGACCGCCGCCTTGGAGGCGCAATAGTGGCTCCAGCCTTCGATCGCGCCATGGGCGGCACCGGAAGAAATTGTCAGGATCGACCCGCCGCCCGCTTCGCGCATTGCAGGCAGCACCGCATGGATGCCGTTGAACACGCCCTTGAGGTTGATGTCGATCACCTGACCCCAACCGGCAGGATCGGCGTCGGCGAGACGGGAAATCGGCTCGATCACGCCGGCATTGTTGATCAGCACGTCCAGACTGCCGAATGCGCTTTGGGCGGTGGCGACCGCCGAAGACATTTCACCATAGCGCGCCACGTTGCAGGGAATCGCAATCGCCTTGTCACCGATTTCCCCTACCAGATCGCTCAGCGCGTCCTGAGAACGCGCCAGCAAGACGACATTTGCCCCTGCCTGAGCGAAAACCCGCGCAGTTTCGGCGCCGATGCCACGGCTTGCACCTGTGATCATAACTGTCTTGCCGGTCATATCCATTGGATCGCTCCTTTGATCGGGGGATGTTTTGCATAGGGTCGTTGCCCTGTGGTAAAGCTGTGAAATGCGATGGTCCACCCCTGCACGGTACTTGACCCTTCGCGCCCTTTGTCAGAGGCTCTGGCCACATTTGCGATAAGGATTTTCCCATGTTTCGTCTGAACTCCGCTTCCATTGGCCTCGCGTTGCCCGCGATGCTGTTGTCTTCTGCCGCCTGGGCCGATCTGACCCCGTCACAGGTCTGGGGGGACTGGCGCCAGTATATGGAGGGGATGGGCTACGGCATCAGCGCCTCTGAAAATGAGGCAGGTGGCAACCTGACTGTCAGCGATCTGACCCTGGACATGCCGATGCCCGATGAGGGCGGTGCGGTCACCATGACCATGGGCACCTTCGAATTCATCGCGAATGGCGATGGATCGGTGGCAATCGTGATGCCGGACACATTGCCCATGACAATTTCCGCCACCGGCACCGATACCGACCCCGGCTTTACCATGAACCTGGACTACACCCAGTCCGACCACAGCATGACGGTCAGCGGGACGCCCGAGAAGATGACCTATGCCTATGATGCGGGCACCATTGGCCTGAAGCTGACCGAGCTGATGGTGGATGACAAAAGCTATGGCGAAGAAAACGCCAAGATCGACGTCGTTGCGACCGACTTCACCAGCCGGACAACAATGGCCATCGGCGACATGCGCAGCTATGAGCAGACCGGCCAGATCGGCAGCGTCAGCTATGACCTGTTTGTGCACAACCCCGAACAGACCGGCCAGCTTGCCATGGTCGGCAGCATGTCCGAACTGACCCTTGAGGGGGGTGGGCTGATCCCGCTCGACAACCTGAATGCGGCAGATATGGCGGCAATGATCGCGGCGGGCTTTGATATGTCGGGCTCCATCACCTATGGCACCGGCAACACCGACATCAATTTCCAGGATGAAACCGAAGGCGATTTCGCCGCCACCACATCCTCGCAGGGCGGCGATCTCAGCGTTGAAATGGGTCCGGGCGGCATTGCCTATGCCGGGTCGCAGAAAGACACCAAGATGAACATCAAGGTGGCCGATCTGCCGTTCCCGATCGACCTGAGCATGGCGCGTTCCGGTTTCAAGCTGCAAGCGCCCGTGGTCAAATCCGACGACCCGCAGGATTTTGCCTTTGGGATCACGCTGGGCGATTTCGTCATGTCCGACATGATCTGGGGCATCTTCGACCCCACCGGCCAATTGCCGCGTGACCCGGCAACGATCGAACTGGATCTGAGCGGTCAGGCCAAACTGCTGGTCAACTACATGGACCCGGAAGCCGCGGCAAACCTTGCGGGCCCTCCGGGCGAGGTCAACGCGCTGACGGTGAACACGCTGGTGGTGGATGCCGCCGGTGCGCGTCTCGAAGGTCAGGGCGACGTGACCTTCGACAACACGGATCAGACCACATTCCCCGGCATGCCGAAGCCTGTGGGCGCTGTTGACCTGTCGCTTGTCGGCGGCAACGGCCTTTTGGACAAGCTGGTCGGGATGGGCATGCTGCCGGAAGAACAGGCGATGGGCGCGCGGATGATGATGGGCCTCTTCGCAGTGCCCGGCACCGAACCGGATACCCTGAGCTCGAAGATCGAATTCACCGAAGATGGCCAGGTCTTGGCCAATGGGCAGCGTATCAAGTAAGCTGCGCGCATCACATGAACCAAGAGGCGCGGCGCTGTCCGCGCCTCTTTTCATTTGCCATGTGCCCCCGGGTGTCGCATGCCGCGCAATGCCGGCTCTTGCTGGCGAAAATTCTGAATCCTGTCAGGAGGCCGTGCCGGTAATCCTGGCCCAACTGCCACGTATTTCCGATAAAGAGCGGACCTTCGACGCAGGGCGAATCGGGGTCAGGTGAGCAGACGGAGTTGCCGTGCCTTTGGCGTGGTGCCTGCCCACCAAACGCCCCGCCCGGCGCAGGCCGGGCATCGCCCGACCTCCCCCCGGAGGGCGATTTTGCGGCCTTTACCAAGTCATGACCGGCCTGCGCGCTGAGACGCCTCTTGCCACACATAGGATTGCACGCCCTCCAGGTCGGGCGATACCCGGCTTGCGCTTCGCGTCGCTCTGAGTTCAATCCCTCCGTTCGCTGCATTTCTCACGACTGACCGCTTGGCTCCTGCCGCGTCCTTCGGACGTAGCGCCGCGCGCCGGGGGTGGGATGTGACGCAAAGTCGGCTTTGCCTGGCAACTGACGCCCGGCGGCAAAGCGCAGCTTTGTTCAATCCATGGACAACAAGGGCCGCCAACCCGGCCATTCCCGCGCCCGGAGCGCCCAATCGGGGCGCTGCTCTTGCCCTTATGGCCATAGGCGATTACCTCTGCGCCAACCCCGATTGGAGCCTGCCTCATGTCCCAGCCCCTCGATTCGCTGACCAAATCCCTGTTGCTTGCCGCCGGCAAGGCAGGCGCGGATGCGGCAGATGCAAAGGCCGTCCGCGCGACCTCGGTCTCTGTCGACGTGCGCGGCGGGATGCTGGAGCAGGCCGAGCGGGCAGAAGGCACCGACATCGGGCTGCGTGTTTTTGTAGGGAAACGATCCGCGACGGTTTCGGCCTCGGACACCTCCGAACGCACGATGGAGGAAATGGCGGTCCGCGCGGTTGCCATGGCCCGCGAAGCCCCCGAAGACCCCTATGCCGGGCTGGCCGAGCCAGAGCAGCTTGCGCAGCATTGGGACGTCGAAGCCCTGCAATTGGTCGATCCGGCAGAGGAACCCTCGCCCGAGGCCCTGCAGGAGGATGCCGCCGCCACCGAAGCTGCGGCACTGGCCGTCAAAGGCGTCAGCCAGGTGCAATCCGCCAGCGCCGGGTACAGCAGGCAGCAGATATTTCTGGCCACGACAAACGGTTTCGAAGGCGGCTTTGGCCGCACCAACCGCGGGCTGTCCTGTGTTGCCATCGCGGGCAGCGGCAGTGGCATGGAACGTGACTACGATGGCGACAACCGCATTTTCCAATCGGATCTGCGGGATGCCGCCGACATCGGTCAGACCGCCGCACAGCGCGCCCTTGCACGGCTTGATGCGCGCAAGCCGCCCACCGGGACCTATCCTGTCCTGTTCGACGAACGCGTCGCATCCTCCCTGATCGGCCATCTGCTGGGTGCGGTGAACGGCAACGCCATTGCGCGCGGTGCGTCCTATCTGCGGCATGCGCTGGGCGAGGCCATCCTGCCCGACCACCTGTCGCTGATCGAAGACCCGCACCGCCCCCGCGTCGGCGGGTCGCGCCCCTTCGATGGCGAAGGGTTGCCGACACAGCGCCGCATGATCGTCGAGAACGGCGTGCTCATGGGCTGGACGCTCGATCTGGCCACGGCGCGCAAACTGGGCATGGCGCCGACCGGCAACGGGGCACGCGGCACCTCTTCGGGTCCGTCTCCCACCACCTGGAATATCGCCCTGACCCAGGGCGCGGTCAGCCGCGACGACCTGATCCGCGAGATGGGGATCGGTCTGCTTGTCACCTCGATGATCGGATCGACGATCAACCCCAACACCGGGGATTATTCGCGCGGGGCCAGCGGCCTGTGGGTCGAGAATGGTGAGATCACCCATGCGATCAACGAATGCACCATCGCGGGCAACCTTCGGGACATGCTGCGTGCGGTGATCCCCGCAAATGACGGGCGTCCGCACCTGAGCCGGGTCGTGCCGTCATTGCTGGTGCCGGGGATGACCCTTGCCGGCGCGTGATCTGCCCCTTCTGATCGACGCCGCGCGCATTGCCGGCCGGGTCGCCACCAGCTTTGTCGGCAAGACGGCGCGGCGATGGGACAAACCCGGCGATGCGGGCCCCGTGACCGAGGCCGACTTGGCGGTGAACGATGTGCTGCAGACCACATTGCGGCTTGCCCGGCCCGATTATGGCTGGCTGTCGGAGGAAACCGAAGACACCACCGAAAGGTTGGGCAAGGACAGGGTGTTCATCATCGACCCGATCGACGGCACCCGCAGCTTTGTCGAAGGGTCGAACGCCTGGGCGCATTCGCTGGCGGTGGCAGAGGCGGGGGTGATCACCGCGGCAGTTGTGTTCCTGCCGATGCGGGACAAGCTCTATGCCGCGGCAAAGGGTGAGGGGGCGACCCTGAACGGCAAGGACCTGCGGGCCGCGCATCAGCCCGACCTGTCGCAGACCACCGTGCTGGCCGCGAAGCCCGCCTTGATGGACCACTACTGGAAATCCCGCAGCGCCCCGACCTTCAAACGCAGCTACCGGCCTTCGCTGGCCTACCGCCTCGCGCTGGTGGGACAGGGCCGTTTCGATGCGATGATCACCCTGCGCCGCAGCTGGGAATGGGACATCGCAGCCGGTGCCCTGATCGTGACAGAGGCAGGCGGCACCTGTTCCGATCAGACGGGCCGGCCGCTGGTCTTCAACAATGCCGATCCCCGGCTGAACGGGGTGGTGGCCGGGGGCGCACCCGCCCAGGCCGCCCTGATTGCTGCACTTGCCTGAAACGTTTCTTCTGGTACGACAGGAATACTCCCAAGTGACAAAGGAAATTCCATGACACAACGCTTGCACCTCGTTTTCGGCGGTGAACTGGTCAATCCTACGGAAACCGCGTTCAAGAACGTCGATGACATCCATATTGTTGGCATTTTCCCCGACTATGCCACTGCATTCGACGCCTGGAAGAACGAGGCACAACGCACGGTGGACAACGCCCATATGCGCTATTTCATCGCGCATCTGCACCGCCTGCGGGACGAGGAAGCCCCCGCCTCACCCACCGAAGAGCTGGGCTGAACCGGCCATGGCGCGGTCGCTGGGGCTCGCGGCATATCGCGCCATGATCCGGCACGGGGCGGCGGATATGGTCCCGCCCTCCGGACCGCGCCCCCCCGGTGAACTGGTGTGGATTCACGCCGCCGAATCCGGGAACCTGCTGGCGGTTCAGGACCTTGCCCTGCGGCTCTGCGCGGTGCGGACCGGGTTGAACGTGCTGATCACCCTGCCGGAGGGGGCCAATGTCGCCGCGCTGGCCAAAACAGACAACAACGTAATCGTCCAGCCTGTGCCCGGCGAACACCAGTCGACGGTCAAGGCGTTTCACGATCACTGGAAACCCGATTGCTGCATCTGGGTCTGGGGCGGGCTGCGGCCCAACCTTGTGCTGGAAACCGGCGCCCGGCCGTGCGCGATGTTCCTGATTGACGCCGACACCCGGGGCTTTGACGGCCGCCGCGACCGCTGGCTTTCCGATCTGACCTACCGGATGTTGTCACAGTTCGACTACGTCCTGACCCGGTCGGAACCGGGACTGCAACGGCTGCTTCAACTCGGGCTGACGCGCCAGCAGATCGAAATTACCTCCCCGCTGCTGGCCGGCGGACAGGCCCTGCCCTGCGTGGATTCGGATCTGACGGAACTCTCTGCGGTCATCGGCGGCAGGCCGGTCTGGTTTGCCACCCAGTTGCAGGCCAGGGAATTTCCCACGATCCTTTCGGCGCACCGGCAGGCCATGCGCCTGTCGCACCGGTTGTTGCTGATCCTGCAGGCGGCAGAGCCGGGAACAACCGCCGAGGCGATCGAGCTTTCCCAGGCACGCGGCTTTGTGACCGTGAACTGGAGCGATGGCACGTTTCCCGACGAGGCAACGCAGGTTCTCGTGACCGATGACCCCGGTGACCGAGGCCTGTTCTTCCGGCTCGCACCGGTTTCCTTTCTGGGCTCCTCCCTGGTGCAGGGCGAAAGCGGCTGTGACCCTTTTGACGCGGCGGCGTTGGGGTCTTCGGTGCTCTACGGTCCCAAGGTGCGGCATTTCATGGGGTCCTACACAAGGCTGGCGGCCGCAGGCGCGGCGCGCATCGTCAACGATGCCGATGCGCTCGGCACTGCCGTTTCCCGCCTGATCGCCCCGGATCAGGCCGCGACCATGGCCCATGCGGGATGGGATGTGATCAGCCAGGGTGCGGCGCTGATGGACCGGGTGACCGATCTTGTGCAGGATGCGCTTGATGATCTGGTAAGGGCGCAATGATGCGGGCACCGGCTTTCTGGCATCTGCCCCGGCCCGACTGGCGCGCACGGCTGTTGCAGCCGCTGGGCGCGCTTTACGCATTGGCCACCGCGCGCCGTCTGGCGCAGGGCGCGCGCGAACAGCTGGATGTCCCCGTGGTCTGTGTCGGCAACATCAACGCGGGTGGCACCGGCAAGACCCCAACGGTCATGGCGGTGGTGGATCACCTGCGCAACCTGTTTCACACACCGCATATCGTATCGCGCGGCTATGGCGGAACCCTGGAGGGGCCCGTGCAGGTCGATCCCGCGCGCCACAGCGCAGCTGAAGTCGGGGACGAACCGCTGCTGCTGTCCGCCTTTGCCGAGGTCTGGGTGGCACGGGACCGCGCTGCCGGGGCCAGGGCCGCGCAAAAGGCCGGGGCAACGGTGATCGTGCTGGATGACGGATTCCAGAACCCGGCTCTGCATCATGACCTGGGCATCGTGGTGGTGGATGCGGAAAAAGGATTTGGCAACGGTCTGTGCCTGCCTGCGGGTCCGCTGCGCGAACCGGCGGCGGCCGGTCTGGGCCGGGCTGACATCTTGCTCTCCATCGGGACACCTGCCGCGCAGGATGGCTTTGCGGCACCGGCCCTGCCACCTGCCGTGCCGCATGTGCAGGCGGTTCTTGCCCCCTTGCAGACCGGTATGAACTGGGCGGATACCACCGCCTTTGCCTTTGCCGGGATCGGCCACCCGGAGAAATTCTTTGCCACGCTGCGGGGACTGGGGGCGACAGTGGTCCATGCCGAAGCCCTGGACGATCACCAGCCGCTGACCGCTGCGCTGATGACACGGCTGGAGACAGACGCCCGCGCGCGGGGCGCGCAACTGGTCACGACGGAAAAGGATGCCGTCAGGCTGCCGGACAACTTCCGCAGCAAGGTCATCACCCTGCCGGTCCGTCTGCAATTCGCCGAAGGCAACGCGCTGTTCAAGGCGCTGGATGCGCTGCCCCGCCCCGCGTGATACGGCGGAATTTTAGAAAATTCCGGTCCGATCTTTTTGAAAAGATCGTGGGCCTTCAGTTGTCCTCGCCCAGTTTCGGGGCCGGGCGGTGCAGCGCCAGTTCGGCATCCGAGAAGGTGAAGGGCGAGCGCAGGCCCGGCACCCCGTCCAGTTCGATCTGCATGCCGCGCGCAACCACCTGCGGGTCGGCCATGACATCGGACAGGTCGTTGATCGGCCCGGCCGGCACATTGTTCGCCTCGCAGGCCGCCAGCAGATCGTCCCTGCTGCGCAACCGCGTTGCGCCATTCAGGCGGCGGATCATCTCGGGCCGGTTGGCCACACGGTCGGCGTTCTTGGCATAATACGGCGCCTCGGCCATGTCATCCAGCCCCAGCAGGCGGCACAGACGCTGGTACTGGCCATCATTGCCGGTTGCGATGATCAGGTGACCGTCTGCACATTCGAACACTTCGTAGGGGGTCAGGTTCGGGTGGGCGTTGCCCATACGTCCCGGCGGTTTGCCGGTGGTCATGTAATTCATCGCCTGATTGCCCATGATCGCCACCGCGCAATCCAGCAGGGCCATATCGATATGTTGCCCCCGGCCGGTCTGGCTGCGCTGATGCACGGCGGCCAGTATCGCGGTGGTTGCATAGATACCCGTAAAGATATCGGTGATCGCCATGCCCGATTTCTGCGGCTGCCGGTCAGCTTCCCCGGTGACCGACATCAGGCCGGACATGCCCTGGATGATGAAATCGTAGCCCGCCCGGTGCGCATATGGGCCGGTATGGCCGAAACCCGTGATCGAACAATAGATCAGCTGCGGGAATTCCTCCTTGAGACTGGCATAATCCAGCCCGTATTTGGCCAGCCCCCCGGTCTTGAAATTCTCGATCAGGATATCGGCATCTTTCAGCAACGCCTTGACCTGCGCCACGCCCGCGTCGGTCCGGAAATCGACGGTAACGGATGCCTTGCCCCGGTTGGTAGAGTGGAAATAGCTTGCCGACTGGTCGTCATCGCGGGTGACAAAGGGCGGGCCCCACTGGCGCGTGTCGTCGCCGGCAGGGCTTTCCACCTTGATCACTTCGCATCCCAGATCCGACAACGTCTGACCCGCCCAGGGCCCGGCAAGGACCCTTGCAAGTTCGATGACCTTCAGGCCGGCAAGCGGTGCGCGCATCAGCTGCCGAGCTCAGCGTCGATCAATGTCTTGAAATCGGCATAGGACATGTTCGACTGCTTGGTGCCGTTGATGATGAAGCTGGGGGTCGAGGTGATGTCATCGCCTTCGCGGTTCTCTGTTTCCCAGGCCACCAGCGTCTGCGCCGTGTCGGCATCCTGCAGGCAAGCGTTCAGCGTGTCGTTGTCCATGCCCGCCAGGCGGCCGATCTTGCGCAGCCCTTCAACAATGGTCGCAGGATCGCCGCCGCGGACCCAGTCGGACTGGCCCTTGTAGATCAGATCGGCAATGCCAAAGAACTTTGCTTCGCTGCCGCAACGCGCCATCATGGAGGCCCAGAGGCCGGGGCGGTCGAAATAGACTTCGCGGTAGATGAACCTGACCTTGCCGGTGTCGATATAGTCGGCCTTGAGCTGCTTGAATGGCCCCTGATGGAAGGCCGCGCAATGCGGGCAGGTGAAAGAGGCATATTCGATAATCGTGACCGGCGCATCCGCGTCGCCCATCACCATCTCGGTGATGCCGGAGGTATCGACATCCGCATCGCTCGACTGGGCATTCGCGGCGCCAACGATGGCGGTCGAACCGGGGGTTGCCGAGGTGCGAGTCAGTGCCCAGCCGCCCAGGCCCGCGACGGCGACAGCGCCCAGAATCAGATTTCTACGTTGCATGTGATATTCCTTTGTCAGCTCTTCAGCGGTTGTTCTTGTTCAATATGTTCTCACCCAGACGCGCAAGTGCCTCGCGCAATCCGTTGTCCGAAACCTGGCCCGCCGCCGCTGTCGCCTTTGCGCGCAGCGCCGGGTCTGGTGCCGCCTTCGGTCCGGGGCTTTGGTGGGCGAATGCAACCTGTCCTTCGGCAAAACCGGTTGCGGCGGTCTGGGTGACGCGCACCCGCGCGATGGCGTTGTATCCGTAGACCGCGTTCACCCTGGCGCGCAGTTTCTCTTTCTGCATCTCCAGCACGGGGGCATGGGAGCCGGTTGTCAGCAGGGTCAGCGTCGCGCCCAATCCGCCCCGGCCATAGCTGATCTCAACGGGCTGGCAGATTTCCGCAATGTCCTTGCCGGCAATTTCGACCCATTGGGTCAGCAGCCGCGACTGCGCGAAGCCCCGCGATTCGGATGCCTTCCGGATCTGGCCGGACAAAAGGCTGTCGGTGCGTTTGAAACCATAGGTTCCGGTGCGGCGCGGTGGCATGGGCTTGTATCTCCGAACGTGCAGCATACCATAGCGGTCTGATGCCGTTGCGCCACCCCATCACCGCCGAGGACCTATAAACATTGCGTGAAACACCGTCCCCTGGCAACCTGCCGCGCATCTTGCTGGAATGGTATGACGTCCATGCGCGCGAGATGCCCTGGCGCACCGGCCCGGCAGAGCGCAGGGCGGGCATCCGGCCTGACCCCTACCGCATCTGGCTGAGCGAAATCATGCTGCAACAAACCACCGTTGCAACGGTGCGGGACTATTTCGCGCGCTTCGTCGCGCGCTGGCCGACCGTGGCGGAGCTGGCCGCAGCACCGGATGCCGATGTGATGGGCGAATGGGCCGGGCTGGGCTATTACGCCCGAGCGCGCAACCTGCTGAAATGTGCGCGGGCCGTGGTTGCGCAACACGATGGGGTCTTTCCCGCCGATCATGCAGCCTTGCTGGCCCTGCCAGGCATCGGCCCCTATACGGCGGCGGCCGTGTCGTCGATCGCCTTTGATCTGCCCCAGACCGTGCTGGACGGCAACGTGGAGCGGGTGATGGCGCGGCTTTACGACATTCACACGCCCCTGCCCGGGGCCAAACCGGAGCTGATGGAAAAAGCGGCAGCACTGACACCGCGTGACAGGCCAGGCGATTACGCGCAGGCGGTGATGGATCTGGGTGCCACGATCTGCACTCCGAAATCGCCCGCATGCGGGATCTGTCCCTGGCGCGATCCCTGCATGGCGCGGCGCGAGGGCACCGCCCCGCTGCTGCCGATGAAAACACCGAAGAAGCCCAAGCCGGTGCGCCACGGCACGCTCTACCTTGCGCAACGGACCGATGGGGCGTGGTTGCTGGAAACACGTCCAGACAAGGGTCTGCTGGGCGGCATGCTGGGCTGGCCCGGCTCGGACTGGCTGGAGATTGCGACCGAGCGGCCAGAGGGCACGCCGCCGGTCACTGCCTGCTGGCATGACCTGGCCGGTGAAGTACGCCACACCTTTACCCATTTCCACCTGATCCTTTCCGTCCGGACGGCCTGTGTCGGGCCGGAGGTCCAGCCCGAACGCGGCGACTTTGTCCTAAGGCAGGATTTCCGCCCCTCCGATCTGCCGACGGTGATGCGCAAGGCGTTCGATTTGTCGCAGTCAGAGGATGTCATGGGCCTTTGACCGGCAGGCAAGCTGCGCTAGGGTCGGATTGCAAAAAACGAGAACCGATACCATGACGATGCAAGGTAAAATCCTGCCGCCAAAGGAGCTTGCCCGCGCGACGCGGGCGCTGCCTTTCTGGCTGTCGCTGGGGCTGATCCCGCTGGCCTGGATCACCGCGATCTGCGGCGGGTGGACGGTTGTCCTGCTGCCGCTGATCACATGGTATCTGTTCACGCTGCTGGATGCTGTCGTGGGGCTGAACCTGGACAACGCAGACCTCTCTGCCTCGGAAAGCGACCTGTTCTGGTATCGGCTTGTCACCCTGATCTGGGTTCCGGCACAATTCCTGACGCTGTTCGGGCTGATCTGGTACGTCCCGCAGGCCGAGCACCTTGGTACCTTCGAACGCTTCATGGTCTTTTTCGGGGTCGGTGTGATCACCGGCACCATAGGGATCAACTATGCCCATGAGCTGATGCACCAGAGGAACCGGCTGGAGCGGTTTCTGGCGGATGCCCTTCTGGCGATGGTGCTTTATTCGCATTTCCGGTCCGAACACCTGCTGGTGCACCACCGCTATGTGGCAACCCCGCGCGATACGGTGACTGCGCGGTACAACGAAGGGTTCCACCGCTTCTATCCCCGTGTGCTGCGTGAATCGCTGATCTCGGCCTTTGCGGCCGAAAAGGCGATGCTGGCGCGCAAGTCCCTGCCCTGGACCGACCTTTCCAACCCGTTCTTCAAATACTGGGGGTTTCAGGCCGCCCTGCTGGCGCTGGCCCTGTTGTTGGGCGGCTGGTCCGGACTGGTGCTGTTCGTGGTGCAGGCGGGGGTGGCGATCTGGCAGTTGGAACTGGTCAACTACATTGAGCACTACGGGTTGACCCGCAAGCACCTGGGCGACGGCAGATATGAACATGTCCAGCCGCGCCATTCCTGGAACGCGGCGCATAGGGCATCGAACTGGCTGCTGATCAATCTGCAGCGCCATTCCGACCACCATTATAAACCCGACAGGCGGTTCCCCGTTCTGCAGAACTATGGCCCTGATGAAGCACCGCAACTGCCCCATGGCTATCCGGTGATGACGCTGGCGGCGATGATCCCGCCGCTATGGCGGCGCATCATGAACCCGAGGGTCCGCAAATGGCGGGCGATGTATTATCCCGAAATCACCGACTGGGCGCCCTACAACAAGCACGGCACACCCGAACCGCGCTGAGCCCGGATGAAATCAACGTGATGTCAGGCAAGGGGCAATTTACACAGGCAGGGTGACTT
>NZ_QBFD01000037.1:462-16185 GCF_003335585.1 Sulfitobacter sp. DFL-14 | reverse complement strand
CTGCGGGAAAATCCGTCAAACCCGAAGGGCGGCGATTTCACTTCATTTCAACGTCTTGGGTAGCTTGCAAATAGAACCACTATTGGCTGCACGCCCCAAACCTTTGAAATTTCGTGAAATCGCCGCTGAGCATGTAGAATTAATGAGTCCAGAGCCTAACGTTTCGGGATGTATCTGAATCACTTGTTCGCTGCCTCTCCCTTCGGTCGAACGCGAAAAGTGATGTGGGACGTTTCAAGTTTATCCCGAAACGCTTTAACGTTTCGGAATGCTCTGTCGCCTTCGTCTGATTCCCGGCCTGCTGGCCCTGGTTCTTGCCTGCATGTCGGGCGGCTTTCGCACCGCGGTTGCCCAGACGCAGGTGGTTGAAGTGGACCTTGAACTGGTCCTGCTGGTCGATGTCTCCCGCTCCATGTCCCAGGCGGAACTTGAGCTGCAACGCCGGGGCTATGCCACGGCGCTCGGGTCTTCCGAAGTCTTTGCGGCGGTGCAGTCCGGCCTGCTTCAGAACGTCGCCCTGACCTATGTGGAATGGGCCGGAACGCAGCAGGTCGTGGTGGATTGGCGTGTTGTCACCTCCCGCGCCGATCTGGCCGATTTCGCGCGGCGGCTGACGGCCAAACTTGATCCCGGCCTGCGCCGCACCTCGATCTCGGGCGCGCTGCAATTCGGCGCGGAGCTGATCGAAACCAACGCCTATGCCGGTCTGCGCCGGGTGATCGACATTTCCGGGGATGGCCCCAACAACCTTGGCGGCCCGGTGGCCCTTGCCCGCGATGCGGTTCTTGCGCGGGGCATCACCATCAACGGGCTGCCGCTGATGACCAGCGACGGCGCCTATTCGCAGTTCGACCTGCCGCAGCTCGACATCTATTACCAGACCTGCGTCATCGGGGGGCCGGGTGCCTTTGTCATCCCGGTCACCGACTGGCCCGACTTTGCAGATGCGGTGAAACGCAAACTGGTGTTGGAAATTGCGGCGCTGACCCCGGCGGCACGGGTGATCCCGGCACAGGCCCGGGATCCGCGCGATTGCCAGGTCGGCGAAAAGATCTGGCGCGATTTCTCCGATGGTCAGGGCGGGTTTCTGCCCTGAAAGGCGATTGAGCCGCTTAAAGCGCCCCCGCCTCAAACTTGAATCGCCAATACCCTGCCGCGCTCCGCGCTCTCGGGCCATCGGCGATGTGACCTGCCTCAGGTCAAAGGCGGGACGCTGTAACGAAAAAGGCCCCGCCACAAGGGCGGGGCTGAGGTGAGTGCCATTATAGGCGGACCTTCATCTGGAAGGCCGCAGGCACCGGCGGTGTTCGGATAAGGTGAAGGTGTTTCAGTTCGCCATTTCGGAGCGGATCTGCTGGCGCAAGACGTCGATCGGCACGGTCTTGCCCTCGCGCTTGAAGCACCAGTAGGTCCAGCCGTTACAGCTTGGCGCACCCTCGAGATGCGCCCCGACCTGATGGATCGAGCCTTTGATGTCATCGCCGATCAGCGTGCCATCGGCGCGCACCTTGGCCTTGTGACGGTTGTTCATGGAATAGAGGTTCTCGCCTGGGCGCAGCATCCCCCGCTCGACCAACTGGCCAAAGGGCACGCGGGGTTCGGCGCGTTTGGAGGTTGTGGTCTGCAGCGCGTCGCGGTCGAAGCGGCGCACATTGGCGATGCGTTTGCTGGCCACCTTGCGATAGGATTCCTCGCGCTCGATGCCAATGAAATCGCGGCCCAGCATCTTGGCAACCGCACCCGTGGTCCCGGTGCCAAAGAAGGGGTCAAGCACCACGTCGCCCGGATTGGTCGATCCGACCAGAATGCGGTGCAGCAGGCTTTCGGGCTTTTGCGTCGGATGCGCCTTGTCGCCCGCTTCGTCCTTGAGCCGCTCATGCCCGGTGCAGATCGGCAGCACCCAGTCACTGCGCATCTGGATGCCTTCGTTCAGCGCCTTCAGCGCCTCGTAGTTGAAGGTATATTTCGCATTCTCGTCCTTGCCCGCCCAGATCATCGTCTCATGGGCGTTGGTGAACCGCTTGCCCCGGAAGTTCGGCATCGGATTGGACTTGCGCCAGACCACGTCATTGAGAATCCAGAAACCCTCATCCTGCAGCGCGGCGCCGACACGGAAAATATTGTGATAGCTGCCGATCACCCAGATCGCCCCGTTGGGTTTCAGCAGGCGGCGGGCGGCCTTCAGCCAGGCCCGGGTGAACTTGTCGTAGACGGCAAAACTGGCGAATTGATCCCATTCGTCATCGACCGCATCCACCTTGGAATTGTCGGGACGCACCAGATCGCCGCGCAATTGCAGGTTATAGGGCGGGTCCGCAAAGATCAGATCAACACTGTTCTCCGGCAGGGCGTTCATCACGTCGATGCAATCACCTGCAAGGATTTCGTTCAAGGGAAGTGCCACCGCACCCTTTGTCATGGTCTTCATCAATTCTGCCTCTGTGCCCGGTGCATTTTGCACTCGTTGGTTGAGCATCAAGATGAGTCAAAGGCGAATCGCGGTCAATTTCTTTTTTGAATCAAATGCTTAAGAAATTACCTTGCTACAACATATTGTGTACGGGTTTGAACGAACGTCTATGGTGTGGGGTCACACCAAGATTTTGAAGCGCCATCATGTGGCTTTTTGATCCATATCCCACGTTGGTCTCCCAACCATATCCGGGATGCTGTTGCGCCAGGGACAACATGACACAATCTCGACATGTTTTAGCCATGATTGAGGCGGCCGAAATGCTCTGGGAACGGGCGTCGCCCTTGATGATCGCCTCCGCCGGGAGGGTCAGATCGCGGGGCAGCATGTTGCCGTCGATCAAGGCGTAATCCGCAGGGGTTTTCAGACCTGCCAATGCGCGCATCATCGCCAGGTGGCTGGCCCGCAGGATGTTGAGCACGTCGATCTCCTCCACGCTGGCATGGGCGATGCTGACATCGGCCACCTGCATGAGCTCTTCATAGAGGCGCGCGCGGGCCCGCTTGGTCAGTTTCTTGGAATCGTTCAGCCCCTCGGGGATGCGCGCGGGGTCCAGCACCACTGCGGCTGCGGTGACAGGACCGGCCAGGGGGCCACGGCCGACCTCGTCCACCCCGGCGATCCGGAGGAACCCCCGACCCTGGGCTGCCAGTTCAAATGAGTAATCCGGAATCATGATCTCTCCAAAACGCAAGACGGCCCGCGCCGCAAGGCCCGGACCGTCTGAAATCATCTGCTGGCTGTTTGAAAAAGGTGGGGGAAGTGCCCGAACACCTCCCCCAGTTTCCCGCAGGTCAGGGACCTGGCCTGCGGGGTATGGCCTGCGGTTTTACCCGCGGGCCAATCTGTATCCCGCATCCCGCAGGCAGCGCGCTTCAAAGCCGCTGCGCAGGCCGTTCGGGGTCCCGAACTTGTAGTGGCAGTTCTGGGGCAGGGATTTCACGTGGCGAAAGTTGCGCTGCAGGCAGCGTTCGCCGAACATCCGGATCGTGCCGCGACGCGTGTCGAAACTTTGGAAGCACTGCTTGGGCAGCAGCTTGTTGTTCACATGGCGCGGCAGCGGGCGCGGCTGCGGATGATAGCGGGGCGGATTGTGGTGCGGCCGGACGCCACGCGGCTGGTGATAGCGCGGCGGCTCGCTGCGCGGGTGGTCATAGACCGGCGCGGGCTGGTGGTTGGCGCGTTTCTTCTTGTTGTTGTCGTGAATGATCTTGCCCACGACGGCAACGCCAAGAATGGCGGCAAGGGCCCGCACGGTATCGCGATCTCCGGCATGGGCGGGAATGGCGCCAATGGCGGTGATCGCGATGGATGCGGCAGCGATGGTAGCGATAAAGCGGCGATACATGTGTCTGATCCTTTTTGAGGGCGCAGACGGGTGTCGCCTGCTGATGGGATCAAACTGGGGTCAGGGGGCTCAGACAGGCAATATCAGGGGGATGTTATTGGATAACAGCTGCGCTAACCCCCTTTGGATATTGAATATCAGCGCACAAAGGCGCAGAGATATTGCATGAAACACATCATCCTTTCCTTTCTGTCTGCGGCCCTGATCGCTGCCGCCCTGCCCGCCTCGGCGGCCGGGTGTTATGCCGATTACAAGGCCAAGCAAGACAACCCGCTGCGCCTGCATTACGGCGTTGCGCAGATCAACGGGGCCTGCAATGCAGGCGCCGCCAAGGCGGAGCTTTCCGCCCGGCTTTCGGCGCAGGGCTGGACCCTGCTCAATATCCTGTCGGTCTTTGGGGAGGACGGGTTGGCGCAGAGGAGAGACAGTGCAGGATCAAACTACCTCCGCTTCTGACATGCGCCGCTTTGGCGGCCGCATCGTGGGTGCCGGGATTACAGCAATTGTCGCGGCCTTGCTGATCGCGGCAGGGCTGCTGTTCTGGTCCCTGCCCGATGCCAATGCCTTCAACGCCGAAGTCACACGGATCTTTGTCGAGAACGACGATCTGACCTCCGGGACGGAAATCAAGCTGCTGGAGATTCTGGCACAATCCGGCACGGCCTTTTCCGAAACGCTCAACAGCTACCGCATGGTGATCTTTGTGCTGCTGGTCTTTGCCACCGCGATGCTGGTGGCGGCGCTGGTCTTTCTGATCATGTTGGTCGGCTTCAACCGCCGCATGGCCCAGATCGAGCGGGCGGGGATCCAGGTGAATTCGCTGCTGATCAGCCGCGAAGAGAATACTGTCTACCTCAACAACCTCGGCTTCAAGCTGACCGATGCGGCGATGGAAACCATGAGCGTGCTGGCCGAGGCCCGGATGGACGATGACGTGTTGTCCGGCTCCGAGATCGAAGGGGTCATTTCCGGCCGCAACGCCGCCGATTGCGACGAGGCCGCGGGGGCCACCCGGATCAAGCGGCTGCGCGACACGCTGGGCAACCAGATCGTCAGCGAACTGCTGGTCAAGAACATCGCGCGGCGCGGCTACATGCTGGCCATCGACAAGGACGTGATCAAGGTCATCTGACCCCGCCACCCGGATGAGAGCCGCGCCCGTGTGCGCAGCCTCTGGTCAAGACCACGCGACACGGCGTAGGGTCCGGCAGAAACTGCAAGGACCCTTATCATGCCCGTACCCGTGAACCCGTTCAAACAGGCCCTCAGCGCGGGCGAAACCGTCTTTGGCTGCTGGCTTGGCCTTGCCGACACCTTCAGCGCGGAACTGATGGGCACCGCCGGGTTCGACTGGCTTTTGATTGATGGCGAACATGCGCCCAATGACCTGCGGTCGATCCTGGCCCAGCTTCAGGTCCTTGCCGCCTCGCCCAGTCACCCGATTGTCCGGGTCCCGGTGGGTGAAACCTATCTGATGAAACAGATGCTGGACGCAGGCGCGCAGACCATTCTGGTTCCGATGGTCGAAAGCGCCGAGCAGGCGCGGCAGCTGGTACGCGATGTGACCTATCCGCCCCACGGCGACAGGGGTGTCGGATATTCCCTGACCCGTGCAGCACGCTTTTCCCGGATCACCGACTACGGCACCACTGCCGATGCACAGATCTGCCTTTTGCTCCAGGTCGAGAACCGCAAGGGGATGGCCGCGCTTGATGACATCCTCGCGGTCGAAGGGGTGGACGGGGTCTTTATCGGACCGGCCGATCTGGCGGCGGACATGGGGCATATGGGCAATGCCCAGCATCCGGATGTCCAGGCCGCAATCATGGACGCCCTGCGCCGGATCAAGGTGGCAGGCAAGGCCCCCGGGATCCTCTCCACCCGGGACGAAATGACAAATGACGCCCTGGCGGCAGGCGCGCAGTTCGTTGCAGTCGGTGCCGATGTCTTGCTGCTCAGCCAAAACGCGCAGGCTCTGGCGCGGAAATGGATACCCCGCGACTGATGCATATTGGTCTGATCCTGCTGGCGCTCGCCTATGTGCTGAGCCAGTTCTTTCGCGCCTTCCTGGCGGTTCTTGCCAAGCTCCTTGAGCAGGACATCGGCGCCACGCCCGATGACCTGGCGCTGGCCTCCGGCATGTGGTTCGCGGCCTTTGCGGCGGCCCAGATCCCGATCGGCGCGGCCCTGGACAGCATCGGCCCCCGCCGGACTGCGGCCGGGCTGCTTCTGATCGGGGGCGGCGGCGGGGCTGCCGTGTTTGCACTGGCAACCAGCCCGCTGCATATCACCATCGCCATGACGCTGATCGGCTTCGGCTGCGCGCCGGTGCTGATGGCCTCCTACTATATCTTCGCCCGCGAATACCCGCCGATGCGGTTTGCCCTTCTGGCGTCTGTCATGGTCGGGGTCGGCAGCCTGGGCAATCTTGTGGCCTCCTATCCGATGGCGCTCTCGGCGGAACTGCTGGGCTGGCGCAACTCGCTCTGGGGGCTGGGCGGCCTTTGCGCACTGGTGGCCTTGTCGATCTATCTGTGGGTCAGGGACCCTGCCAAGGTTGAAGGCGAAAGCAAAGGATCGCTGGCACAGCTTTTCAGGCTGCGGGCGCTCTGGTTCATCTTTCCCCTGATGGGCGTCAACTATGCGCTGCCGGGCGCGGTGCGGGGCCTCTGGATCGGTCCCTACCTGACGGATGTGTTCGGGGCGGGCACCAGCGCGGTGGGCGTTGCCAGCCTGCTGATGGGCACCGCGATGATCGCCGGCACTCTGTTCTACGGCTTTGCTGACCGGCTCTTTCCCTCGCGCAAATGGATGCTGGCGGGTGGTGCGATGGTCACCAGCCTCACAACCTTTGCGGTGATCCTGCTGCCCGCGCATTCGCTGGCCCTGTCGGTGGGGCTGATCTGTGTCATCGGCTTCTTTGGCAGCGGCTATGCCGTGATCATGGCACATGGGCGCAGCTTTCTGCCGCCGCATCTGATCGGGCGGGGGGTGACGATGCTCAACCTTTTCAGCATCGGCGGGGTCGGCATCCTGCAATTCGCATCCGCCCGCGTCTATCACAACTACGCGGGCACGGGTGATGTGGTGCTGCCTTATGCGATGGTTTTTGTCCTGCTGGGCAGCTGCCTGGTCGCGGGGCTGCTGGTGTACCTTTTCAGCAGCGACCGCACCGCCTGAGGGCTTGCATATCGCGCAGCCCTTTCCCTTTGCCGACAGGCGGGATAAAGGGCAGCCACCATCACATATAACATTGGAGAATTCAGATGGGTTATCGCGTCGCCGTCGTGGGCGCCACAGGCAATGTGGGCCGCGAAATGCTGAACATTCTGGCCGAGCGCCAGTTCCCCGTGGATGAGATCGTGGCCCTGGCCAGCCGCAAGTCCATGGGTACGGAAGTCAGCTATGGGGACAAGACGCTCAAATGCAAGGATCTGGACACGTTCGACTTCACGGGCTGGGACATGGCGCTTTTCGCCGTGGGGTCCGACGCGACCAAGAAATACGCGCCCAGCGCCGCCAAGGCCGGCTGCGTGGTGATCGACAACTCGTCGCTCTACCGCTACGATTCGGATGTGCCACTGATCGTGCCCGAGGTGAACCCGCAGGCGATCCACGATTACGCAAAGCGCAATATCATCGCCAACCCGAACTGTTCGACCGCGCAGATGGTTGTGGCGCTCAAGCCGCTGCATGACCGCGCGACGATCAAGCGGGTGGTGGTCAGCACCTATCAATCCGTGTCCGGTGCGGGCAAGGAAGGCATCGACGAACTCTGGGATCAGACCAAGTCGATATACAACCCGGTCGATGACAAGCCCGCGCGCAAGTTCACCAAGCAGATCGCCTTCAACGTGATTCCGCATATCGACGTCTTCATGGAAGACGGATCGACCAAGGAAGAATGGAAGATGGTCGCCGAGACCAAGAAGATCGTGGACCCAAAGATCAAGGTCACGGCAACCTGCGTGCGGGTGCCGGTCTTTGTGGGCCATTCCGAAGCGATCAACATCGAGTTCGAGGATCATTTGGACGAGGATGAAGCGCGCGACATCCTGCGCGAGGCACCCGGGATCATGGTGATCGACAAGCGCGAGGACGGTGGTTACGTCACGCCGATCGAATGCGTGGGCGATTTCGCGACGTTCATCAGCCGCATCCGTCAGGACAGCACCATCGACAACGGTCTGAACCTGTGGTGCGTCAGCGACAACCTGCGCAAGGGCGCCGCCCTGAACGCGGTGCAGATCGCCGAACTGCTGGGCCGTGAGGTTCTGAAAAAAGGCTAGAGCGTTTCGCGTTTATTTACATGCACGCGACGCGCTCCGACCTGTTGATTTCGCAAATTCGGGGAGCCCAAAACCGGTTCCCACTTTTGAGCGATATGCGCTAGGCGGGCTTTCGCTTTGACCGGGATGAGGGGCCTTGTGGCCCCTTTTCTTTTGCCCGGCAGACTTGCACAATATGATCAGTTTTTGATCACAGGGATTACCCGATGCGTATTGTTGCTGCATGCCTCCTGGGCCTGCCCGTCATGGCCCAGGCCGACACTTTCACCCTTGCCAGTGCCCCCACTGCCGCGGTCGTCTACGGCTACGGCGCGCAGGTCACGCGCGAGGTCGCCTTTAGCGTTCCTGCGGGCACGCATGAGGTCATCCTGCCCGACCTGCCTGCCTGGCTGCAGGGCGACATGCTGCGGGTCAGCCTGGATGGCGCGCGCCTTGGGGCGACGCAATTCCGTTCCTCTGCCATTCCCCCGCGTCCCGATACCGACAGTGCTGCAATCACTGCAGCAAAGGACCGGATCAAGGCTGCCGAACGCGCGATCACCGATCTTGAGGACCGGGTTGCCGAGGCCCGTCTTGCCGCTGCCGCTGCGGAGGCAAAAGTCGGCTTTCTGGGGGCTTTGGGCACAAACGAGGGGCTGCCAAGCGATGTGACAACCCTGAGCAATATCGCACGAATGGTCGAAACCGAGACACTGGCCGCCCGGCAGGCTGCCCTTGTGGCGCAGCAACGCGCCCGGGACATCGAGAGAGACCGCGAGGATCTGGACAAGGAACTGAACGACGCGAAAGCCGCCCTTGCCGCGCTCACGCCGCCGGCCAAGGAAGTGTCGCAGCTGACCCTGTCCGTCACAGCCGAGGCCGAGGCCGAGCTGACCCTGTCCCTGAGCTATCCCGTCGATGCGGGCTGGCGGCCTGTCTATGACCTTTACCTGCGGGGCCAGGACGCCTCGACGTTGGAAATCACCCGGGGCGCCATGATCGCGCAGTACAGCGGCGAGAACTGGGAGGATGTGGCGGTCACCCTTTCGACGCTGGCACCCGCATCACAGATCAGCCCCAGCATTGTGGCACCGGTACTGCGCCGGATCGAAGAGCCTGAGCCGCCACGCCCCTTGGCCTCCCTGCGCAAGGAAGGCGGCAGCATGGATGCAGCGGCACCTGTCATGGAATCGGCGGTCAGGTTCAACGACAGTGTCGCGACCTCCTTTGACGGGCCGGGTGTGACCTACACCGTGGCGCGCCCGCTTGATCTGGCCAGTGGCGTCGACGCGACCCGTGTCAATCTGGACCAGCTCAGCTTTGACGCGCGCCGCTATGCCCATGCAGCCCCGGCATTCGACACCACGGCCTATCTGATGGCCGAATTCACCAATACCACGCAGGAACCCCTGCTGGCGGCGAATGAGGCGGCGCTTTACATCGACAACACGCTGGTCGGGCGCGCGTCCTTCCCGCAGGTGCCGGCAGGCGGCGAGGGGGATGTTCCCTTTGGCCCGATCGAGGACCTGCAACTGACCTATACGATCCTGAACCAGTCCGAAGGTGATCGCGGCATCATCAGCCGGTCCAATGCCCAGCGTCAGCGGGTCCGCGTGGACATCGAGAACCTTGGCACAACCAATTGGGAAGTCGAGGTTCAGGCCGCCGTTCCCTATACCATACAGGATGACCTGGTCATCCAGTGGAGCGCGACCCCGGAACCGGATGAGACCAACGTCGAGGACCAGCGCGGGGTGCTGCAATGGAACATCGACGTGGCGGCCGGTGAAACCAGCGAAATCGAGATCCAGCAAGAGCTGAACTGGCCCGACGGCATGGTCCTGAGATAGGAGACAGGGCGGGCGCCAGCGGCGCCTGCCCGATACGCTGCCCCGGTTATACCGGCTGGAAACGCCTGCTTTCCGCGCTGTAGTATTCCAGCCCGCCTTCGCCGATGTCGGTCCAGAGGCCGTGCATCGTTAACTGGCCGCTCTGGACCAGCTCCGCGACAAAGGGAAATGTCATCAGGTTCTCCAGCGATGTCATCACCGCCAGTTTTTCCAGCTGACGCTCCTGTTCCACCCCCTCGGGCAGTTTGGAGACCTCTTCATACTTGGGGCGCAGGATGTCCATCCAGCGGCCAACAAAGCTGTCTTTCGCCTCCATCTCGGGGGCGTTGCCCTGACACATGTCGATACAGCCCTTGACGCCACCGCAGTTGGAATGGCCCAGCACGATCAGATGGGCGACTTTCAGCACCCGCACCGCATATTCCACCGCCGCCGAGGTGCCGTGATGATCGCCATCGGGTTCATAGGGAGGGACAAGGTTGGCGATATTGCGATGGATGAAGAATTCGCCCTGGTCGGCCCCGAAGATCGAGGTCACATGCACCCGGCTGTCACAACATGAGATCACCATCGCCCGTGGCCGCTGGCCCTCGTCGGCCAACCTGCGATACCAAGATGCGTTGTCCGCATAGCTCGTTGCTTTCCAGCCGTGATACCGCTGTATCAGGTAGCCCGGCAGTGGTTTTGCCCTGTTCATCGCGCTGATCCCTTTGTTTTCGGTCCCGCAGAGTTAGACCAAATCAATGGCGAATTCGAGCGAAAAGGTAGGGCGCGGAAACCCTTTTCAAACACTTGCACGGCATAGTCACGCCACAGCCGTGGGGGCTGATCAAGGGGTGAGACTATGCTGGTTCTGCAAATGAAACCTATGGAAAACGTATGTGTCGATCAAACACGGCTGGACGCGCTTTATCGCCAACTGGGCGAAGCCGATGCCGAAGACATTCTGTGCCGGGCGCTGGAAGACATCGCGCTGCGGCTGTCGCATTGTTCGGACCTGTATCATGACAAGAAACTGGTGGAATTGCGCAAGAATACCAGGACGCTGATTGCGGTGGGTGACCAGATCGGGATGCTGGCCATGACCCGCGTTGCCACAGATGTCGTGACCTGCATCGACCGGGGGGATTCCATTGCCATCGCCGCCACGCTTTCGCGCTTGCTGCGGGTTGGCGAGCGGTCGCTTTGCGCAGTCTGGCACAGCGACGAAAACCCGAGCTGATGGCTTGCGGGCATCGCTGGAAAGGATAGGCTGCGCCGCAGGTTGTTCCGAAATCGAAAGCGTACCATGCCCTGCACCTTTGTCCCGAAAACCACCGACACCCTGCCGCTGCACGTTCTTTCCGAAGATGCGCTGACGGGCTGGTCCGCCGATCAGCCAGCAGCGGTTCAGAACTGGATCGGCGCGAATGGATTTACCGGTGCCCTTGGCCAGTCGCTCGTGATCGCCGATGCCGAGGGCAAACCGGCCATGGCCCTTGTCGGGTACGGCACACCGAAGGCGCGCCTGCGGGGCCGGTTCCACCTGGCCGGTGCGGCGACAACTCTGCCCGAAGGTAGCTATGAAATCGTCAGCGGCCTGCCCGATGACGCGGCAGAGACCGAGGCGCTGGGCTGGCTCCTGGCCGGATATGCCTTTGACCGCTACCGCGAACAATCGCCCCTGCGGGCAAGGCTTGTCGCACCGGCGGATCTGGATGTGGCCCGGATCGAGGCCATAGCGGCGGGCGAGGTGCTGACGCGCAACCTGATCAACACACCGGCATCGGACATGGGGCCCCCCGACCTTGCCGATGCTGCGCTGGCACTGGCAAAACAGCATGGTGCCGAGATCGAAATCATCGTCGGGGATGACCTGCTGACGCAGAATTTCCCGATGATCCATGCCGTCGGCCGCGCCGCCGACCGCTCCCCGCGGCTGATCGACATGCGCTGGGGCAAGACCGGGCCAAAGCTGACCCTTGTCGGCAAGGGTGTCTGTTTCGACACCGGTGGCCTGAACCTGAAACCCGGTGCTTCCATGGGTCTGATGAAAAAGGACATGGGCGGAGCTGCTGCCGTGCTTGGGCTGGCGCATATGATCATGGCCACGGGGCTGGACCTGCAATTGCGGGTGCTGATTCCGGCAGTTGAGAACTCTGTTTCCGGCAACGCCTTCCGCCCGCAGGACATTCTGACATCGCGCAAGGAGCTGACTGTCGAGATCAACAACACCGATGCCGAAGGCCGCCTGGTGCTGGCCGATGCGCTGGCTTACGCCGATGAGGACGCGCCGGACCAGATCATCTCCATGGCGACCCTGACCGGGGCCGCACGGGTGGCGGTCGGGCCCGATCTCGCCCCCTATTTCAGCGATGACCCCGCTTTTGTCTCGGCGCTTGAGGCTGCGGCCGCGGCCACCGCCGACCCGGTCTGGCGGATGCCCTTTCACGATCCCTATGAGGCGATGATCGAACCGGGCATCGCGGATCTGGACAATGCGCCCAAGGGCGGCTTTGCCGGATGCATCACCGCCGCCCTGTTCCTGCGCCGTTTCGTCACCGAAAGCCCCTATGCGCATTTCGATATCTATGGATGGCAACCTGCCGCTGCCCCTGCCCGCCCCAAAGGCGGCACCGGTCAGGCCACACGGGCGCTTCACGCAGCACTGTTGCCGATCCTCAACCGATGAGCGACCCGCGCCTGACACCCGTTGCTTCGCTGGTGACACGGTCGGAACCGGGTCAGGTTGCCGCCGCCGTCACCGACCTGTGCCGCAGCCCCGGTGGGGCGCGAGACCGCCAGTTACTGTTTGGTGACACCCTGACCCTGCTGGGCGAGGACTTTGCCGGATATACCTATGTTCAGGCGGACAAGGACGGCTATTGCGGCCATGTCAGCACCGGCGCGCTGGGCAGCGCGGCCAAGGCGACCCACAGGGTCTGCGCGCCTGCCACCCATGCCTATACCTCGGCGGATTTCAAATCGCTGGAACGCCAGAGCCTCAGCTTTGGCAGCGCGGTGGCTGTGACCGGCACAAAGGGCAGCTTTGCCGTCACTTCGACTGGATACATTCCCCTGATCCACCTGCGCGAGGCCAACCAGCTGTTTGACGATCCCGCCGCCATCGCCAAGCTGTTCCTTGGCACCCCGTACCTCTGGGGCGGCAACAGCCGCTGGGGCATTGATTGTTCCGGGCTGGTGCAGGCCGCCTTGCTCGCCTGTGGAATCCCCTGCCCCGGCGACAGCGACCAGCAGCATATCCTGGGGGAACCGGCATCCCGCCCCTACCGCCGCAACGACCTGTTGTTCTGGAAAGGGCATGTGGCGCTGGTTGCTGACCCCGAAACGCTGATCCACGCCAATGTCCACGCCATGCAGACCGTTTACGAACCGATTGCCGAGGCGATCACCCGCATCCGCGAACAGGGCGATGGCAACGTGACGGCGCACCGGCGCCTTTCGCTGGCCTACAGCGTTTCGGGATAGACTTGAAAATCCCACATCACTTTTCGCGTTCGACCGAAGGGAGAGGCAGCGAACAAGTGATTCAGGTATATCCCGAAGCGCTATAGGCTGAGCTTCCGACAGGGAGGTCTATTCCACCGCGCGGATCAACTTGCGCTCCAACACACGCAGGACCGCTTTCAGATCATGACCCCGGCGCAGCACCTGACCGTTTGTCCCGATCACCGCATACATCCCCTGCTTGCTGCGCAGCTTCGGGCGTTTCTCGATCCGGTACAGCGGGATCTCGGCGGTGCGCCGGAAAACAGAAAACACCGCCACGTCGCGCAGACATGATATGCCGTAATCGCGCCATTCACCCGCCGCAACCATCCGTCCGTAAAGCGACAGGATCAATGACAGCTCGGTGCGGTGAAACGCGACCTGTTCGGCAGGACGCTCAAAGGGGGTGACTTGCGGAGGAAATTGCACTGTCATGTTTCTACAGTTGCGCCCTTCGCCGCCCAATTCAAGAGCCTGCGTAGATGATAATGATTGAAGGAGTTACAACATTGTGGAATCCTCCGAAATTATGAAACATAAAGAGCCAGCCAAATGACCCCCCAGGAACGTGCGGAAAAATCGACAGAGATCATGTTTACCGCCGATCAGGCCTCTGCCGGGCTGGGCATGACCATCACTGCGGTCGCACCCGGACAGGCCACGCTGACCATGAAGGTCCGGCCCGACATGCTGAACGGGCACCGGATTTGCCACGGCGGCTATATCTTCACCCTTGCCGACAGCGCCTTTGCCTTTGCCTGCAACAGCTACAACCAGCTTGTCGTCGCCCAGCAGAACCAGATCACCTTTCTCAGCCCCGGCCGGGCTGACGAGGTGTTGACCGCCCGCGCGGTGGAGACATCCAGAACCGGGCGGTCGGGCATCTACGACGTCACCGTGACCGGCGAGGATGGTCGCACGGTCGCGCTGTTCCGTGGCCTGTCGCGCAGTGTCAAAGGCCAGCATTTTCCTGAGGAGGGGACCCAAGAATGAAAGACCTGACGCCAGAAAGATCCACCCTTGATCCGATCGAGATTGCCAGCCGGGACGAGGTCGAGGCGCTGCAACTGGAACGCATGAAATGGTCCCTGCGCCATGCCTATGACAATGTACCGTTCTACAGATCCAGCTTTGACGCGGCTGGCGTGCACCCCGATGACCTGACATCGCTTGCCGATCTGGCAAAATTCCCCTTCACCGTCAAAACCGACCTGCGCGACCATTACCCCTTTGGCATGTTCGCCGTCCCGCGCGAGAAAGTGGCCCGCATTCATGCCTCCTCGGGCACCACGGGTCAGCCGACAGTCGTGGGATACACCCAGGCCGATCTGAACAACTGGGCCAGCGTGGTGGCGCGCTCCCTGCGTGCGGCGGGGATGTGTCCCGGCGACATGTTGCACAACGCCTATGGCTACGGGTTGTTTACCGGGGGGCTGGGCATCCATCTGGGTGCCGATGCGCTGGGGCTGTCGACCTACCCGATCTCGGGCGGGATGACACCGCGCCAGGTCCGCCTGATCGAGGATTTCAAGCCCAAGGGGATCACCGTCACCCCGTCCTATGCCCTGTCCATTCTGGATGAATTCGCGGCGCAGGGCATCGACCCGCGCGCCAGCTCTCTCGAAGTCGGCATTTTCGGCGCCGAGCCCTGGACCAATGCGATGCGCCTTGAAATCGAACAGGCCTTCGACATGCATGCGGTCGACATCTACGGCCTCTCCGAAGTCATGGGGCCGGGCGTGTCGATGGAATGCGTGGAATCAAAGGACGGGCTGCACATCTGGGAGGATCATTTTTATCCCGAGATCATCAACCCCGAAACCGGGCAGCCGGTTGCCGAGGGTGAACAGGGCGAGCTGGTCTTTACCTCGCTCACGAAAGAGGCCTTTCCGATCATCCGCTACCGCACCCGCGACCTGACCCGCCTGCTGCCCGGCACGGCGCGGTCCATGCGGCGGATGGAAAAGGTGACGGGCCGGTCGGATGACATGATCATCCTGCGCGGCGTGAACGTCTTTCCCACCCAGATCGAAGAGGCGCTGATGGCGACCAGCGGCCTTGCCCCGCATTTCCAGATCGAATTGTCCCGTCCCGACCGGATGGATCAGATGCGGATCTTGTGTGAATGCGCCGATGCCTCCGTCTCGGACGCGCTGCGCGCCGATGCGGCAAGGGCATTGTCTGCCCAGATCAAGCAGACCGTCGGGATCAGCGTCAAAGTGGATGTGGCCGATGTCGGCGGTGTCCCCCGATCCGAAGGCAAAGCCGTGCGGATCGTGGACAACCGCCCCAAGT
>NZ_QBFD01000037.1:0-452 GCF_003335585.1 Sulfitobacter sp. DFL-14 | reverse complement strand
GCGAGGTCGGAGTTTCGCACCCGCCGTTTTGCCGGAGGCAAACCTGCGGTTTGACGGGGGGCGGGGTCGGGTGCGAACCGGATCGCAAGCGATCCGGGGGCAGTGGGAAATGATGCGCATTTCGTTTCCGCCATACTAGGTCGTGCTGACATCAGCAACGAGAAGCTGCAGCGTTCCCCGCAGGGAACCCAATGCATTGTTAATAAAAGTTTTTATTTGGTTAACGCCGCGCGGGGGGCGAGAAAGGCCCTTGCCGAAGTGTTACGGGATATAAGGGGCCTGTGCGCGGCCCGGCGTCCGAAGGAGGGGGCTGGAGCCGAGCGGTCATTGGTGAAAAATGCAGTGAAGAGCGGGAACGAGGCCGGAGTGACGTGAGGCGCAGGCCGGGCCAGCGCCTGCCCGGGGTGGGCGATACTGACCTATGTTCATGCCACTTAATTTCTCAACCATGA
>NZ_QBFD01000036.1:576-1550 GCF_003335585.1 Sulfitobacter sp. DFL-14 | reverse complement strand
GTGGTGACGTCGCACTCCTCCGGCACAAGGCGACAGTCGACCTTGGTTTTCGCGGTGAACACCTTGGCGGCCTTGTCGGCGATCAGCTCCTTCAGGGCTGCATGGCGCCGGCCACCGGCGAGGACGGCGTATGTACCGTCGACCTGCTGGACCAGGAGCGGCTGTAGAAGGCCCAAAACGGCGATGCTGGCCTTTAGATGGGCGATGTTCTCAGGATCATAGGTTTCCGGGGAGTTGCTGCGCACATTGGCCGGGTGTGCTGCCAGATCGGTGATGGCGACGGAAACGGGTTTGAGACTTGCGGTCATGAGATTTCCTTTTCGATGGGTAGAGTGCGTTCCGCGCGGCTATCCGCGCGACCAACCCCCGGCGTCGGGGGTCAAAACGACAAAAGGCCCGCTTTACCTTTGAGGGGTCAGCGGGCCTTGAGTTTACAGGCGCTATGGAAAGCCGCCCTCCCCTTCTACCAGTCGCGCGCCAGCATGATGGTCAGTACGCGCATGGTTTCCAGAACACGGTCTCGCCCTGGATCTCGACCGCCCCGAAATCATGCCACCCATCCGGGTCATTCTCGGGCTCGAATGTGGCAAACTCACCGGTTGCCTTCACCGCCTCGGCCATGAAGCCTTCACCGGCCTCCATGAGCGAGCGAGTCACATGCATGCGGCCTTGTATGGGCGCCTCTGGCGCTATCCGGAGGCAGGCGAGCTTGCGGAAGGCATCGTTCTGAGCGGCGATTACGGCGGGGTCTGGGCGGTCTGTCAGAGGCTGTGCTACGGAGGTCATGCTAATAACTGGGAAAAAACTATAGCGTCTGGCGAAATACCTGAAACACCAGGCATCATGACGTGATTCAAGGGTATCGCCAAGTTGTTGACTGGGTTTGGTAGAAGTATGTCAGCCTCACGAACATTCCATTCGATTTGCCGCCCCTGAAGGGTTTCCGCTATGGCGCCGCAAAACGCAAGGTCGCG
>NZ_QBFD01000036.1:0-566 GCF_003335585.1 Sulfitobacter sp. DFL-14 | reverse complement strand
CGTAATTCCTTCTCCGTACCAGCCCGCCGTCGTTCCGCTCTCACCATCCGCTACCATCGGCTAGAAGCATTCGAGGCGTGGAAATCTGCGGCAAACGTCGCTTAATCAACGATCGGCATGCCAACTTGCAGACTCGGCGAGTTAACGTGACAACACCGTGATGGCTTTAACACTCACCACAAAGGCACATTGCGACGCCGTCGGGAGGGGCATCCACGCCATCAACAAAGCCGTTTCTAGCCCCAAACTTCGTATTTAAGTTCAAGCGTTTCTATGTCCACCCGGAGATAGAGCACCCCGCCAAACTGGACACTTTCCTCTCTAATTTCATTGAATATCACCATTTCCGAGCCACATCTTCGGTATACAATTTCCTCATCTGGGATTGGCTCTGAAAATGGTTTATCAAACTCAATCTCAATCGCATTCAGCCGGTTTCGAAACAAGGTAAGAAATTCCTCATTGGCGGCAACATTGGTACTCGAGCAATTCTCCAATATGCGCATACTAGTGTTCTGAGTCTGACACTTCCTACCTGTTTCCGCGAGTTTCATCGAGTTTGTCCA
>NZ_QBFD01000035.1:44737-51952 GCF_003335585.1 Sulfitobacter sp. DFL-14 | reverse complement strand
TCAATTCTCAGTGACAATTTATGGGGCTACCGGGTCAGTTCTCAGTGACAATCAACAGACAGACGATGAAGAGAAGCCGTTTCAGCGAAGAACAGATCATTCACTGCCCGGCAGGGTATTGCGCAGCAATGTCCCGAGAGGGTGGATATTGAAAGAGCATCAGGCTGGGCTTGGTGCGAAGGAGCTATGCCGGAAACATGGCGTCAGCGATGCGACGTTTTACAAATGGCGGTCCAGGTAACCCGACATCACGCCGCTTGCGTGATCTCTTTCCTGTCGCCAGGCATGGCTTCCACGTTTTCGATACGATCAAAGTCGATGAAGAATGTGGATCCGACGCCAACTTCGCTGACATAGTCGATCTCCGCATTGTGGCGATCAAGGATTTGTTCAGTGATATTCAGACCCAGACCGGTACCGCCCACCTTGCGAATGTCAGAAGCGTCCACCTGGGTGAACTTGCCGAATACAACCTCTCTTGAACCCTCGGGGATGCCGACACCCTGATCCTGAACAGAGATGCGAACATGCGTACCAATGACTTGAACGCTCACGTTCACAGTCGATCCTTCGTCTGAAAATTTGAGCGCGTTGGACAGCAAATTGTTCATTACCTGAACGAGCCGTTTGCTCTCGCCTGAAATCTGGCAGGGTTCTGTGCAGAGCTGGGTCGCAACATTGATGCCCAGTTTTCTGGCATAGCCTTCGGTGGACTCGACTGCCTCTTGAACAAGGTCGTTGGCATTGATCGGCTTGAAGAAGAACTCCATTTCGCCGGCTTCGAGCTTCTGCAGGTCAAGAAGGTCCTCGACCAGGGAAGCAAGACGCTGACTGTTTCTCGCAGCGATATCGAGCACGGGCTTGATGTTGTCTGGGAGCGTCCCACCCTGATCGCGCTTAATGAGTTCGAGCGACCCGATGATCGATGTAAGCGGTGTGCGCAACTCGTGGCTGACGATGCTGAGAAACCTCGACTTCACCTCCAAGGCAGCCTTGGTGCGCCTGTTCTCCGCTTTCAGCAGCGCCACATATTTCATCTGCTGCTCATAGCCGGTGTAGAATTTGAAGGATATGTCGGCGATGAAGTAGAGAACGAAGACAATCGTCCAAAATTCCAGCCAGATGGTGGAACTGAGTGGCGGAAGAAACCGAAAGATGTCGATCAGAGCGATGTAGAGGAAAGCAACACTATAGATGGAGAGCCGCAAAAGCAGGATGCCAGACATCTGACTGTTATACATCGCTGCGAATACAGAAGCTGAGATCAGGAAGAACAGGGGCGTGAAGTGTCCGGTGGCTTCTTGCTGTAGCGCGATGTTGATAATGAAGGCTGCGATAGCAACAGCGCTCAGCACAGTGTTCACAGCAATGCGCTTGAGGATTCTTCGGCCGATCACTGCGTCCGAACCATCCCAATTCCGAGACGCTCGGCCAAGGTGCAGGTCGAGAACCTCGGTGAGAACGACAATGCCATAGAAAGTGAAGATCGACACTGCATCGAAGTAAAATGCGGTCAGGATAGATGCGGCCAAGAAGCTGGCTTGACGCTTCCAAATGAGCTTGTTGGCAAGGCTGATGTATTCCTTGATCTTCTGCTCACGGCCTTCTGAACTGAACCAGTCAGGCCGACCTTCTTGGAACATATCAAGAGCGTTCATGCTTACCTCTACGGCATTGTTAGAGATGAACGTTAATAAACAAATATGTTGAATTTTCGGCGGTGGCCGGTCGAGATGTGTCTTTTCTTTGAGCTAATTGCGGCATCTGCGAAGGAGACGTCAGCCTGTTAGCGGCGTCTCCCGTCACAGGTACTTACGGGCAAAATGTGGCATTGGTTTGGCTCAGGCAGCTGCTGTGCGCTCTTTTTTGGATGGGGCATAGACCTCTGACAGGGGCGGGAAGCTGATGTTGGCCTCAGGAAAGGCCTCCATCGGTCCGAATACGGGCGTGCGCGCCAATACAGCCGCGCTCTGCTCACCGAAGTTGGAGGTCAGCAATTGTATTGGCTTCTTGAGGCCTGGATAATCACGGGGCTCAAACGCCTTCTCGTAGCCGAGGTAGCGCTGGTAGAAGGCGGTGTGCTCTGCACGGACAGGGGCGAGAGCCAGGTCGATGTTATAGAATATCGCGGCAAGAAACGGAATTCTCAGCGCCAGGAAGTGCACTGGCACACGCTTCTTTCGCGCAGAGGGGGCAATCACGAAGCGCGTCGGATCGAGGATGGTCTGGCCATCGTCAACGTAGCTCTGAAGTTCCGGAAATACTTCCAAAGTTGGGGATACGAGAGAAAGTCTGGAGACAAGATGCAGCCGGAGTGCGGCGACGATCTTGTCTTCCATCTCCACCGCAACATGGACGCAGTTCGCGGTATCATCAAATGGATCGGTCATCAGGCCGCGTTCATTTTCGGATATTGATTGCTCAGCTCGGTAGCACGAATAGCGCAGACGGTAGATATTCTCCAAGTCGTCACTTTCGGTCGCAACTCTGTAGCGAACGCGATTCAGCGCCTCGATGACTCTCTGATCCATGCTCGGTCCTCTGTCTTTGCCGCTGCCTCTTACCGGGCGACTGCGGCCTTGGAGTTATCTTGGTGCGGCTCCGGTCTTGCGCGACAAACAAGAAGCTCGCTGTATCCGCGGTAAACGGGTTGCTGCTTCAGGATCTCGAAGTCGGCATCGGTCACCGCGGCCGCAAGCTCAGGGCCATTAAAGGTCCAGTACGCCCCGGATTGCTGAGATTTCAGAATGGCCTTGTTCTGCTTTGCCACTTGGCGGCCTTGCCAGAAAACCTTGATCGCACCTATCAGACCGCGCTCTCGTTTGATCTCTGCGAAGAGATAGCGGCGCCAATCCGACACATCCATGTAGCGTCCAAGGTCAATGAGAAAGAGATGTCCGCCCGGGCGAACCATTCGCCGCAGATCATCGAGGCGCTCCCGCTGATTTGGCATCGTGTAAAGCGCATGCACGCAAATGATCAGGTCAGCTTTGCCGGGAGCCTTGAAGTCCTGCAGTGCGCAGGCATGAAAGTTCACCTTGCTGTATCTCGATAGTTTGAATCTCGCAGTGCGCATCATCGTTGCGTCGGGCTCGACAAGGTGTATCTCGCTTCCGGGGAAGGCACCTGCGGCGATCTCGGTGTAGCTACCGGTTCCGCCGCCAATGTCATAGATGATTTGCGGCGTATCGATTGTTGAGAGGAAGTTTTCAAACTTTTGCATCAGGGCCCGATACTCGGGGTTGTGCAGGGACAAGAGGTCATAAGCTGTCGCATATGCGCTCCAATCGGTTTGGGCCGATTGGTTCGACGGCTTCGATCCATGGTATTTGCGAGGCAAGGCGTTCTCGAAGTTGGCATTTGACGGCATATGAGGACGCCTCCAGTTTCAAGCGGCAAGAACGGGCCGACAGGCCCACAATAACAATAATCTACGTTACGAAGTTGATAGTACGAGGAATTTTTTCCAAATTTTGCACGATTGGCTCGTAACGTTTTCAGGTGCGCAACAATCTTAAGGAAGTTTTAAGCTTGGATTCCCGACAAGTTATTAAGACTTTTTTGGGGCAGATGCCACAATGCTGCCACACAATGTAAGGTCGGAAGCGTACATAACCCCAAGTTGTAGTGTTGTGACGCAGTTCGGCTTCAGATCAACCTTAGGCTGATCTATCGCAAAAACTGCCCCGGGAACGTGTGCCGGACCTGCAGTGGGGCGTATCCAAAATGTGACACCACAAGGGCAAAAGCGCCTGATTTGGTGGGCGAATTCCTCTCATCCGCCAAAGTGCGAACCCAATTTTCGGCGACAACAAGACGAATCGTAAAGCCTCGATATGTCTGGAGTCGTGATGAAAGTATTCGTCGTTTGTGACGAGCCCTCAGTGCAAATTGCCGGCGACAATGATCCGGTGGTGCTGGATCTCATCGCGCACCTTGCAGGGCTGGTTGAGCCTGACAATATCGATGCGGCCCCGCTGTTGCAAAAAGCGTCAGCGATCGAGCCGAATATCACCGGCGATGTCTTGATCTTTCCCGAGGCGCGCCAACCCGCGCAAAGAGATCTTGATCGTGAAGGGGACATTCATGATGCCTGTATGCGTGCGGTAGAAAAGCAGACTCGCCTGCTGCGCGTAGCTGGAACTCCCAAAAGCCAGGTCTCGCAGCTATTCGAAGAGGCTCTGCTCGGAAAGAAAATTTCCTAGGCTTGCCGCCGTGACTCTTGCGGTGTGTCGCCTGCGATGGCAAAAAATCTCCGTGACATGAGGCCACCACTGACCCGTCGTCAGCGAAGCCGCCAACGCGGACCTACAAATTGGTAAATCTCGTGCAAGCTGTGGCGCGGCGTTGGCTTCTGGACATAACAGCTTTGGCTTCTGGACGAAAACTTCCGCACCTTGCTCCCACATTGCCGACAATCTACCCGCGCACCTGAAGGGCCGCGACACATTCATTAAACGCGTTTGCATCTGTTATAACCAGCCAGACATCATGGACCACTGGCGGAAGATGTTGGCGACTTCTCGGGGTTAATACAGGGCTTTTCATAGAATGTAGAATCGCCTCAAGTAGGTCTTACCCTGATAAGGGTAGGGAGCGGCCATAAGGCTTTGGCTGGTCGGCGGGGGTCAGATGTTAGATCTTTTGCCCCGTGTCGTTGGGTGTTTGCGCACCCAGCGGCCTCCCGGTCAGGGGAGGCCGCATCGTCGTGCGGTTCTAGGAAGCGATGGTCATGCCGGATGTTTTTCCACCTTGTACGCTTCCAACGCCTCGTGGATCGAGTCGTTAGCTTCGGTGTCCACACCAGGCAGCGCAAGAACCTCTTCAATGTAGCCGTCCGCCGGGGTTGAGAAACTGGCTCCAGCATCCGTGCGTAAGGAACCGATGCGGAACCGCTGGCCCCCGAGCACTGCCGCGCAGTTGGGCGTGCCGGACAAGGTCTGCTTGGTGCCATCGATGTAAATGCTCGCCGCCGCAAGCCCTGTGAACTCGACCACCAGCAGCATAAGGGCATCGGGGATCACATCATCCACAGTCGTTGACAGTGCGGCGGGTGTGCGGCGGGTGTAGGCTGAGATTGCTTCGGTTCCGCCAGTGAAGCTGATGGCCATCTGGTTTGCACCCGAGGCCATGTCGTCGGCTGATATGATGAAACCACCTGACGCGGGGGGTTGCCGCATCAGGAAGGCGAGCGTCATCTGCTCCGACTGATCGACGGCGACGGAGGGCAGCAGTGCATTTGCCGATGACAGCAGCGTTCCCATCGCAACAGCCGACATGGGGCTTCCTCCAGTGTCGTCCCGCCCCAATGTGACCATGCCGTCAGCGCCGACCCCGCGCCGCATCCGGTGCGCGCTCGTCGTGTCGTCGGGATGGCGGAGCAGGTACTGCGGCTCTCCGTCAAGGCCAGGTATCCAGCCCACCACGTCCTGGACGAAGCCGTCACCGCCCAGGCGCGCCGCGCGGGCCGAGAACCAGCTCTTGTTCTTTGTACGCCAGGCAGGCTGGTAGAGCAGATCGAGCAGGCCACGCTCTGCCGGGGTGTTCAGGGCCGGTGCGCCCGCTGGGGCGGTCACAAGAGGGTTCTTTACGGTCTGTTGAATGATGCGCTTAACAGTCATTGAATTGGTCCTTTAGGCTGGTACGGCTACGCCGGGGTTGGTTGTGTATCGCAGGACGGTGTTGATCACCGCAGTGGCGGCGTCTTCCTCGTCCACAAGGCAGGTAATCAGCTCGTTCCAGGTGGTGCTGCCAGGGGTGCCGACTGCTACCTCCGAGCCGCTCATGCCAATGTACGTCGCAGAGCGCCCCCGGTCGTAGGCAACCAGGAACTTGCCGGTGTATCGGCCAAGCTCGTCGCGAAGAAACACCACGGACGGGTACGTATTGAGTGGTCGCTGGCGCTCTTCCAACAAGAGAGGCGGCAGCCAATAGCTGTCCTGTCCGGCGCTGCCTTTGTAACTGGCTATGACCGACATATTCAGGCGCGTGCCATTGTTGTTGAAGGCCCAGATCAACCGGCCCGAGGGACTGCGGCAAAGCACCGTTTTCGCGCGTGAGCTTTCCAATTCTCGCTCAAGGTATGAGTCTTCTTCGTCCGTCCACGTCAGGCCGCCGTCATACGACCGGCGCTCCATCGCGCCTGTGTCGGTCCGGAACGTCATCATGATTTCGTCGCCGCCAACCGGCACCGCAGTCGGCTCAGGGAAATCTTCCTCCTCGCTGTCGATCATCGCCTGAACTTCGCTGATCACCTGCGAATGTGCCCGCACGTCAGTGACGACGCCCTGCACCCGCGTCTCGTGGATGCGCAGGCGGCAGTAACGCGGTATCCGATCAACCGCGCGCGGATCAGCTTCTGCGGGGAATCCCGACATAAAAAAACGATGTTCGGTGCCGGTCAGGTGAGGCTGGAATGCGAAGCCATAGCCGAAGAAGGTCTGCGTCCCGAATACGAACGTGCCGTCAACCACCAGATCGAGGTCTGCCGCCTCGCCCGTGTCCGGGTTCTGGATCACCCAGGCGCGGTTGACCTGCAGATCGCCGGTGGTTTTGATCGCCATCGCGAAGACCAGATAGCCCTGATGGGTGTAGAAAAACTGCCCGTCCTGCACCAGCGCGTCGTCGTCGGTCGCATAGTGGATGATAGCCGCTGGCAACCATGTGACATCATCGGTCTCGCCATCCGTCGCAGGTGGAGCAACGCCGCCGTCCGCAAAATCCTCGGTGTATTCCAGCAGCATGAACATATCATGGCCAGCCTCCTCCGGGTCCGTCCCCAAAGGTCCGTTGTTGCCGTAATAGGCCCGCCACACCCGACCGCTTCGATGACACTGCGTAAGCATCGGCACCATGCGGTTCACCATCGGCAAGTATGTATCCATGGTCGCCGCGTCGGTGATCACAGTCAGCTCCGGGCTGTTCGCCGGGTTTTCCGTTGGCGCTCCGTTCGCGTCAAGGTCCGCCCTCCATGCCGCCGCCTCATCCGCCAGCCCGATGGCCCCGTAGGCCTGCATCGTGTCGGATAGCGCCGGGACAGCTTCGTCCTGGGGCTGCGCGTCGAGGCCGAGCGCCGCCGTCGCGCTGAGCACCTTGCCCGTGGGGTCGACCTCAACCACGTCTTTGTCAATCAGGGCCGCATCAAAGGTCAGGGTCCAGCGGGTGGCGGGATCAAACAAGGGCGCGCAGCCGGAAAGAATGTTGCCATGCGCATCT
>NZ_QBFD01000035.1:0-44727 GCF_003335585.1 Sulfitobacter sp. DFL-14 | reverse complement strand
AAGGCGGATCAGTTGGCCGTCTTCGGTTACCTCTACCTCCTCGCCATCTTCCACATCGGCTTCATCGCCGAAATAGAGGGTCTGGCGCGGGACGGCCACGGCACCATCTTTGATCGCATCCAGCGCCGTTTGTTGCGGTCCGCTTACCGGTTTGAGGTCATCCGGCGTGTTGTCGGCGAGGCCAAGTTCGACGTCGTCTTTGGTCAAGACCACATCCCCGGTTTTACCTGCCACCTTCAGCACCTGATCGGTGTAATTGGCATGCAGCCAATTCCCTGCAAAGTTGGTCTCCGAGGCGTCATCCGCCAAAGCTATGATCCGGTCGTTTTGGTTAAACGTGACCCCATCAACCGTCCCGCCAACAGCGACAATCCACGTAAAACCAGCCTGCGCTGCCCCGCCACCTGGAAAGGTGCCTGTCGAAGCATCCCAGTTCCCCTGTAGCACGATGGCGGCATCGAGCGCGTTGACCTTGGATGTCAGATCATCGACCTCACTCTGCGGTGCCTTGGTGGCCAGAGCTGCGGTGGTGGCTGCGTCATCCGCCTTGGTCGCCAACGCGGCGGTGGTGGCCGCGTCGTCAGCCTTGGTGGCCAGCGCGGCGGTGGTGGCGTCGGCATCAGCTTTGCCCGAGAGAGCCGTGTCACTGACCCGCAGCCAGCGCGACCAGGTCGCTACCCAGCGGTAGACCCCGGCATTGGGAACACTCGCCCCGTCATAGCCGGTCGCGGTCGCCTGAAGGTGGGTGCCCGCGTCCGTATCGGGCACCGAGGAGCCCACGTCATCGGCAACTGGCACAAGGGCCAGAAGGTCAGCCCAGGAGCTGGCGGGACTGAGCCCGGAAAGTACCTGGTCTTCCAGCAGATCAAATTTTTCGGCAACGGGGCCAGTCCCCAGAAGCTGTTGGCTGAAGTTCTGGAAAGAGATCCTTCCTGATGACCCATCCTTGTTACCAACGATCTCATCGACCAAGGTCTCTTCAGGCACATCTGCTGTTGTCAGTCCGCTCATGCGTGATCTCCGGTTTTTTAACCGTCTTCACACAACTTGGATCGTAATTGGCCCGGACACAGGTCCGGGTACCCCCTCTTCATTCTGAGGCTCGATCCATACGTAATGGGTGCCCTGAACCAAGCACGATGTTGTTTCCTGAATAACGACCACATTGGAAATTGTTCCATCGAATGCAGCGTCCGACAACCACTCGATGGCGTTATTACCTGTCACGGCCTGAATGCGGTCCAGGTGGGTCTGATTGGTCGAATTTGTCGCCCCTGTCCGGACTGACCCACCAATCAACCGAGCAGTAATGGAGCCTGCGGTTGCATCGGTGAGCTCATAGGAAAATCTGTAAAACTTGCCAGCCTCAGTGGCCAAGGACAGTGATGAACCGGTAGCTGAGCCAGGTGACTTTGTTATTTGCCCACCATCGACTGACCAGTCAGCTCCCAGTGTCCAGGAAGGCGACGAAATTAGGTTTGCACGGCTGCCATCACCAAGCTGAACTTCATAGGTCCGGTTCGGATCAACAGTCACGGCCGAGCCGCTGGCATCTGTTTCTCGGTTCAATGTGGAACTGGACGAGCGATAGATCTGAACCGCTGCTGTGTTGACGTCATCGCCGGTCGCGAAACTTGCAAGGAAGCCACCGAGGCCTCCGCTCAGCGCGAATGTCTCATCGTCCAACGCCGTTGGAATGCCAGCATCCTTTGAGCCGACAGTCAGGGTCAGGATCGGCGTGTATGGCCCGGCCACACCGGTCGCTGATATGCTTCTGGCCCTCATCTCAACCGGTTCGCCGTTCTCATAGGCTGCTATTTCACCACCCCCGTTCGCGACCGGAATAAGGAGGTTTTCCCACGTCGACCCCCCATCTATTCGATGCTCGATCTCGAATTCGTTCGCGCGAATTGGACCGCTACCCTCTTCGATCTGATAGACGATCAGATCGGCATCGCCGGTATCAATCAGGCCAGATTTCACGCTGCTGAAGCGCGGGGCTGAAGGCAATGCCAGGTTCTCGCTGATCTCGGCACCGATGCTGCCCGACCAGGGCGGGATCTCCGCCTCATCCGTCATCTGGTCAATTTCTGGAGCTGCATCGATAAGCCGAAGGTGGCTGACCTGGCCATCCCCGGCCTCCACCTCAGTTACGATGAGAGGAATGCTATCAGCACTCAGTGGACCAAAATGGATCAGATCGCCAACCTTTGGCTGCTCGCCCCCTTTTTGAAGCGTTAAGACTGATGTTTCGCCACCAAATGTTAACACCGGACAAACAACTGACTGACCCACAGTGTCCGGCTCCTCGTGAACGGGCCGGTCTTCATAGATCCGGAAGCGAATGCCGTAATCCTGCCCCTCAACCATTTCGACCAGATCATCGATCTCGACCATTCTGCCAGTGACGGTCTTGATCCGAGCTGCTGCAAGCACCCTGTCGATGACGTAGTGAGACGCCATGACCTGGTCTCCCCTGGTTGCGACCAAAGCCGGGCCATCCTGCATCACGCTGTAGCTGTCTGGCCGGTGAATTGTTTCGTAGATGCGGCGGAGACCCTCCCGATAGACCTCAACCGGATCCGTTTTTCCGCGCTGTTCGAGCTGCTCAGTCAGCCTTATCGGTCCCTCATACCCCGGCCACCGAACATATCGCTCCGCCTCTTTGTAATCGTTGGTCGCATCCTTGAACTTGATCCTGAGGGCATGAGGCGGTTCGAAGTAGGATCGGGTTATCGAGAAATCCTGCGAGTTGCGGGGGTTGATATGGTCGACGATCAGTTCCTGCGGCCGGTCGATGGTGACACCCCATTTCACGCCGTCATGCCTTGGACTGGCGCGCCCGGCCGCCGCGATCTCGGTCAGGGCGTCGCGCAGGGTAAACTGCGGATCGTCCATCACGCGGTCATATTTCAGATCCTTCTCCACGCAAAATGCGTGCCATTCGATCAGCTGCTCCAGATCGATCTCCGAATCGAGCGTTGGTTTGGCGTTGGCATTGTCCTGGAGGGCATAGCGATAGAGAGACGCTGCGTTGCTCGTCTCCCGGTCAATCCATTCTTCGGTTTCCGCGTCGTAGTCGGGGCAGATCCTGGAGGCCATGACATTGAAGTTGTCCAACTGGCCGTTGAGCTGATCCGTTGCTTTGATCCGCAGTGCAACAAGCGCCATCGGCGTGTCGATGTTCAGTGGATACTCGGGGCGCAGGGTCTGAAGTGCTGCCCAAACTGTACGTTCCTGCGTCTGGTCCGTGCCGCGTTCATCCGTCATCATCGTCACACGCACCTCCCACCGGCCGCGCGATGGAAAGTCCCATGTGTACTGTCGATAGAAGGCCTCCAGTGTGCGCTCCACGACGGACAGCGTGATGACTTCTTGCCAATTGTCGCTTCCAGCAAGACGATGCTCGATCCTGATCTCTTTGGTGATCGCGACCTTGCGCCCCTTGTCGTCGAACACGACCAAGCCTGCTGGCCATGCGAAGATCACTGAAGCCCCGGCGGCGTTGGCACCGGTTGCCCTGGTCACCGGTTTTTCAATGCCAGGCTCCCCTGGAATGATCTCGCCCAGGTCATCGCGCGGCAACAACCGTGACAGCTCGGTGCCGATTGATTCCTCGACTGTCTGACGTGGAATCAGGGTAATCGGATCATCGTCCTCTTCACCCTCCCGAACCTCAAGTTCCACCTCATCGTACTCGGCAATGGAGGTGTCACCGATCCGAAAATCACTGAGCAACAAACGCCCGTAGCCGCAAAGGAACATGCTCACGACGTACTGATCGCCGTTCACGATTTCAGTGAATGGTCGGCAGGCAAAGGGCGGGGCGAACCTCAGCTTTCCCATTACGACAGGAATCGCGCCGTCCGGATCCAGCCGGTTGCGCCATCCGGAAATCGTGTAGGTGTTTTCAGGGCCGGGATCAGGTTCCGGCGGCGGAATGAGCGCATTGATTGCGAGGTTTCCCAAGGCCGTCACCCCGAGCGAAAGCAGCGCCTTACCGGCTTCTGCGCCAATCCCCAAAGCAGTACCGATCGTTCCCGCCAGCGCGCCGCCAGACAGTGCTGCGGCCGCGACGGCGACAACGATGGAAAGGATGCTGCGCAAGGCGTCCTTTCCAGGCACGACGCGGATCACCACATGCACACCTGGTCGGGGCCGCACACGATGCCAATTCTCGGGCTCGATGATTGCGCACCCTTGTCGGGTCACCAGAGCAACGCGAACAGACGGCCGTTCAGCATCGCTCAGGCCCGGCAAGACAGAAGCGACGATTTCAGCCACGGTCAAACCAGCGGAAACCTCGACATCGATGCGCCCGGCCGCCGGATCAAAAAGTGGGGCTGCCAGGACTGGGATCAGTTCGCCCTTGGGGGTCATGGCGCAGCTCGTGAGATCAGATCCACATGCCGGAAGATCCCTGTGAGGCGATGCGCCCAGGCACCGGTACGGTAATCGGCATGCTTGGCGCAGTCCTCATCGGCCATATGCAGCATGATCCCATGCTTCACGATCAGGCCGACATGGGTATCCAGGCGACCGCGCCGGAAGACCGCAACGTCGAAAGCGACCGCGCTTCCATCGGTTGGGACCCAGACCGGAGAAGATTTCCCGTCAGAGATCAAAGCGGCGATCTCCGCATGCTCTTCGACCGAGGAATAGCCGAGATAATCGGGCAACGTGATGTTGAGCTCTTCCTGGTAGACGACGCAGATCAGGCCGTAGCAATCACATCCGGTGCGCAGTCGGCCGTGCTCATCGTATGGCGTTCCGACATAGTTGTTTGACCATTGGTTCATAGGTGCAGCCCCGGAAAACTGTTGCGGTTAAGGCGTCCGACCGGGAACCGCTCAAGCTCGATCTCTTCGCGGGAAAATGACAGGCTGATTTCGCCTGCATTCATCTCGGCCGTGGTGATTTTCAGACCAACCCATTCGCGCTCGATGAAATCCGGTGAAGACGCCAGAACAACGGCCATGTTGAGGGTGGCGAGGTCGGTAAAGGATCGCAAAAGCCCGACGATGTTATTGTCCAGGTTCTCGAGTACAAACGACCCCGCCGCCGGTGCGTCCTGCTTGTCATCCGGCACAAGAACTGACGCGATCACCCAGAGATAAGGTTCGTTGGCCGGGTTGGCACCACGCCAGGCTGATCTCGTCCCATAAACAAGGGGGTCGGTCGAAATCCGCTCTGCATTGTCCGTGGATAGTCGGATGGGCGCGCTCAGCGACGTGTGGGTGATCTCAAGCAGCAGGACATAGATCTCGTCACTGGTCGCGGCGTCTTGCATCAATCGGGCGTTGAGGCTTTTGCGGATCATGGCATCACCGTCACGGAGAAGCGGATAAGAAACTCGATACCTTGAATGGTCTCTGTCGGAGCGGATTCGCCGAACAGGCACAGCCATTGAGCCGCCACCAACAGCGGCACGCCTTCGCTTTGAAAAAGCGGCTGCCCGGTTGTCGAGAGCAGCGGCCAGCCGTCGGTTGTAGGGTCCGGCATGGTGAAGAGCAAAGAACCGTGCTTCGTGTCGATTTCATAGAACCGGTCGAAGGTCTGTTTTTGGCTTCGGGTGAGAGTGACCGACAGGCTGATGTTTTTTGCCACGCTGGAGAACGTGCGGCGATAGCCTGGCGGGCCGTTCTCACTGATCCGCTTTTGACGTGGATCCTGCGACTGCCTTTGCCATGTTGACCGCTCAGGCCGTGGCAGATCCGTGGGCCATGTCAGAATGGTCATCTTGCCGGACCTTTACGTTTGAGACCGTATTGCCCCTCAAGCTGCCTGCTGAGCGGATTGCCCCGCTGTGCAACGGCTGCAGCACCTTGCTCACCGATGGAGATGACCGGACGCTTCTGCCCGCCCGGACCGACCGTTTCCTCCTGGGTAACTGGCTCGCCGGAGTAGTTGTTGATCATCACCACTGGCGCGTCCTGGTTGGCGACTTGCGGTGCAAACGCACTCGCAGGTGCCGGGTTGGAGCTGACCAGCCCACCTTTCCTGTAGCCTGGCATGGAGCCCTTGCGGATTGCCTCCAGGTTAGCCGCGCCGATCCTGCGGGTGGCGTCAGCGTCGAAGACAAATTCCTGCTCGTGGACCACGCCAGCCACCCTGGACGGATCAGAGCCGCCGGTCGCCCCTCCAATGCGGAAACCAGGCAGACCGACTGCGCCTGCAATGCCCCCGATCAGAGTGCCCCAAAGACTGCCGCCGCCACCACCCTGACCGCCGCCGATTCCGGTGATATTGGTTAGGATGGTGCCGACGATATCCGCCCCCTGGCCCAGCGTTCCGAGGTTTTGGGTTGCCGCATCGGTCGCCGTGCTGAACTTGGTCATTGCCGCCTGTGCGGCCCCCAGGCGGCGGTCGAAGTGCATGGAGTTTTCGGGGTTGGCAACGGAATAGCCGCGCGGACGTTCGAAGCCCACAAAAGCGCTGGTCGCTTCACGGACATTGCCCGCAGCCCGTAGACGCTCAAGCGACTTCGCTTCGGAGGTCTGGAGCTCCTTCCAGACAAATTCGAGTTGTGCCTGGACATCGCCCAGATTGCCCTTGCCACCAATGCTGTTGAACAGCTTGTGCCGCCGGTCGTTGTGCTGGAACAGGCCGAAGGCGTTGCCGCCATCTCCCACAGCCAGCGGGTTGAACCCGCTTTCCGCGCTGACATTGCCCATGATCCCGGCAATCTGATGCGGCTTGAGGCCTTTGGCGGCAAAGAAACGCCAAACCTGATTTTGCACATCCTGCTGACCGGTCAACCCGCCAGCCGCCGCGACGCCGTTGATGTTGGCGGCACCCCCGGCCTGACCGGCCGCACCGGCTGCAAACCCCAGACCGCCATTCACTGTGACGGTCCCGGCCGTCACTGTCATCGCGCCCGTGCTCATAATCTGTGACTTGAGGATGGAGGAGGCCTGAGGCGCGGTCGCCTTACCAGTCAGCCGGTCCCAGATCCCACCAAGGCCACCAACTTCGTCCATCGTGCCGTAGTTCGTGCCCAGAATGGCGTTCTTCAGCGGGTTCTTGATCGTCAACTCGGTAAAGAGGCCGGTGATCTCGGCGGCGAGACCTTCCAGGGCACCGGAAATATCGCCTTTGGTCAGGCTATCGGTCACCTTGTCGATGGCACCTTCCGCCGAATTGCCAACCTTGTCCCAGGCCTCGGTCCATCGCTCCAGCTCCAGCGTTTCCGCCGCAATGACCTGGGCGGTGCCTCGGATGTTGCCCGCGATCTGGCTGGCCGGGTCGATGCCGCGCGCGCGGATCTCGCGCTCCGCTTCCAGAAGACCCAGTATCTTTGCCCGCATTTCCGCGTTGACACCCAGGAGGGAGGCCTCAACGCGCAGCTTTTCGAGGGTTTCCTGCTGACCGCGCAGAAACTCTGCCCCCGAAGCCTGGCTGCGCTGTTTCTCCAGATCGGCAAAAGCGTCCCGAAGGCCTTCGATCACCTTTTGCAATTCCGCCTTTTCGGCACCCTCTGCCATCGCGGCCGCCGTGATCAACGGTCTGAGCTGCAACTCCTCCTGGAGCTGTCTGTTGGCCTGTTCACTGGTCAGCGCGCCTGAGGCAACCAAAGCGCTCAGACGCCCCCTGATCTCGATTTCGGCGCGCATGTCTCTGGCTTGCGTCTGTGCGGCGCTGGTGGCCTCGAGAAGCACCCTGGCGCGCGCCCTTGCCGCTTCAGCCGCAACTTTGTCGGAGGTCATCTCCTGATCGGCCAGCTGCAACCGGGTCCGGCGCGCTTCCAGATCGGCGCGCAGAAGCGGGTTGCGCTCGGTCTGGATCTGAACATCAAGACGGTCGAGCTGAAGCAGGCGGGCCTGTTTGTTGATCAGCCCATCCAGCGCATTGGATCGCGCCTCGATGACCTGGGCAATACGTTCGCGCTGGGTGTCATCCAAACCTGGCGCGTTCTGACCGGCGCGCAGTGCGGCAATGTCGTTTTGCAGCGCCTCCCGCCGTTTGGCGTCAGCAATCGCCGATGACTGGTCCGCGATACCAATGGCCACGCGACCGGGCCGCTCTGCAGCGGCACGTTCTGCGTCCTGGCGCTCTTTTTCGGCTTCGGCCTGTGCTTTTCTCTGCTGTGCCCGCAATTCGCCAAGCTGCCCAAAGAGCGTACGGTATTCTGCCTGAACCTCATCTCCCTCTGTGCCACGCGTTTGATTGCCTTTGCGCTGAAGAATATTGATCCGACCCTTGACCGCAGCAATTTGGTCTTCGACGGAAATGCCTTCCGGTTCCAAAACACGGTCGATGAAGGCTCCGGTGGCATCCATCGCATTCGATGCCCCCGTTTTTACAGCATTCCAAGCACCTGCCAGCCCAGTAACCGCCTCCTCTGCTTTTGCCAGCCGGTCAGGCAGGGCATCAATCAGCACCGCGCGCGCCTCGCTCTCGCGGTTCTGCGCCGCCAGCATCCGGGCATTGCGCGCCGTCGCCGCATCGATGAGGCCATATTTGTTCAGCAGCGTATCCGCCGCCTCGGCCGGGTCGGCAAACATGTCGGCCAAGGCACCGCCGACTTCCTTGGCATCGATGCCAAGGGTGACGCCGAAATCCTTCGACAGCCCGATCAGATCTTCGAAACTTTCGGCTCCGATCTTGCCGGTGCGCAGGAACTGCGCTTCCATCGACCGCGCCGCTTTGATGTTGATCCCGGCTGCTACGGCACCAGCACGGGCGGCGGCTTCCATCTCTTCCGATGTGCCCGCAACCGAACGCCCAATCCCGGTGGCGGCCGTCGTCACATCCTTGGTTGATTTCAGATACCCGTTCCAGGCCGAAGCACCGACCACAACGGCGGCGGACACGCCGCCAATCGCAAGGCGACCAGCAGTCAGAGCTGATTTGAGCGCCCGAAACGTATTACCTACCCCGCCATAGATTTGCGTAATCTGTGGACCTTGCTGCATCAGGATCTGTTGCAGAGGCATGCCGAGCGCCAGTGTCTGTACCACGTCATTGATCTGATAGGACAGATTCTGCGCTTGATGCGCGTTCAGTTTCATGTGGTTGCGATTCGCGCCAAGAACCGGGTTGAGTGCTCCGATCTGGGCAACCTGCTTGCGATACCCGGCCTCAAGGTGCGCCATTGCGGCGGCATGTTCCTTGGCCGAAATCGCACCTTTCTTGTGCGCCGCGTCGATCTGCTTCAGCTCTGCCTGGTAGGTTCGCTGTGCGGCGTAGAGCGGCACATAGCGCGCGCGCATGTCCTCAATCTGCTTTGGGATTTCAGGTCCGAATTGTGTCGGTTGGCCGGAAGGCGTATTTGCCGGAGTCGGACGCGCGGGAATGCCGGAGCGGCGCATGGCCTCGTCCCGCGCGCGCTTCTCGGCCTCTGACAGCTTCAGGGTGGCGGCGGCGGCGTCGCGGGCGGCAGCGGCGTCCTTGTCCAGGGCAGCAGAGTGGGTTTTGACAGCCGCCGTGCTCTGGCCGGTCTGGCTATTGATCGTGCCCAGTGCCTGGTCCATCTGGGTCAGGGCGGTTCGGGCCTGATCGGTATCTGCCCGGAATACCATTGCGATGTTGAAAGCCGTATCGCGCATCAGTTCTCTCCCATCGCGGCCAGCGCCGCCAGCTCCATCACCTGCAGATCATCAAAGACCTCATCGGCTGCCTTCCTGCGCCGCAGCACCACATCGACGGCGCTGTAATCCAGCCCAGTCAGCTGGCCACCACTGGGGCCGACAGCCACCCGCCACTGTGTTTCGCAGTCCAGAAAGAAGCACAGGCTCTCCCAGTTGACCGCCCAGACCTGAAAAGCAGCGGTCTCGGTTTGATCGACCTCGACAGTCAGCCCCATTGTGGCAAAATCGGCGGCGACATCGTCATCGACGGTAACGGGCAGTTCAGGATCGGCCTTACCGCTTCTCCCGAACGCCCAGGCGCGCGCCGCCGCCCTCAGTTTCCCAGGCGGGCATCCTTCCCGCTCAGGCTCTCGTTGTAGGCGGCATAGACGGCCTCGCGGAACCAGGCCTTCTGAAGGGCATCCCTGAAAGCCTGATCGGAAAAGGAGACCGGCGACTTTGTGTCATCGACCACACCAGACCAGTTCTTGCAGACCAATCGCAAAAAATCGTGCTCGTTCTTGACGATTTCCTTGGCGTCGATAAGCGCGTCGAGCTTTTGCTGGTTCTCGATCTGCGCGTCCCGGTCAATGGCCTCGAACTGCATCTTGAAGGTCTGTTTCATGACCGTTCCGGCATGATCCGGATCGGGGTTGGGAATGCTGACCGTGACCGGCCACCAGTAGGCGAATGTTTTTGTGATCTGGAAGTCCATGAGGTGTCCTTTGGATCTGGGGCAGAAAGGGGGGAACGCCGCCGTGCGTTCAGCGCACGACGATTTCCAATTCGTCGCGGCCACTGACCGGGGTCAGCAACAACGGCAGCGAATAGTTCACGATGTTGTTGGTTTGGCCCTGCGTCGGACGTCCGATTTCGACAGCGGGCGCAGTCACCTCGACGATGTTGCCCTCGGTCGTTCCGTGGACCAGCGATGAGGCACCTAGGGTGCGCGCCTGGGAAATCGCAAACCAGTTCACTGTGGCCAGGGATTTTGCCTCCACAACAGCCGTACCTGTGGCGCTCCGATCCGTGATCGGCATATTCTCATCGCCGATCAGGAAGCGTGGCGTGACCGTGTTGCCCAGATCCAGCGAAAAGCTCTCGGCAATCGCGGTCCAGCCGTGCAGGGTGAGGGCCGTCGCTTCCTTTGACACGACCAGGGGGTCAATCCAGCCGGTCTGGCTCACCGCAGGCATGGACCCAATGTCAGTGATCGTGCCCAGCAGTCCCATGAACGTGAAGCGATAGTAGGGGATACCCTTGGGCGTGAAGTTCAGCACGAGGTTGCCACGGCACCCCAACATGACGTGCTGAACCTTGTCACTGACAAAGTAGATCGACGCCGCCTCAACCCCGTCTTCGACGATGTTGTAGGTCACATCCGTGTCAACATTGATTGTCTCGCTCATGCCGACAGCCCGCAGGGCAGAGCTGTATTTCGGCGGCGTACCTGCAGCACCCGAGCCTGCAATTTCGATGTCGAACTCGAGCCGGGCGTAAATGCCCGCCAGCTTCACGCCCTGGTTACCCAGGTAAGGCAAGAGCAGATCGCGGGACACCTCCTCGCCTTCCATAGGGGCAAAGGTGACGTTCCGCGCGATCAACGCATCTGCGGCGGCTGGCACAGCATCTGTCCCGTAGGTGGTTTCGATCTTGCTCAGGATGGCGAGCTTGCGCCAATGACGGACAGCCATGATCAGTTTCCTTCCTTGTTTTCGTCAGATGCAGGCAGTTGGGCCGCATCATCGGTCAGTTGTTCAGGTTCGGGAGCGGGCGCTTCGCCGGTTGGTTTCTGCACCTGCTTGAGGCGCTTCGACTTTTTGTCGCGCACAAAGCGACCGCCTGTTTCGGGGATCTTCATGGTTGGTCTCCTGTCAAAAATCGGCTGGTTTCCCAGGTCTGCGCATAGACACTGCGGTTGTTGCCGAGCGATGAGCTCTCACCGCCCACCAACTCAAACGGCTCTTCGGCCTCTTCCGGCTGCCAGCCTGCAAGGGCCTGTTCGATATCGGTCTTGAAACTATCGAAGGCCCTGGCACGGGCCGCGCCCTTGGCGTCGGAGTGCTGCTGGATGACAAACGCCACGACGAACTGGACCTGGACGAGCTGAAGGTGCCCGCCCATCGACCGGCTGTTCGGTTTGGCCCTTTCGCGAAAAGGAACCACGAATGCAGTGCCGCTTTTGGCTGCGGTCCCTGCGACCAATGCGTCCAGGTCCTCGGCGATCTCCACGGCGGTCAGCGTGGTGGCGGTGTCTTCCAGATGCTGGCGGATGACTTCAATCATTGTAGCCAGCCAGTTTCTGACGGGTGAACACCTCGTCGGGATGAATTGCCATATGGACGCCTTGCGTCTGCTGCGGCTCTTGCCCTGCCGCATCTGGCAGCGAAATCATGCCGCGCGCCACATCCTTCAGGGCCGCAAGGGCTTCTTTGTGGTCATCCTTCACCTGGTCCGGTGCGCCGTCTCGGTGAAGGTAGTACCGTGCAATCGATGTGGCCCAGGTACGAACCAGATCAGGTGTCTGAACAAACGGTAGGCCGTAGCGATGCGCGACGTAGCCATTCACGATGTTGTCGGCATGCACCAGGGCGGCTTCGATCACATCGGGGTCGGGCGCGTCGTTACCGTCACGATCTGCGACCTGCAGGATCTCCGTTTCACCTGCGCGCTCGATCAGATCTTCAAGAGCAGCATAGGTCATGCCAGCACCCAGTAGCCGCTGCGCAGATACCCATGCCAGTGATCCACATGGTTCACCGAAGGCTGCAGCGTTGGCTCCTCCCTGGAGCCGTTCCAGTTCCAGCTCGGGCGGTCGCCGCCGGGCTTATGGCCGTCACCGACCAACAGCCTGCCGATTACGCCACATCCACACGGGCAGACATAAACAAGCTCGTAGAGGCCAGCGACACGGCGCGGCTCCAGGCAGAAGCCGCCGGGCGACATTGCCTTTTCAAGCGTGACGCGGTCTGGATATTGAAGGGCGTGGATCATGCTTCGTCCTGATCCTCGGGCAAGGTCGCGCGTCCGGGCTTAAACACGGCGCGGTTCATTGCCATGAAGCCCTGCTCGATGTTGGTGCGGCCAATGGCCAGCCAACGCCGGTCGATTTCCTGCCATTCCTCCAGTTTATCGAGAATACGCAGAACGCGCTCCTCGGCTTCCTTGTTCGCCTGGACAAGGGCCAAGGCGTCATCGGACTGCGGGCGGTAACCGTGAACGGGAAGGCCTTTGTGGGGGGTGTCGGTCATAAGGGTGCCCTGGTGCTGGAGGTAGGATTGAAATGCCAGGGGACCGAAAGGCCCCCTGGCGAGGGCAAGGCTTTGCCAGCCTGGGGGGTTGTTAAGTCGCCTTGCCTTTGGCTGCGGGCTTCCTGCCCGTCTCTTTCTCGGCGGCCTTGGTAGGCGCGCTCTTTTTGTCAGCGTCTACAGACGCTGGGCTGGGTTTCTGCTCTGCTGTCAACGCGGCGATCTGGTCTTCCAGCTCCGCGACCTTCGCCTCAGCCTGCTCTGCGCGGCCCGCCATGATGTCGCGGCCCATCTCGACTTCCGCGCGCTCGGCTTCCAGCCGATCCGCGCGCTCGGTCGCGGCCTTGGCGCGCGCCTCGGCCTTGCGGGTTTCTTCGACCAGATCCTCGACGGCGACCACAACCAGCTCTTCGGCCTTTTCCTTGACGGCCATCTCGAACTCGGTGATCTCCACCTCAAGCTCATCTTCCACATCAGCCAACTTGACGGCTGCTCCGGAGTCCGCGAGCTGGTCGCGGACCTCTTTGGTCACGTGGACCTTTGCGCCGACCGGTTTGCGACTGCCATCAACCTTCGCAGGCGCGATCAGCGTGACTTCAATCAGATCTTCCATGTTGATGCCCTCCTTAGGCTGCAGCCGCGCCCGCGTTCTGGAACAGGAAGCCGCCTTCGGCCCCCACCAGGTACGGACGCCGCTCAACCTTCGTCGGGTAGATCCAGCTGTCGTTCGAGTTCTCGAAATAGGGCTGGTTCACCATCGGATATCCGGCGAGCTCGTAGGTGTAGCCGAAGGAGGGGACGGCGTAGTTGTCGCCGGTCATCGGGACATAGGCGAGGATCGCATCGTCACCCCAGACGTCGGTTGCCGCATCACCGTCACCGGCGGTTTCCGGCAGATAGACGGCCTTGCCCACCACGACCCGATCCACTTCGAAGTACGCGGCGAGCATCTCGACGGTGATGCTGTCCTTGCTGGTGTACTTGAACTGCTCCTTGATGGTCGGATGATTGGAGAGCGCACTCTTGGCCGTCGGCCCCAGTTCCAGCGTGTTGGGATAGCGCCCGATCATTTGGCGGATCGCTTCCTTGGCCGCGTCCATGTCGCCTTTGGGGTCGCTTGTCGAACTTGACCAGCGATCCGCGCCGGTGAGCGCGAGCTTGTTGTTCGCGGAATAGTTTGCTGCGTTCCGGGCCAGAGTTGCGCAATCGAACTCAAGATTGAGATCGACGACGTCCAGCACCATGCCGACAGCGTTGGACGCGAGATCGACGCCTGGAATGCTCATGCCCTCTTCCAGGTGCTCGATAGGCACCAGCCCTTCAAGCGCATCCTGGACCAATGAGATCGGATCGGAGTCATAGCCGTATTGGACGCGCTTCTTGTTCGCGCCAGGCGCGCGGCGGGTGTTGAGCATCCGGAAGCTTTCCTTGCCGAACTTCAGGACACGCATGGACCGGTTCGGGATGCGGACACGCGGAAACAACATTCCCGCGATGAACATGGCGTTGCGGTAACCGCGCGCGTGTGTCGACAGGATCGGGTCGACGACGGCGGCGGTGCGGACGTTTACGGGTTGGTTCATGACGATTTTCCTTAGCGGAGGAGGATTGTGACGTATTCGCCGTCGGCGGCAGCGGTAAGCGCTGTGGCGAATGGGTTGGCAGGGTCGACACCGCCAGTCTGGACGCCACCTGCGGCGGCCGTCTTGACCAGCGCGCCCTGGGCGATTGCGCCGACTGCTTTGACGCGCACCGTCCCGATCACGCAGACCGCAACGTCCATGCCGATTTCTGTGGCAGGGTTTTTGGCAAACCCCTTCACGGCAGCATCGTTGGTCGTAATCTTGGCGTCATCGAAGCCGATAAGATCATAGGCATCAAACAGGCCGGTGGCGGTGGCGGTGAGGGACAGGACGTCCTGGAAATATTGCATCTGTTGTTCCTCCTTCAGGAAACGGCGCGCACAGCCGCGAGATACGCGGTGTCCGGATGTTTGTTCTGGTAAGCGAGCGCCTTCTGGTGGATCTCCAACTGAGCGGGATCCACCGAGTTGCCATCGCTGGCGAAGGTTGCCGTCTGCTCGGAACCGGCCTCGGGCAGGTCGAGCTTGCCAAAGCTCACGGCCTTGGGCTGCTCTTTCAGAACGGCCCGGACAGCATCAGCCGGGGACAGCTTGGCCTCCCCTTCGGCGAAGGACACCGACGCATCGGCGGGCAGAGCGTCCAGGATCGCGACCACCTTGTCCTTGGACGCGGGCAGAAGACGGCCCTCGGTCACCAGCTCGTCGGCGAAGCTGACGTTCTGATCGTGGGCAATCTTTGCTTCGCGCTCGTTCAGCTTTGCCTCACGGGCGGCGAAATCGGCTTCCTTTTGGGGGTCAGCCGGTTTGGGGTCTGTGGGCACAATGGCCTCCTTTTTCGGTTCGGGGGTGGTTTTTGGCGCTGAGAACGCGCGCGGGGTTTTTTCGATTTCGGTATCGTCCAGCCATTCGATCTCGTAGGCCGGGATCGCCTTGTCCGCGTCCTCAAGGCCGAATTTCTCGATCAAGAACTCGCGGATGCCCTGGAACATGCGCGCGGTACGCTCAAAGCCCCATTCGCCAAAATCGGCGGTAAAGGTGATGGCCTCGTCCGAGGTGATTGAGAACTGGGCGTTCTTCAGGCCGCTGACGGCAGGTGCCGCGCCGCCGAGAAAGCCGACATGCTTGGGATACCAGGAACCGGGCACCGGGTTTGCAGAATGGTCGGGCGGGAAGAACGACAAGGACACCTTCTTGTAGCGTCCGGCCTGAACAGCCGCAGCGAACTCGGCGTCGATGTCGCTCAGATTGGCGTAGAGCCGCTCTTCGGTTGCGTCGAACTCAAAGCTGTCGGCCCAGCCGAATGCAGGCGCATCGGTGCTGGGATGACCCACAACAATCGGCGCGGGTGCGGTATCGGGCGCATAGGCGTCCGCGATGGCCTTCAGGTCCGCATTCGAAAACGACAGGGAGCCGCCCTGCATGGGGGAGAAAGTGCCGGGGCGGAATACTTCGATCCGGGCGGTCTTCGGTTGGGTTGTAGCTTTGGGCATCAGGGCATGATCCAGTTCGTTCAACGTGGATCATCTCTAGCGGCGTGATTTGCACCTGTGGCCCGGACCTAGGTCCGGTCATCGAAAATCAGCTCCGCGAAGGGCAAGGTGCGCGATGAATTGGCTTCTGGCAAGCCGGAGTTCGTTGTTCCCTATTGGGATAGGGGCTCAATCGGGCCACAGGGCCATTCTAACACCCCCTTAACACCCCTTGGCCGGATTTTCCGGGGATGTGGGCGCGGGCGGCACCCTGTGCCCCACAGCGGCGATTTTTTCCGACAGGCAAATTCAGTCGTGCAGCCACTCGTCCGCCAGTTCGATTATTGCTGCCTGGTCCGCGTCGGAAATACCCAGGTAGGGGCGCGCCGGGATGGTGATCTCATGGGCGGGAATTGTCACATCCTGGACCGCGTTGGATTTGGATTTCTTTACAAAGCGGTTGCCGATCTCACCGGTTCTTTCGTTGCGCTTGAGGAATATCTCGCCCTGGCGCGCAGGTTTCTTGATCGTGCCGCCCAGCTGGTGGATGGCCGCGTGCTCAACATTGGACCCGATTTTCACCTCCGCGCTGCCAGCCTGGGCATTGATGGAACCGGCAAGATCGCCGCTTTCTCTCAATATACCGTTTGGGGATCGTCCACGCGAAACGCGACCTTTGATGGTTGATGGCAAAAGCGGCTTCCACGGCTGACCGTCCGGTGAGGTCTCGCGGTCGAAAGTCTCCTTCGTCGAAAAGACCAGGTAATCGCCCACGTTCTTGTAGAACCCGGCCGACTGGGCGAGGCGGCGTTTGAGCTCCTCCACGCCTGCCAAGGCTTCGCTGGCGTCGATTTCGTAGCTGATACCGGTCATATTGATTTTCCCGTCATGAGTGGCTAAATTAAAGGGTGTCGGAAATGCGATGACCGGTGATGGTCCTGCTAGTAATTCGACAAGGCGGCAGGATCACCCTTGCCGCTTTCTTCTTTTCCAAAGCAGTTTGCCACCGCGCCGTCGGTCAAGCAGCTTCAGATCGGGCCTGCCCTTCTTATCGGTGGGAAGATAGGCCGTCACCGCCTCCCAGAATTTGCGCCCGATCTGAAGGACCACGACCAGCCCGGTTTCCTGATCGACACGGATGTACCGCCGGTCCACGATCAGATTCTTAACTGTGTCATCGACCGGATCGGGGCGCGACACTACGCCGACCCAAATTTCATCCGGATCCATGATGGTTTCTGCCATGAGCGGGGTGAAAGGCCCCCGATCTCGTTTACCGACCTTCAGATCACCCCGCGCAGTCCTGAAATACTGATCCGAGATCGGGATGCGGTCGCCTGCCCGGTCCTCGAACAGGACCGCTTCACCGCGCTTTGCACCGAAGGGCGACAGGAAGCCGTCGATGTACTCCGCATCGGTCAAACCCTCCGCCAATGGTTCAGCTTTGAAGGGTCGCGCCTTCGCAATCAGGTCTTCAATGGGTTCGGGTACGTCCACCAGGGCAACGTGCCGCCCGAACTCAGTCGGGCCACCCGCCTCTTCGATCAGCTGAGACGGTACCAGACCCCGCTCCCAGAGGGTTCCAGGCTGGTAGTCCCAGCCATAGCCGACACCCTTTGGCTTCCGAACCGTCTCGCCGGTCGCAGCATGGGTGTAGGTCTCCATGATGATTTCAGGGGCGGTGTCCGGGCCGTCCTTGCCCAGGCGGCGCAGATCGCCTTGAGACAGGCTGGCAACACCGCAACTGCACTGCCAGTCGTTTGGCGGAAAGTGGTAGTCCCACCAGGGGTCATCATGCCGCAGGACAAGGCCATCCCAGGACTGATGCGATGGCCTTGGATTGCGTGGTACGCGGATGTCCGCATGACGGTATTGCCAGAATGGCCGCAAGCGCAGCACGTCCGGATCGCGCATCTGCTGAAGACGGCCCGCCATATGGCTTGTGCGCATGTTGGTCTCGAAGATTGTGCGGATGCGCCAATCCCGACCGCCGTTGTAGTCCCAGCCATATTTCTCGACGATGCGGTCAAAGTCTTTGGCAAACGCCTTTCGGTCCCAGGACTGTGCCGCGTCGAGAATGGCCTCATGGAATTTCTCGACCATCGCAAGGTCCGTCGCACCGGCCACGACGAATGCCCTGTCGTGATCACCGGCCATGGCATCCGTCCAGGCCTTGGTCGGTTTGGCGCGTTTCTGCAGCAGGAAATCAATCTGCTCCTGAAACGGCTGGGGCACCACCTTCGCTGCAAACTCTTCGGTCGCATCGGTTTCGGCAAACACTGCCTCACGCCCCTGCAAAGCCGAAAGTTCCAGCGCCTGGTCAATCAGTCGCCCCAGGAGGCTTGGTGACCAGCCGGACCAGAGCTTCAACAAGTTGGCAGATGCCTCATCGGCATTCGGCGCATCCACCGCCTTGCGGATCGCCGCGATGCGCCGCGCGAAATGATCCGCCGATTCCGCCAGCAGCTGGTCGGTCAGCTGCGCGGTTGGATTGTCCGGATTGGCAAAGCAGGCGTGATCATGAACTTTTTTTTTACGCTGTTTTCCAGCCGCGAAGCTGGGCGCTTGAGGCTCTTCGATCCGGGTGCGCATGGCGACCAGCTGATCGATGGTCTGATCGGACAGACCTTCTGTCAAACCGTGTGATGTGATGTACTCACGGGCATCATCGTCACTGTCGAACTGGCGCGCGGTGCGAACAACGGCCATCAACGCCTTGTCCACGGCGATGGCAGCCTCTGCCTTCGACTTGCGCACCTTGGCCGTTTCGACCTCGTTTTCTGCCCGGACCCGCCAGACGTCCGGCACACGCGCACCAGGCACGTTGTAATCGACAATCCACGTCAGCAGCTGCTGTTTGAGCGTATCGGACAACAAGTCGCCGTCACTGTCGACCAAGTTCTCCAGCATGTTCTCGTGGGTCTGGGATGCTGCCCTGGAGCCGTTGGAGCCGATGTCGGTGGTCAGCGTCTCGCCATTGACGCAGATCGACATCTGCTTGTCCCAGTAGGTGATAAACTCCTGGTAGGTGACGGAACCGCTACGGGCGGCTTCGAGGAATTTTGTATCTGTTCCCACCGGCATAGTCACCGCCGACGACGTCCGGATCTGGTTCAAGGAGAGCATGATCTTTCGCTGCTCTTCAGGCAGGGTGCCGTAGGGGATCTCCGCCACGACCGTTGGCCCTGCGAATTTTTCAAGGAAGTGCAACCAAAAGGTGACGCCCTCTCTCTTGAACAGCACCGGCCAGAACAGACGGGTGCCCAGGCCGAGGCCATAGGGGTTGTTCCCCTTCACGCCATGCCGGTGAACCATGAACTTCCGACCAGGCAGTTCGATACCGTCGCGCATGTCCGCAAAGGTCAGCAGGCGCGGGTTCCAATCCTCATCGAACACGAATCGGCGCTGATCGTGCGCGACGATCTTTTCAGGTGCGATCAGCCCCTCACGACGCCCCCAGACGATTTCCGAAACAGCAAAACCCTTCAATGTCGCGTCCAGGAAATCCTCGCAGATCCGATCAAACGGCAACGCCTTCAGAAGCGCTTTGCAGATCTCGGCCGCGCGCACATCCAGTGGTGCGTCTGATGCCGCCTCGATCACCCATTCCCGCGCCACAAGTGTTTTCTTGCGCTTTTGCAGCATGGCGAAGGCATGGGTGTCGCGCTCGATCTCGTCATAGATCTTCAGTCCCCGACCGCCGCCTTTCTGGATCAGCGTCTCATCGACATATTGGAGCGCGCCGGAAAAGAACGGGATCGTGATGTCGTTGCGCGCATGCGCGATCAGATGCGTGGCATCGCGCGGAAGGTTCTTTCGTTCCGTGGCCGTGAGATCACTGTCAGACTTGTTCACAGGCGGTATCCTTCCAGAGTGTCGCTGACCGATGAGGCTGTGGTCGAGAAGCCGGTCCCGCTTCCAGCCAGACCACCGGCATAGCGCAGGGCATTTTGCCAAAGCATGTCCAGGCAATCCGGCCCGTCGTCATGATCCGCATCGGGCCACTGCTGGAGCTGATCGATCATTGTGCTGTGGTTGGCATTGAAGCGGATCAGACCCGCCGTGACAGGCGGCTGCAGCCGCTCGATGCGCAGGTTTTTGTCAGCATGGGGCGTGATCGGCACAGCAGGCAGGGCCACGCCCTGTTTTGCCGCTTCCGCCATGAGGCTTGTGCGCAGGAATTCCTGGAACTGCACCGCTTCGACAAACCACAGGTGCGCCTGGTGCTTCTTCTGCATCGCGATGGCATCGCTGATGATGATATCCGGCAGGCGCTTGCGGATCGACGCCTCCAGCAGATCCATTCTGCCGGTCATCCGATCAAAACCGCCCACCAGAATGGCCGATGGATCACGGCCCTTGCCATGCTTGCCTAGCGACGGGTCGATGGCCCCGAAATGGATCAGGTTGGGTGTCGGAATAACGAAGTAGATCAGCTTTCCGAATGGATTGCCCTCGGAAATCGGCTTGTTCTGATACTCGGTCTGGAAGGCATCATGCGAGGCCGCACGTTCGAGCATCAGGAAGATCAGAGATTGCATCGACGGCCAGTTGACCACGGCACCCGCATCCATCGCGCCCTTGTTGGCCAGATAGAATGCCCGTGCCGCCGGTTCGCCGTCGTTTTGGTAGACCTCTTCGAACCGGTCCCAGAGCTCCATGTTGTCGGGCCATTTGACGATGGCCTGGAATTCGACATTGCGCCAAACTGGCGACTTGGCAGCCCGGACGATCACCGCATCGTAATGCAACACGGTCCCGACCCAGATGACGTCCATGGATCCATCGGGCGGTCCAACCTTCAGTGCCGCGCGGTTGACCCAGTTCTCCAGCTTCTTGCGCTGATCAGGCGACCGCACGGCCTCGTCGTTTTCCAGATCGTCAAAGAACATCAGGTCAGGCCGGTGCGGACCATGCCGGCGTCCCCGGATCTTCTGGCCCGCACCAAGACCTTCAATCCGAATGTTGTTGCGGGTGATGATTTCGCCCTCGCGCCACACCCGGCCCACTCCGCAGATCTCGGGGAAGTCAAACTTCAGCCGCGGATTGCTGGTCAACTCAGCTTTGATCGCTTCTATCAGCAGCGCCGCCTGGGAATAGACGTCACAGACTTCAAGGATGTATTTCTTGTGCCCGAGCATCACGCAGTAGAGCGCAAAGCCGAGCGAAAGATGCGTGGATTTGGAAGACCCGCGCGGCGCGATGAACAGATCCCTTGCACCTTCCGGTTCCGCGAGGATCTCCGGCACCCGCGCGAAGATGTGCTGGTGGAACAGGCTGTGGTCGCCCCGGACGTAGTGCGGCAGGTAGGTTTCGAGGAAATACTGGAAGCCGGATTGCGGATCTGCAATCCGGTCCAGACGCTCGGCGCGCGCGTCGGCGTCTGCCGGAAATTCCGATACCGCCAGTTCAATCCAGCGCGAGAAATCGTTGGCCATTGCCGCAAGGTTCTCGCGGAACTCCTTGCGGCTGACCTTCGCCTTGAGCTGCGGGCGCTTGCTCATGAGGCGAACCGCGCGGTCAGCATGTCGCCAAACGGCTCGAGGATTTCAAGAATGGCGGCACTGTGGTGCGGAAATTCCGCGCGCACAAAATCCAGCATCTGCGATACCACGTCCTGGGCAACGCCCAGCTCGGAGATCCGGGGTGCCAGCTTGCCTGCAGCGGATGTCATCTTCGTCATCCCATCAGCCAGCGACGTCAGGTGCTTGATTTTCTGCTCCATCGGAATCGTATCGTTCTTGATCTCGTCGATCAGAGATTGGGCCATGATCATGAAATCTTCGACCACGCTGGAGACCACGGCCTCAACACCCTCACCGGCAATGATCGATGCACTGCGCGCGATATCCCAGTCATCGCCCTGCGCTTTCGCCGACTTCTTCCAGCGGGCGAAGGTGGAGGGGCTGATCCGATGGATTGCCGCAATCGTGGTGCCTGTCATGCGCCTGTAGACGTAATCAGACCGGGCTTTGCGCCTCTTGTCTTCTGGTTTGGACATTGTCAGCCTCTTCAGTTCTTGGGGCGCGCGTCCAGCGCGGCCTGGTAGAGCATGTTGATCTGCCCGCCGATGGTACTCATCTGCAGGTCGAATGCGGTTTTCAGGCCATGTACTTCGCGTTTGACGTCGCTGACGTCCGACTGGGTCGCGACCTTCTCCATGGTGCGCTCAACTTTCGAGACGCGATCACCGATGGAGCTCAATTCACTGCGCATAACGCCCAGATCGGTGCCGAGCGTACCAACTTCGCCCTCAAGCCGCCCCAACCGCTGCACCGTCTGCTCTTGCGGCCCGGAGGCCTCGCTGACAGCGTCCTGGGCAACCTTCTTCATCTTCCGATGCAGCCACAGGATGAGTGCGGACAACGCGCCGAAAACGGTCAGGATCAAGCCAATAATCCCCGTTGTAATATCCACGTATTCCATCATCAGAAGAGCAACCAAACAGTGAAAATCCAAAAAGAGATGAGCGAGACCACTTCCCACCCGATGCGGTGGGCGAAACGCCGACGCGAGGCATTCTGCGCCCTTACGAGCGGAACCATGACCCCATAGAGCCCAACGCAAACGATCAGTGAAAGCACTTCCGGAGCTGGGTGCATCCCCCACAGATTAACCCCCTTGCCGAGGAAAAACCGCGCCAAGACGTAATACCCGCGCTCAATCGACAGACCGACGCAGGCAATCGCAATGGCGGCCATAAGGCCATGTTCAATGGCCAAACCGCCCAGCCCCTTGTTGAAGGTGCTGAGCGCTCTGCCTGCCAAAATGAACAAGATGACAACCATCGCCAGGTGGCTGGCGATGGTCAGGCTATTCTGCTCAAGGCCCATTCACGCTGTCCTTTCGCAGGGTCCGGGCGAAATCCTTCAGCGTGTGGCCCCCCATGTAGAGCGCCATAAACAGACCGGTCAGCGACAGCAGCATCGTCATATCGATCTGCGGCACCGCCCATTTCATGATGGCGTTGATCATGTGGACGGCCACGATGTTCCAGAACCAGAGGAACATCAGGAAATACATCCAGAGCGGCCGCCATGCGCTGAACCAGCGCGGACCTTGGGTCTCCAGCGTGAGCAGGGCAAATTGCTTTTCAACGCCACTGGCATAGAGCGCGATCATCTCCGGTGCCATGGCTTCGACCTGTTCAATCGCTTCATGGATCAGGTCGGGGTCAGTCTCCGCAACCGCTTCCAGTTTGCTGACCGGCACCCCGGCCCGCTTGGCGATCTGGTCGACAACATCCATGACAAGCCCTGTGGGGCCGTTGCCGATCTTGCCCGAGAGGATCTGGCGCACCAGGGGCGCGCCCACGTTCATTGCGGTGGCAATCAATGCTGCTGACATATCAAAGCTCCCTCAGCCATTTTGCGATTTCCGGATTGGACGCCTCGATCATGGCCGCAATTGCATCGCGGTAGGTCCATGCCACCCAGATCAGCCAGGCAACACCACCTCCCGCGCCCAGGGCCGAGGGGTCCACGGGCAGTGCGTCGATGGCAGGCACCGCCGCACCGGCCGCAGTGCCACCGGCGGTGGCGGCACCGGCAGTGGCCGCTTTGCGTTTCGCGTCCCGCATGCGCTGGACTGTCGAAAGCGTTGCCCGGCCAATCAAACCATCGACGGTCAGTCCATGCTTGCCCTGGAAAGCGCGAACCGCCGCTTCAGCAATGCCATCCGAGCGGCTGCCGGGATCAAAACCAAGCGCAGAAAAGTCGGCGCGCAGATCCGCGATCTCCTGGGCAGACATGCTCACCACGATTCTTGCCGAGCCACCTTTCGAAACCGGCAGTTGGCCACCATAGGTGCCAAAGCGCATCACTTCGTATTCCTCCGCGCGGCGACGCGTCAGCCCCTTGAGGACACGGCCACCTGCCTTGTTCCAGAGACCGAGGCGGCGCTTGACCTCTGACCAGTTGCCGGAACGCCAGGACTTGACCCAGCTGGCGCGCTTGATTGCGCCGGTGTTGAAATGAAAGCTGACCGCACCATCGAAATCATTCTGCGAAGCGCCGGGCATTTCGTCGTTGACGGTTGGCTCATAATTCCGGTGCAGGGCTTCTGCCAACAGGCTGGACGCTTCGGATGGCGTAAGTTGCATACCGCCCTTGGGAGAAACGACGCCGGATGCCTTGGTCAGGCCCGCGCCAATGGTCCAGATGCCCACCGGATCGCGGTAGGCCTTGAGTACGACGCCTTCGTGGCGCTCGAGGAATGCGATGCCCTCAGAGCTGGTCTTCAATTGAGTTGCTGACATGAAAAAACCTCTGGCTGGCTGAACGTTGCCAGAGGCATGCGGGATAGGTGCTGACCAGTTTAGCGGACATACGTCCGGGCCGATCATTCACCGTCAGAAAACATGTCCAGTTGATTGGGGTCGCTTTTGCCGCCCGCGTTGGCAACACGCCGAACATGGCGTTGAGAAATGCCGAGCGTCCGCGCAATCTCAGATCGATCAAGACCCGCCTTTTCCAGCTTCATGATCGCGCGTTGCGTGGTTTTTCCACGCGCATGTGGAATATAGATGGTCGCGCCTGTCAAGAAGTGGCTGACCTCGCGGCCTGTCTCTTGGCCCAGGGCCTGCACCAGTGGGTGATCGTCAGGCGGGTTTCTGGGGAACTGAACATCAAGCCCGCCAAAGTGCTCCATCAGCAGGAAAACGACCTGCAGACCGAAGGTCTCTGCTACATCCACCAGGGACTGAGGGACGCCTTCCAGGGAAACAGGAAGCTGGTCGCTCATTGTCCGAGGCTCCCATCAAACTTGTCCGCCTGGTTGCCCCAGACGTCGTAACCAGCCCAGGCCTCGCGCGCGAAGATTTCCGCCAGATGGCCTTTGGGGTGCAGACGCTCGATCATTTCCCGCATCTGAAGGGGTTTGCGCGAATGCTCCTGCCGCAGGCTGTCGATCAGGTCTGGAACCTCTGTATCGATGATCACGTTGCGCTCGGAGCGGCTGGCAATCTCTGGCCGGTTGAGCTTGCCGACCAGGAAAGGTTCTGTGGCACTGCGCAGCACGTAGCCTGTTCCAAAAGCCGGAAGCCAGTTCTTGGTGCGCTTCAGCCAGGCACCACCCGTGACGTAGGTGAAGCCCCATGCTGCAAGCACTTCCAGTGCCTGCGGCAAATGCGGCCATGTGGACCACATGAACAGATGACAATCAGGTGCCGCCAGTTGATCGACCGGCAGCGCCTTGATCACGTCGAGAGACATGGTGTCGTAGTGCGATTCCGGGCTCTTCTCGTATCCTTTGTCGGATCGCATGACATAGGCCCATGGCGGATCGGCCAGGATCGCGGAATACTTCATGGGAATAAGCGTATGAAACGGCCAATCGGTCATGTCGCCTTGCCCCGCCGCTCCATGGCGCGCAGCGCATCGATGATCGGGCTGGCCTGTTCATAGCTCAACAGATCGGGGTCCGTCGCGACGCCACCGCCGAGCTTGTTGCCGCAGAAGGTGCGCAATGCCGCCCGAGAACCGTCATCGATGACGCCCAACCGGTGACAGGATCTCCAAAGAGCATGGATCAGCCGGATATAGGGCTTTGTCGACGCAGGGTGCTTTCCCTTCGCACCGCCCTTGACCTTGAAGCCCAGGCGCTTGAACTCGGAGACCACGTCCCGTTTCTGCCGATCCGTCATATCGCGCAAGGATGCTTTGCCGGTCACACGTTCCAGAACGGCCCGGTAATCATCTTCTTCCAGGCGCAGCTCTTTCTTGGCGATGTTGATGATGGCGTTCGCGTTCATGGGAACAGCTCCCGCTCGATCTCGCGCACAAGTGGTTCCAGGTAGTGATGGTCCCACTCATCGCGGTTGGACTCGCTGGGCGTTAAGAAATACCGCCCATCCGGGTCCGATCCGACTTCGAAACCTCTGTGACGAAGGGCTTCCATCAGCACCTCTTCGATCCGTTGTGCCCGGTCATAGACGGTCAAGCTGGCCAGATCAGTCACGGGCGCACCTCGCACATTTGTCCGGGCTGGCGGCTGAGGGGGTGAATTCCTTGTCGCACAATGCGCATTTGGCGCGATTGTCCCGATTGACCGTCGCCTTCAGATAGCGCTGATGATTGGCCCATTTGGACCGCAGGCTGCCCATGGTTGTGCCCACGTCTGCCGCCACATCCGCGAGTTTTTCGCCGTCCCTGATCCGGGCAAAGGCGGCATCCAGATCGAATTTGGCCTCTGCAACCGCGACGGGGCGCGGGGCTGAGACTGGCAACTGGGGGGTGCTGGCAGACCCTACCTTCTCGGCAGTCGGCTGCTTCTTGGACACTTCTGAACCGCCACGCACAGCCGCGAAGGCCTGTGTCGCCGGGGCCTTCTCAGGAGCAGGCGTAAGCACCTCGGGTTCGGCTTTCTGCGGAAACAGCAGAAGGTTCAGCACCTTAAGCGCGACGTCCCGGTCGTGGAATGTGCCAACCACCTCTGGTTCCGCCCGTATGAGATCGACACCGCCGGTTTCGTTGTCCTTCAGCGAATATTCCATCCGTCTTCCTCCGGTTGCTCATCAGTACAAGGCCACCACGCCCCGCAGACCGGCCCATCGGGCCGGTTTCGCAAAGGATGCGATCAGCCTTTCATTGCCTTTGCCGCCTTGAAGGCCAGTATGCTGCTGGCGGCGATCTCGATGGACTCTCCGGTGCTGGGGTTCCGCCCGGTGCGCGCGGCCCGTTCGCGGCGCTCGAAGGTGCCGAAACCTTTCAGGCCCACCTTGTTGCCTTCGGTCGTGTGCAGGTCGATCTGTTCGATCAGCTGATCGACAACGACACCTGCCTCCGATTGTGACAAGGTGGTGGCCTCTGCGATTTCCTTGATGATCTGTGTTTTGGTAATCGTGCTCATGTCATTTTCTCCAGAGCTGTTGCTGGCCGCATGTCGCGTACCAGTTGGGTTCCGCCTGCGGGGATCCGCAGATGGCCGAGCGACGCCAGATGGCGCGCACGTTCGAGCCAGAGGTCACGGGCAGCGCGCCACGCCGTGTCCTTTGGCAATTCGTGAATGAGGGTGACCGCGCGCTCGAAAGCGTCTTCGTCCGGCGTCCCATGGCAGACAGGCTCGGCCCCGAAGAACACGAACATCTCGGCTGCGAGAGCGATATTGTCGGCGACAGTCAGCTCTCCGAAATCCGCGACCTCATCAAGCGCCCATGCAAAGCCGATAAGGTCATCAATTTCGGCCTTGGCCTGGTCGATGGCGATTGCCACAACCGATTTCGACGGGCTTTCAAATGGCCGGGCGACGAAATCCACGCTCGGCCTGGAAAAGTCGCCCAGCAGGAATTCATGCGCATCATGCAGCAGGCCCCAGGCCTCAAGACCTGGCGGGCAGATGTGCGACACCAGCACGGAATGAGACGCCACCGACCAGGGCACCGGAGTGCGCCCGTTAAAGCGGTTGGTTTTGGCCAGACTATCGGCGATCTTCTCTTCCGTCAGATCGCACTCGCGCAGGTTCATCAGGTCGACCAGGCCGTCGATGGTCATAAATGGAATGTCCATCATTGCATCCTCACAACTTCGCAAAGTCGAGAGAGATCGTCTCGAGCTTGCCGGTCATCGGGTTTTCCTCGAAAAAGCGCGCATAGGAAGCGGTACTCTTGACCTTGACCGCGTCAGCAATGGCCTCCATCGCCCTTTCCCAGTTAGGGTCGATCTCGCCGGTCTCGCTCTTCATGTTGACGCCGCGCAGGCCCAGCACCCGGCCCGTGTCGATGGACCCTTCCTTGTTGACCTGGAACGCATGTTCGACCAGCGCGCGAATGTTCTGATTGCCACCGGCAGACCATTCTTCGATGCAATCATCGATCAGATGTTTTGCAGCCTCGAGCTCCGGGCCAAAATGGATCTGCTCCTGAACCGAAATCCTGACGCCCTGCTTGCCGTCATAGGACGCAATGGTAATGTTCCCCTTCTGGCCACCAACCTTGGCATTGTACTTCTCCATGATCAGCGCCTTGGCGGCGAAGACTTCAGAGAAAGTCAGTTCCTTCAGCTCGGCCATCAGCGCCTGAACCTCTTTGGCCTTTGCGACCATGCGCACCGCAACTTCGTGCTTCATGATGTCTTCGGGCTTCACCAGGTCGATAGGGACATGATGCCCCTGGCTGTTGATCATCATCTCTTTGGGTTGTTCGCTCATTTTGTCGTTCCTTCTGGTTTTGAGATTGGGTTTTGGGGACAGGCGCGGCAGGCCATGAACTGGCTCATCCGCTCGGGGTTGTTGGTGGACATCGGACGCCCGGCATGATGGCGGCAGGCCTCAAGGCTGATGCCTTTTCGCAGGTGCGGGCAGTGCAGCTCGTCCTTCAGAAGACCCAGCACTTTCGCAGCGTATTTGTTGCCAACCTTGTCCAGACGGGCGGGATAGGTGCCATTCACCAGCAAGGACAGCGACGGTCGGGGCATCCCGATCCGCGCCGCAACCGAGCTGACAGATTGACCTTCTTTGGCCACCTCGATCTTGAGAAGCGCCAGCCATTCCGGATCGGTATCGGTGATCATTGCTTCGGCTTGCATGGCAATTCCTCCCCTGTGTTCGGATCCAGCAACATCTGGCGCGCCTCGGAATAGACCGGTGCGGCGCGGCCGCTGTCCTTGATCAACCGATACTGCTTGAACCCGTTCGACCCCGGTTTCGTCCCGGCCTGGCGGAAAGGAAGCTCTTCGACATAGCCCGCCCAAAGAAGATACCGGACATAGCGCGCCAGATTGTTGTGCGGGTTCCGGTCTTCCGCAGTTGCGTCAATCAGAATGTCGGACTGGGTGAACTGGCGGCGGAACCGCATGGACCGCCATGCGCGCTCACGAAACGTGTGTTTGACCATCCTGCGCGCGCCGCTGGCCTTTCTGGGACCAGAGGTGAAAACAGCGCCACGGGCGGCTGCAGCGACGCCTTTGTCGGTCAAACTGTAATAGCCAGCGCCCAGAAGGCTCAACAAGTACCTGGAGCGCAACAGCGCCGCCGCGTCGGACACCTGACGTTTGGAACGCCCCATCTCCGTTGCCAGATCGGACAGGAAACGCGGCTTACCGTCCTTCAGGGCCTGCAAAAGCTCGGTTGCGACCGTGCCTGGTGAAAGAGCCGACATCACACCAGCTCCGGTGCCATGATCGGATTGCCGGTGTCGCGGTCATAGGTGACAACCTGACCGGCCATGTCTGCCAACGTGACACCGCCCTCATCATAGTCGAGCCGAAGACCCGCCCGCTCAACATGGGCAATCGCTTCAAGCAGTTCACGGTTGAACCCTTTCGACACCTTCCACATGAAATGGCTCAGATCGTTAGCAATCGGCACTTCGCAGCGCGCCTCGATGACTTTGCGCGCATCTTCCACGCTGGCCGGATGAAACCGCACTTTGCGAGGCGCGCGACTCTCGATCTGGGGGAATCGCAGCAGGTTCTCGCGCAGCCGCCCCATGCCGACCAGGACCGTCGGCATGAATTGAATGTCCGACAGATCCCGGATGGTTTCCATCACCTCACGGCGGGACGACACCTGGTCGCATTCATCAACCACCAGGCTGAACGTATGCCCGGCCTGCTCGGAAGCATGTGCACGCTCCCGAAGCGCCTGCAGCAGCCGCTCGTACCGCGCAAGCCGGGTACGCGGCGGCGTGATATCCATTTCCTTCAACAGCGTGTCGATCAGAAAGCGGTAATCCCACCCCTGATTTGCCCGAAGGTAGATGCTCTGGGTTTGTGTCACGAAATGCGACATGCAGGTGGTCTTGCCCAGGCCAGGTGCGCCATCCACAACGATAATGCAGGCCTCATGTGCCCCGCGATTGCTGACGTCGCGCAGCCGGTCGTAAAAGCGGGTGACGTTCTCTGTGTAGACAAACTTGGATTTCATGATACTTTCTCCTCGTGACCTCGGTTTTGTCGGGCGTCGGCGCGAACAAGTTCTCTAAGCCGGTCCACATCGATGCCTGACATTGCCAACCAGTTGCTGTCTTCCCTGTGATTCAGAAGATCTTTGATGCGCTTGACTTGGCGGGTTTGCAGTTCCTCGAAATGATCGAGAGCGAAGGCGCAGAATTCCTTGTCATTGCGGAATATCCTGCGTTGCGGGGATGTGGCTGAAACCATGTCCACCACATTATCTGCCTTTGAAATCACGATCTCGGCGGCGGGTGCTACCGGCTCAAACGGCACCTCGGGCCGATGGTCCAATTGCCCTGGGTTGCCAAGCTCTTCGCGGATGGCGACAGCTTTGTCGTCCAGGCGGCGCAACTGCCCCTTGACCCGGCGCTCTTCGGCGGCGCGTTGCGCAGTCAACGGGATGTAGCGTTCCTTGTTGCCGCTGAAATCGGCCTTGCAGATGAATGCGCCAGGCGCACCGGTTTCCTTGTCGATCTCGCGCACCCAGACATACCGCGCCTGCGTTTCGTCGTAGCCCACCATGACCTTCTCGCCACTGAAGCCGAGCAGATCCCGATGGAAGAATTCGTTCTTGTTCCATTTGACCAACCCGCGATTGGCCACCCGCTCGACGTAGGGCCGGAACAGATCGTCTTTCAGGCTTTCATCAACAGGGATTGCCTTAAAGCCAGCTTTGACGTGCGCCTCCCATGCCTCGTTGGGCGACATATGCCGTCTGCGCCCTGATACCGGGTCGGTAAACTTCGGAAGGGCAGAATGGGGCGCGGCGTTGTAATCTTCGACCGCTTTGGCTGCAGCCGCGAGAAAATCTTCCCACGTGGGCAACAATCGGGATTGGCCGAATTCCTTGATATCGCTGCGGGTTTGTTTGTGAACCCGACCCGCCGCTTCCTTGTCCATGTCCTTGCCCAGGTAGGTCGGAAACTTCTTCGCCAGCGGGTTCCACACGGTCTTGTTGAACCGTTCGATGTTGCCCTTGGCCTGGGAGTTATAGGGCAGGGCATGCATCTTGGTGATCGACAGGCGGGCCATCAACCCGCTGGCATCATCGTCCATGACCTTGTTTTTGTACCCGGCACCCCGGTCGGTATAGAACATCGCCGGGATGCCATCCGCGACGCAGGCATTTCGCAGAGCCTCCGTAACGGCGACCGTGTTTTCTTTGCGCGAAACAGCCCATCCGACGCATTTGCGCGTGGCAACATCCATGACGGATGTCATTTCAGGCTTCATGGGCCGCATCGTCTTCCAGTCAGCGACCTCCGCGTCCAGTGTTTTGCCGTCAGCCACATAGATCGTGGTTGGCAGAAACTGGTCATCCATGATCCGGGTGACATAGGCCATGCGGCTGCGCAGCGTCAGCAAGCCCTCGCGCCCCACGTTGCGCTCGATATCGTTCAACTTGTCCTTGAGGATGCGCCGCACTTGGTCGTAGTTCAGCCGCGCCTCGGGGTGAGCCGTGTTGTAATCCTCCAGCGCCTCCTTGACGTTCGGCTTCATCGGCATGGCGTAGAATTTCAGGAAAACCTTGAAGGCCTCGGGAATGTCTTCCGCCACTTTGGTGCGATCTGGCGCCAGCGCTTCGACACCTTTTTCTTCACGCACCTTGTACCAATTGTAGAGCGAGGACCGGCCAATCTTGACTGTGTCTTTGGCCCGGTCATTGGCAATGATCAGCTGCTCGACCAAAAGGCCGAAGCCGTCTTTTACGGCTTCATTGGAGGGTGCAGCTGTCAAGCGCGGCACCCGGTTGACCAGGGCCTGTTCGGCAATTGTCAGGGGCTGTTCAGCCAGCGCCTTTTCCTGTGCCGCTTCGAAGGCGATCCATTCATCGACCGCCCGCAAAAATTCGGCGATGGCCTTGCCCCGTTTGTGGCCTTTCCGGATTTGATAGTTGCTGATCGCCAGCAGCACCGCGTTGCGGGCATCGCGCACCTTGGCCTGACGGGCCTTCAGCGACAGGTTCGGCAACGCCATCACCTCTGCCTTGGCGGATTCTGCGATCTTGGTCTGCGCAGCCAGTTGATGCTCAAGTCGGTCCCTGCGCCGGATTTCCATCTGCATGTCTTCCGGCAGGATGCTGAAATTGTACTCCATTGCGCCGCCGCGTCCCGCACGTTTGCGCGAGAGGTTGGAGGGGTGGCTGTTCCAGTGTTCGCGCTCGGCAACCCGCTTCGCAGCTTGCTGACTCGTCGGAAACCGCACCCGATCCCCCGCTTCCTTTGCGATCTCGGCCAATTCACGCGCGGTGAAGAATTGTTGTATCTTCATTGCCGCTCGCCTCTCTTAGTCGGGTAAGGCGCAAGCGCTTCGACTCCTCGCGCGTCACGAACCTTGAACCACTGATAGAGAGTTGAACGCCCGATACGGATCGAACCTCTTGGTCGATCATTCGATAATTTCAGAAGTTCTGGCAGGACGCGGAACGCATCGGTCAAAAGTACCGACGCAGGCACCCTATGCGCACCGCATTTGGCACACACATTCTGAGAAACATTCGCTGCGCTATTGCCATCGATGCCAATCCACTCATCAACTGCCCGGAGAAACGCCGAAATCGCTTTACTCCGCGTGGTACCGGTCCGGATCTGATAGTCTTCAATGGCCAACAACAACGCGCTGCGCGCATCGCGCACCTTCGCTTGTCGCGCCGTCGGCGACAAGTTGGGCACATTGACTGCTTCAACGGCCTGTGGCCTCTTGATCAATTGCCGGGCGCACCAGTCCCTTCGCTGGATTTCGATTTGCATGTCTTGAGGCAGGAGGGAGGAATCGTATTCTGTAGCCCCACCGCGCCCCGGTCGCTTGCGCGCGAGGTTCGAAGGTTGGTTGTTCCAGCGCTCGAGCGATGCTTTTCTTCCTACTCCGCGCTCAGATTTTGGAAACCGCACCCGATCCCCCGCTTCCTTTGCGATCTCAGCCAATTCACGCGCGGTAAAGAACTGCTGTATCTTCATCTCCGGCTCAGCCCCCGTGGATCCAGCCGGTCCAGCCGGGCGTTCATCTCTTCGATGTGCTGGCGCAGCAATTGGGCTTCGATCAGCCGGGCATATTTGTCCTCGATCACGGTCAATCCGAACTCACCAGGAACAAATCCGGTCAGTTCCATCGCTTGCGTCGCCTCGATCAAGGCAACAAAGGCATCGAGCGGAATTCGGTGGCCCTCTGCGGCCTCGGATGACCACTTGTTGAGCATATCGACCGAGACAGTGCGGCCCAGGTACTGCGACATACGAACAGCCAACTGGTCACGATCCAAACCGCGCGTATGGCGGGCATCACGCATGGCCCTGCCGATCAGCCGTGCGATCTTGTTGTCCATCGCACCACGCCCCATGACCTCCGGCTGATAGCCGATGGAAACCTTCGGTTCCCAGTCAAACAGGTCTTCGGTCAAGGGATCGCGGTAGCGGCTCATGCCTTCAGAACCCCCTGCCGCTTAAGAGACGCGATCACGCGCTCTTCATTCTCCAGCAGAAGCCGGTCAAAATCGGGATCCGGTAACTTGCGCAGATTGACGTTCAGCGCCTTGAAGCGCTTGGCCGTGTCTTCTGGCACATGGCCTTTCGTGACCAGGGCCACAGCATCGGCAATCGAGTGATATTCCGGCTCGTCTGCCAGCAGGATGTTCAATACCCTGTCCTGGATGCGCGGGATCTGGGCCGACAGCAGCGCCAGGTCGGATTGCTTCCTGGCAAAGGGTGTACCCTGCAACCGAAACTGGCTTTCGGTTGTGAGGCCAGACCAGATTTTGACTGCCATCTGTATCGACCGCTGGCTCAAGCCGATCTGGTCGGCGGTCGCTTTTGCGAACCCAAATACCTGCTGTTCGTCGCCGTCTGTGGCAAGACGCAAACTTTGCGTTTTGCCACCAGTGTGCTGGTTTCCATGATCTCCGCCATGCTTCGCCTGCGGATAGGCCTCTTCATAGGCCTTCTTCAGCTCGTAAAGATGGTGGCAGCGGTCGAGCGCGTTCAGCTCGTGACGGCCAAGGTTCTCCATGACCTCTTCAATGCGAGCTTCGGCGTCGGTCGCGGCGGTTGAAAGAGTGCATCTGATGGTCGCCGCGCCGTTGATCATCGCCCCGGCATGTCGGTGCAACCCGGATACCAGAACATACGCGCCATCATTGATCTTGCGGACGCTGATCGGGTTGATCTGCCCCTGTGCCTTCATCAGTCCGGCAAGACCCTCCGCCCAAACGGGGTCCAGGGCGCGGGTGCGGTCGTTGGGGATAGCGATCTGCGTCAGCGGCAGGTCAAAGCTCGTTTGGTCGTTCATTCGTCACCTGTAAGTTCTACTCTCACCACCCCGCATTCTAGGCGGGTGTGGGTTTGGCCCGCCCGGACCTGTGTCCGGTGCTAAGCCCTCAATTCCTATGCAAGCTTGGCGTCACCGGGCGGGTATGCGGCCCACCCGGTGACTATCGACACTGAATTTGTGGAGAAAAACCCGATGTCGAATTCTGTAAAAACACGTTTCCTCAACGCTTTGGCTGGCTCTCTCGCCAAGTTCCGGCTGGCCCATGAAGGCCACCTGATACCCATCGGCGTTGCCACGCTGACGCTGCTGAAGCAGAACAAGCTGGTCACACGCGATGCGCTGATCGCAGAGATGAGAAACCAACCACCGGGCGACTTACGAGAGAGAGGCATTCGCCACCTCCTCGATACCATCCATGACGCCAGCGCATGAAAGTAGCGCGATGATCATGTATCCCGCTTCCCGGTCAGGAAGCGGGATGTCGGCGTCCACTTCGTCCATCAGAAGCTTGACCAGCGCGGCCGCTGTCAGATCGGGGCCATCGGGGGAAGGAAACCGCTCTCGGACCAGCCGCCCGAACATCTCGAAATCCCCGGCGCTGTCCGAAAGGCATTCAAACAGGAGAGAGACCAGTTTCGGCGTCAAGATCACAGCAGTGACCCCAACCAGAACACCGCCACCGCCCAGACCGTGATCACGGCAACTCCGAACCATTCGCTTTCCGGCATGTCCGCCACAATCTCGGCAAGGGAGCGTTGTTCATCCTTCACCTCGGCGACCGCCTCAGCCTCAAGGACCTCCATCAGCGCATTCGCGCGCCAGTAGTCCAGGCAGTCGCCGCTTGTCATGAGGTAACGGCATGCTGCAAGGACGTCCTCGCGGCCAAACATATCGGGGCGCAACATAACCTGCCGGGCCGCGCGCAGCGTCTCCGCAGAGGACAGGAAGCTATCGACCTGCGCATTCATGAGCGGTCACCCTGGGCAGCGATCTGATGATCGTGCTCCAGAAATCGGCCCATGCGCTGCAACCAGGTCGCATCGCGTCTCAACTCGCCGCACAGGCGGCGCGCCTCGTTGTCGTTCAGCGGAATACCGGATTGCAGGTAGGCCATGGCCTCCTGAATGTTGGCGGCGGCGCGCATGAACCGTGTCTCCGCGCGCGGGACATCTTTGTCATTTTGGGTGGGCGTCACTGACGAAACCACGCTCATGCCACCGCCCTCTTGTCAGCGACATCCCGGCCTTTTTGACTGTTCACCGGCGGGAACTTCTTGGTATCAAGAATGCGAGGGCCACCTTTGGGGTAGCGACTCGGCCACAGGTCTTCAGGCTTTTCGCCAATGAAGTCGGCAATGGCATCCTGCGCGGGGTAGTGCGTGATGTTCTTGACCTTGCCACAGGCCGTGCGGGGCAGATCGTTCCGCAGGGACAGTTCGGTAAGCGTCATGCCCTGACGATGGATTTCCGCCAGAATAGCGGGCCAGTCCATCTTCGGCTCTTGGACCGATGATTTGCTCATGGGGTTCTCCGGATTGGAGCGGGTGCTGGAACACCCGCTTCTTTTTGGTCAATGAAGTGTAATCACGCCGCCGTCATTGGCGGTGCATAAGGAAGGTATAGCAGAATACTTCCATGCCTCAAGCGTAGAATTGCTATGCATGGAAAATTTCTGCCAAAAGCATGGCGCAACTGGGCAATCGAATTAAAGAAGCGGCTGAGATGGTAGGAGGGTTAAATACTTTGGCCGAGCGTCTGACTGGCATCACCAGACGGACGCTTACTGATTACGTTGCCGGAAAATCCGAACCAAAAGTCTCAACTCTATTAGAGATTTCTCGGGTCACCGAGAGTGACCCGACCTGGTTGCTAACCGGAGAAGGCAACATGGTTCTAATGACACCTAATGAGAACAGGGAGATTGGCCCTGGCATCGCCTTCAGCTCTCAGGCCAAGCAGCGTGACATGATAGCACTTCCGATGTTTGGCGGGGTACAGGCGTCCGCAGGCCCTGGGGCGGTTCACACATCTGAGGAGGTAACCAGCGCAATCGCCTTCGATCCACAATACCTGCGCGATCTTGGCGCGAAGCCCAACCAGTGCTCGGTGATCACCGCCCAGGGCGAAAGCATGACGCCGACAATCCCCGATGGCGCATTGCTTGTAGTCGATCACAGTCAGATCTCCGTCGAGCACGGCTGCATTTACGTTTTCAACGTGTCGGATCGACTGGTGGTAAAGCGCGCGCGTTGGTCGATGGACCGGACCCTGACGTTGATATCCGACAATCCGTCACCGGACTATCCGGACGAACGATTCAACGACGACAGTGCCGACCAGCTGAACGTGGTCGGGCGAGTGGTTTTTCATGGGAGACGAGCGTGAAGTTTTTTCTAATTTTGATCACGCTAGGCAGTTTTCTGTCGGCACCGCTAAGTGCGCAGACCATCGCAGAAGACCAGGCCTCAGCGCGAGATGCGCTCACGTCATACTTCGGACCAATTTTTCCTGATGACTTGGAAATTGCTCAATTGGAAGTTTCGCCACTCATGCCCGGCAGGTTTGCTATTGTGTGTGGCACTTCACGCGCACGCAACGATTTAGGTGAAATGAGCGCTATGTTCGCACATTTCTTCCTGTTGGATAGAGAGCAGAAATCTGCAGGTACCCCAGCTTTTGCGCGAAGCTGTGGTGACGAAAAGGTGATGTTGAAGGAATGCGCCAGAGCAGGAATACAACTGTCTGCGACGCCAGAATGCTCAGATTCGGATTCCTTTGAAACGGCGCGTCTCAAGACATGGGAGGTGTACATGTTGGAATCGCTGGTAAGAGATCGACTTCGTGACCCCCGCAGCGCAGAATTTGGCAGTATGAATGTGAGCAGAAATCACTTCGAGATTCGGGTATGCGGCGGGGTGAATTCCAAGAATTCATTTGGCGCGTACGTCGGGCTAAGGCCGTTTTTCATGTCGGTCCGGCTTGAGCCGCTTGAGGTAGAGCAGTTTCTCTACGCTGCAAACACTGACGATATCCAAAGATTGATAGACTATTGCCTGAAAGAAGGCATCGACATCTCAATGGAAACCTTCCCTTAATTTTTGTTTGGCAGTGGGCCATTTGAACTACTATGCCTTTCCGTCAGCCCTTCGCGCCCGCCGGATCGCACGCATGACGATCTTCCGCCGCTCTGCGCGCGTGTCCTTCAAGATCATTTCTTGCCGCTCCGCGCGGGCATCCAGCACCGCAAGCCTTTGTTCTTCTTCATAATTCAGAAAATCTGAATATCCGCTGTGCAACCTATCCCGCTGCACCTGTCGCCTTGCCATCTCGCAATCTCCCTTTTTCTTATGAAATAGCATACAGCAGACATTGCTGCACCAATTATCCCGTGCGACCGCGCCGATTGGCACGTCATGACGGCCAATCCTACCATCGGAAGAACCTTTGGTCAGGAACTTCGAGGGGGTTTCATATTAGCCAGCGAGCTGTATCTTGGGTGTTAGAAAGGACGAAAATCCAGAAAAGCTAACGTTCATCTTAGAATTTCCCAGGATCGTCGCGATTTACTACCAATCTTTTGAAAATAGACACCTTTTCCAAAGATGAACGATATCTGCCAAACATGAACGTCGCGTTCATGTTCAAACCGGACCTATTTTGCCTTTATGTGACGGTTCCGCTCCAATCTTGACCGCTCCGGCACCTTCGTGCATCAAGGGCAGAGGCGCGATTACCCTTGTTTCATTGGCCTGTCGGCACTCTTGCTGCTGATGCACACATATGACGCCTCTCCGCGCGCCTTTCGGCACAACTTGCACGGTTTGCGCCCCATAACCCGCCATTTCATCTAGCTTTTGTCCACGACCGTTTTTCGGCAACCCTCTTTGTCACGCGCTTTTTCCTTAGCGTTCACAGCGACTTGAGGGATTCCGTCCAGAACATTGCTTTTGTCCAGAAGGTAGTACCCCCCTACACAAGCGCAGAGCGGGTTGTGGCTCCTATGTGTTGTTCAAGCTGGACCTGGCAGGTGTTGCCAAGGGTTTCGGTCTGCAGACCCTGCAATGACCACAAAGGAACAACCATCCTCTTGCTTCAAGGCAATTGTTTCTAAGATAAAACATATTTGTTCGAAAGATGAATTCTGTGCCGAAAGTTGGAAAATGGTGCCCGGGGGCGGAATCGAACCACCGACACGAGGATTTTCAATCCACTGCTCTACCCCTGAGCTACCCGGGCACGGGTCACCACGATGTGGTCGGGTGAGCGGGTTCTAGGACCTCTGGGGCGGGGTGTCCAGCCTCTTTTTGCCGCTGAAACCAAAGGGCTTTCAGTGTGGCTTTGATGGCGTGTCCACCGCGGCTTCGGCGGCCTCGATTGCGGCTTCGATGTCTTCGGGGTCGGTGGAGGGGGCCGCATAGCTGCCGTTGAACCATTTCGCCAGGTCCAGGTCGGCGCAGCGGCGCGAACAGAAGGGGCGATAGGCCTTGATCACGGGCTTGCCGCACATCGGACAGGGCATCACAGCACCTCCGACAGGGCCGCCCGCATGCGCTTGCGCTGCAGTTCGAAATGGCCAAGCGGTGTCCAGCCCACCAGCGCCGTTTCCACGTCATCCCCCCGGAAGGCCGCGCGCAGGGCGGATTCAAAGGCGCGGCGGTCCTTTTTCGGCATCGGGGCCAGGTCCAGGGTGATCTGGCCGCCCAGGCCCCGCACCCGCAGCGCCCGGGGCAGCAGCCGGGCGCAGGCCATGTTGGCCTTGACCCCGGCGGCAAGCGAGGCGTCGCTGCCGGTGTTCACATCCACCGCCACCAGCGCGCGGGTCGGCTCCACATAGATCGAGGCGCCACCGCCCAGACCCACCTGCGGGCCGCGCGCGGCCTCGACCTCATCCATCACGCCATGGTCCTCGAAACCGCCCGGCTCCGTCACCACCTCCGCCGGGGCGGTCCAGTCGCGCCAGGCCAGCACATGGGGGCCGTCGCCTTCGCTCAGCATCTCCATCCCGGTTCCGCCGTCCTCCATCACGCGCGCGGCAAGGTCGAGCATGGCGGTGATGTCCTCGGCGATATCATCATCATCCGCAGTGGCGCAGGAAGAGCGCAGGATCAGGCCAAAGCCGCTGTCCCCGGCGCTGTCATGGGCCACCTCAAGCAGGCGGTCGCGCAGCGCCTCGTCCTTGATGCTGCGCGAGATGTTCAGCCCCGGGGCCTCCGGCGTGACAATGGCATAGCGGCTCTTGAACAGGATCTTGGCAGTGACCGGGATCGCCTTGCCCGGCTCGGCAAAGCCGGTGACCTGCACCAGGATCGGCTGACCGGGGGCCAAGCCCTTGATCTGGCGCAGAAAGGCAGAGCCGTCGGGAGTTTTCAGGAACATGCCGCCCTGCCCTTTCACCGGCCGGTCCGCAATGGCGCGGTAGACGGTGCCGGGGCGGGGGGCGTCGCTGTCGATCAGCAGATCGTCCAGCTTGCCGTCCACCATCAGGGCGGCGGCCTCGCGGTCGCCCAGGTGGTCCAGAATGATGGTGCGGCCCTTCATGAGGTCCCTTTCAGCAATGGATAGCCCGCTGCGATCAGCAGGTTTGCGGTTTCGGCCAGGGGCAGGCCCACGATACCGGTAAAGGAGCCGCTGATCCATGGGATCAGGGCGCCGGCAGGCCCCTGGATGCCATAGCCGCCCGCCTTGCCCTGCCAGTCACCGCTGGCAAGGTAGCTGGCGATTTCTGCGTCAGACAGGGATTTCATGCGCACGGTGCTTTGCACGTCACGCTGCCACAGCCGTTCGCCCCTTTTCACGGCGACGGCGGTGATCACCTTGTGGCGGCGCCCCGACATCATCCGCAGAAAGGCTTCGGCTTCGGCCGCATCCCCGGGCTTGCCCAGGATCCGCCGGCCCAGCGCCACGGTGGTATCGGCGCACAGCACGATGTCATCCGGCCCGCAAGGCACCGCCGCGGCCTTTTCCCGCGCCATGCGGGCGCAATAGGGGCGCGGCAGTTCGGCCTTCCCGGGGGTTTCGTCGATGTCGGGGGCGCGCACGTCATCGGGGACCACGCCGATCTGGGCCAGAAGCTCCAGCCGCCGGGGCGATCCCGATCCGAGTATCAAGGTCAGTCTGTCAGCCAAAACCACCTGCCGTAGGGTGCGCATTCATTGCGCACCATCCCGCGCCCGCACCGAGCGCCAAACGTCTGTTTTGAACAAACGTCTGTTTTGAAAAGACATCTCTCGTGAAAAGACGTCTGTTTTGAACAGAGGTCTGTTGCGAAAAGAAGGAACCCGACGAAGGTGCGCAATGAATGCGCACCCTACGAGTCATTTGAACCGGTAATTAATCCGACCCTTGGTCAGATCATAGGGGGTCATCTCGACCTGTACCTTGTCGCCTGCCAGAACCCGGATGCGGTTCTTGCGCATCTTGCCTGCCGTATGCGCGATGATCTCATGGCCATTTTCAAGCTCGACCCGAAACGTCGCGTTAGGCAGGAGTTCCTTCACGACACCGGGAAATTCGAGCGTATCTTCCTTGGCCATGGTCTCTCCTTGGTTTACCTGCCCCAAATCCGGGGCACGCTGCTAAATGAGCCTATTGCGGCCATTTTTCAAGGGGTATTCAACGCAATCTCACAGGTATCGCCGCACCGTCGCGTCCCGATTGCCCCTGCCAATGGCTGCGGTTGAGCACGACGCCATCGCGCCTGACATGGGCAACCTGGGCCAGGTCGACCTCGGCGCAGGTCCAGCCGGGGGCGTTCAGCGCGCCCTCGGCAATGACACCGGTGGGCGGAAATCCGGTGTCCGGCGGGGCAAAGATGCCGCCCGCGCCAAAGCTGGTGCCCAGCGCCTCTGACCAGTCAGCCTCCCCCACAACGCTGGACATGGCGGTGATGCACTGGTTCTCCAGCGCCCGGGCCATCGCGCCGATCCGCACCCGCCAATAGCCCGCCAGGGTTTCGGTGACCGAGGGCACGCAGATGATGTCACATTCCGTCAGCGCCCGGCCCAGCAGGGGAAATTCGCTGTCATAACAGATCAATATGCCGATCTTGCCCAGGGCGGTGTCGAATACCTGCAGGTTGTTGCCCGGGATTACGTCCCAGATTTCGCCCTCGAAACGGGTCATGATCTGCTTGTCCTGCACGCCGATCTGCCCGGTGGGCGTGATCAGCCGCGCGCGGTTGACCGGCCGGGTCCGCGTCGCCGCCGGGGCAGAGGCGGCAACGATATGAACCCCATGCGCGCGGGCCAGTTTCACATGCAGGGCATCGGCCTCCGGCAGCCGGTCGGACACGGCGAACAGCGATGCCTCCAGATCGCCCGCCACCTCCGGGCCCGCCAGGGTGGCCAGTTCCATCGCGGCATATTCGGGAAAGACCAGCAGGTCGGCCCCCTGCCCGGCGGCCTCTGCCACCCAATGCGAAATCTTGTCCTCGTATTGCGCCCAGGATGTCAGCACATCGAGCGGATAGGCAGCGGTGGCAATCTTCATCTCGGTCTCCTTCTCGGGCGCACCATGGGGCGCGCGCGGAAAAGCTGCAAGTGGGGCAGGAGGACCCCGAAGCGCATTGCACTACATGCCGGTCCATGGACGCAAAGCACAAGCCGGGCCAGCGCCTGCCCGGGGTGGGCGATACTGACCTTGGTTCATGCCACTTTATTTCACAACCGTGATGAACCCCATCAAGGGAACACCAAGCCTGACTATATCGCCTACCCGAGCGGCGGGCAGGCGATGGCCCGGCGCCTTCGACTTGTTCCGGGCCTTGGCATGACTGATCGACGGCGACCGGACCCGGCCGCCGGACTGCCCCATACTGCGCCACGGCCCGGCGATGCGCCAGCCTCTCGCCAGGCCCGAATGCCGCTATATTCCGCTTTTCTTATGAGGTCTTCGCAAAAACGTCATAAAACCTTGACCCCGGCAGCGGATGCTTTCAAGAAACACGAAACAAGGGGCCAAGCATATGTTGAAAAAGGGCGTCACCCTGCGTGGAATCGAAGTCTTCGAAGCGCTGGCGCAGGCCGGGTCGGTGGCACAGGCGGCCATGGCGACCGGGCTCAGCCAGCCTGCGGTCAGCCAGCAGATGCGCAATCTGGAACAGGCGGTGGGGGCCGATCTGATCGACCATTCGCGCCGCCCCATGCGGCTGACCCCGGCGGGGGAATTGTTTCTGCGCCATGCCGGGGTGGCGCTGTCGGAACTCAGGCTGGCGCAAAGCGAGGTCACGGTGATGGACCTTGCCCACCTCAAGGAACTGAGTCTGGGCATCATCGACGATTTCGACAATGACCTGACCCCACGCCTTGCCACCATCCTCGCCGACAGCCTGACCGGCTGCCGGTTCCGCATGATCACCGACGGCAGTCTTGAACTGGCCGCCGCGATGCAGGCGCGGGCGCTGCACATGGCCATCGGGGCCAGACCCGCCGAACCACCCGAAGGGGTCACCGAATATCCGCTGGCGCGCGACCCCTTCATCATCGTGGCACCGGCCGGGCTGGACCAGACGCCCGACAGCCTGCTGGCGGGCACCGGGCCGCTGCCGCTGCTGCATTACGCGGTCGAGCAGCTGATTGCGCAGCAGATCGGCGGGCATATCGCGCGGGCGGGGCTGACCCTGCCGACCCGGTTCGAGATCGGCAGCCATCTGGCGCTGATGGCCATGGTGGCGCGCGGCATTGGCTGGGCGATCACCACGCCCCTGGGCTATATGCGCGCCGCGCGCTTCCACGAGGCCCTGCAGCCGATGCCCCTGCCGCTGCCGGATGCCGCGCGGCAGATCACCCTTTTTGCCGGGGCGGACTGGTCCGACCCGGTCCCGCGCGACATATCCGCAACCATGCGCCGCCTGATGCAGACCCATATGATCGGCCCGGTCACCGCACAGCTGCCCTGGCTGGCCGAGAGTTTCCACCTGATCGAGGACCAGAACCCATGATCCATTCCCGCAGCAAGATCGTGATCCTGACCGGTGCCGGCATTTCCGCCGAAAGCGGGATCGAGACATTCCGCGCCGATGACGGTCTCTGGGCGCAGCACCGGGTGGAGGACGTGGCCACGCCCGAGGGTTTTGCCCGCAATCCGAAGCTGGTGGTCGATTTCTACAATGCCCGCCGCGCGCAGCTGCCGCAGGTGGACCCCAATGCCGCGCACCGCGCCCTCGCCCGGCTGGAGGCGGAACACGAGGGCGAGGTGATCGTGATCACCCAGAACGTCGACGACCTGCATGAACGCGGCGGATCGCAGCGGGTGATGCATATGCATGGCGAGCTGAAAAGCGCGCTCTGCGCCGCCTGCGATCACCGCTGGCCCGCACCGATGGTGATGGCCCCGGGCGATCCCTGCCCCGCCTGCAGTGCGCCCGCCGCGCGGCCCGACATCGTCTGGTTCGGGGAAATGCCCTATGACATGGACGCGCTGTTCCAGCACCTGAGCGAGGCGGAGATCTTCATCGCCATCGGCACCTCCGGCAATGTCTACCCGGCGGCAGGTTTCGTCGCCGAGGCCCGCCGCGCAGGGGCCCATACGATCGAATTCAACCTCGAACGTTCCTCGGTCGGGAACCAGTTCGAAGAACACCGCACCGGCCCCGCGTCAAAGACCGTGACAGACTGGGTCGAGGCCTTCCTGCGCGGCTAGAGCGCGGCATGGACCGGGCTGGGGGTGACATGGGTTGCGGTTCGCGGAGCGGGAGGAAGCTGCCCTCGATCAGTTATGCCAAGGTGCGGAACAAGCCGAAGGCACTGGCCCGGCTTGCCTCAACGCTGCGCCATGGCATGAACCCAGACTTCCGCCTCTGGCTCGTGCGGTGCCCGTGTTCCGTCCGTGCAGGCACCAAGCCTCTTCGCCACCGCCTGTGAACGCAGATTCTCCCGGTCGATGTAGCTGTACAGCCGATCCAACCCCAGCGCCTCGGCGGCCCATGTCCTGACGGCAGTTGCAGCTTCCGTGGCAAAGCCTTTCCCCTCGCCCTCCTCAAAGAGGTGCCAGGCCAGTTCCACCTCCGGCCAGTTGGAATGTCTGATCAGACCCACGCGCCCGACAGGCTGTCCCGTCTGCTTTTCAACGACGGTAAAGAAGCCGAATCCGTGCCATTGCCAATGTCCGATTCCGGTCAGAAACCCGAACCAGGCCTGTTCCGCCGTGACGGTCTCTCCCTGCGCTTCCAGTGACGGGGCGCTGGTCATGAACCGGGTGAAGGCCGGCAGGTCCTCCCGTTCGGGACCACGCAAGATCAGTCTTTCGGTGGTGAGCACGGGTGCCGCAGATAGTTTGTTCATCAGGCGCCTTTCCAATCGCAAACGCGGGCTGAAGCCAGCTACGGTATAGCCAACGCCCCCGCGCAACTGAAAGAGGCCATTCGGGGCGGTTGTGGATTTTGCCCATGCGGGCGCGCACCGGACCTTCCCCGGAAGGCGCGCGAAGGTCTGCGATGCGGACATTGCGGCCATCGAACATGAGCACCCAAGGCCCGGAACAAGCCGCAGGCGCCGGGCCATCGCCTGCCCGCCGGTCGGGTAGGCGATTTGGTAAGGCTGGGTATACCCTCGATGGGATTCATCATGATTGAGAAATTAAGTGGCATGAACATAGGTCAGTATCGCCCACCCCGGGCAGGCGCTGGCCCGGCTTGCGTTTAGCGTCACTCTGGGCTTATTTTGTTGAAAAACTCTTCCTTGATTGCGGCCTGAACTACTGATTCAATTCC
>NZ_QBFD01000034.1:6837-7769 GCF_003335585.1 Sulfitobacter sp. DFL-14 | reverse complement strand
GATGTGCCGCGCAACTTGATGCGGGTAACGCAGGTGAACTGGTGGATTGATTGGCGCGGTCAAAGCGCCGGCGGCACGAATGCCGGAACGGACCAGGTGGTGTACAACCGGTTCCCGCAATGGGTGGGGTCCCCGGAGGTTTTGCTGCGCGATGAGGCAATACTGAGTTGGCGAGCGGTGATGTTGTCTGCCCGCGGACGCGTTGGCGTGTTCCGCGTGCCGCTGATGGACGCGCTCAGCTATGCGCCATCGCTGCATGGCCACCATCCCAACGGCAGACCTTTCTCAAACGATCTCAGGTTTTCGACGGGGCAGGGGTTCGCCTATGTTCCTTTCGCCAATGTGATCACCGGAGGTTCTGCCGGCGCTACGGAACTCCTGGTCGATGATGCAGACGCGCACAAACCCCTTCGCCCTGGAGTATTTGTCAGCCATGACGACTGGCCATATGCGGTCACCTCCGTTGTGCCGGAGGATGGGTACAAGCTGATCACAGTTGAAATGCCACTTCGGGCTGCGATCCCCTCCGGCTCGAACCTGGACCTCGATGCCAGGGGACTGTTTGTGGCTGAAACGGATACGATGGGTAATCCTGAATATGGCAAGAAGCTGCGCGCCACGCCGCGGGGCCAGTTCAAGGAGTGGCTCAACAGGTGAGTGTTTTCCCGGAAGGCTTCGACCCTCGCGCCGATGTCGTTTTGAAGCTCGATCTTGTGCTGGTTGATACGCCGGATGGGCCGTTTGGATTCATCCTCGGGACGGACGGGCTTTTTGTAGATGTCAACGGTCAACAGTGGTGGGGGTCACAGCTGATCAAAGCAGGTGATCTGGAATTCTCCCTAAACGGCACTGCGCCGTCGGCTGAATTGGTGATGGCCTTCTTCCAGGATCCCGACGCGCCAAACCTGGTGAACCAGATCAACGCTTTGGGG
>NZ_QBFD01000034.1:6067-6827 GCF_003335585.1 Sulfitobacter sp. DFL-14 | reverse complement strand
GAAAATCCGCACGTCCGCAGAGGGGCCCCAGATGCGCGTCGTCGCGTTGTCGATCGAAGGGCCCTTTGCCAGTAGGCGAAACGCCCGGCGCCGGATCTACAATTCAACCGATCATTCAGCAGAGGTTGGCAGTCCAAACCCGTCGCTCGATTTCATCCCGCGTGACGCGAACTTCAAGGAGAAACTTTGGGGATGACATCACAAACCATCGTGCCCCATTCACCGCTGATCTTGGAGGCTCACCGCTGGATGACCTTGCCGACCGTTTGGGGGCAGCATGATTGTATGCTCTGTCTCGCGGACTGGTACGAGCGCGTGCACGGTTTCGATCCGGCGGACGAGTTGCGATTTACCTATGACAGTCCAGGCAGCTGCCAGAAGAAAACCGGGTTTCTACGCGATCCCATGACGGCGACACGTCGGATTGCAGAGGATCAAGGGGGCCTGAAGCTTAAGAACGACGGCCCGGTAAAGGGTGATATCGCGCTTCTGCGGGTGCCGTCGCTTGATCGATTGGTCGTGTGTGGCGGGCTTTGGCTGGGCAGGGGGTGGCTGATCAAGGGTGATCCGGGCGGTGCAACAGTGCGTGCGCCGGAAACAGTTCGTGAAATTCTGGGTGTCTGGGGAATGAACTATGTCGATCCGTAAACGCCTCGCTGTTCTGGCGCTGCTCGGTACAACAATGCTGACGCCTGCACCAGCTCATGCAATGCCGCCTGTTGTGGGGTTCATTGGCGGCTTCCTGTCCGCGGTTGCGCCA
>NZ_QBFD01000034.1:4932-5896 GCF_003335585.1 Sulfitobacter sp. DFL-14 | reverse complement strand
TGGTGGCGTCATGGGGTGCACCACGTTTCGGGTTGATCGTCGGCACTACACGACAATTCTTGCTTCTCACAGCATCAAGGGCGTCGTCGAACATTATCTGGATGATGATCTTGTTGAAGTCGATGAAAATAACGAAGTGACGACGCCGCCGATCGGCAACCTTGGCAGTATCCGAACCTATACCGGGCAGCCAGGGCAGGCCGCTGATCCCACGCTTGTGTCATCCATTCCGGAGTGGACATCGGCCCATGATTTCGCCGGTTTCGCCTATGCGGCCCTTTATGCCCGCCGCACCTCGGCAGAAAACTTTACCGATGCCTACTCGAAGGGCGATATCTGGTCCTACGCGCCGCTGATCGAAGGCAATGATCAGATCTATGACCCGCGCACTGACACCTACATTTATACAAACAATGCCGCCTTGGTTATTGCGCATGAAATCGTTCACACGCTTGGCGGCGAAGTTGACTGGCCGAGCGTTGCAATCGAAGCGGATATCAGCGACCAGTTGGTGATCAACGGCGAAGGCGGATCACAAAAGCGTTGGACGATCAATGCGCTGTTCTCAGACGACCAGGAATGGGATGAGATCAAGACAATCCTTCTCACGGCCTGTGATGGGTTCATGTTCGAAAGGCCGGATGGCAAGGTCGGTTTCTACGTTGGTCGGTGGCAGGAACCAGACGTCGTTATGCGGGATGAAGATTTCCTGTCGCTCAATGTGTCTGACGGGCTTGAGATCGGTACGCACAACCAGTTCGTGGCGCAATACGTCGAACCGGCAAATGCCTATCGGCGCACGCCAACTGGTGCCTATGTCGCCGATACCAGCACAAAGAGGGCCACGCGTGAGGTCCCGTTGTTGGGGGTGGACAACTATGATCAGGCCGTCCGGGTCATGGCGCGGACAGCAGCGGTGGAACGGTCACAACAACAGTTTTCCGGTGTCCTGAAACTCGCGGGG
>NZ_QBFD01000034.1:4378-4922 GCF_003335585.1 Sulfitobacter sp. DFL-14 | reverse complement strand
TGGTGGCGTCATGGGGTGCACCACGTTTCGGGTTGATCGTCGGCACTACACGACAATTCTGGCGTCTCACAGCATCAAGGGCGTCGTCGAACATTATCTGGATGATGATCTTGTTGAGGTCGATGAAAATAACGAAGTGACGACGCCGCCGATCAGCAACCTTGGCAGCATCCGAACCTATACCGGGCAGCCAGGTCAGGCCGCTGATCCCACGCTTGTGTCGTCCATTCCGGAGTGGACATCGGCTCATGATTTCGCCGGTTTCGCCTATGCGGCCCTTTATGCCCGCCGCACCTCGGCCGAGAATTTTACCGATGCCTACTCGAAGGGCGATATCTGGTCCTACGCGCCGCTGATTGAAGGCAATGATCAGATCTATGATCCGCGCACCGACACCTACATTTATACCAATAATGCGGCCTTGGTGATTGCGCATGAGATCATTCACACGCTCGGCGGCGAGGTGGATTGGCCGAGCGTAGCGATCGAAGCGGATATCAGCGACCAGTTGGTGATCAACGGGGAAGGCGGATCACAAAAGCGG
>NZ_QBFD01000034.1:4250-4368 GCF_003335585.1 Sulfitobacter sp. DFL-14 | reverse complement strand
GCCGGATGGCAAGGTCGGTTTCTACGTTGGTCGGTGGCAGGAACCAGACGTCGTTATGCGCGACTCGGATTTCCTGTCGCTCAATGTGTCTGACGGGCTTGAGATCGGTACGCACAAT
>NZ_QBFD01000034.1:2032-4160 GCF_003335585.1 Sulfitobacter sp. DFL-14 | reverse complement strand
GTTGGGGGTGGACAACTATGATCAGGCCGTCCGGGTCATGGCGCGGACAGCAGCGGTGGAGCGGTCACAAAAGCAGTTTTCCGGCGTCCTGAAACTTTCAGGAAAATACCTGATGACCAAGCGCTTCTTCAGGATCGAACACGCCGAGCTCGGCATTAGCGCCAACGTCGAAATCGGTAAGCTGAGCCAGAATGAAGATCGGATGACCTATACGTTTGAGGGCACACTGACTTCTGAGGCCGATCATGTTTTCGACGCTGCAACCGATACGCCCGAGCGACCGAACTATGAAAATCTGACCTCTGACAATGCCGTGCAGGTTGTGACAGGTCTGCAGGGGACCGCAACGGGTGCAACGGGTGGTTCTGCATCTATCCTGTGGGCGTGGGATCAACAGGATGACAGTATGACACAGGACATTCAGCTGAGGTCGGTGCCCGGGGGGCAGCCGGATTGGCAGGTATATGGCGCCGGTCAGGGCCAAAACACGTTTCTCGCAACGGGGCTGGTCGATGGCGCGCCCTATGAGGCTCAGGTGCGCAACAGGACATCGGCAGGGCGGGTGGGTGTCTGGAAACCGGATTCGCCGGTCAGCGTGACTGCAATAGCAGACAGTTCACCACCGGACCCGCTTACAGCTTTTGATGCGACGAAAATCGGGAACGATGTGGATGTAGAATTCGCAGCACCCAATGATGCGGGCTACTACGCAACGCGGATCTATCGTGCCGATTATGCAGAAGGCTATGTTGGCGCGATTGACTTCGCCGACGCGGTGCTGGTGCGCATCGAATACGGGTTGCCCGGCAATGACGACGCATGGACCGATCAGAGCGTGCCGCTCGGCGTTTTGGCTTATTGGGCTGAGCCGATTAACAGCTCTGGCATTGCTGGATCGCGCAGCGGGCCGGTTCAAGTCGGCGCCTAATCACTAACGTTAAACTTTCACCGCCAGACCCGCTTAGCGGTCCTAAAGGCATGGAAAAAGTAAGGGTATCGAATGACCAAAACCGCATCTCAAATCTATCTTGGGGAGCCTCCCCTAGGGGAAATTGCACCGGATCCTTTTGAAATTGTCACGTTTCTGGAGTCATTGCAGGATTCCGTTGCAACCGGGTTGTTGCCGGCAGAGACCTGGGTTGAATTGCAGACCCTGACTTTTGGTGAGGGCATCCTCGGCGGCACGGTCAATGACAGCGATTCCGGCACACACCTTCAGGCGACAGCAACGGGCTATGATGGGGCGAGTGTTCCAAATGCCGGCACCTATCGTTACGTCGCTGAATGGGACAGGTTGAAATGGATCGGTGACACGGGTCTCGCGGGCAAGTCGAACGTCGGGCATGGCCACAACGTCAGCGATGTCACAGGGCTCCAGGCAGAGATCGACGCCAAAGCCAACACAGCCGACATCGCAGCAGCGCAGTGGGACAATATCTTGCGATGGACGCGGTTTGAAGATGGCATAGGCCCATGGACGGCCTTGAATGGATCTGTTCTGTCTACGCTGACGACCGTCGATGAAGTCCCGATCAACAAAAATGGCCTGCGTATTACGGTGCCGCCCGGCGACAACTTTGTGTCGACGGAAGAAAGATCGGCACTGGGGTATGGCGACCTGCGCGGGCGGGTTCTGCGCATTTCCGGGGTAGTCCGGCGCGACAACAGCAACCTGTCAGCTTTCTTGGCCATCATACAGTACAATGTGGGCGACGTCGTTGTGGGTGACACCTACGTCGAGGTCCCCATGACTGCCGTCGATGAATACGAAGCATTTGCTGTCGAAATAACAGTCGGCACCTCGTTCGTAGGCACGGACTATAACCTGCCGCGCATAAACGTGTCGGATAGTGGAGCGGCTGGGGGCAACGTCGATATTCATGACCTTCGCTATGAAGATGTCACCGAACTGCGTGCACTTGAAACGGGCGTGAACGCTGGACTGGCCAACAAGGCAGACGCCGCAGCCACCACGGCAGCGCTGGCCGCCAAGGCAGACAAGGCTCAGACCCTGACCGGCGGCGGTCTGGCCGTGACAGGCGGTAGCTTGGGCGCTTTTCCATCAGTAACCGTCACGGCAGCAGCCGAGGCCGATGTACGGTTGGGCACCGCTGCAGATCGGGCTATT
>NZ_QBFD01000034.1:646-2022 GCF_003335585.1 Sulfitobacter sp. DFL-14 | reverse complement strand
AAAGTAAGGGTATCGAATGACCAAAACCGCATCTCAAATCTATCTTGGGGAGCCTCCCCTGGGGGAAATTGCACCGGATCCTTTTGAAATTGTCACTTTTCTGGAGTCGTTGCAGGACTCCGTTGCAACTGGATTGTTGCCGGCGGCAACATGGGTTGAATTGCAGACCCTGACTTTCGGTGAGGGCATCCTCGGCGGCACGGTCAATGACAGCGATTCCGGCAATCACCTTCAGGCGACAGCAACGGGCTATGATGGGGCGAGTGTTCCAAATGCCGGCACCTATCGTTACGTCGCCGAATGGGACAGGTTGAAATGGATCGGTGACACGGGTCTCGCCGGGAAATCCAACGTCGGGCATGGCCACGCGGTAGAAGATGTGGCCGGGCTTCAGGGTGAGCTCGACGCCAAGGCGGACGGCGCAGCGACCACGGCGGCGCTGAATAAGCGGTATCGCGATGCCTTTTCGGGTGTTGCAAACTTTGTTAATGATGGCGCAAATTTTTCTGTCAGCCTGACCGGCGCACCGGAGGCCGTGGCGGACTTGGCTGCGGGAGCGGAGGTTTCCTTTGCTGATGATGCGACCGTGGGCAAAGTGCTGCGCATCACTCACGACGGCTCGGGCAACACCTACGTTTGCACGAAAAAAGCGATCCCATTTGTGGCCGGTCACACCTATGAAGCGACCGCAATTCTGCGCGTGAATGTTGCAGATGGCGGAACGGTGCCAATTCTACTGCAGACCTTCCGACTTGACGCTGATTTCTTGTCGCCAGCTTCTCTGGGAACGACATCTACCACTCTTGCCGTGACCGGAGATTTTGTGACGGTGAGCGTAGTCGCGACGGCATCAGGCACGTTTGATGATTTCAAATGGCTGCGTGCTCGGTTGGGCTTCATGGAGACGGCGGCAGGCGACAAAATTGACATCCTGTCGTTTGACATTGATGACGTGACCGACGTTGAGATTTTGCGGGACGAGACGGCCGCCGCGCTGGCTACCAAGGCAGATGTCGTAGCCACCACGACAGCGCTGGCCGCCAAGGCAGACAAGGCTCAGACCTTGACCGGCGGTGGCTTGGCAGCGACCAGCGGCACATTGGGCGCAGACCCAACTGTAACCGTCACGGCGGCAGTCGAGACGGATGTGCGTCTTGGCACTGAGAGCGCGAAGGCCGTGACCCCGGCGGCGCTGGATGCGCCGCTGTTGGAGCGGGCCGAGCACGCCAAGGTCGCGGCTGTTCTGAACATGGACCCCGATCTTGCGGCCTATTTCTACGGGGCGGGCATGTCGGATGCGCTCGGGCGGTTGGTGGCCTGGGTAGGTGCGGGCGGGTTTACCTTCCGCCAGGCGAAGATCGAAGGCGACGGCCACG
>NZ_QBFD01000034.1:288-636 GCF_003335585.1 Sulfitobacter sp. DFL-14 | reverse complement strand
CGGGGCAATCATGCCTGCGCCTGATGCCAGCGGTGATTACGCGGTGGTCAAGCCGATCCTCTACGCGGGTGATGGCAAGACGCTGCTGATGGGTGCAGATGCGGACGGCCTGCGCCTGACGCTTTCTGATCAGGCCATTTACACATTGGAGGCCAAGCGGGCGCTGGACCTGTCGGCGGTTCCTGTCGACCTGCTGGCAGACCCGGAAGAAGTGAAGATCCACAGTGTCGCGCTGTTCACCGCGCGCGGTCCCGACGAAACAGGCGCAAACCGCCGCTATCTGATGCGCAGGGATGTGACGCCGGGCTGCGCGATGGCCGAAACGCGCGGGCCGGTCGAAGTGGTCAT
>NZ_QBFD01000034.1:0-278 GCF_003335585.1 Sulfitobacter sp. DFL-14 | reverse complement strand
GATGCCGATCACGACCGAGCCGGGCACGGGTCTGATCTCGACCGGTGCGCAGCTGGTTGACGGCAGCGACATTACCGACCTGGTGCCTTGTGTCTCTGCTGAATGGTCAGAAGTGACGCCTTTCTACGGCGGTGAAACCGGCTTCCCGGCGGCAGCAAGGTTCCTGCGTCGATCCGAACAGGCGGCGGGCCTGCCGAACATCACGCGGACCTGGTTCGCGCATGGGCTGGGTGGGGCGTCGATCACCGATCTGGATAACACTGGCGACAACGCCTATC
>NZ_QBFD01000033.1:13026-15191 GCF_003335585.1 Sulfitobacter sp. DFL-14 | reverse complement strand
GCCCTTCAGGCTGCGCCAACTGCTCCATAGTCGAGAAAACAGTCAAAAATCGAGGTGCCCCTTAGTTGGCCATGGCCAACTTTCTAACCCAGCTTAGAGGGAGAGAGTGGTTGTGAAGGGTTTGACGGGAAGTGAGATCGGGAGAGTGGCTTCCGACGCCCGTCGTGGAGAAAAACTGATGGCGAAACCTGTCCAGAAAATCACCCTGTCCCCTTCACGGGATATCCCTTTCGACAAGCTGGTGCTCAGCCAGTCCAACGTGCGGCGCATCAAGGCTGGCGTATCCGTCGAGGAACTGGCCGAAGACATTGGCCGCCGCGGCCTCTTGCAGAGCCTGAGCGTGCGGCACGTCTTGGCTGACGATGGGACCGAGACCGGCAAGTTCGAGATCCCGGCCGGTGGACGGCGGTTCCAAGCGTTGTCCCTGCTGGTGAAGCAGAAGCGTTTGGCAAAGACGACACCCATTCCCTGCATCGTGCGGGATGCAGCGTCCGACATCCTCGCCGAGGACGATTCCTTGGCCGAGAACATGCAGCGCGTCGCCCTGCACCCGCTCGACCAGTTCCGCGCGTTTGTGTCCCTCCGCGACAAGGGTCAGAGCGATGCAGAGATTGCTGCGGCCTTCTTCGTGACGCCACAGATCGTGAAGCAACGCCTGAAACTCGCCTCCGTCGCCCCTGCACTGCTTGAGGTCTATGCCGAGGATGGCATGACGCTGGAGCAGCTCATGGCCTTCACCGTGAACCCCGATCATGCGCGTCAGGTTCAGGTCTGGGATGTGATCCATTCATCCTGGAACAAGGAGCCATTCCAGATCCGGCGCATGCTGACAGAGACGTCGGTCCGGGCGTCTGACCGGCGCGCGGTCTTTGTGGGTGTTGAGGCCTACGAAGCAGCGGGCGGCACGATGCTGCATGACCTCTTTCAGGGCGATGACGGTGGCTGGCTCGAGGACCCTGCCCTGCTCGATCGGCTGGTGACGGAAAAACTCCAGGCCGAGGCTGAGACGGTTGCGGTTGAGGGCTGGAAGTGGATCGAGGTCGCGCTTGACCTGCCCTACGGCTACAGTCACGGGCTGCGGTCTCTGTCTGGTGATCCGGCACCGATGACGGATGACGAAGGTGCAGCTCATGCCAAGCTGCTCGCCGAGTACCGAGCGCTCGAGGAGGAATACGCGGATCAGGATGACATCCCCGACGAGATCGACACGCGGCTTGGCGTATTGGAAACGGAGATGGAAAAGATCGAGACCCGGCCGTTGATCTTCGACGCGGAGGAGATCGGGCGGGCAGGGGCGTTCGTCACGCTCGACCGCTACGGCGCGCTGGCCGTCTATCGCGGCTATGTGCGTCCAGAGGATGAGCCCGTTGACGAGACCGCGGTCCAGGATGGTACTGATCCTGCGGTGGCGGGGCGGGGGGATGATCGTAATCTCACCGATAGCCATGTCAGTGCCGCTCCTGGCGGAACCGTCATCATGTCGGGTGGTCAGCCGATCGGAGCTGACTTGCCGGAGGATGAGGACGACGGGGCGTTGAAGCCGCTGCCCGAGCGGCTGGTCATGGAGTTGACGGCCCACCGGACGCTGGCGCTGCGTGAAGCGATCGGGCGCTCGCCGGATGTCGCGCTGACACTCCTGCTCCTGAAGCTGGTGACGGACACCTTCCGCACCTCATCTGCTTCGGGCAGCTGTCTCGAGGCATCCGTGCGTCAGGTCTATATGTCAGCGCAAGCGCCCGATCTGAAAGACAGCGTGGTGGCGAAGCTGGTCGACGAGCGTCATGCGGAATGGGAAGCCGATCTGCCGCTTGGCGATGATGCGGCGCTCTGGGACTATCTGACGGTCCTCGATCAGGGCAGTCGGTTGGCCTTGCTGGCGCATTGCCTCAGCTTCGGCGTGAACGCGCTGCATGAGAAGGTGAACCCATACGGTGCAGGCATCTCCGCAGGCGGTCTGACCCGGCGGATGGCGCATTCCGATCTCGTGGCGCGTGCCACAGATCTCGACATGGTCGAGGCGGGCTGGGAGCCGACGGTCGACACCTATCTCAACCGCGTGCCCAAGGCCCGCATCCTCGAGGCCGTGCGCGAAGCGAAAGGGGAGGGGACTGCCCAGCTCCTCGATCACCTGAAGAAAAGCGAGATGGCCAGTGAAGCCGAGCGCT
>NZ_QBFD01000033.1:12052-13016 GCF_003335585.1 Sulfitobacter sp. DFL-14 | reverse complement strand
GACGGTGAGGACCGTGCCGAAGGCCAGGGGGCGGATGCCGAAGTGGCTGACAGCGTCAGTGAAGCTGACCTTCCTGCATTCCTGACGGATGACCTGCCTGCTCAAGGCGCATCGATGCTGGCCGCGGAATAACGTGATCCAGTGGGGGGCGGAGATTCCGCCTCCAATCACCCTATAACGTAACAATATCAATAAGATGAATGCGATTACTCGCATTCAGAATGAGGAATCATGTCTGCAACAACCATCATCGACACCGCCCCCCTCGGGGCGCTCATTCGCTACACTGACGGCAGCCCCAAGCCACCGGCACGCTTCACCAAGAAGCTGGCGGCCTGGGAGCGCTCGAACGGCGTCGGCCGCCTTGTGAAAAAGGAACCACCCCGGCTTTACGCGACCTGGACGGCACCCGCGTCGTTCACGCTGCATGAGGGCAACTTCTCCTCGGACGGGGTGATCCTCGTGACCATCATGCGCAGCCATTCTGCTGACAGCACCCTCGTCTTCGAGGTGGCCGAGGAACCGAAGCCCGGGCAGGTCCGCGTGCTTCTCGACTTCGGCGGCAACACGGAGCTGCTGCATTTGGCGGAATCTGTCACTGCGGCCGAGCTTTGGATCGCCAAGGAAGGATACCGCAATGCGCGACTTGAAATCGTTGGCGATGAAGATGGCGAAAGGGCAGGGGGCGCGGACCTGGCCGCCTGAGCCCACTGAAACCGAGGGGCCCGCCCAAGCGCGGGCCTCTCAACCATCACAACCTCGTCCTTTGAGTTCGCGGGGCGCCAAAGGAACCATCCCCAAGGAAGGACGTCTTCAACCAAGAGTTTGGCCGGGAGGCTGGCGGCAAAAGCATCAGCGGGACAACCGGCTCCAGTCGTCAGGGCACCATCCCCCGCTCGCCATTCCCTTCCTTGGCCCAAATTCTGTCTTCGAGATCAACCCGCGAGGGGTCGGACTACGGGCG
>NZ_QBFD01000033.1:0-12042 GCF_003335585.1 Sulfitobacter sp. DFL-14 | reverse complement strand
GGCCTTCGAGGTCCTGTCGCGCGGGGGATGGTCCCCCGCCTCCAAGACAGGAGCCAAACAAATGTCCCGCAAAGATGCACACGCCTTCGCCGCCTCCCTCGCCGCCACGCTTATGGTCTCGATCGTCGTCTTCCAGGCAGGGGATGGAACCTTCGGCGCCGTCCCCGCCGATGAAATCGACGGCGACGAGGTCGTGATCGTCTCGGAGTACGATCCCTTCGGGTGAGGCTTTGGCCTCACTTCCCGAGGGCCCGGGCACCGCGCAGGTGCGCCTCCGGGCCTATCGGCGACCAAGTGATCGGCGATGCCGATCTGAGGAACGCCGGTCTGCGGCCCTGAGCAGATCGTGGTGCGCAGGGTTGGCCGGGCAGCGGACATGCGCAGTTGCGTCGAAGCCCTCAAGGACTATCAGCAGGCCTTGCCAAAGCCGACCTTTGCAACACTCGTTCAATCTGACACCGTACGTGAACATCGACAGCAGTGTTAAAGGACTTGCTTTGAAGGAAATTTCCGAACTCCGCTTCAATGCAATCGCTGGCTATGCCCGGCACCCGAGGGCAGTTTTGACTGGTGAGGAACTGGCTTACTACGAGGCAGAGGATGGGAGCATTCTCGGCCTGCTCATCAGGGACCGAACAGACGGTGACTTCGCGGGAATGGCCTTTGGCCGGGACGCGAAATTGCGGTTCCGGTGGACTTCCATGACCAATTTCCTCGAGAGCCCGGAACTGGCGCACGACGCATTGGCGGAACTGATGACCAATTTGCTCGATGAGCCGGACGAATTTCATCACCAAGGTGATGAAAGGGGGGAGCCGGTCAATTTCTTCACTCTTATGCACCCACTGGATGTCTTGCACCCGGACTTCCAGCAGGTCGCATCCGAAATTGGGTTCTTTCCTGCCCGGGGCATAATCGAACCAATGATGCGGTGGCACGAGGATCTAGATGGAAACTTCGTGGAGCAGTTCCAGTCCACCGCTTTCGACCAGCGGATTTGGGAACTTTACCTTTTCGCGACGCTAATCGAACTTGGGTTTTCCCTGGATGTGACGCATGCTGTGCCCGACTTCATCGGCACAAGCTTGTTTGGGCCCATCGCCGTCGAAGCGGTGACGGTTGGACCGACTCGGCGAGGCGCTGAAATTGTTCCGCCACCGCCCGTTGAGACCCAGGAACAGATGGAAGCGTATCTGTGGGACTATATGCCGATAAAGTTCGGCAGCCCATTGTTCAGCAAGCTAAGGAAAAAATACTGGGAAAAGGAGCAGATCGCTGGTGTGCCGCTGGTGTTTGCAATCGCGGACTTCTCATCGCCCGGCTCCATGATCCACACCCGATCCGCACTCGAGCGGTATCTCTACGGGTACTCCTTTGACGCCGCACGCGACGAGCAAGGAAGAGCCGTAGCTCAGCCCATAAAGATCATTGAGCACCGTTGGGGGGACAAGGTGATACCCTCCGGCTTCTTTGACATTCCGGACTCAGAACATGTCAGCGCCGTTATCTCCACAACCGCTGGTACGATCTCAAAATTCAATCGAATGGGGATTCTGGCCGGGTTCGACGCGGGCAATGTTTTGATGACGCGTACTGGCACTGTCGTCGACCCCGATCCCGTAGCGAGGGACCCGCTGCTCTTTAAGGCGATCGTGAACGCCAAAGGATACCATGAGAGCTGGGTGGAAGGACTCAACGTCTATCATAACCCGCGCGCCATCATTCCGCTTGAGGAACACCTCGTACCTGGTGCCGCGCATCACCATTGCGACGCGGAGGGCAACTGGACAACAACCGCCCCCCGCTTCCATCCTCTGGCATCAAGTACTGAAATCCTAGGCGGCGTGAATGTCGCTAAAGCGCTCGCGAATTTCGAAGGTTCGGCGATACGGTTCTGGAAAAAACCTTAGTGGTGGGCCCTATCTTGACGGTGCGTTCGCCATACTACTTCCTTGGCGACCCCGGCTGCACCAGGCGAGCGACAGGTTAGGGTGCCGGTATTTCGGCTGCGCAGGCGCACGGGCGGTTTTCGTCTCGGTGCCGACAAGTTCGGCCAGGGAGTAACCCAGATCCTGGGCGAGAGCTTCCACCTTGGAGCGGGCTTCCGCCTTCTGTCGATCCTCATAGGTGGAGATCGCCTTGGCGACGTCCTTCCGCATTTTCTTCAGCTCGCCGAGCGACAGTGCCTCGAGATCGTAATCAGCCATTGGTGCGCTCCGTGTCCTGAATGATCCGGTATCGATAGCCTGTCGCGGCAGGGTGCCGCAACTCCCGGAAGGCGGGGAGGCAGGTGACGAGCATAATCTTGGCCGCTAGTGGGGTGCTGGGCTTGGGTTCAGGCAGTCCCGATTGGCAGGATGACAGGGTCTGGCATGGGCTCCCCGCGCATCTCTGTCTTCTGGGCCATCCCTTCGACTGACAATCCCCTAATCCCGTTCGCTTGCCTGCGCGCAACCCCGCGTCAGCCCGGGCCGTGTTGGCCGCCTATGGCGTCCTACCCGCTCCACCCCGGTCCTTTGGGGGTTTCCGGTGTCCATGCTGTCCACCGTGCACGCATCACCCGACGGGCTTTTTCCGGGTCTTGTCGAAGGGACGGTCCCGAAGACAGGAAACACAGGAGCTAATCATGCAAAACATCGTCATCCTCGCCGGCAACATCGGTCAAAAACCCGAAACCCGCACCACCCAGGGCGGCACCAACATCACCAACTTCAGCCTTGCCACCTCACGCCCCCGCCTCTCGGAAGGTCGCGTCCTGCGCGACGAGAACGGCTACCGGATCATGGACACGGAATGGCACCGCATCACCTGCTTCAACGGTCTCGGCAAGACGGTCGCCGAGCACTGCGAAAAGGGCATGAAGGTCCTCGTCCATGGCCGCATCCACTACAGCAAGTGGATCGACAGCATGGGCAACGACCGCTACGGCTGCGAGATCATCGCCGAGAAGGTCGACTTTCTGAGCCGCCCAAAGTCGGCCGAGAACGAAAACCCCGAGCTGGTCGATCGCGACGATGAGATCCCGTTCTAAGAACGGGGTCTCCCCCTCGGGCCCGGCGGGACAACCCGCCGGGTCTGTTAAACTTCAGTCTTGCGTCTTCATCGCCGCCAGCTTCTTGTCGATCCTACCGATGTGGTGGTCCCAGTCATCTGCCCAGCCCTCGGCTTTCGCTTGCTCGCAGAGCGCCCTCGCCAAGGTCCAGTTGCCGCGCTTCTCTTCGATGATGCGAAGCTGCCGGTAGCCCGCGTGGGCAGGGATGAAGCCCCAGTTCTTGTCCTCGCGGAAGAACCGGGCGACATTAGCCCCGAGCCCGATCTGGCGCTCGAAACTCTTCACTGCCTCGTCCAAGGCGAACGGATCGTGATCGCGCCACCGGTAATAGAACCCACCCCTGACCGCAAAGTAGAAGTGCAGGTTAAGAACCGGGACGTTCTCGTTCACCAGCGTGTCCGCCCGATCTAGCAGCTTGTACCCCAGATGGCGCAGGTGCTCCTTCTTCAGGTATTCAGCCAGTGCGCCGAGGCTGTTCGGATTGGTCGACCGCGCAAGGCTTTCCGCCGTGCCTCCGCCGAGTGGCGCGAAGACCCCTTCGATGGTCGCGTGTTCCTCCGGCGTGAACGCTTCCGTCCACCAGTCACCGGTCGGTTGCGATTCGGCCTTTCGACGGAAAAATGGCAGCATCCTGTATCCCTTTCCCGCCACCGTGGGTAGCATCGCACTATGCAAATACCTGACGACATCACACCCATCCTGCGCGAGATCGACCAGTCGCTCAAGGAAAAGGCAATACCGCCGCACTCACGCCCCATAATGGCGGTGCTCGAGTTCGGAAATAGGTTCCGCATCAGTCTTCCGATTGCGAAGCTCCCGCCCGGTGCACCGGCAGAACTGGTCGCGACCAGCGTATACACCGACCGCATTCACCGCTGGTACGAAGAGGTCTATGGCGACCTGATCAAGACCGATTTCTCTGAGAAGGCCAAGGTCGCGGTCCTCGCGGATGGGGACATCTGGGAGATGCGGATTCCACTGATCTACGGGACAGTGGTCATCGAGGCCAAACGCGATCTGCCCAGCCACACCTGGAACAGAGTTGGGACACAGGTTCTCAACGTCAACGCATGCGTCTCGCTGACGGGCATCACTGAGGCCCGCCTGAAGCACTTTTCCGACGACGACCTGAACGAGGTCTACGGGCTGTTCGTGGTCGGGCTAGATGTTCGTGATGCATTCAAGCGGTTCCGCAAGTCCGACCCGATGTTCGCCGCCGCCGAACAGGATTGGTTCGCAGCAGTCGCGCATATGACCAACCAATCCCCGAACTGGGGGCAAGCCCGGTGGTCCTCGCTACAGATGACCGAGAAGTTCATGAAGGGCTTGATTGCCATCATCGGGGATTACGAGGTTCCATGGGGGCACAAGCTGAAAGAGCCGCATGCCGTCCTTGCCAAATCAATCCGAGGCCTCGACCTTCGCCACCTAATTGCAGACATCCAGTGTGACGCTTCGGTTCGGTACAACGACCCGAAGATGCCTTCCACACGCCAGCAGGCCTACGCTGCCCACAAGGCCAGCCTGCTCGTCGTGCGGGTCTTGGGCGACGTCCAGTACAGCCAAAACCGATGACTACCCGCAAGCCTCGCACACTGCCGCTTTGCTCTAATTCGCCATTGTGAACCCAAGAGCGAGAGGAGGGCCGGTTTCCCGGTGACGGGTTGAAGGCTGGGAGAGTGGCTCCCGGCGCTCGTCGCGGGAGATAGCCGATGGGCGTTGTAGAAGTTCTGGATCCGGTGCAGCCGATGGGGGCTGGTGGCTGGAAAGTGGATGTAAGCCGGGGTGAGCGGAACGGGCGGGTGTCGTCCGAATGGTTCAACCGGCCCGATGACGAGCGGTATCTGTCGCTCGACGATCTCTGGGCCAATGTGAAAGGCCGGTCGGAACGCAGCCGCAGCCGTGTGGTGCAGACGGCGAACATCCGGGTCGAGGCCGCGCGCGACAACCCCGAGCGGTTGCACCTGATGCTGCCGAAGGCGCAAGAACCGGTCGCGCCCACGCATTGGGCGTTTGGCCAGCTTGCCAGCATCGTTGGCGCACCGGCCTCCTACCTGCGGCAGCTGCCTGCGCCGCTGGCGGGGATCAACCTGCAATACGGCCTGACCAACCACCGCGCCGAACAGGTCAAAACCTTCGAGACCGAAGACGGCCGCACCGAACTGCGCGCCGTGACGGGCCCCGACTATGGCCGCATCCACGATTTCGAGCTGGTCGAGGCGGTGCAGCGCATTGCGGGCAATGGCACTGGCGACACGCGCTGGAAGGTGCCGGGCGTGCTGGACTGGTCGACAGGGGTCTACAACCCCGATGTCGAAATCAGCCGCGACACGACCACGCTTTATGCCTCGGACCGCGATGTCTTCCTGTTCCTGGTCGATGATCGCAACCCGATCGAGGCGGGTCGACTGCCCGACGGCTCTCCTGATCTCTACTTCCGGGGCTTCTACTGCTGGAATTCCGAGGTGGGCGCGAAAACCCTTGGCATGGCGAGCTTCTACTTGCGGGCGGTGTGCCAGAACCGCAATCTCTGGGGCGTCGAGGATTTTCAGGAGATCCGGATCCGGCATTCGAAATACGCCGCCTCCCGCTTTGCCCATGAGGCGGCCCCGGCGCTGACGCGTTTCGCCAATTCCTCGCCGCAGGGGTTTGTGAACGGCATCAAGGCCGCGCGGCAGCAGATCGTGGCGCGCAGCGATGAGGATCGCGCGGATTTCCTGCGCAAGCGGGGCTTCTCGAAGGCGGAGTCCGGCAAGATCATCGAGAAAGTGCTGATGGAAGAGAGCCGCCCGCCCGAGAGTATCTTCGACTTCGTGCAGGGCATCACGCGGCTTGCGCGGGACAAGACCCAGCAGGATGCGCGGCTCGACATGGAAGGGCGCGCCAAGAAGCTCCTCGACCGGGTCGGCTGACAGAGCCCACACGCAGCGATCGCCCGACACCGGGGCGGTCGCTGTAGCCTTTTTCTCAACATGCACGCCGCTGGCCATGCCCCGAAAGGGCAGGGGGCTTCGGTGTGCGGATTTCAGCGAGACACCCATGACTCCCCAGGAAGAAACCGTCATCCTTGAGGCCCGCGACATCCTTGGCCGCTATCTCAGCCAGAACCCGGTTATCGGCAGCTGGCAGGCGCTGATGGATTATTGCGCGCTGACCGTGCGTGGGCCGATCGAGCGGTTCCACGTCCTCTATCTCGACCGCAAGAATCGCATCATCGCCGATGAGCTCTTGTCGACCGGCACAGTTGATCATGTCCCGGTCTATCCGCGCGAGGTGATCAAGCGCGCCCTGATGCTGAACGCCAGCGCCCTGATCCTGATCCACAATCACCCTTCGGGTGATCCCACGCCGTCCAAGGCCGATCTCAGCATGACCAAGGAGATCCAGAAGGGCTGCCAGTATCTCGGCCTGACGCTGCATGACCACGTCATCGTGGGTGCCGGGACGGAGCTGAGCCTGCGGGGTCTCGGCAAACTCTGACGCTGTGGCCAGATCGATCACCGTCGCCCCTTCGAGGAAGAGGGTGTGGCGGTTTGGTCTTTGACGGATGAGGCGGGGAGAGTGGCTTCCCGCGCCGTTGGAGATATAGCCATGTTTGACCTTCCCCTGCCGCTCCAACCGAGCCCGCGCCCGATGGGTCCTGTCGCAAATGGTGGGACTGTCGCTTCTGATCCCAGCCTGCCTTTCGCGCTGACGCGGATGCACCGGACGCCCGCAGCCCTGATGTCGGGCACCGCTGCCCCCGTGGTCGTTGAGCGTTTTGCGACGCTGGCCGATGCCATGCAGGGGGCGTTTGAACTTGCGGAGGACAACGGCCTCGATCCAGCGCCGCAGCTTCTGGCCATCCTTGATTGCGACCAGCGCCTGGTTCTTGCCGGGGCCGCCAGTCATGGCGCTGTGGCTTGGTGCCACCCTGTCGCCAATGCTCTTGAGGCGAGGGCCATTGTGACCGAGGCGGTTCAGCTGCGCGCCCAGGCTGGCCGCGCCACTGACTGGCACGAGCCTGAATTGGCGCAGCGGCTGCGTCACCGTGCTGATCTGTTGGATGCGCGTCTGGTCGATCCGCTCTGGCGCGCCTTTGCCGCCCATGCGCTGCAGATCGCGGCGTGACGCCCGAGAGACAGAGGAGGGATGGGAGGGGTTTGAGCCTTCGGGGGCAGAAGAGTGCGCCACCCGGGGGGTCTGACCTGTCCTCACCGAACGGAGATATCCATGACCCAGACTGAACCCACCCTGGCCGCACCGCTGCGGCCTTCCACTGTCGATTTCGGAGCGATCCTTGCCGCGCATGCCGAACGCACCGCCCGGATCCTCGCCCTGCGCCCGGGCAACAAAGATCGTCTTTTCGATGGCCTCATGGCCGCCGGCATCACCCATGTCACCGTGACCTTCGACGGGGCCGGTGACAGCGGCCAGATCGAAAGCATTGGCGCCTGGGCGGGCGAGACGGCTGTCGATTTTCCCGCGACCGAGATCGACTATGCCGCTCTGACCTGGGACGACCCTGATGTCGAAATACGGCAGCTCTCGCTGGAGGATGTCGTCGAGCAGCTCACCTACGACTTCCTCTCTGATACCCATGGCGGTTGGGAGAACAACGACGGCGCCTGGGGCGAGTTCTGCTTCGACGCGGCCGCCCGCTGCATCCACCTCGAGTTCAACGAGCGCTTCACCTCGTCCGAACTCTTCACCCATGATTTCTGAGGGGGCAGCGATGGCACATCCCTATCACCACGCGCTCTCCTCGGTGAAGAAATGGGGCGGCACGGTCGATGATTTCATTGCGGTGCATACCTGGTTCGACCAGAGCAAGGAGATTACCGCGGACTTTCGGCACCGGGCCCTGCGGCACCATGCCGAGGGCATATTCATGGCCGAGACGATCTTCGGCCAGACCATCACGCTCTCGACCGGGCGCATCATCCCGACCCGATGGGTTGGCGAACAACATGTGAAAGAGGATCTCGGCTTCATCCCGAGCTTTGCCGATTGGGTGAAGGCCATCCGGCCCGAACCCTGGATGGGCCGGTCCGAGCGGATCGAGGCGCTGGTCGATCCGTATCTCGCCTCGCCCGTGGTCGAGGTCGTTTGACATGACTGATCCCGCATACTTGCGCCTCGGTCTGCCGCCGACGGCGTCGCCCCAGACAGTTCTGCGCGCCGCGGTCCGGGCGCTGCACCCCGACACGCGCGCCGTGCGCAGCTTCCGGACGGCGCGCATGCGCTTCTACCGGCAGATGCTCTGCGCGCATGCCGCGCGGCAGGCATCGGGTGACAATCCGACCGGCTGATCGCTTCCAACCAACCCTTCATCCCAATCCAGCGCCCGGCCCCAAGGCCCGGGTTTCTCAATCTCAGGAGGTCCCCATGGCGGATTACTTCACCCATTTCTCATGCCTGATCGACGTCGGCAGCCCCGAAAAGGCCGCCCGCGCACTCGCGCTGTTTCATGACCTGCGCGCTGCGGATCAGGACGCAGACGAGCCTGAGGTCTCGGGCTTCACTCTTGAGCGCCAGGACGCGCGCGAAGGCAGCACCCTCTGGATCCATGACGACGACCACGGCGATGTCGACGCAGTCATCCGCTTCGTCTTGCGCCTCGCCGAAGATCTCGACCTCACTGGTCTCTGGGGGTTCCAGTATGCCCTGACCTGCTCCCGGCCCCGCCTCGATGCCTTCGGCGGCGGCGCGCATGTCATCGATCTTGGTGCCCGCAAGTCCATCGGCTGGACCAGCACGCAAGATTGGCTGGCCGCCGCGCTGAATGGGGAGAACGTCGATGCCTGAGGTCATCTGCACAACAGTCTACCTTTTCCCTGAACTCTCCGACGTCGCCAAGGAAAAGGCGCGCAGCTGGTATCGCGAACTCGGCCCCCACGACGACTGGTGGGACGCGGTCTATGAGGATTTCGAGAGGGTCTGCGAGATCCTCGGCATTCGCCTGAAGACCACGCCCGTCCGTCTGATGGGCGGCGGGACGCGGGCCAAACCAAGCATCTGGTTTTCAGGGTTCTGGAGCCAGGGGGATGGGGCCTGTTTTGAAGCATACCTCGGCCACGCCAAGGGCGCGGCCGCGCGCATCCGGGACTACGCCCCGACCGACGCGACGCTGCATGGCATCGCCGACCGGCTGCAGGTCATCCAGCGGCGGAACTTCTACCAGCTTGCCGCCGAGGTCAGCCATCGTGGCCGCTATTACCACGAATACACCATGTCCGTGGACGTCACGCGGGACAGCCCGACCTGGCAGCCGCCGACCGAAGACGCCGAGGAGATCGTGACCGAGGCGCTGCGTGATCTGGCCCGCTGGCTCTACCGCCAGCTTCAGGCTGAATACGACCATCTGACCTCGGACGAGGCCATAGAGGAGGGGATCATCGTCAACGAGTACACCTTCACCGAAGAAGGGCGCCGGTTCGGGTGAGAGCGCGGGCAGTTCATTTGATCTTTACAATGAGGCCATATGATCTATATTCAGCCCGATGGAGGACGCCATGTACGTCGCAGAGAAAATCCGAGAACCCGCACAGATCAACGCCGTCGCGTTGAAGGCCTATGCGCGCGTGGCCGATGCCTGGGGCCTCAGTCTCAAGGAGGCAGCTGGCCTTGCCGACATGTCAGAGAGCACGTGGAAGCGCGCCAAGAAGCCGGATTTCGCGGGGGAGCTTACCAAGGACCAACTGCTGCGGCTCAGCGCTGTAATTGGGATCTACAAGTCGCTCGAACTCTACTTCTCGGAGTCTCTGGCAAGAAGCTGGTTCACCCGACCGAATAAGGGGCCGCTGTTTGGGGGCAGCCGTCCAGTCGACACCACCATCGACGGGGGCTTGCCGCAGATCCTCGCGGTTCGGACCTATCTTGATGCGTTGCGTGGTGGGGCATGAAGCAGACCGAGATTTCCGATCGCGGTCTCGTTCGTCTCCTGCCCGCCACCTACCACAAGCCACCATCACTGCGAGGTCTCGTCGATTCCGATGACGAGATGGAGATCTTGGCGGAGATCGAGGGCCTGACCAGTGGACGTCTACAGGCCGAACGCGGGCGCAACCCGCATCTGGACCCGCGCGAACTCGCTTGGCAACGCCGCTGCCGCGATCTGCGCATCTATGGGGACAGTCACGTCAACGCCGCCTTCACCTACACCCGCGTCGGCGGAAACCGCTTCAACACCGAGGAGCGAGGTGCCTGGTACTGCGCGTGGGACGTGATGGTTTCTGTCAGCGAAGTAGCCTGGCACCGCACACGCGAACTCGGCTTCATCGGTAGCTTCCATGACAGCGCCCGCTATGTGGAATTGCTGGCAGACTTCATCGGCTTGTTCGACGACATGACCGATGAGGCAGGTCATCCGGCACTGCATCCGGATCCGGCTGTCGGGTATCCCGAGGGCCAAAGCCTGGCCCAGCATCTGCGTCGGGGCGGATCCAAGGGCCTGATTTACCCTTCGGTCCGGGCTCCTGCACCGGGCGGGAATTGCTTGGTCTGCTTCGAGCCCCACGCAATTCAGAACGTCCGGCCGGGCGCGTCTTGGGATCTTGTGTGGGATGGGACACAGCACTACTCGATTGCGGCTGTCGGCTGACAAGTTACAGCGCATGCGCCTTTGGGGTCCGAAGAAATGAAACAGGCAAACGACAATAGCGCGGACGTCACGAACTTGAAGCCATGTGACCATCTGGCGTTCTTTGAGGTGTTGGATTCTTACCCTTACTGACAGAAGCGCTAAGGGCAGCATTTCGTAGGCGGAAGGAAGCCTTGGTGAATTCGTGCGCCGACTCGTCATCCACCAACTGACACCTATCACTTATTCCCGTCGATCCGCTTCGACATGAGCCCCTTGTCGCGGAAGCATTCGTCCGGAACGGCGCGCCGTTTGATCCGGGCGAGTTTCTCCGCGAAGCCACCTGCTTGGACGTCGGCAGCCGGTCCATTTCAGAGACCGGCTTGAGCCGGGTCTGCACCTCGATCCACGCGCTCAAAGATCGCCGGTCTTGCTGTACCTCCCACGGCAGGAGCGTCTGGTTGCGTAGGGCCAGCGACCGCGCATAGGCGATCTGCTTTGGCGTCGCGGGCAGGTTGTAAGTGGTGCTTTCCATCGGGGATCTCCCTTCTTAGCGTGGTTCTTAAAATAGACCATAACAGGAACAAAATCAGGCCACCTGCGGCAATCATGGGGTTTGAGAGGAAGAGGAGGGCCGGGGAAGGTCAGGCCTGAGGGTGCCCGAAAGAGGGTGTCCGGGCCTGATCCTGTCCCTCATTCCGGAGTTTCCAGATGACCCACCTCGCCCCCGTTGCACCCGTTCGCGCGCTTGCGCCAGTTGCCTCAATTCCCTCCCCAGATACTGCTGCAGCGATCATCGCGGTTGCCGAAGCGCTGCAGCCTGATCTGGCGCAGGGTTTTCAGATCGACGCGCTGCGCCTGCGCCTCGAGATGGAGCGCACCTTTGGCGGCTCCGATGCGGATGGTGCCTGGGACTGGAAATTGGCCTATGAGGCGGGCGAGCTGGCGTTGGTCCTTTTCTTGCGGAAATTTGGCCGCGCGCTGCTGGCCCGGGCCGGATCGCCCGCTGCACTTCTGCCGATCCTTGCCAAGGTTTCAAACCTGTTGCCAACCCACACGCGGCGGTCGGAGGAGATGGAGCGCTTCCAGCAATTCAGCACACCTTTGCCCATGGGGCTCGCAGCGCTCGCAGCAGCACGGATCACGTCCCGTGACTTGGTTCTCGAGCCTTCGGCCGGAACCGGGCTTCTGGCAATCCTCGCCGAAATCGCCGGTGGCAGACTCGCGCTGAACGAGCTTGCCGACACCCGCGCCGAACTTCTGCGCCTCCTCTTTCCGGGTCGGCCTGTCACCCAGTTCGACGCTGCGCAGATCGACGATCATCTCGACGCCTCCTCAAGCCCGAGCGTCATCCTGATGAACCCGCCGTTGTTGATTGTCACTGAGAACTGACCCGGTAGCCCCATAAATTGTCACTGAGAATTGACCC
>NZ_QBFD01000032.1 GCF_003335585.1 Sulfitobacter sp. DFL-14 | reverse complement strand
GCCTCAAATATGGCACATCACGTTGCCGATGGGAATCTTACGTCAGGTGGCGAACACTAGAATCCATGGTGTATAAATGCGCTTAATTCGCAACTATAAAGTCCTCAAATCACAACATCTTGCCAAGAAAGGTAAGTACGGTGAGGCCGAGAAAATAGTTTTGGAACTGATGGAAGAATATCCACGATCAGTCACGTACAATACATTTCTCGCAGACATCCGTTTGTTTTCCGGGAAAGTAGATTCCGCACTTGACCAATACAATCTGTCAAAAAACATTCTTGACGGAGAAACTGACATTTCTAAGGAAAATAGGAAATTTTTAGCAGCGTATATAAACTTCCGAACCACAGCCATCGGATTCGACAAGGCTGGAGAAGAGTTCTCAAAATGGAGAGAGTTCTCGAAGCTTATTCGTGATTTGGAGGCCGACAGAAGCCTTAAAAACCTGTTCCCCTTACCGGAATAGAAAGGTCGCCACTCTGAGCCATTGACTTCGGGCATTCCCCTTCGTCTTAAAAGTGAACGGTTTTGCACGCTTTGTCTAATCGCGGCTCTCTGATCAAGGGAAATGGGCAAAACTTGGTGGTCGACGTGGTACGGTAAGGTTTCGGAACAAGGCGAGACCCACCATGGATGTAAGCATTTTTGTCGAGACGACGTTTGACGATGGAGAAACCAAGAGGCGCTCGTAGACTACGGCCATCGACACCGGAATGGCCTCGCAGTTTCGTCGTCCCGGGCAGAGGGCTGTGTTGATGACATCGGCAACACCCGCATGCGAAAGCGGCGGCGCATGAGATGGTCACCTCGGGTTGCTGTCACTCGGGTCGCTGTGCTTGACGGAAGGCTAGGCGTCTCAAAGCGGGCCGCTTGACCGCAAGCTTTTGCCCACTCCCATTCACGGGAGAGGTGGGGGTAGGCCACACTGCGGGAGATCATTGGCTTCCAGGACAGGATCCTTTTGAACGTCCGGCAGGTTTGCTTGGTTTGTTAACAGGGAACCGGGAAGTCGGAAACATACCAGAAGATCTAGCGCAGATACGATCCAACCCGCTATTTGCAAAAAAAGCTGATGCAATGTTTGCAGCATCGATCAGAAATAAGGGTGAAGGTGGTTTCTGGACACTCGCTCCAAATGGAACGAGAAATCTCGCAGGCGCTAGCTTGAGATTTGTTGGTTTTCCGGACAACTTCCAATATAATAGCAGCGTGCAATCTGGGCCCGTACCCATAGTTAATGGGTACACCACTGTGGCTCACTATCACGCACATTGGTTACCAAGGCATGTAAATGGACCAGCATTACAAGACATCGCCGCGCTTCGCAATATTATTGCGGCCAACCCATCTGTTATTGATGGTTTTGTTGGCAGGTTTGACGGCATCCACACTTACCGCCCAAGGTAACGCTAGTGTTCGCCACCTGACGTAAGATTCCCATCGGCAACGTGATGTGCCATATTTGAGGC
>NZ_QBFD01000031.1:14838-16399 GCF_003335585.1 Sulfitobacter sp. DFL-14 | reverse complement strand
TTCCATGTCGTCCAAGCCATCGACTGCAGAGCGCATCTGCGCCTCATCAGCTACGCTCGCTGCCTCTGCATCGGCGACCTGGCTTCCAAAATCCATCTCCATCTGGCGCTGTTCCTCGGCGATAACGGTTTGAACGACAGGCGCGGTCTTTTTTGGAGCGACGTCGGTTTGCTTTGACGTTTGGCTGCCAGCATCTTGGTGTGCGGTCTCCACAACGGCGTCAGACCCACCTGGTCCGTTCGAAGGCGGAGTCATCGGCATGGCGCGCACGCTCAACGGGAGATTGCCCTGCGATCCCCCTCCCCCCGGCTTCGGAAACGGCAACTCGCCTGATTGCGCCGCGTGGATCGCCTTGAAGAGCCGGTCGTCAAAATACTGGATCCGTTTGGCTCGGACCGGCATTTGCGCGTCGATCACCATGACGATCTCATCGAGCGGTAGGCGGCGCGCTTCATCTTCAGGCAACAACGAGCTCTCTTCAGTCCGCGTGGATTGGCTGCGGCCCTCGAAGGGGTTCTTGCCGATGGACTGGGACCGCGTGATGACGGTCTTTGTGGTCTTTCCGACAGCCTTGCTGAGCTCCTCGACCGTTTTCTCATCCGAGGGCGTCAGGTAGAGCTTCACGCCCGCATTCCCCTGCAAGGCGCGGCGTGTGTTCTCGCCATAGATTTCATCGAGGGCGGGGATGGTTTGCGTCACCACGGCGAGGTGGCCACGATAGGTGCGGAGGGTCTCGATGCTCTCGACCACGATGGGCATTTTGCCGAGGCGGTTGAACTCATCGAGCATGATCATCACTGGCCACGGCTCATCCGGTCCGGGGTCCTTTTCCTGCATGGCCGAGAGAAGATCGGAGAAGAAGAGCCGGATCAGCGGCGCCAGAGGCTTCACCATGAGAGGCTGGACCACGAGATAGACCGAAAAGGGCTTTTCGCGGATCGTCCGGAAATCAAAGTCCGACACGGCCGTTGCCTCATCAATCGCCGGGTTCTGCCATTGGTCCAGCCCCGAGGTCATCAGAAGCGAGACGTAAGACGTCAGCGTATCGTTATTGGTTGAGGCCAATCGCGTGAAGATCAGTTTGGCGGCCCGGTTGTCGACTTCGTGGCCGCGCGCGAAGTATTCCTTCTGCTTGTTCCCACCCGAGGCGGCGATGCGATAGATCTCGCCCAAGGTCGGACGCTTGCGCTGGAAGGCCAAGAGCCCTGCCGCCACGAAGAGATCGATCCCGCCCTTGAGCAGCCCCTGCACCCGGTCATTGTCGCTTTGCAGGAAGAGCGTCGCCAGGAGCTGCAGTTCCATCTGCTGGCGGGCAGGGTCTTTCAGTTCGAAGATGCGCAGAAGCGGGTTGTAGCGATGCGTGCGCTTGCCCTCCCAATCGGTGGGGGCAAAGCGATAGACCTTGTCGCCTTGGGCGGCGCGATGCCGGGCCGTGGCCTCAAAGCACTCGCCCTTCACATCGAGCGTCACGGCGGAGCCTTGCCAGGTCAGCAGGTTCGGAATGACAAAGCCCGTGGTCTTGCCGCGGCCCGTGGGGGCCACGATCAGCGCATGGGGGAAG
>NZ_QBFD01000031.1:7812-14828 GCF_003335585.1 Sulfitobacter sp. DFL-14 | reverse complement strand
CTTGGAGCAAATGTAATTGGCGCGGGAGCCCGGCGTCCCCAGCTTGCCGAGGATGAACCCGGTACCGGGTGCCCCAAAAAACCCGTTGGCCTTCATCTCGCGCGCGGTCTGCCAATGGGTCTGGCCAAAGCGTGTGAGGGCCGATCCCGACAGGGCGAGGCTCAACATCAGGCCGGCAGCCGCGAAGCTGCCGATGATCAGGTGGATGAGTTGGGCGTCCTCCGGGCGGCGATCGAGGATCGCCATGTAGTTCTGCGCGATATAGGCAAAGTCGATCTCGGCCCCGAAGCCAAGGTCCTGATAGGTCAGCACGGCCGAAGCGATGGTATAGCCCATGGCTCCGGTCACAAGTGTCACCAGCAAAACGCCTGTGGCGATCCGTGCTTTGCCCATTGAGGCGCTCAATGGACCTGACCCCGCTCAGTCTCGCTGTCCAGATCAGCGGCGCGATGCCGTTCATATTCGGTGTCAGCCAGATCATCGACCACCTGGCGCAAGGCCTCCGTGTTGGCCGTTGCTGCATCCGATTGCAGATAGACCTTGGCGACATAGAGCCGGTCGAGGCGGTCCTCGAGAACCTTGTCCAGCGCATCGGCATCGCCGGATGTGAGCCGATCGAGTTGGCGAACGTCCAGCACCCGCGCGATCTCGTCGCGAAAGGCGTCCCGCTCCGCCTCGGTCTCGAAGGGCGCGGACAATTCCCCGGCCCGCTCATGGTCCAGGACACGCGCAATCTCGTCTGCTAGGCGGTCGGCACGGCCAGACTGCGAAGCAGTTTCATCGCGGGTTGCGAGGATGTCGTCGCGCGTGCCAACCCCAAGCCCGTCGCGCATCTCGGTTTCGCGGCGGACCTGATTGATGGCCTCCGTGTCCCGGATCTCGACGACGGCCGCATAGGTCGCGCCGAGCCCGCGGGCGAGGTGGGACGGCATGTCCGGATAGCGCGCGCGCAAGTCATCCGTGACAGCATCTGCAACGGGCGTGCGGAGGTCGCGTCCCGCTATGATCTGGTCGACTTCGCGGGTGATCTCGCTGGCGCGGGCCGCATCGGTGATGGTCTCCCTGTAGGGCTCAGACCGGTCGATCACATCCCCGGGGCGTGCGAGCAGCTCCGGATGTGCCTCGAGATACACGCGCTGCTCCGTCTCGATCCGGCGCTCTGCCCGCGAGACCACCTCCCAGTCCCGGTCCTCGATCTGCTGCGCTGTCAGGCCATCTGCGCGCATCTCCTGACGGATTGTCCCTTCCATCTCCCGCACCGCGCCCTCATGATAATGGAACTGCTCGCTGACCGGTTCCGCTTCCATGACGCCATCCCGGCGCAGCACGTTCTCGCGCTCCAACAGCGTGCCAAGTTCCACATGCACGTCATTCAGGATGTCACGCGCCTGCTCCAGATCGGCACGGCGTTCGAGGTTCAGATCCCGCGCCTCGGCCACCTTTGAGAGATCATCTGCGATCCATTGATGCTCAAGTGCTGCACTCGAGGCCCCGGTCTCGATCCGGGCCACAACTTCCGATGTGCTGATCCCGGTGCCGTGTAGTGCCGCGTCAATGCGCGATCTCAGGTCGGGCTCGGCCAGACGCTCGCGCTGGTTGGTGTCGATATTGGCTTCGGAATAGATCCCGCCCTCCGAGGGGGTCTCTGACAGCGTGGATGATCGCAAACCGAGAGGCTGCATGTGCTGGACCTGCGTCTGGATTTCGATGAGACGTTTTTCCAGCACGGGACGTTCCGCGTCAGATTTTTCGGCGATCATGCCCTGCACCCGCGCGAGCTTTTCCGCATAGAGGCTTCTCAGATCCTCAAAGCTTTGATCCTCGGCCATGTACACATCTCCTGTTCGGTCCACCTGCCCGCCATGCGCCAGCACCTCGCCCGCGCGGAAGAGTGCCGCGGCGATGTCTTCCCGGGCCTCGCGGGAGGCTTCCGCAGCAAGCGAATGATAGACGGTTCTGGTGTTGGCGATCTCCGCCAGCGTCCGCGTCAGGTCCTGCCCCACGCGTTCGCGCTCGCGGGGTGCGCGCCCCTCTTCTTTCGCGGCATAAACTTCGCTGGTGCGGGCCGGGTAATGCACGACGCCGCGATCCACCCGCCGCGTGGCCTCCAGCCGCACACCGTACTTCTCGGCCTCCTCGACCATGGCGAGGCGGAAGTCGTCATAGTTGAAGCGGTGGTTGCGCCCCAGAAAGAAGAACTCGCCTTCCTGCGAGCGGCGGTTCAGCACCAGATGCGCATGCGGGTGATCGCGGTCCTCATGCACCGCGATGATGTAGTCGAAATGCCCCTCATCGGTCTGGAAGAACCGCTCGGCCACATCCGTCGCGATGTCGCGCACATCCTCCCCACGCGTGCCCACGGGGAAGGACATGAGCATGTGGGTGGTCTGCCCGAGCTTGGGCTTGAAGCCCGCATCCCAGCGCTTGGCAAAGCGCTCCGTCAGGTCCTTGATGTCACCCGCCTCGAGCTTCGCCTTGCCATCCAGAAACCCGCTACTGTCCACGATATGGGTGGACTTGGTGGTGAGGTAATCGAGCTGGTTTGCGAGCTGCGATTTGGTATGCGTGCCCCCGCCCCGGATCGCCTTGAAGACCGCTGGCCGATGCCCCGCTGCCGCGCGCACAAGCTGGGTCTGCTTGGCCACGTGCAGCCCCTGCATTGAGCCCCGGACGCGGCTCCAGCCATCCCGAAAGACCTCGCCCGTGACGGCATGGACGGCATCATTCAGCCGCATGGGCAAACTCCCTCAGCGCGGCCGTGGCCTGCAGCTGCATTGCGTCCCGACGGCGGCGCAGGAGCAGATCGATCTCGTCAGCGGAATCCAGGATGAACCGCGCCAGCCCACGCATCTGGGCGAGACGCAATTCGGTGAACTCGGCACTCGTGCCCCCCACGGCCCCCTGCCCCCGCCGGTTGGCCTGCGTCATCTGCTTGGCGATTTGCGTGACCCCATTGCCGACCTCGTGCAGTGAAGCGCGGTAGCGCGCCATCTCGGCCGCCATCTGCGCGTCCGGAACGAACACCCCGCCTGCCGCCTGAATGAGCCGCCGCAGCCCCTCGGCCCGGCTCTCGATCCCCGCCTTCTCCAACACCGCGTCGAGCGCCGCCAGCTCCGCCGCCGTGACCTTCACACTGACCGCTGAGACCGGAATTGCGGCATCCGTCTGGCGCTCGGCATCGGCTTTGAGCGTGTACTGAATCGCCCGCACCGACACGCCCAAGCGTTCCGCCAGCACTGAAGTGGAAACGCCTTCCGCAGCTTCGCGAACGATCTCCATGCGGTCCACATCTGTGAGGCGTTTTGAGCGAGACATGCGAAGAAAGACCCTCTATTTCCTGCCACCTTCAGTAGCTACACATGCATCATACGTCACCCTACTAGTGAGTCAATACCGCATTATTGTTACTGAACATGATTTGTGTAGCTTCGAGCCGTCTCGCTGAACGCCAGAGGGGCGAGACTGTATATGACCACACGTGTCCCAATGGAGGGGCGTTGAATGACTTGCCAATCTCGGCCCCCAGGAACCCCGTCTGGCCTTCCTCGTGCCCGCGCCGGAGGTTTTGGCCGAACACACCAGTGTTCGGACGGAAGCGAGGGGGCGGCGCAAATCTTCTCGGATGAGGCGGTCCGGCAGGGTCAAGGGCGGCCAGATTTGGGTCTCCCAAATCTCTGCCGGAAAAACCCGGGAGGCGCAGCCGAAGGGTTATTCCGGATGGCCCCCTTGAGGCTGGCGGACCGCCCTGTCACGAACCATCTCATCCCTCCCCCGGGACCGCCCGCGGTCCCGGGTCATCATACCTTGAGCCCGGCCACCGGCCGGGCTCTCGTTATTTCGCGCAGCTGTCCCGGCGGCGGGACAGGGCCGCCTGATGGCGGCCCATCCTCGTCAGAGGATTCAGTCCTGGGGATCTTTCGCGCTCGGTGGGAACATCACCAGCTCCGAGACCGCGACCGGGAAGTCGAGCTTGAGGCTGAAGAACTCCGAGCCGTCCCCGTTGCGGGTGTTGCGGAACATCGCGCCCACGCGCTGAAAACGGGTGCGCTCCTGGCCATCGGTGTCGGTGAACTTGACGGGGACGGTGGCGACGTAGTGGTTGGTCATTTGGGTTACTCCTTGTTGCGATGGGGATCACCCGGCACGGGGGCAAGAGGCCCGGTCGCAAGCGCAAATGCGGAGGGTCCGCGGCCAGCCGTGGAAGCCGTATTTGTGCTTGCCGAAGCGTGAGCTGAGGGCACGAACGGGCCGACCCCGTGCGATCCACATGCATAGCAAAAAGGAGTGACCCGGATGACCCCTGCCATCACCCCGCCGCCACCATCCGCGTCCTCGTCCCGCCAAGCCTGGCCGAGGAGCTGACGGAGCCCGCCCGCGTGGATGCGATGTTCCGAAACACCACCCAAGGGACGCGCAAGTCTTCGGCCTCAAATGCGACGTCTCGACCCCTCGCGTCTTGCCCCGCTGACGATGTGCGTGAGGTGCGCACCATCCTCAGCCCATACCGATGCGGATGGGCCGCACTCTGACGGACCGGGTAGAGGGATAACGGTGCTGGACGTCGCAGCCTGTCGATCTTGCGTGACCGACCGCACGCGCCATGAGACATGACGAAAGGGCCGCGTCAAGCGCGACCCCCTCTCTTCAATCCTGCGAGGCCTTCTTCGCCGGGTCCGCAACCCGCATGACCGTCAGGCCTTTCGCTTCCGCCTTCTGCCCGAGGTTCAGGGGAATCCCATTGCGGCAATCACACTCCCAACCCGTCGAGGATTAGTTTCGTCTCAGGCATCCGCTTCAGCGAGTTGCCGATGTGCTCCCGCCAGCGCGGGCCGACCTCCAGAGCAGCGGCATAGGCGCGGGCCAGATCATCAGGGCGGTCCTCGGCCATCGCTTCGATCAGGAAGGCCGCCTGTTCCCGGTCCTTGGCCGACTTGAGGCTGCCTGCCCCGTCACGCCGCCGATCAGCAACGATCAGTTTGTGGATCGCATAGCGCTCCGGACGCGGGACCTGCACGAGTATGCCGGATCGATAGATCGCCGCCGCATGGATCGGCTCGGCAATCAGGAAGTTGAGATAGTTCAATCCTTGGGCGTTCACGCCTAATGCTGGCAAATCACGGATGGTCTCATCTCCGAATGCGGGCGTGAGAAACTCGACCAGCTGGCCACTCCCACCTTGGGCCCATCGCCAGGTCCGACCTTGGTCAAGAGCCGGTAAGGGATCAAATTTGAGCGCCGAGAAGGTCTCGGCCAGACCTGGGTCAACCTGATCCTGCAGCGCCACGCTGAGCTTTTCGAACTGTGCGATGTCGATGTCGCCGGTGTTGGCCATGCCGCCAATGGGCAGGCGGATACCAAGCTCGCCTTCATAGAGCCGGAACGCATTGGTTCCGACGATGGTGCCACCCAAACGGAAAGTCCCGGCTGCCGCCATCGCCGACAGGATGGAACCGGTTGCCCGGTCGGTGGGGGTCATGCCTTCGGCGCGCAGGAGCCGAACAAGCCGAGACCGTTCTGCCTGCCGATCCTTTGCAGTCGCGCGGAGCTCCTCGATCCGGTCGATGCGCGCACGCGTCTCGTCACTGTCCTCGCCGATATAGATGAAGCGCATCTCGGTGCCGACGCGTCGCGCGGCGTACCAATAGGCCTTGTCGCCGCGCTCTTTGAGCGTCGGCTTGCCTTCGACACCGGACAAGGCGTCATCCTTGAGAAGCCGCACCAGATCGGTATAGGCGCTCATCGCGATGCTGCTGAGAGGGGTCATGCCAATCATTTCCAAGTTTTGCTTGGCACGCATATACCTATCAAAACACAAAATTGCTAGGCATGACTCTCTGGGTACTGTCACGCCGATGAGAAACGACGAAAGGGCCGCCCGAAGGCGACCCTCTCAATTCATGTCTCCGCAGTCTTCTGCGCCGGGTCAGCAACCCGCATGACCGTCAGGCCTTTCGCTTCCGCCTTCTGCCCGAGGTTCAGCGCGACCCCGTTGCCACCGAAGAGAACAACCCCCGTCGCCGCGAACTTGTCGTCCAGCATTTCGTCGTTGCACTTGAACGGTGCCGCCCGCCCATGCGCGGACCAGCGAGGATCAAAGCGCGCCTGTGCTATCCCGCGTGCCCGGGCCCACCGAGCCGCAATCATCTCTGCCCCGTGCTTGCCACCCTTGTGGCAGAGGAAGATCTCCTGGTTGCGGTTCTGCTTGATCCGTTCGCGAACCTTGTCGAGCGTGTTGAAGATCACATCGACATCGGTCCAGTCGGTGGCGCCCGAGACGATCAGGGGCACCCCCTCGACTTTCGACTTCTCGGCGGTTTCGCGGTCGTGCTGTTCGAGGAGCTGCCGCGCCTCGAAGACCGCCCCGGTCTCCTGCGCCCGGACGCTCGCACGCGAGCCCGCTGCCGGGATGAAGGCGTGACCCGTCTCGATCTCGTAGCATTCCGCCGCCGCCTCGCTCATCACCTCAATGGCGCTGACAATCTCGCGCAGCTGCAGAAAGCGCGCCTGCGCTTCTTCGAGGGCGGTCTCGGCGATCTCTGATCCGTCGTGAGATTTTGCCAGCGCGCCGATCTTGTCGGCGGTGCGGTCGACCTCCTTGCCGAGTGCCACCTTGCGGCGCTGCAGGATCGTCGCGAACCCATGGGCCAGCGGTTCGATTTCGGCTTCAAGCCCGGTATTGCGCAATTGACCGAGCAGAGCCTCGAAGCTTTCGCGGATGATGTGGTCGGTCAGGACGTGATCCTCCGGGATCGGCAGGTGAGCGTCCTTCTCGGTCAGTCCGAAAAGCTCGATGGTCTCGTAGGTGTTTGCAGTGTCGTAAGCCATGTCTGGTCTCCAGTGTTCGGTTCCAAAGCCACCACGTGAGTGTGGGGGCATGGCCGAATGCCTGGTTTCCGAATCTGGCCGGGTCAGGGACGGCGCAGCCGCCGGCTTGCCGGGCGCAAAAGTTTTCCGAGCGCGGCACCGGACACATGTGCGCGCTCACGCACGGGACCGCCCCAAGCCACAGGCCCCGT
>NZ_QBFD01000031.1:4908-7802 GCF_003335585.1 Sulfitobacter sp. DFL-14 | reverse complement strand
GAAAAGTTTTGCGATCCTTGACGCGGGCTGATTTGGGGGCCATCCGGAGGATATGCTTCCACGCTCATGTGTGTGTGTGTTTTAATGGTAGGTTTGCCCGACCCGAGCAGGCAAACGGCCCGACCGGACGCGGGAGCCGGATGGAGCGCCAGGATCGTTTTGCCACGCAAAACAGACCAGAGCGCAATCCGGCAGAGCGGCCGGGGAGGGACGTGCTCGCGAGGCGGGCAAACCGGGGGCCTGGGTGCGACGCCGCGGTGAGGCCGCATGGCCGAATGCGCGACGGACCGAAGGGCCGTTCTCCCCTGCGACTTGGCGTACCGAGCTGGGGAGGCCGCAAGGCTGTTAACGCATTTCTCGTGGTCGGCCTGCCCGGCTTGCCAGGTATAGCAATACTTGGTAATCTATTGGAGCACCGAGGAGTTTGCCATGAGCGTCCAGAAACAATCCGTCAGTTTCACCGACACGGCCTACACATTTGCAAAAGAACTGGTCGAAGCTGGCGAGTACCCCAATGTGAGTGCAGCGGTTTCGGGTGAATTGGCGAAGGCCAAGGCAGAGCGAGATCGCGAACGGACTTTGCTCGAAGCAGAATTGGAACGCCGACTGTCCCTGCCACTCGATCAATGGGAACCGGTCGGCGAAGCCACCAACGTCACTGAAGGTGCACGGGCCTATCTTGCCGCAATGGCCCAAAAGACCTGATGCGTTTTATCAGGCATCCGTTCTTTGAACGGGACCTTATCGGTATCGTTAACCATATTGTCGAGGTGACCGACGGTAACGTTGCAGCAGCAAGCCGTCGCCTGGATGAAATCGATGCCCTTATCCAAGAAATTTCTGCAAACCCAACATCTGGTGCTCGGCTCAGCGGCAAACTGGATGGATGGCTCGTGCGCCATGGCGGCGCCGGTCAGCGACTGACCATCGTATTCAAACCGGATGTAGACGCCGGGCAGATTTATCTCGCTCTTGTCGCGTTCGGCGGCCGGGATTGGATGCGACTGGCGTCAGCGAGACAGGTGTTCGCTGACTAGCCTTAGAGCCATGGAGTGGCGGAGAAGTTGTAGACCGGACCTTCGCTGCGCCGTGCGCGAACTGGTAGGATGCGGGACAAAGGGTGCATTCGCTGCGGATGCGCAGATGGCTGCTTCAGGTTTGGCGCACCGATAGGACATTGCAGCAGGTCGCGCCGGTTAGTCCGTATAGCTTTGGCAGGCATCAACTCCGTTGGCTGTCGAGGCAAGTAGCTGATCTGCATCACGGATGAGATCGGCGACCCGCCTGTCCGCCAGACGATACCGAACGAAGCGGCCTTTGCTGCGGCGACTGACCAGCCCGCATTCCAGCAGACAGCGCAGATGGTTCGAGACGTTGGGCTGACCCAAACCCGTATGCCCGACGATTTCCTGCACGTTGCGTTCGTCCGACACCAGCGCATCGAGGATCGTCAGACGGCTGGGATCGCTTAGGCCCCGGAAGAGCTTTGCCCGCAGTTCCAGTGTATCGGGTGCCGAAAGATCGTCTTGAATGTTTTGCGCTGTCATATCATTATCCACTGATACGTTAGCAGCGTACCTTTTCGCCCGCCACCACAAAAAGGATCGCACATGAGCCAGCCCGATAACAGCAAGTTGGCGACAGCCTCCTCCCCGATCCGAATGCGGGTGCAAGGCATGGACTGCGCGAAAGATGCCGCCGAGATCGAGCGCGCGGCCCGGTCTGCGGGCGTGGCCGAAGGCGACGTGAAAGTGTCCGCCGCCACCCACATCATGACATTGCGGATCGCGGACGGCGATCTGCCGAAAGTGCGGCCCGCGCTCGACGCGACCGGCTACGGTTTCGAGAAGATCGAGGACGGCGATACATCGTCCGATCCGGCCTACAAGGACCCGAGCTATCGCCGCGCGCTCTGGATCGTGGTCGCGCTCAATCTCGGATACGGCGTGGTCGAAATGTTCGGCGGGTTCCTGTCCGGTTCGCAGGCGCTGAAGGCAGACGCGCTCGATTTTCTGGGCGATGGTGCGATCACGTTTCTGGGCCTGCTCGCCATCGGCTGGAGCCTGACATGGCGGGCGCGGTCGGCGATGATCCAAGGCGTGTTTCTGGGCCTTCTGGGCCTTGGCGTTGTCGGCAGCACGCTCTGGCGTGTCCTCAACCAGACCACGCCAGAAGCCGGGTTGATGGGAGCCTTCGCGGTAGGTGCGCTGATCGTAAACATCCTCGCGGTGCTGCCGCTGCTAAAGCACCGCAAGGGTGATGCCAATATGCGAGCCGTCTGGCTGTTCTCTCGCAACGACGCCATCGGCAACCTCGCCGTGGTCATCGCCGCCGGGCTGGTCGCGTGGCTTGGCAGTGCATGGCCCGACCTGATCGTCGCGTTCGCGATCGCGGGGCTTTTCCTGCATTCGTCGTGGATGATCATCCGCGATGCCCGGAGTGACTTGGTGGAAGCTGACTAACTCCATCATGGTGCGACGCGCCGGACGAAAGCCGACATTCGCGCGCCCCGCAGCATCGGTGAGTCTGGGCTCTTCGGTAGCATTAGCTGCGGGCGACACGAACGTCAGCAATGTACGCCGGGTTCATTCAACCACACCAGTACAGAAAAAGGGGAACCGTGATCCCACGGCTCCCCTTTCGGTTCAGATCGTCTAATCTCACGCGTTGATCACGCGACCAGCGAGAGCCCCGCGCCCGCGTCCTGCGGCTGCTCACCGCTGTCGATGAACGGGATGATCGAGAAGGTCTGTCCGCCGCGCTGCTCTTCGTTCTGCACGGCGTTGACACGTAGATCGCCATCGGGCGTGTTGATCAGCAGAGACAGGTAGTCATTGCCCGTGCGGCTGCTTTTCGCCATCCAGGCCGAGCCGACGCGGATCGGTGTGCCCCGG
>NZ_QBFD01000031.1:1886-4898 GCF_003335585.1 Sulfitobacter sp. DFL-14 | reverse complement strand
CAGCATGAACTCCAGATCGAACATCATGTTGGCGATGTAGCCGGTGAAGGCGTTGTCGGCGTCCATGGCGGTGAGCTCGCCCGAGATCGAGCCGGATTTCATCAGGCCGTTCGAGACCAGCGGGATGATCTCGAATTCGCCGCTCTGGGCCGCGCGCGCCTCTTTCGTCTGCACCGCGTTGACCCGGAACGGACCCAAGCCGACATCTATCTGCATCGAGATGTAGGGGTTGCCGCTGGTATTGCCGATCTCGTTCCAGGCGGTGCCGATGCGCACCTTGCGGCCCGACTTGTTGATCGCCGTCACGTCGTAATCCGGGCTGCGCTCGGACATCTTCGGACGGGTTTCAAGCTGGATGGCGATGTCAAAGCGCGTCGAGTGAATCATGCCGGTGTACTGAGCGGTTGCGGTCTCGACATTGCGGGTGAGGATTCCTGCGAACATGGGATGGTTCCTTTTGGATTGGCCGGTGCCTGACGTTCTTGCCAACGCATCCGGGATTGCTCTCTCGACCCCTTGAGGGATCACAAATCAGAAAGCTCGCTTTCCTTTCTACCCAACCTTCTGTTCAGCGCTGGCGCCTGAGAGACTGTGCCACCTTCCCGCCGAGAACGACGCCCCTACCCTGTCCGTCTGGCCTCGGATGGCCGTCCTGGGTATTCTCGTCGCCCTCCTCCGATCCTGCGATGAAGAACTCCGCCGCTTTTCCGTTCAACCGTTGCCCTTTCCGGTCGGTCAGACCGATGCAGCTACCATTCGGCAGATAGGTGATGAAGTACTGACCGAGCCGATCTTTGTGCACAACGTAGCCGGTATTGGCCCAGTGAACGGTCTGGCCGGCATCGACGGCGGCCTTGATGTCTTCGAGTGTCATGATCTCCCCCTCGCTATTCTGCTGCAACTGAAGACGCGTTCCGCGCGACGTCCGGTGCGGATCCAGCGATCCGGCCAAGAATGCCCAATGTGTCGATCCCGTCCCCATGCGGCAGGAACACCCGCAGCTGGAAGGCGATGATCTCAGTGAAACACCCCATTGCCTTGAGGCCATCAATCATGCCCCGATCCGCGCCGCCCAGCTCGAGGCGCATCTCGCCTGTGACACGGCGACGGGTCAGGGTCAGACCCCGGCCCAGATCGACAGGCGCGGTGGTGCCGAGGGCGGCGGTCAACATCTCCTGCGGTGTTTGCGGGTTGGACACGAGGAAGCGGGCGCGCAGCGCGGCCGCCCCTTCCTCGCTCAGCGTGCGCCCGATCATGGCGGTCGCCCCATCGGGCGTGACCCGGTAGATGCGCTCATTGGTGGTCGGAATATCCTTCCAGATCGGCAACAAGAGCCCGGTCAGCAGGTAGAGCTTGGTTGTGGTGGTTTTTGGCAGGGACGCTGCCTCGGCATCCCAAAGCTGTGCAAACTCGGGCCTTTCGATGTCTTCCCAGGCCGAAGACGTGAACCGCGCCTCCTCCAGGTAGCTCGACCCGTTTGGCCGCACCGCCTTGCGCATGAGCGTGACGATATCCTCGTCATACATCTGCATGGGGCGCGCCGAGATGAGCGCCGCGCGGCCGGAGGCGCGGTTAACCATCGGCAGCTTGTCGGGGTTGCGCGACAGGGCGTCATCCGCCGACAGCACGTGGACCGGGTCGGTGACCTCAAGCCCGATGATCCGCGTCACGGCGCCGGATTTCGGGCAGGTCCAGAGATCCTCTGTGGAGACCTGTCCGATCTTTTCGCCGCGCAGGGTTTCCACGCCGAGATCCAGCGTCCCCGCCGCGCGCGCCCGTTCGGTCTGATCGGCAATCCGGCGCATGAACTCGGCAAAAAGCGCGTTCTGCATGTGGATGGGAAGGGCAAGCACCCGGTTGAGAAACCGCTGGATCGGCGGAAGCTCTTCGAGCAGCACCCCGTCCTTGTCGATCAGCCGCAGGGCCGTCCAGTCGGTGAAGCTCTCGTAGCTCATCGCCTCAGCGCGCCCGGCGGCAAGATCGGCGAAATACCCACGCAGCGCCGCGCGCGCGATCGGGCTTTCGAGATTGTCCTCCTCGCGGAACATGCCTTGCGAGCCGGTCTCGCGCTGACCCTTGGTCAAGGCCCCCAGCTGGTCGAGGCGCTTGGCTATAGTCGAGGTGAAGCGCTTCTCACCATGCACATCGGATGTGCAGACCCGGAAGAAGGGCGCGCTGACCTGGGCCGAGCGATGCGTGCGGCCGAGCCCCTGGATGGCCGCATCTGCGCGCCAGCCGGGCTCCAGTAGATAGTGCCGCCGCCGTTTCTGGTTCTTCGCCGTTTGCGCCGCATGGTAGGATCGACCGGTGCCACCTGCATCGGAGAAGATCAGGACATCCTTTTCGCCGTCCATGAAGGCTTGGGTCTCAGACGAATTGCTGCTGGCGCTGCGCTTCTCGATGAAGAGATGGCCGTCCTCGGCTTTGAGGGGTCGGATGGACCGCCCCGTGACTTCTGCCACGGCCTCGTCGCCAAAGGCCCAGAGGATCTGATCCAGCGCCGAGGGGATCGGGGCGAGCGTCATCAACTCCATCATGGCCGCATCACGCAGGGCGAGCGCCTCGCGCGAGACGACCAGCGCCCCGGTCTCATCCCGCAAAGGCTCTGCCACCATATTGCCGTCGATCTCGACCAGCTTTTGCGCATGGATCGGGAAGGCCTGTTCGAGATAGCCCAAGACATAGTCGCGCGGCGTCAAGGCACCCTCGACGAGCTCATCCTCCGGGTCCATCGTTTCAAGCCGACGTTTGAGTAGGCTCTCGCCTGTCGAAACCACCTGGATGACGCAAGCCTTGCCCGCCGCCAGATCGTCCTTGATTGCGCGGATGATGCTCGGGGCCTTCATGCCCATCAGGAGATGGTTGAAGAAGCGCTGCTTCGTGCTCTCGAAGCGGGACTTGGCCGAGGCGCGTGCGGCCGAGGCATTGGTCTCGCCCGAGGCATCGTTGACGCCAGTCGCGGTCAGTGCAGCCTCGAGATTGTGGTGGATCGTGCGAAACGAAGTCGCGTAT
>NZ_QBFD01000031.1:0-1876 GCF_003335585.1 Sulfitobacter sp. DFL-14 | reverse complement strand
GTAGATCTCGATCTGGGCCGGGGTGAGCGCGTGTTCGAGCACGTCATATTCCACGCCATCGAAGCTGAGGGCACGGGCCGTGTAGAGCCCGAGCGTCTTGAGATCGCGCGCGACCACCTCCATGGCAGCGACACCGCCAGCTTCCATCGCCGACACAAAGCTCTCGCGGCTTGGGAAGGGGTATTCGGGGCCCTGCCCCCAGAGCCCCAGCCGCGCGGCATAGGCGAGGTTGTGCACGCTCGTGGCACCCGTGGCCGAGATGTAGAAGACGCGGGAGCGCGGTGCTGCCAGTTGCAGCCGCAGGCCTGCAAGGCCCTGCTGGGAGGGTTTGACCCCCCTGCCCTGCTCGGACCCCGCCGCGTTCTGCATGGCATGGGCCTCATCAAAAGCGAGGACGCCTTCAAAGTCTTCACCCATCCAGTCGAGGATCTGGCTCAGTCGCGTGGTGCCGCATTTGCCCGCGGACCGCAGCGTGGCGTAGGTGACGAAGAGGATACCGTCGCCCATCGGGACGGGCTGGTCGGGTTTCCATTTCGACAGCGGCTGGATATCGGCAGGCGAGCCGCCGAGATCAGTCCAGTCGCGGATCGCGTCCTCGATGAGCGTGGCGGATTTGGAGACCCAGATCGCCTTCCTGCGCCCGGCCAGCCAGTTGACAAGGATGAGCCCCGCGCATTCGCGCCCCTTGCCGCAACCGGTGCCGTCGCCGAGGAAATAGCCAAGGCGATAGGCACGTGCATCCGGGTCATCATCGGCGCGCGTCAGCTTGGTCTGGTCGTCATCGATGGTAAACTGACCGGGCAGGTCGCGCCCATGGGCGTCATGCGCCATGATGATGGTTTCCAGCTGCGCCTCGGAGAGATGTCCCTCCTCGATCAACCGTGCGGGCAAGCGCAAGTCATCACTGCCCGTGTTTGAGGGCATGGGCGGGGCAACCGAGGCCATGGCGATGCTCTCGACGAGCGGCGTGGGATGTTCTTGCGCACCCGCGATCTCGATCCGCTGCGGACGGTAGCGCGCATAGATGTCCGAGATGGGCGGGTTGTCGCGCGGGGTCTGAAGGCTTGTGAAGCTGAGCGGGACAACGGCCTTGGCCCGGGGTTTGGAGGGGGCGACAGGCGCAGCGGCGGCCTTGCGCGGGGCAGAAGATGGAACGCTCGACCAAGTATGAGGGATCGCTGCCGCCCGTTGGACTGGGCGCATCTCGGGCCGGGTTGCGGCCACGGCATCGACATATGCCAAGGCTTCATCCAGATCCCGCACAGGGAAGCGGATCATCTCGCCGTCCTCCTGCACCTTGTCGAAGACCATGAGCTGGGTTTCGACAGAGGTGCCGAGCTTGCGGTAGATCTGCCCCGGCATCGTCAACGCCAAGCGCGGCGTCAGGAGACCGCAGGCGCGGGACCAATGCGCGGCATCGCGTTCGGGCGTGAACCCCGGTGGCATGATCGCCACCAGCCGCCCACCGGGTGCCAGGCGCTTTGCAGCCGCGACGAGATGTTTGGCGGCGATGTGCTTGTCTCGGGAGCGATCGACCGATGAGGCGAAGGGCGGGTTCATCACCACGACGTCGGGTAGAACCGGCGACTGCAGCAGATCGTCGATATGCTCGCCGTCATGGCCTGTGACCTCGCCGCCGAAGAGCGCCCGCAGGAGGCGCTGGCGAAAGGGGTCGATCTCGTTGAGCAAAAGGGTGGCACCGGCCCGGGCGGCGAAAGCAGCCAGGGCACCGTTGCCAGCCGAGGGCTCAAGCACGGTCTCGCCTTTGCGGATCGCCGCAGCCCGCACCGCCATGGTCGCGAATGCAAGCGGCGTTGAAAACTCCGATGACCATTCGTCAAGAGGATAAGCACGGCTTTCCCGCCGCCCGGCTTGA
>NZ_QBFD01000030.1 GCF_003335585.1 Sulfitobacter sp. DFL-14 | reverse complement strand
CATCAACTCAATGAAAAAATTCCTGTGGGACTTTCGGTACCTTTATGCTGATAGACCCATATTCGGAGCAGACCGGAATACCAAAAGAGGCACCTTGATGTTGTGGTCGGCAAGATCGAAAGCCCCCATATCTCCCGTCGTTTCGGGCTTGTTCAACAGGCCGCTCGATCACCATCCGGGCAGTTACGGCAAGACCTTCAGGAAACTGGCTGGGACGGCGAGAGCCCGGTTACCGTGATTTCGGATGGAGAACCTGCCTTGCCCAATCTTGTGCGCTACGCCGTCGGCGGGCCGGTTCGCCACATTCTCGATTGGTGGCACATCTCGATGCGGGTCAAACATGTCGAGAACGCCGTAAGGGGGCTTCTGCAAGCCAAGAACTTTCCCGGCTTTCCGGTGTTGTTCGAGCGGCCCGCAGACCGGCTGCGATGGTATCTGTGGCATGGAAAGGTTCGAACGACCACAACGGACCTTAGATGGCTGATGACCGATTGCGAGCGGCTTTGCAGAGATGATCCCGAAGTGCGCGAAGCAGCCACCCGCGTACAAGCGCGTTGTCGGGAACTCTACACTTATCTGGCAAACAATATGGATAGCCTGACCGACTATGGGAAGCGGTATCGAAATGGTCTTCCGATCTCTTCGTCCCGTGCAGAAGGCTGCGTGGACGACATCGGCAACACACGCATGGGAAAACGCCGGCGCATGAGATGGTCACCCAAAGGCGCCCATCACGTCGCCGTAGTGCGGGCCGCCGTACTCGACGGAAGATTGACCAGCGCGTACCGCAGAGCAGCAGCCTGACCCCCAAGTTTTGCCCACTCCCCGTTGGATTTCTCATCTCACAATTAAGGGCTCTGCCTCAATCTGTGTGGCGGAACGGTAGCATTCTCGCCCGCAACAATTCTGGACCGGCCCGACCGTACATGGCGCGTTTGAGGGTTTTCAGGCGGTTGATCTGACCTTCCGCCTGGCCGTTGCTCCAGGGCATCTCGATAGCGTTTTTTATCGCATCGAAATCTCGGTTCAATGTGCGTGCGAAGCGCACGATGGGCGCCAGGTCGGTTTCGATCGCGTCGTCGATCCATGCAGGGAGCGGGTCTGCCTCGCGGCCACGCAGGATACCGTTGAACCGCATGACGAGGCAGCGCATCGTTGCGAAGGCGGGAGAGCCAGCCTTGAGCGCGTCGACTTTCCGCGCCTGATCCGGGGTGAGTTTTCCGCGGGGTTTGATACACAGCGCTGCCGCGATGACCGGGGAGATCGCGTGCCCCGTTTCCGGGTCCCGGACCGGTTCCAGGATCTGGTGCTCCAAGGCAGGGCCCTTCGCTTGCTTTTCGGCTCTGCGCCACCCCGCCAGCAGCCGCTGCAAATGCGTCGGGCTCCCCTCGTAGCCACGCTCTCGGATCAGACGGAACAGGGCGCTTCCAGTTCGAATTCCGCCCTTCCAGCTTTGGCTCAGGAACTCTTCAAAGTACCACGGCGAAGTCGGCTTCAAAGCTGCCCGCCTGCGGTCCGGCGGCGTCTCGAACTGCAGCCATTTCGCGATGCTGCGACGAGGGAACCCTGTTCGCCGCCCAATCTCGCTGCAGGTAAGCCCCTGATTTCGGAGCACATGGATGGTGGTGAAAATCTCTTCCCGAGACGTCCTGTGCGCAAGGCGTGACTTCAGAAGGCTTCCGGCGGCGGTGATGTTGTCGGCGTCGGACAGCAGCGCCCTGCCGGTCGCACGGCCGTGAAGGTTCATCTGCTCCTCGATAGCCTGCCGCAGGTTCTGCACGATATGAAACCGGTCGGCGACCTGTTCCGCTTGCGGCGCGCCTTGCCGGGCAGCCTGGGCGTAGAGACCGCAGCGATCTCTGCTGATCACTTCCACCTCGGGATGTCGTTTCAGCCAGTCGGTGCAGGTGACCACATCACGATCTTCGAGAACATCGATGACCGCGCGACGCTCCAGATCGACGATGATCGTGCCGTAGGTCTGCGACTTCCGCCAGCTCCAGTCGTCGATCCCGATGACGGTCGGCGGCTCGGCAGTGTCTTGAGCACGGTTCTTCAGCTGCCTAAGCACCGTGTCATCACTGACCCCAAGGCCCAAGCGGTGCAAGAGCCGCTCGGCAGGCCGCCCGCCGGTCGCGTGCCCAAGATGGCTGACAATTTCCCCGACACGCGAAGTGCGCCGCGCAAAAGGACGCGCAATCGAGCCGATCTGGTCCGAGAAAGTCCGGCGCGGGCAGGCGGGTGCCAAACATCGCCAACGGCAAACCCAGAGGGTTACCGTAACCCCGTCACCATGGGCGGGATAATCCTGCAGCCGCCTACGCCGCCAGCCGTGACGACGTCGCGATTGCAATCCACAGTCTGGGCAGATGCCGTTTGGTGTCAGACTGCCGGATACAGTCCACCCGCCGGAATCGCGCCGCTCAACGCTTTGAACGGAAACATCGCTCCCGGGCGACCAGTGCTTCCTTGAAATCATCACTATCCCTCCTGAATCTTCCCGTTCTCAGGATAGTGCGCCACACAGATTGAGGCAGAGCCGATTTAAGGGCAACGCGACACCCGCGCTCCATCGGCCGTCTCCGCATTGCTGCACACAACGATACGAGAACAGGCGGCATGGGATAGTCGGGACTGAGTAAGCGCATTGTCCGGCCCAAAGTTCTTAGGATCCAGGTCGTAGAAGATGAGATCAATTTTTAACTCATCCAACCGGCTTGACGCGGATTTATCATCCTCGCAATAAATCAGCCGGTATCCGTCAAGTTCACTTAGCGCTGTAGACGCGGCTTGAATGACACCCGTGTCTGTTGATTTCACCAAGACTGTTTGAGTATGGGACAAATTTCCAGTTTCCAGCTTGTAGGGAGGTTAGCCATCAACTCCCCTTTCGCAAAGTTACTTTGCATAAAGATAACCAAACTTGCAAGAGCGATCAGTGGATAACAATATTCGGTGTGAATGATGCCCTATCATCTGGCAGTAAGATCAGTGACAATGCCCAACCGCTTCTTTCCAATGACTGCATCGGTCAGTTTGGAACCGCAGCAAAAACCGCTTTGCTGATCGCATAACGCTAGTCGGTTTGCGGCTGGATCAAAAACGCGCCAAAAAATGCAAATTCAGTCCGCCATATGGGGGTGTTGGATCACCTGTTGCGCGCTAATAACCGTTTGTTGCTGATACGCAAAGGTTTGTGCAACTTCAGCCAGCGCTGAGACAGCGATTAGATTTGCATTACGTAGCGATGGAACAAGGCCTATTGGCCCACGGATACGCTGTAGATCGGCGTCTGAGACGCCAATTTCGGCCAGATGCGCAAGGCGGGATGCTTGGGTGGGCCGACTGCCGAGAGCGCCGATAAACCCAGCAGGTGTAGCGAGGGCCGCGACGAGAAAAGCCGGTTCCCAGTCGTGATCGTGGAATAGTGTTAAAAAGCCGCTGGTGGGGTCCAAATTCAACGCGTCGATGCTGATATTGGACCGGACATGCGTTGGGGGTGACTTGCAAAATGGCGCTACCGCATCAAGATCAGAAACGTCCGGGGCAAAGCCGGATACGTCAAATCCAATCGCATGGGCAATCTTGGCTGTTGCCCGAAAAATGGCACCCCGACCGGCCAGAGCCAGTGCCACTTTGGGTTGGTAGGCGATCGTGATTGAAGGGCAGGATTCTTGTCGAGGACGGAATGTCAGTGACGCAGGCTGCCGGGCCAGTAAGGTGTTGTACGCGTCCACAAGCGCATCTTTGTCAGGTAAGGGATCAATCCAAACCGACAATGCCCCACCACAGGGCAGCGTGAGATCATGAAAAGGTGAGCCATCACCATATCGCAACAAGCGTGCCGTCCCGGATTGCAAACACCCCATCGCATGCAGCAGGATGTCCTGATCAATGCACCCGTTAGACATATAGCCGGACATGTCCCCGGTACCAGAGACGACAGCCAGCGAGCCAACATCGCGGGCGCTGCCGCCTTTGATTTGCACCGATGTGATCAGCACAAACGGCTGCCCGGTTCTGACATAGGCAGCAACCTGGGCCAGGACATCGACTGCGTGGTCCTGGTAGGTAATGGCGTTAGGCAACTTTTTCTGCGTCCAATACGTCGGCAAAGCTTTTGAAGAACTTCGCGGCAAGTTTCTTGGCTGTGCTCTGAATCAGACGACTGCCCAGTTGCGCCAGCTTGCCACCAATTTGGGCTTTGGCATCATAGGTCAGGATCGTTGTATCCCCGTCTGCGACCAGCGTAACATCCGCCCCGCCTTTGGCATGCCCAGCAGCACCACCGTTGCCTTGCCCAGTGAGAGAGAATGCATCAGGTGCTCCGCTTTTGTCCAGTTGCACTTCGCCGCTGAACCGTGCCTTGACCGGGCCCACTTTGAGCACGATTTTTGCCTCAAGCTCTGTATCGGAGTGCTGGATCAGCTCATCGCAGCCTGGAATACATTGCCGAAGAATTTCGGGATCATTCAGCGCCGCATAGACCCGGTCCATTGGGGCATTGATGAAGATTTCGTCTTTGAGTTCCATCGTGTGCCTTTCTTAGCAGCAGGGAAATTTGATGGTGGCAAGCGTTTCAGCTTGCTCTGGTGTCAGGGACCACTTTCGGCGCAAGGCGCAAAAGACTTTTTTCAGTTTTCTCATCGTGTGACCCCTTCAGAAGCTATTCGTTGAAAATCCGCCAAGGCTGCTGGTGTGTCGATGTCATTAAAGAATCCGGGCTGTAACAAGGGTATGTACTGCGCCAAATCGGGGTTGGCGCGAGTGAATTTTCCACAGCCGGGGTTTGTTTTGTCCGTCAGCAGGCGGGTCCGCATATCCGCAGGCACGATGATCGGATTGCCGCGTATCTTCCCTTGGTGAGGGATCGAAATCTTCGCAGTGTTCGCGGCCAGATGTGCCCTGATCAATGTGCGCAAATCGTCTGACGTTAGCTGCGGTTGGTCGCCAAGCCCGATCAGCAAATGCTCAGTCTCCGAGGCTCCAATAAGCCCCGCTTGTACGGAAAAGGGTTGGCCTTTCTCGAACTGGTGGTTGTGCACCAGTCGAACGGGCAGACCTGATAGAGCCGTTTCAATCCGCACCGCCTCAAACCCGGTGACAACGCAAACTTCGCCATCAATGGCCGTGAGGTAGGTTTCTACTACATGCCGGATCATAGGCACATCCCCAATGGGCAGCAGAAGCTTGTTCCTCTCACCCATCCGACGCGATAGTCCCGCTGCCAATATGATAGCGCCGACCTTATCCATTTTGTGCAGCCTGCGCCAAAATCTCGCGCTTCACTTGTATCAGTTCAGCCAAGATCGACAGGGCGATTTCAGCAGGGGTTACAGCGCCGATTTTGAGGCCAGCAGGTGCGTGAACATCCGCAATCTGCGCCACGTCTGTACCTGCCGCTACCAGCTTATCCGACAAGAACGCGAACTTCTTCGCGCTTCCGACGAACGCGACATAGTCCGAGGCTTCACCCAAAGCGGTTTTGAGCGCGGCGAGGTCGCCTTGGCCTTGGGTCGCGATTACCAGATATCGTGCCCGGCCATCGACGCGCGAAGGCAGGACTGCGTCGGTTGCTGCCGCTGCCGCTGCCCAGCCAAACTGCGGGGCCAACTCTGTTAACTTTTCCGCGACAGGAGAGTTGCCGAAAACCAGCAGATCAGGCTCAGCCAGATGCGGTTCGATGAAAATGTCGACGGTGCCTTTGGAGGGGCAGCCGTTGCGCGCAAACCGAATGCCATCCACTGCGTCGCCGGGTCGCACGCCCTTTTCAGCCAAATCCTCTTCCGGCGCGACCGATATGAATTGTGGCTGGCCACTTGCGTAGGCCCGCAACGTCGCCTCTTTGATCGCGCTTTTCACGCATCCGCCACCCAGCCAGCCGTCAAGGATGGTGCCGTCTGCCCGCAGCAACGCTTTGGCACCGGGTTTGGCCGCTGTTGTGCCTGCGGTGCGCACAATTGTGGCTATAGCGAAGGTGTCTTCGCCCTCGGACAATCCATGTTCCATGATCTGTTTTGGGGTCATAGCTGGGTCAACTCCGGCCCCAAGGCGGCGAGGTCTTCTAAGGTATTGGCGGCGCGGAACAGATCGAGGTGCGGCAAGGCTCCGGCCATTGCCCGCGCGGTCGGCTCGTACCCGTCCCAGCCTTTGAGCGGGTTGAGCCAGATGATTTTACAACCGCGCTTCTTGAGCCGGATTAGCGCGTCCGCGATACCATCCGGGGACGCGGTGTCGTAGCCATCAGACAGGACCATTACCACGGTGCGGCTGTCGACAAACCGTCGCCCATAGGTGGCAGCGAAAGTGTTGAGGCTATCGCCGATCTTGGAGCCTCCCGCAAACCCGTCCGCCAGCAAAGATAGCCGAGCCAAGGCGCGCAGGGCATCTTTGTCGCGCAGCGCCTCAGTGATCCGCACAAGGCGGGTGTGAAAAAGATAGGCATCGGCACGGGGATCAGCCCGCATCAACCCCGCTAGAAACGCCAAAAAGATGCGCGAATAGATCGTCATCGACCCAGAGACATCGCAAATTGCCGTGACCCGCAGAGTCCGATCAGGCCTATGGCGCTTGGGCAGAGCGAAGGGCTCCCCCCCGGTGGCCAAGCATTGACGCATGACTTTGCGGAAGTGGATTTGATCCCCCTTTCGGGCGGCTTTGCGGCGCCGTGACCTGCGATCGCGTAGGGCAGCGCCAAGGCGCAGGGCGATTTTCTCGGCGGCCTCAATGTCGTCGGGCCGCACTACGTCACGCAGGTCTTTCTTGAACAGGTTGGCCACGTCAGTGGCGACCAGCTTACCCTCGCCGTCGCTTTGAGCTTCGCCGTCACCCCCATCAGGTGCGCTGATATCGCCTGCGCCGCTATTGGGATCAGCCTCGGCACTCGCCTCACGAGAGGAATGGACATACTGGCTCTCGCTAGGTTTGGACGTGGGTGTTACACGGGATTTGACCCGCCCACCGTTCATCCAGAAGCTGTTGAACAGCCCGTCAAATTGCGCGGCCTCCTCGGCGCAGCCCGTGAATATGGATTTCAAGGCGCGACGTGTGTCATGAGGGTTTGCCGCATTAATATGGGTCAGCGCATCCAATGCGATGCCCGTTTCCCCCACACCCAGCCGCAAGCCATTGTCGCGCAGATGGGCGACAAAGCCCGCCATGCGCGCCGCTGGCCCCGGGTCTCGGGCGGCGAATTTAGTGACAAGGCTCATGCGGCCTTCCCCGCAAGACGTTGGGCGATTTCGGTTGGGATCGCATCGCGATCCATTTGTGTTTTCAGCAGGGTTGTCAGGGTCGCTTGCAAAGTCGCCGGGTCGTCGGTCAGATCAGCCACGCCGAGCCCCATTAAGGCGGCAGAAAAATCGAGCATCTCGGCAATGCCCGGCTTCTTTTCCAACTCCTGTTTGCGCAACGCCTGAACGAAGCCCACAATCTGCGTGCAAAGCCTGTCGGCAATGTCCGGGTAGCGGGTGACCAGAATGGCCAGTTCTGTCTGGTGATCGGGATAGGGCACATGGGCATAAAGGCACCGGCGGCGCAGCGCATCGCTGAGATCGCGTGTGCCGTTTGCCGTCAGAATGACGATGGGGCGTGTTGTCGCCAGTATCGTACCCATTTCGGGGATTGTAATCTGGAACTCCGAGAGGATTTCGAGCAGGTATGCCTCAAACTCTTCATCCGCCCGATCAATTTCGTCAATCAGGAGTACGGGCGCTTTGTATTGCCGGATCGCCTTGAGCAAGGGCCGTTCCAACAGGAATTCATCCGAGAATATACGGGCTTCAACGCTCTTGCCTGTCTCACCATCCTCAGATGCTGCGCGGATCGCCAGCAATTGGCGCTGGTAGTTCCATTCGTAAATCGCTTGAGCAGAATCCAGACCTTCATAACACTGCAAACGTATCAGCTGTGTGTCTTCGACAGCCGCCAACACACGCGCCACTTCGGTCTTGCCAACACCCGCCGCGCCTTCAAGCAGCAGTGGCCGCCCGAGTGACAGCGACAAATGCAGCGCCATCGCCAGATCGCCAGAGGCAATATAGCCCTGATCGGCCATAGCCGTTTGCAACGAAGTCCAAGTCATCGAGTTCCTCCTATATGGGCGCGGGCCACCTGATGCAGCCCGTACCCGGCCGTTTAGCCATGCAGACCCAGATCGTTGGCTGTCTGCCAAATGCGCCAATGATCATGGGGCATATTGGTGTGACGGTTGCCAAACGGTCGGAAGGCATCCTGCACCGCGTTCGAGAAACACGGCACGCCGCCCACATGGGGGCTTTCGCCCACGCCCTTGGCCCCGATAGGATGATGTGGGCTGGGTGTGACGGTAAAGTCGGTTTCATAGTTCGGAACCTCCCACGCGGTTGGCAGGAAAAAGTCCATCAACGTACCCGTCTTGACGTTGCCCATGTCATCATAGGCAATCTCTTGTCCCAGCGCGACGGCAAGAGCCTCTGTCAAGCCACCGTGGATCTGGCCTTCGATCACCATGGGGTTGATCCGCGTGCCGCAATCGTCCAGCGCATAAAAGCGGCGAATTTCAGGCACACCCGTATCGACGTCAATGTCCATCACGCAGACATACGCGCCAAACGGGTAGGTCATGTTGGGGGGGTCGTAGTAGCTGACCGCTTCCAGCCCCGGTTCAAGACCCGGTATCGCCTGATTATAGGCGGCATAGGCAATCTCTTTCATCGTTTTGAACCGTTCTGGCGCGCCTTTGACAACGAAGCGATCCACGTCGAATTCCACGTCGTTATCGTGGACTTCCAGCAGGTAGGCCGCAATCATTTGCGCCTTTGCGCGGATTTTACGACCCGCCATTGCCGCGGCGGCACCTGCAACCGGCGTAGACCGGGAACCATAAGTGCCAAGACCATAGGGCGCTGTATCGGTGTCGCCTTCTTCAATCGTGATGCTTTCTGCGGACAGGCCAATCTCGGTCGCAAGGATCTGCGCAAAGGTCGTGGCATGGCCCTGACCTTGAGAGATTGTGCCAAGCCGCGCGACCGCTGATCCGGTGGGGTGGATACGGATTTCACAACTGTCGAACATGCCCATCCCGAGGATGTCGCAGTTTTTGACAGGACCGGCCCCAACGATCTCGGTAAAAAACGACAGACCAATGCCCATCAGCTTGCGGGTTTCGCCGCGTTTGAAGGCCTGAACCCGTTCGGCTTGCTCGACCCGCAGACCATCATAGTCGACGGCTTTCAGTACCTTGTCCCAGGCGGTATGGTAATCGCCGGAGTCGTATTCCCAACCCAGAGCAGCCGTATACGGGAACTGTTCCTTGCGGATGAAATTTATCCGTCGCAACTCCGCCGCATCCATGTTCAACTCGATCGCGAGAACTTCGATCATCCGCTCAATGAAGTAGACCGCTTCGGTCACGCGAAACGAACAACGGTAGGATACACCGCCCGGGGCCTTGTTCGTATAAACACCATCGACACCCAGATAGGCGACGGGAATGTCATAAGAGCCGGTGCAGATGTTCATGAAACCGGCCGGGAATTTGGTCGGGTCCGCACAGGCATCAAACGCGCCATGATCGGCGGTCACATGGCAATGCAAACCGGTGATCTTGCCTTCCTTGGTGGCGCTGATTTTACCCTTCATCCAATAGTCACGCGCAAAGGCGGTGGACATCAAGTTTTCCATCCGGTCCTCAACCCATTTCACTGGGACGCCCGTCACGATGGACGCAACAATGGAGCAGATATAACCGGGATAGACCCCAACCTTGTTACCAAAACCACCGCCGATATCAGGAGAGACGACTCGGATGTTGTGCTCTTCAATACCGGATAGCAGTGACGCGACCGTGCGCACCACATGGGGCGCTTGGAAGGTGCCGTAAACGGTTAACTTGCCGTTCACCTTGTCCATGGACGCGACGGAGCCGCAGGTCTCAAGTGGGCACGGGTGCGTGCGGTGGTAGTACATCTCAGATTCGGCGACGACCTCAGCGTTGTCGATGACCTGATTAGTAGCAACTTCTTCACCTACCTCCCAAGTGAAGATGTGATTGTGATGCTTGCGGGGACCGTGCGCACCGGGGGCCTTAGGGTCAAGGTCTTCGCGTAAGACAACGTCAGATTCAAGCGACTTGAAAGGGTCGACCAGAACTTCGAGTTCCTCGTAATCCACTTCGACAAGCTCAACGGCATCTGCCGCGATATAGCGGTCAGAAGCCACGACAAAGGCAACCTCTTGTCCTTGAAACAGCACTTTTCCGTCGGCCAATACCATCTGCTTGTCGCCAGCGAGCGTTGGCATCCAATGCAGGTTTAGCGGCTCAAGGTCTTTGGCGGTGAGGACTGCGACAACACCTGGCAGCGCCATTGCGGCGTCGATGTTGATCGACTTGACTCGCGCGTGGGCATAGGGTGAGCGCACGAAATCACCGTGCAACATGCCGGGCAGCTTGATGTCATCAACATAATTGCCCTTGCCTTGGGTAAAGCGCGCGTCTTCGACCCGTTTGCGTGAGCAACCCATCCCCTTAAGGCCAGCAACCCGTTCTTCGCGTGTGATTTCGTCCTTCATTGTGCCGCCTCCTTGGCTGCGTTCATCTCGGCCGCCGCAGAGAGGATGGATTTCACGATGTTTTGGTAGCCTGTGCAGCGGCAGATATTGCCAGCGATGCCAAAGCGGACCTCTGCTTCGGTTGGGTTGGGGTTTTCCTCAAGAAGTTTGGTCGCGCGGGTGATCATGCCCGGCGTACAGAACCCACACTGAAGGCCGTGGTGCTCTTTGAAACTCTCTTGCAGAATATGCAGCGCATCGGGGCCGCCAAGCCCCTCGATGGTTGTGACCTCTGCCCCATTGGCTTGCGCAACGAAGACGGTGCAGGATTTCACCGATTTGCCATTCATTGTGACGGTACAGGCACCGCAATGGGACGTATCACAGCCCACGTGCGGGCCGGTGATGTTGAGCTTTTCGCGCAGTGCGTAGATCAGCAGCTCGCGCGGTTCGGCAAGGAATTCGTGATCCTCGCCGTTCACGTTCAGTTTGACATGCATCTTATCTGTCATTGCAAATTCCTCCCTATGCCCGTGACCAAGCGCGCGCGATAGCGCGGCCAAGCACGATGCCAGCGGCGTGGCGTTTGAATGCGACCGGGCCCCGGTTGTCTTCGGTGGGGTCGATGTCGCTTAACATTGCTGTGACCGCAGCCTTGACCGCAGCCTCGCCGCAATCGGCACCGACCAATGCAGCCCCGGCAGTTTGGGACCAAACCGGGGTATCGCTCAGGTTCGTCATCGCGATGGAGGCCGCAGCGACCTTGCCATCTGCCTTGCTGATCTGCACCGCAGCCGCAGCAGTCGCATAATCGCCAATCTTGCGCTTTTGCTTTTCGTAGGCGTAGCCACCCACGGGTGCGGCAAAACTCACTGCCGTCAGCACCTCTTCACCCTCGCGTTCTGTCATATAGGCCGCCTCGTAAAAATCACGCGCATCAACGGCACGATCTCCATCAGGGCCGGTTAAGTGGAATTTCGCATTCAGGCATTGCATGAGGCCAGGCATATCATTGCCGGGATCGCCGTTCGCCACATTACCCCCTACAGTGCCCATGTAGCGGACCTGAGGATCCGCGATTTGCAGCGCGGCCTCTTTCATAATGGGTGCCGCTGCAGCGAGCGATGCTGAATTGATGATGTCGTGCTGTGTGGTCATCGCGCCGATGCTAATCGTGCCGTCTGCCACTGTGATCCCGCTAAGCCCTTCGATGGCCTGAAGGTCAATCAGATGCGGCACCTCTGCCATTCGCAACTTCATCATTGGAATAAGGCTGTGTCCGCCGGCGATGACTCGCGCATCATCTCCGTGCTCTTGAAGCAGGGCGATGACACCCTCCATGTCTGTCGGCCTATAGTACTCAAACGCCGCTGGTATCATTGCTTCTCCTCCCGATCCGCAGATGTGTGTTGAAAGGTAGGATTGTGCGCAACCGCATGCCGGCGCTTGCGCCATTCAACGAAATACTCACTGTTTTTCACGAAATGCGCCTATTGTCGCACGAACTGCGAAAGCCTATATGCCCAGAGCGTCGCGGACGACCTTCAGATTAGAACGGCTGACCGGTACGGGGGGCAAGTTGGTCCCAATAAAGCGGCAAACCCCGTTGTCCTTGAACCGTTCAAAGTGATCGACATGCATCGGGTTCACCAAATAGCTGCGATGGGTCCTGACAAATCCAGCAACCCCCAGCCGCTTGACCGCTTCGGTGATCGGCCAAACGCAGAAGTGCTGCGCATCATTTGTATAGACCTTTGTATAGTGCCCTTCGGCACGGACAAAAGCGACCTGCGCGGTGTCGATCAGATGCGTGGTGCCGTTAAGCTCGCACGGTATGCGTAGTGCTACTAGCGCGGCTCTTGCAGCCACCGGTTTTGTGGCGTCGACAGCTTGGACTTTCGTCAAAGGCGCTGACGGAACAATGAACGTCACGCCCATCCACAAGAAAGCACCAAAGATAACAAAGCTTGAAATGATCACCCCGATGGCTAACGTTTCGTTGCTCATCACCGGACCAAATTCATTTAGAGTGAGAACCGCGACAAACCGGGTATTGGCAATGGCGACAAAATGCACCGCACAGACAGCAAATCCAAAACAAAGCGTTCCAAGCAGAATACTGCGATTGGTCCGTCGACCATAGGCGATCCAGAACGCAGCGATGCACAACGCAATCGCGGAGGTAACCGATAGACCAATCCCAAACGCTGTATAGACTGCCTGGCACAACTGAAGGCCTGCCATTCCAAGGTAGTGCATAGCAAGAATACCGCACCCAACCAAAACCCCTGCAGCTGACACTGTGGCCGGTGTCCTTTCTCGGAAATGCAACAGCAGCAAAGCGGTTCCGACAATGAGGATCGCAAGCAACGCCGACGCCAGCGTGATTGCAGCATCATAATAAAACAAGATGGGCATTTGGATACCGAGCATCGCCACGAAATGCATCGACCAAATGCCACCGCCCAACGCGATGGCTGAGGCAGCGACGGATCCCTTGCGCCGCGACACGCTTTGTAGAGACAGGTCTTTCGACAGCGTCAAACCTGTGAAGCCTGCCGCAATGGCGATCACCACAGAGGCGGCGACAAGCGCTGTATTATGTCCCACGTCCAAAAATTCCATATCACTTGATTGCACCAATTTTTTGGACAAATCAAACTTGTAGACGCACCAAACGGGGCGAACCATACAGTTGTGCCGGAGATTGCACTGGCCAAGGTCCGCAAAGACGCCCCGTTTGACAAGATTTGCTACATCGGCTGTGGTGTCACCACGGGTATCGGAGCCGTCATCAATACCGCCAAGGTTGAGATCAGGTCCAAAGGCATCGTTTTTGGCCTTGGGGGGATCGGTCTGAACGTGATTCAGGGCCTGCGTTTGGCAGGTGCCGACCAGATCTTCGGTGTTGATTTGAATGAAAGCAAGGTCGAGATGGCCAAACGCTTTGGCATGACCGATTTCGTCAATCCGACCAATATCAAAGGTGATCTGGTGGCACATCTGGTAGAACTGACAGGTGGTGGGGCCGACTACACCTTTGATGCGACGGGCAACGTCAACGTCATGCGCGCTGCTCTGGAGTCCGCTCACAAAGGCTGGGGTGAATCCATTATTATCGGTGTTGCTCCTGCGGGTGCGGAAATCTCGACAAGGCCTTTCCAGCTAGTCACAGGCAGGTCCTGGCGCGGCACTGCATTTGGTGGCGCATCGGGGCGCACCGACGTGCCAAAAATCGTGGACTGGTACATGGCCGGAAAGATCGAGATTGACCCGATGATCACCCACAAACTGAGCCTTCTGTATCTCGACTTTGCTATATTGCGCCCGTCAGCGACCTTGGCCGAGGTCGCTGACGGGGCGGTGTATGGCGTCTGAGCCTTGTGGCATGACCACGTTTACTAGCGAGCCAGCACCGTCTCTCTTCATCATCTCGAACAGTTGCATGTGGCCATCAAGGACCACGGATCAGAAGGAAGAGAACATGGATAAGCTAACACGCCCTGCGATCATCGGCATAGATGTAAGTCGCGACTGGCTGGACATTCATTGCCTGCCAGGCGGACAGCGACAGCGCATGCCCAACACTGAGGAAGGCCACGCGCAGCTTGCAAACTTGGCCGCTAAACTCAACGCGCTTGTTTGCTTTGAGGCGACTGGTGGGCAAGAATGGCGCTTGTGGTCTGCTCTTGATGCCGCAGCAATCGCGACACGACAATTGCCACCAGCCCAGATCAAAGCCTTCGCGGCAAGCCGTGGCACACGGGCGAAGACTGACCGGATCGACGCGGAGCTCATCGCGCGCTTCATGGCGTTCAGGCCCGATGCCGGGCGCAATCTGCCACACGAAAAGATACGCGTTCTCAGAGGGTTGACATCCAAGCGCGGGCAGCTCGTGGAAACACGCAAACGATTACTGGCGCAGATCAAAGCGCATGGGAAGCTGGGATCAGCCGACATGTTCGAAGCCATGGATGGCGAATTCAAAGACTTGCTGAACCGGCAGATTGCCAAGCTGGAGGCCCGGATCGAACAGGTCATCGCAACCGACGAAGGCCTTGCCAAGACTGCTGACAACTTGCGCTCCGTTCCCGGCATCGGCCCAGTTGCCAGCACGATGCTGATCGCGGAAATGCCAGAGCTTGGTCAAATCACAGGCGGGCAAGCCGCCGCACTCACCGGTCTTGCCCCCATTGCCCACGACAGCGGCGCGATGCGCGGCAAGCGCGCAATTGCTGGTGGTCGACGGCTGCTTCGGCATGTCATGTTCCAGGCTGCCTTGGTTGCCAGCCATCACAATCCAGTCCTCAAAACCTTCGCAGATCGACTGCGCAACGCTGGAAAACCGCACAAGGTTGTCATCACAGCCGTCGCACGAAAACTCGTCACAATCGTCAATGCCCTCGTCAAATCAGGCCAGAATTGGTCTGCTCAGACCCTTTGACAAATACAGTTGCTAGATGAGATTAACCATGTGTCGCTTAGCCCTTTATTGGGCTCTGCCTCAATCTGTGTGGCGCACTATCCTGAGAACGGGAAGATTCAGGAGGGATAG
>NZ_QBFD01000029.1:126624-345522 GCF_003335585.1 Sulfitobacter sp. DFL-14 | reverse complement strand
AGGCGCCGGGCCATCGCCTGCCCGCCGGTCGGGTAGGCGATTTGGTGAGGCTGGGTGTTCCACTGATGGGATTCATCATGGTTGAGAAATAAAGTGCCATCTACACAAGTCGGCATCGCCCACCCCGGGCAGGCGCTGGCCCGGCTTGCAGCATCCGGCACTCCAGGCTCAATCCCGCCCTTCGCTGCATTTTTCACGAATGACCGCTCAGCCCCTGCGCCGGGTCGGGCGGTTTGGGCGTCTGACACGACGCCAAATCCGCCTGACCCCTTTTCTATGTCCTTGCATCGGCTATGGTGGCGGGCATGAAACGGGTGATGTCATTGCGAAAGATCCTTGTCGGGCTGGCCTGCTGGCCCGCCATCGTGATGGCTCAGGGCCTGCCTGATCCGGTGACCGACAGCGATTATCGTCCCGTCGCCCTGGAAGAGGCGCGGCTGGGGCAGTTGCTGTTCTACGATCCGATCCTGTCGGGCAACCGCAGCATTTCCTGCGCAAGCTGCCACCACCCGGATTTCGGCACCAGTGACGGGGTGTCCCTGTCCCTTGGGGATGGTGGGATCGGGATGGGGCCCGAGCGCAGGGCCGACCCGGACAACCCGCCGGAAGAGCGTATTCCGCGCAACGCGCCGGGGCTGTTCAACCTCGGCGCGCATCAGTTCACCTCCCTGTTTCACGACGGCAGGCTTGAGGCCGATCCGGACTGGCCCGGCGGGCTGCGCACGCCGATGGACGCCGACATGGTGACCGGCTTTGCCTCTGCCCTGTCGGCGCAGACGATGTTTCCGGTCCTCAGCCGGGACGAGATGGCCGGATCGCACCGCGAGAACGACGTGGCACGTGCGGTGCGGCAGGGGGTGATCACCGGGCCCGGCGGCGCCTGGGACCTGATCGCGCGCCGGGTCGCGGCACTGCCCGCCTATGCCGGAAGTTTCGCGGCGGTCTATCCGCATGTGAAGGGCCCGGATGACATCGCCTTCACGGATATTTCCAACGCGCTCGCCGCATTCATGGAGCATGAGTGGCGGTCCGATAGCGCGCCCTTCGATGCGGTCCTGCGTGGCGAGGCGGTGCTTGAGGGCGCGGCACGAGCCGGGATGGAGCTGTTCTATGGCCCAGCCGGTTGTGCCGGTTGCCACAGTGGCCCCTTCCTGACCGATCATGACTTTCACGCCATGGGCGCGCCGCAGATTGGCCCCGGAAAATCCGCCAGTTTCGAGGACAATGACCGCGACGAGGGCCGCTTTCGGGTGACGGGGGATCCGGCGGACCTTTATGCCTTTCGCACACCGTCGCTGCGCAACGTGGCGCTGACGGCGCCCTATGGTCACGCGGGCGGGCATGGTGATCTGCGGGCCTTTGTCGCCGCCCATGCCGACCCGGCGGCGGGGCTTGAACGGTATGATGCGGGGCAGGCCGTGCTACCGCGTTACGAGGCCGAGGATTTCACCGTGATGCGTGACCCTGATCAGCTTGCCGCGATTCTGGCGGCGGTCCGTGTGCCATCGGTGCAGCTTTCTCCGGAAGATATCGCCGCAATTGTCGCCTTTCTGGATACGCTGACCGACCCCGTGGCGATCGACGGGCGGCTGGGCATTCCCGAAACCGTGCCCAGCGGATTGCCGGTGCAGGAGTAGCGGGACCTGGCACCAGGTAATAAGTAGCCGGAGAGTTCCCCGTGTGGGGCCTAATACATTGTTAATAAACATTTTTGGTTGTTTAACGCCGCGCGCGGGGGCGGGATACCTCGCTAGTATGGCGGAAACGAAATGCGCACCATTTTCCACTGCCCCCGGATCGCTTGCGATCCGGTTCGCACCCGACCCCGCCCCCCAGGGCGGGTGCGAAACTCCGACTTCGCAAAATGCTGTGAAGTATGAAAAAATGAAAATGTCTCGCCAAATGGAGGACCGCCCTCGGGGTCGGGCGCGAACCTGCCGTTGAGAGCTGTATTCAAAGAACCGAACTTTGATTTCGGATGACTAGGGCTTTTCGATGAGGTGGGTCATGCCCGCGCTGAGGTCATGTGCCGTGCTGCTGCCATCGGGCCAGGTGACCGTGACTTTCGCGCTCTCCGCCGCGCCCAATCCGAAATGGCGCGGCAGCATCTGACCACCCGCGTGACCGCCGCCGATCACCTGTTGCAGGGATTGCCGCAGCGGGCCGCTGCGCAGGTCGATTACGGCGCCTATGGCATCGCGGTTGCCATCTTTCTGCTGCAGCGTGATGCCAAGCCAATGGCCCGTCTCGGGGGTCACATTGCGATAGATCTCAAGCGGGGCGCGGCGGTTCAGCACCAGCAGGTCAAGCTGCCCGTCGCCATCGAAATCCGCCAGCGCCGCGCCGCGTGACCGTTTGACGGTGGCCACCCCGGCCTCTGCCGCGCTTTCGGTGAAAGTGCCGTCAGCTTGTTGCATCAGCAGGTTGTTGGGGTCGCGCGTGGCCAGGCCCGGCATCTGGTCCACGTTGCCCTTGGCAATGAACAGGTCGGCGCGGCCGTCATTGTCCACATCGCCGAATTCGGCGTGCCATCCGGTGGAGGGGCGTCCGTCACCGCCGGTATGGGGCCGCTGGGCATAGGTGCCGATGGCATAGGGTGCGGCGGCATAGGTGCCGTCGGGCTGGGCGATCTGCAACAGCTGGTCGCCCATGGAGGTCAGCATCACCTCGTCCGCGCCATCCCCGGTAAGATCGCGCGAGGCGATCCCCATGCCCCAGAGCGCCACGTTCTGCCAGCCGTCCTCCGGCCCCAGAAAACGGCGCTCCGCGATGTCCCACATCTGTTCATGGCCGCCTTTGACGTAATAGTGCCGGTCGTTGGAGATGCGCAGCGTCTGGCGGCCCCGTGCATCCCGTGCTGCCAGCATCGACAGGGGGCAGAAGCCCGGCGTGAGCGGCGCGGCTTCATAGCCGCCCGCGACGGGGCGCAGAATGGTGTTTTCATCGCAGGCCTCGAAAGGGCCATCGGGATCGCTGCGGTCCACGTAGTTGCCGATGGCCAGGGTCGGGCGGCTGTCACCGTCCTCCCACCATGCGGTGAAAGCCGTGCTCCACCGAGTATCGGCTGGAATGCCCCATTGCGCGGTGGCATCCGCAAAGCTGCAATCGGCACCGCCGCGCAGGGCCATGTTCTGGCCCGCGCGCAGAACGAAAAGGTCCATCCGCCCGTCAGCATCCATGTGGATGGGATAGGCCCCGGTGACGCCGGTCAGCGGGGGCAGGGGGGCGGCTTCAAACTGGAAATCGCCCCGGTTGCGGATCAGGGTGGCAGGGGCCTCTCCGCCTGCGGCAAAGATGTCGGGCAGGCTGTCGCCGTCGCAATCAAAGACCGCGACACCGCCGCCGACAAAATGTTCCCATCCGCCGGTATAGCTGTGCGCGGGCAGGGCGCCTGACATGTCCTCGAACAGCGGGCCGGCCTGGGCCGTGGTGCCGATGAGGCAGGCGAGCAGGAGCGCGCGTTTCATGTTGTTTCCCCTTCTCCACCGATCAGCGTGTCGGTCAGTGCCGAGAGCGCCAGCGCGGTGGCCCCCCGCGCCCAGACCAGATCGCCCCAGGCGTGGATCGCCACTTCGCAGGGGGCGCGGCCCTCGGACAGGGTCAGCTCCTGCATCTCCGTCAGCACTTCGGTGGCATAAAGGTAGTCGTATTGCATCCGCTCCCCCGACAGGATGATCAGCTCAGGATCGAACAATTGCACGACATTTGACAGGCCGACAGACAAATACCGCCCGGCGCGTTCAAAGATGGTGCGTGCGGCGCGGTTTCCGGCCTTGGCATTCTGGAACAGGGTTTCAAGCAGCATCTGGCTGCTTTGCGGTGTGTCAGTGCCGGGGCCGAGGGCGGTTGCGGCCTCGCGCGCCAGCGCATAATCGGCGAGATAAGCCTCAAGACAGCCGCGCTGGCCGCAGCGGCACAGCGCACCGTCAAGCTGCACCTTGGTGTGGCCCAGTTCCAGGCCCATGCCCCGCGCGCCGCGATAGAGGCGGTTGTTCAGCACCAGCCCCATGCCGACGCCGTTTTCGATGGTCACCACCGCGAAATCGCTTTTCTGCCGTCCTTCGCCGAACCAGAGCTCCGCAAGGGTCAGCATGTTGGCGTCATTGTCGATATAGACCGGCATGTCGAAGCGCGTTGCAAAAGCCGCGCGCAGGTTCTGGTCGCGTTCGGACAGCAGGGCCGACCATGCGATGGTGCCGGTATCGAATTCGACGATGCCGGGCATGCCGATGCCGACGGCGCGGATGTCGGCAAGGGCCTTGCCGCTCTCGGTGAGTATCCGGTCGATCAGCGCGCCGATCTCTTGCATCAGCTGCGGCATGGAGTGAACGGCCTGAGTGGTGGGCAGCGCCGTGTCTGCCAGGATATTGCCCGCAAAATCGGTGAGCACCGCCGTGTGCCGGTTGTAGGACAGTTTGATCCCGATGACATGGGCCGCATCGGGCACGACCTGCAGCGCGACGGGGGGGCGGCCGCGCCCGGCCTCCCGCGTCATGCCGGTGACCTCGCGCAGCAATCCCGCCGCAATCAGGTCTGCCGTGAGGGTGGTGGCGGAGCCTGCGCTGATATCAAGCGCGCGGGTGATGTCGGCCCTTGCAGCGGAACCGGATGCGCGTACATAATCGAAAATCTGGACACGCAGCGGGGTGTTAGCTGCCCGCCCTTTGCTCAGTTGCGGCCCGCATCCTTGCAGCGGGCTCTCTGCGAGATCAGTACTATGGCCGTCCATAAATTCAGCCTCTAAACATAAATGGCCCGTCAATGGGCCGCTTCTCATGATTTTGGCGAAGACTTTGGCGTTTGGGAAGGAAAATCTGTGAATATAGGAGCGTTTTGAGAATTATTATTTTGACAGCTAAAATAAATTGAGCGACCTTATTCTCAGGGTCAACTGACTCGCCTCCTGCGCGACAGGGGGAATCATAAGGGAGGACGACATGTTCAAAAAAATGCTCGCGGCTGGCGTTGCGGTCGCAGGTTTCACATCATTCGCCTGGGCGGATAGTCACAGCATGACGGTCGGCGTGAGCTGGTCGAATTTCCAGGAAGAGCGCTGGAAAACCGATGAGGCCGCAATCAAGGGCGCTCTGGAAGCTGCCGGCGCGACCTATGTCTCAGCCGATGCACAGTCATCTTCGGCCAAGCAGCTGTCGGACGTGGAAAGCCTGATCGCCCAGGGCGTCGATGCGCTGATCATTCTGGCGCAGGACAGTGCCGCGATCGGCCCCGCCGTGGATGCCGCTGCGGCCGAGGGGATTCCGGTTGTCGGCTATGACCGCCTGATCGAAGACAGCCGCGCCTTCTATCTGACCTTCGACAACGTGGAAGTTGGCCGGATGCAGGCCCGTGCCGTGTTCGAGGCGCAGCCGGAAGGCAATTACGTGATGATCAAGGGCTCGCCCACCGATCCGAACGCGGATTTCCTGCGTGGCGGCCAGCAGGAAGTGCTGCAGGAGGCCATCGACGCGGGCAAGATCACCATCGTCGATGAAGCCTATACAGACGGCTGGCTGCCTGCCAATGCGCAGCGCAACATGGAGCAGATCCTGACGGCGAACGACAACAACGTCGATGCGGTTGTGGCGTCGAATGACGGCACCGCAGGTGGCGTTGTTGCCGCGCTGACGGCACAGGGCATGGAAGGCATCCCGGTTTCCGGTCAGGACGGCGACCACGCCGCGTTGAACCGCGTCGCCAAGGGGACACAGACCGTTTCCGTCTGGAAGGACGCGCGCGAGCTGGGCAAGGCTGCGGGTGAAATCGCTGTGGCCCTGGCAGGCGGCACAGAAATGTCTGCCGTCGAGGGCGCGCAGGAATGGACATCGCCGGGCGGCACCGTGCTGACGGCAAAGTTCCTGGCCCCGGTGCCGGTGACCGCCGACAACCTGACCGTCGTGACCGACGCGGGCTGGATCACCCAGGAGGCCCTGTGCCAGGGCGTGACCGACGGTCCGGCACCCTGTAACTGACCGCGATCCGGGGGCGGCCCGCGCCGCCCCCGAGATATCATTCAGCCGCGCGCCGCGCAGTTGATGCACACCCCCTGATTCCGCACCGCGCCGCACGGCCCTGCAGGGGCCCGTCGCGCCATATGCGAAGGCCATAGACATGACCGATTCCACGACCGACACCCGGCCAAGCCCGACAGCCCCCAAACGCAGCTTTCTCAGCTCGCTTGAGATCGACACCCGTTTGCTGGGCATGATCGGGGCTTTCATTCTGGTGGCGTTGGTTTTCAACGTATTGACTGACGGGCGTTTCCTGACGCCGCGCAACATCTTCAACCTGACGATCCAGACGGCTTCGGTCGCGATCATGGCGACGGGGATGGTCTTTGTCATCGTCACACGCCACATCGACCTGAGCGTCGGCGCGATCCTCGCGGCCTGTTCGGCGCTGATGGCGATGACGCAGGTGCGCTGGTTGCCGGGCCTCGGGCTGGAGATCGGCCATTGGGCAATCCCGTGGATCGCCATCACCGTGGGTGTGATCTTTGGCGGGATGATCGGGGCCTTCAATGGCTGGCTGATCGGATACCAGGGCATTCCCGCCTTTATTGTGACGCTGGGCGGTTTCCTGATCTGGCGCAACGTGGGCTGGTATCAGACGGCGGGCCAGACCATCGGGCCGCTGGACAGTACCTTCATGACATTCGGCGGCATCAACGGAACCCTTGGCGGGCCGCTGAGCTGGGGGCTGGGTGTCATCGCCATCGCGGCCACCGTGATCCTGATCTTCAACGCCCGCCGGGTGAAGGTGGCGCATGACTTTCCGGTCAAGCCGCTTTGGGCCGAGGTGACGCTGGCGGTGATCGCCACCGCTGCCATTGCGGGGTTCATCGCGATCCTGACCAATTACGGCGTGCCGGAGCGGGTGGTGGCACGCGACCCGGCAAAATACGGCTGCGAGGTGGCCGAGGGCTGCAACCCGGTCTACGGGCTGCCGATTTCGGTGCTGCTGCTGCTGGGCATTGCGGTTGTGATGACCGTGATTGCGCGGCGCACCCGCTTTGGCCGCTATATCTTTGCCACCGGCGGCAACCCGGATGCGGCGGAGCTGTCGGGGATCAATACGCGGTTCCTCACGGTCAAGATCTTTGCCCTGATGGGCGTTCTCTGCGCAATTTCCGCCATCGTCGCCTCTTCGCGGCTGGCCAACCATTCCAACGACCTGGGCACGCTGGACGAATTGCGCGTGATCGCGGCGGCGGTCATCGGCGGCACTGCGCTGTCGGGGGGGATCGGCACGATCTATGGCGCGATCCTGGGCGCGCTGATCATGCAGTCGCTGCAATCGGGCATGGCAATGGTGGGGGTCGATGCACCCTTGCAGAACATCGTGGTGGGCTCGGTGCTGGTCTTTGCGGTCTTTATCGACATTCAGTATCGCAAGAGAATGGGGGCCAAGTAAATGACAACGCCTTTGGTCGAAATGAAAAACGTCTCCATCGCCTTTGGCGGGGTGCAGGCGGTGGACAATGTCAGCATCAACCTGCACGCCGGCGAGGTGGTGGGCCTGCTGGGCCATAACGGGGCCGGCAAATCGACCCTGATCAAGATGCTGTCGGGGGCCTACAAGATGGATTCCGGCGAGATCTGGATCGAGGGCGAACGTGCCACGATCCATTCGCCCCGCGACGCCCGCGACTACAACATCGAGACGATCTACCAGACGCTCGCGCTGGCCGATAATCTGGATGCCGCCAGCAACCTGTTTCTGGGGCGCGAGCTGATCACCGGGCTCGGCTTTGTCGATGACGACCGGATGGAGGCGGAGACGCGCAAGATCATGGCCCGGCTCAACCCCAACTTCAAAAAGCTGAAAGAGCCGGTGTCGGCCCTGTCGGGCGGGCAGCGCCAGTCGGTGGCGATTGCCCGCGCGGTCTATTTCAACGCCAGGATCCTGATCATGGATGAACCCACGGCGGCGCTGGGGGTGCATGAGACCGCGATGGTGGCCGAGCTGATCCAGGAGCTGAAGAAACAGGGGCTGGGCATTTTCCTGATCAGCCATGACACCCGCGAGATGATGGAGCTATGTGACCGTGTGGCAGTGATGAAGAACGGCCAGATGGTCGGCACCGAAAGGGTCGAGGATGTGACGGAGGATGACATCCTGTCGATGATCATCCTGGGCAAGAACCCGCGCGAGGCCGCCTGATGTATATCGGCCTTGATCTGGGAACATCCTCGCTGAAGGCGATCCTGATAAATGACGCGCATGAGGTGCTGGCGGAACATGCGGTGCCGCTGAGCGTGCAGCGCCCCGGCACAGGCTGGTCCGAGCAGGACCCGCAAAGCTGGTGTGACGCGGCGGTGCAGGCGCTGGGCGCGCTGGCGGCGGCGCATGATTGTTCGGGCGTCGCGGGCATTGGCCTGTCGGGGCATATGCATGGGGCCACGCTGGTCGGTGCCGATGACGCGCCGCTGCGGCCCTGCATGCTATGGAACGACACCCGCAGCCATGTGCAGGCCGCCGCGATGGACGCCCAGCCGCAGTTCCGCGAGATCACCGGCAACATCGTCTTTCCCGGCTTTACCGCGCCCAAGGTCGAATGGGTGCGCGAGAACGAGCGGGCGGTTTTTGACAGGATCGCCAAAGTGCTGCTGCCCAAGGATTACCTGCGCCTGTTCCTGACCGGCGAACATGTGTCGGAAATGTCCGACGCCGCCGGAACCGCTTGGCTGAACACCGGCACGCGGGACTGGTCCGATGAGCTGCTGGCGGCGTGCCATCTTGGCCGCGCGCAGATGCCGGCGCTAGTCGAAGGGTCGGAGGTTTCGGGCCGGTTGCGGGCCGATCTGGCGGCAGAGCTGGGCTTGCCGCGCGCGGTGGTGGCGGGCGGTGCCGGGGACAATGCGGCGGCGGCCATCGGGGCAGGGGTGGTGCGCGATGGCACAGCCTTTTTGTCGCTGGGCACCTCGGGCGTGCTCTTTGCCGCCAATGACGGCTATCGCCCCGACCCGGAGACGGCGGTGCATACCTTCTGCCATGCGGTGCCGGATACATGGCACCAGATGGGGGTGATCCTTGCGGCAACCGATGCCCTGGAATGGCTGGCGCGGCTGACCGGGCAATCGGCGGCCGCTCTGACCCGCGATCTGGGAAGCGTGCAGGCCCCGGGCCGGACGCTGTTCCTGCCCTATCTGGGTGGCGAGCGTACGCCGCATAATGATGCGGCGGTCCGGGGGCAGTTCCTGCATCTGGATCACGCCACCGATGCCCGTGCGGCGGCCCGTGCGGTCTTGCAGGGGGTCAGCTATGCCTTTGCAGACTGCAACCTCGCCCTGGGGGCAACCGGCACGCGGATCGAAAGCGCGCTGGCGCTGGGCGGCGGAGCGCGGTCGGATCATTGGCTGTCGATGCTGGCCAGCACCCTGGGCTTTCCGCTGGAGGTGCCGCAGGCGGGCGATTTCGGTGCGGCCCTGGGCGCGGCGCGGCTGGGTCAGATGGCCGCGACCGGAGCCGGGGCGGAGATTGCTGCCAAACCCCCGATCGCGCACAGCATGGCGCCTGACCCGACCCTGAGTGCCGCGATGGCAGATGGCCATGCGCGTTACCGGGCGGCCTATGCAGTGTTCCGGGACATGGACTGAGGGCTGCCGCCTGATCCTGCCAGCGTGCCGGGGGTGATGAACGTTTGAGCGCTTACCGGGCCTCGCCGCGTGCCGGAGTTTTTGAAAACTCCGGTCCGTTTTCTTTGAAGAAAACGTAAGGCTGGCGGCAGCATCTTTGCCTTGGGGCGGCGCTTTTGGCCGCCTTTTCCCTGACCGTGCCCTGCCGCGTTTCGGAGTTTTTGAAAACTCCGGTCCGTTTTCTTTGAAGAAAACGTAAGGCAGGCGGCAGCGCCTGTGCCTTGGTGCGGCACTTTCGGCCGCCTTTTCCCTGACCGTGCCTTGCCGCGTTTCGGAGTTTTTGAAAACTCCGGTCCGTTTTCTTTGAAGAAAACGTTACGCCGACAGCTGCGCCTTCACCTCGGCGCGGACCTTTTCAGCCGCCTTTTCCTTGACCGGGCCGTAGCCGCGGATTTCCATCGGTGCGGCGAGCAGGGCCAGTTTGTCCTCCTCGGGCAATGCACTGCGGGCCACCTGGTCCAGCAGATCCGCGTACCAGCCGATCAGCGCCACTTCCAGCCGCCGGTCCGCCCCATAGGAAAACACATCCGCCCAGCTGCCGCGCAGGCGCTTCATCCGGGCCAGCACGCGGAAGGCAGACCCCATCCAGGGGCCAAAGCTCTTCTTGAAGGGGCGGCCACGGGTGTCATGGCCGGTGGGCCAGATCGGCGGGGCGAGGTGGTATCTGACCTTGTAATCGCCCTCGAACTCCTCGGCGATGCGCGCGGCAAAGCCGGTCTGGCTGTGCAGGCGGGCGACCTCGTATTCGTCCTTGTAGGCCATCAGCTTGAACAGCGATTTTGCTGCCGCGCGCTGCATGGCATCGGTCGCGCCGGTGTCGGCGAAACGCGCCAGTGTCTCGGCGTAGCGGCGGGCATAAGCGGCGTCCTGGTAATCGGTCAGGAAGGCCATGCGCCGGTCGATCAGGCCCCGAACCGTCTCATCCGGCGGGGTCGGTTGGGGCAGGGCCAGCTTGTCCGGGTCCGCCGCCATGACGCGGCCATAGGCAAAGGCGTCCTTGTTGCGGTCGGGGGCCACGCCGTTCAGCTCGATCGCCTGATAAAGCGCGGTGAGCGAGACCGGCACCAGACCCTTCTGCCAGGCAAAGCCCAGCATCATCACATTGGCAAAGACCGCGTCGCCCATCAGCCTTTCAGCCATGGCATTGGCATCGAAGGCAGAGAGGTTCCCGGCACCCACAACGCCCGCGATGACCGCCTCGCGCCTGTCCATTGCCAGATCGGCATCGCGGTTCAGCACCAGGTCACCAGTGGGCATTTCCGCCCGGTTCAGCACGATCCGTGTGCCCCTGCGGTAATGGGCCGAGGCCTTGGGTGCGGAGCTGACCACCATGTCGCAGCCGATCACCGCGTCGGCGTGGCCTTCCTCGATCCGGACCTGATGCACATCACCGGGCCGGTTGGCGAGGCGCACATAGCCCAGAACGGTGCCGAACTTCTGCGCGAAACCGGTGAAGTCGAGCACGGAGGCGCCCTTGCCCTCCAGATGCGCCGCCATGGAGATCAGCGCGCCCACGGTCACCACGCCGGTGCCGCCGACACCGGTGACCAGCAGGTCATAGGGATCGTCAAGGCGCGGCATCTCGGGGTCGGGCAGGGCGGCGGCCATCTCGGCCACGTCGAAACCGGCGCCGGACTTGCGGCGGCGGGTGGCGCCTTCGATGGTCACGAAGGAGGGGCAGAAGCCGTTGAGGCAGGAATAATCCTTGTTGCAGGTACTCAGGTTGATCTGGCGCTTGGTGCCGAATTCGGTCTTTTTCGGTTCCACGCTCAGGCAGTTGGATTCCAGCGAACAATCGCCGCAGCCTTCGCAGACCAGATCGTTGATCATCACGAACTTCGGCGGATCCTCCAGCGTGCCGCGCTTGCGCTTGCGGCGCTTTTCGGTGGCGCACATCTGTTCGTAGATCAGGACGGTGACGCCCGGAATGTCGCGCAGCTCGCGCTGTACCGTGTCCAGATCGCGCCGGTGGTCGAAGGTGGTGCCCCTGGGAAAGTCGCCCTGCGCGAACTTTTCCGGCATGTCGGAGACGATGGCGATACGGGTGACCCCCTCGGCCCGCGCCGCCTGCGCAATGCCGTTGACAGAGACCGGGCCGTCCACCGGCTGGCCGCCGGTCATGGCGACGGCGTCGTTATAGAGGATCTTGTAGGTGATATTGGTCTTGGCGGCCACGGCCTGCCGGATCGCCAGCGACCCGGAGTGATACCAGGTGCCTTCACCAAGGTTCTGGAACACATGTTTGCCGCCGTTGAACATCGAGGTGGCGATCCAGGGCACGCCTTCGCCGCCCATCTGGGCGAAACCGGCGGTGTCGCGGTCCATCCAGGAGGCCATGACATGGCAGCCGATGCCGGAATTGGCGGTGGAGCCTTCGGGCAGCCTGGTCGAGGTGTTATGCGGGCAGCCCGAGCAGAAATAGGGGGTGCGGGTGGCGCCGGGCACGTTGAGCAGGGTGGGCGGCGTGTCGGTCAGGGCGCGGGCCTTGTCCTGCAGCCCTTCGTCGGGGAAGAAGGCGTGCAGCCGCGCGGCGAGGATCGGCACCAGTTTCAGCGGTGACAGCTCGCCGGTCCAGGGCACGAGTTCCTCCAGGTTCTCGTCGTGCTTGCCGACCATGCGCGCGGGCTTGGAGCCGGGCCAGTCATAGAAAGCCTCCTTGAACTGGCTTTCGATGATGCCGCGCTTTTCCTCGATCACCAGCACTTCGCGCTTGGAGCGGACAAAGGCCAGCGCATCGCGCCGGGCCAGCGGCCAGACCATGCCGACCTTGTAGATGTCGATGCCAAGCGCGCGGCAGCGGTCTTCGGTCAGGCCCAGCAGGCGCAACGCCTCCATCAGGTCGAGATGCCCCTTGCCGGTGGTCACGATGCCGAAGGAGGCGTCGGGCAGGTCGTAGATGCGTCGGTCGATGGGGTTGGCCTCGACAAAGGCTTCGACCGCCTCAAGTTTGTCGTGCAGGCGGGTTTCGATCAGCGGCGAGGGCAGATCGCCCAGCCGCACATGCAGCCCGCCCTGTGGCGCGGTGTAGTCGGGCTGGACGAAATCGCGGTCCGGGGCCAGATCGACGGAGGCACCGGATTCCACCGTTTCGGAAATCGCCTTGAACCCGACCCAGGTGCCGGTGAAGCGCGACAGGGCAAATCCGTATTCGCCGAAGGTCTGATATTCGGCAACGCTGGCCGGGTTCAGCGTGGGCATGAACCAGGCCATGAAGGCCACGTCGGATTGATGCGGCATGGAGGAAGAGACGCAGCCGTGATCGTCACCCGCCACCACCAGCACGCCGCCCTTGGGGGCGGAGCCATAGGCGTTGCCGTGTTTCAGCGCATCGCCCGAGCGGTCCACGCCCGGTCCCTTGCCGTACCACATGGAAAAGACGCCTTCGACCTCGGCGTGGGGGTCCAGATGGGCCTGCTGCGCGCCCAGAACGGCGGTTGCGCCAAGGTCTTCGTTCACGGCGGGCAGGAATTTGATGCGGCCCGCGTCCAGGCGTGACTTGTTGCGCCACATCTCCTGATCCAGACCACCCAGCGGGGAGCCGCGATAGCCCGAGACGAAACCGGCGGTGTTCAGCCCCGCCGCCTGATCGCGCCGTGCCTGGTCCAGCATGATGCGCACCAGTGCCTGCGTGCCGGTCATGAAGACGCGCCCGCGCGGCAGCGCGTAGCGGTCATCCAGCGCGTAGGTGGAAAAATTCTGGTCCTGCTTGGTCATGTGAAATGCCTCCTGAAAGGTCAGTTTAGCGCAGTTTTGCCGGTATTTGTTGTCTATTCTCGCTTCGTCCCTTGTAATATCTGGGTGAACAATTCATCAGTGCGCCCTCTGGTGAACAGATAATTCAGGAAGACTGATGGAAGCCATTGATCGCAAACTTGTGCGCCTGCTGCAGCAGGATGCCCGTCAGTCCAACGCACAGCTGGCGGAAAAGTTGAATATCTCTGCATCGGCCTGCTGGCGGCGGGTCAGGGCGCTGGAAGAGGCGGGGGTGATCGAACGCTATGGCGCGATGGTGAATCCGGCTGCGATGGGCCTTGGGTTCGAGGCGATCGTGCATGTGCATCTGACCCGCCACGACACCCAGGCGCTGGCGCGCTTCATCGCTGCGGTGCAGCTGCGCGAGGAAGTGACGGAGTGTTTTGCCACCACGGGGCAGGCGGATTATCACCTGCGGGTGCTGTGCCGGGACATCGACGCCTACAATACCTTCCTCGAAGATTTCCTGTTTGTGCAGCCCGCCGTCAACTCGGCGCAGACCAATGTGGTGCTGCGGCGGATCAAGTCGAATGCGCCGCTGGGCGGCTGAGCCCTGTCACCGGCTGGTATTTTGTGCCCGACAGGCGCGCGCCGCTTGACATCGCGGCCCAGCTTGGGCCTTTTGCCAGAAATTCAAAACCGGAGGACTCCCCATGATGAAGACCCGTGCAGCCGTCGCCGTTGAGGCAGGTAAACCGTTAGAGATCATGGAAGTGAACCTCGAAGGGCCGAAGAAGGGCGAGGTGCTGGTCGAGATCAAGGCGACCGGGCTTTGCCACACCGATGAATTCACCCGTTCCGGCGACGATCCCGAAGGCATCTTTCCCGCCATCCTGGGCCATGAGGGTGCCGGTATCGTGCTGGAAGTCGGGGAAGGTGTGACGACGCTGGAACCGGGCGATCACGTGATCCCGCTTTATACGCCGGAGTGTCGGCAGTGCGAATATTGCCTGTCGGGCAAGACCAACCTCTGCCAGGCGATCCGCGTGACACAGGGGCAGGGGCTTTTGCCGGACGGGACTACGCGGTTCTCCATGCTGGATGGCACGCCCATCCACCACTACATGGGCTGTTCCACCTTTGCCAATCACACCGTGGTGCCGGAAATCGCATTGGCCAAGGTGCGCAAGGATGCGCCTTTTGACAAGATCTGCTATATCGGCTGCGGCGTGACCACGGGGATCGGTGCTGTCATCAACACGGCCAAGGTCGAGATCGGGGCGCGCTGCGTGGTCTTTGGCCTTGGCGGCATCGGGCTGAACGTGATCCAGGGGCTGCGGCTGGCGGGTGCGGACCAGATCGTCGGCGTTGACCTGAACGACGACAAGGCAGAGATCGCGAAGTATTTCGGCATGACCGACTTCGTCAATCCCAACAATGTAGAGGGTGACATGGTCGCGCATCTGGTCGAGCTGACCGGCGGCGGGGCGGATTATTCCTTTGATGCGACGGGCAACACCAAGGTGATGCGTACCGCGCTGGAAGCTGCACATAAGGGGTGGGGCGAAAGCATCATCATCGGTGTGGCTGCTGCCGGGGCCGAAATTTCCACCCGTCCCTTCCAGCTGGTGACCGGGCGGGTCTGGCGCGGCACGGCCTTTGGCGGTGCAAAGGGCCGGACCGATGTGCCGCAGATCGTGGATTGGTACATGTCCGGAAAAATCGAGATCGACCCGATGATTACGCACAAATTGACCCTGGATGAGATCAACTACGGCTTCGAGTTGATGCATGAAGGAAAGTCCATTCGCGCAGTAGTTGAATTTTAACGGATGACTTTATCGTCACATATGCTATAAAGCTGCCGAAAGACCTGTTTTGTTTCGCAACCTGTAGCGCGAAGCAAAACAGGGTCTGAACGACTTCAAGGTCTGAACGGCCTTTTGTTCTGGTCCGAGTGTGGCGCTGTATGCGGCCTGCGAAAATTCAATAATGTTAATCCTTTCGCCTACAACTTGCAGGCGAGCGGCACATTTTGGGCGTTTTTCCCACCGGTTCCCCGTCATTTCCGAGGTTCATCCCCCGGAAGTGCCTGATTTTGTTGGTTACGTAAATTTAATTAAGATTCAGTTAAAAGTACGGGTCCATTCCGCAATTTGGAGAACTCTCGTCTAAATTTATTCGGATTCTCCACTTACAACCTAAGGGGTACTGGTTTGGAGAAGTAAAATGACCATATTTAGAAAATCCCTGATCGCGGCGATTCTGCCTTTGACGATGACAGTTGTTCCGGCGCAGGCCCAGCTCATTGATATCGACCTTGACCTGGGGGCCCTTCTGGGTGTCGGCCTTTGTATCGGGGGTGGATGTGACGATGATTTTGAATCGCCCGATGACGAACTGACTCTGGCGGGCCCAAATGTCAGCATTCTGTTCAACGATACCTCGGTGTCGCCCGCGCCCCTGAACGACTGGCGCATCAATATCAACGACAATGATCCGACCGGCGACAGCTATTTTGCCATCACGGATGTCACCGGGGGTCAGCAACCCTTCCGCATCATGGCGGGGGCGCCGGGCAACGGCTTTATCCTTGATGACACCGGCCATGTCGGTCTGGGCACGCAATTCCCGATGCGGGATCTGCACCTGACGGCCACCGACAGCCCCGGTATCCGCCTTGAGCAGACCGCCGGTGGGCCGGGTGCTCAGATCTGGGATGTGGTTGCCAATGAAAGCAACTTTCTGATTGTGGATGTGACCCACACCAAGATTCCCTATGTCATTGAAGCGGATGCGCCGAACGACAGCTTGATCATCACGGAAACTGGTAGGGTCGGTTTCGGTGTTGCGGCACCGGAGGAGCAGCTTCATATCCGCTCGAACGCGCCGGATACTGATGCATTTGCCCTGTTCGATGCCAATGGCAGCGGGTCCGATGCGGCCTTCCGGCTGCGCCAGAACGGGCTGATCCCGACAACCTGGGAATTCCGCAACCAGCAGGACTCGGGCCGTCTGAACGTCGGCATTGCGGGCGGGAACACACCGTTCAAGATCGACGATCAGGCCGACAACAACCTGCTGCGTCTTGGCTCGAACAATGAAACTGATGTGGTCCGGATTACCGGGCGTCTGCTGGTCAACGATGTCGCGCTTTCCGTGCCGGACTATGTGTTCAAGGATGACTACGTGCTGCGGCCCCTGTCAGAGGTGAAGGCATTCATCGATCAGAACAGCCACCTGCCGGAAGTGCCCTCCGAAAAGGACATCGCGGATGGCGGCGTGGACATGACCGGCATGCAGATGGCACTGCTGAAAAAGGTCGAGGAACTGACCCTTTACACCCTGCAGCAGGAAGACGCGATCACGGCGCAGAAACAGGAGAACAGCGATCTGCGTGATCGTCTGGCTCGGGTCGAGGCGCTGCTGACCGAATAAGGACGACGGCTGACAGCCAACCGGTCCTGTAATGGGACCCACGCGGCATCCATTTGAATTTCGGTCCATGATCCGGGGCCAGAAATGAAAATGGGTGCCGCTTTTTGCGTTTAGGATTGCGCCTGTGCCCCCGGGCAGACCTGCGGTCCCTGTCGACGCCAACAGCCAGTTGCGGGATCAGATGTCCGAAGGCGGGATCAGGGCCAGGGGCATTGCCAAGGCCGCAATGCAGATGACGCCGCTGAAGAAGGTTGAGAACGGTCGCTCTGCAAGCCCCGGCGCGAACGCAAGAGCTGCGTACTAGCGCGCCGCTCACAAGATAGAAAACCGGCGCAGATGGACGTCCCGCAGGCCCGGCCTGACCGGATCCAGACGGCCCGGGAGCGATAGCGCGGTTTGACCCGCGCCACCGAAACAATTGACGCAAGGCAAAGCAGGGCGTTAACTTGCTGCACCGGGCGCCTTGCTGTGTCCTCATTTTGATAAACTTTTTTTGCACCATGTTCCCTGGCCGGGCCGGGGGCCACCAGGTGCCCAGGAGGCTATGATGCCAATTAAATTACCTACCCCGTCCCTCTGCGCCATGTTCTGCCTGCTGGCGGGCCCTGTCCTGGCTCAGACCACCCACCCTGACGACGTAAACATCGAAGGCGATCTGGTGATCCAGGTGCCGCTTCCCGCCGGGCAGCCTGGAAACCCGAACCAAGGCAACCTCTATGTCGAAAACCTGACCGTCCTTGACGGCAGGGTCTGCATGGGCAACAGCTGCGGTCCCGGCGAGGTTATTCCCAATGAGACCGCGCTGCGCATACAGTATACCAACACGTCCATCGAGTTCTCCGATACGTCGGGTGGATCCCTGCCCAACCGCGACTGGACCTTGCGTGTCAACGATCCCAACAGCGGCGGGATTGACCGTTTCTCGGTCGAGGATAACTCGGCAGCCACCACGCCGTTTACCATTGCCGGTGCGGTGCCGGACAATGCCTTCTGGCTTGCCACGTCGGGCGATCTGGGCCTCGGCACCTCGATCCCGCAGGCCAAGGTGCATCTTGTCGATACAGGAACTGAAACCGCAATCCGCATGACCAAGAGTGGCGGCAGCGCGCATTCCTGGGAACTGACCGCTGCCGACACCTTCGAGATCCGCGACCTGACGGACGATTCCAGTCGGCTGTACATTAACACCGATGGCTTTGTCGGGCTTGGCACCGAAACGCCCGGGGAACTTCTGCACATCCGTTCCAACGCAACCAACACTGACGCTTTCGCATTGTTCGATGCCAATGGCGCAGGCTCTGATGCCGCGTTCCGGCTGCGCCAGAACGGCGTGACCCCCACCACATGGGAATTCCGCAACCAGCAGGATTCAGGCCGCCTGAACGTCGGCATCGCGGGCGGCAACACGCCGCTGAAGATCGACAATGCGGCCAACAACAACCTGATGCGGCTGGGGCGGAATGGCCAGCCGGGGGAAGTGAACATCACCGGCACGCTGGTGGTCAACAACACACAGCTGAATGTCCCCGACTACGTCTTTGCAGATGATTACGCACTACGCCCGCTCTCAGAGGTGCAGGCGTTCATTGACGCGAACTCTCATTTGCCGGATGTCCCTTCGGCGGCGGACATAGCTGCGAAAGGTGTCGATATGACAGCGATGCAGATGACGCTGCTGAAGAAGGTCGAGGAGCTGACGCTTTATACGCTGGAACTGGAACAGGCCCGCACGGGGCAGGACATGCGTCTGGCTGCGCAGGAGCGCTCGATCGCCCTTCTTCAGGCTCAGATCGACAACCTCAGATAAGGTCCATGCGGTCACCGCACCGGCGCGGGGCCCGTGGATGCGAAACGCGGCTTTCGAAGGCGCGCAGGCGCTGCGGGCCTTCTGAAAGAAGATGTTGGCAGGATCATTGCCTGCGGGCATGGTCGCTGTATGTCCCGGCCGATGATCAGGACAACCGTGTTCCACGCCTTTCGTATTTTCATAGGAAGACTGACAGATGCCAATCAAGATATTCGTACCACGTTCCGTTTCGTGCCTTGCGGCCCTGCTTGGCGTCGCTTTCATGGCCAGTTCCGCCAGCGCCGATCAGGTGATTGCCGACGATCTGATCGTGAAGCGCGATCTTTGCGTCGGCGCTATCGCATGCGCGGACGGTGAAATTTTCGGCGATGAAGACATCAAGGTCAAAAGTTCCCAACCGGAGATCCTGTTCGACGATACGAGCATCGCCGGCGGGTTTACCGACTGGAGTCTGCAGACCAATGCCAACGGTTCGAACAGTTTCGTCGTTCGCGACCAGACCAACGTCACGACGCCGTTCCGGATCGAAGCCGACACAGAGACCAACAGTCTTTACGTCTCATCGGTAGGTGGCGAGCCAAGGATCGGTTTGGGGACCGCTCTGCCGCAACAGGAACTGCACATTTTCAGTCAGAACACCGCGGCCCTGCGTTTTGAACAAGGTTCTGCGTTCCTTCCGCCCCGGGTTTGGGATATGGGCGGAAACGGAACTTTCTTTTTCCTGAGCGATACCACTGGCGGCACGATACCGTTTCACGTCAGGGCCGGCGCGCCGGCCAGCTCGCTGGTCGTCGACAGCATTGGCAATATCGGCCTCGGCACAGGCTCGCCCGAGGAACGGTTGCACATCCGTTCCAACGCCATCAACACCGACGCCTTTGCATTGTTCGATGCCAATGGCGCAGGCTCTGACGCGGCTTTCCGTCTGCGCCAGAACGGTGTGACCCCAACCACATGGGAATTCCGCAACCAGCAGGATTCCGGCCGCCTGAACGTCGGCATCGCGGGCGGCAACACGCCGCTGAAGATCGACAATGGCGCCAACAACAACCTGCTGCGGCTGGGGCGCAACGGCCAGCCGGGCGAGGTGAACATCACCGGCACACTGGTGGTGAACAACACGGCACTTAACGTGCCGGATTACGTTTTCGCAGATGATTACGCCCTGCGCCCGCTCGCCGAGGTGCAGGCTTTCATCGACGCGAACTCTCATCTGCCCGAGGTGCCTTCAGCGGCCGAGATCGCCACTGCGGGGGTCGACCTGACCCAGATGCAGATGCTCCATTTGAGAAAGATCGAAGAGCTGACGCTCTACACGCTGGAGCAGGAGGATCGCATTTCAACCCAGGACGCGCGCATTGCGATGCAGGAGGACCGTATCGCCCGGTTGGAAGCGGCGCTGGAGGCGCTTGCGGCGCAATAGACGCGCCATGAGGTTTGACACGAGCGGACCTTGCGCTGTTAACTTGCGCTGTCCGCCTTCTGGGGGAGGCGGGAATTTAACATAAGTCATTTTGCGCCAGCACCCCGGCCATTGCCTGCGCCATTTCCATTTCGGGAGACTGTCCCATGTTGATCCGGCTTTTTATCATTGTCGCTTTGTCGCTGACTTACGCACTGACCGCTTCGGCGCAGGACACCTTCAGCAACGGTGTCCGTATCGCTGACGGAGACATACAAGAAGCAGACCTCACGGTTGCGGGCAGTGCCAGCATCGGCAACCTTTGTCTGGGGCTGAGATGCGGCGAGGACGAGCCCACCAGTTATGACAGGCCGCTTATCATCGACACACCAAAGCAGGCCTGGATTGATCTGATCAATCAGTCGGTTGCGGGGACTGGGCAATACCCCGGGCGCGATTGGCGGATCAGGCCGAACGACGATTACAATGGCGGGATCGAACGCTTTTCGATCGAAGATCTGAATGCTGACACGATCCCCTTCAGCATCGAAGGCGGCGCGCCCGAGAATGCGCTTTGGGTCGACAATGGTGGCGGCATCGGGCTGGGCACCATGTTTCCGCAGGACCGGCTGCATGCCTCCGGGGCCATCGGCCCCGGCTTTCGGATGGAACAGACCGGCAATGGGCTTTTGCCGCCGCAGGCCTGGCGGATCGTCGGGCAGACCGCCTTCAGCGTCACCGATCTGACCGCCGCGACCACCCCATTCCGCATCGACCGGACGGCGCCGACCCGGTCCTTCCATATCGACGAAACCGGATTTGTCGGGCTGGGCACCGATGCGCCCGAGGAATTGCTGCACATCCGGTCCAATGCGTCCAATACGGATGCCTTCGCGCTCTTCGAAGCGGCGGGTAGCGGCTCCGATTCCGCGTTCCGCCTCAAGCAGAACGGTGCCACCCCCAGCACATGGGAGTTCCGAAATCAGCAGGATTCAGGTCGTTTGAACGTGGGGATCGCGGGGGGCAACACGCCGCTGAAAATCGACAATGCGGCCAACAACAACCTGCTGAAACTGGGCATCAACTCTGCCCCTGACGCGGTTGTGGTGACGGGGCGGCTGGTGGTGAACAACACCACGCTGAACGTGCCGGATTATGTCTTTGCCGATGATTACGCCCTGCGCTCGCTGGCCGAGGTGCGGGCGTTTATCGACGAAAACCGCCATCTGCCGGACGTCCCATCAGAGGCCGATATCACAGCCAATGGCGTGGACATGACAGCGATGCAGATGACCCTGCTGAAAAAAGTCGAGGAACTGACGCTTTATACATTAGAACTGGAGGCACGGGACGCTGCCAAATCCAACCAGATCGCCGATTTGAATCAACGGCTGGAACGGCTGGAGGCAAACTGAAACCTTTTCCAATGGAAACATAACATGAACAGATTCTTTCAACCTTACATCCTTGCCCTCGGCCTTTTGACGCCATTTGCAATCCCGGTTGCCGCCGAAATTCTGAGCAGCACCAGCCCCTCGATCCGGAACAACCTTTGTGTAGGTGCCTCGTGTGTGGCAGAGGAAGTTTTCAACGGCGATTTCAACCAGGTCGTCGTCAAAGCCTCCAATACCCGTATCCTGTTCGACGACGCCACGACAATCGAAAATTTCGCCTCCGACCACTGGGCGCTGCAGGCCAATGAACGGGTGTCCGGAGGGCGCAACCAGTTCATGCTCAAGAACGAAACTCTGGACACCATCCCGGTGACTGTGCAGGCCGGAGCAGGGACAAATGCATTGTTCCTGGCTACTGGCGGTGATGTCGGACTCGGCACATCGATCCCTCTGGCCAAGGTGCATCTTGTCGATACAGGAACTGAAACCGCGATCCGCATGACCAAGAGTGGCGGCAGCGCGCATTCCTGGGAACTGACCGCTGCCGACACCTTCGAAATCCGCGACCTGACGGACAATTCCAGTCGGCTGTACATTAACACCGATGGCTTTGTCGGGTTTGGCACCGATACGCCGGGGGAACTTCTGCACATCCGTTCCAACGCAACCAACACCGACGCTTTCGCATTGTTCGATGCCAACGGCGCAGGTTCTGACGCGGCATTCCGGCTGCGCCAGAATGGTGTGACACCCACCACCTGGGAATTCCGCAACCAGCAGGACTCGGGCCGTCTGAACGTCGGGTTAGCGGGCGGCAACACGCCGTTCAAGATCGACAATGCGGCCAACAACAACCTGATGCGTCTTGGCCGAAACGGCCTGCCGGGCGAAGTGAACATCACCGGCACGCTGGTGGTGAACAACACGCAACTGAACGTGCCGGACTATGTCTTCGACGCCGATTATCCCCTGCGCCCGCTGGCCGAGGTGCAGGCGTTCATTGATGAGAACTCCCACCTGCCCGAGGTGCCGTCGCAAGCCGAGATCAGGGCAAATGGCGTGGACATGACCGAAATGCAGATGACTTTGCTGAAAAAGGTCGAGGAATTGACACTCTATACGCTGGAGCAAGATGCGATGATTGCAGCGCTTCATGAAAAGGCGGCGCAAAGTGATGCGCAGGCTCAGTTGATCACTTCCCTTCAATTGCGGCTTGAGGCTTTGGAAGCCACGCGCTGAAGGTGATTTTCTGACGGGCTGAAGCTGCCACCGGGTCAATGGCCCGGCGGTCTTCTCCTGCTTTACCTGCCGGTTTTTGGCGCTAAGCTTCCCCCACAAGACCAGTTGGAGGCTGACCATGCGACTGCGCGTCAACGGAACCGATCACGAGGTGGAGGTCGAAGACGACATGCCGCTTTTGTGGGTATTGCGTGACGAGTTGGGCATCACCGGCCCGAAGTATGGCTGCGGGATCGCGCAATGCGGGGCCTGCACCGTGCATGTGGACGGGGTCGCCGTGCGGTCCTGTCAGCTGGCGGCAGCGGATGTGGATGGCGAAGTGACCACGATCGAGGGGCTTGGAACCCCGCAGGCGCTGCATGCGGTGCAGCAGGCCTGGGTGGACCATCAGGTGGCCCAATGCGGTTACTGCCAGTCGGGGCAGATCATGCAGGCGGCGTCCTTTCTTGATCTCAACCCGGAGCCGACCGACGAACAGATCGACGCCGCGATGAGCGGGAACCTCTGTCGCTGCGGGACCTATCCGCGCATCCGCGCTGCTGTGAAGACCGCCGCCGCCAAGTTGCAGGGGGTCTGAGCATGGGACGGGTGAAAACCATCGCGCGCCGCAGCTTTCTGGTGGGGTCGGTCGCGGTGCTGGGCGGGGTCGCCTTTGGCACCTACATGTACAAGCGGGACGTGAAGAACCCGCTGCTGGCAGAGCTGAAACCGGGCGAGGTGGCCTTCAACCCCTACGTCAAGGTGGATGCCCAGGGCGTGACGCTGATCACCCCGCGTGCCGATGTGGGGCAGGGCGCCTATTCGATCCAGGCGCATCTGCTGGCGGAAGAGCTGGATGTGGAGCTGGCGGATGTGCGGATTGATCCGGGCATGCCCTCGGCTGCCTATTACAACGGGGTTGTGGCCGCGGAAGGCATGCCGATTGCCGCGACTTCCGACAGCATGATGGCGCGCACCGGGCGCGGGGCGGCGGATGTGCTTGGCAAGTTTCTGGGGCTGCAGCTCACCGGCGGATCGTCGACGGTGCCGGATATGTACGACCGTCTGCGCCATGCCGGCGCTGTCGCGCGCGCGACGCTGCTGGCGGCGGCGGCGCAGCAAACCGGTCTCGAACGCGATCAGCTGCGCACCGAAAGCGGCGCGGTGGTGCTGCCTGACGGGATGCGGCTGGCCTATGCTGACCTGGCCGCCACGGCGGCAGAGATTGACCCGGTACAGGATGTCACGCTGCGCGACCCCTCGGAATGGCGGATGCTGGGGCGGGATCATCTGCGCACCGACATCATCGCCAAATCCACCGGCACGCAGATCTATGGCATCGACATGGTGATGGAGGGCATGGTGCATGCCACCACCCGCACCAACCCGGCGCTTGGCGGCGGCATTCTGGGCTATGATGCGACCGAGGCAGAGGTGATGCGCGGAGTTCAGGCCATCATGCCGATCACCGGGGGCTTTGCCGTGGTCGCAGACAACACATGGCGCGCCTTTCGGGCCGCGGATGCGGTCAAGGCGGACTGGGGCGAAGCGCCCTATATTGGCGATACAGCCGCGCAATTTGCCGATGTTGCCGCCTCTTTCGTCGAGGATCGGCAGGACAGCCGGTTCAAAGACGAGGGCGATGTGGACGCGGCGCTCAAGGGTGCGGATGTGCTGGAAGCCGAGTATCGCATCCCCTATCTGGCCCATGCCCCGCTGGAGCCGATGTCCGTGGTCGTCAAACTGGCGGAGGGGCGGCTCGACATCTGGACCGGCACCCAGATCCCGCGTTTCGTGCAGGAGGGTGCCGCCGCCGTGGCCGGGCTTGAGGCTGAAAACGTCCATGTCCATGTGCTGATGTCCGGCGGCAGCTTCGGGCGGCGGCTGGAAGATGATTACATTCGGCAGGCTGTCGAAATCGCGCTGGAGATACCCGACACTCCGATCAAGATGGTCTGGAGCCGGGAAGAGGACATGACCCATGATTTTCCCCGTCCGCTGGCGATCAGCCGCGCGCGGGGGGCGGTGTCGGGCGGTCAGGTGGCAGCCTATGATCTGGGCATCGCGGCGCCTTCCGTGACCGCGTCCTCGCTGGGCCGTCTGGGCCAGCCCGCCATCGGGCCGGATGTGGCCATCGTGGCCGGGGCCTGGGACCAGCCCTATGCGATCCCGGATTACCGGGTCACCGGCTACCGGGTGCCGCCGATGGTGCCGGTCAGCTCCTGGCGGTCCGTCGGTGCATCCGGCAACGGCTTCCTGCATGAGAGCTTTCTGGATGAGCTGTGCCACGCTGCCGGGGCCGACCCGCTGGAGGAACGGCTGCGCCTGTGCTGGCACGACACTTCGCGCAAGGTGCTTGAAGCGGTGGCCGAGATGTCGGGCTGGGGCAGCGACCTTGGCCCGGGGCGCGGGCGCGGGATCGCCTTTACCCTGTCTTTCGGGGTGCCGGTGGCCGAGGTGGTGGAAGTTACGGATACGGATCGCGGCATCCGCATCGACAAGGTTTTTGTCGCCGCCGATGTGGGCCGGGTGCTGGACCCGGTGAACTTCGAGGCGCAGCTTTCGGGCGGGGTGATCTGGGGGCTGGGCCATGCGATGAACTGCGAGCTGACCTATTCTGGGGGCGTGGCCCAGCAGGACAATTTCCATGTGTTCGAGGGGATGCGCCTGCACCAGACGCCGCAGATCATGGTGCGCGGTCTTGAAAACGGCGACAGGATCCGCGGCATCGGTGAACCGGGCGTGCCACCCGCCGCACCCGCGCTGGGCAATGCGATCTTTGCCGCGACCGGCAAGCGGATCCGCGAATTGCCCTTTGCCAAACACGTGGATTTTGTCTGATGCGCCTCGTGATTGCAGCGCTGTTGCTGGCAGCCCCGCTGGCCGCGCAGGAAACCACGGAGAGCCGTGAAGCGGGCCTTGCCGCCTGGGACCGGATTTTCGAAAAGGTCTCGCATCCGCGCTGCACTAACTGCCATGTGGGCGAAAGCGGTCAACCGATGTGGAACGGTTTGGGCTATGGGGCAGATACCGTTCACGGCATGGGGGTTCTGGCGGATGAGACCCGGATCGGCGCGCTGAGCACGCCCTGCCGGACCTGTCATGTGACCACGGGCAGGGCCAACACCGTGCCCCATGCACCGCCCCATATCAGTGATGCCTGGCGTCTGCCCCCGGTCGAACTGGCCTGGCTGGGCAGGTCCAGCGCCGAGATCTGCGCACAGATGCGCGATCCGGAAACCAATGACGGCAACGATATTGCCGAGCTTGCCGAACACCTGCGAAGCTCGCCTTTCGTGGCCTGGGGCTATGCCCCCGGCGCAGGCCGCTCTGCCCCTGACGGCACGCCCGAAGATATTGCCGCCGATGTGGAGATCTGGGGGGCCGCCGGTGCGCCCTGCGATTGACATATGCAGTTGCAGGGCAGCACTTGACGTGGCCTGCGTCGCCGTGTCCGGTAACCCAGGCGCCCGACCTTGAACTTGAGACACGAATACCCTGCCGCGCCTGCGGCGCTCTCGGGACATTCGTGTCACGGGATGATTCAGATATAAGGTCGGACGCTTTATGGATATTTTGAACGTTGCACGCCCGGTCGCTGTTTCAGGTCTGGATGACATCCCATTCCCCGTCGCTGATGCGGCCGGGGTAGAGGCGCTGCTGGCGCGTTGCCCGGTTGCCGCCGAAACCCCGCTGGTGGAGGCCGAAGCCATCGCGGTGGAGGCAGGGGTGGCGCAGGTCTGGGTCAAGGATGAACGCGGGCGCATGGGACTTGGCAGCTTCAAGGCGCTGGGGGCCGCCCATGTCATCGCCCGCCACGGTAAGGCTGCACGGGGCCGGACCTATGTCACGGCAAGTGCGGGCAATCACGGATTGTCGGTGGCGGCGGGTGCAGCGGCATTCGGTGCGGCATCGGTCATCTATATTGCCGAAACGGTGGCGGAAGCCTTTGCCGGGCGGCTGAAAGCGCAAGGGGCCGAGGTGCGCCGCGAGGGGGCGACCTATGAGGAGGCCATGGCCGCAGCGGAGCAGGAGGCGGCGGCGAAAGGCTGGCATCTTTTGTCGGATACGGCCTGGGCGGGATATACCGAAGATCCGCTGGCGGTGATGGAAGGCTACCTCGCGCTGATGGCGGAAGCGGTGCGCCAGATGCCCCGGGCGCCCAGCCATATCTTTCTGCAGGCCGGGGTCGGCGGGCTGGCGGGGGCCTGTGCCGCCTGTGCCCGGGCGCATTGGGGGGATGGCCCGCGGATCGTCGTGGTTGAACCGGCAGTGGCCCCGGCGCTTTATGGCTCGGTTGCGGCGGGCAGGGCGGTCACCAGCCCGGGGCCCGCCAGCAACATGGGCAGGCTGGATTGCAAGAGCCCCTCGCTGATCGCCCTGAAGGGGCTGGCGCGCGATGCGGATGCCTATGCGCTGATCACCGAGCAGGAGGCGCAGGTAGGCGCGGGGACCGCGATGGTCGCCGGTCTGGCCTCGACCCCTTCGGGGGCTGCGGGCATTGCCGCCCTGCTGGCCCTTGGGGAGGAAGGCAAGCGCGCGCTGGGCATCACGCCAAAGGCAAATGTGCTGTGTATCCTCAGCGAGGGCCCGGAAAGCTGACCGGGACTGGGTGCGCCGCGCGGGGCGGATATCTCTGCCTGCGGGTCGAAAGCCGGCATTGCCCTTCTTGACGCTCCGGATCGGATGACTTAACTCAATCCCTGCGCGGGCGTTGTGTAATGGTAAGACCTCAGCCTTCCAAGCTGATGATGCGGGTTCGATTCCCGCCGCCCGCTCCAGCCCTTGCAAAGTTCAACTGCGACATCGGTGGCGCTTGACCCCTGCGTGCTGCCGCGCCATGACACGTCACGAATAAAGCGTCCGGCCTTTAACTTGAAACGCCAATACCCTGCCGCGCTACGCGCTCTCGGGACATTGGCGATGAGGGCTACCTCAGGTCAAAGGCCGGACGCTGTAAAAAAGGACGAACCATGGCACGCGCACCCGTTCCCGCACCAACCCAGACCGAAGAACGTGAAAAGTCGCGGCGGATCGGCGCACTTCGGGCGCTTTTGCCCTTCATGCTGCCCTATCGCGGGCTGATGGCGCTGGCGGTGCTGGCGTTGATGCTGACGGCGATGGTGTCGCTGACGCTGCCGCTGGCGGTGAGGCGGGTGGTGGACAACTTCCGATCTGCCGAAACGGAACTGCTTGACCGTTACTTTCTGGCCGCCCTGGGGATTGCGGCGCTCTTGGCTGTCGGCACCGGGCTGCGCTATGCGCTGGTGACGCGGCTGGGCGAACGTGTGGTTGCCGATATCCGGCGCGCGGTCTTTGACAGGGTCATTTCCATGAGCCCTGCGTTTTATGAACGGATCATGACCGGCGAGGTGTTGAGCCGGATCACAACCGATACCACCCTGATCCTCAGCGTCATCGGCTCCTCCGTTTCCATCGCCCTGCGCAACATCCTGATCTTCACGGGAGGGCTTGCGCTGATGCTGCTGACCTCGGCCAAGCTGACCGGGCTGGTGCTGTTGATCGTGCCTGCGGTGGTCATCCCGATCCTGGTGCTGGGCCGCCGGTTGCGTGTGATCAGCCGGGAGAACCAGGACTGGATCGCCGCCTCTTCCGGCAACGCGTCGGAAAGCCTGGGCGCGGTGCAGACGGTGCAGGCCTTTACCCATGAAACCGTGACGCGCGATGCCTTTGCCCGCATGACAGAGGGGTCTTTTGATGCTGCCCGCCGCCGGATCAAGACCCGCGCCGCGATGACGGTGATCGTGATTTTCCTTGTCTTCACCGGCGTGGTCGGGGTGCTGTGGATCGGTGCCAATGATGTGCGCGAGGGCAATATGACCCCCGGCGCGCTGGTGCAATTCGTGATCTATGCAGTGATGGTTGCGGGCGGCGTTGCGGCGCTGTCGGAAATCTGGGGCGAGCTGCAGCGCGCGGCCGGCGCGACGGAGCGGCTTGTCGAATTGCTGCATGCCGAGGACAGTGTGCAGGACCCGGTGGAAGCGGGTGTTTTGCCGGACCCGGTCCGCGGGCGGATCCTGTTCGAGGATGTGCATTTCTCCTATCCCGCGCGACCTGGAACTGCGGCGCTGGATGGGGTGACGCTGGACATTCAGCCGGGCGAAACGGTGGCTTTCGTCGGCCCCTCCGGGGCGGGAAAGACCACGATCATCCAGTTGATCCTGCGGTTCTATGATCCTTCGTCCGGCCGCATCACGCTGGATGGGGTGGACCTGCGCGAGGTGGCGCGGGATGCCTTCCGCCAGGCCATCGCGCTGGTGCCGCAGGACCCGGTGATCTTTGCCGCCTCGGCCTCGGAAAACATTCGCTTTGGCAGACCCGAAGCCAGCGATGCGGAAGTCGAGGCCGCGGCAAGGGCCGCTGCCGCGCATGATTTCATCGCGGCGCTGCCCGATGGCTATGACAGCTATCTGGGCGAGCGTGGCGTCATGCTGTCCGGCGGGCAGAAGCAGCGTATTGCCATCGCCCGCGCGATCCTGCGCGACGCGCCGGTGCTGCTGCTGGATGAGGCGACCAGCGCATTGGATGCCGAAAGCGAGCGTGCGGTACAACAGGCGGTGGACCACCTGAGCCGGGACCGCACCACATTGATCGTGGCGCACCGTCTGGCGACCGTGAAAAAGGCGGACCGCATTGTCGTTCTGGAAGCGGGGCGCGTGGTGGCGACTGGCACCCATGATGCCCTGGTGGCCAAGGGAGGCCTCTATGCCCGGCTGGCACGGCTGCAATTCACCGATGGCATCGCTGCCGAATAGGCGCGCGAAATTCCGGCGCGGAATCATGCCGCTGCGTCATTTGGCCGTGGTGTGGGTGGACATTACCTTGCGAATTATCCGGTTTCATCGCATCCTTTGACCCAGGAAAAATTCAGCCGGAAACCGGCATTTGGGGAGGATTGTTCATGGGATACAGTGGTATCGAAGACCGCAAGAAGATCGAAGGCGAAATGCCCTGGGCAGAGCGGGATTTGCCAAGAACGCTTTATGGTCTGATCAGCCGGACAACGGCAAAGTTTCCGAACCACAAGGCCATCAGTTACCAGATCTTTTCCGGCCCCAAGGACAAGGCCGAGACCTTTACCTGGACCCAGCTAAAGGACAAGGTCAGCCAGACCGCGAACCTGTTCCGGTCGCTGGGCATCGGCCCGAAGGATGTCGTGGCCTATGTCCTGCCCAATTGCAATGAAACCGTTCTGACCCTGCTGGGCGGCGGCGTGGCCGGCATCGCCAACCCCATCAACCCGCTGCTGGACGCCGAACAGATCGGCTCGATCCTGCGCGAGACCGGGGCATCGGTGGTGGTCACCCTGCGGCCTTTCCCCAAGACCGACGTGGCCGAAAAGACAGCCGAAGCCGTCAAGCTTGCCCCCGGCGTTCATACGGTGCTTGAGGTGGACCTCGTGCGCTACCTGACGCCGCCGAAATCCTGGATCGTGCCGCTGATCCGGCCCAAGGGGCTGGTGGGAAATCAGGCGAAGTATCTGAATTTCAACGCCGAGATCAGCAAGCAACCCAAGGAGCTGACCTTTGAGGACGTGCAGGAAGACCGCGTGGCCTTCTATTTCCACACCGGCGGCACCACCGGCATGCCCAAGGTCGCACAGCACCTCTATTCCGGCACCATCTACAATGGCTGGATCGGCTCCGAACTGCTGCTGACCGCAGAAGACGTGATGCTCTGCCCGCTGCCGCTGTTCCATGTCATGGCCTGCCAGGTGATGCTGCTGGGGGCGCTGTCGTCGGGCGCGCATATCGTTTTCCCGACACCGCAGGGCTATCGCGGCGAAGGCGTGTTCGACAACCTGTGGAAGCTGGTGGAACGCTGGAAGGTCACCTTTGTGGTCTCTGTTCCGACGGCTCTTGCCGCCACCATGCAGCGCCCGGTCAATGCGGATATCTCCAGCGTGAAGACGGCATTCTCCGGCTCTGCCCCGCTGCCGCTGGAATTGTTCCGCCGGTTCGAGAAGACAACCGGCATGACGATTGTCGAAGGCTATGGCATGACCGAGGCAACCTGCCTGATCTCGGGCAACCCGGTGGACGGGCTGAAGAAGGTGGGCTCGATCGGGATTCCCTTCCCCTATACCGAGATCAAGATCGTCAGCAACGGCAAGGAACTGGGCATCGACGAAGTGGGGGAAATCTGCGTGTCGAACCCCGGTGTCTATGTCGGCAATACCTATACCGAAGCGGACAAGAACAAGGATCTGTACTACAAGGACAAGTTCCTGCGCACCGGTGATCTGGGCCGGATGGATGCGGACGGCTACCTTTGGATCACCGGCCGGTCCAAGGACCTGATCATTCGCGGCGGGCACAACATCGACCCGGCCGAGATCGAAGAGGCGCTTCTGGGACATGATGCCGTCGCCTTTGCAGGGGCCATCGGACAGCCGGATGCCCATGCGGGTGAAATCCCCTGCGCCTATGTGGAACTGGTCGAAGGGGCAGAGGTCACGGAAGAGGAATTGCTGGTCTATTGCAGCGAGAAGGTCCACGAACGTGCGGCCCAGCCCAAACATGTCACCATCATGAAGGAACTGCCGAAAACGGCGGTGGGCAAGATTTTCAAACCCGATCTGCGCAAGGATGCGATCACCCGTGTCTATGATGCCGCGCTGACAGAGGCGGGCAGTGCCGCGCGGGTGGATCATGTGGTCGACGACAAGAAACGCGGCCTGGTCGCCAGGATTTCCATGAACGGTGCCGCGCAGCAGGACGTCGGTGCCGTGCTCGACAGCTATACCCGGCCATGGGAGGAGGCGTGAACGCCCCGGACTATGACCAGCTGATCGACGCCGAGACCTGGGCCTATATCGCGCGGCTTGATGCCGCCTATCCTCCGGACGCCGTCGAGATGACGATCAAGGAGCAGCGGCAGGTCTATGACCGGATGTGCCGCCTCTTTGATCAGGGACGGCCCGCAGGGATCGTCGTGCGGGACATCCCCTATGGCGCGGTGCCCTGCCGGATCTACGAGAAGGCGGCGACGGATGTCACGGTGGTCTATTACCACGGTGGCGGTTTTGTCGTGGGCGGGCTGGACAGCCACGACGACATCTGCGGCGCGATCTGTGACCGCACGGGATACCGGGTGATCTCGGTCGATTATAGGCTGGCGCCCGAGGTGGTCTTTCCGGGCTGTTTCAACGATGCCTATGCCGCTTTCGAAGCCATCGCGAAGGTTCACCCGGGTCCTTTGGTCATGGCGGGCGACAGCGCGGGCGGCAACCTTGCCGCTGCGGTGACGCATCAGGCCCGTCACGGCCTGCCGGGCCGGATAAGGGGGCAGCTGCTGATCTATCCCGGTTTGGGCGGTGACCGGGGGCAGGGGTCTTACCTGGAGCATGCAAATGCGCCGCAGCTTACGGCCGCGGATCTGGCGTTCTACCTCAAGGTCCGTGTCGGGGAAGGGGAGCCGCCGACAGATGATCCCCGATTTGCCCCGCTGAATGACACGGATTTCACCGGCCTGCCGCCGAGCGTGCTGATCACGGCGGAATGTGATCCGCTTGCCAGCGACGGCGGGGCATATCGCGACGCGATACGTGGCGCCGGCGGGCAGGCGGTCTGGTTCAATGAACCCGGCATGGTGCATGGCTGCCTGCGCGCCCGGGCCATGTCCTCCCGTGCGGCGGTATTCTTTGACAAGGTGGTGGAGGGGATCGCGGCTTTGGGACGGGGCGACTGGCCCTATGCAGACGCGCAGGTGTGAGCTTTTCGGATTCCGTTCTTTTTGAAAAGAACGGGCCGGAGTTTTTGAAAACTCCGGGGGTGGCAAGGCGCGTGGCGTAGGGCCTGTGATAGCACTTTCTTTGAAATGCCGGGATCCTGCATGTCACTTCAGAAAGGAGGCCGCCTTCATCGTATCCGCGACTGGCGCGCCGAGGCGGTGCAGGATCGTGGGGGCCAGTTGCAGCTGGTCGATCACGGTATCCGCACGGGGGCCTTCGGCGGGGCCGAAGTAATAAAGCGCTGCGTCCTGTTGCAGCTCGCCCCGACCGCCGTGGTGCCCGCGCTCGTCCTGACCGTGATCTGCCGTCACGATGATCTCGTATCCTGCCGCCATCCATTTGGAGATGAAGGGGGCCAGCATCTCGTCCATCACGGCGCAGGCGTGGTCCATCTCCTGGCAATCGTGGAAAAACCGGTGACCCATGCTGTCCAGGGTACAGGTGTGCAGCATGCCGTAGTTCAGCCCGAACCGCAGGCACAGATTGGTGAGCGTGGCAAAGAGATCCACATCGGAGGGGGTCATCTGGTTGATCTGCCCATAGCCGGTCATCGTGTGGAACCGCCCGTGGTTGATCGTGTCGCTGTCGGGCTCGTCGTATTCGATGTCACGCACATAGTCGAAGGGGTGGCGGTTGAAAAACTCCGACCAGAAGGAATGCGCCACAGCGCCCGTCACGCCGCCGCCTGCGCGGACCTGGCTGAACACGTCTTGATGCCCCAGCCGGAAGACATTGCCGTTCCCGGTGCAACCATGCTCGGCCGGCGCCACGCCGGTGTGGATCGAGGCATAGCAGGAGGCCGAGATCGAGGGCAGCACCGCGCGGATTTTCCAGACGCGGGCATCGCCGGATTGCACCCAGCCTTCGAGGTTGCCGAACAGGCGGCGCCAGTTGCGGTATGGCACCCCGTCAAGGATGATCAGCAGCAGTTTCTTGTCCATATCGGTCCTCCCTGGTTGCGGTCATATGATCGCAGGCGCGGGCGCGGTGCAACGGGTAACCCGTGGTCAAACAGCCGCGTGATCGCGGCGCCCGGCATTAGGGTGCTTCGCTGACCCCGGCATGCCTCGCTTGCCCGCTTTGGCGAAAATCCAACCTGTGATAGCATCGCGGGATTGGAATCAGGGGGTTTTTCATGAAACATTGGACCTTGGAGACAGATGCCGAAACACTGCCGCTGAAACGGACAGGCGGCACCGGCGAGGATGCACCGACAATGGGCACCGGCAAATGCACCGCATCGGGCTGCGGATGCCCCAGCTATGTCGATCCTCCCGGTGGATTTGACTGTGCCCGTTGCGGGCACGCAAAATCAGAACATTGGTAAGCGCCAGTGCCGGATCATGACCTGCGCGCAGAAAACGACCGGCTGCGCGCCCGGCTCAGCGCGTTCGAGCGTTCCGCAGATGAGGCCCGCCGTGACAAGCGGTGGTACAGTGACAACAGCTGGCAGGATTGGGTCAAACTCTCAGGCCTTCCGCTGGCCTTTGTGCTGGCCTGCTACACGTTCTACGACGATGTTTACCTGCGCTTTAAGGGGCAGGACCGCGCCACGATCAGTGCAATCGAAAGCAATCTGCGTGAAATGCAGAAGCTGAACGAAAAGGCCTATGCGCTGAATGAGGCAGATGGAATTTCGGGGGCCGGCAGTTTCGAGGCGGCGAATGCAGGGTTGCGGCAGAGGCTGGGCAGTCAGACTTTCGCGTATTGGCAGCAGCAGCCGGATTTCTTTCAACCCTCAGAGGCGCAGATCCTTGCCGATCAACTGTTGCTTCAGGGCCGGACAAAGGATGCATGGCAAATCGCGGAAACGCTGGAAAGCAGCGCGCGCAGCGCATCCGACCGGGTTGAACTTGCGCTGTTCAAGGGCCGTATCCTGGGGGCGGAGGGCGATGCCTTTGACCTCGCGGCAGCGTGGAAACAGCTGGGCGCGGCCTATGCGATGACGGATGAGGTCGCCGTCTCCTCCCGCGCGCTGGCCCAGCGGCGCACGATCCTGCAGTACCGGGTGCAAATGGAACTCTACTATGAACAGCCCTGTGAAGGGATCGGCCCGCTGGTCGAGGCGCTGGAGGTCTGGACGCTGGACGGCACCCCGGCCGAGGATGCGCAGGATCGGGGGGCGCGGCGCTTGATCGAGACCTATGCCGCGCGCTGCGCGGGGTAATGTCAGTTGCCAAGTAAAACCGACTTTTGTGTCACATTGCTGACCCGGATCGCTGTGCTACGTCAGGCGCCGGGGCAGGGGCCCGGCGCCTGCGGCTTGTTCCGGGCCTGGGTGCCACTGATTGACGGCAGCGAAGTCCGCATAACGAACCCTCGCGTGTCCTGCACCGAAGGTCCGGTTTGGGGCGGGATTGCTTGGCATTCGAAGCGAGATTGCTTGGCGCGGCCTTCCGACAGGTTTCAGAAAATCCATAGGTTTGTGTCGCTTTCGGATGGCATTCGACAGGTAGGGGCAGGGCAAAGGGGAAAGGCGGCCCGGGCCTGCCGGGTGCCTCCCCGCGCCTTTTCTTTGAAAAGACGCTTATAGCGTTTCCAGTTCATGTTGTATCGCCAATACCCTGCCACGCCTTCGGCGCTCTCGGGACATTGGCGATGCTTCGTTTCAACGAAAACTGGAAACGCGTTAACGCGTCATGCGAAAAACCTGAATCACGTAACGCTGCCTGAAATCGGAGATTTCAACGCGCTACGTGATGCTTGATGTCTCAGGTATTTCGTCAGACGCTTGGTCGCACGGGTCGCGTTTTTTCGGGGAAAAACGCGACCTAGTTTCCGGCGCTTTCCATGCGGCGGGTTTCAATGACCTGCTCCAGCCAGCCCAGTTTCATCTCGGGCACCGAGCTGAGCAGGAGTTCGGTATAGGCATCGAAAGGCGGGGCCAGTACCTGCGATTTCGGCCCGTAGCGCACGACAGCGCCCTGGTACATCACCGCGATACTGTCGGCGATGGCCTTTACCGTTGCCAGGTCGTGGGTGATGAAGAGATAGGAAACGTCTTCGATCTTTTGCAGTTTGAGCAGCAGTTTCAGGATGCCGTCGGCCACCAGCGGGTCGAGCGCTGATGTCACCTCGTCGCAGATGATCAGCTTGGGCTTGGCCGCCAGCGCGCGGGCAATGCAGACGCGCTGTTTCTGCCCGCCCGAAAGCTCTGCCGGATAGCGGTCCTGGAAGCCGTCGCCCAGTTCGATCTCGTCCAGCAGTTCCTGGATGCGCTCCTGCCTGGCTTTGCCCTTGAGGCCGAAATAGAACTCCAGCGGCCGTCCGATGATCGTGCCCACGGTCTGGCGGGGGTTCATCGCGGTGTCGGCCATCTGGTAGATCATCTGCAGCTCGCGCAGGTCCTCGTAGCTGCGTTGCGCCAGCGCGGGCGACAGGTTGCGCCCGTCAAACACGATCTGCCCCTCATTGGGCGGCAGCAGGCCGGTGATCACCCGTGCGAGCGTCGATTTGCCCGAGCCGCTTTCGCCGACGATGGCAAGGGTCTGGCCGGGGTGCAGCTCCACGTTCACGTTCTTGAGCACGTCGAAATCGGTGCCCCTGTAGCGCGCGGTGATGTTCTCCACCCGCAGCAGCGGATTGTCGGTGGGCTGCTTTTCCTCGTGCTGGATCGACCGGACAGAGACCAGCGCCTGGGTGTATTCTTCCTGCGGGTTGTTGATGATCTGGTCCGTGGTGCCATATTCGACCATTGCGCCCTGTTGCAGCACCATGATGTGGTCGCTGACCTGCGCCACGACGGCAAGGTCATGGGTGATATAGAGCGCGGCAACACCGGTGTCGCGGATCGCTTCCTTGATGGCGGCCAGCACGTCGATCTGGGTGGTCACATCCAGAGCGGTGGTGGGTTCGTCAAACACCACGAGGTCGGGTTCGGGGCAAAGCGCAAGCGCTGTCATGCAGCGTTGCAGCTGACCGCCCGACACCTGATGCGGATAGCGGTTGCCGATGGTTTCGGGGTCGGGCAGGCCCAGCTTGCCGAAGAGATCCACCGCGCGGCTTTCGGCCTCCTTGCGGGAAAACTTGCCCTGGCGGATCGCCGCCTCTGTCACCTGCTCCATGATCTTTTTGGCCGGGTTGAACGAGGCGGCAGCGGATTGCGAGACATAGGTGACTTCGCCGCCGCGCAGGCGGCGCACGTCGCCGACACCGGTCTGCAGGATGTCGCGGCCATTGACCCAGACTTCGCCACCGGTCAGTTCCACACCGCCCCGGCCATAGGCCATCGCGGCCAGGCCGATGGTGGATTTGCCGGCCCCGGATTCACCGATCAGGCCCAAGACCTTGCCGGCCTCCAGTTCGAAATCCACGCCATGCACGATCTCGATGTCGCGGGGACGTTCGCCGGGCGGATAGATGGTCGCGCCGATTTTGAGGCCGCGTACCTTGAGGAGGGGATCGCTCATCCTCTGCCCCCTTTCAGTGATGTGGTACGGTTCAGGATCCAGTCCGCCACCAGGTTGATGGAAATGCACAGGGTGGCGATGGCATAGGCCGGGTAGAGGGCCGCCTGGATGCCATAGTTGATGCCTTCCTTGTTTTCCTTCACGATGCCGCCCCAGTCCGCCAGCGGCGGCTGCACGCCAAGGCCGAGGAACGACAGGGTCGAGATGAAGAGCACCGCAAAGATGAAGCGCAGGCCCATTTCGGCCACCAGCGGCGACAGGGCATTCGGCAGGGTCTCGCGGAAGATGATCCAGCCGATTTTTTCGCCGCGCAGGCGGGCGGCCTCGACATAATCCATCACCGTGATGTCCACGGCCACGGCACGGGCCAGCCGGTAGACGCGGGTGGAATCGAGCAGGCCCATCAGTACGATCAGGATCGTGGTGGTGGTCGGCATGACCGAGAGCACCACCAGCGCGAAGATCAGCGAGGGGATCGACATGATCAGATCGACGAAGCGCGAGATTGTCTGGTCGACCCAGCCGCCCGAGACGGCGGCGAAGAAGCCCAGGACCGAGCCGGTGACAAAGCTGAGGATGGTGGCCATCGTGGCGATGAAGATTGTGGTGCGCCCGCCGTAGATCAGGCGCGTCAGCAGGTCGCGCCCGATGCTGTCGGTGCCCAGCAGGAACTGGGAAGATGGCGCTTCCCAGACGTCGCCGACGGTTTCGGCCATGCCATAGGGGGCGATCAGCGGGGCGAAGATGGCCATGAGGAAATAGAGGCCCGTGAAGAAAAGGCCGATCATGGCGGATATGGGGATATTTTTCATGTTAGCTTCCAATCAGTCGTCTTGGCATCGCAGCACAAGAACGCCAATGGGTGTCTCCCGGCACTTTTGCTTTGCAAAAACGCCTGGTCGCGCGGCGTGAATTCTTTCGGGGAAAAATTCACTTTGGATGCCTCAGCCTTGGATTGGCCAGGATCGACACGATATCGGCAATCAGGTTCAGCCCGATATAGACAGCCGCAAAGATCAGCCCGCAGGCCTGCACCACCGGGACATCGCGCTTGCTGACGTGATCCACGAGGTATTGCCCCATGCCCGGATAGGCAAAGACGACCTCCACCACCACGACGCCAACCACCAGGTAGGCGAGGTTCAGCATCACCACGTTCACGATGGGGGCGATGGCGTTTGGAAAGGCATGTTTGCGGATGATCGTCAGCATCCGCATACCCTTGAGCTCGGCGGTTTCGATATAGGCCGATTGCATCACGTTCAGGATCGCGGCGCGGGTCATGCGCATCATATGGGCCAGCACCACCAGGGTCAGCACCATGACGGGGATCGCAATGGCGTTCAGTTTCTGGCCCAGCGTCATGCTGTCGTTGATGATCGCGACAGAGGAAAACCAGCCCAGCCGGATCGAAATCCAGTAGATCAGGACATAGCCGATCATGAATTCAGGGATGGAAATGGTCGTCAGCGTGATCCCGGAAATCAGCTTGTCCGGCCAGCGGTCCTTGTAGCGGACGGCAAGCAGCCCCAGGAAAATCGCCAGCGGCACCGAGATGACGGCAGCCCAGAAGGCGAGGAACAGCGTGTTCTTGAGACGCCCGCCAAGGCTTTCCGCGATGTCGCGGCCATTGGTCAGCGCGGTGCCGAGATCGCCTTGCAGGAACCCTCCAAGCCAGGAGAAATAGCGGGTCAGGGCGGGTTCGTTCATGCCCAGTTGTTCGCGCAGGTTGGCAAGCGCCTGGGGGGTGGCCGATTGCCCCAGAATGGATTGGGCGACATCGCCGGGCAGGATCGAAGTGCCGGCGAAGATCAGGATTGAGGCCGCAAAGAGCAGCAGGATGCCCAGCGCAAGGCGCTGGGCAATGAGTTTCAGGATCGGGTGCATCTCCGCGACGCCCCGATCAGGCGTTCTTCAACCAGCATTTGATTGCGGCCTGGTTCGACATCATCTCACCATAGGGATCGTCGATCCAGCCACCGACATCATTGCTGACGCCGTTGATGAAGTCGTTGAACATCGGCAGGATCAACCCGCCTTCATCGCGCAGCATACGGCCCATCTTGGAATAGAGTTCCTTACGCTTGGCTTCGTCCAGTTCGGCCTTGGCCTCTTTCAGCATGGCGTCGAACTCGGGCCGTTTCCAGCGCGTGTCGTTCCAGTCTGCGGTGGACAGATATGCGGTGGAATACATCTGGTCCTGCACCGGACGTCCGCCCCAGTAGGAGGCGCAGAAGGGCTGCACGTTCCAGACTTCGGACCAGTAGCCGTCATTGGGTTCGCGCTTGATTTCCAGCGGAATGCCAGCGGCCTGTGCCGACTGCTGGAACAGCGCGGCGGCATCGACCGCACCGGGGAAGGCCCCGTCGGAGACCCGCAGGATGATCGGGCTGCCGTCGTGGCCGGAGGCCGCGTAATGTTCCTTGGCCTTCTCGATGGAGTGTTCGCGCTGCGGAATGCTTTCGTCGAACAGCGGATAGGCCTTGTTGATCGGCATATCGTTACCCACGGTGCCGTAGCCGCGCAGGATCTTGTCCACCATTTCCTCGCGGTTGATGGCATATTTCAGCGCCAGCCGCAGGTCGTTGTTGTCAAAAGGCGGAGTGTCGATATGGGCGATGAAAACGTAATGGCCGGGGCCGGAGACGTTGCGCACCTCCAGGTTCGGTGCCCGTGCCAGAAGGGCGGCAACCTTTGGATCGACGCGGTTGATCAGATGCACCTGCCCCGATTGCAGCGCCGCGGTGCGTGCGGTTGCATCGTTCAGCACAAGCTGTTCGAATTCGTCCGCAAAGCCACGGTTCTCGCTGTCCCAATAGTCATCGCGGCGCTTGAAGGCGTGGCGCACGCCCGGCTCGTCGATTTCAAGCGTATAGGCACCTGTCCCGATGGCGGCACCGGGATCGTCCATGCCGCCGTTCGGCTGGATGATCAGGTGATAGTCTGACATCAGGTAAGGCAGGTCGGCGTTGGCTTCCTCCAGCTCCAGCACCACGTAGTCGCCATCGACCTTCATGTCGGCGATGCCCTTGACGATGCCCAGGGCACCGGACTGGCTGTCTTCGTTCGAATGGCGCTGAAGTGTCTTCAGCACGTCGTCGGGGGTCATGTCCTTGCCGTTGGAGAAGGGGATGCCCTTGCGGACCTTGAAGGTCCAGGTCTTGGCGTCGGCAGAGGCCTCGAAACTTTCGGACAGGCGCGGCTCAAGCGTACCGTCGGGGCTGACTTCGACAAGGGTTTCGCCCCAGGCGTAGAGGTTGTTCAGCGGCACTTCCGAAGCGGTCAGGGCCGGGTCTTGGGTGTTGGTCGATTCACCACCTGAGGAGCCGATGCGAATCATGCCGCCACGCTTGGGTGTTTCCTGGGCCTGGGCACGTTCAGCGAGCATCGTGTTGGCAACAGCCGCGGTAACACCGAGGGCCGCAGCGCGGCCGATGAATTCGCGGCGCGTCATCAGGCCCTTGGCCACCTGACCGGTCATATGTTTCAGTTGATCGTTCATAATTTGATACTCCCCTTTGGAATCGGGCGCTTGTCCGCCCGTTTTATTGATTGATGAGTCAAGTTTGCGCATTTCTCAGCTTGTCGCAAGGATTAATAGCGCGGTTTTCGTGACGCCTTTGCTACATGTGATCGCGCGGGATGTTGTCTTCGATGTCTCTTGCATAGATCAGTTCGTCGTTTTCATAGGCTTCGATGCGGGCATTGAGATGAAATGCCGTTGCGCTGCTGGTCATCATGCAGGTGGCCTCTGTCCGCAGCGAAATGTCATCGCGCACCAGTTCATCGGTCCAGTGGCATTGGCCGCGGGCTGACAGGGGATCATCGGGGTTGATGGTCCAGGCCTCACGCGCAACCGATCCGTTGATCAGGCCATGGTCCGCGTCACGCACCGCGCCGAAGTCATCCTCGATGAACAGGGTGATGTCGCCCGTCGTCATATCGACCTCGCGCCGCCTGATGTGGGCTTCGGGGCGCAGCTCTTCGGTTTGCCAGGGGTCGGCGGCGGTCGGGGACTCGAACAGGTGTTCGTCCCCGCCCTTTGCCGGGCGCTGGGGCAGGTCGATATGGCCTGTGCTCAGGCTCAGACGGGTGGGGGCGGGGCTGGGCCAGATCAGCGGCCAGTAGGCATCAGATATCGACAGCCGCAGCCGGTGACCTGCCGGCACGCGGTAGGCGATGTGATCCAGGTTCAGTGTGATCTCCACCGGCGTGCCGGGGGTCATCGGGGTGACCGCCTCTGCATCGTCGCGGTGGCTGAGGTTCAGCACCCCATAGGTGATACGGGTTGCCGCGCCATCCGGGTGGATGTGGTTCAGCCGCACCGCGATCTGCGCCTGCGGCTGGTCGCTGGCCAGGGTCAGTCTGACATGAGGCGCGCCGACGATGTCCATATCCGCCTCCAGCGGGGCGCTGTCGAAGGTGGTGGACAGCGCATCATCGCTGCGCTGGTCGCCGGGCAGTTCCGGGCCAAGCCAGATGGCGCAGTATTCACCTGCATCCGCCCCGCAGTGGGGCGGTGAGGAGACGGTGGCCGCCAGCGGCGCGGCGGCGTCCGTCAGCCCGCTGTCGGTCAGATGCAGGGTGGTGCTGGTCAGATGGGATGTTGCACCCGTCGGTTCCGCGATCCAGCGGCCGGGGCGGTGTTCATACCAGGTGGCAGGGCGCACCCCGTCCATCAGATAGGCGCGGTAGTCGGGGTCGTCTTCCACCCCGGTGTCGATGTCCTTGAGCCAGCGATCCCACCAGCGCAGCGCCTCTTGCAGAAAACCGATGCGCGGTTCGGGGACCGCGAAATGCGGATATTTGTGGACCCAGGGACCGACGATGCCCTTGGCCCCCGGCAAGGCCTCCACCAGTTGCGGCACGGCGTTCTTGTAGCCGTCGCCCCAGCCGCCGATGGCCAGCACCTTCGCCTTGATCGCGGGGTAATCCTCGATCACCGAACCATGGCGCCAATAGGCGTCACGCCGTTGGTGGCGCAGCCAGACCGACGGCAGGAAGGGTTCCGCCTCAAGCCGTTCCAGCCACATCTCGCGCCAGTCCGCGCGCAGGGCCGGGTCCGGCGCGCGGGAGGAATAGGACCACATGGTCGCCCCCCAGCCGAGGTTTTCGTTCAGCAGGCAGCCGCCCTTGTAATGAATGTCGTCGGCAAAGCGGTCCACGGTGGAGCACAGGGTGATCACGGCCTTCAGCGGATCGGGGCCCAGTGCGGCCACCTGCAACCCGTTGAAGCCGCCCCAGCTGATGCCCATCATGCCGACATTGCCGTTGCACCAGGGCTGTGCCGCGACCCAGTTGATGACCTCGACCGCGTCGGCCTGTTCCTGGGCGGTATATTCATCCTCCATCACGCCATGGCTGTCGCCATTGCCGCGCATGTCCACGCGCAGGCAGGCATATCCGCGCTGCGCGAACCACGGATGCGTCAGCGCATCGCGCGCGCAGGTGCCATCGCGTTTACGGTAGGGCAGATATTCCAGGATGACCGGCACCGGGTCGGCATCGGCATCTGCAGGTCGCCACATCCGGGCGGAGAGGCGGCAGCCGTCGGAAAGTGTGATGCCAAGGTCGGGGTCTTCGGTGATGTCGCGCAGACTGTTTTGAGGAATCTCCATGCGTCAGACATTTGCCGCGCCCGGGAAATTGTCAACTGTTGCGAGAATGCCATCATTTTTCGTGCCTGCGATATGTCCTATGACTTATTGGAAATCGCGCCTCTGCCTGACCGGAATTGTGCCACAAGCCTCTCACCTTGCGGTTGAAAATGAACTAAGGCGAGAAAAAGGCACTAGTTTCAAAAGGGTTTTCGGAGTATTCCGGGGACATCAAAAACGTGCACGGGCGATAGAACGGCTGGCACGCATAAAATCAATTACAGAAGTCCCGCATAGAACGAGGACTTTGAGGTAGAGTGGTGGTGCTATGAAGACGATAGATTTCGTCGTCCGCGATAACGCGGGCGGATTGCAGCGTGGTGTTGTCGCCTCAGAGGCGAAAAGTCATGTCATCCAGGCCGGATCAGGTCAGGAAATTTCCCTAAATCTCAGACAGACCGATCTGGCCGGGCAGCAGCGTGCGGACAATGATCTGGTGCTGACACTGGCCGATGGCCGGGTCATCATGATCGAGAATTACTTCAACGCATCGGGTGCGGCGAACCGGCTGTTCATCTCGGCGGACGGGTATCTGAACGAAGTCTCGCTGGTCGACGCGGGCAGCGGAGAGCTTTACGCGCAATACGGGCCGACGGAAGAATGGGGCAAGTGGAGCCCCTCTGACGATCTGATCTATCTGGGCCGCACCGAAGTGGCGGCCAATGCGGCAGCAGCCGACGATGAAGTGTCGATGTTCGCGGCACCGCTTCTGGGTGGCGGATTGCTGGGCGGTGGCGCGGGCGCTGCGGCAGCAGCTGTCGGCGGCGCGGCAGTGCTTGGCGGTCTTGGCGGCGGCAGTTCCAACGGGGGTAACACTGCGGGCGAAGGTACGGATGGCACAGGCGGCACCGGCGGCGGCACTGGTCCGGCGGCGCCCTATGTGGATGACGCGGACAGTTCCAGCGACATTGGCGGCGACGATTCAGCGCCGCATCAGGTGGTGATCACCGGCGGTGGCGAACCGGGCAGTACCGTCATCGTCACCCTGGGGGACCAGCAGGTCGAAACGATCATCGACGAAGACGGCGTTTTCGAAGCGGTCTTCGAAGACGAGAATTTTCCGCCCGACGGCACCTATGAAGCCGAGGTTACCGTCACCACCGAGGGCGAAAGCACGGTCCTGGACGGGCCGGAATATGTGATCGACACAACCCCGCCGCAGATCGAGGTGACATCGGGCACCCAGTCGGTGGATGATTATTTCAACGCCGAAGGCTTTGATGACGGTGTGACCGTCACCGGCACGGGCGAGGCTGGCGCGGCCGTCGTCGTGACCATCGCGGGCATTGAGCAGGCGACTACCGTGGCCGAGGATGGCACCTGGTCCGTCACCTGGGAAAGCGGCACGCTGGAGGCGGGCGAATATACCACCGATGTGACCGTCTGGACCTCTGACGCATTCGGCAACACCAATACCATCACCGATGTGCTGGTCGTGGATACTGTCGTCAACGTCACCATCGACACCGATATCATTGGCGGTGACGGCGTGGTGAACGCCGAAGAGCATGACGACGGCGTGACTGTCACGGGCACTGCGGATGCAGGGGCCACTGTGGTGGTCACATTCGGCACCGGCACCCAGACGGTGACCGCCACAGCCGAAGGCACCTGGAGCGCGGTCTTTGTCGCGGGCGAGGTGCCCACGGGCAAGCTGATGGCGACCATCACGGCGGTGGCGACAGATGCCTATGGCAATGCGACCTCGGCCACGGGCGAGGTGCAGATCGACACGATCGCCCCCGGCATCACGGTCACCAGCGGCACCCAGTCGGTTGACGATTTCTTCAACGCCACCAGCTTTGCCGATGGCGTCACGCTGACCGGCACGGGGGAGGCGGGCGCCTCCGTCGTGGTGACAATCGCGGGCATCGCGCAAAGCACCACGGTTTCCGCAGATGGCACATGGTCGGTCACATGGGCGGCGGGCACGCTGCAGTCCGGTGAATACAGCACGGATGTTCAGATCGTCACAACCGACGCCTATGGCAACAGCACCAGTGTTTCGGATGTTCTGGTGGTCGATACCGTGACGGATGTCACCATCGACACCGACAATGTCGAAGGCGACGGCACCGTCAACGCAGAGGAACGCCAGGACGGTGTGACCCTGACCGGCACGGCGCAGCCCGGATCAACTGTCATGGTCACCTTCGGCACCGGCACCCATCAGGCGACAGTCGATGCGGATGGCAACTGGACCTGCGATTTCGCGGCGGGTGAAATTCCCACCGGCGAGGTAAGCGCGACCGTGACCGCCGTGGCGACGGACAGCTTCGGCAATACCTCCACAGCCAGCGGCGAGGTCGAGATCGACACGCTGGTGCGCGACTTTGGCTTTACCGGGACAACCGGCGGCGCGGATGGCGTGATCAACATCGAAGAAGCCTTGCAGGATCTTGTCATGACCGGCACCACAGAGCCGGGCTCGACCGTTCTTGTCACGCTTGGCTCTGCCACCCATGCCGCGACGGTTGCGGCGGACGGGACCTGGACGGTCACCTTCGCTTCCTCCGAAATTCCGGGTGGTGCGCAAACCGCAGTCATGACCGCCGTCGCCACCGATGCGGCAGGCAATGTGGAGACCATCACGCAGGACGTGGAGATCGACCGGGATGCAGGCATCCTCACGATCTCTTCCGCACCTGTCGAAGGCGACGATGTGGTGAACGAGGCAGAGGCCAGCGACGGCGTCGTGCTGAACGGCACCTCGAACCCCGGCGCGCTGGTGACCGTGACCATGGCAGGCGTCAGCCATACCGTGACCACCGATGCGGCAGGCAACTGGACCGCGAACTTCGCCGCAGGTGAAGTTGCGCCCGGCGTCTATGCCGCCGATATCCACGCCACCACCACCGACAGCGCGGGCAACCTGCTGGAGGCCGTGGACAGCGTGGCCGTCGACACCCGGGTGGACAACCTGAGCATCAATGCCGAGATCGTCGAAGGCGACGGGGTGATCAACGGGCTGGAACGCACCGACGGGGGCGGTGTGCAGATCACCGGCACGACCGAGATCGGCTCCACCTCTGTTGTGGTCACCCTGAACGGCGTGGCGGTGAACGCGGTGGTCGATGCCAATGGCAACTGGATCGCCGAATATGCCGCCAGCCAGATCGCCCAGGGCACCTATGACGCCGATGTCTCGGTCCAGGCCACGGATGCCGCGGGCAATACCGCCACCGTGACCGACAGCATCCGCATCGACACCGAGGTGGTACCGCTGAACATGACCGAAACCGGGGGCGGGGCCGACAACGTCGCCTCTGCTGCCGAGGCCGCCACCGGCATTGACCTGGGTGGTCAGGTCGAGGCGGGTTCAACGGTCGTGGTCAACTTTGACGGGGCGAACCACAGCGCAACCGTCGATGCGGCCGGCAACTGGTCTCTGACCATTCCGCCGGGCGCGATGCGCATGGGCACCTACGACGCGGCAATCGTGGTCACCGCGACCGATGCTGTCGGCAACGTGGCAACCCTGTCGGACACCCTGGCCATCGACACCGATGCGCCCGAAGGGCCGGTCATCGCTTCCTACACCCGCGACGGCGACGGCATCCGGGGCATTTCGACGGAGATCAACGACGACATGATCGAGGTCCACCAGGTCAACAACAACGGCACGGTGACCGAGGTCGACGCCACATCCGTGGATATCCCGCAGATCAACGAGACCAACTTCCAGTTCGGCACCCAGGTCCCGGACGGATCGCATCTGGTGATCACCGCCACGGATGCTGCGGGCAATACATCCGGCACCTATGTGGTGCTGGACGACGAATCCGTGAACTCCGAGGTTGCGCTGAATTCGGATGTGCTGGGCGATTACAACATCGAAACCATTGATCTGAGCTTTGCCGAGGAAGGCAATCTGACGATCAACGAGGCGACGCTGCTGGACCTGTCCTCCAACACCAACGAGTTGCAGATCGACGGCGGTGCCGATGATACGGTGACGGTCACCGGTGCGGTGCGTGCCGGGTCCACCATCCGCGACGGTCAGAGCTATGACATCTATACCTTGGGCGAGGAGGGCACGCTTTACATCGACGACGATGTGACAGTGGTGATCTGAGCCGAAAAACGACCAGGGAGGCGCGGGCGGCAAATGACCCGCGCCCCCGGAACGAACCGGCTATTGAGGGCAGGGCATGACATACGGTGTAAAAGGGGCTTTCGGGGCCTGCGCGATTGCAGTCACCCTGTCGGGCTGTCTTTCCGACATGGGAAATGGCTGGGTGGCGGACAACATCGTTTCGCGCACCAGGTTCGCCGATCCGCTGGCGCCGGGCCGGAAGACCCACAGCGAGGAAGTGAACGCCGAAAGCCAGATCATCCAGGGCTTGGCCGCGCGACGCTCTGCCCTGCTGCCGGGCAGCAGTTTCGACCAGGTGGCAAAGGCGGTCCTGGCCGCCAATTCCCGCACGGCGGAAGCGGAGCTGCGCGCCGCGCGCCTGCGCTCCGAAGCGGCAAGCAAGAACTGGCTGCCGCGCATCGGGCCTGACATCAGCCTGACCTCGCTGGGGTCGGTGGTGGCCAACCTGGTGGTGGATCAGGTTCTGTTCGACAATGGCCGCAAGAAGGGCGAGCGCGAATTCGCCATTGCCGATGTCGAGGTCGCGGCCGTGACCCTTGCGGTTGACACCAACGACCGTGTTCACACCGGGCTGACGCTTTATGTCACCGCCGCCGAAGCGCGCGAGAAAGCGACGCTGTCAGAGGCGGCGCTGCGCGATATGGGGCATTTCGAATATGTCATGGGTGAGCGGGTGCGCGGTGGCGTATCGGATATGTCCGACCTCAACATCCTGCGCCAGAAACTGGCCGAGACCCGCGCCACCCAGACCGCCAATGCGGAACTTGCGCGGACATCCCTGGCAGAATTGAACGCAATGGCGATCCAGCCGGTTTCCGGGCTGCGCGGCGTCCCGGAGCTTGCAGTCAGCGCCGATGCGGCTCAGCCGCTGCCTGTGGTGCTGGCCGAGGCGGAGAAAACCCGCAGCATCGCAAGGGCCAAGGTTGAACGCGCGGGCCAGCTGCCGGGGCTTTCTGCCGGGGGCACCGTCGGGGACAGCACCAATGTGGGCATGCGGGTGACCACCGACAGCCTGATCGGTTTTGGCACCGGTGCCACGCTGAAGGCCATCGAGGCCGCCAAGGAAACTGCCGCCCGCCGGGTCGCCCAGGCGCAGGAGGATTCCGCCCGCAGCTTGCGAAAACTGGAAAGCCAGATTGCCGCGAAATCGCGCCAGGCCGGGGAGGCTGCCCGCCTCACGGCGCAGGCCAGGGGGAACCTTGATCTCTTTCAACAGCAATATGATGCGGGCCAGCGGCAGGTCATGGACGTGGTGGGCGTCTACGAGACCTTTGCCCGCCAGCAGCAGGCCGAGGTCAGCCTGAAATACGAGGTGGTGCGGCTGCGGCTGGATATGGCCAGACTTCTGGGCGTGCTGGCGGACGGGGATCAGATTTGACCGACAAGCGCGCCTTTACCCTGACCATCACCAATGGAAATCAGGGTCGCATTGCCCCGGCAAATCCCGTTGCTGTCGTGGCCCGCGCCCAGAATGCCAACCGGTTCGAGGACCGTATCGCGGCCCGTGCGCGGCTGGCCACGACCTATGCCGGATTGCTGGGGGTCGACGCCGTTGCGCGTGATCTCTTCGAGAGCATCGGCAGCGTGACACGCGAAGGCGCGGGGCCGGCAGCAGAGGCCGCGGCGATCAGCCATGGGCTGAAATCTCTGGGTCTGCTGGCACAGGTCGCCAAAGTGGAAAGCGTCACGCCCGCGCTCTGGCCCGCGCTGGCCTATATGACATCGGGACAGGTTCTGCTGGTGCTGGGGCAGTCGCGCGGCGATCTGATCGTCTTTGACCAGACCTGCACGGACAACCGCGCGCAGGTGCCGGTTGCCGAGTTCCAGCCCTTCTTTGCGGGCATGATCGTGCGCGCCGAAGCGCCGCTGAAAAAAGTGGCGGAGACCCACAGGACGGATTCAAAACCCGCCCATTGGTTCTGGGGCCAGTTCGAACGCTTTCGCCGCCAGATGGCGGAGGTCGCGGTGGGCTCCTTCGTGGCGAACCTGCTGGCGGTGGCGGTGGCCCTGTTTTCCCTGCAGGTCTATGACCGGGTGATCCCGCATCAATCCGAAGCGACGCTCTGGGTGCTGGCCGCAGGGGCGGGCCTTGCCCTGCTGATGGAGGCTTTCATCAAGATCGCCCGCGCCCGGCTGATGGACGGGGCGGGACGCCAGATCGAACTGGGGGTGCTGCAGATCCTGATGGGGCGCATCCTGGGCATGCGCTCGGACAACCGGGGGCAGGCCCCGAACCAGGTCTTCTCCGCCATGCGCGAATTCGGGTCGGTGCGGGAGTTCTTTACCGCCTCGACCGTGGGCACGCTGGCGGATCTGCCGTTCATCTTTGTCTTTCTGTTCCTCGTGGCCAGCATCGCGGGCAATGTTGTCTGGGTGCTGGTGCTGGGGGGCATCCTGATGGTGGTGCCGGGGTTCTTCCTGCAAAAGCGGATGATCCGGCTGACCCAGGAAACCCAGGGCGCATCGGCGAAATCCTCGCGCCTGCTGCATGAGACGATATTCGAGCTGGACACGCTCAAGACCCAACGCGGCGAGGATCGCGTGATGCGGCTGTGGTCCGAGCTGAACACGCTCTCGGCGATGAAATCCTCCGAGCAGCGCAAGCTGGCCTCGATGCTGACCTTCTGGAGCCAGGGGGTGCAGCAGGCCACCTATGTCACGGCGGTGATCATGGGGACCTATCTGGTCTTTGCCGGTGAATTCACCGTGGGTTCGATCATTGCCGTGGGCATCCTCACCGGGCGCACGCTGGCGCCGCTGACCCAGCTTGCCGGCACGATGGCGCGCTGGGGCAATGTGAAATCGGCCCTCGACGGGCTGGAGGCGGTGGCCCAGGCGCCGCAGGATGCCGATGAGACCCGCAGCTATCTGCGGCGTGAGGCGCTGAAAGGGCATTTCGAATTTCACGATGTGACCTTCCGCTACGAGGACGACGGCGCGCCGATCGTCGACATAAAAGGTCTGGCGATCCTGCCGGGGCAAAAGGTTGCCGTGCTGGGGGCCAATGGCTCGGGCAAATCCTCTCTACTGAAACTGATGAGCGGGCTTTATGCGCCCGCAACGGGGCGGGTGTTGATCGACGGCACGGAGATGACCCAGATCGAGCCCCGCGATCTGCGGCGGCTGATCGGCTATCTGGGGCAGGATGTGCGGCTGTTCGCGGGCACCCTGCGCGACAACCTAAACCTGACGATGCTGGAACGCGACGACACCCGCCTGATGAAGGCGCTGGAATTTGCGGGGCTTGGCCCCTTTGTGCAGGCGCATCCCAAGGGGCTGGACCTGGAAATCAAGGACAATGGTGCGGGGCTGAGCATCGGTCAGCGCCAGTCCATCGGTTGGGCACGGCTGTGGTTGCAGGATCCGAAGATCTGCCTGCTGGACGAGCCGACCGCGGCCCTGGACCAGACCCTTGAGGCCACCCTGGTGGCCCGGTTGCAGGGCTGGATGGCGGGTCGCACGGCCATCATCGCGACACACCGCGCGCCGATCCTGGCGCTGACCAACCGCACCATGGTGCTTCAGGCGGGGCGGATGACCATCGACGGCCCCAAGGACAAGGTGCTGCACCATATTGCCAGCAAGAGTAAGGGGCATGCCGCATGACCTTTGTGAACCCGACCCAGCTAGAGGCGCAACTGGGCCGCGAGATGCGCGGACCTTCTGCGGTGATCTGGCTGTGCGGTGCGGCGGTGCTGGTTTTCGTGATCTGGGCGGCCTTTGCCTGGGTCGATGAGATCGTGCGCGCGGAAGGGTCGATGATTTCCTCCTCGCGCCCACAGATCATCCAGAACCTTGAGGGCGGCATCCTGGCCGAACTGGCAGTGGGTGAGGGGGACGTGGTGGAAAAGGGCGATGTGCTGGCGCGCCTGCATGGGACACAGTTCAAATCCTCGGTCGATGACCTGCGCGACCAGATCTCGGCCTTCGAAATCCGCCGCCTGCGGCTGGAGGCGGAACTGGCGGGCCAGTTCGATTTCACCGTGCCGGGGGCATTGGCCGCCCGCACGCCGGATATCGTGGCCTCTGAACGCGCGCTCTTGCAGGCGCGGCAATCCGACTTTGTTTCCCGGACCGAGGGGGCAAAGCGGGTTCTGGCCGAAGCCACCAAGGAACGGCAGTTGATGGATGATCTGCTGGAGCGCAAGATCGTGTCGATGATCGAGGCCACCCGTGCCCGCAAGGTCCATGCGGACGCCCGCATCAAATATGATGAGATCGTGACCCAATCGGAGCTGGACCGGGCGCAGGAATATTCCGATGTGCTCAAGGAACTCAGCACCCTGCGCCAGAACCTCAAGGCCAGTACGGACCAGTTGAACCGCACCATTCTGGTCAGCCCGATGCGCGGGATCGTCAACAACCTCAGCGTGACCACCATCGGTGGCGTGGTGCGCCCCGGCGAGGAGATACTGCAGATCATCCCGCTGGATGAGGAATTGTTTGTCGAGGCGCGGGTGAAGCCAGAGAACATCGCTGGCGTGCGTCCGGGGCAGGAGGCGACGGTCAAGCTGAGCGCTTATGATTACACGATTTACGGCACGCTGAAGGGGCGGGTGAAGCTGATTTCGGCCGATACCTTCAAGGATGAACGCTCCCGCGATCCCGATGGCAACCCGCATTACAAGGTCACGGTCGAGGTCGATACCGCGCATCTGACGGAACGGCAGGCGTCGTTGCAGATCAGGCCGGGGATGCAGGCCAGCGTGGAATTGCACACCGGCGAAAAGACCGTGCTGCAATATCTGCTGAAACCTTTGTACAAGTCGCGCGAGGCTTTCCGCGAGCCATAGGATTGGGCCTCTTCTGTGCGGCGGGCGACCTGCGCTGCGACAGCGGATTGCGAGGCATTTTGCTTTGCCGTTTCGGCACATCCAACAAATGATGACATGTCATTTTTGACATGTCTTCTTTTGCATAAAGGTGACGTCGCCCTACAGCTACAGCCCCGCTGCCCGGCACAGAACGGCGGCCAGCTGGCAGCACGCCGATTGCCGATGGCGTACCATCTGGCCGGTCTCTCATGTCAATATCCGCAGAATTACCAGGCCCCGCCGGATCAAGGCGCTTGCGTGTCCAGCCAGATCGTCACCGGCCCGTTATTCACCAGTGCCACCGACATATCCGCCCCGAATGCGCCGGTCTGCGTCGTGACACCCAGCCCCTCAAGGCAGCCCACGAAATGCTCATATAGCGCGCGGGCCAGATCAGGTTTGGCCGCATAGGAAAATCCGGGCCGCGTCCCCCGCGAGGTATCTGCGGCAAGGGTGAACTGGCTGACCACCAGTGCCGCCCCGCCGGTCTGGACCAGGCTGAGGTTCATCTTGCCCGCCTCGTCCTTGAACAGCCGCAGTTTGGAGATTTTCAGCGCCAGCGCTTCGGCACTGGCTTCGGTATCCTCCGGCATGGCGCAGACCAGGATCAGCAGACCCGCATCGATCTGTCCGACCGTCGCGCCTTCCACGGAAACGGAGGCCTGGCTCACCCGTTGCAACAGCGCGCGCATCAGTCCTGCCAGTCGATGATATCGGCGGGCGTGGCCCGTTCAGTGCGGAACCGGTTCGCGGGCGCATCCTCATCCGCATAGCCAAAGGAAATCGCGCAGAGCACCAGACGGTCGTCACCGATCCCCAGCAGCTCCTTTACCAAGGGCGCATAAGCCGCAATGGCGGCCTGCGGGATGGTGGCGACACCCAGAGCTGTTGCCGCCAGGGTAAAGGCGGTGACAAAGCCGCCGGTGTCCATCGCCCCATAGGCCCCCAGTTCATCCGGGGAATGGATGATTGCCACATGGGGCGCATCGAACAGCGCATAGTTGCGCAGCATCTGTGCCATCCGCGCCTTGCGGTCCGATTTCTCGATCCCCAGCGCGTCATAGAGTTGGAACCCGCAGGTGCGGCGGCGTTCGGCATAGGCGCCGGAATAGCCCTTGGGCCAGTCAAGATCAGGCGCGGGTGGCGTACCTTCGGCTGCGGCCCTGCTCAGCGCGTCGCGAAAGCGGTCGGTCGCCGCACCGCGCGTCACGCTGACCTGCCAGGGCTGGGCATTGCACCAGGACGGCACGTGCCGCGCGGCGGTGACGATCTGTTCGATGGTCTCATCCGGCACCGGATCGGGGCGGAAGGCGCGGCAGGAATAGCGGGCCCGCAGGATGGCGGTCAAAGTGTCATATTGGGTCATTGCTGCGCTGCCAGATATCCGATGATTGCCGCGGCGATCAGGCCCAGAACAACCGCAATCGCGATCTTGATCGCCGAATAGGGCCGTTCGCCCTGCACCCGGCCGGTGCGGCCGTTCACCACGAAGCGATAGGTCTTGCCCCGGTATTTGTAGGCCGCCAGCCAGACCGGCAGCAGGATGTGCTTGAAGGTCAGGTTGCCAAGCTGGGTCTCGATCCCGTGGATGCGCTGCCTATCGCCGCCGATGTCAAAGCGCACATCGCGCTCGATCACCCGGTCCATATGGTCGCGCGCCTGCACGAAACCGTCCTGCAGCGATACCGCATAGGCTTCGGCCCGGAAGCCGGCCAGGTATTCCGGCGCATAGGGCTCCAGCGCGGCCAGATCCCAGGGTTCCAGCGCGTCGGTATAGCGCTTGGGAAGCGAGGTGGAGGCCAGCACAAGCACATCGTCGAAGAACCGTTTCACCCGGCCCGAGGCAGGCTGCCAGCGCACCTTGGCGACCTGTTCCTGCACCCTTTTGCCATCGCGCATGACGGTGTGTGTCTCGTAATAGACCGTGCCGCGCTCACCCTTGTAGGACGATTTCGTATCGGCGTCATAGGTCCAGTAGGGCACATAGATGCCCTGCATCCGGCGGCCCTTGCGGGCGTATTCCTGCAATCCGCCGGGGGCGAACCACAGCCGGCCCAGCCAGGCCGACATGGCGTCGCGGGCTGTCGCCTCGTCCAGCGCAAAGGGCAGCACGCCGCGGGGCTTGATCTGGCGGGTGACGCCGGTGTCCACCACCACGGGGGTGGCGCAGAAGGGGCATTCGGTGGCGTGGTCCGGCCCTTCGAATTCGACCTGTGCGGCACAGTTCGGGCAATTGGTGACGCGGGTTTCCTGCATCTCGCCCGCACCAAGCGCCGCGGCAAATCCGGCTTCCAGGTCCAGTTCGGCAATCGGCCTGACCTTTGTGCCGCCCCCGCCCAGGGGCTGTTTGTTGCCGCAGTGATCGCAGATCAGCTGTCCTGCACCGGGATCATAGCGCAGGTCGGATCCGCAGCTGTCACAGGGAAAGCGGTGTTCGGCCTCGGGGGCTGATATCGGGTCGTCTTCCATGCGGGCTCCGGTGCAGACTTTGGGGCAGGTTAGCGCCGATGCGCGGGGGCTTCCAGACGCTGTTCACAAAAACCGGTGCAGGGCCCGGGGGGCCATGATGCGCAGGGCGTTGTCGCGCAGGCGCAGGTGCCGCCAGATGTGAAACCCCGCATGACCCGCCGCAATCGCGGCCAGCAGGTAGAACTCGTAAATGTGGATCTGCCCGATGATGTCATTGGCACGTTTCAGGCCCAGCGGCGGCGCGATCGGCAGTACGCCGCCCGCCTTCAGCAGGGTGGCAGAGGTCAGCCCCAGCAGGAACCCGGTGACCGCCACGCCGAATAGGCCCCAGATCAACACCTTGTGCATCCATTGATGCATCAGCCGCCCCCAGGGCGGCAGCTTTGGCCCCGGACGGCTGGCCAGACCACGCCGCAGGTAATCCGCCGTCCACCACAGGCAGAGCGTGACAAAGACCAGCGCCAGCGCCGAATGGGCCTGAAAGGCGGTTGGCCCAAAGGGCAGCACATCGTCCGGGGTGACAAGGAGGAACCAGATCAGCATCGGCACCATCGCCCAATGCATCGCTTTCAATGCGCTGCGCCGGGCCGGCAGGCGGTCTTTCAGGGCGCGTCGCATCGCTCAGGCCCGCCAAAACACGGTGGCACGGGCGGGCCCATGCCCTGCGTGGCGAAGCAGGCAGGCCGGTGCAATCAGCGCCGGATGGATATGAAGACCTCTGAGCATTCTCGTACAGCCACGGCCAAGAGCCGCCGAAAGTTTCGACCGGTGCCTCCCGGTTGCTCAGGCTCGGCAGGGTCGGCCCTTTCCCCGCCTGTCGTCAGCGGTGAAAAGCGGCGCCCCCGATGGAAGAACCCGAACCCCGTCGGCTCAGGCCCCCGGCGGCGGGGGCGGTGGCAGAACCGTGAACAATTGCGCCAGCTCGGTCACATCCTCGGCCCGCCGCCAGCCGTCCTGACCGGGGGTCCAGACATGGGTTTCGCGGGTCAGCTTGCCTTCGGTCACCATGCGCCCCAGGCGCGCCTTGGAGTAGGGGCCGCTGGTCTCGCCGCCTTCGGCGATGTGCCAGACGTGTTCCACCGGTGGCGGCGGGGGCGGGGCCATGCCTGCCGGTGCCGCCGTGCCGGCGGGGCGGGTGCCCCATGGTCCTGCACTGGCTGCAGCCTGCTGGCCGATCTGCATGCCCAGACCCGCGCCCAGACCCGCCTGCATCGCATCGCTTGCGCCGCCTTCGCGGCCCAATGCCTCGGCCGCCTGGAACTGCGTATAGCGGTTCAGATCGCCGATCACGCCCATGGAAGAGCGCTTGTCCATCACCTCTTCCACGGCGGGGGGGAGGGAGATGTTTTCGATGTAGAGTTCGGGGATGGTCAGCCCGTATTCGGCGACGGTGGCCGAGATTTCGGTGCTGACCAGCTTGCCCAGTTCGCGGGTATTGGCGGCCATGTCCAGCACGGGGATCTTGGACTGGGCGATGGTGCGGGAGAATTCCTGCACGATGATGTTGCGGATCTGGAAGCTGATCTCGTCCATGGTGAATTCACCATCGGTGCCGACAATCTCGGTCAGGAACCTGGCCGGGTCGCTGACGCGCACCGAATAGGTCCCGAAGGCGCGCAGGCGGATCGGGCCGAATTCGGGGTCGCGCAGGATGATCGGGTTCTTGGTGCCCCATTTCAGGTCGTTGAAACGGGTGGTGTCGACAAAGTAAATCTCTGATTTGAATGGGCTTTTGAAGCCGTGGTCCCAATGCTGAAGGCTGGTCATGATCGGCATGTTGTTGGTTTCAAGCATATAGAGACCGGGGGTGAACACATCAGCCAACTGGCCCTCGTGGACAAAGACGGCGGCCTGTCCTTCACGGACTGTCAGCTTGGCGCCATACTTGATCTCATGGCCCTCCCGCTCGAACCGCCAGACCATGGTGTCGCGGGTGTCGTCGGTCCAGTGGATGACGTCGATGAATTGCCCTGAGAGGAAGTCGAGAATGCCCATGATGTCAGTCCTTGGAGTGGATGTCAGGTCGAGGATATGGCGCGGGGCGGGGGTTATCAAGGTGCGCGGCGGTCCCGCCCCCTGGCGGAATGGTTAACAGCCCTGTTTTGTTGGGCGAATCGGGGCACAACCCGTGCACAGGGTGTACAGGATGCGTGCACCGGCAGATGCGCAATCGCCTGTTGCGTTAAGAAAGTGTTCCGTCCCACCGCAAAAAGATCGCCATGGGCAAGGAAAATGGACAGGTCGTGTCAGGAGACGGTCGACCGTCGCCCGCAGGCGCGCTGGCAAGGCGGATATAGCCACCTGGCAAATTAATGCTTGCCCTCAAGTTAGCTTGAACTTTTAGGGTGACATCGGTCGAACCCGCAGATGCGTGAACAAGGTGACAAACATGAACCTCTCAAATCGGAAATTTGCCATCACCGGCGCAAGTCGTGGGCTGGGTGCTGCATTGGCAATTGAAATGGCCCGATCCGGGGCGCGGCTTGTCCTGCTGGCGCGCAGCAGCGCGGCCCTTCAGCATGTTGCCAGCGCGATCCTTGAGGAGACAGGCCAACAGGTCGTCACGATGGGTTGTGACCTGGCGAGCAGCGACAGCGCGACAGAGGCCGGGGCGCAACTCGCGGCAGAGCACAAGGATCTGGATGGCCTCATTCACAACGGTGCCATGTGGCTGTCGGGGCCGATGGAGGAGGTCACTGACATCGACATTCAGGCCTGCATCGCCTCAGCCGCGATCGGGGCGCTTATCCTGACGCGTCACCTGTTGCCGCAGCTGAGGGCAAGAGAACATGCAGACATCCACACTGTGGTGTCGACCAATGGCCTGCCCAATCGGCCGCTTGACGGGGCATCGGTTCCCTTTGCGGCTGCAAAGTCAGCGCAGGCAGGGTTTGTTCACGGTCTGGCGCAGGAACTTGAGCATACGAATGTCCGGGTGACGTCGGTCTTTCCGGGAGATTTTGACGACAAGTCGCCCCTGGACCCGGATTGGGACGCATTGGCCCCGGACCACACCCTGTGCAGTCGCGAGGTCGTCAAGGCGATCCTCTTTATTCTGAACCAGCCGCGAAAGGTCGCCATAAGTTCATTGGTGATCCAATAACCCGGCATCGCGTCTGACCGGCATTGGTCAAAAGAACTTTCTGATTTGATCGACAACCGCTTCCGGCGCTTCGAGTTGTGGCAGGTGGCCAATGCCCGGCATCGTGGCGAAAGCCGCCCCGGGCATCAGCCTGTGCAGGGCCTTGCCGCGCGCCAGGGGAATCCAGGGGTCTGCTTCACCCCAAATGATCTTTGCCGGGCATCGGAGCTTGCCGAAATGCGGTTCGACCTCTGCGGTGTATTTTTCATCGGCCTGGGCGAACTGGCGATAAAAGCTGGATGACCCGTCTTCGGTCAACCAGGGGGCGACAAGATTCTCAAGGTCTTGTGCGGCAATCTCGGTGACAAGGGCGCCCTCGATATAGGCCTGCACGATTGCGCGATGGATATGGGCGGGCAGTCCCTGGAAGGCATCGGCATGTTGGCCCATGTGATCGAAAAACGCTGATCCCCAGGGGCGCATCGCAACGACGTTCATCAGCATGTAGCGTTCAAAGTCGCATCCCTGCAGCAGATGCGCGCGCAGCGTTGTCGCGCCGCCGAAATCATGTGCGACCACGCGGGGGCGGGACAGCCCCCAATGATCCATCATTTCGACAAAGACCTCGCCCTGCACGTCGAGTGACGTGCGCTGATCCGCGCTTTTCGCGGATTTCCCATAGCCTGGCATGTCATACCAATGCAGGCGAAAGTCCTGCGCCAGCGCCGGGATCACACGATGCCAGGCAAAGGAGGACCAGGGCCAGCCGTGGGCAAGAACCAGATCCGGTCCGTCGCCGGTCCGGCCCGCTGCCACCGTACCGGCCGAGGTTTCGTAACGTTCATCCAGGTGCCAGCCAGCCATCGCGCTCTCCAATCTTACCTTCTAATCTTCTTTGTAGGTGAGATAGCAAAGCTATTCACACCGTCAAGTTTATATTTTATGGTAAGGAATGAGCGAATGGGATCAGAGCGCGTGGACAAAGGACGATTTGGTCGGAGGCCATCCGGTTCTTGATTTCGTCAACACGGTGGCTGGCCGAAACAAGGAACGCAGTGTCGAGCGGCTGACGGATTACGGCACGTTTCTGAACTGGGCGGTTGTCGCGGAGGTGCTTTTCCCGGGCGAGGCGGCGCGCTTGCGGAACCTTGGCCTGAATGATCCGGCAGGGGCCGGTGCGGCCTTGGCAGCGGTGGTGGCGTTTCGTGAAGCCCTGCATGCCTGTCTGATGGCGGAACAGGCGGGGGAGATATGGCCGGAACCCGAGCGCCGCCAGGTGATGCAGGTCATTCGCGACGCGCTGCTTGATGCGCGATTCGAAAAACACGCTCAGAGCTACGCCTGGAGTGCGCCCGTAATCGAGACCGACATGGCGCTTCCGTTGAAACGGATCGCCCTTGCAACCGAGGATCTGCTGCGAAGTGATGATCTGCCCCGGATGAGAAACTGTGATCGGTGTTCCTGGCTGTTCATTGATCGCGGACGTGGACGTGCACGCCGGTGGTGCAGCATGGCAGCATGCGGGAGCCGCGCGAAGTCGGCGCGATACTACAAGCGGCAGAAAGCGAGCCATGCCTAGCTGTCATTGGCGCGCCAGATTTTCTTTGGCGCACCTTTGGTGCGACGGGCGGGGTGTTTTGGGCGCGGGTCGCAACAAGGGAAGGGCAGTGTCCCTGGACCGGAATGTCCCTAGACCGGCCCGCCTGCCAGTTCCTCGGCGATTTCGCGCACGATGGGTTGGGCCTCTGCCGCGTTCATGCCGATCTGCAGGCGCGGATCGTAGAGCATCTTCAACAACAGCTCGTCATGACGGGTCAGCAGGGCAAATTCATCGTCATCGTTGAAGATCGACGGGCGCGCGGCGGGGCTGTCGTTGGCCAGCCCCATGCCCTGGGCCAGTTCCTCGTGAATGCAGCTGAGCCGCAGCAGATCGGGGTTTTCCGAGCGGATCACCGCGACCGCCGCCGTATAGGTATTGGCGGAGGGGCCTGCGGCATAGGCGGCGACAGCGCAATAGGTGTCGCGGCGCATGTCGCGCAGGGCGCGCAGGCTGTTGGCTGAAATGCCGGGCAGATGCCTGGAGATCGAGGCCAGGGTCGCGGCGCGGTCGTCTTCCGATGCGATGACAACCAGAAAATTGGGCCGCCCGCCGGTGGAGACCGGATGGCCGGTGACCTGCGCCAGCCGCCGGGCGTAGCTGCGGACATCTTCCGTGTCGGTCTTGCGCTGGGAGGGTGGCACGCTGTCGCCAAAGATCACTTCCATCCGCACGGGGCCCGCCCAGCGGCGCAGGGGGCTGGCCCCGCCACGGCCGGTAAAGGCGCCGTCATATTCGTTGAAAAACGCGATCTGTTCAAAGTTCCGCGCCAGCACGGAGGCGGTATAGGGCGTGTCGAGGCCGCCGCCATCCTGGCGCAGCAACCCCTGGCTGAGCTGTGCCACCTGCACCTGGTTGAGATAGCTGCGCAGTGCCGCGCTTTTCTGGGAGGTCGGCTGTGCGACCTGGGGGGGGACGGCGGCGGCCTGTGCGGGCCGCGACTGCGGCTTCAGCGAAGGTTCGACCGGGGTCACCATGTCGCAGGCCAGCAGGCTGGCGGACAATGCGCCCGCCAGACCCCACTTCAGCATTTTGGTTCGCCGCCGCACCGTGGTTCTATCCCGGTACGCTGGTGGAGGCGCTGTCGCCGAGGCCGGTCTTGGTCGCCTTGGCAGAGGCCAGCGTGTCGCGCAGCTTGGCTTCCATTTCCTTGAGCTCCACCTCTGCGGCAGCGCGTCTGGCCTTGCCCTCGTCGGCGATTTGCAGCGATTCCTCGATGGTGCCGATCAGGTCGGCGTTGGCCTGTTTGACCGCTTCGATGTCGAAGACGCCGCGTTCCATTTCCTCGCGGATGACCTTGTTGGATTCGCGCAGGTTCTTGGCGTTGGAGGTCAGCAGTTCATTGGTCAGGTCATTGGCCTCGCGGACCGCCTCTGCGGCCTCGGCAGAGCGCTGGATGGTCACCGCCTGGGCCAGCTGGGTTTCCCACAGCGGCACGGTGTTGACGAGGGTCGAGTTGATCTTGGTCACCAGGCTTTTGTCGTTCTCCTGCACCAGCCGGATGGAGGGCAGCGACTGCATGGTTACCTGGCGGGTCAGTTTCAGGTCGTGGACCCGGCGCTCAAGGTCGTCGCGGGCGGCGCGCATGTCGCGCAGCTCCTGGGCGACCATCACCTGATCGTCCTCGGGGGCGGCTTTCACCTCCGCTTCCTTGGCCGGGATCACGGTGCTGTCGAGTTCGGCCAGCTTTGCCTCGCCCGCAGCGATGTAAAGCGCCAGTTCGTCATAGAACTGGAGCGTCTTTTCATAAAGCATGTCCAGCGATTTGATGTCCTTGAGCAGGGTATGCTCATGGCTCAGCAGGTTGTCGGTGATGCGGTCGATCTGGCTCTGCACCTTTTCGAACTGGGCGGTGAACTTGGCGAAGGGGGCGGCGCGGCCCAGCAGTTTTTCCCACCAGCTGCGGTCGCGGCGCACATCCAGTTCAGAGACCGAAAAGCCCCGGATCGTGCTGACGATGCTGCGCAGGCTGTCGCCTGCGGGGCCCACGTCCTTGTTGCGCACATCGGCCAGCATCGCCTGGCTGATCTCTTGCAGCTCCGCCTGTGCGGCGGAGCCGAAGGAGACGATCGACTGGGTGTCGTTCATGTCGATTTCCGCCATGCGGGATCTGATCTCGTCGCCCAGGGGCTTGTCTGCCTTTTCCAGCGAGACTACCGCGTTGGCATCGGCGGGTTCGGGCAGGACGAGGGCGGTTACCTCTTCGACCATGCTGCGGGATTGAGTTGCTTTTTCACGAACAGAATCAGACATATACAGGGCTTCCTTGAAAAGTTGGATGAAGGGCGCAGGTCATTTGAGCCGGACCCCTTCACGCGACAGCCGCTCACGCAGCACATCAATTTCGACAGTCAGGTCGCTGCGGTCGTCGAGCAGCGATTTCTCGGTCCGGGCGGCGAAGTTCTGTTCCAAGTCGGTGAGCAGCGCGAGGTAATCGTCGCGTGCCTGGCTGTCCCGGGTCCGGGCGTAGATATCGGCGAATTTCACGGTCGCGTCCCGGGCACCGTGCAGATAGACGCTGAGGTACTTGCGCGCGGCGGTCAGGTCGCGCGGGTCTTCCTCGACGGTGCGGATCAAGGTGCGCGCGGCGTCCTGGAACTGGGTCAGCTGCGCCTCTGCCCGGCGGTCACCCGCGCGGGCGATGGCGTCGGTCATCTGCGCCAGCGTCTTTTCGGCCTCGTCCACCACCCGGGCCACGCGGTCCTGCTGGAAGGTGTCGATGCCTTCCATCCCCTTGGATTTCAGCGGGTCGATGCCGAAGGCGGCCAGGTGCAGCGCGGCGGCGCACAGGCCAAAGAGCAATGGCGCCAGAATATCCGACAGGCCGTTCTGGTGCGCGGCAACGGCCAGCGCGGTGCCGAGGCCGGCGGCGGCCGCGGCAAAGATCTTGCGGGGCAGGGCCGGACGGCGCGCGACCTTGCGCTCGGCAAAGGCGGCCTCGGCGCGCAGCCCTTCGCGCAGCAGCCAGGCCCCCAGCGCCAGCACGCCCGCGCCGATCACGCCGAGGGTCAGGCCACTTGCCCCGCCGCCAAAGCTGGTGGCCAGCAGCACCACGGGAGGCACGAACAGGATGTTGGCACGCCCGCCCACGGGATCGACGGTGACCCTTGCGCGTGGTGTCGGGGCCGCGGCATTGCCCGGCGCATCGTCGGGGCTGTATTTGCCGCCAAAACGTTTTGCCATGGTCAGAGCCCCCCCAGCAGGCCGGAGGCGGTGCCGATCAGCAGGGCGATCAGCGCGACATAGGCGACTTTCTGCAAACCGTTGGGCGCCATCATACCATCCTCTGTCGGGCCAAAGAAAGGCCGGAGGGCGCGGCGGCCCTGATCCACTGTATTGCTCCAGATTGATGCCAGAATGACAACAATGGCAATGATAACGCCCACAGCGAGCGCGAAAAGAAACAATCTGCCCATACCGACCTCACTGCGACGAACATAGGCTGTTTCCCCTGACCTTGCTAGTGCCGCGCCGCGGTGCGGCGTTCGGCGTTGAGCTTGCGGGTATAGCCGGACTGGATCACTTCGACCGCCACCAGGACCATGACCGAGAAATAGAAGGTCGTTTTCGACATCGGCACGACCTCATATCCGAAGAAGCGCAGGGCGAGGTCGGGGTCATGCATGGCATGGGCGGCGGCCTGGCCGGATTCGCCCAGCAGGACAATGCCCACGATCAGCAGGATGAACAGGCCCAGGACCTCGTACATGCGGTTGGTTTCCAGAAAGGCGGTGACCCGGTCCGCCAGCAGCAGCATGGCCAGGCCGGACAGGATGATTGCGGTCGCCAGAACGATGAAGACATCGGTGATCGCCAGTGCCGAAAGCACGGAATCGAAAGAGAAAATCAGGTTCATGAAGACGATCAGCATCACGACCTGCACTGCCGACTTGCCGGATTTCGCATGCAGATCCGTGCCCAGATGTTCGATCGCCAGCATATGGCTGATTTCCTTGACGGCGGTGTAGATGATGAAGACACCGCCGATGACAAAGACCAGCGTGGCAAAATTGACCCCGCCGGTCAGGACGCCCTCCCAGTTCAGCACGAAGAACGGTTCGGCCATGGCGTCGATCAGGCGTATCATGGCAAAGAGCAGCACGATGCGCAGGGCCACGGCGATCACGATGCCCCATTTGCGGACGGCCGCCTGTTGGGCGACGGGCGCGCGCTGGCTTTCGATGGAGATGTAGAGAAGGTTGTCAAAGCCAAGAACGGCCTGCAGGAAGCACAGCACCAGCAGATTGCCCAGGTTCTCGATGGTCAAAAGATCGGTCATGGCGTCCCCCGCTTTGGTTTCGGTGCTGTCTTAGGGATTTAGCGGCGGGATGTGAATTGCCTGTGACGGGGAATTTTCGCCGTCGGGTTGCAGGAAGGAGGCAGACTTTTCAAAAAGTCTGGTCCGATTTTTTCAAAAAAATCGGTTGGGTGGTTGAAGCAGGGGGCAGATTTTTCAAAAAAACCGGTCAGCGCTTTGGTGGACGGTTCGGTTTTTTCCGCTGAGGGCGCTGCAGGGTTCTTGGCTTTTTCGCCGCCGTGCCGCTGTCATCCACCAGTTCCAGCCCCAGTTGATCGCGCACGATCTTGCGGCGGATCTCCTCGACCTCTCCGGCTTTCAGTTCGCCCAGCTGAAACGGGCCATAGCTGACCCGGATCAGGCGGTTCACGGCCAGGCCCACTGCCTCCATCGCGCGGCGGATTTCGCGGTTCTTGCCTTCGCGCAGGCCCACGGTCAGCCAGGCATTGGCGCCCTGCTGCCGGTCAATGGTCACCGTCATCGGTTGAAAGCGCTCGCCGTCGATGGTCAGCCCGCGGCGCAGCGGTTCCAGCGTCTTGTCTTCCGGGCGTCCGTTCACCCGGACCCGGTACTTGCGCAGCCAGCCGGTGCTGGGCAGCTCCAGCTTGCGCTTGATGCCGCCGTCATTGGTCAACAGCAGCAGCCCTTCGGAGTTGATGTCGAGCCGGCCCACCGACATCACCCGCGGCATGTCCTCGGGCAGGGCGTCATAGATGGTCTGGCGGTCTTTCTCGTCCCGGTCGGTGCTGACCAGCCCGACGGGCTTGTGATAGAGCCACATGCGCGGCGGTTCGGGGGCCGAGACATCCTTGCCATCCACCGTGATCTGGTCGCTGGCGGTGACGTTCAGGGCGGGCGACATGATCTGCGCGCCGTTCACGCTGACCCGGCCCGCCTCGATCATGCGTTCGGCTTCACGGCGCGAGGCGACGCCTGCGCGGGCAAGCACCTTGGCGATGCGGTCGCCCTTGGGCGGTTCGGATGGCGTTGACGTGTTCATCGCTTCCGCTTAGCGGGTTTGCGTCGCTTGCGAAAGAGCGGCTTTTGCAGCCAAGGTGGGTCATGACGTTTCGCTCTTTCATGGATCTGGCATTGACGGAGGCGCGCGCCGCCGCTGCGCGGGGCGAGGTGCCTGTGGGTGCCGTGATCGTCGATCGGGCGGGGCAGGTCGTGGCGCAGGCCGGCAACCGCACCCGCGAATTGCATGATCCGACCGCCCATGCCGAGGTTCTGGCGATCCGTGCGGCCTGTGCGCAGATCGGGTCGGAGCGGCTGGTGGGCCATGATCTCTATGTCACGCTGGAGCCCTGCGCGATGTGTGCCGCGGCCCTTGCATCGGCACGGATTGCGCGGTTGTACTATGGTGCATCCGACCCCAAGTCGGGCGGTGTCGCGCAGGGCGCGCGGGTCTTTGCCCATGCGCAGTGCCATCATGTGCCGGAGGTCTATGATGGCATTGATGCCGCCGCCGCCGAAGTATTGCTCAAGGCGTTTTTCGCGCAAAAAAGGGAAGGGAACTGAATGGCCGTGAACAAGCAATTGTCGCGTTTCGTGCGCGATGCGCTGTCATCGGGCAAGACCCGGGCGGAGATTTCGCAGGCGCTGACCGACAGCGGGTGGAGCCCTTCGGAAGTGGCGGATGCGCTGGATGCCTGGGCCGAGACCCGGTTTTCCCCGCCGGTGCCGCGCCCGCAGGCGACGGTCTCGGCGCGCGATTTCTTCATTTATGCGCTGACCTTCGGGGTGATGATCTTTGGCGCGGTCTATCTTGTGCAATTGTTCCATGCGCTGATCGACCTCTGGCTTGATACCGACAGCTACCGGTGGCCCGGCCGCATTCGCTGGTCAATGGCGGTGCTGATCGTGACAACACCGGTCTATCTTTGGCTGACGCTGCGCGAGCGGGGCAAGCTGGCCGATGATCCGGCGCTTTACCGTTCCGCGATCCGGCGCTGGCTGATGTATCTGACGCTGCTCTTGTCGGCGGCGGCGCTGCTGGGTGATGGCGTGGCGGTGATCTATGCCTTTCTCAGCGGTGATTTCACCTTGCAGTTCTTCCTCAAGGCGCTGGTCGTCGCTGTCATCGCCGGGCTGATCTTTCTGTTCTATCTTGCCGACATCCGCAAAGGGGATGCGGCGTGAACCGGCTGTTGCTTGTTGTCCTGCTGGCAATTGTCGGCGGCGGGCTGATCGCGGGGTTCATGGTTGCCGGCGGTCCGGGTTATGCCCGGATGGAGCGGTATGACAGCGAACGCGCCGCCGACTTGCGGACGCTGGGGGATTATCATCGCTGTCTGCTGGAACGCGAAGAGGACAGCGAGGACAGCAACGCGCCGCGCTATTGCTCGGGCTTTGAGCAGGCGCCCGAACTGACCGACCCGGCGACCGGCGCGCCCTACCGCTTTACCCGCCTTGGGCCGCAGGCGTTCAAGGTCTGCGCAACCTTCCAGACGGAGGCCCTGCGGGAGGCATCCGACCGGCGCTATTCCCAATTGGTGTTTGAGGGGGACGAGGGCTGTGTCATCTATGGGCAGGGCACCGGCGCCGAAGCGCCGGATGCCACGCTGAAGTGGACTACAGAGTAATCGCCTGCATCACCTGCGGCTCGATCACATCGACACCGGGCAGGCCTTTGGCCAGCGCCGCTGCATCCTGCTCCAGCAGGGGGAAGGTGCGGTAGTGGCAGGGGATGACCGTCTTGAAATCGAAGTAGCGTTTGGCGGCATAGGCGGTTTCGGCCATGCCCATGGTGAAATGGCCCCCCGCCGACAGGATGCCGATGTCGGGTTTGTAGTAATCCCCGATCCAGTCCATGTCCGACATGATGCCGGTATCGCCCGAGAAATAGATGACATGGCCTTCGCCCTTGAGGATGAAGCCCGTCTCGGACCCCATGTAGACCGGGCCGCTGTCGGTCGCGACGGAGGATGAATGGGATGCAGGCACCATGCTGACGGCAACCTTGCCGCAGCTGATGGTTCCGCCCTTGCCGAAGCCGGTGGTGTTTTCGATGCCTTTTTCCGCGAACCAGCCCATCAGCTCGTAAATCCCGGCCATCGGCGCCTGCGTCCGCCTGCTCACCATCTCGAGGTCACCGGTATGGTCGCCGTGCCCGTGGGTCACCAGGATCTGGGTTACCCCGGCAAGCGCGGCGTCATACTGCGCTTCTTCGATCATGGGATTGCCGGTCAGCCAGGGGTCGATCAGGATCACCTGATCTTCGATCTCGATGCGAAAGGACCCGTGGCCCAGCCATAGGATGTTCATGCAATTCTCCTTTTGTCTTCATGTCTGCTTTGTCAGCAAGACTAGCGCGCCAAATGGATTTGGGGAGGTATTTTTGACCCGATGCCGCAGATCGGCGGGCCGCGCCCTTGCGAGGGAAGGGCAGCAAGGGTACATGAGCCGCAAAGAGATGGAGAGCGTTCATGTCAATTGACGAGAGCACCGCCGCACGCGTGGCGAAACTGGCCCGGATCAAGGTCGATCCCGAAGCGCTGCCCGCGCTGGCGCAGGACTTCAACGGCATCCTCGGCTTTATCGAACAATTGAGCGAAGTTGATGTGGAAGGGGTCGAGCCGATGACCTCGGTCACCCCGCAGCGCCTGACACGGCGCGCCGATGTGGTCACGGATGGCGATCTGCAGGACGACGTGCTGAAAAACGCGCCCGATGCGCGCGAAGGGTTCTTTGCCGTGCCGAAGGTGGTGGAATAATGTCTGATCTGAACAAACTGGGGCTGGCCGGGGCACGCGATGCCCTGCGCGCGGGTGAAACCACATCGAAGGCCCTGACAGAGGCGTGTCTGACGGCGATTGAAGGGGCAGGGGCGCTGAATGCCTTTGTCCATCATACGCCCGAGATTGCCATGGCGCAGGCCGAATCTGCGGATGCGCGCCTGAAAGCGGGCGGTGCCCCGGCCATGTGTGGCCTGCCCATCGGGATCAAGGATCTGTTCTGCACCAAGGGTGTGCCGTCACAGGCGGGCTCGCGCATCCTGCAGGGGTTCCTGCCGCAATACGAAAGCACGGTCAGCCAGAACCTGTTTGACGCGGGCGCTGTCATGCTGGGCAAGCTCAACATGGATGAATTCGCCATGGGCTCGTCCAACGAGACCTCGGTTTACGGCAATGCAGTCAACCCCTGGCGGCGTGGCAATGACGATACGGCACTGACGCCGGGCGGCTCTTCCGGCGGGTCGGCGGCGGCTGTTGCGGCGGACCTCTGCCTTGCGGCCACTGGCACCGACACCGGCGGGTCGATCCGCCAGCCTGCGGCCTTTACCGGCACGGTGGGGATCAAGCCGACCTACGGGCGCTGCTCGCGCTGGGGCATCGTGGCCTTTGCCTCCAGCCTCGATCAGGCCGGTCCGATGACAAAAACGGTGCGCGACGCGGCCATCATGCTTGAGGCGATGTGTGGCCATGACCCCAAGGATTCCACCTCTGCCGATCTGCCGGTGCCCGATTTCGAAGCGGCGCTGACCGGCGACATCCGCGGCAAGAAGATCGGCATCCCGCGCGAATACCGCATGGATGGCATGCCCGAAGAGATCGAAAACCTCTGGTCCGACGGCATTGCGATGATGAAGGACGCAGGTGCCGAGATCGTTGATATCTCGTTGCCGCATACGAAATATGCGCTGCCCGCCTATTACGTGATTGCACCCGCCGAGGCCTCCAGCAACCTCGCGCGTTACGATGGGGTCCGCTATGGCCACCGCGCCGGGCTGGACCAGGGCGACGGCATCACCGAGATGTATGAAAAGACCCGCGCCGAAGGGTTCGGGCCGGAAGTGCAGCGCCGGGTGATGATCGGCACCTATGTGCTGTCGGCCGGTTTCTACGACGCCTATTACAACCGTGCCCGCAAGGTGCGCACCCTGATCAAGCGCGACTTCGAACAGGTGTTTGCGGATGGCATCGACTGTATCCTGACACCTGCGACGCCTTCTGCCGCCTTCGGTCTGGGCGAGATGACGGATGCGGATCCGGTGGCGATGTACCTCAACGACGTGTTCACGGTGACGGTGAACCTGGCCGGTCTGCCGGGGATCGCGGTGCCCACGGGGCAGGACCGCAAGGGTCTGCCGCTGGGCCTGCAGCTGATCGGGCGGCCCTGGGAAGAGGCCGATTTGCTGTCTTCCGCCTATGCGCTTGAGCGCAGCGCCGGGTTTGTGGCCAAGCCGGACAAATGGTGGTAGAAGCCTTGCCAACAAGTCTGAAAGACAAAGCAGGACCCATGATTTCAAGATCTTTTATCGTTCTCGCCGCTGGCGTGATGCTGGCTGCATGTCAGCCGGCGGTCCCTGATTCCGGTCGCGGTGTCGGCTTTGACGACAATGCCCGCGCCCAGAGGCAGGCCCGCGACGCGGCACTTGCCGCCGAAAGCACCTCCGCCGTGCCGGCCCCCGCCTCGGTGACCGAGGCCCCGCTGTCGGCCCCTGCCGAAGGTTCCGCCGAAGCGACAGCGGCTGAAACCTCCCGCGTGCTGGCGGCAACCCGCCCCGGTGCCAGCAACGGTCTGGGCAATGATGCCGCGACCAATTCCGGCGTGGAACCTGTGAATGCCAGCCCGTCCAACCCGGCGCCCGCTGTCATCAACAGCGCAGGCATCTCGAACGAGAACAACTTCGACGCGGTTTCCGGCCAGCGCAGCATCGGTGACGACGCCGCGCGCATCGCTGCGAACCGCGCGCAATACCAGGTCGTCCAGCCCGAAGCGCTGCCGGACCGGGCCGAATCCGGGCCGAACATCGTGGCCTATGCGCTGCAGTCGGACCACGAGCGCGGCACCCAGGTCTATCGCCGCATCGGCCTGAACAAGGCCGCCAAATACGCCCGGGCCTGTGGCGAGTATTCGCATCCCGACAGGGCGCAGATCGCCTTTCTTGAGGCGGGAGGGCCGGAAAAGGACCGCAATGGCATGGACCCCGATGGCGACGGCTTTGCCTGTGACTGGGACCCGACCCCGTTCCGCCGGGCCGCAAAGGCCGGCTAGGGCTGCAGCCGGGTGGACAGCCTGTCCTCGCCGAACTTCGGCCCGCGCCGCAACGGGCTGACGCCCCGGCTGATCGTGATCCACTATACCGCGATGGAAAACGCCGAGGCGGCATTGACGCGCCTCTGCGACCCACAGGCCGAAGTTTCCGCCCATTACCTGATTTCGAACCACGGCCGGACCCTGCAACTGGTGGCAGAGGAAATGCGCGCCTGGCATGCCGGGGCGGGGGAATGGGCCGGGCAGGCCGACATCAACTCACGTTCCATCGGCATCGAGCTGGACAATCGCGGATGCCACCCGTTTTCAGAGCCGCAGATGGGGGCGCTTGAGGCCCTGCTGAAAGCGCTCATGGCCCGCTGGGACATCCCCGCCGCCGGGGTTCTGGGCCATTCCGACATTGCGCCGGGGCGCAAATCCGACCCCGGCCCGCATTTCGACTGGGCGCGGCTGGCGCGGCAAGGGCTGGCGCTGGCCACGCCGGCGGCTGCGGCACAAACCGCGACCGAATCCGGGTTCCGTGCCGCGGCGCGGGCGGCGGGCTTTACCGCGGATGTGCCGTTTGAGACCCTTCTGGCTGCAACCCGCCTGCGTCACGGACCCTGGCGGCGCGGGCCGCTTTGCCCTGCCGATCTGGCGCTGCCGCCGCTCTGACCCGTCTGGCTGCACGTCTTTATGCCCGAAAAGCTTCTGCGCTCCGCTCTGCCCATTGACGTGGTCCGCGTTCAGCGCCTATGCCAAAGCTCGCGCGGAAGGCTGGATGGCCGCTTCGTGATCCGCTTGCCGGATCCACGGGGAGGAAAGTCCGGACTCCAAAAAGAGACGGTGCCGGGTAACACCCGGGCGGGGCAACCCGACGGAAAGCGCCACAGAAATGATACCGCCACGCCACAGGTCGGGAAACCGAAACCACGGCTGGGTAAGGGTGAAAAGGTGGGGTAAGGGCCCACCGCGCCGCTGGCAACAGGGGCGGCATGGCAAGCCCCACCGGGAGCAATGCCAAATAGGGACCGCGCGCCACCGGCCTTCGGGCCGGGGCGGGGCCGCTTTTGCCCCAGCAGGTCCGGGTTGGCAGCTGTAGCCCTGCGGGCAATCGCAGGGTCAGAGGAATGGTCATCCACGGGGGGTTACCCCCCCGTGACAAAATCCGGCTTACAGGCCTTCCGCGCGTTTTTGTCTGCTGTCCGGATTTTTGGAAAAATCCGGACCGGAAAATTGCAATTTTCCGGCCGCTTGAAAACGCGGCCCCCGGTTTGGAATTCTTGCGTCTTTTGCTGTTGACTCGGAGGCGCATCCGGGTAAAAGCCGGGGTTCAGAATTCACGCCAGACCCCCGGTGCGGTCGGCAGCAGGAGAAGCAAGATGGCAAAGCCAACCACGATCAAGATCCGTCTGAACTCGTCCGCGGGCACAGGCCACTTCTATGTCACCAAGAAGAACGCGCGCACCATGACCGAAAAGATGGTCATCAAGAAGTACGACCCCGTTGCGCGCAAGCACGTCGATTACAAAGAAGGCAAGATCAAGTAAGATCGGGCTGACTGACTTTGCAAGGCCGCGCGTTTCGCGCGGCTTTTTGCGTTTCAGGGCGCGGTTTTCCGTGCCCGGCATCCCCCCGGGCGGCGCTGCCAGCCTGCGCATTGCGGCGGCTGACGCCTGCCGGATGACACCTGCCGGATGACACCTGCCGCATGACACAGGCCCCGTTAATCTCATCGAAAGATTGCCGCCCTATGGCTGAAGCAAGCGCAGCATAGCGGCAACGGGCCGGCCCGGACTGGGATGGCCCGCCCGTCAGGCGCGCGACGGGGGAGGGCAGCGATGGCGACAATTCACGATCTTCTCGAAGTGACCGGCATCGCGTCGGGCACGACCTATTCCCTTGAAAACGGCAATCTGCTTGGCGTCGTGGACGATATGACATCGACCGATCTTGACGATGGGGAGTTCGACGTCGGGGATCTGGTCACCATTGGCGGGGTCGCCTACACCATCGACCTGATCGAAGAACCAGACAGCGCGGGGTCGATCCTGCTGGGTGACGGATCATCCGAGAGTTTCGGGCCGGGCAGCGAAAGCAACCTCAGCTTCGTTTTCCTGACCCTGTCGAACGGCGGCGATGTCCGGTACTTCGCGATCCCGAACGACAGCTATGGCCACATGAACGTCCAGGCCATCACCACCGGGGTGATACAATCCGTGGCGGGCCATGATGCGGCGGTCATTTCCACCGTGGATAACGACATCGAGGTGGTGTGTTTCACCGCCGGGACGCTGATCGAGGCCGAGGGTGGTCAGCAGACCCCGGTGGAGGAACTGCAGGTGGGCGACCGCGTTCGGGCGCTGGATTGCGGCGTGCAGGAAATCCGCTGGATCGGTGCCAGACGGCTGCCCGCGCAGCTGCTCAGGGAATGTCCCAGGCTCCGGCCCGTTCAGATTGCTGCCGGCACATTGGGGCCCGGCTGCCCGCAGCGGGATCTGCTGGTATCGCCCCAGCACAGCATCCTTGTGCGCTCGAAGATCGCGGCGCGCATGTTCGGCGCGTCGGAAGTTCTGGTTGCGGCCAAGCAGCTGGTTGCCCTGAATGGCGTCGCCCCGGCCGAGGCGGCGGGCGCTGTGACCTATTATCATGTGCTGCTGGACCGGCATGATATCCTCATGGCAAATGGGGCCCCTGCGAGAGCCTATATGCCGGGCCGCAGGCGCTGCGGTCGATGTCGGAGGCGGAGCGGGCGGAATTGTCCGCGATCCTGCCGGAGGTCATCGGGCAGCAAAGCGATCTTCCCGCCTGCCGTCCCATGGCGCCCGGGCGGCGCGCGCGCAGGCTGGCCTACCGGAACAGGAAGAACAACATGCCGCTGACGGGGGAGATCCTGTTTGATGCGGGGCAACGGCAGGCAGGTCGGGATGCGGTGCGGCCCTGTCTTTGATTCGGGGGCGTGAGCGGGCGGAACAGGGGCAGGGCAGGCCGCCCTTGCGCCGGATCGGCCAAGCGGCAATAGTCGGCAGGTCCCAAGCTGCCAAGGAACACGACATGTCCAAGATGATTGCTGCCCTGACCCTCGTGGGTCTGCTCTCTGCCTGCACCGGCAAACTTGGCGGCCCGCCGCCTGCGCCGGTCTTTGGTGGCACCTATTCCGACAGTGTGGGCTTTACCAGCGTCGGCTACGAGCCTTTCTGAGCGCGCCTTACCTGTCTTCGGGCGGAATGCCCCGCGTCGCGGCGACAATGGCGGCGATCTCTTCCGGCCCGTACTTCAGGCTGCGCCGTTCTGTGCCGGGCGGCTGGTGGGTCAGGCTGACACCCGGTCGCCGCGCCTGCCGGGGCCGGATCGGGCGTGGCACAAAACCGCCCGTACAGTTCGGGCAGACATTGCCCAGCACGGTCTCGACGCAATCTGCGCAGAAGGTGCATTCATAGCTGCAGATACGCGCCTCTGCCGCATCCGGGGGCAGGTCGCGGTTGCACATCTCGCAATTGGGTCTGATTTCAAGCAAGGGTCGCTCCAACGAAAAAGGGCCAATCCCTTGCAGGATTGGCCCATGTCACATCAAAGATGCATGGCTTATTCGCGGTTGCCGAACAATTGCAGCAGCATCATGAACATGTTGATGAAGTCGAGGTAGAGGCTCAGCGCGCCCATGATGGCGGCCTTGCCCAGCCATTCGGTGTCACCGTGATGCGCATGTGCCAGATATTCGGTCTTGATCTTCTGGGTGTCATAGGCGGTCAGGCCCGCAAAGATCAGGACGCCGATCGCCGAGATGGCGAACATCAGCGCCGAGGAGGCCAGGAAGATGTTCACGATGGAGGCCACGATCAGGCCGATCACACCCATGATCAGGAAGCTGCCCCAACCGGAGATGTCCTTCTTGGTGGTGTAGCCCCAGAGCGACAGCCCGGCAAATGCGATGGCGGTGATCAGGAACACCTGCGCGATGGAATAGCCGGTGAAGACCAGGAAGATCGAGCTGATCGAAATGCCCATCACGGCCGCGAAAGCATAGAACACCGTCTGCGCGGTGGCGGCGGACATCTTGTTGATCATCGCGCTGAAGCCAAAGACAAAGGCCAGAGGTGCGAACATAACAACCCATTTCAGCGGCGAGGCATAAAGCGCATAGCCGATGTCCGTCAGGTATTTATCGGTCCCGATCTGCGCGGCCGCACCCGAGGGGTCGGTGGTGACCGCAAGGCCCGAAATCGCCCATGCGGCGGCAAAGGTGATCAGCATGCCCACGGACATTGTGCCGTAGACCTTGTTCATATGGGCGCGCAGCCCCTCGTCGATTGCGGCGGCGCGGGTTCCGGCAGCTGTCCGGATTGTATTCACGTCGGCCATGAATGGACCTCCAATTGGCTAAGTATTGCTTACCACGCGGGATGCGGACGGTATCCCGGTGAATATCGGCACTGTGCCGTTGTTTTTCAAGAGGTAATAGCGCGTGCCGGGGCGGTCTTTTTCATGTGACCGGCGGCTCTTAGCGACCGGACATCCAATGGCCCGGTGCGTCCCAGGGCAACCGCCGCGCCTCCTTTTCGGCCTCGGTGGCACTCAGGCGATGTCCTGCAGCTGGTGGCTTTCAAGCTGACGCAGGCTCTGTCTGCTGCGGGCAATGGCCCTGAGGTGCTGGAACTGGGCCCAGAGTGAAATCCGCCGGGTCTTGAGTGCGCGGCCCCGGCCCGAGGCGCTGTCGAAAAGCTGTGCCATTTCATTTATCCTTCGAATTTTGTGATGAAACTCCGGGTTCCATCGGGATGCTTGATATCTAGGGTGGCATGACGTATGATTAAAACGATTGTTTGTTAGGCAATGCATCAAGATTGGTGATATATGAGAAATCTGGACATCACGACCCTGCGGTCGTTCATGGCTGTGGCTGACAGTGGCGGGGTGACCCGGGCGGCGGGCTTTCTGCATCTGACGCAATCGGCCGTCTCAATGCAGCTCAAGCGGCTGGAGGAAATGCTGGGCCTGTCCCTGCTGGACCGGAGCGGCCGGACCATTGCCCTCACGGCCTCTGGCGAGCAGCTGCTGGTCTATGCGCGCCGCATGGTGGCCCTGAACGACGAGGTCATCGAACGGCTGACGGATCAGGCTTTCGAGGGAGAGATCACGCTGGGCGTGCCGCATGACATCGTGTACCCGATGGTGCCACAGGTCCTGAAACAGTTTCACGCCGATTTCCCGCGGGTGCGGGTGCAGCTTGAAGCCTCTCACACCAGAACGCTCAAGACCCAGTTCGCCAAGGGCGAATGCGATCTGATCCTGACCACCGAGACCGAAATCGACAGGGGCGGCGAGACCCTGGTGACCAAGAACCTGGAGTGGATCGGCGCTGCGGGCGGGGCGGCATGGCGGCAACGGCCCTTGCGGCTGGCCTTCTGCCGGTTCTGCACCTTCCGTCCCAGCGTGCTGGGTGCGCTGGATGTGGCGCAGATTCCCTGGCAGATGGCTCTGGACACGGAAAGCGATCGCGCGGTCGAGGCGGCGGTCAGCGCCGATCTGGCCATCCATGCGATGATCGACGGCACCAAGCCGCCGCACCTGGAGACGGTAGACCACGGCGGGGTGCTGCCGAAATTGCCGAAACAGCACATCAACCTCTACGGGGCGGAGCAGAACAGGTCCGAGTCGCACCAGACATTGGTCGCGCTGTTGCGCAGCGCCTTCAGCCAGGGACAGAACAAGCGGTCGATCGCGGCCTGAATCCGGGGCGGCGGGGGGCATTTCCCGCCTGCTTTACGTGGCGTAAGCCTTGTGAAGACGGAAAATGTGTCGGAAACACCACATTTATGTTATCTTTTCTTTGTTGAATTCATGATGTTAGCTGCCAAGCTGTCAATAATGTGGTGAATATCTTTGCTGTGAAGGGAAGATTTCGTAAGGTGCTTGGGGTGGCCGCTGTTGGAACGCCCAGTTAACGCGCGGCCGGCGCCGTAGCCGCAAGCGCGTATAGTAGTGTTATTAAGTGTGTAAGTTAGGATCTAATCTGCATGGCACATAGAGTAGACGTGCACGTCGGCAAACGAATTCGTCAGCGACGCTGGCTGACGGGGATGACCCAACAGAAGCTGGCAGCTTTGGTTGGGATCAAGTTTCAGCAAATTCAAAAGTACGAGACCGGCGCGAACCGCGTCAGCGCATCCCGATTGTGGGAAATTGCCGATGCGCTTGAGGTTCAGGTGGCCTTTTTCTTCGACGGTCTCGAACAGCCGGAAACCTCAGGGTCTGCTCCGCAATGTGACGTTCCATATGATCTGCTGGGCGACAAGGAGGCGATGGACCTGATCCGATCCTACTATGCCATTCCGGCAAACCAGCGGCGCCGCCTTTTCGATCTTGCCCGCGTCCTGAGCGACGTCGCCTGAAGGTCCAGCCTTGCCGCGACCGCAGGCTTGCGCGGGCAGGCACAAGCTGGCACTGACGCGGTATGACAACGAAGATTTCATTCGATCCCGATGTGCGGCGCGTTGCGCATCTGCTTGCAGATGCGGCGCGTGATGTGATCCTGCCCCATTTCCGGGGCACGACCCTGGTTGCGGAAAACAAGCTTGATGCGGGGTATGACCCGGTGACGGTGGCGGACAAGACCGCCGAACGCGCCATGCGTGAGATCCTGGCGCGGGAACGTCCCGATGATGGTATCCTGGGCGAGGAATACGGGGTGCAGCAGGGGCGGTCCGGCTTGACCTGGGTGCTGGATCCGATCGACGGCACGCGCGGCTTTATCAGCGGCACCCCGACATGGGGGGTGCTGATTGCGGTCAGCGACGGGCAGGGCCCGTTCTATGGCATCATCGACCAGCCCTATATCGGCGAGCGGTTCGAGGGCGCGCCGGACGGGGCCGCGATGACGGGGCCGGGGGGGCGGCATGTGCTGGCCACCCGGGCGGCGCGGGATCTGTCGCAGGCGATTGTTTTCACGACCTTTCCCGAAGTGGGCGAGGAGACCGACCGCGCGGGGTTTCATGCGGTGGCCTCCGGGGCGATGCTGACCCGCTATGGGATGGATTGCTATGCCTATGCCTTGCTGGCGGCAGGTCAGGTCGATCTGGTGATCGAGGCGGGGCTTGCCGCCTATGACATCCAGGCGCCGATTGCCGTTGTGCAGGCCGCAGGCGGCATCGTCACCGACTGGCGCGGCGGGCCTGTCCACGAGGGCGGCCGCGCGATTGCGGCGGCAAATGCCCGGATCCATGCCCAGGCGCTGGCGATCCTGCAGGGGTATTGAGCGGCATTCTTGACCGCTCGTGCCGGCACCTGCTAACGGGAGACTGTCGGTTCTGGGCCCGTTTTCCACCGACAGGTGAATGTATTCTGAGACGGGCGTGGAGAAACATAGACCATGCCCGAAATCCTGATCCGCAATGCCGACCATATTCTGACGATGGATGACAGCCGCCGCGAGCTGTCGGGGGCCGACCTGCGCCTTCGGGATGGCGCAATTGTGGAAATCGGCAGCGGCCTGCAGAGCGCAGGCGAGGTGATCGAGGCTGCGGGATGTGTTGTAACCCCGGGGCTGGTGAACACGCATCACCATCTGTTCCAGAGCCTGACGCGGGCCGTGCCGGGGGCGCAGGATGCGCTGCTCTTCGGCTGGCTGAAGACACTCTACCCGATCTGGGCGCGGTTCACGCCGGATCACATGTTCGCTTCGGCGCAGGTGGGGCTGGCGGAACTGGCGCTGTCGGGCTGCACGCTGAGCGCCGATCACCTCTATCTTTACCCCAACGGCGCGCGGCTGGAAGACACCATTGAAGCCGCGCGCGTCGTGGGCCTGCGGTTTCAGCCGACCCGGGGGTCCATGAGCATTGGCGAAAGTGCGGGCGGCCTGCCGCCGGATATGCTGGTCGAGCGGGAGGCGGCGATCCTGGAGGATTGCATCCGGGTGGTCGATGCCTTCCACGATTCCTCCGAGGCGTCGATGTGCCGGGTGGGGCTTGCCCCCTGTTCTCCTTTCTCCGTCAGCCGGGATCTGATGCGGCAGACCGCACTTCTGGCGCGCGACAAGGGGGTGATGCTGCACACGCATCTGGCGGAAAACGATGAAGACATTGCCTATTCGCAGGAGATGTTCGGCTGCCGTCCGGGACAATATGCGCAGGATCTGGGCTGGGTCGGGCCCGATGTCTGGCATGCGCATTGCGTGAAGCTCGACGCTGCGGAGATGGCGCTTTTTGCCAGGACCGGGACCGGTGTGGCCCATTGCCCCTGTTCCAACTGCCGGTTGGGATCGGGTGTGGCGCCGGTGCGCGCGATGCGCGATGGCGGTCTGCGCGTGGGGCTGGGTGTGGATGGATCGGCCAGCAACGATGCGGGCAATCTGGTGGCCGAGGCGCGCCAATGCATGTTGTTGCAACGGGTGGTCTCGGGGGCCGATGCCATGTCGGCGCGCGAGGCGCTGGAGATTGCGACGCGAGGCGGGGCCGATGTGCTGGGCCGCCCGGAATGCGGGCGGCTGGCGATGGGTAAACGCGCCGATGTGGCGATCTGGGACGTCAGCGGGATCGAGGCGGCGGGCAGCTGGGACCCGGCGGCGCTGCTGCTGGCGGGGCCGACAACCGTGCGGGACCTGTTTGTGGAGGGTCAGCCAGTGGTGCGGGACGGGCAGATGGTGCGGTTTGACCTGGCGGATGCGATTGCGCGGCAGAACGCATTGGCACGCGGGTTGCAGGCGGAGATGTGATCCGGCGGCGCGGCTGCGCCGCATGCGATCATGGGTGCCTGTTGCGGGCCTGAGCCCGCTATTTCAACCGCCGCGCGGGCTTTGGGCTTTGGCGTGTATTTAAAGTGTCCGACCTTTAACCTGAAGCATCCAGCGACATGAATGTCCCGAGAGCGCCGCAGGCGCGGCAGGGTATTCATGTCTCAGGTCTAAGGTCGGGCGCTCTACAGCGTTTCGGGATAAACTTGAAACATCCAACATCACTTTTCGCGTTCGACCGAAGGGAGAGGCAGCGAACAAGTGATTCAGGTATATCCCGAAGCGATCTAGGGAACAATGAAGCTCAGTCGGGTGTGCGCCATTGCTGGCCCGCCACCCAGACATCGGCAATGGCGCGGTCGTCGCCCATCATGATCGTTGCAAAGAGGCTTTCCCAGATGTCCTCGGCCATGGCCGCGCGCTGGGCGATGGCCGGGGTCGAAGCCAGGTCGAGCACGGTGAGGTCGGCCTCATTTCCGGGCTGGAGGCTGCCGATCCGGTCCTGCAGGTGCAGGCTGCGGGCGGAACCTGCGGTCGCCAGCCAGATCAGCTGGGCCGCGTGCAGGGGCGTGCCGCGCAGCTGGCCGATCTCATAGGCTGCGGCCATGGTGCGCAGCATCGAAAAGGAGGAGCCGCCGCCGGTATCGGTGGCCAGACCCACCGGGATGGCCTGGCGGGTGAGCCCTGCCATGTCGAAGAGCCCCGATCCGATGAAGGTGTTCGATGTGGGGCAATGGACCAGCGCGGCACCGGATTCCGCGATCCGGTCGATTTCGCGCGGTTTGAGGTGGATGGCATGGCCAAAGACCGCGCGTTCGCCGATCAGCCCCTGGGTTTCGTATGTATCCAGGTAGTCGCGGGCCTGGGGGTGCAGATCCTCCACCCAGGCGATTTCGTCGGTCTGTTCGCTGAGGTGGGTCTGCATCAGGCAGTCGGGGTAGGCCCGCCAGAGCGCGCCCAGGGCGGCGAGCTGTTCCGGCGTGGAGGTCGGCGAAAACCGGGGCGTGATGGCGTAGGTCGCGCGGCCCCGGCCGTGCCAGCGGTCGATCAGGGCCTTGCTGTCGTCATAGGCCGATTGCGCGGTGTCGCGCAGCCCTTCGGGGGCGTTGCGGTCCATGCAGGTCTTGCCCGCGACAATGCGCTGCCCCCGTGTGGCGGCGGCGTCGAACAGGGCGTCGACGCTGTGGGGATGGATGGTGCAATAGCTGGCCAGGGTGGTGGTGCCATGGGCCAGGGTCAGATCGAGGTAACGGGCCGCGATCCGGGCGGCATAGGCGGGATCGCCGAGGCGCATTTCCTCGGGGAAGGTGTAATCGTTCAGCCAATCGATCAGCCGTTTGCCCCAGGATGCGATGATCGCGGTCTGCGGGTAATGGACATGGGCATCGACAAAGCCGGGGCAGATCAAGTGGCTGTCGCTGTAGCGGACGTGTTCTGCCTGCGGGTGGGCGGCGATCAGCGCCGCGCGGGTGCCGAGCGTTTCGATATGGCCGTCCTGCAGCAGGACAGCGCCATCGGTGTCGATCCCGATCACCTCTTGCCAGGGCGCGCGGAAGGGGTCGCCGGCATAGCGCAGCAGGGGACCGGTCAGGAGCGTTTTGCTTGTCATGTCGGCACATTACAGCGTTTCGGGATAAACTTGAAACATCGCAAATCACTTTTCGCGTTCGACCGAAAGGAGAGGCGGCGAACACGTGATTCAGGTATCTCCCGAAACGCCAGGGGCGCGGTGCGCGCGGCACAACGGCCAAGCATTGTGTCCCATGTGCGGCTTGCATATGGTCGCCCGAGACAAGGGGAGTCACAGCGATGTCTGATCAGGTCGAATTGGAAGAAGACGCCCCCGAAGAGGAGGCGGAGCGCTCGGATTACGCGCTGGAGCCCAAGACGGTTGCCGCGGTTCTCTATGCGGTGGACATCGACGACCGCGAGAAGCTGATCGAGCTGATGGAGCCGCTGCACGCGGCGGACATTGCCGACCTTCTGGAGCAGATCAACGCCTTTGACCGGAGCCGGCTGATCCGGCTGTACGGGATGGAATTCGACGGGGACATCCTGTCGGAGCTGGACGAGAGCATCCGCGAGGACGTGATTGCGGTGCTGACGCCGCAGGTCCTGACCCAGGCGGTGCGCGATCTGGACAGCGACGATGTGGTCGACCTGATCGAAGACCTGGAGGATGCGCAGCAGGAGGCGATCCTGGGCGCGCTGGAGGATACGGAGCGTGCGGCGGTCCAGCAATCGCTGAGCTATCCGGAATATTCCGCGGGCCGGTTGATGCAGCGCGAGGTCGTGATGGCGCCCGAGCACTGGACCGTGGGCGAGGCGATCGACCATTTGCGCAACACGCCGGAGGAAGACCTGCCGGACCAGTTCTATCACATCATCATGGTGGACCCGCGCCTGCACCCGGTGGGTAATATCACGCTGGGCAAGCTGATGCGGTCGAAGCGGGTCACGCCGCTGACCGACCTGCTGGAAGAGACCTTTCAGGTGATCCCGGCGATGCGCGACGAAGGCGATGTGGCCTATGCCTTCAACCAGTATCACCTGATCTCGGCCCCGGTGGTGGATGACGAGGGGCGGCTGATCGGGGTGATCACCATCGACGATGCGATGGCGGTGCTGGACGAGGAGCACGAGGAGGACATCCTGCGCCTTGCCGGTGTCGGCGAGGGGTCGCTGAGCGACCGGGTGGTGGAGACCACAAAGCAGCGGCTGCCCTGGCTGGCGGTCAACCTGGTGACGGCGATCGCGGCCTCCATGGTGATTTCGCAGTTCGAGGCGGCGATTGCCCAGATCGTGGCGCTGGCGGTGCTGATGCCCATTGTCGCCTCCATGGGGGGCAATGCGGGCACACAAAGCCTGACGGTGGCGGTGCGGGCCATTGCGACCAAGGATTTGACCGGATCGAACGTCTGGCGGGTGATCCGGCGCGAGTGTCTGGTGGGGCTGGTCAACGGTGTGATCTTTGCCGCTGTCATGGGCGTGGTGGGCATTGTCTGGTTCGGCTCGCCCGCGCTGGGCTATGTGATTGCCACGGCGATGGTGATCAACATGGTGATTGCGGGGCTGGCGGGCACGGGCATCCCGATCCTGCTTGAAAAGGTCGGGGTGGACCCGGCGCTGGCATCGGGGGCCTTTGTGACGACAGTGACGGATGTGGTGGGTTTCTTTGCCTTTCTGGGGCTGGCGGCGGCGGTGTTGCTGTGATCGATCTGGCTGAAATCAAGACGGCAGCGCGCAAGGCGGCCTTTGCCCGGCGCAAGCCGCTTTTCGACGCGGCGAGTGCCGCACAGGCGGGATACCTCAGCGAAGTGCTGGCGGGCTATCGCGGCGTGCCGGTGTCGGGGTTCATGCCGATCCGCACCGAGATCGATCCGACACCGGCGATGGCGGAAGCGGCAGCACATGGGCCGGTCGGCGTGCCGGTGATCAGGGCGGCGGGAACGCCGTTGCAATTTGCGCGCTGGCAGCCGGGGGCCGAGATGGTGCCGGGGGTCTTTGGTGCGCTGATCCCGGCAGAGCCGGAGTTTTTCGAACCGGAACTGCTGATCGTGCCGCTTCTGGCCTTCAACCGCAGGGGTGGGCGTCTGGGCTATGGCGGTGGTTTCTATGACCGCACGCTTGAAATGCTGCGCGGCAAGCGTCCGACGCTGGCCATCGGCTTTGCCTTTGCGGGGCAGGAGGTGGATGACCTGCCGTTGGAGCCGACAGACCAGCCACTGGACCTGATTGTGACAGAGGCCGGGGTGATCGAGGTTGCTGACTGAATTGGAACGGCACGGCGCGGACCGGGTCGGACATGTGATTTTTGTGATCACCCTGTTGGGCAAGGGTGTGCTGGGTGCGATCCAGATCGCGGCAGGCATCGCCATTGTCCTGGGTCTGGCGCGCCACCTGCCGGAGGTTGCGCAATGGCTTGTGGGGGCCGAGCTGGTAGCACCGCATCGTGACGGCAGCCTTCTGCGTTAGACAGACTTTCCGTGCCGGCTTGCAACACCCTGGCCATCGTTCTAGGCCAAACTGGCAGCCTCGCCCGCCAAGGCTGCGGCTTTCCTTGATGAATGGCCCCGCGACATGATCCTGAACCTTGCCATCCTTGCCGCCGTCGCGATCTTCGGGGTTGTCCTGTGGTGGCCCGGCCTGCGGGCTTCTGCCACCTGGCGGGCGATGACCACGCCGCTGGCGTCGATCATCGGGAGCGGTTTTCTTGTCCTTGGCCCGATCCTGGACAATCAATACGGTGCCCTTGCCCCTGCGGTGATGCTGGCGCTTTGCCTTGGCAGTTACCTTCTGGGTGGTGCGATCCGGTATAACATGCGCGCGATCGAGGCCGGTGGGATATCCTGGCCCCAGGGGATCGAGACATTGGCGTCCTGGGCGCTCAGCTTTGCCTATATCGTGTCGGTGGCCTATTACCTCAACCTTTTCGGGGCCTTTGCGGTCAGCCTGACGCCTTTTGATGACGTGATCTTTGCCCGGATCGTGACCAGCGCCATCTACCTTGTCATTGCCGGGGTGGGGTGGACGCGCGGGTTCAAATCGCTTGAGGCGATGGAATACCTTTCCGTCAGTGTCAAACTGGCCATCATCGCGGGGTTGCTGGTTGGGCTGGGGTTCTTCTTTGCCGAAAAGTCGGGGCAGGGCGCGCTGGTGTTTCTCGATCCGCAGATCTCCGGCTGGGCGGCGCTGACGCTGGGCTTCGGGCTGATCGTAACCGTGCAGGGGTTCGAGACTTCGCGCTATCTGGGGGCGACCTATGATACCGACACGCGGGTGCGGTCGATGAAATGGGCGCAATGGCTCTCGGCGGCGATCTACATGACCTATATTGTCCTGATCACCTACACTTTCGCACGCGATGACCTGCTATTCAGTGAGACCGCGATTGTGGAGATGATGGGGGTCATCACACCGGTTTTGCCGCTGTTGCTGGTTGCCGCGGCACTGGCCGCGCAGTTCAGCGCAGCAGTCGCCGATACCAGCGGGTCAGGGGGGCTGATGGCGGAACTGTCGGGCCAGCGCATCCGTCCGCGGGTGGGATATGTGATCCTGACCGCGGCGGGGCTGGGGCTGACATGGGTGACGGATGTGTTCCAGATCATCAGCTATGCCTCGCGCGCCTTTGCCGTCTACTACGCGCTTCAGGCGGCCATTGCGGCGATGGCAGCGCAGCGGCGGGGCGCGCGGGGCAGGGCGATCTGGTTTGCCGCCCTGGCGCTGCTGGCTTTTGCTGTTGCCGTCTTCGGGCAGGCGGTCGAGGTTTAGGCGCCGCGCGGCAAGGCCCCTCTTGCCCTCATCCGCGCGGGGGCCTATCGCTGAGCGTATGAAAATACTCTTTCTCGGCGATGTGATGGGCCGCGCGGGGCGCCGTGCCATCACCGAAAACCTTGCCCGTCTGCGGCGCGAATGGAAGCTCGATTTCATCGTGGTGAATGGCGAAAACGCCACCTCCGGCATGGGGCTGTCCGCCCCGCATGCCAAAACCCTGCTGGAGGCGGGGGCGGATTGCCTGACGCTGGGCGATCATGCCTTTGACCAGAAGGACATGCTCAGCTTTATCGAGCAGGAGCCGCGCATCATCCGGCCGCTGAACTTTTCCAAATCCGCGCCGGGCAAGGGCGCGCGGCTGTTCACGGCGCAGAACGGCAAGAAGGTTCTGGTGACGCAGGCGCTGGGCCAGGTCTTTATGAAACGTCCCTATGACGATCCGTTCTCGGCGCTGGAGCCGGTGCTGAAGACCCATCCGCTGGGCGGGCTGGCACAGGCGATCATCGTGGACATGCATTGCGAGGCGACCAGCGAGAAGATGGCGATGGGCCATTGGTGCGACGGGCGGGCATCGCTGGTGGTGGGCACCCATACCCATGTGCCGACGTCGGATGCGATGATCCTGCCGGGGGGCACGGGTTATCTGACCGATGCGGGCATGTGCGGCGATTATCATTCCGTGATCGGCATGGAAAAGGCCGAACCCCTGCGCCGTTTCATCACCGGCATGCCGAAGGATCGGTTCACCCCGGCGAATGGCGAGGCCAGCCTCTCCGGCGTCTATCTGGAGACCGACGACCGCAGCGGCCGGGCGACCCGTATCGTTCCGGTGCGCACGGGCGGCGTGTTGCAGGAGAACACGCCCTGACATCAGGCGACATGCTGTTTTTGCCGCCCCGGCGGCGGCCTGCGGCACCCGTGCCGCTTGCAGGGCGCGGCCGGATGGATCAATGTGTGCGCTGACCTAAGAAGAAGTTGAAACACCTTGCTGAACTTCCTGAGTTTCTCCCAGACCGAAAGCGCGGTTCTGACGCTTGTCGTCGTTGCCATCATGTTCGTGCTGTTCCTGCGCGAATCCTTCCCGACAGAGGTGGTGGCCATTGCCGGTGCCGCAACCCTGCTGGCCATCGGTGTCCTGCCCTATGAAGAGGCGCAGGCCGTGCTGTCCAACGCCGCGCCCTGGACCATTGCCGGGATGTTCATCGTGATGGGCGCGCTGGTGCGCACCGGGGCGCTGGACGTGCTGACGCAGACCGCCGAACGCTATGCCCGGAGCCATCCCAAGACGGCGGTGATCGGGGTGATCCTGTCGGTGATGGGGGCCTCGGCGATCATGAACAACACGCCCGTGGTGGTGGTGATGATCCCGGTTGTGGTGCAGCTCAGCAAGACCCTGGGCACCAAGGCATCAAAGCTGCTGATCCCGCTCAGCTATGCAGCGATCATGGGCGGGTCGCTGACCCTGATCGGGACATCGACCAACCTGCTGGTCGATGGTGTGGCGCGGTCGCAGGGGCTTGAACCCTTCGGCATCTTCGAGATCCTGCCGATCGGTCTGGTGGTCTGTTTCACCGGGCTGATCTACATGGGCCTGCTGGGGCGCAGGCTGCTGCCGGAGCGCGACAGCATGGCCACCATGCTGAGCGACCGGTCCAGGATGAAGTTCTTTACCGAGGCCGTGATCCCCCCGGAAAGCAACCTGATCGGCCGCGAGGTTCTGGACGTGAACCTGTTCAAACGCGAAGGTGTGCGCCTGATCGACGTGATCCGGGGCGACCAGTCGCTGCGCCGCGCGTTGCAGGGGGTTGAACTGCAGGTCGGTGACCGGGTGGTGCTGCGCACGGAGATGACAGAACTGCTGAGCCTGCAGAACAACAAGGAACTCAAGCGCGTCGATCAGCTCTCGGCGGTGGAGACCCGCACGGTGGAAGTGCTGATCACGCCGGGCTGCCGGATGGTGGGGCGCTCGCTGGGCTCCATGCGCCTGCGCCGTCGCTACGGGGTCTATCCGCTGGCCGTGCACCGGCGGAACCAGAACATCGGACGGCAGCTGGACGATCTGATCGTCAAGGTGGGCGATACCCTGCTGCTGGAAGGCGCGCCTGCGGACATTCAGCGTCTGGCCGCCGACATGGAGATGGTCGATGTCAGCCATCCCTCTGCCCGGGCGTTCCGGCGCGGCCATGCGCCGATTGCCATCGGCGCGCTGGTCGGGATCGTGGTGCTGGCGGCACTGAACGTCGCCCCCATCCTGTTGCTGGCGGTGATCGCCGTGGCGCTGGTGCTTGTCACCGGCTGCATCGACGCGGAAGAGGCGTTTTCCTTTATCGACGGGCGGCTGCTGGCGCTGATCTTCGCCATGCTTGCGGTGGGTGCCGGGTTGCAGAACTCCGGCGCCATCGCTCTGCTGGTGGATGCCATTGCGCCAACGCTGGGGACCTTGCCGCCCGGCGCCGTGCTCTTTGCCGTTTTTCTGCTGACCACCATCCTGACCGAGGTGGTCTCGAACAACGCGGTGGCGGTGATCATGACACCGATTGCGATTTCGCTGGCAACGGCGCTGGGGATGGACCCGCGCCCATTGGTGGTTGCAGTGATGATCGCGGCATCCTGTGCCTTTGCCACGCCCATCGGGTATCAGACCAACACGCTGGTCTATGGTCCCGGCGGCTATCGCTTTACCGACTTCCTGCGCATCGGTGTCCCGCTCAACCTGCTGATGTCGGTCATGGCGAGCCTGGCGATCCCGGTCTTTTTCTGACCGGGCGCGCCGGAGGCTCCGGGGTCAGGCGCTGCGCTTTTCCAACCGCTCGGCCAGGATTTCGGCAAAGCCGTCGCGCGCGGTGATGAAATTCTGCGTCAGCGGCGCGGTCAGGGTGGTCTGATCCGAGAAATAGGCCCCGACCTCGGCGATATGCACGGCAAAGGCGGGGTTGCGGCCTGCGTCGTCATATTTGCGGATGTGATGCTTGCTGGCCCAGCCGCGCCTGCCGGCCTCGCGCGTGACAAGGTTCAGCCGCTGGATGGCATGGAACGTCGTGTAGATCGCCAGGTAATGCATGTAGTCTTCCAGCGGGATGCCACAGGAGGCGTCGAAGCTGTCGATCATCACATCGACCATCTGGTCCGGCGCGATGGGCCAGGCTTCATCTCCGATCAGCCAGGCGAAATCCTCGGCGCCGTGGCGCATCCCGGCATATTCGAAATCGAACCAGCGCAGGCGGTCGTCATCGCCCATGGCCGCATTGCCGGACCGGCAGTCCCATTTGACGAACTGATGGCCGGTGATAGCAACCGCAGCGCAGGCGGCATTGCGATCAAAACTGTCGGGGATACCGCCGGTCAGCTCTTGCAGCTGGTCGATCCCGCCGATGAAGTTCTCGACCCAGGCATCCGTCGCGCCCAGATGTGGCATGATCTCGTGCAGGTCGGTCTTGCGGGCCGCGGCGTGGATGCGGAACAGGGCCGCGACCGCCTCTGCGGCGAGGTCGAGCTGGCGGGTGCTGTCAAGCGTCGGGATCAGCGTGTTCAGCCGGCGCGCGCCCACGTCGGACTGGAACATCACCTCGCCCACGACGCCCAGGCAGACCGGCAGGTCATCGCAATGTGCGTTCAGCGACTGCAGGACATGTGCCTCAAGGTGGGTGCGGCGGAAGTTGGGGCGCAATGTGGCAATCACGCTGCGCCCGCCGATCCGCAAACGGAAGCTGGACCGGCTTTCACCGCCCGGTGCCGTCACATCCTCGACAGTTCGGCCAAAGAAGGTCTCGGCGGTGCTGACAATATGCTCGCGCGTGGTGGTCTTGGCGTCTTCGGTCATCGGGTATTCCTGTGCATCTGCGCTTTGTCACAGCGGTTAGCCCAGCTTCTTGGCGACAATATGGCCTTTCCCGGGCCGGGGCTGCAGATGATTCGCGGATGGGTGAAGCCCATTGGCCGGGTTCACAAAACAATGTTGGAAGATGCGTCTGAACTGTTTCTGATTGAGACGGAAAATCCATATAAATAAGGCAAAATTCGTCAAAATGTTTGTTCGATTCAAGTGCCCTGGGGTAACCAAGACCATCGCTTGACGATCAGGACTCCATCCGCGCGCCAGACCCTTCTGGCACGCCCTTGAGCGTTGACCAGTTGTTCTAAAGAGGGAAGTAGATATGACATTCAGATTTTCGAGCTTTGGCTCGTGGGGGAAAACGCCGGTAAAGGCGTCGTGGAACACAAACAGCCATACCAACAAGTTCTTTGGCCATACCTGGGGCCATGGGTCCGACGGGACCGGAAAAGGCTCCGATGGGACCGGCAAGGGGTCTGATGGGTCCGGCAAAGGTTTCGACTGGTTCAACGGCAGCGGCAAAGGGTCCGACGGTACTGGCAAAGGGTCGGACGGCACTGGTAAAGGGTCGGACGGCACCGGCAAGGGTTCCGACGGCACCGGCAAGGCATCTGGCGGCACCGGCAAAGGCTCCGGCGGCGAGGCCTGCGGTGGTAATTCCTACCACAATGGCGGCATCGAAGGTTCGAAATTCTCCCAATGGTACGACAACCACCTGTCCGACCATTTCGACAAATCGCATTTTGGCGGCAAGTTCGGCAAATGGTTCGATCATCACGATGGCACCGGCAAGGGGTCGGACGGCACCGGCAAGGGGTCGGACGGCACCGGCAAGGGCTCGGATGGTTCCGGCAAGTGGTGGTCCTGGGGCTCTGACGGCACCGGCAAATGTTCCGACGGCAGCGGCAAGGGCTCTGACGGCACGGGTAAAGGGTCTGACGGTTCCGGCAAAGGCTGGCCCTGGGGGTCCGATGGCACTGGCAAAGGTTCTGACGGTACCGGCAAGGGTTCCGATGGCACCGGTAAGGGTTCCGATGGAACGGGCAAAGGTTCTGACGGCACGGGCAAAGGGTCCTGCGGCACCAAGGGCACGGAAGAGCCGGAGACACCGACGGAAGAGCCGGATGACGGCAAGGTTACTCATCACTACACCATGGGCGATGAGGGCGAGATCGACATCGAGGTCGCGCAGGACCTGCAAGGCCAGTTGTTCGTCAAAATCAGCCAGGCCAACTATGACGGAGAGCCGCTGGACATCGACGGTCTGTTCTTCAACCTGACGGACGACAGCGAACTCGACTCGCTGAACTTCTTCCCGGATGAGAATGCGCCCGGTTACGAGTTGACGGATGTTCAGGCCGAGGCGGACAGTGTCACCACCCTGCCGAACGGCGCCGGTGTGGAGCAGCCCTATGACGTCGGGTTGCAGTTCGGCCAGGTTGCGGACAGCACGCAGGGCACGGTCACCCAGACCAACTTTACCCTGTGGTCCGATGACGGTCCCGTCACCTTCGATGACATCGACCTGTCGGGCATGCGTCTGGTGGTGAACTCCGATACCGCGGATGGCGAAGTTCTGGGTGTCAGCGCCAGCGACGATCCTGACTTTGATCCCGCAGACGGGGCCGATGACAGCGAAATCACGGTTGCGGATGTGATGGGCCTGATGACGGTCGAGCTGGACGACGAGGAAGAGATCGAAGAGATCGAGGAAGAAGAGGACCTGATGGAGGTCTGATCCTCCATCACCCTTCTGAAGCAGAGGCGCGCGGGAAACCGCGCGCCTTGTGCGTTGTGGCAATCAGGTTGAATGTGGCGCGGGGTGCCGGGTGGCCCCGGCGCTCAGAGCGGCCAGAAGAACAGGATCGCGGGAATCGACACGGCAACCACGATGATCTCCAGCGGCAGCCCCATGCGCCAGTAATCACCAAAGGAATAGCCGCCGGGACCAAGGATCAGCGTGTTGTTCTTGTGGCCGATCGGGGTCAGGAAAGCGGAAGATGCCGCGACGGCCACCGCCATCAGGAAGGGATCGGGCGAGACATTCAGCGATTGCGCCATCTGGATGCCCACCGGGGCCGCCACAATGGTGGTGGCGGTGTTGTTCAGCACGTCCGACAGCGACATCGTGACCACCATCAGAACGGTCAGCACGATCCAGGGGGCCAGGCCTTCGGTCAGGCTGACCAGCGCATTCGCGATCAGCTCTGTCCCGCCGGAGGTTTCCAGCGCCGCCCCCAGCGGGATCATCGACCCCAGCAGCACGACCACGGGCCATTCGATATGGGTATAGAGCTCTGCCAGGGGCACGATCCGGGTCAGCACATAGGCCACGACCACGAGCCCCAGTGCAATGGGCAGATAGATCAGCCCGACGCTGGCCGCCGCCACCGCCCCGCCGAACAACCCGATGGCCAGCCAGACCTTGGCGTTGTCGGTGACGGTCAGACCCCGGTCCGCCAGCGGCAGGACCCCCAGCCAGTCGGTGACATGGGCTGCCGTCTCGCGAGGGACCAGCAGCAACAGGATGTCGCCGGGCTGGATTTCGGTGGTGCGCAGTGACGAGGTAATCTTGCGCCCCTTGCGCGATATGCCCAGCAGGATTGTGCGCTGCCGCCAGGCCAGGCCCACCGCCTGTGCGGTGCGGCCGGCCAGACGGGAGTTTTCGGGCACCACGACCTCGATCACCTCGACCCCTTCGCCGCCCGCCTTCAGCCGTTCCTCGCGGCTTTCGTCGGCCAGGGCGAGGTCAAGGGTGGTGCGGAATTCGTCCAGCGCATCCGGCGTTGCCTCCAGCACCAGCGCATCGCCCGCCATCAGCGCGACATTGCGCGACTGGCCATAGCGGCGCTTGCCGTCGCGGATGAGGCCGAGGATGGCAACATCGGATTTCTCTGCCGTCTCGAAGAGTTCGGACAGGCGTTTGCCGATCTGCTTGTTGTTCTCGGGGATGGTCAGTTCGGCGATATATTGCGAGATGTCTTCGGCATCCAGCGTCGCATCCTCGCGGGTGGGGATCAGCCGCCAGCCGATCAGCGCGACAAAGATCAGCCCGGCAATGGCGGCGATCCCGCCGACCGGGGCAAAGTCGAACATCTTGAACGGGGCGCCCAGCGATTCCTGCCGGATGCTGGCGATGATGATGTTGGGCGGTGTGCCGATCAGCGTGGCCATGCCGCCCAGGATGGTGGCGAAACTCAGCGGCATCAGGCTGAGCCTCGGCTGACGGCCCGCCTTGCGGGCGGTCTGGATGTCCACCGGCATCAGCAGGGCGAGGGCCGCGACATTGTTCATGAAGGCCGACAGCACGCCGCCGATGGCCCCCATCAGCGTGATATGTGCGCCCAGGCTGCGCGAGGCATCCACCAGCGTGCGGGTGATCAGAAAAACCGCGCCCGACCGCACCAGCCCCGCAGAGACCACCAGCACAAGTGCCACCACCAGCGTGGCGGGGTGGCCAAAGCCGTCAAAGGCGTTTTCGCTGGGCACCACCCCCAGCACGACCCCCGCCATCAGGGCGGCAAAGGCCACGAGGTCATAGCGGAACCGGCCCCACAGCAGCAGACCGAAAACCGCGCCGAAGAGGGTGAAGAGAATGATCTGATCTGTGCTCATGGCACAGGTGTAGCTTGGATGGTTCAGGGGGGGAAGCGTACATTGCGCCGCCCCGGCTGGCCTGCGGATGTGCAGACGCGCTTGATATGATTGCCTTTTGTCGCTGTCGCGCGGCACCGCGTGCTGCGGGCGCCGCCACCGCGCACATGCGGTCGGCGCGAAAGGCGGCCTCAAGCGGTGCTGTGGCTTGTTTGGTCCCAAGCGCTCATTTATAGAGGCGCAACACCAGCTATCACTGAACAAGAGGTTTCCATGGCAGGCCATTCCAAATGGGCAAACATTCAGCACCGCAAGAACCGGCAGGACTCGGTGCGCGCCAAGGTGTTTTCCAAGATGTCCAAGGAAATCACGGTCGCGGCCAAGATGGGCGACCCGGACCCCGACAAGAACCCGCGTCTGCGTCTGGCGGTCAAGGAGGCCAAGGCGGTTTCCGTGCCCAAGGATGTGATCGACCGCGCGATCAAGAAATCCACGGCACAGGATGGCGAGGATTACGAGGAAATCCGCTATGAGGGCTATGGCCCCAATGGGGTGGCGGTGATTGTCGAGGCGATGACCGACAACCGCAACCGGACGGCCTCCAACGTGCGTTCAACCTTCACCAAGAACGGTGGCAACCTGGGCGAGACCGGATCGGTCGGCTTCATGTTCGACCGCAAGGGCGCGGTGACTTACCCTGCGTCCGTGGGCGATGCGGATACTGTCATGATGGCCGCGATCGAGGCCGGGGCGGAAGATGTGGAAAGCTCGGAGGAGGGCCACACCATCTGGTGTGCGGATACGGACCTGAACGAGGTGGCCACCGCGCTTGAGGCGGAACTGGGCGAATCTGAATCGACCAAACTGGTCTGGCGGCCCACCACCACCACCGAGATGGATCTGGAGAACATGGAAAAGCTGATGAAGCTGGTGGATGCGCTGGAGGACGATGACGACGTGCAGCGGGTCACCACGAATTTCGAGGCCTCCGACGAGGTCATGGAAGCGCTGAACGGCTGAACGGCTTTCGCAGCGCTGACACCTCTTGCCGCCAACAAAAAAAACCGCCCCCGGCCAGGGGCGGTTTTTTCATGCGATCAGGGCGCAGGTTAATCCAGGCAGCGTGTCCACAGCCAGCCGAACGCACCGCGCGGGCAGCGTTCCGGTGTCTTGGCGGGTTTTTGCTGAGACAGAAGTGCCAGCAGCCTTTTGACCTCGTTCAAGCGCTGCCGGGCGGCGCTGCCACCTGCTTCGGCCTGTACGTTCAGGATTTTGGATTGTGTGTGCAGCGCGGATTCGATCACTTCAAGTTGCTCGGCGCTGACAGCTATTTTTTGTTGGTTATCCAGCATGGCGTGTCCTTTGGTGCTGCGTGTTATCTAGAGGCACGGGTGGGATGCGCCAGAAGTTTCATAGCCGGATCACTCACTTGTGTACTTTTTATGACATGGGCTTTTCGGCCCGAAGGTTCAAGCGGTCTTGTGCAGTTTTTCGGACCGCTGTGGTCAACCGCTTCAGCGCTGGGGCCAACGCCCGCGTGACCTGCCAGTAGAGCGGGACATCCAGCGGTGCATCCGGCACCAATGTGACAAGCGTGCCGCGCCGCAGATGCTCCTGCACCAGGCTGAGCGGATTCATGCCCCAGCCCAGGCCGCAAAGCGCCGCATCGACAAATCCGTGGCTGGAGGGCAGGTGGTGGATCGGCGGATGAAACCGCGCGGCCCCCTGCGCTTCGGCCCAGCGGTGTTGCAGCCGGTCCTTGGGGTTGAACACCAGCATCGGTGCCTGCGCCAGGGCAGGCAGGGAGAACATCCCGTCAAAATGGCGCTCCATAAAGGCCGGGCTGGCGGTCGCGACATAGCGCAGATGACCCAGGGCGTGAACATCGCATCCCGGTGCCGCGCGGGCATGCCCGGTGACGGCGGCGCTGACTTCCCCCCGGCGCAGCCACTCGTCAGATGTGTCCTGATCGTCCAGTACCAGATCGAAACACATGTCCCCGACCTGCGCCAGCGCCGGGATCAGCCAGGTCGCCAGGCTGTCCGCAGGCACCGCAAGCAATACCCGGGGCGCGGCGGCCTGCCCATCGGTCAGCCCCGCCAGTGCATTCGCCTCAAGCAGGGCCACGTCTTCGGCATGTTTGGCCAGCCGTTTGCCCAAAGGCGTGCCCGTGCAGGGCTGGGCGCGGTGGACAAGGGTGGTGCCGATACTTTCCTCCAGCGCCTTGATCCGTTGCGACACCGCAGAGGGGGTGACCTGCAGTGCCGCTGCCGCCGCGTCGAAACTGCCCAGGCGCAGCACGGCGGCAAGTGCGGCAAGCTGGTGCGTATCGAGTGACATTAGCTGTCCTTAACTCATCTGATCCGGATTAATTTGCGTAATCACGCCCGGTCTCATAGTCAAGCGGCGCAACAACCGCCGGAGTTTCGATGCTTATCTCCTTCCTGCCAGGCTTTACCCTGAGCCTGACGCTGATTCTGGCAATAGGGGCGCAGAATGCCTTTGTCCTGCGGCAGGGGTTGCGACGTGCCCATGTGTTCGTGGTCTGCCTGACCTGTGCGCTGTCCGATGCGGCGCTGATCGCCGCCGGAGTCGCGGGCTTTGGCGCATTGGCGGAACAGGTGCCATGGTTCGAGCCGCTGATGCGCTATGGTGGTGCTGCCTGTCTGATCTGGTACGGCGCGCGCAATGCATTGTCGGCCTGGCGGGGCGGGGCCGCGCTGGCGGTCGGGGGCGGCGCGCAGGCAAGCCTGCGCAACACGCTGCTGACGCTTCTGGCGCTGACCTGGCTGAACCCGCATGTCTATCTTGATACCGTGGTCCTGCTCGGCTCGATCTCGGCGCAATATCCCGACCGGCTGGCCTTTGGCAGCGGCGCGGTGGTTGCCAGCTTCTGTTTTTTCTTCAGCCTGGGCTATGGCGCGCGGCTGCTGAGCCCGCTTTTTGCCAGCCCCTACAGCTGGCAGGTTCTGGATGCGGTGATTGCCGTGACGATGTGGGCGATTGCCGCTAAGTTGCTGCTGATGTGATCTTGCCCTTGTCTGGCGGCGCGGTCATGGTCGCGCCATGACAGATCCTTCCTCCCATCGCCCGCTGGTCGGCATCTTCTGGATGCTTGTCACCGGCTTCTGTTTTCTCGCCGTGACGGCGCTGGTCAAATACATGGGGCCGCGCCTGCCTTCGGCAGAGGCGGCCTTCATCCGCTATGGCTTCGGGCTGGTGTTCCTGCTGCCCGCCATCGGGGCGCTGCAGCGCGCGCGCCTGACCAGACGGCAGTGGTCCTTGTTCGGCCTGCGTGGCCTGTGCCACGCGCTGGGGGTGATCCTGTGGTTCTTTGCGATGCCCCGGATCTCCATCGCCGAACTGACGGCACTCAACTATCTCGCACCGATCTATGTGACCGTCGGCGCGGCCATCTTCCTGGGGGAAAAGCTGGCCGCGAGACGAATCATCGCGGTCCTGATGGGCCTTGCAGGCGCGGCCATCATCCTGCGCCCCGGCTTTCGCGAGGTCAGCCCCGGCCATCTGGCCATGCTGGCGGCGGCGGTGGTCTTTGCCGGGTCCTATCTGCTGGCCAAGGTGCTGGCGGACGAGGTGCGTCCGGCCGTCGTGGTCGGGATGATGTCGATCTTCGTGACCATCGGTCTGGCCCCCTTTGCCCTGCCTGTCTGGATCGCACCCACGGGCAAGGAACTGATGCTGCTGGCCACTGTCGCGGCCTTCGCGACCGCGGGGCATTACACGATGACACTGGCCTTTGCCGCGGCCCCGGTCATGGTCACGCAGCCGGTCACCTTCCTGCAACTGGTCTGGGCCACGGCACTTGGTGCCGCAGCCTTTGCCGAGCCGGTGGACATCTGGGTCGTGCTGGGCGGTTTCGTCATCCTTGCATCCGTCACTTTCATCACCTGGCGCGAAGCGATGCTGAACCGCCAAGTCACCCCGGCCAACTTTCAGACCAAGGTCTGATTGCCGCCTGCCGCAGGTTATTGATTGACGGATCAATAAACATTTCATTAGGAAGGAGCAGTAGCAACCGAAAGGTCGAATCCGCATGCCCAAAGTCGGAATGGAGCCCATCCGCCGCTCTGCCCTGGTCGAGGCCACCATCGCCGAGATCGGTGCTGCGCATTCGCTGGATGTCACCGTGGGCCAGATCGCCCGCCGCGCAGGCATGTCCACGGCGCTGGCGCATCACTATTTTGGCGGCAAGGACCAGATTTTCCTCGCGGCAATGCGCCATATCCTGACGGAATATAAGTCAGAGGTGCACAAGCGGCTGTCCAGGGCCCAAAGCGGCAAGGACCGCGCAGTGGCCATCATCGAGGCCAGCTTCGACGAGACCTGCTTTGCCCCCGATACGGTCTCTGCCTGGATGACCCTTTACGCCGCATCGCGCACCCATCCCGAAACCCGGCGCCTGCTGCGCATCTATCAGCGGCGGTTGCGCTCGAACCTGAGCCATGCGCTGCGCGGGATCAGCGCGCAGCCGCAGGCAGACGCCGACACGATCGCGGCGCTGATCGACGGGCTCTACCTGCGTGCCGCCCTGTCCCAGCGCGGGCACCCTGACATCGCACGCAACAGTGCACTTTCCACACTTGAACTGCTTTTGGGGGCGCAATGATGACCAGACCGAATATTCTCATCCTGATGGTCGACCAGCTGAACGGTACGCTGTTTCCCGACGGTCCCGCCGACTGGCTCCATGCGCCCAACCTGAAGCGGCTCGCGGCACGCTCCACCCGGTTCCGCAATGCCTATACCGCGTCACCGCTCTGTGCGCCGGGGCGGGCGGCCTTCATGTCGGGGCAATTGCCAAGCGCCACGGGCATCTATGACAATGCCGCCGAATTCGCCTCCTCGATCCCGACCTACGCGCACCACCTGCGCCGCGCGGGCTACCAGACCTGCCTGTCGGGCAAGATGCACTTTGTCGGGCCCGACCAGCTGCACGGGTTCGAGCGGCGCCTGACCACCGACATCTACCCCGCAGATTTCGGCTGGACACCGGATTATCGCAAACCCGGCGAGCGGATCGACTGGTGGTATCACAACATGGGCTCGGTCACCGGGGCAGGGGTGGCGGAAACCTCCAACCAGATGGAATACGACGACGAGGTCGCCTATAACGCCGTGCGCCAGATCTATGAATACGCGCGCGGCGGCGATGACCGTCCCTGGTGCCTGACGGCGAGTTTCACCCACCCGCATGACCCCTATGTGGCGCGGCGCAAATACTGGGACCTCTACGAGGATTGCGAACATCTGCAACCGCAGGTCCCGGCAATGGACTACGCCGATCACGACCCCCATTCGCAGCGCATTTTCGATGCCAACAACTGGCGCGAATTCGACATCACCGAAGAAGACATCCGCCGCTCGCGCCGCGCCTATTTCGCCAATATCAGTTATCTTGACGACAAGATCGGCGAGATCCTGCAAACGCTGGAAGACACCCGGCAAGAGGCCATCGTGGTCTTTGTCTCCGACCACGGTGACATGCTGGGCGAACGCGGATTGTGGTTCAAGATGTCCTTCTTCGAAGGCTCGTCGCGGGTGCCCCTGATGATCGCGGCACCGCAGATGGCGCCCGGCCTGCAGACCACGCCGGTCAGCAACATCGACATCTGCCCGACGCTCTGCGACCTTGCCGGCGTCAGCATGGAAGAGGTCATGCCCTGGACCACCGGCACCTCGCTGGTGCCGATGGGGCAGGGGGTCGCACGCACCGACCCGGTCGCGATGGAATATGCTGCAGAGGCGACGCAATCGCCCATGGTGGCCCTGCGGCAGGGGCGCTGGAAATACACCAATTGCGCCATCGACCCAGAGCAGCTGTTCGATCTGGATGCCGACCCGAATGAGCTTGCCAACCTCGCCGAAGACCCGGCCCATGCCGAAACGCTGGAGAATTTCCGCATCGAGGCCGCGGGCCGCTGGGATCTTGAGGCCTTTGACGCCGATGTCCGCAAGAGCCAGGCCCGCCGCTGGGTGGTCTACGAGGCGCTGCGCGAGGGCGGCTATTACCCCTGGGATTACCAGCCGCTGCGCAATGCTTCCGAGCAATACATGCGCAACCATATGGACCTGAACATCCTTGAGGAAAGCAAACGGTTCCCGCGCGGCGAATGACCGCCAGTGGTTTCATTGTTCCTCAAATACACCTGCACACCGTTTCCGAAAGACGCGCCATGCCCTATGATACGCAACCTCCCGCCAGCCATTTCATCAATGGCGCCTATGTCGAAGACACGGCGGGCACGATCATCGACGTGATCTATCCCGCCACCGGCAAAAAGATCGCGACGGTTCATGCGGCAACGCCGGCGATCATCGAACAGGCGATCGGGGCCGCGCGCGCAGCGCAGGTCGGCTGGGCCGCGATGACGGGCACCGAGCGGGGCCGCATTCTGCGCCGCGCCGCCGACATGATGCGCGCGCGGAACCACGATCTGAGCGTGCTGGAAACCTGGGACACCGGTAAACCCTATCAGGAAACATCGGTCGCCGATGCGACTTCTGGCGCGGATGCGCTGGAATATTTCGGCGGCATGGCCGCAACCCTGACCGGCGAGCATATCCAGCTGGGCGGGAACTGGGCCTATACCCGGCGCGAGCCGCTGGGACTCTGCGTCGGGATCGGCGCCTGGAACTATCCCACGCAGATCGCCTGCTGGAAGGGTGCGCCGGCGCTGGCCTGCGGCAATGCGATGATCTTCAAACCCTCCGAGACAACACCGCTCTGCGCGCTGAAGGTGGCCGAGATCCTGCACGAGGCAGGCCTGCCCGCAGGTCTTTACAACGTGGTGCAGGGCATGGGCGAGGTCGGCGGCGCGCTGGTGACCGACCCGCGCGTCGACAAGGTGTCGCTGACCGGTTCGGTGCCCACGGGGCGCAAGGTCTATGCGGCTGCGGCGGCGGGGATCAAACATGTCACCATGGAGCTGGGCGGCAAGTCGCCGCTGATCATCTTCGAGGATGCGGATATCGAGAACGCTGTGGGCGGGGCCATCCTGGGCAATTTCTACAGCTCGGGCCAAGTCTGTTCCAACGGCACAAGGGTCTTTGTGCACCGCGCGATCAAGGAGAAATTCCTGGCCCGCCTGTCCGAGCGGCTGGGCAATGCCGTGATCGGCGATCCGATGGACCCTGCGACCAGCTTTGGCCCGATGGTGTCGGAGCGGCAGATGAACATCGTGCTGGGCTATATCGAGAAAGGTCAGGCCGAGGGCGCGCGCCTTGTCACCGGGGGCAAGCGGATCGACCGGGAGGGCTTCTATCTGCAGCCCACGGTCTTTGCCGATGTGCGTGATGACATGGCCATTGCCCGCGAGGAGATTTTCGGCCCGGTCATGGCGGTGCTGGATTTCGAGGATGAAGACGACGTGATGGCGCGGGCCAATGACACGGAGTTCGGCCTGGCCGCCGGTGTCTTTACCCGGGACCTGGCGCGTGCGCACCGGGTGGCGGCCGGGTTCCAGGCGGGCACCTGTTTCATCAACAGCTATAACGATGCGCCGGTGGAAGCGCCCTTTGGCGGGTCGAAGAATTCCGGTGTGGGGCGCGAGAACTCCAAGGCGGCGATTGAATACTACAGTCAGCTCAAGTCGGTCTTTGTGCGCATGGACGATGTGGAAGCGCCTTTTTGAGGGGGCGTGATCCAATTGTGCGCTGACGCGCATGACATTCCTGGTGCCTGTTGCGGGCTGAGCCCATTGGATCAGCCGTGCGCGCGCCGAGGGGGATTTGAAATCTGCTGAGAGGTGCTTGAGGGATCAATCTGATCCTCAAGTCACCTGCACAATTTTGACGATGCGATTCCCCGCAGCGTCAAGGACAAGCCGGGCAAGCCCGGTCGCGTGCCGCGATCCTTGACCCTGCGCGGAATCACGAAAGGTGGAACGAATGCGGGCTGAATTTGTGATCGTGGGGGCTGGGTCGGCGGGATGCGCGATGGCCTATCGCCTGGCGGAGGCCGGGCGCAAGGTGATCGTGATCGAACATGGCGGTTCGGACGCGGGGCCGTTCATCCAGATGCCTGCGGCGCTGAGCTATCCGATGAACATGAAGACCTATGACTGGGGTTACACCTCCGAGCCGGAGCCGCATCTGGGCGGGCGGCGGTTGGCCTGCCCGCGGGGCAAGGTGATCGGCGGGTCATCGTCGATCAACGGCATGGTCTATGTGCGCGGGCATGCGATGGATTTCGACCATTGGGAAGAGGCAGGCGCGCGCGGCTGGTCCTATGCGGATGTGCTGCCCTATTACAAGCGCATGGAAAGCTGGCATGACAATGGTCATGGCGGCGATCCCGCCTGGCGCGGCACCGACGGACCGCTGCATGTCAGCCGCGGCCCGCGCAAGAACCCGCTGTTCGAAGCCTTTGTGCGGGCCGGCGAGCAGGCCGGTTACGAGGTGACCGATGATTACAACGGGGAAAAGCAGGAAGGCTTTGGCCCGATGGAACAGACCGTCTGGGGCGGGCGGCGCTGGTCGGCGGCGAATGCCTATCTGCGGCCCGCGCAGAAGACCGGGAATGTGCAGCTGATCCGCGCCCTGGCGCAGCGTGTGGTGATCGAGGACGGGCGCGCCACCGGGGTCGAGGTTGTGCGCCGTGGCCGGGTGGAGGTGATCGGGGCCGAGCGCGAGGTGGTGCTGGCCGCTTCCTCGCTGAATTCGCCCAAGCTCCTGATGTTGTCAGGGATCGGCCCTGCCGCGCATCTGGCCGGGCACGGCATCGGGGTGGTCGCCGACCGCCCCGGCGTGGGGCAGAACCTGCAGGATCACCTGGAGCTTTACATCCAGATGGCGTCGAGCCAGCCGATCACCTTGTACAAGCACTGGAATCTGGTTTCCAAGGGGCTGATCGGGGCGCAGTGGCTGTTTACCAAGACCGGCATGGGCGCGTCGAACCAGTTTGAAAGCGCGGCTTTTGTGCGGTCCCGCGCAGGTGTGCCCTATCCGGACATCCAGTATCATTTCCTGCCCATTGCGGTGCGCTATGACGGTCAGGCGGCGGCGGAAGGGCATGGTTTTCAGGCCCATACCGGCCCGATGCGGTCGAAATCGCGCGGCTCGGTCAGCCTGCGGTCGGCCGATCCGGCGGCTGATCCGGTGATCCGGTTCAACTACATGTCCCATCCCGAGGATTGGGAGGATTTCCGGACCTGTATCCGCCTGACGCGCGAAATATTTGCGCAGGAGGCCTTCAGGCCTTACGTCAAGCATGAGATCCAGCCCGGTGCTGCGCTGCAATCGGATGCGGAACTGGATGGGTTCATCCGCGCACATGCCGAGAGCGCCTATCACCCCTGCGGCACCTGCCGGATGGGAAGCGCCGATGATCCGCTGGCGGTGGTGGACCCGCAAGCCCGGGTGATCGGGGTGGAGGGGCTGCGCGTTGCGGACAGTTCGGTGTTTCCGCGGATCACCAATGGCAACCTCAACGGGCCGTCGATCATGGTGGGGGAAAAGGTCTCTGATCTGTTGCTGGGCCGGGATCCGCTGGCACGGGCGAATGATGTGCCCTGGATCCATCCGGACTGGAAAACTGCGCAGCGTTAATCATTCTTAACAACAGCCGTTGCCGGGGCGGGGAAATCCTGCCACGTTAACCAAATGCTAAGACTTTGTTCATGGTTTGTGCTGGTGATGGGGCTGGCGACAGCGACGCTGGCCGCAGAGGTCAGCGGAACACTGCGCGTCATTGATGGCGATACGGTTGATGTGGGGGTCACGCGCATCCGGATTTTCGGCATTGATGCGCCTGAGCGCGATCAACCCTGCACCACCTTGTCGGGCCAGAACTGGGGCTGCGGCGATTGGGTCACGCAGCAGGTGCGCGACCTGTTCGAGGGCCAGGCGGCGCGCTGCACACCGCTGGACCGGGACCGGTATGGCCGCATCGTGGCGCGCTGTTTCGTGGCGGGTGAGGATATGGGAAAAACTCTGGTCAGCGCCGGGTTGGCCTATGCCTATCGCAGATACTCATACGATTACGATCTGGACGAGAAGGCGGCTTTTGTCGCAGCGCGGGGGATTCACGGCTTTGCCCTGAACTCGCCCGCGCGCTACCGGCTGACCCGGATCAAGGGGCGGGTGGCCAGCGATCCGGACTGCCGCATCAAGGGCAACATCAACGCGGCGGGCGACAGGATCTATCATATGCCGGGACAGGCGTTTTACGACCGTACCGGGATCAGGCCGGAGCAGGGCGAGCGCTGGTTCTGTTCCGAAGCGCAGGCGCGTGCCTCCGGCTGGCGGCCTGCGCGGCGCTGATCATTCGATCCGGTAGGGCAGCAGGTCGCGCCGGTCAGGGTCCACCACAAGATGCCGTTCCAGCGGGGGCACAGCGCGCTGGTGGCAATTCTTGCGCTCGCAGATGCGGCAGGAAATGCCGATCGGCTCAAAGGCGGAATGCCGGGTGACATCCAGCCCGTCGGCATAGACCAGCGCATCCGCATGGCGCACTTCGCACCCCAGCGCGATGGCATAGCGCCGCACCGGCGCGCCAAAGCGGCCCGCCGGTTTCGAAATGTCCCGCGCAAGGGAGATATAGCGCACGCCATCGGGGGTCTCGGCCAGCTGCCGCAGGAAGCGGCCCGGGGTTTCAAAGGCGCGATGCACATTCCACAGCGGGCAGGCCCCGCCGAACCGCGCAAATTGCAACCGCGTGGCGGAGTGGCGTTTGGTGATCGTGCCGGCCTGATCGACCCGGACAAAGAAAAAGGGAATGCCCTTGGCGCCCGGCCGCTGCAGCGTGGACAGCCGGTGAGCGACCTGTTCGATGGAGGCCCCGAAATGGCTGGCCAGGATTTCCAGATCGTGACGGCATTCCTGCGCCTTGGTCAGAAAGGCGTTGTAGGGCATCAGCACCGCACCGGCAAAATAATTGGCCAGCCCGATCTTGGCGATGTCGCGGGCAGCGCCGGGCTGGAACCGGGCGAGGTCAAGGGTGGCTTCCAGCAGCTTGTTCTGTCGGGTCAGGGCGACCTGCAGCAGCAGTTGAAAGGTCTGGGTTTCGGGCGCGCTGCGGTCTGACAGGGTCAGCACCCGTTCCGCCGGGTCAAAGTGGCGCAGCGCGTCGGTGTCGGCAAAGATGACGCTGACGCCCGCGTTGGACAGGGCAGAGACCGCCGCGACGCGGGTGTTGCGCGGCCCGCCAGGCTGCGATGCGAAATGTTCGGCGGCACGGTCCACCGCGTCGATGTAATTGTCGCAGTAGTGAAAGAAATCGCGCACTTCCTCCCAGGGCGAAGGCGCGGCGCGGGCATCTTCGCGGCCCAGTGCCTCGTCCAGCGAGGCGAGCCTTTCATGGGCCTGACGGTAATGCTGGTGCAGTTCCAGAAAGGCGCGCGCCAGGGCCGGGGCGTTCGAGGCGGTCAGCCGCAGGTCTGCCACCGGTGGCGTATTGCCGCCAAAGACAGGATCGCTCAGCGCCTCGCGCATGTCGGTGACCAGCCTTTCGCCATCGCCTGCGCTGAGTTCGGTCACATCAAGTCCGAATTCCGCCGCCAACGCCAGGACAACCGTCGTGCTCAGCGGGCGGTTGTTGTTTTCCATCTGGTTGAGATAGGGCAGCGAAATGCCCAGCCGTGCGGAAAAATCCTTCTGCGTCAGACCCATCTTGGTGCGCAGCTCGCGCAGCTTGGCCCCGGCATAGAGTTTCTTGACCGCCATCATCCGCCCTTTGCAAATTTGCAATTCCGTCCAGGGTAGCTTTGCAAATCTATTTTCGCAAGAACGGAGGCTGAGCGTTATGGCACCCCAAGAGGGTTCTCAGAGGCGCTGAGCCTGAGGGAACTTATCAACTTCGACCTTGGCGCGGCTGCTGATCGCAGATTTGAACAGCGCCACATGCGGCGTCTGGCCATGGGCCTTCAGATCGGCCGCGGACCGCCAGATTTCATGGATCAGAATATCCTGCCCCGAGGCGGCGGGCAGGTAGACTTCGTACCGGTCACACCCGGTTTCGCGGCGGCTTTCTTCGGCCAGCTTTCCGACCGCGGCAAGGACGCGGTCGAACTGGCCATGTCGCGGCAGAGCGCGGGCAATGACGACAATGGCGGTCAACGCCTGGCCTCCTTTTGTATCATGTCGGCGGCTTTCTCCGCGATCATGACGACCGGTGATGCGGTGTTGCCCGAGGTGATTTTCGGCATGATCGACGCATCCACCACACGCAGCCCGCTCAGGCCACGGACCTTCAGCTCGCAATCCACGACAGCCCTTTCGTCCGATCCCATCTTACAGGTGCCAACAGGGTGGAAGATGGTGGTCGCAATTTCGCCCGCGCCCTTGATCAGATCGTCGTCGGACCGCACGCCGGGGCCGGGCAGGATCTCATTGGGGTGAAAGGGGGCCAATGCCTTGGCGGTCATCAGCTGGCGCACCTGTTTCACGGATTTTACCGCGATCTGCCTGTCCTTCTCGGCGGACAGATAGTTGAGCCGGATGTCCGGCTGCACGCCCGCACCGCCCGCCGTGACATGGCAGGAACCCGTGCTTTCCGGGCGCAGGTTGCACACCGAAACCGTGATGGCCGGAAACGGATGCAGCGGGTCGCCCAGCCTGTCGGTGGACAGGGGCTGGACATGGTATTCCAGATCCGGCGTTTCGAGCGACGGGTCCGATTTGGTGAACATGCCGAACTGGCTGGGTGCCATCGACATCGGGCCAGACCGGAGCGCCGCATATTGCGCCGCCATCCTGATCTTGCCAAATACATTGTTTGCCATCGTGTTGAGCGTACTGGCATTCTCGACGCCAAAGACCGTCCGGATCTGAAGGTGGTCCTGCAGGTTTTCACCCACCCCCTTGCTTTCATGCCGCACCTCGATGCCGAGGTCCGCCAGCAGCGTGCCGCGCCCGATCCCCGACAGCTCAAGGATCTTTGGCGAATTGATGGCGCCCGCGGTCAGCAGGACTTCGGCCCTGGCATTCGCCTCGAAAACCGCGCCCTTGTGGCGGAACCGCACGCCTGTAACCTGTTTTCCGTTCAGGACCAACCGTTCGGTTTCTGCCTGCGTCAACACCCGCAGGTTGGGGCGTTTCATCGCCGGGCGCAGAAAGCCGCGCGCGGTGTTCCAGCGCCGTCCGTTTTTCTGGTTCACCTCGAAGAAACCGCTGCCCTCGTTGTTGCCGTCGTTGAAATCATCGCGGGGCATGATCCCGAATTCCTGCGCGCCGGTCTGCACGGCCTTCAGGATATCCCATTTCAGCCGCTGCCGTGAGACCTTCCATTCGCCGCCCGCGCCATGCAGGGCTGTCTTGCCGCCGTGATGGTCCTCGGATTTCAGGAAATAGGGCAGGACATCGTCCCAGCCCCAGCCGGTATTACCCAACTGCCGCCAGTGGTCGTAATCGGCCGCCTGGCCCCGCATGTAGATCATGCCGTTGATCGAGGTGCAGCCGCCCAGGACCTTGCCGCGCGGATAGACCAGCGCGCGGCCGTTCAGGCCCGGTTCGGGGGCTGTCTTCATCATCCAGTCGGTGCGCGGGTTGCCGATGCAATAGAGGTAACCAACCGGTATCTGCACCCAATGATACAGGTCCGATCCACCCGCTTCCAGCAAGAGCACCCTTACCTTCGGGTTCGCGCTCAGGCGGTTGGCCAGCACACAACCCGCCGTGCCTGCACCGACAATGATATAATCATAGTCACCATCGAGGGTTTCGGATTTGCGCATGGGGGTGGACCTTTCCTGTCTGTGTTCGGTTCCCGGCGTGTTGATCGTTCAGCCCGTCGCAATGTCAGGCGGCTGCCCGGGACAATCGCGCTCAAAAAGAACCGCCGGTTGCTGTCAGCTTATACTTGAGGTTCGCCAAATGGCACGCTCTCCCAGAAACCGCGCATCGCGTCGATCAAAGACAGGTAGCGCGCATATCTCTGGCCGTAGTGATCATGCATATCCGCATCCGGCTCAAAGGTGGTCCGGGCGCGTACCATGCGGGCCAGACCCTCTTCGTAGGACCCTACTTCGCCCAGGGCGAGGGCCGCCCCGATCGCCGCTCCCAGCGCGCCGGTCTCCTGGGTTTCTGCCACCGTGATCGGCACGCCCAGGCAATCGGCGAACATCTGCGGCCAATGAGGGCTGCGCGACCCGCCGCCGGAGAGGACGGCACTGTCAAAGGAGACCCCGGCCATCTTCAACACCGATATGTGTCGGCGATGCTCGAACATGATCCCCTCGAACAGGGCGCGCAGCATGTGCCCCTCGCCATGCCACCCGGCCAGCCCGTAGAACCCGGCGCGGCAGGTGGCGCCCTGCGCGGAACCATAAAGAAACGGGTGGAAAAACGGATCATCGGCGCGGGGCTGCACCTGGCCCATCCGGTCATTGCAAAAGCCGAACGGATCGTCGTGATGTTTGCCACGCTCGACGAATTCGCGCACGTACCATTCCAGGTTGGCCGCCGAGGTGGCACTGGATTCGATATTGGCAAAACGCCCCTTGCCAAAGCCGGAGACCATGAAGACGTTCGGGTCGTTGACCGGCGCGTCAGAGAAGACCTGGTTGATGCCCCATGTCCCGGCAATGATCGAGGCCTGCCCCGCGCCCACCACGCCCGATCCCATGGCGCTGGAGATCACGTCGAAATAGCCGCCGATCACCGGGGTGCCGGGCACAAGCCCGGTTGCCGCAGCCGCCTCGGGGGTGATGTGCCCCGCGATCTGTGCCGGGTCGATCAGCCGGGGCAGTTTCGCGCGGGCATCTGCCAGACCGTAAAGCTGCAACAGCCTGTCATCATAGGTGCACCCCGGCATGGCGGTCAGGCCGCATCCGGACATGTCCGACACCTCGCTGACCCGCTCACCTGTCAGTTTGTAGGTGATGAAATCCTTGCACAGAAGCACCGTATCGCATGCATCGTAAAGCGCCGGTCGGTGGCGTTTGATCCAGGCCAGCAGGGTGGGGGTTTGTGACGGCCATGGCTTTTGCAGGCAAAGCGCGTGCAGCGCATCGCCGTTTTCTGCATCCAGTTCGGCGGCCAGCCCGGCGGCCCGCGTATCCAGCGACTGGATGCCGACAAGCGGCGCGCCCGCGCGGTCAAGCATGTAAAGCCCGTTGCCATGCCCGGCACAGCCGACGGCCAGCACCTGACGCGCATCGACACCCGCCTTTTGCAGGCAGCCTGCAATCGCCTGCCGCGCGTTTGCCCAAAGCTCGGTCAGGTCACGCTCGACATGCCCCGGTTCCGGGGTTGCGGATCTGCCATCCAATGCACAGTGCGCCAGCTGCCGCCCGTCAAGGTCGAACAACACGGCTTTGATCACCGTGTTGCCCGCATCCAGACCCAAAAGATATCTTTCAGTATCAGCCACGGTTGTAGATATCCCAAGCTTCTTCGCCGCCGGCCTTGTTGTGGATCATCGCCTTCAGTGCCGAGACCACGGCCTTTGGATTGTCATGCTGATAGATGTTGCGCCCATAGACCATGCCCTGCGCGCCCTGCGCCATCAAGGCGGCTGATTTTGTCAGGACGGTCTTGAGGTCTTCCTTGCCACCGCCACGCACCAGCACGGGGACGCGCGCCGCTTCGATCACCCGATGGAAATCCTGCGGGTTGGCGGTCGGGTCCGCCTTGATGATATCGGCCCCCATTTCAGAGGCCAGCCGCACCAGTGTCACGATCTTTTCCGCATCGCCATCGACCTGATAGCCACCGCGCTGGTCGTTGGGCAGCATCACCAGCGGTTCGATCATCAGCGGCATGCCGTAGCGCTGGCAGGCATCGCGCACCCGCGCGATATTGGCGACGCATTGGCGGAAGAGTTCCGGCTCGTCCGGCAACATGAACAGGTTCACGACAACCGCCGCGGCATCCATTTCCAGCGCGCCGAGGATCGGCTCATCGGCGTTTTGCAGGATCGACCACATCACCCGGTGGCGCTGATCGTTATAGGGGTTGCCCATGTCGATCCGCATCACCAGCGCCGGCTTGTCCTTTTCGGGGCGCGACTGCAGCAGGTCGGCCTGACCATAGGCGCATTGAATCGCATCGGGCCGCGCCGCGATCAGCGTGTTCATCACGCTTGCCATATCTTCCAGACCGTCCAGGAAGCTCGGCTCGTTACACACGCCGTGATCCACGGCGACATCAAGACATCCCCCATTGGTAAACATCCGGTTCATTCGGGCTTTGGTGCTTATGCGCATTACATTCTCCTGCTTTCATTTCTTGCAACCAACATGGCGCTGTTCACGCCGTGATAGGTGTCCAGCTCGGCAATCAGCGCGTCGCTTTGCCGTTTAATTTCACGCTCCGGCAACACCCGCTCGCGCCCGAAAAGCACGGCAAGCGCTGCAATGATCTCCATCGAAATCTGCCCGGTGACGGCCAGTGCCGTCCGCCGCAGCACGATGTCTGACAGGGTTTCGACAAATTCGTTCCGGCAGATCCAGAGGATCTCTGCCGTGCCATAGGTGCATCCGGCGACAAGCGGCCTGTCCTGCTCTGCCTGGCAGAAGCCGGCCAGCTCTTCGGCCCGGGTCCCGTAGCGGTCGATCAATTGTTCGGCCCGGTTCGGGGGCAGGGCATATTGCGCCCGCAGTTGTCTGCACAGATCGGAGGGATCATCCGGGAACTGCCTGCCGCCGCCGATGGCCATGTCACGCGTGGAGACGCGCCGGTTGCGGACAAGAGACGACAGGACGGCATCGGCGGTCTGCTCGGCGAAAGCCCGGAAGGTTGTCCACTTGCCGCCCACCATGCAGAATTGCGGCACCGCCCCGGACAGCCGCCGGATGTCGTGCCCGCGCGAAATCCGTCCGGTGAAATCCTGATCGCTGTGGGGCAGGGGGCGAATGCCGCTGTAGCTGAACACCACCTCATCCACCGATATCGCCACCTGCGGAAACACCAGCCGCAGCGCGCCGAGGATATAGTCGCGCTCATCATCTTCGCAGCGCACGCGCCGGGCTTTTTCCACCCTGATGTCGGTCGATCCGGCCAGAACCTTGCCCTGATAGGGGAACACGATGCAAACACGGCCATCGGTGTTTTCGAAATAGGCCATGTGGCCGTTTAGGGCGTCGTAAAGTTTGGCATTGTCGATGATCAGATGAGAGCCCTTGGTGCCTGATACCAAGCGCTCGGTCTTGCCCTGCACAAGTGCGGCGATGGTGTCATCCAGCCAGGCACCCGTGGCATTGACCACCACTTTGGGCGAAATCTCGAAAGTTGCGCCGGTCAGGCTGTCGCGCAGGCGAAAGATATTCCCGTTCAGTTCGATCTCGGCATAATTCAGGGCGACCGAACCGGGGGCGGCCTCTGCGACGTCGCGCAGCAATTCGACGCAAAGACGTTCGGGATGGCTGATCCAGGCGTCGTAATAGACGGCGGAGCGTCGCGATTTGTCCGTCAGCGCAGGCCACAACCGCCGTGTCTGCGCCCCGGAATAGAACCTGTGTTTCGGCAGCACCCGCCGTTTGCGCGTGACCCAGTCATAAAGCGCCAGGCCCAGTTTGATCGGCACCGCCCCGCGCGCCGCCGGTTTTCCGCCACGGCCCAGGAACTGGGCGGCCGCGTTCAAGGTCCCCGAAAACCACGAGGCGATGGGAATGACCGTGGGCAGGGGGCGCACCATATGCGGCGCATTGCGCAGCAAGGCATCGCGCTCAAAAAGCGACTCCCGCACGAGGTCGAATTCGCCGTTCTCCAGATACCTCAGGCCGCCGTGGATCATCCGGGACGGTGCCGCGCTGCAGCCAGAGCAGAAATCGTTCCGTTCGATCAACAGAACCCGCAGCCCCTGCAAGGACAAATCCCGGTAGACGCCAATCCCGTTCACACCGCCGCCGACGACAACCGCGTCAAAGGCCGCGTTGCGCGTCAGCTGTGCCAGGTTTTGCTTCCGTTGCTCGGACATTATCTCTCCGTTCGCCGAAATCGACGTTCCTGCGGTGCAGTGGTTCTGGTTTGAAGGCCGGCCTATGCGTCCAGACCGCTCAGGTGGGTTTTTGCGTTTCGATCAATCAGGGATACCTCCTCTGCCGAGAGCCGAATGCGACCGGCTTTGGCATTCTCTGACGCCTGTTGCGCATCGCGCGCGCCGCACAGCGAAAAGGTGATCCCGGGTTGCTGCAAGGTCCAGGCGATCACGATCTGCGCCGGTGTCGCCCCATGCGCCGCGCCGATGGGCTTGATGGTTTCCATCAAGGCGGCGACCTTCTTGCGGTTGGCCATGGAAAAGCGGGGGTTGTCCTTGCGCTGGTCATCGCCGGAGAAAACCCGCTCCGGCGTCATTTTTCCCGAAAGCAGACCAAGCGCCAGCGAGGAATAGCTGAGCGCCGCCACGCCAGCCTTTTGGCAAACAGGCAAGAGGGTGTTTTCGATGTCGCGCCTGACCATCGAATATTCCTCCTGGATCGCATCCAGCTGACCCGCCGCGATATAGGCCTCGACATCCGCGACCGTGGTATTGCTGGCCCCGATCGAGCGGATCTTGCCCTGGGTCTTGAGCGCCTCCAGCGCCTCCATCGTCTCTTCGATGGGGGTGGTCGGATCCTGCCAATGGGTGATGTAGTGATCAATGCAATCCACCTGCAGGCGTTTCAGGCTTTGCTCGACCTCGTAGATAATCGCGTCTTTGCCAAGGTAGCGGTGAACCGGCTTCCCCTCGTAATCGAAGAAATGGTTGCCCTGCTGGCTGTGCCAGACAAGGCCGCATTTGGTGGCCAGCACCACCTTGTCCCGGCGGCCTTTCAGCGCCTTGCCAACGATCTCTTCGGCCACGCCCTGCCCATAGGCCGGGGCGGTGTCGATCAGCGAAATGCCTTCGTCGATTGAGGCGTGAATTGCCGCGATGGAGCGGTCAACGTCGGTCCCGCCCCACATCCAGCCGCCAATCGCCCAGGTCCCCAGTCCAACGGCGGATGCCGAAATTCCGGAGGCTCCTATCTCTCGCGTTAGCATCTCATGCGACATTCTGTTTCCCTTCAAGTTCCTTCAGGACCGATCCGGCGGTTTCTTCGTCAAGGATCAGTGAGTTCAAAAAATTGCCGTTCAGCGCGGCTGTGATCGGCTGGGCCTTTTCATGGCCGGAGGCCACCCCGATGACGCGGGCGCATTTGGGCAGTTCCTTGGGTGCAAGTGCGACGAGACGCGAGTTCAGCGCATAGTTCGACACCGCCCCGTCGCTGTGGATGAGATGGGCCAGAAACTCGCCCACGACCCCCATGCCGACCAGCATCTTGCGGTCCGCGTCCGGCACCGGGTGGAGGTCGTAATAGCTTGACCCTTCCGCCTGGATCGAGCCCACGCCGACAAGCGCCACATTGGCCCGCCGGGCGAGGTCAAAGACCTCGCGGATCGACGCGACCTCCATCAGCATGTCCCGCTGTTCCCGGCTTTCGGCGAACAGCGGCGCATGCAGCAGCATCGTCTTGCCGCCAAGACGTTCGGCCATGCGTGTCGCGAGATGGTTCACATCGGTGTAATACTTGCCCTGCACACCGCCCGTCAGCGGCACCACTATGACATCGACCCGGTGATCGGGGGCAAGGTTTTCGACAACCGCGCTGACCGCCTTGCCGCCGGTAATTGCGATGACATCGCCGTCGCGCAGCGTTTCGAGCACCTGGCTGGCGGCGGCGCGGCCAACCTGCTGCAACGTGGCCTTCGGGCTGCCCTGCACGAAAGGGGCGACCATGGCATCATCCAGGCTGGTGGCATCGGTCAGCGCGCGTTCGATATCCATGAGCGCCTGAAACGGGCTTTCGATGTCGATCTTGACCATCCCCATCTGGCGGCCCTGGGTGATCAGCCGGTTCACCTTGGAGGTGGACAGGTTGAGCGCCGCCGCGATCTCGGCCTGTTTCTGCCCTTCGAGGAAATGCAGGGTCAGGACCGTGTGGATCTGTCGCACATGTTCGAAGTCATTTGATTTGTCCGTCATGACCTACCTCCGGCGCTTGTTGAGATAATGGTCAATCGTCACCGCGCTGAGCAGGATCGAGCCGCGGATGATGTCCTGCCAGTAGACCGACACATCGAGCAGGGCCAGGGAGCTGGACACCAGCGACAGCAGGATAACCCCGAGAATGGCCCCCAGGATCGACCCAGAGCCGCCGTTCAGGCTGGCCCCGCCGATCACCGCCGCCGCGATGACCGTCAGTTCAAGGCCGATCCCGAAGGTGGGTTGCGCCGACCCGAACCGGGCCATGTAGATGATCCCGGCAACCCCGCAAAGGGTCGAACACAGGGTTGTCGTCAGAAAGATGACCTTCTTGGTGCGGATGCCGGAGTAGGCTGCCGCCTTTTCGTTGCTGCCGGTATAAAAGACCTTCCTGAACATCGTCGTGCGCCGCAGCAGGAAATCGAAGGCGATCACAAACACCAGGAAGATGATGATCACGATGGGGATCGGGCCGATGGAACCCTGACCGATGAACTTGAACTCCGGCGGCAGGGTGAACAGCCCGATGGGACGCCCGCCGGTGAACAGCAGGCAGGCGCCGCGTGCAATCACCATGACGGCAAGTGACACGATGAAATGGTGCAGCCCAATCCTGGTGACGAAAAAGCCCTGAAAGGCGCCTATCCCGGCACAGAGGGCGATGGCGATCCCCGAGGCAAGCCAGGGGTTGATACCGTTCAGGAACAACCACCCCGCGATCACCATGGCAAAGGCGGTCACGGAGCCGACCGACAGGTCGATACCGCCGGAGATCAACAGAATGGTCATGCCGATGACCAGAATGCCATCAACCGCAAAGGCCATCGACATGGCCCGCATATTGGCCCAGCTCAAAAAGTAGGGCGATGCAAATGACATGACGACAAAGAGGCCAAGGATGATCACGATCAACCCGGTCTCGCGCATCTTCAACAGCTTGCGCCAGAACGGCACCCCCTGCGGATTGTTCATATTCGGTTCAGCCAAGGTCACGGCACTTTCCATTTCATTCTCACCTGTCAAAACGCTGCCGCCTGTGCATCCATGACCGAAGCCAGGCGCATGATGTTCTCTTCTGTCATTTCATGGCCCGCGACCTCGCCGCTGATCCGGCCTTCACGCACGACCATGACGCGGTCACACAGGCCGATCAGCTCGGGCAATTCGGACGAGATCACGATGATCCCGACACCGTTGCGCGCCAGATTGCGCAGGATGCGGTGAATTTCTGATTTCGCGCCCACGTCGACCCCGCGGGTCGGTTCGTCCAGAAAGATCAGGCGCGGATTGACCGACAGCATCTTTGCCAGCGCCACCTTTTGCTGGTTGCCGCCAGAGAGCGACGAGACCGGATCGGTGAGGGAGCCGCATTTCAGGTTCAGCTTGCGCCCCAGATCGCCGGCCTGCCTGATTTCGGATGACGCCTTGATCAGGCCAATGGGGTTGGCGACCTGATCGAGGTTCAGCGCCGAGATGTTTTCGGAGATGGGCAGTTCGAGGAAGACACCATCGCCTTTTCTGTCTTCGGACAGATAGACCATGCCTTTGGCGATGCTGTCCTGATAATTGCGCAGTGCGAGTGTTTCACCCAGCAGCCGGACCTCCCCGGTCGCCGCCCCTTCGAGGCGGCAGATGCCCCTGGCGATTTCGCTGCGTCCGGCCCCGATCAGCCCGGCGATGCCAAGGATTTCTCCGCGCTTCAGGGCAAAGGAGACATCCCGGATCCGGGGCGCTTCATTGAGGTTCTTCACCTCTAGAATGATCTCGTCCGACACCTCTCCGGCGGATTGTTTTTCCGGGTAGAGCTTGTCGACAACCCGCCCCACCATGGCATTGACCACATCGCCCGGCGTAATGTCGGCCACATCGTTGGTCACGATATGCTTGCCGTCCCGGAACACTGTCACGCGGTCGCAATTGTCGAAAATCTCGACCATGCGGTGCGAGATATAGATGATCGAAATCCCCTGATCCGCCAGTTGGCGCATGATCCGGAACAGCGTCTGCGCCTCGTTCTCGGTCAGGGCGGCAGTGGGTTCGTCAAGGATCAGAATGCGGCAATCCAGCGTCAGGGCCTTGGCGATCTCCACCAATTGCTGGTTCGAGATCGACAAGTCTCGCAGCAGCACCGATGCGTCGATATCGCTGAGCTGACGGAACACTTCGGCGGCCTCCTGCTCCAGCTTTTCATAATTCATCAACCAGGACCTGCTGACATTGGTCCGCGACATGAAGATGTTCTCAGCCACGGAGACATCGGGGCAGAGCGCAATTTCCTGATGGACAAAACCGATGCCCAGCCGTTGCGCTTCGGTCGGGGACGCGATGGTGACCGGCACACCATCCAAAAGGATCTCGCCGCTGTCAGGTTGCAAGATCCCGTCAATCACGTTCATCAAGGTGGATTTTCCAGCACCATTTTCGCCCGCCACCGCGTGGATCTCGCCCTTGCGGAGGTCAAAATCGACACCGCGCAGGGCTTTGACAGCGCCAAAGGACTTGCTGAGGTTCGAGATTTTGAGGATCACATCGTCTTGCATGGCAGTTCTCGGTTGACCGAAAGATGTTTGAAACTGCGCAGCCCGGCTGGCCTTGTTGCCGGGCTGCGCGTAAGCGCCTGGTCCGGCCAGATCAGGAGGGGTCGCGCCCTTCCATATAGACGTTCAGATCAAAGCTGTCGGCGTTCTCCTGCGTGATCACGGCAAAGCCATTGTCCATGAAGGGGATTTGCACCGGGTTGAAGCCCGAGGTCTTCCAGTCGTTGAACGGATCAAAAAGCTCCGCCCGGTTGGCCAGATGCACCGCCATGAAACCCATGAAACCCTGCACACCCTGGTTCGGGTTCAGCGCCATATGGATGTTGCCGGCGCGGATGTGTTCCAGCGTTGTCGGTGTCACATCCGCATGCATGATCAGGATGTCGGATTTGGCTTCCAGTTTCGCCGCAACAGCGCCTTCTGCCGATCCGGCCTCAGGTATCCAGATCGCCGCGATGTTCGGGTTTGCCTGGATGATCGAGGCCGTTGCACGATAGGCCGCGTTGCTGTCCTGGTTGGTGGCCTGACGCCCGACCAGCTTCATGTTGGGATAATTGGCTTCCATATAGTCGATCAGCGCGGTGACACGCAGGTCGTGGTTGGACTGCCCCGGATTTTCCAGCACGGCATATTCGGCATTGTCACCGACCTGTGCCACGATCTCATCGGCGGCAAATTTGGCTTCGGCCAGGTTGTCCGAGGTGATGTAGGCCGTGCGGTTCGAATTCGGCGAATCCGCGGCAAAGGTCACGACCTCGGTGCCATCGGAGATCGCCCGGTTGATCGGCTCGATGAAGGGATCGGACTGCATCGGGTGCAGCAGGATACCGGCAGGCGATTTGATCAGGTCCTGTTCGAATGAGGCGATCTGCTTGGTGATGTCGTAATCGGGCGTGCCCGAAAACACGGTGTCACATCCAAAGGCCGCAGCCGCTTGTTTGAAGCCCTGATAGACCGGCACCCAATAGGGGTGGCCCGAAACCATGACATTCATGATGTATGTTTCCCCGGGCTCACACATGATCCCTTCGGCGGTGGCCGTGGTCGCGCCCGCAATGCTGGTCGCCATCACGGTTGAGGCGATTAACCCTCTTAGAGTCGTAATTTTCATGAGCATCCTCCCTAGCTCTATCGCGTGGCCCTCCGACTGCTATCCTCCATGATCACAACCGGACTGACAGAAATTTCACGCAATGGTTTTTTGTGCGCCTCCGAACATCAGGGCGAATCTGCCGCCGGTCAACATGGTATCAAATTTTTCCCACGTACTGAAATAAATCCCACAGGGGCGATCATTTCGGCGCGCAGGGCGCCGTGGCAGGCGTGCCCTGCAAGTCTGGATATCAAAGGGGAAATGTGCCGATTTTCGCGGGTCAGCGGCACGGCAAGGCCCGAACCGGGAAACAGCTCGGGTGCGTTGTCAGCGTGGTTTTATGCCCAGGGCCTTTTCGCGGCGGATGACGACCATGATCGCCAGAAGGCCCGCGATGGCCGTTCCCAGCATCAGCAGCAGCAGCGGGTAGGCGCCGGTTTCAGGTGTCAGCAAGACACCCGCCAGCACCGCAAGCGCCGATCCGCCACCAATCATGATTGCGCCGCCAAGGCCTGATGCGGTGCCGGCCAGATGGGGCCGGACCGACAGCATGCCAGCGGTGGCATTTGGGATGCACAGCCCGTTGCCAAGGCCGACCAAGGTCATCATCCCGAAAAAGGTCAGCGCGCTGCCATTGCCCGACAGGAAGATCAGCAGCGAGACGGAACCGCCGATGGCATTGGCCATACATCCCCAGAGCACCATCGCATTCACCCCGAAACGGGTGGCAAAAAGGCCGGTCAGGAAGTTGCCCAGGAAATAGCCGACAGCCGGAGAGCCGAAATAGATCCCCAGCCAGAACGGGTCCAGCCCGAAGACGGTGGAGCCGACAAAGGGCGCGCCGCCAAGGTAGGCAAAGAAGGCACCCGAACAGAATCCGGCCGCCAGCGCATAGCCCCAGAAACGCGGAGAGCGGAGCAATTCAGGGTATTCGCGGAACTGTGCCAGCATGGACTTGCCGGAGGCCTGCACGGTTTCGCCCATGTCGGCAATCACCAGTGCAAGCGACGCGCCACCGATGGCGAACATCACCCAGAAGGTCATGTGCCAGTCGAAATACTGCTGGATCGCGCCGCCGACGGCGGGGGCAACCATCGGGACCAGCGCCATGCCCATGGTCACATAGCCGATCATCGACGCCGATTGGTCCTGCGTATAAAGGTCACGGATCACCGCCCGGCTCAGGACCATGGCTGTTGCGATCACCGCCTGTGCGATGCGAAACAGAAGGAAAATCAGGGCGTTGGGGGCGAAGATGCAGCCAAGGGTGGCCAGCATGAACAGCACCAGGCCCCAGATCATCACCCGTCTGCGGCCCAGGTTGTCCGAAATCGGGCCGATGAACAGCTGCAAGACCGCCGAAAACAACAGGTAGAGCGGCACCGAAAGCTGCATCACCGCATAGGTGGTGCCGAAATGCTCGGCCATCTGGGGCAGGCTGGGCAGGAAAATATTCATGGCCAGCGCGGACAGGCCGGACAGCACGATCAGGGTCAGGACATTTGGTGGTGTGCTACGGTCCAGAAATCGGATCGTGGGTGTAGCGGGCTGAGCGTCTTTCATGCAAATGCAATTAGTCCGGGTGCGGTAAATCCGATCTGCCTCATCGTTGGTTTGCAGATTTGCAATTTGCAACCAACGTAATGCATAGACTTTGCAAATATTCAGAAAGATGCTTTCCTCTTCCCCTGCCACAAGAATACTATGGCGCAAACAAGCATTGGGAGACCTTCCATGAAAGATATTCTCGAACAGCTCGAAGAACGCCGCGCCGATGCCCGTCTGGGTGGCGGTCAGGCCCGGATCGACGCCCAGCACGGACGCGGCAAGCTGACCGCGCGCGAGCGGATTGATCTGCTTCTGGACGAGGGGTCTTTTGAAGAATTCGACATGTTTGTCGCGCACCGCTGCACCGATTTCGGGATGGAGAAACAGCGCCCGGCAGGCGACGGCGTGGTCACCGGCTGGGGCACGATCAACGGCCGTCTGGTCTATGTCTTCAGTCAGGATTTCACCGTCTTCGGCGGCTCGCTGTCCGAGACCCATGCGCAGAAGATCTGCAAGATCATGGACATGGCGGTGCAGAACGGCGCGCCGGTCATCGGCATCAACGATTCCGGCGGCGCGCGGATCCAGGAAGGTGTCGCCAGCCTTGCCGGTTATGCCGAAGTGTTCCAGCGCAACATCGAGGCCTCGGGCGTGATCCCGCAGATCAGCGTCATCATGGGCCCCTGCGCGGGCGGGGCGGTCTATTCCCCGGCGATGACCGACTTCATCTTCATGGTCAAGGACACCTCCTATATGTTCGTGACCGGCCCCGACGTGGTGAAGACGGTGACCAACGAACAGGTCACGGCAGAGGAGCTGGGCGGTGCCGTCACCCATACGCGCAAATCCTCCGTCGCCGATGCGGCATTCGACAATGATGTGGAGGCGCTGGCAGAGGTGCGCCGCCTGGTGGATTTCCTGCCCGCCAACAACCGCGAGAAACCGCCCGTCCGTCCGTTCTTTGACGATCCGAACCGGATCGAGGCATCGCTTGATACGCTGGTGCCAGCCAATGCCAACACCCCCTATGACATGAAGGAATTGATCCACAAGCTGGGGGACGAGGGCGATTTCTATGAGATTCAGGAAGATTTCGCCAAGAACATCATCACCGGCTTCATGCGCATCGAGGGGCGCACGGTGGGCGTTGTCGCCAATCAGCCGATGGTGCTGGCGGGGTGTCTCGATATCGACAGCTCGCGCAAGGCTGCGCGCTTTGTGCGCTTCTGCGACTGCTTTGAAATTCCGATCCTGACGCTGGTGGATGTGCCCGGCTTCCTGCCCGGCACCTCACAGGAATTCGGCGGGGTGATCAAACACGGGGCCAAGCTGCTCTTTGCCTATGGGCAGGCCACGGTGCCGATGGTCACGGTGATCACCCGCAAGGCCTATGGCGGGGCCTATGACGTGATGGCGTCGAAACACCTGCGGTCCGATTTCAACTATGCCTGGCCCACGGCCGAGGTTGCGGTGATGGGGGCGAAAGGCGCCACCGAGATCATCCACCGCGCCGACCTGAAGGATCCCGAGAAGATCGCCCAGCACACGAAGGATTACGAAGACCGCTTTGCCAATCCCTTTGTCGCTGCCGAACGGGGCTTCATCGACGAGGTGATCATGCCCCATTCCACCCGCAAACGGGTGGCACGCGCCTTTGCGTCACTGCGCAACAAGAAGGTCGTGACGCCCTGGAAGAAGCACGACAACATTCCGTTGTAAGTCTGGAAGGAGAGCATCAGATGGTGACGCGACGAAAAGCCGACATGCCGAACGGATGGCCCTGGCTATGGGCCGTCACTATCTACCTTTGCGTCAAGCTCGTCTACCGGCTGACCGTCACCGCCAGCGAGTATGCGCGGACTTCGACGGTCTGGATCGACATCGGGATCACGATCCTCGTGATGTGGGCCTCGCTTCACTTCGCCAGACAGGTGCGCCAGAACCCGGAGACAAATCCCGACCGCATCCCGCTGGCCAACTGGCTTTGCGGCATCGCGATCATGGCCGGGATTGGCCTGCTGATGCTACGGCTGGTGCCGGAACATGGCTGGAAGACGGGGCACTGGAATTATGACTGGCGCAGGTAGATTGAGCGTTTTTGAGAAGACCGGAGATGGCATTGAAATCGAACGACAATATTCCTTGTAGGGTGGGTGACAACCCACGATCGGCGCAACGTGGGTTGTCACCAACCCTACGGAAAGACCGCAAATGACCTCTTCCTTCAAAAACCAATCCTTCACCATCGCCCACGCCGATAGCGGCGCTTTCGAGGGGGCGGGCCTGCGCCCGTTCTTCGAGTACCGCGACCTTGGCATCAAGGGGGCGACCAAAGGCGCATACGGCGCCCACGTCATCCGCGCCGTGCCGGGCATGGAATCCCCCGGCACCTGGCATTCCCACGACCTCGATTTCCAGATGGTCTATGTCACCAAAGGCTGGGTTGTCTTCGAATACGAAGGGCAGGGGGAGCAGATCCTGCGCGCGGGGTCTTGCGTGCTGCAACCGCCGGGCATCATCCACCGGGAAGTACGCCATTCCGACGACATGGAGCTGATCGAAATCATCTCGCCCGCCGATTTCGGCACAGCGGAGGAGGCGGCACCATGAGAACCACTGCTCTGGCCCTGTTGCTGGCCGCCACGCCTGCGCTGGCGCTCGACGTGCCCTCGGGCCAGCCGGTGAGCCTGCAGGAGGTGCTGGTCGATTCGGTCGGGCCGCAGACCTGGCTGCGCTTTCGCCTGATCGCGCCTGCGATTGCCCGTGAAACCGGTGAAATCGACTATCAGACCGCCGCCGGGGACATGATGCACCTGTGCCAGGAACTGGCGCTGCCCTACATCGGCGAACACGATCTTACCGGCGATGTCATCGTCATCTCACTGGCCGACCGCGAGACTGAATTCGGCGTTGCCGACCCCGAAGTGACCCAGTTTTTCGAGGCATTTCACATAGAGAACGACCTCTGCATTTGGGAGAGTTTGTGATGCAGCCACCATATCTAGCGGCTCAGGGCGGGCGCTTGCCTCATTCTGATGCTTTGGAGTCACATACCTGCCGATTGACGCGGCCCCCGTATCATTGGACATTCCTTTGCCGTAATCTGCGGCCAAGGAATACCCAGGTATCCCTTACCTCTGAACCGGGGCGTGCGAGGCATGTAGCAGTGCCGCGCCCCATCAACAATGACAGGAGACTTAGATGTCCAAGAGCATCAAACTCATCGCAGCCTTCGGCTTCATCGCCGCAATTTCTGCCTGCACAAGCGGCCAGACAGACGAAGAATACGTTGTCGTCGAGCCCGAGCCCATCTCGGTTGAGCCGACATACACCGGCAAATATAAGTAAGACTTCCTCAGGGCAGGCGTTTGCGCCTGCCCTGAACACAGCCCTCGTCATCGGGAGGGATGTGTAATGCCCGCATATATGTTGAAACATCGCGGGTTTCCGGGCCGTTTGCCCGGCACCGATTTCCAATTCACAATCCGCCGCCCGAATCCGAAAGGGGTCACACCGCTGACCCGCCGGGAACGGCGGCCGGACCGCAAGGCGCCTGACCGGCGCGCCGATGCCGCTTTCATGAAAGCGCTGTGGGAGTGTTTTGGCCCGGAGCCTTTTGAGCGGGGCAATCTGGATGCGGGGCGGCTTGCCTGGCTCTTCGGGCGCGAAGTGCTGCCCGCCACCGACCCTTTCGATCCGGCGGATTACGAGGCGATGCTGGTCATTGACGAGAGAATCGCCCGTGCTTCCTTTCCCGAAGCCTTCGACGGGTGATCGGCGTGAATTTGCCAGTGCTATGCGAATTTCAGCGGGGCTTGGCCGATGTTGCGGCAACAGGCGGTATGGGCTTTTCGGCGCCGCGCGCTTGGGCCAACGTCCGGCCTGAGGATGGCGCAGATCAAACCAGCTGGCCCGCCTCGCATCTAGACCATACCCCTTCCCCCTCTGGGCAGCAGCGGGTCACATCCCTGCTGCCCGTTTTTTCCAAACACGGGTTTCTACCAGACGGGGGGCGAGGGGCGACAATAATCGAAGCTCGGCGGGAACCGGCAGGCAATTGCCGCGTTGACGCTTCGGAAACAAGAAAAGAAGGAACGGGCAAGTGTTCGAGCAAATTCACATTACTTCAAATTCGGCCCGCAAGGTCGTGCTGGCGTTTGCCGCCTGCGGTGCGCTTGCGGCCTGCGGCGACAACATCGGCGAGCAGGCGCTTGCTGGCGGTGCCGTCGGTGCCGGTGCCGCGGCCATCACCAGCGGCAGCCTGTTGCAGGGCGCTGCCATCGGCGCAGGCGCGAACCTGGCCTATTGCCAGCTCAACCCCGGCAAGTGCAAATCCTACTGATCTGACACGCTATCAGCGCCCTGGCGGCGCTGAAACCCGCTTAACCGACCCCGCGCAGCACCCGCTGCAGCGGGGTTTCCGCGTTTTCACCAAGACCAAGAAGGACAGTGCATGTTCAAGAAAATCCTGATCGCCAACCGGGGCGAGATCGCCTGCCGCGTCATCAAGACCGCGCGCCGGATGGGCATCACTACCGTTGCCATCTATTCCGATGCCGATGCGAACGCGCTGCATGTGCAGATGGCCGATGAGGCGGTGCATATCGGTCCGGCTCCGGCGAACCAGTCCTATATCGTGATCGACAAGGTGATGGCAGCGGTGAAGTCCAGTGGCGCGGAGGCGGTCCATCCCGGCTATGGATTCTTGTCCGAGAACAGCAAGTTTGCAGAGGCGCTGAGTGCGGTCGGCGTCGCCTTTGTCGGCCCGCCGGTGGGGGCCATCGAAAAGATGGGGGACAAGATCACCTCAAAGAAGATCGCGCAGGAAGCCGGGGTCAGCACGGTGCCGGGCTATATGGGTCTGATTGCGGATGCGGATGAGGCGGTGAAAATCTCGAACGAGGTCGGCTATCCGGTGATGCTCAAGGCCTCTGCCGGGGGCGGCGGCAAGGGGATGCGGATTGCATGGAACGATGAAGAGGCGCGCGAGGGCTTTCAGTCTTCCAAGAACGAGGCGGCCAGTTCCTTTGGCGATGACCGTATCTTTATCGAGAAATTCGTGACCCAGCCGCGGCACATCGAAATCCAGGTGCTCTGCGATGCCCATGGCAATGGCATCTACCTGGCAGAGCGTGAATGTTCGATCCAGCGCCGGAACCAGAAAGTCGTCGAAGAGGCCCCGAGCCCGTTTCTGGACGAGGCGACACGCAAGGCGATGGGAGAACAGGCCGTCGCCCTGGCACAGGCCGTGGGCTATACCAGCGCCGGCACGGTGGAATTCATCGTGGACGGCGACAAGAATTTCTACTTCCTCGAAATGAACACCCGCCTGCAGGTGGAACATCCGGTGACCGAGCTGATCACCGGGGTCGATCTGGTGGAACAGATGATCCGCGTGGCGGACGGCCAGAAACTTGAGATGTCGCAGGGTGATGTGAAGATCAACGGCTGGGCCATCGAGAACCGGCTTTACGCCGAAGATCCTTATCGCGGTTTCCTGCCCTCCATCGGGCGGCTGACCCGCTACCGCCCCCCGGCGGAGGTGGTCGAGGGCGACCATATCGTGCGCAATGACACCGGCGTTTACGAGGGCGGCGAGATCAGCATGTATTATGACCCGATGATCGCCAAGCTCTGCACCTGGGCGCCGACCCGGGCCGAGGCGATCGAGCGGATGCGCGTGGCGCTGGACAGTTTCGAGGTCGAGGGGATCGGGCATAACCTGCCGTTTCTCTCCGCCGTGATGGACCATCCCAAATTCGTGTCGGGCGACATGACCACCGCTTTCATCGCCGAGGAATATCCCGATGGCTTCGAGGGCGTGGACCTGCCCGAGGCCGATCTGCGGCGGATTGCGGCGGCCACCGCCGCGATGCACCGGGTGGCCGAGATCCGGCGCGCACGGGTGTCGGGCCGCATGGACAACCACGAACGCAAGGTGGGCAGCGACTGGAACGTGGCGGTGCAGGGGCAATCCTTTGACCTCACGGTCCAGGCCGATCAGGCCGGGTCGACCGTGCGCTTTGAAGATGGCCAGGAGCTGCGCGTCAGCGGCAATTGGACGCCGGGCGATCAACTGGCCAAGATGAGGGTTGGTGACACGCCGCTGGTGCTGAAGGTTGGCAAGATTTCGGGCGGCTTCCGCATCCGCACGCGCGGTGCCGACCTACGGGTGCATGTGCGCAGCCCGCGCCAGGCCGAACTGGCCCGTCTGATGCCGGAGAAGGTGGCCGCCGATACCTCGAAGCTGCTGCTGTGCCCGATGCCCGGTCTGGTGGTCAAACTGTCCGTGGCCGTGGGCGACGAAGTGCAGGAAGGTCAGGCGCTGTGCACCATCGAGGCGATGAAGATGGAGAACATCCTGCGTGCCGAACGCAAGGGCACTGTGTCCAAGGTCAACGCGGGTGAAGGCGACAGCCTCGCCGTGGATGACGTGATCATGGAGTTTGAATAACTCCCCATGCTGGCTGCCCCGACCCTTCCCCTGATCCTGCTTGCCGGTGTCGCGCTTTGCGCGGTGCTGCTGGCGGTGTGGAAAGAAGCACGGGTGGCCGGGCGGATCATTGCACAGTTCTTTCTGACCATCGGCCTGCCGGTGGTGCTGGTCCTGGGGGCGCTGATCTGGCTGGCCCTGCCGCTGATGGGGCAGATCGACCCGCGTGTGGGGCAGGCGATGATTGCCGGTCTGGTGATCGCCACCGGCTGGCTGACCACGGCGATCTTTGCCGAGGGCGGCAAGGCCCGCGCGCGGGCCGAAAAGACGCGCGACTATCACAAGGCGCTTTATGCAGAGATCGGCAATACGCTGGAATCGCTCTGGGAGGCCGATAGTTCAGAGCAATATGTGACCGCCCTGATCGACCGGATGCGCAAGGACGAGGGGTATATCCCCTTCCTGCCACGCGAACAGCACGATCATGTCTATGACGCCGTTATCGCGGAAATCGACGTGCTGCCGCGCCAGACCATCGACGCCATCGTGGCCTATTACAGCCTGATCAAATCACTCTCGGGCCTGGCCGAGGACATGCGCGGCGATACCTTCCGCACGCTGGATGCGGAACGGCGGATCGCGATCTATTCGGATTATGTGGGCATGCGGAAACAGGCCTTCGTTTTCGGCAAATATGCCCTCAAACTGATACTGGCCTATTCGGAGGGCGGCAGTGCTGCCGCCGATCGTGTGATCAATAGCCCGGACGCGGGCCGGTCCGCCAAGTCACGGGGATCGGTGTGAACGGGATGTCTGGGTCTTTTTCCATAAACGTGCTCCCTTCCTCTTGCCCCCTCAATATAGGGCAGAGGGGCGCATTCCACAAGGTTCACCGCAGGATGAGGCCCTCGGATTCCTTGTGCTCGCGGATTTCGCGCTGGCGCATCGGCATCTTGTCGATGCTGCGGGTGATCTCGCGCACGTCCCAGGGAAAGGGTTTGCGCAGCTTGATCCCGCCATCCTTGCCCACCAGCACCAGCATGAAGCCGCGTGGCCGCATTTTCAGCCGCAAAGGCGCGCGCGCCTCCGGGTCGGTGTCGGTCAGAACCATGACGTCGCGCACCGCCAGTTCTTCGGGCTGGGCGCGCAGCAATTCCATCTGTTCGATGAAAGCAGGGTCGTCCGCACTGTCGGCAAAGACCACCACCGGGCGCTTTTTCCATCTAAATTCACTTAAATCCGCCATGTCGGCGGGTGCAAACAACAGGCTGTCATCATCGACAGCAGGCGATTGCGCGGCCGCTGAAGTCGCGAAAATTCCAGCAAAAACAAGCGTCAACAGTCGTTTCATAAGTTCTCCCCTGACCCTGTATATAGGGATTGGGCGGGCAAATGCGATGCACATTCTTGGGACTGCGCGCATTAAGTACACTGCAAGGGTTTTGAGGTCATGACCGGGGGTATACCCGTGATGTGGCCGGACCGGGCGGCCTTTTTGCAAAAGATAGGCCAGAGCATCATGGATGTCATCCTGCACCTCGGCGCGCACCGTACCGGCACCACCACTTTCCAGCATTTCGTGCGCGGACACGCCCGGACGCTGGAAGAGAACGGCATCGGCTTCTGGGGGCCGGGACGGACCCGGAAATCGGTGTTTCCGGGCATGTTCCACAACATTCCGCCCCGTGCGCCGCAGCGGGCCGATGGCAGGGTCCGCCTGCTGACCGCCAGGGCCGAGGCGCGGGGCATCTCCAAGCTGCTGGTCAGCGACGAGAACATGCTGGGCACCTGCACCTATGGATTTCGCCATGCCACGCTTTACCCCGCTGTCGGAGAGCGGATGGCGCGGATTGCCGCGGCCTTTGGCGGGCGGGTGTCGCGGGTGGTCCTGTCGATCCGCGCGCAGGACCTGTGGTGGGCCTCCGCCTCGGCTCTGACGGCGGCGCGGGGGCACAAGATCCACGATGCGGCGAAATATGCCCGGATCGCGCAAAGCACCCGCAGCTGGCGCGACGTGATCACCGATCTGGCCCGCGCGGTGCCGGGGGCGGATATCAGGATCATGCCGTTCGAGAATTTCGCGGGCCGCCCGGAACGGATGCTGCAGGAAGCGGTCGATCTGCGCCTGCCCGGCAAGCCGCAGATGCTCTGGCTGAACCGGTCGCTGCCGCTGAACGATCTGCGCGGCGTGCTGGCCGATCAGGGCAGTGATCCCACGCTTCTGCCGCGCGGGCAGGGGCGCTGGCAGCCCTTCACAACGGCGCAGGCGGCGGTCCTGCGCGAACATTATTCGGACGACCTGCACTGGCTGACCGCCGGTGCTGATGGTCTGGCGACACTGACAGAGGATGAAATCCGGAAAAGAGCGGGCCCAAGCCTGCCGCCGGCACAAGAGACAAAAGGACATGGACATGAGCAAAGACAAGTGGCGCGCTTTAGCTGAAAAGGAACTGCGTGGGCGCAGCCTGGAAGACCTGACATGGCGCACGCTGGAAGGGATCGACGTACAGCCGCTTTATACGGCGGAAGATACCAAAGGGCTGGCGCACCTGGGCTCCGTCCCCGGTGAAGCGCCTTTCACGCGCGGGGTAAAGGCCACGATGTATGTGGGCCGTCCCTGGACCATCCGCCAATACGCCGGGTTCTCCACTGCGGAGGAATCCAACGCCTTCTACCGGCGCAACCTGGCAGCGGGGCAGCAGGGTGTTTCCGTGGCCTTCGATCTGGCGACGCACCGGGGCTATGACAGCGACCATCCCCGTGTTGAGGGCGATGTGGGCAAGGCCGGTGTGGCCATCGACAGCGTCGAGGACATGAAGATCCTGTTTGACGGCATCCCGCTGGACAAGGTCAGCGTCAGCATGACGATGAACGGTGCGGTGATCCCGATCCTGGCCAGTTTCATTGTCGCGGGCGAGGAACAGGGCGTGGACCGCGCGGCACTTTCCGGGACCATCCAGAATGACATCCTCAAGGAGTTCATGGTCCGCAACACCTATATCTACCCGCCTGAACCCTCGATGCGGATCATCGCGGATATCATCGAATACACCGCCAATGAGATGCCGAAATTCAACTCCATCTCGATTTCCGGCTACCACATGCAGGAGGCGGGTGCGAACCTGGTTCAGGAGCTGGCCTTTACCCTCGCCGACGGGCGCGAATATGTGCGCACCGCCATCGCCGCCGGTATGGACGTGGACCGTTTTGCGCCGCGCCTGTCGTTCTTCTTTGCCATCGGCATGAACTTCTTCATGGAGGCCGCCAAACTGCGCGCGGCGCGGCTGTTGTGGAGCCGGATCATGGCGGAATTCTCGCCCAAGGATGCCAAATCCTCCATGCTGCGCACCCATTGCCAGACCAGCGGTGTCAGCCTGGCCGAACAGGACCCCTACAACAACGTGGTGCGCACCGCCTATGAGGCGATGTCGGCGGTGCTGGGTGGCACCCAGTCGCTGCACACCAACTCGCTGGACGAGGCGATTGGCCTGCCCACCGACCATTCCGCCCGCATTGCGCGCAACACCCAGCTGATCCTGCAGGAAGAAACCGGGGTGACCAATGTCGTGGACCCGCTGGCGGGCTCCTACTATGTTGAAAAACTGACCGCCGATCTGGCGGAAGCCGCCTGGAAGCTGATCGAAGAGGTCGAGGAAATGGGCGGCATGACCAAGGCTGTCGCCTCCGGCATGCCCAAGCTCAGGATCGAAGAGGCCGCCGCCCAGCGGCAGGCCAATATCGACCGGGGCGACGAGGTGATTGTCGGCGTCAACAAATACCGCCGCGACAAGGAAGATCCGATCGACATTCTGGATGTGGACAATGTCGCCGTGCGGGACAGTCAGATCAGGCGTCTGGAAAGCATCCGGGCCAGCCGTGACGAGGCCGCCTGCGACGCCGCATTGGATGAATTGAGCCGCCGCGCGGCAGAGGGCGGCAATCTGTTGGAGGGCGCGGTCGAGGCCGCGCGCGCACGTGCCACGGTGGGGGAAATCAGCATGGCGATGGAAAAACAATTCGGCCGACACCGCGCCGAGGTCAAGACCCTGGCCGGTGTCTACGGTGCCGCCTATGAGGGCGACGAAGGCTTTGCCGCCATCCAGAAATCGGTCGAGGATTTCGCCCAGGCCGAAGGCCGCCGCCCGCGCATGCTGGTGGTCAAGATGGGCCAGGACGGCCACGACCGGGGGGCCAAGGTGATTGCCACGGCCTTTGCCGACATCGGTTTCGACGTGGATGTAGGCCCCTTGTTCCAGACCCCGGCAGAGGCGGCGCAGGATGCCGTGGACAACGACGTCCATGTGATCGGCATCAGCAGCCAAGCCGCCGGTCACAAGACATTGGCCCCGCAGCTGGTCAAGGCGCTGAAGGAGGCCGGGGCGGAGGATATTCTGGTGATCTGCGGCGGCGTGATCCCGCAGCAGGATTACCAGTTTCTCTATGACGCCGGGGTCAAGGCGATCTTTGGTCCCGGCACCAATATCCCCGCAGCGGCGCAGGACATCCTGAAGCTCATCCAGGCAGCGCGCAGCTGAAACGCAAAGGGCCGCCCGCGGATGCGGACGGCCCCATAAAACCCTGGATTGCGGTCAGATCAGTTCCGGGACGGAAAGAGGCCCTGAAGCACGATACAATACCGGATGACCTGCACCGGCTGAACGTTCGGATGGGACTGGTTTCCGCCCGCGTTTGTGATCGCATTGGAATCCAGTGTATCGCCCGGCGTCGAGTCCGTAGCATACATCTTTTCGACCTGATCCGGTGGCAGGCCCTCTGTCAGGGTGGAGTAGGACAGAAAGTCATTGGCGGGCCGCCGTTTGTCACCGCCGTTGTTGTTGACCGACATCAAATGATTGTGCGACGGCATTTGTGACTGTGTCAGGGCCACCGTTTCCGTACCGAATTTCTGCCCTTGCAGGCGCGGGGTCAGGCCAGGGCCGCTCCCGGCGTGCATCGGCACCCGACCACGCAGATCGGGCAGGGCGAATGTCGTGCGTCCGTCACCGCCGTACATCGTGCCGTAAAGCGAAAAGAGGGCGGTATTCTGGCTGATCGGCAGCAGTTGGCCATCTGCCTCGGTTGTGGTCCGCGGGCAAAAATTCCAGCCGCCCATGACGATCTGGCCGATCCAGAATTCCTGGGCCGCAGCGGGCAAAGCCGGGGCGCTTATACCGGCAGCAAGGGCAACAGGTGCCAGCGCCGAAATCATACGTTTGCAAGTGAACATGTCTAGGGTCCTCCGAATCGGGTTTAATCAGCGAGCTTGAATAATGAAGTTCTAAAATGATAATTCTCGCGGCCTCAGTTTGACCTGTGCTGCGTCTTACGTCAAATTCAATTGACGATCATTCGTATTTAACACTGGCATCAGCAGGCGGACATCGCATGGAACTGGATCACATCGCGGTTGCCGGTGCATTGCTGCATCAGGCGACAGACCATGTCACCCGCAGCCTGGGGCAGACCCCGCAACCGGGGGGTGAACATGCTGTTTTTCATACGCATAACACGCTTCTCGGCCTTGAAGACGGGCTTTACCTTGAGGCGATTGCGGTCAATCCCGACGCCCCGGTGCCGGACCGGCCGCGCTGGTTCGATCTTGACCGTTTCGCCGGGCAGCCCAGGCTGACCAACTGGATTTGCCGTTGCGACGATCTGGAGGCGACCCTTGCCGCGCTGCCAGCGGGGTTTGGCGCGCCCGTCAGTCTGCAACGGGGCGATCTGCGCTGGCGCATGGCGGTTCCGGCCTCCGGCATCCTGCCCTTCGACAATTGCGCGCCCGCGCTCATGCAATGGGAAGGGGGCAACCATCCGGCGGCGCGCCTGGCCCCCTCTGGGTGCCGGTTGGAAAGGCTGACCGTCACCCATCCCGACGCCGCCGCCCTGGCCGACATGCTGGCGCCCGTGCTGACCGATACGCGCATTGTCTTTGCCGCCGGTCCTGCCGGTTTGAAGGCCGCCTTTGATACCGCTTCGGGCGCGAGAATACTGGCGTGATCATCCGGGCGGCGGTGGAGGCGGATGCGGCACAGGTGGCAGAGCTGTGGAACGGCATGATCCGCGATACGCTGGCCACTTTCACCACGCAGGAATGGAGCGAAGCCGCCATGACCGCGCGGATCGCGCAGCGTCAGGGCGCTTTCTGGCTGGCCGAGGATGCGCAGGGGCTCGCAGGGGTGGTGACCTTCGGCCCGTTCCGGCCCGGGCCGGGCTATGTGATGACAGTCGAGCACAGCGTGATCCTGCGGACCTCTGCCCAGGGCAGGGACATTGCCGACAGGCTGATGGACAGGGCAGAGGCCGGGGCCGCAGCACTGGGCCATCACGTGATGGTGGCCGCGATCAGCGGTGCCAATCCGCGCGCAATCGCCTTTCATGCGCGGCGGGGGTTCCGCCAGACCGGACACATGCCGCAGGTGGGCTTCAAGGCCGGGCAATGGCTTGACCTCATTTTGATGCAGAAATCCGTTTCCGCATCCTGACTTCCCCCTTTGGCAGCCCTATGATGGGGCCATGTCGATCTGGACCCGCATCACCGAAGCATTGTCTGCCCTGACCTCCGGCGAGGGGCTGGCGGCGGTATTTGACCGCCTGCGCAGCCCGCCGGAGCGCTCTGTGGCCTTTACCATCGCGGTGATCGCGCTGGGGGCCAAGATGGCCAAGGCCGACGGGCTGGTCACGCGTGAAGAGGTCATGGCCTTTCGCGAGGTCTTCCAGATCGCCGAAGGGGATACCGCGGGCGCGGCCAGGGTCTTTAACCTGGCGCGGCAGGACGTGGCGGGATTTGACGATTACGCCCGACGCATTGCCGACATGTTCAGCGACCAGCCGGACATGCTGCGCGACCTCATGGAGGGGTTGTTTCACATTGCCATGGCGGATGGCACCTATCACCCCAATGAGGATGCCTTCCTGGACGAGGTGGCCCGGATCTTTGGCCTGTCGGAAGACGATTTCGCGGCGCTGAAGGCGCGGTTCGTGCCCGATACATCGCCGCTGCCGCATACGGTGCTGGGCATTTCGCCCAATGCCACGCAGCAAGAGGCCCGGGCGGCCTGGCGCAGGCTGGTGCGCGAGAATCACCCCGATGCGCTGGTTGCACGGGGCCTGCCCGAAGAGGCGGTGCGCATGGCCGAGAAGCGGCTGATCGACATCAATCGCGCCTGGGAAACCCTGTCGCGCCGCGCCGCCTGATGCGGATCGCGACTTATAACGTCGAATGGTTTTCGGCGCTTTTTGATCCATCAGACCGGCTCTACGACGATCACGGCTGGTCCGCGCGCCATGACGTCACCCGCGCCGATCAGACGGCGGCGCTGGGCCGGGTGTTCCGTGCGATGGATGCGGATGCGGTCATGGTCATCGAAGCACCCGATCAGGGCAAATCGCATTCGACCATTGCCGCGCTGGAGCATTTTGCCGACCGGTTCGGATTGCGCACGACCCATGCGATCATGGGGTTCTCCAACGACACCCAACAGGAAATCGCGCTGCTTTACGACCCTGAGATGCTGACCCCCCGGCACGATCCCAGGGGCGAATTCGCCGGGCCGGAAGGGGCGGGCGGGGCACCGCGGTTTGACACCGCCCTGCGGATCGATCTGGATATCGATGCGAATGAGGACCTGGTGGTCTTTTCCAAGCCGCCGCTGGAACTGGCGATAGAGACGCGCGGCGGTTTCTCCTTCCAGATGATCGGGGCCCATCTGAAATCGAAAGCGCCGCATGGGGCAAAGACCGAACAGCAGGTGTTGAGCCTTGGCGTGGCCAACCGGCGCAAGCAATTGGCACAGGCGGTCTGGCTGCGGCGGCGGATCGACATGCATCTGGCCGAAGGCACCCCGCTGATGCTGCTGGGCGATCTCAATGACGGGCCGGGGCTGGATTCCTTTGAAAACCTCTTTGGCAGGTCCTCGGTCGAAATCGTGATGGGGGAGGAAGGGGCGGCAGGCGCGCTTTTTGACCCTCATGCGCGGCAGGCATTGCAGCGCAAGCTTGGCGTGGCCCCGACCACGGCGCGGTTCTGGATCAGGCAGGAAAAGCGGTTCCTGCAGGCCCTGCTTGATTACGTGATGGTCACGCCGGAGTTTCGGGCGCGGGGGGCAAGCTGGCGCATCTGGCATCCGCTGGACGACCCGGAATGCTGGCGCGATCATGCGCTGCGCGACGCCCTTGTGACCGCCTCCGATCATTTTCCCGTGACGCTGGATTTCGAGGATGGGCCGCAGGGGGTGTAATGGCGCGCATTCGTGCTAAATTGTCCCCTATGAAACATCTTGCCGGTCTTGCCCTGTTGATCTGCCTTCCCCTGTCCGCACAGGCGCAGGAGGAAGACGAGCGTGGCCTGTCCCTGATGGAACGGGGCGCGCAGATGTTCATGGAAGGCATCATGAAGGAAATGGCCCCCGCAATCGACGGGCTGGAAGACCTGGCTGACCAGATGGGACCCGCCTTGCGCAGCTTCGCAAAGGAGATGGGGCCGAAACTGGGCGAGATTCTGGACGAGGTTGAGGACTGGAGCGTCTATGAGGCGCCGGAGATCCTGCCGAACGGGGACATCATCATCCGGCGCAAGCCAGAGCCGCCGCTGGAAGAGCCGGAGGCGCCGACCGGGCCCGCACCGCAGATCGATCTTTGAGGCGGGGGTTTTGCGCCATGGCAATGCGCCTGGTCAGGCGGGCGCAAACCTGAACGATGCCTGACGATTTCAGCGCGACATTCCATAAAGGACGACATGTCATGCATGACATGTCAAAAATGACATGTCTTGATTTAGGCTGCCCTCTTTCGCGACAGTTTGGGACATGGGGAGGTGCCGCCCCTTCGCCCACCGGGATTCGCGGGATGCGCGCCCGACCGGTCGAAGCAGCGGATCACACAGGACATGTCATACAAGACCTGTCTAAAATGACATGTCATACAAGACCTGTCTAAAATGACATGTCATGCATGACATGTCTGCAGCTGCAGGGCGCAGATGGCAACGGCTGGCGGCGCAAAGCGCAAAGCGTAAAACGCAAAGCCTGGACAGGCGCGAAAACCGGATGCAAGGCGCAGCGGCAAGCCTGGGCGACCCGTGCTAACCCTTGGCCGTCTTCAACTCCACCGAGGCCTCCAACGATCCGGCAAGCGAATTCAGACGCGCTTCGGCCACTTCGCCGAACAGCGGCATCATGTCTTCGGTGATCCAGAGTTGCAGCAGCTTTTTCTTGGGAAACCAACGCAGTTCGCCGCGATCTTCATCCTTGTTCATCCACAACATCGCCCCGAACCGCATGGCCTTGCCCAAAATCTCGGCCTCTTTGCGCGCCCGCTCGTCGATCATCTGGTAGAGATCTTCAAAACGGGTGTTCTCGCGCTTGTTGGAATAGCGGTGCAGCAGGGCAAGGCCCAGAAACACCCGTTCGGAGTGCTTCAGGCCCCCCAGGTTGGCCCGCGTCGCATTGTCAAAACAGACCTCGGCACGGTAATCGGGATGCGCGCGCCAGCTGACGTCATGCAACAGGCAGGCGGCCTTCACCAGCCGCCTGCGCTGCGGCGAACTGGATTTGTAGAGCGGCAGAATGAAGTTGAAGAGGACCTTGCCGAAACCCGGTGTGCGGGCATCCTTGGCCTCGGCAAAGCGGCAGGCCTCGATCAGCGGATCCCGGTCGCGCAGGCGCTGCGGCATCTGTTCGTAGAGCATCCCCTCGCGGATCCCATAGCTGGAAATCGCGATATCCTTGGGCTTGAAGGTCTTGACCAGGCGGCTCAGCACCTCTGCCGCATAGGGCACCAGCGCCATCCGGGTCGATGAAACGCCCGCCTCGTTGCGCAGGTCGTCCAGGTTCGATTGCTTGATGAATTTGACCGTGGCGCTGACGGCGCGCGGCGTCATGCGGTATTCGTGCAGCACATGCAGGGGATAGCCCCGGCGCACCATGTCGATGCGCGCGATGGCCCGCCAGGACCCGCCCACCAGGAACAACCGGTCCCGCTGGACGCCCATACGTTCCTGCAGGCCCTCCATCACCTCCTTGATCTGCGCATTCCGCGCCTTTGCGCCGCCCTTGATATCGCGCAGCTTCAACGGCCCCAGTTGCGAGGAAACCCGCCGGCCCACGCGGCCCCCGGAAATTTCGGCCAGTTCCATGGAGGAGCCGCCGATGTCGCAGACCAGGCCATAGGCACCGGGCCAGCCCAGCAGAACCCCCTGCGCCGAAAGCCGCGCTTCTTCCTCGCCGTCGATGACCCAGATCCGCAAGCCCGTGTCGCGCAGCACCTCTTCGCAGAATGCCGCGCCGTCGCTGGCATCGCGCACCGCTGCCGTGGCCACAACCGTCAGTTCGCTCAGGCCCATGCTGTCTGCCAGCTTGCGGAAACGGCGCATGGCCGACAGGGCGCGCACCCGGCCCTCCGGCGACAGATGCCCGGTCTCGGCCATGCCTGCACCCAGGGCGCACATGATCTTTTCGTTGTAGAAATAGGCGGGCGATCGCGCCGCGCCGTCAAAAACCACCAGCCGGACGGAGTTTGACCCCACATCGACAACCCCCACCCGCGACAGCTTGCGCGCGCTGGGGTCTTCGAACAGAGGTTTTGCAAACAGGCCCAGATCAGCAACGCCGGTTTCCGGCACCGGCGTGTTGGTCTCCGTAAGGTTAGCCATGAGGTCTCCTGGCGGTCGGCTCAACTGTCCGTAAGATGGTGCAGGTGGCACCGGGGGTCAATGTCCGATCCCGCCGAACATCGGGGCGGGCGGGCCGGCATCCGCCCTCAGTCTTCCGTATGTGTCAACTTTGGCACGTCCGAAGCCCCCGCAGAGCCGCGCCCCGAAAGCGACGGATTTTCCATGAAGAACCGGTGGCAGTTGAAGCTGAACTGCCCCTCCACAATTGGCGGGCGGGTAAACTTGCCATCGGGTGCCATCACCCAGCTTTGCGCCACATCGGCCAGGTTCGCGGCCAGGATCTGGCTGGTGATCTGTGCCTTGACCGTCGGGTTCTCGATCTCCACCAGGGTTTCGACCCGGCGGTTCAGGTTGCGCCCCATCCAGTCGGCGGAGGAGATAAAGACCCGCGCCCTCTTGTGGGGCAGGCCGTGACCATTGCCAAAGCAGACGATGCGCGAATGCTCCAGGAACCGTCCGACGATGGATTTGACGCGGATGTTCTCGGACAGCCCCTTGATCCCCGGGCGCAATCCGCAAATGCCCCTGATCACCAGGCTGATCTTCACCCCGGCCTGGCTGGCGGCATAAAGCGCGTCAATCACTTCCGCATCAATGATGGAGTTCATCTTGGCCCAGATCGCTGCAGGCTTGCCCGCCTCGGCATGGGCCGCCTCCGCCGCAATCAGTTCCAGCAGACGGGGCTTCAGCGTGGTGGGAGAGATCGCCAGATTGTCCAGCTTCTCCGGTTGTGCGTAGCCCGACAGGAAGTTGAAAACCTTGGTGGCGTCGCGCCCAAGTTTCTGGTCGCAGGTGAACAGCGACAGATCGGTATAGATGCGCGCGGTGATGGGGTGATAATTGCCGGTGCCGTAATGGGTATAGGTCACCAGCTGGTTGCCCTCGCGCCGCACCACGGTGGAAATCTTCGCATGTGTCTTGAGGTCAAGGAAGCCATAGACCACATGCGCGCCCGCGCGTTCCAGCCGCCGGGACTGGCGGATGTTGGCGGCCTCGTCAAACCGCGCCTTCAGTTCGACCAGCGCGGTCACGGATTTCCCGTCTTCCGCCGCCTCGCAAAGCGCCTCGACAATCGGGCTGTCGCGCGAAGTCCGGTAGAGCGTCTGCTTGATCGCCACGACATTCGGATCACGCGCCGCCTGCGCGAGGAACCGGATCACCATGTCGAAGGTCTCATAGGGGTGGTGCAGCAGCATGTCCTTCTGGCGGATCGCCTCGAACATGTCGCCGTCATGGTCGCTGACCCGTTCCGGCACCCGCGGGGTAAAGGAGGGCCAGAGCAGGTCGGGCCTTGCGTCGGTGACCAGCTTGCTCAGGTCATCGAGCCCGATCATGCCGTCGATCTCGATCACGTCGCGCTCATGGACGCCAAGCTCGGCCATCACCACGGCTTTCAGCTTTTCCGGCGCGCCGGCCGAATGGGTCAGGCGGACAACCTCACCCCGGCGGCGGCGTTTCAGCGCCACCTCGAATTCGCGCACCAGGTCCTCGGCCTCGTCCTCGACTTCCAGGTCGCTGTCCCGCAGAACCCTGAATTCAAAGTGGCTTTTCAGCTTGTAGCCCGGAAACAGATCGGGGATCTTGAGCACCAGAAGGTCCTCAAGCGGCAGGTAACGCAGGGTGCCTTCGGGGGCGGGCAGCGGCACAAACCGGTCGATCTGCGCCGGGATCGGCAGCAGCGCCTGCAGCGGGCGCTTGTCGCGGGTCCGTTCCAGTTGCAGCGCCAGCGCATAGCCGGTGTTGGGGATGAAGGGAAAGGGATGCGCAGGGTCGATGGCCAGCGGCGACAGCACCGCAAAGACCTGCGTCAGGAACATCTCCTTGAGGTATTCGTGATCGGCCTCTGTCAGGTCCGACTGATGTTCCAGAAAGATGTTCTGCGCGTCCATTTCCGCCATCAGTTCGACCAGCACCCGCTGCTGGTTCATCATCAAGTTGCGCGCGTCCTCGTTGATCAGGACCAGTTGTTCGGCGGGGGACAGGCCGTCGGCGGCAGGCGTCGTATTGCCCGCCTGGGCCAGCTCGCGCAGGCCCGCCACGCGCACGGTATAGAATTCATCGAGGTTGCCCGCGGAAATCGACAGGAACCGCAGCCGCTCCAACAGCGGCACACGCGGGTTTTCCGCCTCTTCCAGCACACGCCAGTTGAACCCCAGCCAGCTGAGTTCGCGGTTGAAAAAACGGCCCGGCCCCGTGATGTCGAGGTCGGCCAGTTCGATGGCGGGCGCGAAAGGCCCTTCTAGGAAATCTGCGTGAGTCATGGCGGCCTTATGGCGCTGGTGTGTAACGATGTTGCGACAATGCGGGCAGTATCAGCCCGCTGCGGGGGGCTTGTCCAGCACCTGCGCCGCCAACTGCCGGGTAAGCGGGCGTTTTTGCGCCAGGCTGGCGGCATCAAGGCGCTGCACCAGGGCGATTGCTGCGGCAAAGGACCGGTCCATGCGGGACAACAGGTAGGGGACCAGATCGGGCTTGGGGGTCAATTGCCGGTCGGCCAGCAGTTTGACCAGCACGGCGGTCAGCAGCATGTCATCCGGCGCCTCCAGCGCCACGGCCGTGGCACCGCGCATCCGGCTGACGAGGTCGGGCAGGGTCAGCCCCCATTGCGCAACCGGGGGCGTGCCGGTCAGCAGCAGCGTATGGCCCTCGGCCAGGATCAGGTTGTGCAGGTGGAAAAGCGCGGTCTGCGCCGCGTCATTCCCGGCGATATCCGGCACATCCTCTACGGCAAGCGGCCCCGTGGCCAGCGCGGGCACCTCCACATCCACAAGGCTGCGCGCCGGGATGATCCGGGCCTGCGCCTGATCGGCCCAGACATGGGTCAGATGGGTCTTGCCCGCCCCCTCGGGGCCGGTGAGGGCCAGCTTGCCGCCGGGCCAGCCGGGCCATTGGTCGATCATCGACAGGGCCATGGCATTGGACGGTGCCGCGAAAAAGGCATCACGCCCCAGTGCGGTGCGGCTGGGCAGGTCGAACCCCAATTGTCGGGCCATGTCAGTCGTCCATCGTCGTTGGGTCGGTGCCGAGATAGAGCAGGCTGTGCTTGTACCGGTCGATGGCAAAGCGCGCCAGCACCCCCAGCGCCGCTGCCAGCGGCACGGCGATCAGCATCCCGACAAAGCCGAACAGCGTGCCAAAGACCGACAGGGCCAGCAGCAGCCAGACCGGATGCAGCCCCACGGAATTGCCCACCAGCTTGGGTGTCAGCACATTGCCCTCGATCACCTGGCCGATGGCAAAGATGCCCGCGACCAGGCCGATGGACACCCAGTCGCCCCAGAACTGGAACAGCGCCAGCCCGATGGCCAGCGCCCCGCCCAGCAGGGCACCCAGATAGGGGATGAAGGTGACCAGACCGGCGATGAAGCCCACGACCAGCCCGAATTGCAGGCCCACCAGCATCAGCGCAAAGGCATAATAGGTGCCAAGGATCAGACAGACGGTGCCCATGCCCCGGATGAAAGAGGCAAGCGTTTTGTCCACGTCGCGGGCCAGCTGCCGGATCACCGGCGCATGGTCGCGCGGCAGCAGCCGGTCGATGGCGGCAACCATGCGGTCCCAGTCCAGCAGCAGATAGACCGACACGACCGGCACGATCACGAACAGCAGGATCACGTTGATGATGGAGGCGAAAGAGGCCAGCGCGGTCTCCAGCAGTTGACCGCCGCTTTCCTGTATCGTCGCGCCGATCGAGGTCAGCGAATTGCGCAGCGTCGAATCCGCATCCAGCAACGAGGGAAAGCGCGTGGTCACGAAATTGGTGAAATCCTGTGTCAGCCTGGGCGCGGTCTCGATCAGCGATGCGGTCTGGCTGACCAGGGTCGGGACCACCAGCAAGGCCATCACCACAAAGATGAGGATGGCGACAATGGTGATCAGCGCCGTGGACAAGGCCCGGCTCAGCCCCAGCCGCTCCAGCCGGTCGGCGACGGGATCAAGGAAATAGGCGATGGCCCCGCCAAGCAGGAACGGCACCAGCACCTGACCCAGGAACCACAGGGCCACCATGAAGACCACGGCGGCGATGCCCCAGTATTTCAGTTGATCTCGGATCGGAAGGGCCATGGGGTTCTCCGCAAAGGACAACCTATCACTTCGCCCATGCAGGCGGTTATTTCAAGGGTCACGGGGGATGACGGCGCGATTTGATCCGCGCCGCCTGACCCGCACGCGGGGTGTTGAGCCCCCCGCGCGCCGGACATAGGGTTGGCGCAACAGGCATGAACAGACCGGCAGGAGGCCATATGCGGACCGAATTCGACGCGGAACTGGAACAGCGGCTGATCCGCTATGCGGCCATCGACAGCCAGAGCGATGCGGCTTCGCCCAGTCAGCCCAGCACGGCGATCCAGCTGCAAATGTCGCGCCTGCTGGTAAGTGAACTGCAGCAGATCGGCGCGCAGGATGTCACACTGACCGATTACGGCGTGGTGCTGGCAACAGTGCCGGGCACCGCCCCGGGCCCCACAATGGGCTGGTGTGCCCATGTGGACACCGCGCCGCAGTTCAATGCCACCGGGGTGAAACCGGTGGTCCATCGCGGCTATAACGGTGGCGACATCACCTTTGCCGATGCCCCTGAGCTGAAGCTGAACCCGGAAGTTTCGCCGCATCTTACGGGCAAGCAGGGCGAGGACATCGTGACCGCCTCCGGCACCACCTTGCTGGGCGGGGATGACAAGGCGGGGGTGGCGATTGCCATGACCGCCGCAAGACATCTGCTTGAAAACCCTGACATTCCGCATGGGCCGATCCGCCTGGCCTTTACCCCGGACGAGGAAATCGGGCGCGGCGTCGACCCCCGGCTGCCCGCCGATCTGGGCGCTGATTTCGCCTATACCTTTGACGGCGGCAAACCGGGCGAGATCGAGTTCGAGACCTTTTCGGCGGATGGCGCGGTGGTGAAGGTGGTGGGGGTCTCTGCCCATCCCGGATTTGCCAAGGACAAGATGGTCAATGCGCTGCATCTGGTCGCGCGGATCATCCAGTGCCTGCCGCAACAGCGCATGACCCCCGATACCACCGAAGGCCCCGAAGGGTTCATTCATGTCAGCGAGGTGAAGGGCGGGTCATCGGAGGCGGAGATCACCCTGATCATCCGTGATTTCGAGCTGGAAGGGCTGGCGGAAAAGGGTGCGCTGCTGCGTCAGGTCTGCGAGGTGGTGGGCAGGGGTGAGCCGCGTGCGCAGATCAGCTGCGAGATCACGCCGCAATACCGCAACATGCGCTATTGGCTGGAAAAGGACATGACGCCGGTGGAACTGGTGCGGGCCGCGGTGGCGGATGTGGGGCTGACGCCGGTTTCGGTGCCGATCCGGGGCGGCACCGACGGGTCGCGGCTGACCGAGATGGGCGTGCCTTGCCCGAACATCTTTACCGGGATGCAGGAGATTCATGGCCCGCTGGAATGGATTTCGGTGCAGGACATGGCGCTGGCGACCGGGGTGGCCATCGCCCTGGCGCGGCGGGCCGTGACCTGAAGGTGCGGGCCCATGGCCCACATGCGATTTTATTGATTTGGCGCTGCCAAATCGGTTTGCGAGACGCTGTCTCGCGCTCTGGTATATTTTTGGAACAATGAATGGGGCAGGGCGGGTCTGAGGCGTGCATCGCGATTGCGGGCGGCGCGGACATGGCTTAGTCAGGCCGCAGCAATCGCCCAAAGAGGAGCCCGCCATGCGTCTGAGCCGATATTTCCTGCCCGTGCTGAAGGAGACCCCGAGCGAGGCGCAGATCGTCAGCCACCGGCTGATGCTGCGGGCGGGGATGATCAAGCAGGCCAGCGCGGGGATCTATTCCTGGCTGCCGCTGGGGTTCAAGGTCCTGCGCCGGATCGAACAGATCGTGCATGAGGAGCAGCAGCGGGTGGGACATATCCCGATGCTGATGCCGACGCTGCAATCGGCGGATCTGTGGAAGGAATCGGGCCGCTATGACGCCTATGGTCCCGAGATGCTGCGCATCCGCGACCGGCAGGACCGTGACATGCTTTACGGGCCCACCAATGAGGAGCTGATCACCGACATCTTCCGCTCCCATGTGGGCAGCTACAAGGACCTGCCGCTGACGCTCTATCACATCCAGTGGAAGTTCCGCGACGAGATCCGCCCGCGTTTCGGCGTGATGCGGGGGCGCGAGTTCCTGATGAAGGACGGCTACAACTTCGATCTGACCAAGGAAGATGCGCTGCATGCCTATAACCGCCATCTGGTGAGCTATCTGCGCACCTATGAGCGGATGGGGTTGCAGGCGATCCCGATGCGCGCCGATTCCGGCCCCATCGGGGGCGATGACACCCATGAGTTCCTGGTGCTGGCGGAAACCGGCGAATCGGAAGTTTTCTATGACAGCCAGATCACCGACCTGAAATTCGGCGACCGTGAGATCGACCATGACGATCATGCCGCCTGTGCCGCGGTGCTGGAGGAATTCACCTCGCGCTATGCGCGCACCGACGAGACCCATGACGAGGCGCTCTTCAGCGAGGTGCCCGAAGCGCGCCGCCGCAGCGCGCGCGGGATCGAAGTGGGGCAGATCTTCTACTTCGGGACCAAGTATTCCGAACCGATGGGGGCCAGGGTGCAGGGCCCTGACGGCAAGCCGGTGCCGGTCCATATGGGCAGCCATGGCATCGGGGTCAGCCGCCTGCTGGGCGCGATCATCGAGGCGAGCCATGACGAGCGCGGCATCATCTGGCCCGAGGGGGTGACACCTTTCCATGCCGGGATCGTGAACCTCAAGCAGGGCGATGCCGAAGCCGATGCGGCCTGCGAAGCGCTTTATGCCGCGCTCAAAGGGCTTGGGCTGGATCCGCTTTATGACGATACCAAGGGCGGGGCGGGGGCGAAATTTGCCACCATGGATCTGATCGGTCTGCCCTGGCGCATCACCGTGGGGCCGCGCGGCCTCAAGAACGGGGTGGTGGAACTGACCTCGCGCCGGACGGGCGAGAGCGAGGAAATGCCGCCGGAACAGGCGGTTGAGCGGATTGCGCAGGTTTACGCCGGTATACTCTGAGCATTGGACGGGCGATTGGCCGGGATGTAGGGTTGCTCGAAAAAAGGGAGCAGGCCGGATGTTCATCGGTGTCAGAATGACGGGCATGGTGCAGCGGTGCCCGGTGCCCGCCGTGCCGGTTTTGCCATGATACTGCGGGCGTTGACGCTTGCGGGCGGGCTTGCCGGGGCGGTGGTCACTTCGCAGTTCCCCGAGTTTTCCCAGCAATATGCCCAGCGTCTGGGCGGTGCGGTGGATGCGCTGGCCGAAGTGGTTGCGGATTTCGACGCATCCGCGCGCGCCGTTGGCCTTTCGCGGGATCAGGCGCTGGCGCAGATGCAGGGCACCGCGTTCCTGGAGCGCAGGCGCGCGGATATGACGGCGACCTTTCAGCGCTATGACAGGTTGCGCGCGGATCTGGCGGAAGTCGAGGGGCAGGGGCCCTTCATGCGGGCCTATCATGCGGCCCGGCTGACCGATCGCCAGATCGCCCGGGCGGCCTGGGCCGCCTATCAACCGGCCGTGCCGATCCATTTCGCGGGCCTCAGCTTTGCCCTGATCGGTTTCCTGATCGGCAGTGTTGCGCTGGGGGCCGTGCTGCGCCTTCTGGCCTGGCCGTTTCGCCGCAGAATGGGCGCTTGACCCTGCCGGTCCGAAAGCCCAGTTTGCGCCAAATCTCAGGAGCCCCCATGGCGCAAAACAGCACCGCCCCCTTTGCCCCGTTCGAATGGATGATCGCCTGGCGTTATCTGCGCGCGCGCCGCGCCGAAGGCGGCGTCAGCGTGATGACATGGATCAGCCTGATCGGCATCACCCTGGCGGTCTTTGCCCTGATCGCCACACTGTCCGTGCGCTCCGGTTTTCGGGCGGAATTCGTGGATACGATCCTGGGGGCGAATGCCCATGTGACCATCTACCAGCTGGGTGAAGTGGCCCAGAACGGGCAGATCGACCGCAGCATATCAAATTACGCCGAAATGGCTGCGGCAGTGGCCAAAGTGCCCGGCGTGACCCGCGCCGCGCCGCTGGTGCGCCAGCAGGTGATGGCCAACAAGGGGCAGTCCAACGCGGGCGTCGAAGTCTTTGGCATTGCGGCAGAGGATCTCAAGACGATCCCGCGCATCGCCCATTCGGAACATGCGCGGGGGGACATTGATCGCTTCGACGAAGGCATCGCCATCGGCGTCGGCGTGGCCCGCACGCTGGGTGTGGATGTGGGCGACACGATCAAGCTGATCTCACCCAACGGGGTCAAGACGGCCTTTGGCACCAGCCCGCGCGTCAACGCCTATGAGGTTGTCTATGTTTTCGAAGCGGGGCGGTACGACATCGACCGCACCCGTGCTTACCTGCCCCTGGCAGAGGCGCAATCCTTCTTTAATCGCGAGGGGTTGGCAGACGAACTTGAAGTGATGGTTGAAGACCCCGAAGCGGTGGACAAGATGGCCATTCCGTTGCTGGAGGCGGCGGGAGACCGGGCCCAGGTCTGGACCTGGCGCGATGCCTCGGGCTCTTTCCTGAACGCGCTGGACATCGAGGACCGGGTGATGTTCGTGATCCTCAGCGTGCTGGTGTTGATCGCGGCAATGAACATCGTCTCCGGCCTGATCATGCTGGTCAAGAACAAGGGCCGCGACATCGGCATCCTGCGCACCATGGGCCTGACCGAGGGGTCGGTGCTGCGGGTCTTCTTCATCTGCGGGGCCTTCACCGGAATCATCGGCACCGCCATGGGGGTGATCCTGGGGTGCCTCTTTGCGCTTTATGTCGATCAGATCTTTGCGGCGGTGAACTATCTGTCCGGCGGCACCGCCTGGGATCCTTCGATCCGGGGGATCTATTTCCTGCCGGCCAAGCTGCAGATGGGCGATGTGCTTTCCGCGGTGGGGCTGTCGCTGGGCCTGTCCTTTATCGTCACGATCTTTCCCGCGCGCCGTGCCGCGCGGATGAACCCGGTAGAGGCATTGCGCTATGAATGATCCGGCCCTCGATCTGCAAGGCATCACCAAATCCTACAACCCCGGTGCGCCCAATGAAGTCAAGGTGTTGCGTGGCATCGACCTGCAGGTTGCCCCGGGCGAGGTGGTGGCGCTGGTTGCCCCGTCCGGGGCGGGCAAATCCACGTTGCTGCATATCGCGGGGCTGCTGGACACGCCCGATGCCGGCAAGGTCGGCATCGGGGGCGAGGACATGACCGGTCTGGGCGATCGCCGCCGCACCGCGGTGCGCCGCGCGGACGTGGGCTTCATCTATCAGTTCCACCATCTGTTGCCGGAATTCACCGCGCTGGAAAACATCGTGCTGCCGCAGCTTGCCGGGGGCACGGGCCGCTCAGCGGCCGAGGCGCGGGCGCGCGAATTGCTGCTGCAGGTGGGCATCGAGGGGCGCGCAGACCATCGCCCGGCAGCGCTGTCCGGGGGCGAACAGCAGCGCGTGGCCTTTTGCCGTGCGCTGGCCAATGCGCCGCGCCTGCTGCTGGCGGATGAACCCACCGGCAACCTTGATCCCGCGACCTCGGATCAGGTCTTCGGCACGCTGATGGCGCTGGTGCGCAGCACCGGTCTGGCGGCGCTGATTGCCACCCATAACCTCGAACTTGCCGGGCGGATGGATCGCCAGATCCGGCTGGACGCGGGCCGTCTGGTTCCGGTCTGAACCCGCGCCAACCCGCCACCCGGGATCATCGCGCTTGACGCTCCTTTGGTGCCGGGGACACAGTGGTGGTTCCGAACCAGAGGAACGACAGATGCCCGAGGTGGCCCTGAGAGACATCGCCGAGACGGTTCAGGCCGCCCTGATGGGTCACGGTGCCGATTCCTTTGCCGCCGCCGAGGTGGCCCGTGCGGTCGCGGCGGCGGAATCGGTGGGCAACAGGATCTGCGGTCTCTACTATGTGGAAAGCTACTGCCAGCAGCTGATGACGGGCCGGGTCAAGGGGGATGTGACCCCCGGCGTGACCATGGCCCGCGCTGCCGTGGTGCATGTGGACGCACGCTTCGGCTTTGCCCAGCCGGCCTTTGCCTATGGGCTGACCGTGGCGTTGGACGCGGCGCGCCAATACGGCATCGCCACGCTGGCGGTTGCCCATGCGCATACCTGCACATCGCTGGGATATTTCACGGAACAGATCGCGCGGGCAGGGCTGATCGGTCTGGGCTTTACCAATGCCTCGCCCATCGTGGCCGCACCGGGGGGCAGGACGCGGGTGATCGGGACCAACCCGATTGCCTTTTCGGTGCCCGACGGGCAGGGCGGGATCGCCATGCAGTTCGACCAATCCACCACCACGGTCGCCCTGGGCAAGATCACCATGGCCAGGGCGGCGGGCGAGACCATTCCCGAAGGCTGGGCGGTGGATGCCAGGGGCAACCCCACCACCGACCCGGAGGAAGCGCTGGAGGGGTCGCTGATCTCCCTGGGCGGCTACAAGGGCTGGGGCTTTGGCCTGATGGCAGAGATTCTGGCGGCGGGCATGACCGGCGGCGCGCTGTCGCAGGATGTGAAGCCGCTCAAGGCACCCGAGGGGCCGCCACATGACCTGGGCCAGTATTACATCGTGATCGACCCGTCGGCATCGCCCGAATTCGGGGCGCGGCTGGCCGCCCTGGCGCAGGCGGCATCGGCGGATGAAGGCGCACGGATGCCCGGACAGGGCAAAAAGCCCGCCGATCCGGTCGCGGTCGAGGATGCGGTCTGGTCGCGCATTCAGGCGCTTGCGGATATGCCCTGAGGCCATTCCGCCGCTGCAGTTTGATCTGCATCATGGCGGCGCGCTATGGGTGGCGCAAGATGACCTTCAATCCAACCGGAGAACAATGATGCCCAGCCCGATCAAAACCCTGTCCCTGCTTGGCCTGCTCTGCACCGCTGCGGCCTGCACCCCGCAGGAGATGCCCACCGCCGGTGACGGTGCGGCCTTCTATGCGGCCAATTGCACCTCTTGCCACGGTGCGACGGGGCGGGGTGACGGGCCGCTGGCGGCGGGCCTGAACCCGCAACCAGCCGACCTGACGATGCTGACGCGGACAAGCGGCGGCAGCTTTCCCCGGGCGCGGGCGCTCAGCTATATCTATGGCGATCCCGAACAGGGCCATCTCGCCCGGGTCATGCCGCAGTTCGGCGGGGCCATGGCGGATGATCTGGTGCCGGTGGAGGTGGACGGCGTGATGACCCCGACACCCCGCGCGCTTGCGGCACTTCTGGCCTATCTGGAAAGCATCCAGCGCTAACCGCAGATGCCCTTGATCTGGACCCCGTCCCAGGGCAGGCGCACGTCCGATTGCGGCCGCGCGGGCAGCGGGGCCACCGGCATCACCTGCGAGATCAGCGCATGCAGCCGCTTGGTGCGCGGCGCCTGCGGGGCCAGCGCACGGCAGCAGACAAATTCCTCCACGATGGAGCCCTGCTGTTCATAGCCGAATTCGCCGAACTTGCGGGGCGTGTCGATCTCGAACAGATAGGGATCGTCGCTGACCGTATGTTCCGACGCGGCGCGCAGCGGCGAATAGCCGGTGCTTGCCCGGTTCTGCCACTGCCAGATATGGGTCAGCTCATGCGCCAGCAGCATCCCCGCCACCAGCCCGATAGCATCGGGGTATTCGGGCAGGTAATCCTCAAGATACCAGTCCTTGTCGAACAGGATCGTGTTGAAAAGGGCGACGGCGGCGGGCTTTGTCGTCACGATCTCATCCCTTGCGGGGGGCAGGATCAGCTCGCGGCAGGTGGTGCGCGGGCGCGGCTTGCGGCGAAAGGTCACCGCGCGCGTGGGCGATCCGTTGTGCAGGCGCACCGCGTTCATGTCCAGCGTGTCGCCGTGGATACCGTCGAGGAAGGCCCGTTCGTTCACCGTCAGCGGTCGCCCGCAGGAGGCCAGTAGCAACAGGATGAGAAAGACGCGGATCATGGGCGCAGTAAGGCGTGGCGCGGGGCCGGGATCAAGCGGAGAATGCGCCTCAGCGCGCGAATGTCGCGGTGGCCAGCGCCACCGGCTTGCCCGAGGGTTCCGCGATCAGGGTGCAGCGGGCGAAAAGCATGGATTTGCCCGCGCGGGTCACCTCCGCCTCGGCGCGGATGCTGTCGCCGCTGGCGGGGCGCAGGAATTGCGTATCCAGCGTCACGGTGCCCACCGGTTCGGGCGCATCCAGATGGCCGAAACAGGCAAAGACCATGGCTGTATCCGCCAGCGCCGCCAACGCCTGGCCCGAGACGATGCCGCCGACGCGGATGATCTCCGTGCTGATCGGCATGGTCAGGATGGTACGCTCCACCCCGATTTCGGTAATGGTCGGCTGCAACGCGCGCACCCAGGGGGCAAAGGCGTTTTCAAGGATGTCTTGCGCGGCTTGCGGTGTCATGGGGCCTCCGGGGCATATTGTGCCCCGATCCTAGGCGTGCTGCGCGTGGGCGCAAGCCCCGGCAGGGGCCCGCGCCGCGACGGGGTTACTTGACCTTCTTGCCCGCGATCACGGTGCCGTCCTTCATGCCGCTGTTGGCGGTGGCCAGCACCTTGACCTTTTCCTTCTTGGGTTTCTTGGCTTCCTTGTTGCCCTTGTTCTTTTCCTTGGACATGGCGGTATTCCTCTGATCGGGTTCCCGAACGGCAAAGCCCATCGGGTCGATGCTCAGGGGGCAGGGGCGCGGCGCGCGCGCGGCTTTTCCGGTGAGGCAACAGGCAGCGCGGATTGCGCGGGCCTGTAGGGACAAGGTGGGGGTGCAAGGGCCATTTGGCAAGTGGTTTGCCGGGCCAACCGATGAATGATCAGCCCGCAGGGTGCGCGCTCGGCGCGCACCGATGATGTCGGTGAGGCTGCGGTGCGTGCAGAGCACGCACCCTACGGCAGTCCCCAATATGAGACCCGCGCCCGACCTCGGGCCGAAGGCCGTCTCGCGAAAGGTCAAGGGGACAGAAACCTTGTAGGGTGCGTGCTTTGCACGCACCGATACGGTCGGGGAGGCTGCGGTGCGTGCAGAGCACGCACCCTACGGCAGACCCCAACATGAAACCCGCGCCCGACCTCGGGCTGAAGGCCGTCTCGCGAAAGGTCAAGGGGACAGAAACCTTGTAGGGTGCGTGCTCTGCACGCACCGGTACGGTCGGCGAGGCTGCGGTGCGCGCAGAGCACGCACCCTACGGCAGACCCCAACATGAAACCCGCGCCCGACCTCGGGCCGAAGGCCGTCTCGCGAAAGGTCAAGGGGACAGAAACCTTGTAGGGTGCGTGCTTTGCACGCACCGATACGGTCGGTGAGGCTGCGGTGCGTGCAGAGCACGCACCCTACGGCAGACCCCAGTATGAGACCCGCGCCCGACCTCGGTCCGTAGGCCGCAGGGATGCGGCAGCATCGGGGTGCAGTGAAAGCTGCGAGAAGCCGGTTGACGTGAGATGAGTGGACCCCCTGCGCGCGCGTGGGGGTCTTATTTGTGGGGTGCGTCTAGGACGGTGGTGCGATCCCAGAGATGATAGCACTTACGGTTTCTTGCTGAAGTTCCGTGCTATTGCACCAAGCGGCCTCGCTATGGCTGAGGGTAACTTTTACATGCTTTGGCCCGCGCATGTCCTGCAGATTTTAGGGTTCCAACAGCAGGAGCACATACAGGTCGGGGAAAAGGAGCGGAAGAAATGCCTTAATAAAGCTAGTTGCTACTTGCGCAGTAAGCATGATCAACAATCCTGCGGCCAGCCAAGGTTTAGGTAGCAACGGATCAATCCGTCGCAAGTTAACCCACAGGATGACCAATGCAACAATTGCGATCAAGATCGACAGTAAGGTATCCATGCTTTCGGAAAAACTATCGGGCCAAAATGCCAGCGTGACCAGAGATAAAGTGGCCGAAAAAATATATCCGAGTGCAGTTAGACCGATGAGTATACACCAGTAGAGATTCGCGTCTGTGTCCTGAGAACCCTTTCTTTTCCATAGCTCAATTGCAGGCCAGCAGATCGTCATCACAACAATCGTCTGAACGAGCACGAGCACCTCGCTCCAGAACGGATTCTGCGCAGCCTCGAAGAATTCTACCGAATTGGAGAGCTTACCTTCAGAGCTTGATATCTGTTCAAGCAAAACTGCGGAACTCGAATTCTGGGCAAAATACCCGAACAACAGGGCCCATGCAAACAACTGCGCAAAAAACTCTAGGCCATCTTCAGATCGGGCAATTTTGTCGAGTGACAGAATATTCTTAGCTGATCGCCACAGCATCGGAGCAAGGGAGAACATCACACCGAAAATTTTCAGGAAGAAAGGTAATGGTGAACTCGTAACGCGCAATCTTCCGAGCCTCAAACATCCAACTCCTCTACAAACCGCGCGTTTTCCTGGATATACTGGAACCGCAGCTCCGGCTTCTTGCCCATCAGCCGCTCCACCAGGTCCCCGGTCTCCCCCGGGATATCCTCGTCCACCGTCACCCGGATCAGTTTCCGCGTTGCCGGGTCCATCGTGGTCTCTTTAAGATCCTTCGCGTCCATCTCGCCCAGACCCTTGAAGCGTTGCAGGTCGATCTTGCCCTTGCCGCCCAGACCCTTCTCCAGCCAGTGGTTCTTCTCGATATCATCCGCCACATACAGCCGCTTGGCCCCCTGCGTCAGCCGGTACAGCGGCGGGCAGGCGAGGTAGAGATGCCCGTTGTCGATCAGTGGCCGCATCTGGGTAAAGAAGAAGGTCATCAGCAGCGACGCGATATGCGCGCCGTCCACATCCGCATCGGTCATGATGATGATCTTGTCATAGCGCAGATCGTCCAGGTTGAACTTCGTCCCCATGCCGACCCCCAGCGCCTCGCAGAGGTCTGAGATTTCCGCATTGGTCGTCAGCTTGCCCGAGGCCGCCCCCAGCACGTTCAGGATCTTGCCCTTGAGCGGCAGCAGCGCCTGGGTGTTGCGGTTGCGCGCGCCCTTGCCGGACCCGCCGGCCGAGTCGCCCTCGACAATGAACAGCTCCGTGCCCTCGCGGGTTTTGCTGGTGCAATCGGTCAGCTTGCCGGGCAGGCGCAGCTTTTTCGTCGCCGTCTTGCGCGCGGTTTCCTTTTCCTGACGGCGGCGCAGGCGTTCCTCGGCCCGCAGCACAAGGAAATCCAGGATCGCGCCGGCGGATTTGGTATCCGCCGCCAGCCAGTTGTCGAAATGGTCGCGCACCGCGTTCTCCACCATGCGCTGCGCCTCGGTGGTGGCCAGCCGGTCCTTGGTCTGGCCCACGAATTCCGGTTCGCGGATGAAACAGCTGACCAGCGCGCAGCCGCCGGTGATCAGGTCCTCACGGGTGATCGTGCCCGCCTTGCGGTTGCCCACCAGCTCGCCATAGGCCTTGATCCCCTTCAGGATCGCGGCCCAGAACCCGGCCTCATGGGTGCCGCCTTCGGGCGTCGGGATCGTGTTGCAGTATGACTGGATGAAGCCATCGCGCGAGGGCGTCCAGTTGATCGCCCATTCCACCTTGCCGGGGGTGCCGAATTTCTCCTTGAAATCGACCATCCCGCCAAAGGGGGCCTCGGCATAGGTGGTGGAGCCGCCCAGCGTCTCGTTCAGATAGTCCGACAGCCCGCCGGGAAAGTGAAAGTTCGCCTCCATCGGCGTGTCGCCATCGGGCAGGGCGGATTTCCAGCGGATCTCGACCCCCGAGAACAGATAGGCCTTGGACCGCGCCATGGCGAACAGCCGGGCAGGACGCAGTTTCAGCGCGCCAAAGATTTCCGCATCGGGGTGGAATGTCACCGCTGTGCCGCGCCGGTTGGGGGCGGCGCCGATCTTTTCCAGCTTGCCCTGCGGCAACCCGCGCGAAAACTCCATCGCGTAAAGTTCGCGGTTCTGCGCAACTTCGACCCGCAGGTGATCCGACAGCGCATTCACCACCGAGGAACCGACCCCATGCAGACCGCCCGATGTCTCATAGCTGTCGCCCGAGAATTTGCCGCCCGCGTTCAGGGTGCAAAAGATGATCTCCAGCGCCGATTTGGTCGGGTCCTTGGGGTGCATCCCGATGGGAATGCCGCGCCCGTTGTCGCGCACGGTCACATGGCCGTTTGCATGCAGCTCCAGCTCGATCCAGGTGGCATGGCCCGCAACCGCCTCGTCCATGGAGTTGTCCATGATCTCCGCCACCATGTGATGCAGCGCGCGGTCGTCCTTGCCGCCGATGTACATGCCGGGGCGCAGGCGCACGTGTTCCATATCCTCCAGCACCTGGATGGAGGAGGCATCATAGTTCTTGCCGCTGGGCTGGGCACCGGAGAGGAGATCGGACATGAGGCAGGCCTGTTTTTGTTCATTTTTGTTGGTCACCGAGTATGCCAGAGCCCGCCGCGCGGGGGAAGGGCCAAGGCCGCCTTGTCGTGCATTTCCCGAAGCTGCCCGGTGTTCGGGATCTGCGCGGCGGAACCGGGCCTGCGCCCCTTGTCCCCGGTTCAGAACAATCCGGAATATTGATGCGCGGGCGCATTCAGCCCGTTCCGGTCATAGGGCCGCCAGAAGGTCGAAAAGATCAGAGCGATCAGGATGATGGCGACGGCAAGCAATGGCACGATGCGAAGCAGCATGGTAAAATCCCCTTCTTTCAAATGCCATCAGCCTGCGCAAAACCGCGCATCCGGGCAAGTCAGGTATTCCCGACCACCGGTCTTGCGGCTGAAGGTCTCCCCCCCATTCTTTTTGGCCCTAAAATATCCCTGCGCCTCACCTGCCGCAGGGTGTGACCTTACCGGTCGGGGAACCAGTCCAGAATCGCCTGCGCCACCTCCTGCGGCTTCTGGTGATGCAGCCAATGGTCGGTGCCGGGGATGTCGACCCGTGTCAGATCGGCGGCGAATTCCTCCAGACCCGCGGTCGCCTCGGGCAGCAGGGCACGGTCGTCAGCGCCCCAGATCAGCAGATGCGGGCAACGGACCTGCAATTTCTCCAGCGGCAGATCGGGCATCACGATACTGCCCCCAGCCCTCGGCACCACCAGCGGTGAGGCGCGATACCAGTTTACCATGCCGCGCAGCCGCCCCTGGCCGGACCAGGCCGCAACATAGGCGTCGCGCGTCGCACCGCTGAGCCAGCCCGTATCCATGTTTGCCGAGAACATCGCCAGCAATTTGGCAAATCCATCCCGCGCCAGTTTTTGTTCGGAACCCTCCGCCCGAAGATAGTGGATATATTGCGAGGCCTCGGCCTGCGCCCCGCCCGCCGCCAGGGCGCGCTGAAAGGGAACCGGATGCACCCCGTTCATGATGATCAGCCTCGACACCAGATCGGGCCGCGAAATCGCCAGGCCATAGGCCACCGCCGCGCCCCAGTCATGCCCCAGCACGGCGATGGGCGCATCGCCGATCAGGGCCGCCATATCACTCACCAGTTTCGGGGTCGCATAGTCGGATACCGCTTCCGGTGCCCAGCTCTGCCCATAGCCGCGCTGGTCCGGCGCGATGCAGTGAAACCTGTGGGCCAGAAGCGGGGCCAGATCGGCCCAGGCCCCGCCGAATTCGGGAAATCCGTGCAACAGCAGGAGCTTGGGCAGGCGTTCACTGCCCCAATGGCGCAGAAAGAAAGGCCTGCCATTGAGCGTCACGGTTTCGGTGCGCGGCTCGGTCATGTCTCGTATCCTTTTGCTGTCCGGCCCGTCGCGATTCTCCGCACCCCGACGGGCCTGCGCCGGGGGCGTCCGGCCCGCTCCGGTCAAACCGGCGCTTCCTCCGGGGCAAAGTCTGACCCCTGGGGTCCATCAAGGCAATGGGTCACAAAAGGTGACGCAGCGCGCTTTTGAGCCTGTCAAAGACAAATGCGATCCGCGCGATCCGCGCCTGATCCTCATGCACCACCAGCCAGACCGGCATCGGATGCATGACCCCGGGCGCAACCCGGCGCAGCCCCAGACGTGCGGCCAGCTTCACCTGACAGAAGCCCAGCCCCACACCACACTGGATGGCCGCGATCTGCGCCAGCGGATCGTCACAGCGCAGCACCACGTTGGTCGGGGCGGGCAGGCCAGAGGCCGTCAGTGCGGGCAGGATCAGATCTTCGCGATCGTCCGCGACAAAGGGCTGCTCCTGCCAGGGCCGATCCGGATCAGGCGGGGCAAAATCCGGGGCGGCGAACAGGCCGACCTCGCAATCGGGCAGACGGCTGGCCACCAGCGTCTGCTGACGCGGTGCGGTAAAGCGGATGGCGATGTCCGCCGCGCGCCGGGTCAGGTCTTCCGCCCGGTCGGTCGCCGCCACCTCGAAACGCAAGCCCTCTGCCTCCGCCTGCATCTGCCGGATCAGCATGGGCAGCACATGCCCCGCCACCACCCGGCTTGTGGTGATCCTGACCACACCCTCCAGCGCCTGCGCCTCGGCGCTGGCCACGCGGCCCAATGCGGCGGCCTCGGCAATGACGGCGGCGGCCAGCGGCATCAGCGTCTGCGCCATCCCCGTCGGGGTCAGCCCGTTCGACGCACGGGTGAACAACTGGGTGCCAAGCTCCGCCTCCAGCGCCTCGATCTGGCGGCGCACCGTGGGCTGGGCCAGCCGCAAAACCCGCGCCGCAGCCGAAAGGCTGCCGTGGGTCATCACCGCATGAAAGGCGGGGATCAGGTCAAGTGAGGGTCTGCTCATCATATTTTGATAGGTGGCTATTCCTTTTTGGTCAATTTCTTTCAAGGTACGACTGCGCCAGAGTAAGGCCATCCCAACAAAAGGCGATCCCATGACAAAATCCTCGACCCTCCGTTCAACCGCCTCGGCGCCGCTGGCCGTCACCCTTCGGCTGGAAGGGCTGGCACTGGCCGGGGTTTGCATCCTGATCTATGCCCGGCAGGGTGGCGGTTGGGGGCTTTTCGCGCTGCTGATCCTGGCCCCCGATCTCTTCATGCTGGGATACCTGCGCGACAGGCTGACCGGGGCGCTGGTCTACAACATCGGGCACAGCTACCTGACGCCGCTGGCACTGGCCGGGGCAGGGTTCTGGTCCGGCAGTGACCTTGCCCTGTCGCTTGCGCTGATCTGGGGCGCGCACATCGGATTGGACCGCGCGATGGGCTACGGCCTGAAGTACGGCACCGGCTTCAAGGCGACCCATCTGGGCCGGGTCTGAGGCGGGCGTTTCACCTCTTCACCTTCGCCATAACCCGGCGTATGGCAGGGATATGACACCGGTTCTGACATACGGCGGCCATATGCGCGCGATCCTGACACTGGGGCTGCCGCTGATCGGCGGACACCTGGCGCAGGTGGCGATCGGCGTGACCGATACGGTCATGATGGGCTGGTACGGGATCGAGGAACTGGCGGCGGTGACGCTGGCCTCCACCTTCTTTTTCGTGCTGTTCATATTCGGCTCCGGCTTTGCCTGGGCGGTGATGCCCATGGTCGCGGCCTTTGACGCCAAAGAGGACGATACCGGCATCCGCCGCGCCACCCGCATGGGGCTGTGGCTGTCACTTGGCTTCGGGCTGCTGTCACTGCCCCTGATGCTTTGGGCAGAGCCGATCCTGCGGATGATCGGGCAAAGCGATGAGCTGGCCCGCGACGCGGGCCGCTATCTGCGGGTCATGGGGTTTGGCATCCTGCCCGCCCTGCTGGTGATGACACTCAAAAGCTACCTGGCGGCGCTGGAACGCACCCAGATCGTGTTCTGGATCACGCTGATCTCGGCGGGAATCAACGCGCTGGCCAATTACGCGCTGATCTTCGGCAACTGGGGCGCGCCGGAGCTGGGTGTGGTGGGGGCGGCCATCGCCTCTGTCAGCACCCATGTGGTTTCGCTGATCTGCGTGGTGGTCTACATCCTGATCGTGGTGCCACAGCACCGCATCTTCGTGCGCCTGTGGCGGGCGGATGCGCAGATGCTGGGGCGGGTGTTCCGGCTGGGCTGGCCGATCGGGCTGACGGCATTGAGCGAGGTTGGCCTCTTTGCCGGGTCTGCGGTGATGATGGGCTGGCTGGGCACCGTGCCGCTGGCCGCCCATGGCATCGCAATCCAACTGGCCTCGATCACCTTCATGGTGCACCTCGGGCTCAGCAATGCCGCCACCATCCGGGCGGGCAACGCCAATGGCCGGGGCGACGCGGCACGCCTGTCGCGCGGCGCGATCACGGTCACCGCGATGTCGGTGATCTTTTCCGTCTTTGCCACCGTGGTCTTCATCGGCTGGCCCGAGCCGCTGCTGTCGGCCTTCATGCAAGACGGTGAACCGGCGCGCGCCCAGATCCTGAGCATCGGCGTGGGGCTGCTGGCCATGGCGGCACTGTTCCAGTTCGTCGACGGGGCGCAGGCGATTACCCTGGGCCTGCTGCGCGGCGTGCAGGACACCCGGGTGCCGATGTGGATCGCCGCCTTCAGCTACTGGGGTGTTGGGATGCCCTGCTCTTACGTGCTGGGGTTCGTCCTGGGGGGCGGCGGCATCGGGGTCTGGTCCGGTCTGGTGACCGGTCTGGGGATTGCCGCGATCCTGCTGAACATCCGCTTCTGGGGCGTAACGGTAAAGACCGTCGGACAGGATCAGACCGCATGATTTCCTATGTCACCGTTGGTGCCGATGACATCGCCCGCGCGAAACAATTCTATGAAGCGCTGCTGCCCGCCCTCGGCTACGGGCTCACGGAAGGCCCCGAGGGGCTGAGCTATGTGCTGCCCGTGGCAGCGGGCCAGCCGGCCTTGCCGGATTTTTACGTGAAACCAACCTTTGACGGGCGTCCCGCGACGGCCGGGAACGGGGTCATGGTGGCCTTTGAGGCCCGCAACCAAGCCCAGGTGCGCGCACTTCACGCCGCCGCCCTTGCCGCCGGTGGTCAGGACGAGGGGCAGCCGGGCTTTCGCGCGGCCTATGGCCCGCGTTTTTACGTGGGCTACCTGCGCGACCCGCAGGGCAACAAGATCGCCCTGTTCTCCAGCAATCCGGATGAACCGGGCAGGGACGGCTAGAGCATCTGACGAAATGCCTGAAACACCAGGCATCAGGTGACGCGCTGAACGCTCTGGTATCAGGAAGCGCTACGTGTATCAGGTATTTGGATAACGCTTCAAGACATCACGCGAAACGCTTTGGCGTGCCATGCCGCAACGGACGACATGTCATACATGACATGTCAAAAATGACAGGTCTGCAAGTGCGGGAAGCAGGGAGCAGGCAACGTTACGTGATGCAGGTTCTTCGCATGACGCTCTAATCCTTCAGCAGCCGGTCCGCCTTCTTGCGCACCAGCGTGCTGCGCAGGTCATGCATTGCCAGCAGCAGCGCGTCGGTGACCGCCTCCAGTTGCTCATCCGTGGCCTTGGACTGCACCCAGTGCGTCGTCAGGTTCAGATAATCGACGGCGCGGTGGATGTCGTCGATGTCGCGATGTGCCAGAACCTGCCGACGATCCTCCATCCATTTGCGGATGGTGTCGAGATCCGCTTCCGACAGGCTGCGGTCGCCATGCGGCTTGATCTCGCCATTGCGGATATTGGCAAGGGCGATCTGGTCCATCTCGATCCGCCGCTGCCGGTTTTCGGTGTCGATCCGAAACACTGCAGCGCCGTTTTCCCGGACCCGGAAATAGTATTCTGGCAGTTCAGTCGACATGGATACCTCGTTACACGCAACCCGCGCAGAAAGCCTGAATGCGGCCGCAGGCCTCTTTCAACGCGGCATCGGAGGTAGCGTAGCTGACCCGGAAGTTCGGCGAAAGGCCGAAGGCGGCCCCGAACACCACGGCGACCCCGGCTTCTTCCAGCAGGGCGGTGGCAAAGGCTTCGTCATTCTCGATCCTGGCCCCCCCGGCAGAGGTCTTGCCGATCAGCCCGGCGATGGAGGGATAGACATAGAATGCCCCCTCGGGCACCGGGCAGGTGACCCCCTCGATCTCGTTCAGCATCGAAACCACCAGGTTGCGGCGGCGCACGAACATCTCGTTGTTGGGGGCGATATAATCCTGGGTGCCGTTCAGCGCCTCGACCGCCGCCCATTGGCTGATGGTGCAGGGGTTGGAGGTGCTTTGCGACTGAATCTTGCGCATTGCGCCGATCAGCTTTTCAGGGCCCGCGGCATAGCCGATGCGCCAGCCGGTCATGGCATAGGCCTTGGACACGCCGTTGACCGTCAGCGTGCGGTCATAAAGTGCGGGTTCGATCTGCGCCGGGGTGCAGAACTCGAAGCCGTCATAGGCCAGGTGTTCATACATGTCGTCGCTCATCACCCAGACATGCGGGTGGCGCAGCAACACGTCAGTCAGCCCTTTCAGCTCCTCCCGGCTGTAGCCCGCGCCGGTGGGGTTGGAGGGGGAGTTGAAGATGAACCATTTGGTTTTCGGCGTGATCGCGGCTTCCAGCGCCTCGGGCGTCAGCTTGAAATCGTCTTCCAGCGTTGCGGGGGCGATGACAGGCTCGCCCCCCGCCAGCAGCACCATATCGGGGTAGCTGACCCAATAGGGGGCGGGAATCACGACTTCCTCGCCGGGGTTCATCGTCGCCATCAGGGCGTTATAGAGGATCTGCTTGCCGCCGCTGGCCACGCTGACCTGCGATGGTTTGTAGTCCAACCCGTTGTCACGCTTGAACTTTTCGCAGATCGCCTGCTTGAGTTCTGGAATCCCGTCAACTGCGGTATACTTGGTCTTTCCAGAGGCGATGGCAGAGACGGCCGCGTCCTTGATGTTTTGCGGCGTGTCGAAGTCCGGCTCGCCTGCACCAAGGCCGATAACGTCTCGCCCCGCTGCCTTGAGTTCCGCCGCCTTGGTGGTGACGGCAATTGTGGGGGACGGTTTGACGCGGGCAAGCGTCGCAGAGAGCAGTTCCATTCCGGACCTCGGTATGTGATGTATGCGCGACCCTCTTAGGGGGGCGAGACAAACCGATCAAGAAAGAACGCCTTTGTTCTGACGAAAGGGATGATGAATGAACGATGTAACGGACTGGTACGGACCTGATGCGGCAACTTTCGGCGACAGGCTCGCCGCCGCGCGCGAACAAGCGGGCATGAGCCAGGGAGAACTGGCCAAGCGGCTGGGGGTGCAACTGCCCACCCTGCGGGGCTGGGAAGATGACCATGCAGAGCCGCGTGCGAACCGGCTGTCGATGCTGGCAGGATTGCTGAACGTGTCGATGATGTGGCTGATCAACGGTGAAGGCGAAGGCGTCGGTGCGCCCGATGCGGAGGGCGCCGACAACGCGGGCCTGGCAGAGATCGTGTCGGAAATCCGCAGCATGCGCGCGGACCTGCTGCGCAAGGCCGAAGACATGGGGCGGCTGGAGAAACGCCTGCGCCGTGTTATGACCCATGCCGCAAATGTCTGAACTTGCCGAACATCGGATCAAGCGGCTGAACATGCGGTCGATGCGGCGCGGGATCAAGGAAATGGACCTGATCCTGCCCGCCTTTGCCAAGGTGCATCTGGCCGGGATGGATGATGCCGATCTGGCCCTTTACGAAGAGATGCTGAACGAAAGCGATCACGATCTCTATCTGTGGGTCTCCGAACAGGCCCAGCCCCCCGACCGCTACGCACGGTTCATCACCCTGATCCGGGAGCAACTGGCAGGCGGGGTTCGACCGGCGTAAGGTCGGCAAGCGGACACTGGCCCTTTCAAATCCAGTGCCTAAAGCTTGTTAATGGAGTTTCCTCCGTCGGCGAACATGGCACTTCCGGTCACGAAAGACGCGTGATCGGAAAGCAAAAAGAGCGCCGCACCGGCAATCTCGGAGGGCTCAGCCATGCGTTTCAGCGCATGAAAGCCGCGCACGACCTCATGAAAACCGGCATCATCCCCGGCCATGGGCGTCATCGTGCCCCCCGGCAGCAGCGCGTTCACCCGGATGTTCTCCGGCCCGTGCTCCGCCGCGAGGACCTGCGTCATGCCGACAAGCCCCGCTTTTGCCGCGGCATAGGCCGCCATCCCCGGCAAACCGATGCCCTGTCCGACGAAAGAGGAGGTGAAGACAATCGAGCCGCCGCCGCGTTTGCGCAGGGCCGGTATCTGATGCCTGGCTGCGTAGAACCCGCTGTCGAGATTGACTGCAACCACCTTGTGCCAGTTGCTTTCCGCCATCTCGGGTATCGGTCCCATGTCTCCGGTGATCCCGGCATTGTTGAAAGCGCCATCAAGCCCGCCAAAGCGCTCCTGCGCCAGCGTCACCAGCGCCTCGGCATAGGCGCTGTCTTCGACATTCCCCGCCAGAAAGGCCGCTTCGCCCCCCTTGGCAGAGATATCTTCCGCAATTTCTTCAAGCAATTCGGCGCGGCGCGCACCAAGCACCAGTTTCGCGCCTTCCCCGGCGAACAACCTTGCGGCGGCAGCACCGATGCCGCTGCTTGCACCCGTGACGATAATTGTCTTTCCGTTCAGAAGCATTCCCATCTCCATCCTTTGTTGATTGGGTGATGCTTAAACAAGCAAGCGACATCGAACCGACCCGTTTCCTGCGGTATCGGCGTTTCAAGTTGAAGGCGGGGCGATTTAACGAAATATTCTGCTTTTTTGCGCAGTTTCGCTCCAACCCACCGAGTCGGAGAGAGAAATGAGCATTCAGGAACCAATGGCCATCCCCATGCGGGAAAAGGGCTTCATGATGGGCTACCTAGAGGCGCTTTCGCTGGTTGAGCGTCTGCACCGTCTGCTGCTGGACGTGATCAAGGATGAATTCGAACGCGTCGGCGTGCTCGAAATCAACGCGGTCCAGGCGCTGCTGCTGTTCAACATCGGCGACAATGAGGTGACGGCGGGCGAATTGAAAAGCCGGGGCTACTACCAGGGCTCCAACGTCAGCTACAACCTCAAGAAACTGGTCGAAATGGGCTATATGCACCACAACCGGTGCGAGATTGACCGCCGCTCGGTCCGGGTCCGCCTGACCGAAAAGGGGCGCAACATCCGTGATGTGGTGTCGCAACTCTTCGCGCGCCATGCCGACGGGCTGGAAGAGAAGGGCGTGCTGGGGCCTGCGGGCATTGCCGACATCACCCTGTCGCTGAAACGGATGGAACGCTACTGGACCGACCAGATCCGGTATATCTACTGATCTGTGCCCGGGGTGTTCGGGGCAGGGGATGCCAGTTCCGAAACCACCAGCCCCTCCAGTTCCTTCAGCAATTTTTCCTTCATCGCACGGGCATAATCGGCAAAACCGATGGCAGTCTGCACAAAGGCGCCGGGCCCCATGATCACCTCCGCCCGGAAGTAGGAGGACAGCTCCGCGATCTCGGCCTGGCGGATGTCGGTGGAGCGGGGGTTGTCCACCCCGATCACCAGCGCATTGATGGTCACGCCGCTGTCCTCAAGCTGTGTCCTGACGGTGCGGGGGCGGGGGCCGAGGTTGGATTTTCCATCGCCTGAAATATCCAGCGTGCGTTTCCAGCAGTCGCTCTGGGCAGTGAGCCTGCGCACCCCTTCGGCCATCGCCACCCCCAGTGCCGTGCCGGGGGGCGTACTGCGTCGGCTGGTCTGACGCAGGGTCTCGATCACCCCGTCAAGAGTGGCGGCGCTGTCCAGGTCGGTCCAGGGCACCAGCTCCACCTGTTCCTGCGGGCCGCTCCATTCGAACACCATCAGCCGGACAGGGGCCTGCGGCATCGCGAGAATGCGGACACGCACCTCCGGACTGTCCAGCGCCTCTGCCACACCGCCGATCTGCTGGCGATATTCCCGCGCATCGACAGAGCCGGAGACATCCAGCGCCAGCGCCAGCGCCTGACGGCAATCCGCAAGGGCCTGTCCCGCCCCCGGCAGGCCTCCCAGCATCAGGGCGCCCGCAAGCACAGCCAGGCGGATCACCTGTCCTCCTTGCGGCGCATCAGACCGCCGATTGCCGCCGGGGAGACTTCGCGCACCAGCTTCTGGCGCATCGCGCGGGCAAAATCGGGAAAACCGTCCGCGATCACCAGAAAGGCCCCCGGGCCATGCAGCACCTCGCGCCGGTAAAAGGCAATCAGCCCCAATTCCCCCTCGAAATCGGCCGCATTGATCGCCAGCCCGTTCACCGTGACCCCGTCAAAGGCGAATTCGCGGTAGGCGATGGCGGGGCCGAACCCCTCGTTGTTCTGCCCGTCCCCCGACATGTCCAGGGTCTTTGCCAGACAATCGGGCGCGCGCGCCAGCAGGCCCGCGCCAAAGCCCAGCGCATAGCCCATGGCGGTGGGAAACTCGGTATGACCGCGCAGGCTCGCCGCCACGGTCTCTGCCGCCCCGGTCAGGGCCGCCGGGCTGTCGATCATCGTCCAGTCCAGAATGACCTGCTGGTTATAGCGCCCCGACCATTCGTAAACGGCAAGCGCCACCGGAAGATCCGCGGCAAAGAAGGCCGCGGCCACCTCCGGCGATGCCAGGGCCTCCGCCGTGCCCTGCCGCTGCAGCCGGTCCTCGGAAGGATCGACCGAGCTGGAGACATCCAGCGCCAGCGCCAGCGCCAGACGGCAGTCAGCCGCCGCCGCGGGAACGGCAAGCAGCGTCAGAAGGGCGGCGGCTCTTACCAATGACCGGTATTTTCCATGCTCGCCCAGGGCTCCTGCTCGGGCAGGGCATCCCCCTCCTGCAACAGCTCGACCGAGATGTTGTCGGGGCTGCGCACAAAGGCCATGCGCCCGTCGCGCGGCGGACGGTTGATCGTCACACCCTGGTCCATCAGGCTCTGGCACATGTCATAGATATTCTCGACCGTATAGGCGAGATGGCCGAAATGCCTGCTGTCGCTGGGCAGTTCATCATCCCCGTCCCAGTTATAGGTCAGTTCCACATCCGCATGGCCGTCATCCATGCCGGGAGGGCACAGGAACACCAGCGTGAACCGCCCGCCCTCATGGTCGATCCGGCGGCGTTCGATCAGCCCCAGTTTCTTGTAAAAATCAATCGAGACATCAAGGTCTTTGACGCGCACCATGGTGTGCAGGTATTTGATCGGCATGCGGATTCCTTTGTCATGACCGGGTCAGAACAAAGATTGGAAACCGATGTTCAGCCCGAAATTCCGTGTTTCAAAGCGGGTCTGGTTCGAATTTGTCTGGCTCGCTTCCAGGGTAAGTTTAGGGGCGAAACCATAAGTGTCAAAATCTACAAACAGCAATGAGCCGGAAATCGTCGCCTTGACGTCCCGGCGCGCCTGCGGGGAGTAGAGCGGATCGTCGTATTGGCGCAGCTCGCCACTGACCGAGATCAGGGCCTGCGCGCTCAGCACCGGCTTGGCAAAGGCATATTGCAGGCCTGCATTCACCCGCGTGTGGGCGATGGCTTTGCTGTCGCTGTCCGTGCGCGACAGCGCCGCGTCCCAGCTGATCCTGTCGCCGGTGCCGGTGGGCCTGCTCCAGCGTCCGCCCAAAGTATATGTGTTGTTCGACCGGATGGCGGAATCGCTGCGGTCGGAATGGCCGAAACTTGCGTCCCAGACAAAGCTGCGGCCGTTGTCGCGGGTGAAGGCCTGCCGCCATTCGACCGTGTATTCATTTGCGAAATGGCTGTTGCCGGACCACAGCTGGCCAAAGCTGAACGAAACAGTCTGGCGTGGTTTGTCCGGCCCGCGCGTCCAATCCCGGCCGATCCGCCCCTCAAGCTTGCGGAATGCGTAGTCCGAAGCGCTCACCCCCGCCGGCACATTGTCGTCGGTAAAGACCACATGGCTTTCGGTCCAGCGCAGGGCAACGAAATTGCGACTGGTCGTCTGAACGTTGAAATTATACCGCAACGTGGTGTCCGAACTGATCGACAGGCCTGAAATCGGTACAGCAGCGGGATTGGTGAAGATGATCCCGCCCAGCACAAAGGTGTTGTCGCGCGGCGCGTTGTTGACGTTGTCGCTGGGGTTGATGCCAAAGGAAAAGTTGACAGACCACGGGTTAGCCGTGCGCACGAACTGATAGTCGCGCACCGCGCGGTTGCGCAACTGCCGGGAAGGGGCCACTTCGGCAGCGCGGCGCAGCCATAGCTGAGCGCGTGTCTTCTTGCCATCCGATGACAAGGCCTGGGCCATGGCCAGTGCGGCACCGTATTTCTCTATGTCACGGTCGGCAGCGCGCCAGGCCTGCCGCGCCGCCTTTTGGGCAGGGGCATGCCGGTTCATCTTGCGCATGGCATGGGCATGAATGATCAGGCTGGGGGCATCGCGGCCGTCCCGCTTGATCAGAACAGCGGTGATTTCAGCCGCCGCGTGCGCCTGTCCGGCAGAGAGCAATTGCGCCGCCGTCAGCCGGGCCTCGTCCGGGTCCATTGTGGTTTCCGCCAGCCCCGCTCCGGCCATGACAAGCACACAGGCGAGGGGTAATGTCAGGCGTTTCATCACCGCTCCGCGATGAAACCACCTACTTCGCGTATGCCGTTGTTGGCATTGCCGGTCGAACCTTCCACAAACAGGATGCCCGCGACCTCGGATGCACCGGGGCCTGCAAGAACGCCTTCCCAGTTGCCGGACCGCACGATATTGCCGCCGACGACCTCGCTCGCTGTGGCGGTCTCGATTGTGGCATTGGTGAAGTCGATGGTGGAATCCTGCAAGGAAATGAACCCGTCAAGGGCGCCAAGCGGCTGACCTGCGTTGTCGTAAATTTCGCGGTTGGTCACAAAACCACCCACCGTGCCGGTGTCGTCGAAATCGTCGAAATCGACGGCAAGTTCTACATCGCCCGTGACATAGTTGATGGTGTTTTCGCCGTTTGCACCGGCATTCAGACTGGTGCGCACCCCGGCATATTCACCCGAATAGGAGTAAATGCCGTTCGACGGCAACGAGGGTGCCGCGCCCAGCCGTTGCGCCCCCGCGCCGCCATAGCCGAAATCAACATAGGCCGTGGTGCCTGCCGCCGCGACCTGAGAATGGCCGGAATCCGAACGCCGGAACACCGCGAAATACTGGATCTCGTTCGTCCCCGGTGCCGGCGCGCTCTGATAGGCGTTGAACCCGTTGTTGAACTTTGTGCCCGGGATTCGCTGATAGGCGTTGTCCGGATCGTCGAAAGGAATGTTGTTCAGCGTCAGCGTGTCGGTATCGGGGTTGTAGGAGATGTTGTTGAGCGACAGGAATGCGTTCTGCTCATCCAGATAGACACTGCCCGCGTCCGTATCTGCGCCCCCCTGATCCACAGCATCCCCACCAAAAGGCGGCGTGCCGCTGCAGGCCGACAAGAAAACAGCGGCGCAGGTCAGCGCAATTGCGGTGCGTTTCATTTTTTCTGCCCTCAATATATATCTTTGTTTTTTCGCACCCTCCCAAACCCCTGCCTGTCTTGTCAACGCGCGATAGGGGGGTGTGTCATTTTCCTGCCCCAGTGCATCCCAAAAACAATACCGCATATCGTGGTTCCTGTGGTGCGCCGCCGCAGATATAGTAAATCCCGAATCCCAAGCCCATCACAGGACGCGCCCCATGACCCTCACGCCAGAGCAACAAGCCGAAATCGAAACCCTGCGCAGCCAGTCGCAGCAGACCCTGCGCGCCACCGTGCCGGGGATGGAGGCGCATCTGTACAAGGCACATGAGGTGCTCGACCACGGCTTCATCCGGGTGATCGACTACATGGGCGACGATTCAGCGATCTGCCAGGCCGCCCGCGTCTCCTATGGCAAGGGCACCAAGAGCGTGCAGAACGACGAAGGGCTGATCCGCTACCTGATGCGGCACTGGCATTCGACCCCCTTCGAGATGTGCGAGATCAAGCTGCATGTGAAACTGCCCGTCTTCGTCGCGCGCCAGTGGATCCGCCACCGCACCGCCAACGTCAACGAATATTCCGCCCGCTATTCGATCCTGGACCGCGAATTCTACATCCCCGCGCCGGAACACATCAACGCGCAATCCGTGGTCAACAACCAGGGCCGCGGTGGCGTGCTGGAGGGAGAGGAGGCCGCCCGCGTCCTCGAAATCCTGAAATCCGACAGCAACCGCGCCTATGACCATTACGAACAGATGATTAGCCAGGAGGGCCAGGACGGTCTGGCCCGCGAACTGGCACGCATGAACCTGCCCGCCAATGTCTATACCCAATGGTACTGGAAGGTGGATCTGCACAACCTGTTCCACTTCCTCCGCCTGCGCGCCGACGCCCATGCGCAATACGAGATCCGGGTCTACGCCGATGCGATCTGCAAAGTGGTGGCCGATTGGGTCCCAGCCGCCTACGGCGCCTTCGAGGATTACCGTCTGGGGGGCGCGACGCTGTCAGGCAAGGCGCTGGATTGTGTGCGGCGGATGCTGAAGGGGGAAGAGGTCACGCAGGAGAACAGCGGCATGTCCAAGGGGGAATGGCGGGAGTTTGAGGGGGTTTTGAAATGAGTAACCAGTTCTTTACGGAATTCCCAGTCTCTAGTGGCTTGAACCACGACAATTTCTTAGAGATTTTCTTGCGGTGGATCTCTGGAATCGTTGATTCAGATATCAAAATTAAGAGAGTCCTAGCAGACTCTGAAAACAATGGCGATTTCGAAACGAAGACTGAATCTGGCGAAACCCTTAAATACTCCATTGTAGATTTTGGTGGTGAACAGACTGCTGGGGTTCAGCACGATTTACCAGATAGATCTGGTCGGATTTGGCGCACCGAAGCTATTCTTAGCAGTGCAGAAAACCAAAGTCATCTGTCTGTTCGCACTAGCTGTATTACAGACGGTTTCTCCGGACATATAACGACACCTAAACGGCCAGTCCTCATTAAGCAGATAATTTCTGATGCTTTTGGGGGATTTGACGGGGATTTATTGGTAAGTGACTCGCCGCACTACATTTCTGAGAAAGAAATAGAAAAGGCAAAGCGGGCTGTCTTGGGAGGCGCTTCGGTAAGTCTTCCAATTGTTTACATAAGTAGCAAGTCGGATGATAGTATTGCCATCGACGCGGATCAATTAGCATACGAGTTAGGTGGATTGGCGCACGTATTAGTGGAACCTGACAGGAACTTTTCTTTTCTTCTCAGAGATGAAACTGAAAGTCGCAACCCTTACGCTGGTGCTATTGGAATTGCGAGACCGGGGTCTCCTATTTCGGCAAAGATTTTTCCTAATCGTGGGGATAAAAAAACCAGAGAAGATATCATTGGGTATATACAAAATGTCTTCTTGGGACGCGTTGCAGTTCATGGAAAAGAGTGGAGTGATCTTCAGCAAGACCTAATTAAATCCGCGCGGCAACGACTTCAAGAGCAACAGCGTGGAGAAGACGATGAAACAGGTCTCGATGAATGGATAGATAGCTTTGAGGAAGAAATTAGAGAAAAAGATGGACAACTGTCGAAATTAAGAAGTGAAAATTTCAAGCTACAAGCACAACTAGCGGCGAGCTTAGCTGAATCTGTCCTCTCGCAGATTATTGGTGAAGTGCGAGGTGAAGTCGGAGAGCTTTACGAGGGTGAATTGCTAGATCGCATTCGTAATGCGGTTGCTGCTTCTGGAACAAAAGGTTTTGCTGTGAGTTCTAGAGATCGCGCAGTAATGGATGCTATTTTGGCGCGAATTCAACTATCGGCATTTTCCACCAAAATTCTTGATAGTCTCAAGCCAGCTAGCGATCCGACACAAGTGGATCAAACACTCAAAGTCGTTCTGGCACCACTAGGATTTGAGCGTAGCGAGCAAGGTAAACATATTAAGTTTTCTCCTCCGTATGAGTTGAAGGGGATCGGTGGAACGACAATTGCCAAGACAGCCGGAGATCACCGTTCTGGAGACAACGCGATCAGGGACGTGAAGGCTGCCCTTGGTCTTCGGTTTGCCGACAGCGACTAAATTGCGATTTTTCACAGCGTTCCGTCCGTGTATCGCACAATCTCCCACAACCGTCACGCATCCATGCCAAATCTCCGATTTGGCAGCGCCCGAACCGCCCCCGTCGTGCCGGAGGCACGCCTGCGGCGTGACGCGGGCGCTTCGCTTCCTGCCCCTCGGTTCGGGCGCGGTGCTCCTTTTCAATTCACCGTAGGGTGCGCATTCATTGCGCACCATCCCCCCTCACAACCTTTCGCTGCCGGTGCGCATGAATGCGCACCCTACGTTCGATCCCCCCTCACAACCTGGTGCTGCCGGTGCGCATGAATGCGCACCCTACGGTCGATCCCGCCTCACAACCTCGTGCCGCCGGTGCGCATGAATGCGCACCCTACGTTCGATCCCCCTCACAATCTCGTGCTGCCGGTGCGCATGAATGCGCACCCTACGGTCGATCCCGCCTCACAACCTGGCGCTGCCGGTGCGCATGAATGCGCACCCTACGGTCGATCCCCTCTCACAACCTGGCGCTGCCGGTGCGCATGAATGCGCACCCTACGGTCGATCCCCCCTCACAACCTGGCGCTGTCGGTGCGCATGAATGCGCACCCTACGGTCGATCCCCCTCACAACCTGGCGCTGTCGGTGCGCATGAATGCGCACCCTACGGTCGATCCCCCTCGCAACCTCTCGCTGCCGGTGCGCATGAATGCGCACCCTACGGGTGGTCGCGATGCCATGATGAAAATGGCCAATCCTCGGGGCGTTCCACAAACCCGTGTTTCACCGGATTGTGCCAACAATACGCAATATGGTTGTGAAAATCGGCCTCATTTCGAATATGATGCTCCCAAAACCGCCGCTGCCAGAGGCCACGCTCTCGCCGCACGACATGGCTCAACCGCCGATGGCCCATTGGCACTGTGCGCGAAAACCGGGACTTGATCACCTGCACCCGTGTCGAGAAATCCCTGTCCCCCTCGGGCAAGGTCCACACACAATGCATGTGATCGGGCAAGACGACCCATGCATCAATCCTGAGGGGCCGCTCGTCCCGCGTCCTGCGCACCGCCATCCGCAGGCTTTCGATATGATCCACCAACCACCGCGCGCCGCGCTCTGCCAGTGTGACGGTCAAAAACACACGGGCACCAGGCTGGCGGGGACGACGGTAATTGGGCATGGTCAATTTGTGGCAAATCAAGGTTAATGGAACATGAAACGCCATATGCCCGTACCCCAAGGAAAGCCTGCAACATGATCCTCTACGGCCTGCCCACCTGTTCCGAGTGCAAGAAAGCCACCAAGGCCCTCAGCGACGCGGGCCATAGTGTCACCCTGCGCGATGTCCGCGCCGACCCGCTGAGCGCGGCCGAATGGGCGCCCCTGATCGCGGAATTCGGGGACAACATCATCGACCGGAAATCCCAGACTTACCGCAACCTCAGCGTCTGGATGCGCGAGAGCGAGGCCGAGGCGCAGCTGCTGGACCAGCCGGCCCTGATGGCCCGCCCCATTCTCACCGATGGCACCCGTTACACGCTGGGCTGGGACGATGCCGCGCAGGCTGTCTGGCTGGGCTGAACAGCGGCCATTGCCAGGGCGCGTGCCCGTCTGCGCGCCCGCGCCCTGGGGATAAAATCCCACCCTGCCGCATTCCACACCGTTCCGCCCCGGGGCCCGCGCGTTCGGGCCTTCAATCTGCCGGCGCGCGGTCCCCATCGGGCGCAACACCCCGGGGAACGCCCGGAAAACCAGAAATAAATTAATATTAACAATAGCTTAATGTTCACAGCTGTGAACCCTACGGCACCTCATTGACAGCCGCGAAAATCCCCCCAGACTCCGCCCATGTTCGACCTGTCCCATCCCCCCGCGGATTTCCTTGAAAATCCTTTCCCGCATTACGACCGCCTGCTGGCCGAGGCCCCCGTCTGCCCGCAGCCCGACGGGTCATTCCTGATCAGCCGCCATGCCGATCTGAACGCGATCTACCGCGACACCACGCTGTATATCTCGGACAAGAAACAGGCCTTCGCGCCCAAGTTCGGCCCCGGCTCGCCGCTTTACGAACACCATACCACCAGCCTCGTCTTCAACGACCCGCCGCTGCACACCCGCGTGCGGCGCATCATGACCTCGGCGCTGACGCCGAAAGCACTGGCGCGGATGGAGCCGGGGCTGATCGCCACCGTCGATCACCTGCTGGAGGACATGCCGCAGGAGGCCGACCTGATCGAGGATTTCGCCTCCTCCATCCCGATCCAGATCATCGGCAATCTGCTGGATGTCCCGATGGAAGAACGCGCGCCCCTGCGGGACTGGTCGCTGGCCATCCTCGGCGCGCTGGAACCCACGCTGACCGAGGCGCAGCTGGCCCGTGGCCACCGGGCGGTGACTGAATTCAAGACCTATCTGCAAGACCTCATCGCCCGCCGCCGCGCCAATCCGGGCGATCCGGAGACTGATGTGCTGACCCGCCTGATCAACGGTGACGACAGCGGCAAGCTGACCGAGACCGAGCTGATCCAGAACTGCATTTTCATCCTGAATGCGGGGCATGAAACCACGACCAACCTGATCGGCAATGGCCTTGCCCTGCTGAATGATTTTCCTGATCAGAAACAACGTCTTATCGATGATCCTGCGCTGATCGACACGATGGTGGAAGAGGTGCTGCGCCTGCGGTCTCCGAACCAGTTTGGCAACCGCGAGACAACGGCGCCGGTCACGCTGGGCGGGTACGGGATTCCGCCGGGCAGCAATCTGCACCTGTGCATCGGTGCCGCCAACCGCGATCCGGCGGTGTTTGAGGATCCCGGCGTCTTTGACATCGCGCGCCGGCCCAACCGGCATCTGGCCTTTGCCGGCGGGCCGCATGTCTGCGTCGGGCTGACCCTGGCGCGGATGGAGGGGCGCATCGCGATTGCCCGTTTCCTGCGCCGCTATCCGTCCTACCGGCTCAGGGAAGGTCGCGTGCCCGGCGGGCGCATCCGCTTTCACGGCTACCAGCATCTGCCTGCACAATTGGGCCAGGGGCGGGCGCCAGTCACCCCGGGACACCGGTAAATGCGGCAATAAACGCTGGACAGCCCCGCCCCGCGCGGTCACACTTGGGCCATATAGCGGTATGATAAACGAGGGATAATATGCGTTTCACAACCGGCGCGATGGCCGCCATCGCCATGACATTTACCACGCTGATGCCTGCACAGGTCGCGGCTCAGCCCAAGATTTATGCCTATCCGGCCAGCGCAAATTACTGCCCCGCTGGCCTGCAGCCGATTACAATCGCCGGTGCCATCTGCTGTGGCACCCCGAACCAGAGCATCTCATACCAGCAGGCCATGGCCCATCCGGTACGCAGACACAAACCGGTCAGGCAACATTACGTGCGCTCGGCGCGCGCTCATTGTCAGGCGGGCCTCAAGGGCTGCGACTGATGTGAACAGGCGGTCCCGGTGCCTTGCCGCCGGGACCGGATCGGTCAGAGCAGCGCCAGATCGGTCGCCATCTGACGCCCGTCGCGTCCCTCGGTGAGCTCAAAGCTCACTTTCTGCTCGTCAGCAAGGCCGGTCAGGCCGGACCGCTCCACTGCAGAGATATGTACAAAAACGTCGTTCCCCCCACCTTCGGGTGCGATGAAACCGTACCCTTTGGTTGTGTTGAACCACTTCACGGTGCCAGTTGGCATAATGTCCGTGCCTCCTTTGATCTTTGCTGTTCCTGCCGCGGCAGGGTGTGCCCGTTCATCGCCCGGGCCCACAGGTAAAAAGATTGAGCACTGTGCCGGAAAATCAAGTTTCCCGTCCAAATTTCCTGCAATAAACAACCGGGGAATAACAAAAGGGCCCGCAAAATGCGCATCTATGGATTGAAGAATTGTGACACCTGCCGCAAGGCATTGAAATCGCTGCCTGCTGCGGAACTGGTGGATGTACGGGCCGATGACCTGCCCGATGCGGTGCTGGATGCGGCCCTGGAGCAGTTTCAGGCGGCGCTGGTCAACACACGCTCGGCGACCTGGCGGGGGCTGGACGAGGCGGCGCGCGGCATGGCGGCGCGGGACCTGATCAAGGCGCATCCGGCGGTGATGAAACGGCCGCTGATTGCGGCGGGAAATGCGCTTTTCCTGGGGTGGAACAGCGAGGTCGAGGCCGAGGTCAAAGCGCTTGCTTCCTGATCCCGGGCGCTCAGGCAGGGCCCGTGCTGCCCCGCAACGCCCGGTCGAATGACAGGGGGCCTGCGCCCTTGATCACCAGCACCAGCAGGACAAACACCCACAGGCCGCGCTGATCCAGCACAAGCGCATCGGGGAAGCGGTCAAACCATGCCCCCAGGGCATCGGTCTGGCCGTGGCCGTAGATGTCGGTCAGGGATTGCAGCACGACAAAGCCGATCATGCCCAGCGCCGCGAGCCGGGTGAACAGCCCCAGCACGATGGCGACGGGCAGGATGAATTCGGCCCAGGTTCCGGCGATGACGACGATCTGGTGAAACGCGGAAAGCGCGTCGGAATCATATCCTGCGGCCTCGAACGCCTTGGGGAAAATCTGGGCATAGGCGCCGGCGGAAGGCATCAGGAGGCCCGCCAGACCATCGCCCAGCTTGGTCAGACCGGAGTTCAGGAAGTAGACCAGCAGGATCGCGGCAACAAGGAACCTTGCAAGCGTCGACAGGAGCCAGTCTGCCCGTGCCAGCCTGTCGGTCACGGCGAAATAATGAGACAGGAGTGATGACATAGCGTGTCCTTGATCAAAGAGCCGTAAAGGCCCGGGCATTCAGGGCGGCGGTCAGGCTGCGGCCCAGATCGAAATCCGCGTGGCATGTCGTGGCCCTGTCCACGGCCGCGCCCAGGGTGTGACCTTCGGCAAGGGCGGCGAGCCAGTCGGCGGCACCGGCGGGCAGGGGATGCGGCGCCGGGTCGAATTCGGGCCGGGTGACCAGCACGTCCTGGGGGATGGCGGCGGGTTTGGGCGCATCGGGCTGCATGTTGAAGCGCCAGATGTCATAGAGCGGCCAGACAGAGCGCAGGATCACGCTGGCCGGGGCCAGCGGCAGGCGCAGTTCCGTCAGCGCCGCCGGGGTCATGCTTGCCAGCGGGGCCGGATCGAAAGGTGCGGCATCCGCCGCGTGGTAGGACCGGCGCAGGGCAAGGTCCAGCCGGGCGGCATCGGCCAGATAGCCGATCTGCGACAGGGGGGCGAAACCCTGGATGAAGGCGGGAAAATCAGCGCCGTAGAACATCATCAGCGGCGACCGGGGCGGAAAGGCGCGGATGAATTCCAGCGCCAGCCGGTCAAAGCGTTGACCCCCGATCAGCTTGCGGACCAGCGGGAAGGCGGTGGTCATCGCTTCGCTCAGCGAGACCGTGACATTGTTGCGGTAGACCGCATAGCGCCGGCCGACGGGGCTGGCCTTGCCATCGCTGAGGCCGGTCGGCACCGGTTGATCCGGGTCCAGCAGCGCTTGCCGGAATGCCTCCTGCGCAGTCATCCGGCAAGCGCCCTTGCGGCGCGCTGCGCCTCTGCCCGCAGGAGGGGCCAGTCGGGCACATCATTGTCCCATTCCACCAGCACCGGTTTCGGGCCGGTCTGCGCCAGCGCATAATCCAGCAGGGCCCAGACCGGATCAGCCACGGGTTTGCCGTGGCTGTCGATCAGCAGCGGCGCGCCATGATCGTCGTGATCCTCGTCATGGCCGCCGACATGCAGCTCTTCGACCCGGTCGGTCGGATAGGCATCGATATAGGCCTGAGCGCTGATCCCCAGATTGGTGGCGGAAATGAAGACATTGTTCACATCCAGCAAGAGACCACAGCCGGTTTGCCGGGTCAGCGTGGATAAAAAGTCGCATTCAGACAAGTCGGAGTCGTCAAAAACAAGATAGCTGGAGGGGTTTTCCAGCAGCATCCGCCGCCCCAGCCTGTCTTGCACCTGATTGATGTGGTCCGCGACGCGGGCCAGCGTGGCCTGGGTATAGGGCAGGGGCAGCAGGTCATTCAGGAATTCCGCCCCATGGGTGGACCATGCCAGATGTTCGGAGAAACTGGCCGGTTTGGCCCAGTCGCAGAGCTTTTTCAGCCGGGCGAGATGGTCGCGGTCCAGCGGCCCTTCGCCGCCGATGGAAAGGCCGACACCATGCACCGAGAGGGGAAATTTTTCCGACAGGGCGCGCAGTTGCGCCAGCGGGCGGCCCCCGTCGCCCATATAGTTCTCGGCATGGACCTCGATCCAGGCGACATCGCCGGGGTCGTTCTGCAGGTCGTTGAAATGCTGGGGTTTGTAGCCAACGCCGGGGGCGTTCGGCAGGCGGTCAAACGGGTGGGCCGCGTCAAGCATCATATCGCTCCGGGCAGCTGGGGTCGGGGGCAGAGTGGCACCCCGGACAGATGGCCCGGGGTGCGGATCTTTGGGTTATGCGGGCAGGTCGCGGTCCAGCGCCTCAAGAGAGCCCTGGCGTGGCGTTCCGTCGGCCATTTGCGGCAGCTCGATCTCGGCGCAGGTGCCTGCGTCAACCAGGGTCCAGGCGTTGCCCTGATAGTCGGTCACGGAGGTGCCTGCACAGGTGGTGCCGGGGCCGGCCGCACAATCGTTTTCGCCGGCAAGGCTGACGCCGTAGCATTTTTCCTTGGACGCCGCTTCGGCGGTCGTGGTGCCGTGCGCCGTCATCGCGGCGGCAACTGCGCCTGCAATGGCGAATGATTTCATGGTGTTGGACATAAAGCCTCCTGTATTCGTCATGTGGAACATGTGATGCCTTGAGTAAAGCAGTCACCGGACCTTAGCACCATTCACGAGCAGGTGTGTCACGATCCTGTCAGGAGAAACGTGAGAAATCCGGTGAAAGTTGCGCGAAGACAGCGCCATTGCGGCGAAATTGTTTCAGGCGGGGGCCGGGCGGCAGGCACCGCCCGGTGAATGTTACAACGCGCGCAGGTCCGGCGGTGTGGCCTCGGTGGCCAATGTTACAGCAACTTCGGCAAGCGGCTGAACCGATGTTTGTTTTTCGCCAAGGCGGCGGACGGAGACTGTTCTGTCCTCAACCTCGCGCGCACCGACGGCCAGGATGACAGGCACCTTGCCGACCGAATGTTCGCGGACCTTGTAGTTGATCTTTTCGTTGCGCACATCCGCTTCGGCGCGCACGCCTGCGGCCAGCAGTTCGGCAACGACTTCCTGCACGTAGTCATCGGCCTCGGAAGTGATGGAGGCGACCACAACCTGACGCGGGGCCAGCCAGAAGGGCAGCTTGCCTGCGTGTTCCTCCACCAGGATGCCGACGAAGCGTTCAAAACTGCCCAGCGTGGCGCGGTGCAGCATGAAGGGGCGGTGTTTGGCCCCGTCCTCGCCGATATAGGTGGCATCAAGCCGTTCGGGCAGGTTCGGGTCCACCTGGAAGGTGCCGCATTGCCAGACACGGCCGATGGCATCGGTCAGGTAGAAGTCGAGCTTGGGGCCATAGAAGGCGCCGTCGCCCGGTTCCAGCGTGTAGGTGCGGCCGGTCTTGCGGATCGCTTCCTCCAGCGCGTTTTCGACGTAATCCCAGGATTCCTCGGTGCCCACGCGCTTTTCGGGGCGGGTGGCGAATTTGATCTCGAAGGTGGGAAAGCCCAGCTCGGCATAGATCTCGGCGAGGAATTCGATGAAGCGGGCGCATTCCGCCTCGATCTGTTCCTCGGTGCAGAAGATATGGGCGTCATCCTGGGTAAAGCCGCGCACGCGCATGATGCCGTGCAGCGCGCCGGAGGGCTCGTAGCGGGTGCAGGAGCCGAATTCGGCCAGCCGCAGCGGCAGGTCGCGGTAGGATTTGAGGCCCTGATTGTAGACCTGGACGTGACAGGGGCAGTTCATCGGCTTCAGCGCGTTGATGCGGGTTTCGGCCTTGTTGGTTGCGGCGGCATCGTCATGCTCGCCATCGCGGCTTTCGTCCACTTCGACGATGAACATGTGGTGCTGGTACTTGTCCCAGTGGCCCGAGAGTTCCCACAGCTTGCGGTCGACGATCTGGGGGGTGTTGATCTCGCGGTAGCCGCCCGCGCGCTGCTTGCGGCGCATGTAGTCCTGCAGCGTGGTGTAGATGGTCCAGCCGTTGGGGTGCCAGAAGACCTGACCGGGGGCTTCTTCCTGCATGTGGAAAAGGTCCATCTCGCGGCCCAGCTTGCGGTGGTCGCGCTTGGCGGCTTCTTCCAGCATGTTGAGATGCGCGCGCAGCTTTTCCTTGCCGGTGAAGGCCACGCCGTAGATGCGTTGCAGCATCTGGCGCTTGCTGTCGCCGCGCCAATAGGCACCGGCGATGGACATCAGCTTGAAGGCATCGCCCGGCACCTGGCCGGTATGTTGCAGGTGCGGACCCCGGCAGAGATCCTGCCAGTCGCCGTGCCAATACATGCGCAGTGGCTCGTCGCCCGGGATGCTTTCGATCAGCTCGACCTTGTAGGGCTCGCCCCGGTCTTCGTAGTATTTGAGTGCAACATCACGATCCCAGACCTCGGTGCGGACGGGATCGCGCTTGTTGATGATCTCTTTCATCTTCTTTTCGATCTCGCCCAGGTCTTCGGGGGTGAAGGGTTCGGCGCGGTCAAAGTCGTAGTACCAGCCGTCCTTGATGACAGGGCCGATGGTGACGCGGGTGTCGGGCCAGATTTCCTGCACGGCGCGGGCCATGATATGGGCCAGGTCGTGGCGCAGCAGTTCGTTGGCCTGCTCTTCGTCCGCCATGGTGTGAATGGCGATGTCGGCGTCGCCGTCGATCGGCCAGGCCAGATCGTAATGCATGTTGTTGACGGTGGCGCTGATGGCCTTCTTGCCGAGGGATTTGGAGATGTCTGCCGCGACCTCGCCCGCAGTGATACCTGCGTCGTACTGTCGTGCATTGCCATCGGGAAGGGTAAGGGTGATCCGGGCCATCTGGGCCTCCTCGTCGGTTTGGCGCCTACGAGACGCCCGGTTGCGGGTTATGAGGGCGCAGACATCGCGCCTGGTCGGGGGCTTGTCAACCTCGGGCGGCACCGAAGGGGGCGCGCTGTGGGAATTTTTGGCGGATGGTGTCGGGAAAGCGGGGTTTCGCCGTGATGTTTGCGCGGCGGGCGGCTGCGGGGGGGCGGCTTGCCGATGCGAGAGTGTCGACTGCCAGCTCAATGAGCGACCGCGAAAGGCCTTGCAATACCAAACGCCCGCTGAGAAATTTGTAGCATGTGTTGCGGCGATCCGACCTCTGTGACTGGCACTTTATGGTGGCCAAGCACATCCTACATAACGATTTGGCATTACAGCAGCCAAATCGCCGTGCCAGGGGACGGCCCGTCATGTCGGAGAAATGCCTTTGGCATGATGCGCGGCGGCCTGCGGCCTTGATTCCGCGCGGGGGGAAGCGGAAAGGGCGCTTTCCGGACCTCCGCTGCGCCAGCCATGAAGGTGCCATATGCGCGCGGTGCTGATCCGTAAATGAAGACATGTCAAAAATGACATGTGAGGCTGCTGAAAAAGCACGTTCCTGCACCCGCCCCCCCGAAACAACGAAATCGTTCTTCCACGACGCCAGCCACAAGCCTTGGCCCGGGTGTCAGCCCGGGCCGCGCCCGACCCTCCCCCCGGGAGGGCGCTTTTGGTGACTTCTCGTATCACACTGACAACATTGATATTTGTAAGGGAGGCGCTCCGAATGCGCGTCTCAATGCGCCCTCCCAGGCTCGGGCGCGGCCCTTCGTTCGAAAACGTAACGCAGAGCGCAGAAGAACGATTTACCTCCGGCGGCAGCCGTTTCCGGGTTTGTCAGCAGCCTCACATGTCAAAAATGACATGTCTTCATTTGCGCAGAACCGGGACCAACCGGTCATGCGTCGTAACTCGAAATCTCGCTCAGGTTATGGTCCGGGTCGCGTATATAGACCGACAGTATAGGACCTTGGCCGCCGGTGCGTGCGATGGGCCCGGCCTCTATCGGAACGGGGGCACGCCTGAGCATTTCCACAACGATGTCCAGGGCGAGCGACGTTATCAGACACAGATCCATCGACCCTGGTGTGGGGCGCAGTGCCTTTGGTTCAAACTCCTGACCTGCCTGATGCGCAGGTCTTCCGCACCAGCATCGCCTGCTGGTGCGCCGCGCGAATTTCGGGTTGCGGTTTTGCACGGGACAACTGCGGTTTGGCGGAATAGCCTCGCCCAGAAATTTCAATGGGGATGTTCATGCAATCACATGCCAGGGTCGTTGTCGTAGGTGGGGGATGTGTTGGCGCATCCATCCTGTTCGGGCTGACCGAACAGGGGTGTTCCGATGCCGTGTTGCTGGAGCGCAGCCAGCTGACCGCCGGGTCGACCTGGCATGCGGCGGGGTTGCTGGTCACCTTTGTGCGTTCACATGTCATCAGCCAGATGACGATGGAAACGATCCGGATCTATGCGGATGTGGAACGCCGGCTGGGCACCTCCTGCGGGCTGCGTCAGGTGGGCCAGCTGCGCGTTGCCAATACCCGGGACCGCTGGGACGAGTTCCAGAGCTATATCAGCATCGCGGAGGCGGCAGGCGTTCCGGCAGAGCTGCTGACGCCTGAACAGGTGCAGGAACAGCATCCGTATCTTTCGCCCAGCAACTCCATTTTCGGCGGGATCCTTCACCGCGAGGATGGCTATATCAACCCGGCCGACATCACCCAGGGGCTGGCGCGGGATCAGGGCGCGAAAATCTATCAGAACAGCGAAGCGCTGTCGTATGAGAAGCGGCCCGGCGGCGGCTGGAAGGTTGTCACCTCGCAGGGCGAGATTACCTGCGATCACCTGGTCTTTGCCACCGGCAATTATGCCCGCGAGAATGCGAAACGCGTGGGCCTCGATCTGCCCTGCATCCCGATTGTCCATCAATACTGGACCACCGAAGTGGTGCCCGCGCTGAAAGACCGCAAGGCCGCGGGGCTGCCCGAACTGCCGATCCTGCGGGATGAGGATTACGGCGCCTATCTGCGCGAGGACACAGGTGCCTTCCAGTTCGGACCTTATGAATTCGAGAAGGATCTCAAGCTCTTTGCCGTGGACGGGGTGCCGAAGGATTTCGGCGCGGACCTGCTGCCCGAGGATTTCGATGCCGTCGAGAGCCAGTGGGAGCAGGCCATCGAGCGGGTGCCAACCTTGGGCGAGGTGGGCATCAAGGCCAATACGCGCGGACCTTTCCAGATGACCCCGGACGAGATGCCGCTGTGCGGTCCTGCCCCCGGCCACGAGGGGCTGTGGCTGGCCGAGGGGGTGCCGGGTGGCATCCTCTGGGGCGGCACCATGGGCGCGCGTCTGAGCCGCTGGATCCTGAACGGCGACCCGGGCATGGACATGTCCGCGCTCGACCCGCGGCGCTTTGGCGATTACGTGACCAAGCGCTGGACCGCCGACAAGGTGCGCGAGACCTGGGGGCGGCACATGCTGGCCCATATCCCGGGTGAGGACACGCCGGCGGGACGCCCGCTGAAGACGGTGGGGTCTTATGACCTTCTGACGGCGAAGGGCGCGGTCTGGACCGTGCTTGATGGCTATGAGGTTCCGAACTGGTACGCGCCATCGCCCGAACTGGCGCTGCCGGAGGCCAGCTTTCGCAGGACACGGTCGATGGAACATGTCGAGGCCGAGGTGCGGGCGACCCGCAGCGCGGCCGGGCTGATCGAGATGTCGCCGATGACCAAGTTCCGCGTGCGCGGGGCCGGGGCGGCGGCATGGCTGGATGGGATCATGGCCAATGCGCTGCCGAAAGTGGGGCGGTTGCGTCTGAGTGTGGTCTGCAATCCGCGCGGCGGGATCGACGCGGAATATACGGTGGTGCGCTATGGCAAAGACGATTTCTACCTCGTCAGCACACCGAACGGCGAGGTCCGCAACCTTGACCAGCTGTCGCGGCTCTTGCCGCAGGATGGCAGGGTGATCCTGGAAAACCTGTCCGGGCAGCTTGGCGTCCTTGCCATCGCCGGTCCGAAATCCCGCGAGATCCTGCAGCCCTTGACCGACAACGATCTGTCCAACGCGGCCTTCCCCTGGCTTTCTGCCCAGTTGGGCGAGGTCGGCTATGCACGGGATGTCCGGCTGATCCGGGTCAGCTATACCGGGGAACTGGGGTGGGAATTGCACCACCCCGTCGCCTATAACCGGCATCTGGTCGAACTGCTGCTGAACGCGGGGGCGGCGCATGGGATGGTGCCCTTTGGCCTGCGGGCGCTGGAATCGATGCGGCTGGAAAAATCCTACCGCGCGATCAACCGCGAGCTGTCGCAGGACATCTCGCCGCTGGAGGCCGGGCTGGGCCGTTTCGTCAAGCTGGACAAGGGCGATTTCCCGGGGCGCGATGCGCTGCGGGCGGAAGCGGCGGCGGGGCCGGCACGGGTTCTGGTGACGCTGAAACTGCCGCCCTGCGATACCTCTGTCCTCGCGGACGAGGGGGTGTATCAGGATGGCGCACTGGTCGGGCGCGTGACATCGGGCGGCTATTCCTATCATTTCGCCCATGACATCGCGATGGCGCTGGTGCCACCGGCGCTTTCGGCCGAAGGCACGGCGCTGCAGGTCTCCGTCCATGGCGAGATGCGCGAGGCGGTGGTGACCCATGACAGCATGTATGATCCCGCGAGCGCGCGCGCGCGGATGTAGAGGTAGATGTAGATGTAGGGGGGCAGGGCAAGGCGGCGATCCCGTTTTGCCCCCCCGCAGCCCACAGCCCCGCCATCTGCCGATGGCCGCGCTTTCCATTCACAGGCGACGCCCTAACTGCATCTGCATCATGGGCATGGCGGAAAAGTGGATGACGGACAGCACGGCAGAGGACGTTTTCAGCAGGATCGCGGGCGAGGAAGGGGCCGGCCAGCCCGGCCCGAGCGAAGGGCGCAACGGTTTGCGGCATATCGCGGCGCTGTCGATGACCAAGGTGGCGGACGGGCTGATCGACCCCAAGCTGGTGCTGGCCTGGCTGCTCACGGCGCTGGGGGCGCCTGCGGTCTTTGCGGGCGCGCTGGTGCCGATCCGCGAGGCGGGCGCGCTGCTGCCGCAGATGCCGCTTGCGGCGCTGTTGCAGCGCATGGCCCGGCGCAAATGGATATGGGTGCTGGGCAGCGCCGGTCAGGGGCTGGCGGCGGGCGTGATCGTGCTGGCGGCGCTGTCGCTGGAGGGGCAGGCGGCGGGCTTTGCCATCTGCGCGGCGCTGGCGCTGCTGGCAGTCTGCCGCGCGGCCTGTTCGGTCTCCTACAAGGCGATCCTGGGCAAGACGGTGTCGCTGTCCCGGCGCGGCGCGGTGACCGGGCTGGCGGGGTCGGCCTCCTCTGTCGGTGTGCTGGTCTTTGCCGCGCTGCTGATCCTGGGGCCGGGGCAAAGCGCGGGGCTGGTCATTGCCGCGATTGCCCTGGCCGCCCTGTTCTGGGGGGCTGCCGCCCTGCTGTTCACCACCCTGGAGGAGGAAAGGAGCGAGACCGGCGGCGATACCATTGCCCATTTCGCGGTGCTCAGGGAAGACCCGGCGCTGTGGCGTTTCATCATCACGCGGGGGCTGCTGGTGTCAACGGCTCTGGCGCCGCCCTATCTGGTGGTCCTGTCGGGTGAGAGCACGCTGGGCAGGCTGGGCGCCCTTGTGCTGGCCTCGGCGCTGGCCTCGCTGGTCAGCTCCTATGTCTGGGGGCGGTTTGCCGATCACTCCAGCCGCCGGGTTCTGATGTTCTCGGGCCTGTTGGGGGCTGTTGCCATGGGCGCCGGCGTTGCCCTTTGGGCCCTGGGGTTGGCGGGGCAGTGGATGGCGATGCCGCTGGTGCTTTTTGTCCTGATGATCGCCTATCACGGGGTCCGGCAGGGCCGGTCCACCTATCTGGTGGACCTCGCGCCAGAGGGCCGGCGCGCGGCCTATGCCGCTGTCACCAATACCGTCATCGGCGTCTTGCTGCTGGGGGCGGGGGTGCTGGGCGGCGGGGCGGCGCTGATCGGGCCCGAGGCCACTTTGACGCTCTTTGCCGTCATGGCGATTGCCGCATTTTTCACCGCGCGGGGGCTGACCGAGGCTGAAGGGCTGTGAATGTCAAACTATACGTTGACTGCGACGTTCAGGAGCGTAAAAGCGACACTAGGACCCCAGCAACATTTCCGTGAAGGAGCGCGGCATGGCAAGCTACAACCGGACATTCAACCTGACGATTGCGGATGTCGACATGATCGAGGAAGCGTTGCGCGCCCGAGGTCGTGAATTGTCCCGCATGCGGCTTGCCCTGGGCAGCGACAACCCGGCGCATATGGAATCGATCCGGGTGATCGAGGACGACCAGCACGAGAACGAGGAACTGCTGGGGCGGCTTCACGGTCAGAAGATCTTTTACCGGCCCAAGACATCGACCTACGTCAGCGGCTGAGGCCCGCGCGCCCGGTGGGCGCGCCGGTACAACGGTAACGCGGGATTCTCGCGGTTGCCCTTGGACCCCGTGTTGCGCATGATGACCCGAAAAAGGGGGCACCATGACCATACCGGCATTTCTGGAAACCAAATCAGGGCGCAGGCTGGCCTATCACCGGACCGAGGGGGCAGGGCCCTGCATCGTGTTTCTGGGCGGTCTGAAATCCGACATGATGGGCACCAAGGCGGTGTTTCTGGAGGAATGGGCACGCCGCAACGGGCGGGCCTTTCTGCGGTTCGATTATTCCGGGCATGGTGAATCGTCGGGGGAATTCACCGAAGGCTGCATCGGCGACTGGGCCGAGGACGCGGCCGAGGCGGTGGCGGCGCTGACGCAGGGGCCGGTCCTGCCCGTGGGCTCCTCCATGGGGGGATGGCAGGCGCTGTTGCTGGCGCGGGCGCAGCCGGAGCGGCTGGCGGGGCTGGTGACCATCGCTGCGGCACCGGATTTCACCGAAGACGGATATTGGGCGAATTTTACCGATGCGCAGCGCGCGCAGATCGAGGCGGGGCAGATGGTGGAGCTGCCCTCGGATTACATGGAACCCTATCTGGTCACGCCGCGCATGATCACCGACGGGCGCGAGCAGCTGGTGCTGCGCGCACCGCTGCATCTGCCGTTCCCGGTGCGGTTCCTGCAGGGCACGGCGGATACTGCCGTCAGCGTTGCCACCGCCACGCGGCTGCTGGAACATGCCACCGGGCCGGACATGCGGCTGCTGCTGGTCAAGGATGCGGATCACCGGTTTTCTGACGGTCCCTCTCTGGATCTGATTGTTCAGGCGATAGATGAGGTTTTGGCTGCAAATGACTGAAAAGATGGAACAACGTATTTCGCTGATCACCCTGGGCGCAGGGGATCAGGCCGGGCTGGCCGCCTTTTACGACGCCCTGGGCTGGGTCCGGGTGGAGAGCCCGGACGGCGTTGTCGCCTATGATCTGATTGGTCAGACGCTGGGACTTTACCCGATCGGGAAACTGGCCGAGGACATCGGCGTGCCGGTTGAGGCCCTGGGCCACGGGGCGACGACGCTGTCCTACAATGTGCGGGACAAGGCGCAGGTCGCCCCGCTGCTGGCGCGGGCAGAGGCCGCGGGGGGCCGCATCCTGCGCCCGGCGCATGACATCTTCTGGGGCGGGCATGTGGGGTATTTCGCGGACCCCGAGGGGCATATCTGGGAGGTCACCCACAACCCCTTTGCGCCGCTGGCCCCGGATGGCGCCTTTCGCTGGAACGGCCACGGCTGATGCGCAGACCGGCCAGCATGCGGAGCCTTGAGACCTTTGGCCGGGTCCGCCTGTCGAAACATTTCTACATGCGCGATTTCCTCTATTCAGAGATTTCGGGCTTTCACGGCATTCCCAATGTGCCGGATGATCCCGATCTGGCAATCGCGAACGGGCGGGCGTTCTGCAGCGCGCTGATGGACCCTTTGGAGGAAACCTTTGGCCGGGTCGCGGTGCGGTCGGGCTATCGCAGCCGGGCGCTGAACCGCTATGGCAACGAGAACCGCCTGAACTGCGCGCGCAATGACAACCCGCTGGAATGCCATATCTGGGACTGGGCCGGCGGCGACCGGGCCGTGGCCGGGGCCAGCGTGGTGATCCCCTGGTTTGCCGATCAATATGCCGAAGGGCGCGACTGGCGCGATCTGGCCTGGTGGGTGCATGACCATCTGCCCTATTCGGAGATGTGGTTCTTTCCCAAGCTGGCGGCCTTCAACCTGGTCTGGCGTCCGCAGCCCTGGCGCACGATTTCCAGCTATGTCGCGCCGCGCGGGATGCTGTTGCGGGCAGGAGAGGCGCCAGACGAAAATGCTGCCACCCGTGCGCGGCGCTATGCCGATTTTCCGCCCCTGCGCGGCATCAAGATGCCTGATGTTGCGGCAGCCCCCGGCCATGCTATAGAGGATGAAGCGGGCAATCGCCCGGACTGAAAGACTTTTGAGATCAACAAGGTGCGCTGATATGGCCGAGCCGCTGGTGCTGTTGCCCGGCATGATGTGTGACGCGCGGCTTTTCGGGCCCCAGATCGCCGAGCTTTCGGCTGACATGGCTGTCATGCTGGCCCCCATCACAAAAGGTGAACGGATCGAGGAGATTGCCTCGGGCATTCTGGACCTGTTGCCGAACCGTTTTGCCGTGGCGGGGCAGGGCATGGGCGGCGTGGTGGCGATGGAACTGCTGCGGCGCGCGCCGGACCGGGTGACCCGCATCTGCCTGATGGGCACCAATCCGCTTGCCGAAACCCCTGTCGCCGCCGCGAACCGCGAGCCGCAGATCGTGCGGGTCCGTTCCGGGCGGCTGCTTGAGGTGATGCGCGACGAAATTCCGGCGGCCAGCCTGGCGCCCGGCGGTCAGCGTGCCGAGGTGCTGGAACTTGCCCTGGACATGGCCGAGACGCTGGGGCCGGAGGTGTTCATCCGCCAGTCCCGCGCCTTGCAGCGGCGGCGCGACCAGCAGGCGGTGCTGCGCAAATGCAAGTCGCCTGCGCTGGTGCTCTGCGGGCGGCATGACACGTTGAGCCCGGTCAAACGCCACAGTTTCATGGCAGAGCTGATCCCCTATGCCGAGCTTTTGGTGCTGGAGGATGCGGGCCATCTGCCAACCCTGGAACAGCCCGGAGAGACCACGGCAGCGCTGCGCAAATGGATGCGCCAGCCGCTGGTGTTGCGGTAACGGCAGCGGTTTTGCGTCAGGACGCGGCGTCGAGCAGGGCGCTGCGGGTGCCGCGCGGCAGGATCTCGACCGGGCTGACCAGCGTGGCGCCATCGGCCTTGAAAAACGGTGTTTTCTTCCATCTGCCGGTGATGAGCTGAAACGCGCTGCGGCTGAGCACGCCCCAGATGAACCGCGGCAGACCTTTGTGGCGGGTCTTGCCGCTGTCGGTGGGGAGGAAGGCCTGACCGACCACCGGGCCAAGCGGCGCGGTTTCCCCCAGGATATTGGTGCGGATGCCCACAAAGGAGAACCGCGCGCTGCGCGGCGTGTTGAACAGCGGCGTGCCGCAGCAGGTGGCCTGCCAGCGCAGCACATTGTTCTCGCCAAAGGAGAAAACCGCCAGTTTATCGGCCCCCTTGGTGATGGTCAGCCGGTCCGGTGTGGTCTGAAAGATGCCGACCGGGCCGGGGGCCGGGTCGGGCTGGCCCAGGTGCAGTTCCGCCGCGCGGCAGTCGCGGCAAAAGCATTCAACATGGGTGCCTACACCGGGGCTGGCACCCCGCAGGGTGCCTGCCAGTTTGCCGCAGCTGCAGGCGAATGCGATATCATGCCGCCTGGCCATGGGTCATGCCGCCTGGTTCTTGTTCGCCGCTTTTTTTGCCTTGGGCTGCGGATCGCCGCTGTTTTCGTCGATGAAGTTCAGCACCAGCGGGCGGATGTTCTCGCGCCAGCTGCCACCGGCAAAGATGCCGTAGTGCCCGGCACCTTCTTCCAGATGGCTGGCCTTCTTGCTGTCGGGCAGGCCGGTCAGCAAATCCAGCGCGGCGACGCATTGGCCGGGGGCGGAAATATCGTCCTTGGAGCCTTCGACGGTCTTGACCGCGACGGTGGTGATCTTGCCGATGTCCACCTTGCGCCCTGCGACGGTAAAGTTGTTGCTGGCGATTTCGTGGTTCTTGAAGATCCGGTCGACGGTCGACAGGTAGAATTCTGCCGTCATGTCCATCACGGCGAGATATTCATCGTAGAACTTGTTGTGCTTGTCGTGTTCATGCGCCTCGCCCCGGGCGACGCGGCCGATCTGGTTGCTGAACGCCTTGAAATGGGTTTCCGCGTTCATCGAGATGAAGGAGGACAGCTGCAGCAGGCCGGGATAGACCTTGCGGCCGACACCGGCGTATTTGAAGCCGACCCGCTGGATCATCATGTGTTCCAGCTGGCCCATGGTGACGCTATGGCCAAAGTCGGTGACTTCGGTGGGGGCGGCACCGGGGTCGATCGGGCCGCCGATCAGGGTCAGGGTGCGCGGCTGGGCGTCGGGCGCTTCCTCGGCCAGGTAGGCGGTGGCGGCCAGCGCCAGCGGGGCGGGCTGGCAGACGGCGATCACATGGGTATCCGGGCCCAGATGCTTCATGAAATCGACAAGATAGAGGGTGTAATCTTCGACATCGAACTTGCCGGCGCTGACGGGAATGTCGCGCGCATTGTGCCAGTCGGTGATATAGACGTCGCAATCGGGCAGCAGGCTGATCACGGTGGAGCGCAGCAGCGTGGCATAATGGCCGGACATCGGGGCCACCAGCAGCACCTTGCGGGGCGGCGTGGGACGGCCCGAAATCTTGAAATGCAGCAGATCGCCAAAGTCGCGCGACAGGGAGATTTCAGCGCTGACGACATGGTCCTGGCCGTCGTTGCCGGGGATCGCGGGGATGTTCCAGTCGGGTTTGACGACGATCCGGCTGAAGGTCCGTTCGGTGACTTCGCCCCAGGCCGCCATCCAGTTCAAGCCAGGGTTTGGAAACATGGAAAAAGCAGGGTAGGATGCCATGGCAAGCGCCGACGCGCCGAGCCATTGGTTGGTATTTCTGACGGTCTCCATCAGATCGTAGGAAGCCATGTAACGCATAGGGGTCTCCTTTGGGCCCGAGAATGCGCACCTCCTTGGTCCGGCCCCTGAAGCGGTCCATGAAATGCTGCACCTGCGAAGATAGGAGCAAAAGGTTAAGATGACAACTAAAACTAAAAACGACCCGGCATTGAGTGAGGCGTCCCTGTCCAGGATGGTTGAAAACCTCAAGAAGGTGGAGCAGCTGACCGAGCGGCTGGGGCAGGTGATGGCACATCGCCAGACCCACCGGCAGGCGCTGGATGGACCGAACCAGGAATTGTTCGCCAAGGCGCAGCAGGCCTATCTGACCGAGGCGATGACCAACCCGGCCAAGCTGATGGAACATCAGCTGTCATTCTGGACCAGGACGATGACCCATTTCGTCGAGGCGCAGCAGGCCCTGGCCAAGGGCACGCTGACCGCGCCTGAGGACAATACGCCAAGCGACCGCCGCTTTGCCAATCCGCTGTGGCAGACCCATCCCTATTTCAACTACGTCAAGCAGCAGTACATGATCAACGCGCAGGCGCTGGAACAGGCGGTCGAAGATGTCACCGACATGGAGCCGCATGAGAAAAAGCGGCTGGCCTATTTCAGCCGTCAGATCATCGACATGATGAGCCCGACGAATTTCCTGGCCACCAACCCCGATGCGCTGGAACGCGCGATCGAGACGGAGGGCGAGAGCCTGGTGAAGGGAATCGAGAACCTGATTTCCGATCTGGAGGCCAACGACGGTGAGCTGATCGTGCGGCTGGCCGATGAAAAGGCCTTCAAGCTGGGCGAGAACATCGCAAGCACACCGGGCAAGGTGGTCTATCGCAACAAGATGTTCGAGCTGATCCAGTACACGCCGACCACCGAAAAGGTGCACAAGACGCCGCTGCTGGTGTTCCCGCCCTGGATCAACAAGTTCTATATCCTCGACCTGAAGGAACAGAATTCATTGGTGAAATGGCTGCTGGATCAGGGCCACACGCTGTTCATGGTGTCCTGGGTCAATCCTGACAGCACCTACCGCGATGTCGGGATGGAGGATTACATCGAGGATGGCTATCTGGCCGCGATCCGCGAGGTCAAGGCGATCACCGGCGAGAAGAAGGTGAATGCGGTGGGCTATTGCATTGCCGGGACCACCCTGGCGCTTACCCTGGCGCTGCTCAAGCAGCGCGGCGACAAATCGGTCAAATCCGCGACCTTCTTTACCGCGCTGACCGATTTCTCCGACCAGGGGGAGTTCCAGCCCTTCCTGACCGACGATTTTATCGACGGGATCGAGGGGGAGACGGCGGACAAGGGGATTCTCCCCTCGGTCATCATGGCGCGCACCTTTTCCTTCCTGCGGTCGAACGACCTGGTTTATGCCCCTGCCGTCAAACATTACATCATGGGAGAGACGCCGCCGGCCTTCGATCTGCTCTACTGGAACGGGGACGGGGCCAACCTGCCTGCCAAGATGGCGATGCAATATCTGCGCGGCCTGTGTCAACGCAACGAGCTGGCGGAAGGGGGATTCGACCTTCTGGGGCATCATCTGGAGCTCGGCGATGTGGATGTGCCGCTGTGTGCCGTGGCCTGCGAGACCGACCATATCGCGCCCTGGAAAGACAGCTATCGCGGCGTGCGGCAGATGGGATCCTCGGACAAGACCTTTATCATGACCCAGTCGGGCCATATCGCGGGGATCGTGAACCCGCCGTCCAAGAAGAAATACGGCCACTACGTGAACCCCTCGCTTGAAGCGGAGCATACCGGCTGGCTGGAAGCGGCGGAATTTCACGAAGGGTCGTGGTGGCCGCGCTGGGGAGCCTGGCTGAAAAAGCGGTCCGGCGCGATGATCAAGGCGCGGAAACCGGGGGATGATGGCAGGAAAATTCTGGGAGATGCGCCGGGAGAATACGTGGCAAAGAAGGCAAATCACTGATCGGAAAGCACTTTTTGCCGTCATGAAAGTTTAATGCTGCAATGCAGAAAAAGACTTGAAATGCTGCGGTGCAGCATGTATATAATTTAGGCAGACGCGGAAGGCTGGATTCACCACTGGACGCGAAAGGCGGGACAGACCCGTCGAACGAAACAGCGTAACCTAAGGATATACAGACATGACAAAGACACCTGATATGACCGCGATCTTCAAAGACGTAATGGGCTCTTTCCCGGTTGACACAGCCGCAATGGAAGGCGCTTTCAAAACAAGCGCGACCCTGAACGAAAAACTGTCCGGCGTTGCCCTGACAGCGGTTGAGAAATCCACCGAGGTTTCCTCCAAGTGGACAAAAGACACCGTCGCAAAGATGACCGAGATGGCCAAGGCGAAGTCCGAGCCTGCCGATTACGCAAAAGCGATGTCCGACTTCGCTTCTGCTTCCGCTGAATCCGCAGCCGAGCACATGGCTGCTTTCGCGGAAATCGCCAAGAAGGTTCAGATGGACACCGTTGAGCTGATGATGGCTGCCGGCAAGGACATCCAGGAAGACGCAACCGCCGCGATGAAGAAAGCTTCGAGCGACGTGCAGGCCGCCACCAAGAAGGCGACAGCGAAGTAAGACCGATTACCGGTATCTATCTCCTCCTCCCTGAAAGTAGATGCCGTGGGGCGGGTGCTGATGCACCCGCCCTTTCTTTTTGTGAAACATGCGCCTAAGCTGCATTGCAGCACGTAATCGGGAGGATGATTGTGGCGGACCAACCCAAGCCTTTGCTGATCAAGCGCTACGCGTCTCGGCGGCTATATAATACCGAAACCAGCGACTATGTGACGCTGGAGGATATTGCCGGATTCATCCGTGATGGCCGCGAGGTGCAGATTGTGGATCTGAAGTCGGGCGATGACCTGACCCGTCAGTATCTGTTGCAGATCATTGCCGAACACGAGAGCCGGGGCGAAAGCGTCTTGCCGGTCGAGGTGTTGAACGACCTGGTGCGCAGCTACATGTCCGGCAATGTTTCGGTGGTGCCGCAATTCCTGCAGGCGTCATTCGACATGTTGCGCGACGGGCAGGCCAAGATGATGGAAAACATGTCGACGATCAATCCGATCGCGACGATGCCCGGCATGGAAGCGGTGAAGGCCCAGCAGGAAGCCTTCATGAAGGCGATGACCGGCGGCTGGGGCGGCAAGAAGGGTGCGATGGGCACCACCATGCCGACCATGTCGGAAGAAGACGAGCCGGAACCGGAAAAGTCCGAGGATCTGGACGCGATCAAGAAGCAACTCGCCGAGTTGCAGGACAAGCTGTCAAAGATGAAGTGATCCTGCGGACGCGCGCCCCCTGACGGGGCACGCGGCGCGATCATCAGCGCGATGTGGCGGGCCTGAGCCCTTGGCTCTTGTCAATTGCCATGCAAAACCGACTTTTGTGTCACATCGCTGACCCAGAGCGCGGCGCTACGTCCGCAGGGCGGGGCAGGGCGAAGTGGTCGTTCGTGAAAAATGCAGCGAAGGTCCGGAAAGAGCCCTCACGGCTAGAATCCGGCCACGCCACGAATGGCCGCTGTCGTTGTAAAGGCATAAACCTTCAACAGATGCTTGGGTTTTAAATGGGGGTCTGTGGCAGCATCAAACGATGCTGTTTGAGTCAACTCAAAAATGGCACGCTTTTGGTGCCAAAGGCGCGAGAAATCAGCGCCACGCTATGACCGACTGCATCAGATTGGTCTAATAAGCTAACCCCTAAGTTAGAGATGGCCCCGGATCAGGTCTTCCCTCTGGCCGGGGCCATTTCCCTGATAGCTGGGGTTAATCTTTGTCACATTTGGACAGATGGCCTGATTTCACCAGTACTTTGTCCATTTCAGGGCGTCACCATCGCAGGCTTCAATGCTAGGTCGATTGGCCGAGCTATCTTATGAAAATCCGGAAAATCGGCCATGACATAGGCTTCGGACGACACATAGTCGAAACTATTGGCGAACTTTTGCAGACCGTATTTGTCGAGCGGCTGTTCGTAACTCGCCAAAATCTCGTCATAACGGTCGAACAGCACCGTATTGTCCGGGTCCAGGTTGCTGACCATAACCAGACCCGAGGGGTTTGCATCCAGCACCGTGATTTTCAGATCCGGACGGTACCGCTGCAAGATCGGCAGCAGCTTCCACACATCCCCAGTCCAGGCAACCCCATCGCGCAAACTGTCCAGATCGCGCGTTGTGATGGGCACGTTCCACGGGCAGCAGTCGTGAACGGCGATCACCCCGCCAGGATCACTGTTGCGCTCGGTGTTGCGAAAGTCGCGGAGCAGGTATTCGATCAGATGCATCCCGTCCAAAAACGCGAACCCCAGCTTTATAGCGTTGCGTTCCAGAAAAGGGCTATCAAAAAAGGTATCGCTGGTGGTCTGAAAGATGTGCAACGCTGGCTTATTGCGGATCACGTTATGCTCGACCCGGAAATACGGATCAACGGCGAGGGTCGGAGACCCTGACAAGGCAAAAGTCTCGCCGCCCCGACAACCGATCTCCAGATACCAGTCAAACAGCATGCGCTCATGAATTTTTCCAATAACGAACCTATAACTCTTACCGACTGCTCGCTCCAACATCACGTGTTCCCTTACGAATCATACACTTTGGAGTGTTGCAATACTTTAGTATGTGTATCAACTTCTTTAGGGCGTATCTAAAGTAGTGCGCAACCGGCTAACCTGTTGTCGAAGTGAAGTCTAGGTCTCCTTCGTTTGCCGTAGAAGTGCTTATCAGGTTGGCAGTCTGACAGAGCGGGTTAGATAGACATGAAGTATCTATTAAAACTTAAAATTTATGACTTTGCTGAAATCACGATACTTACAAGGCTACCGAAAGCAGCCGTTGGCGAAGCGGCAGCGAAAGCTCACTTTGTCCCGCTCACCTGACCTTGACCCACACCACGCCCAAAGTCTGGTTTGGGTCAGAAATGCTTGGCATTTACAGCGTCCCGCCTTTAACCTGATACACCCCGTATCGCCGATGTCCCGAGAGCGCGAAGCGCGGCAGGGTATCGGCGATTCAAGTTTAAGGCGGGGCGCTTTACAGCGTTTCGGGATTAACTTGAAACATCCAACATCACTTTTCGCGTTCGACCGCAGGGAGAGGCAGCGAACAAGTGATTCAGGTATATCCCGAAGCGCTTTAGGTCGGAATTGCTTGGCACGGCCCACTGACTTGATTCAGAAAACCCGCCGCCAAGCGTCGGAGTTGCGCGGCATTCTACAGCTCTGCTGTCGGCGCTGCCCTGCGGTCAGGCTGCTGCGGCCTTTGTGGTCTGCGCCAGCGCGTTCAGGATCACGTCGCAGACCGCATCAAGTTGTTCCATGGTCAGCTGAACGGGCAGGCGCACGTCGCAGGCCTGCATCAGCATGGCGCGGGTCCGGGGCAGTTCCGGCAGGTCGGGGATGAATTTCCAGTTCCAGAAGGCCCGCGCGTTGTCCGTGCTCTGGCCAAAGACCTGCACCTTGACGCCCTGCGCATCGGCGGCTGCGGCAAAGCTGCGGATCGCGGCATCATCCATGTCCACCAGGTTGAACTGGATCGAATCCGGGGCGCGCTGTTCACCCTCCAGCGGGGCGGGCACATGGATATGGGGCGAGGCGGAGAGGCGTGCCGCCACATGATCGTGGTTGCGCAGCCCGTCGCGCACCCGGCGCGGCAGTTCCGGCAGCTGAGGCCGGATCACCGCAGCGGCAAGATTCGACATGCGCATGTTGTACAGGGGCAGGGTGTTCTGAAGCGGGGCAAAGGCATTTTTGAGCACCGCGTGCTTGCTCCAGTTGTGTTCATAGGCGCCGGACATGATGACGGCGCGCGCCGCCAGGTCCGGGTCATCGGTGATCATGATCCCGCCTTCGCCTGCGTTGATCATCTTGTAGGACTGGAAGGAGAAACAGCCGATCCGGCCGATGGTGCCGATCCTGCGGCCTTTCCACAGGGTGCCAAGCGAATGTGCCGCATCCTCGACCACAGGAATCCCGGCGGCATCGCAGAGCGCCATGATCGCATCCATGTCGGAGGTATGGCCGCGCATGTGGCTGACGATCACCGCTTTCACGCCGGGCAGTTTTGCCGCGAAATCATCCATGTCGATGCGGTAATTCTCGCCCACTTCACAAAGCACCGGCAGGCAATCCGCGTGCAGGACGGCGGAAGGCACGGCGGCAAAGGTAAAGCCGGGGATCAGCACCCGGGCCTTTTCCGGCAGGTCCAGCGCCTTGAGCGAGAGGAACAGCGCGGCAGAGCAGGAAGAGACCGCCAGCGCATAGCTGCTGCCCATCATCTGCGCGAATTCCTGTTCCAGCAGTGTCACCGGCGCGTTGGATGCGGCGGTATAGCGGAACAGGTCGGCATCCGCCATCAACCGGGTGATTTCGGCCATCGCCGCTGGCGGGATGGGTTCGGCGCAGTGCAGGTCAGGAAGGGTCATTTCATCTTTCCCAAATAGTCATTTTCGTTTTTGTAAAACAAAAAGCTGCACGCAGAAAGTGTTTTCGCGGCGTCACCGCGTTAAGTTTTTGTGACCCGCTGTGAATCAGACGCCTAGGCGGTCGCGCAGGCTGTACCAGCTCATGGCCAGCACCAGCAGCGGAGACCGCATGGCGGGGCCGCCGGGAAAGGGTGTGTTGGGGATGGCTGCCATGGTGTCGAACCCGTCGCTGTCGCCCGTCACCGCCTGTGCCATCAGGGCGCCTGCATGGGTCGCGGTGCCCAGCCCATGCCCGGAATAGCCCGAGGCGGACAGGATGTTGCGCCCGACACGCGACACATAGGGCAGGCGTTTCATGGTGATGCCCAATGTGCCGCCCCAGGCGTAGTCGATGGGCACATCGCTGAGCTGCGGAAAGATCACCGACATCGGTTTGCGCACCTTGGCGGCGATGTCCTGGGGGAAGCGGTAGCCATAGCTTTCACCGCCGCCGAACAGCAGCCGCCCGTCATGGGACAGGCGGAAGTAGTTCACGACAAAGCGGCTGTCGGCCACGGCCACATCACGCGGCAGCACGTCGCTGATCCGGTCGCCCAGCGGTTCGGTTGCGGCGATGAAATTGTTGATCGGCATGACCCGTGCCGCGACCTTGCGGTTCAGCCCGCCGAGATAGCCGTTGCAGGCCAGGATGACGTGATCCGCCTCGATCCGCCCGGCGTCGGTCTGCACGGTGCAGGGAGAGGATTCGTCGATGTGATGGGCGGGGGAGGTCTCGAATATGCGGACCCCGGCCTCATGCGCGGCGCGGGCCAGACCCAGGGCAAAGTTCAGCGGGTGCAGATGGGCCGCCCCCATGTCGAGGATGCCGCCGACATAGTCGGGGGAGGGGCAGACATCCTGCAGGGCAGCATGGTCCAGCACCTCGATCTGGTCATAGCCATAGCGGTTTTCCAGATGTGCGGCGTGGTCATGCAGATGCGCCAGGTCGCCCTTGTCAGAGGCGGTCCAGGCCACACCGGGTTTCAGGTGGCAGTCGATCCCGTGTTCGGCGATCAGCGATTTGACCAGCGCCTTGGCCTCTTCGCCCATCTGCCACAGGCGGGTGGCATGGTCCTGGCCCAGCATCTTTTCCAGCGCATCCTGTTCCACGCGCTGACCGCTGCCCAATTGCCCCCCGTTGCGGCCCGAGGCACCAAAGCCCACGCGCTGTGCGTCGATCAGGATGACGTCGCGCCCGGCCTTGGCCAGATGCAGTGCCGCCGACAAGCCGGTGTAGCCGCCGCCGACCACGCAGACATCGGCCTTGTGATGCCCCTTGAGCACCCCGAACCGTTCCAGCGGGGTCGCGGTGGCCGCATACCAGCTTTGGGGATACTGGCCGCGTCGGTCATTGGCGTAGAGCAGGTTCACGTCAGGTTCCTATGCAGGCTTTTGCACGGCGCGCGGCATTACACGTTCATCAGAAGGTGCTCGCGCTCCCATGGCGAGATGACCTGCAGGAATTCGTCGTATTCCGCGCGTTTCACGATGGCATAGACCCGCGCGAAATCGGGGCCGAGGACCTCGTGCAGCTTGGTGGCCTCTTCGAACAGGTCCAGCGCATTGCCCAGCACTTGCGGGATGTCACCGTCACCGTCATAAGCGTCGCCCATGAATTCGGCTTTCGGTTTCTTCTGTTCCATCAGCCCCAGATAGCCGCAGGCGAGGCTGGCGGCGATGCCGAGGTAGGGGTTGCAATCCATGCCCGGAATCCGGTTTTCGACCCGGCGCGAGTTCGGTTTCGACAGCGGGACCCGGATGCCGGTTGTGCGGTTGTCGCGGCCCCATTCGAGGTTGATCGGGGCGGCGTGATCCTTGACGTAGCGCCGGTAGCTGTTGACGTAGGGCGCAATCACCGCCAGCGCGTCGGGCATGTGGTTCTGCAGCCCGGCGATGAAATACATGAAGGCGTCCGTCTCGCCCTCCTGCGCGTCGGAAAAGATGTTCTTGCCGGTGCTGCTGTCGAGCACGGAATGATGGATGTGCATGGCGCTGCCGGGTTCATTCGCGATCGGCTTGGCCATGAAGGTGGCATAGCAGTCGTGGCGCAGTGCCGCCTCGCGGATCAGGCGCTTGAAGTAGAAGACCTCGTCGGCCAGCTTGACCGGGTCGCCGTGGATCAGGTTGATCTCCAGTTGGCCCGCGCCGCCCTCCTGGGTGATGCCGTCGATCTCGAAACCCTGGGCTTCCGCGAAATCGTAGATGTCGTCGATCACCGGGCCGAATTCGTCGACGGCGGTCATCGAATAGGCCTGCCGCGCGGCGGCGGGGCGGCCGGAGCGGCCCATCATCGGCTGGATCTCATGCGCGGGGTCAAGGTTGCGCGCGACCAGGAAGAATTCCATCTCGGGGGCCACCACCGGTTCCCAGCCCTGCGCGCGGTAAAGGTCCACCACTCGTTTCAGCACGTTGCGCGGCGAATAGGGGACCGGCTTGTTGTTGCGGTCATAGGCGTCATGGACCACCTGCAGGGTCCAGTCCGCTGTCCAGGGGGCGGCGGTTGCGGTGCTCATGTCGGGCCGCAGGATCATGTCCTTTTCGATGAACCCGTCATCCCCGGCCGCTTCGCCCCAGTCGCCGGTGATGGTCTGGAAAAAGATGCTGTCGGGCAGGTGGAAATATTCCTGGCGCGCGAATTTGGACGCAGGCACGGCCTTGCCGCGCGCGATGCCGGGCAGGTCGGAGATGATGCACTCGACCTCGTCCAGCCGCCTGCCTTCGAGATAAAGTTGTGCCGCTTCGGGCAGATCTGTCATCCTGTCGGCCATCAGGCCCTCTCTTTCTTGAAGAATGCAGCCATCTTGGCAGCTATCGCATGATTGTCGAGCGGTTGCGTCAGAACGGCGGTTGCGCTGTCGAGCTGCGCGTCAGGAACCACACCTTTGCCGCGATGGCGGATCAGCCCGTCGATGAAATCGGATTCGTATTCGGGATGGGGCTGAATGGTCCAGATGCGGTCATCATAGAGCAGGGCCGCATTGGCGCAGAAATCCGTCGCGCCGATCACCTCGGCCATCGCGGGTTTTTCCACCACCTGATCCTGATGCCAGGCGTTGATGGCATAGTCCTGCCCTTCGATCGGATAGACCACGCGGCCCACGGACCAGCCGCCTGCGAATTTCTCGACCTTGCCGCCCATCGCCTGGGCGATGACCTGGTGGCCGAAACAGACGCCGATCATCGGCACATGCGCGGCGTAGCTGTCGCGGATGAACTGCTCCAGCGGGGGAATCCAGGGGTGGGGCTCATAGGCGCCATGGCGCGACCCGGTGATCAGCCAGCCTTCGGCGTCATGCACGCCCTGCGGCATCTCGCCGTCAACGACGGACCAGGCCTGATAGGTGAAATCGCGGTCGCCCAGCAGCCGCGCAAAATAGGCGTCGTAATGCCCGCCGTCAGACATTTCCTCGGGCGGATGGCCGGTGATGAGGATGCCGATTTTCATAGCCTCTCCTATACAGTGTCGAGGTAGATGATGACCCGTTCTTCAGGGGTAAGTTCCTGCATGTAATGCAGTTCCTGCCGCTTTGTCAGGACAAGATTTCGTATCATTTCGGGCGCGAAGATGCGCGCGACATAGGGGTCGCTCTCGAAGGCGTCGATGGCCGCCTGCCAGTTGTCGGGGATCTGCGGCAGATCGGCGTCATAGGCGTTGCCGGTGACCGGGGGCGGCGGCGTGGCACCATCCTCGATGCCGGTGATGGCGGCGCCCAGAACGGCGGCCAGCATCAGATAGGGGTTCACGTCGCCGCCCGAGACGCGGTGCTCGATCCGCCGCGCCGAGCTGCTGCCCGAGGGGATGCGGATGGAGGAGGTGCGGTTCTCATAGGCCCAGCTGACCCCGGTGGGCGCATGGTTGCCCGGCACCAGCCGGTCATAGCTGTTCAGATGCGGGGCAAAGACCAGCGCGGAGCCGGGCATGGCGGAAATGCAGCCCGCAACCGCGCTCTTCATCAGGTCGGTGCCTTCGGGCCCGCCATTGTCAAAGACGTTCTTGCCGGATTGATCCAGGACCGAGAAATGCGTGTGCAGGCCGGAACCGGGATAATCCTCATAGGGTTTGGCCATGAAAGAGGCGGCAAAGCCGTGCCGCCGCGCCAGCCCTTTCACCAGCATCTTGAACAGCCAGGCATCGTCGGCGGCGCGCAGGGCATCGTCGCAATGCATCATGTTGATCTCGAACTGGCCAAGCCCGGCTTCCGAAATCGCGGTATCGGCGGGAATGTCCATTTCCTCGCAGGCGTCGTAGAGATCGGTGAAGAAACTGTCGAACTGGTCCAGGGCGCGGATCGACAGGGTTTCAGCCGCCTTGCGCCGCTTGCCGGAGCGGGGCGAGATCGGGATCTGCAGGTTGCGGCCTGAATCGTCGATCAGGAAGAATTCCAGCTCCACCGCGCAGACCGGCGTCAGGCCCCGGGCCTTGAACCGGTCAAGCACCGCGCGCAGCGCATGGCGCGGATCGCCCTCGTAGGGGCGGCCATCCTCGTGGAACATCCAGATCGGCAGCAGGGCAGAGGGGGTCTCAAGCCAGGGCATCGGCAGGAAGCCGCGCTCGGTCGGTTTCAGCACGCCGTCGCGGTCGCCGCTGTCAAAGACCAGCGGGCTGTCGTCAATGTCCTCGCCCCAGATGTCGAGATTCAGCACGGAGAAGGGAAAGCGCGTGCCTTCGGTTGTCACCTTGTCCGCGAAACGGGTCGGGACACGTTTGCCGCGCGGCTGACCGTTAAGGTCAGCGGCGGCCACACGGATCGTCCGGACATGAGGGTTCTTGCGGAGCCAGTTTTTCATTGCACACCTGATAGGCTGTGGGACAAGCGTTCAGGCCTCAGCCTGTCAGCCGTCAACCACCGCCGGATAATTTGATCAAAAGTTTGATACTACCGGATCAGATTAGGGCGCAAGCGTAATTTTTGGCGGCGTTCCTGCGGCAGGTGCCGGTTCAGCCGTTTGTTGATCAGCCCGAAAAGTGTGATCACGACCAATGTCAGCAGGATGAAATACCCCGCCAGGATCGGATAGGGGACAAAGGGGTTGAAGGTCTTGTCCGCGAAATAGCTGGCGTAATAAAGCGCGTCGCCTTTTTGCTGAACCGCCGGGAACCCACTGAAAAATACCAGTGTTGTGGCGTGAAACAGGAAAATCGCCTCGTTCGTATAGGCGGGCCAGGCCAGCCGCAGCATGGTGGGCCAGATCACCCGGCGAAAGCGTTTCCAGCCCGAGAGGCCATAGGCATCCGCCGCCTCGATGTCGCCCTTGGGCACCGACAGCAGCGCGCCGTAAAAGATTTCGCCGGTATAGGCGGCGGTGTTGCAGAAAAGCACAACCAGCGCCCCCAGCCAGGCGGCAGAGAAGGGATCAAAGAAGGCGGCCTGCTGTTTCAGGGTCAGGAACAGGAAGTAGCCAAAGAAGAACTGGATAAAGAGCGGCGAGCCCCGGAAGATGAAGATGAACCATTCCGACGGTTTGCGCAGCAGCGGGTTGGGGCTGGCCTTGCCCAGGCCAAGGGCGGTGGCCAGGAAGAAGCCGGTGATCAGCGCCAGGGTGCCGAAGTAGACGTTCCACAGCATGCCGGAGCCGATCAGGGTGAACTGGTCGCAGAGCGTGAAATTGTCACGCGGCAGCAGGCGTTCGCCGATGCCCAGCGACCGCAGGCCGTAATCCTGGATGGTCTGGAGGCAGGTCATGTCCGTTGCTCCTTGTGGAGCAACGCGGCCGGGTGAGCGTATGCGGCGCATGCGCGTCCGGCCCCATTTGTATGTGAAGAACAGGTCATGCGTTCTTCCTCTGCGCTTCGCCGCCCATGGTGGCCTGCCCGCGTGTCAGCCGGGTCATCAGCCGACCCAGCACGATTTCGGAGACCCGCGTGAAGGCGAGGTAGAAGACCAGCAGGGCGAGGAAGTACCACACGCGCCAGTCGCCATGCGGGAAAGCGGTAAAGCGCGGGGTCTTGGCCGCGCCCAGTTCCCGCGCCCAATAGACGATATCCTCGACCCCCAGCAGGAACAGCAGGGGGGTGGATTTGATCAATACCATCCACAGGTTCGACAGGCCGGGCAGCGCATAGACCCACATCTGCGGCACCAGGATGCGCCAGAAGGTCTGGCGCGGGGACATGCCATAGCTTTCGGCGGTCTCCAGCTGCGCACGGGGCACGGCGCGCATGGCACCGAACAGCACATTGGCCGCGAAGGCGCCAAAGACGATGGCAAAGGTCAGCACCGCAAGGGCGAAACCATAGGTTTCATGCACCCATTGGGGGGAGTTGCCCAGCGGCATCTTGGCCGCCTGGCAGACCAGGAAATCGCTGCCCTGGCGGATCGGCTGATCCCAGTCGGGGCATTTCCACAGGTGGCGCATGTATTCGACGGCCTGATCCAGCGCGATGACGAAAAACAGGAAAAAGGCGATGTCCGGCACGCCGCGCACGATGGCGATATAGCCCTTGCCGAACCAGCGCAGCGGCGCAAACTGCGCCCGCGCCGCCATCGCCCCGCCAAAGCCGAAGGCCAGCGCCATGGGGGCCGTGATCGCCAGCAGCAGCAGCACTGTGCCGAATGCGCCGTAAAAGGCCACATGCTTGCCCGTGGTCAGGTAGCAGGTCAGCCAGATCAGGCCGTCCAGCGTTCCGGGAACTGTACAATCGGGAAGGATCAGCAGGGCCCTCCGACGGAGTCAGGAATACCCGACTGTTCAGCAAGAGACAGGTCTGGAATGCTCGGATCATTCAAAGATCCGCATTCAGCCAAAGGAAAACACATGTCAGACCAGTTCATTTTCAAAAGCTCCGCCGCCACCGTCATCGACAACGGATCAGGCATGTTCGAGGATCCGCTGCTGGGTCTGACGATGCCCCGCGTGCTGGGTCTGGTGGTCGAAAACGGCTTCGAAGACCCATTGCTTGGCGCGACCGGTCCGCAGTCTTTCAGTCTGGATGACGCGGGCACTGATTTCCTCGTTCCTGTGGCATTTGAAGACCCGCTGCTGGGCTAGGGCTTCGGGGCGGAAAGGCCGGCCGCATCGGGCCGGCCTTTGTTGTATCAGAAGGTTTTGGCGTCTGCGCCGAACCATTTGACGATCAGCTCGTTCAGGCTGCCGTCGTCCTTCATGGACTGGATTGCCGCGTCGAGCTTTCCTTTCAGCTCGGTGTCGCTTTCGCGGACGCCGACACCGATACCGCCGCCCAGCGGCACGTCATCGCCAACAAAGCTCAGCTCACCGCCCGATTCCTCGACCGTGGGGGCCAGCGCGTCCTTGTCGGCGAAAACCGCATCGGCTTCGCCCGACATCACGGCGGCGACGGTTTCGTCATAGGTGGCGAATTCCAGCAGGGTGGCACCGGATTCAGCAACATAGCCGGCCTGGATGGTGCTGGTCTGCGCCGCGATGACACCGGCGGTCAGATCCGCATCAGCCGATTTCGCCACATAGGCGGAAGCGGCGGGCGGGAAGTAGTTCTGCGTGAAGTCGATGACCTCGTCACGTTCGTCGGTGATCGACATGCCGGCGATGATGGTGTCGTAGTTGCCGGAGGTCAGGTTGGGGATGATGCTGTCCCATTCATTGGTGACCCATTCGCAGGTCAGCTCGGCCCGCGCGCAGAGCTCGTCGCCCACTTCACGCTCGAAGCCGTCGACTTCACCCGCATCGTTGAGGAAGTTGTAGGGAGGGTAGGCGCCCTCGGTCCCCATGCGGACGGTGCTGGAATGCGAATCGGCAAAGGCCGCTCCGGCCATCATCGCCAGCGCCGTGGCGGAAAGGATAATCTTTTTCATAACGTGTTACTCCCGTTCTGGTTTTCGTTCTGGTCTACGTTGCGTGGGTCGCCGAAAGGAACCCGCGCAGGCGTTCTGATGTGGGCGCGCCGAACAGCCGGTCGGGCGGCCCCTGTTCCTCGATCAGGCCCTGATGCAGGAAAATGACGTGGTCGGACACATCAGCGGCCAGTTTCATGTCATGGGTGACGATCAGCATCGTGCGCCCCTCGGTGGCCAGGTCCTTGATGACCCTGACCACCTCCTGCTCCAGCTCCGGGTCAAGCGCGCTGGTCGGCTCGTCAAAGAGCAGCGCCTCGGGCTCCATGCAGAGCCCCCGTGCAATCGCGGCGCGCTGCTGCTGGCCGCCGGAAAGCTGGGCCGGGTAGACATCGCATTTGTCGCCGATCCCGACCTTGTCGAGATAGCCGCGCGCGGCCTGTTCAACCTCTGCCCGGTCGCGCCCCAGCACGGTCAGCGGCGCCTCCATCACGTTTTGCAGGATGGTCATATGGGACCACAGGTTGAACTGCTGGAACACCATGCTGAGGTTGGTGCGGATGCGCAGCACCTGTTTGGGGTCGCTGGGCCTGCGGCCATGGTGGCTGCCCTTCCAGGTGACGGGTTCGCCCTTGAACAGGATGTCGCCCTGCTGGCTGTCTTCCAGCAGGTTGCAGCACCGCAGCAGCGTCGATTTGCCCGATCCGGATGATCCGATCAGCGAAATCACATTGCCCTTGGGGGCATTCAGGCTGACGCCTTTGAGCACTTCGAGCGCGCCATAGGCCTTGTGCAGGTCGTTGATCTGGATGACGGGGGTCTCAGGGTCCACGAGTGTCACTTCTTACCGTTTCGATGTGACATAAGGGAATAATTTCCCTCAGATTGCAACGCCGTGTTTGACAGGGCCGCATAATTTGCGGGCTGACCTAGGGTCAATCGCTGAAGGACAGGGCAGGCGCTCGGTGCGGGCGGTGGCAAAGCTGCGTCACAGGCCCGGTCGCGGGGTGGGTTTCACTGGCGTGTGGCTCTCGATGGCGTCCTGTACCGTTTGCAGGGAAGCGGTCAGCTCCTCTGTCCGGACGCCGCCAAAGGCCAGCCGCAGCGCCTGCGGAATCGCGGCGGTGGTGGCAAAAGGCTCCGCACCGGAGACGGAAAGCCCCTTTTGTTTCAGATGGGTGACGATGGGGCCGGCGCGCAGCCCCCTGTCCAGGGGCAGCCAGGCGAACCCCGCATTGCGGTGCGCCAGCACCGGCCTTTCGCCAAATACGGCGCGGCAGATGCGCTGACGTTCGGCACCGTCCGCGCGGCGGGCCTGCTCGGAGGCTGCAAGCGTGCCATCCATGATCCAGCCGGTGACCAGGCCGGAAATCAGCGCGGGCGCGTTCCATGTGGTTGCCCGGATCGCATCAAGCAGCCCGTCGAGACGCCGCGCCGGGGCAATCACATAGCCAAGCCGCAGCCCCGTCGCGAGGCTTTTGGAGAAACCGCCCAGATGGATGGTCAGATCGGGGGCAAGGGCAAGAAAGCCCGGCGGCGGGTCCGGTTCGAGAAAAGCATATGCCGCGTCCTCCAGGATCAACAGATCATGCTTTCGCGCCACCTCGATCAGGCGCAGGCGGGTGGGCAGGTCCATGACCGCGCCCAGCGGGTTCTGCACGGTCGGGATCAGATAGACCGCGCGCAGCTTGCGGGTGCGGCACTGCCGGTCCAGCGCATCGGGGTTCATCACGCCATTCATCCCCTCGATGCCCACCAGGTCGAGCCCCTGCAGGGCGGCGACGGATTTGAAGCCGGGATAGGTCAGCATGTCGGTGGCCACCGCATCCCCGCGCCGCAGCACCCCAAGTGCGGTGATCGCCAGCCCGTGCTGCGCGCCCGATGTGACCAGCAGCACCCCCGGATCGACCGGGCCGAGGCTGGCCGAGAGATGTTCAGCGATGATCCGGCGTTCGTGGGGGCGGCCGCCATGGGGCTGATAGCGCAGCATCGCCTCAAGATCGCCCGATGCCGCGAGCCGCCGCAGCCCGGAGCGCAGCATATCCGCGTCCCCGGCACCGCCGGGCATGTTGAAGACAAGATCAACCAGCCCTTCGCTGTCGGTCTGCCGGACCCCCAGAGTGAGCGGCAGGCCAGGATCGCGCACGAAGGTGCCGCGCCCCGCCTCGCCCAGGACCATGCCCCGGCGTTCAAGTTCGCCATAGGTGCGCGTGGCGGTGGCAAGGGCGACGCCGAATTGTTCGGCAAAGGCGCGGTGCGTGGGCAATCTGGTGCCCGGCGCAAGTTTGCCGTTCTCGATGGCGCCGGTGAGCGCGTCGGCGAGGCGCAGATATTTGGCTTTGCCCATGACACCCTCTGTACCTAGTACAATCTAAAAATTGTCATGCATTATGGCGCATGGCATGCCCCGTGCAAGTCAATCTTTGAGGGTCTTGCCATGTCGGGAAATCTTGCCGCCGCGCTGCTTGGGCTGGCTCTGTTCACTGTCACCTTTGCGGTGAACCTTCAGGCCCCGCTCTATGATATCTATGCGGCGCAAAGCGGCGTGGGCGCGACGGCGGTGACCCTGGCCTTTGCCGCCTATGTCGGGGGGCTGATGCCGACACTCCTGCTGCTGGGCGGTCTGTCTGACCGGATCGGGCGGCGCATTCCGCTGGCGCTGGCGCTGATTCTGGGGGCGGTGGCCACGGGGCTTCTGGTCCTGTTGCCGGGCTGGACCACGCTTGTTGTTGCCCGCTGTCTGCTGGGGGTAGGCACCGGCCTCGCCACCACGGCGGGCACCGCCTATATGGCAGAGATCATGGGAACGGCGCAGACGCGGAACGCGGCGCTGGCTGTCACCTCGGCGACCTCGCTGGGGTTCGGTGGCGGGGCGCTGGCAACGGGGATCAGCCTTGGGGTGCAGGGCCCGACGCTGCTGCCGGTCAGCTATATCGCCCTGTTCATCGCGGCGCCCCTGCTTGCGGTGACAGCATTGATGCTGCCCCGGAACTACAGCCTGCGACCGGTGTCCCTGCTGCGTCTGCCTGTGTTTCCGGCAGGCAGCTGGCGCTTCGGGGCGGCGATGGCGCTGGCATGGTCCACGACCGGCATGACCATTGCCATCGTGCCGCTGGAACTGGCGGCGAACGACCTGGGCGGATGGACAGGTCTGGTGATCTTTCTGGCGATTTTTGCGGGCTTCCTGTGCCAGCCGCTGGCCCGGCGCATGACAAACCAGGGCGCGCTGAACCTGGGGTTTGTGCTGATCCCGCTGGGGTTTCTGGTGCTGCTGGCCGGTGTCTGGCTCAAGGTGCTGGCCCTTGTGTTGCTCGGCACCTGCATCACCAGTGCGGCGAGCTATGGGTTCACCTATCTGGCCGCGCTGGCAGAGGTGTCGCTGCGGGCACCGCAGGACCGTGCGCGCGCCGCTGCGGGGCTGTTCGTCTATGCCTATGCGGGGTTCTCGCTGCCGGTCATCGCCAGCGGCGCGCTGGCGGATGTGCTGGGGCTGCTGCCCGCGATGATCGTCTTTGCAGCGCTGCAGATCGCGGCGACCCTGATCATCGTGACATTTGCGCGCAGGACCGGCCGCTTGCGGGGCAGGGCGCTGGGCGCCGGATCATGACCCGGCGCTGAGCCTTGCCTGGAGCGTTTCCAGTTTATGCTGTATCGCCAATACCCTGCCGCGCCTTTGGCGCTCCCGGGACATTGGCGATGCTTCGTTTCAACGAAAACTGGAAACGCTTTACTGGGCCGCGACGCGCTGGCGGGCCATGGCGCTGTCCTTGTCCTCGACACCCAGCAGGCTGGCGACAAGGCGCAGCAGCGCGTCTTCCTCGTCGGCGCGGGTGCCGTCGGCCAGAACCACCTTCCACAGCGCCTCGATCACGCCGAGGCGATTCTCGTAGGGCACCGCCTCCTTGATCGCGCGGGTAAAGCGGACGGTATCGGGGGCCTGCGCCTCCAGCTCTTCGGCCTCGGCGCGCAGGGCGGCGGCCTGTTCCGGCGTCAGCCCATAGCGGTCGCGGGCGATTTCCTCGATCCGCCGCATTTCGCCGGCATCATAGTCATTGTCCGACCGGGCAACACGCACCAGAAGCGCGGTCAGCGCGAGGCGGGCATCGGTATCGGCAAGCGGGGCGGGATCCGGCTGGGTCAGCCGTTTGATGAAATCAGCAAACATGATCAGGATATAGACCCGCGCAGGGGCCTTGCCAACTCAGAGATTGCGCAGCGCATCCTCGCGCGCGGCCTGCATGTCATCATCGGTCAGCCCAAGCGCGGTTTCGATGGCAAGCAGCTGGATTTCTTCCTTTTCGTCACGATCGCCATCGGCCAGCGCGACGGACCACATGGCTTCGCCCAAAGCCCTGCGGTGGGCGTAATCGACTTCCTCGCGCAGGATATCCACGAATTCGGGCGTGCCCGGTGCATCCCGTTCCAGCGCCTCGCAGGTGGCGCGTAGTTTCGCGGCCTCCAGCGGTTTCAGCTCGAAAGTCCGGGCAAGGATGCGGTCGATCTGGCCGACCTCCGCTGCATTGTAATTCCGGTCGGCAAGCGCCACGCGCACCAGCAATGCCCCAAGGGCAAGCTGCGCATTCGGCTGCGGCAGGGGTTTCGGCGCGGGTTTGCGGCGGGGAAAGAGGCGTTCAAACATGACGGCCTGTCTAGCTCAGGTCCGGCGGATTTCCAAAGCGTAAAGTGTCGATGGCGATGCCTTCGGGGTCAGTATTTGTCAAAACCATGCCTGCGATGTCACGGATGTCGTCGGCGCGGGCAAAACCCAGGGTGAATTCGCCTGTGGGCTCTATCGGAACGGCCCCGATGACCGAGCCGTCGCGGCGCAGGAACTGGGCAAGTGCGGCACCGGATTCGCCGCCGCGCAGGGCAAAGGACAGGGCGTTCTGGTCATTGTCGAAGAGCACGGCAATCGCGCCTTCCCCCTGGCCTTCACGGCGTGGAAAACCGGCGGGGCCATAGCCGTTCAACACCGTATTGCCGTAGAAGTTGACCACCGACAGGTTCTGCCCCGGCGCACCCGGCAGCAGGATCAGCGGACCCAGCGCCGCGCCGATGACCTGATCATGGGCGCCCGCCGCCGCCAGCCCCTGGCCTGCGAAGATTTCACCGAACTGAGCACCGTCGAGGTTCATGACATCATCCATCCGCAGACCCGGTCCGGCACCGGATGGAATGTCGTCAAAGGTGATGACACGGGTCAGCGCAAGGCTGTCCGGGTTGACCAGGCAGACCGGCGCGCCACAGGCAAGCAGGCCGGTGGGGAGCAGGGAAAGAAAGAGCGCGCGCATGAGGATCATCGGCGCAGCCTAGCATAGATTTCAGCCGTCGTACCCTTCGACGATGATCATGTCACCTTCGGAGACGGGCAGGCGGATCTCCTTCGCTTTCTGGTAGGCATCGCTTTCGTAACAGGCAATGGCATCGGCAAGGCTGTCGAACTCCAGCACCACGGTGCGGCTGCGCCAGGTGCCTTCGCGCAGGTCCTGGGTGCCGCCCCGCACCAGGAACCTTGCCCCGAAGTCGGCAAAGGGTTTCGCATTGGCCGCGCGGTAGCTGTCGTAGGTTTCCGCGTCTTTCACATCCATCCGGGCGATCCAGTATCCCTTGGGCATCGGTGGCTCCTATTTTGAAAATTGCGCGGCCAGCCGTTTGGCCTCGGCCTCCAGCCCGTAGGGCGGGTTGATGACAAAAAGCCCCGATCCCACCATCCCGTGGCCGGGGCGCGCGGGGGGAAAGCGGACCTCATGGCGCAGGGCGTCGGGGTGGTTGCGGGCAAGCTCGGCCAGCATCGGCTGATGCGCCTTGCTGGTCAGGATCGGATACCACAGCACGATGATCCCGACATTCCAGGCGCGCGCCAGCTTGGCGATGCTGCGCGGCAGGCTCTCGTAGTCGGTCTTGATCTCATAGCTCGGGTCGATCAGCATCAACCCCCGGCGCGGTGTGGGCGGGGTCAGGGCAAAGGCCATTTCCACCCCGTCACGCAGATGGCAGGTCGCGGGGTAGGGTGACATCGCAAGGTCGAGGGCGGCATGTTCCGCGGGGTGCAGTTCGGCCAGGTGGATCCGGTCATCGGGGCGCAACAGCCGTGCCGCGATCAGCGGGGAGCCGGGATAGGCGCGCGGCCCGTGGTCGGCGCGCACCTCGTTCAGCACCTGCAGATAGGGATGATCCGCACCGAACCAGCCCGCCGCGCGGTCAATGCCCTGCGCCGCCTCGCCGGTCTTGCGCGCGGCCGCATCGTCCAGATCATAAAGCGCGCGACCGCCGTGGGTTTCCAGATAGGTCAGCGGCTTGTCCTTGCGGGTAAGGTAGGCCAGCATCCAGGCCAGAAGCCCGTGTTTATGCACATCCGCGAGATTCCCCGCGTGGTAGATATGTTGGTAACTCAGCATGGCACGGGTGTAGTGGATTGCAGCGGCGTGGCAAGGGCTCAGCTTTCGCGGGTGTCAGGTGTCAGATAAAGGCGACTTTCCTGTCAGGTCGCTGACCCGGATCGCTTCTGCCAGGGAGACACTGCCGTTCGTGCGCTTTGCGGCGAAGGTCGGGAGCGAGCCTGGAGTGGCATGAGACACAAGCCGGGCCAGCGCCTGCCCGGGGTGGGCGATGCCGACCTATGTTCATGCCACTTTATTTCTCAACCTTGATGAATCCTAACGAGGGAACAACTAGCCTCACCAAATCGCCTACCCGACCGGCGGGCAGGCGCTGGCCCGGCGCCTTCGGCTTGTTCCGGGCCTGGGTGCTCATGTTTGATGGCAGCAATGTGCGCTGAGCAATCACCCGAGTGTGCCGCGCAGAAGCCCCGCTTCGGGTCGGAAATTATTGGCATTTGAGTCGGGATTGCCTGGCACGGCCTTCCGGCAAGATTCAGGAAATCCGTTGGTTCGAGTCACTTTCGCATGGCATTCGTCAGTGGGCATCCTCCAGCGCGCTGCCCCAGAACCGGCCCTTGACCATCCAGGACAGCCCGAAGGCCCAGAGCGCCACAGCCTCGAACCAGAAGGTCAGCCGGGCGCGGGGCCACCAGGACAGGTCAAGGCTGGTCCAGGCGCCCAGTGCCGCGTAAAGCCCCATCGTCAGGATGCAGAAGATCATGATGCCGCCACAGGCGACATAAAGGCTGTTGCGGATGATCTTGGCCTGTTTCAGCGACCCGTCGGGATTGCGCTGATGCGGCTCCACGGCGGTAAAGACCACCAGCGCGAACCAGGCCAGGAACGAAAACAGCAGCGCCGCAGAGGCGTAATGCAGGCTGGCCGAAAAGGAGGTGAGCCGGAAGTAGGGTGCAAGATCGGGCAGCCCGTCGATGGGCGGCACCTTGATCAGGTCCAGATGGTCGGGATCGGGGCCAAAGCTGACCATGGCGCGGGCGGTGAAACTTTGGGCATCGCAGCCAAAGCCCGAGGTGGGGAACAGGGCCACGCCAATGGCAAATATGCCGGCCCAGGTGGCCAGACGCCCCTCCGCGCCGTCCTTGTCCTCGCCCTGATAGACCCACAGATAGGTGCCGATAAAGACCAGCGCCCCGATGAAAGGGCCGCCCAGGAAGGGCGCGTAATAATAATGGCTGATGGAGCCGCGGTAGCAGGTCGGCCAGACCGGGTTGAACACGCCGATCAGCATGATGGTGGGCAGGCCAAGCGCAACCAGCCCTACGAAAAAGGCGAGGGTGCGCTGGTTGATCTTGGCATAGGGGTCTTCTGACGCATTTTGATACCGGTCGGCACCAGTCTGAAAAACTTGCATGATCATGGCTTTCTGAAAAGGCGGATGTGAAATGCCGCCAAGGCTACTGCCAATGCATCATTCCCGCAAGACGGGAGGGTTTACCGCGTCGCTGTCCGGTGTCAGCCGTCCTTGCCCGAGGCCCGGCTGGCAGGTTCAACCGCCATGCCCGCATTTTGCCCGTGTCGTCCCTGTGGCGCTGAAACGCCCTAGACCAGCCGCGAGTTCTCCTTGGCCGCGCGCACGAAATCCTTGAACAGCGGGTGCGGGGCGAAGGGTTTGGATTTCAGCTCCGGATGGAACTGCACGCCGATGAACCACGGGTGATCGGGCCATTCCACGATCTCGGGCAGGCGGCCGTCAGGGGACATGCCGGAAAACACCAGACCGGTTTTCTCAAGCGTTTCCTGATAGGCAATGTCCACCTCGTAACGGTGGCGGTGGCGTTCGTCGATCTGGGTGGTGCCATAGGCCTCGGCCACGCGGGACCCGGCCTTGAGCACCGCGTCATAGGCACCCAGACGCATGGTGCCACCCTTGTCGTCGCCCAGTTTGCGTTCAACCTTGTGGTTGCCCTGCACCCATTCCTTGAGGTGGTAAACCACCGGCTCGAAACGTTTTTTCCCGGCTTCGTGGTCGAATTCCTCGGAGCCAGCGGTTTTCAGGCCGGCCAGGTTGCGCGCCGCCTCGATCACCGCCATCTGCATGCCCAGGCAGATCCCCAGATAGGGGACCTTGTGTTCACGGGCATATTGCGCCGCCTTGATCTTGCCCTCGGTGCCGCGCTCGCCGAAACCGCCGGGCACAAGGATGGCGTGGAACCCTTCCAGATGCGGGCCGACATCCTGGGCCTTGTCGAAAATCTCTGAATCAACCCATTCGACCCGCACCTTGACCCGGTTGGCCATGCCGCCATGGGTCAGCGCCTCTGCAATGGATTTATAGGCATCCTCAAGCTGGGTGTATTTGCCGACGATGGCGACCTTCACTTCACCCTCGGGGTTGTGGATGCGGTCATAGACATCGTGCCACATGGCCAGGTCCGGACGCGGCGCCGGGGAGATCTCGAAGGCGTCCAGCACCGCCTGGTCCAGCCCCTGCGCGTGATAGGCCAGCGGCGCCTCGTAGATCGACTTCAGGTCATAGGCGGCAACAACGGATTCCTTGCGGACGTTGCAGAACAGGGCGATTTTCTCGCGTTCCTTTTCCGGGATCGGCTGTTCCGAGCGGCAGACAAGGATGTCGGGGGCGATGCCGATGCTTTGCAATTCCTTGACGGAGTGTTGCGTCGGCTTGGTCTTCAACTCGCCGGAAGCGGCAAGGTAGGGCAGGAGGGTCAGATGCATGAAGATGCATTGCCCGCGCGGCCTGTCGTGGCTGAACTGGCGGATCGCCTCGAAAAAGGGCAGGCCTTCGATGTCGCCCACAGTGCCGCCGATCTCGCAGAGCATGAAATCCACCTCATCGTCACCGATGTTGAGGAAGTCCTTGATTTCATTGGTAACATGCGGCACCACCTGGATGGTCTTGCCCAGGTAATCGCCGCGGCGCTCTTTTTCCAGCACGTTGGAATAGATGCGGCCGGAGGAGACGGAATCGGTCATCCTTGCGGGGACCCCGGTGAAGCGTTCGTAATGGCCCAGGTCGAGATCGGTTTCGGCCCCGTCATCGGTGACGAAGACTTCGCCATGTTCGAACGGCGACATCGTGCCGGGATCGACGTTCAGGTAGGGGTCAAGTTTGCGCAGCCGCACCGAAAAGCCCCGCGCCTGCAGCAATGCCCCCAGCGCCGCGGAGGCCAGCCCCTTGCCCAGTGAAGAGACCACACCACCGGTGATGAATATATATCGCGCCATGTTCGGACAGCCCCCGTGTATTCGCATTTCTGTGGCAAAAACCAGCCAGATGCGTTGCAGAAAACCGCAGCACCACGGGACTTAAGCCTAACAGGATTCGGTTGGTCGAGGCAAGAGTCGCCCGCAACATCATGTTGCGAAAATCATCCTATCCTCAAGGTATTGTGTTTGCAGGTTAATCGGCTGCGGGCACCAGCGGCGCATTGTCATCCGCCGTCGGCGGCAGCAGATTGTCGCTTGCGGGTGCTGTGCCGCCATCTTCGGACTGGGTGGCCGGCGCCGCGCCCAGACGGTCGATCACGGAAGCCCCCGAAGATTTCTGCGCCACGATGATGGTCAGCGAAATCGAAGTGACCAGAAACGCTGCGCCCAGCAGCCAGGTCAGCTTGCCCAATGCGGTTGCCGCCGCGCGGCCCGAAACGGCACCGCCGCCGCCGCCCATGCCAAGACCGCCACCCTCTGACCGCTGCAGCAGGACAACCGCAATCAGGCCAAGGGCCAGCAGAAGGTGAATGATCAGAAGGACGTTTTCCATGGGACCGCTTTCGATTTGGTTTGGGCGTATCTAGGCATCTTTGCCACGCGGGGCAAGGGAGGATTGGCCCGAAGCACATCAGTCGCGGGTCAGCGGTGAAACCCCGCTGTCCGGCCCAAAACAAAGACCGCCCATTGCGGTGGGCGGTCTTTCTCGAAGCGGTGCTCAACCACGCCTTTGTTTAAGAGGTTTTCCCTGGAAATGAGGTGTATCAGACTCGCTTCATGCAATCTGTATAACATATTTTTCGGCGCATTTCGCCTGTAAAGTGATCTGAAATCAGAAGGACTTGGCCGATTGGGCCGGTTTCAGCCCATGGACAAGCGCGCGGGCCTTTGGCAATGATTGGTCCATGCCGCACGATCATGATGAACCGCACAGCCTGCTGCCCTCCGACCCCGCCTTGCGGGTCAAGGCGCTTGAAACGCTTTTGACGCGCAAGGGGCTGATCGACCCGGCGGCGGTGGATGAAATCATCGACACCTATGAAAACCGGATCGGTCCGCGCAACGGCGCGCGGGTGGTGGCGCGGGCCTGGCGCGATCCGGGATTTCACGCCGCCCTGATGGCGGATGCGACCGCCGTGGTGGCCGAGATGGGGTTCTACGGGCGTCAGGGCGAACATATGATGGCGGTCGAGAACACGGCGCAGCAGCACAACATGGTCGTCTGCACCCTGTGCAGCTGCTATCCCTGGCCGCTCCTGGGGATCCCGCCGGGCTGGTACAAATCGGATGCCTACCGCGCCCGCGTGGTGCGCGAACCCCGCAAGGTGCTGGCGGATTTCGGTGTTGAACTGCCGCCGGAAACAGCGGTGCGGGTCTGGGATTCGACCGCCGAGATGCGCTATCTGGTGATCCCGCGCAGGCCCGAGGGCACCGAAGGCATGGAGGAGGAGGCGCTGATGGCCCTTGTCAGCCGCGACAGCATGATCGGCACCGGCCTGGCGCGGCAGCCATGACCCGCCTCTGCCACCATACTGGCGCAGCCGCGTGACCCGCGTCCACGACATGGGCGGTCGTTTCGGCGACGGCGCGGTGGTGCCCGAAGACGAAAGCGTGATCTTTCACGCAGACTGGCACCCGCGTGCCATGGCGGTCACCGTGGCGACGGGCCCGCTGGGGCAATGGAGCATCGACATGTCGCGCCATGCGCGGGAACGCCTGGCCCCAAAGGATTACGCGCGGTTCTCCTATTATGAAAAGTGGATGGCGGCGCTGGCGAACCTGCTGGTGGAACGGGGCCTTGTCACCCGCGACGAACTGGCAGGCGCGGCGGATGCAGGGCCCAGCCCCTTGGCCGACAAGGTGCTGACGCGTGCCGGGGTGGCCGAGGTTCTGGCGCGCGGCGGCCCGGTGGAGCGCCCCAGCCCGGTGACACCGATCTTTGCGGCAGGCGACGCGGTGGTGACACGGGCGCAGGCCGAAAACGCCGTGGTGCCGGGCGGGCATACACGGCTGCCCGGCTATGCGGCAGGGGCGCGGGGGCGCATCCTGCGGCTGCACGGGTCACATGTTTTTCCCGACAGCAATGCCCATGGGCAGGGCGAGGCGCCCGAGCCGCTTTATGCCGTGGTTTTCCCGGCCTCCGAACTTTGGGCCCACCCCGAACACCCGGATGACGAGGTGGTGGTGGACCTGTGGCAAAGCTATCTGAGCGCTGCACCATGACCCGGCCCGAACCGGTGTTCGAAGCACCCTGGCATGCGCAGGTCTTTGCCCTGACGGTGCATCTGAACGAGAGCGGCCAGTTCAGCTGGGGCGACTGGGCCGCGCGTTTCGGCGCAACCCTGCGGCGGCACGGTCTGACGCGGGAGCTGAACGGCGGCGAGGATTACTTTGCCGCCTGGCTGGAAACGCTTGAGGTTTTCCTGGCAGAGACGGGCCTCGCCGAATCCGGTGATGTCGCGGCATTGCGGGACGCCTGGGAAGCGGCCTATCTGCGCACCCCGCATGGCGCGCCCGTCCGGCTGGACGACGCTGCTGGCTGACGCCAGTGCGCCCCGCCCCCGTTTTGCGTCCCGTTATTCGTCCACGTCATCCATATCGGCCTGACCGGAGAGCGCCCGGCGCACATGGCTCCAGCTGAGCCCGATGCCCAGGACAAAGCTGAGCGCGACCAGCGACAGCCAGACATTGAAGCTGGAATTGTCCAGCCGCAGCACCCCCAGATCATAAAGCACCCAAAGTGCGGCCCCCACGACCGCAAGCACCAGCAACATGCCGAAGGCCCCGATGGAGCGCAGGGTGGCGCGCAGATAGATGATGTAGCCGATCAGCAGCAACAGCCCCAGCAGCACTGCAATGGACATATTGGCGCTGCCATAATCCATCACCCAGTTGGTGTAATTGTATTCGGTCGGATTGAAGGTCACCGCCAGCAGGAAAAAGGCGCAGACCCAGCGCATCACGAAACCCATATTGCGGACCCTTTTGCCGTTTCACGCTGAAATTACCGCTCTCGCGCGGGGAAAGTCCATGGCTGTCCCCGCCCGCAACGCGCGGGAAAGTGCGGCCTTCGGTGCAATGCCGCGTTTTTCAGTTTCACCCGCGCCGCTTCGACGTTATAGCAGGGCCGGTTGCCAAAAGGGGAAGTTCAATATGGCCAATGTCGTTGTTGTCGGAGCCCAGTGGGGCGACGAGGGAAAAGGCAAGATTGTCGACTGGCTGTCCGAGCGTGCCGATGTGATCGCGCGTTTCCAGGGCGGGCATAACGCGGGCCATACGCTGGTGATCGACGGTGAGGTCTTCAAGCTGAGCCTGCTGCCCTCGGGCATCGTGCGCGGCGGCAAGCTGAGCGTGATCGGCAATGGCGTGGTGCTGGACCCCTGGCATCTGGTGAAAGAGATTGAAGGGCTGCGCAGCCAGGGTGTCACCATCACCCCCGAGACCCTGATGATTGCCGAAAACACATCGCTGATCCTGCCGATCCACGGCGAGTTGGACCGCGCCCGCGAGGCGCAGAATTCGGTGGCCAAGATCGGCACGACAGGGCGCGGCATCGGCCCGGCCTATGAGGACAAGGTGGGCCGCCGCGCGGTGCGTGTGGCCGATCTGGCGGATGAGGCGACGCTGGAGCTGCGGGTGGACCGCGCGCTGGTGCATCACGACGCGCTGCGCCGGGGTCTGGGGCTGGAGCCGGTGGACCGCGACGCGCTGATCGCGGCGCTGAAAGAGATCGCCCCGGCGGTTCTGGAATATGCGGCACCGGTCTGGAAGGTGCTGAACGAGCAGCGCAAGGCGGGCAAGCGGATCCTGTTCGAGGGCGCACAGGGCGCGCTGCTGGATATCGACTTTGGCACCTATCCCTTTGTCACCTCGTCGAATGTGATCGCGGGTCAGGCGGCAACAGGCACCGGCATCGGGCCCGGCTCCATCGACTTTGTCCTCGGCATCGTGAAGGCCTATACCACCCGCGTGGGCGAGGGGCCTTTCCCCGCCGAATTGCACGACGCGGATGGTCAGCGGCTGGGCGAGCGGGGGCATGAATTTGGCACGGTGACCGGGCGCAAGCGCCGCTGCGGCTGGTTCGACGCGGTGCTGGTGCGCCAGACCTGCGCCACATCCGGTGTGAACGGCATCGCCTTCACCAAGCTGGATGTGCTGGACGGTTTTGAAACCCTCAAGATCTGCGTGGGCTATGAGCTGGACGGCAAGACGCTGGAATATCTGCCCACTGCCGCAGACCAGCAGGCGCGCTGCACCCCGGTCTACGAGGAAATGCCGGGCTGGTCGCAATCGACCGAAGGCGCGCGCAGCTGGGCCGATCTGCCCGCCGAGGCGATCAAATACGTGCGCCGCGTCGAAGAGTTGATCCAATGTCCCGTGGCACTGCTCTCCACTTCGCCGGAGCGGGAAGACACGATTCTGGTCACCGATCCCTTCGCGGACTGAGGAGGCTTCATGGCCCTGAGCTATAAGGCACGCCGCCGTTGGGCATTGGTGATTCTGCTGGTCGGTCTGCCACTTTATATCGTCGTGGCGCTGAACCTGGTGGCGCTCTTCGACCGGCCCTCGATTCTCGTGGAGCTCGCGATCTACGTGGGTCTTGGCGTGCTTTGGGCGATCCCGTTCAAGTTCGTGTTCAAGGGGATCGGCCAGGCGGACCCGGAAGCGCGCGACGATTGAGGCGGCTGCGGGCAAGGCTGCAATGTTCACTGAGCCGCAAATCTGACGCGATGGTCCCCGAGGCAGCTCCGCCGCCCTAGTCCGACAAGCTGCCGCGTTCATTGAGGGTGTCCGCAAGGCCCTGACCTAAAATGAAAAAGCCGCCCCGAGGGGCGGCCATTTCGCAGCGGGCGTGCCGGGTTTACCCCACGGCGCGCTGGTCGGGGCGATAGCCGATATCCTCGGAGACGGTGAACCGCCCGCCCTTGATCTTTTCGATCTTGCCCGCGCGCAGCAGCTGGCCAAAGGATCGCAAACCGTCTTCGCGGCTGAAACCCTCTTCCGGGCCGACCTGACGCACCTTTGTCATCAGCTGCGGGCGGGAGAACTGCTCGAACCCTTCGACAAAGGACATATAGGCCGCTGCCGCTTCCAAAAGTTCGGGAAGGGAATGCGCGCCCATCTCCTCGGCATATTCCGCAAAACTGACGGTGCCCTCGGCGGTGGCCTTCGGTTCTGTCACAACGGCGGAAACACGGCGCGGACGCACCGGGCCCGCGGCACGGGTCTTTTCAACGTCGATGCGCTGTTCGGCCACCAGCTTCAGCGGTGCGGGACGCGATTCTTCCGGCCGGGCGGTGCGGTTGCCGGACCCAACCGGACGGCGCGGGCGCACAACCTCTGCCAGGTCGGAGCGGAAGGCGCGGTCCTTCTTTTCCTGCTCGGCATCGGTGCCGATCCCGCCATCAGCCTTCTTGGCCGCAACCGCGGCACGCAGATGGGCAAAGGCATTGCGGCGTGTCGTGCTTTCGGGCTCGTCCATGTGATGGTCGGCTTCGGCCATCAGGCGGGACATGTCGTCGCTTGCTTCATCCTCGATGGCGGGCAGGGTGTGCCGGGACGCGCCGGCAGCGCGGTCATCGGCCTTTTCCCCGACCGGCAGGATGTTGTCGCCTTCGATGTCTTTCTCAAGCTCGGCCAGTTCGCGGGCCAGTTCCTGTTCGTCTTCGGGCGAAAGCGAGGTATCGGCCGATTTGGAAGGTGCCAGATCGTCAAGCGCCGGGTCCACATCATCCAGGTCGGACATGTCGAAATCGTCGTCTTCCTCGTCGTCGTATTCTTCCAGCTCGCCACGGTTGATTGCTGCTTCCAGATCGGCGCGCTTGACCTTGATCACGCGGGCGCGGGGCTGCGGGGCGGTTTCGGGTTCAGTCGCAAGCGCGGCCTCTACCTCGGCATCCTCGATGGCGTCGAAGGCATCCTCAGCTTCGGCGGTTTCCTCGATCTCTGTCTCTGCCTCGTCCTCGTCGTCAAACAGGTTCGCCAGTGCATCCTCGACCTCGGAAGATCTGTCGTCCTCACCTTCGGCCTCGTCTTCCACGGCCTCGGCCACGGCGTCATCATCATCCATCGAAAGACGGTTCAGGATGTCGCTGTATTCGTCTTCCGTTTCGGCCTGATCCGCTGCATCATCCGCATCAAGCGCGTCTTCGATGTCATGGCGGGCGCGGGCGACCAGATCCTGCTCCGCGTTGTCGTCGGTATGACCATCCTCTGCGGCGTCTTCCAGATCGTCAAACGCAGCCGCGGCACTGCTGCCTGCGATGGCATCTTCGTCTTCGGCATAGGTCTCTTCGTCGTCGGCATCGTCTTGCTGCGCCACAACCGCGCGGATGCGCTGCAGCTTGGCGGCGATGCTGTCGGGCGCGGGGGCTGCCGGGGCAGCGGCAACCGGCTCTGCCGTCCCGGCCAGTTCGGCGGCTTCTGCCACGTCTTCTTCGAAATCGTCAGAGACGGAACCCTCTGCCGCGTTCTCGGCAAAGAAGGCTTCGACTTCCGAATCGGGCTGGCCGGGAACGATGTCGTTCTCGTCTTCGTCCTGAACAGAAGTCTCGGGTGCCGCGCTGGCCTGGGCGTCTTCGGCGAGGTCGCTGACCGGTTCCGGCGCTGCTGTCTCTTCTGCGGGTGTTTCGCTGTCAGTCCCGGCCAGCTCTTCCCGGGCCAGATCGGCCAGGTCAACATGCGCTTCTGCGGCGATGGCGGCGTCAGCCTCATCGACCGGTGCAGGGGCTGCTTCAACGGGGGCAGGGGCGGCAGGCTCGGCGGCTGTTTCAGCTTCGGCAGGCTGCGGCGCGGGGGCGGCGGCACCGGCCAATGCTGCGATACCAGCGGCAGCAGGCGCGCTGGCCTCTGGCTGAGCGGCTTCCGGCGTCTTGGCTGCGGGTTGTTCGGGCGCATCGCTGTGATCTTCCAGCGCGCTCAGCACGATCTTGCCATCATGTTCGCGGGCCTGAACCCGGCGCGAAATTTCCTTCTGAGCAATCCGCGTCAGCATTTCGGCATCGGGCTGCGGAGGTTCTGCACCAAAGTAACGGTCATCTGCCGCCAGATCGCGGAAATACTCCGCAATCGCCTTCATGGTGCCGAAGCTGTCATCGAAACCTTCCAGCGTGCACGAAAACGTGCCATATGAGACGGTCAGGATCTTGTTGTTACTCATCATCGGATGCTCGTCCTCTGCGGTTTTGCAGATATCTGTTTACCACGATGTCCAAGACCAAAGAGGTCCGAATCTGTGCAAGGCATCGTATCATTTTAAGGCCAGAATGTGATCTGTTTCCGAAATAAGGGCAAATGAACCATGATTGACAGCATTGTCGCCAAAACGAAGGGCATTGTTCACGGGAAGGAACCAATCACTTTGGTCGGTGGTGGGCAGGCTACGCCACAAGATCTTCACAAAGCATTGACGCTGGCGCCGCGCTGCGTTGCAGCGGATGGCGGCGCGGCCCTTGCGCTTGCAGCCGGGATCATGCCCGAAGCCGTGATCGGCGATTTTGACTCACTCACGCCCGAAACGCGGCGCGCGATACCTGCGGGTCACCTGCATCTGATTGCGGAACAGGACAGCACGGATTTCGAAAAGGCGCTGACCCGCATTGCGGCCCCCGTTGTCATCGCGGTGGGCTTTACCGGCGGGCGGATCGACCACCAGCTGGCGGCATTGCACACGCTGATGGTCTGCGCGGATCGCCCCTGTGTCCTGATCGGGGCAGAGGAGCTTTTGTTCCTTGCCCCGCCCCGCATCAGCCTGCCGACCGAACGCGCCGAGGTGATCTCCCTGTTTCCGCTCGCCCCTGTCACGGCGCAGAGCACCGGGTTGCACTGGCCGCTCGACGGGCTTGATTTCGCGCCCGGCGTCCAGTCGGGCACATCGAACCATGCCACCGGGCCGATGACGGTCACGGTTGATGCGCCGGCGCTTCTGATGATGGTGCCCCGGCGCTTGCTTGACCCGGTGGTGGCAGCGCTTGGCGCGCCGGATGCACAGCGCTGGCCCCGTCAGGCGGAATGAATTCAGATCCCGCCGCAATTGCGATCATGGTGACATTGGAGGTTCAGGCGGCGGCGGTTCAGGCGGCGGGACGGCCAAGCTTGACCTGATTGCGGCCTTTGACCTTGGCGGCGTAAAGCGCCTTGTCCGCCTGATCCATCAGCCTGGCCCCCGCATCCTTCGCCGAGATATCGGCATCGGCTGCCTCCTCCGGTGATGGGGGCTGGGTATCAAGCGCCATTCCGATGCTGATGGTGATGCGGACCGGATCGGCGCTGCCGGGCAGGTCGAAGGGGCGTCCGCCAATCAGGTCGCAAAGGCGCAGCGCCGCCTGGCGCGCTTCGGGCAGGGTGGTGGCGGGCATCACGATCATGAATTCCTCGCCCCCGATCCGGGCCACCATGTCCATCGCCCGCAGGGAGCTGCGCAGCCGTTCGGCCACCTCGACCAGCACCGCATCGCCCGAGGCATGGCCATAAAGGTCATTGATGCGTTTGAAATGATCCAGATCGCAGACCATCACCGCAAAGGGGCGTCCCGTGCCGCGCGCCTGTTCGGCCACGCGCACCAGATGCGGCATGGCATAGCGCCGGTTGTAGAGCCCGGTGAGCGGGTCATACATCGCCGCTTTCAGCCCCGTCCGGACGGTCTGGCGCAGCTTTTCCGACAGAAGCTTGCGCCGCAACAAGGCCTTGAGCCGCAGGGCAAGTTCGGCCGCGTCGAAACCATCGGTCATCAGGTCGTCCGCGCCCATGTCCAGCGCATTGGTTGCCAATGTGGCATCGGGCTGCGTCTGCAGGACAAGGATGCCGCAATGGCGCGACCTTGCATTTGTCCGCAACGCCGAGATCAGCCTCAGACTGTCGCCGGACCCGGCGGTCTCCGGCCCGATCACAAGAACAAAGACGTCCGGCGGGCCCTTGTCCAGCCGCTTGCCCATGATCTCCTTGTCGCTGGCCAGCGTGACCTTGCCGCCCAGCAGGGGGCGCAGCCCGATGGCCCATCGCTGGATTGTGGTCTTGTCCTGCCCCACCAGCACGAATTCGCCCTGCGGGCCAAAGGATACCTCCGGTTCGGCAAAGCCCAAAGCGCGCGTGGTATCGTCACGGATCTGCCACTCAGCCTCTGCATTATAGGTGCGGATCAGGCTGCGCACCCGGCTCAGCAGCAAGGTCTCGTCATAGGGTCTGACCAGGATATCATGCACACCCGCCTCCAGCGTGGCCATGCGCGTGGCATGGTCGATCTGACCGGCCAGGGCCAGGATGCCGATCTGCCGGGTCTGGGACCATTTGGCCAGCTGAGCGCAAAGCTCCGCCGCCGAACCGTCGGGCAGTTCCAATGCGCTGATGATCAGGTCCGGCGCATCGGAGAGCGCGATTTCCGTGGCCTCGGCCATCGTTCCCGCCTGAATGACAGTATAGAACGCGCTGGCCAGTTTGACCTTCAGCACGATGCGGTTGGTGACAATCGGGTCGGCAATGAGGATTCTAGCTTGCATGCCCCCGACCTCCGCGTGATGTAAGAACGCATTCCATAGGTTCTTTCTTGAACCCATTGGTTAACAAAGCGTTGCTGGAACCTTAAAAAACGGAAGAGCCATGTCCGATACGCGGGAGTCCGCCGAAAGTTTTGCCCTGCAGGCGCTGGCCTGGCTGGTTGGCAATGATGACCTTCTGCCGGTGTTCCTGGGCAGCACCGGGACCTCCGAGACCGATCTGCGCGACCGCGCGGCCGATCCCGCTTTCCTGGGCGGTGTGCTCGATTTCCTGATGATGGATGATGCCTGGGTGGTGGCTTTCTGTGACGCGGTGAAAGCATCTTACGACAGGCCGATGATGGCACGGGCGGCCTTGCCCGGTGGGGAGCAGGTGAATTGGACATGAATGAAATCAAAGGGTTGCTTTTTGACAAGGATGGCACCCTGTTCGACTTTGCCGCCACATGGGAGGCTTGGGCCGCTGCCTTTCTGACCCGGTTGTGCGGCGGCGACCACGACCGCGCGTTGCAGGCGGGCTCCAGGATCGGATTTGACTATGATGCAGCCGTCTTCGCGCCTGACAGCATCGTCATCGCGGGCACACCGGGAGAGGTGACGGCGGCGCTTCTGCCGCTTTTTCCCGAACTTTCCGGCCCGCAGCTGATCGGCGTGATGAATGAGGAAGCCGCCCGCGCGCCGCAGCGCGAGGCGGTGCCGCTGATTCCCTTGCTGACGGGCCTGCGCGGGCGCGGCCTGGCGCTGGGTGTGGCGACCAATGATGCCATCGTGCCTGCACGGGCGCATCTGGCGGCGGCGGGGATCGAGGACCAGTTCGATTTCATCGCCGGTTTCGACAGCGGCCATGGCGGCAAGCCGGAGCCGGGCCAGATGCGGGCCTTTGCCGAGGCGACCGGCCTGCCGGCCGAACGGATCGCCATGATCGGCGACAGTACCCATGATCTGGTGGCCGGGCGCGCCGCAGGCATGATCTGTGTCGCGGTCCTGACCGGCATGGCCACGGCGGAAACGCTGGCGCCGCTGGCCGATGCCGTATTGCCCGATATCGGCCATCTGCCCGCCTGGCTCGACGCCCGCCACCCGATAACCGGCTAACGGCGGCCCGGAAGCGACATCCTTCGTCGCGAACGGAACGGATGTGGGCGCTGGGCTGGGGCTTTCTGAGAGCAATCTCAGGAGAGCAACCATGACAGAGACCCAACCCAGACGCAAAACGCGCAGCGGCGGGCGCGCGGGGGCCAAGACCCGGCGTGGCAGCGCGGTCATCGAGCAGATGCCCTGGAACCCGCCGGTCAACATCGACCGCCCCACCGAGCCGCTGGACGAGGAAGGCATCGCGGCGATTCACGATGGCGCAATGCGGATACTGGAAGAAATCGGGATCGAGTTTCTGAACCCCGAGGCGCTGGAAATCCTGGGCAAGGCGGGCTGCACCGTCAATGGCGAGAATGTCCGCATGGGGCGCGACTTTGTGATGGAGTGGGTGGGCAAGGCCCCCGCCGAATTCACCCTGACCCCGCGCAACCCGGACCGCCGGATCACCGTGGGCGGCAGGAACCTGCTGTTCGGCAATGTGTCCTCACCGCCCAACTACTGGGATATGGCGATTGGCAAGAAGGTCCCCGGCACCCGCGAGATGTGCCGCGACCTGCTGAAGCTGACGCAGTATTTCAACTGCATCCACTTTGCGGGCGGCTATCCCGTCGAACCGGTGGATGTACATGCCTCGGTGCGGCACCTTGACGTGCTTTATGACAAGCTGACGCTGACCGACAAGGTCATGCACGCCTATTCGCTGGGCCGCGAGCGGGTCGAGGATGTGATGGAAATGGTGCGCATCGCGGGTGGTCTGACCCATGATGAATTCGACGCCACCCCGCATATGTACACCAACATCAATTCGACCTCGCCCTTGAAACACGATTTTCCGATGATGGACGGCTGGATGCGGCTGGCGCGGCGCGGGCAGGGGCTGGTGGTGACCCCCTTCACCCTGGCGGGCGCCATGGCCCCTGTCACCATGTCCGGCGCCGTGGCGCAATCGCTGGCAGAGGCGCTTTGCGCCGTGGTGCTGGCGCAGATCATCCGCCCCGGCTGCCCTGTCGCGATCGGCACATTCACATCCAACGTGGACATGAAATCGGGCGCGCCCGCCTTTGGCACGCCGGAATACATGCGCGCGACCCAGATGACCGGGCAGCTTGCCCGCTTCTATGGCCTGCCGCTGCGGTCCTCCGGCGTCTGTGCCGCCAATGTGCCGGACGGGCAGGCGATGTGGGAAACCTCCAATTCGCTTTGGGCCGCGGTGCAATCGGGCACCAACATGGTGTATCACGCCGCCGGATGGCTGGAGGGCGGGCTGATCGCCAGCCCCGAAAAGTTCATCATGGATTGCGAGGTGCTGCAGCAGATCCAGCGCTACATGCAGCCCGAGATCTGCGCCACCGGCCCGGATGAGATCGCGCTGGATGCGATCAAATCGGTGGGCAATACCGGCCATTTCTTTGGCATTCAGCACACCCAGGACCGCTATACCACCGCGTTTTACCAGCCCTTCCTGTCCGACTGGAAGAACTACGAGGGCTGGGAGGCCGCGGGCGCGATCTGGACCCCGGAGCGGGCGCATCACATGTTCAAGGATATCGTCACCAGTTTCGAACCGCCCCCGATGGATATCGCGATCCGCGACGAACTGGCGGATTTCGTGGCGCGGCGGAAGGCCGAAGGCGGCGCACCGACAGAT
>NZ_QBFD01000029.1:90757-126465 GCF_003335585.1 Sulfitobacter sp. DFL-14 | reverse complement strand
TGGAACTGAGCAATTTTGGACTGAAACGGGTGGGCGACAATGAATGTCAACACGACCTAGGCCTCAGTTCCCTGTGTTCGAACGCCAGGAAAATTACAGACAATTGGAGCTGTTGATCTCCTGTTAATTCCTTTGGCCCAAGGTGCCAGCGGGGCGTTATGGGAATGAGGGAACAATGCACGGTCTTATCAACCGCAGCATCCAGAACTACATCTGCGACAGTTTCGGCGCGCACAGGTGGGACGATGTCGTGCGGCATGCCGGAATGGCATTCAACAATTTCGAGGCGATGCTGACCTATGAGGACAGCCTGACCCATGCCGTTCTGGACGCGCTGGTCGATGTCACCCGGCGCAGCCGCAGTGACCTGCTTGAGGATTTCGGGACGTTTCTGGTGGCAAACCCCAAGTTTGAAGGGGTGCGCCGGCTTTTGCGCTTCGGGGGTGTCAGTTTTGAGGATTTTCTGCATTCGCTCGATGACCTGCCGGACCGGGCGCGGCTGGCGGTGCCGGACCTGGACCTGCCGCAGATCGAATTGCGCGCCGTGGGTGAAGGCAGATACAGCCTGATCTGCAGATCGCCCGTGGCGGGCTTTGCCCATCTGATGATGGGTGTCCTGCGCGCCATGGCCGATGAGTACGGCGCGCTGGCGCTGCTTGAGCCGACCGGCTCGGGGAAGGGGATTGAAACCCTTTCGATCTCGCTGATCGAACCGGATTTCGCCGAAGGGCGGGCCTTTGAACTGGGGGCACGGGCGTGATGACGGGGCAGGGCGGCGCATCGGTGCTGGATGTCTTGTGTCCCATGCATCTTGTGATCAACGCGACGGGGCATATCACCCATGCCGGGCCGACCGCCCGCAAGCTGGCCGGGGACAAGCCCATGGTCGGCGCCCGCTTTCTGGAGGTCTTTGCCGTCAACCGGCCACGCGCCGTTGCCAGCATGGCAGACCTGCGGCGGTCCGGTGGCGCGAAACTGCATCTTGAAATGCGCGCCGCACCGCGGACCAGGCTCAAGGCCGTGCTGGTCCCCTTGCCGGAGGGGGAGGGCGAGATGATCGTGAACCTGTCCTTCGGCATATCCATTGTGGACGGGGTGCGGGACTATGCGCTCAGCAATGCCGATTTCGCCGCCACGGACCTGGCCATCGAAATGCTCTACCTGATCGAGGCAAAGACAGCGGCGATGGACGAATCCCGCCGTCTCAACCTGCGCCTGCAGGGGGCCAAGATCGCGGCGGAGCAGGAGGCCGATACCGATGCGCTGACCGGCCTTGGCAACCGGCGCGCGCTGAACAATGTGCTGACGCGCATGGTGGCGGGCCGGGTGCCCTTTGCCGTCATGCAGATCGACCTGGATTATTTCAAATCCGTCAATGACACCCTGGGCCATGCGGCGGGCGATCATGTCCTGCAGACCGTCGCGCAGATCATGGTCGAGGAAACCCGCAACAAGGACACGGTCGCGCGGGTCGGCGGGGATGAATTCACCGTCGTGCTTGTGGATGTGCGCGACGCTGACATCCTGCGCCGCGTGGGCCGGCGCATCATCGACCGGCTGGAGGAACCGATCGCCTTCAACGGTCACCTCTGCCGGATTTCCGCCAGCATCGGCACCGTCTGGATTCAATCCGGCATCAGCCCGGCAATGGAAAAGCTGATGGATGACGCGGATGTCGCTCTTTATGCGTCCAAACATGCCGGGCGCGCACGCCAGACCATATATGATCCTTCGCTACGTGAGCCTGCGGGGCAGAGCGCCGCTCAGGGCGCCGGGGGCCAACAGCCCGCCTGAGGTCTTTCGCCGCCACAGATGCGCCAAAACCACGGCTGATGCAGGCGGGTCATGGACCCAAGCGCGGGCCTGTCGTATCACCCCATGCATGAAAACACCGCTTCATATCCTGCGCCGTGTCCTGCAGCGTGCCGCCGAACGCCGCCGCCGGGCGCGGTTCGCGGCCTCCCTGCGCCATATCCACGGGCCAAAGGTGCTGGAGACCGGCAAGGACGAGGTGATTGCCATCGTGCTGGTGCGCAACGGCAGCTATTACCTTGACGCCTTTCTCGACCATTACCGCAGCATCGGCATCCGGCATTTCGTCTTCATCGACAACGGCTCGACCGACGATACGCTGACCCGGATCGCGGCAGAGCCCGATACGGTGATCGACCAATGCACCCTGCCGCTGGCCGGCTACGAGGACCTGCTGCGCGCCTATCCCGCCCGGACCTACGGGCAGAATCGCTGGTGCCTCTATGTCGATATGGACGAGATCCTGGATTTCCAGGGGGCCACGACCCACGGCATCCGCGCGCTGACCACCTATATGCAGGCGCGGGGCCATACCGCGATGGTGGCGCAGATGCTGGAGATGTTCCCCAAGGCGCCGCTGTCGCAGGTGGCCGATCTGCCCTATGACCGTGTGCTGCGCGATTTTGTCTATTACGACATCAGCCAGGTCACCCGCCATGACTACCACAGCCCCGACATCGCCTTTTCCGACCTGCTGCGCGACAACCAGACTACCAGCGACGCGGTCAAATTCTGCTTTGGCGGGGTGCGGGGCAAGGTGTTTGGCGAGAACTGCTGCCTGACCAAACATCCGCTGATCTTCAACGGGCCGGGGGTCACGCCCGCGCCGCATCCGCATCTGTCGATGGGGGTGACGGTGTCGGATGTGACGCCGGTGATCCAGCATTACAAGTTTGCCAACAATTCGCTGGCCCGCGATGCGGCGTCGCTGGCCTCGGGCGATCTGGCCCATGGCGAGGACGCGGCCCGGGCCAAAGTGCTGTCGGACAGCCCCGATGTGAGCCTGTTTTCGCTGGATGCGCGGCGCTGGAACCGGGTGGAACTGCTGGCCCGCCCGGGCTTTACCGTGACAACCCAGGACTATGCCGAGCATCTGGCGGACCTGTCGCCGTGAAGGTCGCGGCGATTGTCATCGGCCGCAACGAAGGGGCACGGCTGATGGCCTGTCTCGATGCGCTTTCGGGTCGGGCCGATCCGGTGATCTATGTGGATTCGGGCTCAACAGATGGCTCCGTCGCGGCGGCGCAGGCGCGTGGCGCACAGGTGATCGCGCTCGACATGACGCAGCCCTTCACCGCCGCGCGGGCGCGCAACGCAGGGCTGGCGGCCCTGCCAGCCGATGCCGATCTGGTGCAGCTGCTGGACGGCGATTGCGTCTTGCGCGACGGCTGGATCGAGACGGCCCGCGCCTTTCTGGCCGACCACCCGCAGGCCGCCGTGGCCTGTGGCCGCCGCCGTGAACGTCATCCGGAGGCCAGCATCTACAACGCGCTGATCGACGCGGAATGGGACACCGTGCCGGGACAGGCCAAAGCCTGCGGCGGCGATGCCCTGATGCGTGTAACTGCCCTGCGCGCAGTGGGCGGCTACCGCGACAGTCTGATCGCGGGGGAGGAGCCTGAGCTTTGCGTCCGCCTGCGCGCCGCCGGGTGGCAGGTCTGGCGGCTGGATGCGGAAATGACCTGGCATGATGCCGACATCACCCGTTTCGGCCAATGGTGGAAACGCAGCCGCCGGGCCGGACATGCCTTTGCCGAAGGGGCGGCGCTGCACGGCGCCCCGCCGGAGCGTCACTGGGTGACCGAGACCCGGCGCGCGCTGATCTGGGGCGCGGGCCTGCCGCTGGCGGTCCTGATGCTGGCGGTTCTTGTGTCGCCCTGGGCGCTGCTCTTGCTGCTGGTCTATCCCTTGCAGGTGCTGCGCCTGTCGCGGCGCGGCGGGGTGGTTCAGGCGGTGTTCACCGTGCTGGGCAAATTCCCCGAGGCGCAAGGCGCGCTGCAATATCTTCTGGGCCGCCGCAAGGGCCGGATCATCGAATACAAATGACCCCGGCCCTCAGCGCTGGCGCAGCGCCTGCACCACAAGGCCGGGCAGGATCGCGAAACATTTCGCATAGCGCGGCACCATCCGGCGCGGGGCCTGCAGCGCCCGCCACAGCCATTCCAGGGCCAGCATCCTCATGATCCGCGGCGCGCGGACCTGATGACCTGAGAGGAAATCCAGCCCCGCCCCGATGGAGGCAAAGCCGACCCCTGGTGCCTTTTCGCGGCCCAATGCGGCAAACAGCTCCTGTTTCGGCGCGCCAAGCGCGATGAAACACAGACCCGCGCCAGAGGCGGCAAGTTCGCCCAGCAGCGCCTCGGCAGCAGCACCTTGCGGATCGAACCCATAGGCCGGGGCGTGGATATGAACCACTTCCAGTCCCGCCGTGCGGCCCGTCAACGCCTGCGCCGCCCCTTGCAGCGCCGCGTCGCTGCTGCCGATCAGCGAAATCTTGGTCCCGGTCTCCGCCGCGAGGGTGCAAAGCGGCAGGATCATGTCAGAGCCGGGCATGAGCTCAACCGGCTGTCGCGCCAGTTTCGACAGCCAGACGATGGGGCGGCCATCGGCCACCACCATGTCATGGGCGCGGTAGGCCGCCAGAAAGGCCGGATCACGGGGCAGTTTGGTCAGGTGATCAAGGTTCAGGGTGGCCAGCGCGAATCCGTCGCGGGCGCTGAATTTTTCCCTGACAGCGCGAAACAATCCCGCGCGTGTCGGCACATTGACCGCGACTTCGGCCGGGGGCGTGCCAAATTTCACACGTCACCTGCCCAAGCGCAGCACGGGGTGCCCTGGGGCCGCGCCGAATTCACTGATATATTTTCATTCATTAACAATGCCTTGCGGGAGTCTTCTGGGTCAATGCTACGGGTTTTGCCAAATCTACCTAGATGACAGGGCGCGGGCCAGATGATAATTTACCTGCTCTGTTCCCTCACGCGACCTCAGGACACGCCCGGACCCCATGCCCAACGGCCTTGCATATCTGATGCTGCTGATCTGGCCGCTGGTCTGCCTGATCCTGTTCCGCACCCAGAAACTGGAGCGGGCGCTGATCTGGTCGATCCTGGGGGGATATCTGTTTCTGCCACCGCTGGCAGAGTTCAACCTGCCGCTGGTCCCGGCAATGGACAAGACCTCGATCCCCAATCTGAGCGTGCTGCTGATCCTGTTGTTCGGGGTGAAACACCGGGTGACCTTCTGGCCCGATGCGCGGCTGGCGCAGCTGCTGGCGGCGGGGCTGGTGCTCTCTGCCATCCCGACGGTGCTGACCAACAGCGATCCGATCATTTTCGAGGTGCTGCGCAATACCGACCCGATCGTCTTTGTGGTGGATCAACTGCCGGGGCAATCGGTGCGCGACATCGGGTCGGTGCTGATCGCACAAGTGCTGAGCCTGGTGCCCTTCCTGCTGGCACGCCAGTTTCTGGCGACAGAGGGCGGGCTGCGCGAATTGCTGACGGCGCTGATGGTCGGGACATTGATCTATTCCGTGCCCTCGCTGATCGAAATCCGCCTCAGCCCGCAGATGAACGTCTGGATCTACGGCTTCTTCCAGCATTCATTCGAACAGATGATGCGCGACGGCGGGTTCAGACCCATCGTCTTCCTGCCACATGGGTTGTGGCTGGCGCTGTTTGTCTGCACCGGGCTGATTGCCGCCGCCGGTCTGGCGCGGGTGGCCGAACCGGAACGAAAGCTGCGGGGCTTCTGCGTGGTGGCCTATCTCGCGGTGCTGCTGGTCCTGTGCAAAAGCCTTGCGTCGCTGGCCTATGGCATGGCGCTGACCCCGCTGGTGTTGTTTGCACCGCTGCGCTGGCAGATCCGGCTGGCGCTGCTCTTTGCCGTGGTTGCGGTGGTCTATCCGATGTTGCGCAATTTCCAGCTGATCCCGCTGGACGCGATCATCGCCCAGGCCGAGGCGATCAATCCCGCGCGCGCGCAATCGCTGGAATACCGTTTCAACAACGAGGAACAATTGCTGGCGCGGGCAGCGGAAAAGCCCCTGTTCGGCTGGGGTGGCTGGGGCCGCAGCCTGATCCGCGACGGCGAGACCGGGCAGATCCTGTCAATCCCCGATGGCCGCTGGATCATCATCTTCGGCACCTTCGGATGGCTGGGCTACATCTGTGAATTCGGCCTGCTGGCCCTGCCGCTGGCGATGCTCGCGCTCTACATGCGGCGGCAGGGGGAGGCGGCGCTGTCGCCGCTGGTGGCACCATTGTGCCTGATCCTGGGGATCACCATGGTGGACATGCTGCTGAACGCCACGCTGACGCCACTGACCTGGCTGACTGCAGGCGCGCTGCTGGGGCATGCGGAACGCCTGATGCCGCGAGGGGTCGGAGCGCCCCGCCATGCGCTGGGACAAACGGCGATGTCCCCGAACCGCCCGGAGGGCAAGCGCACGGTGCTTTGATCCGGGACACCCACGGTTGTTGGCGCGTGGGTTCTGGCAAGGGGTTCATGTCCGGTGTGCGGAGATTGCTGCTATCCACCAATGCCCGGAGTCAAGGCTCGAAGAGCCGCCGGGCAGCGCCCGACCGCCCGTCGCACCGGAGGTGCGCCGTATTAATCGGCACGCCTTTGGCGTGACGGGCGGGCGCTTCTTCGCTGTATTTCCATTCATCACCCCCACGCCAAAGCATAGAGATAAAGTGGCCCGGACCGACGTTGTGATGCCCACCCGCGGTCAGGCGCCGCCCTTTGTGGCAGGGGTACCAACCGGACCTTCTGCGCACCGCACGATCTGCCAACTCCCCCGTTTCTGTCACCGGCAAAACCACCGATTCTGGCAAATATGGCGCCACTGTTTCCATCTGTGGCAAAATTCCCCGGACAGCCCGTCGATTGTTGTGCTAAATAAGGCCTGAGAACCGTCGAACTTGCTGCAAAACCTCTTAAAAATATGAATGTTCGACGAAATGGGGCATAAAAATGCCGTAATTGCCCTGTTGAAACGCCCGGTATTTCAGAACTCGAATATGGGGCCCAGATCTGTCGCGCTTTCAGGTATGGGAAGTTTGAAAATGAGCACGTCTAAAAACCGCACCCTGACCGGTGACGACATCGCCATCGTCGGCATGTCCGTGAATGTCCCTGGTGCCGCCAGTGTTGACGCCTATTGGGCGAACCTGCGCGATGGCGTGGAAAGCATCCGCCGCCTGTCCGAGCAGGAGCTGCTGGAGGCGGGCGAAAGCCCCGAAACCATCGCCCGCAAGAACTACGTGCCGGCCGCCGCCGTCCTGGACGGATTCGAGACATTCGATCCCGATTTCTTCGGCTTTTCCCCCAAGGATGCGGCCATCCTCGACCCCCAGCACCGCAAGTTCCTCGAAGTGGCATGGGAAGCGATGGAACAGGCGGGCCATCCGCCTGAAACGATTCCCGGCGACATCGGCGTTTATGCGGGCTGCGGCATGGGCAGCTATTTCTATTTCAACATCTGCTCCAACCCCGATCTGGTGGACGATGTGGGCATGTTCCTGCTGCGCCACACCGGCAACGACAAGGATTTCCTGTCCACCCGCGTCAGCCATGTGTTCGATCTCAAGGGGCCGTCGATCAACCTGCAAACCGCCTGTTCCACCTCGCTGGTCGCGATCCACTACGCCTGCGCCGCCCTGCGCGCGGGCGAGGTGGACATGGCGCTGGCGGGCGGTGTCACCATCGAACTGCCGCAGGGGCGGGGGTATCTCTTCAAGGAAAACGAAATCCTGTCGCCGGATGGGCATTGCCATGCCTTCGACCACCGGGCGCAGGGCACCGTCTTTGGCTCCGGCGCGGGCTGCGTGGCGCTGCGCAGGCTCAGCGATGCAGTGGCGGACGGCGATCACATCTGGGCGGTGATCAAGGGATCGGCGGTGAACAACGATGGCGCGGCCAAGGCCGGATACCTGGCACCCTCGGTCGATGGCCAGACCGCGGCGATCACGGCGGCGCTGGATGCCGCAGGTGTCGCGGCGCAAAGCATCGGCATGGTCGAATGCCACGGCACCGGCACCTACCTGGGTGACCCGATCGAGGTCGCGGCCCTGACCGAAGCCTACCGGAGCGAGACCGACGCCACCGATTTCTGCCGCATCGGATCGGTCAAGACCAACATCGGCCATCTGGATACCGCCGCCGGGGTCGCAGGCTTTGCCAAGGCGGCGCTGGCCCTGCATCACAAGCAGATCCCGCCCTCCCTGGGCTACGAGGCCCCGAACCCCGCGATCCCCTTCGCGGGCAGCCCGTTCCGCGTCAACGACAGGCTTACCGACTGGGCGGCCAGCGACACACCGCGCCGCGCCGCGATCAACGCGCTGGGCGTGGGCGGCACCAATGCCCATGCAATCATCGAGGAAGCACCGGAACGCGCCGCCTCGGACGCGAGCGACTGGCCGTTCCAGCCGCTGGTGATTTCGGGGCATACCAAGGCGGCACTGGATGCCAATACCGCCGCCCTTGTCGCGCATCTGCGCGCCCATCCGGATCAGCCCCTGGCCGATGTGGCCTTCACGCTCAAACAGGGCCGCCGCGCCTTTGACAAGCGCCGGGTGGTGGTGGCCGAAACCGCGGCACAGGCCGCCGACCTGCTGGAGGCAGGCGATGCCCGCCGCGTCTTTACCCATGATGCGCTGGGCGAGAACCCCGAAGTGGTCTTCATGTTCCCCGGCGGCGGCGCCCAATATGCCGGCATGGCGCGTGACCTTTACGAGACGGAGCCGGTCTTTGCCGAGTGGATGGACCGGGGTCTGGCGCATCTGCAACCGCAACTGGATTATGACATCCGCGCGCTCTGGCTGCCCGACGCCGCTCAGCTGCAGGCCGCCGACGAGACGCTGAAAAAACCTTCCGTGCAATTGCCGCTGATCGCCATCACCGAATATGCGCTGGCGCGGCTCTGGATGTCCTGGGGCGTGAAACCCGCCGCCATGGTGGGCCATTCCATGGGCGAAAACGTCGCGGCCTGTCTGGCAGGGGTGATGACATTCGAGAACCTGATCGACCTGGTCCTGCTGCGCGGGCAACTGTTCGACGAGGTGCCTGCAGGCGGCATGCTGTCGATCTCGGCCCCGCTGGCGGTGATCGAACCGCTGCTGGGTGACGACCTGGACATCGCATCGGTGAACGCGGCAGAGCTTATTGCCGTCTCAGGCCCGCAGGCGGCGCTGGATGCGATGCAGCAGCGGCTGACCGATGCCGGGCTGGACCACCGGCGCATCGCCATCGACATCGCCGCGCACAGCCGGATGCTGGAGGGTATCCTTGAACGCTACCGCGCCTTCCTTGCGGGGCTGAACCTGCAGGCGCCGCAGATGCCCTTTGCCTCCAACCGCACGGGCGAGATGATCACGGCGCAGCAGGCCACCGACCCCGATTACTGGGTCGCGCAGCTGCGCAATACGGTGAATTTCGCCGATTGCATCAGCACGCTGAGCGCCGCGCGCAAACGGGTCTATCTGGAAGTCGGCCCGGGCAAGGCGCTGTCCTCGCTTGCGATGATGCATCCCGATGTCGGCGTGGGGCAGGTGATGTCTTCGCTGCGGCACCCCGAACAGGACATGGCCGATGATGTCTATTTCATCTCCATCTTCGCGCGGCTCTGGGCCTGCGGCGTCGCTGCCGACTGGTCGCAGATCTGGGGCGAGGCGCGGCGCAACCGGGTGTTGCTGCCGACCTATCAGTTCCAGCGCGCCCGCTTTTTCATCGAACCGGGCAAGGCGGTCAGCGCCGCACCCGCGCCCGCGCTGACACGGGCCGATGACATTGCCGATTGGGGGGCGGTGCCCACATGGCGGCCTGCCTTTGCCGATGTGGCAGTGGATGTCCTGGACGATCTGGCGGCAACGCCGCTGACCTGGCTGTTCTTCGCGGATGAGGCCGGGCTTTCCGCCCCGCTGCGCACAAAGTTGCGCGAAGCCGGCCACAGGGTTGTCACCGTGCGCGCGGGCGATGCCTTTGCCAGCACCGGCGAAGACAGCTATACCCTTGCCGCCGAACAAGGGCGGGCAGGCTATGACCAGCTGATCGCTACCCTGCGCGACAGCGGGCGGATGCCCGACCGGATCGCGCATTTCTGGCTGACCGACGATCAGGTGGCCCCGCGCCCCGGCTCCAGCACCTTTGACCGCAACATCGAACAGGGCTTCTGGAGCCTGACCTGGCTGGCCCAGGCCATCACCGAGGCAGGCATCGACGCGCCCCTGCATCTGAGCGTCTTTACCACCGGTGCCGCACAGGTGACGGATGAAGCCCTGCCGCATCCCGAAAAGGCGCTGGTGTCCGGCCCGGTTGGCGTGATCACCCGCGAAGTGCCCGGTGTCACCGCGACACAGATCGACCTTGAAGCGGTGCAGCCCGTGATTGCACGGGCAGGGTGGTTTGCCAGATCCGTCCCGGCGGTTGCGCAGCCTGACCTCACCAACCGGCTGATCGAGGATCTGATGGCCACGCCCGCCAACCGCATCGGCGCCTTCCGGGGCGAAAAGCGGTTCGAGATGGGCTATAAACCCCTGCCGCTGACCCCGGCGGAGACGGCGCAATTCCGCGATGGCGGCACCTATCTGATCACCGGCGGTTTCGGCGGGATCGGCCAGACATTGGCGGCGGATATCCTGACCCGGCACAAGGCCAATGTGGTGCTGCTGGCACGCGAGGCCATGCCCGAACGCGCGGCCTGGCAGGCCCATATCGCCAGGAACGGCACCGCCGACCGCAGCGCTCGGCGGATGCAGGCGGTGATGCGTCTGGAAGAAATCGCAAAAGCCAAAGGCGGCAGCGTCGAGGTGGCGGGCGGCGATGTGGCCAACCTTGCCCAGATGCGCCGCGTGATCGACGATCTGACAGCGCGGCACGGCGGGCTGACCGGTGTGATCCATGCCGCCGGTGTGCTGGATGATGCCCCGATGCTGGGCAAGAGCGATGCGCAGATGGATGCGGTCCTGTCGCCCAAGGTGCAGGGCCTGCGGGTGCTGGACCAGCTGCTGCCCGATGGCGCGCTGGAGCTGCTTGTGCTGTTCTCCTCGACCTCGACCGCGACCCGCTCGGCGGGGCAGGTCGATTACGTTGCCGCAAATGCCTGGCTCAACGCCTTTGCCGCCGCGCGGCGGGGCGGCAAGACCCGGGTTGTGGCGGTGAACTGGGGCATCTGGTCGGATGTCGGCATGGCGGCCAATGCGCTGCCGGGTGCGGCCAGCGACGTGCTGCCACCGCGCCCCGTGGAGGCGGCGCTGATCAGGACCGCCGGTGCGGATGCAGGCGGCGATCCGGTGTTCACCGCCCCGCTGGGCACCGACCACTGGCTGCTCGACCAGCACCGCACCAGGGACGGGCAGGCGATCCTGCCCGGCACCGGCTACATCGAACTGCTGGCCGAAGCGGCGGCGGCGCAGGGGCTCAGGACCTTTGACATCGAAGACCTCTATTTCCTGCGCGCCATGCCGGTGGCCGAGGGCGATGCCCGCCAGATGCGGATCACGCTTCAGGGCCGTGGCCGGGGGTTCAGCGCCGAAATGCGCAGCGATTGCCTGTTCGGCGGCAAGCAGGGCTGGCAATTGAACGCCCAGGCCAATCTGGCCCCGCTGGCCGAGGCGCGGCCCCATGCCCTTGCCCTCGCAGCCATTTCCGCGCGCTGCGGCACCGTGCAAAAATCGGGCGAGACACGCCTTGTCTCCCCGCAGGAGGCGCATCTGTCCTTTGGGCCGCGCTGGCACGTCCTGCGCGAAACCGCCCTCGGCGCGGGCGAGGGGCTGGCAACACTCGCCCTGCCGGAGGATGCGCGCGATGACCTGAAAGCCGGGCATCTCCTGCATCCCGGGCTGATGGACCTTGCAACCGGCTGGGCCATATCGCTGGTGCCGGGCTATGGCGCGACCCATCTCTGGGTGCCGGTCTCCTATGGGCTGATCCGGGTGCATGGCAGCCTGCCTGCAGAGATCCGCTCGCATGTGCGGCTGGCCTCCGGCAAGGCCAGCGACGGTTTTGCCCGTTTCGACGTCACCCTGACGGACCCGTCAGGCAAGGTGCTGGTCGAGGTCCGCGATTTCGCGATGAAACGCCTTGAGGGCGGCTTCGGCACCACGCCCCTGACCGCCGCCGAAGTCCGCTTTGAGGACGAGGACCGCGACGACACGCCGCTCTCCGCTGCCGAGGAACGGCTGGCCTATCTGGTGTCGCAAGGCATCCGCGCCGCCGAGGGGCCCGAGGCCATGCGCCGCGCGATTGCCCTGAACCGCCCGCAGGTCATGGTCTCTTCGTTGCCGCTGACCGCGCTGATGGCACAGGCCGATGTGCCCGCCGTGGCCCCGGTGAAAAGCGGTCAGAGCTTTGAACGCCCGGATCTGGACGGCAGCTATGTCGCGCCCCGCAACGGGATAGAGGAACGTCTGGCCGGGATGTGGGAAAACCTGCTGGGCGTCAGCCCGGTAGGGGTCGAGGACAGTTTCTTTGACCTTGGCGGTCATTCGCTGATTGCCGTGCGCCTCTTTGCCAGCGTCAAACGCACCTTCAAGGTGGAATTCCCGATCTCGGTCCTGTTCGAGGCCCCGACCATCGCGAAATGCGCCGCCCTGATCGCGGCGGAAACCGGCGGCGCCGGCGAGGTGTCTGGCGGTCAGGGCGACGGGGTTGTGGCACCGGAGAAGTTCGAGTTCCTCGTGCCCCTGAACCAGAGCAGCCACAAACAGGCGGCACCGCTTTTCGTGGTGGCGGGGATGTTCGGCAACGTGCTGAACCTGCGGCATATGGCGCTGCCCTTCAGCGCCGAACGCCGGGTGATCGGCGTCCAGGCCCGCGGCCTGATCGGAGAGACACAGCCCCATGCGACGATCCCCGAGGCGGCGGAGGATTATCTGAACGAAATCAAACGCCTGCAACCCGAAGGCCCCTATCTTCTGGCGGGCTATTCCGGTGGCGGGATCACCGCCTATGAAATGGCACAGCAGCTGCGCGCCGCAGGCGACGAGGTTGCCGTGCTGGCGATGCTCGACACGCCGCTGCCGGTGCGCCCCTCGCTCAACCGGATGGACAAGGCGCTGATCAAACTGGCGGAACTGCGCGCCAAGGGGCCGGGATATCTGGCCGAATGGGCGCGCAACCGCTGGGCCTGGGAGATGGAGAAACGCAAGGGCCTGCACAGCCCCGGACAGGATGCGCCCGGCGCGGAGTTCAACAACCACAAGATTCAGGCGGCTTTCCTCGGCGCGGTCGGTCAGTATCAAACACCCGGCTGGGACGGGCCGATGACCCTGTTCCGCCCGCCGCCGGATTTCCACTGGCAGGTGACAAAGGGCAATTGGGTCAGCGCCGAACGCGAATATGTCTTTGCGGACAACGACTGGCGCAAATTCGCCCCCCATATGGAGATCATCGAGGTGCCGGGCGATCACGTCAGCATGGTGCTGGCCCCGAATGTGACGGTTCTGGCGCAGGAGTTGCGCGAGGTCATCGCAGCGGCGCTGGTGCAACATGATGATGTCCAGGCGACGGCAGCGGAATGATGTCTGATCCCCGCTTGCTTGTCGTGCTGCTGAACTACCGCACCCCGCAGATGACCCTGCGCGCGGCAAAGGCGGCATTGGCCGACATGCCGGAAACGGCGGAACTGGTGATCGTCGACAATGCCTCCGGCGACGGGTCGATGGGCATCTTCGAACAGGCGCTGGCCGACTGGGATCTGGGCGCGCGGGTGCGCCTGATCCTGTCGGGGCGCAACGGCGGCTTCGGGGCGGGCTGCAACATCGGCCTGGCCGAGCAGATGTCGGACGGCAGCGCACCGGATTTCTTCTATCTGCTGAATTCCGATGCCTTCCCCGATCCGGGCTGCATCGCAACCCTGCTGGACCATATGGCCCGCCATCCGCGCGCCGGCTTCGCCGCCAGCCATGTGCGGGGCGAGGATGATCTGCCCCATACCACCGCCTTCCGCTTCCCCTCCATCGCCGGGGAATTCGAAGGGGCGGTGCGCTTCGGCCCCGTCTCGCGCCTGTTGGCCCATGCCATCGTGGCCCCGCCGCTGCCGGAAAAGACCACCCGGGTGGACTGGGCCGCGGGCGCCAGCGTGATGATCCGCGCCGCGACACTGGAAGAGATCGGCAGGTTCGATGAGACCTTCTTTCTTTATTTCGAGGAAACCGATCTGATGAAGCGCGGCGTGCGCGCGGGCTGGTCCTGCTGGTATGTGCCGGAGGCCAGGGTGGTCCACATCGGCTCCGTCTCCACCGGCATGAAGGAATGGCAGCGCATGCCAGCCTATTGGTTTGCCTCGCGCCGCCATTATTTCATCAAGACCCATGGCCGGGCCTATGCCGCTGCCGCCTGGGGCGCGCGGCTGACCGGTTCGGCCCTGCACGCCCTGCGCTGCGCCCTGACCGGCCGCAAGCCGCAGGACCCCGCATTCTTCACCCGCGATCTCGCGCGGCACGGGCTTGGCCTGCGCACCGAATCCGGCAGAGCCACAGCCCGACGCCCCGTTTCGGAGGACAGAACATGACCGCCACCTTCCAGCCCGCCGGTTTCAGCGCGATCCTGATCGGGGATGAGAGCCTGACCATCGCCTGTGGCGACATGATCCTTGCCGGGGGGCATGCCGTCACCGCCGTTGTCACACGCGATGCCACTGTGCGCGGCTGGGCCGAAGGGCAGGGGATTGCCACGCTCACAGCCCCCCGCGACCTGCTGGCGGCAGAAGCGAGTGCCGACTGGCTGCTCAGCATCGCCAATCTGCGGATGATCCCCGACGCGGTGCTGGCGATCCCAACCAAGGGCGCGATCAACTTTCATGACGGACCATTGCCCGCCTATGCCGGGCTGAACACCCCCGCATGGGCCGTCATCAACGGTGAGACGACCCATGGCGTCTCCTGGCATGTGATCGAAGGCGGCGTGGACGAGGGCGACCTGCTGGCGCAGAAGATGATCGACATCGCCGCGGATGAAACCGCCTTCACCCTCAATTCCAAGTGCTACGCCGCCGGGATGGAAAGTTTTGGCGCGGTGCTGTCCCAGCTTGAGGCGGACCGTCTTGAACGCAGGCCGCAGGACCTGAGCCAGCGCAGCTATTTCGCCCGCGACCAGCGGCCCGAGGGGCAGGGAGTTCTGGATCTGACCCGTCCTGCCGCCGACCTCTCCGCGCTGGTGCGGGGGCTGGACTTTGGCGAATACTGGAACCCGCTCTGCCTGCCGAAACTGGCGCTGGAACAGGGCATTGTGGTGATTGGCGCGCTTGAGGTCACCGCCCAGACCGCTGCCCCCGGCACGGTGCTGGAACTCTCCCGCAACGCCGTCACCCTTGGCACGGCAACACAGACCCTGCGCCTGAGCGAGTTTTGCGATTTTGACGGCACGCCCCTGGACCTGACCCAATGGCTGAAGCCGGGGGACGTGCTGCCAATGCCGTCCGTGCCGGATGTTCCGGTCGCGGATGAGGCACATTGGCGCGGGGTTCTGGCGGGCAACGAACCGCTGAACCTGCTGCTGGCGGCGGCACCCTCCGGCCCGGTGCAACCGGCCTCCCTGCCTCTGACCACCGGTGCCTTGAATGCCGATCAGATCGCCTGCGCCGCGGCCCTTGTCGCGCTGCGCGCTTCCGGTCAGGAAGCGGCGACGCTGGCGGTTGAGGCCGGGGAGGAAAGCGCGCTGCTGGCCCCCTGGCTGCCCCTCGCCGTCAGGGCGGAGGATGACACGCCGCTTGCGACCGCTGCCGGGTTCATCGCCAAGGGCATGGACCGGGCGCGCGCGAGCGGCGGCCGTGCCGCCGACCTTGGCTTGCGCGACCCGCAAATCGACCCCGGCGCGATGCCCGACCTTGGCCTGTCCGACAAGGATCTGCTGCTCCCCCAAACCGCCCTCACGGTCAGCCTGTCCGGCAGGCTGCATTACGATGCCGCGCGGGTGCCCGAGGATGCGGCCCGCCTGATTGCCGACCGTCTGAACACCGCCTTTGCCGTGCTGCCCGATGCCGCCACCTGCGGGGCGCTCTGGGCGCTGCCGGAGGCTGAAGTCGCACAGATGCTCACCGGCTGGAATGCCACCGACCGCGCCTATGACCGCACCACCGTGCATGCCGCATTCGAGGCGCAGGTGGTCCGCACGCCCGATGCAACCGCGCTGGTGTTCGAGGATCAGACCTTTACCTATGCCGCGCTCAATGCGGCGGCGAACCGGCTGGCCCATGCGCTGCTGGCCGAGGGGGCCGGGCCGGGCATGCCCATCGGGCTTTACTGCACGCGGGGGCCAGACCTCATGATCGGGGCGCTGGCGATCCTGAAATCGGGCGGCGCCTATGTGCCGCTCGACCCGGCATATCCGGCTGACCGCATCGCCCATTACATCACCGACAGCGCCGCACCACTGATCGTGACGCAGGCGAAGATCGCCGCGCAATTACCTGAAAACGAATCAAAAATCGTGATGGTCGATGCGGATCATGCGGCCATGTCCGGCCAAAACCCCGATGCAAGCGCCACGCCGGAGGATCTGGCCTATCTGATCTATACCTCCGGCTCCACCGGCACGCCCAAGGGGGTGATGGTCAGCCATGGCAATGTCGCCAACTTCTTTGCCGGGATGGACGACCGCATCGACCATGACAGCAATTCCGTCTGGCTGGCAGTCACCTCGCTGTCTTTCGACATCTCGGTGCTTGAGCTGTTCTGGACAATCTCGCGCGGCGTGAAACTGGTGCTGACCGGCGACGAAAGCCGCACGCTGGTGTCGAACGGCCCGCTTGCCCGATCCGCGCAGGCGATTGATTTCAACATCTTCTACTGGGGCAATGACGATGGCGTCGGCCCCGCCAAATACGAGCTGCTGCTGGAAGGCGCGAAATTTGCCGATGCCCATGGCTTCAATGCCGTCTGGACGCCGGAGCGGCATTTCCACGCCTTTGGCGGCCCCTATCCGAACCCCTCGGTCACCGGCGCCGCGGTCGCTGCGGTGACCTCGAACCTCGCCATCCGGGCCGGGTCCTGCGTCGCCCCGCTGCACCATCCCGCCCGCATCGCCGAGGAATGGGCGGTGATCGACAACCTGACCAACGGGCGCGTCGGGCTGGCCATTGCCAGCGGCTGGCAACCGGACGATTTTGTCCTGCGCCCCGAAAACACGCCGCCTGAAAACAAGCCCGCGATGTATGCGGCCATCGACCAGCTGCGCAAGCTCTGGGCCGGGGAAGCGGTTGAATTCCCAAAGAAAGACGGCACACCCCACGCCGTCATCACCCAGCCGCGCCCGGTCTCGGCCAGGCTGCCGATCTGGGTCACCACCGCCGGCAACCCGCAGACCTGGAAAGAAGCGGGCGAGATTGGCGCCAATGTGTTGACCCACCTGCTGGGCCAATCGGTCGATGAAGTCGCCGGCAAGATCAAAATCTACCACGCTGCCCTGCGCGAGGCGGGCCATGACCCGGCGGATTTCAAGGTCACGGTGATGTTGCACACCTATCTTGCCGAAACCCGCGAAGCGGCCGAAGAGGTCGCGCGCGAACCGATGAAGGATTACCTGCGCTCCGCCGCCGGGTTGATCAAGCAATACGCCTGGGCCTTCCCCGCCTTCAAAAAGCCCGAAGGCGCGACCAACCCCTTTGACGTCAACCTTGAAGGTCTGTCCGACGAGGAAATGGACGCGATCCTGGAATTCGCATTCCAGCGCTATTTCAACGACAGCGGCATGTTCGGCACCGTGGCAGATGGGCTTGCCCGCACCGAGCAGCTCAAATCCATCGGCGTGGACGAGGTTGCCTGCCTGATCGACTACGGCATTCCCGTCCGGGATGTGCTGGAAGGGCTGAAACCGCTGGCGCAGGTCCTGGCCGAAGCCAACCGGGGCAGTGAACTGGCGGCGGATGATTTCTCCATCGCCGCACAGATCCAGCGCCACGGGGTGACGCATCTGCAATGCACCCCCTCGATGGCGCAGATGCTGGTCACCAACGAAGAGGCGCAGCAGGCGCTGGCCGGGGTCACCCAGCTGATGATCGGGGGGGAGGCCTTGCCCGGTACGCTGGTCGCCGCGCTGCAATCGCATACCCAGGCCAGCATCCAGAACATGTATGGCCCCACCGAAACGACGATCTGGTCAACCACGCAGATGGTGGCGGATGCGATGGAGGTGACGGCCCCCATCGGGACCCCCATCGCCAATACCCAGGTCTTCATCCTGGATGACAAGATGGTGCCGCAACCTGTTGGTGTTGCAGGTGAATTGTGGATCGGTGGTGATGGTGTCACCCTGGGTTACTGGCACCGGAAAGAGATGACGGCGGAGCGGTTCGTGGACAATCCCTTTGGCGCCGGCAAGCTCTACCGCACCGGCGATGTGGTCTCCTGGGACGCGGGCGGATGCCTGCATTTCGCAGGCCGCGCCGATGCGCAGGTCAAGATACGCGGTCACCGGATCGAACTGGGCGAGATCGAAGCGCGGCTGGCGGGCCTGCCGGGCGTCACCCAGGCGGTTGTCATCGCGCGCGATGGCCCCGGCGGTGCGCAGCTGGTCGGCTATGTCACGCCGGAAAACGCCGTGACGGAGGCCGAGGCCAAGGCCGTGTTGACACAGGATCTGCCTGCCATCATGGTCCCCAGTGCCATCGTCGGACTGAGTGCCATGCCCTTGACCCCCAACAAGAAAATCGACCGCAAGGCCTTGCCCGCGCCCAAGGTCCGGGCCGCAGCGCCCCGGCCAGGAACGCCGACGGCTCTGGTCGAGGAGGCCGCGCCGCAGGGCAGCGAAGAGACGATCCAGCGCATCGCAGAGGTCTGGACCGGGCTCCTGGGTGTTGCGGACATCCGGGCGGAGGACAATTTCTTTTCCCTTGGCGGGCATTCCCTGCTGGCGGTACAGGCGCACCGCGACATCAAGGCGGCACTGGGCGGCGTGGCGCTGTCGATCACCGATATCTTCCGTTTCCCGACCCTTGGGGCGCTGGCCGGGCATCTGGACAAGGCCACCGGTGGCACAAGACGCAGACGCCCGGTAAAACAGGCGGATACAGAGGCGCGGCAGGGCGCGGAAATGCGCCCGGCGCTGCCGGTTCTTTCCGCCGAAACCGCTGATATCGTTCAGAAACGTCGGGCGATGCGGGCGGGGCGGCGCAAAATGGATGCCTGATGCCGCGGCAATTGAACGGGCGGTGCGCGGCCTGTTCGATGTGCCCCTGGGCCTTGGCCTGACCGATCCCGGCCTGCCGCAACCCCCGGTCTGGCCCGGGGAAGCGGAGGCCATGACCGGGGCAATTCCCGCACGCCGCAATGAGTTCGCAGCGGGCCGCGCCGCCGCGCGGATCGCGATGCAGGATGCCGGTTTACCTGCAAGGGCGGTTCCGGTTCAGGCCAACCGCGCGCCGGACTGGTCACCGGGGCTGGCGGGCAGCATCACCCATACCGATCAGCTTTGCCTGGCGGTTGTGTCGAACAGCGTCAGATCGCTGGGCCTCGATGCCGAACAGCTTCACAGACTGGATGAAGATATCATTCCAATCATTTGTTCTGAAAAAGAAATATCGCGTCACGCCGATATCGCGCTGCCACGCCTTGGCCTGATGATCTTTGCCGCCAAGGAAGCCGCCTACAAGGCGCAGTTTCCGCTGACGGGTCAGCTCTTTGGCTTTGAAGTTCTGGATGTCACATTCGATGTCGCCGGGGGCCGTTTCGACGCGACCTTCCTGCAGCCCATCGGCCCCTTTGCCATCGGCGAGAGCCTGCCGGGGCGCTTTGCCGAAGTGGCCGGGCATCTTGTCACCGGGGTTGCGATTGGGCAACGTGACGGCGAAGGAGCCTGACCCGATGAAACCCGCCTCGCGCCGTACTGCCCTAGCGGGGCTGGGAGCCCTCGCGCTGGCGGCGGCTGCAGGGCAGCATCTGTGGACCCGCGACCGGCGTCAGGGCGCGGCAGAGGCGGCGGCGCTTTATGCGGTGCCGCTCAACCCGCCCGATGCGGCGCTCAATGTCTATCATCTGGGTCACAGCCTTGTGGGGCGCGACATGCCCGCGATGCTGGCGCAGCTTGCAGGCACCGGTCATCGCTACCATTCCCAGCTGGGCTGGGGCACCTCCCTGCGTGACCATTGGGAGGATGACGTGCCCATCAACGGCTTTGCCGAGGAAAACGCCCATGACCGGTTTCGCCCCGCGAAACAGGCGCTGGCCAGCGGCAGCTATGACGCCCTGGTGCTGACCGAGATGGTCGAGATCCGCGATGCGATCCGCTATCACGATGCGGCGGCATACCTCGCCCGTTGGGCCGGGCTGGCCTGGGACGCCAACCCGCAGACGCGGATCTACCTTTACGAGACATGGCATCACACCGACGATGGCAATGGCTGGCTGCTGCGCATCGACCGGGATCTGCGCAAGTTCTGGCAGGGCCGGGTCAAATACCCCGCGCTGGCCGCGACCGATGCGCCGATCCACCTGATACCTGCCGGTCAGGTCATGGCGGCCTTTGTGCGCGAGGTTGAGGCCGCAGGCAGCCTCGGCGGCATCACCAGCCTGTTCGACCTTTTTACCAAACGGGCCGATGGCACGCCGGATACCATTCATTTCAATGATCTGGGGGCCTATCTGGTGGCGCTGACCCATTACGCGGTTCTCTATCACCGCGATCCGCGCGGCCTGCCGCATGAACTGGCGCGCGCCGACGGGTCGCGGGCCCTGGCCCCCTCGCCGGATGCCGCCGCCGCGATGCAGGCGGTTGTCTGGCAGGTCGTTGCGCGCCATCCCGAAACCGGGGTGGCGGCATGAGCCTGCTCGGGGTTGCCGCATCGGTCGTGATGGTCGGCCACAGCCTGTTCGGCTCCGATGGCCCCGACATGCTGCAGGAGGCCCTGCGCGCAGGCATGGGCCAGGGCACTGTGCGCGCCCAGATCATCAACGGCGCACCGCTGAAATACAATTGGGACGAATCCGCCAATGCCGAAGGGATCGACGCGCGCTCTGTCCTGCCGGAGGGCGGCACCACCCACCTGATCCTGACAGAGGCCATCCCCCTGGCAAACCATGTGAAATGGTCAGATACCTATGTCTATGCCCAGGCCTTTGCCGGGCTTGCGGCCTCGGCCAATCCGGATGTGCATATCTACGTGCAGGAAACCTGGCATTCGCTGAAAAGCGGGACAGGCGCGGCTGTCGATCACGACGAAGGGGCCGGCACGCCCTGGCGGGAGCGGCTGGAACAGGATCTGCCGCTCTGGGAGGAGATCGTGGCACAGGTCGCCGCCGCCACCCGGTCGGACAGTGCGCAGGTCGGGCTGATCCCCGCAGGCCAGGCGATGGCGCGTCTTCATGATGAGATCGCGGCGGAGCGGATACCGGGGCTTGCGGATATTTCCGCGCTCTTTGCCGATGACATCCACCTGAACGACATGGGCCATTACTTTGTCGCCATGGTGCAATATGCCACGCTGACCGGGCAGGACCCGCTGGGCCTGCCGGTGGATTTCAACGACCGCTGGGGGCAGCCCTTCGATACGCCCGACGCGGACCTGGCCCGCCAGCTGCAGCGCGTCGCCTTTGAGGCCGTGCAGGCCTATGGCGGCGGGGTGGTGGCACCGGTGCCCCCCGCCAACGGGCAGGCGCGGGCCAGCACCGCCCCTGCGGCCCCCACCGGCCCGCCGGTTCTGCCAGAGGCACCCGCCGCCGATCTGGTCGCGGCAGCGCAGGGGGCGGTCGAAGGCACCAACCGGGTGGCCATCGGCCTTGCCGCAGTCACCGACTGGAGCACCCAGGTCCCGTTCATAGACCTGATGAAGACGGCGCGGCCCTGGCTGGGCCATGAACCCGGCCGCTTCGGGGGCATGGAATACGCCGAGCTGCTGGCGGGCGGGCATCTGGATGAAAACGGCTGGCCGATCCGGCTGCCCCGCAGCCTCAGCTCGATCGGCACTCTGATCCTGACCGACATGCCGCCAGCGGCCGCATCGCTCAAGGGGCGGTATCGTCTGGCCTTCGACGGCAAGGGCGTGATCGAGGTAACGGGACGCGCGGAAAACGTGCGCTATGGCAAGGGCGAAGTGACCTTTGACTACACCCCCGGTCCCGGCAGCGTGGACATCCGGATCCAGCGGATCAACACCTCCGATCCGCCGCATGACATTTCCGTCGTCAAGGTCGAGAACCTGAAACGCCACGCCGCCGGGACGCTGTTCAACCCGGCCTGGACGGCGCGGATCGGTCAGTTCAGCGCGTTGCGCATGATGGACTGGATGGAGACCAATGATTCCGCGCTGGCCATATGGGCGGACCGCCCCTTGCCCGGCGATGTGACCTGGGCGGGTGGTGTCCCGGTCGAGGTGATGGTGCAGCTTGCCAATGAGCTTGAGACCGACATCTGGGTGAACATGCCGCATCTGGCGGATGATGATTTCCTGCGCCAGTTCGCGGAACTGGTGAAAGACAGGCTCGATCCCTCGCTGAAGGTCTATGTGGAGTTCTCCAACGAGGTCTGGAACTGGCAGTTCGAACAGGCCCGCTGGGCCGATGTGCAGGCCCGCGCGCGCTGGAACGCGCAGGACAAGTGGATGCAATTCTACGGGCTGCGCGCGGCAGAGGTGGCGCGGATCTGGTCCGGGGTCTTTGCCGGGGAAGACCGCGCGCGGCTGGTCAATGTGATCTCCAGCCAGACCGGCTGGCTGGGGCTGGAGTCCGAGGCGCTGACCGCCCCGCTGGCGGTGGCAGAAGGGGTCCCAGCCCCGGCAGAGGCTTTTGACGCCTATGCGGTGTCGGGCTATTTCGCGGGCGGGCTTGGCACGGCGGAACGCGCGCCGATGCTGCGCAACTGGCTGGAGGAAAGCCGGACACGGGCAGCGGCTGCGGCCAACGCAGAAGGTCTGACCGGTGAGGCGGCAGAGGATTACATCACCGGGCACCGTTTTGATTTCGCCTTTGAACTGGCAGGGCGCGAATTGCGCGACGGGGCGGTCAGCGGCGATGCAGCCGATACGGTCGGTGATCTGATCACCCGCGTCTGGCCCTATCACGCGCAGGTGGCCCAGGCGCATGGGCTGGACCTGATCATGTACGAGGGTGGCAGCCATGTGGTGGGCATCGGCGCGATGGTCGATGACGCGGAACTGACGGCCTTCTTTCAGGCGCTGAACTACGCGCCGCAGATGGGCGCGCTCTACACCACCTTGCTGGAGGGGTGGAAAGCCCTGGGCGGGCAGTTGTTCAACGCCTATTCCGATGTCTATGCCCCGACAAAATGGGGCTCATGGGGCGCCCTGCGCCATCTGGATGACGACAATCCGCGCTGGGATGCGCTGGTGGCCTTCCAGTGACCCGCACCAGCATCCTGATCCCGGCCCATGACGAGGCCGCCTATCTGGCCGCCTGCCTGGGGGCCTTGCTGGCTTCGGAGGAGGTTGCGGGCGGCGTGGAGGTGATCGTGATCGCCAATGGCTGCACCGATGACACCGCGGAGATTGCCCGCGGCTTTGCCGAACAGGCCGGGTTGAAGGGCTGGCATCTGCAGGTGCTGGAACGGGCCGAGGGCAACAAGCTGGGCGCGCTGAACGCGGGCGAGGCTGCGGCGGCAGGCAGGGTGCTGATCTATCTCGATGCGGATGTGATCGTGTCACCGCCGCTGATTGCGCAGCTGGCCGACGTGCTGGACGTGGATGCGCCGCGCTACGCCAGCGGGCGGCCACATGTGACGGTGCGCGGCGGCGGGGTCACCGGGCCCTACACAAGGTTCTGGCTGACAACGCCCTTCATGACACGCGGTGTGCCGGGCTTTGGCGTCTTTGCCATGAACCGGGCGGGCAGGGCGCGTTGGGGGCACTGGCCGGACATCATCTCGGATGACACCTATGCGCGGCTGAATTTCACCCCCGACGAACGCGTCGCCGTGCCCGCGACCTATGACTGGCCCATGGTCGAAGGCTTTGCGCGGCTGGTGCAGGTCCGGCGCAGGCAGGATGTGGGCGTGGCCGAGATCGAAAGCCGTTTTCCGGCGCTGATCGCAAATGATGATCCCGGCGCAGGCGCCGTGCCGCTGTGGCGCCGCGCCCTGGCCGACCCGCTGGGTTTTGCCGCCTTTTGCGCCGTGCGCATCGCCATCCACCTGCCGATCCTGCGCAGCAAGAACCGCTGGGCGCGGGGGCGCTGACCGGGGCGTTGACGGCCCTCGGCGCCTTAGGCTCTGGACCCATTAATTCTATATACTCAGTTTGACAGATTTTTTCGCAGACAAGAAGCATTTGCGCAAGAATAGTGGTTCTATTTTAAGCAGATGCGCCGCAGGCTTCGGGAAAATCCGTCAAACCCGAAGGGCGGCGATTTCACTTCATTTCAATGTCTTGGGTCGCTTGCAAATAGAACCACTATTGGCTGCACGCCCCAAACCATTGAAATTTCGTGAAATCGCCGCTGAGCATGTAGAATTAATGGGTCCAGAGCCTACGCCTCAGCGGATCCCATCAGTGCCGCCAGTTTCTGCGCTGCCGTGTCGATGTCATGGCGCGCCAGCGCCCGTGTCCGCCCGGCCGCGGCCATCTCGGCCAATCTGGCCTGTGGCAGGGTGGCAAGTTCATCCATCGCCTGCGCCAGGGCAGAGACATCGCCCGCAGGCACCAGCCAGCCGGTCTCCCCCGGGCGGACCAGTTCCGGCGTGCCCGCGACATAGGTCGCGATGACCGGGCGGGCGGCGGCCATCGCCTCCATCACCACCATGGGAAGGCCCTCGGCAAAGCTGGGCATGACCATCGCATGGGCTGCCGCCAGTTCCGCGTTCACCCGTGTCTCATCGACCCAGCCGGTCAGCGTGATACGGCCCCGCAGGTCAAGCCGGTCGATCAGCGCCTCGATCTGGTCGCGCATCTCGCCGTCGCCGATCAGGGTCAGATGCAGGTCGGATTTGACCTGTGCCATCGCGTAGATCAGGATCATCTGGCCCTTCTGCTCGACCAGCCGGCCAATCGCCACAACCCGGCGCGGCCCCTCGGGTAGCGGGGCAGGATCCCTGAAGCGCTCGGGCTCCACCCCGCAATGCACCACATGGATGCGGTCCCAATCCGCATGATCGGCCCAGCGCATCAGCTGCGAGCGGCCAAACTGGCTGATCGCGACGGTGAAATCGGCGGCCTTCATCTTGGCCCCCAGTGACAGGGCGCGGGGCGCATCGAATTCTTCCGGGCCATGCACGGTAAAGGAAAACTTCGGCCCGCCCAGCATCTGCGCCAGCATCGCCACGGCGGGGGCATTGGTGCCGAAATGGGCATGGGCATGTGTAACCCCGGCAGCGTGGCATTGCGCCGCCACATGGGCCGCTTCGGCAAGGTAGATCATATGGCGCAACAGGCCCGCTTCGGCGCGACGGCCCAGTTTCAGCGCCATCCGCAGGGCGGCCAGGAACCCGCCGGGGTTGCGGCCCAGGGCGCGCAGGCTGCCCCGCAGCAATGTCATCGGCCCCTTGGCAAGCAGATAGTCGGTCTGTTCCGCCTCGGCGACGTCCTGCGGGTCCACCAGCCTGCCGTCATAGCGCCGCATCGCGATCCGGGTGACCTTGTGGCCCTGACGCTCCAGCGCGCGGATCTCGCGGCGGATGAAACTCTGCGATGGTTGCGGATAGGTATTCAGAATATAGGCGATCTTCACGGCTCTTCCTTGTTCTTCACAACTTTGCCCCATTGGCGTGTCATGGCGCTGGCGCAGGACGCAAGGACGCTCTATTCAGCGCCTGAGGCAGAAGTGAGGCTTTTTTCGCGTGTTTGCACGGGTTTTTGAAGTGCTGAAGGACAACCGGCTGATGGCGCGCGCATTGCGCTCGGCCTCGTGGATCCTGTTGGGCTATGGCGCTTCGCAGGCGATCCGGCTGGCATCGAACCTGATCCTGACACGGCTGCTGTTCCCCGAAGCCTTTGGCCTGATGGCGCTGATCAGCGTGATCACCGTGGGCCTGACATTGTTTTCCGATGTGGGCATCTCGCCCTCGATTTCGCAGAGCAAGCGGGGCGATGACCCGGATTTCCTCAATACCGCCTGGACCATACAGGTCTTGCGCGGCATCGGGCTCTGGGGTGCGGCCTGTGTGCTGGCCTACCCGGTGTCCCTGTTCTACGACCAGCCCGACCTGGCCCGCTATCTGCCCATTGCCGGTCTGGCGCTGATCCTGGGCGGGTTCAACCCGACCCGGATCGAAACCGCGCAGCGCCACCTGCTGATGGGGCGGCTGACGGTGCTGGACCTGAGCTCGCAGGTGATCGGCATCGCGGTGATGATCGGCCTTGCGGTGCTGTTGCAATCGGTTTCCGCCCTGGTCATCGGTGGTGTCGTGGGGGCGGGGGCCAAGCTGCTGCTGACCCATTATGGCCTGCCGGGCCAGCGCAACCGCTTCCGCTGGGAAAGGACCGCCGCGACCGAGCTGATCCATTTCGGCAAGTGGATCTTCCTCTCCACCTTGTTCTGGTTCTTTGCCAGCCAGGGCGACAAGGCGATCCTGGGCAAGTTCCTGACGCTGGAGACGCTGGGCATCTACAACATCGGCTATTTCCTGGCCAGTTTCCCGCTGCTGCTGGGGCTGAGCGTGACGGGCCGGGTCATGATCCCGATCTACCGCGAGGGGGCAGAGCCGCACCGGCTGGCCCGGATCCGCTATGGGCTGACCCTTGGCATTGGCGGCATGCTGGTGGTGATGGCGCTGATCGGGCCCTGGCTGGTGGATCACCTCTATGACAGCCGCTACGCCAGTTCCGGCGGGGTTGTGGTGCTGCTGGCCCTGGCGCTGATTCCGCAGGTGATCGGCATGACCTATGACCAGGCCGCCCTTGCGGCGGGGGATTCGCGGCGCTTTTTCATCTATTCGGCGGCGCGGTCCAGCCTGCAGGTGTCGATGCTGCTGGTCGGTGCGATCCATGCGGGGCTGGTTGGGGCGATCCTGGGCATGGGGCTGGCCATGGCACTGTCGCATCTGGTGCTGATCTGGCTGGCGCGGGTCCATGCCGTCTGGGATGCGCGGCATGATCTGACTTTCTTCGTGGCGGGCGTGGTGGCCGCTGCTCTTGCGCTCTGGCTTCATCTTGACACCTTGCGCGCCCTTGGCGCCTCGGTCTGACCCGGCAGCGGTTGTTTGGTGCGGGCTTTGACGCATTGAAATCCTTGATTTCAGGTGACTTCAGGTGGTTCGGGTCAAAGACGAAACGCCAGGCTTCGCGCTTTGCACTTCGCTCTTCATACTTCGCGCTCCGCAGTTAACGCTCTGCACTTAGCGCTCTGCACTTTGGCTGCCGACATGTGCCGCCCACTTCCCGCACCTGCAGACATGTCATGCAAGACCTGTCATTTTTGACATGTCTTGCATGACATGTCGTCCGTTGCGGCTTGATGCGCCGAAGCGTTTCGCGTCCACCCCCGCGGTCATTGGTGAAAATTGCAGCGAACGGGGGGAGGGAGCCCGGACTGCCGGGTGCTGCGAGCCGGGCCAGCGCCTGCCCGGGGTGGGCGATGCCGACTTGTGTAGATGGCACTTTATTTCTCAACCATGATGAATCCCATCAGTGGAACACCCAGCCTCACCAAATCGCCTACCCGACCGGCGGGCAGGCGATGGCCCGGCGCCTGCGGCTTGTTCCGGGCCCGGGTGCCAGTGATCGACGGCAGAAAAGTCCCGCTCCCCAGACCTTGACCCATACCACGCCTGAAGTCCGGTCTGGAACAGAAACGCCTGGCAGCGGGGTCAGGAATGACCGCCACGGCCCAGCGACATGATTCAGCAAATGCGCCACCAGGAGCCGGCTTGCGCGACGTTCGACAGAACCGCCGCTCAGCTGCGCCGGGCATCCGTCTGCCTGGCCAGACGGGCATTGCGCCCCTTCTGACCGGCTTCGCTGCGTTCCTGCCAGAGTTTGGCAAGACCCTTGCTGCGCTTCACCCGGCCGACCTGCGGTATCGACACAACCGGGACAAGGCCGGTTTCCCGCTCCATCTGGCGGGCGGTGCGGATGACGGGGCGGCGCAGCTCCAGCAGGAATGCAAGCGCAAGCCCTGCAATCAGTGCCGCACCGGCCCCCATCACCGCGCGTTTCTTGCGGCTCATGCTGACCGGGAAATCCGGCACACGGGCCTCTTCCAGGGTGATCAGCCGCTCGCCCCGCGCGGCGGTTTCCAGTGAATAGCCCACTTCCGCCTCATTCCGGCGGGTCGCAATCACGTCAAGCTGGCCCTGCAACTGCTCCATGCGGCGCTGAAACTTGGTCAATGTGCTTTCGACCTCGGGGGAGGTTTCGATGCTGGCCGCCAGCTCCGCGCGGCGGCCCTGCAAAAGGTCGCGCTGGGTGCCCAGACTGGCCAGTTCCCCGTCAAGTTCGGCCTCTTCCTTGGCCACGGTGGCGGCGCGGGCGTTGCGGTCGATCCGGCTGCGGGCAAGCTGGGTCGCGATGATCTCGCGGTCCAGTTCCAGCAAGGCGTCGTTCAGGCTGGCGATTTCGGAGCGGACGAATTCAAGCGTCCCCTCGATGGAGATGTCATGGGCGCTGCGGTAGGCGGCCATTTCGTCGTCCAGCCGGGCGATTTCCGCGATCAGCTGGTCTTCCTGCGCAGAAAAGAATTCCAGCGTCTCGCGGGTCTGTTCGCGCCGCTGGGCGGCGGTCAGGTCGCGGGTGCGGTTGGCAAACTCATGGGCGACGGCCTGGGCCTGTTCGGCATTGTCCAGCCGTGCGGTGATGGTCAGAACCGCGATGGTGCCGTCATCGGCAAAACCCTCGCGCGTGGCGGCAACCCCGTTGATCGTGACAGAGCGGCGCAGCAGATCGACCTTTTCGGACATGCGCAGGCCCGCCAGGTTCCTGAACAGGTCAAATTCCTCGATGATTTCCGTCAGGCTGCTGCGCGCCATCAACTGCTGCTGGATCAGCTGCAGCCGCCGCGCCGAGGATCCTTCGACCGTGGAGGGGGCCAGCGAGTCGGCGATCTTGGGCTGTTCGATCTGGATGACTTCGGCGGATTCATAGATATGCGGCTGCGACAGGGCCCAGTAGAGCGAGGCGAAACACCCGGCGATGAAGACAAACGAGATGACCCCGATGCGGCGGCGCACCATGTCCAGAAAGTCTGCCAGGGAATAGATCGGCCCCATGTACCTGTCACCTCAATGCAAAATGCCCCCGGGACAGCCACGGCCATCAAGGGGTTCGTCGGCTTTCACCATGGAAATCGGGCGAAGTTGAGGCACAAATTTGCCGGATCGCACCGGTTTTCCGACCTGTAGCGTTTCGGGAAAATGTTCAATCGCACATACCCTGCCGCGCTTCGCGCTCTCGGGACATCTGCGATCTACCTGACTCGACGATTTCCCGAAACGCTTTATTTATAGTGCGGCAGGCTGTCGCTGCGCGCCCTGTTCAGGACCACCCCCAGCAGGGGGACCTGGCCGTCCAGCATCTGTTCGCATTCGACCAGCTGCCTGCCCATGGTCTGCGACCCGTCAGACACCAGCAGGATGCCATCAAGCTGCGGCAGGAAGGCCGAGACATCGTCATGGCCCAGCATGGGCGGCATGTCATAGATCACCAGATCGGGGCGCAGCGCCGCGCGCATCTGGTCCAGGGTCCGTGACAGCGCAGGGTGCTGCAGGGTTTCCGCCGCATCCATGTCCGGCCGGGCGTTCAGCCCCAGCGCCAGCGTGTCGCTGACCCGCTGGACATGATCCTCGATCCGCGCGTCACCGCTCAGAAAATCCCGGATCTCGCCCGGTGCCGTCAGGTCCAGCGCGCGGTCCAGGGCCGGTTCGCGCAGGTTCAGATCCATCAGCACGGTGCGGGACCCGGCAATGCGCGACAGGCTCAGCGCAAGGTTGAGCGCGGTGAAGGTGGTGCCACATCCCCGGGTCGGCGCGGTGATCGCAATATTGACCCAGCCGTTTTCGCCGGTGGTCTTGCGCAGACGGGTGCGCAGCAGGTCAAAGGCCTGCACGGCCAGGCTGTCGCGCGCCGCATCCACCACCGGGATTGCCGTTGCGCGGTTGGGCCGGTTGCCCGGTGTCACCAGGTCAAGGTCTTCCCACTGCGGCACATTCCGCTCTGCCAGCCCGGCACCCGGCGCATGGCGCATGGCGGTTTCGGCAGGGACGGACAGGGCCGGGGCAGACAGCGCCGGGGCAGAAAGGGCAGCTGCGGAAAGGGCGGGGGCCTGGATTGTGGGCTCGGCAATTGTTTCTGCCACCTTCGGCGCGGATTGCGCCGGTGCCTTGGCGCGCATCACTTCTGCCATATCATCCGACGCCATCATATCATCCGACGCCATCAGATCATCCGGCAAGCGGTGGCGCGGCCTGATGCTGTGCCGCAGGCCGCTGGTCCGGGTCCAGGATTCACTGTCCGTGCTCTGTGCTGTGGCGGCGGCCCTGAGAAGATTATCCTTCATACCGGGCTCCTTCGGGGTGTCTGACATGGGGAGGGATGATACCACAGTGTTTATCGGTGCAAAAGCAAGGCAAGGGTCAATACCCCGTCTGGCGCAGGACCACACCCACCGTCTTGAACAGGATGGTCAGATCCAGCCGGAAGGTCAGGGCGTTTTCATAGGCCTCGTCGACCCCATGGCGGTAGGTGAACTTGTTGTTGTTCCGGGCGCTGACCTGCCACAGGCCGGTCAGACCGGGGCGCACCGCGAAATAGGCCTGCGGGTTGCCGTAAAGGACAAGCTGGTCCGGCATCATCGGACGCGGACCGACCAGTGACATCTCGCCTTTCAACACGTTGATAAGCTGGGGCAATTCATCCAGCGATGTCGCGCGCAGAAAGCGGCCGACCGGGGTGATCCGGGGATCGTTGCGCAGCTTTTGCAACGCGTCCCACTCCGCCTTGATCTCCGGGTCGGTTGCCAGCAGGTCCTGCAACACCCTGTCGGCATCACGCACCATGGTGCGCAGCTTGAGAATCGAAAACTGGCTGCCGTCGCGGCCCAGGCGCTGTTGCCGATAAAACGGCTGCCCGCCCTCGATCCACAGCGCCAGCGCGCACCCCGCAATCACCGGCAGCCAGAACGGCATGGTCAGCACGATCAGGGCCAGATCCATGACCCGTTTCAGACCGTTCCGATAGGGTTTTGCCGGCGCATGTTTGCGGGCAATCGCCGCATCCCAAAGGGAGGCTGCCTCTGCAGTCAAAAGGTCTGCGCGGCCCATGAGACCCTCTGCCGCAGACCGCTGTTCACCAAGATCGAACAGGCCGTAACCTGGCCGATCCATTTGGAATTTCTTCATCACAACCCCCCAGGGCCGCATATTACAATGTCTCAGCGCGGCTGATGCCGCCCAAAGTCTTTACTGGTCACTCGCCCCGCCAAAACCAAGGAACACTGGCAGCAGACGCCGGAGCTGCATACGCTCAAATTGTGCAGCGTGACAGGGGGTGCCCGATCACTTTTTTCGCAGACGCAGCATGATTCCAGGGCCGGGTGGGAAGCGCACCGTGGCTCGGCACATTTATTAACAGATTTCGGCCAGTTTTGGCCTCAATTATCGGAAACAGTTTGTTTCAATGCCGAAACATGGCGATATTTCCCGCCCGGCGGGAACTCAGGGGTGTTTCGCTGCAAATCCACCCATTCCGGCCCGAACAATCCTGCGCAGGCGTGCTGATTGTCTGCCAGCCGGGGGGCCTTCTGCCACAATCGGGATCTGACCGGGCCGTGGCACCGCCACCCCGGCGCGCGGGCCGCGCGTGAAAGGGCTGGCGGGTGAGACGGCGCAAGGCCCATCCCCAACCGGAAAGACCGGATCGGGGGGTGATCAGCTGATGGGGAAAAGTGGCAGCCCGTAGGGGAATCGAACCCCTCTTTCCAGGTTGAAAACCTGGCGTCCTAACCGATAGACGAACGGGCCACGGGTCGTGAGCGGTTCATTAGGGTTTTCAGACAGGGCGCGCAAGCAGAAATTTCCTCAGGAGCGCGATAAACTTCAATCAGGCCCGCGCCGCGTCTTCCAGCCGCAACTGAACGCTTTGTCTGCCGCGCCAGCTGTTGATATCCAGCCGCCCCGCCAGATGGAACCGGGCACCGCCATGGGCCTCCAGCGCGGCCCCCAGCGGGGTGTCATAGGCCCCGAAACAGATGGCATCCATCTTGGGGCCGATTCCGTCTCCGAAGCTGATCTTGAGGTGGCTTTCCCCGACCCGCTTGGCAAAGTGAATTTTCATCTCCGCAAAGACATAGCGCGGGGCAGGGGCGGCGGCACCAAAGGGGCCTGCCTCCTCGACCTGTTCTGACAGCTCGACAGTGGCGGCACCGGGCATCAGCAGCCCGGTCACATTCAGGTCCGAGGGGCCCGCCAGATGCGCGCCCTGTCTGGCCAGCAGCTCGCCCAGCCGTGCCATCGCGGCTTCCAGCTTGTCCTCGGCCACGGTGAGCCCTGCGGCCATCTTGTGCCCGCCGCCCTTGATCAGCAGCCCCTCTGCGGCCAGCCGCTGGATCGGGGCGCCCAGGTCGATGCCGGTGACCGAGCGGCCCGATCCCTTGCCGATGCCATCCTCGAAACCGATGACGATGGAGGGGCGGTTGGAGGCCTCCTTGAGCCGGGAGGCCACGATGCCGACCACGCCGGGGTGCCAGCCGGGGCCGGAGGCCCAGACCAGCGGCGCATCGAAACCGCGCGCCTCTGCCTGTGCGAGTGCGGCGGCGCGCACGCCAGCCTCCACATCGCGCCGCTCGGTGTTCAGCGTATCCAGCCGCCCGGCCAGGGCCGCCACCTCATGCGGGTCGTCAGAGGCCAGCAGGCGCGCGCCCAGGTCGGCCTGGCCGATGCGCCCGCCGGCATTGATCCGCGGCCCCAGCAGAAAGCCCAGATGATAGGCCGTCGGTGCGGTATCCATCCGCGCCACATCCGCAAGGGCTGCAAGCCCGGGGCGGTCGCGCCGCGCCATGACCTTGAGACCCTGCCGGACAAAGGCCCGGTTCACACCGGTCAGCGGCGCCACATCCGCAACCGTGGCCAGCGCCACAAGGTCCAGCATCGCCATCAGATCGGGGCCCGTCCGCCCCGCCGAGCGCAGCCGCCGGCCTGCCTCGACCAGCATCAGGAACACCACCGCCGCCGCGCAGAGATGCGCCAGGCTGCCATCCTCGTCCTGCCGGTTGGGGTTCACCACGGCCAGCGCCTCGGGCAGGGTCTCGCCGCCCAGGTGGTGATCCAGGATCACCACATCCGCCCCCGCTGCCGCCGCCACCGGCCCATGGGAAAGCGTGCCGCAATCGACACAGATGATCAGGTCATGCTCCGCCGCCAGCGCCGCCATGGCCTCGTCATTGGGCCCATAGCCCTCGTCGATCCGGTCCGGCACGTAAAGCGTGGCACCATGGCCCATCTGGCGCAGCCAGATCAGCAGCAGGGCGGCGGAACTGCCGCCATCCACATCGTAATCGGCAAAGACCGCGATTCGCTCGCGCCGCCCCAATGCCACCAGGAATCGCGCCGCAGCCTTTTCCATATCCTTCAGGCTGCGCGGATCGGGCAGCAGGTCGCGCAGGGCAGGGGCGAGAAAACCCGTTGCCTCCTCCGGCGCGACCCCGCGCCGCGCCAGCACCTGGCAGACGGCCTGCGGCAGGCCCGTGCGCTGCACCAGCAGCTCGGCCGACCGCTCCGCCTCGACACCGGGCCCGACCCAGCGCCGCCCGGTCAGGGAGGTTTCAACGCCGAGAAAACTCACCTTCACCCCGTTTCATTGTTCCAAAAATACACCAAAGCAACGCCGCCCCTGGGCGCGCGCTTAATCCTGCGCGACCGGTGTCCGGTAATTGATGCGCCGCACGGAGCCGGTCTTGGACCGCATGATCAGGGTCTCTGTGGTCAGCCAGCCCGGCTCGCGTTTCACGCCCGGAAGGATGGTGCCGCCGGTGACGCCGGTCGCGGCAAAGATCACGTCTTCGGTCACCATTTCATCGCGGGTGTAGATGCGGTCGAAATCGGTGATCCCCGCCTTGGCGGCGCGGCCGCGCTCGTCGTCGTTGCGGAACAAGAGCCTGCCGTACATCTGCCCGCCCATGCATTTCAGCGCGGCGGCGGCCAGCACGCCCTCGGGCGCACCGCCGGCGCCCATGTACATGTCGATGCCGGTCTGCGGATCGGCGCAATGCATGACACCGGCCACATCGCCATCGGTGATCAGCCGGATCGCCGCACCGGTGGCGCGGACCTCGGCGATCATGTCCTCATGGCGGGGGCGCTCCAGGATACAGACGGTGATGTCCGCAACCGCGCAGCCCTTGGCCGCCGCCAGCGCCTTGACCCGCTCGCCCGGGGTCATGTCCAGCGTGACCACACCTGTCGCATAGCCCGGCCCGATGGCCAGCTTGTCCATATAGGTGTCGGGCGCATGCAGCATCGAGCCGCGCGGGCCCATGGCGATCACGGTCAGCGCATTGGGCATGTCCTTGGCGGTCAGCGTTGTGCCCTCCAGCGGGTCCAGCGCGATGTCCACGCCGGGGCCGTTGCCGGTGCCGACTTCCTCGCCGATATAAAGCATCGGTGCCTCGTCCCGCTCACCTTCGCCGATGACAACCACGCCCGCGATGTCCAGCATGTTCAGCTGCGTGCGCATGGCGTTGACGGCGGCCTGGTCGGCGGCTTTCTCGTCGCCCTTGCCGATCAGCCTGGCCGAGGCGAGGGCCGCAGCCTCGGATACGCGGGCCAGGCCCAGGGACAGCATACGGTCTTGAAAATCGGCGGATGTGGGCATGATAATTCCTAGCTGGTTTGAATTCTGCCCCGTCCTCTAGCGCGCCAGTGGGTTTCGCACAAGCGCGCGGGGGTGGGCGGCAATGTCCCGGCCCGCCCCGCGCAGGCCGGGTTTGCCGGGGTCTGCCCCGGATGTCAGGGATAGATTTCGCCCGCAAACCAGGTCTCGGCGGGCACCCAGTCGTTGCCGCTGCCACCCCAACCCTGGTTCACATAGAACCAGCGGTCATAGACGGTTTCGTTCCAGCAGAAGATGAAACACTTGCGCACCACCGGTTTCTGCCAGGCATAACCATAGGCCACCGGATAATGGCTGAGCCAGCCGGTGCCGGTCACCGCCGGCGTGTACCGTTTGCGGATCGAATTGCGCGCATATTCGCGCAGCCGGCCTTCCGAGATGCCCAGCGCATTGTAATGGGTGGTCAGGCTGGTCCCGGTGCGGCCCACGAAATAGGCGCTCGCATCGCTCATCTCCCAGGGGTAGGTCGCGCCCTGGCCGAAGATGCAGAAGGTGCCCACATCATCCCCAATCTCCTCGATCACATTGTTGACGCCCGCGGTCTGCGAGGTGGGGGAGATCACATTCGCCCCGGTGCCGCCGTCCCGCCGGCAAAGCCCCCAGCGCGGCGCCCAGTAGCTGTTGCCAGAGCCGGCCTGACGGTCCCCCCCCAGAGAAACAGGATGGTCCAGGCCAGCGACCCGCCTCAATATCAACCATAGGTAGAAGTTCGCCAAGTACGGGACTCCTTACCGTCCCGGCAGGCGGACGGTATTGAAGGCCAGAGGGCTTTGGCCGTCACGTTATGAACTGACCTGAAATGGTAAACCGGACCCTGGCACAGATCGCAGCGAATGACGGCTTCAAGGCCGGGGAGATGTGAGGCGATGGCCCGGCGCCTGCGGCTTGTTCCGGGCCTGGGTGCTTGTGATCGGCGTCCGCTTAATTGACCTTCACACGTGTCGCAGCGAAGGTCCGAATAGAGACCTTTCCTCTACCCTCGCGCGGAATCAAGGCCGCAGGCCGCCGCGCATCGCCGGGCCGTCCCCTGGCACGGCGATTTGGCTGCTGTCGTGTACCACGGATAGCTTGGAAGTGCTTGGTTGCCATAAAGTGCCAGTCACTGAGGTCAGATCGCCGCACCACGGCCCTGCGATGCGCGGCTTGACGTTTCGTTGCAAACGACCGCTTCGTCCGCTTATCTGGCCTTCACCCG
>NZ_QBFD01000029.1:0-90747 GCF_003335585.1 Sulfitobacter sp. DFL-14 | reverse complement strand
CCCGGCGGTGCTACGCACCTTGATTCCGGGCTTTGGTGGACGTCCGCTTCGTCCCGCTCACCTGACCTTCACCCACACCGCGCCAAATGTCCGAACCGGGCCGGAACCAAAGAGCGGAGCCGATTGCCCCGGGTCCCGTGCCTCAGACCTCTTCGATGCGCAGGGCGATGGGGGCGCCGGCCATCACGCCGGTGTCATCCATGGCGGCAATCGCGCGGTCCAGATCGGCGGGGATGGTCTTGTGGGTCACGATCAGCACCGGGGCCGTGCCGGTGTCATGTTCGTATTGCCGCATCCTGTTGATGCTGACACCCGCTTCGCCCAGGACCGTGGCGATCTTGGCCAGGGCGCCGGGTTTGTCCACCAGCGTCATGCGCAGGTAATAGGGGGCAGGGGTCTTGGACATGGCGGATTTCGCCTGTTGCAGACTGGCGGCGGGCTGGCCAAAGACGGGCATCAGCGTGCCGCGCGCGATGTCGCAGATGTCGGCCATCACCGCGCTGGCGGTGGGGCCTTCGCCCGCACCTGCGCCGCGCAGCACGATCTGGCCCACCGCATCACCATCCAGCACCACCATGTTGGTCCCGCCATCCAGCTGCCCCAGCGGCGATGTGTCGGGCACAAGGCAGGGCTGCATCCGCTGTTCCAAGCCGCGCCCGGTCTTTTGCGCCACGCCCAGCAGCTTGATCTTGTAGCCCATGTCGGCGGCGGCGTGGATGTCCTCGATGCTGACCCGCTCGATCCCTTCCAGATGAATGCCCGCGAAATCCACCTGCGCGCCAAAGGCGATGGAGGACAGGATCGCCAGCTTGTGCGCGGCATCGATGCCGCCCACATCCAGCTGCGGATCGGCCTCCAGATAGCCCAGGCCATCGGCTTCGGCAAAGATCTCCTGATAGGTTTTGCCCGAATTCTCCATCCGGGTCAGGATGTAGTTGCACGAGCCGTTCATCACGCCCATCACCCGGGTGATGGCATTGCCGGCAAGGCCCTCCATCAGCGTCTTGACCACGGGAATGCCGCCCGCGACAGCCGCCTCGAAACGCAGGTTGACGCCTTGCGCCTCTGCCAGTTCGGCCAGCGCCTGACCGTGGATCGCCAGCATCGCCTTGTTGGCAGTGACGACCTGCTTGCCCGCTTTCAGCGCGGCTTCACTGGCGTTCTTGGCAGGGCCGTCTTCGCCACCCATGAGTTCGACAAAGACATCGACGTCGTCGCGTCCGGCCAGTGCGATGGGGTCGTCCTCCCAGGCGTAGCTGTCCAGGTTGACACCCCGGTCCCGCCCCCTGGTGCGGGCAGAGACGGCGGAAATGGTGATCTTGCGGCCCGTGCGCGCCTCCAGCAGGGCGGCCTGCTGGCGGATGATGCGCACCACGCCGACCCCCACTGTGCCCAGTCCGGCAATACCAAGGCGAAGGGGATCAGACATGGGCGATATCCTTTGGGTGTGGTCAGGGTTCTGGTTCTGCCGCGATGTAGCGGTTTCACAGGCGGCGTGCAACGCAGGACCGCGGAGCCCGCGCTATTGCAGACCTTCTGCCAGACGCTGCCGTTCCCGGCCCGACAGGATGGCGCCGCGCATCCGTGCCGCGCGTGACCTCAGCCGTGCCACCCGTGCCTCAAGCTGGGCCTGGGTGGCCTGCGCATCGACCCTGCCCGCAGTGGCCTGCGCCAGCACCGGTTCAAGCGGCACAAGGGCGGGGTAGCCGGCGGCGGCCAGGTCGGGCGAAATCGTCCGGTCCAGCTCGGGAAACTGGGTGCAGGCGGCAAGGCAGCAGGCGGCCAGCAGGGCAATCGGGGGGCGTATGCTCATGACAACTTTCTTGCACCAGCCTGTCTGACAGCGCAAGCGGGCTTTGCTTTCGGATGCAGTTTCAGTAATCAGGGGTCATGGCGCGTACAACAGGTTCACATTCCGATATCACGGGGCCCCGGGTCCGTGCGGCGGCGCTGAAGCTGTTCGCGCGCGGCGGCTATGCGGCAGTGTCGATGCGCGCCATCGCGGCAGAGGTCGGGGTGCAGGCCGGGGCGCTATACAACTATACCCCCGACAAGCAGACCCTGCTGTTCGAACTGATGCGCGACCACCTTGAGGCGCTGCTTTGTGCCCTGCCGGTGCCAAGGGGCGATGCCCTGGCGCAGCTTGAGGATTTTGTCGCCTTCCACATCAGGTTTCACGCCGACCGGCCCGATGAGGTCTTCATCGCCTATATGGAACTGCGCAACCTCGATGAGGAGAATTTCGCCGAGGTCGAGCGCCTGCGCCGGATGTACGAGAACCGGCTGGAAAACGTCCTGCGTGCGGGTGTGGACAGCGGCGATTTCGCGGTCAAGGACACCAAGATCGTGACCCTGGCGATCATCGCGATGCTGACCGGGGTGAACACATGGTTCCGCGAGAGCGGGCGGCTGTCCCTGGACGAGGTTGTCGCGCAATACTGGGACATGGTGCGCAAGGCGGTCAGCGCAGCCTGAAGCACCCGCGCGGGGCATCCCCGGCGGTGATGTTCGGCTGTTGATATCTGATGATCACGAAGCGTCGGTAAAAAGGCGGCGCCGCCAGATCGGAGGTATGAGACGGGATTTTACCCCGCATTCCTGAACCGTTCAGATATGGCCCGGATGTGCCGGGCCTCTTCTCCGGGTCGATACCGCTGGGTTGAAAGCCCTGCGGTTGTGTCATGACAGGGCAGGGTTTTAGGCCAGCGGGGTTAAGGCATGCTGACCCAGGCGTGCGCCGGGGGGCGCAACAGGCGTGGCGCTTTGCAATTCCTGTCTCGAAGGGTGCAGGCGACACCAGATTGATCATCCATGTGCACCGAAAATAGTCAGGGATGTCCGGCAACAACTGACAGCTTCGTGCAACCGAACCGTGCGGCGAAGGTCAGGAAGGAGCCCATCCTCCACCGCCGACACAGAGCGCAAGCCGGGTCATCGCCCGCCCGAGCGGCGGGCAGGCGATGGCCCGGCGCCTTCGGCTTGATTCCGGGCTTTGGTGGTAAAGGTGGGCGATTACTTCGTCCCGCATAGCAGACACCCAACCTGCCAAGTCAGAGTACCCGCTTTCGGCATTCTGAGGGCGTCGGTCTGGCCGACCAGCCATGATTACAGCGTCCCGCCTTTAACCTAAAGGTGTCGGTTTGCGTGATCGCCAGCACAAATGGTCCGATCAGGCACCTGAGAAATACAGCTGCCGGTTGTTCCGGGACATTCCCGAATGTGCTAGGATGGCCGGAATGTGCTAGGATGGCAGCATGACCGAGGACGAACATCTTGCATGGTTGAAAAAGATCATGCCCATGGTGGCCACGCTGATGACTGTGGGCACATTCCTTGTGATCCGGCTGGCGGGTCATGGCAACGGCACGGCGCTGCTGGTCGCGGGCATCATGTTCGGCTTTGTGCTTTTGATGTACGGCGCGCGGGTCGTTCTTGGGGTCAAGGGCTTTGTCGTGGTGATCGGGGCAGGTGCTGTGATTCTGTGGCGCCTGCAGCGAAACGGCTATTTCTGACCGGCACCCTGCAACCGGATCATACGCCATTGTCCTGAGAAAGTGAGGTGGGCGCATGGCCCACCCCTGTTTCAATGCGCCTGTTTCAATGTGCCGGTTTGATGAACTTGCCGTTGCGCAGGTCGGCAAAGGCCTGTTCCAGCTCGGCCCGGGTGTTCATCACGATGGGCCCGTGCCAGGCCACGGGTTCCTCGATCGGCGCGCCCGAGATCAGCAGGAAGCGCAGCCCTTCCTCGCCCGCCTGAACGGTCACCTCGTCCCCGGTGCCAAAGCGGATCAGGGTGCGGTCGCCGCTGAGATCGCGGATGTTCACCTCTTCGCCGGCCACTTCCTTTTCCAGCAGCACGCCGGAGGGGGCAGAGGCATCGGCAAAGGCGCCGGCACCCTGGAACACATAGGCGAATGCCCGGCGGTAGGTGTCGATCCGGAAGGTTTTCTTCACGCCCGCAGGCACGGTGATGTCGAGGTACTGCGGGTCTGCCGCGATCCCGTCCACCGGGCCGGTCTTGCCCCAGAAGTTGCCGGTGATCACCTTGACCTGCGTGCCGTCGTCATCCGTCACCACCGGAATATCGGCCGAGGTCACGTCCTGGTATCGCGGCGCGGTCATCTTCTGCGCGGCGGGCAGGTTGCCCCAAAGCTGGAAGCCATGCATCTGACCGCGCGCGTTTCCGGCGGGCATTTCCTGATGCAGGATGCCGGAACCGGCGGTCATCCATTGCACGTCACCGGCGCCCAGCGTGCCGGTGTTGCCCAGGGAATCGCCATGTTCGACCGTGCCTTCCAGCACATAGGTGATCGTTTCGATCCCCCGGTGGGGGTGCCAGGGAAATCCCTTTTCAAAATCCTCGGGCCGTTCGTTGCGGAAATCGTCGAACAGCAGGAAGGGGTCCAGTTCCGACGGGTCCTGAAAGCCAAAGGCGCGGTGCAGTTTGACGCCCGCACCTTCAAGCGTGGGGATTGCGCGACGTGTCTCAAGTGTGGGTCTGAGGGACATGACAATTCTCCTTGTCTGAAGCTGCAAGACAGATAGGTGCGCCGCGTGCAGCTGAAAAGAGAATTGCAGGCACGGGGTCTGTGCAAAAATGCGAGATTGCGGGGAATCGTTGCGGCAACCGCTCCGACTTCAGCTTTCTGGGCGGCTACGCAATTAGCCTCCGGGCAAGGCCGGTGTTGCCGGACCGTCGCAATCAGGCGCGACAGGTCGCAGGTCAGCCGGGTTGATGGGGGAGGCCCGGACAGGAGAGATGGATGAAAGTCGGATTTGTCGGATTGGGAAACGTCGGTGGCAAGCTGGCGGGATCGCTGCTGCGCAACGGGATCGACCTGCATGTGCATGACCTGAACGCGGAGCTTGTCGCCGCGAAGGTGGCCAGGGGCGCGAAAGCCGCCGCCGATCCCGGCGCGCTGATGCAATCTTGCGATGTGGTGATCACCTGCCTGCCCAGCCCCGCCGCCTGCGCCGCCGTGCTGGCGCAGATGTTGCCCCATGTCGGCCCCGGCAAGATCTGGATGGAGATGTCGACCACCGATGCCGATCAGATCAAGGCCCATGCCGACGCGGTGATCGCAAAGGGGGGAGAGGCGGTGGATTGTCCGGTCTCGGGCGGGTGCCACCGGGCGGATACCGGCAACATCAGCATCTATGCGGGCTGCACGCGTGCCACCTTTGAAAAGGTCCTGCCGATCCTGACCCATATGGGCCGCCGCATCCTGCATGTGGGCGACGTGGGGGTGTCCAGCACGCTGAAGGTCATGACCAATTATCTGGCCACCATCAACCTTTTGTCGCTCTGCGAGGCGCTGACGGTGATGAAGGCGGCGGGCATGGACCTTGGCGTCACCTATGAGGCGATTGCGGCATCCTCGGGCAATTCATTCGTGCATGAGACCGAAAGCCAGCTGATCCTGTCGGGATCGCGGGATGTGAACTTTACCCTGGATCTTGTGCAAAAGGACGTGGGCCTGTTCCAGAAACTGGCCGATGACAACGGGGTGCCGCTGGAACTGTCGCCGCTGATGATCAAGATGCTGAGCGACGGGCAGCGCCGCTATGGCGTCAACGCCCAGTCGGACCGGATGATCGAACGGCTGGAGGAGGCGACGGGCCTCAGCATCACTGCAGCGGGCTTTCCGACCGAGCTGACCGACGATGAACCCGAAGCGCGCGGATATGAGGTGCCGCTGCGCCGGTAACCTGCCCTGAAACGCAAAACGCGGCCCCTTTCCAGGGACCGCGTTTCAAATCTCGTCGCAGGGTGGCTTATGCCAGTGCGATGTTCGTCGCCGATTCGCGACCGTCACGGCCCGCTTCGATGTCGAATGTCACTTTCTGGTCGTCTGCCAGGCCGGTCAGGCCTGCGCGCTCAACAGCAGAAATATGGACGAAAACGTCCTTGCTGCCGCCATCGGGTGCGATAAAGCCGAAGCCTTTTGTTGTGTTGAACCATTTTACGGTGCCAGTGGCCATATCCGTAGTCTCCGTTTTTGGGTCTGTCCGCGGTATGCGACAGCTTGGCGTGGTCGATCTGGATCGGGACTGAACGCCGTAAGGAGACAGTGGGTCGAAAAAGAATAACGTTTGCCCCGCCCGCATATCGGAAATCCCATGGCAAATCAAGTGGGTGATGTGGTGGTCCTGCGTGCCCTGCGCAGGCTGGCAGGTTTTTGCTCACAATCGGCGGCATTATGGGTCCTGACCGGCGACGAGCCGTCCTGCCGCAGCGTTTCGTCGTCCGCCGCGCCCTCCGCAGAAGATCCGGAAGGAGCCCAATGTGATGCGAGGCGCTTGGGGGGCAGGCACCGCGCCAAGGGCAAGGCTGTGTTGTCAGCTTATCGGTCTTTCACGCGCCCTATATGGAAAGTAGGCGTGAGCCTCTCCCGGAACTTCAGACCCAAAGCACAAGCCGGGCCGTCGCCTGCCCGGGGTGGGCGATACTGACCTATGTTCATGCCACTTTATGTCTCAGCCATGATGAATCCCATCGGGGGCACGCCCAGCCTAACTATATCGCCTACCCGCCGCACCAAAGGTGCGCCGCTGATCGTCGGCATGCCTTAGGCATGACCGGCGGGCAGGCGATGGCCCGGCGCCTTCGGCTTGTTCCGGGCATGGCTGGCCCTGATCAACGGCAGAAAAGTCCGCAGGGCTGACTTTGGCATGGATCCCGGCGAAGCTTCGGGCCAAACCTGCATCATGCGGCACATGGATCCGACGGGAAAACCTGCCACATCCTGTCAACGCGCGGCGTGCCGCAGTTCAGCAGTTCGGCACATTCACCGCCAGACCGCCCAGCGAGGTTTCCTTGTATTTCTCCGACATATCCGCCCCGGTCTGGCGCATCGTCTCGATACAGGCGTCCAGCGGCACCAGATGGGTGCCGTCGCCGCGCAGGGCAAGTGAGGCCGCCGAAACCGCCTTGATCGCGCCCAGGCCGTTGCGTTCGATGCAGGGCACCTGCACCAGCCCGCGCACCGGGTCGCAGGTCATGCCAAGGTGATGCTCCAGCGCGATTTCGGCCGCATTTTCAATCTGTTCCGGCGTGCCGCCCATGACGGCACAAAGCCCCGCGGCGGACATGGCGGCGGCAGAGCCCACTTCGGCCTGACAGCCCGCTTCGGCCCCCGAGATGGAGGCGTTGAACTTGACCAGCCCGCCGATGGCGGCTGCGGTCAGCAGGAAATCCTCGATATGGCTTTCCGACGCGCCAGGCACATGGTCGAGGTAATAGCGCAGCGTGGCGGGCATCACGCCGGCCGCGCCATTGGTGGGGGCGGTGACCACCTGACCGCCGGCCGCGTTTTCCTCGTTCACCGCCATGGCATAGACGCTCATCCAGTCGTTGATCGTATGGGGCGCGCGCTGGTTCTGGCCGCGCTCGGCCAGCAGCGCATCGTAGATGCCCTTGGCACGGCGTTTGACGCTCAGGCCGCCGGGCAGGATGCCGTCGGTGGTCAGCCCCCGGTCGATGCAGTCGTTCATCACCTGCCAGAGCTTCCTGGACCCTTCGCGCAGGTTGACCTCGCCGCCGCGCGAAATTTCGTTGGCGCGTTTCATTGCCGCAATGCTCTTGCCCGAAGCCTTGGCCATCTCCAGCATTTCGGCGGCGGATTTGAACGGGTAGGGCACGGGCGCGCCCTCGTCGGTATCCTTGCCTGCGGCCAGTTCGGCCTCGGTCATGACAAAACCGCCACCAACGGAATAGAAGGTCTCGCGCAGGACCACATCGCCCTGGGCGTCGCGGGCCATCAGCAACATGCCATTGGCATGGCCTGCAAGCTTGGTGTCGTAGTCGAAAACCATGTCCGCCTTGGGGTCGAAACGCAGGGGCGGCAACCCCTCGACCTCGATCATATGGGTCTCGGCGATCTGTTTCAGCACCGCCTCGGCGCGTTCGTGGTCATAATCGCGCGGGGTGAACCCGGCGAGGCCCAGGATCGTTGCACGGTCCGTGGCATGGCCGACACCGGTGAAGGCCAGCGACCCGTGCAGCGAGGCGCGCAACCCCGCGAAATGGAAGGGCGAGGCGCGCATCATGTCGAGGAACCGCGCGGCGGCGACCATCGGGCCCATGGTGTGGGAGGAGGACGGGCCGATGCCCACCTTGAACATGTCGAAAACGGAGAGGAACATCAGGTGGCACTTCCTTCGGGCGGGGTGGCCAGTTTTGGCGCGGTGAATGGGGTTGGTCCCAGCCCTTCGGCAGCTTGCGCGGCGCGGGTGCAGGGCAGGGTTTCAAGGTTCAGGCAAAGATTGTGCAGATGGGCGGTTTCCGCAAGCCGGAACCATGAACGGTCGGTGGCCAGGGGGTAAAGCGCGCACCAGCGCAGGCAGCAGGCGAGGTAGAAATGCAGGATGCCGGGGGTCTGCGGGTCAAGCCAGGCCGGACCGGAGGCCGCAAGCCTGTCGAGCTGCGCAAGATGCGATGTCAGTGCCATCTGCATGGTCTGGCGCAGGGCAGCCTGATGCGCCGCATCGGGGCCTGCATATTTTTCGGGATAGAAGGTCATGCGCAGGGCCGGGTGCAGCGTGTTCGACACGAAGAACAGCCATTTGAGGAAGGCCGCCCGGTCGGGGTGATCCGGTGCCGGGGCCATGCCGCCATGGGTATCGGCCAGCCACAGCAGGATCGCGCCGGTCTCGAAGATCGGCCCCTGCGGTGTCTCCAGCACCGGGATCAGCCCGTGGGGGTTCAGCCCGCGATAGGCGGGCGAGGCCTGCTCACCCGTTGCGCGGTTCACCAGCCTGGTTTCGAAGGGCCGGCCCATATGGTCCAACGCCAGCCGGGCGATCAGCGAGGCATTGTCGGGGGCGTAGTGAAGGACATATCGGTTCATGAAACCTGACCTAGCGCAGGCAGGGCCGCGCGCACGTTCGAAAACGACGCTTGATGTGCTGGTCGACGCCAAAATGATCGTCCAAGTGCCGCGAAAATCTATGGGGATGTTCAGAGCGGGCTGCCAGTGTTGCGCAAGCAAACCGGCACTGCAGAGATAGGGTCAGCGGGGGTCGGCTCAGAGTCCAAAAATACCCGGTTCTGTGCGAGGCTTAAACGGCAGCTTTTTGATCGGGTGGCCAAAAACGTGACAAAACGCGGAGCAGTTTTGCCATAGGTTTGTGGCACAAGGGTTTTCAACGATTGCGGTTGAGTTTCGCGGAGTGGCAAAAACGACATGGTGTGATTGCGGCGGTCGCTCTCCAGTGGCGAACGAGGTCCGGTATGTTGGCCTCATGGTTATAAGCCGTGAGGAGAACGACCTATGGAACATTATGCTGGTTTGGATGTGTCACTGAAAGAAATTTCGATCTGCGTTGTCGATCATGATGGCAAGCCCATCGCGCGCGGGACGTGCCCTGCGGACCCGGAAGGCGTTGCAGGTTGGTTTCGCAACCGATCGCTAACTCCGCGCCGGATCGTACATGAGAGCGGGATGCTTTCTATCTGGCTGCAGCGCGGGATGACGAGGCTTGGCCTTCCCACCACATGCATTGATGCCCGCAAAGCGCACAAGAGTCTGTCGGCGCGGCTCAACAAGTCCGATGCCACCGATGCGGAAGGGCTGGCGCAGCTCGCACGTACCAACTGGTTCACGCCGGTCCACATCCGTAGCGAAGAAGCCGATCGGCTCCGCAGCCTGATTGGCGCACGCGAGCGTCTGATCCGTTTGCGCAAGGACTTGGAGGGACACATCCGGGGCGTCCTGAAAACCTTTGGCATCCGCATGATCGGCATTGGTCAGGGTCGACAGAGACAGGCGTTCCGCGATCAGCTCGCAGCAGCTGGAGAGACTGATCCGATCCTGCGCACGATCGCTGATGGTTTCATCGCGGCCCATTCGACCCTGTGCCAGGCGGCTGATGATCTCGACAAAGCCGTGAAGAGAAAAGCCAAGGCGCACCCCGTCGCGCGCCGTTTGATGACCATTCCGGGCGTCGGGCCGGTAAACGCGCTCAGTTTCATTGCCCTGGTCGACGATCCAAACCGGTTCAGTCGGTCATCTGATGTTGGCGCGTTCCTCGGGCTCACACCAAAGCGGCATCAATCTGGTGAAATGGACTGGTCGGGACGGGTATCAAAGTGCGGAGATGGGACGATGCGCGGACTGCTATTCGAGGCGGCATCCTGCTTGATCCGCCAGGTGAAGCGTTTCTCGCCGCTGAAGAGCTGGGCTGTTCGCCTGGCCGGACGACGCGGGTTCCGAAAGGCCGCGGGCGCGACCGCGCGCAAAATCGCAGTCCTGATGCTGACGATCTGGAAATCTGGCGCAGACTATCAATGGACAAAGGAGGCCACTGCCTGATCTGAATTTCCGCCGCTGAGAAGGCGGGAAGCGAAGTCCCGACGGGACGGAGGTAGATCGATCTCGTAGAAACGGTTGGGACGCAGGCTCGCTTGCTCACCCCGCAAACGACATTGGAGACGATCCACCGCCGAACACCATCATGAGGCGCAATGCGCGACCTCGGAGAGAACCATGACCCCGAACGGACAGATCGCTATCCCGCTTGACACAGCCGCAATCAGAGAACCGTTTTTGGCAGGTTGGTTTTGGCAGAGGGTTTTTGGCAATCTCGCTGATTGACGCCTACTTCCCTGTTGCGCTCTGTAAGGGCGCAGCGAACGGTAGTCCTAAACTCTCTTTACCAGTGATGGATAGAACCTGTTCCGCACGTGCGCGGAGGTTCCATGCAACACAGTTTCAGCGACTTCCTCAGCCATGGCGGTAATGGCCAGTATGTCATTGCACCGCGCGATGGCCGTATCGTTGGTCGCCGTCTGGGATTGTCACTGAAATCGACGTTCCCAAACTATTCTGCCCTTCGGGCCGATTTCAGCGAACGCCTGGATCAGGTGATTCCCGAAAACACCCGAATGCTTCTGAATGCGCTCACACCGCCAGACACAGTTCCAACTGTCACCGAAGCTGATCTGCGGGATGTGTCGGACGCAAAAGTCGAGGCACTCGACGCATGGGACGTGCGCCTTGAGAGCATTTTCAGCGAATATGAAGCACACCCTCAAGCGAGCCAGCGGCTGCGCACGCAAAGAGGGGCCATGGAAGAGCGCCTGCTGCGCGGATTTGCGGGACTGGTCAACCAACTGCGCCAAGAAGACCTCAACACCACCCATTATGTTTGACGGTCGCTGGAAGACGGCAAGGTCCGTGACCATCACGCAGCACGACATGGACAAACGTTCCGATGGGCAGATGCGCCCGAAGGCGGGCATCCAGGGCAGGACTACAACTGCCGCTGCACTGCCGAGCCTGCTCTGTCCGGCGTTCAGAGCAATGTAGTACTTGCGGATTTTGCGCCCACGGCAGGTAGTGTCCCTGCTCTCGATCCTACCGACGCGATACGTGGCTTGCGCGCTCTGACCGGCGTTGGTGCGGCGCTTCTTGCGTCTGATGCGCTGCAAGACTGGACGGACGCCATGCGGGATCGGCGCGTGGATGAGGCAGGCGCGCGGCTAGGGGTGGATGTCACAACTGTCGAAGGTCGCCTGGCCGCAACAGCCTATGCGCTCATACAGGAGGGGATCAGCAGCGGGGGGTATCCGGTTCTGCCCAAGAACCCCAAATTCGCGCGCATCGGCGCTGAGGCAGCAGCAATTTACGAGTTGCTGAACCCCGGTACCATTCTGGAAACAGGCGTTGGCGGCGATCCCGCGAAACAGCGCGCTTTGCAAGACTTCATTGAAGCCGCCGGAGAAGCGTTCGCACGCGGGGATTTACGGCTTCAGGAAGGCGAGCTGGCACAAGGCTGGGTCGAGGTCTTCCCTGAATTGACAGAAGGTGAGCGCCGACTGGGAGAACTACCCGGTTTCACCCCAGAACGGATCGAGCAATGGCTTGAAACCTATCCCATTGATGAGCTGGGCCTGCCAAACAACACCGGTTCTCCTATTCCCGGTGATCCAACCGACACCATCATTTCAACCCCAATCCCAGAGGAGACGGGGCCAAACATCGTTGCCATCGAACGTACACAAGAAGAACTTGATGCTCTTGCTGCCGACCCGTCACACGGGGGTGCCATACGTGAACAAGGTATGCGAGAGCGAGAAATTGGTCTCGGTGCCGAGGAGGCCGGGCTAGTTCCGGGGCCTATTGTTCGCGACCCCACCGGCGCAGCCGAATTCATTGATGCGAATAACCAAGCGTGGGACGTCAAGGGCTTCAGAAGCGGATTCCCCGCAAGTGCAGGCGGATTCGACGTGACCACCGACGTTGCAAAGATTGAGCGAGAACTTCGGTCAGGGCATAATGTAATCATTGATACCGGGTTCCTGACGGAAACGGACCTCCACTCTCTGCAAGAAGAGGTTGATCGTAGAGGTATCTCAGACAGAGTGGTATATTGGCCATGAAAAATCTTGACCTACAAAAACGGCTGGAAGCTTTCAGCTCAGGGCAGGGCAAAAACCAAGAGTTAGGCACTTACTTGGAAGAACTAGGCCTCGATTTTAGAGGTACTCGGCCCAACGGCTTGAACTTGAATGGAGCCGTTATACCCGCCTCGAACTTCTCCGGTATGACTTTAGAGAACGTCGATTTCTACGGTGCGAACTTGGGTGGTGCAAATTTCTCTGGGGCAATACTCAAGAATGTGGACTTCACAAAAGCAAACCTCGACAATGCTAATCTCACAAACGCAACAGTTGTTGGAGGGAGCTGGTTCAGAGCAACATGTATAGGTGCGCAGGTTGCAGGGCTCACCTTCTCCGGGACCAATTTGGAACGGACCTTTCCCCAGCTTTCATAGCGTGATTGTCGGACGATTTCGGTCATTACTCATAGGTTTTTGTCACCGGCAGAAACCACCGCTTTTGTCACTGAGGTATTCTTCATCGCAGACTTTCGCGACGCCTCAGCGAACGCCCGCCCCATCCGCTCACCCGACACGCGATCCGCGCAGGCTTCGCGCAGGCTTTCGGCGTGTCCGGGGGGGCGGTGCCCGCCGGACAGCCATGATGAAAACGGATAGAATCCTCCCCCGGCACGGGACTGGCCCGGCTGGCGCTCCCGTGGGGGAATCAATGCCGCCGGTGCGGGTGCCTGTTCCGCCCTGGTGCCGCGATTGCGGGGAAATGGCGGGCGCTGCGTGGTGCCGCATGGGCGACCGCCGGGTTGGCGCGCCGGCCCCGGGGCGGTTTTGGCCCGGTGCTTTCGATTTCACACAAAAACCCGGCGCTAGCCCCTCGCACCGGGCCGCTAATGTCCCTATAACCCGGTCAGGTTACGCAAAAGGAAGCTGCCTCATGGCCGGAGAACTGTCTCCCATCGACAAGGCAAAGTTTGTTGCCGCGAAACGTGCGGCCCAGTTTGTTGAAGACGGCATGCGCGTGGGGCTGGGCACCGGATCCACCGCCGCCTGGCTGGTGCGCTGCCTGGGCGAAATGGTGCGCGATGACGGGCTGCGCATCCGGGGTGTGCCGACATCGGCCCGCACGGCGGAACTGGCCCGCAACGTGGGCATCGAGGTGATTTCGCTGGATGAGGCGAAATGGCTGGACCTGACCATTGACGGGGCGGATGAATTCGACGGCGAGCTGAACCTGATCAAGGGCGGCGGCGGCGCGCTGCTGCAGGAAAAGATCGTGGCGACGGCAAGCGACCAGATGGTGGTCATCGCGGATATCGGCAAGGAAGTCGAACATCTGGGTGCCTTTCCCCTGCCGATCGAGGTGATCCCCTTTGGCTGGCAGACCACCCAGGCGCTGGTGGAGGAAACGCTGATCTCCATGGATGTGCTGGGCCGGTCGTCGACCCTGCGGATGAACGGCGATACGCCCTTCATCACCGACGAGGGCAACCATATCCTTGATCTGCACCTGAACCGGATCGGCAATGCGCGGCAGCTGGCGCTGGTTCTGAACCAGATGCCCGGCGTGGTGGAGAACGGGTTGTTCATCGACATCTGTGACGCAGTCGTGATCGGCTACGGGGATGGCAGGGTCGAGGTGCGCGACATAAATGAGGGGACAGTCGCGACGGAGCGGCTGGACTTTGTGGAAACGGACAATCTGTTTTCCGACCTCAGCGAGTGACCGAGAATAAGGAAGAACCAATGGCTGACACCGATTTCGACTATGATCTTTTTGTGATCGGCGGCGGGTCTGGCGGGGTGCGCGCCGCGCGTGTCGCCGCAGGCGAATACGGGGCCAGGGTCGCGCTGGCAGAGGATGACCGCTATGGCGGCACCTGCGTGATCCGGGGCTGCGTGCCGAAAAAGCTGATGGTCTTTGCCTCCTCCTATTCCGATGTGGTGGAAGAGGCGAGATGCTATGGCTGGGACCTCAGGCAGGGGCCCTTCGACTGGCAGGATTTCCAGGGTCGGCTGACAAATGAGCTTGACCGGCTGGAAGGGGTCTATCGCAAGCTGCTGGCCAATTCCGGGGTAGAGACCTTTGACCTGCGCGCGCGCCTGAAGGATGCGCATACGGTCGAACTGGCCGATGGCACCACGAAGACGGCGAAACATATCCTGGTGGCAAGCGGCGGCCATCCGGTGCGCCCTGATCTGCCGAATGCGGAGCTGGGCATCGTGTCGGATGACATCTTTCATCTGGACCAACTGCCGAAATCCATCCTGATCATCGGCGGCGGCTATATCGCCTGTGAATTCGCCTGCATCCTGCGCGGCCTGGGTGTTGAGGTGACGCAATATTACCGTGGCGCACAGATCCTGCGTGGCTTTGACGATGAGGCGCGCGGGCTTGTTGCCGAAAGCATGCGCGACAGCGGCATCGACCTGCACACCGGCACCAATATCGTCGAGATGGCCCTGGCCGAAGACCGCAAGGATGGCCCGCAACCCACCGCATCGGATGCCTCCATGGGGGCCGGCGTGAAACCGGCCGCGGGCCGGTCCGGGCCGGTCTGGGTCAAATCGACCAATGGCGGCGAAAAGGTCTTTGACATGGTGCTTTTCGCCACCGGGCGCGACCCGTCGAGCAAGGACATGGGGCTGGAAGAGATCGGCGTGACCCTGGGCCGTCGCGGCGAGATCGAGGTGGATGAATACAGCCAGACCGGCGTGCCGTCGGTCTATGCCATCGGCGATGTGACCGACCGGGTGAACCTGACACCGGTTGCGATCCGCGAGGGGATGGCCTTTGTCGAGACCGTCTTTGGCGGCAATCCGACCCCGGTGGATCATGATCTGATCCCCTCGGCCATCTTCACCCAGCCCGAGATGGGCACGGTGGGGCTGAGCGAGGAAGAGGCGCGCGACCGCGAGCCGGTCGAGATCTATTGCACATCGTTCAAACCGATGCAGAGCGCCTTTGCGGGCAAATCCGACAGGGTGCTGATGAAACTGGTGGTTTCCTGCGAAACCCGCGTTGTTCTGGGCTGCCATATCGTCGCACCAAATGCGGGCGAATTGATCCAGATGGCGGGCATTGCGGTCAAGGCGAAGCTGACCAAGGAACAGTTCGACGCAACCTGCGCGGTGCATCCGACCATGTCCGAAGAACTGGTCACCATGCGCAAGCCGATCCGTACTGCTTGAAACCGGGCTGTTTGCGCCCACATTCAAAAGCGTACATAGAGTAACTTGAGAAGGCCGCAATTTGCGGCACAGAGGGGAAAAGACTTATGGCTGGCAATTCGGGCGGCCCCTGGGGAGGGGGCGGCAACAACGGCGGAGGTCGTGACAAGGGGCAAGGCGGACAGGGCGGCGATCGTGGCCAGGGTGGCCGCGGGCAGGGCAGCGACAAGCCGCAGATCCCCGAAATCGACGATCTGGTCAAGAAGGGCCAGGAACAGCTTCGCGTCCTGATGGGCGGCGGCAACCGGAACCGGGACAATGGCACCGGCGGCGGTGGCGGCAACGGTGGCCCTGCGCTGACCCGCGGCACGGTCGGGCTCGGCCTTCTGGCGGCGGCGGGGCTTTGGGCCTTTACCAGCTTTTACACGGTACGCCCCGAACAGCAGTCCATCGAGCTTTTCCTGGGTGAATTCTACCAGGTCGGCACCGAAGGTCTGAACTTTGCCCCATGGCCCTTTGTCACCGCAGAAGTCTTTGACGTGACCACCAACCGCACCGAAGAGATCGGCGTGGGCCGCGGTGCATCGGACAATGACGGCCTGATGCTGACCACGGATGAAAATATCGTGGACATCGACTTTCAGGTGGTCTGGAACATCAAGAACGCGCGCGATTTCAAGTTCTCGCTGCGCGACCCGGAAGCCAGCGTGCGGGCGATTTCGGAATCCGCCATGCGGGAGGTCATCGCGCAGTCCGAACTGGCGCCGATCCTGAACCGGGACCGGGGGGCGGTGGCAGACCGCGTCAAGGAGCTGATCCAGACGACGCTGGACAACCGTGAAACCGGAATCAACATCCTGCGCGTCAACCTGAACAAGGTGGACCCGCCAAGCCAGACTGTCACGATCACCAATACCGATGGTGTCACCACGCAGGAATCGGCTGTGGATGCCTTCCGCGACGTGCAGGCCGCCGAACAGGAACGCGACCGGCTTGAACGTCAGGCGGATGCCTATGCCAACCGGCGCACCGCCGAAGCGCGCGGCGAAAGCGCGCAATTGCTGGAAGCCGCCGAAGGCTACCGGGCGCGTGTCGTCAATGACGCTGTGGGTGAGGCGAGCCGTTTCGAGGCGGTGCTGACGGAATATCAGCAGGCCCCGCAGGTGACGCGCAAGCGTCTTTATATCGAGACCATGCAAAAGGTGCTGGGCGATGTCGACAAGATCATCCTTGAGGGTGGTGTCGGCGGCACCGGCGGGGGGCAGGGCGTTGTGCCCTATCTGCCGCTGAACGAGTTGCGTCGCAATGGAGGGTCGAACTGATGCGCAAGATCGGATTTTTGATACCCATCGCGGTGATTGCGCTTGTCGCGCTGCTGTCGTCGATCTTTGTCGTGGACGAACGCGAGAAAGCCCTGGTTCTGCGCTTTGGCCAGATCAAGCAGGTCAGGATCGAGCCGGGCATCGGCTTCAAGGTGCCGCTGCTGGACGAGGTCGTGCGATTCGAGGACCGGATCCTCACGCTTGAGACCGAGCTGATCGAGATCACGCCGGCCGATGACCGGCGCCTGCTGGTCGATGCGCTGGTGCTCTACCGCATTGATGATGTCGTGCAGTTCCGTCAGGCCATCGGTGCCGGCGGCCAGCGTCAGGCCGAAAGCGACCTGAGCGGCATCATGGAATCGCAGATTCGCGCCGTGCTGGGCTCGCAGGGGGTGACGTCGAACACCATCCTGTCGCCGGAACGGTCGGGGCTGATGGACCAGATCCGCGAGAATGCGGACCAGCGTGCAAGCGTGCTGGGGCTGAGCGTTGTGGATGTGCGGCTGCGGCAGACGAACCTGCCGGATCAGAACTTTGACGCGACCCTGCAACGGATGATCGCCGAGCGGGACCGCGAGGCGACAGACGAACGCGCCCGTGGCCAGGAAGCGGCGCAACGGATCCGGGCGCTGGCCGACCGGACCTATGAGGAAATCCTCTCCGAGGCGCGCCGCGATGCGCGCATCATCGAGGGTGAGGCAGACGCCGAGCGCAACAAGATCTTTGCGCAGGCCTATGGCAAGGATCAGGAATTCTTTGAATTCTACCGGTCCCTGACCGCCTATGAAGAAGCGCTGAAAGGGTCGAATTCGACCATGGTCATGTCCCCGGATTCGGAGTTCTTCAACTACCTGCGGTCCGACCAGGGCAGCCGCTCTGTCGAGGGTGAAACCCGGTGACATTGCTGCTGCTGGCTTTCGGGCTGGTGATGGTTCTGGAGGGGCTGGTCTATGCGCTGGCCCCTTCGCTTTTGGAGCGTATGCTGGAACTGCTGCGCGAGATGCCGCAGGGGGCGGTGCGGCAGATCGGTGCGCTGGTCGTGGTCTGTGGGCTGATCCTGATCTGGACCGCCTTCCAGATCGGCCTGTGATCCGGCGCAGGGGCTGAATACCCCGGTAAATCCCCGTCACGATGACGCCCCGGCCTGTTTCAGGCGCCAGCGGGCGGCCGCCCTGCACAGATTGGGCCCGGCGCTGTTGAAAACCCCGTGATCAGGCACATCTTTGATATTGCGGTGCATAGGTTCACCATGCACTCTGTCGGCAAGATGTTTCGGGCAGGCTTGCCCCATCGGATAAAGCAGGAGAAGACCCAATGCAGTCACGGGCACAAGTGCGCGCCGTCCCATTCCATGAAAGCCGGATGTTCCGGGGGCTGATGTTGAGCCTGCTGGCCTTTGTGCTGATTGTGGCGCAGGCCATCGCGGTATTGGCCAAGCCCGAAAGCCTGGCCCCGCTGGCGGAACAGATCAGCCCCTCGGTGGTGAACATCACCACCTCGACGGTTGTCGAAGGGCGCACCGGCCCGCAGGGCATCGTGCCGGAGGGCTCTCCCTTTGAGGATTTCTTTCGCGAATTCCGCGACCGCAACAATGGCGGCAACGGCGAAAGACCGCGCCGCTCCTCTGCGCTGGGTTCCGGCTTTGTGATTTCCGAAGACGGCTATGTGGTCACCAACAACCATGTGATCGACGGCGCGGATGAGATCACCATCGAATTCTTTTCCGGCAAGGAGTTGATCGCCAAGGTGATCGGCACCGACCCCAACACCGACATTGCCCTGCTCAAGGTAGAGGCGGACAGCCCGCTGCCCTATGTGACCTTCGGCGACAGCAACAAGGCGCGGGTGGGCGATTGGGTCATCGCCATGGGCAACCCGCTGGGGCAGGGGTTTTCCGTCAGCGCGGGCATCGTTTCGGCGCGCAACCGCGCTTTGTCGGGCACCTATGACGATTACATCCAGACCGATGCGGCGATCAACCGGGGCAACTCCGGCGGTCCGCTGTTCAACATGGACGGCCAGGTGATCGGGGTGAACACCGCGATCCTGTCACCCAATGGCGGCTCCATCGGGATCGGTTTCTCGATGGCCTCCAACGTGGTCACCCGGGTGGTCGACCAGCTCAAGGAATATGGCGAGACCCGGCGCGGCTGGCTGGGCGTGCGCATTCAGGATGTGACGCAGGACGTGGCGGATGCGATGGGCCTTGCCAAGGCGACCGGCGCGCTGATCACCGATGTGCCGGAGGGCCCCGCCAAGGAAGCGGGCCTGCTGACCGGGGATGTGATCATGTCCTTTGATGGTGTCGAAGTGGCCGATACGCGCGCATTGGTGCGCCAGGTCGGCAATTCGCCGGTCGGGGCCAGCGTGCGCGTCACCGTGATGCGCGAGGGCAAGAGCCAGACCGTCAAGGTGGTGCTGGGCCGCCGCGAGGATGCGGACAGCGAGGAACCGGCCGCGGCCCCCGAGGATGCGCCGCAGGATGCACCGGCCCAGACCTCCATGCTGGGTCTGACCCTGACGCCGCTCACCGATGAGATCCGCGAGGAACTGGGGGCCGATGCAGGCACCGATGGCCTGGCGGTGACCGAGGTGGATGAAGCATCGGAAGCCTTCGAGAAAGGGCTGCGTACCGGCGATATCATCACCGAGGCCGGTCAGCAGAAGGTGACCTCCATCGCCGATCTGGAAGCGCGGATCGAGGCGGCACAGGACGCGGGCCGCAAATCGCTCCTGCTGCTGGTACGCCGCGCCGGTGATCCCCGCTTCGTGGCGCTGACGCTGGACAACGGCTGAGCCTTCTTTGCCCGTCGTGATGCGAAGGTGCGAAAGGTCGCGCCTTCGTCAGATACCGGGCAAAACCGGCTTTGGCGTGCCATCGTTGATCCGTAGGGCAATGTGATGTCTGAAGGATGGGGCCGGGGCCGAGCTGTCATTCATCGAAACTGCGGCAAAAGGCAGGTTTGAGCCCTACGTGACGCAAAGCGCAGGCCGGGCCTTCGGCTTGTTCCGGGCCAGGGTTCCACTGTTCGACGGCAGCAATTTCCCGTTTATCTGACCTACTGGATGCTGCGCAGGGCATGAACGTCCGTTATGGCAAGGAAACACTTGCCAAACGACGCAGCGTTTCGGACCAGGTGAGACATTTATGATGGGGAAACATGACTTTAGTTATTGAGCATGACGGCACTCGTTCAGAGTTCCCGGATGATGCACTTCTAATATTCATCGATGAAACGGGTCATGAGGGCTTCGCCGATCCAAACGCTCCGTTCTTCGGTCTCGCAGGCTGTGTTTGCGCTGCTGGGGATTACGGCGTCGTTATCGAAAAACCATGGCAAGCAGTTGAGCAATCGTTCCCAATTGATATGCACCCGCTGCATGCTGCCGATCTTAGGCCAACTGAGATGAGCGAAGAACAGTTCGCGGCAATAGACGGCTTCTTTACCGATGGAGCATTTGGACGCTTTGCGACGGTAGCCAAAGCAGACATCGAGAATGAGTCAACGCACACCGCGCTCAATCTCCTTGTGCAGCAAACCTTTCAAAGATTACTCGATCTGATTAGAAAGTCCGGTCGTGATTTCAGTCAATTAGTTATTGTGATTGAGCATTCCGAAAGACTTGATGCGCAGTACGCAGACTATTTCCGTCGATACCATCTGCAACGCAAAGACGGTACGCCCGTGTCTGCATTTGTCTGCACTCAAGCCAAGTCCTCAGGAGAAGATTTCTTGCGCGGGCTGTGCGTGGCAGACTTTCTTGCCCACACAGCCGGTAGTATGTCGCGAACGACCCAAGGCGGGAAGCGGCGCGCCACACGGCGAGATTTCAATAGCGCCTTTCAGCATGACTGGGCTGTCCACTTGTTCTTAGACGCAGTTAGGGTGAAGCCTAACGAGGTGAGCTAATCCAAGCACTCGTCATAACTGACGCCACCGTTAGCGGTAATTGGCGCAACTGGGTCGAAGGTCCGCATCGTCTAGTACGCACAGCCGACATCCAGAGGCTGATAACGCTGGAAATCCTACAATTTCTGTCAGATGACGGCTCAGAGCCCTTTGCTCTCACTAGCTCTTGATGGTTTTTTCTAGCATTGTAAGTGCGGTACCATCGGTTCTGGGCCAAGCACTTTCCGAAAAGGAATGGCTCTCGAACTCTTTGACTGCCCTCCAAAACGGAAGAATGATTTCCTCTCTGGTTCCTCTTAGTTCAAGCACTGTTGTTCGGTGTTTCCGCTGTTGGGTATCTTGGTCAGCGAATTCTATGCGGAAGCAGATTCCTTGGCATGAAACGGGCGTAAATCTTAGGTAATAGCTAGCGGGCTCCAAATTAAGCCAAGTTTCGGACTCAAGACCATCCAGCGCCCGACCTAATCCTGTGACCAGATTATCAACAGGGTTTTGGGGTACATCTGAAACCTCAATTTCGAGACGATAATCGTTGATAGTCAAATTGAATGGGAGCCAACCATTATGCGGCTCTCCAAGCCTGCATTTCATCTTCATACAGCCATCACTTTCTTGAGGGTACTTAGCAGGCGGCTTTTATCAACAAATGAGCCTTGCACCAACGGCAGCTCCGTCCGCAATGCCGACATCTGACCTGCTCCGTCTGAGTGCCGGGTTTTGTGATCACCAGCAGGCGCCGGGCCATCACCCGTCCCGGGCAGGCGACGGCCCCGCGCCTTGCGCGGAACCATCGCATGTGCCCCGGCTGATGTCCCCGGTCCGGGCCCTGTCACCCCTACAGGCTTGCGCCATCGTATTTCTGCGGCGACAGGCTGTCGATATCCACCCCGTCGAGGCAACGCACATTGATGGCGCGCATTTCGACACCGTCCGGGCCCACACCCCTGCTGAATGATTTCACCCCGCAGGTCTTGCAGAATTCATGGTGGATGTTGCCAGAGGCGAACTGGTAATCGCTCAGGTTCTCCGCCCCCTTCAGCAAGGTGAAGTTTTCCGTCGGGGCAAAGCCGAGTATCGTGCCCTGGCGGCGGCAGATGGAACAATTGCAGGTCACCAGGTGATCCAGTGCCAATGTCACCTCAAATGCCACCGCACCGCAGTGGCAGCTTCCGTGATAGGTTTGTGCGCTCATCTTCTTTTCCTTTGTGTTGCTGTGTCGGGACACGGTCAGATGTCCAGGCCCTGACCGGTTTCGAGGAAGGATTTCATGCTGGACAGGACAATCGGCCAGCCCTCGCTGATGCCTTTCAACATGCCGCTGCCGGGCTGCAATTCGTCATGCGAGACGGTCAGCTTGACCATGTCGCCTTTGCCTTCGATGTCATAGGTGACCCGGCTGTACTGGTCTGGATCGTCCTTCTGGCTTTCGTTGGCCCAGGTGACAACCAGCCGCCTTGGCGGGTCGCTTTCGATGACCTTGCCAACCAGTTCGACGCTACGGGTTTCCCCGACCTTGACGTGTTGCCAGTCGGATCCGGGCTGCCAATCCTCCGAGACATTCTCGTGGCCCCAGTAGCGGCGACAGACCTCGGGCCTTGTAATCGCGTCGAACAGCTTTTCAGGCGTTGTGCGGATAAAGGTGACATAGATGAAGTTGGCGGATTTGTCGGTCATTTCCCGTTCCTTTCAAGTTCCTGTTTGAGGTCGTGGAGAAGGCCCAGACGGCCTTCCTCGAATTTCCGGATCCAGCGCGCGTAAACCTCGTAGAGCGGGACCGGGTTGATGAAATGCAGTTTCTCGCGCCCGCGACGGTGGGTGCTGATGAGATTGGCCTGCTCAAGAAGGCCGAGATGCTGGGTCACGGATTGGCGTTTCATATCCATGGAAGTGCAGAGTTGCCCGAGTGTCTGGCCGTTCTGGTCGCAAAGCCGGTCAAGCAACTGCCTGCGGTTCGGATCGGCCAGCGCCTTGAACACCTTGTCGTCATCCATGCGACTCTCCTTGAGCGATGGAGGCCATATATGCAGGCATTTACCTGCCTGTCAATACATGCAGGCAAATACCTGCATGAACCCGGGTGCAGGCGCCGCGCCTGATGCGGGTTCTCAATTGCATCATCTGTTGCAAGGGCCGCCCCCGGGGGTGCCCTCGTTCACATGACCCAGGCCAAAAGGGGCCATGCGGGAAACCTGCAGGGTCTTCGCCCGCCATCGCCGGCGGTTCGGCTTGTCTGCTTTATGCAGGTTTATGCAGGGTCGCGTGCCACCGCGATCAGCCCCAGGCCACGCGCGGTTTCGAGCGAGAGCACACCGCTGTCCGGCCCCGTGGGCTTTTGATAGCGCTGCACCGCCGCGCGGGTGGCATCGTCCAGGGTGCCGGTGATCTGCTGGGCATAAAGCCCGCGAGCGGACAGCGCGCGTTGCAGCGTGGCCACGAATTCGGGGGTCAGGACCTCGGGGCAGGGGGTTTCAAACCAGTTGTCGCGCCGGGCCACCACCATCTCCTGATGGGTTTCCGACCGGTAAACCGGCGGTTTGGCCACGCTGCCGTCGGGGTTCATCCTGGCCGGTTCGACCTGGACCTGCTCTGTCACGGTTTCAAAGACCGCCGGGCTGACCGTGCGGCCCCAGCAACTGCCCGGCGGCGCGCCCTCGGGCCCGTTTCGCGTGGCCTCAACCACGCCGGGTTCCGGAGGCGCATCCGCCGCCGGTGCCGCAAGATCGCAGGCAGCGACCCCGAGACTGAGCAAGAGAGGAAAGCAAAGGCGCAATACGCGCGCCGGTGGGAAAATCGCCTGTGACATGGCCCAATACCTTTGGGTCTGGAATTTGCTGATCACTCTAGAGCGTCTTGCCAGCCTTGCCTAGCGCAGCCGTCCCATCGGGGCCAGTTTCCCCGGCCACCGCGACACTGCGGCGAAATGGGGGTGGCAGAGGAATTGCCACACCGCTAAAACCCATGAAAGGATTTCTCAGGAAGGGACCAGGAATGGCCAAGATTACCTACGTGGAGCATGGTGGCAAAGAACATGTCGTAGAGGTCGCCAACGGGATGACCGTGATGGAAGGCGCCCGCGACAACAATATTCCGGGGATCGAGGCCGATTGCGGCGGTGCCTGCGCCTGTTCGACCTGCCACGTCTACGTGGATCCGGCCTGGATCGAGAAACTGCCGCCAAGAGACGACATGGAAGAGGACATGCTGGACTTTGCCTATGAGCCCGATGCGGAGCGGTCCCGGCTGACCTGCCAGCTGAAGGTGACCGATGCGCTGGACGGCCTGCGGGTGCAGATGCCGGAAAAACAGATCTGATGATCGGGGCCTGTGTCTTCAAGATACTTGAAGATACAGTTGCCAGGGGCGCGCTGCGTCTGTCGTTCCGCGAATGGCGCGCGCAGCTGCGCAGCGGGCGGCTGGCGCTTTGCGTCATGATGGCGGGGGGGACCGGTGCCGCCCTTGCCGCGCAGGATCTGCCGCAGGGGCCGATCGACTGGGCGCGCTACGATGCGCCGACCACCCGCTATCCGCATGGCGTCCTGGGGGACACGGTGGAGCATGGCGCGCTGGTGATCCAATACGCCGGTCACCCCACCCCCCATATTCTGACCCTGCCGCCCGAGCGCGTGTTCGAGGATGTGGCCCCAAGGCTTGCCGATCTGGACGGGGACGGGCAGCAGGAGGTGGTCGTGGTGGAAAGCCACCGCGACCTGGGCGCGCGGCTTGCGGTCTACAATGGCGCCGGGCTGGTTGCCGCGACACCCTATATCGGTCAGCGGTTCCGATGGCTGGCACCGGTCGGGGTGGCGGATCTGGATGGCGACGGGCTGACGGAGATCGCCTATATCGACCGGCCGCATCTGGCGAAAATCCTGCGGATCTGGCGCTTCGAGGATGGCAGGCTGCGGCAGGTCGCCAGCCGCGCAGGCTTTACCAATCACCGGATCGGCGACACCGGGATCGCAGGCGGGATCAGGCGCTGCGGCGGCGCGCCCGAGATCATCGTCGCGGACGCGGACTGGCAACGAATCGTAGCACTTCGCCTCGCGGGCGGCGCGCTGACCGCGCGCGATGCGGGGCCGCACCGGGGCCCTGCGGATTTCGCCAGGGTATTGGCCTGCTGATCATGCTCCGCTGCGCCGTCATAATGCTGATACTTGGCACATCGGCGGGGCTGGCCCAGACCCGGATCACGCCAGAGCAATTCATGGACCGCGCCGCCGGCCGCACCCTGACCTTTGAAAACATGCTGGACGGCCGGCTTGTCGGGGTCGAGGAATTCCTGTCGCGCCGGCAAACCGTCTGGGCCCGGCGCGACGGCAGCTGCACCTATGGGCATGTCACCCTGACCGAGGATCAGGTCTGTTTCCGCTATGAAGATCAGGAACATATCAGCCATTGCTGGTATCCGCACGACCGCAACGGCACCCTGGTCATGCAATCCCTGCGCGGGTCGGTTCAGGAGGTCACCCGGATCACCGACCTGCCGGTGGCCTGCCAGGACGCGCCGCTGTCCTGACCGGTGTTGCCGTCAGGCAAATCCGCGCCAGCATTTGCCTTCGTAGATCTCGTAATCTGCGGCAAAAAGATCGCGGATCCTGTTGCGCTGCGCCGGGGTCGGGGTGAAACCGGTGTCGCGTGACCTGTTCACATGGGCGGCCTGATCTGCCGGGATCGGGGCGCGGCCAAATGCGACCCGGACCATGTTGAGGGCCGGCAGCAGGTCTTCGAGCCGAAAGATCATGTCGAGCAGCGGCTTGCCCGCCTCATCGCAGATGTCATCCGACATCGCGGCCACATGGGTCTGGAAATGCAGCCCATAGGGTTTGATGTTGGACGGCGAGGCACGGCATTCCGCGATCGCCGCCAGAAAACGGTCAAAGTCCTTCTCCGGGTTGCCGTCGAACACCAGACGGTCCGTCATCAGGGAGGTTTGCGCCCCGAATCGTGCCGGATCGCTGCGCGCCCAGAGATAACGGAACTGGCTGACGCAGCGCGCCTGGGGGTCGCGGCAAAAGGCAAAGCGGAAATAGCGGTCGAAATCCTCGGGATAAAGATAGGTCTGCGCGAACAGGCAGCGCCGGAACTGGTAGGCGCCCAGCAGCACGCGGAAATTGTTGAGAATGTCGTTATGCTCGGCCTTCGGGGCCTGCAGGAATCCGGTCGGCATCATGTTGCGGTCGGTCTGGTGATACAGATCGCCCAGCATCCTGCGTGTGGACAGGCCCGCGCTTTTCTTGATGTGAAGCCAGAAGATGCCTGTCTTGCCGGTCACGTCCAGGGCGGGCAGCTGGCTCATAGGGCGCGCCAGCCGATGTCCCGGCGGCAGAACCCTTCGGGCCAGTCGATCTGGTCCACCATCGCATAGGCCCGGGCCTGTGCCTCGGCCAGCGAGGCACCGCGCGCGGTGATGTTCAGCACGCGGCCACCGGCGGCCAGGAACTGCCCGTCCTTACGGGCGGTGCCGGCATGGAAGGCCATATTGGCGCTGTCCTCGGGCAGGCTTTCCAACCCCTTGATCACGCTACCCTTTTCGTAGTCACCGGGATAGCCGTCCGCGGCCATCACAACAGTGACGGCGTGATCCTCGGCCCAGTTCACGCGGGCCTCCGACAGGCGGCCCTGGGCGGTGGCATGCATCAGGTCAAAGGCCTGCGCGCCCAGCCGCATCATCAGCACCTGGCATTCCGGGTCGCCAAAACGCACGTTGTATTCCACCAGACGCGGGGCGCCGTCCTTGATCATCAGCCCGGCATAGAGCACCCCCTGATAGGGCGTGCCCCGGCGGACCATTTCGGCCATGCAGGGGCGGATGATCTCGGCCATGGCACGTTCCGCGATTTCATCGGTCAGCACCGGGGCGGGGGAATAGGCCCCCATGCCGCCGGTGTTCGGCCCGGTGTCGCCGTCACCCACGCGCTTGTGGTCCTGTGCGGTGCCGATGGGCAGCACGGTGTCGCCGTCGCAGAGCACGAAGAAGGAGGCTTCCTCGCCCTCCATGAACTCTTCGATCACCACTTCGGTGCCCGCATCGCCAAAGGTGCCGTCGAACATCGTGTCGACCGCTGCCAGCGCCTCTTGATCCGTCATGGCGATGATCACGCCTTTGCCTGCCGCCAGGCCATCGGCCTTGATCACGATGGGCGCGCCATGTTCACGCACATGGGCGCGGGCGGCATCGGCATCGGTGAAATGGCCATAGGCCGCCGTGGGCGCGCGGGCGGCATCGCAGATTTCCTTGGTAAAGGCCTTGGAGGCCTCAAGGGCTGCCGCCGCTGCCGAAGGCCCGAAGACCGGGTAGCCCGCGCCGCGCAGATCATCCGCGACACCGGCGGCCAGAGGTGCCTCCGGCCCGACGATGACGAAATCAATGTTGTTCTCGTCGCAGAACACAGTGACGGCGCCGCCATCCATGATGTCCAGATCCGCGCAATCCGCGATCATCGCGATGCCCGCATTGCCCGGCGCCACGATCAGCTTGTCGCACTTGGGGTTCTGTAACGTCGCCCAGGCGAGGCTGTGTTCGCGTCCGCCACTGCCCAAAATGAGGATATTCATGGGGCTGCACTCCCTTGGCCTTTGTCTGCCCGCGTTCTATTCTGCACCTGCCCAAGACACAAGGACAGGACATGGACCTGATCGACGATCCCCGCGAGGGGCAGAACAGCCCGGAATTCTCCGTCACCGAACTGTCCGGTGCGATCAAGCGGGTGATCGAGGGCGAATTCGGCCATGTGCGGATTCGCGGCGAAGTGGGCCGCGTCAGCAGGCCCCGGTCGGGGCATATCTATCTGGACCTCAAGGACGACAAATCCGTCATCTCCGGGGTGATCTGGAAAGGCGTGTCGGCGCGGCTGGACACCCAGCCCGAAGAGGGGATGGAGGTGGTCGCCACGGGGCGCATCACCACTTTCGGCGGTCAGTCGAAATATCAGATCGTCATCGAGGATATCAAACCTGCCGGCATGGGCGCGCTGATGGCCCTGCTGGAAAAGCGCAAGAAGGCGCTGGCGGCGGAGGGGCTGTTCGAGGCATCGCGCAAGCGGCCCTTGCCCTATCTGCCGGATGTGATCGGCGTGGTCACCTCGCCCTCCGGCGCGGTCATCCGCGACATCCTGCACCGTCTGCGTGACCGGTTTCCGCGCAAGGTGCTGATCTGGCCGGTGGCTGTGCAGGGCGCGAAATGCGCGCCCGAAGTGGCCCGCGCCATCGAAGGCTTCAACGCGCTGACCCCCGGCGGTGCCCTGCCGCGCCCCGACCTGCTGATTGTCGCGCGGGGCGGCGGCTCGGTCGAGGATCTCTGGGGGTTCAACGAGGAAATCGTGGCGCGGGCGGCGGCGGCCTCGCAGATTCCGCTGATTTCGGCGGTGGGGCATGAGACGGATACCACGCTGATCGACTATGTCTCGGACCGCCGCGCGCCCACGCCGACGGCGGCAGCGGAACTGGCGGTGCCGGTGCGGCACGAACTGGCGGCCTGGCTCGACAGTCAGGAGGCGCGGATGCGGGTGCTGCTCAGCCAGGGGCTGAGCCGCCGTGACCAGCGGCTGCGCGACATGGCGCGCGCCTTGCCCCGTGCCGAAACCCTGCTGGACGGGCCACGCCAGCGGCTGGACCGCGCGGGCGAGAAGCTGGAACCGGCGCTGATTGCCGGGGTGCAGCGGCGGCGGGTGCGGCTGGCGGATGTCTCCGGCTCCTTGCGGCCCGCGACCCTGCGCCAGCGTCTGGCGCAGGACCGGCGGCGGTTGGGGGAAATCGCGGCGCGGCTTGCCCCGGCTCTGGCGCGCGGCGTTGCGGCGCGGCGCGACCGGTTTGAAAGCCGGGCACGGGGGTTCCGCCCTGCTGCATTGGCGCAGGACCGCGCGCGCAAGGCCGATGCCTTTGCCGCGCTGGTTGCGCGCCTGTCGGATGCGGGGCAGCGCCAGACCCGCGGCTGGCGGCAGCGGATCGACGCGCTGGACCGGCTGCGCGAAACCCTGAGCTACAAGGCGACACTGGCGCGCGGTTATGCGGTGGTGCGCGGCGATGGCGCGGTGGTGACCGGCAAGGCGGCGGCAGCGAAGGCCACAAGTCTTGAGATCGAATTCGCCGATGGCCGGATCACGGTGGGGGCCGGCAGCGCCAAACCTGCGTCGCGCAAGGCGGGCAAACCGCCCGAACAAGGCTCGCTGTTCTGAGGCGCTGGCTCAGACGCCGACCTTAGGCCCCAGGCATTCAAAGGGATCATTGCCCGGATCACCTTCGAAAATCCGGGTCGGGAAGCCGCCGTTGCGCAGCACCGCCACCAGCCCGGTTGCGGTCCGCTCCACTTCCCAGCATTGCGGGTCGGGGTTGTTTTCGTAGGTAAAGCAGATCAGCCCGCCCTCGGCATACCATTGCCCTTCGATACAGGTGCCGCCCCGTTCGGACCAGCGCACCTGCCGGTCCTCCAGATAGCTTTCGGCAGCGGTCACGCCGCGCCCGTCGCCCCGATCAAAATAGATGGTCTTGCCGCCGACATAGCCCTGAAAGGCCTCTGCGGTGTCCAGCGGTTCCGCCTGCGCCATGCCCGCGCAGAGCAGCAGCGCTGCCAGCAGCGGTTTCACACGCCGACCTTCGGACCGAGGCAGAGCATTTCCTCGCCCACATCCCGGGCTTCATAAAGCTCGGTCGTCTGCGGATCGTTCTCGAAGCGTGCGATCAGCCCGCCGGTGCCGCGTGAGAAGCTCCAGCATTGCGGAGCGGGGTTGTCTTCATAGACGAAACAGATCAGCTCGCCGTCCTGATACCATTCCCCCGCGCGGCATTCCCCGTCGAGAAAGGACCATTCGACGCGGCGGTTCCCGTGGTAGACTTCCGCGCCATAGGCGCTGCCGTTGCGCCCGTAAAAGAGCGTCTTGCCCCGGGTGTAGGCGTCGAATTCCTCTGCTGTCATCAGGTCCTGCGCGGCGGCAGGCAGGGCGGGCAGGGCAAGCAGGAGCGACAGGGTCAGGGCGATATGTTTCATGGGGTCAGAGTGCCAGAAAGCCGCTGCCGCTGCCAGTGGTCATCGCGGAATCACGCGACATCCTGCCAGCGCGCCGCGCGCCGATCCATGAGGCGGTGCCAGAGTGGCGGCACCAGTGCCACCACCGCCATCACCGGCAGGCTGTGGGGCAGGACGGGCATGGTTTCGGGGGTGACCTCAAGCGCCGGAAAGGCGCGGGCAGGGCGCATGTGGTGATCCGAATGGCGCGGCGCGTTCAGCATCATCGCGCTGGAATACCATTTGGGCGCGTTCCAGCTGTGCTGCGGGCCGACCGGCTCGGGTTTGCCCGTCTCCAGCACCCGGCGGCGCAGCCCGTAGTGCTGCACGTAATCCGACAGCAGCAGCTGCCACTGGGCATAGGCCGCAATCCCGACATAGACGACAAGACCCGTGAACCCGGCCAGCAGGAAGGCACAGAGCAGCGCCGCCGCCGCACCGGCCAGATAACCGAGGTAGGGGTGGCTCCATGCCGGGGGGGATGTCGCCGCGCGGGCGCGATGTGCCGTCTCGGCGCGCAGCCCTGCGGTGAATTCACCACGCAGCACATGGCCGCAATAGCGCCAGAACCCCATGCCCATGGGGGCCGAATTGGGGTCCGCATCGGTGGCGGCGTGCACATGGTGGACCCGCAGATGCGCCGAAACGTGATGCCCATGCAGAAGCGAGACATAGATCGCCACACCGATGCGCCGGGGCAACCGGCGGCCCGCGTGGATCAGCTCATGCGCGTTGGAATTGGAAACCTGGCCAAAGAACAGCCCCAGCCCCGCAAAGATCAGCAGCTTGTCGGTGAGGTCGAGGTGTTGCCCCGCCGCCAGCGCCCAAACACCAAGTGCCAATAACGGGAAATGCACCAACGCCAAGGTCAGGCAAAGCGCGCGCCCCGTCGCATCGCTGACCTGGGCCCGGCGCGGCAGCTTGTCCATGAAAAAGACAAAGACCGTGATCGACAGCACCGCCAGCAGTGGCCAGATGCCGCCCAGCAGGCAGGCCAGGGCCAAAAGCCCCGCAGGCAGCAGGCTGGCAAAGACAAACCAAGGCATCGTGTCGCGGCTCCTTTCACGGTCGGGAGTTTCTTATAGGCGAAATGCGGCCACGCAAAGACAGGGATTTCGGAATTGCCCCGCGCAAACTGCGGTGAAATCGTCGCTTTTTGATCGTGGGGCGGTGGCGTGTTTTGCTAGGGTCGGCGAAACCCCTCGGGGGCAGGGCACAAGGGGACGTGACATGGCGCTGGACGATCACAAGGACACCAAGGGCAAGGGGCCGGAAAAAGGCGTCTGGAAATCGGGCAAGGGCAAGGGCCGGCGCCACACCAAGGGGCGTCAGTTGCAGGACGGGCCCTGGGACGAGGTGCGCGCGCTTTTGGGCGACCGGCCCCGCAACCGGGACCTGCTGATCGAATTCCTGCATCTGATCCAGGACCGCTTTGGCCATCTGTCGGCTGCGCATCTGCGGGCGCTGGCCGAGGAAATGCGCCTGTCGATGGCCGAAGTCTATGAAGTTGCGACCTTTTATGCGCATTTCGACGTGGTGAAAGAGGGGGAAACCCCGCCGCCCGCGCTGACCATCCGCGTCTGCGACAGCCTGTCCTGCGAGCTGGCGGGCGCACAGGCCCTGAAATCCGCGCTGGAGGAGGGGCTGGACCCGGCTCAGGTCCGCGTCCTGCGCGCGCCCTGCATGGGCCGCTGCGACACCGCACCGGTGCTTGAGATCGGCCATAACCACATCGATCACGCGACACCGGAAAAGGTGCAGGCGGCCATCGCGGCGGGTGACACCCATGCCCATGTGCCGGCCTATGAGGATCATGCGGCCTATGCGGCGGCTGGCGGTTACGAGACACTTGCGGACCTTCGCCTGAACGGCGACTGGGAAGCGGTCCAGCAAAAGGTGCTGGACAGCGGGCTGCGCGGTCTTGGCGGCGCCGGTTTCCCCTCGGGCAAGAAATGGGGCTTTGTGCGCGGCAACGCCGGGCCGCGCTACATGGCGGTCAACGGGGACGAGGGCGAGCCGGGCACCTTCAAGGACCGCTGGTATCTGGAACGCACGCCGCATCTGTTTCTGGAAGGTATGCTGATTGCCGCCTGGGCGGTCGAGGCGGAAAAAGTGTTCCTCTACATGCGCGACGAATATCCGGCGGTGCTGGAAATCCTTGCGCGCGAGATTGCGGCGCTGGAGGCGGCGGGCATCGTCGAGGCGGGGTATATCGACCTGCGGCGCGGGGCCGGGGCCTATATCTGCGGCGAGGAATCCGCGATGATCGAAAGCATTGAGGGCAAGCGCGGCATCCCGCGCCACCGGCCGCCCTATGTGGCGCAGGTGGGCATCTTTGACCGGCCCACATTGGTGCATAACATCGAAACCTTGCACTGGGTCGCAAAGGTGTGCCGCGAGGGGCCGGAGGTTTTGTCAGGCACCGAAAAGAACGGCCGCAAGGGGCTGCGCAGCTATTCGGTCTCGGGCCGTGTGGCAAAGCCGGGGATGTATCTGCTGCCCGCGGGTTCCACCATCACCGACATCATCAAGGCCGCGGGCGGCATGGCAGAGGGCCATGCGTTCAAGGCCTATCAGCCGGGCGGGCCGTCCTCGGGGCTGTTGCCCGCCTCGATGGACGACATCCCGCTGGATTTCGACACGCTGCAACCGCATGGGTCCTTCATCGGGTCGGCTGCGGTGGTGGTGCTCTCGGAGGCTGACAGCGCCCGGGCAGCGGCGCTGAACATGCTGCGGTTCTTCGAGGATGAAAGCTGTGGCCAATGCACGCCCTGCCGGGTCGGCTGCGAAAAGGCGGTCAAGCTGATGCAGGCGGAGCGCTGGGATACCGGCCTGCTGGAAGAGCTGAGCACCGCGATGGTCGATGCCTCGATCTGCGGGCTGGGGCAGGCGGCGCCGAATCCGATCCGGATGGTGATGAAGCATTTCCCCGACGAGATCTGAGGCGGCACAGCGATCTTTTCGAAAAGATCGGATCGGAATTTTCGAAAATTCCGGTTCCCGCCGCGCTGCCGAACTGATCCGGCAGGCGGCGGTGGAAATCTGCCACCGCCTGTTCGATGCCGGTTTTCTTCGCGGCAAAGCACTGCCAAAAGGGGGGCGAAGCCGCCAAAGGAGAATGTCATGCGAGGATGGATCGGAGCCGTGCTGTTGAGCAGCGCAATCGTCAGTGGCTGCGCGCAACCCTCGGCGGGCATATCGCCGGGCCGCTATGAGGTGTTTGGCGTTGAAGAGGGCGATATGCTCAAACTGCGGGCAGGCCCCGGCACCGGTTTTGTCGAGCTTCTGGGGATGCCGAACGGGACCGAGGTGGATGTGGGGCGCTGCGAATCCACCGGCCCGACCCGGTGGTGCGCGGTGACACTGGCGGAATCCCGCGATGTCCGGGGCTATGCCTCCTACGCCTACCTGCGGCGGAAATAGCGGCGGGCACCTTACTTATCAAGGTCCTAACTAAACACACCGATTAATATCGACACTAATAGGCATTCTTCTTGCGAAAAACACTACATATGGTAAGGTTTCATAAGAGCCACCATATGTCGAAAATCCTGATGATGTCAGGAGAACGCCTTCGTGCGTAGACCGCTTAAGGTCCTAGATGTATGGGGCTCTTGCCTCACCTTCTTGGCTGCCTATTCCAGATCGCAAACTTCGTACTGGTTGACGGGCTGTCAACATCGTAGGAGGTTAGCCCCGATCGTGCGAACACATACATTGCAAGTTCGGTTTTTGCCGCTCTCGCATCTTTGGCTTTATGTCGCTCATTCTTGTATGCAGACACAGCTCCTAAGATAACATCATTAATTTGAAGAATGTCGTCCTTTTTGGAATCTTTGGCAGTGAGCGTACGAACAGGGCCAAATGTGAGTTTGTATTCTTTCCCCGCACCTGCGTTCAGAATTCTTTGAAGCTTCTCTAATGGCGTGCTGCTCAACCTTCGATCTAGGCAAATGTATAATGAAGCAAGATCGCCATACCGACCTACAACTTGATGCAAAAGCATTTGATAATACAATTTCGATATTCCAAGGTCTGGGTCGCAATCGTTGAAACGCTTGTGGTCCCATAAGTGATTATCAAACGTGGTTGCACGAAATGCGATTGCTCCACGATTGCAGAAATCGAAATATATATCCACTAACTCTTTGTATTCTTGAAGCTTCTGGTTGGATACCTTGCTCCACTTTAACTCAGCTAACATTTTGTTTTTTATTCTAAATTCGTGAACCTCTCGATAGAGTAACTCAACGTACCGCCTGCGAACTATTGTTGCCCCAACTAACATGTGGCGATCGTTGCTGATGCCGCTTTCGTCTGCGAATATGGCAAAGTCTTGTATGGGCGTAGGCGGTGGATTAAAATCTTTCATAAAGAGTATAGCATGGTGTCTGGCGAAAATAGTCAACTGGAACGTTTCAAAGAAGCCACCCGTGAGTTAGAGACAGCCGGCGGCGAGGCGAAGTTCAATGAGAAGCTGGGTAAGTTAGTGAAGCAGAAGCTGAGCGATAAGAAGGAGTTGGATAATGGCTGAAGATATCGGCGGCATCTGCCGTGAATACGTTGATGACAACGTTGATAGCGTTTCTGGGCTAAGTAAGGATGAAGCTGTTCTTGCGTTGGTCGATGGCGTTCGCCACCAGCTTGATAAATCCGGTTGGGGCGACGCTGCCATTGAATTTGGGATCGATATCGAAGCTGTTGTCAGTGATCAGCTACGACAGTACCGCGCCAAGAACTAACGGGTTTGTCAAGTATACAATCGCCTTTCGAAAAGATCGGGCCGGAATTTTCGAAAATTCCGCCCGGTTCAGTTCTGCACCACCAGACAGATGCAGCGCTGGCGGCGCAGGGTGTCGCACAGTTTGCGCGCGCCCGCCTGGGTGTTGCGCCCGAACTGGGCAAAGTAGTACCCCTTTTTGCCCGAGACACGGTTCTTCTTGTAGATCAGATCGGTCTTTTCGCCCTGTACCGCCGCGCGGCAGGTGCTGGTGCGTTCGATCACCCGGGCGCGGGCCAGTTTTTTCGAGGTGGCAAAGGCGACCTGCACGCCCCAGGGTTTCACGCGTGGTTCGGGCCGGGCCAGCGCGGTGATTCGGCGGTTGCGGGCCATCTCATAGCAGGCCGGCAGAAAGGCGGATGTCTTTGACAGGCGCATGTCATGGCGCTTTGGCGGGGTGTCGCGCCAGTCCTCGGCGGTCAATCCGGTGATGACGGGCACGTAATTCACCGTCTCCGGGGCCAGTTCGCCGCCTTGCAGAAAGCCTTCGGCGCGCCTTTCGCCGCCGTTGTAGCCGATGGCGGCCAGCCCTTCATTGCCATAGCGCGCGACCATTTCGGCGAGGTATTGCGCCGAATGCTCCAGCGCCTCGGCGGGGTTGTAGGGGTCTTTCAGGCCCCGCAGCGCAGCGGTGGAGGGGATGAACTGCGCGATGCCGCGGGCATCGGCGTGGGACAGGGCATTCGGATCGAACCGGCTTTCCTGCCAGATCAGCCGGGCAAAGAAGTCGCGGTTCAGCCTGTGGCGGTCGGCAAAGCTGCGAATGGCATTGCAGGTGTCATAGACGAAATGCGCGGGCCGGATGCATTCCACATGGCCCCATTTGCCCGATGAACACATCCGCCCCGGCGCATCGGCCAGTGCGGGTTGGACCGTGAGGGCAAGGATCAGGATCAGCCAGCGTATCATGGACCCTTGGTGAAACGCGCGCGCGGGCATGTCAATTGCGCGGGGCGCCCTTCCATCCCGGCAGGCGAGCCTATAGATCAGGGGAAACCGGAACGGAGACCCCCCTTGGCATTTTTCAAGAAGCTCAAAGACCGTTTGTTCAAGTCCTCGTCCAAGATCGACGAAGGGCTGGAGGCGATTGTCAGTGATGGCGGTGAAGAAGATGCCGTTGCCGTGGACGAGGTCATGGAAGAGGCCCCCGCAGCGGCTGCCGCCGCGATGCCGGAGGCTGTGGACCCTGAACCGGCCCCGGTTGACCCCGCGCCCGAAGTGACGGTTTCTGAGCCTGAGCCTGAGCCTGAGCCTGAGCCTGAGCCTGAGCCTGAGCCTGAGCCTGAGCCTGAGCCTGAGACGATACCGGAGCCCGCGCCGCCGCCGATGCCGGAGCCCGCGCCGCAGCCGATACCGGAGCCGGAGCCGACGCCGCAGCCGATACCAGAACCAGCGCCGCAGCCGCTGCCTGATCCGACCCCGCCGACAGAGGTGCCGCAGCCGCAGGATCCGACACCGCTGCAAGAGCCTTTGCCGCCCGAGGTGCCGCAGGAAATCCCCCAGGATGACCCGCTGCCCGAGGTCACGCCAACAGCCGACCCGGTGCTGCCCCCGGCGGCACCTGCACCGCTGCGCAGCACCATGACCTCGGTTGCGCCGGAACTGGCCGAGACGGTCGCCGAACCGGTCAGGAAAGGCGGGCTTCTGGGCCGTCTGATGGGCCGCAGCCCTGCGCAAAAGACCATCGTGCGCCGGGTGCTGGACGATGAGATGCTCGAACAGCTTGAGGAATTGCTGATCACCGCGGACATGGGGGTCGATACCGCGCTGCGCGTCACCGCCAATATGGCCGAGGGGCGTTTCGGGCGGAAACTTTCCGTGTCTGAAATCAAGCAGTTGATGGCCGATGAAATCACCCGGATCATGGATCCGGTGGCGCGGCCTCTGCCGATCTATCCCAGGACGCCGCAGGTGGTGCTGGTGGTGGGGGTGAACGGATCGGGCAAGACCACCACCATCGGCAAACTCGCCAGCCAGTTCCGCGCGGCGGGCAAGAAGGTGGTGATCGCGGCCGGCGATACCTTTCGCGCGGCGGCGGTGGAACAATTGCAGGTCTGGGGCGAACGTGCCGGCGTGCCGGTACTGACGGCGGCGCAGGGCTCGGACCCGGCGAGCCTGGCCTTTGACGCCATGGGCAAGGCGCAGGAAGACGGCGCCGATCTGCTGCTGATCGACACGGCGGGACGGTTGCAGAACCGGGGCGACCTGATGGAGGAACTGGCCAAGATCGTGCGTGTGATCCGCAAGAAGGACCCCAGCGCGCCGCATAACACGCTGCTGGTGCTGGATGCGACCACGGGCCAGAACGCGCTGAACCAGGTCAAGGTGTTCCAGGACATCTCCGACGTTTCCGGGCTGGTCATGACCAAGCTTGACGGCACCGCCAAGGGCGGCGTGCTGGTGGCCCTGGCGGACAAGTTCGGCCTGCCGATCCATGCCATCGGCGTGGGAGAGCAGATCGACGATCTGTCGCCCTTCGACCCGCAGGAATTTGCCGATGCGCTGGTGGGCTACGAACGATGACGGTCAATCCTGCCTGCCCCCCGCGACCGGCGGGGTCCGTTTTGCGGCCCTTGCCACGATGATGAGCACCCGCTGTGCCGGCAGAAGGGCAAGGACCGCAGGCGGCGCGCAGGCCGCACCGGAGCCCACATCCGGCGCAGCACATGGCATCGGGGTATCCGGAAACGCCCTGGCCGGATCTTCGTATTGGGTCTCCTGCATCGGGGAGCTTTCATCTTGAACAGGTGTGATTCTACCGGTGCCGTGCCGGTTGCGGGTGGCCGGGCATGACCGACTGGCTGCTTGCCATCGAAGGGACCGCTGCCGGGCATCAGATGGCGCTGTTCCTGGCCTTGTCCGCGGCTGTCCTGCATGCGGTTTTCGGCGCCTTGCAGAAAGGGCGTCACGACCCCTGGATGACCCGCGGCGCGATTGATTTCTGCTATTGTGCGATGGCCGCACCCTTTGCGCTTTTTGTGGTGCCCTGGCCCGAGCCGCATATGTGGGTGATCTTTGTCGGGGCCTGGGCGATACACATCGTCTACAAGCTGCTGCAGGCCTGGGCCTATACCAAGGGGGCCTATACGGTGGTCTATCCGGTGGTGCGCGGCACCGGGCCGCTGTTCGCGGTGATCGGGGCCTATCTGATCTTTGGCGAACGTTTTACCGGGGTGCAATGGCTGGGCGTGGCGGTGTTGCTGTCGGGGATCTTTGGCCTTGCGGTCTATAACCTGCGCAAGCTTGAGGCACAGCGTGACACGCTGAACGCGGCGCTGGGGCTGGCGGTGCTGACCGGGCTTTTCGTGGCGCTTTATACCACCTTTGACGCCTATGGCATCCGGGCCACGGCGAATCCCTTTACCTTCCTGGCATGGTTTTTCATGATCGACGGGCTGGTGATGCCTGTCATCGCGGCGCTGCGCTGGCGGCGGATGGCGGAACCGCCCGAACCGGGGCCGCTGATGCTGCGCGGGCTGATCGGCGGGCTGGTGGCCTTTGCCAGCTTTGGCGCGATCATGATGGCCACAAGGCTCGACAAGGTGGGCGAGGCGGCCGTGCTGCGCGAGACATCGACAGTCTTTGCCGCCCTGATCGGCGTTGTCTTTCTGAAAGAGACAGTTGGCCCGCGCCGGGTGGCACTGATGGCATTGATCGCAGCGGGTGCTGTGATAGTGGAAATGGGCGGATAAAGGAGCAGCATGACATGGCGCGCAGGGAAGTGAACCCGTTTGTGAAATCGGCCCTCGAATACGGGCCGATCCTGTTGTTCTTTGTCGCCTATCTCAGGCTCAAGGACAGGACATTCAGCATCGGCGGGACCGATTACGAGGGGTTCATCGTGGTGACCGCCGCCTTTATCCCGCTGCTGGTCGCGGCGACCGGGGCGATCTGGGCGCTTACCGGCAAGCTGAACCGGATGCAGGTGGCTACCGTCATCCTGGTGGTGGTGTTTGGCGGGCTGTCCGTCTGGCTGAACGATGACCGGTTCTTCAAGATGAAACCGACGATGATCTATCTGCTGTTTGGCGGCATCCTCGCCGTGGGGCTGCTGCGCGGGCAATCCTATCTGAAATACGTGATGGAAGAGATGATGCCCTTGCAGGACGGGGGCTGGATGCTGCTGACCCGGCGGCTGATGTTGTTTTTCTTTGGCCTCGCGGTGGCGAATGAGCTGATCTGGCGCAGTTTCGCGACCGAGACCTGGGTCTATTTCAAGACCTTCGGCCTGCCTGTGGCAATGTTCGCCTTTTTCATGATGCAGGGGAAGTTGTTTCAGGACTACGGGGTGGAAAAGGACGAGGGCTGAGGTGTCGGACTTTTTGAAAAGTCCGGACCGTTTTCTTTGAAGAAAACGGCGGCGGCTGCGGGCGTTTGTCGGGGTGCCGTATCAGGTTTGCGCCCTGGCGCGCTTCGCCGATGCAGGGGGCATTGATATCTGGCGCGGGGAGAGGGCTGAGGTGCCGGACTTTTTGAAAAGTCCGGATCGTTTTCTTTGAAGAAAACGGCGGCGGCTGCGGGCGTTTGCCGGGGTGCTGGATCAGGCCTGCGCCCTGGCGCGCTGCGCCGATACAGGGGCATTGGTCTCTGGCGCGGGGAGAGGGCTGAGGTGCCGGACTTTTTGAAAAGTCCGGATCGTTTTCTTTGAAGAAAACGAAACCCGTGGCTAAGGGCGCTTGTCAGCGTGCAGCGCCCGGCCTGCCTGCACAGCGGGGCGCGCGGCCATCACCTTGAGCCAGCGCGCCATATACGGCTTGTCCTCCAGGCTCTGCTGCTGGCCCTCCCAGAGCGAGGCCCAGCCCCAGATCGCGAAATCCGCAATCGAGACGAAATCCCCCGCCACATATTCATGCAGCGCAAGCTGCCGGTCCAGCACGCCGTATAGCCGCGCGGTCTCTGCGCGGTAGCGGTCCTTGGCATAGGGGATGTCCTGCGGCGGATCCTTTTTCGGGGCGAATTTCAGAAAATGATGCGCCTGACCCGCCATCGGGCCCAGACCGCCCATCTGCCACATCAGCCATTGGTCCACCGCGATGCGTTCGCGCTCCGTCCTGCCGCAGAAAAGCCCGGTCTTGCGCGCGAGATATTGCAGGATCGCACCGGATTCGAAGATCGGGATCGGCGCGCCGTCGGGGCCTTCGGGATCGACAATGGCGGGCATCCGGTTGTTCGGCGCGATTTTCAGAAAACCGGGGTCGAATTGTTCGCCCGCGCCGATGTTCACAAGATGGGTTTCATAGGGCAGGGCCATCTCCTCCAGCGCGATGGAGATTTTCCAGCCGTTCGGCGTGGGCCAGTAGTAAAGGTCGATCGGGGCGGTCATGGGGTGGCGTCTCCTGACAGGGGCCAGGTCATCATGCCGGTTTTGCCGCGAATGCCAAGGCGGGACCAGCGCGGATCTGCCTGCGCCGGAAGGGCATTGCGCAACAGGTCAAAGGGCAAGGCCCCCGGGGCCGCAAGGAAACGGGCGTAAAGCGCCATGGCACCCGGCCTGCGGTAGCTGGAATAATGGCAGACGGGGCGGCGCGTCGGGGCGATGGGCAGGCCAAGGCCCGCCAGCCCCCGCAGGCTTGCAGGGCAGTCCAGTTGCAGGTTCACGACATTCGGGGCCAGGATCCCCTGGCCCAATGCACTGCCGTCCTGCTGCCCGGGCGCAATCATGCGTTCAAAGAGGAAATCGAAAACGTCGTTTTCCCGGCTGGTGACGTTCAGCAGTTCCACCTGGCGTCCTGCCGGCGTGTCCAGCGCCGCTGTCGCCCGCTGGCTGAAGCTGGCCCCGGTCAGCAGGGCGATCCGCCGGATTGCGCCTGCGGCGCTATGTTCCAGCGCGCTGAGCGCCACTTCGGCCCCCAGCGAATGGGCGATGATCTGAAGCGGCCGGTGCGGCGCGCTGCGGTGCAATGCGCTCAGCAGTCTTGCCAGTTCCACCCCGACCCGCTGTGCGCGGTCATGGACCTGGTGCAGCCAACCCCGTGCCGCCCATCCCACCGCCAGGCCCAGCGGGCCCTGATCCCGGTCAAGTCCCAGGCCCCGGGCCCAGTTGTCGCCGCCCGCAAACAGGGTCCGGTGTGGGCAATGCCGCCCCAGGCCGGGCGCATATTTGTACCCGTGCAGCATCACCACGATTGGCCCCTGACCCGCCGCCGCGCGGCGCATGACGGCCGCAAGGGGCGCGGTGTCGCCATCCCGGGGGATCGGCGCCTCCGGCAACGCGAGATTGACGTGCATCACGGCCATGCGGGGCCTCTTGCCACTATATCTGGTGGGTGCTTGGTGACGCAAACATATGTCACAGGGGTTACCCGCAGGTTACGCCACCGTGACGATGCGCCGGCGCAACAGGCTGGCCGCTTTTGCGCACTTGACCTGACCGGAGCTGCGCAGTAGCAAGCCTGCGTGGTGATTTGTTACCGGATTGCGGGCCACGACGGGCCAGACCCGTCAAGAACTGCTAAAAGGTCGAGGAAAGACTCCTTTCGCTTGACCGCGTCTGGAGTTTTTTATTGCCCGCAAGGCCGGGCCGGAAGGATAACACATGAGCAAAGACTGGCACCCCAGCACCCGCGCGGTTCACGCGGGCACCCGCCGCAGCCAATACGGCGAGGTCAGCGAGGCGGTATTCCTGACCCAGGGCTTCGTCTATGACAGCGCCGAACAGGCCGAGGCGCGGTTCCAGGCGCTGGGCGAGGACGAATTCATCTATGCCCGCTATGGCAACCCGACCGTGCGCATGTTCGAGGACCGCATCGCGGACCTGCTGGGGTATGAGGATTGTTTCGCCTGCACATCGGGCATGGCGGCCGTCAGCGGGGCGCTGACTGCGCTGGTCAAGGCCGGTGACCATGTGGTGGCCTCCCGGGCGCTGTTCGGATCCTGCCTTTACGTGCTTGAGGACGTGCTGGCGCGTTTCGGGGTCGAGATCACCCTGATCGACGGGACCGACAACGCCGCATGGGATGCCGCAATCCGCCCCGACACCCGTCTGGTCTTTTTCGAGAGTATTTCGAACCCCACGCTGGAAATCGTGGACATCCGTCATGTGGTCAAGGCGGCCCATGCGGTCGGCGCGCTGGTGCTGGCCGACGATGCCATGGCGACCCCGGTGTTTTCCTATGCGCAGGCCTGTGGCGCGGATATCGCCATTGTCTCTACCACCAAACATGTGGACGGGCAGGGGCGGATGCTGGGCGGGGCGATCTGCGGTCCGCGCGATCTGATCCGGGGCCCGATCGAGGCCTATATGAAACACACGGGCGGGGCGATGAACCCCTTTACCGCCTGGACCCACCTCAAGGCGCTTGAAACCATGAGCCTGCGCGTGCGCGCACAGGCGCAGACCGCGCATGAACTGGCCGAAGCGCTGACGGGCCATCCGATGGTCGAAGCCGTGCGCTATCCGACCCATGCCGGTCATCCGCAGCAGGAGCTGGCACTTGCGCAGGCACCCGCCGGGGGCACTGTCCTTGCCTTTGAGGTGAAGGGCGGCAAGGAAGCCTGCTTCCGTTTCCTCAATGCGCTGCAAATCATCACGATCTCAAACAATTTTGCCGATGCGAAGTCGATTGCGACCCATCCGGCGACCACGACGCACCAGCGCCTGCCGCAGGAGCAAAAGGACACTTTGGGCATCTCGCCGGGTCTGGTGCGCCTGTCTGCGGGTCTGGAACATGTGGACGACCTGATTGCGGATCTCATGCAGGCGCTGACGGTCTGAGCATCCGGCGTGTCGGGTTTCGCCACGCAGTCTGCCGGAAATGCGGTATCTTGATTGGTAATCCGGTCAAGGCACCCTAAATTGAGCCTGCAAGGACAAGGGGAGCCTGAGCCATGAATGCGATCACATCAGTTGAAAAAGCACCGGAGCGGTCTGACGCCGAAAAAGCGCTCGGCGTTTTGAAGGCATGGGCCAGCACCGCTAGCCCGGAAGAGGTGGCAGCCCTTGATCCATCGGTTTCCCGGCTGTTGTCCGATGCACCGGAATATCCGGTGTTCCGGCGCGACTATCCGGAAGATTTCGCGGTGGGAGAGGTCTATAAATCCACGCTCCCCGACCTTCAGAACGGCCCCAGCAGCCTGATCCGGGGCGCGCAGCAACAGATCCAGCACGTCGGTATCTCCAATTTCCGGCTGCCGATCCGTTTTCGCACCCGCGACAATGGCGATCTGACACTTGAGACATCGGTGACCGGTTCCGTCAGCCTTGAGGCCGACAAGAAGGGCATCAACATGTCCCGCATCATGCGCAGCTTTTACAAACATGCGGAAGCGACCTTCAGCTTTGAAGTGATCGAAAAGGCGCTGGACGATTACAAGGCCGACCTCGACAGCATGGATGCGCGCATCCAGATGCGGTTTTCCTTCCCGATGAAGATCGAAAGCCTGCGTTCCGGCCTGTCGGGTTATCAATATTACGATATCGCGCTGGAACTGGTGGAAAAGGGCGGGGTGCGTCAGAAGATGATCCACCTCGATTATGTCTATTCCAGCACCTGCCCCTGTTCACTGGAGCTCAGCGAACATGCGCGCGCCACCCGGGGGCAGCTGGCCACGCCGCATTCGCAGCGCTCGGTTGCGCGGATATCGGCGGTGATCGATTGCGCCCGCGAATGCCTGTGGTTCGAGGATCTGATCGACGCCTGCCGTCGCGCGGTGCCGACCGAGACGCAGGTGATGGTCAAGCGCGAGGATGAACAGGCCTTTGCCGAGCTGAATGCGGCCAATCCGATCTTTGTCGAGGATGCGGCGCGGCTGTTCTGCGAGCAGTTGCAGCGGGACGGGCGGATCGGTGATTTCCGGGTGATCGCAAGCCATCAGGAAAGCCTGCATTCGCATGATGCGATTTCGGTCCTGACGGAGGGTCCCACCTTCGAGGTGGCCAGCATCGACCCCAAGCTGTTCAACACGCTTTTCCACGTCGGCTGACCGTCGAACGCAGCAGCGCGCGGCAGGGTCTGTCGGGCGTTGCCGGCGACGGGTTTATGCCTGCCTACGGCGTCCCGCCTTTAACCTGATACACCCGGTATCGCCGATGTCCCGAGAGCGCGAAGCGCGGCAGGGTATCGGCGTTTCAAGTTTAAGGCGGGGCGCTTTATTCGCTGTCACCGGTGAGGAAAGATAGGATCACCCCGGAGATTTCCTGATGGATGGTCTGGCGGGCCTCTGCTGAAAACCCGCAGTGCGCCGCATCTCCGTCTTCCTCGATCAGGATATCCGGTCCGGCCCTGGTGCAGGCCGCGCAGGAGGGGCGTGCCGGGCAAAACCGGCTTTGGTCGCATTGCTGACCCAGCGCACCAATCAATGTAGTCATGCCTGTGCAAAGTCGGACACTGCCTCGTGTGACAGGCGGGCATTAGATCAGCAGCGCCGGAAAATCCGGTGTCCGGATTGTGTGCAGCCCGCACCAGAGGCGCCCCATACAGCATCCAAGCCCTGCAAGGCGGGGCGTCCCGGTATGCATTTTTGGCGGTACTCCCCGACACTTGGCAGGCCTATCTGGGGGTCAGGGAAGAGACAACCGTATCAAAGGCACTACAAAATGACCTACCAGACCACCATGACAACAAATGGCTTCGGCACCTCCGCACGGGCGGTGTTGGCACATGTCGGTGCGTTCTTCAGCATCATCGGGAAATCCATGATCGCAAGCTCGACCGGCCAGCGCCGGCTTGATGAGGTAACTGCGCTGCAGGCCAAATCAGACGCCGAACTGGCCGCGATGAACATCAAGCGCGACGACATCGTGCACCACGTCTTCAAGGACCTCTACGGCTTCTGAGACGAACGACATTCAGTTGCCAAAGCGTCATGCGAAAAACCTGAATCACGTAACGCTGCCTGAAATCGGAGATTTCAACGCGTTCCGTGATGCATGATGCTTCAGGACTTTCGACAGACGCTATAGATCAACGGCCCGGAGCCGTGCCGCCCAAAAAGCCGCACGCCGGGCCGTTTTCATGTCTGGGGGGTTGATAGCTTGACACCGCCAGTGCCAGACGCCAACGCTGCCGCATGATGGATTTGCGCCCTGTCGGTTATGTCGTCGGCCTCCTTGTGGGGGTACTGGGCCTTGCCATGATCGTGCCGCTTCTGGTGGATCTGGCCGAAGGGCGCGGCCATGTCATCGTCTTTGTCGAAGCCGGGCTGATCACCACGGCGGCAGGCGGCATGATGGCCCTGGCCTGTGCAAACGGGGTCCGGCAGGGGCTGACCATCCAGCAGACCTTTCTTCTGACCACCGGCGTCTGGGTGATGCTGCCGATCTTCGGCGCCTTGCCCTTCATGCTGGGCGAAACCCAGTCCAGTTTCACCAATGCCGTCTTCGAGGCGATGTCGGGTCTGACCACGACAGGGGCCACGGTGCTGACCGGGCTGGACGTGCTGCCCAAAGGGCTGTTGCTGTGGCGCGGCATCCTGCAGTGGCTGGGCGGGATCGGTATCATCGTCGTGGCCATGGTGTTCCTGCCCGAACTCAAGGTCGGGGGCATGCAGATCTTCAAATCCGAAGCCTTTGACACCTTTGGCAAGATTCTGCCCCGCGCGGGGCAGATCGCCACCCAGATTGCGGTGATCTATCTGTGGCTGACCGTGGCCTGCGTGCTGAGCTATCTGGCTCTGGGCATGGACACCTTCGATGCGACCGTGCATGCGCTGACCACCATCTCCACCGGGGGCTTTGCCAATTACGACGCCTCTTTCGGACGATTCACCGGCGCGCCGGAATATGTGGCCAGCCTGTTCATGGTTCTCGCCGCGATGCCCTTTGTACGTTACGTCCAGCTGATCAACGGCAACCCGCTGGCGCTGCACCGCGATCCGCAGGTGCGTGGTTTTGTCCTGACCATCGGAGTGCTGGTCCTGGTGATGGTCCTGACACTGCAACATGTCTTTCCGCACCATCTGGAACAGAGCTTTCGCGAGGCGCTGTTCAACATCACCTCGATCATCTCTGGCACCGGCTATGCCTCGGTCGATTACATGACATGGGGGCCCTTCGCGGTCGCCCTGTTCTTTTTCATCGGGCTGATCGGCGGCTGCGCCGGCTCCACTGCCTGTTCCATCAAGATTTTCCGCTATCAGCTTCTGTTTGCCTCGATCCGTGCGCAGCTGGGCCGGATCCGGTCGCCACATGCCATTTTCACCCCGCGGTATGACGGGCGGCCGGTGGGGCCGGATGTGCTGTCGTCGGTGATGTCCTTCTTTATGTTCTTTGTGGTGACACTGGGCCTTGTTTCCGTGGCGCTGAGCATGACGGGGCTGGATTTCGTCACTTCGGTATCCGGGGCAGGGGCGGCACTGGCCAACATCGGCCCCGGTCTGGGTGATATCATCGGGCCTGCGGGCAATTTCAGCAGCCTCAACGATACCGCCAAATGGATATTGATCGTTGCCATGCTGCTGGGCCGGTTGGAGCTGATGGTGGTTTACGTTCTGTTTACGGTAAGTTTCTGGAGGGCCTGATGGCTGATACAACGACGCGGCCATTGGGTGCGCAGATTTCACATATGCTCAAGGATCGCGGGGTCGATGTGATCTTTGGCATTCCGGGGGTGCACAATCAGGAAATGTACCGGGGCATCGAAGAAGCGGGCATCACCCATGTGCTGGCGCGCCACGAACAGGGGGCGGGTTTCATGGCCGACGGCTATGCCCGGGCCACCGGGAAACCGGGGGTGGCCTATGTGATCACCGGGCCGGGCCTGTGCAACATCATGACGCCGATGGGGCAGGCCTATAGCGACTCGGTGCCGATGCTGGTGATCTCATCCTGTCTGGACGAGGTGGCGGCGCGGCGTGGTCAGTTGCACCAGATGAAGGACCAGCGCGGCGCGGCGGAAACCGTCTGCGACTGGTCGGAGGAGGCGCGCACCGCCGGGGCGGCCTATGCGCTGGTTGACCGGGCATGGGCCGAGTTCAGTGCAAAACGACCGCGCCCCAAGCACATCCAGGTGCCGATTGCACAGCTGGAGGCCACGGCACCCGCCGCACCCGCACCGATGCCGCCCACCCCGGTTGCCGGGGGAAGGCCGATGGACATCGAAAAAGCGCAGCAGCTGCTGGCCGGGGCGCGCAAGCCGATGTTCATTTTCGGCGGGGGCGCGCGGGCAGGGGCCGATGCCGCCCGCAAGCTGGTGCGCAAACTAGGCGCGGCCAGCTTTACCACCTATGCCGGACGGGGGGTGATCGACCCCGATGCACCGCTGCATTTCGGCAGCTATCTGTCGCGGCCCGAGTCGGCCGGGGTGATCGCGCAGGCGGATGCCGTGATCGCCGTCGGCACGGAGCTGGCCGAGGTGGATCTGTGGCGCGCGCAGCTTGGCCATGACGCACCGATGTTGCGGGTCGATCTGGATACCGAAAGCCTCACCGACCCGGCGCGCGCGGCCTGGCACGTGCCGTCTGACGCTGCCGGTTTCCTCGCTGCCCTGGAGCGGGCCCTGGAAGAGGAAGCCCCCCGGACCAGCGGCTGGACGCCGGAGGAGGTCACCCGGGCGCGGCACAAATGGCGTGCCGAAGTGGATGCGGAATATCCCGGTGTCCTGCGGGTGGCCGAGGCATTGCAGGCCTGTCTGCCGCAGGACGCCATGATCTATTCCGACATGACGCAGTTTGCCTATGCCGCGAAAGAGGTCTGGAACATGGACCGCCCGGGCCACTGGCACCATCCATATGGCTTCGGGACGCTGGGTTATGCCCTGCCTGCGGCCATCGGCGGGGCCATCGGGCGGCCCGGCCTGCCGACACTGGCGATCATGGGGGACTATGGGTTCCACTATACCATGGCCGAGCTGGGCGTGGCGGTGGAACTGGGGCTCAGCCTGCCGATCATCCTGTGGGACAACGGAAAGCTGGGCGCGATCGAGGCCAGCATGGTGGGCGCACAGATTGCGCCCAATGCGGTGGTCGCGCGCAACCCCGATTTCATGAAACTGGCCGAGGCCTTTGGCGCGGGGGCGGTGCGGCCGGCGGGCCTGTCGGAACTGCAGACGGCCGTGGCGGCGGCGTTCCGCGCGGATGGCCCGACGCTGATCTACGTCACGCCCGACATCGCAGACTGAGACGATTTTTTTGAAAAAATCGGTCCGGAGTTTTTGAAAACTCCGGTTGGGCGGCCATGAGAGTGGTTGAGGCTTGTTGGTGCGGGGCGGTGGAGACGGCTGCTTTCCGCGCTGATGGTCCGATGCCGGTCTGCGTCATCTCCGACATCGCAGATTGAGACGATTTTTTTGAAAAAATCGGTCCGGAGTTTTTGAAAACTCCGGTTGGGGTGTCATGAAAATGGCCGGGGCTTGCTGGTGCGGGGCGGTGGAGTGGGCGGCGTTCCGGGCGGATGGCCCGATGCCGGTCTACGTCACGCCCGGCATCGCAGATTGAGGCAATTTTTTTGAAAAAATCGGTCCGGAGTTTTTGAAAACTCCGAGCCGACTCTCCCCAGGCGTTATTCCCAGCAGCTGACCAATACCGTCATGCCCTGCGCGTTCAGGCGCAGGTCACGTGGTGCGATGGCGCCTGTGCGCTCTCCCACCTTCAGGGTCAGGCCGGCCGTTGTGGCCAGTTCAGCGATCACCGCTGAATCGACCGCAAAATTCACGTCCTGCGGCAATTCCTGCGCGCCGGTGGCACGCGGCAGCAACATGCCCATGACATTGCCGCTGGCATCGAAAACCGGGCCGCCGACATCACCGGCCTGTGCACCAAGCGCCAGACGCCGCAGCATCTCCTCGCCCCGCAGCCCGCGCACGTCCGACAGCGTGCCAAAGGTCAGCGTCGCCGCCGACAGGACCCCTTCATAGGAATAGCCCGCGACAGAGATTTCCGATTGCAGGCGGGGGGTGCCGATGCCGAATTCGGCAATCGCGATGGGGGCCAATGCCTCGCGCGGTTTCAGGATGGCGACCCCGCTGGCACTGTCATTGGCGATCACATCGGCTTCGGTATCGCCGTCGATGGTCAGCCGGCCACAGCCTTGCACCGCCTCGGAGGTGGTGGCGACACTGCCATTGGCATCGACAAAGAAGCCGGAGCGCGCGATCTTGGGCTGACGCACCTGCAGGCCCGCGACCAGGTCGATGGCCTGTTCCTCGTTGCTGCCCGCTGCGGGGTCGAGCACGCCGGGCAGACGGATCAGGCTTTTCGACATTTCCGCAATGACCCGGCGGCGGCGTTCCTCGTCGCCTGCGGGCCAGATCAGCGTGAAACCCTTGATATGGCCATCTTCCAGCGACACCTGGGTCTGGCTGATGATGCTGCCGTTTTCGCCGATCAGCTCGAAAGAGCTGTTCTTGCGGTCACGCGGGCCGTTCAGCGGCACGATCTCCAGCGTCTGCATGATGTCATAGAGGCCGAACAAGGTGTTCTGGTCCCCGGCCTGGCTGATCAGCAGCACCCGCGCGCCAATGTCGCCGGTGCTGTTGTACTGCACGAAAGGGGGTTCGTATTTGTCCAGCGCCACCTCTGCGGTGGGCATCATGATTTCGATCCCGGCCTTGTCGTCCCGGACCATGCGCAGACCGAGCCCGTCCAGCACCGCGTTATATTGCTTCAGCAGGTCGGCACGCTGCAGGGTGGTCAGCACGCCGGTCTCTTCATAGCCGTTGGCGGCCTGCCATTGCGCCATGGAGTTGCGCGTGCCGCGGCCAAAGGCGCCGTCGATGCTGGCATTGTAGAAACCCGCCCATTGCAGCGCGATCTGCAGATCGCGGCGTTCCTGCGCGTCAAGCAGACGCTCGGACAGGCGGGCCTCTTGCGGTGTCTCATCGGCGGGTTCGGGTTCCGGCACGGGGGTGGGGGCCTCGGCCAGCGGTTCCGGTGTTGCATCCGGTGTCGCATCCGGTGTTGTCGTCACCACCGTGGAAGGCGTGTCGATCACCCCGCTGTTCAGCACATTGGCACCCACCGGCCAGAACTGCTGGTTGAACCGGCTGCTCAGCTGGATGAAACTGTCGCGCGGCACCAGCCCGTCGCGGACATAGGTGCGCAGAACCTGTTCCGCGTCCGAGCGGCGGTAGGGGCCGACGGCGATGCCGTACCAGCCGCCACCCAGGGCAAAGCCGTTCACATCCTCAAGCAGGGTGGTATAGGCGCGCGCCCGGTCGGTCGCTGCCGCCAGGCTGGGCTGCGCCTCGATCTGGACCCAGACAACCTCGTCTGCGGCCTGGGCCTGCACGGGACGGGTCGCGGGGGGAGCAAAGGACAGGGTCGCGGCGCAAACAGCCAGAACAAGACGGATCATCGGGGCGTGTACTTTCACTGAATCAAAATCCGGCGCAGATAAGCAGGAAACCGCCACGAATGCTATGGCTGATGGTCTCCTATTTTATCACAATGCCGCAATTGACGCCCCAGGGTGACAGCCGTAGGAATGGCGCGCATAGAAAGAGGTCCTCCAAATGTCCGTAAACCCCGATGCGCCGCGTTCTTTCCAGGCAATCATTCTTGCCTTGCAGGGCTATTGGGCGCGCCACGGCTGCGCCATCCTGCAGCCCTATGACATGGAGGTGGGGGCCGGTACTTTCCATCCTGCCACAACTCTGCGCAGCCTGGGCACCCAGCCCTGGACGGCGGCCTATGTTCAGCCGTCGCGCCGCCCCACCGACGGGCGCTATGGCGAGAACCCGAACCGGTTGCAGCATTATTATCAGTATCAGGTGCTGATCAAACCCAGCCCGCCCAATCTGCAGGAGCTGTATCTCGGCTCGCTTGAGGCGATCGGGATCAACATGGAGCTGCATGACATCCGCTTTGTCGAAGATGACTGGGAAAGCCCCACGCTGGGCGCCTGGGGTCTGGGCTGGGAAGTCTGGTGCGACGGCATGGAGGTCAGCCAGTTCACCTATTTCCAGCAGGTCGGCGGGCATGACTGCCACCCCGTCTCGGGCGAGCTGACCTATGGGCTTGAGCGGCTGGCGATGTATGTGCTGGGCGTGGATCACGTGATGGACATGCCCTTCAACGACCCGGACGCGCCGATTCCGCTGACCTATGCGGATGTATTCAAACAGACGGAAGAGGAATACGCGCGCTGGAACTTCGACACTGCCAATACCGAGGTGCTGCTGCGCCAGTTCGAAGAGGCGGAAGCCCATTGCAGGCATATCCTCGACCAGCCCGCCCAGGACCCCAAGACCGGCAAGCGCATTGTCATGGCGCATCCGGCCTATGACCAATGCATCAAGGCCTCCCATATGTTCAACCTGCTGGACGCGCGCGGCGTGATCAGCGTGACGGAACGGCAGGCCTATATCGGGCGGGTGCGCACCCTGGCCAAGATGTGCGCCGATGCCTTTGTGCAGACCCGCGCAGGCGGCTGGACCGGGGACGCGGCGTGAGCGGCAAGATCATAGGGATTGTCATCTTGGTATCTGCATTGGTCGCGGGCGGGGTGCTTTATTACCTGCAGGTCTACGGGTTCTATGACGAAGTGCGGCAGGACAGCGTTTCGCTGGTGTCTTTGACATCGCAGCAGCCCGAAGCCATCCCGGCCGAGGGGATCACCGCCATCGACGCGGACAGTTCGCCGATCCGGTTCCGCGCCTGTTTCACCACGCCGCTGAGCCTGCCTTTCCTGACCGAAAGCTATGTCCTGCTGGACAGCGCCACGCCGCGCAATGCGCCGGGCTGGTTTTCCTGCTTTGACGCCGCCGCCATCGGTGCAGCGCTTGAAGAGGGCCGCGCGCTGGCCTTCATGGGGCAGAAGAACGTCCACTACGGCGTGGACCGCATCGTCGCGATCACCGAAGACGGGCACGGCTATGTCTGGCACGAGCTGAACGACTGCGGTGAAAAGGCCTATGATGGCACCGTGGTGGGCGAGGAATGCCCGCCCGCGCCGTCGTCTGTGACGCAATAGGCGCGGTTCAGGTCATCTGAACCCCAGAACATGCAACGGTCCTCCGAACATCTGGAAGGCTGGCCGGGGGCGCAGAGGCAGATCAACCGCAGCCACAAATGATGACATGTCATTTTTGACATGTCATCATTAGGTTTTCGCGCAAATTGCGGTGATGTGGCGGAAGCATTTGAGTCAGCAGCGTTTCGGGAGATTTTTGAGGCAGATCGCCACTGTCTTGAAAACGCCAGGCGCGGCAAAGTCGGGGCGGTCCTGCGTTCCCCCCGACACACCATAAGTGCTGCATGTCTCAAACCACTGAACCCGCGCAGCATTGCCACCAGTGGTACAGAAGCCACACGCCCTGACCCGGGCATTTCGCCCCGGATCAGCGGCCCCGGGGTGGAAACACCGGCAAAAGCCGCCCCGGGGTCGCGGCGGGGTCTGGACGGCGGGGGATGCGCCCGTTATCCCTCGGCCACGTTCCCAACCGAAGTGTGACCTGTGCCAGACCTGCTGATCGAACTCTTCTCCGAAGAAATCCCCGCCCGGATGCAAAAACGTGCCGCCGCCGACCTGCAAAAGCTGGTCACGGATGGTCTGGTCGAGGCCGGTCTGACCTATGCCCATGCCGCCGCCTTTTCCACGCCGCGCCGCCTGACGCTGGCGCTTGAGGGGATGCTGGATGCCAGCCCCCGCACGGTGGAGGAACGCAAGGGGCCAAAGGCCGATGCGCCTGAAAAGGCCATCGAAGGTTTCCTGCGCGGTGCCGGTGTCACCCGCGACCAGCTTGAGGAACGCGAAACGCCCAAGGGCAACATCCTCTTCGCCCGGATCGAGAAGCCGGGCCGCCCGGCTGCTGACATCGTGGCGGAAGTGCTGGAACAGGCGATCCGCAATTTCCCCTGGCCGAAATCCATGCGCTGGGGCAATGGCACGCTGAAATGGGTGCGCCCGCTGCATTCCATCCTCTGCCTGATGAGCGATGAGGGCGGCGCGACTGTCGTTCCGCTTGAGGTTGATGGCATCACGGCGGGCAACATCACGCGCGGCCACCGCTTTCTGGCGCCTGACGCGATCACGGTCGCAGGGTTCGAGGATTACGAGGCAAAGCTCAAGCGCGCCTTTGTCGTGCTGAACCCGCAGGAACGCGCCGATGCGATCTGGCACGACGCCACCAATGCCGCCTTTGCCGCCGGGATGGAGGTGGTCGAGGATGCGGGCCTGCTGGCCGAGGTTGCGGGGCTGGTGGAATGGCCGGTGGTCCTGATGGGGCCGATTGCGGATGATTTCCTCGACCTGCCGCCGGAGGTGCTGCAAACCTCCATGCGCGAGCATCAGAAGTTCTTTTCCGTGAAGAACCCCAAGACCGGCCGGATCGAAAAGTTCATCACCGTCGCCAACCGCACCACGGCGGACGAGGGCGCGACCATTCTGGCGGGTAATGAAAAGGTGCTGTCGGCGCGGCTTTCGGACGCCAAGTTCTTTTGGGAAAATGACCTGCGCGTGGCGACATCCGAAAAGGGGATGGAGACCTGGGTGGACAACCTGTCCAATGTCACCTTCCACAACAAGCTGGGCACCCAGGCCGAGCTGATCGACCGCATGGCGACCCTGGCCCGCGAACTGGCCCCGATGGTCGGCGCGGATGCGGACGAGGCCTATGAGGCCGCGCGGCTGGCCAAGGCGGATCTGTCCTCCGAGATGGTCTATGAATTCCCCGAATTGCAGGGGCTGATGGGCAGCTATTATGCGCGCGCGGCGGGCAAATCCGACGCGGTGGCGGCAGCGGCCAAAGAGCATTACGCGCCGCTGGGGCCATCGGATGATGTGCCAACCGCGCCCGTGTCGGTGGCCGTGGCGCTGGCCGAGAAGATCGACAAGCTGACCGGGTTCTGGGCGATTGATGAGAAGCCCACCGGGAGCAAGGACCCCTTTGCGCTGCGCAGGGCGGCGTTGGGGGTTATTCGGATTTTGGTGGAGAATGAGAAACCTTTTGATGCCCAGAAGTTGGTACATCCTTACCACCAAAATATACGGGCAGCTCTCGAGAGATCTGGTTCGGTTGCGGCCAAAGACTATGATGACCCGTCACTAGTGTTTGACAGCGTTGATTTGGTCGCGCGTTATCGGGAATCTAAGAACAATTCCAACTATCTGCGCGTCCCGGCCGTGGTCGACCTCCTCGCCTTCCTCCACGACCGCCTCAAGGTCTACCTCAAGGACCAAGGCATCCGACACGACATCATCGACGCCTGCATAGCGATGCCCGGCAACGACGATCTGACCCTCCTCGTCAAACGTGCCAAGGCCCTCTCCGAGACGCTGAAAACCGACGACGGCGAGAACCTGATCCAGGGCTTCAAACGCGCGAACAACATCCTGACCCAGGCGGAAGAGGCTGATGGCGTCGAATATTCCTTTGGCGCGGATATCAAATACGCCGAAGACGACGCGGAGCGTGCATTGTTTGCGGCCCTCGATCAGGCAGAGGCGCAGATCAAACCGGCGATGGAGGCTCAGGACTTTGCCGCCGCCATGTCCGCCATGTCCGCCCTGCGTGGCCCGATTGATGCGTTTTTCGATGCGGTGCAGGTCAATTCCGACAATGGCATGGTGCGCCGCAACCGTCTGAACCTGCTCAGCCGGATCCGCAGCATCTGTACCTCTGTCGCCGATCTGACACGGCTGGACGGCTGACACTCCGATACCGGCCGGGGTGGCGGTCGGGCAGGGCTTGCCAGCCCGCGCAATCTGCCTATGCTGCCCCGGATAGTTCAAGGTGCTGCAGTGCAGAATAATCCCGATACCACCCTCGTCACGGCCACCGCGCCCATCGCCAACGAAAGCCACGGCGGTCGCGCCAAATGCCTGCAACGGCTGGTGCGTCTGGACCTGCCGGTGCCGCGCACCGTTGCCCTGTCCTTTGAGGCGGTGCACCGGCTGGGTGATGCGCAATTGCCCAATGTCGATGCGGTTGTGGCGGAATTCCCCGAAGATGCCATGCTCTGCGTGCGCCCCTCCAGCGAAGACCCCGATTGGGGCGGGCCGGGGGCGGTGCTGAACATCGGGATCAATGACGCGCGGCTGAAGGAACTGTCCAAATCCCTGGGCGAAGAGGCCGCCGCCGGGCTTTATACCCGTTTCGTGCAGGCCTATGCGGTCAATGTGGCGCGGCTGGACCCCGACATGTTCGACGATGTGAACGGCGATGGCCGCGCGGCGCTGGCGCAATCGCTGCAGGCCTATGAACAGGAAACGGAAGAAGCCTTTCCCCAGGACCGCACCACCCAGCTGTCGGCGGTGCTGCGGTCGATGGCGCGGGCCTGGAACGGTACATCGGCCCGCCTGCTGCGCCAGGCCAAGGGCGCGCCGGCCGATGCCGGGCTGGGGCTGGTGGTGCAGGAAATGGCCTTTGGCGTCGGCTCGGGGCAATGCGGCTCGGGCGTGCTGCAACTGGTCAACAGCGACACCGGCGCGCCGCAGATCACCGGGCGCTACCTGAGCCAGTCGCAGGGGCGCGACGCGCTGGAAGGCGATGCGGCAGCGCTGTACCTGACCAAGGACCCGCGCGGCGAGTCGCTGGAGGAACTGGCGCCGGAGGCCTTTGCCGAGCTGACCGAACATGCCGCCCTGATGCGCGGAAAACTGCGCGAGGAAATGCAGGTGGAATTCGTCATCGAGGACGGGCGCCTGCATATTCTGGACGGCGTGCGCGTGGCGCGGTCTTCGCGGGCGGCGGTGCGCATTTCCGTGGCCCTTGCGGATGACAAGATCATCACGCGGGAGGAAGCCCTGATGCGGGTGCAGCCCCGCACGCTGACCGAATTGCTGCACCGGCAGGTGGACCCGCGCACCAAGCGCGACGTGATCGGGCGTGGCATTGCCGCCAGCCCCGGTGCCGCCACCGGCAAGATCGTCTTTACCGCGACAGAGGCGCAGGCAAGTGCCGCGCGCGGCGAAGCCTGTATCCTGATCCGGCGCGAAACCTCGCCCGAGGACATTCGCGGCATGCATGCCGCCGCCGCCGTGCTGACAGAGCGGGGCGGCATCACCAGCCATGCCGCCGTGATCGGGCGCGGCATCGGTCTGCCCTGTGTGGTGGGGGCCTCCAACATGCGGTTCAACCTGCGCAAGGGCCAGATCACCGCGTCGGACGGGCGGACATTCTCCACCGGGGACGAGATCACCGTGGACGGCTCCAACGGTCAGGTGCTGGCCGGGGCCGCCCAGATGCGCGAAGCGGCGCTTGATGATACCTTCAACCGGCTGATGACCTGGGCCGAGGAGGTGGCGGACATCAAGATCCGTGCCAATGCCGACACCCCCGCCGATGCCCAGACCGCGCGCAATTTCAACGCCCATGGCATCGGGCTGTGCCGGACGGAGCATATGTTCTTTGATCCCGGCCGCCTGACGGTGATGCGCGAGATGATCTTTGCCGAAACCGGGGAGGACCGGCGCGCGGTGCTGGAGCGGCTGCTGCCGATGCAGCGCGACGACTTTACCCAGTTGTTCCGCATCATGCAGGGTCAGCCGGTCTGCATCCGGCTGTTCGACCCGCCGCTGCATGAATTCCTGCCCGCCGACAAGGCCGGCCAGCGCGAGCTGGCGGAGGCGCTGAACCTGCCCCTGTCCGACGTGATCCGGCGGGTCGAGGGGCTGAGCGAATACAACCCGATGCTGGGGATGCGCGGTGTGCGCCTGGGCGTGACGGTGCCGGAAATCTACGAGATGCAGGCCCGCGCGATCTTTGAGGCGACCATCGCCGCCAGCCGCGACGGTGAGCCGGTGGTGCCCGAGGTGATGATCCCGCTGGTCAGCGCCCGCCGCGAGGTGGAGCTGATCAAGACCTCCGTCGATGCCATCGCCGCCGCCGTGCGCAATGAAACCGGGGTGCAGTTCACCTATCGCCTCGGTGTGATGGTCGAAACGCCCCGCGCCGCCCTGCGGGCAGGCGAAATCGCGCCCCATTGTTCATTCCTCAGCTTCGGCACCAATGACCTGACGCAGATGACCTATGGTCTGTCGCGCGACGATGCGGGGCGGTTCATGTCGAACTATGTCCAGCAGGGCGTTTTCCCGGAAGATCCGTTTCACGTGCTTGATACGGACGGGGTAGGGGAGCTGCTGCAACTGGGCGCGGAACGTGGCCGCAAGGCCCGTCCGGGCATCACCTTGTCGCTCTGCGGAGAACATGGCGGCAACCCCGAATCAATCGCTTTTTGCCGCGCGGTGGGATTTGACTATGTTTCCTGCTCGCCGTTTCGCGTACCGGTTGCACGGCTGGCCGCCGCGCAATTGGCGATCGGCCACAAGATCGGGTAGCAGGCGGTATTCCGCCATCTAGCACTTGACGTCCAATATGTCGCACGGGCCGATGGGTTTACGCGCGGCCCGTTCTTGGCTAGGCCCGCCCCAACCGAAATAACATAATGGGGGCGCAGGATGCGTCTGTTTCTTTCCACTGCCAGCTTTCTGCTGCTCTCGCTCATGCTGATGGTGCCGGTCGCGGCACATGCCAATGCGGACAAGGCAGAAGAACTTGCACGGCTCGAAACCAATGGTCTGAAATCCGCCGGGGCGAAACGGTTGAAGTCTTTCGTCAGCGCGCCGAAGGGTGCGCAGGGGGATGTGAAGTTCTCCAAGGCCTGGCTGGATGCACAGCCCAGGGTGAACGGGTCGCCTGAATGGCGGTGTCTGGCCGAGGCGCTTTATTTCGAAGCGCGCGGCGAGACGGTCAAGGGCCAGTTCGCGGTTGCCGAAGTGATCAAGAACCGCGTCAAGAGCGGACGTTTCCCGGGGTCTTTCTGCGGGGTGATCCACCAGGGCACCGGCAAAAAGTACCAATGCCAGTTCACCTATACCTGTGACGGCAACAAGGAAGTCATCGCGGAGCCCAAGGCCTTTGCCCGGGTGGCAAAGGTTGCCAAATACACCATCGACGGCAAGGTGCCTGCGCTGACAAACGGTGCCACGCATTACCACACCACCGCCGTCCGTCCGCGCTGGAGCAAGGTCTATACCAGAACCGCGCAGATCGGCGTGCACTTGTTTTATCGCCATACCTGGCGGTCGGCGTCCAACTGACGCCGTTTTCGGGTGCTGGCCTGACGGAATGCGGGCTGCTAAGGACGCGGTGACGCGGTAGAAATACCTCAGTCACCCCTGTCCGAGCCGCATGATCCGAAAGCCCTGCCATGTCCAAAGAAGCCCGCCTTGCCTTTGCCCATCCCTCCGAGCGGGCCGATGCCCTGGCCGGGGCGGACCCGCTGGACCGCATTTCCCTGCGCAATCACATTGTCGAGGTCGAGATCGGCGCCTTCCAGGCCGAGCGCGGCGTCAGGCAGCGCATCTGCTTCAACGTGGTGGTCGAGGTGCAGCCGCTGACCGGGCCGGTCGAAGATGATGTGGACCGCATCCTGAGCTATGACCGCGTGACGGAGGCGATTGCCGCCGAACTGGCGGTGGAACGGCTGGCCTTGCTGGAAACCCTTGCCGAACGGGTGGCGGACCGCATTCTGCTGGAGCCGCAGGCGGTGCGTGCCTTTATCCGGATCGAGAAGCTGGATCGCGGCCCCGGTGCCCTGGGCGTCGAGATCGTGCGCGCGCGCGGCGATGCCCCGGCGGCAGAGGTCGCCCCCGGTGACGCGCCGCATCCCGAACTGGTCTATCTCAGCAATGCCGCCATTGCCTCGCCACATCTGCCGGGCTGGCTGGACCAGCTGGAAGAACTGGGAAGGCCCCTGATCCTTTGTGTGGGGGCGCCGGATGTGGCGGCACCGCAGCTCAAGCATCGCATGGCGCAGCGGCGGATCGACCTGCTGGCGATCGAGCAGAATGCCTGGGTGCTTGCGGCCCGCGACGACCGCTGCGTGGTGGTCGCCACCCGGACCGAACTGGACTGGGCGATGCGCAACGGCCAGACCTGCGTCTGGGCACCATCCAAGATCGTGCTTGATTCCGTCGATACCCCCTCGGCGCAACCGCATGATGCCGTGGCGCTGGCCGCATGGTTCGCCGCGACCTTCGATGCGGAGGAAATGCTGGTGGTGGGGGCCGATCTGCCCGAGGGCGCATCCGTTCCCCTGCGCGGTGTCTCGCTGGACCAGGCAAAGCTGTGAAGGTCTATTACCGACCGCTGGCACAGGTCGGCCCGACCCGGCCGGAAGGTGCTGTGGCAATTGCCGGGGGCTGGGCATGGTTCACCCATGCCGAAGCCCTGTCGCGGACAGACCCGCCCCGCGTCATCCCGGTGCAGGAGATCCCGGCAGAGCCGCTGGCGGCGCTGTCTGCACCGCGCGCGAAGGTTGGCGGGCTCCACTTGGGCCAGCCCCGTGTCATGGGCATCCTGAACGCGACGCCGGACAGTTTTTCCGACGGTGGGCTGCATGCGGCGGCGGATGACGCCATCGCGGCAGGGCTGCGGATGCGGGACGCGGGGGTGGACCTGTTCGATGTGGGCGGGGAATCCACCCGGCCCGGCGCGGTGACGGTGGACCCCGAAGAGGAGGCGCGCCGCGTTGTCCCGATCATCGCCCGGCTGCGCGACACCGGCGTGCTGATCTCTGTCGATACGCGCAAGGCCACTGTCGCACGGGCCGCGCTGGAGGCCGGTGCGGGCCTGATCAATGATGTTTCGGGCTTTACCTATGATCCGGCACTGGCCGGCGTTGCGGCAGAGGCGGGTGTGCCTGTCTGCGTGATGCATGCGCTGGGGGACCCGGCCACGATGCAAAAGAACCCGCAGTATGAAAATGTGCTGCTGGATGTCTATGATTTCCTCGCGGCGCAGATCGCGGTGCTGGAGGGCGCGGGCATCGCCCGTGACAGGATCATCGCGGACCCCGGCATCGGCTTTGGCAAGACGCTGGAGCACAACCTGACGCTGCTGTCGGGGCTCAGCCTGTTTCACGGTCTGGGTGTGCCGATTCTGCTGGGGGCCTCACGCAAAGGTTTCATCGGGACACTTGGGAACGCGCCTTTGGCGGGTTCCCGCGCAGGCGGGTCGATTGGCGTGGCCCTGGCGGGGGTGACGCAGGGGGCGCAGATATTGCGGGTTCATGACGTGGCAGATACCTTGCAGGCAATCACGCTCTGGCGTGCGGCAATATCAGGACGACGAGATGACTAAGCTTTTTGGCACCGACGGCGTGCGCGGCACGGCAAACATCTATCCGATGACCGCCGAAATGGCGCTGCGCATCGGTGCGGCGGTGGGCCGGTACTTTCGCCGCGAGAGCAAGGGGGTGCACCGCGTGGTCATCGGCAAGGACACCCGCCTGTCCGGCTATATGTTCGAAAACGCGCTGACCGCCGGCCTGACCAGTTCGGGGATGAATGTGCTGCTGCTGGGCCCGGTGCCGACACCGGCGGTGGGCTTGCTGACCCGGTCGATGCGCGCCGATCTGGGGGTGATGATTTCGGCCAGCCACAATCACGCGCATGACAACGGGATCAAGTTCTTTGGTCCCGACGGCTACAAGCTGTCAGATCAGGCGGAGGCCGAGATCGAGGCGCTGGTGGCCGACGGGGTCGAGATGGTGCAGGCGCCCGAGATCGGCCGCGCCAAGCGGATCGACGACAGCCGCTTTCGCTATATCGAGCGGGTCAAATCCTCCTTTCCCCGGCAGATGCGGCTTGATGGTCTGAAGGTGGTGATCGACTGCGCCAATGGTGCCGCGCACCATGTGGCACCGATGGCCCTGTGGGAACTGGGGGCGACGGTGGTGCCGATGGGGGTTTCCCCCAATGGGCACAACATCAACGAGGGCTGCGGATCGACCCAACCGGAGGCGGCGGCAGAGGCGGTCGTGGCGCATGGTGCCGATGTCGGGATCTGCCTTGACGGGGATGCGGACCGGGTTGTGCTGATCGACGAGAACGGCATGGTCGGCGATGGCGACCAGTTCATGGCGCTGATGGCGGCACGCTGGGCCGCCGAAGGCAAGCTGGCAGGCGGCGCGCTGGTCGCCACGGTGATGAGCAACCTTGGCCTTGAGCAGTTCCTCGACGCGCGCGGCCTGCGGCTGGAACGCACCAATGTCGGTGACCGCTATGTGGTGGAACGGATGCGCGAGGGCGGCTTCAACCTTGGCGGGGAACAATCGGGCCATATCGTGATGACAGACCATGCCACCACCGGCGACGGCCTGATGGCGGGGCTGCAATTCCTGGCCGAGATGTGCCAGTCGGGCAAGGCGGCGTCGGAACTGCTGCATCAGTTCGACCCGGTGCCGCAATTGCTGAAGAATGTGCGTTTCGGCGCGGGTCAGACCCCGCTGGAGGATGCTGTGGTGCAGGCGGCCATCGCGCAGGCGGAAGCAGATCTTGCCACCGGCGGGCGGTTGCTGATCCGCAAATCGGGGACCGAGCCGCTGGTGCGCGTCATGGCCGAACATGAGGATGCGGCGCTGATGGAACGGGCCGTTGACAGCGTGGTCGATGCCGTGGGCGATGCGGTTTCACTGCCTGCTGACGGTTGATCGCATCGCCTGTGACGCAATGCGCCATGGGCAGGCCGGTTCATCGCGGCGGATCACCCCAGTCTTGCGCGCTTCATGTCCATGATCAGGCCGACTGAATCCATATAAAGCGTGCCCACGACCTTGGCGTTGCGGGCCGCTTTCCTCTGGGCCTGCAAAGCCGCGGTATTGCGTTTGTTGGTTTTGCGTAGGGTGGTTTCCACAGCGGCATTCTGGCCTGCGATCGGGATGCTGAGCCTTACCGAACGTGCCTTGGCCAGGGCCGCCGCGCCGTTCTTTGTCATCTCGGCAAAGAGCGCATCGCCGTGCTGGCGCACCGAGCCGACCTTGGCCGCGCGTTTGGTACGTTGCCGGGCAGGCACACCGCCCGCTGCGCGGCTGTCTGCCACAAGTTTGGCATTCCTGACGTTCTGCGTCATCACCAGCACGGCCAGGAACAGCACGAGCAAATGCACCTGCGTCACAATCAGCAAGATCAGCGCCGCATTGGAGGGCGTGCGCCCCTCGCCACCGGCTTCTGCCGCGTCCGGCATGGTGAAAAAGCCCGCGACGGCAAGGGCCGTCAGCGTTGAAACGACATCTCTTCTGTCAAATTTAGTCATGGTTTTCCCCTTCCTGAATGCCTTTCGCCCATACCTTGCGGCGCTGTTGTCGCCCAGGTCGCGTCGCGTTCATTCGAGGTCACGCGATGCGGTCCAACCTGTTGGTTTCGCATGTCCGAGGAGCTCAAAACCGGCTCAAATCCGGGCGAAATGCCCCAAGGCGTAGAAATCCAGGATCTCGGGCAGCGTCAGGTGGTTCAGGTGTAATGCGAAGTGCGATCAATAGGGTCAGGATAGCGCGAAAATGGAAAATCACCAAATCAGGGGTTCCACCTATCGCGTCTGACGAAATTCCTGAAGCATCAGGTATCACGTAACGCGTTGAAATCCCTGATTTCAGGCAGCGCTACGTGATTCAGGTTTTTCGCATGACGCTTTACCGGCCAAACAGCCGCCGCAGCGCGCCAAACTGGCTGAGGGCGACGCCGGCCAGGATCAGCGCCATGGCACCAATCAGGGCGGGGGGCAGGGGCTCTGACAGCAGCAGCGCGCCCAGAACCACGGACCAGACCGGCACCTGATAATTCACCAGGCTCATGAAGACGGGACCGGCGCTGCGCACCACCGTCACCCGCAGCAGGTTGGCGGCCGCTGTCGGCACAAGGCCGAGGAAGGCCAGCACGAACAATGTGCTGCGGTCGGGCAGCGGCGGCGGCCCTTCGACGGCCCAGGCGGCGGGCAGGATCAGGGCGGCACCGATCACCAGCAGAATTGCGGCCAGCCCGATGGTATCGACGGCAGGCAGGCGGCGCATCAGGATCGAGCTGACGGCATAGCAGGCCGCCGCCGCGATGCAGGCAAGGCGACCGGGCAATTCCAGCGCTGTGCCGCTGCTCTCGAAAGCCCGGCTGCCGATCAGCAGGCAGACCCCGGCAAAGCCGAGCAGAAAACCGATCACCTTGCGGGTGTTGAGCCGTTCGCCGGGCACAAAGAAATGCGCCAGCGGCAAGACAATCAGCGCGATGGCGGCCATCGAAACACCTGCAAAGCCGGAGGTGACATGCTGTTGGCCCCAGGCCAGCAGGGAAAACGGCACAGCCCCGCTGAGCGCCCCGATGAGGACAAGGGCCACAAGATCGCCACCGGCGGGAGGGCTGGCGAAAAGCGTGAACCCCCGTGCCCACCAGACCACGACCATCACAACCGTCGCAAAGACGATGCGCGCCGCAGCCAGCCAGAAGGGCGTGATGCCGCGCAGCGCAATTTCGGTGACGAGAAAGGTGCCGCCCCAGATGAGGGCCAGCAGGGCGATCATCAACCAGCTGGTTGTGGTGATCCTTGGGGCATCATGCATGGGCTGTCCTTTTGCTCATGCACTGATGGGCCTTGGTCAGGACGATGTCAAAGGTGAATGCTTCGATCCCGGTCGAATGATGCCGGTCAGGGGCGGCGGGATAAAGCCGGAGCATTTCGCGCAGGTGTCGGGACCCGCCGGGGGAGAGATGCGAAGCCCGGTCAGAACCGGGCTTCGCAGGTGGTCATGTCGATCAGTTCTTGGATTTGTCGACCATCTTGCCGGCAGAGATCCAGGGCATCATCTCGCGCAGTTTTGCGCCGACCTGCTCGATCTGGTGTTCGTCGTTCATGCGGCGTCTGCCTTTGAAGAAGGGCTGACCCACGGCGTTTTCCTGCATGAAGTCGCGCACGAAGGCACCGGACTGGATGTCGTTCAGCACCGCTTTCATCCGCGCCTTGGTCTCGTCATAGGGCAGGATGCGCGGGCCGGAGACATATTCGCCATATTCGGCCGTGTTGGAGATCGAGTAGTTCATGTTGGCGATGCCGCCTTCATAGATCAGGTCAACGATCAGCTTCACTTCGTGCAGGCATTCGAAATAGGCCATTTCCGGCGCGTAACCGGCTTCGACCAGGGTCTCGAAACCCATGCGGATCAGTTCGACCAGACCGCCACAGAGCACCGCCTGTTCGCCGAAGAGGTCGGTTTCGCATTCTTCGCGGAAGTTGGTTTCGATGATGCCCGAACGGCCGCCGCCGATGGCGGAGCAATAGGACAGGCCGATTTCCAGCGCCTTGCCGGAAGCGTCCTTGTCCACGGCCACCAGGCAGGGCACGCCGCCGCCCTTGGTGTATTCGCCGCGCACGGTGTGACCGGGGCCCTTGGGCGCCATCATGATCACGTCGATGCCTTCTTTCGGCTCGATCAGGCCGAAATGCACGTTCAGACCATGGGCAAAGGCAATCGCGGCACCTTCGCGGATGTTGTCATGGACGTATTTCTTGTAGGTCTCGGCCTGAAGTTCGTCGGGCATGGTGAACATGATCAGGTCGGCCCATGCGGCGGCTTCGGCAATGCCCATGACCTTGAGGCCTTCGCCGGTCGCCTTGGCGGCGGAAGCGGAGCCTTCGCGCAGGGCGACGACGAGGTTCTTGGCGCCTGAATCGCGCAGGTTCAGGGCGTGGGCATGGCCCTGCGAGCCATAGCCCAGGATGGCGACCTTCTTGTCCTTGATCAGGTTCACGTCGCAGTCACGGTCATAATAAACGCGCATATCGCTTGTCCTTTGGTTGGTGAATTCTGAGGTGCACCATAGGGATGTTGGCGCTGGTGGCCATTGATGTTTTATGTGTATTTGGGGAACAATGAAAAATGTTATTCGTCAAATTGGCAAAGAACGGAAAAATCATGCTTGATGATGTCGATCGCCGATTGCTGCGCTACTGGCAGGCAGAGCCGACGCTGAGCCCGGCGGACCTGGGCGAGCGCTGCGGCATGACCGCGGGCAAGACCGCGCGGCGCATCGCGCGGCTGGAAGAGGCGGGCGTGCTGCGCGGGGTGGGCGCCGTGATCAACTGGGCCGCATTGGGCTATGCGGTGGAGGTGTCGCTGCGGGTGACGCTGGACAAGACCCAGGGCAATGCCTTTGACAGTTTTCTGGCCAGGGCGCGGCAGGTGCCGGAGGTGATCGAGGTGCAGACCTTTCTTGGCCGGGTCGATGCGCGGCTGTCGATCATCGCGCGCGACATGGCGCATTATCAGGAAATTTACCGCAGCCGCATTCTGACCCTGCCGCATATCGCGGATATCGAAGCGCTGATGCATGTGGCGCGGATCAAGATGGAGGCCGCGTTGCCGCTATGACCGAATTGGACGCCATCGACCGCAAACTGATCCGCGCGCTGGCGCGGGACGCGCGGCAATCGGCCAGCGCCCTGGGCAAGCGTTTCGGCCTGTCCCAGCCCGCCACCTGGCGGCGCATCCGGCGGCTGGAGGAGGCGGGGATCCTCCGCGAGCGGCACCTGCGGCTGAACGCCGAGGCGCTGGGGTTTGGCGTAACCGTCTTTCTGGGCATCAAGCTGGCGACCAAGGGTCGGGTTTCGCTGGAGGATTTCGAACGCGCTGTCGTGGCGATTCCCGAGGTGCAGACAGTGGAACATGTGCTGGGCATGTATGACTACCGCCTGCGGGTGGTTGCGCGCGACCTGCCGGATTTCGAACGGGTCCTGCGGCGGCGCATCATGACATTGCCCGGTGCGGGCGAGGTCGAGGCGAATGTGCTGCTGAGCGAGGAGCGCCTGCCGGGGCCGCTTTGACGGCGCCTTGCCTGGCGGGAATTGCCAAGCGCGTCATCGCCGCCTAAGACCGGTGCATGATCTCACAGAAGGAACCTGACGATGGCATTGCTCGATTCCGTGGACCCTGCGGGGCTTGATGAATTTTCGGTGGTCTTTACCGACCGTTCGCTGAACCACATGTCGGCGGCCTTCCAGCAGGTGATGCGCGACATTTCGGGGATGTTGCGCGAGGTCTATCAGGCCGATGCGGTGGCTCTGGTGCCCGGTGGCGGCACCTATGCGATGGAGGCGGTGGCACGCCAGTTCGCCCGCGGGGCAGAGGTGCTGGTGGTGCGCAACGGCTGGTTTTCCTACCGCTGGAGCCAGATCATCGAAAGCGGCGATCTGACAGGGAATGTCACGGTGATGAAGGCGCGTGCGCAGGGCAATGCCCCGGCCAGCCCCTTTGCGCCCGCCCCGATCGAGGACGTGGTCGCCGCGATTGCGGAGAACAGGCCGCAGGTGGTCTTTGCGCCGCATGTGGAAACCGCGGCGGGTGTGATCCTGCCGGATGATTACATTGCCGCCATGGCCAGGGCCGCGCATGAGGTCGGGGCCCTGATGGTGCTGGACTGCATCGCATCGGGCTGTGCCTGGATCGACATGCGGGCGTTGGGGGTGGATGTGCTGATCTCTGCCCCGCAAAAAGGCTGGTCGGCTTCGCCCTCTGCCGGGCTGGTGATGATGTCCCGGGATGCCGAGGCACGGCTGGCAGAGACCCGATCTGACAGTTTCGCCATCGACCTGGCAAAATGGCGCGCGATCATGAAGGCCTATGAGGATGGCGGTCATGCCTATCACGCGACCATGCCGACCGATGCGCTGCGCGCCTTCCGGGATACGATTCTGGAGACGCGGGACTACGGCTTTGCGCGTTTGAAGGAAGCGCAATGGCGTCTGGGCGAGGGCGTGCGCGGGATGCTGCGCGACAAGGGGGTAGTGTCGGTCGCCGCCGAAGGGTTTGGCGCGCCGGGGGTGGTTGTGAGCTACACCGACGATCCCGAAATCCAGTCCGGCCGCGCCTTTGCCGCCCAGGGCATGCAGATCGCAGCGGGTGTGCCCTTGCAGGTGGGCGAGCCCGAAGGGTTCAGCACCTTCCGGCTGGGGCTGTTCGGATTGGACAAGCTTTATGACGTGGATACCACGCTTGCGCGGCTCCGGGCGGTGGTGGACAAGGTTCTCTGACTCTCCGCCGGGACCGCGATCCTGGCGGTTGGATTGACGTGGTTCTGACATAAGGAAGCGCGGACAAGTGCTTCTTTATGCTCCAATATTCGACCCTGACAGGGCCGCTGACGACAGGTTCAGGGAGTTCTTACCGGACACCCAAACCCATCTGCATCAGCATCTTGCGCACCGGGGCCAGCCCGTAAAGCGCATTGAGCCCGGCGGCGCGGGCATCCCGGGCCAGCGGTGTGCTGGCCTGGCTGGCGCGGTTCAGCAGGTCGATGCCCCGCACCCGCAGCTGGATGTCGCCGTGGCGGGCCTGGTGATAGGCCCTGAGCATGGCGGCGTCGCCCAGGGCATCGGGACGGGCCTCTGCCAGTTCCAGCAGGGTTGCGATGTCTTTCAGCGACATGTTCAGCCCCTGCGCCCCGATGGGCGGCAGCACATGTGCGGCCTCCGCGATCAGGGCCAGCCGTTCGCCGGTCAGGCTTGCGGCATGCTGGCTGATGATCGGCCAGAGGTTGCGCGGCGTCACCAGGGTGAGCGGGCCGAAGAGATGGCAGGACCGCTCCGACATTTCCTGTTCAAAAGCTGCGACCGGCATCTCTGACCGGGCGAGCTGTGCCGGCCCGTCATCCATCCAGACAATGGCAGAGCAGGGCAGGCCTTCATGATCGGGCAGCGGCACCAGCGTGAAGGGGCCGCCGGTGCGGTGAATCTCGGTCGAGACATGCTCATGCGGGATCGGATGTGTCGCGGCAAAGGCCAATGCCTTTTGCCCGTAGCGCCGGGTGGTGACGGCGATTCCGGCGGCCTCGCGCATCGGGCTTGTGCGGCCGTCGGCGGCGATGACAAGCCGCGCGGTCACGCGGCTGCCGTCGGTCAGGCCCACGCGGGCCTCGGCCATGCGGGTGAACAGGGATGTGGTGCCGGTGCCGGGTCTGAAATCGACGGAAGGCAGTGCGGCCAGTCGCGCCACCAGTTCACGGCGCAGCAGCCAGTTGGGGAAATTCCACCCGAAGGGCGCGTCGGAGATGTCGGCGGCGTCAAATTCGCGGGTCACGCGCGGCTCTGCCTGCGCTCCGCCGGCATCGACGATCCGCATGATCTGCAAAGCTGCGGCATGCGGGACGAGCGCATCCCAGACGCCTGCATCTTCCAGCACCTTTCGGGCCGGTTGCAGCATCGCCGTGCTGCGCATGTCGGCGCCTTTCGCGTCACGGGCTGTCACCGGCGGGGCCGGGTCGACGCAGATCACGTCGAAACCGGCGGTGCCAAAGGTCGCAGCCGCTGTAAGGCCCGCGATCCCGCCGCCGGAAATCAGAATGTCGCAGTCATGTCCCATATAGGCCCTAGTCACCCGGACTCAAAGTTCGGTTCATTGAATACAGTTCTCAACAGCAGGTTCGCGCCCGACCCCGAGGGCGGCCCTCCATTTGGCGCAGCATTTCCATTTTTCCATACTGCGCAGCATCTTGCGAGGTCGGAGTTTCGCACCCGCCGTTTTGCCGGAGGCAAACCTGCGGTTTGACGGGGGCGGGGTCGGGTGCGAACCGGATCGCAAGCGATCCGGGCGCAGGAGGAAATGATGCGCATTTCGTTTCCGCCATACTAACCTTTCAGCAGGCCAAGGAAAGCGGTCAGATCGTCGGTATGGTAGTGAATATGCGCGGCATCGCGTCGCGCCGGGGCGACGTGGATGGTTTTCATCCCCATCGCATGGGGCGCGATCAGGTTGCGGTCATCATCCTCGAACATCGCGGCGCGGTCCGGCGTCAGACCGTCCAGCCCGAACACCCGGTCGAATGCGGCGCGGTCGGGTTTGGGCAGAAAGCCCGCGTGTTCAACGCCATAGACCGCATCGAATAGCCCGCTTAACCCGCGCGCGGCCAGCACCCGTTCGGCATAGGGGGCGCAGCCGTTGGTATAGACAATGCGCCGCCCCGGCAGGGCGCGGATCTGTGCGGCCAGTTCCGGGTCGGGGGTCAGACTGTCCATGGAAATGTCATGGACATCCTCCAGATAGGGGGCCGGGTCCACGTCATGTTCGCGCATCAGGCCCGCCAGGGTGGTGCCATGGGTCTGCCAGTAGTGCAGGCGCAGCCGGTCGGCCTCGGGCTGTTCCACATTCAGGGTGCGCATCACCCATGCGGTCATCCGCACTTCGATCAATGCGAAAAGCCCGGCAGAGGGCGGGTACAGTGTGTGGTCGAGGTCAAAGACCCAAGCGTCCACATGGGAAAAGGCATCGTGCGTCATGTGCTTCTGTTAGGCGCTGGATCGCGGCCCTGCAAGCCTTGCGCTGCTGCTGCAGGGCGCTAAGGTGGCGCGTCAAAGAGGAAATTCACCATGCCGCCGCCAAAACCCGGATCGACCGATGCCTATTCCATGATCCTGGATGCCATCGACACTGGCATTTACCGCCCCGGCGACCGGCTGGTCGAGAGTGAACTGGCGGAGCGGTTCGGCGTGTCGCGCACGCCCATCAGAGAGGCATTGCAACGGCTTGAAACCCAGTCCTTGCTGTCGCGCGACGGGCGCAGCCTGATTGTCGCCTCGCTGGATCACAACCAGACGGCAGAGCTTTACGTGGTGCGCGGCGAACTGGAGGGGCTGGCCGCCCGACTGGCCGCACGCCATGCCACGCCGGAGGAAATCCGGGTGCTGCGCGAGATGGTCAGCGCCGATGATGCGCTGGTGGGCGACCCCACGGCGCTTGCCCGGTCGAACCGGCGGTTTCACAAGCAGATCCACCTGGCTTCGCACAACCGATATCTGGTGCAGCAGCTGGACCTCGTCTACCGCTCCATGGCGCTGATGGCGACGACCTCGCTTGCCGCCGAGGGGCGCGGAGAGATTGCCCAGGCCGAGCACGACCGGATTGTCGCCCGCATCGAGGCGCGTGATGAGGCGGGGGCGGAAGAGGCGTTGCGCTCGCATATCTCCCTCGCCTTTGTCACCAGGCTCAAGCAGGAGGCCGCGCGGCTGGAGACGGATGGGTGACAGGCGCGGTGCCATGCGCCGTCTTGTCCCAGAAAAACGGGCTGACCACGAATTCATGCAATGCCTTGTAGGCCGCCAGCGCCCCCATCGGATAATAGAGCGGCGTGCTGAGTACCCAGCCCGTCAGGTGCCGGTGGCGGGGGCCTGACACTGCCACCATGGCGATGCAGAGGTTCACGATTTCGGCCAGTGCAAAGAAACCCGCCAACATCCACATGGCCGGGGCACCCAGCGTCTGTGACACGGGATGTGTCACGCCGAACAGCGTGATCCAGAAGGACCAGAGCAGCGGCGCGCAGGCAAACTGCGAAAAAGTGGCCAGCAGCAGGGTCTGCACGCCCCAGAAGCGTTTCCAGCCCAGATCGCGCAGCATTTGCCGGGGGCGCCGCATATGGACGATCCAGGTGATCAGGAACCCCTTGAGCCAGCGCGAGCGTTGCCGCACCCAGGGCCAGGCACGGCAATTCGCCTCCTCGTAGGTGACGGTCGGCAGCAGTTCGGTGACATAGCCGTGGCGCGCCAGCCGCACGCCGAGATCGGCGTCTTCGGTCACGTTATGGGCATCCCAGCCGTTCAGCTTTTCCAGGATGTCGCGGCGAAAGAACAGGGTTGTGCCGCCCAGCGGGATCACCATGCCAAGCCGCGCGACACCGGGCAGGATCATCCGCCACCACGTCGCGTATTCGATTGTAAAGCAACGGGAAATCCAGTTCGTCTTGCTGTTGTAATAATCCAGGATACCCTGCAGGCAGGCCACGTTTTCCGGCGCGGACTGAAACCGGGTCACCACCTTTTCGATCTGGTCGGGTTCCGGCGCATCCTCTGCATCCCAGACGCCGATGATGCTCCCCTCGCAGAAATCCAGCGCGTAGTTCAGCGCGCGGGGCTTGGTGGTCAGCCCGTTTCCCGTAGGCACTTCGATCACCGTGATCCAACCGGGCAGCTTTGTGCGGGCGATGGTCTGCCGGGTCAGCTGGTCTTCCTCTTCCAGGACCAGAATCACGTTCAGCAGTGACTTGGGATAGGTCAGCCGGGACAGGCGGGCGATCAGGGCGCCCGCGATTTCGGTCTCTTTCAGCAGGGGCACCAGGATTGACACCCGCGGCAGCCTGAAGGGGGCGCAGGGGGCAGGGCGGTCTGGCGGCCGGTCGGTCAACCGATGAGACAGCTGCGCGGCAAAGGCCGCAATCTTCAACCCGGTGCTGAGCATCAGCGTCACAAAGGCCCAAAGCAGCGCAACCGTCAGGGTCCAGAGCGGTGCCAGGACCAGCGCGGCACCGGTGGCCGCGCAGATGGCCAGGGCCAGGTAACGACGTGCATTGCCTTCCCAGTGCCAGCTGCGGCAGCTTTCGACCTCGGGCACGCGCTGCGCCGCGCGCAGCGCCAGTTCAGGGCCATAAAGCAGGCCAATGTTGTGCCGGATCTGGCGCGCGTCCGAGATTACCGGCAAAAGCGCGAAGCCTTCAGGCATCATGCAGGCCCTCAGCCTGTCGAAATCCTCCGGGTTGCTGGTCGCGACCAGCAGAATGCCCCCCACGCGCATCCAGGGCACCACTTGAAAACGCAGGCAGAGCGCGGCGGGCAGGGTCTGGGTCAGTGTCGGGTCAGGGGGATCGACCGCCAGATCGACCCGATTCGCGCTGCATTGGGCACACAGGGCGTCCAGAACCTCATCTTGTGTCGCAAGCCCCTGGCAAATCAGGATTTCACCCAGTGGCGCATCGACGCGCCTTTGCAAATCCAGCGCATGCAGCAGATCGCGGGTTCCGATCACGCCTGCGTCGATCAGATGCCGGCCAAGGGGCTTGTGGGGTAACGCGGGTTGCGCAACCGTTGCTTCGGGCCAATGCAGGCGAAGGTTGCTCATGCGTTACCGGCCCGAATGTTTCAACTTCGGACAGGGTATGGATGAACCGGTTAAGGCTGCACTAACGGAAGATTAACAAGGGGTTAACGGCGCAGGGCAGCTCAGGCCTGCGCCGGTTCCGGGGCGCGTTCCGCCATGGCGGCAGCAAAACGCTCAAACAGGTAGTAGCTGTCCTGCGGGCCGGGCGAGGCTTCGGGGTGATGCTGCACGGACCAGACCGGGCGGTTCTCCAGCCGGATGCCGCAGTTGGACCCGTCAAACAGGGAGACATGGGTTTCCACCACCCCATCTGGCAGGGATTGTCCATCGACCGCAAAACCGTGGTTCATCGAGGTGATTTCCACCTTGCCGGTATCGTAATCCTTCACGGGGTGGTTGGCCCCATGGTGGCCGTGGCTCATCTTGACGGTCTTGCCGCCCAGGGCGAGCGCCAGCATCTGGTGGCCAAGGCAGATGCCAAAGACGGGCAGGTCGGTCTTGTCCAGCACGTCGCGGATCATCGGCACGGCATAGACGCCGGTTGCCGCCGGGTCGCCCGGTCCGTTGGACAGGAACACCCCGTCCGGCTGATGCGCCATGATGTCGTCAAAGGTGGCCGTGGCGGGCAGGACCGTCACTTCGCAGCCGGCAGAGGCCAGGCAGCGCAGGATGTTGCGCTTGGCGCCGTAATCCACCGCGACGACCTTGTGCCTCGGGCTCTCCTGTTTCGGATAGCCATCGGGCCAGGCCCAGCGCATTTCATCCCAGCGATAGGATTGCGCACAGGTCACGTCCTTGGCCAGGTCAACGCCTTCCAGCCCGGCAAAGGACCGGGCGGCGGCCACCAGCGCCTCGATGTCGAAATTGCCTTCGGGGTCATGGGCCAGCGCCACATGCGGCGCGCCCAGATGCCGGATTGCACGGGTCAGGCGCCGGGTGTCCACGCCGCCAATGGCAATGCGGCCCCGCGCCGCCAGCCAGTCCGACAGCGGCTGCACGTTGCGCCAGTTGCTGGGGTCGGTGGGCATCCATTTGACCACCATGCCCTCTGCCACCGGATCGCCGGTTTCGTCGTCTTCGGGGTTGGTGCCGACATTGCCCACATGCGGGAAGGTAAAGGTCACGATCTGGCCCGCATAGGAGGGGTCGGTCATGATTTCCTGATAGCCGGTCATCGCGGTGTTGAAGCACAGTTCCGCGGTGGTCTGGCCAGTGGCACCAAAGCCCATGCCGTAAAAAAGCGACCCATCCGCAAGAGCAAGGCAGGCGGTCGGGCGAGGGGGGGTGGGCGCGGGCATCGGGGCAGCCTCCAGAACAGGGTGTGGCAGGGTAAACGGCTGGCAACCTACTGCCCGCCGGGGGCGGGGTCAAGGCTGCGGGCGAAAACAGATTTCCTTAAAGATCAACAGGTTGGCATTGCGCGCGCCCCATTGCCTGCCCCGCCCACTATGGGTATGGTAGGCTCTTTGATATTGTCTGGACCAAATAGGGGACCGCATGACACTGCGCACGCGCATTTCGGAATCGCTGAAACAGGCGATGAGAGACAAGGCCGCCGACCGGCTGTCCACCCTGCGGCTGATCAATGCCGCGATCAAGGACAAGGACATCGCGGTGCGCGCCACCGGCAACGATGACGGCGTGGCCGACGATGAAGTGCTGGCGATCCTTGGCAAGATGGCCAAGCAGCGCCAGGAATCGGCCCGCGCCTATGAGGAGGGCGGCCGGCTGGACCTTGCAGAGCGTGAGAACGCCGAAATCGAGGTGATCGAGGAATTCCTGCCCCGCCAGCTGACCGAGGCCGAGGTCGCGGCAGCGGTGGAAGCGGCCATTGCCGATCAGAACGCCAGTTCCATTCGCGACATGGGCAAGGTGATCGGCGTGCTCAAGGGCAAATACACCGGCCAGATGGATTTTGGCAAAGTCGGTCCGATGGTGAAAGAAAAGCTGAGCTGATCGCCCCTCCGGGCGCGGCCCGTCTAGGTTGCGCCCGGATGAACGGACCTGGCGCTCAGCCGCGCAGCGACCGGCTGAGGTCGTCATAAAGCGCGATGCGCTCCTCCTCGCTCAGGAAACGGCCAATCTCGACCTCGCGCCCCTGGCCGGACAGGGTGACGTAATGGGGCACCGGGCCATCCTTTTCGTATTTCGTCACCCGGGTCCAATAGCGGTTGCAATCCCATTCCTTCAGCTCGCCTTTGGCGGTGCGGTGGGTCAGATGGGCGGTATCGTCGTCCAGGGTCAGGATCTCTTCGATCCGGCGCGCGTGATGGTTGCTTTGCAGGGCGAAATAAAGGCCCGCCACCGCCGCCAGCATGAAGGGCAGCAGCCCCCACAAAAGCACGGTGCCGAGCAGCGGCAGCGTCGGGATCAGGATCAGGGCGAAGGTGACCAGGATGAAGGCGGCAAAACCCCTTGCAGGCAGCGATTGATGCGGCCAGAGGCGCATGCGCTGCGGGGTCTCGTCAGGTTTCGTGATCCATTCATAGGGCATGGCCGGAAAATAGCGGCATCGCGGGCAGAGGCAATGCGGCACCTGCGCCCGGGCGGCGCGCTTTCCGGCGGGTCAGCCTGCGGGGCTGTTCCAGAAGGTCTGGGAACATTTCAGCTCCGCTTCCAGCCATTTCGCGAACTTCCGGACACCGGGTTTGCGGGCGGAATACTGGCTGGTCGCCAGCCAATAGGTCGCGCCGGTCAGCGACCTGTGGCTGAACGGAGAGATGATCTGCCTCCGCTCAAGCGCGTCGCTTGCCAGGGTTTCCCAGGCCATGAACACGCCCTGGCCCGTCATCGCCGCATCTAAACACAGCGAGGCGTCGGCATAGGTCGGGCCGGGCGGAAATTGCGGCATTTCCAGGTGATGATCGGACAGCCAGTTCCGCCATCCGTAAAGGTCATCGTTCTCCCGGATCACCGGGAATTTCAGCAGGTCTTGGGGCCTGCTGATCTGATCGGAGATCCCGGCGGAGCAGACCGGAAAGACGCGCTGATCCAGCAGTTTGGCGGCACCGGCGCCCAGGGCCGGGTCGCTGCCCACGCGTATCCCGATGTCCACGTCCGACCGGTCCAGATCAATCATCTGGACCGTGGGGAAAACCCGCAGGCCGATGCCGGGGTTTGCCTGATTGAACTTGTTAATTCTCCATATAAGCCAACGGCTTGCAAAGATCGGCGCGACCGAGACCGTCAGCGTCGTGCCCTGGGTGGCGTCAATGTCGGACAGGATCGAGGACAGTTCCGCCATGACGCGGGTCAGGCGCGGCGCGATCTCGGCGCATGTTCTGTTCGGCTTGAGGCCCGTGGAGGTGCGGATGAACAGGCTCTGGCCCAGGGCGGTCTCTGCCTTGGTCAGGCGCTGGCTCAAGGCGCCGGAGGTGACCCCCAGTTCCATCGCCGCGCGGGCAAGGGTGCCGTGGCGGGCGACAGCCTCCACCACCCTGAGCGATGCAAGCGGGATGTTGTTCAGGTTTCGCATTTAGTTTTTCTAAACAGAAGTGCTGGCGAAGTCGATTCCATTTTGCCGGGTCCTGGCGGATCATCTGGCCATGACACATGCACTTAGAATTCTGTTTGGCTGGTTCAGCCGGGACAGGCGCAAGGCCCGCGCCGAGGCCCATGCGCGTGCCCTCTGGGGCAGGGACCCGCTGTCGCATCCCGACATTGCCCGAATGTCCGAACGAGAGCGTGCGGACCTGCAGTTCCTGCCATCATGTATCGCGCCGGAATAGGGCTGTTTCGTATCGGTGGTTTGTGGTGGGCGGCAGTTTTGTGGCCGAAGCAACGTGACGCGCTGGCTTGTTCCGGGCATTGGCGTCAGTGATTGACGGCAGCATGCTGATCAACAGCAAAACCATCACCGGTGTTCAGCATGAACAGACGTTGCTGCGCAAGCCAATCGACAGGATTGCTTTCCTCGCTTCCGAAACCGGACCCTCGTGCAGATCGCAGCGAAGGGCGGGAGAGAGCCCAAATTGACTGATGCTGCGCAGTGAACGAATGACTGGTTCATTGATACTGTGGCAGTCGCAGCATAGCGCTCCTTATGTTCCAGGCCTGCTCGCCAAGGCGTTCCGAGTCGCAGAATTAACTGTTGCGACGGCCGAACCGTTCAACTGCACATTCTTGCAACGGTGCGCCCATCTCCGGCTTCCAAACCTGATTATGGCGGCGGCGTACTATCGCCCGCCACGGGATCGTAGCGCCCGCCGCCGAGATTGCCGTGGCCCCAGGCCATCAGCGACAGCAGAACCGGCTCCAGCGAGCATCCTGTTTCGGTCAGCGCGTAGCGGTATCGGACGGGCCGGTCTTGGTATGGTGTCTTCTTCACGAGACCCAGCTCGATCAACTTTTTAAGGCGAGTGGAGAGGATATTCGTCGGTATCCGCTCCTCGCTGTTCTGGAGCGCCTGGAAGGTCGCCTTGCCGTGCCACATCAGATCGCGGACGATCAGCAGCGTCCATTTATCCCCGATCAGATCGAGGCTACGCGCGATGGAGCAGCGCGAGCGGAAGTCGGGCGCGTTCTCATCGTCAATCGGTCGGTTTGTTTGAGCCATGACCTCTCATAGCATAGTTACTTGCAATACTAAAGTCACTCTGGCAGATTGAAACTTGCAAAATTGAAGTGACTAAATGGGGACAGTAACTATGGATGATACAAGAAGGACGGTGTTGGCCCATGCCGCCGCCGCGATAGCTGCCCTCAGCGCAGGCATCGCTGTCGTCGCCACCCGCTTCGTCGTAGGGGACCTCGACCCGATTTCGCTGGCTTTCTGGCGCTATATGATCGGCTCGATCTGTTTCCTGCCCGTCCTGCCGATGCTCTGGCCCGCGCACCGGCTGACGGTGCGCGACATCGGGATGATCGCCATACTAGGCTTGCTGTTCTTCTGCCTATTCACCTGGGGCTTCAATGCGGCGTTGGAGATTGTGCCCGCCGCACGCGGTGCCGTCGGCCTCGCTACGGTCCCGATCCAAACCCTGATCGTCGCCGCTCTCTTTGGACGAGAGACGATGGGCACACGCAAGTTCTTCGCGGTAGCACTCGCCTTTGCGGGCGTTGCTGTCGTCTTCGGCCCGACCGCGCTCGTCGAAACACAAGCGGGCGCATGGCACGGCGATTTCTATATGCTCGCGGGGGTGTTCTGCGCGGCGCTCTACTCCGTGTTCAGCCGCCACAGCTTGCGCGCCCACGGCCCGCTCTTCGTCACCGCGCTGGCCATGATGTTCGGCGCTGCCGCGCTGCTCGGACTGTCCTTCGCCACCTACGGCGGCCCGACTTGGCCAACCCTCGACAGGACCGGGTGGCTCGCGTTGACTTTCCTTGGCACCTTCGCGGGCGCAGTGCAGTTCGCGCTTTTCACATGGGCGCTGCGTTGGCTGCCGCCCTCGACCACCGTGATCTACATTGCGCTGAACCCGATCACCGCCGTCATCCTCGGCGGCCTGTTGCTTGGTGAGGCAATCAAGCCCGTGCTGCTTTTGGGCCTTGCGCTTGTGCTGGCGGGAATCGGGCTGAGCGTGGGGTTGCTAGGGTGGAGGCGCGACGCGTGACCACGGCAAGCCCTGGCCACCGCCGTTGCGTCCATCGGGAGACGTTCCACCACTTACACTTAATCGGGGCCGTCTGACAAAACCGACCTTGAACTCATAGCCCCGAACGGCAGCAAAGTCCCGCTCAGCCGCCATTCGTCAACTTGTCGATGAAGGTCCGCTCTCAGCATGACTATGCCGACTGGGCGTGTCGATCCAGACCGACTGGCTATGTTGAAAGCCCCGGATCATGGCTGTCGTTTTGCGTGATCACCAGCACAACAAAACCCAAGGACCGAACGTTCAACCGCTACCGCCCCTTGATCTCGATCGAGAAGCGTCGCATGGCCCCCTGCGGTGGTTTGGGGAACGGGCCTGCGCCACGCACCAGCCGGACAGCGGCCTGATCAAGTGTCGCGGAGCCCGAACTGCGCGCGAGCGAGACCGATGCGATGCCGCCGCTGGCCGCGATGGAAAAGGCGATCACGGCGGTCCCCCTTGCATTGACCCGCGGCTTGCCCGCGCGGGACAGCCTGCGCATCACCACGCCGGGGTAATTGCTGGCTGCCGCGTTGCCTGCCGCCTGTTTCTGCCCGCCGTTGCCGCTGGCGCGTGCCTTGGCGGTGGCTTTGCCGGATGCCTCACCGGCGCGGGTATTCTGCCGGGCGTTGCCCTTGGGTTGTGACTTTTTCACTGTGCTGCGGACTTCGGCCTTTGGCGGGGGCGGGGCCTTGTGTTTGGCCACAAAGGCGGCGCTGCGGAGCTTGGGGCGCGCAGATTGCGTGACGCTGGCGGTTTCGGGCGGCGTGCTGGCAAGCCGTTCCGGCACCGAGGTGCTGCTGAGGCTCCTGACCGCCGGGGCCGAGACATCGGGTTGCCGGGGGGCAAGCAAATCGCTGCTTGCCGTGGCGGAGGGGGTGGCAGCTTCCGGTGCCATGGCCTCGGGGCTGCGCTGCGCTTCGGCCTTTTCGGGGGGGGTGGCCGGGGTGCTCTCGGCTGGCACAGGTGTCAGTGCTGCATCTGCCCGTTCCGGCGCAAGCGTGCCTGCCGCCATGTCCTGAAAACCACTGCCCAGGCGCACCTCGGCTGCGCCCTGCGCCCCTTCGATCTGGACAGGTTCCGGCGTGACCAGGACAAGCGCAAGCGCGCCATGGGCCAGCACCGCACAGGACAGGGCCGCACCTTTGGCGGTGGCGGAAACACGGGTCATTGCAATCCCCTTTCGGTGACGATGGCGACCTGCTTTGCCCCGGCGTTGCGCAGGTCACGGCCCAAGGTGATGAGGGTTGCCGCCGGCAGGTCGCGATCCGGCATGACCCGCACCCTGTCGCGCGCGCCCTGCGGCAGCTCGGCAAAAAACGCCGCAGCACTTGCCACCGGTGCGCCCCGGTGCGTCATGCGCCCGTCGCTGTGCACGATCAGAACATCTGCCGGGGCGGTCCCCTCGATCCCTTCCGTGCGCACGAGTGCCAGATTTGCATCAAGTGGTGCCGCAATGGTGCCGGCCACCAGAAAGAAGATCAGCATCAGGAAAACGATGTTGATCAGCGCGATGGTCGGTTCGCGCCGGGAATTGCCGTTGCGCCGTCTCATGACGGCTCCAGCACGGTCACGCTCAGCCCGGGGATGCTGCGCAGGGCGCCCAGAAGGTCGGTCAGCCGCTGCGCTGTCACATCCGCGCGGGCCGCAACCAGAACGCCAAGGGGCGCGCCATCCGCGCGATGCGGGGCCAGCGCCCCGGAGAGCTCCGGAAACGCCAGGGCAGTGCCGTTCAGGCGCAGATCATCTGCCGAGAGCGAGACAAAAACCGGTTTCTGCGCGGGCGCGGCAGCGCCCGAACCGGCAGAGGCGAATTCGACCTCCGCAAAGCGGGTAAATGTGGAGGTCAGCATGAAGAACAGCAGCAGCAGAAAGATCACGTCGATCAGGGAGGTCATCGACAAGGCGCGCCGCTGGCGGGTTCTACGCATGGGACGGAACCCCGACAGCCTCGCCCGCATTGCCGTGACCCTGCGGGGCCAGGATCGTTTGCAGCGCCTTTTGCGCCAGCACCCGGTCGGCATCCATCCGTGCCTCGAACCAGCTCAGCACCACCGATGTGGGCATCGCCACGGCAAGCCCCACCGCCGTTGTCAGCAGTGCGACCCAGATGCCACCTGCCAGGATCGAAGGATCAACCTGCGCGCCCGCTTCCTGCAGGGCCTGAAAGGCAGAGATCATGCCCAGAACCGTGCCGAACAGCCCCAGCAGCGGGGCCAGCTGGGCGACCGAATCCATCAGGCGGAAACCGCCTTCGAGCCGGGCAAAGCGCGCCTCGGCCTCCGCTTCGAGCCGCGCGCGATCGACCTGACCGTCGAAGGCCATGGTCATCACGGGCACAAGGTAGCTGCGCGATTGCGCGACATGGCCCCGCGCCGCGCTGCGGTCGCCCGCATCCCAGGCGGCGATGGCGGCCTGCAGCGCCTTGTGGCGGCCGACACCTTCGACCGCGAATTGCCAGAGCTTGTACAGCACAACACTCAGAACAAGGACCGAAATCACCCCCAGCAGAAGCACGACCGGCCCCCCCAGGTCGGTGACGCGCTGGATGGCTTCCCGCAATGTCGCGATCATCCCAGCACCTCCGTCTCAACCCGGCTGCGCAGCTCCAGATCCTTGTTGCAGGCGTCATCGGGCAGGTCCGTGCCGGTGCAGGTTTCGGCCCCGTTGATCAGCAAACGGCCAAGCGCGGCGCAGGCCAGCCCCGGCACGACAAATTGCCGGGCCCTCGGGCGGCTGGCGGGCAGGGTGCCAAAATCGAAGAGGGTCAGCCGGTCTACCTGGCCGGAGGTGTCGAAAAGCACGGCCTCATAGACGGCGCTGTCGATGTCGGTGTCATGGCCGTTCTGGACAAGGAATGTGACCCGGCAGGCATCTTCGACCGGCTCAAGCGCGTTCAGCTCGATCATGACGTGCTTGCCCTGGGCCTCCTGGGCGAAACAGGCTGCGACCGGTTGGACAAGTGTCAGCACTGTGGCTGCAAGGATATGTTGGATTGCCTGCATGGCTCCAGCCTCCGAATGACCTCATGGATATTCTGGCTGGGGCTTTTGCCCTTGCTGGATGGCGCGGTGCTACCATCCGGCAAGGGAGGATTCAATACCTGATTGAATTAGTCTGCTTTTGAAACCTCTGTACCTGTCGGCGGTCTGCCGCCGTTTTCGGGCCAGAGTTCAGATCAGAGTTCAGGCCAGATGGGCGCGCAGAATCCAGGCGAATTTTTCATGCGCCTGGCCCCGTGCGATGCACAGATCCTCGGTCAGCGTGTCGCCCTGTTCGGCGGCCAGTTCACCGGCTCCGGCAAGGGTTTCGGCAAGTGTTTCCTGGGCCTCTTTCATCAGGCGGATCATGTCCGCTGCTGCGGGCACACCCGTGACCTCGGCCACCTTGGACCGTTTCAGCATACCGGCAAGGGTGCCTTCGGCATGGCCCTCAAGCGCCTTGACCCGTTCGGCCAGATCGTCCTGCGCGGTGAAGTGATCCTCATAGATGGTCTGGAACAGGGCGTGCAGGGGGCCAAATGCCATGCCTGTCACGTTCCAGTGGAAATTCTGTGCGAGCATCGTGGTCACGGCGGTCTCGGCCACGCATTGGTTCAGCGCCTCGACGATCTGGGTCGCTGCATCGGTGGAAAGGGTCTGTGCTGTCTGGGTCATTGCGGCCTCCTGCATCATGAATGGGGTGCTGGCTGGCATCCGGCTGGCTTGCACCGTCAAATTACAGGTGGGGCTGCGGTTTGGCAAGTCGAATTAGAATTATTCTAAACTTGCTCCTGCGCATCGACGACAGTCTGCAAAAGGAAGGCAAGGTTCCGCCGCGCGTGTCTGGGCACGCGGGAATGCAGCAGGAAGGTCGCGCTGGCTGTGTCGTTCGATTTCAGGCTGCGGGCGAGGGCCATCAGCCAGTCCTCGTCAAAGGAAGTTGCCCGCTCTCCGCTCCGGTAGATCACGGGGCGTTGCCCCAGGGCCTGGTGAAGACAGCGCATCAGCACCTCTGACGCGGCCTGCGCGGCCACTTGCCGGTTGCCGGACAGGGCGGCACAGGCACCGAAGAGATCGACGTAGGTCTTGCAGCGCCCCCTGCGGGCGGCATGGCGCAGGTGTTCCAGCAGCGAAAGGCCGGGCTGGTCGCTGGCCGGGCCCTCGCTGTCATCAAACGATACCTTACGCTGTGCTGCTGTCATCTCTGCCTTTTCCTTTTCCGGTCTGTCCTGATCTTTGCGGGTTGCCTGATGCCTGTTGCCGCCTTCACGCCGCCTTGCCGCCGGACAAGACAGAGAGGCTGATCTTTTTCTTGCGGCACCGGGTCTCATAGGCCTTTTCCCAGTGGCTGTAGCGCCCCATCACCGATTGCTGCGCAACCAGCAGTTCGATGAAAGCCTCGCGGGCGGCGTTCTTTTTCAGGCCCTTGACGACGGACTTCTGTGCCTTTGTCATCGAACAGCCGATGCAATGGCCTTCGCGTTTGAATTTGCAGACGTCGATGCAGGGGCTGGGAACTTTGGTCATGGTCTACTCGCTTGAGGGGGGCTTTCGCCCGATCTGGCTTGGGTGTCTGGGTCAGTGAAGCGTGCGGCTCCGGACGGTTTCGGCAGTGCCGCGGGGCGGTGGTGACTGGCGGGCGATGCATTGCATGGCCAGGCCAACCTGTGCCGCCATCAGCGCCACATGTTCCGCCTGGGAGGCAGGCACAAGCAGGCTGGCAACCATCGCCGCTTCGGCCAGGTCGCCGCGTGCCGCCTCGCGCACGAGGGTTTGCAGCACCGCCTCGTCCGAACCGATGCAGTCGCAGCCAAGGCCGTGCCGCACCAGCGGACGGCGCGCATAGGCGCAGAGCGCGGTCAGCAGTCTTTCGAACTGGCGGATCTCTGCACGGCCACCTGCGCTGCCGAAACAGCGGGCAAAGCCGGTGCCGACCTTTTCCTGCCCCTCAAGGCTGTCCATCCACAGGCGCATTGACAGAATCAGCTCCGCCTCCCAGGGCGGGACATTGGTCAGCCGACCGACGACAGCGCTGCCCGGGCTATCCACCGCTTCGGTCATTTTGTCAAAATCAGCTTGCCCGCGCGGGTGATGCGCAGGGTATAGGTCTGGCCGTCCAGAACGATATTGGCTTTCTGGCCGTTCACGATCAGATCGCGCGCGTCATAGACGGCAGTATCCTCGGGATTGTCCTGTGCGCGGGGGGAGGAAAGATTGGGCATCAGGATCATCGACTTTCTCCGACAGCGTGCGGAAGGCCGGTCAGCTGCTCCAGGACAAGGTTGTCGATCTGTGTTTTGTCAGCGCCTGACATCACGATATCGTGCCAGCCGGGGCTGGCCTGGGCCGCCACCGGGGAGGGGGTGGCGTCATGCTCGGGTTTGGTCACGTCTGTCTCCTTTTTCGTGAACATCCGGGCTGCCTGGGCGGTGGCTGGGACGGGTTTGGGCGGGCTCGTGTAAAAACCAACTGTTCGAGTCGGGTATTAATGCCTTGTTATCGTAATCTGACAAATTCAGTCAAGAATTGACTTGGCGATACCGGCTGCTTTGTGGGCAATTACTTGCCGTCTTTCTGGTCAAGAAAATTCAGCCGGTTGCCGAAGGGGTCCCAGACCCGCATCTGCAGGCCCCAGGGCAGCGGATCCAGCCCCGGACGCATGTTGGCATAGGGGGGCAGGGATGCATGCCAGGCGCGCAGGTTGTCCACATGGACCATCACGCTGGAGCCCGGGGTTGCATCGCCGTGGTGTTCGCTCAGATGCAGGTGGAACTCACCCAGCCGCAGAAAGGCGTAAAGCGGCGCATCCGCGTCAAACCGATGTTCCCCCACCCATGTGAAACCGAGCCAGTCGAGATAGAACTCACGCGCCTTGGCTTCGTCGAAACTGCGAAACACCGGCGCGGTGCGTGTCACCTGGGGGATCATGAAGGCACCTTTGTGACTGCGGGTGGGATCAGGGTGAAGACCATCATCATGTCCTTTCGGTTTTGGGTTATGACCTGTCCATCATGCGACGTCAGGGGGACGCCGCATCGCCGATCCCCTCAGGCAGAAGCGGCATGGGGCAGGATATAGGGCACACCGGCGGCGGGCGGGGCGGAGACACGCAGCCTGCAGCCATAGGCCCGTGACAGGGTGTCATCCGTCAGCACCTCGGCAGGGGTGCCAAAGGCGATGCGCTGACCCTCGGCCAGGATCGCCACCCGGTCGGCATAAAGCGCGGTGAGGTTCAGGTCATGCATCACCGCGATCACGCCGCCGCCGTCACGGGCAAAACGCCGGGCGATCTCCATCACCTGCAGTTGATGGGCGATATCCAGGCTTGAAACGGGTTCATCCAGCAAGAGCCAGCGCGGCTGACCGTCCTCGACCGCCGCCCAGACCTGCGCCAGCACACGGGCCAGCATGACGCGCTGCGCCTCGCCCCCTGAAAGCGCCTGAAAGGTGCGGTCGGCGTAATGTGCCAGCCCGACACGGGCAAGCGCCTGCATCGGCACTTCGGGCCGGTCGCCGGCGGTGCCGCTTTGCAGGCCCAGGCGCACGACCTCGATCACGCTGAAGGGGAAAGCAAGCCGCGATGCCTGTGGCAGGACCGCGCGTTGCGCCGCCAGTTCCCAGGGTTTCATCCCGGCGATGTCGCGCCCGTTGATGCTGACATTTCCGTCAAAGGGCAGGGTGGCGGTGATCGCCCCCAGCAGGGTGGACTTGCCCGATCCGTTCGGGCCGACGATGGCTGTGACCTCTCCGGCACGGGCGGTCAGGCTGACGCCCCGCAGGGCAGCCCGGGAGCCATAGAAGACGCGGATGTTTTCGGCGATCAGACTCACAGCTCCACCAGCCCCTTGCGTTTCAGCAGGATCCACAGGAACACCGGCGCGCCGAGTACGGCGGTGACGATTCCGATCGGCAGTTCCGCAGGGGCGATGACGACGCGGGCGATCACATCGGCGAGGATCAGCAGGGTTGCCCCCATCAGCGCGGCATTGGGCAGCAATGTCCGGTGATCGGGGCCAAAGCCCAGGCGCAGCAGATGCGGCACCACAATGCCGATGAACCCGATCCCGCCAGAGACCGCGACAGCCGCCCCGGTGGCCCCCGCCACCGCGAGGATGGCGATGGATTTCATGCGCTGCACGTCGATGCCGATATGGGCCGCCGTGGCCTCGCCCAGCGCCAGCCCGTTCAGCCCCCGGCCCAGCATCATCGCCGCGCCGAGCGCCAGCAGGATCATCGGCCCCGCGCCCAGAACCTTGGCCCAGCTGGCCCCGGCCAGAGAGCCCAGACCCCAGAAGGTCAGGTCGCGCAATTGCCGGTCATCGGCCACATAGACAAGGATGCCGGACAGCGCGCCTGCCAGGGCGCCGAGCGCAATGCCCGCCAGCAGCATTGTTGCGACAGAGGTGCGCCCGTGCCGGGTTGACACCCGGTACAGCAGGATAGTTGAGCCCCAGCCGCCCAGAAAGGCCGCAAAGGGGGTCAGTTGATTGCCGGTCAGATCAATCAGCCAGACGGGCAGCAAGGCGCCCAGCACGATGGCCAGGATCGCGCCCAGACCGGCCCCCGCGCCAACGCCGACGATGCCGGGGTCGGCCAGCGGGTTGCGAAACAGCCCCTGCATCGCCGCCCCCGAAACCGCCAGCGCCGCGCCCACCAGCACCCCCATGGCCAGACGCGGCAGGCGGATGTCAAACAGGACCACCTGTTCCATATGCGACAGGGCCTGTCCCTGCAGGATCTTGCCCAGCATCGCGGAGAGGGTCACATCGGTTGCGCCGACCTCAAGACTGGCGATGCAGGCCAGCGCAAGCGCGCCTGCGAGCATCCAATGCACCGCACGGGCGCGGGCCAGACGATCTCTCGGGGCCGGGATGATCTCTGTCATCGAGGCCATCGGTCAGCTTTCCTGTCCGTAAAGCGCCGCGTTCAGGTCCCGGATCGCGCTGGCGGTGCGCGGCCCGAACCCCAGCATCAGCAGCCCGTCCATGCGCACCACGGACCGGGTTTGGGCCGCAGGTGTCAGGCTGATGGCGGGCAGGGCGAACAATTCGTCATCCGCCGCGCCATGGTCGCCGCCGCGATCCATCATCAGGATCACATCCGGCGCGGCCAGACCAACCGCCTCGTCGGTGATCTGCTTGTAACCTTCATAGTCCGAAACCGCGTTCACCCCACCCGCCATGCGGATCAGCGCATCGGCTTCCGTGCCGGTGCCGGAGGCGTTGATCTTGCCGCCCTGGGTGGACAGCACAAAGAGCACCCGCTTCTTTTCGCCTTGCGGTCGGGCGGCATCCGCCAGGGCATCGGCAAGCGCAGCCTCTACCCGTGCAGAGAGATCGGCAGCCCGGTCAGGCACATCAAGAGTGTCTCCGATCACCTTGATCTTGTTCAGAATTCCATCCGCCGTAAGGGCGTCGGGCACCTCAACGAAATCGACATCGGCGGCGCGGATGACTTCCAGCGCCTCTGGCGGGCCCGCGCCCTCTTCCGAAAGGATCAGCGCAGGTCCGACCGACAGCACCCCCTCTGGCGAGAGGGCGCGCATATAGCCCACGTCCGGCAGATCGGTCACATCGGGCGGATAGGTTGAAGTGGTATCGCGCGCCTTCAGCCGGTGCTGCTGGCCCAGGGCCACGACAATCTCCGTCACCGAACCGCCGATGGCCAGGACGTCGGCCTGTGGCTGATCCGCGCGGGCGGCGGGGTGAAGGCCCAGCATGAGGGGCAGGGCAAGGGCAGCGGCAAGCAGGCCGCGATGGAAGGTGATCCTCATGCCGGGACCTCTTCCAATGCCGGCAGGCCGGTGACGATACGGCCCCAATGGGGGCGGGAATCGCGCCCTTCCTTGCCGACACCAAAGACCTGAAAGATCAGCCCGCCCTCGGCGTCAAAAGCCTCTACCGACACTGCCGGGCCACGCTGCGTGGGTTTTTCCACCGCCCAGACTTCGGCCACCTTGTCGAGCCGCAGATGCAGGTTGAAACCGGGGTCCATGACGTTCTGCCAGGGGCCCATTGGATGCAGCTTGTGGATCGGGCCGCTGTGGATCTGGATGCAGCCCCGGTTCCCGACAAAGATCATCACCTCGATCCCGGCATCGCGGACGGCGTGCAGCATGTCGTCCACGGCCTTCGGGGCAAGCTGGCGCACGAAAGGGGCCCCGGCGATGCGGTAGGCGCCCAGCCGGTTCATCTTGAGCTTGGAGCACAGGCGCAGGAACTGATGGGTGTCGGTCAGCCGCGCCCATTCGGCGCGCAGGATGTCCAGCTTTTCCGGCGCTGATTTTGCCGCCTCGACGGGTTTGCGTGGCGCGACCGTCTGGCCCTCTGCCTGATCCGCCACCGCCAGATCGGCCACGATCCCGGCCCATGCGTCCTGGTTCGAGTCCTCTCTGAGGTGGATCTTGTGTACCGCGTCGCCCGCCGCATCAAATATCTGCAACGCGCGACGCGGGCCCTGCTCGGCCTCTGTTTCGACCGCAAAGGCATGGACCCAATGGGACGGGAAGATGCGCAGGTCGATGTTCTCTGTCAGTGTCATCGCGGCATGCGGGCCGGGATGGTAATTGCCATATGCGCCGACCTTTTCGTGAACGCAGGCCGCAACCCGCGTCAGGGCCATGACCTCGCCCAGTTTTTCGGCGGCGGGAATCACCCTGTCGGGATGCGCCTCTATCCGGGTCACGCCGCGCCCGACGCGGGCGGCGACCAGCTCTGCCTCGGAAATGTTCAGTTGGTCAGCGGCATCGCGCGCGCGCAGTCTGGGGTTTTCGGCCTGAAAGGCACGGATGTCGGCAGGGGTTGGGTGGGTCATGGGCGTCCTCGGATGTGGGATGGTCCGATGGCTGCGCCCGACAGGTCCGGTACGTGGCTTTCGTAAAATACTTGACTGTTTTACTCTGGTACGATTAAGGGTGCAACCCATACGATTGCGATAATCGTCAATTCACAAAAACCTGCCGCGCCAGCCTCCGCAAGCTTCGGCTATTTATCCCTGAAGGATGGCGCATATGCTTACCCCCCTACTTCGCGGCACGACCGCGCTTGTCTGCCTGTCGCTGGCAGCACCGGCCCTGGCCCAGGACCTGACCCAGGACGAGGGCACCCCCGGTTTCCTTGGCACCCTGATCCTGACCGGCGGCAAGCGCGACCTGAGCTTTGGCACAGCGCTGGCGCGGACCGTCGTGGGGGAGGAGGAGATTGCGGACCGGCAGGCCAGCACCGTGGCCCAGGTGATTGATTCCATACCCGGTGTGACCCTTGTGAACGGCACCACGCCGCAGGGTTCGGGCATCAACATCCGGGGGTTCGGGGCCAATACGACCTATGGATCGGACCAGAAGATCGCCGTGCTGGTGGATGGTGCCACCGTCGGGTCGGAAGAGCTTTACCGCATCGGTACGCAATTGTTTACCGATCCGCTGCTTTATCGTCAGGTCGAAGTGCTGCGCGGTACCATCGGCAGCTTTGCCTATGGGTCCGGCATTGTCGGCGGGGTGGTCAAACTGGAGACAAAGGATGCCTCCGATTTCACCGGTGGCGTGCCGGGCTTTGGCGGCTCCCAGACCTTTGAATACAGTTCCAACGGGGATGGAAAGGTCAGTTCGACCAATCTGGCCTGGATGCCGACGACGCGCGCCGAATTCCTGTTGAACTATTCCTTCCGGGATCAGAACGATCTGCAATCCGGGGATGGCGCCGTGATCGGGAACAGCGCGTTCCAGACACCTTCCTATCTGGCCAAGGCGAAATTCACCTTCGGGCAGGACGATGCGCAATCCCTGACCTTCAGCCAGTCGCGCACCGTGGCTGACGACAAGGATGTCCCCTATGACCAGTTCGACACCTCCGGCGGCATTTTCGGCAATGTGGACCGGCTGACGGATACCGCCCAGAGCATTCTGGAATACCGGTATAATCCCGCCAGCGCGCTGATCGACCTGCGGGCCAATCTTTCCTATGCCGATCAGATCATCGAATATGATTACGTGCCGGGATCTTCGCCGCTGGAGGGGACGCCGACCTTTCCGCGCCTTCTGGCTACGGTCAACGCCGATCAGCGCTATGAGACCACAAAGCTGACCCTGACGAACCGCGCCCTGTTCCAGACCGGGATTCTGTCACATGACATGCTGGCCGGGTTCGAGGTGCAGCGCCGGGAGCGGGCCGACAACACCGCTGCCGGGGCACCTGGTGGCCGTGATGATCGCCATGCGCTTTTCGTGGTGGATGAGATGACGGTGGGACGGTTCACCATCACACCTGCGTTGCGCTATGAGAGTTCCCGGATCACCTCGGCGCTGCCGCTGGCACCTGAACCGGATACCTATCAAAAGGATGCGTTGATGGGCGGGCTGGCGCTGGCCTATGATTTCGGCAATGGCCTCTCCGTCTTTGGCAGCGCCGCCTATACCGAAGGGCTGCCGATCATCGACGATCTGGGCACCGATGCCGCAGCCCAGCGGCGCATCGCCACGGCAGAGAAATCGCATACGCTGGAGTTCGGGGCGGCCTATACCGGCACCGATGTCTTTGCGCCGGAGGACAGTTTTACCATCCGGGGTAATCTCTATGCGACGAAATTGCGTGACATCACCAGCTATACGGTTGCCGGGGCAACCGGGACGGAGTTGGATCATGTGGAATCAAGAGGCTTTGAACTGGAGGCCTCCTATGGGATGGCCAGTGGCTTCTATGCCGATTTCTCAGGCCATCTGGGGCAAGGAACAGAATACAATCCCGATGGCACCTCGACCGTCTGGCGCAACAGTGCGGCGGACCGGGTTCATCTGACTCTGGGCAAACGGTGGAATGACGATTTCGATCTGAGCTGGGAAATTGTCCATTCGGCGGACCAGCGGGATGCATTGGGGGCCGAATTGCCAAACAGCACAGCGCATAACCTGCGGGCGACATGGCGGCTCGATCAGGGCTGGCTGGACGGGACCGAAGTGCGCTTTGGCGTGGAGAATGTCTTTGACAGGGATTACGTGGGGCACCTGTCGTCGCCCTCCCGCAAGGCACCGGGCCGGACCTTCAAGGTGTCGCTCACCAAATCGTTCTGACCGGGCAGGCCGGGTTTCAGGCGGCAGCCGGTGCCGCGCTGCCGATCAGATCCCAGCGGTTGCCAAAGATGTCGCGAAAGACGGCAACGGTGCCGTAGGGTTCATGGCGCGGGAGTTCCTCGAACACGACAGCTTTGGCGCGCAGGGCATTGTAATCGCGCTCAAAGTTGTCGGTGTTCAGAAACAGCCAGACCCGCCCTGCGCCCTGGTTGCCGATGGCGGCGCGCTGCAGCTCATTGGCCGGTTCGGCCAGGATCATGCCCGCGCCCCCGCCGGGTGGGGTGACGCGGACCCAGCGTTTGTGGCCCTGGTCGATGTCTTCGGTCAGGTCAAAGCCCATCACATCGCAATAAAAGGCGATGGCGGCGTCATAATCGGGGATGATCAGGGTCAGCGCAGAGAGGTGCATGGGGGCAGGATGCCCCCATTCGCGGTGCCGCGCAACACGGGATCAGGGCAGGCCGCGCATGGTCTGCCCCTCCGGCGGGCATCGTCAGCGTCAGGCCATGATGTCCAGCAGCGGGTCCGACGGGATCGGCGCGGATTGGTCCGTTGCGCTGTAGGGGTTGTCGAATACGGTGTCGTATCCCATGTCCTCCAGCGCCGCGATGGTCATCAGCGACACGAAACTGCCTGTGTTCACATAGCCGGTCATCAGTTCCGCATTGAACAGGACCTCATCCCAATGGCTGCCCGCTGTGCCGGAGCCGCCCTCGGTTTCCACAGGCACCCCCAGGGGCGAGCCCGGATCATCGGCGGCGATGCCGGGAAATTCGCTCTGGTAGACATCCGTGGCATTCGCGCCGGTAAAGCGGAGGTCGCCGCCCGCAACCGAGCCGCTGGTCAGCCCCATCAGCGACCAGAGCGCGCCAAAGCCCATGGCGTGCATCATCTCATGCAGGATGATGGCTTCCCAATTGCCAAGGCCAAGCTGGTTCTGCGCATCCGCGCTGTCAAAGGTCATCGCCCCGGTCGCGGGCAGGTAGCTGCCATCGCTGCGCAGCTCACGGGGGCCTGCGCTGCCCAGGATGCCGCCGACGCCGTCGATCGTGTCCAGCGTGGCGGTGATGGTGATGTCATCAATGGCGATGCCGTCCACCAGCGCCTCTGGCAGATCACCCAGGATGATCGTGCTCAGGTAATCCGCGGCTTCGATAAAGGCGCTTTGCAGTTCGGCCGACCAAGTGCCGACAAAATCAATGGTGACATTATATGCCGTGCTGGCCGGGCCACCGCTTGTATAGCTGGTCAGGGGGACCGAACCGGGGTCCGGCATGGCGTCCGGGTCACGGCCGCTTTCGGCATTGTCACTGCCCGGTGGCGGGCTGGGCGGTGTCACCTGCGGCGTGTCCGGTGTGGCACCGCCGGGCCGACCTGAGGTGACGGGCGGCACTTCCGGCTCAACTGGCGGATCAAGGGGCGGGGGTGCCGGATCGGGGTCTTGATCCATCGGTGTCGTGGGGTCCGGGTCGGGGTCCGGCCTGCCGTCGCCGTTCTCATTGGCGGTGACGTTTCCGCCTGCCTCCACCGGGGTTTCCACGTCTTGCGCGCCCCTGTCAGAGGGTGCAGGCGCATCATGTTCAAAGGTGAAATCGAAATGATCGCCCCGCGCTTGCTGTTGGGATTGTGTCGTTTCCACCGCGTGGTCGTCCGGGTCCTGGCGGTGGTCCTTTGACCCTGGGGATCGCCCTGTGTCGCCCCGATGCGGCAGGTCGGAGCGATCATGCCGGTCCTCTGCGACAAACCGTTCCGCGCCGGGGTCGGCCCGCCTGCCCGGGGGGTGGGATGCGGCTGTCTCAGCCTCAATCGAATTGCGAAAATACATTTGATCAACCTTGTTCATGAAAATATGAAAAAACTGTATAGATTTATGCCGCGAGTCCAAAGAAGTTCATCCCGGGCGCGAAAATCCATCTGACAGGTTGATCCGAAGAACGGGCCGGGTGTGCGCGGTCCAAACGCAAACCCCCGGTCCAGCAGCCGGACCGGGGGTCAATCTTGTCGTGCAGCCGGGGCAGGCGCCCGGGGGCTCAGCCCCGGCCTATTCCAACTCCACCAGCAGGTCCTTTGCGTCGATCTGGGCGCCGGGCTGGATGTGGACGGCCTTGAT
>NZ_QBFD01000028.1 GCF_003335585.1 Sulfitobacter sp. DFL-14 | reverse complement strand
GGACAAACTCGATGAAACTCGCGGAAACAGGTAGGAAGTGTCAGACTCAGAACACTAGCTTTTACGGACCGGTCGCGTCTGCGCCCGAACATTCAGTAAAGGAGCCTATCCTGTGACGCTATTCCAGAAATGCCTTGTTGTAACGATTTGCGGGTTTACCCTCAGCGCTTGTGCCGCGCAGCGCGAACCCGCCGTCGTCTATGCCGAGCCGGTATTTACAGGCAAGTACGATCGCGGAGGCGGTGGGCAGCCCTGCACCGATGTGGCCGGTGCGCAGCCCTGTACACCACCACCAACCTGTGCAGACGGATCGACCGGGGCGCAATGCCAGCCGGGCGGCGGCGGTCAGACAGGACGTGGCCAGACGGGCGCGGTTCCCTAGACGAACCGGAAATGGGAAAGAACCTGCGTGGCTGGCGACCAGCCGCGCAGGTGTCTGTGGCGGCGACCGGGTCTTAGCCGTTCGCTTCGCGGATCTTGTCTGCGGCGTCCTTGTCATAGGTCACGCCGCTTTCCTCGAACAGCGTGTCCAGCTCGCCTGACAATGTCATCTCGGTGATGATGTCGCAGCCGCCGACGAATTCGCCCTTGACGTAGAGCTGCGGGATGGTCGGCCAGTCCGAGAAATCCTTGATCCCCTGGCGGATCTCTTCGTCTGCCAGCACGTTCACGTCGGAATAGGTGACACCCATATAGTTCAGCACCCCCGCCACGCGGGAAGAGAACCCGCACTGCGGCATTTCCTTGGTGCCCTTCATGAAAAGCACCACATCGTTTGCAGTGATCGTATCCTTGATCCGCGTTGTCGCATCGCTCATCGTTTTATCCTCGATAATTCTTTTCAGACTGGGGCGCGCGTGGTCAGCGCCAGGGCGTGCAATTCGCCATCGGCGCCGTCCATCTTGCCCTTGAGCGCAGCATAGACCGCGCGTTGCTGTTGCACCCGGTTCATCCCCTTGAAAGAGGCATCCTCCACCATCGCCGCCATATGCACGCCATCGTTCCCCTCGACCACGATTCGGGCATCGGGAAAGGCCGCGCGGATCAACTCTTCGATCTCACTGGCTTGCATCGGCATGGCAGGTCTCCGGTTATTATGTCGTCGCGACAGATGTAGTTGCCACAGCGGGGCAGTGCAAGCCATCCGCTGCCGCCTGACCCATCTGTGACCAAGGTCGCGCTGGACCTTTGCACCGGCCGGGGGTGTTCTTATCTGATTGAGCGCGGGTGCCCCGCGCATTACATTCCGGGGCAAGACCGCATCGGACCTCTGGTCCCGGGACGAGAAGGAAGATCAGCATGGCAGCGCAGACAGCACCGGAACAGGCCCTGGCGTGGATCGACGCAGGGCAGCGCGTGGCCCTTGCCACGGTGATCGAGACCTGGGGCTCTGCCCCGCGCCGGGTGGGCGCGCAGCTGGTCGTCTCGGGCGAGGGCCAGATGGAGGGCTCCGTGTCCGGCGGCTGTGTCGAGGGCGCGGTGGTGATCGAGGCGCTGGAGGCTCTGGAGCAGGGCGGCACCCGGCTGCTGGAATATGGCGTCAGCGATGGCGATGCCTTTGCCGTGGGTCTGGCCTGTGGCGGCACCATCCGCATTCTGGTGGAACCGGTGGGGGAGGCCGGCATGCCCGAGGCGATGCTGCGCGATCTGGTCGCGGCCCGCGTCGAACGTCGCCCCGTCGCCTATGAGGTGGCGCTGGACGGCAGCGCGCGCAGGCTGGTGGATGCGGGGCATGAGGACAGGTTTCGCATGGACCGCTCCGGCGTTGACGCAGACGGCAAGACCTTTATCGCCATTCACAATCCGCCGCTGCGGCTGATCGTGGTGGGCGGGGTGCATATTGCCCAGCATCTGGTCGGCATGGCGCGCAGCACCGGGTTTGACCCGGTGGTGGTGGACCCGCGCGAGGCCTTTGGCGCGCAGGCGCGGTTTCCGGATGCGCAGGTGATCAACGACTGGCCCGATGCCGCATTGGAGGCGATCAGGCTGGATGCCCGCTGTGCGGTGGTGCTGCTGACCCATGACCCCAAGCTGGACGATCCGGCAATCACCTGCGCCCTGCGCTCAAAGGCCTTCTACATCGGCGCGCTCGGCAGCACGCGGACACATGGCGCGCGGGTGGCGCGGCTGGCGGAAGCGGGGTTTGCCGAGCATGAGATCGAGCGCATCCACGGCCCCATCGGGCTGAACATCGGGGCCGCGGGCCCGGCAGAGATTGCGGTGGCGATCCTGGCAGAGATGATCCAGACGCTGAGGCAATCGTGAAGTTTGGCCCGGTCCCTCTTTCTCAGGCCGAGGGGGCGGTGCTGGCCCATTCCGTGCCGACCCGGGGCGGGCGGCTGCGCAAGGGCCGTGTGCTGTCGGGCGCGGATCTGCAGGCGCTGTCTGAAACCGGCATTGCAGAGGTGATCGTGGCCCGGCTGGGGCCTGATGACCTGGGCGAGGATCTGGCGGCGGAACGGCTGGCCTCTGCCGTGCTGGGGCGGGGCTTGGGGCTGAAGCAGACCCGCCCCTTTACCGGCCGCGTCAACCTGCTGGCCGAGGGGCCGGGGGTGGCGGAACTGGATGTGGCGGCGCTTGAGGCGGTGAATGCGGTGCATCCGATGATCACCATCGCCACCGTGCCGCCCTGGCAGCAGATGCGCGACGGCGGCATGGTGGCGACGATCAAGATCATCTCCTACGGCGTGCCGGAGGCGGATCTGGCGCGGGCCTGCGCGGCGGTGGAGGCCGCAGGCGCGATCACCCTGCGCCAGCCGGTGCTGAAGACCGCCACATTGATCATCACCGAAATCCCCGGCGGTGTCGGCGACAAGGGCCGCAACGCCATCGCAGGCAGGCTGGAAGCGCTGGGGGTGACGCTGGAGACGGTCAAACTGGTGCCGCACCGGCGCGCCGAACTGGCAGAGGCGCTCGCGGCCTGCACATCGGAGCTGCTGCTGGTCCTGACCGGCTCTGCCACCTCTGACGGCGAAGACGTGGCACCCGCCGCCCTGCGCGCGGCCGGTGGCAGGGTCACACGCTTTGGCATGCCGGTCGATCCGGGCAACCTGCTGTTCCTGGGGGCGCTGAACGACCGCCCCGTGATCGGCCTGCCGGGATGCGCCCGCGCACCGGCGCTGAACGGTGCCGATTGGGTGCTGTCACGGGTGATCTGCGGCGTGCCGGTCAGCTCTGCCGATATCGCGGGCATGGGGGTGGGCGGATTGCTCAAGGAAATTCCGACCCGTCCGCAGCCCCGCCGGGGCCGCTGAAGCGGCACGGATGCGCAGCCTTGGTACTTTAGTCCAATATCCCGTGATTTCCGTTTTTATCTATTCTCAATGCAGGCTCTGCGTGATTTACTCACGTTCAAACAAGGTCACAAATGGGAGGATTTCATGACACAGGTCAAAATGACCGTGAACGGCAAAACCGCGTCCGGCGACGTGGAGGGCCGCACGCTCTTGGCACAATTCCTGCGCGATGATCAGGGCCTGACCGGCACACATATCGGCTGTGACACCAGCCAGTGCGGCGCCTGCGTGGTCCATGTGAACGGGCAGGCGGTCAAGGCCTGCACCATGCTGGCCATCGAGGCGGACGGTGCCACCGTTGACACCATCGAAGGACAAGCCAATGCGGATGGATCGCTCAATGTGATCCAGCAGGCGTTTCAGGACCACCACGGGCTACAGTGCGGTTTCTGCACCCCCGGCATGGTGATGTCGGCGGCGGCCCTGCTCAAGGACAACCCCAAGCCGACAGAAGCCGAAGTGCGACACTACCTTGACGGCAACATCTGCCGTTGCACGGGCTATCACAACATCGTCAAGGCGATCATGGCCGCATCCGGCCAGGACGTCAGCGCGATCGCAGCAGAATAAGCACATCAACGCGTGGGGTAGGACCCACCCTGCAAGAGGAGATGTAGGGTGGGGGCCACCCAAGACATTCGGGAGGAATGAAGATGCCTAAAGACGGCGGAATTGGTGCCAGCACGAAGCGGCGCGAGGACGTCCGGTTTCTGACAGGGAACGGACGATACACCGACGATATCAACCTGCGGGGACAGGCCTATGTCTTTTTCCTGCGCTCTGACGTGGCACATGGCAAGCTGACCAGCGTGGACACTTCGGCAGCCGAAGGCATGGACGGGGTCGTCAGGATCTTCACCGGCAAGGACTTTGAAGGCGTGGGCGGCATGCCCTGCGGCTGGCAGGTCACCGACAAACACGGCCAGCCGATGCAGGAACCGGGCCACCCGGTGCTGGCGCAGGGCAAGGTGCGCCATGTGGGCGAACCCATCGCCGCTGTCGTGGCCGAAACGCTGGGCCAGGCCCGCGATGCCGCCGAGGCGATCGTCGTGGACATCGAGGAACTGCCCGCCGTCATCAACATGAAGGACGCGGTCAAGGACGGCGCGCCCAAGGTGCATGAGGAGCTGACCTCGAACCTCTGCTACGACTGGGGTTTTGTGGAAGAGAACAAGGAGGCGGTGAACAAGGCCTTCGAAGATGCCGCACATGTCACTACGCTGGAACTGGTCAACAACCGTCTGGTCGCCAACCCGATGGAGCCGCGCGTGGCGGTGGGCGATTACAGCCGTTCGGACGGCGAACATACGCTCTACACCACCTCGCAGAACCCGCATGTGATCCGCCTGCTGATGGGCGCTTTCGTGCTGGGCATCCCCGAGCACAAGCTGCGCGTCGTGGCACCCGACGTGGGCGGCGGTTTCGGCACCAAGATCTTCCACTATCAGGAAGAAGCCTTCTGCACCTTTGCCGCCAAGGCCTGCAACCGTCCGGTGAAATGGACCTCCAGCCGGTCGGAGGCCTTCATGTCGGATGCCCATGGCCGCGATCACGTGACCAAGATCGAACTGGCGCTGGACGGGGACAACAACTTCACCGCGATCCGCACCGACACCTATGCCAACATGGGGGCCTATCTTTCGACCTTCGCGCCCTCGGTGCCGACATGGCTGCATGGCACGCTGATGGCGGGCAACTACAAGACACCGCTGATCTATGTGAACGTGAAGGCGGTGTTCACCAATACCGTGCCGGTCGATGCCTATCGCGGTGCCGGACGGCCCGAGGCGACCTTCCAGCTTGAGCGGCTGGTGGACAAGGCGGCGCATGAGCTGGGCGTGGACCCGATCAAGCTGCGGCGTCAGAACTTCATCACCGAATTCCCCTATGCCACCCCGGTGGCGGTGGAATATGACACCGGTGATTATGTCGCCACGATGGACAAGCTGGAAGAGATGGCCGACATCGCGGGCTTTGCGGCACGCCGCAAGGAAAGCGAGGCCAAGGGCCGCTTACGCGGCTTTGGCGTGAACTGCTATATCGAGGCCTGCGGCATCGCGCCGTCGAACCTTGTGGGCCAGCTGGGCGCGCGTGCGGGCCTTTATGAAAGCGCCACGGTGCGGGTCAACGCCACCGGCGGGCTGGTTGTCATGACAGGGTCCCACAGCCACGGGCAGGGGCATGAAACCGCCTTCCCCCAGGTGATTGCGGAAATGATCGGCATCGACGCCAGCATGATCGAGATCGTGCATGGCGACACCGCGCGCACGCCGATGGGCATGGGCACCTACGGGTCGCGTTCCATCGCGGTGGGCGGATCGGCCATGGTCCGGGCGACGGAAAAGATCATCGCCAAGGCGAAGAAGATCGCCGGCCATATCCTGGAGGCCTCCGAAGGCGATATCGAACTGAAGGATGGCATGTTCAGCGTGGCGGGCACCGACAAGTCCCTGGCCTGGGGCGATGTGACGCTGGCAGCCTATGTGCCGCACAACTATCCGCTTGAGGATCTTGAACCGGGGCTGGAGGAGACGGCATTCTACGATCCGTCGAACTTTACCTACCCCTCGGGCGCCTATGCCTGCGAGGTAGAGCTGGACCCGGAGACCGGCCAGGTCACCATCGAGCGGTTCTCGGCGGCGGATGATTTCGGCAATATCATCAACCCGATGATCGTCACCGGCCAGGTTCATGGCGGGCTGGCGCAGGGGATCGGCCAGGCGCTGATGGAGAACTGCGCCTATGACAGCGACGGCCAGTTGCTGAGCGCATCCTACATGGATTACGCAATGCCGCGGGCCAGCGATCTGCCCTTCTATGACGTGGACCATTCCTGCCAGACACCCTGTACCCACAACCCGCTGGGCGTGAAAGGCTGCGGCGAGGCGGGGGCGATCGGCTCCCCTCCGGCGGTGGTCAACGCGGTGCTGGACGCAATGCGCTCCGGCGGCAAGGATGTGGCCCATATCGACATGCCGGTGACGCCATCGCGCGTCTGGGCCGCGATGCAGGGATGATCTGAGACGGGCGGAGCCGGGGGGCGTTGCCCCCCGGACCCCCCGGAGGTATTTTGGCATAAAGAAGCAGGTGCCCCGCGAGACCCGCAGGCGGTGCCAGGTTCGAAAGGAAAGAATATGTATAATTTCGACGTCGAACGCCCCACCAGCATCGTCGATGCGGTGCAGGCGATGAGCAAGGAAGAGGCCCAGCCGATTTCCGGCGGGCAGACCCTGATCCCGACGCTGAAGGCGCGGCTGGCCGCCCCTTCGGTGCTGGTGTCCCTGACAGGGATCGAGGAAATGAAGGGGGTCCGCATGTCTGACGACGGCAGGCTCTGTATCGGCGGCGGCACCACCCATACGACCGTGGCGGCCGAGGCGGCGGCGCATTATCCGGGGCTGGCGTCGGTAGCGGCGCGCATCGGCGACCCGGCAGTGCGCAACCGGGGCACCATCGGCGGCTCTCTGGCCAACAACGACCCTTCCGCCTGCTATCCGGCGGCGGCCCTTGGTTCCGGCGCCACCATCGTGACCAACAACCGCGAGATTGCGGCGGATGACTATTTCCTCGGCATGTTCACCACCGCACTGGAAGAGGGCGAGATTGTCACAGAAGTGAAATTCCCGATCCCGCAGGCGGCGCATTACGAAAAGTTCCTCCAGCCCGCCTCCCGCTTCCCGCTGGTTGCGGTCTTTGTCGCAAGGTTCAGCGACGGGGTGCGCGTGGCTGTGACAGGTGCCTCCAATGACGGTGTCTTCCGCTGGACCGAGGCGGAAGAGGCGCTTTCGGCCAATTTCTCTGCCGATGCGGTGGCGGGGCTGAAAGCCGAAGGCGACATGATCAGCGATCTGCATGGCACCGCCGAATATCGCGCCCATCTGGTTGGCGTGATGACCAAACGGGCGGTTGCTGCCATCGCCTGACCGGGCGCCGTTACCTGAATTGAAATCCGCGTGCCCCAGGGGTGCGCGGATTTTTGCGTATCCTTGCCTATCTTCAGGGGGGGGCGGAACCGCCACCGCCACCAGACGTTAACTCACAAGCGCTGCCCGAACGGCGTTCGGAACAATGTGAGGAACACCAAATGAAGACGCTATTGAAATCGACAACATCCCTGAGCATGAGCCTGCTTCTGGCGCTGCCGGGGGGCGCATTTGCGCAGTCCGAAACACCGGCCTGCGATCTGACCGGGGGGGAGGTCACCTTTCCCTGCATGTTTGACGATCAGGCCGTGAAGACAGCAGAAGAGCTGGTTGTGCGCCGCGCCATGAAAGAGGAATCCGCCGCGACAGAGAACTCTGAGGCCGCGCCGACAAGTGAAGAGCAACAGGCCCAGGCGGAGGCGGACGCCCAGGCCGCAGCCGAGGCACAGGCGGCACAGGATCAGGCCGCCGCAGACGCACAAGCTGCTGCTGATGCTCAGGCTGCTGCAGATGCACAAGCCGCTGCTGATGCACAGGCCGCTGCGGATGCGCAAGCTGCACAGGATCAAGCTGCTGCAGATGCGCAGGCCGCTGAAGATCAAGCTGCGGCCGATGCACAGGCTGCGCAGGATCAGGCCGCCGCTGATGCGCAAGCTGCTGCCGAGGCGCAGGCTGCAGAAGATCAGGCCGCCGCCGACGCGCAGGCCGCCGCCGACGCGCAGGCCGCCGCCGATGCGCAGGCCACATCCGAAGCCGAGGCAGAACTGACCGCCGAAGCCCAGGCCGAAGCGGACCGTCAGGCGGCCGAGCTTGAAGCCCAACGTGCCGCAGACCGCGAGGCCGAGCGTCAGGCCATCGCCGCCGCCGCCGCAGCGGCCGAGTCTCAAAGCAGCGATGCCGACGTGGTGACCGAAGAGATCACCGAGGAAAACCTGCGCTCCTCCGACGAGGAATTCGAGACCGCCGTGACCGGCGACCAGCAGCCTGCAGCCTCCAATGACGACAGCGGGTTGAGCAAATTCGAAAAGGCGCTTCTGCTGGGGCTTGGTGCCGTGGTGGTGGGCTCCGTGCTCAAGAACGGCGACAAGGTTGTCAGCCGCTCGGGCGACCGGGTGGTGGTCGAGGATCCCAATGGCGAACTGCGGGTGCTGAAGGATGAGGATGCGCTGATCCGCCAGGCGGGCGATGAGGTCCGCACCCAGACCTTCGACGATGGCTCCAGCCGCAGCATCGTGACCAAACCGGACGGTTCGCAGATCATCACGATCCGCGCCCGCGACGGTTCGGTCCTGCGCCGGGTTTCCGTGGATGCGCAGGGCAACCAGGTGGTGCTGTTCGATGACCTTGTCGAAGAACAGCGGGTTGTGGTGAACGAACTGCCGCAGGTGAACCGGCAGCAGCAGGTGGAAATGGTCAGCAACCAGAACGAAGAGGCCCTGCGCGCGGCGCTGCAACGCGAACTGGCGGCGGACACCAACCGCACCTTCTCCCTGCGTCAGGTCCGCGACATCAGCCAGGTGCGTGCCCTGGCACCGCAGCTGGAGCTTGATGCCGTCCGCTTCCCGACCGGTTCCGCCGCGATCCAGCCGGAACAGGCGCGCAGCCTGGCCCGGATCGGCACCGCCCTGCGCGAACAGATCGCACAGGATCCGCGTACCGTGATCCTGGTCGAGGGGCATACCGATGCTGTCGGCAGCGCCACCTACAACCTGGCCCTGTCGGACCGCCGTGCCGAAACCGTGGCGCTTGCGCTGACCGAATACTTCAACGTGCCCGCGCAGAACCTCGTCACCCAGGGCTATGGCGAATCCGACCTCAAGATCCCGACACTTGTTGCGGAACCGGCCAACCGCCGCGCGGTGGTGCGCAACATCACCGCCCTGCTGCGCTGACCCTCCCGCGCGGGGCATGACCCGCAAAAAGAAACCCCCGCAATGCGTTGCGGGGGTTTTTCGATTCCGTCGGGGCTGACATCTGTCCGGCAGGCAGGGGCCCGATCAGCATGACCATCTGGCGGCCTTCTCAGAGTCCAGCTTTGCCGGGCGCGTCAGAAGGCCGCTCTTTGTTGCGGCAATGCGCCGACCTCAGGCCTTGTTGGGCAGGGGACCGATCAGCATGACCATCTGGCGGCCTTCTCAGAGTCCGGCTTTGCCGGGCGCGTCAGAAGGCCGCTCTTTGTTGCGGCAATGCGCCGATCTCAGGCCTTGTTGGGCAAGGGACCGATCAGCATGACCATCTGGCGGCCTTCCATCTTGGGGAAGTTCTCGACCTTGCCATGCTCCTTGGTGTCCTCTGCCACCCGTTCCAGCAGCTCGCGGCCCAGGTTCTGGTGCGCCATCTCGCGGCCCCGGAAACGCAGTGTGATCTTCACCTTGTCGCCGTTCTCAAGAAACTTGAAGACATTGCGCATCTTGACGTCATAGTCGTTCGTATCCGTGTTGGGACGGAACTTGACCTCTTTGATCTCGATGATCTTCTGCTTCTTGCGGGCTTCGGATTCGCGCTTTTGCTGTTCGTACTTGAACTTGCCAAAATCCATGATCTTGCAGACCGGCGGATTGGCGTTGGGCGAAATCTCAACCAGGTCCAGCCCGGCCTCTTCGGCCATTTCGAGGGCGCGGTTGGGCGTCACGACGCCGACGTTTTCGCCATCTGCGCCGATCAGGCGGATTTCCGGGGAACGTATGTTTTCGTTGACGCGCGGTCCGGTGTCACGTTGCGGTGGCGCGTTATGAGGTCTGCGAGCGATGGTGGTCATCCTTTGGTGGTTGCTGTATTTTCGAAGTTGCAAGGTAGACGTGGCAACGGCCTTCTTCAAGCCGGTAAATTGGTGCAATGGACGTCTTTCGCGCCAAATTCCCCTTGAATGTATCGGGGTTGTTCCGCATTTGGGCCGACAAGGTGTGCAGGGCCAGTGTTGGCCCCGGCGCTGTCAAAGAGGGAAAGAATATGAAAAACCTGATCTGGATTATCGTGGCGGCACTTGTCGCTGTTGGCGGCTACATGCTGTATTCCGGCAAGTCACCGTCTGAACTGGCCAATGACGCTTCCGAAGCAGCGAATGAGGTCTCCGAAACAGTCAATGCACCCGAAGCACTGGAAAGCGCCTCCGAAACCGCAGGCGAAGCCGCTGATGCGGTGCAGGGCGCCGTAAGCGAAGCGGTCGATGCCACGGCAGATGCCGCAAATGCAGCCGGTGAAGCGATTGCAGAGGCGACAGAAGGCGCTGTCGACGCGGTCGAGAATGCGGCCAGCGATGCTGCCGAAGCCGCCTCCGATGCGGCAAATGCAGCGGGCGACACAGCAGCGGATGCTGCAGATGCAACCGCTGATGCAGCTTCCGACACCGCAGATGCGGTGGCCGATGCCGCCACGGACACAGCCGAAGCAACCGAAGGCGCGGCAGATGCCACAGCCGACGCCACCAACAGCGCAGCCGCAACAACTGAGCAGGCAGCGGAAGCCACCGCCGAGGGCACCGAGCAGGCAGCGGATGCGGCCGTTGAAAGCACCGAAGAGGCCGCGGAAACCGCAGCCGAGGCAACCACCGAACCGGCGGCAGAGGCAACTGTCGATACCACAACCGGCGACACGGCAGAGGCCGAAGCCGCCGCAGGTGTCGATGGGGTTGAACCTTCGATGGTGGATCAGCTGCTGACAGTGGATGGTTTCGACCTCGGCAAGGTCACCGAGATGATCGAGGCTTCCGATCTGGGCGCCTTGCAGAAAACCACGCTGACCACAGGTCTGAAAGCGGCGCAGGACAATCCTGATCTGCTGAAGGCGACGCTGGAAAAAATCCGCGAGGCGCTGAACCTCTGATCAGCTTCGACGCCAAAAAGAAACCGCGCCCCGGTGACGGGACGCGGTTTTTTCATGTCTGGTGAATGGTTTACAGCCACTGGCGAAATGCCTGAAACACCAGGCATCACCCAAAGCGTTGAAATCTCCGATTCCAGGCAGCGTTATGTGGTGCAGGTTCTTCGCATGACGCTTTAGCCGACAAAGGCCTTTTCAACCACGAAATGCTTGGGATCGGAATTTGCCCCTTCCTCAAGGCCAAAGCTCTCAAGCGTTTTCATCATGTCCTTGTTGAAATCAAGGCTGCCGCAGACCATGCCGCGGTCGGTTTCCTTGTTGATCCCGTCAATCCCCAGATCGGCAAAGACGGTTCCATCCTGCAGCAGGGTGGTGATGCGGCCCATCTTGGGGCTTTGTTCACGGGTGGTGGTCGGGTAATAGCGGATCTTGGCCAGGTTCTCGGCCCCGATCAGCTCCTGCATCAGTTCATCGGATTTCAGGTTCTTGATCAGCTGGCGGCCATACTCCAGCTCTGCCACGTCGCGGCAGGTGTGCATCATCACCACTTCATCGAATTTCTCGTAGGTTTCCGGCTCGCGCAGCAGGGAGGCAAAGGGCGCAAAGCCGGTGCCGGTGGCAAAGAACCACAGCCGCTTGCCCGGCAGAAGCGCGTCATGCACCAGGGTGCCCACCGGCTTGGGCCGCAGGATGATCCGGTCGCCGGGCTGGATGTGCTGCAGTTTCGAGGTCAGCGGTCCGTCCTGCACCTTGATCGAATAGAACTCCAATTCGTCGTCCCAGGCGGGCGAGGCGATGGAATAGGCCCGCAACAGCGGCTTCTGCTTGCCGGTCTCGGGGTGCGGATCACCCATCAGCCCGATCATCACAAATTCACCCGACCGGAACCGCAAAGATGCGGGGCGGGAGACGCGGAAAGAGAAAAGCCTGTCTGTCCAGTGCTTTACCGATGTCACGGTCTGCGCGTCAGGCAGGGCGGGCTGGGCTGTGGTCTGGTTCACTGGGGTCTGCTCGGTCATAATCACATGTACACAAGCGATCGCTTGCGTTCCCTTCTTAGAAGATGAATGGGGTCAGGGCAATCTTTGCCTTTGTCGCAGCTCAGCCGCGCAGGCGCGACTGATAGTCATGCGCCTGCCAATTGGCGCGGAACTGCCATTGGTCCTGGGGTTGGCGGGCGGCGATTTCGTCATGCACTTCGACCTCGTCAAAGCCTGCCCGGCGCGCCATCGCATATTGGTCGGCAATCACATGGCCCCTGGCGCGCAGCCGTCCGGTGAAGCCCCGCAGGCGCAAGGCGCGCGCAATGGTAAAGCCGCGCCCGTCGGCGGAGGAGGGGAAATCGACCCGGATGACCTTGAGCCCCGCCAGATCGACCGCTTCGGGATCGGCATCCGAGGGCAGGTCCAGCGCCACGCAGTCATTGGCGGCCCCGGTGGCGCAAAAGCCACCGGTCCAGTCGTCTTCCACAAAGCCGCTATCGTTGATCAATTGGGTCATGTCTTGCCTCCGGTTCGCACCATCTTGCCATCGACAAAATGGATGCCGCATTCGTCTTTTTCACTGTCCCTCCAACGGCCTGCGCGAGGATCTTCACCCGGTTTCACCGGCGATGTGCACGGCGCGCAGCCAATGGAGGGGTAGCCCTGCGCCACCAGCGGATGGCGCGGCAAGCGGTTCTCGGTCATATAGGTCTGCACATCGGCAGGGTCCCAATAGGCCAGCGGGTTCACCTTGATCCGGTCCGGCACGCCATTGCCGCGCTGCTCCAGCTCGAAATGCTCCAGCGCGGCGCGGGTGCCCGACTGGAACCGCTTGCGCCCCGAAATCCAGCCGTCAAAACCGCGCAGCGCGGTTTGCAGCGGCACGGTCTTGCGCAGGTTGCAGCAGGCATCGGTGTCGCGCTGGTGCAGGGTATTGTCCGGGTCCACCGCACGGATGTTGCCCGACCGCAGGATCGTCACATTGCGCAGGCCCAGACGTTCGGTCAGCTCCTGCTGGTAAACCAGCGTTTCGGTGAACAGCAGTTCGGTGTCGATGAACAGCACCGGCAGGTCGCGGTTCACCATGGAGGCCAGATGCAGCAGCACCACCGATTCCGCCCCGAAACTTGAGACAAGCGCAAGATGCGGGATCTCTTCTACTGCGCGGCGCAGCACATCCGTGGCACTGTGATGGCGCAGCTCGGCGTTGAGCGCGCCAACCCGGTCCGGGGCAGGTTGCGCAGCCCCGCTGGCCTGCGCCGCCGGTACATGTCGGTCTCGGTCAAGCGGCATCTGCCCGTTCCTTGCTTTCTGCCTCGGGGTAAAGGGCGGCCTTGAACGGGGCCATCCCCAGACGGCGGTAGGTCTGCAGGAAGGTCTCCGCAGGTTCCGTGCGCAGGTCGAGATAGGCCAGCACCAGACGTTCCACCGCCGGGATGATCTCATCGGCAGAGAAACCGGGGCCGGCACGGGTGCCGATGGTCGCATCCTCGGTGCCGTCACCGCCCAGGGTGATCTGGTAGTTTTCCACGCCTGCGCGATCCAGCCCCAGGATGCCGATATGGCCCACATGGTGGTGGCCGCAGGCATTGATGCAGCCCGAGATCTTGATCTTGAGCGGACCCACTTCATGCTCCAGCTTCAATTCGTCAAAGCGGGTGGCGATCTCCTGCGCGATGGGGATCGACCGGGCCGTTGCCAGCGCGCAGTAATCCATGCCGGGGCAGGCAATGATATCGCTGATCAGCCCGATGTTGGCGGTGCCCAACCCCTCGGCGCGCAGCGCGGCAAAGACCGAGGGCAGGTCGGATTTATGCACATGCGGCAGGATCACGTTCTGCTCGTGGCTGATGCGCAGCTCGTCATGGCCATAGCGTTTCGCCAGCGCCGCCATCAGCCGCATCTGCCGGGCAGAGGCATCGCCGGGCGTCTTGCCATGCGCCTTGAGGCTGATGGAGACGATGGCATAGCCCGGCGCACGGTGCGCGGAGAGGTTGGTATCGGCCCAGCTGCGGAACAGCGGGTCGTTCTGATAGGCGTTGCGATAGGGCGCCTCATCCGCCACCCGGAACTGGGGGGCGGCGAAATCGGCCTTGATCCGGGCCAGCATCTGCTGGTCCACGCCGCCGAACTGCGGGCGGATCAGCGCATAGCGCGCATCGACGCGGGCGCGGATGTCTTCGATCCCGTTCTCATGCACGGTGATCTTGATGCGCGCCTTGTACTTGTTGTCGCGGCGGCCCAGCAGGTTGTAGACGCTGACAATCGCTTCCAGCGTCGGCAGCAGGTCTTCCTCCGCCACGAAATCATAGAGCACCTTGCCGATCATTGGCGTGCGGCCCAGGCCGCCGCCCACAATGACCTCATAGCCGATTGCCCCGTCGCGCTCCACGATGCGCAGCCCGATGTCATGCGCCTTGATCACCGCGCGGTCGGCTTGCGCCCCGGTCACGGCAACCTTGAACTTGCGCGGCAGGAACTGGAATTCCGGGTGGTCGGTGGACCACTGGCGGATCAGTTCGGCCACCGGGCGCGGGTCTGCGACCTCATCCGCGGCGGCACCGGCGAAATGGTCGGCGGTCACGTTGCGGATGGTGTTGCCGGAGGTCTGGATGGCATGCATGTTCACCGCCGCCAGCGCGTCCAGCATATCGGGCACATCGCGCAGCTCGGGCCAGTTGTACTGGATGTTCTGGCGGGTGGTGAAGTGGCCATAGCCCTTGTCCCACTTCTCGGCAATCATGGCGAGCTGGTCCATCTGCCGCGAGTTCAGCGTGCCATAGGGGATCGCGACGCGCAGCATGTAGGCGTGCAGTTGCAGGTAGAGCCCGTTCATCAGGCGCAGCGGCTTGAATTCATCCTCGGTCAGGCTGCCGTCGATGCGGCGTTCCACCTGGGCGCGGAACTGGGCGTTGCGCTCGGACAGGAAGTCGGCGTCGAATTCGGTGTAATGGTACATCAGAAATGCTCCTCTTTGACGGTTTCCTGCTTGCCGTGGGCGTAGTTCGAAGGCCCGGTGGCGCGGAAATCCTCGCGGAAATGGGTGGGGTGCGGCACGCCGTCCTGCAGGGTGACATCGGCCAGATAGGCGCCCACAATGCTGCCCGGCTGCGACTGCGCCTCGATCAGGCGCAGATCGGCGTCGGCCTCATCGGTCAGCACTTCGGCCTCGGCCAGGTCACGGGTCCAGCCACTGGCGGTCATATAGATCACGTCGCCTTCAAGCAGGGCGTTGGCGGTGACAACTTTGGGCGTGAAAGGTTTGGGCATCAGGCCATCTCCTCGAACGGCATGTCAGTGGCGGCTTGCACGGCGGCGCGCGGGGCGAGTCCGTAAAAGGTCAGGGCGGGGCCGGTCATCTGCGCATCGGCAATATCTGCGGCCATCCGGTCCAGCGTGGTTTCCAGCACCCGCTGCTCGGGGCGCGAAGCGTTTTCGATCACGGTGACGGGTGTGGCGCGGTCCGCCCCATGCATGATCAGGCGGCCCTGCACGAAACGGGCGGATTTCTTGCCCATGTAGATCGCGGCAACCTCGTTCGGACGGGCAAGCGCGGCCCAGTCGTGATCGGCGAACCCCTTCATGTCATGCCCCGTAAGGAAGCGGACAGAAGCATTGCGCCCCCGGCGGGTCAGGCTCTGGCCGATGGCCGCCACCGCAGCAGAGGCCGAGGTGATGCCCGGCACGATGTGCCAGCCGATGCCATGGGCGTCGATGGCGTCGATTTCCTCGTCCAGGCGGCCGAATACGGTGGCATCGCCCGATTTCAACCGCACCACCTGGGCGCCCGATTGCGCATGTTCCACCAGCAGGGCGTTGATCGTCTCCTGGCTGGTGGAGGGGCCGAAACCTTCCTTGCCCACGTCGATCATTACCGCTTCGCGGCGGGCCAGTTCGAGGATCTGCGCCGAGATCAGCCGGTCGTAGATCACCACATCCGCCTCATCCAGAGCGCGGCGCGCCTTGAGGGTCAGCAGCTCCGGATCGCCCGGTCCACCGCCGACAAAGGCGACATGGCCCGCGCGGGCGGCACGGGTCAGGTGATCTTCCAGCAGCGTGCCGAGGCTGTCCTTCACGTGGTCCTCGCCTGCGGCGATGGCGCGGGGGCCGGTGTTGAAATAATAGTCGCGCCAGAAATCGCGGCGCGCGCGGCCAAAGGGCAGGGCATCGGCGAGCTTGCGAAAACCCTTGCCGATCCGCGCCAGGTTGCCCAGCGTGGCGGGCAGGCGTTCTTCCAGGTCGGCCTTGATGGCGCGGGCCAGCACCGGGGCGGCCCCTTCGGTGCCGATCGCCACGGTCACCGGGTCGCGGTCCACGATGGCCGGGGTGATAAAGGCGCTGTCGGCGAGGTTGTCGACGATGTTGACCAGCGCCCCCTCGGCCCGCGCGATGGCGGCGGTGCGGGCATCCTCGCCCGCGTCCTCATCGGCGGCATAGAACAGCCTCGTGTCCCGCGCATCGCCCGGGGCAAAGGCGCGGCGGTGCAGGGTCAGCCGGCCGGCTTCCGCCCAGTTTTCGATTTCGGGCGCGGGGGCCGGGGCATAGACATGGATCCGCGCACGGGTCTTGAGCAGCAGCCGCAGCTTGGCCAGCGCCGCATCACCGCCGCCCGACAGCGCGATGCGCTGGCCCTCGGTGGCGAGAAAGATGGGAAAATGGTCCATGGTGTGCCCCTTGCTGCGGCTGGTGTGATGCGTTGACTTACCTCTCTATATAGGAAATATTCCCTGTACTGGGCCATATGCCCGCGCAGATAAGGAATATTGTTCTGTTTTCAGCGCCAGATAGAACAAGTTTGTGGCGAAAAGGGAAATCACAGGATGCCTGTTCGGATAGACGAGACAGATCGGAAAATTCTTGGCCAGTTGCAACGCGATGCGGCGCAATCGCTGGATGATATTGCCAAGGCGGTGGGCTCTTCCAAGACCCCGGTATGGAATCGCATCCGCAAGATGCGCGAGGCCGGGATCATCGGCCAGCAGACCGTGATCCTGGATGCCGAGGCGCTGGGGTTCGAGGCCTGTTTCTTTGTCCTGATCCGCACCTCGGAGCATGAGGCGGAATGGCAGGCGGCCTTCCTCAAGGCGCTGCGCGACCGCCCCGAGGTGCAGGAGGCGCATCGGCTGGCGGGGGATATCGACTATATCCTGAAGGTGCGGGTGAAGAACGCGCGGGCCTATGACGCCTTTTACCAGGCGCTGATCTCGGAGGTGCGGGTGCATAATGTCACCGCGCTTTTGTCGATGGAAGAGATCAAGTCCACCGTGGCCCTGCCGCTGTGACCTGAACTGGCCGTGGCGTGATCTGAAGGACGCGGCCTTGCCGCGATTCCTTTCTACGGGCGCCCGTGGCGGGCCTGAGCCCCTGTCGGCAGCCTGGGCTATCCGCTGCGCCGTGGTTTTCATTGCTGAGAAGGTGTTCAGGGCGCCTTGCGTCCTGAACGACCTGTTCCGAGGGTATGGTGAACCGATCCGGCCTCAAGGACAAGCCGCTGCGCGGGGCCTGCGGCCTCCTTGACCCCGGATCGGTTCACGGCTGGATCAGCAGCTTTTCGAGCCTGTGGAAATGATAGGTGGCGGCATAGCGCGGGGTTTCGGCCAGGGTCATCCCGGGCAGATGGGCAAAAAGCGCGGGCAGCGCGCTTTGCAGTTCCAGCCGGGCCAGTGGCGCGCCGACGCAGAAATGCAAGCCGCCGCCAAAGGCCGCATGGGGCCTGCCGGGGCGTTGCGGGTTGAACAGGTCGGGCGCGACGTGGATGTCGGGATCATGGCCCGCCGCCCCCAGGATCAGCGCGATTTCATCGCCCTTCTTCAGGGTCACATCGCCCAGGTCGATGTCTTCGTAGGCGTAGCGGGTGAACATGTGCAGCGGCGGGTCGAAGCGCAGCAGTTCCTCGACCGTGGCGGCGATGTTCTGCGGCGCCAGGGCCAGCGGATCGGTCTGATGTTCCAGCAGGCATTTCACCGCATTGCCCATGGCGTGCACAGTGGCCTCATGGCCCGCGTTCAGCAGCAGGATGCAGGTGCCGATCAGCTCCTCGCTGCTCAGTTTTTCGCCTGCGCTTTCGGTGGCGATCAGCTCCGAGATCAGGTCATTGCCGGGGTCGCCGCGACGGCGCTCGATGTAATCGGTCAGATAGCTGACGAATTCGCCTGTTGCGGTTTCGGCGGCGTCCTCGATGGCGCGGGTGCGGCCCGCCATATACATTGCCACCATGGTATTGGACCAGCGCAGCAGGTCCGGCCAGCTCTCTTCCGGCACCCCCAGCAGCCGCGCGATGATGCGCACCGGCAGCTGCGTGCAGACCTGGGGGATCAGGTCGATCGGCCCCGTCGCGGGCAGGGCGGCCAGCAGTTCCTGCATGATCTGGTCGATATCCGGTTGCAGGTTCGCGATCCGCCGCGAGGTGAAGGCGCGCAGGACCTGGGCCCGCAGCCGCGTGTGCCGGGGCGGTTCCAGCTCCAGCATCGAATGCGCCTCGACCCGGTGCCATTGGGTCAGATGCGCCGGGGCCGGGGCCGGTTCCGGGTTCTGACGGCCCAGCCTGCGGTCGCGCAGCAGCGCGGTGATGGTGGCCGCGTCAAAGGCGGCGAGCATCCCGTAATCCTCCCAGAACAGCACCGGCCCGCGCGCGCGGGCTTCATCATAGACGGCATAGGGGTTCTGGATGAACCCGGCGTCGAGCGGGGATTGGGAAAGGCGTTTCATCCCGACCAGATGCCCGAGCGGCTCTGGTCAAGGCAAGGGCGCATGTGCAATCTTGCCCCATGATAAGCGGAATACGGCAAAGAGCGGCGGTGATGCTGGCCTTCCTGGCGGTTGTGGCGGCCCTCTCGGGGGGGGTCTGGCGGTATTTCCATGAACAGGGCCTGGACCTGCTGGCCGAACGCGGGCGCGCGGACCTGGCGCTTGCCGGGGACCGGCTGGTGGGCCAGCTGCAGCGCTACCGGGATCTGGCGGTGCTGATGGGGAACCATCCGGCGGTGCGCGCGGTCCTTTCCGAGGGCGATGCGCGGGACCTGGGCGATCTGCTGCTGAATGTCGCGGACAAGACGGCGGCGCTGGATGTGCTGGTGATCGATGCAGACGGGCGCCTGCGTGCCTCGGCGCTGGGGCTGGATGCGCCGATGGAACTGGCCGGACAGCCCTTTGTGCGCCGGGCCTTGCGCGGCGCGTTGGGGTGGGGGCACGGCGAAGCGATGCCGCTCTCCCAGCGGGCCTATTTTCATGCCGCACCGGTATTCAGCCCGCCGGGGCAGGTGCTGGGCGCCGTGGTTGTGGTGACCGATCTGAACGGGATCGACTACAACTGGCGCGGCAGCAACCCGCCGGCCTTTTTCACCGACAGCAGCGGCGAGGTGCTGATCGCGAACCGCTCGGAACTGCTGTTCTGGCGCCGGGCGCCGGAATCCTCCGGCCTGGTCGGTCTGGTGCCGCCGGTGGGGCCCGCCCCGCCTTTCGAGGCGCGGCGGCTGGGGGGGCATGAAATCTGGCTGCTGGACTGGGGTCCGTATCTGCCCCGCTCCGCGCTGCATCTGACGCAAGGCCTGCCGGTCATCGGCCTGACCGGCGAGGTGCTGCTGGATACCGAGCCCGCGCGCAGGCTTGCGGCGGCACAGGCCGCGGCGGTGGCCGCACTTTGCCTCGCATTCGGGTCATTGCTGTTTCTGGCGGCAGAGCGGCGGCGCGCGCTGGCCAGTGCCAATGCCCGTCTGGAAGACCGCGTGGCAGAGCGCACCCAGGCCCTGCGCGATACCAATGCCAAGCTGCTGGCAGAGGCGGCGGAGCGCGAAGAGGCGCAGGCCGCCCTGCGCCGGGCGCAGGATGAGCTGGTGCAGGCGGGCAAGCTCAGCGCCCTGGGGCAGATGTCCGCGGGCATCAGCCACGAGCTGAACCAGCCGCTGATGGCAATCCGGTCCTTTGCGGAGAACGGGGTGCAGTTCATGAACCGCGGCACGCCGGGGCGCGCGGCAGAGAATCTGACCCGCATTTCCGAACTGGCGCAGCGGATGGCGCGGATCATCCAGAACCTGCGCGCCTTTGCCCGGCAGGACCAGCAGACCGATGACCGTGTCGATCTGCGCCGGGCCCTGGAAAGCGCATTGGAGCTGACCCGCGCCCATGTGCAGGATGCGGGTGTCGAACTGGTGCATGCGCCGCTCGAAGCGCCGACTTGGGTGCGCGGCGGCGAGGTGCGGCTGGGGCAGGTCTTTGTCAATCTGATCACCAATGCGGTGGACGCGATGGCCGATGCGCCGGAAAAGCGCCTTGAAATCGGGGTGCTCGAAGCGGATGAGGTCACTGTCAGCTTTCGCGACACCGGACCGGGGATCGAGATGCCGGACAAGGTATTCGATCCTTTCTATACCACGAAAACCCAAGGTCCCTCCGCCGGGATGGGGCTGGGCCTGTCGATCAGCTATGGCATTGTGCAAAGCTTTGGTGGACAGATCAGGGGCAGCAATTATCAGGGCGGGGCGCTTTTTACCGTGACACTTGAACGACATACAAAGGATGTGGCGGCGGCATGATGGGCAAGGTGCTGCTGGTGGATGATGACGCCGCCGTGCGCGAGGCGCTGGCGCAGACGCTGGAACTGGCCGACTTCACGGCGGTCACCGCCGGCTCCTTCGTCGCGGCCAAGGATCGGATCACCCGCGATTTCGACGGGGTGATCCTGTCGGACATGCGGATGCCCGGGCGCGACGGGTTTCACCTGCTGAAATATGCCCAAGGTCAGGACCCGGACCTGCCGGTGATCCTGCTGACCGGCGAGGGCGACATTCCCATGGCGGTGGAGGCGATGGGGCAGGGTGCCTTCGACTTCCTCGAAAAGCCCTGTGCGCCTGCCGCCCTGCTTGCGGTGCTGGAACGCGCGCTCAAGACCCGTGCGCTGGTGCTGGACAACCGCCGCCTGCGCGATCTGGTGCGCAAGGGCGATCCCGCGTCGCGGATGATCTTTGGCACGTCAGAGATCTCGGAGGCCCTGCGCGCCCGTGTCCGCCGCGTTGCCCAGACCGAAGGCGAGGTGCTGGTCTTTGGTGCGCCGGGCACCGGAATTTCCAAGGTGGCGGAGGTGATCCACCTCAGCTCCGCGCGCTCCAAGGCGGCTTTCGTCAAACGCGCGGCGGCAGAGATGGGGTCGGAGGCCCTGGCCGCTGCGCTGGAGGCGGCGGCAGGCGGCAGCCTGTTCCTCGACGAGGTCACATTGCTGCCCGCCCAGACCCAGCTGGCGCTGATCGAGGCGCTGGAGGGCGCGCCCGCCGCGCGGCTGATGACCGGCAGCACCCGTGACGTGGAGGCCGCGGTCAGGGAAGGCCGCTTGCATGCCGATCTCTATTACCGGCTGGAGGTGATGCCGGTGCGAATCCCGGCCCTCTCCGAGCGGCCCGAGGATATCCCCTCGATGTTCCGCCAATATGTCGACCAGGCGGCAGAGCAGGCGGGGCTGACCCGGCCCGAGGTCACGCCGCAGGTGGTGGCCGACCTGATGGCGCGCGACTGGCCCGGCAATGCCCGCGCGCTGATGTCGGCGGCGATGCGCTTCGTGATGGGGGTGCATGAAGATGCGGTGGCACCCGATGCGGCGCTGGGATTGTCCGAACAGATGGCCCAGGTGGAGCAATCCCTGCTGGAGGCCGCCCTGCGCCGGGCCGACGGGCAGGCCAGCGCAGCCGCCAAGGCGCTCAAACTGCCGCGCAAGACCTTTTACGACAAGCTGGCGCGCTATGGCATCCGCCCCGAGGATTTTCGCAGCTGAATTATGTGCGGATTTCCGCACAAATGCGGTTCCGGCATGTGTGGGAAACCGCACATCAGGTGTGGCAGGTTCAATGACCTATCCCGGGATCGTCTGGTAAATTGTTGTAATTAAATTATAAACAGGAAAAACGACCCTGCGGAACACACGCACTTGTGAACGCACGCGGGAATATGGCTCCTTATCTCAGTGCACCCGAAAAGGTGTGACGATTTGATTCCAAATCTCTGGGAGGAGACAACCAATGAAGCTATTAACCGCCGCCGCTGTTGCCCTGACGATGTCTGTCAGCGCGGGCGCCGTTGCAGCTGCCTGTGATGACGGTGAGATCGTCATCAAGTTCAGCCATGTCACCAACACCGACAAACACCCCAAGGGCATCGCCGCCTCGCTGTTCGAACAGCGCGTCAACGACGAGATGAACGGCAAGGCCTGCGTCGAAGTGTTCCCGAACTCCACGCTTTATGATGACGATCAGGTGCTTGAGGCGATGCTGCAGGGCGACGTTCAGATGGCTGCCCCCTCGCTGTCGAAGTTCGAGGCCTTCACCAAGCAATTCCAGATTTTCGATCTGCCTTTCATGTTCGTGAACATCGACGCCGTCGACAAGTTCCAGCAAGGCGAAAAGGGCGAGGCGCTCAAGAATTCGATGCAGCGGCGCGGCCTTCAGGGCCTGGGTTTCTGGCACAACGGCATGAAACAGATGTCTGCTAACAAGGCGCTGGAAATGCCGGGTGATGCGGCAGGTCTGAAATTCCGTGTGCAACCTTCCGACGTGATCGTGGCACAGTTCGAGCAACTCGACGCCAGCCCGCAGCCGATGGCGTTCTCCGAAGTCTACGGCGCGCTGCAGACCGGCGTTGTCGATGGTCAGGAAAACACCTGGTCCAACATCTACGGCCAGAAGTTCTTTGAAGTGCAGGACGGTTCGACCGAAACCAACCACGGGGTGCTCGACTACCTGCTGGTGACCAGTTCCGACTGGTGGGAAGGGCTTGATCCCGAAATCCGCGATCAGCTTGCCACCATCATCGACGAAGTCACCGCTGAGCGGAACGCGGCCGTCAACGAAGTGGACATGGAAGCCCGTCAGGCGATCCTGGACGCCGGTGGCGTGATCCGCGAACTGACGCCGGAGCAGCGTCAGGCCTGGGTCGACGCGATGAAGCCGGTCTGGTCGCAGTTCGAGGAAGGCGTGGGCGCGGACAACATCGCCGCCGCACAGGAAATCAACGAATCCATGTAAGCGACCCATAAGGTCATCGGGCAGGGCCGCCGCTGAGCGGCCCGCCCATTCCGCGCGTGATGGGAGGAAGATCATGAGCGCCAGCAGATACGAGCCGAAGGGCACCTTCGGCCGCTTTATCCATACATTCGAAGAAACGGCAATCGCGGTGCTCCTGGGGCTGATGACCCTGGTGACTTTCGTCAACGTGGTACTGCGCTATGTATTCAACCATTCGCTGATATGGGGGCTGGAACTGACTCTGGTCCTGTTCGCCTGGCTGGTCCTTTTCGGGGTCAGCTATTGCGTCAAGGTCACTGCGCACCTGGGCGTCGATGCTGTCACCAGCCTTGTGCCGACGGGGCCGAAACGGGGGCTCGCGATCATTTCGGGGGTGATCTGCATCTTCTACGCGGTGCTGATGATGAAGGGCGCCTGGGATTTCTGGGCACCCTTCGCGGGTTTCAACCCGACGGACGGGCGCTGGTTTCCCACAGGCTTTGTAGAGCGCCGCTCGCAATCCTTCTACGAGAGCGACCAGATCCCGATTCCTTTTCAATGGATGAGCGACTGGCTCGCCTATACTTTCAACTCTTTCATGGACGGCAACCAGATGGTCACCGAACCCTATGAAAAGATGCCCCGGCTTGTGCCCTACGTGATCCTTCCGGTCGGCTGCGCGCTGCTGTTGTTCCGGTTCATCCAGGCGACGCTTGGCGTGATCGCGGGCAACCGCGAGAGCCTGATCGTAAGCCATGAAGCCGAGGAGGCGGTCGAGAAAGCCGCCGCCGAAGACGCAAAGGTCTGATTCAATGGATGTTCTTGTTCTTTTCATGATGGTCGTCGGGCTGATGCTGATCGGCGTACCGATCGCGGTTTCGCTTGGCCTGTCGTCCATGCTGTTCCTGCTGGTTCTGTCGGACACCTCGCTCGCCTCCATCGCGCAGAGCCTTTATGGCGCAATGGCGGCGCATTACACCCTGCTGGCCATCCCGTTCTTCATCCTTGCGTCCTCCTTCATGTCGACGGGCGGCGTGGCGCGGCGGATCATCCGCTTTTCCATCGCCTGCGTGGGGCATCTGCGCGGCGGGCTCGCCATTTCCGGCGTGCTGGCCTGCATGATGTTCGCAGCGCTGTCGGGCTCGTCTCCCGCCACGGTGGTCGCCATCGGCTCCATCGTCATCGCGGCAATGCGGCAGGCGGGTTATAGCAAGGATTTCGCCGCCGGTGTAATCGCCAACGCAGGTACGCTGGGTATCCTCATCCCGCCCTCCATCGTGATGGTGGTCTACGCCTCCGCCACGGATGTGTCGGTGGGGCGGATGTTCCTGGCCGGTGTCATTCCCGGCATCCTTGCCGGGGTGATGCTGATGGTCACGATCTACATCATGGCCGTGATCCGGGACATGCCCAAGGGCGTCTGGGCAGGCTGGGGAGAGATCTGGACCAGCTTCCGCGATGCCTTCTGGGGCCTGCTGCTGATCGTCATCATCATGGTCGGCATTTACGGTATCCCGGGCGTGACGGGGGCGATCTTTACCCCCACCGAGGCGGCGGCGGTCGCGTCTGTCTATGCCTTCCTCGTGGCGATGTTCATCTACCGCGATATTGGCCCGCTCAAGGCTGTCTCGGCACCCGAAGCCCTGGCCAACGCCCCGGCGGGCGCGCGCAGCATGGGCGCTGCCGAGGTGACCGCCGCACGGCGGTCCACGCTGATCCAGAAACCCTGGGCACTGGTGACGGCCTTTTTCCATCCCGATACCCGCGACACGTTGTTCGATGCGGGCAAGCTGACGGTCACGCTGATGTTCATCATCGCCAACGCGCTGATCCTCAAGCATGTGCTGACCGACGAGCAGATCCCGCAGCAGATCTCTGCCGCGATGCTGGACGCGGGGTTCGGGCCGATCATGTTCCTGATCATCGTCAACGTGATCCTGTTGATCGGCGGCCAGTTCATGGAACCGTCCGGTTTGCTGGTGATCGTGGCGCCACTGGTGTTCCCGATTGCGATCGAGCTGGGCATCGACCCGATCCACCTTGGCATCATCATGGTGGTGAACATGGAAATCGGGATGATCACGCCACCGGTCGGGCTCAACCTCTTTGTGACCTCAGGGGTGGCGAACATGCCGATGATGAAGGTGGTCAAGGCCGCGTTGCCCTTCACCGCCGTGCTCTTCGTCTTCCTGATCATGGTGACCTATATCCCGATCATCTCGACCTGGTTGCCGACAATGATGATGGGGCCGGAGACCATCACGAAATGACAAACGGGCGGCGCACCCCGTCGGTGCGCCGCTCCCTCCGCGCGCAGCGTTAACCAAATAAAGATGTCTGTTAACAAGTATTTGGGTTCCCCGCGGGGAACCCTTTTTTGCGGGGGCTGTGAGTGCCTGTCGAACAGACCATGCAGCAGGAAGCTCAGGATGCCGCCAGCGCCGCCACGATGGGGGCGAAATCACTGGCCTTCAGGCTGGCCCCGCCGACCAGCGCCCCATCGACATTTTCCGCCTCAAAGATGGTGGCGGCATTCGCGGCCTTGACCGAGCCGCCGTAAAGCAGCGCAATCGCATTGCCCCTGTCCGCACCAAAGCGCGCGGTCAGCTCGGCGCGCAGGAAATCATGAACCTCGACGATCTGCTCAAGCGTGGGCACCTTGCCGGTGCCGATGGCCCAGATCGGCTCATAGGCCACAACAGTATTTTCAGCGCCGGCATCATCGGGCAGGGAGCCTGCCAGCTGCGCGCCGATCACCTCCAGCGTGCGCCCCGCCTCGCGGTCCGCTTCGCTTTCGCCCAGGCAGAGGATCGCGGTCAGCCCCGCAGCCCAGGCGGCCTGCATCTTTGCGCTGACATCCGCGTCGCTTTCGCCATGGTCGGCCCGGCGTTCGGAATGGCCAAGGATCACATAGGTCGCACCGCTGTCCGCCACCATGGCGGCGGAAATATCGCCCGTATGCGCGCCCTGTTCCGCCGCATGGCAATCCTGCGCGCCGATGGCGATACCCTTTGCCCGCGCCACGGCAGGGATCAGCAATGGGGCAGGCGGGCAGATCACCACGCGGGTGTCCCCGCCGGGCAGCATCGCGGCCAGAGCGTCGAGTTCTTCGAGGGCGGATTGCGTGCCGTTCATCTTCCAGTTACCGGCGGCGATCTTGGGGCGCATGAAATTCTCCTGATTTTCGAACAGACTTACCAGCCGGCACCCGGGGCGGCAACGAAAGGCTTTGCCGATGGCGCACCCGGGGCTAGGCTTGCCCGATGAATGAGCACAGCGAGACATCGGGGCTGATTCCCCGCATCGACCTTCAGGCCCTGCGCGCCAGCGGCCCGGCCGCCCTTGATGCCATGCGGGTCGCCGCCACGGATGTGGGCTTTGCCACCGTGTACAACACCGCATTGCCGCCCGAGCGGGTCGCGCAGGTGATCGAAACCTACCGCGCCTTCTTCAAACTGCCTGAAGCGGAGAAAGCCGCGACCGACATGGCCACCACCGGGTCGAACCGGGGCTGGGGCCGGTCCGGTGCGGAGCAGGTCGATCCGGACGCCAACCCGGATTACAAACAGGTCTTTGATTGCGGCGTGTCACTGCCAGAGGGTGATCCGCGCCTTGCAGACCCCTTTTATGCGCCCAATATCTGGCCCGGCACACCCGCCGGTTTTCGCCGGACGATTGAGAGTTATTACACGGATGCCTGTGCCGTGGGTCTGGAAGTGCTGCGCGGGGTGGCGGAGGCCATCGGCCAGCGGCGCGGCGCCTTTGATGCGGCCTTTGACGCGCCGATGGCGCTGCTGCGCGGCAATTACTATCCCGAAAGGCCCGCATCGGCCGGGCCCAGGGATTTCGGCATCGCGACCCATACCGATTACGGCTGCCTGACGCTGCTGGCCACCGATGGCACACCGGGGCTGGAGGTGCGCAAACGCGGCGGCGGCTGGATACCGGTCACGGCGGCGCCGGGGGCCTTCGTGATCAACTTTGGCGAGATGTTGCAGTTCTGGAGCGATGGCAAGGTGATCGCGACGCCGCACCGGGTCATCGGCAGCACGGCCGAGCGCATCTCGGTGCCGCTGTTCTTCAACCCCGCGCGGGAAACCAATGTGGCGCCACCGGGATCGGATCAGGTGATCAGCGCAGGCGACCATCTGGCGAAACGCTATAACGAGACCTACCTGCACCTTGCCAAGGCCTGATCACCGGGGGCGACGCAGTCGCGCCCGCCCGTCGCACCAGAGGTGCGCCGAAACTATCAGGCACGCCTCTGGCGTGACGGGGCGGGTCGGGCGCGGCCCGGACGCGGGGAGTCCGGGCGTTGTGGCGAACGGCTGCAAAGTCTGCATTGCAGACTCTCTCGCGCTTTGAAGCATTGCTCCTAACGCAGCGCGTCAATCGCGTCGCGGGCGAGGGCCAGCGCCTGTTCGGGATCTTCCATCGCAGCCTCGGGCAGGGTCCAATAGGGCATGGCGGCACTGGCACCGTTCTTGCGGGTATAGGTCCATTGTTCGGCCCCGTCCCCCGCCAGCCGCTGTGCGAAACCGCCCTGGGCCTTGAGCATCAGACGGCCGTCCGACAGCATCAGGGCAAAGATCGTATCGCCGCAGTAAATCCCCAGCCCGCCGAACATGCGGCGGGTGGCCAGGTCTGGAATGTCCGAAAACAGATCGCGGGCAAAGTCGATATCCGCGGCGCCCAGGCTCACTTCGCGTCGAGCGCCTCGTCGAACTTGATGGATTCGCCACAGCCGCAGGCTTCGGTCACATTGGGGTTGGAAAACCTGAACCCGCTTTCCAGCAGGGTGGTTTCATAGTCGATTTCCGTGCCGAACAGGAACATCTGCGCCATCGGCGCGATCATCACCCGCGCACCGTCCTGTTCCACGACCTCGTCATTGGGGTCGGGGGAATCGACGTATTCCATGGTATATTCCATGCCCGCGCAGCCGCCCTTCTTGATGCCGATGCGCAGGCCCGCGTGGCCCGCCGATGCCATCAGCTTGGAAATCTGGGCGGACGCCCTGGGCGTCATGGTGACAGCTTGTTTTCCGGGAATGCCGAACATGGGTGTTTTCTCCTGTTGGGACCAAGATAGGAGCCTTGCGCGGCATTCTCAAGCGGTCTGCGGGAAAACGGTGCGCGCTGCAGCAAAATGGCCGCCTCCGGGGGGATGGAGGCGGCCTGCTGCGCGGGTCCCTTGGGGACGGGGTGGGGCGTTACAGACCCATGCAGTTGGCGTAGAAGGTTACGGTGGCAGGCCAGTCAGAGAAGACACCCGCGACCTTTACATCCTGTGCAAGCACGTCGAGCGCGACGAGGTAATCGCTGTCATCGGTGATGATGTCGTTCACCGATTGGAAGTACCAGCCGCCGCCCGATGCCAGCGGCCCGGAGCGTTCCAGCGTCCAGGCGATCAGGGTGATCCCGGCGTCCCGCGCGGCCCTGGCATAATCGGAGGCCGCCAGCGTGCCATCCGCGTTTGTCAGCAGCATGTTCAGCGAGGCACCGATGTAATTGACACCCGCGGCCTTGAGCGCGGCAAAGTCCTAGGCCCAGGTCTCGGGGTTCTGTTCGTCGAATCCATCGGACCATTCCACGAGGTAAACCGCCTGTGCGCCGAACTCGGGTTCGTTTTCGATCCAGTACATCACGTCATCCAGGTTGAACGACTGCGCCCAGACATCGGAGGCGGGGATGCCCGCGGCCTTGTATTCGTCGATCATCTTCTGCGCGTAATCCGCCTGGGAGAAGCCCTCATGCGGCATTTCGACGGCGGGTGATTTCAGTTCCGGTGTGAACCGGGCACCCAGCGAGGCGAAAAGCGCAATCGACTCGGCATGGGTCATGGTCCGGGCGCCAGCGGAATAGAGATCCGTGCGCCAGCCCGCGACGCCGCCCTGATAGGCTTCGGCCGTGGTGGCGGATTTGTCAGCGCTGTCCATCTTGGGGGCAAGGCTGCGGAATTCCGCCAGGGTCAGATCGGAGGTGCGGCATTCGGCATTGGCGGGCGTGTCCGCCGTGGCGGGGGTGAAACCGGTGGTGCATTTGGCCGCAAGATCCGTGGTCAGGATGTTGGTGGTGGTATGCAGGTCGTTCTGCGCGTGACGGCAGACCAGCTCGTGATCGGCGGTGAAGGTCACGTCGCATTCCAGGATGCCGGCACCCATGCCGGCGGCGGCGACATTGGATTCCATGGTATGTTCGGGAAACATCATCGGCGCGCCCCGGTGGCCGATGGAGAACAGCGTCGGCTCGGCCTGCTGGCCCAGGCAGGCGGTCAGCCGGGACTTGAGATCGCCATCAGCAAGCCGGGAGACCAGGAAGGCCGGGCGGGGACCATAGCCGTAGCCATTGGCGGCAAGGTGGTCTTCGGCCTGGGCTGCGAGCGGGATGAGGGAAAAGGCCGCGAGGGCTGCGAGACTGCGCATGGAAGCTCCGTAAATTCAGGGTGTCGTCGCGTCCCTTCTGACGGCAGCCTGTAACGGTATGACGAAGCCTCTGTGACAGGCGGGTGACGGTTTCACGACACCTGCCAGTTTCCTTGTGTCACATGAAGCCCAGTTCAAGCCGCGCCTCGTCCGACATCATGTCCATGCCCCAGGGCGGCTCCCAGACCAGTTCCACATTGACCTGTTTGACACCGGGCAGCGGTTCGATCGCATCCGCGACCCAGCCGGGCATTTCGCCGGCCACAGGGCAGCCGGGGGCGGTCAGCGACATCTTGATGTCCACCGCGTTTTCGGTGTCGATGTCGATGGTGTAGATCAGGCCCAGTTCATAGATATTCACCGGGATTTCAGGGTCATAGACCGTGCGACAGGCCTCGACCACCTGATCGTAGAGCGGGTGATCGGTGCTGGAGGGCGCAATCAGCGGTGTGCCTTCGAGCGGTTGGGTGTTGTCGGTCATGTCGGCCTCTGATCTGGTTCCTGACTGTTTATATAGGGATAGCATGGCGCGGCGTCCAGTGGGGGGTGGGGGTGCAGCATGATAGCGGGGTTGCGGAAGTTCGCTGTGGTTTGCGCAGAGGACTGGTTTGGGGACTTTGCTGCATCCAATCAATGACGCCTAGGCCCGGAACAAGCCGAAGGCGCCGGGCCTCGCCTGCCCGCCGGTCATGCCTAAGGCATGCCGACGATCAGCGGCGCACCTTTGGTGCGGCGGGTAGGCGATTTGGGGAGGTTGGGTGTTCCTTCGTTAGGATTCATCATGGTTGAGAAATTAAGTGGCATGAACATAGGTCAGTATCGCCCACCCCGGGCAGGCGATGGCCCGGCTTGTGCTTCGCGTCACCCCGGGTCCCATCGCGGCCATTCGCTACGCAAGGGGCGCATGCCCGCTCCGGGCCGTTCCCCCGATTACGCCTTGCGCCGACGCACCGGCTGGGGCTTTACCCTTGCTTCGATCTCGTCATAGACCTTGCCGACGATGTCCTTGCCGGTGGCCTTTTCGATGCCTTCGAATCCGGGGGAGGAATTGACCTCCAGCACCTTTGGCCCGGTTTCGGAGCGCAGCAGGTCCACGCCTGCCTTGCCCAGGCCAAAGGCGCGGGCGGCGCGCACGGCGGTGTCGCGTTCCTCTTTCGAGATGCGCACGACCTTGGCCGAGCCGCCGCGGTGCAGATTGGACCGGAAATCGCCCTCCGCCCCGGTGCGTTTCATCGCCGCGACAACCTTGCCCGCGACCACCAGACAGCGGATGTCTTCGCCTGCCGCCTCTTTCACGAAATTCTGCACCAGAAAGTTCGCCTTGAGGCCCCGGAAGGCGTCGATCACGGATTCGGCGGCCTTTTTGGTTTCGGCCAGCACGACACCTTTTCCTTGCGTCGATTCCAGCAGTTTCACGATCAGCGGCGCGGAGCCGACCAGCGCCATCAGGTTGGAAGTGTCCTTGGGCGAGGCGGCAAAGGCGGTGGTGGGCATGCCGATCTTCTTGCCCGCCAGCACCTGATGGGCGTGCAGCTTGTCGCGGCTGGCAAGGATGCCTGCCGAGCCGTTCACGCAATAGGTGCCGATGGTTTCGAACTGCCGGATCACGGCGCAGCCATAGGGTGTGACCGATGCGCCGATGCGCGGGATCACCGCATCATAGCGGGGCAGGCGTTTGCCGTCATAATGCACTTCGGGCGCCAGAGAGTTGATCGCCATGTAGCAGCGGGTGGTGTCGATGACCTCCACGGTATGGCCGCGCGCCTCGCCGGCCTCTACCAGACGGCGGGTGGAATAATTGTCCTCGCGGCTGAGCACAGCGATGCGCAGGGCGCGGACGGGGGCGGCATGGCGCACCTTTGCGGAATGATAGATATCATAGCTGAGGTCGGGCTGCAGCCGCCGCTCCGTGGGGGAAATGATGATATGGTCCCCCAGCGCCTGACGGCCCAGCAACATGCGGCTGGTCAAGCCGGCACGGTTTGTCAGGGTGATTTCAATGGGCCAGCTCTGGCCGCCGACCTCCAGCGTCGAGGCGATGACAAGCCGCTGTTCGCTTTCGCCGTTCGAGGAGGTGACCTCGCGCCGGTCGATCAGCGGGGCCGAGCAGGTGATGGAGATGTCCTCGCGCCCCGGAATCGGATGCACGTTGAAGCGGACCTTGGGCTTGGCGGCAGAGCCGAAGGTTTCGATGTCATGGGCATGCAGCGCAGAGGTGCGCGCGCCGGTATCGACCTTGGCCTTGATGGCGGGCAGGCCCAGATCGGGCAGGGAAACCCATTCCTCCCATCCGAAATTCAGTTCGTTCACGGCGTTTCTCCTGCTGCTGCGCGGCCTGCCTAGCGGCTTGCCCGGCGGGCTTCAAGCTGGTGTTACGTCCGGCGGCAGGATCGGAAATATCCGTGTGCCGGTCTCGCGTTCGATGCGCGCGGCCTCGGCCAGCAGCGCTTCGCGCAGGCGACACTCCACATCCCAGAAGGTGGCCGGATTGGCGGTGGGCAATTCGAAGCGGACCTTGATGCCGATGGCGTCCTGTCCGGTCACATTGACTTTCGCGCGGTCCATCGGGGAGACATCGGAAGGGTCTTCGTAACTCAGCAGATCGAGGAACACCTGCCGCAGGCGCTCCACGTCGGCACCATGGGCCAGGGTCAGTTCGATGGGGCGGACCATTTCGGGCTCTTCGATCGACCAGTTCTCGAAGGGGTCCGACACAAAGGTGCTGACCGGCACGATCAGCCGGGTGCCGTTCCAGATCATCAGCTGCACATAGGTGAAATCAATCCGCTCCACTGTGCAGAAATGCCCTTCGAACATCAGCTGATCGCCGATCCGGGCCGAACGGTTGAGCGCGATCTGGACCGAAGCCAGGATATTGCCGAGCACTTCGCGCGCGGCAAAGCCCAGCACGATGGTCAGCGCCCCGGCAGAGGCCAGCAGCGAGATGCCGAGGGTGCCATAGGCGGTGATGGAGCTGAGCACGACGCCCGAGGCGGCCAGGGTCGCGATGACGATGACGAATTTGCGCGCGGCGGAAATGGTTGTGGCCACGGCGCGCAGATGGGCATTCTGCGGGTCCGCCAGCTCGGTCGCGGTGGAAACGCTGATGCGGTCGAAGACCTCATCGATCACCAGCACCACCGCCAGGGTGATCGCCACCACGTAGGAGATCAGCACCAGCGGCGAGACCACCGCGTCGATGATCCCCGTTACCACCAGCACCCGGCTGGTTGCCGTGCCGATGACGGCGGCAAAGATGGTGATGGCGGCGGGCCATTTCAGCGAGCGCGCGAGGAAGCGGGCACCGCGCCGCCGGGCGGTCTCGCCCAGTCTGCGCAGCATCCGGTAGGCCAGGGCGGCCACGATCAGTGCGGCCAGTGCCACCAGCGGCAGGAACAGCACCTCCCAGAGGAACATGCCCCAGAAGGCGGGTGTGCGCAGCCATTCCGGCAGGGCCAATTCCAGATCGGTCGGCCCGTAAAGCGCATAGAGTGCGGGAATGTTGTCCACGCTTTGCCGGGAGAACACCCAGACGGGTTCCTTGGTGTCTGCCGCCTTGATCCGGTTCAGCCGCACGGGCACCAGGTGACCGTCGCGTTCCATCCGGTCGATCAGGATGGAGCGGCGTTCCCGGCCGGTGTCATTGTCCTCTGAATTGCCGGAGAGCCAGCCGTCCGGCCGGTCTTCGAGCGAGGACCAGGGGATCACCACCTTGCGTTCCAGGATCACCGACAGCATCCGCGCGCGCTCGGTGCCGATGTTTTGCTGATCGGCCGGTGCCACGTCCGACAGATCCAGCAGATGTGCGGCGACGCTGAAATGGCCGTGTTCCGCGAGGTAGAGGAAGGTTTCCATCGCGGCCATCGGCGTCGCGCGGTCCAGCGTGGCAGGAGGGGCGGCCATGCCGGGGTTCAGGCTGTCCTGCTCGAACCACGGCTCCTGCGCGGTGGCGGCGGGGGCCAGCCAGATCAGACAGGCCGCCAAGGCGGCGGCGAGGGTCCGCAGGAAGGGTTTCAGAACGACCTGATGCATCGACTGAAAACTAGCCCGCCCTGCCTTTGGTCAAGTCCTGATTCAGTCGTCGTTGATGTCGTGGGTGACGATCCGCGCACCGCTGGACTGGTGGCGGAATGCAATGCGCAGGATGATCCAGCCCACAAGCGACAGGATGGCAAAGAGCGCGAGCAGGGCAGGAATGCCGATGGCCGGCAGGATCAGCATAAGGCCCGCCATCGCCAGCGCCCCCAGGGCAAAGCCCAGAAAGATGAAGCCCGGCGCCATCAGTTCAAGCACGCCAAGCGCCAGCGCGATGCAGATCCAGACCCACCAGAGTGTCAGATAGTCCTCCATCAGACGCGCCCTTTCAGCAGTTTGAAGGCATCGCCAAAGGCGGCCAGCGCCTCTGCCGGGACGATGATGGTCTGGTTGCCTTCGCCCGAGCCCATGCCGTTCAGGGCTTCCACCTGTTTCAGGGCAATCTGGTATTGCGCGGCTTCCAGCCCGTTTTCGTTGATCGCCTGGGCCACGACCTGGGTGGCATAGGCTTCGGCCTCGGCCAGCACGCGGCGCGCCTTGGCGGTCTGTTCCGAGGCATAAAGCTCGGCGTCGGCGGCCAGTTCAACGGCGCGTTTCTTGCCCTCGGCCTCGGTCACCTGGGCACGGCGGGCGCGTTCGGCATTGAGCTGCTGCATCATCGCGGCGCGGGTGGCGGTATCGAGGTTCACGTCCAGAATCTCGGCCCGTGTCACCTCGATCCCCCAGTTGTCCACGGCATCCTCGACATTGGCCTTGATGGTGGTGATCAGCGAGGAGCGGTTTGCCTGCACCTCGTCCAGATCCATCTTGCCGATCTCGGCCCGGACGATCCCCGCAACCGTGGTGGAAATCGCGCTGTCCACGTCGCGGATACGGTAGACGGTCTTTTCCGGTTCGGTGATGCGGTAGAAGACAGAGGTATCCACCTGCGTCAGCACGTTGTCGCGGGTGATCGCATCCTGGCTGGCAGTGGGCAGCTGGCGTTCGAGGATCGACACCCGGTGTGCGATCCGGTCGATGAAGGGCACGATCAGGTTGATCCCCGGTCCCATCACCTTGCGCAAGCGGCCAAAGCGTTCGACCACATGCTGTTCGGACTGGGGCACGATCTTGACCGCCTTGAAGATGACGATGACGACAAGTGCGGCCAGCAACAGATATGCCAGATTGTTTTCCAGTAATCCGACGATCAGGTTCTCGATGTCCAAAGGATCAATCCTAGTAAGGGTGCGTGATGTTTCATCTGAGCATTTTTCGGGCGAATTGCAAGTTTCACCGCAAGGGGGTATCCGCCTGCTGAGATTGCAGGGAGACGGCAGATGAGCCAGGTCAGCTTTGAAATAAAGGCCAGCGATGGCAAGGCGCGCACCGGGGTGATCCGCACCACGCGGGGCGACATCCGCACGCCCGCCTTCATGCCGGTAGGCACGGCCGCCACGGTCAAGGCGATGATGCCCGAAAGCGTGGCTGCCACCGGGGCCGACATCCTGCTGGGCAATACCTATCATCTGATGCTGCGCCCCACGGCGGAGCGGGTGGCGCGGCTGGGCGGGCTGCACAAGTTCATGAATTGGTCGGGGCCGATCCTGACGGATTCAGGCGGTTTTCAGGTGATGAGCCTTGCCGAGCTGCGCAAGCTGACCGAGCGCGGGGTGACCTTCAAGAGCCATATCGACGGGTCGCGCCACGAGATCACGCCGGAACGCTCGATGGAGATCCAGGCGCTGCTGGGCTCCGACATCGTGATGTGTTTCGACGAATGCCCTGCGCTGCCCGCGTCACGGGACCGGATCGCGGAAAGCATGGAACTGTCGATGCGGTGGGCGAAACGGTCGAAGGAGGCCTTTGGCGACCGCCCGGGCCACGCGCTCTTTGGCATCCAGCAGGGCGGGCTGGAACGCGATCTGCGCCAGCAGAGCGCCGAGGCGCTGCGCGAGATCGGCTTTGACGGCTATGCGGTGGGTGGCCTGGCGGTGGGCGAGGGGCAGGCGGCGATGTTCGATTGTCTGGACTATGCGCCGGACCAGCTGCCCGAGGACAAGCCGCGTTACCTGATGGGCGTGGGCAAGCCCGATGACATCGTGGGGGCGGTGGCGCGGGGCATCGACATGATGGATTGCGTGCTGCCGTCGCGGTCGGGGCGCACCGGGCAGGTGTTCACCCGCCTCGGGGTGCTGAACATCAAGAACGCGCGCCATGCGGATGATCCGCGGCCGCTGGACGAAAACTGCAGCTGTCCGGCCTGCCGCAATTATTCGCGGGCCTATCTGCATCACGTTTTCCGCAGTCAGGAGATCATCAGCTCGATGCTTCTGACCTGGCATAACCTGCATTATTTTCAGGACATCATGGCCGGGATGCGCGGCGCCATCGCGGCGGGCACATTTGCGGCCTGGCAGGCGGATTTCCATGCCACCCGTGCGCAGGGCGATATCGACCCGCTTTGAGGGGGACGGGCCATTTGCGGCGGATGCGTGGGGGCGTGATGGCCGGGGCCATGTCAAACCGCTTCATGGTCCGGCAAGCGGTCGAATTCATGAATTTTCGTTTGAATAAAGAGACCTACGCACCGTTCTTCATGTTCCAGGCTGCGCGCCTTGTGACTGTGGCGCGGAAATTTCAAGGTCTTGCAGCGGCGCAGGGGCGCATTAGCTGTCATTTCCGACACCACCTTCATCAAGGACTCCCACAATGACACAACCGCTTTTCACCCCCGCGAAGGCAGGGGCCATCGAGGCCGGTAACCGGATCGCGATGGCACCGCTGACCCGCAACCGCGCCGACAATGTCACCGGCGAGGTCAGTGACATGCATGTCGATTACTACCGCCAGCGCGCCGGTGCCGGCATCATCATCACCGAGGCGACCCAGATCAGCCCCGAGGGCAAGGGATACCTGCAGACCCCGGGCATCCACACCCCCGGTCAGGCCGCTGCCTGGCGCCGGGTGACGGATGCGGTGCACGAAGCAGGCGGCAAGATCGTCGTGCAGCTCTGGCACGTCGGGCGCATCAGCCATACCTCGCTGCAACCCGACGGCCAGCCGCCGGTTGCCCCCTCGGCGCTGAATGCGGGCAGCAAGACCTTTACCGCGAAAGGGTTCGAAAACACCTCTGACCCGCGCGCGCTGGAGCTTGCGGAAATGCCCCGGATCGTCGCCGATTACGCCCTTGCGGCGGCCATGGCCCGTAAGGCTGGTTTTGACGGGGTCGAGGTGCATGGCGCCAACGGCTATCTGCTGGACCAGTTCCTGAAAACCGGCAGCAACCACCGCGACGACGCCTATGGCGGGTCGGTGGAAAACCGCGCCCGGCTGCTGCTTGAGGTGATGGAGGCCGTTACCAAGGTCTGGGGCGGGGACCGCGTGGGCCTGCGCCTGTCGCCGTTCTCTCCGGCCAACGGGATCAGCGACGACAATCCGCAGGAGACCTTCGAATATGTGATCAAGGCGCTGAACCGCTTTGGTCTGGCCTATCTGCACCTGGTCGAGGGCGCCACCGGCGGATCCCGTGCCCTGCAGGAGGGGCAGAGCATAGACAAGCTGCGCAAGCTGTTCGAGGGGCCCTATATGGCCAACAACGGCTATGACCGGGAGATGGCGCTGAAAGCCGTCGCAGAGGGTCATGCGGATTTCATCGCCATTGGCCGTCCGTTCATTGCCAACCCCGATCTGGTGGCACGTTACGAGCGCGATCTGCCCCTCGCAGAGGGTGATCAGAGCACCTATTACGGCGGCGGTCGCGAAGGATATACCGACTATCCCGCAGCGGTCGCCCAAGCGGCGGAGTGACGATGCCTGACCGCGCGGCGCAACGCGCGGTCAGATGCGTTATGATGCCCGCGCAGCGCGACATATGTTGCGCGGGCAGGGCCTTTCGTTCATTTTGCGTTACATTCCTGTAAAAACCCCGGTTGCCATGACCGGACAGGCAGGCGATGATGACGCAAAGCCCGCGGAAGGGATTGAAACAGGCGGGGCAGATCTCCATATCCACCCCATGTCAGGAGACGGAGGCGGTTGCCTAATCAGGGACCTTTTCGTCTTGCTAGTAAAGGAAAAGAGCATGTTAGAGCCATTGAACGCTTCTTACCCGGTATTGCCGCTGCGCGACATCGTGGTGTTCCCACATATGATCGTGCCGCTGTTTGTCGGTCGCGAGAAGTCCGTGCGCGCCCTGGAAGAAGTGATGTCCGACGACAAGCAGATTCTGCTGTCGAGCCAGGTTGACCCGGGCGAGGACGATCCCGAAAGCAACGGTATTTTCAAGGCGGGTGTGCTGGCCAATGTGCTGCAGCTGCTGAAACTGCCCGATGGCACCGTCAAGGTGCTGGTCGAAGGTCAGGCGCGGGTGCGCATCACCGAATACCTTGAAAACGAGAACTTCTTTGAAGCCCGCGCCGAGTATCTGACAGAGATGCCGGGCGATGCCGCGACCACGCAGGCGCTGATCAAGACAGTGGCCGATGAATTCGAACGCTATGCCAAGGTCAAGAAGAACGTGCCGGACGAGGCGCTGACCGCAGTGGGCGAGTCGGCAGAGCCTGCGCGGCTGGCCGATCTGGTTGCGGGCCATCTGGGCATCGAAGTGGAGCAGAAGCAGGACCTGCTTGAAACGCTGTCGGTCTCCGAACGGCTGGAAAAGGTCTATGGGCTGATGCAGGGCGAAATGTCGGTTCTGCAGGTCGAGAAAAAGATCAAGACTCGCGTGAAGTCGCAGATGGAGCGGACCCAGCGCGAATATTATCTGAACGAACAGATGAAGGCGATCCAGCAGGAGTTGGGCGATGGCGAGGACGGCAAGAACGAAGTTGCCGAACTGGAAGCCAAGATTGCCGACACCAAGCTGAGCAAGGAAGCCCGCGAAAAGGCCGACGCCGAGATCAAGAAGCTCAAGAACATGAGCCCGATGTCCGCCGAGGCGACCGTGGTGCGCAACTACCTCGACTGGATGCTGTCCATTCCATGGGGCGTGAAAAGCCGCGTGAAAAAGGACCTTGGCAAGGCGCAGAAGGTGCTGGACGACGACCACTATGGCCTTGAGAAGGTCAAGGAGCGGATCGTTGAATATCTGGCCGTGCAGCAACGCTCAAGCAAGCTGAAAGGCCCGATCATGTGCCTTGTCGGCCCTCCGGGCGTGGGCAAGACCTCGCTGGGCAAGAGCGTGGCCAAGGCCACCGGGCGCGAGTTCATCCGCATCTCCCTTGGCGGCGTGCGGGACGAGAGCGAGATCCGCGGCCACCGCCGGACCTATATTGGCTCCATGCCTGGCAAGATCATCCAGGCGCTGAAAAAGGCGAAAACCACCAACCCGCTGATCTTGCTCGACGAAATCGACAAGATGGGGCAGGATTTCCGGGGTGACCCGGCGTCGGCGATGCTTGAGGTGCTGGATCCGGAACAGAACTCCACCTTCGTGGATCACTATCTGGAGGTCGAATATGACCTCAGCAACGTGATGTTCCTGACCACATCGAACAGCTACAACATGCCGGGACCGCTGCTGGACCGGATGGAGATCATCCCGCTGTCCGGCTACACCGAGGACGAGAAGCGCGAGATTGCCAAACAGCATCTGGTGGCCAAGCAGATCAAGAATCACGGTCTGAAAGCCAAGGAATTCTCGATCGAGGATTCCGCGCTGACCGGCATGATCCGCTATTACACCCGTGAGGCGGGCGTGCGGAACCTGGAGCGGGAGATCGCCAAGGTGGCGCGCAAGTCGCTGACCAAGATCATCCGCAAGGAAGCCGAGAGCATCACCGTGACCGGCGGCAACCTTGAGGAATTCCTGGGCGTGCGCAAACACCGCTATGGCCTGGCCGAGAAGGAAGACCAGATCGGCGTGGTGACGGGCCTTGCCTATACCTCTGTCGGGGGCGAATTGCTTCAGATCGAAGCGCTGCGCCTGCCGGGCAAGGGGCGGATGAAGACCACCGGGAAGCTGGGCGATGTGATGAAGGAATCCATCGATGCGGCCTCCAGCTATGTGCGGTCGATCAGTCCGAAGATCGGGGTCAAGCCGCCGCGCTTCGACACGCTGGACATCCACGTTCACGTGCCGGACGGGGCCACGCCCAAGGACGGGCCGAGCGCCGGTCTGGCCATGGTCACGGCCATCGTCTCGGTGCTGACGCAGATCCCGGTGCGCAAGGACATCGCCATGACCGGTGAGGTCACGCTGCGCGGCAATGCCTCTGCCATCGGCGGGCTGAAGGAAAAACTGCTCGCGGCCCTGCGGGGCGGCATCACCACGGTGCTGATCCCCGAGGAGAACGAGAAGGACCTGCCCGAGATCCCCGACAACGTAAAAGAGGGGCTGACCATCATCCCCGTCAGCCACGTGTCGGAGGTTCTGAAACACGCGCTGGTGTCGGTTCCTGAACCCATCGAATGGGATCAGGAGGCCGAGGACGCCGCCGCTGCCGCCAGCCTGGCCTCGCAAAAAGGCTCCGGCGACAGCGCCACCGCGCATTAAAGCGTCCGGCCCTTAACCTGAACCATCCAGTGGCACGGATGTCCCGAGAGCGCCGCAGGCGCGGCAGGGCATTCGTGTCTCAAGTTCAAGGTCGGGCGCGTTAAAGCGTCCGGCCTTTAACCTGAACCATCCTGTGGCACGGATGTCCCGAGAGCGTCGCAGGCGCGGCAGGGTATTCGTGTCGCAGATTTAAGGTCGGGCGCGTTAAAGCGTCCGGCCTTTAACCTGAACCATCCTGTGACACGGATGTCCCGAGAGCGTCGCACGCGCGACAGGGTGTTCGTGCCACAAGTTCAAGGTCGGGCGCTCTAAGGTCCGAGCCTGACGAAACACCAAAGCGCTCCGATCCACATCGGGGCGTGAGGCTGCTGAAAAAGCACGTTCCTGCACCCGCTCCCCCCGAAACAACGAAATCGTTCTTCCACGACGCCAGCCACAAGCCTTGGCCCGGGTGTCAGCCCGGGCCGCGCCCGACCCTCCCGTCAAACCGAAGGTTTGCCTCCGGCAAAACGGGAGGGCGCTTTTGGTGACTTCTCGTATCACGCTGACAACATTGATATTTGTAAGGGAAGCGATCCGAATGCGCGTCTCAATGCGCCCTCCCAGGCTCGGGCGCGGCCCTTCGTTCGAAAACGTAACGCAGAGCGCAGAAGAACGATTTACCTCCGGCGGCAGCTGTTTCCGGGTTTGTCAGCAATCTGGCGCCCCGATCCACATCGGGGCGTTTTTTGTCTGGATGGCGGATTCGCAGGCTGGCACAGGCGGGCGGCGCAGGGTCCTGCCGATGCCCCAGGTGGCAAGGAAAGACTGTGACCTTTGCGGCGGAAACGGGGCGCAACCAGCTGAAACACTGCATTTTTTGCCGGTTTTGAGCCAAAAACACGCAAAATCGGCACAGTCACGCGGATTTTGGGGCCAACACCCTGATTTTGATATTCTCACAACATGGGGTATGGTAGAAAAACCAAAACACAAGAACCTACGAGGCAGTAAGATGGCAACCAAATCAACACGGTCCTCTCGGACCAGAAAGACCCCTGTGGCAACAAAATCCTCAACACCCGCCCCCGTAACCGCAATTGATGGCAAGGCGCCCGCCGCTGCCGCAGCAGCGACACCCACCGTCGTGGAGGCACCGCAATCGGTGATCCTGGGCCCCGTCATGCGCAAGAAAGAGCTGATCGACCAGGTCGTGAAACGCTCCGGCATCAAGAAGAAAGACGCCAAGCCCGTCGTCGAATCCCTGCTTTCCGTGCTGGGCGAGGCGCTGGCCGACAACCGCGAACTGGTCCTGCCGCCCTTTGGCAAGGTCAAGGTCCGCCGTGAAAAGCAGATGCCGAATGGCCGCGTCATGGTGGTCAAGGTGCGCCAGTCCGCGCCGCCGCAACCCGGCCCGTCCGACACGGTGCCCGACGCGGCAGAGTAACAGCTTTTTCGCATCTCCTCTTGCAACGGCCCGCGCGATTGTCTAATTCGCGCGGCAAGGGTGATTAGCTCAGTGGTAGAGCGCTTCGTTCACATCGAAGATGTCAGGAGTTCAAATCTCTTATCACCCACCATTTTTCCTCGCGTTTCGTTTGATCTGACCGGGTGGCTTGCTGAGAGCCTGACCGACGCGCACCCTGCGGGCACTCTGGGTCAGGAGTTAAATCTCTTATCACCCACCATTTTCCTCGCGTTTCGTTTGATCTGACCGGGTGGCTTGCTGAGAGCCTGACCGACGCGCGCCCTGCGGGCACTCTGGGTCAGGAGTTAAATCTCTTATCACCCACCATTTTTCCTCGCGTTTCGTTTGATCTGACCGGGTGGCTTGCTGAGAGCCTGACCGACGCGCACCCTGCGGGCACTCTGGGTCAGGAGTTCAAATCTCTTATCACCCACCATTTTTCCTCGCGTTTCGTGTGATCTGGCCGGGTGGCCTGCTGATAGCCTGACCGACGCGCGCCCTGCGGGCACTCTGGGTCATGGTTGAAAAATAAAGTGGCATGAACACAAGCCAGCATCGCCCACCCCGGGCAGGCGATGGCCCGGCTTGCGCGCAACCTTATGGTTCAAGTGGGCTCTATCGAACCTTCGCCTATCGGCGCTTTCCGCTCCGATATCCGTATCGTCAGTTCACCTGCCCGCCCCGCACACAGACGATCAACCTGGTCACGACCGGCAGGCGGGACCCAACCAACCCACCGCCAACACCTGCGTTGGAATTTGGCATTTCCATCCGGCAACACCCCGGATATGGCTGTCTGCACCCGACGGAACGACGCAGGCGGCAATCACGTGACGACATATCCGAAAATCTGGTTCCTGCGCCACGGCCAAACGGAATGGAACAAGGTATCGAGGCTGCAGGGCCAGCTCGATTCCCCGCTGACCGACCAGGGGCTGGCAGAGGCACGGCGGCAGGCGGTTCTGATGCCCCCGATCCTTGGAGATGAGCCGGCGCTTTTTGCCTCTCCGCTTGGCCGGGCACGGCAGACGGCGGATATCGCACTGGGGCAAAGGCCCTATCAGACCGACCCGCGGCTGATGGAAATCCACGCGGGCCGCTGGCAGGGGCTGCTGCGCGACGAGATCATGGCCAGACATCCCGACTGGGCGGCCACCGATCCCACAGCGCTTGAAATCTACGAAGCAGCCGAGGGCGGCGAGGGGCTGACGGCGTTTCACACCCGCATCCGTGACTTCATGCGCGGCCTCGACCGCCCCACTGTCATTGTCTCACATGGGCTGCTGGGACAGGTGTTGCGGGCCGAGGCCTGTGGCCTGCCGCTGGCCGAGGCAGGCAGCCTGTCGAACCTGCAGGGCTGTGTCTACCTGCTTGAAAACGGGGTGGAGACACGGCTGGACCCGCCGGAGTGAGCCGGATGCCGCCGCTCTATATCCTGCGCCACGGCGAGACGACCTGGAACGCCTCGGGCCGCTTGCAGGGCCATTTCCACGCCGATCTGACTGACCGGGGCAGGGCCCAGGCCGAGACCCAGCGCCGGATCCTGGCGGCACGCGACCTGACCGGATTCCAGCTCCTCAGCAGCCCGCAGGGCCGGGCGGTGCAGACCGCCCGCATCGTGATGCAAGCCGTTCCAGGCCCCTTGCAGACCGAAGCGGCGCTGGCCGAAATCGGCCTCGGCGGCTGGGCCGGGGAAACCCGCGCCGATCTGATCGCGCAGACCGGTGCGCAGGACGGTTTCGCGCTTTATGATCTGGCGCCGGGGGGCGAGGGGCTGGCGGCCCTGCACGACCGCTGCAGCGCCTTTCTGGCGCGGCTGACGCAGCCCTCGGTGCTGGTGACCCATGGCATCACCTCACGCATGCTGCGCCTGATCCTGACCGGCCGCCCGCCCCGCGATCTGCGCGCCATCGACGGCGGGCAGGGGGTTGTTTTCTACGTTGATGGCGGGGTGCAAACCCGACTGACTTTAGGGGCTTGAAGCCGCCCCCCGCCTTGCGCTAAGAGAGCCGGGCCGGGTCGTTAGCTCAGTTGGTAGAGCGCTTCGTTTACACCGAAGATGTCGGGAGTTCGAGCCTCTCACGACCCACCATTAACCACCTGAAATTGCTTAGTGAATTGACGCGAAATGCGTTCCGGTTTGTTCTTGTTTCCCAATTCAGGAAATGTGTTTCCCAAAATCGGGCAGCAGCAGGATGGTTTCGGCGTTCGTGTGCTCCTGAATCGCCCGACGCGCGTAGTGCTCTGCCATGCGACCCGACAGGTGCCCCAGCATGGATTTCACCCGCTCGATGCCGCCGAAAATCACCTCGCTCTTCGCCACCGCGTTGCCGATCAGTGTCGCATTGGTGGTGCGGAACCCGTGAAAAGTCAGTCGCGGCTCGACCTTGTGCAGCTTCAGACGCACGAGCTCTTTTGACCAGGACGCACCGAACCCGGACGCCCAAGGCTTCCCGCGTGATGTCTTGAGCACCGGAATATTGGGATCGATCCGACCGGCCAACCGCATTTCTTCATTGTGCAGATCGACCATGGCCAAGACCATCGGATGTAGCGGCACAGGTGTGGGATTGCCAGTCTTGCCCTGGCGCACATACCAGACGCCATCGGAGACCTGCGACGGGCGCAGCTGCTGGAGGCAGTCGGCGCGCCGTTGGCCAGTGTATATTGCAGCGACGGCCGCCTTGACGATATGAGGCTGGCCCTCTGTCATCAGCTTCTCGATCGCCCAGGCAGGCCATGGCTCGTATCCACCATCGGTCTGGACACGCTCGATCCGCTCGCAGGGGTTCATGTCACAAAACCCTCGACGACGCCCCCAGGCGAAGACGGCCGAACAATCATCCATCCGGCGGTTCGCGGTCGGAGGCCGCACGGCCAGTTTGTCATAGAGCGCCTGCATGTGCAGCGGCCGGATGTCGGCCGGCAGGAAATCTCCGAATGTCGACAGCAGCAGCTCACAGGCGAGATCCCGTAGCTTCCGGCTGTCCTTGCTCAGGTTGAGGTATTTCGGGTGGGCCTTGTGCTGTTCGATCAGCGTGTGAAACCCGAGGTCGTCACGTGGATTGAGATCGATCGGCGGATTTCCGAAGCATTCAATGTGCGCCAGTCTGTAGGCGGCGCGGTATCCGTCGTCGAATGGGTGGGGCAGCGGTTTCCTGAACTCAGTGCGATCGGATCTCACCACCCGGAAATAGTAATAGAGGCGACCGCGCGCCTTCTTTGGCTGAACATACTTATCGAGGGCGATATCAGCTGGCATGGATGGCGCGCAGGATCGGATCCTGTGTCTCTTGGTCAACCTCTTTTAGACCATCCATCATCTCTTGCACCTCGGACCATTTCCATCGCACCAGGGTGCCGCGTTTCTTGGGCTGCGGCAATAGCCCGCGGTTCGTGTAGCTTTCAACCGTGGAGACAGAGCAGTCAAGCTCGCGCGCGAGCGTCTTGATGCTGCAATACTCGGGCGGTTGCGACATGTCAGGACTCCCGGTTTGCCAGTTTCAGCAGCACGTCAGCGTGACAGGGCGCGTCGGGCGCGCACCAGCAGGCAAGGTTCTTGCCTCGCAGTTCATGCAGGCGGGTGCGCAGGGTGTGCTGGGTGTTCGCCTGGTCGGCGTAGGCGGGCGCCGGTTGAGTCGCTGTGTCGATCAGCCCGGTTGCCAGATCCTCGAACCGCTTTACGCAGGTTGCAGCATCACCGTGGACGCCGACGATAAATGGATTGCCCCAGATCCTGCCAGGACCGCGCGCGACGTTGATGGTGTTCGGTGGCATGCGCCATCCCTTTGTGCGGCGCAGCTGGATCCGGGCCGGGGTCATGTCAGCGCCCCCGGAAATCCGTTGTGCTCGATGCCATCGAGCAGGCGACCGGCGCGCTTTTTGCCGACTTTGAATGCCATCATTGCACCTTTCCCCCATGCGCCTATGTCGAGCGTGTCTTTGTGTTCACCATCGAGTTGCAGGGACAGGGTTGGGACGGTGCAGGTTTCCCCATAAAGATCGTCAATTATCTCCTGGCGCTCGTAGTCACGCGCTTTCCGGTTCGACCGATAGAGGGGCCTGTATTCGTCTTCGGTCATGTCGCTGACCGGTTTCCACTCACCCCATTGCTTGAACAGGAACGGCGTGCCAGCAGCCGCGCACTGGTCGCGCAATGACCGCACCCAATCGGGGTGCATCGGGCGCGCGTTCGGGCCGCTTTCGCCGCCGACGATCACCCAATCGACCCAAGGACAAAGATTGACGTTCAATCGCCCATCCATGGCCCTTGATGATGTCGGCCAGTCGACGTGTTCGGGCGGCATCCAAAATTTACCGCGCAGGGCGTCCATGTGAGAATGTGCCAATCCAGACGGGTCCGGTATGGCTGTCAGATCCACCGGCCCCAACAGCGGCTCCATGGACAGGCCAACCCACGGGATACCCAGCCGCGCCTTGAGGTCCAGCAGCTTCGGAATGTCGCGATCTGCCTCGGCCTGGTTGACCACCGTGATCATCAGGCCCACATGCTGCGGCCATCCGCCCAGCCACAATCCCTCTACCATTTTCTCGACGTTTCCGACGCGCTTGGTCAGCAGTTGAATTCGCGTGTCGACCATAATCTGGACCGTCAGCAGAGCTTCTTCGCGCCACAGTCGATCGACCGCATTGTCAAACACGTCCGACAGGCTGGAACAGAACACGCGCGGCCAGTGGCCGTGCGCCTCGTGGAACGTCGGCGCATCCCGGTTGATCTTTAGCAGTTTGGCAACGCCTCCCTTTACCTTGCGGCGCGGTGCGCCCGGCCCCCAATGCGATCCGCCGGTGAATCGCACGTCGCGCGCCTCGGCATAGCAGTGGTCGCAACCTGGTCCGACCTTCTGACAGCCCTCCCAGAAATTGACCGTGAAGTCCGTCCATTCGATCTTGGTCTGGTTGGTCATGGCCGTTCCTCCAGATTGCCGGGGTAGTAATCATCCGGCCATATCCAGCCTGTGCCTTCGCATTCTTCGCAAGGTTCGTCGTCCCCTCCGCAGATGCAGTCGCCCGGCCAACAGTCGCAACGCAGCGCGCCACGACCATTGCACACTTTGCATTTTTTGGCTTCGTCGGTCATCCCGCCACCTCGATCAACAGGCCCAGCAGGGTCACGATTAGAGCACATAGGAGCAGGTCCAGCATCAGCCATCCTCCCCGTGTGCCGCGATGATCGGCAAGGTCCCGGCGCAGTCTGCGCAGACCAGGTGCCGGGATGTGCTGACGATCTTTGCGATGTCGTCATTCGGCCCCATGACGCTGGCCAATGCGGCACTGCCCAACATCATGCCCAGTCCGACTTGCCGCTGCGCTGCCTTGGGATCGACTACGGCCTGCTCTAGTTTGATCCGATAGAAAAAGATGCCCAGCGGCTGGCCGCAGAAGTGGCAGGGGCGCAGGTCGCTTTCCTTGATCCCCGGCAGGGCCGCGATGTCGGCGGTGTCTTGTGGGGTTCTGTTCATCGCTGTGTCGCCTCGCTGCTCTTTTCGCGCCACTGGTCCTCACTGTCACCAAGGCGGTAGTCGAGGTCGGCCTCGCTTTCGATGTTCAGGTGCATATCGTTTGCCAGTTCGCGGTAGACGTAGTGCCACCAGCTTCGGATCAGCGGATCGGGGTGCTTGTATCCGACGATTTCGGCGGCGTGCATGAAGTGCAGCTGGAAGTGGTGGGGCAGTTCATCCAGAGATTGCAGGTAGCTGTCGAAGACCTCTTGCATCGGGACATGCCAACCGGGCGTCTCGTTGCCCGGCAGCGCCTTCATGCACAAGCCTGCTGGATCGTCAAAGCTGGGGCCGGTGAAACTGCCTCCGCGCGGGTCGAACGGGTTTTCGAACACGTTGTGATCCAGCGCACCCAGCAGGACGCAGCGGCGATACCAGCGCAGCATGAACTTCGAAGGATGATATTTGGCGACACCATCCGGGCCGCGCACTGCGGTCAGCAGTACAGTCTGCTGCATGCATGTGAGCTGGTGGGTCCATTCCTGGGTAACGATCATGTCAAGGCTCCCTTGATCGCGTCCGGCAACCACGCGTCGATCGCGGCAATCTCTGTCCGGCTGAGGCCAAGGGCCTCCTGTGTGCCGGTATCGTTGAACAGCTCCTCCAGCTCCTTGCGCTTCTCGCCGACCTTCAGCTTTGCGAAGCGTTCCATCTGGTCCGTGCGGTCTTCGGTGATCACCAGTTCGCGCCAGATGCTGTCCAGGGTTTCGGACCGGCAAGCCTTGAAGAAGTTCTCGGCCGTGGGTGTCCAGATGCTGCGGGGCGAGATCTCCAGCGACTGGAGCAGCGCCGCGTTGATGCGGGCAGCGAAGGGGCTGTTCATGCAGCGCACCAGGGCCTCTGTCAGCACGGTATTGCGGTGCTTCTTGCCCTTGTCCAGAAAGGCCGTGAAGGCGGCTGCAATGTCCTCACCCAGCGGTTTCAGTGGTTCGTCGTCCTCGCCAGTGATGCGCTTGTCGATGGTGATCGCATCGGTGGCCGAAGGCATTGACGTCTGTTCTTCGGCTCTGACGTTGAACGCCCCGGAAAAGCTGGGCATTTCGTTCCAGAGTTGGAAGGCCAGCAGATCGATGGCGAGATCCGGTCGGCGCAGCATTTCGGTCTGCAGCGCCAGCCGCTGGATGATGTGCAAATCGTCGATACCGCCCTGCGTGATCGACGGCTTTGCCGCGACCTGGCCACCGCTGGCATCGTGGCCGCTGCCAGAAGAGGTTGGCTTCATGGGGAGATATGCACCCGCCATCTCCAGTTTGCCATGGTGATCGACAAGGATAAAAGCCGTAGCAGCGCTGCGTTCATCGTCGTCGTAATCGCCAGCCATCCGGGCTTCAAGCGCGTCGAATTCGGCTTCTTCCTCGGGTGTGAATTCCTGCTCATTGCCCATCTCGCAGAGGTCGTTGTACCGCTCTTCATCCGCGGCGGGCAGGTCGATCGACTCCCGGTAAATACGGCGCATTCCTTCGGTGTGCTGATAGCCCAGCCAGGTTTCGAAGATGGGCGCGACCTGTGCAAACCCTTCTGCTTCTTGCAGATCCTCGGCGGCCTTTGTCAGCTTTGTCTTGAACAGCTTGTCGACCAGTTCGACGTTGTGCAGGACCGATTGATCGGTGAACAGATCCTCGTCCATCTTGCCGCCTTCGGCCTTGTAGAGGTCCAACCCGATGTATTTGACCCGTCGGTCGTTGGAGGGCACGTTTCCTTCGAGCAGCTGGCGGCGCAGGCGGTCAGCGTTGAAGCCTTGGTCGGTTGCAAGGTTCAACGCCTCCATCTCGCGGGGCAGGGTGTCGGTCAGGGTGAGCACCTGGGCGACATCGAGGGTGATCTTACCCTCGCGCAGGGCGGTCAGCGTTTCACCCGACAGGCGAGACAGGCGAAGCCGGCGCAGC
>NZ_QBFD01000027.1 GCF_003335585.1 Sulfitobacter sp. DFL-14 | reverse complement strand
CCTCAAATATGGCACATCACGTTGCCGATGGGAATCTTACGTCAGGTGGCGAACACTAGGGCCTTTGCTATCGCAAGAAAGTTGTTAAACCGCTCGAGATCGGCTTCGAAGGTTTCTGAACCCGCAATTTGGATGCGAAACGCTGCTTCTAGATGGCAAGTACTGCGCCATTTGCTAAAGGCGGTTTTTGCTCGACCTATATATGACTCTTCTTGGGTCTGTGGACTTTCTGCTCGCAATTCGTGGGCTACCAATTTGAGCGCTTTGCCCGCGGTAGGTTCTTCACCGTTCAAGCTGAGACGTACCAACTCCGTCAGTACCATTGCTGCATACCGCCGATCAATCTTATGCCCGCTAATGTATTTCCGCTCGAGCAAAGCTTCTACTTCGTTCAAACCGGCCCGAGTATTGTCGGAGCCTTCAACCATATACTTATAGCTTTGCTCGACGATATCGTCTCCCTGATCTTCTCGCACAGACATGCGGATCAGGACATATATATCTGGACGTTGGAGGGCCCACGCGCCTTCCTTGTCAAACAACGGGAGATAACGTTTTTCTATGGTCATTTACCTTCCAGACTAAACAGGGAAGTAGAACCTAACGTCAAATGCGACGCCCAGCGGTCGAGAAGTGCACGGCGATGCTCAAGGAAATCCGTTCGCCGATAAGCACGCACGACGGAACTGCCCACAATATGGCCAAGCATCATCTCCGCCACCTCATGGCTCGCATCTGTTTTTTCTGCCAGCCAAACTCGGAGGCTTGAGCGGAATCCATGCGGGCGAGCTTGCATGTTCCGACGTTCCATTAAGCGTGACATGGTGGCGTCGGAGATGACGCCCTTGCGAACGCTGGGAAAGAGGTAGCCATCACGCGCATGCTCTCGTGCTTTGGCAATAACGGTTAAGGCCTCAGCGGGGAGTGGCACTCGGAAGTCAGAAGTCGCATTTTTTCTTCCTTTCATCTGGTCGGCCGGTATGATCCAGAGGTCATTTTCAATTTGTTCTTCTCTCATGAATCTAAGCGGCCTAGAACGCACACCAGTGAGGATCAAAAGCCGAAGAGCTAGATGCGTAACGGTTCCTTCATCTAGGCTTTGATAGAACGTCGGAACGTCTTGCCACGAAAGCGCGGGGATGTTGGTGGTGGTATGGTTCGGCTTCCCGAGCAATGCGCGGGCTTTCTTGGGCGCTTGCAAGTCGACATCAATACCCAAAGCTGCAGCATGTTCCATACAGATGGAGGTTCGGGTCAGCGCCTTGCGTGCGGTCTCTGCCTTTGTGTGCCAGATTGGAGCTAGTGTTCTGAGTCTGACACTTCCTACCTGTTTCCGCGAGTTTCATCGAGTTTGTCC
>NZ_QBFD01000026.1 GCF_003335585.1 Sulfitobacter sp. DFL-14 | reverse complement strand
CTAGTGTTCGCCACCTGACGTAAGATTCCCATCGGCAACGTGATGTGCCATATTTGAGGCATGAGACGCGATGACATCTGCCTTTACCTTGGCCCCGCCGACCGTGCTGAGCTTCAAGCCCTGATCAGCAACCGCAACACTGCGCGCAAGCTTGTCTGGCGGGCCGAGATCGTCCTGGCCACAGCGGACGGTCATGGCACGTTCGAGATCATGCGACGCGCGGGCACGTCGAAACCCACGGTCTGGCGCTGGCAGCAGCGGTATCTCGATGAGGGCGTGGCCGGTCTCAAGCGTGACAAGACGCGACCCTCGCGGGTGCCGCCTTTGCCCGTGGAAACAAGGCTGAAGGTGATCGCCAAGACGGTGCAGGAAACCCCGCCCAATGCAACACACTGGAGCCGCGCGCTAATGGCGGAAGCCATGGGCATCTCGCCGTCGAGCGTCGGCCGCATCTGGGCGGAAGCTGGCTTGAAGCCGCATCTCACGAAGGGATTCAAGGTCTCGAACGACCCAAAGTTCGAGGAGAAGGTCACCGATATCGTCGGGCTCTACCTCGACCCGCCAGACCGTGCCGTGGTGCTCTGCGTCGATGAGAAATCCCAGATCCA
>NZ_QBFD01000025.1:89771-233420 GCF_003335585.1 Sulfitobacter sp. DFL-14 | reverse complement strand
CCCTGTTCAGTACGCTTCTTTCTGCAATTGCAACACGTTGTTTTTCCACAGAATCGGCTCGTTCCAGACCTTCGCTGCACTATGTACGAAGGTCCGGTTTTCCAATTTGGGTCAGTTTGTGACGTAAAAGTCAATTTCGTCTGACGTCTGACAATCCAGGTGGCAGGGCGGCGATGTCCGCAAGAATGGCTTCGCGCAGGCGGGTGGCGGTGCAGGGGACCCACTGGAACGGCAACGACGTGCTACAAGGCAGGACCAAACCGCAGCCTACCGCTTCAGCCCGATACGTCGGCCCACGCGGGCTTCGGGGGGCAGCGCGCCTTGGCGGGTCTTGAAGGCCTCCAGCGCGTCCTGGATGTTCTGCGGCATCGGTGCGACGCGCGGGCCGGATTGATCCACATGCAGGGTCAGCCCCTCGGCCGTGGCGGCAAGCCAGCCGTCCTCGTGGTACAACTCCTGATAGGAATGAAAGCGTTTCTCATCGAAATCAATCAGATGGAATGCGGCGTTCACCCGGTCGCCCTCATGCAATTCTCGCAGGTAACAGATGTGGAATTCCGCCACATAGGTGGTGCAGCCGGACTTTTGATAGTCAGGACCAAAGCCCAGCTGGCCATAGACCTCATCCACCGCCTGGTCGAACAGCACGGAGTAATAGGCCATGTTGAGATGGCCGTTGAAGTCGATCCATTCCGGTTTGACGGTCATCAAGCTGGATCGGAAAGGGGCCTTGTTGTTCCTGGTCAAAGTGGTCGCTCCAATTGCAAAGGGGCGCAAAGCGGCATCCTGCGGATCGCCTGCTGCGCGCCGGGTGCAGCAGCCCGGCGGGCGCTCATGCGCCGAGCTTGGCCGCCACGATCTGGTTGACCGCCTTGGGGTTTGCCTTGCCGCCGGTCGCCTTCATCACCTGGCCCACGAACCAGCCTGCCAGTTTGGGGTTCTCGCGCGCCTTGGCGACCTGGTCGGGGTTGGCGGCGATGATCTCGTCCACCGCGGCCTCGATGGCGCCGGTGTCGGTGACCTGTTTCATGCCTTCAGTCTCGACAATCTCGGCGGGGTCGCGGCCGGTGGTGTAGCAGATTTCGAAGACGTCCTTGGCGATCTTGCCGCTGATGGCATCAGAGGCGATGAGATCGACGATGGCACCAAGCTGGCCGGGGCTGACCGGGCTGTCGGTGATGTCGCTGTCGTCTTTCTTGAGCCGTCCGAAGAGTTCGTTGATGACCCAGTTCGCGGCCATCTTGCCGTCGCGGCCCTGTGCCGTTGCCTCGAAATAGCCCGCCGAATCGAGATCGGCGGTCAGCACGGAGGCGTCATAATCGCTGAGGCCGAAGTCATTGATAAACCGGGCCTTCTTGGCGTCGGGCAGTTCGGGCAGGCGGGCGGCGATGTCATCGACCCAGCCTTGTTCGATTTCCAGCGGCAGCAGGTCGGGGTCGGGGAAGTAGCGGTAGTCATGCGCTTCTTCCTTGGAACGCTGGGTGCGGGTCTCGCCCTTGACCGGATCGAAGCCGCGGGTTTCCTGATCGACGGTGCCGCCCGCTTCGAGAATGGCAATCTGGCGCCGCGCCTCGACCTCGATCGCCTGCTGGATGAAGCGGGTGGAGTTCATGTTCTTGATCTCGCACCTTGTGCCGAGATGGCCAAAATCGCCGGTCTCGCGGTAGCGTTCGTAATCGCCCGGCCGGCAGATCGAGACGTTGACGTCGGCGCGCAGGTTGCCGTTCTGCATGTCGCCGTCACAGGTGCCGAGGTAGCGCATGATCTGGCGCAGTTTCAGGATATAGGCGGCGGCCTCTTCCGGGCCGCGGATGTCGGGGCGGGAGACGATCTCCATCAGGCAGACGCCGGCGCGGTTCAGGTCGACAAAGGAGCTGTCGGGGTCCATGTCGTGGATGGATTTGCCCGCGTCCTGTTCCATGTGGATGCGTTCGACGCGGACCAGCCGCGCGGTGCCGTCGCCCATTTCCACCAGCACTTCGCCTTCGCCGACGATGGGTTCGTAAAGCTGGCTGATCTGGTAGCCGGCGGGCTGGTCGGGGTAGAAATAGTTCTTGCGGTCGAAGGCCGATTTCAGGTTGATCTGCGCCTTCAGGCCCAGCCCGGTGCGGACCGCCTGTTCGATGCAATATTCGTTGATCACGGGCAGCATGCCGGGCATGGCGGCATCCACGAAGGCGACGTTGCTGTTGGGTTCAGACCCGAAGAGGGTGGAGGCGCCCGAGAACAGTTTGGCGTTGGAGGAGACCTGGGCGTGCACTTCCATCCCGATGACCAGTTCCCAATCCTCCTTGGCCCCCGCGATGCGTTTGGGTTTCGGGGTTTCATAGGTCAGGTCAAGCATGGCGCACCTTGGTCTGGGATAAACGGGTTATCCGGGTCATAGGATAGCGCGCGATGTGTCGCAAGGGCCTGCTGCGGGCTGTGTCAGGCGGGGGTGGTCTGCGGACCGGTGTCGGTAAAGACGATGCGGTGGCCCTGGGCGATCTCGCGGCTGAACAGGGAGGTGATGATGCGCATCGCGTCTTCCCGGCCAGAGGCGGCAAAGCGGGCGGGCGAGCGGACCCGCAGGTTGTTGTCGAAACCCTGTGCCGCATGGGCCCAGATCATCGGGTGCAGTTCTGTCAGGTGATCGCGCACGATGTCATGGGCGCATTCCGCGATCTGGATGCGGTTCTGGTCGGCATGATCGTTGCCCGAAAAGGCCTGACCCACGGAATTGGCGCAATAGGCGGCCAGCAGGTTGGCGGTATAGGCATTGGGGCGGCGCTTGAGGATGTCGTGCAGCCCTTCGATGAAGAAACCCACATCGAGGTTGGCGCAGGCCTGGTCATCGCAGGCGATGGCATCGAACTGGACCCAGGTATAGCCACCCGCACCCCAGATTTTTTCGGTACGTGACGCCGTGCGGCGCGCTTCCAGTTCCAGCCCGGAGTAGGAGCCGAACCAGCGCGGCAGCATGTGGTTTCCGAGTGCCCGCATGGATCGGGGGTTGGCCGGGTTCAGGTCGATCAGCGCTTCATAGTGGTTGGCAATGCGGTGTTCGTTCTGCGAGGCATTGGCCAGCAGGGCGCAGCTTGTTGCCGCCAGCAGGGGCGAGTCGTAATCCTTGCCCGGGTAGGCGGCCACGATATCCCGGGCCCGGTCAAAATGCGCGGCAAAGGCGGCGCGGTTGCGTTCGGGAATTTCCGCATCCCAGCCGGTGCCACGCCAGGCCCAGCCGATGTCCATATGCGCCTGGGCGACAATCGCGCCGACGATATGGTCGCGGGGGCGTTCGGCCAGTACATGTTCCAGCGCCTCGATTCCGGCCAGCAGCGGCGCACCCTTGGCCGGTTTCCCGTCGAGCAGCGCATGTTCTGCCGCCATGATCACATCGGCGCGCGCGCCATAGGCCAGCAGTTCAGCCACCGGCATGAAGCCCGGTGTCAGCTCGCGTTTCTCGTCGGATTGATAGATCAGTTCCGAAAGTGCGTCCCAGTCCTCCTGCCGGACCATGCGCTGGCCGATGTTGAGGTAATGGTCGCGAATCTTTTCCTCTGCCGTGGGATCGGGGCAGGAGATGCTCAGCATGGCGGCGGGTGTGCCGGCGGCAGCGCGCGGGCGGCGGCGCAGAATGGTGGTTCGCAGCGGTAATACCGGCTCCGGCTCCGGGCGCTGACGCAGCCGGTTTTCCAGCGGGCGGATGTGTTTGTTCAGAAGGGAGCGCAGCGTTTTCATTCTGGGTGTGTCCGGCAGATTTCTCGATTGCAGTGAGCTTGCCTTTGCAATCGGGCTGAAACATGGCTGGGGTGCGAAGATATCAGGGAATTAGTTCAGCCATAGGGTGTATTTTCCACATCAGCGTCTCAAACTTTAACGATTGTTCCGGGCCTCACACCGATCAGGCCGAAACGCGGTCATTGTTGCGTTTTACCGCCGCCTGGCGGCAGCGTGCTTGCCAGCCTGAAAGCGGCGGCACATAGTGCGCGTCATGAAATTTATCGGGTTGACCATCGGGCTTGTCATGATGTCAGAGCCGCTCTGGGCCGAGGCGCGTTCGCCGCTCCGGACCCAGCCGCGCGCGATTCCCGTCGAACAATCACAGGTTGATGGCATGCCGCTTGAACCTGTGGAGGCATCTGCTGTCCCGCAGCTACCGGCCCGGGCGCAGGCCGCGCCGCTTGAGCTGCCGGAAGAGGCTGCGCTTCCCGATGTGCCGGTTCTGGTTGTGCCGGGTCCGCCGCTCATCCGCCCGAAAGCACGCGCGCCGAACCTGCCACGCACCCGCTGGCAGCATATGGCGGGCAATGCGCTGTGGACCCGAACGGCGCTTGCCGCACTCAAGGCACATGGCAAGCCGCTGGTGGACATGGTGCCGGGCGACATCGAAACCTGGTGCCCGGCCTATCCCCGGGCGGACGACCGCAGGCGGCGGGCCTTCTGGGTGGGGTTTCTGTCTGCCCTGGCCAAGCATGAAAGCACCTACAAGCCCTGGGCTGTGGGCGGTGGCGGGCGCTGGTACGGGCTGTTGCAGATCCTGCCGGGCACCGCACGGGGGTACAAATGCAATGCAGGGGATGGCGCGGCGCTGAAAAGCGGTGCGGCAAATCTCAGCTGTGCCGTGCGCATCATGGCCCATACTGTGCCGCGTGACGGGGTGATATCCGGCCCGCGCGGCACCAGGGGTGTCGGTGCGGACTGGGGGCCGATGCGCTCTGCCGCCAAGCGGCGCGAGATGGCGGGCTGGCTGCGGCAGCAGGCCTATTGCAAGCCGATCAACGTGACCCGGCCCCGCGCACGCCCCTGAGCCGCCGGTCGGAATTTATTGCAAAAGCTGGAAGTGGAACCGTTTCACGGTGACACCCTGTGCGGTCAGCGCCTCTTCGAACGCCTGATGGGGCGGGGTGGCTTCAAAGGGCATCCTGATCTTGCGGCCATTCGGCAGGACGATGCTGGCGCGCACGGAAAAGTCGAGCCGTGTGTCCAGCCGGATGTGGTCAACTTCGGCCAGGGCAATCAGCGCGTCACGCGGGCCGGTGAACCAGCGCAGATGGGTCGCGTTCAACTCGATGCCCGCCAGCGGGTTGCGGATCAGGTCCCAGAGTGCCGGCAGGGTGAAGACAGCAAGGATCGCCACCACCATCGGTGCGGCCTCAAAGACGATGAGCAGGCAGAGCAGCGCGGCCCAGACCAGGGCCAGGATTGCCATGCCGCGCAAGCTGCGGCCCGCGCGGCGGTAGCTGAAGACGGGGTCGGTCAGGACATCGGTCACGGGGCCTATCTGCCGCCCGACACATCAAGGGTGGAGCCGGTGACATAGCTTGCCTCGTCCGACAGCAGCCACAGGGCGGCCTGAGCGACTTCCTCTGCCGTGCCCGCCCGGCGCATGGGCACATTGCCCGACAGGCGCGTGGCCCGGTCGGGGCTGCCGCCCTTGGCGTGAATGCCGGTTTCGATCAACCCGGGGCGCAGCGACATGACGCGGATGCCCTCGGCTGCGACCTCATCCGACAGGCCCTTGGTAAAGGTGTCGATCGCGGCCTTGGAGGCGGCATAATCCACGAATTCGTGGGCAGAGCCCAGCCGGGCCGCCGCCGAAGAGATATTGACGATGGCGCCGCCGTCGCCCTGCGCCTGCATCCGCCTGACAGCAGCGCCCGCGATCAGGATCGCGCCGATCACGTTGATGTCGAACATCCGCCGCAGGCGGTCATGGGTCAGGGCGGTCACTGGCGAGGGGTGGTCGACGATGCCTGCATTGTTGATCAGCGCGTCAAGCTGGCCGAACTCGGCGTCGATCTGGGCGAACATGTCTTCGATGGCGTCGGGGTCGGCCACATCGGCGGGGCAGAGCAGGGCATGCGCGCCTGACTTTGCCACATCGCTGGCAACCATATGGGCGCTGTCATGGTCAGACCGGTAATTCAGCACCAGGTCATAGCCCCGCGTTGCCGCCAGCCGCGCGCAGGCCGCGCCGATCCCGGTGGAGGCCCCGGTGATCAGGCAGACCGGCCGGGTCATGTCGCGCCCCGGATGCGGGTCAGCATCTCGGTCGTGTCGCGGCTGAGGTCTGGCGTGGCCAGCATCCGGTCCAGCTCGGCGGCGATGAGGCTTTGCCGGTCCGTGTCATAACGTTTCCAGGTCTGAAAGGCGGAGCACATGCGCGCGGTGGTCTGCGGGTTCTTCGGGTCCAGCCGGATCAGCCAGTCGGCCAGCAGCCGATAGGCCTTGCCCGAGGCGTGGTGGAATCCGGCATGATGCATGGCCAGCGCGCCAAAAACCGCGCGGAAGCGGTTCGGGTTCTGCCAGTTGAAATCGGGGTGGCGGGTCAGGTTCTCCGCGACATCGGCGGCATCCTGGGGCTCTGCCTGCTGCACCTGCAGGCCGAACCATTTGTCCATCACCAGACGGTCGTCCTTCCACTGCGCCTCAAAGGCGGCAAGCGCCTTTTCCCCCCTGCCGATGTGCAGCAGGGCGGCCAGGGCTGCCAGCTGGTTGGTCATATTGTCAGCCGCATCATATTGCGCCTGTGCGGCCCGGCCCCCGTCGCGGCGGGTAAACAGGGAAAGCATGGCATTGGCAAGGCTGCGTTTGCCGGCCTGTTCGGCACCGGGATCATAGGGGGCCGTGACAAGGTTGGCGGCGTGGATATGCTGTGCGGCATCGCCCAGGGCATCGGCCATGGCATCGCGCATCCGCTCGACACCGGTATGGATGTTTTCGGGCATCGGGGTGCCGCCCTCGCCGTGGATCAGCGCGGCCAGTTCGGATTGCGTGGGCAGGCCCAGCATCAGCGCGCGATAGGCGGGGTCGAGCGACGTGTCGCTGAGCACCGTGGTGATGGCCGCCAGATAGGCGGGGTCGGCATCAGCCCCGTCGTGGATCATCGGCATCAGCGCCTTGCGGGCCAGCATCCGCGCGGCTTCCCAGCGGTTGAAGGGATCCGTGTCATGGCTCAGCAGATGGGCGCGGTCGGCATCGCTGAGATCATGCTCCAGCATCACCGGCGCGGAAAAGCCGCGCAGGATCGAGGGGACCGGGCGCGCCGCCAGCCCGTCGAAGCTGAAGCTCTGCGTGGCTTCGGACATTTCAAGGATGCGGGTTTCGCCCACTTCGCTCCCGTCCGGGCCGATAAGCCCGGTGGCGATGGGGATGACCTGCGGTTTCGGATCGGGGGAGGCCGCGCTGGGCTTGGTATCCTGCCGGAAGGTCAGCGTGAAGGTGCTGCCGTCCCAGTCTTCGGTGACCGTCAGGCGCGGGGTGCCGGCCTGAGAATACCAGCGCTTGAACTGCGCGAGGTTCCGGCCGGTGGTATCCTCGAAGACCTTCAGCCAATCCTCTATCGTGCAGGCCTGACCGTCATGGCGTTCAAAATAGAGGTCCAGCGCCCTGGCATAGGCCTCATCACCGACCAGGGTTTTGAGCATGCGGATGACCTCGGCGCCTTTTTCATAGACGGTGGCGGTGTAGAAGTTGTTGATTTCCTGAAAGCTTTCGGGCCGCACCGGATGGGCAAGCGGGCCCTGATCCTCGGGGAACTGGCGCGCGCGCAGGTCGATGACATCGTGGATGCGTTTCACCGGGGCGGAGCGCATGTCAGAGGTGAACTGACTGTCGCGGAACACCGTCAGCCCCTCCTTGAGGCACAGCTGGAACCAGTCGCGGCAGGTGATCCGGTTGCCGGTCCAGTTGTGGAAATATTCATGGGCGATGATCGCCTCGATCCGCTCGAAATTCATGTCGGTTGAGGTTTCGGGGCTGGCCAGCACGGCGGAGGAGTTGAAGATGTTCAGCCCCTTGTTTTCCATCGCGCCCATGTTGAAATCATCCACCGCGACGATGTTGAACAGATCAAGGTCGTACGCGCGGCCATAGACCTCTTCGTCCCATTTCATCGAGGCCTTCAACGCCTGCATCCCGAAGGCGCATTTGCCCTCGTCGCCGGGGCGGACGTAAAGGTTCAGGTCCACCTCGCGGCCGGTCATGGTGGTGAAGTGATCGGAATGCGCCACGAGATCACCGGCAACCAGGGCAAAAAGATACGCGGGCTTGGGCCAGGGATCGTGCCATTCGGCGCTGTGCTGCGCGGCGCTGACCGGGTTGCCATTGCTCAGCAGCACCGGGTGGGGGCCGTTGATGGTGACGGTAAAGACGCTCATCACATCCGGGCGGTCGGGATAATAGGTGATCTTGCGAAAACCCTCAGCCTCGCATTGGGTGCAATACATGCCGTTCGACATGTAAAGCCCCTCCAGCGCTGTGTTGTTCGCGGGGTCGATCTCGACCTCCGATTCCCACAGGAACGGGCCGTCGGGGGTATCGCAGGTCAGCCCGTCCTCTGACAAGGTGGGGGTGACATCCCTGCCGTCGATGCGGGCAGAGATCAGCGACAGGTTTTCGCCGTGCAGAAAGAACCGCCTGTCGGTCGCATCGGGGTCGGGGCGGAAGGCGATCCTGCTTTTGACGCGGGTCTTGTGCGGATCAAGATCAAAGTCCAGCGCAACACTGTCGACCACAAAACCAAAAGGCGTGTAGTCGGACAGATAGATCGTCTTGGGGGCCGCGTCGCGCATGGAAATACCTCTTTTTGCCGGAACGGTTCGGTTGGGCTGCACGTTATGACCATGAGACCTGCCCTGCAACGGGGCGAATGGAACGAAAGCCAAACAACAAGGAGGACAGCGTAATGTCTGCACCCGACACAAACATCATGTCTGCACCCGACACAAACATCGACAAGCAGGAACAACGTCACAAGCCCGCATTGCTGGGGATCAAGGGGGCCATGGTCTTTGGTGTGCTGATGGTCCTGATCGTCTTTTTCCTGGCCGTGATGGGCGGCGGCGATGATCAGGTGCCCGCCATCGAAACGGGCAGCACGGTGAACAGCGCCGATGACGCCGTGGCCCCGGTGGCAGGCGGCTCCGACTAGGACCGCGCCCGAAAGGATCAGTGTGGCGGCACCCGTATCCGGTGCCGCCATTTTGCCTTCCATCTCAGGGGGCAGGGGCCAGTGTCGCAAGGATTGCGCGAATTTTGGTAAGATTACTTTACCAAGAAACTTGTCGCTCGGAACCAATCGCCGTACACCTTTGGAAATTTCCGGGCGAAGGGAGCGCAAGCAATGTCAGACAGGATCAACAAACACGATTTGCAGGTGGATTCCGCCCTTGTCGCTTTCATCGAGGATGAAGCCCTGCCGGGCAGTGGCGTGACGCCGGATGCCTTCTGGCAGGGGTTTTCGCAGCTGGTGCACGAGATGGGCGACAGGAACCGCGCCCTTCTGGCCGAGCGCGAGACGTTGCAGCAGCAGATTGACGATTGGCACATCGCCCACCGGGGCAGGCAACATGACGCCGAAAGCTACCGCAGCTTTCTGACGGATATCGGCTATCTGGTGCCCGAAGGCCCTGATTTCACCATCGAAACCGCCAATGTGGACCCCGAGATCGCAACGGTGCCGGGCCCGCAACTGGTGGTGCCGATCACAAATGCGCGGTTTGCGCTGAATGCCTGCAATGCGCGTTGGGGCAGTCTTTATGATGCCTTCTATGGCACCGACGCGCTGGGCGATCTGCCCCCGGCGGGTGGCTATGACGCGGCGCGCGGTGCGCAGGTGGTGGCGCGGGCCAAGGCGTTTCTGGATCTGGCGGCACCGCTTGCAAGCGGTTCGCATGCCGATGTGACCGACTATGCCGTGGAAGATGGCGCATTGGTGCCGGCACTTGCCGATCCTGCGCAATTTGCGGGCTATCGCGGGGATGCGGCGGCACCCTCGGCGATCCTGCTGCGCAACAACGGGCTGCATGTGGAAATCACGGTCGATGCGGACCATCTTATCGGCAAGACCGACCCGGCCCATGTGGCTGATGTCCTGCTGGAAAGCGCGGTTTCCACCATCATGGATTGCGAGGACAGCGTGGCCGCGGTGGATGCCGAGGACAAGGTGGTGGCCTATCGCAACTGGCTGGGGCTGATGAAGGGCGATCTGTCAGAGACTTTCGAGAAGAACGGCAAGCCGATGACACGGGTAATGCACCCGGACCGGAGCTATACCGCGCCGGATGGCGGGGAGGTGACGCTGAAAGGCCGCGCGCTAATGCTGGTGCGCAATGTGGGCCACCTGATGACCAATCCGGCGGTGCTGGACCGCGCGGGCCGCGAAGTGGGTGAGGGGCTGATGGATGCCATGATCACCACGCTGATCGCAATGCACGACCTGAACCGCGCGGGCGGGAATTCGGTGCAGGGGTCGGTCTATGTGGTCAAGCCAAAGATGCACGGGCCTGCCGAAGTTGCCTTTACCGACGAGATTTTCACCCTGGTGGAAGGCCTGCTTGGCCTGCCGGCCTATACCGTGAAACTGGGCATCATGGACGAGGAACGCCGCACCAGTGCCAACCTCAGGGAATGTATCCGCGCGGCGAAACATCGGGTGGCGTTCATCAACACCGGTTTCCTGGACCGCACCGGCGACGAGATCCATACCTCGATGGAGGCCGGGCCGATGGTGCCCAAGGGCGACATGAAGAACGCCACCTGGATCGGCACCTATGAGGACCGCAATGTGGATATCGGCCTGGCCTGCGGGTTGCAGGGGCGGGCGCAGATCGGCAAGGGCATGTGGGCGATGCCGGACATGATGGCCGATATGATCGCGGCAAAGGTGGGTCACCCGATGGCCGGGGCCTCCTGCGCCTGGGTGCCCTCGCCGACGGCGGCCACCCTGCATGCGATGCATTATCACCAGGTCGATGTGAGGACGCGGCAGGACGAGATCCGGGCAGGCGGGCCGCGCGGCACGCTGGCCGATCTGCTGGAGATCCCGGTGCTGGCGGGGCGCAACCTGAGCGCGGCCGAAATCACCCGCGAGATCGAGAACAATGCCCAGGGCATTCTGGGCTATGTGGTGCGCTGGGTCGATCAGGGGGTTGGCTGTTCCAAGGTGCCCGACATCAACGATGTCGGCCTGATGGAAGACCGCGCCACCTGCCGCATTTCCGCCCAGGCGCTGGCGAACTGGCTGCATCACGGGGTGATCGACGCGGATCAGGTCATGGAAGGGCTCAAGAAGATGGCCAGGGTGGTGGATGGTCAGAATGCCGGTGATCCGGCCTATCGCCCGATGGCGCCCGGTTATGACGGCATTGCCTTTCAGGCCGCCTGCGATCTGGTGCTGAAGGGGCGCGAACAACCTTCGGGCTATACCGAGCCGGTGCTGCATGCGCGGCGGCTGGAGCTGAAGGCGGCGGGCTGAGCGCGGGTTGAAAGCTGCGTGGGGCGCTGCCCCACACCCCGGGAATATTTTTTGCCAAAAAGAGGAGAAGCAGGTGGCTATTTCATTGAGAAAAGCACGCACGATCATACGCAAGGCGCTGGAGAAGGGCCGCGAAATGGGGCTGAAACCGCTCTCTGTCGTGGTGCTGGATGCAGGCGGCCATGTGCAGGCCTTTGAACGCGAGGACGGGGCGGCAGCGGGGCGCTTTGCCATTGCCCATGGCAAGGCCTATGGCGCGGTGATGCTGGGCATGGCGGGGACGGCGCAGATGAAACGCGCGGAGGATCAGGCCTATTTCATGGCGGCGGTGAACGGGGTTTACGGCGGTCAGGTGATTCCGGTGCCGGGCGGCGTGCTGCTGCGCGACCGCAAGGGGGCGGTGATCGGCGCGGTCGGCGTGACCGGCGATACGTCTGAAAAAGATGCAGAATGCGCGATGGCGGGCATTGCCGCCGCCCGATTGCAGGGCGAAATCTGACGCGGTGCTTGAGCGGGCGACGGGCTTGGCCTATGTTTATGCAATTGCAGCAATAGAAGGTGACCCATGGCGCGTCCTGTCGTTGGCATTATCGGAAATTCGCACCTGATCAATGACCAGTACGAGGTGCATGCAGGCGGACAGATGAACACCGAGGCGGTGTCTGGCGTTTCCGACTGCGTGCCTTTCATCATTCCCGCCGATCCCAGGCATCTGTCGGTCAGCGAGTTGATGGAGGTCTGTGACGGCTTTCTGTTCACCGGCGGGCGGCCCAATGTTCACCCCGAGGAATATGGCGAGGCGGCAACCGAGGCGCATGGCGCCTTCGACCGCGCGCGGGACGCGATTGTCCTGCCGCTGATCCGGGCCTGCGTGGAGCGCGGGCTGCCGTTTTTCGGCGTTTGCCGGGGGTTTCAGGAAGTGAACGTGGCAATGGGGGGCACGCTTTACCCCGAAATCCGCGATCTGCCGGGCCGGATGAACCACCGGATGCCGCCCGATGGCACCATTGAGGAAAAGTTCGAGCTTCGCCATGACGTGACTTTTTCCGAGGGTGGTGTCTTTCACAACCTGATCGGGTCGCAGAAGGTGCGCACCAACACGCTGCACGGGCAGGGGATCAAGATCCCCGGGGCCCGGATCATGATGGACGGTTTCGCCGATGACGGCACGCCCGAGGCGATCTATGTCAAGGGGGCCTGCGGGTTTACCCTGTCGGTCCAGTGGCACCCGGAATGGAACGCCGGTGAGGACCCGGTGTCGCGCAAATTGTTCCAGGCCTTCGGCGATGCGGCGCGCAGCTGGGCTGCGGGTGAAGTGGCACCGGCGCTGAAGGCGGTCTGAGCGATGTGGCGCATGCCGCGTCGCTTTGATGCGATCCGCATCGAGGTCAGGTGAGCGGGCATTGCTGCCGTCGCTCAGAGGAGCCCAAAGCCCGGAACAAGCCGCAGGCGCAGGCCCGGCTTGCGCCTCATGTCATATTGGGCACCTTCCGGACCCGCGCTGCGATCTGCGCGAATATCCGTTTTGCGCTCCGCTCGATTGGCCCGGGTCAGCGCGGTGACGTGACGCCGGTCTCACCTGACAACCGGCACTATTGCACAAGAATGAGCGGTTCCTGTTCGGGTGGCGGGAACTGGATCCGCGCGGCTGCCTGACCGATCTGCGCGAATGCGGTCATGCCGCGTCTGAGGTCGCGGTGCAATGAGCAATGGGGCCAGTCCTGCGGCTGCGCGGCAAGGCCTGCCTGCACCGGGGCAAGATAGATCAGATCCCGGTGCCGGTTGAAATCGGCGCTGTCGCGGATTTCGTGTTCCCAGAAACGGCGTTGCCAGATCCCTTTTTCCCCGCGCGCGATCTGCGCGGGCGTGCGATGCGGCGGCATCGGCAGGGCCCGGGAAAAGCGCGCTTTCAACATCCCGATGCGGTTGGGGTAACCGGCGCTGTCCGCAGGCAGGGTCCAGATCGTGTGGATGACCGATGGCAGCACGGTAATTGCGTCGATCCGGAAAGCGTGGTGTTTCAGCGTGTGGCGCATGGCGCGGCGCAGGTCGGCGATGCGGCGGACCAGAGCATCATCGTTGCGGTCCGCCAGACGGATTGTGAAGAAATATGTGCCACCGGGGCGGCGTCTGTGAAGACAAGCGGGCATGCGGCAGGCTAGGCGCATTTTGGTTAAGGCGGGGTTAAGCCGGAGGCCGGGACAGAACCCGCCGGGCGGGCAGGAGGCCTGCGGTTTCCGGCGCGCGGCTTTATGCGGCGGGGAGGCCCCTACGCTGCGCTGCGGAAATTTCTGCCGCGGCATGGAGTTTCATTGTTGCGTTTCGATTCATCTGTGTGAAATAAAGTTTCAAATTCGAATCCGCGCCAAGGCCTGAAAAACAGGCCTTCCGGCGGCTCGTCCCGGTCTCAAAATCACCTGTCACATGGTGTTTTGCTTGTAGATCAAGGGGGCGCACGGTAAGTGCAGGCAGTGCGGGCTCAACGTTCGTGTGTCTGGTGTCCAGAATGGGGGAAGAAGTGTGAAGATCGGTACGCCGAAGGAAATATTTGAAGGAGAAAACCGCGTTGCGATGACGCCTGAATCCGCTTTGCAGCTGCAAAAGCTGGGTCATGACTGCGTGATCGAAACCGGTGCAGGCCTGGCCGCAGGATTTGCCGATGCCGCCTACAAGGAGGCCGGGGTCGAGGTGGTCAAGACCGCCGCCGCCCTGTGGAAGGCCGCTGATGTGGTCGCCAAGGTGCGGGTGCCGTCAGACGCAGAAATGAAAAGACTGCGGGACGGGCAGACGCTGATCTCCTTCTTCAGCCCGGTGGCCGATGAAGCCAGGATGAACCAGGCCGCAGAGAAGGGTGCCACCGTCGTCGCGATGGAGATGATTCCGCGCATCAGCCGCGCGCAGAAGATGGATGCGCTGTCCTCGATGGCCAATATCGCGGGCTACCGCGCGGTGATCGAGGCGGGCAACAACTTTGGCCGTTTCTTTACCGGTCAGATCACGGCGGCGGGCAAGGTTCCCCCCGCCAAGGTTCTGGTCGTCGGCGCCGGTGTGGCCGGTCTTGCCGCGATCGGCACCTCCACCTCGCTGGGTGCGATCACCTATGCCTTTGACGTGCGCCCCGAAGTGGCCGAACAGGTCGAGAGCATGGGCGCCGAATTCGTCTATCTCGATTTCGAGGAAGAGCAACAGGATGGATCCGCTTCGGGCGGCTATGCCTCTGTTTCCTCTCCGGAATTCCGCGAGGCGCAGCTGGCCAAGTTCCGCGAACTGGCCCCCGATGTGGACATCGTGATCACCACCGCGCTGATCCCCAACCGCGAAGCGCCGGAACTGTGGACCGAGGACATGGTCAAATCCATGAAACCGGGATCGGTGATCGTGGACCTTGCGGCGGAAAAGGGCGGTAACTGCAAGCTGACCGTGCCGGACCAGAAGATCGTCACCGACAATGGCGTCACCATCATCGGCTACACCGACTTCCCCAGCCGGATGGCGACCCAGGCCTCGACGCTTTATGCGACCAACATCCGCCATCTGATGACCGACCTGACGCCGGAAAAAGACGGCGTGATCAATCACAACATGGAAGATGACGTGATAAGGGGCGCCACGATTGCCCATGCCAAGGCCGTGACCTTCCCACCGCCACCGCCCAAGGTGGCGGCGATTGCGGCGGCGCCGAAAAAGGAAAAACCGAAGGAGCTGACCCGCGAGGAGAAGGCGGCGCAGGAAGTTGCGGCCTTCAAGGCGCAGACCCGCAATCAGGTGACCCTGCTGGCCATCGGCGGTGCGCTGCTGCTGGCGGTCGGCCTGGTGGCGCCTGCCAGCTTCATGCAGCACTTCATCGTCTTCGTGCTGGCGGTCTTTGTCGGTTTCCAGGTGATCTGGGGCGTGGCGCACAGCCTGCACACGCCGCTGATGGCCGTGACCAATGCGATCTCGTCGATCATCATCCTCGGCGCGCTGATGCAGCTTGGGTCAAGCTCGGCCATCGTGGTGATCCTCGCGGCGCTGTCGGTCTTCATGTGTGGCATCAACATCTTTGGTGGCTTCCTCGTGACACGGCGCATGCTCGCCATGTTCCAGAAATCTTAAAGGAGCCAGAGCAATGGAATTTGGTTTTACAACAGCGGCCTATGTTGTCGCGGCTGTCCTGTTCATCCTCTCGCTCGGGGGGCTTTCGGGCCAGGAGAGTGCGAAACGTGCGGTCTGGTACGGCATTGTCGGCATGGGGCTGGCGGTGCTGGCCACGCTGATCGGGCCCGGTTCGGGGCTGTGGATCCTGTCGGTGATCCTGGTGATTGCAGGCGGGGCCATCGGCTATCAGCTGGCGACGCGGGTGCAGATGACGCAGATGCCCGAACTGGTCGCGGCGATGCACAGCCTGGTGGGTCTGGCGGCGGTTTTCGTCGGCTTCAACGCCCATTTCGAGATCGCCAATGTGCATGAAACGCTGCTGAACCCCAATTATGATGCCGCGCAGTTCGGCACCTTTGCCGCGCTGATCGCCAAGAAAACGGCCGTGGAGATCAATATCCTCCGGGTCGAGCTGTTCCTGGGCATCTTCATCGGGGCGGTCACCTTTACCGGGTCCGTCATTGCCTATGGCAAACTGGCGGGGCGGGTGAATTCATCGGCAGCGAAACTGCCGGGCGGGCATGTCCTGAACGCCGGTGCGGCCGGTCTCTCGCTGATCTGCCTGATCTGGTACTTCAGCACCGGTGGCTTCCTGCCGCTGTTTGTCATGACGCTCTGCGCGCTGTTCATCGGCTATCACCTGATCATGGGCATCGGCGGCGCCGACATGCCCGTGGTGGTGTCGATGCTGAACAGCTATTCCGGCTGGGCGGCGGCGGCGATCGGCTTCAGCCTTGGCAATGACCTGCTGATCGTGGTCGGCGCGCTGGTCGGATCTTCGGGTGCGATCCTGTCCTACATCATGTGCAAGGCGATGAACCGCAGTTTTGTCAGCGTGATCCTGGGCGGCTTTGGCGGCCCGGCGGGCGAGCAGATGGCGGTCGAGGGCGAACAGATCGCCATCGAGGCCGACGGCGTTGCCGCAGCGCTGAACGAGGCGGACAGCGTCATCATCATTCCGGGCTATGGGATGGCGGTGGCACAGGCCCAGCAGGCGGTCAGCGAGCTGGTCAAGAAGCTGCGCGCCCAGGGCAAGAACGTGCGTTTCGCCATTCACCCCGTTGCGGGGCGTCTGCCGGGGCATATGAACGTGCTGCTGGCAGAGGCCAAGGTGCCCTATGACATCGTGATGGAGATGGACGAGATCAACGAGGACTTCCCGGATACGGATGTGGCCATCGTGATCGGGTCCAACGACATCGTGAACCCTGCCGCTCAGGACGATCCCAACAGCCCGATTGCCGGCATGCCGGTGCTGGAATGCTGGAAGGCCAAGACGGTCTTTGTCTCCAAGCGGGGGCAGGGTACGGGCTATTCCGGGATCGAGAACCCGCTGTTCTTCAAGGAAAACACGCGGATGTTCTATGGCGATGCAAAGGCCAGCCTGGACAAGCTGCTGCCGCTGATCGACTAGGCGATTTTTTCGAAAAAATCGGTCCGGAGGTTTTGTAACCTCCGGCGCCTGTTGAAGACACCCCGTTCGAGAGAGCGGGGTGTTTTTTTGTTGGGGGGTACGTTTTCTTCGAAGAAAACGGTCCGGAGTTTTTGAAAACTCCGGTTCAGACGTATGGTACTTCGCTCAAGATGATGGGGTAGTGTTGCTGCTGCTGCCGGGGCGCGTTTTCTTCGAAGAAAACGGCTCGGAGTTTTTGAAAACTCCGGATCGGCAGGCGGCACGTAGCTCAATCGATCAGGGTGATTTTGACGCTTGGCGTCATTGCCTTGATCCGTTTTCTGTGGAGATAACGACCAGGTTTTTCGAAAACACCGGGCCGGAGCGGGAAACGGAACAGCTCCGCGGAAAAACCGCTTGAGCTGGAGCGCACTCCAGCTTGTAAAGTCGATTCGTGACCTGGAAATAGGAGCAAGGACATGATGATCGGCGAAGTATCCGACCGCACCGGGCTCAGCATCGACACGCTGCGGTTCTACGAAAAGATCGGCCTGATCGCACCGCCGATGCGCAACGACGCGGGCAGGCGGGTCTACGGCAAGGACGTCTTGGGCTGGGTCGGTTTTCTCGAACAGCTCAATGCCACCGGCATGAAGCAGGCCGACCGCATCCGTTATGCCAAGCTGCACCAGCAGGGCGACAGCACCCTGCGCGCCCGCCGCGAGATGCTGCAGGCGCACCGCGAGGTGATCCGGGAGAAACTGCAGCTGATGCAGCAGACCATGGCGCTGATGGACCACAAGGTCGCGCTTTATGAAACACTTGAGGCTGAAACGGAGACACCACAGACATGACCGATGCAACCTTGGAACGCGGCCGGGCCCATGTGGCCGGCATGAACCCCGGTCTGGAAGAGGCTTTGGCGGGCAAATACGATCATCTTGCCCCCGGCATGGCCGAAAGCCTGATCGACTGGGCCTATGGCCAGCATTACACACGCGGCGGGCTGGACAACCGGACCCGGCAATTGTGCACGGTGGCCGCACTGGTGTCGATGGGCGGCTGGACCGGCCCGCAGCTGAAGGTCAACATCGAACATACCCTCGCCGCCGGGGCAGACAGGCGCGAGATCGTGGAGGCGATATGGCAGATGTCGGTCTATGCGGGGATGCCTGCGGCGATCAATGGGCTGAATGCGGCGCTGGAGGTTTTCGAGGCGACAAAGAGCTGAAGTGTCGGGGCGGACCCCGGTGATTTCCCGTTCCCGGATGGCGGGTCAGTATACATTGGTGTACTGACAACCTGTTGAATAAAATAAGTTTTCTCTGTTAAAAGCGAAAAATTCCCCTATGTTTCGTCGAAATGCAATTTCTGGACGGACCCGCCATGGCCCCGATCAAGGACTATCCCCAACGCTACGCGCTCTCGGGCGAATTGCACGCCCGGCCGTTTCCCTCGCTCAAGGCCCCGGCGACGGTCGCCTTTCTGGCGATCAAGCAACCCCTGGATGCGGCTTCGCGCGACAGGTCTGCGGATTTTGCACATCTTGCGGCCCTGCTGGATCACTATGGCGCGCCCCGCCCGGATCCCAATGCGACCCATTACTCCGGCGAGATGGGGAAATACTGGCTGAAGTGGGAACAGCACACCGAGTTGGTCACCTATATGGTGATCCGCAATGACCTGAGCGCGCGGCCCTTCGACCCGTCGCAATTCGATGTCTTTCCCGACTACTGGCTTGATGAGGCGCCCGGCGGGCGGATTACCTCGGCCCTGTTTCGGGTGATGGAGCGGCCACAAGAGGACGAGACCATATCGGCCTATCTGCGCGACTGGTTCGTGCCGGAAAGCCTTGCCGTGGCTTCGGTGCTGGACGGGGCGGCGGTGGTGGCCAGCGATTTCCGCATCGATTCATCCGGCCATCTGCGGATCGCCGTCTTTCCCGACGCCGCCACCGGCAGCGGCCGGATCGGGCGCATTGTGCAGCGGCTTTGCGAGATCGAACTTTACAAGGCGGCCTCGATGCTGGGCTTTTCCATGGTGCGCGAGGTTGGCCCCCAGCTGAACAGGCTGGATACCAAGCTGACCGACATGATGGCAGAGATGCGCGGGCCGGCCGCGCGGGCAGAAGACACGCTGCATGCGCTCCTGGACATTTCGGTGGAGCTGGAAACGCTGGCAGCGCAATCCGCCTTCCGCTTCGGGGCGACGGGGGCCTATCAGGCGATTGTGGACCAACGCATCGAGGTGCTGCGCGAGGCACGGTTCATGGGGCAGCAGGGTTTTGCCGAATTCATGATGCGCCGGTACGAACCGGCAATGCGTACCGTGCAATCGGCAGAGCGGCGGCTGGGCATCATGTCGGCCCGGTCCATCCGCGCCTCGGAGCTGCTGCGCACGCGGGTGGATGTGGAACGGTCTGCGCAGAACCAGGCGATCCTGGCCAGCATGGACCGGCGCGCCGACCTTCAGCTGCGCCTGCAGCGCACGGTCGAGGGGCTGTCGGTGGTGGCGATCAGCTATTACGCGGTGTCGCTGGCGGGATACCTGCTGTATCCGGTGGCCGAGGCGACGGGCCTCAGCAAGGGGCTGCTGACCGCCGCTGTGACCCTGCCGGTTGTTGCGGTGGTGTGGTTGCTGATCAGCAGGCTGCGCAAACACCTGGACTGATTGCGGGGGCCGCCCGGTTCAGGCGTGCCGGACCGCCGCATCGCTGAGCAGGGCATGGGTCGCCTTGGCGCCGATGCCGATCATCACGATGGCCAGCACGGCAGCGACAGAGAGTGTCGGCACACCGGAGAGCCCCGCGCCAAGGGTACAGCCGCCCGCCAGCACGCCCCCGATGCCCATCAGCACCGCCCCCAGCAAATAGCGCCCGGTCTGGCGCGGCGTCTCGAAGCTTTGCCAGGCAAAGCCGCCAAAGATCAGGCTGGCCAGCAGGGCACCGGCGACAACGCCGCCCAGCAGGCCTGCGCCAAATCCGGCCGGGATCGAGGTGCTTGCGATGCTCCAGAACAGGGTTTCGGCAGAGGGGGAGGTGAAGGACAGGCTTTCCATCGCGATCGGGTCGAAATCGTCGTAAAGGATGAAACCGGTGCCGACCCAGGCCAGCGGCACCAGCAGGCCGATCAGCACGGCCAGTACCAGGTGCAGCGGGCGGTTGCCCGACCGCAGGCCGATGGCCAGTGCGGCGGCGGCGATCAGCCCCGCCCACAGCAGTGCACCGCCGGGCAGGGCGGCAAGGCTGACAGCTTCTCCCATGTCCAAGGTGACCTGGCCCAGGGCGACGCGGACCGGGGCCAGCACCCCCTTCAGGGTCATATGCGCCACCACGGCAAAGCAGAGCAGGACGACGGCGGCCCGCAGGTTGCCGGTGCCGGTCAGTACCGTCAGCCGCGAGATGCAGCCACGGGTCAGCACCATGCCCGCGCCGAACAGCAGCCCGCCCACCGCAATGGCAAGCACGGGCACTTCGGACACCATGAAACGGTGGTCGGCAAAGTTGATCCAGCCCAGGGCAACCGCGCCCTGGGTGCCCAGCACCGCCACGGCAAGCGCGGTGAACCAGACACCGGCGGCGGCGCGGCTGTCCTCGCCGACAAGGGAGCGGCGGAAGCAGAATTTGGTGATCTGCGCCAGCAGGCCGAAGACAAGCCCGATGGCCAGGGCAAAATAGACAACCGCCTGCGGCGCGGTGAGGCTCTCGAAGCCGAATGATTCAAACATCGCCAAAATTCCCCAAGCTGCCGGTATCGCGCCGGTCATCAGATATCCTGTCTTGCTTTCAAGGTGATTTGGCTGCCTGTTCTGGCAGGAAATCCGCGAAGAGCCGCAAAAGCAGAATTATTTCCCATTTGGCGGGGTCCGGGGCAGGGATCAAGCACTGCGGCGGAGGACATGGCGGTGCCAATGGGAACAGATTTCCGGAAATCTTCGGGAAAGCGGGACGGCTTTCAGCTGATGGCGCGCCGAAAGGTTAGACCGGCCCCGGCCTGGGGCCGGGGCGGTGTCATGGTCCTTTTTTGGGGCTATCTGCCCCTGATGCGGGGGTCGAGCGCATCGCGCAACCCGTCGCCGAGATAGTTCACGCCAAGCACGGTCAGCGAGATGGCGATCCCCGGCAGCAGCACCCTTTCGGGGAAATCCTGCATCCGCGGCACCGCATCGGCCAGCAGCTTGCCCCAGGTGGGATAGTCTGACGGGAAACCGACGCCAAGGAAGCTGAGCGCGCTTTCGGTGATGATCGCCGTGGCCAGGCCCAAGGTGGCCGAGACCATGATGGGCGAGATCACATTGGGCAGCAGGTGGCGGCGGATGATCTTGCCGCTGGTGGTCCCGATGGACCGCGCGGCAAGGATGAATTCACGTTCCTTCAGCGCCAGGATATCGCCGCGCACGATCCTTGCGGTCTGCATCCAGGAGGTCAGCCCGATCACCGAGACGATGAGGATGAACATGCCGCCCTCCGGCCCGAAGCGAGAGTTCAGCGGCTGGCGGAACAGGGTCACGGCCAGCAGCACCAGCGGCAGGATCGGCAGCGACAGGACCAGATCGGTAAAGCGCATCAGCCAGAAGTCGAGCCATTTGAAATAGCCTGCGATCACCCCGACGGCAGTGCCGATCACCAGCGCAAGCCCCATGGCGAGCCAGCCCACGGCCATCGACACCCGCCCGCCGGAAATCATCTGCGCCAGGATATCGCGGCCCAGCTGATCGGTGCCGAACGGATGCGCCCAGCCTGCATTGGCCCCGCCATCCCAGAGCAGGGTATAGACGGGACGCCAGTTCTTGTTGCGAATGTCCAGCGCCTTGGGGTCCACATCCCAGATATAGGGGCCGAAAACCACGGCGAAGGTGATCAGCAGCAGGAACCCGCCGCCAAAGACAGCGCCCTTGTGTTTGCGGAACTGGTCCCAGACATCGCGCCACTGGCTTCTCGGGGGCTTGGACGGCCCCTTGTCCATCAGCGCGCCGATGGTTTCGATATCGGCTTCCAGCGGGCTGGCAGGTGTCGCTTGCTCAGTCATAGCGGATCCTCGGGTCGAGCAGACCGTAAAGCACGTCTGCGATGAGGTTGAACAGCACGATCAGGATCGCAAAGATGAAGGTCAGGGTCATCACCATTGGCAGATCGTTGGCAAAAAGCGCCGTCAACAGCAGCTGGCCGATGCCGTTCACCTTGAACACATTCTCGGTGATGATCGCGCCGCCGAAGATGGCGGGCATGCCCAGGGCGATGACGGTGACCACCGGGATCATCGAGTTGCGCAGCACATGGACCATCACGACAACGCCCTCCTTCAGGCCCTTGGCACGGGCCGTGCGCACGTAATCCTGATTGAGGTTGTCGAGCATGGCACCGCGCATGTAGCGGCTGATCTGTGCAGTGGTTTGCAGCGCCAGCACCATCACCGGCATGATCATCTGAAAGAACTGCACCTTGAAGCTGGCCCAGTCGTTGACGACATGGGTGGTGTCATAGATCGAGGGCAGCCAGCCCAGATAGACCGAGAAGATCACAATCAGCAGGGGGCCGGTGAAAAACGGCGGAATGGAAAAGCCGACCATGGTGATGAAGGTCCCGGCCTGATCGAACACCGAATAATGCCGGTAGGCAGAATAGATGCCGATGGGAATGGCGATCACGATCCCCACGATATAGCTCAGCCCGACAACCCAGAGGGTCTGCGGCATCCGCTGGGCCACGATGTCCATGACGGGGCTGCGGGTCTGCCAGGAGATCACCCGCAATTCACCGTTGTAGAGCGAAGTGTCGGGCAGCCAGCCCAGCAGGGTGCTTGAGTTGGTCAGGTAGTCGACAAAGACTTTGGGTTCGATCCAGAAGAACTGCACCAGCCACTTGTAGTATTGCACGTACCAGGCCTGTCCCAGGCCAAGCGCCTCGCGCATCTTCTGTTTCACTTCCGGGGGCACGGTCAATGGGACCTGGGCCATCGGGTCGCCGGGGGCCAGTTGTAACAGGCCGAAAATCACAAGACTGATCAGCAAAAGCGTCGGGATCGACAACAACAATCGTCGGATGGTGAAGGTCAACATAAGCGCCGCCTTTTCTTATCGGTCTTAGGGAGGATATGCGGGTCGGGTCCAGGAGCCGCAAACCGCGATGGAAAGTGACCGGAAAGGGGCGCGCAATTGCTGCGCGCCCCGCCGGTTACATCATTCCTTGATGCGATACCAGTCGGCGATGTTCCACAGTTCGGAATCCCAGGTATTCAGGATCACACCGCCCAGGGTATTGGACGCGGCAGAGACACGGCCACGGTCCACCAGCGGCACAATGGTCATCGTATCCTTGGTCACCATGTTGTTCAGTTGCTTGGCGATCTCGCCGCGCTTGTCCAGCTCGCCGGTGCGGGACAATTCGTCCAGCAGGGCATCGTATTCTTCCGAACAGAAGCGGTTGATGTTCTCACCCTGCCACTGGCTGCTTGGCTTGGGCTCGTTGCCGCAGCGGTAGGCCGCCAGATAGGCCTGCGGATCGGTGCCGTCGAAGTTGTTGGCGTACATTTCCACGTCCGCATAGAACTTCTGGAAGGTGTCGGGCGAACCGGGATCACCACCAAAGAACACGGATGCATCCAGGTTGCGCAGTTCGGTTTCGACGCCGATCTGGCTCCACCAATCCTTGATCAATGCCTGAAAGTCCTGCCGGACGGCGTTGGTCGATGTCTGGTACAGCAGAGACAGTTTCTTGCCGTCCTTGTCGCGCACGCCGTCACCGTCGGTGTCGGTCCAGCCCGCTTCTTCCAGCAATGCCTTGGCACCTTCGATGTCCTGGGTCAGGCACTCTGTGTTGTCAGAGGCATAAAGCGCCGGTGCCGGCACCAGGTTGCAGGTCGGACGGCCGGCCTGGCCATAGCCCACTTCGGTCAGCAGTTCCCGGTCGATGGCCATGGAAAGCGCCTTGCGCACCTTGAAGTCTGACAGGATCGGATGCGGATGCGCCACGGTGGCACGTTCGCCCTCCGGCAGGTCGGGGGAAGGATCGGTCAGGTTCATCTCAAGCCGTTCGACCAGCGTACCAAAGGCCGAGATCGGCGTGCCCTTGCCCGCTTCGGCCATCTTGGCCAGCACATCGGGAGCCAGCTGCATGTTCCAGGCATAATCGTATTCGCCTGTCTCCATGACGGCGCGGCCCGCCGCGACGGCATCGCCGCCACCTTTGAACGTCACTGACGCAAAGGCCGGTTTGCTTGGATCGCGGTAGTTCGGATTCGCTTCCAGCTGGATCACGTCATTGGGGCGGAAATCCGTCACCATGAAGGGGCCGGTGCCGATCGGGTTGAAGTTGGCCTCGGTGCACTCGGGTGCCTTGGCGCCAAGGCAATCGGCGAACTGCGCTGCCTGAATGATAGGCGATTGCGCGCCCATGAACGGACCATAGGGGTTTGGTTTGGCTTCGGTAAAGTTCACCGTCAGCGTCAGGTCGTCGATGATGTCGATGGTGTCGACGCCATCGAACTTCGCGCCCTGTGCACAGCCGCCTTCGGGGTGCATGCAGTATTCAGCGGTGAATTTGACGTCTGCCGATGTCACCGGCGTGCCGTCGGACCACAGCAGGCCCTCTTTCAGCTTCCAGGTGATGGATTTCAGGTCTTCGCTGACGCCGCCGTTTTCGACGGTGGGGATGTCTTCCGCAAGGAAAGGCACCAGCGCGCCGGTTTCGTCATAGCGGCCCAGCGGTTCGATCACCAGGCTGGCCGCTTCGAGATCCTTTGTGCCGCCAGACAGATAGGGGGTCATGATGGAGGGGGCTTGCCAATAGATGATCTTGACCTCGCCGTCCCTGCCGCGCTCGCCATCGGCCAGCGCGAGTGGTGCAAAGGCCGTTGTGGCGATTGCACCCATCAGTATGGTTCTCAGTTTCATTTTATACTCCTTGTTGGACGCATTGGTGCGCCGCGTTCTGCTACGGGGTTGTGCCCGTCTTGTCTTGCCACCTGAAGGCCGGATTAACTATGGTCTCTAACCTTGCGTAAACTAGGATAAATACCAAAAAAGTGCGGGACCGTCCCCCGGAGCGCATGCGCAGTATCGAAACAGGTTTTCGAAGAAATGCAAGTCCCGAGATTTGCCGACAGCAATTTCAACCATGTTCGGGCGACAGTGGTTTGACGCAGGTTCGGATTGGCCGTAGCGTTCGGCAACTGCATTCGCGGAGCTCACCGGGGGAAAACATGCTGGATCAATCAAGCACGTCACCAATCGCGCAGATCAAGGGCCTACGTGTCGAATTTCAGACCAAGGATGGGCCGGTTGTCGGGGTCGAAGATGTCAGTTTTGACATCAATCCGGGCGAAACTGTCTGTGTGGTGGGCGAATCCGGGTCCGGCAAATCGGTCTCCTCGCTGTCGCTGATGCGGCTGATCGAGTATGGCGGCGGTGAAATCGCGGGCGGGCGCCTGCTTTTTAATCGCTCCGAGGGCGGCGAGATCGACCTCGCCCAGACCGACCAGGCCCTGATGCGCCGCATCCGGGGCAATGAGATCGGGATGATCTTTCAGGAACCGATGACGGCGCTGAATCCGGTCTTCACGGTGGGCCGCCAGATGACCGAAGGGCTGCGCCTGCACAAGAACCTCAGCAGGGCGCAGGCGGAGGAACGGGCGCTGGCATTGCTGAAACAGGTGCGCATCCCCGAGCCGGAGCGGCGGTTGAAACAATATCCGCACGAGCTGTCGGGGGGCATGCGCCAGCGCGTGGTGATCGCCATGGCGCTGGCCTGCGAGCCGCGCCTGCTGATCGCGGATGAGCCGACCACGGCGCTGGACGTGACGATTCAGGCAGAGATTCTGGCGCTGATGGACCGTCTCAAGCGCGAGACCGGCACGGCGGTGATGTTCATCACCCATGACATGGCGGTGGTGGCCCAGATGGCGGACCGCGTGGTGGTGATGTTCCGCGGTCTCAAGGTCGAGGAGGGGACAGTCGAGGAGATTTTCGAAAACCCCAAGCACGCCTATACCAAGGCGCTGCTGGCGGCGGTGCCCAAGCTGGGCGAGATGACCGGCAAGGCCTATCCGGAGCCGATGAAGCTGCTGGGGACCAGGGGCCAGGAGATCAAGCCGATCAAGGGCACCAACGAGACCCTGCTGACGGTCAAGAACCTGACCACGCGGTTCGCGGTCACGGGCGGTTTTCTGCGCCGCACGGTGGCCAATGTGCATGCGGTGGAGGATCTGTCGTTCAGCATCAACAAGGGGCAGACCCTGAGCCTGGTGGGGGAATCGGGCTGCGGGAAGTCCACTGCGGGCCGGTCGATCCTGCGGCTGGTGGAGCCGCTGTCGGGCGAGATCAACATTGACGGCAAGGACATCATGGCGCTGAACCAGCGCGATCTGCGCACCGCGCGGCTGGACATGCAGATGATCTTTCAGGATCCCTTTGCCTCGCTCAACCCGCAGATGCAGCTGGCCGACCAGGTGGCGGAGCCGATCCACAATTTCAGAACGCTCAAGGGTGGCGATGTCGGCAAACGGGTCGAGATGCTGTTCGACCGGGTTGAACTGCCGCGCAGCTTCATGCGCCGTTTTCCACATGAGTTGTCGGGCGGTCAGCGCCAGAGGGTTGCGATTGCCCGTGCGCTGGCGCTGAATCCCAAGCTGATCATCGCGGATGAAGCCGTCAGCGCGCTGGACGTGAGCGTTCAGGCCCAGGTGCTGAACCTGATGATGGAACTGCAGGCCGAGCTGGGGCTGTCGTTCCTGTTCATCAGTCATGACATGGCGGTGGTCGAACGGGTCAGCCATCAGGTCGGCGTGATGTACCTGGGGCGCATCGTGGAACTGGGGCCGCGCGCCCGCGTTTTCGAGAATCCGCAGCATCCCTATACCCAGGCCCTGATGAAGGCGGTGCCGGTCGCGGACCCCCGGCAGCGCAAGAAAGAGAGCGAATTGAACTTCAAACCGATTCCCTCGCCGATCCGTCCGGTCGACTATGTCGCGGGCCCCTCGGAATACAGGGAAGTGGAGCCGGGGCATCTGGTGCTGACCTCGGACAGTGGCTACTGACTTGCCGGTACAGACACCGATTTTCCCCGACCACGCGCCCCGTTTCCTGTTCGGGAAAAGGGGCCTTCGACGAATGGACCCATCATGACCGACCGCCTTTCTCCCTTTGAACTGATGGAAAAGCTGGTCAGCTTTCCGACCGTCAGCCGCGATACCAATATACCGCTGATCGACTGGGTGGCGACGTATCTGGGCAGTCATGGCATCGAATCGCACCGCTACATCGACCCCGAACAGCCCAAACATGCGCTTTTCGCCCATGTGGGCCCCTGGGAGGAAGGCGCGGTGGTGCTGTCGGGACATACCGATGTGGTGCCGATCGACGGGCAGCCCTGGGACAGCGATCCGTTCAGCGTCGTCGAGCGGGACGGCAAATACTATGGCCGCGGCACCTGCGACATGAAGGGATTTGATGCGCTGGCGCTCTGGGCGCTGGTGGAGGCAAAATATGCCGGTGTCACCCGTCCCCTGCAGCTTGCGCTGAGTTTCGACGAAGAGGTCGGCTGTACCGGCGCGCCGCCGATGATCGAGGCGATGCAGCCGGTTCTGCCCAAGGGCAGCGCGGTGATCGTGGGGGAACCGTCGTCGATGCAGGCGGTCACGGGCCACAAGGGCGGCACCGGGTTCGACACCCATGTGGTGGGCTTCGAGGTGCATTCCTCGCTGCTGCATACCGGCGTCAACGCGATCATGGCGGGGGCCAAGCTGATCGAATGGGCCAATGAGATGAACACCGAGAACATGGAGCGCAAGCCGACCGAGTTGGCGGCGATGTTCAACCCGTCTTTCACCACGGCCCATGTGGGCATGATCTCGGGCGGGACGGCGCATAACATCACCGCCAAGGATTGCCATTTCGCGATGGATTTCCGCGTGGTGCCGGGCGAGGACAAGGATGCCTGGGGCACTGCTTACCTCAAGAAGGTGCGCGCGGTGGAAAAGCAGATGCAGGCCGTGGTGCCGGAGACCTATATCTCGGTCACGCCGCGATTCGACGTGCCCGCGCTGCAGCCCGAAACGGAAGGCGAGGCCGAGACACTGGTGCGCCAGATCACCGGCGACAACGCCAGCCACAAGGTCAGCTACGGCACCGAGGCAGGGCAGTTCCAGGAGGCGGGCTATTCCGCTGTGATCTGTGGCCCCGGCAGCATCGACCAGGCCCATCAGCCCAATGAATTCATCGAAGTCAGCCAGTTCGAGGCGGGCCATGATTTCATGAAGAAACTGGTGGCGCGGCTGGGCGGCTGAGGAATGCCGGTGGCGCGCTTGCGTGACCGGCTGGCCGAGGGCTGCGTTGTCTTGGTGTATTTTTGACATAAGAAGCCGGGGGGTGCCAGCCCCGGCACGAGGTGTTCAGGCATGAAGGGTTTCCCGATTTCGATGCGCAGCCCGGTGGTCTATCCGGGGCCGCCGCCCTCCGACACGGATGTGGTGGTGATTGGCGGCGGGGTGATCGGGGTCTGCACGGCGCTCTACCTCGCGCGGGCAGGGCAAAAGGTGACGCTGCTGGAAAAGGGCCGCATTGCGGGCGAGCAATCCTCGCGCAACTGGGGCTGGATCCGCCAGCAGGGCCGCGACCCTGCTGAACTGCCGATCATGATGGAGGCGCGGCGGCTCTGGCAGGATCTGGCGGCCGAGACCAACGAAGATTTCGGGCTGCGCCAGACCGGGGTGACCTACCTTGCGGAAACCGGCAAGACGCTGGCCAGCTATGCGGCCTGGGCCGGGATCGCCGCCGCGCAGGGGCTGGACACGCGCATGTTGTCACCGCAGGAGGTGGCGGCGATGTTCCCGGGGCTGACGCGACGTTATGCGGGGGGCATGACCACCCCGTCGGACATGCGGGCGGAACCCTGGCTGGCGGTGCCGGTGCTGGCGGGGATCGCCGCGCGCGCCGGGGTCAGCATTATCGAGAACTGCGCGGTGCGGCAGCTGGATCTCGCGGCGGGGCGCGTCACCGGCGTTCTGACCGAGGCGGGCCGCATTGCCTGCGCGCAGGTGGTGCTGGCAGGCGGGGCCTGGTCAGCGCTGTTCCTGCGCAACCACGGTATTTCCCTGCCGCAGCTGTCGGTGCGCGAAACCGTGGTGGCCACAGAACCCCTGGCGGATGTGCATGCCGGTGCCGCGGCGGACGACGGGCTGGCTTTCCGGCGGCGCGAGGATGGGGGATATACCCTTGCGGGCAGCGGCAAAGCCGAGCTTTTCATCGGACCAGACGCCTTTCGCGCGCTGCCGCATTACCTGCCGCAGCTGCGCGGGGCCCCCTTCGACCAGAGCTACAGCCCGGCGGCGCCGCGCGGCTATCCCGACGCCTGGGGCACGCCGCGGCGCTGGAGCGGTGCGGAGGAAAGCCCGTTTGAGCGGATGCGCATTCTGGACCCCGCGCCGAACCGGCGGCTGGTGAACCGGGCCTGCCGTGGCTTTGAGGCACGGTATCCCGAACTGGGGCCGGTGAAGGTCAAAGCCGCCTGGGCGGGCATGATCGACACCATGCCGGACATCGTGCCGGTGATCGACCGCAGCCCCGACATCGAGGGGCTGGTGATCGGCACCGGCATGTCGGGCCACGGCTTTGGCATCGGGCCGGGGGTCGGGCGGTGCCTGGCTGCTCTGGTCACAGGCGGCGAGCTGGGTCATGATCTGAGCAGATTCCGCGCCAGCCGATTCACCGATGGGAGCGCGATCAAACTGCCGCCTCTTTGAACCATTGCTGCAAAGGACATGCCATGCCGATCAAGAACCGCTTTGCCGAGACCCATGCCGAGATTACAGCCTGGCGCAGGCACCTGCACGAAACCCCGGAATTGCTGTTCGATGTGCATGAGACGGTGAAATTCGTCGAGGAGAAGCTGCGCAGCTTCGGCATCACCGACATCACCACCGGGATCGGCAAGACCGGGCTGGTGGCGGTGATCGAGGGGCGCAGCAACAGCTTCGGGCGCACCCTGGGGCTGCGGGCCGATATGGATGCGCTGCCGATGACCGAGGCCACGGGGCTGGACTATGCCTCAAAGGTGCCGGGAAAGATGCATGCCTGCGGCCATGACGGGCATACCGCGATGCTGCTGGGGGCGGCGCAGTACCTGGCGGAGACACGGAATTTCGACGGCCGCTGCGTGCTGATCTTTCAGCCAGCGGAGGAAGGCGGCGGCGGCGGCAACGAGATGGTCAAGGACGGCCTGATGGACCGATGGGGCATCCAGGAAGTTTACGGCATGCACAACATGCCGGACTTTCCGGCGGGTGAATTCGCGATCCGGCATGGCGCGCTACTGGCGGCGGCGGATGAATTCGAGGTCATTATCGAAGGGCGCGGCAGCCATGCGGCGGCCCCGCATAACGGCGCCGACAGCAACCTTGCGGCGGCGCATGTGATCGTGGCGCTGCAAAGCATCGCGTCGCGCAACGTGGATCCGGTGAAACAGGTGGTGGTCTCTGTCACCACGGTGCAGAGCGATACGGACAGCCACAATGTCTTGCCTCAGTCCGTGCGGCTTCGGGGCACGGTGCGCACGCTCGACGAGGCGGTGCGCGACCTCGCCGAAGCGCGGTTTCACGACGTCGTCACCCATACGGCAGCGGCCTATCAATGCGGGGCAAAGATCTCCTACATGCGCGGCTACCCGGTGACGGTGAACCACCCCGACCAGACCGATTTCGCCGCCGACATGGCCGAAAAGGTGGCACCCGGCGTGATCCGCGATCTGCCGCCCGTGATGGCGGGGGAGGATTTCTCCTACATGCTGAACGCGCGGCCGGGGGCCTATATGATGATCGGCAATGGTGACAGCGCCTCGCTGCACCACCCGGCGTATGACTTTAACGATGCGGCGATCCCGGCGGGCTGTTCGTGGTTCGCCGAACTGGTGGAAACCCGGATGCCGGTGGGATAGACCAAGGCGAAAGGTGGGCGGTTCGCCCATCTGCCAGACGTTTTGCACGCTGCCGGCCCTTCGTGGCTGCCCCGTGCCCCAAACCATCGAAAAGGAAACCCGATGCCCGTCAAGAACCGCTTTGCCGAACTGCATGATGACATTACCGCCTGGCGACGAGATCTGCACGAACACCCCGAAATCCTGTTCGAGACACACCGCACTTCGGCCACGGTCGCCGAAAAGCTGCGCGCCTTTGGCTGTGACGAAGTGGTCGAGGGGATCGGGCGCACCGGGGTTGTGGGCGTGATCAAGGGCAAGACCACCGCATCGGGCAAGGTGATCGGGCTGCGCGCCGATATGGATGCGCTGCCGATTCACGAGCAGACCGGGCTCGATTATGCCTCCAAGACGGCGAATGCGATGCATGCCTGCGGTCACGATGGCCATACCGCAATGCTGCTGGGGGCGGCGCAATATCTGGCGGAGACCCGCAATTTCGATGGCACTGCCGTGGTGATCTTTCAGCCTGCCGAAGAGGGCGGCGGCGGCGGCAAGGTCATGTGCGACGACGGCATGATGGAGCGTTGGGGCATCCAGGAGGTCTATGGCATGCACAACTGGCCGGGCATGCCCACCGGCAGTTTCGGCATCCGCACCGGCCCGTTCTTTGCCGCCACCGACCTGTTGAAGATCGAGGTCGAGGGGCTGGGCGGCCATGCGGCCAAGCCGCATGAGACGATTGATACCGGGGTCGTGACAGCACATATCATCACCGCGCTGCAGACCATCGTCAGCCGCAACGCGGATCCGATTGGCAATATCGTGGTCTCGATCACCTCCATCGAATCCTCCTCCAAGGCCTTCAACGTGATCCCGCAGCGGGTGAACCTGATGGGCACCGTGCGCACCCTGAGCAACGAGCTGCGCGATCTGGCGGAGAAGCGCGTGACGGAGATCTGCGAGGGCATTGCGGCGACTTTCGGCGCCGTGGCGCGGGTGGATTACAAGCGCAACTATCCGGTGATGGTCAACCACCCCGAGCAGACCGATTTCGCTGCCGATGTGGCGCGCAGCGTGACCGGCCAATGCGACGAGGCGCCGCTGGTCATGGGGGGCGAAGATTTCGCCTTCATGCTGGAAGAACGGCCCGGGGCCTACATTCTGGTGGGCAACGGCGACGGGGCGATGGTGCACCATCCGATGTACAACTTCAACGACGAGGCGATCCCGGCGGGCTGCAGCTGGTGGGCGGGTATCGTCGAGCAGCGGATGCCAGCGGCCTGATTGTCAGCGCGGGACGGGCTAGGGTCCGTCCCGTTTCGCGCGACGCGGGGGGCTTGCGCGGGGGCAGATGCCAAGCGGTCATTCATGGATAATGCAGCTAAGGGCAGGATTGAGGCCCTCCGAACCCCGAGATTAGGCACAAGCCGGGCCATCGCCTGCCCGGGGTAGGCGATGCCGACCTCGCTCATGCCACTTTATTTCTCAGCCATGATGAATCCCATCGGTGGCACGACCAGCCTAACCATATCGCCTGCCCGAGGGGCGGGCAGGCGATGGCCCGGCGCCTTCGGCTTGTTCCGGGCCCGGCTGCCAGAGCGCCTCGCGTCGTTCCGGCTGTCTTGGCCTAAACAAGCGGGGGATGCGCGCTCAAGCCACCTGGCGCGCCCCTGTCAGCCGTGCCAGAGGGACTGGTAGACCGCGTCGATCCCTTCCGCTTCGGCGCGGGCGCTGAAGCGGGTCAGGGCGGTCTGGCGTGCGGCCCCGGCGATCATGTCGGTTCGGTCGAGCAGGGCCTTGGCGGCGGCTGCGGCCGCTTCGGCGTTATCGAGGGGCACAATCGTGCCGACTTTGCCCGCATCGGAAAAGCTGCGGTAATAGCCTGCCTCGCTGCCCACAAAAGGCGTGCCGCTGGCAAGTCCTTCGAGCGGGACCATGCCGTAGCCTTCGTAGCGGGGCAGCTGCATGACCAGCGACAGGGCGCGCATCAGGGCGGGCAGGTCGGGGGCCGGTATCTCTCCCACAAAGCGCAGGCGGTCGGTCAGCCCTGCCGCCGCGACCTTGTTCCTGAGGCCGGTCAGATAGTTTTCGAACTTGTCGCCCGCGCGGCCGACCACCAGGGCGGTGACATCCGGGTGATCCGGCAGGAAGCGCAGCATCGCCTCGACAAAGACATCCGTGCCTTTTTCGGGGCGGATGCGCCCCACGGTGGCGATCCCGCGGCTGCCGCCGAAACCCAGGGCGCGCCAGGCGGCGGCGCGGTCGGATGCGGGGGTGAAGAGATCGGTATCGACCCCGTGCGGAACCACGGCGCGGACGTGGGGGACGAATTCCGCCGCCCTGTCCGTGGTGGCGATCACTGCATCCATGCGGCTGATCAGCCAGCGCGGATAGGCCGAATGCAGGCGCTGCGCGGCGGAGGTAAAGACGATGCGGATCGGTGCGCGGCGCACGTCGCGCAGCCAGATGGCGCTGCGCATCTCGGGGTTGCGGCGCACATGCCAGATCGCGAAAGGCCGGTTTTCCGGCGCGCCCTGGCGGCAGGCAAGATGGGCCTGCGCAGGCGTCAGCGGGTCGGGGCAGCCTGGCAGCGGCCGGCCCACCAGCGCAAGGTCATGGTGCTGCATCTGCTGGCGGATCACATTGGCCGCTGTCGCCGAGACACCGGTGAAATTCGGATTGTAATTTGTGACGAAAAGCTCAGGCACGGGGGGCAAGCTCCAGCGTCTTGATCAGCCGCGTGGCGATCCCGTCCAGCATGTCGGTCCTGTCCCGGGTAAACGCTGTCGCGGCGGCTTTGGCGGCCTCCAGTGCGCCAGGATCGTCCAGAAGCGCGCCGACCCGCATGGCAAGGTCCCCGGCATCGGCCACCAGACGCGCGGCGCCGCGCGCCTCCATCTCGGCAAAGGTTTCGGCGAAATTGGCGACGTGGTTGCCCGAAAGTACCGCCGCTCCGGCCTGGGCGACTTCGAACGGGTTGTGCCCGCCGATGGGGCGCAGGGAGCCGCCCAGGAACACGATATCGCCAAGCGCATACCAGGTGCCGAGCTCGCCCAGTGTATCGGCAAGAAAGACCTGCCCGCCGGGCATGTCCCCACGGGTGCGGCGGGTCAGGCTCAGGCCCGCCCCGGCGATCAGGTTGGTCACGTCCTGCCCGCGTTCGGGATGGCGCGGCACGAGGATCAGGCAGAGGTCGGGGTGCTGCTCCAGCAGGGTCTTGTGCGCGGCCAGCACGGTCTCCTCCTCGCCCGGGTGGGTGGAGGAGGCGATCCAGACCGGGCGATGGCCCAGGGCTGCGCGCGCCTCGAACAGCGCATCCTCGTCCTGTGGCAGGGGGCCTGCCAGCGACTTGAGGTTGATGCCCCGGGCGACCCGGTCGGCGGGGGCGTTGATCTCGACCATGGCCTTGGCCATGGCATCGTTCTGGGTCAGGATCAGGTCGAAGACCTCGAAAAGGTAGCGCGCAGTCTTCGGGAAGCGGCGCCAGTTGGCGATGGATTTGGCAGAGAGCCGCGCGTTGACCAGCGCCATCCGCGCGCCCTGGGCATGGGTGCGGCGCAGCATCTGGGGCCAGAGTTCACTTTCCACAAAGAGCGCCGCATCGGGCCGCCAGTGGCGCAGGAAGCGGCGCAGGGGCCCGGGCGCATCGAGCGGCGAGAACTGGTGCACGCAGCGCGGCGGCATCCGGCGGGCGACCATGGCGGCGGAGGTGGCGGTGCCCGATGTGATGAGAAACTGCGCCTGCGGCAGGGCCACGCCCATGCGGGTGATCAGGGCCAGCACCGCCTGGGTCTCGCCCACGGAGGCGGCATGGAACCAGATCAGCGCAGCGTCGGGGTCGCGCGGTTCGGTGGCATGGCCGAGCTTTTCGTGGCAGCGCACCACCGGCACGCCTGCGCGGCGCAGCTTGCGGGTGACAGCCCAGGTCGCAAAGGGCACCAGCGCCATGCTGGCCCCCACCCAGAGGCGGTAGAGCAGCGGGGCCATGCCGGGCTCAGCCGCCCGTGTGGCTCATGTGCCGGGGCATCTGCCCGTCGAGCTGCTGGCGGGAATAGTCGAAATCATGGCCCTTGGGCTTGCGGTCGATGGCGGCACGGATCGCCGCCTCGAGCGGGGCATCATCGGTGGGGTGGGCACGCAGGGGCGCGCGCAGATCGGCCACGTCTTCCTGACCGAGGCACATGTAGATCTCGCCGGTGCAGGTGATGCGCACGCGGTTGCAGCTTTCGCAGAAGTTGTGGGAAAGCGGCGTGATGAAGCCGATCTTCTGACCCGTTTCCTCAAGCCGGACATAGCGGGCGGGACCGCCCGAACGTTCTGCCAGATCGGTGACGGTATATTCTTCGGCATAGCGGGCGCGGACATCCTTGAGGGACCAGTATTGGCCCAGGCGGTCCTCATTGCCCAGATCGCCCATCGGCATGACCTCGATCCAGGTGAGATCCATGTCGCGTTCGGCGCACCAGCGGGTGAGGGCGGGCAGCTCATCCTCGTTGAAACCTTTCAGGGCCACGGCGTTGATCTTGACCCGCAGCCCCGCCTTTTGCGCCGCATCGACGCCGCGCAGCACCTGGGACAGGCGGCCCCAGCGGGTGATATCGGCGAATTTGGCATCATCCAACGTGTCGAGGGAGATGTTCACCCGGCGCACACCGGCGGCATAAAGATCCCCGGCGAAACGTTCCAGCTGGCTGCCGTTGGTGGTCAGCGTAAGCTCCTTGAGCGTGCCCGCGTCGAGGTGGCGGGTCATGCTGTCAAAGAAGGTCATGATGCCCTTGCGCACCAGCGGCTCGCCCCCGGTGATGCGCAGCTTTTGCACCCCGAGACCCACGAAGGTGGAACAGAGCCGGTCCAGTTCCTCCAGCGTCAGCAGTTCCTTCTTGGGCAGGAAGGTCATGTTCTCGGACATGCAGTAGACACAGCGGAAATCGCAGCGGTCCGTGACAGAGACGCGCAGATAGGTGATGGCGCGGGCGAATGGGTCGATCAATGGAGCATTCATGCTTTATAGGTAATCGCCCGCCGGTAAGCCCGCAAGCGGCATTTCTCAGATTGATGTGGGGGCGGGCGGGCGCTAGCCTGCGGTCATGAAAAGAATTCTGATCCTGACGATACTGGTTCTGGGCGTGGCGGGCTGTGCCGCCGTGACCGAGCGTTTTGGCCTTGGGCGCAAGGCGGGTGGTGCTGCGCAGGAGGGTCCGATTGATCCTTTTGTCGCTGCTGATCCGGCCGAGGTGCCAACGCTTGACCTTGCCACGGCGGCACCGCCGCCATCGCCTGCGGCGCGCTCGGCCGAGGCGCTGGACACCACCACGCCGGAACAGCGTGCCGCGGCGGCTGTGCCCGCGGCGGCCGGGGGCCGGGTGCTGGGCACAACGGTGGCGGCCCTGGGGGATCCGACCCAGCCGGGGTTGTGGCTGAAGACACCTCTGGTCGAAGCGGAGGCCAAGGGGCGGGTGACCAATCCGGCAACGGGGAAATCCTCGGCGGTGACGCTGATTCCGCTGGGCGGTGCCGCGACGGCGGGCAGCCAGATGTCGCTGTCGGCCCTGCGCCTGATCGGTGCTTCGCTGACGGAGCTGACAGAGGTCGAGGTGGCGCTGGAGGGCTAGCATAATCTGAAGGACTGCGCTGCGCGCAGATTAGATTATGGATTTTCGCTGCGGGCCCACCATCCCAGGAAGGTCTGGTGCCGCCCTTGATTGATCTTTTTCATGGCACCATCCGCCCGTCTTCCCAAGCACAATAGCCGTCTCCCCCTGCGGGGGCCCCTCGGCGATTGTGCTTGGCAATCCGGTCGGCTGGCGCCCTGACGTGCTCAAGCAAGGGCGGCGCCAGACCAGGGATGTTTCAGGTGGTTTTCTTCAGGTGGCGCAGGGCTTCCTTTACCGCGAAGGGTTTCATCGCGGCACCGTGGGTGTCGATGAAGGTCCGGGTGCGGGGGGCATCGTGTTTCGACAGGTCGCGCAGCCACCAGCCGATGGCTTTCTGGATGAACCACTGGTGATCGGTCACCAGGGTTGCGGCCCAGCCCAGGATGCGGTCGCGGTCGGCCAGTTCCTGCGGTTTCGGGTGGTTCTGCTTGGTCCAGGGGAGTGTGGAGACGAGGGCGGCGCGGCGGGTCCACATGTGATCTGAGGTGACCCAGGTGGCAACCGTATCAAGGCGGCCGGGGTCGGCGGTCAGGCGTTTGGCCCCGGCCATGCAGGCGTGATCGGCAATCGCCCAGCTGTCGAAATCCGGAGTCCAGGAGATGATGAGATCCCATGCGGGGGTGTCATCGGGCCGGATGCGCGCCTGGGTCAGCAGTTTGGCGGCGGCGAGGCGCGCCTCGAAGATGTCGGTCTGCCACAGTCCGTCCGCGATGGCGACGCGGGTTTCGGCATCGGTCTCGCTGCGCCAGGTCTGGGTCAGATCGTTGATCTGGGGATTGGTCAGGCCAAGGTAGCGGCGGTCCGCCTTGTGATAGGCGCGCATTTGCGCCGCGCGGTCGGGGTCGGCCAGTTCTTCAAGCGCTGCCAGATAGGATTCATGCATCGGGGTCGGCCAGAACATGCGTGGGCAGACTGTCGATACTGTGCTGGTTGCGGTCCTGCCAATAGGTGGCAACCCCGTCGGGCCCCTTGTCGCGGGCCCAATGGTGCAGGACCTCGCGCGGGCCCTTGTGCTCATAGAAGGGCACCGCATAGCCGCAGCTGGTCTGCATCAGATCCACAGTCATGTCGTAGATCTGCCGCGCGCCGGGATCGGGCGGGAAATGCGCATTGAGGGCGTCGAACGCCGCATCGCGCGGATGCAGGGTGCGGGCAGCACCATAGGCGCGCATGATCATCGGACGCGCCTCAAACCCGCACCACATCAGGGTCATGCGGTTGATGCGCGCCAGATGCGCGGCGGTTTCATTGCCCGAGCCGGTGAGATTGCGCCAGATGATCCGGTGGGGGCCAAGCACGCGCAAGCTGTCCATCCCCTTGGGCGAGATGTTCACGCGGCCGGTCTCGGCGGCGGTGCCGCAGAAGAACATGTGCTGCGCCTCGATGAACTTTCTGTGGTCCTCGGTGATGCTGTCGAACTGCTTTGCCATTATTCCACGGTCACCGATTTCGCGAGGTTGCGGGGCTGGTCCACATCGGTGCCCTTGGCCACCGCCGTGTGATAGGCCAGAAGCTGTGCGGGCAGGGCATAGAGGATCGGGGCCAGTGCATCGGCGATGGTGGGCATTTCGATGCAGGCCCAGGTGCCTTCGCTGGCCTCGGCCAGACCCTTGGCATCCGAGATCAGGATCACCTTGCCCTTGCGCGCCATGACTTCCTGCATGTTGCTGACCGTCTTGTCGAAAAGCGGGTCGCGCGGGGCCATGACGATCACCGGGACCTCTTCGTCCACCAGGGCGATGGGGCCGTGTTTCAACTCACCCGAAGCATAGGCTTCGGCATGTATATAGCTGATTTCCTTGAGCTTCAGCGCGCCTTCCAGCGCCAGTGGGTACATCTGGCCACGGCCCAGGAACAGCACGTCGCGGGCTGTCGAGAGCTTGTAGGCGGTGTCGCGCATGGCCTGGTTTTGTTCCAGCGCGCTGTTGATCACCGATGGCAGGCCGCGCAGGGCAAGGATGTGGTCTGCCATTGCGGCGGCGTCCAGCAGGCCGCGGTCCCGGGCGGCTTTCAGGACCAGCATGAAGAGCACCGTCAACTGACAGGTGAAGGCCTTGGTGGAGGCGACACCAACCTCGACACCCGCATAGATCGGCAGGGCAAGATCGCTTTCGCGGGCAATGGAGCTTTCGGGGACGTTGATCACCGAGGCGATGGTATCCACCTTGCCCGCGCAATAGCGCAGGGCGGCCAGGGTATCGGCGGTTTCGCCCGACTGGCTGACAAAAATCGCCAGGGTGCCGGAGGTGATCGGCGGTTCGCGGTAGCGGTATTCGGAGGCGACATCGACTTCGACAGGGATGCGCGCGATCTGTTCGAACCAGTATTTCGCGGTCAGGCAGGCATAGAAGGCGGTGCCGCAGGCGACCATGGTGATGCGTTCGATCCCGGTGAAATCGAGCCCGGCCCCCGGCAGGTGGATCTGCCCGTCATTGCTGATGTAATGTTGCAGTGCCTGGCCCAGAACGCCGGGTTGTTCCGCGATCTCCTTGGCCATGAAATGCTTGTGGCCGCCCTTGTCGATGCGGGTGCTGTCGATCTGGATCGTCTTGATCGGGCGCTGCACGGCTGCACCGGTGCTGTCGGTGATCTCGACCGAGGTGCGGGTGATGACGGCGGTGTCGCCTTCCTCCAGATAGGAAATCCGGTCGGTCAGGGGGGACAGGGCGATGGCGTCGGAGCCCACGAACATCTCGCCGGTGCCATAGCCGATGGCCAGGGGCGAGCCCTTGCGCGCGGCGATCATCAGGTCATCCTCGCCGTCGAAGAGGAAGGCCAGCGCAAAGGCGCCGGTCAGCCGCGACAGGGCCTGTTTGGCGGCCGCAACCGGGGCGGCACCCTGTTCCATGTAATGCTGGGTCAGCAGGGCCACGGTTTCGGTATCGGTTTCGGTCACGAAATTGACGCCGTGGCCTGCGAGTTCCTCGCGCAATTCGCGGAAGTTCTCGATGATGCCGTTGTGAACCACCGCCACGCCGCCTGCACGGTGGGGGTGCGCATTGGTCACGGTGGGGGCGCCATGGGTGGCCCAGCGGGTATGGCCGATGCCGGATTTTCCGGCCAGCGGCTCATGCACCAGCAGATCGCTGAGGTTGACCAGCTTGCCCACCGCGCGGCGGCGGTCGAGCTTGCCGTGGTTGAGGGTGGCAATCCCGGCGCTGTCATAGCCGCGGTATTCGAGCCGTTTCAGCGCCTCGACTAGAATGGGCGCTGCTTCGTGGTTGCCCAGGACCCCTACAATTCCACACATAATCAGCTGCCTCGCTGGGTTCTGGCCTTTTTGGCCTTCAACATTTCGAATAATTTCCGCGCCATGCCGGGTTTTTCGACCTGTGGCGCACGGGCCAGGGCCAGGGCGTCGGGTTCCACATCCGATGTGATGACGGAGCCTGAGCCGGTCATTGCGCCCTCGCCAATGCTGACCGGGGCCACCAGCATGGTGTTGGAGCCGATGAAGGCGCGCGCGCCGATATGGGTGTGATGTTTCATCACCCCGTCGTAGTTGCAGGTGATCGTTCCCGCGCCCAGGTTGGCGCCGGCACCGACAAAGGCGTCACCGACATAGCTGAGGTGGTTGATCTTGGCCCCTTCGGCCACCTGCGCATTCTTGATTTCGACAAAGTTGCCGATGCGCACGTCTTCGGCAAGCTCCGCACCGGGGCGCAGGCGGGCATAGGGTCCGACGATGCCACCGCGCGAGACATGGCAGCCTTCGAGATGGGAAAAGGCGCGGATCGTGGCACCGGATTCGACCGTGACACCGGGGCCAAAGACCACGTTGGGTTCGATCAGCGTGTCGCGTCCGATGTAGGTGTCGCGCGCCAGATAGACGGTTTCGGGGGCCATCAGGGTCACGCCATCCTCCAGCAGACCAGCGCGGGCGCGGGTCTGGAAGGCGGCATTGGCCAGGGCCAGATCCGCGCGGGAGTTCACGCCCATGGTCTCGGCCTCGTCGCAGGTGACCGCGGTGGCGCTCAGACCCCGCGCGCGGGCCAGGCCGACAATGTCGGTGAGGTAATATTCACCGGCGGCATTGTCATTGCCGACCCCGTCGATCAGCTCGAACAGCAGGTCGGCCCGTGCGGCGACCACGCCGGAGTTGCACAGGGTGATCGCGCGCTCCGCCTCTGTCGCGTCCTTGAATTCCACAATCCGTTCCAATGTGTCGCCCTGCATCACCAACCGGCCGTAGCGGGCGGGATCGGCGGCCTGGAACCCCAGGACGGCGACATCGTGATGGTCAAGCGCGGCCTGCATCCGCTCCAGCGTTTCGGGCTGGATAAAGGGGGTATCGCCGTAAAGCACCACGGCCATGCCGTCGAAATCCGCCAGCGCCGGACGGGCCTGGGCGACCGCATGGGCTGTGCCAAGCTGTTCTTCCTGCTCGACCACGGTTGCATCGGGGTCATGGGCCAGGGTGGCGGCGCGCACCTGTTCGGCGCTGTGGCCTGCAACGACGACGGTCAGTTCCGGTTCCAGCACGCGGCCGGATTCCATGGCATGGATCAGCATCGGCTCGCCCGCGATGGTGTGCAGGACCTTGGGCAGGTCCGAATTCATCCGTGTGCCTTTGCCTGCGGCAAGGATGATCAGTGACGTTTTCATATCGTTCTCTTTATGCTCTACCTTGCATTCTCTTTACCCCCTACGCACAAAGGCGCAAGGGTGACGGGCATCAAGATAGGTTGCGGCTTGCAACAAGAGCGGGCGGGGAACCGCGCATACGGGGGTGGTATGAAGACGGTTGTTTTTGATCTGGACGGGACACTTGCGGACACCAGCGGTGATCTGATCGCGGCTGCGAATGCCTGTTTCCGGGAGATGGGAGCAGGCGATCTGCTGGACCCGGTGGCCGATGCCGGCACCGCCCTGCGCGGCGGGCGCGCCATGCTGAAACTTGGAATGGGCCGGCTGGGACGGTCGGACGATGTGGACACCATCAACGCCTGTTATCCGAAGCTGCTCGAAGCCTACGCACGCAACATCGACACGCACACCACGCTCTATCCCGGCGCGATGGAAGCGGTCATCCGGCTGAAGCAGGCAGGATACCGCGTGGCAATCTGCACCAACAAACCCGAGGAACTCGCCAACACGTTGTTGACCCGACTGGGCGTGCGAGAGGTCTTTGACGCGATGCTGGGGGCCGACACGCTGGCGGTGCGCAAGCCCGACCCTGAACACCTGTTTGAGACGGCGCGCCGTGCCGGGGGCGATCCCGCACTTTGTGTGCTGATCGGCGACAGCGATACCGACCGCAACACCGCACGCAACGCAAGGGTGCCCTGTGTGCTGGTGACGTTCGGTCCGGCAGGTGGCGACATGGCGGCGCTAGCGCCCGAGGCCTTGCTGAACCATTACGACGATCTGCACGACATCATCCTGGGCCTGGTGGGGGCCGCGGCGTGACGGAGGTGTTCAGCGGCAGTTTCACCCAGCAGGAGCCGATCCCCGAAGAGGGGATCGAGGCGGCGGTCGCCGTCATGCGCTCGGGCCGGTTGCACCGTTACAACACGGCCCCCGGCGAGGTGGCGCAGACCGTCCTGCTGGAACAGGAATTCGCGGCCAAGGTCGGCGCGCGCTATTGCCTCGCGGTGGCCTCCGGCGGCTATGCCATGGGAACGGCATTGCGTGCGGTCGGTGTCAGGCCGGGGGACAGGGTGCTGACCAATGCCTTTACCCTGGCCCCGGTGCCGGGCGCGATTGCCGCCCTCGGGGCGCAGCCGGTCTTTGTGGGCGTGACCCCGCGGCTGGTGATTGATCTGGAGGATCTGGCGGCAAAGGCCGGTCAGGCAAATGTTCTGCTGCTGAGCCACATGCGCGGCCATCTTGCCGATATGGAGGCGCTGATGGCGCTGTGCGATGCCCATGGCATCACGGTGATCGAGGATTGTGCCCATACCATGGGGGCCGCCTGGAAAGGCGTGCCCTCCGGCACGCAGGGAAAGGTGGGGTGCTATTCCTGCCAGACCTACAAGCATATGAACGCAGGCGAAGGCGGGCTGCTGGTGACAGACGATCCGCAGGTCGCCGCCCGGGCGGTGATGCTGTCGGGCTCTTACATGCTCTATGAAAGCCACCGCGCGGGGCCACCGAAAGAAGCCTTCGAGACGATCCGCTACGAGACCCCCAATGTGTCGGGCCGGATGGACAATCTGCGCGCCGCGGTCCTGCGGCCCCAGCTGCGCGATCTGGATCGGCAGTGTGCGCGCTGGAATGAACGCTATTATGCGATCGAGGCGGGTCTGCGGGACACGCCGGGTCTGACGGTGATCGAAAGGCCCGCTGAGGAAAGCATCGTGGGCTCTTCGATACAGTTCCTGCTGGCAGGCTGGGAGGCGGGCGCGGTCAGGGAAGTTCTGCGCCGCTGTCTGGCGCGGGGGGTGGAGCTGAAATGGTTCGGGGCGGCGGAGCCGGTGGGCTTTACCAGCCGCTACGATTCATGGCGCTACGTGGCGTCCGAGAAAATGCCAGCCAGCGATGCGGTGCTGGCGGGGATTGTCGACATGCGGGTGCCGTTGACATTCTCGCTGGACGATTGCGCGTTGATCGCCCGGATCATCCGGGCGGAAGTCAGTGCGGTGTTTCAAAAGGCCTGAGACCCGCGGCGGGTTGACCCGACGCGCCGGGACTCCATATCAAGTGGACGGCGGCAAACTCACTCTGGTCAAAGACGCAGGGCGTTGCCCACACTCCGGCCCGCAGGTCCTCCATCCGGTCCCAGAATTCCTTTCCCGGATCCTTTGCGCTTGATGTATCCTTTGCCTGCATTGCTGTGCTGCCCGGGTGCTGCGACCGGGAGGGGCGCCGCGTCACAGAAGCAGAGAGGCTTGACGCAACCACGGGCGGGGCGTAAGTAATGAACGTGCGTTCAATAAATGACCTTGGGGGAGGCGACGATGTTTAACGCGAGTATGAGTTTCGATCTGGGTGAAGATGTCGCGGCACTGCGCGAGATGGTCCACCGCTGGGCACAGGAACGGGTCAAACCGAAGGCGGCAGAGATCGACGCCAAAAACGACTTTCCGCCCGAACTCTGGACCGAGATGGGCGAACTGGGCCTTCTGGGCATGACGGTGGAGGAAGAATACGGCGGTTCCGGCCTTGGCTATGTTGCCCATGTCGTTGCGGTCGAAGAGATCGCCCGCGCCTCGGCTTCCGTTTCTCTGTCCTACGGCGCGCATTCGAACCTCTGCGTCAACCAGATCAAATTGAACGGCACGCCGGAGCAAAAGGCGAAATACCTGCCAAAGCTGTGCACCGGCGAACATGTCGGTGCGCTGGCCATGTCAGAGGCGGGGGCCGGCAGCGACGTGGTGTCGATGAAGCTGCGCGCGGAAAAGCGCAACGATCATTTCCGCCTGTCGGGCAACAAGTACTGGATCACCAATGCGCCCAATGCAGAGACCCTGGTGGTCTATGCCAAGACCGACCCGGAGGCCGGGTCCAGGGGCATCACCGCCTTTCTGATCGAACGCGGCATGAAGGGGTTCAGCACCCCGCACCACCTGGACAAGCTGGGGATGCGCGGATCGAACACCGGTGAGCTGGTTTTTGACGATGTGGAAGTGCCCTTCGAGAATGTGCTGGGCGAAGAGGGGCGCGGCGTGGCAGTCCTGATGTCGGGGCTGGATTATGAACGTGTCGTGCTGGCGGGCATCGGCCTTGGCACCATGGCGGCCTGCCTGGACGAGGTCATGCCCTATGTGAGCGAACGCAAGCAGTTCGGTCAGCCGATCGGGAATTTTCAGCTCATGCAGGGCAAGCTGGCGGATATGTACACGGCGATGAACTCGGCCCGGGCCTATGTCTATAGCGTGGCGCAGGCCTGTGACCGGGGCAATGTGACCCGTCAGGACGCGGCGGCCTGCTGCCTTTACGCATCGGAACAGGCGATGACACAGGCGCATCAGGCGGTGCAGGCGATGGGCGGGGCGGGCTATCTGAACGACACGGCCGTGGCACGCATTTTCCGCGATGCCAAGCTGATGGAGATCGGGGCCGGCACTTCGGAAATCCGGCGGATGCTGGTGGGCCGCGAGATGATGGCGGCGATGGGCTAGGCGATGCCGCGCTGGCTGTGGTGGACACCTCTGGCGGTGCTGACCCTGTTGGCGGGGCTGCTGCTGTTCCGGCAGGGCTGGATCGCCGCGCATATGACGGAGACGGATGTGATCGACCATTTTGCCGCACGATATGTGACCGACCACGGCGGGCAAAAGTCCGATTGTGTTGCCGTGCCGGGCCGCAGTGCGCAGGTCTGGATCGAGGTGCATTGCGGGGATGTGGCGATCTATCCCGTGGACCGCGCGGGGCGGCTGATCACCCTGCCAGAAGGGCCCGAAGCATGACGGGCGTATCACGGGAGCGACCGAAATGGACAGCCTGATCGACCTCAAGGCAGAAGGTGGAGTTCTGCATGGGCACCTCCACGGTCTTGTCGTGGTGCTGGAATGGTGCGCGACCTTCATTGATCTGGCGGCCATCGCGCTGCTGTTGGTCGGTGCCGCGCGCTTCATCCTGGGGGTGACCCAGGCAGAGATCGCGCGCCGCGGTGTCGACCGGGTGCGCCGCACCAACCGTGAACGGGTTGAACTGGGGCGTTATATCCTGGCCGGTCTGGAGCTGTTCATCGTCTCCGACGTGATCCACACCGCGCTGAGCCTGCGGTTTACCGACCTGATATTCCTGCTTTTGCTGGTGATCATCCGCTCGATCACATCCTTCTTCCTGGATCGGGAGCTTGGACAACTTCAAAAGGAGTTGGGAAATGACTGACCTCAGCGATCTGCCACAGAACGATTGGGGCCTTGCCGAATCTCCAGTGCCGGAGCATCGCAGATGAGTGATCTGCAAGGGCTGCATGCGGATGGCACCTGGGATCTGCCGGATCGGCTGAACATGGCCGCGCAATGTCTCGCAAGGCCATCTGATGCATTGGCGATCGTCGATCTGACCGGGCCGGGGCGGCGCGATGTCAGCCATGGGGAACTGTCGCGGATGACGGATGGCCTTGCGCGCGCCCTGATGGCGCGTGTTGCGCAGGGGGACCGGGTGGGCGTGCTGCTCAGCCAGGGACCGTGGTGCGCGGCGGTGCATCTGGCGATCTGGAAGATCGGCGCAATCTCGGTCCCGCTGTTCAAGCTGTTCAAACGGGATGCCCTGGCCTCCCGCGCAGGCGACGCGGGATGCGAGATTGTGCTGACGGACCCGGAAGGGGCTGATCTGCTTGGCGGGCTGGCTGAACCCTGGATTGCGGCGGACGTCGGGATTGACGGTGCAACCGTGGATTTTGCCGATACCGCGCCCGATGACCCTGCCGTGCTGATCTATACTTCCGGCACCACCGGCACGCCCAAGGGGGCCTTGCATGGCCACCGGGTCCTGACCGGGCATCTGCCGGGCGTGGCGATCAGCCACGATTACCTTGGTCAGCCGGGCGATTGCCTGTGGACCCCCGCCGACTGGGCATGGATCGGCGGGCTGTTCGATGTACTGATGCCGGGGCTTGCGCTGGGCGTGCCCGTCGTGGCCGCACGGATGACCAAGTTCACCCCCGAAGGCTGCGCCGATGTCATCTCACGCGGCGATGTGCGCAACGTCTTCTTTCCGCCGACGGCCCTGCGCATGCTCAGGGCAGCAGACCGGGCGCTGCCGGGCCTGCGCTCTGTCGCCAGCGGGGGCGAGCCGCTGGGGGCCGAGATGCTGGCCTGGGGGCAGGGTGCATTCGGCCTTCAGATCAACGAATTCTACGGCCAGACGGAATGCAATATGGTCGCGTCAAGCTGCGGGGTGGACTATCCCGCCCGCGCAGGTTGTATTGGCAAGGCGGTGCCGGGGCATGAGGTGGCGGTGATCGACGATGCAGGCCAGCCGGTTGAGGGTGAGGGCGAGGGTGACGTGGCCGTGCGGCGCGGATCGGCCTCCATGATGCTGGGATACTGGAACCGGCCCGAAGCCACCGCCGAGAAGTTTCGCGGCGACTGGCTGGTGATGGGGGACCGGGGCCGGTGGGAGGGCGATTTCCTGCGCTTTGTGGGGCGTGAGGACGATGTGATCACCTCTGCCGGCTACCGGATCGGCCCGGCAGAGATCGAGGATTGCCTGCTGACCCATCCGGGCGTGGCCACCTGCGGCGTCGTGGGCAAGCCCGACGCGCTGCGCACCGAGATCGTGAAGGCCTATGTGGTGCGCAAGGACAAGGCCGAGGTGACCGCATCCGAATTGCAGGACTGGGTCAGGGAACGGCTTGCAAGCTATTCATACCCAAGGGAAATCACCTTTCTTGAGGAACTGCCGATGACAGTCACCGGCAAGGTGATCCGACGCATGCTCAAACAGATGGCGACAGAGGAGACCCGGCAATGAGACGGATGGTTATCATGGCAATGTTCTGGGCCGGGCTCTGGTCCGGTGGCGCCTGGGCGCAACAGGTCGACAGTGGCACGGTCCGGGCCTGTTTCGCGCAGACCCCGATCGGAGAGATCTCGCCCGATTGCCTGGGGGCCGCATCGAACAACTGCCAGGATCAGGGCTTTGACACCACCATGGGGATGACCCAGTGCATCCAGGCGGAAACAGCGGTCTGGGATGCGATCCTGAACGAACAATACCAGAGCACCCGCGCGGCGCTGAGCGCGCAGGACCCGGCGCTCAAGGACCATCTGCTGACGGCGCAACGGGCCTGGATCGCCTTTCGCGATGCGGAATGCGCACTGGATTACGCGCGCTGGCAGGACGGTTCGATCCGCAGCGTCGTCCATGCCAATTGCATGCTGGTGATGACAGCCCGGCGCTCGCTGGAGCTGCGCGACATGAAGGGAAATTGATGTGAAACTGTTATCTCAGGCTCTGCCGTCTTCCGAAGCCTTCAAGGCCAATGAAGCCGCCCATCTCAAGGCGCTGGAACCCGTCGCGGCCGCGGCGGAGGCGGCGGCCCTTGGCGGCGGCGAGAAGTCGCGCGCGCGCCATGCCAGCCGGGGCAAGATGCTGCCCAGGGAACGGGTGGCCAACCTGCTGGACCCCGGATCACCCTTCCTCGAAATCGGGGCGACGGCGGCACATGGGCTTTACGATGGCGCGGCCCCCTGTGCCGGCGTCATCGCGGGCATTGGCCGGGTGCAGGGCCATGAGGTCATGGTGGTGTGCAACGACGCCACGGTGAAGGGCGGCACCTATTACCCGATGACGGTCAAGAAGCACCTGCGCGCACAGGAAATCGCCGAGGCGAACCATCTGCCTTGTGTCTATCTTGTGGACAGTGGCGGCGCGAACCTGCCGAACCAGGACGAGGTCTTTCCGGACCGGGACCATTTCGGCGCGATCTTCTACAATCAGGCGCGGATGTCGGCCAAGGGGATACCGCAGATTGCCGTGGTGATGGGGTCCTGCACCGCAGGCGGGGCCTATGTGCCCGCGATGTCGGATGTGACCATCATCGTCAAGGAACAGGGCACCATCTTTCTGGCCGGGCCACCGCTGGTCAAGGCGGCGACGGGCGAAGTGGTCAGCGCCGAGGATCTGGGCGGCGGCGATGTGCATACGCGCCTGTCCGGTGTGGCCGACTACCTGGCAGAGGACGACGCCCATGCGCTGAGCCTTGCGCGCCGCGCGGTTGCACAGCTCAACCGGACCCGGCCTGCGACCGTTCAATGGGAAAGCCCGGAGGAGCCCGCCTATGACCCGGCGGAACTGCTGGGTGTGGTGCCTGCCGATCTGCGCACCCCCTATGACATCCGCGAAGTGATTGCCCGGCTGGTGGATGGCAGCCGCTTTGATGAATTCAAATCCCGCTTCGGCGAGACTCTGGTGACCGGGTTTGCCCATCTCAAGGGCTGTCCCATCGGGATCGTGGCCAACAACGGGGTGTTGTTCTCGGAAGCGGCCCAGAAGGGGGCGCATTTCATCGAATTGTGCAGCCAGCGCAATATCCCGCTGGTCTTCCTGCAGAACATCACCGGCTTCATGGTGGGCCGCAAATACGAAAACGAAGGCATCGCGCGCCACGGGGCCAAGATGGTCACGGCGGTGGCCACCACCAATGTGCCCAAGATCACCATGCTGGTCGGCGGCTCCTTCGGTGCCGGCAATTACGGCATGTCGGGGCGGGCCTATCGGCCGCGGTTCCTGTGGACCTGGCCCAACAGCCGGATCTCGGTCATGGGCGGGCCGCAGGCGGCGGGGGTGCTGGCCACCGTGAAACGCGACGCGATGGAGCGGGCAGGCGAGACCTGGACCGAGGAGGAAGAGGCCGCCTTCAAGCAGCCCACCATCGACATGTTCGAGGAACAGAGCCATCCGCTCTATGCTTCCGCGCGGCTGTGGGACGATGGCATCATCGACCCGCGCAAGAGCCGGGACGTGCTGTTCCTGAGCCTGTCGGCCAGCCTGAACGCGCCGATCGAGCCGACACGCTTTGGCGTGTTCCGGATGTGAGGATGGATTGCGCATTGCCGGTCAGGGGCCGTGCCCTGTTCATGCACCGCCTGCGCACAGGGGGCGCTGCCCCCGCAGCCTGCGGCTGCTCCCCCGGGAATATTTGGGGCCAAAAAGAAATGATGAGTAGAGATCAACTGGAGAGGATGCGCGATGTTTGACACGATCCTGATTGCGAACCGAGGCGAGATCGCCTGCCGGGTGATGGAGACGGCGCAGGGCATGGGGGTGCGCTGTGTCGCGGTCTATTCCGATGCGGATGCAGGTGCAAAACATGTCGCCATGGCGGATGTGGCCGTGCATATCGGTGGCTCGGCCCCGGCGGAGAGTTATCTGCGCGGTGATGTGATCATCCAGGCGGCGCTGGACAGCGGCGCGCAGGCGATCCACCCCGGTTATGGTTTTCTGTCCGAAAACCCCGATTTCGTTGATGCGGTGGAAAAGGCCGGACTTGTGTTCATCGGCCCTTCGGCCCGGGCCATTCGGGCGATGGGTCTGAAGGATGCCGCCAAGGCGCTGATGGTCGAGGCCGGCGTGCCGGTGGTGCCGGGGTATCACGGCGCGGATCAGGACGATGCGTTGCTGGCGGCGGAGGCGGAGAAGATCGGCTATCCGGTGCTGATCAAGGCCGTGGCAGGCGGCGGCGGCAAGGGGATGCGGCAGGTCGATGCGGCATCGGGTTTTCAGGCCGCGTTGGACTCGGCCCGCTCCGAGGCGAAGACCGCCTTTGGCAATTCCGACGTGCTGGTCGAAAAGTTCGTGACCAAGCCGCGCCATATCGAGGTGCAGGTCTTTGGTGACGGCAGCAAGGCCGTCCATCTTTTCGAACGCGATTGTTCGCTGCAGCGCCGCCATCAGAAGGTGATCGAGGAAGCCCCGGCACCGGGCATGAGTGAAGAGATGCGCGCCGCGATGGGCGCGGCGGCGGTGCGGGCGGCCGAGGCCATCGGCTATGCCGGGGCGGGGACGGTGGAATTCATCGTCGACGGCTCGGAGGGGCTGCGCGCGGAAGGGTTCTTTTTCATGGAGATGAACACGCGCCTGCAGGTGGAACATCCCGTAACCGAGGCGATCACCGGCGTTGATCTGGTAGAATGGCAGCTGCGCGTGGCGGCGGGCGAAAGCCTGCCCATGGGGCAGGAGGCCTTGACGATCAACGGCCATGCCTTCGAGGCGCGGCTTTACGCCGAGGATGTGCCGAAAGGCTTTCTGCCTGCGACGGGCACGCTGACGCATCTGCAGTTCACCGATCAGACCCGTGCCGACAGCGGCGTGCGGGCGGGCGACACCATCAGCCCGTTCTACGATCCGATGATTGCCAAGGTGATCGTGCATGGCCCCACCCGGGACGTGGCGCTGGCGCGGCTGCGCGCGGCGCTGGCGGGCTGCGAGGTGGCGGGCACCGTGACCAACCTGGCCTTTCTGGGGGCGCTGGCGGGCCATGCGGGATTTGCCGCAGGCGACGTCGACACCGGGTTGATCGCACGCGACATCGCGGCCCTGACCGAAGCCCCCGGGGTGGCACCCTGGCACATGGCCCTGGCGGGCATGGCGGCGCTGGGACTGATGGCACCGCAGCCGGAGACGGGGTTTACCCTGTGGCGACCGCTCCGGCGGCAGGTGATGCTGGCGCATGGGGGGGAGGAAACTTTGCTCAAGGTCCGGGTGCTTTCGCCTGACCGGCAGTCCTGGTCGGTGGGCGAGACCGAGCTCAGCGCCGAGCGCAGGGCGGGGCGCTGGTATCTGGACGGGCACATGGCCCCGTCGGTTGCCGTGGCCGGGTCGGTGGTGACGGTCTTTGACGGCTATGGCATGGGGTTTGACGTGATCGACCCGCTGGCACGGGCGGCGGGCAAATCCGGCGACGGCAACCTCATCGAGGCACCGATGCCCGGCATGGTGCGGCTGGTCGATGCGAAGGTGGGCCAGAAGGTCACTGCGGGCGACCGGCTCGCGGTGCTGGAGGCGATGAAGATGGAGCACAGCCTGCTGGCCGCGCGCGACGGCGTGGTGGCCGAGGTGCTGGCCGCCGAAGGCGATCAGGTGGAGGCCGGGGCCGCGCTGGTCCGGCTGGAGGCCGAGCCGGAAGCTGCCGCGTGAATGGGCGGGCGTGGCATCACCTGGTGCCAGCCGCACTGGCAGCTGCCGGGATTATCGCTTATGTCCCGGGGGATGAGCCGCCGATCCTGGCGGCGATCCTGTTGATGATGTGGCATATTGCGGTGCTGCGGATGTCGGGGCGGGGCCGGTGCCACATGGCGTTGCGCGCCTTTTGCACATTTGCGGGGCATGAGGTGGCGCGGCAGGCCGGAAGGCCGCTGCCGGGCCGCTTGACCCCCGGCAAAACGCCCCATGTCATGTTGGCAGGTAGATGATTATGACGAGGTTTCCCCGATGATTACATTGCATCACTGTCCGCAGACGCGGTCGATGCGCACGCTCTGGCTGCTCAACGAAATGGATGTGGAATATCAGGTCCGCACCTATGCCTTTGACCGCTCGCTGCGCGATCCGGCCTATCTGTCCCTGTCGCCTGCGGGCCGCGTGCCGGCCCTGGAGATCGACGGCGAGCGGATGTTCGAGACCGGTGCCATCACCGAATACCTGTGCGAAAGGTTCAGCCCGGAGCGGCTGGGCCGTATGCCCGGCGTGCCGGACCGCATGGCCTGGCTGGTCTGGCTGCATTTCGCCGAGACAATCAGCCAGCATACGGCGGCCCTGACCCAGCAGCACATCGCCCTGCGCGAGGACCACATGCGCAGCCCCATCGTGATGAAGCTGGAGGCGGCGCGGATCGGCAAATGCTATGATGCGCTGGAGGCGCGGCTGTCGACGCCGGTCGAGAACCGCGACTATCTGTTGACCAGCGGCTTCTCGGCGGTGGATATTTCCGTAGGGCAGGCGGTGTACATGTCGCAGTATTTTGCCAGGCTGGATGCGCATCCGGCGGTGGCGGAATGGTACGAGCGTATCACCGAGCGCGAGAGTTTCGCCGAAAGCCTGCCGCAGGGGGAGGGTATCTATGAAAAGGACTTTTATCCGCCCTGGCCGATTGAATGACCCGGTTGGCACCCGTTCGTGCCTGACAACACCTGAAAGGGGACGATATGAGCCTTGGACCTTGTGAGATCTTTGAAGTCGGCCCCCGCGACGGGTTGCAGAACGAGGCGCGCGAGATACCGGTGACGGAAAAGATCGCGCTGATTGACCGGCTGTCGGGCGCGGGCTTCGGGCGCATCGAATGCGCCTCCTTCGTGTCGCCCAAATGGGTGCCGCAGATGGCCGGCTCGGGCGAGGTGATGGCAGGGATCAGCCGCCGCGACGGGGTGCGCTATGCCGCGCTGACGCCGAACATGCGCGGCTATGAGGATGCGCTGGCGGCAGGTGTGGACGAGGTGGCGATCTTTGCCTCGGCCTCCGAAGGGTTCAGCCGCAAGAACATCAATGCCTCGGTGGCGGAATCGATCGAACGCTTCGCCCCCATTCTGGAGGATGCGCGCCATCGGGACGTGCCCGTCCGGGGTTATATCTCCTGCGTGGTGGAATGCCCCTATGACGGGGCGGTGGCACCGGGGGCGGTGGCGGCGCTGGCGGATCGCCTGTTCTCGATGGGGTGCTATGAGATTTCACTGGGCGACACCATCGGTGCGGGCAGGCCCGACAGTATCGCTCGGATGCTGCTTGCGGTGCGCGATGTGGTGCCCGTGGGGCGGCTTGCGGGGCATTACCATGACACCAATGGCCGCGCGATGGCCAATATCGACACGTCTCTGTCGCTGGGTCTGCGGGTCTTTGACGCCGCTGTGGGGGGCTTGGGCGGCTGTCCCTACGCCCCCGGTTCGGCCGGGAATGTGGCCACGGAGGCGGTGAATGCGCATCTGCTGGCGCTGGGTTACAAGACCGGGATCGACCAGGCCATCGTGCAGGAGGCTGCGGCTATGGCGCAGGCGATGCGCTGAGCATCTGCCGCCCGTCCGGCCCGTTCATGGCGGGGGCAGGCGCGGGCGCAGGAACCGCCAGGTCAACAGGAGTGAAAGATGTTTGAGACCGTAACGATCGACACCGATGCGCGGGGGGTGGCGACATTGACCCTGAACCGCGCTGACAAGCACAACGCCATGTCGGCGCAGATGCTGGCGGACCTGACCGCGGCGGCGGCACAGCTGGGGGCGGATGACGCGGTGCGCGTGGTGGTGCTGACCGGGGCGGGGGCCTCCTTTTGCGCGGGGGGCGATCTGGGCTGGATGCGCGACCAGCGCGACATGGATGCCGCGACCCGTTCGGCGGAAGCGCGCAAGCTGGCGGATATGCTGGGCGCGCTGAACCGACTGCCCAAACCGTTGATCGGGCGGGTGCAGGGCAATGCCTTTGGCGGCGGGGTCGGCATGGCCAGCGTCTGTGACGTGGCCATCGGGGTGGACAGCCTGCGCATGGGCTTCACCGAAACACGGCTGGGGATTATCCCGGCCACCATCGGACCCTATGTGATTGCCCGCATGGGCGAGGGGATGGCGCGGCGGGTCTTCATGTCTGCCCGGCTGTTCGACGCGGCAGAGGCGGTATCGCTGGGCCTGCTGGCCCGCGTGGTGCCCGCCGGTGACCTTGACGCGGCGGTGGAGCGTGAGGTGGCACCTTACCTCTCCTGCGCGCCGGGGGCCGTGGCGGCGGCCAAGGCGCTGGCGCTGGACCTGGGCGGTGCTGCCACGCAGGAGGCGGTGGAGATGTCCATCGCAGCACTTGCTGCCCGCTGGGAGACCGAGGAAGCCGCCGAGGGGATCGGCGCGTTCTTTGACAAGCGCAAGGCAGCCTGGGTGGTTGCGGCCTCCTGACCCTTGCGCGGGGCGGGCTTTGACGCAAGGCTCGGGCCAGACTGATCTGAAACGCCGGAGCGCCATTTGAAATCCCTTGTCGATTACTTCCGCCCCCGTGACATCGAACGGACCGGGGATGACAGTGCTGCGAAAACGATCTGGGGCTACGTCTGGCGGATGACGGGCTGGCACCAGCTTGGCTGTTGTGCCGGGGCGGTGCTTGTCGCCCTGCTGAACCTCGCCCCCATCGAATTGCAGCGCCGGATCGTGAACGAGGTGGTGGAGACGCAGAATGTGTCGCTGCTGATCCGGTTCGGGCTGGCCTATCTTGCCGTTATTGTCCTGCATCAGGCCGGCAAATTCGCCCTGCGTGCCTATCAGTCATGGCTGACGGAAAGCACCAACATCTATACCCGGCGGCACCTGCTGGGGCTTTATGGCGACAAGATCGAAACCACACAGGACAGTGAGGGTCGGGTGGTGTCCATCATCGGGTCCGAGGTCGAGAAGCTGGGCGGCTTCGTGGGCGAGGCGTTGTCCCAGTCCTGTGCCAATCTGGCCATCCTTCTGGGCGTGCTGGGTTACATGTTTGTCGTGCAGCCCAGCATCGCGCTTTTTGCGCTGGCCTTCATGGTGCCGCAGATCATTCTGACACCCTTCCTGCAGCGCCGCCTGAACGAACTGGTGGCGGAAAGGGTGGGCTATATCCGCGAGCTGGGCGACCGGATATCGGACATGGACGCACCGGTGCAGGAGGAGGGGGGACGTATTCTCGACCGGATCTTTGACAACCGCATCCGCTTCAACCTGCTGAAATTCGCGCTCAAGGCGGCATTGAACCTGCTGAATGCGCTGGGGCCGCTGTCGGTGCTGATCTTTGGCGGTTATCTGGTGATGCAGGGGCAGACCCAGGTGGGGGTGATCGTGGCCTTCATCTCCGGCTTTGAGAAGATCAGCGCGCCGGTGCGCGAATTGGTCAGCTTTTACCGCGTGGCGGAACAGGCGCGGGTGCAGCACGACATGATTGCAAAATGGATGGCAAGGGTCGCGACCTGAACCGCAGCGGGCGGTGCTGCGTTGACCCCTGGACAGCAACAGGAGAACCAGACAATGCGTATTTTATTCACCGGTGGCACCGGAAAAGCCGGGCGGCATGTGGTGCCTTACCTGCTGGCGCAGGGGCATCAGGTGCTCAACGTCGATCTGGCACCGCTGGAGCATGAGGGCGTCGACAACCGGATCGCCGATCTGACCGATGCGGGGCAGGTGTTCGACGTGATGCAAAGCTATGCCAACCTGTCCGAGCTGGAACCGGGCGGCGGCGTGCCCGCCTTTGACGCGGTTGTGCATTTTGCCGCGATCCCGCGCATCCTGATCCGGCCGGACAACGAGACCTTTCGCAACAACACCCAAAGCACCTACAACGTCATCGACGCGGCGGTGAAGAACCGCATCCCCAAGATCATCTTTGCCTCGTCCGAGACGACCTATGGCGTCTGTTTCGCCGATGGTCCGCGCAAACCCGGCTATCTGCCGGTGGACGAGGAACACCCCACCGTGCCCGAAGACAGCTATGCCATGTCCAAGGTTTGCAACGAGGCGACGGCGCGCAGTTTTCAGGCCCGGTCCGGGGCCAATATCTATGGCTTGCGGATCAACAATGTGATCGAGCCGCATGAATATGAAACGCTTTTCCCGCAGTTCGTCGCAAACCCCGAACAGCGCGAGCGCAACATCTTTGCCTATATCGACGCGCGCGACCTGGGCCAGCTGGTGGAGCGCTGCCTGCAGACCGACGGTCTGGGATACCAGGTGTTCAACGCGGCCAATGCGGAGCATTCCGTCGACCTGACCACGCAGGCCCTGCTGGACAGGTTCTACCCGGATGTACCTGTCATGCGCGAGATGGGCGAGGAGGAGACCTTTTACAGCATCGCCAAGGCGCGCGAGCTGCTGGGGTTCGAGCCGATCTACCGCTGGCGCGATCTGGTTGATCTGCATGGCGTTTAGGCATTGATGATCCCGGCCTGCGGGTGTCCGTTTCAGACTGCCAAAATCATGCCCCCTTGGTTGACCCAGTCGGGACGGCAGAGTAAACCCGAAGCCAAGCCATGACTGGCCCGAGCGCCCCGGCGCATCCGTGCCCAGCACCATAAAGGAGCCTCCCCTTGGACGACATGCTGCGGGAATATCTGCCTATCCTCGTTTTTCTGGCCGTAGCCATCGGATTCGGAGCCATCCTGATCCTTGCCGCCGTCATCGTCGCCGTGCGCAATCCGGACCCTGAAAAGGTCTCGGCCTATGAATGCGGGTTCAACGCATTCGACGATGCGCGCATGAAATTCGACGTGCGGTTTTATCTGGTTTCGATCCTGTTCATCATCTTTGACCTGGAAATCGCGTTCCTGTTCCCCTGGGCGGTCGCCTTCAAGGACATTTCGATGGTTGGTTTCTGGTCGATGATGGTTTTCCTGGGCGTGCTGACGGCTGGCTTTGCCTATGAATGGAAGAAAGGGGCGCTGGAATGGCAGTAACGGACGCAGGCACACCGGGCAGCTACAAGGCCGGACCGGACCGCGAGGTTGCCACGCAGGATCTGAATGCCGCGTTGCAGGACAAGGGATTCCTTGTCACCTCCACCGCCGACATCATCAACTGGGCGCGCACCGGGTCGCTGCACTGGATGACATTCGGTCTGGCCTGCTGCGCGGTCGAGATGATGCATACCTCCATGCCGCGCTATGACCTTGAGCGTTTCGGCACCGCACCGCGTGCCTCGCCGCGCCAGTCCGACCTGATGATCGTGGCCGGCACGCTGACCAACAAGATGGCCCCGGCGCTGCGCAAGGTCTATGACCAGATGCCCGAGCCGCGCTATGTGATCTCCATGGGTTCCTGCGCCAATGGCGGCGGCTATTACCACTACAGCTATTCCGTGGTGCGCGGCTGCGACCGGATCGTGCCGGTGGATGTCTATGTGCCGGGCTGCCCGCCCACGGCAGAGGCGCTGCTTTACGGGATCATGCAGCTGCAGCGCAAGATGCGCCGGACCGGGACGATCGTGCGATGAACCGCGCGTCTGGAAGGATTTGAGATGAGCGAGCAACTTCAGGAACTTGGTGCCTATATCGAGGCCAAACGCCCCGATTGCATCCTCGCGTGGGACATCGCGCAGGGTGAGCTCAACATGGATGTCACCCTGACCAATATCGCCGGGCTGGTGGAGTTCCTCAGGGGCGATCCGACCTGCCGTTTCTCCACCCTCGTGGACATCACGGCGGTGGATTATGCCGGCCGGGCCAAGCGGTTCGACGTGGTCTATCACCTGCTGAGCATGTATCAGAACCACCGCATCCGCCTGCGGGTCGCGACGCGGGAAAAGGACATGGTGCCGAGCCTGGTCAACGTCCACCCCTCGGCCAACTGGTTCGAGCGTGAAGTTTTCGACATGTTCGGCATCCTGTTCTCCGGTCACCCGGACCTGCGCCGCATCCTCACCGACTATGGCTTTCGCGGCTATCCGCTGCGCAAGGATTTCCCGACCACGGGCTATACCGAAGTCCGCTATGACGAGGCGCAGAAACGCGTGGTCTATGAGCCGGTGTCGCTGGTGCAGGAATACCGCCAGTTTGATTTCATGTCGCCCTGGGAGGGCGCGGAATACATCCTGCCGGGTGACGACAAGGCGGAAGGAGCCAAGTAATGGGCGGATTCTGGTGGCTTCTCCTGTCCGCGCTGACAGCCATTCCGATGGTCAAACTGCTGCCCTTCTTCGGCATCAACAAATACTGGGCGGCGGCCTGTCTGATCCCCTTTGGCACCATTGCGCTGCTGTGGTGGATGGGGCTCAAACTGCAAGAGTTGGAGAAACTGTGATGATCGCATTTCTGGAAGAAGTTTTGTCCCGGTTGTTCGGCACCCGCCAGAAGTTGCCGGTGCGGGTCCGCGCGAACCGTCCTCATCCGCAGCAGCGCCAGTTGAAGGGACCGAAATGATGGACGGCGATATTCGCGTGAACCGCTATGACGACGGATCGACCGACGCCCTGACGGGCGAACAGAAGATCCGCAATTTCAACATCAACTTCGGCCCGCAACACCCTGCGGCGCATGGGGTTTTGCGTCTGGTGCTTGAACTGGACGGCGAGATCGTCGAGCGCTGCGACCCGCATATCGGCCTGCTGCACCGTGGCACCGAAAAGCTGATGGAAAGCCGGACGTATTTGCAGAACCTGCCGTATTTCGACCGGCTGGATTACGTGGCACCGATGAACCAGGAACACGCCTGGTGCCTGGCCATCGAAAAGCTGACCGGCACACCGGTGCCGCGCCGCGCCTCGCTGATCCGGGTGCTGTTCTGCGAGATCGGCCGCGTGCTGAACCACCTGCTGAACGTGACCACGCAGGCGCTGGACGTGGGCGCGCTGACGCCGCCGCTCTGGGGTTTTGAAGAGCGCGAAAAGCTGATGATCTTTTACGAACGCGCCTGCGGCGCGCGTCTGCACGCGGCCTATTTCCGGCCCGGCGGCGTGCATCAGGACCTGCCCGAAGCGCTGATCGACGATATCGAGGCCTGGTGCAAATCCTTCCCCGAAATCCTTGCGGATATTGACGGTCTGCTGACCGAGAACCGCATCTTCAAGCAGCGCAACGTCGACATCGGCGTGGTCAGCGAAGAGGACATCCTGAACTACGGCTTCTCCGGCGTGATGGTGCGGGGATCGGGCCTGGCCTGGGACCTGCGGCGGTCGCAGCCCTATGAATGTTATGACGAGTTCGACTTCCAGGTGCCGGTGGGCAAGAACGGCGACTGCTTTGACCGTTACCTCTGCCGGATGGAGGAAATGCGCCAGTCCGTGCACATCATGGAACAGGCCATCGAAAAGCTGCGCGCGCCTGAAGGGAAGGGCGATGTGCTGGCCCGTGGCAAGATCACACCGCCCAGCCGCACCGCGATGAAGACCGACATGGAAAGCCTGATTCACCACTTCAAGCTTTACACCGAAGGGTTCCACGTGCCTGCGGGCGAAGTCTATTGCGCGGTCGAGGCGCCCAAGGGCGAATTCGGCGTCTACCTTGTGGCGGACGGTTCCAACAAACCCTACCGCGCCAAGATCCGCGCGCCCGGCTTCCTGCATCTGCAGGCGATGGACCACATTTCCAAAGGCCACCAGCTGGCGGATATCGCCGCGATCATCGGCACCATGGACGTGGTGTTCGGGGAGATTGACCGGTGATGCGCGCGAAGTTCTTTGTCTTCACGCTTGCTGCGATTGCTGCTCTGGGGGGCGGATATGCCGCTCTTTCCGTTTGGGGTGATCGCGGGACCGCGCGCGCGGAACTGACCAATGGGCCTTTTCTGACACTTGAGGATTTTCTGGGCGGGGCAAGACCTGAACAGCCGGTGATCGAACAGCCGCGTTGCGGCGAAGCGCAGCTCTGGACCAATGAACTGCGGTGCTATGAGCGGCCCCTGGTTTGTCCGCGTGGTGGTGAGGCCTGCAAGGACATCGCGACGATCTGGAAAGAACACTCACTACCCGACGGTAGTATCGACATATAAATTCAAAGCGCGGCTTTTGTCCGCGAGAGGAACACGAAATGCTCCGCCGACTGCACCACGAACAACCCGAGAGTTTCGCCTTTACGCCCGCCAACCAGAAGTGGGCCGAAGCGCAGATCACCAAATACCCCGAAGGGCGGCAGGCCTCTGCCATTATCCCGCTGCTCTGGCGTGCGCAGGAGCAGGAGGGCTGGCTCTCCCGTCCGGCGATCGAGCATGTGTCGGAGATGCTGGGCATGGCCTATATCCGGGGTCTTGAGGTTGCGACTTTCTACTTCATGTTCCAGCTGCAACCCGTTGGTTCGGTGGCACATATTCAGGTCTGCGGCACCACTTCCTGCATGATCTGCGGAGCAGAGGACCTGATGGCGGTCTGCAAGGAGCGGATCGCGCCCAATGCCCATGAGCTTTCGGCGGATGGCAAGTTTTCCTGGGAAGAGGTCGAATGCTTGGGTTCCTGCGCCAATGCGCCGATGGCGCAGATCGGCAAGGACTATTACGAGGATCTGACCGCAGAGGGCTTTGGCAAGCTGCTGGATGAGATGGAGGCGGGCAAGGTGCCGGTGCCGGGTCCGCAGAACGGGCGCTATGCTTCCGAGCCTCTGGGCGGGCTGACCAGCCTCAAGGATCACGACAGCGGCCGCACGCAGTATAACGCCAGCGTGCAGCTTGCGGTCGATATCGGCGACACGATCAAGCGGATCGACGGCACAGAGGTGCCCCTGCTGACGCCCTGGCAGGGCAAGGCCGCCAATGCGGGCGGCAAACCGGCCAAGGCCAAGCGGGACGACATGATGCCGCCCAAAGGCCCGGATGGCGCGCAGGCCGGCCGCAGCAAGGCAGAGGCCAAGGCCCCCCGCAACAAGGGTGACAGTTCCGACAAACACGCCGAAGCTGAAGGCGAGGCGCCCAAGGTCAAGGCCAAGGCGAAACCGGCGCGGGGCAGCGTTGCCCCCGGCGGCAAGCAGGAGGCAAAGGCGCAAGCCGCAGCAGCGCCGACGGGGCCGGGCACCAAGCCCGCCACAATGGCCGCCGCACGCGATACCGGGGCGGATGATCTCAAGATGATCAGGGGCGTCGGGCCCAAGCTGGAAAAAATGCTGAACGATATGGGATTCTTCCATTACGATCAGATTGCCGGTTGGGGTGCGGAGGAAGTGGCCTGGGTCGATGAGAACCTCAAGGGGTTCAAGGGCCGTGTGTCGCGCGACAACTGGGTTGATCAGGCCACACGCCTGGCTGCGGGAGAGGAAACCGAGTTTTCCGCGCGTGCCGGCAAGGATGGTCTCTACGACACGTAATCCGGACCGCTACCGGTCTGACGGGAGAGGGAACTTTAGATGGCTGAGAATGACAATTCGATGAGCTGCACCGCGAAAAGCTGGGGACTGGCAATTGTTGCGGGCGTTGTGATCGGGCTTTTGCTGATGCTGATCGGCGGGTGGGGCTTTGCCGCCGCCGCGGTCCTGGCCATTGTCATCGCGCTGGTTGTCGGTCTGTTCCTTTCCCTGACCATCTGTCCGGGTGCATCCAGCGGCAGCACCATGGCAGCGCCGACGGCAGATGCCGTTGCCGCGCCGACTGCTGCTGCATCTGCTGTTGCCCCGGCCGTTTCCGACGTGCCCGAGGCGGCTGAGGAACCGGCAGCTGCCGCGGAGGCCGACACGCCGAAAGCGGCTGCACCTGCATCGGGTTCCGTCATCAAGCCCACCAAACCGCTGGCGGGTCAGGCAGAACTGGCGGCGCGCAAGGGCGAATGGAAATACGAGATAGAGGGCGCGGATGCGCCTGCCAAGAAAGCGGCCCCGGCAAAGGCCGCGGCAAGCGCCACAGCGGCTGTGGCGGAGCCGGCACCAGCGGCAAAGGCCGCACCGGCCAAGGCCAAGCGTGCGCCGGTGGCGGCTGACGGCAAGCCCGATCTGATGGACGCCCCACGCGCCGAAGGTGCCGATGATCTGAAACTGATCAGCGGTGTCGGTCCCAAGCTGGAGCAGACGCTGAACGAATTGGGCATCTGGCATTACAGCCAGGTCGCGGGCTGGCGCAAGAAAGAGATCGCCTGGGTCGATGCGCGGCTGCGCTTCAAGGGCCGGATCGAACGTGACGACTGGATGAGCCAGGCCAAGATCCTTGCAAAAGGCGGCGAAACCGAGTTTTCGAAGAAGAAAAAGAAGTAAACCGCCGAGGGGGCAACCGGGCCAGGCATGAGTGAGCAAAGCGACAAGGCACAGTCTCGCAAGGGGCAGACCGTGGCACTGGTGATTGCCGGGACCATGCTGATCTGGCTGGCCGCGAACTGGGCCGGTCCGGCACTGGGATTGCCGGGGCGCTATGCGCTGCTGATCGACTTTGCCGCACTTGCGGCGCTGTTCTGGGCGCTGGTGGTGGCCTATCAGCTCTGGCAGGCGCGCCGGGCAGCAGATGATGGATAGAACGCTCCTTTCGGAGCAACAGACAAACGACCCTCAGGGGACGAGACAAACGTAAGGGACGCAGCAATGCTTGCAGATCAGGACCGCATCTTTACCAACATCTACGGGATGCATGACCGCAGCCTGAAGGGCGCGCAGCAGCGTGGCCATTGGGACGGCACCGCCGGGATCATCAAGAAGGGCCGCGACTGGATCATCGACCAGATGAAGGCAAGCGGATTGCGCGGCCGGGGCGGCGCGGGCTTCCCCACCGGCCTCAAGTGGTCCTTCATGCCCAAGGAAAGCGACGGGCGTCCGGCCTATCTGGTGATCAACGCGGATGAATCCGAACCCGGCACCTGCAAGGACCGCGAGATCATGCGCCATGATCCGCATACGCTGATCGAAGGGTGCCTGATCGCCTCTTTCGCGATGAATGCGCATGCCTGCTACATCTACATCCGCGGCGAATACATCCGCGAGCGCGAGGCGTTGCAGGCGGCCATCGACGAGGCCTATGACGCGGGCCTGCTGGGCAAGAACGCGGCGAAATCCGGCTGGGATTTCGACCTCTACCTGGCCCATGGCGCGGGGGCCTATATCTGCGGCGAGGAAACTGCCCTGCTGGAAAGCCTCGAAGGCAAGAAGGGGATGCCGCGCATGAAGCCGCCGTTCCCGGCGGGGGCGGGCCTTTATGGCTGCCCGACCACGGTGAACAACGTGGAATCCATTGCCGTGGTGCCGACGATCCTGCGGCGCGGGCCGGAGTGGTTTGCCGGTTTCGGCCGGGCCAACAATGCGGGCACCAAGCTGTTTGCCGTGTCGGGCCATGTGAACAACCCCTGCGTGGTCGAAGAGGCGATGAGCATCACGTTCGAAGAGCTGATCGAGACCCATTGCGGCGGCATCCGGGGCGGCTGGAGCAATCTCAAGGCGGTGATCCCCGGCGGGTCCTCCGTGCCATTGATCCCAGGCGCGCAGATGAAAGACGCGATCATGGATTTCGACTATCTGCGCGAGCAGCGGTCGGGTCTGGGCACAGCGGCGGTGATCGTGATGGACAATTCGACCGATGTGATCAAGGCGATCTGGCGGCTGTCCAAATTCTACAAGCACGAAAGCTGCGGCCAGTGCACGCCCTGCCGCGAGGGCACGGGCTGGATGATGCGGGTCATGGACCGGCTGGTGACAGGCGATGCTGAGCCCGAGGAAATCGACATGTTGCTGGATGTGACCAAGCAGGTCGAGGGCCATACGATCTGTGCGCTTGGCGATGCGGCGGCCTGGCCGATTCAGGGATTGATCCGGCATTTCCGCGATGAGATCGAAGACCGGATCAAGCACAAGCGGACAGGGCGCGTCAGCGCCGTGGCAGCCGAGTGATCGAGGGTTTTGACGCCTACGGGCATGCGATCCTGTCGCTGGCGCTCTGGTCCGTTGTCAGCCTGGTTCTGGGCATGGTTGCGACGCGGGGCAAGACCGCGGAAAACACCTGTGCCTGTGGCCATCCCAAGCGCGATTACAGCGATGTCGCCTATCGCCGGGGGCGGGCCTTTGCCAATGCGATGGAAATGTCCGGCCCTTTCATAGGGGCGACGGTGGCCGCGATTCTGGCCGGTGCGGACCCGTTCTGGGTCAATCTCCTGGCCTCCTTGTTCCTGGTGTCGCGGATTGCGGTGGCGGTGGTGCATATCGGCACCGAAATCCAGCCCCTGCGCTCTGCCCTCTGGGCGGTTGGATTGCTGTCCGTGCTGGGGTTGGTGGGGCTGGCCGCCTGCGCCGTTATCTGAGGTGAAACAGCCCCAAGGACATCACCTGGCGGAGCTGAACCTTGGCATTCTCAAATATGACTGGGACGATCCGCGCGTGCAGGATTTCGTGAACGGTCTGGACCTCGTGAACGGCGTCGCCGCACGTTCGCCGGGCTTTGTCTGGCGCATGGATGATGCGGAGATGGCGTTTGAACAGACCCACGCTGACGGCGCAATGGGCGCAAACCCCCGCATGGCCTCGACATTGAGCGTCTGGGAGGACGTGGCGAGCCTGGAGCATTTCGTCTGGAACACGGTTCACAAGCGGTTCTATGACCGCAAGGCGGAATGGTACGACATGGGGGCCAACCTGCGGTTCTGCATGTGGTGGGTGCCCGTGGGGCACCGGCCGGCGATGGCCGAGGCGATGGCGCGGTTCAGGCATCTGGAACAGCACGGGCCAGGTGATCACGCCTTTGGCTGGGATCACCTCAAGGAGGCAGAGCTTTGGAAGGACAAGGCCTGCGGATAACGCGCCCCGCCTTAAACTTGAATCGCCGATACCCTGCCGCGCTTCGCGCTCTCGGGACATCGGCGATACGGAGTGTATCAGGTTAAAGGCGGGGCGCTGTAGGCAAGGGGAGAGACGATGAAAGAAATGCATCTGGCGGAACTGAACGTGGGCAGGCTTGTCGCCGCCAAGGATGATCCCCGCGTGGCGGAATTCATGGCGAACCTTGACCGGATCAACGGGCTGGCCAAGCGGATGCCCGGTTTCCAGTGGATGATGGAAGGCGAGACCGGGGCAGGCAACACCGATACCGCAATTGACGGCGATCCTCTGTTCATTCCGAACCTGAGTGTCTGGGAGAGTATCGCCACGCTGGAAACCTTTGTCTGGGGCACAGTGCACAAGAAATTCTACGAACGCCGCGCTGAATGGTTCGAGGTGCTGGGAGAGATGCATTTCGTGATGTGGTGGGTGCCGCCGGGGCATCGGCCCGACCTGGGCGAAGCGCTGGACCGGCTCGACCATCTGCGCGCCCACGGCGACAGCGATCATGCCTTTGGCTGGCGTCACCTGCCTGCTGCAACAATGCACAGGACCCACGGTTGCCGCCAGACAGAGGTTGCCTGAAATCCCGAATTGGCGGATATGTTGAGAAATAAGGGGAAAACCCAAAAGGGCCGTGCAGGAGACCGCCAATGAAGAAGTTCAGATTTCCCGACGACGGGGATGTCGTCGCTGACATCAGGGAACGATACGGATTCGACGGGGACCTGCTGGACATCTACGCGCAGAACGACGGGGTGAAGGTGCACAAGTGGCATCATTACCTGCCGCTCTACGACCGCTATTTCAGCCGCTACCGGAATACGCCGGTGAAATTCCTTGAGATCGGGGTGAACAACGGCGGGTCCTTGCAGATGTGGCGGCGCTACCTGGGCAAGGACGCGGTGCTCTGCGGCATCGACATCAACCCCGACTGCGCGCAATACGACGGCCAGTCCGGCATGGTGCGCATCGGCTCGCAGGACGATCCGGCATTCCTGGCAAAGGTGGTCGAGGAGATGGGCGGCGTCGACGTGGTGCTGGATGACGGCAGCCACCGGATGGCCCATATCGAAGCCTCGCTGCGGGTGTTGTTCCCGCTGCTGACCACCGGCGGCACCTATATGATAGAGGATCTGCACACCGCCTATTACCCGCGTTTCGGCGGTGGCTTTCACGCGCCGGAGAATTTCTATAACACGGTGCGCAGAATGATAGATGACATGCACATGTGGTATCACAACAACAAACCGGCGCAGCTTCCGCAGATGAAGCGCGAAATCAGCGGCGTGCATGTGCATGATTCCATTGTCGTGATCGACAAGGCCGAAGCGCAACGCCCCACCCATTCGAGAGTGCAGAAATGATGAAGACCCGAATTAGCGTCATGGCGCTGCTTTGCGCCGCCCTTGTGGCTGGTTGCTCCGACAACGAGAACCGCTTTTCCTTTGACGGCAAGTATTTCCGCACCAAGGTCAAGCGGGTCGACAAGCAACGCGATGTATTCGTGGCGACGGTGAAAGGTGTCTCTCAATCCTTCGAAGGGGCACGGGGGGCCGCGCTGCACGCGGCAAACGGCTATTGCGTGGCGACCTATGGCAGTTCCGACATCGATTGGGTGGTGGGGCCGGACACGCCGGCAGACCAGCTGCGCATCGTCGATGACACGCTGACCTATCAGGGGACCTGCCCGCAGGCCCAATAGGCCATGCGCTGAAACCTGCGGAAAATGGCTGTCGGGACCGGGTGTTATTGCATATCAGCGCAGGCGCACCCAGCTGTCGGTCAACTTCCGAAGGAGAGTGAAATGCGTTTGATGATGATTGCCCTGTTTGGTCTGGCGGTGCTTGCCGCCCCGGTTTCGGCCAAACCACCGCTGCGCGAGGTTGCCGCGATCGACGATGCCCTGCTGGATGTCGGAATCGCCGATGCGATCCGCAAGAATTGTCCCACGATAGATGCCCGGCTGATCAGGGCCACCAGTTTTCTGTGGAAAATCAAGGGTCACGCCAATGATCTGGGCTATACAGATGCTGAAATCGACGCCTATCGCAAAAGCGATGCGGAAAAAGAACGGCTCAAAGCGCGCGGAAGGGCGTTTTTCAAGGCGAGGGGGGTCGATACTTCCGATCCACAAAGCTATTGTGCGCTTGGACTCGAAGAGATTCAAAAACAGAGCCGGATCGGTTCGTTACTGAGAGCAAAGTGAACCTATGAGCGACCTTCGCAAGATCATCATTGATGGCAAGGAAATCGAAACCGAAGGGGCGATGACGCTCATTCAGGCCTGCGAGCAGGCGGGCGTCGAAATCCCGCGCTTCTGTTATCACGAGCGGCTTTCGATTGCGGGGAACTGCCGCATGTGTCTGGTGGAGGTCGTGGGCGGCCCGCCCAAGCCCGCCGCAAGCTGCGCGATGCAGGTCAGGGATCTGCGCCCCGGTCCCGAAGGTCAGCCGCCGGTGGTGAAAACCAACAGCCCGATGGTCAAGAAGGCCCGCGAAGGCGTGATGGAATTCCTGCTGATCAACCACCCGCTGGATTGCCCGATCTGCGACCAGGGTGGCGAATGTGATCTGCAGGATCAGGCGATGGCCTATGGCGTGGATTTCTCGCGCTACCGCGAACCCAAGCGCGCGACCGAGGATCTGCACCTCGGGCCGCTGGTCGAAACCCATATGACCCGCTGCATCTCTTGCACCCGCTGCGTGCGTTTCACCACCGAGGTCGCGGGCGTGCACAAGATGGGCCAGACCGGCCGTGGTGAAGATGCGGAGATCACCTCCTATCTGGGTGAAACGCTCGAATCGAACCTGCAGGGCAATATCATCGACCTTTGTCCGGTGGGGGCGCTGGTCAGCAAACCCTATTCCTTTACCGCGCGTCCCTGGGAGCTTTCCAAAACCGAAAGCATCGACGTGATGGATGCGCTGGGGTCGAATATCCGTGTCGACACCAAGGGCCGCGAAGTGATGCGGATGCTGCCGCGCAACCACGACGGCGTGAACGAGGAATGGATTTCGGACAAGACCCGCTTTGTCTGGGACGGGCTGCGCCGCCAGCGGCTGGATACGCCCTACATCCGCGAGAACGGCAAGCTGCGCAAAGCGGACTGGCCCGAGGCGCTGACGGCTGCTGCTGCCGCGATGAAGGGCAAGAAGGTTGCCGGTCTGGTCGGCGATCTGTCCTCGGTCGAGGCGGCCTATGCATTGAAGACATTGATCGAGGGGCAGGGCGGTATCGTCGAATGCCGCACCGACGGGGCCAAACTGCCTGCGGGCAACCGCTCCGGCTATGTCGGGACAGCCACGGTCGAAGAACTGGACACAGCCAAGGCGATCATGCTGATCGGGACCAACCCGGCGGTGGAGGCTCCGGTGCTGAACGCGCGTATCCGCAAGGCGTGGTCGCGTGGCGCAAACGTGGGTGTGATCGGGCCGCAGGTCGATCTGACCTATGAATATGCCCACATCGGTGACAATCCGTCGGTCATGGCCGATTTGCTGCAACGCGATCATTCCGCTGTGCAGGAGAAGCCCTCGGTGATCATCGTGGGGCAGGCGGCCCTGACCCGCGAAGACGGTGCCGCAGTGCTGGCCGATGCAATGGCGCTGGCCGAAGCAACAAAATCATCCTTCATGGTGCTGCACACCGCTGCATCGCGTGTCGGTGCGCTGGATATCGGCGCCACTGCCGAAGGCGGTGTGCCTGCCGTTCTGGAAGCCGAGGTGATCTATAACCTTGGCGCGGATGAAGGCGACATTCCCGCCGGTCCTTTCGTGATCTATCAGGGCAGCCACGGCGACCGGGGCGCGCACCGCGCCGACATCATCCTGCCCGGCGCCGCCTATACCGAGGAACCGGGCCTGTTCGTGAACACCGAAGGCCGTCCGCAGATTGCGCAACGCGCCAGCTTTGCCCCCGGTCAGGCCAAGGAAAACTGGGCCATCCTGCGCGCGCTGAGCGCCGAGATGGAGGCGACATTGCCGTTTGATTCCATCGCCGCCCTGCGCCGCGCACTGGTCAGTGACGTGCCGCATCTGGCCCGTGTTGACGAGGTTGCCGAAAACGCATGGTCGCCACTGGAACGCGGCAGCGTCGATGCGGCCCCCTTTGGCGAGGCGATTGCGGATTTCTACCTCAGCAATCCGATTGCCCGGGCCAGCCAGCTGATGGCGGAGCTTTCGGCCAATGCCGCGGCGCGCCGCGACAAACCCATGGCGGCGGAGTGAGAACAACCGCCGTCCTTGTGATGATGGCCTTGGGTGCATGTGAACCGCAGGTGCCCGTGGCCTCTGATTTTATCCCGGAATACAAGGGGGTAGAGACTGTTTTGCTGGATGGTGACCTGGTGCAGTTCAACGTGGCGATGACCAAGGCGCTCAGCACGCAGGACGTGGCGGATTACGCCGAATGCGCCGCCGCACGGTATACGCTGATCCGAGGCTACGGATTTGCGCGCCATGTGCGCACAAATGTAGAGCAAGAGGGTGGCATCTGGCGAGCGGATGCTGTTTATACAATCTCGCCAAGCTTGCCACGGGGCATAAAGACAATTGATGCTGAAGTGACCACACAGAGCTGTGTGGAAAAAGGCATACCGACGGTGTGAGGGACAATGGCTGACTTCTTTACGAACACGGGGTTGGGGATTGGGCTGCTGGTTACGGGGCAGGTCTTGTTGATCCTGCTGCCGCTGCTGCTTTGCCTGGCGTTCCTGATGTACGCCGACCGCAAGATCTGGGCGGCCGTCCAGATGCGGCGCGGGCCCAATGTGGTGGGTGTCTTTGGCCTGCTGCAAAGCTTTGCCGACCTGCTGAAATATGTGGTCAAGGAAGTGGTGATTCCCGCCGGGGCCGACCGGGCGGTGTTCCTGCTGGCCCCGATGGTCAGCCTGGTCATGGCGCTGGTGGCCTGGGCGGTGATTCCCTTCAACGACGGCTGGGTGCTGTCGGACATCAATGTGGCGATCCTCTATGTCTTCGCGATTTCCTCTCTGGAGGTTTACGGCGTGATCATGGGCGGCTGGGCCTCGAACTCGAAATACCCGTTCCTGGGCTCGCTGCGCTCTGCCGCGCAGATGATTTCCTATGAGGTCAGCATCGGCCTGATCATCATCGGTGTCATCATCTCCACCGGGTCGATGAACTTCTCCGCCATCGTTGCGGCGCAGGAGGGGGCCGGCGGCATCTTCAACTGGTACTTCCTGCCGCATTTCCCGATGCTGATCCTGTTCTTCATCTCGGCCCTGGCCGAAACCAACCGCCCGCCCTTTGACCTTCCGGAAGCGGAGTCAGAGCTGGTGGCGGGCTATCAGGTTGAATATTCCTCGACGCCGTTCCTGCTGTTCATGATTGGCGAACTGGTCGCCGTGGTGCTGATGTGCGCATTGGTCTCGCTGCTGTTCCTGGGCGGCTGGCTGTCGCCGATCCCGTTCCTGCCGGATGGTTTCCTGTGGATGTTCCTGAAGATGCTGCTGGTGTTCTTCATGTTCTCCATGGTCAAGGCGATCACCCCGCGCTACCGCTATGACCAGCTGATGCGACTGGGCTGGAAGGTGTTCCTGCCGTTCTCGCTGTTCTGGGTGGTTTTCGTAGCCTTCGCGGCAAAATTCGAATGGTTCTGGGGCATCTATGCCCGCTGGCCCGTAGGAGGCTGACATGACACAAATCGACTATGCACGCGCTGCCAAGTATTTCCTGCTGCAGGATTTCGCCAAGGGTTTCGCGCTGGGGTTCAAGCAGATGTTCCGCCCCAAGGCGACGGTGAACTATCCGCATGAAAAGGGGCCGCTGTCTCCGCGTTTCCGCGGTGAACATGCGTTGCGCCGCTATCCCAACGGCGAAGAGCGCTGCATCGCCTGCAAGCTCTGCGAGGCGATCTGCCCGGCGCAGGCCATCACCATTGACGCGGAACCGCGCGAGGACGGCAGCCGCCGCACCACGCGCTATGACATCGACATGACCAAGTGCATCTATTGCGGCTTCTGTCAGGAGGCCTGCCCGGTGGATGCCATCGTCGAGGGGCCGAATTTCGAGTTCAGCACCGAAACCCGCGAAGAGCTGTACTATGACAAGGACAAGCTGCTGGCGAATGGTGAACGATGGGAAGCGGAGATTGCCCGCAACCTCGAAATAGATGCGCCCTACAGATGAGTGATCCCACCAACCCCTTCGAGGCGATGATGCGCCAGGCGCAGGAGATGGCAAAGTCCTTTCCGGCAATGGATGCCTTTTCCCCCAAGGTGTTCGAGGCAATGATGGGCACCATGCCCAAGGACATGATGGAAATGATGTTCGGCAATGCCGTCAACGAGGGCGGGCTGGACGCGCGGACGCGGCTGCTGCTGACCCTTGCGGGGCTGACCATGCAGGGCGCGCAGAACGATGTCGCGGTGCGCCAGACGGTGCGCCACGCGCTGGAGGCCGGTGCCACCAAGAAACATATCACCGAGACAATTGGCCAGATGTCGGTATTTGCCGGCGTACCGGCCATGTCGCGCGCCATGGAACTGGCCGGGCAGGTCTGGGACGAAAAAGAGGGTAAGGAATGACGGTCTTTTCATTCTATCTGTTTGCCATTTGCGTGATCACGGGCGGGCTTCTGACCGTGGTCAGCCGGAATCCGGTGCATTCGGTGCTCTGGCTGATCCTGGCCTTTCTCAGCTCTGCGGGGCTTTTTGTGCTGCTGGGGGCGGAATTCGTCGCGATGCTGCTGATCATCGTCTATGTCGGCGCGGTCGCGGTGCTGTTCCTTTTCGTGGTCATGATGCTGGACGTCGATTTTGCCGAGCTGAAGGCGGAGATGGCGAAATACATGCCGCTGGCCCTGCTGATCGGCCTTGTGATCCTGATGCAGTTCGTCATGGCCTTTGGCGCCTGGGAAACCAACGACGCCGCCGAGGGGCTGCGCGCACAGGTGACAGACCCGAACACTTTCAACACCGAGGCTTTGGGCCTGATCCTCTATGATCAGTATTTCCTGCTGTTCCAGCTGGCGGGTCTGATCCTGCTGGTGGCGATGATCGGTGCCATTGTTCTGACCCTGCGCCACCGCGCGGATGTGAAGCGTCAGGACGTTGTGGCGCAGATGATGCGCGACCCGGCCAAGGCGATGGAACTGCGTGATGTGAAGTCGGGGCAGGGGCTGTGAAACCAGGGGTGGCCATAGCAGTTGTGACTGCCATCGTCGTCGGTGTTCTGGTCGCGAACGGATATTTTGGCGGATAGGCGGATACGCAATGTCTAGAAATACAATCGTGGTGCTGGTTGTCGTGCTGATCATCGTGATCGGCGGCTACGGATTTATCGGCTGAGCGGCGGGTTCCCGGTGGAAGTCGGGACCATGAAAGACTAGAAGCCCGGCAACAGGGCGCGAGACGAGGGACGACATGATCGGACTTGAACATTACCTGACAGTGGCAGCGACGCTTTTTGTCATCGGCATCTTCGGGCTTTTCCTGAACCGCAAGAACGTGATCATCCTGCTGATGAGCATCGAGTTGATGCTGCTGGCGGTGAACATCAACTTTGTCGCTTTCTCCAGCTTTCTCGGCGATCTGGTGGGGCAGGTCTATACGCTGTTCGTGCTGACCGTCGCAGCCGCCGAGGCGGCGATCGGTCTGGCGATCCTGGTTTGTTTCTTCCGTAATCGCGGCACCATCGCCGTCGAAGACGTCAACGTGATGAAGGGCTGAGGGCAATGGAAACCATACTCCTTTTCGCCCCGCTTGTCGGTTCACTGATCTGCGGTTTCGGCTGGAAGATCATCGGCCAGCCAGCGGCGCAATGGGTTTCGACAGGCCTGTTGTTCCTGGCCGCGATCCTGTCCTGGATCGTATTCCTGACCTTTGACGGGCCCACCGGACATATCGCGATCCTGCGGTTCATCGATTCTGGCAGCCTGTCCACCGACTGGTCGATCCGGCTGGACCGGCTGACCGCGATCATGCTGATCGTGGTGACGACGGTCTCCAGCCTCGTGCATCTTTATTCCTTTGGCTACATGGCACATGACGAGAACTTCAAGGATACCGAGCAATACCGCGCCCGGTTCTTTGCCTATCTGTCGTTCTTTACCTTTGCCATGCTGATGCTGGTGACCTCCGACAACCTGGTGCAGATGTTCTTTGGCTGGGAAGGGGTCGGCGTCGCCTCCTACCTGCTGATCGGCTTTTACTACCGCAAACCCAGCGCCAATGCGGCGGCGATCAAGGCCTTTGTGGTCAACCGCGTGGGGGATTTCGGATTTGCCCTTGGCATCTTTGCCCTGTTCCTGATGACGGACAGCATCCGTTTCGACGATATCTTTGCATCCGCCCCTGATCTGGCAGAGCAGACCATTTCGTTCCTCTGGACCGACTGGAACGCCGCGAACCTGATCGCCTTCCTGCTGTTCGTGGGGGCGATGGGCAAATCGGCCCAGCTGTTCCTGCACACCTGGCTGCCCGATGCGATGGAAGGCCCGACACCGGTGTCCGCGCTGATCCACGCCGCGACCATGGTGACGGCGGGTGTCTTCCTGGTCTGCCGGATGTCGCCGCTGATGGAATTCGCGCCCCAGGCGATGACCTTTGTCACCGTGATCGGCGCCACCACCGCCTTTTTCGCCGCGACCGTGGGTCTGGTACAGACCGACATCAAGCGCGTCATCGCCTATTCCACCTGTTCGCAGCTGGGCTACATGTTCGTCGCCGCAGGCGTGGGCATGTATTCTGCAGCGATGTTCCACCTGTTCACCCATGCCTTCTTCAAGGCGATGCTGTTCCTCGGCGCGGGCTCGGTCATTCATGCCATGCACCACGAGCAGGACATGAACAACTATGGCGGTCTGCGCAAAAAGATCCCCTATACCTATGCCGCGATGATGATCGGCACCCTGGCGATCACCGGGGTCGGCATCCCGCTGACACATATCGGTTTCGCCGGCTTCCTCAGCAAGGATGCGATCATCGAAAGCGCCTGGGGCGGCGGGTCCATGTATGGCTTCTGGCTGCTGGTTGTCGCCGCTGCGATGACAAGTTTCTACAGCTGGCGCCTGATCTTCCTGACGTTCCACGGCAAACCGCGTGGCGACAAACACACCCATGACCACGCGCATGAAAGCCCGATGACCATGCTGGTGCCGCTGGGTGTTCTGGCCCTTGGTGCCGTCTTCTCCGGCATGTTGTGGTACGGCAGCTTCTTCGGCTCGACCGAGGAGATGGCAGAATTCTATGACATCCCGCTGGCCGAAATGGCAGCAGGTGGCGACACCCATGCCGAAGGCGCGGGCGAGGCTCATGCCGCAACCGGAGAAGGTGCCGGTCACGGCGAGGCGGCCGAAGCGGGCCACGGCGGCGGACATCACGCGGCTTTCGGCGGCGCACCGGGCGAGGGGGCATTGTACTTCGGTCCCGAAAACCACGTGCTGGAAGCGGCGCATGAGGCACCGGCCTGGGTCAAGGTCAGCCCCTTCATCGCGATGCTTCTGGGGTTTGTCCTGGCGCTGTGGTTCTACATCTGGAACCCGACACTGCCCGGCCGCCTGGCCGCGAACCAGCAGCCGCTTTACCTGTTCCTGCTGAACAAATGGTACTTTGACGAAATCTATGACGTGATCTTTGTCCGTCCGACCAAGGCGATTGGCCGCTTCCTGTGGAAGCGCGGCGACGGCGACGTGATCGATGGCACCCTGAACGGGGTCGCGATGGGCATCGTGCCCTGGTTCACGCGGCTCGCCGGTAAGGCGCAGTCCGGCTATATCTTTACCTATGCCTTTGCCATGGTGATCGGGATTGCGGTTCTGGTCACATGGATGACGATGACCGGAGGGTCCCACTGATGGACACGCATCTTCTTTCCATCATTACCTTCATGCCCGCCTTTGCGGCGCTGATCCTGGCGGTGTTCCTGCGCGGTGAAGATGCGGCAGCGGCGCGCAATGCCAAGTGGCTGGCGATGATCACCACCTCGGCAACCTTCCTGATCTCGCTCTTTGTGCTTTTCGACTTTGACCCCAGCAACACCGGGTTTCAGTTCGTCGAGGAATCGGAATGGCTGCTGGGGCTGAAGTACCGCCTGGGCGTCGATGGCATTTCGGTGCTCTTCGTGATGCTGACCACCTTCATGATGCCGCTGGTCATCGCGGCAAGCTGGAATGTCGAGCACCGGGTCAAGGAATACATGATCGCCTTCCTGCTGCTGGAGACCCTGATGCTGGGCGTCTTCATGGCGCTGGACCTGATCCTGTTCTACCTGTTCTTCGAGGCCGGTCTGATCCCGATGTTCCTGATCATCGGCATCTGGGGCGGGGCCAACCGGATCTACGCCAGCTTCAAGTTCTTCCTTTATACCTTCCTCGGTTCCGTGCTGATGCTGGTGGCCATGGTGGCGATGTACACCGACGCGGGCACCACCTGCATCGGCGCCTGTGATGTCAGCCTGCTGAACCACAGCTTCGCCTCTGACAGCTTCAGCCTGATGGGCGTGCAGGTGATCGGCGGGATGCAGACGCTGATGTTCATCGCCTTCTTCGCCAGCTTTGCGGTCAAGATGCCGATGTGGCCGGTCCATACCTGGCTGCCCGATGCCCACGTTCAGGCCCCCACGGCAGGGTCGGTGGTGCTGGCGGCAATCCTGCTCAAGATGGGGGGCTATGGCTTCCTGCGGTTCAGCCTGCCGATGTTCCCGGTGGGGGCAGAGGTGCTGACGCCGCTGATCCTGTGGATGAGCGCGATTGCCATCGTCTATACCTCGCTGGTGGCGCTGGTGCAGGAAGACATGAAAAAGCTGATCGCCTATTCCTCGGTTGCGCATATGGGTTTCGTGACCATGGGCATCTTTGCCGCCAACCAGCAGGGTGTCGATGGCGCGATCTTCCAGATGATCAGCCACGGCTTCATCTCGGGCGCGCTGTTCCTGTGCGTCGGCGTGATCTATGACCGGATGCACACCCGCGACATCGACGCCTATGGCGGGCTGGTGAACCGGATGCCCGCCTATGCGCTGATCTTCATGCTGTTCACCATGGCCAACGTGGGCCTGCCGGGCACCTCCGGCTTTGTGGGCGAATTCCTGACGCTGATGGGGACCTTCCAGGTCAACACCTGGGTTGCCGCCGTGGCGACCACCGGGGTGATCTTCTCGGCGGCCTATGCGCTCTGGCTTTACCGCCGGGTGGTCATGGGCGACCTGATCAAGGAAAGCCTGCGGTCGATCACCGACATGACCACGCGCGAGCGCTGGATTTTCGCGCCCCTGGTGGTGATGACACTGCTGCTGGGCGTCTACCCGTCACTGGTGCTGGACATTATCGGCCCCTCGGTCACGGAACTTGTTGAAAATTATGACATCGCGCTGGAGGCGGCGAGCGCCGCAATCCAGACCGCCGAAGTGTCGAACTAAAAGGACCCGTGCGATGATTTCCGCTGATCTGAACATCATCCTGCCAGAAATCCTGCTGTCCGGCTTTTCGCTGCTGGGACTGCTGGTCGCGGTTTATACCACCAAGGACAAGGTGGGGAGCCTGTTGATCTGGCTGACCGCGGCGGTCTTTGTTCTGCTGGCAGCCTGGATCGGCTTTACCGGCGAAGGCACCCGTCTGGCCTTCAACGGCATGTTCATCGAAGACGGCTTTGCCCGTTTTGCCAAGGTCACGATCCTGCTCAGCGCCGCTGCCGTGCTGCTGATGTCCGAAGGCTATATGAAGGCCCGGGGATTGCTGCGGTTCGAATACCCGATGCTGGTGGCCCTCTCCGCCGTGGGCATGATGATGATGGTCAGCGCGGGCGACCTGATGGCGCTGTACATGGGTCTGGAACTGCAATCGCTGGCGCTTTACGTGGTGGCCTCCCTGCGGCGCGACTCCGTGCGCTCGACCGAGGCAGGGCTGAAATATTTCGTTCTCGGCGCGCTCAGCTCGGGCCTGCTGCTCTATGGCGCATCGCTGGTTTACGGCTATGCGGGCACCACGCTGTTCTCCGGCATCATCCAGACCGCGCAATCGGGCGAGACCTCGCTGGGCCTGCTCTTTGGCATCGTCTTCCTGATCTCGGGCATGGGCTTCAAGGTTTCCGCCGTGCCGTTCCACATGTGGACGCCGGACGTCTACGAAGGCTCGCCCACGCCGGTCACCGCCTTCTTTGCCACTGCGCCCAAGGTCGCGGCGATGGGCCTTTTCGCCCGCGTGCTGCATGATGCCTTCGGCAATGCCGTCGCGGACTGGAGCCAGATCGTCGCGCTGCTCTCGGTGCTGTCCATGTTCCTGGGCGCTATTGCCGCCATCGGCCAGACCAATATCAAGCGGCTGATGGCCTTCTCCTCCATCGCGCATATGGGCTATGCGCTGATGGGGCTGGCCGCCGGCACCGCCCTGGGTGTGCAGGCGATGCTGGTCTATATGGCGATCTATGTAACCATGAACGTCGGCACCTTTGCCTTTATCCTGCTGATGAGCCGGGATGGTGCGCCGGTGACCGATATCGCATCGCTCAACATGTACGCCAAGACCAACCCGGGCCGGGCGCTGGCAATGCTGGTGCTGCTGTTCTCGCTGGCGGGGGTGCCGCCGATGCTGGGCTTCTTCGGCAAGCTTTACGTGCTGCGCGCCGCCTATGACGCCGGGCTGGCCTGGCTGGCGGTGGCCGGTGTGATCGCATCGGTGATCGGTGCCTATTATTACCTGCGGATCGTGTTCTACATGTACTTCGGGTCCGAACAGGCGGATACGCTGGACCGGTCCGGCAGCAGCCTGCTCTCGGGCTTCCTGATGGCTTCGGCGCTGATCATGGTGCTGGGCATCATCAACATGTTTGGTGTCGAAGGCGTGGCTGCGGCCGCCGCCGGGGCGCTTGTCAACTGACCGTTCTGCGGTCTGACAGGCTGAGCTTGCCGCTTTCACGGATCATCACCCCTTGATGGGCTGGCCCGAAGGATATGGGCGGCTGGTGCTGAACACTGTCGATTCCACATTGGCAGAGGCCGGGCGCCGGCTGCGTGACCTCTCCGGTCCGGAATGGATCCTGGCAAGGGAGCAATCCGCGGCACGGGGCAGGCGGGGCCGCGCATGGTCAACCCCCCGGGGGAATTTCGCGGCGACGCTGGTCCTGCCAAATGCCGAGGCACCGGGCATTGCCGCGCTGCGGTCCTTTGTCTCTTCGCTGGCGCTTTATCGCAGCTTTGTCGCGGTCACCGGGCAGGGAAACCGCTTTGCCCTGAAATGGCCCAATGACGTGCTGCTGGACGGCGGCAAGGTCGCTGGCATCCTGCTGGAAACAAACGGTCCGCATCTGCTGATCGGTATCGGTGTCAACCTGGCCCATGCGCCGGGCGCGGATCAGGTGGAACCGGGGGCTGTCACCCCCGTCAGCCTTGCCGGGACATTCGGGATCGGGGTTGCGCCAGAGGCGTTTCTGGAAGTGCTGGCGGCCGAATACGCGGTGCTTGAGACGCAGTTCACCACCTATGGGTTCGATCCCATCCGCACCGCCTGGCTGGCCCATGCGGCACGTCTGGGCGAGGTCATCCGCGCGCGCACAACCCGGGATGAGACCACCGGCGTCTTTGAGGATGTGGACCAGAACGGTAATCTGATATTGAACACGGCAAAGGGCAGGGTCGCGATTGCCGCTGCCGATGTGTTTTTCTGAAAGAAAGGAAGCCGGGGATGCTCTTGGCGATTGACTGCGGGAACACCAACACGGTCTTTTCCATCTATGATGAGGGGCGGGCGCTGTGCACCATGCGCACATCGACCCATCATGCGCGCACGGCGGATGCCTATTTCACCTGGTTTTCGACCCTGCTGAACCATCATCAGATCAAACCCGACATCACCGATGTGATCATCTCCTCGACCGTGCCGCGCGTGGTGTTCAACCTGCGTGTCTTTTCCGACCAGTATTTCAACTGCCGCCCGATAGTGGTGGGCAAGCCCGACTGCCTGCTGCCGGCCGCGCCGCGCGTGGACCAGGGCACGATCGTGGGACCGGACCGGCTGGTCAACACGTCGGGCGCTTTTGACCGGCACGGCGGCAACCTGATCGTGGTCGATTTCGGCACCGCCACCACCTTTGATGTGGCGGGCCATGATGGCGCATATGTGGGCGGGGTCATTGCACCCGGCGTGAACCTGAGCCTTGAAGCGCTGCATATGGCCGCTGCCGCACTGCCACATGTGGACATTACCAAGCCACAACGTGTAGTAGGCACCAATACGGTCGCTTGCATGCAATCGGGCGTGTTCTGGGGCTATGTCGGCCTGGTCAAGGAGATCTGTGCCCGGATCAAGGCCGAACGCGACCAGAACATGAAGATTATCGCAACCGGCGGGCTGGCCCCGTTGTTTGCCCAGACCGAAGACCTTTTCGACGTCATTGAAGATGACCTTACGATGCACGGGCTGACCGTGATCCATAAGTATAACAAGGATAAAGCTGAATAATATGAGCAGCGACAGATTGATCTACCTTCCCCTCGGCGGGGCGGGTGAAATTGGCATGAATGCCTATGTGTATGGCTACGGGAAACCGGGCAAGGAGCGGCTGATCGTCGTGGACATGGGCGTGGCCTTTCCCGATATGGATGGCAGCCCCGGCGTGGACCTGATCCTGCCGGACATCCAGTGGCTGAAGGAACGCCGTGACCGGATCGAGGCGATTTTCGTGACCCACGCGCATGAAGACCACGTTGGCGCCATCGCCCATACCTACGAGGTGCTGCAGGCGCCGATCTATGCCCGGACCTTCACCGCCAATATCGCGCGGCGCAAGATGTCCGAACACGGCCATCCCGACGACGCGGTGCAGACCGTGGGGGCCTGGCCGCACCAGCAGGGTGCGGGGCCGTTCCAGGTCGGCTTCCTGCCGATCTCGCATTCGATCCCTGAATCCTCCGCGCTGGTGATCGACACGCCAGAGGGGCGTCTGATCCACTCCGGTGATTTCAAGATCGACCTGACCCCCGGCGTCGGTGAAGCCTTTGACCCGGAACTCTGGGCCGAGGTCTGCAAGGACGGGATCAAGGCGCTGGTCTGTGACAGTACCAATGTGTTCTCGCCGCTGCCGGGCCGGTCGGAAGCGACGCTTGGCTCCGAGATCGAAAAGCTGATCAGCGGCGCGTCGGGCATGGTGGTTGCGACCACCTTTGCCTCCAACGTGGCGCGGGTAAAGACGCTGGCGGTCGCGGGCGACAAGGCGGGGCGCTCCATCGTGCTGCTGGGACGTGCGATGAAACGCATGGTCGAGGCGGCGCTGGAAACCGGCGTGATGAAGGATTTCCCGAACACCGTCAGCCCCGAAGAGGCGCGCGGCATCCCGCGCGAGAACCTGCTGCTGCTGGTCACCGGGTCGCAGGGCGAACGCCGTGCGGCGTCGGCACAGCTTGCCCGGGGCAAGTATCAGGGGATCGAGATGAAGGAAGGGGACATGTTCCTGTTCTCCTCCAAGACGATTCCAGGCAACGAACGCGGCGTGATCCGCATCATCAACCAGTTCTCCGAAATCGGTGTCGATGTGGTGGATGACAGTTCGGGTCTTTATCACGTGTCGGGCCATGCGAACCGGCCTGACCTGGAAACCCTGCATGAGGTGGTCAAGCCACAGGTGCTGATCCCGATGCACGGCGAACACCGCCACCTGCGCGAGCATGTGAAGATCGCCGAGGGCAAGGGCATGACCGGTGTGCTGGCGGTCAATGGCATGATGATCGACCTCAGCGGCAACAAGCCGAGCGTGGCCGAATACGTCGAGACCGGGCGCACCTATCTGGATGGCTCGGTGCAGATCGGCGCGCTGGACGGGGTCGTGCGCGACCGTATCCGCATGGCGCTGAACGGCCATGTGACCGTCACCGTGATCATGGACGAGGATGACGAGCCACTGGGTGACCCTTGGGTCGACATGATGGGCCTGCCGGAAATGGGCCGCTCCAAGGCGCCGCTGGCCGATGTGATCGAAGCGGACCTGAGCCAGTTCCTGGGCCGATCCAAGGCCGCCACGCTGCGCGACGACGACAAGCTGAACGAGGGGCTGAAACGCGCCGTGCGTCAGTCCGCGCAGGACGAGATCGGCAAGAAGCCCGAAGTGACAGTGGTGGTCAGCCGGTTGAGCTGACTATAGCGTCTGACGAAATACCTGAAGCATCAGGCATCACGTAACGCTTTATCGTTCCCGCCGGATCATTCGGCGGGAACATCCTCCTCCGGCGCATCGCCGCTGCACATGTAGACCGCACCGCCAACCGCAAGCACCGATACGCCCACCGCCGTCAACGCGGCAGGGGTGGACAGGGCCGTCACCACGGTTGAACTGGTGGCGTTCAGATTGGTGATCAGCGTGCTGGCGCTGCCCGACAGGATCATCGCGCCGGACTTATGCGCCACGGCCACAGCTGCCGCCGGGTCCGTCACCGTTGTCAGGGCGGCATTTGCGATGGATTTCGTCACAGCCAGTGTTTCGGCCCTTGTCGTGTTCACCCGCTCGCAGACCGTCGTGCGGCAGAGCCCGCGAAAATTGCGCTCTCCGGGGACCAGGAAAAACCCGGTCTTGTCGTCCTGTGTCAGGCAATAGCCCTCGATCTGGTTGTCGGGCACCGTGGTCGCGAGGTAATCGTAGAGCACACCGCTCAGGCAGGCCGGGGGCGTGCCCCAGGCGCGGTTCCACCTGGCCGAGGGCCAGCGCATCAGTTTCTCACGGGTTTTGACGTCTTCGGCGAAAGTGGCGAAATTATCCGCCTCGATCACGACTTCGCTGCCATTGACCACGGCGCGGCACCGCTCTGCCGTTGCGGCAGAGGCGGACATCATCAACAGCAGGGCAAGGAAAGGGCGCAGCATCTGTCAGGCCTTGAAAAGGGTTCGGCCCTGAATACCGCGCCCCAGAGGCGCGCGCCATGTGATCCTGACGTCTACGCGCTGCTTTCTGCCGACGGGCCGCGGCGGCCCGGGGCTTTGACCTTACTCGCGGTCTTCGAAGCTCAGCCCGATGAAATCCGGGGTGTGATCGCCCAGGCCCACGACGCGGTTGTCATTGCCACGGCTGTTCTGGCTGCGGCTGCGTGAGCTGCTGCTGCTGCGGTCCTGCGCTTCGTTCCGGTTGGATTGCGCAGATTGCTTCGGCTCGGGCTTTGGCGCGTTCTCGCGCTTGGGTTCCGGTTTTGCCTGAGGCTCGGCTTTGGGCTTTGCCTCGGCTGCCGGTTTGGCGTCCGCCTCGGGCTTTGGCGCGTCTGACTTGGGCTTGCTGCGGCTGCGCGAACGGGTTTTCTTGGGCTTGTCGGCAGTGTCATCGGCCACAGGTGCCGCCTCTGCCGCATTGCCATTGCCCAGCGGGTTGTCCAGGCGCGGAATCTCGCGCTCGACCAGACGTTCCACATCCGCGAGATTTCTCTCGTCGCGGGGGATGCAGATCATGATCGCCTTGCCATCACGGCCGGCACGGCCGGTGCGGCCGATGCGGTGCACGTAATCCTCGGCATGGCTGGGCACGTCGAAGTTGAAGACATGGCTGACGGCAGGCACATCAAGGCCGCGCGCGGCCACGTCAGAGGCCACGAGAAAGCGCAGATCGCCCGCGCGGAACCCGTCAAGCGTGCGTGTGCGCTGGCTCTGGTCCAGGTCGCCGTGGATCGGTGCCGCGTCATAGCCGTATTTTTTCAACGACTTGGCCACCACGTCCACATCCATCTTGCGGTTGCAGAAGATGATGGCGTTGGTGCATTTGTCGCCTTCGCCGTCGATCAGCGCGCGCAGCAGGTTGCGCTTTTCGGTTGCTTCGCGGTCCTTGCGGGAGGCTTTGAACATCACCACGCCCTGGGTGATATTCTCGCCCGTCGTGGCCTGCCGCGCCACTTCGATGCGGGCGGGGTTGGACAGGAAGGTGTTGGTGATCCGCTCGATTTCCGGCGCCATGGTGGCCGAGAAGAACAGCGTCTGCCGGGTAAAGGGCGTGAGGCCGAAGATACGCTCGATGTCGGGGATGAACCCCATGTCGAGCATCCGGTCGGCTTCGTCCACCACCATGACCTTGACGTCATTCAGGATCAGCTTGCCGCGCTCGAAATGGTCCAGCAGGCGGCCCGGTGTGGCAATCAGCACATCCACGCCCTTGTCGATGGCGGTGTCCTGTTCCTTGAACGACACGCCGCCGATCAGCAGCGCCTTGGTCAGTTTCACATGCTTGGCATAGGTGTCGAAGTTTTCCGCCACCTGTGCTGCCAGTTCGCGCGTGGGGCAAAGCACCAGGCTGCGCGGCATCCGCGCCCTTGCGCGGCCCCGCGCCAGCATGGTGATCATCGGCAGCGTGAAGCTGGCGGTCTTGCCGGTGCCGGTCTGGGCGATGCCCAGAACGTCGCGACCTTCAAGGGCAGGGGGGATGGCCCCGGCCTGAATCGGTGTAGGAGTTTCATAGCCCGCTTCGGCAATCGCCTTGAGGACCTTGGGATTCAAGTTCAGATCAGAGAATTTTGTCATGTGTGTCCGTGTTTTGCGGACACTCATTTGGCCCGCAGCAGCAATCATGCAGGCCCCCATGGCCCAAGGCGACTTTGCCGCTACATGTTGCGACCGCATAGCAACATAACTGGCTGCGGTCAAACAGATGTCCGTTCAGCCCGCCCAATCGGGGAAATGTGTGGCCAAATGGGTGCTTAGCCGCAGATCGGCGCGGTGCAGCAGGTCATGGGCCGCCAGCCGCGCGCGGTGGTCGGGCGTGTCGGCGCAGACTTCGTCGTAAAAGGCGCGCAAACCCGCTTCGCCCTCTTCCGCCTCAAGGATGGCGAAGAATTCGTTCAGGGTCAGCCCGCCGCGCACGCGGGGCTTGGCAGGGCCAAGATCGGCGCGGTAGGAGCCTTTCTCAAGCCGGAACCGATAGGCAGCCTGCCAGTCTTCCCAGGATTTTGCATGGGCATGGGCCAGCCGCAGCTCCGACAGCTCTTGCGTGCCTTCGATCATTTCGGACCCGCGAAAGGCGTTATGGATGCGGATCGTAATGCCCTCCATGCCCGTCCTGACAAAGACCTTGCCGGCCAGATGGCTCAGAAACCCGCCTTTGATATATTCACCAAAGGTCGGGTACACCGCGTTCACGATGCGCTCGCGTCCGGGGCCATTGGGGATGAAACGTTTGAAGGCCGTGCCGTCACCGCCCAGCATCTCCATCGGGCGGGCGCGGGCGGTTTCCACCGCCGGCGGGACATCTGCCAGATGGTCGGCCACCGGGCGGTCGCTGACCAGGAACTCGTCCACGTCGATATGGGCCAGCCAGTCCACATCCCCCGCGCGGCCATAGGCATGGGTCGCATTCAGGGTCTGGCGCGACTGGTGTTTGACCGGGCGCTTGCCGATCAGCATCTTCCAATGGGCGGTATCACACAGGGTCACCCGGCATTTCGGGTGGTTCTCCAGCGCGCTCTGCGCTGCCGGGTTCGGCTCGTCCAGATAGATGAACAACCGGTGCGCGCCGGCCTCAAGGTGAAAGGCGGCAAAGCGCAGGATCTCCTCCGCCGGGGCCTTGATCGTCGCAACCAATCCCCAGCGCAGGCTCACGCCATCATTTCCTTGGTCGCGGTCAGGCGCACATCGGGATAGTCGCGGTCGATCCGGTCGATATCCCATTGCAGGCGCGTGAGGTACACGATGTCGCCGTCGTGGTCATGGGCGATGTGCTGCTTGTTGGCCTCGGTGAACTTGTCCACCGCCTGTTTGGTGCCATTGACCCAGCGGGCAGAGGTGAATTGCGAGGCCTCGAACCGCACCGGCAGCCCGTATTCCAGCTCTATCCGTGATGCCAGCACTTCGAACTGCAACTGGCCCACGACACCCACGACAAAACCGGAGCCGATGGAGGGCTTGAAGACCTTGGCGGCCCCTTCCTCGGCAAATTGCATCAGCGCCTTTTCCAGGTGCTTGGCTTTCATCGGGTCGCCCGCGCGCACGCCCTGCAACAGTTCCGGCGCGAAGGAGGGGATGCCGGTCACGCGGATCGCCTCACCTTCGGTCAGCGTGTCGCCGATGCGCAGCTGGCCGTGGTTGGGAATGCCGATGATGTCGCCGGCCCAGGCTTCCTCGGCCAGTTCCCGGTCAGAGGCAAGGAACATCACCGGGTTGGTAATGGACATCGGTTTTTTCGACCGCACATGGGTCAGTTTCATCCCACGGGTGAAATGCCCCGATGCAAGGCGGACAAAGGCCACGCGGTCGCGGTGCTTGGGGTCCATGTTGGCCTGCACCTTGAACACAAAGCCGGAGACGTTCTTTTCCTCCGGCAGGATCTGGCGCGGCTCGGCGGATTGGATCTGCGGTTCCGGCCCATAGGTGGCGATGCCGTCCATCAGTTCCTTGACGCCGAAGCTGTTGATCGCGCTGCCGAACCAGATCGGGGTCAGCGACCCTTCGGCCATCAGCGCGGCATCCAGCGGCGGCATCAATTCGCGCACCATCTCCAGATCCTCGCGCAGCTTTTCCAGCAGGGCAGGTGGCACATGCTGGGCCAGCTTGGGGTCGTCCAGCCCTTCGATCTTGATGCTTTCGGCGATCTTGTTGCGGTCGGCGCGGTCCATCAGTTCCAGCCGGTCGCGCAGGATGTCATAGCAGCCCAGAAAATCGCGGCCGACCCCGATGGGCCAGCTTGCCGGGGTCACGTCGATGGCAAGGTTTTCCTGAATCTCGTCGATGATCTCGAAGACATCACGCGATTCGCGGTCCATCTTGTTGCAGAAGGTCAGGATCGGCAGGTCGCGCATGCGGCAGACCTCGAACAGTTTCTGGGTCTGGCTTTCCACACCCTTGGCGCCGTCGATCACCATCACGGCCGCGTCCACCGCCGTCAGCGTGCGGTAGGTATCTTCGGAAAAGTCCGAGTGGCCGGGCGTGTCCACCAGATTAAACCGGTAATTGCGGTCCTTGCCCTGAAAATCGAAGGACATGGCAGAGGCCGAAACGGAAATGCCCCGGTCCTTTTCCATCGCCATGAAGTCGGAGCGGGTGCGCCGCGCCTCGCCCTTGGCGCGGACCTGTCCGGCCATCTGGATCGCCCCGCCGAACAGCAGGAATTTCTCCGTCAGCGTGGTCTTGCCCGCGTCAGGGTGGCTGATGATCGCAAAGGTGCGGCGCCGCGCGATTTCTGGCGGCAATTCGGGGCGGTTCTGGGGGGTGTCCAACATGGATTGGCGTATATATTCGGGGCCAGTCCGGGGCAAGCGCGACCTGAGCCTGCCGGTTATTCCGCCGCTTTGGGTTGCAGGTCGACGATGGTGTTGTCCAGTGCGGTGGGATCAGTACGCACGGTTGTCTCAAGGCCCAGTTCCGGCATGATTTCCTGCATCTCGCCCCGCAGGCGGTCCAGCTGGGCGGCGGCGACGCTTTCCTCAAGCTCGATCTCGTGGACCCAATGTTTCAATTCGTTCGAAATGGCCTTGGCCTGTTCCAGCCTGCTGTTGAACAGTTCGATTTCCTGCTGGCGCTGCTCAAGGAAGCCGCGCGCGCGGGCGATCTTGTCATCGGCATAGACGGTGGCCAGCTCGCGGCTGATGTGGCTCATCTGGGCGGCGACCTCCAGCAGGGAGGGTTCCAGCGTGCTGAGGTCCGGATGGTCGCGCAGATAGGCCAGACGCTCGCGCACCGCATCGAATTCGGAGCTGAGCTTGAAGGTCTGGGCCCGGTCTGCGGCATGGACCGCGTGATAGGCCCGAGCCACATCGCGCATCCCGATGGAAAAGGAACGGTGCGAGTTCTCAAGCTGCATGATGCGGCGGTTGGAGGGCAGAAAGAAACACAGGCCCACCGCCAGCACGGTCAGCCCGATCTGGGCGTACATCCCGGCCTCCGGCACCGGCTGGCCCTGGAAATAGACCGTCAGGCTGACCCAGGACCATTGGCCAAGCGCTGCCATGGCGGTTGCCCCCAGAAGGGCCAGTGCGGCCACAAGAAATATGGCCAATGCAAGGCGCTGCATCAGGTATTGGAACAGGTAAACAACAGCGCGAAAATGAGACAAGCGATTATTCCCCCACGGATAACCTTCATCGGCAAGTTTATGCTGGTCGCGGAATTTTGCCATGAAAAAAAAGGTTTTCGACGGAAAAGTTAACGAATCGGTGTCCTGTGACACATTCCGTTATGTGGCTGTTTCCTGATCGGGGCCAATCCGGGCGCTAACCGCCTGATTGTTCAGTCCGCCAGGAAACGAAGATTGAGGCAAGAATGCAGCCGGTAAACAGGTACAATCCCCAGGCGGTCTCGATCCGGCCGACGCCGATTCCCTTGGACAGGGTGATGTAAAGCGCGATCAGGAAAATGTCCGCCATCGCCAGCTTGCCCAGAAAGGACAGGACAGGCAGCGCGCGGCGGCTGAGCAGGTCGAAATGGACCAGCGACAGACCGATGGTCTTGATATAAGGCGCAAACAGCGCAAAGAGGGTGACCACCAGCCCCAGAAAGATGTCCGAGGCCCAGAGCGATTGCAGCCCGGTCAGCACGGAAATCTCCTCCAGTCCGAACAACGGCAGCAGGCCCGCCCGCATCAGCGGGGCGGCCCATGCGACGGGATAGAGAACGAGCAGCGCAAGGTTCAGCGCCCTGAGGATCACTTCAGATAGACCCGGTCATATCGCGCGCCCAGCGATGTCAGGATCTCGTATCCGATGGTCCCGGCAAAATCGGCGACGGTATCCACCGACTGGTGCAGACCGATCAGTTGCAGGTGTTCCGGCACCTCTGACAGGGCGGTGACATCGACGGTGATCATGTCCATCGACACGCGCCCCACAAGCGGCAGCTTGTGTTCCTCGAAGGTCAGGGTCGCGTTGTTTCCCATGGCGCGGATCAGCCCGTCGGCATAGCCGCCGCAGAGAGTTGCGATGCGCATCGGGCCGGGTGCGATAAAGGTATTGCCATATCCCACCGTCTCGCCGGCTGCGACCTCGCGCACCTGCACGACGGGCAGGTCCAGGGTGACCACCGGCGTCGCGTCGACAAAGGGCAACCCGCCATAAAGCCCGACACCGGGCCGGGTCATGTCGAAATGAAAGGCCGGGCCCAGCAAGGTTCCGCCGGTTGCGGCCATCGACCGGGGGACATCCAGCCCGTCAGTCATGTCCTCGAAGTTCTGCACTTGCATGGCATTCATCGGGTGGTCCGGTTCGTCGGCACAGGCCAGATGCGACATGATCAGCCTGGGCTTTTGCGCCAATGCGATGTCGCGCAGGGCGGACCATTCGGCAGGTTCCATCCCCAGCCGGTTCATGCCGCTGTCCAGTTGCAGCCCAAAGGGGTGGCCCGGCACCGCTTCCACATGGGTGAGAAGCTGATCGACCGAATTGATCATCGGCACCAGCCCCGCCGCGCGGATCATGTCGGCGTCACCGGGCATATGGCCGGAAAAGACGTTGATGACAGGGCCGGCCCCGAGGGCGCGCCGCAGATGCACGCCTTCTTCTGCCGAATGAACGAAAAAGGTCCGCGCGCCGGCTTCGGCCAGGGCAGGGCCGACACGGGCGACGCCCAGCCCATAGGCGTCGGCCTTGATCACCGCCGCGGTCTCGCAGGTGGAAAGGGCGTCCAGCGCGCGCCAGTTGGCGGCGATGGCGGTCAGGTCGATTGTCAGGGTCGGTGTGGTCATGGGCTCTCGTGGGTCCTATCGGGGAAAAGGGTTATCTATCCCTGCGCTTCATCTTGGCGCTGACGCCGCGCAGGCGTTCCAGGAAGATTCCGATGATCTTGGGGTTCAGGAAAAGGCCGGGGCCAAAGCGGATGCCGAGATTGTTCAGGTTCTCGATGGAGATGGAGCGCGCGGCGCGGGAAAATCCGCCCTCGCGCGCCTCTTCAAACGTGCCATTGACGCCCAGGGTGTCGAAACCGAAGGAATTCGAGAACAGGAAGTTCAGGCTTTCGGAATGCATGATCAGATCGGCGGGGTCATCGGTCTTGGTCAGCGTGCCGCGCGGCGGGTCGATCCGCCAGCTTTGGCCGGTATCGTCCAGGCGCACCACCACGGGCTGCAGCACCCGGATCGGAGAGAGGGTTTGCGCCAGCCGCATCGCGGCGCGGGAATTGTTGGTAAAGACGCGCTCGCGCCAGGTGGCAAAGCTGTCGCGCAGGGTCGCTTCCTCCACGCTGTCATAGGTCATCAGGTCCTGGCCCGCGCGGTCATAATGTTCGGCCCAAAAGGCCACGGCGGCTGCGTTCTGGCCGGGGGGCACCGTGCCGTCGGTCACATCGCCCGGCTGCATGACACAAAGCGCGAAGGGCGCGGCCTGAAACGCCTCGATCACGTCCTCAGGCCGGTTCGCGGCATCGTTCAGATAGGCGTTGCGCTGATGGGCGAAGCTGACAAAGCTGGCAAAGGGGATCACTGTTTTCGGTTCAAGAACCTCTGCCTGTACTCTGATATTGTTCATCTTTTCCTGCGCGGCCTCCTCGCGCCAGTCGCGGTTTTCCCGCCCGCCTTTCCAAGCGGCATAGCTGAACTGGGTCAGCAGGATGTCGCAGGTGCCAACCGCATCACGAATCTCGCGGGCGCGCTCCGGCGTGCGCACCGCGCAGTCGTTCAGGTTCAGCACATGGATGTCGCCCATCCGCACCGACAACGCCGAATCGTAGAATTCATCCTTCAGGCAGGTGACGGAAACGCCGCTGCCCAGATCATGGGCCTTGCCGAATGTCAGTTCGGTCAGCGCCATGCCCTGGGCGCGCAGGAAGTCGGCCACCCGCTGATCGTCAATGTCCTGAAACAGCAGCTTGATGCCGCGCTGGCGGATCACATCGCCCCAGCGCTTGAAAAACCCGATGGAGAAATGGTCGGGATGTTCATGGCTGATCCAGATGTGGGTGACGCGGGACAGCAGCTCTTCGATGCGGTCCTCGGGCGTCTCCACCAGCAGGCGCCAGCCCTTGTGAAAGGCGGGGCCGCTGTACCAGGGGTCTGACAGCAGACCAACCTGACCATGGGTCATCAGAACCGAGGCATGGTTGACGAATTCGATCTGCATCACGATGCTCCGCTGGGAAGGGTTGTTTCCGTCTAACCAAGACCACAAGGGGGGTAAAGCAGATGCAGCGGGTGAAGATCATGGCATCGCATCTGTCGCTTGTGGTCATGGCGCTGGCCTTTGCGCTTGGCTTGGCCGCGCTGCTGCGCGCCGGACCGGTCTGGGTCTGGGCGCTGGTGCCTTTGGGCATCGGGGCGCAATTGTTGAATGAATACAACCTGCATCGCTTTGTCTTTCACCTGCACCCGCCGCGTCGGCAATGGGTCTTTGACCTGCTCTATCGCGCACATTACGGGCATCACGATTTCCCGACAAACACCGGGTTGTTCTTTGTCCCGGTCTGGGTGGCACTGCCGATGCTGGCAGGCAATTTCCTGCTGGTCTGGGGGATCTCGGCCCTTTTGGGTCTGACCGATGCGCTGTGGATTGCGGTGGCCATCGTGCCTGTGGGCGGGGTGGCGATGTTCATGGTCTATGAATGGTTCCATATGACGGCGCATCTGAACATCCCCAAGTCCCGTGTTGCCACCCATGTCACGCGCCTGCACAACCAGCACCATTTCCGCGATTTCTCAAAATGGTTCCATGTCAGCCCGGGAGGCCAGATCATCGACCGCGCGATGGGCACTGACATCGACCGCGAGGCGCTGAAGACCCGCCAGCGCATCGACTTTATCCGCACCTTGGGCATGCGGCCGGACGATCCGCGCCTGATTGCGGCACGGGCGCGCTTTGCACCGCGCTTTGGCATCAGCGCCGCACAGATGGCGCAGGCCGCAAATATGAAGTCTTCGTAACGTCACTTTATCATCGCTTGCCCTGTCCCGAGATGCGCCTAAGGTCTGGATGCACTTATAAAGGGAGAGGACCATGAAACATCTTATCATCGCCACGGCGACGTTTGCCCTGGGGACGGGGGGCGCATTGGCCGAAAATCGCATCGACACCCAACTGCCAAACGCGCCGGAACTGGCAGCCTACGGAGCGCTGCCGGTCGGGGTCCGCACGATCGAGATGGTCAATCCCGGCCAGATCGACATTCTGGCCATCGACCCGCAGGCGGAAAAGCCCGCCGATTGGCCCCGCTATGACCGCCCGCTGACAGTGGAGATGTGGTATCCTGCGGCAGCGGGGGCCGAAGGCGATACCAGCATGAAGGCCTATCTGCGCGACGGGGTCACCGAGGTGACCCTGGTCGGAAAGGCCCACCGGGACGCTGAGCCTGCGGCGGGCGAGGCGGCCTATCCGCTGGTGCTGATCAGCCATGGCTATCCCGGCAACCGGTTCCTGATGTCACACCTGGCAGAGAACCTGGCCTCCAAGGGCTATGTGGTGGCCTCCATCGACCATACCGACAGCACCTATCGCACCCAGGCGGCCTTTGGCTCGACCCTGGTGAATCGGTCGCTGGACCAGCTCTTCGTGCTGGAGCAGATGGCGCAGAAGGCGGCCGAGGGCGGTGAGTTCGCGGGGCTCTACGACGCCGGAAACACCGGGTTGATCGGCTATTCCATGGGCGGATACGGCGCCGTGATCACCGCCGGGGGCGGCGTGACCGAAGCCTCGGTCGGCTATCCGTGGGGCGGGCCGCATGGCACGCTGGGCATCCATCAGTCCGGGTCCGAAACCCACAAGAACCTGCCCGATCCGCGCATCAAGACCGCCGTTGCCTTTGGCCCCTGGGGGATGAACACCGGGTTCTGGGACGCCGAAGGTCTGGCAGGCGTGCAGATTCCGATGCTCTTCATTGCGGGTTCGCGGGATGAGACATCGCTTTATGAAAAGGGTGTGCGGGCGATCTGGGAAAACGTGTCGGGCGTGAAGACGGCGCTGCTGACCTACATCAATGCGGATCACAACGCCGGTGCGCCGATGCCCGCCCCGGAAGAAAGCTATTATTTCAGCGAGGACAAGGGGTTCAATATTTCCGAACATTACACGGATGCGGTCTGGGACACCGCGCGGATGAACAACATCGCGCAGCATTTCGTGACCGCCTGGCTGGATGAACAGCTGAAAGGCGATGCCGGGGCCGGTGCCTACCTTGAGCTGGTGGAAAACTCCAACGATGGTGTCTGGTCGATGAACGAGGACGGCACTGAAAAGGAAGACCACAGCTATTGGAAGGGCTTTCCGGAAGGCACGGCCAAGGGGCTGGTCTATGAGGTCAAAACGCCCGAATGAAAGACAAAGGGCACCGGCATTGGCGCGGTGCCCTTTCTGCGGGGGCGATTTTTTCGAAAAAATCGGTCCGGAATTTTTGAAAATTCCGGCGCGGGTCGCAGACCATCAGAATTCCTGATCGTTGCCGCCGCTTTGCTGCCAGGGCTTGGCCAGGTTGCCAAAGCGGGTAAAGCGCCCTTCAAAGCTGAGGTCGACAGTGCCGATGGGACCATGGCGCTGCTTGCCGATCACCACCTCGGCGCGGCCATGCAGGCGTTCCATTTCTTCCTGCCAGGCGGCCATTTTTTCCAGCTCGTGGTCACCGGGTTTCTCGCGTTCCTTGTAGTATTCCTCGCGGAACACGAACATCACCACATCGGCGTCCTGTTCGATGGAGCCCGATTCACGCAGGTCTGACAGCTGCGGCCGTTTGTCCTCGCGGCTTTCCACCTGGCGGGAAAGCTGGGACAGGGCAATGACCGGAATGTCCAGCTCCTTGGCGATGGCCTTGAGGCCCATGGTGATTTCGGAAATCTCGTTCACCCGGTTCTCGGACTTGCCAGTGCCGCGCACCAGTTGCAGGTAGTCCACGATCAGCAGGTCAAGGCCATGGGTCCGTTTCAGGCGGCGCGCACGGGCGGCCAGCTGGCTGATCGGCAGGGCGGGTGTATCGTCGATGAATAGCGGGCAGGCCTCCAGCGCCTTGGCAGCATCGACAAAGCGGCGGAACTCGGCCTCTGTCATGTCACCGGAGCGGATCTGCTGGGAGGGAATCTCGGCGGCTTCGGAGAGGATGCGCGCGGCAAGCTGTTCCGCGCTCATCTCCAGCGAATAAAACCCCACGACGCCGCCATCGACGGCCCCTTCGGTACCATCATGGGTCAGCCCGCGCTTATAGGCCTTGGCGACGTTGAAGGCGATGTTGGTCGCCAGCGAGGTCTTGCCCATGGAGGGGCGGCCCGCGAGGATCAGCAGGTCAGAGCGGTGCAGCCCGCCCAGCTTGGCATCCATGTCAATGAGCCCGGTGGAGACACCCGAGAGCCCCCCGTCGCGCTGATAGGCCGCGTTGGCGACATTGACAGCGTCCGTTACCGCCTTGAGAAAGCTCTGAAATCCGCTTTCGACCTGGCCCTGTTCGGCCAGTTGGTAGAGTTTCTGCTCCGCTTCGACGATCTGTTCGCGCGGCTCTGACTCGATATCGACCTGTGCGGCCTTGGCAGAGATGTCGCGGCCCAGCTGGATCAGATCGCGGCGCACCGCGAGGTCATAGATCATCTGGGCATAGTCGCGCACCGCAAAGGCGCTGATCGCCGCACCGGCAAGGCGGGCCAGATAGGCCGGGCCGCCCAGTTCCTTGAGGCCCTCGTCGTCTTCCATGAAGGCCTTGAGGGTCACCGGGCTGGCGAGGTTGTTCTTGGCGATCCGCTGGGCCGCGATGTCATAGATGCGGGCATGAACGGGGTCGTAGAAATGCCTGGCCCCGATGATGGAGGCGACGCGGTCATAGATGTCGTTATTGGTCAGGATCGCGCCCAGAAGCTGTTGCTCGGCCTCGATGGAATGCGGCATCGTTTCCGGTGCCTGCACGGCGATATTATTCGCGTTCAGCGATGTGATCTCGTTCATTGTCTCACCCGTTTGTCCCCTGGGCTGTCATAGGCAGCGCGCTGCGCGGGGGCAAATTGTATGTTTTTGTGGATATCTGGTGGAGAACCGCCCGCACACCACATCTTGCCCGGGAAAGGGCGCCCGGGTCAAGATGAGGTGGGACATCCTCAGGATTTATGGGCGTCCTGCCATGCCTTTGGGGCGTTGAGGAAGCTTTCCACTTCCTGCAGCGTCTTCGTGTCAAAGGCGTTCTGCGCCCTGGCTTCGGCCAGAACGTCCCACCATGTGCACAGCGCATGCAGGGTAACGCCATGATCACCCAATGTCTTTTCGGTCTGCGGAAAGATGCCGTAGTAGAAGATCACCGCCGTGTGCGCGCAGCTCGCGCCGGTGTCGCGAATCGCATCCACGAAGCTGAGCTTGGATCCGCCGTCGGTGGTCAGATCCTCGACCAGCAGCACGCGCTGGCCTTCGCTCATGTCGCCCTCAATACGGGCATTGCGCCCGTAGCCCTTGGGTTTCTTGCGCACATAGGTCATCGGCAGGCCCATGCGTTCGGCCACCAGGGCGGCAAAGGGGATACCGGCCGTTTCGCCGCCCGCGATGTTGTCGAAGGCCTCAAAGCCTGCGTTGCGCATCACGGTCACGGTCAGGAAATCCATCAGCGTGGCACGGATGCGGGGGTAGGAGATCAGCTTGCGGCAATCGATATAGGTCGGGCTGGGCAGGCCGGAGGCCAGGATGAACGGCTCCGCGGCGTTGAAATGGACCGCCTTGATCTCAAGCAGCATCCGGGCGGTGAGGCGGGCCATTTCCTGTGGCGAGGGATAGCTGGTTGGGATCATCGGAGGCGTCCTTTGCTGGCGGTGCTTTGGTGTATTTCGGGAACAATGAAATCAGGCGGTCCAGTGCAGCGGCATGGCCGGATCGAAGACCGTGACCGGGCCATCGGGGGTGTTGATATGGCCGGGAAAGTCCGGGGTTTCGCGCACCAGGGTCAGGGTATCCTCGTTCACCGGAAGGCCGTAGAAGGCCGGGCCATTGCGAGAGGCAAAGGCCTCCAGCCGGTCAAGCGCCGCCTCCTGTTCAAAGACTTCGGCGAGGATGGACATGGTGTTGGGGGCGGTGAAACAGCCGGCACAGCCGCAGGGCAGCAGCTTGTTGGCATCCGTGTGCGGCGCGCTGTCGGTGCCCAGAAAGAACCTGGCATCGCCGCTGGTTGCGGCGCGGCGCAGGGCCAGGCGGTGGGTTTCACGCTTGGCCACGGGCAGGCAGTAGTAATGCGGTTTGATGCCCCCGGCGAGGATGTGGTTGCGGTTGATCACCAGGTGATGGGTGGTGATCGTTGCGGCAAGGTTCCGGTCCGAGGCCATCACATAGTCGACCGCATCGGCGGTGGTGATATGTTCCATCACCACGCGCAGCTCCGGATGGGCCTTGCGGATCGGGTCCAGCACCCGTTCGATGAACACCGCCTCGCGGTCGAAGATGTCGATGGCCGGATCGGTGACTTCGCCATGGGTGCAAAGCGGCAGGCCGATTTCTGCCATCCTGCCCAGGACAGCGGCCACGCGGGAAAAGTCGGAAACGCCGCTGGCGGAATTGGTGGTGGCCCCGGCGGGATAGAGTTTGACCGCGTGGATCAGCCCCTCGGCATGGGCCTTTGCCACGTCGTCGGGGTCGGTGTCTTCGGTCAGATAGAGGGTCATGAGGGGGGTGAAATCAGCCCCCTCTGGCAGGGCCGCGAGAATCCGGTCGCGGTAGGCGGCGGCTTCGGCCCCGGTCACCACGGGCGGCACCAGGTTGGGCATGATGATGGCGCGGGCGAAATGCTGCGCGGTATGGGGCAGAACGGCGCGCAACATGTCGCCGTCGCGCAGGTGCAGGTGCCAGTCATCCGGGCGGCGGATTGTCAGTGTCTGTGTCATGGCCTCGCGCTAGCACAATGGCGGCGGGGGGGCCAGTATCCTTTGGCGGTTCCGGGGCAGAAGGTGACGCGTGGCGCGTTGGTGCCTTGTCCGGGGTGCCTGCTGCCAAGACATGTCATAAATGACATGTCATCATTCGGGGTTGGGGCGTCGGGCAGGTCGATCGAGCAGGGAGAGCGCGTCGAGCAGGCTTGTGCGTGAGGGGCAGGCCGCGCGGGATCAGATCACCCTTCGCCGCGCGCCTTTTCCAGTTGCGTCAGCCGGTTCACAAAGCGCCGCCCGCCAATGCGTTCGACGACATTGCGGCACAGCATCTCGATCAGCCCGTCGCGGTCGTCGTCGTCCAGTGCGATCAGCAGATTGCGCAGATAGGGGCGGTATTCGCGCCGCGCGCGATAGGTGGTGGCAAAACCCGCCGCATCAAGGCTGCCGTCGGCGGCCGCGACCAGCAGGGGGGCCCATTGTTCCATCTCAAGCAGATCGGTCTGCAGGGCATCGCCCATGAACCGCATGCGCAGCTTGGTCACATTGGGGCGGGTGAACAGCGCCGCATGCATCGCATCCAGCGCCTCGCGCGGGTCATAAAGCACATAGGCGTGGTCGGCGGCATCCAGCATGTCGGGGGCATAGCCATAGCGGGATGTGAAATCCTGCAGGCGCATGTCGGTAAACCGCGGGTCCCATTCGGTGATGCGCGGATCAAGTGTTGCCTGAGGCTGGATCGCCAGCACACGGGCACCGGGGGAGGCAACGGAATAGGCCGCAGCGGCATAGCCGCAGGGCCCCGCGCCATAGAACAGCACGGTCTCGAATTCGTCAAAGAACCCATCGTCGATCAGCCGGTCGAAATAGCCATGCACCGCCTGGTCGCGAAACCAGGTGTCGCCGTCGCTGGCAAGGCACAGGTGCGACCAGTTGTCCGTCTCGATCATTTCCCAGCCCAGCGGCTGTGCCTTGTCCGACAGCGCATGCATGCCCTGAATGGTTTCAAAGCTGACCAAAAGGGTTGAATCACGCTCAATGAAGGCCGCGAAGTGGCGTTTGCCCAGGGGTTCGAAATACCCGTCTTCCTCACACAGTTCAGACACCGCGGCGAGCCAGTCCCGTTTGGACAGGTCAGCCAGCGAAGACTGCAGGGTAAGGGGTTCGTCAGCCATTGCTGCATCCTCAAGCCGGTTTCATACGTCTGGAGCGCATGATTATGCAGGCAATAGATCGGGAATGCGGCAAAAATTGGGAGAAATTTTGCGAAATTGGCGCTAATTGCCCTTGCTCTGCCGCGCCAGGTTGGCGTGATGCACCAGGAAACGGGCGGCCTGCCGGGGCAGGGGCTGGGTCGGCTGTGCCATCATCAATCGGCCAAAGAGGGCGCGGAAGGGTTCAAGGCGCAGCAATGCCTCGAACCTTTGCTTGCGCCAGGTGACGGCGGCGTCATGCAGCGCGGCCAGGGTGGGATCGGCGCGCAATTCGTTCAGCAGGGCATCGCGCCGGGGGGCGATGGCATTGATGCTGGTGTCCCTGTCGGTGTTGAAGTTCCGCTCCACGAAGTAATCCAGCCCCAGCAGGTGATCCGAATGCACCGCGCGGCCCCGGTCGGCCTTGAGCACATAGGATTCCAGCGCGCCCAGTGGATAATGGTTGAGCTGCGCGAGGCCGTAATTGTCCTGGCCGAAGTTGGAGAAGATGCGTTTGGTCTTGAACTGGTCGGGCAGGGGGCGGCCATGGCCATCGAACCAGCGGGCCTGCTCCAGCCGCGCGGGGTCGGGCGCGCGGGGGCGGTGGACGCCCGGTTTGCCGTAGGTGCCGTCATTGCGGTAGAGCGTCTTGAACATCGCCGCGCGCCAGGGCCAGTGCAGCACAGCGGGGGCGCAGCGGGTGAAGGTCTCTGTCACCGGGCTATCCTGATAGCGAACCTGACCCGCCGTACCGAAGAGCCGCCAGGTGAGCGTGATCGCCGTGGCCTCCGGCAGGGCGGCGTGCAGGGCGGTGAGCCTGTGGTCGCCCGCGTGGATATTGACGAATTCATCCACGTCCAGCGGCAACAGCCAGTCGGCGCGGCGCACCTCTTCGCGCTTTGCCGCCGCCTTCAGCGCGGTGAACTGGATGCCGCCCTTGTCATAGGGGCCGTCGTTGCGCAGATGGGTCAGCCAGCCCCGCGTTGCCAGATGATCCAGCATGTCATCGGTGCCATCCTGACAATCATTCGAAAAGACGACAAAATGGTCAAAGCCCACCGCGCGGTGATGGGCCAGCCATTCCAGCAGGAAAGCGCCCTCGTTGCGGACGCACAAAAGGGCGGTATGGGTCACTTACCAATCCGTGCGGAAACAGACGACCTTGCCCTGCGAGCCGCGGTGGTAATAGGCGAGGCCCGCATCCATGAAGGCGCGGAAGATCTTGTTGATCCCCTCTGGGCCGATCCATTGCGGATGGGTCTCCAGGATCGCGGCGCGCAGGCCTGACAGGTCCATCTGCGGGATCAGATCCGCTTCGGCCCCTTCGATGTCGCAGATCAGCACATTGGGTTTGATCTCCTTCATCACCGTGTTCATGTTCAGCACATCGACCTTGGTGGCGGGCGGGTCCACCTCACCCTCCAGCACCTGCAGGGAGGAGCCCAGCAGCGCGTCGCGGACATAGAAATCCACCGTGCCCTTGCGGGGGCCGAGAATGGCATTGGTCACTGAGGCGTTTTTCACGCCATTGGCGGCATGTACGGTCTGGATATAGGGGATCAGGTGCGGATTGGCCTCGAAGGAATGGACCGAGGCAATCTTGCGCTTGGTGGCGACCAGGGTGGACATATAGCCGATGCCGGCCCCCAGTTCCATCACCACGTCGCCCTCGCGCACCACCCGCAGGGCGGCCTCGGTCTCCTTGGCTTCATACTGGTTGGTGCGCAACAGCTTGCGGACGCGGCCCTGGATGATGTCGGGATGTTTGGGGAATCGCATGCCGCGTGACATCACGAATTGGGCGTTCGTCTTGCGTCCGGGCGTATCGACTGTGTTACCGTCCATGTCTCAACTCTCCATGTCGAGCGAGAGCGCATAGGCCACCCGCTCCGTTTCGTTCAGTTTGACCTCCAGCGCCTGCGTGTAAAGGTCGCGGAACTCCGGCATGCCATGCAATTCGCGTGCCTTGGCCTTGTGCCATTCAAAGCCCACCTCATGGGCCGCGCGCAGGATGTCATCCTGCATCAGCCTTTCGTATTCGGCGCGCACGCGGGGGATGTTGCGCTTGATGGTGATGTCTCGGAAATCGGACCAGTCCATGCGGATCCAGTAGTTGATCCCGATGGAGCGGTCCACATGCAGGGCGCGGCCGCGCTGGCGTTTGATGAGAAATGACTCGGCGGATCGCAGGGCATAATGGTTCAGCTGCAAAAGGTCGTAGCCTACGTTCTTTTTCGACGACCGCCAGCCGTTATGGGCGGCGTCACGGGTCATGTCGCGGCCCGATCCGTTGACCCATTTCACCTTGTCTTCAAAGGGTTGCGCCAGTTTGTTGGGCCTGTGGCAGGACAGTTTCGCATAGGCGCCGATGTTGCGGAACATGGTCTTGAACCCCCAGACCGTATGCGGCTTGGGGCAGTAACTCGGCGCGCAGGTATCGAACTGGTCGATCACGAATTCATCGCGCAGCTGCGTCACGCCGTTGTGGCCGAAGAGCCGCCAGGTCATCGCGACATTGGTGGCATCGGGCACAGCGGCAAAGAAATCCTCCAGCGTGCCATTGCCGGTGCGCACGTTCATGAATTCATCCACGTCGATATGGATGATCCACTCCGCATTCTCGATAGCCGGTTCCTTCATCGCCTGGTTCAGCGCGTATTGCTGGGGCGAATTGCCCTTCCAGTTGTCGTTGTTGCGGTGCTGGATCATGCCCATTTCCTGCAAGCGGCCCAGCACCGCATCGGTGCCGTCGCTGCAATCGTTGGTGTAGATCAAAAAATTATCGACCCCGATGGCGCGGTGATAGGCGATCCATTCGACGATATAGGGCGCTTCGTTCTTCATGCAGCCAACGATCACATTGCCGGTTGAGCCGGGTTTCAGCACCCGTGCCGGGGCAGGGGAATAGGCCGCGCCCAATTCCTCCTCGTTCACCGCGCCAAGATTGTTATGGGGCCGGAACTGGGTGGAAAGCACCATCTGGTGATTGACCTTCACCCGGTTCAGCAGCCGTGTGTTGGCGTCCTGTTCGGCGTCATCCCGGCTGTCCGCCGGCAACAGCTCGTCGAACTTTTCCGCCGCTTCCTCCACCGCTTCGGCTTCGGCGCGTTTGCTGGCCATCGGGGTGGCGTTCTTGTTGATGCCAAAGGCAAAGGCGGCGAGATATTGCGTCGCGCGGAACCCCAGGGTGGGGTCCGCTTCCTGCCAGTCGGAGGCCGGCGCATCCGGCGTCAGCGCCGCCTTGAGGTCAGGAAAGCCTTTGACCAATGCCGCATTGGCGGATTTGAAGTGTTTCGAGATGGCATGCAGGCTGCCCGGCGCGATTTCCGGCCCGCCGACGCGCACCGCCAAGCGGACCTGCTGGCAAAATTCACGCGCAATGATGATCTGTTTGGCCCGGGCATAGCGCGCCAGACCTTCGTTCATCTGCCTGATCCGGGTGAGGGAGGCCGCCGCCTCCTGTTGCGGGATGCGGTCCGGCTGCACCTTGCCAAGCGATTTGACCCCCAGCACAGCTTCCAGCTCCGCCGTGCCGGTTTCGGAACAAAGCGCGGGCAGAACCAGGGGGCGCAATGTCACCCGGCCCTTGCCAAATGCTTTTTCCCATGCCGCCAGCAGCGCCTTGTAGTCCAGCCAGAAGGGCGGGCATTGCACATCGTTGAACTGCGCCAGGTAGCTGTCGTTTTCGCCCCTGAGCGCCAGTGCGCCCTTCCACCAGTCCTTTTGCCCCGCCAGCGCAAGTTCCTGTCCCAGATCGCGCCGCCGCCCGTCCAGCACCGCAAGGTTGTAATGCTGGGTCAGGGCGCGTGCCTGTTCCTCCAGATGCGCCACGATCTCGATCCGCTGGAAATGCGGTGCCAGCAGATCGTGCAGCCGCGCCAGTTCCGCAGGCCGGGACAGCAGGCTGCCCAGCTGTGCCGCAGCCAGAACCACATGATTGCCCTTCATTTCGGGCAATTCCTTTGCCAGCAGGCTCTGGAATTCTGCGGTCAGGGTCTGTTGCACCAATGGGTTGTCCAGCCCCCGCTTGTGGCGCAGCGAACTGATTTCTTCGGCCTCGGCGCAGGCGGCATAAAGGCGCACATGGTTCCAGTCGGGGGCCATGATCCCCTGTTTGGCCAGCGGCGCTTCCTTCTCCTTGAAAAGCCCCCGCAGCCGCATTGCGGCTTTCTCGGTGGGGCCGATGAACAGCGTCAGACGCATCTAGCCTGCCTCCTGCGCCTGGGGCTTGCCCATGTTGCTCTGTCCCCACCAGGGCAGGTCAAGGCCCAGGTAGCTTCCGATCTTCTCCGGCGCATCCGCATCTTCGATGTCATATTCCATGAAATTGCCGACCCCTGCAAAGACACGGCGGCAAAAGGCGTAATGCCCCGCCATCCAGCGCGCCAGCTCGGCCTCCGTACTGCCGAAACCGCGCGGCAGGCCGGGGATGTCGGCCTGCGGCAGGCGGCGTTTGCCCAGATTGTTCCAGCGCATCATGCTGTTGGCAGCTTTTGCCGGGTCACGGGTGGTCAGGATGAACCGCACACCGGGATGATGCGCGGCAATGGCGCTGATCAGCCCCCAGTCGGTCTGCGGCCAGAGCGAGCGGTCCTGGCGCACCGCGGACATTTCATTGATCACGTCGAATTCATCCAGCCGCGCCAGCGGATCGCCACTGGCAAAGTAATCTTCATAGATCACCTTGCCCAGATGCTGGCGGGGAATGTCGCTGCGGCTGCTCTGGCCGGGGCGGATCTTCCAGTCCGCCACCGTCAGACCGGCCTGACGCAGCGCATCCGTCAGCGTGGTGGTGCCGGTTTTCGGCAGGGCGAGGTTGACGACACGCAAACGGCTCAAAGCGCTTCCCCCGGCTGCAGACCGATCGCATCGCGCAGGGCGGCTTCGGCGGCGGCATAGGGGCTGGCTGCGCGCAATTGCGCCTGCATCTCGCGGTAGCTGTCCTGTGCCAGCAGGGCATCGCGTTTGGCGCGGTGCAGGCGCACCGCCTCGTCATGCAAGTCGCCCACACCTTCCAGCGCCTTCAGCCGGTCCATCTCGGCCCGCAGTGCCGCTTCGTAGCGCAGGATACTGTCGTCGTACCAGGCCCCGTCGTTGCGCTCGCGCCAGTAGGTATCGTCAAAGGCGCGGTGCTCGCGGTTTACGTCGCCGCGGTCGTTCTTGACCAGATAACTGTCGAGCGAGCGCAGGGCATAATGGTTGAGCGTGGCAAATTCCCGCGCCCCTCTTGCGGGATAGGCGCGGATGCGGCGCTTGTTCGACTGCTTGCGAAACGGCGGTGGCACCGGGCGGCCTGATCCGTCGGTCCACTGCGGGCGTTCCTTTGCCTCGTCGTGAAACGGGCGGTGCGCGCCGTAATATTCCAGCGGGAAATCCCCGCGCACCAGGCTCTTGACCTCGATCGCGGTCTCGGCGCACCAGATGTCGGGGTTATGACAGCGCAGGAACTGGGTGATCACCGGCGCATCCTCAAATGCCTCCACCCCGCCATTGGCCATGAACTGAAAGGTCACGGATATCGCCTTGGGATTGCCGCAGGCCGCAATCAGCGCGGGGATCGTATGATCGCCCACATGGATGTTCAGGAATTCGTCCACATCCGCGACCCAGACCCAATCGGCCGATCTGATCAGCGGATGCCGCCGGGCCTTTTTCAGCGCCTGCATCTGGTAATTGCGGTTGGTTGCCGGGTTCGGCAGATGCGCACAGATGCCATGCCCCTCCAGCCGGTCCAGCAGCCGGTCCGTCGCATCGCTGCAATCGTTGGAATAAAACAGGAAATCAGTGACGCCGATGATCCGATGAAAGGCGATCCATTCCAGCAGGAAGGGCCCTTCGTTCTTGACGCAGGTGACTGCCGTGATGCGCATGGCCTCAGCCGCCGACCGTCATCGGGGTGTCTGGTGTCTGTCTCATCTTCCGCCTCCGGGTTCGGTGGCAGGATGCCCCCAACCTCATCTTTATTCGTAAATATTATGGCAGCGCGGTGGAATCGCGTCAATCTGGCGCGTATCTGTGGGGGTGCGCGTGACAAATCGGCACTTTTTGGCACCTTGACCCCGCCCGGTGCAGATGCACCTTTGTCACCAGCGGGGAGGCACCATGACAGAAATGACATCCATCGACGCGGTCCAGAAGATGCTGGATGCGCAAGGCTACGTTTGCGGGCGCGCGCTTGCCACGGTCGTGTTCCTGAGCCTCAGGCTGGGCCGGCCGCTGTTCCTTGAGGGGGAGGCAGGCGTCGGCAAGACCGAGATTGCCAAGGCCATGGCGGCCGGGCTGAACCGCCGGTTGATCCGCCTGCAATGTTACGAGGGGCTGGATGCGGCATCGGCGGTCTATGAATGGAACTTTCCGGCCCAGATGGTGGCGATCCGCAGCGCCGAGGCAACGGGGGGCACGGACAGTGCCGCGCTCACCAGATCGCTTTTCAGCGACGAATTCCTGATCGAACGCCCGCTGCTGCAGGCCCTGCGACCGGATGAGAACGGCGCGCCGATCCTGCTGATCGACGAGCTGGACCGCACCGATGCGCCTTTCGAGGCCTTCCTGCTGGAGGCGCTCAGCGATTTTCAGGTCACCATCCCCGAGATGGGCACCATCAAGGCGCCGGAGCCTCCCATCGTCATCCTGACTTCCAACCGCACGCGGGAGGTGCATGACGCGCTCAAGCGCCGCTGTCTCTATCACTGGGTGGACTACCCCGATTTTGAGCGCGAGATGGAAATCCTTGCCGCCCGCGCGCCCGAAGCGGCAGAGGCACTGAGCCGCGAGGTGGTGGCCTTTGTCCAGCAGCTGCGCACCGAGGACCTGTTCAAGAAACCCGGCGTGGCCGAAACCATCGACTGGGCCAAATGCCTGCTGGCGCTGGACGTGATGACCCTCTCACCCGAGGTGATCGCGGATACGCTGGGTGCGGTGCTGAAATACCAGGACGACATCGCCAAATTGCAAGGGTCCGAGGCCAAGCGCATTCTCGACCAGGCGCGCGCCAGCCTGGAACCGGCATGATCCTCTTTTTGGCAAAAAATATCTCGGGAAGTTTGGAGGGCAGCGCCCTCCATTCAGCCAGTCATGGCTGAACTGCCGCCGCTTGAATTGCCCGATGACCCCAAGCTTGCGGGCAACATCACCCATTTCGCCCGCGCGCTGCGCCGGGCCGGCCTGCCCATCGGGCCGGGCCGGGTGATCGACGCGATCCGCGCGGTCCAGGCGGCGGGCTTCACCGACAGGCGCGACTTCTACTGGACCTTGCACGCCTGTTTCGTGAACCGGCCCGAACACAGGCGCGTCTTTGCCCAGCTGTTCCGGCTCTACTGGCGCGATCCGCGATACCTTGAACATATGATGGCCGCCATGCTGCCCGCGATCCGGGGGGTGCAGGAGGACCGGCCCGCGCAACCGGCCGAGAAACGCGCGGCAGAGGCGCTGCTGGACGCGGCAGAGGCCCCGCCGGGCGAGGACGCGGAGGAGCCGCGCGACGAGGATGCGCTGATCGAGGTGGACGCAAGCCTGACCATGTCCGCCGCGGAACGGCTGAAGACGCTGGATTTCGAACAGATGAGCCTGGCGGAGATGGCCGAGGCGAAACGGATGCTGGCACGGCTGACGCTGCCGGTGAAACCGATCCCCTCCCGGCGCGGAATGGTGTCGCACCGGGGCCGGATCGACGCCGCCCGCAGCCTGCGCGGCGCCCTGCGGCGGGGCGGGGAGATGGACAGGCTGGCCTTCAAGACACCGCGCCCGCGCTATCCCAACCTCGTGGTGCTTTGCGATATTTCCGGGTCGATGAGCCAGTATTCCCGCGTGATCCTGCATTTCCTGCATGCGGTCAGCAATGCGCGCGGGGCGGGCTGGGCGCAGGTGCATGCCTTTACCTTCGGCACCCGGCTGACCAACATCACCCGGCACCTGGCCACCCGTGACGTGGATGCGGCACTGGCCGCCGCCGGGGCAGAGGCGCAGGACTGGGAGGGCGGCACGCGGATCGGGGCCTGTCTGGAGATGTTCAACCGCGACTGGTCGCGCCGGGTCATGGGGCAGGGCGCGGTGGTGCTGCTGATCACCGACGGGCTGGACCGGGATGCGGGCGGGGACGGCGTGAAAGAAAGTGACCTTGCGCGGCAGATGCAGCGCCTGCATCTGACGGCGCGGCGGCTGATCTGGCTGAACCCGCTGCTGCGCTGGGACGGGTTTGCGCCCAAGGCCGCGGGCATCCGCGCGATGCTGCCCCATGTGGACAGTTTTCGCGCAGGCCATTCCATCGCGTCGCTGGAGGAATTGGCGACCGTGATTTCGAAACCGGATGACACCGGAGAGAAGACGCGCCTGCTGGGGGTGTTGGAAAATTGAGCGCCTTAGGGCGCATTACATTATTGTTTTTGCGCTGCAGGTCTCACCAAAACCAATGGATTTCGGACCCGTCTTTGATCGCGCCCGTCATGGCAGCGCGCGCGGCGCTTCCCAAGTGAAATAGCCGTCTCCCCAAAGGGGGCCCTCGGCGATTTCCCTTGGCAATCACCCCACGCGCCGCCGTTCCTTGCGCAAGCAAAGGCGGCTCCGAAACCAAAGGTTCAGGCGAAAGTTGCGGCGAAGGTGGTGCGGTAGATCTCTGACAGGTCGGCCAATGGGGCGGAGACGCCGCCGAAGCTGACCTCGCTGCCGCCGAATTTGCCGACGCTGGTCAGGGTCACGCCCGCGCGAGAGGCCGCGATCATCAGCGCCTCGGCCTGGTCGAAGTTGCAGGCAATCAGGTAGCGGGCCTGGTCCTCTCCGAAAAGGGTCGGGGTGTCGCCCGCGTTCAGCGTGACGCCGACGCCGGACTTTTCGGCAAGTTCGAAAGCCGCCAGTGCCAGACCGCCGTCGCTGAGGTCGGTACAGGCCTTGATGTGGGCGCGGTTGGCGCGGATGAAATCGCCATGGGCTTTTTCCGCCGCCAGATCGACCGGCGGCGCGTCGCCTTCGACACGGCCGTGAACACGGGCGAGCAGGGCAGACTGGCCCAGGTGGCCTGTGGTTTCGCCCAGCACCAGCGCCACATGGCCGTCGCGCACCTCGCAGCCGATGATCTCGTCGGGATGGCCGATCAGCCCCACCGCACCGATGGTCGGGGTGGGCAGGATGCCGGTGCCGTCGGTCTCATTGTAGAGCGAGACGTTGCCCGAGACGATTGGCATGTCCAGTGCGGTGACAGCGGCGCCGATCCCCTTGATGGCACCCACGAACTGGCCCATGATCGCGGGCTTTTCGGGGTTGCCGAAGTTCATGTTGTCGGTGGTTGCCAGCGGGGTCGCCCCCACGGCGGTCAGGTTGCGGTAGGCTTCGGCAACGGCCTGTTTGCCGCCCTCGACCGGGTTCGCCTTGACGTAGCGCGGTGTCACATCCGAGGTGAAGGCGATGGATTTGTCAGTGCCATGCACCCGGATGATGCCGGCCCCCAGACCCGGCGTGCGGGCGCTGTCGCCCATGACCATGGTGTCGTATTGCTCGTAGACCCAGGCCTTGGAGGCGTGGTTCGGATCGGACAGCAGTGCGCGCAGCCCGTCGATGGGATCGACCCCCGGCACATCGGCCAGCGGTGCTGCGGGGGGTGTTTCCTCCCAGGGGCGGTCGTATTCGGGGGCGGTGGAGGCGAGTTTGCTCAGCGGCAGGTCGGCCTTGACCTCGCCGTTCAGGGTGATCAGGAAACGGTCCTCGGCAATGGTTTCGCCCACGATGGCGAAATCGAGGTCCCATTTCACGAAGACGGCGCGCGCCTCGGCCTCAAGCTCGGGCTTGAGCACCATGAGCATGCGTTCCTGGGATTCCGACAGCATCATTTCATAGGCGGTCATGTTCTCTTCGCGCTGGGGCACCGCTTCGAGGTTCAGCCGCACGCCAAGGCCGCCCTTGTCGCCCATTTCCACCGCAGAGCAGGTAAGGCCCGCCGCGCCCATGTCCTGGATCGAGATCACCGCACCGGTGGCCATCAGTTCCAGCGTCGCTTCCATCAGGCGCTTTTCGGTGAAAGGGTCGCCGACCTGCACGGTGGGGCGCTTTTCCTCGATGGTGTCGTCGAATTCGGCAGAGGCCATGGTGGCCCCGCCGACGCCGTCGCGGCCTGTCTTGGCACCAAGGTAGACCACCGGCATGCCGACGCCGGAGGCGGCGGAGTAGAAAATCTTGTCCGCATCCGCGAGGCCCGCGGCGAAGGCGTTGACCAGGCAGTTGCCGTCATAGGCCGCGTCAAAGCGGACTTCGCCGCCCACGGTGGGCACGCCAAAGCAATTGCCGTAACCGCCGACACCCGCCACGACACCATGCACCAGCTGGCGCGTTTTGGGGTGGTCGGGGCGGCCGAAGCTGAGCGAATTCATCGCCGCGATGGGCCGTGCGCCCATGGTGAAGACATCGCGCAGGATGCCCCCCACGCCGGTGGCTGCCCCCTGATAGGGTTCGATGTAGGAGGGGTGGTTGTGGCTTTCCATCTTGAAGACCAGCGCCTGACCGTCGCCGATATCGACCACGCCTGCGTTTTCGCCGGGGCCGCAGATGACCTGAGGTCCGGTGGTGGGCAGGGTGCGCAGCCACTTCTTGGAGGATTTGTAGGAACAATGTTCGTTCCACATGGCCGAGAAGATCCCCATCTCGGTGTAATTCGGCGCCCGTCCCAGGATCGCATTCACCTCGGCGAATTCCTCGGGCGTGAACCCGTGCGCTTTGATGATTTCCGGTGTGATCTCAGGTTCGGTCATGTGCGGTATCCCCGATGGCGTTCATGGGGCTGTCTTAATTGAAGCGCAGGAAGGGGAAAAGGGCAAAGCGGCCTTCAATCCGTGCTGTCAGGACCTGACCGGGAGCTGTCGCGGCTTTGTCACGCAAGGCTGGGCGCGGGGGGCAAAAAAAAGGCCGAGCATAAAGCTCGGCCCAAGTCCAACAGGGAGGTATGAAGCGATGCGCCAGAAGCGTGTTCGAAGCGCATCAATCTTCATAACGCTGAATTAGGTAGCACCGTGCCTTGGATCAAGTCAGTTTTTCAATTTCCATAGCATGTCGGGTATGCTTGTTGCGCATAGCTTATGCGTTTTCTTTATCCCGCAGGCGTTTACGGTAGGTAATGATCTCATCCTGGACGAAATCCCGGAAGGCGGCGACGCGTTTTGATTGCCGCAATTCCTCCGGATAGGCGAGAAAAACCGGGACATCTGCCGACTCGATATCCGGCAGGATCCGCACCAGATCGGGAAAGTCCTGTGTCAGGTAGTCGGGGAGAACCCCGATTCCCAGATCGTGCAGCACACCCTGAAGCACGCCGAAGTAATTGTTCACCGTCAGCAGGGACCGCACGTCGTTCAGCATGAGCTGCTGGACAAGGTTCTGACCCGCTGCAACCTGGGCGCTGTCGGTATTCTGGCAGATCAGCCGATGGTCGGACATGTCCTCAAGCCGGATCGGCGTGCCGTTCGCCTTCAGATAGGCGGGGGTTGCGTAAAGGCACATGCGGATCATCATCAGCTTCTTGCGGATCAGGTCCGCCTGGCTGGGTTCCTTCATGCGGATGGCCACATCGGCTTCGCGCATGGGCAGGTCAAGCACGCGTTCCTCCAGCATCAGGTCGACGGAGAGGTCCGGATATTTCTCGTAGAGTTTGGGCAGGCGCGGGGCGAGCCAGAGCGTGCCGAAGCCGGTGGTGGTGGTCACCCGCAGCTGTCCAAAGACTTCTTCCTCGCTGTCGCGGATGCGTGCGGTGGCGGCATCGACCCGCTTGGTCATCGACCGCGTTGCATCGAACAGCAGCTCGCCTTGTTCGGTCAGGATCAAGCCGCGCGCGTGGCGGTGAAACAGATTGGTGTTCAGCTGTTCTTCCAGCCCGCGGATCTGGCGGCTGACGGCGGATTGCGACAGATTCAGTTTGTCACCCGCATGGGTGAGCGAGCCGGCATCGGCCACGGCATGAAAGATTCTGAGTTTGTCCCAATCCATGGTCGGCGCTTTCTTTGGCTTTGTCTGTCTCTATCCTAAATAGATATAAGATAAAGTCTCACAGTTGGAATATTGCGGAGATACGGCAAAAAACCCGCTATACAGGTCAGCATTAATGACCTATGTATCCCGTATCACGCGAACCGACGTTCTGGGAGGACGCCATGACAACGCAGAAAATCTCACTCAACGATCGTTTCGACCTTGATAAGAGCCCTGTGCTCCTGAACGGCACGCAGGCGCTGGTGCGGATGATGCTGATGCAGGCGGCGCGCGACAAGGCGGCGGGTCTGAATACCGCGGGTTACGTGACCGGATATCGCGGCAGCCCGCTCGGGGCAGTGGACCTGCAGATGGCGCGGGCCGAGAAGGTGCTGACGGAACATCAGGTCCGCTTTGAGCCGGGTCTGAATGAGGATCTGGCGGCGACGGCGCTTTGGGGCAGCCAGCAGGCCGAGCTGCGCGGTGAGGGCAGATACGACGGCGTTTTCGGGCTGTGGTACGGCAAGGGGCCGGGCGTGGACCGGTCGGGCGACGTGATGCGCCATGCCAATATGGCGGGCACCAGCAAGCACGGCGGCGTGCTGATGGCGATGGGCGATGACCATACCGGTGAATCCTCCACCGTGCTGCATCAGTCCGAATGGGCGATGGTGGATGCCTATATGCCCGTGGTCTCGCCTGCCGGGGTGCAGGAAATACTCGATTACGGCATCTACGGCTGGGCGCTGAGCCGGTTTTCCGGTCTCTGGGTTGGTCTGAAGACGATGAAGGACACGGTGGAGGCGACCTCCGTCGTCAACGGCGATCCGCATCGCATGCAGCTGGCGGTGCCGGAGATCGACCTGCCCCAGGGCGGGCTGAACATCCGTCTGCAGGACACGCCGCATCTGCAAGAAGCGCGGATGATCGACCACAAGCGTTTTGCGGCGGAAGCCTTTTCACATGCCAACAAGATGGACAAACGCCTCTGGGGCAAGCGCGGCGCCAAGATCGGCTTTGTCGCGGCGGGCAAGAACTGGCTCGACCTGATCCACGCCATGAGCCTGCTCAACATCGACCAGAACGAGGCGGAGCGGCTGGGCATCACCCTTTACAAGGTCGGGCAGACCTTTCCGCTGGACATGCATGGGTTTCATGACTGGGCCGAAGGCCTGGACCTGGTCGTGGTGGTCGAGGAAAAGCGCAAGCTGATCGAGATCCAGATCAAGGAGGCGCTGTTCAACGACACCCACCGCCGCGTTTATGGCTGGCACAAGTCCGGCGCGGGGATGGAGCACGGCGAGGAGCTTTTCCCGACACGGGGTGCGCTGGACCCGATCTGGATTGCGGAAAAGCTGGGCGGCATCCTGCTGGAAGAGGGTCGCGACACCGATGGCATCCGCGCGGGCCTGCAATCGCTCGACGATGCGCGCCGTGCCGACAACGCCGAGGATATCGCAGCGCGCACACCCTATTTCTGCTCGGGATGTCCGCACAACAGCTCGACCAAGCTGCCCGAGGGCGCGCGCGCCTATGCCGGGATCGGCTGTCACTACATGGTGCAGTGGATGGACCGCGAAACCACCGGCTTTACCCATATGGGCGGCGAAGGGGCAAACTGGATCGGCGAAGCGCCGTTTTCCACCCGCAAGCATGTGTTCCAGAACCTCGGCGACGGCACCTACAACCACTCCGGTGTGCAGGCGATCCGTGCTGCGATCGCCGCCAAGACCAACATCACCTACAAGATCCTCTATAACGACGCGGTCGCCATGACCGGCGGTCAGCACAATGAGGGCGACCTGGATGCGCCGCGCATCGTGGCCGAATTGCGCGCCATGGGGGTCAAGCACCTGGCCGTGGTCTATGACGAGAAAGAAGACGTGGATTTTGCCGCCTTCAAGGGGGTGCCGCTGCATGAACGCGCCGAGCTGATGAAGGTGCAAAAGCAGTTCGAACAGATCGAAGGCGTGTCGGCCATCGTCTATATCCAGACCTGTGCCGCCGAGAAGCGCCGCCGCCGCAAGCGCGGGCTGTTCCCCGACCCGGACAAGCGGGTGTTCATCAACACGGATGTCTGCGAGGGCTGTGGCGATTGCGGTGTGCAGTCGAACTGCGTCTCCATCGTGCCTCAGGACACGGAACTGGGCCGCAAACGCGCCATCGACCAATCGTCCTGCAATAAGGATTTCTCCTGCCTCAAAGGGTTCTGCCCGTCTTTCGTGACGCTGGAAGGGGCCAAGGTACGCAAGGACCCCACCACCAAAATCGACATTCCCGATCTGCCTGCACCCGATCTGCCCGTGATCAAGGGCACCCATAACGTGGTGGTCACCGGGGTCGGTGGCACCGGGGTTGTGACCATCGGTGCGGTTCTGGCACAGGCGGCGCAGCTCGATGGCAAGGGGGCCGGCATGATGGAAATGGCGGGCCTCGCCCAGAAGGGCGGCGCGGTCCACATCCATTGCCGCATCGCCGAGCGGCCCGAAGACATCAGCGCCATCCGTGTCGCCACCGGCGAGGCCGACGCCCTGATCGGCGGCGATCTGGTTGTATCGGCGGGCAACAAGACGCTGGGGCTGACGCGGGGCGGGCGCACCGGTGCTGTGGTCAATTCGCACCAGATCATCACCGGCGAATTTACCCGCGATACCGAATTCCAGATGCCCTATGACCGGCTGACCCTGGCGCTGGAGGCGCGGCTGAAGCAGGATGTGGCGCTGTTCGATGCCTCCGATCTTGCCAAGGCGGCGCTGGGCGACAGCATCTATTCCAACATGATGGTCTTTGGTGGCGCCTGGCAGAAGGGTCTGATCCCGCTGAGCTTCGAGGCCATCGAGGACGCGATCCGCCTGAACGGTGCCGCGGTCGAGCGTAACCTGCGCGCCTTCGAGATCGGGCGCTGGGCGGTGCTTTATCCCGAGGATGCGGCGGCAGTCATCAAGCCCAAGGTCGTGTCGCTGCCCAAATCGCTGGACGACAGGATCGCCTATCGCAAGGAGCATCTGACCGGTTATCAGGGCAAGGGGCTGGCCAAACGCTATGGCAAGATGCTGGACCAGATCAGCGACCCCAGGGTGAAAGAAGCGGTCGCGCTGGGCTATCACAAGCTCTTGTCCTACAAGGACGAATACGAGGTCGCCCGCCTGCTGCTGCGCAGCCGGGAACAGGCCGCTGCCGAGTTTGATGGCGACTTCAAGATGACCTACCACATGGCCCCGCCGATCATCTCGAAACAGGGGCCGGACGGCCGCCCGGTGAAGCGTGAATTCGGCCAGTGGCTGGAAAGACCGCTGCGGATGATGGCGGGCATGAAGCGCCTGCGTGGCACGCCACTGGATGTCTTTGGCTATACGGCTGAGCGCAAGATGGAGCGCGCGCTGATCAAGCAGTATGAGGGGGATATGGCCGATGTGCTGCCCCGGCTGACAGACCGGACCCGCGATGCCATCGTGGCGCTGGCCGAACTGCCGCTGCAGATCCGCGGTTTCGGCCCGGTCAAACAGGCCAATGAAGCCAAGGCCGCCAAACGGCGCGAGGAGCTGCTGGCAGTGATCCGGTCCGGCGGGGCGGAAGCCGCGAAGGCGGCGGAGTAACTGTCACGCGATTGTTGCATTTCGCCGCTATCTGATGCGCCGTGACCGTCGTTCAGGAGCCGCGATGCCCAAGCTGAGACCGGACCGGGCCAGTGACATATCCTATGCATGGTCCGCGCAAAGCCGCGGGGGACGTGCGCTGATCCGGTTGATGGAAAATTCCACCGGCCGGCTGCGCCTGATCAGGCGTGCGGCGGGCTATGAGGATGAGGTCGGCGCGGGGGCATGCTTTTTCGACGTGATGGCGGCGCGCTACGGGCTCTCACTGGATGTGGTGGCGGGCAGTCTGGACCTCATTCCGCGCAGCGGGCCGGTGATCTTTATCGCCAATCACCCCTATGGCATTCTGGACGGGCTGATGCTGGGCCATATGATGTCGCGCAGCCGTGGGGATTTCAGGATCCTCGCCAATGCGGTGTTCAACCGTGCGCCAGAACTGAACCGCCATCTGCTGCCGATTGATTTTGCACCCGGTAGGGAGGCGCTGGCGCTGAACCTGGCGACCCGCAAGACCGCGCTGGACTATCTGGGGCAGGGCGGCACCATCGGCATCTTTCCCGGCGGCACCGTCAGCACGGCGGCCAAACCCTTTTCGCGCCCGCTGGACCCCGGCTGGCGCAGCTTTACCGCGCGGATGATCGCCAAGTCCGATGCCGTTGTCGTGCCGGTCTTTTTCGACGGCCAATGCAGCCGGATGTTCCAGATTGCCAGCCATCTGCACGCCACTTTGCGCATGGGTCTGCTGATCAAGGAATTCAGCAAACGCGTGGACACGCCGGTGCGTGTCTCCATCGGCGCGCCGCTGGGGCGTGACCTTCTGGACCCGCTGCGCGGTGATGCAAAAGCGATGATGGATTTCCTCCGCAAAGCGACATATGAGTTGTCCCCGAACCCGGTTCATGCGCATGAACTGGGCTATGAATTCGAAGCAAGGCATCGCGCCTGAAGGGACGACATGGCGGTTGGCATTTTTGACAGTGGGTTGGGCGGTCTGACTGTCTGGCAGGCGGTGCAGGCGCGTTTGCCTGAGGTGGATTTCACCTATATCGCCGACAGCGCCCATGCGCCCTATGGCGTGCGGACGTCTGATGACATCTACAATCTGACCACGGCGGCGGTGCAGCGCCTGTTCGATGCGGGCTGCGATCTGGTGGTTCTGGCCTGCAACACGGCCTCTGCCGCAGCGCTCCGGCGGATGCAGGAATCATGGGTGCCCACGGACAAGCGGGTGCTTGGGGTCTTTGTCCCGATGATCGAGGCGCTGACCGAACGGCAATGGGGCGACAATTCCCCGCCGCGCGAAGTGGCGCTGAACCATGTCGCGCTTTTTGCCACGCCCGCAACCGTCGCCAGCCGCGCCTTTCAGCGTGAATTGTCGTTCCGCGCCATCGGCGTGGACGTGGAGGCGCAGGCCTGCGGCGGCGTGGTCGATGCCATCGAAGAGGGTGATTTCATCCTGGCAGAGGCGCTGGTGCGCAGCCATGTGGATGCCTTGAAACGCAAGATGCCGCATCCCCAGGCCGCGATTTTGGGCTGTACCCATTATCCGCTGATGCAGGAGGCCTTTCAGGCCGCGCTGGGCGCCGATGTGCAGGTGTTCAGCCAGGCCAATCTGGTGGCCGAAAGCCTGGCCGATTACCTGACCCGGCATCCCAACATGCTGGGCACGGGCGAACGGGCCTTTCTGACAACGGGTGATCCCAAGCAGGTGAGCGCCCGCGCGACCCAGTTCCTGCGACGACCGATCACATTTACCGCCGCCTGAACCCCCGATATTCCATCCCCTGCAAGAGGGACCACGACATGACCCATAACATCGCCATTCTTGGCGCATCCGGCTATACCGGTGCTGAACTTATCCGGCTGATCTCCGGACATTCCTCCATGACAATCAAGGCTTTGGGTGCAAACTCGAAGGCCGGGCAAAGCATGGCAGAGGTGTTTCCGCACCTGCGCCACCTTGATCTGCCCGCCCTGGTGACCATCGAGGAAATCGATTTTTCCGACATTGATCTGTGTTTCTGCGCCCTGCCGCACAAGACCTCGCAAGAGGTGATCGCGGCGCTGCCGAAAGACCTGAAAATCGTTGATCTTTCAGCGGATTTCCGGCTGCGCGATCCGGCGGCCTACAAGCAATGGTACGGCAACGACCATGCCGCGCTGGCGCAGCAGGAGGAGGCGGTCTATGGGCTTACCGAATTCTACCGCAAGGAGATCGCCGCCGCGCGGCTGGTGGCGGGCACGGGCTGCAACGCGGCCACGGGGCAGTTCGCCCTGCGCCCGCTGATCGAGGCCGGGGTGATCGACCTGGATGAGATCATCCTGGATCTGAAATGCGCGGTGTCGGGCGCGGGCCGGTCGCTGAAGGAAAACCTGCTTCACGCGGAATTGTCCGAAGGCTACCACGCCTATGCGGTGGGCGGGACACACCGGCACCTGGGCGAGTTCGATCAGGAGTTTTCGGCGCTTGCGGGGCGGCCCGTGAAGGTGCAGTTCACGCCGCATCTGGTCCCGGCAAACCGGGGTATCCTGGCGACATGCTATGTGAAAGGTGAGGCGCAAGCCATTCATGACGCATTGAAAAATGCCTATGAGGCCGAGCCGTTCATCGAGGTTCTGCCCCTGGGCGAGGCCCCCAGCACAAGGCATATTCGCGGATCGAACTTCTGCCATATCGGCGTGGTTGCGGACCGGATCGAAGGGCGCACCATCGTCATCGCGGCGCTGGACAACCTGACAAAGGGCTCCAGCGGGCAGGCATTGCAGAACGCCAACCTGATGTTAGGTATTGCAGAGACCGAGGGGCTGATGATGGCGCCCCTGTTCCCGTGAGGCCATGCTAACCCGATGAAAAGCCTGAAAAAGCAACGCCGAATTCAAGTGATTGCCGTGGCGGTGGTGGCGCTGGTCGCCGCCACTGCGCTGATCGGCTATGCGATGCGCGATGGCATCAACTTTTTCCGCGCGCCCTCTCAGGTGATGGCCGAACCGCCCGCGCCGACAGAGGTGTTCCGCATCGGCGGGCTGGTCGAAGAGGGCAGTCTGATCCGCGGCGATGGTGAGGTCGTGCGCTTCAACGTGACCGATGGCGGTGCCACGGTGCCGGTGATCTTCAGCGGTGTCCTGCCGGATCTCTTTGCGGAAAATCAAGGTATGGTCGGCACGGGCCGCTACATCAACGGTGTCTTCGAAGCCACTGAAATCCTTGCAAAACACGATGAAACCTACATGCCGAAAGAGGTCGTGGACGCGCTCAAGGCACAGGGCGTCTACCAGGAGCCCGAAGGCTGAGCAACGCGCGCTGCCGCCAGATCCGTTAACCATTCTCTGAGCAGTCTTTGCCCCGATCAACGGGCAAGGAGCAGCAGCAATGCAGACGGTCAGGCAGATCGCCGAGGCCATCGTGGCGCGGGAAGGCGGATTCGTGAATGATCCGGACGATCCGGGCGGGGCCACGAACTTTGGCGTGACAATCCACACGATGCGGCGGCTGGGGCTGGACCTGACCGGGGACGGGCAGGTCGACGTCAGCGATGTGCGCAGCCTGACCCGAGCCCAGGCGGTGGATATCTTTATCCGGCATTATTTCGAAAGGCCGCTGATCGGGGAATTGCCCGGCCCTCTGCAACCCAGTGTCTTTGACATGTATGTCAACGCGGGGGCCAATGCGGTGAAGATCCTGCAACGGCTGTTGCGCGACATGGGGTATGACGTGGTGGTCGATGGCGCGCTGGGGCCGCAAAGCATCGGCGCGGTGCGCGGGGCCATGCGGCGGGGCGCTGATGCCTTTGTCGATGCCTATGGGATCGCCCGCCGCAATTATTATTTCAGACTGGCAGACCGCCGCCCGACCAGCCGCAAATATGCGCGCAACCGGGCGGGCGGCAAGGGCGGCTGGATCCTCCGGGCCGAGGAGTTCATCTCGCCGCAGTATCATCTCAGCACGGCGGCATTTCGGCAAAGGATCTCGGCATGGGGGTAATCGGACGCATCTTCGGCTTGATGTTCGGGGGCGAGCGTAACGTGGTGCGCGAAACCGTGGAAGTCTTTCGCGAGAACGCAGAGGCGGGGGCGGTGCGGGCCGCGGCGGCGCAGGGGCAGGCGATGTCGCAATATGGCGCGGAATTCGCGGTGGCGCGGCAGGGCGGCTTTGACCGTTTCATGGATGGGCTGAACCGCCTGCCACGCCCGGCGCTGGCGCTGGGGACGATGGGGTTGTTCGTCTCGGCCATGGTTGATCCGCTGTGGTTTTCCGAACGGATGCAGGGCATCGCCCTCGTGCCGGAGCCGCTGTGGTGGTTGCTGGGGGTGATCGTGTCGTTCTATTTCGGGGCACGCCATCAGGTCAAAGCCCAGCAGTTCCAGCGCGAGATTGCAGGCACGGTCACCCGGCTGCCCCAGGTGCTGCAGAACATCAGCGCCATCAAGGCCCTGCGCAGCGACAGCCCGCGGGCGGCAGAAACCGGCAATGACGCGGGCCTTTCACTGGCGGTGATCACCCCCGACAGCAACCCGGCGCTGGAGGCCTGGAAGCGCGCCGCCTGACATCTGTGCAGGCTGCGACGCTTTGATGCGCCGATCGTGACAGAAACCCATGGCAGGGGGCCCGGCACCGCCCTATAATCAGGGCATGATCACAGAACTCGGACATTTCGCGCTGATCCTCGCCTCTGCGGTGGCGATCGTTCAGATGATCGTGCCCCTGATCGGGGCGCAGAAACGCTGGCCCGGCTGGATGGCAGTGGCGGAACCGGCGGCAGGCGCGCAGTTTGCCCTGACGGCGCTGAGTTTCGGTGCGCTGATGTGGGCCTTCATCAACTCCGATTTCTCGCTGAAGCTGGTGGTCGAGAACAGCCATTCGGCGAAGCCGATGCTGTACAAGATCAGCGGCACCTGGGGCAATCACGAGGGCTCCATGCTGCTTTGGGTGCTGATCCTCACGCTGTTCGGCGCCATGGCCGCATGGTTCGGGGGCAACCTGCCGCCCAGCCTGCGGGCGCGGGTGCTGTCGGTGCAATCGGCCATTGCGGTGGCGTTTTTCGCTTTCATCATCTTCACCTCCAACCCGTTCCTGCGGCTGGAAACGCCGCCCTTTGACGGGCGCGACCTGAACCCGTTGCTGCAGGACCCGGGTTTGGCCTTTCATCCGCCCTTCCTCTACCTTGGCTATGTGGGCCTCAGCATGGCGTTCAGCTTTGCCGTGGCGGCGCTGATCGAGGGGCGGGTGGATGCCGCATGGGGCCGCTGGGTGCGGCCCTGGACGCTGGCGGCCTGGATCTTCCTGACCATCGGCATCGCGCTGGGATCCTGGTGGGCCTATTACGAGCTGGGCTGGGGCGGTTTCTGGTTCTGGGACCCGGTGGAAAACGCAAGTTTCATGCCCTGGCTGCTGGCGGCGGCGCTGCTGCATTCGGCCATCGTGGTGGAGAAACGCGAAAGTCTGAAAAGCTGGACGATCCTGCTGGCGATCCTCGCCTTCGGATTTTCGCTGATCGGCACCTTCATCGTGCGGTCGGGGCTTCTGACCTCTGTGCACGCCTTTGCCAATGATCCCGAGCGTGGCGTGTTCATCCTGGCGATCATGGCCTTTTTCATGGGCGGTGCGCTGATACTGTTCACCCTTCGCGCGGGCACGATGGAGGCGAAGGGCGTCTTTGGACTGGTCAGCCGCGAATCTGCCCTGGTGGTGAACAACCTGCTGCTGGCGGTGGCCTGTTTCGTGGTCTTTGTCGGCACCATGTGGCCGCTGCTGGCCGAGATGTTCTTTGACCGCAAGCTGAGCGTCGGGCCGCCCTTTTTCAACGCGGCTTTCACCCCCTTCATGGTGCTTCTGGGGCTGATCCTGCCGGTGGGATCGGTGCTGCCCTGGAAACGGGCGCGCATCGCCCGTGCTGTCCGGCCCTTGCGCTATGCCTTTGTGCTGGCGCTGGCGGTGGGCGGGCTGGCCTGGACGATGCAATCGGGGCGCAGCCTGCTGGGGCCGATGGGCCTGTTCCTGGGGGCCTGGCTGGTGGCCGGTGTGGTTGTCGAGCTGGCGCAGCGCACGGGGCGCGGGGCGGGCCGCTGGGCGCGGCTGCGCCGCCTGCCGCGTGCGGACTGGGGCAAGGCCGTGGCCCACGCGGGGCTTGGCGTGACCATGGCAGGGATCGCCGGGCTGACCGCCTGGACACAGGATGACATCCGCGTCGCCCAGATCGGGCAGCCCTGGGATGTGGGCGGCTACACCCTGACGCTGAACGAGGTGAACGAGATACGCGGACCGAACTATCAGTCGACGCAGGCCGATGTGACCCTGTCCAGGGACGGCAGCGTGATCTCGCAGCTCAAGCCCGAGAAACGGTTCTACCCGGTCGCCCGTATGCCCACGACCGAGGCTGCCATCGACTACAACCTCGCGCGGGATGTCTATGTGGTGATCGGGGATCAGCAGGACAATGGCGGCTGGACCGTGCGGGTCTATGTCAAGCCGCTGACCAACTGGATCTGGATCGGCTGCGGGCTGATGGCGCTGGGAGGGCTGCTGAGCCTGAGCGACCGGCGCTTCCGCGTGGCGGCAGGCGCGCGCAAGACCCGCGCCACACCGGTGCCTGCGGAATGAAACGGCTTGTCCTGATCCTGATGCTGCTGGCCTCGCCACTGGCCGCCGTGCAGCCCGACGAGATGCTGGAGGATCCCGCGCTGGAGGCACGGGCGCGGGAGCTGTCCAGGGGGCTGCGCTGCCTTGTCTGCCGCAACGAAAGCATTGATGAGAGCAACGCAAGTCTCGCGCGTGATCTGCGCATCCTGCTGCGCGAGCGGCTGCAGGCCGGGGACACGGACGCCGAGGCGGTGGATTTCATTGTCCAGCGTTACGGCGAATATGTGCTGCTGCGGCCCGAGGTGACGGGGGCGAACTGGCTGCTCTGGGGGGCGGGGCCGCTGATGCTGCTGATCGCGGGGGGTGTCGGCTTTGTCTATCTGCGGGGCCGGTCGCGTGCCACCCAGACCGGAGAGACGCCCCTGAGCCCGGAGGAAGAGGCCCGGCTGCGCGAGATTCTCAAGGATTGACGTGCGGTTTTGCTGGTCCGCGTGACCCGCTTTGGTATCAAGGGGCAAAGGCCTCAAGCGAAGGATACCTCAGACATGGAATATCAGACGATCACCTATGCGGTGGCAGACGGCATTGCCACGATCACGCTGAACCGTGCGGACAAGATGAACGCATTGACCACGCAGATGCGCGCGGAGATTGCACATGCCGCGACCCAGGGCGGCAAGGAAGCGCGGGTGGTGGTGATCACCGGGGCGGGCAGGGCGTTCTGCTCGGGGCAGGATCTGGGGGATCGGGCCACGGCGGCCTCTGTCGATCTGGAACGTACCCTGCGGGATGAATATGCGCCGATGCTGCGCGCCATCGTGAACTGCCCGGTGCCGACCATTGCAGCCGTGAACGGGCCGGCGGCGGGGGCAGGGGCAAACCTTGCGCTGGCCTGTGACGTGGTTTTTGCCACCGAAAGCGCCTATTTCATGCAGGCCTTTACCCGGATCGGCCTGATCCCCGACGCGGGCGGCACCTATGTGATGCCGCGTACCATGGGCACGGCCAAGGCCATGGGGGCCGCACTTTTTGCGGACAAGATCAGCGCGCGGCAGGCCGACGACTGGGGGATGATCTGGGAAGCTGTTGCGGATGCGGATTTTGCGGCCCATTGGCAGGCCCGCGCGGCGCAGCTGGCGCAGGGGCCAACAGCGGCCTATGCCGGGGTCAAACAGGTGATCCGGGGGACCTGGGACAATTCCTATGAGGATCAGCTGGCGCAGGAGGCCGAGACGCAAGGTAAATGCGGCGCGACGCGTGATTTCAAGGAAGGGGTGCTGGCCTTTACCGAGAAACGCAAGGCGACCTTCGAGGGGCGCTGAATGTCGGACCCGGTGGCCCGGTTTGGGCTCCGGGGCTTTTGCAGCTTTTCGCATGACGCTTCAGGTGATCGTACAAACTGACGGTATTGGGAATTGAGTTTCATCAGAGCCGGGCAGCGCTGTCGTCGATCAGTCATGCCAAGGCCCGGAACAAGCCGAAGGCGCCGGGCCATCGCCTGCCCGCCGGTCGCACCAAAGGTGCGCCCTTGATCATTGGCATGCCTTTGGCATGACGGGTAGGCGATTTGGTGAGGCTGGGTGTTCCACTGATGGGATTCATCATGGTTGAGAAATAAAGTGGCTTGAGCCAAGGGCAGTATCGCCCACCCCGGGCAGGCGACGGCCCGGCTTGTGTCTCATGTCACATTGAACAGCTTCCGATCCCACACCGCGCAGACCACGAACACCCGCGCCTGACGCGAAACGCGCCGGCTGCGCGATGCCGGTCAGACCGAGCGTTCGACCAGCAGCACATCGTCCTTGCTGGGGGCGGGGCCATTGGCGCTGGCCACCACGGCGACCGCAACGCCATCCGCCAGAACCGTATGGACCGTTCCCGACACCTGCCGGATGGTGATTTCCGGCGGGGTCTGCCCCTTGTCATAGATCACGGCGATCTGATCGTTGTCACGCAGGCCTGCGGGCACCAGCACACCCTGTGGCCCCGGGCCTGACCGCGCCGCGGTGGGCAACAAGCCTGCCGCGCGGTCCCAGCGCAATCTGCCCTCCATCGGGCGGTCCGAGCGGCAATCTGTCATGTGAGCCTCCATTTCCGCAAGGGACCGGGCGCATCTGTTTTGTAACGGATCGGGACCAGAACAGGCCGCAACAAAGCCTGATCTGATCGTGTTGTCCGGATCAGTGTGGCAACGACCAGCACAATCGACCCGCATGAAAACCAAAGCGACATGGTGGCTCCTCGCTACATTTCTCAACAGGTTAACGGTGCTTTTGAAGGGCGGTCAAGCAACCTCGCGGATTGTCTGGAAGGGCGAAACAATGCCACACTTTAGCCATGTTTCAGGGGCCGGTGTTTCGCATTGGGCAATGACGGCTGAAACAGTTGGCAGGCTCAGCGGCCTTTGGTTCTTGGGCGCGGAAGGGGAAGTTGCGATTCTTGGCGTTCCGCCGAACCGGCAGCCGATCTGTCGGCAAAGATCAGCACCCCGAAAACTTCCCGTTCTGATGGGAAGGTTGTTTACGTTTGGGCAACAAAGCGAAACGCCCCGTTGAACGGGGCGTTTGCCGGGGTCGGATCAACGGTTTTCGATGTCCGTGTAATCGCGGGCGGTCTGGCCAAGGTACAATTGGCGCGGCCGGCCGATCTTGTTCTGCGGATCGGCGATCATTTCCTTCCACTGCGAAATCCAGCCGACGGTCCGCGACAGCGCGAAGATCGGGGTGAACATCGAGGTGGGGAAGCCCATGGCCTCAAGGATGATGCCCGAATAGAAATCGACGTTGGGGAACAGTTTCTTCTCTGCGAAATACGGATCCTCCAGCGCCTGTTTTTCCAGCTCCTTGGCCACTTGCAGGACGGGGTTGTTCTCGATCCCGAGCAGCTCCAGAACCTCGTCGGCGCTTTCCTTCATCACGGTCGCACGCGGGTCGAAGTTCTTGTAGACGCGGTGGCCAAAGCCCATCAGGCGGAACGGATCGTTCTTGTCCTTGGCGCGGGCAATGAACTCGGGGATGCGGTCGGGCGTGCCGATTTCCTTGAGCATTTCCAGGCAGGCCTGGTTGGCGCCGCCGTGGGCAGGGCCCCAGAGACAGGCAATACCCGCCGCGATACAGGCAAAGGGGTTGGCCCCCGAGGAGGACGCCAGACGCACCGTGGAGGTGGAGGCGTTCTGCTCGTGATCCGCATGCAGGGTAAAGATGCGGTCCATCGCCCGGCTCAGGATCGGATCGACGACATATTCCTCTGCCGGGACGGCAAAGCACATGCGCAGGAAGTTGGACGCATAGTCCAGATCGTTGCGCGGATATTCGAAGGGCTGGCCGATGGTGTATTTATAGGCCATCGCGGCGATCGTCGGCATCTTGGCGATCAGGCGGATCGACGCGACCTCGCGCTGCCATTCGTCGGTGATGTCGGTGCTGTCGTGATAAAAGGCGGACATTGCGCCCACCACGCCCACCATGACCGCCATCGGGTGCGCATCGCGCCGGAACCCGCGGAAGAAGTTCATCATCTGCTCGTGCAGCATGGTGTGGTTGGTCACGCGGCTTTCGAAATCCTCCAGCTCTGCGGGGGAGGGAAGCTCACCGTAAAGCAGCAGGTAGCAGACTTCGAGGTAATGCGATTTGGCGGCCAGCTGGTCGATGGGATAGCCCCGGTGCAGCAGCACGCCGGCATCGCCGTCGATATAGGTGATGGTGCTGTCGCAGGCGGCGGTGGAGGTGAAGCCGGGGTCATAGGTAAAGACATTGGCCTGCGCATAGAGCTTGCGGATGTCGACCACGTCGGGGCCTGCGGTTGGCGAAAAGATCGGCAGATCATAGTTTTTGCCGTCGATGGTCAGCGTTGCGGATTTCGTGCTCTCAGTCATGCGGTCCCTTCCCCTTGAGCTGGCGGCAGGGCGTATTGCCCGCCGTCACGACCAGGCCCTGAGACAGGACCTGCCGGTGTGTTATCGCGCGTGGCGTTTCCAGGGGGTTAACCCTGTTCACGCCGCCGCATCCGTCAGTCGGGCGAGGGTCTCATCACGTCCCAACACGAGCATCATGTCAAAAACGGATGGGGTGACCGCGCGCCCAGCAAGGGCAGCCCGAAGGGGCCCTGCGAGTTTGCCGAATTTGGTATCATGCGCAGCCGCAAAGCTGTTCATTACCTCTTCCAGCGTTTCCTTGGTCCAGCTAGCATCTTGCAGGTGCGGCGTCAATTCCGCCAGTAAGCCACGGGCCTCCGAATCCAGCGCCTTTTGCGCCTTCTCGTCCGGCTCCACAGGGCGGTGCGTCAGAACAAAATGTGCCTTTTCAATGAGTTCAGGCAGTGTCTTTGCCCGTTCCTTGAGACAATACATGGCCCGTTCCAAACCCTGCGCCTGATCGGGATCAAGCGCGGTCAGACCGGCTGCCGCCAGGTAGTCCTGACATTCTTGCCGCAGCGCGGCATCATCAGAGACCGCGATATGCTGCCCGCAGATGTTTTCCAGCTTTTTCAGGTCGAACTGCGCGGGGCTCTTGCGGATGCCGTCCAGGTCGAACCAGTCGCGCGCCTGGGCATCGGTAAAGAATTCATCGTCGCCATGGCTCCAGCCCAGCCGGGCCAGATAATTGCGCATGCCAGCGGCGGGATAGCCCATCGCCTGATATTCCTGTGCGCCCAAGGCACCGTGGCGTTTCGACAGTTTCTTGCCGTCCGACCCGTGGATCAGCGGGATATGCGCCCAGACCGGCACATCCCAGCCCATCGCCTGATAGATCATCATCTGGCGCGCGGCATTGTTCAGGTGGTCATCCCCCCGGATCACATGGGTCACGCCCATGTCATGATCATCCACGACAACCGCCAGCATGTAGACCGGTGTGCCATCGGAACGTAACAGCACCATGTCATCAAGCTGCGCGTTGGAAATGGTCACATCGCCCTGCACCTGGTCACGGATCACCGTCTGGCCCTCCTGCGGGGCCTTGATGCGGATGACGTAAGGGGCATCGGGGTGGCTGGCGGGGTCCGCATCGCGCCAGGGGGACTGGTAAAGCGTGCTGCGGCCCTCGGCCTTGGCGGCCTCGCGGAAGGCGTTGATTTCTTCCTGCGTGGCAAAGCACTTGTAGGCCTTGCCGGCCTCCAGCAGGGCATTGGCCACTTCCGCATGGCGCGGCGCATTTTCGAATTGGCTGACGATCTCGCCATCATGGTCGAGGCCCAGCCAGGCCAGACCCTGCAGAATCGCATCCGTCGCCTCCGGGGTCGAACGGGCGCGGTCGGTATCTTCGATCCGCAGCAGGAACCTGCCGCCCTTGCCGCGCGCATAAAGCCAGTTGAACAGCGCGGTCCGCGCGCCGCCGATGTGCAGGAAACCGGTGGGAGACGGGGCGAAACGGGTGACGACTTCGGCGGACATGGGGGATGTTTTCCTAACAAATTCTGACGTGCTCAGCCTCGTGTTAATCTCTTGTTCATCACGGGGCCTCTAGGGTGCTGCCTGTCTATCCAGTGCGGTGCGCGGGGGCAAGCATGGGCCTATGCGGGCGCATTTCCAATTCTGCAGGCAGGGTCCTGCTGGCACAGCGCGGCGGCTTGATCTGCTGGGTGCCGGTTTGCCTGGCGGCGGGCGTCGGCAGCTATTTTTCCCTGTCCACGGAGCCTGACCTGCCGGTGCTTGCAGGGCTTGCCACAGCAGCGCTGCTGATGCTGGTGCTGGCCCGCTTCCTGCCGGAGCCGGTGGCGCCCCTTGCCGTGGGTGTGGCGCTCTGCCTGATCGGGGTATTGCTGGCGGCGGGCCGGGCGCATCGCGTGGCAGGGCCGGTGCTGGGCTGGCGCTATTACGGGCCGGTTGAGGGGCGGATTGTCGCGATGGACCGAAGCCAGTCCGATGCGCTGCGCCTGACGCTGGATCAGGTGCGGCTGGCGCGGGTGTCACCTGCGCGGACGCCCGACCAGGTGCGGCTGTCGCTGCATGGCGGCGCGGGGATCACGCCTGAACCGGGGCTGCGGGTGATGACCACGGCCCATCTGTCGCCCCCCGCCGGTCCGGTGGAGCCGGGCGGTTTTGATTTCCAGCGCCACGCCTGGTTCGCGCAGCTGGGCGCCGTTGGCTATACCCGCGTGCCGCTGCTGGGGGTGGCAGAGGCGCGGGATGGCCATGCGGGGCTGGCGGTGTTTCGCATCCGCATGGCGGCTTCTGCCCGCATCCGGCAGGTTTTGCCCGGCGATATTGGCGGCTTTGCCGCCGCCATCACCACCGGCGACCGCAGCGCCATCAGCCGCGAGGCGCTGGAGGCCTTGCGCGCCAGCAACCTGGCGCATCTGCTGGCGATCTCGGGGCTGCACATGGGGTTGCTCAGCGCGGTGGTGCTGGGCGCGCTCAGGCTGCTGCTGGCCGCGCATCCGGTCACGGCCCTGCGCTGGCCGACAAAGGGGATCGCAGCCGCCGGTGCGCTGATCGCGGCGGCAGGTTACCTCGCGCTGTCGGGCGGCAACGTGGCGACGGAGCGGGCGTTTATCATGGTGGCCGTGGCGCTGGGGGCGCTGATGATCGGGCGGCGGGCGCTGTCCCTGCGGGCGGTGGCGATTGCGGCTACGCTGGTGCTGATCTTTCGGCCAGAGGCGCTGACGGGGCCGGGGTTCCAGATGTCATTTGCCGCGACAACGGCGCTGGTCGCGGTCTTTGGCTGGCTCAGGGCGGTCGATATGGGCTGGCTTCCGCCCTGGCTGAAACCCGCCTTTGCGGTCTTTGTCTCTTCCGCCGTGGCGGGGCTGGCCACTGCGCCGATTGCGGCGGCGCATTTCAACACCATCGCCCATTACGGGCTGATCGCAAACCTGGTGTCGGTGCCCCTGATGGGGGTGCTGATCATCCCTGCCGCCGTGGCGGCGCTGGTGCTGGCCCCCTTCGGAGCAGAGGCGCTGGGGCTTTGGGTGATGGGGCTGGGCCTGCGCTGGATTCTCGGCGTGGCCCATTGGATCGCCGGGCTGGAAGGCGCGCGCGGTTATGTGGTGGGGCCGGGGGCCTGGGTGATCCCGCTGCTGGCACTGGGGTTTCTGCTGCTGATCCTCTGGCAGGGCCGTTTGCGCTTTGCAGGGTTGCCCGTGATGGCACTGGCCCTTGTCCTTTGGCAGGGGGCGCAGCGGCCCGCTGTTCTGATCTCTGACACGGGCACATTGGTCGGGGTGATGACCCCGCAGGGCCGGGCGCTGAGCCGGGAGCGCACCGCCGGATTTGTCGCACGCAACTGGCTGGAGAATGATGGCGACGGTGGCGGACAGCTGGAGGCCGCCATGCGCTGGCCGCAGGGGGGCGAGGTCATCCACCTGAGCGGCAAGCGGCGTCTGGCGGCATTCGAGGGATGTGCGCCGGGGCAGATCGTCGTCGTCTCTGTCCCTGCGGCCGATCTGGCGCAGGCGCCCTGCGCCGTCTTTGACCCGCTGCTGCTGAAACACACGGGCGCGCTGGCGCTGACACCGGGCAAGCAGGGCTGGACCCTGACAACGGCCCGCGACGGGACCGGTGACAGGTTATGGACCCATTGGCCCCCGGCAATGCCGGAAGCCGCGCAGGATCAATATGTGCGGATCAGCCCCACCAGACGGCCCTGAACCTTGACCCGGTCGGCGGCCAGCACCCGCGCCTCATAGGCCGGGTTCGCGGCCTCCAGCGCGATGGAACTGCCGCTGCGTTTGAAGCGTTTCAGCGTCGCCTCAAGGTCATCGACCAGCGCCACGACGATATCGCCGTTGTCGGCGGTGGAGGTTTCGCGGATCACCACGACATCGCCGTCGTTGATCCCGGCCTCGATCATCGAATCGCCTTTGACTTCAAGTGCGTAATGTTCGCCCTTGCCCGAAACCATGCCGCCGGGCACGGAAACGCGGTGGGTTTCGTGATTGATCGCCTCAATCGGGACACCGGCGGCGATCTGCCCCATCACCGGCAGATCCAGCGCAGTGGCCTGGACCGCCATGGCCTGGGCTGGCGGCGGGCTGTCGGGGCGGTCGCCCTCGATCACGCGGGGGGTAAAACCGCTGGGCGCGCCGCCCAGGCTTTCGGGCAGTTTCACGATCTCAAGCGCGCGGGCGCGGTGTGCCAGACGGCGGATGAAACCGCGTTCCTCAAGCGCCGTGATCAGGCGGTGAATGCCGGATTTCGACCGCAGATCGAGCGCGATCTTCATTTCGTCAAAGCTGGGCGGTACGCCGTCGCGCTGCACACGTTTCTGGATGAATGCCAACAGATCGAGTTGTTTTTTGGTAAGCACGGCCCGTCCCTTTTGGTCAGTTGTTTCTTTTTGTTCTAGGGATGTTCCTGTTTTGTGTCAACGCTGAAAGGGCGCGGCGCCTCAGAGCGGGATGACACGGACAGTATCGCCAGCCCTGCGCGCCGGGTCTTCGACCGGGCGGACCAGCAGGGCATCGGCATGGGCCAGCACCGACAACAGCGAGGAATCCTGCCGCGTGTCGGGGTGGACCGCGCCGTCGCGCATCTGTGCGCGCATGTAATGGGCGCGCGGGCCGTTGGCGGGCAGGTCGACGCCCAGCACCGCATCGCGCATCGGGGCGGGCGCATCGCCCAGACCCAGCATCCGGCGCAGCATCGGGGCCACGAAAACGCTGCCGCAGACCATGGCAGAGACTGGGTTGCCCGGCAGGCCGATCATCGCCGACGTACCGATGCGCCCGGCCATCAGCGGTTTTCCGGGGCGCATCGCCACCTTGTAAAAGGCCTGTTCCATGCCGAGTTCGGCCGCCACCGGTGCGACCAGATCATGATCACCGACAGAGGCACCGCCGATGGTGACGATCAGATCCGCGCCCCGGGCCAGCGTGAACGCCTGTTTCAGCGAAGCGGCGGTGTCGCGGGCAATGGGCAGCAGCTGCACCTCGGCGCCCATTTCCTCGAACATCGCGGTCAGCCCGTGACTGTTGGAGGCGACAATCTGGTCGGGGCCGGGGTCTTCGCCGGGCTGGACCAGTTCATCGCCGGTGGCAAGGATCGCCAGACGTGGTTTGCGGGTGACCGGAACGCGGGCGATGTTCATCGCGGCCAACAGGGCAATGTCCGTGGGCCGCAGCAGCAGCGGGGCCGCAACCCTGTCACCGGCGGCAAAGTCGCCGCCTGCGGGGCGGATATTGTCCTTTTCGCCGATGTCATGGCCCAGCGTAATCAGATCGCCGCGCCGGGTGACATCTTCCTGAATGACAATGAAATCAGCGCCTTCCGGCACCGGCGCGCCGGTAAAGATGCGCACCGTCTGACCGGGTTTGACCGCGCCGTCAAAACGGTGACCGGCGGCGGATTCTCCGATGACCTTGAACATCGCGTCCGGCTCCACCTCGGCCCGGCGCAGGGCATAGCCATCCATCGAAGAGGCGGCAAAGGGCGGCTGGGTGCGGCTGGCGGTCACGTCGCGGGCCAGCACCCGGCCGGCGGCGGCGCGCAGCGGCACCTCTTCGGCCTCAAGCGGCGCGACAAGGGCCAGCAGCCGGGCAAGCGCCTCTTCGACGGAGATCATGGGGCGGTGTAGCGGCCCGATTTGCCGCCATCCTTGAGAACCACGCGCAAGCCGCCGATTTCCATGCCCTTGTCCACGGCCTTGGCCATGTCATAGACCGTGAGCGCCGCAACGGAGGCCGCCGTCAGCGCCTCCATCTCCACCCCGGTCTGGCCAGTGGTCTTGACCGTGGCCTCGATGCGGATGCCGGGCAGCGCGGCGTCGGGGGTCAGTTCCACGCTGACCTTGGTGATCGGCAGGGGATGGCACAGCGGGATCAGGCTGGCGGTCTGTTTGGCCGCCATGATCCCGGCCAGCCGTGCCACGCCCAGAACATCACCTTTCTTGGCGCGTCCTTCGGTAATGATATCAAGGGTTTCCGGCAGCATCTTGATGTGGTTTTCGGCAACGGCGATGCGCGATGTCACTGCCTTGTCAGAGACATCGACCATATGGGCATCGCCCTTGCCGTCAAAATGCGTCAGCGCCATCACATGCCCCCGGCGGTCAGCGGATTGGCCAGCAGGTCCCGCGTTGCCTGTTCCACATCCGGCTGGCGCATCAGGCTTTCACCGATCAGGAAGGACCGCGCGCCGAACATGGCCATATCCGCCAGATCCTTTGGTGTGTGCAGACCGGATTCGCAGACGATCATGCGGTCCGGCGGCACATGTTTGGACAGGCTCCGGGTCACATCAAGAGAGGTCTCGAAGGTATTGAGATTGCGGTTGTTTATCCCGATCATCCGGCTTTTCAGCTTGGTGGCGCGCTCCAGTTCCGCGTCATTGTGCACCTCGATCAGCGCATCCATGTCAAATTCCATCGCGGCCGCTTCCAGTTCCGCCGCCTGGGTGTCAGAGACTGAGGCCATGATGATCAGGATGCAATCGGCCCCCAGCGCGCGGGCCTCTGCCACCTGGTAGGTGTCATAAAGGAAATCCTTGCGCAGCACCGGCAGGTCGCAGGCGGCGCGGGCTTCTGTCAGGAATGATTTGGCGCCCTGGAAACTGGGCGTATCGGTCAGCACCGAAAGGCAGGTCGCCCCGCCGGCGGCATAGGCGGCGGCGTGGTTGGCCGGGTTGAAATCATCCCGGATCAACCCTTTGGAGGGGCTCGCCTTCTTGATTTCGGCGATCAGGCCATAACCCTCCCGCGAGGCCTGATGCAGGCTTTCGGCAAAGGGGCGTACCGGGCTTGCCGCGCGCGCCTCTGCGGTGACCGCTTCAAGCGGTTTGGCCGCTTTGTCCGCGGCGATTTCTTCCAGCTTGTAGGCCTTGATCTTGTCCAGGATGGTCTGTGTCATGCGGTCTCCGGGTTGGCCCAGTTTATGCCGGGCAGGCCTTGCTCGCGCAACCACGCATTGGTGCGGGAAAACTGGCGGGAGCCGAAAAAGCCCATGTTGCCATACATGCCGACCGGGTGGTGGCTTTCGATCTTGAGATTGGTGGCTGCGTCCACGCCGGCCGCAGCCTTTTGCGCGCTGCTGCCCCAGAGCAGATAGGCACGCGGGCTGTCGGCCAGCCGTGCCAGCACCTGATCGCACAGGGCCTGCCAGCCCAGCGTCTCATGGCCCTTAGGCTGTCCCTCCGGCACGGTCAGGATGGTGTTGAGCAGCAGCACCCCCTGATCGGACCAGAACCGCAGGTCGGCACTCTCCGGTGCGGCGCCGATGTCGCTGCGCATCTCCTTGAAGATATTGGCCAGCGAGCGCGGCAGCGGCCGGGTGTCTTCCTCGGCGGAAAAGGCATAGCCGTGGGCGTGGTTCACGGTTGGATAGGGATCCTGGCCCAGGATGACCACGCGCACATCGCCGGGGGCGACATGTTCCAGCGCCGCGAAAATCTGGTCGGTGGGGGGGAAGACATTGCGCTTCTCGGCCCGCAGCGCGGTCTCGATCGCCGGATAGGTGGTGGTAAAAAAGGGGAGCTCAGCCCAGTCGCCAAGCCGTGCAAGGGGGGATTTCATCACTTTTCCTGAGATACTTCGGCCACGCGGCGCAGCTTTTCGCGGGCAGCGCCGGAATCAAGGCTGCTGCGGGCCATTTCTACACCTGTTTTCAGGTCCGGCGCGGCATCGGCCACCACAAGGGCCGCCGCCGCATTCAACACCACGGCATCACGATAGGCCGATGCGGCACCGTCCAGCACGGCATGGAAGGCCTGGGCATTCTCGGCAGGCGTGCCGCCGACAATCGCCTCGAAGGGGTGGACAGGCAGGCCCGCGTCTTCGGGGTGGATCTCGAAATCACGGATGGTGCCCTTGTCCAGCCCGCTGACCCAGCTCACGCCGGTGATGGTCAGCTCGTCGGTGCCGTCAGAGCCATGGACCAGCCAGGCCTTGTCGCTGCCAAGCGCGCGCAGGGTTTCGGCCATCGGGCGGATCAGATCGCGCGAGAAGGCACCGGTGAGCTGGCGTTTGACGCCGGCGGGGTTGGTCAGGGGGCCAAGGATGTTGAAGATCGTCCTTGTGCCCAGCTCTGAGCGTGTCGGCATCACATGGGCAATCGCCGGGTGGTGCATGGGGGCCATCATGAAGCCGATTCCAACCTCGGCGAGCTCACGCTCCACCACCTTGGGGCCCACCATCACATTGAGGCCCATCTGGGTCAGCGCATCCGCCGCCCCGGATTTGGAGCTGAGGTTGCGGTTGCCATGCTTGGCCACGATCACCCCGGCACCCGCCACGACAAAGGCGGTGGCGGTCGAGATGTTCAGCGTGCCCTTGCCGTCGCCGCCGGTGCCAACGATGTCCATCGCGCCCTCGGGGGCTTTCACCGCATGGCATTTGGCGCGCATCACGCTGGCGGCGGCGGCATATTCATCCACAGTTTCGCCCCGGGTGCGCAGTGCCATCAGGAAGCCGCCGATCTGGCTGGGGGTGGCTTCGCCGTCAAAGAGGATTTCAAAGGCTTCTGCCGCCTGCGCACGGGTCAGCGGGCCGTTGGCGGCGGCGTCGATCAGCGGTTTGAGGCTGTCGCTCATGCCGGGACCTTCATCACGTCGAGAAAGTTCTGCAGCATCTTGTGCCCATGTTCCGATCGGATCGATTCCGGGTGGAACTGGACCCCGTGCAGCGGCAGCTCGCGGTGTTGCAGGCCCATGATGGTGCCGTCCTCAAGTGCCGCGGTCACCTGCAAGCAGTCAGGCAGGCTGTCGCGGTCCACCACCAGGGAATGATAGCGCGTGGCGGGGAAGGGGCTGGGCAGACCGGCAAAGATACCCTGGCCTTCGTGGTGCATCAGCCCCAGCTTGCCATGCACGATGTCGCCCGCGCGCACCACCTGGCCGCCAAAGGCCTGGCCCAGGGTCTGATGCCCCAGGCAGACGCCCAGCAGGGGCAGGCCTGTCTCGGCGGCGGCGCGGGTCAGCTCCAGGCAGATGCCCGCCCGGTCCGGGTCACAGGGGCCGGGGGACAGCAGGATGCCCGCGGGCTGCAGCGCCAGCGCCGCCTCCACGCTGATCTTGTCATTGCGGTGCACGACCACATCCGCCCCCAATTCGCCCAGATAGTGAACGAGGTTGTAGGTAAAGCTGTCGTAGTTATCTATCAGGAGCAACACGTCTGAATTCTTTGTCCTTATGACCGGATTGGCACTGGTTTTGAGGCCCCTGACGGGGGTATAGTTACGCCCTACATGTTCAGGGTTGTCCGCTGGCGTCAAGAGCGGTCCGTGCATAAGAACAGGGCAGGCAAAGCGGCGTTCACATGCCGCTGAAAAGAGCAGGAGAGTGCGACAATGGCACGGGGTTTTTTCAAAGGGGCCGTTCTGGGCGGCGTGGTGAGCGTAAGCGTGGCCGGCATCGCCTCGGTTCTGCTGGAACCGCCGATGCCGCCCGAGGTCACCGATGCCGCCCCCGGCGGAACCCAGGCACCGGCCAGCCCGGATGGCACGGGCACCGACAAGGCCAGCCTCACCGATAGCGCCCCCGCAACCGCGCCTGCCGCGCCCCAGGGGGTGCCGCCTGATCCCGATACGCTGGCCACGCTGGACGAAACGGCGACAAGCCCTGGGGCCGCGCCAGAGACAGGCGGCGTCGAAGGGCTGAACGCGCCGGAGGGCGGGGCCGACAGCAGCGGTGTTGCAACCGAGGCCGAAAGCCCGGTGCTGCCGAATCCGCAGGCACTGGCCCCGATGGCCCCGCAGGACCCTGACACCCTGTCGATCAGCACCGAACCTGCGCAGCCGCCTGAACCGCAGGCGGAAAGCGGACCGTTCGAGACCCCCGGGGTCGCACCTGCCGTGCCCGATGCACCGGAGCAGCCCGCGACACCCGAGGTGGCGCAGGACGGGGGGGAGACGCCCGGCGCCGACGACATTGCCGCCGATGCCACGCCGGTTGCACCGGAAAGCGAAACACCGGTCCAGACCACCGGGGCCGAACCGATGCCACAGGCCCCGGAACCCGAAACCGCAGAGATCGCGCCGCAGGCCGAGCCGGAAACGCCGCCAGTGGTGGCCGAGACCCTTCCCGACGCCGAAACACCTTCCGACGCCGAGACACCCCCGGCCGCGGATACGCCCGAGACAGCAGCGGAGGAAGCGCCATCGGCAGACAGCGCGACTCGGCCCGCGATCGGCACGCCCGCCGTGACGCTGACCGACCGCGAGAGCGGTGTGACCGTCAACCGCCCCGGCTCTGCCGCGCCCGCCCCGGAGAGCGCCGAGGCGCCTGCCGGGGCCGCAGATGGCGATGCCACGGCGGAGGACAGCAAGGTGCCGCCGCTTGAGGCCTATGCGCAGCCCTATCCGCCAACCGAAGGCAAACCGCTGATGGGCATCGTGCTGATCGACGACGGCTCCGGCCTGACCTCCGGGGCGCAAGGCTTGGCCGCGCTGCGCAGCTTTCCCTATCCCCTGAGTTTCGCGGTGGATGCCAGCAAGCCCGATGCGGCGGAACGTATGGCGCTTTACCGCGAGGCCGGCTTTGAAGTGGTGGCGATGGTGTCCCTGCCCGAAGGCGCGCAGCCCAGCGATGCGGAAACCACGTTCAATGTGGTGCTGCCGGATCTGGATCAGGTTGTCGCGGTGCTGGAGGCCCCCGATGGCGGCTTTCAGGGCAGCCGCGACCTGTCAGACCAGATCACCGCGATTCTGGCCGATACCGGGCATGGGTTGATCACCCAGGACAAGGGGCTGAACACGATGCCCAAGCTTGCCCGCAAGGAAGGCGTGCCGGCCGATCCGATCTTTCGCGATTTCGACAGTAACGGGCAGAGCGCCACGGTGATCCGCCGGTTCCTGGATCAGGCGGCGTTCAAGGCGGGGCAGGAAGGGGCCGTGATCATGCTGGGCCGGCTGCGGCCCGATACGATCTCGGCGCTGCTGCTCTGGGGCTTGCAGGACCGGGCCAACAGCGTGGCGCTGGTCCCGGTTTCGGCGGTTCTGACCCGCGAATAGGCCTCGGGCCGGGGACGATTTTTTTGAAAAAATCGGTCCGGACTTTTTGAAAAGTCCGGCGCCTCTGGCTGATGCAGGGTGCAATTGGCATGAGGTCGCTGGTCCCGACCGCGGGGGTTCTCACAGGCAAACAGGCCTGCGACCTGGGACGATTTTTTTGAAAAAATCGGTCCGGACTTTTTGAAAAGTCCGGCGTGTCTGGCTGATGCCGGGTGCATTTGGCATGAGGGCGCAGGTTCCGACATCGGTGGTTCTCACAGGCAAACAGGCCTGCGACCTGGGGCGATTTTTTTGAAAAAATCGGTCCGGACTTTTTGAAAAGTCCGGCGTCCCTAGCTGATGCAGGGCGCAATCGGAATGACTGCGCTGGCCTGATCGGAAAAGGCCACCTCCAGCGTTGTCTCACCCATCACCAGCGTGACCATCGTGCCCGCGATCTCGCTGTCAGCGATGGTTTCGGGGAGGCCTGTGCCGGTATCATCCACATCCAGCGAAAAGCTGACGATGCCGCCCGCCTCAAGCCCTGCAAGGTTCAGGCTCAGCACCGTGTCGCCATCCGCCAGTTCCGGCAGCCCCAACAGCGCGCCACGTCCCTCGATCACCTCGAAGGGCTGATAGCTGTCCACACCGGCACCGCCCGGCATCGCGTCAAACAGCAGCCCGGCGGGGGCGGCACCGATGTCCAGCGTCAGCGTGGCTTCGGCCAGGGGGCAATTGCCGGTGTTGGTCAGCACGAAACGGTCGCTGGGCGCGCCTTCGACAAAGCGCAGGCTCAGGTCGGCCTGGGCGCTGCCGGCGCAGAGCATCAAGAGACAGGTGGCGGTTCGGATCATCTGGTGGCTCCTTCGGGGTCGCAGGAACAGGTAGCGCGGCCGCGCAGCAGAGCAATCAGATGATTTCATCCTCGTCGAACAGCGGGTCGCTTTCCAGCTGCGAGGCCAGGTCATCCACCGTGGCCTCTGCCGCGCGGGGGCTGAGCTTGGCCAGGTGAAAGACCGCATCGCCCTCGTTCACCACCGGCAGGATCGCGCGGCCGATCAGGATGCCGGCCTCGGGGGCGATCAGATCCGTCTCCACCGCGCCGAAAGGGTCGGAGACCGTGGCCAGCACATCGCCTTTTTCGACGGTCTCGCCCTCGCCGCGGAAGGTGCGCAGCAGCCCGCCCGCAGGGGCGCGCAGCCAGTGGGAGGAAGTGCACAAATAGGGCGCGACACGCGCCTTTGCGATGCCCTTGGCGGGCAGCATGTCATGGCCGCGCATCACCCGAAGGATGCCCGCAAGCCCCGCGCGCACAGCCATTTCGTCGAAACGCAGCCCTTCGCCCGCTTCATAGAGCAGGATCGGCACGCCCTGTTTGCTTGCCACCGCGCGCAGGGACCCGTCGCGCAGCCCCGATGTCAGCACCACCGGCGCGCCGAAATCCACCGCCATTTTCTGGGTGATCTTGTCGGAGGGCGAAACCCGCACCTGCGGCAGGTTGGTGCGGTGAATCGCGGCGGAATGCAGGTCGATCCCGAAATCGCAGCGCAGGACGACCTCTTGCAGAAAGATATGCGCCAGCCGCGCCCCCAGCGATCCGGAGGGATGGCCCGGAAAGCAGCGGTTCAGGTCGCGCCGGTCCGGCAGGTAGCGCGAGCGGCTGAGAAAGCCGAAGGAATTGACCACCGGGATCACCAGCAAGGTGCCGCGCAGGGATTTGAGCTGTGGTGCGCGCAGCAGGCGGCGCACGATCTCGACACCGATCACCTCGTCGCCATGGACGGCGGCGCTGACGAACATGGTGGGGCCGGGGCGCTTGCCGTGATGCACCTCGACCGACAGATGCACCGGCGTGTGATCGGGCAGGGTGGAGACCGGCAGGTCAATGCCGAGGCTGGTGCCGGGGGCGACAGATTGCCCCGCGATCTCGAAAGGCGCGCGGCTGGGCACGTTCAGCGGTTCCCCTGACCACCAAAGCGCGCGGCATCCGCGGCAGCCCGCCGGATGGCGTTGGATTTATGCACGGTCTCCATATACTCGGCCTCCGCATCGCTGTCATAGACCACGCCGCCGCCTGCCTGGATATAGAGCGTCTCGTCCTTGATCACGGCGGTGCGCAGGGCGATGCACATGTCCATGTCGCCGCCCGCGCTGAAATAGCCGACACCGCCGCCGTAAAGGCCGCGTTTCTCGGGTTCCAGCTCGTCGATGATCTCCATCGCGCGCACCTTGGGTGCGCCCGACACGGTGCCCGCGGGCATGCCGGCAAAGAAGGCATCAAGCGCATCGCAGCCTTCCTTCAACTCGCCCACCACGTTTGAGACGATGTGCATGACATGGCTGTAGCGTTCGACGATGAATTCCTCGGTCGGGCGCACGGTGCCGATTTTGGCCACCCGGCCCACGTCGTTGCGGCCCAGATCCAGCAGCATCAGATGCTCTGCCAGCTCCTTTTGATCCAGCAGAAGGTCGGCTTCCAGCGCGCGGTCCTCTTCCGGTGTGTCGCCCCTGGGCCGGGTGCCTGCCACGGGGCGGATGGTGATCTGATTGCCAAAGACCCGGACCAGGATCTCGGGGCTGGCACCCACCACATGAAAGCCGCCGAAGTTGAAATAGAACATGAAGGGCGAGGGGTTGGTGCGCCGCAGACTGCGGTAGAGGGTAAAGGGATCCTGGGTAAAGCCCTGCGCCCAGCGTTGGCTTGGCACCACCTGAAAGATGTCGCCCGCCGCGATATAGTCGCGCGCCTTTTCCACCGCGGCCTTGTAACCGTCGCGGGTGAAATTGCTGACCGGCTCCGGGGTCTCATGGGCGTCACCCAGATCGCGGGAGGTGGCAGGCATCGCACGTTCCAGATCGCGCACCGCATCCATCACCCGTTCGGCGGCCTGCGCATAGGCGGCACGCGCCGATTGCCCGTCAGAGACCCAGGCGGGGGAGACGACGGTGACCTCGCCCTTGACCCCATCCAGAACGGCAATGACCGAGGGGCGGACCATCACCGCATCGGGCAGGCCCAGCGGATCGGGGTTCACGTTTGGCAGATGTTCGACCAGGCGGATCATGTCATAGCCCAGGTAGCCGAACAGCCCGGCAGCGGCCTGCGGCAGATCGTCGGGCAGATTGATCCGGCTTTCCGCGATGACGCTGCGCAGCACGTCCAGCGGATTGCCGGGCATCTCTTCGAAAGCATCCGCGTCATAGCGGGCGGCGCGGTTCACCGCCGAGCTTTCGCCCCGGCAGCGCCAGATCAGGTCAGGTTTCATCCCGATGATGGAATAGCGTCCGCGCACCTCGCCGCCGGTGACCGATTCCAGCACAAAGGCGTTTTCACTCGCCCCGGTCAGTTTCAGCATCAGCGAGACAGGTGTGTCCAGGTCGGCGGCCAGCCGGGTAAAGACGATCTGGTTTTCGCCCGCGCCGTAGCCTGCGGCGAAATCCTCATATGCCGGTGTCAGGGTCATGGGTGCCGCCGATCAGGGAAAGTTGACATGGACGGCCTGCAGCGCGCGCTGGTCCACCTTCGGCCCGGCGCGGCGCACCACGTCATCGGCAAAGACGGAATAGAGGTCCTGCGACAAGGTCTGGCTGAGCTGATCCGAGATCCTTGCGCGCAGGGCCGCAGCCTCGTCGTTCTCGCGGGCCTCGTGAATCGCATCCAGGCGAACAATCACCACATCGCCATCCCCCGGCAGCACGCTCACAGCGCCCGGTTCCAGGCTGAAGACCGTTTCCATGAAGCCTTCGGGCGTGCCTTCGACAAAGGCGCGGCGGGTCTGGTTTTCCTCGATCGTGGCGTCAAGCCCCGCTTCTTCGAAGGAGGCGGTGCCGCCCAGTGTCTGCACCAATGCGTCGGCCTGTTCGGTCAGCTGCGCAACGGTCTGTTCGGCGGTCCAGGCGGCGCGCACGTCATCGCGGGCCTGCTCGAATGGTTCGGGGCGTTCTTCCAGCCGTTCATCCAGCCGCACGGCAAAAACGCCGCCGTCTTCCAGTTGCGTGATGCGCGGAAAATCCTCGGCGGTGACATCGGCAGCCACGTCACGGAACGCGGTGTAGGCGGCGATCCCCTCGCTGCTTTCGGGGGTCCAGTCGAGGGTGCCGAGGGACATATGGGTTTCCTCGGCCATCTGTTCGAGGGTCACGCCACCGGCAAGCTGGTCGTCCAGTTCCTGCGCACGGGCCTCTACCGCGCGCACCGCGCGGGCGGAGGCAAGCTCGGCCTGCAGGGCCGGGCGGGCTTGCTCGAAGGTGGTGTTCTGGGCGGGCAGCACGCCGTTCACCCGGAACAGGGCGGGCCCAAGCGGGCTGGGCAGGGGGCCCACGATATCGCCCACTTCGGCGGCAAAGACAGCCTCGCCCGCGGCGTCCAGGTCCAGCCTGCCGACATCGCCCATATCGACATCGGACAGTTCAAGGCCGCGTTCCTCCACCAGCGCGTTGAAGGTGGTGCCATCGACCTCAAGCGCGGCGGCGGCCCGGTCGGCACTTTCCTGATCGGCAAAGACCAGGCGTTCCACCAGGCGGCGCTCGGGCTGCTGGTATTCGGCGGCGCGGTCGTCATAGGCGCGGCGCAGCTCGTCCTCGGGCACTTCCACCTCGTCCAGAATGGCATCGGGCGAAAGCCAGGCATAGGTGATCTTCTTGGTCAGGGGCAGCATGAAGGCCTGCTGATTTTCGTCGTAATAGGCGCGCAGCTCCTCTTCGCCGGGCTCTGCCAGCGGGGTCGCCAGATCGCTGTCGTCCAGCATGCTCCAGGTAAAGCTGCGTTCCTGGGCGATATAGGTCATCAGCGTATCGGCATAGGTGGCGGGCATCACCACGCCGCCGGTGACCGCGCGTTGCAAAAGGGTGCGTGCCGCTTCCTCGCGCAGGGAGGTTTCGAATTCACCCTCCGACAGACCACCCTGTTGCAGGGCAAAGCGGTAGGCGTCGCGGTCGAACTTGCCATCGACACCCTGAAAGGCGGGGATGTTCAGAATGTCCTCGCGCAGGGCTTCGTCGCCGATGGACAGGCCCAGCTGCGCCGTTTCATGGTCCAGTGCCCGGTTGCGCACCAGTCGTTGCAGCACCGCGCGGTCCAGGCCGATTTCCTGGGCACGGGCAAAGGGCAGGCTTTCGCCGGTTTGCTGTTCGATGGCGCGGATTTCATTCTGCAACTGGCGCGCATAGGCATCCACCGGGATGGATTTGTCACCCACTGTACCGATGGAGCGCAGGTTGCCCGACAGGTTGACCGCGCCAAAGCCGCCCAGACCGAGGATCAGCAGACCCATCAGAATCCAGACCGCGGTTTTTGAAATGCTCGACCCTTTGGCCATGTGCCATCACCCTTTTTTACTTTCGCAACTGTCTATGCGTCCGACCCGCGCGGGGCAAGCAACTATGCATGTTTTGCAGCAATTTGGATCAGGATCATTGAACCCCGGGGCCTAACCGGGCCTCAGTTCTGCCAGCCGGTCGAACAGGACGCCGATCCCGGCGGCGTCGAGATTGGCAAAGGCAATGCGCAGCTGCCGCTCTCCGGTGGCGTCGCCCTCGGGGCAGAACATGGTGCCGGGCAGGCAGAGGATGCCCGCGCTGCGCACCAGTTCCGGGGCCAGCGTGGCGGCAGATTGCGCAAAGGGATGCTGCATATAGGCGAAATAGCCGCCCAGCCCCAGCAGTTTCCAGCCCTGCGGTTCCAGACGGGGCATGTTGGCCGTGATCGCCGCGCGGCGGGCGAGGATCTCGTCACGCTCACCGGCGAGCCATTGCGCGAGGTTCCGCATGCCCCAGAGCGCGCCATGCTGGCCCAGTTGCGCGGGGCAGATGGCGACGGTGTCGAGAAACTTTTCAACCTCCGCAAGGCGCCGCTCCGAGGTGACCATGGCACCGACGCGGTGACCGGTCAGGCGGTAGGCCTTGGAAAAGGAATAGAGGTGGATCAGCGTTTCGGCCCAGTCCGGGTCCTGGAACAGCGCATGGGGCGGGCCGCTGCGGCTGTCGAAATCGCGGTAGGTCTCGTCCAGGATCAGCGCGATGCCATGGCGGCGGGCAAGATCGAAAAAGGCCTGTACCAGATCGGCGGGGTATTCGACACCACCGGGATTGTTGGGGGTGACCAGCGCAATGGCGCGGGTGCGCGGCGTGATCAGGGCGGCGGCATGGTCCGGATCCGGCAGCAGGTCCGGGCCGGTGGCCAGCGGCACCGCCGCAACACCGGACATGTCGAGCCACATTTTATGATTGAAATACCAGGGGGTTGGCAGGATAACCTCATCCTCTTCGGCACAGAGCGTGGCAATGGCGGCGGCAAAGGCCTGGTTGCAGCCGGAAGTAATGCAGACCTGCAAGGGCGTGACCGATCCGCCATAATGCTGCCCGGTCTGCGCCGCCAGTTCCGCGCGCAGTTCCGGCAGGCCCAGCACCGGGCCGTAAAGATGCGCCTCGTCATTGGTCAGGGCGGCATCGGCCATCGCCTGACGCAGCGCCTGTGGCGGCGGCTCCACCGGGGCGGCCTGGCTGACGTTGATCAGCGGGCGGCCGGGGGCAAAGTCCACGCCCTGCAGCCAGCGGCGGGCTTCCATCACCGGCGGGGCAAAGGTGGTGGCGGTGCGGGGCAATGGCATCGGGGGCATCCTTTTGCAGCGGCGGACGTGAGGGGCCGGCCCCTCACACTCCCCGGGAATATTTACGGCCAAAAAGAGGGGAAGGGTTCAGTCCTTGCCCCGGTAGGGTTCGACATATTGCAGCGCCATGTCCCAGGGAAAGAAGATCCACGTGTCCTGGCTGACTTCGGTGATGAAGGTATCGACCTGGGGGCGGCCCTTGGGCTTGGCATAGACGGTGGCGAAATGCGCCTTGGGGTACATCTTGCGCACCACTTCCAGCGTCTTGCCGCTGTCCACCAGGTCGTCGATGATCAGGATGCCGGTGCCGTCGCCCATCAGCGTCGCATCGGGCGATTTCAGCACTTGGGCCTCGGACTGGTCCTGGTGGTCGTAGGATTTGACCGAGATCGTATCGACCGTGCGGATGTCCAGCTCGCGCGCCGCGATCATCGCGGGGGCCATGCCGCCACGGGTGATGGCGACCACCGCGCGCCAGGCGCCGTCATCGGGGCCTTCGCCGTCCAGCCGCCAGGCCAGAGCGCGGCTGTCGCGGTGGATCTGGTCCCAGGAAATGTGAAAGCCTTTTTCATGGGGCAGGCGGTTGGCGTCGCGTTTGTCGGACATGGGGTTACCTTTCGATCAGCAACCGGGTGCCGAAGGCCCCCAGCAGCAGGGCGGCGATGCGGTCGAAGACCGGTTTCAGACGCAGATAGCCCTGCCGCGCAACCGGGGTGCTGAGCAGGGTGGCAAAGAGACTGTAGAACAGGATTTCCAGCGTCACATGGTTGAACACGACAAAGGCGATTTCGCCCGCGCTCATGCCTTTGGGAAAGACCACGAGGATCAGGGCGGCGGCAAAGAGCATTGATTTGGGGTTGCCGAGGTTCACCAGCGCACCGGACATGAGGTTGCGGCCGGCCGGCCGGGGCAGGGCATCGCCGGGGGGCTGGCGGGCGTGCCGCCAGGTCTGCACCGCGATCCAGATCAGATAGAGCGCGCCTGCCACCTTCAGCGTGACATAGGCCCAGGGGGCAAGCGCCAGCAGCCGGTCGAGCCCCAGAAAGGCCGAGGCCGTCCAGCAGCCTGCCGCCAGTGCCAGCCCCAGGCCGCTGAGCAGCCCCGCAACGCGGCCCGCGCTGACCGTGGTCTTGATGACAAAGATCATCGCGGCACCGGGGCTGGCCAGGGCCGCGAGGAGGAGCAGGTTGAAGGCGACGAGGCTTTCCAGGGACATCGGTTCAGGCTTATTCCTTGGCCATGTCGGGCGCGTCCACGGCTTTCATGCCGACCACGTGGTAGCCCGCATCCACATGCAGGTTCTCGCCGGTGGTGCCGGACCCCAGATCGCTGAGCAGGTAGAGCGCCGCCTTGCCGACGTCGTCGATGGTAACGTTGCGGCGCAACGGAGAGTTGTATTCGTTCCACTTCATGATGTAGCGGAAATCACCGATGCCGGAGGCCGCCAGCGTCTTGATCGGCCCCGCCGAGATCGCGTTGACGCGGATGCCGTCCTTGCCCAGATCCTCGGCCAGATATTGCACCGAGGCTTCCAGCGCCGCCTTGGCCACGCCCATGACGTTATAATGCGGCATGACCTTTTCAGCGCCGTAATAGGTGAGGGTCAGCGCGCTGCTGCCCGGCGACATCATCTTTTCCGCGCGCTGCATGACGGCGGTAAAGGAATAGACGGAAATATCCATCGACATCGCGAAATTGTGGCGGCTGGTATCGACATAGCGACCGCGCAGTTCGTTTTTGTCAGAAAACCCAATGGCATGAACAACGAAATCAAGACCGCCCCAGCGCTCTTTCAGCCCGTCGAACAGCGCGTCCAGGCTGGCTTCGTCACCGACGTCGCAGGGCAGGACAATGTCGCTGCCCAATTGTGCGGCCAGCGGATCGACCCGCTTTTTCAGCGCATCGCCCTGATAGGAGAACGCCAGTTCCGCCCCCGCTTCGCTGAGGGTACGGGCAATGCCCCAGGCGATGGACTTGTCGTTCGCAAGGCCCATGATCAGCCCACGCTTGCCTTGCATCAAAGTGTTTTCCATGGGCACCGAACCTCTGCCTGTTACATTACCGGTAACCTCTAGGACATTGCGGCCATGCCATCAAGATGCCTGCCTTTGGCATGTTAGCGCCAACTACCGGATTGGTTGTATAAAAATCGGTCCTGTGGCTTGTTGCGTTATGTCATTTGATATAGCGCTATAGTGATCGGTGCGATTTGCGGCGCACGATTATGAAATTGGGATACTACATGGAAAAACGCACCGGTATTTTTGCGGGGCAGGATCCGTTCGAAATTGCCCGGCAGTGGCTGGGCGAGGCGGAAAGCAAAGAACCCAACGATCCGAACGCGATCGCCCTGGCGACAGTGGACGACGATGGTCTGCCAAATGCGCGGATGGTGCTTTTGAAAGAGATCGAGGCGGATGCCTTTGTCTTCTATACCAATTACGAGAGCGCCAAGGCGCAGGAGCTGGATGGCGCGGGCAAGGCGGCCTTTGTCATGCATTGGAAATCGCTGCGCCGCCAGATCCGGGTGCGCGGGCTGATTACCCGCGAGGACGGGCCGCAGGCCGACGCCTATTACAAGAGCCGTTCGCTGGGCAGCAGGCTGGGGGCCTGGGCCTCGGCGCAGTCGCGCCCCCTGAAAAGCCGCGCGGCGCTGGTTGCCGAAGTGGCAAAGGTGACGGCGGCAAAGGGAACTGATCCGGCGCGGCCACCGTTCTGGGGCGGATATCGAATCACGCCGCTGGAGATCGAGTTCTGGGCCGACGGCGAATTCCGGCTTCACAACCGGTTCCAATGGCGGCGGGGCGATCCGTCCTCCCCCTGGGATGTGACCCGCCTGAACCCCTGAGTATCAAAAAGCTGTCTCGTGTGATAAGAACTTGAATTTTCCGGCCCAAGGGCACGGAAGCAAAAGATAAAGGACGATTGTGCAGGACGACCGCGACATACCGACCGAGCCCGAAACAGATGCGCCCGAGGGGACGCCGGTATCGGGCGTCGTGAAATGGTTCGACCCGATCAAGGGGTTCGGCTTTGTTGTGGCGGACGAGGGGGGGCCGGACATTCTGCTGCATGTGAATGTCCTGCGCAACTTCGGCCAGAGCTCTGTCACCGATGGCGCGCGGGTCGAGGTGATCGCGCAGCGGACCGAACGCGGGGTGCAGGCCACCGCCGTGCTGTCGATCCAGCCGCCCGGCAACGTTCAGACCAGCGCATTGCCGGATATCGTGGGGCTGGACCGCAGTGCCGTGGCGGCGGCACCTCTGGAACCTGCGCGGGTAAAGTGGTTCGATAAATCCAAGGGATTCGGGTTTGCCAATGTCTTTGGCAAGCCGCAGGATGTGTTTCTGCATATCGAAGTGCTGCGCCAGTCCGGCCTGTCCGATTTGCAGCCGGGCGAAGCACTGGCGATGCGGGTGATCGAAGGCAAGCGCGGTCGTATGGCCGCAGAGGTACAGGCATGGGAAACGGTCTTGACGGAACGCGAAGACGAATAGGGAACCGTGCTGCGGCCCTTGCCGTTGTCCTTGTTGCGCTGATGCCCCTTGCGGCCCAGGCCGCATCCGGCTGTCGCGCCGATACGGTCCTGCTGCGCGGCGACTGGGGCCAGGTCCGCTTCAACGTCGAGATTGCGGACGAACCGCAGGAACAGATGCGCGGGCTGATGGGCCGGACCTCGATGCCGGTCTCTTCGGGAATGCTGTTTGTCTATCCCGCGCCGCGCCGCTCAAGCTTCTGGATGCGCAACACGCTGATTCCCCTCGATATGCTGTTCATCGATGCCACCGGTGTCGTGCGCCACATTCACCACAATGCCATACCGCTGGATGAAACCGCGATTTTCGGCGGCGAGAGCATCCTGGCGGTGCTTGAAATCAACGGCGGGCTGGCACAACGGCTGGGGATCGTCGAAGGCACTGAGCTGCGCCATCCCGCCTTTGCGCGCTTCGGGCCGGCATGGCCTTGCGAGACACCTTAATCTAGGTCTTTTCATTCACGAAGCCAGCGACTAAAGAGGCCAGGTCGGAGCGTGGCGCAGCCTGGTAGCGCACCTGTTTTGGGTACAGGGGGTCGGAGGTTCGAATCCTCTCGCTCCGACCACTTTCATATATGTTGATAGCCAGGACATTTGCCTTTCGGGTCACAAATGCCCTTTGGGTGCCGTTGCGCCCAGGCTCGGTTTGCCCGCCGCCTGACTGCAAACACGTTATCTGCACCCGCGGCGCGGGTGCGCCACCTCATGAAATCTTAAAGGTTGGCTTGGAGCCCGGAGTGACGCAAAGCGCAAGCCGGCCAGCGCCTGCCCGGGGTGGGCGATGCTACCTTATGTTCATGCCACTTTATTTCTCAACCATGATGAATCCTATCGAGGGAACACCCAGCCTCA
>NZ_QBFD01000025.1:41624-89761 GCF_003335585.1 Sulfitobacter sp. DFL-14 | reverse complement strand
CAGGCGATGGCCCGGCGCCTTCGGCTTGTTCCGGGCTTTGGTTGCCAATGATCAACGGCAGAAACCTCCGCATAGCTGTACCTCGGGCCGTGCTCACATCGTACAAGACCCCTGACGAGGCGACACCCCTACATGTGGTGGAATGCACCCCGACCTCATCCAGATGCGGTGGGCATTTGCCGATGATTCTTGGCCCGAGAAACCGGCCAACGTGACATTTTTATGAATCGCCGCAGATTTTTCCGGCGAAACCGGATCGCCACCTTTTGGACAAGTTGTTCACAGCGGATCTGTGGATAAGTTCATGCAAAGGGTGAGCCGATACCCCTAAATGTGCCGTAACGTTTGGAGAATAGCACTGGCGATGCAACCTGCCTGGTTCAGGGGGGGCTGGGGATATGATCGGTATGAATCGGAGCCCGGCGGGCCGCTCAAAAAGAGCGGCACCGGTCAACCTTAAAGATTGGAAGATTTTTCAAAAAATCCGTTGACCCGAACCCCCATGATGCGTCAATTTGTGTGGGCCGACGATGGCGCCACAATATGTAGTGGTCAACGCTCGCAGGGCGCATCAGGGCAGAAGACAGGCACCAGGACGAAAACTTCGTTAATTGCTGCAGGAACACGGGGCAGGCTCCCTCCGTGATCGGTCTTTCTGTGCCTTTTGTCGGCAATGAACGGGGTGGGGACAGCCTGCAATGACAGGCGGGTTTCCGTAGATTGTTAATGCTGGATATGAGGCAGTAAAAAATGAAAATTGAACGTCAGTTTACGACCGCGGGCCGGGACGCATATGCGGACCTGGATTTTGTCAGCACAGTTTCCGAAATCCGCAATCCCGACGGCTCCGTCGTGTTCAAGCTCGACAATGTCGAAGTGCCCTCCGGCTGGAGCCAGGTCGCAAGCGACGTGATCGCGCAGAAATATTTCCGCAAGGCGGGCGTGCCCTCCGAACTGAAAAAGGTGAAGGAAAAGGGCGTGCCCGAGTTCCTGTGGCGCTCTGTCCCCGCCGAAGGGGCCGAAATGGGCGGTGAAACTTCTTCCAAACAGGTTTTCGACCGTCTCGCCGGGGCCTGGGCCTATTGGGGCTGGAAAGGTGGCTATTTCACCACCGAGGAAGATGCCCGCGCCTATTTTGACGAAATGCGCCATATGCTGGCCAGCCAGCGCGCGGCCCCCAACAGCCCGCAGTGGTTCAACACCGGCCTGCATTGGGCCTACGGCATCGATGGTCCCGCGCAGGGGCATTACTATGTCGACTACAAGACCGGCAAGCTGACCCGTTCCAAATCCTCCTACGAACACCCGCAGCCGCACGCCTGCTTTATCCAGTCCGTCGCGGACGACCTGGTGGGCGATGGCGGCATCATGGACCTGTGGGTCCGTGAGGCGCGGCTTTTCAAATACGGCTCCGGCACCGGCACCAACTTCTCCTCGCTGCGTGCGGCAGGCGAGAAACTGTCGGGCGGCGGCAAATCCTCCGGCCTGATGGGTTTCCTGAAAATCGGTGACCGCGCCGCCGGTGCCATCAAATCCGGCGGCACCACGCGCCGCGCCGCCAAGATGGTGATCGTCGATGCGGACCACCCCGATATCGAGGAATTCATCAACTGGAAGGTGCTGGAAGAGCAGAAGGTGGCCTCCATCGTCGCAGGCTCCAAGATGCACGAGCAGAAGCTGAACCTGCTGTTCAAGGCAATCAAGGAATGGGACGGGACCGTTGAAGATGCCTATGACCCGGCCAAGAATGACGCGCTGAAACAGGCGATCCGCGAAGCGAAAAAGGTCGCCATCCCCGAAACATACGTCAAGCGCGTGCTGGATTACGCCAAGCAGGGCCACACCAGCATCGAATTCCCGACCTATGACACCGACTGGGACTCCGAGGCCTACAACTCGGTCTCCGGCCAGAACTCCAACAACTCGATCCGCGTCACCAATGCCTTCCTGACCGCCGTCGAAAAGGACGCGGACTGGGAACTGACCGACCGCACAACCGGCAAGGTCGCCAAGACCATCCGCGCCCGTGACCTCTGGGCCCAGGTGGGCCATGCCGCATGGGCCTGTGCCGATCCGGGCATCCAGTACCACGACACGGTGAACGACTGGCACACATGCCCCGAAGATGGCGCGATCCGCGGCTCCAACCCCTGCTCGGAATACATGTTCCTCGACGACACCGCCTGCAACCTGGCGTCGATGAACCTGCTGACCTTCCTGCAGGACGGCGTGTTCAACGTCGAAGACTACATGCATGCCGCGCGCCTGTGGACCGTGACGCTGGAAATCTCCGTGATGATGGCGCAATTCCCCTCCAGGGAAATCGCGCAGCGGTCCTATGACTTCCGCACCCTGGGTCTGGGCTATGCGAACATCGGCGGGTTGCTGATGAACATGGGCTATTCCTATGACAGCGACGAGGGCCGCGCGCTCTGCGGTGCGCTTACCGCGATCATGACCGGCGTGTCCTATGCCACTTCCGCCGAAATGGCGGGCGAGCTGGGGGCCTTCCCGGGCTATGCCAAGAACGGCAGCCACATGCTGCGCGTCATCCGCAACCACCGCAACGCGGCTTACGGCAATGAAACCGGCTATGAGAAGCTGAGCGTCAAGCCGGTGCCGCTGGATCACGCCAACTGCCCGCAGCCCGGCCTGATCGACGTGGCCATGTCCACCTGGGACGAGGCGCTGACACTGGGCGAGGCACATGGCTATCGCAACGCGCAGGTCTCGGTCATCGCGCCCACCGGCACCATCGGTCTGGTGATGGATTGCGACACCACCGGGATCGAGCCTGACTTTGCCCTGGTGAAGTTCAAGAAGCTGGCCGGCGGCGGCTATTTCAAGATCATCAACCAATCTGTGCCCGCCGCGCTGGAAAAGCTCGGCTATGGCTCCGCCCAGATCGAAGAGATCGTGTCCTACGCCGTGGGCCACGGCACCATCGGCAATGCCCCCGGCATCAACCACACCTCGCTGGCGGGCCACGGTTTCGGCCCCAACGAACTGGCCAAGGTGGACAAGGCGCTGGCCTCGGCCTTTGACATCCGCTTTGTGTTCAACCAATGGACGCTGGGCGCGGATTTCTGCAAGAATGTGCTGGGCATCCCGGCGGACAAGCTGAACGACCCGACCTTCGACCTGCTGAAATCCCTGGGCTTTACCCGCGCGGACATCGACGCGGCCAATGATCACGTCTGCGGCACCATGACGCTGGAAGGGGCACCGCACCTGAAAGAAGAGCACTACGGCATCTTCGATTGCGCCAACCCCTGCGGCAAGAAGGGCAAACGGTATCTCAGCGTCAACAGCCACATCTACATGATGGCAGCGGCGCAAAGCTTCATCTCCGGCGCGATCTCCAAGACGATCAACATGCCCAATGACGCAAGCATCGAGGATTGCCAGCAAGCCTATGAGCTGTCCTGGAGCCTCGGCATCAAGGCCAATGCGCTCTACCGCGACGGCTCCAAGCTCAGCCAGCCGCTGGCGGCCGCGCTGATCGAGGATGACGACGATGCGGCGGAGGTGCTGGAAAGCGGCTCCCTGCAGGAGAAAGCCGCCGTGCTGGCCGAAAAGATCGTCGAGAAGGTGATCGTCAAGGAAATCATCAAATCGCACCGCGAGAAGATGCCCCAGCGCCGCAAGGGCTATACCCAGAAGGCCATCGTGGGCGGTCACAAGGTCTATCTGCGCACCGGCGAATACGGCGACGGCAAGCTGGGCGAGATCTTCATCGACATGCACAAGGAAGGTGCGGGCTTCCGCGCGATGATGAACAATTTCGCCATCGCGGTCTCTGTCGGGCTTCAGTATGGCGTACCGCTGGAGGAATTCGTCGATGCCTTCACCTTCACCAAGTTCGAACCGGCGGGCATGGTGCAGGGCAATGACAGCATCAAGAATGCGACCTCGATCCTCGATTATATCTTCCGCGAACTGGCGGTCAGCTACCTGGACCGGACCGATCTGGCCCATGTGAAGCCCGAAGGCGCCACATTTGACGATCTGGGCCGGGGCGAAGAGGAAGAAGGCGTGGCAAATGTCTCCGAACTGTCGGAAACCGCCGCGACCAAGAGCCTCGAAGTGCTGCGCCAGATCAGCTCGACCGGCTATCTGCGCAACCGTCTGCCGCAGGAACTGGTGGTGCTTCAGGGCGGCCAGCGCGAGATGGCAGCCGCCGTCGCCGCAGCTGCACCGCAGGTCAACGGCAATGCCGCCGTCGCCATGGCGGCAAGCACGTCGGTGGCCACCGGGGCGGTCAGCATGGATGCCCGGACCAAGGCCAAGATGCAGGGCTATGAAGGCGAGGCCTGCGGCGAATGCGGCAACTACACGCTGGTGCGCAACGGCACCTGCATGAAGTGCAACACCTGCGGTGGGACAAGCGGCTGTAGCTGATATCGGACCGCGCCCTGACGGGGCGTGCAGGGGCAGGGCCTTGGGGCCCGCCCCGACGAGACAAGGGGCCCGGGGAGGCCCATTTGAGACGGGGTGGGTTCTCGCGCATCGCTTTGCGATACGCTGCCACCCACGCCGCAGCCCCGGCATAGCCGGGGCGCGGGACACGGAGCGCGTGCGCGTGCTCTGGACGACGTTCAGGCCGCAGGCAAACAAATACCGAGCGGTTAACATATTGAGCTTGAACGGCGAAACTACAGGGGGCACTTCGGTGCTCCCTTTTTTCTGTCTGTAAGGATGAAGGCTGACTCCGGCCTTTTAAGGAAAAAGCCTCTGTCAGGGGAGATTGCGTTTGAAGGATAAACGCAATCGGAACGGCGAAACTACAGGGGGCACTTCGGTGCTCCCTTTTTTCTGCTCAGGAGGATGAGGGCTGACTCCGGCCTTTTGAAGGAAAAGGCCTCTGTCAGGGGAGATTGCGTTTGAAGGATAAACGCAATCGGAACGGCGAAACTACAGGCAGGGCTTCGGTGCTCCCTTTTTTCTGTTCAGGAGGATGAGAGCAGACTCCACCTTTGCCCCCGTTTGCCATACCCGGACCGCGCCGAACCTCCTGCACCACCCCGGCTTCATTGTTCCCAAAATACCACCGGGGGTCCGGGGGCTGGCCCCCGGTCCGCGCTCACAACAGCTCCGACACCGATCCCTCCAGCGCCATCTGCCGCCGCAGGCTGGCCCGAGCCCGCGCCAGGCGCGACATCACCGTGCCTTCGGGCACACCCAGATGCGCCGCCAGCGCCTGCGGGCTGGTGTCACCGGCCAGCACAAGTTCCATACAGGCGCGCTGGTCGCGGGGCAGCAAAGCGATCGCTGCGCGCAGCTCTGCGCAGGCCAGCCGGGCCGGGGCCACGGGTGCTGTCACCGCCATCTCCTCGGTCAGCTCCTCGGTCTGGCGTGTCCCGCGCCAGCGGTGCCGCGCGAGGTTGTGCAGCATGATCATCGCATAGCGGTCGGGGGCCGCGATCTCTGCATCTCCCGCCAGCAGCTGCCACAGTTTCAGCGCCACCTCCTGGGCCAGGTCTTCGGCTTCCTCCGCACTGCGGGTCAGTTTGCGGGCGCGGGCGCGCAGCCGGGGCATCAGGGCGTCGAATGCGCATGGGGCAGGGAAGGGGGCCGGCTCGGGGCCCGCGGCGGGGGCTGTCAGGGGGGCTGTCAGGGATTCTGTCATGGTGCTGCCTCGCTCATTTTTGTGCAGCATGCCGATTTCCCCGGAACACAACCAGTTGGGGAATTTCCGCCGAAACCGGCTTCCGGGGCTTTTTGGGCGGCGCTTTGCCCATGGCCGGGGGCCAGGTCGGCAGGCCTTCGCGCGCCGCTCCGGGGGGATGAACGCAAACCGCTCCGGATGCGTCTAACACTCTGAAGGCAGCAAGACCTTCAACCAAACCACGAAAAGGAAGTATCACATGACACATGTATCCAAAGTAACCCTCGCCGCCCTGACAGCCCTCTGCCTGCCCGCCTATGCGATGGGTGCCGGGGTCGCAGACCTGGATGCCAACGGCGACGGGTTGCTCAGCGTGACTGAGGTGCAGGCGGTCTATCCTGACGTGACCGCAGAGCAATATTCGGCGATGGACCTGAACGCCGACGGCGCGCTGGACGATGCCGAAGTGCAATCGGCACAGGAAGCAGGCGTGATGCCCACCTCCAACGAAGGCTAAGCCCCGCTACGGGTTCGGGGCATCGGGGGGAGGCACGGCAGCGACAACAGGCCCCCCATGCCCCGATGAGGTCCGGTGCCAAGGCACCGGGCCTTTTTTGTTTGCCTGGGTGCGCGTCAGCCCGGCAGGTGGAATCAGACAGGCAGGTGGATCCTGAAACGGCGGCGCAGAAGGGCATCGGTGGCCGCATCGAACCGCGCAGGGGCACGCCGGGCCAGGATCTCCTCCTTGCGCACTGACGCCTTCACGATCAGATCCGGCTTGTCCTTTTCCGCCCATTCCTTGGGCGAGGTCCGGTCGCCCAGCTTCGGATAGACATGATCCGTTTCCATGCGGCCCAGGGTCTGTTCGGTGCCCAGGTAGTGACCGGGCCCGCCAAGGCAGACTGCGCGCATCTCTTCGACCGCCAGGGTCTCATCCGTCACCTCGATCCCGCGCACGCAGCGCAGGGCCTGGCCGATCAGGTCGTCGCCCAGGATCAGGCTCTCATGGCAGAACCCCAGCAGAGAGGCATGCATGCCTGCCGCCTCATAGATCATGTTGCAGCCCGACAGCCCCGCCATCACGTTGGAGCACATCTGCTCCCAGCCCGCCTGCATGTCCGGCAGCTTGCTGTCCGCGATCCCGGCGGCGGCACCGCCGGGCAGGCCGTAGAACTTGTGCATCTGCGCGCAGCCGGCGGTCAGCAGCGCCTGTTCGCCCGATCCCCCCGTCATCGCGCCCGACCGCAGGTCCAGCCCGAAGGGCCAGGTGCCAAAGATCGCCGGATGCCCCGGCCTGACCGCATTGACATAGACCAGCCCGGCCAGGCATTCGGCCACCGCCTGCACGATGGCGCCTGCCACGGTCGAGGGGGCCGTGGCCCCGGCCATGCCCGCCGACAGCAGCAGCACCGGCATGCCACCTTCGATGCAGGCCTCCATCACCATGCAGCTTTCGGTGGCGAATTTCATCGGCGGCACGACAAAGCAGTTGGAGTTCGACACGAAGGGCCGTTCGCGCCATTTGTCCTCGCCGCCTGCAATGATGTGCAGCATCTCCAGCGCCTCCGCCACATAGGCGGGATCGGTAAAGGAGGTGCCGACATGTTTGCCGGTCCCCGCGCAGCAGGCATAGATCGTGTTCAGGTCCATCTCGCGGTTGTCGGTGATGTCGCGGCAGACCATGGGGCGCTGCAGAAAGTGGATATTGTCCAGCGCATCGCAGATGCGGGCCGCATCATGCAGGTCCTGCACGCCGCATTCGCGGTAGTTGCGGCCCAGGGCATCGACCAAATGCACCGCCGCCCCGGCGGTGCCGTAATGCACCCGGTTGCCAGAGAGTTCCAGATCGTGCTGGCGGTCGCGGCTGAACAGGGTCACGCTGCGGTTGGCGCGGGCGATGGTATCCTCGACCAGCGCGCGGGGGAAACGGATGCGCCCGTCCTGGCCCAGGATCGCGCCTGCGCCGGTCAGATAGGCAATGCCGCTGGCCGGGGCATCGGCCAGGCCGATTTCCTCAAGCGCGATCAGGGCGGCATTGTGGATGTCCGCCATGCCCTGGTCGCTCAGCGGGCGGTAAAGACCGCCCTCCAGGCCGGGGCGGATCGGGCGCAGGTGTTGTGCAAGCGGGGCGGCACGGGCGGCACGGCGCGCGGCGCGGCCCCCTGTGCGTGTCGGTGAAAGATCTGTCATGGTGATGTTCCGGTGGAAGAGGTGCAGGGCAGGCGGGGGTCAGCGCCGCCGCGGCGCGCCGCGGGCTGCACGACCACGTTCCGCCCCGATCGTGCGGATGATGCGTGAAATGATGCACAGATCAGCGTTCATGGCCTCTCCCTTGCCCCATCGTGCAAAGCGCGCCCTTGCCCGTCTGTTCCGTTTACGACCGCGCGGCCTGTTTGCGACCCGTGCAGGCGCGGCATGATTTTGCCCATGCAGCGAAAGGTTCCGGGCGTTTTTTGCCCCAAGCTGAAACCAGCCGAACCGAAATGGCGAATTGCGCAACTTCCAGCCCATCACGTGCGTGTGAGCAGACATTGCGAAACCGATACCTATGTTCCGGGTTCATCCAACAACCGCGCATCACGCGGGATGAACAAAAGACAATGCCAAGGAGCAGAACATGAACAAGTTTATCAAGATCAGCGCGATCACACTTGCCGCAAGCACAGCCATGGGCGGTGCCGCCTATGCCGGCAACCTGGCAGAACCCGTGGTGGAAGACCCGGTCTATGCGCCCGCACCTGCGCCGGTCCCGGTTTCCGGTGACTGGACCGGCTTCTACACCGGTCTGCAACTGGGGTATGGCGATGTCGACGGTCCGGGCGTGCTGGATGGTGACAATGGCACCTACGGTTTCCACGCCGGTTACGACTATGACCTGGGCAATTATGTCATCGGTGGCGAACTGGACTATGACAAGACCGACATCGACCTGAACAACGGTGCGGCCAATGTCGATTCCGTGGCCCGGCTGAAGTTCAAGGGCGGTTACGACCTTGGCAATACCTTGATCTACGCCACCGCCGGTGCGGCGCGTGCCGATACCTCGCTGGGCGATGAAACCGGCCCGTTTGCCGGGATCGGCGCGACCTACAAGATCACCGACCGCTACACCGTCGGTGCGGAAGTGCTGCATCACAAGTTCGACGATATCGGCGGTGTCGCCGGCGCGGACGCGGATGCGACAACCTTCACCGTGCGCGGCTCCCTGCGCTTCTGAGCGCCTGGCCATCGCGCCAGAGAAAGGCCGGGGTTTTGCCCCGGCCTTTTGCATTAGATGATGCAATGCGGGACTGAGAGCCGTTTAAGACAGCCCGATCACACGAAACCAGCTCCCGGAGGAAACTTCGGGACCTCGTTGCGATGAATGTCGGCTGTGCGGATGGAGCGGCCGTCGATCACTGGCACCCATGCCCGGAACAAGCCGAAGGCGCCGGGCCATCGCCTGCCCGCCCCTCGGGTAGGCGATTTAGTGAGGCTGGGCGTGTCCCCGATGGGGCTCATCACGGTTGAGAAATAAAGTGGCATAAACATAAGTCAGCATCGCCCACCCCGGGCAGGCGATGGCCCGGCTTGTGCTTCATGTTAGATCGGGCTCGAAGCGGTCATTGCGCTCCGAGCCTAAGCCGCCAGTGCGTGTTCCTGCGCAAATCCGCAGAGTGTCTTCAAAGCTTCCCCAAATCGGCTGTCATCCACGGTCATCGCCACCCGCAGGTGGCCCGCGGCGGCGCGGCCAAAGCTTTCCCCCGGCATCACCGCGATATGATGCGCGTCCAGCAGCGCCTCGGCAAAGGCTTCACCGCTCAGCCCGGTGCTGCGGATGTCCAGCATCAGGTACATGGCCCCGTCCGAGGGCACCAGGGTGACGGCATTCTGCCCGGCCAGGATGTCATGCGCCAGCGCGCGGCGGCGGCGGAAGGGTTCCCCGACCTCCGCTTCAAAGGCCGGCCCCTGATCCAGCGCAAAGACGGCCGCATCCTGAATGAACCCCGGCACGCCATAGGTGGTGTGGGTGGCCAAGTTGGTCAGATGCTCGATCATCTCGGCCGGGCCCACGATCCAGCCACAGCGCGAACCTGTCATGGCATGGGATTTCGACATGGAGCCGATCACCAGTGTGCGATCCGCCATGCAGGGCAGGGCGCGGGGGCTGATGTGTTCACCCTTCCAGACCTGGGTGTCATAGACCTCGTCCGAGATCAGCCAGAGGTTGTGATCGGTGCAGACCTGCGCGATCCCCTCCAGCGTTTCACGGCTGTAGACCACGCCGGTGGGGTTGTTGGGCGAATTGACCAGCAGTGATCTTGCGCCTTTTGCCACTGCCGCGATATCCGCCGCCCGGGGCTGGAACCCCGCGTCGGGGCGCGCGGCAATGGCCAGCGGCTCGGCACCCGCGCCGCGGATCGTGCCGGGGTAGGTGGCATAATAGGGGTCGATGAAAAGCGCGGTATCACCCGCATCGCAGCAGGCGATATGGGTTGCGAACAACCCGGCCTGACCGCCCGGTGTGATCAGCACGTTTTCACGCGTGGTCGGCACGCCGGTGCGTCTTGTGACCCGCGCCGCAACCCGGTCACGCAGCGCGTCGGTGCCGGGCACCGCGGCATATCCGGTGTGCCCCTCGATCGCCGAGCGGTGCATGTCCTGCAGGATCGGCGCGGCGGTGCGGATGTCATGTTCCCCGATGGTCAGCTCGGTGACCTTCGTGCCCTGTGCGATCATGCGGCGTGCCTTGGTGAAAACGCCCCATCCGTCGGAGCCTCCTCCCAGAATGTGGCTGATGCGGTGTGATGCTTGCATGGCGGCGCTCCTTGTTGTGACGCGCGCAGGGGCGCAGAGGCGGCGCGGTTTGTCAATCAGCCTTGACCTGCGGCAATCATGGGCGTACCTCATCCCCATGACCACGATGACATGCAAAACACGCATCATTATTACCTGCTGAGATTTCTCGCGGGCGTGCTCATGTCGTTTTCATTCTGAACCAGATGTGGCATCCCGCGCCAGACATGGCCGAGGACGACCGATGACGACAATCAGACTTCACAACACCAGGACCCGCAAGCGCGAAGACTTCGTGCCGATTTCGGCGGATGACGTGCGGATGTATGTCTGCGGACCGACAGTCTATGACCGGGCGCATATCGGCAACGCGCGGCCGGTGATCGTGTTTGACCTGCTCTACCGGCTGCTGCGGCATGTCTATGGGCCGGGTCACGTCAGCTATGTGCGCAACTTCACCGATGTGGATGACAAGATCAACGCGCGCGCCGCCGAATCTGGCCGTTCGATTGGCGAGATCACAGCAGAGACCACGCGCTGGTTCCTGCAGGATATGGCGGCGGTCGGGGCGCTGGAGCCTTCGCTGAAAGGGGCGGAGCATGACCGCGCGATGCCGCGCGCCACCGCCTATATCGACGAGATGATTGCGATGATCCAGGACCTTGTCAGCAAGGATCACGCCTATGCCGCCGAGGGGCATGTGCTGTTCCGGGTGCGGTCCTATGCCGAATACGGCGCGCTTTCGGGGCGGTCGGTGGACGACATGATCGCCGGTGCCCGGGTCGAGGTGGCACCCTACAAGGAGGATCCGATGGATTTTGTCCTGTGGAAACCTTCTGACGCGGAGACACCCGGCTGGGACAGCCCCTGGGGCCGGGGGCGGCCCGGCTGGCACATCGAATGCTCCGCCATGGCCGAGGCGCTGCTGGGCGATACCTTTGACATTCACGGCGGCGGCAATGACCTGACCTTTCCGCACCATGAAAACGAGATTGCCCAGTCGAAATGCGCGGGCCACGGCTTTGCCAATGTCTGGATGCACAACGAGATGTTGCAGGTAGAGGGGCGCAAGATGTCCAAGTCGCTGGGCAATTTCTTTACCCTGAATGATCTGCTTGAGCAGGGTGTGCCGGGCGAAGTGATCCGCTTTGTCTTCCTGTCCACCCATTACCGCAAGCCGATGGACTGGACCGACAAGAAGCGCGACGAGGCCGAGCGCGTGCTGCGCAAGTGGTACACCCAGGTGGCGGGGGACGAAACGACGGCACCCCCGGCCGAAGCGGTCGACCTGCTGGCGGATGATCTGAACTCCCACGGGGTGCTGACCCTCTGCCACAGGCTGTCGGGCGAGAATGATGTCGCGGGTCTGCGCGGCGCGCTGGTGCTGCTGGGGCTCCTGGACGACAAGATCCCCGATTGGGCGGTGGAACAGGCCTATGACCTGACCGATGTCGAAGCCTTCCTGAGCGACGCGCGGGTCACCGCGATGGAGACCAAGGATTTCGCCGAGGTGGACCGGATCAAGACGGCGCTGACCGCGCTGGGGATCGAAGTGCAGATGAGCAAGGATGGTGTGAAGCTGAAAGCGCCGCCGGGTTTTGACGGCACCGGTCTGGAAGGTGTGTTGTGAGGGTTGCCGCATCGCAGACCTTTGCCCGGCCGCGGGCGGGGCTTGTCCCCGCCCGTGGGGGCGGCCGGGGACAGGTCGTGCTGTGCGCACGACCTAAAAGAGAAATCGGGGGGGCAATGTGATGACGAAAACCCGCCTGTACCTTTACGACACCACCCTGCGCGACGGGCAGCAAACCCAGGATGTGCAGTTCTCCACCGAGGAAAAGCACCAGATCGCCGCTGCGCTGGACGCGCTGGGGGTGGATTACATCGAGGGCGGCTGGCCAGGGGCCAATCCCACCGACAACGCCTTTTTCGATGCGGCACCAAAGACCAGGGCCAAGCTGACCGCCTTTGGCATGACCAAGCGTCTTGGCATCTCGGCCCAGAATGACGATGTGCTGGCGGCGGTCATGAACGCGGGCACGAAATCGGTCTGTCTGGTGGGCAAGACCCATGAATTCCACGTCACCCGCGCGCTTGGCATCTCGCTGGAGGAGAACCTGAGCCTGTTGCGCGACAGCATTGCGCATCTGACGGCATCGGGCCGCGAGGCGCTGTTTGACGCGGAACATTTCTTTGACGGCTACAAGGCCAACCCGGAATATGCCCTGTCCTGCCTGCGGATTGTGCTGGAGGCCGGGGCGCGCTGGATCGTGCTTTGTGATACCAATGGCGGCACCCTGCCCGCCGAAGTGGGGCGGATCACCGGTGAGGTCATCGCGGCGGGCATTCCCGGCGACCGGCTGGGCATCCACACCCATGATGACACCGACAATGCCGTGGCCTGCACCCTGGCCGCGGTGGACGCGGGCGCGCGCCAGATCCAGGGCACGCTGAACGGGCTGGGCGAACGCTGCGGCAATGCCAACCTGACGGCCCTGATCCCGATCCTGTTGCTCAAGGAACCCTATGCCAGCCGCTACGAGACCGGCATCAGCCACAAGGCGCTGACATCCTTGACCCGGACCAGCCGCATGCTGGACGAGATCCTGAACCGGGTGCCGCAGAAACAGGCGGCGTTTGTGGGGGCCTCGGCCTTTGCCCACAAGGCCGGGCTGCACGCCAGCGCGATCCTGAAAGACCCCAGCACCTACGAGCATATCGAGCCCGCGACCGTGGGCAACAGCCGCATCATCCCGATGTCCAATCAGGCGGGCCAATCCAATCTGCGCCGCCGCCTGACCGAAGCGGGGCTGAACGTGGCCAAGGGCGATCCGGCCCTGGCGCAGATCCTCGAAGAGGTGAAAGCGCGCGAGGCAATCGGCTATGCCTATGACACGGCGCAGGCCAGTTTCGAACTGCTCGCCCGCGAGGCCTTGGGCCAGATGCCCGATCTTTTCGAGGTCAAGCGCTACCGCGTCACGGTCGAACGCCGCAAGAACAAGTACAACCGGATGGTCAGCCTCTCCGAGGCGGTCGTGGTGGTGAAGGTCGACGACGAAAAGCGCATGTCGGTGAGTGAATCCATGGACGAGGACGGCGACCGCGGCCCCGTCAACGCGCTGTCCAAGGCGCTGGTCAAGGACCTTGGCCAATATTCAGCGATGCTCGACGACATGCGGCTGGTGGATTTCAAGGTGCGCATCACCCAGGGCGGGGTCGAGGCGGTGACCCGCGTCATCATCGACAGCGAGGACGGGCAGGGGCGGCGCTGGTCCACCGTGGGGGTCAGCCCCAACATAATTGACGCCTCCTTCGAGGCGCTGCTGGATGCGATCCGGTGGAAGCTGATCCGTGATCTGAAGGGCTGAGGCGCATGGTTTTCAGCCTTGTCAAATTTCTGGCAATCTCGCTTGCGGTCACCGGGGCGATTGCCCTGGTCCTGATCGCGTCGCAGCGGGCCGCACGGCTGAGTGGCAAGGGGGGCCTGGATTTCAGCGGCCCGCTCTCGGCCGCGAGTGCGCCTGCGCAGCCACAGGAAACCCTTGCCCTGCGCGACGGGTTCGGGATGCAGCTCCGCGCCTATGACAGCGGGCGCGGTGACGCGCCCTTGCTGGTGCTGGTCCATGGGTCCGGCTGGCACGGGTTGCAGTTCGACCATCTTGCCCGGCGTCTGTCCGCGCGGGCCGATGTGCTGGTGCCGGACCTGCGCGGTCACGGGGCGAAACCGGGTGTGCGCGGCGATCTGGCCTATATCGGACAGTTGGAGGACGACCTGGCCGATCTGATCAAGGCGCGCCGCAAGCCGGGGCAAAGGGTCATCCTGGGCGGCCATTCCTCGGGCGGCGGCCTTGTGGTGCGCTTTGCCGATGGGGCGCATGGCGGGATGCTGGATGGGGCCGTGCTGCTCGCCCCCTTCCTGAAACACAATGCCCCGACCACGCGGCCCAATTCCGGCGGCTGGGCACAGCCGCTGACCCGGCGGCTGATCGGGCTGAGCATGCTGAACGCGGCGCGCATCAGGGCGCTGAACCACCTCACAGTGATCCAGTTCAACATGCCGCAGGCGGTGCTCGACGGTCCGCTGGGCGATACGGCGACGACGGCCTATTCCTACCGGTTGAACGCGTCCTATGCTCCGCGCGGCGATTACCTTGCCGATGTGGCTGCCCTGCCGCCCTTCCTGCTGGTGGCGGGCAGGGCGGATGAAGCCTTTGACGCCGCCCGCTACCAGCCCACGATGCAACCGGTGACCGACAAGGGCCGGTATCTGCTGGTCCCCGACATTGGCCATCTGGCGATTGTCGATGCCCCTGAAACCGCCCAGGCCATAGAAGGTTTCCTAGATGCGTTCTGATGACATGACCGCCTTTTACCAATTGCACCGCGACCTGCCCCGCGAAGGGCCGGGGGAGGCGGCGGATGTGGCCTGGGCCACCGCCCTGGCGGACATCGCTCCGGTGGCGCGGGTGGCGGATGTGGCCTGTGGCCCGGGGGGCGACATCCCGACACTGCTGGAAGCTGCGCCACTGGGCCATGTGACCGCGCTGGACAAGACCGCGCATTTCGTCGACGCGGCCCGGACGCGCTGGCAGGATGATCCGCGCGTGACGCTGCTGCGCGCCGATATGGCCGCGATCCACAACGAATATGATTTCATCTGGTGCGCCGGTGCGGTCTATTTCATGGGGGTGACAGAGGCGCTGACCGCCTGGCGCCGGGCGCTGCGCCCCGGCGGCATGATCGCTTTTTCGGAGGTTTGCTGGTTCACCGACACCCCGTCACCGCGCGCCGCGAAACACTGGCAGCAATATCCCGCGATGACCGATGCGGAAGGGATCGCGGCACGGGTCGCGGCGGCAGGCTATGAGACCATCGCGACCCGCAGGCTGTCGGATGCGGCCTGGGAAAGCTATTACACCCCGCTCGATGCACGCATTGCCAGCCTGCGCCCGGGGGCGGATGCAGCCCTTGCCGAGGTGCTGGACGCGGCGGAAGAGGAAGCCGCCTGCTGGCGCGCGCACCGGGAAGAGTTCGGCTATCTGCTCAGCCTCGTGCGGCCCTTGCCCAGGGCCGGGTCGGCAGGCCGCTGATGGGGTTCGACGCTGATCTGACCGCCTGCGCCGCATTGGTGGAGCGGGGCGACCCTGCGCGTTTTCGCGCGGCGATGGCAGCCCCGGTGCCCGCGCGGCGGGTCTTGTTCCCGCTTTATGCCTTCAACGTCGAAGTGGCGCGCGCCCCCTGGGTGACGCAGGAGACCATGATCGCGGAGATGCGCCTGCAATGGTGGCGCGATGTCTGCGAGGAGATCGCCGAAGGTGGCCCGGTGCGCCGCCACGAGGTTGCAACGCCGCTGGCAGATGTGTTGGACGCCGAGGATGCGCGCCTGCTGGATGAGCTGGTGGCCGCGCGGCGCTGGGACGTCTATCGCGACGCATTCGAGGATGCGGATCATTTTGCACGTTATCTGGACCAGACCTCGGGCAACCTCACATGGGTTGCGGCCCGCAGGCTGGGTGCGGCGGATGAGGCCGTGATCCGCGATGCCGCATATGGCGCGGGGGTTGCCGCCTGGCTGCTGGCCATTCCGGAACTGGAGGCGGCGGGCCGGGTGCCCCTGCTGGACGGGACCGCCGAAGGGGTCCGGGCGCTCGCCCTTGGTGCGCAGCAGCGGCTGAAAGGCGCGCGCACCAGGCGCGGCGCCGTGCCGAAACCCGCCCGCGCGGCATTGCTGCATGTGGGGCAGGCGGATGCGGTGTTGAAAACCGCCATCAGGGACCCGTCGGCGGTGGCCGAGGGCCGGTTGCCCACCGCGGATCCCGGCCTTGCCTGGCGCGCCCTGACGGGCCGCTGGTAGTCAGTCCTCCTCGGCCCAGGCCTTGCGCAGCCAGCGCGCCGGGCGCGCGCTCAGATGCGGCAGCGCGTCCGCCGGACCGAGATCGTGGAACTTCAGGAACATCGCCAGAGCGACCGCACGGGACGGCTGGCCCATGTAACCGGCCCAGCCTGCGGTTTCGGCCCCTTCCAGCTCGATCACGCCGAATCCGGCGATGATCGTGTGCAGGTCGGTGGCCAGTTCATGCATCTCCGCGCCACCCGGCAGAAGATGCGCGACCTCTTCGAGGCGCGCATGCATGACCTCGTGGGCCAGCGTGTTGAGGAAGGTGAGCGGGCGGCGCACCAGCGTCGGGTCGTAGGTGATGAGCCTGGTCTCGCCATCGCTCATGTAGGTGCCCGCGACCTCCGACATCTGGCCGTACTGGTGGCGCAGATCGTCCGGCAGCACCTCAAGCGGTTGCAGGTTGATCCTGAGGTCGAGACCCATGAGGTCCTGGATGTTGCGCAGCACGCCCAGCGCGGTTTCGTGCCCGCCGCCGGGCGGGGCGTCGAAGAAATCCTTCGTCGGAAGGACCAGCCGGGCCTGATCGTGCCACTGGGGCCGGTTGGTGCTGACCCAGTCGAAATTGTCGACGATCCAGTCACGCATCTCCTCGCTGATCAGCGGTTTGCGTTGCCAGAACATGCGATTCAGACCGTGCTCGGCCGCCGCCGCATGGTGAGCCACATAAGCGACCCGCCCGCCAGCACCAGGAAGGGGATCATCGCCCAGTTCACCGCCGCCCAGCCTTCGACCGCAGAGCCGCCGGAGCAGTTCATCAGCCCGCCCGAGGCCAGCGAGGCCATGGTCACGCCGCCAAAGACGATCAGGTCGTTCAGCCCCTGCATCCGGCCGCGCTCGTGCGGGGCATGGGCACCGGCCAGCATCGTGGTGGCTCCGATGAAGCCAAAGTTCCAGCCCAGCCCCAGCAGGATCAGCGCGATATAGAAATTCTCCAGCGCCACCCCCTGCAGGGCGACAACACCGGCGGCCCCGAGGATCAGGATGCCCAGGCCCATGATCCGTTCCACCCCGAAGCGGGCGATCAGATGGCCGGTAAAGAATGAGGGCGCGAACATCGCCAGCACATGGCCGGTGACCACATTCGACGCGAGGTCGAGGAAGGATTTCAGCCGCTCGGTCTCGGACATGCCGGCGGTGGCACTTGCCCCCAACAGATCCCCGCTCAACCCGCAGCCGACAACGGCGAGCGGCGTGGAGGTCATCACCAGGTTCATCAGCGCATAGGAGACGGTGGCACAGATCACCGCCACCGCGATACGCGGCGTGCGGATCAGCTCCATCCGGCTGCGCCCGCGCGGCGCATCCTGGGTCGGTACGGGTGGTTTCGGGATGTCGATGAAGAGAAACAGCAGGCTGCCCAGAACATTGACCCCGATGGCAGCGACATAGGTGCCGAGGAAGGGGATCACATAGGCATCCGCGGTCCATTTCACGATCTGCGGCCCGATCACGGCAGAGACGAGCCCCCCCGCCATCACGTATGAAATCGCCTTGGGCCGGAAATTGTCCGACGCGGTATCGGCAGCGGCAAAGCGGTAGAAGCCCTGCGCCGACATGTAAATGCCGGTCAGTAGCGAACCGATGAGGAAGATCGGGAAGGAGGCGACGTAAAGGCCGTAGGCCCCCACCATGGCCCCCAGCGTACCACCCGTCGTGCCGAGGAAAAATCCCGCGCGCCGTCCGTAGCGTTGCATGATGGCAGAGACCGGCGTGGCCGAAAGCATAGAGCCCAGCACGATCATCGAGATCGGCAGCGTGGCAAAGCAGATGTTGCTGGCAAGTGATTGCCCGGCAAGCCCGCCCACCACGAAGAGCATCGGCATCTGAGCGCCCAAGAGGGCCTGCGCCAGGACAAGGATGGTTACGTTACGCTTGGCGCGGCTGTCATCAATCATGGGTTCTCGTCCGTTGCTTGGGGCTAGGGGTACTCCTGCGCTATCGGGGGGGCAAGTGTCAGATGTCAGGCAAAACCGACTTTTGCGACAGGTAACTGATCCAAAATGCATGGGAAAAAGGAAACGGCCATTTGTGCCTGGCGCAGTGAAGGTCAGGATGGAGGCCTTCCACTAAGCCCCCGCGCGGAATCAAGGCCGCAGGCCGCCGCGCATCGCCGGGCCGTCCCCTGGCACGGCGATTTGGCTGCTGTCGGGTTCCACGGATAGCTTGGAAGTGCTTGGTTGCCATAAAGTGCCATGAACGACTGTCGGATCGCCGCACCACGGCCCGTCAATGCGCGGCTCGACGTTTCGTTGCAAACGGCAGCAAAGTCCGCAAGCGAACTCTCGCGTGTCCCGCACTGAAGGTGCGGTTTGGTTCGGGGCTTTGGGCGGCTTTGGCGGAACGGCTTTGGCGGAACCGCTTCATCGCGATCCCCTTGCCACGGCAGGGTCTCTGGCTAATGTCGGCGGATGACGTGCAGAATCCTCCTTCTTGCGGGCAGTGCCGAGGCCCGCCGCATCGCCGAGGCCTTGCAGGCGCGGGGCGTCGAGGTGAAGGCGCTGGTGTCAGAGCCGCCGCGCGGCCCCGATCCGATGCCGGTGCCCTGCCGGTTGACCGGTTTTGACGATGTGGGGCGATTGGCCGGGGAAATGGCCGGTTTTGACGCCGTGATCGACGCAAGCCACGGATTTGACGGGCAAATGAGCCGCGCCGGACGTGCGGCCGCCGGGCGCGCCGGTCTGCCCTTTGTCGGGCTGACGCGCCCCGGCTGGGGGCTGGAGGCGGCCAATTGGCACGAGGTCGCGGATGTGGCCGCAGCCCAGCCGCTGATCGGGCCGGGGATGCGGGTGTTTTCGGCCACCGGCTGGGCCAGCCTGCCGGATTACGCCGGATTTCCCGGGGCGCGTCTGCTGCTGCGCCAGACAACGCACCATGACAGGGTGCCACCCTTTGATTTCGTCGACCTGATCTTTGGCGACCCGCCCTTTGATGCGGCGCAGGAAACGGCGCTGTTCCGCGATCTGGGCGTCGATCTGCTGATCTGCCGCAATCTGGGCGGCCGACCCAGTCGCCCCAAGCTGGATGCGGCAAAGGCCCTGGGCCTGCCGGTGATCCTGATCGCCCGGCCCGCCCTGCCTGAAGGGGCGGAAGTGCTGGCGGATGTCGATGCGGTGCTGGACTGGGCTGCGGCCCTGTGAGCGACACGGGCGGCATCATCCGCAACGCCGCGGACCTGCAGACGGGTGCCGCCTGGCTGGCCGCGCGCGAGCCGCGCTTTGCCCCGGTGCTGGCAGCCACCGGGCCCTTGCCCCTGCGGCTGAAACCACCGGGGTTTGCCGCATTGATGGAGATCATCGTCAGCCAACAGGTCAGCGTGGCATCGGCCAATGCGATCCGTGCGCGGCTTGCGGCGGCGGGGCTGGGCGATGCCGCCGCCATCAGGGCCGTGGATGAACCCGCCCTGACCGCCGCGGGGCTGAGCCGCCCGAAAGCCCGCTATGTCAGCGCCCTGGCCCATGCGGGGATCGACTTTGACGCGCTGGGGAAAATGACAAATGCCGGGGCCGAAGCGGCGCTGATTGCCCAAAAAGGCATCGGTCCCTGGACAGCGCAAATTTATGTGATGTTCGCGTTGGGCCGGGCCGATGGCTTTGCCCCCGGTGATCTGGCCCTGCAGGAAGCCGCCCGGGTGGTGTTTGACCTGCCACAGCGCCCGACCGCAGACCAATTGGCCGCGATGGCGCAGAATTGGTCGCCCTGGCGGTCGGTTGCGGCCCGCGCGCTATTTGCCTACTACCGGGTGCTGAAGAACAGGGAAGGGTTGGGATGACACGGGTATTGAACGCAGAGCGCCGCGCGCCGAAATCGGGGGACACGCGGTCGATTGTTGTCTTCCTGCATGGCTATGGGGCGAATGGGGCCGATCTGCTGGGGCTGGCGGACCCGCTGGGCGAACATCTGCCGGACACGCTTTTTGTGGCCCCCGATGCGCCTGAAATGGTGGCGGGGATGCCCAATGGCTACCAATGGTTTCCGATCCCCTGGATCGACGGCTCCTCCGAGGAAGAATCAGAGCGCGGGATGATGCAGGCGGTGGCCGATCTGAACGCCTTCCTCGACGCGCTGATGGTGGATGAGGACGTACTGCCCGAGCAGGTCGTGCTCTTCGGCTTTTCCCAGGGGACCATGATGGCGCTGCATGTGGCACCGCGCCGCGAGGATGAAGTGGCCGGGATCGTGGCCTTCTCGGGTCGGTTGCTGTCGCCCGAGGCGCTGAAGGACGAGGTCGTGGTGCGCCCGCCGGTGCTGCTGGTGCATGGCGACGCCGATGATGTGGTGCCGCCGCAATCCCTGCCGCAGGCCGCCGAGGCGCTGCAGGAGGCGGGCTGGCAGGACGTTTATGCCCATGTGATGAAGGGCACCGGCCATGGCATTGCGCCTGACGGGCTGAGCGTGGCGCTGGCCTTCATGCGCGACAAGCTTGGGCTTTGAAACGGTTATAAAACTGTCACCTTTCCGGTCTACTCCTGTCCGCGACATCTTGTGCCACGCTTGGGCTTGCCAGAGCTAGACCACGAGATATAGTCAGTTAAAACGGGCAGGGGACGATACCGGACATGGACGGCGATTTCAGGACCGAATTTACCAGGCAGCCGGCGGGGCTGAAGCACAGGCCCGCGCTGGTATTGAATGCCGATTACCGACCGCTCAGTTACTATCCGCTGTCGCTTTGGCCCTGGCAGGAGGCGATCAAGGCGAAGTGGCTGGACCGGGTCGATATCGTTGCCGAATACGATGAAGTGGTCCGAAGCCCCTCGACCGAGATCAGGATACCCTCGGTTGTCGTTCTGAAAGACTATGTAAAACCTCAAAAGCGCGTGGCCTTCACGCGCTTTAATTTATTTCTGCGGGATGAATTCCGCTGCCAGTATTGCGGCGCGCGGGGCGATCTGACATTCGACCATGTGGTGCCGCGCGCCAGTGGCGGGGTGACGTCCTGGCAGAACGTGGTGGCGGCCTGTTCGCCCTGCAACCTGCGCAAGGGGGCAAAGGCCCTGCACCAGACCGGCCTGTCCCTGCGCAAACCCCCGCGCCAGCCCGGCGCAGAGGAACTGCGCAACATGGGCCGCAAATTCCCCCCCGGTCATTTGCATGAGAGCTGGATGGATTTCCTCTACTGGGATGCGGAACTGGAGGCCTGAGGGGGGTGGGTCACCAAATTATGTCCCGAGGGTAAAAACATGCCAGCCCAAAAACCAAAAAAGCCCTCAAGTCGTTGTGACTAAAGGGCTTTTTATGGCTCCGGCGGTAGGTGTCCCGACAAAACAAATATTGTTTAAAATCAATATCATAAGCGGTAGCTCCAAGAATTATGTTGCGGGATTTGTTGCGGGAATCTTGACAAATTCAGTCGGCTTTCTTAGCGCCATCTCGTTTTTCGATGGCCCTAATGGCAGCTTCAGGCAAACGCGTATAAACCTCTTCAACGTGCTTTGGCTCAGAAACCATTTTTTCAACTACGAGGTTTAGCAGGCGGAAAAGACTCTCGGCAGTAGCGCGATCGTCACGAAGGTCGATCTGTCCGGGGTGGACCGCATGGTTGCCGATCACCCGCACCGCGTCGAGCGCCTTTTGTACGCGCGGGTCGAGTCCGCCAGCAACCAAGGCTTTAATATCAGCGTTGATGTTCTCGCCGGGTTGGCCAAGGTGTCTGCACAGTTTTTGGATCACCAGTCGAATCAGCGCTGCTGCGCCCCTCGGCGATATGTCTAGAATTGCGCTCGCTTCGTCATAGTCCCGCTTGAGGTCGGCTGGAAGGTCTGGATTTGGTTCTGGTGCCGTTCCGGTTGTGGGATAGGACAACTTATCATATTGCCAGACCGCTATTTCCTTACAGTTGTAACATTCCGAAAGGTGTAGATTGTGCAAGTCGAACCGGACGTATTTGCTATTCTCAAGACTTTCTAAGAACGGGAGCCCCTTGCCCATTCTATCGGCCCAAGCGGCTAGTGTTTTACGCGTTTCTTCGTCCTCGAATTTTTCCAAGTCAAATTCTTTGGCACCGCCGCTGCCGACCAACATAGGCAGCGGACGCTCATCGTCTTTTGCCCGCGCGAACACATCAAACCAAAATTGCTTCGCAAGTGCTCCACAATGCGGACAGTTAAAGGCTGTTTCTCGGGCCGAAGGAGGAACGTATTTCATCGTTTTCTCGTAATAGATTTCTTCGTAATGTTGCGGGATTTTTGCCGATCCCGCAACAGATGAAAGCGCAAGTCGCAAAAAAACCCTTTAAGAACAGCATCTTAAAGGGTTCATTATGGCTCCGGCGGTAGGGATCGAACCTACGACCAATTGATTAACAGTCAACTGCTCTACCGCTGAGCTACGCCGGAACGGTCCCGGGCATATAGCAGTGGCATTTTTCCGCGTCCAGAGGGGAAAGGCGCAAAAATGTGATTTTTCCTCTCCCCGGTCAGAGCAGGCGAAAACGGGCGTCGGCCTGCAGATCATCCTGCGGTGCCACCATTGATTTCTGAGTGAGATCAACAAGATGCGCCAGCACGTTGCGGGTGGCGGCGGGCAGCAGGGCGGCGGGGGTGTCGGCATAGATGCGCGCGGCGAGGGTTGCGGCATCGGCGGGGCCGTCCCTCAGGGCCTGCACGATGGCCGTCTCGCGGGACAGCCGGTGGCTGACCAGCCAGTCCAGCCGCGCATTCGGGCTCTCCACGGCGGCACCGTGACCGGGGTAGAACACCCGCCAGTCCCGCGCCTGCAACCGCGCGCAGGAGGCCATGAAATCGGTCAGGTCGCCATCGGGGGGCGACACCAGCGACGTGGCCCAGCCCATCACGTGATCGGCGGTGAAACAGGCATCACCCCAGCCGAGGCTGACATGATTGCCCAGGTGACCTGGCGTGTGCAGCACCTCCAGCCTCCAACCCGCGCCGGTGACGTGTTCGCCATCCGCAAGGGTGATGTCGGGCGCGAAATCGTGGTCGATCCCTTCGCCGCCGCCCATCGGGCCGCTTCGGGCCAGCCGCGCCATGATCGCGGAGCGGCCCGCCATCGGCCCGCCAAAAGCCAGCACCGGCGCGCCGGTCCGTTCCGCCAGGGGGCGGGCGAGGGGGGAATGGTCCAGGTGGCTGTGGGTCACCAGGATATGGCTGATCTGCTGACCGGGGGTGAGGGCGGCCAGGATCGCCTCCAGATGCGCCGGGCTGGCGGGGCCGGGGTCGATCACCGCGATGTCCTGCCCGCCCAGAAGATAGGTATTGGTGCCGCGATAGGTCATCGGCGAGGGGTTGGGGGCCACAATGCGCCGCAGCCCCGGCTCCAGCTCCTCTGCCACGCCGACGGGCGGATTGAAATCATCGGGTGGCAGCATCGGCGGGACCTTTCATTTCGGCTTTCGCGCCGGTCGGGCGCTGGCTAAGGTCTAGCCATGTTCTTTGTCTGGCTCAAACGCTATGTGCCGCGTGGCATCTATGGGCGCGCTGCGCTGATCCTGCTGTTGCCGGTGGTGTTGTTGCAGCTTGTGGTGGTGGTGATTTTTGCCCAGAGGCATTTCGAAGGTGTCACCACCCAGATGACCGATACGGTCCTGCGCGAACTGGCGCAGGTGCTGGACGTTGTGGCGGAAACCCCGGACCGTGCCGATGTGCCCGCTGCGGTCCGGCAGCGCCTTGGCCGACTTGATATCGCGGTGACGCCGGTGCCGGCGGCGGATATGCCCGGCACCAACAGCTATCTGTGGTACGATTATTCGGGCCGGGTGCTGGCGCGGCGTCTGGCCGCGCGGCTGCCGGAATACCGGGCCGTCGATCTGAGCGATGGCGGGCTGGTCGATCTTTACCTTGAGACCGGCAAGGGGCCGTTGAAGCTGCGTTTCGACCGGCGGCGCATCTCGGCGGCAAATCCGCATCAATTGTTTGTCTACACGGTGTTTTTCGGTGTGGTCCTCAGCCTGATCGCCTCGATCTACCTGCGCAATCAGCTGCGCCCGATCAAACGGCTGGCCCGGGCGTCAGAAGCCTTTGGCCGGGGACGCCATGAACCCTACAGCCCCTCGGGCGCGGTCGAGATCCGCGCGGCGGGCAATGCGTTTCTCGACATGCGCGCGCGGATTGAACGGCAGATGGAACAGCGCACGCTGATGCTGTCCGGGGTCAGCCACGATCTGCGCACGCCACTCACCCGGATGCGGTTGAGCCTGTCGATGCTGGAGGACGAGGAAGCCGCGGCACTTTTGCAGGATGTGGAGGACATGCAGCGGATGCTGGACGAATTCCTGAACTTCGCCAAGGGCGCGGCAGAGGGCGAGCCGGAGCGGGTGGACCCCCATGCCCTGATGGCCGAGGTGGTGGAAGAGGCCAGGCGGGCAGGGCGGGACGTGACCCTGTTGCCGCCCGAGGGGGAGGGCACCGGCACCGTCAAGCTGCGGCGCATCGCGATCCGGCGCGCGGTGGACAACCTTGTCTCCAACGCGGTGCGCTATGGCGCGCGCGCCGAGGTTTCCGTTATGCTCAGCGACAAGACCCTGCGCATCCGGGTGGAGGACGACGGCCCGGGCATTCCCGAAGCGCAGCGGGTGGAAGCGGTCAAACCCTTCAGCCGCCTTGACCCCGCGCGCAATCAGGACAAGGGCAGCGGCGTGGGGCTGGGTCTGGCGATTGCCACGGATATCGCCCGCGCCCATGGCGGCGTGCTGCGGCTGGGGGAATCGACGCGGCTGGGTGGATTGCGCGCGGATATCGTGATCGCGCGGTAGCAGGCGGGCAGAGACTTCGCGCCCGCCGAAGCGGCACTGGCACCCATGGGGCGCAACAGGCCTTGCATGGAAATTTGACAGGTCCCGATTTCACGGTGTTAGATAGATGCATCGTTAGACAGATGCATCCGCCCTCTGGGATGGCGGAATTTTTACAAAATCCATTTAGCGCCAGCCCCCTGACCCGGGGTGGTGCCCGTGAACGGGAGCCTGCCCATGATCATTCACCGCATGTCGCAATATACGTTGTTTCTGATATCCGCGCTTGCCGCGCTTCCGGCAGGGGCAGAGGATGTGTTTTACGAAGGTGTCAATATTTCTGACTACGATGTGTCGCGACCCGATCTGTGGGTGGATGACGATACTGTTCTGAACGGCAATCTCTGTGTCGGCTGGCGGTGCCTCTTTGCCGAAAGTTTTTCGGCTGAGAGCGTGATGAAACTCAAGGCCACGGAAACCTCCATCTATTTTGATGATCAGCCCTGGATTTCAGGGTATCCGTCCCGCGACTGGCGCCTGATGGTCAATGACAGCGCGCTGACCAGCGCGGGCGGCATTGACCGCTTTTCCATCGAAGATATTGATGCGGGCACCGTGCCCTTTACCGTAGCGGGCGGTGCGCCGGACAATGCGCTTTGGGTTGCCGATACAGGTCAGGTCGGCTTTGGCACCATGCTGCCTCAATCCATGCTGCACGCGGCCGGGCTTTTTGGCCCCGGCCTGCGGTTGCAACAGATCGGCAGCGGTGGATTTTTGCCAGCCCAGACCTGGGAGGTCAAAGGCCAGACCATATTCTCCATCAATGACATCACCGCCGCCACGATACCGTTTCAGATTGACCGCAATGCCCCCACCTTTTCGTTCCATATCGACGAAAGCGGTTTTGTCGGCCTCGGCACCAGCTTGCCTCAGGAGCTGCTTCACATCCGTTCCAATGGCTCCAATACGGACGCCTTCGCGCTGTTCGAAGCGGCGGGTAGCGGCTCCGATTCCGCATTTCGCCTCAAGCAGAACGGGGCGACCCCCACCATCTGGGAATTCCGCAACCAGCAGGATTCAGGCCGGTTGAATGTCGGGCTGGCCGGGGGGAACACGCCGTTCAAGATCGACAATGCCGCCAATAACAACCTGATGCTGCTGGGCCGCAACGGCCGCCCGGACGAGGTGCATATCACCGGCAAGCTGGTGGTGAACAACACGCAGCTGAATGTGCCGGATTACGTGTTCAGTGACGGCTATGCCCTGCGCCCGCTGGCCGAGGTCCAGGCGTTCATCGACGCGCATTCCCACCTGCCGGATGTGCCGTCAGAGGCCGAGATCAAGGCCGATGGCGTGAACATGACCGCGATGCAGATGGCGCTGCTGAAAAAAGTCGAGGAACTGACGCTGTATACGCTGGAGCAGGAGGCCAAACTGGCGCGGATGGCGGAACTGGAAGACAGGATCGCCCGGCTGGAAACACTTCTGGATTGAATCAAAACAACCAGGCGTTGAATATTTTCGGCCGGATTTCTCCGGCTGATCATTCCGTGCTGACCGGCGCAGATTCCTTTTGACATTCAATAAGATAACAGATTCAGGCGTTTAACGTAAAATTTTGAAAATGTGTCAAAACCGGGTACATTGTGGCAATAACAACGAATCTGTGACCTCAGCCATTTTTGCTGAGTTTTTTAAACAACCTATTGATGCGATGAAGTCAGGGAACATCATGAAAAAGACAACACTCACACAGCGCGCGGCGTTTTTCGCGGCAACCAGCCTTGCCGGACTGACGGCCATTCCAGCAACCGCTCAGGATCTCGTGGTCGACGGCAGCCTTTGCGTCGGCTTTGATTGCCCTGCCAGCCCCAGCTTCGGTTCTGACACCATCCGCCTGCAGGAAAACAATCTGCGGATCCATTTCGATGACACATCGACCTCGGGCAGCTTTCCGTCGAACGACTGGGCGATCCAGGCGAACGACTCAACCAATGGCGGTGCCAGCTATCTGGCTTTCGTAGACCGTACCGCCAACCGCACACCCTTCCGGGTCGAGGCCGGTGCAAGGGCAGATGCGCTGGTTGTCGAAAGTGATGGCGACATCGGCATCGGAACGCAGAACCCGGTCACAGAGATCCATGCCGTCCGGGGCGACACACCGACATTGCGGCTACAACAGGATACGTCATCCGGTTTTGCTGCGCAGATCTGGGACCTGGCGGGCAATGAAACCAGCTTCTTCATTCGGGATGCCTCGAACGGATCGACATTGCCATTCCGCGTGCGCCCGGGTGCCGCATCAAATTCACTGACCATTGACACAGATAACGATATCGGGATCGGCACGCTTACCGCAGATGCCCCTCTGCACGTCAAGCGCGTCGGTTCGACAGAGGCAACGGTGCTGATCCAGTCAGATGCCGCAGATGCTTCCTTTGTGATCGAGCAATCCGGCGCTGTTGCGTCAAGCTGGGAGTTCCGCAATCAGGAAGACTCCGGGAACCTGAACGTGGGACTGGTGGGTGGCAACACCCCGTTGAAGATCAACAATGGCGCGGACAACAATCTGCTCAAACTGGGGACGAATGCGAATTCCAGCGCGGTTGTCGTGACCGGCCAATTGCTGGTGAACAACATCACCATGAACGTGCCCGATTACGTGTTCGAGCCGGATTATGCCCTGCCCAGCCTGCACGAGATCGAGGCCTTCATCAATCAGAACGGTCATCTGCCCGGCGTGCCTTCGGCCAGGAAGGTCGCAAGCGACGGTGCGCTCAACATGACCGAAATGCAGATGGCGCAGCTTGAAAAGATCGAAGAGCTGACCCTTCATTCCATTGCGCAGCAAAAGACCATCGAAGCGCAGGAATCCGCGCTGACGTCACAGCAAGACCGCATTGCCCGGCTTGAGGCTGTGGTCCAGTCGCTTGCGGATCAATAAAGCGTCAGATACTGACCCTGGAAAGGCCCGCCACAATTGGAGGCGGGCCTTTTTCCGTTCACGGCAATTGGCGCCCGCAGGACGGGCGAGGGGGCTGACCCGAAAGGGGGGCGTCGGATTGAACATGCAAGAGCAGGGAAGGTCAGGTTCAAGCTCTTTCCCCCAGCGCGAAATCAAGGCCGCAGGCCGCCGCGCATCGCGGGACCGCCTGCCAACCCGCTCCACCGGACGTCAACCGCTGGCAAAGGCTGCATTATTTTGTGCAGCAGAAAATCATCTCATCCGGGCCAACAGGATTATTCAAGGCACGCCCCGGACCAAAGCGCCGATAGCGCACCTGAAATTTCCAACTGAGGGACAATTGAACCATGACCAATTTTCACTTTAGCGCAGCTTTGCTGGCGACCATTTCGACGATCTCTCTGGCCGGACCGGCCACGGGCGAGGAATTGATCCTCGATGATCTGGTGGTGGACGGTTTCGCCTGCATCGGCGGCGGCTGCGCAAGCGGCGAGGTTTTCGACGGCAAAGTCCTGAAGATCAAGCAGGCCATGATCAGCATCCTTCTGGAAGACACCAGCACTGGCGCAGGCTTTCCCACCACCGATTGGGAGATCAAGGCCAATGACACCAACGCGGGGGGTCAGGAATTCTTTGTCATCCGCAATGTCGATGCGAATTCCGCGCCTTTCCGGATCTGGGGCGATGCGCCCAACAACACGCTGGCCGTGTCAAACGTGGGGACGGCGGCCATTCCGGAAGCGGGGATCGGCATCGGCACACGTATTCCCCAGGCAAACCTGCATGTCAGCACGGCTGACAACGTCCCCTCCATCCGGCTGACCAGCAACGGATCGGGCGGGTTCACGCCAAGCGACTGGAAGATCGAGGCGAGCTCTTTTGAACTTGCCCTGAGGGAAGTTAGTAACACCAACCAGCGCCCGGTTCGCATCCGGTCCGGCGCGCCCGAGAACAGCTTTTATGTCTCTCCGCTCGGCAATGTCGGGCTGGGCACCAATGCACCGGAGGAGAAACTGCACATCGTGACCCTGGCGGAAGACACCGATGCCTTTGCCTTGTTCGACGCGGCGGGTGCCGGGTCCGATGCCGCGTTCCTGCTGCGCCAGAATGGGGTGACCCCCACCACCTGGGAATTCCGCAACCAGGAAGATTCAGGCCGGTTGAACGTCGGCATCGCGGGAGGCAACACGCCGCTCAAGATCGACAACCTTGCCGACAACAACCTGCTGCGCCTGGGCCGCAACGGCAAACCGGATGAGGTGGTGGTGACCGGCACATTGGTGGTCAACAACACCGACATGAACGTGCCGGACTATGTTTTTGAGCCGGGGTATGAGCTGCCCACCCTGGCCGAGATTGACGCCTTTATCGCCGACAACGGGCACCTGCCGGGCGTGCCTTCCGCCACGGAGGTGGCCGAAACCGGGCTCGACATGACGCAGATGCAGCTGGCCCAGCTTGAAAAGATCGAGGAACTGACGCTGCATGTCATCGACCTGGGCAAGGCAAACGCCGAACAGCGCGACCGCATCGCGCAACTGGAAGGCATGGTCGCGACATTGATCGCCGACCACTGAACCGGGCGCGCCCTGTCAGACGCGCCGGACAAGGGCAGATTTGACAGGGCACCGGGCTTCACAATACTTTGCCGGCATCCGTCACCGGGGACGGCGGATATTATTATTGCAACGTTTCAGACGTCTTATTTTTGGGTCCCCGATTATTGCCGGGAGCATTATCTTGAAAACCTTCAAATCCTCCATCTTCTTTTCCGCTGCGCTGAACCTGCTGGGACCCGTGGCTGCCAATGCCGAATTGCTGTCGACCGACGATCCAACGATCAGGAACTTCCTTTGCGTCGGTCCCGGCTGCGCTGACGAGGAACTCAACGCCGGTGACGAGTTGCGGCTGAAGGGCAACAATGTGCGCATGCATTTCGACGACGATTCAACCATCGCCGGTCTGCCAAACAACGACTGGAGAATCTCGATCAACGATACCTACGACGGTGGCGAAGAGTATTTCTCCGTCGTGGACGCGACCAATGGCACGGTCCCCTTCCGCGTCGATGCCGACGCCCCCACCAACGCGCTCCGGGTGACATCCAGCGGCAGACTGGGGCTGGGGACGGCCATACCGGTGCAGGAAGTCCATATCACCGACACCACCGAACCCGGGATCCGGTTCGAACAAACCGGTGGGTCCTTACACGCTTGGGATCTGCGCGCGAACCAACTTGGTTTCTACCTTGTCGACCTGGAGACTTTCCGGATTCCTTTCGAGGTGAGCGCCGACGCGCCTGAGGGCGCGCTCTTTGTCGAATCCGACGGTTCCGTCGGGATCGGCACCCGCGACCCGGACGAGCTTCTCCACATCCGGAGCAACGCAGCGGACAGCGACGCTTTCGCCTTGTTCGAAGCGACGGGCAGCGGCTCTGACGCGGCCTTCCGCCTCAAGCAGAACGGGGTGACGCCGACCACCTGGGAATTCCGCAATCAGGAGGATTCCGGCCGGTTGAATGTCGGCATCGCGGGCGGCAACACCCCGCTCAAGATCGACAATGCCGCCAATAACAACCTGCTCAAACTGGGCCGCAACGGCAAACCGGATGAGGTGATCGTCACCGGCAAGCTGGTGGTGAACAACAGCCAGATGAACGTGCCGGACTACGTCTTTGCCGAAGGCTACGATCTGAAACCGCTGGCCGAGGTGGACCGCTTCATCGCCGCCAACGGGCACCTGCCGGGCGTGCCTTCTGCTGCGGTGGTGGCCGAAACCGGTCTCGACATGACGCAGATGCAGATGGCCCAGCTTGAAAAGATCGAGGAACTGACCCTGCACACCATCGCTCAGGACCGCGAAATCAGCGCACAGCGCGTCGAAATCAACTCACAGCGCGCCGAAATCGCGAAACTTCGCGCTATGGTCGAAACAGTGCTGGAAAAACGCTGAATTTTTGACAGGCGGTAAGGGCCCGGATTAGCCTTTGTCATCTTCCCGGCACCGGGAGGGAGAATTTCATCCAATCATTTGGCTGGTCAATTTTCGACCGGCGGGAGCAAGTTCATGCAATCACATCTCAAGTTACTTCACCCCCTGGCCTGTATTCTGGCCGTCGCCGCTGCGCCGCTCGCGGCACAGACGGTCATCCCCGAGGATACGATCATCGAAGGTGACCTGACGGTCAAAGACGCCACAAACCCGGCGCTCGGCAGTCTCTACGTGGAGGACGACAGTGTCATCGACGGCAGCCTGTGCCTTGGCAATACCTGCACCTCGGCAGAGGTATTTCCAAGCGATGTGACGCTGCGGTTTCAATATACCCAGCACACCATCCAGTTCAACGACACTTCAGCGGACACCCATCCCGACCGCGATTGGGTGCTGAGGATCAATGACAACGATAGCGGAGGGCTGGAGAAATTCGCGGTGGAGGATACGACAGAGGGCACCACCCCCTTCACCATCGCCGGCGGCGCACCCGAGAACGCCTTCTTCCTTGCAAGCTCGGGCAGGCTGGGGCTGGGCACCATGTTGCCGGCGGCGGAACTGCATGTTGTCGGTCCCAGCTTTCCCTCCATCCGGCTGGAGCAATCCACCTCGACCGGAAACCCGGCGTCGACCTGGCGGATGCAGGGCAACCACAACGAATTCTCCATCCTTCGCAGCGCTGCCGCCTTTACCATCGAGGCCGACGCGCCCTTCGCCTCCTTGCGGATCGTGGATAACGGCAACATCGGCCTGGGCACCAACGGACCAGAGGAAAAGCTGCACATCGTGACCACGGCGGCTGACACCGATTCATTCGCCCTGTTCGACGCACAGGGCGCAGGCTCGGATTCGGCCTTCCGGCTGCGCCAGAACGGCGTGGTGCCGACCACCTGGGAATTCCGCAACCAGGAAGATTCCGGCCGGTTGAACGTCGGCATCGCGGGGGGCAACACGCCGCTCAAGATCGACAACCTTGCCAACAACAACCTGCTGCGCCTGGGCCGTAATGGCCGCCCGGACGAGGTGGTGGTGACCGGCACGCTGGTGGTGAACAACACCGATATGAACGTGCCAGATTATGTCTTTGCCAAGGATTACGCCCTGCGCCCCCTGGCCGAGGTCCGCGCCTTCATCGACGCGAACAGCCATCTGCCGGAGGTGCCGTCAGAGGCCGAGATCAGGGCCAATGGCGTCGATATGACAGCAATGCAGATGACCCTGCTGAAGAAAGTGGAGGAGTTGACGCTGTATACGCTGGAGCAGGAAAAACGCGCGGCAGAGCAGGACAGCACGATTGCCCGCCAGCAGCGCGAAGCCCGCGCGCAGGAAGCCCTGATCGCCTCCCTGGCGCGTCGCATCGAGGCGCTTGAGGGCCGCTGACCCCACTTGTGCAACAGGTCAGCGAGCGAGACGACGCCCCGCGCCGCCGATGGCGCGGGGCAGGGGCACCGCTGTCATGCCATCAAGGAGAACCCGCATGGGCACGTTGACCAGCCCCATGGTTCCGTGACGCGGGAGTCGCGGCGCGCATTGGCTGCGGATATTGCGATCGCGCGGTGATGTGGCTGACCCGGCGGAACAGTTGATCCGGCGCGCGGCGCAGGTCAGTCTGACGCCAGACAGAATGGAGCCCGCCATGACCCCCTATGACATGATCAAATCACATCTCGATACCGCCGTGCCTTTCGCCACCCACACCGGTGTCACCTTGATCGAACTCGGTGACGGCACGGCCAGCGCGCGGCTTGACCAGCGCAACGAGGTGTCGAACCACATCGATTCCATGCATGCCGGTGCGATGTTCACCCTGGGCGAGGCTGCATCGGGGGCCGCCATGGCCGGGGCGCTGGCACCGGTGATCCTGGATATGCGCCCGGTCGCCGCCACCGCACAGATCGCCTTTGTCAAAGTCGCCAAAGGCACACTGACCGCCCATGCAAAGACTTCCGCCCCCGGTGCAGACCTGCTGGAACGGATCAGGTCGGAGGGCAAGGCGGCCTTTGACGTGACGGTGGATATTCGCGATGAGAGCGGTGACAGCGTGGCCGAGATGACCGTGAACTGGCATGTGAGTGCGGCGCGGTCGGTTTAACGGCACCTGAGCCTGAAAACATTCAGGTGCTGCCCCTGTAAACGCAGCCGAATTTTTGTTGTATCTCTCGGTGTAGCTTTTTCCGCCGCGCATCGGCTTCGGCGATGAGGGCCTGCAACTCGGTAATCACTTCTGCGGAAACGCTATTTGACGTCATGGCGATAACAATGGCCTTGGCCTGTATGCGGGCGGTCTCCTGCAGAGCAGGCTCAAAGAGCGCATGGGCGACACGGGCGCTTTTTTCCGATATCTTGGTGGTTGCCGTGTCAGCGCAGCGATAGCTCAACGCGCCTTTGCCGTCCGAGGCAGGGAAAATGAAATCGCCGGACCCGGATGCGAACAAGCCGAGACTGCTGATCGCCATTGCAACCAGAATGCCAAGCCCACCAAAACCTGCGACAAGTCCGAATTTCATGAAAACCGTCTGCTAATCGTTACCCGGTGGGCAATAACGGCGGAACGTGGCACAATTTTGACCTGTCGCCGCGGTTCCGGGCAAAACGCGTTATCGGCGGCGCTGCGGGATGCACCCGATTCGTGAAGCTGTAAAAGGCAGGTGTGAAAAAGGCAGGTGTGGTAGGCCCGGCAGACAAAATGTCTGCGATGGAATTCAATCGGTTGAACTGGCGAACCGAGTCATTCTCAACATTGAAATAATTGGCGAATATCCGTCCCTGACGAACCTTTTGTCAGCGCAGTTTCCAAAAGAAAACCCCGGTGCGCTGGCGGGCGCAACCGGGGCTATTGTCTTCGGAAAAGCACATCAGCTTTGCACGCACCTTACCTCGATCTGCGCACCAAGCGCAAGTCTGGCGGTGCATCATGCATAGCGCCACGCCGAACCGCTTCGAATGGCTCAAGGCTGTCATGCAGGCCGAAGGACTGACCCCGACCGCGAAGAATGTCGCGACCGCGATTGCAGTGCAGTTTGCAAATGGGGAGACCGGCCAAATCAACCCATCCCAGGAAACTCTTTCCGACTATCTCAAGGCACATCGAGACACGATCAAGAGAGTCCTGCGCGAGCTTCGGAACGCCGGATGGTTGATGTGCATTGGTGACGGCGGGCGCGGAAAAGCACCCCAAATGCGGTTGCTGACACCCGGCAAAATCATCGCTTTTCGGGCCAGTAAAGGGGGGGCAGATGACCCCGCGCAAGCGGAAAAAAGGGGGGGCGATTTACAGGCAAAGGGGGGAGAAATCGCCCCCTCGCATTATAAGGAAGAACAATCTTTAGAACAAAGGAGGCGAGAACCGCCAACGAAGCGACCTGCTGCGCTCGATCAGCACATGGAAACTCGATTCGCTGGAAATGCTACAGACGGACCACGAGCAATCCCGAAGGACAAATGGGACTGGCTCAACGAATGGGGCGAGTGGCTGCGCCTTGAAGGCTTCCCGAAGCTGATCGAGCTTCCGTTGGTCCAAAGTGCTGAGAAGACGGGCGCGCTATTCTTCTGGCTTCCGACAACCAGGCCACCGAAAACGCCTGCTGCAACCGATCAGGCACGGCGCTACTTCGCCGCGCTCGTAGACTGGGAGGCAGCCCGCCATGCAGCGCAGTGACCCGCAACAACCGCGCACCCCGCACCCTTCCGATGTGCTGGCAGACCTTGCCCAGCGGGTACAGTGGCTGCGTCCTGACCACCGCGATCCTCATCGCTTCCACGAGGAAAAGAGCGATATTGCCTATGAGCTGGCCCAGCTGGCCGGGAGGGTTGGCTGATGGCAGCATGGCCCTACTGCACCAGCCAATGGCAACGCCTGCGCCTTGCCAAGCTTGCCGCATCGCCTGTCTGTGTGATCTGCGAACTGCGCGGCGACACGACCGAAGCGAACACGGTCGACCACATGAAAGCTATCCGGCAGGGCGGTGAACCGTTCCCTGATCTGGATGGCCTCATGTCTCTGTGTGAGCCGTGCCACAACGAGAAGACGGCGAACGTGGACCGTGGCCATGTGAACGCGACAGGACGCCGTTTCAAGGGCTGTGACGTGCATGGCAATCCGGTTGACCCGGTCGATGGTTGGTGGGGTGGGGGTGCCTCAAATCACGGGAAACCCTGATGGCTGGGACCGCCCTCTTCCAGTTGCGTATATTTAATAAGGTTTTGAAAAAATGGGACAAAGAGGAAAAGGCGCTAAACCGAAACTGGCGGTGGACAACACCGAACAAGGCGCGTTTGGCTTTGCCCAGCACGAGGTTTCGGCCCTTCGCAGCGTCCTTCCGTGGGATGAACCCGGCCTGTCCCGCGTGGATCGGGTGGTGGCCTTCCTCGAAGACCTGCCCATCACGCAGGGGTCGCTTGCAGGAACCAAGTTGCGCATCCGGGGTTGGCAACGTGACTTTCTCGAAGCGATCTACACCGAGGACGACACAGGGCGGCGTCCGGTGCGCACGGCGGTGCTTTCCATGGCGCGCAAGAATGGCAAGACGCAGCTGGTCGCAGGGCTTGGTCTTTGCCACCTTCTGGGGCCAGAGGCGGAGAACCGCGGGGAAGTCTATGCCGCTGCAAATGACAAAACTCAGTCCGGCAAAACCTTTGCGGAAATGGTCGCGATCCTTGATGAACACCCGGAACTGGACGCGCGCTGCAACGTCGTCAAATTCAGCAAACGGATTGAGGTTTTGGCAGGCCAGGGCAAAGGGTCGATCTTTGCGGCCCTGTCTGCGGATGCCAGCACAAAGCAGGGGCTTTCCCCCAGCTTCACGATCTATGACGAGCTTGGCACGGCACCCAAGCGCGACCTGTACGAAGCCTTGGACACCGCCATGGGCGCGCGGGACAATCCGCTGTTGTGTGTGATCAGCACCCAAGCCGCAAGTGATCATGCCGTCATGTCTGAGCTGATCGACTATGGCAAAAAGGTGAACACCGGCGAGGTGACAGACCCCAGCTTTCACCTGACCTTCTACGGCGCGGATATGGACGATGATCCATGGGACGAAGCGACATGGCTCAAGGCAAACCCGGCCCTGGGCGACTTTCGATCCCTCGACGATGTGCGGCGGCAAGCGGCCCAGGCTAAGCGGATGCCAGCCGCAGAACAGGGTTTCCGCAACCTGATCCTGAACCAGCGTGTGGATGCCCACGTGAGGTTTTTGGCAAGGGCCGAATGGGACGCCAACGGCGGTGCAGTGGACTATGAGGCATTGGCAGGCCGCGAGTGCTGGGGTGGCCTCGATCTGTCGCAGTCGCGCGATTTGACCGCCTTTGTACTGGTGTTTCCCGACGATCACGGCGGGATCGACGTGGTGCCGCGCTTTTTCCTGCCCGAAAACGGCATACGCGACAAATCGGAGCTGGACCGGGTGCCTTATGATGTCTGGGCCAAGCAAGGCTTTCTGACGCTCATTCCGGGATCTGTTGTTGACCCCGGCTATGTGGCCGAAGCGATAGCCGAAGCCTGCGAAACCTTCGACGTGCAGCGCATCGCCTATGACCGCTGGCGGGTGGCCGACCTCAAGCGCGAGCTGGACCGCATGGGCGCAGAAACGCCGCTGGAACCCTTCGGGCAGGGTTTCCGCGACATGGCCCCAGCACTGGACAAGATGGAGCGTCTGGTGGCCGAGGCGCGTCTGCGCCATGCCGGCAATCCCTTGCTGACGTTCTGTGCCTCGAATGCCGTTGTTGAAATGGACCCTGCGGGCAACCGGAAACTGGCAAAGAACAAGTCAAGCGGCAGGATCGACGGCATGGTGGCGCTGGCGATGGCACTGGCGGCAATCGGCCGCGAGGGCGAAGACGTGATGCCAGCCTGTCTGGCAGAGCTTATGGGATAGAATAGGGCGGACGCACCCTGCTTTTGATCATCTCCGCAAATGCGTCCTCGTTAGCCGGTGAGTGGGTAAACCCCGGCAGCCGCGTGGTTTTTTTTCAGAGCTGCTGAAACGGCAGGGCAGGCCATGCAAGACGCTGGCCTGCCCACATTTTATTCTTTGAGAACGGCACTTGCATTTAAGGAACGGTTGCACCGGTCAACAAGTTTTAGAAACTCGCCTGATTCACTAGCCTTTGGATATTTTCCACCGTGTTCTTGGGCCCACATACTCAGCGCCATATCGTAAGCAACGCGAGGCTTCCCGTCGTGCAAGTTTGTAATTTTTACCGTTTGATCTGCCATTTGAATACCCTTCCATCTTTGAGGAAGCGAACTTCGACACTCTCACTTCCAGAGTCAACAGGGCTAGTGATCTACGCAAAATTTAGCACCGCCCAAATGCGCGACTCTTGATCTGAAATTCAATTAAAGGCATGGTGTCCGTGGGCGTCGAAACCCGGACTATGATAGACCAAATTCCAGTTTCGGAACGTCATCCGTTGGCGCGGATGAGGGTCAAATGACGGACGTGCTTGGCGGCACCCGTAATTCCGACAGCTTATGTCGGGGTGCGGACGCCATACAAGACCCTTCGGGAAAAACGTCCGGCCTGTCTCATAGCAGGTTTCGAACACCCCGGCGCCAGCCCGCCGCTGGCATCGGCCTTCGAAAGCCGCAACCTATGAGAACCAAACATGACAAACCCAATCTCCCGCCGCACCCTGTTCACCGCGTTGCCCGCCTCTGGCGTGGCATTGGCTCTGCCATTGTGCACCCGTCCAGTGAGCTAGGGCCGATTGACAAGCATCCTGAGTGGCTTGCGATGTATTCCCACGTCCGCACCATGTGGTCAGAAGCCGAAGAAGACACCAGAGAAGAAAAGACCCTTTGGGCCATCGGTGGCGAATATGAAAAGCTGATATCGGGCACGGTTGCTCATACCAACGTGGGACTTCGGGCGCAGATGGAGTTCTTTATTAGGGAAATGGAAGACTATTGGCCTTTGGTTATGGCCGAAACCCTTGCAAGAAACGTGTTGCGCGGACTGAGCTAAGCGGCTTGGGGCCGTCTGATTTTGACGGGCCACTGGTTTCCGTGTGACGAGTCGCAGTACCGAGCTTGACTAACGTACACTCGATGTGCATTAATGCGTTATGGCGAGACCAAAACATGATAATCCCGCCAAATTTGTTGGCAGCGAACTCGAAGCCGCCACAGGTTTGTCGAGGCGGAATATTCAGTTTCTTCGCGATAACAAGGCTGGTCCCTTCGAGGGGGCCAGCTTCGAAGCAGGTAAATACATCGAGGATCAATTGGCGTTTCTGGCAATCATCGCGGCTGTAAACAGTGCAGGCCTTCCTCTTTTGCAGAGCGCTTCGATTGCGGCTGTGTTTCTGGAAGACAAGCCTAATCACCCAATTGGACGCTTTGGTCATACTGACGAATTCACTGACTTTCACCCTCAGACAGCGGTCACCGATAGGCCTCGCACTTGGTTTCAGGCTCATTCCCAAATGCGGTCTGGTTCAAACGTATATCAGACGGGTGCAGTGCTAGACGAGGACATAACCATCCTTGTTGCCGATCAGTATTATGTAGCTGAGGGTACGCTAGGCACTCCTCGCTTCTCCACAGTTGTTCCGCAAGGAGCTGATGGTAAAGGGCCAAGCCCGATGGGCCGCTTGATGCGGGACGATCATGGGAATGAATTCCGCTTCATCCCCATTTACGAAGAAATCACCTTCGATGGAGCCGAAGGTGACGCAAAGGTCTACATCGAATTTCAACATGCGATCAAAGCTGCACTCGGGCTTTTGCGCGTCAATGTCTCCCTGGCGATCCGACGAGCCTTTGACGCTGTATATGATCTGCGTCTCGAAAAGGGAGGCCCCTTCTTTCCTTAGAATTCCCGCTGTGAAGCGGCAAAGCCCCGCGCCGGATGATCCGGCCTGATGGACCTACCAACCCCGCCGTGAGGCGGCATCTTCCCATAGAAGGAACTTTTCAAATGAAGATCAAGGAACTGAAAGAAACCCGCAGCGGCAAGATTGCTGAAATGCGGGCGATCAGCGAACAGGCCGCGACCGAAAAGCGCGACCTGTCTGGCGAGGAGCGCAAGCGGTTTGACGCATTGGACACCGAAGTGACAGGCCTGAGCGCGCGTCTAACCGATGCCGAGAAATTGGCCGAGTTTGAACGCCTTGAGGCGCGTGGCGACACGGTATCCGGCGGTAGTTCAGAGCGTCGCAGTCTCGATCACTATTCGCTTTCCAAAGCCGTTTCTGAAAGCCGCAATGGCGCTCTTACCGGCCTCGAAGCCGAATGGCACCAAGAGCTTGCCAAGGACCGCGCCGAGGTTCGCGGCGTGATGGTGCCGACCGAAATCATCCTTGGCGGCGAAAGCCGCGCCCTGACCACGGGCGGCAGCGCTGGCAATATGGTGGCGACTGACCTTGCCGCCATGACAGACCGTCGCCGCGCCGCGCTGCGGGTGGAAAGCATGGGCGCGATGGTGCTGCGAAACCTGACCGGCAACCTCGAACTGCCGCGCCTGTCGGCATCCGGCAGCGCCGGGTGGATTGCAGAACACACCGACGCGACAGGCACGGACGCGACCTTTGCCAAGAAAAGCATGGGTCCGAAAACCGTTGCCGCAGAATACGAGCTTTCGCGCCGGATGCTGTTGCAAAGCAATCAGGCACTTGAGCCGATCCTGCGGGCCGATCTGGCCTATCTGCTGGCCCAGAAGATCGACAGCGCTGGTATTCAGGGCGGCGGCACCAATGAACCGACCGGCATTCTCGAAGACGGCGACGTTTCGGCTGTCACTGGCGGCGCTTTCGATAGCGACATTACCGCCGATCTGATTGCGGCGCTGGAAACCGACAACGTGACCGGCACCACGGGTTTTCTGACCAACCCGGCGGTGATGAACGCAGCCCGCAAGCTGAAAGACAGCGATGGCCGCGTGATTCCCCTGGCCGAGCTGTTCCACAACGAACGTGTCGAAAGCTCAACCCAGGTGCCGGGTGATATCGGCACCGGCAGCGACAAGAACGCCTTGATCTTTGGTGAATGGGCCAGCCTCTACATCGGGTATTGGTCCGGCGTCGATCTGCTGATGAACCCCTATCACAGTGATGTTGCCAGCAAGGGAGGCGCGATCCTTCACGCCTTCCTCGACGCCGACGTGGTGGTGCGCCACCCCGAAGGCTTCCGCTACGCGGAGATCGACTGATGGTCACGCTGGCGGAAGCAAAACAGCATTTGCGCATCATCGAAACCGATTTTGACGATGAAGTTGGCAGCATGATTGACGCGGCTACCGATCATCTGTCCTCGATCGACGTTGACATGACAGCTGATCCGCTTCCGCCAGCGCTGCATCACGCCGTTCTATTGCTGGTTGGTCATTTCTTTGAATACCGCGAAGCGACCAACGCAGAACAGCTCAGGTTCACCCCTCTGGGGGTGGACCGTCTTATTGCCCCCTATCGGAGTGTGAGCTTGTGAACATCGAAAAGAGATTTAGCGCGGCCGAGCTGCGCGCCAAAGGGCGGCGGTTGGATGGCTATGCGGCCCTTTTTGGCACCGAGGCGCGCATCGGCGGGGATCTGATTGAAACCATCGCACCCGGCGCGTTTAGGTCCACCCTTGCCACCCGCACGGACATTCTGGCGCTGGTGGACCATGATCCGGCGCGGGTGCTGGCACGGACCCGCTCAGGCACGTTGCGTCTGAGCGAAGACAGCCGGGGGCTGGCCTTTGACCTCGATGTACCGGACACCCAAGCGGGCCGCGACGTGCTGGCCTTGGCCGAGCGTGGCGATCTGGGCGGCATGTCGTTTGGGTTCAACGCTACGGACGATAATGTGACCGGCAACCGGCGCGAGCTGCGCGCGGTGGACCTGTTCGAGATCAGCGTTGTCGCGGCCTTTCCCGCCTATGCTGACACAGTTGTTCATGCCAGGGCGAAACCTGATATGCACCCCGGCCTTGCACATGCGCAGCGCACCCTCAAACTTTTGGAGCTGCTGACATGAGCTTTCTCGGTCGCATCCTTGGCCTTGAGCGCCGGGACACCATTACATCATCCGACCCCGCCTTGGCGGAATTTCTTGGACAGCGCACCAATGGCACGGGCTTTGTCGATCCTGGGCGGGCCTCTGGTACTGCTGTCGCCCACGCTTGCTTTTCTGTGATCAGCCAGAACTTGGCGGCAATGCCCCTCAACCTCTACCAGCGCGGGGAAGGCAATGGCAGGACACAGGCCACCTCACTCCCCCTCTATGGCGTCCTCCACCATCAGATGAATGATCAAATGACGGCTTTTGAAGGCAGGGAGTTTCTGATTGTTTCACTGCTGACCGCTGGCAACGCCTATGCGCGGATTGAGACGAACGGGCGCGGCCAGGTGGTTGCGCTGCACCCGATACACCCGGCCAACATGACGGTGGAAAAACTGGAAAGCGGGCGGTTGCGGTACACTTCGACAACGCAGCGTGGGCAGCGCAGCGTTCATATCCAGGAAGAAATCCTGCATCTGCGGTATCGCATCGGTCCTGATGGCGTCATGGGTCTTTCGCCAATTCAATTGGCCCGTGAGACCTTTGCCTTGGCACTTTGCCAGCAAGAGCAGGCAATCAAACAGGCGGGCCGATCATTCCGCACCGAAGGAGCGCTGGTCTTTCCTAACCCGCTTTCCGGCGACAAGAAGGAATCGGCGTTGGAAAAGCTACGGGACCGGATCGAAGGGCAGGTTGAAACTTCCGGTCTTCTGGTCCTGGACGGCGGCGTTGATTACAAGCCGCTGTCGCTTTCCTCGAAGGATGCCGAATTCTTGGAAAGCCGCAAGCTGACCAACATGGATATTGCGAGGATCTTCAATGTTCCGCCGACCGTGGTCGGGATTACTGACAACGCGACCTATTCGAACGTGGACGGCGAAAGCCGCGCGCTGGTGGTGCGATGCCTTGCCCCGATGGCAAAGAGGATCGAGCAGGCCATGAACGCAGCCCTGCTGACCACAGAAGGCCGCAAACGGCTTTTTATCGAGCATGACCTTGCTGGGCTGATGCGCGGCGACATGAAGGCACGTTATGAGGCTTACCGCGTTGGCCGGGAATGGGGATGGCTCTCGCCAGACGAAATCCGCGCATGGGAGAATCTTCCGAAGATCGAGGGGGGCGATGAGTACCTGTCGCCGCTCAATATGACGCCGCTGGGTGCGCGTGACGCTGGCACAGGGGGCGACGATGGGTAATTCACCTGCTCAATTCAAGCAAGTTGATGTCACCCGCGCTGTCAAAGGGGCCTTGGCCGCTGGCATTTCTGTCGGGCGAATTGAGATCGACCGGAACGGCAAGATTGTCGTTATTGCAGAAATCGCAATATCCGAAGACAAAAACGATTGGGACTAGGGTGAAAAAGCGGTCTGACAAATATCCCCATGCAAAGCCTTACCGTGACCGTCACGGTAAGCGCCGTTGGCGGTATCGCGTCAAAGGCTTCACCGCTGAACTTGGCACAGACTATGGCAGTGATGAATTTGAACGCCGCTATCAGGATGCAGAGAATGGCAGCAAGGTGAAAGGCCAGATCGGGGCAGGGCGCACCGTCCCTGGTAGCTTGGATGATCTGGTGGCGCACTTCTACAAGCTGCACTTTCCGACAATCGAAGAAGCCACCCGTGCCGACTATCGCAGCGTGATTGAACCACTGCGCCGCAAGCATGGGAAAAAGCGTGTCGCTCACCTTAAGGTCCGCCATGTGATGGCGATCAAGGCTGAGATGCACGACACACCGGTGCAGGCCAACAAGATGCTCAAGCGGCTTTCGCAGATGCTGGACCTTGCCGTCCAGATGGAATGGATAGCTGCGAACCCGGTAAAGGGCGTCAAGAAATTCACCACGACAACCGATGGTTTCCACACATGGGATGAGGGCGAGATTGCCCGGTTCTATCAGGTCCACAAGATCGGAACCCCGGCACACATGTGCATGACGTTGATGCTCTACACTGGTGCAGCCAAGGTAGACGCTGTGAAGCTGGGGCCAGCAAACGTCAAGGACGGTCGGATCAGCTATCGTCGCCAGAAAACCAAAAAAAACCCGTCCGGCGTTCTGGTGGATATCCCGATGCACCCGGCGCTTTCCGATGCGATCAATGCCTGCCCTGCGACCTTCACCTTTCTGGAAACACGTCACGGGAAAGCAAGAACACGGGCCGGTTTGGGATCATCCATGCGCAAGTGGTGCGACAAAGCCGGACTGCCCTTGTGTTCATCGCATGGGCTGCGCAAAGCGATCTGTCGCCGGATTGCAGAGGCGGGCGGCACCCCATTTGAGATTATGTCAGTGAGCGGCCAAGTCACCTTGGCGATGGCTCAGAAGTATTGCGAAACGTTCGGTCGCCGCGATCTGGCCGACTCGGCGTTTTCAAGACTGGACGGCACAAAAGCCGAACAGAATTTGACGAACCACCCCTTGAGGTTCGTCAGAAATCCATCCAACCAGCTGAAAGAAAAGGATAAATAATGGCGTTTGGTAGGCCCGGCAGGACTTGACGGAAAATTCTACCAGTCTGTTCTTAAACTGATTTTTAGAATTGTGCCCCACGCCGGATTCGAGCGTGGGGCACCTTACCAATCCATTCCAGCCAATTTCGAGGACGCCTGGCGGGCCAATGATCGGCGCTCGACGCCGTCGGTGTAGATCTGAGACGTGCTCGCCTGGGCATGTCCATGAACTGACATGATCTCGTATTGGGTGGCGCCCATGATAGCCATCAGATGGCCGGCCGCCTTTCGGATGCCATGGGAACTCTTGCCCTCGATGTCGGCCTCGTCGCACCATTTTTGTAGGGCGTTGCGCAGCCCTTCCGGGCTCGCGAACGGCTGGCCCTTCGATGTCAGCAGATAGGTCGAGCCGACCAGCTTCTGCGCTCTGATCGCTTTCTGAAGTGGTGGCAGGATGGGGATCTCGACAGGTCGCGACCCCTTCTTCCGTGGATGCCAGGAAAGCCATGGCTCTCCTTCAATCGTTTGTTCCATCGCCCGACCGAGGGTCACGGCGCAGGATATCCTGCACGCCGTGAACATGAACAGTGTCAGTGCCAGATGCGGCATGGTTCCAATGGGATGTCGGCGGCGGAATTTCTCCAGGTCCTCGATCGTCCACGGCTTTGCACCGCCCTGGTTCTTGTACGCGACCTTGATGCCAGCGGCGGGGTTGTAGGGGCAGTGGTTGCGCGGCACTGCCCATGCGTACATCGCCTTCACCAGCTTCATCATGTTCTTCGCGGCACCTGGCGTGGCCATCATGCTGTCCACCAACGCCAACAGTTCGCTTTCCGGGATCATAATGGGCAGCTCGCGGTAGGGCATGCCCTTGGATCGGCCGGAGGTGCTCTTCTGATCCAGCAGCCTGTCCGCCAGACCGCGGCGTTGCTTCAGCGTCAGGTTCGACGCGTTGCCAGACCTCACCAGCTCTTCGAGGTGTCGCATGTACGCACTCACCAGCCACCCTACCGTGCCGGGCTGGATATGTGGCGCCTTTGTCGTGCTCGCGGGCTTGATGCCTCTTCTGGCGGCCGCATAGGCGTCCTGGAACTCGGGATCTTCAGGACCGCAGGGCAGGGTGATCTTCCGGCTCTTGTCTCCCTTCACTCGGACCCGGAAGCGGTATGCCCCACTCGGCAGCCGTTCTTCCATCAATCCGGGGAATCGCAGGCGCATCTCACCATCCATTCGCAATTGGCTCCCCTTCAATAGCAAGGCCGTCGGCGTAGGCGTCAAGGTCGATGCGGTCATAAAGCCGTTTTCCGTCCAAAACTTTCCGGGGCAATTTTAGCTCCCTGAGCTTGCTTTCGCTCACGCCAAGGTAATGCGCCGCCTGGGGCGCGGGCAGTAGTCTTGGCGTGAAGGACAGGGACGGCACGGCTCATTCCCTCCGGTTTGTCAGTTTCAGCAGCACGTCAGCGTGACAGGGCGCGTCGGGCGCGCACCAGCAGGCAAGGTTTTTGCCGCGCAGCTCGTGAAGTCGGGTGCGCAGGGTGTGCTGGGTATTCGCCTGGTCGGCGTAGGCCGGTGCTGGCTGGGTCGCCATGTCGATCAGCCCTGTAGCCAGATCCTCGAACCGCTTCACGCAGGCCGCAGCATCGCCGTGGACGCCGACAATAAAGGGATTGCCCCAGAGCCTGCCCGGTCCACGCGCGACGTTGATGGTGTTCGGTGGCATGCGCCATCCCTTTGTGCGGCGCAGCTGGATCCGGGCGGGGGTCATGTCAGCGCCCCCGGAAATCCGTTGTGCTCGACGCCATCCAGCAAGCGACCGGCGCGCTTTTTGCCGATGCGGATTACGCCGATTGGATCTTCTAGGCCGTTATGGGAAGGTTTCGCCTGATTGCCATCCCAGCCCAGCCAAACCGCCTTGTTCCTGCTCATGTCACTATCGGGGCAGACTGTGTAATAGGCCTGAACCCACTCGCCCCACTGCTTGAATAGGAACGGCGTGCCAGCAGCCGCGCACTGGTCGCGCAGACTGCGGACCCAATCGGGGTGCATGGGCCGCGCGTGCGGGCCGCTTTCGCCGCCGACGATCACCCAATCGAGATGTGGCCATCGTTGACTTCCAACGGAGAAGCCGCCGAGATGGTTAGGTGTTTGGTAATAGCAAACGCCCTGGCCAGGATGCGGTGTGCCGATTGCATTGATCTGAAAACCACTTATCGGTTCAGGACGCATATGATCCTCTTCAAGGGCTACCACATCGGGGAACACTGTACGGATGGAATGGCGGTTGCCAATTTTCTCCAAATCCACCGGCCCCAGAAGCGGTTCCATCGACAACCCGACCCACGGAATACCCAACCGCGCCTTGAGGTCCAGCAGCTTCGGAATGTCCCGATCTGCCTCGGCTTGGTTCACAACCGTGATCATCAGGCCCACATGCTGCGGCCATCGACCGCAGTCCCAAATGTCGCGGGCCATCTTTTCGACGTTACCGACACGCTTGGTCAGCAACTGGATCCGGCAATCGCGCGCCAGCTCAATTTCGTTGAAGGCCTCGACGCGCCATTCATCCGGCACCGCATTGTCAAAGATGTCTGACAGGCTGGAACAGAACACGCGCGGCCAGCGGCCATGCTTGGCGTGGAATGCCTTCGCGCCCCGATTGATCTTGCGAAGCTTGGCGATGCCGCCTTTTACCTTGCGCCGGGGCTTACCCGGACCCCAATTGTCTCCCCTGAACCGCACGTTCCGCGCCTCGGCATAGCAGAAATCGCAACCTGGGCCGACCTTCTGACAGCCCTCCCAGAAATTGACCGTGAAGTCCGTCCATTCGATCTTGGTCTGGTTGGTCATCGCGCCACCTCGACCATCAGGGCGTACAGCGACGTGACCAGGGCGATCAAGAGCAGATCTAAGATCATCGCTGTGTCGCCTCGCTGCTCTTTTCGCGCCACTGGTCCTCGCTGTCACCAAGGCGGTAGTCGAGGTCGGCCTCGCTTTCGATGTTCAGGTGCATATCGTTGGCCAGTTCACGGTAGACGTAGTGCCACCAGCTTCGGATCAGCGGATCGGGGTGCTTGTAGCCGACGATCTCGGCGGCATGCATGAAGTGCAGCTGAAAGTGGTGTGGCAGTTCGTCCAACGATTGCAGGTAGCTGTCGAAGACCTTCTGCATCGGGACATGCCAGCCGGGAGTTTCTTTACCGGGGTGCACATACATGCACTTCCCTGCCGGATCATCGAAACTTGGCCCGGTGAAGCTGCCGCCGCGCGGGTCGAACGGGTTTTCAAACATGTTGTGATCCAGGGCGCCCAGCAGGACACAGCGGCGATACCAGCGCAGCATGAACTTCGAAGGATGATATTTGGCGACGCCATCTGGGCCGCGCACTGCGGTGAGCAGAACAGTCTGCTGCATGCAGGTCAGCTGGTGGGTCCATTCCTGAGTGACGATCATGTCAAGGCTCCCCTGATCGCGTCCGGCAGCCAGGCGTCGATCGCGGCGACCTCGGCGCGGCTCAGGCCCAGAGCTTCCTGTGTGCTGGCATCATTGAAGAGTGCTTCGAGCTCTTTGCGCTTCTCGCCGACCTTCAGCTTTGCGAAGCGTTCCATCTGGTCGGCGCGGTCTTCTGTGATCGCCAGTTCGCGCCAGATGCTGTCCAGGGTCTCGGACCGGCAGGCCTTGAAGAAGTTCTCGGCTGTGGGTGTCCAGATGCTGCGGGGCGAGATCTCCAGCGACTGGAGCATCGCCGCGTTGATGCGGGCGCCGGAGGGGGCGTTCATGCAGCGCACCAAGGCCTCTGTCAGCACGGTATTGCGGTGCTTCTTGCCCTTGTCCAGGAAGGCGGTGAAGGCGGCTGCAATGTCCGCGCCCAGCGGGCCAAGAGGTTCGTCGTCCTCGCCGGTGATGCGCTTGTCGATCGTAATGGCGGCAGTGTCTGACGGCAGGCTGGTTTGTTCATTTGCCTGCAGATTGAAGGGCCCTGACCAGCTGGTCATTTCGTGCCAAAGCTGGAAGGCCAGCAGATCGATGGCGAGATCCGGTCGGCGCAGCATTTCGGTCTGCAGCGCCAGCCGCTGGATGATGTGCAAATCGTCGATACCGCCCTGCGTGATCGGCGGCTTTGCCGCGACCTGGCCGCCGCTGGCATCGTGCCCGCTGCCGGAAGAGGCTGGCTTCATGGGGAGGTATGCACCCGCCATCTCCACTTTGCCATGGCTGTCGACAAGGACGAAAGCCGTAGCAGCGCTGCGTTCATCGTCGTCGTAATCGCCAGCCATCCGGGCTTCAAGCGCGTCGAATTCGGCCTCTTCCTCGGGTGTGAACTCCTGCTCATTTCCGATCTCGCAGAGGTCGTTGTACCGCTCCTCATCCGCCGCGGGCAGATCGATCGACTTCCGGTAAATGCGGCGCAACCCTTCGGTGTGCTGGTAGCCCAGCCAGGTTTCGAAGATTGGCGTGACCTGGGCAAACCCTTCGGCTTCTTGCAGATCCTCTGCGGCCTTTGTCAGCTTTGTCTTGAACAGCTTGTCGACCAGTTCGACATTGTGCAGCACCGACTGGTCGCTGAACAGATCTTCGTCCATCTTGCCGCCTTCGGCCTGGTAGAGGTCCAGCCCGATGTATTTGACCCGCCGGTCGTTGGAGGGCACGTTTCCTTCGAGCAGCTGGCGGCGCAGGCGGTCAGCGTTGAAACCTTGGTCGGTTGCAAGGTCCAGCGCCTCCATCTCGCGGGGCAGGGTGTCAGTCAGGGTGAGCACCTGGGCGACATCGAGGGTGATCTTG
>NZ_QBFD01000025.1:39973-41614 GCF_003335585.1 Sulfitobacter sp. DFL-14 | reverse complement strand
GGCCATCATTTCATCTGAGGTGGCGTGGATCGGGATGTTGTCGAAATCGATCTGCACGCCATCCTCGATGTCGGCGCCCTCGCGGGCCAGCAGCTCCAGCGCGCGCAGGCGGCGTCCACCAGCGACGACACCCAAACCCTCGGGGCCGTCGAACACGTTAAGGTTCTGCAGCAGGCCGTTGATCGCGATGGATTTCGCAAGGGCCGAAATATCGTCCTCGTCATGGGTTTGGCGGGGGTTGATGCTGTGCAGGAACAGCGCGCTGAGCGGGGCTGTGCGGGTGTTGTGCGCAATGGGGGATTGATCGGTCATGGGGCTTCCTCTATGTCTGCGGCTTTCCAGCCTTGCGGTTGCGTTCCGCGCGGGCGCTTTCCAACTCCTTCGCGGCGTCCTCAGTAACAGCCCACGCACGACCCTCTTTGTCGCATGCGCTCCAGCCGGTATTTGTCGCACTGCGGTAAGCGCCAATGGGGGTATCTTTCATTTTCGGTCCTTTCTTATGATGGCACTCAGTCTCAAACCGAACGGCAGCAGTTTTCACCGCTTGTCCGCACCAGCGTCTCGCGCAAGGTGCGGGCGCGGTGGGCGTCACAGCCGTTCGGGGCAAGCCTGAGGATGGTGTCGCAGGCGGCGATCAGAATGCTGTCTTCGTGATGCGCGCAGTCGGCCAGAAGGCCCCGCGCGTGGGCGAGATCGGCAGCATCGTTGGTGGTCGGGTCGATCAGGGCTGTGTGCATGGGGTGGGATCCTGTCTGGAGGGACTAGTTGGACAGGGCCGAACGGCCCGCATCAGTGATATTGAAGGGTGGCGATGTCTCGACTAGACCGCGCGCCGCAAGCGCCTCGCACATGCGCCGGATTGCCCCTCCGGCGCGCGATCCGCGAACATAGAAAGCGCCGCCTTTGTCGCGCGCCGCGATCAGGGCTTCCTTTTGGCGTGCAGTGAGCTTCTTGTGGTCTGCCATGTTGGCCTCCGGGGTTTTTAGGACAATGCCAGCAGCGGGCAGTGCGAAGGGTCGCACCATTCCATGCCACTGGTGTTTTCGGGGTGTTCGCAGATGCGGCCTTGGCCCTCATCATCGCGGTTCGGGTTTCGGTGTTCGCACACCGCTTGGCAGTGATCCCATGCCGCCTTGACGGCGTGCAGAGCTTCGACGGTTTCGGCGCTGACGATCATCGGCGGGCCTCCTCGTGGGGGGTCTTTAGGACTGCGGGAGAGAGCGGCGCAGCATCGCAGCGCGCTCCTTGGCGGCCAGTATGAAATCGACGTTCTCGTTTTCGCCGTAGACCTCGACAAGCCGGTCCGCGAGAAACTCGATCAGATCCGGTGTGTCCTTCAGCGCGGTGCCGCCCCGGATCGCCTTGGCCATCTCGTTGCCTTTCATCATCTCAGGTGACGGGCGCCAGCGGCGTAGGGCGCCATCCGGGGCTTCGGCGTAGAAAACAGGGTCTCTCACATCGTTCTCCTTCGGTTCTAGGGGTGAGCTGGACTAGGTGACGTTGATCGGCGCGCAGCGTTGGGCGGCCTTGATCCATTCGGCTATGGCCTCCTCCATCGTCTCGCCGATGTGGTAGAGGCCCAGCAGGCTGATCTCGGCATAGACCGGACCGGCGCGGCCTTGTTTCGTCGGGTCGATGATG
>NZ_QBFD01000025.1:30491-39963 GCF_003335585.1 Sulfitobacter sp. DFL-14 | reverse complement strand
CCCTCGCGCAGGGCGGTCAGCGTTTCACCCGACAGGCGAGACAGGCGAAGCCGGCGCAGCACATGCGCGCGGGTCTGGCCAAAGGCGGCGGCGATCAGCTCGGGCGTGTTGCCCTGGTCTGCCATCGCCGCATAGGCGCGGATCTCCTCGGCCGGGTGGAGGGGGCGCTGGGTGGCGCCTTCGGTCCCGGCCCAGCTGCGGGCCATCATTTCATCTGAGGTGGCGTGGATCGGGATGTTGTCGAAATCGATCTGCACGCCGTCCTCGATGTCGGCGCCCTCACGGGACAGCAGCTCCAGCGCGCGCAGGCGGCGTCCACCAGCGACGACACCCAACCCTTCGGGGCCGTCGAGCACGTTAAGGTTCTGCAGCAGGCCGTTGATCGCGATGGATTTCGCTAGGGCCGCGATGTCGTCCTCGTCATGGTTTTGGCGGGGGTTGATGCTGTGCAGGAAAAGTGCTGTCAGCGGGGCTGTGCGAGTGCTGTGCGCAATGGGGGATTGGTCGGTCATGGGGCTTCCTTTGCTTTGGTTGGGTTGCGCAACAAGCGCCTAATGTCGCGGTTGCTTCAGTCGATGCCCAAGATCTTGCGGTAGACCAGCATCTCGCCGAGGTTCTCAGCAGCGGCCTGAAGATGCTTGATGGCCTGGCGAATGTCCTGTGACGTGCCATCCAGAGCATCGGTGGGGAGCAAGTCTTCAGCGTTCTCACAGGCTCGTTGGGCCTTCATGAACCTGGAGCGCGCACCCTGTGGCAGGGTGACGTCCAGGCTTTTGAATCGTTCACTGTCTTTCGGCATTTGGCAGTCCTTTCTCCTAGAGGTCGCGGCAGCTCAGCCAGCGCGACAGCTCATTGTTGGGCTCGTGCGCACCAGCGTCTCGCGTAGGGTGCGGGCGCGGTGGGCGTCGCAGCCGTTCGGGGCGAGCCTGAGGACGGTGTCGCAGGCGGCGATCAGCAGGCTGTCGTCGTGATGGGCGCAGTCGGCCAGAAGACCCCTCGCGTGGGCGAGATCGGCGGCATCGTTGGTGGTCGGATCGATCAGGGTTGTGTTCATGGCGCGGGCTCCTGCCTGGAATGGGTTAGCTTGACTGGCGGGTGAGGCGGCTCACGACGCCGTGCGGCAGACTGGTCCAGTCACCCTGACGCGCCTCTTTCCAAGGTTTGGTTGCGATCAGATCGGGCCCCGGCCCGACAAAGTACGGGCCGGACATCTTATTGCTGACGATCGCCACGGTCTTGCGGATCAGCGCCATGCGAAGCCGGTGCCTCACCCACACGGCCCACGACAATAAAGGGCGGATTGTCTCCCACAACTCAGTGGCAATGGCCCGAACTTCCTCGGGCCCGTGGGTTTTGCCGATGGCGCGGGTCTCGGACCGGACCCCATGTCGCTCGACGTACATGGCGGTTGGGCCGACGATGATCTTGAGTGGCATAGAGACCTCCTGGGCTAGCTGGACAAGGTTTCAAGGTAGCGCCGACCGGCTTCGGTGATCCGGTAACCGGCACCCGCCGGCATCCCGTCTTCATCCCAAAGGCCGCGGCAGTATTCAGCGAACCCCCGGTCAGTCAGGCTCCGACAGATTGCTCGCGCCATGTCCTTCGAGATCCAGTCGTTGACAAAGCATGCAAGGTGGAACGCGACCCAATCGAAGTCTCGGCCTCCGCCGTTGTGGTCCATGTACCTCAGGACGTGCTGATCGAGGAACGCCTGCACAGCAGGATAGGTCGCATCCATCTTCCGCTTGGGGTATAATTCACTGTTCGGTGCGTCGAGCATGGTGCCTCCGGGGTCAGTTGGGCTGATTGATCTCAGATTTTGTAGATGGCTTCTGTGAAGCGGTTCGCACAGCATGCTCCAGCTTCGCAGTAGCCATGATGGTGGGTTTTATTTCGGCAGGTGCCTCGTCATATCCGCGCCCGAATCGCCCGTTCAATCGGGGCAGCATCGCGCGAGGGATGGCCTCCCAATTCGATGGGTCTGTGTTCGTCTTGTCACCGTCGAGACACTTGAGCGCCATGCCATCGGGGACAGGCCCATTCTTTTGCTCCCAGAGCCACTTGTGCTTGTGAACAGGGCGTGTTGCCGCGCCTGTCCAGGGGTTTGGCTCATCGACAATCAGGATGACATAGCCGTCCTTGCTGTCGATCCGTTCGTGACCTGGGCCGCGATAAGTGTGAGATACCTGACCCTTTTTGAATTGCGTCTTGGCGCTGTTCTCATTGAAGGGCATCTTCTTGCCCTTGTTCATTGGCACCTGACCCGGCTCGAAGCACCCCGTGCGCCCCGTCATCCAGCCCTTTCGCTTACAGAGCGACTTGATGTTGGCGAGTGAAACGTCCTTCCGTCCCGACCAGTCGACAAAGGCCCTGTGCACCATACGACGCGGCAGTCTTTGCAGGGTCTCGATGAAGATCAGCTCTGCCTCGGTGTATTCGATGCAGCGGCCCTTCACTCGGAAGGCCCGCCGATCTGGGGCAGATGCTTGAGAACCTTGTCACCATGGTCCGCGTAGAGTTTGGCTGCCTTCAGGGATAATTCCGCATTCCCGGAGATCTGATCCGCGACCGAAACCAAAGCGGCCGAACGCTTCACTTCATGCTCAATCTGCTCAGCCGTCAGGCTTTCGTCCGAAAGGCGCTCCATTTGGGCGAACAGGTGGTTGTTGAGGTCTGAGAGCTTGTTTTTCATGATGGCCTCCGTGGGCTAGCTGGATTAGGTGACGTTGATCGGCGCGCAGCGTTGGGCGGCCTTGATCCATTCGGCTATGGCCTCCTCCATCGTCTCGCCGATGTGGTAGAGGCCCAGCAGGCTGATCTCGGCGTAGACCGGACCGGCGCGGCCTTGTTTCGTCGGGTCGATGATTGACCCGCCGGTATCGATCGCGACTTCGGTGAGGCGGTCGAAGCGGGCGTTGCCATCGACGATGCTGCGCAGTTCGTCGGCCAGGTGCCGACGCTGGGCGGCTTGGGCAAGCGCATGGTGAAAGGTCATCGCTCACCCTCCTGTGCCGCGCAGTCCACTATCAGTTCGAACGCTTCATGGACCCGGTTGGCTGGGGTCTTGAAGTCCGTATCCAGCACGTTGCAGAGCAGACCGGCGTCGATGCGGGTGCGCATGTATGACTGTGCATCGGTCCAGTCCTCGAAAAGGCTCGTTTCGACGTGTGTCTGGTGCAGGTCACCGCCCCACGTATCGACCTGGTACGGCATCAGAAGAGCCCCCCTTGCTTTGCCTCGCCCGGGCGGATCACGGCGACGGCCTCCAGCACGATGTGCTGGGCGTCGGTTTCATTGGCGAGACGTCCCGCGATCTTCTCGGCCTCGGCGCGGCTGCTGTAGCGTTGGCGGGGTTCCGTGCGCGCGCCCTGGTGCATGGGCTTGCGGCAGACCATCCAGAAGCGGGCGAATTGCGGCAAATCGGTCATTGCAAACGTACTCCGGCGCGGTCGGCCCAGGCCTCCCAGCCCTGAACACCGTCTTCGCGGTATTGGGGGCCGGTGGCGCCACAGCTGTTGCAATGGACGTAGGAGTGCATCTCGCCACTGCCGTCTGTGCAGGGAAACTCGATCCGGTGCAGATCCATCTTGCCGCAGAACGGGCAGGCCGGGGGCGGGGTGTTCATGCCAGATCTCCGGCCATCAGCAGGCGGCGGGCGCGCAGCTCGTTGCAGATGTCAGTCAGCAACATGGCGAGGGTGATCTGATCGGCCGGGCTGATCCGTCCGACGCGGCGGTGATCGTCCTCCTGGGCTAGTGCCCTCAGTGTCTTGATCGGGGTCAGAGCAGCGGTGTCCCACCGGAACGGCTCGCCCTCCATCGCCGCGCGGCGGGCGATCAGTTCACCACAGATATGTGGCAGAACCAGCGCCAGCAGCGCCTGGTCTTCGATTGAGATCTCGCCCAGGGCGCGCACCGGGTCAGTTGCAGCCAGGCTGCGCAACTCGGTGTTTGTGATTAGCTCCTCCGGCGCAATCGGGCGGATCGGCACCGCGGCGACAGCAGCGGTGAGATCTGCCTTTGATGTCTGAGCCGGCGAATGTGGCATGTGATTTCTCCTCGTTGATCGCCAGAAAATGCATGTAGTGCATAAAATTGTCAATCATTAAATGCACATTATGCATACATGGTCTGGTTGCCACCAACGCGGTACGCAGTTAATTTGCTGGATAATCTGAACAAACTGGCGGGGGTGTGTTTGTGCAGGAGTTGGACATCGCATTGTCGTTGGAGCGGTCTGTCAGAGTCCTGGAGGCGGCCGGATATCGGGTCTATCCAACTGAGGATTTTGAAGAGGTTCTGAATCTGTTTCACGATAGTGGTCGGTTAAACCAATCGCCGATGCTGTCAGTTGCTCGGTTGGATCTGACTGGCCCGCAGGCGTTCTGGATATTTATTATGAAGGGCAGTACAGCCGTAGCGGGATTGGGGGCAAAGTATATCGACCTGGGTGTGTCTGAATGCTTTGAGGGCTATCTGCGACGGACATCACGGTTGCAATACAACCGGAGCACTGACCCAATTTTGAGTGTTGCTGAGCCTTTGCGTCGAGTTATCGAGAGGCGCTTGATCTATCTAGGCGAACTAGAGATGCATCCATCGCATCGCGGGAAAAGGTCAGTACTTGTCGCGCTTGCCAAGTTGGTAAAGGGTATGGCCGTATTAAAGTGGCCAGACTTCGATCAGATGTATGCGTTTATTCCAGATCATCATTTTCAGCTCGCGCGTCTTTATGGCTTTGACTGGCAGTATCCGAACGCAATTACTTGGCGTGACCCCGTCCCCGATGGGCGCTTGAATTCCCACTGGATCATGGGTTGTAATCAGGACGGGTTTCTACATTCACTGAAGGCTGAAAAGCTTGGCTCAATCGAGCGAAAACCAAAGTAAGCTTGGTTCCATCTGGTCGAGTGACAGGCGCCATAATCCTTCTGTATCTGCCCTGGATTTTAACGCCGTTAAGTTTCGCCCGTATCTCCACCGGCTCCACTCGGTATTGGTTTGAAGTTTGGACGGCAACATGGTTGGCCACTGTTTGCAGTCTCACTTCTTTGCTAAGTTGCTGGAACTTATTCGCATACTCTGAGGTCTCCTTGAGATCGAAGAAAATAGCGGCGAGACTCTGTGCGCCGATTTCGGCTGCTATGATCGCCTTATCGCCGACCTTGGCGGGCAGAAAAAGGTCGATCTTGTTTTGTAAGAATGCATAGTTTCTCAACACACCCTTTTCCCGCTCCAGCCAGTCGAGTACCATGTCGGTACTTACCAGTAAGCCATTCTCAATTGCGCGGACGTCAGCCTCTTTCAGCGATTGTTCGGCATTCGTATCCATCCCAAGTTCGCCAGCCACTCGTACAATAGCGCGATCGCCCGCGAATGTTGCCAATGGGACTGAAAGAGCTTTTGCCAGCGCTTCGACGGACCGGAACGGAAGGTCGCGGCCTTCAGACAGCGCCCGATGGATTGTCGGGTAGCGCAGATTTGCCTTAATGCACAACGCTCGGAGGGACATTCCGTTTTTCTCAGCGCGTGACTGTATTAGGTCGCCAATATTCGACATAACAACACCTCTTTATCAACATCGGTTGATATTAGTGCACGCAGTTTGCCCTGCAACCTGAAATTGATTTAGGTTCGCTTGGTACGATGTGACTTGGGGGTGATTATGGAATTGGATGACCTGGCTGAGCAGATTTCGAGCCTTAGCGACAAAGAATTTGAGTTGTTGATTGACCTGCTTATCGAAGGGGGGTTCTTGCCCGATCAATCATCTCGGCAATTTCCGGGTGACGGCCCTCTTGAACCAAACGAAGAGCATTGAGCAGTTCTTTCTCAAGATCCTGCCGACTGTCCGAAAACACTTGACCTAGAGATATCCCAAGAGCGTCGGCGCACTTCTTGTAGGTCTCCAGCTTTGCAGATCGATGCTCAGTTTCAGCACGTTGGATGGTGGACTGATTGAGATCAGTCATCTCGGCCAGATCAGCTTGGCTGAGCCCCCTAAGCTTTCGAAAATGAGCGAGATTATTCATATGCGCAGTATGCATTAACTGCATATCCGCCTCAAACGCACATAGTGCATTTTTGGCGTTGACAGAATTATGCATGATGTGCATTTTTATCGACCTATGGGTTTATCGGATCAGAAAACAGGTTTTGACAAGCTTCGTGCTTGGATGAGGACACAGGGCATGAACCAAAAGTCCCTGGGGCAACTGCTGGGGTGTGATCAAAGTGGTGTTTCCAGAATGTTGAAGGGAACCTCAAATCTTACAGTCACACAGGCGTTTCAAATTGAAGAGCTTACGGGCGGAGCCGTCTTGGCAAGGGATTTCTCATGCCCCGTTCCTAGTGCGACACCAGAAGCGAGCAAAGGAAACGAGGTATCTCATGGCTGATGACGTGATCCGGCTCATGCTAGACAATGAGCGGCGCAAGTAATGGGTGACAGTTTTCCATATTGCAGCCTTCGCGTCTGCCCGGCCCACGCCGAAGAGGGCGAGATATCCAGATTTGATGAATGGTTAGGTGAAACTATCTACCTTTCACGCTTCGCCCCATCCGTTGGTGCGCGCCTTTGCAAGCTCGTCGGCGATGTTTTTTGCATTCAAGAAACTGACATCGGACATAAAAGCCTCTTCGGAAAGGCGGATTTCACCGTCCGCGCGGATGACCTCTACAAGGGCGTTCTCCAGTCTGATTCGCCGTTCCGGCCTCTGGCTTGCTATGGCTTGCAGATATCCGGCAAGAGACGACCTTTGGGGTCTCATAGCACGAACAAGTGCTGTGAGTTCGTTAAGGACCTCAACCGTCACAGGTGTGGTGAACTTTCCCATTTCCTCCAGATGCGGAACTTCATCTTCGATGTAGCAGCAAATTGCTTCAAGCTCTTCCGCATGGAATTCGTCGTCGCAGTGCGCGGCAATCACCAGAACAGAAAGTGCAGGCCGGAGAAAATCGCGCAACGCGCGGGCCGTCTGAAGATCTGTGTTCGAGGGGCCGACCAGCATATTGGGGTCGATGCCCAAATTTCGATGGAAAAACGGCGTGGGTTCGTGAACCTCGCCGTCCATGTCGATAATACAGTCAATGCGGTCAAAGCGGAATTTACGGATCGCCCGCCTTTCGTGGCAGATCGCGCCCAGCAGCGCACCGTTCGGGCCGGGGCAGAGGTTGCGCATCGTTATCCGGCGCCGGGTCATGTCTCCATGACTGTCGCAATAGTCGATTATGCAAAAAAGTTCATCGATTGGGATTTTGCTTTCCACAGAGCCAATTTCTGCAGGTTCGTCAGGTTCATTGATCGTGGGTTTCGGAACCTCCCGTCGCTTTATCTGGGTTGGCAGCGGCGGAGCTTCGCCTTCGAGGGATGGGGCGCGGCGAAAAAGCCAGCTTACGATCTCTACAGTCAAATCTTTCACTTCCTGAACCTCAATGCGTTGGTCATCGATTCTCAATCTAACATAGAAAATCGACTTTTTACCGAATTGGACGTTTCCCATGGCCGATGACGTCTTTCGCGGCATGTTCGACGGCTTGGTCCGTCGCGCGGGCGGGGTCGAAGCGGTCGCTGCCGTGCTGGAGGCGCGCTTTGGCGTCGGCACCAAAAGCACGGTCAGCAAGATGTGCCGGGGTCAGATCGGCGTAACGCTTGATGCTGTCGTGGCGGTCGAGGATTTCCTGAACAGCTATCCGATCAGCCGACGCCTGGTCGAGCGTTTGGGGCGTGAGCCGCAGGGCGCGCAGCCCTTGTCCGAGTTGGCCGCCACCTGTGCCGTGTCGGCGGGCGAGGCGCATGCAGCGTTGATAAGGGCGATGTCCGAGACCAGCGCCGGTGGCTCGGCCCTGACCCGGGGTGAGCGCACCGATGTGTTGGCCAAGATGCGCGCTGCGCGTGAGGAAATGGACCACATCATCGCGGCCGTCGAAGGGATGGGCTCGTGACCAATGAAGAGCTGACAGCTTTGGTGGAAACCCCAGACGAATTCCCGGCAGCTTTCGGTCGATACATGCGCACCGCAGCAGCGGTCACGCCCGATGGCCTTGGTCAACGGATCACATTCGACGCCACGCCAGCAACGCTGCGGGCCGCGGCCAGCAGACTGGACCCGCCAGTGCGCAAGGCATCAGCGGCGCGACCTGATCGGGCTGAGGTTCGGCGGTTGGCCCGCTTTGTGCGGTTGTTTCTGCCGATTGTCTTTGTTGCTGGGTTTGCGGTTGGTTTGAGCGTCGGAGCGGCGGTGCTGCCATGACCCATCCGATTGTCCCATATCCCCCGTGTCCTGGCCTGCCTGTGCCGAAACCCGCGGGGGAACTTCCCTGGCCCGCGACTGCTCGCGCGGGCCGGGGCTTTGTAATTTGCGTGGCGGCCCTACAGGTGGGGCTTCATGGGTGTTGGGGCGCGGCGCTGCGCAAAGCCCTGGCCTGGGTGTTCACGTTGCCCTGGTCCCACTTCCCTCAACTGGCGGCGCGTCGGCTCTCTTGGACCGGCTGCGCCGCCTTTTTTCCGCGCGACCTAGCCCACGGGACAGACGGCGTTGTAGATCCAGTTGTTGTCGTTGTCGCCAATGCCGTGCAGGCGGAAACTGCCGTTTTCGAAATTGCCCTTGAAGGTGCGGAACCCGACGTAGCCGCCAAAGGAATTGCGGCCGTTCACCTCGCCGCAGACATAGCTGGTGCTGGTGCCGTCCTGGCGCAATTCGGTGATGGCGCGGATGGCGCGGAACTGGGCCGAGGCAGGATCCTTGAGGCCATAGGCCACCCGTTGCTTGATTTCGGCCTGTTGGGCCTTGCTGACGGGGCCCACGGTTCGTTGCTGGACCGGCGCGCCGCAGGCGGCAAGGGTGCAGATCACAAGGGCGGTGGCGGCAAATTTGGGCAGGGTCATACAGGAATCCATTCAGTTCAATCAAAAGTGGCAGCATTGTGGGCTGATTCTATCGGCCCGGTCCAGTGCGCCGGGATCGGAAGGCCGGATCGTTCTGCGGTGAGGGGAGGGGTGCGCCATGCCCCTGCCTGAGATTGTGGAACTGACGCCATTTGGCACCGGCGTGATCCGCTGCGTCCAGATCGGCCCCTGCACGCTTTACCAAGGCGATGCGCTGGAGGTCCTGACACATCTGCGCGGCAAGGCCGATCTGGTTGCTACCGATCCGCCTTATCGCTTGTCCTCGGGTGGCAATTCGCCGGGTGCCATGGGCGGCAAGTTCGCCTCGGAGGTCTATGACAATTCCGGGCTGCTGATGGATGTGGTCCAGTGGGGGCAGATTGGCGGGCCGATCTACCGCGCGCTCAAGGCCGATGCGGATTGCTATGTGATGGCAGACGATCGCAACATCTTTGCCGCGCATGGCGGTTTCCTGGGGGCCGGGTTCAAGTGCCATGCCCAGCTGGTATGGGACAAGATCAGCCCGTCGCGCACCCGGTATTACATGAAGGATTCCGAGTTCACGCTGTACCTCTGGAAGGGGCGG
>NZ_QBFD01000025.1:27397-30309 GCF_003335585.1 Sulfitobacter sp. DFL-14 | reverse complement strand
TGCGCGTGCAGGCTGCGGTCGCCGCAACCAGGGAGGGCGCTGTATGAGCCTGATTGAAGAGCTGAGTGTGCAGAACCGTGAATTGCGATCCGCTGCAAAGCGGCAGGGTCGGATCTGGAAAGCGCTGGCGCGTCTTGAAGCGGACCTCGATCAGCAGGACGCGGCCTACGATGTGGTGCTGGGGGGTGACGATGTCCTGTGCATCAGGATCCCGATCGAAGGGGTCGGCACCGGGCCCAGACTGTTGCCCGCGCCGATGGCGGATGCCGCACCGGAAATTGCGGCCCCGTCTGAAGCAGTAGCTGAGTTGGTGCCTGAACCCGAGGCGCAGCCGGTCCAGGTGCCTGAGCCACAGCCGAAAAAGCCTGCTGTCAAGACAACGGCTGCGAAGACCTGGAAGACAGGCCCCTACAGCGCCGCAGAGGATGAGACTATCCGGCACATGATGTCGAAGGGTCAGGCGTCTTCCGAGGTCGCGGCGGCACTGGAGCGCAAAGCGTCGGGTGTTTCAGCCCGGATGAAGAAACTGGAACGGGACGCCAAGAAGGCCGAACCGGCTGCGCCAAAGGCCGAGGACAGCAGGCCCGCGCGCCTGAAGACTCCGGCGCAGATCAAGCAGGTTGCAACCAAGAAGGCACGACGGCAAGAGCGGGGGTGGGCGCCAGCGCCTATCGCGCCCTTTGGCACTGGTGATCGACCCTATGCTGATCGTGCCCTGATCGCCCATCTCGACGCCCTGGGCTATGCTGGTAGCTGGACACCGCAGCTTGATCTGTTGCTGGTCAATCGGATTTGCAGTGGCGCGAGCCTGTCTGCCGCTGTGATGGAGGTGGGGTGCGATCTCGCACAGGGCAGGGCGCGCTGGCACAAGCTGAATGAGAACATCGGCGATCTTGATCACCAGAAGCGGCTTGTTCGCATCCTGCGCGAGCGGGCGGCGTGATTTCGGTCGAGATACGGGGGCAGGTCTTTGACACTGTCGCTGCCGCTGCCAAGGCGAATGGGGTCCATCCGAACGCGGTCTACATCGCGCGGCGAAAGGGCACGTTGCATCGGGTCGGCACCGGGCGCGTCGGTGCTGAGCCGTTGCCGGTGCGGATCGGTGGTGTCACATATGCCAGCGCCTCGGAGGCGGCGGGGGCGCTCGGTATTCCGCGTGCCACGATCTTTGCCGCCGTCGCGGATGGCGATCCGGACCGGGTCATCCAGCCCCGGCGCTACAATCCGAGCCGTTCCATGCAGTTAAGCATCGGAAGTCTGACCTTCCCCTCACGGCGTGCGGCGGCCCGCGCCCTCGGATTCGACAATGAGGACTATGTGCAGAAGGCCATCGCCAGTGGTTCCAAAAGAAGTTGGGAACGCATCCTGGCCGCTGCCATGCGGCTGGAAGCACAGCAGGCGCAGCAAAGAAAAGGGAGTATCTGAGATGGATGGAACAAACGGGATCAGCGGTACGGAACTGTCATCTTTTGTGGAGAGGATCGAGCGGCTGCAGTCCGAAAAGAAAATCATCGGTGACGATGAGAAGGTTGTGTTCGCTGAGGCCAAGGCCCGGGGCTTCACACCGCGTTACATTCGCGCCGTGATCAAATTGCGGAAAAAGACGCCGTCAGAGCGCGATGAAGATGATGCGATGATGGACCTATATCTCGCGTCGGTTGGCATGGCACGTGAGACGCCTCTGTTTGCGCATGTGAAAGGACTGGGTGTCGACGTTGCTGCGCGTGAAAAGGTGATTGAAGCGCTAAAACTTCTTGCTCCGATAGACGGAGAAATTGTCGTCAAGGCAGGGTCAGGTCCTCGTGTCCGGATTTGGCGTGACAAAGAGGGGGTGCATGCCGAAGACGTCAAGGACGCTTCCCCAAAGTTCGAGGGAAAATCAGACTCTTCGGCCAAGAGGATGCAGCGGCCTGGTGATGATGCGCCCAGCTGTACAGAGGAAGAGGCGCACAATCTGGGCGGACAAGCCAGACGGGAAGATAAAGCAATAACTGAAAACCCCTTCGCATGGGACGACAAGCGTCGGCGGCGCTGGGACGAGGGATGGCGCGCCGAAGACGGCGGTGACGGTATGGGTCCCAAATGAGGCGCTCAGGCCCATCAGGTCTTGCGGATTTTGGTGATTTGCTTCTGCCATCTGATGCGCAAGAGCCAATATTGGCGCGGCCGGTTCGACAGGCTCTCCTGGAGTGGCTGACAGAGATCTGGGCTGTAGACGATCTTGTCAGCGTAGGTCTGAAGCCGCGAAGCCGTGCCCTTTTCCACGGTGCTCCTGGCACCGGAAAAACAACTCTTGCGCACCATTTGGCAGCTCGGCTCGGTTTGCCTTTGGTGGCTGTGCGTCCAGATCGGGTTATCGATTGTTGGCTGGGGTCGACAGGTCGAAATTTGGGCTCACTTTTCGATCTCGCATCACCTGAAGGCGATGGGCCAGTCGTGCTGTTCTTTGACGAATTTGAGGCCTTGGGCGGCAAGCGTGTTGCGGGCGCCAGGGCGGCTGAGCAGGAACGAAATTCGGTTGTGGATACGTTGTTGCAGCGTATCGAGGCGCATGATGGCTACATTATCGCAGCGACGAACCATGCGGATCACCTTGACCCGGCAATCTGGCGGCGGTTTGACGTTCATATCGAAGTTGAGGTTCCTGGTCAGGAAGAGCGCGAGCGTATTCTCAAGCGATATCTATCGCCTTTTGGTCTTGCTTCTTCGCAGCTTACCAGCCTGGCGCATTCTTGCGAGACTGCCTCTCCCGCGTTGATACGCCAGTTCTGCGAAGCGCTGAAGCGGAACATGGTGATCGGGGATCAGGTTGGCTGGGACATGCGCAAGGGGCCTTGCATCGACCGAATTTTGAGCGCGATCGCACCGCATCCTGATCTTGGAAAGCCTCGTCTTTGGTCGATGGGCTCAAG
>NZ_QBFD01000025.1:26761-27265 GCF_003335585.1 Sulfitobacter sp. DFL-14 | reverse complement strand
CCGGCTGACAAGCGCCCGCATGTCGCGGTCGGCGGTAAAGTGCATCTGTTCTGTGGGGCCAAGCCGCCGCTCTACTTCAAGGCGCCTGAATGCCATCGGCTGATGGTTGCGCCCTGTACCAGGTCAGATCCGATCCGGATCGAAGCGCGGGGTGCCATTGTGGGCGGGCGGCTGCAGACCAATCCGGACTGGACGCAGGTTCTGGCGCGCGCTGAGGGCTATGCCGATTTTGGCGAGCTGCAAGCCGCCTATGACCGGCTGCACGGGCTGCCCTGGGAGGGTCAGCTGATCCGCTGGAATCCGCTGTTGGCAGAGTTTCGCGCGCAGTGGCCCCTGATCGAAAAGCCTCCCGATCCGTCACACTCGGGGGCTGATCCGCCAGACACCGAATAACCACCCGCGACGGTGCCAGCATAGGGCCGCGCGGCGATGAGGGCCAAATTGGCCGGTAGCCGAGGCAGGCTGCATCGAAACGACAAGGCGCGGCTGAGGCCGTGCCAATAG
>NZ_QBFD01000025.1:26399-26751 GCF_003335585.1 Sulfitobacter sp. DFL-14 | reverse complement strand
TGAGCGCGATCGCACCGCATCCTGATCTTGGAAAGCCTCGTCTTTGGTCGATGGGCTCAAAGGATCATTCCGTCACAGCAATGGCGTGGCCGATCCCATTGTTGGAAGACGTTTGTGAGGCTGAGTTTGGAAACGAAGTCGCTGGAGAAGCCGACAACCTTGTCCACCTCAACAGGGAGGGCCGCTGATGGTTGCCTACAACCTCCAGGCACTCCGGGCGCGCGACGTCATCAATGGCGTGGTCTGTGCCGTGCTCAAGCCGCCGGCTGACAAGCGCCCGCATGTCGCGGTCGGCGGTAAAGTGCATCTGTTCTGTGGGGCCCAGCCGCCGCTCTACTTCAAGGCGCCTGAT
>NZ_QBFD01000025.1:25793-26389 GCF_003335585.1 Sulfitobacter sp. DFL-14 | reverse complement strand
GCATGTGAGGGTAAAACGAGTGGACCCGAGGCGAAAATACGACATCGATGCGCCTACCGACTTTGGCGGTGAGCCGCGATTAATTGCCCCAGATGAATGGCGACAACAGCGCTGGGGCTGGATGGAAAGCGTGCGGCGTGACGGCTCACTCAGTCCCATGGCGCGTTTGGTCGCAGACACGCTGGTGTTGGAATATGCAAACCGTGACACGCATCGCTGTGATCCGTCACGGCGGCAGCTGGCCGACATTCATGGATGTTCTGAGGACACAATAAAGCGCGTGATCAAAGAGCTGATCGACGCGGAATGGATCGTTGTGTTGGCGGGTGTTGGTCGGGGGCACAACACCCAGTTTGGTTTCCTGACACGGGCCAAGATCGTGCACCTAAAAGGGGGTAAAAATGCACCCTTAAAAGGGGGCAAGAATACCCCCCTTTCGGCATCACAAAAGGGGGCAGATTTGCACGGAAAAGGGGGCAAATCTGCTTTTGTGCATAATAGAGATAAACCACTGAATAACCAAAGGGGGCGTGACGCAAAGGTTTCGCCAAACCCGATGGTTCACCGTGAGGCTGAGAGTGCCGTCGCCAGATGGC
>NZ_QBFD01000025.1:20357-25783 GCF_003335585.1 Sulfitobacter sp. DFL-14 | reverse complement strand
GCATGTGAGGGTAAAACGAGTGGACCCGAGGCGAAAATACGACATCGATGCGCCTACCGATTTTGGTCAGGAGCCGCGATTGATTGCTCCAGAGGAATGGCGGCAACAGCGGTGGGGCTGGATGGAAAGCGTGCGGCGTGACGGCTCGCTCAGTCCCATGGCCCGGTTAGTCGCAGATACCCTGGTGCTTGAATATGCGAACCGGGACACCCATCGCTGTGATCCGTCGCGTCGGCAACTCGCCGACATTCATGCCTGCTCCGAGGACACAATCAAGCGCGTGATCAAGGAGCTGATCGACGCGGATTGGATCGTCGTGTTGGCGGGTGTCGGGCGGGGGCACAACACCCAGTTTGGCTTCCTGACACGGGCCAAGATCGTGCACTTAAAAGGGGGTAAAAATGCGCCCTTAAAAGGGGGCAGGAATACCCCCCTTTCGAGACCACAAAAGGGGGCAGATTTGCACGGAAAAGGGGGCAAATCTGCTTCTGTGCATAATAGAGATAAACCACAGAATAACCAAAGGGGGCGTGACGCAAAGGTTTCGCCAAATCCGATGGTTCACCGTGAGGCAGAAAGCGCCGTCGCCAGATTGAGGGAAGGTCGGTCGGACGCGCTGTCTGACCTGCGGCCTTGGGTCATTGATCACATCATCGCTGCGAAACTACTCACCGATGCCGAATTGGCAGCGGCGGGAATTGGCTGAGAAAAGGGGAATGGGCAAATGACAGCAGATCACACCAAGACCGACACCGGGGCAGGGCAGGACAGCGAACATTGCCCGTTCTGCGATGCGGATGGGACGCTTCTTGAAGCGACGGGCCCGCGGGGCAAACGGCGGATTGCCTGCATCGGCTGCGATGCCATGGGGCCACCGGCGCGAACCACGGCGCTGGCCTGGGCAGGATGGATGCAGCGAAAGGGCGTGAGCCATGAGTGACCAGCACAACGCCTCCGCCGACCATGTCGAAACTCATCAAGAGGGCAATAGGGCGCGGGTTCGCAGGCTGTTCATCGAGCCGCTGACACGGGACGGGATGCGGTTCAAACACGGGACGCCGACCGAAGAGCAGCGCCGCCGCCTTGACCAGATGGCTGATGACTTGGGCTATCTCAGCGATGAATCGCTCGCGGTGCTTGCCGCCTGCATGGTGAGTAAGGGTGAGGGCGTTAATCGCGTCTTCTGGCCCAGCCGGGTGAGCATACTGGGCTTTGCTGAGGCGCGCGAGCCGCGCCCGCTCGAAGAGGTGCCCGGGCTGCGGTCCTGGTTCATATCCGCCGCCGGGCGTACCGCTGCCGGGATCCCAGGCCGGTTGGTGGCTGAATTCGGGTTCTGGAAACGTCGCAAACGGCCACCATTGGGGGATCGTGAATGGGATGCGGTCAACCGAAATGCCGCCGATTATGCGCGGCGGGTTGAGCTGACCCGAGATCGGCTGGCGCGCGGCGTCCAGGTGGATGCCACCGATACCAGTTGGTTGGCGCATTACGAGCAGACAGAGGCGACGCTGCTCGGGTGGATCGCCAAGGCGGGGGATGCGGCATGACAGCATTGCGACCTGTGGTATCCGATGCTCAGGGCCGTGTGCGCCGCGAGATCAGCATTCAGCGGCTGCTTGAGTGGGCCTTTGCCGATGAATGCGCTTCGATCGACTTTGAGGATGAAGGCACGTTGGCACAGGGCTATCGCAATGTTGGCACGGAATGGGTGCTGATGCAGCGCTGCCTGATCGGGTGCACCATCGACGGCGGCGGACGGTCGGCACCGGATCATGATGCCGACCTGGTTGCGGCGGCGGTGGCATGCTTGCCTGAAGGCTGTGGTGGGCGGCGGATGGCAGTGCACCTCGCTGAGCTGGCGCGTGCGCGGCGTATGCCAGAGGCTTATGTCGGCGTGGAGCAGCGCTGCGAACCAGTGGGATGGCATGTCAATCCGCATGGTCGGAGAGCCGTTACTGAGCATCTGGGATATCTGGATGATCGAAGCGGTCGCAAGCCGCGGCGGCATGATGTGCGGGTCTGCCCTGTGGTCTACCGGCCCGCAGCGGACCAGATCGCAGCTGCCAGGCGCAATTATTTACTGTGGTGGTCGGCGTTGCTGGATCTTCGGATTACCTTTCAAATTCAGAATGATATGTCACGATGGTCGGTCAGTGACGTCATGCCGCCGCGCAGGCCCTGGAAAAAAGTTCTTGCTGAATAATCGTTGCCCCTCTAGACAAAGTGCCAGCACCACAATCGCGCCCGGACCGGTAACCCCGCTCCGGGCGCATTGCGTTTGAGCGCCATTGCTGAGTAGTTCAGCGGCAGAACGCATGACTGTTAATCAGGATGTCGCAGGTTCGATCCCTGCCTCAGCAGCCAAAGAATACACCGCGAGAGAGAGCCGTCCGACCCTAGAAGGTGAGCAGGGCTTGAAGTCGGGGGTGCAGCGTCGGACCGCTGCGCCCCCGCTGTGTATTTGGGCCGATCAGAAATCACGGGTCCTTCCTGGGCAGCCGAATATATACGGGTCGTCAGAGGGTGTGTGTTTCGGCTCTCTAAACTAAAAACAAAGCCTAAACCTAGCTAAACGTTTAGGAATAAACGGTTATGCGGTTGGACGCGATCTGATCGCTCCGAAATGATGCCAATGCGGAAAAGGAAATATGGCAGGTTTGACAGCGACCCAACTGGCAGAGGAACTAACTCTGTCGAAGGGCCGTATCAGCCAGATGGTGAAAGCCGGAACCTTGAACGGATGCTTCACTGGCGAAGGGCGGCAGCGGCGGTTTGATCTGGCAAAAGCAGCCGCTGTCATCGGCCGCAAGCTGGATCCCGGTCAGATGCTTGGGAACGGGGCGAAGACGCAGGTCGCGGCGAAAAAAGCTCTGGCCGAATTTTCGCTTCAGGATCTGGACGATGGAGAAAAGAGACAAGCCGCAGGAGGCGCCACAAAGCTGAACGATGATGATCCGTCACGCTACGAGATGGCGCGGACGCAGCGTGCGGAAGAACTGGCGCGGCGGGAACGCCGCAACAACCTGGTCGATGAAGGTTTGTTTGTCCTGGCATCGGAAGTGGAAACACAGGTGCGCAGGCAGATTGGTCAGGAGATAGCGGCCTTTGAAACTTCAGTCATTCGTGACGGGGCCCGCAACATCGCTGATCAACTTGGTGTCGATTACAAAAAGGCCCGTCAGATACTGCGGATGGTTTGGCGGGAATACCGGTCTGGTCGCAAAGACGTGAAGGCAGACGAAGCAAAAATGGCAACATTGTCGGAAGTTGAAAACGAGATGAATTTCTGATGGGATTTCTGACATCTGCGGAAGGGCTGGTTGCACGTGCCATCAGTCAAGCGATGGCACCACCGGCCCCGCCGGATATTACCCAATGGTGCACAGAAAACATTGAATTTGATGACAGGTCGCCATTGCCTGGTCGCTTCAACATTGCGCGATTTCCGTTCCTGAAAGAAATCCACGAGGTCCTGTCGCCTGAACACCACTGCCGGGAAGTGACGCTGCGCGGATCGGCGCAGTTCGGCAAAACCGTTTCTGTCATTCAACCGACACTAGGTAGCTGGCACGAAGCGATGCCGCTGGATTCCCTTGTCGTTCACCCGACGCACAGTGCTGCGACGGAATGGGTGAACAACAAATGGATGCCGATGCGGCGAACAGCGCCGAGCCTGAAGCGCGTCTTCGGCGATGGGATACGTGCTGGCCAGCGTGACAATACGTTGAACCAGGAAACTCTGGATCGGACCGGTTCATTGCGCGTCACATCGTCGGGCTCGCCTTCCGATCTGACCGGTACGACGCGGCGGCTGATCATCCTTGATGACCTGTCGAAATTTGAGACGAGCGAAAAGGGGGATCCCGAGTATCTGGCCGTCAGCCGCGCGGACGGATTTGATGAGGCGAAAATTCTTCGCATCTCTACGGCAATGGTCAAGGGGACCTGCCGGATCAGTGCGGCTTATGATCGAAGTGATCAGCGCCTCTTCCATGTGCCTTGCCCCAGCTGTGGGCAAGAGCAACCTCTGACCTGGGAAAACTTTGTCCAGAACATCGACCCTGAGCGCCTGGCTGCTGCGCATTTCACCTGCGAGTTCTGCAAGGAACCGATACGACATGGCGACAAAGCGAAGATCGTCGGATTGGGACGATGGGTGTCGCATAATCCGCGCGGCGATCACCCCGGTTTTCACCTCTGGCGTGCTTACGTGCCGCAGCGGGACTGGGCGTCGATCGCGACCTATTATGCACAGGTCATGGGCTGGACGCGGATTGAAACAGGATCCAGCCGGAAGGTGGATCACGAGACCGATCCGACTGCGGAACGGGACCTGCGAACCGAGCAGGTTTTCTGGAACGATGTCCTGGGCCTTCCATATGAGCAGGCGACGGATGCGCCGGATTGGACCGAACTGCGCGATCGGACGGAAAAGGCGGAGCCGGGTGACCGGTTGCCGCGTGGCATGCTGCCATCGACCGGGTTCATTTACGCGGCTGGGGTGGATTGTCAGTTGGACCGCACCGAAGTGCATTTCGTTGCGTTCGGGCGGAACCGCCGGCGGTGGACGATTGACTACAAGGTGATCCCCCACTTCATCGGTGACCGGGAATGCCGCGAGCAGTTGAACGCTTATTTGCGCCAGGAGTGGCGCACCCAGTTAGGTCTGCCGGTTGCTCTCGACATCCTCGCAATCGACGGGGGTACATACACGGATGATGTCTGGAGCTGGGCGAAGACACATCCCTGGTCGCGCGTGATCATTGTTAAGGGGGGCAGCAGCCAGACCGGGCCGCTCATGGCTGCGCAGAAATTTGAACGACGCAAGGACGGGAAGGCCAAGCGGGCGCAAAAGCGTGCGTTCGTTCTGAACGTGTCGCAGTTGAAAGGTGGGTTCTATACCAACCTTCGAAAAGAAGATCCGGCCAAGCGTGGATATGTGCAGTTTGCCCTCGGGCTGGGGGACGAATTTTACCGGATGATTTCATCTGAAACGCGCAAGTTGGTACGGAATTCTTCAGGTGTCACCACCAGCCGGTGGGATCTGGTTGAACCGGCGCGGCGCAACGAGGCGCTGGACAACATGAATTATGCCGAGGCCGGGGCAATGCGGAAGGGTTGGCACGCTATGACCGATGGTCAATGGGATCATCTGGACGCCGAGCGCAGCGCGGCACCGGCGGAAGCGCAGGCCGACCTTTTTGATGGTGATGTGCCTGTCGTCAAAAACCAAACAAAAGTGGCGCCACCCAAGCGCCGGAAACTGTCAGAGGTTCTGAACGACGATGCCGACTGAAAACGAAATCCTGCTGGAACGCCTGGGTGCCGCCGAGACTGCGTTGCACGAGCTGCTGCTGGGCGGCGGTGTGGTCAAGGTCGATTACGACGGCCACATGACCGAATTCACGCGGGCCAATGAGACCGGA
>NZ_QBFD01000025.1:18586-20347 GCF_003335585.1 Sulfitobacter sp. DFL-14 | reverse complement strand
CACCAAGACCGACACCGGGGCAGGGCAGGACAGCGAACATTGCCCGTTCTGCGATGCGGACGGGACACTCCTCGAAGCGACGGGCCCGCGGGGCAAACGGCGGATAGGTTGCATCGGCTGCGATGCCTTGGGGCCACCTGCACCAACCACTGCGCTGGCCTGGGCCGAATGGATGCGCCGGAAAGGATCTGGCCATGAGTGAGCAGGCACAAACAGACGCAGCGGCCCCGAAAGAGGCCAACAGGGCGCGTGTCCGCAGGCTCTTCATTGAGCCGCTGGTGCGCGACGGGATGCGGTTCAAGCATGGCACGTCGGACGAGGATCAGCGGCGGCGTCTGGATCAGATGGCTGACGATCTTGGGTATCTCAGCGACGATTCATTATCGGTGTTGGCGGCCTGCATGGTCAGCAAGGGCGAGGGCAGCAATCGTGTGTTCTGGCCAAGCCGGGTCAGCATCCTGAGCTTTGCCGAAGCGCGAGAGCCGCGCCCTATGGAGGACGTGCCAGGGCTGCGGTCCTGGTTCATCTCTGCTGCCGGGCGCACAGCAGCGGGCATTCCCGGTCGGTTGATTGCCGAGTTCAGTTTCTGGAAGCGCCACAAGCGGCCGCCGCTTGGTGATCGTGAATGGGAGGCCGTCAATCGCAACGCTACCGACTTTGCGCGGCGGGTAGAGCTGATCCATGATCGCATGGCGCGCGGCGTGCGGGTCGATGAGGTCGATGTACGGTGGTTGGGCCGTTTTGAGCAGACAGAGGCGATGCTACGCGAGTGGCTGGCTGAGGCGGGGGATGCGGCATGACAGCATTGCGACCTGTGATATCCGATGCTCAGGGCCGTGTGCGCCGCGAGATCAGCATTCAGCGGCTGCTTGAGTGGGCCTTTGCCGCTGAATGCGCTTCGATCGACTTTGAGGATGAAGGCACGTTGGCGCAGGGATATCGCAATGTCGGCACCGAATGGGTGCTGATGCAGCGCTGCCTGATCGGGTGCACCATCGACGGCGGCGGGCGGTCGGCACCGGATCATGATGCCGACCTGGTTGCGGCCGCGGTGGCATGCTTGCCTGAAGGCTGTGGTGGGCGGCGGATGGCAGTGCAACTCGCTGAGCTGGCGCGTGCGCGTCGTATGCCAGAGGCCTATGTCGGCGTGGTGCAGCGTTGCGAGCCGGTAGGTTGGCGCGAGAACCAGAACGGTCGACGTGCGGTCACTGAGCATCTGGGCTACATGGATGACCGCAGTGGTCGCAAGCTGCGTCGGCATGACGTGCGGGTCTGCCCGGTGGTTTACCGACCCGCTGCAGACCAGATCGCAGCAGCCCGGCGAAATTATTTGCTGTGGTGGTCGGCTTTGCTGGATCTTCGGATTACCTTTCAAATTCAGAATGATATGTCACGATGGACGGTCAGCGATGCGATGCCGCCGCGTGCTCCCTGGAAAAAAGTTCTTGCCGAATAATTCCGCCCCCTCTAGACAAAGTGCCAGCACCACAATCGCGCCCGGACCGGAAACCCCGCTCCGGGCGCGTTGCGTTTGCGATGGAGGCAAACATGCATTCGCGGGGTAACGCCCGCACCATGTCGCGGTAGAGCAGTTGGTAGCTCGTCTGGCTCATAACCAGAAGGTCGGTGGTTCAAGTCCATCCCGCGCAACCAGATAACCCAGAGCAGTGAAGCCGTCCGACGCCAATGGGGTGAGCAGGGCTTGAAGTCGGGGGCACAGCGTCGGACCGCTGCGCCCCCGCTGTGTATTTGGTGCCGATA
>NZ_QBFD01000025.1:15491-18401 GCF_003335585.1 Sulfitobacter sp. DFL-14 | reverse complement strand
GTTTGATCTGGCAAAAGCAGCCGCTGTCATCGGCCGCAAGCTGGATCCCGGTCAGATGCTGGGGAACGGGGCGAAAACGCAGGTAGCGGCGAAAAAAGCTCTGTCCGAATTTTCGCTTCAGGATCTGGACGGCGGAGAAAAGAGACAGCCCGCAGGCGGTGCTACGAAGCTGAGCGACGACGATCCGTCGCGATACGAGTTGGCGCGGACACAGCGTGCAGAAGAACTGGCCCGTCGCGAGCGCCGCAACAACATGACCGAGGAAGGCCAGTTCGTCCTGGCCTCCGAGGTCGAGACGCAGGTGCGGCGGCAGATCGCCCAGGAGATCGCGGCCTTCGAAAGCTCGGTGATCCGGGAAGGTGCCCGCAAGATCGCCGACGATCTGGGCGTGGATTACAAGAAGGCGCGTCAAATCCTGAAGGGCATCTGGCGCGACTACCGAGCCGAACGCAGCGGTGTGAAATCCGGCGAGGCGGCGCAGGCAAAACTGTCCGAAGAAGAGAAAGCACGGAATTTCTGATGGGGTTTCTCACATCCGCAGAAGGGCTGGTGGCCGGAGCCATCGGGCAGGCCATGGCCCCGCCGCCTCCGCCGGACATCACACAGTGGTGCACCGACAACATCGAATTCGACGACCGGTCCCCGTTGCCGGGGAAGTTCAACATCGCGCGGTTCCCATTCCTGAAGGAAATCCACGAGGTCCTGTCGCCCGAACACCACTGCCGGGAAGTGACGCTGCGCGGATCGGCGCAGTTCGGCAAGACGGTGTCGGTGATCCAGCCGACGTTGGCCTGCTGGCACGAAGTCATGCCGCTCGATTCGCTGGTGGTGCATCCGACGCACAGCGCCGCGACCGAGTGGGTGAACAACAAATGGATGCCCATGCGCCGCAGCGCCCCCGGCCTGCGCGCTGTCTTCGGCGACGGGGTGAAGATGGGGCAGCGCGACAACACGCTGAACCAGGAGACACTTGACCGGAACGGATCGTTGCGGGTCACCTCGTCGGGATCGCCTGCCGACCTAACCGGAACCACCCGGCGGCTGGTCATCCTCGATGACCTGTCGAAGTTCGAGACAAGCGAAAAGGGTGATCCCGAATACCTGGCCGTCAGCCGCGCGGATGGTTTCGAGGACGCGAAGATCCTGCGGATATCGACGGCGGGGGTCAAAGGCACTTGCCGGATCAGCGCCGCCTATGACCGAAGCGACCAGCGGCTCTATCATGTGCCGTGCCCGACCTGCGGCAAGAAAGGGCCGCTGACCTGGGAGAACTTCCTGCAAAACATCGACCCGGAACACCTCGCGGATGCGCATTTTACCTGCGAATTCTGCAAGGCGCAGATACGGCACGGCGACAAGGCAAGGATCCTCGGCATGGGGGAGTGGGTGCCGCACAACCCCAAGGGCGACCATCCGGGATTCCACCTGTGGCGGGCCTACGTGCCGCAGCGTGACTGGGCCTCCATCGCCGCCTACTACGCACAGGTGATGGGCTGGACGCGGATCGAGGCTGGATCGTCGAAGAACGCCGACGCCAGTCGCGAAGACACCACGGAGCGCGAGGCGCGGACAGAACAGGTGTTCTGGAACGATGTGCTGGGGCTGCCTTATGAACCGGCGACCGATGCACCGGACTGGACGGAGTTGCGCGATCGTACCGAAAACGCCGATCCCGGCGCGCGGTTGCCCATCGGGACACTGCCAGCGACGGGGTTCATCTTTTCGGTGGGCGTCGATTGCCAGCAGGACCGCACGGAAGTGCATTTCGTGGCCTTCGGCCGGAACCGCCGCCGCTGGACCATCGACTACAGGGTGATCCCGCATTTCATCGGAGATGTGGAGTGCCGCGAGCAGCTGAACGCCTTCCTGAAGCAGAAATGGCGCACGCAGCTGGGGCTGCCCGTCCCCATCGACATCCTGTCGATCGACGGCGGCACCTTCACCGACGACGTGTGGAGCTGGGCCAAGTCGCACCCTTGGTCGCGGGTCATCATCGTAAAGGGCGGCAATTCGCAGAACGGGCCGCTGATGGCGGCGCAGAAGTTCGAGCGTCGCAAGGACGGCAAGGCCAAGCGCGCCCAGAAACGCGCGTTCATTCTGAACGTGTCGCAGATGAAAGCCGGGTTCTACAGCAACCTGCGCAAGGAAGATCCGGAGCGGCGCGGATATGTGCAGTTCGCGCTGGGTCTGGGAGATGAGTTCTACCGGATGATTTCCTCCGAGACGCGCAAACTGGTGCGCAATTCATCGGGTGTGACGACCAGTCGCTGGGACCTGGTCGAGCCGACCCGACGCAACGAGGCGCTGGACAACATGAACTATGCCGAAGCGGGGGCTATCCGGAAGGGCTGGCATGCGATGACGGATGACCAGTGGGACCTGCTGGACGCTGAACGCAGCGCCGCGCCAGCGGAGGTGCAGGGCGATTTCTTCGATGCCGATATCCCGGCGGTTGCCACCAGGGCGAAACCCGCGACCGGGGAGCGGCGCAAACTGTCAGAGGTTCTGAACACGCATGCCGACTGAAAACGAAATCCTGCTGGAACGCCTGGATGCCGCCGAGACGGCGCTGCACAAGCTGCTGCTGGGCGGCGGTGTGGTCAAGGTCGACTATGACGGCCACATGACCGAATTCACGCGGGCCAATGAGACCGGCTTGCGCCGCTACATCGCCGAGCTGAAGCGCAAGACCGGTCAGGTATGCGGTGGCCGGATGTCACGGAGGGTCATTTTTTGAATCGTCATTCCTATCCGCGCATCCGTCAGGGGTCTATCCGGTTCAAGTCCGACGCGGCGGCGGCCGCTGCTCGCGACGCCGGGCTGTTCGGCACCGCTCCTTATGTGGCCGGAGACAGCAGCGTGGAGACGATGCAGGGCTTCAACCCGTCCAACAGCGGTGCCGATTCCGAA
>NZ_QBFD01000025.1:12524-15481 GCF_003335585.1 Sulfitobacter sp. DFL-14 | reverse complement strand
CTATCCGCGCATCCGTCAGGGGTCTATCCGGTTCAAGTCCGACGCGGCGGCGGCCGCTGCCCGCGACGCGGGGCTGTTCGGCACCGCTCCTTATGTGGCCGGGGACAGCAGCGTGGAGACGATGCAGGGCTTCAACCCGTCCAACAGCGGTGCTGATTCCGAGGTCCTGAAATCCCGCGACAAGGTCACGGCCCGCACCCGCGACCTGACGCGGAACAACGGCTGGGCCGCAGGTGCTGTCGCCAAGGAAGTGGACAGCATCATCGGGGGCAACTTCCGCCCCTTCCTGAAGCCCGACTGGCGCGTGCTGGGGCTGGACCCGGACTGGGCCAAGGAATTCAAGGATGTGGTGGAAAGCCGCTGGCGGGTCTATGCGGACAACCCGCTGAAATATGCCGACACCACGCGCAGCCAGACGCTGTCGCAACTCTTCGGATCTGCCTACCGCAGTTACACCATCGAGGGCGAGGCCATTGGGCTGGTCAACTGGCGCCCACAGCGGCAGACCAAGACAACCCTGCGGCTGGTCGATCCGGACCTTTTGTGCAACCCGAACAACGTCAGCGACACGCGGGCGTTGCGCGGGGGGATCACGCTTTCGCGCGACGGGATCGCGGTGGCCTATCACTTCCGGCAAGGCCATCCGGATGCTGATTGGTCGGCGCTCGACGGGTTCCGCTGGAAGCGGATCGGGCGCGAGGGGCGCTACGGGCGGCCGCAGGTGATCCATTTCTTCGACAAGATGCGGGACGGCCAGACGCGCGGCATATCGCGCATGGCCCCCATCGTCGAAACACTGCGGATGGAGCATCATTACTCAAAGGTCGAATTGCAGGCGGCTGTCATCAATGCAGTGCTGGCGGCGTTCATTCGGTCACCGATGGGGCCGGACATGGTGGACGAGATGTTCGGGGAGGGCGACGGCCAGTCGATCCTTGCGATGAACGAGGACCGCAGCTCGTTCTACAAGGACAACGGCGGCGTGAAGATCGGCGGTGCCCGGCTTCAGATGCTATATCCGAACGACGAGATCGGGATGGTTCAGACCGCGCGGCCTGCCGCCCAGTTCGCAGAATTCGAGGCGGCGGTGCTGCGCCAGATCGCATCAGGCATGGGCATCTCGTACGAGCAGCTGGCCAGTGACTGGTCCAAGGTCAACTATTCCAGCGCCCGTGCAGCCATGATCGAGATCTGGCGCGGCTGGACAGCGCGGCGCACCGCCTTCGCCCAAGGGTTCTGCCAGCCGTTCTTCATGGCCTGGATGGAGGAACAGGTGATGGACGGGCATATCGCGTTGCCCGATGGTGCGCCGGAGTTCTACAGCCACTGGTCGGCTTACAGCCGCGCCAAGTGGATCGGCCCAGGTAAAGGGTTCGTCGACCCGGTCAAGGAGGCGCAGGCCGCGGCACTGCGCGTCGCGCTGGGGCTTTCCACGCTGGAGGAAGAGGCGGCGGAACTGACCGGCAGCGACTGGTCGGACAACATGGAACAGATCAAGCGGGAAATGGCGGATATGCCGGACGGCACGCTGCATCCGATGCAAGAGAGTTTCGCCAAGCTGCTGGGACACAACGGCGGCCTGCGCGCCGATCAAGAGGACTGACATGACATATCCGAACATCGCCGAGCGTGTGTTTCACACGCCGCTTCTGGCTGCGCCCGCGAAGGCGATATCGTTCCTGCATGGGCTCGGACCGCGCATCACGGGGCAGGCCATCCATGTCGAGGGTGCCGAAGCCAGCGCTCCGGTGCCGCCCTCTCGCGGACCGCAGGCATCGCTGCTGGATGACCGGCTGGGCGAGATGATCCGGTCAGGCCGGGCGGAGTCGTTTCGAGTGATCGACGGCGCTGCGGTCATCCCGATCACCGGCACGTTGATCCATCGCGGTGCCTGGGTCGGAAGCTATTCGGGAGAAACATCCTACGAGGGAATCGCCGCCCAGATCGAGGCGGCGGCATCTGCGCCCGGAGTGCGCGGGATCGCGCTGGAGATCGACAGCCACGGCGGGCAAGTCGCGGGATGTTTTGAATTGGCCGACCTGATCCGGGAAACAGCGCTGATCAAGCCGGTGCATGCCTTCGTCTGCGACCACGCCTATTCCGCTGCCTATGCATTGGCGTCGCAGGCCAGCAGCATCTCGATCACACGCACGGGCGGGGCCGGGTCCATCGGCGTGATCTGCCTGCATGCTGACTACAGCGGACAGATGGAGCAGCGCGGCATCAAGGTCACGGTGATATCCGCTGGTGCCCACAAGGCCGACGAGAACCCCTATGCACCGCTGCCCGACGACGTGCGCGCCAATCTGGAAGCGGAAATGGAATACCTGCGCGGGCTGTTCGCAGAAACCGTCGGCGCAGGCCGTGGTGCTGCGCTCACGTCCAAGGCCGCTCTGGAGACCGAGGCGCGCTGCCTGATCGGCGCGCAGGCCGTGGAGGCGGGACTGGCCGACGAGGTGGCCAATTCGCGCGATTCATTCGAGCGCTTCGTCGCTCAAATCAACGGGCGGTCGGAGGACGCGCCCACCTATTCCGCCAAAACGAAAGGAAGATCGACGATGACAAAGAAACCCGAAGCCACAACTGACGAGGCCGTCGATGACGGGACCAAGGTCGATGCGCCTGCCGCATCCCAGCCCGACGCAACGCCCCCTGCCGCTGCCCCTGAAGCCGCAGCACCTGCTGCGCCCGCCCCGAGCGGTGCGGGGGCCAAAGCGGATACCTCCGCTGCGGACGAGCGGGCGCGGATCGCAGCGATCATGACCTGCGATGAGGCGAAGGGCCGTGAAGACCTGGCCAAGAGCTTCGCCTTCGGCAGCGACATGGACGCCGAGACAGCCAAAAAGCACCTCGCGGCTGCGCCAAAGGCGGCATCCGCCAATACGCTCAGCGCGCATATGGAAGGCGCTGAGAGCACAGACCTCGATGTCGTGGGCGACACTGCCGCCGCGACCGGT
>NZ_QBFD01000025.1:8267-12514 GCF_003335585.1 Sulfitobacter sp. DFL-14 | reverse complement strand
TATGGAAGGCGCTGAGAGCACAGACCTCGATGTCGTGGGCGACACTGCCGCCGCGACCGGCAACCCCGTCCGCGAGGCGAATGCCAAGCGCTACAAGACATGACCTGAAGGCGCAGGTCTGCGCCTTCGGACGACCATCAATCCCACACACATAAGGAGATGACCCCATGACCACTTTGTCAGAGGGCAAGACACCCGGCGACTTTCTGCTGTTCGAGGAGCAGGACCACTACAGCCGGGATGAAGTGACCATTGCTGCCAGTGCGGACCTCGAACCAGGTGCTGTTCTTGGCAAGATCACAGCAAGCGGAAAGTATGTGCTGTCCGTGAACACCGAAACGGATGGCTCCGAAACACCGGTTGCTGTTCTTTTGACCCCGGCCGCCGCCGCAAGTGCTGATGTTTCGGCCGTCGTTTTGGCGCGGCATTCCCGTGTTCGCCGGGGCGGCCTGACGTTCGACGCCTCCATCACCACGGAAGGCCACCGCGACACGGCGGTGGCGGCACTTGCGGACGTGGGCATCATCGCCCGCTGACGCCGGTTTAACCGTCCCGCCGGGGCGTTCATCCACACCACGAGAAAGGGAGCCACCAATGGCCCATATGAATATCTTTGCAAACGACGCGTTTCGGGCCATGGAGCTGTCTGAAGCGGTGCGTGACATTCCCAACCAGTGGGGCGACATCGGAGAGATGGGCCTGTTCACGGCCAAGGCCGTGCGCGGCGTGTCGTTTTCGATTGAATCGCACAACGGCCATCTGCAACTGGTGCAGTCATCCACACGTGGCACACCGCTGCCTGGCCAGAAGCGCGGCAAGCGCAAGATGCGCGATTTCCGCACCGAACGGTTCGGCCTGAAATCGCGGATCACAGCCGACGACATCGACGGCATCCGTGCGTTCGGGACCGAAACCGAACTGAAACAGGTGGCGGGCGAGGTTGCAGAGCGGCAGGACGAATTGCGCGGCAGCACCGACATCACGCGCGAATACCTGCGCGCCGGTGCTTTGCAGGGGATCGTCAAGGATGCGGACGGCACCGATATCGTCGATCTGTTCGCCGAGTTTGGCATCACCCGCAAGGTGGTTGATTTCACCTTCGGCACCGCAACCACCGACCTGATGGCCAAGTGCCGTGAGGTGACACGGCACATCAAGGTCAACCTGCGCGGCGACGTGATGAACGGTGTGGCCTGCAAGATGCACCCGGAGTTCACGGACAAGTTGATGGGTCATGACGACTTCAAGGAACGTTACAAGTTCTACCAGAACCAGAACGGGGGCGATCCGCTGCGTGATGACACCTCGGCGGGGTTCAGCTTCGGCGGGATCATGTGGAAGGAATACCTGGCCGAGGCGGATGTGCCGCAGGAAGACGGCACAACCGTCACTCGCAGCTTCATCCCCGCGGCGAAGGCGCAGTTTTTCCCGACCGGCACCCGTCAGACCTTCCGCCAGTTCAACGGCTCCGCCGACTACATGAACATGGTCAATCTGCCCGGCCAGGACTTCTATTCGGCCCTCTTCCCGGATCGCCAGGAAGACCGCTTCGCCGATGTTGAAGTGATGATGCAGACGCTGCCGATGTGCGTGCGTCCTGCTGTGCTGGTCGAAGGCGAAACGTCGAACTGACGCGCCTGAAAACACCGCCCGCCGGATAATCCGGCGGGTGCAATCTCCGATCGAAAGGACAGGACATGGGCAAGAAAACAGAGGTCCGGATGAAGGTCACATCCGAGTTCAGCTATGACATGAAAGACGGCGTGCGCCGCAAGACCTATCCCGCAGGCTGGGTTGGCATGGTGCCGGAAGATGTCGCGGCGATGATGGAAGAGGCCGGAAAAGGCGCACCCGACGAGAGCGGCGACGCCGCGCCCGCCAGAAAGCCGACCAAGAAGCCCAAAGCGAAGCCCAAGGTGGTTGCACCCACCGACCAGGGCACCGGCACTGCCACTGCCACCGATCTGGCTGGTTCGGCCATCACCGACGGCAAAGAGTAAGCGGTGGACCCCTTCAGAGCCAGTGTCGATGCCACGTTCACCCTTCATGGCATCGATGCTGTGATGGACCCGGACGGTGTGGCGCTGGCCGTCCGCCTGTTGCCGCGGCGCCCTGACGACATCGAGCGTTTCGGATCGCTGCGGGTGCAGGACGTGACAGGTGTCTACGAGATACGCGAGGGCGACTTCGCGGGGTATGGCGACGGTGCAGTCCTTCTGATCGGTGCCGAGCGCCGCAGGGTGCAGTCGCATCGCGTGGATGATCCGCGCCGCCTGAAGGTGGTTCTGGATACGGTGCAAGTCTGATGGCTGAAACACGCATTTCTGCTGCCCTTGAGGGCAATCTTGAACGATACATGAAGGATGAGCTTGCGCTGGCTGAAAAGGCTGTAACAGCGGGTGTCAGGCGAACGGGCGTGGAAACTAAGTTTGCCCTTCGTGATGATGTTGTCAGGGGCGGGCTGGGACGCAGGTTGTCAAATACGTGGCGTCTGGCTCTATTTCCTGAGAACGGCGTTTCGCTGGGTGCCGCTGCTGTGATCAGTACGAAAGCGCCTCTCCTGATCGAGGCCTTCGACAAGGGTGTGACGATCAAGTCCAGCGAAGGGCTGTGGCTGGCGATCCCCACACCGTCGGCACCAAAGTTGGGCATAGGTCGTAAGCGATTGACGCCTAAGAACTTCCCAGAACATCGCTATGGCAAGCTCAGGTTCGTCTATCGTAAATCCGGCGTTTCGCTATTGGTTGTCGATAACCAGCGCCTGCGGAAGGGCAAAAGAGGTGGTTATACCCTCTCCCGCAGCAAGCGTGCTTTGGCATCGGGCTATGGGCTCAGTACCGTGCCGATGTTTTTTCTAGTACCTCAGGCCCGTCTCAAGCGCCGTCTGAATGTGAGTAAAGTGTCTGACCGCGCAGCCTCAAAATTGGCGCGCAACATCGACAGCGCCTTTACTCAGCTTGATCAGAGGACACGACGCTGATGCCGTCACGCCACGAAGCAATCATCGCGCAGCTGATGACCGCGCTTGCACCGCATTCATCGGAAGTTATCCGCGAGATCGAACTGCCCGTGGCCTGCCCGGCGAACGGGCTGATCAACCTGCTGCCGGCAGACCCGGAAGAACAGGAGGAACACCTGGGCACCGGCGTGCGGGAGTGGGATCGGGTTTTGGAGCTTGAAGTCGTGGTGCAAGACCATGACACCGCGCAGCGCATCGCCAAGCTCGATGCGTCCCTGGTCGAGATCGGCGCGCTGCTGCACGGCAGTACACTGGGTGGACTGGTCGATTACCTGCGCCTCGGTGCGCCGCAGGATGCGGACAACATCCCGATGGAAGGCGCGGCCTCTCTGAAAGGCGCGGTCGTGCCGGTCACGCTTTTTTACGAAACTTCAAACAATCCAATGGAGACACAGACATGACAAACGCACGTGGTGACGAAGCCAAAATGACCTCCCGTATTCAGGCGGCTTTTGGCACGGCAGAACCGGCGTCCGACGGAACTTTCGTCACGCTACCCTACTACAGCTACAATGTGTCTCCGAGCGAGGAGCTGACCGAGGATGAGGCGATCTACGGCGATGCGTTTCCCGGTGAGACTGAACGTGGGTTGCGCAACGTCGCTGGGTCGATGGAGGTGCCGCTCAAACTCAACTCCATCGGCTGGCACTTGCGCAGCATGCTGGGTGATCCGGTCACCACGGAACTGGTTCCGGGCGTGGATTATTCGCATGTGTTCACGCCAAAATCGCAACCGATCGTGCCGCTGTTGACCAACTGCATCTCGCACACCCGGCTTGACACGCACTTCGTTCAGGACAGCCTGACCTGTGCGGGGATGGAATTCCGGGCACAAAAGAACGGCAGCCGCAACCGGGTGACGCTGAACATGATCGGTAGGGCGGAAGAGGCATCGGTTGCCGAACTTGATGCCACGCCCGTCGCCTATGCAGTCGATCCCGCAACGGTCGGGTTTCATGGCAAGGTGCTGGTGGGGGCTGCAGAAGTCGCGGATGTGACCGGCATGAGCATGACTCTGAATTCCGGCGTGGAGGCCGACCAGGAGACGCTGAACGGCTTGCAGACCGCCGCCGGGTTCGAGACCCCGCGCTGGGGGCTGACGGGAACGCTGGACACGCGCTACCGCGACAACAGCTGGTATGACCGTGGCAGCAATGGCACGCTGATCACGCTCAAGCTGAACTGGACACTCAGCGCCAGCTACAGCCTGGAGATCGAAATCCCGTCC
>NZ_QBFD01000025.1:6122-8257 GCF_003335585.1 Sulfitobacter sp. DFL-14 | reverse complement strand
GCGCTGGGGGCTGACGGGAACGCTGGACACGCGCTACCGCGACAACAGCTGGTATGACCGGGGCAGTAACGGCACGCTGATCACGCTCAAGCTGAACTGGACGCTCAGCGCCAGCTACAGCCTGGAGATTGAAATCCCGTCGACGCGGATCGAGATGAACGGCATTCCCATCGGCGGTCGGGGCGTGATCAGCGCGCCCTTCAGCTTCATGGCGGAGCGTCCGGCGGCGGGGGCGGAACTGTGCAAGTTCACCCTGCTGAACAAGACCGCCGATTACGCGAACCCGGCATAACGAAAAATGGTTCTTCGGGTTGCCAAGGGCATTGCAAAGTCGCGGGTTCTGGAGGTCGGATATGACGTCGCCATCTCTATGCGCGGCTTCACCTATGCGCAGTACAAAGAGATGGAAGCCGCAGCAATGCGGCTGTCGTCGCAAACGGTGCCAGATTCGATTGCAATGGCCCGCGATGCCTATGATGACGATGAGATGCCGCCTGAGGTCGAAGATGCAACCAGGGCGCAGTTTCATGCTCATCTGCTAAGCATCGTCCTGATGCGGTTTGGCGAGAGCTGGCGTGGTTTGGAGGATGAAGAAACCGGTGAACCCTTGCCTATGAACGCAACGTCGATCGCTGCGGTGCTTGAGCAGTTTCCGGGTGTGTCTCTGTCGCTTGCCCAGCAAATACTGACGCCCTATCAGCAGATCGCTTCTGAGGGAAAAGGCTCCGCGCCCTTGCCAGATACCGATACACCGGTGGACTGAATCACTGCGCAGGTTGTGCCAGTTCACCTGGCTTTGCCTGTGCCCGGTTCGGTGGTGAGGGCGCGTGCCCCGAAGATACAAACAGGCCGGTATCCGTCGAAGGACGGGCATTGGCGTCTGATGCAGCGCCTTTGTTGCGTCAGAGCCGGGTCGGTTTTTCCGGCATGACCGGTATCGACATGAGCGCCTGCCTGCACCTGTTGGTGCAGCGCGGGCATGATCCTGAAATTGCGGCACTTCTGCTGCCCTTCTGGGAAGAGGGGCTGATGATGGCTGTCGCAGACAAAGCACCTGCGGAGGACGGATGAGCAACCAGAAGCGCCAGTATACCATTCGGTTGTCTGCGGAAGGCAAGCGGCAGCTCGAAGCGGATTTGAAGGCGTTGGGTCTCTCCGGCGAAAAGAGCCTTCTGCGGATCCACAAGGCGGCAACGCCCGCGTCTTCCGGTCTGCGCGAGACGGACAAGGCTGCGCGGGGGTTGCAAAGCGGCTTGCAATCGGTAGGTCGCGAGCTGCCTGCTTTGCAACGGCTGGCACGGTTCTTCGGGACCACGGCGCTGGCGGGCGGGATCGTGGCCTTCGGCAAGGCATCGCTGGATGTCGGTCGCCAGTTTGACGCCGCGATGAAACGGGTGCAGGCAGCAACGAGTGCCACCGACGCGGAACTGGCGCGGTTGCGCGAGGCGGCGCGAGACACGGGCGAGCGCACGGCTTTCACGGCCATGCAATCTGCCGATGCGATCGAGGTGCTGGCGAAGAACGGTCTGGACGTCCAGCAAATCCTGAACGGGGCCCTGGGGGCGACGGTCAGCCTGGCCGGGGCTCTGGGCTCAGAGCTGGCACCCTCCGCCGACCTCGTCACCGACCTCATGCAGCAATTCAACCTGGAGGCGGCGCAGATGCCGGCGCTGGCCGACAGCGTTACAGCGGCGGCGCTGGAATCGAAGTTCGGGTTCGATGATCTGCGGCTGGCCATCGGTCAGGCCGGGGGCGTCGCGGGTCAGTTCGGCGTGGATGTGGATGAGTTCCTGACGGCGCTGGCTGCGACCGCCTCGGGGTTCGCGTCTGGCTCGGATGCAGGCACCAGCTACAAGAATTTCCTGCAGCGGCTGACACCACAGAGCAAACAAGCCGCGGCAGCGATGGATGAACTGGGGCTCAATTTCTACAACGCCGACGGATCCATGAAGAGCATGGTTGAGATTGTGGGCGAGCTGGAACGCGGGATCGCGGGATTGAGCGACGAGGCGCGCAACAATGCGCTTCAGGATATCTTCGGCACCGATTCGATCCGCACCGCGCTGTTGCTGGCGAACAAGGGGGCTTCGGGTTTCAGCGAACTTGCCGCAGCTATGGCGGAAGTGTCCGCTGAA
>NZ_QBFD01000025.1:5515-6112 GCF_003335585.1 Sulfitobacter sp. DFL-14 | reverse complement strand
ACCGGTTGACCAAGGCGCTGCGCTATCTTTCGGAGAACTTCGAGGAGGTCGAAGAGGTAGCTGAGCGCGTTGCACAGGCGCTTGTCGTCTATCTCGTGGGGCGCGGCATCAAGCTGGCTGTCGCGCAGGCGATTTCAATGCGTGCGGCCTATATTGATTTGGCGACCAGTGTCACAGGAGTTGGGGTTGCAGCTCAGCGCAGCCTGGGTCCGGTTACGCGCTTGGGCGTTGCGGGACGGGTGCTTATGGGGACATTGGGTGGGCCGCTTACACTCGCCGTAACGGCTGCATCGCTGCTGTCGCTTGGTTTGGATCTCGATAGTACGGCTGATGCGGTTGAGGGTGTCGACACTGCGGCGCGGGATGCCGGGTCAGCGTTGGATGCCTACCGTGAAGCGTCTAAAGCGGCCGCAGACGAACAAGCGAACCTCGAAGGCGGCGTCACACGTGCCACCAGGGCTCTTCAAGAGCAGACACGGTCGCAACTTCAGTTGTCATTGCAGGACCTGCAGAGAAAGCAGAAAAATGTCTCATCTCTTGCGATGGATGAACTTGGGACAGCGGAAGGCGAAATCAGGGACTTCCTGTCGCAGACCC
>NZ_QBFD01000025.1:5306-5505 GCF_003335585.1 Sulfitobacter sp. DFL-14 | reverse complement strand
CGTTACAGCGGCGGCGCTGGAATCGAAGTTCGGGTTCGATGATCTGCGGCTGGCCATCGGGCAGGCCGGGGGCGTCGCGGGTCAGTTCGGCGTGGATGTGGACGAGTTCCTGACGGCACTGGCCGCGACCGCGTCGGGGTTCGCGTCTGGCTCGGATGCAGGCACCAGCTACAAGAATTTTCTGCAGCGGCTGACACCG
>NZ_QBFD01000025.1:2474-5296 GCF_003335585.1 Sulfitobacter sp. DFL-14 | reverse complement strand
GACCAGGCGCAGGTTCGGCTGGAAGGTCTGGACGGGGCGCTGAAGGAAGTCGCCGCGGCATGGGAGGCCGTGCAGATCGCATCTTCGGAAGCCGGAGGGTTGGACGTGGCCGAAGAGGTCGTCGACCGGTTGACCAAGGCGCTGCGCTATCTTTCGGAGAACTTCGAGGAGGTCGAAGAGGTAGTTGAACGCGTTGCACAGGCGCTTGTCGTCTATCTCGTGGGGCGAGGCATCAAGCTGGCTGTCGCGCAGGCGATTTCAATGCGTGCTGCCTATATTGATTTGGCGACCAGTGTCACCGGAGTAGGGGTTGCGGCTCAGCGCAGCCTGGGTCCTGTCACCCGCTTGGGTGTCGCAGGACGGGTGCTTATGGGGACATTGGGTGGGCCGCTTACACTCGCCGTAACGGCTGCATCATTGCTGTCGTTGGGGTTGGATCTCGACAATACGGCGGATGCGGTTGAGGGTGTCGACACCGCGGCGCGGGATGCCGGGTCAGCGTTGGATGCCTACCGTGAAGCGTCTAAAGCGGCAGCAGACGAACAAGCGAACCTCGAAGGCGGCGTCACACGTGCCACCAGGGCTCTTCAAGAGCAGACACGGTCGCAACTTCAGTTGTCATTGCAGGATCTGCAGAGAAAGCAGAAAAATGTCTCATCTCTTGCGATGGACGAACTTGGGACAGCGGAAGGCGAAATCAGGGACTTCCTGTCGCAGACCTCAGGGATTGTCGAGATCGTTGAAGCCATGGCTGCCGTGAATGACGGGAGCAAGAGCCTTTCGGAATTGGTTCGCGAGTTCGATCAGTTGATCGGTGTGGGCCCGGAAGTACATGAGATCATTTCGGCATTGAAGATGGATGACCTTGAAGGTGCCGGAGCCCGCATTCGCGCCTATTATGGTGATCTTGGTGAAATTGAGAACGCGCTTTCTGATGTTGAGCGGGCATCGGGTCCAGGCGCGCGCGAACTTGCAGTAGCAAAGCTGATTGATCTTTTAGAGAGCGCAGCAGAGGCGGCAAGCTTTCTGCGTACAGATCAACAGCAGGAGCTACTTGGCCTGGTACGCGCTGCCGCAGAGAGTGAGCAGGCCGTCGAAGCGGTGATGATTCAACTTGGCGTTTTGGAGGGCAGGCTTTCCGATACCGGTGGAGAGACAATCCTGTCCGAAGCTGTGAAGGATTCTGACGCGCTGAACGAAAATCTGAAAGCGGCTGCCGAAAATATCAGGAATCTGGACGGCATCTATGCCCGCTATCAAATGGCCGGCGAGGAAGGCTATTGGCAGACCGACCGGGGGGCCTATCCGCGTAACGAGCTGAAGGCGGCGGAAAAGGGTATCCTCGATCTGATCGGGTTCGTCGAAGGCACTGACAAGGGCCGTGGTTACAATGAGACCCTGGGCTACGGGGCCTATACTGGCGGGCCGGTCAACCTGATCAACATGACGTTGAAAGAGGTCCGGGCGCTGCAAAAGCAGATGCTGGCCCATCCCGACAACACCTACAATTCCTCCGCCGTCGGTCGCTACCAGATCGTGGGCCAGACGCTTCAGGGCCTGATGGACCAGTTCGGGCTGTCGGGTGACGAGCTGTTCGACAAGGACATGCAGGACCGTCTGGCGCGGCAGCTTGTACGTGGACGCCTCGGGCAGGGCAAAGAAGGCTTCTATAACGAATGGGAGGGGTTCAAGAAGGCGGGCACGCCCTGGTCCACCATCCAGACCGGCCTTGGTGCGCAGACCATCGCGCGCGAGGATTCCGAGATGGCACGCAAGCGGATCGACGCGGAAAAGGAATCCGACAAGGCTCAGAAAGACCACCTCGAAACAGTCGCCCAGCTGGTGGATATCGGTGACGAACGGCTGGCGCAACTTGCGCTGGAATCGGAGCTGGCCGGGAAAAGCGTTGCCGAACAGGCGCGGCTGACAACGATGTATGAGCTTTTGGCCGCGGCCAAGAAGGCCGGCATCGACCCCGAAAAGGAGATGCTGGAAAACGGCCAGTTGCTCATCGACAACTTCCGCCAGCAGGCGGCGGCGGCAGCTGCGGCGGCGGCTGAGAACGACAACTGGCGCCAAACCAATGACGCCAACACCCGGTCGATCGAGGAATCGAAGGACGCGGTGCGTTCGGCCTTCGACAACTTCAAGCGGGGTGGTGGCGGGATCAAAGGTTTCTTTGCGGACATCTTCGGGTTCATCGGTGACAAACTGTGGGAACTCGCTTTCGACCCACTTTGGGAGAAGCTGGGTTCGTGGCTGTCCGACCTTGTTCCAAACAACAGCGGTGGCAGTGGCGGCGGCGGTTTCTGGAAATCCGTGCTGGGTATCTTTGGGCTTGCCGATGGGGGGCCCATGCCAGCTCTTCCCGCATTTGCCGGTGGCGGACGCATGCAGGATCCCGCGCAGGCGGCAGGTCTGCTGCCTGGTGTCGGCGGCAAGCGGCAAGACAACATGCTGTTCTGGGGGTCGAAGGGTGAATTCATGCAGCCCGCAGCAGCGGTCGATTACTACGGTGTAGACTTCATGGAGGCCATCCGTCAGCGCAGGTTTCCGCGTGAGGCCTTCGACGCCTATGACGTCGGCGGTTTGTTGGGCCCGGTACGGTCTGCGCGTCCTGGGGGTAGCCAGGATCGCTCAGGCGTGCATCTGACCATGAGTGTGGAAGAGGGTGCCTTGTTCCGCCCTGTCGTGCGCGAAGAATCGTATTCAGCTGCCACGCAGGTGTCCACTATCGCGGCGAAACGTCAGTCGCAGAGCCTACAGAGCCGGACACAGCACCTGAACATGCGGGGCACCACCACATGAGCCGGACGATCATT
>NZ_QBFD01000025.1:0-2464 GCF_003335585.1 Sulfitobacter sp. DFL-14 | reverse complement strand
GCGGCAAGACAACATGCTGTTCTGGGGGTCGAAGGGTGAATTCATGCAGCCCGCAGCAGCAGTCGATTACTACGGCGTGGACTTCATGGAGGCCGTCCGTCAGCGTAGGTTCCCGCGTGAGACCTTCGATGCCTATGACGTCGGCGGTCTGTTGGGCCCGGTACGGTCTGCGCGTCCTGCGGGCAGCCGGGATCGTTCAGGCGTGCATCTGACCATGAGTGTGGAAGAGGGTGCCTTGTTCCGCCCTGTGGTGCGCGAAGAATCGTATTCTGCCGCCACACAGGTATCGACTGTCGCGGTGAAACGTCAGTCCCGGAGCCTGCAGAGCCGGACACAAGAGCTGAACATGCGGGGCACCACCACATGAGCCGGACGATCATCGATGTGCCGCGCAACTTGATGCGGGTAACGCAGGTGAACTGGTGGATTGATTGGCGCGGTCAAAGCGCCGGCGGCACGAATGCGGGAACAGACCAGGTGGTGTACAACCGGTTCCCGCAATGGGTGGGGTCTCCGGAGGTTCTGCTGCGCGATGAGGCAATTCTGAGCTGGCGTGCGGTGATGTTGTCTGCCCGCGGGCGCGTGGGCGTGTTCCGCGTGCCGCTGATGGACGCGCTCAGCTATGCGCCATCGCTGCACGGCCACCATCCCAACGGTAGACCCTTTTCTAACGATCTCAGGTTTTCAACGGGGCAGGGGTTCGCCTATGTTCCTTTCGCCAACGTGATCACCGGAGGCGCCGCCGGCGCTACGGAACTCCTGGTGGATGATGCAGACGCGCATAAACCCCTGCGCCCGGGTGTATTTGTCAGCCATGACGACTGGCCATACGCGGTCACCTCCGTTGTGCCGGAGGATGGTTACAAGCTGATCACAGTAGAAATGCCACTTCGGGCAGCGATCCCCTCCGGCTCGAACCTGGACCTCGATGCCAGGGGGCTGTTTGTGGCTGAAACGGATACGATGGGTAATCCTGAATATGGCAAGAAGCTACGCGCCACGCCGCGGGGCCAGTTCAAGGAGTGGCTCAACAGGTGAGTGTTTTTCCGGAAGGCTTCGACCCTCGCGCCGATGTCGTTTTAAAGCTCGATCTTGTGCTGGTTGATACGCCGGATGGGCCTTTTGGATTCATCCTCGGGACGGACGGTCTTTTTGTCGATGTCAACGGTCAGAAGTGGTGGGGGTCGCAGCTGATCAAAGCAGCTGATCTGGAGTTCTCCCTGAACGGTACAGCGCCGTCAGCCGAACTGGTGATGGCCTTTTTCCAGGATCCTGACGCGCCAAACCTGGTGAACCAGATCAACGCTTTGGGTGCTTCCTATGTCGAGGGTCGCGAGCTGATCTATTACGAGCAGTATTTCAACAGCCATGAGGAACTTTACGCGCCGGTGTTTCCGCCAATGGAAGTCTTGCGGCGGCGAATGCGGAAAATCCGCACGTCCGCAGAGGGGCCCCAGATGCGCGTCGTCGCGTTGTCGATCGAAGGACCCTTTGCCAGTCGGCGAAACGCCCGGCGCCGGATCTACAATTCAACCGATCATTCAGCAGAAGTCGGCAGTCCAAACCCGTCGCTCGATTTCATCCCGCGCGACGCGAATTTCAAGGAGAAGCTGTGGGGATGATATCACAAACCATTGTGCCCCATTCACCGCTTATATTGGAGGCTCACCGCTGGATGACCTTGCCGACCGTTTGGGGGCAGCATGATTGTATGCTGTGTCTCGCAGATTGGTTCGAGCGTGTGCACGGCTTCGATCCGGCGGCCGAGTTGCGATTTACCTATGACAGTCCGGGCAGCTGCCAGAAGGAAACCGGGTTTCTGCGCGAACCCATGACGGCAACACGTCGGATTGCAGAGGATCAAGGGGGCCTGAAGCTCAAGAACGACGGGCCTGTAAAGGGTGACATCGCGCTACTGCGGGTGCCGTCGCTTGATCGACTTGTCGTGTGTGGCGGGCTTTGGCTGGGAAGGGGATGGCTGATCAAGGGTGATCCGGGCGGTGCAACAGTGCGTGCGCCGGAAACGGTTCGTGAGGTTCTGGGGGTCTGGGGAATGAATTATGTCGATCCGTAAACGCCTCGCTGTTCTGGCTCTGCTCGGCACCACTATGCTGACGCCTGCACCAGCATATGCAATGCCGCCGGTCGTGGGGTTCATTGGCGGCTTCCTGTCCGCGGTTGCGCCCGGTCTGGGGATTGTCGGCACCGGTGCCGCATTTGGGGCGGGCGTCGCGACAGCCGGTTTCTTTGGCACGACTTTCGGAAACCTGATCCTGTCGATCGGCTTTTCTTTCCTCCAAGCGGCGCTGACACCGCAACCGCAATCAACTGATCCGGGCGACCGCCTGGTCAACTACGCAAAGCCGATCAGCTATTTCGAGCGGGCCTATGGGAGGGTGCGCAATGGTGGCGTCATGGGGTGCACCACGTTTCGGGTTGATCGTCGGCACTACACGACAATTCT
>NZ_QBFD01000024.1:151100-319344 GCF_003335585.1 Sulfitobacter sp. DFL-14 | reverse complement strand
GAATCAAGGCCGCAGGCCGCCGCGCATCGCCGGGCCGTCCCCTGGCACGGCGATTTGGCTTCTGTCGTGTTCCACGGATAGCTTGGAAGTGCTTGGCTGCCATAAAGTGCCAGTCACGACGGTCGGATCGCCGCACCACGGCCCGTCAATGCGCGGCTTGACGTTTCATTGCGAACGGCAGCTTCGTCCCGCTCAGCGGCCCTTGCTCCAAGTCGCGGTCAAGGTCAGCTTTGCGACGCTTGTGGCGAAATTTTCATGCCACGAAGCTTGCCGGAAACACATCCCTTCGCGTCAAAACCACTGCCCCGGTTCCATCAGACCCAGGTCAAGCAGCTGACGCGAGTGCCATTCGAACGGGGCCGAGTTGTGCCATTTGAAGGTCTCGATTTCGAACTTGCTGCCGGGATTGCTTTTCAGTGCCTTGGCGGTGCGGAAAGAGCAGATGGCCGCCGTGATGTTGTGATGCCAGGGGCAGGCATAGGTATTGTATTCTTCATCGTTGAATGTGTGGTCCCAGCGCAGGCGCAGCCCCCGCTTGGCCCGGAACAGCGCGATGCGGTCGATCTTGCGGCGCACGGCGGGCACATGTTCCTCGTAGCGCCAGCGCAGACCGCCAAAGAAATCAAGCTGCCGTTCCTTGGGGTGGCCGTGGTTGTCCTCATCCGGGCGGGCCAGGGCGTAATAGCCCGAGCGGTCCATATGCGCCTGATCCAGCGATACGGCATCCGGGTATTGCCCAAGGTCTTCGGCATATAGATCAACGACATAGGTCAGCATCGCATCGCGGCGTTCCTCGCTGTGGAACGCCAGCATCTCGATCACATTGCGGGTCTCGCAAAAGGGGTGGAACAGGTATTCGGCGTTGAAACAATAATACAGCCATTGGCCCGGCACCGCATCGATGACGGTGTTCACGGCGGTTTCCATCGCGCCTTCCAGGCTCATGTTGTAATCCACCCGCAGCACGGTGTCCTGCAGGTCGCGGGGCAGATCGAAGCTCTCGGGCATCAGGGCGACGACGCTGGTAAACCCGGCCTGCTGGTGGTGGCGCAGGGTCGTGGCCACCTCCACATCGTCCTCGACCAAGATCAGCGCCACCGGCCCCTTGGCCAGTTTGGCGGTATTGTCTTTGATCATGGCGGTCAGGCCGGGGTACTGCATATCTGCGCTCTGGATGGTTTTATGCGGCAGAATCGGTTAATTCCCGGTGCATTGCAAGCCTTGCCGCGCCCTGTTAGACGGCAATCTCCCCCGCATCAGGACCGGACCGATGACCAAGAAGCTCTTTATCAAGACCTACGGCTGTCAGATGAATGTCTATGACAGCGAACGCATGGCCGAGGCGCTGGGCGGGCAGGGCTACGTAGAGACGAAGACGCCCGAAGATGCGGATATGATCCTGCTGAACACCTGCCACATCCGTGAAAAGGCAGCGGAAAAGGTCTATTCGGAACTGGGGCGCCTGAAGCCGCTGAAGGATCTGAATCCGGATCTGAAGATCGGCGTGGCGGGCTGCGTCGCCCAGGCCGAGGGCGAAGAGATCATTCGCCGCCAGCCGGCCGTTGACCTGGTTGTCGGCCCGCAGACCTATCACCGCCTGCCCGAGATGGAGGCGCGGGTGCGTGCGGGCAAACCGGCGCTCGACACCGATTTCCCGGCGGAGGACAAATTCGACCACCTGAAAGGCCGCCCCAAGGCGCGGCGCGCACCGGCGGCATTCCTGACGGTGCAGGAAGGCTGCGACAAGTTCTGCGCCTTCTGCGTGGTGCCCTATACCCGTGGCGCCGAAGTCTCGCGCCCCGCGACCCGGGTGCTGGAAGAGGCCCGCGACCTGGTGGAGCGGGGCGTGCGCGAGGTGACCCTGCTGGGCCAGAATGTGAACGCCTACCATGGCGGCATGACCCTGGCGGGGCTGATCCGGGAACTGGCCCGCATCGACGGGCTGGAACGTATCCGCTACACCACCAGCCATCCCAACGACATGGGCGACGACCTGATCGCGGCGCATGGTGAAGTGGACAAGCTGATGCCCTATCTGCATCTGCCGGTGCAATCGGGCAGCGACCGCATTCTCAAGCGGATGAACCGCAGTCACACGGCGGAAAGCTATCTGCGGCTGATCGAACGTATCCGCGAAGCGCGGCCCGACATCGTGCTGTCAGGCGATTTCATCGTGGGCTTCCCCGAAGAAACCGACGCCGATTTCGAAGCGACGATGGAGCTGGTCCGGCAGGTCCGCTACGGCTATGCCTATTCATTCAAATATTCGTCGCGCCCCGGCACCCCGGCGGCAGAGCGTCCGGGCGTGGACCCGGCGGTGGCGGACGAAAGGCTGCAACGGCTGCAGGCGCTGATCACCACGCATCAGCGTGACATTCAGGAAAGCATGGTCGGGCGCGAGCTGGATGTGCTGATCGAGAAACCGGGGCGCAACCCCGGCCAGATGATCGGCAAATCGCAATACCTGCATTCCGTTCATGTTCAGGATGGCTCTGCCGGGGTGGGCGAGATTGCGCGCGTCAGAGTGCTGGACGCCAAGACGAATTCGCTCGGCGGCGTCCAGATCTGAGCCCGCGAGGCCTGACCCGAAGGTCAGGCCCGGGTTCATGCTTCAGTAGTTGTGGCGGCGGTGCGAACCGGGATCGGCCCAGATCCGCTCCATCGTGGCTTTCAGCGCACCGGGGCGCCCCACAAGGTTCGGGTCACGGCAGATCCGCGTGGCGATGGCATCGGCCGTCGAATAATCGTAGCCGACCGAGACCAGCGTATCGACGAAGACAGCGTTCGGGCGGTCCCAGATCACCTCTTGCCAGGGGCCGCGCCAGCAGCTGACCACGATGCGGTTGCCGGATGGCCCGTAATCGCCGTAGTGATAGCTGTAGGTCGTATGTCTCTTGTGGTCCGCAGCGGCCGGTACGGCCATGGCGGCCACGGCGGCGGCCAGTACAATTTTCTTGATCATTTCCCACACCCCGGTGTTAAGGCCGATACGCTCGGCATTGCAGCCCGTTTTGGTCGAATGTGATGACGCCAGTTAGCAGCCTGGCCGTCACGACGTGAACGGAATGGAACAACGATTAAGGCAGAACTGGGGCATTTCAAGTGAATTCTTCAAGGAAATCGGGCGCAAAGTGGACAATCCTGATGTGACTACGGGGATTGTGCCGGGGCCGTGATCAATAGGGTGCGCGCACTACTACAGCGTGTATTTATCACGGGTATGCACGTCACCTTTTTGCCCTAAGCCAGCCCGGATAAACACGAAATCGCCCCGGCCGCGCTGACACTGCCGGACAGGTGAATCACGCCAAGGCGGCACATTGCATTGGCGAGATTCGTTTTGCGGCGAGACTGTCTTGCGATTGCGCCATTCTGTCACCGAACCGGTACCGCAAAGCTGGATTAACCCGCGCAATTCAAGTCATTCGTGAAAGAAAACCGCTATTTCATTGATTGCGCGGCACAAACAGGGCGGAAATCTGTGATACATGCTTCACAGCTTGGCAAAATTTACCTAACCTTGCCGAATATGCGGGGCTGTTCCGAACCTGGGACGGACGGCCCTATCGTGGGGGAATAAAAAGGAAAATGCTGTGGTGAATATTATCTCCAAAGCGATCCGCACCGTGGCGAGCCTGTCGCTGGTGGCGGCAATCGCCTTGCAAGCGTCAGCTGCCGACGCACAGACACGGTCGCAATCGGGACGCGACAAAGGGGTTTATGTCCCGACCATCTGGGTTGACCCCGATGGCTGCGAACATTGGGTGATGGATGACGGTGCCGAAGGGTACATGTCGCCGCATGTCAGCCGTCAGGGTATTCCGGTCTGCCACCGGGGCAACGTCTGCGGCGTGATGGAGACCGACCAGTTTTTTGCCACAGACAGCTATCGCATTCACAGCGCGGGCCGCGCACGGTTGCTGAATTTCTTCCAGACCACCGGTGCCGTCAGCTATATTATCACCGGCCATACCGACAGCCGCGCTTCGGATGCCTATAACATGCGTCTGAGCTACAACCGTGCCAATTCGGTTGCTGCAATCGCATCCCAGGCCGGGGCACGGATTGCGGATGTGCGCGGCTATGGCGAGCGTCTGCCGGCGGCACCCAACAACTCCGCCGCAGGCATGGCCAAGAACCGCCGCGTCGAAATCATCTGCATTCGCTAAGGGGACAGTCACGTGATCAAAACTAAAATTCTTATGGTGACCGTCTGTGCCTTTGGCCTCTCAGCCTGCGCCGATTACGAAGGTGGCCTCAGCCGCGGCTATCCGTCGGATAAATCCGTGGACCGGGGCATCGACAAGAAACACCTGAGCCAGCTTCAAGCGGGCATCTGGGTCGATCCGAACGGATGTGACCACTGGATCATCGACGATGGTGTCGAAGGATACCTGTCACAGCGTCTGGACAAATACGGCAAGCCGGTCTGTTCCGGCGTCGCACCGCCCAACCATACCGTGGGTGACTTCAAAGGTGGCTCCAAAATCTGGGACCCGAACTGATTTGACCTCAATTGTCGCAATATCGGGGCCGGCGTGTTGCACACGCCGGCCCTTTTTCTATGCTTGCATTAAACGACTCCCCTAAGTTCAGCTTCATGACCCAACCAAGGAGCATCCCTTGACCCCAAGCGACCTGACCACAGCGCCGGACATCCCGGTGGACCGTGTGCTTGAATTTCCCGACAACCGCCTGCTGATCGACCTCTGCGGTGCCTATGACGCGCATCTTGCCGCCATCGAAAAGGCGCTGGAGGTGCAGATCGTCCGCCGGGGCAATCACCTGAGCGTGCTGGGGGAGGCCGATGCGGCCGACCGCGCCGCCAGCCTGCTGAACGCGCTTTATGCCCGGCTCGAAGGCGGGCGTTCGGTGGAACCTGCGGACATCGACAGCGCCCTGCGCATGGGCGGGTCCGATGCGGGCACCGGGGTGCGGCAGGGCGACCAGATCGAAATGCAGATCGGCGAAACGGTCGAGATCCAGACCCGCAAGAAACGGGTCGAGCCGCGCACGGCGGCGCAGAAGGCCTATGTCAAATCGCTGTTCGACAATGAACTGGCCTTTGGCATCGGGCCTGCCGGCACCGGCAAGACCTACCTGGCTGTCGCGGTGGGCGTCAGCATGTTCATCGGCGGACATGTGGACCGCATCATCCTGTCGCGCCCGGCGGTCGAGGCGGGCGAGAAACTGGGCTATCTGCCCGGCGACATGAAGGACAAGGTCGACCCCTACATGCAGCCGCTTTATGACGCGCTGAACGATTTCCTGCCGGGCAAGCAGCTGGCCAAATTGCTGGAGGAAAAGCGGATCGAGATCGCGCCGCTGGCCTTCATGCGCGGGCGGACGCTCTCGAATGCCTTTGTCGTGCTGGACGAGGCGCAGAACGCCACCTCTATGCAGATGAAGATGTTCCTGACCCGTTTGGGCGAAGGGTCGCGCATGGTGATCACCGGCGACCGCACCCAGATCGACCTGCCGCGCGGTGTCGCTTCGGGGCTGGCGGATGCGGAACGGCTGCTCAAGACCATTCCCAAGATCAGCTTCAACTATTTCACCTCGAAGGACGTGGTGCGCCACCCGCTGGTCGCCGCCATCATCGAAGCCTACGAGGCGGATACAGGCACCGGGTGATGCAACGGGATCGGGGCAATTTCCTGACCGGCACTGTCGGGCACCGGGCGGTGCGCCGTGGATGACCTGTCGATCGTGATCGAGGATCCGCGCTGGGAGGCGCTGGGGCTGGCGGGGCTTGCCGAAACGGCAATCCGCGCAGCGCTGACCGAACTGGCGCTGGAGCCTGACAATTGCGAAGTCACGCTGCTGGCCTGTGACGATGCGCGTATCGCGGTGCTGAACGGAGATTTCCGCGCCAAGCCGACCCCCACAAACGTGCTGAGCTGGCCCGCGGAGGAGCGCGCGGCCGACCAACCCGGCGGCAATCCGCAGGCGCCGGAACCCGGCCTTGACGGGCTGTGCGAACTGGGCGACATCGCGATCAGTTTTGACACCTGCACACGCGAGGCGCATGCTGCCGGAAAGCCGGTGTCCGACCATGTCACGCATCTGGTGGTTCACGGAGTGTTGCATCTTCTCGGCTATGATCACGAAACCGACGCCGATGCGGCCCTCATGGAGGGGCTGGAAGTCAAAATACTTGGCAAAATGGGTCTGAATGACCCATATAGGAACTGAAGGGGCATTTGCCCGCATACTAAGACAGGACCCAATGGGCGATACAGACGGATCTTCTAGTGCAGCGCGTAGCGCGCTGGCCGAAGACAATTTGGACGAAATCGACGACAGCAATGCCCGACAGGGCGGCTTTTTCTCTCGTGTGATCGGGGCGCTCAGCCCCTCCGATTCAGATGATGAAAGCGAACTGACGCAGCCCCCCGTGGACCGTGTCAGCGCGCGCGGCATGATGAACCTGCGGCGGATGCGGGTCGATGACGTGTCGGTCCCCACAGCCGATATCATCGCGGTGCCGGTCACCGCCACGATGGATGAACTGGTGGAAGTGTTCAAGGAAAGCGGCCTGACCCGGCTGCCGGTCTATGACGGCACGCTCGACACCCCCGTCGGCTTGGCACATCTCAAGGACCTGGCACTGCAATACGGGTTCAACGGCGAAGCCCATGATTTCGATCTGGCCGCCATGGTGCGTCCCTTGCTGTTCGTGCCGCCCAGCATGACCATCGGTGTCCTGCTGACCAAGATGCAGGCGGAACGCCGGCACATGGCGCTGGTGATCGACGAATACGGCGGTGTCGACGGTCTGGTGACCATCGAAGATCTGATCGAACAGGTCATCGGCGAGATCGAGGACGAGCACGACGTCGACGAAGGCAAATACTGGACCAAGGAAAAGCCGGGCACCTACCTGGCCCTTGCCAAGACCCCGCTTGAGGATTTCGAGGCCGAGATCGGACATTCCCTGACTGACCACGACGATGTGGACAAGGAAGAGATCGACACGCTGGGCGGTCTCGTCTTCATGCTGTCTGGGCGGGTTCCTGCACGGGGCGAGGTTGTGCTGCACCCGGACGGGCCGGAGTTCGAGGTGATCGACGCCGACCCGCGCCGGATCAAACGCCTGCGCGTGCGCACTACCGGAGCCTCGGGATGACCCAGCGCCTGACGGCGTGGCAGGCATATCTTCTGGCGGCAGTGTTCGGGGCAGGGGGTGCATTCGGCCAGCAACCCTATGATCTGCCGCCGCTGATGCTTTTGGGCATGATCGGCGCGGTCTGGCTGTTTCAGGGCCGCGTCACGGCCCGTCAGGCAGGTGTTACCGGCTGGGCCTTCGGGCTGGGCTATTTCATGCATGCGCTGCAATGGATCGTGTCGCCCTTCATGGTGGATGTGGCGCGCCACGGCTGGATGGCCCCCTTTGCGCTTGTCTTCATGGCGGCGGGCATGGCGCTGTTCTGGGGTGCGGCATTCTGGGGCGCGCGCCGGTTGTCGCGCTGGGGCCCCTGGGCGCTGATCCCCTGCTGGACCGCGGCGGAACTGCTGCGTGCCTATATCTTTACCGGCTTCCCCTGGGCCAGCCCGGCGCAATCCGGTGTCGGTGTTCTGGTGGGACAGGCCCTGGCCTGGATCGGGCCGCACGGGCTGAACGCGATCCTGATCGGGGTGGCGGTCTGGGCGGCCACCGCGCTGACAGACCCGCCGCGCGCCCTGCGCTGGCGCATCCTGCGCGAATCGGTGGTGCTGGCCACGCTGCTGGCGCTGCTGCTGCCCGTGATGCGCGGCGATGCCCCGCTCTCGGGCCATACGGTGCGGCTGGTCCAGCCCAACGCGCCGCAAAAGGAGAAATGGGATCCGGAAAAGATCCCTGTCTTCTTTCAGCGGCAACTTGCCTTCACAACCGCCCCGCCCCAGCAGACCGCGCCCGACCTTGTGCTCTGGTCGGAAACCGCGATCCCCTGGAGCCTTGAATGGGCCGGGACCGCCCTGGAGGAGATCGCCCGCGCCGGGGGCGATGCCCCTGTGGCGCTGGGGGTGCAGCGCAGCGACGGGCTGCGGTATTTCAACGCGATGATCACCCTGGACCAAAGCGGCGCGGTCACACAGACCTATGACAAACACCACCTGGTGCCGTTCGGGGAATACATGCCGCTGGGCGATCTGCTGGCCCGTTTCGGCATCTACGGGTTGGCGGCAAACCAGGGCCACGGCTATTCGGCAGGGCCGGGGGCGCAGCTGCTGGATTTCGGGCCGCTGGGCCATGCGCTGCCGCTGATCTGCTACGAGGCCGTCTTTGCCCATGACGTGAATGCCGCGCCGCAACGGCCGGATTTTCTGATCCAGATCACCAATGACGCCTGGTTCGGGCGCGGCGCCGGTCCGCGCCAGCATCTGGCCCAGGCCCGGATGCGGGCCATCGAACAGGGCCTGCCGCTCGCCCGCGTGGCCAATACCGGCATCTCTGCAATGGTCGACCCCCATGGCAGGATCACCGCCAGCCTGCCGCTGAATACCGCCGGCTACATCGACGCGGCCCTGCCCGCGCCGGGGCCGGTGACACCCTATGCGCGCAGCGGCGATCTGCCGCTTGCCCTGCTTGTGACCATCGCGCTGGCGTTCTTCGGCGGACGCGCGTTGCGTCGGAACCGGGCATGATTTTGCGTTTGGCGCATCACTCTTACGCCGATTTCAGGTTGAATCCCCTAAGCGATTGACGCCTCTTTGAAGGCCGGATAAGCCAACCCAATCGCGCCACAACGGCTTCCTGACGTGGCGTCTTGATTTTTATTTGGAGCACGACATGTCCCGACAGAACTATATTTTCACCTCGGAATCCGTTTCCGAGGGTCACCCTGACAAGGTCTGTGACCGCATTTCCGACGCGGTTCTCGACGCATTTCTCAGCGAAGAACCCGAGGCCCGCGTCGCGGCAGAGACCTTTGCGACGACAAACCGCGTCGTGATCGGCGGTGAGGTCGGGCTGTCCGACAAGGCAAAGCTGAGCGAATACATGGGCCGGATCGAAGATATCGCACGCGCCTGTATCAAGGACATCGGCTATGAGCAGGACAAGTTCCACCACGAGACCTGCGAAATCACCAATCTGCTGCACGAACAATCCGCGCATATCGCCCAAGGGGTGAATGCGGCCGAAAACAAGGACGAGGGTGCAGGCGACCAGGGCATCATGTTCGGTTTCGCCACCGACGAGACGCCCGAGCTGATGCCGGCGCCGATCCATTATGCCCATGCGATCCTGCGCCGCCTGGCCGAGGTGCGCAAGGACGGCACCGAGCCGACCCTGCGCCCCGACGCCAAGAGCCAGCTTTCCGTGCGTTACGAAGGCGGCAAGCCGGTTGGTGTCAGTTCCATCGTTCTGTCCACCCAGCACGAATCCGAAAGCCAGTCGAGCGATGACATCCGCGCCATCGTGGAGCCTTACATCCTTGAGGTTCTGCCCGAGGGCTGGGTGACCGACGACACCGTCTGGCACGTCAATCCGACCGGTGTGTTTGTGATCGGCGGCCCCGACGGGGACGCAGGCCTGACCGGCCGCAAGATCATCGTGGACACCTATGGCGGTGCCGCGCCCCATGGCGGCGGCGCCTTCTCGGGCAAGGATCCGACCAAGGTGGACCGTTCCGCCGCCTATGCCGCGCGCTACCTGGCCAAGAACGTCGTGGCCTCCGGCATGGCCAGCAAATGCACCATCCAGCTTTCCTATGCCATCGGTGTAAGCGAGCCGCTGTCGATCTATTGCGACACCCACGGCACCGGCGAGGTCGAGGATGCGGCGGTTGAAAAGGCGATTCGCAACGCGATGAGCCTGACGCCGCGCGGCATTCGCCAGCAACTGGAGCTGAACAAGCCGATCTACGCCCGTACCTCTGCCTATGGCCACTTCGGCCGTGCGCCGGAGGCGGATGGCGGCTTCAGCTGGGAACGCACTGATCTTGCAGACAAGCTCAGGGCAGCTGTCTGAGCCGCAGACAACAGGCCGCCGGGTTCATTGTGAGGAACCGGGCGGCATTCATCCGATCAGGCGGCCCCCCCGGGGGCCGCTTTTCTTTTCGCGGCAGCCTGAAAGCCGCGGGGGCCGGGGAGATCGCCGTGCAACGGCGGCTTGCAGCAGGCCCCGCAGGGCGCTAAAGCGCGGGCATGAATGATCCCGTCAGACCCCGCAGGAATTTCTATGGCCGCCTCAAGGGCAAGGCCCTGAAAAAGTCGCAGAAAGCCTACCTGGATGAAGATCTGGGCGCGCTGTCGCCCGGTGCGGTGAGTTGGGAGGAAAACCCCGCGCGCGAACCGCTGGATTTGCCCGTCCTCTTCGGCGACAGGCCGGTCTGGCTTGAGATCGGATTTGGCGGCGGTGAACATCTGGTGCATCAGGCCGCGGCGAACCCCGATGTCGGGATCATCGGCTGCGAACCCTATATCAACGGGGTTGCCATGTTGCTGGGCAAGATCCGGCGCGCCGGGGTTTCGAACCTGGCGGTGCATCCCGGTGACGCGCGTGACCTCTTCGATGTGCTGCCAGAGGCCTCGGTTGCGCGGGCGTTTCTGCTCTATCCCGACCCCTGGCCCAAGGCGCGCCACCACCGCCGCCGCTTTGTGACCGAAGAGCATCTGGTGCCGCTGGCGCGGGTGCTGAAGCCCGGGGCGATTTTCCGGGTGGCGACCGACATCGAGGATTACGTGCGCCAGACCCTCGAAGAAGTGCCGAAATTCGGCTTTGAATGGCTGGCCGAGGGGCCGGAAGACTGGCGCGCGCCCTGGGATGACTGGCTGTCCACGCGATACGAGCAGAAGGCTCTGCGCGAGGGGCGCAGGCCGCATTACCTGACCTTCCGCCGGACCTGATTGCGCGGGCCTGCGGCCCGCAAGCGATTTCATTGATTTGGCGCTGCCAAATCGGTGCGAGACGCTGTCTCGCGCTCTGGTATATTTTTGGAACAATGAAGGGAGCAGGCTGGCATGGACGCTGCCGGGAGGCTGGGTTAAAACCGCCCGGAAACTGGTAAGGACCTTCAGATGTCAGCCCATGGTGACCCAATTCCGATGACTTCGCAGGCCTGCGGGCCGCTGACCGGCACGGCGGAGGTGCCCGGCGACAAGTCGATTTCGCACCGATCCCTGATCCTGGGGGCGATGGCGGTGGGCGAGACCACGATCACCGGCCTGCTGGAGGGGCAGGATGTGCTGGACACGGCACGCGCCATGCGGGCCTTCGGGGCCGAGGTGACGCAGCTGGGTGGCGGCAAATGGTCGGTGCATGGTGTCGGTGTGGGCGGTTTTGCCGAGCCGGGCAATGTCATCGACTGCGGCAATTCCGGCACCGGGGTGCGGCTGATCATGGGGGCGATGGCGACCTCGCCCATCGTGGCAACCTTTACCGGGGATGCCAGTCTGAATGGCCGCCCGATGGCACGGGTGACCGACCCGCTGGCATTGTTCGGCTGTCAGGCGGTGGGGCGCGCGGGCGGGCGGCTGCCGATGACGCTGGTCGGCGCGGTGGAACCGGTGCCGGTGCGCTACGAGGTGCCGGTGCCGTCGGCGCAGGTGAAATCGGCGGTGCTGCTGGCGGGGCTGAACGCGCCGGGGCAGACCGTGGTGATCGAGGCGGAGGCGACCCGCGATCATACCGAACGGATGCTGGCGGGCTTTGGCGCCGAGGTCACGGTGGAGGAGACGGCGCAGGGCCGGGTGATCACCCTGACCGGCCAGCCGGAGCTGAAGCCGCAGCACATCGAGGTGCCGCGCGATCCGTCTTCGGCGGCCTTCCCGGTCTGTGCGGCGCTGATCGTGCCGGGGTCGGATGTGCTGGTGCCGGGGATCGGGCTGAACCCGACGCGGGCGGGGCTGTTCGCCACGCTGCGCGAGATGGGGGCCGATCTGACCTATGAGAACGAACGCGAAGAGGGGGGAGAGCCGGTGGCCGACCTGCGGGCACGTTTCTCGCCCGACCTGAAAGGCATCGCGGTGCCGCCCGAACGTGCGGCCAGCATGATCGACGAATATCCCGTGCTGTCGGTGGTCGCGGCCTTTGCCGAAGGCCGCACGGAAATGCGCGGGGTCAAGGAATTGCGGGTCAAGGAAAGCGACCGGATCGACGCCATGGCCAAAGGTCTGCGCGCCAATGGCATCGAGGTGGAGGAAGGGCCCGACTGGTGGATTGTCACCGGCCGGGGGCATGGCAAGGTGCCGGGCGGGGCGGTCTGCGCCAGCCAGCTTGATCACCGCATCGCCATGTCGTTCCTGATCCTCGGCATGGCATCGCAATCCCCGGTGCAGGTGGATGACGCAGGGCCGATTGCCACCTCCTTTCCGATCTTCGAGCCGCTGATGCAGGGCCTGGGCGCGCAGATCAGCCGGAGCAACGGATGAGACTGAGCGGATTCACGGTGGCCATCGACGGGCCCGCAGCCTCGGGCAAGGGGACGATTTCCAAGGCCGTGGCGCGGCATTTCGGTTTTGCCCATCTCGATACGGGGCTGTTGTACCGGGCGGTGGGGGCAAAGGTACTGGACGGACAGGCCGCCCAGGCCGCGGCAGAGGCGCTTGTGCCCGGTGATCTGGAAGACGATCGCCTGCGATCGCCCGAGGTTGCGCAGGCGGCAAGCCGGGTCGCCGCGGTGCCGGAAGTGCGCGCCGCCCTGGTCGACTTCCAGCGCAGTTTTGCCACCCGCGCAGGTGGCGCGGTGCTGGACGGGCGCGACATCGGGACAGTGATCTGCCCGGATGCGCAGGTGAAGCTCTTTGTCACCGCCCATGCGGATGTCCGCGCCCGCAGACGCTTTGCCGAGCTGCAGGGGAAGGGGATCGAGACCACCTTCGAAGAGGTGCTGGCCGATGTTCAGGCCCGCGATGCGCGGGACATGGGCCGCGCGGATGCCCCGCTGAAACCGGCCGAGGATGCGGTGCAGATCGACACATCGGAGATGGAGATCGCGGTGGCGGTCGAAGCTGCCGTTTCCCTGATCAAGGCAAAGATGGCGGGCTCTGCCTGAGCAGGCCTTTTGCCGCGGCTCACTCAGAGGTGACGTGTATTTCACTCTGTTCCGGCGCAGGATGGGGCAGAGGAGATTGCCATGTTCCGCATCATTGCCCGAACCCTTGTTGTTGTGACCCTGCTCACCTCCGGTGCCGCGCTGGCGCAGACCGCGTCGCCTGATCTGTCCGAAGCCCCGCAGGACCAGCAGGGCGAAGCGCCGATGACATTGGCGCGGATGGCCGGGATCATCCGGGCGCTGGACCCGGACATGCGGGTGCAGGGACCTGCGATGGAATTCACCCTTGAGGATATTCCGGTGATCGTGATCGCGGATGTGCGGGCCGACCGGATGCGCGCCATGGTGCCCATCGCCAGTGTGGAAGGCCTGACACAGGCGGATCTGCTGCGCCTGATGCAGGCGAATTTCGACGCGGCCCTTGATGCGCGCTATGCGGTTGCGCACGGGCGGCTCTGGGGGGTCTTCATTCACCCGCTGTCACCGCTTGAAAAGGATCAGTTCCTGTCGGGGCTGGTCCAGACGATCACCGTGGCGCGCACCTATGGCACCGCTTACTCCGGCGGGGCGGCGATTTTCGGCGGCGGCGACAGCGGCGAAATCTATCGCGGGCTGCTGGAGGAATTGCGCAAAAAGGGCCAGAAGCTCTGACCCCGGCGGGCGTATTTTTCTGCGCAAATAACCCCGGCCGCGATGGTGGTCTTGTAGCGCAGGCAGGCTAGTTCCCACAAGGACCCATTGTAGGAGAGCGATCATGAAATCTGCAAAAGACTACCTGGACGAAGCCAATGAAACCGTGCCGAAGATGGCGGTGGCCGATGCGATTGCCAGACATGCGGCGGGGGGCGGCGTCTTTGTCGATGTGCGCGACAGCGCCGACATTGCCAAAAGCGGTACGATCAAGGGCGCGCATCGCATTCCGCGCGGCATGATCGAATTTCGTGCCGATCCCGCGATGGAACAATTCTACAATCCCGCGCTGAAGCAGGATGGCGAAATCTATCTGATCTGCGGGGCGGGGGGCCAGGCGGCACTGGCGGGCAAGACCCTGCAGAACATGGGTTATACCAATGTGACGAACATCGGCGGCTTTCCCGGCTGGAAAGAGGCGGGCGGCCCCACCGAAGAAGGCTGACAAGCGGTCCTGCGGCGGGCAGCCCTGCCAGGGATCACGCCACCCGCCGCCGCTTGCGCGGCCTGGCGGCAACAGAACGGAACGGCCCCGCCCGGGGCCTTTCCGCCTGACCTGCCTGACGCTAAACAAGGGCAGTCGCAGGACAGGGATGCCGCATATGACCAACAGTTCATCCGCCATCAGGGGGCCCGGTGGCCAGCTGATGGGCGAAAGCCGCCCTGTCATCCTGCTGGGTCGCGGCGGCGGCGGCACGCGGCTTTTGTCGGAATTTGTCCAGGGGCAGGGCGTTTTCCTCGGCTCCGAGATCAACAAGAGCTTTGATTCCGTGGAATGGGTCAAGTCGATCTATGCCATTGCGATCGAGGTGATGTCGGGCGAGGCGCCGCCCGATGACGCGCGGCGTGCGGGCTATATCACGCAACTGCATGAAACGGCGGCCGAGGTGCTGGCGCGCGCGGGGCAGGTGGAAAGCGGATACTGGGGGTGGAAACTGCCCGAAACCACGCTGATCTGCGATCTGGTCAGGGCGGCATTTCCGCAGGCGCAATGCCTGCATCTGGTGCGCCATCCGGTGCGGGCCAGCCTGCGGCGCACCCATATGACCTCGCGCATGAACAATCCGATGGGCCGGGCCGCCCTGCCTGCGGCCTATGTCCATGCCGGGCGTGACCCCGCGCTGATCGAGACGGACAGCACCCACATCCACAATGCCTGCAGCTGGTTGCATCAGGCCGATCTGATGGCGCGTACATTCGATGGTGATCCCGACCTGCATGTCGTCCGTTTCGAGGATACGCTTGATCATCCCGACACAACCGCTGCCGCCCTCTCCGGGTTCCTCTACCGCGCGGCACCCGCCGATGCGCCACCGCTTGCGGTGGATGCAAAACGTGCCGGCGTGATCGAGATGGATGCAGATGCCGCGCGCCGGGTCTGGGACATCTGCGGCGCGCGGGCCGCGACCTTTGGCTATACGCTGGCAGAAGTCCTGGACTGATCAAATCCAACCTCGCGGCTTGAAGCGCGGCGCGGAGAATGGAACAGTGGCCGCAGATATTTCCGAGGGAGGAATTTACCATGAAACTGACACCTGTTCTGGCCAGCCTCGCGCTGGTTGTGACCGCAGGCCTTGCCACCGCGCAGGAGCGAGTGACCTATAAATCCGCAAAGACCGGATCGTCCTATTATCAGATGGGCGTGCAGATTGCCGAGGCGATGAAGGAAGGCACTGATGGCGGCGTGATCGTGACCGTCGAGGAAAGCCAGGGCTCGGTCCAGAACGTCATGGAAGTACGGGCGCGGGGCGGTGATTATGTCTTTACCACCCCGCCTGCGCTGGTCGGGCTTGCCCAGCAGGGCAAGGCGATGTTCGAGGGCAAGGGCGATCCCGCCTTTGACGAGATCCGCGCACTCTTCCCGATCCCCTCGCTGACCATGCATTTCGTGATGTCGGACGCCAGCGGCGTCACCGATTTTGCCGGGATGGAGGGCAAGACCATCCTGCTGGGCAAAGGGTCCTTCGGTGCGACCGAGGGCGAGAAATATCTCGGGCTCTTTGGCCTGGAAGGCAAGGTGAACCTGGCCGATGCGGAATTGTCCAATGCGGTTGCCGCGCTCAAGAACGGGCAGATCGACGGTTTTGTCACCGCCGGCTCCTATCCGGCACCCAATGTGGTCGAGGCGGCGGCAACCACCGGTGTCACCGTCCTGTCGCTGAGCGACGCGCAGATCTCGGAAACCAAGCGGACAAGGCTGGTTATTCCGGCAGGCACCTATGCCGGGCAGGACAGCGATATCGTCACCACATCGCTGCCGGTTGTCGCCTTTGCCACCACCAAGATGAGCGATGACACCGCCTATGCGCTGACCAGGACGTTCTGGGAACAGCGTGACGCGATGGGCGCCTCCGCGCCCTGGTGGAACGCGGTGGATGAGGGGCTGATGGAAACGATCACCAGCAAGCTGCACCCCGGCGCCGTGCGCTATTACAAGGAAATGGGCTGGACCCTGAGCGACGCGCAGATGTAAAGCCCCCGGGCGCGCCGGATCCCCGGTGCGCCCTTTTTCTGCTGTCGAAGGCTCCCTGATGCGTCTTATCGCCTTTCTTGCGGCCCTTGTGCTGGTCGTCTTTCACCTTGGCCTGATCTTTTCGGGGCTGGTGCCCAATCTGGTCAGCCGCCCGCTGCACCTGGCGCTGGCGCTGCCCTGGATCCTGCTGGGGGCGGGGCAGTCGCGGCTGATGTGGGGCAGCGGGGCGGTTCTGGCGGTGCTGGGCATCGGGGCGAGCCTTTGGGTGGCCCTGTCGCACAACATGCTGTCAGACCAATACGGTTTCCTCGAAGGGCCGTTCCAGACCGGCATCGCCGTGACCCTGCTGGTGGTGGTGCTTGAGGCCGCGCGCCGGGCCATCGGCTGGCCCTTGCCCCTGGTCGCGCTGCTGGCGCTGCTCTACGGCTTGTTCGGGCAGTACATTCCGGGCGAATTCGGCCATTCCGGCACGCCCCTGCCCAGTTTCCTGGGCACCCTGACCATTGCCGAAGGCGGCATCTGGGGCAGCCTGACGGGCGTCTCCGTCAGCGTGGTGGCGATCTTTGTCATCTTTGGTGCGGCGCTGAATGCGGGCGAGGCGGGGCAGGGCTTCATGAACCTGGCTGCCGCCGCTGCCGGACGGCTCAAGGGCGGTGCGGCCAAGGTATCGGTCCTCTCCTCGGCGCTTTTCGGCTCCATCTCCGGTTCGGCCTCGGCCAATGTCGCTTCCACCGGGGCGATCACATTGCCTGCGATGACACGTCTGGGATACCCCAAGCGCCTTGCCGCAGCGGTGGAGGCGGTGGCCTCCTCCGGCGGGCAGATCATGCCGCCGCTGATGGGGGCAGGGGCCTTTGTGATGGTGGAGCTGACGGGCTTGCCCTACACCGCGATCATGGCGGCGGCGGTGCTGCCTGCGCTGCTGTACTTCTGGGCGGTCTGGGTTGGCGTGAACGCCTATGCGTCGCGCGGCAACCTGTCGGGCATCCGGGCGGAAGACCGCCCCGCCCTGCGCGATGTGCTGATCACCTCGGCCTTCTTTGCGGTGCCTTTCACCATCCTGCTCTGGGGCATGTTCTGGATCAAGGTGACGCCGCAATATGCCGCGACCATGGCGATCCTTGCGGCCTTTGCCCTGCTCTTCTTCAACGCGCAGGGCATCGGCACCTGGCGCGGGATCGGCGGGCGGATCGAAAGCGCCATGCTCAACGCGGCAAGGCAGGTCTCGATGATCGCGGCCATCATCATCTGCGCCTCGATCATCATCGGCGTGCTCTCGATCACCGGGCTGGGGGTCAAGATCACCTCGCTGATCCTTTCGGGATCGGGGGGCATGCTCTGGCCCGCGCTGCTGCTGACCGCCGTGGCCTGTCTGGTGCTGGGGATGGAGGTGCCGACGACAGCGGCCTATGTGATCTGCGTGTCGGTGGCGGGGCCTGCCCTGATCGAACTGGGGCTGGTGCCGCTGCAGGCGCATCTCTTCGTCTTCTGGTTTGCCCTCTTGTCCACCATCACGCCCCCGGTCTGCGGCGCGGTGTTCATCGCGGCGGGCATGATCGGGGAAAACTGGCTCAAGGTGGCGGTGACCGCGATGTCACTGGGCTTCGGGCTCTATGTCATTCCGCTGGCGATGATCGCCAATCCCGACCTGATCGCACTTGGCACCGCGCCGCTGATGGCTGCCGTTGCACTGGTGCAGGTGGGGGCCGGGCTGGCGCTGATGTCGTCGGCGCTGATCTCGCCGCGCGGCATCGCCATCCGCGCAGGGCTCTTTGCCGCCGGTGCGGCAATCATCTTTGCCCGGCTGGCGCTCTGACGGTTCACGGCGTCCCGCCTTTCACCTTATACATCCGGTATCGCCGATGTCCCGAGAGCGCGAAGCGCGGCAGGGTATCGGCGATTCACGTTCAAGGCGGGGCGCTTTGGGCTGCTTCGCTGATCTTCTTTGCCAGGCAGACCTGCCAGGGACCAAGATGCAGCCGCCCGTCCGGCGAGGGGCTGGCGCTGCCGATCTTGCGGCCGATGGTCTTCCATGTCCCCGACGGCAGGCTGTGCATCGACGGGGTGTCGGACATGTTGAAGGCGCAGAAAATCGTCTCCTCCTCCGTCACCCGCTGGAAATGCAGCACATCGGTAAAGACATAGACGCCCTCCTGCCGCCCGACCCTGAGCGCCGCGTGCTTGCCGCGAAAGGCGATGGCATTGCGGTAATGATGCAGGATCGCCCCCGGCTCCGCCTCCTGCGCATGAACCGCGCGGTGGCGGTTCTCATTGCTCAGCGGCAGCCAGGGCACCCCGCTGGAAAAGCCTGCATTGCTTTCGGTCTGATCCCAGACCATCGGCGTGCGGCAGCCGTCACGGCCCTTGTACTCGGGCCAGAATTCTCGCCCGTAAGGGTCTTGCAGGTCTTCGAAAGAGATATCGTCCTCTTCCAGCCCCAGCTCCTCTCCCTGATAAAGGCAGGCAGCCCCCGGCAGACACATCAGCAGTGTCGCATAAAGCCGTTGTGCGGCGGGGGACAGGCCCCAGCGGCTGGCATGGCGCATCACGTCATGGTTGGAAAACGCCCAGGCGGGCCAGCCGTCGCGGGCGACCTGGTTGACCGCATAGAGCACCTCCGCCACGCGCGAGGCGTTCAGCGGTTCCGCCGCGAGGAATTCAAAGGCATAGCACATGTGCAGCCGGTCCGCGCCCCTGGTGTATTCTCCCAGCAGTTGCAGGCCCTTGGTGGCATCCCCGATTTCGCCAAGCGATGTGACCGCGTCGTATTCGTCCAGCAATGCCCGGATGCGCGCAATGAAGTCCAGCGTCTCGGGGCGGTTCTTCGAATTGACGTGATCCTGGTAATTATAGGGGTTCACGGAAGGCGTCAGGATGTCGCTGCGCTGCTCTTTCTCCAGCGCGGGATTGTCGCGCAGGTGCTTGTCGGCGAACAGGAAGTTCACGGTGTCAAAGCGGAACCCGTCCACCCCGCGGTTGAGCCAGAAACGCATGACCTCCAGCAGGGCCGATTGCACATGCGGATTGTGCAGGTTGAGATCGGGCTGCGAGGCCAGAAAGTTGTGCAGGTAGTATTGTTCGCGCCGCGGGTCCCAGTGCCAGGCCGAGCCGCCAAAGATCGACAGCCAGTTGTTCGGGGCGGTGCCATCCGGTTTCGGGTCTGACCAGACGTACCAATCCGCCAGCGAGCCGTCACGCGAGGCGCGGCTGTTGGCAAACCAGGCGTGTTGTTCAGAGGTATGGGAAAGCACCAGGTCGATGATCACCCTGATCCCGGCATCATGCGCCGCCGCGATCACATCATCGAAATCCGCCAGGCTGCCAAAGATCGGATCGACGTCGCAGTAATCGCTGACGTCATAACCGAAATCCTTCATCGGCGAGCGGTAGAAGGGCGAGATCCAGATCGCATCCACGCCCAGGCTCGCCACATAGCCGATGCGCTGCACAATCCCCTGAAGATCGCCGATGCCGTCCGCATTGCTGTCCTGAAAGCTGCGCGGATAGATCTGGTAGATGACGCTGCCGCGCCACCAGTCGGGATCGGGGGATTCTGGTTCTGTCATGTCTGCTGTTACAGGCCTTTCCAGGCGCTAACGGTCAGGCGACGCTCATCTGCTGGTTCGCGCTCAGGAAATCGCCGATCACATGGGCGAACTGGGCGTCCTGCTGCGCCAGGAACAATTGCGCGCTCAACATGCCGTCCTTTGACCCGCAATCGAACCGTTTGCCGATAAAGCGATAGCCCGCCACGCTTTTGGTGCCGATATCGGCGGCAATCGCATCGGTCAGCTGGATTTCCCCGCCAGCACCCGGTTTCTGGTGGCGCAGGGTGTCAAAGATGCCGCCGTCAAGGATGTAGCGGCCAACCACGGCGGTGGTGGAGGGGGCCAGGTCGGCATCCGGCTTTTCGACCAGCCCGTCGCAATAGGCCAGCGCATTGTCATGCTTGGCAATCGACAGCACGCCATAGCTCGAAACCGTTTCGCGCGGCACTTCGAGGGTGGCAAGCATATGGTCGACCGGCGCGGTCTTGTAGGCCTCGATCATCTGGCTCAGGCAGCCCTTGCCGCCGAGGATCAGATCGTCCGGCAGCAGCACGGCCACCGCCCCCGGCAACGCGTGTTCGGCGGCACAGAGGATCGCATGGCCAAGGCCGAGGGGCTGGTGCTGGTGGACAAAGACGATGTCATGCTTGCTTTCGTCCAGGGCGGCATCAAGCAGCTGCTGGGCCAGTTTGTTCTTTCCGCGCTGGCACAAGGTCTCGCCCAGGGCGATGTCATGCATCACGTAATGTTCGATGGCGGATTTGGAGGGGTGATTGACAAAGATCATCCGTTCGATCCCGGCATCGCGGGCTTCATCGATCACATATTGGATCAATGGCGTGTCGAGAACAGGCAACAGCTCTTTCGGAACCGCCTTTGTTGCAGGCAGAAAACGGGTGCCCATGCCGGCAACCGGAAAAATCGCTGTGCGCACTGTCTTTGTCATTTTCGTTTCACTCCTGTTTCCAACACTCGGAAAGAGGTAAGGCTGCAGGTGCAGAAAGTCAAAAAATCCGGGGCGCGCGCCTGCTTGATAAATGCGCAGAACCGCCGAGCGCGGCGGCTCAGGGATGGCTGATATCGGCTTTCCGTATCGGAAAATCACAATATTTCAGTATATTAAACCTGTGGTGGTGCGCTGCGGCACCCGCGCAGGGGGTGAGCAAGGATTGCGCGTCATTCCGCGGATTGCCTAAAAAATGTGCTAAATTCGGACGGGATTAGGGCGAATTTCGGCTTTGTCGGCGTCGCGCATTGAACTGTCACAGCATCTCGTTAGGTCAGTAGCTGAGCATGAAGAGCGGATGCACGGATCGGTCCCGGCCAGGGGCTGCGTCGATGTATTGGCACAAGAGGAGTTCAGATATGACAGCAGAAATCAAGATGCTGCCGACCCAGGAACAACCCTATGCCCGGATTGCGGTGATCGGTGGTGGCGCATGGGGGACGGCGCTGGCCAGCGTTGCGGCAAAGGCGGGCAGGGCGGTGCAGCTTTATGCGCGCGACCGGGCGGCCGTCCGGTCGATCAACAGCTCTCATGTAAATGCAAAGTATCTGCCCGAAATCGCATTGCCCCCGTCCCTGACCGCCACAGATGACCTGGAGGTTGCGCTGAACGGCGCGGATGCGGTGCTGCTGGTGGTGCCCTCCGGCGCGGTCCGCGCCATGGCATCGCGCATTTCCGGTCTGGTCAAACATGGCACGCCGGTGGCGATCTGTACCAAGGGGATCGAACATACGACAGGCTATCTGATGTCCCAGGTCGTCGCCGAAGAGATGCCGCATGTGCCCGTGGGCACCATTTCCGGCCCCACCTTTGCGCGCGAAACTGCGCTGGGCCATCCGACGGCGGCCACCGTCGCCTTTGAATTCAGCCACAAGGACCGGCTTGAGCCCTCGCACAGCCCCGCCGCAAGGCTGGCCCTGTCGATGAGCACGGGCTTTTTCAAGACTTATATCTCCGACGATCTGGTCGGGGTCGAAATCGGCGGCGCGGTGAAGAACGTGGTCGCCATCGGCTGCGGCATGATGACGGGTGCGGGCTTTGCCGAGAACACCCGCGCCGCGCTGATCACGCGGGGCCTCGACGAGATGAAGGTGCTGGCAGAGGCGCTGGGCGGCAGGCGCGAGACTGTCACCGGCCTGGCCGGGACCGGCGATCTGACCCTGACCTGCTCCAGCCAGACCTCGCGCAACATGTCGCTGGGCGTGCAGTTGGGTCAGGGCACCCCGCGCGATCAGTGTTTCGACGGCGCGCCGGTGGTGGTCGAGGGCGAGGCCAATGCCCGCTCCGTCATTGATCTGGCGAAACGGGTCCGGGTGGCAATGCCGATCTGCGAGACAGTGTTCGGCATCCTGCACGAGGGGCGCGATCTGAACGCGGCATTTGCAGAGCTCTGGACCCAGCCGATCTCGGCAGAGCCGCGGGCGATGGACCTGACCCTGAACAACCCGGCGCATAAATCCATGACCCGTCTCGACGGGGGGGTGGCCTGATGGACAAGCCATTTGTATTGGCCACCGATCTGGACGGCACCTTTCTGGGGGGCACCCAGGCTGACCGCCGCGCGCTTTATCGCTGGATCGAAGACAACCGCGACACGGTTGGTCTGGTCTTCGTCAGCGGGCGGGACCCGGAATTCATCCACAAGATGTGTTCCTCCAATGAACTGCCCTGGCCCGAATATGCCGTCTGCGACGTGGGCACCAGCATCGCCCAGGTGCATCCCAAAAAGGGGATCACACCGATCGACACGCTGGAACGCGAAATCGCCGCGCAGTGGAGCGACAGCGGCGATGCGGTGCGCGCGGCGCTGAAATCCTTCCCCGGGCTGACCGAGCAGAAGACCGCCTTTCGCTACCGGGTCAGTTTCGATTACGATCCCGAAAGCTACGATCCGCGCGCGGCAGAGGTGATTGACGGCATGGGCCATGATGTCCTGATTTCGGACAACCGCTTTCTGGACGTCCTGCCGCGCGGGGTCAGCAAGGGGCCGTCGCTGTTGCGGCTGCTGGACCACCTGTCGCTGCCGCCCGAACGGGTTCTGGCCGCTGGTGACACGCTGAACGATCTGTCGATGCTGGTTGCGGGCACACCCGCCGTGGCTGTCGGCGGGTCAGAGGCAAGACTGATCGAGGCGCTGCCGGATCTGCCCCGGATACATCACGCCAAGGGCATCGGCGCAGCCGGGATCGTCGAGGCCATGATCGCTTTTGATCTTCATCCCGATGCAAAGGAAATACTGACTGATGTCATCTGATCTGGTCATCGTGTACCACCGCCAGCCCTACGAGGAAGTCGAGGAAAACGGCAAGACGGTCCTGCGCGAGAACAAGAGCCCGAATGGCATTGTGCCCACGCTCAAAAGCTTTTTCGGCACCGCCGAACATGCCACCTGGATCGCCTGGAAACTGGCAGAAGACCCGGCCAACCCCGGTTTCGAGAAAGTGGTGGAGATCAACGACAATCACGGCACTTACAATGTGTCCCGTCTGCCGCTGACAGAGGCCCAGGTCAAAAGCTTTTACCATGTCTCCTCGAAGGAGGCCTTCTGGCCGATCCTTCACAGCTTCAAGGAAAAGTTCAATTACGATCCCGTCGACTGGCCCACCTTCCGCGAGGTGAACTGGGCCTTTGCCGAAGCCGCCGCGCGCGAGGCGGGCAAGGGCGCGCGGGTCTGGGTGCATGATTACAACCTCTGGCTTGTGCCGGGCTATCTGCGGCAGTTGCGCTCGGATGTGACGATCAGCTTTTTCCATCACACGCCGTTTCCGGCGGCGGATATGTTCAACGTGCTGCCCTGGCGGCGCGAGATCGTGGACAGCCTGCTGAAATGCGACATCATCGGCTTTCACATCCCGCGCTATGCCTCGAACTTCGTGGCGGTTGCCAATTCGCTCTTCGATCTGGACGATATCACCATCGGCTATGTCGCCCCCGACCTGGTGTCGGATGGCACTGCGCTGAGCGAACGGCGGGTGCCGACCTCGATCACCCAGGACGGGCGCAAGATCGCGATCAGCTCCGCCTCTGTCGGGGTTAGCGCCGCCTATATCTCGGAGCGTTCGGAGGAGCCGGAACTGAAGCAGAAAGCCCGCGAGATTCGCGAAGGCATGGGGGATGAGCGGCTGATCCTCTCGGTCGGACGCACCGACTACACCAAGGGTGGCGTGGACCAGCTGGAAAGTTTCGAGCGGGTGCTGGAAGACAACCCGGACCTGCGCGGCAAGATCAGGCTGATGCATGTCTCGGTCAGCGCCGACCGGAAAATGTCGGCCTATGCGCGCACCCAGACCGGGATCGAGGAAACCGCAGGCCGGATCAACGGGCGTTTCGGCACGCTGGAATGGCAGCCCATCGCGCTGATCTCGCGGGCGATTCCGTTCGAGCAGCTGTTGTCCTACTACATGGCGGCGGATGTGGCCTGGATCACGCCGCTGGTGGACGGGATGAACCTGGTCTGCAAGGAATTTGTCGCCGCGCGCAGCGACGGGGACGGGGTTCTTGTCCTGTCGGAATTTGCCGGCGCGGCGGTGGAGCTGCATTCGGCGGTGATCACCAATCCGTTTTCGCACCGGTCCATGGACAATGCGATCCTTGCCGCGCTGGAGATGCCCGAGGAGGAACGCCGCGCGCGGATGGTCGAACTGCGCAAGGCGGTGTTCCGCTATACGCTGGATGCCTGGGCGGAGGAGCACAAACACCAGTTCGACGTGTCGCATGCCGTGAATTCTTGACACTTCGTGTCGGATTTTCCGGGTCATGTCAGGGGGCGTGTCAGGTGGTTCCGAACGAGACCGGACCTTTGGCGCGGTGTGGGGCGAGGTCAGGTGAGCGGGGCATTGCTGCCGTCGATCACTGGCATTCAGGCCCGGAACAAGCCGAAGGCGCCGGGCCATCGCCTGCCCGCCCCACGGGTAGGCGATTTGGTGAGGCTGGGTAGTTCCCCTGATAGGACTCATCATGGTTGAGAAATAAAGTGCCATCTACACAAGTCGGCATCGCCCACCCCGGGCAGGCGCTGGCCCGGCTTGTTGCATCCGGCACTCCAGGCTCAATCCCGCCGTTCACTGCATTTTTCACGAATGTCCACAGGCCCTACGTAAATTTCCGAAACAGCTTGGTCTGGTCGAACATGTCTTCCAGCCCCTCCATCCGGGTCTTGGTCTTGTCCCAGTCAAGGTTTTGAACGGCGGAAATCATCGTTTCGGTCAGCAACAGGGTGGTGGCGGCGGAATCCCAGGCCGAGGGCACGACGATCCGGCTGCTGAAGCTGATGTCGGCCAGCTCATGCACGGGAGAGCGCCACTGATCGGTGAAGAGGATCACCCTGGCCCCTTGCGCATGGGCCATCTCGGCCAGTTTCAGAGTGTTGTTCTCGTAGCGGCGCACGTCATAGATCACGAATACGTCGCCGGGTGCCACATCCAGCAGGTAATGCGGCCAGGTGTTGGAGGTGGACTGGATATGGGTGATCCGGGGGCGGATGACCTGCATGTGCAGGAACAGATATTCGGCCAGCGTATGGGTGACACGCCCGCCCACGATGTAAAGGTGCCTTTTGGTGTCGCCCACCAGCGCACAGGCGGCGTCAAAGGCCTTCGGGTCGATCTGGCCCAGCGTGTGGCGGATGTTGTCGATCACCGCGTCGGTGAAACGGTTCAGCATATGCCCTTCAGGCGCGCCGTCGGCCCAGGTGTCGTGTTTGGCAATCGGCCCCTTGACCTTGGCGCGCAGTTCCTCGCGCAGTTCGGCCTGGAATTCGGGGTATCCCCGGAAACCCAGCTTCTGCACCATCCGGGCCACTGTCGGCACGGAAACCTCGGCATCCTTGGCCAGCGCGGTCAGTGGGCCCAGCCCGGAGGCCGGGTAGTTTTCGAGAATCGAATGGGCCAGCTGGCGTTCGGCGCGGGTCAGCCCCTCCAGCTTTTGCTGGATGCGGTCGGATATGGTCAGGGGCGCTTCGGCCATCGTCGCTCCGGATTTGATCGGAAAATTATCAAAGCCTTCGTGCTTGTGATAAATTTTTCACAATTCTGTTGACATCCGCGCCGCTTGGCAAGCACTTTATCCTCAGACGGGGGTGCCATGGCTCAGACGACAGATCATGCAGTGGAAGAAAGCGTGGCGGAGGTGAACCCCTCTGGCACATCCTGCATTGTACTGGTCTGTGAACATGCCAATCACCTGATCCCCGATGAATTTGACGGGCTTGGGATGGCTGAGGGCGACCGCACCAGCCATGCGGCCTGGGACCCAGGTGCATTGGCGGTGGCGGAGCATCTGTCGACCCGGCTGGATGCCGTCCTGATCGCCGGCACGGTGTCGCGGCTGGTTTATGATCTGAACCGTCCGCCGGAGGCACCGGGCGCAATGCCCGCGCAGAGTGAGCTGATCGTGGTGCCGGGCAACCGGGATCTGTCCGATACCGCGCGTGCGGAGCGGGTGGCGCGCTATTACAGGCCTTTTCACGACTGCATCAGCCGGAAGATGGCACGGATTGCCGAGCCGATCCTGATCACGATCCACAGTTTCACCCCGGTTTTCCACGGCCAGCGGCGCAGTGTCGAAATCGGCGTCTTGCATGACGAGGACAGCCGTCTGGCCGATGCGCTGCTGGAGTGTGCCGGGGCGCATACCGAGGCGCACGTGGCGCGCAATGCGCCCTATGGGCCACAGGACGGTGTGACCCATACCTTGCAAGTGCACGGGCAGCCCCAGGGCCATCTGAACGTGATGCTGGAGGTGCGCAACGACCTGATTGCGACGGCAGAGGCACAGCGCCGGATGGCCGAGATGATCGCGGGCTGGCTGGCGGATGCCTGCACGCGGCTGGGCAGGGGAGGGCGTGTTTCATGCGTGGCGTGATGCGCGGATATATTCGGGTGGCCGATGCGGTGAACTACCGTCTGGGCCGCATCGCGATGTACGGGATCTTTGCGCTGATGGGGGTGCTTTTGTGGTCCTCGATCAGCAAGACCTTCTTTGTGCCGACCCTGTGGACGCTGGAAATGGCCCAGTTCGTCATGGTGGGCTACTACATTCTGGGCGGGCCCTATGCGCTGCAGCTCGGCTCCAACGTGCGGATGGACCTGCTCTATGGAAGCTGGTCGGTCCGCCGCAAGGCCTGGTTCGACCTGTTCACGGTTGTGCTGCTGATCTTCTATCTTTGCGTGCTGCTTTACGGGGCGATCAGCTCCACCGCCTATTCGCTGGGCTATTGGCAGGACGCGCCGATCTCTTATCTTTTCGGCGTCCTGACCGGCAGCGAAGAGATCGGGCGGCTTGAGCAATCATCCTCCGCCTGGCGGCCCTACATGTGGCCGATCAAGGTGGTAATGATCGTCGGGTTCTGCCTGATGATCGTGCAATGCCTGTCCGAATTCTGCAAAGACGTGCTGCGTCTGAAGGGTGAAACGATCTGATGTCATATGAGTTGATCGCCACCCTGATGTTTTCCACCATGATGCTGATGCTCCTGACCGGGCAGCGGGTGTTCGGGGCCATCGGTTTTGTCGCCGTGGTGGCCGCGCTGCTGCTTTGGGGCGACCAGGGCGGGTTCGACATCGGGTTCTCTGCTGCGATGAAGCTGATGAAATGGTATCCGCTGCTGACCCTGCCGATGTTCATCTTCATGGGCTATGTGCTGTCGGAATCGAAGATCGCGGATGATCTGTACAAGATGTTCCATGTCTGGATGGGCGGGCTGCGCGGCGGGCTGGCCATCGGCACCATCGGGCTGATGGTGCTGATTTCCGCGATGAACGGGCTGAGCGTGGCGGGCATGGCCATTGGCGCCACCATCGCGCTGCCGGAACTGCTCAAGCGGGGCTATGACAAGCGCATGGTGACCGGAGTGATCCAGGCGGGATCGAGCCTTGGCATCCTGGTGCCGCCCTCGGTGGTGCTGGTGCTTTACGCGATGATCGCGCGGCAACCGGTGGGGCAGCTTTGGCTGGCGGGTGTGGTGCCGGGGTTGATGATGGCAGGGCTGTTCATCGCCTATATTGCCATCCGCTGCCGGTTCAATCCCGTGCTTGGTCCGGTCCTTGACGCCGAGGAACGCGCCGCGATCCCGCGCAGTGAAAAGCTGAGGCTGCTGGGGGCGGGTATCCTGCCGCTGGTGATCTTTGCCGTCATGATGGTGCCCTTCGTGCGGGGCTGGACCTCGCTGGTGGAAAGCTCGGCCATCGGGGCGATTGCGGCCTTTCTGGCTGCCGTGCTCAAGGGGCGGATGACGCGGCAGGTCTTTGAGAACTCGGTGCGCAACACGCTGGGCATCACCTGCATGTTCATGTGGATCATCCTTGCGGCGCTGGCCTTTGGCGCGGTGTTCGACGGGCTGGGCGCGGTCAAGGCGATCGAGAACCTTTTCACCGAGAAGCTGGGCCTGAGCCCCTGGGTGATCCTGATCCTGATGCAGCTGAGCTTTATCCTGATGGGGACGTTTCTGGACGATACCGCGATGCTGGTGATCGTCGCCCCGCTGTACGTGCCGCTTGTAGGCGCGCTGGGTTTTGATCTGGTGTGGTACGGTATCCTTTATACGATCACCTGCCAGATCGCCTATATGACGCCGCCCTTCGGCTATAACCTGTTCCTGATGCGCGCCATGGCCCCGCCGGAGATTTCGCTGCGCGACATCTATGCCTCGATCACGCCTTTCGTGCTGGTGATGGCCGGGGCGCTGGCGCTGGTGATGATCTTCCCGCAACTGGCGCTGTGGCTGCCCGACCTCGTTTACGGAAAATAACCCCAAGAACTCCGCCAACGGAGCCTCATTCAACAAGGAGAAAGACATGACCACGAGACGTAATTTCATCAAACACGCTGGCCTTGCCGGCGCCGCCACGCTGGCTGCGCCCTCCATCGCCCGTGCCCAGGAAGCGATCAAGTGGCGCTTCCAGACCTATGCCGGTTCGGCGCTGGGTGAACATGTGACCAAGCCGGTCATCGACTATATCAACACCGCCGCAAACGGTGAGCTTGAGATCGAATTGTTCTATGCGGATCAGATCGTGCCGACGGGCGAGCTGTTCCAGGCGCTGCAGCGCGGGACCATCGACGGGGTGCATTCGGACGACGATTCCATGGCCTCGCCCACGCCCCTGCAGCAGTTCGGCGGCTACTTTCCCTTTGCCACCAAGCATATCCTCGACGTGCCGGTGCTGTTCAACCAATACGGTCTGAAAGAGATCTGGGAAGAGGAATACGCCAAGGTCGGCGTCAAGTGGTTGTCGGCGGCAGGGCAGGACCCCTGCAACTTCAACACCAAGAAGGAAATCAAATCGGTTGCCGATCTTGACGGTCTGAAGCTTTATACCTTCCCGACAGCGGGCCGCTTCCTGTCGAAGTTCGGCGTTGTGCCGGTCAACATTCCTTACGAGGATGCCGAAGTCGCGGTGCAAACCGGCGAGCTGGACGGCATGGCATGGTCGGGGATCACCGAAGACTATACTGTCGGCTGGGCGGATGTGACCGATTACTTCCTGACCAACAACATTTCCGGTGCCTGGATCGGTTCGTGGTTCGTGAACGAACAGCGCTGGGCCGATCTGCCGGAACACCTCAAGGCCATCGTCATGGCCGGGACCGAAGCGGGCCACACCTATCGCAACCAGTGGTACTGGGGCGGTGAAGCGGCCCTGCGCGCCAATGGCGAAAAGCTGGAACTGCGCACTGTGCCTGCCGCGGAATGGAACGAGGTCGAAGACGCGGCCAAGGCGTTCTGGGAAGAAGTGGCGCAGGAAGGCGAAGTGCACCAGAAGATCGTCAACATCTTCAAGGAGTACAACAGCGTTATTAACCAGGCCGGACCTCCCTATACCAACGGTTGAACCACGATCGGCGGGGGCGTTGTGGCGCCCCTGCCTGCCTTTTGTGAATGGAGAACGAGATGCCGGGCAACCTGAGTTTTGACGATCTGAAATCCCGCGTTGCGGCGGGCACCATCGACACCGTGCTGGTCTGCGCGGTGGACATGCAGGGCCGCCTGATGGGCAAGCGCTTCCATGCGGTGAATTTCGTTGAGACCTCTTTCAAGGAGACCCATTGCTGCAATTACCTGCTGGCCACGGATCTTGAGATGGCGACACCGGCCGGCTATGCCTCGACCTCCTGGGAAAAGGGCTATGGCGATTACGTGATGGCGCCGGACCTGAGCACCATCCGCCCGCTGCCCTGGCTGGAAGGCACGGCGATGGTGCTTTGCGATATTCTGGATCACCACCACAAACCGGTGCCCCATGACCCGCGCGGCATGTTGAAAAAGCAGATTGCGCGGCTGGCGGACCTGGGGTTCGAGGCGCAGATGGCCACCGAGTTGGAGTTTTTCCTGTTCGAGAAAACCCTGGATGAAATCCGCAAGGGCGGATTCACGGATCTGACCCCGATCAGCGGCTATAACGAGGATTACCATATCTTCCAGACCTCCAAGGAGGAACATGTGATGCGCCCGGTGCGCAATCACCTCTTTGCCGCCGGTCTGCCGATTGAAAACACCAAGGGCGAGGCCGAGGCGGGGCAGGAGGAACTGAACATCCGCTATGCCCCGGCGCTCGATTGTGCCGATCACCACACCATTGCGAAACACGCGGTCAAGGAAATTGCCTGGCAGCAGGGCCATGCGGCGAGTTTCCTGCCGAAATGGCACCCGGACCGGGTGGGCTCCTCCAGCCATGTGCATCAGTCACTGTGGAAAGACGGCAAGCCCGTGTTCTTTGACCCGGAGGCCGATCTGGGCATGTCCGATCTGATGCGCCACTATATGGCCGGGCTGATTGCCTATGCGCCGGAGTATACGTTCTTCCTCGCGCCTTATGTGAACAGCTACAAACGCTTTGCCAAAGGCACCTTCGCGCCGACAAAAACCGTCTGGTCCGTGGACAACCGCACCGCCGGATTCCGCCTGTGCGGGGACGGGACAAAGGGGGTGCGCGTGGAATGCCGCGTGGGCGGGTCTGACCTCAACCCCTATCTGGCACAAGCCGCGATGCTGGCCGCCGGGATCAAGGGGATCGAGGAGAAGATGGCGCTCGCCCCGCCCACCAGGGGTGATGTATATGAGGATTCCAAGGCGGCGGATATTCCGCAGACCCTGCGGGCGGCGACGGAAACCCTGCGCAATTCGGCCTTCCTGCGCGAGGTGATGGGCGATGACGTGATTGACCATTACACCCGCTGCGCCGAATGGGAGCAGGAGGAATTTGACCGCGCGGTGACGGATTGGGAAATCGCACGCGGATTTGAAAGGGCCTGACATGATCACTTGTATTTCTCCCATCGACGGGTCGGTCTATGCCGAGCGGCCCACCCTGACGCTGGCCGAGGCGAAAGGCGCCGTGGCCGAGGCGCGGGTGGCCCAGGCCACCTGGGCGGCGCTGCCGCTGGAAGACCGGATCGCGCGGGTGCAGGCCGGGGTCGCCAATGTGGGCGCGATGAACGATGCCATCGTGCCGGAACTGGCGCATCAGATGGGCCGGCCGGTGCGCTATGGCGGCGAATTCGGCGGCTTCAACGAGCGCGCCACCTACATGGCCGGGATCGCCTCGGAAGCGCTGGCGGATATCGGGATCGAGGACAGCGACAGTTTCCGCCGGGTGATCAAGCGGCTGCCGCATGGTCTGGTGCTGGTCATCGCGCCCTGGAACTATCCCTATATGACGGCGATCAACACGGTCGCGCCTGCGCTGATCGCGGGCAATGCGGTGATGCTGAAACACGCCAGCCAGACCCCGCTGGTGGGGGAGCGACTGGCCGAAGCCTTCCACGCGGCAGGGGTGCCGGAGGCGGTGTTTCAGAATGTGTTCCTGGACCACCAGACCACCTCTGACCTGATTGCGGCGAAATCATTCGGCTTTGTGAATTTCACCGGCTCGGTCAGTGGCGGTCAGGCGATTGAACGCGCGGCGGCCGGGACCTTTACCGGTCTGGGGCTGGAGCTGGGCGGCAAGGACCCCGGCTATGTCCGGGCGGATGCCAATGTCGAGGCGGCGGCGGAAACCCTGATCGACGGGGCCATGTTCAATTCCGGGCAATGCTGCTGCGGGATCGAGCGGATCTATGTGCACGAGGATGTCTATGACGCCTTTGTCGCCAGGGCGGTGTCCATCGTCGAAGGCTACAAGCTGGGCAATCCGCTGGACCCGGAAACCACGCTGGGCCCGATGGCGCAGCCGCGGTTTGCCGACCTGGTGCGCACCCAGACCGCAGAAGCGGTGGAAATGGGTGCCAAGGCGCTGATTGATCCCGCGCTTTTCCCCCAGGATGGCGGGGCCTATATGATGCCGCAGATCCTGACGGATGTGACCCATGACATGCGGGTCATGCGCGAGGAAAGTTTTGGCCCCGTGGTGGGGATCATGCGGGTCTCCGACGACGATGCGGCGGTGGCGCTGATGAATGACAGCGACTATGGGCTGACCGCCTCGATCTGGACCAGTGACGCGGCGGCTGCCGAGGCGCTGGGCGACCGGATCGAAACCGGCACCGTTTTCCTGAACCGCGCCGATTACCTGGACCCGGCGCTGTGCTGGACCGGCTGCAAGGACACCGGACGCGGCGGGGGCCTGTCGGTGATCGGCTATCACAACCTTACACGTCCCAAATCATACCATCTCAAGAAAGCCTGACCCATGACGCTTACCGCCAACTGGTCCTATCCCACTGCCGTCCGCTTTGGTGCCGGACGTATCTCGGAAATTGCGGAGGCCTGCGCTGCCGCGGGCATCCGGAAGCCGCTGCTGGTCACCGACCGGGGGCTTGCGGCGATGGAAATCACGACGCGCACGCTGGACCTGCTGGAAGCGGCGGGTCTGGGCCGCGCGATGTTTGCCGAGGTGGACCCGAACCCCACCGACAGGAACGCCGAAGAAGGTGTCCGCGTCTACCGCGAGGGCGGGCATGACGGGGTGGTCGCCTTTGGCGGCGGCTCGGGGCTTGACCTGGGCAAGGTCATCGCCTTCATGGCGGGGCAATCGCGCCCGCTGATGGATTTCGAGGACATCGGCGACTGGTGGACACGGGCCGACGCGGAGGCGATTGCGCCCATCGTGGCGGTGCCCACCACCGCCGGGACCGGATCGGAAGTGGGCCGCGCCAGCGTCATCACCAAATCCGACAGTGCAGAGAAAAAGATCATCTTTCACCCCAGGATGCTGCCGCGTGTCGTGATCTGCGACCCGGAGCTGACGGTGGGCATGCCGCCCTTCATCACTGCCGGGACCGGGCTGGATGCCTTTGCCCATTGTGTTGAGGCGTTTTCCTCGCCGCATTATCATCCGATGTCACAGGGCATGGCGCTGGAAGGGATGCGGCTGGTCAAGGAGTACCTGCCGCGTGCCTATGCGGATGGCAGCGATATCGAGGCGCGGGCGCAGATGATGGCGGCGGCGGCGATGGGGGCAACGGCCTTTCAGAAGGGGTTGGGGGCGATCCATGCGCTGTCACATCCGATCGGGGCAATCTACCACACGCATCACGGCACCACGAATGCGGTCTGCATGCCCGCAGTGCTGCAGTTCAACCGGCCGGAGATCGAGGGCGTGATCGAACGCGCGGCGCGCTATCTGGGAATCGACGGGGGCTTTGACGGTTTCGCGGCCTTCGTGGACGCGTTGAATGCCTCGATGGGCATTCCAAAGTCGCTGAGCGAAATGGGGATCGAAAACCTGGACATGGACCGTGTCGTCAAGGGGGCGTTGGCCGACCCCAGCACGGGCGGCAATCCCGTGAAGATGACAGCAGAGAATACCCGGGCATTGTTGGAAAAGCTGCTCTGACGGGGTGATTGCGGGGCGTGTGCGGCCGGGGTGCGCATGGCGCCTCGGGGCCCGGGCGCGCCGCGGTGCCTCTTGTGAAGACATGTCATATAAGACCTGTCAAAAATGACATGTCATCATTTGCGGAGTGCATGGCGCAAGGTACGGGAAGGCGCTGGTGCGGGCGGGATGCAGGGCTGCAAAACGGCAGGCCGTTGCGCACGTCTGGCCAGCCGCTTTTGGCTCCCGACTTTCAACCCGGCCTGAACCCTTACGAGCGCGGACCTATCGGTTACCTGACCGCTTCGTGAAGACATGTCATATAAGACCTGTCAAATATGACATGTCATCTTTTGCGGGGTGCTTGGCGCAAGGTGCGGGAAGGCGCTGGTGCGGGCGGGATGCAGCGCTGCAAAACGGCAGGCCGTTGCGCACGTCTGGCCAGCCGCTTTTGGCTCCCGACTTTCAACCCGGCCTGAACACTTGCGAGCGCGGACCTATCGGTTTCCAGACCGCTTCGTGAAGACATGTCATATAAGACCTGTCAAATATGACATGTCTTCATTTGCGGGGTACATAGATCCGGTGCGGTAGGATGCAGCCGTGTCGAGGTTGCGGCGCTTTGCTTGCAGGAGGCGGCACTGCAGGAGGGCGCTGCCTCAATCCTTGAACACTGCCAGCCCCAGCCATTCCGCGATCAGGGCAGGGGTTTCCTCGCCCTCGATCTCGACCGTCAGAAGGTTCTCGCGCATCATCTTTTCCTTGCCGCGCGCGCGCACGGCCTGGAGCGTAAAGCGCCCCCGCAGACGCGATCCGGCCAACACGGGTTTGAGAAACCGCAGTTTGTTCATGCCATAGTTCACGCCCATCACCTGACCCGGCAGCATCGAAAAGCAGTCATAGGCAAAGCGGCTGGCCAGGGACAGGGTCAGGAACCCATGCGCGATGGCGCCGCCAAAAGGCGTTTCGGCGGCAGCGCGTTCCGGGTCCACGTGAATCCACTGCATGTCATGGGTGGTTTCGGCGAATTGGTCGATCATCGCCTGATCGACCAGAATCCAGTTCGACACACCAACTTCGGTGCCGATCAGTTTCTCGCTGGCCGCGAGGGCCTCTTGCATGGCGGACATTGACCTTGCTCCTTCAGCTTGGGTCGGCGGCAACGCGCACCATGCGCTTGCCCTTGTTGTCACCGGCCAGCAGGCCGATCAGCGCCGCCGGTGCGTTTTCCAGCCCCTCGACGATATCCTCGGTGACCTTGATCTGTCCGCTGGCCACCCAATGCTGCAGGGCGCGCAGGCATTTGGCGTCGTTCCGGGCGAAATCCATCACGATGAACCCTTCCATCCGGAGCCGTTTCACCACGATCGCGCCGGGCAGGTTGCGCGGGCCGGAGGGGGCGTCGGTATCATACTGGCTGATCGCGCCGCAGCAGACAATACGGCCCTTTTCGTTCATGACATTCAGCGCGGATTCCAGGACCTTGCCGCCCACATTGTCGAAATAGACATCCGCCCCGTCCGGGCAGGCTTCGGCCAGTGCCCGCGACAATCCGCCTTCGCGGTAGTCGACGCAGGCGTCAAAGCCCAGTTCCTCCTGCACCCATTTGCATTTTTCCGCGCCGCCGGCGATGCCGACCACGCGGCATCCCAGCGCCTTGGCAATCTGGCCCACATAGGCCCCCACCGATCCGGCAGCGGCAGAGACCAGCACGGTTTCGCCCGCCACCGGCTGCCCGATGGAGATGAGCCCGTGATAGGCGGTCTTTCCCGCGATGCCATAGACCGACATCAGGTGCGAAAGCTGTGGCACCTGCGGCAGTTTCTGGGCCTTGTGCGCGGGCAGGGTGACATAGTCGGACCATGTCGCCTCCGCCGCCACAAGGTCACCGACGGAGAGTTTGGGGCTGTTGGAGGCCATGACCTCGCAGATGGCATAGGTCGGCATGGCATCACCCGCCTGCACGGCAGCGCGATAGGTGGCGCCCTTCATCCAGGACCGGTTTGCCGCGTCGATGGACATCAGGATCACCCGCAGCAGCACCTCGCCCGCGCCGGGGTCGGGCATGGCGGTTTCCGTCATCCTGAAATGGTCGGGGGTCAGCGCATCGCTGGGAAGTTCGGCAATCACGATCTGGCGATTTGTCATGGGATATGTCCTATTGGGTTGAATTGAGAAGGAGTGAGGTATGAGCAATGAAGCGCGCCAGCACAGGTTCCAGCCGTCGGCGGGGGCCGCTGACCTGTTGCTGATCCGGCATGGTGAGACGCAGGCGGCGATCCGGGGGCAGGATTTCCCGATGGTGGACGGGCAGGGCGACCCGGCGCTGCGCCCCGAGGGCGAGGCGCAGGCGCAGGCAGTCGCGGCGCGGCTGAAGGATCAGCCGATCCGCGCGATCTATGTGACCACCATGCAGCGCACCCATCAGACGGCGGCCCCGTTGGCCGGGGCGCTGGGGCTGACCCCAAGGGTCGAGGCGGACCTGCGCGAAGTGCATCTGGGCGATTGGGACGGCGGCGAATACCGGTTCCGCGCCGCCGAGAATGATCCGGTCATCCTGCGCATGCGCGAATTGCAGGACTGGGGCGCGATTCCGGGGGCGGAGCCGCGCGATGCCTTCTTCGGCCGCGTGCGGCGCGGGCTGACGCGGATTGCGGCGGCGCATCCCGACGAATTGGTGGCGGTCGTCGTGCACGGCGGTGTGATCGGCGCGGCGCTGGCCCTCGCCACCGAGTCCCGGCCCTTCGGCTTCACCGGGGCCGACAACGGCTCGATCAGCCGCCTTGTGGTGCAGGGGGACCAGATGATCCTGCGGGGTTTCAACGATGTGTCGCATCTCTGAACGGCTCTGAGTGACAAGATGCCCGGGGGGCGGCAGCGCCCGCCGGATCTTTCTCACGCCACCGTCACCACGACCTTGCCCAGCACCTTGCGGTCCTGCATCATTTCCAGCGCCTCTGCCGCCTTTTCCAGCGGGAAACGCGCGGAAATGCGCGGCTTGATCTGACCATCTGCATACATCCGGAACAGGTCCTGCATGTTCTCCGCATGGGCCATGGGTTCACGCGCGGTATGCGCGCCCCAGAAGACACCGACAATCTGACAGCCCTTGAGCAGGGTCAGGTTCAGCGGCAGCTTGGGAATGCCCGCCGGGAAACCCACGACCAGGAACCGCCCCTTCCAGGCCAGCGCCCGCACGGCAGGTTCGGCATAATTGCCGCCCACGGCGTCATAGACGACATCGACACCGTCACCGCCTGCCAGTTTCTTGATCTGGCTGGAAAACTCCTTTTGCGCATCGCGGTCCAGTTCGCGCGGATAGATCAGTGTTTCGTCCGCGCCGAGGTCGCGGCAGAACTGCGCCTTTTCCTCGGAGGAGACGGCGGCGATCACCCGTGCGCCCGCCGCCTTGCCCAACTCGATTGCCGCCGCGCCGACGCCGCCTGCAGCACCGAGGATCAGCAGGGTTTCCCCGGGCTGGATTGCCGCGCGGTCCTTGAGCGCGTGATGCGATGTGCCATAGGTCAGCACCAGGCAGGAGGCTTCCTCATAGGGCATGTCATCGGGGATCTTGATGACCTTGGTCACATCCGCCACCACATGGCTGGCAAAGCCGCCAAAGCCGGTCATCGCCAGCACCCGGTCGCCGGGGGCAAAGTCTGCCACGCCGTCACCGACAGCCTCGATCTCCCCCGCAACTTCGCCGCCCGGTGCAAAGGGGCGTGGCGGTTTCATCTGATACATGTCACGAATGATCAGGGTGTCGGGAAAGTTCAGCCCGGCGGCATGCACCCGCAGCCGCACCTGGCCCTTGCCGGGCTCGGGTGTGTCGATCTCTTTCAGGACCAGTGTTTCCGGTCCGCCCGGTGCTTCGCTCAGCATCGCTTTCATCTGTAATTCCTCCCGAATTCGGTTGCGCCTCAGTAGGGGACGCAGCGTCTCTTCTTGTCAATCCAATTTCGAAAGGGCATTCTGCTCTGCGGAATGATGCGGCGGGAAGTGACGCAGCGTTCCCTTGGGAGGGAGACATATATGAGTGCCGAAACGACGCCCGATGCGTTCCGCGATGAGTTGCGCGCATGGCTTGAGGAAAACTGTCCGCAGGAAATGCGGGATGGCAAGATGACCGAAAACGGCATCTGCTGGGGCGGCAAGAACTGGCAGTTCACGTCAGATGCGCAAAAGCAGTGGCTGGAGCGCTGTGCCGCCAGGGGATACACCGTGCCGACCTGGCCGAAGGACTATGGCGGGGCGGGGCTGAACCGGGCGCAGGAAAAGATATTCCATCAGGAGATGGACCGTATCAATGCGCGCAAGCCGTTGCAGAGTTTCGGCATCTGGATGCTGGGCCCGGCGCTGCTGCACTTTGGCTCTCATGAACAAAAGCTGCATTATCTGCCGCCAATCGCACGCGGCGAAATCCGCTGGTGCCAGGGGTATTCCGAACCCGGTGCCGGGTCTGATCTGGCCAATGTGCAGACCCGGGGCGAGGACAGGGGAGATCACTGGCTGGTCAACGGGCAGAAGATCTGGACCTCCTATGCGGACAAGGCCGACTGGATTTTTGCGCTGGTGCGCACCGACCGCGAGGCGCCCAAGCACAAGGGCATTTCATTCCTGCTGATGAATATGGAAGACGCGGGCGTCGACACGCGCCCGATCAAGATGATCAGCGGCATTTCACCCTTTTGCGAAACCTTCTTTACCGATGTGAAGGTGCCCAAGGATCAGATCGTGGGCGAAGAGAATCGCGGCTGGGACGTGGCGAAATACCTGCTGACCCATGAGCGCGAGATGATTTCCGGTGGTGGCGCGGGCCTGTCGGGTGGCGGTCGCGCGCTGGGTGCGGTGATCAATGACACCATGGAGGGAATCAGCGATGCAACCCTGCGCGCCGACGCCATGCGCTGCGAGATCGATTCGCTGGCCATCGGCCTGACACTGGAACGCTACAAGGATCAGGCGGAGGCCGGGCAGGGCGCGGGCGATGCCTCTGCCATGCTGAAATACATGGGCACCGAGCTGAACAAGCGGCGGCATGAGCTGATGATGACCGCCGGCGGGTCGGATGCGCTGGAATGGGATGGCCCGCTGGGCAACCGCGCGGGCGACTGGCTGCGCACCAAGGCGAATTCGATCGAGGGCGGCACCAGCGAGGTGATGCTGTCGATTGTCTCGCGCCGCGTTCTGGGATTGCCGGGGTAGGATTATGGAAAAACTTGTACTGACGGAAGAAGAAACCATGCTCGCCGATATGGCGCGCGGGTATCTGGATGGCGCGGCACCGGTCGCCAAGCTGCGCAAGATGCGTGATGCGGGGGACACCCATGATGCGGCGCTCTGGAAGGAAATGGCCGAGATGGGCTGGGCCGGGGTGCTGGTGCCGGAGGCGCAGGGCGGCTCTGACATGGGGTACGCCGCCGCCAATGTGCTGGCGCGCGAAATGGGCAAGACGCTGACGGTCAGCCCCTTTATCTCCAGCGCCGTGATTGCGGCTACAGCCTTGCGGCAGGTTGCCGATGCCCGTGCGGAAGCAGCACTGGCGCGCATCGCGGCGGGTGAGGCGACCTATGCGCTGGCGGTGGATGAGGGGATCAAGTTCGATCCCGAGGCCACGCAGATGACAGCCCGCGCGGATGGGAATGGTTTCCGGCTGAGCGGGAAGAAGCAATTTGTCGTCGATGGCGCGATGGCCGACCGGCTGCTGGTGCTGGCGCGGACGGAGAACGGGCTGACCCTGTTCGACATTCCGGCGGACCGTGCGGGTGTCACCCGCGACCGCAGCAACATGATCGACGCCCGCGATGCGGCGCGGATCACCTTTGATGATGTGGAGGCCACGGGCGAGGATGTGCTGGGCCAGGTCGATCAGGCGATGAACGTGCTGAAACCCGCACTGATGGCAGGCCAGGGCGCGCTTGCCGCCGAGATGACGGGGCTGGCTGCCGGGGCCTTCGACATGACCGTGGGCTACATCAAGGAGCGCAAGCAGTTCGGCGTGGAAATCGCCCGCTTTCAGGCGCTCCAGCATCGGGCGGCGCATCTGTGGTGCGAGATCGAGGTGACGGCATCGGCGATCCTGAACGCTGGCCGCATGATGGATGCGGACCCGGAGAATGCGGCGCTGGCGGTGTCGCTGGCCAAGGCTCGCGCGACCCAGACCGCGACGCTGGCGGTGCAGGAAGGTGTGCAGATGCACGGTGGCATCGGCATGACGGATGCCTATGATATGGGGTTCTACATGAAACGCGCGCGGGTGGGTGCGGAATGGCTGGGCGACTACAGCTATCACGCCGAACAGGTCGCTGCAGCAAGGGGGTTTTAAATGGATATCAACACGTTATTCGGTCTTGAGGGCAAAGTAGCGCTGGTCACCGGCGGGGCCACCGGCATCGGCCGGATGGCCGCAGAAGGGCTGGTGCGCGCCGGGGCAACGGTGCTGCTGGCCAGTCGCAAGGGTGAGGCCTGCGAAGCTGTCGCGAAAGAGCTGAACGCCATGGGTGCCTCGGGCAAGGCCGTTGGTTTTGCCGGGGACGTCGGCACCGAAGCGGGCGTCGATGCGCTGGTCGCGACGGTGCAGCAATACACCGACCGGCTGGACATCCTGATGAACAATGCCGGCATCACCTGGGGCGCGCCCTTGGGCGATTTTCCGTTCAAGGCCTGGGAAAAGGTGATGAACGTGAACGTGGCGGGGCTGTTCGACCTGACGCAGAAACTGCTGCCGATGCTGCGCGCCTCGGGCAGCGTGGATGACCCCGCGCGGGTGGTCAACGTCGGTTCCGTCATGGGCGAGCGCGAGATGGGCGATGGCGCCTACAGCTATTCTGCCTCCAAGGCCGCCGTGATCCACCTGAGCAAGATTCTCGCCAAGGAACTTGCGGGTGAGGCGATCACCGTCAACGCGCTGGCCCCCGGACCTTTTGTCAGCCGCATGACCGCCTTTGCCACCCATGACGAGGACATGCGCAGCAGGGTCGGCGACGACGTGCCGTTGAAGCGCGTGGGCCGGGACGAAGATATCGCGGGCTGCATGCTGTTCCTCTGCGGACGGGGCGGTGCCTATGTGACCGGCGCGGTGATCCCGGTGTCGGGCGGCATCAATGTGATGTCCGGCCCCAACATCTTTGAACAGGCGCTGCACTGATGGCTGATATCCGGTTTGATGGAAGGGTGGCGATTGTCACCGGCGCGGGTGTCGGCCTGGGCCGGTCTCATGCGCTGGGTCTTGCCGCGCGCGGGGCGAAGGTTGTGGTGAACGATCTGGGCGTGGCCCGCGACGGCACCGGCACCTCCTCGGAGGCAGCCAAGGCCGTGGTGGCCGAGATCGAGGCAATGGGCGGCGAGGCGATGAGCCATGGCGCCGATGTGTCGGATGAAGCCGCGGTCAAGGACATGGTGGCTCAGGCGCTGGACGCCTGGGGCCGCATCGACATCTGCGTGAACAATGCGGGCATCCTGCTGGACAAGACTTTTGCCAAGATGGAAATGTCCGCCTTCCGCAAGGTGGTGGACGTGCATCTGATCGGGTCGGCCAATGTGGCCCATGCTTGCTGGCCACACATGCGCGAACAGAAATACGGGCGTATCGTGCTGACCTCCTCGGCGTCGGGGCTTTACGGCAACTTCGGACAGTCGAACTATGGCGCGGCCAAGTCGGCGATGCTGGGGCTGATGAATGTGCTGCACATGGAAGGCGCGCGCGACAACATCCGGGTGAACACGCTGGCCCCTACGGCGGCGACCCGGATGACCGCCGACCTGCTGCCCGAAGAGGCGCAGGAGCTGCTGGCCCCGGAAACCATCACGCCGGGTCTGCTGTATCTGGTCAGCGAGGATGGCCCCAGCCAGGTCATTCTGGGGGCCGGTGCGGGCAGCTTTGCCGAAACGCGGGTCTATGAGACGCGCGGCATCACCCTGATGGGGGATGACAACACCCCCGAGGAAGTGGCGGCGCGGTTCGACGACATCCGCAATCCCAAGGACCAAGAACAACTGGGCGATGCCTTCGGCCAGACCAAGAAATACGCCCTCAACGCAGCTCAGGCACGTGGCCTGAAGCTCGACTGGTAACATAGGAGATTACCCATGCGCGACGCAGTCATCGTATCCACAGCCCGCACCCCGATCGGCAAGGCCTATCGCGGGGCGTTCAACAACACCACGCCGCAGACGCTGGCAGCCCATGCCATCGAACATGCGGTCAAGCGTGCCGGGGTGGACCCCGCCGAGATTCAGGACTGCATCATCGGTGCGGCCCTGCAGCAAGGCCATTCGGCGGGCAATATCGCCCGTCAGGCGGCGATCCGGGCGGGCCTGCCCGTGACGGTTGCAGGCATGTCGCTGGACCGCCAATGCGCCTCCGGCATGATGGCGATTGCCACGGCGGCCAAGCAGGTGGTGATGGACGGCATGGACGTGGTTGTCGGCGGCGGGGTGGAAAGCATCTCGATGGTGCAGACCCCGGAAATGCGGGTCAAGGCGGACGGCTGGCTGAAAGAGCACAAGCCGGAAATCTACATGTCGATGCTGGAGACGGCGGAAACCGTGGCCGAGCGTTACAACGTCAGCCGCGAGCGGCAGGACGAATATGCCGCGCGGTCGCAGGAACTGACCCATCTGGCGCAGGAAGCGGGCAAGTTTGACGATGAGATCGTGCCGCTGCCCAGCAAGATGATGGTGCAGAACAAGGAAACCAAGGAGATCACCGAACACGAGGTGACGCTGGAGAAGGACGAGGGCAACCGCCCCGGCACCACCGCGGAAAGCCTTGCGGGGCTCCAGCCGGTGCACAAGAACGGCATCCACATCGCCGAGGGCAAATACATCACCGCCGGGAACGCCTCGCAGCTTTCCGACGGCGCGTCTGCGACCGTGGTAATGGAGGCCAAGAAGGCCGAGCAGATGGGCCTGCAACCGCTGGGCCGCTATGTCGGCGTGATGGCGGCGGGCTGCGAGCCCGACGAGATGGGCATCGGCCCGATCTACGCCGTGCCGCCGCTGCTCAAGGCGCATGGGCTGACCATGGATGACATCGGCCTGTGGGAGCTGAACGAAGCCTTCGCGGTGCAGGTGATCCAGTCGCGCGATGTGCTGGGGATTCCGGATGAACTGCTGAACGTGAACGGCGGCGCGATCTCCATCGGGCATCCCTATGGCATGTCGGGCGCCCGCATGGTCGGCCACGCGCTGATCGAGGGCAAGCGCCGCGGCGCCAAATATGTGGTCTGCACCATGTGTGTCGGCGGCGGCATGGGGGCTGCGGGCCTGTTCGAGGTTCTGTAACCCCTTGCGCTTTGCCAACAAGAGGGGCGGGTTCACCCGCCCCCTGACCGTCAACATGACCCTGACAGGAGCCACGATGCCCCGCGACGATTCCCATCTGCCCAAGGCACTGCAAGGGTTGCGCTTGCCCATGATCGCCTCTCCCTTGTTCATCATTTCGGTGCCGAAACTGGTGATTGCGCAGTGCAAGGCGGGCATTGTCGGTGCCTTTCCCGCGCTGAACGCCCGCGAGGCGGAGGGCGAGCATCCATTGCTCGACACCTGGCTGACCGAAATCCGCGAGGAGCTGGACCGCCACAACCAGTCGAACCCCGATCACCCGGCCGCGCCCTATGCGGTGAACCAGATCGTGCATCGGTCCAACGGCAGGCTGGAGCGGGATCTGGAGATTTGTGCGAAACACGAGGTGCCGATCTGGATCACCTCGCTGGGTGCCCGGACAGAGGTGAACGAGGCCGCGCATTCCTGCGGCGGCATCGTGCTGCACGACATCATCAACAACACCTTTGCCAAGAAGGCGATTGAAAAGGGCGCGGACGGGCTGGTGGCTGTGGCCGCCGGCGCCGGGGGGCATGCGGGGCAGCAATCGCCCTTTGCCCTGATGCGTGAAATCCGCGAATGGTTTGACGGGCCGGTGGCGCTGTCGGGCGCCATCGCCACGGGTGAGGCGCTGCTTGCCGCCCGCGCGGCGGGGGCCGATCTGGGCTATACCGGTTCGCCCTTCATTGCCACGCAGGAGGCCAACGCCGACGACGCCTACAAGCAGATGATCGTCTCGGGCGGGGCCGAGGACATTGTTTATTCCTCTTTGTTCACAGGGGTCTGGGGCAATTACCTCAAGGATTCGGTCCGCAATGCAGGGATGGATCCGGACAATCTGCCGACGGCGGATGCATCGTCGATGAACTTTGGCCAGGACCGTGAAAAGCCGAAAGCCTGGAAAACCATCTGGGGCTCCGGTCAGGGCATTGGCGCGGTGAAATCCGTGGGCCCTGCGGGTGACATCGTGGACCGGATGGCGCGCGAATACCTCGCTGCGGGCCGGAAACTGGCGGCGGAGTTCTCGTGAAGGATGTGTTTGATACGATAGGGGCCCCGAACGGGTATCCTGCGGATTTCCTGCCTCCAGCAGAGGTGCGACATGGCTGAATTGCTCGTCATCCGCCATGGGCAGGCCTCCTTCGGGCAGGACAATTACGATGTGCTGTCCGACCTTGGCCAGCGGCAGGCGGCTGCCGTGGGGGCGGTGCTGCGTGACATGGATTGGGTGCCGGACCGTCTGATCACCGGCACGCTGGCCCGGCAGAAGGATACGCTGTCGGCCATGGGGTTCACCGCCGCCCCGCAGGAGCACGCCGGCTTCAACGAATACGATTTTCACGACCTGCTGCATGCGCGTTATCGCGGGAAGGTGCCGGATCTGGTCAAGGGGGACCGCAAGTCCCATTTCCGGGCGCTGCGGGATACCATTTTCGAATGGCAGGAGGATGCCTTTGAAGGAGCGGCAGAGACCTGGGGTCAGTTCGCGGCACGGGTCGAGGCGGCCCGCGTCTTTGCCACCGATACGGATGCCCGGCGGGTGCTGGTGATCTCATCGGGGGGCGTCATCGGGCAATTGGCGGCAGCATCGCTTGGCGCGCCCATCGCCCAGATGATGAACCTGAACCTGCAGGTCAAGAATTCCTCCATCACGCGTTTCATGTTTTCGGGCAGCAGTTTTTCCCTGCATGAGTTCAACGCCACACCGCATTTTTCGCACGCTGCGGGTGCGGAACTGCTAAGCTACAGTTAAGGATCTGGTCATGAGCGCAGACACACAGACATTGGACGAAGCCGCCGTCAGCGCCTATCTGCGTGACAATCTTCCGGGCTTTGACGGGCTGACGGCTGTCACCAAATTCCAGGGCGGTCAGTCGAACCCGACCTTCCTGCTGGAAACCCCCAGCTGGAAATACGTGTTGCGGCGCAAGCCCCCGGGGGTCCTGTTGAAATCCGCCCATGCGGTCGACCGCGAATTCCGCGTGCAGCGCGCGCTGGCGGACACCGATGTGCCGGTCGCGAAGATGCACCTGCTGTGCGAGGATGACGCGGTGATCGGCTCGGCCTTTTACATCATGGACCATGTGCCGGGGCGCAATTTCAACCAGCCCTCGATGGACGGCGTGTCGGTGCAGGACCGGGGCCGGATCATCGACGAGATGAACCGCGTGCTGGCCGCGCTGCACGAGGTCGATATCGACGCCGTGGGGCTGAACGACTTTGGACCGGTGGGCAATTACTTCGAACGGCAGGTGGGGCGCTGGTCGAAGCAGTACAAGGCCTCCGAGACCGAGGATATCCCGGCGATGAACCACCTGATGGAGGCGCTGGTGGCCGAATGCCCCGAAGACGATGGCCAGCGCAGGCTGGTGCACGGGGATTACCGGCTCGACAACATGATCTATGACGCACAGAGCACCGATTGCCGGGCGGTGCTGGATTGGGAGTTGTCCACCATCGGTCACCCCTTTGCCGATCTGGCCGCGGTCATCATGCAATGGCAGATGCCCGCGGGCGCCGAGGGGCGCGGTATGGGCGGGCTTGACCGGGTGGCGCTGGGCCTGCCTTCGGACGAAGAATTCATCGCGGCCTATTGCCAGCGGCGCGGTCTGAAAGGTATCGACCATTTCGGCTATTATCTGGCATTCAACTTTTTCCGGATGGCGGCGATCATCCAGGGCGTTCACAAGCGCGCGCTGGACGGCAATGCCTCAAACCCCGAGCGGGCCATGAAGCTGGGACAATATGTTCCCGTTTTTGCGCAGCACGGGGTGGATTCACTCAAGCGGTAAAGAGACTTATGGACGAATTTGGCACCGACCTCGGCGAAGGCAAAGACCGGAATTTCGTGACCGCACTGGCGCGCGGCCTGGATATCCTGCGCTGTTTCCGACCCAATGAGGTGACGCTGACAAATTCGGATTTTTCGGAGCGGACGGGCCTGCCCAAGGCCACGATCTCGCGCCTGACCCATACGCTCTGCGCGCTGGATTACCTTGTGGCCGATGCGCGGGTCGGAACTTACCGGCTGAGTTCCGGTGTGCTTCAGCTTGGGTTCAGCGCTTTGAATTCAATGGATATTTCTGCCCGAGCCGAGACGGAGATGCGCGCCCTTCGGGACGGGCCGAACAGCTATATCACCGTGGCGCTGGGCGAACAGCACCGGCTGGACGTGATTTACATCGCCACCCAGAATTCATTCGAAGGGGTTTCCCTGACAATGCGGATCGGGTCGCGCCTGCCGCTGTTCAGATCGGCCATCGGGCGGGCGATCCTGGTGGGCATGTCGGATGCGGAACGCGAACAGATCTTTCAGGTTGCAGCGCAACAAGGGCAGGATGTCGAGGATGAAGGGCGGTCGAATTACAAGGCCGGCCTGAGCGAATACAAGGCCAAGGGGTTCTGCTCCAGCTATGGTGACTGGCGCAGCGATGTGAATGGCATCGCCGTGCCGGTGATGGGCACCGATGGCAAACGTGTCTATGGGCTGAACGTTGGCGGACCCTCATTCGGGGTCAAGAAAAAGCAGCTTGAAACCGTCTATGCGCCCCGCCTGATCAAGGCGGCGGAGCTGATCAGCCTGCGCGGCTGAGGGTGTCATCAGGCCGCAGAGAATCGCCTGAAAGTCTGCGGACATTTGTTTCGCACAGCGGAATGCGCGAAAGTCATAATATTTCGCGACGGTGAAAAAATCGTGATTTTCGATCTGATTTCTCACGTTTTCGCGAGAGAAAACGCGCAGTATTTACCGGTTAAAAAAACCGGGAAAATGCTGTTTTTACAGTCATTTCGCCCCTTCGGATTCATGCCTTCGCAAGTACCTGTTTCCATTTATTATTCAATTTCAGCGCCTTATCGGAAAATTCGCGCCGATGTGCAAAGTAAGCTCACTGCCTGAATGTGGGGCGGCGCCGGATTTTCGGATGAAGTGACGCTAGGTCGGATGCCATCACCAGCCTTGACTTTGGCCTCTGGTATGCAAGGCTCAGCCTGCGACCGGAAGCGTCCCAAGCGAACGCAAAACAGGTCGCCATAGGGAGGAATATATGAAAAATATCACCAAGCTGGGCGTGGTCTCGGCCCTGTCACTTATTGTGGGCGCCTCTGCGTCCTTTGCAGAAACAATCAAGATCGCCTTCATCGACCCGCTGAGCGGACCTTTCGCCAGCACCGGTGCAAACGGGTTGCATCAGTTCGAATTCGCCTCTGACTACATGGTCAACCAGAAGGGCGGTGTCCTGGGCGGCGACACATTTGAAGTTGTCGGTTTCGACAACAAGATCAGCCCCAAGGAATCCCTGATCCAGTTGCAGGTCGCGATTGACCAGGGCATCCGCTATATCGTGCAGGGCAATAGCTCCGGCGTGGCGAACGCCCTGACCGAAGCGATCGACAAGCACAACCGCCGCAACCCCGACAGCCGCGTTCTGTTCCTGAACTATGCTGCCGTCGATCCGGCGCTGACCAACGAGAAATGCAACTTCTGGCACTTCCGTTTCGACGCCAACGCGGACATCAAGATGGATGCGCTGACCGATGTGATCGTCGCGGACGAGAACATCAAGAAGGTCTATATCATTGGTCAGGATTATTCCTTCGGCAAGGCCGTGTCTGACGCGGCAAACAAGATGCTGGGCGAAAAGCGTGACGACATCGAAGTTGTCGGCGACGAGCTGCACCCCATCGGCAAGGTCAAGGATTTCACCCCCTACGCGCGCAAGATCGTTGCATCCGGTGCGGATGCGGTGATTACCGGCAACTGGGGCGCTGACATGCTGGGTCTGGGCAAGGCGATCATCGACAACGGTTTCGAAGGTCCGATCTATACCTATTACGCAGCAGGTTCCGGCATGACGGCGGCCTTTGGTGAAAGCGGCAAGGGCCGTATTCGCCTGATTTCCCAGGGTAGCATCAACCCGATCGGCTCCGAGGAGGCGCGTGCCACCTATGAGGCGTTCGAAGCCAAATACCCGGATGGCAACATCGACCAGAGCCGGATCTTCAACGTGATCGGCATGCTGGCGACCGCCATCGAGGAAGCGGGTACAGCGGATGACGTCGTGGCCGTCGCTTCCAAGCTGGAAGGCATGGAGTATGACAGCATGTGGGGCGGTAAACTGTTCATGCGTCCGCAGGACCACCAGTTGATCCAGGACATGCATGTCGGCGTCCACACCGATGAAAACATCGACTTCGACTACGACCAGTCCGGTTTTGGCATTGTCAACGAGTCAACCATCGAGATGGCCTCCATGGACAGCCCGACCACCTGCGAGATGAAGCGCCCCGAATAAGGTGCTGCCGGTCCGTTCCCGGCCCTGCCGGGGACGGACCTTTTCATTCGCGTCACACGACCTTGCCATATCCTAGCCGGAGGGGCCAATGGACCTCATTCTCGTCAATATCATCGACGGGCTGGTAACCGGACTGCTGCTGTTCATGCTGTCTGCCGGTCTGACCCTGATTTTCTCAATGATGGGCGTTCTGAACTTTGCCCATGCCAGCTTTTATATGTTGGGGGCCTATTTCGCCTATCAGATCAGCATCGCGCTGGGGTTCTGGATGGGCTTGCTGCTGGCGCCGCTGATTGTCGGCGTCCTGGGCGCCGGCGTCGAACGATACGGGCTCAGGCGGGTGCACCAGTATGGCCACGTGCCGGAGCTGATCTTTACCTTCGGTCTTGCGCTGCTGATCGAGGAACTGGTGCAGTTCATCTGGGGCAAGAACCAGATGGCCTACTTCGTGCCTGACGCGCTGAACTTCTCGGCCTTCGCCATCGCGGGCAACTCCATTCCTGCCTACAAGATTTTCATGATCTTCATCTCCATCGCGATCTTCATCGGGCTGCTCTACATCCTGACCCGGACGCGCGTGGGCATGATCATCCAGGCCGCGCTCAGCTATCCGCGCACGGTCGAGGCGCTGGGCCATAACGTGCCGCTGATCTTCATGGGGGTCTTCGGTGTCGGCACGGCGCTGGCCGGTGTTGCCGGTGTCATCGCAGGGCCGGTGCTGGGCACCTTTCCGGGCATGGCCTTTGTGCTGGGGTCCATCGTCTTTGTGACCATCGTGATCGGGGGGCTTGGATCCCTGTGGGGCGCATTGGTTGCGTCGCTGCTGATCGGATGGATCACCACCTTCGCCAAATCCTACAACATCGAGATGGCCGATATCCTGAACGGCATCGGCATCGGCACACCCGAGAACCTGGACGAGAGCCTGTTCCGCGACTTCTGGACCATCACAAGCCCGCAGATTGCAGATATTCTGCCCTATATTCTGATGGTGCTGATCCTCATCTTCCGGCCTTCGGGACTTTTCGGAAAGCGTCACTCATGACCGATCAAATCACCACCGACCCGACCAAACCATCCGAGCGGATGCGCGCCGGTTCCATGACCCTGTCCCTCGGCCCCTGGATCGTGGCGGCAGTGTTGCTGGCGGTGCTGCCGTTCATCTTCACCAACAATTCCTCGATCACCATCATGAACCAGATGTGGATCACGGTGATCTTTGCGCTGGCCTACAACATGCTGCTGGGACAGGGGGGCATGCTGTCTTTCGGCCATGCGGTCTATGCCGGGGTCGGCGGGTTCGCCTGCATGCACATCATGAACGCCTCCGACTTCTTTGCGGCGCTGCCCTTGCCGGTGCTGCCGGTCTTTGGCGGGCTGTTCGGCATGGGGCTGGCGATGATTGTCGGCAGTTTCTCCACCCGCAGCGCGGGCACCGTATTTGCCATGATCTCGCTCGGCGTGGGCGAGTTGATCGCTGCCTGTTCGGTGATCATCGTCGCCTTCTTCGGTGGCGAGGAAGGCGTGTCGGGCGACCGAACCTATGCAAGGCCCTTCTTCGGCACCGAGTTCCTGCAGCAGATCGAGGTGTACTACCTGATTTCGGCCTGGGTCCTGATTGCGGCCGCGCTGATGTACCTGTGGTCGCGGACCCCCGTGGGGCGGATGGCCAATGCCGTGCGCGACAACCCGGAACGGGCCGAGTTTCTGGGCTATTCGGCGCGCTGGGTGCGTTTCTACAGCTTTGTCGCGTCGGGTTTCTTTGCCGGGATCGCGGGCGGGCTCTTTGCCATCAACTATGAGATCCTGACCGAGGAGAACCTGAACACCACGTCTTCGGGCGTCATCCTGCTGGTGACCTTCCTGGGCGGTGTCGGTTTCTTCTTCGGGCCGATCATCGGGGCCATCGCCTTTACCCTGCTGCAGACCGTGCTCAGCCTGCAAACGGAGCTTTGGGCGTTTTATGCAGGCACGCTCTTTGTCGCCACGGTGATGTTCTTTCCGGGCGGTCTTGCCGGGCTGATGATGATGCATGTGCCGGTGTTCAAGCTGGGCAAGGCAAGGTTGCTGATATTGCCCTACCTCAAGACCCTGCTGCCGGCCCTGATTGGCATACTTGGTCTGTCAGCGCTGGTGGAAATGGTGTTCCATGTGCGCCACGCGGCCTATGGGGACGATGAGATGACGCTGTTCTGGACCACGTTCAACAGCCACGACATCCTGCCCTGGGTGGTTGCCCTCGGGGTGACGGCCATTGCCCTTGGCATCACCCGCGCCAATGCGCCTGCGCTGCGGGATGCCTGGAACGAAGCAAATACAGCAGGAGGCAGCGCATGAGCACCCCGGCACTTGAACTGAGCGGCCTCAAGAAGAGCTTTGGCAAGGCAGAGATCATTCGTGGCATCGACCTGTCCATCGGCAAATCGGAACGCCATGCGGTCATCGGGCCGAACGGGGCGGGGAAATCCACACTGTTCAACCTGATCACCGCGCGTTTCCAGCCCACGGCAGGCACCGTGAAACTGCATGGTGAAGACCTGATCGGTCTGGAACCCTACCAGATCAACCGCAAGGGGCTGTCGCGGTCGTTCCAGATCACCAATATCTTTCCCAAGATGACGGTTTTCGAGAACGTGCGCTGTGCCCTGCTTTGGTCGCAGGGGTACAAGTACAGCTTCTGGAACCTGGTGAACCGCAGCCGTGACCTGACCGAAGGGGCAGAGGCGATCCTGGAGCAGATCAACCTGACAGAGCGGCGCAACCTGCCTGCCGGTACGCTTTCCTATGCCGAACAGCGTGCGCTTGAGATCGGGATCACCATTGCCGGTGGTGCGGATGTGATCATGCTGGATGAACCCACCGCCGGGATGAGCCATTCGGAAACCGATTACATCACCGACCTGATCATGAAGGTGACCGAGGGCAAGACCCTGATCATGGTGGAACATGACATGGGCGTCGTATTCGGCCTCGCGGACCGCATTTCGGTGCTGGTCTACGGCGAAATCATCGCGACAGGCAAACCCGAAGAGGTGCGCGGCGATCCCAAGGTGCAGGAAGCCTATCTTGGCGCGGCATTGGAGGCAGAACACTGATGATCGAAGTCACCGACATGCATGCCTATTATGGCAAGTCCCACATTCTTCAGGGTGTGTCCCTGAACGTGCAGGAGGGCGAGATCGTGGCCCTTCTGGGCCGCAACGGCGTGGGCCGGTCCACCACCTGCAAGGCCATCATGGGCGAGGTCGAACCGAAGGGTTCCGTCAAGTTCAGAGGCAAGGAGATTGCGGGCAAGAAAGCCTATGAAATCGCCAACATGGGCATCGGCTATGTGCCCGAGAACCGCGACATTTTTCCCGGTCTGACCACGCGGCAGAACCTGACGCTGGGTCTGAAGCCGGGACAGAAGGACGGTGCCGGGCGCTGGTCCATGCAGGCCATGTTCGAGATGTTCGAGAACCTCGATCGCCGTGCCGACGTCGAGGCTTCTGTGCTGTCGGGGGGCGAGCAGCAGATGCTGACCATGTGCCGCACGCTGATGGGGGACCCGGATTTCGTCATGATCGACGAACCGACAGAGGGGCTTTCGCCGCAGATGGTGCAAAAAGTCGCTGAAGTGCTCAAGGCGATTGCGGAAAAGGGCATTTCGACCCTGCTGGTGGAGCAGAAACTGTCCATTGCCATGGACATTGCGCATCGTGTTTATGTGATGGGGCACGGGCAGGTGGTGTTCGAAGGAACGCCGGCCGAGTTGAAAGGCCGTGAAGACGTGCGCAAGGAATGGCTAGAGGTCTGAGACATGGGCGGATTTGATGCCGGGCGGCTGGACCGGATCGCGGGCTGGATGCAGTCCTATGTGGATCAACGCCGCCTTGCCGGATGCTCCGCCCTGATCGTGCAGGGCGGGCAAGAGGTATATTATCACCAGGCCGGCCACCGCGATGTCGAATCCCGGCGCCCCTGGGAACGCGATACCGTGGCGCGCATCTATTCCATGACCAAACCGGTCACCAGCCTTGCCCTGATGACACTGGTCGAAGAAGGCCTGTTTCACCTCGACGCGCCGGTGTCCGACTTCATTCCCGCTTTCTCTGAAATGACCTGCCTCGTGCCGGGTGCCACCGCTGCCGATCAGGTTGAACCCTGCGCACCGCCGACATTGCACCAGTTGCTGACCCATACCTCCGGGCTGAGCTATGCGTTCAATCCGGGGGTCCTGGGCGGGCTGATGGGTGAGCACAAGGTGGAATTCCGCCCCAACCAGTCGGGGCTTGCCCCGATGTGCGACATGCTGGCGGAACTGCCCCTGGCCTTTCAGCCCGGCAGCCGCTGGGAATATTCGGTGGGCATTGATGTGATCGGCAGGGTGATCGAAGTGGTCACAGGCCAGACCCTGGAGGAGGTTTTTGCCGAGCGTATCTTTGACCCGCTCGGCATGGATGAAACCCGGTTTTCCGTGCCTGCCGCCGCCCGCGACCGCTTTGCCGCCTGCTATACCCCGATGGCAGAGGGGGGCTTTACCGTGGGCAAGATCGAAAAGGGCGGCGATACCCTGCGCCTGATGGACGGCGCGGACAAATCCCCGTTTCTGGAGGCCACATTGCTGTCGGGCGGTGGTGGCCTTGTCGGAACCATCGACGATTATCTGAAGTTCACCGAAATGCTGCGCACCGGCGGGGCCGGGATCATCGGGCCGAAGACGCTCGATTTCATGACACGCAACCATCTGCCGGGGGAAATCGCCTCCATGGGGCCGCAAAGCTTTGCTGAACAGCCGATGGAAGGCATGGGGTTTGGCATCGGCGGGGCCGTCTTGCTGAATCCGGGCCGCGCCCGTGCGCCGGGGTCGGTGGGCGATTTCAGCTGGGGCGGCATGGCCTCGACCTTTTTCTGGATCGACCCGGTCTTTGACCTCTCGGTGATCTTTTTCACCCAGCTGATCCCCAGCAGCGCCTATCCCGCACGCGCACAGCTCAAGGCGCTGGTGCATGGGGCGCTGACATGACGGCACCGGTGCTCTGGGCACCTTCGGCTGAACGCCGGGAGGCCTCCACCATGGCCGCGTTTGAACGCTGGCTGGCCGATCACCGTGGCCTGAGTTTCGACGATTACAACGCCATGTGGCGGTGGAGCATCGAGGACCTGGAAGGTTTTTGGACGGCGATCTGGGACTTCTTTGACGTGCGGGCCAGCGTCCGGCCGGAAAAGCTGCTGGTCAAACGTCAGATGCCGGGGGCCGAATGGGGCGCCGGCGGGCGGCTGAACTATGTCGACCAGATCATGAAACACGGGGAAGGGCGCGAGGACCAGCTTGCGCTGATCGTGCAATCGGAGACCTTTGGCCGGAGCGAGATGACCTGGGGCGAATTGCGGGCACAGGTGGCCAGCACTACCGCGCGGCTGCGCGGCATGGGGGTGGGCACCGGTGACCGGGTTGTCGCCATCCTGCCCAATACCGACACGGCGCTGGTGGCCTTCCTGGCGACGGCCAGCATCGGGGCCATCTGGTCGCTCTGCGCGCCGGACATGGGGCATGTCGCCATCCTTGACCGCTTCAAACAGATCGAACCCAAGGTGCTGATCGCGCAGGACGGCTATGTGCACGCGGGCAAGACCATCGACCGGCGCGCCATTCTGGCAGAGATCGCAGCGGGCCTGCCCAGCGTCACCCAATGCGTGACCGTACCGGTGGTGGGCGATCTGCCGCCGGGCCATGTCGCCTGGGCCAGTCTGACCGGGGATGACACGCCGTACCTGTCGGAACAGGTGGATTTCGAGCATCCGCTCTGGATCGTTTATTCGTCGGGCACCACGGGCAACCCAAAACCCATCGTGCATGGCCATGGCGGCATCATCCTTGAGGCGGCCAAGCAATCGCTGCACCATGACCTGACGGCTGCGGACAGGTTCTGCTGGATGACCTCTTCGGGCTGGATCATGTGGAATTCGCAATGGATGGCACTGGGGCAGGGGGCAACCGTCGCGATGTTCGACAGTGCGCCGAACCATCCTGACATGGGCGTTGTCTGGCGTTTTGTGGCGGCGGAGAAGATCACCTATTTCGGTGCCGGTGCCGCATTCTACAGCGGCTGCATGAAGGCGGGCGTGACCCCGCGCACCGATGTCGATCTGAGCGCGCTGCGGGCGCTCGGGTCCACCGGGTCGCCGTTGTCGTCGGATGCCTATGACTGGATCTACCGGGACGTGAAGGCGGATCAATGGCTTGCGCCGATCTCGGGCGGGACCGACCTTGCCGGGGCCTTTGTGCTGGGCCATCCCGGTATGGCGGTGCGCGCGGGCGAAATGCAGTGCCGTGCCCTGGGCAATGCGGTGCATGCCTATGATGCCCATGGCGATGCGCTGGTGGACGAAGTGGGCGAGCTGGTCTGTACAGAGCCCTTGCCCTCCATGCCGCTGTATTTCTGGGGGGACGAGGACGGCAGCCGTCTGTTCGACAGTTATTTTGCCGATTACCCCGGCATCTGGCGCCATGGCGACTGGATTTCGATCAATGCCGAAGGGGCAAGTGTGATCTATGGGCGGTCCGACGCCACCATCAACCGCAAGGGATTGAGGCTGGGCTCTGCCGAGATCTACCAGGCGGTCGAGGGGCTGGACAGCGTGATGGATTCGCTGGTGGTCGACCTTGAATTTCTGGGCCGCGAAAGCTTCATGCCGCTTTTCGTGGTGCCCGCACCCGGCGTTGCACTGGATGATACGCTGAAGGATCAGATCAACGCCGCGATCCGCAGTGGCGTGTCGGCCCGTTTTATCCCGAATGAAATCATAGAGATAAAGGAAGTTCCGCGCACCTTGTCGGGCAAGAAGCTTGAGGTTCCGGTCAAAAAGTTATTGTTGGGGGGCGATGCTGCCAAGGTCGTGAACCGCGATTCCATGGCCAACCCGGACAGCTTTGATTTCTTTATCGCCTATGCCGAGGCACGGGCCCTGACCTGAGAAAGCCCTCACATGACCGCCGTCGCTGAAGAATTGCTCGAACTGCTGGACATCGAACAGCTTGAAGTGGACCTGTTCAGGGGCGTCGGATCGGGTGGGGAGACAACGACGCGCATCTTCGGCGGGCATGTGATCGCCCAGGCGCTGATGGCGGCCTACCGCACGGTAGAAGACCGGCTGTGCCATTCCCTGCATGCCTATTTCATCCGGCCGGGCGACCCGGCCATCCCGGTGATCTACCAGGTGGACCGCGCCCGCGACGGTGGCAGTTTCACCACCCGGCGGGTGGTCGCGATCCAGCACGGCAAGCAGATCTTCAACCTGTCCGCGTCGTTCCATATCGCGGAAGAGGGGTGGGACTACCAACACCCCATGCCCGACGCGCAGCCGCCGGAGAACTGGCCCGACCGTCCCGCCCTGCGCGAGGCCAATGTGGCGCGCATTCCGGAGAAGTACCGCGAAGATTTCCTGCGCGAGCGCCCCATCGAGATCCGCGAGATCGAGCCGCGTGACCTGTTCTCACCCGGCCCTGCGGATGACCGCAACCAATTGTGGTTCCGCATGGAAGCCGCCAAGGGGCAGGGGCCGCAGATGCAGCACTGCCTGCTGGCCTATGCCTCTGACATGAACCTGCTGGGATCATCGCTGCGGCCCCACGGGCTGACCTGGTTCCAGGGCAAGGTGATGACCGCCAGCCTTGACCACGCCATGTGGTTCCACGCACCGATCGAATTCTCGGACTGGCACCTCTACGAGCTCGACGCACCCTGGACGGGCGGCGGACGCGGGTTCAACCGGGGGCTGATCTACAACCAGAACGGCCAGTTGGCTGCATCGGTGACGCAAGAAGGGTTGATGCGGCCGCTGAAGGGGCGCGGGTAGGAGGGCTGGTTTGCGGGACATTGCTGCCATGTCCAACACCCCAAACAGGTCGCGCCCGAACCGAGGGGGGGGCGAGTAGCGCCCGCCCCGTGGGGGCGGTTCGGGCGCTGCCAAAGCTTTGCTTTGGCAATAGGTCTTCGCTTTGAGAGCACAGATTGACCTCACCGCAGACCTTCACATCGCCAACGCGTTTCCTCAAACCTGACGCGTCGGCGCGGCGCGCAGCACCTTAGCCAAACACAAAGAAGCACAGCTTGTTGCCGTCCGGGTCGCGCACATAGGCGCCGTAGAACCGGTCGGGGATGCGTTGACCCGGCGCGCCCTCGTCCGGGGCGTCCAGCGCCAGGGCGCGGGCGTACATCGCGTCGACCTCGGCCTTGTCGGCGCAGGTGAAGGCGATCATCGTGCCGTTGCCGGGGTTGGGCGCGTTGCCATCGTAGGGTTCGCACATGGCCAGCATCGGCTGGCCGCGCCCCGAGGACAGAAAGGCGATGCGCCCCTGGTCCATCACCACCTTGGCCTTGCCTTCGAACAGGTCGCCGTAGAATGTCTTGGCGCGGGTCATGTCCGCCACGCCGATGGTTGCATATCCGATCATTCGCTCACTCCTCGAACCCGCCGAAACGGCGGTTCAGCTTGCGCATGCCCCCGATCCAGCGGTCATAGTTTTCAGTTTTCTTGCGCATGTAGCCCAGCACCTCCGGGTGCGGCAGCACGAGGAATGTCTCGTCCCGGATCGTCTGCACACAGGCTTCGGCCACGGGGGCGGGTTCCATCATGCCGTCGATGGCGGCCACATGGCCCTCATGCCCGCGCGTCATCTCGGTGCGCACGGCCTGGGGGCAGAGCACGCTGACCTTGATGCCCTGGTCGCCATAGGTCAGGGCGATCCATTCCGCCAGGCCGACCGCCGCATGTTTGGTCACGCCGTAGGGCGCTGAGCCGACCTGGTTCAGCAGACCGGCGGCGGAGGCGGTGTTCAGGAAATACCCGCCGCCGCGTTCGGCCATCTTCGGCACCAGATGCCGCGCGGCCCAGACATGGGACATCACGTTGATCTCCCAGATGCGCTGCCAGGCGTCATCCTCCACCTCGACACCGCCGGCGACGGAAATGCCCGCGTTGGAGCAGAACAGGTCGATGGGCCCGACCTCGGCCTCGATCTTGTCGATCATGGCGGTGATCTGATCCCTGACCGATACATCCACCATATGGGCGGTGCCGCCCATCATTGCGGCGGTTTCTTCCGCGCCTTTCAGGTCGCGGTCCACGCAGGCGATGTGTTTCGCGCCTTCCTCGGCATAGCGCAGGCACATGGCGCGTCCGATGCCGCTGGCGGCGCCGGTCACGACGATGATCTTGTCCTTCAGTTCCATGGCGTCACGTCCACATGTTGGAGCCGCCGCAGACGGTCAGCGCCTGACCTGTCATGTAGCGGCTGGCATCCGAGGCGAGGAAGACGGCGAGGCCCGCGAAATCTTCCGGCTCGCCCAGGCGGCGTAGGGGGATTTCCTCCTTGATGCGTTTTTCCACCTCGGGGTTGTCCCAGAGCTCGCGCGCGAATTCGGTTTTCACCAGTCCCGGACAGATCGCGTTGAAGCGCAGGCCTTTCGGGCCGAACTCCGCCGCGAGGTTGCGGCACAGCCCGATCAGCGCCAGCTTGGACATGCCATAGGTGCCCAGCATGACAGACGGCTTGAAGGCCCCGATGGAAGAGGTAAAGGCCATCGACCCCGACCCTTTCTCGATCATGTCGGGGGCCACCATCTGCGCCAGCCAGAGGTTGGATTTCACGTTGGCGTTCATGGTCTTGTCGTAGGCGTCGTCGGGAATTTCCGAGGTCTTGCCATAGTAGGGATTCACGCCCGCGTTGCCGATCACCACGTCGATCTTGCCCGCCTTTTCGTGGGTCTGATCGACCAGCGCCTGCAGCTGGTCCTTGTAGCCGACGTTGCAGGCGATGCCAAAGGCCTTGCCATTGCCAAGGGCATTGATGCCCTCGGCTGCCGCGTCAAGCTGATCCTGCTTGCGCGCGGAAATGACGACTGTGGCGCCATGTTCCGCCAGCGCCGTGGCCATCGCCAGCCCCATGCCCTTGGAGGCACCCGTCAGCAGCGCCACTTTTCCGGTCAGGTCGAATAGATTGCTCATCCCATGAACCCCGCGCTGCCCCGGTTTTCGGTGTGCTGCTTGGCGGCGTCCTGGCGCGCGTTGCTTTCCTTGTAGGTATTGACCTCGTGGCGCGCGATGACGTGGTGATGCACCTCGTCGGGGCCATCGGCATAACGCAGGGTCCGCTGCTGCGCGTACATGCCCGACAGGGGCGACCACTGGGAGATGCCGGTGGCGCCATGCACCTGCATCGCCTGGTCGATGATGTCGCAAACCTGCTCGGGCACCTTTGCCTTGATCATCGACACCCAGATGCGGGCCTCCTTGTTGCCCAGCACGTCCATCGCCTTGGCGGCCTTGAGCACCAGCAGACGCATCGATTCAATCTCGATCTTGGCGCGGCTGATGGTTTCCATGTTCTTGCCAAGGTCGATGATCCGCTTGCCGAAGGCTTCGCGCGACAGGCCGCGTTCGATCATCAGGTCCAGCGCCTTTTCCGCCTGCCCGATGGAGCGCATGCAGTGGTGAATGCGGCCCGGCCCAAGGCGGACCTGGCTGATCTCGAACCCCTTGCCTTCACCCCATAGCATGTTGCTTTCGGGGACGCGGACATTGGTGAACCTGATGTGCATGTGCCCATGCGGCGCGTCGTCGTGGCCGAAGACATGCATAGGCCCAAGGATTTCCACGCCGGGCGTGTCCATCGGTACAAGGATCTGCGACTGCTGGCGGAAGGGTTCCGCATCGGGCGAAGTCTTGACCATGACGATCATGATCTTGCAGCGCGGATCGCCTGCGCCGGAGATGTAGTATTTCTCGCCGTTCATCACCCATTCGCCGTTTTCCAGCACCGCGGACATGGCAATGTTCTTGGCGTCGGACGACGCGCGATCCGGTTCAGTCATCGCAAAGGCGGAACGGATTTCACCGGCCAGCAGGGGCTTGAGCCACTTTTCCTTCTGCTCTTTCGTGCCGACCCGTTCCAGCACTTCCATGTTGCCCGTGTCGGGGGCCGAACAGTTCAGCGTCTGCGAGGCGAGGGGGTTCTTGCCCAGTTCCGCCGCGATATAGGCGTAGTCGAGGTTCGACAGGCCCTCGCCGGTTTCCGCGTTGGGCAGAAAGAAGTTCCACAGGCCTGCGTCGCGGGCTTTCTGCTTGGCCCCTTCCAGCAGTTCCAACTGGCGCGGGTGATAGGACCAGCGGTCCTCCTGCGCGTCGCCGAGCCGGTGGTATTCTTCGCTGATCGGGTCCACGTTTTCGCGGATGTGCTTGATCACCGCGTTCAGCAGGGGCTTGTTGCCCTCTGACATCTCAAGGTTGTTCAACTCCGGTGGGTTCATATCGCTCATCTTTTGTGCCTCCCTGGGCATTGTTCCAGTTGTGTTTTTCCGGTTCCCGAAGAACCCAATGTCTCAGCCGCTCTCGGGGGCCGTCATTTGTTGACCCAATTGGGTTTGCGTTTCTCGACAAAGGCGTTGACGCCTTCCTTGAAATCCTCGGTCCGGGCCAGGTCCATCTGGACTTCGCGGGAATAGGCCAGGCTTTCGGGCAGACCATCGGCGATGGCCATGGAATTCAGGATGCGCTTTGTCGCCTTCACGGAAGAGGGCGAGACGCTGCACAGCTCTTCGGCCTTTGCCATGGCGCGGTCCATCAGATCGGCGGCGGGCAGCACTTCGTTCACGCAGCCCATGCGCAATGCCTCCTCCGCGCCGATGGTGCGGCCCGTCAGCATCAGCTCCTGCGCTGCCAGCCGCCCGATGTAGCGTGACAGGCGCTGCACGCCGGAGGCGGAGGCGAAAAAGCCGACCTTGACCTCGGGCAGCGCGAACTTCGCGTTTTCCGAGGCGAGGATGATGTCGCAGGACAGCGCGGTTTCGAATCCGCCGCCCATGGCAAAGCCATTCACGGCAGCGATCAGCGGTTTCTCCAGGTCAAAGCGCGAGGACAGCCCGGCGAAACCGGTCTTGGGCAGGCCCTTCTTGATGCCGCCCTGCTGCGTCGCCTTCAGGTCGTTCCCGGCAGAGAACGCCTTGTCCCCCGCGCCGGTCAGCACAGCGACCCAGAGATCCTGGTCCGCCGCAAAGGCATCCCAGCAATCGCTCATCTCGTGGTGCATGTCCTCATTCACCGCGTTGTAGACATCGGGTCGGTTCATGGTGACGACCAGGATGTGGCCCCTGGTCTCGGTCTTGATATATTCGTAGCTCATGTTTTCAGCCCTCCGGTGTCGATCTGCGTGAATTTGCCGCCCGTCTCCGCCAGTTTGCGCAGGGTGTCGGCGGGGGCGAAGTCGGGGTCTTCCGCGCCCAGTTTCTCCATCCGGTCCAGCACCGCCTGCGCACCGACCATGTCGCCATAGAACATCGGGCCACCCTTGTCGGCGGGCCAGCCGTAGCCGTTGAGCCAGACCACATCGACGTCGCTGGGGCGCTGGGCCTTGTTCTCTTCAAGAATTTTCACCGCCTCGTTGATCATCGGGTAGATGCAGATCTCGATGATCTCCTCCGCGCTCATGCTGCGCGGCTCGGCCCCGGTGATGTCGCGGATGATCCCGGCGGTAACATCCGAAGGGATCGGGCGGCGGTTTTCGTCGTAATCGTAAAAGCCCGCCTGGGTCTTTTGCCCGCGCCGGTCCATTTCGCACAGGGCATCGCGGATCGGGTTCTCGGTCTTGGCCCCCTTGGACCAGCCGATGTCGAGGCCCGCAAGGTCGCTCATCTGGAAGGGGCCCATCTTGAAACCGAACTGGTTGAGTGCCGCGTCCACGTCCCAGGGCATGACGCCCTGATAGACCAGCTTGTTGGCCTGTTTCTGGCGCGCAAAGAGGATGCGGTTGCCCACAAAGCCGGGGCAGACGCCGACCAGCGTTGCGATCTTGTTGATGTCCTTGGCCAATGCCATGCAGGTGGCAACCACATCGTCGGCGGTATGGTGGGCGCGCACGATTTCCAGCAGTTTCATCACGTTGGCGGGCGAAAAGAAATGCAGCCCGATCACGTCCTCGGGCCGTTTTGTCATGCCCGCGATCTCGTCGATGTTCAGCGCCGAGGTATTGGTGGCCAGGATCGCGCCGGGCTTCATCACGCGGTCCAGCTCGGTGAAGATCTTGCGCTTCAGCTCCATGTCCTCGAACACCGCTTCGATCACCAGGTCGCAGTCGGCAAGGTCGGCAATCGACAAACGACCGTCAAAGCGGTCCATCCGGGCCTCGACCTCGTCCTGCGGGAAACGCCCCTTGTCGGCGCTGCGCTGGTAGTTGCCGCGCACCACCTTCAGGCCACGGTCCAGGGCCTCCTGCGTGGTTTCCACGATCTTCACCGGATAGCCGGCGGTGGCAAAGTTCATCGCGATGCCGCCGCCCATGGTGCCGGCACCGATGATGCCAACGGACTTGACCGGGCGGTGTGCGATGCCGTCGGGCAGGCCGGGCACCTCCCAGGCGGCCTTGCCGGCCGCCGCGATGTATTGGCCGATCTCTTCTTCTGTCGGATGGGTCATGCAGTCTCTTCCATTTGTTGCAAACAGGCCGCGCGCAAGGCGCGGCGGTCAATCTTGTCGGTGGCGCCACGGATCAGGGGGCCGTCCTGACACCACAGCAGGGCGGGGATCTTGAAGCTGGCCAGATGCCCCTCAAGCGCGCGTGCCATGCTGTCACGATCAAGCGTTGCGCCGGGGCGCAGTTGCACGATGGCGCCCACGATTTCGCCCAGCCGCTCGTCAGGTACGGAGAAGGCACAGGCTTCGGCCACCTGCGGCAGCCGATGCAGCGCGCCTTCCACATCAAGACAGGCGATATTCTCGCCGCCGCGAATGATGATGTTCTTCTTGCGGTCGAGGATGGTGACATAGCCGTCCGCGTCGATCACCCCCAGGTCGCCCGTGCGCAGCCATCCGTCCTGCATTGTCTGGGCAGTGGCGTCCGGCATGTTGAGATAGCAGCGCATGTTGGCCGGGCTCTTGACCGTGATCTCGCCCAATGTCCCCGGCGGCACATCGTTGCCCGCATCATCGAGAAAGCGCAGTTCCTGCACCGGCGGGTGCAGCTTGCCCGCGCAGTCGGGGCGCGCCTTGTAATCGTCGCCGATCATGCCGATGCCAAGCGCCTGGGTCTCTGTCATGCCCCAGCCGGTGGCGATGCCCGCGTTCGGAAAGGTCTCGGCGATGGCGGCAACTTGCGCGGCGGGGCGTTTCGCACCGCCTGCACCGATGTAATCGAGCGAGGGCAGGGTTTCCCCCATCTTGCGGGCCGCTTCCATCAGTTCGGCGGATTGGGTCGGTACGCCCAGGAAGCGGGTCACATTGCCATCGCGGATCAGGCGCACGGCCTCTTCCGGGTCCCAGCGGTACATCAGCGTGACCTTGGCCCCGGCGGGCATCGACAGCAGAAAGATCGGATGCGTTGCGGTGACGTGAAACAGCGGGGTGACCACCAGCACCGAAGGGCGGGGCGCTTCGGGTGCATCCGGTTCCGGCGGGGTGACCAGGGGGGCCAGAACCGACTGCATCAGCCAGCTGAACACCGCGTTCACCGCGCCGCGATGGGTCTGGACCACGCCCTTGGGGTGTCCGGTGGTGCCGGAGGAATACATCACCGCAAAGTCATCATCGGTGTCGATCGTGACCTCGGGGGCCGCGTCGCCGGCGGCGGCATCGTAGAGCGCAGTATAGTCGTGGTCGCCCAGGCCTGTGCCGTCGCGGCAGCCGATCAGCCTGAGGTCCAGCGCGTCTTTCAGCGGGGCCAGCCGTTCGATCCTGGGGCGGTCGGCAAAGACGATCCGCGCGCCGCTGTCACGCAGGGCATAGTCCAGCTCTTCCGTGGTCCACCAGGCGTTGAGGAATACCACCGTCGCGCCAAGCGAGGAGATTGCCATGATCGCGGTCAAAAGTTCAGGGTAATTGCGCATGGCGATGGCGATGCGGTCGCCCTGGCGCACCCCCAGATCGTCACGCAGCGCATGGGCGACGCGGTGCGCATGGATGCAGAACTGGTCGTAGGTCAGGCTTTCGCCCTCATAGCCGAGATAATCCAGCGTGCCATCACCCTGCTTGGCACGGCTCGCGGCCATCAGGGCCGGGACGGTGGGTGGGACGTTCTTGAACGCCTTGTAGGTAACACCGCGTATGTTCACCTGTTCCACGGCGAAGGTGGGTTCGGTGGCGACCACATGGCGCACGGCCTCTTCCGGTGTCATGGCGGTCATCTTCATGCGCGCCCGTGTTGCGCGGCTGGTCTGTGGTATCGCATGGTCGGTCCTCCCCCGGAGTATCTGCAGCGCCACCTCCTCCACAGGGTGGCGCGACTCTCTTGCCGGAGGCTAGACAGTAAATGCGGCGCTGCCAATCCCGCAGGTCGGAACTTCGTTTCGCAAATGCGAACTTCCCTTGCGTCACATTTCCCGGACCGGGGGCCAGGACGGGCGATTGCAGCGACCGAAGTCACGAATTTGCAATAAAATTTCCCGGTTCGCCTTGAGAAACCTGAAAATTTCCCTCAACAATGGAGGACTGCACAGGTTGACAGATCAGGAGTTCGCGTGTCCCTCTTTCTTATCGTTGCCCTGCCCTTTCTGGGTGCTTTGTTGCCCGGAATAATGAATTCGGCGGGGCGCTCTGCCTGTGCTGGCGTGACATTCACCGTGACCCTTGCCGCCCTTGTGGGGCTTTTGACCAATTTGCCCGCAGTGCTGGCGGGCGATGTCGTCACTGCCGGGGTGGACTGGCTGCCCATGCTGGGCATGAATTTCAACCTGATGCTGGATGGTCTGGGCTTCTTCTTTGCCGCGCTGATCCTGGGGATCGGGCTGCTGATCATCACCTACGGGCGGTTCTACCTGTCGCGTGACGACAACATGGGCGAGTTTTTCACCTATCTGCTGCTGTTCCAGGGCGCGATGGTGGGCATCGTGATGTCCGACAACATCTTGCTTTTGCTGGTCTTCTGGGAGCTGACATCGCTGTCGTCCTTCCTGTTGATCGGCTATTGGAAGCACCTGCCCGAGGGCCGCGAAGGCGCGCGGATGGCGCTGACCGTGACCGGCATGGGCGGGCTGGCGATGATCGGGGGGATGCTGATCCTGGGCCAGATCGTGGGCAGCTACGACCTGAGCGTAATTCTGCAGAACCGTGAGATCATTCAGGACAGCCCGCTGTATCTGCCGGCGCTGATCCTGATCCTGCTGGGCTGTTTCACCAAATCTGCGCAGTTCCCGTTCCATTTCTGGCTGCCCCATGCCATGGCGGCACCAACGCCGGTCAGCGCCTATCTGCACTCCGCCACGATGGTGAAGGCAGGCATATTCCTGATGGCGCGGATGTGGCCGGTGCTGTCGGGCACGCCGGAATGGTTCGTGATCGTGACCACTGCAGGCCTGATCACAATGGTGCTGGGCGCCGTGATCGCGCTGTTCAAACATGATCTCAAGGCGCTGCTGGCCTTTTCCACGGTCAGCCACCTTGGGCTGATCACCATGTTGCTGGGCACCGGCACCGCCTTTGGCGCGATGGCGGCGGTGTTTCACATTCTCAACCACGCGACGTTCAAGGCCGCCTTGTTCATGTCTGCCGGGATCATCGACCATGAAACCCATACGCGTGACATCCGCAAGCTGGGGGGCTTACGCCATCTGATGCCGATCACCTTTGTGATGGCCACGCTGGCCGCGCTGTCGATGGCCGGTATTCCCTATCTGAACGGGTTCCTCAGCAAGGAAATGATGCTGGAGGAAGCCTCGCATACTGTCCTGTTCAACACCGGCTGGCTGGTGCCCGCGCTCGCGGTGATCGGTTCACTGTTTTCCGCCGCCTATTGCTTCCGCCTGATTTCGCATACCTTCCTGGGGGCCAAGCGCGACGATTACCCGGCGCATCCGCATGATCCGCCCTTCGGCATGTGGGCGCCGCCCGCGCTGCTGGTGGTGCTGGTGGTCGTGATCGGGGTGGCGCCCTTCCTGGTGCAGGACTTCGTCTTTCTCGTGGCGCGCGCGGTGATTGGCGGGGTTGCCCCGCTGGATGTGCATTACATCAAGATCTGGCATGGCCTGACCCCCGCCCTTTACATGTCGATTGCGGCTGTGGGTGGCGGGTTGCTGGTGCTGGCGTCTTTCCGCCCGCTGCTGCGGGTCTGGGATGCGGCACCGCGCCCCGAGGCCAAGGTGATCTTTGAAGCCGTGATCGCGGGGGCCGTGGCACTGGCACGCTGGGTGATCCACGGCCTGCACAACGGCGCTTTCACCCGTTATGCGGCGATCATGGCCGTGACGGTGTTGGCGCTGGGTTATCATGGCTGGCGGACGGGCACCGTGGGTCCCGCGACACGCAGCATGCAGACCGCCGGAGCAATCGAGATTGCCGGCTGGGCGATGCTGGTGGCGGCAACACTGGGGCTGGTGTTCCTGCACCGCAACCGCCTGTTGTCGCTGATCCTGATCGCCATCGTGGGGCTGATGGTTTCGGTCGGTTTCGTGGTCTTCAGCGCGCCGGACCTGGCAATGACGCAGCTTACCGTCGAGGTGGTGACGATCATTCTGCTGCTGCTGGCGCTGAACTTCCTGCCAAACCGGACCCCCATCGAAAGCACCGTACTGCGCCGGATGCGCGATGTGGCGGTGGCGCTGGGCGGCGGGATCACGGCGGCGCTGATGTCCTGGCACTTCCTGCTGCGCGATACCGTGGCGCCGTCGATCTCGGAATTCCATCTGGCCAATTCCTACAAGGGCGGCGGGGGCACCAATGTGGTGAACGTGATCCTGGTGGACTTCCGGGGGTTTGATACCTTTGGCGAGATCATCGTGCTGGGGATCGCGGCGCTGCTGATCTATGCCCTGACGGAGACATTGCTGGACGGGCCGGTGCGGGCGCGGCTGCTGAACCGCAAGCCCGACCAGCCGCGCGCGGGGGACATGCACCCGATGATGATGGTGGTGCTGACCCGCGTGATCATGCCGGTGGTGCTGATGGTGGGCTTCTACATCTTCCTGCGCGGGCATAACGAGCCGGGCGGCGGGTTCATCGCCGGGCTGGTCGTCTCCATCGCCGTGGTGATGCAGTATATGGCCAGCGGCTTCAGCTGGACCGCCGCGCGGCAACGCTATCCCTATCACGGGATCATCGGCGCGGGCGTTCTGGTGGCCGGGCTGACCGGCATCGGGTCGTGGTTCGTGGGCAAGCCCTTCCTGACCTCGGATTATACCTATGTCCGCATCCCGCCCTTCCATGAATTCGAGCTGGCCACGGCGGCGCTGTTCGACCTGGGCGTGTTCCTGGCCGTGGTCGGCGCGGTGATGCTGTCGCTTGAGAGTTTCTCGCGGCTGGCGCGGCGCGCCCATGTGCCGGATACGGAACATGCGATGGACATCGATCCCTCGCGCGATCCGGCCGATCCTGCCAACCCCAAGCTGGAAGGGGGGCTGTAAGATGGAGTTCCTTGTTGCTTCCGCCATTGGCGTCATGACCGCCGGAGGATTGTACCTGGTCCTGCGCCTGCGGACCTTTCCGGTGATCATGGGGATGTCGCTGCTGACCTATGCGGTCAACGTGTTCCTGTTCGCTTCGGGGCGGCTGACCATCGGTGCCCCGCCGATCCTGACGGATGCGGAGCGCTATACCGATCCCTTGCCGCAGGCGCTGGTGCTGACGGCGATCGTGATCTCCTTTGGGATGACGGCAGTGGTGGTGATGATCGCGCTGGGGGCCTACCTGGGCGCGGATGACGATCACGTGGACGATCCGGCCCCGGCCAAAGACGGGTCGGAGGGCGCATCATGAACCACTGGATCATTGCCCCTGTCGTTCTGCCCGCCATGCTGGCCCCGTTCATCGTGCTGGCCGCGCGCTATCACATCGGCATCCAGCGGGTGTTCTCCGTCGCCGGGGTACTGGCGCTGATCACCATTGCCGCCGGGCTGACCTGGCAGGCCTCGGACGGAACCGTGACCCTGTACCAACTCAGCGACTGGGCTGCGCCTTTCGGCATCGTGCTGGTGGGGGACCGGCTGAGCACGATGATGGTGCTGCTGACAGCTGTCCTGGCATTGTTCGTGCTACTTTATGCCATCGGGTCGGAATGGGACAACCGGGGGCGGCATTTTCACGCTCTGTTCCAGTTCCAGCTGATGGGGATCATGGGCGCCTTCCTGACCGGTGACCTGTTCAACCTTTTTGTGTTCTTCGAAGTGCTGCTGATCGCCTCCTACGGGTTGATGATCCACGCGGGCGGGCATGTGCGGCTGCGCGCAGGCGTGCAATATGTGCTCTACAACCTGCTTGGATCCACCCTGTTCCTGTTCGCGCTGGGCGCGCTTTACGCCCAGACCGGGACGCTGAACATGGCGGATCTGGCGCAGCGGGTGGCGATGATCGACGGGGCCGAGACGGTGGGCATCCGCATCGCCTCCGTCATGCTGCTGCTGGTCTTTGCGGTCAAGGCGGCGCTGGTGCCGCTGCATTTCTGGCTGCCGTCGAGCTATGCCGAGGCACCGGCCCCGGTGGCGGCGCTGTTCGCGATCATGACCAAGGTGGGGGCCTATGCGATCATTCGGGTCTATACGCTGATCTTCGGGCCAGATGTGGCGGTGACGGAAGGGCTGCACGGGCTGTGGCTGATGCCGCTGGCGCTGATTTCGCTGGCCATCGGCATGGTGGGCGTGCTGGCGGCGCGGCGGTTGCACCGGCTGGTGGCCTTTTCGGTGATCGGGTCGATGGGGATGGTGATGGTGTCCATCGCCTTGTTCACACCGGCCGGCATCGCGGCGGCGCTTTATTATATCGTGCATTCCACGCTGGCGGCGGGGGCCTTGTTCCTGATCACCGATCTGACCCGCGCGGGCCGTTCCGATCTGAACCTGACAGCGCAGCCTCCGGTGGCCGGTGGGCCCCTGACAGCGGCGATGTTCTTTGCCGCAGCGATTGCCATGGCCGGGCTGCCGCCGCTCTCGGGTTTCGTGGGCAAGCTGCTGATCCTGGATGCCGGCTTTGCCAGCGGCTGGGTGGTCTGGATCTGGGTGGTTGTGCTTGGCTCCAGCCTGATCTCGGTTGTCGGGTTCTCGCGCGCGGGCAGCACGCTGTTCTGGAAGTCGCGAAGTGTCGTGGTGCCCAGCGATGTGGCCGACGCGGAGGACAGCAAGAGCGCGGAGAACCGTGAAGCCACGGCAAAGGACGATGGTTCTGACGTGCCAAGCTTCCTGTCCTACGGTGCGGTCAGCGGGCTGTTGGTGCTGCTGGTGCTGCATACGGTCCTGGCCGGGCCGATCTACCGTTTCACGGAGGCCACTTCGGCACAATTGTTCGCGCCCTCGCGCTATATGTCCACGGTGCTTGAGACCAAGGGCAAGCTGACGCGGCCCAAACCCGAAGGATATGACAAAGGTCATGCGGATGATGGCCACGGGGCCAAAGATGCAGGCCATGGCGAGACCAAAGAGGAGGGACATTGAGATGATGCGTGCCTTGCGATGGCTGCTGCCACATCCGTTCCTGACGCTGCTGCTGGTCGTGGTCTGGACCCTGCTGCAGAACGGCATCTCGGTGGGTATGGTCGTATTTGGTGTGATCCTGGGGATCGTGATCCCCATTGGTACGGCGCAATGGTGGCCGGATCGGCCTGGCAAGATCAGGGTTTTCAGGATGCTCAGCTATTGCCTGCTGGTGATGTGGGACATTCTTGTGGCCAATGTGCAGGTGGCCTGGATCGTGCTGACCAAATCCAATGCCGCGATGCGGCCGGCCTGGGTTGTCGTCCCGCTGGACCTGCGCCAGCCCGAGGCGATCACGATTCTGGCCGGCACCATCACCCTGACCCCCGGCACCGTTTCGGCGGACCTTTCGGACGAGGGGCACAGCCTGCTTGTACATGCGCTCGACGCGCCTGATCCTGATGCCGTGCGCGATGATATCAAGCACCGCTACGAACGCCGATTGAAGGAGATTTTCGCATGACCCTTGCTCAGGAGGTGATGCAATGGAGCCTGGTTGCTGCCTTTGTTTGCGTGGCGCTCAGCCAGTTGGGGGCGATGGTCCGGCTGGTGATCGGGCCGTCAACCGGCGACCGGATCCTGGCGCTCGACACGATGGTGGTGAATGCCATCGGGCTGATCGTGCTGCTGGGGGTCGCGCAGGGCACCGGCATCTATTTTGAGGCGTCGCTGATCATCGCCATGCTCGGCTTCGTGTCGACCGTGGCCTATGCGCGTTTCGTACTGCGGGGGGACATCATCGAATGACCCTTGCCGTGATCGGAACATATGCCGTGGCCTTCTGCCTTGTCGTGGGCGCGTTTTTCGCCCTGGTGGCGGCGATAGGCCTGCTGAAACTCAACGGTTCCATGACCCGTCTGCACGCCCCGACCAAAGTTGGTACGGTCGGCATCGGGGCGCTGCTGCTGGCGTCGATGATCCACTCTTACGTTTACGCGGAAGGGTCGATGCATGAGCTGCTGATCATCGCGTTCCTTTTTGTGACCGCGCCGATATCCGCCAATTTCATTGCCAAGGTGAACATTCACAAGCGCGCTTGCGACATGCCGCCAAGCCCCCGGCAGGACAAGACCTGGTCGACCCTTAATGTTCCGGAGGCTGATCTGGAGATTGAGGAAACAGGGACCGACCAGCCGCGCTAAAGCGTTATGCGACAAACCTGCATCACGTAACGCTGCCTGAAATCAGAGATTTCAACGCGTTACGTGATGCATGATGCTTCAGGTATTTCGCCAGACCCTATAAGGGGCTGGCTGGCTTTGTTGTTCAGCGGGTTTCAGACAGCAGCGTCTTGATCTCGGCCAGTTCCGCCCGCAGGGCGTCGACCTCGGCCAGTTTGGCCTGCTGCGCGCTGATCACGTCCTCCTGATCAAGCGTATAGAGCGTCAGTTCCTCGACCTTTTTCAGCAGGGCCATCTGCATTTCGCTCATGTCGACGCCATTGGCCTTGATCTGCGCCTCTGAGGGGACTTCGGGCAGGTGGCTGTTGGTGTCGATGAAGGCCCGGACCTCGGCCAGAGGGCGAAGGACGTAGTCATCAGCGAACACGTAGTCGGGCACGTTGACCTGGGTATTGTTGATCACCAGACGCCCCGTGATGTTCACCTCGTCCGGCTGGCCATTGCGACCGATGCGGATCAGGTTGTTGTTGGCGGTATTGTCGATCTTGACCGGCGTATTGCCACCCGAAATACCGATGTTCAAACGCCCCGAGTCCTGCTGGTTGCGGAATTCCCACGTTGAGGCGGATGCGCCGCTCTGCTTGAGTTCGAGGGTCGCATCGGCGGTAGCTGCCTCAACCAAAAGCGCCGCCTTTGTGGTACTTGTCCGGCGAATATGAAGGCCGGCCTGCGGGTTGTCCGTACCCATGCCGATATCGCCATTACCCTCTTTGATGAAGAGCGAGTCTTCCGGCGCGTTGGCTTTGATCCGGAAAGACAGCTTGCTGGCATTGGTCACGTCCCGGACAAAGAAGTTTACTTCGTTACCCGCAACATCCCAGGTCTGCGGCGTAAATCCGTCACTGCCGTTCTGCTCCAGCCGCAGGGTTGGCGTATTGCCGTCTACGGCATGCAACTCGACAACAGGGGTGCTCGTGCCGATACCGACGTCGCCATCGCCATCAATATACATCGCATTCGAAATCGCGCCAGCCTCGATGCTGAAAACACGTCTGCCACTCGTTGCGTCGTCGATGCCAAAGTAGTTTGCACCGCCATTGCCGGTATCGTTTATGACAATGCGCCAGTCGTTGCCGGGAAAGGAAGCCGAGGCGCTGGTGTCGTCAAAATGAACACGCAGGTTGTTTTCCTTGAGCCGCACCGTGTCGAAACCGAAGTTTTCACTGCTTGAACAATCAAAGCCGACACACAGGCTATCCTGTGCAATGACATCAGTTGCAAAAACCTGTTGTGCGTTGGCGGCACCTGTCAGGGTCATCAAAGCGCCTGCGGCGACAATGGTGCTGGTTCGGTTGAAAGTTCTCTTCATTTTTCACTCCTGGCGCTGGGGTGTGCAACTGTAGCACAAGTTCCGCCGCTCTTTGATCACATGTTTATTTCAAAATTAACATAACCCGCTTGGGTCGTCGCGGCGAACACCGTTTTGTCAAATTCGTCCAGCCCGCAGAAATTTTCACCCTGTGCTGAATTTTCGCCACAGTTGGGTGGCCAGGCGCCCGGCTTCGGCAGGGCGCCTGGCTGTTATTTGTGGGGTAGCTGCGCCCAACCCCCGTTTTCATCGGGCTTCGACAAGGGTCTCAACCATCGCGCGCAGTTGTGCGATCTCCTTTTGCTGGGCTGAAAGCTGCTTGTCCTGCGAGATGCTGTGCAGGGTCAGCTCTTCGATCTTTTCAAGTTGTGCAAGCTGCATCCGCGTCATGTCCAGCCCGGTTTCCGCGACATCAGCGGCGGAAGGAACACCGGGAAGATGCCCGTTTTCGGCAATGAACTGATCGACTTCGGCCAGGGTCTTCAGCTTGTAACCGGGTTCGAACACATAGTCCGGGACATTCATTTCAGTGTTGTTCACCACCAATGTGCCGGTGATGACAACCTCATCGGGCCTGCCGCTCCGGCCCAGCCGCAGCAGGTTGTTATTGGCGGCATTGTCGATCTTGAAAGGGGTGTTGCCCCCTGCAATCCCGACATTGAGACGGCCAGAGTCCTGCTGGTTGCGGAACTCCCATGTCGAGGGCGTGACCCCGTTCTGGCGCAGGCGGAAGGCGGAATCCGAGCCGCTGCCCGCCGCGTCAAACAGCGCGAAGGCATCGGTATTGTCAGCGGTTGTGCGGATGTGCAGCAATTCCTCCGGGGCATTTGTGCCCAGACCGATGAAACCGTTGCTCTCGATGCTGAAGCTGTTGCTGGGCGCGCCCGGTTCGATCCTGTAGGGGGTCGTGCTGTTGGAAATGTCGGTTACATAAAAGGCGTTGTGGTTGGCGTTGATGTCCCAGACCTGCACGGGCGCGCTGCCGCCGCGCTGGTCCATGCGCAGGGTCACGGTATTGGCGTCCACCATATGCAGTTCACGCAGCGGCATGGCGGTTTTCAGGCCGATGCGCCCGGTGGGGGCCATGAACAATGCGTTTTCCGGTGCACCTGCGGACAGACGAAAGATCTGCGGCCCGCGCGTCGCATCCTGGATGGCAAAGTATTCGTCCGATCCGCTGGCGCTGTCGTTGATCATGATCCGCCAGTCGTTGTCCGGGCTGCTGGAGGAGGACACATCGTCGAAGTGGATGCGGATCGTGTTGTCCTTGACCCGGAAATCGTCAATCCCTGCAATATCCTGATCTGCACAGTTGAAGCCAACGCAGAGAAAGCTGCGGATGGTCGGATTGTCCTCGCTGAGGACTTCAGCCTGGGCAAGGGCGGGCAGGGTGGCCGCCGCAATCACGGTGGCGCGCAGGTATTTGGTGAAGGGCATTGTTCGTCCTCTTTACTGGTTACTGGCCTGTGGGGTGAAGCGGTGAACAAGGGGTGCCAATGCCTCTGTCCGGCGGTTCTGTTCAGCCACCTTGTCATTGATCGGCAGTACAGGTTCCGCAACAGCCGACCCCGCAGCGAATAATGCGCAGGCTGCAATAGTGCAGTGGGCGAGGGTGCTTGGGCTGTTCATCTGTTTGCGCCACCTTTGGTCGTGATCCATCGGCTACAGTAACCAATGGTTTGACCTAAAATGGGCGAGGGAAAGGCATATGGGCGGCAAATCCGTTCAGAATTTGCCGCCCATATAGCGTAAAATGGCGAGGTGGCAGATTGCCGTCAGTCCTGGGTTGCGATGACCATCCGGCGCAATTCCGCGATTTCTTGTGCCTGTGCTGCGCGGGCATCTTCCAGCGCGAGGGTATAAAGCGTCAGCTCCTCGACCTTTTTCAGCAGGGTCATCTGCATCTCGGTCATGTCGACCCCGGTCGCAGCAATATCCGCAGCCGAGGGCACATCGGGCAGGTGACTGTTGGCCTCGATGAAGGACCGGACATCGGCCAAGGGGCGCAGGGCATAATTGTCATCGAAAACGTAGTCGGGCACGTTCAGCTCGGTGTTGTTGACCAGAAGCTTGCCGGTCACGATAACTTCGTCCGGTTTGCCGTTGCGGCCCAGTTTCAGCAGGTTGTTGGCCGCTGCATTGTCGATCTTCAGCGGTGTATTGCCGCCCGCGATGCCGACGTTCAGGCGACCGGAATCCTGCTGATTGCGGAACTCCCAGGTAGTGGGGATGACACCGTTCTGGCGCAGGCGGAAGGCCGCGTCAGAGCCGCTGCCATTCGCATCGAACAGCGCGAAGGCGTCCGTGTTGGGCGCGTCGGAGCGGATGTGCAACAGTTCTTCGGGTGCCCCCGTCCCGACGCCGACAAAGCTGTCATCGCTCAGCACGAGGGTGCCGTCCCTGGCCCCGGCGCGAACCACGAAAGGCACCCAGTTGTCGGTCATGTTTTTCACGAACCAGTTCAGGCTGTTGGATTGCATTTCCCAGTTGTAGGGGCTGGCGCCGCCGTTCTGCATCCGCAGGCGGACCGGGGTGCCAGAACTTACGATATGCAGATCGCCCTGCGGCAGGCTTGTCCCCAGGCCGATATCGCCATCGTCTGCGATCCAGAAGCTGTTTGCCGGGGCACCACCGACGATTGTAAAGGGGACCACCGGGGTTTCGGCACCGGGAGTATCGCCTTCATCCTGAATGGAAAACCGGTCCAGCCCCCCGACGATGTTATCATTGATCTGGATCCGCCAGTCACGCTGGGGGATGCCACTCGTTGTCGTGCTGTCCTCAAAAACGAGGCTTGGATCGCTCCAACGTAGTTTCAGCGGTGGCTGGCCCGGTGCGCCAACGGTGGTATCGTCACAGGCATTCCCGATACACATGCGCCCGTCAAAAAGTGAGAGGGTTGCGCTGAAGTCGTTTGTACCAAATCCGTTTTGGGTGATCTCTCCGCTGATGATCAAATCGTTCCCGGTCAGGTTTTGGGCCAGCGCTGGCGTCGCGGCAAGAGCAAGGGCAAAGCCGGAAGCAAACAATCGTGAATGGATCATTGAAATTGTTCCTTTTGTTCAGCCGTCGAAACGGCGCTTTAAAGTTGTGAATATGCAGGTAACGCTAAGCGCTTGGTGCTGACCCATCCATGAAAAGAAATTGGTCAGCGGGTGGCGCGCATATCCTCGATCAGTTCTTCCAGTCGTTCTATCCTCGCGCCCTGTGCCGTGATGGTCTTGTGCTGCCCGATACTGTGCAGGGTAAGCTCTTCGATCTTTTCCAGGTGCACCATCTGCATCTGTGCCAGATCAAGTCCCTGTGTCGTGACATCACGGGCAGTGGGCACACCGGGCAGGTGGCCATGCTCCGCGATGAAGCGGACCACGTCGGGCAGGGGTTTGAGCGCATAGCCCTCGCCAAAGACGTAATCCGGCACGTTGAGCCTGGTGTTGTTGACCACCAGTCGCCCCGTCACCACAAGAATATCCGTTTACGGTATCTGGCCGTATCCGGATGGATCATAGAGGGAGATCGGGCAGCGCGTATGCCCCCCTGAAAAAGGGGGTGATGGTTCATGGCCTATTTGAAATCCCGCAGCGCACCCGGAAGGTCCGGCAGGGGCTCTTGCTTCTGATGCCCCGGGGCACTGCGGATGCGGGCCGTAACGGGGGGCGCAGACGCAGGCCATTCTCGGTTCCCCGCTGCGGCTACTCTGCGACAAGCGTCTCCAGCGCGGCTTCGAGCCGGGTGATCCGTTCTTCCTGTTCCAACGTGTAAAGCGTCAGTTCCTCGATCTTTTTCAGGTGGACCAGCTGCATTTCGGCCATGTCCAGACCGCTTGCCCTGATCTGTGCTTCGGAAGGCACCTCGGGCAGATGGCTGTTGGCGTCAATGAATGCCTGAACATCAGACAGCGGGCGCAGGGCGTAATCCTCGGCAAAGACGTAATCCGGCACGTTCATCTGGGTGTTGTTCACCACCAGCTTGCCGGTCACCACCACCTCGTCCGGGCGGCCATTACGGCCCAGGCGCAGCAGGTTGTTATTGGCAAGGTTGTCGATCTTGAGCGGCGTGTTGCCGCCCGCGATGCCGACATTCAGGCGGCCTGAATCCTGCTGGTTGCGGAATTCCCAGGTGGTGGGCGTGACGCCGTTCTGGCGCAAAAGGAACGCCGCGTCGGAGCCTGTGCCATTGGCATCGAACAATGCGAAGGCGTCGCTGTCGTTCGCGTCGGAACGAATGTGCAGCAGCTGTTCGGGGGAATTGGTCCCAAAGCCGACAAAGGCTGTGGCGCCATCGACGAACATTGCATTGTCGTTCAAATCGCTGCCGATCTGGAAATCCTTGTCATAATTGCCCGCGTTGACCCGCACCCCGCTGTTGAGGATCTGCAACGCGCCAAAAGCGCTGTCATTGGCCACTTCGAACGGGATCGCGCCGGTCGAAATCCGGGTAAACAGGCCATCTGCATCCACTCCCACCTGAAAAGAACGCACACTCGGATTAGTGGGTGCAAGCATCAGGTCGGCTGTGTCCGCGCTGGAGATGTGCAGATCAGCTTGCGGAATGGCCGTGCCCAGGCCCACCTGGCCGCTGCTGGCCACCACCAGCGCATTCTCCGGCGCACCGCCCAGGATCGTAAAGGGAATGGTCTCGTTGGTGACATCCTCGATAGCGAACCGTTCTATTCCGCCGGACGAATTTGCCAGCACATCATTGATCAGCAGTTTCCAGTCCCGGTCCGGGTATGATACCGAGGATGTATCGTCAAAAATAATGCTGTTGGATGTATCGGAAAACTTTAGGGCGACTTCTGGCGCAAAAGTTACGTCCAAGGTGCAGCCGTTGCCGATGCACACATTCCCGTCCAGAACGGAGTTGTCCGTGACATACAGGTCGGCGTCTCCGAAATCACTGTCGGATATCCATACACCGTTGACGAAACTGTCCTGGGCGCTGACAGCAACTGGAAAAAGAAAAACGGTCGTGGCGATGAATTTGATTGAACGCATGATGTGCCTTTCTCGCGGCGGGGGAAAGGCCGGGCAGAATGATCCAGCGGAATGAATTAGAAGGAAATTTCCCCGAAATATTTGAAGAAGGTAAGGAACCAGACATTCGGCTGTCAAGAAATTTGGCGTTCTTCTATTTGAACGTGTGTAACGCGCCCAGCAGATCCAGCAGCTTTTCGTAATTGTTTTCGCCAAGGGTTGCACGAATACGCTGGGCGATGTGCAGGGCCTCGTCAAGATTGTCGTCGATCACCTGCTGGCCGGTGGGCGTGATCGCCAGCATCTGGCGGCGGCGGTCGCCATCGTCGCGGGTGCGGGTGACATAGCCGCGGTCTGACAGGCTGCGCACAATGCGGGTGAGGCTGGGCAGCAGCAGGCTGGCGCGGTCCGCCACTTCGGTCGCGTCGAGCGTGCCGCCTTCGGACAGGACACGCAGCACCCGCCATTGCTGTTCGGTGATCCCCGTCTCGCTCAGCATCTCGCGGATCGGGGCCATCACCGTTTCCCGCGCGCGAATCAGCGCGATCGGCAGGGACCGGTCGGTGGCGGGCAGGGTATCTGAACTGGCGTCTTTGGGCTTCGTCACACGGGGACCTGCTGGCTGGGATGGGTTCATCTGGTATTTTACGGGCGGCAGCGCAAGGCTATATTACTTTCCATGCTAACTAAATGGGCTGCGCTTCATCCGATTGGGTCATGGCCCCACGGGGCCGCTGGCTGCTGCCTGTTTCGGGGCGTCCGGGGTGCTCGTTAATGCCTGCGCGTGATCGGTTGACAAGGCCTGTGCGGCAGGTGACCGTCGCGGCCTTGGCATTTGGCTGTTGCAAAGGGACCGCGCGATGACATTCCGCCTGTTTTCGGACAAGAACCGCCCGGTCCACATGGGGCCATACCCCACCGAGCTGCTGGCGCGGGCCGCGCAACTGCCGGAGCTGTCAGAGGTGCCGCCGATGGCGCAGCTCAGTTTTGAACAATCTGACGACCCGCTGTCGATCCTCAATGCGATGCGCGAGCATCAGGCGATGCTGGACGCGATCCGCGACGGGCTGATCAACCGGGGCATATCCGAGGTGCCGGAGGACTTGCAGGAGCGTGCAATTCATTTGAAAGCCTTTGGATATTTCTCTGACGCGGCGGTGGTCGGCGTGTGCAAGCTGCCTGCGGAGGCGGGGCTGGAAACCCCCTTTCGCAACCCCGACATCGACCGGCTGGCGCAAGACCTGCGCACCCGCCAGACCAAAACACTAGCCTCGGGCATCGACATGATCATGGCCGACCTCAAGGAATCGATGGAGGCGCCGCCGGGCACGATTGATGGCCACACCCATGCGCTGGTGTTCCTTTACGAGAACCCGCGTGACGTTGAGGCGGGCGAAGCCGGAACCACCTGGATCAGGGAGGCGCAGGCGCATCGGGCAGGGTTGCTTGCGGCGGAAACCGCCGTGGTGCTGGCCAATTACCTGCGGGTTCTGGGCTTTGACGCGCGGGGGCATACGGTCTCGACCTCGGATGTTGATCTTGGCAGGCTTGCGGTTGCCGCGGGGTTGGCGACGGTGGAGGACGGCACGCTGCACCACCCCTATATCGGCGGGCGGTTCGGTCTGGCGGCGGTGACGACCAGCTTTGCCATGGCCCCGGATTTGCCACTGGCACCGATGCCGGCGCAGCCTGCCTCGGCGTTCGGTGCGCGGTGGAAGCTGGGGACGGGATTTCGCAAGAATGCGATGAACGCGGTGCCCTATGCCAAACGCCGGTTCGTGGATGGCGCGCATCCCTTCGAGCGGCTGAAACGCGTAGACGACCCCACCACCTACATCGATGAGGCGCGGGTGGCGCGGGTGCCCAAGCGGACCGACATGTTCGCCCGCGCGCAGTTCGGCGACATGGGCAAGGCGCTGCAGGAGGGGGCAAAGGGCGGGTATTATGTGCGCAAGGCCGCGCCCTCGACCGCGCAACGTCGGGCGTTGGGGGCATTCGTGTTGTTGCAGGATGGCGCCCCGGCGGATCGCAAGGTCACGCTGGACCCGGCGGAGGCCGCCGATCTGGTCAAGGCGACCTGCTATTACCTCGGGGCGGATGCGGTCGGCATTTCGCGCTGCCCGGACTGGGCGTGGTATTCGCATGACGCCACCGGCGCGCCCATCGACCCGCCGCATGATCAGGCGGTGTCGCTGATCATCGACCAGGGCTACGAGACGATGGAGGGCGCCTCGGGCGACGACTGGATCAGCGTGGCACAATCCATGCGCGCCTATTTGCGGTTCTCGTTGATTGGCGGCGTGGTGGCGAAACAGATCCGCAACCTCGGCTACAGCGCCAAGGCGCATACGGTGATGGATGGCGAGGTGCTGCAACCGCCGCTCTTGCTGCTGAGCGGGCTGGGCGAGGTCAGCCGCATCGGTGAGGTGATCCTGAACCCCTATCTGGGCCCGCGCCTGAAATCCGGAGCGATCACCACCGATTTGCCGATGGCGCATGACAGGCCCATCGACTTTGGCCTGCAAAAGTTTTGCGAGTCCTGCAACAAATGCGCGCGGGAATGTCCTTCGGGGGCGATCACCGCCGGGCCGAAGCTGATGTTCAACGGCTATGAGATCTGGAAATCGGACAGCCAGAAATGCGCCACCTATCGGATCACCACACCGGGCGGCGCGATGTGTGGGCGCTGCATGAAGACCTGCCCGTGGAACCTGGAAGGCATCTTCAAGGAAGCGCCGTTCCGCTGGGCCGCGATGAACATGCCCGCAGCGGCCCCGGCGCTGGCGCGGCTGGATGATGCGGTGGGCAATGGCGGGCTGAACCCGGTCAAGAAATGGTGGTGGGATCTGGAGATCGCGGAAGACGGCGGCTACCGCCCCACGGACAAGCCGGTGAACGAACGGTCCCTGCAACGGGATCTGGACCTGAAGTATGAGGACCAGACGCTGGCTGTCTATCCCGCACCACTGGCCCCGCATCCGTATCCGTATCCGGACCCGATGGACCGGGAGGCGGGGATCGAGGCCTATCAGGCGATGATCACGGCCGAGGAATACAAGCGCCGTCTGGCGGCGGGCGATGAGAGCATGGTGCACCGCACGACCGATGCCGCCGACAGCCCGGTGATCCATGTAGAAATCACCAAAGCGAAGAAGATGGCGGCCGGGATCACCAAGTATGAGTTTCAGCCTGTGGGCGGGGGTGATCTGCCGCCCTGGCAGGCGGGGGCGCATCTGGATATCGTGGTCGCGCCGGAATTCCTGCGCCAGTATTCCATGTCGGGTGATCCGGGCGACCGCAGCACCTATCAGATCGGCGTGCTGATGGAGGATGCGGGGCGCGGCGGATCGAAACTGCTGCACCGGATCTTCAGCGAGGGGCGCAAGGTCTTCATCTCCAACCCGATCAACCATTTCCCGCTGGATGCGGAAGCACCGTTCTCACTGCTGATGGGCGGCGGGATCGGGGTGACACCGATGATTGCCATGGCCCATGAGTTGCACCGCGCGGGGCGCGATTTTGCCCTGCATTATTCCGGGCGGTCACGCGACAGCATGGGGTATCTGACGGACCTCGCGGCGGTGCCCTGGGCCGACAGGGTGCATCTGCACATCACCGATGAGGATACGCGTGCTGATCTGGGCACCGTGATGGGCGGCCTGCCTGCGGGCGCGCATGTCTATACCTGCGGGGCGGATCGCTATATGTCGGCGGTCATGGCGGCGGCAGAGGCGGCGGGCGTACCGGAGGAAGCGCGGCATCTGGAGTATTTCTCGGTCCCCGAAGTGCCGGAATATGTGAACCACGATTTTACCCTGCGGCTCGCGCGCTCGGGGCGGGAGCTTGCCGTGCCTGCAGACAAAAGCGCGACGGACGTGCTGGCAGAGAATGGCATCCATGTGGACGTGAAATGCTCCGACGGCATCTGCGGCGTGTGCAAATGCGGGCTGGTCTCGGGCGCGGTCGAGCACCGCGATTTCGTGCTGTCCAGGGCGCAGCGGCAGGATGCGGTCATCCTGTGCCAGAGCCGGGCGGCAGAGGCCGGTGGCGTGGTCGAAGTGGACCTGTGATTATTTCGCCGCCGCCAGCGCCGCGCGGATCACCTCGCGGTCGCCGATGTGGTTGCACAGCACCAGGATCAGCCGCGCGTTGAGCGCATCGGACTGCTCCTTGCTCAGACCTTCATGGGCGCGCAGCAACTCGTCGTAGAAACCGTCCTGGTCGGGGATGTTCGGGGTCAGTGTCACAGACATCAGCTGTCCTTTCCGATGGCGCGGGCGATGGCGCTGGCGATGGCATCCGCGTCGAAACCGGGCCATCGGGCCACGACATGCTGATCGGGACGGATGAGATAAACGGCCTGTTTCGCGTCACCAAGGTAGCGGCGGGTCAGCGCGTCGGAGGGATTGGTGATTTCCATCACAGCCGCGTCAATGCCCTGCGCGCTCACCACCTCTGCGGCGCAGCCCAGGGCGAGGATGGTGAAGGTGCCGCCGAGGTCGTCGAGCAGGAAGCCGTCTTTGACCGGCGCATCGACGCAGGCCGCGCCGGGGCGGGTGACGGCAGGGCCATTCAGCGCATCGAGGCCGAAATGCGGAAAGCCGTCATAGGTGCATGGCACCGACAGGCGTCCGGAATTTACCAAAGGCCGGGCAAAGGTATGCCGCTCTGCCAGGGTCAGTACCGCGTCACGGAAGAGCCGGCTGGTCTGGGTCTTGGGCGTCAGAAAGTCGGTGGCACGGGTCGAATTCAGGATGTTCTCATCGGCGCCGAATTCACGTTCGGTGGCATAGCTGTCGAGCAGGCTGTCATCGGCCAGCCCTTTCAGCACAAGATCAAGTTTCCAGCCCAGGTTGTCCGCATCCTGCACACCGGAATTGGCCCCGCGCGCACCGAAGGGCGAAACCTGGTGCGCGCTGTCGCCCGCAAAGATCACATTGCCATGGCGGAAAGACTTCATGCGACGGCATTGGAACGTGTAGATGGAGGTCCATTCCAGCTCGTAGTCCGGTACGGTGCCGGTCTGGCTGGACAGCATCGCGTCAACGCGGGCGCGGATGCGCTCCGGGTCCAGTTCCGCCTTGCGGTCGATGTCCCAGCCCAGCTGAAAGTCGATGCGCCAGATGTCGTCGGGCTGCTTGTGCAGCAGGGCGGACTGGCCGGCACCCTCGAACGGCGGATCGAACCAGAACCAGCGTTCGGTGGGGAAGTCGGCCTTCATGTGCACATCGGCGATCAGGAAGTTGTCCTCGAACACGCGGCCATCGAAGGTCAGCCCCATCATCTCCCGCAGGGGAGAACGCGCGCCGTCGCAGGCAATCAGGTAGTCGGCCTCGATCCGGTAGGGGCCATCGGGGGTGTCGACCTCCAGCGTGGTAAACCCGTCCTGCGGCGTGATCGCGGTGACCTGGTTGGCGCCCCGTATCTCGATCGGGGCGCCATTGGTCCGGGCTTTTTCGATGGCTTCCACAAGGTCGCGTTCGAAATAGGGCTGCTGCAGATTGATGAAGGCGGGGTAGCGATGGCCGTCTTCGGGAAGAAGGTTGAATTCGTAAACCTCACGGTCTGCGTGAAACACCCGGCCCACGTTCCAGACCACGCCCTTGTCCACCATCGGCTGCGCCGCACCCAGACGATGCGCGATGTCCAGCGTGCGCTTGGCAAAGCAGATCGCCTTGGACCCAAGGCCAGCGCCCTCGTGGTCGTCCAACACCAGTACTGGGGTGCCCTTGAGCCCGAGGTCAAGCGCCAGGGTAAGGCCGATGGGCCCGCCCCCGACCATGACCACCGGGTGCCGCATCGGGGCCTGCGATTGCGCGGGGACCTGGTGGTAGGGATAGAGCTTGAAAGCAGTCTGGTATCTTACGGCAACCATATCGATCCTCCCTGGGCTGCAGGATTACGCCTGCAGCGCGTTCCACATTTCGATGTCCCGTTCGGCGGTCCAGATGCGGGGCGTGTCGATGCCGCGCGCCTCGTCATAGGCGCGGGCCACGTTGAAGGGCAGGCAATGTTCGTAGATCGCATAGTCCGAGAACTTGGGGTCGCAGGCTTCGCGCACCGCGTCCCATGCTTCCTTGAGGCTGCCGCCGCGGGCCGCGACGCGGGCGGCGGGGGCATAGGTGGAATTCACGAAGTCGCGGGTGCTGGCAATGGCACCCTTGACCGCATCCTTGCCCATCAGCGCGCCGCCGCGACCCGGTGCGATGGCGTCCACGTCATAGGCCAGGATATTGTCCAGCGTGCCGCCCCAGTCGTTGAAATGCCCGTCACCGCAATAGCAGGCCGAGTGGTCCTCGACGATGTCGCCGGTGAACATCACGTTCTCGTCCGGGACGTGGATCACTGCGTCGCCTGCGGTATGCGCGCGGCCGATCTGCCTGATGTCGACCCGGCGGTTGCCGAGATAGACGGTCATGCTGTCGGAGAATGTGGTGGTGGGCCAGGTCAGGCCGGGGATGCTTTCGTGTCCTTCGAACAGACGGGGGAAACGCTGGAATTCGCTGTCCCAGTCCTCTTGGCCGCGTTCCACGACCATGGCGCGGGCCACGTCGGACATGATGACCTGATTGGCACCATAGGCGGAGGCACCCAGCACGCGGACCGCGTGATAGTGGGTCATCACCACATGGCTGATCGGCTTGTCGGTGACTTCGCGGACCTTCTCGATGACCTTGCCCGCCAGGCGCGGGGTCGCCTGCGCCTCGACGATCATGACACTGTCATCACCGATGATGACGCCGGAGTTGGGGTCCCCTTCGGCGGTAAAGGCCCAGAGGCCGCGGCCGACCTCGTCGAAGGTGATTTTCTTTTCGGTCATGTCACCCTGGGAGGCGAATGCTTTGGCCATGTCTTGTCCTTTCTGCTGTGGCGCGCGTGGTCGCGTCACATTTGTGTATTTTTTGGAACAATGAAGTTCAGGGGAACTTGATTGCCGGTTTGATCGTGCCCACGCAGTCGCCGAAGCCGATGCGGTATCCGTCGCCCTGCGCGGCGCCTTTGAGGGTCAATGTATCGCCGTCCTCGATGAAGGTGCGGGTGTCGCCGCTGTCCAGCGTGATGGTTTCCTTGCCGCCCCAGCTGAGTTCGATCAGCGAGCCGCGCTCGTCCTTTTCGGGGCCGGAGATCGTGCCCGAACCCAGCAGGTCGCCCGCGTTCATCGCGCAGCCGGAAGAGGCGTGATGGGTCAGCTGCTGTGCGGCGGAATAGTACATCTGGTTGTAGTTGGTGCGCGCGATGGTGGTCGGCGCCTTGCCTTCGGGGGCCATCGTCACCTGCAGCTCGATGTCATAGAGCATGGGGCCGGGTTCGCGCAGGTAGGGCAGCAGGTCCTTTTCGCGTTCGGGTGTGGAGGTGCGGAACGGCTCCAGCGCAGCTTTCGTCACGATCCAGGGGGAGATCGAAGTGGCAAATGCCTTGGCCTGGAACGGGCCGAGCGGCTGGTATTCCCAGGGCTGGATGTCGCGCGCCGACCAGTCGTTCAGCAGGACGTAGCCAAAGATCATGTCATCGGCCTGCGCCACGCTGATCGGGTGGCCCATCTCGGACGAGGTGCCGACGATGGCGCCCATCTCCAGCTCGATGTCCAGCCGTTTGCTGGGTCCGAAGGAGGGCATATCGGCGTCCGGCGCCTTGGTCTGGCCATTGGGGCGGATGATGGGCGTGCCGGAGACAACCACGGTGGAGGCGCGTCCGTTGTAGCCGATGGGGATGTGCAACCAGTTCGGCGGCAGCGCGTTTTCAGCGCCGCGGAACATGGTTCCGATGTTGGTGGCGTGATGCTTGCCCGCATAGAAATCGGTGAATTCGGTGACCACCAGTGGCATGTGCATCCGCGCCTCTGCCATCGGCACGAGGTGTGGCGCGACCTGCGCCTGGTCCGGGGCATCGGCCGCCAGCAGGTCGGTCAGCCGGTTGCGCAGGGCGGCCCAGCCTTCGGGCCCCAGTTCCATCACGTCATTCCAGTAGGGCACGTCGAACACCGGCTCTTCGGCCAGGTCGATCAGCCCGTTCTCTTCCATTGCGGCCATGTCGAGGATCATGTTGCCGATGGCCACGCCGCAGCGCGGTTCAAGCGTGTTTGTCTCGAACACGCCGTAGGGCAGGTTGTTGAGCGGGAAGTCGGTGTCGGCGCTGTTGGCGCTTTCCACCCAGGATTGGATGAGGGTCATGGGTATTCCTTGTGCTGATAGCTGCCGGTTTCACTTAGGGCGAAACCGGCAGGCGGCATCATTTCTTGCCGGGGGTGCCGTCGAATTTCTTTTCGAGGTCGGTCCAGCAGTCGATGTAATCGTCCTGCAGCGGTGCCTCTTTCGCGGCGAAGGCGGTCAGGTGCTGCGGGAAGCGGGTTTCGAACATGAAGGACATGGTGTTCTCCAGTTTCTCCGCTTCAAGCTCGGCGTTCGACGCGCCTTCAAAGGCGTTCTTGTCCGGGCCGTGGGGCAGCATCATGTTGTGCAGCGACATGCCGCCGGGGACGAAGCCCTTGGGCTTGGCGTCATAGATGCCAAAGATATTGCCCATCAGTTCGGACATGACGTTCTTGTGATACCACGGCGGGCGGAAGGTATCCTCGGCCACCATCCAGCGGTCGCGGAACAGGACGAAGTCGATGTTCGCGGTGCCTTCGACACCAGAGGGTGCGGTGAGCACGGTAAAGATTGACGGATCCGGATGATCGAACAGGATCGCGCCGACCGGGCAATAGGTGCGCAGATCATATTTGCAGGGGGCATAGTTGCCATGCCAGGCGACGACGTCGAGCGGGGAATGGCCGATATTCGTCTCGTGGAACTGGCCCGCCCATTTCACCGTGACGGTGGAGGGCGCGTCGCGGTCCTCAAAGGCGGCGATGGGCGTCTTGAAATCGCGGCGGTTGGCCATGCAGTTGGCCCCGATCGGGCCGCGGCCGGGCAGGTCGAACTTCTGTCCGTAGTTCTCGCAGACAAAGCCGCGGCAGGGCCCTTCGAGCACTTCGACCCGGTAGACCAGGCCACGCGGGATGATCGCGATTTCCTGCGGTTCAATGTCGATCACGCCCAGTTCGGTGGCAAAGCGCAGGCGGCCCTCCTGCGGGACCACCAGCAGCTCGGAATCGGCGGAGTAGAAATAGGCGTCCACCATGCTGTCGGTGACGAGGTAAATGTGGCTGGCCATGCCGACCTGCGTATTGACGTCACCCGCCGTGGTCATGGTGCGCATGCCGGTGAGCCAGGTCAGCCTGGCTTCGGAATGGGGGACGGGATCCCAGCGGTACTGGCCCAGGCTGACCACGTCCGGGTCCACATGTGGTGCGGATTTCCAATAGGGCAGGTCGATCTTTTCAAAGCGGTGTGTGTGCTTGACAGATGGCCGGATGCGGTAGCACCAGGTGCGTTCGTTCTGGTGGCTGGGCGCGGTAAAGGCGGTGCCGGAAAGCTGTTCGCCGTAGAGGCCGTAGTTCACCTTCTGGGGCGAGTTCATTCCCTGGGGCAGGGCGCCGGGCAGGGCCTCCGTCTCGAAGTCGTTGCCGAAGCCGGGCATATATCCCTCGTGGGTGCCGACAGGCGTTGCAGCGCTTTTCAGCGCGTGGGGGGCGACGTCCTTATTCATGGCAGGTCCTTTCGCAAAACGTGAAGATCACATATTAGTTGGTTTTGTAACTAACAACGGGATAAATTGCAAAATGCCGAAAAAAGACGAGGCACCGCCGGGGGAGACGGTGGATGATTTCGATCTGCGGGGGTTTCTGCCCTATCTGCTGAACATGGCGGCGGAGGAATCCAGCGCGAGTTTTCAGCGGTATTACAAGGGCAAATACGGGATGTTGCGCACCGAATGGCGGGTGCTGTTCCACCTGGGGCGCTACGGGGCGATGACGGCCAAGGAGATCTGCGACCGGGCGCGGATGCACAAGACCAAGGTCAGCCGCGCGGTTGCGGCCCTGCAGGCCAAACGATTCCTGACGCGCAGCCCCTGGGAGGATGACAGGCGCCATGAAACTCTGGCGCTGACATCGCAGGGCAGGCAGGCCTATGCCGATCTGGCCGCGCAGGGGAAACAGTTCGACCGGGCTTTGATGGCGGATTTTTCGCAGGAAGAGGCCCGGCTGTTGCGGCAGGCGCTGGTGCGCATCGCCAAATTGTAGCGGCAGCCGGGCCGGAGTTGAAAAGCCCCGGCGGCAACGGGGGATGCGCCGCCGGGGTCACGCATGGGTCAGGCCGGCTTGGGATCCAGCTTGCCCACGGTTACGTCGAGGGTCAGCTCCTCGCCCTTGCGCAGCACTTTCATCTGTGTGCTTTGTTCAGGCTCGGTGGTGGCTACCGCACGGGTCAGGTCGCGCAGGTCGGTCACATCTGTCTTGCCAAAGGACATGATGATGTCGCCGCGCTTCAGACCGGCCTTGGCGGCAGGGCTGTCCTCGCTCACCGCTTCGATCACGGCGCCCTTGGGCGAATTGTAGCCCAGGACATTGGCGACCTCTTCGGTCATCGGGCGGATGTTCACGCCCAGCCAGCCACGCGAGACGCTGCCGTCGTCGGACAGATCGGCCACAACCGTCTGCACCAGGTCGGCAGGCACGGCAAAGCCGATGCCGACGGAGCCGCCGTCCGGAGACAGGATGGCGGTGTTGACGCCGATCACGTCACCGGCATTGTTGAACAGCGGTCCGCCGGAGTTGCCCTTGTTGATCGAAGCATCGGTCTGGATGAAGTCGTCAAAGGGGCCTGAGCGAATGTCACGCGACAGGGCAGAGATGATGCCGGAGGTCACGGTGCCGCCAAGGCCGAAGGGGTTGCCGACGGCGACAACCTCGTCGCCCACCCGCAGGCCATCGGTGGCGCCGAATTTGACAAAGGGCAGGTCAACATCCGCTTCGATCTTGAGCAGGGCGATGTCCGTCATCGGGTCGCTGCCGACCACCTTGGCCTCGAAGCTGCGGTCATCGGCCAGTTTGACGGTCACGGTGTCGGCACCTGCCACCACATGGTGGTTGGTCACGATCTGGCCATCGGAAGAGATGATGAAGCCCGAGCCCACGCCCTGAAGCGGCCCTTGGTGACCGGGCATTCCGGGCATGCCGTCCTCGAAAAAGCGGCGCAACTGCGGGGGAATGTTGCGCGGCATCGGGGCGGGAGTGTCCTGTGCCTTGGTGGTGACTTCGATAAAGACCACGGCGGGGGAGACTTGTTCCACCAGATCGGCATAGCCGCCGACGGGCACCGCATAGGCCGCGGCAGGTGCGACGGTCAGCGCGGAAGTGGCCAGCAGGGCCGCGGTCAATGCCGCGACGGCGCTTTGTCGTGGTGATTTCAGTATGGAGTGCATCGGGGTTACCTCGAATTTTCTTGTGCCCACCCCATATGACCGTCTGTCCTTACAGCATCGTGGGCGGCCCTATACAAATTTGTAACGCGGCCTGCGGCCCCATATTGTCTATGCAGGAGACCTGCAGATCAGGAACAGAGGTCACGATGAAACTGCTCGTCATAGAAGACGACGCCACAACCGGGCGCTACATCGCCAAGGGATTGCGCGAGGAAGGTCATGTTGTCGATCTGGTCGCGGACGGGCGCGAAGGGCTGATTGCGGCGACGGCGGGGGGGCATGATGTGCTGATCCTTGACCGGATGCTGCCGCAGGTCGACGGGCTGACCCTGCTCAAGACCCTGCGCGGCGCCGGATCGAAGGTGCCGGTCTTGCTGCTGACCGCGATGGGCGATGTCGACGACCGGATCGAGGGGCTGCGCGCCGGGGCGGATGATTATCTGGCGAAACCCTTTGTCTTTGGCGAATTGTCGGCACGGGTGGCGGCGCTGTCGCGCAGGCCCCAGGCGATGGAGGCCGAGACGGTGCTGCGATCGGGCGATCTGGAGATGAACCTGATCACCCGGACGGTCACGCGGGCAGGGCAGGTGCTTGACCTGTTGCCGCGCGAATTTGCCCTGCTGGAACATCTGCTGCGGCGCAAGGGGCGGGTTCAGACCAGAACCATGCTGCTGGAAGCGGTCTGGGACATCGGCTTTGACCCCGGCACCAATGTGGTGGAAACCCATATCAGCCGGTTGCGCGCCAAGGTGGACCGGCCCTTTGACAAGGAAATCATCCAGACGGTGCGCGGGGCGGGATACCGGATTGCCGCATGACGGCACGGCTTGCGAAATTCTGGCGGTCGATGCCGCTGCGGCTGGCGCTGCTGCTGGTGGCGCTGTTCACCGCAGTCAGCCTGCTGAGCCTCGCGGCCAGCTACGGGTTTACCCAACGCTCGTTCGAGCAGGCGATGCGTGCCGATCTGCGACAGGACCTTGCGGGCTTTCGCGCCGCCCCCAATGCCCGCGCCGTGGCGGCACTGGTAGAGGCCGAAAGCCGCGAGGCCGACCCCAACCGCATGGTGCTGAGCTATATCGCGCCGTCGGGCCGGATCTTTGGCAACGGGGCGATTGCGCGGGACGAGGCGGGGTTTCACATCATCTCGCTGGACCGGGACCGCGCGCAATATGATGGCGCCTACCTGTCGCTGACCGACCGGTTGCATGGCGGCATCATCACCATCGCCCGCAGCCGGGCAGAGATCGAGGCGCTGGGCGGGGTCTTCCTCAATATCCTGCTGATCAGCCTGCTGCCAACGGCGCTGATCGCGCTTTCCGGCGGGCTGGTGCTGGCACGCCGCTCCAAGCGCCATGTGGAGATGGTGGGCCGCGCGCTGGACCGGATGACGGGGGGGGATCTGGGCGCGCGCGTGGTGGTCGGGCCGCGCTGGTCCGACGACCTTGCGCAGATCGGTGGCAAGCTCAATCAGATGGCTACTGCGCAGGAGGCGTCTGTCACCGCGCTGAAACAGGTGTCATCGGACATCGCCCATGACCTCAAGACGCCGTTACAACGGGTTGCCCTGCAACTGGAGGATCTGGAGGGCAAGGTGCCCCCGGACAGCGAAGAGGCCGAACTGGTTGCCCGCACCCGTGCCGAAGTGGCGGATATGGGGCATGTGTTCCAGGCGCTGCTGCAATTGGCGCAGGTCGAGGCCGGATCGGCCAGATCGCGCTTCGCACCCGTTGATCTGGCGCAGGTCTGCCAGACCCTGGTCGAGGTCTATGAACCCAGTGCCGGCGACAGCGGCCATCGCCTGACCCTGGAGATTGCCGCTGATGTGCCGAAGGTGCGGGGGGACAGGGCTTTGCTGGGGCAGATGGTCTCGAACCTGATCGAAAACGCGCTGCGCCATACGCCTGTAGGCAGCCAAATCACGATTCGCCTGTCGCAGCACGCGGCGGGCCGGGTCTGGCTGCAGGTGGCCGACACCGGACCGGGCATTCCGGTCAAGGAACGCGACAAGGTGCTGGACCGGCTTTATCGTCTGGATCGCAGCCGCAACACGCCCGGAAACGGGTTGGGACTGAGCCTCGTGGCGGCCGTGGCGGCGCTGCATGGTGCGGAACTCATATTGGGTGACAATGAGCCGGGTCTGAAAGTGGACCTGCGCTTCTGACACCCGCTGCGGCGAAATGTGTCGCTGTACAGGCTGCGAAAACAGCCTATGTCCGGGACATAAGCAATGGAGGCCAGACCATGTTCGACGGATATTCCGCAGAGATCCTCGCGCGGGTGCAGTTTGCCTTTACGATCTCGTTTCACATCATCTTTCCGGCCTTCTCCATCGGGCTGGCCAGCTTCCTGGCGGTGCTCAACGCGCGCTGGCTCTGGACGCGGGACCGGACCTTCCTGATTCTGTTCAATTACTGGGTCAAGATTTTCGCCATTGCCTTTGGCATGGGGGTCGTGTCGGGCATCGTCATGTCCTACCAGTTCGGCACCAACTGGTCGGTGTTTTCGGACAAGGCCGGCCCGGTGATCGGACCGCTGATGGCCTATGAGGTGCTGACCGCCTTCTTCCTTGAGGCGGGGTTCCTGGGCATCATGCTTTTTGGCCGCGAACGGGTGGGTGATGCGCTGCATATGATGGCAACGGGCATGGTGGCATTCGGCACGCTGATTTCGGCCACCTGGATCCTGTCGGTCAATTCCTGGATGCAGACGCCTGCGGGCTTCAGCATGAACGAGCTGGGTCAGTTCATTCCCGAGGATTGGTGGCAGATCGTATTCAACCCCTCGTTCCCCTATCGCCTGACCCACATGGTGCTGGCCGCCTTCCTTACAACCGCGCTGGTGGTGGGTGCCGTGGGGGCCCTGCACCTGCTGCGCGACCGCAGCGACGCGCCTGCCCGGCGGATGTTCTCCATGGCGATGTGGATGCTGGCGCTGGTGACACCCCTGCAGATCCTGGCGGGCGATTCCCACGGGCTCAACACGCTGGAACACCAGCCGGTCAAGGTGATGGCGATGGAGGGGCATTTCGAGAGCCATCCCCACGGGGCGCCGCTGATCCTGTTCGGCATCCCCAATCAGGCGGAAAAGCGCGTCGACTACGCGGTGGAGATCCCCAAGCTCAGCTCGCTGATCCTCAAGCACGACCTGAACGCGCCGCTGGCCGGTCTTGATACCGTTCCGGACGAGGATGAACCGCCGGTGGCCATCGTCTTTTTCTCCTTCCGGGTGATGGTGGGCCTTGGCTTTGCCATGCTGGGTCTGGGATTGTGGGGGCTGATCGCGTGGGCGCGCGGGCGGCTTTTCGATGCGCCCTGGCTTTACCGCGCGTCGGTGGCGATGGGGCCGATGGGGTTCGTCGCGGTGCTGGCGGGCTGGATCACGACCGAAGTGGGCCGCCAGCCCTTTACCGTCTACGGGCTGCTGCGGACCTCCGACAGCCTCTCGCCCGTGGCGGCACCTGCAGTCGCGGCCTCGCTGATAGCCTTTATCATCGTCTATTTCTTCGTTTTCGGCGCGGGCACCTATTATATCCTGCGCCTGATGGGCAAGCCGATCAAACCCGCGAGCGATGCGTCGATCACGGACGAAGGCCCGACCCGCACCGCCGGGACGACCCCGTCGGTGCAGATGCAGGGCGATCACGACGACAAGGCGAGGACCTGAGATGCTGGGTTTTGAACTGTCATTCATCTGGGCGGGGATCATCGCCTTTTCGGTGCTGGTCTATGTCATCCTCGATGGTTTTGACCTGGGGGTGGGCCTGCTGTTCCCGCTGACCAAGGACGAGAAAGAGCGCAACGTGATGATGAATTCCGTCGCGCCGATCTGGGACGGCAATGAAACCTGGCTGGTGCTGGGCGGCGGCGGGCTGTTCGCGGTGTTCCCGCTGGCCTATGCGGTGGTGATGCCCGCGCTTTACATGCCGATCATCCTGATGCTGCTGGGGCTGGTGTTTCGCGGCGTGGCCTTTGAGTACCGCTGGCGCACAAAGCGCTGGAAGGGGACCTGGGACATCGCGTTTTTCGGCGGATCGCTGACGGCGTCGCTGTGCCAGGGCATTGCGCTGGGCGCGCTGGTGCAGGGGATCGAGGTCGAGAACCGCGCCTATGCGGGCGGCTGGTGGGACTGGCTGACGCCCTTCACCTTCCTGACCGGTGTCGCGGTGACGGTGGGCTATGCGATGCTGGGAGCCACATGGCTGAACCTCAAGCTGGAGGGGCGCATCCAGACCCATATGCGCAGGCTGGCCTGGCCGTTTGCCATTGCAACGGTGATTTTCATGGCTGCTGTCAGTCTCTGGACACCCTTCCTGCGCTACGTCTATTTCGAACGCTGGTTCACCTGGCCGTCGATGGGCTTCAGCTTTGTCGTGCCGGTGCTTGTGGGGCTTTGCATTCTGGGCCTGTTCCGGGGGTTGCAACAGCAGCGTGACTTGCAGCCGTTCCTCTGCGCACTCAGCCTTTTTGTCCTGGGGTTCATCGGCATCGGGATCAGTTTTTATCCCTATATCGTGCCCGGTGCCCTGACCATCGTGGATGCCGCGGCCCCCGACAGTTCGCTGTGGTTCACGCTGGTCGGGACATTGGTGCTGGTGCCCATGATCCTTGCCTATACCGCCTATGCCTATTGGGTCTTCCGGGGCAAGATCGACCCGGAAGACGGATATCATTGATGCCGCTCTGGCTGCGTCGGCTGGGATGGTTCGTGCTGCTCTGGGTGCTGAGCATTTCGGCCCTTGGTATTGTGGCCTATGGGATCCGCGCCGTGATTTTCGCGGGATAGCGTGATGCCCCTTGCCAATGGCTGGGGGGACAGGCGACAAAGCGGGCCAATCGAAAAGGACCCCATGATGCGCGCGATGCAAGTGACCGCCTATGACGAACCCCTGAGACTGCGGGAACTGGAGCTGCCCGTGCCCGGACCGGGCGAGGTGCTGGTCAGGATCGATACCTGCGGGTTGAATTTCGGCGACACGCTGATGATCAAGGGGACCTATCAGGAAAAACCGCCGCTGCCTTTTACCATCGGGATGGAACTGGCGGGCCGTGTCGTGGGGCTGGGCGACGGGGTAAGCACTTTGGCAAAGGATCAGCGCATTGCGGCCTATGCCGGCTTTGGCGGCCTGTCGGAATATGCGGTCCTGCCTGCGGAAGTCTGCGTCCCGATTCCTGATGAGATGGACGCCGTGGATGCGGCGGCCTTCCTGATCGCCTATGGCACCAGCCATGTCGCGCTGGACTACAAGGCAGGTTTGAAACCGGGGGAACGGCTGCTGGTGCTGGGTGCTTCGGGCGGGGTTGGCCTGACAGCGGTGGAACTGGGCAAGCTGATGGGCGCAGAGGTCATCGCCTGCGCGCGGGGCAAGGAGAAGCTTGAGATCTGCCGCAAGCTGGGTGCCGATCACCTGATCGATTCCGATACCGATGACATCCGCGCGGTGGTCAAGTCGCTGGGCGGGGCGGATGTGGTCTATGACCCGATCGGCGGCGATCAGTTCAAGGCGGCAATGCGGGCCTGCAACCCCGAGGCGCGGCTGCTGCCGCTGGGGTTCGCCAGTGGCGAGGTGCCGCAGATACCGGCCAACATCCTGCTGGTCAAGAACCTGACGGTTCTGGGTTTTTACTGGGGCGGCTACGCGCGGATCAAACCCGGCGTGCTGACCGACAGTTTCCGCACCCTGATCGACTGGTATGTGGCAGGCAGGATCAAGCCGCATGTCAGCAACGTGCTGCCGCTGGAACAGGCGAACGAGGCTCTGGACCTGCTGCGGACCCGCAAGGCCACGGGCAAGGTGGTGGTGCAGGTGTCTCAGCCGGAGTAGTCGTTTTCTTTGAAGAAAACGGTTCGGAATTTTTGAAAATTCCGGTCTGGTCGGGAATGCGCCCTCATGCCAATCTGGAACCAAGAGAAGTCCGCAAGGGGAACTATGATGCCCAGCGATATCATCCTTCTGTCGATCCCGCCTCTCGTGCTAGCGCTGATCGTCTGGGCAAGGGTGCGCGCAGGTCGGCGCAAGAGTCTCATGCCACCACCTGCGCACGCGCCTCATAGCCCCAATACGGGCTATGACCGCACTGAAATGGCCCGTAGCGCGATGCAGGGACATGCAGATGGCGGTACATCGGCATAGATTGTCGAAAACGTTTCCTTTGAAGGAAACGGTCCGGAATTTTTGAAAATTCCGTGTGCCCAGATCAAACGGTGTTGATCGATGCAGAGGACACAGCCTGTGCGGTCTCGCAGACGGTTCGCCACTGCCGCTACCTGACCTCGTTTCCTTTGAAGGAAACGGTCCGGAATTTTTGAAAATTCCGAACCCTCAGTACCGCCGGGTGGTCGGTCGGCTGACCCGCACACGGGTCTTTTGCCGTTCGCGCAGGAAGACGAACAATCCCGAACCGAGGATCAATGCGATGCCGATCCAGACTTCCCAGGCGGGCAGATCCCCGAAAATCATGAAGCCCCAGAACACCGCCAGCGGCAGGCCCATGTATTCAAAGGGCGCGACCGTGGCGGCATCGGCCATCCTGTAGGCGGCGCTCAGGCAATAGCCGATTACAGCGGCGTTCAACCCCAGGCCAACAAAGACCCAACCGTCCCCGGGCGCGGGCCAGACCCAGGCGCGCAGCAGGAACTGCATCGAGGCCGAGCTGCCCTCGCTCACAAAGCGTCCGTCGCCGGCCACCAGGAAGAACCCCAGCGAAACGACGATGAAAACCGACTGGATGTAGACCGAGAGGGCCGAGGCCTTGCTGCTAACCCCCAGCTTGCGGGTCATCAGCTGGTTCAGCGCATAGGTCAGCGCCGCGAGCACCGGCAAAAGCAGCACCAGCCGGGAGGCGCCCAGCGTTTCACTGCCGGCCCAGGGCCGTTGCATGATGACAACCCCGACAAATCCAACCATCACGGCACCGAGCCGCAGGAGCCCCACCTTTTCCCCCAGGATCGGGATCGACAGCAGCGTGATGAACAGGGGTGCCGCAAAGAACAATGCGGTGGCATCGGCCAGGGGGATCGCCCCAAGGGCGACGAAGAATGTCATGTTGGCAATCACCACCAGCGCCCCGCGCAGCAGGTGCAGACCCGGCCGGTCGGTCTTGAGGATGTGCCAGCCGCCCTCGATCTGGACCAGCACCAGGCTGAATACGATCCCGATGGCCGAGCGCACGAACACCAGTTCATGCAGCGGATAGCCCCCGGAAAGCCGCTTGATCAGCATGTCGTTTACGGAAATCGCAAGGATCCCGGCCAGTACAAAGGCAATCGCCGGCCCGGCGCGATTTTGGGGAAGCACAGTCATGCAATTGACCTATCAGCCCTGCCGCGCCTGTCCAGTGCGTTTGGCGTTGGACAGTCCTGCCAACTTGGCTATCCTGCGCGCAAATAACCCGGAGGATCCCCCATGCAGATGTCAGATACCCGTCAGATTGCGGCGCCCCCGTCAGAGGTTTACGCAGCCCTGCTGGATCCCCAGGTACTCAAGGCCTGCGTGCCGGGCGCCACCGAGGTCACCGGCTCGGTCGAGGACGGATACGAGGCGACTGTCGTGCAGAAGGTCGGGCCGGTAAAGGCCACCTTCAAGGGAGAGGTGACAATCACCGATCTGGTTGCGGACCAATCCATGAAGATCGATGGCGCGGGCAAGGGCGGTGCTGCGGGTTTTGCCAAGGGCGGTGCTGACGTGCGGCTCGTGGCAAAGGATGGCGGCACCGAGCTGAGCTATGACGTGGAGGCCAAGGTGGGCGGCAAGCTCGCGCAGCTGGGCAGCCGGATCATTGACGGCTTTGCCAAGAAGATGGCGGATCAGTTCTTCGACAACCTTCAGGCGGGCCTGGAGGGACCGGCGGAAGATGCAGGCGGAGACGACGAAGAGGCCCCCAGGAAAAAAGGCTGGTTCGGTCGGTCAAAAGACTGAACTGAACTGTTTACTTTAACGTCCCGCCGATTAAGTTCGCGCGGGATGAAGGGGGCCTGAGCCATGGCAAATATCGTTGAAATCACCGACCTGCGCAAATCCTACAAGGATGGGTTTCAGGCGCTCAAGGGCGTGAACCTGGGGATTGAAGAGGGTGAAATCCTTGCCCTTCTCGGGCCGAACGGCGCGGGCAAGACCACATTGATCTCCACGGTCTGTGGAATCACCATGCCGACCAGCGGCACGGTCACTGTCGGCGGGCACGACATCCTGCATGATTATCGCGCCGCGCGGTCGATGATCGGGCTGGTGCCGCAGGAAATCAACCTGGAGCCTTTTGAGCGGGTCATCAACACCGTGCGTTTCTCACGCGGTCTGTTTGGCAAGCCGTCCGACGATGCGGCCATCGAGAAGGTGCTGCGGCAATTGTCGCTTTGGGACAAAAAAGACAACCAGATCAGGGAGTTGTCGGGCGGTATGAAGCGCCGTGTCCTGATCGCCAAGGCATTGGCCCATGACCCCCGCGTTCTGTTTCTTGATGAACCCACCGCAGGCGTCGACGTGGAATTGCGCAAGGACATGTGGCAGATCGTCGACAAGCTGAAGGAAGATGGCGTGACCATCATCCTGACCACCCATTATATCGAAGAGGCGGAGGCGATTGCCGACCGCGTCGGTGTGATCGCCCATGGCGAGCTGCTGCTGGTCGAGGAAAAGACCAAGCTGATGACCCGCATGGGTCAGAAGGAACTTGAGGTGCAATTGACCGAGACCCTGACCGAGGTTCCCAGGAACCTGCAGTCCGACGATCTGGCCTTGTCCAGTGACGGGCACGCCTTGATCTATACCTATGACACCAACGCCGAACGCACAGGCATCACCAAACTGCTGGCGGATGTTGCCGCCGAAGGGCTGGTGCTGCGCGATGTCGTGACCCGGCAATCCAGCCTGGAAGATATCTTTGTCAATCTGGTCAAGGAGGACGCGACATGAACTGGACGGCTGTCCGCTCCATCTATATTTTCGAGATGTTCAGGTTCTTCAGGACCGTCGCGCAGAGTTTGCTTGCGCCTGTCATCTCCACCTCGCTTTATTTCGTCGTATTCGGCGCGGCCATCGGCAGCCGGATCGAACAGGTCGAGGGGGTCGGCTATGGTGCGTTCATCGTGCCGGGGCTGATCATGCTGACGGTCATAACCCAATCCATCGCCAATGCCTCTTTCGGGATCTATTTCCCCAAGTTCATCGGCACTTTCTTTGAGCTTCTGTCCGCGCCGATCAGCTTTCTCGAGATCGTCATGGGCTATGTGGGGGCCGCCGCGACCAAGTCGCTGATCATCGGGTTCATCATCCTGATCACGGCATACTTCTTTGTCGATTTCAGCATCGCCCATCCGCTGGCCATGGTGGCGTTCTTGCTGCTGACCACGATCAGTTTCGCGCTCTTCGGCTTTATCCTGGGCATCTGGGCGGGCAATTTCGAACAATTGCAGATCGTGCCGCTGCTGATCGTCACGCCGCTGGTGTTCCTGGGCGGGTCTTTCTACTCCATTTCGATGCTGCCGCCGTTCTGGCAGGCGGTATCGATGTTCAACCCGGTGGTTTACCTGATCTCGGGGTTCCGCTGGGCGTTCTTTGGCACCGCGGATGTGCCGATCCTGACCAGCCTTCTGGCCATCGGGCTGTTTACCGGCGTCTGTCTCGGCATCATATGGTGGATTTTCCGCACCGGCTGGCGCATTCGCCAATAAAGCATCGCCTCGCCTTGTTTGACCGGCGTTGGCGTTCTACATGGGGGGCATGAACAACTGGCTGCCTTTCCTGAAGTCCAACCCGACCGTTGCTGTGATCCGCCTGTCGGGGATGATCAGCACCTCAGGGCGTGGCGTGCTGAACGATGCGACCCTCGGGCCGGTGATCGAAAAGGCGTTCAGCAAGGGCAAGCCGGTCGCCATCGCGCTTGAGGTGAACTCGCCCGGTGGCAGCCCTGTCCAGTCTTCGCTGATCGGCGCGCGCATCCGTCGGCTGGCAGAGGAAAAGAAGATTCCCGTCATTGCCTTTGTCGAGGATGTCGCCGCCTCCGGCGGCTACTGGCTGGCTGTGGCCGCGGATGAGATCTATGCCGATCCGTCGTCGGTGCTGGGGTCCATCGGTGTGATCTCCGCCTCCTTCGGGGTGCATGAGCTGATCGACAAATACGGCGTGGAACGGCGCGTCTATACCGCTGGCAAATCCAAGAGCATGCTGGACCCGTTCCGCCCCGAAAACCCGGAAGACGTTGCGCGCCTGAAGGTGCTGCTGGAAGACATCCACGAGAATTTCAAGGACCATGTGACCACCCGGCGGGCAAGCAAGCTGCCCCAGGACCAGGACCTGTTCACCGGAGAGATCTGGCTGGCGAAACGTGCCGCCGAACTGGGTCTGATCGACGGCATCGGCCACCTGCGCCCGATGATGAAGGACCGCTTTGGCGACAAGGTCAAATTCCGCCGCTATGGCGCGCGCAAGGGATTGCTGTCGCGGTTCGGGGCGCAGATCGTCGATGATGCAGTGCAGGGCATCGAAGAACGCGCGGCCTTTGCGCGGTTTGGGCTCTGATGGTATTCAAGATCGTTCTTCTTTTCCTTGTGTTCATGGGGATGCTTGCCTGGTTCGGCAAGATGCACTGGCTCGGCGGCAAGCGCTTCAGCCAGACCAAGTGCAGCGCCTGTGGCCGGTATCGTATCGGCAAGGGCCGCTGTAGCTGCGGGGGGCAGGGCTGATGCTGATGCCGTGGCTGCTGTCTCTTCTGGGGCTGGTGATCCTGCTGCTGGCAGGCGATGCGCTGGTGAAAGGCGCGGTGAACCTGTCGCTGCGCCTGGGCGTGCCTGCGCTGATCGTCAGCCTGACCATCGTGGCCTTTGGCACATCCGCCCCTGAGCTGCTGATCTCGATCAAGGCCGTGATCGACAATGCGCCGGGCATTGCCCTGGGCAATGTGGTGGGATCGAACACCGCCAACATCCTGCTGGTGCTGGGCATACCGGCCTTGCTTGCAACCATGCACACCTCTGAATGCAACACGCGCAAGACATATAATTTCATGATCGCCGCATCGCTGCTGTTCATAGCGCTGGCGTTCCGGGGTGTCTTTGACTGGATTGCCGGGCTGGTCCTGCTGGGCGGGCTCGCCTATGTGCTGGCCGATCAGTTCGGCGAGGCCTGCAACCACCGCAATGCCTGCAAAGGCGATGATGCCGAGGAACCCGAAGGGGCCGACCCCGACATGCCGCGCTGGCAGATTGCGGTTTTCCTTGTGCTGGGCCTGATCGGCCTGCCGCTGGGCGCAAGCCTGCTGGTGGACAATGCCACCATCATCGCAACCGCCTATGGGGTCAGCGATACGGTGATCGGTTTGACCCTGGTGGCGGTCGGCACCTCGCTGCCGGAACTGGCCACGACAGTCATGGCCGCCCTGCGCCGCCAGGCGGATGTGGCGCTGGGCAATGTGATCGGATCGAACATGTTCAACCTGCTGGCGATCATCGGCATCGCCAGCCTCGTGGGGCCCATTGAGGTCGACCCCGCTTTCCTGAGGCTCGACCTTTGGGTCATGCTGGGCGCGTCGCTGTTGCTGATCCCCTTTGTCTATCTGGGCCGCGACATCACGCGCATTTGGGGAATTGCCTTGTCCGCTCTATATGCCCTGTATCTTGTGGTCGTGTTGAGCTGAGGAGAACGTGATGAAGCGGGCGTTGGTCACCGGTGCGGGAAAGCGGCTGGGCCGCGCAATGGCGCTGTACCTGGCGGCGCGGGGCCATGATGTGGCCGTGCATTACGCCAGTTCCGCCGAAGGCGCGGAAGAAGTCGTGCGCGAGATCGAGGCGATGGGCCGCAAGGCCACGGCGCTGCAGGCCGATCTGCTGGAGGAAGCCGCGACGGAAAGCCTGCTGCCCCGCGCGGCCGCGGCACTGGGTGGGCAGATCACCTGTCTGGTCAACAATGCCTCGATCTTTGAATACGACACGCTGAAATCCGCGACCCGCAGCAGCTGGGACCGGCATATGGGCAGCAATCTGCGCGCGCCCTTCCTGCTGACACAGGCCATGGCCGCGCAGGGGCTGACCCCGGATCAGGACGCCAACGGAGAACCGCTTGCGACCGGTCTGATCGTCAACATGATCGACCAGCGCGTGCGCAAGCTGACGCCTGAGTTCATGACCTATACGCTGGCAAAGATGGGGCTTTGGGCCATGACCCATACCACCGCGCAGGCGCTGGCCCCGGTCATCCGGGTCAATGGCATCGGCCCCGGTCCAACCCTGAAAGGCGCCCGGCAGAGCGATGCGCATTTCGCCCAGCAACGCGCCAGTGCATTGCTGGAGCGGGGGGCCAACCCCGATGACATCACTGCCGCCCTTGGCTATTTTCTGGATGCGCCGGGGGTCACGGGACAGTTGCTTTGCGTCGATGGCGGGCAGCATCTGGTCTGGCAGACACGCGACATCATCGGTGTCGAGTAAGACCCCAGGCGAAAGTTCTGCACGGCGCTGCGGAGGTGTTACAAAACCGTTGCAAAAGTCGTTAAGATTCAATGAATTGGCAAGGGTTAATAAACTTAACATGGAAAATCAAGAGGTTGCATATCTGCCTAAAAATTGGGCGTTTCGGTGAAGCGGGCCGGATTCAAAGAAAAATTCCACCTGCGTCAGAGTTATCTGCAGAGTTATCCACATATTTGGTGGACAGGTTAATCCTTGTCATAACCAGCCGCCTGTTGCAGGCCAACCGGAGAATCAGAACAGGACGATGACGGAAGAAACGATCAAACCGCCGCTGGGTCACGAGGTCATCCAGGGCTATCTCAAGACCATCGACACCTCGCCGGGTGTCTACCGGATGCTGGATGCGGAAAGCCGGGTGCTTTATGTGGGCAAGGCGCGGAATCTGCGTGCGCGGGTCAGCAGCTATGCGCGCCCCACCGGGCATTCGCCACGCATCGCACGGATGATCTCCAACACCGCCTCTATGATGTTCCTGACCACCAGGACCGAGACCGAGGCGCTGCTGCTGGAACAGAACCTGATCAAGCAGCTCAAACCCAAGTTCAACGTGCTGCTGCGCGACGACAAGAGCTTTCCAAATATCCTCGTCACCACGGACCAGGACTTTCCCCAGATCAAGAAGCACCGGGGCGCCAAGAAGGAGAAGGGCGCCTACTACGGTCCTTTCGCCAGTGCGGGGGCGGTGAACCGGACCCTGAACCAGTTGCAGCGGGTGTTTCTGCTGCGCGATTGTTCGGATGCCATGTTCGACAGCCGCACGCGGCCCTGCCTGCAACACCAGATCAAACGCTGCAGCGCCCCCTGCGTCGGCAAGATCAGCAGCGATGAATACCGCCAGTCCGTGCGGGACGCGGAAAGGTTCCTGTCGGGCAGGACGACGGATATTCAGGCCCGGCTGGCGGGCGAGATGGCGCAGGCCTCCGAAGCGATGGAATTTGAACGTGCCGCCGCCCTGCGCGACCGGATCAAGGCGCTGACGCAGGTGCAGACGGCCCAGGGCATCAACCCCAAGGGCGTGGCCGAGGCGGACATCATCGCGCTGCACATGGACAGCGGGCAGGCCTGCGTGCAGGTGTTCTTCATCCGCGCGAACCAGAACTGGGGGAACCGCGATTACTACCCGCGCGTCGGCGCAGACGTGGATGCCGCAGAGGTACTGGAGGCCTTTATCGGTCAGTTCTATGACACCCGCGAGCCGCCGCGCCAGTTGATCCTGAGCAACGAGATCGAAAACCCCGATCTGATGGCGGATGCGCTGTCGGGCAAGCTGGGCCGCAAGGTGGAATTGCTGGTGCCCCAGCGCGGCGAAAAGGCCGAACTGGTGGATGGCGCCCTGCGCAACGCCCGCGAGAGCCTGGCCCGCAAGATGGCGGAGACGGCGACACAGGGCAAATTGCTGAGCGGTCTGGCCGAAGCATTCGACCTGCCGGGCCCGCCGCAGCGGATCGAGGTCTATGACAACTCGCATATTCAGGGTGCCCACGCGGTGGGTGCCATGATCGTGGCCGGACCTGACGGGATGATGAAGAATCAGTACCGCAAGTTCAACATCCGCGGTGATGAGCTGACCCCCGGCGACGATTTCGGCATGATGAAAGAGGTGCTGACGCGCCGTTTCAAGCGCCTGATCAAGGAAGACCCGGAACGCAAGGAAGGCCAGTGGCCGGAGCTGTTGCTGATTGACGGCGGGGCCGGGCAGGTCTCTGCCGTGGCGTCGATCATGCGCGAATACGGGGTCGAGGATATTCCGATGGTCGGTGTTGCCAAGGGCGTGGACCGCGACGCCGGCAAGGAGGAGTTCCACCGCGTTGGCAAGCGCCCGATGGCGCTGCGCCATAACGATCCGGTTCTGTATTTCGTCCAGCGCCTGCGCGACGAGGCACATCGTTTTGCCATTGGAACACACCGCGCGAAACGCGCCAAGGCGGTCGGGGCCACGCCGCTGGACGATGTGCCGGGCGTGGGTGCGGCCCGCAAACGTGCATTGTTGGCGCATTTCGGATCCGCCAAGGCGGTGGGGCGCGCGAACCTGAGCGATCTCAAGGCGGTTGAGGGCGTATCCGGCGCATTGGCCGAGACGATATATGCTTATTTTCATGACCGGGGCTGACCCGAAGGAGCGGCTGCGCCGCGCAGGATCCTGTTTTCTGATGGGGGACGCTGTCCCCCAAACCCCCTGGGAATATTTTTGGCCAAAAAGAGAGGGGGGTTGGTGCTTTCGCGCCTTTGCGGGGCGGGTTAGGGTGCGGTCATGAAATGGAATCTGCCCAATGTTCTGACGCTTTTGCGTCTGGTCGCAGCACCTGGTGTTGCGGTGATGTTCCTGTATTTCGATCGTCTTTATGCAGATGGGCTGGCCATGCTGTTGTTCGTGGTCGCGGCGGTGACGGATTGGTTCGATGGCTATCTTGCGCGTGCCTGGAAACAGGAGACCAAGCTGGGGACCATGCTGGACCCGATTGCCGACAAGGCTATGGTGGTGATCGCGCTGATGGTCATCGTGGGTTTTTCAAGCTGGTCACCCTGGCTGGTGTTGCCCACCACGGTGATTCTGTTCCGGGAGGTCTTTGTCTCCGGGCTGCGGGAATACCTCGGCGACGTGTCCGGCACGCTGAAGGTGACCAAACTGGCCAAGTGGAAGACAACGGCGCAGATGATTGCCATCGCTGTGCTGTTCAGCCAGGGCGTATTCGAGCATTATTTCGGCCTTTCCGGTGGCGGGATGGATGTGGTGTCGGGTGAAACGCTGGGCGTGGCGCTGGAGCACGATCTGATCGGTCAGGACCTCGACCTGGAAGTCTGGGCGGGGCGCGTCGGGCTGATATTGTTGTGGATCGCGGCTGCGCTGACGGCAATCACCGGGGTGGACTACCTGAAAAAGGCGATGCCGCATCTGAAGGAGGGCAACTCATGAACGTCTTGTATTTTGCCTGGGTGCGGGAGCGGATCGGCGTGCCGCGCGAAGAGGTCGAGACCGGGGCCAGGACCGTGAATGACCTGGTTGTCGAACTGCGCGCGCGCGAGGAACGTTATGCCGCGGCCTTTGAGGATCTGTCGGCGCTGCGCGTGGCGGTGGACCAGACCCTGGTGGATTTTGACGCGCCATTGGATGGCGCCCGTGAAGTGGCGTTCTTTCCCCCGATGACGGGGGGGTAGGCGATGCGCATTTCCGTACAGGACGCGGCCTTTGATCTGGGGCGGGAAGCTGCGGATTTTGCCGCGGGCCGCGCTGACATGGGGGCCATCGTCACCTTCACCGGCGTCGTGCGGGACCTGCCCGGTGATCCGCTGGAAGTGATGGAGATCGAACATTACCCCGGCATGACAGAGGCGGCGCTGTCCGATATGGCACAGCAGGCGGTGACGCGGTTCTCTCTTGGCGATGTGCTGGTGATCCACCGGTTCGGCGCGCTGAAGCCCGGCGAGATGATCATGATGGTCGCGACCGCGGCTCCGCACCGCAAGGATGCCTTTGCCGCGGCGGAGTTCCTGATGGATTATCTCAAGTCCCGCGCCCCTTTCTGGAAGCGCGAAGTGACGGCGCAGGGCGGCGATTGGGTCGCGGCAAAGGACGAGGACGAGGCGGCGCTGGACCGCTGGTCCTGACAAGCGTCTGTTTGACCCACATCAAGGTTCCCTGCACACTCCGCTGATAGGATCAGGCGGAAAGCACAGGAGGATGAAAGATGATCACGTCCATAGTTGTTGGTTTTGACGGGTCCGAGGCTGCCGAGCGCGCCCTGAAGATGGGTTGCGAACTGGCGCTTAAATTCGGGGCCAGGCTGGAGGTATGCCATACGCCTCTGGAAGAAACGGTGACCTTTGCCGCCGAGGCGATTTCGGGGTTCTATGTCGGCCCCACGGCGGCCCATGACGAGATGCTGCGCGAAGCGGCCGTGAAAATGGCGGAACGCGCCAAAGGGCTCGCGGCAGAAGCGGGGATGCCGGATGTGGAGGTTCACATCGGGCATGGTCTTCCGGCGGCAAATGTTCTGGCGCGCGCCAAGGAGGCAAAGGCCGATCTGATTGTCACCGGGCGCAGGGGGCTGGGTGCCGTCAAGGGGCTGTTTCTGGGCTCGACCTCTCAGGAGATCAGCAAGAGCGCGCAATGTGCTGTCATGACCGTGGCCTGAGACGGCCCCGGCCGCGCCCCGATCAACCTTGTACGACCGGTCAGCTGGCCTGCTGCCGGTCGATATAGGCGCGCATTTCCTCGGCCTCGTGGCGGGCATCGCGCAGGCCATCCATCGCCGCGCGCAGTTCCGCTTCTGTCTGGGCCAGTTGATTGGTCAGCTCGGCCTCGCGCTGTTGCAGGTAGGTGATCGCCTGGTCACGGGTTTCTTCGGCCTCGTGCAATTCCTGGCTCATCTTGTCGAGCTGGGCCACATCACCTGCCGCAACACGGGTGAACCTGTGCAGCAGCCAATTTGCAAACCATCCCAGACAGAAAGCCACGAACAGGATGATCGCGGTGGCGAGGACGAATTCAGTTCTGCTCATCAGTGGGGCCTTCTTCGACTTGATCCGCCTCTGTATCGCTTGATTGGGCAATGGATTCCAGCGTTGTTTGCCCTGGAAGCTCCACTGTTTTCGGGCGGATCAGGCGAAACTCGATGCGTCGGTTGGCTTCGCGGCCCACTTCGGTCTTGTTGTCGGCGACCGGATTCTCCTCGCCATAGCCCTTGGCGGTGAAAGACCCGGTCAACACGCGGCGTGCGCGCAATTCGTTCAGGACGGATTCGGCGCGCGATTGCGACAGTGCAAGGTTCATGCTCTCGCGGCCCTGGCTGTCGGTATAGCCCTGGATCTCAAGCGGCAGGTCGCCGCAGCGTTTCAGGATTTCCGCGATGTCGTCCATGGTGCCCAGGGCGCTGGCGTCGATGGTGGCGCTGCCCGGTTCGAAGTTGATCTTGGCGGCTTTCACCACTTCGCCGATTTCGGCCTCGCATTCGTCTGGCGTGGGCAGGCCCAGCACCGGGTCCAGCTTTTCCTGATAGATGACATCAATGTCATATTCGGCCCCTTCCCCCAGTTTGTCGGACAGCAGGGAAGCGATTTCGGTGTTGGCATCGGGATTGCCGGTGTTGCCGGTGACCGAGACGGTATCGGGGGTGACGGTGACAGCGCCGTTGGACAGGCTGGCGAGCGCCTCCAGCCCGGTCAGCACGCGGGGGCCCCAGCTGTCGGGCAGGTCTTCGTCGATCCGCGCGGCCATATAGACCTTGTCGGAGCCAAAGCGTGCCTTGGCATAGCTGTCGGCCAGTTCGCGCAGCGGCGCATTGCTGACACGGCCGCGCAATTGCACCTGGCCTTCGGGGCTGAGCGTGGCGGTGAATTCCGGCGGGCCGGCATTGGGGTCTTCGAGCTTGGGAAGTTTTGCACTCAGGGCAAATACCTCGGGCAGGGAGGTTTCCAGCTCGCCCACGACGCGGTCGAACAGTGACTGGTCGATGCCGGGCTGGGCGATCAGGGTCATATCGGCATCGGCCAGGGTGACCGAGCCGCCTTCAAGGCGTTTGACGGCGTCGATGCCCTGCATCACCGCCTCCGACCAGGTCGGGCTTGGAACCCCCAGACCGACCGTGCAGCGGCTGTTCGCAGGGGCGCCGGCGCGTTCGCCTGCCGCCAGGATGCGGTTACGCGCGGCATCCGTATCGGCGGAACAGGCGTCGAACCTTGCGCCATCCTCATCCAGTTCGAAGCGCATGGTAAAGGGGGTGATCACCGGGCGGGGTGCCGCAATGTCGAGCACCAGCTTCAGCGATGGCGGTGCTGCGCGTTTGAGCTTGGTTTCCATTGCGGCCTTGGCTTCGGGACTGTCGGCAATTGCCGTGATGGAGACGCTCCCGGCCTCGATGGAGGCCTTGGCACGGGGCAATTGGGCAATGGCGGTGATGGCAAACCCCAGTGCCTCTTCCCAGCCGGGAGGCGCGGGATAATCCGCCTGTTCAAGCAGATCGGCGACTTCCTTGCTGCCGGACATCTTGGTGAAACGGGCAATCGTGGCCTCGCGGTCGGTCGAGGAGGGAATCAGGCCGATGATGGACACGCCACTGTCGTTGCGCAGGACCTCGGCTGAAAAACGCGGCGGGGCGATGGCGGCCTGTGCCTCGACTTCCATGTCGTCGATGACGCGGGCGGCATCCACGATGGAGCCTGCCGTGGTCAGCGCCCGGAACCTCACGGCCTCGGTCGGTGCGATCCCTGCAAGCGTGACCTGCAGCCCGTTGGCCTGTACCTCGGCCCATGTCATGCCCTGATCGTCCAGCGCGTCCCGCACACCGATTTCCGATGTCTCCTCGATCAGTTTGACAGAGAAATTCGCCGCCACGAGGGAAACCACGGCGGCGGCGACAAAGGTAAGGGTGATGGTCAGGACAGCAGACAGGCGCATGGCTTTTCTTCTTGATCGTGAACGCTGCCGTCTTGATACGCGCCGGGGGCGGGGGGTGCAATCATGCCAGCAGGGCGGCTGCGAAGAACAACAGCGGGATCATGCCTGTATCGCGGTTGGCACGAAACAATTGCAGCATTTTCGAGGGGTTGTTCAGGTCGAGCCCGCGCAACTGCCATGCCATGTGCCAGCCCATGGCCCAGGGGCCGCCCAGGGCCAGCACCAGCGCCAATACGGAGGCGTCTGGAAGGGCAGAGAACACCACGGCAAGCCCCATCAGTCCAACGGTCACCACCAGGAAACGGCGCAGCCACTCCGGGCTTTTGTCGCCAAAGAGGCGGGCGGTGGATTTGACGCCAATCAGCGCATCGTCCTCGGTATCCTGATGGGCATAGATCGTGTCGTAGAACAGCGTCCATGCGATTCCCGCGACGTAAAGCAGCACGGCGGGTGATTCCAGCCTGCCGGTATGTGCGGTCCAGACCAGCAGCGCACCCCAGTTGAAGGCCAGCCCGAGAAAGACCTGTGGCCACCAGGTAAAGCGCTTGGCAAAGGGATAGATCGTGACCAGCAGCAGTGACAGCACCCCCAGACCGACGGCGGCCCAGTTGAAGGTGAACAGGATGCAGGCCGCCAGCAGTGCCTGAAGCACCATCCAGGCCAGGGCCTGGCGCACCGAGACCTGCCCCGACGGGATCGGGCGGGACCGGGTGCGCGCCACCTTGTCGTCGATGTCGCGGTCGGTGATGTCGTTCCAGGTACAGCCCGCGCCGCGCATCAGGAAGGCTCCGATGCCGCAACCGGCAAAGAGCCAGAGATCCTCCCAGCGGGGGCTCTGGTCATGCAGGATGGCCAGGGCCAGCCCCCACCAGCAGGGCAGCAGCAGCAGCCAGGTCCCGATGGGCCGGTCCGCGCGGGACAGGCGCAGGTAGGGGCGAAGGGCTATGGGCGCGTGGCGATCCACCCAATTGTCGGGCGGCGCATCGGCGACGGTGTCTTTTGCGTCCTGGCGATCTGGCGCGGCGGGCTGGTCTTGCATATATGAACCTCATGAGTGCGAAGATCAGGCTTTATGTAGATCACCCCCTGGGGGCGGGGCAATCGGTTCCTTTGGACCGGGGGCAGGCGCATTACCTCTTTGGGGTGATGCGGCAGCCTGTCGGCGCGCAGGTAGCGCTGTTCAACGGGCGCGACGGCGAATGGCTGGCAGAGGTTGCCCGCGCTGGCAAACGTGACGGCGAGCTGCTCTGCGTCGCGCAGAGCAGGCCCTTGCAGATGCCGCCGGACCTCTGGCTGTGCTTTGCCCCGATCAAGAAGGCCCGCACGGATTTCATCGTGGAAAAGGCCGCTGAAATGGGGGCGGCGCGGATCGTGCCGGTGATGACGGAATTCACCAACGCGGGCCGGGTGCAGACCGACCGTCTGCAGGCCCATGCGGTGGAGGCGGCAGAGCAATGCGGTGGCACCTATGTGCCGGAGGTGGCCGAAGCGGTGCGCTTTGACCGGTTGCTGGACGGATGGGACACCGCCCGCCACCTGATGTTCTGCGACGAGGCGCTGGCCGCCGGGGGCGGCTCTGCGCTGCCAGAGGCGCGGGGGGCCTGGGCCATCCTGATCGGGCCGGAGGGCGGGTTTTCGGAGAAGGAACGGGAACGGCTGGCGCGGCTGGAGGCGGCAGTGGCGGTGCGTCTGGGGCCGCGTATTCTGCGGGCGGATACGGCGGCGGTTGCGGCGATGACGCTTTGGCAGCAGGCTTTGGGCGATTGGGGCTGAGGTCTGTGGTGTGTATTTTGGGAACAATGAAATGAAAGTGGACCCCAGATGACGTTTCTCCGGCCTGAGGCGGCGGAAAGTCTGTGGCGCTGGCGCGAGGTGATCGCGGGGGCGGTGCTGGGGCTGACCGGGTTCTGGCTGGTGGCGGTGCCGGGCTTTCTGCTGGCGGTCGTGGGCTATCCGCTGATGGCGGCAGGTGCCGGGCTGGCCTGGATCGGGGTGCAGCGGTTGCGGTTCCGGGCGGGCCGGGACGGGCCGGGGGCGGTTCAGGTCGATGAGGGCGAGGTCACATATTTCGGCCCGCTGACCGGGGGCACCGTGGCCCTGCGGGAGATGCAGAGCCTGACGCTGGAGCGCAACATGTATCCGGCGCATTGGCGGCTCGAACAGCCCGGGCAGTCCGCTTTGCTGATTCCGGTGAACGCGGCGGGGTCAGAGGCGCTGTTTGATGCCTTTGCAACCCTGCCTGGGATCAGGACCGAGAGGATGCTGGGTGAGCTGCGGGCAGGCGGCGTGCAATCGGTGGTGATCTGGCAGCGGCATGTGCAGCGACCGCCAGTGCGCGTGCTGCATTGACACGCCCTTTCTGATCGCCCATCCCTGACCATTCAGAGATATCATTGCGGAGCCCTCACCCATGTCCATTCCACAGTCCGGCGGCGGCCCCATCGAGCGTCACCAACAACTGGCTGAATACCTGGCGGAGGGCTGCAAGCCCAGGGACCAGTGGCGGATCGGCACCGAGCATGAGAAGTTCGGCTATTGCAAGGATACCCATAAACCCCTGCCTTACGAGGGCGAACGCTCGATCCGGGTCATGCTGGAGGGTCTGCGCGACCGCCACAACTGGACCCCGGTCGAAGAGGGCGGCAAGCTGATCGGGCTGGAAAAGGATGGCGCGAATGTCTCGCTTGAACCCGGGGGGCAACTTGAGCTGTCCGGCGCACCCGTCGAGACCATTCACGAGACCTGCGACGAGGTGAACAGCCACCTGCGCGAGGTCAAGGATGTCGCCGACGAGATCGGCGTCGGGTTTATCGGGCTGGGCGCGGCACCGGACTGGACCCATGAGCAGATGGATCTGATGCCCAAGGGGCGTTACAAGCTGATGAACGACTACATGGGCCGCGTCGGCACCATGGGGCGGATCATGATGCGGCGGACCTGTACGGTTCAGGTCAACCTCGACTTCGGGTCGGAGGCCGACATGGTCAAGAAGATGCGCGTGGCCCTTGCCTTGCAGCCCGTGGCCACCGCGTTGTTCGCCAATTCCCCGTTCTTTGAAGGCAAGGTGAACGGCTACAAGAGCCTGCGCAGCCGGGTGTGGCGCGACCTGGATGCCTCGCGCACCGGCACGCTGCCCTTTGTCTTTGAGGAAGGGTTCGGGTTTGAGCGCTGGGTGGACTATGCGCTGGATGTGCCGATGTACTTTGTCTACCGCGACGGCACGTATATCGACGCGCTGGGCATGTCGTTCCGCGATTTCATGGCGGGCAAACTGCCCGCGCTGCCCGGCGAGACGCCGACGCTCAGCGACTGGGCCGACCATCTGACCACGGCTTTCCCGGAGGCGCGGATGAAGAAGTTCATCGAGATGCGCGGCGCGGATGGCGGGCCCTGGCGGCGGCTCTGCGCGCTGCCCGCGTTCTGGGTGGGGCTGATGTATGACCAGTCGGCGCTGGACGGTGCCTGGGATCTGGTCAAGCACTGGACCCCGGCACAGCATGACGGGCTGCGCGTGTCGGCCAGCATCGAAGGGTTGCAGGGCAAGGTGCAGGGCATTTCCCTGCATGAGGTCGCCCGCGAGGCCCTGGCCCTGTCTGAAGCCGGGTTGAAAGCCCGCGCACGCGCAGGCGCAGGCGGGCTGGTCCCCGACGAAACACATTTCCTGAACGCGCTGAAGGAAAGCGTCGAGACCGGCAGGGTGCCTGCGGATGAACTGCTGGAGGCCTATCAGGGCCCCTGGGGCGGTGACCTGAGCCGGATCTACGACGAATTCAGCTACTGAGCCCTTCCCGGCGGCGCGCCTTAGCCCTGGCCCAGCACGCGGGTGCGGTAGAGGTCTTTCAACTCCTGCTTCTGCTTGACCTTCAGAGCGGCTTCCTGCTCGGGGCTGCGTTCGAACAGGCAGGCATAGCTTTGCAACGGATCACGCCGTTTGATCCCGGGGGCAGAGGATCCACCCGTCTTGCGCATCGGCGCGGGGTCCAGCATGCCGCCAAGGCCGTCCTCTTCGTATTTGGTCGGGGCCAGCATGAACATCAGGTGCAGCAGGGCCGAGACGACGGGTGTGCAGACCATCAGCGTCATGACCAGAATCGCCGGAATGCCAATGCCGGGGTCCGATTTCACCGACTGGGCCAGATCTCCGACACCCTGTGCAAGCTGTGGTTTCGGCATGCCGCCTGTCATGTCACTGAGCGTTGCCCAGATCACATCCCATCCCAGGCTATTTGCGGCAATTGCGGCGGCAAAAATACCGTCCCAGGCGCTTTCTGCCGATCCCATGATGAGGGCACCCAATACGGCCAGGCCAAGCACGGCTTCATTTCCGGCGACGCTGGATGTCAGCAAGGCAGAGCCGATGCCCAATGCCAATGTGATGCCGGAGAAAATGGCGATGAAGGGCAGCTTGGCCCATTTGCCGCTTTTGCTGCTGTCATGCAGGCGGCGCACGGTCAGGGAGAGGCGCGGGATGATGGTCAGCACGAAGACCAGGATGGAATCGTAGTAAAGCGGGTTCAGCGGCGGAACCTGCCGCGCCAGCAGGCTGGACCAGAATTCGGCGGCGTCCCCCGGCAGCAGCGCAAGGATCACAATCCAGATCAGCGGCATCACGCACCAGTATTCGAGTGGTGAGGCACGGCCCGAGAAATTGAATGCGCGGAAAAAGAAATTCTCGAAGTACTGGAAAAATGCTCGCACGGTGCAATCCGATGAATGTTGTTCAGGGACCGAAACTGCCGGGCGATCGGGGCAGGATTTTGGCGGTGGTGTGATCTAATCGGGGGCGCCGTCTATTCTCAAGGTGCGGGACCGGCGCGGTTGCACGCCGGTCCCCTGGTTCATGTGGTCTTGCTGTCAGGCGGGTTCTGGCTGTTGCCGGGGATTGTCCCGGGCAGGGTCGGCCAGCACGGCGCGCAGGGTGCCGACGGCATGGGTGAAGCCAAGGCCAAGGCAGAGGCTTGCCAGGCCCAGTGCCAGCAGGAAGCTGATCACCGGGCCGCTAACGGCAAGCGGCAGCAGTGCGCCGATCAGGATCACACCGCCCGCGCCGATGGCGGCAAAGCCGGTGGCGATGGTGACTGCCGCTGCGCGGGCTGCGGCACCGGTCTGCGGGCAGGTGCCGATCATCGCGCCGATGCGCAGGATCATGATGCACAGGGCGGCAAGCGCGCCGAAGGCCAGAAGGATGTAGATAAGGGCAAGCAGGATCATTTGTCTCTCCTATCGAGGTTAGTTGGGAATGGGATGGGTGAAGAAATCGCGGCAGAGCCTGTGATAGAGCCAGCCGAATGTGGCGGTCCAGAGGGCGGCAAAGACCAGGGCGAATAGGGCCATTATCAGCAGGGAAGGGATTTGCCCCTCCTGGGACGTAAGGCACAGATAGACCGTTGCGCCCAGTGTCAGGATCCCCACCGCTTTCATCGCGAGAACGGCCAGCTCAAAGATGTCGTGGACCTCTCTTTGCAGACGCCACAGCAAAACCGGGGTCCCGACCGCAAGGTAAAGCGGCCCGCCGATGATCAGCGCGAAGACCGGGACCACCAGCCAGAAGCTGATTGCGGTTACCAGTACCGGGCCGCCGATGAGGGCAAGAATGAACGCCACGGGATCAATGATATGGCGCGGACCGGCGGTGCGGACGGAGGTGAAGTTTCCAGTCATTTCTGTCATGAGAGAAATCCTTGGGCAAATGGAAGGCAGCTTGTCAGCCCCTGTCCTTGGACTTTGGCAGGAAGCGCGCGATGCGGCCCCCCAGTTTGATCACCGACAATTGCACCGACCGAGGCAGGCGTGACACGTCACGATACCAGTCGTCGAACATCTGCATGGTGGTCAGCGTCTCGTTGATGCGCGCTTTCACGGCGGGCGGTGTTGCGTCCTGTTCGGCCTCGGCCTGAACCTCGCGCAGGGCGGCGAGGGTCGGGGCATATTCACGTTCCCGCCTGCTTTCGATCACCTGGTTGACCAGATCGAACATGTCGCGGATCGAGGTGAAGTGATCGCGCCGATCCCCCAGCTTGCGTTGCGATTTGACCAGGCCGAGCGATTGCAGCTCTTTCAGCCCGTTCGACACATTTGACCGGGCGAGGTTCAGCAGCTCGCAGATTTCATCCGCGCTGAGGGCGTCCGGCGCGATATGCAGCAGCGCATGGATCTGCGCCACGGAGCGGTTGGTGCCCCATTTTGCCCCCATGTCCCCCCAGTGGAGGATAAAGTTCTGCATGGCCGGTGTGAGGTGCATCTTCATGTTCCATAGGTTAATTTCTGTAATGACAGAAATATCAGGAATTACGGGAATGGCAAGAGGATTTGTCCGACGGCGCTGTGGCGCGATGTCACAGGGTCAGATCACCTGTCGTGAAAGCACGCAGGATATTGAAGTAAACTCAATAAATTCAGTGTTTTGTGATCTTTGGTGCAAACCCGAAATCGCCCTGCTGGCGGTGCCCGGCCGGAAATGTTTTGGGCTTCAGGCCCGACTCATGGGGCAGCGGTGTTACGCTGTCTTGCCGATTTTCGGCTCCGTGCCGGCACGGATGCGTTTGATGTTGGCCCGGTGACGCCAAAAGATCAGCAGGGTCAGGACCACGCCCAGAACCAGAGCGTTGCCCGCGCCGAGAATCACCATCAGAAAGGTCGAGGCGGAAGCGGCGGCCAGCGCCCCCATCGAGGATATGCGGCTGGTCAGCGCCCCGATCAGCCAGGCAATGCAGCAGCCGATACCAACCGGCCATGCCAGCGCCAGCACGATTCCAAGGAAGGTTGCGACACCCTTGCCGCCGTTGAAGCGCAGCCAGACGGGATAGCAATGGCCCAGCATCGCCATCAGCCCGGCCAGCTGTGCCGCATCCTCTCCCGCCATCGCACGGGCCAGCAGGACCGCCCCCGCGCCTTTGGCCCCGTCCAGCACCAGGGTCAGCGCGGCGGCCTTCTTGTTGCCGGTGCGCAGGACGTTGGTGGCACCGATGTTGCCGGAGCCGATGTCGCGCAGGTTGCCCAGCCCCATCGCGCGGGTCAGCAGCAGGCCAAAGGGGATCGAGCCCAGAAGATAGCCAATGAGACCCCAAAGGATCAGAACGGCGGCGGAATTTTCAATCAGGGGCATCAGGGGGCCTCGAATACGCAATTGCCTGCAACATAGGTTTTCAGGACCTTACCCTGCATCCGCATTCCGTCAAACGGGGTGTTGCGCGATTTGGAACGCAATGTGGCACGGTCCAGCTTGAACGGTGCGTCGGCGTCAAACAGTACCAGATCGGCAGGCGCCCCCGCGCTCAGCCGTCCGCCGGGCAGGTTCAGCCGTTTCGCGGGGTTCAGCGACAGCGCGCGCCAGAGCGTCGGCAGATCCATCACCTCTGCATGGACCAGCCGCAGCGCGGCGGGCAGCAGGGTTTCCAGCCCGACGGCACCGGAGGCGGCTTCCTCGAAGGGCAGGCGCTTGGATTCCTCGTCTTGCGGCGTGTGCATGGAGCAGATGATGTCGATCAGGCCTGAGGCGACAGCTTGGGCAACCGCCAGCCTGTCATCCTCGTCCCGCAGCGGCGGCTTGAGCTTGAAGAAGGTGCGATAGTCCGCCACGTCGAGCGCGTTGAGCGTCAGGTGATGCACACCCACCCCGGCGGTAATGTCCAGCCCGTTGCGTTTGGCCCGTTCCAGGGCGGGCAGGGCGCGGGCGGTGGTGATCTGGTCGGCGTGGTATTTCGCCCCGGTCATTTCGATCAGCGCAATGTCGCGGTCCAGCCCCATGCGTTCGGCCATCGGCGACACGGCGGGCAGGCCGCGCAGGGAGGCGAACTTTCCGCTGGTCGCGGCGGCCCCGGCACTCAGGATCGGTTCCTGCGGATGGGCGATGACCAGCGCGCCAAGGCTGCGGGCATAGGTCAGGGCGCGCGAAAACACCTTGGTATCCGTGACCACATGGTCGCAATCGGTAAAGGCCGCAGCACCCGCGTCCATCAGGAAACCGATCTCGGTCATCTCCTGGCCCGCGCGCCCCTTGGTCAGGGCCGCCATCGGGATCACGTTGACCGGTGCCGCCTCATTGGCGCGCCGGGTGACGAACTCCAGCACTTCGGGGCTGTCTATGGCCGGGGTCGTATCGGGGCGGGTGATCATCGTGGTCACGCCGCCTGCGGCCGCCGCCAGCCCGGCAGAGCGATAGCTTTCCTTGTGGCGTTCACCGGGTTCGCAGACCTTTACGCCAAGGTCCACAATGCCGGGGGCGAGGTATTTGCCCCGGCAATCAATGATCTGCGCGTCGCCGGGTGGTTCATCATTGGCGGCGATCCGTTCGATCCGGCCATTGCGGACGGTCAGCGCCCCTTTGGTGAGTGTCCCCGCTTCGGGGTCGATCAGCTGCGCGTTGATGAAGTGCAACGTCATGGCGGGCCTTCGTGTTTGGGTCCGGCGTGTCTTGCCCTAAAACGCGGGCTGAACCAAGGGGCAAGTTCAATCCGCGAGGGGGCCCCGGCGCGCGGCCTCGATGGTCTCGGCGGTTTTTGCCGGATAGGGCAGATATCCGATCGCGATGCGCTGGCCCGAGGATAATTCCACAACCACACGGCCCCCGAAGCGGGTAAAGACCCGGTCGATCTCGCTCAGCGGCAGCTGCGCGGTGCCATCGCCGTCTTCGTGGATCAGATGCCCGCCCTCAAGATGCCAGCGGTCGTATTTGGAGGCGCGCCAGCGCAGGGCGTCGTCGAACAGAAATCCTGCTGTCAGCAAAAGGGCCGTCGGGATCACCCAAAGGAACGGCAGATCGGTGTAAAAGGACAAAAGAAACCCGACCGCCAGCAGCGCCAGGAAGGTAAACAGCGCGGTGACCGCCGCCCGGCGCAGAAACACCGCCCGTTGCGGCGCCCAGCTCAGCCGCGACGTCATCCGGCCATCCAGACCATCATCGCGGCCACGCCAAATGCCACCAGCAGGGCGATCATCGCGATGCGTCCGGACATCTTGGGGTCGGGTTCAGGTTCTTTCATGAAAGTTACCTACCGCATGGGCCGGGTTTAGGAAAGCATCCACAGGCAGACAAGGGCCACCAGAACCAGCAGCCCGATGATCACCATCGCCCCGCCAGCGCCACCGCGCACCGGTTGCGGGGGCGTCAGGGTCGGTGTGCCGGAATATGGTTTTGCCGCATCCGAATCGATTTCGATCTGGCTCCAGTCGCGCTTTGACTGGCCATAGGTGCCGATCAGTGTCAGTTCCGGTGTCGGCGTGAATGTCACCTCGCGCCCTTCAAAAGCGCTGGAATAGACCAGCATGACCCATCCTTCGAGCGCACGCAGCTTGGCGCGGTCGCGGGTCAATTCGGCCTCATCGGCATCGACCCCTTCGCGCAGATAGCCATGTAATCCGATCTCGGCCAGGTCGGAAATCTGAAAGACGTCGATTCCGCGCGGATCAAGCTGCTGCAGCCCAAGCGCATCCTTTTGCGCCTGACGGCTGTTGCGCAGCGATTTCGCCTGATCATCAGACATCGAAAGACTGAAGACACGCACAATGCCATATTCGTGCGCGGGAATGGTGATTTGTGCCATCTCGTCAGGGTCCGGAATTTCAATCGTGGATGATTTGCGCTGCCTCATGAGGGACAAACGCAAACCGGGCGGTATTGGTTCGGACAGAGGTCAGGAAACCTGGCGCACCGGTGTCTGGCGCAGGTTGCGCGCCAGCAGATCCATGGCCGCCATCCGCACGGCAACACCCATTTCGACCTGGTCCTGGATCACGCTGCGGTTGATGTCATCGGCCAGCGTGCCGTCGATTTCCACGCCGCGGTTCATCGGGCCGGGGTGCATGACGATGGCGTCGGGCCTGGCATGTGCAAGCTTTTCGGAATCCAGCCCATAACGGTGGTAATACTCCCTTTCGCTGGGGATAAAGCCGCCATCCATGCGTTCTTTTTGCAAGCGCAACATCATCACCACGTCCACGTCCTTCAGCCCCTCTGCCATGTCGTCAAAGACCTCGACCCCGAAATCGGCCACACCTGCGGGCATCAGGGTCGGCGGGCCGATCAGGCGGATGCGGTTCTCCATCTTGCCCAGCAGCAGAATGTTCGACCGTGCCACCCGGGAATGGGCGATATCGCCGCAGATGGCGATGCTCAGCCGGTGCAGGCGTCCCTTGGCCCGGCGGATGGTCAACCCGTCCAGCAGCGCCTGCGTGGGATGTTCGTGCCGCCCGTCGCCCGCGTTCAGCACCGCGCAATTGACCTTTTGCGCCAGCAGGTCCACAGCGCCCGATTGCGGGTGGCGCACCACCAGCAGGTCGGGGTGCATGGCGTTCAGGGTCATGGCGGTGTCGATCAGGGTTTCGCCCTTTTTGATCGACGACGCCTGCATCGCCATGTTCATCACATCGGCACCCAGCCGCTTGCCTGCAATCTCGAAAGAGGCCTGCGTGCGGGTCGAATTCTCGAAGAACATGTTGATCTGGGTCAGCCCGGCCAGCGCATCGGCATGTTTGTCAGGCTGGCGGTTCAGCTCTGCATAGGTGTTGGCAAGGTCCAGCAGGGTGGTGATATCGCCCTGCGACAGGTGCTCTATGCCTAGCAGGTGGCGGTGGGGGAAGGACATGGCGGCGCCTTTCGTCGGTGTCGGGCCCTTATAGGGGGGTGCGGGGGCGGGCGACAAGGTGGGGATTTAGCTTGGCGCGGGCAGGGCGTAGAGTGGCGTCATGGAATCATCGGCTTATCATCACGATCTTGCGCTGCTGGAATGGCAGATCGAACTTGGCGCGTTTGAGGCGATCGGGGATGTGCCGGTCAATCGCTACGAGGTGCCTGCCGCTGTTGAAAAGCCGAAGGCCGCCGTGGCTGCGACACCTGCGGTCGCGCCGGTGCCGCCACAGGCCAGGGCCGATGCCGTGGCCATTGCCGAACAGGCTGCCGCTGCTGCGGCAACGCTTGAGGAATTGCGCGCGGCCATGGCGGCATTCGAACATTGCGACCTGAAGAAGGGCGCGCGCAATCTGGTGTTCAGCGATGGCATCCCCGGCGCGCCCGTGATGCTGGTGGGCGAGGCACCGGGCCGGGACGAGGACAGGGCGGGCAAGCCCTTTGTCGGGCGGGCAGGGCAGCTGCTGGACAAGATGCTGGCCGCCATCGACATGGGGCGCGACCGGGCAGAGGCGCCGGTCTATATCACCAATGTCCTGCCCTGGCGGCCACCGCAGAACCGCGACCCCAAGCCGGAAGAGATTGCGATGATGAAACCTTTCCTCATGCGCCACATCGCGCTGGCAAAGCCCCAGGTGCTGGTGATTGTCGGCAATTGGTCCTGCCAGGCGCTGCTGGGCAAACGTGGCATCACCCGGCTGCGCGGCGCATGGACCGAGGCCGCCGGGGTGCCTGCCTTGCCGATCTTCCATCCCGCCTATCTGCTGCGCTCGCCCGAGTTCAAGCGCGAGGCCTGGGCCGATCTGTTGTCGCTGAAGGCGAAGCTGGCGGATGGTTGACCCTTTGACCCTGCTGGCCTTTGTGCCCGCCGCACTGGCGCTGAACCTGACGCCGGGGGCGGACATGATGTTCTGCCTTGGGCAGGGGCTGCGTTCCGGTCCCCGGGCGGCGGTGGCGGCCAGTGCCGGGATTTCCTTTGGCGGCATGGTGCATGTGGGGCTGGCGGGCCTGGGGCTGGGGGCTGTGGTGGCCGCCTTGCCCTGGGCGCTTGAGGTGATCCGCTGGATTGGCGTGGCCTATCTGCTGTGGCTGGCGGTGCAAACCCTTCGGCACAGCAGGGCTGCAAAGGACAATGCCCGCGCCTTTGGCGTCTGGCAGGCCTTTCGCACCGGGTTCTATGTGAACCTGAGCAACCCCAAGGTGATCCTCTTTGTGCTGGCCTTCGTGCCGCAGTTCGTGCGCCCCGATGCCGGATCCGTGCTGGGACAGTTCCTTGTCTTTGGCGCGGTGCTGGGGCTGGGCGGATTTGTGATCAACGCAGGCGTTGGTGTATTCGCCAGCACGCTCGGCCGCAGGCTGGCGCGCGGCGGGCGTTTGCTGGGCTATCTCAGCGCGGGTATCTTTGTCGCGCTGGCCGCGCGGCTGGCAATGATGGAGCGGGCATGAGCCGGATCGACGAAACCAAGGACTTCATCGCGGTGCGCATTGCGGTGCTGACCGTGTCGGACACCCGCGACCTGGCCGAAGACAGGTCAGGCGACGTGCTGGTGGGCCGGATCGAGGCCGCAGGGCATCTGGTGGCCGACCGCCGGATCCTCCGCGACGAGCGGGCTGAAATCGCGGACCAGCTGCGCGCCTGGTGCGCGGATGACGGGGTGGACGTTGTGATCAGCACCGGCGGCACCGGGCTGACCGGGCGTGATGTGACGGTGGAGGCGCACCGCGATGTCTATGAAAAGGAGATCGACGCCTTTGGCACCGTCTTTACCATCGTGTCGATGAACAAGATTGGCACCTCCGCCGTGCAGAGCCGTGCGACCGGCGGCGTGGCGAACGGCACCTATCTGTTTGCGCTGCCGGGATCACCCGGTGCCTGCAAGGATGCCTGGGACGAGATCCTGGTGAAGCAGCTGGATTACCGCCACCGGCCCTGCAATTTCGTGGAGATCATGCCGCGTCTGGACGAGCATCAGCGAAGAAAGTGACACCGCGCGCCGGAGTTTTCAAAAACTCCGGACCGAATTTTTTGAAAAATTCGGCTGTTGTGCCACCGGTCTTGCCTGCTGCGCACCGGAGTTTTCAAAACTCCGGAAATTCTTTCGAAAGAATATCCTGCGCAGGTTCAGAAGGTCTGGTCGTAATCGCCGACGCCGGGCTCGCTGCGGATCACCGCATCCAGTTCCGCGAAGATCTGGCGCAGCTCAGCTTCCGAATCCGGGCTTTCGCAGACCACCACCAGATTGGGCGTGTTCGAGGATGCCCGCACCAGCCCCCATGCGCCATTGTCCAGGATCACCCTTGCGCCGTTCACGGTGACCACCTGCGCCACTTTGCGGCCCGCCAGTTCCGGCAGGGCCGTGAGCTTGCCCACGATCCGGTCCAGAATCGCGTATTTCTCCGTATCCGCGGCATAGGGTGACATGGTCGGCGTGGCCCAGGTCTGCGGCAGGGCGCGGCGCAGGTCGGACATGCTCTTGTCCGGATTGCGGTCCATCAGCTTGCAGATTTCCACCGCCACCCGCATCCCGCAGTCGTATCCGCGCCCGATGGGCTCTGCGAGAAAGTAGTGCCCAGACTTCTCGAAGCCCGCCAATGCGCCCAGTTCCTTGACCCGGCGTTTCATATGGCTGTGGCCGGTCTTCCAGTAATCCGCCTTGATCCCGTGTTTGATCAGCTCCGGGTCGGAGGCGAAAAGCCCGGTCGATTTCACATCCGCAACAAAGGTCGATCCGGGGTAGAGCCGGGCGAGGTCGCGGGCCATGATCACGCCGACCTTGTCGGCAAAAATCTCTTCCCCTTCGTCATCGACCACACCGCATCGGTCGCCGTCGCCGTCAAACCCCAGCGCCAGATCCGCGCCCGAGGCTCTGACCGATGCGGCCATGTCGTGCAGCATTTCCATCGCTTCGGGGTTCGGGTTGTAATGCGGGAACGTGTAGTCGAGCCTGTTGTGGCTTTCGACCACCTCCACGCCCATGCCGCGGAACAGCTCGGGCGCGAAGGCCGAGGCGGTGCCGTTGCCGGTGGCGCAGACCACCTTGAGCGGGCGGGTCATTTTGAACTCGCCCACAAGGTCGTCGAGATAGGCCTCGCGCACCCCGTGGACGAATTCGTAACCGCCGCCGGGGCGCGGCTGGCCTTCGCCATTCAGCACGATGTCGCGCAATTCGCTCATTTCGTCGGGGCCGTGGGTCAGGGGGCGTTCGAAGCCCATCTTGACCCCGGTCCAACCATTGGGATTGTGGCTGGCCGTGACCATGGCCACCGCAGGCGCATCAAGGTGAAACTGGGCGAAATAGGCCATCGGCGACAGGGCCGGGCCGATGTCGCGGACCTGGATGCCCGCCTGCATCAGCCCCAGCATCAGCGCGTTCTTGATCGACAGGGAATAGTCGCGATAGTCGTTGCCAACGGCAATCACCGGTTCGATCCCGCGCCGGTACATCTGCGTGCCCAGCCCCAGGCCCAGGGCGGTGATGCCCGGCAGGTTGATGTCGTCGGGGTATTTCCAGCGCGCGTCGTATTCGCGAAAACCGGTGGGCGCGATCATCGCGTCGCGCAGAAATTCCCAGGTGTTCTGGGTCACGGCAGGTGCTGGTCTGGTCACGCAGGGACCTCTTTCGTTCAGGTAATCAGAAAGACAGGGGGAATTCTTTGGCCAGCGTGTCAAAGCGCATCAGGCTGGCGATCAGACCCGGCATCTGGTCGAGATAGACCATGTTCGGGCCGTCGCTGGGGGCATTGTCGGGGTCTTCATGGGTTTCCATGAAAACCGCTGCCACGCCAATGGCCACGGCGGCGCGTGCAAGCACCGGCGCAAATTCGCGCTGTCCGCCCGATGACGTCCCCTTGCCGCCGGGAGAGGCCACCGCATGGGTTGCATCCATGACCACCGGGTAGCCGGTCTGTGCCATCTGGGGCAGGCTGCGCATATCCGTCACAAGGGTGTTATAGCCAAAGGAGGTGCCGCGTTCGGTCAGCAGGATCTTTTCATTGCCGGTCGATTTGATCTTGTCGACGATATTGCCCATTTCCCAGGGTGCGAGCCATTGGCCCTTCTTGACGTTCACCGCCTTGCCGGTCTTTCCGGCGGCCAGCAGCATGTCGGTCTGGCGGCAGAGGAAGGCGGGGATCTGCAGGATGTCCACGACCGCGCCCGCAATCCCGCATTGTTCTTCGGTGTGCACGTCTGTCAGCACCGGCACATTGTTGGCGCGTGCGACCGACTCCAGCACCTTCAACCCCTGATCAATCCCCAGGCCCCGCTTGCCCGAAAGCGAGGTGCGGTTGGCCTTGTCATAGCTTGCCTTGAACACATATTGCGCCCCGGCTGCCGCACAGGCTTCTTTCATCCGGCCCGCGATCATCTGGGCATGATCCTCGGATTCCAGCTGGCAGGGGCCGGCGATCACCGTGAGCGGGCGGTCATTGCCGATAAGGATGTCACCAACGGGAACTTGCGTCATGAGGTTACCTGTTCTCTTAGGATCGCCGATGTCAGCGACAGCATGAGGTAGATGCCTGCAAAGATCAGGAAAGCCAAGATCGTGTTCTCGAATTTGCGCGGATAGGTGGGTTCTTCCGGCGCCACCGGTTCCACCGCAACGGTCAGGTAGCGCACCTGGCGGTTTGCCTCGGCGCGGGCGGCCTCCAGCCCGGTCTGGGCCAGTTGCAGGTTGGTGTCCGCCGCAACCAGATCGGCCTGGGCCAGTTGCAGTTCAACCGCTTTCTTGGCCAGAGAATCCTCACCCTGTGTGGCCGAATTCAGCTTGGCATTCAGCTTGTCCAGCTGCTCGTTCAGGCGGCGCACGTCGCCCTGTGCGCCATCGACCTTGGCCTTGTTGGGGCGGGTGTTGTCCAGCAGGGCAGCCAGTTCCAGTTCCTTCTCGATCAGCAATCCTTCGTAGGTGGTGATCTGGGTTCTGATCGCGATGATTTCGGCCTCGGGGTCCACACCGTTCTGCACCTGAAGCTCGATCAGGTTCTGCTGCGAGGCGCGGCGCTTGTCCATCGCCTGCTCCAGCCCCTGCACCGCGTCAGCCATGCCGTCTTCGCGCTTTTTCTTGGACAGGTTGTTGACGCGTTCCTCCGCGTATTGCAGCAGGTTGCGCGAGAAATCGGCAGAGACATGCGGATCGGCGGCGATGACCTCCATCCGGATGACGCCTTCGGTCGGATCATAGCCGATCTTCACGTTCTTCTTGTAGACCTTATAGGCCTCTTCATTGGTCGGATCATTGGTCAGGCGCTGGATCGGGTCCACGTCCGCATTCGAAAAATGCGTCTTGAAATTGGCGTCCGCATCCAGGCGCAGCATCGCGTCCTTGGATTGCAGATAGGCCTGTGTCGCGATGCTGTCCGCCGAGTTTGCGAATTGCGTCGGCAGCAGCCCGCCAAAGGGGCTGGTGCTGGTGCCTTCGCTCTGGATGATCAGGAACTGGCTGGTGGTCGCATACATCGGGGTCGCAACCTTGTAGAAATAATACCCTGCCGCAAAGGTCGGCAGCATGACAAAGAACGCCAGCCGCACCATGAGCAGCCCCAGCTTGCGGCGGCGGCGGCGCGAGATGTCGCGCTGGATGTCGCCGATTTCGCGCTGGCGGCGTTCGGCGGGGCTCAGTTCGGTCGAGGGCAGGTTGATGCCGCCGCCCGCCGGCACGGTCTGGGGCAGTTGCACGCGGCCGGTTCCGGCGCGGCCCTGCTGTGCGGGCAATTGTGCCATCATGTCGCCGGGGCCGCCGTCGCGCTGTTCTCCGCCGGCCTGCGGCACCACCAGTTCGAGCATGTTCGAGCGCTGGAAAGGGTCGATCCCCTTGGACCGCAGCAGGCGCACCGCGTCAAAGTCGGATGTGGGCGCAAGCCCGTGTTTCTGCGCCACGCGCCGTGCCATGCGCAGCTGACGGCCGGTCAGCCCCTCGCGGCGGATCGCATCCATGTCCAGCTCGCCCGCCACTTCCTTGGGGGAAGAAACCTCACCACTGCGGACGGTGTCCTGCGGTGCACTGTCCTCGGTCTCAGTCTCAGTCTCGGTCTCGGCCTCGGGCTGCGAGGCGGCAGGCGCCTGCGCTGCGGGCCTGGCATCGGATACCGGGACAGGACGCGGCCCTGCAGGGCGCGCGGATGTGGCGGGGGGTTCGGGCGTAACATGCTCTTTCGGCTGCGCACTGCCAAATTCGGCATGATCTGCCGTCGGCATGGGTGGCACGCTCCGTTTGATGCGGAACTTACGAGCCTTGGGTTTCGTAGTCATAGAGCTGTTTCGCTTCTTCCAAGGTGTCAAACATATGCAACTGTCCGTTCAGGAGAACGGCGGCTGAACGTGCGAATTTCTCAAGCGTCTGCGCCTGGTGCGAGACGATGATGATCGTGGTGGTGCGCAGACGTTCCTGAAGGATATCGCCGGCCTTGCGGTTGAACTCAACATCTGTTGTCGCAGGCATGCCTTCGTCGATCAGGTACATGTCGAAATCAAGCGCCAGCATCAGCGCGAAGGAAAACCGCGACCGCATGCCCGCCGAATAGGTGCCCAGCGGTTGATCGAAGTATTCGCCCAGCCCGCAGAGCCAGCGGCAGAAGCTCTCCACATAATCCGGGTCCAGCCCGTAAAGCCGTGCGATATAACGGGCATTTTCCATCGCCGAAACCTTGGCGACGACGCCGCCCATGAAGCCCAGCGGGAAAGAGATGTTGCAGCCGCGCCTGATTTCGCCCTCGTCCGGCTTTTCAAGGCCGGCCATCATGTTGATCAGCGTTGTCTTGCCGGTGCCGTTGGGGGCCAGGATGCCCAGTGAACGCCCCAGTTCCACCTTGAACGAAACCCGGTCAAGGATCACCTTGTGTTGGGTTCCGGTCCAAAAGGACTTGGAGACGTTTTCGAATTCCAGCATGCCTGTTTCGCTCGCGGTGTCTGATCTGATCCGAGTGCCCCGTTGGCCGTGGCTTGGGTCAGCCCTAGTGCCCAATTTTGTCCACATTATGTCTCATAAGGAAACAAATGTACAACGCGGCCCGGCAGGTCAGTGGCCGATCAGCAGGGGAGCCCGGCAGGCGTGGTCGGGGGTTTCCATTTCGAGCGTGGAATGGTGCAGGTGATGGGCCGCGGCCAGACGGGCTTTTACCGCGCTTCGGGTGGCATCGGCCGGGGCGCCCGGATCCAGCACCACATGGGCATCGAGCGCCGTTTCATGTTCGCCCATCATCCACAGGTGAACATGGTGGGTGCTGGCCACGCCCGGGGTGGATTGAACGGTGTCGATCACGGCAGCGGTGTCCAGATCGGGCGGGCTGGCCAGCATGAGGATGCGCATCACGGCAGGCATTTCGCGCAGTGATTGCCACAGGATGTAGCCCGCGATCAGCAAGGTCGCCGCCGGATCGACCCAGGTCCAGCCGAACAGGATCACCAGGGTCCCGGCAAGGATCACCGCAACGGAGCCAAGCGCATCGGCCACATTGTGCAAAAAGGCCGCGCGGATGTTCACGCTGCTTTTGGACATCGTATAGGTCAGCGCCGCCGTCGCCAGGTCGATCGCCAGCGCGATTCCCGCCACGATCACGATGATCCAGCCCGCCACCGCGGAGGGTTCGAAAAAGCGCATCACCGCCTCGTAAACCAGATAGAGGCCGATCACGATCAGGGTGGTGTAATTGACCAGCGCCGCGACGGCTTCGATCCGGCCATAGCCGAATGTCATCTGCGCATCTGCCGGGCGGCGGGCGATCTTGCGCGCGCCGAAGGCGATGATCAGCGCGATGGCGTCCGAAAAGTTGTGCAGCGCATCGGCGATCAGCGACAGGCTGCCCGCAATCACGCCGCCGATGATCTGCGCCAGTGTCAGCGCCATGTTCAGCGCGATGGCAAAGGCCACCTTGGCGTCGCCCGCTTCGGGATCGATGTGATGATGATGGTCGTGCGCCATGGTCTTCCTGTCCGCATTGGGTGGGGCGGCAGCGCGTGCAGCCCCGCTTGTTACGCGATGTAGCGGTCAGGCCACCGCTTGCCAGAGCAGACCGGCAATGATCGCGCCGATCAGGGCAAAGCCGATATAGGCGGCAAAGACGCGCGGCTTGACCAGCGCCCAGACCGCAATGGCCGCCGGGATGCAGCTGACCCCGCCCGCGATGACAAAGGACATCGCGGCCCCCTGTGTCATGCCCTGCGCCAGCAGCGCATCTACCAGCGGCACGGCGGCATAGCCGTTCAGATAGGCCGGTGCCCCCACCAGTGCGCCCAGCAGGATCGGCATCAGGCCGGTGCCGCCCAGCACGCCGGCGATCCAGTCGGCGGGCACATAGGTCAGCATCAGCGCCTCGACCACATAGGCCAGGGTCAGCCATTTGATCAGGAACAGCGCGTTGTCCATGGCGGTATCGCGGAACACTTCGCGGCGTGCGCCCTCCTGCCAGAAGCGCCAGGCCGGCTGGCCGGAGAAGGGTTTCTTGACGCCGCAGCAACCGCCCACCGCCGGGCGTTCGCGCAGCGGGTCGGCAAAGAGCGGCGTGTTCGCGGCCAGCATGACGCCGAAACCGCCAAACATGCCGATGCCGATGGCGGCCAGGGTCTTGGCAATGGCGAAATCCCAGCCCAGCGTGCCCGAGGTGATGGCGAACATCGCCGGGTCCATCAGGGGTGAGGCCAGCCAGAAGGCCATGACTGCGCCCAGCGGCGCGCCGACCGCCAGCAGGGCCGCGATGAAGGGGATGACCTCGCAGGAGCAGAAGGGCGACAGCCCGCCCAGAAGCGCTGCCATGACGATCATCCGCGCCGGGTTCCCCTCGAAGGCGCGGGCCAGAAGCGTTTCGGCCCCGCTGGCCTTGAGATAGGCCACGGCCAGGACCGCGAAGGCGATGAAGGGGGCGGTGCCCGTCAGCGCCTTGCCCGCGAACACCAGGGTGGGGACAAGCTGTGGCAGGTCGAAGAGGGCCAGTGCCACAAGGATTGCGAGGGTGAAGACCCATGCGCCGGGACGCCAGCGCAGTGCGGCGCTCAGGGTTTGTGATGTCTGGGTGGTGTCAGCCATGGTCGTGGTCCTTGCAGGGGGCCGAGGCATCGGCACAGCATTCGGTCAGCAGAAAATGCGCAAGCGCCTGGATCTCGTCATAGGCGACGGCGGCGCAGATGGTGGAGCGGCCCGACCGTGTCTGTTTGACCAGACCGGCAGCGGCCAGCAGTTTCAGGTGGTGGGTGAGGGTGGAGCCGGTGACGCCGGTCCGATCCCCCAGCGCCCCGATGCTGAGCCCCTCTGGCCCTGCGCGGACCAGGCTGCGCAGGACGGACAGGCGCTGTTCTGAGCCGAGAGCGGCAAAGCTGGCCGCAGCCAGGGTGAGGGGCGGGGCGATATGCGATTCGGGTTTCATATTTCTAGAAATATAGAAATGAATTTGTGGCGCAAGTCTTATTTCGATAATTCTAGAAGTGTTCTTTGCTGCGGTTGCGAAGTGTATTTGAAGAACAATGAAACCGGGGTTTGGCAGAACGGTTCGATGGTGTATCTGGATGTCATGTCGGATATGCGTGATGATTTGCGGGCATGCAGCCTCTGCGCGGCGCGGTTTGCCGCGACGGCCACGGGGCATGCGCCCAGGCCGGTGGTGTGGTTTGCCCCCGGTGCCCGCATCCTGATTGCCGGTCAGGCGCCGGGGCTGCGCGTGCATGAGGCGGGCAAGCCGTTCTGGGACGCTTCGGGCAATCGTCTGCGTGACTGGCTGGGGCTGGATGAGGCGCAGTTCTATGACCTCAGCAAGGTTGCGGTAATTCCGATGGCCTTTTGTTTCCCGGGCTATGACGCCAAGGGCAGCGATCTGCCGCCGCCGCCCATCTGCGCCCGGACCTGGCGGGCAAAGGCGCTGGAGGTGGTGCCGGACATCCGCCTGACGGTGCTGATCGGCGGCCATGCGATGCGCTATCATCTGCCTGGATTCAGGACAGTGAGGCAGGCGGTAGCCGATTGGCGCAACCATCCGCCGGGCGTCTTTGCCTTGCCTCACCCGTCCTGGCGCAATACCGGGTGGTTGAAGAAAAACCCGTGGTTCGAGGCCGAGGTTCTGCCCCGGCTGCGTGCCGCCGTCGCAGAGGTGCTGAATGACTGACCCGACCCCGCTGGACACCGCCCATGCTGCCATGACCGCGGCACAGGATGACGACACTGCCCGGTTGCGGTTCTTCGAGCGGATCGCGGATGTGGAGCTGTACCTGCTGCTTGAGGCGGAGCCGGAGGGGGATCAGATCAGCCCGGTCCTGCTGGATGACACCTATGTGCTGGTCTTTGACCGGGCCGCACGGCTGGGCGCCTATGTGGGGGAGCCCGCGCCCTATGTCGCGCTGTCGGGGCGCGCCATCGCGGGGATGCTGGAAGGGCAGCCGCTGGGCATGGCGGTGAATGTCGGGGTGGCCCCGTCTGAAATCCTGTTGCCCGCAGAGGCGCTGGACTGGCTGCGTGACACGCTGGCCCATGCGCCGGGTGAGGTCGAGGCCCGCATCGAACAGGTCCTGCCGCCAAAGGGGCTGCCCGAAACCCTGATTGCCGCGATCGACGCCAAACTGGCAACGGCAACGGCGATGGCAGCGGGGGCTTTCCTTGTGGGGGTCTCATATGCGGGGGGCGGGCGCGGGCATCTGCTGGCCTTTGTCGGGGCGATCCCGCGTGCGCAGGATGCGCTGGTGCGCGCGGCCTCCGAGGCGCTGACCTTTTCCGGGATCGAGGCGGGCGCGATGGATGTAGGTTTCTTCGCGCCTTCCGATCCGGTGGTGGCAAAACTGGCGAAGGTCGGTTTGCGGTTCGATCTGCCGCAGGGGGAGGCCCTGCAACAAACCCCGCGTTTGTCGCCGGGGTCGGACCCGGCAAAGCCGCCGATCCTGAAATAATCGGGCAGTTTGATCACGGGGCATGATAGATTGCCTCACGGGGCTGCGAGGTCACGGGTTTGTGGGATGCGATTGCGCGGGCGCATGCGTAGCCTTGGTGCAACGCAACGTTCACGGAGTATATGAAGGATGACCAGATTTACGCTGACCCTTGCCGCAGCCGCCACGGCGCTGACCCTTGCCACACAGGCCTTTGCGGGGGATCAATATATTGATGAAACAGGCTTTGCCGCGTCGGGTTACGATGTGGTCGCCTATTTCGATCTGCCCCAGTCCGATCCGGGCCAGCCACAGCCGGCAGCCGTGCCCGGCAAGGCGGCCATCACCGCAGAGTATAACGGCGCGACCTTCGCATTCTCCTCGGAAGAAAACCGCGAAGCCTTTCTGGCCGACCCGGCGAAATATGCGCCGCAATATGACGGACATTGCGCCTATGGGGTCGCCAAGGGCGGCAAGGTGCCGGGCAATCCGAACCTGTGGCGCATTGTTGATGGCAAGCTCTACCTGAACATCACCAAGAACGTGGTGGGTTTCTGGGAGGAAGACATTCCCGGCAACATCAACCTGGCTGAGAGCAACTGGGTCTCCATCGAACCCAAGGAGCGGTCGACCAGCACGATACCGAAGTTCACCTCTTCGGCACCGGTCAACTGAAACCTCGCGCCGAACCTTCCCGAACCCCGTCGCACATGATGCGGCGGGGTTTCGTGCTGGGGGCGCTTGCGGTCGTGGCCACCGGCGTATTTGCGGCGCGCTGGTATAACATCGGCGCCGAGATCGGTGAGGATGCGCTGAGCGCGCCGGAGGCTTTGGCGCGGGCGCAGCTGGGCGAGCTTCTGTTGGTGGATATCCGACGGCCGGATGAATGGCAGGCCACGGGAATTCCGCTGCGCGCGGTCCCGCTTGATCTGCGGCGGGATGACTTTGCCGAGGCGCTTCTGGCGGAGGCTGGTGGCGACAGGGCGCGGCCCGTTGCATTGATCTGCGCCCGTGGGGTCCGCTCCGCGCGGCTTGGCAAACGGCTGTCCCGGGCCGGATTCACCGCAATTCTGGATGTGCCCGAAGGCATGCTGGGTTCCGGCGCGGGGCCGGGGTGGCTGGCGCGCGGATTGCCGGTCATGCAATGACCGCGCGCCGGAGGGCAGGGCGCGCGGCTATTCCGCCGCGACCTTCTCGATTGCCAGCAGCCGGGACTTGATCTGTGTCCGCGCGCGCCGCGCCTGCGCAACGATGGCCGGTTCGCGCAGGGTATTGGGGCTGTCCATCCGAAAGCCCCGGCGTGTCACACCCGCGAGGTTCACGCTCGACAGGGCAGAGAGGGGCACTGCCATGACAAGGCTGAAGACGATCGGCACCAGCCAGAGCGAGATGAGCCCCGCCACAAGCCCGGACAGCAACAGCAGGCCCAGCAGGGTTTCCAGCCAGTGAAAGCCGATCAGCGTGCGCAGCGGATAACCTTTTGCACCGCGCTGCTGCGGGGCCCAGGGCTCGCTGCGGGTCAATGCGGCATTCAGAACCGCCTTGGTCTGCTGGATCATCAGGATCGGGGCATAGGCCACCGAAAGGGCCACCTCCACCAGGAAGGACCCCAGAAAGGCACCCTTGCCACCGAAAACCGCGACGGCCCTGGGGGTAAAGGCGATGATGCCCGCGCCCGCCACCTTGGGGGTCAGAAGCATCGCGTACATGATCACCAGAAAAACCGCGCTGTCGATATGGCTCATTGCCGGGGGCCAGTCGGGGAAGAACGGGTTCGCCTGATTGAAATAGCGCACCACATTCGTATCCGCGTCCTTGCCCAGCAGGGACCAGATCACCAGCAGGACAAACCATGCCGGTGACAGCAGATAGGCGACCGCCCCGTGAAACAGGTGGAACCGAGACACCGGGTGCAGCCCCGCCGTGCCCAGCAGGCGCAGGTGCTGCAGGTTGCCCCGGCACCAGCGCCGGTCGCGCACCACATAGTCGATCAGCGTGCCGGGGGTTTCCTCGAAACTGCCGGTGACGCGGGGCAGGAAGCGCACCCGCCAGCCCGCGCGGCGCAGCAGGCCCGCCTCGACAAAATCATGGCTGAGGATCAGGTCGTTGCGTCCGCCCGACGTGAGGTAGGGCAGCCCGGCGCTTTCGGCAAAGGCTCGGGTGCGGATGATCGCGTTATGACCCCAGTAATTGCCTTCGTTGCGCGCCCACAGGGCCAGCCCCTCGGCCAGCAGCCAGCCATAGGCGATGTTGGAGAACTGCTGGATGCGGGCGAACAATGTATTGGCCCCGATCAGCATCGGGAAGGTCTGGATCAGCCCCGCGTCGGGGTCTGCGGAAAGTTCGCTGGCAAGCCTGTCGATGGCCCGGCCGGTCATCAGGCTGTCGGCATCCAGCACCACCATGCCTTCATAGGCGGCGCCCCAGCCGGTGATCCAGTCAACCAGGTTGCCGACTTTCTTGTCCGTGTTCGTGGCGCGGCGGCGGTAATATACGTTCATGCCCGCGGGCGCTTCGGCCCGCAGCTGGGCAAAGGCGCGCTCTTCCTGCGCGACAATCGCCTCGTCCCGCGTGTCGGACAGGATGAAAAGCGTGTAGCGGTGTGGCCCGGCGCGGCGGTGCAGATCGGCCAGCATGGCGGTGGCGTTGCCAAAAACGTCCCATGGCACCTCGTTGTACACGGGCACCAGAAGGGCCACGTCGAGGGAACGCACCGCATCCGGCGCACGTTCGTCGGCGCGTTGCCGCGCGAGCAATCCGGCAATCGCCACGCCCACGGTGCTGACCGAGAGCGTCACCCAGACAAAGGTCGCCCCGATCATGCTGAGCAGGGCCCATTCGAGCCAGGTCATCCCGGCACCGGCCAGCCAGCCGTAAAGCCCGTACATCAGCAGGCCGGTCCCGATCAGTGCCGGGCCGAACACCGCCAGGCGCCAGCCGAGCGAACGGGGCTGGACCGTCGTCGCGCGGCGGACGGGCGGGCGTGAAAAATCCTGTATCTGCATGGCAAGCGGTGCCCGGCTTGGCATGGTGTCGTCAGTCGGCGGATGTTCAATCATGTTCTAGTCCAACGGTATAACCAGACTTCGCTTAACGGTTCCCCCGCGAGTCGCAGTTGCGCGCGGAATTCCGCGAAGGCTGCATCTTCGGGTTGGAACGTAAACGCCAGACGCGGGCCGTTGGTTTCGGGGTTGCGTTGCAGGATCCCCAGTGTAAGCGGAACTTCGCTACCGCGAATGACAACTTCGATCTCCGACAGGTCTTCGGGCACTTCGGGACCGGGGGCAAAGTCGATCACCACGACCTGACCGCCCTCCATCCTGCCACCGATGGCCGTGTTCAGGACCTTGACCGGCACATCCGCAGTGACCGCCACGGGGTCGGCCCCCCAGTGCATGGTATAGCTCATCTTGTGTTCCGCCCCGGCGGGTAGCGGGGTGGCGGGCCGCCAGTAGCAGACGATATTGTCGTAGATCTCAAGATCGGCCGGGATCTCGACCAGGGTCACGGCGCCCTTGCCCCAGTCTTCACCGGGTGTGATCCAGACGGCGGGCCGGTTGTGATAAAGCGCCTCCAGATCGTTGAAGTCCGAGAACTGCCGCTTGCGCTGCAACAGACCAAAGCCGCGCGGATTGTTGTCCACGAAGCTGCTGATCTGCAGGTTCAGCGGGTTGGAAAGCGGGCGCCAGATGACTTCGCCGATGCCGTTGTGCATCAGCAGGCCGTCGCTGTCGTGCACCGCCGGGCGGAAATCCGAGAACCGCTGCCGCATCGTGTCGTCGAACAGGAACATCGAGGTCAGCGGCGCGATGCCCAGATGGGTCAGCTCTTCGCGGGCGAAAAGGGTTGCGCGGACCTTCATCTGAAGAACGGGACCATGGGTGATCTCGAACCGGTAGGCACCGGTACAGGAGGGGCTGTCCAACAGGGCATGCAGCACCAGGCTGTTGCTGTCGGCCGCGGGACGTTCCAGCCAGAAGGCGGTGAAATCGGGAAATTCCTCGCCTGCCGGATCGCCGGTTTTCAGCGCAAGGCCCCGTGCAGAGAGGCCATAGGTTTCGCCCGTTCCGATGCCCCTGAAATAGCTGGCCCCCTGGAACACGGCGTATTCCTGAAAGATGCCCTGCTTTTCCAGCTCTGCCCGCAAGCGGAGGCCGGAATAGCCCAGGGTGTCATCGACGGGAAGATCGGGGAACTGGTCGGTCGTGTCAAAGACCCCCATGTCAAAGGCGATGGGCCTTGCCTCTCCCTCTGCCACGACATGCATCGCCACGGCCTGCGGGAAATAGAGGCCGGGCGGGAACACATCGACCTGCTGTGGCACGTCGGTGCCTTCCCACAGGGCGTTGCGCCCGTCGAACCAGATCTGCCGGTACTGGTCATAGGTCAGCTTGCGCCAGGCTTCGGGAATCATCGGGCGCGGGGCATAAGGCTTGCTGGCCAGAATGCGCGCGCGGTTGGTGACCGTATCGGGGCCAAAGGGTGCAGCCGTCTCTTTCAGGGCAAGCCTGTTGTCCTCGGCCCAGGCTGTCGCGGGCAGGGCGGCCAGGGCGGCAATAGCTTTCAGTACGTCGCGGCGGATCATGATGTGGCCCTCTTCTGACGCCAGGGTTGGGATTTGAACCAGCCTGCCCCATAGGCCACTGCGACCAGCAGGGCGCAGCCGACCAGGTTCACGGCCAGGGTGATGAAGACACCGCGCCCGATCACATCCATGACAAAGCCCAGGACGCGCGCGGTGAACATGCTGAAGACAAACACGGCAAGGCTTTGCTGGCCGACCTTGAGGATCACGGTCAACAGACCCTCGCGCAGGCGTGCCGCAGTACCCGTGCCGCGTGCCAGAAGGTTTTTGCCCTGGTCCCCCGCCAGCACCCAGCAGATATAGGCAAGGCTAAGAAAGTGAACGTAGCGCAGGATGGCAAAATCCGTCTTGTCAAAGAGGGCCGCATTGGCCTTGCGCCAGTCGGCGGCCCAGCCCAGTTCCAGCTCCCTCACACCGATGTTGGACAACGGGATGTTGGCGATCACGATAAAAGCCGCCAGGCCAAACAGAAGCGGCGTGACCGGAGGTTTGGGCAGCCAGCCCCGCATGAATGCAAAGCCGGTGAAGAAGATCAGCTGCCAGCCGAAGGGGTTGAAGAACCAGCCCCGGTCCGACCATGGCTCTGCCGGGAATTCAAGGTGCCAGGCTCCCAGCCCCAGGGCCTGCAGCAGGGCGTCCTGTGCCAGCAGCCAGATGCCGATGACAAAGGCCGCGACCAGACGTTTGTCGACCTGTGCCAGCGCCATGACCAGCGGCATCAGAAGCAGCACGATCATGTACATCGGCAGGACGTCGAAATAGTTCGGGACGTAGCGCAGCGTCATGAAGGACAGCAGGATGTTCGAGTTCTCCCACTTGTCGCTTTCCACGAAGACCGGCCAGAGGTTCAGCTGGCCCCAGTAGTTCTGTCCGGTGATATCGAGGTCGGTCAGGTAGACAGTCATCGCCAGGGTGGCAAAGAACAGCCCGACATGGGCCCAGTAGACCTGCCAGACCCGGAACAGCACGCGCGCCGTGCCCAGAAACCAGCCGACGCGGGCAAAGGCCCCGCCAAAGGCGATGGCAGAGGCCATGCCCGAACAGAACACGAAAATCTCGGTCGCATCCGAAAAGCCCCAGCGCGCCGGGATCCAGAGAGATAGCAGGTTGCCGGGCGTATGCGCGAACAGGATGATGAACATCGCAAGGCCGCGAAAGAAATCCAGCCGCAGATCACGGACGCGGGCAGGTGCCTGCGCTCCCAGGGCGGTGACAGGGCGAGAGGGCACTTGGGTGGAGTCGGCGATTGTCATTTAGTTGAGGGTTCTCGAAGCTATTGAGCGGGAATTCGTCGCATGCGTGACAGTTGGTCAAACCGGCTTTCGGCAAAGCGGTCCGCATGACCGTCACGCAATGCCAGCCGGTCCAGAAGGATCTGTTCTGTCGCGTGGAAATGGCCCGCGCGCAGGCCTGCGTCAATGGTCATTCGTTCAAAAACATCACGTTGCGCGTGACTTCCGCCGATGCTCTGCATTTTCGGCCGGGCGGCGCTCAGGTTTTCAAACGCATGGCCATAGCGGCCTTCGGCAAAGGCGGTGAGACCGGCCAGCGCGCAGAGGCCAGGGTCGGCGACCCGCGCGGCCATATCGCCGCTCTGGCGGGCATCGCGGGCAAAGCGGTCGGCCATGTCCTGCACCGCCCAGCCCTTGCCGGCACCGGCCAGCGCAAGCTGATAATGCAGGTCGGCAAAGACGATGCAGCCGTCGTCGATGCGATTCTGGGCCAGGGCGCCCAGCTCGTCCCAGCGCTGTCCGACATCGACCCCGTCCAGCTCAAGCCGCATCAGCAGCGAGGTGGCATTGGCGATGTCGCGGTAGTCGTCCGTCTTGTCGGCACGAATCTGGCTGTCATAAAGCGCCAGCGCCACATCCAGCTCTCCCCGGTGCAGATGCAGCAGCGCCTTGTGCCACCAGACGTGATAGCGAAAGTTGTTGCTGCCTTCCCAGGCGCTGCGGAAATCCTCGATCAGGGCAATCCCGGCATCCGCCTCGTTGCGCATGTCGTGGACATGGGCAATGGCGTGCAGACCCCAGGCATCGTCGGGGGCCAGGGCTAACCCTTCGCGGCCCGCCCGTTCCGCCGCCGCGTAATCGCCTGTTTCCTCAAGCGTGAAGGCATGACAGCCCAGCAGGTAACCACGCAGCGGATGGTCGGCGGCATGGGCGGGCAGCACCCGTTCCACCGATCTGCGCATGCCTGACGCATCCCCAAGGATAAAGCGGATGCCATGGCTTGCCTTGGCGCTCAGCGTGTCCTGCGGCCAGTGATCAAGGATACCTTCAAGGGCCGCGATGGCGCCCGTGGGGCTGTCTGCCAGCCAGTGATCCAGCGCGTCGAGCCAGCCCTTTTCGCGGGGGCTGATCTGCGTGTTCCGGGCAGCCTCATGGGCAGCGGTGCGGGCATCCTCGGCCACTTGCCACAGTTCGGCCCGGCCCATCATCAACGAGAACAGGCCACGGGCAGCATGTCCCATGGCAAAGTCGGGTGCGGCGGCGAGCGTATCGCCAAGGTGTTGCGGCGTCTCGGGCTTGTGCGCCAGAAACGCAGGGATCATCGCATTCCAGCTTTGCAGCGCAGCCGGGCGTGTCAGTGCGACGGGCGCATTGCAGATATCGTTCGTCATCAAGATGGCCTTCCGGGCAGCATTCGGGTGCCGGTACCATACTGTCAAAGAGGCAGCCCCGGACCGCACATGGCTGTGTCACACGCCAACGTGAAGGGCCTATCCGGTTTCGTGAGCGATTGTGACAAAACCCGCCGAAACCTGCTCCGGGCTGAGCGGGTTCTTGCGCAAAATCGGTAGGTTGCAAGGCGTTGTGCCTATTTTTGCAACGAATCGATGCCCAGTTCAGCAATCACTTCATCGGTGTCCTGTCCGAACCGGGGCGGCGGGCGGTCATAGCGCACGGGCGTCGCCGACATGTTCAGCGGATTGGCCAGAAGCCGCAGCATGCCGCCATCGACATCATCGCGCGGCATGGCGACAACAGCGCCCCGCGCCATGGCCTGGGGCGATTGCAGCGCCTGCGCAATCGTGTTGATCGGGCCGCAGGGCACGCCCACCGCGTGCAGACGTGCCAGCAGGTCGGCCTTGGTAAATCTGCGCAGAACCGGGCCCATCACCGCCATCAGATCGGTGCGGTTTCCGATCCGGTTCAGGTTGGTGGCAAATCGCGGCTCCTGCGGGATGCCGGTGGCATCACAGAACCGGGCGAATTGCGCATCATTGCCGATCGCCAGCAGGATGTGACCATCGGCGCATTCAAAGGCGTCATAGGGCACGATGTTGGGATGCGCATTGCCGCGCCTTTCGGGCAATTGGCCCGAGGTCAGGTAATTGGTGCCCTCGTTCACAAGCCAGGCCATGGCGCTGTCCACCAGCGACAGGTCGATATGCTGGCCCTCGCCGGTGGCGTCGCGGTGGCGCAGGGCGGCGAGGATGCCGATGGTCGCATACATTCCGCACATCACGTCGGCGATGCCCACGCCCACTTTCATCGGCGGGCCGTCCGGTGCGCCGGTGATCGACATGATCCCGCCATAGCCCTGTGCCATCAGGTCATAGCCCGGCTGGGCGCTGTTCGGTCCGGTCTGGCCGAAGCCCGAGATGGAACAATAGACAAGGCCGGGATGCGCGGCGAGAAGCGTCGCATGATCCAGACCGTATTTGGCAAGCCCGCCGGGTTTGAAGTTTTCCACCAGCACATCGGCGCGCGATGCGAGTTTTCGCAGCAGCGCCTGTCCTTCCGGTGTCGCGATATCCACGGCGACAGAGCGTTTGTTGCGGTTCGCTGCCATGAAATAGGCCGACAGGTCGGTCGGCTTGCCCTCGGTGTCGCGGGCATAATGCGGCCCCCAGCCACGGGTATCGTCCCCGCCGGACTTGGGGTTTTCCACCTTGATCACCGTCGCGCCGAGATCCCCCAGCAATTGGGTGCAGGTCGGCCCGGCCAATATCCGGCTGAGGTCAAGAACAAAGACCCCGTCCAATGCGCCCTTAGATACGGCCATCATAGGCTCCTCTGTCGATCAGCGCGGCGATGACAGTGAATTTTTCCGCGCGCAAAGCCTCCGTCAGCGCCGCTTCCAATCCTGCGCGGTCACGCACCGTGACCCCGACGCCGCCAAAGGCAACGCCCATCGCGGCAAAGTTGTGCTGTGCGAAATCGACGCCAAAGTTCGCCAGTTGCCGCTCACGCTGCTTCTTTTCGATCAGCGCAAGCGAAGCATCGACAAAGACCACGAAGATCGGCGCAAGATCGAGTTCCGCGGCGGTGGCCAGCTCGCCAACCGCCATCAGGAAACCGGCATCCCCGGAGAAGGAGACGACAGGCCGGTCGGGCGCGGCCAGCTTTGCCCCGATGGCCAGCGGCAGGGCACAGCCCATGGTGCAAAGCGCGGAAGATTGCATCAGGTCGCGGGGTGCATAACATTCCCACATCTGGCTCAGCAGGATGCGGTGTGCGCCGCTGTCTGCGCTGGCAATCGTGTCGCGTGGCAAGATTTTCCGGCAGCTGTCGATGATCGCGGCAGGGCCCCAGTCCTCGTCCCGGCGAAAGGCCGATGCCAGTGCGGTCTTGAGCTGGTAGATCTCTCCCTCCGGCCAGGTTTCATCTGTGGCCAGCCCCTCGGAGAGGGCGGCAAGTGTCGGCGCGCAATCGGTGACGAAATTCAGCGTCCCCTGATGCATGTAATGGTGGTTTGGCACGGCGCTGATGTCGATGACCCGCTTTTGCCGGGGGTCCCAGACATTGCGCCAGCCGGGGCGCATCTCGATCGGGTCATAGCCGACGCAAAGCACCAGGTCGGCCGCCTGCACAAAGGGCAGAATGTGCTGGTCCGCAAGGGGGGACAGGCCCGCACCGCCCAGCGACAGCGCATGATCCTCGGGCAGGATCCCCTTGGCCTTGTAGGTGGTGATGACCGGCACATGGTGGTCTTCGGCGAATTGCTGAACGGCGCTCTGCGCCCCTTCGTTCAAGGCATCGACACCGACGATCATCACCGGGCGGCGCGCCTGCGCCAGCCAGTCCCGTGCGGTGGCCAGGTCAGCCCCATGCGGCGCGCGGGCAGCGGCAGGCGCGCGTGGGGCAGGGGGCACGGCCGGCACCTGGGCTTCTGCCACGGAAATCGGGACGTCGATATGAACGGGGCCATGACGCCCCTCGGTGGCGATGGCGACAGCCTTGTCCGCGATCAGATGCGCGGCCCCGGCGTTCAGGGTGTACTGGGCTTTGGTCAGCGGTTTGAAAACCGCAGCCTGATCCAGCACCTGATGGGTATAGCTTTGTGCCTCATCCGCATCCATGCAGCCCGACAGCACGATCAGCGGCACCTGATCCTGCAGGGCATTGGCGACCGTATTGACGCCGTTCAACGTGCCGGGCCCGATGGTGCCGACCAGGATCGCCGGGGCAAGGTCGCGGTGGTGAACCCCCTCGGCCATGAAACCGGCGGCGTTCTCGTGCTTGGCCAGAATGAACCTGATCCCGGCCTTTTCCAGCGCATCAATGAGTGTCAGCACCTCGCCCCCCGGCATGCCAAAGGCGGTACGGCACCCTGCGGCATAAAGGCGACGGGCAAGCGCATCGGCGGCGCGGATCGTATCGGGCATGGCGGGGCCTTTCCAGCAGGGTGACAGGATTATCAACCACGCGGCGCGGCGGGGCGCAACTCACGTGCGCGTTGGCTTTGTTGCAGGACAGACCAGCGCTACAGCGTTTCGGGACAAACCTGAAACATCGCAGATCACTTTGCGCGTTCGACCGAGGGGAGCGGCAGCGAACAACTGGACCATGCATATCCAGAAACGCTTCGGCAAGGGACTCTCTCGCCCGGCACGCGCGGTGTTAACCAAATAAAAGCATTTATTAACAATGTATTGGGCTCCCCTCTGGGAGCCCACCAGCTTCTCACTTCTGATGACTGAATGCCTGACGGCACCTGGCGAGATTTTTGCAGGAAGTCCGGCTTAGCGGCGGCGGTCGCGCCGTGCCGACATCGGCTGAAAGGCCACCCCGACGTGGGCTTCGCAATAGGGCTTGCCCTGTTTGACGGGCAGCCCGCAGAACCAGAAATCTTCGGTCGCGGGGTCGCCGACGGGCCATTTGCAGGTTCGCTCGGTCAGGTCCATCAGGCCGATCTTCTTGGCCTTCTTCTCGACCTCGTTGACCTTTGCCAGCGCTTCCGGGCTGATCTCGTTGGCCGAGGGCTGTGGGGGCAGCGGCTGGCCTGCGGGAATGATCTGCTTGCGGGCGGGCAGGTTCGACCTGGGCGGTGCTGCCGCTTCGGTCCTCATCTCGGGCTTTTCGGGCTTCGGCGGCGCCTTGGGCTTGGCTTCCGGTTTCGGCTTGGTTTCCGGTTTGGCCGCAGCGGCCCCGGACGTGGCGCGGTTCGACAGGCCCAGACGATGCACCTTGCCGATCACGGCATTGCGCGTCACGCCGCCAAGCTCCTTGGCGATCTGGCTCGCGGACTGGCCTTCGCCCCACATCTTTTTCAGCGTCTCAACACGCTCATCGGTCCAGGACATCGCAGGTTTCCCCAGTTAAAAAGCGGCCCTTTTTGAGTGGCCGCTTTGTCAAAGTCAGGCCCCTATTCTAATCACTCCACTGCCGGGTGCAAGGGACGATGCGTCACACCGCGGTTGTGGGCCGGGGCGGCTCCGGTTTCAGCCGCGCCTCGCGCAGGGCCAGCAGGACGGCACCGGCGATGATGATGGCAGCGCCCAGAAGCGAAACCGCATCCGGGATGACCCCGAAAAACGCGATGTCATAGAGGGTGGCAAAGATCAGCGTGGCATAGCTGAAAGGCGCGACAAAGCTGGCGTCGGCGCGCGCCATGGCATTGACGAAACAGGTCTGCGCCAGTGCCATGCAACCGCCGATGCCCGCCAGCACGGCCCATTGTGCCGTTGTAGGTGGCTGCCACACCGGCAGCACCGCCAGCGTCGCGATGCCAAGGCCGATGAAGTTGTTGACCAGCAGGATCTGGAACGGGTTCTCGCGCCGGGCCAGCTTCTTGATAAAGATCAGTTCCATCCCCATGACCATTGCCGCCCCCAATGCCAGCAGCGCGGCGGGCTGAAAACTGTCAGGCGTGGGCCGCAGCAGCACGGCCGCACCGGCCATCGCCATGGCCGCGGCGGACCACCGGATGCGCCCGACCTTCTCGCCCAGCAGGGGGATCGCCAGCATCATCGCGAACACCGGGTTGAGAAAGGAGATCGCGGTGGCATCTGCCAGCGGGATGAAGGCGACAGAGGCAAACATCAACGTGATCCCGCCCCAGCCACAGGCGGTCCGGGCGATGTGCAGGCCCCAGTGGGGCCGCTCCAGGGCGGGGCGCAGGATCAGCGTGGCACTGCCGATCACCACAAAGGCAAAGAGGAAACGGCCATGGCTGATCTGCAGCGCTGGCAGGGGGGCGCCGAAGGTGTCACCGCCCAGGGCCTTGGCCATCAGGGTCGTCGCCGCGATGAAGGCCGTCGCCACCCCGATCAAGCCGACAGCAAGCGCATTGTTCTGGACCCTGGCCTGATACATGCGGCCGGTATGGCCGCAACAATGTGCAGAGACAAGGCGTCATTTTCGGGCTGGGCAAAAGGCGAAATGCGGCGTAATGAATGCACCATGATCACGATGCGACACATCCCGTCCCGACGACGCCGCGGCTGAAACAGCCCAGCGTGACCTGCCGACCGCAGGTCTGATCCATGGTGCATTGCACCTCCCCAAATCTCTTGACCCAGCACGCCGCCCATGCCCATTTGGGCTTTTCGCGGCCCTATCCAAGGAAACTTCAGATGATCTCTTCTGTCCTGCCGACCTATACCCGTGCGCCCCTCAGCTTTGTGAAGGGCGAAGGCACCTGGCTGATCGAGGCGGACGGACGACGTTTTCTGGACCTTGGCGCAGGCATTGCCGTGAACGCGCTGGGCCACGCACACCCGGCCCTGACCAGGGCGCTGACGGACCAGGCGGGCGCGCTCTGGCACACCTCGAACCTCTACCAGATCCCGCAGCAGCAGGCGCTGGCGGACAAGCTGGTCGAACATACCTTTGCCGATACCGTCTTTTTCACCAACTCGGGCACAGAGGCCTGCGAACTGGCGGTGAAGATGGCGCGCAAGTATTTCCATGACAAAGGTCAGCCCGAGCGGGTCGAGATCATCACCTTCGACGGCTCGTTCCATGGCCGGTCCTCTGCCGGGATTGCCGCCGCCGGGTCAGAGAAGATGACCAAGGGTTTCGGCCCTCTGCTGCCCGGCTTTGTCCATCTTGCCTTTGGCGACCACGAGGCATTGAACGCCGCGATCACCGACACGACCTGCGCCGTGCTGGTCGAGCCGGTGCAGGGCGAAGGCGGCATTCGCCCGCTACCCGATGCCTGTCTCAAGGGGCTGCGTGACCTCTGCGACGAAAAGGGCATCCTGATGATCCTGGACGAGGTGCAATGCGGCGTGGGCCGGACGGGCAAGCTTTTTGCCCATGAATGGGCGGGCGTGACCCCCGACATCATGATGGTGGCCAAGGGCATCGGCGGCGGCTTCCCCCTGGGCGCCGTGCTGGCGACCGAGGAGGCGGCCAGCGGCATGACAGCAGGCACCCATGGCTCCACCTATGGCGGCAACCCGCTGGGCTGTGCCGTGGGCTGCGCGGTGATGGACATCGTCGCCGACCCGGATTTTCTGGCAGAGGTGAACCGCAAGGCGGGGCTGCTGCGGCAAAAGCTGGAGGGGCTGGTGGCCAGCCACCCGGATGTGCTGGAAGAGGTGCGCGGATCGGGCCTGATGCTGGGTCTGAAATGCAAGGTCGCCCCCGCCGATCTGGTGGCCGCCGGTTACGGTGTCGAGGTGATAACCGTGCCTGCCGCCGATAACGTGGTACGCCTGCTGCCGCCGCTGAACATCACCGACGAAGAGATCGCCGAAGCGGTCAGCCGCCTTGATCGGGCCGCTGGCGCGCTTGCCGCGTCCTGATTTCTTTTTGGCCCATAAATATCCCTGCGACTCCGCCCGCCACGGGCGTGCGGTCGCCAAGTAAGAGACTGACATGACACACTTTCTCGACATCAACACAACCGATTCCGCCGATTTGCGGCAGATCATCGACAATGCCGCCGCGATGAAACAATCCCGCAACGGGCGGCCCAAGGGCGCGCCGGACGACGCATTGCCGCTCAAGGACCACATGGTGGCCCTGATCTTTGAAAAACCCTCCACCCGGACCCGCGTGTCCTTTGATGTTGGGGTCCGCCAGATGGGCGGGCAGACCATGGTGCTCTCGGGGGCCGACATGCAGCTGGGCCATGGCGAAACCATCGCGGACACCGCCCGCGTGTTGTCGCGCTATGTGGATCTGATCATGATCCGTACCTTCGAGGAACAGACCCTGCTGGACATGGCCGAATACGCCAGCGTGCCGGTGATCAACGGGCTGACCAACCGCAGCCATCCCTGTCAGATCATGGCCGATATCATGACCTTCGAGGAACACAACGGCCCGATCAAGGGCAAGCGCGTTGTCTGGTCGGGCGATGGCAACAATGTCTTTGCCAGCTTTGCCCATGCGGCCAAGCAGTTCGACTTTGATCTGGTCTTCACCGGCCCGCCGCCACTTGACCCGGAACCGGCGCTTGCGGGGCTCTATACGGTGGAACGCGATCCCAACAAGGCGGTCGAGGGCGCGGACCTTGTGGTGACGGACACCTGGGTCAGCATGCATGACCCGCAATCGGCCCGCGAGCGCCGCCACAACCAGTTGCGCGGCTATCAGGTGAACGAGGCGCTGATGGCGCGGGCCAAGGAGGATGCCCTGTTCATGCATTGCCTGCCCGCCCACCGCGAGGATGAAGCGACCAGCGCCGTCATGGACGGGCCGCATTCGGTGATCTTCGACGAGGCCGAAAACCGCCTGCACGCGCAAAAGGCCATCATGCGCCACTGTCTGGGCCGATAGGACCGCAATGCGCGCAGACCCCAATATCGTCATAGCCGGTGCGGGTGCCATCGGCTGTTTCGTAGGTGGGGTGCTGGCGGCGGCAGGGGCACAGGTGACCTTGCTGCTCCGGCCAAGGGTCGCGGCGGAGATACATACCCACGGGCTGACCCTGACGGATTTCGACGGCATGGCGCAAAAGGTCAGCGGTGACAGGATGACCCTGTCGGAAGACCCTGCCTGCCTGGCCGATGCCGATCTGATCCTTGTGACGGTCAAATCGGGCAGCACCGCGCAGATCGCGCGGCTGATCGACCGGCATGCGCCCGCGAAATGCCCGGTGGTGAGCCTTCAGAACGGGGTGACCAATGTCCTGACGCTGCAGCGCCTCCTGCCGGGCCGCGACCTGCGCGGGGGGATGGTGCCCTTCAACGTGGTGCCGATGGGGCAGGGCGGTTATCACCGCGCGACCAGCGGCGATATCGTCATCGGGGCCGGGCCGGACGATCTGAGTGCCTTGCTCAGCGTACCTTACCTGCGGGTCGTGGAAAGCCGCGACATCGACGCCGTGCAATGGGGCAAGTTCCTGATCAATCTCAACAATGCGCTGAATGCGCTCAGCGGCCTGCCGCTGAAGGCGCAGCTGCACGACAGGGGCTGGCGGCGGCTGATGGCCGATCAATGGGCCGAGGCGCTGGCGGTGCTGCGCGCCAAGGGGATTTCGCCTGCCTCGACAACGCCGGTTACCGTCGGTGCCGTCCCCTGGATCTTTCGGTTGCCCACGCCGCTTTTTACGCGGGTGGCCGCACAGATGCTGACGATCGACGATCAGGCCCGCGCCTCCATGTCCTATGACCTGATGGCGCATCGCCCGACAGAGATCGACGCGCTGCAGGGCGAGCTTATCCGCATGGGCGCGGAACTGGGGCGCAGGACACCGGTTGCACGATTGGTGGCCGAACTGATCGAGACGGCTGAAATCGCAGGTCAGGGCCTGCCCAACCTGCCCGCCGCCGCATTGCGGGCCGAGTTGAAACGCACCGCTGCGCGGCCCCTGGATCAACAGGCCTGATCCCGGGCGGCAGTCAGTTCGTCACGAAGTTCAATACCAGGAAAACCAGCGCCGAGATCGTAGCCGCCGCCGGTACGGTGATCACCCAGGCCGCGACGATGGTCATGAAATGCGACCGGCGCACCAGCTTGCGGCGGCGGCGTTCCTCTGGCGCGATCCTTTTGACGGTGCCGACGGTGACATCCGGTCGGCGCAACCGGCGCTCCATATGCCATTCGCGGTAGAACCCGACACCGAAGACGCCGCCGACGGCGATATGTGTCGAACTGACCGGCAGACCCAGCCAGGAGGCGATGATCACCGTAATGGCGGCAGAGAGCGCGACGCAATAGGCGCGCATCGGGTTCAGTTTGGTGATCTGGCTGCCGACCATGCGGATCAGTTTGGGCCCGAACAGGAACAACCCGAAAGAGATTCCGAAGGCGCCGATCACCATGACCCAATGCGGGATGCTGACCTTGGCTTCGAAGCCGCCGAATTCACTGGCATGCACGATGGCCGCCAGGGGCCCGACCGCATTGGCCACGTCATTGGCGCCATGGGCAAAGCTGAGCAGCGCCGCCGAAAAGACCAGCGGCAGGCCAAAGAGCAGTTTGACGGATTTGTTGCGGTTCTCCATCCCTTCCGACTTGCGCCGGATCCGCGGTGCGGAAATGGCATAGGTGGCCAGACCCACCAGCACGCCGATGATCAACGCAGTGGACATGCCGATGGTGACGACCTTGTTCAAACCCTTGAGCGCGAGATAGGTGGCAAAGACACCGGCCATGATCCCGACCAGCACAGGAACCCAGGTCCGCGAGGCGGCAATCTTGTCCTCCTGGTACAGGATGCGCGCCTTGATGAAGGCCAGGAAGCTGGCCGCCACGACACCACCCAGCACCGGCGAGATGACCCAGCTTGCCGCGATCAGACCCATGGAGGGCCAGTTGACCACAGACATCCCTGCCGCCGCGATCCCGGCCCCCATGACCCCGCCCACAACCGAATGGGTGGTCGAGACGGGCGCCCCGACCCAGGTGGCCAGATTGACCCAGAGGGCAGAGGAAATGAGCGCCGCCATCATCGCCCAGATGAAGATACGCGTGTCCGCGATGGAAGCGGGGTCGATGATGCCTTTCGAAATGGTGGAGACCACGTCGCCCCCCGCCAGCAGGGCGCCAGCGCTTTCGCACAGCGCCGCGATCAGGATGGCCCCGCCCATGGTCAGGGCATTCGCCCCGACCGCCGGACCCATGTTGTTGGCAACGTCATTTGCCCCGATGTTGACCGCCATGTAGGCGCCAAAGACGGCGGCGGCGATCACCACGAAGTTCTGCGGGGTCTGACCGAAGAATATGGAAGCCATCACGCCGGCCAGCACCATGAAGGCCAGCGCGATCCCGGTGGCGACCAGCGGCCGCGACACATAGGCCGTGGCCTGTTCGACCTGCGAAATCCGATTAAGGTCGGTATCCAGCGTCTTCCATTGGCTGCCCTTCGGTCGGCTGCTCATAGCTGTTGTCTCCCCCGGTGACATATCTATGGGTTCCACCGGTTGGCACAGCGGGCCTTCGCGCGCAAGTGTGCTGTGGGATCGCGGGGGGCCGTCAGGGGCTTCAGAGGGCGCGCAGCATGTCCTGCAGGTCAGGTTCCTCGACCAGCTCGGCGGCCCGTTCGGGGGTGAACCAGGCGCGCTTGCGCTCATCCGCCTCCGGATAATCCTCGCCCAGCTCCTTGACCCGCGTCAGGTAGACCTGCGCCTCGACCGGGATGGTCAGACCTTCGGTCATGCCCTTGGCATAATAGTAAAATCCCACCGGATCGCTTTCGATCTCGGCCTTGCGCACGCCGGCTTCTTCCCAGGCTTCCTGCAGGGCGGCACCGGGGCCGTCCAGCCCGTCGATCGGCCAGCCCTTGGGCACGATCCAGCGGCCCGTGTCGCGGCTGGTGATCAGCAGCACGCGCTTGCCCTCCGGTGTGTCGCGATAGCACAGGGCCGCGACCTGCAAACGCTTGGGGCGTTTCAGAATAGGAAGGACCATCTCGGTCCAGGCGAGGCGAAAGGCGTGTATCATCTGGTTTGCCTGTTAATTTCTTATTAATATCATCGTCTTGTAGCTGCCTGTGGATAACTTATTCCCCGCCGAAAGGCAAATCCAATCTGTTGGCTTGCACCTTGCGGGTCCAGCGACCACTCTGCGGACAAACAATTGAGGGAGCAATCATGACCGCCACTGCAGATATAGGTGTTTTCGGTTTGGGGACAATGGGTTCTGCTCTGGCATTGAATTTGGCAGAGAGCGGATTCACCGTTGCGGTGTCCAACCGGGAGGCGGAATGGATCGACCCGTTCCTGGTGGAAGCGGGGCCGCTGGCTGACCGCCTTGTCGGCACCCCGGCACTGGCCGAATTCGTCGCGGCGCTCGCCACTCCCCGGTCGATCCTGTTCATGATCCCGTCGGGCGCTCCGATGGATGTGATGATCGCCGAGATCGCACCCCTGCTGGACCCGGGCGATACCATTATCGACGGCGGAAATGCCGATTTCAACGACACCCGCAGACGCGCGGCTGCGCTGAAGGACAAGGGGCTGCATTTCGTCGGCATGGGCGTGTCGGGCGGTGAGGAGGGCGCGCGCCACGGCCCTTCGATGATGGTGGGCGGCACCGGTCATTCCTGGACCCGGTTGCAACCGATGCTGGAGGCGATTGCCGCGAGATTCGAGGGGGAGCCCTGCGTTGCGCATCTGGGGCCCGACGGGGCGGGCCATTTCGTGAAGACCGTTCACAACGGGATCGAATATGCCGATATGCAAATGATTGCAGAGGTTTACGGGCTGTTGCGCGACGGTGCCGAACAATCGGCGCAGAGCATCGGCAAGCTCTTTGAGGGCTGGCGCGAGGGGCCGCTGAAATCCTACCTGATGGATGTATCCGCGACCGTGCTGTCCTCCACCGACAGGGAGACGGGGCAGCCGATGGTCGATGTGATCCGCGATCAGGCGGGGCAAAAGGGCACCGGCCGCTGGACCCTGATAGAGGCCCTGAGGATGGGACAGTCTGCCAGCACCATCGAGGCGGCGGTGGGCGCGCGCGGCTGGTCCTCGGAAAAGGACATGCGCGCGGCGGCGGAACCGATGCTTGCAGGGGGCGCGCTGGACGCGCAGATGCCCTCTGACAGGGATCTGGAGCTGGCGCTGCTGGCGGGGCGTATCCTGTCGCATGCGCAGGGGTTCCGCATCCTGTCGGCGGCTTCCGGGGAATTCGGCTGGCAGCTGGATCTGGCCCGGATTTCAGAGATCTGGCGGGCCGGCTGCATCATCCGCTCCGCCTTGCTGGATGACCTTGCGTCAGCCTTCCGCGGAGAGCTGCCTCATGGCCACCTGATCCTGACCCCCGCGATCCGTGCCCAGCTGCAGGAGGCAATCCCGGCATTGCGGCGGGTGCTGGTGGCGGCGGTCTCCATGGGCGTGGCGCTGCCTGTGCTCTCTGCGGGGCTGGCGTGGTATGACACCATGCGCCGGGCGCGGGGCACGGCAAACCTGATCCAGGCGCAGCGGGATTTCTTCGGGCATCACGGGTTCGAGCGGCTGGACTTGCCGGGCCAGCACCACGGAACCTGGAACGGGCTGAGCTGAGCAATCGGGCGCAACCGCCGATTTTTTCGAAAAAATCGGGCCAGACTTTTCAAAAGTCTGGCGCCGCCTCAGGCGAAGGGATCGTCCGGATAGCCCACATGCGCGAGGTAAAGCCCCTGTGGCGGGCAGACCGGACCGCAGGCCGCCCGGTCGCGGGCATCAAGCGCCTTTTGCATGTCCTGCGGCTGCCATGATCCGGTGCCGACCCGCTCCAGCGAGCCGACAAAGCTGCGGACCTGATTGTGCAGGAACGACCGTGCGCGCACATCGAAATGGTATTCCACGCCGCCGGGTGCCTCAACCTGGGCAATGGTCAGGTGATCCAGCGTCTTGACCGGGCTGTCCGCCTGACAGACGGTTGAACGAAAGGTGGTAAAGTCGTGCTTTCCAAGCAGAATCCCCGCCGCCTCCTGCATGGCCTCAAGGTCCAGCCGGTGTTTGATCTGCCAGACCAGACCGGCGCTGTGCACGGCAGGTGCGCGGCGCGACAGGATGCGGAAAAGATACCGCCGTTCCAGCGCTGAAAAGCGCGCGTGAAAATCATCCGTCACGGCCTTGCAATCAAGGATCGCGACGGGCTGCGGCTTGAGGTGATAGTTCAGCGCTTCCGACAGGCGAAACGGGTCCCAGTCATCCGCCATGTCGCAATGGGCCACCTGCGCCAGCGCATGCACGCCCGCGTCGGTGCGCCCGGCGGCGACAATGTTGTGGGTGCGCGGTTCCAGCCGGGCCAGGGCCGCTTCGATCGCGCCCTGAACGGAGGACAGGTTCGTCTGCCTTTGCCAGCCAACGAAGGGCGCGCCGTGGTATTCGATTTTCAGGGCATATCGGGGCATGGCCGCGCTTTAGCGGGGCGGTGGCCATCTGGCAATCCCCGCGTCGCGGCCCTATGTTACACCCAGCAACGAAGGGACGGGCAAGGCATTGGTCATCGGGCGGATCGCGGACGGCATCTGGCGTCAGGTCGAAAATGTGCAGGACACGGTGTCGGAGACGTTCATGGAGCCCGTTATCCGGCTGGGCGTGACCGGGCTGGCGCGGTCCGGCAAGACGGTCTTTATCACCTCGCTGGTGGCGAACCTGCTGGACCATGGCCGCATGCCCGGTCTGGTTGCCGCGCGGGAGGGGCGGATACAGGCCGCGTTCCTGCAGCCCCAGCCCGACGACACCGTGCCGCGTTTCGAATATGAATCCCATCTGGCCGCGCTGACCGGTCCCGCGCCCCATTGGCCCGACAGCACCCGCGCGATTTCCGAATTGCGCCTGTCGCTCAAGGTGCGGCCCACGGGTTTGCTGGCAGGTTTGCAGGGGCCGCGCACCATCCATCTGGATATTGTCGATTACCCCGGTGAATGGCTGCTGGATCTGGGGCTGATGGAGCGCAGTTTTGAAGATTGGTCGCGCGAGACACTGGAACGGATCGCGGCGCGGCCTTCGGCTGCCGAATTCATGGCGCGCGCGCGCAACGTCGACCCCGAGGGCAAACATGACGAGCCGCTGGCGCAGGAGCTTGCCCGGCTTTTTGGCAATTATCTGGTTCAGGCCCGCGCGGCGGGGTTTTCCGACTGCACGCCTGGGCGGTTTCTGCTGCCCGGCGATCTTGCGGGCAGCCCCGTGCTTACCTTTGCCCCGATTCCGGTTGAGGGGGCGTCTTCGCGCAGTTCGCTTCACCGCGAGATGGCGCGTCGGTTCGAGGCTTACAAATCCCGCGTGGTGCGGCCGTTTTTCCGGGATCATTTTGCGCGCATCGACCGGCAGATCGTGCTGGTGGATGCGCTGGGTGCGATCCATCAGGGGCCACAGGCGGTGGAGGACCTGCGCGGCGCCATGGGCGATACGCTGGGCGCTTTCAGGCCCGGGCGCAACCGGTTCCTGAGCAGTCTGCTGGGTCGCAAGCGGGTGGAGAAGATCCTCTTTGCCGCCACCAAGGCCGATCATCTGCATCACAGCCAGCATCCCAGGCTGACCGCGATCATGGAGGCGCTGACCCGCGAGGCGCGGGACCGGGCGCAATATGCAGGTGCGGGGACCGCCGCCATGTCCATCGCTTCGCTGCGGGCCACGACCGAAGACATGATGAAACATCAGGGCGAAGATCTGGGCGTGGTGCGCGGCACCCTGCTGGAGACAGGCAAGGAGGCGGCGTTCTACCCCGGTGACCTGCCTTCGGACCCTGCACATCTGCTGACGCCGGCGCGCAGCGGGGCGGAAAGCTGGCTGGATCAGGACTACCAGATCATGCGGTTTGCACCGGCCCCGCTGGCGTTGCGTCCCGGCGACGGGCCGCCGCATATCCGGCTGGACCGGGCGGCGGAATTCCTGTTCGGGGACCGGCTGTGATCCGGCTGCGCGCGGCACGGCCCGTCGATGCGGGGGCGGTGGGGATGATCCTGTCTGAATTCGTGGACACGACCCCCTGGATGCCGCGCATTCACAGCCGGGCACAGGATCTGGCCCATGCGGCGGATATGATCGACCTTGGCTGGGTGACCCTGGCCGTGGGGGTGGACGAGGTTCTGGGCTTTGCCGCACGTGATGAGGCCCAACTGCATGCGCTATATGTCGCGCGGGCGGCACGGGGACAGGGTATTGGCAGCGATCTGCTGCGGCAGGCACAAGCCGCGGCACCAGCGCTGACGCTCTGGACCTTCCAGGCCAATACCGGCGCGCAGCGGTTCTACCTGCGGCATGGGTTCCGTGAAGCGTTGCGGACGCAGGGCGAGGCCAATGACGAGGGCCTGCCCGACATTCGCTATGAATGGCAACAGGAGGCAAGGTGATGGCCAGGGGCCCGGTTCTGTTTGAACTCGACGAAGACGCGGCGCCGCGCCCGCAGGTGGCCGAAGCACCGCCGGTGCCGGATCTGTCGGACCCGGCACCAAAGGGGCAGGCGATGCAGATCGCTGCCCAGCTTGCCGCGCGGCGCCCCTCGTTGTTGGTGCGTCTGTTCTGGTGGCTGGCAACGGCGCTGGTGGGGGCTGCGGTCTCCATCGCGGCGTGGAGCTTCATCACCGGGTTGATGGCGCAATATCCACTGCTGGGCTGGGCGATGACGGTGCTGGTCGCAGCCTTCCTTTTGGTCCTGTCGCTGCTCTGCCTGCGCGAGATGGCTGCCTTTGGCCGTCTGGCCCGGCTCGACGGGCTGCGCCATGACGCGGCAGAGGCTCTGGCGCAGGCTGATCTGGGGGCCGCGCGGGCCGTCACAGACCGGATGGTCGCGCTCTACAAGGGCCGCGAGGACACACGCTGGGGCCGGGACAGGCTGGCGGAATTGCGGGGGGACCAGTTGGATGCGCAGGGTCTGCTGGCACTGACCGAGGCCGAACTGCTTGGCCCGCTCGACCTTGCCGCCAGCCGCGAGGTCGAAGCTGCGGCGCGGCAGGTGGCGACGGTGACGGCGCTGGTGCCGCTGGCGCTGGCCGATGTGGCAGCGGCGCTGACATCGAACCTGCGGATGATCCGCCGGATTGCGGAAATCTACGGCGGCCGCTCCGGCTTTTTCGGCTCATGGCGGCTGACCCGTGCGGTGCTGTCGCATCTTGTGGCGACGGGTGCAGTGGCCGTGGGCGACGACATGCTGGAACCGATCCTGGGCGGATCGCTTCTGGGCAAGCTCAGCCGGCGCTTTGGTGAAGGCCTGGTGAACGGGGCGCTGACCGCACGCGTCGGTGTGGCAGCGATGGAGGTGTGCCGCCCCTTGCCCTTTACCCCGTCGAAACGCCCCAGGGTGCGGAGCATCATCAAGCGTGCCCTTGGTGGGCTGTTCGGCAAGCAAGGCTGATCTGCCCGGTTTATTTGTGGTTGTATGAGGTCGCGCGAAGATGGCTTTTACCTCATCGCTGACCCAGAACGGGACAACGGACCTCCGCGCGGATTGCGGTGAATGGCAGTATGGCGCACAGTATGACGTGAGGCGCAAGCCGGGCCAGCGCCTGCCCGGGGTGGGCGATGCTGGCTTATGTTCATGCCACTTTATCTCTCAACTATGATGAATCCTATCGAGGGAACACATAGCCTCACTAAATCGCCTACCCGTCATGCCAAAGGCATGCCGACGATCAAGGGCGCACCTTCGGTGCGACGCACGGGCAGGCGATGGCCCGGCGCCTTCGGCTTGTTCCGGGCCAGGGGTGCTTTTCATCGACGGCAGTAAATTCCGCACTGCCGACGCTGACCCACGCGTCACCAAAGGGCCGGTCCGGGCCAGAGATACTTGACGTTTGGGTCAGAATTGCATGATGCGGCCCGTTGATGCGATTCAGAAAATTGGATGTACCGGGTCAAAGGTGCCCGACATTCTACACTGGTGGCGGCGACGGAAAGGTTTCGCAGCTGCGTATCAGGGGGGTGAATTGTATTTTTCGGCTGCGAACTAGAGTATAGTTCTCTCGTCTCAGTCATTTTCGGATCGGATCTGCATGCGGTTTCTCAGACAGAGTATGATCGGCCTTTTCCTCGCGGCGGCGACGCTTGGGCTCTTGGTGTTTGCCGTCTATCTGGTCGGCAGCGCGCTGCAGGAACGACTTGCGCAGGAACCCCGGACACCGCCCGCGCGCGAACGGGTGTTTTCCGTCAACGTGATGCTGGCCGAGGCGACTGATATCGCTCCGGTGCTGGAAACCTTTGGCGAGCTGCAAAGCCGCCGTCTGCTGGAACTGCGCGCCGCTGTCGGCGGGCGGGTCGTTGAACTGGCGGAAGATTTCGAGGATGGCGGCGCGGTTGAGGCAGGGCAGGTACTGGTGCGGCTTGACCCCAGCGATGCGCAGGCGGCGGTGGACCGCGCTGCCAGCGATATCGCCGATGCGCAGGCCGAACAGCGCGATGCGGAACGGGCGCTGGCGCTGGCACGGGATTCGCTGACCGCCGCCGAAGAACAGGCCGCCCTGCGTGACCGCGCCTTTGACCGGCAACAGGATCTGGGGGAGCGGGGCGTCAGTACCGCCACCGCAACGGAAACCGCCGAACTGGCGGCATCGACCGCCCGGCTGGCGGTGATCTCCTCCCGGCAGGCGGTTGCAGCGGCGGAGGCACGGGTGGATCAATCCGCGACCAGCCTGCAACGGGCAAGGATCGCCCTGGCAGAGGCTGAGCGCCGCCTGGCCGACACGACGATCGAAGCGCCGTTTTCCGGCACTCTTTCGGCCACTTCCGTGGTGGTGGGGCGTCTGGCCTCTGCCAATGAGCAGCTAGCCCAGTTGATCGACCCCGATGATCTGGAAGTGTCGTTTCGCCTGTCCACGGCGCAATATGCCCGCCTGCTGGACGATGCGGGCCGGTTGATCCGCAGCGATGTCACCGTGACGCTGGATGTGGCCGGTGTCGACCTGGAGGCGCGGGGCCGCATCAGCCGGGCCAGTGCCGCAGCGGGCGAGGGGGCGACGGGGCGTCTGATCTTTGCCGCGCTGGATAATGCCGCCGGGTTCAAGACCGGGGATTTCGTCACCGTCCGGGTGGCAGAGCCGGTGCTGCAGAACGTGGTAAAATTGCCCGCTTCCGCGCTGGATGCCGGTGAGAGCGTGCTGGTGCTGGGTGAAGGAAACAGGCTGGAACAGGTGTCGGTGGAATTGCTGCGCCGCCAGGGTGACGACGTGCTGGTCAGGGGGCCGGTCGAGGGCCGCCAGGTCGTGCGCGAACGCTCGCCCCTGCTGGGTGCAGGCATTGCCGTCAAACCCCTTGACCGGGCATTGCCGCAACCACAGCCGGATGAGGCGGCGGATATGCTGGAGCTGAGTGAAGAGCGCCGCGCGCGATTGGTGGCCTTTGTCGAGGCCAGCAGCGCGATGCCGCAGGAGGCAAAGGAACGGGTGCTGGCACGGTTGTCGGAACCACGTGTGCCTGCCGGCATGGTGGCGCGGCTGGAAAGCAGGATGGGGGGCTAGGGTATGGCCCGCGCGATCACGGGCAAGGCCGGAGGGCTGCTGTCATATTTCGTGCGGCACCGCACGGCGGCGAACCTTTTGCTGGTCCTGCTGCTGGTTGCAGGGGCCGCTGCCGCGCCGAACATGCGCGCGCAGTTCTTCCCAGATGTGATTGTCGACAACGTCACTGTCACCACGGTCTGGGACGGGGCGGGAGCCGAGGATGTGGACGCCGCAATCGTGCAGGTGCTGGAACCGGCGCTGCTGGCGGTTGAAGGTGTCGAAAGCTCGGAAAGCACCTCGCGCGAAGGGCGGGGCACGGTCACGCTGGATTTCGAACCGGGCTGGGACATGGCACGCGCGGCGACCGATGTGCAGACGGCGGTGGATGCCATCACCACCCTGCCGGAAGACGCGGAAGACCCCAACGTCCGGCGCGGGGCCTGGCGCGACCGGGTGACAGATGTGGTCATCACCGGCCCCATCGCGCCCGAACAGCTGGGCCGGTTTGCCGATGAACTCGTGACCCGGCTGTTTGCCCGTGGTGTCACCCGCACGTCGATCCAGGGGATCGCGGCGCCACAGACGCTGGTCGAGGTGCCTTCCGCCAAGCTGATCGCCTTTGACATCAGCATGGCCGATATTGCCGCTGCCATCGCCTCCGAGGTCGATGCCGACCCGGCAGGGGATGTCACCGGGGCCAATGCAAGGGTCCGCACCGGCACCGCCAAACGCAGCGCACAGGAGATTTCGGGGATCGTCCTGCGTTCCAATGCCGATGGCTCCAAGCTGACCATCGGTGACCTGGCGACCGTGCGCAGCGAAGGGGTGGACCGGATGCAATCCTACTTCGTCGGTGCCAATCCCGCCGTTTCGGTCCGGGTGGACCGCTCTGACGGGGGGGATGCCATCGGCATCCAGGCCACGGTCGAGGAGGTGGCGGCAGAGCTGTCGGCCAGCCTGCCCGCAAATGTCACGGTCGAATTGATCCGCACCCGGGCGGAGGCGATCACCGGGCGGCTGGACCTGCTGATCGACAATGGTCTTATGGGGTTGGGGCTGGTTGTGCTGCTGCTGTTCCTGTTCCTGAACGCGCGCACCGCCTTCTGGGTGGCGGCGGGCATTCCGGTGGCCATGGGGGCGGCCATCGCGCTGATGTATGCGGGCGGGCTGACGTTCAACATGATCTCGCTTTTCGGGCTGATCATCACGCTGGGCATCGTGGTCGACGATGCCATCGTGGTTGGCGAATATGCCGATCAGCGCTACCGGGCCGGGGAAGGCGCCTTGCAAGCGGCGGAGAACGCCGCGCGGCGGATGGCGATGCCGGTTTTTGCCGCCACCCTGACGACGATCATCGCCTTTTATGGGTTGGTGGTCGTAGGGGGACGGTTCGGCGATATGATCCAGGACATTCCCTTTACCGTGATTGCCGTGCTGGCCGCGTCACTGGTCGAGTGTTTCCTGATCCTGCCCAACCACATGGCCCATGCGATGCGCGCGGCGGCCAGGGAACATTGGTACGATCTGCCCAGCCGGGTGGTGAACCGCGGGTTCGAGTTCATGCGCGACCGGCTCTTCCGCCCCTTCATGGCCGGGGTGATCGCCGCCCGCTATGTCGTGCTGGCGGGCGTGGTCGTGGTGCTGGCGTCGCAGATCACGCTGTTTATCAACGGATCGGTGCAATGGCGGTTCTTCAATTCGCCTGAACAGGGCTCCGTGTCGGGCAGTTTCGCCATGGCAGAGGGGGCCAGCCGCGCCGACACGATGGAGATGATGCGCGAGATGCAGCGCGCGACCGAAGCACTGGGCGCGGAATATGAGGCGCGTTACGGGGCCAATCCGCTGGACTATGTGATGGCCCAGATCGGCGGCACCTCGGGGCGCGGCCTGGCCGGGGCGGACAACAAGGATGCGGATCTGCTGGGCGGCATCTCCATCGAGCTGATCGACGCCGATCTGCGCCCCTACTCCAGCTTTGCCTTCGTGGGAGAATTGCAGGACCGGGTGGTGAACCATCCGCTGGCCGAAACCGTCAGCTTTCGCGGCTGGCGGTCAGGACCGGGAGGCGATGCGCTGGACGTGCAATTCTACGGGGCCAGTACCGAAAGGCTCAAGGCCGCGGCGGAAGACCTGAAGAATGCATTGCGCCGCTATCCGGAGGTCAGCGCGGTCGAGGACAACCTGGCCTATGACAAGGAAGAGCTGATGCTTGACCTGACCCCGCAGGGGCAGGCGCTGGGCTTTACCATCGACACGCTGGGGCGGGTGCTGCGCAATCGCCTGGCCGGGATCGAAGCGGCGACCTATCCCGATGGTCCGCGCTCTGCCGCGATCCGGGTGGAACTGCCCGAGGGCGAGTTGACGGCGGATTTCCTGGACCGGACCCAGATGCGCACGCCGGAGGGGCTTTATGTGCCGCTGGCCGATATCGTAAGCGTGGCGCGGCGGACCGGTTTCAGCACGGTGCGGCGCGAGAACGGGATCAGGCTGATCTCGGTGACCGGCGACATCTCGGAAGACGATGCCGCCCGCGCGACAGAGATCCAGCAGGCCCTGCAGGAGGTCATCCTGCCGCGCATCGCCTCGGAACAGCAGGTCGAGTTCCGCCTGTCCGGGTTGAGCGAACAGGAAAGCGATTTCCTCAGCGACGCGCTGACCGGGCTGATTCTGGTTCTGACGGGCATCTACCTGGTATTGGCATGGATCTTTGGCAGCTGGACGCGGCCGCTGGTGGTGATGGCGATCATCCCCTTTGGGCTGGTCGGGGCGATCTATGGCCATGCGCTGTGGGATGTGCCGCTGAGCATGTTCACGGTGGTGGGGCTGCTGGGCATGACCGGGATCATCATCAATGATTCCATCGTGCTGGTGACGACCATCGACGAATATGCCGAAACGCGGGGGCTGGTCCCCTCTATCATCGACGGCGCGGCAGATCGGCTGCGGCCCGTGATGCTGACCACGCTGACCACGGTGCTGGGCATGGCGCCGCTGCTTTATGAGCAAAGTCAGCAGGCGCAGTTTCTCAAGCCCACGGTGATCACTCTGGTCTATGGGCTGGGCTTTGGCATGTTGCTCGTGCTTCTTGTGGTGCCCGCATTAGTGGCGGCCCAGCAGGATGTGGCGTTGCAGGTGACCGCGATGCGGCGCGGCCTGCGTGCGCCGCTGCGCAGCCTGCGGCTGGGCATGATCGCGCTTTGGCTGCTGATGCTGGCCTGGGGTGGTCTGACGCTGGGCTGGGCGGTCTGGCAGGGCAGCGTGCAGCCGGCGGTTGCCGGGCTGGTTCCCTTTGCCATGGGCGGGATCCAGGGTGCGCTGGTGTTGTTCGTGATCGGGGCCGCAGTGATTGCGCTGGCAGGTTACGTCACCGGCGCGCTTTATTTCGCCCTGTCCGGCAGGCGGGCGAAGACGGTCGCCAGCTGACCTCCGACACCTACAGCGTCCCGCCTTTAACCTGATACACTCCGTATCGCCGATGTCCCGAGAGCGCGAAGCGCGGCAGGGTATCGGCGATTCAAGTTTAAGGCGGGGCGCTTTAGCCGGGTGTGCAGCCGCGGATTTCTATGGCCTGATTGTCGCCCAATACGGTGATGGTGATGGCCGATCTGTCGATCGCCACGGCGCCCCCCGATATCGCGGACAATTCGCCCGTTGCCGTTAGCGTTCCGCCGGACCTTGTGCTGTCCATCTCGCCCGCCCAAAGGCCGGGCTGGCCGGGTTCGATCACCACCAGTTCGCGTTTGCCAGCGGGGGGCATATCCAGCCGCGTCTCGATCTTGAGCCCGTTTGCCGTTGGCCGCAAGCTGCAGGTGGCCGAACGGACGCCCGCCTCCGACCCTGAATAGGCGCGTGCGGCGAGGGCCGCTGCAATGGCCGGTGTCGGCCTGCTGTCCGTGCCGTCCAGCATGGCAGAGACTTCCAATTGCTGCGGCACGCAGATGTCGCTGCACACGCCGAAATCCAGGGTTGCCGTCAGGCGCATCGGTTTGCCGGCGTTGCGCGGGGCAAGGGTGATCGGCAGCACCAGCTCGTCCTTGTAGCCGATGGTGCGCACCCCGCCCTCGTGGAACACTTTCGGTGCCGGCCAGGTGATGCCGACGCCGCGCAGATTGTCCGAATGCGACCAGTCGAATTGCGGCGGGATGCCGGCATCGCCGGGCGCGCGCCAGTAGGTCTTCCAGCCCGGTGCCAGTTTGAACCTGATCGCCGCGACGCGGGTGCCGTCCGCCTTGACCCATCCGGGCAGGATTTCCGCTGTAACGGGCGTGCCGATTCCGGTCTGGGCGAACCCCGGCAGGGCGGTTGCCAGACAAAGGGCCAGCGCGGATGCAAGATGCTTGATCATGCCCTTTCAATGGCCCAAGCGCGCGCCCCTGCCAAGTCACGTTTGCATCATCCATGTTTCGGGCAAGGTCACCGACATTTGATCCGCCCCTTGCCACAGCCTGCCTGCTTGGGCATCGTACAGGGTGAAATCACCTGTAATGACATGCCGTAGCCGATGAACCTGACCGGAAAACTTCTTGTTGCGATGCCCGGCATGGGCGACCCCCGCTTTGCCCATGCGGTGATTTTTGTCGCCGATCATTCGGAAAAGGGGGCGATGGGGCTGATCGTCAACAAGCCCGCGGCAGACATGGCGCTGTCCGATGTGCTGGACCAGATCGAGATCCCGACAGCCCCGGCGCAGTTCGACCTGCGGGTGCATATCGGCGGACCGGTGGAGACCGGGCGCGGTTTCGTGCTGCATTCGCCGGAATACCGCTCTGCCATGCAGACCATGAACATCGCAGGTGCTTTTGCCGTGACGGCGACCCTTGATGTGCTTGAGGACATCGCCGCAGGCAAGGGGCCGGAAAAGGCGCAGTTGATGCTGGGTTATTCCGGTTGGGGGCCTGACCAGCTGGAGGGCGAGATTGCCCAGAATGGCTGGCTGACCTGCGAGGCAACGCAAGAAACGGTGTTCGACCTGCCGGACGAACGCAAATGGTCCGCGGCGTTGAAATCGCTGGGTGTCGATCCCCTGGGCCTGTCGGCGACGGCGGGGCGGGCCTGATCCCGGAATCACTTCCGGAATGTCTTAGGGTCCTGCCCCTAGCGTGGGGCGGCGGCGCGACGCAGCCTGTCGTTGATCGCATGGCCCAGCCCGTGATCGGGGATCGGAGCCACCGCGATGGGGCGGTTCATGGCGTCTAACTGGTGCAAATGGTCAAACAGATGGCTTGCCGCCGCCACCAGATCACCGGTCGGGGAGAGGTTCAGCACCCCGTCCACCGGGCCGAACCCCAGCATCACCTCTTCGGCCTCAGCCGAAGTGGCATTCAGCCGGACCCGCGCGCGCGGCGCGTAGTGGGAGGCAAGCTGTCCGGGTGCAATCACCTCTGCGCCGCTCACAACCGACAGCGGCCGGCCAAGGGCCGCTTCCACGGCCTCCTGCGGCAGGCCACCTGCGCGCAGCAGGGTGGGGGCCGGGCCATCCAGGCCGATGATGGTGCTTTCCAGACCCACCGTGCAGGGGCCATCGTCCAGCACCGCAGCGATGCGTCCCGACAGACCGGCCAAGACATGTGCAGCCGTGGTCGGACTAATCCGACCCGATGGATTGGCCGAAGGGGCCGCTATCGGGCCGCCGAAAGCCTCCAGCAGCGCATGGGCTGCGGGATGCGCGGGCACCCGCAGGGCCACCGTGTCCAGGCCGGCGGTCACCAGCGTTGAAAGCCCATGGCCGGGTTTCAGCGGCAGGACCAGCGTCAGCGGCCCGGGCCAGAATGCGGTTGCCAGGATTTCCGCCATGTCGGACCATTGCACATAGCTGCGGGCCAGTCCGGCATCCGCCAGATGGGCGATCAGCGGATTGAAACTGGGCCGGCCCTTGGCCGCATAGACCCGCGCCACGGCATCCCCGTCGCGCGCATCCGCCCCCAACCCATAGACCGTCTCGGTCGGGAAGGCGACCAACTGCCCGGAGGACAGGAGTGCTGCGGCCCTGGCGATGCCGTCCGTGTCGAATTGCAGGATCTCTGACTGATCGGCCATGGGTGCTGATGACGCTGCGTTTTGGGTTGCGGGGCGGGGTGCCGCGCTTCATGTTGACGGCACTACGGACCCGCCCATAGCAGGGTGGGGACGGGGTTGCCAAGCCGCTGCGCCCCAGCCGAGAGAGGATAGACATGCCATACCAAGCTGCCACAGATGAATTTGCCTTTCTGATCGAACACATCCTGGATACGGAGGCCCTGCGCGCCACAGAGCGTTTTGCAGAGGCGACAGAGGATGTCACCCGTGCCATCCTCTCCGAGGCGGGCAAGATGTGCGACGCGGTGCTGGCACCGCTGCAGCGCCCCGGCGACCTGCATCCGGCCAGGCTGGAAAACGGGGTTGTGCGCACCTCACCCGGCTTTGCCGAGGGGTTCCGCGCCATCGCGGAGGGCGGCTGGATCGGCATAACGGCGGACCCGGAACATGGCGGCATGGGCCTGCCGATGATATTGAACACCGCCGTGAACGAGATGATGAGCGGCGCCTGCCTGTCGCTGCAACTGGCCCCGCTGATGAGCCAGGGTCAGATCGAGGCGCTGGAGCATCACGCCTCTGACGCACTCAAGGCGCTCTACCTGCCCAAGCTGATCTCGGGCGAATGGACCGGCACGATGAACCTGACCGAACCGCAGGCCGGTTCGGACGTGGGCGCGTTGTCGACCAAGGCCGAGGACAAGGGCGACGGGACATACGCCATCACCGGGCAGAAGATCTACATCTCCTGGGGTGACAACGACTTTGCCGAGAACGTCTGCCACCTGGTGCTGGCACGTCTGCCCGGCGCACCTGCGGGGACCAAGGGGATCAGCCTGTTTCTGGTGCCGAAGTTCCTGCCTGATGCCGATGGCAACCCGGGCAAGCGCAATGATCTGAAGGTCGTCAGCCTGGAGCACAAGCTGGGCCTGCATGGCTCGCCCACCGCTGTGATGGAATACGCTGGTGCCACCGGCTGGATGGTGGGGCCGGAACAGGGCGGCATGGCTGCGATGTTCACCATGATGAACAATGCGCGTCTGGGTGTCGGCGGGCAGGGCGTGGGCGCGGCGGAAGGTGCCTATCAGCACGCGCTGGCCTATGCGCAGGAACGCAAGCAGGGCGGCAAGGGCATGATCATCGACCATGCCGATGTGCGCCGGATGCTGGCGACCATGAAGGCCGACATCTATGTCGCGCGGGCCATCGCCATGTCCTGTGCCCATGCCATCGACATGACCAATGCCACCGGCGATGCCGCCTGGAAGGCGCGGGCGGCGCTGCTGACCCCGATTGCCAAGGCCTTTGGCACCGATGTGGGCATCGAGGTCGCCCAGACCGGCGTGCAGGTCCACGGCGGCATGGGCTTTGTCGAGGAAACCGGTGCCGCGCAATTCGCCCGCGACGTCCGCGTCACCGCGATCTACGAGGGCACCAACGGCATTCAGGCGATGGATCTGGTGGGCCGCAAGATGATGGACGGTGGCGATGCGGCTGGCGCGCTGCTGGACGAGATGGAAGCGGATATCGAACGGGCGCGCGACAGCTTTCCCAACATGGCCGATGCGGTCTGGCAGGCCTGCGAAAGCCTGCGCGAGGCGACCGACTGGCTGGTGGCACAGGACGACATGCAGGCGCGCTTTGCCGGGGCTGTGCCCTATCTGCGGGCCTTTGCACGGGTGCTGGGGGGGCATCTGCACCTCAAGGCCGCCATGGCCGACAAGGGCGGGCCGCGCGAACGCCTTGCGCGGTTCTATATCCAGCGGATCATGCCGGAATATGGCGGGCTGCTGACCCACGCCCAGGCGGGCGCGGCCGATCTCTTTGCCGTCACAGCCGACGATCTGGTGGCGTAATGGCTGATATTGCACCTGCTGGCCTGCGCTATCCCTGGGAGACGCCGCCTGAGCATGGCACCGACGCGATCGAGGTCGCGCCCGGCGTGCTCTGGCTGCGGATGCCGCTGCCGATGAAGCTGGATCACGTGAACATCTATGCGCTGGATGAAGGTGACAGCTGGACCATCATCGACACCGGGTTTTCTTCGAAGAAATCCAAGGCCATCTGGGCAGAGGCATTGGCAGGCCCCCTGGGGGGCAAACCTGTCAGCCGGGTGGTGGTGACGCATCACCACCCCGATCACGTGGGCCTCGCCGGATGGTTCCAGACCGAACATGGCGCCGAGCTGGTGACCACGCGTACCGCCTGGCTGACGGCGCGGATGCTGACCCTCGACACGCAGGAAGTGGCCCCGGCCGAAACGCTGAGCTTTTACCGCCAGTCGGGCATGCACAGCGAGCTGCTGGAGAAACGGAGCAACGACCGGCCCTTCAACTTTGCCGATGTGGTCGACCCGATGCCGCTGGGCTACACCCGGATCAGGCAGGACGACACCATTGTCATGGGCGGGCGCACCTGGGATGTGCACATCGGCAATGGCCATGCCCCGGAGCATGCGACCTTCTGGAGCAGGGACGACAACCTGGTGATTGCAGGGGATCAGATATTGCCCTCCATCAGCCCGAATGTCGGTGTCTATGCAACCGAGCCGATGGCGGATCCGATTGGCGAATGGCTTGAGGCCTGCGAGCGGCTGGCCCCGCTGGCGCGGGCCGATCATCTGGTGCTGGGTGGACACAAACTGCCCTTTACCGGCCTGCCCAAGCGGATGGAGCAACTGATCGAGAATCATCACGGTGCATTGAAGCGCCTGACGGATTTCATCGCGACCCCCAGATCCGCGTCAGAGTGTTTCCCGCCCCTGTTCAAGCGCAAGATCGGCGAGGGCGAATATGGCCTTGCCCTGGTTGAAGCCGTTGCCCATCTGAGCCACCTTTACCAGACAGGCCACGCCACCCGCTCGCTGCGGCAGCAGGACGGGGCCTGGGTGTACCAGAGCAAGGTGTGAACATGGACAACGAGATCAAGACCGCCGCCGAAGCCTATGAAGCCGATGCGCTGCCGCGCCGCTATGAGGTTCACATGGACCCCGAAACGGCCCGCGCGCAGGACCAGCCGGTGCCCGGTGCGGTCAGTGGTCAGCCCATGGAGCAGAAATCACCGGCCCAATGGGCCTATGAGCGCATTGTCCTTTATCTCAAGAAATTCGAAGAGCAGCTGGACAGCGATCACGAGGTCGCGATGGGCTTTACCGGGGCCGATGCCGGGGTGCTGCGGATCGTGGGCATGGGCTATTTCGATCCCGATATCATCACCTTTTACGGGGCCGATCCGGTGGGCGGAAGAATGCAGCATATCCAGCATGTCAGCCAGTTGAACGTGATCCTGCGGGCGCTGCCGAAAGCGGTCGAGGATGCCGAACCAAACCGGATCGGCTTCCGGCTGGTCCAGGACCTGGAGAATGATGTGGACAACAGCGCCGCGACAACCTGACCCTGAGCCACTAAGGGGTCGTGACAGGACGCTTTGAATAGGGTAGTCAGCCGCAAACGTTGAAACGAGGGACCGATTGATATGGCCGATCACGAACATGGCAGCATGGACATCAAGGTGCAGGAACAGACCTTTGCATCTTTCATGTCCTTTGTGACCCGCACCGGAATCATCATCATTCTGCTGCTGGTGCTGATGGCGATCTTCATCCGCTGAGACGCTGCGGCATCCGGTGATGCCAGGCATATGTGACCAGTATCGGAGATTTCTTTTAGTGAAACGCCTGTTGACCGGCCTTGTTTGCGCCGCCCTTCTTGCCGGTTGCGCGGCTGACACCAGCCCAGACAGCCCGCCGGAAGCAGTGGCCGCAGCCGCCTACCAGGCGCCGGGCCCCAAGAAAATCACCGTCTTCACGATGATCAACAACCGCACCGGCAAGGGCGGTCACACCGCCTTGCTGGTCAATGGCTCCCAGCAGGTCATCTTTGACCCGGCGGGGTCATTCCGCGACGAACGCGTCGTCGAACGCGGCGATGTGCTTTATGGCATGACACCGTCCTGGATCCAGGCCTATAAATCTGCCCATGCGCGTGAGACATTTCATGTGGTCACCCAGGAAATGATCGTGACACCAGAGCAGGCGGAAACCGCCCTGCGGCTGGTCCAGGCGAATGGCGCTGTGCCCGGTGCCTATTGCGCCAATGCCACCACCTCCCTGCTCAAGAAGGTTCCGGGCTTTGGTGACATCGAAACCACCTTCTACCCGGCGCAGTTCATGGAACAGATTGCAAAACGCCCCGGTGTGACCACCACCCGCTACTTCGAAGATGACGAAGGCCATGTGACCGACGCGGTCAAGGCGGGCATTGTCGTCGCGGATTAACCGCTACCCCAGCAGATAGAGCAGACCGTAAAGCGTTGCCGCCCCTGACAGGATGGCACCGATAACGTTTTTGGTCAGAACGCCCACCGCCAGCGTGACCGTCGCTGCCGCCAGCCGTGCGGGGTCAAATTCGCACCCGGTTGCATTCGGCCAGACGACCTGGGGTGCCACCAGGGCAGGCAATACGGCAACAGCGGTGTACCGCAAGTGCCGCAACAGCCATTCCGGCATCGCCCGGTTTCCCACCAGCCCGGTAAAGACGAATCGCAAGAAGAAACTGCCCAGCCCCAGCCCGATGATCACGATCCAGAGTGTTGTCTTGTCGATCATGTCGGACCTCCCGCGCGGCGCTTCATCCGGCGCTCGACCTCTGCGCCTGCCATCATGCCGATCATGCCGGCGACGATGACGCCCAGCGAATAGGGTATGCCGGTCGCGAACAGGCTGACGACAACCGCAACAAAGGCCGCAACCACATGGGCCACCGTGCGGAACATCGGCGCGATCATCGCGAGAAACGTAATCGGAATCGCAAAATCAAGCGCCAGGCCGTCCGGCACCTGGGCGCCTAGGTAGGCACCGATGAAGGTAAAGAAATACCAAAGCGGCACGATCGGCGTGACCGCCCCAAAGAAATATCCCATCCGCTGCGGGATCGTCATCTTTGGCGCCTTTTCGTATTGGGCCATCGCGATGACATAGGATTGATCGACTGTCAGATAGGCCGCCAGCGCGCGCTGCCATAGCGGCGCGCCCCCGATCCAGGGGGTAAGAGAGGCGGAATACATCGCCATGCGCAGGTTCACCGCAAGGGCAGAGCACAAGACGATCACCGTCGGGGCCTGTTCCTGCATCAGCTGCAGGGCGGTGAATTGCGCGGCCCCGGCAATGACCACCACGGAAAAGGACAGCGCCTCGATCACCGAAAGACCGGCTTCGGTGGCCAGCAGGCCAAAGAGCGCAGCAAAGGGAATGATCACCAGAATGAAGGGGGCACCGTCGGCGATGCCCTTCAGATAGGCGGATTTGGTGGTGGTGATGGTCATGGGATACCCCTAGATTATGCAGACAGGGGTAACCTGTTACAAAAGGGGATACAATTGGCCCAGAACCAGGATTTGTCTGATTTCCTGATCGCGCCCGATCCTGCGGCGGATCGTCTGACACGGGCTGTACGCGGCACGGACCAGAACGGGGTCGAGACCGACATCCGCGTGGTGGAGGAGCGCCCGCTGACCATCTACCTCAACCGGCAGGAGATCGTCACCGCGATGACCATCGGGGATTATCCCAAGTATCTGGCGCTGGGATTCCTGCGCAATCAGCAGATGCTGCGCATGGGTGATGAGATCACCGGCGTGGATTATGACGAGGAGCTGGAAACCGTGGTGGTCCGCACGGCTGTCGAAACGGATTTCGAAGACAAGATGCGCCGCAAGACCCGGACGTCGGGCTGTGCGGTCGGCACCGTCTTTGGCGACATGATGGAGGGGCTGGACCAGGTACATCTGCCGCAGACGCCGGTGACGACCTCTGCACTTTATGCGCTCTCCGCCCGGATCAACCGGACGCCCAGCCTGTATCTTACGGCCGGTGCGATCCATGGCACCGTGTTGTGCCAGGGGCCGCGCGCGCTGGTCTATATGGAGGATGTCGGGCGCCACAACGCGGTGGACAAGATCGCGGGCTGGATGCTGTCCGAAGGCGTCGATGGGGCGGACAAGATACTCTACACCACCGGCAGGCTGACCTCCGAAATGGTGATCAAGACGGCAATGATGGGCATCCCGGTGCTGGTGTCACGCTCGGGCTTTACCGCCTGGGGCGTGGAGATTGCGCGGCAGGTCGGGCTGACCCTGATCGGACGCCTGAAGGGGCGGCGGTTCATCTGCCTGAGCGGTGCGGAACGTCTGGTGCGGGATGTGGATCCGGAAACTGTGGCCGATGAGCCAAAGCGCTCCGGGCGGAAGGCCACATCATGAGCGAGAGCTACGCGATGCGCTTTGCGGGCATGCTGGTCCCCGGCGGTGGCGTCGGAGCGATGCTGGTGGCGAAGGGTGTGACGGATGTGGTCCGGTGGCGTGAGGCTGCGACATGAAGCAACCTCTTGGCGTGATCCTGGCAGGCGGACAAGCCACGCGCATGGGCGGCGGCGACAAAGGGTTGTTGCGGCTGGGCGGGCAGAGCGTGCTGGACCGGGTGATCGGGCGGCTGTCGCCGCAGGTCGCCGATCTGGCGCTGAATGCCAATGGCGATGCAGCCCGCTTTGCGGCGCTTGGCCTGCCGGTTCTGCCCGACAGTATCGACGGTTTCGCGGGCCCCCTGGCGGGGGTTCTGGCGGGGCTGGACTGGGCGGCGGAACAGGGGGCGGATACGATCGTGACCGCCGCTGCAGACACGCCGTTCTTTCCCTGCGATCTGGTCCCGCAGCTCTTGCTGGCAAGCGAGGGGATGGCGCAGCCGCTGGTGCTGGCCGCAACGCCTGATCCTGAGCGGGGCCATGCGCGGCATCCGACTTTTGGCTTATGGCCTGTGGGGTTACGCGACGATCTTCGTGCGTCACTTCAAGACGGCGTGCGCAAGGTTGTGCAGTGGACAGCGCGCCATGACGGGCGCGAAGCGCTGTTCCCGGATGAGGCGGCGTTCTTCAACATCAACACGCCCGAAGACCTGCAGCGGGCCGAGGCAATGTTATGAAGTTATACGGCGTTGTCGGGTGGAAGAACGCGGGCAAGACCGGGTTGATGGAACGGCTGGTAACCGAAATCACCGGGCGGGGCCTGCGCGTCTCCACGGTCAAGCATGCGCACCATTCCTTCGACGTGGACCACGAAGGCAAGGACAGCCACCGCCACCGCGTTGCAGGCGCGACCGAGGTGATGCTGGCCTCGCGCAACCGCTTTGCCCTGATGCACGAGCTGCGCGCCGAGGCAGAACCGACGCTGGAAGCGCTGTTGGCGCGGTTGTCGCCGGTCGATCTGGTGCTGATCGAAGGTTACAAGCGCGACGCTCATCCCAAGGTGGAAGCGCATCGCGCCGAAACGGGCAACCCCCTGATCGCGCCGGAGGATCCGACCGTGCGGGCGGTGGCCAGCGATGTGCCGCTCGACCTCGACCGGCCGGTCTTTGACCTGAACGACACAAGCGCCATCGCCGATTTCATCCTGGCCGAGGTCGGGCTGTGACGGCGTTTGATACATTTGCCGTTGTCGACTGGTCCGCTGGAAAGCGCGCTCCGGCACGTCCGTCAAAGGATGCGATCTGGATCGGGGTCAACCGCGCGGGGGTGGAGCAGGCTCCGCTTTACTGTCGCAGCAGGCAGGAGGCGGAAGACCAATTGCGCGCATTGATTGCGCAGGAGGTGGCGGCGGGGCGGCGGCTGTTGCTGGGGTTCGACTTCCCCTTTGGCTATCCAAAGGGGTTTGCCCGGAAGGTTGTCGGCAACAAGGGTACACTGGCCCTGTGGGATTGGTTCGAAAGCCAGATCAGCGATGACGCCTCGGGCGACAACAACCGCTATGAGGTGGCCGAGCGCCTGAACGCGCTTTTCAGCGGCCCCGGCCCGTTCTGGGGGAAATCGCACCGCGACAGATGGCCCGGCGTGCCCTATCGCAAGCAGGGCGTCCGGTTCGACGAAATTGTCGAAAGGCGCGTCACGGACATTGTCGCAAATGCAGCTTCTTCCTGTTTCCAGATGGCTTTCCCCCCGACGGTGGGCGGGCAGGTCATGATGGGGCTGCCGGTGCTGGCGCGGCTGCGCAGGGCCTGCGGGGCGCGTGCCTGGCCGCTGGAGGATATCAGCGGCGCGGCAGTGGTGCTGGCGGAAATCTGGCCCGGCGTGGTGGAACAGGCGGTGCGGGGTGCGATGCAGGCACGGGGGGCGGATGCCATCCGGGACCGCGAACAGGTGCGGCTGCTGGCCAATGCGCTGGCGCAATTGCCGCCCGACCGGCTGGCGGCGGATATGGTGGACCTGCCGGATGAGGCGGGCGAGGAGGCCTGGATACTGGGCGCGCGGATACGCGATGAGCTGATCGCGGCGGCGCAGGCAGGTGCGGCACCGCCGCCGCTGCGCAACGATTGTTTTGCCTTGCCGCCGGGGGTGCATTGGACCCCGGTGGAGGAGGCCCTGGCCCATCTGAAAGAGCGGATGCAGGTGGTCACACCGGTGCAGAGTGTTCCCCTTGAACAGGCGATGCACCGGGTTGCCGCAGCGGATGTTGCCGCCTTGCGGGCGAACCCGCCGCTGCCCAATACGGCCGTGGATGGCTATGGATTTGCAGGCGCACGTGGCGAAGGCAGCCACCGCCTGACCCTGGCCAAAGGGCGTGCAGCGGCAGGGGACCGCCCCGGCATGGTGCCAGAGGGGCAGGCGATCCGGGTTTTGACGGGGGCAGCCCTTCCGCAAGGGGTCGATACCGTTGTCCTGCAAGAGGACGTGGTGCTTGACGGTGCAGAAGTGACTTTTCAGGGGCCGGTCAAGGCAGGGTCCAACACGCGCAGGGCGGGTGAGGATGTGCAGGCGGGTGATCCTGTCCTGCGCGCGGGTCGGCGCATCACCGCCCCCGACCTGGCCCTGTTGGCGGCAACGGGAAATGCCGAAGTTGCGTTGCGGGCCGCGCTGCGGGTCGGTGTGCTGTCAACGGGCGATGAACTGGTCGCTGCGGGAAATCCGGCCTCCGACGGGCAGATCTTCGATGCGAACCGCCCGATGCTGCTGGCCCTGTTGCAGCGCTTTGGCCATCAGCCGGTCGATCTGGGGCAGGTGGGTGACGACAGGGCGGCGTTGCGCGGGGTGCTCGATGATGCGGCGGGGCAGGTGGATGTGATCCTGACCAGCGGCGGCGCCTCTGCCGGGGATGAGGATCACGTCTCGGCCCTGCTGGAGGAGGCGGGGGCGATGGGGCTGTGGCGCATCGCTGTCAAACCGGGGCGTCCGCTGGCTCTGGGCATGTGGCAGGGCAAACCGGTCTTTGGCCTGCCGGGCAACCCGGTTGCGGCTTTGGTCTGTACCCTGATCTTTGCGCGGCCCGCGCTGGCGGTCCTGGCCGGGGAAAGCTGGCCGGTGCCCCAGGGCTTCGATGTGCCCGCCGGATTCACCAAGCGCAAGAAGGCGGGGCGCCGGGAATATCTGCGGGCGCGCATGCGGGACGGACGGGCCGAGGTCTTTGCCTCGGAAGGGTCGGGGCGGATCAGCGGGTTAAGCTGGGCGGAAGGGCTGGTGGAACTGCCCGAACCGGCGGCAGAGGTGGCGCCGGGGGATATGGTGCGGTTCATTCCTTACGGGAGTTTCGGGCT
>NZ_QBFD01000024.1:0-151090 GCF_003335585.1 Sulfitobacter sp. DFL-14 | reverse complement strand
CTTAACGCAGAAATGGGCAATTTTGGCGAAACCCCTGCGGGGCGCGGCGGATTTTGCCTCCGCCATCCCGGATGTTCGCTTCCAATGATCACATTGCTGCGCTCTCATCAGGGCGCCAGCGGCAAAATCCGTCTCGCGCGGGTGGGCGACAATGAATGTCAACACGACCTAGGGCCGGAATCCAAGGCGCAAAACCTGTTCAAAGGTCAGTCAAACGTCCCTGCGCAGCGGCCCAGCAGCATGAAGGCCCGTGCGGTGCGGGTGTCGGCGAGGGCCGAAATCTCTCCGTCCGATGCCTGTTGCTCGAAAGCCGCGAAGGTCTTGTCAAAGCGGCGCAGGAAGTGATGCGCGGCATCGCGAAAGATCGGGTCCTGCTTCATCCGTGCATTGCTCAGCGCCAGCGACGATCTGTCCCGGATGCCGCCTAGTGCCGCAATCGGACGGCCGCGCGCGCCCTGCGCGAACTGCCGCCAGACTTCGGGGCGCGCCCGGTCGGGGCGCAGGTCGTCCATATAGATGCCGTCCTGGCTGAGCAGGGTCAGCACATCCTGTGCGGCCTGGATCAGCTGTTTGGCAGCGCGGTCCTTCAAGGCCCGGCGCAGGGAGGCGAAGCCGGTCTCGTCCTCGGCGGTTTCGGGAAAATTGAGGGCGCGAATGAAGTCTTCGTTCGACAGAAGCGGCATCATGTCGCTGGCCTGTGTGCCCAGTGCCAGTGCCGGCTGGTCATCGACCTGTGGTGCGGGGGCAAGGGGGGCCAGGCGCATCCGCTCATCGCGGCGCGACTGAAAGGTCGCCAGCGCGGTTTCGGTCTTGCGGGCGGCGGCGGCGATTTCATCAAGCTTTCGCGCGACCGAGGGTTCGGTGCGCATATGCATGCCCTGCTGCTGCGCGATATAGGACTGGCGGATCGCGTCGATCGCCGATTGCAGGCGCTGGCTTTCCTCGCGCATCACGCGGCTGGCGCGCGCCGCCGTCGCCGAAACCCAGATCATCGCAACCGGCATGAAGACTGCCAGCATGGTCATCAGAAACCGGAACCCGCCGGATTCCGCCTGCGTTTCCGGCTCGGAGCTGACAAAGACAAAGAAAATACCGGCCCCCAGAAGCCAGACGGCACTCAGCGCGATGGCAATCACCTCGATCGAGGTGATCGCGTCGGGCTTTGGCTTGTCGTAAATTCCCAAGGGGGTCACCCGGGGCGCCCTGGCCGCCGGTTTGGCGGTCTCGGACGTTTCGGTGCCGACAGCGGATTCGGGCGCGTCAGTCATGCCGCAGTCCCCTGTCAGCCATAGACGATCTTGAGAACCTCATAGGATTTTTCGCCCCCCGGTGTGCGCACTTCGACCGAATCGCCTTCTTCCTTGCCGATGAGGGCGCGGGCTATGGGCGATTTGATGTTCAGCAGGCCATTTTCGATCTTGGCCTCGTACTCACCCACGATCTGATAGGTCTTTTCCTCGTCCGTGTCTTCGTCGATCAGTGTCACGGTTGCACCGAACTTGATCGGGCCGGACATTTTCGCCGGGTCGATCACATCGGCGAGCGAGATCACGCCCTCAAGCTCCTTGATGCGGCCTTCGATGAAGGACTGCTTTTCCTTGGCGGAATGGTACTCGGCATTTTCCGACAGGTCGCCATGCTCGCGCGCTTCTGCAATCGCCTTGATGATGGCGGGGCGCTCAATGCTCTTCAGCTGCTTGAGTTCGGTTTCCAGTGCGGTGTGACCCGCGCGGGTCATCGGGATCTTTTCCATGGGCCGTCCGTCCACGTAAGGAGGGCCGCACCCCGGTTTGATACCGGGAGCGGCCTTGGTTGCTTTGCTTGGACTCCAAGTGACCCAAAGTTGCCGCCGATTGCAAGGGGGGCAGCGCAGGATCGGCGGCAGAGGGGATCAGTTGTAGGCCACGACCTCGTATTCGATGCCGTCATCGTCGTGGAAATAGAAACGCCGTCCCGGTTCATAGTCGGCGTGATTTCCGGTCTTGAACCCATGCGCCTTGATGGCGGTTTCGGTGCCGTCCAGATCGTCGACAACGACCGCGATATGGTTCAGGCCGGCGACACGGTTGTAACTGGAGGTCGCTTCGCTGGCCGGGGTGCCGGGGGTGTAAAGCGCCAGGTAATGATCGTCAGTGCCCACATGAACCGTATGCCCGCCCGCCATGGCATCGCCTTGCCAGCGGATGTGCCAGCCAAACAGCTTTTCCATCCATGCGGCGGTGGCGGCAGGGTCGGACACGGTGTAATTCGTATGTTCGAGGATTGCAGGCATCTGGGCCTCCTTTGTTGTTGATTTTTTCATCGTAATTGCTAAACCTCACTTTAGGTCAAGGTATTTTGCGGAGAAATTTCAGATGGCGGTGAATGACGGTTTGTCGATTGGGGCGCTGGCGGACCGGACCGGGCTCGCGGTCTCTGCCATCCGCTATTACGAGGCGCAGGGGCTGATCCGGCCCTGGCGCAATGCGGGCGGCCAGCGCAGGTTCGAAAGGGCGGATCTGCGGCGTCTGAGCTTTGTGATGATCGCGCAGCAATTCGGATTTACCCTGCCCCAGATCAAGGCGGAACTGGACCGGCTGCCGGGCGGCCGGACGCCGAACAAGGCCGATTGGGCCCAGATCAGCGCCGGTTTCAAGGCCGCGCTGGACCAGCGCATCGACACGATGACAAAGCTGCGTGAACGTCTGGACAGCTGCATCGGCTGTGGCTGTCTCAGCTTGGACAGCTGCGCGCTTTACAACCCGGCCGACAGGGCGGCGGATCGGGGGCAGGGGCCGCGTTACCTGATGGGTGACACCCCCGAAGGCTGACCCTGCGGCGTCATGCCAGCGGAACCCGGTCACCTGTCGGGGCGCTTTGCCTTGCCTGCATGCGACGACACGCCCGAAATTTCACCCCACGTCCGGATTGCAAAGGGGCTTGGCGTGGTTTAGCCAATTTCAAACCTTTTTAATTGCCTGGAGGGAGCGCCGAGCATGGCCGAGATCGAACGCGAAGCAATGGAATATGACGTGGTGATCGTGGGCGCGGGGCCTGCCGGTCTTTCCGCTGCGATCCGGCTCAAACAACTGGATGCCGACTGCAATGTCGTCGTGCTCGAAAAAGGCTCTGAAGTCGGGGCGCATATCCTGTCGGGTGCGGTGCTGGACCCTTGCGGGCTGGATGCGCTGATCCCCGACTGGAAGGAAAAGGGCGCGCCTGTCACCGTGCCGGTGAAGGAAGACAACTTTTACCTGCTGGGCGAGGCGGGCAAGCTGCGGGTGCCGAACTTCCCCATGCCGCCGCTGATGAACAACCACGGCAACTACATCGTTTCCATGGGCAATGTCTGCCGCTGGATGGCTGAACAGGCCGAGGAACTGGGCGTCGAGGTGTTTCCGGGCATGGCCTGTTCCGAGCTGGTGTTCGGTGACAACGGCGAGATCAAGGGCGTCGTCGCGGGGGAAATGGGCGTGGGGCCGGATGGCAAGCCCGGCCCCAGCTATGAGCCGGGCATGGAGTTGCATGGCAAATACGTGTTCCTGTCCGAAGGCGTGCGCGGCAGCCTGTCAAAGCAGGTGATCGCCAAATACGGTCTGGACGAAGGCAAGGAGCCGCAGAAATACGGCCTCGGCATGAAGGAAATCTGGGAGATCGACCCGGCCAAGCACCGCGAAGGCACTGTGACACATACCATGGGCTGGCCGCTGGGCAAGAACGCGGGCGGCGGGTCTTTCATTTATCACCTTGATAACAATCAGGTCTATGTCGGCTTTGTGGTGCATCTGGGCTACAAGAACCCGTATGTGTTTCCCTACATGGAATTCCAGCGCTTCAAGCATCACCCGATGGTCAAGGAGCTGCTGGAAGGCGGCAAGCGCGTGGCTTACGGCGCGCGGGCGATCACCGAGGGCGGCTATCAGTCGATGCCCAAGATGGTGGCACCGGGCGTGGCGCTGCTGGGCTGTGCCGTCGGCATGGTTAACGTGCCGCGCATCAAGGGCAACCACAATGCCATGCTCTCCGGCAAGGCAGCGGCGGAAGCGGCCTATGAGGCGATCTCGGCTGGCCGGTCTGGCGATGAGCTGACTGCCTATGAGGAGGACGTGCGCGGCGGCGCCATCGGTGCGGACCTCAAGAAAGTGCGCAACGTCAAGCCGCTGTGGTCCAGATTCGGCCTCACCACCTCCCTCGCGGTGGGCGGTTTCGACATGTGGTGCAACACGCTGGGCTTTTCGCTGCTGGGAACTTTGGGCCACGGCAAAACCGATGCGCAAGCCACTGAAAAGGCATCCATGCACAAGCCCATCGACTACCCCAAGCCTGACGGCAAGCTCAGCTTTGACCGTCTGACCAATGTGGCGTTCTCCTTTACCAACCACGAGGAAAGCCAGCCTGCGCATCTGACGCTGAAAGACCCGGACGTCCCGGTCAAGGTCAACCTGCCCGAATACGCAGGGCCCTCAGCGCGGTATTGCCCGGCAGGGGTCTATGAGTTTGTCATCGAAGACGGCAAGGATCCGCGTTTCGTGATCAACTTCCAGAACTGCGTGCATTGCAAGACCTGCGACATCAAGGACCCGACGCAGAACATCGTCTGGACCACGCCGCAGGGGGGTGACGGGCCGAACTATCCCAACATGTGATGCGAAATGACATGTGATGCGAAATGAGGCGGGGGTGACCCCGCCTTTTTCCTGTCCGCGCCACTTTGCTCACAGGTGCGTCATGGCGGGGCTGTGCCATTGCGCTTGGCGCTGGACCTGTTAGCCTTTGGGAAAACAGAATTAGAGGCCGTTGCAAAATGATGAAACGAGTGCTGAGTGCGGTTGCCATTCTTGCGGCCAGCAGCGCCCTGACACCGCCGGCACAGGCGCAATCGGTGGCGGGGGCCTATCTGGCGGGGCGGCATGCTGCTGTCAGCAGCGATTACGCGGAGGCCGCCCGGTATTACACCGAGGCGCTCAGCCATGATCCGACCAATGCCGAACTGATGGAAAGCGGGACGCTGTCCCTGTTGTCCCTGGGTGATGTGGAAAAGGCCGTACCGCTGGCCCGCGCGCTTGAGGAAAAGAACCATCGCAGCCAGGTGGCCCGGCTTGTCCTGACCGCCGACATGGCCAAGCGGGGTGACTATGAGGCCCTGCTGGAACGGGGCGATGACGCAACCGGGATCGGCCCCTGGGTCGACGGGCTGGTCAAGGCCTGGGCGCATATGGGTGTGGGCGACGTGACCTCGGCCATGGCGGCGTTTGATACGCTCAGCGAAGAACCGGGGATGCAGGGGCTGGTGATGTATCACAAGGCTCTCGCACTGGCGAGCGTCGGCGATTACGAAGGTGCTGCAGACATATTCGGCGAGGGTCTTGTGGGCGCTGCCGGTCAAACCCGCCGGGGTGTCATGGCCCACGCCGAAATCCTGGCCCAACTCGACCGGCAGGACGAGGCGCTGACACTTATCCGGACCAGCTTTGGCACCGGGACCGACCCCGAACTCGATATGCTGACTGCGGCGCTTGCGGCGGGGGAACCGGTGCCTTTCACACATGTGCCGGACCCCTTGGCCGGGATGGCCGAGGTGTTCTATACCTTTGCGGCGGTCCTGAAGAACGAGAATACGGGCGATTACTATGTGCTGCTCTATTCCCGTGTCGCACGATACCTGCGGCCCGATCACATGGATGCGCTGCTGCTGACCGCCGAACTGCTGGAAAACCTTGGCCAGTACCAACTGGCCATCGACGAATTCGCCGCGGTGCCTGCGGACAACCCCACCTATCATGCAGCCGAACTGGGCCGCGCGGGCGCATTGCGCCGGTCCGGCAAGGACGATCAGGCGATTGAGGTGCTGACCCAGCTGGCGCGCAGCCACGGCGATCTGGCGGTAGTACATTCGACCCTGGGTGACCTGCTGCGCGGGCGCGAAGACTGGGCCGGTGCGATTGCCGCCTATGACCGCGCCATTGCACGGGTGCCACAAGACAACCGCATGCGCTGGGTGCTCTTCTATTCCCGTGGCATCGCCTATGAACGCTCCGGCGACATGGCCGCCTCCGAAACGGATTTCCGTGCCGCGCTGGCGATCAATCCCGAACAGCCGCAGGTGCTGAACTACCTCGGTTATTCGCTGGTCGAACAGCAGCGCGACCTGGACGAGGCGCTGGACATGATTGAACGCGCCGTCGCGGCCAGCCCTGATTCCGGTTACATCGTGGATTCGCTGGGCTGGGTGCTTTATCGGCTTGGCCGTTACGAGGAAGCGGTGGATCAGATGGAGCGTGCGGTGGAGCTCCTGGCGGTCGATCCGGTGATCAACGATCACCTTGGTGATGTCTATTGGGCAGTCGGGCGCAAACGCGAGGCGGAATTCCAGTGGCGCCGGGCGATTTCCTTTGTCGACCCCGAGGACACCGACGGCGAGGCGGACCCCGAAAGGATGCGCCGCAAGCTTGAGGTCGGTCTGGACGCGGTGCTGGAGGAAGAAGGCGCCGAACCGTTGAAAACCAGCAGCGACATCTGAGCGGTCGGTGGCTGACGTACCGCTGCGCGTGCGGGTCCGCGCGCCAGCGAAAATCAACCTGACATTGCATGTCACCGGGCAACGCCCCGACGGATATCACCTGCTGGATTCGCTGGTGGCCTTTGCCGATGTGGGCGACAGGCTGGAACTGACCACGGGCACACCGCTTTCGCTGACCATTTCCGGCCCGGAAGGCGGCGGGTTGCAGGCGGGTGGCGACAACCTGGTGCTGCGGGCGGCGGCCCTGATGCAGGGGACGCCCGGGGGCACATTCAGGCTGGAAAAGAACCTGCCGGTTTCCTCCGGTATCGGGGGCGGCTCCGCCGATGCCGCGGCGGTGGTGCGGGCATTGCTTGCCAGCCGGGGAACGGGTGCGGTTCCGACGGATCTGGCCGACCGGTTGCTGGCATTGGGCGCTGACATTCCGGTGTGCCTGTCGTGCCGTCCCAGCCGGATGCGCGGGGTCGGCGAGGACCTGACACCGGTGCCGGGCCTGCCCGGCCTGCATGCGGTTCTGGCAAACCCCCGCGTGGCCCTGTCCACACCATCGGTGTTCAAGGCGCTGGAGCATCGGGAGAATCCGGAAATGCCGGATCATTTGCCAGACTTCCATACAGCCAGCGACCTGATCGCCTGGCTGAAGGATCAGCGCAACGACCTGCAAGCACCTGCCGTGTCCCTGGCACCGGTGATCCAGGACGCGCTGGAAACCCTCAGGGCCTCGGCAGGTTGCCTGCTGGCGCGGATGTCGGGATCGGGGGCCACCTGTTTCGGGCTCTACGAGAATGCCGCAAGGGCCAAATCGGCTGCCGCGTGGCTGTCGGACGTGCGGCCGGGCTGGTGGGTCACCTCAACGCAGCTGGGCGACATGCAGGCGCGTTGCCAGCCGAGGATCAGCTGATTCTGCTGACCACGTAATCCGCAAGATCAATCAGCATGGATTTCACCGGATGGTCGGGCAGGGGGGCGAGGGCCGCCTTGGCCTGTTCCGCCCAGCCCATGGCATCTTCCTGCGTGTCCGACAGGGCGCCGTGGCGCTGCAAAAGGTCCAGCGCGGTCTCAAGATCGCCATCTTCCTGACGGCCCTTCTCGATGGTGCGCACCCAGAAGGCGCGTTCTTCGGCATCGGCCCGGGCGACGGCCTTGATCACCGGCAGGGTCAGCTTGCGCTCGCGGAAATCGTCGCCCACGTTCTTGCCCGTGGCATCGGCCTGGCCGCGATAGTCCAGCAGGTCATCGACAATCTGGAAAGCCACGCCCAAAGCATCGCCATAATCGAACAGCGCCTTGACGTGATCCTCGGGTGCATCGGCGATCACGCCGCCGACCTCTGTGGCGGCAGAGAAAAGCGCGGCGGTCTTGCCCCGGACCACTTGCAGATAGACGCTTTCGTCGGTTGCCAGGTTCTGTGCCGCGGTCAGTTGCAGCACCTCCCCCTCCGCGATGGTGGCGGCGGCATTCGACAGGATCCTCATCACACGCATGGAGCCCGGTTCGGTCATCAACTGGAAGGATCGGGCAAACAGATAGTCGCCCACCAGAACTGATGACTGGTTGTCCCACAACAGGTTGGCCGTGGGCCGCCCGCGCCGCTGGGCGCTTTCGTCAACCACATCGTCATGCAGCAATGTGGCGGTGTGGATGAATTCCACCGTGGCCGCGAGGTGGACATGGTAGGGGCCCTCATAGCCGCACATGCGCGCCGCCGCGAGGGTCAGCATGGGGCGCAGGCGCTTGCCGCCCGCCTCGACCAGATGTGCCGTGACCTCGGGGATGCGCGGCGCATGTTTCGACGCCATCCGCTCGCGGATCAGCGCACCAACAGCGGCCATGTCCTCGGTCAGATAGGCGGCGAGCCTTTCGTGCGGCTTGGCCTTTGTCGCGATATTCATGGCATGGCCCCACCCAAGGCTCGACAAACGGGCACGCTTGCCCCAAATCAATCTGATGAAGGAACTTTTGCGCAGCACTGACATGACGATCATCGCCTTTGCCACGGCCCTTCTCAGGGGCGAGGATATAGCCTGCTTCGAGATGGACGTAAATATGAGCGTGCTGGAAGGCGGCATCGGAATTTTTCCGCGCCGGCTGATGGTGCATCCCGATGACCATGACGCCGCCTGCCTGGTGATGCGCGATAACGAGATTCCGCTGGGCTTGTGAGCGGGTCGGGTGACAGCGATCTGACCCATGACGCCTTTCTGGGCGGCAGGCTGCACCTGTGGCAGCCGCGACAGGGCTACCGCGCCGGGGTGGATGCGGTACTGCTGGCCGCCTCTGTGCAGGCCCGTCCCGGCCAGCGCGTGCTGGATCTGGGGTGCGGCGTGGGTGCTGCGATCTTATGCCTGAATTCAAGGGTTTCCGGCCTGACGCTGACAGGTGTGGAGCTCCATCCGCCGATGGCGGATCTGGCCCGGCGCAACGGGGGCGAGGCGCTGGAGGTGTTCACAGCCGACCTCGCCAGGCTGCCGCAGGCCCTGCGTGAACGCCAGTTCGACCACGTGCTGGCCAACCCGCCCTATTATGATCGCGCGGCCTCTGTCCGGTCCGACGATCCGGCGCGTGAGGCGGCGCACGGAGAGGGAACGCCGCTGGCCACATGGGTCAAGGTTGCGGCGAAACGTCTCGCCCCCAAGGGGCAGGCCCATTTCATTCACCGGGTCGAGCGCCTGCCCGACCTGATCCGCGCCCTGCCGGATGATCTTGGCTCTGTCGAGGTGCTGCCGCTTGCCGCCCGGCCGGGGCGTGCCCCTGACCGCGTGATATTGCGGGCGCGCAAGAGCGGGCGGGCGGCATTCCGCCTGCATCCCGCACTCGCACTGCATGCAGGCGCGCATCACGAAAGTGACGCAAAAGACTATGTTCCGGCGGTTGACGCCGTGCTCCGTGCCGGGGCCGCGCTGAAGTTTTAGGCCGCGTTAGGCAATCTTTTACTACTTTAGCGATTATGCTGCGAGGCAGCGTGACAGAAACATCGTTCTGTGATCCACTCGAAGGGCTAGTTCATCATATGGAGGATTATATGGCTTTTGACGCACATCTGGAGACTCTGAGAAGGAAACATCAGGCGATGAGCGACGCGGTGGAGACGGCCCAACGCTCCCCTGGAGTTGATGATCTGGAAGTTGCTACAATGAAAAAAGAAAAACTGCGCCTCAAGGAAGAAATCGCGCGCCTTTCGGCGTAGGTCTGCGGACCTAACGCTTTCTCATGCTGGTATAGGCGGCAATACCTGCGCCGCCAGTGATCAGTAAAGCCGCCCACAGCAATGTGAGACTGGGGGCGGCGACCCCGGCGAGTACAAGCACCAGTGTGGACAAAAGCGGCGCCGCGTAAGAGCTTGTTCCCAATAGCTGTATGTCGCCGTGTTTCACACCGATATCCCACACAAAGAACGCAAGCCCGACCGGGCCAAGGCCAAGGCCGAGAATCGCCGCCCAGCCCAATGCGGTGGCGGGCAGAATCGTCTGCTCGAACAAAAGGTGCAGGGGCAGGGACAGGGCCGCCGCCGCGAGGCAGAAGACGGTCACGGAGACCGTCGGCGCATCGCCCACCAGCCGTGACAGAACCGAATAGCTGGACCAGGTCAGCGCGCAGAGCAGGGCCAGCAAATAGCCCGGCAGGTTTTCCGCCGAAAACCCCAGACCGCCCCCGGCAATGATCAGGGCTGCGCCCGCAAACCCCAAAGCGGCCCCCAGCATATGACCGCCGCGCAGCCGCTCGCCCGGCAACAGCCCCGAGAAGATCACGATAAGAAGCGGCCAGAGATAGGCGATCAGCCCCGCTTCGGCCGCAGGTGCCAGGCGCAGTGCCGAGAAATAGAGCGCGTGATAGCCGAACAGCCCCAGGGTGCCAAAGACATAGACCCGCAATGGCACGCGCCGTAATGCGCCAAGCGAACCGGTCGCACAGGCCCAGATCAGCCCAAGCGTTCCGCCGATAGCAAAGCACAATGTGTTGAGCAGGAGAGGCGGTGTTGGTGCCGATCCGACGGTAAAAAGCGCCAGCAGCGCCCAGAGAAGCACGGCGATGAAGCCGATGGCTGTGGCGGCCTTGCCTGTCATGATGGGGATGCCCTGTTCAACACGGTCATTGCGTCGGCGATATGTGCAGTCTTGTCAATCTCCCGCAGCATCCAGTCCCGGAAGGCCGCGATCTGGGGGCGGTCCTCCGCCCCTTCGGGGCAAATGAAGGTAAACCTTGCCCCGGTCGTCAGGGCGGTCTTGTACGGCGCGATCAGGCGGCCCTCTGCCAGGTCCTTGATCACCAATGCGCGGCGCCCCAGCACTACGCCGATTCCCGCAAGGGCGGCATCCACCGCGTGATCGGCCTGCGAAAACCGCGGGCCCGTCGGCTTGAGCGGGGGCAAGCCCAATGCGGCGGACCATGCGGCCCAATCGGCGGGCGGGGCGAGAAAATCCATCGATTCATCGGTGATCAGCACCGCGTTGCGCAGGTCAGCAGGCTCGGGATATCGGGCGGCCAGTTCGGGCACCATCACCGGCGTTACCCATTCCTCTGCCAGCGGCAGGGCATAAAGGCCGGGGTAGGGGCCATGGCCAAAGCGCACCGCCACATCCACATCGTCGCGGGCAAAGTCCACCAGATGCAGGGAGGCCGAGAACCGCAGTTCGATGTCGGGATGTTCCTGCGCAAAGTCGAAAAGCCGCGGGGCAAGCCATTTGGCGGTAAAGGCAGGCCCCGCTGTCACAGTCAGCGACTGATGGTCCTGGGTGCGTTGGGCCGCACGCCAGCCCCGGGTCAGAATTTCAAAACCGGTCCGGGCATCCGGGGCAAGCGCGCGCCCGGCTTCGGTCAGCTCCACCATGCGGTTCAGGCGCCGGAACAGGGCGGTGCCAAGGTGCTCTTCCAACGACTTGATCTGAAAGCTTAACGCGGCGGGGGTGACGTTCAGTTCCGCGGCCGCCCTGGCAAAGGACATGTGCCTCGCAGCGGCATCAAAGGCGCGCAGGGCAGTGAGGGGGGGAAGGCGACCTACCATTCTCAGTTAAGTATACTTTAACTGACGGGTTGAAAAGTCTCGTTTGTAAGCACCGTTGCAAAGGCCCAGATTGGGTTCAGGTCAAAAACGCTAAAGCGCCCCGCCTTAAACTTGAAACGCCGATACCCTGCCGCGCTTCGCGCTCTCGGGACATCGGCGATACGGAATGTATCAGGTCAAAGGCGGGACGCTGTAAACCGATCACAAGGATTGATCCGATGATTGAAGCCACAACAAACGCCGCAGCCCGCGACGCCATCCACAAGGCACATCGTGCGCGTGGGGCTGCTGTCAACGCCTTTTGGGGTTGGTTGTTTCCCCGTTCCAGCCGCGAAAGCGTCCGACCTTTAACCTGAAGCATCCAGCGGCATGAATCCCGAGAGCGCCGCAGGCGCGACAGGGTATTCATGTCTCAGGTTTAAAGTCGGGCGTTCTAAGGGCGGCGGATCAGGCTTTCCCAGCCCTTACCAGCAAAAAGGCCGGCTCGAATGAGCCGGCCTTTGTTTGTCTTAGCTGCTGCAATCAGACAAAGAATTGCGCGCCATTGGCCGAGATGGTGGAGCCGTTGATGAAACCCGCATCATCCGAGACCAGGAATTTGACGGCGCGGGCAATTTCCTCCGGCTCGCCCAGACGGCCCGCCGGGATCTGCGCGATGATCGATTCGCGGACCTTCTCAGGCACGGCCATGACCATATCCGTGCCGATATAGCCCGGGCAGATCGCATTCGCGGTGATGTTCGCCCGCGCACCTTCCTGCGCCAGCGATTTGACGATTCCCAGATCACCGGCCTTGGTTGCGGCATAGTTGACCTGCGCAAACTGCCCCTTTTGTCCGTTGATCGAGGAGATCACCACGATGCGCCCGAACTTGCGTTCGCGCATGCCCGGCCAGATCGGGTGAATGGTGTTGAACACGCCGGTCAGGTTGGTGTCGATCACCTGGTGCCATTGTTCCGGTGTCATCTTGTGAAAAGGTGCGTCACGGGTGATGCCCGCATTGGCGACGATCACTTCGACCGGTCCCAGGTCCGATTCGACCTGTGCTATGCCATTCTTGGAGGATTCGTAGTCGGCGACGTTCCACTTGTAGGTCTTGATCCCGGTTTCCTTGGTGAATTCGGCAGCGGCTTCGTCATTGCCGGCATAGGTGGCGGCAACGGAATAGCCTGCATCCTTCAGTTCTTTCGAGATGGCGGCGCCGATCCCACGGCTTCCTCCGGTTACAAGTGCGACACGGGACATTCAGTTTCCTCCAGTAATGATATTTCGAAATGCATCTATCAGACGCAACTTTATTGCTACCACAACCGGTTTATGCGGCTTGTTCAAGCTTGGCAACACCGAAGCGAGCTTGGTGGTTCAATTTGTCGATTCTACTATATGGGGAGAGAATTTCAGCCACCCAATTCAGCGTTTTCGCGGCATCGGCGCAGTCTTGCCCGGGCTGCGCGCCTGATCTGCTGCGGCGCAGGGTTCGGTGACGTGTTCCGGGGAAAAGCCGTCCCTCCCGCTGCCTCAGCAGGTCAGCGTTCGAAACAGGAGGGCGGGTGATTGCAGGCATCAGCGCGCTGCAACGCGGCCCCGTGAAAGGGCCGCGTCGCCAATCAGATCAAGGGCGTTCAAGGCACATGGCAACGCCCATGCCGCCGCCGATGCACAATGTTGCCAGGCCCTTTTTCGCGCCGCGGCGCTTCATCTCGAACAACAGGGTGTTCAGGATGCGCGCACCGGAGGCCCCGATGGGGTGGCCGATGGCGATGGCACCGCCGTTGACGTTCACGATTGCCGGGTCCCAGCCCATGTCCTTGTTCACCGCGCAGGCCTGGGCGGCAAAGGCTTCGTTGGCCTCGACCAGATCCAGGTCTTCGGGCTTCCAGCCGGCCTTTTCCAGCGCCTTGCGGCTGGCATAGATCGGGCCGACGCCCATGATCGACGGGTCCAGACCGGCAGTGGCATAGGATGCAATCCGCGCCAGCGGTTCGATGCCGCGTTTCTCGGCTTCATCCGCGCTCATCAGCAGGGCGCCGGCGGCACCGTCATTGAGGCCCGAGGCGTTGGCGGCGGTTACTGAGCCGTCTTTGGTAAAGGCGGGGCGCAGTTTCTGCATGGCCTCGATGGTGGCGCCGTGGCGGATGTATTCATCCTGATCCACAATCGTGTCGCCCTTCCGGCCCTTCACGGTGTAGGCGACGATTTCGTCGGCAAACTTACCGGCCTTCTGTGCGGCTTCGGCCTTGTTCTGGGAGGCGACGGCGAATTCGTCCTGCTGGTCGCGGCTGATCTGCCATTTTTCGGCAACGTTTTCGGCGGTCTGACCCATGTGGTAGCCGTTGAAGGCATCCCAAAGACCATCGCGGATCATCGTGTCGATGAATTGCAGGTCGCCCATTTTCTGTCCCGCGCGCAGGTTTTGCGCATGGGGCGACATGGTCATGTTCTCCTGGCCACCGGCGGCCACGATGGCGGCATCACCCAGCTGGATGTGCTGTGCGCCAAGGGCCACGGCCCGCAGGCCGGAGCCGCAAACCTGGTTGATTGACCATGCGGCGGATTCGATCGGCAGGCCCGCATTGATATGGGCCTGACGGGCAGGGTTCTGGCCCTGTGCAGCGGTCAGTACCTGGCCCAGGATCGTTTCGGATACATCGGCGGCATCCACGCCCGCGCGGGCAACGAGTTCACGCAAGACGGCAGCACCCAGATCGTGGGCAGGGATATTGGCGAAGGAGCCTCCAAAGCTGCCCACTGGGGTGCGCGCGGCGGATGCAATGACGACGTTGGTCATGAGATAGCGTTCCTCTTCATGTTCGACAGAAGAGTCTCGCCGCGGTGAAGGGGTGAATACCGCGACTCCTCTGCCCTCTGGCTTGTCATATCCCAAGGACAGGGGCGCGGCAACTGAGTGGCGCAGGTGGGTTACCGCGCCGAAGATTGCGCTGCAGGTTTCAGCCAGTCGGGCTGCGTGGTGGGCGCGCCGAAAAAATATCCCTGCAAACAATCCACGCCAAGGGCAGCGGCGGCCGCGGCGTCCTGTTCGTTTTCCACACTCTCGGCGATGGTGAGCATGTCAAAATGCTGCGCAATGGAAACCAGGGCGCCGGTCAGGGCGCGGTTGTCCGCATCCCGTGCGATGCCGCGGATGAACTGGCCGTCGATCTTGATCACGTCAAAGAGGAAATCCTTGAAATAGCGGATGGCGGTCTGGCCTGCACCAAAGTCGTCAAGGGCAAAACAGATCCCCTTGGGTTGCAGTTCATCCATCAGGTCGACCACCAGTTCCGGCACGGTCATGGCCGAGCTTTCGGTGATTTCCAGGATCAGCCGTTCGCCCAGCGTCGGGTTGCGGTTGAGGGCGCGGTGCAGCAATTGCTTCCAGGCCTTGTACCCGATGGAGCGGGCAGACATGTTGATCGAAAGGCGCAGGCCCGGATGCCGTTGCAGGGCGGTCAGCCCCATCCGCAGGGCAATGACGTCAATCTCGCGCCCCAGATCGGTGTCTTCGATCACCGGCATGAATTCGCGCGCCGGAATCACGCGACCGGTGGCGTCCAGCACCCGGATCAACCCCTCGTAAAAGGCCCGGGTGCCGGGCGCGCGCGCGGAGACGACAGGCTGATAGGCCAGCATGGTTTCCTTGTGCGTTATGGCATCACGGACCATGGCAAGCGTATTGCGGTCGCGCGCGGCGACGGCATGGGTCAGTGGATTGACGGCATCTGCGGGCACATCGGCCCATTTCTGTTTTTGTCTGGCATTCACGGCATGTACTTTCCCACGGTGCTGCGCCACCTTGGCGTCCAAAGTGATAACGGCGCTTTAAGGAACGAATTTGCTTCGAATTTTTCCTGCGCAGAGGAGGGGCCATGCAGCGGTGCGGATGGGCCGGGACCGACCCGGTATATATGGACTACCACGACAGGGAATGGGGGGTGCCCGAATATGACAGCCGGGCCTTGTGGGAAAAGCTGATCCTGGATGGATTCCAGGCCGGGCTGAGCTGGATCACCATCCTCAGGAAGCGGGACAATTTCCGCAGGGCGTTTGCCGGGTTCGATCCCGATGAAATCGCATCCTGGGGGGAGGCAGAGGTGGCCCGGCTGGTCGCAGATCCGGGGATCATCCGGCACCGGGGCAAGATCGAGGCGGCGATCGCAAATGCCCGCGCCTGGCAAGAGGTGGAGGCCCGCGAAGGTTTTGACACTTTCATGTGGCGCTATGTGGACGGCGTGCCGTTGCAGAACCGGTTTGCCACACAGGCCGACGTGCCCCCGCAGACCGTGCTGTCACAGCAGGTGTCGAAGGATCTGAAGAAGGAAGGTTTCAAGTTCTGCGGCCCCACCATCGTCTATGCCTGGATGGAGGCCTGCGGGTTGGTCAACGACCATATCGTGACCTGTCACCGGCACGCGGAATGTGCGCAAATGGGGCATTCAGGCGCCTGAGGCCCGACTGGGGGATACCACCGGCCAAAGACGGATCTGGCGTCGGATCCGCGTGGTCTGCCGGAATCGGGAATTCTTGCATTGACTCCCCGTGGCACCCCCGTATAAGCGCGGCTTCATTGGTGTTGGTGGCCCCCGCAAGGGGATGCCTGTCGGGGTCGCAAGCCCAAAGGACAACGCCCTTTACCGCCCCTCGGGGCCACATAAAGGAGAACAGCCGTGACAAAACGCACCGCTGCCAAGCACAAGATCGACCGCCGCATGGGCGAAAACATCTGGGGCCGTCCGAAATCCCCGGTGAACCGCCGCGAATACGGCCCCGGCCAGCACGGCCAGCGCCGCAAGGGCAAACTGTCCGATTTCGGCATTCAGCTGCGCGCCAAGCAGAAGCTGAAAGGCTACTACGGCGATCTGACCGAGAAACAATTCCGCCGCATCTATGGTGAAGCCGAGCGTGTCAAAGGCGACACCGGTGAAAACCTGATCGGCCTGCTGGAGCGTCGCCTGGACGCGGTTGTCTACCGTGCCAAGTTCGTCGCGACCGTTTTTGCCGCGCGCCAGTTCGTGAACCACGGCCATGTCCGCGTGAACGGCAAGAAAGTGAACATCCCCTCCTACCGCGTGAAAGAGGGTGACGTGATCGAAGTGCGTGACCGTTCCAAGCAAATGGTTGCCCTGCTGGAAGCGACACAATTGGCCGAGCGTGACGTGCCCGATTACATCGAAGCCGATCACTCCAAGATGACAGCGACATTCGTGCGCACACCGGGTCTGGGCGATGTGCCCTATCCGGTGATGATGGAACCGAACCTGGTCGTGGAATTCTACGCGAAGAACTAAGGTTTTTCGCCATCCTGTTTGGAAAAGGCCGCACCGCAGGGTGCGGCCTTTTTCATGCGGAATCGGGTGCGAGATACCTGCTGCCGCTGAAGAATATGTTGTTCCTGCGCCTGATGCGCACACCGCTGCGGTCCAGGCGATAGCCGCGTTCCTCCATGATCTGGCGCACCATATGGCCGATCATCTGCTTGATCTGATGATCCCTGACCAGATTGCCGAAGGCTTGCACAAGCGCGGGGGAGAGCGGTTCGATGGCCGGACGGCCGAGATAGGTTGCCGTTTCCATGCGCAGGCGGTTTTCGGGCTGCCTGAGAAAATCCCAGAGCGCTGCACCGTCCTGCAGATGAAAGGCGCGCTCGAATTTGTCTGGTCTGTAGGTCAGCATTCCTGGTCGGCTCCTCCGCGATCTGCAAATGTCGACATGTCATTTTTGACATGTCTTCTTTTGCGTAGCGGGGGGAGGTGAAGGCGGGGTTAACGGGACCCTTGGGCGAAACCACTGGTGACGTTGGCGGGTTGAAGCGCGCGGCCTGGAGCATGTGTGGGGGAACCTCCAAACAGGCGCCCCGGAAGGGCTCGACCCTGACACATCCTGTCTGGCTGATCTTCCTTACTCGAGGGTCCCAAAGCGTTGGCTTGGCGTCACCTGTGCGAGACTGCAAAAGAAGACATGTCATTTTTGACATGTCTTCATTTGTATTTGGGAAATGTATCTGGGAAAGCGGCCTCTGCCAGTGTACCAACATCCCCCAACGCAGGAGGAGACGCCCATGCAAGTTCCGTTCAAGACCACCCGCATGCTGAATTTCGGCGATTGCGACATCTCTGGCACCGCCTATTTCCCCTCCTACCTGAACATTCTCAACGGCGTGAACGAGGAATTCTGGCTTCACCTCGGCTGGCCCTGGCACAAGATCATCTGGGAAGACCGCTGGGGCACGCCCACCGTGCATCTGTCCTCCGACTTTTCCAGCCCCTCCTTTTTCGGCGAGGAACTGACCTTTGAGGTACATGTGAAAAAGGTCGGGCGCTCTTCGGTGACCATGTACCACGAGATCAGCTGCAAGGGCGAAAAGCGCTGGTCCAGCACCCAGGTCCTGGCCGCCTCGGACCTCGACAAACATATCTCGATCCCCTGGCCCGCCGATGTGAAAGCCGCACTCGAAGCCTGTCTGGTCAACGACACACCGGCACAGGATTGACCCTGTAGCCTGCCTCATGCATCAGCGGGGGCAACCCGTGACAAAGTGAGGTACGCCACATGACCGCATATCCAACCTATGGCCGCATCGACGGTCCAATCGTGATTATCGGCTTCGGCTCGATCGGGCGCGGCACGCTGCCGCTGATCGAACGTCATTTCGACTATGACGCGGATCAGCTTGTGGTGATCGAACCTGACGCGGGCGTGCATACCTTTCTGAGCCAGCGCAAGATTCGTCATATCGCGGAAAAGGTCACGCGCGACAATTACCGCGAGCTGCTGGGGGATCTTTTCAGGGACGGCAAGGGGTTCTGTGTGAATCTCAGCGTGGATACCTCCAGCCTTGATATCATGAAGCTGTGCCGCGAGCTGGGCGTGCTCTATATCGACACGGTGGTGGAACCTTGGGAGGGGTTCTATTTCGAAACCCAGAACAATGCGGAACGCACCAACTACGCCCTGCGCCAGAAGGTGCGGGATGAGGCGGCAGCCAACCCCGGCGGGACAACGGCGGTCTCCTGCTGCGGGGCCAACCCCGGCATGGTCAGCTGGTTCGTGAAAGAAGCGCTGCTGACCCTGGCACAGGATACGGGCAGGCAGGTGACCACCCCTGAGACTCGCGAGGGCTGGGCGACATTGATGCAGTCGCTGGGCGTCAAGGGGGTGCATATCGCCGAACGCGACACCCAGGCCCGCCGCATTCCCCGCCCGCGCGGCACCTTCGTCAACACCTGGTCGGTGGAGGGGTTCATCTCCGAAGGGTTCCAGCCTGCCGAACTGGGCTGGGGCACGCACGAGACCTGGATGCCGGAGAATGCCCATAGCTATGACACCGGCTGCCAGGCGGCAATCTGGTTCGAGCGTCCGGGTGCCATCACCCGGGTGCACACCTGGTGCCCCACACCCGGTCCGCAGTTCGGCTTTCTGGTGACCCATAACGAAGCGGTGTCGATCTCGGATTATTACACCGTCGGCGATGCAGCGAGCCCCGATTACCGCCCGACCTGTCATTATGCCTATCACCCGTCCGACGACGCTGTGCTCTCCCTGCACGAGATGTTCGGTTCCGGCGTGACCCAGACCAAACACCACATCATGGAACCCGATGAGATCAGCGAAGGCATCGACGAGCTGGGTGTGCTGCTTTACGGGCATGAAAAGAACGCGCTTTGGTATGGCTCCCGCCTGAGCAACGCAGAGGCGGTCGAACTGGCCCCCTACCAGAATGCCACCGGCCTTCAGGTGACCTCTGCCGTGCTGGCGGGCATGGTCTGGGCGCTGGAAAACCCGACTGCCGGGATCGTCGAAACCGACGAGATGGATCATGCCCGCTGCCTTGAGGTGCAACGCCCCTACCTGGGTCCGGTAGAGGCGCATTATACCGACTGGACGCCGCTGCAGAACCGCTGGGAGCTGTTCCCCGAGGACATCGACGAAAGCGATCCCTGGCTTTTCCGCAACGTGCTGGCCAGTTGACGAAACCGGTGGTGCCGCCCCGCGGGGGCCGCTAGAAGTTGGGCCATCATCATGGAGTGCGCCGCATGACACAGATAACGCCGCAGCCCGGCATCATGGATATCAAGCTCTACCAGGGCGGGGCCAGCCATGTGGCGGGCATCCAGAACGTGGTCAAGCTCAGCTCGAACGAGAACCCCCTGGGGCCCTCCGAAGCAGTGATGGAGGCCTTCCGCCGCGCGGCGTTCAGCCTGCATCGCTATCCGTCCACGGACCATTCCGGTCTGCGCCAGGCAATCGGGGAGGTCTTGAGCCTCGATCCCGATAACATCATCTGTGGCGCCGGTTCGGACGAGATCATCGCCTTTCTCTGCCAGGCCTATGCCGGGCCGGAGCGCGAGGTGATCCATACCGAACACGGTTTTGGCATGTACAAGATCAATGCGCTGGCGGCAGGTGCTACCCCGGTGGAGGTGAAAGAGCGCGAACGGGTCACGGATGTGGACAAGATCCTTGCCGCCTGCGGTCCCAAGACCGCGCTGGTCTTTATCGCCAACCCCAACAACCCGACCGGCACGATGATTGCGCCCGGCGAAGTTGCGCGGCTTGCGGATGCCCTGCCACCGCAGGCGCTGCTGGTACTTGACGGGGCCTATGCGGAATATGTCGATGGCTATGACGGCGGTGCCGCGCTGGTGGAAGCGCGCGAAAATGTCATCATGACGCGGACCTTCTCGAAGATTTACGGATTGGGCGGCCTGCGCATCGGCTGGGGCTATGGCCCGCGCCACGTCATCGACGTGCTGAACCGCATCCGGGGGCCGTTCAACCTGTCTCAGGCGGCGCTGACCGCGGCAGAGGCTGCCATCCGCGATGTGGCCTATGTGGATCACTGCAGGGCGGAAAACGCACGCATGCGGACCTGGATGGCCGACGCGCTGGCCGAAATCGGCGTGCCGTCCGACGTGTCGCTGACCAATTTCGTGCTGGCCCGTTTCGCCAGCCCCGAAGAGGCTGCGGCCTGCAACGCGCATCTGACCTCTCAGGGCCTGCTGGTGCGGCCTTCGGCCAGCTACAACCTGCCCAATTGCCTGCGGATTTCGGTGGGTGACGAACCCTCGTGCCGCCGGGTCGTGCATGCGGTGCGCCAGTTCAAGAACGGTGAGGCGGATGACTGAGGTCTATGACCGCGTGGCGCTGATCGGCCTTGGCCTGATCGCCTCCTCGATGGCATGGGCGATCAAACGGGGCGGATTGGCGCGCGAGGTCACCGGCTATGCCCGTTCCGCCGAGACCCGCAGGATCGCGCGCGAGATCGGTCTTTGTGACAGGATCTGCGACACCGCGCTTGAGGCGGTTGAGGGCGCGGATCTGGTCGTGCTTTGCGTTCCCGTGGGCGTGATGGGGGAACTGGCGGCGGAAATCGCCCCGGCGCTGAAGCCGGGGGCCACCGTCACCGATGTGGGATCGGTCAAGGCGGATGTCATCGCCCAGGTCGGACCGCATATTCCGGAAGGTGTGCATTTTGTCCCGGGACACCCTCTGGCCGGGACCGAACACTCCGGCCCGCGCGCGGGCTTTGCCGAGCTGTTCGAAAACCGCTGGTGCCTTCTGGTCCCGCCGGAGGGTACGGACCCTGAAGCCATCGCGAAGCTGCGGCGGCTCTGGGAAGGTTTTGGTGCCAATGTCGACGAAATGGATGCGGAACATCATGATCTTGTGCTGGCGGTGACCAGCCATGCGCCACACCTGATCGCCTATACGATGGTGGGGGTCGCTGACGATCTGCGCCGGGTGACCGACAGCGAAGTCATCAAATATTCCGCCGGTGGTTTCCGCGACTTCACCCGCATTGCGGCCTCTGATCCGACCATGTGGCGCGACGTTTTCCTGTCGAACAAGGATGCGACGCTGGAAATCCTGGGTCGCTTCACCGAAGAATTGTTTGCGCTGCAGCGGGCGATCCGACAGGGTGACGGGGCGCATCTGCACGATTACTTCACCCGGACCCGCGCGATCCGAAAGGGGATCATCGAGGCGGGTCAGGATACTGATGCACCCGATTTCGGCCGGGGAGGGGGCAAGAAATGAAAGCGGTGGGGGCGACATGCGTTCTGTTGGTTCTGGCCACGCTGGCCCAGGCCAGCGGCCCGAACGCGTCGCTGCGCCCGGTCCCGCGCGAGGGCGGTGAGCCGGTTCAATCGGCACCGGTGGCCCCGGCCGGGCAGCCCGGCAACACCATGATGACGCAGAATGTGCAGCCCGAAAGGAAGGGATTGTTCAAATCCCTGCGCCCCCTGTTCCGGTCCCGCAAAGTGGAAAAGACCGCCCGCACGCAGCGCGAAATGCTCAAGAAAGGCGCCGTCTGCGGTGATCTGGCGATCCAGGGCGAAGTCCTGGGCCGGGTCAGGGGCACGCTGAGTGGCTGCGGCGTGGACAATGCGGTGAAGGTGCGGTCGGTCTCAGGCGTAAAGCTCAGCACCGGCGCGGTGATGGATTGCACCACGGCCAATGCATTGAAAGCCTGGATGGAACGCGCGGCCAAGCCGGCCCTGTCCAGATCGGGTGGCGGTCTGAAAGGTGTCAGGGTGGCGGCGCATTACGCTTGCCGGGGGCGCAACAACCAGAAGGGCGCAAAGATATCCGAACACGGCAAGGGCCGGGCCATCGACATTTCGGGATTCGTCCTGAACAACGGCACCGAGGTCAGCGTTTTGCAGGGGTGGAATGCGCGAACCTATTCCAAACCTCTGCGCCAGATGCACAAGGCCGCCTGCGGACCGTTCGGCACGGTGCTGGGCCCCAATGCCAACCGGTTTCATCGCGATCATTTTCATTTCGATACCGCGCGTCACCGGTCCGGAACCTATTGCCGCTGAACCTGTCGCAGCATGATGCGCGGCGCGGGTCCAAGCTCGACCGGGCCAAGCGTCATCTGCCCCTGCGCGAAGGCAAGGGTGATTTCGATATCGCCGTCCTGACCGCCGATATTGGCCAGCCCACCCATCAGCAGCTGCACCTGATCGCGCTGGGCCGGGTCCAGCAGGCCTGAGGTTGCGGCGAGGTCGATCATCTCCTGCCATTGCGCCAGGCGCAGGGTCACATCACCGGTCGGCACGCCGGCCGCGTCAATCGTAACCTGTCCATTGCCGGTCAGCGCCAGCGCACCCCACCGCAGATCAAGCGCCTTGAGTTCCATCGCGCGCGGTTGTGCGGGCGGGCCTGTCAGCGCCTCCCGGCCCAGCGGCCTGTCAAACCGGATGGCGCCCTGCAGCGCAAAACTGTCAAAGGTGGCTGGCCAATCGTCGGTCAGGTTCATAAGGCCGCGCAGGGCATCGCCCGGTGTCAGCGCCGCCGCCTCGACATCAATGGCATAGAGCGTTTCGGTTGCCGCATCCTGCTGTGCCGTGAGGGTCAGGGCATCGGCGCGCAGCAAGGCGCCCTGCACGGCCGAGAACTGCCATGCCGAGCTGTGCAGGGCCACACTTTCGAGTTGCAACGCAGTTCCCGGACGCAGCCGCAACCGGGCGGCGGCATCCAGTGCCTGCAGGCTGAACTGCTGACCCGCAAGGGTGATGGAGATCGGCGTTTGCGGCAGCTCCAGCGTGACATAGCCGGGCCAATAGGTCGGCGCCGACAGCGTGATCCGTTCCGCCGATACCGCATTCCCGCTGGCCGGGTCGGCCAGGGTCACCCCATGCGCCAGGCTGCGCAAACGCAGCGGAAAGCCGCTTTGTGTCACTTCGGCCTCGGCCTGCCACCCTGCGGCGCGGCGGTCCTGCAGCCATGCCAGGGCCCCTTGTCGCAGGGCATAGCTGGCCCCGGCCCACCATGCAGACCAAAGCAGGGCGACGGTTATGAGCAAAATCACCAAGCTGCGCATCAAGAGCCCCCTTTAACTTGACCCGATGATGCGGTTTACCGGGGGCAAAGCGAAAGGACCAGCCAGATGGAAATGTGGGTGTTCGGATATGGGTCCCTGTTGTGGAATCCGGGTTTCGAGGTTGCGGAAAGCGTGGTCGGCATCCTGCCGGGATATGCGCGGTCCTTTTGCATGCGCTCGATCCACCATCGCGGCAGCGAAGAAACTCCGGGACTGGTGCTGGCACTGGACGAGCAGCCGGATCATGCCTGCACCGGCATCGCCCTGCGCGTGGCGCCGGGGCAGGAGGCGGCGACGCTGGCCTATCTGCGGGAGCGTGAGCTGATCTCCTCCGCCTATCTGGAAAAGAACCTGGATGTCGATCTGACCGATGGCAGGCGGGTCCGGGCCGTGGTCTATGTCATCGACGAAACCCACGACCAGTATTGTGGTGGTTTGCCGTTGGAGGAACAGGCGCAGATCATCGCGCGTGCGGTCGGGGGCCGGGGGCCCAATACCGAATACCTCTACAACACGGCCAGCCACCTGGCCGAGATCGGCCTGCACGACGCCGAACTGGATTGGCTGCACGAAAGGGTGAGGCATCTGACCTCATAATTACATGGCGCAACGCGGCAAATTCGGTATAAACACTGGTGAGAGCAGGAAAAAGGGTCAGGAGCCAAGCCTGATGGCGCAGCCAGACCGCGCGCAGACACCACAATTCTCCCAGCCGGTGCGTCAGATTACACTGATGTTGGTGGTGCTGGCCCTGACCGCCGTCGGCGGATTTATTGCGTTGCCTTCCGTGTTTCCGATCTTTGTGGCCAACCCCTATCTGAACGGGGTGATCGTCTTTGTCTTCATCATCGGTGTGCTGGCCTGTTTCTATCAGGTCTTCCAGCTGATCGGTTCGGTCCGCTGGATCGAGAATTTCGCCTCGGACAAGCCCGACCCGGAAACAATGGCGCCGCAACTGCTGGCACCTCTGGCGCAGCTTCTGCGGACGCGCGGGGCGCGGATGCAGATCAGCGCAACATCGACACGCTCTATCCTGGATTCCGTTGCGACCCGCATCGACGAAGCACGGGAGATCACGCGTTATATTGTCAACATGCTGATTTTCCTCGGTCTTCTGGGAACCTTCTATGGGCTGGCCACGACCGTTCCGGCAGTGGTGGATACCATTCGCAGCCTGGCGCCCTCCGAGGGTGAAGGGGGCGTCAATGTTTTCAACCGCCTGATGACAGGACTTGAGGCGCAGCTGGGCGGCATGGGCGTTGCCTTTGGCTCTTCCCTGCTGGGACTGGCCGGGTCGCTGGTGGTGGGGCTGATTGAGCTTTTCGCAGGCCACGGACAGAACCGGTTCTATCAGGAACTCGAAGACTGGCTGAGTTCCATCACCCGCGTCGGTTTTTCTGCCGGGGATGATGCCACCAGCGATCAGCATATGATGGCGGGCGTGGTCGATCACATGGCAGAGCAGATGGAAAGCCTGCAGCAGATGTACACCCAGTCCGACATCAGCCGGTCCATGGTGGATGAAAAACTGGGCAAGCTGGCCGATGCGGTGGACCGGATGACAAACCGGATGGAACGGGGCGATCGCTCTGCCAGCACGCTGGAGCGTATTGCAGAGGGGCAGGAGCGGCTGATCGCCACGCTGGAAAAGACGGGCGGCGACGGTATGGATGCCGAAAGCCGGATGCGCCTGCGGTCCATCGACGTACAGATGCTGCGGATCCTGGAAGAGATTTCCGCCGGCCGTCAGGAAACCATGGCTGAACTGCGCCATGACATTTCGCTGCTGGCAAAGGCGGTATCGGGCGGGCGGCCCGCATCCGTGCCGCGCCGGATGCGCAGTCCCGAAACGCCGGATGAGAGCTGACCATGGCATTGTCCCGGCGGACAGGAACGCGCTTCCAGGGGTCGATCTGGCCCGGCTTCGTGGATGCGATGACCGGTCTTTTGCTGGTTCTGATGTTCGTGCTGACCATCTTCATGGTGGTGCAATATGTCCTGACCGAACGGATCACCGGTCAGGAAAGCGAGCTGGACCAGCTTTCGGGCGAGGTTGCCGCCCTGGCCCGCGCGCTGGGGGTGGAGGAACGTTCCAACGCGCAGCTTGAGGCGCGTCTGGGCGCGCTTAACGCAACGCTGAATGACGCACAGGAACAGGTCAACCAGCAGGCCGCCCTGATCGCATCCCTGACAAGCGAGCGCGACAGCCAGACAGCTGCACTGAAAGCTGCGCAGACCCGGATTACCGGGTTCGAGGCGCAGGTCGCCGCCCTGATCGCTGCGCGCGACAATGCGCTGGGGCAGGTGGCGACACTGGAGGATTCGCAGGCCAGCTTGCAGGAACGTCAGGCGCAATTGCTGAGCGAACAGGAGGCGCTGAACCTCGCGCTGGCCAGCGCGCGCAACGAGGTGGATGCCCAGGCCGAAGCCGCGCGTCTGGCCGCCTCCCGCCGTGAGGCGCTGGATGCCCTGGTCGCGGACCTGCGGGCGCGTAACGCAGCGGCCGAGGGCCAGGTGGCGGACCTGACACAACAGGTTGCCGAGACCGAGGCGGCACTGAGCGAGGAAGAGGCCGCGCGGCTGGCCGAAGCGGCAGCAGCGGAAATGCTGCGCAACCGTCTGGAAAATGCGGATGCGGAACTGACGGCGATGACCCTGGCACTGGAGCAGCAACGCCGCGAGGCGGAGGAAACCCTGACCCTGCTGGCCGCGGCAAGGGCGGCGGAGGCGGATCTGGACACCCGTCTGTCGCAGACCCTGCTCCGATTGCAGGAGGCAGAAAAATCAATTTCCGAAGGCGAGGACGCGCAGGAGAACGCCGCGCGCCTGCGTGCGGAAATCGAAGCGCTGCGCGGGCGTCTTGATGAAACAAGTGCAGAGCTGACGGAAGAGCGCGACGACCTGCGCGCGCAACTGGCACAGGCGTTGGCGGCGAAGCTGGCGGCGGAAACCCTGGCCGAGGATACAACAACTGAAGCGGAAAAACGTGCGGCGCTGCTTGCGGCGGCGCGGTCGGCACTGGCCGAGGAAGAAGCCACAAGTGCTGCGGCCCAGCGGCAGACGGAGCTGCTGAACCAGCAGGTTGCGGCCTTGCGCCAGCAGTTGGGCGACCTTCAGGCATTGCTGGACGATGCGGTGGCGCGGGATGCGGCGCAATCGGTGGAACTGCAATCGCTTGGGTCCGAGCTGAACACCGCCCTGGCCCGCGTCGCGGCAGAGCAGCGCCGCCGTGCCGAACTGGAAGCGGCAGAGCGCGCGCGGCTTGAGGCGCAGACCAAGGATCTTGAACAATACCGCTCCGAATTCTTCGGCCGTTTGCGGGACCTGCTAGGCGCGCAGGAGGGGGTACGGATCGAAGGGGACCGCTTCGTCTTTTCCTCAGAGGTGCTGTTTCCCCCCGGTGGGGCGGTGCTGTCGCCCGACGGTGAACGGGAGATTGCCAAAGTGGCGGGCATCCTGCGCGCCATCGCGGACGACATCCCGTCCGAGATCAACTGGGTGATCCGGGTGGACGGCCACACCGACAACGTGCCGCTCTCCGGCCTGGGCGAATTCGCCGACAACTGGGAATTGTCTCAGGCGCGGGCGCTTTCGGTGGTGAAATACATGATCAGCGCTCAGGGAATAGCGCCCGACCGGCTGGCTGCGAACGGCTTTGGCCAGTATCAGCCTGTCGCCACCGGCGACAGCGAGGAAGCCCGCGCGCAGAACCGCCGGATCGAGCTGAAATTCACTGAGAAGTAATCCGGAACCGATCAGCGCAGGGAAATCTCCGCGGTCATGCGGTCCACTGGCGCGCCGTCCCGGAGCAGCACCGCAGTGCCGGTATAACGTCCGGCGGGCCAGGGCGCGCTGCTGCGTCGTTTGCCGATTGCCCGGAATGCCTTGGCCTGGGTCTTGCTCAGAGTGATCTCGTCCGCGATGACCTGTCCGGCGGGTCCGGTAATCTCCAGCCGCAGTATATCGCCCGCGCGCGGGCCAAAGAAATAGGCGAAGACTACCAGCGCCGGGGCGTCCGCGGGCAGGCTGTCTGCGGCGGCCTCTCCCGCTTTGACCCTTTGATAGTCGGGGACCGCGTCCGAAAACCCGAGGTTCAGCAGCCCGCCGGGGCGGTAGGCGGGCGGGTTGGCCCAGAGCGTGCTGTCGCCGGGCGTGTCACAGCTCAGCGTGCCATCCGGATCGAAGGGATCAACCGAGGTGCCATCGGGATCGCGCACCGAAAGATGCACATGTGGAAAGGCGGCATTGCCGGACTGGCCGATCTGGCCCAGGACGGTGCCGGTCTCGACGGTCTGGTTCTGGCTGACGGCGACACTGCCCTGTTTGAGGTGGCAATACTGGCTCTGCCAGCCCCCCTCATGCTGGATCAGCACCCCGTTGCCGCATTCGCGCCCTGCAAATTCGGCGCGGCGTTCGGGCGTGTAACCAAGGTCATCCATCCCGTCGCGAATTCCCGCCACGACACCGGGTGCAGCGGCGCGCACATCGACGCCCGAAGCCATATCCGCCAGGGTGGGCAGGGCGAAATCGGTTCCCTTGTGCCCATCATAGGTCAGGCCCGCGCAGGTGAAATCCGTGGCGCCGGGGCCGGGATCACGATCCATATATTGCTGGATGTAGCAGGAGCGGGTGAGGTCGCAGTCGATTGGAGGCACCAGCCTCGGCTCCTGTGCCGTGGCTGGCAAGGCAAGGGCAATTGCACAAAGAGTGGTGCGGAAGAATGCAGGGGTCACGGCGCGCGCGGTCCTCGGATGGTTGTTTCGCTCAGCATAGACCGCGCGCACCGCTTGTCACGTACTCAGCGCCGCGGCAGCGCAATGTAGAGCGCAAGGCGGCGTATCACCGGGCCGGTCAGTGCAGCCAGCAGGAAGCCAAGGGGCCAGCCGATCGCCAGCCCGCGCAGCCAGGCCGCGAGCCATGCGGTACCGGGGCCAAGTGCCAGCAGGGTGAAGAACCCAGAGAAAAAGAGGGACATGACAAAGGACATCATCGCGCCAGTCAGGATCGCGATACGGGTTTCAGGTTTCATGGTCGTGCCTTTCGAAGAAGAAGGCAGGCAAAGCACCTCGCAATTGGGCACCTGCCCGCCGTTGCGGGGTCAGGTGCCGTGGGTGCGTCTTTTCAACAAGGCCCGCCCGGATGGGGCGGTATCGGATGACCTGTCCGATCGGGGCCTCTTTTCGGCACCCATGCATCGCAGGGCTCTTCGATTCAATCAACCGGAAATGAAAAAAGGCGCCCCGCGGGGCGCCTTTTGACTAGATCGTCGTGCCTGTCACTCGGCGGTCAGAAGCGGGGGCTTGTTGCCCGAAAGACGCTTGTTCTCCAGCCCCAGAACCTCGATCGTCAGTTCGCCCTTCTTGACGCCGACCTTGACGACACCACCCTTGGCCAGCTTGCCGAACAGCAGTTCTTCGGCCAGCGGCTTCTTGATGTGTTCCTGGATCACGCGGCCCAGCGGGCGCGCGCCCATCTTGTCGTCATAGCCCTTGTCGGCCAGCCATTCAGCGGCCTTCTTGCTGAGCTCGATGGTCACGTTGCGGTCCATCAGCTGTGCCTCAAGCTGCAGCACGAACTTCTCGACCACACGCAGGATCACTTCCTTGGGCAGCGGTGCAAAGCTGATCACCGCATCCAGACGGTTGCGGAATTCCGGCGTGAAGGTGCGTTCGATTGCCGCCGTATCCTCGCCTGTGCGGCGGTCGCGGCCAAACCCGATGGCTTCCTTGGCCTGTTCCGCGGCACCCGCGTTCGAAGTCATGATCAGCACCACGTTACGGAAATCCACCGTCCGGCCATTGTGGTCGGTCAGTTTGCCGTGGTCCATCACCTGCAACAGGATGTTGTAGACATCCGGGTGCGCCTTTTCCATCTCGTCCAGCAGCAGCACGCAATGCGGGTGCTGATCGACACCATCGGTCAGCATGCCGCCCTGGTCAAAGCCGACATAGCCCGGAGGCGCGCCGATCAGGCGGGAGACCGCGTGTTTCTCCATGTACTCCGACATGTCGAAGCGCAGCAGTTCCACGCCGAGCGTATCCGCCAGTTGTTTGGCCACCTCGGTCTTGCCGACACCGGTCGGCCCGGCAAAGAGATAGTTGCCGATGGGCTTTTCCGGTTCGCGCAGGCCCGCGCGGGCCAGTTTGATGGCAGAGGACAGCGCCTCGATCGCCTTGTCCTGGCCAAAGACCACGCGTTTGAGCGAGGCTTCCAGATCCTTCAGCACCACAACATCGTCCTTGGACACGTTCTTGGGTGGGATGCGGGCGATCTTGGCCACCACGGCTTCGACCTCCTTGGTGCCGATGGTCTTGCGGCGCTTGGAGGCAGCGACCAGATGCTGGGCTGCACCGGCCTCGTCAATGACGTCGATGGCCGAATCCGGCAGCTTGCGGTCGTTGATATAGCGGTGTGCCAGTTCCACCGACGTCTTGATCGCGTCGGAGGTATATTTGACCGAGTGGTGATCCTCGAAATAGGGTTTCAGGCCCCGCAGGATCTTCACCGCATCGTCGACCGAAGGTTCGTTCACGTCGATCTTCTGGAACCGGCGGCTCAGCGCGCGGTCCTTTTCGAAGTGCTGGCGGAACTCCTTGTAGGTGGTTGAGCCCATGGTGCGCAGCTTGCCCCCCTGAAGCGCGGGCTTCAGCAGGTTGGAGGCATCCATCGCACCGCCCGAGGTGGCACCCGCACCGATTACGGTGTGAATCTCGTCGATGAAAAGGACGGCGTCCTTATGCGCCTCAAGTTCCGAAACCACGGCTTTCAACCGTTCCTCGAAATCGCCGCGATACCGGGTTCCGGCCAGCAACGCGCCCATGTCGAGCGAATAGATGGTGGTCTTGGAGAGTACTTCCGGCGTCTCACCGGCGACGATCTTGCGCGCGAGCCCTTCGGCGATGGCGGTCTTGCCCACGCCGGGGTCGCCCACCAGCAGCGGGTTGTTCTTGCGGCGGCGGCACAGCACCTGAATGCAACGCTCCACTTCGGCCTCGCGGCCAATCAGCGGGTCGATATCGCCTTCTCGCGACTTGGCGTTGAGGTCCACGCAGTATTTGGCGAGCGCGGATTCCTTCTTGTCGCCCTCGGTCACGCCCTGGGGTTCTTCCTCATGCTCCGGCGCGCCGGCCACCGGGCGCTGCTCGCCATAGGCGGGGTCCTTGGCCACGCCATGCGCGATGTAGTTGACCGCGTCGTAGCGGGTCATGTCCTGCTCCTGCAGGAAATAGGCGGCGTTTGATTCACGTTCCGCAAAGATGGCGACCAGCACATTCGCGCCCGTCACCTCGGTCCGGCCGGAAGACTGGACATGAATTGCGGCACGTTGGATCACGCGCTGGAAGGCGGCTGTCGGCACGGCTTCGGAGCCGTCGACATCGGTGACAAGGTTGCTCAGGTCCTCGTCCACGAATTCGACCAGCGTGTCGCGCAGTTCGGAAACATCGACCGAACATGCCTTCATCACCTGGACGGCATCGGGTTCGTCGATCAGGGCCAGCAAAAGGTGTTCCAGAGTCGCGAATTCGTGGCGGCGGGCATTGGCCAGGGCCAGCGCCGCATGAATTGCTTGCTCAAGCGTATTCGAGAATGAAGGCACGAGGTGCTCCTTTTCGATCGGGGTCGGCAGGGGGCTGTGGAATAACAGGGCCCCGGTCCGACCATGGCCTCATAGTATTAGAGTTTGGTTGATCATGGCCCGGCTTCAAGCATTTTCTTGAAAATTCTCTTCACAAAGACCGTGATAGCGTTGTTTTGGCGTCAGATGCGGCAGGTTTGCTGACGGATCGGAGCGGTCCAGGGCATTGCACATGCAACGCAGCGGCGCGCCCGATCAGAAATTGTCCTTGCGCTTGCGAATTTCTGCAAAGACGTCGCTGTCCGAAGCGTCTGGCATCCCCAGGTTCGCGCGAATGCCGGGGTCGGCGGGGCGCAGGAAGGGATTGGTTTGGAGTTCGGTTGAGAGTTGCGATGGTACCGTTGGCTGACCCTTGGCACGGGCGTCCTCAACGGCTTTGGCCCTTGATATAAGAGCGTCATTCTGCGGATCAACAGTCAGCGCAAATTTTGCGTTGGATGCGGTGTATTCATGACCTGAACAGATGGTCGTATCGCCGGGCAGTTTCATCAGTTTCTGCATGGAATCCCACATTTGCGCGGGCGTTCCTTCAAACAGGCGGCCACAGCCAAGCGCCATCAGGCTGTCGGCGGTAAAGGCGGCGCTGGCGCCCGGCACGTAAAAGGCAATATGGCCAACCGTGTGGCCCGATACATCCAGGATATGCGCGGTAAGGCTGCCCAGCTTGACTGTGTCGCCTTCCTTTACCGGGACATTGAGCTCCGGCATCCGGTGGGCGTCTGCCGCCGCGCCCACGACAGAGGCGTGGTGATCCGCCAGCAGGTCGGCCAGCCCATCGACGTGGTCCCAGTGATGATGCGTCAGCCACACCTGCGACAGGGTCCAGCCGTGATCTTCAAGCGCCGCCTTGATCGGGCCTGCTTCGGGCACGTCGATGCAGGCAGTCTCGCCGGTGGCTTCATCATGCAGCAGGTATGCATAGTTGTCGGACAGGCAGGGAATTGTAATCAGATCAAAGGGCATGGTGTATTCCTCTCTCCTGTTGGTAAGGTCAGGGCCAGAGTGACATTCACGACGATGGGCTGCAATGCATCTTGATGTTCAGGACCTGCGTAATTTCTACTACCGCAGCACGTTGGGGCGTGCGGCGCAGAAATCCCTGCGCACCCGGATGCTGGGGCTGTGGCCGGAGGCCAAGGGCCAGACCGTGGTTGGCTTCGGCTTTGCCGCGCCGCTGCTGCGCCCCTACCTGAGCGATGCGCGACGGGTGATGACGCTGATGCCCGGACCGCAGGGTGTAATGCCCTGGCCTGCCGGCATGCCGAATACCTCCGTATTGACCGAGGAAACGCTCTGGCCGATCGAGACCGGGCATGTGGACAAGCTGGTTTTGTTGCACGGGCTGGAAACGTCAGAGCGGCCCTCGGACTTGCTGGAGGAATGCTGGCGGGTGCTGGGGCCGGGGGGCAAGGCATTGTTCATCGTGCCGAACCGCGCCGGGCTTTGGGCGCGGCGGGACCGGACGCCGTTCGGGTATGGGCGACCTTATTCGCCGGGACAACTCGACGCGCAACTGCGCAAGCATCAGTTTCTGCCTGAGCGCCAGGTCGGCGCGCTTTACCAGATCCCCTCGCAGCAGCGTATCTGGATGAAATCCTCCGGCCTGTTCGAACGGGTCGGTCGGCACGTGCCGACCATCTTTGCCGGGGGCGCATTCATGGTGGAAGCGACCAAGCAGGTCTATCCGCCCAAGGGCCGCACCGAGCAACAGCGCAAGCGTGTCAGCGTGCTGGATGGTCTGACCGAACCCGCCGTGGGCAGGGCCCGCGAGCAGAGGGCCTGACGCGCATCAGGCGGCGGAGTTGCCGATCACCGTGATCCCGTCTGCTTCCAGTCCCGTCACACCCGACAACCGAATCGTGGAGAGCTGCTGTGCTCCGGTCGCTGACAGAGTTATATCGAAGGTCACGTCGGTATAGCTGCCGTCTGCCGCGACGTTGGTGGTGATCGCGTTCAGGCTGGCTGCACCGCCGCCAGTTTCGAGGTCGCGCAGATCCAGCACCAGCCCGTCTTCTTCGGGCGCGAAGTCGGTGATGACGCCCACGACGCCGAGGTCGGCGGCATCGGGGGAGCCGGCCTGTTCATTGCTGGTGGCGGCCAGCGTAAATACATCCGCGCCGGTGCCGCCGGTGAAGGTGCTGGCGGCGCCGTTCTGGACGTAGGCGATGGTCAGGTCATCGTCACCCTCGCCACCGAAGACATCCCAGCCGCCGCCCTCCACGCCGATGGTGTCGTTGCCCGCGTCACCGTTAAGCGTGCCGCCTTCGCCGCCGACGTAGAAATCGTCGTCTCCGTCGCCGCCATTCAACACCATGTCGCCGCCGGCGGGTATCGCTTCGAAGCTGTCGTTGCCCGCGCCACCGTTGGCTTCGGTGCCGCCTCCGCCCGTCAGGAAGAACAGGTCATCCCCGCCGTCGCCGTTCAGCACCGCGTCCAGGGCATCGCCATCATACAGGCTGTCGTTGCCCTCTCCGCCATTCAGGGTAGGGGTGTTGCCACCCGCACGCAGGTCGTCGGCCCCGTCGCCGCCGTTCAGCACGGCCCCGTCAGAGGTGTCCGTGGCGGTCAAGCTGTCGCTGCCTTCGCCCCCGTTCAGCGTGGCATTGCTGCCTTCGGCCCGAAGGTCGTCATTGTCGGCATCGCCATTCAGGACCGCCCCGTCAGAGCCTGCGTCCGCAGTCAGGGTATCGTTGCCCTCGCCGCCGTTCAAGGTCGGCGCGTTGCCACCCGCGCGCAGGTCGTCGCGCCCGTCGTCTCCGTTCAGAACGGCCCCATCAGACGTGTCGGTGGCGGTCAGGCTGTCGTTGCCGCCGCCAGCATTTATGGTTTCCGAGCCAACGGCCGACAAAATGTCGTCACCCTCTGTGCCATTGACCACATCGTCGGAAGGGTCCGGATCGGGCGTGTCCACCGTGTCGTCGTCATTGTTCAAAGCCATCAGCAAAAGGCCAACACCGAGCAGCGGCAGAAGTGTGAGACCAAGCATGGGAATCCCCTAAAACAAAACAGGCGAGAACATGGCAACCGATAAGCGACCCTCTGTCAATTGCCTGGCCAAAAACCGGGCAAGTCGTTGCCCCCGATGAAACAATTGCTGCAGATCAGTGCGGACTATCGCGAACCCGGCGCATCATGGGGTCGCAGCGCCGGGTCGCACCCCGGAGGCCGCAAGGAGATTCGCCGCCCCGCCCATGATTTGAACAAACGACCAGGGCGCGACCCGCAAAAAAACGCGGAGTGCTATCCGTGTCCTAAATAAAGGGATATGCAGGTCATAAAGCCGCACTATACTGTGTTGCGGGCAGGGAAGTGCTCTGCTACATGGCACCTGATTTAGACGTCTTGAGCCTATTCAAGCCGCGCCAACGAACCGGTGACGCGACTTCTTTCGCATATCCGGACAGATTTTTGAGAGGATGGACGTGTCCGAAACAGCTTCGATTTCCACCGGTATCGCACAGCGCTACGCCTCGGCGGTCTATGATCTGGCCAAGGATGGCAAAAAGGTCAAAGGCATCGAAGCCGACCTGGACGCGTTGAGCGACGCGCTGAATGACAGCGAAGATTTCCGCAACCTGATCCATTCGCCGGTCTATACCCGTGACCAGCAGGGCGCTGCGATTTCCGCAATTGCCAAGAAGATGAAACTGTCCCCGATCATGACCAACACGCTGTCGCTGATGGCGACAAAGCGGCGCCTGTTCGTCCTGCCCCAGCTGGTCAAGAGACTGCGCGCCCAGATCGCCGAGGACAAGGGTGAAGTCACCGTCGAGGTGACCTCCGCCAAGGCGCTGACAAAGACGCAATCTGACAAGCTGGCAAAATCGCTGACCGCGAACACCGGCAAAGCCGTAACACTTCAATCGACCGTTGATGAGAGCCTCATCGGCGGTCTTATCGTCAAAGTGGGCTCCAAGATGATCGACACGTCGATCCGCTCTAAGCTCAATTCCCTCCAGAACGTAATGAAAGAGGTCGGATAAATGGGTATCCAAGCCGCAGAGATTTCTGCAATCCTGAAGGACCAGATCAAGAATTTCGGCCAAGAGGCCGAGGTTGCCGAAGTCGGTCGTGTGCTGTCCGTCGGTGACGGTATCGCGCGCGTCTACGGGCTGGACAATGTTCAGGCCGGTGAGATGGTCGAATTCCCCGGCGGCATTCAGGGCATGGCCCTGAACCTTGAATCCGACAACGTCGGCGTCGTGATCTTCGGTTCCGACCGGGACATCAAGGAAGGCGACACCGTCAAGCGGACCAACTCCATCGTGGACGTGCCGATTGGCAACGAACTGCTGGGCAGGGTTGTGGATGGTCTGGGCAACCCGATCGATGGCAAGGGTCCGATCAACGCCAAGCAGCGCGGCGTTGCCGACGTGAAGGCGCCGGGCATCATCCCGCGTAAATCGGTGCATGAACCGATGGCAACCGGCCTGAAGGCCGTTGACTCCATGATCCCGATTGGCCGTGGCCAGCGTGAATTGATCATCGGCGACCGTCAGACCGGCAAGACCGCCGTCGCGCTTGACGCGATGCTGAACCAGCAGCAGGTCAACGACGCCGCAGAGGGCGACGAAAGCAAGAAGATGTACTGCGTCTACGTTGCGATTGGTCAAAAGCGGTCCACCGTGGCCCAGTTGGTCAAAAAGCTCGAAGACACCGGCGCGATGGCCTATTCCATCGTTGTTGCCGCAACCGCGTCCGAGCCCGCGCCGATGCAGTTCCTGGCACCCTATTCCGCGACTGCGATGGCGGAGTTCTTCCGCGACAACGGCCGTCACGCCCTGATCGTCTATGATGACCTGTCCAAACAGGCCGTGTCCTACCGCCAGATGTCCCTGCTGCTGCGCCGCCCGCCGGGCCGCGAAGCCTACCCGGGCGACGTTTTCTACCTCCACTCCCGTCTGCTGGAGCGTTCGGCCAAGCTGGGCGACGACGCTGGCAACGGCTCGCTGACGGCGCTGCCGATCATCGAAACCCAGGGCGGTGACGTGTCGGCCTTTATTCCGACCAACGTGATCTCGATCACCGACGGCCAGATCTTCCTGGAAACCGAATTGTTCTACCAGGGCATCCGCCCCGCGGTGAACACCGGTCTGTCGGTGTCCCGTGTTGGGTCCTCGGCCCAGACCAAGGCGATGTCCTCGGTTGCCGGTCCGGTGAAACTGTCGCTGGCTCAGTACCGCGAAATGGCTGCCTTTGCACAGTTCGGTTCCGACCTCGATGCCGCCACCCAGCGCCTGCTGAACCGCGGTGCGCGTCTGACCGAGCTGATGAAGCAGCCGCAGTACTCGCCGCTGTCGAACGCGGAAATCGTCTGCGTCATCTACGCTGGTACACATGGCTACCTCGACAAGCTGGAAGTCACCGAAGTTGGTCGCTGGGAACAGGGGCTCCTGTCGCACCTGCGTTCCAAGAACGCCGATCTGCTCAAGGACATCACCAACAATGACCGCAAGGTGAAAGACGAGCTGGAAGACAAGATCAAAGCTGCGCTCGACGCTTACGCCGCAGACTTCGCTTAAGGAGAGATAAGCCAATGGCAAATCTCAAGGACCTTAAAAACAGGATCTCGTCGGTCAAATCGACCCGCAAGATCACCAAGGCCATGCAAATGGTTGCCGCGGCGAAACTTCGCCGCGCGCAGGAGGCTGCCGAAATGTCACGCCCCTATGCCGAACGGTTCAATGCCGTGATGGCGGGGCTGGCGGCTTCGGTCGGCGACAGCGACAGCGCCCCCAAGCTGCTGACAGGCACCGGGTCGGACAAGGTGAACCTGCTGATCGTCATGACGTCAGAGCGGGGGCTGTGCGGCGGTTTCAACACGAACATCGTGAAGAAGGCCAAGGTACACGCGCAAAAACTGCTCGGCGCCGGCAAAGAGGTGAAAATCCTCACTGTCGGTAAAAAGGGCCGTGACCAGCTGCGCCGCGACTTTGGCAAACACCTGGTCGGCCATGTCGATCTGTCGGAGGTGAAGCGCCTGAGCTATGCCGATGCACAGGGCATTGCCAAGGACGTTCTGAACCGGTTCGACGCGGGCGAATTCGATGTCGCCACGTTGTTCTTTGCGGAATTCGTGAACGTGGTCAGCCAGGTCCCGCAGGCCAGGCAGATCATCCCGGCAACTTTCGAAGAGGGCGAGGCCGACAGCGCCAGCACCCTGTTCGACTATGAGCCGAGCGAAGAGGCCATTCTGGCCGATCTTCTGCCGCGTGGTGTCGCCACGGCGATCTTCTCGGGTCTGCTGGAGAACGCTGCCTCTGAACAGGGCGCGCGCATGTCCGCCATGGACAACGCCACACGCAACGCGGGCGAGATGATCGAAGACCTGACAATCGAATACAACCGTTCCCGTCAGGCCGTCATCACGAACGAGCTGATCGAAATCATTTCCGGCGCGGAAGCGCTGTAAGCAATATCGGAGAAACGACATGGCACAAGCAGTCGGCAAAATTACTCAGGTCATCGGCGCCGTCGTTGACGTGCAGTTCGAAGACAACCTGCCCGAGATCCTGAACGCCCTTCACACCGAGAACCACGGCAAGACACTGGTTCTGGAAGTGGCGCAACACCTGGGCGAAAACACCGTGCGTACCATTGCGATGGACGCCACCGAAGGCCTCGTTCGCGGCGGCAAGGTCACCGACACCGGCGCCCCCATCCAGGTGCCCGTCGGCAAGGCAACACTGGGCCGCATCCTGAACGTGACCGGCGCGCCGGTTGACGAGAAGGGCCCGGTCGAAACCGACGAGACCCGCGCCATCCACGGCGAAGCGCCTTCGTTTGACGCGCAGTCCACCGAAACCGAAATCCTGACCACAGGCATCAAGGTGATCGACCTGCTGGCGCCCTACACCAAGGGTGGTAAAATCGGTCTGTTCGGCGGTGCCGGCGTGGGCAAGACGGTTCTGATCATGGAACTGATCAACAACATCGCCAAGGTGCACTCGGGCCTGTCCGTTTTCGCGGGCGTGGGCGAACGTACCCGTGAGGGCAACGACCTGTACCACGAGATGATCGAATCCGGCGTTATTGTCCCTGACAACCTGCAGGAATCGAAGATTGCGCTGGTCTACGGTCAGATGAACGAGCCTCCCGGTGCGCGTATGCGTGTTGCCCTGTCCGGCCTGACCCTGGCCGAGCAGTTCCGCGACGAATCCGGTTCGGACGTTCTGTTCTTCGTCGACAACATCTTCCGCTTCACGCAAGCGGGCTCCGAGGTTTCGGCTCTGCTCGGCCGTATTCCTTCGGCGGTGGGTTACCAGCCGACGCTGGCGACCGACATGGGCCAGATGCAGGAACGCATCTCCTCGACCAAGAACGGTTCGATCACCTCCGTTCAGGCCGTTTACGTGCCTGCGGATGACTTGACCGACCCCGCGCCAGCGACATCCTTTGCGCACCTTGATGCGACAACCGTTCTGGACCGTGCAATCTCTGAAAAGGGTATCTATCCGGCTGTGGACCCGCTGGGTTCCACCTCGCGCCTGCTGGATCCGCAGATCATCGGTCAGGAACACTACAAGGTTGCGACCGACGTGCAGCAGATCCTGCAGCGCTACAAGTCGCTTCAGGACATCATCGCGATCCTCGGGATGGACGAACTGTCCGAAGACGACAAGATGACCGTTGCACGCGCCCGTAAACTCGAACGTTTCCTGAGCCAGCCTTTCGACGTGGCCAAGGTCTTTACCGGGTCCGACGGTGTGCAGGTGCCGCTGGAAGACACCATTGCGTCCTTCAAGGCTGTTGTGGCCGGTGAATATGACCACCTGCCGGAAGGTGCGTTCTACATGGTAGGCGGCATTGAAGAAGTGAAGGCGAAAGCCGAAAAACTGGCTGCTGAAGCAGCCTGAGGGAGCCTGACTGATGGCAGACACAATGCAATTCGATCTGGTGTCGCCCGAGCGGCGGCTGGCCTCCTTGCAGGTCACCTCCGTGCAGATCCCCGGCGCCGATGGCGACATGACAGCGATGGAGGGGCATGCCCCCACCATCACCACCCTGCGCCCCGGCGTGTTGTCGGTCGAAGGGCCGGAAGGCACGGCGGAATATGTTGTGACCGGCGGTTTCGCCGAGATCAGCAGCCGTGGTGTATCGGTTCTGGCCGAGCGTGCCGTGCCCAAGGGTGACATGACCCAGGAACATCTCGATGAGATGATCGAAGAGGCCACACATGTCTATTCCAGGGCAAAGGAAGCCTTCGAGAACGAGCCGGGACCGGTTGACGACGCGGCCAAGCTGCTCGCCGACATGGTGGCGGTTGGCGGCGAGATCGGCCTGTCTTCAAAGCAACCAAATCTTTGAAGTCATCGACATTCCAAGGAAAAGCCCTGCAATAGCGGGGCTTTTTTGTTCCGGATGCAGGGCAACGGCGGACGGTGGAAACAGGGTTTGCGGCCCTCGGTCGCAAAGCGGCCCGCTTTGAGCGCCATGTTGGCCGCAGAGAATGCCCGAAACCGGAAATCGACGTGATAACAACCCGATACCTGGGGTTGAAGGTGCATAATCCGGCTTTGATCGACGCCACTTTCAGGCCATAATATACCCATGAAAAGATTAAGAAGTCATACGACCGGTGTGGACAGCGGCGATGTCATCCTGTTTTCGGATTACGAAGACGGGGGGGCGATGTGGACCGGGCGCGGCCAGCGCGAGCGCAGGCGGCACATTCGATTTTCCGAAACCTATCTGGAACCGCCCACGGTCCAGCTTTCCCCGTCGTTGTGGGATCTTGACGCGACAACAGTCATGCGCGCGGACATCAGCGCGGAATCCGTCACGAAATCCGGTTTCGACATGGTTTTCAGAACCTGGGGTGACACGCGGGTCGCGCGGATGCGCATTTCCTGGATTGCCATCGGCCATCTGAGCGACGAAGGCGACTGGGACGTCGAATAGCGTTCCTGTGAAGGCCTGTCTTTGCGCCCGGGGCTCGGGTCAGAAGCCCCTCAGATGCTCAAACCCGAAGTTGTTGCGGGCGTGTCCGGTCAGCGGGTGGCGTATTCCGCCGCGTACATCCCGTCATAGATCGGGCCCAGCGTATTGGCCTCGAACAGCGATGACACAGAGGTCCCGTTCCAGATGTTCAGGATCGCCTGGGCAAAGATCGGCGCCGTTGGCACGATGCGGATATTTGCGGCTTTCTTGATCTCTTCCGTGGGCTGGATGCTGTCGGTGATGACCAGCGACTTCATCACAGACTTGGTGACGCGGTCCACCGCCGGGCCGGACATGACACCGTGGCTGATGTAGGAGTGTACTTCCTTGGCTCCGTTCTCAAGCAGCACTTCAGCGGCCTTGCAAAGGGTGCCGGCGGTGTCGCAGATATCATCGACGATCAGGCAGATCTTGTCGGTCACATTGCCGATCACGGTCATCTCGGCGACCTCCCCGGCTTTCTCGCGGCGCTTGTCCACGATGGCCAGCGGGGCGTTCAGGCGTTTGGCCAATTCGCGCGCCCGCGCCACGCCACCCACATCAGGGCTGACGATCATCAGCTCGTCCATGCGGTCCTTGAAGGCATTCGCGATGTCCAGCGCAAAGACCGGAGAGGCATAAAGGTTGTCCACCGGGATATCAAAGAACCCCTGGATCTGTGCCGCGTGCAGATCCATGGTCAGAACCCGCTCGATCCCGGTGCCGACCAGCATGTTTGCCACCATCTTGGCAGTGATGGGGGTGCGCGCCTTGGTCCGCCGGTCCTGCCGGGCGTAACCGAAATAGGGCAGCACCGCAGTGACCCGTGCAGCCGAGGACCGGCGCAGGGCATCGGCCATGATCAGCAGTTCCATCAGGTTGTCATTGGCCGGGTTCGACGTGGGCTGGATGATGAACATATCCTCGCCGCGCACGTTCTCGAACACCTCCACGAAAATCTCGCCGTCGTTGAACCGCTCCACCCGTGCATCGACAAGCCCCACGTTGACACCCCGGTGCAGCGACATCCGCCGTGCGATCGCCTTGGCCAGCGGCATGTTGGCATTGCCTGAAATAAGCTTGGGCTCGGAAGTGCGGGGCATGGGAGGGTCTCCGTGGCAGCGGGAATATGACAGATTCGTGTCGTTGAACCTCGCTTAGCACGCAGCTACGGTGCCACCAAGCTATCAGCCCCTCAAGGAACGCCAAATGTCCCAGATCGACTACTTTTTCGCGACACTGTCCCCCTATTGCTACCTAGCCGGCACCCGGCTCGAAGAGGTGGCCCGGAAACATGGCGCAACGATCAACTACAAGCCCTTCGACATCGTCAGCGCCTTTGCCCGGACCGGGGGCACAGCCCCCAAGGACCGGCACATCAGCCGCATCGAATACCGGGCGCAGGAACTGGTCCGGCAGGCAAAGAAGCTGGGCATGCCCTTTAATCTGCGGCCTGCACATTGGCCTACAAATGGGGCGCCTGCAGCCTATGCGTTCATCGCGGCGCAGAATGCCGGCGGCGGTGACCTGGGCAAGCTGGCGCATGTGATCACCCGCGCGGTCTGGGCCGAGGAAAAGGACATCGCCGAGGATGACGTGATCCGCGCCTGTCTGACCGAGGCGGGGTTCGATCCCAAACTGGCAGACAGCGGCCTGCTGGAAGGGGCAGAGACCTATGCCCGCAACCTGGAAGAAGCGGTGGAGCGCGGCGTCTTTGGCGCTCCGTTCTATTTCGTGGGCGAGCAGCGGTTCTGGGGGCAGGACCGGATTGCCGACATCGACCTGCATCTTGCAGGCGATCTGTGACCCCACAACCCGGCTTCCACGCCCATGTGCGGACCCTGGGCCAGGGTCCGCGCCGGGTGCTGGGGCTGCATTGCACGCTGGCATTTGGCGGCGCATGGGCGGGGATTGTCGATGCCCTGGACGGAGAGGTCACATTTGTCGCGCCCGATATGCCCAGCCATGGCAAGAGCGATGACTGGGACGGGGTCAGCCACCTGAGCGATACGGCGATGGCCTCCTCGGTTGCCGCGATGGATGATGCGCCGATGGATGTGATCGGCCATTCCTTCGGCGCCATGACCGCGCTGCGCATCGCGGTGTCCTATCCCGACAGGGTGCGCAGCCTGACGGTGATCGAACCGGTCTTTTTCGCCATCGCACGGCAGGATGCGCCTGAAACCGTTGCCGCCTACGAAAGCCATTCACTGCCCTTCACAAAGGCGATGAACAGTGGAGATGCGGAGGCCGGCGCGCGGGTCTTCAACAGGATGTGGAGCGATCAGGCCCCAGCCTGGGACAGCCTGCCAGAGCGCACCCGTGCCGCAATGACGCGTGGCGTTCATGTGGTGCCAGGCAGCCGCGATGTGCTTTACGACGACGACCGCGGGTTGCTGCAACCGGGCGGTCTGGATGCAGCGCGCATGCCGACCCTCGTGCTTCGCGGAGAGCAGGCCCATCCCGCGATCATTGCGACCAATGACGGTCTGGCCGCCCGGATGCGCAATGCGCGGCAGGCTGTTGTGCCGGGCGCGGGACACATGGCGCCGATCAGCCACCCCAGGGAGACAGCGGCGATCTGGAAGGAATTCCTGGATACGGTCTGAGCCTGACGGTGCTGGCCTAGAAATGGCTGAGGAAAGCATCAATCTGGTCGCGGGGCAGGGACCAGTCGCAGACAAGGCGCGCAGCGACCATCTCGTCATCCGCCCCTTCAAGGCTGCCGCCCCAGAGGTGATAGCGCGCCCCGGCCTCGTGCAGCTTGCGATGCACCGCACGCGGCCAGCTGGCAAAGATCATGTTGGCCTGAGGGTCGTGCAGGAAGGTCGCACCCGCCTTGCGCAGGCCATCGGCCAGATGTGCCGCATTGTCATTGGCCTGCCGCGCCATGCGCAGCCAGAGGTCATCCGCGAGATAGCCCGCCATCTGTGACGAAAGATAGCGGTGCTTGGAAAACAGATGCGCCCCGCGCTTGCGGCGCAATTCGAATTCCCAGGCTTTTTCCGGATCAAAAAAGATCACCGCCTCCACACCCATGCAGCCGTTCTTGGTGCCGCCAAAGCTGACCACGTCGACACCGGACTTCCAGGTCATTTCCGCCGGAGAACAATTGAGCGATACCAGCGCATTGGCAAAGCGCGCGCCATCCAGGTGCACGGGCAGATCATGCGCCTTGGCCACTGCCGTCAGCGCCTGCAGTTCGGCAATGCTGTGGACCGATCCCCGTTCCGTGACCTGCGTGATGGAGACCGGCCCCGGCTGGGCACCATGAACGTTTCCGGGTTTCTGGCCGGAGATCGCGGCCTCCAGACCTTCGGGCGACATCTTGCTCTGCGTTTCCACCAGGGTCAGCTTGGCAGAGCCGGTGTAGAATTCGGGCGCGTTACATTCGTCCTGATGGATGTGCGACACGCTGGAGCAGAAGATCGTTTGCCAGGGCTGCGCATAACACGCCAGCGCCAGCACATTTGCAGCCGTTCCCGTGGCCACCAGATAGACCGCTGCCTCCGGCGCTTCGAAGATGTCGCGCAGACGGTCGCGCACCTCGTCCATGATGGTGTCCTTGCCGTAGGGCATCTGGTACCCGGCGTTGTCCGCCACGATCCGCTCCATGATCGCGGGATGCACGGGACCGGCATTGTCAGAGCTGAAAAACAAGGTGCTACTCCTCTATGATGTGGTCTTCCCATTCTTCGAAGGGGACATCAAATTCCGAAACAGTGCGGCCCTGAACCGACACGCCGGCATCGTGCACCGATTGCGCGGTGCCGGTGAGCAGCGGGTGCCAGTCGGGCAGGGGCTTGCCCTGCCACAGCAGCCGATAGGCGCAGGTCTGCGGCATCCAGTATGCGTGGGTGTCCAGGTTGTCGGGGCGCAACACGATGCAATCGGGGACAAATTCGTGCCGGTTCTCGTAATGGGCGCAGCGGCAGGTGGCATCGTCAAGCAGGCGGCAGGCGACACGGGTCAGGGCGACTTCCTCGGTGTCCTCGTCTTCAAGCTTGTTCAGGCAGCATTTGCCGCAGCCGTCGCACAGCGCCTCCCATTCACGGGGCGTCATTTTCGTCAGCGGCGTTGTCTCCCAGAACCGGGGACGCAGGCCCTTGCGTAGGATGGGATCGCTCACAGCGCCGCCAGGATGCGCCGTGCCTCGGCGCTGTCTGCATCCATCTGGGTAATCAGCGCATCAAGGCTGTCGAACTTCTCTTCACCGCGCAGGTAGTCGACCAGTGCAATCGACAGGGGCGTGTCATAGAGATCGCCCTTGAAATCAAAGAGGAATGTTTCAAGGTTCGCCTTGTTCTGCCCGAACATGGGCCGGACGCCAAGACTTGCCACGCCGTGATAGGATCCGGCGTGCGCCCCTTCCAGCACATCGACCAGAACGGCATAGACCCCGAAAGCAGGCGGGTGCAGCCCTTCAATGGACATGTTGGCCGTCGGATATCCCAGCTCCCGGCCGCGCTGTTCACCGCCGATCACGGGGCCCTCGATGCGGTGCCAATGGCCCAGCATTGCGGCGGCCACCCGCGGTTCGCCGTCCGTCAGCGCCTGCCGGATTGCGGTGGACGACACGGTCTTGTCGTCGTTTTCCATAAGGGGTGCGATGGTCACGCCAAATCCCATGTCACGGCCGAACCGTTCCAGGTCCTGCGCAGTGCCGGCACGGTTCTTGCCAAAGCAGAAATCCGCACCGACCACCACATGCTTCAGCCCCAGCCCGTCGCGGAGCACATCGGCGGCAAAGGCTTCGGGGGTGAGCGCGGCAAGGTTCTTGTTGAAGGCCAGCTCATAGAGCTTCTTGACGCCCAGTTTCTCCAGCCTGTGGGCGCGGGCGACGCGGCCCATCAGCCGGAAGGGGGGCGCATCGGGGGCAAAGAACTCTCTCGGGTGGGGTTCGAATGTGACAATCCCCAAAGGGGCATCCGGTGCCGCCGCGCGGGCCAGTTCGATCACGGACAGGTGGCCGCGATGGACCCCGTCGAAATTTCCGATGGCGGCGGTTGCGCCCCGGTCGGCGGCTTCTACGAACTGATAATCGCGCAAGATCTGCATGGCTCTTGCCTAGCCGCACCTCAGGTGGAGGGCAAGACACGCCAATTCCAATCTTCCAAAAAGTCCGGGCTGGGGTGCCGGTGCCTCAGTCGAACTTGCGCGAGGGGGCCAGAACCGTGGCTTCGCCAATCAGGACCTTCTTGCCCTCGACCGAACAATGGCAATCCATCCGGACGATCCGTTTGGACATGTCGATATCGGTCACCTTCACCTCGGCATAGACCTCGTCGCCCGGGCGCACCGGGCGCAGGAACTTCAGCGACTGGCCAAGATAGACCGTGCCATGCCCTGGCAATTGTTCCCCGATCACGGCAGAGATCAGACCCGCCGTCAGCATCCCGTGGGCGATGCGGCCCTGAAAGATGGTGTCCTGCGCGTAATCGTCATCCAGATGCACCGGGTTGCGGTCGGTCGAGACGGTCGCGAACATCTCGATATCCGCATCGGTCACTTCCTTGCGGATATAGCGGAACATGCCGATTTCAATGTCTTCTATGACAATGGTTCCGCGCGGAAAGTTGTCCAACATACCGTCCCCCTAGGTAATAAAGTGCCGCAAAGAGCGAACTTCTGGCAACTTAATTACTTCGCAGGCGCAGAAACGCAAGTCTTTTTCTACCGCAGGAACCCGATTGCATAGGTCGGATCGTAGACATCCCTTGCCAGAAAGGCCTTGAGCGCTTCCGGATTCGGCTGCCTGCCGGTCTGGGTCTCACTTGCGGCCAGACCGCCGGTGATAAAGAGCGAATCGATGTTTTCGCCCTGTGCGCCCTTGATGTCGGTCAGGATACCGTCGCCGATGGCAAGAACCCTGTCGTCGGGGACCTCGGTGCCGAGGGCGGTCAGGCGGCGCCGTGCCAGGTCATAGATCGGCGGATGCGGTTTGCCGAAATAAAGGCTCTCGCCCCCCATTTCGGTGTAGAGTTGCGCCAGCGCCCCGGCGCACCATTCGCGTTCCTCGCCCCGGTCCACGACGATGTCGGGATTGGCGCAGAGCAGTTTCAGGCCGCGGGCAATCGCCGCTTCAAATTCCGGACGCATGACCTCGGGGTCGGCAAAAGGATCCTTGGGGCCGGTACAGACGATCCCTTCGGCCTCGTCCAGGGGCACCTGTGTGACCTCAATCGGGTTTTTCTGGATGCTGAGCGGTTCAAAGAACTTCTCCTCGCCGGGCTGGCCGATGAACCAGACCTTCTGACCCACGGTGCCGCGAAACATCGCGGCGCGCGCGGAATCCCCGGAGGTGGCGATGGAATCCCAGGCGTCTTGCGGTACACCGAAATGCACCAGCTGCTTTTCGACCCCGGCACGGGGGCGGGGCGAATTGGTCACCAGAATGACCTTGCCACCCGATGCACGATAGGCCTGAAGCGCTGCCACCGCTTCGGGAAAGGCTGTCACGCCGTTGTGCACGCAGCCCCAGAGATCGACAAACAACGCATCATATTGCGCAGAAACCTGGGAAAGGCTGGTGATGATACGGTTCATGGGATTCTCCTTGCCGATTGCCGCAGCCATAGGCGATTCCCGGTGAATAGGAAACCGTGTGACGCAGGGGCCGGGCGTGGATTGCCGGCCCCAGCCGTTGCAATCAGACCTTGAGGTTCGGGATAATCTGCTTCTTGCGGCTCATGATGCCGGGCAGAACCACCGTATCGCCGGAGATGGAGGCACCAAAGCTCTTCTCGGCAACGGTCTTGCTCAGCTCGTTCGGGATCAGCATGGTCGCTTCCTCGTTCAGGATGTCCACGACGAACAGCAGCACTTGGTCGGCGCCGTCCTCTGCCGCGACACCCGGCATGGCGGCCATCAGCGCATCCTTGCGGTCCAGGACGCTTTTGGGCGAGGTGGTTTCAAGAACAGAGACGCGGAACTGCTTGCCGCCAACTTCGTATTCCTTGCTGTCCATCCGCAGCAATTCTGCTTCGGAGAAGGAGGATACGTCCGACTTGGCCGCGAACATCCTGGCGGCATATTCGGCAATGTCGATGCCCAGATCCTTGGCCAGCGCCTTGGCGATGGCCTCGTCTTCGGGGGTGGTGGTCGGGCTGCGGAATTCCAGCGTGTCGGACAGGATGCAGGTCAGCATCGCGCCTTTGATCTCGGTTGGCATCTGCGCCATGTCGTCACCGATGGCCTTGTACATGATTGTCGCGGTGCAGGCCAAAGGCTGGATGTTGATGTGGATCGGGCCCTTGGTTTCCAGCCCGCCGACCAGTTTGTGATGGTCGATGATCGCCTTGATGTCCGCGTTGTTGATGTTGTCGGGCAGCTCGGCGGGGTTGTTGGTGTCCACGATCACGACGGGCTGGTCGTCTTTGACGCCGTCGATGATCTGCGGTTTATCCAGCTTCCAATGGTCCAGCATGAACAGCGCTTCGGTATTGGGCTCGCCCAGCAGGGCGGGGGCGGCGTCGACGCCGTGGACATGGTTCAGATACCACGCCCAGATGATGGGAGAGCCGGTGCTGTCGGTGTCGGGTGATTTGTGACCGAAAACGAGCGTTGTCATGCAATTTTTCCTGCGATTGAAACGGTGGGTTCGCGCGCCTTATAGGGCGAGTGCCCTGCCTTGTCACCCCGTCATGCTGCGACGCAGCATCACAGCCCCAGTTCGCTGCGCCGCTTCTTGCTCAGCCCGGCCACGACCATGTCGTATGAGGCTGCAATATGATCGCGCAGGCTGTCACTCGACAGGCCCGGCTGGCCGTATTGCTGGATCCATTTCAACCCGCGAGATGCCATGTAGGGGGCAGGGCGCAGCCCCGGGCTGTCGGAGAGCACTTCGAATGCCAGTTCAGACACTTTGAAGGTCACGGTATCCCCGCTTTCGCCCAAGCCGATGATGGCGAACACCTTGCCGCCCACCTTGTAGACATCCGCATTGCCCCATTGCACGACATGGGTCGCCTGGGGCATCGCGGCGCAGAATCGATTCAGGTCATCACGGGTCATCAAGCGATCATAGCGGCTTGGAAGGGCGCGCGAAATAGGTCACTCTGGCGCCATGACGCAACCGCGAGAAACCGATCTTTACCCCCCGATCAAGGCTTATCTGGAGGATCAGGGCTATGTGGTGAAGGCCGAAGTCGGCGCGGCGGATGTGATGGCTGTGCGCGGGGCGGAGCCGCCCCTGATCATCGAGCTGAAGCTGGGGTTTTCACTGGCGCTGTTTCACCAGTGCCTTGAGCGGCTCAAGGTCAGCGATGACATCTATCTGGCGGTGGCGCGCCAGCCGGGCAAACGGTTCGCAAAGGCGATCAAGGCGAATACCGCGCTGGCGCGGCGGCTGGGTCTGGGGCTGATCACGGTGCGGCTGTCCGACGGGCTGGTCGAGGTCCATTGCGACCCCGGCCCCTATGCCCCGCGAAAATCGGCCAAGCGGCAGGCGATGTTGCTGCGCGAATTCGCGCGACGGCAGGGTGATCCCAATGATGGCGGGCAGACGCGGGCCGGATTGGTCACCGCCTACCGGCAGGACACGCTGAAACTTGCGGTCTACCTGTTCGAGGTGGGGGCCAGCCGGGGCGCGGATGTCGCCCGGGAAACCGGCGTCGCACGCGCGACCACGATGATGCGCGACAACCACTATGGCTGGTTCGAGAAGGTCGAGAAGGGGGTCTATGGCCTGACCCCGGCGGGCGCAGAGGCGGTTGCGGTCAGCGGAAGGGTTTTGGGGGCCTGACGGTAACGGAGTTTTTGAAAACTCCGGGTCGATCTTTTTGAAAAGATCGGGTCGCCGCACGCCTCCAACCTCAGCTTGGAGGTCGCAGAATATCCCCTGAACGCAAGGCCCGGATACACAGGTCACGCGAATCCACCGCGGCACTCCCGGCACAATAAAATTTTCCACAAACCAATGGTTGACTCGGCTTCATCGGAACCCTAGCTATGCGCCGTTAGCACTCGACCATGTTGAGTGATAACGGCCCGGACAAACGGGCGACTGGGAGAAACTTTGAGCGTTAAGGAGCTACAAAGATGGCATTGAAACCGCTTCACGACCGCGTGCTGGTAAAGCGCACTGAAAGCGAAGAGAAAACTGCTGGCGGGCTGATCATCCCCGATAGCGCAAAAGAGAAACCCTCCGAAGGCGAAGTTGTTGCCGTGGGCGAAGGCGCCCGCAAGGACAGCGGTGAACTGATCGCACCGGCCGTCAAGGCAGGCGACAAGATCCTGTTCGGCAAATGGTCCGGCACCGAAGTGACCGTCGAAGGTCAGGAAATGCTGATGATGAAGGAAAGCGACATCATGGGGATCATCGAGTAAGCCATCCGGCCGCTCTGAACCCTATTCGCTGAACTGAACTGAACAAGAATTCTCAAGAGGAGAAAACAAAATGGCTGCTAAGGACGTCAAATTCGCGACCGACGCGCGTAACCGCATGCTCAAGGGTGTGAACATCCTTGCCGACGCGGTGAAAGTCACGCTGGGCCCCAAAGGCCGCAACGTGGTTCTGGACAAATCTTTCGGCGCACCGCGCATCACCAAAGACGGTGTTTCCGTGGCGAAAGAGATCGAGCTTGAGGACAAGTTCGAAAACATGGGCGCGCAAATGGTCAAGGAAGTGGCCCAGCGCACCAATGACGAAGCAGGCGACGGTACAACAACCGCCACCGTGCTGGCGCAAGCCATCGTCAAGGAAGGCATGAAATCGGTTGCCGCCGGCATGAACCCGATGGACCTGAAGCGCGGGATCGACATGGCCACGCTGAAAGTCGTCGAGGCGATCAAAAAGGCCGCACGTGACGTGTCCGACAGTGACGAAGTTGCTCAGGTCGGCACCATCTCTGCCAACGGCGAAGCCGAAATCGGCCGTCAGATCGCAGATGCGATGCAGAAAGTCGGCAACGAGGGTGTCATCACCGTCGAAGAAAACAAAGGTCTGGAAACAGAAACCGATGTCGTCGAAGGCATGCAGTTCGACCGCGGCTACCTGTCCCCCTACTTCGTCACCAACTCCGACAAGATGACCGTCGAGCTGGAAGACGTGATCATCCTGCTGCACGAGAAGAAACTTTCTTCGCTGCAGCCGATGGTTCCGCTGCTTGAGCAGGTGATCCAGTCGCAAAAGCCGCTGCTGATCATCTCTGAAGATGTCGAAGGCGAAGCGCTGGCGACCCTCGTGGTCAACAAGCTGCGCGGTGGTCTGAAAATCGCAGCCGTGAAGGCACCGGGCTTTGGCGATCGTCGCAAGGCGATGCTGCAGGACCTCGCGATCCTTACCGGCGGTCAGGTCATCTCCGAAGATCTGGGCATGAAGCTTGAATCCGTCACCATGGACATGCTGGGTTCGGCCAAGAAAGTCACCATCACCAAGGACGAAACCACAATCGTCGACGGCGCTGGCGAAAAGGCCGAGATCGAGGCACGTGTGGCCCAGATACGCAACCAGATCGAAGAAACCACCAGCGACTACGACCGTGAGAAGCTGCAGGAACGTGTTGCCAAGCTGGCAGGCGGCGTTGCCGTCATCCGCGTCGGCGGCATGACTGAAGTCGAAGTGAAAGAGCGCAAGGACCGCGTCGATGACGCCCTGAACGCGACACGTGCGGCTGTGCAGGAAGGTATCGTCGTCGGCGGCGGCGTGGCCCTGGTTCAGGCAGCCAAATCGCTGGACGGCCTGACCGGTGCGAACAACGATCAGAACGTCGGTATCTCCATCGTGCGCAAGGCACTGGAAGCACCGCTGCGTCAGATCGCTGAAAACGCCGGCGTGGACGGTTCGGTTGTTGCCGGCAAGATCCGCGAAAGCAGCGACCTGAAGTTCGGCTTCAACGCGCAGACCGAAGAATATGGCGACATGTTCAAGTTCGGCGTGATCGACCCGGCCAAGGTTGTGCGCACAGCACTGCAGGACGCGGCATCCATCGCCGGTCTGCTGATCACCACAGAAGCCATGGTTGCCGATCGTCCGTCGAAAGACGGCAACGGCGGCGGCGGCATGCCCGACATGGGCGGCATGGGCGGCATGGGCGGCATGATGTAAGCTGCTCTGACCTGTCAGAGAAAACGGGGGCGTGCCGCAAGGTGCGCCCCTTTTTCATGGATCGGAGGGAGGGGCAATTCTGCACGTGATATCTTTGATGGACGGTTGTCGGCAATGCGGACATTGTTGCCGTTCGCAATTCATCGAAGATGTGGCATTCATCAGTTATGGATGAGATCAGTCAGCAACTTCATTACCAACGACTGCGTAATCGAGTGATCGAGCTATTAGACTTCTTCTGTTCTTGCGATGATCTAGCAAAATTTGGCGCGTTTGAAGCTATCAACATGGTCGATGACTGGCTCCCCCTCGATTATGACATATCGCCTAACGTGTTTATAAATAAAGAGAAAAAGGTAATTTCAAAGTTTGTTCAACTTGTTGAAGCAGCCTCGAATGCCACCGACGAAAATTCTTGGGATGTCGATTGGTTTAGGTCGTCAAACGAATGGGTGCGCCTGTCTTCTTTCGCAAAAGATGCTCTGTCAGTGTTTCTTGAGCGCGGGCGCTTCTCAGAGGAAATAGAAGATCCTTCATTGACATAGCGATGGTAGGTCTGGGACTCGAAGCGGTCGTTCCCCTTGCTTTGCACGAGATCGTTCCGGTTGCGCGTTCAATGTCTTGGCGAAAGGCGCCCCTGTCGCTACTGCTGTCGTCATGCGCCTTGCCCTGCTCACCGCTCTCACCATGATCGCCTTTGCGGCCAATTCCGTCCTGACCCGGCTGGCCATCGAAGGGCAGCATATTGACCCCGCGGGCTTTGCCATTGTCCGGGTGGCTTCCGGTGCGCTGGTGCTGGGGATGGTGATCACCCTGCGGGGCGGGGGCTTGCCGCTGCTGCGGCGCAACCGGTTGCCGGGGGCGTTCAGCCTTGCCGCCTATATGATCGGGTTCTCGCTGGCCTATCTCACGCTGGATGCGGGGCTGGGCGCGCTGATCCTGTTCGGCGTGGTGCAGATCACGATGTTTCTCCATGGTGCGATAAGGGGTACGGCCCCCAACATGCGGCAGATCACAGGTGCCGCGATTGCCTTTGCCGGGCTGCTGGTGGCGCTTTGGCCGGGGGCGGGGAACAGCAGCGATCTTGCCGGGGCTTTGCTGATGGTCTTTGCCGGGCTGGGATGGGCCGCCTATACGATCATCGGGCGCAGTGCCGCTGACCCCCTTGCGGCGACAGCGGCGAATTTCCTGCTTTGCCTGCCGATCCTTCTGGTCCTGCTGGTCTCGACCGGGCTGTACTTCAGTCCCACGGGCCTCGCGCTGGGTATTCTTTGCGGCGGGCTGACATCAGGGCTGGGCTATGCGCTGTGGTACAACGTGCTGCCAGGGTTCGATTCCGCCACCGCCGCCGTGGTGCAGCTGAGCGTTCCGGTGATCGCCATCTGCGCAGGTGTGGTGTTTCTGGGCGAAAGCCTGAGCCTCCTGCTGATCATTGCCACTTTCCTGGTCCTGGGGGGGATCGGCTGGGCGATCAGCGCACAATCGGTTCCAGCGGATCGTAGCTGATCGCACCCGGCGCACCGAAGGCGACCGCGCCGAGACTGTCGGGTTTGTGCGGGATGCTGGCCAGTTCGTCCCGGCTGGTCCATTGCCATTTGCTCACCACCCGGTCCACATCCTGCCAGGCGGGGTCGATGTCGGGAGCGCCCGACAACATGCAGCGAAAGTAGATGTCGACCTGGTGAAAACTGCCGCCGGGATCGTGGAACTCATTGACCAGACAGGGCGCGCCGACCGTGATGGTCAGACCGGTCTCCTCATAGACCTCCCGCGCCAGGTTGTCCGGCAGCGAGCTGCCCGGATGCACCCCGCCGCCCGGGGCGCACATCAGGGGGCTTTCGCCGTTGGGGTAGGCATTGACCAGCAGCAACCGGTCCTGATGTATCAGGATGGCGCGGGCCGTAAGACGGGGGGAGGCGGAAGGCATAGGGCGATCTTTTCGCAACGTCAGTGGCGCCAGCATTTCATATTCGGATAAATCAGTCTATCTCAGGCCCATGATACGCATCATTGCCATCATTTCCCTCCTGTCCCTGGGGGCTGCTTCCGGGCTTGCCGCAGCGCCGTCGCGCTGTGTCGTCCTGCTGCACGGGCTGGCCAGGACCGAAGCCTCCTTCGCCCTGATGGAGGCGGCACTGGAGGGTGAAGGCTACCGCGTGGTGCGCCCCGGATACCCCTCGACAGAGGTACCGGTGGAGGCATTGGTCAAACAGACCCTTCCGGATGCGGTGGCGGCCTGTGGGACGCCCAAGGTCGATTTTGTGACCCATTCGATGGGGGGTATCATGCTGCGGCAATGGGTGGTCGATGCCGGGGCTGACCGTGTCGGGCGGGTGGTGATGCTGGCCCCGCCCAACCAGGGCAGCGAAGTGGTTGATGAGCTGAACGAGGTCGTCGCCTTTGACTGGATCAACGGCCCGGCGGGCGCGCAGATGGGCACCGGGCCGGACGCCCTGCCGCGCAGCCTGCCGCCGGTCACGTTTTCCCTGGGCATTATTGCGGGATCGCAGTCTTTGAACCCTTATTTTTCGTCTGTTCTGCCGGGGCCGGATGATGGCAAGGTATCGGTCGCCTCGACCCGTGTGGCGGGCATGACGGATCACATCGTCCTGCCGGTGACACATACTTTCATGATGAACAATCCGCGGGTGATCGCCCAGACCATGAGCTTTCTCAACACAGGTGCTTTTGACCAGTCGATGACATGGATTGGCGGGGTGCTGGATTCCTTTGGCTGCCCCGCCGGCAGCTGCCTGACAGGCCGCAGCGATGCCCGAGATTGATCTGACCGGGGGCCAGGTGCTGCGCCGGGAAGGGTGGAGCAATGCGCCGCTGTCTTTTGCGGGTGGCGTGATTGTGGATAAACCTGTGGGTCGTTCCGTGGATTTGCGGGGATTCAACATCTTGCCGGGTATCGTTGACCCGCATGGCGATGGCTTTGAACGTCATCTGGCCCAGCGGCGCGGGGCCATGAAACAGATGGATGAGGGGCTTGTGGCCTGCGAGGCCGAGCTTGCCGCAAACGGGATCACCACGGCGGTACTGGCGCAATTCGTGAGCTGGGAAGGCGGAATGCGCGGATTATCCTTTGCCGACAAGGTCTTTCGCGCCATTGCTGACACCCGGAACACGCTGGTCACCGACCTGCGGGGACAGTTGAGATTCGAAACCCATCTGCTTGATCTTTATGAGGAAATGCCAGGGCGGATCGCGGATTGGGGGGTCGAATACATCGTCTTCAACGATCATCTGCCGCATGACCGGCTGGAGGCAGGCAAACAGCCGCGCAGGCTGATGGGGCAGGCGCTGAAGGCCGGGCGCAGCCCCGAGAAACACCATGCCATGATGCTGGAACTGCACGGGCAAAGGGATGAGGTGCCCGCAGCACTTGACGGTTTGTGTGAAACGCTGGGCCGTGCAGGCCTGCGGATGGGCAGTCATGACGATACAACCGCGGAAGGGCGGGCCGCCTGGCGCAAGCGCGGTGTGCGCATTGCCGAGTTCCCCGAGACGCTGGAAGCGGCAGAGGCGGCGCAGGCGGCAGGTGATGCGGTGATCATGGGTGCGCCCAACGTGGTGCGCGGCGGGTCGCACAATGGCAACCTGTCGGCCCTGGACCTGATCGTGATGGGCTATTGTGACGCCATCGCGTCAGATTATCACTACCCCTCGCCGCGCCGCGCCGCCTTGATGCTGGCAGAGGCGGGCGTCGCCCCGATTGCGGACATCTGGCATCTGGTTTCCGGCGGGCCCGCCGCCCTTCTGGGGCTGACCGACCGCGGCGTGCTGGAGGCAGGCAAACGCGCCGACCTCGTGGTGCTGGATGCTGCCACGGGCCGCGTGGCCGCGACATTTGTCGCTGGGCGGGTGTCTTACATGTCGGGCGAGATTGCGGAGCGTTTTACCGCGTGATCCGGTTCACATGGCCCATCTTGCGGCCCGGTTTGACGCTGGCCTTGCCATAAAGATGCAGGCTGGAGTTCTTTTCGCGGGCCAACTCCGGCACCCTGTCCATGTCATCGCCGATCAGGTTTTCCATCACCACATCGGCATAGCGTGAGCCATCGCCCAGCGGCCAGCCTGTGATGGCGCGGATGTGCTGTTCGAACTGGTCCACGCTGCAGCCCTGCTGTGTCCAGTGGCCCGAGTTGTGCACCCTTGGCGCAATTTCGTTCACGATCAGACCCTGCGCCGTGACGAAAAGCTCGACCCCCAGAACGCCGACATAATCCAGCGCATTCAGGATTCTGGCAGCCATCAGAACCGCGTCGGTGCGCTGGCTGGCCGACAGGCGGGCAGGCACCGTTGTGGTGTGCAGAATACCGTCGCGATGCACGTTTTCGCCGGGATCAAAACAGGCCACTTCGCCGGTCACGCTGCGCGCTGCTATGACGGAAACCTCGTGGCTGAAATCGACAAAACCTTCCAGAACGCAGGGGGCGCCGCCCATCTGCGACATGGTGCCACCAGCCTCCTCGGCGCTGCGCAGGCGCACCTGGCCCTTGCCATCGTAACCAAAGCGCCGGGTCTTGAGGATCGACGGCGTGCCGATCACCGTGACAGCGGCATCCAGTGCGGCCTGATCGGGGATATCGGCATAGGGGGCCACGTTCAGCCCCAGACCTTGCAGAAACTCCTTTTCGGTCAGGCGATCCTGGCTGATGCGCAGGGCCTCGCGGCCCGGCCGGATCGGCACCTGCGCCTCGATCAGGTCCAGTGCGCTTGTGGGAACATTCTCGAACTCGAACGTCACGATGTCACAAGCGCTGGCAAAGGCCTTGAGCGCGGCGTCGTCTTCATAGGGGGCCGTGGTGACGGCATCGGCCACATGGCCTGCGGGCGGCTCTGCCCCCGGCTCAAAGATATGTGTCCTGAACCCCAGACGGGAGGCGGCAACCGACAGCATCCGGCCCAGTTGACCGCCGCCAAGAATGCCGATGGTGCTGCCAAGGGGGAGCGGCTCAGTCATCGGTGGGCTCCTCCGGAATGGATGCGCTGAGGGCCGCGCGCCAGTTGTCCAGACGCTCGGCAAGCTTTGGGTCCTGCAGGGCGAGGATGCCCGCGGCCATCAGGGCCGCATTGGCAGCGCCCGCGGCACCGATGGCCATGGTCGCCACCGGGAAGCCGCGCGGCATCTGCAGAATGGAATAGAGCGAATCGACACCTGACAATGCCCGCGTCTGGACCGGCACGCCGATCACCGGCACCCGGGTTTTCGAGGCCATCATGCCAGGCAGATGCGCGGCACCGCCGGCACCTGCGATGATCACCTGCAAGCCACGATCCACTGCCGTTTTGCCGTAGTCCCACAGCCTGTCGGGGGTGCGGTGCGCGGAAACGATGCGCGATTCGTAAGGAATCGCCAGCTCGTCCAGCAGCGCCGCCGCCTCTCGCATCGTGGACCAGTCAGATTGCGAACCCATGATGATGCCAACGGGGGGAGGGGTCATGCCAAGCAGCCTTTTGCAGAAATTCAGAGCGCGCACTATACCTGTCAGCGCCTGCAGGGCAATGCGCGCAGAGGATGTTTCAGGCGATGATATCGGGGGTCAGGCGGTCTTCGATCTGGGCGATCAGATCCTTCAGCCGCAGTTTGCGTTTTTTCAGCCGTTGCAGGGTCAGCTGATCTGCCGTGCTCCGGTCTGTCAGGGCCCTGATCGCCTCGTCCAGGTCGCGGTGTTCGCGGCGGAACACTTCAAGTTCCACACGCAGCACATCGTCGTTTTTCATGGAAAGATCAGTCGGCGCATTCATCGGTCGGGTGATTCCATCACAGCTAGAGTACCCCAATATAGGGCGTGCACTTGTTCACGCATAGCCCTTGCGCCCGGTAGTCCATGCCCCCATATTTATGCCATGGGTTGCCGCTGAAGGGGCCCATGCCTGACTGTCGCTTTAATACAGGACGTGTCGCATGACGAAACTGACGCTTGCTTCTTATCCTCACATGTTGGGGTTTGAACAGCTGGAACGGGTGCTGGAACGCACTGCGAAATCCGGCAACGAAGGCTATCCGCCTTTCAATATCGAACAGACATCCGACTACAGCTACCGCATCACGCTGGCCGTTGCGGGCTTTGCCGAGGATGATCTTGCCATCACTGTCGAAGACCGCCAGCTGGTGATCCGTGGACGTCAGCACGATGACGGCGAAGACCGGGTGTTTTTGCACCGTGGCATCGCCGCACGGCAGTTCCAGCGCAGTTTTGTGCTGGCCGACGGGGTTGATGTGGGCGAGGCTCAGATGGAGAACGGTCTGCTGCACGTGGACTTGACCCGGGCCAAACCCGAAACAGTTGTACAGACCATAAAGATCAAGAAAGGGTAAGATATGCATGACATGACAACCCATGGCGGAGACCGGACGGTATACGTCAAGACAATCGCCGTCAGCGATCTGCCCCGCGAAGTACGCGATCAGGCCGAAGGTCTGGAACTGCTCTATTCGGTTCACGATGCCCAGGGCCAGCAGCTGGCGCTTGTCGGCGACCGCAAACTGGCCTTTCATCTGGCGCGCGAACATGACTATGCGCCGGTGATGGTGCATTAGAAGATGCATTAAGCGCGGTCGGGGCCTTTACCCCGCCACGCGGATCATGGATTTGTAAGAGGCCGCAGTGCACTGCGGCCTTTTTTGTTATCCGGGGAAGTTTGCGATGCGCCTTGAATTTGATTGGGTCGATGCCTTTACCACCCAGCCGTTTGGCGGAAACGGCTGTGCCGTGGTGCATGGCGGTGCGGTTCTGAGCGATGAAACCTGCATGGGTTACGTGCGTGAAACCTCTCTGGTGGAATGTACCTTTACCGGGCCGTCCGATGTGGCGGACCTGCGGGTGAAATACTATCTGGCCAGCCGGGAAATACCCTTTGCGGGTCATCCCACCATTGCGACCGTTGCAGCGCTGCGCCATCGCGGCATGATCGGCGACGGGCCGCTGCGGCTGGAAACCGGGGCGGGCATTGTGGCGGTCGAGGTGGCGAGCGACCTGATCACCATGACACAGGTGGCGCCGACATTCGGCGCGGAGGTCCCTCCGCATCTGGTCGCTGCAATCGGCGGCATCACCCCGGAAGTGATCATCAGCCCGCCGCAGATCGTATCAACCGGGTTGCCGTTCTGCATCACGGTCCTGCAGAACCGGGCCACCCTCGACCGGTTGCGGTTCGACCCTACGGCGCTTGCGGCCTATGCAAGGGCTTTGGGTCACGACGGTATTGATATCATGGAGCCTTACTGGATCACCCTGGAAGGGGCTACCTCTGTCGGCGACACCTATGCACGGCTTCTGTTGGCACCGCCCAGCCCGCCTGAGGACCCGTTCACCGGTTCGGCCACCGGTGCGGCGGCCAGCTATCTCTGGGCGCGGGGGCTGCTGGACAGCCCTTCCTATGTGGCCGAGCAGGGACATGGCATGGGCAGGCCGGGTCAGGCGCAGGTCACCGTCCTGGGGCCGCGCGATGCCATCACCGGGGTTCAGGTCGCCGGGCAGGGCTGCGTGATCATGTCGGGGGATGTCTTTCTTCCCGCCGGGGATGAAGGGCGGTGACCGATCCGGCCATCGCTGTCCTGCCCTACGGGTCGCAACTGGGTGCCGCGCTTGCGCAGGTGCCCCTGGACGATCTGCATTGGCCTCTCGGGCGACCCGACCGGCAGGCGGCGGGGCAGGTGGGTGATTTGCTGCCGGACGATCACCTGATCGTCTATCCCAAGACGGCGATGCATTTCCGGCGGCGCTGGGCAACGCCCGCGCGGGTCTCTGTCATGGTGGTGGAACCTGCCGCGATCCACCGGCGGCACCTGCGGCTGCTGCGCTGGACCTGGCGGCGTTTTCACCGGGTGCTTTGTCACGACGACGCGTTGCTCGCGGCGATCCCGAACGGCATCATGCTGCCCTTCGGGACCAGTTGGGTGCCGGACCCGTCAGGACTGAAGATCGACAAGACACGGCACATGTCGCTCATCGCCTCGGCCAAGCGCGACACGCTGGGCCATCAGCTGCGGCACGAGATGGTCGATCTGGTCAGGGACGAGGGGCTGGAGGTCGAAATCCTGGGGCGCGGCTATGCCCCTTTTGCGGAAAAATCCGACGGGCTGGCGCCCTACCGTTTCTCCGTGGTGATCGAAAACATCCGCGAGCGGAACTACTTTACCGAAAAGATCGTCGATGCCGTGCTTTGCGAAACGGTGCCGATCTATTGGGGCTGCCCGAACATCGGGGGTTTCATGGATACCGGCGGGATGGTGATCTGCGAGGATGCGGCCCAGATGAAGGATGCGATCCGCGCGGCAAGCGGGGGGCTGTATGACCAGCTTGCCCCCGCCCTGCGCGCGGCCAAACCGCAGGCGGCACATTGGGCCGATCTGGAAGGCCGCGCCGCCCGCGCCATCCGCGACAGTCTGTGAAACGCAAAACGCAGCCCCGGGGGGCTGCGTTTCGGGTTCGTCGCAAAGGGACCGGATCAGCCGCTGATCAGACCCATGCTTTCCAGTTTCAGCAGCACCTGATGCGCGCAGTTGTCGACGTCCACGCTTTCGGTGTCCAGTGACAGTTCGGGATTCTGCGGCACATCGTAAGGGTCAGAAATGCCTGTGAATTCCTTGATCTTGCCTTCCCGCGCGAGCTTGTACAGCCCCTTGCGGTCGCGGCGTTCGCATTCCTCGATCGAGGTGGCTACATGCACCTCGACAAAGGCACCGAAGGCTTCGATGTCTTCGCGGACAGCACGGCGCGTGGTCGCATAAGGTGCGATGGGTGCGCAGATGGCGATGCCGCCGTTCTTGGTGATCTCGGAGGCGACATAGCCGATGCGGCGGATGTTGAGGTCACGGTGCTCTTTCGAGAAACCCAGCTCGGAGCTGAGGTTCTTGCGGACGATATCGCCGTCCAGCAGTGTCACAGGGCGACCGCCCATTTCCATCAGCTTGACCATCAGCGCGTTGGCAATGGTGGATTTGCCCGAGCCGGAGAAACCGGTGAAGAACACGGTAAAGCCCTGATCGGAACGCGGCGGAGAGGTGCGGCGCAACTCCTTGACCACTTCGGGGAACGAGAACCACTCAGGAATTTCCAGACCTTCGCGCAGGCGGCGGCGCAGTTCGGTGCCGGAAATGTTCAGGATGGTGACGTTGTCCTTGTCCTCGATCTCGTCCGCCGGCTCGTACTGGGCGCGTTCCTGCACATAGACCATGTGTTTGAAATCGACCATTTCGATGCCCATTTCCTCCTGATGCTCGCGGAACAGGTCCTGCGCATCATAGGGGCCATAGAAATCTTCACCGGCTGAATTCTTGCCGGGGCCCGCGTGATCGCGGCCGACGATGAAATGGGTGCAGCCGTGGTTCTTGCGGATCAACCCGTGCCAGACCGCCTCGCGGGGGCCCGCCATGCGCATGGCAAGGTTCAGCAACGACATCGAGGTGGTGGCCGCCGGGTATTTGTCCAGCACCGCCTCATAGCAGCGGACGCGGGTGAAGTGATCGACGTCGCCAGGCTTGGTCAGGCCGACAACCGGATGGATCAGCAGGTTGGCCTGTGCTTCACGCGCGGCGCGGAAGGTCAGCTCCTGGTGCGCGCGGTGCAGCGGGTTGCGGGTCTGGAAGGCCACGACCTTGCGCCAGCCCATCTTGCGGAAATAGGCGCGCAGTTCATTGGGCGTGTCGCGGCGTGCGCGGAAATCATAGTGAACCGGTTGCTGAATGCCGGTGACCGGTCCGCCAAGATAGATCTTGCCCGCCTTGTTGTGCAGGTAGTTCACCGCCGGATGCGCGTCATCATCCGCACCGAATACCTTTTCGGCTTCGCGGGCCTTGTTCGGCTCCCAGCGGTCGGTCACGGTCATGGTGGCAAGGATGACACCTTCCTGATCGCGCAGGGCGATGTCCTGGCCCAGTTCCAGTTTCTCGGCGAAATCCTCGCTCACGTCCAGGGTGATCGGCATCGGCCAAAGGGTGCCGTCAGCCAGCCGCAGGTTTTCCACGACGCCGTCGTAATCGGCTTCGGTCAGGAAACCCTTCAGCGGGTTGAAACCACCGTTCATCAGCAGTTCCAGATCGCAGATCTGGCGCGGGGTCAGGTCATGGCTGACCAGCTCACCTGCCTCATGCTTCAGCTTCTGGGCGGACTCGTAGGAAACATACAGTTCGGGGATCGGAGATAAATTTTGCACCATCGTCATGTCAAACTCACTTTTGCCTTATGTCGTCGTGACAGTATTGCAGGCCCTATGCCCCCGCACAGCGTCCAGAGTCTAGCGGTGCAAGGAGAAAAAGAGAAAAAATCCTGCCCGGGTTGCGGAAAATGGCCGGTCAAGGGTGGTTTCAGGCTGTTCCGGTGGCGGGCAGGGCGTCCAGCTGTGCGGCCAGGTCATGGGCATGTTTCACCGGCCACGCCGCAAGAGGGGCGTGGACCCCGCGCAGGGTCAGTTCCACCATCAGCTCCGCTGCGGGCGCATGGCCCGCCGCCGCCAGCAGCGGTGCAGAGATCATCGCCTGAACGCCGTGTTCCTTGGTGACACCCTCCAGCCGCGAAGCGGTATTCACCGTGTCGCCGATCAGGGTGCGCGGGGACTGACCGATCGCCCCGATTTCGCCCAGAACCACCTCGCCGAGGTGCGCACCGATCCCGATTGCGACGGGCCCCTGTCCTTCGTTCGAAAGCTGTGCGTTAAACCGGTCCAGTTCCTGCGCTATGCCTTCGATCGCGCGCAGCGCGGCCTGGGCAGAGCTTTCGGGGGTTGCCGTCTCGAAGATCGCCAGGAACCCGTCGCCGAGGTATTTGTCAATCGTGCCGCCCTCGCGGTTGACCGCGGGAACCACCGCGTCGAAGAACCGGTTCAGCAGGAACACCACGTCATAGGGCAACTGGCCGGTTGTGCGGGCCGTGAAGCCACGCATGTCAAGGAACAGCAGCGCAAGCTTCTTTTCTTCGCCCTGGCTGGCATGGGTCCGGTGTTTGCGGCGTCCGTCGGGCTGAAAGATGCGGAACACGGTGGTGGGGGCGACGGGGACGATCTGGCAGGCCAGCCGAACCCCCGGTCCTGCGCCCACCGCGGCGAGGGCGCGGGCCTCTGCCGGGCTGGGCGGGTGCAAGCGGTCCGCCCCTTGCTCGATCAGAACGCGGCAGGTGGTGCAGCGCCCCCGGCCCCCGCAGAGCGATGCATGTGGCACGCCCCGCAGACGGGAAACTTCCAGCAGCGTCAGGCCCTTGGGCGCCCAGACCTCTGGCCCGTCCACATAGCTGACACGCACGGATTGCCGCCGCGACAGGACCGATTTGATCGCATAGATTACGCCGACTGCAACCAGCACGGCAAACAGCCCCCAGCCAAGATAGCGCGTCCAGGCGATGAGCATGGCGAAAGTGTCGGTGTCGGGGAAGTTGTAGGCGGCATAGATCGCCTCACGTTGTTCGGGGATGCGGAAACTTGCAGCAACCCGCCGCGCTTCTGTCAGGAAGCCGGCCAGAGCAAAGGCAGGGACAAGAGCCGCAATGCCCGCCAGGGCCGGCAATGATCCGCGCCACCATGGCTTTCCGCGCAGCCAGAAATGCAGGCCCGTGCAGCCATGCGCCCAGACGAGCACCAGCAAGGCGCATTGTTTCCAGCCATCCAGGGTGTTGTAGAGCAGGAGCGAGATATACCCCATTTCGTCGTTCACATCGAAAAGCGCGTGCGCAGCGCGGGTGTGCACCAGATGGGCGATCAGCAAGACGGGGATCATCAAACCAAGCACGGTCTGTGCGGCCTCCCAGAACGGCATGCGCAGGGTGCCGCGCAGGGCAAGCCTGCCCAGGACCATGGACAGATGAATAGTGAAGGCACCGTAGATCAGGATCGTGCCCGGGATGCTGCGGGTGACAACCTGACGCCAATCCTGCGCCGCGTGCATCAGCTCGGTCGAAAACAGGCCCAGTCCGATGTTCAGGAAATGCAGCAGGGCGTAGATGAACAGCACCAGACCGCTGGCGATGCGCAGGCGGGTGGCAGTGGTTCCACGCCAAAGATCGCTCATGTCCTGCTCCTTGCGTTGGTCAGACTTTGCGGGGAGGCAAGGAGCAGGTCAAGATGGGTGGTGGTGGCCTATTCAGCCACCTGTGCGCCATGGCCCAGGGGCAGCGAGGTGTCCTTGCCGCCCTGGATTTCCACATCGTCGCCCATTTCGGCCAGGAACCGTTCCGCTTCCAGCGCTGCCATGCAGCCCATGCCGGCGCTGGTCACCGCCTGCCGGTACTTGTGGTCGGTGAGGTCGCCAGCGGCAAAAACACCGGGAATCGAGGTTTCGGTGCTGTCGGGCTTGGTCACGACATAGCCGCCCATGTGGGTTTCCAGCACGTCCTTGACCAGTTCGTTAGCCGGTGCGTGGCCGATGGCGATGAAGACGCCCTTGGCGGGGATGTCCGCGATCTCACCGGTTTCAACATGTTTTACCTTGATGCCCTCGACACCCAGCGGGCTGTCGGTGCCATAGACCTCGTGCAGTTCATGGAACCACAGCGGTTCGATCTTGGGGTTTTTCATCAGCCGGTCGATCAGGATCTTCTCGGCACGCAGTTCGTCGCGGCGATGGATCAGCGTCACCTTGGAGGCGAAGTTGGTCAGGAACAGCGCCTCTTCCACGGCTGTATTGCCACCGCCGACCACGACGATCTCCTGACCGCGATAGAAGAAGCCGTCGCAGGTCGCACAGGCGCTGACGCCGAAACCCTTGAACTTGTCCTCCGTCGGCAGGCCAAGCCATTTCGCCCGCGCGCCGGTGGCAAGGATCACCGCGTCGGCGATATAGGTCGTGCCGCTGTCGCCCCTGGCGTGGAACGGACGGCTGGACAGGTCCAGATCGGTGATGATATCGCCGATGATCTCGGTGCCCATGGCCTTGGCGTGGTCCTGCATGCGCATCATCAGATCGGGGCCCTGAACTTCGCTGTCGCCGGGCCAGTTCTCGACCTCCGTGGTGGTGGTCAGCTGGCCGCCCGGTTCGATCCCCTGTACCAGAATAGGCTCCAGCATGGCGCGGCTGGCATAGACACCGGCCGTGTAGCCTGCCGGGCCTGAGCCAATGATCAGAACCTTGGTTTTGCGTGTCTCGGCCATACGGCACCCCCGAACATCTGTTGCAGCCCTCGTCATATAGACAAGCTCCGCCGCCGCTTAAACCCCCGTTGGAGGGGCCGGAAGCCGGGCCAATAGGGCTTTTCATCCCCGGATGCCGGCGCTAAGTGTCGACTCTGGAAGATTCTTGCGCGAATACGAAACAATATTGCGCAGAATCGCCGCGCTGATATAAGAATCGCAAATACCACGGGGGACATCATGGCAGGTACACGGCTTGATCCGATTGATCGGAAAATTCTGGCCGAATTGCAGGCCGATGGGCGGATGACCAACGTCGAGCTGGCCAAGCGGGTCGGCATTTCAGCACCGCCCTGCCTGCGCCGGGTCCGCACGCTGGAGGAACAAGGCTACATCCGGGGCTATCACGCCGATGTCGATGCCCGCGAACTGGGCTTCGAGGTTCAGGTCTTTGCGATGGTCGGGCTGGCCAGCCAGGCCGAAGCGGACCTGAGCGCCTTTGAGCAGAAATGCCGCGACTGGCCCCTGGTCCGTGAATGTCACATGCTGAACGGCGAAGTCGACTTCATCATCAAATGTGTGGCCCCGGACCTGTCCAGCTTTCAAAGCTTTTTGACCGGCAAGCTGCTGACCACCCCGAATGTGGCCAGCGTCAAGACCAGCCTGGTGATCCGCGGTGCCAAGGATGAACCCGGCGTGCCCTTCGATGTTCTGGAAGAACGCCTGAAAACGTCCCCCTGAGGCGCAGGCCCCGGAGGACGCCGTCGCGGCGTGGCTTCAGGCGACCTGACCGTTTTCAGGTTCCGGCGCGCGCGGATGGGCCAGCGGGCCGAAGTCGGTGATGTGGCTGATGCGCGGAAACATCCCCAGGAAACGGTCGCGCAGCGAATGGGTCACCGTCCGTGTGGCATTGGCACCGGGGTGAAAGGTTTCCATCTCAAGCCCGCCTGCATTGATCGCGGCATGCCGGTCCAGGCAGATGTGAAACAGCCGCACAGGCGTTGGCGGTACAATCTCGATCACGTTCACACCATCCACGAACTCCCGGACCGAGGTCAGCATCCTTGTGCCACCGGCCTCGGACCGCAGGTGATGGGGGGTGTGCAGCACCCTTGCGCCCGGCCCGACGGTCAGGAAGGAAGAGGGGCGCCCCTGTCCGAAGCTGTCGGCCATGATCCGTACCAGCGGCATCCGGCGGCCCGCGTCGGCGGGCACGAAGCTGGAGGAACCGATCCAGATCAGCTTGGCCGGTTCGCCGGTGGAGGTGTTGATCATGTCGCCGGGCTGCAGATCCTCTACCGCGACCTCGCCATTGACGGTCTGGATCAGCGTGCCGCGTGCAAAGGCGGAAAAGGCGGATTCGAACAATGGAATGGCCGGTGCCCTGTCCTGTCCGATGTAAAGCGAACCGTCCGTCCGCAACGCCGCTATTTCGAAATTGCGCATTGGCATGGGGGCCGTTGCGCGCAGCCCGCCGTTTGCGGGGCCCGGCGCGTTCAGGTCGAACCCGCGCGGTGCTTTCAGTCTGGTCTGCAGGCGGGCGCCCGAGGCAGCAGTAATATTCATGCGATCACCCTTCCAAGGTAGGTCACATCCGTGTCGGCCCCCACCGACAACAACGGAAATAACATTCGTCATTTCATGTCTTCTACGAGGCTTAAATCGTCATGAAAGGGTTAGATTGTCAAAGTTTGTCGAACATTAATGCCCCATTTAAGGCCAATTTGGTGGATTTTCGCCGTTCTGTTTCCCCATTTCCGCGTGACGCTGCCACATTTCACGCAAAAAAAGACCCCCCGCGCGAATCAACGCGTGGGGGGTATGCACTCGTACCAGCGAAACTGGTCGCTTCGGGGAGGCTGGTGCGGTGTTCAGGCAGACTTGCGCGCCGATGTTTCGGATGCGTTGCGCTTGGCGATGAAAGCCTTCCGGCGTGCGCCGCGCGCCCAGGGCATCACGGTGTCATTCTTGGCTGCGGTTTCGACGACGTTCTTGATAAAGCGTGTGTTGGTCTTCATTGTCTCATCCTCGGTCTGTATTTTCGGGTCGCTGCCCTTGCTTGAGGATCAATATGCCGGACCAATCGGGCGGGTTTTTGGCGTTTGATGAGAATTTTCAAGAAAGCTTCATCATTGGGCCGGTCATTTGTGACCGCACCGCCTCAATTGCGCAAAGCCCTTGTTTTATTGAAAATCATTGGTGCTTCGTGGCCAATCTTGCCGCTTTTGCAGGATTGTTTCCGCTTTGCGACCGGATCATTCGGGCAGGAAGGGGGCCATAACTGCCCCAATTGCGTCAAAATCAAAGGGTGATGGCAGAGATCAGGCGGCCGTAATCGGCCTCCTTGGCATGGGTGGATCTGCGATAGGAATAGAACCGTGCCGGATCACTGTAGGTGCAGTGATGTGTCCATTCCGCATGGCCCACACCAGCCGCCCGCAGCCGGTTCAGCCCAAAGCCGGGCAGGTCGAACAACATCCTGTCGCCGTCGCCATTGGCAAAGTAGCGGGCATAGGCCTGATCCTCGGCAATGAAATCCTCGAAGAATTCCGGACCGACCTCATAGGCGCGCTGGCTGATGCAGGGCCCGATGACGGCGGTGATGTCAGGCCGCGCAGCCCCCAGCGCCACCATGGCATCAACGGTAGCATGCAGCACCCCGTCCAGCGCGCCCCGCCATCCGGCATGGGCCGCCCCTATGACGCCGGCCTTTGCATCTGCAAACAGCACAGGCTGGCAATCGGCGCTCAGCACCGACAGCGCAAGGCCGGGGGTGGCGGTGACCAGCGCATCCGCTTTCGGCTTTTCCGCCTGCGGTGCGGTCACGGTGATCGCGGTGGCGGAATGGACCTGGTGCACGCCCAGCAGGTGATCCTGGGCCACACCCATGGCCTCTGCCACGCGGCTGCGGTTGATGGCCACGATTTCGCGCTGGTCCGAACTGCCCTGTCCGCAGTTCAGGCCGGCGAACACGCCCGAGGATGCACCGCCCGCGCGGGTGAAAAACCCGTGGCGTAGGGGGGCAAGACTGTCCGACGTGAGAATTTCCAGTGTCATGGTTCCAATCCCGGTGGCGCTGCCGACTCTGGCGGATAAAGGGCGATCACTTTGAAGAGGTTTCCCATTTCCTGCGGATGCGTCAACCGTCGATGTGCGGCGATATGGCTGTCCAGCGCCGGGCCGGTCAGCCTCTGTGCCAGTTGTTGCGCCCGCTGCGTGATGCCCAGCCGTTCAAGGAATACCCCCTGCGGGGTGACACGGCTGTAAGCGCAGGGGGCTGCGGCCAGCGCGATCGCTTCGAAATCCACATGTGCGGTCAGGTCGGCGGCGCCGGGATTGGCCAGCGGGTTCGTGGGTTCGTGATCCTGCACCGCCTGCCAGGTGTCGCCCAGCGTGCGCCAGTCGCCGTAATCAATGATCAGCGCAGTGCCGCCGTGCTGTGCGATCCGGGGGGCGATCCGGGACAGGATTGGCGACAGGGCACCGCAGATCTCGACAACATCGCCGTCGCGGGTGTCCTCGATCCTGTTCTTCAGCGCCGGTTGCGGCTGGGCGGGGCCCAGACCCAGGGCAAGTGCCCCGTCCTGCAGGCCGACCTGCCGTTCGCGCCACCGCATCCCGTCCCGGACGAACTGGCGGATCGGCAGCGCGTCAAAGAATTCATTCGCCACCAGGTAAAGCGGTTGATTCGGCTGGTCGCCCACCTCGGTCGACCAGGTGACCTGCCAGGCCGCCAGGGTCCGGGCCTGTATCTGTCGCAGGCTGTCTGAGGCTTCGATCAGCTGGATTTCCGCCGCTTCGGTAAATCCCGGCACTTTGGCGCAGGCCCGCAGGATGTCTGCCATCAGGGTGCCGCGGCCGGGCCCCAGTTCCGCCAGGGTAAAGGGGGCGGGCGCGCCATCGTCCAGCCATTTCTGTGCCAGCGACAGACCGATGATTTCGCCGAACATCTGGCTGATCTCGGGGGCGGTGGTGAAATCACCCGCAGCCCCCAGCGGGTCGCGGGTGGCGTAATAGCCCCAGCGCGGGTGCAACAGGCAGGACTGCATGTAGTCATCCAGCCGCATCGGCCCTTCGGCCCGGATGCGCGCGACGATATGGTCATGCAGGCTCATGCCGGGCGACGGCGCGCCCGCAGGATCAGGAACGCCCCGACCAGGATCATCGGCAGGCAGAGGATCTGGCCCATGGTCAGCCCATAGCCGCCCATGTGCCAGGCGAGGCCCAGCGGATTGCCCTCACTGACGAATTGCGCATCGGGCTGGCGGACGAATTCGACCAGAAAACGGGCGATGCCATAACCGGCGAGGAATGTGCCGCCGATCAGCCCTTCGCGTTTCAGCGCCCCGCGCCGCCAGGCCATCCAGACCAGAAGGCCCCCCAGAATCAGCCCTTCGAGCAGGGCCTCGTAGAGTTGCGAGGGGTGACGGGCGCAGAGTCCGGCCACATCGGGACAATATTGCGCGGCATCGGTCGGAAAGGCGACGCCCCAGGGCAGGTCGGTCGGCCGGCCCCAAAGCTCGGCATTGATGAAATTGGCCAGTCGCCCCAGGAACAGCCCCGGCGCCAGCCCGAGGCAGACCATATCGCCGGTCGGGATGGTGGGGATCTTGTGGCGCAGGGTATAAAGCCATCCGGCAAGGATGACGCCCAGGGCCCCGCCGTGAAAGGACATGCCGCCTTCCCAAAGCTGCAGGATGCGCAGCGGGTTGGTCAGGTAGAACCCGGGTTGATAGAACAGCACATAGCCCAGCCGCCCGCCCAGGATGACGCCCAGGATCACCCAGAACAGCAGGTCCTCGACCTGGGAGGGGGTCATCACGGGCGTGTTGTTCTTCCAAAGTCGCGGGGTCCGGGTGGCCCGCACAACAAGGCGCCAGCCCAGCAGGATGCCGACGATATAGGCCAGCGCATACCAACGCAGTGCGAAGGTTGTGCCAAACAGGGAAATCGAGAAGATCTCGGGCGAGATTTCGGGGAAGGGGAGCATTGCGATCATGCGCTGATTGAGCGCGCCCCGGCGGGGAAGTCAACCTTGCGCCTGCGACAAGTGGCCCCCATATAGGATGAAAGCGAACCCCGGAGGCCAGACATGCAGACCCGCAACAAATTTTTCGACGACGTCAGCCAGATGATGACCAATGCCATGGGCGTGGCACAGGGGGCCCGGAACGAGGCTGAAACCGCGCTGAAAGGCATGATGGACCGCTGGCTGGCGGATCGCGACTTTGTGACCCGCGAGGAATTCGACGCGGTGCGTGCGATGGCGCAGAAAGCGCGCGAAGAGAACGAGGCGCTCAAGGCGCGGCTCGACGCGCTGGACGCGAAGAAGGGCTGACCCAAAGGCGGCGCTGCCGCGCCATTCCAATTTATTGCAAGGGGCGGGTGATCACCCGGCCCTTGAGCGTGCACCCGTTTGCGCGGGAGCGCATGGATATTTCAGGCCAAAAAGAAAAACACCGCTAAGATTTTGCGGCAGTGATTGTTTTTCCCACAATATATTGGAGATATCCCCCGCAAATTGTAGTTATCCCCAAGAAAAAGGTTGCCACAGGTCACGCTTATCGCCCACCATATCTGGTATAGGCGTGGAGACGTTCCCCGCCTATTAGTGCAGGCATCCATAGCTGGTGGCGCAGGCGCACCACGGCTCTGGACTAAAAAAGAGGTGGCGAAATGGCCCTGTCCGAGCAATACCTTGAAGAAGACATTCACCCCATTGATATCGTGGAAAATCTGGCGGCCCATCACGAATGGGATTTCGACCGGATTTCCGATGAGCAGATTGCCATGGCCGTCGAGGGCCAGTGGCGCACCTACTCGATTACCCTGGCCTGGTCTGCGTTCGACGAAACGCTGCGGCTGATCTGCACCTTTGACATGGACCCGCCGGAGCATTCCCTGCCCGGGGTCTATGAATTGCTCAATTCCATCAACGACCAATGCTGGGCGGGGGGCTTTACCTATTGGGCCGAGCAGAAGCTCATGGTCTATCGCTATGGTCTGGTGCTTGCAGGGGGGCAGGATGCCTCTGCCGGGCAGATCGACATGATGATCACCGCTGCGGTCATGTCGGCGGAACGGTATTACCCCGCGCTGCAACTGCTGATCTGGGGTGACCGGACACCGAAAGATGCGCTTCAGGTCGCCATTGCGGAGGCCTACGGCCACGCGTAACAGTTTCCCGCGAGTTTAACGCGGGAGATATGTGATGAAAGACAGTCGGATTGCTGCCGGGGGCCTGGTTTTGCTGGGCTGCGGCAAGATGGGGTCGGCCATGCTGGCCGGTTGGCTGGGGCGCGGATTGCCGCCATCCTCTGTCTGGGTCATGGATCCTGTGCCGTCTGACTGGCTGCAGGGGCAGGGGGTTCATCTGAACGAAACCCTGCCCGAAACACCGGCACTTGTGCTGGTGGCGGTGAAGCCGCAGATGATGGCAGAGGCCCTGCCGACCCTGCAGGCCATGGGCAATGGCAGCACCGTGTTTGTCAGCGTCGCCGCCGGGACCCCGATTTCCTATTTCGAAGAGGTGCTGGGCGCGCAGACCGCCATCGTGCGCGCCATGCCGAACACGCCTGCCGCGATTTCGCGCGGGATCACGGCCATCGTGGGCAATGCCGCTGCCGGTGCAGCGGCGCTGGACGAGGCCGAAGCGCTGCTCAGCGCCGTGGGCGAGGTTGTGCGTCTGACCGAAGAGGCGCAGATCGACGCGGTGACCGGGGTCAGCGGCTCCGGGCCGGCTTATGTCTTTCACATGATGGAGGCGATGGCGGATGCCGGTGTGGCCCAGGGGTTGCCGCGCGACCTGGCCCTGCAACTGGCCAAGGCGACGGTCGCCGGGGCCGGGGCGCTGGCCATGGAAGCGGCGGAAGATCCCACGCAGCTGCGCATCAATGTGACCAGCCCGAATGGCACGACCCAGGCTGCGCTTGAGGTGCTGATGGATGCAGAAACGGGGTTTCCTGCGCTTTTGAACCGCGCGGTGGCGGCGGCCACGGACAGATCAAGGGAGTTGTCGCGTGGCTGAGATTGATTTCGATGATTTCATGAAGGTGGACATCCGCGTCGGCACGGTGATCCGCGCGGAACCCTTTCCCGAAGCACGCAAGCCCGCGATCAAGCTCTGGGTGGACTTCGGCGAGGAGATCGGCACACGCAAGACCTCGGCGCAGATCACGGTAAATTATGCGCCCGAAGACCTGATCGGGCGGCAGGTGATGGCGGTGGTGAATTTCCCGCCGCGCCAGATTGGTCCCTTCATGTCCGAGGTCCTGGTCCTGGGGGTTCCGGACAAGGATGGGGCAATCGTGCTGCTGTCGCCGGACCATGAGGTTCCCGACGGCGGGCGGATGCACTGAATTACAGCCCCGCCTTCTGATGCAGTTAGTATCGCTAATGTCCCCAGAGCGCCAAGCGCGGCAGGGTATTGGCGTTTCAAGTTCAAGACGAGCGCTTTAAATCAAGGAGTTATGCCGCTTTCCTGAAGTCTTGGATTAGCTGCGAGGAGCTGATTTTCAATTCGGCTCTGTGGCGCCGCTGGAGGCGTCATGATGCGGGATTTCACCCTCAGCGCGACCAGAATGCGTGTTTTTTGGAGGATTTTCGTGCCGCCAGGAGGGGTATTACGTCAGTTTGGGGGCATCGCATTCCCGATATCGACTGTGGGGGTAAGTTCAGGTTATTATCGCATATTTGTAAGAAAATATGGAATCTCGGTGGATAAATGGCAAAAATGATCGGTTCTGGAAAACCTGCCACCTGTCATTTATCCCCAACCGCCTCGCGCCAGTGGCGGCGGCAGAGGGACAGATAGGTTTCGTTGCCGCCAATCTGAACCTGAGCCCCGTCGCGCTGGGGTTTGCCGTCTGCATCCATCCTCACCACCATGGTGGCCTTCTTGCCGCAATGGCAGATGGTGCGGACCTCGCGCATTTCATCACTCAGGGCCAGCAAGGTGGCAGAGCCGGGGAACAATTCGCCACGAAAATCGACGCGCAGGCCAAAGCACATGACAGGCACGTTCAGGTCATCGACCACCCGTGCCAGTTGCCAGACCTGACCGGGGCTCAGGAACTGCGCCTCGTCCACGAAAATACAGGCACATGGCCCCTGGGTGAGCCGCGTTTCGATCTTGGCAAAGAGGTTTTCCTCGGGGGCGAAGGTATCTGCCTTCTGGCCGATGCCGATCCGCGAGGCGATGCGCGCCTCGCCCGCGCGGTCATCAAGCTGTGCCGTCAGCAGATAGGGGCGCATTCCCCGTTCGACGTAGTTATGCGCAGCTTGCAGCAGAACGGTGGATTTCCCCGCGTTCATGGTTGAATAATGGAAATAGAGTTTGGCCATGGCGCATCCCATACGTCAGGTTTGTCACGGCGATCAAGCAAAAGGGTTCGCCCATTTGCTGCCCTGCGGGCCTGAAGTTCCCTCCCTCTTCAGAAATGGCCGAACCAAAACAGACGTTGCGCAGGGTCCGCAGGTCACTCGTCATTCCGCGTACACTGCGGATAGAATGTGAATGACATCTGCAGGGTCTGCGGTTAATGGGAAAAACCGAGGCGCTTTCCCCTGAATGAGAGCGCCAGCCAACGGAGAACCGAAGTTATGGCCGGAATGGGCAGCTATTTGAAGAAACACACCGAAACCCTTGTGAAGGATGTTGGGATCGAGCCTGCCTGCGCCCTGACCGGAAAGTCCAAGGCGACATTGGGACGCTATTATTCAGACAACGCCGAACATGCCGATCGCTTCATGCCCATTGATGCGGTGGCGGAGCTTGAAAAGGCGGCGGGATATCCTCATGTGACCGCTGCCTTGGCAGAGCTGCGGGGCGTCGAATTGTCCTTTCATGACGGTCGCCCGAATGCGCCACGCTCGGGTGGGGTGAATTCCGATGTGATCGCCCTGAGCCAGCGTTTCGCGATGCTGATGGCCGAGTATCAGCAATCCATGGAAGATGGCCGGATCACGGTCAACGAAGCAAAGCGGCTGCTGCGCGAAACGACGATGCTGCAGCAGGTGCTGATCGACATGAAACTGAACCTGGAAGAAGAAAGTGGCTGATTTGCTGTCCTCCCTGCAAGCGGATGCCTTGCCGCAGATCGACACGGACCATTTGCGCGCAGAAGGGGATCCGGGGCACAAGCCGCGCATCTTGCTGCTTTATGGCTCGCTGCGCGAGGTCAGCTATTCGCGCAAGGCCGCTATTGAATCGGCGCGTATCCTGCGGCACCTGGGCTGCGAGACCCGGATGTTTGACCCGACAGGTCTGCCTTTGCCCGATGGGGCGGATGCCGATCACCCCAAGGTGCAGGAGCTGCGCGATCTTGCCGTCTGGTCCGAAGGCATGGTCTGGTCCAGCCCGGAACGCCACGGGGCGATGACGGCGGTGATGAAGGCACAGATCGACTGGCTGCCGCTCTCCCTGAAAGGCGGGATCAGGCCGACGCAGGGCAAGACCCTGGCGGTCATGCAGGTCAGTGGCGGATCGCAGTCTTTCAACGCGGTCAATCAGATGCGTATTCTGGGACGATGGATGCGGATGGTCACCATTCCCAATCAATCCAGCATCCCCAAGGCCTGGCTGGAGTTCGATGACGCGGGGCAGCTGCCTGCGGGACCGTTCTACAACCGCATTGTCGATGTGATGGAGGAACTGGTCAAGTTCACCTGGCTGGTGCGCGGGCGTGCCGATTATCTGGTGGATCGGTATTCCGAGCGGGTGGAAAGCGCGGAGGAAGTCCACAAGAGGGTATCGCTGAAATCCCTCTGAGGTGGCTTAGGCAGTGCGCTCAGCCGTGTTTTTGCACGATGACGGACCCCACCGAATACCCCGCCCCGAAGGAACAGATCAGCCCCATATCGCCGTCCTTCAGATCGTCGGAATATTTGGCAAAGGCAATGATCGACCCGGCGGAGGAGGTATTGGCGTAATCCTGCAGGATATTGGGCTGTTCGCCCGGTTCCGGCACCCGGCCCAGAACCTTGCGCCCGATGAAATCGTTCATCGACTTGTTGGCCTGATGCAGCCAGATCCGTTTCAGATCACCGCTGACAACGTCATTGTCGGCCATATGCGCCGCGACATGATCGGAAACCAGCGGCAGCACTTCCTTGAACACCTTGCGGCCATTCTGCATGAACTGCATGTCGCGCCGGTCGGCGACACCGTCGGGCCGGGAGCGGCGCAGAAAGCCGTTGTTGTTCCTGATGTTGTTTGAGAACTGCGTCGCGCAACGGGTTGATCTGATTTCGAAATAGGGCCCCTCTGCGGCCTCCTCCCGCTCGATCAGCGTGGCGGTGGCCACATCGCCGAAAATGAAGTGACAATCGCGGTCCCGCCATTCCAGATGGGCGGAGCAGATTTCCGGATTGACCACCAGAGCAGAGCGGATCGAGCCGCTGCGCACCATGTCCGCCGCCGCCTGGATGCCAAAGGTTGCAGAGGAGCAGGCAACATTCATGTCGAATGCAAAGCCGTTGATGCCCAACAGTTCCTGGATTTCAATCGCCACTGCCGGATAGGCGCGTTCGAGGTTCGAGGCGGCGCAGATCACCGCATCGACATCCGCTGCCGTCTTGCCCGCCTTGGCAAGCGCCTTGCTGGCGGCATCCAGTGCCATTTCGGCCATCAGCGAAGGTTCGTCATCGCTGCGCTGGCGCAGCAGCGGGTGCATCACATGCGGATCCAGAACGCCCGCCTTGTCGATCACATATCGCTGCTCGATCCCGCTGGCCTTGACGATGAACTCTTCGGAGGAATGCGCCTTGGCCTCAACCTCGCCCGCCTCAATGGCGGCGGCATGTTCCGCGTTATAGAGATCGACATAGGCGTTGAACGAGGCCACCAGCTCCGCATTGGTGATGATCTGGTCCGGGGTGAAGATGCCGGTGCCGGTGATGACAGGTGTGAACATTCGGTAACCTCTTGAGTTTTGTCAAACTAACCGGGGCAAAGGGCGCTGGGCAAGGGGCAGGACAAGGACCGGCGGTCAGCTTCTGTTAAAGATTGCCCTGTACTCCTGCGGGGGCAAGCAAGGGAGCCGGGCATGATCAAGACGATTACAGCCGTTCTGTGCCTGTTGACGTTGTCGGCACGCGCCGCCTTGGCGCAATCCGATGGCCACCTGCGGGTGACCCTGTTGACGGAACAGGCGCAGCGCGCCCTTCGGGTGGCGAAGTCGACCTGTTTCGTGATGTCGGGATCTCAATCGCAACTACATGCAGAGACCGCGTTGCATGAGGCGCAAGAGTTCGAACAGATGATGAAGGCGCTGATCGACGGCGCGGCTGATCCGGCGCTGACGGCTGAGGCTGATCCGGCGCTCAGCACGGAATTGTCCCGCATCCAGCGGATGTCTTTCGGTGTGACACGTTCGGCGGAACAGATCGTATCGGGTGATTTTCACAGTGTGCCGATGCGCCTTTTGCTGTCGCGCAATCAGGATGTCGCCGATGGTCTGCTTGCCGCCGCCCGCGCCGCGGGTCCGAGGTATCTTGAGGGTGATTTCTCCGCAGAGCACCAGGCGGCACTGCTGCATCTGACCGGACAGCGGATCCTGATCGAGGAGTTGCTGCGCGACCTGTGCTATGTGCGCCTGTCGCTCGGCTCTGCCAAACTACCGGCGCAGATGATCGAAAAGATCGCCGTATTTGAAAGCATCAATACCGCCTTGATTGAAGGGGATGCAGTGCGCGGGCTGCCCGGGGCGCCGAACATTGGCATCAAGCTCGGCCTGGGGCAGGTGGCCTCCAAATGGGTGGCTTTGCGTGACCTGCTTGCGGCGGCGGCCAATGGCGAGGCGCTGGAGGTGCGCGACCTGCAAAAGGCCTCCGTCATCGGCGAGACACTCAGCCAGCGGCTCACCAGGTTGATGGGCAAATACGCCGCTCTGTGACGTCTTACAGCGTCCCGGCTTTAACCTGATACACTCCGTATCGCCGATGTCCCGAGAGCGCGCAGCGCGGCAGGGTATCGGCGATTCAAGTTTAAGGCGGGGCGCTTTAGCGCAGCGGGACGGAGTAGAGCACATAACCATCCCGCCGCGCGACCTCCTGCGCGCCGGTGTCGATCACGAAAACGCCAAGGTTCTCCAGATCCGCCGGACAGCCGACCAGATCGGCGGCATCGTCGAGGAATTGATTGGTATAGGCATCCTCGGCCAGACGGCGGCAGGCATCGCCGTCGAAGCGGTAGCCGTTCCCGAAAAAGGGCAGGGATGAGGGGGCAGTGGCAGGGACGGGGGTGCAGGCGGCAATGAGCAGCAGGGTGGGAACGATGGCGCGGAACATGGGGGCCTCCTCTGGCTGAACTGACGGCAGGATAACACGATTTCTCGTTTAACGGGAGGGCACGCATCGGCCAGGCCCGGGTTCAACCTCCAAAGCAGCGCCGGTCAGCCTTGCGGACCCAGGGTCTGCCGCTGCCCGCCGCCGCGTTGTTGCGTTTTGAAGGAAATGGCCAGGGCTCCACCCGTTCGCGTCTCAATCGCTTCACCGGAGCGAATGCCGGGCTTTGCCCGGACCGGCGCTCACCCCTGTAGTGACTTCACCCCGATCTCATCCTCGGCCTGCGCCTTGATCGCCAGCGCGGCGGCATAGGCCCCCGCGGCGGTGGTGAAATAGGGGATCTTGTCGAACAATGCGATGCTGCGGATGCTCTTGCTGTCCTCGACCGCCTGCGTGCCCTCGGTGGTGTTCAGCACCAGATGCACGGACCCGTCCTTCATCATGTCGGTGACATCGGGGCGGCCTTCGTAGACCTTGTTGACGGTCTCGCAGGCGTGGCCGTGCTGCTTGAGCCATGCGGCGGTGCCACGGGTGGCGACAATGCTGAACCCCTGCTCCAGCAGGATCCGCGCGGCGGAGAGCATGTCATCCGTCTTGTCCATGTCCTTGATCGAGATAAAGACGCAGCCTTCGCGTGGCATGACGTTCCCGGCACCCATCTGCGCCTTGAGAAAGGCGCGGGGGAAGTCGCGGTCCCAGCCCATGACCTCACCGGTGGAGCGCATCTCAGGCCCCAGAAGCGTATCGACGCCGGGGAAGCGGGCAAAGGGCAGCACCGCCTCCTTGACCGAGAACCAGGGCATGTCCGGATCCGCCAGGGTCAGCGGATCGCCCAGCGGCAAGACGTCGGCATAGGCGGCCTGCTCGGGGTAGGGCGCGCGTTTGGGGAAGTTCGACAGCGGTTCGCCCGCCATGATTCGCGCCGCGATGGAGGCAATGGCCGAATCCGTCGCCTTGGCCACGAAGGGCACGGTGCGCGAGGCGCGCGGGTTGACCTCGATCAGGTAAACCTCGCCATCCTTGACAGCGAACTGGATGTTCATCAAGCCGACCACGTTCAGCGCCAGCGCAAGGGCATGGGTCTGCTTGGTGACTTCCTCGATGATGGCGCGATCCAGCGAATAGGGCGGCAGCGAACAGGCGCTGTCGCCGGAATGCACGCCGGCCTCTTCGATATGCTGCATGATGCCCGCCACATGCACATCGGTGCCGTCGCAAAGCGCATCCACGTCCAGTTCGACCGCGCCGGACAGGTAATTGTCCAGCAAGACCGGGCTCTTGCCCGAGACCACAACCGCTTCGCGGATATAGCGCTCAAGGCTTTGCTGATCGCGCACGATCTCCATCGCGCGGCCTCCCAGCACGTAGGACGGGCGGATCACGAGGGGGAAGCCGATGTCGGCCGCGATTTCAAGCGCCTCGGCATCGGAATGGGCAATGCCGTTCTTGGGCTGCTTCAGTCCCAGCTTCTGCACCAATTGCTGGAACCGCTCGCGGTCCTCGGCCAGGTCGATCATGTCGGGCGTGGTGCCCAGGATCGGGATACCGGCCTCTTGCAGGGCATTGGCAAGCTTCAGCGGGGTCTGGCCACCGAATTGCACGATCACACCATGAAGGGTGCCGTTCTCCTGCTCGACCCGCATGATCTCCATCACATGTTCGAAGGTGAGCGGTTCGAAATACAGCCGGTCGGAAGTGTCATAATCGGTGCTGACAGTCTCGGGGTTGCAGTTGACCATGATGGTCTCATAACCCGCGTCCGTCAGCGCATAGCAGGCGTGACAGCAGCAATAGTCGAATTCGATCCCCTGGCCGATGCGGTTGGGGCCACCGCCGAGGATCACGACCTTCTTTTTGTCGCTGGGACGCGCCTCGCATTCGACGTCACCCATCATCGGGGCTTCATATGTGGAATACATGTAGGGCGTTTGCGCCTCGAATTCCGCAGCACAGGTGTCGATGCGCTTGAAGACGGCCTTCACGCCAGCGTCGAGCCGGGCACTACGGACCTCCGCCTCGCTCCGCCCCGACAGATGCGCCAGGCGCGCATCGGTGAACCCCATCATCTTGAGGTGCCGCAGCCCGTTCGCATCCTGCGGCATCCCGCCTGCCCGGACCTCTTCTTCGGCTTCCACGATTTCGCGAATACGGTCCAGGAACCAGGGGTCAAACATGGTGATGCCGTGGATGTCGTCGTTGGACATCCCATGGCGCATGGCCTGCGCGATGATGCGCAACCGGTCCGGGGTCTGCTTGCTGAGGGATTTGATGAGCGCGGCCCGCTGGTCCGGTGCCAGATCCCCCTCACCCAACCCTCTCCCCCGAGGGGAGAGGGCTCCCGCTCCGCTAGCAGCGGAGTCTGCAGCGTCGATCGAACCGCTCTCCGGGGAGCGCTGCTCCCTCTCCCCCAAGGGGGAGAGGGCCGGGGTGAGGGGGGCGACACCCGGGATCTCGATTTCGTCGAACCCGGTCAGGCCCGATTCCATCGATGCCAGCGCCTTTTGCATGCTTTCATGGATGGTGCGGCCAATGGACATTGCCTCGCCCACCGACTTCATCGCGGTGGTCAGGTTCGGTTCGGAGCCGGGGAATTTCTCGAATGCGAATTTCGGGATCTTGGTGACGACATAGTCGATGGTCGGCTCGAAGGAGGCGGGGGTCACGCCGGTGATGTCGTTGTCCAGCTCGTCCAGCGTGAAGCCGACCGCCAGTTTGGCGGCGATCTTGGCGATGGGAAAGCCGGTCGCCTTGGAGGCCAGCGCCGAGGAGCGCGATACGCGCGGGTTCATCTCGATCACCACCATGCGTCCATCGACGGGGTTCACCGCCCATTGCACGTTGGACCCCCCCGTTTCCACACCGATCTCGCGCAGCACCGCGATGGAGTGGTTGCGCATGATCTGGTATTCCTTGTCCGTCAGTGTCAGCGCAGGTGCGACAGTGATGGAATCGCCCGTGTGCACGCCCATCGGATCCACGTTTTCGATCGAACAGACGATGATGGCATTGTCGGCGGTATCGCGCACCACCTCCATCTCGAATTCCTTCCAGCCCAGCAGCGACTCGTCGATCAGGATCTGGCCCATGGGTGAGGCGTCCATGCCGGAGCGGCAGAAGAATTCGTAGTCCTCGCGGTTGTACGCCACGCCGCCGCCGGTGCCGCCCATGGTGAAGGCGGGGCGGATGATGGCGGGCAGGCCGATGTCTTCAAGCGCTTCGAGCGCGAGCTTGACCCCGGCGGCAAGATCTTTCTTGCCCTTTGCATCCTTGGGCGCGGTGCAGATCGTGGCACGGGGGTTTTCGATCCCAAGCCGGTCCATCGCCTCGCGGAACAATTTGCGGTCCTCGGCCATTTCGATGGCTTCGCGCTTGGCACCGATCATCTCGACGCCGTATTCCTTCAGCACGCCCATTTCCTCGAGCGCCAGCGAGGTGTTCAGCCCGGTCTGCCCGCCCATGGTCGGCAGCAGCGCATCCGGGCGTTCCTTTGCGATGATCTTGGCGACGGTCTCGGGCGTGATGGGTTCGATGTAGGTGGCATCGGCGAGGCCCGGATCTGTCATGATGGTGGCCGGGTTGGAGTTCACGAGGATGACCCGGTAGCCTTCTTCCTTGAGTGCCTTGCAGGCCTGTGCGCCGGAATAATCGAACTCGCAGGCCTGTCCGATGACAATGGGGCCAGCACCAATGATCATGATTGATTTGATGTCGGTGCGCTTTGGCATGGCAGTGCCCCCTGATATGCAAATTCACTGCGTTATAGGCATGGCGTGAACGGGCGCAAGGCCGGATTGGGGGCGCGAGCCCCGGGCACGCGGGATATTTTTTGCCAAAAAGAAATGAAATGCCCCGGGGGGCACTATTTGGGGGCGAAACCTGCCAGTCCCGGTCCTTGCGGCTGACCGGCGCTCACGCTGCGGGGGCAGACCGGTACAGATAGTCACGGGTCAGCGGAACCGTATCGCGTTTGTGGGCAAGCTGTATCTGGTAGACGCCCTGCATCTGTTGTTCGAAGGCCGCGATGCAGATTGCGAAATAATAACGGAACATGGTGATGAACCGGTCGTCATACATGTCGCGGATGGTATCGATATTGGCTTCGAACCGCTTGCGCCAATGCCGCAGGGTATAGGCGTAATGCAGCCGCAAGAACTCAATGTCGGCCTGCCACAATCCGCTGCGCTCCATCGGGCCGGCAAGTTCGGAGAGCGACGGCACATAGCCGCCCGGAAAGATGTATTTGTTCAGCCAGGAGCTGTGCGGCATCGGTGGCGCGCTGCGTCCGATGGTGTGGATCAGGGCCACGCCATCGGGTTTCAGCAGCTCGGCCACCTTGGCGAAATAGGTGTCGTAATTCGGGACGCCCACATGTTCCAGCATGCCGACACTGACAATCCGGTCGAAGGTTTCCGTCACATTGCGGTAATCCTGCAGGCGGAAGGTCACACGGTCCTGCAGCCCTTCCGCCCGGGCACGGGCCTGGGCGGTGGCAAGCTGGTTTTCGGACAGGGTGATGCCCGTCACCTGCACGTCGAAATCGCGCGCCAGGGTCAGCGCCATGCCGCCCCAGCCGCACCCGATGTCCAGCACATGCTGACCGGGTGACAGGCACAGTTTGGCGGAGATATGTGCCTTCTTTGCTGCCTGTGCATCCTCCAGCGACATGTCTGGATCGGTGAAATAGGCGCAGGAATATTGCATGTCCTGATCCAGGAACAGCCGGTAGAGGTCGTCGGAAATGTCGTAATGATGCGTGACATTGGCGCGGGCGCGTTCCGGCGTGTTGCGCTGGATAAAGCGGCGGGTGTGAAAACGGGCGCTGTTCGCAGTCTTGATCCATCCCGGCTGATCCCCGGCCGCGCGGTTCTGCAGGACGATGCGCAGCAGATCGTCCAGGGTCGTGTCGATCAGGTCAATGGTGCCATTCATCAGGCCCTCGCCCAAGGCCAGGTCGGGGTTGAGGCACAATTGGCGTAACGCGCGCGGGTCCCGAATGGCGACCTGGGCAATGTCGCCTCGGGCTGGCCCGTAGGTGGCTGTGGTGCCGTCGGGGAATTCCGTTTTCAGCCGATCCTGCACCATCATGGAGCTGATCATCTTTTCATACAGAGACTTCCACATGACCTTTCCTCATGCTCTTCACCGCCAAAGGTTAACTTTTTGTCGCGAAAGGCAAGAGGGTCAAGTGGCCGGCGCGCTCTCCGAATCGAGAAAAGTGCGCAGCGCAGCCTCGAATTCGCGTGGCTTTTCAGCGTGCAGCCAGTGGCCCGCACCCGGAAGCTTGGAGAAACGCGCGGCCGGGAAATAGGATTTGATCCGGTCGCGGTGCCCGGCCTGGACGTAATCGGACGCGCCACCCGACAGGAACAGGCAGCGCCCCTCGAAAGAGCCGCCAAGGTCCTCGGGCCAGCCGATGATCTTGGGCATTTCAGCCTCAAGCACGTCCAGGTTCAGACGCCAGGCCTTGTTCGGCACGTCCAGCGACTGGGTGAAGAAGCTTTGCAGCGCGGGTTCGACCCCGGCAGCGGCCAGTTGCGCCTCGGCCTCGGAGCGGCGGGTCAGCGTGGCAAGGTCCACCTTGCGCATGGCGTCGATGAACATCGACTGGGTGTGGGAATATGCGACCGGCGCAATGTCGGCGACGATCAGCGTGCGGATCAGTTCCGGGCGCAGCAGTGCCAGGGTCATCGCCGTCTTGCCGCCCATCGAATGACCGCACAGGTCAACGGGGCCGCCGACCGCCTCGATCAGTTCGGCCAGATCCCCTGCCATGTCGCGATAGCTTTGCGTGGCGGCGCGCGGGCTGGTGCCGTGGTTGCGCATGTCGGGGGTGATGACATGGCGGCTGTCAGCGAGCCGTTTGGCGATCACGCCCCAGTTGCGGCCAGATCCGAAAAGGCCGTGGGCGATGATCAGCGAAGGCCGGTTGCCGGATGCGGTTCCATATTCAAGATAGTTCAGCATGGCCAAGGGTTAGCGCCATTGCGCCGAATGCGCCAGTCGCTTTAGGGCCTGTGGACACTCATCTTCGCCCACCCGCGCGAGACGGATTTTGCCGCTGGCGCCCTGATGTGAGCGCAGCAATGTGATCATTGGAAGCGAACATCCGGGATGGCAGAGGCAAAATCCGCCGCGCCCCGCAGGGGTTTCGCCAAAATTGCCCATTTCTGCGTTACAGCGTCCCGCCTTTACTATAAGGCAAATCACTTCGCCAATGTCCCGAGAGCGCGTAGCGCGGCAGGGTATTGGCGCTTCAACTTCAAGGCGGGGCGCGCAAAGAGAGCTTGAAATAGCTGGCTATTCCTGCGCTCTCTTGCCTGGAACTGAGCAATTTTGGACCGAAACGGGTGGGCGAAGATGAGTGTCCACAGGCCCTAGATGTAGGCAATGTTGACCGAGAAAGAAATCAACGCAAAGTCTCAGGCCCTGCTGCGGCTGCTCCAGGCGAAGCTGGGGGTCCGCGGGCGCGACCTGGAACAGGCGATGCGCCGCGCAGGTCGCCGCCTGCCGCACCGGGTGCGGGGGCAGGCTGCGCGTCTGGTTGCGGCCCAGAAGATGGCAGGCCATCCGAAACTGGCGCGGCAGCTGGACTCGCGTGAATTTTCCCGGGCCTATGCGGAAGTCAGCGCGCATCTGGCAGCGATAGATGTGGCCGACAGACGCAAGGGGCGTCTGATCGGCCTTGCCGCTGCTGTGGCCGCAAACCTGTTGATCGTGATCACGGCCTTCCTGTTCTGGCTGTCGTGGCGCGGCTATCTTTGAACAAGGAAAAACCGATGACCGTGACCCGTATCGTCTGCAATTTCGCCAGTGCCGATGTGCCGGGACTGGCGGCTTTCTACAGCGATCTGCTGAACCTGAACATCCTGATGGACCAGGGCTGGATCATCACGCTGGGCTCCGGTGAGCTGGGGCCGGTCCAGATGAGCATCGCCGCGCAGGGTGGGGCCGGTGCGCCGGTGCCGGACATCTCGGTCGAGGTCGATAACGTGGACGAAGTTCATGACCGCGCCTGCGCGATGGGGGCAACGATCACCTATCCGATCACCGACGAAAGCTGGGGCGTGCGGCGGTTCTTTGTCGCTGATCCGATGGGGCGCGAGATCAACATCCTGTCGCATTTCTAGGGCCAGCAGGGGCCAACGGTACCGCGTTCAGGAGCCGTATTGCGCATCCGTGACAGGTTCCAGCCAGTCTGCTGTTGTGCCCTCCAACGCCTCCTGCAGGGCGATATGGGTCATTGCGCAATCGGGGGCTGCCCCGTGCCAGTGTTTCTCGCCGGGGGCGAACCACACGACATCGCCGGGGGCGAGCCGGACGATTTCTTCACCTTCTTTTTGCGCGCGGCCCGAGCCGGCCGTCACGATCAGGGTCTGGCCTAGAGGATGGGCATGCCAATTGGTGCGCGCGCCGGGCTCGAAGGTCACGGCGAGGCCATTGAGACGCGCCGGGGCAGGGGTGCTGATCAGCGGGTCCATTCGGACAGTACCGGTGAAATACTCGGGATTGGGTCTGCTCGAAGGGCGCGACCCCGCGCGGTGAATGATCATCTGTTGTCTCCACATGAAATGCTGGGCGAGACGATCACCTTAAGGCGGTGCGGGCAAAAGATACAACGCGCCACGTCACTACAGACAGGCAGAAGCAAGATGCTTTGCTTCTTTACAGCGTCCCGCCTTTAACCTGATACAAGTTTAAGGCGGGGCGCTTTAGGTTTCAGATATTCGGATCATCCGGGAACTGCGGGCGCAGAATCCTGCGGCTCCGGGTGCTGTATTGTCAGCGGTGGGACCCACCAAGGCCCGCCGCTGTGCCGCGGGCCGTAGTGGTGCAGGTGGGCCGCCGGCCCACCGTCGTCTTCAAAGGTTGGGGTACATCGGGAATTTCGCGCAAAGGGCTTCGACCTCGGCCTTGACCTTGGCTTCGACCTCGGCGTTGCCCTCCTCGCCGTTCTCGGCAAGCCCATCAACAACCTCGATGATCCAGTCCGCGATCTGACGGAACTCGGCTTCACCGAAACCGCGGGTGGTCCCGGCGGGGGAGCCGAGGCGGATGCCGCTGGTCACAGTCGGTTTTTCCGGATCGAAGGGAACACCGTTCTTGTTGCAGGTGATATGCGCGCGGCCCAGGGCCTTTTCGGTGGCATTGCCCTTCACGCCCTTGGGGCGCAGGTCAACCAGAACCACATGGGTGTCGGTGCCATGGGTGACCGTGTCCAGCCCGCCCTTGATCAGTTGATCGCTCAGCGCCTGGGCGTTCTTCACGACCTGCTGGATATAGGTCTTGAACTCCGGGCGCAGCGCCTCGCCAAAGGCAACGGCCTTGCCGGCGATCACATGCATCAGCGGGCCGCCCTGGATGCCGGGGAAGATGGCGGAGTTGAACTTTTTCGCCAGCGCCTCGTCATTGGTCAGGATCATGCCGCCGCGCGGGCCACGCAGGGTCTTGTGGGTGGTGGTGGTGGCCACATGGGCATGGGGGAAGGGCGAGGGATGTTCGCCCGCCGCGACGAGACCGGCAAAATGCGCCATGTCGACGTGCAGGTAAGCGCCCACGCTATCGGCAATCTCGCGCATCCGGGCAAAGTCGATCTGGCGCGGGATGGCGGAACCACCTGCGATGATCATCTTGGGCTGATGCTCGGTTGCCAGTTCCTGCACCTGGTCGTAGTCCAGCAGGTTGTCCTGCTTGCGCACGCCGTACTGGATGGCATTGAACCATTTGCCGGACTGGTTCGGCGCGGCCCCATGGGTCAGGTGACCGCCTGCGTCCAGTGACATGCCCAGGATCGTGTCGCCCGGCTGCAGCAGCGCCTGGAAAACTCCCTGGTTCGCCTGGGAGCCGGAGTTCGGCTGCACGTTGGCAAAACCGCAGTCAAACAGCTTGCAAGCCCGTTCGATGGCCAGATTCTCGGCCACATCGACCCATTCGCAGCCACCGTAATAGCGCCGGCCCGGATAGCCTTCGGCGTATTTGTTGGTCATCACGGAGCCCTGCGCTTCGAGCACAGCGGCAGAGACAATGTTCTCCGACGCGATCAATTCGATCTCGTGGCGCTGGCGGCCGAGCTCGCCGGTGATGGAGGCCAGAAGTTCGGGGTCTGTCTGGGCCAGCGAGGCGGTGAAGAAATCTTTCATGCGAGGGCTCCTTTGAGGCCGGAAATTTCGTCGTTTCGTAGCGGAAAGGACGCTGATCTGAAAGGCTGTAAAACGACGCAAATGCCAATATGCGCGGCAGCACTGGCAGCGATTGGCAATATGTGCTTGGTTCGGGGGAATACGGGCAGCATCGGAAACCTTCGCCATGATCTTTGAGATGTCTCGGACATGTCCATGAAAATCTCGTTTGTGGCCAGCCGCGCCGAGGTTGCGCAGACCGCCAAGGCTGTCCTGACGGGGCGTTATGGCAATGTCGCGTCGGAGGAGGCGGAGATTATCGTGGCGCTGGGCGGCGACGGATTCATGCTGGCCACCCTGCATGAGACCCAGGCGCTGGATCTGCCGGTCTACGGGATGAATCGCGGGACCATCGGCTTTCTGATGAACGAATACAGCGAAAGCGACCTGATCGAGCGGCTGCGCGCGGCGGAAACTGCCGTGATCAACCCGCTTGTCATGCAAGCCACCCAGATCAACGGAAACATGGCCACAGCGCTGGCCATCAACGAAGTCTCCCTGCTGCGGGCAGGGCCACAGGCGGCAAAGCTGCAGATCTCGGTGGATGGGCGGCTGCGGATGCACGAACTGGTCTGCGATGGCGCTCTGGTCGCCACGCCGGCCGGCTCCACCGCCTATAATTATTCCGCCCACGGGCCGATTCTGCCGATCGGGTCGGATGTTCTGGCACTGACGGCGATGGCGGCATTCCGGCCCCGGCGCTGGCGCGGCGCCCTGTTGCCGAAAGCGGCCAAGGTGCGGTTTGACGTGCTGGAACCGGAAAAGCGGCCTGTGATGGCCGATGCGGATGGCACGTCCTACCGCGATGTCGTGACCGTCGAGATTGCCTCGGAACCCTCCGTCAAACATACGATCCTTTTTGATCCGGGTCACGGATTGGAAGAACGGCTGATTTCGGAACAATTCACCTGAAGCACGGCATCAGGGTCTTACCTTCTCCCAGCGCATAGGGTTCTGCGCGGCCCCGATTGATATGGCAGGGCCGGGGCCGGGCGCGCGCGAAAATTCGCTTATCTGCTGGACCCCATGCAGTCGGTAACGCGGATATCCGGGAACAAAGACAGGCAGGGTCGCGTTGCTTCAATGAACCCGCAGGGCACAGGAGGTGCCAAAGCGGAATGAAGTTATCAAAGGAGAGCAGACATGAATTGGGACCAGATCAAGGGCAATTGGAAGCAGATGACCGGTTCGATCAAATCCGAATGGGGCGACCTGACCGATGACGAAGTGACAGAGGCCGAAGGCGACCGCGAAAAGCTGGTTGGCAAGATTCAGGAGCGTTATGGCGTGGCCAAGGAAGAGGCCGAGCGTCAGGTGGATGATTTCGCCGCGCGGGTCTGAGACAGGCCAACAAAGATTGTGCAGGGGCGGTCCAGGCGGCCGCCCTTTGCATGTCGTGGTCCCTGTGCTCCAGGGTGTCTTAATCCGGTGCGCCCTGTAGCGTTTCCAGTTTATGTTGTATCGCCAATACCCTGCCGCGCCTTCGGCGCTCTCGGGACATTGGCGATGTTTCGCTTCAACGAAAACTGAAAACTTTAATCAAGCGTGAACAATTCCTGTCGCTCGGTGACGCCCCGCAACCGGTATTGGCCCAGGGATACCAGCTCTGGCCGGGTCTCCCGAATCGGTTTTGCCACGGCGGAAGAGATGACAATCGTCTGATCCAGCGGGCCGGTCATGCCCAGGATACGCGCCGTGGTGTTCACCGCCGGTCCGATCACCGTGAAATCCAGCCGCGTCTTGCCCCCGATATTGCCATAAAGAACATCCCCCGCATGCAGGGCGAGGGTGAAGCCGGTTGTCGTCAGACCGCCCCTTGTGCGTTCTTCGTTCAGCGTGGCAAAAGCCGCGCGCAGCTCAAGGGCGGCATCAAGTGCCACGCGCCGCGCATCGGGGGCCTCAACCAGATCGAAAATCGCCAGCATCCCGTCGCCCATGAATTTCAGCACATTGCCGCCATTGCGTTCGACCACCTCGACCGCAAGCGCGAAGTAATCGTTCAGAAGATCAATGATGGCGGTGCCCGACAGGGTTTCGGACATCTTGGTGAAGCCTTGCAGATCGAAATACCATATCACCGCCGAAATCGTTTCGGAGGACCCGCGCGTGATGGCACCCGACAACACCCGCGCGCTGGCGTCGCGCCCAAGGTAGGCAGCTGTGATATCTTCGGCCATCAGACGGTTGGCACTGCTTTTCAGCGTCAGGCACAGGGCGGGCAGCAGGTTGCGGACCGCATCCAGCTGCGCCGTGGTGAACCCGCCGGGGGCGTCGGTGGTCATGGAAATGGTCATGCCCTCTTCGCCCGCGTTGCGGGGATTGACCGGCGTGTCATGGTCAGCCCTGAGGAAAAATCGCTTGGCGGCGTAATATTCCGTCCCGCCGCGCTCTCTCAACTCGTCGAAGATCGGAAAATTCATCGCCGGTTCAGGGTCCGTCAGTTTCTGCCGCAGTTCGGAAATATCGTGGGTCAGCAGGTAGTATAACGGGCTTTGCAGGTATTCGTCGGGTGTGGTGGCGGAGCGTTGGTAGTCAAAGCGTTCATAGGCCCCGCTCCGGAACCAGCGAAAAGCCACAGCACCGATTTCAGGATGATGCGCCCGAAGCGAAAGGTTGACCCGTTGCAGGGGGATGCCTGCCGCGACCAGTTTTTCGCAGCAGGCTTCGAGCCAGGTCTCGACAGGTGTGTTTTCCAGACCCTGCCGGATCAGCCAATTGGTCAGATCCGACAGCGCTGCCGCGAATTCAAAATCGGTGGCTCTTGATGTTTCCAAGGTGATCCTCCGAAGATTACCTATCCCTGAGCATAACCTATTGTTTGCAGCGCTGTCCGGATTTCGTCCAGAATTTCCGGATCGTCGATGGTCGCGGGCATTTTGAAATCCTGATTGTCGGCGATCTTGACCATGGTGGCGCGCAGGATCTTGCCCGACCGGGTCTTTGGCAGGCGGTCCACCACAAGCGCCTGTTTGAAGGCGGCAACCGGGCCGATCTGATCGCGGATGCGTTTCACGCATTCGGCAGCGATCTCGGCGTGGGGTCGGTTCACGCCCTTGGACAGGCAGACAAAGCCTATCGGTGCCTGCCCCTTGAGCGCGTCGCCAACGCCGACCACGGCGCATTCGGCCACATCCGGATGTCCGGCAAGAACCTCTTCCATGGCGCCGGTGGACAGGCGGTGCCCCGCGACGTTGATCACGTCATCGGTGCGCGCCATGATATAAAGGTATCCGTCCTCGTCCATCATGCCCGCATCGCCGGTTTCATAATAGCCGGGGAAGGTGGTCATATAGCTTTTGCGGAACCGGTCTTCGGCATTCCACAGGGTCGGCAGGGTGCCGGGGGGCAGGGGCAGCTTGATGGCGATGGCCCCCAGCGCGCCGGGCTTCTGCGGCTGGCCTGCCTCATCCAGGATCTGCACGTCGTAGCCGGGCATCGGCACCGTCGGCGATCCGATCTTGACCGGCAGCGCCTCCAGCCCGGCGGGATTGCCTGCGATGGTATAGCCGGTTTCGGTTTGCCACCAATGGTCATAGACCGGCTTGCCCAGTTTCTCCTGCGCCCAGATGATCGTGTCGGGGTCCGCGCGTTCCCCCGCGAGGTAGAGCGCGCGCAGGCAGGACAGGTCATATTTCCGGATGAAGTCGCCCTCGGGGTCCTCGCGCCTGACTGCGCGGATCGCGGTGGGGGCGGTAAAGAAGGAGCGCACATTATGTTCCGCGATGATGCGCCAGAAGGTGCCGGCATCCGGCGTGCCGATGGGCTTGCCTTCGAAGACCACGGTAGTGTTGCCATGCACCAGCGGACCATAGCAGATATAGCTGTGGCCCACGACCCAGCCCACATCGGATGCGGCCCAGAACACATCGCCGGGATCGACGTTGTAGATGTTCTTCATCGTCCAGTTCAACGCGACCAGATGGCCCGCGGTATGGCGCACGACGCCCTTGGGCGCGCCGGTCGTGCCGGAGGTATAAAGGATATAGGCCGGATGGTTGCCCGCCACCGGCACGCAATCGGCAGGGGTGGCCGTGTCGCAGACCTTCGCCCAGTCCAGATCGCGGCCCGGGGTCAGATCGCAAAGGTGCTGTTCGCGTTGCAGGATCAGGCAGACCTCGGGCTTGTGCCGGGCCATCTCGATGGCGCCGTCCAGCAGGGGTTTGTAGGCGACGACGCGCCCCGGCTCCAACCCGCAGGAGGCGGCGAGAATCGCCTTGGGCGTGCAATTGTCGATGCGCACCGCCAGTTCATTGGCGGCAAATCCGCCAAATACCACCGAATGCACCGCACCGATACGCGCACAGGCCAGCATGGCGTCCAGCGCTTCGGGCACCATGGGCATATAGATGATCACCCGATCGCCCTTGGTCACGCCCTGCGCCCTCATCGCCCCGGCGAGCTTGGCCACACGGGTCTGCAATTCGGCAAAGGTGATCTTTTGCTTGGTCCCGGTGATCGGGCTGTCATGGATAATGGCGAGCTGATCCGCGCGGCCGTTTTCCACATGGCGGTCCACCGCGTTGTAACAGCCGTTGACCTGCGCATCGGCGTACCATTCGTACATGTCGGCGCCGCGGTCAAAGAGCGCTTTCTTCGGTGGTTCCACCCAGTCAATGGCCTTGGCGGCGTCAAGCCAGAAACCTTCCGGATCCTGTTTCCAGGCCTCGTAGAGTGCGTGGTAGCCCATGTCTTCGTCCTCCCGTTTGCAATTGGTTACGCGAGGGCAGGCCGCCCGAACAAGGGCCTTCGGCTCCGATGCGCCAGAAATGCAAAGAAATTTTCCGTATCCGTCCCGATGCAGCGCATGAGTTTACATCTATGTGACCGGATTGCGGCTGTTCTTTCCCGGTCTGCGTGCTAGGTCGGAGCAAGAGTAATTATTGCTTCCATTGACGGAGATGATTTTCATGCGCGCATCGACGCTTGCCTTCGGCCTTGTGGCCGCCACCCTGACGGCCATGCCCGCTACGGCACAGGAACGGTCCTTCAACTTCGCCCTGCGCGGCGGGGTTTCGGCGGCACCCTCCTATCCCGGTGCGGATGATTTTACGATCGGGCCCGACATCGGTTTCACCTTTGGCGCGTTGACATGGGGCCCGGTGAATACGGGCAACGGCGTGCGCGCCATTCCGGACAACGGCTTTGCCCTGCGCGGCGCGTTCAAATACGTCGGCTCACGCGATGTGGCGGACAACCCCGAGCTTGCCGGTCTGGGCGACATTGACGCGGCGGTTGAACTGGGCCTGGGCCTGATCTACCGCGAAACCAACTGGCAGGTCTTTGGCGAGGTCCGCCACGGCTTTGGCGGGCACCATGGTGTCACCGGTGCATTGGGCGGCGATCTGATCTTTCGCCCGAATGAGCGCCTGACCATCATGGCGGGGCCGCGCGTCAACTTCGGCAACACCGAATATGCCCAGACCTATTTCGGCGTGACCCCGGCGCAATCGGGGGCATCCGCCTTTGCACCCTTCGCCGCAGAGGGCGGTGTGCTGGGCGCCGGTGTCACGGTCGAGGCGATCTATGCGCTGGACGACCGCTGGGCGCTGGAGGGGGCCCTGGCCTATGAACGGTTGCAGAATTCTGCCGCCGACAGCCCGATCACGGCAGCAGGTTCAGACGATCAATGGACCCTGCGTTTCGGGGTCAGCCGGGTCTTTGACTGGCGGTTCTGAGCCACCCTGAATATTGATGTCGCAAATATGCCGGGCTGTCGAATATGCGACAGCCCGGCATTTTGCTTTTGACAAAGTTACCATCAGGGTCGGCATCCCGCCGGACCCGCGTCATGACAAGGTTCACGACAATGGGTGACAAGATCGCCAACAAGAAGAAGAAATCCCTGAAAGCTGCCAAACCGGCACCAAAGGCCGCCGCGACCGTGGCAGATATCAAACCGGCTGCACCCCGCAAGTAAGGCGGGTCAGGGCCGCCCCGGCGCAGGCCGGAGCGGCCCGCAGGCCTTATCCGTAATGCGTGACCGGCGTGCCGGCGATGGCCCCCACGTTCAGCAATCCGCGCGGGGTGATCGAGGGCGACACGATATGCGCACGGTTGCCCATGCCCATCAGGATCGGCCCCACTTCCAGCCCGCCGCCCTTCATCTTCAGGATATTGCGCACGCCTGACGCCGCATCCGCATGGGCGAAGATCAGCACGTTTGCCGCCCCGTTCATCCGGTTGGTGGGCAACAGTCGCGCCCGCAGGGCCGGGTCCAGCGCCGTGTCGATGTTCATCTCGCCCTCATAGCAGAAATCATCCCTCGCCGCGTCCAGTATCCCGATGGCGGCGCGCAGACGTCCGCCGGTGCCCTCACCCTGATTGCCGAACTGCGATTGCGAGCAGAAGGCGATCTTGGGTTCGATCCCGAAACGGCGCACATGCCGTGCCGCGCCGCGCGCGACCTCGACGATCTGTTCGGGGCTGGGGTGCAGGTGGACATGGGTGTCGGCGATGAACAGCGGCCCATCCTCAAGGATCATCATGCTGAGCGCCCCATGCGGGCGCAAACCGTCGCGGCCCAGCACCTGTTCGACATAGTTCAGATGCCAGCGGAATTCCCCGAAGGTGCCGCAGATCAGGCTGTCGGCCTCGCCGCGATGCACCATGACCGCGCCGATGGCGGTGGTATTGGTGCGCATGACGGCCTTGGCGATGTCGGGCGACACGCCGCGCCGCGCCATCAGGTGATGGTAGGTCTCCCAATAGTCACGATACCGCGGATCGTTCTCCGGGTTCACCAGATCGAAGTTCTCGCCCAGCCGCAGGTTCAGCCCCGCCTGTTCGATGCGCTTTTCGATGACCTCGGGGCGGCCGATCAGAATCGGCGTTTCCACCGTTTCCTCGATGATCGCCTGCGCGGCGCGCAGCACCCGCTCGTCCTCGCCCTCGGCAAAGACCAACCGGCGCGGAGAGGCGCGGGCGGCCTCGAACACCGGGCGCATCACCAGGGCGGATTTGAACACCGACCCGTCCAGCTTGCGCTTGTAGGCCTCCAGGTCCTCGATCGGCCGCGCCGCGACGCCGGTTTCCATCGCGGCCCGCGCCACGGCAGAGGAGACAACGCCGATCAGGCGCGGGTCAAAGGGTTTGGGGATCAGGTATTCCGGCCCGAAGGTCATCTGCTCGCCCTGATAGGCGGCAGCGGCTTCGGCGCTGGTGGTGGCGCGGGCAAGGGCGGCAATCCCGTCGATACAGGCAAGCTGCATCGCGTCGTTGATGGTGCTGGCGCCCACATCCAGTGCGCCCCGGAAGATGAAGGGGAAACAGAGCACGTTGTTGACCTGATTGGGAAAATCAGACCGCCCCGTGGCGATGATCGCATCCGGCGCCACCGCGCGCGCGACTTCGGGCAGGATCTCCGGTGTCGGGTTGGCCAGCGCAAAGATGATCGGCCGGCTGGTCATCTTGGCCACCATCTCCGGCGACAGCACACCGGGGCCGGACAGGCCCAGGAACATGTCGGCATCGGGGATCACGTCATCCAGCGTGCGCAGCTTGGTGTCCTGCGCGAATTCGGATTTGATCGGGTTCATGTCCTCCTCACGGCCCTTGTAGACCACGCCGTGAATGTCGCAGAGCCAGACGTTCTCGCGCTTCACCCCCAGTTTCAGCAGCATGTTGAGACAGGCAATGCCCGCCGCCCCGCCGCCGGTGGAAACGATCTTGATGTCTTCGAATTTCTTGCCCGCGACATGCAGCGCATTCTTTGCAGCGGCGCCGACCACGATGGCCGTGCCATGCTGGTCGTCGTGAAAGACGGGGATGTTCATCCGCTCGCGGCAAATTCGTTCAACGGTAAAACAATCCGGTGCCTTGATGTCTTCCAGGTTGATCGCGCCAAAGGACGGTTCCAGCGCGCAGACGATATCGGCCAGCTTTTCAGGGTCGCTCTGATCCAGTTCGATGTCGAAACAGTCGATGTTGGCGAACTTCTTGAACAGGACCGCCTTGCCCTCCATCACCGGCTTTGACGCCAGCGCACCGATATTGCCCAATCCCAGCACAGCCGTCCCGTTGGTGACAACAGCCACCAGGTTGGCGCGCGCGGTATAGAGCGCTGCGGTTGAGGGATCGGCCTTGATTTCAAGGCATGCCTCGGCCACCCCGGGAGAATAGGCGCGCGACAGATCACGCCCGTTCGCCAGCGGCTTGGTTGCCCTGATCTCAAGCTTTCCGGGCTTTGGAAGGGCATGATAGTCAAGCGCGGCTTGTCGCTGGTTGGAGGTGTCGGACATGCGCTGGTGCTCCTGTTGAAATTTTGTTTAATGTTAAACTATCTGGTTTTCATGCGCCAGAATGTCATATGCCCGTTGCTTTGGCAAAGCCCCATTGCAAAGCCATGTTTGCTTTGCCGGGACGGTTGTTCCGCTTGGCGAGCGGGAACAGGGGTTTTGTCCTTTGATACTTTCTGCGAGGTTTTTTATACAATGCGTGACAGGGGGTGATCATGAGTTCAGATTTGCGGCAGGCAGCGGTTGAGGTGCGCGAGAATGCGCATGCGCCATATTCGGGCTTCAAGGTCGGGGCGGCCTTGCGCAGCACATCCGGCGCAATCTACGTCGGCTGCAACGTGGAGAATGTCGCCTATCCCGAAGGCACCTGCGCCGAGGCGGGGGCGATTGCCGCCATGGTCGCCGCCGGAGAGACAGAGCTGAAAGAGGCATATGTGGTTGCCGACAGCCCGATGCCGGTCACACCCTGCGGCGGCTGTCGCCAGAAACTGGCGGAATTCGGCGCCGGCGAAGTGCCCGTGACCATGGCCACGCTTGCAGGTGTCGAACAGGGCACGACAATTGCCGAACTGCTGCCCGGCAGTTTCACTGCCGCCTATATGGAGGGGCAGGGATGAATGCCCGTGCCATCCTGGCAAAGCTGAGACAACGTCAGCCCCCCACGCGCGACGAACTGGGATGGTTTGCCCAGGCGCTCGCCGATGGGCAGGTCAGCGATGCGCAGGCCGGGGCCTTTGCCATGGCGATCTGCCTCAACGGGCTTTCGGATGTGGGAAGGGTGGCGCTGACCCTTGCGATGCGCGATTCCGGCCGGGTGCTGTCCTGGGATCTGGATGGTCCGGTGCTTGACAAACACTCGACCGGGGGCGTGGGCGATTGTGTGTCGCTGCTGCTGGCCCCGGCGCTGGCCGCCTGCGGGGCCTATGTGCCGATGATCTCGGGGCGCGGGCTGGGCCATACCGGCGGCACGCTCGACAAGCTGGAGGCGATACCCGGTGTCAGCACCCAGCCCGATGAACAGCGGTTCCGGCAGATCGTGGCGCAGGCCGGCTGCGCCATTGTCGGGGCGACAGCGGATATCGCCCCGGCAGACAAACGCCTTTATGCGGTGCGCGATGTCTCGGCCACGGTGGAATCGCTGGACCTGATCACCGCCTCCATCCTGTCCAAGAAACTGGCCGCCGGGGTCGACGGGCTGGTTCTGGACGTCAAGGTCGGCAGCGGGGCCTTCATGAAGGACCTGGCCGCGGCGCAGGCCCTGGCAGAGGCGCTGACCAAGACGGCCAATGCGGCGAAATGCCGGACCACGGCGGTGATCAGCGACATGAGCCAGCCACTGGTGCCCAGCCTGGGCAACGCGCTGGAGGTGGCAGAGGTGATGCGCGTGCTGACCGGCACGGGCCGTGGCCCCATCGTGGATGTGGCGGCAGCCCTGGGGGGTGTCCTGCTGGCCAACAGCGGGTTGGTGGCCGATGTGCAGGACGGGGCCGATGCCATTGCCAAGGCGATCCGCAACGGTGCCGCCGCCGAGCGTTTCGGCACGATGATCGGCGCCATGGGCGGGCCGGTCGGATTTGTCGACACCTGGCAGCGCTTCCTGCCGGAGGCCAGCATCATCCGCGAGGTCAAGGCCCCCTCGGGCGGCTATGTACGCGCCATTGATGGCGAGGCGCTGGGCCTTGCCGTGGTGCACCTAGGCGGCGGACGCGAGGTGGAAAGCGATCACGTCAATCCCGCCGTCGGCCTGTCAGAGGTGGTGCGGCTTGGCGCGAAGATCAGCAAGGGGCAGACCCTCGCCGTGATCCATGCGGCACGCTCGGATCAGGCGGACCGGGCAGCAGCAGCGGTGGTGGCGGCGATCACGCTGGGGCCATCGCGGCCCAAGCTGCCGGACCTCATCATCGAAAGGGTCGGATGATGCCGCGCGCCTTTCTGGTGGTGATGGATTCCGTCGGGATCGGCGGCGCGCCGGACGCGGACAGCTATTTCAACGGCGATGTGCAGGACACCGGGGCCAAAACGCTGGGCCATATCATGCAGGCCTGCGCGCAGGGGGACGCGGAGGAGGGGCGCACCGGCCCGCTGAAGCTGCCCAACCTGATCGCACTGGGCCTTGTTGAGGCAATGGCGCTGGCCGAGGGTGAGACGGTGCCGCCGACCGGGGGCAACGCCACCTTCGGTGCCGCGACAGAGATCTCGCGGGGCAAGGACACCCCCTCGGGCCATTGGGAACTGTCAGGTCTGCCGGTGCCCTGGGACTGGCATTATTTCCCGGACAAGCGGCCCGCCTTTCCCGATGACCTCTCCGCTTTCGTGGCCGAGGCTGCGGGGACGCAAGGCATCCTGGGCAACTGCCATGCCTCCGGCACCACGATCATCGCGGAACTGGGCGCACAGCATTGCGAGACCGGCTGGCCGATCTGCTACACCTCCGCCGATTCCGTGTTCCAGGTTGCAGCCCATGAAGAGACCTTCGGGCTGGACCGTCTTCTGACGCTGTGCAAGGCCATCGCGCCGCGCCTGCATGGGATGAAGGTGGGCAGGGTGATCGCCCGGCCCTTTGCCGGCAGCGCGAACGAAGGCTTTACCCGCACCGCGAACCGCCGCGATTTCGCGATCACACCACCCGCGCCGGTTCTGACCAACTGGGTGCAGGACGCCGGACAAAAGGTCTATGCGGTGGGCAAGATCGGGGACATCTTTTCCATGCAGGGCATCGACGAGGTCCGCAAGGGCACCGATGCCCAGCTGATGCGCCACCTGGGCGACCTGGTGGAAGAGGCTGAGCAGGGCAGCCTGACCTTCGCCAACTTTGTGGAGTTCGACAGCCTTTATGGTCACCGCCGCGACGTCGCGGGCTATGCGCGGCATCTGGAATGGTTCGACACCGAAATCGGCAAGCTGCTGGGGCGGCTGCAATCCGGTGACATCATGGTGCTGACAGCAGATCACGGCAATGACCCGACCTGGACCGGCACCGATCACACCCGCGAGCGGGTACCGGTGCTGGTGGCGGGCGACGATCTGGGGCCGCTGGGGCTGATCGGGTTTCAGGATGTCGCAGCACTGGTTGCGCGTCACCTGGGCGTTCAGGTGGGCGGACAGGGCGGCGGGGGCGCTGCCCCCATCGGCAAAGCCGATCCCCCCGGGCATATTTAAGGCCAAAAAGAGCAGGGGGCGCTGCTTGCGAAATCTTCGGTTTCGCGCGACAACGGAGCAAAAGGAAAGTGCTGCCCATGCCCTCAATGACCGACGACCATCTGACCGTGGTGAACCACCCGCTGGTTCAGCACAAGCTGACCATCATGCGCGACCGCGACACGCCGACGGCGGTGTTCCGGCAACTCCTGCGCGAGATCAGCCAGCTGCTGGCCTATGAGGTCACGCGCGGATTGCCGATGACCACCAAGAAGATCAACACGCCCATGCAGGAGATGGACGCGCCCACGCTTGACGGCAAGAAACTGGCGCTGATCTCCATCCTGCGGGCGGGCAACGGGTTGCTGGACGGTGTGCTTGAGCTGATCCCCTCGGCGCGGGTCGGATTTGTCGGCCTCTACCGGGACGAGGAAACGCTGCAACCGGTGCAGTATTATTTCAAGGTGCCGGAGGGGCTGGACGACCGGCTGGTGATTGCGGTCGATCCGATGCTGGCCACGGGCAATTCCTCGGTGGCGGCGGTTGACCTGTTGAAGCAGGCGGGTGCCACCAACATCCGCTTTCTGTGTCTTCTGGCAGCACCTGAGGGAATCGCGCGGATGCGGGAGGCGCATCCCGATGTGCCCATCGTCACCGCAGCCGTGGACGAGGCGCTGAACGACGTGGGATATATCGTGCCGGGGCTGGGCGATGCCGGCGACCGGATGTTTGGCACGAAGTAGGGCCAGTGCACCTGATGCGGCGTAGGCCGGGCATTGCCCGACTTGCGGTTTCTGGCGGAAATGCTTAGCGAACAGGCTCGCTTTGCCTGACACCATCGCTGCGACCCGTCGGAAAACCCGTACCATCGGGTCAAAGATGCAGGGCTGGCGACATGTGCGCTGGACACTGTGAACCGGCTGAGGCATCCTTGGCCGATATTCTCATTCGGATTGTGTGGGGGCACGAGATGAAGCTTACTAGACTGATTGCCATTGCCATTATTGCCGCTTCCGGCGGACTGGCGGCCCTTCAGGTCGATGCCCAGATTCAGCAACAGCAACCGGCGGAGTTTCCGCCTGCCTCCTACAAGGGCAAGCAATACGTTGACAGTCAGGGCTGCGTCTTCATCCGTGCCGGTATTGACGGCAATGTGTCCTGGATTCCGCGCGTAACCCGGTCCCGCAAGACGATCTGCGGGTTCAAGCCCAGCCTGTCGGGTCAGGTCGCATCGGCGGCGGCAGCACCGGCCCAACCGGCGGAAGCGCCTGTTCAGATCACCCTCAACAATGCCCCCGCAGCGGCGGCACCGGCCCCCAAACCGCGCAAGGTGGCGGCGCCCAAGCGCAAACGTCAGGCGGCCCCCGTTGTTGTCCGCCAAACCGCTCCGGCCCCCAAACCGCAGCCCCGGATCAAACCTGCGCCGGTCATCATCGCCGCCCCGGTTCCCGCACCCGCGCCCCAGGTGCGGCGCAGCGCTGAGGTTGCCACGGCTTGCCGGGGGGCATCGTCCCTGTCCCAGCAATACCTGCGCGGCTCTGCCAGCACCCCGGTCCGTTGCGGACCCCAGGCGGAACCGATCATCGCGCCGGGATATGCCGCGGGCGGGACGCGGAGCTATGCTGTCACCACGTCCGAGGTCACGGCGCATACACGTATCGTGCCCAAACATGTGGCGCAGAACCGCCTCAACACCTATGACAACGTGCGCGTGCCCCCGGGCTACAAGACCGTCTGGGAAGATGGCCGTTTGAACCCGCGCCGGACAGAGCAGAGCCTTGCCGGACGCAGTGACATGTTGCTGATCTGGACACAGACCGTCCCGCGCCGCCTGATCAACCAGGCCACCGGGCGGGATCTGACGGCCTCTGTGCCGCTGGTCTATCCCTATCTCGATATCGCGACGCAGCGCCGGGACCTGGGTGAAGTGACCATCGTGCAGCGCAACGGCCAGCTGACCAAGCGGATCATCCGCAATCATCCGGCAAGCGCGCGGACCCCGGCAAAGCGCCAGCCTGTCTATTCTTCGCGCTCCGCGCCCAAGGTGGCTCAGCCGCAGGCCGCCACCGCAACCCCCTCACGGGCCTTGGCCGACAAGCGCTTTGTCCAGATCGGGACCTTTGGCAACCCTGCCAATGCCCAGAGAGCGGCGCAGAACATCGCCCGCATGGGCATGGCGGCCCGCATCGGCAAACACAGCAGGAACGGCAAGACCTATATGACCGTGCAGGCCGGTCCGTTCCATTCGGCGCAGGCGGTCCAGAATGCGATGCGCCGCCTGAAAGGGGCCGGTTACAGCGACGCCTTCGCACGTAACTAGGCCCTAACGCGTTTCAACTTTTCAGCAGCTTGCCCTGGCCAGTCGGAGAATATCCGGCTGGCCATTTCTTTGCCCAAAGACCGCCCGGCGGCGGGGAGAAAATCCGTCTTCGCCCATCAGGTCCGGTGAAGGGGAAGGAGAAAGCCCGGCCTCAGCCGCCACAGATGCTTTGCAGGCGCAGCCAGTTGGCATCGGACATCAGCGGGGCTGTCAGCTTGCCTGCCGACGGGTCGCCCTCGATCAGGGGCAGGGTGGTTTCACCGCTGATGTCGCGGGCATAGGCATATGGGGTGCTGCGCACCTTGGCATTGGCAAAGAGCTCCAGCTGAGCCGTAAGGTTCACCGCTGCCGGTGGGGTGGCCAGCAGCTGTTCGGCATAGCGGTCCAGCGCCTGCGGGGCGACATCGCCGGTGGTCAGCAGGCGAAAATTCTCCCGCAGGCCCACGGCCCGCAGCAGATCGCGCAGCGGGTCGCTGTCCGCCCGGCGGGCCATTTCCGTGATGACAAAACCGGCGGCAACATCGGGTTCTTCGAAATCCTCGATCACCGAGCGGTCCAGGAGGATCAAGCCACCGGGCAGATGCAGGCTCTCGCGGGTCATATCCGGCAGGACCGCCAGTTTCCCCGCCGACAGCCGGTTTGCCAAAAGCGAAAGCGCGGCGCGCCCTGCGGTCTCTGCACAGGCGGGGCCGGAGACACGTTCGATCCGGCTGAGCAGGGCAAGCCCGATCTGTGTGCGTTTCACGCCCGGCACGACGCGCAGGGTGTGATCCTGCATGGCACCGGGCAGCCAGAACAGGACAAGTGCCGCAACCACCACAAAGGAAACAACCATGCCCACCAGCCGCAGCCGCCCCGGCCTGGGGCGCGCGCGGGTGATCGCACGGCGCAGGGTCTCGATCGCCTCGATCATCTCGGTTTCGTTTTCCGCGATCTCCACCGTTTCACCGGGGTCGCCATCCGGGTGATAGATCGCCGGGGTTTCGTTCGGGTTGGCCCGTTCCACCGCGGCAAGCGACCAATGGGTCAGGGGCCGGTCGTTGAGGTTGGAGATCACCAGCGTCGCATCGCCAACCGACACGATCACCTCCTGACGCTGCGCCTCGGGCGTGGCGCGCCACAGCGCGGTTGCCTCGAGCCGGGCATATTTGGTGAGCGCGGTCATGGGGGTGCGGGTCTGCCTCTTGTTTTTTGCCTAGTTTAACACCGAAGGTGGCGGCGGCAATGGCCCAGCGGCATTGCCGTTCCGGCGCACCCCCCGGTTGTCGTCATGCAGGCAACCGCTGCAGCCGGCCGGGAACGCGTCAAAGCGCGGCTGCGGCCTTGCGCAATTCAAACTTCTGAATCTTGCCGGTCGATGTCTTTGGCAGCTCCTGAAAGATCACCCGCTTTGGGGTCTTGAACCCAGCCAGCGTCTCGCGGGCATAGGCGATCAGCGCCTCCGCATCTTCCACCGCACCCGGTTTCAGTTCTACAAAGGCACAAGGCACCTCGCCCCATTTCTCATGCGGCTGTGCCACCACGGCGGCAAGGTTCACATCCGGGTGGCCCATCAACACGCCTTCGACCTCGACGCTCGAAATATTCTCGCCGCCCGAGATGATGATGTCCTTGGCGCGGTCCGCAATCTGGATGTAGCCGTCATCATGTTGCACAGCCAGGTCGCCGGAGTGGAAATAGCCGCCGGCCAGCGCCTCTTTCGTGGCCTGCGGGTTCTTCAGATATCCCTTCATCACCGAATTGCCCCGGATCATGATCTCGCCCTGGGTGCTGCCATCCTTCGGGATCTGCTCCATCTGCGAATTCATGACCGTGATATGCTCCATCATCGGCATGGCAACCCCCTGCCGGGCCTTGATCGCGGCGCGGGCGGATTGATCCAGCGCCTCCCAATCCTCGGCACGCCACAGGCATTCGGTCACATGGCCATAGGTTTCGGTCAGCCCGTAAACCTGGGTGACATTGAAGCCCAGCTTCTCGATCTTGGACAGGGTCGCGGGGGCGGGCGGTGCACCGGCGGTAAAGACCTCGACCTCGTGGTCAAAGTCGCGGCGGTCTTCGGCTTGCGCATTGACGATCATGTTCAACACGATGGGCGCGCCGCCAAAATGGGTCACGCCCTCATCCGCGATGGCGTCATATATCGCCTTGGCGGTGATGTCGCGGCTGCAGACCAGCGTGCCGCCGATCAGGGGCATCATCCAGGTGTGGTTCCAGCCGTTGCAGTGAAACAGCGGAACGATCTGCATGTAGATCGGATGCAGCACCATGCGCCAGGAAATCACCGTGCCCATGGTCATCAGATAGGCGCCGCGGTGATGATAGACGACCCCCTTGGGCCGCCCGGTGGTGCCGGAAGTATAGTTCAGCGCCAGGCTTTCCCATTCATCCTGCGGCATCTGCCAGGCGAAATCCGCATCGCCCTGGGCCAGGAAATCCTCATAAACCGGATGCCGCCCGGTCGCGGGGCCCGCCGCCACATCGGTCACTTCGATGATCTGCAGGTTGCTCTGCGGCAATTGCTCCCGTGCGGCCTCCACCAGCGGCACAAATTCCGTATCCACCAGCGCCAGCTTTGCACCGCCATGCGCCAGGATATAGCTCACCGTGCCCAGATCCAGCCGCGTGTTGATCGTGTTCAACACCGCCCCGCAGGCGGGCACGCCGAAATGCGCCTCTGCCTGTGCCGGGGTATTGGGCAGCAGTGTTGCCACCACGTCGCCGGGACGGATGCCGCGCGCGGCAAGGGCCGAGGCCAGACGCGAGCAGCGCGCGTGATACTGCGCATAGGTCACCCGGTGATCGCCATAGACCACGGCCAGGCGGCTGGCAAAAACATCGGCTGCGCGCTGAAGATGCGACAGGGGGGTCAACGGCACATAATTTGCAGGGCATTTTTCAAGCCCCGTTTCGTCCTGCATCCAACCCATTTGCATCCTCCCTGCTGGTACGCTTCGGCGGATTGAGTATTGCGGTGCGAGGGCGACTTTGGAAAGGTGAAAAAAAGGGGTATCGGGTGAGCAATCAAAGCATCAGGCCGGGTTTGGCGGCAGTTTCGGTCCTGGGCGGCATGGCGACATTGGGTCTGACGGACAATTTCGTCCCCTTTATCTCCGAGCGTGGCTCGCTCTGGCAATTCCACTTTGTCCGGTCGCTGATGGCGGTTGCCATACTTGCGGCGGTGGTTGCCCTGGGTTTTGGCAGCCTGCGGCCGAAACGGCCCTGGGCGGTGCTCGGGCGCAGCCTGTTTCAGGGCGGCGCAATGCTGATCTACTTCGGCTGCCTGTCGGTGCTGCCCATCGGGGTGGTGGTGGCCGGGTTGTTCACCTCGCCGCTCTTTGTGGTGCTGATCTCGGTCCTGTTCCAGGGCAAGCAGGTTGGCCCCTACCGCTGGTGCGCGGTGGGCATCGGCTTTGCCGGGGCGCTTCTGGTGATCCGCCCCGATCCTTCGGCGCTCGACTGGGTGGCCTTCGCGCCGATCCTTGCGGGGTTGCTTTATGCCGTGGGCGCCGTGGCCACCCGCGCCTGGTGCGAAGGCGAAGGCACCCTGACGCTCAGCGCCGGCTTCTTTGGTGTCCTGGGCGTATTCGGCCTGATCGGCATGGCGCTCATCCCCGGCACCGGCGCGCCCGAGGGGCATGCGGGCTTTGTCCTGCGGTCCTGGGGGCCGCTGGATGCACCGATGCTGTTCTGGTTCGCGGTACAGGCGGTCGGCTCGCTGATCGGCATTGCGCTGATCGTGCGCGGTTACCTGATCGGCGAGGCAAGCCATGTCGCGGTCTTTGAATATTCGCTGCTGGTCTTTGCCAGTTTCTGGGCCTGGATGCTCTGGGGTCAGGCGGCGTCGCCGCTGGCGCTGGCGGGCATGGCGCTGATTGCCTGTGCGGGCAGCATCATCGCCCTGCGCTCCGACACGCCGATATCGGCGGGGCGCGCGCCTGCGGGTGAAGCCCCGTGATCATCAGCCGGGGACGGTCCTATATCTTTGTCCACAGCCCCAAGACGGGCGGCACCTCCATGGCGCTGGCGCTTGAGGCGCGGGCGATGAAAGACGACATCATGCTTGGCGACACGCCCAAGGCGGCAAAGCGGCGGCGGCGTCTCAAGGGGGTGCAGGCGGCGGGCCGTCTGTGGAAACACAGCACCCTTGCGGATATCGACGGGCTGATCACCCCCGGAGAGATCGCGGAAATGTTCACCTTTACCCTGGTGCGCAACCCCTGGGACCGCGTGGTCAGCTATTACCACTGGCTGCGCGAACAGGCGTTCGGCCACCCCGCCGTGCATCTGGCAAAATCGACGGATTTCGCAGGCTTCCTCTCCGACGCGGCACTGCAGTCCAGCCTGCGGGACTGGCCCGCCGCCCGTTACATGCGCGATGTGACCGGCGTGGAACGCTGCAGCGCCTATATCCGGCTGGAGCATCTGGAGGCGGATGCAGCACCGCTCTGGGATCATCTGGGCTTTCGGCTGGAGCTGCCGCATGTCAACACATCCGCGCGGACGGAAACCTGTCAAAGCCTCTACACCCCGGACCTGCGCGAGATCGTCGCGCGCTGCTGCGCCGGGGACATCGCGCGATTCGGCTATCGGTTTCCCTGAACCGCGCTGCCTGCAGCGTTTCGGGATAAACCTGAAACATCCCCATCACTTTTCGCGTTCGACCGAAGGGAGAGGCCGCGAACAAGTGATTCAGACATATCCCGAAACGCTCTAATCCCCCCGAAATCAGCGGTATTGTCGCCGGAACCGGGGACAATGCCAGATTTCCGCCGCTTTCCGGTCCCGTACCGGACATGGGAATCGCCCCCAATTGATTCCATCAACTGCACCAGCGCCCTGCCACGGCGTGTCACCATGGGGATGGATGAAATGTTTGGATGGAAGACAAAAGAGATGAACCGCCGAACGCCCGAGATGACGGGCGCCTATGACGGCGGTCTTGCGACACTGACAAACGGTCTGATGGCGGGCACGCGGGTGGCGTCAAACCTGGGCTGGCGCGCTGTCGAAGCGCTGGCGGTTGGCGATTCCGTCCTGACCTTTGACCACGGCATGCAGCAGATCACCGATCTGCGCCGCGTCATGATGTGGATCGATGCCCCCGATACAAACCCGGCCCTATGGCCGGTCATCGTGCCTGCCGGTGCGCTGGACAACCGTGCCGAACTGTCACTGCTCGCCGATCAGGGGGTGCTGGTGGAAAGCGATGCGGCTGCCGATATCTATGGCGATCCCTTCGCCGTGGTCCCGGCGCAGGCTCTGGCGGGGGTGCGCGGCATCCACCGTGCGGCACCTCAGGAAATGGTGGAACTGGTGGTGATCTCCTTTGCCGATGAGCAGGTCATCTATGCCGAAGGCGGCGCCTTGATCCACTGCCCGGTGGCGCGGATGGTGCTGGACAATCTGCTGGACGGCACCGCCCCCGTCTATGACGTTCTGGGGCCAAGCGATGCGGCGTTTCTGGCCGGATGCCTGAACATGGAAGACCGGATGCTGGCCACAGGCGGTCGTGGCGCCAGGGCTGCCGCACCCTGTTGATCTGATCGGCGTGACCCATCTGGAGGGGGCCGCCAAGAGACAAGACAGACATCCCCATGTCAGCAAAAGGGCCGCGAGGTGAGAGCCGCGGCCCTTTTGCATGTGTCGGGGGCAGGCATCTTCCGGCGTGCAAGAATGGCCCCGGGCAACCCAAATTCCGGCCGGTGCCTGAACCTCAGGCCACTCAGGCCATCGTCGAAACCACAGGCGATGCGCGTTGCGCTTTGCGCTTTCCACATTTGCCGTCTGCTCCCTGTTCCCTGTTCCCTGTTCCCTGCTCCCCGCAGTTGCAGACATGTCATACAAGACCTGTCATTTTTGACATGTCATGTATGACATGTCGTCCCTTGCGGCATGATGCGCCAAGGCGTTTCGCGTGATGTCTCACGGCGTCATGCGAAAACCTTACTCACGTAACGTTGCCTGAAATCAGAGATTGCAACGGGCGACGTGGTACATGGTTTTCAGGTGTTTCGTCAGCGGCGCTAGACCGGGATCAGGTGATTGTCCCACATCAGATCGGCTTTTGCCCTCGCCTCGCCCGACCCGCGCAGGCACCGCAGCTCTCCGGTGCCTGTGGTCACGGTAAAACCGTCATCCGCCGGGGCCACGCCACAGACGTCGTTCAGGGATATGACCCGCGAAAGGGCCATGGTGCCCGTGTCAAAGACCTGCACCCGGTTGCCACGGGGCGAGGTGACGGCAACCCGGGTCCCGTCCGGCGAACTGGCGATACTGCCGATATAGCCCTGCATCTCGCGCACCGCTTCGGGCGGGGCGTCGAAGAGGGCAATCTGCCCGCCCCTCCGGTGCCTGCCCACCAGCGCATCGACCGGCTCCTCGCCCTGCCATTGCATGCCAAAGGCGACATCTCCGCCCGGGCCAACCGCAAGATGCCGGATCGAATTCTTGTGCAAGGCACGGGGCAGCGCGGCCTGCTCGATGATCTTGCCCTGATCGACATAGCTCAGGTTCGGGGCCATCGTGGGGATGTTCAGCTTGGTCCGGCCAGTATCGGGATGGGTGTCGATGCCACCATTCGCCACCACCAGAATATCCGTCCCCGGCAGCCGCTTGATGTCATGCGGCCCGATCCCGCCGCTGCTGATCTCGCCCCGGCGCCTGTAGCCTGCGGCAACGTCCCAGATGCCGATGCGCCCTGCACCGGCCTCAAAATCATTCTCGGTGGTGAACAGCCATTCGCCCCCCGCCGAAAACACCCCATGGCCGTAGAAATGCCGCCCTTCGGGGCAGGTCAGCCGGGCCTGTTGCCGCCCCGTCGCACAGTCGATCACCACCGCGAAGGTGCCGGGCCTGCGGGCAAAGGCCACCGCCTGCGGTCGGCTCGGATGGGCGGCGGCGGCATGGCCACGGGCGGGCAGGGGAATTTCGAACACGACCGACAGGTCCGCCGCGATACCGCACAGCAGATAGGTCCCGTCCGCCCGCGCGCCTGCGGCCAGATAGGCGGGGGATCCCGCATCGGCCCAGCTGGGGACGGGCAGCACCCCGGCGGCAATCAGCCCGCCCAGAAACCGGCGGCGTCCGCGCTGCGGGCCCCCCGACACCTCAGTCGCCATCCAGCGAGTTGAAGCCCGCCGCCACGCCCAGCGTCGGCCCCAGTGCGCTGCGGGCGAGGGCGCGGATGGCTTCGACATCCTGCTGGAGCACCTCCACCTTCAACCGGCTTTGCGGCTGGGCCACCCCGGCAAAGACCGGATCGTCCAAAGTCTCCAGATGATCAACGGCCTTGGCAAAGGCGTGATCCAGCCCGGTGGCGACCTGAGGGTGACCGGCGGCCAGACGCTCCGCCAGATCGCGCAGGGCGGTCAGGCTCAGTTCCACATGCCGCGCCGACCGATCAGAGCGCCAGGCCTCTGCCCGCCTGGGCCGGGGGCGGTCAAAGGTGCCCAGGGGGCGGCCCAGACGCGTCTCTGCGGTGAACTCAAGCCCCGTGGTCAGCGCGGTGAAAAGCTGCTGCAACACCTCGTCTTCGCTGCGGTAGGTGCCATTCGGGCCGGGGTTCAGCATCCCGGGCGCATAGCTCTCGTGCCAATCCGCGCGGATGGTCCCGGCCGTTGCGGCGATATCGGCGGTGACCGCGCGGATCAGACCGCACAGGTAGGTGGGATCGGCAGCACCGGTCAACTCCGGATCATAAAGCAGGTATTCCAGCCCGTAAAACCCCCGTGCCGCGATGGAAACCTGTGCAAAGCCCTCGGCGCTGTCGATGATCGCATCGCGTTCTGCCATCAGACCGGCCAGCGCACGCGGGGTTGCCCCCCGGCTGTCAGGCCAGAAGGCCAGCGCAAAGGCCCGGTCGCCGACTTCGGTCGGGCCGAAACGCAGGTGGCTGGCGCTGACCCAGCTGTCAAACGCCACGCCGTAAGCGTCGCGCAGTTCCGGCGAAGTGGGCGCGCAGTCGTTCCCGGCCACCTCGGCCAGCCGCCCGGCACTCTCTGACAGCGCGTCAAACCGCGGCAGGATGTGATGCGCGACCACATCGGTGATCTTGGCAGTGGCCTCCTGTGCCACAGCGGCAAAGGGCATCAACGCAACAAGCAGACTCAGGAACAATCTGGTCATAGGCTCTCCAGATAGGTGATCAGCGCCTCGCGCTCGGCAGTCGGCAGGTCGATGACCGCATCGCGCTGGGCCTGCGCCTCGCCGCCGTGCCAAAGGATCGCCTCCAGCAGGGACCGGGCCCGCCCGTCGTGCAGGAAATAGCTGTGGCCACTGACCTGTTCCGTCAGACCGATACCCCAAAGCGGCGGCGTCCGCCACTCCGTTCCGCTGGCCCGCGCCTCGGGGCGGTTGTCCGCCAGACCGGGGCCCATGTCATGCAGCAACAGATCGGTATAGGGCCAGATCAGCTGGAAAGACTGCTCCGGCTGATCTTCAAGCCGGTTGGTCACGAACTTGGGCTGGTGGCAGGAGGTGCAGCCGGTCTCATAAAACACCTTCTTGCCCTGCAGCACCTGCGGGTCCTCCGGCTTGCGGCGTTCCGGCACGCCCAGGTTGCGGCTGTAAAAGGTCACCAGATCCAGCCCCTCCGCGTCGATCTCGGTGCCGCGCGCGTCGCCGTCACCATGGATCGCGGCCAGGCAATCGGCCTGCAGATCCGTGCATTCACCCGAACCCGCCCTGAACAGGGGGTTCGATATGCCGATGTCCCCGACAAAGGCCCCAGCCGATTGTTCCAGCACCGATGGGTTGCCCGCCTTCAGGCCAAAGCGCCCCAGCATGGGCCGGTCCAGCGCCTTGGACCAGACGATATTGGCCCGGCCCGAAATGCCGTCCCCATCCGCATCATCCGGGTCCGCCAGGGCAAGGATATCGGCGGCGGGGATCGCTTCGAGCAGGCCCATGCCGATCATCTGCGGCGCGACGCGCGGGCTCAGCATGGCGTCGGGATGCAGCGGGCCATAGCCCAGATCGGCCGCCCGGTAGGTGGGATGCCTGAGCGATACCTCGGTCCCGTCGGCCAGCGTGACAGGTTCCTCTTTGTACGTGATATCAAGGCGGTATTCAGCGGCATGCCCCTGCACGGCAAAATCCTGCAGCTGCGTGCCATAGGTGGGGTCGGGGCGGCTGGCGATATAGCCTTCGATCTCGTCGATGGCGTCGCTCTCATCTCCGGGGATCGACACCCGCAGGAACATGGAGATCGCATTGTCGTCCTGCGCCTCTGGCGGATGGCCGCGCCCGTCCTTGATGTGGCAGCGCTGGCAGGACCGGGCGTTGTAAAGCGGCCCCAGCCCGTCAGAGGCCAGCGTGGAGGAGGGAGCAGAGACCCAGAGCTTGCGGAACAGCCCGTTGCCCACCTTGAAGGTCAGCTCATCCTCGAAACTGATGTTGCCGGAGGGCTGGGAAAAGGCATCCGCCGACTTGCGCGCCCGCACAGTGGCGGCCCCGGCGGAAAGCTGTTCGAATTGTTCAGGGGATGTGAAATCGGCGGGCGGCGCCAGCACCGCCGCGATGCGCGCGGCCTCCGCGGCGGTGCGGGGGATCACATTCAGATGGTTGTCATCCAGCACTGGCGCCTCCTGCGCCAGCGCCGCCGATCCCATCACCAGGATCAGCGGCACCAGGACGCAGGAGATTTTACCTTTCCGGTGTGACATGCTGGCGGGCCGGTCCCGTCGCGCTGTGGCGGCAGGCTTTTGGCTGGCTGTCATGACGGCTCCTTGCAGCTTAGAAAGAAACGACAGCCGCCAGGCCGACCGCTGTCGATTTTACGCCGCCCACGTCAAAGCGGGCCAGGCCAAAGTTGATCTCGCTGTTGTCGGTTATCTGCCGGTCTATCCCGAGGGCGAGCATCTTGTCACGGCCTGCGCCGCTGGTGTTCACCACCGTCCCCGTGCCCGAGAATGACCATTGGTCCAGCACATATGTCGCGCCGAGGGTGCTGTAGGTTGCATCCGCAGCCGTGCCGCCCGCGCCGCTGAAATGGGCCATTTCGCCGATCATGTCCCAGCCATTGCCGAAATCATGGCCAGCCCGGCCACAACGCCGTTTTCATCCGAAACATCGCCCGTGCCCGCCGCCAGGTGGCGTGCGCCGACCCATGCGGTGGTGGCGCCGAATTCCCGGCTGAATTGCAGCGCGATGTTGTTCAGCTTGCCGGTGTTGCCAACGCCGCCCGCCGCCACAGAATTGCGCCCGCGCCGGTTGCCGATGCTGTCGCTCAGAACACTGTTGTCGGCATAAAACACCGCAAGGGACAGGGTGCCATCCGCGCCAAGGGGCGTATCGACGGTCAGGCCGATCATCTCGGCCAGCTCGTAATCGCCCGAGAGCGAGGTGCCGTAATATCCCGGTGCATCGTCCCAGGCCACGCCGAAAACCGGGCTCAGCTTGCCGACGGAGACCAGCGTTTCACCAAAGGCAAAGCGCAGGCCCAGTTCATTGACGTAAAGCCCCAGGTCATCGAAGCTGCGATCGTCGGTGGGGTCTGTGACGGATTCCAGCGTCAGCCCGCCAAAGGCGGTGATGCGGTCGGTGATCGCCGCCTCGAACGCGGCCTCGATGCTGAGGTAGAGATCGCTGAATTCCGCCGTCGGATCATCCGAGCTGACCGTGCTGTCAACGCAGATTTCGATTTCGGCGTCCCAGGTGAAACCTGCGTCCTGAGCCTGTGCCGCATGGCCACAAAGCATCGCGAGGCCGCAAAGCCCCGCAAGGTGTGTCTGTTTCTTCATTGTTATTGTCCTGTGAGAATTTGAGACCGGGCTGGCAGTAGGGCTGGCTGGTCCGGCTTGCTTATTGGAAGACGGCGTTGGGATTGTCCAGACTGTCGGAACCTTCAAAGGCAACCTGGTCGAGCTCCAGAACCTTGACCACACGTTCGATCGTGCGGGTCTGGTCGATCAGCCCGTTGACCCCGCCCATGATCAGCGCCTCGCCGCCTGCGTTGCCGCGCTCCAGCATCTGGTCATAGGCAAAACCGGCTTCGGCCGCGGTCTTGATCCGCCCCAGCGCCAACATCGTTGTGCTCAGCTTTTCGCGCATTTCGGTGTCCAGCGCCGGGTCGGTCTCTGCGACCAGATCGGAGAGCGAGGGGCCGGAGACCAGCGTGCCGTCAACACTGACATATTCACCCAGATAGGTGCTCTGAACGCCAAGCCCGTCGTAGTAATGGCTGTTGTGGGTGTTGTCGGAAAAGCAGTCATGCTCTTCTTCGGGGTCGTTCAGCATCAGGCCAAGGCGCATCCGCTCGCCCGCCTGCTCGCCATAAGACAGCGAGCCCATGCCGGTCAGCATCGCGGCAAGCCCTGCGTTCTCGTCTTCCAGCAGCGCGGTCCTGGCGGCGCCGCCATCTGTCCACTGTGCGGCCATCCACTCCAGGTCGGAGACCAGCAGGTCGGTGGCGGCAACCAGATAGTCGGCGCGGCGGTCGCAATTGCCATTGGTGCAGTCTTCGCCCATCGCATAATCGGTCCAGGGGCGGTTGCCCGCGCCCGCGTCATGGCCATTCAGGTCCTGACCCCAAAGCAGGAATTCGATGGCGTGGTAGCCGGTGGCCACATTGGCCTCGATCCCGTCGGCCTCGTGCAGGGTTTCGCCCAGCAGTTCGGGGGTGATGGTGCTGGCATCCACCTCGGTTCCGGACAGGGTGAAGCTCGGGTTTGCAATGACGTTCAGCGCGGCCAGCCCGTTCTCGTCCGATGGCCCGCCATAGCTGGCGTCGACATAATCAATCAGCCCTTCATCCAGCGGCCAGGCATTCACCTTGCCTTCCCAGTCGTCGACGATGGCATTGCCGAAACGGTAGACTTCGGATTGCTGATAGGGCACCCGCGCCGCCAGCCAGGCCTGCCGCGCCCGGGTCAGGCCCATCGCCGAGGGGGTGACCAGAAAGCTGGCAACAGCCTCCTGCAGGCGCTGGGCGGTGGTCAAACTGTCCGCATATTTCGCCGCTGCGATATCGGCATAGGTCTCGATCACCTCGGCCTTCTCGACAGCCAGGGCCGGAGTGGCGCAGATCAGCAAAGCAGCGGTGGAAAGAAGTGTGGAACGTTTCATCGGAATGTCCTTTTGGTATCTGGGTCTGCCGTCCACCTGTTGACGGCAGGTTGGTAAGGGCTGGCTGGCCCCTTTTATACCCGAGCGAATTGATAAGGAAATAGTATCCGAGGAAAAAACTAGGATAAAGCGGCCGGACGCCATGCGATCCAACGCCGCAGCCTTTTGGCAGGCATGAAAAAGGGCGCCAAAGCGCCCCTTTCCGATCAGATACGAAGGGCGGTCAGGCGGCCGCCTCAGCCTTTGGCCCGAAGCGGCCATAGAAGGTCTGGTTCTTCTCGGCCATCTCGCGCAGCAGGTCGGGGCATTTGAAGCGGGGGCCGAACTTGGCTTCCAGCTGGTCGCAACGTTCCGCCGCATAGGGTGTGCCGATCATGTCCAGCCAGGAGAACGGCCCGCCCGACCAGGGGGCAAAGCCCCAGCCCAGGATCGCGCCCACGTCACCCTCGCGGATGTCCATCAGCACGCCTTCCTCCAGCGCGCGCACGGCTTCCAGCACCTGCACGAACATCAGCCGGTCCTGGATTTCCTGCAGATCGGGCTGTTCGTCGGCAAGCGGATACTTGTCGTGGATGCCCTTCCAATAGCCCAGGCGCTTGCCCTTTTCGTCATAGTCGAAATAGCCTGCCTTGGCCTTGCGGCCCAGACGGCCCAGGTCTTCCATCCAGACAATCAGATCATCGGCCTCGGAGGCGGGGTATTCGTTGCCCATGGCCGCCTTGGTGGCGCGCATGATCTTGGTCGCCAGATCGACGGAAGTTTCATCGCCCAGCTGCACAGGCCCCACGGGGAAGCCCAGCAATTGCGCGGCATTGTCGATCAGCACGGGGGCCACGCCCTCGGTGATCATGCGGTTCGCCTCGCCGCCATAGGGGATGATGCAGCGGTTGGCGTAGAAGAACCGCGCATCGTTGACAACGATCGGGGTCTTGCGGATCTGACGCACGTAGTCGAGCGATTTGGCCACCGCGCGGTCGCCGGTCTTCTCGCCCTTGATGATCTCCACCAGCGCCATGCGTTCGACGGGGCTGAAGAAGTGGATGCCGATGAACTGCTCAGGGCGGCTCGATGCCTGGGCCAGCCCGGTGATCGGCAGGGTCGAGGTATTGGAGGCAAAGATGCAGTCCTCGGGGATCACCGCCTCGACCTTCTGGGTCATCTCGGCCTTCACTTTGGGGTCCTCGAACACCGCTTCGATGATCAGGTCACAGCCCTTGAGCTGCTCCAGATCCGGTGTGGCGGTGATCAAGCCAAGGGCGGCTTCCTTCTTCTCCGGCGTGGATTTGCGGCGCGCGATGCCCTTGTCGAAATAGGCGGCGGCATATCCCTTGCCCTTGTCGGCGGCTTCCTGATCGCGGTCGATCAGCACCACTTCGATCCCCGCCTGGGCAGAGACCAGCGCGATGCCCGCACCCATCATGCCCGCACCCAGCACGCCCAGCTTCTTCACACGCTGGTCCGCAACGCCTTCGGGGCGCACGGCACCTTTCTCCAGCGCTTCCTTGTTCAGGAACAGCGACCGGATCATGGCCGAGGACGACGGGTTCATCAGAACGGAGGTGAACCAGCGCGCCTCGATCTTCAGTGCGGTGTCGAAATCGACCAACGCGCCTTCGTAAACCGCCGACAGCAGCGCCTTGGCGGCGGGATATACGCCCTTGGTGTTGGAATTGACCATGGCGGAAGCGCCCACGAAGGTCATGAAACCCGCCGGGTGGTACGGCGCACCGCCGGGCATCTTGTAACCTTTGGCATCCCAGGGCTTGACCAGATCGGCATCCTTGGCGTTCAGCACCCAATCCTTCGCCGCGGCGACAGGATCGTCCGCCACCTCGTCAATCAGGCCTGCCTTCACGGCAGCCTCGGGGGCGACCATCTTGCCCTCCAGCAGGAAGGGGGAGGCGGCCATCGCGCCCAGCTTGCGCGAGACACGGGTGGTGCCGCCGGCACCGGGGAAGATGCCGACCATGATTTCCGGCAGGCCGATGCGCGCCTTGGGGTTGTTGGCGGCAAAGATGCGGTGGGTGGCCAGCGGCAGCTCCAGCCCGATGCCCGCAGCCGTGCCGGGCAGGGCGGCGGCAATGGGTTTGCCGCCGGTCAGCTTCTTGGGGTCCATGCCCGCCCGTTCGATCTTGCGCAGCAGGGCATGCATTTTCATCGTGCCCTCGAACAGGCCCTTCGCAGGGTCATCGCCCGCGTCCTGCTTCATCTTGGCCAGCAGGTTCAGGTCCATGCCGCCGGCAAAGGAACCCTCCTTGCCGGAGGTGATCACGATGCCCTTCACGGCGTCGTCGGCCAGGGCGGCGTCGATCAGCGCATCCAACTCGCTCAGCCCGTCGATGGACATCACGTTCATGGATTTTCCGGGCACGTCCCAGGTGATGATGGCAACGCCGTCGGTGTCAGTCTTCATGGTGAAATCGGTCATTTGGTCTCTCCCTTTTTGGGGTATGGGGTGCCATCGAGATGGGTGAAACCCTGCGGCGTCGCCAGCAGGTCCAGATCGGGATAATGGCAGATGTCGTCTTCGGCACGGGTGCCGACAATCAGATAGGTTGCGGGTTCATCGCTGTGGTTGCGCAGGCAATGTGCGGTCCGGTCGCCCGCCTTCCAGCAGCAGGCGTCACCCGGTTGCAGCGTGGTTTCCTGGTGGTCCTCGACCACGGTCAGCGCACCGGACAGCAGGTAGAGGAATTCGTCTTCCTTCTCGTGCCAGTGCATCTGCGAGGATTGCTTGCCCGGATGCAGGGTTTCCAGCGCGACGCCGAACTGGGTCAGCCCGCCGGCATCAGCGAAATTGAGATAGCTGAGGAACCCCCGCCCCAGGTTGAAGGGGTCGGGATAGCCCGACTGGGCTTCGGTCCCGGGCACACTGCCTGCGCGCAGGATCATGTCACACCCGCTCGATGATGGTGGCGGCGCCCATGCCCGAGGCAATGCAGAGCGTGGCCAGGCCCACCTGCTTGTCGCTGCGTTCCAGCTCGTCCAGCAGGGTGCCGATGATCATCGCGCCGGTGGCCCCCAGCGGGTGACCCATGGCGATGGCACCGCCATTCACATTGACCTTGTCGTGGTCCACGTCAAAGGCCTGCATGAAGCGCAGCACGACCGAGGCGAAGGCCTCGTTCACCTCGAACAGGTCGATGTCGCCGATGGTCATGCCGTTGTCCTTGAGGATCTTTTCGGTCACCGGAACCGGGCCGGTCAGCATGATGGTGGGGTCGGTCCCGATCTTGGCGGTGGCGCGGATGCGTGCGCGGGGTTTCAGCCCGTATTTCTCGCCGAATTCCTTGTTGCCGATCAGCACGGCCGCCGCACCGTCCACGATGCCCGAAGAGTTCCCGGCGTGGTGGATATGGTTGATCTTTTCCAGATGCGGGTACTTCATCATCGCGATCTTGTCGAAACCGGGCATGACCTCGCCCATGGCCTGGAACGCGGGGTTCAGGCTGCCCAGGCTCTGCATGTCGGTTTGCGGGCGCATGTATTCGTCGCGGTCCAGGATGGTCAGCCCGTTCTGGTCGCGGATGGTGATGACGGATTTGTCAAAACGCCCCTCTTTCCAGGCCTTTGCCGCGCGTTGCTGGCTGGCAATCGCCAGCTGGTCGGCGTCATCGCGGGAGAACCCGTATTCGGTGGCGATGATGTCGGCGGAAATGCCCTGCGGGACAAAATAGCCCTCCATCGCGATGGAAGGATCGACGGCAATCGCCGCCCCGTCGCTGCCCATCGCCACACGGCCCATCATTTCGACGCCGCCCGAGATATAGGCCATCCCGGCACCGCCCTTGATCTGGTTGGCGGCCAGGTTCACCGCCTCCATCCCGCTGGCGCAGAACCGGTTGATGGCGAGGCCGGGAATACGCTCATCCAGATCGGATGCCAGCACGGCAGAGCGTGCCAGACAGCCGCCCTGTTCCATCACCTGGGTCACATTGCCCCAGATCACGTCCTCAACGGCATGGCCATCGAGGTTGTTGCGCTCCTTGACGGCGTTCAGCGTCTGGGAGGACAGGCGCAGCGCCGTGACCTCATGCAGCGCGCCGTCCTTGCGGCCCTTGCCACGGGGGGTGCGCAGTGCGTCATAGATATAGGCTTCGGTCATGGTGGTATCTTCCTTTCTCAGGCGCGGTCAGCGGGGCTGCCGGGCATCAGGTCGTAGGGGGCTTTCCAGCCCGGTTGTTCGGACAGACGCGTCAGCCACGCGTCGATGTTGGGCCAGGCCGAGCGGTCAAAGCCGAAGGGCTCGGGGTAATAGAGGTAGCCGCAGCAGGTCAGGTCGGCATTGGTCACGCCGTCGCCCACGATCCAGTCGCGGCCCGCCAGATGTGCGTCAAGCACCGCATAGGCAGCCTTGAGACGGCCAAGCATGAAACCGATGACGTCTGCCGGGCGCTTGTCCTCGGGCAGGAAGTTCATCAGGAACCGGGTCATCCCGGCCTGCGAGCTGAGCTTGTGGTTGTCCCACAGCACCCAGCGCAGGATCTCGCGCCGTTCTGCCGCGTCGCGGCCGCCGAACTTGCCGGTTTTCTCGGAGATGTAATCCTGGATCACGCCGGATTGGGTCAGCCGGACATCGCCGTCGATCATCACCGGCGCCTCACCCATAATGTTGAGATCATTGCGGAATTCGGGCGAGCGGCCCTGGCCGCCAAAGAAGTCCACCTTGACCGGTTCCCAGTCGAGGCCGGACAGTTCCAGCGCCAGCGCCGCCTTGTAGCTGTGGCCCGATTCGCCAAAGCAATGGAGTTTGATCGTCATCTGCTGTCTCTCCTGTATCTGGGGCCGGACCGGGGGTTTCACACCCCCGGACCCCCGTGGGAATATTTATGACCAAAAAGAGCAGGTGCCCGCGCGTCAGAGCGACCGCGCGATCAGCTCCTTCATGATCTCGTTGGTGCCGCCATAGATGCGCTGGATGCGGGCGTCGGTCCACATTTCGCCAATTGCGTATTCCTGCATGAAGCCATAGCCGCCATGCAGTTGCAGGCATTCGTCCAGCACCTCGCCCTGGGTGTCGGTCAGCCAGTATTTCGCCATCGCCGCGCGGTCCACGGTCAGCTCGCCACGCAGGTGCTCCGCGATGCAGGTGTCAAGAAAGGCCCGCCCCACGGCGGCCTTGGTCTTGCATTCCGCCAGTTTGAAGCGGGTGTTCTGGAACTGGGTCAGCGGCCCGCCAAAGGCTTCGCGCTCCTTGCAATATCTGATCGTCAGATCGACGGCACCCTCCATCGACCCCACAGCCTCGCAGCCGATGATCAGCCGTTCCTGCGGAAGCTGCTGCATCATCTGGTAAAAGCCCTTGCCCTCTTCCTGGCCCAGGATGTTTTCCGGCGGGATTTCCACGTTGTCGAAGAAGAGTTCGGAGGTATCCGAGGCATGTTTGCCGATCTTTTCCAGGTTGCGACCACGCTGGAAACCCGCTGCGCCCTCGGTTTCAAGCACCACCAGCGAAACCCCTTTTGAGCCTTCCCTGGGGTCCGTCTTGGCCGCGACGATGATCAGATTGGCATGCTGGCCATTGGTGATGAAGGTCTTTTGCCCCGACAGCCGATAGGCGTTGCCGTCCCGGATCGCCTTGGTCTTGATCCGCTGCACGTCGGATCCGGCGGAGGGTTCGGTCATTGCCAGCGCGCCCACCATCTCGCCCGAGACCATCCTGGGCAGCCAGCGTTTCTTTTGTTCTTCGGTGCCGTAAGCCAGGATGTAATGCGCCACGATGCCGGAGTGGATGCCATTGCCCCAGCTTGCCAGATTGGCCCGGGCGCTTTCGATCAGGATCGCCGCCTCATGGCCGAAATCGCCCCCCGCGCCGCCGTATTCCTCGGGGATGGAGGGGCAGAGCAGGCCCAACTCACCCGCCTGCGCCCAGGTCTCGCGGTCCATCTCGCCCTGCTTGCGCCATTTCCCGAACTTCGGAGCCCATTCGGTGGTGATGAAGGACGCGGCCATATCGGCGATCATTCTGTGTTCGTCCGTCATCCAGCTGGATGATGTCGTGCTCATGTCGTTCATGATCCCTCCCCAGGTATGTCTTGTCGGCTCAGCGCTTGCGGTCGTCAAGTTCGGCGTTGAAGAGCCTCAGCCGCGCGATCAGGTTCTCCTCGTTGATCACGCTGCCGAAGTTCTCGAACAGGAATGAAAGCGCCTCGCCCTCGTCAAGGCCCGCCTCGCTGCTGAATTTCTTCAGCCGCCTGTACCCGTCCTCCGTCATGGCGACGGGAAAGCGGCGGGTCAGGCGGAAGCGTTTCGGCATCTTAACCTCTTGTTAATAATCAAGGTTTCGCGGCGAAACCGGGGTTCAGAAGTTCGCGGCCTCCAGTGCCATCACTGTATCCGCGCCGGACTGGATGCGGGTCAGGTGCAGCGCCGTGGCAGGCAGTTGCCGCGCCATGTAGTAGCGCCCGGTGGCCAGTTTCGTCTCGTAGAATGAAGCGTCACCCTTGCCTTCCGCAAGCGCCTTCTTGGCCGCCAAGCCCATTTTCGCCCACATCAGCCCGAGGCAGACATGCCCGAACATGTGCATGAAGTCATTGGAGCCCGCGAGCGCGTTGTTGGGGTTCTTCATGCCGTTCTGCATGAAGTACATGCCCGCCTGTTGCAGGTCCTTGCTGGCGGCCTTGAGCGGATCGAGGAAGGCCGCATCATATTCGGCGTCCTGACCGGCGTTCTCCTTGATGAAACCTTTCACCATGTCGAAGAAGGCCATCACATGCTTGCCACCGTCCTGCGCCAGCTTGCGGCCCACGAGGTCAAGCGCCTGAACGCCGTTTGCCCCCTCATAGATCATCGCGATCCGCGCATCGCGGGTGAACTGGGACATGCCCCATTCCTCGATATAGCCATGCCCGCCGTAGATTTGCTGTGCCTTCACGGTCATGTCGTAACCCTGATCGGTCAGGAAGCCCTTGATCACCGGCGTCAGCAGCGACACGAGGCCGTCCGCGTCCTTGTCGCCCGCGCGGTGCGCCGCGTCGATCATTGTGGCGCCCCAGAGGATGAAGGCGCGCGCGCCCTCGGCAAAGCTTTTCTGATCCATCAGGCTGCGGCGGATGTCGGGATGCACGATCAGCGGATCGGCCGGTTTGTCGGGGGCTTCCGCCCCCGTCACCGCGCGGCCCTGCAGGCGGTCCTTGGCGTATTCCAGGGCGTTCTGATAGGCGACTTCGGCCTGTGCCAGACCCTGCATGCCCACGCCCACGCGGGCTTCGTTCATCATGGTGAACATGGCGCGCATGCCCTTGTGTTCCTCGCCCAGCAGGAAGCCGGTGGCGCCGTCATAGTTCATCACGCAGGTGGAATTGCCGTGGATGCCCATCTTTTCCTCGATGGAGCCGACGGCGACGCCGTTGCGTTCGCCCAGGCTGCCGTCCTCGTTCACCATGAACTTCGGCACGATGAAAAGCGACACGCCTTTGATGCCTTCCGGGCCGCCTTCGATCTTGGCCAGCACCAGGTGGATGATGTTCTCGGCCATGTCGTGTTCACCGGAGGAGATGAAAATCTTCTGCCCGGTGATCTTGTAGGAACCATCGTCCTGTGGGGCCGCCTTGGTGCGCATCAGGCCCAGATCGGTGCCGCAATGCGGTTCGGTCAGGTTCATGGTGCCGGTCCAGTCGCAGGCGACCATTTTCGGCAGATAGGTGTCTTTCTGCGCGTCCGTGCCATGCGCCAGAATGGCAGAGGCGGCCCCATGGGTCAGACCCTGATACATGGTGAAAGCCTGGTTCGCGGAGGAGAACATCTCGCCCACCGCAGTGCCCACGACATAGGGCATGTTCTGGCCGCCGTATTGTTCCGGCATGTCCAGACCCGGCCAGCCGCCTTCCTTGACCTGCTCGAAGGCTTCCCTGAAGCCCTTGGGCGTATAGACGACGCCGTTTTCCAGCCGGCAGCCTTCCTTGTCGCCCACCACGTTCAGCGGGGCCAGAACGCCGGAGGTCAGCTTGCCCGCTTCTTCGAGGATGGCAGAGGTGAAATCGGCTTCCAGCTCATCATAGCCGGGGGTGCTGCTGCCGGTCACGTTCAGCACATCATGCAGGACGAATTGCAGGTCTTTGACGGGGGGGGTGTAGCTTGGCATGGGTTTCTCCCTAAAACGCGTGTCGGTGGGGCAGGGCGCCTATTCGGCGGCCTTGCGGGATTGGGTCATGGAGGCAATCATCTTTTCCCCCCATTTCAACTGATCTTTCAGGTCGTCGATGGCCTCGTTCAGCTCATCGCGCTGCGCTTCCATGTCGGCGAGCCGGGCGCGCGCGATCTCATAGGTCCGCGCGATCTGGGTCTGCTGCTGGTCGCCCATGTGATAGAGGTCCAGCAACTGGCGGATTTCCTCCAGCGAAAAGCCGAAGCGCTTGCCGCGCAGGATCAGCTTCAGCCGGGCGCGGTCCCGCTTGGTGAACAGGCGCTTCTGGCCTTCCCGGATCGGGAAAAGCAGTTCCTTGGCCTCGTAAAAACGCAGGGTGCGCGGGGTGACATCATAGGTGTCGCACATCTGGCGAATGGTCAGCGTATCTGTTGTCATCATCTCTGCTCTCATCAGAAAACCATCACGTTGATTTTGATCTGGGGATACAGAAAGTCTCTTACAACAGCGGTTGACGTTTACGTAAGTCATACGTCACGTCACTTTCGTTTCCGGGCAGGCGGCAAGCCGCTGCTATGCCGGGCAACTGCCTTTGCCCCTGTTGGATTGGGGTTTGACGACAGTTTTCAATCTACTTATGTCGCAAAATCTTGTAGAATAGCGCGAGGATCGCGAGGATCTATGTCCCAGACAACGGTCAGGAGTTTCGTAAAGGATTGCGCGGCTGCATCGGATGCCGCGAGTCTCTGGCGGACCATTGTCGCGTTTTTCCATGATTATGACATAGAGATGGTCAGCTATCATCTGGACAACGCCGAGGACCTTCCGGGGGGGCGATCGGGCTTTGTCGAGGTTGGATTCCCCGAAGAATGGATTTGCGAATACATCGACTCGAATCTGCGGGTCATTGACCCGATCCCCGGACTTGCGGCCAGATTGTCCCGGCCGTTCCTGTGGTCCGAGATCGAGAAACTAGCCGATCTGACTGAGCAGGAAGCAGATTTCATACGCCGGCGGAAGGCATCCGACTTTGGCGACGGGATCGCGATTCCGGTGTTTGGTCCGAAGGGGCGCAACGCCTATTTCGGACTCGGGTTTGGAAAATCGGTTGTCACGGTCCGGCCCGAAAACACCTTCGAGATGCAATGCGTGGCACAGATTGCACATCTTCGGTTCTGCGAACTGATAGAGGACACGCTGCGCAACATCGATCTTTCCCCCAGGGAGTTGGAAATCCTGCGCTGGATGGCTCGCGGCAAAAGCAACAGCGTGATTGCCGAAATTCTGGGTATTTCAAGGCATACGGTTGACACCATAGGCCGCAGACTATTTGACAAATTGGATGTTAACGATCGCACGACCGCAGCCATCAAAGGGCTCGGATCGGGACTTTTGCAAATTAAAGATCTTGATATCGTGTAGCGCATTCGCGTGACGTGACCACCGCGTTTGCCACGGCTATCTGACCCGTCCATGCGCTATGCTGCACATGCAGCATATACTGCGAAAGGCTCCTAGATGAACGATTCCGCGAAATCCCTTCCCACATGTGATCCCCGTGAACGTCTGTTGGAAGCGGCCAAGCTGGTAGAAGACGCGGCGTACGACCTGGCGTCATCCCAATCCAGCGGGCTGGTGTCGGAATTGATCGTGATCGCCGCAGAAATGGACCGAATCGCAAAAGTCATCGCGCCCGCCGACCGCCTGCAGGATGAAGGGGTCAAAATCTGATCCGGCGGGGATAGAGCCGCGGATCAAGGGGTCGAAAACCTTTGATTATCGGGTCCAGAGCCTAAGCGCTTCGCTTTTCCAGCTCTCCGACGGTGTCATCGTGCAGGCGCTGCAATTCGGCCATGGCCTCATCCAGTTGCGCGCGCTGCTCTGCCAGTTCCTTGAGCTGCCGCTCCGAGGCCGTCACCCAGGCGCGCATCTGCGCCTCGGTTCCTTCCTTTTCGTAAATCAGCAGCCACTGCCGGATGCCCTCAAGGGAAAAGCCGAACTTGCGACCGCGCAGGATCAGCTTCATCCGTGCGCATTCTCTGGGGCTGTAAAAGCGTGACCGCCCTTCGCGTTCCGGCTGCAGCAGTTCGATGTATTCATAGTAACGCAGCGTGCGCGGTGTGACGTCGAACCGTGCACACATCTGTTTGAAGGTCAGTCTTTCTTCGGCCATCATCAATCTCCCGCAGCGCAAGCTAGGATGATGCCGTGGCAAGCGCAACAGGTGGTCTTGTCCTTTGCGTGTCACCAGCCGATAACGGTGCCCGAAAGAGGGGCCGATGACGGACAAATTGAAACAAGCCAACCAGTTCATCCGCGCCCTGCCGCATGCGCGCGCGCTCGGGATGGAACTGCAATCTCTGGAAATGGGGACCGCGATCATTTCCATGCCCTATGCCGAGAGGCTGATCGGTGACCCCAAGACAGGCGTTGTGCACGGCGGCGCCGTGTCGGCGCTGATGGATACCGCCTGCGGTGCTGCGGTGATGAGCCATCCCAGCAACCCGGCGGGCACTGCAACCATTGATCTGCGCATCGAATACCTGCGGGCCGCCACGCCCGGGCAGACGATCACCACCGAAGCCACCTGTTACCATGTCACCCGCTCCGTGGCCTTTGTGCGGGCCACCGCCCATGACGAGAACCGCGCGACGCCCGTGGCCATGGCCACCGGGACCTTCACGGTGGAGGGGCGCAAATGACCCGGCGTTCCGCACCTGAACCGGTACAGATCGTCAAACAGCGCCGCGATGCCGTCTTGCGCGCCCTGGTCGAGGGGGTGCCCTATGTGCAGTTCATGGGCATCACCTTTGAACGCCGGGGCGATGAGCTGACGGGGATCATGCCCTACAAGGACGATCTGATCGGCAATCCGATCCTGCCCGCGCTGCATGGCGGCGCGACAGCGGCGTTTCTGGAGGTCACGGCGATCATCACGCTGAGCTGGGCCTTTATCTGGGAGGATATGGAAAGCGGCGCGCTGGATGTCAGCGACCTGAGCCATGTGCATCTGCCGCGCCTGCCCAAGACCATTGATTTCACCGTCGACTACCTGCGCTCCGGCCTGCCGCGCGACGCCTATGCCCGCGCCCGGATCAACCGCTCGGGGCGGCGCTATGCCAGTGTCCACGTCGAGGGCTGGCAGGACAACCGGGAACGGATGTTCGCCCAGGCGACAGGCCATTTCGTGATGCCGCAGCGCAAGGGGTGACGTGACAGAGCCGATTTCCGACGGCGAGGTGCGCGCGATCAAGGCAGGCGCGCTGGCGCCCCGCGATGTGGTCACACATCGGCGCGTGCTGAACATCGCGCTGCCCATCGTCATCTCCAATGCCACCGTGCCCCTGCTGGGGGCGGTGGATACCGGGGTGGTGGGCCAGATCGGGCTGGCCGCGCCGGTGGGGGCGGTGGGGCTGGGGGCGATCATCCTTTCCGCCTTTTACTGGGTCTTCGGGTTCCTGCGCATGGGGACCACCGGATTGACCGCGCAGGCAACCGGCAACGGTGACGAGGCCGAGGTGGCCGCCCTGCTGACGCGCGGGTTGCTGGTGGGCCTCGGGGCCGGTCTGATTGTGGTGGCCCTGCAGCTGCCGCTGTTCTGGGCGGCCTTCCTTATCTCTCCGGGCACCGAGGAGGTCGAGGGCCTCGCGCGGTCCTATATGGCCATCCGCATCTGGTCGGCCCCGGCGGCCATCGCGCTTTATGCCATCACCGGATGGCTGATCGCGCAGGAGCGCACACGGGCGGTGCTGGTGATCCAGCTGGTGATGAACGGGCTGAACATCGGTCTGGACCTGTGGTTCGTGCTGGGGCTGGAATGGGGGGTGCCGGGCGTGGCCCTTGCCACTTTCATCGCGGAATGGACCGGGGCGATGCTTGGCCTGTGGTTCTGCCGCGCGGCCTTCCGGGGGCCGGGCTGGCGCAACTGGCTGCAGGTTTTCAACCGGCTGAAATGGGTTCAGATGGTGCGGCTGAACACCGATATCCTGATCCGGTCGCTGCTGCTGGAGGCGATGTTTGTCTCATTCATGTTTCTTGGGGCCGGGTTGGGCGATGTGACCCTGGCGGCCAATCAGGTGCTGCTGCATTTCCTGATGATCACCTCTTACGGGCTGGATGGTTTCGCCTTTTCGGCAGAGGCTTTGGTGGGCAAGGCCATGGGCGCGCGGCAGCGCGATGTCCTGCGCCGCAGTGCGATGCTGAGCATGGGCTGGGCCTTTGCCACGTCGGCGCTGGTCATGGTGGTTTTTGCGCTGGCCGGGCCGCAGATCATCGACCTGATGGTCAAGGCACCGGAGGTGCAGCAGATGGCGCGGGTCTTTTTGCCCTATGTCGTTGTCCTGCCCCTGATCGCCTGCGGAGCCTTCATGCTGGACGGGGTCTTTATCGGGGCCACGCGGTCGCGGGACATGCGCAACATGATGGCGATCAGTTTCGGCATCTACGTGGGGGCGGTGGCCCTGCTGCTGCCTGCCATCGGCAATCACGGTCTCTGGGCGGCGATGCTGATTGCCTTCGTGGCGCGGGCCGTGACCCTTGGGCTGCGCTATCCCGCGCTTGAACGGGCAGCGGGCTAGGCGATTTTTGAAAAAATCGCCGCCGGAATTTTGCAAATTTCCGCGGCGCGCGTCAGAGCAGGTCCTGCACGGTCTCGGGCGGGCGACCGATCACCGCGCGGTTGCCTGCAAATACGATGGGCCGCTCGATCAGGACCGGGTTCAGCGCCATGGCCGACAGCAGCGCCGCTTCCGGCGTCTCGCTGTTCAGGCCAAGCGCCTTGCAGGCCTTCTCGCCCTTGCGCAGCATGTCGCGCAGGGAAGGCAGCCCCAGCGCCCTGCGGGCCGCGTCGATCTCGGCCTCGGTCGGTGCGTCCTCAAGGTAGCGACGGATGGTGACCTCGGCGCCGCTTTGCTCGATCAGCGCCAGGGTCTGGCGGGATTTGGAGCAGCGCGGGTTGTGCCAGATGGTGATCATAGCCAGTCTCCTTTGCGGCTGCCGACGGCATCGGCCACCTGGTCAAACCCGTCCCGGGCCAGCAGGGCGTCGAGGCCGCGGGTGATTTCGCCGACCAGGCCAATGCCGCCGTAGACCAGGGCGGTATAAAGCTGCACCGCGCTGGCACCTGCACAGATCTTGGCATAGGCCTGTTCGGCCGAGCTGACACCACCGACCCCGATCAGAGGGATATCGGTAAGGGTGGAGAGCCGCGCCAGCACCCGGGTCGATTTTTCGAACAGCGGCGCGCCCGACAGGCCGCCCGCCTGCTGCGCATGGGCCGAGCGCAACCCGTCGCGGCCCAGTGTGGTGTTGGTTGCGATGATCGCCGAGATGCCCGCGGCATTTGCCACCTCGGCCACATCGGCGATTTCCGCCTCTGACAGGTCCGGCGCGATCTTGAGGAAGACAGGTGTCGCGCCGCGCACCTCCATCACCCCGTCCAGAAGGGCCGCAAGCGCGGCCTTGCCCTGCAGGTCGCGCAGCTTTTCGGTATTGGGAGAGGAGACGTTGACGGTGGCAAAATCGACATGGTTGCGGGCCGCGATCATGACCCGGGCAAAATCATCCGCGCGGTCCGTGCTGGTCTTGTTCGCGCCGAGGTTCAGGCCAACCGGAATGCCAGCGCCGCGCCGCGCGAGCCTGCCACAGATGGCATCGGCGCCTTCGTTGTTGAAGCCGAAGCGGTTGATGGCGGCGGCGTCCTCGCTCAGCCGGAACAGGCGGGGGCGCGGGTTGCCCGGCTGCGGCAGGGGGGTGGCGGCTCCGATTTCGATAAAGCCGAACCCGGCGCGTGACAGCGGGGCGACGGCGGTGCCGTTCTTGTCGAAGCCTGCCGCCAGCCCGACAGGGTTGGGCAGGTACATGTCGGCAAGGGTGGTTTGCAGCCGTGGCGTGGTGACCGGGCCGGGGCTGGGGGCCAGGTTGCAGCGCAGGGCCCGCAGGGCAAGCCCATGGGCCACTTCCGGGTCAAGCCGATGCAGCGCGCCGAGCCCCAGACGCTCGATCAGCGACATCATGCAAAGCCATCCCGGGTGGCAAGCGGGGTGCTGCGGATCAGCCGCGAACTGCGGACAGCGGCCTGCCGGTGGATGACCGCGCGCTGATATTCGGGGTCCGAGACCATCGCCAGAAAGGCATGGGCATTGGGGTAGGCCGCGATGAACATCGCATCCCAGTTTTCATCCTGGGGGCCGATGAGGGTCATGTCGAACTGACCGCGCCAGAGGATGCTGCCGCCGACCCGCGCCAGAACCGGGGCCGAATGCCTGCCGTATAGCGCATAGGCCTGCGCCCCGGTCAGCCCGTCCCGGGCCAGCTCGTGATCGCCGGGGTAATTCGCCAGATCGTTGAAGGCCACGAGGTTGAGCATGTTGAGCGGCGCATCGCGGTCCAGCGCCTTGAAGGCATCGAACTGGGCGCGGTCCGGATCGATGAAACCGCTCATTGGCCGGCTTCCTCCAGACCTGCGGGAAACTGGTGGCGCCCGTCGAGGATCGGCAGCGGCTGCGCCCAGACCACATCTTCCATGGTCATGCGGCGGTAGAGATGCGGAAACAGCGCCCCGCCGCGCGAGGGTTCCCATTTCAGCGCTTCACCTGCGGCTGTCGCATCCACGGCGACCAGCATCAGCCCTTCGGCCCCGGCGAAATACTTCGCTGCGGTCTCTTCGACCTGTGCGGCGGTCGAGAAATGCACATAGCCATCGGCGATGTCGATGGGCGCACCATCGGTGCTGCCGGCCTGGCGCAATGTGGTCCATTGGTCGGCCAGAAATATCTTGAAAATCAACATGAGGCAGTCATGCCCCGGCAGTTAGCGCGGGTCAAGCCGGGTCGGACCCTCGCAACCACCTGGATGTGCCCCGGCCGTCGGATTTGACTATTTGGGGCATAAAGAAGTCCGGTTTTCTCTTCTTTTTGCCAAAATATCCGGTCCAGACCCCGAAGCCCGCTCTTCATCGGGAACAGAGCAGGGCATTGCCGCCCGCAGCGCTTGACCCAACGGCATGCCGCGCACAAGCGCTTTGACAGTCGCAAGGGCGCAGGCCACCATGCTGCCATCTGTTCCAACTGGGGAAAAGCAATGAAACGATTCTTGACAAGCGTTGCAGCGCTGGGCCTGACGGCCGGTGCGGCTGCCGCCGACTATCAGCTTACCATTCTTCATACCAATGACTTTCACGCGCGGTTCGAGCCGATCAGCAAATATGACGGGCCCTGTGGTGCCGAAGACAATACAGCTGGCGACTGCTTTGGCGGTTCCGCCCGGCTGATGACAGCGATCACCGAGGCCCGTGCGCGGTCCAACAACGCGATCCTGGTGGATGGCGGCGACCAGTTTCAGGGGACGCTGTTCTATACCTATTACAAGGGCGCGCTGGCGGCCGAGATGATGAACAAGATGGGCTATGACGCGATGACCGTGGGCAACCACGAATTCGACGACGGGCCGGAGGTTCTGAAAGGCTTCATGGACACGATCGACTTTCCGATCCTGATGTCCAACGCCGATGTCTCGGCAGAGCCGCTGCTTGCGGGCAAGCTGCCGAAATCCACAATCATCGAAAGGGGTGGTGAAAAGCTGGGCCTGATCGGGCTGACGCCGGAAGATACGGATGAGCTGGCAAGCCCCGGTGAGAACGTCACCTTTTCCGACCCCGTTGCTGCGGTGCAGGGCGAGGTGGACAAGCTGACCGCCGAGGGCGTGAACAAGATCATCGTACTGTCACACTCCGGCTACGGCGTGGACCAGCGCGTTGCCGCTGAAACCACCGGTGTGGACGTGATTGTCGGCGGCCATTCCAACACGCTGCTGAGCAACACCAATGACCGTGCCGAGGGGCCCTATCCGACCATGGTGGGCAATACCGCCATTGTGCAGGCCTATGCCTATGGCAAGTTCCTGGGCGAGCTGAACGTGACTTTTGACGATGAAGGCAACGTGACCGAGGCCAGCGGCGAGCCGCTGATCATGGATGCCGCGGTGACCGAGGACGAGGGCACTGTCGCGCGCATCAGCGAAGCGGCCGCGCCACTGGAGGAGATCCGCAACAAGGTCGTGGCCGAAACCTCCGACATGATCGACGGCAACCGCGATGTCTGCCGGGCGCAGGAATGCTCCATGGGCAACCTCGTCTCCGACGCCATGCTTGCGCGGGTCAAGGACCAGGGCATCGACGTGGCGATCTCGAACTCGGGCGGGCTGCGTGCCTCCATCGACGCGGGCGAGGTCACCATGGGCGAGGTGCTGACGGTGCTGCCGTTCCAAAACACGCTTTCGACATTTCAGGTGACCGGCGAAACGCTGCTGGCCGCGCTGGAAAACGGTGTCAGCCAGGTCGAGGAAGGCGCGGGCCGTTTCCCGCAGGTTGCGGGCATCACCTTTGCCTTTGATGCCAGTGCCGAGCCGGGCAGCCGGGTCAGCGACGTGATGGTCGGGGGGGAACCACTGGACATGGGCAAGACCTATGGCATGGTCTCCAACAACTATGTGCGCAATGGTGGCGACGGCTATGACATGTTCAAGTCGGCGATGAACGCCTATGACTTCGGCCCCGACCTGGCCGATGTGACCGCCGACTACCTGGCGGCCAATGCGCCCTACAAGCCCTATACCGACGGGCGCATCACGGTAAAGTAAGGCCGCTTTCGTCAAGGTTGAAAAGGCGCGATCCGCAAGGGGCGCGCCTTTTTCTATCGTTCCGGGCGCCGGACTTTTCGAAAAGTCCGGACCGATTTTTTTGAAAAAATCGCCTGCCGCCGACCGCCTGGGCTGATCATTTAGCCCCCTGCGCTGCCGCTGTCGGCTGCTGGTGCGGCTCGACGGTTTGCAGACTGGAGGTGCGGCCGGCATTGATCGGCTGGAAACTGGTCTTGTCCGCCTCTGCCACGGCCTCCCGTTTGCTGATCCGCCAGAGCGTGTAGAGGATGACCATCCCATGCGACACAGCTGTGATCAGGAAAAGCGCACGAATGCCCACTTCTGCCATGGCAAGGCCTGCCACCGTTGGCCCGATGATCGACCCGATGCCGAAGGTCAGCAGCAGCCCGCCCGAGATCTGGATCGCTGTGCCGGGTTCGGCGTGGTCATTGGCATGGGCCACGATCACCGGATACATCGCATAGATCGAGCCGCCCAGCAGCGCGGCCAATGTCAGGTTCATCATCCGCCCCTGGGGGGCCAGCAGGATAAACCCAAGGTCGGCCACCAGCGCCAGCGCCGCCACGCCGACCAGCACCTTGCGGCGGTCCATCCTGTCGGACATCAGCCCCACGGGCATCTGGATGATGGCCCCCGCCAGGATCGGGATCGAGATGAAAAAGGATACCGCCGCCAGGACCAGCCCCACGTTCTGCGCATAGACCGCCGCCAGCGTGCCGAAGGCGGCGTTGGAGACACCGACCCAGAAGACCGCAAAGACCGCGACGGGCGAATTGCGCCACAGCGCCGCGAGGTTGAGCTTTACGGTGACCAGCGGCGCGGGGGAGGAGGAGGAGCTGAGCGCGGTCGGCACCAGCGCCATGCAATAGAAGATCGCCGCCAGGGCAAAGAACAGGAAGCCCGAGGGGTCCCCCACCGTCAGCATCAGCGATCCTGCCGTGCTCGCCGCGAGGTTGACCATTGTGTAGACCCCGAAGATGCGGCCACGGGTGTCCGGGGTGGATTGCTCGCTCAGCCAGCTTTCCACGATCATCGCGGCCCCGGCAAAGCAGAAGCCACAGACGCCGCGCAGCACGATCCAGGCCCAGGGGGTGATCTGGATGGCGCTGGCCAGCATGGAAATCGCCGCAATCGCGGCCATCGCGCCAAAGGCCCGGATGTGGCCCACCCGCGCCACCAGCGGCGGCGTCATGATGCAGCCCGAGACATATCCCACGGCCCAGCCGGTGCCCAACAGCCCCAGCGAAATGGCCGAGAACCCTTCGATCGTGCCGCGCACGGGCAGGATCAACCCGTTGATTCCGCCTGCAAAGAGCAGGAAGGCGGAGCCAAGCAGAAGCGCGCTGACGGGCAGGAATTGTCTGATCATCACTTGATATCCTATGGCCAATTGCCCGAAGCTTGCCAGATATGCGCCGCCTTTTACAGGTGGGGTCTGCGATTATCCGGGCACCGCCGCTTTTGCAGGTCTTCGGGGCGCAGGACAGGCTCAAGGCCGGTGACGGCCGGAAAGGACAGCAGATGTGCGGACGGATTGCAGTGACCTTGCCCCATGATGCCATGGTACGGCTTTTTGCGGCGACGCCGGCCAACAACCTGCCGAAGGTGCCGCAGTATAATGTCTGCCCGACGAACCAGGTCCATATTGTCACCGGCAGCGGCGATGGGCCGCGACGGCTGGGCGCGATGCGCTGGGGGTTCATCCCCCGATGGTACAAGAAACCGGGCGATGGCCCCTTGCTGATCAACGCCCGGGCAGAGACGATTGCCGAAAAGCCGGCCTTTGGCGCGGCGGCGCGGGAACGGCGGGGGCTTGTCGTGGCGTCAGGGTTCTATGAATGGACCAAGGATGCAGAAGGGGGGCGTGACCCCTGGTACATCACCCGGCGCGACGGGGCGCCCCTGGCCCTGGCCGCGATCTGGCAGGACTGGCGCGCGGAGACTGATGAGGGGCTGCGGACATGTGCGGTGGTGACCTGCGCCGCAAATGATACGATGGGGGCGATCCATCACCGGATGCCGGTCATCATCGAGGCGGCGGACTGGCCGCTCTGGCTTGGCGAGGCGGGCAAGGGGGCGGCAACCCTGATGGTGCCCGCCGCCGATGATCTGCTGACCTGGCATCGGGTGGACCGTGCCGTCAATTCCAATCGCGCCGAAGGGCCGGAACTGATCGAAGAAATCTGAACGCAAAAAAGGGCCGCGTGGCTGTCAGGCGGCCCTTTGCGGGGTCGGTCTTGATATCAGTCGTTCAGCGGGGCGGGATCATATGAAATCTCGCCTTCCATCAGGCCTTCGCCCTCTCCACCGTTGGTGAAGGTCAGGGGCGTCGCATGGGTCAGGTTCAGGAGATAGGTCGCATCCACGCCGATCGGGCCGGATGTCCATGTATCCTCGGGGCCGGAGAGGTGTTGAACCTGGCCGCTCTGGTTGGTGAAAATGACGTTGTCACCGGGCTTTGCGTAGATGGTCGAAGGGAAATAGGACCCTTCCACGATCAGCACGGATTGGTTGTCGGCCTGGGCCGCACCGGCCCAAAGCGTGCTGGCAGCGGCAATTGCGCAGGCGCCTTTGCAGAATGATGTAAGCATCGAAGTGCTCCTTGTAACGGCCCCACCCGGTTACGGATAAATTTGCTTAGAAGGTAAATGCGGCATAAATTTGGCGAATTGCCGCTTTGTGCCCCTACTACAGCGTCCCACTTTTGACCCGAGGCAGATCACATCGCCAATGTCCCGAGCGCGCGTAGCGCGGCAGGGTATTGGCGATGCAGGTTCAAGGCGGGGCGCGACAAGAACCTGACCGGCGTCCTGCTCCTGAAGCGTCCTGCGCAAAGCCTGACTCACGCAACGCTGACGCGTTACGTGAAGCCTGATGTTTCAGGTATTTCGTGAGACGCTATAGAGCGTCACGCGAAACGCCTCTGCGTGCCGTTCCGCAACGGACGACATGTCATGCATGACATGTCAAAAATGACAGGTCTTGCATGACATGTCTGCAAGTGAGGGGAGCAGGGAGCAGGCGGCAAATGTCGAAAGTCGAAAGTCGAAAGTCGAAAGTCGAAAGTCGAAAACGTAATGCGTAATGCGTAATGCGTAAAGCGTAAAGCCCATGGTTTGGACGCCAGTCTGAATGGCCTGAGGTCGCCTGAAATCCATGATTTCAAGCGGTGATGACGAAAGTTTCGGGTAAAGGCGGCGCGCTTTAATCCTCGGCCTGTCCGGCCTGGGCCGCGAGCCAGGTGATGAAAGAACCAAGCGCCGCGCCGGTGTCGCGGTCCCGGGGCCAGACCAGATAGTAGCTGCCGATGCTCTGGGTGGTCTGGTCGGAGGCCAGGATCAACTGCCCGTCGCGCAGATACGGGTCGGCAAAGAAGGTTGGCAGCAGCGCCACGCCCAGCCCATGGATCGCCGCCTGCGCCATGGTGGAAAACTGATCAAAGACCATGCCCGCGGGCGGCTCCGCGTCAACGCCCAGGGCGGCCAGCCAGCGCGCCCAGCCCCTTGGCCGCGTCTCCAGGTGCAGCAGGGGGTGGTTCAGCATCTCTGCCGCGTCATGCACCGGCGCCTGCATCAGGTCGGGGGCGCAGACGGGCACCACGGTTTCGGGCATCAGCGGCAGGTAGCTGACGCCGGGCCAGTCCTCGCGCCCGAAATGGATCGCTGCGTCAAAGGTGCTGTCCTCGATCGCATAGGGTTTCAGCCGGGTGGAGAGGTTCACGGTGACTTCCGGGTGGCTGCGGGCGAAATCGCGCAGGCGAGGGGCCAGCCAATGCATCCCGAATGCGGGCAGGATCGAAAGGTTCAGCGCGCCGCCCAGGGGGTTGGTCCGCGCCGCCACGCTGGCCTGCGCCAGACGGTTCAGGATGTCACGGACGTGGCGGACATAGGTTTGTCCGGCTTCGGTCAGGACGAGCTGCCGGCCCTGCCGCGTCAGCAGTTCGACGCCAAGTTGCGCTTCCAGCGTCTTGAGCTGCCGGCTGATCGCGGATTGTGTCAGGGACAGTTCCTCTGCCGCGCGGGTGGCCGCGCCCAGCCGCGCCACCGCCTCGAAGGCAAGCAGGGCAGAGATCGACGGCAGGAAGCGGCGGGGGGCGATCATCTATGACTTTTTCTCATATATGCAGGACAAAGCAGCGATAGTCATTCAGGGCCGTTTTTGCAATACTGCGCGCAACCGCACCCCCCAATGGAGGAATTGCCATGAACGCCGAAGCCCCAATCCTGCGCGCCAAGGATGCCCCCGATCTGGGCACCTTTGACTGGACCGATCCGTTCCGGCTGGACAGCCAGCTGACCGAAGACGAGCGGATGATCCGCGATTCCGCGCATGCCTATGCTCAGGAAAAACTGCAGCCCCGCGTCATTGACGCCTTTGCCAACGAGGAAACCGATCCGGAGATCTTCCGCGAGATGGGTGACATGGGCCTGCTGGGCATCACCATCCCCGAGGAATACGGCGGGTTGGGCAGCGGCTATGTCTCTTACGGGCTGGTCGCGCGTGAGGTGGAACGGGTGGATTCCGGCTATCGGTCGATGATGTCCGTGCAAGCCAGCCTGGTGATGTATCCGATCTATGCCTATGGGTCAGAGGCGCAGCGCAAGAAATACCTGCCCAAGCTCTGCACCGGCGAATGGATCGGCTGTTTCGGCCTGACCGAGCCCGATGCCGGTTCCGACCCCGCCGGGATGAAGACCCGCGCGGTCAAGACTGCCACCGGCTACAAGCTGACCGGCTCCAAGATGTGGATCTCCAACGCGCCCATCGCCGATGTCTTTGTCGTCTGGGCGAAATCCGATGAACACGATGGCAAGATCCGCGGCTTCGTGCTTGAGAAGGGCATGAAGGGGCTGAGCGCGCCCAAGGTCGGCAACAAACTGTCGCTGCGCGCCTCGATCACCGGTGAGATCGTCATGGACGGGGTGGAAGTGAGCGAAGAGGCGCTGCTGCCGCATGTGCAGGGGCTCAAGGGGCCGTTCGGCTGCCTGAACCGCGCGCGTTACGGCATTTCCTGGGGTGCGATGGGGGCGGCGGAATTCTGCTGGCACGCGGCACGCCAATACGGGCTGGACCGCAAGCAGTTCGGCAAGCCCTTGGCGCAGACGCAATTGTTCCAGAAGAAACTGGCCGACATGATGACCGAAATCTCGCTGGGCCTGCAGGGCTCGCTGCAGGTGGGCCGTCTGATGGATCAGGCCAATGCGGCGCCCGAGATGGTCTCCATCGTCAAGCGCAACAACTGCGGCAAGGCGCTGGAAGTCGCGCGCCACGCCCGTGACATGCACGGCGGCAACGGCATTTCCGGCGAATTCCAGGTGATCCGTCACATGATGAACCTGGAGACCGTGAACACCTATGAGGGCACCCATGACGTGCATGCCCTGATCCTGGGCCGTGCGCAGACCGGGTTGCAGGCGTTCTTTTAAAGCGCCCCGCCTTAAATTTGAATCGTCGATACCCTGCCGCGCTTCGCGCTCTCGGGACATCGGCGATACTGAGTGCATCAGGTCAAAGGCGGGACGCTGCAAGGCACCGGATTGAGGGGGCGTTCCTCCCCCTCAAACTCCCCCTCCGGATATTTCCTGCCAAAAAGAGAATGATCCCATGCCCGCTGGCATGGCGCAGCCTCCGGCCCCGCCGGGCGCTGTTTTGTTGACGATTCACAACAACGGAGAGTGCCGCCGGGACATTTTTGCACCATATTTGGGCAACAAACCGGATTGTGAACGGAATATTGCAGACGTGTTTTGCTTTTGAAAACACTCGCGGGTTAGCCTCAACGCGCAAAGCGCAACAGGAGTTCCCATGTTTCGAAAATTTTTTGTCGCCTGCCTTCTTTCCGTTAGTGTCCAGCCGGTCCTTGCGGCCGATGGCCATCCGGCATGCAGCCGCGCCGGGCCGGGGCTGAACTTCTGCGCGGGCGAAGATTTCATGCGCATCGACAAGGGGCAGAGCATGGGGATCAGCTATTGGCTGCATCCTGATGGCTTCATTTCCAAGGTTCTGGCCGAAAAGGACGGCACGATTGCCGCCACCCAGCAGGCGATCGAGGCGCGGATCATCGAGATGATCAATGCCCGTGCCGGGGCCGTCGGGCAGGACTTCGAATTTGTCGATCTGGACAGCCGGTCTATCAATGGCGCGCCTTTTGGCACTTTGACCTACCGCCTTGCGGGGCCGAAGAAGGCGACAACCGTGCTGCACAGCTATGCCGCGCTGAATGGTGTGTTGGTTCAGGTGCTCAGCCAGGTCGCGCCGCGCAGCTCTGCCGGTGATACCGAGGCGCTCAGGCATGCGCATTTTGCGGCCGTCGGCGCCTTGCAGCCAACCGGGCCTGAAGCGGAACTCTGATCCTGTTGAGTCACGCGAAAAACCTGAATCACGTAACGCTGCCTGAAATCAGAGATTTCAACGCGTCACGTGATCTCTGATGCTTCAGGTAATTCGTCAGACGCTTTGGTCGCGCGGGGCGGGTGCGCCCCCTTCGAAATTATTGCCATTCACATAGTCGCAGGGCGCTTCCTGCATTTCCAGGTGCAGGCCGGTGCCGGTATAGGGATGGGCGCGGGCCAGTTCCTCGTCCACCTCGATGCCCAGACCAGCGGTTGTGGGCGCGGGGATGAAGCCGTCTTCGACCCTGATGCTGCCCTTGATCAACGCGTCATGGAACGGGGTTTCGATGGTTTCGGCCATCAGCAGGTTGGGGATGGAGACGGCGAACTGGATGTTGGCCGCCCATTCCACGGGCCCTGCATAGAGATGCGGTGCCATCTGGGCGTTATAGACCTCTGCCATGGCGGCGATTTTCCTGGTCTCCCAGATGCCGCCGGACCGGCCCAGTGCCGGTTGCAGGATCGCCGCCGCCCCGGCCCGCAGGACGGGCGCGAATTCGGCCTTTGTCGTCAGCCTTTCGCCCGTGGCGATGGGAATGCCGACGGCACTGGCCACCTGCGCCATCTGAGCGACATTGTCGGGCGGCACCGGTTCTTCGTACCAGAGCGGGGAATAGGGCGCGATGGCCTGGCCCAGCCGGATCGCGCCTGCGGTGGTGAACTGGCCATGGGTGCCGAAAAGCAGATCCGCCTTGTCGCCCACCGCCGCGCGGATCGCGGCGCAGAAGGCGACGGACTGGCTGATGTCGCTCATTGCGGGCATATGGCCGCCGCGCAGGGTATAGGGCCCGGCGGGGTCGAACTTTACCGCCGTATAGCCGCGCGCGACACAATCGGCGGCGGCTTCGCCCGCCATCCCGGGTGAGGTCCAGAAATCGGCCAGACTGTGCCGGGGCAGGGGATAGAGATAGGTATAGGCGCGGACCCTTTCGTTCGTCAGCCCGCCGATTAGCGCATGCACGGGGCGGTCGCGGTCCTTGCCCAGGATGTCCCAGCAGGCAATCTCCAGCCCCGAAAAGGCCCCCATGACCGTCAGGTCGGGCCGCTGGGTGAAACCGCTGGAATAGACCCGCCGGAACATCAGCTCGATGTTTTCGGGGTTCTCTCCGGCCATGTGACGCTCGAACACATCCTTGATCACCGCGCGCATGGCCTCCGGACCCACAGAGGCGGCATAGCATTCGCCCCAGCCGGTGATGCCGGTATCCGTCGTCACCTTCACCAGGATCCAGTAGCGCCCGCCCCAGCCCGGGGCCGGGGGCGCGGTCACGATGATGTCCAGATCGGCCAGCTTCATGCCTTCAATCCTTCTTTATGTCCGAAGTACCTCGGGGGGCTGGCCCCCCGGGCGTTACCTGTCGAACAGGATCACGTTCCGCCGCGCGGCACCACCCTTGGTATCGGCAATCGCCTCGTTGATCTGCTCCAACGACCAGCGCCCCGAGATCAGCTCGTCCAGTTTCAGACGCCCCTGCAGGTAGAGGTCCACCATCCAGGGGATGTCGCGCTGGATCACCACATCGCCCATCTTGGAGCCGACCATGCCCTGTCCCATGAAGGCCATGGTCACCGGTTCGTAAGAAGACATTGCGCCGGAATGGGGCATGCCCACCATGATCACCTTGCCACCGCCCGCCAGATAGCGCGGTGCCGCGTCATAGGCCGGGATCGCGCCCACGGTGACGATGACCGCGTCAGCGCCGCGTCCCATCGCCTTTTGCGCCGCGCGCCAGGGCTTGGGCCCGCTGGCCAGCACGCCGTCGGTGGCACCGAATTCCCTGGCCACGGCCAGTTTCTCTTCGCTCATGTCCACGGCGACGATGCGCCGCGCGCCTGCGATGCGTGCGCCCTGGATGGCGTTCAGCCCCACGCCGCCCGCGCCGATCACCACAACGTCCTGACCGGCGCGCAGACCTGCGGCGTTGACCACGGCACCAACCCCGGTGATCACGCCGCAGGCGATCAGGGCGGCGGCTTCCTTGGGGATGTCAGGGCTGACCTTGACCACCTGGGATTGTTCAACCACCACCTTTTCGGCGAATGCGCCCGAGGCCATGGCCTGATGCAGTGTGCCGCCGTCTGCCGTCTTCAGCGGGCCCTTGTCACCGTCATAGGGGGTTTCGCAGACCGTCGGGCTGCCGCTGGCGCAGCTGGGGCAGGCGCCGCAGGCGCGGATCAGGGTGACGACAACACTGTCGCCCGCCTCAAGACCCCGCACATTGGCCCCCACCGCCGATACGCGGCCCGCCGCCTCGTGGCCATAGACCGCAGGCAATGTGCCGCCCCAGGCCCCTTCGGCATAGGAAATGTCGGAGTGGCAGATCGCGACCGCATCCAGCGTCACTTCGACTTCGCTGCCCTCGGGCGCGCGCAGCTGCACCTCTTCGATCACGAGGGGAGCACCGAATTCATGGGCGACGGCGGCTTTGATCATTTGCACGGGTGAAATCCTTTCCGGGGCAAGTGGCGTGGTCTCTGGGCGGCAGCCTGACCCGGAACCGCGGTGCGGCGCAACCGTGGAAGCGGCGGCGAGTGTCGCTTTACGCTGCGTCGGTTCGCACAGCGGGACGGATGAACAGCAAGAGCGCGGCAACAGAGAGGCACATGGCCACCAGGAAGGGCGCGCCGGGCAGATAATGCGCGGTGTCGCGCTGAGCGAAAGTGGCAAAGGTCCAGGTCATGGCCAGGGGGGAGAGGATCATCGCCAGCGAGGCTGCAGAGGTCAGCGCGCCCTGCAATTCGCCCTGGGCATCGGCGGCGACCCGTTGTGACATGATGCCCTGCAGGGCAGGCGGGATCACCCCGGCAAGTGCCGCCAGCGGCGTCAGAGCCAGTGCCAGCGGCCCGGAAGAGATGATCCCCAGCGTGCCATAGGCGGCAATGGCAAAGACCTGGCCCAGCACGACGGTGCCGCGCTCCCCGAACCAGCGCAGCGCCAGCCGGATCGCGCCGCCCTGCACCAGTGCCATCACCGCGCCGAAGACACCCAGTGACAGGCCGATGACGGCAGGTGTCCAGCCGAAACGCTCCTGGCCGAAGTAGGACCAGACCGAAGGATAGACCGCAAAGGCCACGTGATAGAGGAAATAGACCAGCAGCAATTGCCGCAGGCCGGGCAGGCGGCCCAAGTGGCGCACCACGCCCAGCGGGTTCGCGCGCCGCCAGTCGAAGGCACGGCGGTTCTCCGGGCGGACGGTTTCACGCAGCACCACCCAGCCCAGCAGGACATTGCCGCTGGCAAGCCCCGCCGCGGCCCAGAACGGCGCGCGGGTGCCGTATTCGGCCAGCACGCCGCCGATCAGCGGCCCCAGCACAAATCCTGCGCCAAAGCTGGCCCCGATCAGGCCAAAGTTGCGGGTGCGCACGCCGGGGGCGGAAACATCGGCCATATAGGCGGTTGCGGTGCTTTGGGTGGCGGCGGTGATGCCACCGACGATCCGGCCTGCCAGCAGCAGCCAGATGCTGCCCGCCAGCGCCATGACCACGTAATCGGCTGCCATGACCAGAAGCGATATCAGCAGGACGGGCCGCCGGCCAAAGCGGTCGGAAAGGCTGCCTAGCGCGGGGCCGCAGAGAAACTGCATCACCGCAAAGCTGGTGGCCAGAACACCGCCCCAAAGCGCCGCTTCGCCCAATGTGCCGCCGCGCACTTCGCGGATCAGATCCGGCATCACCGGGACCATCAGACCGATGCCGATGGCATCGATCATCACGGTCAGCATGATGAAGACGACGGCGGGCCGCATCCGCGTCAGAGCGACCGGGTCCGTGCGGCGAAGCGTTCCGCCTGCCTGCTGGCGTCGCCGGTGCCGGAGCCGGGGGCAAAGACCGCGCGGTCAAGCTGGGGGTAATCGGCGAGCGCCAGGGTTTCTAGCGAGGTGCGCTTGTCCAGCGCGTCGAGGCAAAGCGCCTTGGTGATCTTCTGGGCTTCGGGGCGTGGCATGATTTCGGCCAGGGCAAAGCTGAGGGCCTCGGCGTGGATCAGGCCCAGCCCGCTTTCCAGGTTGGATTGCATCCGGACCGGGCGGGGGACAAATCCGCCGGCCAATTCCCTGGCATGCCCGAGGGCGGCGGCCAGCGACAGCGTGAGCTGCGGCACCGCCATCCATTCGGCGAACCATGCGGCGCCGTCACGCTGGTGCTGGTGGGCGGCGGCGGATTGCAGGCTGCTGCGCAGGCCGGTGAACTGATGCCCCAGCGCCACCATGGCCGAGGGGGCCACCGGGTTCTGCTTTTGCGGCATGGTCGAGGAGGCCCCGCCCGAGCCGAGCGAGATTTCCTGCGTGTCGCTGCCCGACAAGGCGATCAGGGTCTGGCCCATATGCGCAAGCGCCGCCATGACCTGACCCTGCCAGTCCGCGATGCGCAGGATCGGCGTGCGGTCGGTGTGCCAGGACCGCTGCGGGTCATGCAGGCCCAGGGCCTTTGCCAGACCGGCGCGTGTCGCGGCCGCGTCATGGCCCAGTGCCGAGGCGGTGCCGGAGGCGCCGGAGAGCGACACCCAGAGCGAGGTCTTGCACAGGTGATCCAGCCCCGCCAGCGCGTCCAGCAGCGGCGTTCCGAACTGGGCCAGCACGGCGCCCCATGTGGTGGGTGTGGCGTATTGACCATAGGTGCGGGCGGGCATCGGCTGATGCGCATGTTCCGCCGCTTTCTGCCCCAGCGCCTTGAGGATCTGGCGCAGATCGGCTTCGGCCAGCGCCAGGGCCTGCCGCAGGCGCAGCATCAGCCCGGTATCGACGATGTCCTGGCTGGTGGCCCCCCAATGGACGTATTGCGCATGTTCCGGTGCGTTCATCTCGGCCCTGAAGGCCGCCACGAGGCCCGGCACCGGCACGCCGTTCTGCCCGGTGCTGGCTCCCAGCGCCCCCGGATCCACGGCAATTTCCAGCGATGCGCGGTGGATCGCGGCAGCGGAGATTTCGGGGATCACACCCTGCGCGCCCTGAACCTTGGCCAGCGCCCCTTCGACCAGCAGCATCGCGCGCAGCGCCGCGCTGTCGGTGAACAGCCGACCCGTCTCGCCGGGGTTGAACAATTGCGCGAAAAGCGGTGAATCGAAAACCGAGGCCGCCATCAGAACCGGCCCTCCGGCAGAGTGGATGTGTCAGACATGTCCGACCCCTTTCAGAAAATCATTGAGCACGCCGGCGTATTCCCGGGGCTGTTCCACGCAGGGCAGGTGGCCTGCCTTGCGGATCAGGTGGAACTTCGAGCCGGGTACAAGTTCAATGGTTTCGCGAACCAGATCGGGTGGGGTGGAGCCATCTTCGGAGCCTGCGATGCCCAGCAGCGGCAGGCGCAGGGAGGCGGTGGGCGTATAGAAATCGCTGCCGGAAATCGCGGCGCAACAGCCCGCGTATCCGGCATCCTCGCCGCGCACCAGCATGTTGCGCCAGAGTTCAAGTTCCGGCCGGGCGCGGAAATCGGTGGCGAACCAGCGTTCCATCACCGCATCGGCCAGGCTTTCGATGCCGTCTTTCTCCACGGTGGCGATGCGTTCGGCCCACATATCCGGGTTGCCGATCTTGGCGGCTGTGTTGCTCAGCACCATGGCGCGGACCAGGTCCAGCCGCTTGGTCGCCAGCCCCTGGCCGATCATCCCGCCAATGGAGAGGCCCACAAAGACGCATTGCCGGACGCCGAGGAAATCCAGCAACCGTTCGACATCCGTGATCAGCGCACCCATCGAATAGGGCGCAGGCGGGCAGGAAGACAGCCCATGCCCGCGCTTGTCATAGCGGATGATCCGCAACCCTTCAGGCAGCATCGGCAGGATCGGATCCCAAAGCCGCATGTCGGTGCCCAGCGAATTGGCAAAGACCACCGGCGCGCCGTCTTCGGGGCCGTCCACACGGTAATGCAGGCGCACGTCGCCAGTATCGAAAATCTTCATCGGGGGTCTCCGTTCAATTCTATGGTGGCCATGATCTGCCCATGATCCGAGGCCAGTTTGTTATAGGGCGCCTCGGGGTGGCTGCCATCGGTCAGATGGTCGTTCAACACGCTGAAATAGGTCATTTCGCCGATATGCCCCTTCCAGTCCGGCAGGAAATGCCGCGACAGCATGATTTGGTCAATACTCTCGTAATTGCCGCCGAAGGCCGCCGTAAAGACCATGTCGCGCAGGGATTTGCGCACAAAGAGCTTTTCCGCCGGATGCAGCCGCAGCGCTTCGATGTCTTCGGTGATCTGTGCGCTTTCGGCTTCGGTATAACGGTCGCCGCGATGCTGTGCATCATGGCGCAACATCCAGGCATAGTTCCTGAAGGGGACTTCACCGGTGATGATTTCGGTGCTGACGGCATGTTCGCCATCGTTGAAATCCCCCAGCACGATCACCGGGTTGCCTGCGCGCAACTCCTGAATGATGGCACCGCGCAGCGCCCAGGCCTCGGCCATGCGGCGCATCGCGGCACGGGCTGTACCCAGCGCGCGGCCAATGGGATCATACTGCGTCAGGTCGGCCTCTGGCGCGAATTCGGCCCCTTCCGGACGGATGTATTCGCCCAGTTTCGATTTCAGGTGGCAGTTGAAAACCGTGATGACCCGCCCTGCCACCGGCACCCGCACCTTCAGAATGGGGCGGCTGAGCTTGTGGATGGTGAAATACCCGCCCTCGTCGCCGCCGAAGGTCGCAAAGGGGATCTGCAAGGGCCGGTCCAGCACCTGAATGATCTGCGGCTCTTCGGCAAACCCCAGGCGCGACAGCACCGCCACACCGGGGCGGCGCTGGCCGGGCGCCCCGTCATGCACATTGGGCGCAAAGGCCAGCGCGGCATTGCCGTAATCGCGGTAAGCCAGCCGGTCGAAAATCGCCCGGTGGCGATAGCGCTTGTCCGCGCCCGGCAGGCTGGCAGCATTGCTGTCCATGCCGTAACGGTCGGCGCGGGCGATGGTGGCGCGCAGGGGGTCCTCTTCAAAGATCTCCTGAAAGCCGATCACATCGGCATTCAGCGCAGCGATCTGGTCGGCCAGCCAATCCTCTTTCCAGGCGTATTCCTCGGGCGTGTAGGACTGGAACCGGTAATATTCCCTGTCCGGCCCGATCAGGTTCTTGACGTTGAAACTGGCGATCGTGAAAGCGGTCATAGGGTGGCGAGCGCCCGGGCAAACATGGCGGGGTCCACATTGCCGCCGGAAATGGTGACAATCACATCCTCCCCCGCGATCTGATCGGCGCGGTATAGCGCGGCAGCCAGTGCCACCGCAGCACCGGGTTCCGCCACCAGCTTGAGCCGGTTGAAAGCCTGCCCCATGGCCGCCAGCGCCTCATCCTCGGTCACCACAAGGCCGGGACCGCAGAGCCGTTTCATGATCGGGAAGGTGATATTGCCCGGTTGCGGGGTGATGATGGCATCGCAGATGTTGCCGGAGGTCTGCGCGTTGCGTTCGATCCTGCCGGATTGCAGCGAACGGGCCACATCGTCAAACCCCGCAGGTTCTGCCGGGCGCACCCGCAGCCCCGGCGCATCGGCCTCCAGCGCCAGTGCAATGCCGCTGGTCAGGCCGCCGCCGCCGCAACAGACAATGACATCGGCGGCCTCGATCCCCTGTTCCGCCGCCTGCTGTGCAATCTCAAGCCCGCAGGTGCCTTGCCCCGCGATCACCTGCGGTTCGTCGAAGGGTTTGACCAGCGTCAGACCACGCTCCGCGCTGAGCCTTTCGCCGATCTCGTCGCGGTCCTCGGTGGCGCGGTCATAGGTGATGACCTCGGCCCCCAGGGCGGCGGTGTTCGCCAGTTTCAGCGCGGGGCTGTCGGCGGGCATGATGATGACGGCGGGCACGCCATGCATCCGCGCGGCCAGCGCCACACCCTGCGCGTGGTTGCCCGAGGAAAAGGCGATCACCCCGCGCTTGCGCACCTGCGCATCCATCGCCGCCAGCGCGTTGTAGGCGCCGCGAAACTTGAAGCTGCCGGTGTGCTGCAGGCATTCCGGTTTGACCCAGAGGCGGCGGCCCGCGATCTCGTCCAGAAAGGGCGATGACAGCAGCGGGGTGCGCCGCGCCTGGCCCTCCAGGCGCTGGGCAGCGGCGCGGATCATCTCGATGTTCATGACAGTTTTCCTATCCATGCTTTCAGGGCGGCAATCGCCTCCGGTTCATCCAGAAAGGGTACATGGCCGCGCCCCGGCACCACGGCGGTGATCATGTCGGGGCGGCGTTTCTGCATTTCGGCCAAGGTCTCGGCGCTCAGCAGGTTTGACGCGGCACCCCGGATGCATGCCAGCGGCAGGCCCGCCATGGCATCGAAGAAAGGCCAGAGGTCGGGCGCGGGCTGGCCCATCGCGGCCTCAACCGCTTTGCGCATCTGCGGATCATAGGTGATCTTCAGCCCCTCCGCCTCCTGCACATAGTGTTTTTGCGCCTCTTCCAGCCAGCGGCTTTCGGGCACCCCTTCGAATTCGGGAAAGGCGCGGGCCATGGCGGCGGCGGCTTCCGCATGGGTTTTTGCTGCCGGGTTGCGCCCGATGTAACCCATGATGAAATCCAGCCCCGCCGGGTCGATGAAGGGGCCCACGTCGTTCAGCGCCACGCCCAGCAAGCGGTCCTTTGCCCCCGCCGCCAGCCCCATGGCATTCAGCCCGCCGCGCGAGGTGCCCAGGATTGCCACCTTGTCGAGCCCCAGATGCGCCAGCAGTTCCAGCACGTCGCGGCATTCGACGGGCAGGGTGTAATTCTGCCAGTCGGGATCGAAACCGGATTGCCCGCGCCCGCGATAATCCAGCCGGATCAGCCGGTTGCCCGCCAGGTGCGGGGCGACATAGTCGAAATCGGCACCGGTACGGGTGAGCCCCGCAAGGCAGAGGATCGGCAGGCCGTCGCCTTCGTCGGTGTAATGCAGGGACAACCCGTCGGACGTGGTGAATTTCGCCATCACAGGCCCGCCAGTGCCGGGATGCCGGTCAGGTCTTCCAGCCGGTGCACCGGGGTCCAGGGCAGGCGGTCCAGCGGCTCTCCGCCACGGTTGACCCAGGCGGTGACAAAGCCATAGCCGGTTGCCGCCGCCGCGTCCCAGCCGTTGGAGGAAACAAACAGCACCTCGTCGCGCGCGCAGCCGAAATGTTTGCCCACCAGATCATAGACCGAGGCGTCGGGCTTGAAGATGCCGACGCTTTCCACCGAGAGCGAGACATCCAGCAGATCGCCGATCCCGGCGCTGTCCACCGCGCCCTGCAACATCGCGGGGGATCCGTTGGAGAGGATCGCGGTGTTCATACCGCCCTGTTTCAATGCGGCGAGCATCGCAGGGACTTCCGGGTAGGCCTGCAATTCCCAGTAAAGCGCCAGCAGCCTTTCGCGCAGGGCGGGATCGCCCGCGTGGGCGGTTTTTTCCAGCGCCCAGTCCAAACCGTTCTGGGTGACAATCCAGAAATCCTCATGCGCCCCGGTGACGGCGCGCAGCCAGGAATATTGCAATTGCTTGCTGCGCCAATGTTCTGCCAGCACCGGCCAGTCGTCCCGAATCGCGGTAAATGCCGGTTCCGATGCGGCCTGACGCGCGGCGGCGGCGACATCGAACAGCGTGCCATAGGCGTCGAAAACGCAGGTGGTGATGGGCATGCGCGGTCTCCTTGCTTGGGGCAGATTGTCACGGTGCGTCCGGGCTTGAAAGACCCGAAATGGCGCCTTACGCGCCCCGGGCGCGGGGGGTTTACACCCGTGCCATGCTTTGAAAGGGTAGCGCGAATCCGAAGCACCCGCGCAGATACGCGGCCTTTTATACATTCCCGAACAGATTGGAGATCTTCATGACTGAGGTCAAATCAGGCGATAAAGTTGCTATTCACTACACCGGCACGCTGCTGGACGGCACCACATTCGACAGTTCCGAAGGGCGCGACCCGCTGGAATTCGAAGTCGGCTCCGGCCAGATCATTCCGGGCCTTGACGGCGCCCTGCCGGGCATGGCCGTGGGCGAAAAGAAAGTGGTCAAAGTGCCCAGCACCGAGGCCTATGGCGCGGTGAACCCCGAAATGCGCCAGGCTGTCCCGCGCGAAGGCATCCCGGCGGACATCCCGCTTGAAATCGGCACGCAGTTGCAGATGCAGACCCCGGACGGGCAGGCCCTGCCGGTGACCGTGGTGGATGTGGACGAAGCAACCGTGACGCTGGATGCCAACCACCCGCTGGCGGGCAAGGACCTGCAGTTCGACATCGAAGTTGTCAGCATCGGCTGAGGACTTGCGGGCGGGGCCGGACCCCGCGACCGGAATTCAGGGGCGCGGTTTCAGGGTCTGAAGCTGCGCCCCTGTTTCATTCGCCATTGCCGCCGGATCCAGCGCGGGGCCTGTTGCGTCAGCGGTGGGCCGGTTCACCCGGACCCGGTCGCGGGGGCGGCTGCTGACCTGAACCGCGTTGTTCTCTGCGCCCTGCAGCAGCGCGGCCGGGCTGGCCTGCGGCGTGGCCGTGGCATCGCGCCCCATCATGGCCAGGATGGCATCGCTGCCCGCAGTGGTCAGCGCCCGGCGCAGGTCCGGCTCCGCCCGCAGGATGGCGGCGATGGTCAGCATCAGCACGATCCCCAGGATGCGGGACCAGAACAGCGCGCGGCGCGACCGGTCCCGGCGCGATTGCAGCACCTCGTGGCGGTATGTCTCGGAGAAGCCCATGCCTGCCCTCTACAAAGCGAATTCGGCAAAAACAGGGCGCGCATTTGATTTCTGACGCGGACGGAAAATTCGAATTTTCCGGGCCGGACTTTTCGAAAAGTCCGATCGCCCCTCGCAGATGCCGGTCCTTGGGCCTATGGAGGGGCATGAACAGCGATAGCACCTTTGAAATCTTTCTTGTCTGCGCTCCGGGGCTGGAGACCGTCCTGTTGGAAGAGGTCATCGAAAAAGGCTTTGCCACGCCCTTGGCCGGGCCGGGCGGCGTGACGATCAGCGGCGGCTGGCCCGAGGTCTGGCGCGCGAACCTTGAATTGCGCGGGGCCACACGGGTGCTGGTGCGCATCGGGCAGTTCATGGCCTTTCACCTGGCGCAGCTGGACAAACGCGCGCGCAAGTTCCCCTGGGTCGAGGTGCTGCGCACGGATGTGCCGGTGAAGGTACAGGTGACCTGCAAGGCCTCGAAAATCTATCACGCGGGCGCCGCGACCCAGCGGATCGAGACGGCGCTGCGCGAAAATCACGGCATCACGGTCTCGGCAGAGGCCGAGCTGGTCATCAAGGTGCGGATCCACGACAACACGGTGACCATCAGCCTCGACACCAGCGGCGAGGCCTTGCACAAGCGCGGCCACAAGGAAGCGGTGGGCAAGGCCCCGATGCGCGAGAACCTGGCCGCGCTGTTCCTGCGGCAATGCGGGTATGACGGCACCGGGCCGGTGCTGGACCCGATGTGCGGCTCCGGCACCTTTCTGATCGAGGCGGCGGAGATCGCGGCGGGCCTGAACCCGGGGCGCAGCCGCAGCTTTACCTTTCAGAACCTTGCCAGTTTCGATCCGGCGCGCTGGGAAGAGATGCGCAGCACTGCGCCGGGCGCGCCGCCCGAAAACCGCTTCTTCGGATCGGACCGCGATGCGGGGGCCATAAGGATGAGCAGCGCCAATGCCGCGCGCGCAGGCGTGGCGGAGTGGATCGGCTTTGCCTGCCATGGGGCGGGCGAGGTGATGCCGCCCGACGGCCCCCCCGGCCTTGTGATCGTGAACCCGCCCTATGGCGCGCGGATCGGCAACAAGAAACTGCTCTATCCGCTTTACGGGACTTTGGGTCAGACGCTGCTGAGCCGGTTCAAAGGCTGGCGTGTCGGGCTGGTCACCAGCGAGCCGCCGCTGGCCAAGGCGACAGGGCTGCTCTGGCAGCCGCAGGGCGCGCCGGTGGCCCATGGTGGCATGAAGATCTGGCTCTGGCAGACACCGGTGTTGCGCTGAGGCCGGGGGGGAGGTCTGGATAACGCAACGCCTTGCCTCTTTCGACGGCCAGAACTTCAGGGGATCCACATATCGCGCCGTTTAGTTCTGCCGCAAACCGGACCATGGCGCGGTCTGGGGTCTGGACCGGTGAGCGGGACATTGTTGCCATTGGCGCGGCGCCTACCAGCAAACACCCCGCCCGGCGCAAGCCGGGCATCGCCCGACCTCCCGTCGCACCAGAGGTGCGCCGACTAGAATAGGCACGCCTTTGGCGTGACGGGAGGGCGATTTTGCACCGTCAGCCAAGCCATGATCCGGTCTGCGGGCTGAAACGTTTCCCATCACATACAGGTCTGGAACGCCCTCCAGGTCGGGCGATACCCGGCTGACGCCTCATGTCACTCTGGGCTCTTTCCAGACCTGCGGCGCAAGGCACGTGAAAGTCTGGTAAGCGGGCAATGTTTCCGTCAATCAATACGTCTCAGGCCCGCCTCTCGCGCCGCTCTGGTTTCAGCGCGTGCAGCGGCTTAGCAATGGCGTATTTGAGGCCGGGCAAGCGGCGCGACCCTTCCGTGGTGCGCGCCCGGGTTCAGAGGTTCTCGGCCTGTGGCATTCCCAGAACGTGAAAGCCGCCATCGACATGGATGATCTCACCGGTGGTGCAGGCGCCCGCATCGGAGGCCAGGTAGACCGCCGTGCCGCCCACAGCCTCCAGCGTCGCATTGGCGCGCAGAGGCGCGTTCATGTCGGTGTGCTTGTAGGTCTTGCGCGCGCCGCCGATCGCGGCACCGGCCAATGTCTTCATCGGGCCGGGCGAGATGGCGTTCACCCGGATGCCATCGGCGCCCAGATCGTTGGCGAGATAGCGCGTCGCACTTTCCAGCGCGGCCTTTGCCACCCCCATGACGTTATAGTTCGGCACCACCTTGTTCGACCCCTGGTAGGTCAGGGTTAGCAAGGTGCCGCCATTCTCGACCATCAGCGGATGGGCGCGGCGGGCCACCTCGATGAGACTATAGGCGGAAATGTCGAGCGAATGCTTGAAATTGGCGCGGCTGGTGTTCAGGAACCGGCCCGTCAGTTCGGATTTGTCCGAAAAGGCAATCGCATGGACCACAAAGTCGATGGTCGGCCAGCGCGCCGCCAGATTGTCGAAAGCGCGGTCAAGCGAGGCGTCGTCGGTGACGTCCACATCAACCATGAAATCCGCGCCGATGCTTTCCGCAAGCGGCTTCAGCCGGCTGCCAAAGGCTTCGCCCTGATAGGTAAAGGCCAGTTCCGCGCCTGCCTCTGCCATCGCCTTTGCGATTCCCCATGCGATGGAGCGTTCGTTGGCGACCCCCATGATGAGGCCGCGTTTTCCCTTGAGCATATCTGACATGATCCGGTCCTATCCCTGAAACTTCGACAGGATCATCGACCCGTTGGTGCCACCAAACCCGAAAGAGTTGGTCATGACCGAATCCAGACCTGCATTATCCACCCGCCTGGTCGCGATTTCGGCAGGGTCCAGCGCGGGGTCCAGCGATTCGACGTTGATCGACGGGGTGATGAAATCATGTTCCAGCATCAGCAGGCAGAAGATCGCCTCCATCGCGCCGGCAGAGCCTTGTCCGTGGCCGGTCATCGACTTGGTGGAGCTGACCGGCGGGGTCTTGCCCTGGCCAAAGACGCGGCGCACGGCTTCGATCTCGCCCACATCGCCGACGGGGGTCGAGGTGCCATGGGCATTGATATAGCTGACCTTGCGGCCTTCGGGCAGGGTGGCCAGCGCCAGTTCCATGGCGCGCTGGCCGCCTTCGCCGGAGGGCGCGACCATGTCATGCCCGTCCGAGGTGGCGGCAAAGCCGGTGACCTCGGCGTAGATCTTCGCGCCGCGGGCCTTTGCGTGCTCCAGGTCTTCCAGCACCACGATGCCGCCGCCGCCGGTGATCACGAAACCGTCACGGTTGGCGTCAAAGGCGCGGGAGGCCTTTTCGGGCGTGTCGTTGTACTTGCTGCTCATGGCGCCCATGGCGTCAAACAGGCAGGACAGGGTCCAGTCCAGTTCTTCGCCGCCGCCGGCGAACATCACGTCCTGCTTGCCCATCATGATCTGCTCTGCCGCCGATCCGATGCAATGCAGCGAGGTGGAGCAGGCCGAGGTGATGGAATAGTTGATGCCCTTGATCTTGTAGGCGGTGCTCAGGTTCGCGCTGATCGTCGAGGACATGCACTTGGGCACGGCGAAGGGGCCGATGCGCTTGGTCGCGCCGGTATCCCTGACCACGTTGTGCGCGGTGAGCATGGCCGAAGTCGAGGGCCCGCCGGAGCCTGCGATCAGACCGGTGCGCGGGTTGCTGATGGTGGCTTCATCCAGGCCCGCGTCGGCAATCGCCTGGCCCATGGCGATATGGGCATAGGCCGCACCAGGCCCCATGAAGCGCAGGGCGCGTTTGTCGATGTGGTCGGTCACGTCGATCTTGAGCGTCCCGGCGACGCGGCTGCGAAAGCCGTGCTCGGCCATTTCCTCGCTTGCAACGATCCCCGATGTGCCCGCCTTGAGAGCGGCAAGCACCTCTTGGGCGTTGTTTCCGATGGATGAGACGATCCCCAAACCTGTGACGACGACGCGGCGCATGGGCGCACTCCTTTGATGGTCTTTGTTCTGTTTAGGACAGGACTGTCGTGACACGCAACCGGATTGGGCGGGCCGGATGTGATCGCGGGCGCGCGCCCGGCGCCTTCCCTGGCCCTTGCCGCGTGCCGGTATTTCCTGTCATCCCCGCCGCACAAGCGGCAGGGGGCAGGGCGGCGCCGCGGCTCAGCTTTCGCTCAGCGCGACCTTCATGTCCTTGACTTCATAGATCACTTCGCCGTCGGCCTCTACGATGCCGTCGGCCACGCCCATGGTCAGGCGGCGGGTCTGGATCGCCTTGGTGAAGTCGATCTTGTAGGTCAGCATCTTGCGGTCGGGGCGCACCATGCCCTTGAGCTTGACCTCACCCACACCCAGCGCATAGCCGCGCCCCTGCCAGCCGCGCCAGCCCAGGTTGAAGCCGGTCAGCTGCCACAGGCCGTCAAGGCCCAGACAGCCCGGCATGATCGGGTTGCCGGGAAAATGGCACTCGAAGAACCAAAGATCCGGGGTGATGTCGAATTCGGCCGTGATATGGCCCTTGCCATGGGCACCGCCATCGCCGGAAACATCGGTGATCCGGTCCATCATCAGCATCGGCGGCGCGGGCAATTGCGCATTGCCGGGGCCGAACAATTCTCCGGCGGCGCATTTCAGCAGTGCGTCCTTGTCGAAACTCGTGGGGTAGTCGGCCATGCGGCGGCTCTCCTGCTCGGGTCATTCCAGTCTGTCCCGTCTAGCATTGCGATATTGCGCGCCGCAAGGGTCCCGAGCCTATTGCCCGATTTCCGAATATCAATTGAAAATCCCGCCCGAAGTGCTTAGTACAGAAGGAGGAACAGACAATTGGGGCCGGGATGGCGCAGACACATCAGGACAATGGAACAAGATGGCTGGAACAGGCGGGCGTGCGCCCAACGCGTCAGCGTGCCATACTTGCGCGTCTGCTGGTTGGGGACGGCAAGCACCGTCATGTCACCGCCGAAAGCCTGTTCGAGGCGGCCAAGGGGCAGGGCGATTCAGTATCGCTTGCCACCGTTTACAACACGCTGCGCGCCTTCTGTGAAGCGGGGCTTTTGCAGGAAGTCACCGTTGACGGGTCCAAAAGCTATTTCGACACCAACACCCATGACCACCCGCATTTCTACTGGGAAGACGATGGCAAGCTGACCGACGCGCCCTCGGATCAGCTGATCATCTCGAACCTGCCGGATGCCCCCGAAGGGGCCGAGATTGCCTCCGTCGATGTGGTGATCCGCCTGCGGCGCAAGGCCTGAACGCGTTCAGGGTTATCTGGCCATGACCCATCCGCTGCTCTCCGAAGATCTGATCGAGACCTATCAGCGCGACGGTGTCGTGCTGATCAAGGGGTTGTTTGCAGATCATGTGGACACCCTGCGCGCCGGCGTCGAACGCAATATGTCAGAGCCCGGACCCTATGCGTCGAACAATGACAAACCGGGCGAGACGGGGCGTTTCTTTGACGATTACTGCAACTGGCAGCGCATAGCCGAATTCGAGGATGTGATCCGCGGCTCCGACGCGGCCCAGGTGGCGGCGGAGCTGATGCAAAGCGCCACGGCGCAGGTGTTCCACGATCATGTTCTGGTCAAGGAACCCGGCACCTCCATGGCCACGCCCTGGCATCAGGACGGGCCGTATTACTTTGTCGAAGGGCAGCAGACGGTCAGCTTCTGGTCACCGCTTGATCCGGTGCGTGAGGCATCGCTGCGCTGCGTCGCAGGGTCGCACCTGTGGGAAAAGCCGGTGCTGCCGACCCGCTGGGTCAAGGGGGATGCGTTTTTTGACCCCGAACCCTACATGCCCGTGCCGGACCCTGATGCCGAAGGCATGGAGATCCGCGAATGGGAGATGGCGCCGGGCGATGCGGTGGCCTTCAACTACGGTATCCTGCACGGGGCGCGGGGCAACACCAGCGCGGCGCGCAGGCGGGCGTTTTCGCTGCGGCTTGTGGGCGACGATGCGCGCTATGTGGAACGGCCCGGCCCGACCTCGCCGCCGTTTCCGGGGCATGACATGGTGCCGGGTCAGAAACTGCGCGAAGACTGGTTTCCGGTGCTTTGGGGCGCGTAACAAAGGTTTTTTCTGGCACTCTGATCCGGTCAGGAATTTGACCGTGATGCGCGGTGCTGACTTTCGTGAGCGATGCGGCAAATTGCGGGTTTGAGCCCTTTCCACTAAGCCCTCGCGCGGAATCAAGGCCGCAGGCCGCCGCGCATCGCCGGGCCGTCCCCTGGCACGG
>NZ_QBFD01000023.1 GCF_003335585.1 Sulfitobacter sp. DFL-14 | reverse complement strand
AGAAATCGCCAAAATAGGCCAGAAGCGGTAATTTCTCTTTTATTAGGGTACTACGACACCCATCCTTCCGCACTGAGGTTTGTTCTGCGATTGAAGCCCTTCATTGATTTGAGGGAGTTTCTCGATGGGAGCTACAAGCGAGTTTCTCACACCTGTGCCACGGCGATCAGATGGCAAGCGGGAGTGGCCATTGGATCTGTTCAGGCTTCCCAAATCCTGTGAGTTCTGAATCAAGGTTGCAAACAGAGGAGGGCAACCTTGACCCGTCATGTCTTGACCGACGCCCAATGGGCGATCATCGAACCTTTCTGCCTTGGCAAGGCCACAGATCCCGGCCAAACCGGACGCGATCCACGCCTGTTCATGGAAGCTGTGTTGTGGATTGTGCGAACCGGTGCGCAATGGCGGGAACTGCCCGTCGAATTCGGGAAGTGGAATTCTGTCTTCAAACGGTTCCGGCGGTGGGTGAAAGCTGACGCTTTTTACAGCATGTTCAGGACCTTGGCTGCGGACGCCGATTTCGAATACGCGATGATCGACGGTTCCATCGTCAAGGTCCACCGCTCCGGCCAGGGCGCAAAAGGGGGACTCAGAGCCAGGCCATAGGGCGCTCGCGCGGCGGCATGACGACGAAGATCGTTGCCCTGACCGACGCGCTTGGCAACCTTGTCGATTTCCGCCTGTTGCCGGGGCAAGCGCATGACCTGCGCGGCGTGCCGGAGTTGATCGACAGCCTCGCCGCAGATCACCTGCTTGCGGACCGCGCCTTCGATGCCGATTGGCTCCGAACCGCGCTGGCCGAACGGAGCATTGCCCCGGTCATTCCGCCAAAATCCAACCGCCGCTTTCCTGCCGAGTTCGACAAGGAAACCTACAAATGGCGTCATCTGATCGAAAACCATTTCGGAAATCTCAAGGAAAACAGAGGCATCGCCATGCGCTCGTGCAAGACCGACCAGAGCTTCAAGGCGTTCATTTCACTGGCCGCATCAATCACTCAACTCAGATGAACGTCAACAGGCCCTAGCTTCGTGCGTTTGAAAAGGAGTCCCGCCTGCTTACCGCAGTTGACCGGATTGCACTGCGAAGCAGGGAAGAACTCTGACGAGCTGGCATCTAATGTCATATTTAAGGGCAACAAACGGCGCCCAACGCGACAGCCGTGCATCGCATTTCCGGGGCGCGCTTGCGCAGGCTGTGCTGAATGTCACTTGACCAGTTCGCCGGGCGATAGCTGACGAAATGCAGTCATGTTCATACGGCCCACATAACTACATGTATTAAAATGAATTATCATCAAAAATTTGCCAGGCGGACTGTCTACTCTCCGGAATATAATAAACATGTTGACTATAATTTGGGCCGATGCTAAACCTTGACCTGCGACAAATCGTCGGATTCGACATCGCACCGGGCAGGGAGGAAAGCCCGGACGACCAATCAGGGAGGACTACATGAATATTCTTGTGAAGACCGTGGCGGCAGGGATTCTGTCGGTTGCGGCAATTTCGTCTGCTGCACATGCAGAGCTGAAAAGCATCACGATCGGGACGAATCCTGCTGGATCGACGTTCTTTCTGATCGGTGGCGGCCTGGCTAAAATGTATCAGGAAACGCTCGGAGTTCGATCGACGGCACAACCGCAGGGCGGATCATCGATCTATCTGCCGATGATCAACAACGGCGAAATGACGCTGGGCCTGTCATCGTCGATGGATGCCGGGCTGGCCTATACTGGTGAGAGCTTTCCCGAGGCGAGCAAGGATCTTCGCACGCTTGGCCGGATCTGGATATTGCCATACGCCTTCATCGTTTCGGGCAATTCCGGCATCAGCAAGATGGAAGAGCTGAAGGGCAAGCGGATCATGGGCGACATGCCCACCAACGTTGCCCTGACCCAGCTTAACAAGGCCATGCTGAAAAGCGCCGGCCTTACGCCTGAGGATGTCGATTTCGCCAAGTCAGGCGGCTTGCTGGATGGCATTCGAGCCGTGGTCGAGGGCCGGGCCGATGCTGCGCCGGTTGCCGTGACGATGCCCCAACTGATCGAGGCAAACGGTTCTGCTGCCGGGGGTATCCGCGTGGTTGCGAACGGTGTGGCCGCAGATGAGGCATTCTATGGTGCCGAAGTGCCGGGAACCCGTCTGGGAGTCGCCAAACCTGTCGCCACACGACCATTTATCGTGGGTGAAACCAGTATCGTAAACTACGACACCCTGCTGATGACCAGCACTGTGATCTCCGATGACGATGCCTATACCCTGACCAAGGCGCTCTATGAAAACTGGGAAAAGCTGACGAAGGATTACCCCCCTTTGCGCAGCGTTGCGCAGGCAGCACTTGCGCTTGAGGAGCCGACGGTTCCTTACCATCCCGGCGCGGTCCGCTTTTACAAAGAGGTCGGCCTCTGGACTGATGCACACGAGGCCGCCCAGGCGCGTCTGAAGTAACCCCCCCCACGATCTGCAACCCTCGTCCCCCCTCGCGCGCGGAGCCGTGTGAAGGGGGCAACAAGGAGCCATGTGATGACAACGCTCAATCAGCGAGTGCTGGATCTGTTCGTGATCCTGTTGTGTGGCCTGGCCATAGCCTGGGTCATGAATATCCCGGAAATGCTGGGCGTTTCGCTGGTCACCCAGCAGATAATCGCCATCATCGTCGGCTTGGCAATCGGGATTGCGTTTCTAAAACACCCATATTCGGACCGCAGTGCGCCAGTGGATCTGGCACTGGCACTTGCCGCCAGCGCCAGTTGGTTCTGGTATGCGCTGAACTTCGAAGAGTGGATGTTGATGATGGCCTATCGCACTCCTGCTATGTGGGTGCCGGGCATTCTGGCGATCGGCCTGATGATGGAGGCGCTGCGCAAATCGGGCGGTGTTATCATCACCGGACTGGTTGGCGTGATTGTCGCCTACGGCTTTCTGGGCAACCATCTGCCTGGCGTGTTTCAGGCCGAAGTGTTTCCGCCCGCCAAAACGGTCCTCTATCTTTATGCCGATAGCAGCGGAATTCCGGGTATCGTCCTGAGGATTATCATCAACCTGGTGCTGCCTTTCATTCTCTTCGGCAAGATGATGGAAGTTGCGGGCGGAATGACATTTTTCACCAATCTGGCAATGCGAATGCTGGGCCGTTGGCGGGGTGGACCGGCCAAAGGTGCATCGTTCGCCTCGGCCGCGTTCGGGATGCTTTCCGGCTCAACTGTCGCCAATATTCTGTCGACCGGGATCGTCACCATACCGTTGATGAAAAAGACCGGCTTCAAGGACTACCAGGCCGCCGCAATCGAGGCCGTCGCCTCGAACGGAGGCCAGATCATGCCGCCGGTCATGGGGGCCACGGCGTTCATCATCGCCGAGTTTCTGCAAATTCCATATAGCGAGGTTGTCCTGGCCGCGATCACCCCGGCGCTTCTCTATTACATCGTTCTTTTCGTGAAGATCGACGCGATCGCATCCCGCGAAAACATTCGGGGGCTCGGTGACGAGGAATTGCCGAGCCTTAAGGAAACGCTGAACGGAAGCTGGGTGTTTTTCGTCCCGCTGGTCATCATGATCTATCTGATGTTCATTGTGGGCTATGATCCCGGCCGTTCGGCCATCGTGGTCACCGGGATCCTGTTTCTGGCCTATGTCGTGCGCAGCGAGTTCCGCCCGAAAATGGCGGACATCTGGGCGGTGATCAAGGGATCGGGAACCGAATCTATCCCCGTCATCCTGATCGGCGCGGGCGCCGGTGCCGTGATCGGCGTGATGAATTCCTCCGGCTTTGCCTTCCAGCTTACGCTTCTTCTAACCCATCTCGCCTCTGCCTACGGCTTGTTCATGATGCTGTTGGTCGCGGCTCTGGTGTCGATTGTGCTGGGAATGGGGATGCCGACCGTGGCCGTTTATGTCGTGCTGGTCACCATTGTAGCGCCGACGGTGATTGACCTGGGTGTAGACCCGCTCGGGGCGCATCTGTTCCTGTTTTACTTCGGCCTGATGAGCATGATTACCCCTCCGATCGCCATGGGCAGCATCGTGGCCGCTCAGGTCGCAGGAGCGAATATGTGGACGACCGGCTATTATGGTTTGCGTCTGGGGATCAGTGCCTATCTGCTGCCCTTCCTGTGGGTCTATAATCCCGCGCTTCTGCTCGATGGCACGCCCGTGCAGATCGGCATCGTCCTGGCGAACTGCGCGGCGGCGGTCATGCTTTTACGGGCGTCGATGCTGTCGAGCACACTGTCGTTCATACCGGAATGGCTCAACGCGGTGCTGTTAATCGTGCTGGCGGTGATCTGCGGCGGGGCAACCGTCTGGTTCGGCCATGACAGTATCATTGCGCTGGCATTCTCCGCATTGGGCCTATTGCCGACCCTGATGAGGCTCGCCCGTTCGCACCCGGCAAAGACCGCCTGATCCCGGCCAGCCGGGTGCTGGCCTGAGAGCCCAATCCAACCTGCTGCGTCAGTGAATTCTTTCAGGCAGCAAACAAGAACTGGAGACTATGAATGAACAAGGTATTCGACGCCACCAGCATGACAGATCTGGACGAAGGCGTTCTGGATCGCGGCGCTTTCGTCAGCGAGGAAATCTATCGCCAGGAGCTTCAGACGGTTTTCACCCGCGCCTGGCTGTTTGTCGGCCATGAAAGCCAGATCCCCAATCCGGGCGATTTCTTCAGCTCGCGGATGGGTGAGGAATCGGTGATTTTGGTCCGCGACAAAGCCAGCGTGATCCACGTCTTTCTGAACTCCTGCCGCCATCGCGGTATGAAGGTCTGCCGCTACGACCAGGGCAACACCTCGCTCTTTACCTGCCCATACCATGCCTGGACCTATGCGACAGACGGCAAGGTGCGTGGCATCCCGCAATATAAAGAGTTGTACGACGGCGTTCTCGATCGCGAAAAGTGGTCGCTGATCGAAGTGCCCAAAATGGTCAATTACAAGGGAACGATCTGGGCCTCGTGGGATGAGAACGCGCCGGATTTCGAAACCTATCTTGGCGAGGCGAAGCTGCATTTGGATCAGGCGCTCGACTGTCGTGACGGGCGGCCGGGCGGCTCAGAGGTGATCGGCGTTCATAAATGGGTCTTTCCGTCGAACTGGAAATTTGCTGCTGAAAACTTTCTGGGCGATTCCTATCACAATCCAAGCCACCGCTCGGTGGATCTGATCGGTATCGGACCATCGGCCCGGCAGGGCATCAAGGGTCGGCGGGATAATGAGCTGGAGATGGCAAAGCATGTCTGGATCGGCTTTGCCGCGGGGCATGGTGTGCATTCCGCCGTGCAGGCGATGGGGGCCGAATATGTCAGCCAGTTCGCCAACGACCCGGAAATCGAGGCCTATTTCCGTCATTGTCATGAAGAGCGCAACCAGCGTCTGGGGGATGACGCCCGGTTGCTGCCGTTTACGGGCACGATTTTTCCGAACACGTCCTATCACGGGCGTCAGCCACGCAATTTGTGTGTCTGGCATCCGCACAGCCCGACCGAAACCGAGGGCTGGCGGTTCTTCTTTGTCGATGCCGACGCCCCGACCAAGGTCAAGGATTTCCTGCGCCGGTTCTACATGCGTTATTCCGGGCCTGCCGGAATGACCGAGCAGGACGATATGGAAAACTGGCTGTATGCGACCAAGGCCAGCACCGGCACCATCGCGCGGCGCTATGCGTTCAACTACCAACTTGCCCGCGATCAGGCCCATTTGGACCCTGAGGTGAACGGTCTGACGGTGCGGGGCAGGGTCAACACGAAAATGACCGAGCATATGGCCCGCGGATATTACCGGCGCTGGAAGGCCTATCTGGACTGCGCCGACTGGGATGAGCTGCTCGGTCGTAACGACCCGCGCTTTGCCGCCACCAAGAAGGGATCGCCGCAATGACGCGCGGGGTTGTCATCGTCACGGGTGGCACGTTTGGTCTCGGGCGCGAAATTACCCTATGCCTCGCGGCGAAGGGCTATTCGGTCGTGGCCTTCGGGCTTGAGACGCCACAGGTTTCCAGCACCGCGCAAAATGCCATTCCCGGCCTTCGGGCCGAGGCCGAGGCACACGGTCTGGATGTGGCCCTGCTGGAGGCCGATGTCTCCGATGAAACGGATGTCGCACACGTTCTCGCGGCGACGCTGGAGCGTTATGGCCGGATTGACGGGCTGGTCAACAATGCTGCGATCGGCCCCTTGGGCACGATCCTGGACACGGAGCCAGATCTTTGGAACCGGATCGTCGCGGTCAATCTGCGCGGCCCCTATCTGATGGCCCGCGCGGTGATCCCGCACATGGCCGAACAAGGCGGCGGCTGCATCGTCAACGTGGGGTCTGGCGCCGGATGGGGCAAGGAGAACATGGCGGCCTATGCCACAACCAAGGGCGGGATCATTGCCCTGTCGGCCGCCATGGCGCTTGACCACTTCCACGACCGGATCCGTGTCAACACCGTCATTCCCGGCGGCGGGGGCATCGTCGCGGGGATGAGCCTTGGGCGTGTGCAGGGGGATCGCACAAAACTTGGCCCTGACGCGGTGGGCACCGTCGCCGGACGCGTCGCCAATGGCACCGATCTTGGCAATGCCATTGCCTATCTGATGTCGCCCGAGGCCGAAGCGGTCAGCGGCACGATTATCGATGTCGGCTGTTTTGCGCATCAGGGCAGCTCAACACCCAACAAGCGCAAGATTTTGAAGGAGAAAACCTGAATGGATATCAAGGAACATACCCCCACGATCATCCGCGACGACGCCTATTTCCGTCTGCGTCAGGAGGTTGAGGAATTCTTTTACGACGAAGCGGCCATGCTTGATGAACGCAGGTTCGACGAATGGCTGGACCTGATGCACGACGACATCGTGTATTTCATGCCGATGCGCCGCAACGTCAAATTCGGCATGCATCAAGACCGTGAGGATACGCTTCTAGAAGAAGGCATGAGCTGGTTCAACGAAGACAAATGGACGCTTGAAAAGCGGGTCGAACAGATCATGACGGGTGTTCACTACGCAGAGGAACCGCTGTCACGGGTGTCACATCTGGTGACCAATGTGCAGGTAACCTCGGCTTTCCCCGATGCCGCCAATGCGACTGAAATCAACACGAGTTGCCGCTTCTATATCTATCAGAACCGGGTGGAGCACGAGCATTACAGTTTCGTTGGTCGCCGCTATGACACCCTGGTCCGCGATGGCGGCCGGATGCAGGTGCGGCACCGCCGGATCATTCTCGATCAGAATGTTCTGCTGGCGAAATGCCTGACGGCGTTTTTCTGATCCTCAACGGAGTACCAATCATGCAACCCAAAGGGAATGTCGATATCGGTATCGGCGTAGATCTGATGCAGATCGCCACGGGCGATGTGCTGCGGCTGAAAGACGGGCGCCTCGGAACCGTGGTCGAAAACATGCAAGACGGTCAGTGGGTCGAACTGCAGTTCCCGGATGCGGCCACCGGAGATGAACTCGAACTGATCCACAGTCAGGAAATCGACCAACTTGTCCCCCGGTCTGAATAGGAGCTGCGCCATGCTGCGGATGCGTTTCATGCCGTGCGATTTTCACCCGATCCTTCTGGTGCTTGGCAACGCGGCGGACCTTGCGCGGTTTGCCGATCTGCTGGCCGGATTTGCCCGCACGGGAGACGCGATCGATCTCGAACGGTCCGGAGTGTTTTCCGAAGATACCACGGTTCGCCTTGTAGAAGAGACCACTCCGCCGGGGCTGTGGCGCGATGGCACATCCGGCAGGCGCCTGATCTGGCGTCTGACGCGCGACCAGGCCACGGAATTCGCGCGCGAGGTCAGCAAGATTGCCGACGGCCACACGCTCGCCGGGTCAGCGACACTGGAATGCGAGGTGCTCAACGAGATCCGCATCAAGGTTTCGTTGGGGGAATTCGAAGACGAATTCCTGCTTGGAAACGCCTGTTGAGAGATGATCATGGCCACACAAGCGCAAACCATTGTGATCCTTGGGGCAGGGCAGGCCGGGGCGTCGGTTGCGACGCGGCTGCGCGAAAACGGTCATGTCGGCCGCATTGTCCTGATTGGCGACGAGACGGATCCGCCCTATCAGCGCCCGCCCTTGTCAAAGAAATACATGACCGGCGAAATGGAATGCGAACGGTTGTATCTGAAGCCTGCCGAGGCCTATGCCGCGATCGGGGTCGAACTGATCACCGGGTGCCGGGCGCTGGCCATTGACCGGGTTACGCAGCAGGTCGAGTTGACCGGGCACGAGGTGCCGTTGGGATATGATCAGCTTGTTCTGACCACCGGGGCACGACCGCGGGCTTTGCCCGAGGCGCTCGTGAACGGCTTCGACAATATCCTTTGTTTTCGTGAAATGGCCGATGCCAACCGGCTGCGGGCCCTGATGGCGCCAGGCCGGCGCATGCTGGTATTGGGCGGCGGCTATATCGGGCTGGAAACCGCAGCCGTTGCGCGTGGTCAGGGACTGGATGTGACGATCGCCGAACAGGGAGAACGCATTCTGGGGCGCGTCGCCTGTGCCGAGACAGCCGATCATTTTCGCAACCTGCATCAGGGCAACGGGGTGCGGATACTGGAAAATACCCGGCTGGAGCGGTTTGAAGGCAAGGACGGTGTGGCGGAGCGGGCGATCTTTGCCGACGGGCGCGCGATCGACATCGATCTGGTGGTGGTCGGGATCGGCATACTGCCGAACCAGGATCTGGCCGACGCCGCCGGGATCGACTGCGATCAGGGTATTCTGGTGGATGAGATGTGCCGCACCTCCGATCCACGTATCCATGCGGCGGGCGACTGCGCGCGGTTCCCGTTTCAGGGCCAGCCGACGCGGCTTGAATCGGTGCAAAATGCGATCGCGCAGGCCGAGCATCTGGCCGACAGTCTGACCGGGCGCTGTGTGCAGGGCTACGCCCCGGTCCCGTGGTTCTGGTCCGATCAGTATCAGTGCAAATTGCAGATTGCCGGGCTGAGCCGTGGCTATACCCACATCGTTCAGCGTTCGGGCGGGCGGCCCGGTGCCGTCAGCATCTGGTATTTCGATGACAGCGGTTTGATCGCCGTGGATGCGATCAACGATGCGCGCGCGTTCATGCTTGCCAAACGCTGGCTCGAACAGCCCAGGCGCCCGGCGCAAGAAATGCTCGGCGATCCGCTATGGGATCCGAAAACATTCTGAATACGACCGGCGGACCAGTGCCGCCCAGACAAATCAAAGGAGGGCCGGATGGTCACTATTACTTATGTCGAACCGGATGGAACCGAACGGACCGTCGATGTGGCCGAAGGCAGATCGGTCATGGAGGGTGCCGTGTCGAACGGCATCCGCGGGATCGTCGCGGAATGCGGCGGCGCGTGTTCTTGCGCCACCTGCCACGCCTATATTAATGCCGAGTGGCTTGATGCCGTCGGCCCTGCCGAGGGAGACGAAGCGGACATGATCGAATTCGCCCTGGATCCGCGGCCCAATTCGCGGCTGACCTGCCAGATCGAGGTCCATTCCGGGCTGGAAGGGCTCCGGCTGGAAATTCCGGCTGAACAGGCGTGACGGTCAGTCGGCCTTGAGCGCCGCCAACTCTTTCAAAAGGCTTAGCAGCTGGGCCGATTTTTCTGCCCCGAACCGCTCGACGATATCGCGTGAGATACGGTTTGCCCGTGGCTTCATCTGTTCCAGAAATTCATGACCAGAGGGGGTCAGTTCAACATTATAGGCCCGCAGATCTTCGGTATTTCTTTTGCTCTCGATATATCCGCGCTCGGTCAGGGCGCGGATGATGCGGGTCATGCTGACCTTGTGGATACAGGACCGCTGGCAAACCTCGCTGAGCGCCACCGGGCCGTAATCCGAGATCACCCGAAGAACGCGCCACTGCTGTTCTGTCAGGTGTGCCTCGGCCAGCAACTCATTGAACTGGGTCACGATGGCATGGCGTCCGCGGGTACAGGCGATCGCCAGAGATCGTTCGGAATATGGAATATCGGGATCAAAAGTATCGGGCATATTGTCCTAACTATGGCGATAGTATGCGGGGCGGAAGCGGCCCACACTTAATACTCTCAACGCCCTCTTTCCGCAAGAAGGCCACCAAAAGCGGTCCGCTGGCCGATACCGGCTAGTCGAGTTTCGGCAGTATCTTGCCCTGTGCGCCTTTTCTGCGGATGAACAGCACCCATGCCACCGCAAGGCCTGTGCCAATGGCTTCCACCCATGCGGCATGCGCGAAGGCCCCCGACGGGATAAGCACCATCGCCCCGGCGATCAACGCCCAGATCCTGCCAATCCGGTCGAGTGGTTCCGAGAAATACCCGGCAATCACGATCGAGATCAACCAGACCCCGGCAATCTCCGTGACCACGGCTATCAGGCTTTCGCCAACTCCGCCTTGCAGCAACAGCGACGGCGAATAGACGAACAGGAACGGCAGGATGAATGCGGGCCAGCCGATCCGCACAGAGGTAAGCGCGGTTTGCATCGCGCTGGCTCCCGCGATGCTTGCCGCGGCAAAGGCGGCGACAGCAACCGGCGGCGAGATCATCGACAGCATTCCAAAATAGAAGATGAAGAAATGCGCGGCCATCGGTTGTACGCCCAGTTCCAGAAGCGGCGGGGCCGCGAGGGTTGCCACCAGCAGATAGATCCCGGTGGTGGGCATCCCCATACCCAGAACAATGCAGATAACTGCGGTGACGAGCAGCAACAGGAATAGATTTCCATGCCCGAAACTGACCAGCAGATAGGTCAGCCCGAAGCCCAGCCCAGTTACCTGAAGAATGCCGGTCATCAGCCCGGCGACGGCGCCGATCACGATGATTTCGACACAGCCGTTCCCTGTTTGCATCAAGGCATGCCAGCGATCCGCCAGCCGGATGCGATGGCCCTTGTACGCGAAGGCGGTGTTCATCCCGATCAGGGCCAGCGTGGCCCACATCGCCGCTTCGGCGGGGGACTTGTTTAGAAAAAGCACTGTGCCGACCAGAACCGAGAACGGGATCGGGAAATACCATACGTCGCGCAGGACCTGGCGCAGCGGCGGGATTATTTCGGTTGGCACTGGCGGTATATTCGACACCCGCACTTCAAGATCAGCCTAGATAATAACCGCGAGAAAAAACAGAACCGAGGGCACGATCGCGGCAATCACCACCTCAGTGTAGGAAACTTGCAGGAACTCGGCCATCAGAAAGGCGGCGGCCCCCATTTCCGGCGGCATCATCTGCCCGCCGGTCGATGCCACGGCCTCAAACGCGGCAGCCATATGGGGGGTGAACCCGCCACGTTTCATCAAGGGGATTGTAATGACCTCGGTCGATGCCACATTGGCCACCGCACTACCGGATATGGACCCGAACAGTGCCGAGGACACGATGGCGATTATTGCCGAACCGCCCCGGCTGTGACCGACCAGTGCTGTTGACAGATCGGTGAACCATTTTTACCCGCCGGTGGCCATCAGAACGGCCCCGAACAGGATATAGACCACGATGATATTAACGGCGATGCTCAACGGTGTGCCAAGCATGGCGATACTGTCCACCGCCAGATATCCCAGCTACCTGACGGCATATCTAAAAGCGCTGATCCGGAGCACATTTGGCGCAGCCGCATGGAACGGGCATTTCACCAGGTCGGCTTCTCGGTCCCACGATGATTGCTGCTCTTGTCGCAGTGCCGCGATCTTGCCGCAGCGTCCAAAACGGCCTGTCAGCCATTCCTGGGCCACATAGCGCTAGTCCGATTGGAGCATAGCGAACCGGGTCCGCCCTTCATAGAGTTTCCGCGGGAAAAGGGAGGAATCAAATGTTTACCAAAATGTGCATGGCTGGCCTCATGCCTGTCATGGCGCAAGAAACCGACTGGCCTATGGATACCGTCAAGATCGTCATTCCGCTTTCGACCGGCGGTGGCTCCGATACTTTGGGGCGCACGTTTGCTGATGCGTTTTCAAAAGCCTAGGGGCAGCCCGTCATCGTCGAAAACCGCGACGGCGCGAATGGCAATCTGGGAACTGACTATGTTGTCAGGGCCAAGAAAGACGGCAACACCATCCTGATGACCGCCATGTAGGAATGCCCCGTCATCATTTGCTAAAAGATGATATTCGGCGACTTCCGGATTGCATTGGCCACAGCTGGCATAGGGCCAGTGATGGTCGTGATGCGCGGATCGCAGGTTATCAGGCTGCCGTGGAGGTTCTGTTCGAAATCCGGGTGAGCCCAGCACGGTATCGATGCTTCGACGGTCTCCCTGCGGCTCATCCAGACAACACACATCGCGTTGCCACGGGAACCAGCCGTCGCGGCACATGAGACAGGATCAGGCAAAGCTCTGACTCGTCCGGGTTCGGATCGGGGCAAGAGGACAGAGAAGACACCGCACCCCGCAGCATCTCTGTCGGCTGTTCGCCCAGTTTCCTTCGCGGCCGCCGCACTTCTCCGGGCGTCTGAGTTGCATGACATGCTGGTCGCAGCTGTCGTCCCGTCCACAAAGGTTGTCGCCGATCTTTTTCCCCTGACCCACCAAGGAACAGGGGTGGGCCATTCCTCGCGAGGCAAAAAGACCGGTGCCTGCCCCTCTCCGCTGCGCTTCGCCTTCGGTGTGGCCGGGCCTTGGCCAGCTGCAAAGTGACCATCATTGCAACGCAAACAAGGAGAAAAGCAATGACCACGAACTGCATCAAATTCACCAGCGACGATATCGAAACCGCAAAAGGCATCGGCTCAATCTCAACCCTGACTTTCGACCTCGACATCACGGTCGAACCAGTCGCCAGCTCCAACCCGATGGCCCCGACGCACCGCGTCCTTGGCCGCTCGCCTCGCGGCAAACTGGTCGAATGCGGTGGCATCTGGAAGAAGCAGAACAAAGACACCGGCTCTGATTACTTCACCCTGACGGTCCGCGATCACGCCTTCAACGCCAATCTTGGCAAGGCCGCGAGCCAGGATGACATGTCCCTGCAGGCCATCATCCCCTGGGGCCCCAAAGACGCCGCCTGATACCACCAGCCAGACCGCTTCGGCGGTCTGGCTTCTCTCTTGTCTCCTGTGGGTCCAAACAAAGCGAAGGTCTCGCAACGGCATCAGCTTCGAACGATGCCAGAATTGACAGTTCTGGGGGTTGGACTTTCTTGGTGACAGGCTTCTGTGATTAGATTGAACCGGCACGACACAAGGTGCCCACCCTAAGTCATGCCGCTGGCTTTGCCTCTCGGCTCCCTGGGCCGTCACGGCCCTGTGAAGCTTTTGGGCACGGTTTTGCGAGCCCAACTTAAGGGGGATTCATTCTTGAGCCTTTTGCGCTATGCTGATCACAAGCGGGTAAGGACCCCAGCCATGCGGTATCGCCTCGAAAAGATCATTCCAGCAAAACGGCAGCGCCGTTTTTATGAGTTGAGCGTTTCTCAAACGCTGTTTGGCGAATGGTGCCTGACCCGCGAGTGGGGGCGGATCGGCGCGAAAGGCGGACAGAAGATGGCGGCATATCTCGCGTCAGAACAGGACGCGATTGTTGCTTTGCGGCAGCTCAAGGCGACCAAGACCCGGCGAGGCTATGCGGCGATCCCTGTCCAGTTGGAAATGTTTCCACCCTCTTGAGGTGAACGCTGACAGTTGTTCTGGAAGCGCCGACCTGTTGGCAGGATCGAGGGGGCGAGCAATTCGAATTCATCTGCATCGCGCGGCCAATCTACGCGGCCCGAACCGCCAGAGTTTCACACCAAGATTGGTTAGGTATTTGACAATGCCAGCATGCAGTTCAGCATGAGAAACGATGATCAATGTTCGCATGTGGCGCTCCATTCCATTGACCTGTTGGCCCATCAAATCGCTAGCCCGGAGGCGAGCGGTCAGCAACACTTGGGGGAGGTTTCTGGACGGCCAGTCGTATTGTGTAACAAAGCTCGCGAACATGCTGTCTCTCGCCGCTGGCTCGAACGCGTGCTCTGAATTTCTTTGATTTTATTTGACACACAAAGACGCCTTTCGGCCTTGAGCGCTGCTGCGCATCCCTCACAACAAACATCCCACAAGCATGCTCCATTCCATTGCGCCCCGTGCCGGGTGCAGCCCACTCTGAAGCCGCCGGTCTTTTCCACGATCCGTCCAACGACGATCAACAGAAAGGATCACAACATGACATTTGAGCAATCTCTCGATCTCGCCGAACTGCAAGCCGACATGGCATTTGAAACCTACCTCTCCGCCTTTGAAGAGGATGACCATCCAGAGGTCATAGATAGCCTCGCGACCGAGGCTCTGCTCGCCCAGGATCGCTTCGCCGATCTGCGCAATCAGGATCTGGCTCACTGAGCCAGATACCCCGATCTGGCATCGTCAGCCGTGGTGGTTGGCGGTGCCAACACAGGCACCCCGACAAGCGTCGAATTGCCTGTTGGTGATCGCTTACTACGATCAGATCGAGCCGGTTCTTGACCGACATATTGAGTTCATTGAAAGCCGTTTGACACCCATGGCCTTTGCAATGCGGGTGCCAACACGGCTGTGCATTCTGCACCTTCACTTTATGTCGGAAGGCTCCCCAGACGGTGCCAACTGGCAGTGGCTCCTCGTACCAGAATAACGCTCATTCCGCTTCAAGCCATAGCCATAACGGCCGCCTAGTATTGTTGAAGATTTATCTCCACCAAGCCAGCCCTGAAGTCGAATGTTGCATATACTGCGTGGAGTAGTTCCCAAAGCTAAGTGAGAAAGAAAGGACGTTGGCAGGATATGCCAATTGTTTGCACATTTGGTCTAGGGGTCTAAACAGTGAAGGCGAAGCGCAAAAACCTAAAGCTTGAACAGCGCATTGATCTTGCACGGCGCTATCAGGCCGGTGAGCCAGCGGTGGCATTGGCCGCGGTGTTTGGCGTTACACAGCGCCATGTCGCACGGGTGGCCAAAGAGCAAACGGGCGAAGGCCTGTCGGTGCGTGATCCCTCGGAAACCGTGGCGTTCCGCGCGACCCAATCCGAGCTTGCTGCCTTTGACGCAGAGTGGCGCGCGCGTGGCTTTGCCAATCGCTCTCAGGCGCTCAATTCAGTGCTGCGTGGACGCTGCGGATTTCTGGATCTGGGGCAGGGGGAGTTGTCATCCTTTACGGCGTCTTGGCGGCAGGCAAAGGATCTGACGGATGACATGCGCCGCCTCTCCAAGGCGGTGGTTCTGGGCAAGTTGACCTTGTCGGATCAGGACCGAGATTTGCTCATAGAACTCGCCGATCTGACCCGTGGGTTGAGCCGTGAAATGGGAAGGATGAAGGATGCCGCGCGCGTGCGCGGCGGCAAGGGTTGGGATGTGATCGAGGAGGCCGCGCGCGATGCGTAATACGGCAGCCCTCTATGAAGCCGTCATGGGCAAGCTCTGGGAGAATGAGCAGATCAGGGGCAAGGCCAACGCCCGGATCGAGGCGCGAATGGCGGGCCGCAGGCAGGGGCGCAGCTACGCCAATACCGGCCGCGCCTCGCTGCGCAATGTGGCCAAGGCGGCGTCGGGCCAGAGCCGGGCCGCGATCTTCAAACGTATCCGATCGGGTGGCTGCAAGACGCGGGCATCTCTCGGCAATCAGCTCTCCTATGTGAACGACAAAGCGGTGTTTACCTATTCCTCGATGACCAATGCGCTGACCTCGGATGCGGTGCTGGATGAGGCGCAAAAATCAGAGATCATCGAGGACTGGGCAGAGACCTGGCGCGGAACAACCAAGCTTGGATTTACCTCGCATATGCTGCTGTCGTTTCCGACGGATGTGACAGTCGATCAGGTCCGCGACATCACTTTGGAATGGGCCGAGCATTTCTTTGACAGCGGTGAGTATGGCGACCAATGGGATTACGTTCTGGCGGTCCATGACGACCGCGCCCACAAGCATGCCCATATCCTTTTGAACAACCGCGGTGTTGATCAAGGCACTTGGTTTTCCTGCTGGGCCGAAGGCGTGATGTCACCGCAGCTGATGCGCGAGAAACAGGCCGAGATTGCTGAGAAGCATGGCATCATGCTGGACGCCACCACGCGTCTTGAGCGTGGCATCTACGCCAAACCTGCGGGCATGGAAGAGATTTATGCGGCCAAAGCCCAAGCGCGCCGACCGCAGGAAATTGCCCTCACCGAGCAAGAACGCGCGATGGCCGAAGCGCAGGTGACGGCGTTCGCCAAAGACTACAAATCCGTCGCCGACTTTTTGGACCGCATGGATCAACGGGCCATCGGCAGCGCTGTGCGCTCCATGGCCGAGGCGATGGGACGCGGCGCGCCTTGGCATGGCCCCGGCAAAAATGAACAGACAGGAGAGATCGACATGAAGGACATCACAACCGTGGGTCAGGCCACGGAGTATGCGGAACGCGCGATCGAGGCCATTGGGCTGAAAATCGAAGAGTTGGATGCCAGCGCGCGCGCGGCGTTTGAGGTTAAAACCGCCCCGGTCCTCAAAGAGTTGTCACGGATGGTGCCGGACCCCGAACTGCAAAGCCGGTTTAACAAGGTGCTGCTGGAACCCTACCCGCCGGGGGCGGGGGACGCCGCTTTTGTGGCCGAGCTGACTTTGGGCAATGACGACGCGCTGGAGAAGCTGGTCTCTTACGGCGAAGACCACGGTCTTGATACGCATGACATCCTTGGGCGCTATGAGGCGGGTGGGACCAAAAACTACGGCTTGGCGCAGAACTGGGTTGAGCGCGACATGAATGCGGTCCTGGCTCAAGATGGGTTGAACGTTGACACTGCGACAGAACCGCAACGCATCGCGGCGCTTGAGGTGGTAGATACCTTTATGGATGGCATGGCGGATCGGATGCGGGAGCTGTCTGGTGATCTGTCAGCCGGGCACGGTCTGCTGCGCGATGATCCAGCAGAGACCAGCGAGTTGTCAGTGGTCGATAATCACGACATCGGGGACAAGTCTGAAGCCCTTCAAGGTCTGGCCGACATTTTGAAACATGGGCGTCTCAGTGAAGTACAGGAAGCTGTGATCAACGGCGAGTTAAAGGTCGAGCTGACGGCGGCGCTTGGAGAACGCGGCATCGCGGCGTTGCGCAACGGAAACTATGCAGTGCTGGACGACGCATTGCCGAGCAAGTTCGACCAAATCACCGTCGCGCAGGAATACCTTGAGATGATGCGCGAGGAGACGGGTGATCTGCGGTTCACCGAGCGTGCTGCCGAGCTGCAGCAGGACAAGTCCGTCGAGATTGCAAAGATGATCCAGACCTCAAAAGAGCAAGACATGTCGAAGGCCCTCGAACAGGGCCGCGATCTTGATGACGAGATGGGTTTGTAAGGGGAGGGTGAGAATATGCAGAAGTCACTTCCTCTCTGGGCGGCTGTCCCCATCGGTGCGATTTGCGGTGCCGTCGTTGGAACGATCATTGCCAGCTTCTATCTCACGCTGGCGCTTAAGGTTGGGTTTGACAATTTTGATATGCTGGCCGTCTGGAAGGCGGGGGATGCCACGCGCTTGGCGCATCCGGAGGCCTTTAAAGTGGCCTTCGGGGCGATAGGATTTGGTATCATCGGGCTTGGTGTTCTGGCCTTTGCTTGGACATTCCAGCGCGAGCGCAGCGAATATGGCACCGCCCATTGGCAAAGCAAAGCCGAGCTTAAGAAAAACAATATGCTGCAAGATGCGGGTCGTGGCTTTGTCTGCGGCAAGTTAGGCAAGCCAAATTCGAAAGGCCCGTTTATATCGTCGACGGTGATCCCACATGTGATGATGGTGGCGCCAACCCGCGCCGGGAAGGGTGTGGGCTTCGTGATCCCGAACCTTCTGGGCTTTGCGGGATCGGTGGTGGTGCTCGACGTCAAAGGCGAGAACTTTGACAAGACCTCGCGCCTGCGGGCTCTGAATGGCGATGAGGTGTACCGCTTCAGCCCGTTTGACTGGTCCAATGCAACCCATTGTTACAATCCGCTGGCCCGCATCGCCAAGGCCCCGAGCTTTGCGCAGCGCTTCACCGAAGTCAGCATTCTTGCGGATCTGTTCCTGGATAAGGACAACAAGACACTCGACACCTTCTCGGAGGCGGGCAAGTCGATCTTCGTTGCGGCCTGCCTGTTGGCGATTCAGCGCGGCAGGGCAACCCTGGGCGAGGTCAATCGCATCGTGGCCGGAGGGGATTACAAGAATGCGCAATACAAGGCCTACGCCGAAGAAGCGGAAGAGGCTGTGGTGCGCGAGCTTTGGACCAATGCGGCCAGTGCCTCGAGCCGTTTGCTGACCAGCAACATCCAGGCCCTAATGACCGCAGGCCTTAAACAATGGGACAATCCGGCGGTGAGGGCGGCAACGCGGCGCAGCGATATCGACTTTTCGAAATTCCGCAAGAAACCGCAGTCGCTCTACATCGTCGTCTCGGAGGATCATATCGCGACCCTGGCCCCGCTATTGCGTCTGCTCTTTGCCGATTTGATCGCAAGTCTGCGGCTGAATGAGCCGGCAGAGGATGAACCCTGGCCGGTGATGATCATGATCGACGAGTTCCAGCAGATGGGCGCGATGCCCTATCTGGAACGGGCGATCCATTCCTTGGCCAGCTATGGTGGCCGCGTGGCGATGATCGCACAGTCGCTGGCGTCACTCGATCGGATCTACGGCCCGGAAGGCCGTGAAAGCCTTGAGAACGGCGCGGGGCTGAAGCTTTACATCACCCCAAGGGATCAGCGCACGGTGCGTGAGGTTTCTGCCGCTGTCGGCAGCACAACACGTGAGGCCGTCACGCGTATGTATGGGCGCAACAAAGGGGTGTTGGGGGCGACTTCGACATCAACACGCCTCGAAGAACGCCCGCTTCTCTCTGAGACGGAAGCGCGGCTGATGGACCCGGATGAGGTGATTATTCTCGCCTCGCCTCAGCATCCGATCAAAGCGCAGCGAATTAAGTACTATGATGATCCTTTGTTCAAGGAATTGGTCGAAAAGCAGGAAGGGCGGGCGTTTCCGTATCCGCCAATCGTTGAGGGCGTCGGGCCTTGGGAAGAAATCGAGCCTAGGCTCTGGACCCATTAATCCGCTTGAGGCCATCAGGCCTGCATGATTCAAGCTCCTCA
>NZ_QBFD01000022.1:365467-508338 GCF_003335585.1 Sulfitobacter sp. DFL-14 | reverse complement strand
TGCGAACCTGCCGTTGAGAGCTGTATTCAATGAACCGAACTTTGATTCCGGGTGACTAGGTCTCCTGACAAAACAGATCATATACCACTTCCATGATTTTCCGCGGGCGGTCGTCGGCGAGGCTGTAATAGATCGTCTTGCCATCGCGCCGGGGGGTGACCAGCCCTTCCAGCCGCAGCCGGGACAATTGCTGCGACACTGCGGCCTGTCGGGCAGACAGCAATTCTTCCAGCTCGGTCACTGATTTCTCTCCGGTGGTGAGATGGCACAGGATCATCAGCCGCCCCTCGTGGCTGATCGCCTTGAGAAAATTGGAGGCCTGCACCGCGCTGGCGGCCATCCTGTCCATATCTTCCGCACACATGTCGTCGTGAAAAACCGGCAACCCCATCAACCTGCTTCCTTCGTTGTTTCGGACCGGACAGCGCCTGCATCGGCGCGGCCAGTCGGACCGTCAGTTCATTGTGATCGCGGGATCGGCGCGGGTGATCATTGCACCCAGCAAACCCCAAAAGAAATCTTCGCCCGGATAACCTTCGATCCGCGACAATTCGCGCCCGTCCTCAACCAGAACAAAGGTCGGCGTGAAGCGCAGCGGGCCTGCGAAGGCAAGGTCGGTCGGCACCGGCGTATCAATGTCATACCGTCGCAACGGGGCGGCGCGCCCCTCGGCTGTCTTGGGGTACTTGGGCGCGATTTCGCGGTCCCACCTGGCACACCAGATGCAGCCCTTTTCCTCGGCCATCACAAGCGCAAGCTCCGCAGAGGCGACCTGCACCCATCCGGCGACAACAAAGGCAGGCAGTAACAGCGCGCGCAGCAACATGTCGGTTTGACCTTTCCGTTAAATAACACTTAATATGAATATGTGAATTACTCAAGCACGGACCCCGGAACATGATGGATATCACCCTCGCTGGCGCACTGATTGCCGGATTATTGTCCTTTCTGTCGCCCTGCATCCTTCCGATCGTGCCGTTTTACCTCAGCTACCTGGCCGGCGTGGGCATGAACCAGATATCGGCGGATGCCCCTGTAGACAGCGCGGTGCGGCGGCGCGCGGTGCTGGCGGCCTGCATGTTCGCGGCGGGGGTGATCACGATCTTCATGGGGCTGGGGGCGGCGGCCACGGCATTCGGCCAGATCGTGCGCGAATATTTCGACATCCTGCGCTGGATCGCGGCGGCGATCATCATCGCGATGGGGCTGCATTTCCTGGGCGTGATCCGGATCGGCCTGCTCTACAGACAATTCCGCGCCGATGCGGGCGATACTTCCAACGTCAGCCTGCTGGGAGCCTATGTCATCGGTCTGGCCTTCGCCTTTGGCTGGACGCCCTGCGTGGGGCCGGTGCTGGCGGCGATCCTGTTCACCGCAGCCGGGGCAGATACCGCGGGCAGCGGCGCGCTGCTGCTGTTCGTCTATGGGCTGGGCATGACCGCGCCCTTTGTCCTCGCCGCGCTGTTCATCGGCCCCTTCATGCGCTGGATGGCCCGGTTCCGCCGCCACCTCGGCCTGATCGAAAAGCTCATGGGTGTGATGCTGATCCTGTTCGGGATATTGATAGCCACAAACACCATCAACTATATCGCGCAATGGATGCTGGAAATCGCGCCGGACATCGGCACGTTGCGCTAAACGGAGGAACGACATGCGACCAATCGCACTGGCCATTGCGGCCCTGATCACAATGACACAGGCGGCCTTCGCGGACCTGGGCGACGACGGGCTGCACAAAACCCCCTGGATGCGCGATACCTTCAAGGACCTGTCGGAGGACCTGGCCGAGGCCAACAGCGAAGGCAAGCGCATGGCGATCATGGTCGAACAGCGCGGCTGCATCTATTGCACCAAGATGCACGAAGAGGTCTATCCGATCCCCGAAATCGCCGACTACATCGCAGAGAACTTCTTTGTCGTGCAGATCAACATGTTCGGCGACATCGAAGTGACCGATTTCGATGGTGAAGCCCTGCCCGAAAAGGAGATGGTGCGCAAATGGGGTGTCCTGTTCACCCCCACCGTGCTTTTCATGCCCGAAACGGTGGCGGAGGATGCCACGGCGGCGCAGGCCGCCGTGACCGTCATGCCGGGGGCCTTTGGGCGTCATACCACCTTCAACATGTTCAACTGGGTGGTCGAAAAGGGCTATGACGGCGACGAGAGCTTTCAGAAATATCACGCCCGCAAATTTGCTGAACAAAGCCAATAGGCTGGGAACAAAGGGGTTTTGAGGATCAAAACCTATATTCATTCGATTTTTTGAATTTGTTGTTGCCTGTTCACAAAGCTGTGGGCTACGTTAAGGCAAAAGCCGAAGGGCGAGGGAGGAACCATGAAAATTCTAGGAACAGCTGCGGGCGTCGCGGCCTTGCTGGCATCCGTGGCGGTGGCGGAAATCATCGAGCCGACCAATGTCAGCTTTGAGGACGGGGCCATTGCCACATCCCTGACAGGTACGCCCGGCGACCCTGCCGAGGGGCGCGATATCGTTGGTAACAAGAAAAAGGGCAATTGCGTTGCCTGCCATCAGGTCAGCGATCTGGCAGAGATCCCCTTCCACGGTGAAATCGGGCCGATGCTGGACGGGGCCGGCGACCGCTGGAGCGAGGCAGAGCTGCGCGGCATCGTCGCCAATGCCAAGGTGATGTTCGAGGACAGCATGATGCCCTCCTTCTACAAGACCGAAGGGTTTATCCGTCCGGGCAATGCCTATACGGGGGAGGCGGCGGATGACACCTTTGGTCCCATCCTGACCGCCCAGCAGATCGAAGATATCGTCGCCTACCTCGCGACGCTCAAGGATTGAGCCGCGCGACAGGCGGCACGCTCACGGAACGAACCGCGCCCGGCGCGGCCTGAACGATAGGAGATCGGAATGGAATTTACACGACGCAACGCGCTGGCGGTCGGGGCAGGGGCCCTTGTCCTTGCCGGGCTGCCCATCAGGGGTTTCGCCAAGGGCGAAGAGGAAATCGCGGCCTTCACCGGTGGTGCCGATCTGGGCGAAGGCGGCATTGAGCTGACCGCGCCCGAAATCGCGGAAAACGGCAATACCGTGCCAATCGAAGTTTCTGCTGAAGGCGCGACAGAGATCATGGTGCTGGCAATGGGCAACCCGACCCCGCCCGTGGCCACCTTCAAATTCGGCAAGCTGGCCGCGTCCCAGCAGGCCTCAACCCGCATTCGCCTCGCCGGGACGCAGGAGGTTGTCGCCATCGCCAAGATGGCCGATGGGTCCTTCGCCAAGGCGTCGAAAACGGTCAAGGTCACAATTGGCGGCTGCGGCGGCTAAGGCATTCAAGGAGAATTATCATGGCATCAGGTGTAAAACCGCGCGTCAAAGTCCCGAAAAAAGCGGCTGCCGGAGAGGCGATCACGATCAAGACCTTGATCAGCCACCAGATGGAAAGCGGCCAGCGCAAGGATGATGACGGCAACGCCATTCCGCGTTCGATCATCAACCGCTTTGTCTGCGACTTCAACGGCGAGAACGTGATCGACGTCAAGATGGAGCCGGCAATTTCCACGAACCCCTACTTCGAATTCGAGGCCATTGTGCCGGAAGAAGGTGAGTTCAAGTTCACCTGGTATGACGACGACGGTTCGGTCTACGAGGAAACCAAGGCCATCGCGATCGGTTGAACGACACGTTTCAGGGAGGGACGGATAATGAAAAGACTGGCAAAAATGGCCGGCGTGGGTGCGCTGATCGCAATGGGAATGTCGGCGCAGGCCGATCCGGTTGACGATACGCTGATCCTCAACGATGAAACGGATATCGTGACGCGCACGGCGGCACCCGCCCATCTTTCGGACAGGTTTGACGAGATCCTGTCGGGATGGCTGTTCCGGGGTGACGAAACCCGGATCATGCAGGCCGACGATTTCGACAACCCCGGCATGATCTTTGTCGAACAGGCGCTTGAAGCCTGGGAGACAGCGGACGGCACCGAAGGCAAATCCTGTTCCTCCTGCCACAACGACATCGAAAGCATGGCAGGCGTCAAGGCGACCTATCCGAAATGGAACGAGGCCGCGGGCGAGGTGCGCACGCTGCAGATGCAGGTCAACGACTGCCGTACCAACCGGATGGGCGCGGAAGCCTGGAAATACGACAAGGGCGACGCGATCAACATGGAAGCGGCGCTTGCATCCGTGTCGCGCGGCCTGCCGGTCAACGTGGCCATCGACGGTCCGGCGCAATCCACCTGGGAACAGGGCAGGGAGCTGTACTACACCCGCACCGGCCAGCTGGAACTGTCCTGCGCCAATTGCCATGAGGACAACTTCGGCCGGATGATCCGCGCCGACCACCTCAGTCAGGGCCAGATCAACGGTTTTCCGGTCTACCGCCTGAAGAACACCAAGCTGAACGGATCGCATTCCCGCTTCAAGGGCTGTATCCGCGACACCCGCGCGGAAACCTATGCGCCGGGCAGCCCGGAATTCGTGGCGCTTGAGCTTTACGTGGCCTCGCGGGGCAATGGCCTTTCGGTCGAAGGCCCCTCTGTCCGCAACTGAAAACTGAAGACCCCCGTGCGCCGCGTCGCACGGGGTTTTTCGCCCCAGACAAATTCATAGATGCGCATATATATCTGCGTGAAGGAGCCCCCCATGATCTCGCGTCGCGACTTCCTACAGACTTCCATGGCTGCGGCGTCGATCTATGGCGCTTCCGGCTTTGGCAACTGGTCCCGGCTGGCCGCCCAGCAATTGCTGACGCAGGACAGGCTGCTGGAGTTCGATACCTTTGGCAATGTGTCGCTGATCCACGTCACGGATATCCACGCGCAGCTCAAACCACTCTATTTCCGCGAACCGGAGGTCAACATCGGCGTGGGCGGCAACAAAGGTGCCGTGCCCCATGTCACCGGCGCCGATTTCCGCAGGCTCTACGGCATCGACGATGGCAGCCCTTCGGCCTATGCGCTGACCTGTGATGACTTCGCAGCACTCGGGCGGGCATACGGGCGCGTCGGCGGGCTGGACCGTGTGGCGACCGTGGTCAATGCCATCCGCGCCGACCGCCCCGATGCGCTGCTGCTGGATGGCGGCGACACCTGGCACGGCAGCTACACCTGCTATCAGACCGAAGGCCAGGACATGGTCAACGTCATGAACGCGCTGAAACCCGATGCGATGACCTTCCACTGGGAATTCACCCTGGGCGCCGACCGCGTGGCCGAGATTGTCGAGGGGCTGCCCTTTGCCGCCCTGGGCCAGAACATCTTTGACGCCGAATGGGACGAGCCGGCCGAATTGTTCCCGCCCTACAAGTTCTTTGAGCGCGGCGGCGTGAAGATCGCCGTGATCGGCCAGGCCTTTCCCTATATGCCCATCGCCAACCCCGGCTGGATGTTCCCGGAATACTCCTTTGGCATCCGCGACGAACGCATGCAGGAAATGGTGGACGAGGTCCGCGCCGAAGGGGCCGAACTGGTGGTCTGCCTGTCGCATAACGGGTTCGACGTGGACAAGCAGATGGCGGGCAAGGTCACCGGCATCGACGTGATCCTGTCCGGCCACACCCATGACGCCCTGCCTGAACCGGTGCTGGTGGGGGAGACAATCATCATCGCCTCCGGCTCCAACGGCAAATTCGTGTCCCGCGTCGATCTGGATGTGCGCGACGGGCGCATGATGGGCTTCCGCCACAAGCTGATCCCGATCTTTTCCGACGTGATCGCCTCGGATGCGCCCATGACCGCATTGATCGACGAACAGCGCGCCCCCTATCTGGACGCGATGTCAGAGGTGATCGGCAGGACGGCAGAGGATCAGACCCTCTACCGGCGCGGCAATTTCAACGGCACCTGGGACGATCTGATCTGCGATGCGCTCCTGTCCGAACGCGAGGCCGAAATCGCGCTCAGCCCCGGCGTGCGCTGGGGCCCGTCGATCCTGCCCGGGCAGGACATCACCCGCGAGGACATCTGGAACGTGACCTCGATGACCTATCCGCAGGCCTATCGCACCGGGATGACCGGCGAATTCCTGCATGTGGTGCTGGAAGACGTGGCCGACAACCTGTTCAATCCCGATCCCTATTACCAGCAGGGCGGCGATATGGTCCGCACCGGCGGGCTGGGCTACCGCATCGACGTGACCAAACCGCAAGGCGAGCGGATCACCGAAATGACCCTCCTGAAAACAGGAGAGTTGATCGACCCGGCCAGGACCTATCAGGTCGCGGGCTGGGCCTCTGTCAACGAAGGCACCGAAGGCCCCCCGATCTGGGATGTGGTCGAGGCGCATATCGCCAAACAGGGCACCATCAGTCTGAACCCGAATACCAGCGTGACCGTCGCAGGCACGTAACCCTTGACCAAGGAGATACGGCAATGAAGAAACTGATGACAGCAGCGGCACTGGCCGCCACGATCGCCACCGGCGCATGGGCCGAGGGCAAGACGCATTATGTCGCCATACATGTGGATGAGAACGATCCGCAGGTGATGAACATGGCGCTGAACAATGTCGCCAATGTCGCCAGCTATTACGAATCCCAGGGCGACAGCGTGGTGGTCGAAGTGGTCGCCTATGGCCCCGGCCTGAACATGCTGATCCCCGGCAAAAGCCCGGTGGAAAACCGCATTTCCGCCATGTCGCTGGAACTGGAAAACCTGACATTCGCAGCCTGCGGCAACACCCTGCGCGCCATGAGCAAGAATGCGGGCCATGAGATCTCCGTGATGGACGAAGCCAATGTCGTGCCCTCGGGCGTGGTGCGGCTGATCGAACTGCAGGAAGACAACTACGCCTACATCCGCCCCTGAAAGGCGCGGGCAAGGGCCGGAATACGAAGCTAACGGAGACGATGATGACAGATCGCACATCGCGCAGAGCGTTTTTGAAGCATGGCTTTGCGGCAGGGGCAACAGCCTCCATTGCAGGCACGGCTCGGGCGCAATCGGCCGATCCGCTGATCACCGAAGTCCAGCCCTGGGCGCAGGAATTCGGCGATGGTGTGGATGCAACCCCCTATGGCCTGCCGATCCGCTTCGAGGGTGACGTAATCCGGCGCAATGTCGAATGGCTGACCGCCGATACTGTCAGCTCCATCAACTTCACCCCGATCCACGCGCTGGATGGTACGATCACCCCGCAGGGCTGCGCCTTTGAACGGCACCACTCGGGCGCCATCGAACTGGCCAAGGACGACTATCGCCTGATGATCAACGGTCTGGTCGACCGGCCGCTGGTCTTCACCTACGCCGATCTGGAACGTTTCCCGCGCGAAAACCACGTCTATTTCTGCGAATGCGCGGCCAATTCCGGCATGGAATGGGCCGGCGCGCAACTGAACGGCGCGCAATTCACCCATGGCATGATCCACAACATGGAATACACCGGCGTGCCGCTGCGCAGCCTGCTTGAGGAAGCGGGGTTGGATGCCGCTGGTGACCTCAAGGACAAATGGGTCTTTGTCGAAGGTGCCGATGCCTCCTCCAACGGGAGGTCGATTCCGATGGAAAAGGCGCTGGACGATGTGCTGGTGGCCTTCAAGGCCAATGGCGAGGCTCTGCGCAAGGAACACGGGTATCCCGTGCGCCTCGTGGTGCCGGGGTGGGAAGGTAACATGTGGGTCAAATGGATCCGCCGGATCGAGGTCACGGATGGCCCCGTCGAAAGCCGCGAGGAAACCAGCAAGTACACCGACACGCTGGAAGACGGCACCAGCCGCAAATGGACATGGGCGATGGATGCAAAATCCGTTGTCACCTCCCCCAGCCCGCAGGCCCCGATTGCCCATGGCGCGGGCCCGCTGGTGATTACTGGCCTGGCCTGGTCCGGGCGCGGTGCGATCACCCGCGTGGACGTCTCAAAGGACGGGGGCATGACATGGGAAACCGCGCGCCTGGCCAGGCCCGGTGAAAAGATGGCACTGACCCGCTTCTACCTGGACACCACCTGGGACGGGCAGGAGATGATGCTGCAATCGCGCGCCATGGATGACACCGGCTATGTCCAGCCGACCAAGACCCAGCTGCGCGAGGTGCGCGGGCTGAATTCAATCTATCACAACAACGGCATCCAGACCTGGCTGGTGCGCGCCAACGGGGAGGCGGAAAATGTCGAGGTTTCTTAAGTCCGCAACACTTGTTGCAATGCTCGCCACCGTGGCCGTCCCCGGTCTGGCACAGGGGCTTGGCCTTGGCCGTCCCGCCCTGCCCGAAGAGATCGCAGCATGGAACCATGATATCGACCCCTCCGGCGCGGACCTGCCGACAGGCGCTGGCAGCGTCATGGAAGGGGAAGAGATCTTTGCCGAAAGATGCGCATCCTGCCATGGCGATTTCGCCGAAGGCATCGGCAACTGGCCGAAACTGGCCGGGGGCCGGGGCACACTCGACCGCGACGATCCGCTCAAGACCGTGGGCTCCTACTGGCCGCATCTGACGACGGCTTTCGACTACATCCGCCGGTCCATGCCCTATGGCAATGCAGGCACGCTGACCGATGACGAAGTCTATGCGATCACCGCCTATATCCTCTATTCCAACGATCTGGTGGACGGTGAATTTGAACTGTCAGACCAGAACCTGATGGATGTCGAAATGCCCAATGCCGGTGGTTTCATCGTCGATGACCGGGCCAAGACTGAATATGCCCTCTGGCAGGGCGAGCCCTGCATGGAAAATTGCAAGGATGCGCCCGTCAAGGTCACCATGCGCGCCATGGTGCTGGATGTGACGCCGCAGGACGAGGACGCAGAGCCGCAAGCGCCATCCGCCGGGGTGGTAAAAGCCACCGCGACGCAAGAGGCACCTGCAGAGGAAGCACCGGCAGAGGAAGCGCCGGCAGCCGCCGCATTCGACGCTGAACTGGCCAAAGCGGGCGAAAAGGTCTTTCGCAAATGCAAATCCTGCCACCAGATCGGTGCGGGGGCCAAGAACCGATCCGGCCCATTGCTGAACGGCGTGGTCGGCCGCGCCGCCGCAGCCGTGGACGGTTTCAAATATTCACGGGCGATGACCTCCGCCGCCGGGGAGGGTCTGATCTGGAACGAGGCGGAGCTCTCCAGCTTCCTCGCCGCACCGAAAAGCTACATGAAAGGCACCCGGATGTCCTTTCGCGGGCTGAACAAGCAAGAAGACCTGACCGCCGTGATCGAATACCTCAAATCGGCTGGTGACTGACCCGGCTTGCGCCGGGCAGGGCAGCTTTTGGTAACCGCTGCGCCAAACGGGGCCATGGCAAATGCCGCTTGGAACGCTCCTTGCCTATCGCTGCGTGCCAGCAGTACCATCAAAACAAAGCCGGTATGGAGCGCATTTGGACAAGGGTTTTGACATCAGGCAGGCGCAGGCTGCGGATGAAACGGCTGTCAGGGAATGCGCCGAAGGTGCCTATGGAGGCTACGTTGCGGCAATGGGCAGGAAACCCGCCCCGATGGTCGCCGATTTTGCTGCCCTGATCGCCGCCGGAACGGTGCATGTTGCTGTCGGGCAGGATGCAAAGGTGCTCGGATTTATCGTGTTTTATCAGGAGGGTGAGCAGGTTCTTCTTGAAAACGTCGCCGTGCGCCCAACCGCAGCGGGACGCGGTATTGGAAAACACCTGATCGCCTTTTGCGAAGCAGAGGCAAAACAATCAAACGCAACCTCGGTCAAGCTCTATACGAATGAGAAGATGACTGAAAATCTGTCGATCTACCCGCATCTTGGCTATCGGGTGACCGGGCGAAAGACAGAAGATGGTTTCAACCGCGTGTTTTTTGAAAAGTTCATCTGAAGAATGGCCGAAAGGCCCCTTGGCGGAGGTTCACGCCACCTGCGGCAAACCCTCCCCCGCCGCAGAAATCTTCGGCTGAAACACGCGGGCGGGGCTTTGGCCTTTCCCATTTCCCCCGGTTTTCTGCTACACTTTCCAGACCCCGCATAACGGAGACTCGTCATGAAGCCCCTCATCCTTACCGCTCTGATCTGCTGCGCCGCCCCGGCCCTCGCGCAGGAGGCGGTCACCTATCCCTTTGATGGCAGCTTTGACGACGCCACCTTCAATGTGGAAAGCGCGATTGTCGGTCAGGGGCTGGTCATCGACCATGTCAGCCATACCGGCGAAATGCTGAGCCGCACGGCAAGTGATGTCGGCAGCGATACCAAGATTTTCGATGCCGCGGATGTGTTCCTGTTCTGCTCTGCCGTTCTGTCCCGCAAGGTCATGGAGGCGGATCCGATGAACATCGCCCATTGCCCCTATGGCATCTTCGTGGCGGACCGCGAGGGAGAGGTCGTCGTGGGATACCGGACCTATCCCGAAGGCCCGATGCAGGAGGTGCAGGCCCTGCTGGATGAGATCGTGCAAGAGGCCGTGGCCAACTGATGCGCGCCTTTCCCGATCTGCCGCCGGTCTGGTGGCTTGGCAGCATTGCCGCGATCTATCTGTTCAAGTTCACCGCGCCCGGCCTGCACCCGGACATCTGGTGGCTGGATGCCCTGTCCTGGCTCGTGCTTCTGGCGGCGCTGGCGATCATCGTCTGGTCCGCCTGGTACTTCTTTGTCCGCAAAACCACGATAGAGCCGCATCACACCCCCAAGGTCCTGATCGAGGAAGGGCCGTTTCAATGGTCCCGCAATCCGATCTACCTCGGGCTGGTGATGCTCACATTGTCCTTTGCCATGGGCAACGGGTCGCTGCTGGGCCTTGTGCTGACAGCTGTGCTCTGGCTGGTGCTCGACCGTCGTTTTGCCGCGCCGGAAGAGGCCTTGTTGCGCCAGACTTTCGGGCAGGAGGCCGACGCCTATTGCACCCGGGTCCGGCGCTGGATCTGACCCGCACCGCAGCGCGTCAGTCGACCCCCGGCACAAAGCGATAGGCATCCGCCGTCCTTTCCACCCGCCCGAACCCCTGCGGCAGGTGAAAGCCGATGATGCGGGTCTGTTCATGTGCCAGCTGATCCAGCAGGGCCACCCGCGTTGTGGCGGCTCGTTCCTGATCCTGATCCGACCCAGACAACCAGTCCGGCCGCGCAAAGGCGACATGGTGGTTGCCGATGCAATCGCCCAGGATCATGACGGATTCCGTGCCATCGCGCACTTCCAGCGCCATATGGCCCGGCGTGTGACCCGATGTGGCGCGGGCCAGAACACCCGGCAGAACCTCGTCGCCGTCATCGAACAAGGTCATGTCCTCTTCGATCATCCGCAAACGCCGCTCCGCCCCCACCGCAAAGGCGACACGCGCCTCGCCGATCTGATCGACCGTGGCGGGGTTGAGCCAATAGTCCCATTCCGCCCGCCCCATCATGTAGCGGGCCCCGGCAAACAGCGGATCGCCGAAATCATCCAGCAGCCCCCAAAGGTGGTCCGGATGGCCATGGGTGAAAACCACATCCGTCACCTCCTCCGGCGCGACAGCCAGGGCATCCAGCGAGGCACCCAGGGTCCCGGCGGTCGCCGCAAAATCCGGGCCAGAGCCCACATCGAACAGCACCGTCCGGTCACCGCTGCGCATCAGGGTCACATTGCAGGGCGGGGTCAGCACCTCAGGAGAGATGCCCTGCGCCTCCAGCACGGCCTGCAGTTCATCCTTGGGCATCGGATCAAAGACAAAGCTGCCCGGCAGGGCAAGCGCGCCGTCGCTGACCACATCAAGCCGGACATTGCCCAGATCAATCTGCGCATGTGCAACCCGCGGCCCAAGGCCAATCCCGGCCATGCCCGCCGCGCCGATGCTGCCCGCCACGAAACGCCGTCTGGTGATTTGCATCGCCTGTCCTCCCCGGTTAAAAATTCGTAACCTTGAATATGAAGGGGCGGGAAGGAAAGCGCAAGCCTGCCGGGGGGCGCTCAGGCGATATGCTGGATCGTCGAAAACCCTTCGAACACCGGAGCACCCTCATGCAGCTTTGCCGTGGTGCCTGCGCTCTTGTGCGAGGCCCGGAAAGCGTCGCTGCGGGTCCAGTTGCGAAAGGCCTCCTCCGACGCCCAGACCGTATGCGAGGCGAAAAGTACCTTGCCGTCTTTTTCGGGACCGCGCAGCATGTGGAATTCCACAAAGCCCTCCATCTCCTTGAGATGGCTGTCGCGGCCCAGCCAGAGCGCCTCAAAGGCTTCGGCGTTTTCCGACGGGACGGTGAAACGGTTCATCGCGATGTACATGGCAGGTCCTTACTTGTTGAATGCGGCGCAGGGGTCTGGCCGGTCCGCCGGGGCGGTGACGATGGTGGTATCATAACGCGGATCACCGCCCTCTGCGGGGGCTTCGACAAAACCCGTCACATGCACAATGGCCTGCGCTGCGGCGCGGGCAATCAGGGCCGGCATGGCCCAGTCCTTGCGCGCATGTCCATTGCCGGTGATCACGACCACCGGCGCGCCATAGGTGGCAAGCGCGTCGAGTGTCGCTGCGGAAAAGGCGGCGTCGCGCAGGCGTTGCGCCTCGACCATGCCGCCCATCATTTCCATCGGCATCGCCGCGCAATGCGCTTCGAACTGCAGGGCCGCGCGGGTCTCACGCTCTGCCTGCGGCAGGGGGGCATCCAATCCGAACCGGCCGGCCCCGGCCCCGAACACCTCTGCCGCGCCGCGTTCAAAAGCCGCACGCACCTGGTCACGGGGCAGGGCGGCGCCAACCACGGGGGTTTGCCCTGCTGCCTCGAATACCGGACGGTACAGCGCAAAATCCGGCCAGCCCGCCGGCGCCCAGCCGATCTGCTGCGCCAGCGCGGTCAGATCCTCGCGGCTGTCCGCATTGACCTGTGTCGCCTGCTCCGGTGACAGCATTTCGAAAACAATGGCCTTTGGCGCGATCCGGACAATCAGTTCCGCCTGTCCAATGTGGTGCGCGGCATTGTCATGCACCTCGCCCAGGATCACGATATCGGCGGCCCGCATCCGCGCAACCGCATCGGCGTCGACCTCTGCCACGCTGGCCCCGGCGGCAAGGACAGCCAGACAAACTGTGAGCATGTGACGGAAGTGGCGCATATCTGCCCCCTGCAGGATCGGGCATTGCGGCCCATGCAAAAAGGGCCGCATCGCTGCGGCCCCATTGATGCGATGCCAGGCTTACTTCCAGCCGACTTCGTTAAAGATCTTCTGCGCTTCGGGCAGGTTCTGGGCCACGGCCGAGAGGTTCACCTCATCCGCCTTGAACGCGCCCAGCTTCGCCACGCTCTCGCTCAGCGGTACACCTGCGACCGTCGGGAATTCGTCGTTCCCGGCAGAGAAATAGACCTGCGCCTGATCCGACGCGAGATATTCCAGGAACTTCACCGCATTCTCGCGGTTCGGCGCATGGGCCGCCACACCGCCGCCCGAAAGGTTCATATGCGCCCCTTCGGCATCCTGCGCCGGGAAGATCCAGCCGATGCGGTCCACCTCAGCGGTCACACCGTCCACGTCGGTGCGCAGGGCGCGGGCAAAGTAATAGCTGTTGGCGATGGAGATTTCGCATTGTCCCGACACCAGTCCGCGCAGCTGGTCGGTGTCCCCGCCTTCGGGGTCGCGGGCAAAGTTGGCCACCACACCGGCGGCCCAGTCACGCGCCGCTTCCGCGCCATGGTTCTCGATCACCGAGGCAAGCAAGGTCTGGCTGTAGACATTGGTGGAAGAGCGGTGGCACACCATGCCCTTGTACTTGGGGTCTGCCAGCGAAAGGTAGTCCATCGGCGGCTCGGTCACATCGTTCTTGTCGTAAAAGATGATCCGCGCCCGCTGGGAGAAGCCGAACCACTGGTTGTCGCTGTCCTGCAGGTTGGCGGGAATGCGCTCTTCCAGGATATCGCTGTCAACGGTTTGCAGCACACCGGCATCCTTGGCCCGCTGCAGGCGCGAGGTATCGACCGTCAGCAGCACGTCTGCGGGTGAATTCGCGCCTTCCGCCTGCATCCGCGCGATCAGCTCGTCCGCATTGCCTTCGATCCGGTTGACGGTGATGCCGGTCTGTTCGGTAAAGTCGGAATAGAGCCGCTCGTCCGTGTCATAATGGCGTGAGGAATACAGGTTCACATCCCCCTCGGCGGCAGCGCTGCCGGCCACCAGAACGGCGGTCAGGGCAAGGGGGGTAAAACGTGTGTTTAGGGGCATGGGGATCTCCGGTTTCCAATCCTTACTTTTTTGATCAGATACCAGACTGAACATGAGATGCAAGAATACTTATCGAAACACTCGGAAATATCCCGCTGGTGGGAAACGCCGCTGGCGGACAAGGAAAAGCCGTTGTGGCATGCGATATGTTGTCATCCCCTAGGCTGTGTTATGCTGCTTTCCCCCGCGCGGAATCAAGGCCGCAGGCCGCCGCGCATCGCCGGGCCGTCCCCTGGCACGGCGATTTGGCTGCTGTCGTGTTCCACGGATAGCTTGGAAGTGCTTGGCTGCCATAAAGTGCCAGTCACGACGGTCGCATCGCCGCACCACGGCCCGTCAATGCGCGGCTTAGGGTTTCGTTGCCAACGGCGGCAATGTCCGCTCACCTGACCTTGACCCATACCACGTCTAAAGTCTGGTTTGGGTCAGAAATGCTTGGCATCTGGGTCGGAATTGCCTCGCACGGCCCACCGAAATGATTCAGCAAACGCGCCGCCAGGAGCCGGAATTGCGCGACATTCGACAGCTGCCAGAGCCAAGACCCATCAAAGAAGACATGTCATATTTGACATGTCTTCTTTGACAGGTCGCCGGGGACGGGTGTTGATTTCAAGGCAGCAAGTCCGGCAGGTACCTGTCTCACCACTCACCGCACCCCCCCGGCCCCGGTGGCACCCGACATCAGGACACCCGCGCGCCCTGGACCCAGACGGATTTGACCACCGGATGATGCCCCAGCGTCGCAAAGCGCATCAGGTCGCCGCGCCTGCCGACCTCCAGCACCCCGCGATCCTCCAGCCCCACATGGCGCGCCGGATTGGCGGTGACCGTGGCCAATGCGCGCGGCAGATCCCCCCATATCCCGTTCAGGATCAACGCTCCCTGCATCAACGCGGCCGGAACATAGTCTGACGACAGGATGTCCAGCCGTCCCCCTTCCGCCAGCTCCCTTGCCGCCACATTGCCCGAATGCGACCCGCCCCTGACCAGGTTGGGCGCCCCCATGATCGTGGCGATCCCCTGACTGTGGCACGCCGCCGCCGCCTCCACGGTGGTGGGGAATTCCGCGATGCGCACGCCCTGGGCATGGCTCTTGTCCACCTGTTCTGCGGTGGTGTCGTCATGGCTGGCCAGCGTCGCCCCGTACCGCTTTGCCGCCGCCACTGCCGCGCTCTCATGGGCCGTCCCCAGCCGGGCCTGCAGCCCATAGAGGAAATCGCGGTATTCGTCGAAACCCTCGTCGGACATGCCATGCTTGCCACAGACGTAATCCTTGAACTTGCCCAGGTCCCGGAACTGCCGCTGGCCCGGCGTATGATCCATCAGCGACACGATCCCGATCTTGTCGGCAGGTCCGAATTCCGCCATCTCCTCCACCAGCGTTTCCGAACAGATCTCGGCCCGCAGGTGGATATGATGGCTGATCTTCAGCACCCCCGCCTCCCGCATTTCCAGGATTTCATCCGCCATCTGCCGCGCATATTTTCCATAGCGCCTGCTGCTGGAAGACACGATGGACCCCACCCGGATCGCGTCGAACACCGTGGTGATCCCGGTGCCCGCCAGCTCCCGGTCATGCGCCAGGATCGCGGCACGATGCGGCCAGTCCACCTTGGGGCGCGGCGTCATGTGCCGCTCCAGGTTATCGGTGTGCAATTCGATCAACCCGGGGCAAAGGTAATCGCCCTCGCAATCCTGCGCCCCGGCTGCCGCGCTGCCCCCCTGAGAGATATCGGCGATCCGCCCGTCCCGCAGCACAAGCGATCCCTCGATCACCTCTGTCGGCAGGACGATCCTTGCATTTGTCAAAACGGTCTCTTGTGTCATAGCAACGTCACATCTGAATGGCACGGCTTGCGCGTGCCAGTTGAAAGGAAGGGTTCATGTTCAAACGGTTTGCGGTCTATTTCACACCCCAGGGTGCCTTGGCGGACAAGGGGGCCGCATGGCTGGGATGGGACATCGCATCGGGCTGCGCCGCTGACCACCCGAACATTGCCGGGCTCGACCTTGCCGGCCTCACCGCGACACCGCGCAAATACGGCTTCCACGCCACCATCAAACCGCCCTTTGCCCTTGCGACGGGCACCGATGTGGCCGGGCTTTCGCAGGCCCTGGCGCGTTTTTGCAGCCAATTCGCACCGGTCACGCTGGACGGGCTTCAGGTGGCGCAACTGGGCGGCTTCCTCGCCCTGATCCCCACCGGAGATCAGGAGCAGCTGAACCACCTCGCGGGTGAGGCGGTGATGCGGCTCGACCGGTTTCGCGCGCCCCCCACGGCAGAGGAACTGACGCGCCGCCGGGCCAGCCATCTGACCCCGCAGCAGGAGCGGAACCTGCGCGAATGGGGCTACCCCCATGTGCTCGACGCCTTCCGCTTCCACATGACCCTGAGCGGGCGTGTCAAGCAGCCCAAACAGATCCTGCCCGCCGTGTCCACCCATTTTGCCGAAGTCCTGCCGCAGCCTTTCCTGATCGACAGCCTGACCCTGGCGGGAGAACGTCATGACGGGATGTTCGAGGCCCTGCAACGCTATGCCCTCGCCGGATAAAGCGCGGCCAGCGCGCGAGTGACAGTGTCGCGCAGCGCGCCGGAGTTGTCGATCCGCGTGGCGTTGATGCCCTCCGGCACGGCAAAATCCGCCCGTGCCAGCCGGGTCTCGATCTCGGCCGCACTCTCGCGTCGGCGCGCAAGCAGACGTGCTTCCAGCACCTCCGGCGTCGCGGTCAGCGACAGCACCTCAAAGCGGTCGAAACGCGCTTGCGCCAGCGGCAGGACCGACCGCGACAGATTGGCCAGCACATCCTGTCCCCGTGCCATCACATCCACGACCCCGGCCGGGATGCCATAGCACAATCCATGCGCCTGCCAGTGCAACACGAAAGCACCCTGCGCCACGCGCCGCGCAAATTCAGCCGCGCTCACCGCCTCATATTCCTCGCCCCCCGCCTCCGCCGGCCGGGTGATGACCCGGCGGACCGCCACCAGATCAGGCGCCCGGGCGACCATCCCGGCCATGACGGAATCCTTTCCGACACCCGAAGGGCCGACAACTGCGATGAAACGCCCGGTGCTCATGCCAGCCCGGGGGTAAAGCGGGTCACATCCACCTCGTGGTCACAGACCCTGTGCCGCGCGGCCTCATCGTGGAAGATCCCGACAATGGCAGCCCCGCGCGCCTTGGCCTCTTCGATCAGCGCCAGCACAACCTCCCGGTTGCCCGCATCAAGGCTCGCCGTCGGTTCATCCAGCAGCAGCGCCGGATAGGCATAGGCAAAGCCGCGCGCGATGTTCACCCGCTGCTGTTCGCCCCCCGAAAATGTGGTCGGGCTGAGCGTCCACAGATGCCGGGGAATGTTCAACCGCTCCAGAAGCTCCTGCGCCCGCGCCCTGGCGCTCTGCGCGCCGCAGCCCGTGCGCAACAGCGGTTCGGCCACCACATCCAGCGTCGACACCCGCGGGACCACCCGCAGGAACTGGCTGACGTAACCCAGCCTGTCCCGGCGCAGTGCCAGTATCTCGCGCGGTTCGGCGCGGGCCACATCGACCCCGCCAATCCGGATATGGCCAGAGGCCGCCAGATAATTCCCGTAGAGCATGCGCATCAGGGTGGACTTTCCGGCGCCGGAGGCCCCGATCAGCCCGACACATTCACCGGGCGCCACTGCAAATTCTGCATCCTGCATCACCGGGATCACCGCGCCACCCTGGTTGTGCAGGGTGAAGGACTTGCAGAGTTTCTCGACTTGGATCATCAGATTAACCTGTTGTTAATAAAAGGAAAGGTTTCGCGGCGAAACCTGTCTCATACCTGCAGGACCGAAGACACCAGCAGCTGCGTATAGCCATGCTGCGGATCGTCCAGCACCTGGTCCGTCAGCCCGGTCTCGACCACATGACCGTCCTTCATCACCATCAGCCGGTCCGCCAGTAACCGCACCACGGCAAGGTCATGGGTCACGATGATCGCACTCAACCCCATCTCGCGGACCAGACCGCGCATCAGATCAAGCAACCGGGCCTGCACCGAAACATCAAGCCCCCCGGTCGGTTCGTCCATGAACACCAGCCGTGGCCCGGTGACCAGGTTGCGCGCAATCTGCAACCGCTGCTGCATGCCCCCGGAAAAGGCGCTGGGCCGGTCGTCAATCCGATCGGCGGCAATCTCGACCCGGCCCAGCCAGTCCGTCGCGCTGTTGCGGATATCGCCATAATGGCGTGCGCCCACCGCCATCAGCCGCTCCCCCACATTGCCGCCGGCGCTCACGTTCATGCGCAGCCCGTCGCGGGCATGCTGATGGACAAAGGCCCAGTCGGTGCGCCCCAGCATCCGGCGCTCGGGCTCTGACATGGTGATCGTATCGCGCAACCCCTCGGCGCGGGTGTCGAAACGTACTGCGCCTGCGTCAGGCTGCAAATGTCCCGCCAGACAATTGAGCAGCGTCGACTTGCCCGATCCGCTTTCACCGACGATACCCATGACCTCTCCCGGATAAAGATCAAAGGACACATCCGCGCAGCCGATCCGCGCACCATAGAATTTCGAAACGGCTTCAACCTGCAACAAGGGCGTCATGCCACATCCTCCTTCACCGGAACACCCTGGGCGCCCACATGGCCCGCCGCGCGGCGGGTTGTGCAATAATCGGTGTCCGAACACATGAACAATCGCCCCCCCGCGTCATCGACGATCAGCTCGTCGAGATAGCTGTCCCCGGCGCCACAAAGATCGCAGGCATGATCGGCCTTGCTGGCCTCGAACGGGAAATCCTCGAAATCAAGGCTGACGACCCGGGTATGGGGCGGCAGCGCATAGATCCGCTGCTCGCGCCCGGCGCCGAACAATTGGATGGCATCCATGGTCAGTTTCGGATTGTCGAATTTCGGGATCGGCGAGGGATCCATGACATAGCGCCCCTCGACCTTGACCGGATAGGCATAGGCGGTGGCAATCGCCCCGTGCTGGCTGATGTCTTCGTAAAGCTTGACATGCATCAGCCCGTATTCCTCCAGGCTGTGCATCTTGCGGGTCTCGACCTCGGAAGGCTCCAGGAACCGCAGGGGCTCGGGGATGGGGACCTGATAGACAAGGATCTGATCCGCCCGGAGCGGCATTTCGGGGATCCGGTGACGGGTCTGGATCACGCTGGCCCGCGCTGTGTCCTCGGTCACGGCGACCCCTGCGGTTTTCTCGAAAAAGCGTCGGATGGACACGGCATTGGTGGTGTCATCTGCCCCCTGGTCGATGACCTTGAAGGTGTCCTCGGGCACCAGCACCGCCGCTGAGACCTGTACGCCACCGGTGCCCCAGCCATAGGGCATCGGCATCTCGCGGCTCGCAAAAGGCACCTGATAGCCGGGGATCGCCAGCCCCTTGAGAATGGCACGTCGGATCATCCGCTTGGTCTGCTCATCGAGATAGGCAAAGTTATAGGCTGAAACATTCATGCGAAATGCCGCTCCTGTCTGACCGGGAAACTGAGGGGGATGTGTGGCGGCGCGCCTGCGTCAATGCCTGCGATGCGCAATGGCCGCGATCTCTGCCAACAGGCCGGCAAAGTCGCTGTCGACCTGTTCGCGTGCGAGGCGGATCACCCCATATCCAAGCGCCTGCAGCGCCATGTCCCGCTGGACAAGCAAGGCACGATGTTGCGCCCGCCCGGTGACTTCCACCACCAGCCGCGCCGCAGGACACAGGAAATCCACAACGTAGGGTCCCAGGGGCGCCTTGCGGCGAAATTTCAAACCGGCCAGCTGCCGATTGCGCAGGGCCTGCCATAATTTGTCTTCGGGCGCCGTCATCCATCGACGCTGCGCACGCGCCTTGCTGATCTGCGGATTGGATCTGGCCATCCGGGAAAGGTGGCACTGAATTCGTGAACCATGGATTAACAATACAAGCACCTGGTCGAAGTTTCTTGTTGCGCCGTGACCCCCTCACCCCCGGCCCCTCTCCCCTTGGGGAGAGGGGAGCCACGCTATCGCCGTTAGCACATCCTGTAGCTTCGGGCGCTGCGCTGCGTGGGGTACGGCGCCCCCTCTCCCCAAGGGGAGAGGGGGTTGGGGGTGAGGGGCACAACACGGTCATTCGGCGGCTTCCCTGATTGTATCCGACACTGCGCGGCGCAACTTGCGGATCAGTTCAAGTTCGGACTGAAAATCCACGTAGTGGGGCAATTTGATGTGTTCCAGGAACCCGGTGGCCTGGATATTGTCCGCATGGCTCAGCACGAATTCCTCGTCCTGGGCAGGAGCACCCAGGTTGTCTTCTCCGAGTTCCTTCCACCGCAGGGCCCGATCCACCAGCGCCATGGAGATCGCCTTGCGTTCGGACATGCCGAAAACCAGGCCATAGCCGCGGGTAAACTGCGGCGGTTCGGTTCTGGAGCCCTTGAACTGGTTTACGGTTTCGCATTCGGTCACTTCGATCTCACCGATCTCGATCGCGAATCCCAGCTCGGGAATGTCCATTTCCACGGCGACGGTGCCGATACGCAGTTCCGCCACGAAGGCGTGGTTGCGGGCATAGCCGCGCTGGGTCGAATAGGCCATGCCGAGGATGAAGCCCTCGTCGCCGCGGGTCAGGGACTGCAGGCGCAAGGGGCGTTCTGCGGGCAATTCGAGCGGTTCGCGGGTCAGATCGGGGGGTGTTTCCGCACCCGCTTCCTCGGTCTGGATCAGATTTTCCCGATCCAGGAACCCCATGATATGGGGTGTCCGGGCGGGATCGGCGGGTTTCTCGGGGGCTGCGGGCACATCCCCTTCGGCGGCGAGTTTGAAGTCGAGCAGACGGTGCGTGTAGTCGAAGGTCGGGCCCAGCAACTGGCCCCCCGGTGCGTCCTTGAACGTGGCCGAGACACGGCGGTCGCAGCGCATTGCGCCGGTGGCGATGGGATGTGAGGCACCGAAGCGGGGCAGGGTGGTACGATAGGCACGGATCAGGAAGATGGCCTCGATCATGTCCCCGCGCGCCTGTTTGATGGCCAGCGCGGCCAGGTCGGGATCGAAAAGGGACCCTTCGGCCATCACCCGGTTCACCGCCAGTTTCAGCTGTTCACGGATCTGGGCGACGGAGAGTTCCGCCACCTCGCTGTCACCGCGGCGTTCTTCGGCGAGCCAGGCATGGGCGTTGTCGATGGCGCGCTCGCCGCCTTTTACTGCGACATACATCAGGACACCTTTGTGCTGCGGGGCAGGGCCGCAATCTGCGTGCCCATGGTGAAGAAATGATCATGGCCCAGGGGGAACAGAGCGGCATTGTCCTGAAACCGCTTGATCTCTGGCAGCGAGAGCTGCGCGGCATCCCTGATGCCGGGGCCACGCAGGGTGGCGCCGGATTGCGCGAGATGTGCCACCTCCACAATCAGCGTGGCGGAGCGGTCGGGGTATTCCGGGGTGCCGATGGCAAAGTCGCAGGGCGTCAGCGCGTCCCATGTGCCCAGGGCAAAGCGGGCAGTTGCCGCGCCGGTAAAGGGCGCGCCGGTGTGGAAGGTGATCCAGTCCCTTATCTGCGCCGTGTCATGGCCCGGTGCCAGAAAGATCGGCGTGTCCGGATCGCAGAGTGTCAGGATCAATGTCCCGGCGGCGACAGAAAGGGGGGCCGGGGGCATGGCGCCTGCGATGGGTGCAATCTCGCCCGGTCGGGCCATGACCTGCATGATCGCGCGAAAGGCGGTGGCCGCCTCGATCGGGGCGTCGGCAAAGCCGCCTGTGAGGGCCTGCGTCTGCATCAGTCTTCCCCTCGGGCCATGGTAAAGAAATCGACCTTGGTCGCGGCGGCCTTGGCGGCGCGGGTGGTCTGGCGGCGGGTTGCTGCCGTCGAGAGCGGTGTCAGCACCTTCTCGCGGATCTTGGTGGCGGCGGCGGTCTGCATCCCGGCATCGAGCAGCGCGGCGCGCAGGGCCTTGGTCTTGTCGCGGCCCTGCACATAGGCGTGGCCGTCCTGACCGGAGGACAGGCGGACCGAGCAGCGGGTGACGGTGATTTCGCCCAGGTTGAAGGCAGCACCCACTGCGCCCGCACGGCCGCGGACCATGACGCTGCCAACCTCGGGCGCGCGCAGCACCTGGTGATCGAGGCTGAGGTCCAGGGCGGACCAGGCGCCATCCAGCTCGGCGGGATCGCATTTGGCCAGCAGGCTCATCCATTGCTTGCGGCCTGCGTTCTGGTCTTGAATGACGGTCATCTAGACACCTTGTGGATTTGTCTACTATACTATACAACTAGACAAATCATGACGGATTCGCCGTTCTGACACAAGCCCCGCAACTGTGAAACTTTGGTGACACATGGCCCGCACCCCGATCTGGAGATCCATTGCAACCACGCTGAGCGGTGAAATCAGCGCCGGTCAGTACGCCCCCGGGGACAAGCTGCCGACCGAAGCCGTGCTGGCGGCGCGTTTCGGGGTGAACCGGCATACCGTGCGCCATGCGCTGGCGGCGCTGGCCGACGAGGGGGTGGTCTTTGCCCGGCGCGGTGCCGGGGTCTTTGTCACCCAGGTGCCGACGGAATATCCCCTCGGCAAGCGGGTGCGGTTTCACCAGAACCTCGCTTCGGCGGGGCGGGTTCCGGGCAGGCGGATCCTCACCATGCAGACCCGCAGCGCCACGGAAACGGAGCGCAGCCTGCTGGCGCTTGAAGAAGGTGCCCAGGTGCATGTGGTCGATGGGCTGTCCCTGGCCGATGACATGCCGGTAGCGGTTTTCAACAGCGTCTTTCCGGCGGCGCGTTTCCCCGATTTGCCGGTGTATCTGGAAGAGGCGAATTCCGTGACGGAAGCGCTGCGCCGCTCGGGCGTGCACGATTATACCCGCGCCTCGACCCGGCTGAAGGCCAAGCTGGCCACAGCCACACAGGCATTGCATCTGCAGATCGCCGAGGGCGCGCCGGTGCTGCTTTCGACCTCGGTCAATGTCGATCCGGAGGGCTCGCCGGTGGAGTTCGGCAGCACCTGGTTTGCCGGGGACAGGATCACGCTGACCTTGGAAGGGGGGTAGGGGATTTCACCCCCGGAGCAGGCTGGCCCGGATATGATTGGCGCGCCGTCCGACCGTGACGATGGAGCCGATGATCACGACCCAAAGCGCGACGGTCAGAATTGTGCCTTGCGGCAGGAAATGCTGCTCAAAGACCGCCAGCACCGCGGCCAGGGTGACAGTTGCCATCCGGTGCTGCTTGGCCATCGGGCCGGAAAAGTCGGGCGCAAGTCCGATGCCTGCGCCCAGTTCACGGGTATAGGCGGTCAGGACGGCACATGTGGCTGCGGCAAAACCGAGGGTGGGGGAGCCAAGGCCAAAGCCGATGCCGATGAAGATGATGATATCTGCGATACGGTCCGGAAATTCATTCCAGAACGGCCCGTCGGGCGCGCTTTTGCCGGCTTCGATGGCGACCATTCCGTCGAACAGATTGCAGAGCAGGCGCAATTGGCAGGCCAGAGCGGCCAGGATCAGCAAGGCCCCCTTCAAGGGGGCGCTGTCCGCATAGGCGGTCATCCAGAACGCAAGACCGGCCAGAAGTGCCGCCGCAATGCTCGCCTGCGAGATCTGGTTCGGCGTGATTGCGCGCCCGGCCAGAAAGGCTGTGATCCTGTTGGCCCAGCCTGACTTGCGGCTTTGCAGGGGGCGGCGGTTTTTCAGGTCAGTCATGAGGCGTGTCTTTCGATCTGTGCTGGCTGAGAAAATTGTAGGTGAAAATATAGGAGGCCGATACCAGCAGCGGCACTGCGATTGTCCTGGCCACTTCGGGCGTGCCGGCCAGCAGATGCGCTGTGACAAGCAGCATGGCAGAGGCCAGTGAGGCGATCAGGGCAGGTGCGACATGGCCAGCCCCATGGGAAAACCGGGGGCGCATCCAATCCACCGTTCGTTTGAGGAACAGCGTCAGTGCCGCCGAGATGCTGCCCTGCACCAGACCGGCCAGCAAGGGTTTGGGCATGGGATGGGTGCTGTTTGCAAAGATGGCCCAGCCCCCCATCGCGACAAAGGCAAAGGCCACATGCAGCGAGGTGCTTTTCAACGCTGCTGACAGGGCGGTTTTCAATGAATATCCCAGTAGAAACGCACGATGTGAAAGAAGATCGGGGCGGAGAAGATGACCGAATCCAGCCGGTCGATGAAACCGCCGTGTCCGGCGATCAGATGGCCCCAGTCTTTTACCCCGCGATCCCGCTTGATGGCGGACATGACCAGCCCGCCCAGAAAGCCCATGAGGGTGATCACGATGGACATGCCAACCGCCTGCATCACTGTGAACGGTGTGATCCAATAGAGCGATGCCCCGAGCAGGCTGGAGGTGACGACACCGCCGATGAGCCCTTCCCAGGTCTTGGATGGTGACACCTTTGGCGCGATCTTGTGTTTTCCCAACAGCTTGCCCCAGACATATTGAAACACGTCGCTGGACTGAACCACGACCACCAGGAAGAAGATCAGGAACAGGTTGCGTCCTTCAAAATCCGCGATGTTCAGACTGAGCAGCGCAGGCACATGCGACACGCAGAAGACGCTGATCATCAGCGCCCATTGCGCCTCTGCGATGCGGATCAGGAAATTGTCGGTTTCGCTGCCGAGCATGGAGACAATCGGCATCAGCAGGAAGGCGTAGACGGGAATGAAGATCGAGTAGAAGCCGTACCAGTTCATGCCCACCGCAATGAACTGGATCGGCAGGACGATGAAGGCGGCGGCGGCAATGGCCCAATGGTCCGAGACACGGGTGTTGGTCAGCGTCAGGAATTCGCGCAGCGCGGCAAAAGAGCAGAGCGCGAAAAGGATGACAACGCCGGTGTTGCCGGCCGAAAAGGCAAGGGCCGTCAGGCCGACCATGACCCACCAGGCATTGATGCGGGCATTCAGGTTTTCGATGGTCAGATCAGGGCCATCAGGCCCGGCCTTGAATTTCAGGAATTGCCCGATTGCCGATGCCACCAGCAGCACCGCCAGAACGCAGCCCAGCAGAAAGAGAAAGCTGTCAGCCATTCACCTGTTCCTTTGCGGTTATCGACAGCGCCAGCAGTGCCGCCTGCGCGCGTTCCAGAAAGTCTGCTTTGGTTTCGCCCTGTTTCAGCCGCAGCGGCTGCCCGAAGGTGATGGTACAGATCAGCGGGATCGGCACCAGCTTTCCCTTTGGCATCACGCGGTTCAGGTTTTCGATCCAGACCGGCACCAGATCGACCTCGGGCTTTTTGGTGGCCAGATGAAAGAGCCCCGTCTTGAAGGGCAGCAGGGGCGATTGGGTCATGTTGCGGGTGCCCTCGGGAAAGAGGATCAGGCTGTCGCCCGCATCCAGCGCATCCGCCATTTGCTACACCGGATCGGCGGTGCGTTCTTCGGGGTTGCGTTCAATCAGCAGGGCGTTGAACACCGATCTGCCAATGAATGTCTTCAGCTTGGAGGACAACCAGTAGTCCGCTGCGGCAACGGGGCGGGTTTTATCGCGCAGCTTGCCGGGCAGCACGGTCCAGATCAGGACGAAGTCGCCATTGCTTGCGTGGTTGGCAAAATAGACCCGCTTTTCCGGGCGCGGAGCGACACCCTGCCAGATCCCGCGCACTGCCGTGATCAGCCTTGCAAACGTGATAATCAGCAATGCGACAAGTTGGGCAAACATCGGCTGAATTTGCATGAGAGGGTTTGCGAAAGCAATCACAATAGTTGCCTTCGGGCCCCGGCCCGCGCAGTTGGTTTCAGCCTTCGTATTTCTCCAAAAACGCCTCGGCGGGCAATGTGCGAAAGTCCTGCAAGGTCTCGCGCAGGCGGGCATGGGGCCAGTCCCACCAGGCGAGCGCCATCAGGCGCTGGGCGATGCTGTCGGAAAACCGGGCGCGCAGGGGCACGGCGGGGATGCCCGCGACGATCATATAGGGTGGCACGTCGCGGGTGACGATGGCGCCGCCTGCGATCACGGCACCATGGCCGATGGTGACCTCGGGGCGGACCTGCGCGCCGTGGCCCAGCCAGGTGTCATGCCCGATCTGCGCGCGACGGCTGCGGCGGTGGGCGAACCATGCGTGGTCCGGCTCCGCATCGTCGAAATAATCGGCAGAGCGGTAGTGGAAATGGTGCAGGCTGGCTTTTTCCATCGGATGATCGGTCGCGCCGATGCGCACTGAGGAGGCAATGTTGGAGAATTTGCCGATCTCGGCATTGGCGATGTCGGCGAAGCGGTCGCAGTAGGAATAATCCCCGATGTGGCTGTGCGCCACGCGCGAGGCGTGGCCGATCTCCACATAGGCACCAAAGGTGCTGTCGGTGATCTCGCAATCGGGGTGCAGGTAGGGAACATGGGGTTTCAGTCGTGCCATCAGGACGCGTCCCCGGAGATCAGGCGCCGCCGCAGCCAGCCCGACAGGCTGTCCATGATCATGACCATCAGGACGATCAGCACGATGTAATAGGTCACTTCTTCCCAGTCCTTCTGCGTGATGATCGCCTGTGTCAGCAACAACCCGATGCCGCCGCCGGTGATCGCGCCGATGATGGTGGCAGAGCGGGTGTTGGATTCAAGGTAATAGAGCACCTGGCTCAGCAATATCGGGGTGATCTGGGGGATCACGCCAAAGCGGTAGCGTTGCAGTGGCTTGGCGCCTGTGGAGGTCAGGCCCTCGATCTGCTTGTCGTCCACGTTCTCCAGCGCCTCGGAGAAGATCTTGCCGAAGGTGCCGGTGTCGGTGAGCATGATCGCCAGCGACCCGGTCAGCGGGCCGGGGCCAAAGGCGCGGCTGAGCACGATGGTCCAGATCAGCCCGTCGACCCCGCGCAGGAAGTCGAAGATGCGGCGCGCGGCGAAGCGGGCGGCGCCGAGCGGCGTGAAGTTGCGCGCGGCGAGAAAGCCCATGGGCAGGGCGATGATGGCGGCACCGAAGGTGCCGAGGAAAGCCATCAGCACGGTTTCGACCAGCGCCCAGGCGACATCGGCGTGGCGCCACATCTTGTTGTTCCAGAAATCCGACCACATCCCGCCGTAGTCGCCGTTTGCGATGAGTTGCGTCAGGCTGAGGTCATGAAACGGGCTGTCCAGGGTGAAGAAGAACAGCTCCCAGCCGGTGAAATAGCGGAACACCTCGGTCCGGTTACGGGTGATGGTCAGACGGCCCGCGTCGGTGGTGATCGCGATACGGTTCCTTGAGGCGTTGATCCAGTCGGGCACCGCGCCCGGTGGCAGTTTGGCGTTGACGCCGCTGCGGCCCGGCCGTGCCGTCACGGTGCCATAGCCGGGAATGTCGTAGCGCACGGTTTCGCCCAGCGTGATCAGGTGGCCGTCGCCCAGATCGACGGATGTAGCAGGGCCAAGTTTGACCCAGTCCGGGCTGTCGCCCTGCGGGTAGGTCCCCTTGCGCTCGCCCTCGATGGCGATGCTGACCTCGCCGTTGCGGTTGTCCTGCGTGACATGGGTCTTGTAGCTGTAAGTGTCGCGCAAAAGCGTGTTCATGTTGTCCAGGCTGACCCGGTCGCGCAGGCCCGGCACGTCGAAGGCGAAGAAGACATAGATCAGGTAGGCCGCGATCAGCAGGGGGGCGGCAAGCGCGACCAGTTTCTTGCGGGCGATCAGGCGCTCGGCCTGCAGGGTGAGGGTTGCGGTGGTCACAGGATGGCTCCCTTGTCCTTGTAGGCCTTGCCATGGGTCAGGCGGTTGCGGGCGTGGCTGGAGAGCTGATCCACGATCACGATGGCCCCGAAGAGCAGCAGGAAGATCGCCGCCGCCTCGTCGAACTTGCCCTGTCCCCAGGACATGGTGTTGCGCAGGTCATAGCCGATGCCGCCGGCACCCACGAAGCCGAGGATGGCGGAGGCGCGGATGTTGATCTCGAACCGCAGCAACGCATAGCTGAGGTAGTTGGGCGCGACCTGGGGCACGACGCCCAGCATCATGCGTTGCAGCCAGGATGCGCCGACAGAGGCCAGCCCTTCGACCGGTTTGAGGGAGGCGTTTTCGTTCACTTCGGAGAACAATTTGCCAAGCGCGCCGATGGTATGCAGGCAGATCGCGATCATGGCGGGCACCGGGCCGCCGCCCAGCAGGAAGATCAGGATCAGGGCGATGACAATTTCCGGCACCGCGCGCAGGATGTCCAGAACCCGGCGGACGGGTGCGACGATCCAGGGCAGGGGGGCCAGGCCACGGGTGGCCAGCAGGGCCGCGAAAAGCGCCAGCACAGCGCCCAGCAGCGTGGCTGCAGCGGCGATGTTGATCGTCTCGATCAGTGACGGCAGGTATTTCAGGAAATAGCCGGGCAGCAGTTGGGCGCGGGACAGGGCCTCGCCGATCACGTCACCGGGAAAGTCGAGTACATTGCGCCATCCGTCCCAGAAGCCACCGGCATTGCGCGCATCTGCGGTGGCGAAACCCGCCACCATCAGGGCCACGAAGATGACCAGCAAAAGCATGTTCAACACACGTTTCTGTCGCATCGCCGCGACGTATTCCGTGCGGATGTCCTGGACCGTTTCGGCCATTACCCCACCCCTTTCAAAAAAATTGCAGGCCCCGATGTGACACCGGGACCTGCAGCTCAACTTAAATGACTTTGATCAATTCGATTTCGCCTTGCGGGCTTCGACGATCGACACATAGGCGTCATGTGTGATCGGATCGAACCCCAAGGTATCGCCCGACGCCACGCCATAGGCGCAATCGGGGTCGGTCTCATACAGGTTGTCGACCAGTGCGGTCATCTTGGCCTTGACCTCCTGGGGGAGGGTCTTGCGCAGGACAACGGGGCCTTCCGGGATCGGCTTGGAGCGCCAGATTTCCACCAGATCGTTCATGTCGACCAGGCCTGCGTCCACGGCCTTGCGCAGCGCGCCGGAGTTATAGCCGTCTTCCCAGTTGCCCTGGCCGTCGGCCCAGGTTACGCCGCCGTCGATGTCGCCATTGGCGACCGCGACGATGGTCTGCTCGTGACCGCCGGTGAACTTGACCTCACCGAAGTAGTCACCGGAGTCCATGGTGATGCCTTCGCCCTCCTGCGGGATCTCGATGGAGGGGATCAGGTAGCCGGAGGTGGAGTTGGGGTCGCCGAAGCCAAAGACCTTGCCTTTCATGTCGGCAAGCGAGGCGATGCCGCTGTCCTTGCGGGCAAAACCGATGGAGTGGTAGCCGTAGGAGCCGTCGAGGTTGATCTTGACCAGCACCGGTTCGACCGCTTCGGGGTCCTGAAGGTAGACGGCGGCGTAGCCGGAAGAACCCATCCATGCCATGTCGAGCGTGCCGCCCAGCAGGCCCTGGATCACGCCGTTGTAGTCGGCGGGGGCGAAAAGCTTGGTTTCGACGCCCAGTTCCTCGGCCGTGTAGTCGGCCAGGCACTGAAAGCTGTTCATGCGGTCCTGCGCGTTTTCGCCGCCCAGGATGCCGATGCGGAATTCGCTGATGTCGTTGGTCTGGGCCAATGCGCCCGTGCTGAGGGCGGTGGTGGCGAGTGCCGCTGCGAGAAGCTTGTTCATATGTTGTCTCCGGTTGGTTGGATGTTCCGCCCGGTCTTGCCGGTGCGGCTTGGGCATTCAGGCAAGCGCATGGTCGAGGGTCTCGATCGAGGTCGATGTTGCAGCTTCTGAAAAGGAGGCGTCGGCGCCGTAGATTTCGCGCGCCATCGCGGTGGTCAGTTGTTCGGGCAGACCGTCAAAGACGATCTTGCCGTCGCGCATCCCCACCACGCGGTCGCAGTAGCGGCGCGCGGTATCCAGGGTGTGCAGGTTGGCGATGATGGTGCGGCCGTCCTCTTCGTGGATGCGGCGCAGGCTTTGCATCACCACCTGGGCGTTCATCGGATCAAGCGATGCGATGGGTTCGTCCGCGAGGATGATCCGGGGGTCCTGCATCAGGGCGCGGGCAATCGCCACGCGCTGTTGCTGGCCGCCCGACAGCGCCTCTGCCCGTTTGGTGGCATGTTCGGCGATGCCGAGGCGGTCGAGGATGTCGATGGCCCGGTGCACGTCTGCCGTGGGGTAGATGCTGAACATGCTGGCAAGGGTCGAGCGGCGGTTGAGAGTGCCGTGCAGCACGTTCGAGACCACGTCCATGCGCGGCACCAGGTTGAACTGCTGAAAGATCATTGCGCAGCGGGACTGCCAGTCGCGCTTGTCCTTGCCGGAGAGCGCAGTGATGTTGCGGCCTTCGAAATTGATTTCGCCCGAGGTTGCGTCGGTGAGGCGGTTCAGCATCCGCAGCAAGGTGGATTTGCCGGCACCCGACCTGCCGATGATCCCGATCATGGCCGGGCGGTCGATGTCCAGGTTCGCGGCGCGTACCGCGACATTGGGACCAAAGGACTTGGTCAGGTCGGTCAGTTTCAGCATGTTGCCCCCGTGGTTTGAGGCACCATCTGTCAGGGCGGGCTTTCAGAGATATGTCGGTTTGACGAAACTTTTGTAACGCAGGGCACGCAGCCCCGGTTGCAAGGGGGCAAAGGTTTGCGCGATGATGTGGAGGTGCTGGACTTTTCGATCTGTTAGCGCTAACAAGGCGCTGACGAAGCGTGAAGAACACATGCACAATACGTGATTGGCCGGTGCGCCCGCGATGGGCGGCCCTGATACGAATCGATGGAGGATCCCATGCTGAACCAGACCGTTGCCCGCGTCACGGACCGTATCATCGCCCGCAGCAGCGCGGGTCGGGCTGATTATCTCGGGCGGATGGCAAGGGCCGCGCAGGACGGACCGGCGCGCGCGCATCTGTCCTGCAGCGGACAGGCCCATGCCTATGCGGCGGCAGGCCCGGACCAGGAGGCGCTGGCGACGCAGTCGGCGGGAAATATCGGGATCGTCACCGCCTATAACGACATGCTCTCGGCGCATCAGCCGTTTGAGCGTTATCCCGAGCTGATCCGCGCCGCGGCCCGCGCCGCAGGCGGCACCGCCCAGGTGGCGGGCGGGGTGCCCGCGATGTGCGATGGCGTGACCCAGGGCACCGCCGGGATGGAGTTGAGCCTGTTTTCGCGCGATGTGATCGCATTGGCCGCCGGGGTGGCGCTCAGCCACAACACCTTCGACACCACCGTCTATCTGGGCGTCTGTGACAAGATCGTGCCGGGGCTGGTGATCGCGGCTCAGGTCTTTGGCCATCTGCCGGCGGTCTTTCTGCCTGCGGGGCCGATGACATCGGGTATCTCCAATGACGAAAAGGCACAGGTGCGCCAGAAATTCGCGGCGGGCGAAGTGGACCGCGCTGCGCTGATGAAGGCAGAGATGGGGGCCTATCACGGGCCGGGGACCTGTACCTTTTACGGCACCGCGAACACCAACCAGATGTTGATGGAATTCATGGGGTTGCATCTGCCGGGGTCCAGCTTTGTCAACCCGAACACGCCGCTGCGCGATGCGCTGACCGATGCGGGGGCGCGACGCGCCCTGTCGATCAGCCATCTGGGCAATGAATATATCCCGACCAGCCAGGTGCTGGACGAGAAAGCCTTTGTGAACGGCATCGTCGGGCTGCATGCCACCGGCGGCTCCACCAACCTGCTGATCCACCTGGTCGCCATGGCGCGGGCGGGGGGGATCATCCTGGACTGGCAGGATTTTTCGGACCTCGCCGATGTGACGCCGCTGCTGGCGCGGGTCTATCCCAACGGGCTGGCGGATGTGAACCATTTCCACGCGGCGGGCGGCCTTGGCTTCATGATGGGGCAATTGCTCTCGGCGGGTCTGCTGCATGAGGACGTGAAGACGATCATGGGGCCGGGGCTGGACCGTTACACCCGCGAACCCCGTCTGAAGGACGGCGCGCTGACCTGGGAAGCAGGCGCGGCAGAGACGCTGAACGATCGCATCCTGCGCCCGGTGACGGACCCGTTCCAGCCCACCGGCGGATTGCAGCGGCTGGATGGCGCGCTGGGGGCGGCCGTCACCAAGGTGTCGGCGGTCAAGCCCGAGCATCATGTGATCGAGGCACCGGTACGGGTGTTCCACGATCAGGAGGCCGTGAAGGCGGCCTATCAGGCCGGGGAGTTCGTGGAGGATGTGATCGTCGTGGTCCGTTTCCAGGGGCCCAAGGCGAATGGCATGCCGGAACTGCACAGCCTGACCCCGGTGCTGGCGAACCTGCAGGCGCGGGGGCTGAAAGTGGCGCTGGTGACGGACGGCCGGATGTCCGGTGCCTCGGGCAAGGTCTTGAGCGCGATCCATGTCTGCCCCGAGGCCGTCGATGGCGGTGCCATCGCCAAGCTGCGCGACGGTGATATCCTGCGTGTGGACGCGGCAAAGGGCAGGCTGGATATCGTAACCGAAGGCGTGCTGGAGCGTGACTGCGTGACGGCGGACCTGACCGCGAACGGCTTTGGCCAGGGCCGCGAGTTGTTCAACCATTTCAGAACGCTGGTCGGCTCTGCCGATACCGGCGCAAGCAGCATCTAGGATCGGAGACCCATCATGACCCCAGCCGAAAGCAGCCGGGAGGCCCGCGCGCTTTGCCAGATGGCCCCCATCATTCCCGTGCTCGTGGTGGAGGATGTGGCCCATGCCCGGCCCCTTGCCGAAGCCCTGGTCGAGGGTGGCCTGCCGGTGCTGGAGGTGACCTTGCGCACCGAGGCCGCACTGGCGGCGATTGCCGAGATGGCGAAAGTCGAAGGCGGGGTTGTGGGCGCCGGGACGCTGATCACCGCGCAGGATGTGGACGCTGCCGTCAAGGCCGGTGCACGGTTTGGCGTGTCGCCGGGGGCGACGGATGCACTGCTGACAGCGACAGAGGCGGCGGACCTGCCGATGTTGCCGGGGGCGGCCACGGCAAGCGAGGCCATGCGCCTGCTGGCGCGAGGCTATGACATGCTGAAATTCTTTCCTGCGGAATCGGCCGGTGGCGCGGGGATGCTGAAATCTCTGGGTGGCCCCTTGCCGCAGATCAGTTTCTGCCCCACGGGCGGGATCAGCCCGTCGAATGCCCTGTCCTATCTGAGCCTGCCGAATGTGGTCTGCGTCGGCGGCAGCTGGGTTGCGCCCGCTGCGCTGGTCAAGGCTGGCGACTGGCGTGCCATCACCGAGTTGGCGCGGGAAGCAGCGGCGCTGGCGTAACCTACAGCGTCCCGCCTCTAACCTGATACATTCAGTATCGCCGATGTCCCGAGAGCGCGAAGCGCGGCAGGGTATCGGCGATGCAGGTTTTAGGCGGGGCGCTTTGGCGGAAGTCTTGCGAAAATCTGGAAGAGCGGCGCGAGGCCGCAGGGGCGGGACCTTCGACACTGCAAATGATGACATGTCATTTTTGACATGTCATCATTCAGGGCGGGCTGAGCTGTACCGATGGCGCATGTTCCCGCAGCGGCGCATCCATTGGCGTGTTTTGCGCAGAAAGACGCGAGGAAGCCGTGGTCTCTGCCAGGCACCCGGCTTAAACAGGTCGCGGAGCAGCCGGAGGACAACATGCAGAAACTATGGATCACGCGCCCCCTGCCGGACAAGGTGATCGCCGAGGCGCAGCGGCATTTCGACGTGGAAGTCCGGGCGGAAACCCTGCCCCTGACCCAAGCGGAACGGCTGCGCGCGCTGGCTGAATTCGATGCTATTCTGCCAACCCTTGGGGATGCGTTCGATGCGTCCTTTTTCAAGGACACGCCACGATGCCGGATTCTTGCCAACTTTGGTGTGGGGTTCAATCACATTGACGCAAAAGCCGCCCGTACCGCCGGGGTGGCGGTCAGCAACACGCCGGGTGCCGTGACCGATGCAACCGCCGACATTGCCATGACCCTGATGCTGATGACCTGCCGCCGTGCGGGCGAGGGCGAAAGGATGGTCCGCGCGGGCAACTGGCCCGGTTGGCATCCGACGCAGCTTTTGGGCATGCATGTCACCGGCAAGACGCTGGGCGTCATCGGTATGGGGCGGATCGGCCAGGCGATTGCGCAGCGGGCGGCGTTGGGCTTTGGCATGAAGATCGTATTCTACAACCGCTCCACCGTGGCGGGGCTGCCCTTTGACGCCACACAGCTGGCCGGGTTGGAGGATGTCCTGCAAGCGGCTGATGTGGTCGTGCTGGCGGTGCCTGCCACGCCCGAGACCCATCACCTGATCGACGCCGCCGCACTTGGCATGATGAAGCGCGAGAGCGTGCTCATCAACATCGCGCGCGGCGATGTGGTGGACGAAGCGGCGCTGATCGAAGCCCTGGAGCAGGGGCGCATTGCCGGGGCGGGGCTGGATGTTTACGAGTTCGAACCGAAGGTGCCGGAAGCCCTGCGCAGGATGGAGAATGTCACGCTGCTGCCGCATCTGGGCACCTCGGCGCAGGAGGTGCGCGAGGACATGGGGCTGATGGCAGTGGCCAATCTCGTTGCCTTTTTCAAAGAGGGCAAGCCGCTGAACCCGGTCTGACCACAGCGTTTCGGGATAAACTTGATATATCGCAGATCACTTTTCGCGTTCGACGGAAGGAAGAGGCTGCGAACACGTGATTCATGTATACCTCACAACGCTCTAGCGCTGTTTCACATCGTCGGGCGTCAGGGTGATATCGGCGGGCAGCGCGTCGGCAATCACGGTGTTTGCGTTCAGCATGTCGTTCTGATGGACCTTGCGGGCGGCGTCCTGCGGTGAGTATCCGTGATCCAGCCAGCGCTGCATCAGCCGGGTTTCCAGGACCTCCGCCGGGACATCCAGCCGGATCGACAGATCCCAGAGCGCAGCCAGATCGCGCCATCCGGGGCGATCCAGCAGCAGGTAGTTTCCTTCCAGGATCACGGTTTTGGTGGCCGGCCCGACCACGCCGCTGCCCGCAATCGCGCGGTCCAGCCTGCGGTCGAAGCTGGGGTAGATCACCTCGTCCTCCTGCGCCAGCCGGGCGACCAGATGGCGCAGCCCCGCCACATCGAAGGTGTCCGGGGCCCCCTTGCGGTGCAGCAGGTCGCGGTCGCGCAGCACGCCATTGTCCAGGTGAAACCCGTCCATCGGCACCATGCAAAAGGAGGCATCCGCCCCTGCCAGAACCTCCGCCAGCGTGGATTTACCGCTGGCCGGGGCACCCGCCACGGCGACCAGCCTGCGCTTGCCACGGGCGGGTGTCACCTTGATGCGGGTGACTAGCGTTTCCAGCACCGGATCAGGCCGCCTGCGGTTCCCTGGCCCCGGTCATGAAGGCCACGGCATCGGACATTGTGTGTTCTTTCGGGTCGATCACGCAGAGCCGTTTGCCCAGCCTGTGGACATGGATGCGGTCTGCCACCTCAAAGACATGCGGCATGTTGTGGCTGATCAGGATGATCGGGATGCCCCGGCTTTTCACGTCCTGGATCAGTTCCAGCACCCGGCGGCTTTCCTTGACGCCAAGTGCGGCGGTCGGCTCGTCCAGGATGATCACCTTGGAGCCAAAGGCCGCTGCCCGCGCCACTGCCACGCCCTGGCGCTGGCCGCCGGACAGGGTTTCGACCGCCTGGTTGATGTTCTGGATCGTCATCAGGCCAAGCTCGCTCAGCTTTTCGCGGGCGATTTCTTCCATCCGCTTGCGGTCGAGCTGGCGCAGCACCTTGCCCCGGAACCCCGGTTTGCGGATCTCGCGGCCCATGAACATATTGTCCGCGATCGACAGGGCCGGGGACATGGCCAGGGTCTGATAGACAGTCTCGATGCCTGCATTGCGTGCGTCGATAGGTGAGGTAAAGCGGACTTCGCGCCCCTCCAGCGTCACGGTGCCTGCATCCGGGATCACCGCGCCGGACACCGCCTTGATCAGCGATGACTTGCCCGCGCCGTTGTCGCCGATCACCGCCAGGATCTCACCTGGATAAAGTTCGAAGTCGCAGTGATCCAGCGCGGTCACCTTGCCGTAGCGTTTGACCAATCCGTGTGCTTTGAGAATGGGTTCCATTATGCTGCCACCTTTCTGATCCACTGATCGACGGCCACCGCTGCGATGATCAGCAGGCCGATCAGCAGGAATGTCCATTGTGCGTCCGCCCCCATCAGCCGCAGACCAAGGGTGAAGACACCCACGATCAATGCGCCGAAGAAGGTGCCGAGGATCGAGCCGCGCCCGCCGAAAAGCGAGATGCCCCCGATCACCACGGCGGTGATGCTTTCGATGTTCAAAAGCTGTCCCGAGGTGGGCGAGACCGATCCGATCCGTCCGATCAGTGCCCAGCCGGCAAATCCACAGATCAGCCCGGCGATGGCATAGACCGAGATCAGCGTGCCGCGCACGTTGACGCCGGACAGTTCTGCGGCCTCCGCATCGTCGCCCACCGCATAGACATGCCTGCCCCAGGCGGTGTGTTTCAGAACATAGGCAAGCACCAGCACCAGCAGCAGCATAAAGACCACACCGAAGGTAAAGACCGCCCCGCCGATGTTGAACTTGGACCCCATCATCTGCAACAGCGGTGCCTGTTCGGCGATGTCCTGGCTGCGGATGGTTTCATTGGCAGAGTAGAGGAAATTCGCCGCCAGCACGATTTGCCACATGCCCAGTGTCACGATGAAGGGGGGCAGTTTCATGGCCGCTATCAGCCAGCCGTTGACCGCCCCGATGGCGGTGCCGAAGGCCAGGCCGCACACCACGGCAATCTCGACCGGCAGCCCGTAGCGGAAGGTGAATTGCCCCATGATCACCGAAGAGATCACCGCGATGGCACCGACACTCAGGTCGATGCCTGCCGTCAGGATCACCAGGCTTTGCGCAGCGGCGACGATGCCCACGATCTGTACCTGCTGCAGGATCAGCGTCAGCGCGAAGGGCGAAAAGAACTTGGCGCCCAGGATGCTGCCGAACACCACGATGGATGCCAGCAACACGATCAGCGGCACAAGCGAAGGTGTCGTATGCAGGGCGTGATGGAAGCGGCCGAACAGCCCCTTGTCGTCTTCATCGAACCGCGCCACATCGGACGCGGCGGTGGAGGCTGCGGCCTCGAAATTATCGGATTGCGACATGTGCTCTCTCCGTTGAAAATCCGCGACCTGTCAGGCGCCGGATGCAAGAAGGGCGGGCCGTGGCCCGCCCCCGGTTTGCGTTTGGGTTGTCGGCCAGCCTGTCGTTACTGGCCCGAGATTAACGTATTTGCGGGCGGCAGGTCAAAAGATCCGCTGCCCTGGCGCTTGCTCAGCCCCAGCAAAGGTCCTTGCCTTCGGCGACGCTGATGCTCTCAACGCCATCCACGGGCTTGTCTGTCACCAGCGCCACGCCTGTGTCGAAGAAGTCCTTGCCATCTGTCGCGGCGGGCTTGGTGCCGTCCTTGGCAAAGGCGGCAATGGCTTCGATGCCCTTGGAGGCCATCAGCAGCGGATATTGCTGCGAGGTGGCACCGATCACGCCATCGGCGACGTTGGCGACACCGGGGCAGCCGCCATCGACCGACACGATCAGCACGTCGTTTTCACGACCGATGGATTTCAGCGCCTCATAGGCGCCCGCCGCTGCCGGTTCGTTGATGGTATAGACCACGTTGATCATCGGATCCTGCGCCAGCAGGTTTTCCATCGCCTTGCGCCCGCCTTCTTCGTTTCCGGCGGTCACATCGTTGCCGATGATGCGGGGGTCTTCCTCATCGCCGTTGCGGTTGGGGTCGGCCAGCTCAATGCCGAAACCCTGCAGGAACCCCTGGTCGCGCAGCACGCCAACGGTGGGCTGGCTGACGGCCAGGTCCAGCATCGCGATCTTGGCATCGGCGGTGTCGTCGCCCAATGTGGCGGCGGCCCATTGGCCGATCAGCTCACCGGCCAGGAAGTTGTCGGTCGCGAAGGTCATGTCGGCCGCGTCGATCGGGTCAAGCGGGGTGTCCAGCGCGATCACCAGAATGCCCGCATCGCGCGCCTGCTGGACCGCAGGCACGATGGAAGAGGTGTCGGAGGCGGTCAGCAGGATGCCCTTCGCGCCATTGGCGATGCAGGTTTCGATGGCGGAAACCTGTGTTTCGTGGTCGCCGTCGATCTTGCCGGCATAGGTGTTCAGGGTCATGCCCAGCTCTTCCGCCTTGGCGGTGGCCCCTTCGCGCATTTTCACGAAAAAGGGGTTGGTATCGGTCTTGGTGATCAGGCAGGCCGATACGGCATGTGCGTCGGCAAAGGCTGCACCGGTCATGGCGATCAGGCCCAATGCGGTGCCAGCGATGAGTTTTTTCATGGTTTCCTCCCAGAATGTCCAACAAGCGCCTCGAATCGAGCGCTGTTGCCTTGAGACTGGGCAAAACCACTGGCTGTGTCAATTAATAAATAAACTTGATTTACTAATTAATTCAGATCAAGGTCTGTCCATGAGAAATCCGGAAGAAAACAGCATGGAGTCATCGGTCGCCATCCGCGCGCTGAGCAATGGTGCAAACCAGAAGGGTCTGCGCAATCACAACGAACGGCTGATCCTGTCGCTGTTGCATCGCCATGGTCAGATGCCGGGCAGCGACATCGCCCGCGACACCCATCTGTCGGCCCAGACCGTGTCGGTGATCCTGCGCAAACTGGAAAGCGACGGTCTGGTGCTCAAGGGGGAGCCGGTCAAGGGGCGGGTGGGCAAGCCTTCGGTGCCGATGGTGGTGAACCCTGCCGGGGCGCTTTCGGTCGGTTTCAAGCTGGGACGCCGAAGCAGTGAGCTGCTGCTGACCAATCTGACCGGCGAAATCCTGTTCGAACGCCGCATCGCTTACGATATGGCGATCCCTGACCGGGTCTTTGGCTTCATGAAAGAGGCCTTTGAGGCGGCGGTGGCGGAAATCGGTCCGGCGCAGGCAGAACGGCTCTGCGGCATCGGCATCGCGGCGCCTTTCGAGATCTGGAAATGGGCCGTGTCCGGGGGCAATGCGGACGAACAGTTCATGACCTGGAAAGACACGGTATTCGAAGAGCGTGTGGCGGAGTTTTCCGATCTGCCGGTCTTCATGGTAAACGACGCGACCAGTGCCTGCTGGGCCGAATATGTCTATGGCCGGGGCAAGGAGTTCCGGGACTTCGCCTATTTCTTTGTCTCCACCTTCATTGGCGGCGGGATTGTCCTGAACCATTCGGTTTATGAGGGGGCTTCCGGCAATGCAGGCGCCCTGGGTTCATTGCGTGTGGGTGACAAGGACGGGCGCACGCGGCAATTGGTGGATGTGGCATCCATTCATCTTCTGGAAACCAAGCTGAGCGCGGCAGGGATCGACCCCCGCGCGTTATGGGTGCAGCCGCAGGATTGGTCCGCCTTCGAGCCGCTGGTTGCGGAATGGATCGAGGAAATCGCCTCCGAAATCGCGCGCGCGGCCCTGTCCGCCTGTGCGGTGATTGATTTCGAGGCGGTGGTCATCGACGGTGCCTTCCCCCAGACCATCCGCAGCAGGCTTGTGGAGCAGGTCCGCGCCTGCATGGCGACCGAGGACAGCCGGGGCCTGATCCTGCCACGCCTGGAGGCGGGAGGGATCGGCGGGGACGCCCGCGCCATCGGGGCGGCTTGCGCGCCGATCTTCAGCCAGTATTTTCTGATGGCCCATTCCTTTTCCGTGGACTGACCGTCCGATACCAAAGGCACCCTAGGCTCTGGACCCATTAATTCTATATACTCAGCGGCGATTTCGCGAAATTTCAAAGGTTTGGGGCGTGCAGCCAATAGTGGTTCTATTTGCAAGCGACCCAAGACGTTGAAATGAAGCGAAATCGCCGCCCTTCGGGTTTGACGGATTTTCCCGCAGCCTGCGGCGCATCTGCTTAAAATAGAACCACTATTCTTGCGCAAATGCTTCTTGTCTGCGAAAAAATCTGTCAAACTGAGTATATAGAATTAATGGGTCCAGAGCCTAGATGAAACGCTCCCGCATCAACGAACTGCTGGCCGAGGCAGATGAAATGATCCGCCGTCACGGCTTTGTCCTGCCGCCCTTTGCCGATTGGACACCGGAGGAATTCCCGGAATGCGCCGCCGCCGCACCCCATGTCGTCACCGCGCGTTGCGGCTGGGATGTGACCGACTACGGTGCCGGGCGTTTCGATGAGATGGGGCTGGTGCTGTTCACCCTGCGCAATGGTCTGCTGAGCGATCTCACCGCGGGGCGCGGCATGTGCTATGCCGAGAAACTGCTGATCTCGAAGCGCGATCAATTGTCGCCCATGCACACCCATGTGATCAAGGCCGAAGACATCATCAACCGTGGCGGCGCGACCCTGGTGGTCGAGCTTTTCGGTTCGGACGAGACCGGGGCATTTGCCCCCGACCGGGGCGGCGCGGTCATGTGCGACGGTCTGCTGCGCCCCTATCAGCCGGGAGAGAAGCTGCGTCTGGCACCGGGGCAAAGCGTGACCCTGCGGCCCGGTGACTGGCATGCCTTCTGGGGCGAGGGGGGCGATGTGCTGATCGGTGAGGTCAGCACGGTGAACGACGATGAGACCGACAATGTCTTTCGCGAACCGATCGCCCGGTTCTCAAAGGTGGAAGAAGACGTGGCCCCCCGCCGCCTGCTGGTCAGCGATTACGCGGCATTGGCTGGTTACAGCGTCCCGCCGTTAACCTGATACACCCGGTATCGGCGATTCAAGTTTAAGGCGGGGCGCGTTAGCGCTATTCGGCGGCGCGCTGATGCACCTGCGCGCCTTCGGGGATGGTGGGCGCGGCGCTGTTCAGCGCCTCGATGGCGAAACCGGCGGCGGCCTTGTATTTGGCCATGAACTCTGCCCGTTCCGCGGCCGGGATGACCTCATCGATATTGTCGAAACTGCCGCCACAGCGGTCGTTCACCATGTTGAGCAGCCCGAATGGCCCGGCACCCCGGTTGCGCAGAATCAGCGCCGAGATCGGCGCGCAGAGTTTCGCATCGAAGGCCGCCAGCGCCGCGGGTGTCACCCCATGGGCCAGGAAAGAGGCACCCAGTTCCCGCGCGTCGACGATGGCCTGGCTGGCCCCGTTCGACCCGGTCGGGTACATCGCATGGGCGGCATCGCCCATCAGGGCGACCGGGCCGTCAACCCATGTCTCCACCGGATCGCGGTCGATCATCGGGTTCTCATAGGCCACATCCGCCCCGCGCAGCAGGGCAGGCACATCGAGCCAGTCATAGACCCAATCGTCGAAATGATGGGCAAAGTCGTCGATCGCCACCTGCCGGAACCAGCCGATGTCGTCACGCGCGGCGGGATCGTCCATGGTGACCTCGGCGATCCAGTTGACCTGGGCCAGGCCGGTGTCGGGATCGGCGGGCGAGATCGGGTAGATCACCATGCGCTGGCGATGGGTGCCCAGCCCGATGAAGGATGATCCGGTGCGAACGGGTCTGGCCATGCTGGTGCCACGCCACATGACGGCACCGCCCCAATGGATCGGCGGCTGGTCGGGGTGCATCTGCGCGCGCACGCGGGAGTGAATGCCGTCGGCGCCGATCAGCAGCGCGCCGGCCTCGCGCCGTTCCGATCCGTCGGCGGAGGTCACGATGGCGCTGACCCCGCCGTCGGGCGTCTTTTCATATCCTGCCACACGGCTGCCCAGTTGCACCGCATCCTGACCCGCCCGGTCCATCAGGACCTGTGCCAGCAGCATCTGCAACTGCCCCCGGTGCATCGCATATTGCGGCCAGTTGTATCCTGCCTCCAGCCCGCGCGGCTCGGCATAGATTTCCTGGCCTTGCTGGCCCACCAGCGCCCATTCGCGCGCGGGCACCCCGGCCTTGTCCAGCTCCGCGGCCGTGATGCCCATCTCGAACAATTCGCGCACCGCATTGGGTTGCAGGTTGATGCCCACCCCGAGGGGGCGCAGTTCGCTGACGGATTCGAAAATAGTGAAGGGCACCCCGATCTGGTGCAGCGTCAGCCCAAGGGCGAGACCGCCGATACCGGCCCCGGCGATGATAACTCTGTTCTCTGGCATGGTCCCTCGGCTGGTCTGATTGGCTTGCGTCGCGACCTTATAGGCAGGTTTCCACCTGGGGTCAGCCCCGTTCGAAGGTCACCTTGCCATCGCAGATTGTCACCTGCGCCTGCGCCCGGGTGATCTCTGCCGGCGGCAGGGTGTTCAGATCATGGCTCATCACCGCGATGTCGGCCATCATGCCCGCCTTGATCTGCCCCTTGCAATCCTCGTTGAACTCCACCCAGGCATTGTCGCGGGTGTAGCTGGCCAGCGTGTCAGAAAGGCTTTGGGTCTGGTCGCGCCAGTCGGGGCCAAGGTCCAGCGGTGCAATCGCGGCCTTGATGTTGGGCATGACATCCAGCGGGATCACCGGCCAGTCGGTGGAAAACACGACCCGCGCGCCGGTGTTGCGGATGTCCTGCCAGGCATAGGCCCCCGCGATCTGGTCGGCGTGCAGATATTGTCCCACCGCGCCGGGGGGGAAGATATGGCCGCGCGGGGCGTGGCCCGGCTGGATCGAGGCGACGATGCCCAGTTCGGCCAGCCGCGGGATATCCTGCACATGCATGACCTCAAGGTGTTCGATCCGGTGGCGGCTGTCGCGCTTGCCATTGGCGGCCTGGGCGGCGGCATAGGCGTCGATCGTGCGGCGCACGCCTGCGTCACCGATGGCATGGACGGCAATCTGCATCCCGTGGCGGTCGGCCTCCTGCGCGGCGGCGACGAAATGCGCCTGGGTAAAGACCTCATCACCCATGTTGCCATCCTTGCCCAGATCACCGGGATAGGGTTGCAGCATCAGCGCGGTGCCGCTTTCGATCACCCCGTCGATGAACATCTTCATATGCCCGCACCAGACCTTGTCGCCCCGGTAGCGGTCGCGCATGGGCACACCTTCGGCGGCGATGCGGTCAATCGGATCGGTGCCCTTGAAGTGGAATGGCACCATGCAGCGGCAGAGCAGGCGGCCCTCGGCCTCAAGCTCGGTCAACAGTTCCAGCTGGTAGAGGTTGCCGTCCATCAGATGCAGCCCGGTGATGCCCTGTGCGGCACAATGTGCAAGGCCCCGGGCGATCACGTCCTTGTCCATTTCGCGTTGCGCGGGCGTCGGGGCAGGGACCGGGTCCTTGCCTGTGGTCAGCCCCATCATCTCGCGCCCCGCGTGACGGGTCAGGGCGAGAACCGGGCTGTAGGCGCCGGGTTCCAGAAGTTCACCGCTGGCCAGCCCGTCGTCGCCCATCACGATCTCCGATCCGGCATCGACCGCGCCACCCTGCAACAGGCCCGCGGCCTCCAGGGCGGCGGTATTGGCCCAGACGGTGTGGTGATCCGGCGCAAACATCGCCAGCGGGCGGTCCGGCAGGATGGTGTCGAGGTCATGGCGGGTCAGGGTCCGGCCGGTGCCAAGGATGCCGTAATCGGCCATGACGCAGAAAACGAGCTCGTCACCGGGATTGGCCGCGGCATGGGGGCGGATCATTTCGGCCATCGCCTCCAGCCCTTCAACGCCGTAAAGGCTGAGGCTTTCCAGTTCGACCGCCCCCCCGAAGAGATGCACATGGCTGTCGATCAGACCCGGCAGCACGGTGCCGCCCTTTGCGTCGATCATGCGGGTGGTGTCACCGGCCAGCGCTGTCACCTCTGCATCGGTGCCCACGGCGGTGAGCGTCCCGCCTGTGATCGCAAGCGCCTGCGCCTCGGGCAGATCGGGGTCGAAGGTCATCAGCTTGCCGTTGTGGATGATGATGTCGGGGGTCATTCAATAGCTCCGTGGAGGGGGCGATTTCTTTGAAGAAATCGGTCCGGAGTTTTTGAAAACTCCGGGGCAGGCGGCAGCCGCGACCGAGGATCGCGGCTGCCTCTCAGCTTATTTCTGCAGTTCGGTCCAGATCGCGGTGTAGATCTTGGTTGCTTCCGGCGGGCAGGTCCTGGCCACATAGGCGGCCCCTTTCAGCTCTTCCGGGACCACGATTTCCGGCGCGGTCTTCATGTCGTCGGGCATGAAGGCCTCGGACCCTGCGATCCCGTTTGCATAGCGGGCAAATGCCGAGAGCATCGCGGCGTTTTCGGGGTCCATGATGAAGTTGAGGAAGGTCCTGGCCTCTTCCACGTTCTGCGCATCAGAAAGGATCGCGGCATTGTCCATCCAGACCGGATACCCTTCCTGCGGATAGCCGAAAGAGATGTCCGGGTTCTGGTTGCGCGACCGCATGGAGGCGCCGTTCCAGTTCACCCCGGCATAGACATCGCCTTTGGCGAATTTCTCGATCATACCATAGTCCATCGACAGCCAGTTCTTCTTGGCCTCGACAAGGGTATCGCGCACTTTTTTCAGGACTTCCTTGTCGGCGGTGCATTGGTCGCCACCGACATAATGGATCGCCATGCCCATCACGTCGTTCATTTCAGGCACCACGTTGATCTTGCCCTTGAGCTCTTCGGGCGGGTCAAAGATCATGGCTGCGGTGTTGATGTCGCCGTCAAAAATCGAGGTGTTCACGGTCACCCCCACTGTGCCCCATTGCCATGGCACGGTGTAGTTCCGGCCCGGGTCGAATTCCACATCGACCCATTGCGGATCCATGTTCTTGAAATTCTCCATCTCGTTGGGCTTGCTTTCCATCAGCAGCCCCTCGCCGATGAAGATCGGCACATAGGTGCCCGAGGGGACCACGATATCGAACCCGTGACCGCCCGCCTTGATCTTGGCCAGCGCGGTATCGTTGCTGTCGTAATCCGTGATCGTCACCTTGATCCCGGTTTCTGCCTCGAACTTCTCGATCATCTCGGGGCTGGTGTAATTGCCCCAGTTGTAGATGTTCAACTGCCCTTCGGCAAAGGCAGGTGTGGCCAGCACCAGTGTCAGGGCCGTCAGTGTCTTTTTCATTGTCTTACTCCCGTTGGCTTAGTTTTTGATTTTGCCCAGCACGGTGAACGCGATGACGAAGGTCACCGAGATGCCAAACAGTACGGTCGAGATCGCATTGACCTCTGGCGTGACCACCCGCCGCAACTGGCCGAGCATGTAGGTCGGCAGCGTATCCTGTCCTGCGGATTTAACAAACTCCGTGATCACCACATCGTCCAGCGAAATCACGAAGGCCAGCATCGCCCCGGCCAGAATTCCCGGCCAGAGCTGGGGCAGGGTGATCCGGCGGAACACCTTGAAAGGGGTGGCATAGAGGTCGGCGGCGGCCTGTTCCAGGCTCAGGTCCATGCCTTGCAGCCGCGCCCGGATCGGCAGGTAGGCAAAGGGGATGCAAAAGGCGGAATGCGCGACGATCAGATAGGCCAGCCCGGTATAGCCGGTCGCGACCTTTATCATCGCGAAGAAGATCAGCAGCGCCACCGCGGTCACGATCTCGGGCACCATAAGGGGTTGGTTGATCATGGCAAAGACCGCCGCCTGTCCCTTGAACTTGCGCGTGCGGGTTGTGGCCAGGGCGGCCAGCACCGCGCAGGTGGTGGAGATGGCAGAGGCCCAAAGCGCGATGATCAGGCTGCGCACGGTGGCCTCCTGCACCTGGTCGTTTTGCCATGCGGATTGATACCAGCGCCAGGAGAACCCCTCCCAGATCGCGACGGAGGTGCCGGAGTTGAAGGAATAGACCACCAGCAGGATGATCGGCAGGTAAAGCAGCACGAAACAGGTGATCGCAATGGTGGTGAAGCCGTTTTGCCGGCTGACGTTGAATGCCTTAGACACGATGCGGCTCCTGGTTCCCGGCGGCGCGGACATAGGCCATCAGGGCCACCATCACGATGGCCAGCAGCGTGATCGACAGCGCCGCCCCCAGCGGCCAGTTGCGGCCCTGGCCGAACTGCAGCTCGATCAGGTTGCCGATCATCAGCTGGTTGCCGCCGCCCATGACGCGGGGCGTCACGTAGGCGCCCAGCGAGGGTACGAAGACCAGGATCGACCCGGCGATGACCCCCGGTTTGACCAGCGGCAGGATCACCCGGCGCAGCACTTTCAGGCGCGTGGCGTAAAGGTCGTATCCCGCCTCGACCAGGCTGAAATCAAGCCGCTCCATCGAGGCATAGAGTGGCAGCACCATCAGGGGCAGATAGACATAGACCATGCCGAGCAGGATCGAGAATTCGGTGAACAGCATCTGGATCGGTGTGTCGATGATACCCAGCCAGATCAGCAGCGTGTTGACCGTGCCTTCCGCCCGGATCAGCTCCACCACCGCGAAGGTGCGGATCAGCAGGTTGGTCCAGAATGGAATGATGATCAGCAGCATCCAGAGATCGCGCTGCTTTTTCGGGCGGGTCGCGATGAAATAGGCGGTGGGAAAGCCGAAGAAAAGGCAGAGCACCGTGGTCATCAGCGACAGTTTCACCGAGCGCCAGAAGATGCTCAGATGCGCGTCGGACCAGCCCAGCGTATCGTCAAAGATGTCGCGTTCCATGACCACGTTGAACCAGGCCTGCCAGGAGGCCTGCCATTCGACGCCGCCGTAATCACCGGGGGTGAGGAAGGAATAGAGCAGCGTGATCAGCAACGGCCCGGCTGCGGCGAAGACAAGGATGAACAGGGCAGGTGCCAGCAGCAGCCAGCGGCGGCGGCTGGCCCGAGTCTCGGCGGCAGAGGACAGATCGGCCATCAGGTCAATCCTTCAGGACCTGACCGATGCCGGGTGCAAAATGCACGCCGACACGGTCGCCGGAGGAAAACTGCGCCGTCGCATCCGGGCGGTTCTGCTGACGCACCACGAATCCAGTCCCGTCCTCCAGCGCCACATGGTAATGCGTGTCGGTCCCGAAATAGACAACTTCGCCCAGAGTGCCGGCCAGCAGGCCCTCGGCCTCGGGGCCGATGCTGGCGTGTTCGGGCCGCACGGCGAGCGTGACCTTGCCCTTTTGCGATCCGCTTTCGGCGGCGCGGGCTGCGATCTGTTTGCCGGATGACAGGCGTATCGTGGCGGTTTGCCCGGCAGTCTCGATCAGCTCTGCAGGCAGGAAATTGGTATCCCCGATGAAATCCGCGACAAAGCGCTCGGCGGGCTGGTCATAGATCTGCCGGGGGTTGCCGATCTGCCGGATTTCGCCCGCGTTCATCACCGCGATCCGGTCCGACATGGTCAGCGCCTCTTCCTGATCGTGGGTGACAAAGACAAAGGTGATCCCGGTCTCCATCTGCAGGCGTTTGAGTTCCAGTTGCATGTCCTTGCGCAGCTTGAAATCCAGCGCGCTGAGCGGTTCGTCCAGCAACAGCACACGCGGCTTGGGGGCCAGGGCGCGGGCCAGTGCCACGCGCTGCTGCTGGCCGCCGGAGATCTGACCGGTCTGGCGGTCTGCCATCTCCGTCATCTTGACCAGCGCCATCATCTCGTCGACGGTCTGCCTGATCTCGGCTTTGGGTTTGCCCAGCATTTCAAGGCCGAAACTGATGTTCTGGGCCACGGTCAGATGCGGGAACAGGGCATAGCTCTGGAATACCGTGTTCACCGGCCGCTTGTAGGGCGGCAGCTCCAGCAGGTTTTCACCATGCATGGTCAGACTGCCCGCCGTCGGATGCTCGAACCCGGCGATCATCCGCAGCAAGGTTGTCTTGCCGCAGCCCGACGGGCCCAGCAGGGTGAAAAATTCGTTGTCCTTGATGTCGATGCTGGCATCCGCCAGCGCAACGACGGGCGGTTGTCCCGGATAGACCTTGCGCAGATTGCGTACACTGATGGCTGTCGCCACTTTTAGCGTTCCCCCTGTTATGGTCTTCTCAACGTCGCCCGAGACTTGGGCAAACACCATGCAATCGGATGATTGCTGCAATAGTCTGGCGAAAAAATACCCCCACGGGGGTATTAAATGACTAATGTTTGGTCTTATGGGGGTTAGAAATGACAGAGATGCTCAGAGAGGGTGATGTGCTTCGCCTCCAGCGGGCATTTGCCCATTGCAAGGACGAATCGTTCTTTGAGCATTTTCGCAGGCTGCTGCGCGCGCGACTGCGCTTTGATACCTTCCTGATCCTGCGGTTCAGCGACAGCGGCACGCCGCAGGCGCTGAACAGCTGGCTGGCAGATTGCTCGCTCAAGACCTCCTATCCGCGCCATTACCTGGACGGGTCCTATCGGCTTGATCCGTTCTTCCAGATGCGCAAGCGGGCCTCGCCCGGTGCAATGTACCGGCTGTCCGAGATCGCGCCGGACCGGTTCTTTTCCGGGGAATATTACCTTCAGTACTACTGCAAGACCGAAATCTGCGACGAGGTTGGTCTGCTGGTCGATCTCAAGGGCGGTGCCACGGGCCATCTGTCGATGAGCAGGCAAGCCGGGCAGGGGCGTTTCAAACGCAAGGAGTTGCAATGCCTGCGCCATTTCAGCCCTGTCATGCTGGAGCTGCTGCGCCAGTACTGCGAGTATCGTCAGGACCAGTTGGGCGAAAGGGTCCAGCCGCCGGTTCACAGCCCGCTGGACACGATCATCCGCGATCACGTCACTGCCCTGTCCGGCACGGTCCTGACCCGGCGGGAGGCGCAGCTGGCTGCGCTGATCCTGCAGGGGCATTCCAACCTGTCGGCGGCGCTTGACCTTGGTATCGCGCGCGCAACGGTCAAGGTGCACCGGCGCAACATCTACCGCAAACTCGACATTTCCTCGCAGGCGGAATTGTTCGCCGCGCTGAAAGACCTGTTCTGAACGGGTGGGGTGCGGTGCCTCAGGTCACACGACCCGCCGCGCTCAGGTCATCACGTCGGGTTTCGTCCTGCCGGTGCGCTTTTCCAGATCGCTGAGTTCGGCCACCGCCGCCGCGACCTGGGCCAGGGCTGCTTGTGTTTCGATCTCCAGATCGCCCCCGGAGGGCTCATAGCGTTCCAGATAAACCCGCAGAGTCGCCCCTTCGGTCCCGGTGCCAGACAGGCGCAGCACGCCGCGCGCGCCGCCTTCGAAGTTGATTCGCAGGCCCTGGTTCTCGCTCACTGAACCGTCGACCGGATCGTGGTAGGAAAACTGGTCAGCCTCTGTGATCATCAGACCGGCGGGGCGCTGTCCGGGCAGGTCGGGCAATGCCGCTTCGAGCGCGCCCATCAGCTCGGCCGCGGCAGTGGCATCGACGGCCTCGTAGTCATGCCGCGAGTAATAGTTGCGGCCGTATTCCTTCCAGTGGTCCTTGAGGATGTGATGCACCGACTGGCCGCGCACTGCGATGATGTTGAGCCAGAGCAGCACCGCCCAGAGCCCATCCTTTTCGCGCACATGGCTGCTGCCGGTGCCGGCGCTTTCCTCGCCGCAGAGCGTCACCTTGCCCGCGTCCAGCAGGTTGCCGAAGAATTTCCACCCGGTGGGAGTTTCGAAACAGGCGATGCCCATGGCCTCTGCCACGCGGTCACAGGCGCGGCTGGTGGGCATCGAGCGTGCAACGCCTGCAATCCCCTCCTTGTAGCCCGGCGCCAGATGGGCATTCGCCGCCAGCACGGCAAGGCTGTCAGAGGGGGTCACGTAAACACCGCGGCCGAGGATCATGTTGCGGTCCCCGTCCCCATCCGAGGCGGCGGCGAAATCGGGGCCGTCTTCGGCCATCACCATGTCAACCAGCGGCTTTGCCCAGATCGGGTTCGGGTCCGGATGGCCCTTGCCGAAATCGACCGAGGGCACGCCGTTCAGCACGGTGCCTTCGGGCGCGCCCAACTTTTCCTCAAGGATCGCCTTGGCATAGGGGCCGGTGACGGCATGCATGGCATCGAAGCGCATGGTGAACCCGGCCTGAAACAGCCCTTTGATGGCGTCGAAATCAAAGAGTTTTTCCATCAGCACGGCATAGGCGGCAACCGGGTCGACGATTTCGACGGTCATGCCGCCCAGCGTCACCTCGCCCAGATCGCCCAGGTCGATGTCGTCGGTGTCCAGCGTCTTGTAGCTGCTGATGGTCCTGGTTTCGTCATAGATCGCGGCGGTCACGCTTTCGGGGGCCGGGCCGCCGTTGGAGACATTGTATTTCAGGCCGAAATCCGCGTCGATCCCGCCGGGATTGTGGCTGGCCGAGAGGATCAGCCCGCCGGAGGCGCTGCGCTTGCGGATCAGGTGCGAGGCAGCCGGGGTGGAGAGCAACCCATCCTTGCCGACAATGGCGCGTTTTGCCCCGTTGGCTGCGGCCATCCGCAGAATGGTCTGGATCGCCTCGGCGTTGAAGAACCTTCCATCCCCCCCGATGACAAGGGTCTTGCCCTCGACCCCTTCGATGGCGTTGAAAACGGATTGGACAAAACATTCCACATAGCCCGGCTCCATGAAGACGCGGGTTTTCTTGCGCAGGCCCGAAGTGCCGGGTTTTTGCCCCTCGAAAGGGGTGCAGTCCTGGGTGAGTGTCGTCATGAAATAACCTTTTGTCTTAAACTAACTGTTCTTGGGTCTGGAATTGGCCTGGCCGCATCGGACAGCAAGTTGGCGGCCCGTGCAAGGGGCGGTTGAGCAGGCCGGCGTAACCACGCTGGTCAGGGAACACCCGGGGGCACGAAAGGGTTCCGGACAGTGCCGCAATGCAGCACCAAGCCTGATCCGAATAGAGCCGACACCCATGGGCTTCAACGGAAAACCGGTGTTGCGCTGCCTGATTTACCGAATTAATAAACTAGATTGATTTATTATTCTTGACATCCGGAGGTCAGGCTTTCATCCACTATGGGGCAAGGCCGCGCGCGGGCGCGGCGGTATTCCGGGGGGAAAGTTCATGATCCTGTGCGCGGGCGAGGCCCTGATTGACATGTTGCCAATCCCCGGCCCATCGGGCGGCAGCGGGTTTGCGCCGCATGTGGGCGGGGCGATCTTCAACACAGCCATCGCGCTGGGGCGGCTGGGCGTGCCTGCCGGGATGCTGACGGGCATTTCGACCGATTCCTTCGGCAAGCTGCTGTCGGCGGCGCTGACGGCAAACGGGGTGGACACCTCCCATGTGGTCCATGCCGACCGCCCGACGACACTGGCCTTTGTCGAGCTGAACGGCGGGCAGGCCAGCTACATGTTCTATGATGAGAATTCTGCCGGGCGGATGCTGTCGCCGCAGGAGCTGCCGCAGGTGGGCGATGATGTGACGGCGCTCTATTTTGGCGGAATCAGCCTGGCCTGCGAGCCCTGTGCCGATACCTATGCGGATCTGCTGGCGCAGGCGGGGGCGGGACGTGCGGTGATGATCGACCCGAACATCCGCCCCGGTTTTGTCCGCGATGCGAACCGCTTTCGCACCCGGCTGGGGGCGATGCTGCGGCAGGCGGACATCGTCAAGGTCTCTGACGAGGATCTGACCTGGCTTCACCCTGATCCGATGCCCGTGCCGGACAAAGTCAGGGCGCTGCTGGGTCACGGGCCCGCGCTGGTCATTGTGACGCGCGGCGGGGAAGGGGCGACGGCCTATATGGCCGATGGCACCGAGGTGACCGTGCCCGCTTTGCGGGCCGAGGTGGTCGATACCGTGGGGGCCGGCGATACTTTCAACGCGGGCGTTCTGGCCAGCCTCGCCGAGCAAGGGCTGCTCAGCAAAGATGCCCTGCGCGGGCTGACGGCACATGCGGTGACTGACGCGCTGACCTTTGGCGCGCGCGTGGCGGCGGTGACCGTCTCCCGCGCGGGCGCGAACCCGCCCTGGGCGCGGGAATTATAGGGTCAGCCTGTCTGTCTGCCCAACCGCAGGGGTGACCTTTCCAGAAATGCATCAAGCCCCGCCAGATCGCCCAGCGGGAGGATTGCCGCGACATATTGGTCGGGCCGCACCAGCACCATTGCGCCCCTGTCACGGTCGATGCCGCGCAGGTCGAAGATTTCCCGGCCAGCAGCCGGATTGGCGGCAAAGATTTTCTCATAGTCGATCAGGCCAAACCGCCCCTTGCGGGGCAAGAGCAGGGCAGGCATCCGGTCGATCTGCAGGCTGCGGTGGGGGTGTTGGAAAACGCCTCTGACGTCGAGCACCCCGTCAGGCTCCCCGGCGGGCACCCGCTGCGCCAGAGCCTCGCAAAGCTGAGCCATCTGCCCGCCCTGAGCGCCGGTATCGTCCCGGCTTGCAAAGGCGAAGAGACGCCAGCGGCCATCGGCCTTGATCGTATGGGCAAGCTGCATGGGCCTTGCATCGGCCACCCGGATCACCGGTGCGGAATGGAACCGCATCCCGATGGGCAGACCCGTCGCCAGGGCTTGATGCGTCCCGTCCGCCGTCAGGACCGACGGGTCGTAGCGGGTCTCGACCCCTGCGGTATAACGGCCGTGCTGACGGAAATAGCGCTGGAATTGCGCGGCCTCGGCGGGGGAGGCCGGTTTGGCGCTGAACAACCGGGCCATGTTGCGGTCAAAGTCGATCAGCTCCTTTGCCTTGGCGCGGCGTTCTTCAGAATAGGTATTCAACAGCGCGGCATCCGCCTGTCCGCGCAAGACGGCGGCCAGCTTCCAGCCCAGGTTGAAGGCATCGGCCATGGAGACATTCATGCCCTGTCCCGCTTTTGGGCTATGGGTATGGCAGGCGTCACCCGCGATGAAGATGCGCGGGGCTTGCCCGCCGTCAGCGGCATCGTCGAAACTGTCGCAGACCCGCTGCCCGATCTCATAGGCCGACCACCAGGCGACCTGTTTCACGTCAAGCGCATAGGGGGCCATGATGGCCTGCGCCCGGGCGATCAGGGCTTTGGCGGTCAGGTTCTTGTCGGCGGCGCGCTCATCGCCATGCAGCACGTCCATTTCGATGTACATCCGCACCATGTAGCCCCCCTCGCGCGGGATGATCAGGATGCTGCCCTGATCCGCGGACTGGATGGCGCATTTCAGACGGATGTCGGGGAAATCGGTGACTGCCAGAATGTCCATCACCCCCCACAGTTGCCGGGTCGCTTCGCCCTTGAGGTGAAGGCCCATTTCCGCCCTGACCGTGCTGCGCGCGCCGTCGCATCCGACAACATAGCGGGCGCGCAGGGTTTCCTGCCTGCCGGGGGAGTCAAGGCAGTCAAAGACGGCCCGGACCGGGTAATCGGCATCATCGGTCCGGGTCAGGGACACCAGTGACCGGTTGTAATCCGGTGCCAGTCGGGTCGGGCTGTTGCGCATGACGTCGAGGTAGAAATCATGCACCCTGGCCTGGTTGAGGATGGTATGGGGGAACTCCGACAGGCCTTCCTCCGTGTCCAGAATGCGGTCGGCGCGGATGATCTCTTTGCCATCGGGACCGGGCCGCCAGAAGGCGACCTCATTCACCCAATAGGCTTCCTTTTGCACCTTTTCGGCAAATCCGAATGCCTCGAACATCTCCATCGAGCGGCAGGCGATGCCATCGGCCTGACCAACCTCCAGCGGGCCGGGTTTGCGTTCCAGGATGCGGGTGGAGATCTCGGGGAAGGCGGAGAGCTGTGCGGCCAGCGTCAGCCCGGCCGGGCCGCAGCCCACGATCAGCACGTCCAATGTGTCGGTCTGTGCCGGCCTGGCAGACTGGTCAGCGACTGCCGGGTCACCGGGGCGGAAACCGTTCAGATGGAATTGCATGAAAGTCCTCCTTGCGGCCAGGGTGGTATGCGCCCGACAGGTCCCTCAGGGCTGCGCCCTATGCCTGCACGGCCTTCATGAAGCGGTCGCGGATCACCACCGGGTCCATCGTGATCACCGGATGCCTGGCATTGCCGCTGTCGCATTTGACGACAATCACGGTCATCTTTCCCGACGCCAGCGCCGCCTGCAGCACCTTGCCGGTATCTTCGCCCTGGCAGGTCACCACGTTTTCGCAGCCGCAGGCCTCGGCCACTTTCTCAAGCCTGGTCTTCTTGCCCGCATAGGTCGGCTGATCCCCGGTGGAACCATAGGATCCGTTGTCGATGATCATCAGGATGTAATTGTCGGCCACATTATTGGCGATGGTGGGCAGGGTGCCGAGGTTGGTCAGGACGGAACCGTCGCCGTCGATGGCGATCACCGGCTTGGGCTGCGCCAGCGCCAGCCCCAGCCCGATGGAGGAGGCCAGCCCCATGGTGCCCAGCATGTAGAAATTGGTCGGCTGGTCGTCGATGGCATGCAGCTCCTGGCTGGGGATGCCGATGTTGCAGACCACCAAATGGTCACGGATGATCGGTGCGATGTCTTTCAGGATTTCGGAACGGATCATTGGTCGCCATAGCCTCCCCAGAAATTGGCATCGGTCAGGATCGCCACGGGTTTGTTGCACATGAAGGTGTATTTCAGGATGTTGTCGAATTCCTCGACATCCTTCTGCCAGTGGAAGTGGTAGGTGGGGATGTTGAGCTGCGCCAGCAGCGCCTTGGTGTGCACTGCCATTTCGACCTGGCAAGCTACGGGTTCGCGCAGCTCGCCCCGGTAGGAGATGATCATCGGCAGCGGCATCCGGTAATACTGGATCAGCGTGGCGAGCGTGTTGATCGTCACCCCGATGGCGGTGTTCTGCATGATGATGGCAGGCCGCTTGCCGCCCATGAAGGCCCCGGCACAGAGGCCCATGCCCTCGTCCTCCTTGTTGGAGGGGATGTGGAAGATGTCGTCGCGCGCGTCGATCTCCTCGATCACGCCGGCCAGCTGCTTGCAGGGCACGGTGGTGACAAAGGAGATGTCGTTGGCAACAAGATCATCCGCGATCTTCTTGTCGATGTTCATCGGTTGTCTTGCCTTTCGATGGGCGCGCCGGGGCGCGCGATTAGCGGTAAGAGGTCTGGCACGCAATGTAACATGCGGCGGGTGGGGCGATCAGCCATCCGCGGTCAGATCAAAGGTCTCGTCCGGGAAATACTTCGCCAGACGCACGTCCGCCGCGCGGGCGTGTCCCTCCATCCCTTCCAGACGCGAAATGCGGGCGGTGGCCAGCGCCACGGGTTTGGAGCCTTCGCGCGTGGCGCGCTGCCATGTCACGATTTTCATGTACTTGTGGACTGAAAGCCCGCCGGTATAGCTGGCCGCACCGGAGGTCGGCAGCACGTGGTTGGTCCCGGTTGCCTTGTCGCCATAAGCCACGGTGGTTTCCTCGCCCAGAAACAGCGAGCCATAGCAGGTCAGATGCGCCAGCCACCAATCCAGATCATCCGCCTGGACGGTCAGGTGCTCGGGCGCATAACCATCGGAACAGGCGGCCATTTCCGCGCGGTCGGAACACAGGATCACCTCTGCATAGTCGCGCCACGCGGCAAAGGCGTTTTCGCGGTTCACCTCGGGCAGGTCCTCGATCAGACCCGGCACCAGATCCATGACCTTTCCCGCCAGCGCACGGTCATCTGTGACCAGCCAGACCGGAGAGTTGTAGCCATGTTCCGCCTGGCTCACGAGGTCGGTCGCCACCACCATCGGATCGGCCTGCGCATCGGCCAGAATAAGGCTGTCCGTGGGCCCGGCGATCATGTCGATGCCCACGCGACCAAACAGGATGCGCTTGGCCTCGGCGACGAACTGGTTGCCGGGACCGACAAGGATATTGGCAGGCGGCAGGCCGAACAGGCCAAAGGTCATCGCCGCCACGCCCTGCACACCGCCCATTGCCATGATCCGGTCCGCGCCGCTGATGTGGGCGGCATAGACGATGGCAGGGGCCACGCCGACACCCGGGCGCGGCGGCGAACAGGCGGTGATGTGACGGCAACCCGCGACCCTGGCGGTGGTCACGGTCATGATCGCACTGGCAATATGGCTGTAGCGCCCGCCCGGCACGTAGCAGCCCGCCGCATCCACCGGAATCGCCTTTTGCCCCGCGATCAGGCCCGGCACAATCTCGATCTCCATGTCCGACATGGTGCTTTTCTGCTTTTCGGCAAAGCGTTTCACGTTGTCATGTGCAAACCGGATATCTGCTTTCAGTTTCTCCGGCACCAGCGCGCAGGCGGCTTCGATCTCCTCCGGGGTCATCAGCACATTTCCCTCGTAGCGGTCGAACCTGGCGGCGTATTCCATCGCCTTGGCATCGCCGCCCGCTTCAATGTCGGCAAGGATCGTCTTGACCGTCTCATGCACTTCGGAGGCATCCGATTTTGCGGTCAGGGTGGCTTTCTTCAGGTATTCACGGGCCATGGGGATTCCTGTTTGCAGTTTTCAGAAAACGGCATGTCCGGAAGGGCTGCCCTCTGGCGACCTGTCAGAGAGCGTCCCGGCGGTGCCTGCCAGAAGTCGCAGGTAATCTGTGCATCTGGAGGATGCGCCGCGTCAATGCAGCCGCGGCGTTTTTGCGGATAATCTTATGAGTCCAGTTTGCAGATTAAGCAAATCGAAATCTGTCAATTGGCTATGCAAAATATCGGGGCTTCCCCCGGGGGCGCTGCAGGTTCAGACCCGCAGGTCGCTGTCCCCGGGGCCAAAGACGCTCTTGATGTCGTAGAAAACCTGCGCAGCTTTGCCATGGGCGCGCAGGGCGGCGGCCCCGGCCTCGCTGAACTCCGCATGGGCAACGGCGAGGACAACCGCATCATAGGCGCCCTCGGCGGGGGTTTGCACCATGTCGATGCCGAATTCGCGCTGGGCTTCTGCCGGATCGACCCAGGGGTCATGCACATCGACCTCCGCGCCGTAGTCGCGCAATTCGCGGATCAGGTCGATCACGCGGGTATTGCGCAGGTCGGGGCAGTTTTCCTTGAAGGTCAGCCCCAGCACCAGCACACGCGCGCCGCCGATGGCGATGTCACGCTTGATCATTGCCTTGACCAGCTGGCCCGCCATATAGGCGCCCATCCCGTCGTTCAGCCGCCGCCCCGCCAGGATGATCTGGGGGTCGTAGCCCAGTTGCTCGGCCTTGTGGGTCAGGTAATAGGGATCGACCCCGATGCAATGTCCGCCCACCAGACCGGGTTTGAAGGGCAGGAAATTCCACTTGGTCCCGGCGGCGCGCAATACCGCGTCGGTGTCGATGCCCATCCGGCCAAAGATGATCGCCAGTTCATTCATCAGGGCGATGTTCAGGTCCCGCTGGGTGTTCTCGATCACTTTCGCGGCTTCGGCCACGCGGATGCTTTCGGCCTTGTAGGTGCCCGCGGTGATGATCTGGGCATAAAGCGTGTCAACGCGGTCCGCCGCCTCGGACGTCGAACCGGCGGTGACCTTGCGGATGTCGGGCAGGCGATGCAGCTTGTCGCCGGGATTGATCCGCTCGGGGCTGTAGCCGCAGAAGAAATCGACGTTGAACCGCAGGCCGGAGCCACGTTCGAGGATCGGCACGCAGTCTTCTTCGGTCGCACCGGGATAGACCGTGCTTTCGAATATCACGAGGTCGCCGGGTTTCAGCACCCGGCTGACGGTCTCTGCGGCACCACGCAGGGGCCCCAGATCTGGGCGCTTGTGGGCGTCGATGGGGGTGGGCACGGTAACGATGTAGATGGTGCAATCGGCAATTTCTGCCGGATCGGTTGCAAAGCTGAGGTGCCGCGCCCCTGCCAGCTCCTCTGCCGAGGTCTCGCGCGTACGGTCACGGCCCGCGCGCAGGTCCGCGATCCTCGCGGCGCTGATGTCAAAGCCGACCACGGGGCGCTGCCTGCCAAAGGCCACGGCGAGCGGCAGGCCGACATAGCCCAGTCCGATGATCGCGATCTTTTCCGCCCCGGCACCCATCCTGGCCACCTTACCTGCCGTAATAGTCGCGGAACCATGCCACGAACTGCGCGATGCCGTCACGCACATCTGTCCGGGGCTGGTAGCCGGTGAGGTTGCGCAGCAGCTCCGCATTGGCCCAGGTCGCGGGCACGTCGCCGGTCTGCATCGGCATGTAGTTGCGCTTGGCCTCGATGCCCAGTTCGGCCTCGATCGCGTCGATGAAATCCAGCAGGCGCACCTTTTGCGAATTGCCGATATTCACCACCCGGAAAGGCGCCACCGGCGACAGGCTGTCCCATTCGGGAATGTCGTCCTTGCTGGCGGGCCGCTGCGGCACCGCCTCCATCAGCAGCATGATGCCACGCACCAGGTCGTCGACAAAGGTAAAGTCGCGGAACATGTCGCCGTGGTTGTAGATGTCGATGGGCCGGCCATCCAGAATGGCATCCACGAATTTGAACAGCGCAAGGTCGGGCCGCCCCCAGGTGCCGTAAACCGTGAAAAAGCGGAACATCGTCGTCGGCAGGTCATGCAGATGGGCATAGGCATGGCCCATGTTCTCATTCGCCTTCTTGGTGGCGGCATAGATTGTCAGCTGGGTCTCGGTCCTGTCCATCTCGGCAAAGGGCATTTCTTCGTTGGCGCCATAGACCGAAGAGGTCGAGGCCATCAGCAGATGTCTGACCTTCAGCTTGCGCGCCGCTTCCATCACGTTGAACGTGCCGATCACATTGCTGTCGAGATAGGCGCGCGGGTTTTCCAGCGAATAGCGCACGCCGGCCTGTCCGGCGAGATGCACGATGATCTCGGGCTGGAACGCCTCGGCTACGGACCACAGCAGCTCCTCGTCTTCCAGTTTGCCCACCGTGGCCGAGAACGCGGGGTTCTCCAGCAGCATCTCGTGGCGCTTTTCCTTCAGCGTGACGTCGTAATAATCGGTCAGCGCGTCATAGCCCTGCACCTCGAACCCTTCGGCCAGCAGGCGGCGGGCAAGGTGAAAGCCGATGAAGCCGGCGGTGCCGGTGACAAGTACCCGTGTCATCGGCCTGTTCCCGCATGCCCCGCGTCGGGGCGGGCCGGGGTGTGAATCTGGAAATGGATCAAGGCGACACCTGACACATGATTGGGTTTGTTTCGTGCCACGGTGGCTGGACCCGCGTTTCGGCGGCCCTCAGGGAAATAGGCAATTGCGGGCCACTTACAACCTGCCGGGGCGGGAATACAAGCGCAAGGGTGCTATGCATGCGCCCATTGGCACGGCTGAAGTTGTCGCTGTGCCGACAGCCGGGCGATGCCGATGCGACACTACCCCAAACGGTCTGCCAGCCCTTCCAGCATGTCGATGCAGGCGGCAAGTTCGCTGATCGCGACGTATTCGTCGGGTTTGTGGGCCTGTTCGATGGACCCCGGCCCGCAGACAACGGCGGCCATGCCAAGCTGCTGGAAAATACCCGCCTCCGTCCCGAAAGACACCACATCGGTCCCGTTCGCGCCGGTCAGCGCCATTACCAGGTCACGGGCGGCGTTCTCGGCCATGACCTCAAGCCCGATGGTTTCGCCAACGATTTCGGTGACGATATCGGCGTCCGGCCAGACCGCGCGCATCCGCGGCAGCAGGACCATGGAGGCATAGTCCTGCATTGTCTTGTTGATGTGGTGGAAATCGGCGGATTGGACCGGGCGCATGTCCCATTCCACCGATGCAAACCCCGGTATCACGTTGTGCGCCACGCCCCCGTGCAGCGAGCCGACGTTGATGGTGCTGTGCGGCGGATCAAAGGCGCTGCCCGCAGGCGCGCGGGCTTTCAGTTCGTCGTTCAGCTCCATCAGCCGGGTGATGTAGCGCACGGCGTATTCCACCGCGTTCACGCCAAGGTGGGGCAGGGAGCCGTGGCCCTCGCGCCCGGTGAAATGCGTGGAATATTCGCAGCAGCCCTTGTGGCCCTCGATCACCCGCATTTCGGTGGGTTCACCGATGATGGCAAGCGACGGGCGGTCGGAGCGCGTTGCCAGTTGGTCGGCCAGCGCCTTGGCGCCCAGGCAGCCGGTTTCCTCGTCATAGGTGAATGCAAAGTGAACGGGACGGCGGGTGGCTTTCGCCGCAAACAGGGGGGCAAGGGCGACAGTGGCGGCGATAAAGCCCTTCATGTCGCAGGTGCCGCGCCCGTACAGGCGACCGTCCCGTTCGGTCATGGCAAAGGGATTGCTCGCCCAGATCTGATCGGTGATCGGCACCACATCCGTATGTCCGGCCAGCAGGATGCCCCCCGGCACTTCCGGACCCATGGTGGCATAAAGGTTGGCCTTGGCCCCGCTGTCGTCGTGATACACATCCACCCGCGCGCCTGCGTCTTCCAGACGCGCGGCCAGATCGTCGATGATCGCAAGGTTGCTGTCCGAGGAGACGGTGGGATAGCCGATGAGATCGGACAGGATTGCCGTGGTGGTGTCGAGAGGTCGCATGGTCAGTCCTTGATGAAGAGCTTGCGTTCGATGCCGCAGAAGGGCTGCGCCGGGCCGTCTTCGGTGATCAGGATGCTTTCCGTGATCTCCAGCCCCCAGTCGTCCATCCAGAGACCGGGCATGAAATGGAAGGTCATGCCGGGTTTCAGCACGCTTTCGTCCTCGGGGCGCAGCGACATGGTGCGTTCGCCCCAGTCGGGCGGGTAGCTGAGGCCGATGGAATAGCCACAGCGCGCGCCGCGTTCGATGCCGGCCTTGTCCATCGCGGCGCCAAGGGCGTTGGCGACATCCTGGGTCCGGTTGCCTGCGCGCGCCTTGTCCAGCCCGGCCTCCAGCCCCTCGATCAGCGCTTCTTCGCCGCGTTTGATGTGGTCGGGCGGGGTGCCGAGCATGACAGAGCGTGACAGCGGCACATGATAGCGGCGGTAGCAACCGGCGAGTTCAAAGAAGGTCACCTCGCCCGTCTTCATCACATCGCCGTTCCAGGTCAGATGCGGGGCGGCAGCGTCGGTGCCGGAGGGCATCAGCGGCACGATCGCGGGGTAATCGCCCCAGGTTTCGCCAACGCCGGTAATGCCCGATGCCATGATCTCTGCCGCGAGTTCGTTCTTGCGCAGGCCGGGGGCGGCGCGGTCGATGGCCAGCTGGATGATCTTTTCGGTGATCGTCGCGGCCCTGCGCATGAAAGTCAGCTCTTCCTCCGACTTGACGGCGCGTTGCCAGTTCACCAGGGCCGTGGCATCGACGATTGTCGCGTCGGGCAGGGCGGTGACAAGGGTCGTATAGGCCTTGGCGGAGAAGTAGTAATTGTCCATCTCGACGCCGATCCGCCCCCGTGCCAGCCCGCGCGCCGCTAGCTTGGTGGAGAGATCCTGCATCGGGTGACGCTCTGTCGATTGAACAAAATCATCGGTGTAGAATTCCACATCCGTGACGGCCCGGTTCACCGTGCGCAGGGCGCCGTTGCTGTCCTGCCTGCGGCCCCACCAGAAGGGCGTGCCGTCAATGGGCAGGATCACGGCCTGATGGACGTAGAAGGACCAGCCGTCATAGCCCGTCAGCCAGGCCTGGTTCGACGGATCGGTGGCAATCAGCACGTCGATCCCGGCGCGCGCCATGGCGGCACGGGTCAGGTTCAGGCGGCGCTCATATTCCTGTGGTGAAAACGGCGTTGGATCGGTCAGGGTCAAGGGGGGCCTCCTGCAATTGTCAGCGGAGGCTACGCGTTGACAGGTCGGCATACAATACATTAGCCAGTTCGTATATGGCCCGCGATGGCGTCGCAGTTTCCGGCCATTTTCCCCATCCTGTACGCCCGGATATTTTCTTTGACCTGGCCGCGCCCTGCGCGTCCGATCCAATTGAGGATACTTCGATGCCTGACCTTTCCAACCGCCCGCAGACCTTCACCAGCCACAACGGCGACAAGGCACCGCTGCCTTTTTCGGCGGCCGAATATGACCGGCGGCTGTCCCGGCTGCGCAAGATCATGGCGGCGCGGGACATTCCCGCGGTGCTGCTGACGTCGATGCACAACATCGCCTACTACTCGGGGTTTCTCTATTGCAGCTTCGGGCGGCCTTACGGGTGCGTCGTGACGCATGATGCCTGCACCACCGTCAGCGCCAATATCGACGCGGGGCAGCCCTGGCGTCGGTCGCATGGCGATAATGTCATCTACACCGACTGGGCGCGGAACAACTACTGGCGTGCGGTGGCGGGGTTGATCGGCGGCGCGGGGCGACTGGGGGTAGAGGCCGATCACCTGACCCTCGCCGCGCGCGACACGCTGGCCGAGATGCTGGGCGCGCCCGAGCTGGTGGATATCGCGGGCGAAACCATGGCCGCGCGGATGATAAAATCCGAGGAGGAAATTGCCCTGATCCGTGAAGGCGCGCGCATTGCCGACCATGGCGGCGAGGCGATCCGCGCTGCGATCAGGGCAGGTACAAGGGAGATCGACGTGGCCATGGCCGGGCGCAACGCGATGGAGCTTGAGATTGCCCGCGCCCATCCCGACAGCGAATTGCGCGACAGCTGGGTGTGGTTTCAGTCGGGGCTGAACACCGACGGGGCGCATAACCCAGTCACGACACGTAAACTGGAGCGGGGCGATATCCTCAGCCTCAATACCTTTCCGATGATCTCGGGCTATTATACCGCTTTGGAACGCACCTTGTTTCTGGGCGAACCGGACAAGGCCAGCCGCAGGATGTGGGAGGCGAATGTGGCGGCGCATGAGCTGGGCCTGTCGCTGATCCGCCCCGGTGCGACCTGTTCGGGCATCTGCGACGAGATCAACCGCTTCTTCGCGGATCAGGGTCTGCTGCAATACCGATCCTTCGGCTACGGCCATTCCTTCGGCATCCTGTCGCATTACTATGGCCGGGAGGCGGGGTTGGAACTGCGTGAGGATATTGATACCGTTCTGGAGCCGGGCATGGTGGTGTCGATGGAGCCGATGATCTGGGTGCCGCAGGGCATTGCCGGGGCGGGTGGCTACCGCGAGCACGACATCCTTGTGGTCGGCGGCAACGGGGTCGAGAATATCACCAAATTCGCCTATGGCCCGGAAGCGAACATCATCGACGCATAGAAGGACGCGCAACATGCTGACGAACGACGTATTGGACAAATGGGATCGCGAGAATTTCTTTCACCCGTCCACACATCTGGCGCAGCATGCGCGCGGCGAAAGCCCGGCGCGGATCATCAAGGGGGCCGAGGGCAGTCACATCATCGACCGTGACGGCAACCGGTTCCTCGACGGGTTCGCCGGGCTCTATTGCGTGAACGCGGGCTATGGCCAGCGCGCGATCACCGATGCCATCGCCGCTCAGGCACATGAACTGAGCTACTACCATTCCTACGCCGGTCACGGGACCGAGGCCGCGATCACGCTGGCCCGGATGGTGATGGAACGCGCGCCTGCGCATATGTCGAAGGTCTATTTCGGGCTTGGCGGATCGGACGCGAACGAGACCAACATCAAGCTGCTCTGGTACTACAACAACATCCTGGGTCGGCCGCAGAAGAAAAAGATCATCAGCCGCTGGCGCGGCTACCACGGATCGGGCCTGATGACCGGCTCGCTGACCGGGCTGGGGCTGTTCCACGCCAAGTTCGATCTGCCGATGGCGGGGGTCCTGCATACAGTGGCGCCGGACTTCTTCCGCCGCGAGAACCTCGACCAGACCGAGGCGGAGTTCGTGGCCCATTGCGTGGCCGACCTGGAGGCGATCATCGACCGGGAGGGGGCCGACACCATCGCGGCGTTCATCGGGGAGCCGGTTCTGGGCACCGGGGGCATCGTGCCGCCGCCGGAAGGCTATTGGGATGCCATCCAGGCGGTGCTGCAAAAGCACGACATCGCGCTGATTGCCGATGAGGTCGTGACGGGCTTTGGCCGTCTGGGCACCATGTTCGGCTCCGATCATTACGGGCTGAAACCCGATTTCATCACCATCGCGAAAGGCCTCACCTCGGCCTATGCGCCGCTGTCGGGTTCCATCGTGTCCGACCGGGTCTGGAAGGTGCTTGAGCAGGGCACGGATGAAAACGGCCCGCTTGGCCACGGCTGGACCTATTCCGCGCATCCCATCGGGGCAGCGGCAGGGGTCGCAAACCTGCAGGTGATCGAGGATCAGAAACTGGTAGAGAATGCCGCCACCGTAGGGCCCTATCTGCACCGCAAGATGCAGGAGGCCCTTGGCGACCACCCGCATGTGGGCGACATCCGGGGTGCCGGGATGCTCTGTGCCGTGGAACTGGTCGAGAATCGGGGCGACCGGGTATTTTATGATCCGGCCAAGAAAATCGGCCCACAGGTGGCGGCAGCGCTGCTCTCAAGCGGTGTCATCGGGCGGGCGATGCCGCAAAGCGACATCATCGGTTTTGCGCCACCCTTCTGTCTGACCGAAGCGGAAGCGGACGAGATTGTCGCAAAAACAACCCAAGCGGTCGTTGAGGCCATAGGCGTTGCATAAAGAATAATCGCACTTTCCCCAGAGCGTATCTTGTCACACCTGCCCGGTTGCAAAGCCCTGAGGCATGTGGTTGTCTAAAAGCCAACCTGCCAAAATGGCGGAAACACTCGCTGTATTGGCGGGAACAAACATAACACCTGGGGAGGTGCGATTTGTCTGAGAAAGCCACTGGCGGCGATTTCGTCGTGTTCGATCACGTACAGAAAAGTTACGATGGCGAAACGCTTGTGGTCAAAGACCTGAACTTGTCGATAGGCAAGGGCGAATTCCTGACAATGCTCGGGCCATCGGGGTCCGGCAAGACCACATGCCTGATGATGCTGGCCGGGTTCGAGACGGCGACCCATGGCGACATCCTGCTGGATGGCAAGCCGATCAACAACATCTCGCCCCACAAGCGCGGCATCGGCATGGTGTTCCAGAACTACGCGCTGTTCCCGCATATGACGATTGCAGAGAACCTCAGCTTCCCGCTGGAAGTGCGCAAGATGGGCAAGTCCGAGCGCGAAGAGAAAGTCGCGCGCGCCCTTGGCATGGTGCAGATGGAACGCTTCGGCGGCCGTCGTCCCGCGCAACTTTCGGGTGGTCAGCAGCAGCGCGTGGCGCTGGCACGGGCACTGGTCTTTGAACCCGATCTGGTGCTGATGGACGAACCATTGGGCGCGCTTGACAAGCAGCTGCGCGAGCATATGCAGTTTGAAATCAAGCACATCGCCGACAACCTCGGCATCACCGTGGTCTATGTGACCCACGACCAGACCGAGGCGCTGACCATGTCGGACCGCGTTGCGGTCTTTGAAGACGGGCGCATCCAGCAGCTTGCCCCGCCGGACGAGCTGTATGAGAAACCCTGCAACAGTTTCGTGGCGCAGTTCATCGGCGAGAACAACACGCTGCAGGGCGAGGTCAAGGAGATCAAGGACGGGCTGGCAGTCGTCAAGCTGGACGATGGCAGCCTGATCGACGCGATGCCCGTCAACGTGGACAAGGCAGGCGAGCGCACGCAGCTGTCGATCCGGCCCGAAAGGGTCGAGTTCAACATGGAGCGTCTCAACCCCGGCGCGCATACGTTGCAGGCCGAGGTGCTCGAATTCATCTACATGGGGGACATTTTCCGCACCCGGCTCAGGGTCGCGGGGAACGATTCCTTCATCGTCAAGACACGCAATGCGCCCGACCAGGTGCGCTTGGAGCCGGGCCAGACCGTCGAGATCGGCTGGCAGGCAGAAGATTGCCGCGCGCTGGACGCATAGGCGCGCGTGTCATGTCGCGGGCGCAAGCCCGCGATGAACACGAAGTCCGTAACTAAACCCGTTGTTATTGGCCTTACTTGAAAAAACGGGAAGAAAATTGGGAGAATACCAAATGAAATTCACCAAAATCCTACTAACTTCGACGGCGCTCAGCGCAGTCGCAGGCGTTGCCCTGGCACAGGAAATGTCCAACGACATGACCATCGTGTCCTGGGGCGGGGCTTATCAGAACAGCCAGTTGAAGGCCTATGTTGAGCCCTATCAAGAGCTGCACCCCGAAGTGAATGTCGTATGGGATGAAAGCTCCAATGAAGCCGTGGCCAAGCTGCGCGCGATGAACGAAGCGGGCAACATCACCTGGGATCTCGTTGACGTGGTGGCATCTGACGCCATTCGCCTCTGCGACGAAGGCCTGGCGATGGAATACGAACCCAATGAGCTGCTGGCCGAAGGCGCTGACGGCACATCCGCAGAAGATGACTTCGGCGACCTGATCGTCTCCGACTGCTACATCCCGCAGATCGTCTATTCGACCACATTCGGCTACCGCACAGACATGGTGCCCGAAGGTGCTGCGGCGCCCAGCGAAATCTGCTCGGTGTTCGACCTGGAAACCTATCCCGGCAAGCGTGCGCTGGAAAAGCGCCCGATCAACAACATGGAATGGGCGCTGCTGTGTGACGGCGTTGCCAAGGACGAAGTCTATGACGTGCTGGCGACACCGGAAGGTCAGGAGAAGGCGCTGGCCAAGCTCGACACCATCAAGGACAACGTGATCTGGTGGTCGGCCGGTGCGGATACGCCGCAGCTTCTGGCGGACGGCGAAGTCTTCATGGGCTCCACCTACAACGGTCGCCTGTTCTCTGTCATCGAAGAGCAGAACCAGCCCGTCGGCATGATGTGGGACGCTCAGGTCTTTGACCTGGATGGCTGGATCATCCCCGAAGGCCTGGACGAGGCGCGCCTGAACCGCGTGAAGGACTTCATCAAGTTCGCCACCGACACCCAGCGTCTGGCCGATCAGGCCAAGTACATCTCCTACGGTCCGGCACGCCTGTCGTCCGCACCGCTGGTGCCCGAGGACATGAAGCAGCACATGCCGACCGATCCGGCAAACGCTGGCAACACCTTCCTCTACAACTACGAGTTCTGGGCTGACTATCGCGACGACATCGATGCGAAATTCCAGGCGTGGCTCGCGCAATAAACTGAACCCGGGCGGGCCACTGATGGCCCGCCCTTCGCAGGCCGGACCCTGGTCCGGCCTGCCCTAATTCCCCGCGAAGGACAGCCCGATGAGCGATGTGACCGAGACGATCCCCCAGGATTCTCCCGAACAGGGGCGCAAAAAATCTGACGGAAAGATTCGCGCCGCGGACGGCACGTCGCTGAAACGCAGCCTGAACCGCGCCCTGCGGCGTCAAAAGCTGCGCGCCTTGATCCTGATCGCCCCGCTGCTCATCTTTGTTCTGGTCACCTTCATCGCCCCGATCGCGGACATGCTGTTCCGCTCGGTCGAGAACCAGATCGTCGCACAGACCCTGCCGCGCACGACCGACGCGCTGGCCGATTGGGAAGCCGCCTCCGGGCAGGCCCCCGGCGCGCCGGTCTACAAGGCACTCTACGAGGACATATTCATCGCGCAGGAGCGCAAGCTGCATACCCGTCTCGGCTCGCGGCTCAATTACGAACTGACCGGCGCATCCTCGCTGTTCCGCAAATCCGGACGCGGCGTGGGCGACATGGGTGAGGTCTATCAGGACCAGTTCGAGGACTTTGACGATTTCTGGAAGATGGGCGAGAACTGGAACGCCTTCCTGGGCTCCGACGAATGGCTGGCCGAGATTCAGGCATGGGACAAGGCCTCGGGCGATGACCAGCCTGCCTTTGAAATGCGCGACGGCATGGAAGAGCTGTTCCCCCAGACCGCTGCCAAATACGAGATTTTTGCCGACTTCGTGCAATACGAGGATGAGGACAACCTGTACAAGGAAGACCCCTGGGCGCTGATCTATTCCTCATTCTACGATGATCTGACCGGCCCCACCGCGACGCAGATCGCGGCATATGACGGCCCTGCCGCCGCGCAGATCAAGGCGGCCACCGCCGCTGCCGCGGACTTCGAGACCGTGGATTACGCCGCCGCTTTTGCGGACGTCGACAAGGATTGGGCCGAGACCCCGATCTGGGAGACGATCCAGACCTATTCGGGCCCTTTCACCAACGGCTACTTCCTGAATGCGGTCGATATGCAAAAGAGCCCGGATGGCGCCGAACTGCGCCCCGAAAACCAGCGCGTCTATGGCACGCTGTTCCTGCGGACGCTGTTCATGTCGCTGATGATCACCGGCAGTTGCATCCTGCTGGGCTATCCGGTGGCCTGGCTGCTGGCGAACCTGCCCGCGCGCACCGCGAACCTGCTGATGATCCTTGTCCTGCTGCCCTTCTGGACCTCGCTGCTGGTGCGGACCTCGGCCTGGAAGGTGATGTTGCAGCAACAGGGTGTGATCAACGACACGCTGGTCTGGCTGGGCATCGTGGACAACTTCAACCGGCTGGCGCTGATCAACAACCAGACCGGCACGATCATCGCGATGACGCATATCCTGCTGCCCTTCATGATCCTGCCGCTCTATTCGGTGATGGCGACAATTCCGCCCGCCTTTCTGCGCGCCGCCAAGAGCCTTGGCGCAACCAACTGGACGGCCTTCTGGCGGGTCTATTTCCCGCAGTCGGTGCCGGGCATCGGTGCGGGGTCGATCCTCGTCTTCATCCTGTCCATCGGGTACTACATCACACCCGAAATCGTGGGCGGTACGACAGGCACGTTTATCTCGAACCGGATCGCCTATCACATTTCCAGCTCGCTCAATTGGGGTCTCGCAGCCGCACTTGGGGCGATCCTGCTGGCGGTCGTGCTGGCGCTCTACTGGGCCTACGACAAGATCGTCGGCATCGATAACGTGAAACTGGGGGGCTAGGACCATGACTGCACTCACGCCGATCAGCCGCACGCCGGTTTCCTTCTATGCCTCTGTCGTGGCTGCTGCGGGGGCCCTGGCCGGGCTCTTTGTGGGCACCGCACAGGGCAGCGGTTTGCTGGGCATCATCGTCGGGGCAATCGCCATGGGCGCGCTGGCTTTCGTGCTGACGCAGGTCATCAAGGCCGAGAAACCGGGGATCTGGGGCAGTGTCGTGCTGCTGGCGGTCATCGGTTTCCTGCTGGGCGGCATTCCGGCGCTGGTCATCGGCGCGCTGTTCGGCTGGTTCTTTGCCTGGTTCAGTTTCTGGCTCTACGAAGGCCGCTACCGGCGCAAATTGCCGCCCTACCTGACACCGGGGCAGGTGCTGTGGCACTTTGTCTTCCGGGTGATATGCGGGGCGATCCTGGTGTTCCTGATCACCCCGATCCTCGTCGTCATGCCGCTGAGCTTCAACGCCGAGAACTTTTTCACCTTCACGCCCGAGATGCTGCGCTTCGATCCGGCGGGCTATTCGCTGAAGCACTACCGCGCCTTCTTCAACAGTTCCGACTGGCAGAACGCGCTGCGCAACTCGGTCATGATCGCACCGGCCGCGACACTGCTGTCGGTCGGCTTTGGCACGCTGGCGGCCATCGGGCTGAGCCAGCCGCATGTCCCGTTCCGGCGGGCCATCATGGCGATCCTGATCTCTCCGATGATTGTGCCGCTGATCATTTCAGCGGCGGGCATGTACTTCTTCTACAGCCGCATCGGGCTGCAGGGCACCTACATCGGTGTGGTACTGGCCCATGCGGCGCTTGGTATTCCCTTCGTGATCATCACCGTGACGGCGACCCTGGTGGGCTTTGACCGCTCGTTGACGCGGGCCGCCGCCAACATGGGGGCCTCGCCGATCCGGACCTTCTTCAAGGTGCAAATGCCGCTGATCCTGCCTGGCGTGATCTCCGGCGGGCTGTTTGCCTTTATCACGTCGTTCGATGAGGTGGTGGTGGTGCTCTTTGTCGGCTCAGCGGGTCAAAAGACGCTGCCCTGGCAGATGTTCATCGGGCTGCGCGAACAGATCAGCCCGACCATTCTGGCGGTCGCGACACTGCTGGTTGTGATTTCCGTCATGCTGCTGACGACGCTGGAATTGCTGCGCCGCCGGTCCGAGCGGCTGCGGGGCATGTCCCCAAGCTGACCGGCGCCGGTCGCGGGGGAGGGCAAGTCAGCCCGCCCCGATTGCAGCACGCGTGACCGCCGGGACACAGTCCTGTTGTGATTTTGTCACGAAACGCCGTGGACAAGTTCAAAACCTTTGTGGGAATCATCCTTTCCAATTAGGGGACAGTCTCCAATTGGTCCTTCGGACCCAAATCGTAACCCCAACCAGGAAAGGGACTAACATGCTTATTCGTCATTTCGCCCTTTCGGGGCCGATCAATACCTAAGCTGAAATCAGATCAGGTTTGATCCAGTTGTCGGCTCGCACCGGCGCATCTACATACGTTTTTGGGATCTATCTCATGGGCAATTCTGTCTTGGATGGTCGCGCGTCAGCTGCGTTTAGCGACGGCGCCATCACGAAATTCTATACAGCTGCGGCTTGGATCGACGGACGGGCCGAAGCACAAGTCAAAGAAATCGCCGGCTGGGCAGGCGTGCAAAAAATCGCGGCTGTATCTGCTGGTGCACTCCGGTTCACGCGGATTTGGCAAAGCGGCACAAAAGGCGTGCCGCAACAAGCTGCACCCTGCTTTGGAACGCGGTCGCCCGGTGCGCAGTTTCAAAGGTCACAGCTTTTGCGAAGTGAAAGGGGGCTAAGATGGAAGCATTCGATCAATTCCTGACCAGCGCCCTTACCAGCGATTTCTTTGCGGGCGGCTTGGCGCTCGGGGCATTCGGGGTTGCGGCTGCCTTTCTGCGCATCGCATTCATGGCCCTCTACCGCGGGACCGTTCGGCGCGTCTGGGTCAGCCTGACACTTGATAACCGGAGCGCGGCCTATCGTCATTTCTATATCTGGATGGAACAGAACAATGTCCTGTCCCATGCGCGGCATGTGCGCATGACGGATGGAAAATGGGCGCAGGGAACAAAGGGTTATGCAGCCGCGCCGGGGCGGCATTGGTTTTTCTGGCGTGGAAAGCTCTGCAGACTGGAACGCGATATCAACGTTAAGTCAAAGGTCGGATCCGCTCACAACCAGCGGCCGATGGAGGTGCTGCATGTCACCGTCCTGTTCGGGAATGTCGCGACAATTCTTGGCTGGATCGCCGAGGGGCGTGCGCTTTCCCAAACCAGGGATCGCATTGGTCCCGGTCTGCATATTCTGAAAGGGGACTGGTGGGATCATGTCGGCGATGTTCGACGCCGTTCCATCAACACCGTGCTGGTGGATGACAACCGTATCGCGAAAGTGCTGGACGATATGAGGTGGTTCTATGGTGCCAGCGACTGGTACGCGGAACGTGGTGTGCCGTGGCGGCGCGGGTATCTGCTTTTCGGTCCTCCAGGCACAGGCAAATCCAGCCTCATTCGTGCGCTGGCCTCTGAACTGTCACTGGATATCGCATCGCTGGATATCGGGCGCGCGACCCTGACGGATGATGATCTGCGCGAGGCGATGATCAGCGCCCCCAAGGGGTCGCTGATCGCAATCGAAGATGTGGATGCCGTGTTCACCGGTCGGCAAGGCGGCCAAAAGCATTCGGGCGTCAGCTTCTCGGGTTTGCTCAATGCCATCGACGGCGTTGCCGCCCAGGAAGGGCGGGCGCTGGTCATGACAACGAACCACAAGGAGAGGCTGGACCCGGCGCTGATCCGACCCGGTCGCGCCGATGTGCACACCGAGCTTGGTCTGGTGAGCGCAGCCACAGCGCGCCAGTTGTTTGAGCGTTTCTTCCCCGGTGAAGGCGATTTGGCCGACAGGTTCGAACTGCAGTTGGGAAATCAAAAGCACAGCCCTGCCCGGATACAGGGCTGGCTTTTGGCCAATAGCGCTGACCCAAAGACCGCTGCCGAGGTGTCGGGGCTTGAATGCCATTTGCAAGATATTGCCGCCGAATGAGCAAGCAAAGGTGTCCGGAAATCTCGCATCCGTTTGGCTATATTGCACTCCACTCCAAATCAAACTTGCCAAGATACTTCCGCAGCCTGTCTGCATCGTTCTGGGTTTTGCGTTTGCTGCGCGATACGGCAAACAGGGCCCGTCCGGCGGCACTCAGGCTTGAAGACTTTCGGCAGGTTCGGATGACCTCGGCCAGTTGCACAAGGTCGAAGGGGTCAACGTCAGACACTGCATCACCCATCACATCCGCAACCAGCTTGAAATCATCATTGGACTGGGCCGATTTCCAATCAGCCTGAAGGGTTTCGATTTCGGTTGTGACCATTGCCCGGGTAATCCTCCCACGCGGTGCGAGCGTACATAGCCTTCGGATTGAGCCGGCGAAGTCACGGAAGTTACCAGGCCAATGGGTTGCCGGGTCTTTGGCAAAATCCAGATATTGCGCGCGGGCATCAGTGTTGAAACCGACATGGGTGCCCAAATCTCTTTCGCAGCGATCCAACTCGTACAGCAGATTGCCCTCGATATCCTCGCTGCGATTGCGCAGCGCAGGCAAGGTGAAACTCCAGGTGTTCAGCCGGGCCAACAGGTCGGGGCGAAACTGCCCTGTAGCCGTCAAACTGCGCAGATCGCGGTTGGCACCGGCGATCAGGTGAAACCGGCTTGAGATTTCGTGGTCGGACCCCAGCGGATAGAACCGCCCGGTCTCTATGGCATGTAAAAGAACCGACTGCATGTTGGGGCTCAACTCGTCCACATCATCCAGAAACAGAACGCCTCCGTCGGCTTCCCGCAACAACCCGCTTCGCTCAGTCCCCGCAGATCCCAGGTAGGAGCGGCGCTGGCCGAACAATGTTGCCATGGCATCGGGCCCGTTCAATGTTGCGCAGTTCACATGGACCAGACGGCCCTTGATGCGGCGCCGGTCGAGCTTGAGGCTGTGAATGCGTTCGGCCAGTCCACTCTTGCCCGTGCCGGTTTCGCCGAGCAGCAGGATAGGTTCGTCGGAATTGCTGGCGACGAGTTCAATCCTGTCGATCAGATGGTTGTATTCCGCATTGCGCGTGTCGATCCCCCCCTTCAACTGGTCACTATGTTCTCGCGACAACTGGTCAAAGCGCTGCTGAAGCGCATTGTACCGGCTCAGATCCAGGTCAATGACATCGAACTTTGGCTTTTCCTCTTCCTGCCCCGGCGGGCCGGTCTGGATCAGGCGCGCGGGCACGTGGCGGCTTTCGGTCAACAGGAACCAGCAGATCTGCGCCACATGTGTCCCGGTTGTCAGATGCACATGATACCGCTCGCGTTCATCGTCGAACCCATAGGAGCGCGCAAAATCGAAGAGCTTGCCGTAGACTTCCTGAAAGTCCCACGGATCGTTCAGATCGAGCTGCTGAAGCAGCACCTCCGTATCGGGCGACATTTCCTCAATCTCGTGCTGAACCTGTTTGGCAAGACGATTGAACCGCGTGTCATAAAGAATTTCGAGCCGGTCCACCTTGAAGTGGTCATGGCTGACCAGGCTCAGGGTCGGTTTCCAGCGCCTTTTCCTGCCCATATCCAACTTGGTGCCGAGGAAACCGATGACCACATTCTTCATTCTGTATCCATTCGTATAAAGCACGATACATACTGATAGTATCGGCCCGGTCATGAAAGCTCAACATCTGTATTATCTGTTTAGTATCAGTGATTTGTCGGAATTCCTGATTTTCTTCGTCATGAAGCGATCTTCATGTCAAAACATCCTCACACAAATGAGGAACGAAGAAATGGCGAACAAATCCGTGTTTGCATCGATCAAAGGCCGGTTGCTGCCGAAGGCATCTGCGAAAAACGCCCATGGCGCGCCGGCCTACGCTTATTCCGATGCCCATGCCCTGGCGCAAGTCGCTGTTACCGGCACTTTCGGGGGCATGTTCTATCAGCCGCCGCAGGAAGAACTGGAATATGTTCTGGACGTGGCCGAGGCCGTTGAGCCGCGTTACCTGGCGCAGGCGGCAATATATGCCCGCCGTTCAGGCTACATGAAGGATATGCCTGCTGTGTTGCTGGCTGTTCTGGCCCGGCGTGATCCGGTCCTGTTCCGTGCGGTCTTTGGCCGTGTGGTCGATAACGGCAAGATGCTGCGCACTTTTGTTCAGGTCATCCGGTCGGGTCAGACGGGGCGCAAGTCACTGGGTTCCGCACCCAAGGCGATGGTGCAGAACTGGTTGAACACCGCGTCTGACCGGGCGCTGCTGAACGCCAGTATCGGTAACGACCCGGCGTTGGCGGATGTGATCAGGATGGTGCACCCAAAGCCGGATACCCCGGAACGGGAGGCGCTGTTTGCCTGGATTGTCGGGCGGCCGTGCGATCTGGCACGGCTGCCACAGGCTGTGCAGGATTGGATGGCGTTCAAGGAAACCGGAAAAGGCCGGTTGCCTGAGGTGCCGTTTCAGATGCTGACGCAGCTGGAGCTGTCCTCGGCCCATTGGGCGCGGATCGCACGTAAAGGCTCGTGGCAGATGGTGCGCCAGAACCTGAATACGTTTCAGCGTCACGGTGTTTTCGGTGTGCGCAAGAATGTCGACCATGTGGCGGCATTGCTGCGCAACCCCGAGGCTATCGCCAAGGCACGTGCGTTCCCGTATCAGCTGATGGTGGCGGCGCAGAACGTGAACGCCGATATGCCGCGCGAGATCGTCGACGCTCTGCATGATGCGATGGAAATCGCAGTGCAGAACGTGCCTAAGAGCGACGGTCAAGTCGTTGTGTGCCCGGACGTATCCGGGTCCATGACCTGGGCTGTGACCGGGTATCGGCCGGGGGCAACTTCGGCCGTGCGTCACGTGGATGTTGCAGCCCTTGTGGCGGCGTCATTCCAGCGCGTGAACCGTGGGTGCCAGGTTCTGCCGTTCGACCTCGGCGTGCGTGACGTGCGTCTGGAGCCGCGCGACACGATCCTGACAAATGCCGCGCGGCTGGCCGCTCTGGCGGGCGGTGGGACAAACTGTTCCGCGCCGCTGAAATGGCTGAACGAACGTGGGCGAAGCCCGGATCTGGTGGTGTTCGTGTCTGACAACCAGTCCTGGGTGGATGCCCGTGCTGGCGGTCGGGGAACGGCGATGTTGAAGGAATGGGAGGCGATCAAGCGTCGCAACCCTAAGGCCAAACTGGTCTGCATCGACATCGCGCCATACGGGACCACGCAGGCGCAGACACGTGAAGACGTGTTGAACGTCGGCGGGTTCTCGGATGCGGTCTTTGACCAGATCGCGGCGTTTGCCTCCGGTCAGACCGGCCCGGACCACTGGGTTGGCGAGATCGAAAAGATCGAGGTCTAGAACAAAGGGTCAGGCGGAATGCCTGTGGGACTACATTTTCAGGTAATGTCACCGTCTCACAATCAGAGTTTTCCGCCTGACCCATACGATACGAACAAGAAGGAGAAGATCGCGGCGAATGCTGATGGAAATACATGATCCGACCATAGGATTGGGGTTCGATTCCCCAACTTCGGTTAACGCCGATGCTCTGGCAGAGAAGTTCCATCTCCCCCTTGTCGCTGCACCACAACAACGCTCGGCGAATGCCGGTGGAACTACAGATTGTTAATCTCCGTGTCGCGGGTTCGAATCCCGCCATCGCTTCGGCGGTGTAGCTCAGTCAGGTAGAGCAGGTTCGTTTCACCACGGTCGTTCTTTGCTTGCAAAAACGACCACCTTGTCGCCGGGATTTGCGCCCGTAGCTCAGTGGTAGAGCAACCGCCTTTTAAGCGGTGCGTCGTGGGTTCGATCCCCACCGGGCACACCAAATGGAACGAATGAAAGGAAACAAATGGCGAATGCCGATGGAACTACAGCCACCCCGGAGATGCGCGATTAGCGACCACGTTGCGCCGATGCGGCGTATAGCTCAAATATGCAGAGCACCGGGCAAATCGTTTCATCACTCCCTTGTCGCCATACGATCAAGAAACCCCCGGCGAATGCCGAAGGAACTACATTGCACCACCCTTCCGGGGTAAACCGAGCGGGTTCAACTCCCCTCCTTGCAGGCGCCCAGACGGCAAACGCATCCGCCCATTCGGATGCGGGGCGGGTCCCGGGTTGTTTCTTCCCCCTTGTCGCCGGGGCTGACATTAGAGTGAGATAGAAAGATGAGTGACGAAAACACGAACTACCCCGTCACAGGGGAGCACCTGAAGGAATGGGGGCATCGCCCCGGCAAGCAATTCCCTGCACTGCTGGAGCGCGCAAATGAAATGCGCGCCGAAGGGTTTGGCCTTGTCCGTATCCGTCAGGACTTGGAGGGCGAGATTCCTCCCGCGCCAGTGATGATGGATCTGCGCGCACCCGGTGAGGTGGCGTTTCACGAAAACATCGACGTGAGCCACCCCGACGAAGAGGACAACGTCACCAAAGTCCGCGAAACCATGACCGCCCTGATGCGTACACCCACAATCGAAGCGGGCGCCATCATGCCGGATGCCTGCCCGGCCGGGCCTGTCGGCACGATCCCGGTCGGTGGCGTGGTGGCTGCGCGCAATGCGATCCATCCGGGGATGCATTCGGCTGACATCTGCTGTTCAGTGATGATCACCGATCTCGGCAATGCTGATCCCAAGGCCGTGCTGGACGCGGCACAGTCGGTGACGCATTTCGGCCCCGGTGGCCGACCGCAGGGCCAGCGGTTCACCACGTCGATGAAGCTGATGGATGCGTTCCGGGAAAATCCCTTTCTGGACAACCCGAAATCCCTTCTCGTGGCGCAGGAGCATATGGGCACGCAAGGTGACGGAAACCACTTCCTGTTTGTCGGTCGCTCGCGCAAGACCGGCCGCACGGCGATCGTGACCCATCATGGATCGCGCGGGCCGGGGGCGGTTCTCTACAAGCATGGAATGCATGTGGCCGAAAAGTTCCGCAAGGAATTGTCGCCCGAAACGGCCAGGCAGAACGCCTGGATCCCGGCAGATACCGAGGAAGGCCGCGACTATTGGGAGGCACTGCAACTGATCCGCAAATGGACCAAGGCCAACCATAACGCCATCCATCAGGCGACGGTCGAAGCCGCGCGCCTGGGCGACGTGGGTGATCGGTTCTGGAACGAGCACAACTTCGTCTTCAAGCGGGGTGATCTCTATTACCACGGCAAGGGGGCGACCCCGGCCTGGGATGGGTACGCATCGGATGCGACAGGACTCACGCTCATTCCGCTGAACATGTCCGAACCCGTGCTTGTTGTGCGTGGCAAGGACGCGGGTCACGGGCTGGGGTTCGCCCCGCATGGTGCAGGGCGCAACTTCTCGCGGTCCGAGCATAAACGCCGGATGGGATCGGTCACGCCTGAGCAAATGCTGAAGGCGGAAACGACAGGTCTGGACGTGCGCTTTCATGCCGGTGGCGTGGATGCGTCTGAACTCCCGTCGAGCTACAAAAACGCCGACAATGTTGTGGCCCAGATCAAATCCTACGACCTGGCCGAGATCGAAGACTATATCGATCCTTACGGTTGCATCATGGCGGGGGATGTGCCCCCGTTCTGGCTGAACAAGAAGAAAGGCCGCCGGTAATCACTGGCGACCTTTGCAATCCATGCATGGGGGGCGTTGGGCTCGAATTCACACACTCTTCGAATTCGGCTGTCCTGTACCCGCCAAACTAAAATTTATGCCTTAAACTTCAATGCGTTCTTGATTGACCACATTATGCAAATCGAAATTACCCTTACTGCATCCGACGGTTCCGACTACGCCGCCAGTGATCTTGGTTTCCTGCTGCACAAGCATCCTGACCACATGCACAGGCGCGATACGTCAGCCGGTAAGATCACGATTTGCTACCCTGAAAAATCTCAGCGGCGCACAACAGCCGTGATCTATCTCGATGTCGATCCGGTCGGCCTGGTGCGTGGGAAAAACCAGCACAGCGATGGTCTGCTGGCGCAATATGTGAATGACCGTCCCTTTGTGGCAAGCTCATTTCTGTCGGTTGCGATGGGGCGTGCCTTTGCCCAGACGATGGCCGGGAAATCGAAGGACCGGCAGGCTTTGGCAGACCGTGCGCTGCCATTCGAGATCCGTGTCGTGCCTGTTGCTTTGTCGGGCGATCTGGATCTGGTCAAACGTCTGTTCGAACCTTTGGGCTATACCATTCTCTCTCCGTCAGAGATTGGCGAAGAGCAGGTTGTCGATCTGCGTCTGTCCGCAACATTGCGGCTCGCTGATGTTCTCAAGCATCTTTATGTGTTGGTCCCCGTCCTGGATAACTTCAAGCACTACTATGTGAGCGAAGAAGAAATCGACAAGCTTCTGGCGAAGGGCCAGGGATGGTTGTCCGGGCATCCGGACAAGGAACTCATCACCCGCCGCGCCTTGAAACATCGCAGGTCATTGCTGAACATGGCCCTTGCACGGCTTGAGGAAACGGCCCCTCAGGAAGAGGAGCCGGAAGAAACCCCGGAGCTGAATCCTGAAGAGCAGCTTGAAAAGCCCTTGCGCCTGCATGACTTGCGGCTGGATACGGTGGCAGAGGTGCTCAGGCAGAACAATGTCGCCTCGGTCCTTGATCTGGGATGCGGTGAAGGCAAGCTGATGTCGCGGCTGATCAAGGAACGCGGTCTGGCGCGGATTGTCGGCGTGGATGCGTCAGTGAGAACCCTGGAGGCGGCGCATCGCAAGCTGTGGCTGCATCAGGCCGGGGATGCCATGGCCGGGCGCGTCACGCTGCAGATGGGCAGCCTGACCTATGAGGACCGGCGTTGGCAGGGCTTTGATGCCGCGACACTGGTCGAGGTGATCGAACATATCGAACCGCACCGTTTGTCGGCGCTCGCTCTGTCGCTTTTTGCCGATGCCCGGCCCGACATGGTGGTGATGACGACACCCAACCGGGAATACAATGTGCTGTTCGAAGGTCTGAAGGCCGGCAAGCTGCGCCATCCGGACCACCGGTTCGAGTGGACCCGAGCGGAATTCGAAAGCTGGGCCAATATGGTGGCCGGTGAACATGGTTATAGCGTCAGTTTCACGCCTTTGGGACCGGTTGACGACGCCCGTGGCGGTCCATCGCAGATGGCTGTGTTTAAACAGGAGGACTGAGAAATGCGCATTCAAGACCCAATCCACAACCCATATTCCTTTGATGAGGAAGATGCCGGTGAAGCAGAAGCTCACTGGGAAGATGGTGTGCCCAAATACATCAATTTAAACCTCGGGATCACGAACATTACCGTAGAGAATCAAGACACCAATGGCGAGCGCCTTACTCTTTGCTGCCAGGGCGTCTACAAGGACGACCTAGTTGGTTTTGATCTGGACATCAAACGCTGGCACCCCTGGGGACTCAGGGACAGAACAAATTACCCCCGTGCGTATTTTGACGACCTGCCTCACGGAGTTCACATTAATCCAGAGGGATTCATAGAGCATGGTGTGAAAATAGTCGCCCGCGAGCAAGAAACCGCACGATTGGTGCGCTATATGGCGGACCACTTTGGCACTCGCCCCGAGCCCATCTTAGGTACCCGGCAGCCAAACTCTGTCAGCCTGAGTTCAATAGCATTTTCTCCTGAGAAGCACGATGTGCTCTCGGAGTTTTCAGCGATCAAACTTGCCTATGATGAATTCAATGAAAGCGATGGTCCCAGCAAAGCCTATTGGCAGGCATTCCTGAGAATTGACCCCAAGATCGGGGCTATTCGGCTGGAGGAAAAGGACATCGACTATCGGCAAGCACAAATCAATGTACTCTTTGATGCCCTAGTCTTTCCGAAGAAGGCCAATTGAAGGTGCCGAGAGCATGAATAAAAACCTACCTCAATTTTGCCCATCCGTAGCGCCCGATATCGAAGCGATCATTCAATCCAAACTGACTGCTTTGGAAGCGGATCACGATATGCGCATCCTTTTTGCCATTGAAAGTGGCAGCCGGGCCTGGGGTTTTCCATCGCCTGACAGCGATTATGATGTGCGGTTCATCTATGCCCGCCAGCCTGACTGGTATTTGAGCATCGAACCGGGCCGTGATGTGATTGAACTGCCCGTCGAAGGCGAGTGGGACATCAATGGCTGGGACATTCGCAAGGCGCTTGGGCTGTTGATCAAGCCCAATCCGGTGATGCTGGAGTGGCTGTCGAGCCCGATCCGGTATCGCTGGGATGATGCGGTCTGTGACCGTCTGATCCGATTTGCGGACAAGACGACATTTGGTGAATCCTGCCTGCATCACTATCGCAACCTGGCCGTGAAACAGTGGGACAAGCATGTCGGCGATAACCCCGATGTGTCATTGAAGAAATACTTCTACATCCTGCGGCCCGCACTGGCGATTTCATGGATCCGGCAAAACCCTTGCGCTCAGCCGCCTATGAACCTGCAGGCGCTGGTCGAGGGACAGTCTCTGGCCCCGGAACTCATCGGACATATTGAACGGCTGCTGGTCCTGAAATCCGCTGCCAAGGAAATCGGACATGGCGCACGCATTCCGATGATTGATGCGTTCATACATGAACAGATCGCCTGGGCTGAAGTCGTGGCAAAACAGGATGAACGGCCGGACCTGATGAGCGAGGGTGACGCGTTGTTGAGGACGATTGTGAAGAGAGATTTGTAAATGGCCAACTGGCGAACTTTATTCGGCAAACAACAGCCGAAACAAGCAGATGATACTGCAGCAGAGGATTTGACTGAACACCTCTTGGACATGGACGGGATTCCACCAATGGCAGGCGGGGCCCCTATGCCGTTTATCGTGGCCGACGAGCACAATGTGAGCCTGTTCTATTATCTGCAGACGTTTGACCCCGACTGGGACGGTGCGACTGTTAGGGTGGTTGACACAGCCAGCGAAGGAGAGCCTGCGGCAGTCATTCGTTTCAATGGCGTTCTCTGGCACCGGCTGGGGCCACCTAACGAAGAAGCGATTGGCGCGCATCCACTTTGTCGTTTGGGCTTGTATGCATACACCGCAAAAGAGGTTGTGGGTTCAAAGCTATTGCGCCGATTTTGTCGCGCAAACCGAATTCATCAATATCATTCTGACAGCCTGTTTAAAGGATATCGCCACTTTGCAATTGCCTTTCACGACTCGGTCTTCGAAGCAATTTCACGCGACTACTCAGTTCAGAAAGTTGGAAAGACTCCTTTGCGATCGGCAGCGGCGGCAGAGTTGGGAAACTGGAAGTCATGATGAGTCAGAAAATCTCCATCCCCGATTTTGCGCTCGTTGTTCTTATCGGCGCCACAGGCTCGGGCAAGTCCAGCTTTGCACGCAAGCACTTTCTGGAAACCGAGATTGTGTCCTCGGATGCTTGCCGCGCTATCGTGTCGGATGACGAAACCGATCTTGCGGCGACTGGCGATGCTTTTGACCTGCTCAATTACACGGCGGCCATTCGGTTGAAACGTCGCTTGATGACGGTCATTGATGCCACATCAGTGAAACGTGAAGATCGGGCAAAGCTTGTGCAACTGGCGCGCAAATATCATGCGCTGCCCGTGGCGATGGTCCTCGATATCGACCCTAAGATTTGCCATGAACGCAATCAAAATCGCCCCAACCGTGATTTTGGTGAACATGTGGCGCGCAATCATGCCAGGTCACTCAGACAAGGTTTGCGCGGTTTGCAGAAAGAGGGTTTTCGCCAGGTCCAGATCATGAAATCGCCCGAGGACGTGGACGCGCTGGAGATTACCCGCGAACCCCTCTGGACGGACAACCGCACTGATCATGGTCCTTTCGACATTATCGGTGACATCCACGGCTGCTTTGATGAGCTGACCGAACTGCTTGGAAAGCTCGGATACGCAATCGACCCGTTCGAAGCCGGTTCCGAAGACCTGATCCGCGCCCGTCACCCAGAGGGCCGCAAAGCTTTCTTTGTCGGCGACATCACGGACCGCGGGCCCCGCAATCTGGACGCTCTGCGCCTTGTCATGGGCATGCGTGATGAGGGCTCCGGCCGCTGCGTGATCGGCAACCATGACTTCAAACTGAACAAATGGTTGAAAGGCCGGAACGTGATACAGGCGCATGGTCTGGGCCTTACCGTCGCCGAACTTGAAAAAACCTCGGAGGCTTTCCGCAAGCAGGTTTCGGACTTCATCTGGGATTTGCGTTCTCATGCCTGGCTGGCCGACGGTAAACTGGTCATTGCCCATGCCGGCCTGAAAGAGGAAATGCACGGGCGCGGCTCCGGTCATGTTCGTAATTTCGCCATGTTCGGCGAAACAACTGGCGAGGTCGATGAGTTTGGCTTGCCGGTGCGTCTGGAATGGGCGCGGGATTACCGTGGCAAGGCGGATGTCGTTTTTGGTCACACGCCGATGGCCGAAGCCGAATGGCTGAACCATACGATGTGTATCGACACAGGCTGTGTCTTTGGCGGCAAGTTGACGGCATTGCGCTGGCCTGAACGAGAGACGGTCTCGGTTCCGGCCAAGGCGCAATATGCGATCCCTGCAAAGCCATTGGATGCGGATCAATCCTTGTCCGCGCAGCAGGACCATGACCGTCTGCTCTATTTCGACGATTACGCAACCAGGATGCGGATCGAAACCCGGTTCAAATCCAATGCGCAAATCCCCGAGGAAAACAGCCTTGCGGCGCTGGAGGTCATGAGCCGATTTGCGGTCGATCCCAGATGGTTGATCTATCTGCCGCCCACGATGGCCGCGTGTCCGACGGCACCCGAAGGTCCGTTTCTGGAACATCCCGATCAGGCGATGGATCATTTTGCCAGCCGGGGTGTGACCGATCTTGTTGTGGAAGAAAAACACATGGGGTCGCGCGCCTTGCTGGTGGTTGCCAAGGACGCAGAATCCGCCATGGCCCGATTTGGCGTGGAAGACGGCAAAGCCGGCGTGATCTATACACGCACCGGACGCCCCTTCTTCAAAGCGGAGGCTGAGGAAGCTGCTGTCGTTGCGCGGATCGGGAAAGCGATGCAGTCCGCAGGTCTGTGGGAAGAACTCCAGACCGATTGGGTGCTGCTTGACGCTGAACTCATGCCCTGGTCTGCCAAGGCACAGGATTTGCTCAAACGGCAGTACCTGCCAACAGTTGCCGCTGCAAAATCCTCTGCATCGGCGTTGCTGGAAACAATCTCCAAAGCCGGGGAAATCGAGGGGCTGGATGCCCTGCGCAATCGTGCCGAAACGCAGTTCGCCAATGCGAACCTTATGGGGCAGACCATTGATGGATACTGCTGGGCCGCGGAAAGCATTGAAGATTATCGCATAGCGCCCTTTCACATTCTGGCGACCGAAGGCAAGGTTCATGCTGATCGGCCTCATACCTGGCACATGGAAACACTGGGCAAGCTGGCTGCCGTCGATCCGATCCTGCAAACGACCGGCTGGAAGCGCATTGATCTGAATAATGCGGCTGATCGCGGGGCAATTGTCAGCTGGTGGATGTCGCACACCGGCGAGGGAGGGGAGGGGTTAGTCTTCAAGCCAAACGCATTTACCTTGCGCGGCGACAAAGGCCTGATCCAACCGGCAATGAAGGTGCGCGGCCGCGATTATCTGCGCATTATCTATGGCCCCGACTATGATTTGCCCGAGAATATCGCGCGCCTCCGCCAGCGCGGGCTGGGCCGCAAATTCTCGCTTGCCGAACGCGAATTCAAACTCGGCTTCGAAGGGCTGCATCGTTTTGTGGAAGGTCTGCCGCTCTCCAGGGTACATGAATGCGCATTGGCGGTGCTTGCACTGGAAAGCGAGCCGGTTGACCCCAGATTGTAGGTCAGAAATGGCCGTTTCGGGACAGCGATGGGTTCGTTCTCATGTTCACCCGTCGCGATTGACCTTGCCTCTCTTCACGCGGATGCCGAATCCAAAACTTGCGCATCTCACGTATCCTGGCAGTTCCGGAAATTAGGAGACCCGCCCATCCAGACCGCCTGAGTCGGAAGAAGTTGCGCTCTTACCCGTCAAATGTGGCGCTTCCAACCGCACAGTATCGCTGCGCAACGGGCGACACGGCTGATTCAGGAAAAGTGGCTGGGATGGTAGGATTCGAACCTACGGTACACTGTACCAAAAACAGTTGCCTTACCACTTGGCTACATCCCAACGTGAGCCGCTAATTAAGGGCCTTGGACGGTCAGCGCAAGACCCGTTTTGGCAAAAATCCTATTCCTCTGTTGCGTTCACATTCAACAGATCGCGCCGTGACAGTTCGGCGCGTTCCTGATCCACGATCTTTTCCAGTTCTTTTTCCGCGGTTGCCTCGACGTCCTGTGCCGGGGCGGGGGCGGCTGTATCCTGCCGCTGGGCGCCTGGCCCGGGCTCTTGCGTGGGGGTGGGCGCGCCTGGCAGATTCTCGATCCGGTAGCTGGGCAGGGGGGCGGCGATTCCCGCCGCGTCAAACGCGGCTTGGGTCAGGCGGATGGCCTCCGACCGGGCCAGCACGATGGAGGTGTCATTCTGGTTGATCCAGGCGGCCATGTTCAGGGTGACCCAGAAGTCATCGACCGATTGAATCCAGACCGAAACCTCGGGGCTGTCCAGCACGAAGGGCAGGGCGTTCAGCGTGTCTTCGGCCATGTGGCGCGCCTGGTCCAGGTCCGCATCCGAGGCCACGGAGAGGGCAAAGGTGAACCGCCGCTCCGCATTGCGCGAAAAGTTGACGATCCGACTTTTGAAGACCGTGGCATTGGGGATGCGGATGTGGTTGCCGTCAAAGCTCAGCAGGATGGTGGCGCGGCTGGTCAGGCGGATGACCTTGCCGGTGTCGCCCTCGATCTCCACGGTGTCATTGGGGCGGAACGGCTGGCGGATCGACAGCATGATCGAGGCGATGAAATTTTCCACCGTGTCCCGCACGGCGAAACCGATGGCCAGGCCCACGATCCCCGCAGCGCCCAGAATGCCCGACAGCAGCGCCGTTGCGCCCACGATGTCCAATGCGATGACAAGCCCGGCCACGATGAAGAACAACCGCACGATCTGGCGGTAGATGTCGGCGATGAAGGCATTGGGCGACATCCGGTCCCAGGGCTGCTTGCGCCGCGCAATGAAAAAGCCGAACAGAACGACGGCAAAGAACACCGCAAGTGCGATCATCGCCAGCGGCAGGAAGGCGACAAACTGATAGCCGCGTGATTTGAACCGCTCCACAGCGGGGTTGAGCCGCCGTGCCACATCCGTGGTCTCGAAAACCTCGTTCTCGATGGCCACCACCCCCTCGACCCGGCCCACCAGTTCCGTGAGCCGCGCGGCAGAGGCCATGTCCAGCGTTGTGCCGCGCAGGGTCACGATCCCGGAGGAGACGGTCAACGAAATGTCCTCATAGCCCTCCAGCTCGCGCAGGATGTCGCGGATGCGGTTGGCGATGGCCGCGTCCGATGCGGCATCATCCTGGATCGCGATGGTGCCGGTCGGCTGATCGCTGGTCTGGGCGAGGGTGGCGAGTGGCAGGAAAAGGCAGAGCAGAAGGGGAATGAAACGCATGATCTGAAAATCCGTCGTGGTGCAATTGCACTACCCTAGGCCGGTGCCGCTTCTCTGGCAATCATGCGGTAAGGGGGCAGGAGCACCTGCGCTTGCCGGAAACCGCGTCGCTATCTCGGGAAATTGCCCGTCGCTCAGCCCTGGCAGTCGATCAGGATGGCGCCATTGCGCCGGCCCTTCTCGACGGCTTCATGGGCGGCGGCAGTCTCGGCCAGCGGGTAAATCCGTTCGGTCGGGCAGGTCAGCGCATCATCGGCCAGGGCGTGATGCAACCGGCTGATTGCGGCGTCACGTTCGGCTGCGGGCAAGAGGTAGATCAGGATGATGTCGATGGTCACCGCCTTGAACAGCAGCGGGCCGAAGGACAGCGAGGGTTCCATCTCCTTGGCGGAGCCATAGGGGGCAATGCGCCCGTTGGGTGCGATCAGCGCCGCATCGGTCCCGATGTTCAGGCCGAATTCGACCTCCACGATCGTTTCCACCTGTTTGCCGCCATTGGCCGTCAGCACCTGCGCGGCAAGATCCCCGGCGCGGTAGTTCAGCACCACGTCAGCACCGGCAGCAGCCACGGCATCACGGTCGGCGTCGCTGCAGGTGGCAATCACCCTTGCCCCGCCCCATTTGGCCAGCTGCACCGCCAGCAGGCCAACCGTTCCCGCGCCGCCCTGCACCAGTACGGTTTCACCGGCCACGCCACCGCCGCCGAATACCGCGTGGCAGGCGGTCAGGCCGGGAATGCCGAGGTTGGCGCCCGCCTCAAAGCCGACACCTTTCGGCAGCGGGACCGCCTGATGGGCGGGCAGGGTGATGTGGCTGGCCGCCGTGCCGTGGCTGCGCTGCCATTGACCGTTCCAGATCCAGACAGGCTGGCCGATGCGGGCCCTGTCCACGCCGGGACCTACGGCCTCAATCTCTCCGGCACCGTCACTGTGCGGCACGATCAGGGGATAATCGGGTTTGGTGACACCGGGCCGCAGACCCGCGCGCGCCTTCACATCCGAGGGGTTCACACCGGAAAGCGCCAGCTTCACCCGGACCTCGCCGGGGCCGGGGGGCGGGCTCTCGATGTCCTGCAGGCGCAGCACATCCCGGGCCGCGCCGAATCTGTCATAGGTGATGGCCTGCATCTGTGGTCCTCATGGCGGGTAGAGGCAGTGTGACGCAAAACAGGATCACGGGCAATCGGCGGGGGGCAGATGCCCGGCCCAGTTGCAATCAGTCGTGGACTTCGCTGGCCGAGACGCCCCAGATCCGGGCCTTGGGCGCCCAGCCCGAAAATCCGCCCGTGCGCAATTCGCACCATTCGGGAATGCATTCGCCCAGCTTGGCCACCACACCCAGCTCAAGCGCGGCAGAGACCGGCGCATTCGGGTCCGGACGCACGTGCAGCGCCAGCATGTCCTGTTCAACCAGAACCGTGCGGGTGCCGGACAACAGCGAATAATGCACCCAGCCACCCATGCCGTCACGGTCCTCCACCCGGCGCCAATGGCCGTGCTCTGCTGTGATCCTGAGCGGCATGTCGCGCCGTTTGAACACCCAGTCGATGCGATGCGACAGCGAGGGGCCCCGGCGCACGTTGCCTTCGGAGGCCTTCATGGACACGAATCTGGGCAGGGGAAGGTTGGTGACGGGCCCGACCCCGTCGGCAAGGGCCGGGGGGCTGAGCACGGGCGCCGTCAGAATCGTCAGTACTGCAAACGCCTTTGCGGCGTTTTTGATTCGAAGGATCATTGGTGCTGCCTGCACTGTCTTCTGATTGGTTTTGTTTGCTCTTTTACACCGCGAGGTTCTTGTGCCTCGTCGCTGCTTGGGACACCATGCGCGGGAATACGAAGGTCGCCAAGTCTGGGGAGGACGAAATGTCAAAGAAACGGTTGAGTGTTGTAGTCACGCGACGGTTGCCCGATGCGGTGGAGACGAGGCTGTCCGAATTGTTTGACGTGACGCTGCGCACGGATGATGCGCCGATGACCCGGGCCGAGCTGGCCGAAGCGGTCAAAAGCGCGGATGTTCTGGTGCCGACAATCACCGATACCGTCGATGCGGCGCTGATCGGCCAGGCGGGCGAGCAGCTCAAGCTGATCGCGAACTATGGGGCGGGGGTCGACAATATCGACGTGGCGACGGCCCGACAGCGCGGCATTCTGGTGTCCAACACACCCGGCGCGCTGACCGAGGATACCGCCGACATGACCATGGCGCTGATTCTGGCGGTGACACGCCGGATGCCGGAAGGCATGTCCATGATGCAAAAGGGCGACTGGACCGGCTGGGCCCCCACGGCGCTGCTGGGCGGCCGGATCAGCGGGCGGCGGCTGGGCATTCTCGGCATGGGGCGCATCGGGCAGGCGGTGGCCACGCGGGCCCGCGCCTTCGGGATGCAGATCCACTATCACAACAGGCGCAGGCTGCACGCGGAGACCGAGCGCAGTTTCGATGCGACCTATTGGGAAAGCCTCGATCAGATGGTGGCACGGATGGACGTGATTTCGATCAACTGCCCGCATACCCCCTCGACCTTCCACCTGATGAACGCGCGGCGGCTGAAGCTGATGAAGCCCGATGCGGTGATCGTGAACACCTCGCGGGGTGAGGTGATCGACGAGAATGCGCTGACGCGGATGTTGCGTGCGGGCGAGATCAAGGGCGCGGGGCTGGATGTCTATGAGCGCGGCACCGACATCAACCCGCGCCTGCGCGAGCTGGATAACGTGGTGTTGCTGCCGCACATGGGATCGGCCACTCTGGAGGGGCGGATTGAGATGGGCGAGAAGGTCATCATCAATATCAAGACATTCGACGACGGCCACCGCCCGCCAGATCAGGTGGTGCCGTCGATGCTGTGATCCTGCGGTGGCGTGATCCGCAGGCGCGGCTGTGCCGCACGCGATCTATTTGGGGATGAGGGACGCTGTCCCTCAAACTCCCTGGGATATTCGAGCCAAAAAGAGAGAGGTGTTGTGCGATGTGGAAAGTGATTTCAGTTCTGACAGTCCTGTTTGCGGAGGCGGTGTCGGCCCAGCAGGTTGCGGATGCGGTGGCTCCGGAAGCGGCGGGGGCGGGTGTCTTTGAGGATATGGGGCCTGAATATGCCGGCGCCATGGCGGCAAAGGTTCAGGGCAAGCCGGTCAAGGCGCAGAACTGGATGGTCGCGGCAGCCAATCCCCATGCGGTGAAAGCCGGGGCCGATGCGCTGGCTGCCGGTGGCACGGCGGCGGATGCGCTGGTGGCGGTGCAGGTGATGCTGGGGCTGGTCGAACCGCAAAGTTCCGGTCTGGGCGGCGGGGCCTTTCTGGTTTGGTATGATGCCGCGACGGGTGAGGTGACGACGCTGGACGGGCGCGAGACAGCGCCGCTGGCCGCGACACCGCGCCGGTTCCAGGACGCGGATGGCGCGCCACTGAAATTCTTTGACGCGGTGGTGGGCGGGCGCTCTGTCGGGGTGCCGGGCACGCCTGCGTTGATGGAGGCGGTGCATGAACGCTGGGGCAAACTGCCTTTCGCCGACCTGACGGCCCCGGCGATTGCCCTGGCCGAAGAAGGATTTTCGGTTTCGCCCCGGCTGGCCGGGCTGATCCAGGGCGATCAGGAACGGCTGGGCCGTTTTACCGATACAGCGGCATATTTCATGCCCGGTGGCGACCCCCTGGCGGCGGGTGACCTGCTGAAGAACCCGGCCTATGCCGAAACGCTGCGGATGCTGAACGGCGGTGCGGCGTCCTTCTATACGGGGACCAATGCGCAGGCCATCGTCGATGCGGTCAACGGCGCAATGGAAGGGGCGGGCATGCTCTCGCCCGTGGATCTGAGCATTTATCAGGTCAAGGAGCGCGCGGCGGTCTGTGCGCCTTATCGGGGTCATGAGGTCTGCGGGATGGGGCCGCCCTCTTCCGGGGCGGTGGCCGTGGGGCAGATCCTGGGGATGCTCGAAGGATACGACCTGAGCGCGGGGCCGCAGGACGCGCAGGTGCGCCGCCTGATGGGGGATGCCGCGCGCCTGGCCTTTGCCGATCGCGGGCGCTATCTGGCAGACAGCGACTTTGTGCCGGTGCCGGTGAAAGGGTTGCTGGATGAAGCCTATCTGGCGCAGCGCGCGACGTTGCTGTCAGGCGATGCGGCGCTGGCCGAGGTGGCACCGGGCGCACCTGAATTCGACCATGCGCTGCTCTGGGCCGATGATATTTCGCTCGAACTGCCCTCGACCTCGCATATCTCCATCGTCGATGCGGCGGGCAATGTTGCCAGCATGACCACCACCATCGAGAACGGCTTTGGCAGCCGGATCATGGTGAACGGCTATCTGCTGAACAATGAGCTGACGGATTTCTCCTTCAGTTCCCACAGCGACGGCGTGCCGATTGCCAACCGGGTGGAGCCGGGCAAGCGGCCGCGCTCTTCCATGGCGCCCACCATCGTGCTGAAGGACGGCAAGCCGGTGCTTGCCGTTGGCAGCCCCGGCGGCAGCCGGATCATCGGTTATGTGGCCGAAGCGATCATCGGCGTGATCGACTGGGGGCTGGATGTGCAGCAGGCTGCAGGCATCCCCCATGCCGTCAACCGGTTCGGGGCCTATGATCTTGAAGAGGGGACTGCGGCGGTCGAACTGACAGATGCGCTGGGCGCGATGGGGTTCGAAGTGGGCAGCCGGGAGCTGACCTCGGGTCTGCATCTGATCGCCATCGGCGATGACCTGCAGGGCGGCGCGGATCCGCGCCGCGAGGGCATCGCATATGGACAATAAGGGACCGCGCTTGGCGGAAAAGGGAACGATATGGCACAGATAACCACATTGGCGCGCAACGAAGACGGGATCGGATCGGTTCTGGGCGTGCTCAAACAGCGCTTCGGCGAGCGGTTCCAGACTGGCCAGTCGATCCGCGAACAGCACGGCCATACCACCACCTGGATCGTGAACCAGATGCCCGACGGCGTGGTCTTTGCCCAATCGACGCAGGAAGTCTCAGAGATCGTGAAGGTCTGTGCGGAACATAAGGTGCCGGTCATCCCCTATGGCACCGGCACCTCGCTGGAGGGGCATGTCAACGCGCCTGCCGGGGGCATCTCGGTCGATCTCAGCCAGATGGACAAGGTGCTTGAGGTCAATGCAGGTGATCTGGATTGCCGGGTGCAGCCGGGGGTGACGCGGGAGGCGCTGAACACCTACCTGCGCGACCAGGGGCTGTTCTTTCCGATTGATCCGGGCGCCAATGCCTCGCTTGGCGGGATGACGGCGACGCGGGCCTCGGGCACCAATGCGGTGCGCTATGGCACCATGAAGGACAATGTGCTCAGCCTGGAGGTGGTGCTGGCGGACGGGCGGATCATGCGCACCGCCAGCCGGGCGCGGAAATCCTCTGCCGGCTATGACCTGACCCGGCTGATGGTGGGGTCCGAGGGGACGCTGGGGCTGATCACGGAGATCACGTTGAAATTGCAGGGCATTCCCGAGACGATTTCCGCCGCGCGCTGTTCCTTTCCAACGCTGGAAGCGGCCTCGCGCGCGGTGATGGCAACGATTCAATATGGGTTGCCGGTGGCGCGGATCGAGCTGCTGGATGCCTTGGTGGTGAAGGCGGTGAACGCCTATTCCAAGCTGGACCTGCCGGAAACGCCGCTGTTGCTGCTGGAATTCCACGGCTCCGAAGCGGGTGTTGCCGAACAGGCGGAGACCTTTGGCATGCTGGCGGAAGAAGAAGGCGGCACCGGCTATCAGGCAACGGCATCCCTGGAAGAGCGCAACAAGCTTTGGCAGGCCCGGCATGACGCCTATTGGGCCGTGATGGCACTGCGGCCCGGCTGCAAGGCGGTCGCCACGGATGTCTGCGTGCCGATCTCGCGTCTGGCCGAGGCGGTTGCCGCCAGCGATGCCAAGGCGCGCGAGCTGGGGCTGATCGCGCCGGTGGTGGGCCACGCGGGCGACGGGAATTTCCACGCCTCGCTGTTGCTGGACATGGAGGACGCCGGGGAGGTGGCCCGTGCGGAAAGTTTCATCAGCTGGCTGAACGAGATGGCGATTGCGATGGATGGCACCTGCACCGGGGAACATGGTGTGGGGCAGGGCAAGCGGCCCTACCTGATCAAGGAGCTGGGGCCGGAGGCGATCAGCGTCATGGGGGCGATCAAGGTGGCGCTGGACCCGGACAACATCATGAACCCGGGCAAGATCCTGCCCGCGTGATCCAAAGGCGCGGCTGCGCCGCATGACATTCCCGGTGTCCGTGGCGCGCTGAGCCCTTCCCTCGGGCCTTTGCGCCAGTGGCACGGGGGGAATGTGTATTTGAAGAACAATGAAGGGAGGGGCGTGATTCCGCGCCTCTGTCCGGTGGATTCGCCGCTTTGGGTCGGTGGTGGAAAGCGCGGTTGAAAATTCGCATGGCGCAGGTCGGTTTTGCGCTGTCTTGCGTCGGCGCGGAATGGTGGAATTCCAGTGTCCTGACTAAAAGGGGGGCAGATCCAGCAGGGGAGCCCCGGACATGAAAACAAACGTCAAAGCACTGGTTGTCGGCGGCGGTGCCGTGGGAACATCCATCGCCTATCACCTTGCGCGCGCGGGCTGGGAAGATGTGATGCTGCTGGAGCGCGACGAGCTGACGTCAGGTTCCACCTGGCATGCGGCGGGCCTTTTGCCCTATTTCAACATGTCTTTCGCGACCACGCATATCCATGATTATTCGATCAAGTTTTACAAGACGCTGGAAGAAGAGACCGGGCTGAACGCCGGTTTCGCCGTGGTGGGCAACCTGCGGATGGCGCAGACCGACGAACGCATGGACGAATATATGCTCTATGCCTCGACCGCCGAGACCTGCGGCGTGCCCTATGAGTGGCTGACGCCGGATCAGGTCAAGGCGAAATGGCCGCTGATCCGCACCGAGGACCTGAAGGGCGCGATCTATCACCAGACCGACGGCTATATTAACCCGGCCGATGTGACCATGGCGATGGCCAAGGGCGCGCGCCAGCGGGGCGTGATGATCGAGCGCAAGTGGCAGGCGGATGCCTTTCACTGGAACGGCGAAGCCTGGGAAGTGACCGCGACAAAGATGGTCGAAAAGGGCGGCAACCTTGTCCCCTCTGACGAGCAGATTGTGATCACGGCGGAGCATGTGGTGACGGCATCTGGCAACCACGCGCAGCGCACTGCGAAGATGCTGGGCATCAAGATGCCTGCGATTCCGGTGGAGCACCAATTCATCGTGATGGATCAGGACCCCGAGCTGGTCGCATTCCGCAAACAGGAAGGCAATGTCGAGCACCCGGTGATCCGTGATGCCGATGCGCAGTCCTATGTCCGCGAGGAGCGCGGCGGCTGGATCCTCGGGGTTTACGAGCCGAATGCGCCCGCGCGGTTCGAATATGGCGTGCCCGACAGCTTCCGCGCCGATCTGTTCCAGCTGGATCTGGACCGGATCGAAGATCAGTACATGGCGATGAACCACCGGATTCCGTCGGCCGAGAATTGCGGGCTGAAGGACGATTTCAACGGGCCGATCTGCTACACCCCTGACGGCAACCCGCTGGTGGGCCCCGCGCCCGGCCTGCGCAACATGTGGCTGGCTGAAGGGTTCTCCTTTGGCATCACCGCGGCGGGTGGCACCGGCTATTACCTCGCGCAGCTCATGGTCGAGGGTGAGGCCGAGATCGACATGGCGTCGCTCGACCCCAAACGCTACGGCGACTGGATGACCACCGAGTTTGCCGCGCGCAAGAACGAGGAAGCCTACGAGCACGTCTATATCCTGCACCACCCCGACGAGGAACGCCCTGCCTGCCGCCCCCTGCGCACCTCGCCTGCCTATGACCGGCAGGCCGCACGCGGCGCGCAATTCGGCTGGGTCAACGGCTGGGAACGCCCGAACTATTACGCGCCTGAAGGGTTCAATGACCACGATGCCCGCAGCTTCCGCCGCGGCGGCTGGTGGCAATATGCGGTGGAAGAAGCCAAGGCGATCCGCGAGGGTGTCGGCCTGATCGACGCCACCGCCTTTACCAAGCATCTGGTCAAGGGGCCGGGGGCGACGCAGTTCCTCGACTGGTTCACCTGCAACAAGCTGCCCAGCGTTGGCCGTATCAACCTGACCTACGCGCTCACCGGTGCGGGCACGACGCGCACGGAATATACCATCGTGCGCTTGGGCGAGGATGAATATTACCTCGTCTCCGCTGGCGCCTGGACCGCCTATGACAGCGACTACCTGCGCAAGGCGATCGAGGACAAGGCGCCGGAGTTTGGCTATATCGAATGCCACGATGTGACCACGCAATGGGGTGTCTTTGCCATCGCGGGACCGAAATCGCGCGATGTTCTCAAGGAGATCGTCAAGGATGCGGACCCCGAGACGGTGCTGTCCAACAAGCGTTTCCCCTGGCTGACCATGCGCAACATCGAACTGGGCATGTGCCCCGTGCGCGCCATCCGCGTCGCCTATACCGGCGAGCTGGGCTGGGAGTTGCATCACCCGATCGAGATGCAGAATTACCTTTTCGACCAGCTGGAGAAAGCGGGCGAGAAGCACGGGATGAAGCTTGTCGGCGCGCGGGCGCAGAACTGGCTGCGGCAGGAGAAGAGCTACCGTGCCTTTGGCAACGAGCTGGGCCGTGACGCGACCCCGCTGGAGGCCGATCTGCCGCGCTTTGTCGATCTGAACAAGGAGTTCCACGGCAAGCAGGCGATGGCCGATCACGGCATCCGTGCGAAATGCGTGACCCTGCTGATTGACGGGCCGGATGATGCAGACCCCTGGGGCCGCGAAGTGCTGTATGCAGACGACACCCGCACCGGGCGTCTGACCTCCGGCGGCTATTCGGTGGCCTTCGGCAAGAGCATCGGCATGGGATATGTAAAACCGGAACATGCCGAGGTGGGCACGAAGCTGAAGATCAAGATGTTCGATCAGCTTTGGGATGCAGAGGTGGTTGAGGACAGCCCCTATGATCCCAAGAACGCGAACATCCGGGTCGACGGGTAAGCAATCGGCTGCTCCCAGCGCTGCCATCTATGCGGGCGCTGGGGGCGGCCTTTCCCTGGGATAATCGCTGATCATGGCGGCGCGGGATCATGTGTCATCGCGCGGCACGAAGTGCTGGAGACCTCCCGGCACGCGGGACCCGCGCGCCGGGAGGGTTTGATTACATGCCCTTGGCAGCAGCAAAGCCGGTGATGCCGCCCATGCCGAGATCGGCCAGCATCGTGGCGGCACCGGTTTCCAGGTCAATGGCATAAAGGCCTGCGCTTTCTGCGCCTTCCATTTGCAGGATCGCATAGGCCGCGTTGTCACCTTCGGACGCCGAGACGATGTCGAAACCGCCCATCGGGGCCAGATCGACCTCCTTGCCATCGACGGTCACCTTGCCGATGGTCGCAAGCGTGCCGTCGTTGTTGGCCAGGCTGATCAGCGCATCGGTTTCCGCATCCAGTGCGTATTGGAAGGTCGCGCTCGCCTTCGCACCCGGAACCGCGTTGGTATAGGCGTTGGCATAGACCATCGGTGTGGTGCCTGCCATCGCGTCACCCTCTGCATAGGCCAGATCGGTAAAGCGGCGGACGGATCCGGCGCGCTCGTCATTGTCGCCGAAACCTTCGGGGAAATAGACCAGGTTGTCGCCGCCGGTCGAAACGGCGCGCACCGCGTCGATGGCGTTGTTGAAGTCGAAAGCGACCATGGCGCCATCAGCGATTGTGGCACCTTCCATGAAATTGGCGCCAAGGTCGGTCATCTCGCCCGTTGCGGGATCAATGGTAAAGATTGCACCGTCGCCAAAACCCAGCAGATCGCCTGTCACGGGGCGATAGGCGATGGCCCAGACGGGCGTGGACAGGTCGACGGAGGTCACATTGCCCGGTTCGGCAATGTTCTGCATCATGACAAGCTGGGCACCGTCACCGGCCAGCGCATAACCCATCGTGCCGGCATGGGCATCGGCAAGGGCGCCAGTGGCACCGAGTGCAAGAACGGAAGAAACAAGTGAAACACGGTACATTGAAAAACCTTTTCTGTTGCTTCGGGGCGCTCCCTGCGTCCGCGATTGCAACAGTCACGAATGATCCCGCCCAAAGTTTCAGCGGGCGGGTCCAAAAGTGAAATTTCGGCGAGGTGACGCCGTTACCGAACGGATCGGCGCGCCAGCCATGCCTGCCAGTCCGACCGGCTGCCGTTGAAGGCGTTCAGGTCCACCCCGCCGGCGATGCCGGGCACGATACCGGTGGCGGTATACTGCCAGAATTTCCAGGATTGGCCGGGATAGGCCTCGCCCAGGGTCTTGGCGGTGGAGCGCAGCCAGAATTCGTATCCGTCGAACTGGCTCAGGCCGTTCTGCCGGTAGAATTCCGGCGTGGTATAGATGATCGGGCGCTGTCCGTAATGCGCCTCGACGATCCGCAGCCAGCGCCGCATCTGATCGCGCACTTCCGCTCCCGGGGGGCGCACGGTGGCGCAGGTCGGCGAGAAGGGGTTCCACTCCATGTCGAGCACGGGAGGCATCATGCCCGCGCTGCGCGGGGCATTGCGGATGAACCAGCGCGCCTGATCCTCGGGCGGGGTGCAGAAGTAGTAGAAATGATAGGCGCCGCGGACCACGCCGGCGCTGCCCGCCGCACGCCAGTGCTCGTGAAAGGCGGAATCGAGCAGGTCACCGCCCTCTGTCGCCTTGATGAAGGCAAAGTTCACGCCGCTGGCCCGTGCCGTGCCCCAATCGACGCTGTGCTGGAAACGTGCAGCGTCGATCCCGTGCACGGCAAAGGCGGCAGGGCGTGGTGCGTTGAAAGCGGCAGGATCGCTGTCGCCGAAATCCGGCGCGAACAGCACGCCGGGCGGGGCGGGCGGCACCCCGGTATCATGCGCGCCCCCGCAGGCGGCAAGGGCAAGCAGGCACAGGAAGAAAAGGCGGCGGAACTGGATCATCAGACAGGCTTTCGCGCGACAAGGGCAAGGTTGTTGGCGGGCATCTCGATGCCGCCGTACGGCTCCAGCCCAGAGTTGCGCAGCCATCCCCCGACTTCAAGGTCATCCTTGTAGCCGATCAGCGGATCGGCGCCGCGCAATTCCGCATCGAACCGGCGGTCACCTTCGCTGATCAATGTCCCGGACCGCCTGAATGGCCCGTAAAGGAGAAAGACACCACCGGGGGCCAGCGCCTGCGACACGCCTTTCAGAAGCAGTTGCGTCTCGGCGTCGGAAATCAGGTGCAACAGGTTCACCAGCACGATCAGATCCTGGGGGCCGGTGTCGGTGCCCCAGTCAGGCGCACAGGCGTCGAGGTGCCTTGCCGGGGCGATATTGGTCAGGCCCGCCTCTGCCACATGGCTGTCGATGCTGGCGCGGCGGGCCGGGTCGATTTCCGTCGGCTGCCAGGAGAGGCCGGGCAGGGCGCGGGCAAAGGTCACCACATGCTGTCCCGTACCGCTGGCAATTTCCAGAGCGCGGCCCGTGGTCGGGGCATGATCGGCCAACACGGCGCAGATCACTTCGCCATTGCGCGCGGCGGCAGGGGCAAAGAGCTTTCCTCGCGCCAGGGGGTCGGCGACGCTGGCGGTGGTTGGCATTTTGCGGCTCACCTGCGGAACCTGTCCGGTGTCAGACTGGCCACAACTGCGCCGGGCAGAGCCGGGGTGCGCCCCATCACCAGATCGGCCAGCAGTTGCGACGCGGCGGGCGCTGTCTGAAACCCGTAACCGCCCTGGGCCGCGCACCAGACAAAGGCCGGATCACCCGGTTCAGGGCCCAGCACCAGCGCACGGTCCGGGGAAAAGCTGCGCAGCCCGGCCCAGGAGGTCAAAAGCCGGGTCACCGGTTCCGTCACCATCTCCTCGTAGCGCGCCAGCCCTTCGGCCAGCACCATGTCGTCGGCCCAGGCGTCATGCGGCTCTACCAGGTCTTCCTCGGCCGGGGACACCAGCAGCGCGCCGGCGTCGGGCTTGGCGTACCAGGATTCGCCCACGCCAAAGAACATGGGCCATTGGCTGACATCATGGCCACCCGGCGCCGGCAGCCGCGCCATGGAGCGGCGGTGCGGCAGGATGCCCAAGGGGGCGATCCCGGCCATCCCGGCGATCTGATCGGCCCAGGCCCCCGCCGCATTGACCAGCCGTGCGGCGGTATGGCTTCCCCGGGTGGAGGTGACCTGCCAGGTTTCGCCCTGCCGGGAGATCGCGGTGACACGCGCATCGGTCATGACCTCGCCGCTATTGCGGCGAATCTCGCGGGCGAAATCCTGCATCATCCGGTCGGTGTCGATGTCATAGGCTTCTTCGTGATAGCCCGCAAAGGCCAGCTCGGCCGGTTTCAGGATCGGTATCAGTTCCAGCGCCCGTTCCGGGCTGATCTCTGCGATGCCCAGCGTCTCGGCATCCTTTTCAAAACTTGCGCGTTCCTCGGCACGGGCCGCCAGCAGGAAACCACGCGGGCTGAGGTAGCCGCCGTTTGCATGCCAGTGGTAATCGGCGCTGGCCTTGTTCAGCGCGACCGTGCTGGGCAGGCCGTAGTTCTGCTCGAACAGGGCGGCGGAGCGGCCCGATGCGTGAAAGCCCAGCGCGGTTTCGCTTTCCAGCACGGTCACCTTTGCATCTGCCGACAGGCGCGCGCCTGCGGAGAGACCCGCGATGCCGCCCCCGATGACGAGGATATCACTCATGTCTGTTCCTCCAGCCGGTCCGTGGCAGGTGGCGGCGTTGGGCTGAGGGCGCTCAGCCGGGCGTAAAGCTCATCCGACATTTCGAAATTCAGCGCATCCAGCGAGGGCTGCAACTGCTCGACCGACCGGGCCGAGATGATCGGGCTTGGCCCCGTCGGATGCCGCGCAGCCCAGGCCACTGCCAGCGTGGCGGGATGCAGGCCTGCCTCCCCGGCGATTTTGGTCAGCCCCTGCGCGGCCTCATGCATCTGTGCCTGTCCGTAACGCGCGGCATAGCGGTCATCTTCGCTCAGCCTGCCACTGCCGCCAGCGCCGTATTTCCCGGTCAGCAACCCGCCGCCCAGAGGCGAATAGGGGGCGACCAGAATGCCAAGGTCATCCGCCATCGGCAGGATCTCGACCTCCGCCTGACGTTTGACCAGATTGTACATCGGCTGGATCACGGCGATGTCGAGGCCGAATGCCGCAGCGACACCTGCCGCCTTGACCACTTGCCAGGCGGCAAAGTTGGACAGGCCGATGTGGCGGATATGGCCCTTTTCCTTAAGCCGGGCGAAGGTTTCAAAACTTTCGGCCATGTCCGTCTCCGGATCAAATCGGTGCAGATAAAGCACGTCGAGCGTGTCCAGCTGCATCCGCCGGCGTGAGGTTTCGGCGGAATTCAGGATGTTGTCCCGCCCCGCACCGCCCGAGTAGGCGGCCTTTGTCGCGACGATCAACTCGTCGCGGCGGCTGCCCAGGAACTGCCCCAACAGGGTTTCCGACGCGCCATCGGTATAGACATGTGCCGTGTCGAAATGGGTGATGCCCGCCGCGATACAGGCTTCGAACATCGCGGCGGAAGCGGCGGCATCCGCCCTTCCGCCGAATTGCATGGTGCCAAAGGCAAGGCGGCTTGCCGGGGTGCCGTTGAGGCTGGTCAGGGTCTTTTTCATGACTGCTTTGGTGGCACGGAGAAAGCCCCGGTGCAATGGCGGTTTGCCCCGCTGCTCAGCCCGTCGTCATTCGCCGCCTTTTTCCGTTGCGCGCTGGTAGGCCGGGCGGGCGTGGATCATTTCGACAAACCCCTTCAGCGCCGGGAATTCCGCGCCGCGCTCCATCCGCATGGCGATTTCCGCCGGAAAGCTGAGCATGATGTCGGCGGCGGACAACCGGTCCAGCACAAAATGGCCGGAGGGGCGCACAAGGCTGTTCATATAGGCGAAATGGTTGGTCAGCTCCTCCGAGATGCGTGGATGCAGCGGCGCGCCCGCCTCGCCCAGGCGACCCACATAGAGGTTCAGCAGGATCGGCGTCATGGCAGAGCCTTCGGCGAAATGCATCAGTTCGAGATGCCGCAGGTAGGCGTCATCGTCGCGGTCCGGAACCATCTCGGGCGCAAACCGGGCGCAGAGCACTTCGGTGATCGCAGCACTTTCAGTGATCAATTTGCCGTCCAGTTCCACCATGGGCGATTTGCCCAAGGGGTGCACGCTGCGCAGCTCCGGCGGGGCGAGGTTGGTTTTGGCGTCACGCTTGTAATGCGCAATGGTATAGGGATGGCCGATTTCCTCCAGCAGCCACAGGATGCGATGCGAGCGGGAGCGGTTGAGGTGGTGGACGTGGATCATGATCTGGCCTTTCGCGGCGGTTCCGGGGCCAGTGTAACGGGTGGCCGCGAAAGGAAAAGCGAGAAGCGCTGCGGTGATCCGGCGGACGCGGCTGACGCCGCGACGTCATGCCGGGCGCCTGTGGCACGCTGAGCCCGGGAGTTTGGCCGGATATCCGGTTGCGGGGGCAGTGCAGGTGTATTTTAGGAACAATGAAACGAAAAGGAGGCAGGTGTGGTGGCCTGCCTCCTTTGATTGGGATCTCGTCGGGTTATTGCGGGATATCGCCTTCGATGCCTTCGACATAGAAGTTCATGCCCGCCAGCGTGCCGTCATCGGCGGTTTCGCCCTCGGCCAGCCAGGCGCTGCCGTCCTGTTTGTTGATCGGCCCGGTGAAAGGGTGGTATGCGCCCGAGGCGATGCTTTCCTTCAGCGCCAGGGCCTGTTCCTTCACCTCTGCGGGGACCGCGTCGGTGATCTCGCCGATGCCGACCATGCCCGGACCGATGCCGTCCCAGGTGTCCGTCGATTCCCAGGTGCCATCCATCACGGCCTTGGTGCGCGCGATGTAATAGGGTGCCCAGTTGTCGATGATCGAAGAGACCCGCGGTGTCGGGGCATATTGTGCCATGTCCGAGGCCTGACCGAAGGTGATCACGTTACCGGCCTCCTGGGCGGCGGCCTGGGGCGCGGTGGAATCGGTGTGTTGCAGCACCACGTCGGCGCCCTGTTCGATCAGCACCTTGGCCGCATCCGCTTCCTTGGCGGGGTCAAACCATGTGTAGGCCCAGACGATCTTGAACTGGACGTCGGGGTTCACCTTCTTGGCGTGGATATAGGCGGAATTGATGCCGCGGATCACTTCGGGGATCGGGTAGGAGCCGATATAGCCGATGATGTTGCTTTTGGTCATGCTGCCCGCGATATGGCCCTGGATGGCGCGGCCTTCGTAGAAGCGCGCGGAATAGGTGCTGACGTTGTCGGCGCGCTTGTAACCGGTGGCATGTTCGAACTTCACGTCCGGGAATTTCTTGGCGACGTTGATGGTCGGGTCCATGTAGCCGAAGGAGGTGGTGAAGATCAGGTCGGCGCCGTCCAGCGCCATCTGTGTCATCACGCGTTCGCTGTCCGGGCCTTCGGCCACGTTTTCGACAAAGACGGTTTCGACCGCATCGCCGAATTCCTCTTCGACGGCCAGGCGGCCCTGGTTGTGTTCGTAGGTCCAGCCGCCGTCGCCGACAGGGCCGACAAAGACGAAGCCGACCTTGGTCTTTTCATGGCCATCGGCATGGGCTGCCGTGGCCAGACCCAGGGCGATGGCAGCGCTGGTCAGTAGTTTGGTGAGTTTCATGTGAATTCCCCGTTTGATGCCCTTGTCGGGCTGAATTGGCCCCTATTGAGAGGCATGGAAAGTGCGGCCAAGGGAGGCAGGTGCCGCCGATTTGTCCGCTGACAGGATCACCAGGACGATGATCGTGATGAGATAGGGCGACATTGCCAGATACTCCACCGGAATGGCAACGCCCGCGCCCTGCAGATTGAGCTGCAATTGTGTGATGCCGCCGAAAAGATAAGCACCCAGCAGCAGGCGCCCGGGCTTCCAGGAGGCGAAGACAACCAGGGCGAGGGCGATCCAGCCGATGCCTGCGGTCATGCCTTCGGTCCATTGCGGCACCCGGATCAGGCTGATGTAGGCCCCGCCGACGCCCGCGCAGGCCCCGCCGAACATGATGGCAAACGTCCGGATGCGCTTGACGTGATAGCCCAGTGCATGGGCGGCATCATGGCTTTCGCCCACGGCGCGCAGCACCAGCCCCGCACGGGTGAATTTCAGCACGGCCCATGTGGCCGCGACAAGCGCGAGCCCGAGGTACAGGATGATGTCATGGGTGAAGACGGCGGGCCCGATCACCGGAATATCCGCCAGCGGGCCAAAGTCGATATCGCCCAGGCGCGGCGGTTTCACCCCGACATAGCTTTGGCCCAGAAGCGCCGAGAGCCCGAGTCCGAAGAGCGTAAGTGCCAGGCCGGAAGCGACCTGATTGGCCAGTGCAATCTGGGTAAGGAAGGCAAAAAGCAGCGACAGCAGCGCCCCGCCTGCGGCGGCGGCGGCAAAGCCCAGCAGGGGTGAGCCGGTTTCCACCGCCACAGCAAAGCCGCAGATCGCGCCGGTGATCATCATGCCTTCGACGCCAAGGTTCAGGACGCCGGATTTCTCGACCACCAGTTCGCCGATGGCGGCAAAGATCAGCGGCGTCGCCGCGACCAGAAAACCGGCGACGAAGAGGATCGGGTTGATTGCAGAAAGGTCCATCACGCCACCTCCGTCCGGCCAAAGCGAAGCCGGTAATTCGTCAACAGGTCAAAGGCGAGCAGGAAGAACAGCAACATTCCCTGGAACACCTGTATCGCGGCAGCGGGCAGGCCAAGCTGCGATTGCGCGATGTCGCCGCCGATATAGGTCAGCGCCATCAGCCCGCCCGCCAGCAGGATGCCGACGGGGTGCAACCGGCCCAGAAAGGCGACGATAATCGCGGTAAAGCCATAACCCACGTTGAAATCAATCGTCACCTGGCCCGCAGGCCCTGCAACTTCGAACAGCCCGGCCAGACCGGCCAGCAGCCCCGATGTGCCAAGGCAGAACAACACCAGCCGCGTCGGGTTCACACCAGAGAAACGCGCGGCGCGCGGTGCCTCGCCGGTGACGCGAATGGCAAAGCCCAACCGGTGTTTGGTCAGCAGCACATAGGCAAAGATCACCGCGATCAGTGCCGCCACAACGCCCCAATGCATGCCCGATCCCTCGATCAGGTCGGCGTTGAAGGCGCTTTCGTATTGCTGCAGGTTGCGCGATCCGGGAAAGCCGAAACCTTCGGGGTTTTTCATCAGGCCCAGCGACATCGAGGCAAGGAATTGCTCGGCCACATAGACCAGCATCAGAGACACGAGAATTTCGTTGGTGCCGAACTTTACCTTCAACATTGCCGGGATCATTGCCCAGATCCAGCCGCCAAAGGCGCCGCCCATCACCATCAGCGGAAAGACGATGAAACTGTCCAACGGATAAAATGCCAGCCCCACGCCCGCACCAAAAAGCGCGCCCATGATGTACTGCCCTTCCGCCCCGATGTTCCAGATCCCCGCCTTGAAGCCCAGGCTCAGGCCGATGGCGATCAGCACCAGCGGCGCCCCCTTGATCAGCAGTTGCGGACGATAATAAAAGGCGAATTCGCCGAACAGCGGCTGCCAGAAGATCGTGATGATCGAGGTGACAGGGTCCTTGCCCAGCAGGGCAAACATCAGCCCGCCAAACACCATGGTTGCCAGCACCGCCAGCAGGGGCGTGGCCAGCGAAAATGCCCGGCTCGGCTGCGGTCGCTTCTCCAGCCGGATCATGCGCCGCCCCCAGGCTTCATTGTTCCCAAAATACACGAATGAACCGGTTCAGACATGCGCCACCTCCATTCCATGGGCGCCACCCATCATCATCCCGATCTCATCCACTGTCAGCCCCTGCGCGGGGCGGGTGGGTGACAGGCGGCCTTCGTTCAAGGCGGCGAAACGGTCGGAAATTTCCATCAATTCGTCCAGATCCTGGCTGATTGCGATAATGGCCGCGCCGTTTTCGGCCAGATCCAGCAGCGCCTGCCGAATCGCAGCGGCGGCAGAGGCATCGACCCCCCAGGTCGGCTGGTTCACCACCAGAAGATCGGGGCGTTGCAGAACCTCGCGCCCGATCACGAATTTCTGCAGGTTGCCCCCCGAAAGGGAGCGCGCCGCATTGCCCGGGCCGGGGGTGCGCACGTCGAAAGTGCTGATAATCCGTTCGGCAAAGGCGCGCGCCGCACCCCAGTCCAGCATGCCGCCCCGGTCCAGGTTTTCGCGCGCCGCGCCGGTCAGCATGGCGTTCTCCGTCAGCGACATGTCGGGCGCAGCGGCATGGCCCAGCCGCTCCTCCGGCGCTGTCAGGATACCCATCGCGCGGCGCGGGGTCGGGCCCAGCACGCCGATGTCGCGGCCCTGAAAGGCGATCATCCCCGGCGCGCTGAGGGTTTCGCCGGAAAGGGCTGCCAGCAATTCGTCCTGGCCGTTGCCCGCCACCCCGCCGATGCCCAGCACCTCGCCTGCGCGCACCTCGACATTGATGTCGCGCAGGGGCATGCCGAAGGCGCTGGGCGATTTCGCGGACAAGCCGGTCAGCGCCAGCACCACGTCACCCGGCGTCTTGCCGGCCCGTGTGGGGGTTTTCAGCACCGTGCCCACCATCATTTCCGCCATGTCGCGGGCCGATGTCTCTGACGGGGTGCAATGGCCCACCACCTTGCCCAGCCGCAGGATCGTGGCGCTGTCACAGAGCGCGCGGATCTCCTCCAGCTTGTGCGAAATATACAAGATCGCAGTGCCCTCGGCGGAGAGCTTGCGCAGGGTCTTGAACAGGATCTCGACCTCCTGCGGGGTCAGGACGGATGTAGGCTCATCCATGATCAGCAGCTTGGGGTCCTGCAACAGGCAGCGGATGATCTCGACCCGCTGGCGCTCGCCTGCCGACAGGTCGCCCACCACGCGGTCGGGCGACAGCGGCAAACCATAGGTATCGGAGACCTCGCGGATGCGCTGGCTCAATGCGCGCAGCTTCGGCGCGTCCTCCATCCCCAGCGCGATATTCTCGGCAACGGTCAGCGCATCGAACAGCGAAAAATGCTGGAACACCATGCCCACACCCGCGGCCCGCGCCGCGCGGGGTTCCGCCGGGGCAAAACCCGCGCCATGCATCTGCATTTTTCCCGCATCCGGCTTCACCAGCCCGTAGATCATCTTGACCAGGGTCGATTTGCCAGCGCCGTTTTCGCCCAGCAGGGCATGCACTTCGCCCGGTGCGATGCGCAGCGACACCCCGTCATTGGCCACGACTCCGGGATAGGCCTTGGTCAGGCCGGACAGGTCCAGCAGGGGTGTATCGTTCATGCGGTTTCCCCTTCGGGCATCAGGGCAAGAAGCCCGTTTACACAGCCCCTGGCAATGTCATCGGGGACCTTGCCAAGCGATTTGTCCCCAATGGGGCAGGTGATCGGCGCGGGATCAAGCCCCAGCGCGCGCAATCTCTTGCTGAACCGCGCCCATTTGGTCTCCGACCCGATCAGCCCGCAGGAGGCAAAGCCGCGCGCCAGCAGCGCGGCGCAAAGCGCGAGGTCGAGGTCATGGGCATAGGTAAAGATCAGGTGATGCGCCTGCACCGGCGCGCGCGCGGCAAGGCGCGGCATATCCGCCGTCGGGACCGTCGTGACATGGCTTCCCACCTGCGGTGGGAAACGATCGGCACCTGTGTCTACCCAGGTTATGTTGAAGGCTTGGGGCGGGCAGGCCCGCACCACCGCGCGGCCCACATGCCCGGCGCCCCACAGCCAGAGGTCAGCAGGGGGATGGCGGTATGCGACATTCGGATGGGCATGAACCTGCGCCACGTCGGTTGTACATGTCTCGCGGGTGAACCGTAGCGAGACCGCACCGCCACAGCACTGACCGAGGCCCGGACCCAGGGGCAGGGTCTCCTCCCGTTCCGGGGCATCCTCTGCCAGCATCCTGCGGGCCGTTTCAATCGCCTGAAGTTCCAGCGCACCGCCGCCGATGGTGCCGGTGATGTCCCGCAGGGTGACTTTCATCGCCGTGCCTGCATCGCGGGGGGCGGAACCGCGCGTGGCGGTGATCTGGACATAGACCGCGTCGCTCATGCCCGGGTCCTCTCCACGGCGGCCAGGACCTGTTCCGCCGTCGCGGGGGCCTGCAGGTCGCCATAACCCGGACCACAGGCTGCCACCGCATCCGACAGGGCCATCAGGGCGGAGATGCCCAGCATCAGCGGCGGCTCCCCCACCGCCTTGGACCGGTAAACCGTTTGCGCCGGGTTCGGCTGATCCCAGAGCGCCACGTTGAACACCTCGGGGCGGTCGCCGCAGGCGGGTATCTTGTAGGTCGAGGGCGCATGTGTCTTCAGCGCGCCGTTGTCATCCCAGACCAGTTCCTCCGTCGTCAGCCAGCCCGCGCCCTGCACGTAGCCGCCCTCGATCTGGCCGATGTCGATGGCGGGATTCAGCGAGGCACCCGCATCATGCAGGATGTCGGTGCGCAGGATGCGGTTTTCACCGGTCAGCGTGTCGATCACCACCTCGGTACAGGCCGCGCCATAGGCGAAGTAGTAAAAGGGCCGCCCCCGGCCCCGGATCCGGTCCCATTCGATATCCGGTGTCTTGTAGAACCCGGTGGCCGACAGGCTGACCCGGGTCTGATAGGCAGAGGCGGCGGCCTCGGCAAAGGTGATCTCCTCGCCGCCCGCGCGCACCATGCCCCCGGCAAAACTGACCTCGGATGTCTGGTAGCGTTCCGCCAGATGCGCCCTGATCCGTTCGCGGATCTCGTCGCAGGCGTTTTGCACCGCCATGCCGTTCAGGTCCGACCCGGAGGAGGCCGCCGTGGCGGAGGTGTTGGGCACCTTGCCGGTGTCCGTCGCGGTGATCTTGACCGCTTCCAGCGGCACGCCAAAGCGGCTGGCAGCCACCTGCGCGACCTTCTGGAACAACCCTTGCCCCATCTCCGTGCCGCCGTGGTTCAGGTGGATCGACCCGTCCTGATAGACGTGCACCAGCGCACCCGCCTGGTTGAGATGGGTGAGCGTGAAGGAAATTCCGAATTTCACCGGGGTCAGCGCGATCCCGCGTTTCAGCAGTGGCTGGCCCGCGTTCCACGCCGCAATCGCAGCGCGCCGCCTGTCATAGTCGCAGCTTTGCGCCAGCCGGTCGGTCAGCGCATTGATGACGCAATCGGTGACCGGCTGGTGATAGGGCGTTGTCTGCTGGCCTTCGGCCGGGGCCGGGGGCGTTTTGGCCGGTGCAGGCCGCGCCCCGCGCGAGGTATTGTCTTCTGCCGGTGAGGCGGTGACCGGCGCGCTGCCGGTCTCGGCCTCCGGGGGTGGTTCCAGATGATCGGCATAGTAATTGGCCCGCCGCACCGCCAGCGGGTCCAGCCCGCGGGCATGGGCGATATGGTCCATCACCTTTTCGATCCCGACCATCCCCTGTGGCCCGCCAAAGCCGCGAAAGGCCGTGGCCGATTGCGTATTGGTGCGCAGCCGGTGCGAGGTGATGCGGATGTGTTTCAGGTGATAGGCGTTATCGGCATGCAACATCGCCCGGTCGGCCACCGGCAGGCTCAGGTCCATGGCCCAGCCGCAGCGCGCGTATTGGGTGAAATCCAGCGCCACGATGCGGCCCGCGTCGTCAAAGCCCACGTCATAGTCGATGCGGAAATCGTGCCGCTTGCCGGTCACGATCATGTCGTCGTCGCGGTCATAGCGCATCTTGCAGGGCCGCCCGGTTTGCCGCGCGGCCAGCGCGCAGGCGATGGCCAGCGCGTTGCCCTGGCTTTCCTTGCCGCCGAAACCGCCACCCATGCGGCGGGTTTCCACGCGCACGGCATGCATCGGCTTGCCGATGGCATGGGCAACCTTGTGCTGGATCTCTGTCGGGTGCTGGGTGGAACTGTGCACCAGCATGTCGCCGCCTTCCTGAGGCAGGGCAAGGGCGGCCTGCCCCTCCAGATAGAAATGCTCCTGCCCGCCGATCCCGATGCTGCCCGACAGGCGGTGTGCGGCCCGGGGCAGCATCGCCTCCGGTTCGCCCTTTTGATAGATGCGCGGCCCTTCCTCGAACCTTGTGTCGGCGGCAAGGGCCTCCGCGATGCTCAGGACCGGTTTCTGCGCCGCAATCCCGACCTTGCCCAGCTGCGCCGCCCGGCGTGCGGCCAGATGAGAGGTTGCGATGACCAGAAACAGCGGCTGGCCAAGGTAATGGACCTCGCCGGTCGCCAGCAAGGGCTCGTCATGGTTGGAGGGGGAACAATCGGCATCGAAAGGCAGATCCCCGGCACTCAGCACGGCGACCACGCCGGGAGCGTCGCGGACCGCGTCAAGGTCCATGGCGGTGATCTTTCCGGCGGCGTGCCGGCTGAGCCCGAAAGCCAGATGCAGTGTATTGCCCGGCACCGGAATGTCATCGACATAACGCGCGGCACCGGTCACATGCAGCTCGGCGGCGTCATGGGGCAGGGGCTGCGCGATGCTCATGCGCTCACCTTGCTGACATCGGTGGTCTGGCCAGAAAGGTCATGGAAGTACCGCAGCAACATGTTCTGCGCGGTCTGCATCCGGTAGCGGGCAGAGGCGCGCATGTCGGACATCGGTTCGAAATCCGCCGCCATTGCCGCCATCGCAGCCTGGAAACTGTCAGCAGTGAAAGGCGCGCCGGTCAGCGTGGCCTCGGTTGCAGCTGCGCGTTTCGGGGTGCCCGCCATGCCGCCAAAGGCGATGCGGGCGCTGGTGATGGTCTGGTCCTTGCGGGTGATGTTGAGACAGCCGCAGACCGCCGAGATGTCCTGATCAAAGCGTTTCGAGAGTTTGTAACAGCGCAGGGTATCGGGTTGTTTCGGAACGCTGACCGCCTCGACGAATTCGCCCGGTGCACGGTCCTGTTTGCCATAGGCGAGAAAGAAATCCTCCAGCGGCAGGCTGCGGCGCGTCTCGCCGTGACGCAGATGCAGGGTGGCCCCCAGGGCGATCAGTGCGGGCGGCCCGTCGCCGATGGGCGAGCCGTTGGCAATATTGCCGCCAATGGTCGCGGCATTGCGGACCTGCACCGAGCCATAGCGGCGCAGCATGGCGCCGAGGCTGGGATGGTGCGGGGCGAAATGGGCTTCAAGCATGGTCAGGCTGGTCATCGCCCCGATGCGCCAGTGATCGCCCGCATCCGTGATGCCGCGCAGATCGGCGCATTGGTTGAGAAAGGCGATCTGGTCCAGATCGCGGAATTGCTTGGTGACCCAGAGGCCCACGTCGGTGGCCCCTGCAATCAGGGTGGCCCCGGGGTTGGCGGCGTACCAGCGCGCCAGATCGTCGGAATGGGTCGGCTGCAGAACCCGGGGGGCCAGCCCCCCGGACCCCCCGGTGGTATTTTCGGAACAATGAAGCGACAGGTTTTCGAGATGGGCGGGGACGGGTGCGGCCTCCGCCGCCCGGGCCGCCCGGATGATCGGGGCATAGCCGGTGCAGCGGCAGAGGTTTCCCGCAAGCTGCGTGTCATGGTCCCTGGCCCCGTTGAGATGGGCGCAGGCCATGGAGACGACAAAGCCCGGTGTGCAGAAGCCGCATTGGCTGCCGTGGTGGTCCACCATCGCCTGCTGCACCGGGTGCAGGCTGCCGTCGGGGGCGCTGATGCCTTCCACCGTGGTGACATGTTTGCCATGCACCTGCGGCAGGAACAGGATGCAGCCGTTCAGCGCGCGCGATCCCGTTTCGTCGGTGATCATCACCGTGCAGGCCCCGCAGTCGCCCTCGTTGCAGCCCTCCTTGGTGCCGGTCAGGCCGCGCGCTTCGCGCAGCCAGTCAAGCAGCGTGGTGGTGGGGGATACGTCGGTTGGTGACACAGGTTCTCCGTTCAGAAGAAACGTGATGTCCATGCCTGAAACCCGTCGCGTTACGTATGTGGGGGCCTGATGCGGCCCCCTCGATGCGACGTAGAAGGGGAGCGGCCCGTTTACTGGAAGCAGACTAGGGAGATTTCCGGGGCTCTGGCAAGCAAAAGCACGCCGTCACCCCGTGAAATTTCTGCCCGAGGGGGCTGTTGCCCGCGAAGGCGGCGTTCACTCAACCCGTAAGGCACTCCGTGACAGCCACGGCGGAGGCCGCGATGTTTCGGATCCGTTCGGGGGGCGCGTTTCGGATCGTGACCGGTCAAGCCGTGCTCTCGTCCTTGTCCGTGTCCAAGGCGCGCGTCATGGCATCGAGCCTGTCGAGCCGTTGTTCCCAGACCTGTCGTTGCCAGGCCAGCCAACCCTGCACTTCCATCAGCGGCGCCGCCTCGATATGGCAGGTGCGCACGCGGCCCTTTTTGACCGAGCGCACCAGTCCCGCGGTTTCAAGCACCTTGAGATGCCGCATGAAGGTGGGCAGGGCCATGTCATGGGGGGCCGCCAGTTCGGAGACCGATGCCGGACCGCCTGCAAGCCGCTCCACCACCGCGCGGCGGGTGGCGTCCGAGAGGGTCGAGAAAACAAGATCGAGTCGTTTATTGGCCATGCGGCTGACTATCGGCCTGTCAGCCCGGGCGTCAATGGATGCTTAGTTGTTATGCTAAGTGTTAACTTCGCTTGCGCGGCACACCGCCGATTGCCCCCGGCGGGTCGGCTGGATACGGTTGGCCCATGAAACATGCCCCCCGATTCATCCACCTGCGCACCCATTCGGAATATTCACTGCTGGAAGGCGCGCTGCGATTGAAGAAACTGCCGCAGATGTGCCGTGATGCGGGGATGCCTGCTCTGGCGCTGACCGACACCAACAACATGTTCGCGGCGCTGGAATTCTCCGTCGGGATGGCCGGGGCCGGGGTTCAGCCGATCATCGGCTGCCAGGTCGATCTGGCCTATGTCGCGGTCCAGCCGGGGGAACGCCCGCGTGATCCCGCCCCGGTGGTTCTGCTGGCGCAGAACGAGGCAGGCTATGAGAACCTGATGAAGCTGAACTCCTGCCTTTACATCGACAAGGGCGGTGCGCGGCCGCAGGTCACGCTGGAGGAACTGGAGGCGTTGAGCGGCGACATCATCTGCCTGACCGGGGGACCGGGCGGGCCGGTGGGGATGCTTTTGCAAAACGGCCAGCGCCCGGCGGCAGAGGCGCTGGTGGCGCGGCTGGCGGCGTCTTTCGGCGACAGGCTCTATGTGGAGCTGCAGCGCCATCCGGGCGAGGATGGCCAGCCGGAAGCGGAGCGGCTGACGGAACGCGGGCTGGTCGAGATGGCCTATGCGATGGACCTGCCGCTGGTCGCCACCAATGACGTCTATTTCCCCAAGACAGAGATGTACGAGGCGCATGACGCGCTGATCTGCATCGCCGAAGGGGCCTATGTCGATCAGCAGGAGGCACGGCGGCGGCTGACCGCCCAGCATTATTTCAAATCCGAGGCGGAGATGGTGACCCTGTTTGCCGATCTGCCGGAGGCTGTCGAAAACACCGTTGAAATCGCCCGTCGCTGCGCCTTCATGGCCTATCGGCGCGACCCGATCCTGCCGAAGTTCGCCGATGACGAGGTGGCCGAACTGCGCCGTCAGGCGCAGGAGGGGCTGCGCGCGCGTCTGGCGATCATCCCCCATGCCGCGCCGGTGGCGGACTATGAGAAGCGGCTCGAATTCGAGCTCGGGATCATCGAGGGGATGGGCTTTCCCGGCTACTTCCTGATCGTGGCGGATTTCATCAAATGGGCCAAGGATCACGACATCCCGGTGGGGCCGGGGCGCGGCTCTGGCGCGGGTTCGCTTGTGGCCTATGCGCTGCTGATCACCGACCTTGACCCGCTGCGCTATTCACTGCTGTTCGAGCGGTTCCTGAACCCCGAACGGGTGTCCATGCCCGACTTCGACATCGACTTCTGCATGGACCGGCGTGAGGAGGTGATCCAATACGTGCAGGGCAAATACGGGCGTGACAAGGTGGGTCAGATCATCACCTTCGGCGCGCTTCTGTCCAAGGCGGCGGTGCGCGACATCGGGCGGGTCTTGCAGATGCCTTACGGACAGGTGGACCGGCTGTCCAAGATGATCCCGGTCGAGGGGGTGAAACCCGTTTCCATTGAAAAGGCGCTGGCGGATGAACCCCGCCTGCGCGAGGAGGCCAAGAACGAGGAAGTCGTCGCGCGCCTGCTGGAATATGGCCAGCAGGTCGAGGGGCTGTTGCGCAACGCCTCCACCCATGCCGCCGGTGTGGTGATCGGGGACCGGCCGCTGGATCATCTGGTGCCGCTCTATCAGGATCCGCGGTCCGACATGCCCGCGACCCAGTTCAACATGAAATGGGTGGAACAGGCCGGGCTGGTGAAGTTCGACTTCCTGGGCCTCAAGACACTGACCGTGATCCAGAACGCGGTGGACCAGATCAAGGCATCCGGGCGTCACCTGCACCTTTCTGCCGACGGGACGGAGCTGTTCACCCCGCCCGAGGGGGTGCTGGACGACATCTCGACAATTCCGCTGGATGATGAGGCGTCTTACAGGCTTTACGCAAGCGCCAGGACGGTGGCGGTGTTCCAGGTGGAATCCAGCGGCATGATGGATGCCCTGAAACGCATGAAACCCACCTGCATCGAGGATATCGTGGCGCTGGTGGCGCTGTACCGTCCCGGCCCGATGGAGAACATCCCGACCTATTGCGACGTCAAGAACGGCAAGCGCGAGCTGGAATCGATCCATCCGCTGATTGACGACATTCTCGAAGAGACCCAGGGCATCATCGTCTATCAGGAACAGGTGATGCAGATCGCGCAGGTCATGGCGGGCTATTCGCTGGGCGGCGCCGACCTGTTGCGCCGCGCCATGGGCAAGAAGATCGCCGAGGAGATGGCCAAGGAACGCCCAAAGTTCGAAAAGGGTGCGATGGAAAACGGGGTGGACAAGAAAAAGGCCACCGAGGTTTTCGACCTGTTGGAGAAATTCGCCAACTACGGGTTCAACAAGTCGCATGCCGCAGCCTATGCCGTGGTCAGCTACCAGACCGCATGGCTCAAGGCGAACCATCCGGTGGAGTTCATGGCGGGTGTCATGAACTGCGATATCCACCTGACCGACAAGCTGGCGGTTTATTTCGAAGAAGTGCGCAAGCGGCTGGAACTGCCCTGGGTGCCGCCCTGTGTGAACCGCTCGGACGCGACATTCAAGGTGATGGATGGCGCGCTGGTCTATGCGCTGGGTGCGCTCAAGAACGTCGGTGTCGAGGCGATGAGGCTGATCACCGAAGGCCGGCGGGTCGATGGGCAGGAGCGGCCCTTTGCGACGCTGTTCGATCTGGCGCGGCGGGTGGACCTGAAGCGCGTGGGCAAGCGGCCACTGGAAATGCTGGCGCGGTCGGGGGCCTTTGACCAGCTGGATGCGAACCGGCGGCGGGTGTTCCAGGCGCTGGATGCGTTGGTGAGCTATTCGGCGGCGATCCATGAACAGAAGGCCAGCAACCAGGTGTCGCTGTTCGGTGAGGCGGGCGATGACCTGCCCGAGCCGCGCATGCTGCCCTGCGACGACTGGCTGCCCGCCGAACGCCTGACAGAGGAATTCAAGGCGGTGGGTTTCTATCTGTCGGGGCATCCGCTGGACGATTACATGACACCGCTCAAGCGCAAATGGGGCAATGACCGGGGCGTGCCTTTCCTGACGCTGGACGAATTGACCGAAATGGTGAGCGAACGGGGCGCGATGAACGCGCGGCTTGCGGGCGTGGTCGCCGGGCGGCAGGAACGCAAATCCGCGCGCGGCAACCGGTTTGCCTTTGCCCAGATGTCTGACCCCACCGGCGGCTACGAAGTCACGCTTTTCTCCGACACGCTGGAACTTGCCCGTGACCACCTGGAGACGGGATCCAAGGTGGTGGTCACGGTCGAGGCGACGATGGAAAGCGACCAGTTGAAATTGCTGGGCCGGTCCGTGGCGCCGGTGGACATGGCCGTGGCGGATGCGGGCAGCATCGGCTTGCGGGTCTTTGTCGATGCGCCGGAGGCGGTGGCTGCTGTGGCGCAGGTGCTGGAGGGCGCGCGCTCGGCAGCGCGGGCCGCGGGCAAGGGGCCGATCCAGCTTTGTCTGATGGACCCCTCCCTGCCGGGTGAGGTCGAGGTGGATCTGGGGTTCGAATACCCTGTGACTCCCCAGATCAAGGGGGCGATCCGGTCCCTGGGCGGCGTGCTGGAAGTGCAGGAAATCTGAGCCGGTTCACGCCTGCCGCCGGCACATCCTGCCGGTCGAGTGGACGAAGCCACGCCGCTGGGATAAAAGACCCCACATCGGGGAGATGTGTCATGTTTCGATCAGCTATTCTTGTCAGCATTCTGCTGGCCTTGGGCGCCTGCGGCGACCCGTTGGCCGGCGTTGACCGCATTTCCGATGTGGAGCTGTCGGATGAGGATCCGGCGGCGCAGGCCCTGCCGGGCGAGGCGGAAGTCGCTCGTGAGGGGTTCTTTGGCAGCAGCGCCGCCTCGGGCGGTGATGCGGCTGTGATCCCGGCAGAGCAGGCGCGCGCACCGCAGGAGCCTGTGGCACGTGGCGGTTTTCTGGGCCTGTTCCGGCGTGCCGGAGGGGCGGCGCAGCCCGCGCAGGACCCTGAGCGCACGGAAGTGGGGCAGGAAGCCGGGGTTGAGGTCGCAGCACTCAGCCCCGAGGATGCGCCGCAGTCGGAACGTCAGCGCGGCGGGCTCTTCGGGCTTGGCGGGGGGGCAAACCGCGCGACACCCCGTGACGGTCCCGATGCGCGTGATGTGGCCTATGGCACGGTCCTGCCCTACGGGGTCGTTGCGCGGGTCTGCGAGGCCAAAGGCAAACCGATGGGCCAGAAAATCGAAAGCGCCCCCGCGCGGGGCTATGCGCTTTATGATTCCGCATCCGGTTCGGCGGTTGCGCGGACCTTCTATATCACCGGTTTTGCGGATGGCTGCCCGCGCCAGCTGACGGCGGCCAATGTCCTGCTGGGGGCCGCGTCGCTGTATGAGCAGCTGCACTATGGACCGGGGGGCGAGAACCTGCCGGTGGGTGCCACCGACAAGGCCTATGAAACCGTGAAGCGCGATGTCTGCGGCGCGCGCAAAGGCAAGCCCTGCGGGTCAAGGATCGACCGGATGGACCGCAGCACCTTCTTTGTCAGCGCCTATGACAGTTTCGGCAATTCCAGCCGCTGGACCGAGTTGCTGGTGCATGACGGCGCGGTGATCGCCGCCGCGATCAAGACCAGCGGCTGAGGGGCCGGAATTTTCGAAAATTCCGGGCAAAATTCTTTGAAGAATTTTGGCGCCCGGGGCAGGCGCTGGCTCAGTAGTGCGGCGGGCGTTCGTCACCCAGCACCACGCCACTGCCCTGGCTCGCTTCCCTTTCGCCCTCGCGCTGCATCAGCATGTGCACCCGGCGGTTCAGGGTGGTGATGTCCGTCTCCTGCCGCGCAATGATCTCTGACAGGTCGTCGACGATGCGGGTCAGATGGGCGATCTGTTCTTCGAGTTTTTCCATGGCTGCGCTGTAACATGTCGACGGCCCGCTTGGAATGGATGTTGTGCAGGGATATTTGTTCGCCAAAAAGAGCAGTGGCGTAAGCAGCCCTTGCGTCGCTTGCCCTTGCAAGGGGGCTGGGGTAGAGGCAGGGCGCATATGCAGCGCTGACAGGAACAGGTATCATGGCCAAGCCCAAGAAGACCCCCCGCCCCAAGGCCGAGACCCCGAAGGGGTTCCGCGACTACTTTGGCGCCGAGGTCACGCATCGGGCCGAGATGCTGCGCAAGATTGCTTCTGTCTATCACCGCTATGGCTTTGATGCGCTGGAAAGTTCCGGTGTCGAGACCGTCGAGGCGCTGGGCAAGTTCCTGCCCGATGTGGACCGCCCCAACGAGGGGGTGTTCGCCTGGCAGGAGGATGCCGAAGGCGACAAGCCTGGCGACTGGCTGGCGCTGCGTTATGACCTGACCGCACCGCTGGCGCGGGTCTATGCCCAGCACCGCAACGATCTGCCGACCCCCTACCGGCGCTATGCGATGGGCCCGGTATGGCGCAACGAAAAGCCAGGGCCGGGGCGGTTCCGCCAGTTTTATCAATGTGATGCCGATACCGTCGGCGCGCCGAGCGTGGCGGCGGATGCCGAGATCTGCGCGATGCTGGCGGATTGCCTGGAAGAGGTCGGGATCGAACGCGGGGATTACATCGTGCGGGTAAACAACCGCAAGGTGCTCAATGGCGTGCTGGAAGTGGCGGGCCTGTCGGGGGACGACAAGGAAGCCGAGCGCGGGATTGTGTTGCGCGCGATCGACAAGCTGGATCGGCTGGGGCCGGAGGGCGTGCGCGCCTTGCTGGGTGAAGGCCGCAAGGACGAGAGCGGAGATTTTACGAAGGGTGCGGGGCTGGACGGCCCACAAGCCGATGTCGTGATGGGCTTCATGCAGGCCAAAGGCGCTTCGGGCGCTGAGACGGTCGACCGGCTTCGCGGTCTTGTTACCGGATCCGATGTCGGGATGCAGGGCGTGGATGAACTGAACCTGATCTCTGATCTGTTGAAAGCGGGTGGATACGGGCCGGACCGGGTTGAGATTGACCCCTCCGTCGTGCGCGGCCTCGGCTATTACACCGGCCCCGTTTTCGAGGCTGAACTCACCTTCGAAATCCAGGACGAAAAGGGCCGCACCCGGAACTTCGGCTCTGTCGCGGGGGGTGGGCGCTATGACGATCTGGTGAAACGTTTCACCGGGCAGGAAGTGCCGGCCACCGGTGTCTCCATCGGGGTGGACCGGCTGCTGGCGGCGCTGGCGATGAAGAACGAGGGGGCCGCCGCCGATCCCGGCCCGGTCGTTGTCACCGTGATGGACCGTGACCGCATGGCCGATTATCAGGCGATGGTGGCGGACCTGCGGCAGGCGGGCATCCGGGCGGAGGTCTATCTGGGCAACCCCAGGAACTTCGGCAACCAGCTGAAATACGCGGACAAGCGCAACAGCCCCGTTGCCGTGATCGAGGGGGGTGATGAAAACGCGCGTGGTGTGGTGCAGATCAAGGACCTGATCCTGGGCGCGAAGATTGCCGAAAGCGCTACCCATGAGGAATGGAAGGACCGGCCCAGCCAGTACGAGGTGCCGCGCGACCAGCTTGTCGCGAAGGTCCGCGAAATTCTGGACGGCCAGTGATGCCCACACGTTCCGAAACCCTGACCCGCGCAGCATCCCTGCGCGCGATGTTCGAGGCGCAGGGTGCGGCGCTGGTGGAACCGCCGATCCTGCAACCGGCAACCACCCTGTTGGAGCTTTACGGCGAGGACATGCGCGCGCGTGCCTATGTCACCTCGGATGCGCTGCGGGGGGAGCAGATGCTGCGCCCCGATTTCACCGTGCCGGTGGTGCAGATGCATATGGCCGAGGGCGCCGACCCCGCGCGCTACACCTACTCCGGCGAGGTGTTTCGCCGGCAGGAGGAAGACCCGGACCGCGCCAATGAATACATCCAGGTCGGCTATGAGGTGTTTGACCGCGCCGATCCGGCGGCGGCGGATGCCGAGGTCTTTGCCCTGATTGCCGAGGCGCTGCGGGGCCTGCCCCTGCGCGCGGTGACCGGCGACATCGGCGTGCTGATGGCGGCGGTGGAAGGGTTGCAGACCAGCGCCCGGCGCAGGCATGCGCTGATGCGGCACATCTGGCGGCCGCGCCGGTTCCGTGCGCTGCTGGACCGGTTTTCCGGGCGCACGCCGATGCCGCCCAGCCGTGCCGCGCTGCTGGCGGGACAGGCCAGCAGTGACGCCCCGCTGATCGGATTGCGCAGCCGCGCCGACATCGAAGAGCGCATCGCGGCCCTGCACGAAGATGCGGCGACACCGCCGCTCTCGGGCCGCGAGGTGGAACAGATCGAGGCCTTGCTGGAAGTGCGCGAGGTGATGCCACATGCGCTGAGCCAGTTGCACGACCTAGCGGTGGACATGCCCGACATCGCCCCGGCAGTGGCCCGCGTCACCGCGCGCGAGGCGGCGCTGCGGGCGCGGGGCGTGGACACCGACAACCTGATGTTCGAGGCCAGCTATGGCCGGTCGTCGATGGAATATTATGACGGGTTTGTCTTTGGCTTCCGGGCCGAAGCGCGCGCGGACCTGCCGACGATTGCCAGTGGCGGGCGCTATGATGCGCTGACCCGGCGGCTGGGGCAGGGGCGCGAGATTCCGGCGGTGGGCGGTGTGATGCGTCCGGGCCTGATGCTGGTACTGGAGGGCGCGCCATGACGCTCAAGCTTGGGGTGCCGTCCAAGGGGCGGCTGATGGAAAAGACCTTTGACTGGTTCGCACAACACGGGATCACCCTGCAGCGCACCGGGTCCGACCGGGAATACGCCGGCGCGGTTGCGGGGATCGAGGGGGTCAGCCTGAACCTGCTGTCGGCGGGTGAAATCCCCCGCGAACTGGCCGCGGGGCGCATTCACATGGGCGTCACCGGCACAGACCTGGTGCACGAGAAACTGGCGTTGTGGGAGCAACTGGTCGAACCGGTGGAGGAGCTGGGCTTTGGCCACGCAGACCTGATCATTGCGGTGCCCAAGGCCTGGATCGACGTGGACACTCTGGACGATCTGGACGCCGCCGCCGCGGCGTTTCGGGCGGCGCATGGATTCCGCCTGCGGATCGCCACGAAATATCACCGGCTGGTCCGCAACTTCCTGCGCGACAGCGGCGTGGCCGATTATGCGCTGGTCGACAGCCAGGGCGCGACCGAAGGCACGGTGGCCAATGAAACCGCCGAGGCAATTGCCGACATCACTTCGAGCGGCGAGACCCTGCGCGCCAATCACCTCAAGATTCTCTGCGACGGGATGGTGCTGCGCTCTCAGGCGACGCTCTGGCGCAGCCGGACAGCCCCGATGGATGAACGGATCCGCAAGACGCTGAAAGAACTGGAAGCGCGGCTGGGGTAGGGTGGCCGCGCCATCGCCCGCCGCAGCCGGTAGTGACGCAAATCCGCCTTTCCTCTCCGGCTTATGGGATACAGCCCCCGGTGCATAGAGGCGCTGGCTGATGAACCTCAGCGCTTGTGCTCGGCGGTCAGTGCGTTACCGTCCGTTGAAAACAGATGAGGCAGACATGGCAGTGGCGCAACCGCACGAGCGGGTCGAATATATCGTAGAAGGTGGACACAGGCTTGCTGGCAGCATCACGCCAGCCGGGAACAAGAACGCGGCGCTGCCGATCATTGCCGCAACCTTGCTGACCGATCAGCCCGTCGAATTATCCAACGTCCCGCGCATCCGCGATGTTGAGGCATTGCTTGAACTGATCGCCTCGATCGGTGCTGAGACAACCTGGACCGGTCCCAACACCCTGCGGATACACGCCCATACGCTCAGCCCGACCGATCTTGACCCCGATCTTTGCATGCGGATCAGAGCGTCGATCCTGCTGGCTGGTCCGATGCTTGCCCGTTGCGGTGAGCTTACGCTGCCGCCGCCTGGTGGTGACGTGATCGGGCGGCGGCGTCTCGATACGCATTTCCTTGCCCTTCGGGAACTTGGCGCCGATATCTCGGTGAATGACGCCTATGTCTTCCGGGCGCGCGCCCTTACGGGCGCTGACGTGTTTCTGGACGAACCCTCTGTCACGGCAACCGAGAACGCGCTTTGTGCCGCAGTCGCGGCGCGTGGCCTGACCGTTCTGCGCAACTGCGCGTCAGAGCCGCATGTCCAGGATCTCGCCCGCTTCCTGATGGCCCTGGGCGCAAAGATTGACGGGATCGGCACCAACTGCATGACGATCCACGGGGGCCGTACCCTGGGGGGCGCCTCCCATCGCATAGGTCCTGATCACATCGAAGTTGCCTCTTTCATCGGTCTGGCTGCGGTCACGCGATCGGAACTGCGGATCTGCGACGCCGGTGTGACACATCTGCGGTCGACGCTGATGGGGTTCGAGCGCCTGGGCATCCATTGCCGCATCGAAGGCGACGATCTGATTGTCCCGGCGGCCCAGAAACTCACGATCGAACCGGACTTCGGCGGCCATGTGCCCAAGATCGAGGATCAGCCCTGGCCGGCATTCCCGGCGGATGCGATGTCCATCGCACTGGTTGCCGCAACGCAATGCGAAGGCATGGTGCTGATGTTCGAGAAAATGTTCGAATCTCGGATGTTCTTCACCGACAAGCTCATCTCGATGGGCGCGAGGATCGTGCTCTGCGACCCGCATCGTGCCGTCGTGTCCGGGCCGACCAGATTGCGTGGTGCCCGTGTCGAAAGCCCCGATATTCGCGCCGGAATGGCGATGCTGATCGCGGCGATGGGGGCCGAGGGAACCTCGCGCATCAACAACGCTCAGCAGATTGAACGGGGCTATGAGCGGATTGACGAGCGGCTGAACGCCCTGGGTGCAAAAATTACCCGGGTGCCGGCGCGGGTCTAACGGCAAAGCCGCTGCGGCTGACATCCATATTCTACCTGCCGGACCTGCGCGCGGTGGCACGGCCGGTGGCGGATTTGATCCTTCAGATCACCCCGATCTCGGCCAGCGCGCGGTTCAGCTCGCTGGGCAGGGCGGTGTCGCCTTCCTGTCCCTTGCGCAGGTCCGGCGGGGCATCGGCGGGGTCAAGGTAGCGCCAGCCCTGGAATGGCCGCCGCAACGCGGGTGAGACGCGGATGATTTCCGGATCCAGCACGATGCCGCAGCGACGGATGCCGTCATTGCCGATCATTTCATCGAAACCCAGGATGCGCTGGCGCGCCTGCACCTCGCCCTTGATCACCCAATAGATCGACCCGCCGTTCAGCACCTCGGCCTCGCGCTTGGGCCACATCCGGGTGACGTGGTAGTATTTTCCATCCTTGATCTGCCTGGACCGCTGGCGCTGCCAGACCTCCAGATCCTCGATGCTCTCGGTGCCGACGCTCAGCTTGATCAGATTGACGTATTTATCCACAGGCTTTTCCCCAGACTCACCCCTGAGCCACGATATAAGGTAGTGCATCGGGCAGCGCATTCAAAGTGTGGTGGTTCGGGACTGGAAAGTCGTGGTGGTTTGGCGCTGGATGGGTTATCTTGGTCTCCTTCCTGATCCAGCCGAAAGATTCGACATGTCCCGATTTTCCACCCCCATCGCCGAACAGATCTGGGACATGAAGTATCGCTTCAAGGATGCCGATGGCACGCCGCGCGATGTGACGGTGGAGGACACCTGGCTGCGCATCGCCCGCGACCTCGCGCAGGTGGAGAAAAATCCCGCCGAGTGGGAAAAGCCATTCTACGCCGCGCTGGAGGATTTCAAGTATCTGCCCGCAGGCCGTATCACCGCGGGCGCGGGCACCGCGCGGCGGGTGACGCTGTTCAACTGTTTTGTCATGGGCACCGTGCCCGACAGCATGGGCGGCATTTTCGACATGCTGAAAGAGGCCGCGCTGACCATGCAGCAGGGCGGCGGCATCGGTTACGATTTCTCGACCATCCGGCCCAGGGGTGCGGATGTCAAAGGCGTGTCCGCCGATGCTTCCGGCCCCTTGTCCTTCATGGATGTCTGGGACGCGATGTGCCGCACCATCATGTCGGCGGGGTCGCGCCGGGGCGCGATGATGGCCACCATGCGCTGCGATCACCCGGATGTTGAGGATTTCATCGCCGCCAAATCCGACCCCGCGCGCCTGCGCATGTTCAACATGTCCGTGTTGATCACCGATGCCTTCATGGAAGCGGTAAAAGCGGACGGCCCCTGGGAGCTGCGCTTTGACGACAGGGTCTATCGCACCCTGCAGGCCCGCGACCTGTGGAACAGCATCATGCGCGCCACCTATGATTTCGCCGAGCCGGGCGTGATCTTTATCGACCGGATCAACCAGGCCAACAACCTGAGCTATTGCGAGACCATCGCCGCAACCAACCCCTGCGGCGAACAGCCCCTGCCGCCCTATGGTGCCTGCCTGCTGGGGTCGATCAACCTGGCGCGGCTGGTCAGCAACCCCTTTGAGCAGGACGCCGGTCTGGACCTTGAGGCGCTGGGCGAACTGGTGGCGACAGCGGTGCGGATGATGGACAATGTCGTCGACGCGTCGAAATTCCCGCTGGAAGCGCAGGCGCGTGAGGCGCAGGCCAAGCGGCGCATCGGGCTGGGCGTCACCGGTCTGGCGGATGCATTGCTGATGACCGGCCTGCGCTATGGCTCTGACGAGGCTGCCGCACAGACCGAAGAATGGATGAAGCAGATCGCCCGTGCCGCCTATCTCGCCAGTGTCGATCTGGCCAAAGAGAAGGGGCCTTTCCCGCTGTTCGATGCCGATGCCTATCTTGCCTCCGGCACCATGCAGATGATGGATGAGGACGTGCGCGACGCGATCCGCGAACACGGCATCCGCAATGCGCTGCTGACTTCCGTCGCGCCCACCGGCACGATCAGCCTTTATGCCGGGAACGTCAGTTCGGGAATCGAGCCGGTCTTTGCCTATGCCTATTCGCGCAAGGTCCTGCAAAAGGACGGCAGCCGGACCGAGGAAGAAGTGGTGGATTACGCCGTGCAGATGTGGCGCGAGCTGAAAGGCGACGCCGCGCTGCCCGATTACTTCGTCAACGCCCAGACGCTGGCCCCGCTGGATCACGTCAAGATGCAGGCGGCGGCGCAGAAATGGGTTGATTCGAGCATCTCCAAGACCATCAACTGCCCCGAAGACATCAGCTTTGACGCCTTCAAGGATGTCTACATGGCGGCCTGGGATCAGGGCTGCAAAGGCTGCACGACCTACCGCCCGAACGAGGTGACGGGGTCGGTGCTGTCGGTCAGCGACACCAAGTCCGAGGACAAGCCGGTGCTGGTCGGGGAGGGCGGCGAAGTTGTCTATATGTCCGAACCGCTGGACCGGCCGAGCGAGCTGGAGGGCAATACCTACAAGGTCAAATGGCCCGACAGCGAACATGCGCTCTACATCACCATCAACGACATCGTGCTGAACGGCCACCGCCGCCCCTTCGAGGTCTTCATCAATTCCAAGAACATGGAGCATTTCGCCTGGACCGTGGCGCTGACGCGGATGATCTCGGCGGTGTTCCGGCGTGGCGGCGACGTGTCCTTCGTGGTGGAGGAGCTGAAAGCCGTCTTCGACCCGCGCGGCGGGGCCTGGATGAAGGGCAAATACATCCCCTCGATCTTGGCGGCCATCGGCGGCGTGATCGAACAGCATATGATTGCAACAGGCTTCATCGCGGGCGAGGGGCTGGGCCTGAAAACCGATCCCCAGGCCCGTGTGGTCGGCCTCGACGCCCCCCGTGGCAAGGCCTGCCCGTCCTGCGGGCAGTTCGACATGCGCATGATCGAAGGCTGCATGACCTGCGCCTCCTGCGGTCATTCCAAATGCGGGTAGGGAGCGTGATATTGTGATGTGTCACGCTATCGTCCGACACGGGGATTACGTCTTTGCGACAAAAGACGGTTTTTTGAACCGCATGTAGGCTGACACGGCTTTCGAGTTTGAGAATCAACAAGGGCGGCGCTGTGAGGCGCCGCCCTTGCGCTATAACTGGCCCGAATTCATACGTTGTAGTCAAAGGTTATAGTGACTGTTTTGGGGAGGGAGATTCCAACATGGAGTTTTTGCAGAATTTGATCTGAATTAAGAATCCTGACAGAATTAACTGATAAGAGGAAAAGTTAAAAACAGGACTCTTCGCGTGCCCTCCAGATTTACCGGCCCTCCAGAGCACTGTCGCGAGCTTGTACTGACCTCGCCCACCATACGCTGTGGTGGCTGCGTAGCGAAGATTGAGCGCTCTCTCGCGGCGCTACCCGAAGTTGCGCGCGCGCGGGCAAATCTCACTCTGCGCAGGATCAACGTCACGCTTGCGCAGCCGGGCGATCCCTTAAATCCTGTACTCGCCGAGCTGGAGCGCATCGGCCATCCGGGCCGTCTTATCGACAGTGCGGATCTGTCGGCAGAGGCCAAGGACGAAACCGAAGTCGCCCTGCTCAAAGCGGTGGCGGTCAGCGGGTTCGGCGCGATGAACGTCATGTTGCTCTCGGTTGCTGTCTGGTCAGGAGCTTCGGGCGCCACCCGCGACAGTTTTCATCTGATCTCTGCCCTGATCGCCGTTCCTATTGTGCTCTATGCCGCACGCTTCTTTTTTGTCTCCGCCTGGGGCGCGTTGAAGCGGGCAAGTATGAATATGGATGTGCCGATCGCGCTCGCCATCGCGCTCGCCATCGCATTGAGTCTATTCGAGACGATCCGCGGCGGTGGAGAAGTTTTCTTTGATGCAGCGGTGACGCTGACATTCTTCCTATTGATCGGGCGCTACCTTGATTACCGCATGCGCGGCAAGGCACGGTCTGCCATGACCGGCCTCCAGCGGCTGGCAGTGCGAGAGGCTTGGGAGGTAACGCCCGAGGGTAAGCTGCGCACCGTTGCGGTCGAGACGATTGCACCAGGGATTGTACTGCGTATCCCCGTCGGCGAACGGGTCCCAGTGGACTTGCGCGTCTTGTCCGGCGCCAGCGATCTGGACCGCTCCCTCGTCACTGGCGAATCCGCCCCTGTGGCGGTCGCTGCGGGCGATGAGGTCGAAGCCGGAGCTTTGAACCTGACCGGTTCGGTGGATGGTGTGGCCCTGCGTCCTGTAGAGGACAGCTTTCTCGCGATGTCCATGCGGATACTGGCGGGCGCCGAAGAAAGCCGCAGCACCTATGTACGGATCGCTGACCGTGCCGCTCAGATCTACGCGCCGCTGATCCATCTGGTTGCTTTTGCCACTTTTATCGGCTGGCTGCTGGCCACCGGTGACTGGCACCGCGCAGCCTTTATTGCGATCAGCGTCCTGATCGTCACCTGTCCCTGCGCACTGGCCTTGGCTGTGCCGGTGGCGCATGTCGTCGCCTCCAGTCGGTTGATGGCCGAAGGTATCCTTCTCAAAGACGGCTCTGCGTTGGAGCGTTTGGCCAGTGCAACGCGCGCGGTCTGGGACAAGACCGGCACATTAACCGACGGCAGCCCGGTGTTGGTCAACACGCTCGAGATCAGCGCGGACACCCGCGCGGCGGCAGCGCTTGCGACGCATTCCGCCCACCCAGTTGCCCGCTGCATTGCCAAGCTGCATGCCACGCCGACTTTTTCTGCCGAGGGGATCACGGAACATCCCGGTTGCGGGATCGAAGGTCGGATCGACGGGCGCGTCGCCCGATTGGGCCGCCCTTCCTGGGTGGTCGAGATAGCTGGAGAGGCTTGTGAGGGAGAAGGTCCTGCCTTCGCATTTTCCGGCGCGCCAACCCTGCGCTTTCCGCTGCGAGAAAATCTCCGCGAAGGTGCGCAGGCGACGATCATAGCTCTGAGCCATGCCGGGTTGGCGAGCGAGATACTTTCGGGCGATGCCGCGTCGACAGTAGCCCGTGTGGCAGACCAGCTTGGTATTGCAGAGGCTCGAAGTGACCTTACCCCGCAAGACAAGGTCACACGGCTGCAAGACCTACTGGATCAGGGCGAACGCCCATTGATGGTGGGCGACGGGTTGAATGATACTGCCGCACTGGCCGTGGCGCATGTGTCAATGTCTCCAGCCTCGGCTACCGAAGCGGGACGTGCGGCAGCGGATTTCGTCTTCTTGCGCGAGGGACTGGATGCGGTGCCGCTGGCGCTGACAATGGCTCGTCGGACCGCTGCCATCGTCCGACAGAACTTCGGACTTGCCATAGCCTACAATTGCATCGCGGTGCCGCTGGCGATTGCCGGATATGTTTCCCCGCTAATCGCTGCGATTGCCATGTCAGGCTCCTCCATCGCCGTGGTGGCCAACTCACTTCGGCTGAACAGTCAGGACGCTGTCAGAGCCACCGCACCCCAGTTGCAAGAGGTTCCCGTATGACGATCCTGTATCTTCTGATTCCCGTTACCATCCTTATGGGACTAACTGGCCTCGGCGCCTTTTTCTGGACCCTGAGAAGCCACCAGTATGAAGATCTGGCCGGTGATGCTGAACGCATCTTGCACGACGACGACACTCCGATGTCCCCCCGAAAGGAAAATGTCAGATGATGGAACGCTTGACCGTTGCAGAACGCCAACAAGCAATGCTGATCACCGCAGTTTTGGCCCTTGCGGGTCTTATCCTCGCGATCGCTGGCCGCAATGATCCGATGGGTGTCCACGGGTGGATCATTCTAATTTTTGCCGGGGGGCTGTTTTTTGTCGCGGGCAATGCGCTTTACTTAGCTGAACCTACGGAAGACCGCACAACCAGCTATTATGACGATCCAACCAAGGTCGGTATTCTGCTCTCGCTTTTCTGGGCCGTGGTCGCCATGGGCATGGGGGTCTGGGTCGCCGCTCAACTGGCGTGGCCCGACCTGCGCTTTGACGCCGCATGGTCGAGCTTCGGCCGCATTCGTCCGGTACATACTTCGGGGGTGATTTTTGGCTTTGGAGGCAACGCGTTGATCGCAACCTCCTATCACGTGATGCAGCGCACCTCGCGCGCGCGCCTCGCTGGCCACGTTTCACCTTGGTTCGTGCTGCTGGGCTTCAATCTCTTTTGCATCATAGCGGCGTCGGGCTACCTCATGGGCATAACGCAGTCCAAAGAATACGCAGAGCCGGAATGGTATGCCGACATTTGGCTGGTGATCGTCTGGGTCAGCTACTTCGTGCTTTACATGCGCACCCTGGCGCGCCGGAACGAGCCGCATATTTATGTGGCGAATTGGTATTACATGGCTTTCATTCTTGTCGTGGCAATGCTGCACATCGTCAATAACCTTGCCGTGCCGGCCTCCTTCGGTGCTGCGAAGAGCTATTCGGCCTTTTCAGGCGTGCAGGATGCAATGACGCAGTGGTGGTACGGCCATAACGCCGTAGCGTTCTTCCTCACTTCTGGTTTCCTCGGGATGCTTTACTACTTCCTGCCCAAACGGGCGGAGCGGCCGATCTACTCATACCGGCTATCGATCCTGTCCTTCTGGGGCATCGTGTTCTTCTATATCTGGGCGGGCTCGCATCACCTGCACTACACCGCAGTGCCCCAGTGGGTGCAGACTTTGGGGATGACATTTTCCGTGATGCTATTAGTGCCGTCCTGGGCAAGCGCGGGGAACGCGCTGATGACGCTGAACGGTGCCTGGGGCAAGGTGCGCGACGATGCGACGTTGCGCTTCATGATGGTGGCGGCGGTCTTTTATGGGCTGTCCACCTTTGAAGGATCTTTCATGGCAGTGCGCGCGGTGAACTCCTTGTCCCATTATACTGATTGGACCGTCGGTCATGTGCATGCCGGGGCGATGGGCTGGGTCGCGCTGATCACCTTCGGATCAATATATGCGCTCGTGCCAATCCTGTGGCGGCGGGAATCTATGTATTCATGGAAGCTTGTTGAATGGCACTTCTGGCTCGCGCTGATCGGGACGGTGATCTACGTCTTCGCGATGTGGAATAGCGGTATCATTCAAGGCTTAATGTGGCGCACCTATACCGAAAGCGGCACGCTGGCTTATTCCTTCACGGACTCGCTCGTAGCGATGCATCCTTACTATGTAGCACGCACCATCGGCGGGGCCTTCTTCCTGACCGGAGCCATCATTGGAGCGTTCAACGTCATCATGACGATCCGACGGGTCCGTCAGGACACCCAGGAACTCGACTATCCGACCAAATCCGAAGCGGGTGAACCCGCCGTGCCAGTCGCGGAGTGAAAGACATGTTGCGCAAAATTCTCAAACCCTTCTCGAAGTTCTTCGAGTTTCACGCACGCACCCACTACCGCGCCGAAAGGCATTCCATGGGGCTGACCATCGGAATCATTGCAGCAGCTGCCGTGGGCGGCTTTGTCGAAATCGCGCCGCTTTTCAGCATCGATGATACGGTAGAGGCCGATCCGAACATGCGGGTCTATACACCGCTCGAACAGGCCGGACGGGACATCTACATTCGTGAAGGCTGCTATGCCTGTCATAGCCAGATGATCCGCACCTTGCGTGATGAGGTGGACCGCTATGGTCCCTACTCATTGGCGGTGGAAAGCCAATACGACCACCCAATGCTTTGGGGATCGAAGCGCACAGGGCCAGACCTTGCCCGCGTAGGCGAGAAGTTCTCTGATGAATGGCAAGTGCAGCACCTCGCTGATCCGCGTTCACTGGTGCCGGAATCGGTAATGCCGCAATATGCATTTTTGCTCAACACGTCGCTTGAGACCGCGAGCCTTCCCGGACGGCTGGCCGCCCTGCGAACGGTCGGGGTGCCTTATACTGACGAACAGGTCGCCAATGCGGCGGACGATGCGCGCGGCCAGGCAATTCCTGATTCAGATCGGGCCTATGCGGTCGAGGAACGCTATGGGGAAGCTACCAATATCCGGGTTTTCGACGGACGTAGAGACCGTTTGACGGAGATGGATGCGCTGGTGGCGTATCTACAAATTTTGGGCGGCCTGTCTGATCTACCTCGAAACACACACTCATCTGAAGGGGATTGATACCTTGGATACGAGCTATGATACGCTATCGACCATCGCCAAGTCCTTTGGCTTGTTTTACCTGATCGCTTTGTCGATCGGGATCACCATCTACGCCTTTTGGCCCAGTCTTGGGAAACGGTTCGACAAGGCCGCACGAAGCGTGCTGGACGACGAGGAGGGCCCATGTCGGTAAAGGAACGCGATCCACTCACCGGTCACGAGACCACGGGACACGAATGGGACGGCATCACCGAACTCAATACCCGTGTGCCGCGGGCGGTGTGGTTCTTTGTGGCGATCACTCATATCTGGGCGCTGATCTACTGGGTGCTTATGCCATCATGGCCGCTGGTCACGACCTATTGGAAGGGTCTTCTGGGCTATGATCAAGCGATCGCAGTCGAGGAACAGGTCGCCAAAGCCTATCGAGATATCGAAGTCTGGCGCGCTCCGCTGGGCGAACTGTCCGCGGAAGAAATCCGCGAAATCCCCGAACTCATGACACATGTGGAGCGCACCGCGCCAACGCTCTTTGGCGACAATTGCGCAGCATGTCACGGCACCGATCTATCCGGAGCACCCGGCTATCCCAGCCTGATCGACGATGCCTGGCTCTGGGGCAACGACACAGACACGATCTTGGAGACTCTGCGGGTTGGCATCAATGCACCCCATCCCGACACGCGTTTCGCTCAAATGCTGGCCTTCGGGGAAACCAACATACTCAGCGTTCCCGAGATCCGCACGGTGGTGGACTATGTTCAGTCCCTGTCGGGGCTTGACCCCGACGTCCCGGCCGAGCGGTTGGAGCAAGGGCAGGCTATTTTTGCTGACAACTGCACCAGCTGTCATGGCGACAATGCACGCGGCATCCAGGATTTGGGCGCTCCAAATCTGACCGATGACGCCTGGGTGTATGGCGGTGACGATGCGACCATGTTCAAGACAATATACGACGGTCGCCAAGGTTGGATGCCCGCTTGGGAAGATCGTCTGACCGAAGCGGATCGAATGATGCTCACGCTTTATATCCAGAATCGTGCTGCGGAGGCGAAGCAATGACGTCTTCACGCTTCTGGGCTGTCACCGGAGCACTACTGCTTATCTCCGGTTTTGTCGCGGCGAATGCCCATCTCGTTTCGGTTGCAATTGGTTCGCAAACCGAATGCGTTCTTGATCCATCACACAAGAAAGGCGCTGCCAATCGTGCGGCGAAACCATCATGTTGAGTGACCGATCCAAAAACCGCGATAGCATTTCGCCGCCCGACAACCCGCATGCTGCCGGCGTGATTCCAAAAGTGGTTCCACCCTTGCCGCGCGAGAGCGCCCACGCGCGGGACTTGCCCAAAACCGCAGCATTCACATGGCTGCGGCGCGGCTGGTCAGATTTCCTCACCCGCCCACTACTTAGCCTGCTTTACGGCCTTATTGTCTTCATGATCTCAGCGTTGATCGTTTGGGCCCTGTTCCAGTTCCATTATGAATACGTCCTTTTTCCTGCCCTCGCCGGGTTCACCCTGGTGGGGCCGTTGATCGCCAGCGGTCTCTACGAAAAAAGCCGCCGCATCGAGGCGGAGGAACGACCGACCTTCGGCAGCATGCTGATCGTGCGCCCTGCGTCCACGCGTCAGACCTTGTTCATGGGGGTGTTGCTGCTCGGCCTGTTCCTGCTGTGGCAGCGGGCGGCGGTGCTGATCTATGCCCTGTTTTTTGGCTTGGTGGCCTTTCCCGGCACCGATGAGCTGATACCGATGCTGTTGTTCACGCCTACCGGCTGGGCGCTGCTGATTACCGGCAGTGTCGTAGGGGCATTATTTGTGGCTTTCTCCTTTGCAATTAGCGTCTTCGCCGTTCCGATGTTGCTCTCGGAGAGAACTGATGCGCTTTCGGCAATGGGAATCTCGATGGCGATGGTCTGGGCCAACTTGCCTGTGATGTTGACATGGGGGGCTATTGTGGTTGTGCTCACAGCAATCTCGCTCATCACCGGGTTTCTCGGCCTGATCGTGATTTTTCCGGTTCTGGGTCATGCAACTTGGCATGCCTACCGCGCTGTTCGTCCTGAAAACCGTCAACAAGGCGAGAGCGAGAGGATGTTCGTACAACCCGCTTGAAGCAGCGTAGATGGAAGTCCGCACAGAACTTCTATTATCTACGCTGCGGTCAATCAGTGTTGAATTCTGCGACGAATATTTATGCCATCCCCTTTCTGGGGGGGGGCGACTGCGATCCAATTTAGCAGATTGCCCCCGCGCCGAAACAAGAGGTCCCTGCTGGTGTTTTTACCGGCGCAGTGCAGACAGCGCTTCGGTATGCAGTGCGGCGCTGGCGGCCGCAATGACCTTTCCCTCGGAGGTCAGCGTCAACGGCAGGCCATCCCAATCAGTGATAACCCCGCCAGCACCTTCGATAACCGGCACAAGTGCCATGTAATCGTAAGGATGCAGGTTCATCTCGACCAGCAGATCGACATGGCCGGAGGCGAGAAGCCCGTAGGTATAACAATCCCCGCCGAACCGTCGCATCGCGACCTTTTCTGACAGTATTTCAAATTGGGCCAGCCCCGCCGGATCAAAGTTGTCGGGGCTGGTGGTATAAAGAATCGCCTCGGACAAGGTCTGCCGCCCGCTTGTGTGGCAGGGCGTGCCGTTGAACAGAGTGGGCTTGCCGTTCTGGCCGGTCCAACGCTCGCCCGTCGGCGGGATCGAAATCACCCCGATTTCCGGCACACCGCAAGAAAGGCAGGCGATGAGCGTGCCGAAACTGGGCATCCCCGAAAGAAAGCTCTTGGTGCCGTCGATCGGATCGATGACCCACAGCCGGTCGGCGTCCAGCCGGGCGTCTTCGTGCTCTTCTCCAAGGATACCATGGGTGGGAAAGGACGCAGTGATGTGGCGACGCATCGCGGTCTCGATGGCACGGTCGGCCTGCGTGACAGGAGATGCGTCCGCCTTGGCTTCGATATCAAGCGGCTTGCGGAAATAGCTCATCGCCATCGTGTCGGTCTCATCTGCGAGTGACCGCGCGAACTGCACCAGCCGGTCCGTCTCGTGGAGAGAGGGGTGGATCTGCATGAAAATTCCTCAATTTCAGGGGGCGGCAGGCTACAGGCGTCCGCTGTGTAATTAAAATGTAGACAAATGCCACAAAAACGCAAGACTACACATATTGCCCCAACTTGCCATTGGGTAAAATAATCAGAGCGGGTCTCTGCAATGGCCCGCAGACGACCGGACGCAGGTCCGGTCGAGGATGTGGACCAACAAGGAGAAGACGATGAAAACCTGGATTCAAACCGCCACGCTGTCGATCGCGGCCTTGGGCTTTGCCGCCCCGACACTGGCCGATGCACTGACCGTCTATACCGCGCTCGAAGAAGAAGAGATCGCAGCCTATGTAGAGGCCGCACAGGCTGCCATGCCCGATACCGAGATCAACGTGCTGCGCTTGTCTACTGGCAAGCTGGGCGCGCGGCTGCTGGCCGAGGCGGGCAATCCGCAAGCCGACGTGATTTGGGGTTGGGCGGTCAGCGCCATGATGGATCCCCAGATCCTTGAGATGCTTGAGCCCTACGCGGCCAAGGGTGCCGATGTGCTGCCCGAAACCTTCCGCGCTGCGGATGGCAAGTGGTTCGCCCCCATCGGCTACATGGGCGCATTCTGCGTGAACACCGCCCGGCTCGAGGAAAAGGGGCTGACAATGCCGACCAGCTGGGCGGACCTTGAGGACCCCGCCTTCAAAGGAGAGGTGCTGATGCCCGACCCGAACTCCTCCGGCACGGGCTACCTGCATGTGAACGCCGTATTGCAGAGCATGGGCGAAGAGGCCGGCTGGGCCCAGCTGGAAGCGGTCGATCCCAACATGGCGCAATACACTTCGTCGGGGTCCAAGCCCTGTAAATCTGCGCGGGTAGGAGAATATACGGTCGGCATCTCGCTGGCCTTCACCGCCATGCAATCAATCGAAGAGGGTTACCCGCTGGCCATGGTCTTCCCCGAAGGCGGCGTAGGATACGAGCTGGAGGCTTCGGGCCTGATGGCAAGCGCCAACAACCCCGAAGCAGCCAAGGCCTTCCTTGACTGGACCATGTCGGACGAGGCCATCGGGCTTTACCAGAAGTACAAGGCGCTGATTACCGTGCCGGGCGTCGATGCCTCTGCCGCAGCCGAGGCCGCCGGTCTTCCCGCTGATATTTCGACAGTCCTTGCGGACATCGACTTTGTGAAGGCCGCCGAGGATCAGAGCGCCGTGAAGGCAGAGTGGAAAGAGAAGTTCGGCCGTTAAAGCCGGGCATTGGGGCGGCTTTGGCCGCCCCGTCACGTTGCAGGCGGTCGCGGCCACCTGCACGCCTAAGGAAAGCAAGACCCTATGTACCTGAACGTCCGCGACGCCACCAAAATCTACGGCACGTTTACCGCGCTTGACCGCGTTTCCATCGGGATCGACAAAGGTGAATTTGTCTGCCTCCTCGGCCCTTCAGGCTGTGGAAAGACCACGCTCTTGCGGCTGATCGCCGGTCTGGCAGAGCTCGACGGCGGAGAGATCACGCTGGAAGACGCCAACCTGTCGCAGATGCCTGCCCGCAAGCGCGGCTTCGGCATTGTCTTTCAGTCATATTCATTATTCCCCAACATGACGGTGGCCGAGAACATCGGGTATGGGCTGAAAATCCGGGGGGTCGCAAGGACTGACATCGCCGCACGCGTCGCTGAACTGCTCGATCTGGTGAAGCTTCCGCAGGTCGCAGACAAGATGCCCGGCCAGCTGTCGGGCGGTCAACAGCAACGCATCGCACTGGCCCGGGCGATCGCCGTCGATCCGCGCGTGCTGTTGCTTGACGAGCCGCTTTCCGCGCTCGACGCCAAGGTCCGCGCAGAGCTGCGCGACGAGATCCGGCAGGTGCAGCGCGCCCTTGGTATTCCGACCCTCATGGTGACCCACGATCAGGAAGAAGCGCTGGCGCTGGCGGACAAGATCATATGTATGAACCACGGCACAGTCGTACAGGCAGGCACGCCAGAGGATCTGTATCACCGTCCTGCCACCCGCTTCGTCGCGGAGTTCATGGGCATAAGCAACTTGCTGCCGCCCGAAGATATCGCGCAGCTTTTTCCCGATCTTCTGCCATCCCGACGAGAGTCGGAGCGGGCGCAGCTTGCCTGCCTCAGACCCGAACAGATTGACATTGCCTCGGTGGCAGACGGCGCTGCAACCATACGCAGCATCAGCTTTCTCGGTAACCTGCGGCGGCTTCAGGTCGATACCACGGTAGGAATGCTGACCGTGGAAACCCATGGTGCGAACCCCTGTCGCGTGGGCGATCGCGTGGCGCTGACAGTTGCGCCGGATGCCTGCACATGGGTGATCGACGACACCGAACCGCGCAAGGCTGTCCCGGCATGAATGCTTCTGAAACGATCCAACAGCGGGCCAGACACCAACGCCTTGATGCCGACCGCCTGCTGACCGCCGCTTGTGTCGGACTGCCACTTCTGGGACTGATCCTGTTTTTTGCCTACCCGATGATTATCGTCTTCTTGCGTTCGATCACAGTGGGCGACAGCTATGGGATCGGCAACTATGTCGAGGTGCTCGGCTCTTCGGGGTTCTGGCGCGCGACGCGGCATTCACTGGTCATGGGCGGGGCGACCACGCTGGTCAGCGTGTTTCTGGGTTTCATCATCGCACATGGGCTTTATCGCTGTGCTTTCCGGGGCAAATGGCTGATACGGGCCATCATTGTCCTGCCGCTGCTGGCGCCCTCGCTGGTTCAGGCGCTTGGGCTGATCTTCCTGCTGGGACGCAATGGTGTCATCAGCCGCGCCCTTGGCGTCGAGATCGAAATCTACGGCTTCTGGGGCCTGCTGATCGCAAACACGCTTTATGCCTTGCCGCAGGCCGTGATGATCATCGGCGCGGCGCTGGTGCTGCTGGATGCGCGCACCTACGAGGCGGCCGATGTCATGGGGGCCTCGCCCTGGCGGCAGTTCCGGGACCTGACGCTTCCCTCGGCGCGTTTTGGCATCCTTAATGCGGGTTTTGTCTGTTTCATCATCACGATTACAGATTTCGGTAATGCGGCGGTGATCGGGGGGGATTATTCTGTCCTCGCGACCGAGATCTACAGCCAGGTCGTAGGCCAGCGGAACTTCAATATGGGCGCCGTGGTCGGGATCATGCTGCTGCTGCCCACCGTGATCGCCTACGCCATTGAGCGTCAGGCGATGAAGCGGCAGCAGGCAGGGCAGACCACCGGGCAAGTGCCTTATCGCCCTGTCTTTGCGCCCCCGCGCGATCTGTGCATGGCCGCGCTGTCGCTGCTGATCTGCGCTTGCATTGTCGCGGTGATCGGCATCGTTGTCTATGCCAGCTTCGTTACGCTCTGGCCCTATAATATGTCGCTGTCGATCAAACACTATGACATCACGCTGGCGGGCGGGTATTCGTCTCTCTGGATGACCATTCTCATTTCGCTTGGTGCGGCGGTGGGCGGGACAATTGCGGTGTTCCTCCTCGGGCTTGGATTGAGGCGACTGCCGCATGTGCTTGCCCAGCCCGTCCAGATTCTCGCCGCCATGCCGGCAGCCGTTCCGGGGATGGTGCTGGGCCTAGCCTATATCCTGACATTCAATTCCACGTCGACACCGCTTTACCTGCTGTATGGCACCGCCGCGTTGATCGGAATTGTCAACTTCTACCACTACCACACCCAGGGCTTCCTGACGGTGATGACCGGCTTTCGCCAGCTCCCCCCGGCGTTGGAAGAAGCCGCAGGCAGTCTTGGCGCAGGGCTGGGACGCACCGCCTGCGATATCGTGGCCCCGTTCATCGCGCCGATGCTGGTCTCGGTGTTCTTCTTCCTCTTCATGCGCTCCATGGTCACCCTGTCAGCAGTGGTGTTCCTGACCACGCCACAGCTCAGCGTTGCCGCCGTGACAATCATGCGACTGGACGATGCAGGGTTGACCTCGCAGGCCGCGGCCTTCTCGACTTGCGTGATGGCAGTTGTCTGTGGCGCTGTCTTGTCTATGAAGGTCATCCTGGCGATGATGCAGCGCAGGCGGGCTGAGTGATGTGGGCAAAAGAGCGTCATCAAAGAATCTTGTCGATGCTGGCCGCCAACCATCAGGTCAGCGCAAATGATCTGGCCGACATACTTGGCGTCTCGCGCGAAACCGTGCGCCGCGATCTGGTCGACCTGGAAGAGATCGGCAAGGTGGCGCGTGTTCACGGTGGTGCTGTTCTGCCAGAGGCCCGAAGCGAAGACCCTTTTCGTCAGCGTATGGCCACCCAGGCACGTGCAAAAACCGAAATCGCGAAGAAAGCGGTCAGCCTGATTCAACCCGGCCAGTCGATCATGGTGGATGCTGGGTCGACGACCGCCTTCTTCGCCCGTGAGCTTGCAAAGATGCCGGGCGTCTCGGTCATCACTAATTCGCTGGACATGGCCACTACGCTGCAGGCCGGCGGCTTGGATGTCGTCCTGCTGGGTGGACGGATTGCCGCCGATGTACCCGCAACGATGGGGGAACTCACATTGTCCGAAATCCGCCGGTTCGAGGTAGATATCTGCTTTTCTGCGCCAGTGGCCCTGCACCCGACCAAGGGCGCGTTCTTCTACGATCTGCAAGAAGCAGAAATTTCGATCGCGATGGCTGCGCAGGCGGTGCGGACAGTGGTTCTTGCCCATCACACCAAACTGGGCGTTACCAGCCGTGTTCGATCATGGGATGTCGAGGGGATCGGATGCATGGTTACCAATCGGGCTGCACCCAGTGCGCTGCTCGACCAGTTTCGAAATGCCGGTATCGAAGTTGTCTGACCTCTTTTCACGGCATCCACATTTGCCTTTGTAGTGTGAGGGAAAGAACGCGTGATGCGTGCCAAACCGACTGCTCAAGTTCTGATGGTCAGAACCGTCCAAATCCCGCCAAGGTCGGTAACCATAGCGACAGCGCTGGGAAGGCCCAGATCAGAGCAAGCCCCAACATCAGCAGCGCCACATAGGGAGCGGCTCCGCGCATGATATGCGCCAGTGGCGCACCAGTAATGCCCTTGAGAACGAAAAGGTTCATCCCTACCGGAGGCGTGATCAGCGCGAGTTCCAGATTTATCATGAGCATTATGCCATACCAGACCGGGTTGATATCCAAGGCGATGAGTGACGGCAGGACGATGGGGGTTGTGATCAGAATGATTGCTATGGTTTCCAGAAACATCCCCAGGACAAAAACGGCCAGCATCACCAGCAGGATGAAAGCAGTTTGTCCCAGACCCAGTGCGGTGACCGCTTCTACAATCTGGGCCGGCAGGCGGATCAAGGTGATCGCGTGGCCAAAGATCGCAGCGGCGGCGATGATCATGAAGAGCATCGCAGTGGTGCGCATCGTTTCCCACAGGCATTCCCAGAGGTCGCGGGCACTAAGGCCGCGGTATGCGAGCAACGCCACGGCGACGGCATAAGCAGCACCAATGGCGGCAGCCTCGGTCGCGGTGAAAACGCCAAGGTAGATACCGCCCATGACCACAGGCGGCATCAGCACTGCCCAGATGGACTTGCGCATCGCACGGATTACCTCTCGCAAACCGACCCATTCCTGTTTCTGTGTCTGGCCATGGGCATTGGCTTGCACCCAACTGAAGACAGCAAAGATCCCGGCGATGATCAGGCCGGGGATCAATCCCGCGAGAAACAGCGCCCCGATCGAGGCATCTGACACGATCGCATAGAGGATCATCGGTCCCGAGGGCGGAATGAGAATACCCAGCGTCCCGCCCGCAGCAATCACCCCGTAGGTGTCGCGCGGCCGGTAGCCATACTTCTGCATCTGCGGAATGGCGGTCGACCCGATGGTGAGAGCCGTTGCCACGGACGAGCCGGAGATCGATGCGAACACGGTGCAGGACAGGATCGTGGCGAAGCCAAGTCCTCCCTTTACATGGCCCACTAGCTTGTTGGCAAAGTCGAACAGGTCGTCAACCACCCGGGCCCGGATCATCACGTGCGCCATGAACGCAAACATCGGGATCGCCGCCAGCAAGGGGTTGTTCAGACTGGCAAAGACCGTATCAGCCATCGCGTCGATCTTGCCTTCCATCACCCACAGAACAGTCAGCGAGGTCAGGCCAAGGGCTGCGAAGATGGGCATGCCGGTCAAAAGAAGAACGATCAGCGCGCCAAAGATCATGAAGGTTGTCATGGGCGGCGGTCCTTGTACGCAATCGAGAGCAGCGTCTCGATCAGTTTCAGCAAGGCCATCGCCAGCAGGAGCCCGCCGCCGATCACCAGCGCGGACTGAGGTATCCACATCGGAATTTCCAGATAGCCTGCTGAATATGCCCCGAAACTGCGTGAGAATGCGACCGTGTGCAGACCTGTGCGCAGCAGATTCACAGCAAAGGCGGCCACGGCGATATGCGACAGGATATCGACCCAGCGCGCGCCGGTTGGTCCCAACCGTTCGGTCAGAAGGTCGATGCGAATGTGATCGCCGCGCCTGTATGCCTCGGCCGCGCCAAACATAACCATGGCGACAACCAGAAAACCGGTCATCTCTTCGGCCCCTCGCAAGGGCGCGGTGAACAGGTATCGGCCAGTGACGTTGATAGCCGTCAGTATCAGGACCGCCAAAATGGCCAGCGCCGCAAATATTCCAAATCCGCGCCCGATGAGCGCGGCCAGCAAGCCGACGGCACCAAGGGGCGCCGCCGTGTCTTTCTTGTCATGCGTCATTGGTCACTGGATCTTTGCGATCAGGTCAAGGAGTTCCTTGCCCTCAGCGCCGGTTTCCGCCTCAAAACCTTCGGCAAATGCGGGCTGCATCAGGGCCTTGAAGGCTGCGTTTTCCTCGTCTGTGGCAATATGCACCTGAACGCCAGCCGAGCGTAACTGATCCGGAGCAGAGGCAGAAGCCTCGATTGATGCTTCAAGTGCCCAACCGGCGGCCTTCTCGCCTGCGACACGCAGCGCCTCTTTCTGCGCGTCATCCAGCCCATCATAGAAGGAAGGCGTGACATAGCCGTGCAAATAGGCGGCCAAAACCGGCACGACGACAAAATGGTCCTGTACCTCGTAGTACTTGCGCGACCACGCGGCAGCCACGTCGGTGACGGCTGCGTCGATCACACCCGTGGCCAATGCCTGGTACACTTCGGAGCCGGGCATCGACACGGTGGTCGCGCCCATCGCTTCAAGCCCACGGTCGAAGGCCGGCCCAAGCCCGCGCATCTTGATACCAGCGAAGTCCGCAGGCGTTTGCAGGAACTTGCCCTTGGAAGTGAAGACAGAAGAGTTGGTCTGGAACATCCAGGCTACGTTCTTGACACCTTTCTCCAGCAACTTGTCCTCGAGATATGCTGCGGCTTCGGATGTCGGCCATTTCTTCCATGCTTCGATTGAGGACATGGTGTAGGGGCCGACCGTCACATTCATGATCGGCAGCGTCTTGCCCCATTGAAAGTTCAGCGAGAAAGCGCATTCGATTTCACCTTTGGCCACCGCAAGGATGTTGTCGTTGGCCTTTACCAGGCTGTCCGCGCCAAAGACTTGAACGTCTATCGACCCGTCTGACTGGCTTTCGACTTCCGCCGCCCATTGTTCAACCACGATGGCGATATGGTGGGCAGGCGGCAGCTGGTGGCTGCACCGCATTACGGTCTGTGCCTGTGCGGCGGTAACACTCGCCGCCGTGGCCAGCAGTGCAGTTATAAAAGTCTTCTTCATGTCTTCTCCTCCCAAAAAAGATTAATGTGCCTGCCAGTCCAGATTGGACGGGGGGCCAGACCGGGCAAGCGCGCCGTAGAGCGTCTCAGCCGGAATTTCGGTTTCCAGAATCCGGCGGATTCCGTTCAATGCGTCGATGTTGATGCCGGTGGCAAACCCCATGCGTTCGCTGAGATAAACCAGATCCTCAAACACCACGTTGCCAGTGGCACCCGGTGCGAAGGGGCAGCCGCCCAGACCGCCCAGAGAGCCGTCCAGCACGCGCGCACCATGATCCAGGGCAGCGGCAGCGTTGGCGATGCCTGTACCGCGCGTGTCATGCAGATGCACGATGAACGGTCTGTCACCGCACAGCCGGGTCATCCCATCGCAGAGCGTGGCCACCTCGCGCGGGCCGGCGTAGCCCACGGTATCGGCGATACCCACGATGTCCGCGCCTGCGACCAGACAAGCTTCGGCCATGTGCAGTACCTCGGCGGGGGCAACAGCTCCGGTTATCGAGCACCCCAGCGCCATTGCGATCCCGGCATTGACCACGACCTCGGGGGCCTGCGCGTCACGCATGTCGACGGCGCGGCGCACGAGGGCGACCGAAGCATCGCGGCTACGACGGATATTGGCGTGGCTGTGCTCTTCGGTTGCGGACACTACGCAAACCACCTCGGAGATTGAGCTGGCGAACGCCGTGTCCATGGCCCTTTCGTTCAGGGTAAGAACAGAAGCCTGCAGGTCTGGCAGGGTGTTGGCCGCGTCTATCAGCGCGGGCAGATCGGCAAACTGGGGAAAACGCGCGGTCGGCAGGAAAGAGCCAAGTTCGAAATGGCGGACACCTGCGGCATGTTCACGGGTCAGCCAGTCGATCTTGGCCTCGGTTGAAGGCCACGATTTGACAATCTGGAGCCCATCCCGCAGGCCGACTTCGCGCAGGGTTACCCGGTCAGAAGGATAGGCGGTCATACGGTCCGGGCGGGTCATGCCGCAATCCCCATGGCATCCGCAATGTCAGCTTCGCTCATTCCCAGCGCACTCAGTACTTCGGCGCTGTGCGCACCAATCGCGTCTACGTCGCCGCCCCCCGTCAGCATCGTTCCGTCCACTTCGAAAGGCAGTGAGGGTGCGCGAAACGCCTCGCCTGTCCAAAGATGCGACGTCGCCATGCCACCCTCGCGCATGACATGTGGATCGTCATACATGTCTGCGGGTTTCGAGATTGACGAGAAGGGTAGTCCCAGCCGTTCCAGTTCCACCATAAGCGTGGCGCGTTCGTAGCGACGCAAAGCAGCCGCAAAGACCGGGATTGTTCGCTCGCGGGCGTTGATCTGGTCCATTCGTTCCTGCAGGCTTGGGTCTGACAGCAGACCGTCAAGACCCAGCCAATTGCAGAGTGCGACCCACTGGTTTTCGGACACGGCACCGACAAAGATCTGTTCGCCGTCAGCGGTTTCGAAAATGTCATAGACAGGCCAACTGAAGTCGCGTTCTGGCATGGGTGGTGGGCTGCGGCCTTCCAGTTCGTACTGGACCATGTGCTGTGCCACCAGCAGCAGGCAGTTTTCGAAAAGGCCAATGCGGATCGAGCGGCCCGCACCTGTGCTGTCGCGTTCACGCAAGGCTGCAACGACCGAGAGCGCGCCGAAGAGGCCGCCCATGATGTCATTTGCCGAGGATCCTACCCGAAGGGGGCGACCCGTCGGACCGGTCATATACGCAAGCCCCGTCATCATCTGCACAACCTCGTCCAAGGCGGTGCGGTTCTCGTAAGGGCCAGAGAGAAATCCTTTGTGGCTGGCAAGGATCAAACGGGGAAAGCGGGCGCGCAGATCAGCAGGCTCCGCGCCCATCCGGGCCAGCGCCTGATCGCGGAAATTCTCGACAAAGACATCGGCGGTGCCCAACAGTCGGTCGAGTGCTGCCTGTCCTGCGTCGGTCTTCAGGTCAAGCCGAACGGATTTTTTGCCGCGGTTGAAGAGCGGAAAGAAGGGGCGGCCCATTCCTGTCAGACTGCGGGTCTTGTCGCCTTCGGGCGGTTCGACCTTGATCACCTCCGCTCCAAGAAAACCAAGGAACATTCCGCAGGATGGCCCCATGATCATATGGCTCATTTCGACTACCCGCACACCGGCAAGTGGCGCAAACGCATCATCCATGCTGTCCTCCTTTTGAGACACGTTAGGCTTGCGAGAGCTTCCTGAAAATCATAAAGTTTGGAAGCTATCGTTACAGGAATTCGAAACCATGGACTCCAAGCAGCTGCGGTATTTTACAGCCATCTATGATCGCGGAAGCCTTTCCGGGGCTTCTGAAACCGAGCGCGTGGCGGTTTCGGCCCTGAGTTATCACCTTGCAAATCTTGAGGCGGAACTGGGCACGGCATTGTTCGAACGCAAGCCGCGCGGCCTGCAACCAACTGCGGCGGGTGAGCGTTTGAACACTCATGCCCGTTCGATCCTGAAGGGGATGGAGACCGCCCTTCGCGATCTGTCATCGATCCGGGACACGATTTCGGGCGAGATCGCGGTGGGGCTGGCTTATTCGGCGGTCAAGGCGATCGGAGTTGAACTGGCTCGCCGGGTTTTGACCGATTATCCCGATTTAAAGCTGACATTGACCGAAAGTCTGTCGGGCACCACTCTCATGCATCTGAACGCGGCCGATGTCGATGTCGCGCTGGTCTATAACCCGCCGCAGAGCCCGAATCTGCGGACGCGTCCCCTGCTCGAGGAAAGGATGGTTCTGGTCGGGCGCCGCGATCTGATCGGAGACACGAACGAGCCAATCCCCGTGGCCGAGCTGATGAGGCTGCCGATAATCCTGTTGCGGCAGGGTGTATCGGCGCGAGCCTTGCTGGAGGATGCGCAGCTGTTACGCAAGCTTGAGGCAAGAGCGCGGCTGCACATGAACTCGGTGCAGGCGATCGCCGGATCACTGACGGCAGGCTTGGGCTGCGCCATCGGAACCAAGCTGTTCATGCGTGAGCATCTGGAATCGGGCGAGCTGCACTGGCGACCTATCGTGGAGCCGGTTCTGACCCGGACACTGCACCTATGCGATCTGGCGGATCGCCCCCCGACCATCGCGCTTGAAACGGTTCGCGAGCTCATACTTAACCTTGTAGACAACGCTGTCGCCACAGGCGCATGGGAGGCGCGGCTTGTCTAGGGGCCTGGCCCTTGCAGGGGGGATTGGTTCTGGTTTGAAACGGTTTTTAGGCGTCTTGGAACGGTTTTCTCGTGTCGGAAGTCGGGGTCCTAAACGTCGCATGCAGGTGTAAGATATAGATTTATAAGGGTCTAAGTTTCCGCCACTGTTCTTCGCTGAAACGGCTTCTCTTCATCGTCTGTCTCCCCAGCTGGAGAACAGGCCAACCTCAAACCGTGGACCTTTCAGGGGTGCAGGTCATGCGGTATGTGTGTTTACATTCCCAACTTGAAAAATCCCAACTGCGAACGCTGAATCCTTATGAAAACCACTGGCGTATCAAAATTTCTGGATGAGTTCGCCTCACGGGTATCCTCTCTTCCAGCGCCATATCCGCGTTTTGTTGTCTTTGTTTCTGCGACGGAGGGCGACAGCCGGGCGCGGGTCAGAACAATCACGGCTTCATCCCTGGATGAATTGCGCGAAGGGCTGCAGAAAAAAGGCCCTTTGCAGATGCTTGGCGCGCGTCATCTGCGCCTGGACTGGGCGACCTCGGTACAGGCGGTATCCTTTGCCACCTACAAGGCCGCGATGCAGAAGGTGAAACGCAACTACAGCCGCAAGGGGCTGTCTCTGGATGCGGATTTCCAGCATGCGATCACCGAAGGTGAACTGAACGGCAGCGCCCTGCTATATCAAGGCGCGCAGGTCCCGCATTGCGAATTCAACCTCAACAATTTCGGGATCTATTGGAAAAGGCGTTTTGGCAAAAAGTTTGAAACCCCCAAAGATACTGACACCGTCTATCTCTTCTCAACTGATGGGATGTTTCGTGATCGCGACAGCGGCGAAATTGTCAGCCTCGAACCGTCCGGGCCGAATGGTGGCCGACGCATTTTCGACATCATGCAGCCTGCCAATCTCGATTTTCTGATAGATGAAAGCGCCGGGTATCTTGCCGCCCAGGTGAACGAAAACGGCATGTTCCATTATGGCAGGCATCCCTGCTTTGACCGTCCGATCAACCACTATAACACATTGCGCCATGCCAGCAGCACCTATGCGCTGTGTGAAGCCTATGAGCTGTCCCAACGCGATGACCTTCGCGCGGCCATTGACCGGTCTTTGAGGCAGATCGCGAAAAACCTTGTCAAATACAGCCAGGGACCGGGCGGCGCTTCCGCCTTTCTGATGGACACGGGCAGGGAAGTTAAACTTGGCGGCAATGCCGTGGCCATCCTGGCGTGCTGCAAGTTTTTCGAGGTGACAGGCGACAGAACCGTACTTGAACTGGCGCGTCGGCTGGGCAACGGCATTTTGTCGATGCAACGAACGGACGGCAGCTTCTGCCACGTATTGGATGCGGACACCCTGACCCCGAAAGAGGACTTTCGCACGGTCTATTATGACGGAGAAGCCGCATTCGGGCTGATGCGGCTTTACGGTGCCACGGGCGATCAGCGCTGGCTGGATGCGACCCGGCGTGCCGTCGATTATTTCATCGGCAAGGATTACTGGCAGTACAACGATCACTGGCTGGCCTATTGCGTCAACGAATTGTCGCGTCATTACACCGACCCGAAGTACATCGCTTTCGGTATCCGAAATGTCAGGGACTACTTGCCCTTTATCCGCGAGCGGATCACCACCTTTCCGACCCTGCTGGAACTATGTTGTGCCACCCGGCTGCTGCTGCAGAGAGCGCTGCAGGACGCATCATTGACACGGGTCATCGACGTGCTGGATCTCCATGCGTTTCGCGAAGCGATGGAACACAGGGCGCAATATCTGACCAACGGATTCTTTTTTCCTGAAGTTGCGATGTATTTCCGAAACCCGGCCTCTGTCACCGGAAGCTTTTTCATTCGCCACCACGGCTTTCGGGTGCGCATCGACGATGTCGAACACTATCTGTCCGGGTTGATCGCATATCGGTCCTATCTGAAAGAGCGGGACGGCTTTATCGACCTATGCGATCAGCAACAGCAAAGGCAGCTTGGAAAACCGGCATAGGCGCGCTGAACGACTTTGGGGAACGCCACCCTGAGTGCGGGGCAAATGCGCTCTCCCATCGCAACAGCCGACTGAAAAGCAAACAAGCCCCACATGGAATGTGGGGCTTGAGATTGTTTCGTTGATCTACCGAACCACCGGTTAGACGATGTCGTCTGCTCCACCGCCCAGACCACCGAGCAACCCGCCCAGCAGCCCGTCGTCACCGGCTACACCGTCCAGCAGACCGTCGCCACCGCCGAGCAGGCCACCAACGATGCCTTCGTCACCGAGGACACCATCCAGCAGACCACCGTCGCCGCCGAGCAAGCCGCCAACGACACCCTCGTCGCCGAGCACACCATCGAGCAGACCGCCTCCGAGAAGG
>NZ_QBFD01000022.1:350518-365457 GCF_003335585.1 Sulfitobacter sp. DFL-14 | reverse complement strand
GGCAGGCGATGGCCCGGCGCCTTCGGCTTGTTCCGGGCCTGGGTGCCAGTGATCGACGGCAGCAATGTCCACTCAGCTGACCTTGCCCCATACCACGCCAGGGGCCTGAGTTGCGCGACATGCGACACCCGGGGTTCGGGACCCGTTCATTCTATTCGTCGTCCAGCAGGATTCGCGCGGCATTGCCCTTGTCGTCGTCATACTGGTCCGACCGCACGGTCCACAGAAACGCCGCAAGGCCCACCCCGCCAAGGATCAGGGACACCGGGATCAGCACCACCAGAACATTCATTTCAGGCTCCTCATCCTTTGGGAATTCAACAGGACCGTGATGGAAGACAGCGACATCGCGAGCGCCGCAGCAAGCGGCGTGGCAAGCCCCGCCAGCGCCACCGGGACCGCGATGAAATTATAGGCCGCCGCGATGGCAAAGTTCTGGCGGGACAGCCGACCCGTCGCCCGCGCCACCCGCAATACCATGGGCAAATCGGCAAAACTGTCCCGCAGCACCACGACATCCGCCGCACTGCGCGAGGCGTCCAGCGCCTTTGCCGGCGCGATGGAGGCATGGGCAGAGGCAAGCGCCGCCGTATCGTTCAGCCCGTCGCCCACCATCAGCACCTTCTCGCCACGCGCGGCCAGCGTGTTCAGGCGGCGCAGCTTGTCTTTCGGCCGGGCATTGGCGGTCACCGGCAGGTTGATCCTTGCCGCCAGCTGCGCTGCGGGACCCTCGGCGTCACCGGTCAGCACCTCGCAGGGCAGATCAATCCCCGCCAGCGCCGCGCGCACGCCCGGACGCAACCCATCCGTCACTTCCAGCGGGATCGCCAGTGCCGTCCCGATGCGCAGGCCCAGACCGGAAAAATCAGCGCCCAGCCAGGGACCGCGCCCAAGGCGGATCACCTCCGCGCCCTGGCGCAGCTCCACCCCCTGGCCCGCGACCTCCCTGATCTCTTCTGCCGCCGCCGCCCCGGTGTCGCCCAGGGCAGCAACCAATGCGCGTGACAAGGGGTGATGCGAGGCTTCGGCCAGCGCCTTTGCCACCGCGCGGTCGGCGGGGCCCAGCGCTTCCGGCACCGCGACGCCGGGCATGGTCAGTGTGCCGGTCTTGTCGAATACCACATGGGTCACATCCGCCAGACGCTCCAGCGCGGTGGCGCTGCGCACCAGAAACCCGGCAGAGAACAGGCGGCTGACAGCAGCGGTGGAAACGGCAGGCACCGCAAGGCCCAGCGCGCAGGGACAGGTGATGATCAGCACCGCAATCGCCACATTCAGCGCATGGCGCATGTCGCCGGTCGCAATGGCCCAGCCCAGAAAGGCCGCCAGCGCCAGCAGATGCACCGCAGGCGCATAGACCTGCGCGGCGCGGTCGGCCAGCGCGGTATAGCTGTTGCGCGCATTCTCTGCCGTCTCGACCAGCGCTGCCATGCGGCGCAGCGAGGTATCTTCCCCCACCGCCGTGGCCCGCAGGCGCAGCGGCGCGGCAAGGTTGATTTCACCCGCCTGCAGGGCCTGCCCCGCCGTCACCGCCACCGCAGCGCTTTCGCCGGTCAGAAACGACCGATCCATCAGCGCCGCATCACTCAGCAGCACCCCGTCCACCGGCACCCGCGCCCCGCAGGGCACGGCGATCACATCATCCACCGCCAGCGCTGTCAGCGGCACCGTTTGCAGGCCGCTCGCGGTCACGCGGTCGGCGGTATGCACCTCCAGCGCCGTCAGCTCCCGTGCGGCGGATCGCGCGGCGCTGCGCGTGCGGTGATCCATGTAGCGCCCGATCAGCAGGAAGAAGGTCAGCGACAGCGCCGCATCGAAATAGGCATGCACCCCGCCGTGCAGGGTCTCGAACAGCGACATGCCCGCCGCCAGCAGGATCGCCAGTGAAATCGGCACATCCATGTTCAGCCGCCACACCCGCAACGCCGCCCAGGCATTGATAAAGAACGGCTGGCCGGAATAGGCCACCACCGGCAGGGCGATCAGCGCGGAGATCAGGTGAAACAGGTCACGGGTGGCATCGCTGGCCCCGGACCAGACCGCCACCGACAGCAGCATGACATTCATCATCGCAAAACCCGCAACCGCCATGCGGGTCAACAGGGCGCGCCCTTCGGTGTCGCGCGCGCGGTCCAGCGCGGCCAGATCCAGCGGATAGGCCTCGTAGCCCAGATCCGACAGCACTGACAGCACCCGGTCGGGGTTCACCTGTCCTGACACGGAAAGCCGTTTCAGCGACAGGTTCACCCGCACCTCCTGCACCCCCAGGACACCCGCCAGCCCGCGCTCGATCTTGCCGATACAGGCGGCGCAATGGACGCCGGGCAGCGAGAATTGCAGCGCCGGGCCGCTGGCCACACCCTGCGCCAGCGGCGCAGCCGCACAGGCGGGACAGGCCATGGTCATGACGGATGCCTCACAATAATGCGCTGCTGGAACAGCGTGCCATCCTCGGCCCGCGCCTTCAGCCGCAGGTTCCAGTTGCCGCGCCCGCCCTGCACGCTGGCGCGCAGTGCCGAGCCGTCAAAGGTGAACTCCGGCGTCTGATCCTGCGCAACGCTGGTGGCCCGCCCGAAGGTGGCGCTTTCGATCTGCGGTGCAATCGCCCTGCCCCCTTCCAGGATCACCAGCTCCAGATCATTGCCCCGCAAGGTGGCAGAGACCTCCCAGCCAAGCGCCAGTTGCGCCGCCCTGTCCCGGTCGAAGAACTGGCTGGCGACATAGGAATTCTTGACCTCCAGCCCCGGAAAGGTCCGCACGGCGTTGAAGGCCAGCGTCAGGTTGACCGAGATGATGACCCCGAAGGCCATCGCGAAGCCGGCAAAGACATGCCATCCCTTGATTTCACGTATCATTGTACTCTCCCGTTGAAACTGGTGGCGCGGCTGGCGCGCTCCCCGCTCGCGATGTCCTCGACCCAGATGCGCAGGTCGGTGGTATGGGTGCTGGCCGCAGGGTCCTGCGGGCGCGCTGTGACATAGACCCGTTGCAGCACGGTGGTGTCTGCGGGCACGGTCACGTTCAGCCGGTTCGCGTTGCCCTCCAGATCGATCCGCAGGATCTCGGCGCTGGTCAGGCTCAGGTGAAACACGCGGTCCTCGCCCAGCTTGTTGCGCAGCCGCACATCATAGATGTTGCGGATCGACCCGTCCGATTGCACCACATAGGTCGGGTTGCGTACCGGGCTGACCGTCAGTTCGATGTCCGACCGGATGAACAGCGCATAGACCAGCCCGGCGCCGATCAGCAGCCAGATCGCGGTGTAAAGCAGGGTACGAAGCCGAAGCACATGCCGCCAGATCGGTTTCGGCGCGGCACCCGCGCGCTCATCCGCCTCGTCCGACAGCGCCATATAATCGATCAATCCGCGCGGCTTGCCGATGCGCGCCATCACGTCGTCGCAGGCGTCAATACAAAGCGCGCAGGTGATGCATTCCATCTGCTGACCGTTGCGGATGTCGATCCCCATCGGGCAGACGTTCACGCAGGCCATGCAGTCGATGCAATCGCCATGCTCCTGCTCCGGCGCGGTGGCTGTGGGCTGTCCGCCCGCCTGCAACGCCCGGTTGGGATAAGGTGTCGCGGGATAGCGCGCCGCCCCCGGGCCCGCGGCCCGCACCTCGCGCTCGGCCTTTTCGGCGGCGGCGCGGTCGCGCTTGCGCAGGTTGCCCTTGCCGCGCGGCTCGCCCCGCCAGTCGCGGTAGGCGACGGTGATCGTATCCGGGTCCATCATCGCGGCCTGGATGCGCGGCCAGGGGCACATGTAGATGCAGACCTGCTCGCGCATGAAACCGCCAAAGACAAAGGTGGTCGCGGTCAGCACCGCGATGGTGCCATAGGCCACGGGATGGGCCTGAAACTGCACCAGGTCGCGCAGCAGCGTCGGCGCATCGGTGAAATAGAACACCCAGGCCCCGCCGGTCGCCACCGCGATCATCAGCCAGACCGCCCATTTGGTCAGCCGCAGCCGCGCTTTGCGCAGGTCCCATTTCGCCTTGTGCAGGCGCAGGCGCGCATTGCGGTCGCCTTCGATCCAGCGTTCGACCGCCAGGAACAGATCGGTCCAAACCGTCTGCGGGCAGGCATAGCCGCACCAGACCCGCCCCAGCGCCGAGGTGAACAGGAACAACCCCAGCCCCGCCATGATCAGCAGACCCGCGACAAAGTAGAACTCATGCGGCCAGATCTCGATCCAGAAGAAATAGAAGCGCCGGTGCGCCATATCCACCAGCACCGCCTGATCCGGCAGGTTCGGCCCCCGGTCCCATCGGATCCAGGGCGTCAGGTAATAGATGCCCAGCGTGATGAACATGATCCACCATTTGAAACGGCGGAAGGCCCCGGTGACACGCCGGGGAAAGATCGGCTCGCGGGCCGCATAGAGACTGGGAGTGGGAGTGGTCATTTCAAGATTCCTGTTCGCAAGACCTGTCTAGGGCCAGGTGCATCAGGCCGCCTTGATCTGGATCAAGACAGCACCTGTCGAATGCCGCGCATCGCCGGGCCGTGGTGCGGCGATCCGACCGTCGTGACTGGCACTTTATGGCAGCCAAGCACCTCCGAGTTATCCGTGGCACACGACAGCAGCCAAATCGCCGTGCCAGGGGACCGCCCGTCATGTCGAAGACATGCCTCTGGCATGATGCGCGGCGGCCTGCGGCCTTGATTCCGCGCTTGGGAAAGCGGAAAGGTCTCGTTCCCGACATTCGCTACAATTTTCACGAATGACCGCAGAGCCACTGCCCGTCCTTCGGACGTAGCGCCGCGATCCGGGTCAGCGATGTGACGCAAAAGTCGGTTTTGCCTTGCAACTGACAGCACCCGAAGCGGCGACGTTTTGCGAACAGGGCCGCTTCGGGGCGGGCCGCCCTTGGGCAGCCGGGGTCTGTCTACTCGCCCCCTCCAAGGCTGTGAACGTAGACAGAAACGGCGCGGACATCCGCATCGGACAGGCGTTGGCCCCAGGCGGGCATCACCCCGAAACGCGCATCGCGCACCGTGGTGGTCAGCGTGTCGCGGTCACCGCCATAAAGCCAGATCGCATCCGTCAGGTCAGGCGCCCCCATCTCGCGGTTGCCCTCTGCCCCGTCGCCGTGACAGGCGGCGCAATTGTCCGCAAAGACGGTGCTGCCGCTCTCGGCCAGCGCGCGGTCATAGTCATCCGACGACAGGCTGACCACATGCTCCACAACCGCCGCGATCTCTGCCTTTGGCAGTATGTCGCCAAAGGCCGGCATCTGCGAATAACGCGCATCCGGGTCGGTTTCGTTGCGGATGCCGTGGTTCACCGTGGTCGCGATGTTTTCGATATCGCCGCCCCAGAGCCAGTCGTCATCCAGCAGGTTGGGATAGCCCTTGGCCCCCGCCGCCCCGGCGCCGTGGCACTGGCTGCATTGGGCGCGGAACACGGAACCGCCCCGCGCGGTGGCATAGCGCCGCAGCCCCTCGGCATCGTCGAGCGCGGTCAGGTCCGCCGCCTCAAGCGCCGCCGCCAGTTCAGAGTTCTTCGCCTCATGCGCCGCGATGTCGGCGGCAACCTCGGCCCGCGTGGAATAGCCCAGCAGCCCCGAGGTCGCGCCCGAGATCATCGGCCAAGCGGGATAGGCGATGGTATAGCCCAGCCCCCAGATGATCGTGGCGTAGAACGTCCAGAGCCACCAGCGCGGCAGCGGGTTGTTCAACTCCTCGATGCCGTCCCAGCTGTGGCCCGTGGTCTCCACCCCGGTGGTCTCGTCGATCTTGCGGTCAGACATTGTGCTTGTCCTCGAAAGTGTAACCGGACGGCGCGCAGGCGCAGGTGGCGCAGGTGCCCTTGCAGGGCGCCTTGGCGTCGTCGTCGCGGAAGGGGATCATCGCGGCATCCTGGCGGGCGCGGCTCTGGCTTGGCAAAAAGGCCCAGATGGCGGTGCCCATGAAGAAGCCGAACATGGCCAGCAGGACCCAGCTGTCGGCGATCTGGCGAAGAAGGGAATAGGTATCCATGTCGGTGCCTCCTAGCGGGTTTCATCCGGGGTGAAGGTCGAGAAATCGACCATGGTGCCCATGACCTGCAGATAGGCGATCAGCGCGTCCATCTCGGTCAGCCCCGGCTGGCCGTCGAAATTGCCCACCGCCGCGCCGGGATAGCGTTCCACCAGCCCGTCCCAGTCGCCTTCGGGATCGGCCTGCACCCGGAAATCCGCCCGGGCCGAGGTGATTTGCTCGTCGGAATAGGGCACACCCACCATGCGGTGCGTGGACAGCAGATCTTCGATATGGTCGGCCTCGATCCGCTTGTCGGCAAGAAAGGCGTATTTCGGCATGATGCTTTCGGGCACCACGGACTGCGGGTCCATCAGGTGATCCACATGCCAGGCATCGGAATACCGCCCGCCAACCCGCGCCAGGTCAGGCCCCGTGCGTTTGGAACCCCATTGGAACGGGTGGTCGTACATCGATTCCGCCGCCAGTGAATAATGCCCATAGCGCTCCACCTCGTCGCGCATCGGGCGGATCATCTGGCTGTGGCAGACATAGCAGCCCTCGCGCACATAGATGTCGCGCCCGGTCAGCTCCAGCGGGCTGTAGGGGCGCACGCCCTCGACCTTTTCGATTGTGTTTTCCAGCCAGAACAGCGGCGCGATCTCCACGATGCCGCCGACCGTCACCACCAGCAGCGAGGCGACCAAAAGCAGCGTCGGGCTTTTCTCAAGGATTGCATGACGGTCGATCAGCGCGGTCTGGTGCGGCAGTTCGTTGGGCACCTCTCCCGGCAAGTCGGACAGTTGCGAAACCTTGGGATCCTTGTCGGACGGTTGGACTTTTTCGTTGTCGGCCATGATCCCCTCCTTATTCTGCGGGTGTTGCGGTTGCGGCTGCACCGGGCAGCGCGGCGGTGGCGGGCTGTGCCCCCCGGATCGTCATCCACATGTTCCAGACCATGATCAGCGCACCGGAGAGGAACATGACCCCGCCCAATCCGCGCACCACATACATCGGGAACTTGGCGCTGACGGTGTCGGCAAAGGAATTGACGAGGAACCCCTGGTCATCGACCTCGCGCCACATCAGCCCTTCCATGATGCCGGTGACCCACATCGACGCGGCGTAAAGAACGATGCCAAGCGTCGCGAGCCAGAAGTGCCAGCTGATTGCGGACATGGAATACATCTGCTTGCGGCCCCAAAGCTTCGGCGTGAGGAAGTAGAGGCAGGCAAAGGTGATCATCCCGTTCCAGCCCAGCGCCCCGGAATGCACATGCCCGATGGTCCAGTCGGTGTAATGCGACAGCGAATTGACCGCACGGATCGACATCATCGGCCCTTCGAAGGTGGACATGCCGTAGAACCCCAGGCTCAGCACGAACATCCGCAGGATCGGATCGGTGCGCAGCTTGTCCCAGGCGCCCTGCAGGGTCATCAGACCGTTGATCATGCCGCCCCAGCTGGGCATCCACAGGATGATCGAGAACACCATCCCCAGGGTCGAGGCCCAGTCCGGCAGCGCGGTGTAATGCAAATGGTGCGGTCCGGCCCAGATATAAAGAAAAATAAGCGCCCAGAAGTGAATGATACTCAGCTTATAGCTGTAAACCGGGCGCCCCGCCTGTTTCGGAACGAAGTAATACATCATCCCCAGGAAACCGGCGGTCAAAAAGAAGCCGACCGCGTTATGGCCATACCACCACTGGGTCATCGCATCCTGCACGCCGGAAAAGACCTGAACAGACTTGCTGCCCCAGATGCTGACCGGGACCGACAGGTTGTTGACCACATGCAACATCGCCACGGTGATGATGAAGGCCAGGTAGAACCAGTTGGCGACATAGATGTGCTTTTCCCGGCGCTTGATGATCGTGCCCAGGAAAACCGCAAGGTAAGCCAGCCAGACAACTGTCAGCCAGAGGTCCACGTACCATTCGGGTTCCGCATATTCCTTGGATTGGGTCGACCCCAGCAGATAGCCGGTGGCGGCCAGCACGATGAACAGCTGGTAACCCCAGAACACGAACCACCCGGTCCGCCCGCCCCAGAGCCGCACGCCGCTGGTGCGCTGCACCACATAGAACGACGTGGCGATCAGCGCATTGCCGCCAAAGGCAAAGATCACCGCCGATGTGTGCAGCGGACGGAGCCGCCCGAAGTTGGTAAAGGGCTGGCCCCAGTCAAAGTTGAGTGCCGGAAAGGCCAGCTGAAAGGCGATGAAAGTGCCGACCAGAAACCCCGCGATGCCCCAGAAGGCCGTGGCGATCACCCCGGCACGGATCACCCCGTCGGCATAGATGCCGTCCTGCGCCGGTCCGGCCTGTCGCGGCTCGTCGGTGTTGCGCAACACCCAGATGAACATCGCAAAGGCGATCACCATGATCAGGAACGCATGTACCTGATAGGCAAGGTCATGCCCCCAGCTGGCCGCGATGGCGGCGATCAGCGTGACAAGACCCAAAAGGATGAGTTTCACATAGTCCATATTCATGCCCTCAAATCAGTAAGAGCATCGCGGGACGCTCCTGTTCGCAGGACATCTCTAGGAATATGGGCGCGCGCCCACTTTGATCTGAATCAACTTCCGAAGAAAATGATGCGGGAAACCGTCAACCCCGCCTTGTCAGGAAAGGATACCACCGTCGGAATCATCGCCGGTGGCTTCCTGAAGCGCGACGATATCCAGAATCTCGAACTGGCGGCGGTCGGTGAAATCAACCACGCCTTCCTTTTTCAGCGCGCTGAACTGGCGGCTTACGGTCTCAAGCGTCAGCCCGAGGTAATTGGCGATCTGGTCGCGGGTCATCGGCAGCTGGATCGTGGTCTTTGCCAGGGGCTCGGTCCCCTGCGACCGGCGCACCAGCATGTCGATGAAGGTGGCGATCTTCTCCCGCGCGGACTTGCGGCCCAAAAGCAGCATCCAGTCCCGCGCGGCGTCCAGCTCGTCCAGCGCCAGTTCCATCAGCCGCTGCGCCACATGGGGGGTTTCATCGACCAGCCTTTCAAAGGGTTTGCGGTCGAAACAGCACAGGGTCACATCGGTTGTGGCGGTTACGTCGAATTCGATCAGCTTCCGGCCCGGCCTGCCGATGAAATCCGAGGGCAGCAAAAGACCCACCATCTGGGTCCGCCCGTCCTCCATCGTCTTGGACAGGGAGGCGACACCGGCAACCAGCGAGGCCACGAAGTTCAGCGGCTCCCCCCGCCACAGGATAACCTCCCCCGCTGCAAAGCTGCGGTAGGATTTCATGCCCTCCAGCACTTCCAGCTCATCCGTGTCGCAACGCGCACAGACGGCGCGATGCCGGATCGGACATTCGCTGCATTTGACTCGGGTCAGTGAAGGTATCGCCATGGTGTCTTGATCTAAATCAAAGAAGAACTGTCCCATGCAACCCTAGAAACACTTATGCAATGCTTCAACACACTTCGCCGCCACGGACTTTTTGACGCACGTGTGCCCCGCTACACCAGCTATCCGCCGGCCAATCATTTTCAGAATGACTTCGGCCAGCGTCATCAGGTGGACTGGCTGCGCACGGTGCCGCAGGACAGGGATATTTCCGTCTATGTTCACATCCCCTTTTGCAAGCGGCTGTGTTGGTTCTGCGCCTGCCGGACCCAGGGCACCAAAACCTTGCGCCCGGTCGACGCCTATGTCGCGATCCTGCTGAAAGAGATCGAAACGATCCGCCGGACCCTGCCGCCGGGCATCCGCATGGCACGGCTGCATCTGGGTGGCGGCACACCGACCATCCTGCCCTGCGGCACCATGTCTGCCTTGCTGAACGCGCTCTTTACCGCTTTTGAGCGCAGCGCGGATTTCGAGTTTTCCGTCGAAATCGATCCAACCGAAGCCCCTGACGATCTGCTGCAACTGCTGATCGACGCGGGCATGAACCGGGCCAGTGTCGGGGTGCAGGATTTTGCCCGGCCCGTGCAACAGGCCATCGGGCGCAGCCAGTCCCTGTTACAGACCCGCCATGTCATCGACCTGATGCGCAGCCAGGGCGTGGCCAGCCTGAACCTCGACCTGCTTTACGGGCTGCCGCACCAGACCTCGCTGAGCTTTGGCCAGACCCTGCGCCACGTGGCCCGGATGCGCCCCGACCGGCTGGCGATCTATGGCTATGCCCATGTGCCCTGGATGTCGAAACGTCAGATCATGATCAAGGCGGCCGACCTGCCCGACAACGAGACCCGCTTTGCCCTGGCCGAACAGGCACGCGCGGCCTTTCTTGCCGAAGGCTATGACAGCATCGGCATCGACCATTTCGCCCTGCCCTCCGACAGCCTCTCCCGGGCCGCCGCCACGGGCAGGCTGCGGCGCAACTTTCAGGGCTATACCGACGATCAGGGAGAAACCCTCATCGGTCTGGGGGCCTCGGCGATTTCGCGCTTTCCCGGCGGATACATGCAGAACGCCACCGCCACCTCCGCCTATCAGGACCGGGTCACAAGCAGCGGCCTGGCCGCGCACAAGGGCTATGGCATGACAGCGCAGGACCAGCTGATCGCCCGCATCATCGAAGACCTGATGTGCCGCTTTGTCTATGACGAGGCCGCGCTGCGCGACAGCTTTCCCGAACAGGCGGCGCTGATCCGCCAGACCGGCATTTCGCTGATGACCCGCTTCACCGATGTCTTCTACATCAGCGAGGTCGGCCTGAAGATGCGCAGCGACACCCGCCCGCTGGTGCGTGTCATCGCCAGCCATGTGGATGCCTTCGCCTCGGAGGCAACCGCACATTCGGCAGCGATATGATCTGCACCCGCGTGGTTCGGATTTCTTGCCCAACGGTACAAAATTGAGCGCAAAAAAGCCCTAAAAATGACATGGTTGGCGATATAGTCATTAGTATGTACAATACTAAGGTATATATCTTAAGCGCGTAGAAGAGCTGCTGACTGCCGTGACTCCTGTCGTCAACCCGACGTCGATCCGGCAGGAAGTACGTCATCGAAACTTGAATTCTCCGGCTCTGATCTGTGCCTGCCAAACCACGGTTAAAGGAAACCACCCATGAAAATACTCGCCGTAGATGACGATTCCTTCATGCTCGACTTCTTGCCGGCGATCCTGAAGGAAGCGGATTTTCCGGATGTGACCGTTGCATCCTCGGGACAGGAAGCGCTGCGCATCCTGGAAAATGCGACAGAGCCCTTCGATTGCCTGCTGCTCGACATCGTCATGCCCGACATGGACGGGATCACGCTGTGCCGGAAAGTGCGCGAGATGCGTACCTACCGGACAACGCCGATCACGATGCTCACCCTCAAGACCGACATGGTTTCGATCGAAAAGGCGTTTGCCGCAGGGGCCAATGATTACATCTTCAAACCCTTCGAAGTCCGCGAGATCGCACGCCGTCTCCGGGTCACTCAGCGGATGCTGGACACGACGGAAGTCGCAATGCGGGTCGATCCGCAGATGATGCTGCCGGACGGAGAACGCGGCCAGCATGTTTTCTCACTCGAAGATCCGGTTTACGTTCTGGGGATCCATCAGCTGGTCCCGCCTTTCACCCTTGGCAACTACCTGTCGCAACTCTCGCGCAAGAATCTCAATTCCTGCCATGTCTTCTGCGCACAGGTCGAGGATATCACAACCCTCTACGCCCATTGCACCAGCCGGGAATATGTCATGGCCATTGCGGCCGGCGCGCGGGCCATTGGCCGGGTTGTGGACAGGCCGCAACTTCTCATGGCGCATATCGGAAGCGGCACGCTCCTGGGCATCCTCACCGGCGACAGCCTGCCGGAATGGCCACATATCGAGGAAGATGTGCAAAGAGAACTGAAGACCCTGACCCCCTGGGATCAGGACTCGCGCGATATCCCGATCAGCATCTCGCTGGGCCGCCCCATCCAGCCGAACGCCCACCGGACACAGCGGGTCAAGAACACCTTTGACCGGGCGATCGGCCGGCTGGTCGAGCGCCAGAAAACCATGCACAAGGCACTGCTCGGTCACACGCCCGCGGTATCATCCGCACGCTGATCGCCTGACCGCGACAGACGCAGATCTTCAGACGCGGCCCGACACGGTTCTTCCGGTCGGGCCGTTTTCTTTTGTTCAGGCAGGGTGTCCGATGCGATGCCGGCAACATGGAACTGGCGCAGGATATCGGCACGGATCACGGCGGCCACCTTCATCGCGCTGGCACCGCCCAGCAGGAACGCGATCACCACGGTCCAGGCGACACCGCCCATAAGATAGACGACGGTTGCGGCGACGATCGCATAGATCAGACCGATCAGCGCCACGCTTGCGGGGGGAACAAAGGAAAGCCAATCGGATACATCAGCCCGGTCTTCGCGCTTTCCGGCCCCGTCCTTGGTTTTTGTGGTGTGCAATTTCAGCCCCTGATCTTGTCGGCATCGTCGAGATCGGAAGTGGTCGACCCCGGTCTGCAAATCCTTGGAAGGTCACGCTGTCGTCCGCTCGGGCTAAGAGAAATGATGATCGTTAAAAAGGAACGGCTGCCTGCGCAGCCCTGTACTCCCGATTGGTCCTTGAACTGGCTTGGCCCCCCGCAGTCTTGCGACTTAAGCGAGGGGCCAACCCGTTAGCTTTTATGGTTCAGCTCAGGCGATCAGATGTCGCCCAGGCCGTCGTTGCCCAGAAGCCCGCCCAGCAGGTCGCTGGCATCGGAGAGCGTTTCACCAAGCGGGTTGCTGCCGCCCAGCAATCCGCCGCCGAGCACGTCACCCAGCGCGCCGTCCTCTCCGGTCAGGTCGCCAAGCACGTCACCCAGGGGGCCGTCTTCGCCAGTCAGGCCGCCAAGCACGTCACCCACCAGGTCACCCTCTCCGGTCAGACCACCAAGCAGATCACCCACCAGGTCGTCCTCTCCGGTCAGGCCACCGAGCAGACTACCCACAAGGCCGTCATCTCCGGTCAGGCCACCGAGCAGACCACCCACAAGGCCGTCATCGCCGGTCAGGCCACCGAGCACGTCACCCAGCGGGCCATCTTCGCCGGTCAGGCCACCGAGCACATCACCCAGAGGACCGTCTTCACCGACAACCCCGCCAAGAACGTCACCCAGAGGGCCATCCTCGCCGGTCAGACCACCCAGCAGACCACCCACCAGGTCGTCCTCACCGGTCAGGCCACCGAGTACGTCACCTAGAGGACCGTCTTCACCGACAACCCCGCCAAGTACGTCACCCAGAGGGCCATCCTCGCCGGTCAGACCACCCAGCAGACCACCCACCAGGTCGTCCTCGCCGGTCAGGCCACCGAGCAGACCGCCCACAAGGCCGTCGTCTCCGGTCAGGCCACCGAGTACGTCACCCAGAGGACCGTCTTCGCCGATAACACCACCGAGCACGTCACCCAGAGGACCATCTTCGCCAGTCAGGCCACCCAGCAGACCACCCACCAGGTCGTCCTCACCGGTCAGGCCTCCGAGCAGACCACCCACCAGGTCGTCCTCACCGGTCAGGCCACCGAGCACATCACCCAGCGGACCGTCTTCGCCGATAACACCACCGAGCACGTCACCCAGCGGGCCATCTTCGCCGACAACACCACCGAGCACGTCACCCAGAGGACCATCTTCGCCGATAACCCCGCCAAGTACGTCACCCAGCGGGCCATCCTCACCGAGCAGACCACCCACAAGGCCGTCATCTCCGGTCAGGCCACCGAGTACGCCACCCAGAGGACCGTCTTCACCGACAACCCCGCCAAGCACGTCATCCAGAGGGCTGCCCTCACCGATCAGACCGCCCACAAGGCCGTCTTCACCGGTCAGGCCACCGAGCAGACCGCCTACCAGGCCATCCTCTCCGGTCACGCCACCGAGCACATCACCCAGGGGGCCATCCTCGCCGAGGACACCACCGAGCACTTCACCCAGAGGACCATCCTCGCCGATAACACCGCCGAGCACGTCACCCAGAGGACCGTCTTCGCCGATAACACCGCCGAGCACGTCACCCAGAGGGCCGTCTTCGCCGACAACACCACCAAGCACGTCACCCAGAGGGCCATCCTCGCCGAGGACACCATCGAGCACTTCACCCAGGGGGCCATCTTCGCCGAGGACACCGCCAAGCACGTCGCCCAGAGGACCGTCTTCGCCGACAACACCACCGAGCACGTCACCCAGAGGGCCATCTTCGCCGACAACACCGCCAAGCAGGTCACCCACCGGGCCATCTTCGCCCAGAACACCGCCCAGTATGCCGTCCACCAGGCCATCTTCGCCGACAACATCGTCGAGCAGGTCACCCAGCGGGGCATCCTCGCCGATCAGATCGCCGACAACATCGCCCAGCGGGCCGTCTTCGCCGACAACACCACCAAGCAGATCACCCAGCGGGCCATCCTCGCCGATAACATCGTCCAGGATGTCGTTGTCGCCCAGCAGGCCACCGAGGAGGCCATCGTCGCCAAGGACACCATCCAGGAGACCGCCGGCAATGCCGTCACCTCCCGGCGTGCCGTCACCAAGCGTGCCGGTGCCGGTCAGGTCCCCGACAAGTCCGTCGGAGCCGGTGACGTCGGACAATTGCCCGTCGTTGCCGAGAAGGTCGCCAAGCAGACCATCGGAACCCGTCAGGTCGCCAAGCAGGCCGGAGTTACCGGTGATGTCGCCCAGAAGGCCGCCATCCCCGATGAGCCCGTCGGCGATACCGACGTCCCCTGTCACGCCGTCACCCAGGACGGGCTGACCCAGAAGGTCATCGCCCAGGTTACCAAGCAGCGTTCCATCTCCGATCAGATCGCCGAGCAGGCCGTCCGAGCCGGTGATGTCACCAAGCGCCCCGGAGTTGCCAGTCAGGTCACCGAGCAGCCCGTCATCAGAGATGATCGGATCAAGGAAGCCCTGGTCGCCAGCATCCGTAGGATCAGTTGGATCTGTCGGGTCCGTAGGATCGGTCGGATCTGTCGGGTCCGTGGGATCGGTCGGATCTGTCGGGTCCGTGGGATCGGTCGGATCTGTCGGGTCCGTAGGATCGGTC
>NZ_QBFD01000022.1:349171-350508 GCF_003335585.1 Sulfitobacter sp. DFL-14 | reverse complement strand
TCGGGTCCGTGGGATCAGTCGGATCGGTCGGGTCCGTGGGATCAGTTGGATCTGTCGGGTCCGTGGGATCGGTCGGATCTACGGGTCCACCGCCGCCGCCACCGGATGCGGCGGCAAGCAGGCCCAAACCACCAACGGCAGCTGCGATAATGCCCTCATCGGTCATTTCGCCACTGCCGCCGGCTTCGGGATCACCCTCGATACCGCTTTCGTCACCATCGGCCAGGATCAGGCTGTGCAGAGAGCCGTCCATCGCTGGCTTGTAAAAATCGACAACGGTGATCACGTCACCGTTTTTGAGGGTGATGAACAGGTCACCCCCCTTTCTTGCGTAATTGGCGATGTCAGACCGCTCTACGTCGATCTTGATGCCAATTTCAGGGCCAGCCTGGATGCTTCTGTTTGCCATGTTTGAACTCCTCATGGGTGCGCCTGCGGGCAATGCGAACTAAAGTATGTAATGCAATCTTAAGTATATGAAAACCAGCCATCGGTATCTATGTCAATGCCGAATGGGTAGTTCTCACCCCTCTTGTCCCAGAAAGCACAACTTTTACGTGAAAGCACTGAAACTGCTGTTTTCAAATGAAAAAGCCCCGTCATTTGGCGGGGCTTTTCCGGATTCTCTTAAGATGGAAACAGTTTGTTTACATCCCGGTTACCGTGGCGGGCGGTTTTGAACCCGCGCCACCTCAGTTCAGGCCATCAAGCAGATCGCCGCCCAGGTTGCCCAGAAGGCCACCATCGCCGCCGTCACCCAGCAGGCCGACACCGATCAGATCACCGAGCAATCCGTTCTGCCCGGTCACGTCACCCAGCAGGCCCATGTCGCAGACAATATCGCCCGCCAGGCCCTCTGACCCGGTCACCTCGCCCAGCACGCCTTCATTCCCCGTGAGATCGCCAAGCAGACCACCGTCCGCGATCACCGGGTCAAGCAGGCCATCTTCGGCACCAATGCCGGCCAGCAGATCCTCGACAGTGCCCGAGAGGACACCACCAGCACCGTCACCGCCGAGCAGGCCACCAACGAGGCCCTCGTCACCGAGGACACCATCCAGCAGACCGGCGTCGCCACCGAGCAGACCACCAACGATACCCTCGTCGCCGATCACGCCATCGAGCAGACCGTCGCCACCGCCGAGCAGACCACCAACGACACCCTCGTCGCCAAGAACACCATCGAGCAGACCGCCTCCGAGAAGGCTATCGTCACCGCCAAGCAGACCGCCAACGATACCTTCGTCACCGATCACGCCATCGAGCAGACCGTCGCCACCGCCGAGCAGACCACCAACGATGCCTTCGTCACCAAGGACACCGTCCAACAGACCACC
>NZ_QBFD01000022.1:334167-349161 GCF_003335585.1 Sulfitobacter sp. DFL-14 | reverse complement strand
GTCACCGCCAAGCAGACCGCCAACGATACCTTCGTCACCGATCACGCCATCGAGCAGACCACCGTCGCCGCCCAGCAAGCCACCAACGATGCCTTCGTCGCCAAGGACACCGTCCAGCAGGCCGTCACCACCGCCGAGTAACCCGCCAACGATACCGTCGTCACCGAGCACACCATCCAGCAGACCACCGTCGAGAAGGCCGCCATCACTGCCGTCGCCCAGCAGGCCGACACCGGTCAGATCACCGACCAGCCCGTTCTCGCCGGTCACGTCGCCCAGCAGGCCCATGTCACCGACAAGATCACCGGCCAGGCCGTCGGACCCGGTCACTTCGCCCAGCAGGCCTTCGTTCCCGGTCACATCACCGAGCAGACCACCGTCGGCGATCACCGGGTCGAGCAGGCCATCTTCGGCACCAATGCTGGCCAGCAGACCGCCGTCACCGCCGAGCAAGCCGCCAACGATGCCTTCGTCACCGAGAACGCCGTCCAGCAGACCACCGTCGCCGCCGAGCAGACCACCAACGATACCTTCGTCACCGAGCACACCGTCCAGCAGACCGCCGTCGCCACCGAGCAACCCGCCAACGAGGCCCTCGTCGCCAATGACGCCGTCGAGCAGACCACCGTCGCCGCCGAGCAGACCGCCAACGATGCCTTCGTCACCGATTACACCGTCGAGCAGACCGCCATCGCCACCGAGCAAGCCGCCAACGATGCCTTCGTCGCCAATGACGCCGTCGAGCAGACCACCGTCACCGCCGAGCAGGCCACCAACGATACCCTCGTCACCGATCACGCCGTCGAGCAGACCGCCATCGCCGCCAAGCAGACCACCAACGATGCCTTCGTCACCGATTACACCGTCAAGGACCTCTTCCACGGTTTCAACGATTTCATCCACCGTGCCGCCTTCGCCAAGCAGACCATCGGTCAGACCGATGCCACCAAGCACATCGCCCAGCAGCGAATCTTCCGACAGAAGTCCGCCGGTCAGACTGCCCGATCCATCACTGTTCCCCAGAAGCCCGCCGCCGGTCAGGGTGCCGAGCAGGCCATCCTCTCCGGTGACAGGGCTGAGCAGGCCATCGTTGCCGACCAGGTCGCCCAGCAAACCGTCGGAACCGGTCAGGTCGCCGAGCAGGCCGTCGTTGCCCGTGAGGTCGCCCAGCACGCCTTCGTCCGCGAGAATCGGGTCAAGAATACCCGCGTCCGCCGCATCAGTCGGGTCCGTGGGATCGGTCGGGTCCGTAGGATCGGTCGGGTCCGTGGGATCGGTCGGATCGGTCGGGTCCGTGGGATCAGTCGGATCGGTCGGGTCCGTGGGATCAGTCGGATCGGTCGGATCAGTCGGGTCCGTGGGATCAGTCGGATCTGTCGGATCTGTGGGATCAGTCGGATCTGTCGGGTCCGTGGGATCAGTCGGATCCGTGGGATCGTCGCTGTCACTGGCCGTGGCAAGAAGCCCGGTTGCCAGCGCACCCAGGCCGGCACCGATCTGCTCCATGTTGGCACCCAGGCCGGCGGCCTCTTCATCCTCGTTCCAGATGCCCTCGACACCGCTGTAGCTGCCGTCCGCCAGCATCAGCCGGTGGGGTACGCCTCCCTGCGCGGGATCGTAGAAATCGGAGACAACGATCTTGTTGCCATCCGCCAGCTCGACGACAAGGTCGTCGCCTCTTTTCACATATTTGGAAATATCTGCTTTTGTTGCATTTATTTTCACCTCGACCATATTTCCGGCCCGGTATGAAGTCGTCGTCATATCACTTCCCTCTGTCTATCCAACGCTCACACAGAGCGTGCTCAGGCCCCCACCCAATCTTTTCCACTCACAGCACATACTAAAGTTACGGTCAATAGATTGAAAGAACATACTTTCGGCTATTATTTCAGCAATGTTGCTTCAATGCCTTCCCTGCTGCCTGATTCCACCGCAATGGCCCGCGCAGTTGACGGCATGGAACCGAAACAGCAGACTCACCGCGACGAGCTGGTTCGGGTTGACGTTGTTCCTGCGCGAGAGAAGATGCAGCATCATGGAGAATGGGATGCCCAACGAAAGCGAACCGGCGTTTAATGCAGCGCGGGTCAGACCCACCCTGCAGGCAATTGCGCGGCTCATCTCCACAGATCGGCGCATCGTCGTCCTGGCGACGGAAAAGGCGGAAATCCTGCTGTCGAACAAGCCCGCCGCCCAGCTGGAACTGGGCGTTTCCGCCCTGCAGACGGCCTTCAACTGGCATACGCTCTGTACCCGTGCGCGGCGCAGCGGCAGTGTCGCGGTATCGGTGACCTTCCGCGAGAAACACCTTGAGGGAGAGCTGGTCCACCTCCCGTTGGGGAATGCCACTGCTTTCCTGCTCCGCCTGGTAGAAACCGATCAGGAAGCGATGCTCTTGCAGAACCGGGCACGCGCGGCAACGCTGCTTCGGGTGTCGCATGATCTCAAGACGCCGATCCAGTCCGTGCTCGCTTCCGCAGAAGCGCTTTTTGACAGCAGAGAAGACCGCGCGGGAAAAACCAATCCCGATACCGCCAGGGTGGAGAAATCAGCCCGGATGGCGCTGACCCATATCGAAAAGGTGATCCGGGTCATCCGCGGCGAACTGACAAGCGCCGATCTGCAGGCCGACGAGGACTTCGATCTGGCCGAAGAATCCCGCAATGTCCTCGACATGATCGAACCGATCGTGCTGGCCCGCCGCGCGACCGTGACGATGAAGATCGAGCCGGAAACCGCAATCGGCCTGCACGGACCGGTGCATATCGTCCGTGCGCTGTTGCAGAACATGTTCGACAACGCCAGCAAGCATGGCGGCGAGACCATCGACATCCGCGTCGCCTGTGCCCCCGAACTGACCGCTTCGAAAGACGGTCGCAAGGAGCGGCTGATCACCGTCGAGGTCGCGGATCAGGGGGGCGGCCTGCCTGCCACGCAAAAGGCGCGCCTGCTGGGCACCGGCATCGACGGTACCCGCGACGAGCGCACCACAGGCGCCAACGCAGACCGGACAACAGCAGGGCTGAGCGTGCTGGCCCATGCCATCGGCCACCTTGGCGGCCATATCGAGGTCTTCGACCGCCTTGCCGGGGGCGCGCCGCTGAAGAACGGGACGCAGCCTGTCATCGGCACCATCCTGCGGGCGATCTTCTCGCTCCCGCCGACCGAAACCGATGCGCTGCCCGAGACCAGGGAAACGCCGCAGGCCGGCGTCGCTGCCGGGCTGCTGCAGGGCATCGGTGTGCTGGTGGTAGAGGACAGCCCGTCAAGCCGCGACTGGCTGGTTCAATCCCTGCGCAATGCCGGGGCGCGGGTCGATGGGGTCGAAAACGGCTTCAAGGCGCTTGAGGTTCTGAAACAGCCCGAAGCGGTGCATCAGATAGATGTCCTGCTGACCGACATCACCCTGCCAAGCATGAGCGGTGTCGAACTCGTGCGGCGCATCAAGACCGAAAGGTCGAAGAAGACGATGGCATGGAACGGACGGACCCTGGGGCTGACTGCCCATACCGATGCCGGGCTGGAAAAGACCTGTCTGGCACTCGGCATGTCCCGGCTGCTGGAAAAGCCGATCCGCACCGCCGCACTCTGCCGCGCCGTGCAGAATGCAGCCCGGGGCAAAGCTGACACCCGGCAGACTGCGGCAGTCAGGCTGAAACACCGCCCGGCCAGGACAGCCGCAACTCCGGATCATCCGCTGGCCCGGAAAGTGGTAACCGAGTTGATCGGTCAACTCGGCGAGAAAGCGGCCCTGGGCTTCATGACCCGTGCCCATGCAGAGGCCAAAGCGGTCATGGACAAGATCACCAGCGACGGCCAATGCCCGGACACCAAACGCCTGCTCCATTCCGCAACCGGCTCCTCCGGGCTGACCGGTCTGGCCCTGCTGGAAAGCAGCCTGCGCCAGGTGGAACTTGCGCTGGACGGCCCCGTGGCAAAGCTGAACGCCCTGGTTGCAGAGGCGAATCAGGCACTCAGCGCGACGGAAAGGGCGATCAGCCTGATCGGGTCAGAGGCAGGCGGTGGGAGATGATCGCTTGCCACGCTTCACTTTCGTGATACATTACAGAGCACTCTGGCAATCGGGCGGGCAAATCCTGTTCGATCTCTACCGGCGGAATTCCGTCTGACAGCGCCGTTCTTGACGAGTAGGTTTTACCATAGGGTTTCGTAAATCTAAGATGAGCATGATGACACCCTCTGAATCCAAACCAATCCGAGTGCTGATTGCAGATGACCATGCCATGGTGCTGGAGATGTTTAAGCAGTTCCTGTCCAACCTCCCGGATTTCGAAGCGCAGACTGCGCCCGACCTCGACACCGCGCTCGAAAAGATGGACGCCGACGGGCCCTACGATCTGGTTCTGGTGGATCTCGACATGCCGGGCATGAACGGGGTCGGCGGGCTGTCCAAGGCGATAGAGCGCAATGGCGGAAATCCGGTCGGCATCCTGACCAGCAACCCGACGGCCCATGTGGTTTCAGAATCCCTGTCACTCGGCGGCGCGGGCATTATCCTCAAGACGGAATCGCTGAAGAACCTGACCAACGAAATTCGCTTCATGGCCAATGGCGGGCGGTATGTCCCGGTCGAACTGATCAACCGCCCCCGCGCCAAGGCGCGCGACAGCTCAGGCAATTCATCGCTGTCAGAGCGTGAGATGACCGTCCTGGCGCTGCTGGCCCAGGGAAAACCCAACCGGGAGATCGGCGCAGAGCTTGGCCTCGCGGAGGCCACCGTGAAGATGCACGTAAAGTCGATCTGCGCGAAACTGGGGGCCAGCAACCGCACCCAGGCAGTGATCGTGGCCCGGGACATCGGTATTTTCTAGGCTCTGGGCAGCGCCGCAAACCGGCCCGCCGGGATCTCTTCTTTGGTTGCGTCCTTAAGTTTATGTGCGTTACGCTCCGGGGTGCCCCGGTCGCCCGGGCTGCCTGAGAACGGAGAGCATGCACCGTGAGCAAACCAGTGATCGTCTTTGTCGGTGCGGTATACCCGGGCCAGTTCGGCCATCTGTGCGATTACCTGCGCGAAACAGGCCAGGCACAAAGCTTTTTCCTGACCACCCCCGGACACATGGAACGCAACCGTGAGCGGGGCAACCACATTCTGGGTTTTCAGCCCGACGGGCCGATCATCTCCGATGACCGCTATTATTACTCGGCCAAGGTCGAACGCTCTGCCCGCATCGGCCGGGGGGTGCTCAACGCCCTGACCGCGATGCGCAAACACACCCGCATCGACGCGGTTGTGGCGCATTCTCTCTGGGGCGCGCCGCATTTCCTGTACGACGAGATAGACGCGGCAATCATCAGCTACATCGAGTTTCCGAGCTTTCGGGCACATGGCTGGGATCCGGCCTATCCCCCTGATCTGGCGCAGCGGATCACCGACCGGAACACCGAAATGCTGAACTTTCATCAGGCGCTGAACAGCGATCTGGTGATCTGCCCCAGCCAGCATGCCAAGAACATGTTTCCTGCCGCTTTGCGGTCCCGCATCGAGGTGCAGCTTGAGGGGTTCGATTTTGCCGCGATGGCCGAACCCGAACCCCCTGCCAGCGACAAGGGGAGCAAGGGCGGCAAAAGTGGCAAGGGCAGCAAGCCGGTGATCGGTTTTGCCGCCCGCGACCTGTCCTCTGCCAAGGGGTTCGAGACCTACGTGCGGCTGGTCGACACCCTGGTGGAGCGGGGTGTCGATGCGCAATTCGTTGCCTTTGGCGGCGCCGAGGAAGTGACCTATGGCTACGAGCAGCAGGCCGTCAAGCGCCAGCATGGCGGCAAGGTGACGACCTTCCGCGACCACCTGATGCTTGCCTATCCGCGTGCGGCAAAGGTGATCGAGTTTCCCGGCAAGCTGCCCTACGACGAATTTGCCAGTCGCATCGCCGGGGTCGATATCTTTCTCTACCCGCTGAAGTTCGGGGTCGCCAATTGGGGATTGGTGGAGATTCTGGGCCGCGGCGGCTGTGTCCTGGCCCCTGATCGCGGCTATGCCGCCGAGCTGATCCAGGACGACATCAACGGCCGGCTTCTGCCCGATGACAACGAAGCCTGGATTGCCGAAATTCTCGCCCTGATGGACGATCCGGCGCGGCGCTATCGCTATGGCCAAAAGGCCCGGTCCATGGCCCGCGCGCAATACGACCTATCCGTCGTCGCGCCGCGCTACATGGCCCTGTTCCGGCAGGCCATGTCCAACCGCGCCGCACGAACAGGCCGCCCTGCCCGGCGCTGAACCTAGAACTGCGTGCTCAGGCTGATACCAAAGGTCTGCCGCTCATCGCCCGGCTCATGTTCGATCGGCGTGGCAAGATAAAGCGAAACCGGGGTCTTGCCGATGTCGAATACAACCGACAGCCCGACGCTGCTGCGCCGGCGCCAGCCGTCATCAATGGTCCCGCCAAGCGTATCGTCCAGATCCCAGCTGCCGCCGGATTCCAGGAAAATACCGCCAAGAACCGGCGCCTTGAACACTTCGCCAAAATCGCGCTGCAATTCGATGGAGGCCCGGACAAAGGTGTTGCCCCCCAGGGCATCCCCGCCATCGCGCGGGCCAATGCCACGGGGCGCAAAACCGCGGAAGCTGTCAGCGCCCGGATAGAACCGGTCGATGGCCCGCGTCGCATTGCCGTTCAGCCCGGTGACAGCGCCAGCATCGAAGCCGAACAACAGACGGGTCCTGTCCGCGATCGGAAACTGCATCAGCGCCTCGAACCTGGTATCGGACAGCGGGTCCGATGTGCCGATGTTCCAGAAATACTGGTCCAGCCTGACACTGTAACCAAAGTTCTGCCAGCGGTCGTCGCCCTCTTCGGCGTCCGGCAGGCTCTTGTGTTTCAGCCCCAGACGGACATAGGGCGCCGAAATGCCGTTGGTCTGTTCGCGCACCAGCAAGGGGCTGGCGGCAGGGTCCAGATCATAAAGCCGGTGGTCACGAAAGCCGATGCCCCCCTCGAACCGGGTCGTGGGTGAGACTGGCCAGGCCAGATAGGTCTCGGCGCGGATGGTTTCATGGGTGAAACTGCGGTCGTCAAAATCGTCACGTCCGCCGACAAACTCAAACCCCAGATCCAGACCGCTCTCAAAGACTTCGGTGCGGTACAGGTTCGCGCTGTAGCGCTGAATCTCCTTGCTGTATTCAAGGCTGAACGCGCCATAGGTCCGGTCGAAAAGGTTGTAGCGCTCATAGGCCAGGCTCGCCGTCAGCCCATCCTGCGAGACATAGGCGATGCTTGCATCAATCCGCCCCGGCCGCGTGTCCAGCTCCTGAACGTCGATCACCAGCGTGTCGCCCTCACGGGACAGGGCCACCGTTTCAAACACCCCGGTGGACATCAGGCAATCCTCGATGGCCAGCAGTTCCCACCGCGAATATTCCACCCCCGATTCGGCACCACAGGTCCTGCGGATGTCGTCTTCGGGAATGAACTGGGCGCCGCGCACCTCGACGTTGCGCACAACCTGCGCATCGGCCACCGACCCCGGTATCATCGCCAGTACCATCGCCACAGCCGGTGATAATCCCGTAAGAACATTGGAAAAAGAGGCGCGCGAGGCACCTGACGGCAGCAGACGGGGCAAGGGCAGCACTTTCCTGTTTTACTTAGCGTGGAGACCGGCCAGCAGCGGCCCCGCCCCACGGATTTACTGAAGACGCGCCTTGAGGATCGGGCGTGTCAAATAACTTAGAATGGACCGCTCGCCACTTTCAATATCGACCTGCGCAATCATGCCGGGCCGGATGCTGTAGCGCTGACCGAAACGTTCGAGATAGCTGCGCTCGGTGCGCACCATGACCCGATAGAAATCAGCCGGCCCCTGGGGCGTGTCCTCTTCCACCGTGTCCTCCGAAATCTGCGTGACCGTGCCGCGCAGATCGCCGTAGGTGGCGAAATCATAGGCCGTGATCTTGACGCTGGCGGGCATGCCCGGCGCGATCAGCGCAACGTCCCGCGGCTTGATCTTGGTCTCGATGATCAGCTGGTCGTCGGTCGGGGTGATCTCCATGATCGATTCACCCGGCTGCACCACCCCGCCCAGCGTGGTGATGTCGATGTTGTTGACCCGGCCCGACACCGGAGACCGGATCTCCGTCCTGCGAAACTCGTCCTGTTTCTGGACCAGTTGCTGCTGCATCATCTGCAGCTTGGCCCGACGTTGTGCCAGGTCCTTGTAGGCGTCCTGCACATAGGCATTGCGGGTTTCGCTGATCTTGCCGTCCAGTTCAGCCTTCTTCTGCTCCAGCTGAAGCAGGTTGATGCGGCTGACCGATCCGCTGGCCGTCAGCGGGCGGGTGATGTCGATCTGTTGCTGGATCGCCTTCAATTCCGCTTCGAGGGCCACCAGGGACGCCTCAAGCTTGGTCCGCCGCGCGGTGAACAGCTTCAGCTCGGTGACTTCGGACGAATTCGGTGTATCGCCGAAATTCAGCTTGGGCTGCTCCAGAACTTCCGCCTCAAGGCGGGCAACCTCGGCCACCAGTGCCGTGATCTCGGATTCCGCTGAAAGGAACGCAGCCTCCGAACGGGTCGGATCAAGCCGGGCCAGCACCTGCCCCTCCTTGACGATATCGCCCTCCTGTATCATCAGCTCCGCCAGGATCCCGCCTTCGAGGCTCTGGATCGTCTGCATTCTGCGCAGGGGAATGACGCGCCCGTCGCCGCGCTTGATCTCGTTGATCTGGGCAATCGAGGCCCAGACGATGGCGATGATCAGAGAGATGACGACCGTCCGGATCGTCCAGCGTGCGACCTTCAGTGTCTGCCGTCGGTAACTGCCATCCAGATGGCTGGTCAGCATGTCCTCGGCGACGGTCATGTGACGGCCTGCACCGGTTTTTTCTGAACCGCATTGGCGCGCGCCGTATTCAGGATGTTGAGCAGATCGCCGTCACGCGCGACGCGGCCATCTTTCAGCACGACCGCCCTGTCGGTCAGGGCCAGCAACTCCCGCTTGTGGGTCGAAATGATCGTGGTCCGGCTCTTCAGCCAGTCCTTCATATGGGCGATGACCTTGTTTTCCGTCACATGGTCGAAAGCCGAGGTGGGTTCATCCAGCAGCACGATCCGGGGGTCCTGCAACAGAACCCGCGCCAAACCAATCGACTGGCGCTGCCCGCCCGACACATTTGCATTGCCCTGCAGCATCAGATCGAGCCCGCGCACATGGCGGCGCACGAAGGTGCCCAGGCCCACCGCATCAAGCGCTTCAAGCAGTTCATCGTCGCTGTGCAGCCCATGATCCAGCAGCAGGTTGTCCCGCAATGTCCCCTGGAACAGCGCAACGCTCTGCGGCAGGTAGCCGATCTGCCGCCGCCGGTCGATGGGGTCAATCTGGCTCAGCGACAGGCTGTCCACCAGCACGCTGCCGGACTGCGGATCAATCAGACCCGCCATCATGCGCAACAGGGTCGATTTGCCCGCACCGTTGCCGCCCAGCAGCGCAATGCGTTCGCCCGGCTCAATCGCAAGCTCGGGGATCGACAGCACCGGCGGCGCCTGCGGATCGTGGCGGAACACCACGCCATCCAGCGTGAAGCCACCGGTCAGCGAGGGCGCGCGCACGAAATGGCGGTCTTCGGGCCGTTCCACGGAGAGGCCCATGATCTGGTCCAGCCCCTCCATCGCCGCGCGCACATGCTGCCAGCGCGCCAGCAGCCCGGCCACCTGCCCCATGGGGGCCATGGTCCGGCCGGACAGCAGCGTGCAGGCAATCAGGCTGCCCACGGTCAGCTCACCGGCGCTGATCAGATAGACGCCGGTGACAATCACCCCGGCATAGGCCAGCTTCTGCACCGTGCTGACCAGCTGGGTCAGAAAGTTGGTGATGCTGCGGGTGTTGATCGCCGTGGTGGCCATTGTCGCCGTCAGATGGGCATGGGCCCGCTGCAAGCGCCCTTCCGCGCGGGAGGCCTTGACGGTCTCCAGGTTCGAAATCGTTTCCAGCAACAGACCGTTCAGCGCCGCCGCCTCGCGGGTGTTCTCCTTTGACGCCCGTGCAAGTTTTTTCTGCATGACCAGGCCGGGCACCACCGTCAGGATCACCCCTGCCAGCACCACCAGCGCCACCGGGCCGCCGATAAAATAGATCACCCCGACAAAGATCAGCACAAATGGCAGGTCACAGATGGCTGTCACCGTGCTGGAGGTGAAGAAATCCCGCACCACCGCAAAGTCGCGGACCTGGTTGGCAAAAACCCCGGTCGAAGGTGGCTGGTGTTTCAGCCGCATGTTCGCGACCTTGTCGAAAAGCTGTGCCGACAGCCGCAGGTCGATATCCCGCCCCGAGACATCGACAAGCGTCGCACGCATCAGCCGCAGCACCAGCTCCAGCACAATGGCGATCCCGACACCGCTGGCCAGGATCCACAGGGTATCGAATGCATTGCTGGGCACCACCCGGTCATAGACCTGCATCGAGAACAACGCCGTGGCAACCGCCAGCAGGTTGGCCGCAAAAGAGGCCCAGATCACGTCGCGATAGATGCCCCAGTTGCCCAGCACCGGGCCCAGGATCCAGTGCTGGCCGGCTTTGGAATCGTCCAGTCGGCGGGTCACGATATCAATCGGCTTCGAAATCAGCACCCGCCCGTCGTGCAGCGCGTTGAGATCCTCAAGCGGCCAGTCCCCGCGACCGCCGCCGGATTCCGGGAGGATGACCCAGGCCTGGGTCTTGGTCAGGGATTCGACCACCACGGTCCGGCCGTCTTTCAGGAACAGCAGCGCAGGAAGGCAGTGCTCTGGCAGCGTGGCAAGCGGCTCCCGGCTCACCCGGCAGCTCATGTTCACCCGGCGCAGCGCAAGACCGGCAAGGCTCTCGCCCTTTTCGGCCCAATGCGTTTTCGGCAGACCGTCGGTCAATTGCTCTGCCGAGGTCGTCACACCTTGAATCCGGCAAAGCTCGACGAGACCGGCAATCAGGGGATCCGGGGCACCGTGGTCAGTCATTTCTACACCCGTTCAGCACATTACCACCTGTCTACTGGGTTGCCGACGCGGCAATGATCAGGGTCCCCAGGACACCCAGATCATGCGCCGCCTGGTATTCCGCCCGCTTGCGTTCCTCGTAGGTGGAGATCTTTTCGATTTCAGAGTCGTACAGATCGCGACCCGTCGTCAGCAGGTCCAGCAACTCGCGCTGCCCGCCAATGAACTGTTGTTCGTAATTGTCCAGCACGCGCTGAGATTCGACCAACTGTTGCGACCGCGCGCTTTCGGTCCGGCGCAGGATTTCGATCTGCTGCAACGCGCTTGCGGCCGTATTGGTCAGCTCGCGCTCGGTGAAGACCAGGGTCGATTCCGCCGCCTGCAGGTCCAGATGCGCCGCCTGGATCTGGCGCCGACCCAGCCCGCTTGAGCTCAGGTCCACCCCCGTGGACAGGCCGATCGCGGCCCGGCTTTTGCCGCCGTTCAGGTCGGCACGCCCCTGGGCCTGCAACTTTATCGTCGGCAGCCGCGAGGCCTTGGCGATTTCGACACCGGCTGCGGCCTCGTCCACCCCCGCACGGGCGGCGATGTAATCCGGCGCGATGCGCACGGCAGAGCGGATTTTTGCGGCCTCGGCGTAGCGGCGGGAAAAGCCCAGATCGCTCGGCGTACCAACGGCCCCCACCTTCCCGCCGACCAGAAACTCGATCTGCGACAGCGCGATACGCTGGTTGGCCATAAGCTGCGAAAGCTGGTCCTCTGCGCGGGCAATTTCCAGCCGCGCGCGCGCAACTTCGCCATTGTCGCCGATGCCCGCCCTGGCACGATCCTGCGCCTGCCCCGCAATCCGCTTGGCAAAGGCGAAATAGTTACGCGTGCGCGCGATCTTGAGGTCACTCACCTCGACGTCAATGAAATATTCGGCCACCTGAAGGGTCAGCCCCTCCACCGCCATTTTCAGGTCGGAAACGGCCTGCACACGGACATGGGACGCCGCATTGATCTTGCCCCGGATCAGCCCCCAGTCAAACAGCACCTGTGACACCGTCAAGGTGATCCCCGGCCCGTTCGAATCGGTGGTGGAGGTATCGCCCGACAGGCTGACGCTGGGGTAATATTCGTCGCGGGCCGACTGGATGTCGATTGTCCGGCTGGCAACCTTCTGGCGCAGCGCCGAGATTTCGCCATCCCTTTCCGTGGCGCGCAGAACAGCCGTGCTCAGCGCCATCTGCGCCTGCGCCGGTGTCACCAGCACCAGCAAAAGCAACAGCGCAAACCCGGAGTTCAGCCAAACGGCAAAGTGCCGACACCAGTGGTGGATGGGGTCAACACGCTTCATACGACAAACTCCGTCAACAATTCAGCCAGCAGATCGAGCGGAGCGTCAGACTCCGCATTTGGCAGGACATCTGCCGTTTCAGAGGCACCGACAAACGTGCCGTCCACGGTGACATCATCCGAACCAATCGATTCGCCTGCCACATCTTCCGCCGTCGACTCGGCATCGGCCTCCTGAGTATCCATATCATATTCCGAAGGGTCCAGGGCCTCGGATTCATTCCCGGTGAAATCGTTAATGATCTGCGCAAGATCATCTTCCTCTTCCCTTCCGGTCTCCGGCGCAGTGCTGCTGCCGCCGCTCGAAAGGAAATCCACGCCCGAACCAAGCGAAATCCCGGCCCCGGCCAGAAGCAAGGGATCGGACCAGTCCACCGATTGCCCGACCAGCCCGTCCTGACCGGCATCCCCGTCATCGCCCGCAGCATCCTCTGCCCCCGATGCCTGTGCCAGCTGCTCTGTCGCCCCGTCGGGATAGGCCGGTTCGGGCCCCATCAGCCCGGTCACAAAGGGGTCTCCGCTGGGCAGCAGAAGACGGCTGAAGTCGCCATTCTCTCCAATCACGAAAAAGTCCTGGACCCGAAGCGTGGTGCCATCCGAAAAGGTCACAACCAGGTCAGAACCCATCTTGTCCGAGGCAACGATGGATGCCGCCCCATCCACAAGCGCGACATCCATCGGCTTGTTCAGTGACACATTCGACGCAGTTTGCAGATCTCCCGCTTCGGAAGATCCCCTTTGCTTCAGTGTAACGCCGACTGCCAAGGCCAGTCCTTTCCAAAATTCTTACTCTCGCCCGGATTCAAATCCAAAACATTTCGGACTCCCACCCAACCAGAGGTGGTTTTCTTTAAAACGTTCCAGGCCGTTCTTTACAAGTTGTAATTGTACTCTTTTGCACGCTGCAACTAAATTGAGTTAATTCTATGGCAATCGATAAAAATTAACGATACTAAATACTTACCACGATACACTCATGCGAAATATGGCCACCACATAATTGTGGTGACCACCTGTCCTCCCCGTCTGAATCGCGCTCGTTAAACGCTGTCGTCGTTGGTCAAGCCACCAAGCAATCCACCAAAGGGCGAGTTGTGCCCTTGTTCCGCGCCCTGGTCGAAGAGAATGCCAAGTGCGTCCTCGACCGCCGTCGCCTCCGCAAGTTCGCCAACCTCGGCCCCGATAAGCTCGCCGACTTCGCCCACTTCCTCGACTTCGACGTCGTTGCCCAGAAGCGCGTCAAAGGCGGCCTCCTCACCGGTGATGTCACTCACGCCACCAGCCAGAATATCGTTCAGAAGGTTGTCGATATAATCGTCGGTTTCGCCGGTATCGACCGGATCGGAAAGTTCCAGCACACCTTGCTCGATCAGGCTTCCGGAAAGCCCTGCGCCACCGGTCAGACCCGCGAACAGATCATCGCCTTCCGCACCGTTTTCGACAACATTGATACCAAAGACATCCGTTTCGCCAAGCAGCCCGTCAAGGACCGACCCGCCCAGCTCGAAAATTTCCCCTGCAGGATCCAGGGTTTCATCGCCGATCCCGGCCACCAGCGTATCCAGGAACCCGCCATCGTCTTCGGCGTCACCAACCGGCAGATCTTCGACGACCGCTTCGACGGCTTCCTCGACCATATCGGCGGCGGGTGCCACTGCGGGTGCTTCATCGACATTGTCCACCGGCAGGGGAATCACCCCCCCGGTCAGAACACCGCCGACCGACGGCAGCGTATCCGCAAGTACGCCCGCCACAGGCGTTTCACCAAGCAGACCGCCCGCAACACCCGCGTCCCCGAGAACCTCATCCGCAAGGTCCACGACCGTCTCTGCGGCATCCTCAACCACTTCCGGCGAGAGGACTTCCGCAACCTCCGCAACAGGCTCATCAACCGCCTGTACTTCGGGAAGGACATCTTCAACGTCCGGCGCAGCGCCGCCAAGCAGACCGCCCAACAGGCCGCCACCGCCGAGCAGACCACCAACAACGCCCTCGTCTCCAAGAACCTCATCCGCAAGGTCCTCGACCGTCTCTACAACATCCTCGATCACCTCAGGCGATACGACTTCCGCCACATCCGCAACCGGCTCATCAACCGCCTGCACTTCGGGAAGAACATCTTCAACGTCCGGTGCGACACCGCCAAGCAGACCACCGAGAACACCGTCCGCAAGGTCCTCGACAGTCTCTACAACGTCCTCGACCACTTCCGGCGCGACCACATCTGCCACATCCGGCGCGGCATCCCCGAGCAGGTCACCAACGACGCCCTCGTCTCCAAGAAGCTCATCCGCGAGATCCTCGACCGTCTCGACGACATCCTCGACCACTTCAGGCGCGACGACTTCCTCGACATCCGCAACCGGCTCATCAACCGCTTGCACTTCGGGAAGCACATCTTCCACGTCCGGCGCGTCACCGCCAAGCAGACCGCCCAAGAGGCCGCCAACGACGCCATCCTCGCCGAGAATACCGACCGCAAGATCCTCGACAGTTTCTACAACGTCTTCAACCACTTCCGGCGCGACCACATCTGCCACATCCGGCACGGCACCGCCAAGCAGGTCACCAACGACGCCTTCGCCCCCGAGAACCTCATCCGCAAGGTCTTCGACTGTCTCGACAGCATCCTCGACCACTTCGGGCGCGACAACATCCGCTACATCAGCAACAGGCTCATCAACCGCCTGTACCTCAGGAAGGACATCTTCAACGTCCGGTGCGT
>NZ_QBFD01000022.1:131080-334157 GCF_003335585.1 Sulfitobacter sp. DFL-14 | reverse complement strand
GTCACCGCCGAGCAGGCCACCAACGATACCCTCGTCACCGATCACGCCGTCGAGCAGACCACCGTCGCCGCCGAGCAGGCCACCAACGATGCCTTCGTCACCGATCACGCCGTCGAGCAGACCGCCGTCGCCGCCGAGCAGACCGCCAACGATGCCTTCGTCACCGATCACGCCGTCGAGAAGTCCACCGTCGCCGCCGAGCAGGCCACCAACGAGGCCCTCGTCACCGAGCACGCCGTCCAGCAGGCCGCCGGTTCCGCCATTCCCGTCAGTTGTCCCAAGCAACCCGGTTCCCACCAGATCACCGACCAGGCCATCAGCGCCGGTGAGATCTGACAAGGCACCATCGTTGCCTATCAGATCGCCAAGCAAGCCATCGGAACCCGTGACATCCCCAAGGACGCCATCGTTTCCGGTGACGGCACCAAGCAATCCATCGTTGCCCACAACACCATCCAGCAGACCGGTCTCGTCGGAGATTGTGCCGTCACCGACGACCGGCTGGCCCAACAGATCGTTGCCGACGTCACCCAGGGCACCGTCGTCACCGAGCAGATCTCCAAGCAAACCGTCCGAGCCTGTCACGGCCCCGAGAAGCCCGTCATTTCCGGTCAGGCCCCCGAGGAGCCCGTCGTTTGAGAGAAGCGGGTCAAGAAAACCTTGTTCGCTATCTGCATCGGCGTCGGCGTCAGCGTCGGCATCCGCGTCTGCATCGGCATCCGCGTCTGCGTCAGCATCGGCGTCTGCATCAGCATCAGCGTCTGCATCAGCGTCCGCATCGGCGTCTGCATCAGCGTCCGCATCGGCGTCTGCATCGGCGTCCGCATCCGCATCGGCGTCAGCGTCTGCATCGGCGTCTGCATCAGCATCGGCGTCCGCATCCGCATCGGCGTCAGCGTCTGCATCGGCGTCAGCGTCCGCATCAGCATCAGCATCTGCGTCAGCATCCGCATCCGCGTCTGCATCAGCGTCCGCATCAGCGTCGGCGTCTGCATCCGCATCGGCGTCAGCATCCGCGTCTGCATCGGCGTCCGCATCAGCGTCTGCATCTGCATCAGCGTCCGCATCTGCATCCGCGTCAGCGTCCGCATCTGCGTCGGCATCAGCATCGGCGTCCGCATCGGCATCAGCATCAGCATCGGCGTCCGCATCTGCGTCGGCGTCCGCGTCAGCATCCGCGTCTGCATCAGCGTCCGCGTCAGCATCCGCGTCTGCATCAGCGTCAGCATCGGCGTCTGCGTCCGCATCTCCGTCGTCGCTATCGCCGCCACCGGCAGACATTGCCAGCCCCAAGCCCGCCAAACCTGCCGCGACCAGGCCAGCCTGCTCTTCTTCGCTCAGCCCTTCTTCCTGCTTACCTTCGATATCAACATTGGTATCGTCGCCAAGCGTCAGGCTGTGCAGGGACCCGTCCTGTGCAGGCTTGAAGTAATCCTTGATGACAATCGTATCGCCATTTTTCAATTCAACAGTCAGCACATCGCCCTGCCGAGTGTAGCGGGCGATGTCCGACTGAAGCGCATCGATTCGAATGTTAATCTCTTGTCCTGCTTGTAAAACAGTGTTGGCCATGGGGCACGTCCTCTCCACACCCCACGCAAGGGTGGCATAAGTTGCATTCTAAAGAATATAGATCATATCTTAAGTATATATTCAATCGAGAATTCAGGCTTTTGCCGCTCGGATCAGGCTGCATGATTTCCATGGGCCACGGGACGCTGTCGCAAAGGATCACTTTGACTGAGACGATGAAGAAACGGCCTCGGGGGAACTTCCGGGGCCGGTTTCATGTCCGGGGGATGAGAGGATTGCCGTGGCGATGTCTGGTGGTGCAATTCGGGATCAGCGGGAAATCGGATTGCGGGCATTCGCGACAGATGCAGCCCCAATGCAAAGGCAGACATCGGTAAGTCCGCGTGCCGCAGAAAATGTGCGTGCCACGTATACAGGACCATTGCAGCAAGTCATCGTGAAGCAGGAATCCGCACAGCCCGAGGGCTTTTGTCAGATTGCAGATGTGGCAGAAACACGCCGGACAGGAGCAGAAGATTTCATTGGGCGCTTTCCAGCGCCATGATCCGAGCTTTCAAAGCGGCGTGGCGATGTTTCCAATCTCGATCTTCTCATCCCGGGACGACATTCAGCTCACCTTCGACATAGTCGATTTTGGGGCGTCCAAAGCCCATCGCGATCCAGGCACCGATCAGGCGCAGGAAGAAGCGCAGCGAATGGGTTTTGAAGTTCGGCACATCATCCGGCAGGGCGGATGGATCGTCGCGGTCACCCACCATGGTCCGCATCTGAAGCGGCGGCAGCGTGCCGCCGGGCCAGAGTGGCCCGTAAAGATCAATCCAGTGCCCCTCGGTGAAATCGAGGAATATCGGCGTGTTGCAGCAGCTCGCCACCACACGCCGGGTCTTGGTCTTTTCCGTCAGGCGAAATTCCCGCAGCTGTTCGGCGCCTTTGATGCAGCGCAGGCGATCCTTGCGGAACATTTCCGTTCGCGTGCCCCCGGTCGCCTCGCGCAATCGCGGAGCATCTGGCAGGCTTTCCATTATCCCGGCGGCGGTCCGGCAGGACGTGCAGTGGCATTCCGTGCTCATGATCGGCGTGCCCCGGGTCTCCATTTCCACAGCCCCGCAGCGGCATTGCAGGCAGATGGTCTGGCTCATATCGCAATCTCCTGGGGTATTTGGCTGTCAGGCGTAACTCTTGATGACGGCGACACGGTCGCCTTTGACACTAGCGAATTCGATCACGTGACAGAACCTGCGCGCGGCACCGTCTATGGTGGTCTCGCCGCTGGCCGCTCCGACCTTGCCGTGGGAAATGGCATGTTCAATGGTCACGGTTTCGGGCGTGTCGCGCGCCGCCAGGGATTTGAGTAAGCTCTTTTTCCCCTCCAGGGGCGTTTCCGTCGCGCGCTCCCAGATGACATCGTCAGCGAATTTTTCCGGCGTCGCATCCCCCGTTTCCAATGCGATTGCGACATCCTGAACGCAGCGGTTCTTTGGTGAATTGCCGCAGTCCTTGCTGCCCTGGATTCTGGTCATCATCCTGACCTGTCCGGGCGCAGCGCCGTCTCGATCGCCGCGACGTCGATTTTGCCCATTGTCATCATCGCCTCGAATGCCCGTTTTGCTTCTGCCCCGCCGCGTGCCAATGCCTCTGTCAGGATCCGGGGCGTGATCTGCCAGGAGATGCCCCATCTGTCGCGGCACCAGCCGCAGACGCTGGCCGTGCCGCCATTGCCGATGATCGCATCCCAATAGCGGTCGGTTTCGGCCTGATCCTCGGTCGCAACCTGAAAGGAGAAGGCCTCGCTATGGCTAAAGGTGGTGCCGCCGTTCAGGCCAACGCAGGGAATGCCCAGCACGGTGAAGGTGACCGTCAGCACGTCGCCCGCCTTGCCCGAGGGGTAATCCGCCGGCGCGTGAAACACGCCGGTGACCGCACTGTCGGGAAAGACCCCGGCGTAGAAACGCGCCGCCTCTTCCGCTTCGCTTTCATACCAAAGGCAGATGGTGTTCTTTGCAATATCCACTGATCCTGCTCCTTCCGAGGTGCGTTGCCATCAGGCCCGGGACGCGGAATCGAACATGGGTTCAAACCCAGCCCACATCATCCGCATCCCGTCAAAGGGCATCTTCGACATGTCGATGTCATCCATCTCGGCCTCCATCGCCTTGGCGGCAGCATCGCAGGTGGCGCGGTCGGGCCAGATGCTCCAGCTAAAGACCGGGATCTCGCCGTCTTCGGCCTTTGTGGCGCGGTAGAAATCCGTGACCTTGCCACGGGGAACATCCACGCCCCAACCCTCGACCATGCCGGTGGCGCCGCCCTTTTCGAATATTTTCCAGCCTTCATGCGCCATCTCGGTATAGGTGTCCTTGTTCTGTTCCGGGACGGCCAGAAGAAAACCCTGATAGTATCCCGCCCCGTCACGCTGGCCCGCCTCATAGATCGGGGCAAAGCCGCCAAAGATCATGCGACCGCCGTCAAAGGGCATGTCCGGCAGATCCTTCATTGCCGGGTCTGCTTCCATCTTCTGCCATGAGGCATCCGCCGTTGCCTTGTCCGGCCATTCGATCCAGGAGAAAACGATGGTTTCATCCGGCTTGGCATCCACGGCACCGTAAAAATCGGTGACCTTGCCCTTGGGCACATCCACGCCCCAGGTCTCGGTCATGCGCAGCGCGCCATAGGATCTGAACAACGGCCAACTGGCCTGAACATGTTCCAGGTACTTGCCTTTGTTGGCGGTCGGCACGGCCGCAACTGCTCCTGTAAAATAAGTCATATCACCCAGCCTTTTGTTTGATCGCCGCCTTTGGGCGGGCGATTCCCCTTGCCGTTTCAGGCTGACAAATGTAGTAGTAAAAGACAACTGATAATATGGAAATATGACTGAACCGGCAAAAACACTCCGCCCCCGCTATGATGAAGGTTGCCTTGCGGCCCATGCGCTGAACCTGATCGGAGACCGCTGGGCCTTGCTGGTGGTGCGCGAGCTGCTGTTCGCCCCAAAGCGGTTCCAGATGATCCGCGCCGGCCTGCCGGGGGTGACGGCCAGCGTTCTGACAGGCCGTCTGGCGCAGCTTGCGCAGGCGCAGGTAATCGACCATGACGACCGTCTGGGGATTTACGCACTGACAGATATGGGGCGCGGCCTGCTGCCGGTGCTTGAGGCGCTGTGCCGCTGGTCGCTCACTGTTCCGGGCCACGACCCCACGCGTTTCATCAGCCCCTCTGCCTTGATGATTTCCATGGGCGTCAATCTTCAGCGCGACCTGACCCCGGGAAAGGCCTTTGTTGCGGGGTTCGATTTCGGCAGCGAGAGCTTTGAGATGCGGCTGGCAGATGGCGTGCTGCACACAACAGCGGTGCGCAATCCTGACACGCCATTTCTATTGCGCGGCACCGGCAACAGCTTGGCTGTCGCTGTCTATGGCACACATCCGCTGTCGCAGCTGATGTCTCAGGGTATGGTCACGACAGAGGGGGATATCGAGGCGGCAGCCGCGTTTCTTTCCCTGTTCCGGCTTGCCCCCCAGCCATAGCGCCGTCTTTCACGCAGGCCGTTCCCTTGGCCTGCTCTCGATCTCCTCTCGCACAGGCAGCGATCAGGAGATTATGGCGGCCTGACAAAAGTTAATCTTTATGAGGTTTCAGGGGGCCAAACTGCTCCAGCGTAACAATCTGCGTTGAGGGAAAACAGTTTTGGGCTCATGCAGGCAATGCCGGACCGAGCGTCACAGCCGCTGCAGCGGCGGGTCAGTCGAGCAGCGCGCCGGGGTTCATGATGTTGTTGGGGTCGATGGCCTGTTTGATCTGGCGCAACACGGTCATCTTGCTCGCACTTGCGTGTTTCTTCAGGTCATTTCGTTTCAACCGGCCGATCCCGTGTTCCGCGCTGATTGATCCGCCCAGCGACAGGGTCGCCTCGTTGATCGCCTCGCGCACGCGGTTGGCGATGCCGGGGTGGGCCTGCAGGAAATCCGACTTGGCCATCCCCTCGGGCGGAAAGACGTTGTGATGAATATTGCCATCGCCGATGTGGCCATAGCTGTTTGTGCGCAGTCCCTGATGCACGGCGGTGACCGCCGCATGGGTCCGGGACACGAAGGCGTCGATCTGGCCGATCGGCACGGCGGTATCGCTGCTGCAGAAGGCGCCGGTCCTGTGGTTGGCCTCGGGCGTATGTTCGCGCAGTGTCCAGAGCGCGTCGCGCTGCGCCTCGGATTCGGCCATCACCACGTCGATGACAAAGCCCTGCTCGATACATTCCGCCAGCGCCGCCTCGGTTTCATCACGCAGGCCCCGGTTGCCTGCGGTGTCGATCAGCAGATACCAATCATGGTCACCGGCGAAGGGTTTCCTCAGTGACGGGAAATGCCTGCACACAAGCTCCACACCGAACCCGCTCATCAGTTCCATGCCGTTCATGCGGTTGCCGATGGCCCGGCGCAGGGCGCGCAATGTCCGCAGGGCATCCGCCGGTGAGGTGATGGCGCAAAAGGCGGTCACGGCTTCCGGGTCACGCGGCTTCAGCATCAGGCTGGCGGCGGTGATGATGCCCAGGGTGCCCTCGCTGCCGATCAGCAGGTGCCGCAGGTCATATCCCGTGTTGTTCTTGCGCAGTGGGCTCAATTCTTCCAGCACCTCGCCGGAGGGCATCACCGCCTCGATCCCCAGGCAGAGATCGCGGGCATTGCCGTGGCGCAGCACCTGTATCCCGCCTGCGTTGGTGGCCAGGTTGCCGCCGATGGTGCAACTGCCCTTTGACGCCATGCTGAGCGGGAACATCAGGTCGTGCCGCTCAGCCTCTGCATGGATGTTTTCCAGCACGCAGCCCGCCTCGGCCACCATCACGAAATCGTCCGGCGAGACACTGCGCACCCGGTTCATCCGCTCCAGCGACAGGATGATGGCATCGTTGCTGTCGAGCGAAAGCTGCCCGGCCACCACGCCCGTGCCGCCGCCATAGGGGATGATCGCGATGCCGTTTGTGTTGCACAGCCGGACGATCTGTGACACCTGCGCCGTCGTCTCGGGCAGGACAACAAGGCAATCCCTGCCGGTGAAGCTGCCGCGCGGGTCTTCGAAGTAGCGCGCGGCATCCGCCCCGGACCTGCAGGCGGCATCGCCGACGATGCCACTGATTTCATTCAAAATTCTGTCTTCCGGCGTTTTCAGTGCCACCAACTGCCCGGTACTCCTGTCTTCTGGATCGTGGTACCGGCACATTCTGTGGCAAAAGCGATCTTTAGCAAGGCAAGATAATTTGCGATTATCTAAGCCATCTCTTTAGGAAACGGCCGCCCGCCAGCGGCCTCGACCGTCCCGATCAGTTCCTCCAGGAACCGCGCCACCAGTCGGTATTTCGAGCAATCGGCGCGACTCAGGATCCCCAGGGTCCGCGACGGGGCCGTGGGCCCCAGCGCCAGTTTGCGCAGGCTGCCAAAGATCGGGTCCGGCACGCAGAAATCCGGCCCGATGGAGACGCCCAGATCATGCGCCACCATGCTCGCGATGGTATCGAGCGAGCTCATCTCCATCATGTCGCGCACTTTCAGCTTGCGGCGGGCCAGCCAGTCTTCCGCCATGATCCCGATGGCCGAGAGTGCGCTGTGGCGGATGAAAGGTTTGGTTTCGAGGATGCGCACGGGATCGGTTTCTGTCACCTCGACCGAGGTCAGAAGCACCAGTTTCTCGGCCACGAAAGGGGTCCATGTCATCGTTGCGGGGGTTCGGTTCGGTTCGCTCACCAGCGCGGCATCGACGGTTCCGTTCTCCACCATCTCCTGCAGGGCAGGGCTTAACCCCGGCACAACCCGGATGCGCAGGTCGGGATATTGCCCGATCAGCCCCTTCATCGCCTTGGGCACAAGCCCGCGCAGCGTGGATGGCACCGCCCCCAGCACCATGTCCCCGATCAGGCGCGGGTCACCCGTCAGGTCATCGAGAATCGTCTCATAGGCGGCGACGACCTCCTTGGCCTTGGGCACCATCGCGCGGCCCAGCTGGTTCAGGCGTGGCGATTTCTGCGACCGGTCGAACAGGGCGACGCCAAGGGTCTCTTCCAGCCGCTTCATCTGCTGGCCGACTGCCGCATGGGTGACGCAGACGCGGTCCGCCGCCGCGTTGAAACTACCTTCTTCGGCGACGGCGATCAGGGTTTTGAACAGGACGATGGACACTTGCGCAGCTTTCCCGAAACGTTTGAACAGAAGATTTACTAAAGCATTAATTTACAAATGGGAAAAGAATGTTGGTTTGTTAAAGGTTCTCTTATCGCGCAAGATCGGGAAGTATGAACCTATCCAGGGGGAGGCCTGCACTTGAGCATCGACGCAAAGATCGTCGCCGATCTGGTCAAGAATGACGTGAAACTGGTGACGACAGTTCCCTGCAAGCAGCTTGCAGGGGTGATCGCCGAGGTGGACCGGTCCGAAGACATCTATCACATTCCCGCCAACAAGGAAGACGAGGGGATCGGCATCTGCGCCGGTGCCTTCATGGGGGGCAAACGCGCCGCGATCATCATGCAGAACACCGCCCTGGGTGTGACGGTGAACACGCTGGTCACGCTGACCCAGTTCTACCGGATGCCGCTGCCCATGCTGATTTCCTATCGCGGCGAACTGGGGGAGCCGGTGGCCTGCCAGGTCGAAATGGCCGTGCATACCAAGGCGCTGCTCAATCAGCTTCACATCCCGACCTATCATTTCCATCATGAATCCGACGCGGAGGAGCTGGACAAGATTTTGCAATACACCTTCATGTGCAACAAGCCGGTCGCGATCCTGACGGATGCCACTTTCTGGAAAGGGTACTGACATGATCCGATCTGACGTCCTGCGCACGCTGGTCCCGGTGATTTCCAACCATTTCGTGGTCTGCAACATCGGTCTGCCCAGCCAGGAACTGCACATGCTGGATGACCAGCCCACGAACTTCTACATGCTGGGCACGATGGGCCTTGCCTCTTCCATCGGACTGGGCGTGGCGCTGGCGCAATCGAAAAAGGTGATCTCGATAGACGGTGACGGCTCTGTGCTGACCAACTTCGGGACGCTGCCGACCATCGCCAATAACGTGGCCGACAATTTCATCCTGCTGATCATCGACAATGGCAGCTACGGCTCCACCGGGGATCAGCCGACCTATGCGGGCATGAAAACCTCGCTGGCCAAGGTGGCCGAGGCCTGCGGCTGCGAGAACGTCATCGAATGTCAGGCCGAGGAATGTGCAGACGTCATGAAAGCCGCGCTGGCCAGCGACAGGATGACCATCATCGTGTGCAAATGCGAAAGCGGGAACATACCCGTATCGGTCATCACGACCGATCCGGTCGTGATCCGCGACCGGTTCATGAACGCGTTGAAGGAGGCCAACGCGTAATCAAGACGGCGCAAACGCCGATAGCAAGCAGCTCTGGGAGGAACACATGCTGAAAAGAACATTTCTGAAGATGGGCGCAGCCCTTGCCGTGACCGCATCGCTGGCAAGTGGTGCCAGCGCGGCCGAACTCAACGGGCCGGTCAATTACATCATTCCATTCGGACCGGGGGGCGAATCCGATATTTCCGCCCGGTTCCAGCAACCTTTCTTCAAGGACAAGTTCGGCCAGGACCTGGTGATCTCCTACCAGCCCGGCGGCGGCGGCGCGGTGGCCTGGGCCACGCTGAACGGGCTGAGCGATGACGGCCAGACGATCATGGGCGTGAACCTGCCCCATATCATCATCAAGCCGGCGCAGAAGGATGTCGGCTTCAAGACCGAGGACCTGAAGGTCTTTCACATGTTCCACTTCACACCGGATGCGATCATCGTGCGCGCCGACAGCCCCTATATGACGCTGGAAGATCTGGTCGAGGATGCCAAGGCGAACCCGGCGCAGGTCACCATCTCCGGCTCGGGCAAGGCCACGGCCAACCACCTTGCACATATCAAGTTCGACAAGATGGCCGATATCCAGACGACCTATGTGCCGTTCAAGGGCACCGGGGCGGCTGTCACAGCACTTCTGGGCAACCAGGTGAAGGCCGAGTGGGGCTATTCCACCGTGGCCGCGACCCAGGGCGAAGAGGTGCGCATGCTGGCCGTCGCGATGGAGGAGCGTCATCCGCTGTTCCCCGATGTTCCGACCTTCAAGGAGCTGGGCTATGACATGGTGGGCGGCGCCTATCGCGGCATCGCGCTGCCGAAATCGGCCAGCGACGAGGTCACAGGCATGTGGTCCGACATGATCGCCGAGATCAATAATGATCCCGCTTTCCGTCAGCAGATGCTGGATAACGGCTTTGCGATGCTGGATGTGGAGGCCGCTGGCATGGAGGATTTCATGGCCGCGCGCAGCGAGGAATACCTCAACGACGCCCGCGAGGCAGGGTTGATCGAATAAGCTGATCCGCGCATAGGCCCCAGATCATGGAATTCGGTCATTTCCTGTCCGCCCTGACACCGTTCAACCTGGTTCTGGCGTTGTTCGGTGTCGTGGCGGGCACGATTGTCGGCTCGATCCCGGGCCTTACCGCAACGATGGCGCTGGCCGTGCTGGTGCCGATCACCTTCAGCATGGATCCCGCCTCGGCGCTGATCCTGCTGGGCGCGATCTATACCGGGGCGATCTATGGCGGGGCCTATGCGGCGATCCTGCTGAACACGCCCGGCACGCCCTCGGCCATCGCCACCACCTTTGACGGCTATCCGATGGCGAAACGCGGCGACGGCGACCTTGCGGTCGCCCTTGCCTGCTTTGCCTCCGTTGTCGGCGGGCTCGTGGGGGCCTTCGCGCTGCTGCTTCTGGCGCCGCCCCTGTCCAAGGTGGCGCTGGCCTTCGGGCCGATCGAGTATTTCTGGCTGTCGATCTTCGGCCTGTCGCTGATTGCATCCCTGTCCACAGGCAACCTGATGAAGGGGCTGGCGGGGGGCGCTTTCGGCATGCTGCTTTCCACCGTTGGCGTGGCGGAGGTTTCTGCCGATATCCGCCTGACCTTCGGCAGCCAGATGCTGGTCGGCGGCTTTGGCGTGATCGGCGCGCTGATCGGGCTATACTGTATCCCCGTGCTGATCGACCTTGTGGCGACGCCGGACCGGCACCTCAAGGTCGAGGAAGACGTGCGTTCCGTCCGCATCGGAGAGGCGTTCCGCATCGCCGCGCGCTCCAAGTTCAACCTGATCAGATCGTCCGTCATCGGCACGCTGATCGGCATTCTGCCCGGCGCAGGTGGCTCGGTCGCAGGTCTTGTCGCCTATTCCGAGGCCAAGCGCACCGCCAGGCCCGACCAGAAGTTCGGGCAGGGCGAGCCTGACGGCATCCTTGCCACGGAATCCGCCAACAACGCGACCGTGGGCGGTGGTTTCATCCCGACGCTGGTGCTGGGCATTCCCGGCACGCCGCCCGATGCCATCGTGCTGGGCGCGCTGCTTGTGCAGGGCGTGCGCACCGGCCCCACGATGTTCAGCCAAAGCGGCTCCATCGTCTATACCTTCATCTACGGGCTGCTGATTGCAACCGTCCTGATGCTGCCCGCGGGCCTGCTGATCGGACGCTATGCCTACAAGTCGATCGTGAACATTCCCAAGGCTGTCCTCGTGCCGACGGTGGGGTTCATGACGATCATCGGCACCTTCTCCATCCGCAACAGCGTCACGGATGTGATCCTGATGCTGGGCCTCGGCGTCTTCGGCTGGGTCGTGGGGCGCTTCGGCTTTGCAGCCTCGCCCATCGTGCTGGGCCTGATCCTTGGCCCCATCGCCGAACAGGGCTTCGTGCAGGGCTGGACCATCGGGTCTGCCACCGGCAACCTCTTTGGCATGTTCTTCGGGCGGTCGATCTCGCAGGGGATCATCGCCTTCACGCTGCTCAGCCTGTTCCTGCCGCTCTACACGGCGTGGCGGCAGCGTAAAAAACCACAGGAGCAAAGCTGATGCCGGACCAGCAACGCCAGCCGGAAGGCCATGTGGGATCGCTGGTGATTTCCGCACTCTTCGTGATCATGGGGATCGTCGCACTTTACGACACCACGGGGTATTACGACCGCGACAGCCAGGTCTTTCCACGCACCGTCGCAATCCTGATGATCCTGACGGCGGGGCTGTCCCTCGTCACCCGCTTCCTGCATCCGCGCGAAAGCGGCGGTTTCGGCACCGGCACCTGGTGGCGGCGGGTTCTGCTGATCCTGGCCATGTTCGCGGGAAGCCTCGCCATCCCGCATATCGGTTTTCTTGCCAGCGGCGCGATTGCCTTTACCGGCGGGCTCATCGCGGCAATGCATGACCGGTGGACGGTAATGACAGCGGCGCTTTACGCGGGAAGCGGCGCGGCGGTCATCATCGCTTTCTTCGCGCTCTTCCGGTACGTGTTGCACGTTCCGCTGCCTTGAGTGCAGACCAACCTTTCGCGTCCCTGACCTGCTTTCGCTCTGGTGTTGCCATTTCGATGGCGCGTTTTGCGGACAGTGCGAGGGTGGCGCGGGGCAGGGCATCGTGAATGCCCTGCCGCCGGGAAACGCGTGTCGCGGCGTGGATGCTGGTGTCTCGGCCTGTCGCGCAGACATCCAATCACCGGGGCAGGGGCGCTACAGCGTTTCAACCACCCCGCCGTCAACCCTAAGGCTGGCACCGGTGGTGGCCGAGGCCTGTGGGGCACAGGCGTAGACGATCATATGTGCGACCTCTTCCACGCTGGCCGCGCGGCGGATGATCGAACCTGGCCGGGCCTCCATCGTGAAATCGGCAGCGACCTCTTCGATGGTACGGCCGGTTTGCGCCACGCGTTCGGCCAGCATGTCGCGCAGCCCGTCGCTCAGTGTCGGGCCGGGCAGGACCGAATTCACCGTGACGCCAGTTCCGGCAAGGCGTTTGGCCAGACCGCGCGCCAGCGCCACGTCAGCCGTCTTGCTCACGCCGTAGTGGATCATCTCGGCCGGAATGTTAAAGGCGGATTCCGAGCCGAGCATGACGACCCGCCCCCAGCCCTTTGCGACCATGGAAGGGGCCAGGGCACGGCTGATGCGCATGGCGCTCATCACATTGACCTGCCAGTGCCGGTCCCATTCCGCGTCATCGGTTTCGAAAAAGTCACATGGCACAAAGATCCCGGCATTGTTGACGAGGATATCGATGTCTCCGGCCGCTGCCGCCAGTTCGGCACAGCCCTGCGCCGTGCCCAGATCGGCGGCGATGCCACCTGTGCCGAGCGCCGCTGCCAGCCCGGCGACCTCCTCCGGGTTCCGGCCATGCAGGATGACGTCGGCCCCGGCCTGTGCCAGCGCCTTTGCCGTGGCTTTCCCGATGCCCTTGGTCGAGCCGGTAACGAGGGCGGTCTTGCCGCCAAGATCAATCTTCATTGGTCCAGTCCTTTCAAAAGTGTCTCTGCCACGGCGTCGGCCATGGCCCGGTTGCCCTCCGCCCCAGGATGCAGGTGATCGCCGCTGTCATGGGCCGGGTTCAGGCGCATGTCGTCATCCCTGTCGGCAAGCAGTTGGTCGAAATCCACAAGGCCATCGTGAAAATCGGCAGCGCGCAGCCAGTCGTTCAACGCGCGGCGCAGGGCGTCCTTTTCGGGGCTCCAGTAGCTCGCTTCCATCGGCGTGCCCGGCAGCGCGCCGTCAAAGGGCGGGACGGTGCCGAGGATCAGGCGCATGCCCTGCGCCTGGACGCGGGCCGCGACCTGCAACAGCCCGGCCTGAAGGCGGTCAAAGCGCATCGGCGGCTCTTCGGGCGCGAATGGCGTGCCGGGCCAGGCGATATCATTGGTGCCGATCAGCAGCACCAGCGTATCGGCCCCGGGCACCGCCAGCGCGTCGCTTTCAAGCCGTGCCAGCACGCTGCGCCCCATGCCGTCGCTCAGCAGCCGCCCGCCCGAGATCCCGGCATTCACCACGGCAATCCCTCTGGCCGAGAGGTCGCGGGCGAGGAAATCGGGCCAGCGTGCCATGGCATCCATCGGCGCGCCGTTGCCATCGGTGATTGAATCCCCCATCGCCACGACCACCTGTCGCGCGGGCCGGTCCGACAGCACCGTGCTCAGGGTCAGCCGCGCCGGGATCTCGCTCAGGACCGCCGGGTCACGGCGGTCGGCATCGACCAGATAACTCGTCTCGCGGGCGTCCCAGTGAAAATCCTCGGCCACGGCCCCCGGTCCAAAGGTCAATGTGACGGCGACCCGGGCCCCGGCCTCGGCTGGAAAATGTACCGGGTCCGAGACGAATGTTGCCCCCGGCGCGATGAATGTGCCGGGCTTGCCGCCAAAGAGAACGGGTTGCGGTGCATCAACCCTGGCCGCACCGGCGCTCTGCGCCAGGCTTACGGCGTCGATCGGAAGGGGCTGCGTGCCATGCAGGTTCGACAACACCAGCCGCAGATGCTCCGCCCCATAGCCAAGCGTCAGCGGCTGGCGGATCGTCACACCGGCAATGCCGTCCGGCAGGCCGGTATCAAAGACGGAAGTATCGCTCCAGACCGCTTGCGGGCTGGCCATCCAGGCCGGGGTCCAGATTTCGGCAAGCGCGGGGGCCGCGAGGCTCATAGTCAGCAGGGTTGCGGTTGCTTGGGAAAAAGTTCGCATGTCAGGTCCTTTCGGGGAGGAAGGCCAGCGCCAGGGCGGCCAGGGGCAACAGCGCCGCGAGGGGCGGCAGGGAGGACAGGACGAAGCCTGTCGTGAGGGCAAGACCGCCAAGCCATGCACCGATGGCATTGCCGAGGTTGAAGGCGGAAATGTTCAATGTGGCGCCGAGCGTGTCGGCCCCGGCGGGGCTGCGGGCCATCATGTGGTTCTGAAGCGGGGCAAGGGTGGCAAAGGCCAGCATGCCGAGAAGCAGCATCGCCGGGGCCGCCAGGACCGGCAGGGCAAGCGCGACGCGCAGGATGAAAAGCCCCGCAGCAAGCCCCGCCAGCACCACCGGCACCGAGGCGCCGGGCCAGCGGTCGGCAAGCCTCCCGCCCGCGACATTGCCGCCGACAATCCCCAGTCCAAAGAGCAACAGGTAAAGCGCCACGTGCCGCTCCGGCACGTCGGCCACCTCGGTCAGCAGCGGGGTGATATAGGTGAAGACCATGAACACCCCGGCATATCCCAGCGCCGTCATCGTCAGCGCCCGCCGCGGCGCGGGCCGCAGGAACAGCGCCAGCTGCCGCAGCTTCAGCGGTGTGCCCGCATCGGTCTGCGGCACGAAGAGGGCAATGGCGGCAAGGGCCAGCGCACCGATGCCCGCAACCGCCCAGAAGGTGGCGCGCCAGCCAAAGATCTGACCCAGCCAGGTGCCGAAGGGCAGGCCCAGAACGGTGGCCAGGGTCAGCCCGGTGAACACCGTGGCAATCGCCGAGGCCTTGCGATGCGGCGGCACGATGGCCTGTGCCACGACCGACCCGGTGCCGAAAAACGTGCCATGGGCGAAGCCGGTGATCACCCGTGCCGCCAGCACCAGCCCGAAACCCGGGGCGAGGGCGCAGAGCAGGTTCCCGGCAGTAAAGATTGCCATCACCAGCACCAGAACCGCCCGATGCGGCAGACGGCTGGCGGCAATCGCCAGAACCGGCCCGCCGATGGTCACGCCAAGCGCATAGCCCGTGATCAGCAGCCCGGCAGACGGCAGGCCGACGCCGAGATCGCCCGCCACCTGCGGCAGCAGGCCCATGATGATGAATTCCGTAAGCCCGATCCCGAAGGCCCCGATCCCGAGCGCGATGAGCGGCAGCAGGCGCGCGGGTGTCTCCGCCTGCTCCACCTGTGTTGAAAAGGCCATCTGGCAGTCTCCTTGTGATGAACGTCCTGGCTCAAGGAGAAACTGGCAGTGCCTGCCTTGTGAATTAATACGTCAAAGCATAACAATACCTGTGCCGTGAATTCACAGGTTGTGCCGATGCGAGATACCAATCGCCTGCAGGAAATGGATGTCTTCCTTGCCGTCGTTGACGAGGGCAGCTTTTCTGCCGCTGCACTGGCGCGCCGCATGACGCCCTCTGCGGTGTCCAAGATGATGACCCGGCTGGAACAGCGGCTTGGCGTCACATTGATGCGGCGCACCACGCGCAGCATCACAATCACCGACGAGGGGACAGCCTTTGCGCGATCCGCCCGCGGCATCCTTGCAGCCCTTGATCAGGCCGAGCGCGAGGTCGGCTGCGGCCCGGTCGCGGGCATTGTCCGTATCGCCACCAGTGCCGCCTATGCCAACCACATCCTTGCGCCGATCCTGCCTGCCTTGCTGCGCCAGTACCCGGACCTGGAGATCGAGTTGCTGATCGGGGACGGTCTGATCGACATGGGCGGTCAGCCGGTCGATCTGGGGGTAAGGGCCGGGCCGCTGCCGGATTCGACAATGCGGGCGCAATCCCTTGGCGTCAGCGAGGTGATAACCGTCAGGGCCGCCGGTGGCCCTGACGACCCCATCGGATTTGCCTACGCCCGCCGCGACCCGATCTGGCGCGAGGCGGCATCACGGCTGAGGGCAACCGACGGCAACACCCTGGCGGCACTGGCGCTGCATGGCAACGGCACGGCCCGCGTGGGCCGGTTCATTGTCAGGGAAGAACTCGCGACCGGCCGCCTGCAGCTTGTGCCCGAAGCACCCGTCGCCCGGGAGGAATTTCATGTCGTCTACCTCGGAAAAGCGGCAGCGCTGCCCGCCCGTGTCTCAACCGTTATCGCGCATCTGGTCCGCGAAGGTCGGGTTGACAGATAGTCTGCGGGCGGACGGAACAACCGTCGATCAGTGGCAAACAAAGCCCGGAACAAGCCGCAGGCGCCGGGCCATCATCTGTGCCGTTGATGTTGGGCAAACCTCAGGACAGCGCAGCGCCATAGCCTGCGCGACGGCCGAAAACAGCGCCTGAGGTCAGGCCCGAACCGCCGGGGTAGCCTGCAAAGAAGACACCGCCGACAAGCTCGCCACAGGCGTAGAGACCCGCAATCGGCGTTGCGTCTTGGCGCATCACATTGCCGTCTTCGTTCACCTTCAACCCGCCATAGGTAAAGGTGATCCCGCCCGTCACCGGATAGGCGCGGAAGGGCGGGGTGTCGATCTTCTGGGCCCAATGCGATTTGGGCAAGGTGAGGGCAGGGGTGCCCTTGCCGTCAAGCCTGGTCGGATCGAATGGCCGGGTTTCATCGACCGCCGCATTGTAGCTTTGCAGGGTCTCCAGCGCGCCTGCGCCGTCGACGCCGGTCATCTGTGCGGCCAGATCCTCCAGCGTATCGGCCTCAGCGAAATGCGCGTCGTCGAAGCGGTATTCGGCGTAAAGCAGATCGAACACCTTGCTGTCGAACACCTGCCAGGCGAATTGCCCCGGCTGGTCAAGGATCGCGGCACCGTATTGCGCGTATGTATAATTGCGGAAATTCGCGCCTTCGTCGACGAAACGGTCGCCCACGGCGTTCACCATGACCCCCAGGAAATAGCAGATTTTGCGGTAGTTCTTGCGCTCGCCTGGCGGCAGGTCGAGGTTGCCGAAATCGGCCATATGCAGGTCCATCGGGGTTGCGTGCCCGCTGCTGTAAAGACCATAGGCCACGGCACCCGCCTCCATCGCCAGGGTCAGCCCGTCGCCGGTGTTATGCGGCGTGCCGCGCACCTTGGCCGCTTTCCAGTTCGGCCCCATGTGGCGCACGCGCAGCTCCTCGCTGGCCTCGAACCCGCCCGAGGCGAGGATGACGGCATCGGCCCGTATCTCTTCCTCACCGACTTTCACGCCGGTGACACGGTCGCCCTCCCGAAGCAACCCGGTTACGGCACTGTCAAAGCGGACCTTGCCCCCCAGACGGCGCACCGCCGCCAGTTCCATATCAAACAGGCCAACGCCTTCATTCCGGGCAGCCAGGGTCAGACCGCCCCAGAACACATGCCGCCCGTCCTTTTCAAAGCTCTGGCGGCTGTAGATCGGCTCGAAGGTGACATCATGTGTCGCCAGCCATTTCATCGTCTCGCCCGATGTGGTGACCAGGCTCTGCTGCTCGGGGGAGAGGGGACGGCCATCGTTGAAGCCCAGCAGATCCTCGCTGAATTTTTCAACCGTGTAGCTGCCGAAATCCGTGACATCCAGACGCGGATCCCCGGGATCGCGCAGAAGCGGCATCAGATCCTCCTTGCCCTGATAGGCAAAGCGCATGGCACCGGCAGTATACTTGGTGTTGCCGCCTGCCAGCGCCTCGTCCGCCTTTTCCAGCAAAAGAACCTGCGCGCCTTTTTCCAGGGCGGCAATGGCGGCGCATAATGCGGCGTTTCCTGTTCCGACGACGATAATTGATTTCGGCATTGAATCTGACCTCGAATAACTGCATTGTATCCACGTGGATACAATATAAGGCAATACCGTGCAGAAAGTTGAAACGCAAGGGCTGTCCCAGGGCGAGGCAGCCTATCAGCAGCTCCACGCCGCGATCCGGTCGGGGACCTATCAACCCGGCGACCGGCTGCGCGAAGTGGAAGTTGCCGAACGTCTGGCGCTGTCGCGCACACCCGTGAGGGAAGCGCTGCGCAAGCTGGAGAGTGACGGGATCGTCGAGCACCGTGCGCGGATCGGTGCCGTCATCCGCACCCTGACGCACCCCGAGATCGTGGAACTTTACGAAATGCGCGTGGTGCTGGAACGCACGGCGGCAGAGATGGCGGCCAAACACGCCAGCCCGGCAGAGATCGACACGATGGTGGATATGAACGACCGGATCTTCGCGGCGCGTGACGATGCGCGCACAGCCTCCGCGATCAATCAGGATTTCCACCGGTGTATCTGCCTTGCGGCGCGAAACCGGTTCCTGCTGACCTCGGCCCAGGCGCTGAACAATGCCCTGATGCTGCTGGGGCCCACAACGCTGGAAGATGAAGCGCGGATCAAAACGGTCTGCCAGCAGCACGGTGACATCATCGAGGCAATCCGGAGCGGTGATGCCAAGGCCGCCGGGACTGCCGCCGCACTCCACCTGGAAACCTCGCTGCGCCACAGGCTGAAGGCACAGGGCGCATGATCCGCTTCATCACCGCACTTGGCGTGGCGGCCAGTGGCGTTGCCGCCTTTCACCTTCTGGGCCTGCCCCTGCCCTGGCTGCTGGGGCCGATTCTGGCCTGCCTGATCGCCTCGCTCGCCGGGGTGCCGATGCGCGGCAACAAGATGCTGGGCGATGGCATGCGCACCATTCTGGGCGTTGCTGTCGGGGCGACCTTCACGGTCTCTTTGCTGGTATCCATGGGGGCGATGTGGCCGACACTGGTGCTGATCCCGGTGATGGTACTTGCCATCGGGGCGGTTGGCGTGCCGTATTTTCAACGGCTCTGGGGATATGATTTTCCGACCAGCTATTACAGCGCCATGCCGGGCGGATTTCAGGACATGGTTCTGTTCGGAGAAGAAGCAGGCGCAGATGTCCGCGCTCTCTCGCTGATCCATGCGACCCGGGTCATGGTCATCGTGGTTGTCCTGCCCTTCCTGCTGAGATGGGCCTGGGATGCGGATCTCAGCAATCCGCCGGGCCAGCCTGCGGCCTCGATTCCCCTGCCGCAGCTGGCCCTGATGGTCTTTTGCGGCCTTGTCGGCTGGCAGGTCGCGAAGCGGGCGGGCATGTTCGGGGCATCTATCCTGGGGCCGCTGATCCTGGCTGCGGGCTGCGCCCTGACAGGCTTGCTGCAGCACCGCCCCCCGGCAGAGGCGGTATGGGCGGCACAGTTCTTCATCGGCATGGGGGTCGGCACCAAATACGGCGGCGTGACCATGGCCGAGATCCGGACGTCTGTCACGGCGGCGCTCGGCTTTTGTGTCGTGTTGATCATTCTGACCATCATCATGGCCGAGACCATTCATCTGCTGGGCCTCGCCCCCGCGATGGAGACCATCCTCGCCTTCGCCCCCGGCGGGCAGGCCGAACTGACGGTGCTGGCCCTGATCGTTGGTGCCGATATGGCCTTTGTGGTGGCGCATCATGTGTTACGCATATTTGTTGTCATCATCGGCGCGCCGCTTTTCGCGCGACTGTTCAAGACCACGGCGACCGACCCATGACGCAAAGGAACCTTCAAAGATGACTGCAACCCTGGACACTCTCGCGCGCGACACCCGTTTGCGGGTCGCGATCAACACGGGCAATCGGGCGCTGGTGCAACAGGACGGAGACATCCTGAACGGGATCAGCCCGGCACTGGCGCGACGCCTCGCGACAGAGATCGGCGCGCAGATGGTGCCGGTGATCTACGACGGCGCGGGAAAGGTCTTTGACGATGCGGAGCATGACAAATGGGATGTGGGGTTTCTTGCCATTGATGAGAAACGGGCCAGAAAGATCGCATTCACCCGGCCCTATATCGTGATCGAGGCCACCTTTGCGGTGCGTGCCTCTTCGGACCTGACAGATGTCGGCGATGTGGACCGGGCAGGGCTGCGCGTGCTGACCTCCACCGGCTCAGCCTATGACATGCATCTGACCAAATCGCTGCAGCATGCCACGCTGGAACGCTCCGGCACCCCGCCCGAAAGCTTTGCCGAATTCCGCGCGGGGCGCTGCGATGCGGTTGCCGGGGTCCGTGAATCGCTGGCGGGCTTTTTCGGCGATGATCCGGCGGTGCGGATTCTGCCGGGCGTGCTGACTTCGGTGCGGCAGGCGATGGTTCTGCCACGCGCGGACCACCCGTTGATCAGCGCGCTGGACGATTTTGTCGCGCGCGCGATTGCCGATGGGTTTGTGGTCGCCGCCAGCTGAAACCCCGGAGTCAGCGCCCGGTCCAGACCGCTTCGTTGATCATATGGATCGGCGCACCAGTGGCGTAGGCGTTGATCTGCTCGAAGATATCCGTGAACTGCAGATTGAATTCGTCCTCGGTCACATAGCCGATATGGGGCGTCGCCAGGACGTTGGGATGGGTGAGAAGCGGGTCAGAGACATCCGTCAGCGGTTCGTGATCAAAGACGTCGACCGCCGCGTGAATCCGGCCCCTTGCAATCTCGGCCTCCAGCACACCCTTGCCGACCAGCCCCGAACGCGAGGTATTCACGAAAAGCGCCCTTGGCTGCATTGCGGCCAGATCCGCAGCGGTGATGATCCCGCGCGTCTCCGGTTTCAGGCGGACGTGAACGCTCACGATATCGGAGGAGGCAAAGAAGGCCTCGCGGGAGGGGGCGACAGTCTCCCCGTCTTGTGCGGCCCGCGCACGGCCCGCGTCAGAGGCCCACCATTGCACCTTCATGCCCAGTGCCTTGGCGTAACCCGCTACGGCACCGGCAATCCGGCCATAGCCGTAAAGACCAAGGGTGCGGCCGCGCAGGGTGCGCCCGACGCCCGACTGCCAGTTTCCGGCCCTGAGCGAGGCCGCCTGCTGCGGGATCTGGCGATAGCTGGCAAGGATCAGCGCCAGCGTATGTTCCGCCGCCGCATAGGATGGCGCACCGCCGTGCATGTTCGAGCAGAGCAATACGTTGTGCGCGCTGCAGGCCTCCACGTCGATATGCGGATAGACACTGCGCTGCGAGATCAGCTTGAGCTTTGGCAATAGCGCAAGCAGGTCCGCGCCGATGGGGGTGCGTTCGCGGAACAGCACCAGCGCCTCGGCCTCCTGCACGCGCGCGGCAAGGGCGGTGGGGTCAGGCTGATGATCGGTCCAGACCGTGACGTCGTGACCATCCAGCATCGAGAAACACGCCAGCCCGCGCAGCGTGTCGAACCAATCGTCGAGGATATGAACCTTCATCGGCTTTCGACACCGGCATTCGGCGTTGGTGAGCGCGGCGTAGGCACGAAAACGGCATCATCCAGCGTTTGCAAGGTGCGGCGCACCTTTTCGCGCGCCGCCAGAAGGTGATTGAACTGTGCGTCACACCCGGAAATCGGGGTCGGATAGTTTGCGATCTCAGCGTTCAGGCTTTGGCGCGCCAGGGTCAGCTCCGACCGGGCAATCGCCAGACATTCTTCGTAGTCTTCCATCATTCTCGCCGCCCTCTTTTATTGTATACCATTGTATACCGAAATGGGCCGAGGTCAATGCCCCTTCCAGATCGCGCCGGGAACAAAGACCTCTCCGGCGGCCAGTTTGCGCGCCGTGCGCACCAGCCCGGCTGATTTCAGTTGGAAGCCCTGCGCGGTGTTCTCGAAATCGACAACGACGTCGATGTTGCCGTTGGCATGTTCCAGCGTGATCGTGGCGGGCATGTCGTTCGGTATCGCGGCCAGGCCGTCGGCCACCGTGCCCGGCGTCAGCACGCATGAGGCGAGGCATTGCGCGCCGGTCACCGCCATCGAGGGGTGGCATTTCCACGGCATGAAATAGCGCGTCGCGATGGTGCCGCCCTGCGTCGCCGGGGCAAGCAGCCCGAATTTCGGCGTGACGGATCTGGAAACGTCCCCCATCCCCATGCGCTTGCCCGCCTCCAGCCGCAGGGCCTCCATCCGGGCATAGAAGCCGGCGTTTGCGTCCAGCTCTGCTGCCGTCTCATAGCCGGTCAGGCCAAAGTCTGCGGCCCTGGCGATGACCAGCGGCATGGCCACGTCCATGCAGGTCACCTCGATCCCGTTGATGGTGTCGATCAGGTTGCCGGTCGGCAGGAATGCCCCCGTGACACCCCCCACGGTATCCATGAATTGCAACGCCACAGGGGCGGATGTCCCCGGCACGCCGTCAATCTGCGCGGCGCCGTCATAGCTGACCACCTTGCCGGGCGTCTGCACAATGGCGGCCACCCTTGCCCCGGTGTTGACGGCGCGGATGTTGACGGTTGTCTGGCCCTCCTGCGCCTCGACCAGCCCCATTTCGATGGCGGCAGGGCCGACACCGGACAGGATATTGCCGCAGGTGGGTTTGAAATCGACCAGCCGGTCCTCGACGCTGACCTGCGCGAAAAAGTAGTCAACCTCCGCCCATTCATCGTCCGAGCGCGAAAGCATCGCCACCTTCGTTGTCACGGCGGCCCCGCCGCCCACACCGTCGATGTTCAGCGGATGCCCCGAACCCACGATCGCGATCAGTGTCTCGGCCAGGGCTCCAAGATCTTCGGGCAGGTCGGCGCGGTTCATATAGGGCCCGCGCGAGGTGCCGCCCCGCATGAAGACGAAAGGGATTGCGGTCTGCGTCATGTCAGTCTTCTCAGTTAAAGGGCCAGGGGAAGTTGGTGTATTCCTGCAAAAGCCCCGGCGGGAAATCACGGTTCAGCAACCACGCCATGCCGCACATGAAGGCAATCCCGGCGCCCGTGTAGATCACAGCGTAAAGCATGCGGACACCCGCGCGGAACCTCATGAAGGCGAACAGGAACACGCCAAGTGCCAGGATAAAGCCGAACAGCGCGGTCAGCGCCAGAAGGCCCGCAAACCACGACAGCGTCGGCCACAGCCCATGGGTCGCGCTGGCGTCGTCGCCGTTCAGCTCGCGGTCGGCAAAGATCGTGTCGGTCTCGGGCTTCAGCATCATGCGGATGATCAGCGCGGCACAGCCCAGCAGACAGACCCCGGCCACGAACATCGGGAAGGTCCGGTCGCGGCTGTACTCCGGGATCGACGCCGCATCGTAGTAGGCATAGGCGATGTAGCCGGTGATGATCAGCAGGAACACAAAGGGCGCCCGCTTGGATCCGGATTGCACGTCACCCTCTGCCAGGATGTTCTTGGCCTGACGCAGCCCGAGCACGACAGAGATCACCGTGATGATCAAAAGGATGATGACGATGGGCGAGAAGATATATTCGATGCCTTCGCCAAAGCTCTTGCGGAACTGGCTTTGCGCGATCTGCACGGCCTGGTTGGCATAGGTCTCGGCCGGGCGGGCCAGCACGAAACCGATCAGGAAGGCCGGGCGCGACCAGTCAAAGCGGCGCATCATGATGCCAAGGAAACCGATGCCCAGAAGCGCCACCAGGTCCATCAGGTTCTGGCCGGACTGGAAGGCGGCGAAGCTGATGATCATGAACAGGAACGGGGCCAGCAGCGCGAACCGGATCGTCGTCAGCTTGGCAATGCCGCCCGAGGTCGCGATGCAGATGACCGTACCGACCACATTGGCCAGGGCCAGCAGCCAGACGATGGAATAGGTGATATCAAGGTTGTTCTTCAACATGGCCGGGCCGACTTCGATCTGGCCGGAGCCCAGCAGGGCAATCGCGCCGATGAAGATCGCCATGGACCCGGACCCGGGAATGCCGAACAGCAAAGTCGGGACAAGCCCGCCGCCTTCCTTGGCGTTGTTCGAGCTTTCCGGCCCGATCACGCCACGCACTTCACCCTTGCCGAACTGCGACTTGTCCTTGGTGGTCTGCACCGCATGGCCATAGGCGATCCAGTCAACGACAGACCCGCCAAGGCCGGGGATGACACCGACGATCACGCCGATGATGGAACAGCGGACCGACAGCCAGATGTTGGCCCACCAGTCCCGGACGCCCTCCAGCCAGCCGCCGCCAAGCTGCGGTTCGCGCGCAATGGCACGGTCCTGCCGGAGAAGCGAGATGATCTCGGGGATGGCAAAGATGCCAAGGCCGACGATGACCAGTTTCAGCCCGTCCGCCAGATAGGGGAAATCATAGGACGACATGCGCAGATCGCCCGAAGAGGCACCTTCGCCAATGGTGCCGATCAGCATGCCCAGACCGGCGGCGACGATGCCCTTGATGGCGACGCGTCCTGCAAGGATGCCGACCATCGACAGGCCGAAGATGGTGATCATCAGCAGTTCAGGCGTGCGGAACTCCAGCACGATGGGCCGGGCGATCAGGATGAAGATCGTCAGGAAGCTCGCACCGACCAGACCGCCGAACAGCGATGAGGCAAAGGCGGCCGACAGCGCGCGCGCGGCCTGTCCCTTCTTGGCCATGGGAAAGCCGTCCAGCACCGTTGCCTGGCTGGCAGACGATCCCGGAATGCCCATCAGAACAGAGGCGAAAGTATCCGATGTCGGCACCACGGCCACCATCCCCACCATGAGGGCAAGCCCCAGAATCGGGTCCATCCCGAACATGAACGGCAAGAGCAGCGACAGCCCCGCGATGCCGCCCAGACCGGGAAACACCCCGATGCAAAGGCCTATCAGAACACCAAGTGTGAGGTAACCCAGTACGACGGGCTGCAAGATCAGCCCCCACGCACTGCCCAGCGCCGGCAGCGCCTCCATGATGATTTCCATGACAAATCCTCCCGATCCGCTTGGTCAAACGCCCCGCCTGTCGGCGGGGCGCTCGCAAAGCGGGTCTCAGTTCAGCGAAACGCCATATTTTTCCTGCAGCCAGTTCTGGATGAAGGTCTTGGCCTCGGGCGTGACCTTGGTGGCGCTATCAAGCGCCTTTTGCGCAGGTACACCTGTCATCTGGGGATATTTGCCCAGACGCTTTTCCGAAATCGCGGCGAAATCGGGACGCGCCTTGATGGCCTCGAAGGCAGCGGTATAGGTCGCAATCGCCGCATCGGAGGCACCATTGGGCAGGAAGACCATCTTCTGCGCCGGGAAACCGGCGATGAAGAACGCTTTCCAGGCATCCCAGCTCTCGCCGGAGGTTTCGCAGCCCTCGGTGGCTTCGCAGACTTCCTTGAAGGTCGGGATATCGGGGAAGGTCGGATCGCGCACGATGTTGCCATCGTCATCCAGCGCGCCCCAGGTCATCATCGGCACGGCTGTGCCCGCCTCGACCAGCGGCGTCACGCCGGACAGGTAGGAGGAGGACGTCTGATAGTCGATGTTGGCTTCGCCCCGTTCAAACATCAGGCGGCCATCGCCACGGCCCTTGATGCCCATGACGCTTTCGACATTCAGACCCAGCATTTCCCAGGCCAGTGTCGGCACGAGGTCAAGGCGCGTGGCACCCTGGTTGCCATAGATGAAATCGACTTCCTTGAGGGCACTGGCGTCCATGCCGTCCATCCTTTCCGCCAGGTCGGGCGGCAGATAGGCGACACCGCCGGTGCCCGAGGCCAGAACGACGTTCCAGTCGGCATAGTCGAACTTGACGCGCGGATCACCCAGCAGGAACGGGAATTGTGTGGAGCCGCTGGAGCCGAAGATGGTGGTGCCGTCCTCAAAGATCTGCGACTGGAAAAAGTTCGCACCCTTGGTCGAACCGGCACCGGGCATGAACTTCACGACAACGGTGGGCTGACCCGGCAGCGCCTCGGACAGAAGCGGGGCATAGAAGTTGGCCCATTTGGCCGAACCGCCGGTTTCCGAGAACGGGATGATCCATTCGACGGTCTTGCCCGCCATATCCATGGTTTGGCCTTCGGCATGTGCCTTGGCCGAAAATGTTGCGGCGGCAGCGGCGACGAGACCAACGGCCACGCGACGCGTGGTTTTGAAAGTGGACATATCTTCCTCCCTTGAATGTAGTCCCTGGTACTGGAGGGACCAAATTAGAATCACGAGGGGGTGTCCGCCCCCTGTTGATCTACGCTGAGTGAACTGCGAACCTTTCATGAAACTTGCATGCGGGAAAATAAGTGCCGTGCGGATTACGCTGATCGAGGACAACACAAGCCTGGCCAAGGGCATCGGATACCGTCTGGAAGACGCTGGCCATGCCGTGGATCATCTGGCCGATGGCGCCGAGGCGGAAACCTATCTGCAGGCTGACGGGGCCGATCTGGTCATCCTCGACATCAACCTGCCGGGAGTGGACGGGCTGACGCTGCTGCGCCAGATGCGCCAGCGGGGCGATACCCGGCCGGTGATCCTGCTGACCGCACGGGCAGAGACCGAGGACCGCGTGCTCGGGCTTGATGCCGGAGCCGATGATTATCTGATCAAACCCTTCGACATGGCAGAACTGGAAGCCCGTGTGCGGGCCCTGCTGCGCAGGCGCGCCATTCCCCAGCAACAGCGCGAAGCCGTGGGCGCCCTGCAATACGATGTCGCTGGTCGGCAGTTGTTCGACGGTGAAGCCGAGATCGACCTGCCACGCCGCGAGATGTCCATGTTCGAATGCCTCTATGCCGCCAATGGCAGGTTGGTGACCAAAAGCACCCTGCTGGATCATGCCTATGGTGTCGGCACCGATGTGGCCGATACGGTGGTCGAGGTCTATGTCTCGCGCCTGCGCCGACGGCTCAGCCCCCATCGCATCCAGATCAAGACCCAGCGCGGCCTGGGCTATCAACTCCTGACCGGGCAGGCGGAATGAGGCCGCATTCGCTCCGCTCCCGGCTGATCCTGATCATCCTGACCCCTTTGCTGCTGATCGCCCTGATCACCGGGATCTGGCAGTACAGGACAACGACACTGAGGGCCGAAGGCATCTTTGACCGGGGTCTTCTTTCTGCGGCCCTCGCAATCTCGCGCGATATCGCGGTATCGGATGGTGACGCGCTGAGCCCCCCGACCCGCGCCATCCTCAGCGATACCTCGGGGGGCGAGATTTTCTACCACGTCTATGCGCCCGACGGCGTCTTTGTCACTGGCTATGCAACCCCGCCGGTGCAACCCCCGTCGGCCCCCCAGGATCAGGCCGAACCCTATTATTACGACGCCCGTTACCGGGGCGAAGAGGTGCGGGTCCTGCGGTTTCAGGATGGCACGACGATCAGCGGTGTCAGCGGGGTTTTCAACATCACGGTCTGGCAGAATGCCGACGTGCGCAACAATTTCGTGCATGAAGTCGTGACGCGATCCTTCGCTGTCATCGGCCTGCTCGTGGCCTCGGTCGCCCTTGTCGTCTGGTTCGGCGTCGCCCTTGGCCTGCGCCCGCTGCTGGATCTGGAAATGGCCATTGCCCGCCGGACCCCCTCCGACCTGGAGCCGATCCGCCGTCCGGTGCCGATAGAGGCCCGCAAGCTTGTCGAAACGCTGAACACCCTGCTGGACCGCGTCTCTCGCCGGATCAGCTCGAAAGATGAATTCATCTCCAACGCCGCCCATCAGTTGCGAAACCCTGTCGCCGGTGTGCTCGCCCTGGCCGAGGCGGTGCAGAACGCCCCGAGCCGCGAATCCGCCATCGCGCGCAGCGCCGAACTGGTCGACGCCGCCCGTGAAGCAAGCAGCCTGACAAACCAGCTATTGTCCTTTGAGCGGGCGAGCGGCACAGATGTTGACCGTTCCGGCACCCAGATCGATCTGCGCGACCTGCTGAGCCAGATCACCGAGCGTTTCAGGGCCCAGATCGCGCCGAGGCAGGTGGATCTGACCCTCGCGCTTCCCGACAGGGCGGTCGTGATCACGGGCGACGAATTCATGCTGCAGGAGGCGTTCTTGAACCTGTTGATGAATGCCGTGGTGCACGGCGGCCCCGACATGTCGGCCATCGCGGTCAGCCTGGCCAAGGAAGGCGAGATGGCCGTCATCGAGGTGAAGGACAACGGCGTCGGCATCCCGCGTGAAAAATTCGTCGAAGCGGTCAGCCGTTTCGGTCAGGCCAATGGCGGCCCGGGCAGCGGGCTGGGCCTGCCCATCGCGGCGCGGGTGATGGAAAACCACGGCGGATCGCTCAGGCTGCTCGACATATCGGAGGGGACGGCTGTGCTGCTCGCGCTTCCTTTGGATGAACGGGACCTAACGCACGACAGCCGCCGCAGAAGCGACTGACGATACCCGGTGGGGTAAATCAGGCGATCGGCGGTTTCTCGGCCAGCAGGATGAACCGGTCGTAAAGCCGCGTCCGCAGGTTGTTGCGCAACCCCGTGGTCTGCCGCTGCGCCCGCGCAATCGGCGCATGGGAGAGCTGCTGGATTGGCGAGAACCCGGCTGCCTCCAGCATGGGCGCCAGCCGTTCGGCCCTCAGCCCCGCAGCAAAGGGCAGACGCCGCATGATCGCGCGATGCTGTTCGCCCACCGCCCCGTCAATATGCGGCTCGGGCGAGATCCTGTTCCACAGCGCCAGAACCCGGGCGGCCACCCGCCCGGCAAGCCGCAGATTCGCCCAGTCTCCGTCATAGATCAGCAGCCGACCGCCGGGGCGCAGAATGCGGTACCAATCGGCAAAGGCGGCCTCAGGCTCGACCAATGTCCAGACCAGATGGCGGCAAAGCACGGCATCATAGCTGTTGTCAGGCTCCATCGTGCGTGTGGCATCGGCATGAAGGAACCGCAAACGCGGCTTGCCTGCGTGTTTTTCGCGCGCCCGGGCCAGCATGGCTTCGGAAAAATCAAGCGCGGTGACGTCATGGCCCTGATCATGGATCAGCCTGGTGACCTCGCCCGTGCCACAGGCCAGCTCAAGCACACGCTTGGGCGTCGGCCCCAGATGCTCGCGCATCGGGGCTGCCCAGGCCGCCGCTTCCGCGCCCGGATCGATGCGGTGCCCAAAGGACATATCAAAGGTTGCAGCGCGCCGGGACCAATGGGCGCGAATTTCCTCGGTCAGATCGTGGTTCAGGGTCATTCGGGTTCCCGGGCAAGGATGGCGGTGAAACGATCTTTGGCGCGGCGCGGAAGATCGGCTGGAAAATCGGCTTTGGGATTGTCTCCTACCTGAATCAACATGACCATTCCCATCGCGAAATGCGGCGAGCATTTGATTCCGTAGCTGCCCGGCACTGTCAATGTCACGGTGAAATCTTCGTTGATCTGGCTTTTGAACGGCGCGGCACCCTGCGGCAACATGCTGTCGATGATCGCAGCATTATGCCCCGATTGCACCGGGATGAAACGCACCGCGTCGCCGGGGGCGATTTTCAGAAACTGCGGTTCATAGATCATCGCCCCCTGATCGTTGCGTGTGTACATCTGCACCTCATGCGTTTCGGCAATGGCTGCCAAGGGGGGCAGGGCGGACAGGATCGTCAGCAGCGCAATGTGCTTCATCGGTTCACACCTCGTGACATAGAAAGCGAAAGACGGTTGCATTGTCGGCAGGGTCGCGCAGCCGGGTGGCCTGAACGCGAAAGATCGAGGCCAGCCGCGCGGTGCTCAGCACCTCATCGGGCGGCCCGCAGGCGACCATCCGCCCGCCGTCCATCACCGCAAGGCGGTCGCAACCCATCGCCTGATTGAGATCATGCAGCGCCATGACCACCGTTACCGGCAGATTGGCCACCAGCCGCAGCAGCGACAGCTGGTGGTGGATATCCAGATGGTTGGTCGGCTCATCCAGGATCAGGATGCGCGGACGCTGGGCCAATGCCCGCGCGATCTGCACCCGCTGGCGTTCACCGCCCGACAGCGTGGCCCAGCTGTGCCCTGCCATCTGGGCCATGCCCACCGCCTCCAGCGCCTGCGCAACGATGGCCCGGTCCTGCGCACCGAAAGGGGCCAGCGCCGACAGCCAGGGCGTGCGCCCCAGTTCGACCACATCGCGCACCAAAAGCGCCTCGGAGGTTTCGGCGATCTGTTCCACAACCGCAATCTTTTGGGCGATGTCGCGCCTGCTGAGCGTGGTCAGGGGCGCGCCCTCCAGCAGCACGGTGCCAGTGCGGCGCGTCAGCAGCCCCGCCAAAAGGCGCAGCAGCGTGGATTTGCCGGAGCCGTTCGGGCCGATCAGGCCAAGCGTCTCACCCGGCGCAACCTCAAGCGAGACGTCCTCGACGATGCGCCGCGACCCTGCCGCCCAGCCAAGGGATTTTGCCTCAAGCCTCATGGCCGCCTCCGGTTGCGCACAAGGATCAGCGCAAAGCCCGGCGCGCCGACCAGCGCCGTGACCACACCAATCGGAACGACCTGACCGGGGATCAGCATGCGCGAGGCGATATCCGCCACGATCAGAAAGACAGCCCCCGCCAGGGCCGAAGCAGGCACAAGCCGCGCATGTCGTGGGCCAACCACAAAGCGCATGGCATGGGGGATCACAAGGCCCACGAAACCGATGGAGCCGACCAGACTGACCATGGTGGCGGTCATCAGGGTCACGGCACCGATCAGCATGATCTGAACCCGGCGCACCGCGATGCCAAGCGAAGCCGCCGAGGAGACCCCGAAGGAAAACGCATCCATCGCGCGGGCGAACCACAGGCAGATCAGAAAACCGACCGGCGTGACGGGGGCCGCCAGCACCACATCGGGCCAGCGCACGCCCGACAGGTTGCCCAGCAACCAGAACATGATGCCGCGCGCCTGTTCCGCATTTGCCGATTTGGCGATCAGAAAGGATGTGAGCGCGTTGAAAAGCTGCGAACCGGCGATGCCCGCAAGCACAAGCTGCGCCGAGCCGCCACCCGCCGCGCGCGCCAGCGCCGCGACCACGCCAAAGGCCAGGGTCGCCCCGACAAAGGCCCCGCCCGAGATCCCCAGCAGACCGCCGCCAACCCCCAGAATGGTGACCGCAACCGCACCCGCGCCCGCCCCTGCGGAAACCCCCAGCAGATAGGGATCGGCCAGGGCATTGCGCACCAAAGCCTGTAGAACGACGCCCGACAGCGCAAGCCCCGCGCCACAGGCAGCGGCCAGCAGGGTGCGCGGCAGCCGATAGCTCCAGATGATGCCGACGTCGATGGGGTCAACGATCAGCCCCGCATCCCAGACGCGGTTGGCAAAGACCGCCGCCACCGTGGAAAGCGGCAGCGGCGTTTCGCCAATGACGACTCCGGCCAGAACCGCCAACAGCAATATGGCCGCCCCCTGCGCGATCCACAGCCCGTGCGTGCGCCGCAAGACGCGGGGGACAGCCAGATCACTCATTGCAGATCGAACTTCGGCAGGGCCTCGGCCAATGTTTCAAGCGCTGTGACATTGCGGATCGACGGGTCCATCGAATGGGCGTTCAGGATCACGATGCGATTGTTCTTGACCGCGTCCATCTGGCTGGTGACGGGATCGCTGCGCAGGAATTCCAGCTTCTTCTCCACATCATCCGCCTCGAAACGGCGCCGGTCCATTTCGGCGACGACGATGACCGAAGGATTGGCGCGGGCGATGCTTTCCCAGCTGACAACCGGCCATTCCTCGTCGCTTTCCACGACATTGCGCAGGCCGAGCTTCTCCATCATGTAACCCGGAGGTCCCTTGCGGCCCGCGACATAGGGGTCGATGTCCATCTCGGCGGAGGAGAACCAGAACACGGCCGAGGCATCGTCAAGATCCAGCGCCGCCGCCTTTTCGATGGCCGCCGCTTCGCGCGCTTTCAGATCCGCGACCAGGGTCGCGCCTTTCTCGGACACGTCAAAGATCTGTGCAAGCTGGGTAACGCCGGCATAGATGCTGTCCATTTCGAACATGGCCAGACGGGTGCCATCCGATCCGGTGCTGTTGTCCTTGGCCCAGCAATCGGCGGGCAGCACGAAGGTGGGGATGCCAAGATCGGCAAACTGATCGCGGGTGGCGACGATGCCCTGCGGGCCGATGTGCCATTCATATTGCACGACGACCACATCGGGGCGCTTCTCGACCACGGATTCAAAGCTGGGGTCATTGTCGGCCAGACGTTCGATGCCTGCGTTCAATTCGGTGAACTCGGGCAGCACTTTGGTAAACCAGACCGAGGTTCCGGCAACCTTGTTGCCAAGTCCCAGCATATACATCAGCTCGGTTCCGGCCTGACCGACGGTCACCGCCGTATTGGGGGCCGCGTCAAAGGTGACGTTGACGCCGCAATTCTCGATCGTCAGGGGATAGGTCGTCTGGGCCTGCGCCATCGGCGCGCAGCAGACCGCGCCCAGCAGGGCCGCCCTTAGTGTCTTGTCGTACATCGTATGTCTCCGGAGTGTGATGCGCCCGGGGACAAAGAGGGAATGGCGAACCCATGGCTGGACTGCACGGCAACCGGGGCGGCTGACATCTGCAGGTTGGCAATGGAGGGTGCATGGGAGCACCGCTGGACAAAGTTCATTCGACACCTCCCCGGACTCCCCGCCCGGGCCGCGTTACGTTTGCTGTCGGCAGGTCTCCTGACTGGCGGGTCGTCACGGCAGCGGCCTTCCCATGGTACGGTGACCACAGTGGCATGATCGCTGCACGCTCATCGCCTACAGTTGCGGGGGCAGTTTCGGTTCACCGGCAGGCCGGTGGCGAATTCCCTTTTGATTCCTTGCGGAAACCGACAGGCGTTGTTCTAGCCAGCAATTTCCGCAGCCGCAATCGCCGATCTCGGACCGCTCAACCACAGCCCGGAGCGCGACGGGTCGCAGGTGCGCGGCAGGGGCGGCGGCACCGGTCATTTCAGACCCTGGACCTCGATCGCTTCGGCCAGTGCCTCAAGCCCGTCGATGATCCGGGTCGAAGGGTTCAGCGTCATCGCGTCCATCGGCACCACCCGGCCCTCCCTGACCGCCTCCATCAGGCTGGCCACCGGATCGCCGGTCAGGAACGCCATCTTGGCCTCGGTCGAATCCATCGGATAGCGGCGGCGGCTCATGTCGGCGATGGCGATGATCGTGGGGTTCTTCCGGGTGATGGTCTCCCAGCTCACGGTCGGCCAGTCCTCGAAACTGTCGATGATGTTGGTCATCCCGAGTTGCCGGGCCATGTAGCCCGGTGCGCCGTTCTGACCGGCGACATAGGGGTCGGCGTCCGTGGTTGCCGACGAGAACCAGAAGACGACGCTGACGTTACCGGAGACCGCGCCGACCTTTGCCTTTGCCGCTGCTTCACGCTTGCGCAGATCCGCGATCAGCGCCGCGCCCCGGTTCTGAACGTCAAAGATCTCGGCCAGCTCGGCAATGTCACGATAAACGAGGCCCATCTCGAAGGGCACCGGGCGCGGGCCGTCCGAGGTTTCCATCTGCGGCCGGTCAGCGCAATCCGAGGGCAGGTTGTAGGCCGGAATGCCGAGGTCCGCGAACTGCTGGCGCGTGCCGACGGACCCCTTGATCCCGATGTAATATTGCAGGTCCGTTGTCACCAGATCGGGGCGGCGTTCGATCACCGCCTCGAAGGAGGGGTTGTTGTTGTCCAGTCTTTCGATCCCGGCATCCACTTGCGCGAACTGCGGCAGCACCGGACTGCGCCAGACCGAGGTCGCCCTGACCCGGTCGGCCAGCCCCAGCTGATACAGGATCTCGGTGCCCCGCTGGCCAAGCGAAACCACAGTCTCGGGCGCCTTCGGGAACACCAGTTCGACGCCGCAATTCTCGATCGTCAGGGGGTAGTCGGTTTCGGCCAATGCCGGCAGCGCCAGCGCCATTGCCGTCATGGCGGCGCCGGTCAGTGATTTGAGGGACATATGTGATCTCCGGTTGATGAAGCGACCGGAGACAGGAAGGGATTGCCGACCTCGGAAAGCAACACAGCGCCGGCCGTGAGGGCCGGTGCATTGTTGCAGTCACAGGAAACCCCGATAGGCCCCGTTGAGGAAAACGTCATATGGCACCTCCCCGGACACCCCGCCGGGACCGCGTTGCTGTTGCATGTCGGCAGGTCTCCTGACTGACGGGTCGCTGTGCTTGGCTGCCTTCCCATGGCACTTGGACCACAGTGGCTTTTATGGCTTGGCACTCGCCGTCTACAGTTGCGGGGGCAGTTCCGTTTCACCGCTTGCGCGGTGGCGGATTCCCTTTTGATTCCTTTCGGAAACCGACAGAAACTGGTTAACCTCTCGGTTTGGTGAATACAATCACACCTCGACGGTGACCTTGCCGATCGGGTTCGAACAGCAGGCCAGGATATAACCCTCCGCGATATCATCCTCCGAGATGCCGCCGTTATGGACCATGTGAACATCGCCTTCCGTCTTGCGGATCTTGCAGGTGCCGCAGATGCCAAAGGTGCAGCCCGACGGGATGTTGAGCCCGCTGGCCTTGGCCGCCGCCAGGACGGTGTCGGTCTGTGCGACCCTGGCAGTGACGCCGGAGGTGGCAAAGGTGATCTCGGCGGTGGTATCCTCGTCCGGCACGATGTCATCCAGCGCGGGGGCCTCGGCCTCGTTCGGGGTGGGGGCCTGGAAATTCTCCTGGTGGTAGCGATCCATGTCATAGCCAAGACCCTGAAGCGCCTCGCGCACGGTCTGCATGAAGGGTTCAGGGCCGCAGCAGAATACTTCGCGCTCCAGATAATCGGGGGCCATGAGGCCCAGCATCAGCTGGTTGATATGGCCGCGATAGCCGGTCCAGGGCGCAAATCGGTCGGCGGACCCGACAATCCAGTGCAGGTCGATGCCCGGCACCCGGCTGGCCATGTGCTCAAGCCGCTGGCGAAAGATGATCTCGGACGGGCGGCGGGCGCAGTTGACAAAAACGATGTCAGGCTCGGTGCCCAGATCGAACATCCAGGTGGCCATCGACATCATCGGCGTGATGCCGGACCCGGCCGAGATGAACAGGTATTTGTCTGACGGGAAATCGGTGTGGGTGAACCACCCCGCCGGTCCCGTCACCTTCAGCTGCATGCCGGGTTCCAGGTGATCCAGCATCCAGCGTGTGCCGATGCTGTCGGCCTGCGCCTTGACCGTGATCGAGATCGACCGCGGCCGCGAGGGCGAGGAGGAGATCGTGTAGGTCCGATGCACCGTGCCGCCGGGTACCGGCAGTTCCAGCGTCAGGAACTGCCCCGGTTTGAAGTCGAACAGCGCCCCCGAGGGCGCGCGAAAGGTGAAGGTGGCCGTGTTGGCCAGCTCCGGAATGACGGACACGCATTCCAGCGGTTCATCGTCCTGCCAGAAAACGCCGACCGGATGGGCAATATCTTTCATCGTCTTACTCCGCCGCCATCTTGGTCGGGGTCAACCGCCGCGACATCGTGTTGCAATACCAGTCGACAAAACCGATCACACCGGTCTCGTGGATGGGCGAATAGGGACCGGGCTCATAGGCGGGCGAATTGATGCCGCGCTGGTTGTCTTCCACCACCTGGCGGTCCTCGTCATTGGTGGCGATCCAGACTTCGGTCAGGCGCTGGAGATCGTAATCCACACCTTCCACGGCATCCTTGTGGACCAGCCATTTGGTCGTGACTTGCGTTGTCGTCGCTGTCAGCGGTGTGACGCGAAAGACGATCGAATGATCCGGCAGGAAATGATTCCAGGTGGTGGGGTAATGGTATTTCAGCAAAGTGCCGGCGCTGTCGTCCCGGACCCGCCCGAGAAACTTTGTCACCGCCGGTTTCAGATCCATCGTAAAGCTCTTGGCACCCGGCAGAAGCGGCATCCGCGCAAGGCGGTATTGCATGTCCTCGGCCATGCGGAATTGCGAAGGATAGCCCTGATCTTCCAGCCGGTCGAAATGGGTCTGAAGATGCGGCGGTGTCTCCCCTTCCTCGATGCCGGTGACGGTGGGATCATCGGTAAAGGACCGGCACAGGCCCGGGTGATTGCCCCCGCAATGGTAACATTCGCGGTTGTTTTCCCAGACCAGCTTCCAGTTGCCGTCTTCGATGATGCTTGTCTCATGTGCGACCTTGGCGTCGCTCAGGTCATGCACCGCAAGATAGGGTTGCGCGACGGCGGCGAAAGCCTCGAAATCGGGCGCTTCATCGGCAAGGCAGATATAGATCAGCCCCTGCAGATCCCGGCAATGGACCGGCTTCAGCCCATGCTGTGAGGGATCGAAGTCTGGCCCCATTTCGCGCGCCCACAACAGCTTTCCGTCCAGGCTGTATGTCCATTGGTGATAGGGGCAGACCAGGTTGGGCGACACGCCCTTTGCCTTGTTGCAGATGACCGAACCGCGATGGCGGCAGGAATTGTGAAATGCGCGGATCACGCCATCGGAACCACGCACGATGACCACGCCGTAGCTGCCGACCTGATGGGTGACATAGCTGCCCGCTTTGGTCAGTTCGCAGGCAGGTACGGCAAACAGCCAGTCGCGATAGAAAATCGTTTCCATGTCCGCGCGAAAGACGTCGGGATCGGTGTAGAAGGGTTGTTCCAGCGCATGGCCGGCGCGGCGCCGTGCCAGCAGGTCGCTGAGTGGGTGGGTCATCTTTCTGGTCTCCTGCCGCGCCCCGCGGATCGATTTGGGCGGATGACAGCACAAGACACCGATAGGCCGCAGCCACTGGGAGGTGCCGCGCGCCAATTCAGTGCCAAGACCGCCACCCGCGGTTGAACTACTTCACCAAGGCTGGTTTCCGGACTTGATCGCAGCCCGTGAGGGCCCGAGGCGCAACGCCTTCCCGGGCTCCTCCTGCCCAGTGGCTGTTGATGCGCCGCATTACGATCTTACCGTTGCGGGGGCAGTGCCGGATTTTCGCCGGCTTCCCAATTCTCGGACCGAAGCCCGCACCTTGTCCCGTGATGATAGGCCGGACGCGTGTTTTATGAAGATTTATTTGCGACCAAAACACTCTTGGAAAAGACAGCAACGCATTTTCCCGGAAGGTGAACGCAAAAAGGCCAACATCTATATATTGACAGTTTGCCTCAAGTTCACCCAATATGCAGTTGCTTTGGTGCCGGCGACTCGTCTCGCCGGTGAAAAGGGAAGCTGGTGAAAATCCGGCACTGCCCCCGCAACTGTAAGCAGCGAGTCACGTCCCGTTACCACTGGTGCATGCCGCACCGGGAAGGGGGCCGCGACACCCGAGCTGCGAGTCAGGAGACCTGCCGGAGCACCATAGATGACGACCGCGGCGGAGGGCCGGGGCGCGTGTTCCGGTGCCGCTGGCGCCCGATCCCGTGCCTTTCCTTTCGTGCCAACACCATAGTGAGGACAGGGCAAATGACCATTACAGTCTATTCCAAACCGGCCTGCGTGCAATGCACCGCAACCACCCGCGCGCTTGAGATGCGCGGCATTGATTTTCAGCTGATCGACCTGACCGAGGATGCCGCGGCAATGGCACTGGTGCAGGGCCTGGGCTATCGGCAGGCCCCCGTCGTGGTGGCAGGCGATGATCACTGGGCCGGATTTCGCCCCGACAAGATCAGCGCGATGATCTGAGGGCGCGGCAATGGGCGGGCTGGTCTATTTCTCGTCCCGGTCGCAGAACACGCATCGTTTCGTGGGCCGGACCGGTCTGGCGGCGGCGCGTATCCCGCCGGACCCGGACGCGCCGCTGCCCGTTCCCGACGCCCCCTTTGTGCTGGTCACACCGACCTTTGCGGACGGGCAGGGGCGCGGTGCGGTTCCCAAACCGGTGATCCGCTTTCTCAACATCGCGCGCAATCGTGCGCTGTTGCGCGGGGTCATCGCCTCGGGCAACCGGAACTTCGGCGCGACCTATGCGCTGGCGGGCGATGTGATCGCCAGAAAATGCGCCGTGCCGGTGCTGTATCGCTTTGAACTCGCGGGTACCGACGGTGATGTCGCCCGTGTCCTGGATGGATTGGACAGATTTTGGAAAACGCAACTCTTGACCGCGAACTGACCGACAGCGCCCCGGCCGCAGCGGTGCCTGCCGAATGGCAGGGGCTCGATTACCACGCGCTGAACGCGATGCTGAACCTCTATGACGACCAGGGGCATATCCGTTTCGACGCCGACCGCATGGCAGCGCGGCAGTATTTCCTGCAGCATGTGAACCAGAACACGGTGTTCTTTCATTCGCTGGATGAAAAACTGGATTATCTGGTCAGCGAAGGCTTTTACGAAGCGGCCGTGCTGAAACAATATGACCGTGGCTTCCTGCACCGGATCTGGGCGGCAGCCTTTGCCCTGAAATTCCGTTTTCCGACCTTCCTGGGCGCGTTCAAATACTACACCAGCTACACGCTGAAAACGCTGGACGGGAAACGCTACCTCGAACGCTTCGAAGACCGCGTGGTGATGGTTGCCCTGACGCTGGCGCGCGGCCATGAAGACGACGCGATGCGCCTGATGAACGAGATCATCGCAGGCCGTTTCCAGCCCGCAACACCGACCTTCCTGAACGCGGGCAAGGCGCAAAGGGGCGAGCTGATCTCCTGTTTCCTGCTGCGTCTGGAAGACAACATGGAAAGCATCGGGCGGGGCATCAATTCGGCCCTGCAATTGTCCAAGCGCGGCGGCGGCGTGGCCTTGCTGCTGACCAACCTGCGCGAACATGGTGCGCCGATCAAAGGGATCGAGAACCAGTCGTCCGGGGTGATCCCGGTGATGAAACTGCTGGAAGACAGCTTTTCCTATGCCAACCAACTGGGCGCGCGTCAGGGCGCCGGCGCCGTCTATCTGAATGCGCACCACCCCGATATCCTGCGTTTCCTCGACACCAAGCGCGAGAATGCGGATGAAAAGATCCGGATCAAGACCCTGTCGCTCGGCGTGGTCATCCCCGACATCACCTTTTCCCTGGCCAAGAAGAACGAGGATATGTACCTGTTCTCTCCGCATGATGTGGAACGGGTCTACAAGGTGCCTTTTTCGGAAATCTCGGTGACCGAGAAATACCACGAAATGGTGGATAACCCCAAGATCCGAAAGAAAAAGATCAACGCGCGGGCCTTCTTCCAGACGCTGGCCGAGATCCAGTTTGAATCGGGCTATCCCTATATCATGTTCGAAGACACGGTGAACCGCGCCAACCCGGTCAAGGGGCGCATCGTCATGTCGAACCTGTGTTCCGAGATTCTCCAGGTCAGCGAGGCCTCCGAATTCAACGACGATCTGAGCTACAAACATCTGGGCACCGATATCTCCTGCAACCTCGGGTCGCTCAACATCGCCAAGGCAATGGATGGTGGCGATCTGGGGGGCACGGTGCAGGCGGCGATCCGGGCGCTGAACGCGGTGTCGGAACTGTCGGCCATCGACTCCGTGCCATCCGTGCGCCGGGGCAACGACGAAGGACATGCCATCGGGCTCGGGCAGATGAACCTGCACGGTTTCCTCGCGCGCGAGCATATCCACTACGGCAGCGCCGAGGGCGTGGATTTCACCAACATCTATTTCGCCACGGTGCTGTTCCATTGTCTGCGCGCATCTAACGCATTGGCGCGCGAACGCGGCCGCAGCTTTGCCGGTTTCGAAGCGTCGAAATACGCCGATGGCAGTTTTTTCGATACCTATGTCGAACGGGACTGGCTGCCCGAAACCGCGCGGGTCAAGGCCCTGTTCGATCAGTTCGGCATCGAGGTGCCCAGCCGTCAGGACTGGAACGCGCTGAAAGAGGAGGTCATGAAGGACGGGTTGTTCAACCGCAACCTTCAGGCCGTGCCGCCGACCGGGTCGATCAGCTATATCAACAATTCGACCTCGTCGATCCACCCGATCACCTCGAAGATCGAGATCCGCAAGGAGGGCAAGCTGGGCCGCGTCTATTACCCGGCGCCCTATATGACCAATGACAATCTTGAGTACTACCGGGATGCCTATGAAATCGGACCGGAGGCGATCATCGACACCTATGCCGCCGCCACGCAGCACGTGGATCAGGGCCTGTCGCTGACGCTGTTCTTCAAGGACACCGCCAGCACCCGCGACATCAACCGCGCCCAGATCTATGCCTGGAAGAAAGGCATCAAGACAATCTATTACATCCGCCTTCGCCAGCTGGCGCTGGAAGGAACCGAGGTGCAGGGCTGCGTCTCCTGCTCGTTGTGAGGACCGAAATGAAAGATCTGACCCATTCCCGCCCCGTGCCGCGCGCGATCAACTGGAACCGTTTGCAGGACGACAAGGACCTGGAAATCTGGAACCGTCTGACGGTGAACTTCTGGCTGCCGGAAAAGATGCCGCTGTCGAACGACATCCAAAGCTGGTCGCAGCTGTCGGAGGAGGAACAGCGCCTGACGATCCGCGTGTTCACCGGCCTGACGCTGCTGGACACGATCCAGAACACCGTCGGCGCACCTGCGCTGATGGCCGATGCGATCACGCCGCATGAAGAGGCTGTTCTGACCAATATCGCCTTCATGGAGGCGGTCCATGCGCGGTCCTATTCCTCCATCTTCTCGACCTTATGTTCCACCGCCGAGGTGGACGAGGCGTTCCGCTGGTCGGAAGAGAATGCGCAGCTGCAGCAGAAATCGCGGCTGATCCTGGACGAATATGACGCCACATCGAACCCGCTGCGCAAGAAGGTGGCCAGCGTGTTTCTGGAAAGCTTCCTGTTCTATTCCGGCTTTTACCTGCCTATGCACTGGTCCAGCCGCGCCAGGCTGACCAACACCGCCGATCTGATCCGCCTGATCATCCGCGACGAGGCGGTGCATGGCTATTACATCGGCTACAAGTTCCAGCGCGCCATGGAACGGCTTACCGAAGCGGAACGGGCCGAAATGAAAGACTTTGCCTTCGCGCTGATGTTCGACCTTTACGAGATCGAGACCCGCTATACCGCGATGCTTTATGACCCGCTGGGGCTGACCGAAGATGTAAAGAGCTTTCTGCACTACAACGCCAACAAGGCGCTGCAGAACCTGGGGTTCGAATCGCTGTTCCCCGAGGAATTGTGCAAGGTGAACCCGGCGATCATGGCGGCCCTCAGCCCCAATGCGGATGAGAACCACGACTTCTTTTCCGGTTCGGGGTCATCCTATGTCATCGGCAAGGCCGAGGCGACCGAAGACGCCGATTGGGATTTCTGAACGCGCCGCGCGGCTGTCGCGCGCCCTGCGAAACTGGCCCGAACCGGGCCTTCGACGCAGGGCGGACTGCGGCCTTGATGCCGCGCGAGGGGAAAGGGCTCTCAGATCCCTCACCGCACCAGGCACAAACATCCCCTGTGCACGCGCTCCGATGAGCCGGGTCAGCGATGCGCCTCGAACGTCGGTTTTGCCTCACAGCTGACAGCGGTGGCTATTCCGCCGCGATGACGGCCCGTGGCGCAGGCACATAGTTCAGGATCGGCGCAAGCCAGCGTTCAACCTCGTCGAACGGCATGTTCTTGCGACTGGCATAATCCTGCACCTGATCCCGTTCGATCTTGGACACGCCGAAATAATAGCTGTCGGGATGCGCGATATAGAGGCCGGACACCGATGATCCCGGCCACATCGCCATGCTTTCCGTCAGCGTGACACCTGTGGCGGCCTCGGCGTCCAGCAGGCTGAACAGGGTGCGCTTCTCGGTGTGGTCGGGCTGGGCGGGATAGCCGGGGGCGGGGCGGATGCCCTGATAGGGCTCGCCGACCAGTTCGTCAGGCGCAAAGGTTTCATCGGCGGCATAGGCCCAGTAGCTGCGGCGCACGCGCTGGTGCAGCATTTCCGCCATGGCCTCGGCAAAGCGGTCGGCCAGTGCTTTGACAAGGATCGCGGAATAATTGTCGTTTGCCTTGTCGAACCGCTTGGCGATCTCGGCCTCCTGCGCACCTGCGGTCACGACAAACCCACCGACCCAGTCGTCGATCCCATCGGGGGCGACAAAATCGGCCAGTGCCACATTGGGGCGTCCGGGGCGTTTGGCATGTTGCTGGCGCAGCGTGTGCAATCTGGCCAGATCACCGGTGCGGGCGGTGTCGGTGAACAGCTGGATGTCATCGCCCCGTGCATTGGCGGGCCAGAACCCGACAACCGCCCGCGGCCCGAACCATTGTTCATCAATGATCCGTTTCAGCATTTGCCTGGCGTCGGCAAACAGCGCCCGCGCGGCTTCGCCCTGTTTTTCATCCTCAAGGATTTTCGGATAGACGCCCTTCAGCTCCCAAGTGCGAAAGAACGGCGTCCAGTCGATATATTCGGCAATCTCGGCCAGATCCCAATCCTCGATGGTTCTGGCACCGGTGAAGCTGGGGGCGGGCACGGTATAACCGCTCCAGTCGATCCGCATCGCATTGGCGCGTGCCTCGGCCAGCGGCACACGTTTCTTGGCGCGTTCGGCGCGTTCATGACGCTCGGTCACTTCGATGTATTCGGATCTGATCCTGTCGATATAGGCGGCCTTGCGGTCCTTGCTCAGCAGGTCGCCGACCACCCCCACCGCGCGGCTGGCATCCAGCACATGGACCGCCTGACCCCGGGTGTAGCGCGGCGCGATCTTGACGGCGGTATGTACCTTGGAGGTGGTGGCGCCCCCGATCAGTAGCGGAATGTCAAAGCCCTCGCGCTCCAGCTCGGCGGCCAGGTGGGACATTTCGTCAAGGCTGGGGGTGATCAGACCGGACAGGCCGATCACATCGACATTCTCGTCACGGGCGATCTGCAGGATCTTCTGCGGCGGCACCATCACCCCAAGGTCGATGATTTCATAGTTGTTGCAGGCCAGCACGACGCCGACGATGTTCTTGCCGATGTCATGCACGTCGCCCTTGACCGTGGCCATCAGCACCTTGCCCGCGGTCTCGCGGCCGACACCGCCGTTCAGCCGCTTTTCCTCTTCCATATAAGGCAGCAGGACCGCCACGGCCTGTTTCATCACCCGGGCCGACTTGACCACCTGCGGCAGGAACATCTTGCCCGCGCCAAACAGATCTCCGACCACGTTCATGCCCGCCATCAGCGGCCCTTCGATCACATGCAGGGGGCGTTCGGCAGACCGGCGCGCTTCTTCGGTATCGGCTTCGATGAACTCGGTGATGCCGTTGACCAGCGCATGTTCCATCCGCTTTTCGACACTCCATTCGCGCCATGCCAGATCGCGCTGCTTTTCCGTGCGCGCGCCGCCGCGAAAGCGGTCGGCGATGTCCAGCATCCGTTCAGTTGCATCATCGCGACGGTTCAGCACCACATCTTCGCAGGCCTCGCGCAACTCGGGATCAATCTGGTCATAAACCGCCAGCTGCCCCGCGTTGACGATCCCCATGTCCATGCCCGCCTGAATGGCATGGTAAAGGAACACCGCATGCATCGCCTCACGCACCGTGTCATTGCCGCGGAAGGAGAACGACAGGTTCGACACCCCGCCCGAGACATGGGCATGGGGCAGGTTGCTGCGGATCCAACGGGTCGCCTCGATGAAATCGACGCCATAATTGTTGTGTTCCTCGATGCCAGTCGCCACGGCGAACACATTGGGGTCAAAGATGATGTCTTCGGGGGGAAAGCCGACCTCATCCACAAGGATGCGGTAGGCGCGTTCGCAAATCTGGATCTTGCGCGCGCAGGTGTCGGCCTGTCCGTCCTCGTCAAAGGCCATGACGACCACCGCGGCACCATAGGCAAGGCACAGGCGCGCGTGGTGGCGAAAGGCGTCTTCGCCCTCTTTCATGCTGATCGAATTGACCACGGACTTGCCCTGAACACATTGCAGGCCTGCCTCGATCACCTCCCATTTCGAACTGTCGATCATGACCGGCACCCGGGCGATGTCCGGCTCGGCGGCGACAAGGTTCAGGAACTCGATCATCGCGGCCTTTGAATCGATCAGCCCCTCGTCCATGTTGACGTCGATGATCTGGGCACCATTTTCGACCTGATCCCGCGCCACGTCCAGCGCTGCGCTGTAATCACGGTTGGTGATCAGCTTGCGGAACCGCGCAGAGCCGGTGACATTGGTGCGTTCGCCCACATTCACAAAGGGAATGTCGGGCGTCAGAACAAAGGGCTCCAGCCCGGACAGGCGCAGATGGCGGCTCATGCTGCCACCTTGCCTTGCAACAGGCGGGGGGCATGGGGTGCCACCGCCTCGGCGATGGCGGCGATATGGTCGGGCGTGGTGCCACAGCAACCGCCGACCACGTTCACCAACCCTTCGGCAGCGAATTCGGCCACCTGCCGCGCGGTATCACCGGGCCCTTCGTCGTATTGCCCGAAGGCATTGGGCAACCCGGCATTGGGATAGGCACAGATCAGCGTATCGGCCACCCCTGCAAGCTCCGCGATATGCGGGCGCATCGCACTGGCCCCAAGCGCACAGTTCAGACCCACCGTGAAAGGCCGCGCATGGCTGACCGAATGCCAGAAGGCGGTGGGCGTCTGCCCCGACAGCGTGCGCCCGGAGGCATCGGTGATGGTCCCCGAGATCATCAGCGGCAGCCTGCTGCCCTGCTCTTCAAAGGCCTCGAAGCAGGCGAAAATCGCAGCCTTGGCGTTCAGCGTGTCAAAGATCGTCTCGATCAGGATCAGATCGGCCCCGCCCGCGATCAGCCCGCGCACCTGCTGGCCATAGGCCAGGCGCAAATCGTCGAAGGTGACAGCACGGTATCCCGGATCGTTCACATCCGGGCTGAGTGATGCGGTTCGGTTTGTCGGCCCGACCGCCCCTGCCACGAAGCGCGGCCTGCCGTCGATGGCCGTCGCCCGGTCCATCGCAGCGCGGGCAATGCGCGCCCCTTCGGCGTTCAGGTCGTGCACGGCGCTTTCCATCCCGTAGTCTGCCTGGGCGATGGTGGTGGCCGAGAACGTGTTGGTCTCGACAATATCCGCACCGGCCATCGCAAAGGCGAAATGGATATCCTCCACCGCCTGCGGCTGCGTCAGGGTCAAAAGGTCGTTGTTGCCCTTCTGCGGATGCTCGGAATGGTGGCGGCAGGCATGGCCGGATCCATGCCCGGCATAGTCCTCTTCACTCAGGCCAAGGGTCTGGATCTGCGTGCCCATGGCACCATCGAGGATCAGGATGCGCTCGCGTGCAAGGGCAGCGATCTGCTGGGCGGGATCTGCTTTTTGGGATGTCATGCGCTGCACATAGGCCATCGGGGGAGAAGAGGAAAATTCATAATATTGCAGAACAATATGAAAATCGCTCATATCGGCGCGTCCTGGCTTAACAGAGTAAATTTGTCGACTTTTTAGTTGACTGAAAAAGTGGGAAATAATAGGCGAACCTGAGAGACCCTTCCAAGGAGCATCCCATGACCTTTCAACCCTTCCTCGGCGCATGTGCGCTGAGCCTTTTCGCAGCCAGCCTTGTGCAAGCCGATCCCGTCACCGTGACCGACATTGCAGGCCGCGAAGTCACCGTCGACGCACCGGTCGAACGTGTGATCCTGGGCGAGGGCCGTCAGGTGTTCTTTACCGCCGTTCTGGACACCGAAAACCCCTTTCAGCGCGTGGTCGGCTGGCGTGACGATTTTCAGGAAGCCTCGCCGGAAACTTATGACATCTACGCCCGGAAATTCCCGCAAATGGCGGATATCCCCACCTTTGGCGGCTTCAAGGACGGGTCGTTCGACATCGAACAGGCGGTCTCGCTGAACCCCGATGTGCTGATCATGAACCTTGAATCCAAGGCCGCGACCGACGAGGCCGGCTACGAGGAGAAGCTGGCCAAGGTCGGCATCCCGATTGTCTACGTCGATTTTCGTGAAAAGCCGTTCGAGCATACGGCGCAATCCATGGAGATCATCGGGCAGCTGTTCGGCAAGGAAGAAAAAGCCGCAGAATTCGAGACCTTTTACGAAGAGCAGATCGCCCGCGTGACCGATGTGATCGCCGCCCAAACGGATTTGCAGCGCCCGCTGGTCTTTGTCGAGCGTGCAGGCGGTTACACCGAAGATTGCTGCATGTCCTTCGGGAACGGCAACTTTGGCCGTTTCGTGGAACTGGCGGGGGGCACCAACATGGGCTCCGAATTCATCCCCGGCACCTTTGGCACCGTGAACGCCGAGCAGGTCATCGCCTCTGACCCGGATCAGATCGTGGTCACCGGCGGCAACTGGGAGGCTTATGTGCCCGGTGGTGCCTGGATCGGCATGGGGCCGGGCTCTGACGTGGATGAGGCCAAGCGCAAGCTGGCGGCGCTGATGGAACGTCCCGCCTATACCGGTGTGAAAGCCGTGAACAACGGACAGGTCCACGGCATCTGGCACCAGTTCTACAACTCGCCCTACAGCTTTGTCGCCGTGCAGCGGCTGGCCACATGGCTTCACCCCGAGTTGTTCGCCGACCTTGATCCCGAAGCGACGCTGAAGGAATTGCACGAACGCTTCCTGCCGGTGGATTACAGCCCCGGCTACTGGGTGTCGCTGGATGGCGCCGCGACCAACTGACCCCGTCACTGTCACAGCAAGGCGGCCCCGGACGGGCCGCCACTTGCAGTTGGAGAGATCATGACCATTGCAGACGCAGATGCCCCAAGGCCCGCAGGCGCACAAAGCTATCGCGGGATGGCCACCCGCCGCATCGCCATTCTGGGCGGGCTGAGTATCGCCCTGGTGCTGTCGGTGGCAGTGGACGTGTCGCTGGGGCCTGCACGCTATGCCGTGTGGGAGGTGTTGCAGACGATCTTTGCGCCCGGGGCCGCCGATGTGCAGATGCGCGTGGTGGTCTGGGACATCCGCATGCCCATGGCGCTGCTTGCGGTGACGGTGGGGGCCAGCCTGTCGCTGGCCGGCGCGCAGATGCAGACCATTCTGGCCAACCCGCTGGCCAGCCCGTTCACGCTGGGCCTGTCGGCGGCGGCCAGCTTTGGCGCGGCGCTCGCGATGGTGCTGGGTGTGGCGCTGTTTCCCGGCGCGGTGTCGCTGATGGTGCCGATCAATGCCTTTGCCATGGCAATGGCCGCCTCCATGTTGATCTTCGGCCTGTCGACCCTGCGCGGCGTGACCACGGAAACCATCATCCTGCTGGGCATCGCGCTGGTGTTCACTTTCAACGCGGCACTGGCGCTGCTGCAATATTTCGCCTCCGAACAGGCGCTGTCGGCGGTGGTCTTCTGGACCATGGGCAGCCTGACCAAGGCGACATGGGGCAAGGTCGCTATCACCGCCATCATCCTGTGCATCTGCACCCCGCTCTTTGCCCGCCGCGCCTGGGCGCTGACGGCGATCCGGCTGGGCGAGGTCCGGGCGGCGGCCATGGGCGTGCCCGTGAAACGGCTGCGGCTTGAGGCGCTGGTGCTGGTCTCCATCCTCGCTGCCGTGCCGGTCAGCTTTGTCGGCACCATTGGCTTCATCGGTATCGTCGGGCCCCATGTGGCGCGGCTGCTGCTGGGCGAGGATCAGCGGTTTTTCCTGCCCGGCGCGATGCTGTCGGGGGCGGTGATCCTATCGGCCACCTCGGTGCTGTCCAAGGCGCTGCTGCCGGGGGCTGTCCTGCCCATCGGCATCATCACCGCGCTGGTGGGCGTGCCGTTCTTTGCCGCGCTGATCCTGACGAAAGGACGCAAATCATGGTAAGCCTGACACTGGACCACATCGGCGCACGCTACGGGCGGCGCGACATCCTCACAGACGTCTCTGCCCCCGTGCAAGGCGGGGCGCTGACCGCCCTTGTGGGGGCAAATGCCGCCGGCAAATCAACGCTGTTCCGCCGGATCGCCGGGCATCTGCGCGGCGCGGGCCGGGTGCGGCTGACGGGGGCGGAACCCCATGAGCTGCGCTACATGCCGCAGGACACAGGGATGTCTGCGGCACTCACCGTCTATGAATCCATCATCCTGGCGCTGAAACAGGATCGTGGCGGCTGGCGTCTGTCCGCCGATGAATTCCGCGCCGTCGACGCGGTCCTGCACCGTTTCGGGATCTCCCACCTGGCGGACCAGCAACTGCCCGATCTTTCGGGTGGTCAGCGGCAGTCGGTCTCCATCGCCCAGGCGCTGGTCAACGGCCCCAAGGTGGTGCTGATGGACGAGCCGACCTCGGCGCTTGACCTCAACCGCCAGTACGAGGTGCTGGAAACACTGCGGCAATATGCCGAAGAAACCGGAGCCGTGATGATCCTGGCGCTGCATGACCTCAATCAGGCGATGCGGTGCTGCGCCGCGACACTGGCGCTGGGCGAGGGCCGGATCCTCGCCAGCGGCCCCACGCTCGAAGTGCTCACGCCCGCCCTGATCCGTCGTCTTTATGGGATCGACAGTCGCGTCGAACATTGCTCGCGCGGCTGCCCGGTGATGATCGTGGATGGACCTGCGGATCGGGCGCTGGCCTGACGGCCCGACCCGGGCAGGCGAGGGCCCGGCTTGTGCTGCGCCTCCAAAGTTCAGAAGGGCGCCTTCCGAACCTCCAGATCGCGGGCTGCTCCGGTGAGACGGGTCAGCAATGTGACACCAAGGCCGGTTCTGCGCGATAGCTGATACCTGGCGCCTTGCCGGTTGCCTGCCCGAACCGCTGCGCCAGGGCGCGCGCCGCCTCTTTTGCCGTGGCCACGGAGCGCGCATGACGGGCATCCTTGAACTCCTGGTACTCGATGGCAATTGTCTGGATATCCGCCGCATTCACCCCAAGATAATGCGCGCAGGCGGCAATCGCGGGGTCCAGCGCGTTCAGATGCGCCCGTGGCCCGCCGGGTTCAAACCCGAACTCGCCGCGCGATGACAGGACGACCAGTTGCTTGCCCTGCAGGATCGGCTCGATCGGCACGTCACCCCGCGCCAGATCGAAAGAGAAGGTCCGCCCGATCCGGGCAATGTGATCAATCCAGCCCTTCAGCGCGGCAGGCATCCCATAGTTGTACATCGGCGCGCCCAGCAGGATGATATCCGCGGCTTCGACCTCGTCGATCAGCCGGTCCGACAAGGCCAGCCGCTCGGCCATCCAGTCTTCGCGGGCCTCGGGCGGGGTAAAGGCCGCGTGGATAAACCGGTGATCAATCGCCGGAACCGGGTCTTGCCCGATGTCGCGGGTGATCACATTGGCATCCGGGTTCGCGGCCAGAAATTCGCTCGTGAACAGCCCGGTCAACATGCGGGTCAGCGAGCGGTCTTCCAGCTGTGCGCTGGCGTCGATACGAAGCAGGGTGGTCATGGTGTTCTCCTCTGTGGGGCCGGTGTGGCCCCGTCGCAGCAGGAGGTAGCAGTGGCCAAAACCTTTGGCCAAAGCGAATATTTCAGGCATAAGATGAATGAGATTCACCCTGCGGGACGACCATGCGCAAACTGCCACCTTTACACGCCCTGCGCGCCTTTGAGGCCGCTGCCCGGCATCTGCATTTTGCCGATGCGGCAGAGGAACTGGGCCTGACGCCGACCGCGATCAGCCATCAGGTGCGCCAATTGGAAGCCATTCTGGGGGTGACATTGTTCCACCGCTTTCCCCGGCCCGTGCGCCTGACGGCGGCGGGGGAAAAGCTGTTTCCGGTGCTGCGCCAGGCGCTGGACCAGATTGCAGGCACAATCGACCAACTGGCCGTTATCGCCGCTGAAACACCGCTGCGCCTCTCGGTGACCATGGCCTTTGCCAGCCGCTGGCTGATGGCGCGCCTGCCGCGCCTGCGTGCAGAAACGGGGCTGAAGATCACGGTAGAGGCCGCCGACCTGCCCGCTGATCTGCATGCCTCGGATATCGACATGGCAATCCGCTATGCGGGCCAGCCCGATGACCGGGCGGAATGGCACCGGCTGTTTGACGATGCGATCATTCCGGTCTGTGCGCCGGATCTGGTGAACCTGCCGCTGACCCCGGATGATCTTTTGTCGCTGCCCTTGCTGGACTACCGCTGGAAATCCGCCTCGCAGAATGCGCCCAGCTGGCAGCGCTGGCACGCCCGCGCAGGCGTCAGGGCATCACTGCCCGCTGTGGCCCAGACCTTCTCCGAAGAGATCCACGCGATTGACGCGGCGGTGTCAGGGCAAGGCGCGGTGCTGGCCTCGCAGCTTCTGGTGGCGGATCTGCTCAACACCGGTCAGCTTGTGCAACTCTCCGAGATCGCCTTGCCCGGCCTGACCTATTGGGCGGTGTTCCTGCCCACCCACCCCGATCAGGCCCGGCTGGCGCAACTGTTGGACTGGTTGCGCCAGCAAAGCTGAATCAGGCGGCCGAGACGGTCACCGACAGGCTGCGCGGCACCGCATCTGCGCCATTGATCGGCAACAGATCCATCGGACAGGCGGAGACCACGGCGATCAGGTCCATCTCGGCCCGAAAGGTAACCGCGTCACCGGCCCGCGAGACCGGCGGCAGCCAGACCATCGCGCCCCCTGGACGGGCAGGCGTGTTCATCCACAGATTGAACGGGCAGGGCACCTGCGGCAGGGCCAGGCCAATCGCCGCCAGGGCCATGCGCAGATTGTCGGTGCAATTGTCATGATACCCCTGATGACCCAGTTCGTGATAGCGGTGAATGTCGCAAGAGGCGACAAGCGTGTCATGCACCCCCTCGGAACTGTCAGAGACCAACGTCAGGATCGCCCGCCTGCGGTTGGTCACCAGCGCATCACCGGCAGAGGGGCAGAGTTTGCGCAGGTTCGGGCGCATATGCTCCATCGACAGATGCTCGCCGGGGTCGGCGGAGCTGAAGGCCCAGAAATCCGCCACCTGACTGCCGTGGGTGTTGGTGACCTTCAGCATCTGCCCTTGTTTCACATGGATGGCGCGGCCCTGACGTGCCGGTACGTCATAGACAATATCCAGATGCGGATGGCCCAGATCACCCAATGTCTCACTGGCCGAGGGGTTGCTGCCATCGGGGCGGGCGGGGTCGAAGGGAAGGGGGAAATCGCTCATCTTGATACTCCTTGAAAGACGGCTGAGGGGTAGGGCGCTGCCGGTTCCACATGCGGTGTCCAGGTGCCACAGTCGCGCAATTGCCGGACATGTGCGGCAATGTCTTCCAGCGGGGCGAACCAGACATCGGGGCGGGACAGAACGGTCTCCAGCCAGCGTTCCACCACCCGCCAGCGCGCCAGCCGCCCGGTCAGGAACGGGTGCCAGATGCCGACCCATAATCCGCCCGCCTCATATTGCGCCTCGAACTCGGCAAAAGAGGCTTCCAGCCCCTGCGCGGGGCTCATCACGGGCATCATATAGCCGATCTCGGCATAATGGGCGAAGGGGGGCCAGTCGTCGCTGCCCCAGTGGACCGGGACTTCGATCAGATCCCCTTTGGCCGCGGACAGGACATAGGGCAGGTCGTCGGCCATCATGGATGAATCATAGGTCAGCCCATGGGCGATGGCCAGATCGATGACCTTTGGCGTGACGTTGTAGACCGGCGCGCGGTAGCCGCGCGGGCTCTGGCCGGTGGCGCCTTTGTGAACGTCGAGCGCGCGTTCGAACCAACAGGTCTGCTCGGTGTCCGACATCTCGGCAGGGTCCTCGTGCAGATAGCCATGCAACCCGATTTCATGGCCGTCTTTCAGAATCGCCTCGACGGTTTCGGGATAGGTTTCCATCACCCAGCCGGGCATGAAGAACGATTGCTTCAGCCCCAGCCGGCGATAGGTTTCCAGAATCCGCGGCACCCCGGCGTTGGGGCCATAGCGGCCCATGCTGATGGGGTACAACCGCCGGTGACTGTCGGCGGGACGCGCGATGTGGATCAGGCTGTCGGCATCGACGTCAAAGGTGATGGCACAGGCGCAGCGCGCGCCATTGGGCCAGGGGATCGGATTGCGGATCATGGGCAAAGTCCTTTCAGTTCAAGGGAGCGTTCCAGCTTGCAGGCGGCCATCAACAGCGCGCGGTCTGAATAAGGCGCGCCGACCAGTTGCAGGCCGATCCATTGCCCCGCAGCGGTCTGCCCGACGGGCAGCGTGACGGCGGGCAGGTCCAGCAGGCTGGCGGGCATGGTCAGGCTCAGCGCCTGCTGATTGATGCGCGCGTAGGCTTCGGGATCGGACAGCAAGGGTTCAGCCGATGGTGCGCCAAAAGGCACGGTTGGCAGGGCGATGAGGGTATCGGGAGCAGGCCAGCGCCCGCGCAGATCCACCGCGCTGGTGCGGAGCTTTGCCATTTCGTCAGGTGACAGCCGCGCCGCCCTCTGCAGCCGCGCGGCCACCAGCGGGTCAACCAACGCAAAGGCCTCCGACTGGACCAGGTCGTGGTAAAGTGTTGCGGCATCCGCCCCGCCGGGCCAGCCCTGCGCCGCAATCAGTGCCATCGCATCCGAGAGCAGGCTGCGCGGCTTGTGTGCTATCGCAAACCCTTGGCTGTGCGCGGCTTCCACTGAATTGCGCACCCTATCGGCGACTTCCGATGTGGCCCGCGTCGTCGCATATTGGTCCAGCCAGATTTGCGGTGCGCTTTCAGGTTCATCCGTGTCGCCGCTCAAGATCGCATCCAGATCAAGCAGATCACGGGCAGTTCCGGTGATCAGCCCAACAGTGTCATAATCCGGCGCCAGCGGCAGCACGCCCGTCATCGGATAACGCCCGCGTGTGGGGCGAAACCCGAACAGCCCGTGAAACGCCGCCGGAACACGGCAGGACCCGGCAGTATCGGTCCCCACCGCCAGCCGCACCATGCCACGCGCCACCGATGCCGCCGCGCCCGAAGAGGACCCGCCCGGCACCCGCCCCGCGATCAAGGGGGTGCCGAAATGCGGGTTCTGGCCGATGCCGGAGAAGGCGAATTCCGACAGGTTCGTGGTGCCGATGGTGATCAACCCCGCCGCCGCCGCGCGGCGCACAACCTCGGCGTCCGCGGGTGCGGGAGGCGTGTTCAGCCGGGTTTTCGACCCCGCCGTGGTCACCACACCAGCCAGTGCGATCATGTCCTTCCACGACACGGTGGCCCCATAAAGCGCCCCTTGTCCGCTTGCTGGTGCAAGGCGGTCAGCCTCGCGCCTTGCGCGCTGCCCGGTGACCGTCAGAAAGACATCGGGCGCGGCCTGTGCCGCAGCCAGCGCCCGGTCAAGCGGCATGGCCATCACGCCACCGCCTTCAACGCAGGGGCCCCCAGCAGCACCCCGTCCTCGGGGTGCCAGGAGGCATAGACCTGTTGCCCCGCCCGTGCCGACAGCCGCTCAAGATCGCGCTGCTGAAGCTGGGCGACAATCCCGGTGCCCGCCGCCGTTTCCAGATGCAGGTTGACGACGGCGCCTGCAAACTCCTCGGACATCAGGACGCAGGGCACCTCGTTGGTGCCCCAACCGGGCTGGGTGGTCACATTGATACGGTCGGCGCGCACCGCAAGGTCGCATCTGGTGCCACCCTGCGCGCTGGCAGGGTCCGCGATCTGCAGCAGCCCGTCCGCGCTGTCGATCCCGATATTGCCCTCTTTGGTGGTTTTCAGCATGCCGCTGAACAGGCTGATGCCGCCGACAAACTGCGCGACAAAGCGCGACCGGGGCCGCAGGAAAATATCCTGCGGGGTGCCCAGCTGCTCGATCCGGCCCGTGTTCATGATCACCACGCGGTCGGCCAGCGAAAAGGCCTCCGAATGGCTGTGGGTCACATAGACAAAGGTGATGCCCAGCTCGCGCTGCAATCGCTTCAGCTCGCCCTGCATCCGGATCGACATATGCGCATCCAGCGCCGACAGCGGCTCATCCAGCAGCAGCACCTTGGGCTGCAGCACCAGTGAGCGCGCCAGCGCCACGCGCTGCCGCTGTCCGCCCGACAGCTTGGCCACATTGCGATCGGCGAACCCCGCAATGCCCAACCGTTCCAGCCATTCGGCACAGCGCCGTTGCCGTTCGGGGGCAGGCACCTTTTTCATGCGCAGGCCGAATTCGACGTTTTCCCGCACGGTCATGTAGGGAAACAGCGCCAGATTCTGCCAGACCAGCGGCGTCTCGCGCTGCCAGACCGGCAGGTCGTTGATCTGCTGACCCTCCAGCCGGATATCGCCGCGCGTCGGGTCCTCCAGCCCTGCCATCATGCGCAATGTCGTTGTCTTGCCGCAGCCCGAGGGGCCCATGATGGCAAGAAACTCGCCCGCATCCACGCTCAGGTCGATGTCCTTGACGGCCTCGAAGGTGCCGTAGGATTTGTTCAGGTTGTGCAATTCCAAAAGCGGTTGGGTCATGGCGACACTTCCTTGTTTTTGTGGGATTTCGTGCTGCGCAACAGCAATAGCTGCGCGGCAAAGACCAGGCTGAGCGTGGCGGCAAAGGCCAGGGTGCCGATCACGTGGATGGTCGGGTCGACCTGTCCTTGCAATGTGTTCAGTACAGTCACCGGCACGGTCTGTTCCAGCCCGCCGACAAACCAGGCGATGGCATATTCATCCAGCGACACGGCAAAGGTGATCAGCGCCGCCGCCCCGATGGCAGGTGCCGCATGTGGCAGCACGATCAGGCGCAGGGCCTGCCCCGGCGTCGCGCCCAGGTTTTGAGCGGCGGTCTCATATTCTGGCGGCATCTGTTCCAGCCGCAGACGGCAGATCGCCATGGCAAAGGGGGTGGCCACGACCACATGCGCGACGATGATCGACCCCACCGTGCCCGACAGCCCGATCCGCGAAAAGAACGCCAGCATGGCAAGGCTGAGCACCACAATCGGCACCGTCGGCGGCAGCAGCGCCAAGGCCAGCACCATGCGCTGCCCGAAGAACCGGAACCGGAAATCGGCATAGGCGGCAGCAAAGCCCAGCGTGGTGGCCACCAATGCCGTGCTCAGCGCGATGGTCAGGCTGTTTTTCAACGCCTCCAGCACGCGGGCATCTGCAAAGACCTGGGCATACCATTTCGTGCTGAACCGCGTGATGTCGAGGCTGGGAAACCTGTCGGCGCTGAAGGAAAAGACCAGTGCAGACAGGATCGGCGCATAGAGGATCACAAAGACCAGCATCAGCCCCGTGAACCAGACCCAGGCGGGCAGCGCGTGTTTCAGATGTCTGTTCATCTCAGTTTCCTTTCTGGCGATAGGCCCAGGCCACGGTGACCAGCGACGTCAGCAGCAGCACCGCCATCATCAGCAGCGACACCACCGCCGCGCGGGGCCATTGCTGGCCGCCCCGGATCAGGTCGGTCAGCAGGATTGGCAGGGTCTGGAAGACGCCGCCGCCCAGATAGGTGGCGCTGACGAATTCGGCATAGCTCAGCAAAAAGGCAAACAGCACGCCAAGGCTTAGACCCGGACGGGCGGCGGGCAGGATGATGTGCCGCAAGACCTGCAGCGGACGCGCCCCCAGATTGACCGCCGCCGACATCTCGGTGCGGTCCACATTGCCCAGCGCCAGGGTTTGCAGCACCAGCACCACGGGCAGGGTCAGGGTGGCATGCCCCAGAAACAGCGCGGTATAGCTGTTCAGCAGGCTGGCCCCGGACAGGCCGATGCTGTGGAACATTTGCGGCAACACGCCGCCTTCGCCCAGAAACACCTGCAGCGAATAGATCCTGACCAGATAGCTGGTGAAAAACGGTGCCAGGGCAAGCCCCAGAAAGGTCAGCCTTCTGGCCGGCGAGATCAGGAACGCCATCGCGTAAGAGGCCGGAAAGGCCAGCAGTGACACCAGAACAGCGCTGAGCAGGGACAGCCCGTAGCTGCGCCAGAAGCTGGACCACAGAAAATCGAGCGACAGCACATAACTCCAGGCCGACAGCGAAAAATCGGGGGTCAGGCGATAGTTCTGCACCGACCAGAACGACATGGCGATCAGCAGCAGCATCGGGCCCAGAAAGAACAGCGCGAACCAGACCGGCAGCGGGGCGGCCCAAAGGGCAAACCACCCACGCCGGCGCAATCGCAGCTTTGCGGATAAGACAGACATCGGATTTCCTTTGAATGAAGGGCGGCCCGTCCCGCGCCTGTCAGTGGCGGTGCGGGGACGGACCCTTGGGGGCGGCTCAGGCGTTTTTGTAGCGCACCCAGGCGTCATTCCAGCTTTCCAGCGATTGCTGGACGGGCAGCCGGCGCAGCTGAATGCGCCCGGCGCGGATTTCATCCAGCGCATTGGCGCCGGTCAGGCTCATGTTCTGGCGCGCGGCCTCATTCGGATTGGTCTCGTTCAGCATCGCCCAGCCCGCCCGCGTCGGCACCATCGCGGGGTACGCCTTGAGCGTGGCTGTCGCCACCTGCCCGCGCGGGCTCATCATGTAGCGGATGAATTCCCGGGCCAGATCCTGATTGCGCGACCCCTTGCCGATGGACAGCGACTCGGTCCATTGCAGCCCGCCCTGTTCGGGAATGGTGGTGGCAACATTGGCCCCGTCGCGCTGCAGGACACCGGTGATCCAGTCGCCGATCCCAGGCATCGCCGCCACCTCGCCCGAGCGCAGGGCAGACAGCGTGCCACCGTAATCATAAAACCCCCGCACCTGGGGCCGCAGCGTCAGCGCCGCGTCCTGCACCTGCTGCCAGGCGGCTGTGCCCAGATCAAAGGGGGCCGGATTGCCCTCGATCAGGCTGATGGTGCCAAAGTTGGGCAGATGCCAGTCGAATTGCCCGACCTTTCCGCGCAGGTTTTCCTGCCACATCGCCCTGTAGCTGCGCGCCTCCGAGCGGCTGATCGCGTCCAGATCATGCGACAGCCCCAGAAAGCCAAAGCGCAGGAACACCGCGTAAAGCCCGTCATCGTACCAATGGCCCTCGAACTTCTGGAACTCGGGGAAGAAATCATCAAACGGATAATCCGCCGGGTCCAGCTGTTCGATGTAATCGGCCCGATACAACTGCGAGACATATTCGGCGTCGGCCAGGATGACATCATAGGTCCCGGCCGGCGACTGGGCAAACTGCGCCAGCATCTGGTCACCGCCGACATATTCCTTGGCGCGGATGCGCACGTTATGCGCCTGCTCAAAGGGGCCAACGACCTCCGGGTCGGCGTGGCCTGCCCATGTCAGCATGGTCAGCTCGCGCTGCTCCTGCGCCCGCACAATCGACGGGGCGGCCAGCACGGCACCCGCAGCCAGCCCGCTTTTCAGCAGCGCGCGGCGTGAATATTGAAAATTTGACATATCGTTTTTCTCCCTGTTTTGTGACTGCCACCTTCTGCGAAACGCCCCATTTGCTACAAATTCGTTTATCTCAGGGGGTCTTGAGCAAAACTTCACGAAGGACACAGGATGCGACGGCTTCCGCCCCTGAATGCGATCCGCGCCTTTGAGGCGGTTGCGCGCTGCCTCAGCTTCTCGGCTGCCGCCGACGAACTGGGCGTGACCACAACAGCGGTCAGCCACCAGATCCGGCATCTGGAAAGCTATCTGGGCTTCAAGCTGATCGTGCGAAACCCCCGCGACATCGCGCTGACCCCTGCGGGCGCAGAGATGTTCCCGAAACTGCGCGAAGGGTTCGACCTGCTGGCCGAGGCCTTTTCGGTGCTGAATGTGGACATCGAAAAGAACGTGCTGCGCGTCACCACAACCCGCGCCTTTGCCGACAACTGGCTGCTGCCCCGGCTGTCGCGCTTTCTGGCCGAAAATCCCGGGATTCAGGTCGAGCTTGTCACCGACGATGCGGTGCGTGATCTGTCTTCGGACCGGCTCGACGTGGCGATCCGCTATGGCCAGAGTCCCAGAGACGCCGCCGACAGCATCCTGTTTTCGGATGCCTATCGCCCGATTGGCCGAAAGGACGTGATCGAGAACGGGTCAGGCACCTACCCGGTGATCGGATTTTACTGGAACAACAAAGATCTGGACGGCCCTGTCTGGGCCCGCTGGGCGCATGATTCCGCGCAGAGCTTCGCGGTGGCGGGCGTCCTGAACTGCAGCGATGAATCCGCAGCTTTCGAAGCGCTGGATCAGGGGCTGGGCCTGCTGTTGTGCAGCAACATCCTCGCCGCAGACCGGCTTTCGGCGGGAACCCATCAAAGCCTGGGGGATCTGCAGATCGAGGGGTTTCAATATTACATCGTCACCAATCACGCCTCCCGCGCCAAACCTGCCGCAAAGGTCTTTATCAACTGGCTGCAGGACCTGGCGCGCGAGACTGCCCGGCAGGTCGAATGCACGCAGGAACAGCAGCGCGGCCCGGCAGCGGACGCAGATCAGCAGGAACACCCTTCCTGATCAAAGCCCGCTTGCGCACTACTCGGCGGGTTTGGACAAGGGCCCGCCCGACCCCTGTACCGCCAGCTTCATGAATTCCAGAAACGACAGCGCGGCGGGGCAAAGCTCGGCGGCGCGGGGCCAGGCCAAACCGACATCCATCGTCGGCAGCGTATCGGTGATATCAATCACATCCACCTTGCTGCCATCCAGCGACCAGGGCCGGTAGACCATGTTCGACAGGATGGAGACCCCCATGCCGGTCGCGACCATGCTGCGGATCGCTTCAACCGATGAGGTCTTGAAGATGATGTTGGGCTTTGTCGGCAGGTGATCCCAATAGTGTTTCGCGGTCTCTGATGCCTCATCCACCGTCAGCATGATATAGGGTTCCCTGGCAACATCGCTGAGCGACACGGATTTCGCCGACAACAGCGGGTGGTTCGCCTGCAGCCACAGCCTGCGCCGCGACCGCAGCAGCACCGTATGATCAATGGCGCTGCGGTTCTTGAGGTTAGAGGTCAGCATGACCGCCACATCGAACCGCCCGTTGGTCAGCCCCTCTTCGATGGCCACCCGCTCGGCTTCGACAAGCGTCACCTGGACGTTCGGCAGCGCCTGCTGAAAGCGCAGCAGAAGCGGCGGCAGGAAATACCCCCCCACCGTATAGGTCACGGCAAGGTTGAAGGTGCCGATCACATCACGCTGAACCCGCCGGGGAATGCGAATCGCTTCTTCGACGGAATCGATGATCCCCCGCGCATGGTTGAGGAACAGGCTGCCCTCATAGGTCAGGGTCACCCCGCCGGCATGGCGGTCAAACAGCGATGTGCCGATCAGCTCTTCCAGCGCCTTGATCGCCGTGGTGATCGCCGATTGCGAGACGTTGATCTCGCTTGCGGCCTTGGAAATCTGGCCCGCATCGGCGGCGGCGATGAAATAACGGATCTGGCGCAGGCTTGGGGTCATGGCAGGTTTCCTTGTGGGGCGGCGCCGCAGCGCAGGGCCAAAGCGGGCGCCGCAGGCAGGCATAGCATTATCTGTTTTTCAGAATGTACTACCTGAAAAATCATATTTTACAATCAAGTCATGCCCTGCGTAGCCTTGGCGCAACGACGCATCGGCCAGCAGGATTTGGCGGCGCATCAGTGATTTACCTTGGCATTTCCGGGAGGCTGAAATGGCTGTCGACATCAATTGTGACATGGGAGAGAGCTTTGCGCTCTACAGGCTGGGCGACGACGACGCTCTGATGCCCCTGATAACGGAGGCGAATATCGCCTGCGGTTTCCACGGATCGGACCCCAATCACATGCGCCACGCGGTGCGCTCGGCCAAGCAGCATGGCGTGCGAATCGGCGCCCATGTCGCGCTGCCCGACCTGTCCGGCTTCGGCCGCCGCGAAATGGTGATCGACCGGGCCGAGATGGCCAATATCGTGCTTTACCAGATTGGCGCATTGAATGAATTTCTGGCGGTCGAGGGGCTCAGCCTGTCTCACGTCAAGCCGCATGGCGCGCTCTATGGCATGGCCGCGCGGCACGAACATATTGCCCATGCGATCTGCGATGCCTCCGAACATCTCGGCGTGCCGATCTTCGGCCTTGCCGGGACATTGCACGAGGAAATCTATACCGCACGCGGTCTGGGGTTCCGGGCCGAATTCTTTGCCGATCTCGATTACGACGACAATGGCAAGCTGATCATCACCCGCGAACATGATGCCAAGGACCCTCAGGAAGTCGCCGCCAAGGTGCTGCGCGCGGTGGATGAGGGCATCGTTCTGAGCGCCGCCAAAAAGCCAAGCAATGTGCGCGCCGAAACCATCTGCGTCCATTCCGATACGCCCGGTGCCGTCGAAATCACCCAAGCCGTGCGCGCCGCCCTCGGTGACCGGCTGGCGACGCGCGCGGATGCCTGAACACCCCACAACCCGACAGGAGAGAAAACATGGCCAAATCTGAAATCCGCTCCCCGCTGCCCGGTGTCTTTTACCGCCGTCCTTCCCCGGAAGAGAAAAACTACAAGGAAGTCGGCGACGACGTGAAAGCGGGCGATGTCGTGGGGCTGGTCGAGGTGATGAAGACCTATACCGAAGTGAAATCCGACGCAGATGGAAAACTGACCGCCTTCCTGGCCGAGGACGAGGATGCGATCATGCCCGGCCAGGTCATCGCCGAACTGGAAAGCTGAGCGCATCATGGGGATCACAAAGCTTCTGATTGCCAATCGCGGCGAAATTGCCGTCAGGATCATCCGGGCGGCAAAGGAAATGGGCATCCGCACCGTGCAGGTCCACAGTGCGGCGGATGCCGGGTCGCTGGCCGTCGAAATGGCCGACGAGGCGATCGAGATCGGGCCGCCGCCAGCCTCCAAATCCTATCTGAACATCGCCGCCGTTCTGGATGCCGCCCGGCAAAGCGGCGCGGATGGCATCCATCCGGGCTATGGTTTCCTGGCAGAGAATGCCGATTTCGCCGATGCGGTCGAGGCCGCCGGCATCGCCTTTGTCGGGCCGACGGGCGACATGATCCGCGCCATGGGTGACAAGGCCTCGGCCCGCCGTGCTGCGCAAAAGGCCGGGGTGCCCACGGTGCCCGGCAGTAACGGCGTGATCGGCGACCTGGCAGAAGCGGCCCGCAGCGCCGATGAAATCGGCTATCCGGTCATGATCAAGGCCACGGCGGGCGGCGGCGGGCGCGGCATCCGCGTGGCCGAAAACGCCCGGGACTTCGCCAATCTTGCCCCCCAGGCCGCGGCGGAGGCGAAATCGGCCTTTGGCGACGGCGGGCTCTATCTGGAAAAACTGATCGCCAGGGCGCGTCACATCGAAGTGCAGATTCTCGGCGACGGCACCAACTTCGTGCATTGTTTCGAACGCGAGTGTTCCCTGCAGCGCCGCCGCCAGAAGGTCTGGGAAGAGGCGCCCTCCATGGCGCTGAGCGACAGCATGCGCAACGATCTTTGCATGAGCGCCGTGGCACTGGCGCAGGCGGTGGGCTATCGCGGCGCGGGCACGGTCGAATACCTTTATGACGATGAAACCGGCGCGTTCTATTTCATCGAAATGAATACCCGCATCCAGGTCGAACATCCGGTCACCGAATGCGTGACCGGGCTGGACCTTGTGGCAGAGATGATTGCCATTGCCGGGGGCAAACCGCTTTCTGTGCGTCAGGAGGACATCCAGCTGCGCGGCCATGCCATCGAAGTGCGCATCAACGCCGAGGATCCGGCCAATAATTTTGCGCCTTTCCCCGGCATCGTCGATGGTTTCCGCACCCCCGGCGGGCCGGGCGTGCGCTTCGATCACATGCTCTACGATGGCTACCAGATCCCGCCGTTCTACGATTCCCTGCTGGGCAAACTGATCGTCACCGCAGATGACCGTCCGGCGGCCATCACCCGGCTGAAACGTGCGGTGGGCGAGCTGCGCACAGGCGGGTTGAAGACAACCGCGCCCCTGTTCCTCGCCCTGGCGGAGGACGCCGACGTGCAGGCCGGGAACTACCACACAAAATGGCTTGAGCCATGGCTCGCAGAGCATGCCGGGACATTTTCAGATGAGGAAGGTACATAACATGACATCCAGATATACCTTTGGCGGCGACGAACATGTGTTCGTCGAGGTCAGCGAAGAAATGTCGCTTGAGGCATTCTTCACCACGCTTTCGATGACCAATGCCGTGCGCGACGCCAAAATCGACGGGGTGACCGAGATCTGCCCGGCCAATGCCTCGTTCCAGATCAAGTTCGACCCCGATGTGATCCATCCCGATGCGCTGATGGACAGGCTCAAGTCGATGGAGGCCACAGCCGCCAAACAGGAACCGAAGCTGACGACCCGGATCATCGAGATCCCGGTCTATTACCAGGATCCCTGGACCCATGAGACCCTGATGCGGTTCCGCGAAAGGCATCAGGACCCGGACGCCACCGATATCGAATATGCGGCGCGGATCAACGGCTATGACAGCGTCGACGCCTTTATCGCAGCCCATTCCGGCGCGCCCTGGTTCGTCTCCATGGTCGGTTTCGTCTCCGGTCTGCCCTTCCTCTATCAGATGGTGGAACGGGAACGGCAGATACAGGTGCCCAAATACCTGCGTCCGCGCACCGACACCCCGAAGCTGACCGTGGGATACGGCGGCTGCTTCTCCTGCATCTATTCCGTGCGCGGGGCAGGGGGTTACCAGATGTTCGGCGTGACGCCGATGCCGATCTACGACCCGGAACAGAAGACGGGCTACCTCAAGGACTTCATGGTCTTCTTTAAACCCGGCGACATCGTGAAATGGAAGCCGATCGACCGCGCGGAATATGACCGCTGCCTGGCTGCGGTCGAGGCGAACACCTATGCGCCCCGCATCCGCGAGGTGGTGTTTTCCCTTGATGAGTTCAACGCGGATATCAACGGCACCAACGCCAGGCTGGAGGAGGCTCTTTATGCCGATTAATGTCATAACATCCGGTTTCGCCACGACAATTCAGGATCTTGGACGCCCGGGGTACTATCACCTTGGCATCCCCATGGGCGGCGCGATGGACCGTTTCGCCCTGCGCTGCGCCAATATGCTGGTGGGCAATGATGAAGGTGCCGCAGGCCTGGAATGCGTCTTCATGGGTCCGGAACTGGAATTCACCCAAGATTGCACCTTTGCCGTGACCGGCGGCGACCTGCCCCCCAAGCTGGATGGCGAAGTGCTTGAATCCTGGACAGCAATCCCCGTGAAGGCGGGCCAGAAACTGTCGTTCGATTACCTGCGCTCCGGCGCGCGGGCCTATATCGCCTTTTCGGGGGGCATCGACACGCCGCTCGATCTGGGCAGCCGTTCCACCTATCCCATCGGTGCCCTCGGCGGCATCGACGGGCGCGCGGTGCAGCCCGGCGATACGCTGCCTCTGGGGGCGGCTGACGGCAAGGCGAAAACCGGCGCCCATATCCCCGAAAAACTGCGGCGCATGCCGGCAAGGGAAACCGAACTCAGGGTCCTGCCCGGGCTCTACTGGCACCGCATCACCGAGGCATCGGGCGCCCGGTTTTTCGAGGAAACCTGGAAGGTCGCATCCGAAGCGGACCGCATGGGTTATCGCTTCAAGGGCGGCACGCCGCTGGAATTCGTGGACCGCGAACCGCCCTTTGGCGCGGGCTCCGACCCCTCCAACATCACCGACGCCTGCTATCCCTATGGCTCGGTCCAGGTGCCAAGCGGGACAGAACCGATCATTCTGCACCGCGACGCAGTCTCCGGCGGCGGCTACTTCATGATCGGCACGGTGATTTCTGCCGATATGGACCTGATCGGGCAGTTGCAGCCCAATGTGCCGACCCGCTTCGTCAAGGTGGACATGGACACGGCGCTGTCCGCCCGCCGGGACCGCGCCAAAGCCCTGGATGCGGTCCGGGCGCATCTGGCCTGAAACCGCCGAGGGTGGCCCGGCGCCACCCTCGACACATCACGCAGGTGCCAGGTGCCGCGCGGTTCACGGACCGCCACCAGACCACAACCGGAACGAGAGATCTGGAGAAGGAGGAAAACGACAGTGAAAGATATCCGATTTTCTGATATTAAGAGTATGAAAATCGTATTTTACAATATCACGGGGAGATGACTAGTCTCAGGCAGACGGCCCTGAAGTGTCAATGCGCACCCAACGCCCAAAGGGGCATGTTCGCTGATCTCTTCATGAAAGGCCGCTTATAACCAATAATAAGTCCGCTGCCCGTTTCATACTGCGAACTACAACCAACGACCAAATTGGCGAACCGGGCCGGAAGGCCGGGCGCACCACATCGGCGCTTATAATGCGAAAAAGCAACCCGCGCTGTTCATCAACAAGACTGGGAGTCCAACATGAAGAAAACACTCAACAGCATTTCGACAGCCGCCCTGATTGCGGCGGGTCTGACCACTACGGCAGCCGCGCAGGATGCGATCTGGCCGTTCGACGTGGTCAACTCTGCCGGTGGCGGCAGCGAAATCGTCTCTTATCAGGGGCTGGAGAAGGCTGAGAAACCCTGGCACATCTGCGTGCTCTTTCCGCATATGAAAGACAGTTACTGGGTCGGCGTGAACTACGGCATCGTCGATCAGGCCCGCCAGCTGGGCGTCAAGGCGACCATCCTCGAAGCGGGCGGCTATACCGAAGCGGCCAAACAGGTGTCCCAATATAACGACTGCGTGGCGCTCGGTGTCGATGCCATCGTGATCGGTGCAATCTCCGAAGCGGGTCTGGCCAAGAGCATGGCCGAAGGCAACGAAAAGGGCATCGTGCAGGTCGGTGTCATCAACCCGATGAGCGATGTCGCAGGCGCGCGGATCTTTGCGAATTACGACGATGCCGCAGAGGCAGGCGCGAAATTCCTCGCGGACATGACCGAAGGCAAACCCATGCGCATGGTCCACTTCCCCGGCCCGCAGGGCTCCGGCTGGGCCGAAGCATCGACCGAAGGGGTCGAGCGCGGCATCGAGGGCAGCGGCATCGAACTGCTGGAAGCCAAATACGGCGACACCGGCAAGAGCATCCAGCTGCGCCTGGTCGAGGATGCCCTGCAGGCCTATGATGACGTGAACATCATCTATGGCACGGCTGTCACCGCCGAAGTGGCCAAACAGGCCCTGGAAGAAGCCGGCAACGACGATGCCCTGATCGCGGCCTATTATTCGAACGAAGGGATGGTCGATCTGGTCAAATCCGGCGTCGTGACCGCCACGGTAACGGAATCCCCCGTCATGGAAGCGCGCATCGCCATGGACCTCGCCGTGCGCATTCTGGAAGGCAAGGATCACCTGGTGGAACTCAACCCCTCGATGACCGTGCTGACCAAGGACAACATCGACAGCTTCGACATGAGCCGCTCGTTCGCCCCCGCGGATTGGGAACCCGTCTACGCGGTCGAGTAACCCCTCATGACAGAACACATGATTGAACCGGACGCAGCACTTGCGTCCGGCCATCCCGCGCATAAGGCCGGGGAAACATTGATCGAACTGCGCGACCTCGACAAATCCTATGGCGCTTTCAAGGCCTTGCAGGGCATGCAGTTCGAGCTTCGCGCCGGTGAAATCCACGTCCTGTTCGGTGAGAACGGGGCGGGGAAATCGACGCTGATCCAGATCATCTGCGGCGTGCAGGGGTTTGACAGCGGCAGCTACCGTCTTTTTGACGAACCGGTCTCGGTGATGACCCCGGCACTGGCCCATGACAAGGGCGTCAGCATCGTGTTTCAGGAATTCAGCCTGATCCCCGAAATGACGGTCGAGGAGAACCTGTTTCTGGGCCACGAGCTGGTGCAGGGCCTGCGGCTTGCCAAAACCGAAATGCGCCGCAAGGTGCATGCGGTGCTGGACCGTCTGGGCTTTGCCCTTGATCCGCGCGCCAGGGTGCGCAACCTGCGCCGCGCCCACCAGCAGATGGTGGAGATCGCAAAGGCCCTGCTCTGGGACTGCCGGGTGCTGATCCTGGATGAACCCACCGCCTCGCTCACCGATCAGGAAGCTGCCCAGCTTTTCGACATCATCGAACAATTGCGCGCCGATGGCCTGGGCATTGTCTATGTCTCGCACCGCATGCCCGAGATTTCGCGGCTCGCGGATCGCGTCACGGTGCTCAGGGACGGCAAATACATCGACACTGTCCAAATGGCCGACACAAGCGAGAAAGAACTGGTTCAACTGATGACCGGGCGCACCTTCGACGAATTCTTTCCCGAGATCACCCGCTCTGCTGGCGACACGCTCATGCAGTTCGAGGGCGTCACCCTGCAGCGCGGCATGGCCCATGACCTGAGCTTCAGCGTGCGCCGGGGCGAGGTTCTGGGCTTTGCCGGCCTGGCGGGCTGCGGCAAGTCCGAAGTGCTGCGCGCGGCCTTCGGGCTGGAGCCGCTTTCCAGCGGCCAGATCACCTGCGGCAGCACAAGGCTTGAGCGCCACTCCCCCCGCAAGGCGCTGAACAACCGCATCTGCTATTTCCCCTCCGACCGCGCGACCGAAGGTCTGGCGATGAGCCAGAACCTGATCAGCAACAGCACGGTCGCTGCCCTAGATGACGAAAAATTCTCCCGTCGCGGCATGCTGCTCAAACGGCCCGCCGAAAGGTCCTTTGCGAAAGAAATCATCGAGAAACTGAAAATCCGCACGCCCGGGCTGAACGCCAGGGCCGATCAATTGTCCGGCGGCAACAAGCAAAAGCTGATGATCGCGCGCGGCCTGTCGCGGGAGTTCGACATCTTTCTCTTCGATGAACCGACAGTCGGCGTCGACATCCAGGCCAAGCTGGAAATCTACGATGTGATCAAGACGCTGACCGAAGCAGGCAAGGCGGTGGTGATCGCCTCCTCCGAACTGGCAGAGGTCATGCATATGTCGCACCGGGTCATCGTGATGCGTGAAGGCGCCATCGTCGGAGAGCTGGACGGCGACGAGGTGACCGAACAGGCCCTGCTGTCGCATTTCTTCGCCCATGAAGAACCTGCGGCGCAAGCGGCGGGGGAGGTGAATTAAGATGACCGCTCAAACCATCCGGAACACCGCGCGCCGCAACCCGATACTTGCCTCCATCGGGATCCTGCCCATCGTGCTGATCGTGACCTGCGGGCTGCTTGCCCTTTACGAGCCCCGGTTCCTGCGCAGCTCGAACCTGATCAACGTGCTGCGCAACGCCTCTTTCCTGTCGATCATCTCTGCCGGGCAGATGCTGGTGATCATCGTCGGCGGTTTCGACATCTCGGTCGGGGCCATCGTGGCGCTGACCTCGGTCAGCTCGGCGCTGTCCATCGTCTGGCTGGCGGACCTCGGCATCGGAAGCACGGCGGTCATCGTCGCCCTCGGATGCCTGCTGGGCCTGATCCCCGGCATCCTTGTCGGCCTCGCCAACGGGTTCTTCGTCAGCGTGATGAAAATCTCTCCCTTCATGGTGACCATCGGCACGATGACCATGGCGGCGGGCATTGCCGGATATGTGACCGGCGGAACGCCCATCTATGATCTGCCAGAGCTTTTCACCCGCGAGATCGGGCGCGGCAGCCTGTTCCGGCTGCCCTATATCGTCTATGCGGCGGCACTTGTGCTGTGCCTGCTGTGGTACATGCAGACCCAGACCCGGCTGGGCCGCTATTTCTATGCCGTCGGCGGCAATGAAAAGGCGGCGCGGCTGTCCGGGCTGAACACCCGCAAATACATCTGGGCCGCCTATGTCCTCAGCGCGCTGCTGGCGGGCATCGTCGGGCTGTTTCTGACCGCGCGGGTCGGCTCCGGCGAGGCGACCCTTGGCAGCAACCTGATGCTGGAAAGCATCTCCGTGGCCGTCATCGGCGGCGTGGCCCTGAAAGGCGGGGTGGGGCGCATCCCGATGGTCGCCCTCAGCGCGCTGTTCCTGTCGGTGCTCAGCAACGGGATGAGCCTGATCCGCATCGACAGCAAATACCACATCATCATCATCGGCATCGTGATCGTCATTGCGGTGGCCGCCGAAAGCTACCGCGAAAGCCGGAGGGCCGGACATGGCTGACGAGACCCAAAGCACCCCGCTGGACATGCGCGCCATCGCCCCGCATCTGCTCTTGCCGCTGGCGATCATCGGGGTGGTGGTGTTCTTTGCCGCCCTGCAGCCCGCGATGATCTCCGGCGGCAATGTCGTCAACATCATGAAGCAATCCTCGCTGTTCTTCTTTGTCGCGGCGGCACAGCTTGTTGTCATCATCACCCGGGGCTTTGACCTGTCGGTGGGGGCCAATGTCTCGCTGGTGTCTGTGGTGTCCTCGATGGTGATGACCAGCCTGCTGCCCGGTCTCGGCACCGGGATCGGCGTCTTTGCAGGGGTCTGCACCGGCCTGGCCATCGGCGCGGCCCTGGGCGCGATCAACGGGGCGCTTGTGGCCTATGCGCGGATCAACCCCTTCATCGTCACCCTTGCCACGATGAGCATCTTCACCGGCATCGCTACAACGGTTTCAGGCGGCTTTCCGATCTTCAACCTGCCCGAAGGGTTCAGCTTTGCCCTGAACCAGATGAAGATCCTGGCGCTGCCGATCCCGCTGGTCATCGCAGGCGCGGTGGCCTGGGCGCTGCATTTCATGCTGACCCGCACCGTGCATGGCCGGGTTCTCTATGTGCTCGGCGACAGCAACGAAGTCGCCCATGTCGGCGGACGGCGGGTGCGCGAACATCTGTTCTTTGCCTATGTCACCAGCGGCATCCTGGCCGCGATTGCAGGCTTGCTGATGACCGCGCAGACCGGATCGGGGGAACCGAACTTGGGCACCTCGCTGGTCCTCAGCAGCATCGCGGCGGCGGTCATCGGCGGCGCATCCCTGCGCGGCGGCACCGGGACGATCTCCGCCCCGATCTATGGCGCCTTGCTGATCACCTGCCTGTCGATCGGGATGAACCTGCAACAGATCAACGGTTCCTTGCAGCCGGTGGTGATCGGGGCAATCCTGATATTCGGCGCGGCACTCGACGCCTATCGAACCCGTGGACGGTAAGGAAAGGACAGATCATGTGTGAAACAACCGCAGCCGGAACCGCCGTCGGCAAGGTCTTTATCCGGAACGACCGGACCCGCGTGACCGAATGGCGCTTTGCCGGGCGCGGGGCAAAGCTTTATGCGCAAATCGCCAAGTATTCGAAAGGCGATAAGATAGGTTGAATTCAACGAGTCGGCCGGTTCACGCCAGAGCACGGCCGACAGGGGAGAAGACGATGTATTTTTCGACGGACCATTGCAGTACAATGACCAAGGACGAAGTCTGGACCCGGACCTTGTCCGACACCTATTTCCCGCTCTCGGCAAAATGCGCCCGGCCCGAAACCTTCAAGGGCTCTTTGCAGTCCTGGCGGCTGGGCAACCTCGGCCTGTCCGAAATGAACTGCGACGGCGTCAAATACATCCGCACCAGGTCGCATTTCGCCAACGAGCAGGAAAGCAGCCTGCTGATCACCATCCCGCATAAATCGGATGTCTGCTTCCAGCAGGGGGCCCGCGACACCAGCTGCAGCCCCGGCAGCTTCCTGGTGGAGCGCGGGGACCTGCCTTATGAATTCTCCCATGTGCAGGCCAACAAGCTCTGGGTGCTCAAGGTGCCCACCGCCAGCGTGCGCTCGCGGCTGGGCGCCACCGACCGGCTTGGCGCGCTGACCTTTGACGCCAGCTCGGGGGTGGGTTCCTATTTCCTGGGGTCGGTGCGCAATACCATCGAAAGCATTGAACTGATCGGCGACGCCGCCCGGGAAATGGCCGGGCAGCACCTGCTGGACCTTCTGTGCCTGTCGATGCGCAGCGACAACCGTATCCTCGACAGCAGCGCCTCGACGATCCGCGCGGCGCATTTGCAGCGGGCAGAACAATACATCCGCGACAACCTCGCCAATCCCAACCTGAACTCCCAGGTCGTGGCGGAATCCTGCGGCATCTCGCTGCGCTATCTGCAACGGCTCTTTGCCGAGAATGATCATTCGGTGGTCGGCTACATCCGCGACAAACGGCTGACCCGCTGCCACGAGATGCTGCGCATGGTGAACAACACCAGCACCATGGCCCAGATCGCCCATAAATGGGGGTTCTACGACCAGGCGCAGTTCTGCAAACACTACAGAACCCGGTTCGGCTGCACCCCGACCGATACCAGAAAACAAACCCGGCTGGAGGCCATGGCCCGAAGCTGACGCACCCGAAAGTAAAATGCGCCACCACCCAAAGCTGTGCTTTCGGGTGAACGATACCGGCTTGCCGGCATCTGTGGCCTCAACCGAAGTAGGAAAGCAGAGATGACAAAAACGAGAGTCGCAGTCGACGTCGGGGGCACCTTCACCGATGTCTGCATCATGGACGAAGACACCGGCCAGATCCGGATCGAAAAGACCCCCTCGACCCCCGATGATCCGATGCGCGCCATCATGACGGGCATTTCGGATGCCGGGATCGACCTCGCGGATGTCACGATGTTTTCCCATGGCACCACGGTGGCCACCAATGCGCTGATCACCCGCAAACTGCCCCGCGCGGCGATGGTCTGCACCGAAGGCTTCCGCGATGTGGTCGAGATCCGCCGCTCCAACAAGGAGGATCTCTGGGACACCTACAAGGATGTCGCCAAACCCTATATCCCGCGCCGCGACCGGTTAACCGTGAAGGAACGGATCGACGCGGCAGGCAAGGTCATCACCGAACTGGACGAGGCCGAGGCCCGCCGCGTGGCCCGGATCCTCAAAAAGCGGGACGTAAAGGCCATCGCGGTCTGTTTCATCAATTCCTACGTCAACGGCGACCACGAGGTCCGGATGCGCGACATCCTGCGCGCGGAAATGCCGGATGTGCATATTTCCATCTCCTCGCAGATCATGCCGGAAATCTTCGAACACGAGCGTTTTTCAACCACCATGGTGAATGCCGTGGTCTCTCCGGTGGTGGTCGATTACGTCTCCCGGCTGGGCGACAAGCTGGCGGAGGGCGGCTATACCCGCGACCTGCTGCTGCTGCACACCGGCGGCGGCGTGATGACCCCGGCCAGCGTCAAGGATTTTGCCGCGCGTCTGGCGGGGTCCGGCATTGCGGCGGGGGCGCTGGCCAGCCGCTTTATCGGCAACCTCTGCGGCTATGAAAACTCCATCGGTTTTGACATGGGCGGCACCTCCACCGATGTCTCGCTTTGCTTTCAGGGCAATTCCACAGTGACCAAGGATTGGTACATCGAATACGGCTACCCGATCCGCTTTCCTTCCATCGAAGTGCTGACCATCGGCGCCGGCGGCGGCTCGCTGGCCTGGAAGGACGAAGGCGGCTCGCTGCGCAACGGGCCGCAATCGGCAGGGGCCTTCCCCGGCCCCGCCTGCTATTCCAACGGCAATGAGGTCGCCACCAACAGCGATGCCAATGTGGTGCTGGGCCGTCTGGGCCACAGCCTTGCCGGGGGCGACATCACGCTGGACGCGGGTCTGGCGGAAAAGGCAATCCGCGAAACCGTGGCCGCGCCTTTCGACATGGAACTGCACGAGGCCGCAGAGGCGGTCATCGACGTGGCCAATGCGAATATGGCCAACGCCGTGCGCCTGCTCTCGATCAGCCGCGGCCACGATCCGCGCGACTTTGCCCTGGTGGCCTTTGGCGGCGCAGGCGCCCTGCACGGGGCCGCGGTGGCCAAAGAGCTTTCCATCCCGGTGGTGATCGTGCCGCCGAACCCCGGCGTGACCTCGGCGATGGGCTGCCTGCTGGTCGACATCCAGCACGACTTTTCCGACAGCTTCATGGCCGATGCCTCGCAAACCGTGCCCGAAGACCTCGAAGCCGCCTTTGCGCGGATCGAAAAGGAAGCCGTCGACCGGCTGCGTCACGAGGATGTCGCCCCCGAAAACACCGTCCTGCAGCGCACGGTAGAGATGATGTATCAGGGCCAGTGGCGCTCGCTCGCCGTCTCCGCCCCCGCGACGATCACCAGCACCGAAGACCTCGTGCGCGGCTTCCACGATGAACACGAACGCGAATACAACTTCCGCCGCGAGGATGCGCCGGTCAGCATATTCCGGGTGGGCGTCAAGGCCACCGGCGTGGTGCAAAAGGCCGAGCTGCCCTCCTTCGAGGTGACGCCGCACGCGCCGGACCCCGCCAGCCAGCGCGATGTCTGGTTCAAGGGGAAAAGCTGCCGCACCGATGTCTATGACCGCGCCACCATGAAGGCGGGCGCGGAATTCACCGGCCCGGCCATCGTCGAACAGGTCGATTCAACCGTGGTGGTCCCCCCCGGCGCCACCGCGAAGATCGACCAATATATGAACATTCTGATCCGCGTGAAGGACTGAGACATGAACATGATGCCAAAACAGGAACTGGACCCGGTCACCTTCGAGGTGCTCAAGAACTCCTTCATCACCTCGGTCGACCAGATGGCCGAACAGATGCTGCGGACCTGCTACTCCTTCGTGATCTACAACCGCGATTTCTCCAACGGGCTGCACGATGCCGAGGGCAACTGCGTGGCCCAGGGCAATTCCGACATCGCGGTCCATGTCGGCACCCTGCACCATACCTGCAAGGAGGTGATCCGCTTCTTCAAGGGGGACATGTACCCCGGCGATGTCTATGCCATCAACGACCCCTATGCGGGCGGCACCCATTTCAGCGATGTGCGCCTGATCCGCCCGATCTTTGACGAGGAAGAACTGATCGGATTTTCGCAGTCGAACGGCCATTGGTCCGATCTGGGTGGTTCCGTCCCCGGGTCGTTCAATGTCACCGCCCACGAGATGTTCGGCGAGGCGGTGCGCATCACCCCGATCCGGCTGTTCCACAAGGGCAGGTTCTGCGCCGACGTGGCCAATATGATCGCCGCCAACACCCGCGACCCGGCCTCGATCATCGGTGACATCCATTCACAGGCCCAGGCCACCCAGGTGGCCGAGCGCGAATTGCAGCGGCTGGTGGGCAAATATGGCCGCGATCAGGTCACTCAGGGCATGGATGCGGTTCAGGATTACGTCGAACGCGCCGTGCGCCAGCGCATCCGCGACCTGCCGGACGGCACATGGGAGGCCGTGGATTACATCGACCGCGATCCAGGTGCGGGCGAGGGGATGATCCCGATCCACATCAAGATGACCATCAAGGGCGAAGAGATCACCTATGATTTCGAAGGCAGCCACGCCACCATCGCCTCGATCTACAACTCGGCGCCCGGCGCGACCTTCTCCGCCGTGGTGGCGGGCATGAAGACCTTCTTCCCCGACCTGCCGCTGAACAGCGGCTTCTACCGGATGGTGGAGGTGAAGGCCCCCGCCAACAGCGTCGTCAGCGCCCAGTGGCCGGTTGCGGTGACCGGCTTCCTGATGCCGTTCGAAAAGATCATGAACGCGATCTTCGAAATGTGGTCGCAGATCATGCCGGAACGCGCCATCGCCTGTGCCTTCAACCTGGAATACCTGCTGGCGGGCGGCAACGACCTGCGCAAACCGGACAAGCCGATCTACATGTTCTACGAATGGCTCCCCGGCGGCTGGGGCGGGCGCAACGGCAAGGACGGCAGCGACGTGACCACCGCCTGTTTCGGCACCGGCCTGATGTCCCAGCCTTCCGAAGGCAACGAAAGGGTCAACCCGACCCGCGCGGATGAATTCCAGATCATGCAGGACAGCCCCGGCCCCGGCAAATGGCGCGGCGGGGCAGGGGTGATCAAGGCTTCAACCCTGCTTGAGGCGGAAAACACCGTCATGTCCTATATCTGCGACCGCGAACGCGCGGTGGTCTGGGGCGTCGAAGGCGGTCTGCCCTCCATGCCGCACGGGTTGATGGTCGAACATGTCGACACCGGCGAGGAAGAATGGCTCGGCTCGGTCTTTTCCAACTACAAGATCAAGAGCGGCGACAAGTTCACCCGCCCCACCGCAGGCGGCGGCGGCTATGGCGACCCGATGGAACGGGACCCCGAACATGTCCTGAACGATGTGATCGACGAATATGTCTCCGTCAAACGCGCGGAACTCGACTACGGGGTCGTGATCAGGGTCAATGACGCGGACATGCTCGACTACGAGATCGACCATGCCGCCACCGAAAAGGCCCGCGCCCATATCCGTGCGAACCGGGTCGGCTGGGCCCGGATGGACCCCGAAGAGGTCTCGCAGATGTACCGCAAGGGCAAGATCAACGAGATGGACGCGGTCCGGAAATACGCGGTGATCCTGGATTGGGGCACCGGAGAGCTGATGCCCAAATCCACCGCGCAGTTCCGCGAAAGTTTCGAGAAACGCTCGGTCTCGCACTGGTCGTGACACAGGGGCGGCCCGCCTGCCGGGCCGCCTGATCCCCCGCACCCGGAACCTGAACAGGACATTGCCGGCATGACCCAGACAGATGTCGTTTTCCACCGCCCCGAAACGATTGCAGCGGCGCTTTCTATCCTTTCCTCTGCCGCCCCGCGCCCGGCCATCCCGCTGGCGGGCGGCACATGGATCATGCGGGCCGCGCTGCGTGGTGAGGATACCGACAAGACCTTTGTGTCCCTTGCAAATATTGCCTCCCTTCACAGCATCGAAAACACCGGCGGCGGGCTGACAATCGGCGCCATGGTCAGCCACACCGCACTTGCGCAGGCGCTGGGCGCTGACCCCGCCCATGCCGGCCTGCGCATGGCCTGCGCGGCCTCCGCCAATCCCGCGATCCGGCACCGCGCGACCATCGGCGGCAACCTCTGTTCCGATGGCTTCATGGCGCCCGATCTTGTCCCGGCGCTGATGGCCCTTGGGGCCATGGTCACCCTGCAGGCCCCGTCAGGGGAAAGGCGCCTGCCGATCGCTGATTTCCTGCGCGGGCGGGGCGCGCGCCCCGCCGCCGAGCTCCTGACCCATGTGCACCTGCCCCCGCCCCGGGGCACAGCCGCCCATGCCCGCGCCCTGCTGCGGCAGGCGGGCGAATATCCGGTTGCGGTCGTCAGCGTCCTTGCCGGTTGCCGCGATGACGCCACCTGCCAGAGCCTGCGCATCGCCCTCAGCGCGGTGGAACCTGCACCGCGCCGCTGGGAGGCGCTGGAAAACGCGCTTCTGGACCGCCCCCTGGACCCGGAGGCGGCGCGCGACGCCGCACAGGCCCGGATCCAGGACCTGCAACCGCGCGACGGCGTCGATGCCAGCGGCTGGTACCGCGCCCGCCTGCTGCCGCAACTGGTGCAACGCGCCTTTGCCGATCTGACCCGACCCACCGCAAAGGGAGCCCCGCAATGACCGTAAGCTTCACCCTCAACGGCCGCGCCCGCAGCTTCTCCGGCGACCCGCGCGCCTCCCTGCTTGAGGTGCTGCGCGACACCTACCGGCTGACCGGCGCCAAGGAGGTCTGCGGCGAAGGGTTCTGCGGTGCCTGCATGGTCCGGATCGACGGGCATCCCGCCACCGCCTGCCTGGTGCCGATGGGCACGTTGGAGGGGTCCGATCTGCGCACCATCGAAGGGATCGGCACCGAAGAAGAGCTGAACCCCGTGCAGCAGGCCTTTGTTGATTTTGACGTCGTGCAATGTGGCATGTGCTTTCCCGGCATGGTGATGACACTCACCCACTTCATGAAGGACAACCCGCAACCGACCCGCGAGGATGTCAAATCCGCGCTGACCGGGAACATCTGCCGGTGCACCGGCTACGAGCGGATCATCGACGCGGTGATGTCCCTTTCGGGTGCCGCACAACCCGTGACGGAGGCTCAGCCATGAAGAACGCCCATGATCCATCCCTTGCCGTCATGGACCTGCCGCGCCGCGATGCGCGCGACAAGCTGCGGGGCCGGACCAGATACACCGTCGATCAGGCGGGGCCGGAGGTCCTGCACGCGGTCTTGCTGCGCGCGACCGTGGCCTCCGCCCGCATCACCCGGCTGGATGTCACCCCGGCCCTGACGATGGAGGGGGTCCACGCCATCGCCACCCACGGGGACGCCCCCGGCCTGCACGGGATCGGCATCGCCGATCATCCGATCTTTGCCAGCGACATCGTGCGCTATCACGGCGAACCCCTCGCCGTCATCGCGGCAGAAACACTGGCCCAGGCCCGGCGCGCCGCCGATGCGGTGATTGTCGAATATGAAGCCATGCCGCCGGTGCTGACCCTGCAGGCGGCACTGGCCCCCGATGCCCGCCTCGTCCATCCCGGCTGGGAAGGCTACGAGGTGCTCCACCCCGGCGCGACACGGGGCGGCAATATCGCCTGGGAAGCACGCGTCGACCGCGGCGACACCGACGCAGCCTTTGCCCGCGATGACGTCACCATTGTCGAAGGCACCTATGATGTCGGGCGGCAGAACCACCTCTCCTTCGAGCCGCGCGCGGTGATCGCATCTTATGAAGATGGCCGTTTCCACATCCAGACCTCCACCCAGGCGCCCTGGACGGTCAAACATGTCGTCGCCAGGGTTCTTGAGGTCCCGGAATCCGCCGTGCGGGTGATAGTGCCCGCCGTCGGCGGCGGTTTCGGGCTGAAGTTCGATTGCTCCCTCGAACCCTATGCCGCGATCCTGGCCCGCAAATCCGGGCGCACCGTGTCGCTGGTCAATTCGCGCCGCGAAGAGATGATGACCTGCCTCTGCCGCGAAAACGCCGAAATCCACATCCGCTCCGCCATCGACGCGGAGGGAGAGATCGTCGCCCGCGAGGCCAGCGTGCTCATGGATTGCGGGGCATATGGCGGCGAACAGGTCTTCCTGACCACGATGACCGCCCATACGCTGGCGGGCAACTACCGGCTGGGTGCCGCGAAAATCGTGACAAGGGCGGTCTATACCAACACCCCCCCGAACGGAGCCTTCCGCGCCTGCAACGGGGTCTATAACACCTTTGCGCTGGAACGGCATACGGATGAAATCTGCAAGGCCATCGGGATGGACCCGATCACCTTCAGACGCCGCAACGTGATCGGTGACGGCGATATCGGGGCCACCGGACAGACCTTTCAGGGCGATGTGCTGGCCCCCATGCTGGACCGCATGATTGACAAATACCCGGTTGAACGGCGCAGCGGCAGGTTGCCCGACGGGCGGCTCTACGGGCGCGCGACAACCGTGGGGACATGGTTCATCTTTGTCGGCCCCTCCGCGGCAACGGTGAACCTGAACGCCGACGGCAGCGCGACGCTGGTCACCGCCGGGGTCGAGATCGGCTCCGGCACCATGATGCAATCCCTGCCGCAGATCGTCGCGGCAAACCTTGGCATTCATCCCGATGCGGTCATCGTGAAAACCGCCGATACGGATGCCGCCGGGCGCGATCTCGGGGTCGGCGGCGGGCGCACCACCGTCTCCATCGGGGCGGCAAGCGAGGCCGCCTGCGCCGAGGTGCGGGAAAAACTGCTGACAGTGGCGGCCAGATTGCTGCAGACCAACACAGCCGCACTGGTGCTGACCAACGGCAGGGTCGAGATTGACGGCAAACCCGGCAGCGGCATGACCCTGAAATCCGTGATCGCCGAAGCAGAATTGACCACCGGCCCGATTGCCGGCAGCGGCGCCTTTACCGCGCCGGGCACAACAGCCATGCCAGGCTGCGCCACCGGCCATTTCATTGACGCCATCGACATCCCGGTTTTTGCGGTCCACGACTGCGAAGTGGCGGTTGACGAAATCTCGGGCCGTTGCGAAATCCTGTCCTACCGCGTGGTACAGGACGTGGGCCGCGCCCTGAACCGGCGTGCCATTCACCGCCAGATTCAGGGCGGCGTGGTGCAGGGCATCGGCTATGCCCTGACCGAAGAGGTCACGATCGGCCCCGATGGCGCGGTCGGCCAGACCGGGCTGGAAAGCTACCGCGTCCCGCTGGCGGGCGATGTCCTGCCCATCGACTTCGAGCTTTACGAGGGGGCGCCCTCCCTCGGACCGCTGGGCACCAAGGGGGCAGGGGAGGTGCCGATCCTGAATGTCGCCGCATCGCTGGCCTGCGCGATTGCCAATGCCACGGGCAAACAGGTGACCTCCCTGCCGATGACACCAGAGCGCATTGCCACCCTGATTGCCGGAGAGGCGCGCTACAGCGTCCCGCCTTTAACCTGATTCACCCGGTATCGCCGATGTCCCGAGAGCGCGAAGCGCGGCAGGGTATCGGCGATTCAAGTTTAAGGCGGGGCGCTAAGCGTCCCGTCCACTGATTGATCCACCAAGGCCGGATGCAAGCCGGGCCAGCGCCTGCCCGGGGTAGGCGATGCTGCCTTATGTTCGTGCCACTTTATTTCTCAGCTTTGCTGAGTCCTATCATGGGAACACCAAGCCTGACCATATCGCCTACCCGTCATGCCAAAGGCATGCCGACGATCAACGGCGCACCTTTGGTGCGACCGGCGGGCAGGCGATGGCCCGGCGCCTTCGGCTTGTTCCGGGCCTGCCTGCCATAAACTGCCGGTCACTAAGGTCAGATCGCACCACCACCCGGCAATGCGCTTCGCCGCGAAAGTCAGATCACCCCGCCGCCATCAACCCTCATCAGCCTTTCCGCCAACCGCCGCGATGACCTGATCCGCAACCGGGTGATCCCCCGCCGCCCGCGCCAGCATCAGCGCGCCGACCACCTGGGCGATGGTGCTCAGCGCCACCGCTCTGTCCTCCGGGGCCACCAGATCCGCCAGCTTCTCCAGCCCCTCGGCGAAAGCGGACTGCAAGGCCTCTCCGTGGCGCGGCGCCTCTGCCGCAAGCGCGGGCAGGACGCAGCCCTCGGCAACCCGCGTCAGGTGACTGTCGTGCAGATAGGCCTGCCGGAAGGCCTCCAGCCGGTCGCCCCCCGCTTTCTCCAGCCGCCTGGCCCAGTCGGTCTCATGCTGTGCCATCGCCGCCTGGGTGGCCTCCACCATCAGCGCCGTTTTGTCCGGGAATTGCTTGTAGAACCCGCCATGAGTCATCCCGGCGGCTTTCATCAGGCCCGAAATGCCAATGCCTTCATATCCGTGGATGCGAAACAGCCGGGCGGCTTCGTCAACCACCTTCTGGCGATTTTCCTGTGCAACTTCACGACTTACACGCATGTCAGCGCCTTTTCATCTCTGGTCGGTATGGCCTGCCAATCCTAGAAAAATCCTGTTTGGATGTCAATTAACATCTAATCTTGACAGTTTGGATTATGCTTATAATCTAATCGAAAATCACGAGCAAAGCGAGTCGCCCCATGTCCCTTACCGATCCCATCGTCATCTGCGCCGCCCGCCGGACCCCGCTTGGCGCCTTCATGGGCGCGCTTGCGCCGATCCCCGCGCCGCTGCTGGGGGCCACGGCAATCCGCGCCGCCATGGCCGACGCCGGGCTCGGGCCGACGGACGCCACAGAGGTGCTGATGGGTTGTGTCCTGCCCGCCGGACAGGGCCAGGCCCCGGCACGGCAGGCGGCGCGGGCGGCAGGGCTCGACGATGCCGTGGGCGCGACCACGATCAACAAGGTCTGCGGCTCCGGGATGAAGGCGATCATGACCGCCGCCGACCTGCTGACACTGGAGCGCGCCGAGATCATCGTCGCGGGCGGCATGGAATCCATGTCCCGCGCCCCCTATCTCGCGCCGGAAATGCGCGCGGGCCGCAAGGCAGGCAGCGCCGCGCTGATCGATCACATGATGTTCGACGGCCTCGAAGACGCCTATGAACCGGGCCGCCCCATGGGCGCCTTCGGCGAGGTCACGGCACGGGACTTCGGCTTTGACCGCGCGGCGCAGGATGCCTTTGCCATCGAAACGCTGGAACGGGCCCGCATGGCGGTCACCTCGGGGGCCTTCACCGATGAAATCGCGCCGGTCACAGTGCCCCAGCGCAAGGGCGAAGTCACCGTCGCGCAGGACGAACGCCCCGGTCAGGTCGACCCGGCAAAGATCCCCGCCCTCCGGCCCGCCTTTGCCAGCGACGGGACAATCACCGCCGCCAGCGCCTCGGCCAATGCCGATGGCGCGGCCGCGCTGGTGCTGACACGGCGCAGCCACGCCCAGGCGCGGGGCCTGCCGGTGCTTGCCACCATCGCCGGGCAGGCTGCCCACGCCCAGGCCCCCGCGCTCTATACCACCGCGCCGATCCCGGCGATTGAAAAGCTGCTGGCCCGCACCGGCTGGTCCGCAGATCAGGTCGATCTGTGGGAAATCAACGAGGCCTTCGCCGTGGTCCCCATGGCCGCCGCGCAAAAGATCGGCATCCCCCGCGAGAGGCTCAATGTGAACGGCGGCGCCTGTGCGCTTGGCCATCCCATCGGCGCCACCGGCGCGCGCATCCTCGTCACCCTGCTGCACGCCCTGCGGGCGCGGGGCAAGCGGCGCGGCGTGGCCACGCTCTGCATCGGCGGCGGCGAGGCTACGGCACTGGCCATCGAAATCTGACCCGGCTTTCACCCAACCCGAAAGGACAACCAATGGATCTGACCCGGACAGCCGCGCATGTCACCAGCGCACCCCATGACAGAGGGCGGCGGGCCAAGGCCCCAGCCCCCTTCCGCAACCGCCCGCAGGGCATTCCCAAACCCAGATATTCCGGAGGCACCCATGCCACAGCATGACACCACAACCAAAGAACGCGCCTTTGACGCCGCCACCATGCCCGAGGTGAGCTTCAGCTCGCCGGACCCGCGCCAGATCGCGGCCATGTCCGGGCTCGACATCCTGCGCGCGATCCCCACCGGCGGCGTGCCCGCCCCGACCATGGCACGTACAATGCGGCAATGGATACACGCCGTCTCCGAAGGGCAGGCGGAGTTCCGGGGCGATCCGGGGCCGGAGTTCCTGAACCCCATGGGCATGGTCCACGGCGGCTGGATCATGACCATGCTGGATTCCGTGCTGGGTTGCGCGGTCCATTCGGTGCTTGGACCCGGTCAAACCTACACGAGCATGGGCACGGAGGTGAAGTTCATCCGCCCCCTCGCGCCCGATGCGGGACAGGTCCGGGCACTGGGCACGCTGGTCTCCCGGGGGCGGCGCTCGGCCACGGCAGAGGCGCGGCTGGAGGATGCCTCGGGCCGGTTGATCGCCACCGGCACCACCACCTGTTTCCTCTTTCCGGCACAGGGGTAGACCATGCCCGTCATCACGCTCCTCTCCGTCCCCTTCGCCTTCCTGCTGGGGGGATTCGTCTTCTCCGGCCTGCTCGGCCCGCTGGCCGCAGACCTTGGCATCAGCGTCTCGGCCGCCGGGCTTTTGCAGGCGGGCTATGCGCTTGGCTGCGCCTTTGCCGGGCCGTTCCTGGCCCATTGGACCCGGCACCGGCGTAAGAAACCGCTGCTCCTGACGGTGCTGGGCAGCATGGTGCTGCTCAACGTCGCCTCGATCCTGGCACCGGGTTTCAATGAACTCCTCTTCCTGCGCACCGCCCTGGGGATCACCGGCGCGCTCTCGCTGCCGCTGGCGGTGTCCATCGCCGTGACACTGGTGGCCCCCGAACAGCGGGGCGGGGCCATCGCCAAGGTCTATTCCGGGGTCGCCTATGCGCTGATGCTGGGAATGCCTGCGGGCTCTCTGGCCGGGGACTGGCTGGGCTGGCGGGCCAGCTTCGGCGTGGCCGCGCTGGCCTCGGCTGCGGCCCTCGTGCTGGTTTGGCGCAACGTCCCCGACATCGCGGCACAGCCTGTCCCCAAGGGCAGCGCGGGTCTCGACGCCAGGTCGGCGGGGCTGCTGGCCTCGACCTATCTCGCCTTTGGCGCGATGTTCTGCCTGGTGGGCTACATCGGCCCGGTTGTCACCAGCCTGACCGGCGGCACCGGCACCCATGTGGCGCTGTTCCAGCTTGGCGTCGGGCTGTCCTGCCTCGCCGGGCTGACCCTTGGCGCGCGGATCGCGGCCACCGTGGGCGGGCGCGGGCTGGCCTGGCTCTTTGCCGGGATCGCGCTGGGGCTTGCGGTGCTGGTGCCGCCGCTGTCGACCAACCCGCCGCTGCTGGTCAATATCCTGGCGCTTGTCGTCAGCGTTGCCCTTGCGCCGGTCTGCCAGTTCGCCACCGCACCGGTGGTACAGGGGAGCCTTGCGGCAACGGCGGGGCCCTCGACGACCTTCGTTCTGACGCTGAACAGCTCGATGGTCTATCTCGGTCAGGGCACCGGCGTGCTGCTGGGCGGCACCGCGATCAGCTTCGGCGGCTATGCCGCCGCGCCGCTGACCGGTGCCTTTGTGGCGCTACTGGGTCTTGTGGTCGCCGTCGCCCTGCGCGCAGGCACCGCGCGGTCACTGTCCCGGACCTGAGGACATCAGCACATGCACAAGGGCATCCAGCGCCGCCCCCATATCGGCGGCGCTGGCATATTCATCGGGATGATGGCTCAACCCGCCCCGGCAGCGCAGGAACAGCATCGCGATGGGGCAGAGGTCTGACATGGCAGAGGCATCATGGGTGGCCCCTGAGGGCAGCGTGACCGCCGCCGCGCCGCCCTGTTCCACGGCAGCAACCAATGCCGCCGACAGCTCCGGGTCGCAGGACACCGCAGGCTGGACATAGGTCCGCGTCATCTCGAATGACAGGCCGGCATCGCCGGCAATACGATTGCCAAGCGCGCGCATTTCTTCGGTAAACCCCTGCCGCGCCTGATCCGAGACCGAACGCACCTCAAGCGGGAAATCCGCCCGGTCCGGGATCGCATTGACCGCATCGGGATGCACCGAAATCGACCCGACCGTGGCGCGGATGCTGTTGGTCTGCCCGGCCTGTTCCGACACCGCCGCGATAAAGCGGGACGCAGCCACAAGCGCATCGCGGCGGTCCGCCATCGGCACCGTGCCCGCATGGCCCGTCTCTCCGGCAAAGCGGATGGCATTGCGCTCGATCCCGCAGATCCCGGTCACCACCCCGACCGCCGCCCCCCGGCGCTCCAGAACCGGACCCTGTTCGATATGGACCTCCAGATAACCCAGCACATCCGAAGGATCGCGGCGCAACGCCTCCAGCCGCGCCGGATCGCCGCCAAACCCGGCAAGCGCCGCGCCAAGGGTCACACCATCCCGGTCCGGCAGCGCCAGCGCCGCCGCATCAAACGTCCCGGCCAGCACCCGCGGCCCCAGCAACGCCGTGGGAAACCGCACCCCTTCCTCGTCGGCAAAGGCCAGAACCTCCACCGAACAGGCCGGTGCGTGGCCATCCCGGCGGATCTTCTCCAGCGCGAGGCAGGCCAGCGCAATGCCCATGATCCCGTCATAGCGCCCGCCGCCGGGCACGGAATCCTGATGCGACCCGATCAGCAGGGTCTTGCTGCCCTCCGGCCCCGCGTAGCGCCCGATCAGGGTGGCCGCCGCATCCATATGCACCTGCAATCCGGCGGCCTCCATCCAGCCGCGGATCTGGTCCAGCGCCGCCCGGTGTTCGGGGGTGAAGGGCAGGCGGGTCACCCCATCCCCGGCCTGCGAACAGGCGGCAATCTCGTGCAGGCGGCGCTGGGCAATCTCACCGAAGGTCATAGGCATCCTGAATTTATTATGATAAATTATGAGCTACACAAGACTCCAGCCCTCGTCTAGACAAATGTCATGAAGCAAACCGCCGCCCGCCCCTCCGATCCCAAGATCACCGATGCGCCCCGGGCGCAGAAACGGTCGCGCCCCGTTCAGGTCGCGGATCAGATCAAACGCTGGGTGGTCGAACGTGACATGCAAAAGGGCGACAAGCTGCCGAACGAGGCGGCGATGATCGCAGAATTCGGCGTCTCCAAGGGAACCGTGCGCGAGGCGATGCGCATTCTGGAGGCCCAGGGCCTGATCGTGACCAAGACCGGCCCCGGCGGCGGCAGCGCGGTGGGCGAGGTCAGCAAGGACCGGGCGATGTCCCTGCTTGGAAACTACTTTTACTTCAAGGACCTGTCGCTTTCGGACATCTACGAGATGCGCAAGCTGGTGGAACCGGCCCTCGCCGCCGGGCTGGCCGGAAACCTCTCGGACGAGACATTGGCCGAACTGCGCGAGATGGCGCACAGATACCCCGAACCGGCGCAGACAGCCGAAGAGGAAAAGCAACAGCATATCTCTTCGCTCGCCTTCCACGCCCGGCTGGCCGATGCCGCCGGCAACCAGCTGATGGGCTTCCTGATCTCCTTCATGGCGCGCATCCTCTCTGACCTGACAGTGCACCGCCGCCTCTATGCCACGCCCAACCGGGAGCTTTGGGAGCGTGGCCGCCGACATCAGATCGAACTGGTGGAGGCGCTGACCCTGGGCGATGGCCGGCGCGCCCATGCCATCATGACCTCGCATATGGAAGGGGCCGAACGGCTGATGAACGCTCAGGAAATGCGCATCACCCGCGAATTCATGGCCGAATAGACGGGGTTTCGCACCTGACTTACGACTGCGGCGCGCGGCTGCGGTCCACCGCAACGGGCGCCTCATCCAGCCAGGTGACATAGGGCGGCGCGCTCACCCTGGCATATAGCGCTGCAAGATCATCCAGCGGGCGGGCGCTGTCATCAATCCGCAGGTCGATGGGCGGCGCAACCGGGCTCAGAACCAGAAGCGCGGCAGATTGCAGGCCGCGCACATCCGATCCCGCCGCCTCACCGGCGCGCAGGGCGGCGACAAGCCGCTCGGCCGGCGTGGCCTCCCGCGTGGCAAAAGCGGCGGCAGCGGCCTCCAGAACCCCACGCGACCTGATCATGTTGCCCGCAACAATCAGCTCCGGGGCGGCGATGAAACCGGCATAGGGAACACTGGCCGCGCCGGTGAACCCTGCGGTGGCACCGGTTCTGTCAAGCACCGCCAATTGCCGGTGGTCCCGGCCGGTGTCCTCCCCGGTCAGCGCGGCAACCACATCCGCGGCCCCGGCACCCCCATGCAACCGCCGCATCGCATCGTCGCGCCAGAAGGTGCTGGGCGCGGTGCCCTGCGAGGCACAGAGCCCTGATTCGATGTCACCGCGCAGCACCCAGCCCCCGACACAGAGGCTGCCCGTCGCCGCCGCACCTGCGTAAACGCCTGTTTTTTTGTCATATGTCAGAATGGAAAACGTCATGAGGCGGCCCCGGCACATTTAACTTGTATTTATCATGATAATTTGGCCAAATTCAATTTATAATGATAAATAAGATGAAACAGAGAGGATACGCCATGACTTTCCTGACCCTCACCCGACGTGCCCTGCTGGCGGCGACCGCGGCCTCGGCGCTGGCCCTGTCGGCAGGCGGCGCAACCGCGCAGACCCCCGAAAACGTCCTGATCGTGGGCCAGATCGCCGAACCCAAATCGCTCGATCCCGCCGCCGTCACCGCCGTCAACGATTTCCGCATCCTGATGAATGTCTATGACGGGCTGGTCCGCTACAAGGACGGCACGCTTGAGGTCGAACCCGCCCTTGCCACCGACTGGACCATTTCCGAGGATGGCACCGTCTATACCTTCACCCTGCGCGAGGGGGTCAGCTTCCACGATGGCAGCGCCTTCGACGCCGAGGCGGTCAAATTCAACTTCGACCGTATCCTGGACGAATCCCACCCCTTCCATGACACCGGCCCGTTTCCGCTCGCGTTCTTCTTTTCCGCCGTGGAATCGGTCGAAGTCATTGACCCGATGACGGTCTCCTTCACGCTGAACGCGCCCTATGCGCCCTTCCTGTCGAACCTTGCCTATCCCACCGGTCTGATCGTCTCGCCCGCAGCGGTCGAACAACATGGCGCGGATTTCGGGCGCAACCCCTCCGGCACCGGCGCCTTCAAATTCGGCGAATGGCGCAGCAACGAAGCGGTGGTGGTGCAGGCCAACCCCGGCTACTGGGACGGCGCGCCGGGGCTGGAGGCGGTCGTGTTCCGCCCGATCACCGATGCCAATACCCGCACCGCCGAAATGCTGGCCGGCGGCATCGACCTGATGGTCGAAGTCCCGCCCGTCGCGCTCAGCGAATTCCAGGGCGACAGCTATTCCGTCTTTGAACAGGCGGGCCCGCATGTCTGGTTCCTGATCCTGAATGCCAAGGAAGGCCCCTTTGCGGATGTCCGTGTCCGGCAGGCGGCAAACTATGCGATCAACAAGGAGGCCATCGTCAATGACGTGCTCGAAGGCACCGCCGAGGTTGCGGCGGGCCCGACCCCGCCCGCCTTCGCCTGGGCCTATAACCCCGATCTGGAGCCTTATCCCTATGACCCCGACCGCGCCCGCGCCCTGCTGGCAGAGGCCGGTGCGGAAGGGGCCGAACTGACCTTCTACGTGACCGAAGGCGGCTCCGGCATGCTGGACCCGGTGTCGATGGGCACGGCGATCCAGGCCGATCTTGAGGCCGTGGGCCTGAAGGTCAGCATCGAAACCTACGAATGGAACACCTTTCTGGGCAATGTGAACCCCGGTCTGGAGGGCAAGGCGGACATGGCCGAAATGGCCTGGATGACCAATGACCCCGACACGCTGCCCTTCCTCGCGCTGCGCACCGAGGCATGGCCGGACAAGGGCGGCTTCAACTCCGGCTATTACTCCAACCCGGAGGTGGACAAGCTGCTGGACGCCGCCCGCGCCGAGACCGATCAGGCCGAGCGTGCGCGCCTCTACCAGCAGATGCAGGTGATCGTGCAGGAAGACGCGCCATGGGTCTTTGTGGCGAACTGGAAACAGAATGCCGTCACCTCCGACCGCGTCGAAGGATTTTCGCTGCAACCCTCGTTCTTCCTGCTTCTGGATGACGTGACCAAGAAGTGATGACGTGACCAGGACGTGATCTGACCCGTTGCGGCCCCGCTCAGGGGGCCGCAACAACCCGACGGAGCCGCCCATGACCGGATATATCCTCAAACGCCTGCTCTCGGCCATTCCGGTGCTTCTGGGCATCAGCGTGATCGTCTTTGCGATCATGGCGCTGATCCCCGGCGACCCGGCAACCGCGATCCTGGGCTCCTATGCGACCCCCGAGAACGTCGAGAAGCTGAACCGCGACCTTGGCCTGGATCAGGGCTTTGTGGCGCGCTATTTCATCTGGCTCGGCAACATGCTGCAGGGCGATTTCGGGCGCAGCTTTGCCCTCAACCGGCCGGTGCTGGACGAGGTTCTGGACCGCTTTGGCGCGACCCTGATCCTGGCGGGCAGCTCCTTTCTTCTGTGCTCGCTTCTGGGCATTGCCGCTGGTGTCGTCTCGGCGGCGCGGCAATACGGGCTTGCCGACAAGGCGATCACCTTTGCCGTGCTGCTGGGCATCTCGATCCCCTCGTTCTTTCTGGGCATGATGATGATCCTGATCTTCGCCGTCCAGCTGCGGTGGTTCCCGGTGTCGGGCATGTGGCCGATCTACGGGGACCGCAATCTGCCGGTGCTGCTGGACCATCTGGCGATGCCCGCATTCGCCCTCTCGGTGGTGGCGACCGGGGTGATCGCGCGGCTGGCACGTTCCGCCATGCTGGAGGTGCTGCGCCAGGATTTCATCCGCACCGCCCGCGCCAAGGGCGTGAACGAACGCCGGGTGATCTGGCGCCATGCCCTGCGCGCCGCCATGGTCTCGATCATTCCCATCCTGGGCATTCAGGCGGGCTTCGTGCTGTCCGGTGCCGTCTATATCGAGATGGTCTTTCAATGGCCCGGCGTCGGCCGGATGCTGGTCGATGCCATCCTGAAACGCGATATCCTGCTGGTTCAGGGCGGGGTCGTGTTCATCGCCGCCTGCTACGTGATGTTCAACATCCTCGTGGATGTGGCCCAGGCGCTGCTTGACCCGAGGATCAAGACATGACCGCTTTTCTCAAACTGCTGGCGCGCAACCGTCTGGCCCTGGCGGGCCTTGTCATGATCGGCATCGTGGTGCTGCTGGCACTGCTGACCCCGCTGCTGCCGCTGGCCGATCCCGATGTCACCCGGACCGCCGACCGCTTCAAGCCACCCTTCAGCGAGGGCGCGCTTCTGGGCACCGACCACCTGGGCCGCGACCTGCTGAGCCGCCTGCTCTGGGGCACCCGGCTGAGCCTCGCCATGGGGCTGGCCGCCGCGATCATCGCGGCCACGCTGGGCTCCGCCATCGGCATCATCGCGGGCTATTTCGGGGGCAGGACCGACAACATCATCATGCGCGGCGTCGATATGCTGATGGCCTTTCCCTATATCCTGCTGGCGCTGGCCATTGTCGCCGCCCTCGGCCCCGGCCTGATGAACGCGCTGATCGCGGTGGCGGCGGTCAACGTGCCCTTCTTTGCACGCAACATCCGCGGCATCACGGTCGGCATCGCCCATAAGGAATTCATCGACGCCGCCCGGCTGGCCGGGATGCGCGACCGCGAAATCATCCTGGGCGAGGTGCTGCCCAATGTGCTGCCGGTGATCGTCATCGCCATGTCCACAACCGTCGGCTGGATGATCCTCGAAACCGCGGGCCTGTCCTTTCTCGGCCTCGGCTCGCAGCCGCCACAGGCCGATCTCGGCTCGATGCTGGGCGAGGCACGCTCCGCGCTGATCACCAACCCCCATACCTCCATCGTGCCCGGTGCGATGATCCTGATCATCGTGATGGGCATCAACCTGCTGGGCGACGGCATCCGCGATGCGCTGGACCCGCGCCTGAAATCCGGCGCGCTCAGCCGCCCGATGGCCGCAACCACGGTCGACCGCCAGGGGGCGGTGCCCGCCGCCCGCACCGACAGCCTGCTGGACATCACCGGCCTGCAAACCGAATTCCGTGTCCGCGACCGGCAGTACAAGGCCGTGGGCGGTGTCGATCTGCATGTGAAAAAGGGCGCCTGCCTGGGCATCATCGGGGAAAGCGGATCGGGCAAATCCGTCACCGCGCTCAGCGTCATGGGGCTGGTCGCCTCGCCACCCGGTGTCATCACCGGCGGCGCGGTCCACTTTGACGGCAAGGACATTGTCGGCGCGCCCTATGAGGTGCTGCGCGCCCTCAGGGGCCGCCGGGTGGCCTATATCTTCCAGGACCCGCTGGCCACCCTGCATCCGCTCTACCGGGTCGGGGACCAATTGATCGAGGCGATCCAGTCGCATGAATCGGTCCCCCGCAGCGCCGCCCGCGCCCGGGCCATCGACCTGCTGAAATCGGTGCGTATTCCCAATGCGGAAAGCCGGATCGACAGCTATCCTTACGAAATGTCGGGCGGCATGCGGCAGCGGGTCGGCATCGCCATGGCGCTGGCCAATGACCCCGATGTCATCATCGCGGATGAGCCGACAACCGCCCTGGACGTGACCGTCCAGGCGCAGATCCTCTCGGTTCTCAGCGATCTCAGGCGCGAACGCGGTCTGGCGATCATCTTCATCACCCATGACTTCGGCGTGGTCGGCCAGCTCTGCGACAGCGTGGCGGTGATGTATGCGGGCCGGATTGTCGAACAGGGGCCTACCGGGGCCGTCCTGCGCAACCCGCAACACCCCTATACCAGCCGGTTGATCGATTGCGTGCCGACCCTGGGCGGCGGCCAGCGCAAACTGGCCGCGATTCCCGGATTGCCCCCCGTCGTCGACAACCTGCCCGCCGGCTGCGCCTTTGCCGCGCGCTGCGACAAGGCGCAGGCGGACTGCCGGGCGGGGCAAATTGATCTGCTTGCGACCGGACCGGACCGCCGGGTCCGCTGTCTCTTTCCCGAAAACGTGACGGAGCACAGCATATGACCGATGCGCTCAAACTCACGGGGCTGTCAAAATCCTTCCGGGTCGGCAAACGCTCCTTCGGGGCGCCCTGGTCCTATGTGCATGCGGTCCAGCCGCTGGATCTGACGGTCAAAACCGGCGAGACTCTGGGGATCGTCGGCGAATCCGGCTGCGGCAAATCCACCCTGGCGAAAATGCTTGTCGGGCTCCTGCCGCCCAGCACCGGAGAGATCGAAATCGAAGGGGCGGTTCTGGACAACGCCGATCCCGCCATCTTTGGCAAACGCATTCAATACGTGTTCCAGGACCCGATCAGCAGCCTGAACCCGCGCAAGACCATCCGGCAGATCATGGAGGCACCGCTGCGCAGGCTGCACCGCCTTGGCAAGGCAGAGCGCGCCGCGCGGATCAGCGAGATTTTCGCCGCCGTCAACCTGCGCGAGGAATTCCTGGACCGTTACCCGCATGAATTCTCCGGCGGGCAGGCGCAGCGGATCGGCATCGCCCGGGCGCTGGCCGCCAGGGCGCGCATCCTGATCCTGGATGAACCGGTCTCGGCGCTGGATGTCTCGGTGCAGGCGCAGGTGCTGAACCTGCTGGCGGATCTCAAGCAGGAATTCGGCCTGACCTATCTGTTCATCAGCCACGATCTGGCGGTGGTCGAGGCGGTCAGCGACCGGGTGGCGGTGCTTTATTTCGGTGCGGTTGTCGAAATCGGCCCGGCGCGGGAAATCTTCGCCAATCCGCGCCACCCCTATACCGCCCTGCTTGCCCAAAGCGCACCGGAGGTCGGCCGCCCGATCTCCGCCCCCGAGAATGCCGGTGTCGAACTGCCTGATCCGCTGGACCCGCCAAAGGGATGCGCCTTCAACGAACGCTGCGCCTTTGCGACAGATCGGTGCCGCCGCGAAAGGCCCGCCTTGACCGGTGACAGGGGGGGGCGGGAAATCGCCTGCTTCAATCCGCTGGATCCTGCGGCAGAGGTTTGATGCTAGCCCGAGGTCAGACCTTCCGTCGGGGGCAGGGGCGAGGGGACCGAGACCTGCTCCGGCCGCCGCTTTTCATAGAACGCATTGCCGCCAGTGGTCACCACATAGTGGATGTTGTTGTAATTCGCCTGATACCAGGCCGCGTGAAAGAACTTGGCCGCGCCGGTATGCGGATGCCGCTCACCGCGATAGACCGCAAGGGCGGTGTCACGGGCAAGTGCGGCCCCCCTGCTTTCCATCGGGCTTGTCATGACGCCGGGGGCGAACTGGTTCGGCTGGCCGACCACGCCGCAGATCGTGTGGGGAAAGGCGTCGGAGGCGACCCGGTTCATCACCACGCTGCCCACCGCGATCATCCCGTCCCGGCTGGAGCGGTTCGATTCGAAATACATCGCCCGGGCCAGGCATTCCACATCGCTTGCAGAGGGCGGCGGCGCTTCGGACCTGCCGCATCCCGCGACAAGGGCAACCAGGGCCAGCCCGGCACCAGTCGGGCGTTTCAAACTAAAACTCGGCACCGTACAGCCCTCTCATCCTGGGTTCGCTTTCGTCGCGCGGAGGGTATTCCGCAAGCCCCGCCCTGGGCAAGCGGAATGCTGCGGCGCGGGGCCTGCCCCCTCGCCATGGGCGCGTTGTTGCCTTATGCAAAACCCGACGCCCCTGATGCCCCTGACAACGGAAACCCCGCATGAGAAGTTCCGCGATCCTGACCGCCTGCGCGCTGGGCCTGCTGGCCGGACCGGCACTTGCGGAAAAGCTGAGCTTTGCCATGGCGCTGGGCAACCGCCAGATCGGCACGCTGACCTTTGACGGCGGGCCGCGCGCGGGCCGTCTGCTGGCGGTCATGGACAACACGCCGCTGGGGGTGGCCGACGGCAGTTTCGACGCGGTGACCAGGGCGCGCGGCACGACGGTGGGCTACGAAAGCCGCAGCCGCGGCAGCAAGCAGCGCGACATCGCGGTGACCCGGGCAGGGGGGCAGGTGACGGAAGTCACCGTCATCCCGGCGGATGAGGCGACGGACCTCAGCGATGTGGCGCAGGTGCCAGGGGGCGTGATTTCCCTGACCGAAGCCTTTGCCGCGCTGGCGCTGGGCCGCGACTGTCCGCAGCCGATGGTCGTCCACGACGGCCGCCGGGTGGTGCGCATCGCCACCGCCGCGCGCAGCGACAGCGGCAGCGAGGTCACCTGCAGGATGTCCTACCGCGTGGTGCAGGGGCCGGGGCATCTGTCCCCCTTCCGGTTCAAGTCGCTGGGCATGCAGCTGACCTATGCCACCCGGACCCTGCAACGCATCACGCTCAGCGCAGGCGGTTTCGATGTGACCCTCACCCGGCAGGGCGCGAAGGCCGCGCTGGAGTAGGTTGGTCAAGCCGCCCCGCCCGGCGCAAGCCGGGCATCGCCCGACCTCCCGTCGCACCGAAGGTGCGCTGTAAAGAATCTCACCGAAGGTGCGCTGTAAAGAATCTCACCGAAGTTGCGCCGACTGGAATAGGCACGCCTTTGGCGTGACGGAGGGCGATTTTGCACCCTCTGCCCAGCCAAATCCCGCCCGCGTGTTGAGATGCTCGTCGCCACACATAGGTCGGAACGCCCTCCAGGTCGGGCGATGCCCGGCAGACCGGCACCTAACCCGCATCGTGAAGTTGAATCAGCCTCCCGACCATTTCCGCGAACGGCGTATGCCGGAATGCCGGGCAAAGCGCCGCGAATCTCTCGCCGCACAGACGGTGCGGATGATCGAACAGATAGCGCTGTTCAAGCAGCTCACGCCCCAACTCCCAGACCGGCGCGCTCAGGCGCAGCGCCCACCAGGGGAACTGGCCGATCTTCATCCCCCGCCCGCTCTGGCGGGTGATCTCACGGGCCAGATCGTCGATGCTGAAACTATGCCCCGGCAGGGCGACATCGGCAAAGACCGGCAGATCGTCCAGTTTCGACAAGGCAACAGCCGCGCGGGCGAAATCGGGCAGATAGGCATAGGCCCGCGCGACCCCGGGCGCGCCCATCGCCGTGATCCGGCCCTTGTGCAGCTTTTTCAGCACCACCAGCCCGATCGCCTGACCGCTGCGCTGGTCATCAATGAAATCGCCGCCGCGCAGGATCGTCACGGGCAGGCCGGAGGCGCGCCAGGCGGCCTCCATCTCGACGCGGATCTGCCCCTTCCGGCTGCAGGCCCGGTGCGGCGTCTCTGCCGACCAGGGACCGGGCTGATTGCCATAGACATAGACGTTGCCGGGGATCAGCACCCGCGCACCGCTGGCGCGGGCCGCAGCCATGGCAAGCTCGGTGATCTTCGGGATCTGCCGCGCCCAGTCGTGGTAATCCGGCGGGTTCATGGCATTGACGATCAGATCGGCACCGCGCGCCGCCTGTGCCGGATCGGTGCCGCGCTGGAAACGGCGGACGCGCCAGCCATCCGCCGAAAAGGCGCGGTCAAAAGCCTGGCCTGCGAAACCCGAGGCACCGAGAATGAGAACTGTTCGGGACATGTGAACTCCTGTGAAACGATTGCCCCGCCCTTGTTGCTCAAAATAATCCGAATGGGGATTGCCAGAAATTGCAGTTTGGGTATTCATAAATGAATGGATATACGGGCATTGGACTGGTCGCTGCTGCAAAGCTTTCTGCAGGTGGCAAAGGCGGGATCGCTGTCGGCGGCATCGCGCGCCTGCGGCGTCAGCCAGCCGACGCTGGGGCGCCATGTGCGCGCGCTGGAAACCGCGCTGGAACAGCCGCTCTTTATCCGCAAGCCCGACGGCCAGAGCCTGACCGCCCTGGGCCATCAGCTTTATGACCATGTGCGCAAGATGGAGGACGCGGCCTCCCATGTGGCGCTGACCGCGGCGGGCAAGAGCGCGCGGCTGGAGGGGCGGGTGCGCATCACCGCGTCGCGGGTCGTGGCCTATTGGCACCTGCCGCCGATCCTGGCCCGCCTGCGCGCGGAGGAGCCGGGCATCCAGATCGACCTTGTGGCCTCCGACATGCCGGAAAACCTGATGCACCGCGAGGCGGACATCGCCCTGCGGATGTTCCGGCCCGAACGCGGCAACCTGATCGCGCAAAAGATCACGGAACTGCCGCTGGGGCTCTACGCGGCCCGCAGCTACATCGCCCGGACGGGCCGCCCCGACACGCCCGAGGCGCTGATGAAAATGGATTTTGTCGGCTTTGACAGATCCGACCTGATCCTGCGCCTGATGGCGCAGAACGGCCTTCACGTCACCCGCGATTTCTTTCCGCTGCGCTGCGAGGATCAGCTGGTGAACTGGGCCCTTGTCTGTTCGGGTGGCGGTGTGGGCGGGTTCCAGCGTCTGGTCGGCGATGCCGACCCGAGGGTCGAGCGCATCGCCGATTTCGTGACCCTGCCCGCGCTGCCCGTCTGGCTGGTGGTGCCGGACGCCCTGCGCCACGTCCCCCCGATCGCACGGGTGCGCGACATGCTTGCGCAGGAGCTGTCAACCCTTGGCAGGCCCGCCGGCCAACCGGCATGAGCCGACGCCCCGCTGCGGCGTGCAGAAGGCTTTTGCGGTCTCTCCCGGCTGGCGACCGACCGCCCGCAGACTGGGCGCATCGCCGGGACCGCGACAGAAGTATTGCTTAAACACGCGGCCCTCTATTGACTCATCCGGGCCACTGGCAAACGATCTGCAATAATAAAACCAACGGGGGATCATCATGACCACACGTCGCTTCACTCGCCGCTTTCTGCTCGGCTCCGCCGCCGCCCTGGCGGGCGCTTTCGCCCTGGCGCCGCGCACAGCCCTTGCCGCCGACCCTATCAAGGTCGCGGGCATCTATACCGTACCCGTCGAACAACAATGGGTCAGCCGCATCCACAAGGCGGCAGAGGCGGCACAGGCCCGCGGTGACATCGAATATGTCTTTACCGAAAACGTCTCCAACACCGATTACGCCCGCGTCATGCGCGAATATGCCGAAAGCGGGAACACCCTGATCATCGGCGAGGTCTTCGGCGCGGAACAGGAGGCGCGCGAGGTCGCCGCCGATTACCCCGATGTGGCCTTCCTGATGGGGTCAAGTTTCAAGGAAGACGCAGGCCTGCCGAATTTTGCCGTCTTTGACAATTACATCCAGGACGCCGCCTATCTTTCCGGCATCGTCGCGGGGGCGATGACGACAAGCGGCAACATCGGCATGGTCGGCGGCTTTCCGATTCCGGAGGTGAACCGCCTGATGCATGCCTTCATGGCCGGCGCCGCCGAGATGAAGCCGGACATCGCCTTTCAGGTCAGCTTCATCGGCTCATGGTTCGATCCGCCCAAGGCCAAGGAAACCGCCTTTGCGATGATCGAGAATGGTGCCGACATCCTTTATGCCGAACGCTTCGGTGTATCGGATGCGGCGCAGGAAAAGGGCATTCTGGCCATCGGCAATGTGATCGACACCCAGGCGGAATACCCCGAGACCGTCGTCGCCTCGGCGATCTGGCACTTTGAGCCGACGCTGGATGCCGCGATTGCCGCGGTGAAGGCGGGGAACTTCACCGCCGCCGACTATGGCGTCTATTCCTTCATGAAGGAGGGCGGCGCATCGCTGGCACCTTTCGGCACGTTCGAGGGCAAGATCCCGCAGGAGGCGCTGGACCTGATCGCGGAACGCACCAAGGCGATCAAGGCGGGCGAATACACGGTCGAGATCAACGACGAAGAGCCGAAGTCCAGTTGAGTGCAAGCATGTCATGTCGTGGCCTGTGCAGATGGTCCCGCCCGGCCGCAGGCCGGGCAGCGCCGTCCCGCCCCCATGGGGCGGCGCTTTGCGCCCCCCCTCGGGACGGCGCTGCTCTTTGCATCTGCCAGCAACCGCTGACGGCCCCTGAATGCCTGTGACCACAGCCCCCATTGTCCTGCGCCTTGACCGCATCACCAAGCGGTTCGGCGCGCTGACCGCGAATGATGCGATCAGCTTCGAGCTGCAGCAGGGCGAGGTCATCGCCCTGCTGGGCGAAAACGGCGCGGGCAAGACCACGCTGATGAACATCCTCTTTGGCCATTACACGCCGGACGAGGGCAGCGTCGAAGTCTTTGGCCAGCCGCTGCCCCCCGGCAACCCGCGCGCGGCGCTGGAGGCCGGGGTGGGCATGGTGCATCAGCATTTCACCCTCGCCGACAACATGAGCGTGCTGGAAAACATCGTGCTGGGCACCGCACCGCTCTGGCGGCCGGGGTTCGGCCGTGCCGCCGCGCGCCGCCGGATCAAGGACCTGATGCAGGATTACGGGCTGCGGGTGGACATGGAGGCGCAGGTCGGCGCGCTCAGCGTCGGCGAACGCCAGCGGGTCGAGATCCTCAAGGCGCTTTACCGCGAGGCGCGGATTCTCATTCTGGATGAACCCACCGCCGTGCTGACCCCGCAGGAGACCGACGATCTCTTTGCCACCATGCGCCGGGCGGTGGCGCGGGGGCTGTCGGTGATCTTCATCAGCCACAAGCTGCACGAGGTCACGGCGATCTCCTCCCGCGTGGTGGTGCTGCGCCATGGCAGGCTGGTGGCAGAGGCGCGCACCGCCGACACCGATGCGGCGCAGCTGGCGCAGATGATGGTGGGGGCAGAGGTTGCCGCGCCGCAGGTGAGGCAGGCCAATCCCGGCGCCCTGCGGGTATCGCTGCGGGCGGTCACCACACCGGACCGGGGCAGCGCGCCGGGGCTCAAGGCGGTCGATCTGGACTTGCGCGCGGGCCAGATCACCGGGCTGGCGGGGGTGTCGGGCAACGGGCAGGCGGCGCTGGCCGACCTGATCGGCGGGCTGATTGCGCCGGCATCGGGCGCGCTGCACATCTCGGACGCGCCGGTCACGGGATGGAGCCCGCGTGCCGCGCTGGCCGCCAGGATCGCGCGCATCCCCGAGGACCGGCACAAGACCGGGACCATCGCGGATTTCGACCTCACCGAAAACGCGGTGCTTGAGCTTTACGCCAGGCCGCCCTTTTCGCGCCGGGGCTGGATGAACTGGCGCGCCGCCCGCGATTTCGCGCAGAACATCATCTCCGGCTATGACGTGCGCTGCCCAGGGCCCGAAACCCGCATCCGCCTGCTGTCGGGCGGCAACATGCAAAAGCTGATCCTGGGCCGGGTGCTGGAAACCACCCCCGACGTGGTGCTGGCGAACCAGCCGGTGCGGGGCCTCGACATCGGGGCGCTGACCTATGTGCATGAACAGCTGCTGGCCGCACGGGACCGGGGCGCGGCGGTGCTGCTGATCTCCGAGGATCTGGACGAGGTCACGGCGCTGGCGGATGTGATCCATGTGATCTCCGAAGGGCGGATGTCGCCCGCCTTTGACCGGGGCGCGCTGAGCGTGGCGGAACTGGGCGTCTGGATGGCAGGCGAGGGGTTTGACCATGCGGCTTGAACCCATTGCCAATCCGGCGCTGACCCGCCGCCTTGGCCTGCCCGCGCTGGCGCTGGCGGGCACCGTGGTGATCGCCTCGCTGCTGGCGATGATCGCGGGGGCGCAGCCGTTTTCGGTGCTGGGGCTGATCCTCAACGGGGCCTTCGGATCGAAATTCGCCACGCTGGAAACGCTGAACCGCGCGACGCCGCTGATCTTTACCGGGCTGGCGGTTGCCGTCGCCTTCAAGGCCAGACTCTGGAACATCGGGGCCGAGGCGCAGCTATACATGGGGGCGGTGGTGACCGTGGTGCTGGGCACCGGCGCGCTGGCCTGGCCTTCGGCCGCGCTGCTGCCACTCATCGCCCTCGCCGCGATGCTGGCGGGGGCGCTGGTGCTGCTGGTGCCGACCTTCCTGAAAACCCGCTTTGGCGTGGACGAGGTGGTGACAACCCTGCTCTTGAATTTCGTGGTACTGCTCTGGGTCTCCATGCTGCTGGAGGGGCCGCTGAAGGACCCGATGGGGCTGGGCTGGCCCAAATCCGCCCGGCTGATCGAAGAGGCCCGGCTGCCGCGCATCATCGACGGGCTGCGCCTGCACTGGGGCTTCGGCCTTGCGCTGATTTCGGCGGCTGTGGTCTGGGTGATCCAGCGCCGCACCACGCTGGGCTATGAGATGCGCGCCGTGGGGCTGAACGCGGAGGCCGCGCGTTTTGCGGGCATCCCGGTCAATGCCACGCTGATCAAGACCGCGCTGCTGTCGGGCGGCCTTGCCGCGCTCGCCGGGTTTTCCGAAGTGTCGGGGCTGAAGGGCAGCCTGACCTTGGATATCTCGCCCGGCTTTGGCTACACCGGGATCATCGTGGCAATGCTGGCGCTGCTCAATCCGCTGGGCGTGGTGGTGGCGGCGCTGTTTGTCGCGGGCATCTTTGTCGGCGCGGACAGCATGAGCCGCGCGGCGGGGGTGCCGACCTACCTGGCCGACATCATGCTGGCGGTGGCGCTGCTCTTGATGGTGCTGGCGATCATGCTGACCAAATTCAGGGTGAGGCGCGGCTGATGGACATCCTTGATATTCTCATCTCTGCCAGTTTCTGGACCGCCGCGATCCGCATCGCCTCGCCGCTGATCTTTGCCGCATTGGGCGAGCTGATCTGCGAACGCGCAGGCGTGCTGAACCTCGGCATCGAGGGGATCATGGTGGTCGGCGCCTTTGCCGGCTGGCTGACGGTCTACCTGGGCGGCGGCCTCTGGTTTGGCGTCTGTGTGGCGATGCTGGCAGGCATGGCATTCGGGTTGCTGCACGGGGTGCTCTGCGTGCCCTTCGGGCTCTCGCAGCATGTGGTCGGCCTTGGCATCACCCTGCTGGCGACCTCGCTGACCTATTATTGCTACCGTCTGGCCCTGCCGGAGGTCACCTCGCCGCCCAAGATCGCGGCCTTCCAGCCCTGGGAGGTGCCGCTGCTGTCGGATTTGCCGCTGGTGGGTCCGGCGCTGTTTTCGCAGACGCCGCTGACCTATCTGGCCTTTGTGCTGGTGGTTGTGGTGAGCGTGGTGCTCTACCGCACACCGCTGGGGTTGGCTCTGCGCGCGGCAGGTGAAAACCCGGCAGCGGTGGAGGCGCAGGGGCTGAGCGTGTCGGCCATCCGCATCGGCGCGGTGATGGCGGGCAGCGGGCTGATGGCGGTGGGCGGGGCGTTCCTGACCATGAGCGCCTTCAACTCCTTCTTCTTCGAGATGGTGAACGGGCGCGGCTGGATCTGCATCGCGCTGGTGGTCTTCGGCTCGTGGCGGCCCGGCAAGACCCTGCTGGGCGCGGTGCTCTTTGCCGCCTTCGATGCGTTGCAGGTGCGGTTGCAGCAGACGCCGCTGGGGGCGGGGATACCTTACCAGTATTTCCTGATGGCGCCCTATATCCTGTCGATCCTGGCGCTGGTGGTGATGTCACGCCGCGCTCAGGTGCCAGCGGCGCTGATGGTGCCGTTCAACAAGGGGGAGCGGTAGTGATCTTTCGTCCGGCCCAAGGCCGGACAGCCCCCGACCGCCCCCATGGGCGGGGGCTTCACCCCCACCCGCGGCCGGGGGCCGTCCTTCGCGCTAATTCAAGACCGGTAAAGCAGGAATAGTTCCATGTTCGACATCATCATCAAGAATGGCACGCTGCCCGACGGGCGCGTCACCGACATCGGCATCGCGGGCGACCGGATCACCGCCATCGGCAGGCTCGACGCCGAAGCGGGCGAGGTCATCGACGCCAGTGGCGACCTTGTCTGCCCGCCCTTTGTCGATCCGCATTTCCACATGGACGCGACGCTCAGCTACGGCACCCCGCGCATCAACGCCTCCGGCACGCTGCTCGAAGGGATCGGGCTCTGGGGCGAGCTGAAGGGCGTGATGACACAACAAGAGGTCTTCGACCGCGCGCTGGAATATTGCGACTGGGCGGCCTCGCTCGGCCTGCTGGCGATCCGCAGCCATGTGGACACCTGCGACGACCGCCTGCTGGGGGTCGAGGCGCTGCTGGAGGTCCGCAAAGCCGTCAGCGGCTACATCGACCTGCAACTGGTGGCCTTCCCGCAGGACGGGCTCTACCGCGACCCCACCGCCTATGCCAACACGCTCCGCGCGCTGGACATGGGGGTGGATGTGGTCGGCGGCATCCCGCATTTCGAGCGCACGATGGTCGATGGCGCGCGGTCGGTCACGGCCCTGTGCGAGATCGCGGCGGAGCGGGGCCTGATGGTGGACATGCATTGCGACGAAACCGACGACCCGCATTCGCGCCATATCGAAACCCTGGCGTTTGAGACCCAACGCCTCGGCCTGCAGGGCCGGGTGGCCGGATCGCATCTGACCTCGATGCATTCGATGGACAATTACTATGTCTCCAAACTGCTGCCCCTGATCGCCGAAGCCGGGGTTGCCGCCATTCCGAACCCCCTGATCAACATCATGCTGCAGGGCCGTCATGACACTTTCCCGAAACGGCGCGGGCTGACGCGGGTGAAGGAGATGCAGGCGCAGGGCATCACCGTAGGCTGGGGGCAGGATTGCGTGATGGACCCCTGGTATTCGATGGGCACCGGCGACATGCTGGATGTGGCCTTCATGGGCCAGCATGTGGCGCAGATGAGCAGCCCGGAAGAGATGCGGCGCTGTTTCGACATGGTGACAGAGGTGAATGCGCGGATCATGGGGCTGCAGGATTACGGGCTGCAGGTCGGCGCGCAGGCCTCGCTGGTGGTGCTGGACGCGGGCAACCCGATCGAGGCGCTGCGCCTGCGGCCCGACCGTCTGTGCGTGGTGGCAAAAGGCAAGGTGATCTCGCGCCAGAGCCGCAATGACGCCCGGCTGAACCTGCCGGGGCGGCCCGCATCGGTGCGGCGCAGGCATCCCGCCCATGGGCGCGCAACGGACGGGGCGGCAGGACAGGGTTAACCCTGTGCCGGTAGAACCCCGGCTGTCGCGACATCCGCACCCGGTCTGACACGCCGGGCGCATTCGGAGAAACAGAGGCCCGTGCTCAACGGGCCACTTTGAACCGTTCAACGTGCAGGGTCATCCCTGTCTCATCCATCCGATCCGGCGGCGCCGCCATTTCAACGGTCCTGAAGATCACTACAAAAGCGCAGACAAGGTGTGGCCGCAGCGGCGGGCGCTACCCTTTCTGCTGCGCGGCCTGACGGGCCAGCGCAAAGGCCCCCTGCATGGCATTGCCCTGTGGGGCGACCAGGTTGCGCACCACGTCCTCGGACAGATAGCCGAGGTAATGCGGCCCCACGCCGCCGGTCAGGCACAGCCTGTCGCCGGGCGTGAAATCAAGCGCCGCCAGCCCCTTTTCCAGAAAGTCCACCGCCCGCGCGATGATCTCCATCGCGGCAGGGTCCTGTTCCTGCGCGCCGCTCAGCACCTCGGGCGCGAGGGTCGCGTAATCGGTCGGTGTGGCGGTCAGGCAGAACCGGCGCATCTCGTGCAGCCCGCCCATCCGGTCCAGCGTCCGGCGGGTGAGGGCGCTTTGCGGTTCGATCCCGTCATGGGCCAGCAGCGTGCGTTCCAGCAGCCGGTGGCCCAGCCATGCGCCCGAAGCCTGATCGGAAATCTGAAAACCCCAGCCCGACACGGTGTTGACCACGCCGCCGCGCTGGCGCGAGATGAAGGTGCCGGTGCCGATGCCCAGCACATAGCCGTCATGTTCGCCCAGTGCCCCGGCGACGGTGGTTTCCTTGTCGCCCGACACCATGGTGTGGCCATAGGGCAGGGCGGCGGCAACCTCGGCCATCGTCTCGGGGCTGTTGGCCCCGGCGGCGCCGACATGGCCGGTGATCCGGGCCATCGGTGTCTCGGCCAGGCCCGCGTTCGCCAGCGCCTCGGTCACGGTGGCGACGATGTTGGCGATGGCCCCGTCAAAGCTGTTTTCGACATTGGCCGGACCGCCCCGCGCATCGGCCAGAATGCCGCGCGTCACGGTGCCCGCAGCAGCGCGGCACCCGGTGCCGCCCGCGTCCACCGCGATCAGAATGGGTTCATGCAGTTTGGTCATGCCGGTTTCTATAGGGCACCTGCGCGCGCAGTACAGGGTGAAAATGCGTGTTGCCCCGCTGCTTTTTTGAGCACGCCCCGCGCCGGGCAGGTGGCCGGGCGCGGGGTTGCGCCCATTCCACTTTATCCCCGCACGTCCCGGCCTGCGGGTCAACTTTGCGTGATGCCGCCCGTTGAGCGGGGTCGGAAAATCCCGCGCGCCGGGTCAAAGCCGTGTCGCGCTGCACAAATCGGAGGCACTCCGCGGCGCTGGCGGGATTGGAGGTTGTAATTTCCTCTTGTTAGCGCTAACGAGAACCAAAGACGTATCCAGATGTCCTGCAACAGGCGGGATGCGCGGTGTCGCGCGGAATGGACCGGTCCGGAAGGGGAGAGAAATATCATGACCACAAAAATCGCAATCAACGGATTTGGACGGATCGGGCGCAACGTGCTGCGCGCGCTGCTGGAAAACGGCGCCCAGGGGATCGAGGTGGTGGCGGTCAATGACCTGGCCCCGGCGGCGACCCTGCTGCACCTGCTGAAATATGATTCCGTACATGGGCGGCTGACCGAAACGGCACGCCTGGACGGCGACACATTGCGCGTCGGCGATCATACCATCCGCCTGACGGCAGAGCGTGACCCCGCCAAACTGCCCTGGGGCGACGTGGACATCGTCTATGAATGCACCGGCATCTTCACCACCCGCGAGGGCGCGGCCAAACATCTGGAGAACGGATCGAAGCGGGTGCTGATCTCGGCCCCCGGCAAGGGGGTGGACCGCACGGTGGTCTATGGCGTGAACCACGGCGATCTGACGTCGGATGACGTGATTGTCTCCAACGCCTCCTGCACCACCAATTGCCTAGCCCCGGCGGCCATGGTGCTGGAGCAGAATTTCGGGATCGAGACCGGCTATATGACCACGATCCACGCCTATACCGGCGACCAGCCGACCCATGATGCGCCGCACAAGGACCTGTATCGCGGGCGCGCGGCGGCGGTGTCCATGGTGCCGACCTCGACCGGGGCGGCGGCGGCGATTTCAGAAGTCCTGCCGGAGCTGAAAGGCAGGCTGGAAGGCTCTGCCGTGCGGGTGCCGGTGGCCAATGTCTCGATGGTGGACCTGTGTTTCCTGCCCGGGCGCAAGGCCACGGTGGCAGAGGTCAATGCGGCGCTGGAAAAGGCCGCGCAGGGCCCGCTGAAGGGGGTTCTGTCCTATGAGACCGATCCGCTGGTTTCAGTCGATTTCAACCATGATCCGCATTCCTCCTGCTTTGCCGCCGCGCAGACCAGCGTGACCGATGGCGGTCTGGTGCGGGTGGTCAGCTGGTACGACAATGAATGGGGTTTCTCCAACCGGATGAACGACACCGCCCGCGCCATGGCCGCGCTGCTCTGACCCGGGTGGATCAGAGCGAGGCGGCAGCCCGGCTGGCCTGATCGTATTGCCCCGACATGGTGCGCAGGCTGGCAGCGACCTGACGCAGCTCGTCGCCGCCCAGATCCATCCGGTTTAGCCCGTCGAGAAAGCAGGTCTCGCGGATCGCGCGGTAGGCATCGCAAAGCGCGGCACCGGTCTCCGAGGTGCGGTAGAACACCTCCTTGCCGCGTTTTTCGGCCACCAGAAGGTCCGACTTCAGCAGCTTTTTCAGCGCGTAGTTGACGGTATGTGTGTCCTCGATGTTCAACAGGAAACAGATGTCGGTCAGCCGCTTTTCGCGGCTGCGGTGGTTGGTGTTGTGCAGCACCAGGATTTCCAATGGCGTCAGGTCGGCATTGCCCGCCGCCGCCATGCAGCGCGACATCCAGCGGGTGAAGGCGTTGAAGGCGATGATCATCCCGTATTCCAGTTCGGAGGCTTCCCAGCCTTCGCCCTCTGCCAGGTGGCGGGACGAGACGATGCGACGCCCCGGCAGGGCTTTCGGCGGCTGGGACATGACAACTCCTGAACCATGGTGACCCGTCTGACGTTAACAAATCGCCGACGTTTTGCAATGGTATTTACGGTGAAGGGCGGGTGGATTCTGCGGCACGCGCAGCCGGAAGGCCGGGATTTAGGAGGCTGACACCCCGCAGCGCCCAAGGCGTCAGGCGGGAGAGCCGGACCACCCCGCCGTCTCCAGGCCGACATCAAGGTCATTTTGCAACACCCTGAAAAATGACGTGATTATGGCTTTGCAGGTCAGGCACTCTTTGCTACCTATGGGGTAATAAAAAACTGAGGCAGGCAGAACGAGCAATGAAAACGGGCTTTAAGGGCACGTTTGTCATCAGCTGGTCGCAAACAGAAATAGACGGCCTTGAAGCCGCGCCGGTGCAATCTCTCTCTGTGGGGGCGGCATGGGCCTGGCGAGGGGACGCGATCCGGGTCGATGGCCCGAATGACGTATTGCGGCTGGACCAGGCAGACGAGGCGGAAAATCTGCGCAAACGCGCTGCCAGAATGGTGCGGCGGCTGGTCGGCGCGGCGCTGGAAGAAAGCGGCGGCGCCTTCAGGGGCGGTCTGCGCGGGGCGGGGCAAGATACCGGTCCGCTGATGGACAACAGCTTTGTCGTGACCGACGGCGGGCGCAGCTATACCGTGACGCTGATCGAACTGGGCCGTGGCAGCCAGCCCCTGCTGATGTTTCTCGATGACATGCCGCCGCGCAACTGCGATCTGTGGATCGTGCATCACACCCTTGGCCCCTCCTGCGGCAATGCGGCTTCGGACAATGATGGCGGTGTGATCTGTTTCACCCCCGGCACCCGTATCCGCACGCCCTGGGGCCAGCGCCTGATCGAGGACCTGCGCGAGGGCGATCTGGTGCAGACCAAGGATGACGGCGCCCAGCCGATCCGCTGGGTCGGCAGCAGGCGCATGTCCGGGGCGCGGCTGTTTGCGATGCCCAAGCTGCGCCCGGTGCGGATCGCGGCCGGCGTGCTGAACGCGGGCGAGCCCGATGCGGATCTGATCGTGTCACCGCAGCACCGCCTGCTGATCAAGGGGCCCACCGCGCAGGAGCTGTTCAACACCCCCGAGGTGCTGGTCGCCGCGAAGGACCTGATCAACGGCGATACCATCACCGTGGATCTGAAAATGCGCGAGGTCACCTATATCCACGTGCTCTTTGATTCCCACCAGGTGCTCTGGGCCAACAGCGTGGAGACCGAGAGTTTTCATCCCGCCTCTGCGGCGCTATCCGCGCTGGACGAGGGCGACCGCAAGCGGTTGCTGGCCACCCATCCGGAGCTTGAATACGATCCGCATACCTATGGCAGTTTCTCGCGGCGCAATCTGTCGGCCTCCGAAGCGGCGATCCTGAACCACGCGGCGTGAGCGCGCGAATTCTTTGAAGAATTCGGTCCGGTGTTTTTGAAAACACCGTTGGGCGTTGCGCTGCGATCTGCGGGTTGTGCTTTTCCGGGGTGGATGCGCCGGTGCGAATTCTTTGAAGAATTCGGTTCGGTGTTTTTGAAAACACCGCTGGGGTTGCGCCACGATCTGCGGGTTGTGCTTTTCCGAGGCGTTGCGCCTGTGCGAATTCTTTGAAGAATTCGGTCCGGTGTTTTTGAAAACACCGCTGGGCGTTGCGACGCGATCTGCGGGTTGGGCTTTTTCGAGGCGGTGCGCCTTTGCGAATTCTTTGAAGAATTCGGTTCGGTGTTTTTGAAAACACCGCCGGGCGTTGCGCTGCGATCTGCGGGTTACAGCTTCACGGGGCCGCTACTGTTAACCACCGGCGCGCTCTGCGATCAGCGCCTTGATGATGGATTTTGCGCTGTCGCTGGACCAGTCCGCATCCCCGCGCAGCCGTGCGATCTCGCGGCCTTCGGGGTTCACCAGCACGGTGATCGGCAGGCCGAAAATCCCCATCTGGCTGGCCAGGGCCTGTTTCGGATCCTGATGGCGCGGCAGGCTGGTGACACCGGCCTCGGCAAAGAACTTCTTGATGCCTTCGGGTGAATTGCGCCCCGCTGCGATGGTCAGCACCTCGAAATCATCGCCGCCGAATTCCCTTTGCAGCGCGTCGAGCTGCGGCATTTCCTTACGGCAGGGCGCGCACCAGGTCGCCCAGAAGTTCACCAGCACATATTTGCCCCGGTAATCGGCCAGCGTTCCCTTGCCCGCCCCATCGGCCAGGTCGAAGGCGGCATCGGAGGTGGCGGCAGGCGTGTCATGCACCACCAGCTTTTTCATGTCCCCCGCGCGCAGGCCCAGAATGTCCACCGTCCCGGCCAATGCGGGGTTTGCACCTGCCAACAGGGCCGTATACACGAGGCCGAACACGAATTTTCTCATCTGTCCCTCCGAGGGTTTGACATGACTGACACGACTTCCAACAAGATGTGGGGTGGCCGGTTTGCCGCCGGGCCAGACGCGATCATGGAGGCGATCAATGCCTCGATCTCGTTTGACAAGCGGATGGCCGCACAGGACATCGAAGGCTCGCGTGCCCATGCCGCCATGCTGGCCGCCACGGGCATCATCACTGATAGCGATGCGGATGCGATCCGGGAAGGCTTGCTCACGATCTTGTCAGAGATCGAAGGCGGCACATTCGAATTTTCCGCAGCCCTTGAGGACATCCACATGAATGTGGAGGCGCGCCTGAAAGAGCTGGTCGGCGAACCCGCTGGCCGGTTGCACACCGGGCGCAGCCGCAACGACCAGGTTGCCACCGATTTCAAGCTCTGGACCCGCGATCAGTTCGATGCCTTTGACGCCGGTCTGGTGGCGCTGATCCATGCCCTGCTGGCCCAGGCAGAGGCCGGCGCCGATTGGGTGATGCCCGGTTTCACCCATTTGCAGACCGCCCAGCCGGTGACCTGGGGCCATCACATGATGGCCTATGTGGAGATGTTCGGCCGCGATCTTTCCCGGGTGCGCGACGCCCGCAGGCGGATGAACGAAAGCCCGCTGGGTGCCGCAGCGCTGGCCGGCACCTCCTTTCCCATCGACCGCGACATGACCGCGCAGGCGCTGGGTTTCGACCGTCCTTGCGCGAATTCGCTGGATGCGGTCAGCGACCGGGATTTCGCGCTGGACTTCCTGTCCTGCGCCAGCATCTGCGCCATGCACCTCAGCCGCTTTGCCGAAGAACTGGTGATCTGGTCCTCGGCCCAGTTCCGTTTCGTGGCGCTGTCGGACCGGTTTTCCACCGGCTCCAGCATCATGCCGCAAAAGAAGAACCCCGATGCCGCCGAACTGATCCGCGCCAAGGTGGGCCGCATCTTTGGCGCCAATACCGCGTTGATGATGGTGATGAAGGGGCTGCCGCTGGCCTATTCCAAGGACATGCAGGAGGACAAGGAACAGGTCTTTGACGCTGCCGACAACCTGATGCTGGCGCTGGCCGCAATGGAGGGCATGGTGCGCGACATGACCGGACAGCGCGACAACCTTGCCGCCGCCGCCGGCAGCGGCTTTTCCACCGCCACGGATCTGGCCGACTGGCTGGTGCGGGTGCCGGGCCTGCCGTTCCGCGATGCGCATCATGTCACCGGCACCCTGGTGGGCATGGCGGAAAAGGCGAGCTGCGATCTGCCCGACCTGACGCTGGAACAGATGCAATCGGTGCATGGCGGGATCACGAATGGTGTTTTCGATGTCTTGGGCGTGGAAAATTCCGTGAATTCGCGTATGTCTTATGGCGGGACGGCACCGGCGCAGGTGCGCGTTCAGATCGAACGGTGGAAGGACATTCTGGCATGAGGATCATCCTGGCCCTTTTGGGCATCTCGGCGCTGGTGGCCTGCGGCGCGGACGGCGAGCCGGTGCAGCCCGGGGCGAATTCGACCGTCACCCTGTCCAGCAGCGGCATGCGGGCGGACACCAGCCTGGGGCTGCGGCAGGGGTCCTTCGGGATGTCGCTGGGGCTGGGCCTGTGAGGGCCGCCCTGATCATCGCGGCGCTTGCGGCGCTGGTCTCCTGCGGGCCGAAGAACCCCGATGACGATCCGGCGGGCCGGGCGGACACGCGCCAGCAGCCGACCGATCTGACGCCGGGGGTCAGCATCTCGGGCTATGCCAACATCGGCGTGAAGAAAAGGTTCTGACATGTCGGTACTGCGGATGACATTCCTCGGGCTTGCGGTCTGGGGAGCAATTCACCCGATGTATTATTTCATCACCTGGTTTCAGGCCAATGGCTGGGACATCATGGCGATGGTGGCGGCCTGGCATGCAAATGCGGCGGCCAGCGGGCTGGTCTGGGACCTGACCATCGCGGCGGTCACGCTGACGCTCTGGATCCTGGCCGAGGTCGCGGTGCGGCGCAACTGGGGGGCGCTGATCGCGATTCCGGCGACCTTCTGCATCGGGGTGAGTTGCGGTCTGCCGCTCTATCTGTTTTTGCGGACGGCGCCGGTCCGATAGGACGGGAGCCTCCGGCGGGGAATATTTAAGGCCAAAAAGAACATGGATCACTTTCTCTACCGCGACGGCGCGCTTTTCGCCGAGGATGTTGCCGTGGCCGATATTGCCGCTGCGGTCGGCACGCCGTTCTACGTCTATTCCACCGCCACCCTGCTGCGGCATTTCCGGCTGTTCGACGAGGCGCTGGAGGGCATGGATCATCTGGTCTGCTATGCGATGAAGGCCAATTCCAACCAGGCGGTGCTGCGCACGCTGGCGCAGGCGGGTGCGGGGATGGATGTGGTCTCGGGCGGCGAATACCGGCGCGCCCGGGCGGCAGGCGTGCCGGGCGAGCGGATCGTGTTCTCCGGCGTGGGCAAGACCCGCGAGGAGATCCGCACCGCACTTGAGGGCGGCATCCGCCAGTTCAACGTGGAAAGCGAGCCGGAGATGGCGGTGCTGGATGCCACTGCGCGCGCCCTGGGAAAGGTCGCCCCGGTCACCATCCGCGTGAACCCGGATGTGGATGCAAAGACCCATGCCAAGATCGCCACCGGCAAGTCGGAGAACAAGTTCGGCATCCCGATCGCCCGCGCGCGCGAGGTCTACCGCATGGCTGCGGCCATGCCGGGGCTTGAGGTGGTGGGCATCGACGTGCACATCGGCTCGCAACTGACCGATCTGGAACCCTATGCGGTGGCCTATCGCAAGGTGGCAGAGCTGACCGGGGTGCTGCGCGCCGACGGTCACGAGATCCGGCGGCTGGATCTGGGCGGCGGCCTTGGCATTCCTTACGAGCGCAGCAATGCCGACCCGCCGCTGCCTTCGGATTACGGTGCCATGGTCAAGCGGACGCTGGGGCATCTGGACTGCGAGATCGAGATCGAGCCGGGCCGGCTGATCGCGGGCAATGCGGGGCTGATGGTCAGCGAGGTGATTTATGTCAAATCCGGCGAGGGGCGCGATTTCCTGATCCTGGACGGGGCGATGAACGATCTGATCCGCCCGGCGATGTATGATGCCTGGCACGACATTATCCCGGTGGCGGAACCCGCCGCGGGCGTGGAACGCGCACCCATCGACGTGGTGGGGCCGGTCTGCGAATCCGGCGATACCTTTGCAAGGCAGCGGATGATGCCGCCGCTGGCGGCGGGCGATCTTGTCGCCTTCCGTTCTGCGGGCGCATATGGCGCGGTCATGGCCAGCGAATACAACTCCCGGCCCCTGATTCCGGAAGTTTTGGTGCATGGGGATCAATTCGCGGTTATCCGCCGACGTCCGAGCTTTGACGAAATGATAAATCGCGATACCATCCCTGAATGGTTGTAAGGCATATTGCCTGCGGCCGCGCCGGAGGCAATTCCTGATGAACACATCCCCCAACACCGACCGCAAGGACGCCTTGTCCGCCCTGCGCTGGCCGCTGCGCCTGACATGGGCGGGGATGCTGGCCGAGGGGTTGGTGCAGGCGCTCTGGCCGCTGTTGAGCGTGACGCTTCTGGTGCTGGCGGCACTGATGATGGGCCTGCAGGACATGGTCAGCCTTGAGGTGGTCTGGGGCGCTGCGGTTGTGGCGGGCCTGGGCTGGCTGGCGGCGCTGGTCCATGCGCTGCGCCGGTTCCGCCTGCCGTCGCTGGGCGCGGCCATGGCGCGGCTGGACCGCAGCCTGCCGGGGCGTCCGATTCAGGCGCTGCTGGACGATCCGGCCATCGGCAAGGGCGACCCGGCGGCGATGGCGGTCTGGCGCGCACATAAGGCGCGGATGGCGGCGCGCGCGGCCACGGCCCGGGCGGTGCCTGCCGATCTGCGGGTGTCGCGGCGCGACCCCTATGCGCTGCGCTATGTGGCGGTGCTGGCCTTTGGCATTGCGCTGCTCTTCGGTTCGGTGCTGCGGGTGGCCTCGGTGGCGGATATGGCACCGGGCCGGGGCGGGCTGGCGCAGGGTCCGGTCTGGGAAGGCTGGGCGGAGCCGCCGCGTTATACCGGCAAGCCGACGCTGTATCTGAACGATCTGGACGCCGGGCCGCTGACCCTGCCTGCGGGCACGCTGATCACCCTGCGGTTCTATGGCGATGTGGGCGCGCTGACGCTGGCGGAAACCGTGTCGGGGCGCACCGCGGATGTGCCTGCGGCCTCTGACCCGGCGCAGGATTTTGCCGTGGTGCAGGATGGCAGCATCGCGATTGACGGGCCCGGCGGGCGGCGCTGGGATGTGACCATGCGGGCCGATACCGCCCCCGAGGTGGAACAGCTGGGCCCGCCCGAGGTCTCGGCGCTGGGCGAGATGCGCCTGCCCTTTGCCGCGCGGGACGATTATGGCGTGGAGGCAGGCGAGGCGCGGATCACGCTGGATCTTGCCTCGGTCACCCGGCGCTACGGGCTGGTGGTGGATCCGGACCCGCGCCCGGAGGTGATTGTGCCGCTGCCGACCCCGATCGCGGGGAACCGCGCGGATTTCGAGGAAAACCTGATCGAGGATTTCTCCAAACACCCCTGGGCGAACCTGCCCGTCCAGATCAGCATGAGCGTGCTGGATTCCGCCGAGCAGATCGGCCAGACGGCACCGCGCCAGATGACCCTGCCGGGGCGGCGCTTTTTCGACCCGGCGGCGGCGGCGGTGATCGAGATGCGGCGCGACCTGCTGTGGTCCAAGTCGAACACGACGCGGATGGCGCAGGTGTTGCGCGCGGTGGCCTACCGGCCCGGGGATCTGTTCCGCTCTGAGGTGACGGCGCTGCGGCTGCGCGATGTGATCAACCGGCTTGAGCTTCATGCCCGCTATGGTCTGAGCGACGAGATTCAGGACGAGCTGGCAGAGGACCTCTGGGGGCTGGCCATCGAGCTGGAAGAAGGCGTGCTGGCCGATGCGCTGGAGCGGATGCGCCGGGCGCAGGACCGGCTGAACGAGGCGATCAAGAACGGTGCCTCCAAGGAGGAAATCGCCGAGCTGATGGATGAGCTGCGCCGTGCGACAGAGGAATATCTGCAGCAGTTGCAGCGCCAGCAGGCGCAGGAGAACGAACAGAACGGCGACCCCCAGCAGCAGGGCGAACAGGGCGAGACCATGCAGATGACGCAGGACGACCTGCAGCGCATGATGGACCGCATTCAGGAGCTGATGGAACAGGGCCGCATGGCCGAGGCCGAAGAGGCGCTGCGCGAATTGCAGGAGCTGATGGAGAACATGCGCGTGACCGAGGGGCAGCCGGGCCAGAACGGGCAGTCTCCGGGGCAGCAGGCGATGGAGGGGCTGTCGGAGACCCTGCGCGAGCAGCAGGGGCTGAGCGACCAGGCGTTCCGGGATCTGCAGGAGCAGTTCAACCCCGGCGCCCAGGCCGGCGAAAGCCAGGGCAACGAGGGGCGCAACGGCGGCCAAGGCCGGGGCGAAAGCCACGAGGGCCAGAACGGGCAGGGTCAGGGCCAGGATCAGCAGCAGGGCGAGAACGGCCAGCGCGGCGAACAGGCCGGACCGGGCCAGGGCCAGGAGGGGCTGGCGGAACGTCAGCAGGCGCTGCGCGAGGAATTGCGCCGCCAGCAGCAGAACCTGCCGGGTCAGGGCACGCCCGAGGGCCGCGCGGCACGTGATGCGCTGGACCGGGCGGGCCGGGCCATGGATGGCGCCGAAGAGGCGCTGCGCAACAATGATCTGGCCGAGGCGATCGACAACCAGTCGCAGGCCATGGAGGCGCTGCGCGAGGGCATGCGTTCGCTGGGCGAGGCGATGGCCGAGCAGGAACGTCAGCAGCAGCCCGGACAGGGCGACACCGAACAGGGCGGCCGCGCCAACCGTGACCCGCTGGGCCGCGAGGGCGAAAGCGCCGAGGGCGGATTGTCGGACGGCGGCCGCATCGGCGAGGGGCCGGATGCCAGTGACCGCGCCCGCCGCCTGCTGGATGAAATCCGCCGCCGCTCGGGCGAGACCGAGCGTCCGGAGCTGGAACGCGATTATCTGAACCGGCTGCTTGACCGGTTCTGACGCGGGTTCGGACGGGGCCTGAACCTAAAGCGCCCGACCTTAAACCTGACACACGAATACCCTGCCGCGCCTGCGGCGCTCTCGGGACATTCGTGTCACAGGATGATTCAGATATAGGGTCGGGCGCTTTAGGTCAGCACGTAGTTGCTGGCCTTGAGCGGTTCGGGTGCCGGTTGTTCGAGGGCTTCGGCCACCGAAATCTCGATGGTGCGGCACATGGCATCCAGCGGCAGCCCGTTGTGGACGTTCTGGAACGGCAGCTCCAGTTCATTGGTCACCATCTGCAGGCCGAAAAAGACGTAAGCGACGACGGCGGCAAAGATTGGTGCGAACCAGCCGGTGGCTTCGATCAGGGCAAAGGGCAGCAGCCAGCAATAGAGATAGGTCGTCCGGCGGATGAGCAGCGAATAGACGAAGGGCAGCGGTGTTGTCAGGATGCGTTCGCAGCCCGCCTGCGCAAGCGCCAGGGAGGAGAGGGTCTGTGAAATGGTCATCTGGCCAAAGCCGCTGATCGCCTCCTTTCCCGTAAGATTGCCGATCTGGTCCGCCATCGAACGCAGGGCGGCATCAGCGGGGTTTTGATGTGCAAGCATGGCATCGGCTTTCTTCGCGCCGACCCAATCGACGATATCGCCGCGCGTATCCACCTGCCGCAGATAGCCGCGATGCAGATGTGCAAATGCCACGGCACAGGACAGGATGCGCGCGCGGTCCGTGCCGTTGCCGACAAAGATGCACATGTGCCGGCCCAGGTTGCGCACATCCGCGATCATGGATCCCCAGAGCTTGCGCGCCTCCCACCACCGGTCATAGGCGGCATTGTTGCGAAACCCCAGAAACAGGGAAAGCGCCACGCCGAAGATGCCCATGGCCGAGATCGAGATATGGGGCAGGCCGACATGGTATCGGTCAAGGTAGAGCACCAGCCCGGTCAGCACCGCGATGCCCAGGATCTTGCCCATGATCTTTGGCACGATCGAGCCTTGCATGACGATAAACAGCTGCAGTGTTGAGGGGTGGTCCCGGACAATCATTCTGATCTGGTCTCCTGGCGGGTTACCTGTGGGAAATGCGGAAACGCGGGGTCTGGAAGGGGGTGCCCCGTGAGGTTTTCTTAACGGCTGGGGCGGGGATGGGCGGGTCACGTTGCGCCGTTGCAGCGTGCAAAAGCGCCTTGTCCCGGAGAAGGGCCGGTTTGCAATTGGTCAGGGGGCGAGGTGATTGGCGCACGAAAGCCCGACGCGGCAATCCACCGGGCACTGCCCCCCGGGCGAGACGCAACCTGATCGCCTCGCGCCGGAGGTGACAGAGAGTGTCGTGATGACATGTCATTTTTGACATGTCATCACGGCAGTCTGATGAAGGCAGTCTGATGAAGGCAGTCTGATGAAGGCAGTCTGATGAAGGCAGTCTGATGAAGGAAGGCTGCGCGTCACCCGAAAACGCCGGTGGCTCGTGCCCGGGTCAATAAAGCGCTCGACCTTATATCTGAATCATCCTGTGACACGAATGTGCCGAGTGCGCCGAAGGCGCGGCAGGGTATTCGTGTCTCAGGTCTAAGGTCGGGCGCAATAGTTCTCAGTTGCGCTAAGTGTTTGAGGTGCAACATCAGACCCGGCCCAAGAGCCTCCGGCCCGCACCACGCCCAAAACGCCCGTCACGGGCATTATTCAGGCAGGGGAAGCCGGAAACACCCTCAGGGCGTCGATTGCGCCGCCAGTGAATCCAGCCAGATCAGCAGGTCCTGAACATTCCGGTCAAGCCAGAGCCGCAGCTGGTCAATGCCGCTGACATAAGAGGAGAGATAGGGGTCCACCTGTGGCACCGCGCGGGCGATCTGCGGGGCAAAGACATAGATGGCAATCAGGATTGCCGCGCAGAGGATCACCAGCATGAAGCCGCGGCCGAAACCGCCCCCGCGCGCGGTGACCGGCAGATCGGCCTCGCCCGGTGCGCTTTGGGGTGTGCCGCGCTCATGGTCGCTGCGCAGGGTGGAGTTGATCTCTTCGATGTCGGGCAGCAGTTCCCGGCGCGAGGACATGGCGGCGGCGCGGGCCTCTTCCTCTGACAGCGGTTCGGGTTCGCCGCGCATCCGCGCCATCCGGCGGCGGGCCTCCAGCGCGCGGCGTTCGCGGTCGTCTTCGGGGTCGGCCACATCCAGCCCCAGATCGGGCTGGCTTTCCAGCGGCTGCGCCTGCTCCTGGCGGCGTTTGCGCGCCTCATGCTCGGCTTCCGCTTCCTGGCGCAGGATGTCGGCCACCGCCGGATCCAGCTTGCGCCGCTCCGGCGCCGGGGCGGGCCGGGCGGGTGGCGGCGGCGGTGCGGTTTCCTCGTCCGGTGCCGGGGCATCGGGCGGCGGCACCTCGACGGCGTCTTCGGTTACCTCTTCGGGGGCATGGTCCGGGTGATGCTGAAACCAGGTCTGGCCGCAATTGGAACATTGCACATCCCGCCCGGTTGCCGGCATGACGTCATCGGGCACTTCATATTGTGCATCGCAATTCGGACAGGTCAGCCTCATTGATGTTCCCGCTGCTCTCCATGGTCCCGTTTCGGGCCGTTAACCATTTTCGACCAGCATAGTGCAAGATTTCCGCAGGAAAAGTGCAATCTCGACGGCGGGCCCCGATGTGGTGCATTGAATCCCCGGCGGTGCTCAGGCACAACAGGTCAACAAAACCCGGGGAACCTGCGTGATCGAGCTGGAAAATGTGGCCTACAGCTATGGCGGCGGCGAATTGCTGTCGGATATAACGCTGAAACTCGCGCCCGGGTCCTTTCATTTCCTGACCGGCCCTTCGGGTGCGGGCAAGACAACCCTGATGAAGCTGTGCTACGGTGCGCTCTTGCCCACGGCGGGCCATGTGCGCCTGTTCGGGGCGGATGTGCGCGGGCTGGGCCGGGATGACATTGCCATGGTGCGCCGCCGGGTCGGCGTGGTGCATCAGGATGTGCAGTTTCTCGACCATCTCGACCTGTCGGAAAACGTCAACCTGCCGCTGACCGTCTCGGGCCGCAGCGCCGATGCCGCGGGCGGTGACCTGGCCGAGCTGATGTCCTGGGTCGGGCTGACCAACCGGGCCAATGCGCTGCCGCCGGAGCTGTCGGGCGGCGAACGCCAGCGCGCCGCCCTGGCCCGTGCCGTTATCATGTCGCCCGACGTGGTGCTGGCGGACGAGCCCACGGGCAACATCGACTGGGACATGTCCCAGCGCCTGCTGCGGCTGCTGATCGAGCTGAACAAGATGGGCAAGACCGTGCTGATTGCCACCCATGACCTGAGTCTGATCCGCGCCACCAAGGCGCATGTACAGGCCCGCGTGCTGCGCATCGCAAACCGCCGCGTCCAGCTGGCGGGGGCGGACCTGTGAAGCCGGGGGCAGGCAGCCTGCGCGCCCTTTTGGCGGGAGACCGGCAGGCGGACCGGGTGGTCCCGCCCTCGGGCTTCACCGCGCAGCTGACCCTTTTCGCGGCCGGTGCCATGGCGTTTCTTGCGGTCTTTGCCCTGGCGCTGTCGCTGGCGGCGGGCCGTCTGGCGGAACGCTGGGGGTCGGAGCTTGCCCGCACCGCCACCGTGCGCATCGTGGCCCCGCTGGACCAGCGCGCGGCCCAGACCGAAGCGGCGCTGCGCATTCTGGAAACCACCAGGGGGGTGGCGACGGCCCGCGCCCTGACGGATGCGGAACAACAGGCGCTGCTGGCCCCCTGGTTCGGCCCTGACCTGGCGCTGGACGCGCTGCCGGTGCCGCGGCTGATCGAGGTGATCGAGGACAGCGACGGCATGGATGCCGCAGGCCTGCGCCTGCGGCTGGCCGCCGAGGTGCCCGGTGCGGTGCTGGACGATCACGGGCGCTGGCGCGAACCGCTGGTGCAGGCGGCCTCGCGGCTGCGGCTGATCGGCTGGGTCTCGATCGCGCTGATCGCGGCGGCGGTGGCGGCGATGATCACCCTTGCCGCACAGGCCGCCCTTGCCGCCAATGCGCAGGTGATCGCGGTGCTGCGCCTGGTGGGTGCCACCGATGATTACATTGCCCAGGCCTTTGTCCGCCGTTTCACCCTGCGGGCACTTTCGGGGGCGGCGGCAGGCACGGTTGTGGGCCTGATCGCCGTGGTGCTGCTGCCCAGCGCCTCCGAAACCGGCGGCTTCCTGACCGGGCTGGGCTTTCGCGGGCTGCACTGGCTGCTGCCCTTCCTGATTCCGCTGCTGGCGGGGGGCGTCGCCTTTGCCGCGACGCGGGCCGCGGCACGGCGCACCTTGAGAGGGCTTTCGTGATGCTGCAATGGATACGGTCGATCCTTTACGTGGTACAGGTGACGGTGGCGATGCCGCTTGTCGGCCTGGCCTTCGCGCCCTGGGCGATGTTCTCCAAACGGGGCGCCTATACCGCCTGCAAGACCTATGCCGCCTGGTGCATGTGGTCGGCGCGCTGGCTGATCGGGCTGCGCTGCGAAGTGCGCGGCCCGGTGCCGCAGGATGAGGTGCTGATCGCGGCCAAGCACCAGTCCTTCCTCGACATCATCATGATCTTTCACGCCCTGCCGCGGGCCAAGTTCATCATGAAGCGCGAGATCCTCTGGACCCCGGTGATCGGGCAATACACCAGGCGGATGCAGATGATCGCGGTGGACCGGGGCAAACGCGGCAAGGCGATTGCCAAGATGATCGCGGATGTGGAGGCGGGCAAGATCGAGCCGGGGCAGATCGTGATCTATTCCCAGGGCACCCGCGTGGCGCCGGGCAAGCGCATTCCCTACAAGGTCGGCAGTGCCGCGCTTTACGAGCAGTTGCAGCAGACCTGCATCCCGGCGGCGACCAACGCGGGCTATTTCTGGCCGCGCCGGGGGCTGTTCCGGCGGCCGGGGGTCGCGGTGGTCGAATTCCTCGACCCGATTGCGCCGGGGCTGGACCGGGCCACCTTCATGCAGCGGCTAGAAGAGGTGGTGGAAGGCCGGTCGGACGCGCTTCTGCAGGAGGCCGGCTGGCGTGCGGCGGATTGAAGATATCGCGGCGCTTGAGGCGCTTTACGGCAGGCCCGGCGCGCCGTCGCTGCGCAAGGTGGCGGACCGGCTGACGCCGCTCTACCGCAAATGGATCATGGCGTCGAAGCTTTGCATTCTGACCACGGTGGGGCCTGACGGCACCGATGGCAGCCCGCGGGGCGACGATGGTCCGGTGGTGCTGGAACTGGATCCGCAGCGGCTGGCGCTGCCCGACTGGCGTGGCAACAACCGGCTGGATTCGCTGCGCAACATCGTGGTGGATGGCCGGGTGTCGCTGATGTTCCTGGTGCCGGGGTCGAACAATGTGGTGCGGGTGAACGGCACCGCGATCCTGACCGACGATGCCGATCTGCGCGCGCGTTTCGACAAGTCCGGCCGCCAGCCTGCCACGGTGATCGTGATCACCACCTCCGAGATCTATACCCAATGCGCCCGCGCGCTGATGCGGGCAGGCACCTGGGCCGGTGTGGACGAAAGCGCCGGATTGCCAAGCGTGGGAGAGATCCTGGCCGAGATGACCAGCGGCGAAGAGGGCGGCGCGCCCTATGACGACGCCTGGGGGGCACGGGCCGCCAGGACGATGTGGTAGCCTGCGCCCTGGCAAAGGGGGCTGTGCAACGCTTTGACGCTGAGCGGTTTTCGTTGTTGACAGCGCAGGGCGCTGAGTGACGGCTCGTCATGTCGGAGACATGCCTTTGGCATGATGCGCGGCGGCCTGCGGCCTTGATTTCGCGCTTTGAGATGCTGGAGAGGGTGCGCATCTGCGGTCCCGTTTTTGCGCTGCCTGACCCCAGGCGCCCCGCCCCGCGCAGGTGCGGTTACTGTCGCGCCACAGGCGCAACCGGCAAAGGCTGCGGGTGTCACAACGCCCCGGCCACCTCAGTCCATTTCTTCCTGACAGACCATCGCGGCTTCCAGCGCCTGATAGCTGCCCGTCAGGTCAATCGACATCACCTCACCCTGTTCGGTATACAGCGTCATCGTGTTTTTCGCGGCAATATCGAGCAGAAAATCGGGGTTATCAAACTCAATGTCAGCCCCCGGCACATCGGCAAGATAGATGCCAACCGCATCGGCGTCATAGTCCTGACCATCAAGAGAGAACAGAACCGGATAAGAGACTCCTTCTTCGATATCGCCCCAAGCCGTATTAAAGGCCGTCACATATCCGCCCCCGTCACGCCGGTTGAATCCGATCCGCACAACCGAGCCGTCCTCGAATTCCGACTGGATCAGGCACCCGTCGCCAAGCGTCGGATCAACCAGGATATCCCAGTAGTCAGAGCTGCCCCAGGCCTCCAGCGATTGTGCATCAACAGCGGATGCCGCACATATCACGGCAGCTGCAATTGCAGTCAGTTTCATTTCAAAGCCCTCCCGTTCAAGCCTGGGAAAGTCTTCATCCACTCTGAAAAAAATACAATCCTTGATTTATCAGCATGATCAGGCAGAGCCACTTGTTGATCCGGGGAGGGGCGATTTGGTGTGGCCGGGTGTTTCCGAAATGGGTGTCATCATGGTCGAGAAATAAAGTGGTGTGAGCCAAGCCAGCATCGCCCGTCCCGGGCAGGCGATACCCGGCTTGTGCTTCGCCTCCGGGGTTCAGGAAGGCTCAGGGCGGTCGATTGAGCCGTGGACAGGGCCGCAGGCATCGGCACATAAGAAGTGGGCGGCGTCGCGACACCCCCCATTCTTTTTGGCTCAAAATATCCCTGCGCAACGCGTGCCGCGCCCGCCACATCACATGTGGATCGGGCCATCCCCGCAGGCCAGCGCGGCCTCGCGGACCGCTTCGGAATAGGTCGGATGCGCGTGGCAGGTCATCGCCAGGTCCTGCGCCGAGGCGCCGAATTCCATTGCCACGCAGACCTCGTGGATCAGGTCGCCCGCGCCGGGGCCGATGATATGGGCACCCAGGATGCGGTCGGTCTCCTTGTCCACGATGATCTTGACGAAACCGTCGCCTGCAAAAACCGCCTTGGCCCGCGCATTGCCCATGAAGGAGAACTTGCCGACCTTATAGGCGCGGCCCGCTTCCTTGAGCGTGGCTTCCGTCTCGCCCACCGATGCGACCTCGGGGTGGGTGTAGATCACGCCGGGAATCACGCCATAGTTCACATGGCCGTGCTTGCCCGCGATCACCTCGGCCACGGCCATGCCCTCGTCCTCGGCCTTGTGGGCCAGCATCGGGCCTTCGATCACGTCGCCGATGGCATAGATGCCCTTGACGGAAGTGGCCCAGTGGTCATCAACCGCAATCTGGCCGCGCTTGGTCATCTCGATGCCCAGGGCATCGAGGCCCGCACCGTCGTGATAGGGTTTGCGCCCGGTGGCGAGCAGCACCACATCGGCGTCGATCACATGTTCGCTGTCGTCCTTGCGCAGCTTGTAATGCACCTTGGCCTTGGTCTTGGTCGCCTCGGTCTTCTGCACGGCGGCCCCCATGATGAATTCCAGCCCCTGCTTTTTCAGCATCCGCTGGAAGGTCTTCTGCACCTCCGGGTCCATGCCCGGTGTGATCGCATCGAGGAATTCCACCACGGTGACTTCCGAGCCCAGGCGCGCATAGACGCTGCCCAGCTCCAGCCCGATCACGCCGGCGCCGATGACCACCATCTTCTTGGGCACCTTGCCCAGTTCCAGCGCGCCGGTGGAGGTGACGACGACTTTCTCGTCGACCTCGACGCCGGGCAGGGAAGAGGCCTCCGACCCGGTGGCGATGATGATGTTCTTTGCCTCATGCACCTCGTCGCCGACCTTGACCTTGCCGGCCTCGGGGATGCTGCCCCAGCCTTTCAGCCAGTCGATCTTGTTCTTCTTGAACAGGAATTCGATGCCCTTGGTATTGGTGTCGATGGTGGATTGCTTGTAGGTCAGCATCTGTTTCCAGTCGACCGAGGGGCTTTTGCCCTTGAGACCCATTTCGGCAAAGTTGTGTTCCGCCTCATGCAGCATGTGGGAGGCATGCAGCAGCGCCTTGGAGGGGATGCAGCCGACGTTCAGGCAGGTGCCGCCCAGGGTGTCGCGCCCCTCGACGCAGGCGGTCTTCAGGCCCAGCTGCGCACAGCGGATGGCGGCGACATAGCCGCCGGGGCCGGAGCCGATTACGATGACATCATAGGTGGACATGTGTGTCTCCTTGGGTGTTGAGCGTGTTGACAGCGAGGGTAGGGGGGCCAGCCCCCCGGCGCAAGCGCCTCCCCCCGGTGGTATTTACTGGAACAATGAAATCAAAAGAGCGCCACCAGCAGCATCAGCAGGGTGGCGATGAAACCGACAAACCAGATCAGCGACCGCCAGGGCCGCCAGCCCAGCGCATAGGCAGGCACATAGAGCAGCCGCGCGATCAGGTAGACCCAGCCGCAGAGCGCGGTGAGCGCGCTGTTCTGCCCCGACATCTGGATCACGCCCACGGCAATGGCAAACAGGATCAGCCCCTCGAAGTGGTTGTCAAAGGCGCGGCCCAGACGCGCGGTGCGGTCGGTCAGCGTGTTGTTGGGGGGGCGGTCGCGTGCGGACATGGTGAAGCCGGGCCCCAGTTCGCGATTGGCAGGCACCGCGTAGAGCGCGAATTGCAGGTATTGCAGGAGCGCAGCGAGGGTCAGGGCAGTGAGTTCCGGGGTCATTTGGTGTCCAGAAAATACGCCGAAGAGGAGGTGACCGTGCCGCCATCGTCCGAGGCCAGGGCGTTGGACCTTTCGATCCATTGCTGCGCCTTGTCGCGGTCATTGACCTTGAGCAGGAAGAAGGCATGGGTGTCGCTGTCGGCGTCCTTCCAGACCTGCAGCACGGTCAGCCCCGCGTTGCGCCGGGCCTCGTCATCCTTGTCGAAGGCGGCTTTCCAGTCGGCGAAGGAGGTGACGTGCTGGTGGACGATCATCTGCATGGCGGGGGCCCTTTCAAAGTGCCTGGAGGTAGAGGACGGCGGTGGCGAGGAAGCCCGCCAGCCAGGCCAATGTGCGCACTGCAGGCACGCCAAGCGCATAGACCGGCAGGTAGATGATCCGCGCGATCATGAAGACCTGGGCAGCCAGCAGGGTGGTGGCATTGGTCTTGTTCAGGACCTCAAGGATCAGCACGGCGGGGGCAAAGAGGGTCATTGCAACGATGGAGTTGTTCAGCGCCCGTTCGATCCGCGCCACCATGCCCCGGGTGCCGCGGTTGTCGTCGCGCGAGGACATCAGGTAGCCCATGGAAAGCTGGGTCATGGCGCCCATCACCTGCAACAGGATGGTGATCATGACCAGCAGGCCATAGGCGATGAGGATGGTGATTTCGGTCATGTTTGAACTTTCACTTTGGAGGCAGGGGCGCGCAGGGGGTGCCTTGATGAAATCGTAATTTCCAGCCGCCGCTGGAGCTGTCCCAGATCGAGGACCTGTTTGCCCATTCTGTCGACCCGTCAAACCGGGCTTCTGATACATAAGTTACGATACTTATGTCGTCTGACAAGGCGCGGCTCATCATTTGATGAAGCGTTGCGTCGATGGGCGTTGCCTGATCGGGCGAGAAAAGCATCTCCGCGCGCGTATATCTTCGCCCGGAGCGCCCGAACTCTGCGAAATCATCCGCGAAAACCTGTTCCATCAGGTCGGGATCAAAGCGCGAGACGGTCGCCCAAAGCGAATGTTCGATGGCATGGAGTTCCTGCATCCGGGTCCCGTTGTTCAGCAGGTCATGGGGCGGAACCCCACCCTGTGGTGGATCGGTAGGGTGGGGTTTTACCCCACCCTGTCGGTTTACAAATCCATCAGCAAGCGGCGCGGGTCTTCCAGCGCCTCTTTCACACGGACGAGGAAGGTGACCGCGCCTTTGCCGTCGACGATGCGGTGGTCGTAGCTGAGGGCGAGGTACATCATCGGGCGCACCACGATTTCGCCGTTCACCACCATCGCGCGGTCCTGGATCTTGTGCATGCCCAGGATGCCCGATTGCGGCGGGTTCAGGATCGGCGAGGACATCAGCGAGCCATAGACGCCGCCGTTGGAGATGGTGAAGGTGCCGCCCTGCATGTCGGCCATCGACAGTTTGCCGTCGCGCGCCTTGACGCCCAGGGTGTTGATGGTCTTTTCGATCTCGGCAAAGGACATGGCGTCGGCGTTCCTGACCACCGGCACCACAAGGCCGGTGGGGGTGCCCACGGCGATGCCCATGTGGACATAGTTCTTGTAGACCACATCGGTGCCGTCGATCTCTGCGTTCACATCCGGCACTTCGTTCAGGGCGTGGCAGCAGGCCTTGGTGAAGAAGGACATGAAGCCCAGCTTCACCCCGTGTTTCTTTTCGAACAGCACCTTGTATTCATTGCGCAGGTCCATCACCGCCGTCATGTCGACCTCGTTGTAGGTGGTCAGCATCGCGGCCGTGTTCTGCGATTCCTTGAGGCGGCGGGCGATGGTCTGGCGCAGGCGGGTCATCTTGACGCGTTCCTCGCGGGAGGCGTCATCGGCGCTGGAGGGCGCGCGGGGGGCGGATTTCGCCTCCGGTGCCGGAGCGGCGGAGGTGCCTGCGGCGATGGCCTTGGCCACGTCCTCTTTCATCACGCGGCCATCGCGGCCGGTGCCGGTGACGGCATCGCGGCTGATGTTGTTTTCCGCCATCGCCTTTTTCGCGGAAGGCGCGTCTTCGACATCCTTGCCGCCCTTGCTTTCGGCGGCGGGGGCCGGTGCGCTGTCCTTTGCGGCGGCGGCGGCTGTGCCTTCACCACCCGAGATCACGGCGAGCTTTCCATTGGCCTCGACGGTGCTGCCTTCCTCGGCCAGGATCTGGGTCAGGGTGCCTGCGGCGGGGGCGGGCACCTCGACGCTGACTTTGTCGGTTTCCAGCTCGCAGAGCATTTCATCCTGCGCGACGGTATCGCCGACCTGTTTGAACCAGGTGCTGACGGTGGCCTCTGTCACGCTTTCGCCCAGGGTGGGGACCATGACATCAACATCATCGGCGGGGTCGCGGGGTTTCATTTCCTCGGCACCGGCATCGACGGATTTCGGCGCCTCCTTGCCGGTGTCAGCCGCCTTGCCCTTCGGCGCTTCATCCCCGGCGGAGATATTGGCCAGCAGGGCATCGACGCCCACGGTTTCGCCCTCTGCCGCGACGATGTCGGCCAGGGTGCCTGCCACGGGGCTGGGCACTTCGACGGTGACCTTGTCGGTTTCCAGCTCGCAGAGCATTTCATCGACCGCCACGCTGTCGCCGGGTTTCTTGAACCAGGTGGCGACGGTTGCTTCGGTCACGGATTCGCCCAGGGTGGGCACACGTACTTCGGTCATGGGTTACTTTCCTTTGATGGTCAGCGCTTCGTCAACGAGAGCGGCTTGTTGTGCTTTGTGCTGGCTCGCCAGGCCCGTGGCGGGAGAGGCGGCGGTGGCGCGGCCGACATAGGCCGGGCGGCCGTGTTTTGCACCGATGCGGCCCAGAACCCATTCGATGTTCGGTTCGATAAAGCTCCAGGCCCCCTGGTTCTTGGGTTCTTCCTGGCACCAGACCATTTCGGCATTCTTGAAGCGTTCAAGCTCTTTCACCGCGGATTGCGCGGGGAAGGGGTAGAATTGTTCGAAACGCAGGATGTAGATGTCGTCGATCCCGCGGCTGTCGCGTTCTTCCAGCAGGTCGTAATAGACCTTGCCGGAGCACATGACGACGCGCTTGATCTTGTCATCGGCGACCAGTTTGGTATCTGAATTGCCCTTTTCCGCGTCGTCCCACAGGACCCGGTGGAAGCTGCTGCCGGTGGTGAATTCCTCGGCCTCGCTGACCGCCATCTTGTGGCGCAGCAGGGATTTGGGCGTCATCAGCATGAGCGGCTTGCGGTAGCTGCGGTGCAGCTGGCGGCGCAGCAGGTGGAAGTAGTTGGCAGGCGTGGTGCAATTGGCCACGATCCAGTTGTCGCCGCCGCACATGGTCAGGAAGCGTTCCAGCCGGGCGGAGGAATGTTCCGGCCCTTGCCCTTCGTAGCCATGTGGCATCAGGCAGACGAGGCCGGACATCCGCAGCCATTTGCTTTCGCCGGAGCTGATGAACTGGTCGAACATGATCTGCGCGCCATTGGCAAAGTCACCGAACTGGGCTTCCCACAGGGTCAGGGCGTTGGGTTCGGCCAGCGAATAGCCGTATTCGAAACCCAGCACCGCATATTCCGACAGCATGGAATCGATGACTTCGTATTCCGCCTGCCCCTCGCGGATGTGGTTGAGGGGGTAATAGCGGTCTTCGGTTTCCTGGTTGATCAGGGCCGAGTGGCGTTGGCTGAAGGTGCCGCGCGCGCTGTCCTGACCGGACAGGCGGACCTTGTAGCCTTCGGTCAGCAGGGAGCCAAAGGCGATCGCCTCGGCGGTGGCCCAGTCGAAGCCCTTGCCATCCTTGAACATCGCCGCTTTCGCCTCAAGCAGACGGCCCACTGTCTTGTGCAGCGGGAAATCCTCGGGCACGGTGGTCAGCGCCTTGCCGATATCGGCCATGGTTTCCTTGGAAATGGCGGTCTTGCCGCGCTGGTATTTCTTTTCCTTGGACTTATCGAGGTGGGACCATTTGCCGTCCAGCCAGTCGGCCTTGTTGGGGCGGTAATCCTTGCCCGCCTCGAATTCCTCGTTCATCCGTTTCTGGAAATCGGCCTTCATGTCCTCGATCTCGCCCTCGGGGACAAGGCCGTCCTTGACCAGCCGGTCGGAATAGAGGCTGAGCGTGGTCTTCTGGCCCTTGATCTTCTTGTACATGATCGGGTTGGTGAACATCGGCTCGTCGCCTTCGTTGTGACCGAAGCGGCGGTAGCAGATGATGTCGATGACCACATCCTTGTGGAACTTCTGGCGGAATTCCGTGGCGACGCGGGCGGCGTGAACCACCGCCTCCGGGTCGTCGCCGTTGACGTGAAAGATCGGCGCCTCGACCACCAGGGCATTGTCGGTGGGATAGGGCGAGGAGCGCGAGAAATGCGGCGCGGTGGTAAAGCCGATCTGGTTGTTTACCACGATGTGCATGGTGCCGCCGGTCTTGTGGCCGCGCAGGCCCGAAAGGGCGAAACATTCCGCCACCACGCCCTGACCGGCAAAGGCCGCATCGCCGTGCAGCAGGATCGGCATCACCTTGGTCCGCTCGTGGTCATTCAGCTGGTCCTGCTTGGCGCGCGCCTTGCCCAGGACAACGGGGTTCACCGCCTCCAGGTGGCTGGGGTTGGCGGTCAGGCTCAGGTGCACGGTATTGCCGTCGAAATCGCGGTCCGACGAGGCCCCGAGGTGGTATTTCACGTCGCCCGAGCCATCCACGTCTTCGGGTTTGAAGCTGCCGCCCTGGAATTCGTTGAAGATCGCGCGGTAGGGTTTCTGCATCACATTGGCCAGCACCGAGAGGCGGCCCCGGTGGGGCATCCCGATGACGATGTCCTTGACCCCCAGCTGGCCACCCCGCTTGATGATCTGTTCCATCGCGGGGATCAGGCTTTCGCCGCCGTCCAGGCCGAAGCGTTTGGTGCCCATGTATTTGACATGCAGGAACTTCTCAAAGCCCTCGGCCTCGACCAGCTTGTTCAGGATCGCCTTGCGGCCGTTCCGGGTAAAGGAGATTTCCTTGCCATAGCCTTCGATCCGTTCCTTGAGCCAGCCGGCCTCTTCGGGGTTGGAAATATGCATGTATTGCAGTGCGAAGGTGCCGCAATAGGTGCGTTTCACGATGTCCACGATCTGGGTCATGGTGGCCACTTCGAGGCCCAGCACGTTGTCGATGAAGATCGGGCGGTCCATGTCGGCCTTTTCAAAGCCATAGGCGCTGGGGTCCAGTTCGGCATGGGTGCCGGTGTCGCGCATGCCCAGCGGGTCGAGCTCGGCGGCGAGGTGCCCGCGGATCCGGTAGGCGCGGATCAGCATCAGGGCGCGGACCGAATCCAGCACCGCGCTGCGCACCTGTTCCTCGGTGATCTGGGCGCCTTTTTCGGCGGCCTTTTCCTTGATCTTGCGGCCTGCGGCCTCTGCCTCGACCGGTTCGGGCCAGATGCCTGTCAGCGCGCCGATGTTGTCGCCCATGGGTGCCGGGGGCCAGTCGCTGCGCGCCCAGGAGGGGCCTGCCGCCTCTGCCTTGACGGCTTCGCCGTCGTCGCCCATGGCCTTGAAGAAGGCCGCCCATGCCGCGTCCACCGCGTTGGGGTCACTGGCGTATCTGGCATACATCTGTTCAAGATATTCTGCGTTTTCACCTTCCATGAAGGATGACGCGTGGAACTGTTCGTTTCCGGGTTGTTCGGTCATGATGTGGCCTCGTTCGGGCGGGGGTTATGGTCAAAATCGGTTTCTAGAGGGCTTGCCTCAACGGCCTTCGTCCGTCGGGTGCGGCTGCGGCCCAGGTGCCCCCAAGGCAGGGGGCGGTCTGCTGCGGCGCGCTGTGCACCCCTGGCGGGGAGGCGTCAAGGTTGGTCAGCGTGGCGGGGTCGATCAACTGGCGCAGGCGGTTGTCGCGCTGAACCAGGGCGGCGATGCCGCGCAGCCAATCGTCGATGCGGTGACGCTCATGCGTGCCAAGATCGTTGCGCGACAGGGGCGACTGGGCGCGATGCGCGGGAAAGCTGCCTGCGATGTCGGCGGCGGTCAGCCCCTGCGCCCAGGGTTCGATGCCGTCCAGATAGCGGCGCTGACGGGCGGCAATTGCGGCGGCATGATCCGGGGCGAACAGGGTCAGCGGGCTGTCATCTTCGACATTTGCGGCGCGGGTGATCACAAAGAGACGCCGCCGCAGCAGGTCAAGCCCGGCGGCATCCGGTGTCGGGGAAAGGGTTTCGAGGTGCCAGAACACATGGCCCAGGCCGATCATTGTCAGATAGCCTGGTGATACATTCACGCGCGGGACATCACAGGTCACGCGGCCCTTGAGCGGGCCGTCAAAGCCGGCCATCGCCATCAGGCGTTCGGGCAGCGCAAGTGCGCGGTCCGGGGTGCGGTAGGGGGCGGCGATGACATGGAAGCCGAGGTCTGAAAGCTGCCGGAAACTTTCGGCATAGCGCTGGACCCGAAAGTCCTCCAGCCCGCGGGCGCCCAGGTCCAGGCGGGCGTTCATGGTCTTGAGTTTCTGAACATAGGCGCTGGTCAGAAAACCGGCCTGTTCGCGGATCAGGACCAGAAGATCAATCCGATCGAAGCCGAGCGTGGATACTGCGTCATGCAGGTGGCGCGCCGCGCGCTGGCGGCGGGTGTCGTCCTCGCGGGGGTCGAATTCGTTTAGGAATCTGCCGTCGACCAGCAGCATCTGTGACAGCCGCTCTGCCGAGAGGATGACCGAGGCGTCCGGATGTGCCGCGCAGAACCGGCCAAAGCGGTCGATCAGATCGCGTTGTTCCGCTGTGCGGTCCTCCGGGGCGGCCAGAAGGGCATGGGCCAGCGGTGCGCCATTGGCATTGGCGTTCAGCAGGTCCAGCGGCAGGACCAGACCGGCATCCGCCAGCACGGCGGCGTTTCCCCGCAACCAGTGCTGAAAGCTGCTGGTGCCGGTCTTGTGCGGCCCGATATGCAGGATCAGCCGGCGCATCACAGGATGCTCGGTCGGCGGCGGACGGTAAGGGCGGGCGGCTGTCGCATCATGTCTCGCGGGTTGGATGGGGGGCGAAGGGCCGGCCTGCTGTCGGCCCTTCGCCTGTTCGGGTAGGGGATCAGCCCTTTTCGATCGCGGCCTTGACGGCCTCGCCCAGGGTGGCGGGGCTGTCGGCGACAACGATACCGGCGGCTTTCATCGCTTCGATCTTGTCCTCGGCGCCGCCCTTGCCACCGGCGACGATGGCGCCTGCGTGGCCCATGCGGCGGCCCGGAGGCGCGGTGCGGCCCGCGATGAAACCGGCGGTGGGTTTCCAGCGGCCCTTCTTGCGTTCGTCGGCCAGGAATTGTGCGGCTTCCTCCTCGGCGGAGCCGCCGATTTCGCCGATCATGATGATGCTCTCGGTCTCATCGTCGGCCAGGAACATTTCCAGCACGTCGATATGTTCGGTCCCCTTGATCGGGTCGCCGCCGATGCCCACGGCGGAGGATTGGCCATAGCCGAGGTCGCTGGTCTGCTTGACCGCCTCGTAGGTCAGCGTGCCGGAACGGCTGACCACGCCGCAGGAGCCGCGCTTGTGAATGTGGCCGGGCATGATGCCGATCTTGCAGGCGTCAGGCGTGATGACACCGGGGCAGTTCGGCCCGATCAGGCGGGATTTGGACCCGTCCAGCGCACGCGCGACGCGCATCATGTCCAGCACCGGGATGCCTTCGGTGATGCAGACGATCAGCTCCATCTCGGCGTCGATGGCTTCAAGAATGGAATCGGCCGCGAAGGGCGGCGGCACATAGATGACGGAGGCATTGGCCCCGGTGACGTGGCGCGCCTCGTGGACGGAGTTGAACACGGGCAGGTCCAGATGGGTCTGGCCGCCCTTGCCGGGCGTCACGCCGCCGACCATCTTGGTACCATAGGCGATGGCCTGTTCGGTGTGGAACGTCCCCTGCGAGCCGGTGAGGCCCTGACAGATGACTTTGGTGTTTTCGTCTACAAGTACGGCCATATTGGTTCCTTTGGGTATCCGTTAGAAGGGCACAAGCGGTTGAAACCGCCTGTGGTTAATCGATGATGGGTTGTGATCCGTCGCCGGGTTGCGGCGTGTAGCAGGCATATTGGCCATTTTGACCACAGGTTGGCGCGGCGGCGGCAACCGGTGCCGGTGCAACCGTGGCAAGGCCGCTGCTGGGGTGGATGGCCTGCGGGCCGTTGCGCACCCCGTCGTTGGCGGTGTTGTAGTTGCACCCTGCAAGCAGGGCGCCCAGGCACAGCGCGCCGATGACGCGGGTGGATGTGGTATGGATCAGGTTCATCATTCTCTCCATTGTGTCAGGTGGCCGTCTTGCGCAGCAGGACCGAGATATTGTCGTCGACCGGCAGGGTAAAGCGGTTGACCAGCCAGGTCTTGAACCCGATCTGAGCGGCGCATTTGCGCAGGCTGGACAGGGTGAAATAATTGACGTGGTCGGGGTAGCGGAAGCCGCACCATTTCGGGCCGATCACACGGCGGTTGAGCGAGGCGAAGTTCGGCACGCGGATGAAGACCCCGCCATCGGGTTTCAGCGCCCGGTGCGCGCCCTTCAGCACGCCGGTCACATCGGTTTCATGTTCGAGATAGGAGAACATGACGATGCCGTCGAACTGGTTTTCCTCGAAATCCCAGATTGCCTCGGCGCCCGCGCCATGCAGGCAATAGCCGCCCTGCGCGCGCATCCGTTCGTCCGAAACCCTGTGCAGCGCGGTGGACAATTCGATGCCGTAAGGCGTCATCGGTGCCGTGATCCGCTGGCCCCAGCCCGACCCGATGTCGAGCACATGGCCATCGTTGAACCAGCGCCGGAAGCTGTTGGTCTTGTCACGGTACATGCCCAGCGCATTGCGCAGCCTGCGCACATAGGGGCTGAACCGGGTCGATCCCCTGGAGGCGGCTTTCTTGTCCTCGTAGGTCTTTTCCCAGGCGAAATCCTCTTCCAGCGCCTCGTAGGCGGGGGGATTTTGCAGATAGGTCATGGTGCAGAGGTTGCAGGTGGCCACCTGCCAGGGGTCCGGCGAATAGGCCGGCAGCATGGTGGCATCCGTGTCGTGGCAGACCGGGCAGGGACGGGGGGCGCTTTGATCTGTCATGATCCCTCCGGCAGGCCAAGCCCGTCATAGAGGCGGTCAACCGCCATGAAGGTCACCGGGGCCTGCGGCGCGTTGCGCAGGCCCACATGGACCACGGCAACCCGGCCGCGCAGCAGTTCGCGCCCTTCGATCAGGGTGGTGCCGGGGGTGACCGCGTGGGTATCGGGCAGCGGAATCGGGGTGCCGAAGACCGGCGGTGTCGCCATCTGGATGCGCAGCGCCTCGATGGCTGCGGCGGTATGATCGCCGTCAAAGGCCACTTCGCAGCGCCGTTCGACGCCGCGCTGGGCATCCGCCGGGCGCGGCTCAAGACTGTCGTCCCAGAACGTCAGGGTGAAGGGGGCGGTTCCCGCGCTCATGTTGTCGCGGGCCTGGGCCTCCGTCTGGCCGGCCTTGAAGCACCATTGATTAAAGGTGGTGATGGCCAGGTGGTCAGAAAGAGCCGATGTGCCAAGTGAACACAGCAAAGCGGCACCAATGCCCGCGTATTTGTTTGCCAGCCCTGTGCGAGACATCCTTCAGGCCCCCGCGCGTTCGTCAAAAGTGACCGACATGGAGATATAGCCGTCGACGATTTGGGTGAAATGCATGACTTCGGCTTTGGGAAAACTGTTCAGGCTGTAATACTGGTAGTCGTTTTCATTCAGCAGAATCTGGTTGCCCTGACTGCCGTCGTATTGCCGATATTGTTCGGGGAACTTGCCGCCCGTCAGAATCGCCGAGGGGTAACGCTGGCGCATCTCAGCCTCGTATTGCGCGGCGTTCGCGGCACCGCTGCCGATACCTTGGCCATTGAAGCTCGTGTTGCAGCTGGTCGAACGGCGGTTGCCCACGACGACGATGGTCATGGTGTGAAAGAAGTAATCCTCGGCGATGTTGATCTTGTACATACGACCGTCTTGCGAGGTGACGACGCCGAACGTGCCTGCGGGCCATGTCGTGGCCAGAGAATCCGCAAATGTCTGCGGGTCGGTCATTGCCGACCCGCAGACCTGTTCGAAACGGTTCCAGATTGACGTGACTGTTTGTGGCACCTGGGCGGAGACAGCACCGGCCATTGCACTGATCATCAGGCTGAGGACGCCCCCGGCCAAAACAAATGCTGAAGGCAGATGGCCCGAACAATTGCGCTGCCCGGGTGCCACCCGTCCACGAACCCGACCGTCCAACGGACGGTCGGCCTGCCTATGGCAGGTTGCCAGTCTCACCCCTTGACCGCCTTCACGATCTTCTGCGCGCCGTCCTTGAGGTCTTCGGCCGCGATGACGTCAAGGCCGGAGTTGTTGATGATGTCCTTGCCCTGCTGCACGTTGGTGCCTTCGAGGCGGACAACCAGCGGGACCTTGAGGCCGACTTCCTTGACTGCGGCCACGACGCCCTCTGCGATCACATCGCAGCGCATGATGCCGCCGAAGATGTTCACCAGGATGCCTTTGACCTGCGGGTCGGAGGTGATGATCTTGAAGGCCTCGGTCACTTTCTCCTTGGTCGCGCCGCCGCCCACGTCGAGGAAGTTGGCAGGCTCGGCCCCGTAGAGCTTGATGATGTCCATGGTGGCCATCGCCAGACCGGCGCCGTTGACCATGCAGCCGATCTCGCCGTCCAGCGCGATGTAGTTCAGGTCGTATTTGGAGGCTTCGAGTTCCTTGGGGTCTTCTTCGGTGGTGTCGCGCAGTTCCGCGATGTCGGCGTGGCGGTAGATCGCGTTGCCGTCAAAGCTGACCTTGGCGTCCAGCACCTTGAGGTCGCCGCCGTCGGTGACGATCAGCGGGTTGATCTCCAGCATCTCCATGTCTTTTTCCAGGAACGCTTTGTAGAGCAGGCCCATCAGCCCGACGCATTGCTTGACCTGCTTGCCTTCCAGCCCGAGGGCAAAGGCGATGCGGCGGCCGTGGAAAGCCTGGTAGCCGGTGGCCGGATCGACGGAGAAGGACAGGATTTTCTCAGGCGTCGATGCGGCGACCTCTTCGATGTCCATGCCACCCTCGGTGGAGCAGACAAAGGACACGCGGGAGGTCTGGCGGTCCACCAGCAGGGCCAGGTAGAGTTCCGTCTCGATGCCGGAGCCGTCTTCGATGTAGATGCGGTTGACCTGTTTGCCCGCCGGGCCGGTCTGATGTGTGACCAGGGTGCGGCCCAGCATCTTCTTGGCCTGTTCGGCGGCCTCTTCCACGGATTTGGTCAGGCGCACGCCGCCTGCGTCACCGGCGTCTGCTTCCTTGAACTTGCCCTTGCCGCGACCACCTGCGTGGATCTGCGCCTTGACCACCCAGAGCGGGCCATCCATCTCGCCGGCGGCGTTCTTGGCGTCCTCGGCCTTGAGGACCACGCGGCCATCGGAGACGGGCGCGCCGTAGCTGCGCAGGAGGGCTTTGGCCTGGTATTCGTGGATGTTCATCGCAAAAGGATCCCGTAGTTGGTTCAAGAGCAGGGCGCAGCGCGCGCGAGTCTTATCTGTCGGGAACCAGACTTTCTCAGTTGCGGGGATATTGAAAGTGGAAACTGCTGTTTGTGATCACACGCGGAAAAGGTGTGATCACAAAATCGGCGACTTTAAGCGGATGTCAATGAAATATGGGTGAACCCGGGTCTGGAGTTCACTTTTTACCCCCTTGGGGTTCGGCGCGGGCCGCGGGGATTCTGTGCCCCGGGGCCGCGCCGCGCCATCTGTCATCCGGCGGAACGGCCCTGCGCGCCGTGCTCCAGCCAGGCGCGGTCCTGTGGCCCGAGATGGGCGTCCATCATGTCGTCATAGGCGGCCAGTTCGGCATCGCTGAGCTTGCCGATCCATTTGCCGCCACTGGCGCTGTGGAAGAAATCGGAGTCCTTCTTCATGAAACCGGTGCCGCCGCCCGGTGCATACCGCGCGGCATGGGCTTTCATGTTGTCGAAGGTGGCGGCCTGGATCAACGCCTCCATCAGGGCGGCGGGGTGCGATATGCCCAGCAGCCCGGCCACCCTCGCAAAGGTGCCGGGCAGGTCGCGGGTCATGTCGGCATAGTGAAACAGCGCGACATTGGGGCGGTCAGCGAGGGCGGTGGCGGCCTTGTAGTGCTGCAGGATATGCGCGAGCGGCATGGCATCGGTATCGAAGCCCTCGGCCCCGCCGTCCAGGAAGCGGCAGAAGGTGGTGCCGTCGGGGTCATCCTCCGGATACCAGAAGTCGAGCAGGTGCATGGGGATGTTGCGCAGGTGTTTGCGGTAGGAGAAATGCGCATCCAGCGGGTGGCGGAAGACGCAGATGTATTGCGCCTGGTCATCCAACGGCAGACCGTCCATCGGCGTGTGGCTTTTCAGGCAGCGCCGGCAGGTCATGGCTTCGAGCCGTGCGGCCACCTCCGGCAGTTCGCGCAGGCGGATGTCGACCCATGGCATCCGGAGGGCCACTGCGGTTTCGACATCGGGGTCGCCGGAAAACAGCAGGGCGATGATGGTCTGCATCCAGGTGGTGCCGCATTTCGGCGGGGAGGCGACGATGACGTCGTCGGGGCGGATTTTGACACTGTCCCAGCGGCGGTTGTCGGTCAGGGCACCGAGGTAGAGTTTTCGGCGGGTCATGTCTGGGCCTCCTGCAGGGTCCGGTACAGGGAAAGTGCTGTGCAGGCAGAATGCAATGGGAAAATGGCCGGGGGGCGCCTGTGCGCCCGCCTGACGCATGCCGGACCTTCCGTTGCACTCAAAGATGCGCTGTATGTAATCGTCACGCCTTTGGTGTCGCGTCGGCAATTCGGTACCCGATGCGCGGGAACTGCGCATCGGGTGGCTGGTCCGATGTGTGGGGGATTGTCGGTCAGATCACGGTCATGCAGGGGCATTGCGCCCCGTGGGCCACCGCGTTGCTGACGGACCCCAGCGCGATGGACCGGATTGCCCCCAGCCCGCGCCGACCCAGGATGATCAGGTCGGCGTCGATCTTCTTGGCCGTCGACAGGATAAAGTCTGCGGGCGCGCCCCTGCCGATGTGCCCTTGGATGTCCCCGGCACCTGCGGCCTGTGCAACCTGCCGCGCCTTTTCGATCATCTTGCGACCGACCTCCTCGTATTGTTCCTTTGACGGGGGCATGTCCAACTGGCTGACATAGGCACCCAGCACGATGGGCGGGCTGTCGAGTTGCGGTGTGTGTACAACGTGCAGTGCCGCGCCGTGTGTCTTGGCCAGCCCCGCGGCCAGTTTCAGGGCGTTGTCGGCGTGGTCCGACCCGTCGTATGCTACCAGGATTGTGCTGAACATGATGTCTTCTCCTTCGCGTTGTTCACGAAGAAGCTAGACCCCTTTTGCACACGCCACATTGATCCTGATCAACCTCCGCACGGCGGTACAGGAAGCGGGAGGACATGGCGGTTTGGCGGACGAAGCGGCCCTTCGCATGGAAAGCCCAAGCCGCGCATTGACGGGCCGTGGTTCGGCGATCCGACCGTCGTGACTGGCACTTTATGGCAGCCAAGCACTTCCAAGTTATCCGTGGAAAACGACAGCAGCCAAATCGCCGTGCCAGGGGACGGCCCGGCGATGCGCGGCGGCCTGCGGCCTTGATTCCGCGCTTGGGAAAGTGGAAAGGGCTCAAAGCGGCAATTCCCCTGAGCTAGACGCGCGCCGTTACACGGGCATCAGCGCCCAGTAATCGAGGTCGAGCAGGACTTCGGGCAGGTATTTGCCGTCCTCGCCTTTCAGTTTGAAGGGGTCGCCCCCCCTGGTCGCCACCAGCCGCAGGCGGATCGCGCCGACGCCGGGGGTGGATGTTTCGGCCTTGTCCAGCACCTCGGACCAGGCGCGGATCGTGTCGCCGGCAAGGCAGGGGTTGGCATGCGCCCCGCCGTTCAGGCCCACGACCATCTGCGCATTGGCCAGCCCGTTGAAGGACAGCGCCCGGGCCATTGAGATCACATGGCCGCCATAGATCAGGCGGCTGCCGTCGGGGCGGGCGGAGGTGTCGAAATGCACCTTGGCGGTGTTCTGCCACAGGCGGGTGGCCAGCATGTGTTCGGCCTCTTCCACCGTGACGCCATCGACGTGGTCGATCTGTTCGCCGACCTGGTAGTCGCCCCAGCGGTGCGGCTCGCCTGCCAGTTCGAAATCGTAGTTCGTGAAATCAAGCCCCTTCGGGATCACCAGATCGCCCGCCTCCAATGCGGCGGGCAGCTCGGGGACAATCGTGTCGGGCGCGGGGGCGTCGAGGTTCCTTTTGCGGACCATGACCCAGCGGACATATTCCAGCACCGGCGCGTCATGCTGGTTCAACCCGGTGGTGCGCACATAGACCACGCCGGTCTTGCCGTTGGAGTTCTGCTTGAGGCCGATCACCTGGGATTCGCTGCGCAGGGTGTCGCCGGGCCAGACCGGGCTCAGCCAGCGGCCCTGGGCATAGCCGAGATTGGCCACGGCGTTCAGCGAGACATCCGGCACGGTTTTGCCAAAGACCACATGGAAGGCGATCATATCGTCCAGCGGGCTGAAGGGCAGGCTGCAGCTTTGCGCGAACTGGTCGGAGGAATAGAGCGCGTGGCGCGCGGGGTAGAGCATGTGGTAGAGCGCCCGTTCACCCGACTTGACGGTGCGCGGCACCGCGTGGCGGATGGTCTCGCCCAGGGTGTAATCCTCGAAAAAGCGCCCGGCGTTGGTCTTGGCCATCAGTGGTCCCCCAACTTGGTGTCGGGGGTATAGGTGCCTTCGACCTCTTTCACGACCGACTGGCCGCAGCGCATGACCCCGGCGGCGTGATCCCATGTCTGGGTGGGTGAGCCGTAAAGTTCCCAGCCCTTGTTCAGGGCAGCGGTGACCTTGTGGCAGAAGGCGGATGTGTCTTCTTCGGACAGGAAGCGATAGAGTTTCATGCAGGCTCCGTGCGGGTTCAGGAGGGGAAGGGCGAGACGCCCAGCCAGCTGTGGATCGTCACGACCACGGCAAAGATGACGGCGGTGATCACCACCAGCCGGATATAGGTGGCGCGTCCGGCATGGGGGGGCGGGGTCCAGCCGGGTTCGGCGCGGTTGATCAGGATGACGCTGACCACGGCCCAGGCCAGCAGCCCGCCGAAGAGGATGATCGAGGCCAGATCGCCGTTCACCAGCAGGTGCGCCAGCGCCCAGGTCTTGACCGCGAGCAGCTGTGGATGGCGGGTCTTGTAGGCGGGCCAGGCCTTGGCCCCCTTGGCGGCGGAAGAACCGAAGATCCAGAAGGCCAGCAGCATCAGCAGGTTGTTGATGTGGATCATGAAGGCGGGCGGGTTCCAGACCGGGATGAAGTCGGCACCGCGGTAGCCGATGATCATCAGCGCCACGCCGGCCACGATCAGAACCGCCACCAGCCCCTTGCCGGGTTCGCCGAGTTTCGCCCGGGCATCGGGGGCGAGGCGTTTGAAATAATGTGCGCCCACCCAGAGGATGAGACCGAGGATCAGAAGGAACATGGCGCTACTCCGCGCTGAGGGCTGCGATTGCCTCCAGTTTTGCCAGTGTTTCGCGGGCAGTTGCAACATGCAGGTTTTCCACGATCTTGCCGTCCACCACCGCGACGCTCTGACCGGAGGCGATGACTTCCTCGTAGGCGGCGATCTGGCGGCGGGCGAGATCGGCTTCTTCCTCGGTGGGAGAGAAGGCCGCGTTTGCCACGTCAAGCTGTGCCGGGTGGATCAGTGTCTTGCCGTCAAAGCCCATGTCGCGGCCCTGATCGCATTCGGCGCGCAGGCCCTCGTCGTCCTTGAAGGCGTTATAGACCCCGTCGATGATGGCGCAGCCATGGGCCTTGGCCGCCAGCACGCAGAGGCCCAGGCCGGTCATCAGCGGCAGACGGTCGGCGCGGAACCGCGTTTGCAGGTCCTTGGCCAGATCGTTGGTGCCCATGACCATGGCCTGCAAAGACCGGTGCGCGGCGATGGCGGGGGCGTTCAGCATGGCACCGGGGGTTTCCATCATCGCCCAGAGCGGCCTGTCGCCCAGGATATCGGCCAGGGCTTCGAGGTCGGCGGGGCTGCCCACCTTGGGCAGCAGGATCGCGTCGGCGTCCATGTCGCGGGCGGCCTGCGCGTCGTCCTTGCCCCATTCGGTGTCCAGCGCGTTGATGCGGATCACCTTGAGCCGCGCGCCATAGCCGCCTTCGCCGAGCGCCCCGGCCAGCGTGGCGCGGGCGGCGGATTTCTCGTCCGGGCTCACCGCATCCTCAAGGTCAAAGATGATCGCATCGCAGGGCAGGCTGCGGGCCTTGTCCAGCGCGCGGGGTTTGGAGCCGGGAATATAGAGCGCTGAACGCAGGGGGCGGGTGATCTTGGACATGGGGCCTCCGATGGGGTTGGCCGCGCCGGGCGGCGGCGTGTGGACATATTGTTGCGCGCAGATGCTCATTTTTGATTGAAAAGTTCAAGGGGAAACGTGCCGCAGCGCAGCGATAATCAAATTGAGCAGGTTCCGTACGCATCGTTAACCAGTATTTCAGGGAACTGCCCGCATCCTTTGCCCCGTCGCCTGTCCAGGGAAAGATGGTTCCGGCAGGGCCGCCGGGCACCCGGTCAGCAGGCGCATTGGCAAGTAACCTGGCCCACCCAGGTCGCACGGGCAAAGCCCGGACAGGTCCGCCGATCAGGGTGCAGCCTTTCGAATGAAGGCAGTGAAATGAAGCAGATGATGAAAATCTTCAATCTGGCCGCGCTGACGGCGGGGGCGGTGGCCTATCTGGCTGCAACCACGGATGTCGCCGCGCAGACCCGGCGCAACTGCGGGCCGCGCGATGTGGTGGTGGCGCGGCTGGCGGAGGGATATGGCGAGACGCGCCAGTCCATCGGGCTGGGGGCGAACAATGCCGTGGTCGAGGTCTTTGCCTCTGACGAGACGGGAAGCTGGACGATCACGGTGACAATGCCGGGCGGGATGACCTGCCTTGTGGCCTCCGGTCAGGCCTTCGAACAGGTGGCGGAGGCGCTGCCCGCCCGGGGTCAGGACGCCTGACGGCGGAAAATTTTCAGAAAAGTCATATGTCAGGTGACATATGAATCGGGTGGTCCGGCGTCAGGTCAGGCCATCCCAGATCAGCTTGGTCCCGGTGATCAGAAGCAGGGCATAGGTGATGCCAAAGAACAGTTTTTCCGGCACCACGTGATGCGCGCGCACCCCCGCCCAGGTGCCCAGCAGGGCGAAGGGGGCCAGCAGGAGATTGGCCGTAAAGGTCTGGCTGGTGAACATCCCCAGCGCGGCATAGGGGAAGAACTTGATCAGGTTGAAGACGCAGAAGATCAGGACGGTGGTGGCCTGGAACTGTGTCTTGGTCAGACCGCGTGTCAGCAGGAACACCGCCGCCGGCGGGCCGCCCGCATGGCTTACGAAGGTGGTGAACCCGGTGACCGCGCCGATGAACAGCCCGGCGCGGTCGGAAAACTGCATATTTGTCAAGGGAAGCCAACCCCTTGCAAGGCTGACCTTCCAGAACACGAAACCGACGGAGACGCCGCCGATCAGCAGGCGGAACACATCTGGTGAGGCGACCCGGTAGAGCGCCGCGCCCAGGGCGATGCCGGGCAGCCCGCCGAGGATCAGCAGCCAGGCGTCACGGGTGCTCCATTTCTTCCAGTAGGGTCTGAGCGAACTGGCGTCGATCAGCATCAGCAGGGGCAGCATCACGCCAAGTGCCAGGCCGGGTTCGACGACCAGCGCCAGGATGGTGGCAGCGGCAAAGGCCGCGCCCGAGCCGAAGCCCGCCTTGGACACCCCGGCAAAGAAGACCGCAGGCCCGGCGACCAGGAAGAAGAACAGATCGAAGGTCAGCATGTCTTAGTTTATACCCACCAGGATTCAATGGATTTTCCGTGGAACTTGCCTGGCATTTGTCCGTTCGTCCTTCAATCGGTGCGTGACACCGGACACATACGAAGGAGTAGTATTATGAAACGCTTTCTGAGCACAACTGCCGTCATCCTTGCCCTGACGGGCGGCGCCTATGCGCAATCACAATCATCTGCAGAGATGAACACCAACCTGGGTGTGGTTGAATTCGAGCAAGGCGATTTCTATGCCAGCAACCTGATCGGCATGCGCATCTATAATGCGGAACAGAGTGTCGATGCGGACCAGCCCGTTGCCGCGGGTGCCGAAGCCGAATGGGACGACATCGGTGAGATCAACGACATCATCGTGGCCCAGGATGGCAGCGTGCGCGCCGTGATCCTTGGCGTTGGCGGGTTCCTCGGGCTGGGCGAACGTGACGTGGCTGTCTCGATGGACGACATCACGGTTGTCCGGCAGGACGATGACATGAATGACCGGTTCCTCGTGGTTTCCACCACCAAGGAAGCGCTGGAAGCCCTGCCGGAGTTCGACCGCAACATGAAGGGCGAAGCCCTGAACGGCGAGACCCTTGAGCAGAACGCGGAAGCCACAGCGCAGGACGCTGAAAACATGGCTGAAAACGCGACTGAGGCAACCGAGCAGACGGCAGAGGAAACCGGCGCCGCCGTTGCCACCACCGCCGACAACATGCAGGACGACACCACCGCCGACAACATGCAGGACGACATGACCCGTCCGGCCTATCAGCGCGAAGGCTATCAGACTGCCGAAACGGCCGAGGTCGAGAAGCTGACAGCGGAAGAGATCAACGGCTCTTACGTCTATGGGTCCAATGACGAGACGGTGGGCGAGATCGACAACCTGATGGTTGGCGATGACGGCAAGCTGACCGAAGCCGTGATCAATGTCGGCGGCTTCCTGGGGATTGGTGAAAAGCCGGTTCTGGTAAGCTTTGACGACATCCAGGTGCTGAAAAGCGAAGATGGCAGCGACTATCGCTTCTACATCAACAGCACCAAGGAACAGCTGGAACAGATGCCTGAATATCAGGACTGAACACCCGGAAGATGACTGAAAACCGGTCATGCTGTTCGAAAAGGTCGCCCTTCTGGGCGGCCTTTTTCTGTCGGGTGGTCCGGAACGGGGTGGTTGAAAGGCCGAACTTGCAGCACGGGCCGCATTTCGCTATGCCGCAACGAAATGCAACCCTGACGGAGAACATACCATGGCCAGACCCAAAATCGCGCTGATTGGCGCGGGGCAAATCGGCGGTACACTTGCACACCTCGCAGCACTGAAGGAACTGGGCGATGTCGTTCTTTTCGACATTGCGGAAGGCACGCCAGAAGGCAAAGCACTGGACATCGCGGAATCGGGCCCGGCGGGCAAGTTCGATGCGACCCTGTCAGGAACGCAGGATTACGCCGATATCGCCGGTGCCGACGTCTGCATCGTGACCGCCGGTGTCGCCCGCAAACCGGGGATGAGCCGCGACGACCTGCTGGGCATCAACCTCAAGGTCATGAAATCCGTGGGCGAGGGTATTGCGGCCCATGCGCCCGACGCTTTCGTGATCTGCATCACCAACCCGCTGGACGCGATGGTCTGGGCGCTGCGCGAATTCTCCGGCCTGCCGCATGAAAAGGTCTGCGGCATGGCGGGCGTGCTTGATTCGGCGCGCTTCCGGCATTTCCTTGCCTCCGAGTTCAACGTGTCGATGAAAGACGTCACCGCATTTGTGCTGGGCGGCCATGGCGACACGATGGTGCCGCTGGTGCGCTATTCCACCGTTGCCGGCATCCCGCTGCCGGATCTGGTCAAGATGGGCTGGACAAGCCAGGAGAAACTGGATGCGATCGTGCAGCGCACCCGTGATGGCGGCGCCGAGATCGTGGGCCTGCTGAAGACCGGTTCGGCCTTTTATGCGCCCGCGACCAGCGCCATCGAGATGGCCGAAAGCTATCTGAAAGACCAGAAACGCGTCCTGCCCTGCGCGGCCTATGTGGACGGCGCCTATGGTCTGGACGGTTTCTATGTTGGCGTGCCGACAGTGATCGGCGCAGGCGGCGTGGAGCGCGTTGTGGAGATTTCCATGAACAAGGACGAACAGGCGATGTTCGACAATTCCGTCAAGGCGGTCAAAGGCCTGGTCGACGCCTGCAAGGGCATCGACAGCAGCCTGAGCTGATTGGCGGAGAGACGCCAGCCGCTTTGGTCTGGCAGGATGATGTGCAATGCCCCCGCAGATATCTGCGGGGGCATTTGCGTTTGGGGCGTATGGTGTCATGGCCAGGCAAAACCGACCTTTGCGTCACTTCGCTGACCCAGAGCGCGGCGCCATGTCCGAAGGAGGGGGCGGGGGCCAAGCGGACATTCGTGAAAAATGCTGCGAACGGCGGGAAAGAGCCCGGAGTGACATGAGGCGCAAGCCGGGCCAGCGCCTGCCCGGGGTGGGCGATGCCGACCTATGTTCATGCCACTTTATTTCTCAACCATGATGAATCCTAACGAGGGAATACCCAGCCTCACCAAATCGCCTACCCGTGGGGCGGGCAGGCGATGGCCCGGCGCCTTCGGCTTGTTCCGGGCTTTGGTTGCCAATGATCAACGGCAACGAAGTCCCGCATAGCGGACCCTCGCGCGTCTCACAGCGCAGGTCTGGTTGTGGCCGGAACCGCTTGGCACCCGGGCGGGCGCCTGGGGGCGCTGGCGCGGCACCATCGCGATGGCGGCTTTATCCGCTGACATTACCTGCGGGAATGCACCCGGCATGACATCAGGCACAGGTCTGACGTCAAAATGGGCGCGTGAGTCGCAGGTCTGTGATCACACAAAATATCCGTGTGATCACAAAACGAAAATTCTTGCGGATTTCTGCATTTTTCCGCCAAGCTTCCCCATAAAACCGCGTGTTAGCCTGTTCAGCCCTCGTGACACTCCTGCAAAAACCGCTATCACTAGGTCAGCCAAGGACCAAAATACAGCCACTCACATCAAAGGACCAGACTTATGGCCGATGTAAACCGGGGCAACCGCCCGCTGTCACCGCATCTGACAATCTACCGCCCGCAACTGACCTCCATGACGTCGATCCTGACGCGCATCACCGGCAATGCCATGCTGGTCGCGGCGCTGCTGATTGTCTGGTGGTTCCTGGCGGCGGCGACCAGCGAAGCGTATTTCGACGTGGTCAACGGTTTCGTGACCAGCTGGTTCGGCGATCTGATCATGTTCTTCAGCGTGCTGGGGCTTTGGTATCACACGCTGGCCGGCATCCGGCACCTGATCTGGGACAGCGGCTATGCGCTGGATGTGCCCACGGCGGAAAAGCTGGGCTGGGCCTGCATCGGCGGTGCGGTGCTGCTGACGGTGCTGACCGTCATTATCGTGTAAGGAGAGACTGATGGCTTATCTGACAGACCGCAAACGCGCCACCGGCCTCGGCTCCGCCAAAACCGGGACCGCCCATTTCTGGGCGATGAAGATCAGCTCCGTCGCGCTGCTGATCCTGATCCCGCTTTTTGTCTTTACCTTCGGGTGCGCGCTGGGCGGCACCTATGAAGAGATCCTGGCCTATTACAGCCGTCCGGGCCCCGCGATCATCGCGGCGCTGACGCTGGTTGTCGGCTTCAAGCACTTCAACGACGGGGTGCAGGTATTGATTGAGGATTACGTGCACGGGACGGCGCAGAAACTTGCGATCATCCTGATGACCTGCCTCAGCTACGGCGCGGCGGCGGTGGGCGTTTTCGCCATCGCGCGCCTGGCGCTCTGATCCATTCATTCCCGAGGGGAGACCGAACATGGCTGCATATGAGTATGAAACCCACGAGTATGACGTGGTTGTTGTTGGTGCGGGCGGTGCAGGCCTGCGCGCGACATTGGGGATGGCGGAGCAGGGGCTGCGCACGGCCTGTATCTCCAAGGTGTTCCCGACCCGGTCGCATACCGTGGCCGCACAGGGCGGCATTGCCGCGTCGCTGTCCAACATGGGCCCCGACAACTGGCAGTGGCACATGTACGACACGGTGAAGGGCTCTGACTGGCTGGGCGACACCGATGCGATGGAATACCTCGCCCGTGAGGCGCCCAAGGCGGTCTATGAGCTGGAACACTACGGCGTGCCGTTTTCGCGGACCGAAGAAGGCAAGATCTATCAGCGGCCCTTTGGCGGCCACACCACCGAATTCGGTGAAGGCCCGCCGGTGCAACGCACCTGCGCCGCGGCCGACCGCACCGGCCATGCGATTCTGCATACGCTTTACGGTCAGAGCCTGAAACAGAACGCGCAGTTCTATATCGAATATTTCGCCATCGACCTGATCATGTCCGAAGATGGCGTGTGTCAGGGTGTGCTGTGCTGGAAGCTGGATGACGGCACCATGCACCTCTTTGCCGCGAAGATGACCGTGCTGGCGACCGGCGGCTATGGCCGCGCCTATTTCAGCGCCACATCGGCGCATACCTGCACCGGCGACGGTGGCGGCATGACCGCGCGGGCCGGCCTGCCGCTGCAGGACATGGAATTCGTGCAGTTCCACCCGACTGGCATCTATGGTGCCGGCTGCCTGATCACCGAAGGTGCGCGGGGCGAGGGCGGATACCTGACCAACTCCGAAGGCGAGCGGTTCATGGAGCGTTATGCGCCCACCTACAAGGACCTTGCCAGCCGTGATGTGGTCAGCCGCTGCATGACCATGGAGATCCGCGAAGGCCGCGGTGTGGGCGAGAACAAGGACCACATCCACCTGCACCTGAACCATCTGCCGCCCGAAACGCTGGACCTGCGCCTGCCGGGGATCAGCGAATCCGCGCGTATCTTTGCCGGGGTGGACCTGACGAAAGAGCCGATCCCGGTGCTGCCGACGGTGCACTACAACATGGGCGGTATCCCCACGAACTATTGGGGTGAGGTGCTGGCCCCGACCAAGGACAAGCCCGACAATGTCTCGCCCGGCCTGATGGCCGTGGGCGAAGCGGGCTGCGCGAGCGTGCACGGGGCCAACCGCCTCGGCTCGAACTCGCTGATCGACCTGGTGGTCTTTGGCCGCGCCGCCGCGATCCGCGCCAAGGAAGTGGTGGATGCCAATGCCCCGGTGCCGACGCCCAACAAGCGCTCGGTCGAGGCGGCGTTCAGCCGGTTCGACGGGCTGCGCTATGCCAATGGCCATGTGCCGACAGCAGAGTTGCGCCTTGAGATGCAAAAGACGATGCAGGCCGACGCCGCCGTCTTCCGCACCGACAAGACCCTGGCCGAGGGCGAGGAAAAGATGAAGACCGTGGCTGGCAAGCTGGATGACCTGCATGTCACCGACAAGTCGCTGGTGTGGAATTCCGACCTGATGGAAACGCTGGAACTGACCAACCTGATGCCCAATGCGGTGGCCACGATCACCGCCGCTGCGGCGCGCAAGGAAAGCCGGGGTGCCCATGCGCATGAGGATTATCCCGACCGCGACGACGAGAACTGGCGCAAGCACAGCCTGATCTGGTTCAAGGGCAACGAGGCCTCGCTGGGCTTCCGTGGCGTGCATCTGAAGCCGCTGACCAGCCATAACGAAGGCGGCATCGACCTGAAAAAGATCGCCCCCAAGGCGCGGGTGTATTGAGATGCGTCTTGCAGGCATCGCCGTTCTTGCCCTGGCCATAGCGGGCTGTACCGAAGTGACCGAGGCGGTGGACAGCACCGCGCGGGCGGGTGCCAAGGGGGTTGTCACCGAAACCCTTGCCACCCGTTTCCCGCAGGTCCCCAAGAAGCTGATCACGCCCTTCACCGATTGCATCATCGACTATGCCGATGCGCTGGAAGTGCGCGAATTCGCCCGTGCCGCCGTTGTCGGCGTGGACGATTCGACAGTGACCATCGTGCGCAACATCCTGGCCCGGCCCGACACGCAGACCTGTCTCAAGGCGCGCACCCTCGAAGCCGGGTTGAGCTGATCCATGAACGCCCTGCCGCATCCCACCTTCGAGCCGGTCGCGGAATCGCTGACCCTTGAGGCGATGCGCGCGGCGTTCCGGGCGGCGGATCGGCCGCTGCGGCAAAAGCTGATGGCGGCGCTGCCGCCTGCGGTGGTCGAATTCGCGGGCATCCACATGTATGTGGACCCGCGCGACAATTATACCGACCGGATGATCTGGCTCTATGGCCAGCCGCCCGAGATGAAATCGCTGACCGCATTGACCGAAGTGGTCGAGGGCAAGAATGCCTTCATCCTGGATATTGGGGCCAATTGCGGGGCCTTTGCCGTGCCGCTGGCGGTGGCGGCGGGCAAGGGCAGCCGGGTGATCGCCTTTGAGCCGAACCCGGTGATGATCGGGCGTCTGGGCCATAACGTGCAGCTGAACGGGCTGGGCCATATGGTCCGCATCGAAGGCTGCGCGCTGGGCGCGGAACGTGGCGAGGCGATGCTGAACTTTCACGGCAACAACTTTGGCCAGGCCTCGCTGCTGCCGGTCAAGCGGCGGTCGCGCAGTGGCGGCAGGCTGGTGCCGGTGCGGCCCCTGCTGGATTTTGTAGAGGAGGCGGCGGGGCACGATGTCTCGGTGTTGAAGATCGACGTCGAGGGCGCGGAGCCTGCGGCCCTTGGCCCGCTGCTGGCGGCGGGCGGCTGGCTGCCGGATGTGATGCTGGTCGAAACCGATCACGCGGACGATTGGGACAGCGATCTTGTGGGGATGATCGAAGGTCTCGGCTTCAAGGCCGCGATGCAGGCCGAACAGAACACATTGTTTGTCCGGTAGGGCAGGCGGAATAGAACGCCCCCTGGCGGGGCTTGGATGAAACCGGCGGCGACGCCAGAACAGGAGATGCTACATGGTTCAGCTGACGCTCCCCAAGAATTCCCGCATGACCAGCGGCAAGACATGGCCCAAGCCCGAAGGGGCCGGCAACCTCAAGGAATTCCACATCTACCGGTGGAGCCCGGATGACGACAAGAACCCGGCGCTGGACACCTATTTCGTGGACATGGACAACTGCGGCCCGATGATCCTGGACGCGCTGATCAAGATCAAGAACGAGATCGATCCGACCCTGACCTTCCGCCGGTCCTGCCGCGAGGGCATCTGCGGCTCCTGCGCGATGAACATCGACGGGATCAACACGCTGGCCTGCACCTATGGCGTGGCCGAGGTGAAGGGCGTGGTCAAGATCTATCCGCTGCCGCATATGCCGGTGGTCAAGGACCTGATCCCGGACCTGACCCATTTCTACGCCCAGCATGCCTCCATCCAGCCCTGGCTGGAGACCGAGACACCGGCCCCCGCGAAGGAGTGGAAGCAATCCACCGATGACCGCGAGAAGCTGGACGGTCTGTATGAATGCATCATGTGCGCCTGCTGCTCGACCTCCTGCCCCAGCTATTGGTGGAACGGCGACCGCTATCTTGGGCCGGCAGCGCTGCTGCACGCCTACCGCTGGATCATCGACAGCCGCGACGAGGCCACTGGCGAGCGTCTGGACGACCTTGAGGACCCCTTCAAGCTCTATCGCTGCCACACGATCATGAACTGCGCCAAGACCTGCCCCAAGGGGCTGAACCCGGCCAAGGCGATTGCCAACATCAAGAAACTGATGGTCGAACGGACCGTTTGATCCCGAAAAGTTGAACATATGGGGCGTGCGGCGGGTGACATATCCCGCCGCGCGTCTTACGTCAGAAGCATGCTTGCACCGATCTTTTTCGTCATCGCGGTCATTGCCGTCGCCATCTATGCCCACCGCCACGCCGACACCCGGCAATGCCGCTGGCGCGAGGACCGCGCGGGGGCCAGGGGGGCGCTGATGAAATACAATTGCGTGACCTGCGGGGCCGAGGCCTTTCGCGCCAAGGGCAAGCCGGATCGCTGCCTGGCAAAGCTGAACCGGCCCGGCCTCTGAACACAGTTGCTTTCCGGTCCTGACCCGCGCAGGCTGCGGTCATGACCAAGATCGAATTCCTCTGCCCGCCCGACCTGCTGGGCCGCATCCCCGCGCCGCAGCCTGCGGCGAAATTCCTGCCCGAATGGTTTCGCGATCTGGACCGCGAAATGGATATGAAGGATGCCCATGGGCTGCCCGGGCTGACGGTGCGCGCCTGCCTGCCGGTGGCCGATGTGATGGCACAGGGCTGGATCATTCCGACGCCTTTCGACATCTGGACGGTGGTTGACCCGCAGACCCGCGCGATGGAGTTTCGCTGGGCTTCCGATCTGCCCTTTGCCCCGATTGATGCGCATCACCCCGGCCAGATCGGCGCGGAATACCCGCCCTTCGAGGGGGCGCAGCCGCTCAAGCTGATCAACCCGTGGCGGGTTGTCCTGCCGCCGGGCTGGTCGGCCAGTTTTCTGCATCCGGTCAATCACTTTGAACTGCCCTTTGCCGCGTTCAACGGGACAGTTGACTGCGATGCGCTGGATGTGCCCGTCAATGTCCCGTTTCTGTGGACCAGCACCCGTGGGGCGCTGCGGATGCCCGCGGGCACGCCGATGGTGCAGGTGATCCCCTTTGAACGTGCAGCCCAGATGCGGCAGGCCGAGGTGCGCGCGGAAACCGCCGGGGAACAGGCGCGCCGTCAGGCCGCCAACAGCCGCAAGCACAGTGAGGAATCGGTCTATGCCCGCGAATGGCGGCGGCGTCATGAAAAGTCGCCTTCGGGGTGACGGTGGGCAGGATAGGCAAAGGGGGAGGCCATGACACAGACATCTTTTCAGGCAGATGTGATCATCGTGGGGGCAGGGCTGGCCGGGATGGCCGCCGCCCATGAGGCGGTGCAGCGGGGGCGCCGGGTGCTCCTGCTGGATCAGGAGGGGCCGCAGTCGCTGGGCGGGCAGGCCTTCTGGTCACTGGGCGGGTTGTTCATGGTCGACACGCCGGAGCAGCGCCGCCTGGGGATCCGCGACAGCGCCGAGCTGGCGCTGAGCGACTGGATGGGTTCGGCACAATTCGACCGGGAAGAAGACGCCAACCCCCGCGCTTGCGCCGAAAGCTTTGTCGATTGGGCGGCGGGGGGCATGCGCCAGTGGTGCCACGATCTGGGGATGCGCTGGTTTCCGGTGGTGGGCTGGGCCGAGCGGGGCGGCGCGCTGGCGGGGGGGCATGGCAATTCGGTGCCGCGTTTCCACATCACCTGGGGCACCGGCACCGGCGTGGTGAAACCCTTTGTCCGGCTGATGACGGAACATGCCGCCGCAGGGCATCTGAAGCTGGCGTTCCGGCACCGTGTGAGCGGGTTGATCACCCGTGATGGCAGCGTGACCGGGGTGCAGGGCGATGTGCTGGAGGACAGCACCGCGGCGCGGGGGGAAAGCACCTCGCGCAGGGTCACGGGGCCGTTCGAATACGGGGCAGAGGCCATTGTGCTGACTACCGGCGGCATCGGCGGGAACCATGAGCTTGTGCGGGCCAACTGGCCGCGCGACAGATTGGGCGCGCCGCCTGCACGGATGGTGTCCGGGGTGCCGGATTACGTGGATGGCAAGATGCAGGGGATCGCGGTGCAGGCCGGGGCAGGCACGATCAACACCGACCGCATGTGGCATTACTGCGAGGGGATCGAGAACTGGAACCCGATCTGGCCCAACCATGGCATCCGCATCCTGCCGGGGCCATCCTCGCTCTGGTTCGACGCGCGTGGCACCCGGATGGAAGCGCCTTTCATGCCCGGTTTCGACACGTTGGGGACGTTGAAGCGCATCCTGCAGGCGGGGGAGCACAGCTGGTTCATCCTGACGCAGAAGATCATCGAAAAGGAATTCGCCCTGTCCGGCTCGGAGCAGAATGCCGATCTGACCGAAGGCGGCTGGCGCGAGGTCCTGCAGGCGCGGCTGGGCAAGGGGGCAACGCCGGCGGTGGAGGCCTTCAAGGAGAAAGGCGCGGATTTCGTGGTTGCCGATGATCTGGAGAGGCTGGTGGCGGGGATGAACCGGCTGACGCCGGAACATCCGCTGGAGCTGGAGCAGATCCGCGCGCAGATCAGGGCGCGCGACCTGCAGCTGACCAACCCGTTTTCCAAGGATGCGCAGATCACCGCGATCCGGGGCGCGCGAGCCTATCGGGGCGACAGGCTGATCCGCACCGCGAAGCCCCATGCGATTCTGGACCCCGCCAACGGGCCGCTGATCGCGGTGCGGCTGAATGTGCTGACCCGCAAGTCGCTGGGGGGATTGCACACCGATGTGCAGGGCCGTGTCCTGACGCCCGCAGGCGCGGTGCTGCCCGGCCTTTATGCGGCCGGAGAGGTCTGCGGCTTTGGCGGCGGCGGGTATCACGGATACAACGCGCTGGAAGGGACCTTTCTGGGCGGTTGCCTGCATTCCGGCCGGATGGCGGGGCAGAACGCCTGAGGTCAATACAGGCGCTGCGCCTGCCCGGTGGTCAGATCAATGCGCCACATCGCCTCCTGCGTGGGGCAGCAGCGCGGCTCTCCGGGGCCGGGCATGGTGGTCAGCAGCTGAAGCTGTCCGTTCTGGAACTGCGGCGTGCGGGGCTCAAGGCCGTAGAGGTCATGGACAGGTGTGGAAAGCTGCCAGCCCTGCGCCGTCTGCCGGAAAACCCCCGCCCCAAGTGCTACGCTGCCCGCAGAACCCGGGATATGGACATAGGCAATGCCAAGGCTGACCCGGGCCTGCGCGGGATCGGGGCTGTCGGGCATCCAGTAAGACACCTCCATGCTGCCGGTGGCCGACAGGTTGCTGAGCAGCAGCGCGTCGAGGTTGCCACAGCCCTCCTGCGCCAGGGCGCCCTTTGCCGCCAGCAGCAGCGCCAGCATCGGTCCGATGATCCGCATCATTGTCCTCCGTCCCTTGATCCCGGGCCATGATTGCGCTGACCACAGGGACAGGCAAGCCCTTTGCGCCGGGATCGGGCCTAAGGCGTCTTTACTCTGCCCGCGCGCGGGGGCAGCTTTGCCAGGACCAAACCGGAGATCTGCCATGTCCCTTGCCCCGCCTGACGCCGATGCCCGCCGCGAGGTGGCACCCGTGATCTGCTATCCGGTGGAGACCCTGCCGCCGCCGGACATGGCGCTGTATGATGCCGCGCGCGCCAGTCTTGCAAAGACGGCAGAGGTCATCGTGCCGCCGCGCGAGGCGGGTGTTTTCACGGTGCCTGCGGGCCACTTCTTTCGGATCACAAGTGTCGAGGGGCCGCAGGTGGGCGACCTGAACCTGTGGCATCTGAATGACCTCTCCGAGCGGTTCTATTCCGGCAAGACCCGCGCCCTGCATGGCACCCATCTGACGCGGGGCGATCGCATGTGGTCCGCCTTTCCCCATCTGCGGCCGCTGGCCACGATCACGGCGGATACGCTGGGCTGGTACGGCATCGACGGTTACGGCGGGTCGGTGCATGATGTGATCGGCACCCGCTGCGATCCCTATACCCACAATCTGCTGTCAGGCGGCCAGTATCACCATTGCTGCCATTCCAACCTGACCCGCGCCCTTGCCGGGCATCTGGGCATGAACCTCTCCGAGGCGGAGCGCCATGTTCACGACGTGCTGAATGTCTTCATGTGTACCGGTTTCACCCGTGACACCGGGCAATATTTCATGAAGGCAAGCCCGGTGCGGCCCGGCGATTTTCTGGAATTCTTTGCAGAGGTGGACCTGCTGGGCGCGCTCAGCGCCTGCCCGGGTGGCGATTGTTCGACCCTGCATTCCTCGGATGTTGCCAGTTGTCATCCGCTGCTGGTGGAGGTCTTTGCGCCGGAGCCTGCGGCCCTGTCCGGATGGCAAAGCCCCGCGCGGAATGCCTATGCGGGCGGGCACGGCAGCTGAGCCGCTGTCAGTGGTCGCGCCTGGGGTGTCTTGCCTTCATCCGGGTTCACACCGCGCTGTAACCTGTTGGAACCGCTTATCCGGGGCGCCCGGAACCGGTTCCCGTTTTTGGGCTTTATGCGCCCGGTGCTGATCCGCAAATGAAGACATGTCAAAAATGACATGTCTTCATTTGCAAAGAACCGGGGGGCGGGCAGGCGGAAAACATCGGGGATTGTGACATGTCGCGCAACTGGGAGGCTTCCCGACGCATTTTCTAAATCCCGTTAAAAGGCCGAGCCGGGCTATCCTGACCCGGCTGCCAGGCGTTTCCGGCCCGGACCGGACCTTTGATACAATCCGCATCGAGGTCAGTTGAACCGGACAAATGCGCCGTTGCGTTTCTGGACCCCGAAAGTCACGTTTTGGTGCCGCGTTCGATCCATGACAATGGCGACGGAAGCCCGGACGGTGCAAAGTCTATGCGCAACACCCGACGTCCAGATTGAATGGCCGCTGGTCTGGAGGAATGCAGCGTAAGCATCTTTAGGATCAGCACGTCGCCGCGCTTGGCAGTGCAAGTCTCGATTGGATAGGTCTTAGCGACTTCCTCGGCATTTTCCGAACGGATGACTCCCGACGCATGGCTGCCGACGGCGATTTCCATTGCCCCGTTGGACTGATTGCTATCATCCAGGTGGACGCGAACAAAAAGCATCTCTTCCAAGATGGCCTGCGGCGGTTCGCAATGCCATTTGCCTGACTTCTTTGTCCAATTTATGTATCCGGCGACGTCGGCTTTCTCAGCAACCGCGATAACCCTGTCCTGATGCCACGGGACGCCCCAATTGGCCGATTCCGATTTGTTGAATGCCACGACGCGGACGGGCATTGCCTTGGGAGCGAGACGGCGCACTGCACAAAGCAGCGAGCTTTCCTCGGACAAGGCGGCATCCAAACTGTCCGAGGCGTCAAGTCTTTGTCCAGCTTTCGCGGAGGCAGCCGCCGCCCTATCGAAAAGTGCGAGGTCTTCCTTTGAGACAGCGTCTCTAAACCAAATTCTGCCGGAATCTTCGAGTTCAGCACCAAGTTGTTGGTCTGTCAGCATCGTCGCCTGCCATTTAATCGTCGTATCAAGTGACATTAGCCGCGCTGCGAAACGATGTCACCTTGAGTTCCTTCCAGACCTGCGCCGCAAGGCGCGCGCGTGTCACTGCCGTGAGGATGAAGCCGCCGTCCGAACTTCTCGGTTATCAGACGCCGAAGTTTTGAAAATCAGCGGATCGTGTCGTCAACTTGGTAGTATCTGATGCGAGATTTGTCTTCCCAAGGATACGGGTTTTCCATCGCGCCATGGCTTGTTTCCCACTCCTCCTTGGTCGGGTCAGGAACCTCGCTATATGATGCGCACTTTCTACACTGAACCTGTAGTTCGACCGTACTTGAAATGCATGCAACAACGTCCCATTCGTGATCACATGTGGCTGGATCATCGGCCAGCAGCGAGACGCGTTCGAAGATGTATTTTGTCGATAACAAGGATTGCGGAACAAAGAGACTAAGATATGCAATGAATTTTTTCATGGGCATAGGTTCCCAAATTTCAAAGATGGATATCCAAGAAGATTGTGGTTGGAAATCCGGACGACATGCCTCGTCGTTTCTTGGATGCCTTCGGATTCGTTCCGGACTTCCGCAGCGACATCCATGAACCTGCGTAATGCGCCCGTTGCTGATCCGCAAATGATGACATGTCAAAAATGACATGTCATCATTTGCAAAGAACCGGGGGGCGGGCAGGCGGAAAACATCGGGGGCTGTGGCATGTCGCGGCAAACCTGAACCCCCATGCCCTGCCGCTCTGCACCGGTCCTCACTGCACCCTAAAGCGCCCCGCCTTAAACTTGAATCGCCGATACCCTGCCGCGCTTCGCGCTCTCGGGACATCGGCGATACGGAGTGTTTCAGGTTAAAGGCGGGACGCTGTAACCGCCGTCAAACGCCGCCTTCAGCGCAATCTCGACCATGTCGCCGAAACTGCGCTCGCGCTCCGCGGCGGGCAGGGCCTCTCCGGTTTGCAGGTGGTCCGAGACCGTCAGCACCGCCAGCGCACGGCGGCCGTGACGCGCGGCGAGGGTGTAAAGCTCTGCCGCCTCCATCTCGACCCCGAGGATGCCATGGCGCACCATCTGTTCGTCCAGATCGGGACGTTCGGCATAAAAGACATCCGAGGAATAAATCCCGCCGACATGGGTCGTGACCTCCTTGGCCTCCGCCGCAGCCACGGCGGCGCGCAGCAGCGACCAGTCGGCACAGGGCGCGAAATTCACCTCCCGGAAGATGCCGGAGGAGGGCGATGTGATCGTGGTGGCCGTCATCGCGATGATGACATCGCGGATGCCCACATGGGGCTGCATCCCGCCGCAGGAGCCGATGCGGATCAGGGTCTGCGCATTGTAATCGCGGATCAGCTCGTTGGCATAGATCGACAGCGAGGGCATGCCCATGCCGGAGCCCTGAATGGTGACGGGATTTCCATGCCAGGTGCCGGTGAACCCCAGCATCCCACGCACTTCATTGACCAGCCGCGCGTCTTTCAGAAACGTCTCGGCGGCCCATTTCGCGCGATAGGGATCGCCCGGCATCAGGATTGTTTCGGCAATATCTCCGGGCTTTGCGCCGATATGAATGGTCAAGGCGTTCTCCTGTTTTGTCTGGGGACAAGCATGCAGAACCCGCAGGGCGGGGGCAAGTTGCAATGGAGGTTCGCAGTCTGGTCCGGTTTTTCGGGAATTGGCGGTTCCTGCGCCAATTCCCGCTGCGCTTTGAATACAGCAGCGGCCAGGACCAAGGGGTCCTGACCTCAGATTTTCATTTTTGCAGGGTCGGTGCCTTTTTCAACTTCAGCGCGATACCAATTCGGCTGACGGCCTTTTCCTGTCCAGGTTTGCGACCGGTCCGCAGGGTTTGCGAATTTCGGCTTGGAGGCTGTTTTCGGCTTTGCCGCCTTCTTTGCCTTGCGCGCCGGTTTCTCGTCATCGGTCAATTCGCTCAGCGAGAAGCCGAATTCCGCAGCCGCCTTTTCTGCCGCCTTGCGTGCTTCACGACGGTCGCGGGCCTGCGCATTGGCCAGTGCCTTTTTTACGTCAGAAAGAATCTTCTCCAATTCCTTCGCGCTTTTTGATTTTAAATCCAATTCCATTGGTTTTTCCTTTTAGTCTGCCTAGACCTAAAGGCTGTAATGCAATTGGCAGAGGATTCCAGTGCAATTTTGTGTCAGAGCTATTGCGCTGCAACCGCTGCGGGATCCACCAGGGTCACAATATCGGCCATAATGGTATTCAATTCGAAATCCTTGGGGGTATAGACCCGCGCAACGCCCATCGCCTTGAGCCGTTTTGCATCTTCCTCGGGAATGATGCCGCCCACGATCAGGGGGATTTCGCCCAGGCCCGCTTGACGCATCTGCCCCAGCAGGTCCTCGACCAGCGGAATATGAGAGCCCGACAGGATCGACAGGCCAATGACATGCGCCTTGTCGTTGCGCGCGGCTTCGACGATTTCGGCGGGAGTCAGCCGAATGCCTTCATAGGCGATGTCCATGCCGCAGTCGCGGGCCCGCACGGCGATCTGTTCGGCGCCGTTGGAATGGCCATCCAGCCCCGGTTTGCCCACCAGGAACTTCAACGGGCGGCCCAGCCGGTCGCTGACGGAATCCACGGCGGCGCGCAGGTCATCCAGCCCTTCGGTCTTGTTCGACTGGCCTTTTGCAACGCCGGTGGGGCCTCGGTATTCGCCATGGACGGCGCGCATCTGTGCGGCCCATTCGCCGGTGGTCACCCCGGCCTTGGCGGCCGCGACCGACGCGGGCATGACGTTGCGCCCTTCTGCTGCGGCGGCGCGCAGATCCGCCAGTGCCGCCTTGACCGCACCCTCGTTGCGTTCTGCGCGCCAGGCGTTCAACCGCTCGATCTGTTCGGCCTCGGTTGCCGGCTCGACCACCATGATGCCGCCGTCGCTGGTCATCAGCGGCGAGGGCTCACCCTTTTGCCATTTGTTCACCCCAACGACGATGGTTTCACCGGCCTCGATCCGGGAAAGACGTTCGGAATTGGATTCGACCAGCCGGCCTTTCATATAGTCGATGGCTGAAATCGCCCCGCCCATGCCGTCGAGATTGGCCAGTTCGGCGCGCGCACCCTGTTTCAGCATTTCCACCTTGGCATCCACCGCCGGGTTGCCGTCGAAAAGATCGTCGAATTCGAGCAGGTCGGTTTCATAGGCCAGAATCTGTTGCATCCGCATCGACCATTGCTGATCCCAGGGGCGCGGCAGGCCCAATGCCTCGTTCCAGGCGGGCAATTGCACGGCACGCGCACGGGCCTTTTTCGACAGGGTCACTGCCAGCATTTCGATCAGAATACGGTAGACGTTGTTTTCCGGCTGCTGTTCGGTCAGCCCCAGGGAATTGACCTGCACGCCATAGCGGAAACGGCGGTGTTTCGGATCTTCGACACCATAGCGTTCGGCGCAGATTTCATCCCAGAGATCGACAAAGGCGCGCATCTTGCACATTTCAGTGACAAAACGGATGCCTGCATTCACAAAGAATGAAATGCGGCCCACGAGTTTCGGGAAATCCTCTTCGGCCACGCGGGGGCGCAATTGGTCGAGCACGGCGGTGGCGGTGGCCAGGGCAAATGCCAGTTCCTGCTCGGGCGTCGCGCCGGCCTCTTGCAGGTGATAGGAACAGATATTCATCGGGTTCCATTTCGGCACATGGGTATAGCAGTATTCGGCCACATCCGCGATCATCTTGAGCGATGGGGCAGGGGGACAGATATAGGTGCCCCGGCTGAGGTATTCCTTGATCAGGTCGTTTTGCACCGTGCCCTGCAATTGCGAAATATCCGCGCCCTGTTCCTCGGCCACGGCGATATAAAGCGCCAGCAGCCAGGGGGCGGTCGCGTTGATGGTCATCGAGGTGTTCATCTGTTCCAGCGGGATCTGGTCGAAGAGCGCGCGCATGTCGCCCAGGTGGCTGACCGGCACACCGACCTTGCCGACCTCGCCCCGGCTCAGCACATGGTCGCTGTCATAGCCGGTCTGCGTGGGCAGATCAAAAGCCACCGAAAGACCGGTCTGTCCCCGCTCAAGATTGGAGCGGTAAAGCGCATTGGAGGCGGCGGCGGTGGAGTGACCGGCATAGGTCCGGATCAGCCAGGGGCGGTCTTTCTGGGTCTCGGTCATCGGTCCATCCTTGAATCGGTTCGGCAATATTGTTGCGTTGACCCGTATCTAGAGGAAACTTTGCGCAACTGTCAATTCGCTGCGTTGCGGCATTTCCATCTCACCGCAACCCCCGGACCAGCCCTGTCAGACGTGACAGATCATCCGTGTCGCGCTGCGAAAACCAAAGATCAGGCGGAGAGGGCCAAGGTGTTCCTGGCCCGTGGCTTCAAAACCGAACCGTTCATAAAGCGCGCGGGCGCGCGGGTTGGTATCGATGACATCAAGCCGGATCGATGATTTGCCCTGCGCCTTTGCCGTCTCCCTGATCGCATTCAGCAGCGCGCTGCCAAGCCCCTGACCACGGGCTTCGCCAGCGACGCAGATCCCATCCATCAGCAGCGTGTCATCCGACAAATCCCGTTCGACAAGGCCCAGCAGCGGACCGCGCCAGCAGGCGGAGAGAAAACCGTAGCTGCGCGCGATGTCCCGCAGGTTGCCGCCGATCAGCGACCCTTCGGCGGTCTTGAAGCCCGCCACGCCCTGCACCCTGTGACCGGCGTCGCGCGCCACCAGGGCAAATGCCGGGTTCAACTGGTCGGACAGGAATCGAAGCGCCTTTGCGGGCGGGCCCAGGACATAGTGCAACTTGCCGGAAAAAGCGGCCCAGTACAGATCGGCCACGCGGCTTCGCTCATCCTCCGAAAAGCCTTTCGATATGGTGAATTCCATTGTGCTGCCTTTCGTGCCATTCAAATTCATATTGTCCTTGCCCCCTGCCGCTGCAAGGGTGCGCCCATGACGCAGATTGTCGAATTGCCGCTGTGGCTCTTTATCCTGATATTGCTTTTTGCCGCAGTCACGGCATTGAGCCACCTGCTGCTGCCCTCCGTCCGCTGGTTTTTCCGCCTGCGGCTGGAACGGGCGGTCAAGCGGCTGAACCGGCGGCTGAAACGCCCCATTGAACCGTTCAAGCTGGCGCGGCGGCACGACATGATCCAGCGGCTGATCTACGACCCGGATGTCACCCGCGAGATCGTCAATTACGCGGCCAAGAACCGGGTGCCGGAAAACGTGGCCTTTCAGAAGGCCCGCGAATACGCGCGGGAGATCGTGCCCAGTTTCTCGGCCTTTGCCTATTTCAGTTTCGGGATCAGGGTGGCGCGGCTGCTGGCCAATTCGGTCTATCGGATCAAGACCGCCGACAGCAATGACGCGACTTTCGATGCGATCCCCAAGGATGCGACAGTGGTTTTCGTGATGAACCACCGTTCCAACATGGATTACGTGCTGGTGACCTATCTTGCTGCGCGGGATTCGGCGCTGGCCTATGCGGTGGGGGAATGGGCGCGGGTCTGGCCGCTGAGCTGGCTGATCAAGTCGCTGGGGGCATATTTCATCCGCCGCCGGTCGCGCGGCGCGCTATATCGCAAGGTGCTGGCACGCTATGTGCAGCTGGCCACGGCAGGGGGCGTCAACCAGGCGATGTATCCCGAGGGCGGGCTGAGCCTGACCGGTGCGCTGCAACCGCCGAAGATGGGGCTGCTGTCCTATGTGGTGGAAGGGTTCGACCCCGAAAGCGAACGCGACGTGGTGCTGATGCCGGTGGCGATCAACTATGACCGCGTGCTGGAGGACAAGGTGCTGATTGCGGCCGACCAGCGCGGCGACAGACGCTTTGGCGCGCGGATCACGGTGGTGGTCGGCTTCATCCTGCGCAAGCTCTGGCAGCGGCTGACCCGTCAGGAAACCCGGTTCGGCACGGCAGCGGTGGCATTCGGCGCGCCCCTGTCGCTGCGCGAGGCGGGGGCGGATGCCACGGTCGAGGCCTTGTCGGATGAGCTGATGGCGCGGATCTCCGGTGCCATGCCGGTGCTGAGCGTGCCGCTGATCAGCACCGTCCTGCTGGAGGGCCAGGCGCTGGAGACGCAGGCACTGCTGGACCGGGCCGCCCAGCTGCTCGGCCAGGTGCCGCTGGCCAACCGGGCGGTGGATGCATCGGAGCTGGAAACCGAATTGCGCCAGGCGCTGAACGGTCTGCGCGCACGCGGCGTGGTGCTTTGTGAGAAGTCGACCTGGCGCGCCAACCCGGAAGAAGTGGCGGTGCTGCGGTTCTATGCCAATTCGATTGCCCATCTGCTGCCTGAGAATGCTGCGCCCGCATTGAACGTTTCTGCGCCTGCGAGGTCATAAAATTACAAAAATGACCCCTGAGAGGTTGCATTATTACGCCTCGGGTCATATTCCGTCCTGACAACCGGCGATTCTGCATCGCGGCACAAGTGATCTACGGACAGGAGGCCTGCATGGCACTCGACACAACCATCGCGCAATACGACGCACCTGAGAAGGACCTCTACGAGATGGGCGAAATGCCCCCGATGGGGTATGTTCCCAAACAGATGTATGCCTGGGCGATCCGCCGGGAACGGCACGGCGACCCGGACAAGGCAATGCTTCAGGAAGTGGTCGACGTGCCGAAGCTGGACAGCCAGGATGTGCTGGTTCTGGTGATGGCAGCGGGCATCAACTACAACGGGGTCTGGGCCGCGCGCGGCGTGCCGATCAGCCCCTTCGACGGCCACAAGCAGCCCTATCACATCGCAGGGTCGGATGCCTCCGGCATCGTCTGGGCGGTGGGTGACAAGGTCAAGCGCTGGAAGGTCGGGGATGAGGTGGTGATCCACTGCAACCAGGACGACGGCGATGACGAACATTGCAACGGCGGCGACCCGATGTATTCGCCCAGCCAGCGGATCTGGGGATACGAGACCCCCGACGGCTCCTTCAGCCAGTTCACCCGCGTGCAGGCCCAGCAGCTGATGCCGCGTCCCAAGCATCTGACCTGGGAGGAATCGGCCTGCTATACCCTGACGCTGGCCACCGCTTACCGGATGCTCTTCGGCCACGAGCCGCATGACCTGAAACCGGGCCAGAACGTGCTGGTCTGGGGCGCGTCGGGCGGTCTGGGCTCCTATGCGATCCAGCTGATCAACACCGCCGGTGCCAATGCGATTGGCGTGATCTCGGATGAATCCAAACGCGACTTCGTGATGGATCTGGGGGCCAAGGGCGTGTTGAACCGCAAGGATTTCAACTGCTGGGGGCAATTGCCCACGGTAAACACCCCCGAATATGCCACCTGGTTCAAGGAGGCCCGCAAGTTCGGTGCGGCGATCTGGGAGATCACCGGCAAGGGCAACAATGTCGACATGGTGTTCGAACACCCCGGCGAGGCGACCTTCCCGGTGTCCACATTTGTGGTGAAAAAGGGCGGTATGGTTGTGATCTGCGCCGGCACCTCCGGCTTCAACCTGACCTTTGACGTGCGCTATATGTGGATGCACCAGAAGCGCCTGCAGGGCAGCCACTTTGCCCATCTGCAGCAGGCGGCCTCTGCCAACAAGCTGATGCTGGAGCGGCGGCTGGACCCCTGCATGTCGGAAGTCTTTACCTGGGCCGATCTGCCCGAGGCGCATATGAAGATGATGCGCAACGAGCATAAACCCGGCAACATGTCGGTGCTGGTGCAGGCGCCCACCACCGGGTTGCGCACCCTGGAAGACGCGCTGGACGCCCGCGGCTGATCGCGCGCCCCATTTCCGTCATTTCCGACGCCCGCGAATCACTCTCGATTCGCGGGCGTTTTCCGTTCTGGCGCGGCGCCCTGTTTCATTCCGGGGGGTTGGCATTTCCGCCCCCCGCCATTTCTGGGGAGGGGAAAGCGGCGAATTTTCGTCAAAATATCCTGCATGCTATGATTGAATTAACCTGTAATTAACCATTTGGAAGCGAGTCTGTGCATGCGTAGTGACTGGATTTTGGACGTTCTTGCCGACCTCAGGACTTTTGCCTTGTCAAGCAACCTGCCCGCCCTTGCGGAACAGCTGGATGACGCGGCACTTGTGGCCATGGCCGAGATCGCCGCTCTGGAACAGGGAACGCAGGGTACGGTGAATGGTCAAGACACGGCAGATAGATTTCATAATGGAGGCGCTGGAGCAGGCTGACTCCCACGCCGGATTGCAAAGCGCGACGGAGGCGCTGCGCGATCTTCTGGGCATTGACCATGTGCTGTATCACTGGGTCGATTCAACAGGCGAACAATACGGCTGCGGCACCTATTCGATCGCCTGGCAGGAACGCTATATCGCGCAGAACTATCTGCGCATTGATCCGGTGGTGCTGGGCTGTTTCCAGCGCTTTCACCCGGTCGACTGGAAACAGCTGGACTGGTCGTCCAAGGCCGCGCGGGCGTTTTTCGCCGAAGCGCTGGAATATGGTGTCGGAAACCAGGGGATGTCGGTGCCGCTGCGCGGCCCGAATGGCCAGTTCGCGCTGTTCACGATCAACCACAGCTGCACCGATGCAGAGTGGGAGGCCTTTGTCGCGGACCACCGGCACGAACTGATCCTGATCGCGCATTTCCTGAACGAAAAGGCGCTGGAAATCGAACCGGACCGGCTGCCGGAAACCGCGCATGCCCTGTCGCCGCGCGAGGTGGATGCGATGACCCTTCTCGCCGCCGGGCAGAGCCGCGCACAGGTGGCCGACCAGTTGCAGATCTCGGAACATACGCTGCGGGTCTATATCGAAAGTGCGCGGTTCAAGCTGGGGGCGCTGAACACCACCCATGCGGTCGCACGGGCGTTGAGCCGGGGATTGATCGTGGTGTGACCGGTGGGGCGCGGTTGCAGGGGGCTCTGCCCCCGCAGACCGCTGACAAACCCGGAAACGGCTGCCGCCGGAGGCAAATTGTTCTTCTGCGCTCTGCGTTACGTCTTCGAACGAAGGGCCGCGCCCGAGCCTGGGAGGGCGCTTTGAGACGCGCATTGAGAGCGCCTCTCTAGCAAAAATAAATGTTGTCAGTGTGATACGAGAAGTCACCAAAAGCGCCCTCCCGGGGGGAGGGTCGGGCGCGGCCCGGGCTGACACCCGGGCCAAGGCTTGTGGCTGGCGTCGTGAAGAACGATTTCGTTGTGTCGGGGGGAGCGGGTGCAGGAACGTATTTTTTCAGCAGCCTCAGGGGGCGCTGCCCCCGCAGCCTTCGGCTGCCCCCCCGGGAATATTTAAGGCCAAAAAGAGTGAAAGGTGTTGCGCGCGTCCGGTCAGCGGCGTGCGCGGTGCCAGCGCAGTGTTAACGGGCCTGCGGCTAGGGCTTGGCATCTTGTCAGAGCGGAGAAGCCCATGCTGCGTTACCTTTATGCCGATCAATTGCACCATCACCCCCAACTGGCGCGGCAGATGTTCCGGGACCGGGCCGATCAGTTTCGCACCCGGCTGGGCTGGGAGGTCCAGGTCGATGCGGCGGGCGAGGAGCGGGATGCCTACGATGCGATGAACCCGCTTTATGTGATCTGGGAACAGGCGGATGGCAGCCATGGCGGGTCGATGCGGTTTCTGCCCACCACCGGGCCGGTGATGGTGAACGATCATTTCGCGCATCTGCTGTCGGGTCCGCTGCGCAGCCCGCTGATCTGGGAATGCACGCGATTCTGTCTGGCGCGCAGGGCGGATTCCCATGTGGCGGCAGCGCTGATGTTGGGCGGCGGCGAGATCATGCGCGGCTTTGACATCCGGCATTTCGTCGGGGTCTTTGATGCGCGGATGGTGCGGATTTACCGGATTATCGGCTCCAGCCCCGAGATTCTGGGCAGTGCCGGGCAGGGGCGTGACAGGATCAGCGTGGGCCTGTGGCATTATTGCGAAGCCGCACAGGCACAGGTGGCGCAGCGTGCCGGGATCAGCCCGGAGCAGTCGCGGTTCTGGTTCGATCAGGCTTTTGGCAGCCGGATGCCCGTGGTTTTGCAGCAAAGCGCGTGAACCGTCTGGCCCCCGCTGGCGGGCTCGCCTAATGTCGGCACATGAATCTGCCCAGCCTTACATATTCCGACGATCAGGCCACCGCCTATGACGGCGTGGCCGAGATGCTGCGCGGCGCCGGGATCGACCTGGAAGACAGCCTGCTGATGCCGCCGCCCGGCGGGGCCGATCAGGTGATGGCGGTGACCGGCAAGGCGGGATCGGGCAAGACGCTGCTCTTGGCGGAGCTTTACAAGGCGTTGGAAGAGGCCGGGGTCGAGGTGGTCTCGGGCGATTACGAGAGCCGCAAGCGCCGTGACAAGCGCACGCTGGCGATTCTCGCGCCCACCAACAAGGCGGCCTCGGTGCTGCGGCTGCGCGGGGTGCCCGCGACCACGATTCACCGCATCCTCTATACCCCCGTCTATGACCCGGAATACGAGCGGATCGCGGAATGGCTGGCGGGCAACGGCGAGCGGCCCGTGGACGTGGAGGGGCTGACGGAACTGGCGCTGGACCGGGCGGCGGCCTTTTATGCGGGCAACAAGTCAATCCCCGGCGCGCTGGCGGCGGCGGGGCTGCGCGGCTCGGATTTCATCACCGGCTGGAAACGGCGGGAGGAACCGCTGGACATCGGCTTTGTCGATGAGGCCTCGATGTTGGATGACAAGCAGTTCGAGGACCTGAAAGAGATTTTCCCGACACTGCTCTTGTTCGGGGATCCGGCGCAGCTGGCCCCGGTGAACCAATCCGGCACCATGGTGTTTGAAAAACTGCCGCAAAAGCGGGTGATGAACCTGAACCGCATCTTCCGGCAGGATGCGGATAACCCGATCCTGGATCTGGCCCATGCGCTGGCCGATCCGGACCTCGGCTTTGAACAATTCGAGCGGATGGTGGAAGAGACCGCGCGCCGCGACAACCGCGTGGTCTGGGGCCAGCGGGTCGAGGTGGACCTGATGGCGCGTTCCCCGGTGCTGGTCTGGCGCAATGCCACGCGGATCCGGCTGATCAATGCTTTCCGCAATGTGCATGGCGCACCGGAGGATGCGCTGCTGGAGGGGGAGCCGCTGATCTGCGACGGGCTGGAACTGCCGCTCAAGCACCGCAAGAAACGGCTGGACCTGGAGGCGCGGGGCCTGATCAAGGGGGCGCAGGTGATCTACCTGGGCGCGGGGCGCAAGCCGGGCTTCAGCCGGTTGCACGTGATGGGGGCAGAGGACCCGCAGGTGAGCGCCGCCAGCATCGTGAAGATCGAAAAACCGGATGAGGAAGAACCCTTCATCCCCTTTGCCGCGCGCATGGGGGCGACCTTTCTGCATGGGGCCGCGGTGACCATTCACAAGGCGCAGGGCAGCCAGTGGGAAACGGTGCAGGTCTTTGCCCCCGATCTTTACGCCGCCGCGCGCATGGGCCGGATGGAGGCGGGGCAGCCGCTGTGGAAGCGGCTGGCCTATGTGGCCATCACCCGCGCGCAGGAGCGGCTGATCTGGGTGGTGCGCAACCGGTTGTCGAAACCCGGCGGGCCGCTGGTGGTGGACGACCTGCGCAGCCAGCCTGTGGCCCCCCTGTCGCTTGAAACCACCACGGAGGATTTCGGGTGAAGAGCATCATTGTCACCGGCGCCAGCTCCGGGATCGGCCGGGCCACGGCGGAATTGTTCCTGGAAAAGGGCTGGCGCGTGGGGCTGATCGCGCGGCGCGCGGACCTGCTGGCGGAGATGGCGAAGGCACATGCCAATGCCGTGGCCCTGCCTGCGGATGTCACCGATGCCGGTGCCATGGCCGCGGCCTTCGACACTTTCGGCAAGCTGGATGTCCTGTTCAACAATGCGGGCACCTTTGGCAGGGCGGGCCCGATTGACGAGATCCCGCTGGAGAACTGGGAGCAGGTGCTGGGCGTCAACCTGCATGGCATGTTCATCGCGGCAAGGCTGGCCTTTGGCGCGATGCGGGCGCAGGGCGGCGGGCGGATCATCAACAACGGCTCGCTCTCGGCCCATGTGCCGCGCCCCGGATCGGTCTGCTATACCACCACGAAACACGCCATCACCGGGCTGACCCGGTCGCTGTCGCTGGACGGGCGGCCCTTTGGCATCGCCTGTGGCCAGATCGACATCGGCAATGCGGAAACCGATATGGTGGCGGCGCTGAAGGTGGATAATCCGCAGATGGACACGATGGACGTGCAGCATGCGGCGGCCTCGGTCCTGCATATGGCGGAACTGCCGCCGGAGGCGAATGTGCAGTTCCTGACGGTGATGGCGACGAACATGCCCTTTATCGGGCGCGGCTAGGGGCGACCAAAGGGAATCACCCTTTGCGCCGCTGTTCTGCAGTGCCCTGCGCAGGAGAGAGGTCTGTGGCTGTCGCGGTGGAACGACATCATCCTTCTGCAAATGAAGACATGTCAAAAATGACATGTCTTCATTTGCAGGTACGCCGTCCGGGAAAGGCAGTGTTGCCTGCAAGCAGGTGACGGGGCACAGGCGTCCCACCTGCGGCTGCGCTCCAATCCTCGGGTCAGGAGATTCAGCTGAATCGTGTAACGCGGCCTCAAAGATTTTCGAAACGCCCGATAGCCCCTATCGAAATACCTAAAACGCCAGGCATCAGCTAGCGCTACTCAGGTTTTTCGCATGACGCTTTAGCGGCGCAGCATGTTGAAGATGGCGGAGGCGCCCCAGCCTGCACCGATGGCGATGACAAGCGACATCAGCCCGTAGAGCAGGGCGTTTTCCCGCGACAGGTTGAACAGCCAGCGTTCCAGGCCGACCTTGCGCACGTCGATGACCGTGTCGTATCTGGCCACGACCCTGCCGGCCCGTGTCAGGAAGATGCGGGCGGCATAATCGCCCTCTGTCAGGGAGGCGGGCAGGCGCACAGCGGCGCGGAACAGCGTGTCTTCATCCAGTTTCACACCACCCTCGATCACCTGGTACTGATCGGAGCGGGTGCGGATGCGGATCAGCGCTTCGGTAAAAAGCGTGGCATTGGAGATATGCATCGGCGCGCCGACAGAGCGGATCGCGCGGGGGATGGAGATCTTGTGGCGCAGGTCCTCGACACGGGTCAGGACGCGGTTCAGCGGCCCGGAGGTGACAACGGCATAGTAGCTGGGCGCGCGGTCGACCTCGACCGCATCGGTGTTGAGCCAGATGCCGAATTTCTTTTCCTTGCGCCGCACCAGCACCGGGACAGAAGGGCCAGAGACGGTCACGACCACCCCGAGCGGGCCGATGTCCGGCGGCGGGGCGTCGCGTTTGACCGCGCCATAGACCAGGATTTCGGAGCCGTCGAAATTGGTGGTGATGGAGACTTCGGCCTGGCTGAGGCCCAGCACGATCTCCTCTTCCTGGGCGGAGAGGGACATGGGCATCAGCAGGGACACCAGGGTGGCGACCAGACGCATCATGTCAGTTTCACCGGGGAGATGGAGTAAAGCTCTGCCGGTTCCAGCAGCAGTTCGAGCGCCAGTTTGCCGCAGACCACCAGCACCAGCAGGGCCAGCAGGATGCGCAATTGTTCGGCCTTCATCTTGACGCCGATGCGGGTGCCGACCTGGGCACCGATCACCCCGCCGATCAGCAGCAGCACCGCCAGCACCACATCGACGGTATAGTTGGTGGTGGCATGCAGCATGGTGGTGAAGGCGGTGACGAAGATGATCTGGAACAGCGATGTGCCGATCACCACCTTGGTGGGCATGCCCAGCAGGTAGATCATGGCAGGCACCATGATGAAGCCGCCGCCGACGCCCATGATCGCGGCCAGAATGCCAACCAGAACCCCCACCATCAGCGGCGGAATCACCGAGATATAAAGCCCCGAGACCCGGAAGCGCAACTTGAAGGGCAACCCGTGCACCCAGTTGTGTTTCTTGCGCGGTGCAAGTTTGCCTTTCCTGACATTGCGCATGGCGCGCAGGGATTCCGCGAACATCAGCGCGCCAATGATCCCCAGAAAGACGACGTAGAACAGCCGGACCAGCAGATCCACCTGGCCAAGCGACCTGAGATAGTTGAACAGGATGATCCCCAGCGCGGCCCCCACCAGCCCGCCGATCAGCAGCACCGACCCCATGCGCAGGTCCACCGTGCGTCGCCTGAAATGCGCCAGCACCCCGGAAAAGGAGGATGCGACGATCTGCGTGGCACCGGTGGCAACCGCCACGGCAGGGGGGATGCCGATGAAAAACAGCAGCGGGGTGAGGAGAAAGCCACCCCCCACACCAAACATGCCCGAGAGCACGCCGACCAGCCCGCCCAGTCCCAGCACGAGGAAAGCATTGACCGAGACTTCTGCAATGGGGAGGTAGATTTGCATGCGCTCCATTAGCGCAGGTCATTTGACAAAATCAACTGTCCTCGCTGCTGCGCAGCAATAAGGACCGATGAAATGCAACGATCTGGCCCTATGCAGGGGGGGGTGAAATTCAACCTGAGGTTTGGCGCGGTTTCGTGTTATCCTGCGGCCATTCAAAGCCAAAGGATTATCCAGATGCGTATTGCCGCCTACAACGTCGAGAACCTGTTCGACCGCGCCCGTGTGTTCAACGACGACAGTGACAGCCACCAGCAGGTTCTGGATGCCCATGCCGAGATCAACACGCTTTTCGAAAAGCCGGTCTATTCGGAGGCCGACAAGGCGCGGATGCTGGAGCTGCTGACCTTGCTGGGGATGCTGAATGACAACGAGGGCCCCTTTGTGCGCCTGCGCAAGATCCGCGGCCAGCTGATCCGGCGTCCGCGCGACCGCAGCAAGCCGCGCGAGATCGTGGCGGCGGGGCGCGAGGACTGGATCGGCTGGGTCGAGCTGAAGACCGAAACCGTGGACGCCACCGCGATCCTGCTGACGGCCCGGGTGATCTTTGATGCAGGGGCGGATGTGCTGGCGATGATCGAGGCAGAGAGCCGCCCGGTGCTGAAGACCTTTCAGGAGATCATGGCCAGGAAGCTGAACCTGCCGGAGACCTATGCCCATGTGATGCTGATCGACGGCAATGACCAGCGCGGCATTGACGTGGGGCTTGCCACCCGCGCGGGTTTTCCCATCGGGCGGGTGCGCAGCCATGCGGATGACCGCCGGCCGGACGGCAATGCGATTTTCAGCCGCGATTGCCCCGAATACGAGGTCACGACCCCGTCGGGGGCGACGATCATGGTGCTGGCCAATCATTTCAAGAGCAAGTTCGGCGGCAATGATCCCACCTCGCGCGCCAAGCGGCTGGCGCAGGCGCAGGCGGTGGCGGGCTATTACCGGCGGCTGCGTGACGAGGGCTTTGAACATATCGTGGTGCTGGGGGATCTGAACGACACGCCCGACAGCGTGGAGCTGGCGCCGCTGCTGGCCAGTGATCTGCGCGATGTGTCGGAGCATCCGAATTTCACCGAGTTCGCGTTCAACGCGAACAACGGGCAGCGCGGGATCGGGACCTATGCCCTGGGCAACGACGATGACAAGATCGACTATCTGCTGTTGTCGCCCGCCCTGTTTGACCGGGTGACGGGCGGTGGGATTTTCCGCAAGGGCGCATGGCCCGGGTCGCGCCCGCCGCGCTGGGAGGTCTATGCGGAGCTGACGGTACGGCATCACGCGGCGTCGGACCATCATCTGATCTGGGCCGACATCGACATCTGAGCGGCGGCGCCGAATTATTGGAATAATTCGGACCGGAGTTTTGCAAAACTCCGGCACCCAGTGGTGTCAGCGCGCGCAGGGACGGCGGGATTGGATATTTGGCGCCAAAAAGAGCAGAGGCTCAGCGTTCCTTGACATAGGGTTCGCCCCCGGCGCGCGGCGGGATCGCCTTGCCCACAAAACCGGCGAGGATGACAACCGTCATGACATAGGGCAGACCGCCCAGCAGGGGGCCGGGCACCTTGAGGCCGATCACCGCCTGGATCACGTCGGGGCGGGTTTCCAGCGCGCCGAAGAGCCCGAAGAGCAGCGTTGCCCAGAGCGCGTACCAGGGCCGCCATTTGGCAAAGATCAGCGCGGCCAGGGCGATGAAACCGCGGCCCGCCGACATGTCCTTGACGAAGCCCGCCTGCAGCGCGGTGCTGAGATAGGCCCCCGCAAGGCCGCAGAGCACCCCGGCGATCAGCACTGCGGCATAGCGCAGGCCGATGACCGAGACACCGGCGGTATCGACGGCGGCGGGATTTTCGCCCACCGCCCGCAGGCGCAGGCCAAAGCGGGTGCGGAACAGCACCCACCATGTCATCGGGACGGCGAGGAACGCTATGTACACAAGGATGGAATGGCCCGAGATCAACTCGGCGTAGAGCGGGCCGATGAATGGCACGTCGGCCAGTGCCTCGGCACCGGGCAGGGTGATCCCCTCGAACCGGGCATTGCCGGTCAGCCCCGGCGTGCGGCCGCCCTGGCGGAACCAGTTCTGTGCGACCAGCACCGTCATGCCCGCGGCCAGCAGATTGATCGCCACGCCCGAGATCAACTGGTTGCCCCGGAAGGTGATGGAGGCAACCCCGTGGATCGCCGCAAGCACCAGCGAGGCGGCGATGCCGCCCAGCAGCCCGACCCAGGCCGAGCCGGTCAGGTAGGCCACGGCGGCCGTAAAGAAGGCGGCGGCCAGCATCTTGCCTTCCAGCCCGATGTCGAAGATGCCCGCGCGTTCGCTGAACAGGCCCGCAAGGCAGGCCAGCAGCAGCGGCGTGGCAAAGCGCACGGTGGAATCGAGCAGTTGGATGAGGGTGGTGTAATCCATTATTTCGCAGGCTCCGCCGGTTTGCGTTCGGGGCCGGGCGCGCGGCGCAGGCGGGCGGCGAGGAACATGCGTTCAAGCGGCATCCGCACCATGTTGTCCAGCGCCCCGGTGAACAGGATCACCAGCGCCTGGATCACCACGATCAATTCGCGCGGGATGCTGGTCCAGAGCGCGAGTTCCGCCCCGCCCTGGTAGAGAAAGCCAAAGAGGATCGCGGCGATCACCACGCCCACCGGGTGGCTGCGCCCCATCAGCGCCACGGCGATGCCGATGAAGCCTGCTCCTTCGGTCGAGTTCAGCAGCAGTTTTTCGCTTTCGCCCATGACGGTGTTCACCCCCATCAGCCCGGCCAGCCCGCCCGAGATCAGCATGGTGATCACGGTGATGCGCACCGGGTTGATGCCCGCGTATTTCGCCGCCGATTCCGAATGGCCGAAGGCGCGGATCTCATAGCCCAGCCTGGTGCGCCACATCAGCACCCAGACCGCCACGGCGCTGGCCAGGGCGATCAGGAAGGTGACGTTCACGCTGTCGTCCTTGGAGGCCTTGATGCCCATGCCGGTCAGCACGGAGTTCAGCGTCGGCAGGTCAAGGTGAGGCGCAAAGCGTGCGCTGGACGGGTCGGCCTGGCCCACGGGCTTGAGGAATTCGTTCAGCAGATAGATCAGCAGGGCGGAGGCGATGAAGTTGAACATGATCGTGGTGATCACGATATGGCTTCCGCGTTTGGCCTGCAGGTAGGCGGGAATGAAGGCCCATGCGGCCCCAAAGACCGCAGCCCCCAGCGAGGCGGCAATCAGACCGATGGTCCAGTGCGGCCAGGGGATGAACAGCAGCGCCAGCGCCACGCCAAGACCGCCCAGCATCGCCTGACCCTCGCCGCCGATGTTGAACAGCCGCGCATGGAAGGCCACGGCAACCGCAAGCCCGGTAAAGATGAAATTCGTCGCGTAATAAAGCGTATAGCCCCAGCCGCGCACGGAGCCCACGGCCCCTTCGACCATCAGCTTGGTCGCCGCCACGGGGTCTTCTCCGATGGCCAGGATCACCAGCGCCGAGATGATCGCCGCCAGCAGGAGCGAGATCAGCGGGACAAGGACCACTTCGGCCCATTTTGGCATCACGTCCATGTCAGATTCCCTTTTCCGCAGCGTGGACATGGGCGAGGTTGGCTTCGATCTCTTCCACGGAATGTTCGTGTTCGGTGTCAGTGATGCCGGCCATCAGCAGGCCCAGTTCCTTTTCGTTGGTCTCTTCCGGCAGGCGTTCGCCCATGATGCGGCCGTCGAACATCACCGCGATGCGGTCGGACAGGGCCAGGATTTCCTCAAGCTCGACCGAGACCAGCAGGATCGCCTTGCCCTGATCGCGCAGGGCGACGACCTGTTGGTGGATGAATTCGATGGCGCCGATGTCCACGCCGCGAGTGGGCTGGCCGATCAGCAGCAGGTCTGGGTTCCGCTCAATCTCGCGGGCGAGCACGACCTTTTGCTGGTTGCCGCCGGAGAAATTCTTGGCCGCCAGCCGCGGGTTCGGGGGGCGCACGTCGAAGCGTTCCATTTTCGCGGCGGTATCCGCGCGGATTGCGGCGTTGTTCATCAGGATGCCACTTCTGTAGGCGGGATCGTCGTGATAGCCGAAGGCGGTGTTTTCCCAGGCCTGGAAATCCATGATCAGCCCTTCGCGCTGGCGGTCCTCGGGCACATGGGCGATGCCGTTCCTGCGCCGGGTCTTGCCATCGGACTGGCGGCCCGACAGGTCCAGCGGCTGGCCGTTCAGCATGACCTTGCCCTGACCGGTCTGCATGCCGCCCAGCACTTCGAGCAGTTCCGATTGCCCGTTGCCCGCGACGCCGGCGATGCCGACGATCTCTCCGGCGCGGACCTGCAGGTCGATGCCGCGCAGGCGTTCCACCTTGTGTTCGTCGATGACCCGCAGACCCTGCACATCCAGCACGACATCGCCCGGTGTGGCGGGGGTTTTATCCACCCGCAACAGGACCTTGCGGCCCACCATCAGTTCGGCCAGTTCAGCGGGGGAGGTTTCCGCGGTCTTGACTGTGGCGGTCATTTCGCCACGCCGCATGACGCTGACGGTATCGGTGATCTCCATGATCTCGCGCAGCTTGTGGGTGATCAGGATGATCGTCTTGCCCTCTTCGCGCAGGCGGGCGAGGATGCGGAACAGCTGATCCGCCTCTGCCGGGGTCAGCACGCCGGTGGGTTCGTCCAGGATCAGGATATCGGCCTGCCGGTAGAGCGCCTTGAGGATTTCCACCCGCTGCTGCATGCCGACGCCGATGTCTTCGATGCGGGCGTCCGGGTCCACGTTCAGCCCGTAATCCGCCGCCAGTTCCACCAGCGCGCGGCGCGCCTTGGCCAGCGAGGGTTTGAGCATGCGCCCGTCTTCGGCCCCGAGAATGATGTTTTCGAGGACGGTAAAATTTTCAACCAGTTTGAAGTGCTGGAACACCATGCCGATGCCGCTGGCAATGGCCGCCTGGCTGTCGGTGATATTGGCTTTGCGGCCGGAGATGAAGATTTCGCCCCTGTCAGCCTTGTAGAAGCCGTAGAGAATCGACATCAGCGTGGATTTGCCCGCGCCGTTTTCGCCGATGATGCCGTGGATCGTGCCGGGCATCACGCGGATGGAAATGTCCTTGTTTGCCTGGACCGGGCCGAAAGCCTTGGAAATGCCCTTCAGCTCGATGGCCGGGGCAGCCGTCTCCGGCTGCCCCGTGTTCTTGTCCGCTTCCATGCGCTTAGAAGTCCAGCGCGGGGCAGGTGTCGTCGGACATGTAGTCGTGGACCTGAAGCGAGCCGTCCGCAATTTGTGCCGCTGCTGCGTCCACGGCGGTCTGCATCTCTTCGGTCACCAGGTCGGCGTTGTTTTCGTCCATCGCATAGCCGATGCCGCCATTGGCAACGCCCATGACGTTAAAGCCCTTTTCCATGCCGGGGCCGTCGGTGAAGGCCTGGTAGACCGCGTTGTCGACGCGCTTGAGCATGGAGGTCAGGACCTTGCCGGGGTGCAGGTGGTTCTGGTTGCTGTCCACACCGATGGAGAGGATCCCCTCGTCGGCAGCGGTCTGGAGAACGCCCACGCCGGTGCCGCCGGCAGCGGCATAGACCACATCAGCACCCTGTGAGATCTGCGCCTTGGTCAGTTCGGAGCCTTTCACCGGGTCGTTCCAGGCGGCGGGTGTGGTGCCGGTCATGTTGGCAACGACTGTTGCATCCGGATTGGCCGCCTTGACGCCCTGTGCATAGCCGCAGGCGAACTTGCGGATCAGCGGGATGTCCATGCCGCCGATGAAGCCGACGGTGTTCGATTCGGAGGCCATGGCCGCCATCATGCCGACCAGATAGGACCCTTCGTGTTCGTTGAACACGACGGAGCGGACGTTGGGTTGATCCACCACCATGTCGATGATCGCGAAATCGGTTTCGGGGTAATCGGGCGCGACCTGGCTGAGCACGTCACCAAAGGCAAAGCCGGTCATCACGATGGGATTGTTGCCCGCTTCGGCGAAACGGCGCAGGGCCTGTTCGCGCTGCGCTTCGGATTGCAGTTCGATTTCGCGGAAGGTGCCGCCGGTTTCCTCGGCCCAGCGCTGCGCACCGCCAAAAGCGGCTTCGTTGAAGCTTTTGTCGAATTTGCCGCCAAGGTCAAAGATCAGTGCGGGTTCGGCCAGTGCGGCACCGGCGCAAAGCGCGGTGGCGGCGACGGCACCCATGAATTTGGTCATAAGGGTCATATCAGTCTCCCAGTTTTTCATGTTGGGGCGGGGCGCTTGCGGCACCCTGCCCAAGATCAGATGATCAGGATCAATTTAGGGCGCAGGCAGGGGGGAGGGTCAACAGCTTTCTGTGACCATTGGGGCTTAATCGCGGAGCTTACCGCACGGAAGGTAGCGCTGCATGATCAGGGCGTCGGCATTCGGGCCGGGGGTGCGGCGGTAATATCCCGGGCGCGTGCTGATCACCGCAAAGCCGTGGCGCTGATAGAGCGTGCGGGCCGGGGTGTTGTCGGCGGCAACCTCAAGAAAGGCGGTGGCGGCGCGGGTTTCAAGCCGGTCGAGCCAGCTTTGCATCAGGCTGTCCCCGATGCCCTGGCGCTGGTGTGCGGGGTCCACCGCCAGGGTCAGCAATTCGGCCTCGTCCAGGATCAGCCGGGTCAGGGCAAAGCCATGCGGATGGGGCAGCAGGGTGACATGCGGGCTGTCCAGCAGGCTGGCCATTTCAGGGGCGGACCAGGGGCGCTCATGGGTAAAGGCCGCCGCGTGCAATTCTGCCAGCCGTGCCGGGGTCATGGCAGGACGGTCGGCGGGGCGTCGCGGGCCGGGGCGGCATCGGCAGGCCGCAGGTACAGGGGCGCGGGCCGTTGCGTGGTGGTGGCATGGCGGCGGGCCGCAAGATGGGCGATGGCCTCGGCCACCGGGTGGATCGGGGGCTGGCCACCCGCGCCGATCAGCGGGCCGTCGAATGCGGGCAATGCGGTGCTGTCGAACAGTGCCGGGGTCTGAGAAAGTGACGGGTTTTCAAAACCTTGCAGATAGACCTGCCCGCGCCGTGCATCGACGGCGCAGGCGCAGGGGCCACTTGTGCCATGGCGCAGGGCGTCAAAGTTCGACACGCCGACGGCGGGAATGCCCAGACCCAGCGCAAGGCCCCGCGCTGCGGAAACGCCGATGCGGATGCCGGTGAAATTGCCCGGCCCGATGCCCACGCCGATGGCGTCCAGATCGCTGTAGCTTTTGTTGGCGCTTTCCAGCACCCCGGCGCAGAGGTCCATCAGGCGCTCTGCCTGGCCCTTGGCCATGTCCTCATGCACCGAGGCGAGGATCCGGTCACCCGACAGCAAAGCGGCCGCGCAATGCGCGGCCGATGTGTCGAATGCCAGTACCAAAGGCCCTGCGCCGTGGTTGTCAGGCAACCGGACGCACCTCTGTCACTTCGGGGATGTAGTGGCGCAGCAGGTTCTCGATCCCCATCTTGAGGGTCAGGGTGGAGGAGGGGCAGCCCGCGCAGGCGCCCTGCATGTGCAGGTAGACCACGCCCCGGTCGAAGCCGTGGAAGGTGATGTCGCCGCCGTCCTGCGCCACGGCAGGGCGCACGCGGCTGTCCAGCAACTCTTTGATCTGGCCGACGATTTCGCCGTCTTCGCCAGTGTGATCGGCATGGCCGGAGGTGGCCTTGTGATCCTCGGCCATGACGCTTTCACCGGATTGGTAATGTTCCATGATCGCGCCGAGCAGGGCGGGTTTCACATGGTCCCATTCCACCGCGTCCGCCTTTGTCACGGTCACGAAGTCGGTGCCGAAAAAGACGCCGGTCACCCCGTCGACCGCAAAAAGCCGTGTTGCCAGCGGCGAGGTCTGCGCCGTATCCGCTGTGGGGAAATCGGCTGTGCCCATCTCAAGCACGGACTGGCCCGGCAGGAATTTCAGCGTCGCGGGGTTCGGCGTGGATTCGGTCTGGATAAACATGGTTTTCCCCTATCTCTGGTTATCATAGATATGCGGGTTGAGGGCCGCCAAGTCAAGATGTCTGGAATGATTCTAAATCGGGTGCCCCGCCCCGGCGGGCGGTGCGACCAGGGGGCGGGCGGCGCTGAAATAGTGTTTTGAGTTCCCTCCGGACAGGCGTATTTCCATGCCCATCGGGACATGAGTCGCGGACACGCCCGCACTGCACTGTCCCTTTTCATGGAGAAGGAAATGGACATTGTTCTGGGCCTGAGCGCGGCAAGCGTGACGGTCTTGATGTATTGCTGGGCCTACAGCGCGCATCGGCGTGCGGAACCGGCCCGCTGGACCCGTCTGCCGGGGCTCAGCATGTTGACCTGTGTAGTGCTGACCATGCTTGGCCCGCTCAGCCTGGGCCTGTTTGTCAGGGCAGCCCTTGCGCCGGGCAGGGCGGTGGAGAGCTTCAGCCTCGAAGCGGCGCTTGTCGCCCTGGCGCTGATGGCGCTGGCGGCGTTGATCGGGCCTGTGATGTTGCGCAGCGCAAGACGCCCCGCAGCACCAAGGGGCCAGAACCTCAATCGGCCCCCTGCCGCCACCAAGGCGCGTTCGGCGGCCTGATCGCGAAAAGGGGCGGCTCAGCTGATCGCTTCAAGCCGCTCCTTGCTCATGTCGCCGGGGACGATGGTGACCGGCACCGGCAGTGACCCCGCCGAGCGCGACATCTGGGTCACCAGCGGTCCGGGCCCCTTTTTCTTGTCCGCAGAGGCCCCGAGGACCAGGACGCCGATGTCGGAATCCTCGGCGATATGGGCGATGATCTCATCCGTCGGCTCGCCCTCGCGGATGACCAGGTCAGGGTCCACGCCCTGCTTGTCACGCATCCATTTGGCAAAGACCTCGAAATGGACCTCAATCCGCTCGCGGGCTTCCTGACGCATGATGTCGCCCACGCCGATCCAATGGTTGAACTCGTCCGGCGGAATCACCGCCAGAACGGTCACGCCGCCACCTGTGCGCGCGGCGCGCAACGCCGCGAAACGCATCGCGTTAAGGCATTCGGTGCTGTCGTCCAGCACCACGAGGAACTTGCGCATCTGGGTCTCCCTTACAGGCGCGATCATGACCCCTGGGGCAGAACAGGGCAATCGCAAACTGTGGCATGTCGCAACGGATCGTGCCTGTCAGCCTAGGCCTGCGACGCGGCCCAATCCCAATACAGCGCCCGCGCGCGCCGGGTGACCGGGTTGGCGTTGGGGCCGATTTCATAGGTGGTGTCATCGAAGGCGCTGACCGGCGTGACCTTCATCATGTTGCCCGAGAGGAATACCTCGTCGGCGGCATGGAAATCCTCGAACGACAGCACGGTTTCATGCACTTTCAGGCCATCGGCCCTGAGGTTGGAGATGTGCCGCGCGCGGGTGATCCCGGCCAGGAAGGTGCCGTTGGGGATGGGGGTGAAGACCTCGCCGTCCCTGACCATGAAGATATTGGCGGTCGCGGTTTCCGCGACATTGCCCATCGCATCCGCGACCAGCGCGTTGCCAAAGCCTTTTGAGCGCGCCTCGTTCAGCATCCGGGCATTGTTGGGGTAAAGACAGCCCGCCTTGGCGTTGACCACATTGTCCTCCAGCACGGGGCGGCGGAACCGGGTGCGGGTGAGGGTTGTGGCCGCTTCCGGCGGGGCCATCGGAATTTCCTCAAGCGAGATGGCAAAGCCGGTGGAACCGGCGCGCGGCACGACGCCCAGGTCGTCGCCTTCCAGCGCCCAGTACATCGGCCGGATATAGACCGACTGGTCCTTGCCATAGCTTTCCAGGCCTTCGCGGATCAGCGCGACCATCGTGTCGGGTTCCACCGTGGGGGTGATCATCAGCGCAGCGGCAGAGCGGTTGATGCGGGCGCAGTGCTTGTCGAGGTCGGGCGACATCCCGTCGAACAGCCGCGCGCCGTCGAATACGGTGGTGCCCAGCCAGGCGCCATGGTCCGCCGCGTTCATGATCATGCGGTCGCCGTCATGCCACTGGCCGTTGAAATAGGTCTTGATGTTGGTGCCGGTGGCCATGCTGTCTTCCTAGGGTCTGTGGACGTTCATTTTCGCCCACCCGTTTCAGTTCAAAATTGCTCAGTTCCAGGCAAGAGAGCGCAGGAATAGCCAGCTATTTCAAGCTCTCTTTGCGCGCCCCGCCTTGAAATTGAAGCGCCAATACCCTGCCGCGCTACGCGCTCCCGGGACATTGGCGATGTGATTTACCTTATAGTAAAGGCGGAACGCTGTAACGCAGAAATGGGCAATTTTGGCGAAACCCCTGCGGGGCGCGGCGGATTTTGGCTCCGCCATCCCGGATGTTCGCTTCCAATGATCACATTGCTGCGCTCACATCAGGGCGCCAGCGGCAAAATCCGACTCGCGCGGGTGGTCGAAAATGAATGTCCACAGGCCCTAGTCACCCGGACTCAAAGTTCGGTTCATTGAATGCAGCTCTCAACGGCAGGTTCGCACCCGGCACCGAGGGCGGCCCACCATTTGGCGAGACATTTTCACTTTTTCCATAGTTCGCAGCATCTTGCGAGGTTGGAGTTTCGCACCCGCCCTGGGGGGCGGGGTCGGGTGCGAACCGGATCGCAAGCGATCCGGGGGCAGTGGGAAATGGTGCGCATTTCGTTTCCGCCATACTAGGTCGTGCTGACGTTCATTATCGCCCACCCGCGCGAGACGGATTTTGCCGCTGGCGCCCTGATGTGAACGCAGCAATGTGATCATTGGAAGCGAACATCCGGGATGGCAGAGGCAAAATCCGCCGCGCCCCGAAGGGGTTTCGCCAAAATTGCCCATTTCTGCGTTACAGCGTCCCGCCTTTACTATAAGGTAAATCACATCGCCAATGTCCCCGGAGCGCGTAGCGCGGCAGGGTATTGGCGCTTCAATTTCAAGGCGGGGCGCGCAAAGAGAGCTTGAAATAGCTGGCTATTCCGCGCTCTCTTGCCTGGAACTGAGCAATTTTGGACTGAAACGGGTGGGCGAAGATGAACGTCAACACGACCTAAAGCGTCATGCGAAAACCTGCATCACGTAACGCTGCCTGAAATCAGAGATTTCAATGCGTTACCTGATAGCTGATGCTTCAGGTATTTCGTCAGACGCGATAGACGACCCGGAAAAAGGCGCACCATGAAACTGTCAGATTTCGATTTCGACCTGCCCGAGGCATTGATCGCGACCCGGCCCGCCGTGCCGCGGTCTTCGGCGCGTCTGCTGGTGGCCGATGGGGCCGCGCTGCACGATTGCCGGGTGACCGACCTGACCGACTGGCTGCGCCCCGGCGACCGGCTGGTGCTGAACGATACCCGCGTGATCCCGGCGCGGCTGTCCGGGGTCCGGGTGCGCCAATCGGCGCAGGGCCAGGTCACCGCCCGGATCGAGGCCACCCTGCTGGAGCCGCGCGCCGATGGCACATGGGCCACGCTGATCAAACCGCTGCGCAAGCTCAAGGTGGGCGAGCGGGTGGATTTCAGCCCGGAGCTTCACGCGACGCTGGAAGCGGTGGCCGAGGGGCAGGGCCATCTGCGCTTCAACTGCAAGGGCGCGGATTTCGACGCGGCGCTGAACGCGGCGGGGGCGATGCCGCTGCCGCCTTATATTGCCGCGAAACGTCCCGCAGATGCCCGCGACCGGACAGATTACCAGACCATCTGGGCGCGCCATGCGGGGGCGGTCGCGGCCCCCACCGCATCGCTGCATTTCGACGCGCCGCTGCTGGAGGCCCTGGCGGAAAGGGGCGTCAGTTTTTCCCATGTGACGCTGCATGTGGGTGCGGGCACCTTTCTGCCGGTCAAGGTGGATGACATCACCCGGCACAAGATGCATGCCGAATGGGGACAGGTCAGCGCAGAGGCCGCATCGGAGATTGCCGCAACAAAGGCGGCAGGTGGCCGGGTGATCCCGGTGGGGACAACCGCCCTGCGGCTGATCGAGACCGCGGCGCGGGAGGGGGAGATCAAGCCCTGGGAGGGGGATACCGATATCTTCATCACACCGGGCTTTCGCTTTCACGTCGCGGATGCGCTGATGACGAATTTCCATTTGCCGAAATCCACCCTGATGATGCTGGTCTCCGCGCTGATGGGGCCGCAGGCAATCCGTGACATCTATGATCATGCAATCGCCGAGGAATACCGGTTTTTCTCCTACGGGGATTCCAGCTTGCTCATTCCGGGTCAAAGGTAACACAAGTGTCAGTTGCCAGGCAAAACCGACTTTTGCGTCACATCGCTGACCCAAAGCGCAGCGCAACGTCCGACGGACGGGGCAGGGGCCAGGCGGTCATGCGCGAAAATTGCAGCGAAGGGCGGGATTGAGTCTTCTTGAGCCTTGGAGGCGAAGCGCAAGCCGGGCCAGCGCCTGCCCGGGGTGGGCGATGCTGACCTTGGTTCATGCCACTTAATTTCTCAACCATGATGAATCCCATCGGGGACACAGACTGCCTCACCAAATCGCCTACCCGGGGCACGGGCAGGCGATGGCCCGGCGCCTTCGGCTTGTCCCGGGCCTGGGTGCCAGTGACAGACGGCAGCTTCGTCGGCTCACCAGACCTCGCCCCATACCGCGCCAAAGGTCCGGTCCGGGCCAGAAATGCCTGGCGCGACCCACTGACAAGATTCAGAAAATTCGCCGCCAGGAGGCGGAGTTGTGCGACATTCGACAACAAGGGCCATTCCGGCCCGACCAGTGACACGATTCGCAAAAAATCGCCTGAATGTCGTATAACCGGGTGACGCCGCTGCCCAAGAGGTTCAGGGAGGGGCCTAACGGCAGATTGGATTCGCAGCGATGATACAGGTTCTTTCCAGCGCATGGGCGCTTTTGCTGGGCATGTGCCTGTTGATGGTCGGCAACGGGATGCAGGGCACGCTGCTGGGTATCCGTGGCGCGCTTGAAGGTTTTTCCACCTTCGAGATGTCCATTGTCATGTCAGCCTATTTCGTGGGCTTTCTGGGCGGGTCGCGGCTGGCGCCGCATATGATCCGCCGGGTCGGGCATGTGCGGGTCTTTGCGGCACTTGCCTCGCTGATCTCGGCGGTGATGATTCTCTATCCGACCTTTCCGGCGGTCCCGCTCTGGGCGATCGGGCGGGTTCTGATCGGGTTCTGCTTTTCCGCGGTCTATGTGACGGCGGAAAGCTGGCTGAACAATGCCGCCGACAATTCCAACCGGGGGCAGGCGCTGTCGCTCTATATGATCGTGCAGACGCTGGGCATCGTCGTGGCGCAGGCGCTGCTGCTGGCGGCGGACCCTTCGGGCTATGTGCTCTTCGTAATCCCCTCGGTGCTGGTCAGCGTGGCGGTGACGCCGATTCTGCTGACGATCAGCCCGACACCGGCCTTCGATACGACCAAACCCATGAGCCTGCGGGAGTTGGCACGGTTTTCGCCGCTGGGCTGCATAGGCATGTTCCTGCTGGGCGGCGTCTTCTCGGCGCAGTTCGGCATGGCCCCGGTCTATGGCGCGGAGGCGGGGCTGAGCGTGGCGCAGATCTCGACCTTCGTGGCGACCTTCTTTGTCGGCTCGGTGGTGCTGCAATATCCCATCGGCTGGGTGTCGGACCGGATGGACCGGCGCACGCTGATCGTCATCACCTCTGCCATCGGGGCGGCAGGCTCGGTCATGGGGATGATGCTGGGCGATGTGTTCTGGCTGCTGCTGATTTCCGCCTTCATCGTGGGCGGCATGTCGAACCCGCTCTATTCGCTGCTGATCGCCCATACCAACGATTTCCTCGAACATGAGGACATGGCCGCAGCTTCGGGCGGGATGATCTTTATCAACGGGCTGGGGGCCATCCTGGGGCCGATCATCACCGGCTGGATGATGGGAACCTCGCTGGGGCCGGGCGGGTTTTATCTGTTCACGGCGGTCCTCTTCGTGATCCTGGCGGTTTATGCCACCTACCGCGCCACCCGCCGTCCCGCCGTACCGGTGGACGAGACCGGAAACTATGTCGCCATATACCCCACAGCCACGGCTGTCGCCGTCGAATATGCGCAGGAATATGCCATCGAAAGCGAGCAGGATGACGAAAACAACAGTTGAACGCGGCAAACATGTCGCAATTGATATAAATCGTGAGTCGCCGTTGAGGTTAAGATGTTCATAAGGTGGGATGATCTTGCCATAGGTCGCAAGATTGCGTGCAAGCTGAGGAGTGTGATCCATGCAAGGCCCTGATGAAGTACTTTCGTTCTGGCTGGACGAAGTTGGCCCCAAGGGCTGGTACGAGGCCAGCGACGCGCTGGACGCCACCATCCGTGACCGGTTCGAGGCGACATGGGAGGCGGCCTGCGAGGGCAAATTCTCGCTCTGGCTGACCTATCCCTCGGGCGCATTGGCCTACATCATCCTGATGGATCAGTTCTCGCGGAACATGTTCCGGGGTCAGGCCAGGGCCTTTGCCAGCGACCGTGCAGCACTTGCGGCGGCGAAATCCGCGATCGAGCGGGGCTGGGACCTGAAGATCGACGAACCGGCGCGACAGTTCTTCTACATGCCGCTGATGCATTCCGAGAATCTGTGTGATCAGGACCGCTGTGTGCGGCTGATGTGCGAACGCATGCCCGAAACCCGCGAGAACAACCTGCTGCATGCGCGTGCGCACCGCGAGGTGATCCGGCGGTTCGGGCGGTTCCCCTATCGCAACGAGGCGCTGTCGCGCGCCGGCACCAGCTGCGAGATCGCCTATGTCAGCGATGGCGGCTACGGGCAGACTTTGCGCGAATTGCAGGCAGAATCCGCCGTCGCCTGACGACTTTCAGTTCTCGCGGTTGTGACAGATCAAAAAGTGGTTTAACGGTAAACTATATCTGTCTGTCACATTGCGAGGACCTCGAGAATGGCTGCAAAATCCTTTGATCTTATCGTGATCGGTGCGGGGCCCGGCGGCTATGTCGCCGCCATTCGGGGGGCGCAACTGGGGCTTTCCGTGGCGATTGTCGAGCGCGAGCATCTGGGCGGCATCTGCCTGAACTGGGGCTGCATCCCGACCAAGGCGCTGCTGCGGTCCTCCGAGGTGTTCCACCTGATGCACCGGGCCAAGGAATTCGGGTTGAAGGCCGAGGGCATCGGATACGATCTGGACGCGGTGGTCAAACGCTCGCGCAAGGTGGCGGGGCAATTGTCGGGCGGGATCGGCCACCTGATGAAGAAGAACAAGATTACCGTGGTGATGGGTGAGGCGACATTGCCTGCCAAGGGCAAGGTAACGGTCAAGACCGACAAGGGATCGGAAGAACTGACCGCCAAGAACATCGTGCTGGCCACCGGCGCGCGGGCCCGCGAACTGCCGGGGCTGGAGGCGGATGGCAAGCTGGTCTGGACCTACAAGCACGCGCTGCAGCCGGCACATATGCCGAAAAAACTGCTGGTGATCGGGTCCGGGGCCATCGGCATCGAATTTGCCAGTTTCTACAATACCCTGGGGGCCGATACGACCGTGGTCGAGGTCATGGACCGCGTCTTGCCGGTGGAGGATGCGGAGATTTCCGCCTTTGCCAAGAAGGCCTTTGAGAAACAGGGCATGAAGATCATGCAAAAGGCCATGGTCAAGCAGCTGGACCGGGCCGGTGACAAGGTGACCGCCCATATCGAGGTGGGCGGCAAGATCGAGAAACACGATTTCGACACGGTGATTTCCGCCGTGGGCATCGTCGGCAATGTGGAGGGGCTGGGGCTGGAGGACCTGGGCGTGAAGCTGGACCGCACCCATGTGGTCACCGATGAATATTGCCGCACCGGGGTCGAGGGGCTTTATGCCATCGGCGACATCGCCGGGGCGCCCTGGCTGGCGCATAAGGCCAGCCATGAGGGTGTCATGGTGGCCGAGCTGATCGCGGGCGGGCATCCGCATCCGGTCAAACCCGAAAGCATCGCGGGCTGCACCTATTGCCACCCGCAGGTCGCATCGGTGGGGTATACGGAAGCCAAGGCCAAGGAGCTGGGCTTTGACATCAAGGTCGGCCGTTTCCCTTTCATCGGCAATGGCAAGGCCATCGCGCTGGGAGAGGAGTCGGGCATGATCAAGACCATCTTTGACGCCAAGACCGGCGAATTGCTGGGCGCGCATATGGTGGGGGCGGAAGTGACCGAGCTGATCCAGGGCTATGTGGTGGGCCGCCAGTTGGAGACCACCGAGGAAGACCTGATGAACACGGTCTTCCCGCATCCGACCCTGAGCGAGATGATGCATGAGGCGGTGCTGGATGCCTATGGGCGTGTGATCCACATGTGAGCCCGCCGCGGTGTGATCCGAAGGACGCGCTGCGCGCGACACGATCTATGGGTGTTTGTTTCGGGCCTGAGCCCCTCGGGGCAGATGTTGCGCGGTTTGAAGGGTTTGAATTTCTGCTGAGAAGGTGTTCAGGGCGCGATGCGTCCTGAACGACCTGTTTCGATGGTGTCCAGAGTCTGAACCGCCTTAGGCTCTGGACCCATTAATTCTATATACTCAGCGGTGATTTCACGAAATTTCAATGGTTTGGGGCGCGCTGCCAATAGTGGTTCTATTTGCAAGCGACCCAAGGCGTTGAAATGAAGTGAAATCGCCGCCCTTCGGGTTTGACGGATTTTCCCGCAGCCTGCGTCACATCTGCTTGAAATAGAACCACTATTCTTGCGCAGATGTTCCTGGTCTGCGAAAAAAATCTGTCAAACTGAGCATATAGAATTAATGGGTCCAGAGCCTCAGGACAAGCCGCTGCGCGGGGCCTGCGGCCTCCTTGACCCGGCCCCGACTCTTGTTGTGCCAGACTCTTGTTATGGACGGGCCGCAGGGCCGGTGGCATAAGCAGGGCATGGTAAGTCTCAATCGTGTCGTCATGCAGCCGGCCAGCCGCCGGATGATCAATGCCCTGGGTCCCTCGGATCTGGATTGTGCAGAGATATCAGGCAAATGGGGCAAAAGGTTCGATTTCAAATCCTACAGCCAGTTCCGCTATCCCGACTATGATGTCTGCGGTGACCCCTTTACCGATGCGGCGGGGGTGCCGCTGACCTTTGACCTGATCCTTGCCAATCAGGTCTGGGAACATCTGGACCGGCCCTATGCCGCCACCCGCAATATCCATCGCATGTTGCGCCCGGGCGGGTATTTCTGGGTTGCGGTGCCGTTTTTCGTGCCGCTTCATGCGGCTCCGCAGGACAATTCGCGCTGGAGCGCGCGGGGGTTGAAGAATCTGCTGATCGAGGGCGGCTTCGCGCCCGATGCCATCCATGCGGAGCAATGGGGCAACCGGCATGTGGCGATGCGCAACCTCGAAGCGCGCTGGCCGCCGGAATATGACGCAGAGACCGACGACATCAGGAACGACCCGGAGATGCCGATCTGTTCCTGGGCGCTGGCGCAGAAGGTCTGAGGCGAGGGGCAGATGGCAGCGAAACAGACGTCTTTTGCGCTGGTCCTGGCGCTCTGGGCCGCGGGGCTGGGCGCTGCGGCGCAATATGGCAAGGTTTCGGTGATTTTCGACATGCTGCCGGGGGTCTATCCTGCGGCCGGGGCGTCGCTGGGTTTTGTCGTGTCGCTGGTGGGCTTTGTCGGCATCCTGCTGGGGGTGGTGGCCGGGCTGGTGGTGGCGCGGGTCCGCTATCGCCGGGCCTTGCTGATGGCGCTGTGGCTGGGGGCGGTGCTGTCGCTGTTTCAGGCATTGTTGCCGCCGCTGCCGCTGTTGCTGGTGTCGCGGGTGATCGAAGGCGCCTCGCATCTGGCGATTGTCGTGGCGGCCCCGACGCTGATCGCGCAGATCAGCGCCGAAAAGGACCGCGGCTTCACCCTGACCCTTTGGGGCACATTCTTTGGCGTGGCCTTTGCGGTGCTGGCGGTTCTGGGGCGTCCGCTGGCGCTGGCCTATGGGCCGCAGGCGGTCTTTGCCGCCCATGGCGCCTATATGGCGGGCTGTGCGCTCTATCTGTCGTCGCGCCTGCGCCGCCTGCCGGACGAGGGGCCGCAACCGGTGTTTTCGCTGTTGCGGGTGCTGCGGGACCATGTGGCGATCTACCGTTCGCCGCAGCAATCCGCGGCGGGGCTGGGCTGGCTGTTCTATACCTTCAGCTTTGTCTCCATCCTGACGGTTCTGCCGCCCTATCTGGATCCGGGGCTGCGCGGCTGGATCATGGGGGCCATGCCGCTGGTCAGCATCGCGGTGTCGATGACAGCCGGGGTGGCGCTGCTGCGCCGGATCGCCGCGGTGCGGGTGGTCGAACTGGGATTCGCCGGATCGCTTGCCGCCGCACTCTGGCTCTGGGCCAGTCCGGGCGCGCCGCTGGCCTGTCTGGCGCTGGCCGCTGCAATGGGGCTGATCCAGGGGGCCAGCTTTGCCGCCGTGGCGCAATTGAACGATACCGCCGCTTCCCAGGCCCGGGCCAACGGAGCGATGGCGCAGATGGGCAACCTGGGCAATACCATCGGCACGCCGGTGATGGCCGCCGGGTTGATCTGGCTGGGCTATGCCGCGCTGCCGGTGCTGGCGGGGGGCGCTTTCCTGGCCGGGCTGCTGGTCCACCTGTGGCTGGGGCAGCGCCGCGCCGCCTGAATGTTCTTCTTTAGTTCTTATTTTATCATTGGAGAATCCCGCGTCCGCGCCTATGTAGAAACCGGGAAACGGGGTGCTGTATGGCTGAGCTGAAAAATATCGAAGTGCGCGGCGCGCGCGAACACAATCTCAAGAACATCGACGTGGATATTCCGCGCGACCAACTGGTTGTTATCACCGGGCTTTCCGGCTCGGGGAAATCCTCGCTCGCCTTCGACACAATCTATGCCGAAGGGCAGCGCCGCTATGTCGAATCGCTCAGCGCCTATGCGCGGCAGTTCCTCGACATGATGCAGAAGCCCGATGTGGATCACATCAGCGGGCTGTCCCCGGCGATTTCCATCGAACAGAAGACAACCAGCAAGAATCCGCGCTCCACCGTCGGCACGGTGACGGAGATCTATGACTACATGCGCCTGCTGTTTGCGCGGGTCGGCACGCCCTACTCCCCGGAGACCGGCAAGCCGATCGAGGCGCAGCAGGTGCAGGACATGGTTGACCGGATCATGACCATGGAGGAGGGGACCCGCGCCTATCTGCTGGCCCCGATCGTGCGCGACCGCAAGGGCGAATACCGCAAGGAATTCATCGAGCTGCGCAAGCAGGGCTTCCAGCGGGTCAAGGTCGACGGCGCGTTCCACGAGCTGGACGAACCGCCCACGCTGGACAAGAAGTTCCGCCATGACATCGACGTGGTGGTGGACCGGATCGTGGTCCGCGAGGGGCTGGAGACGCGGCTGGCAGACTCCCTGCGCACCGCGCTTGATCTGGCCGATGGCATCGCCATCCTGGAAACTGCTCCGGCAGAGGGAGAGCCCGAGCGCCATACGTTTTCGGAGAAATTCGCCTGTCCGGTCAGCGGTTTCACCATTCCCGAAATCGAGCCGCGGCTGTTTTCCTTCAACGCGCCTTTCGGGGCCTGCCCCTCCTGCGACGGGCTGGGGGTTGAGCTGTTCTTTGACGAGCGTCTGGTGGTGCCGGACCAGAACCTGAAGATCTATGACGGCGCGCTGGCCCCCTGGCGCAAGGGCAAGAGCCCCTATTTCAAGCAGACCATCGAGGCGATCGCGAAACATTACGAATTCAACCAACAGACCCGCTGGAAAGACCTGCCCGAGCAGGTGCAGCAGGTGTTCCTCTATGGGTCCGGCAAGGAAGAGATCAAGTTCCGCTATGACGAGGGCGGGCGCGTCTATGAGGTGACGCGCGTCTTCGAAGGGGTGATCCCCAACATGGAACGCCGCTATCGCGAGACGGATTCGAACTGGATCCGCGAGGAATTCGAGCGCTATCAGAACAACCGCCCCTGTGGCACCTGCGGCGGCTACCGCCTGCGGGCAGAGGCGCTGGCGGTCAAGATCGGCCCGGCGGATGATCTGAAACATGCAGGCCAGGTGGTGCAGATGTCGATCCGCGAGGCCTTCGACTGGTGCAACACGGTGCCGGCGGCGCTGACGCAGCAGAAAAACGAGATCGCCCGCGCCATCCTGAAGGAAATCCGCGAGCGTCTGGGTTTCCTCAATAACGTGGGGCTTGAATACCTGACACTGGCGCGCTCCAGCGGCACCTTGTCGGGCGGCGAAAGCCAGCGCATCCGGCTTGCCAGCCAGATCGGCTCCGGCCTGACCGGGGTGCTCTACGTCCTTGACGAACCTTCCATCGGGCTGCACCAGCGCGACAATGACCGGCTTTTGCAGACGCTGAAGAACCTGCGCGATCAGGGCAATACCGTGATCGTGGTGGAACATGACGAGGAAGCGATCCGCGAGGCGGATTATGTCTTTGACATCGGGCCGGGGGCCGGGGTGCACGGCGGACAGGTGGTCAGCCATGGCACGCCCGATCAGGTGGCGGCAGACCCCAATTCGATCACCGGCCAATATCTGACCGGCAAGCGCGAAATCCCGATCCCGGCAACCCGCCGCAAGGGCAAGAAAAAGAACGTGCAGGTGGTCAAGGCGAGCGGCAACAACCTGCAGAATGTCACGGTGGATTTCCCCCTGGGGCAATTTGTCTGCGTCACCGGCGTGTCGGGCGGCGGCAAATCCACGCTGACCATCGAAACCCTGTTCAAGACCGCCTCGATGAACCTCAATGGCGCGCGCCAGACGCCCGCCCCCTGCGAGACCATCAAGGGGCTGGAGCACCTCGACAAGGTCATCGACATCGACCAGCGCCCGATTGGCCGCACACCACGCTCGAACCCGGCAACCTACACCGGGGCCTTCACCCCGATCCGCGACTGGTTTGCAGGCCTGCCCGAAGCCAAGGCGCGCGGCTACAAGCCGGGCCGCTTCAGCTTCAACGTCAAGGGTGGCCGCTGCGAGGCCTGCCAGGGCGACGGGGTGATCAAGATCGAGATGCACTTCCTGCCGGATGTCTATGTGGAATGCGAGACCTGCAAGGGCGCGCGCTACAACCGCGAGACGCTGGAGATCAGGTTCAAGGGCAAGAGCATCGCCGATGTGCTGGACATGACCGTGGAAGACGCCCAGGCGTTCTTCCAGGCGGTGCCGTCGATCCGCGAAAAGATGGACGCGCTGATGCGCGTGGGTCTGGGCTATATCAAGGTGGGCCAGCAAGCGACGACGCTTTCGGGCGGCGAGGCGCAGCGGGTGAAACTCTCAAAGGAACTCAGCAAACGCTCGACCGGGCGCACGCTCTATATCCTGGATGAACCAACCACGGGGCTGCATTTCGAAGATGTGCGCAAACTGCTGGAAGTGCTGCATGAACTGGTCGATCAGGGCAATTCCGTCATCGTGATCGAACATAATCTCGATGTGGTGAAAACCGCCGACCATATCATCGACATCGGCCCCGAGGGCGGCGATGGCGGTGGCCGTGTGGTGGCCACCGGCACCCCGGAAGAAGTGGCCGAAGTGGCGGAAAGCTACACCGGCAAATACCTCAAGCCGATGCTCACCAAGGCGCGGGCGAAAGTGGCGGCAGAATAACCCCGGGCTTCATTGTTCCGAAAATATACCACGGGGGTCCCGGGGGTGTGAAACCCCCGGTGCGCCGCCCTCCCGGCGGCCGCGACAATCCGGTTCACAGCACCGCGCGGGCAATCCGGATCAGTTGCAACGTCTCGTACTGGCTGTCGCTCAGCCGGATCACCTGGCCGTTCAGCACCGCATAATTGACGTCCGGTCCGGGGGCGGGCAGGCGGTACAGACGGCTGAGTTCATATTGGGTCAGCGCGGCGGTGGGCGCCACGTTCAGCCCGTTGCCGATATCGGCCACCTGCGCCAATTCGTTGATCAGCAGCAGGCCGGTATAATCCTCCTGATCCAGCAGCACCGGCATCCCGTCGATCAGCGCATAGCGCTGGCCGTTCGGGGCAGGGGCCAGACCAAAAAGCCGCGCGATCTGCGCCGATTGCAGCAGCAAGTTCTCCGAAGGGGTCAGGCCGCGCCGCAAATAATCGTCGCGCTGCCGCAGCCAGAGCCGGTCGTATTCCGCGTCATCGTAGCTGAGCCATTGCTCCTGGGTCACGCCTTGTTTCGCAAGACCGGGCGGCACGCAGGCCGGGGTCTTCTTGGCCAGGCCAGGGGGGCAGTTGCGATAGGTGATCAGTTGTTCGATCGGGGTGTCGGCGACCACCAGTTGCGGTCCGGCCAGCGTAAGGGCAACGCCACCCAGCAGGGTCAGCATGTCGCGGTCCGCAGGGGCCTTCACGCGCAGGACCTCTTCCGCCCGCTTGTCCCAGTCGGGGCCGCGCAGCTTGCCTTTGCCCGCTTTCAGTGCCTTGTCCGGCTTGTCGTTCCTGGCCTGTTGCTTGTGGGCTTTCCCGGGTTTGTCCGGCTTGCCCTTTGCAATTTCCCTTGTCTTGTCCTTGCCCCTGGCCTGTTTGTCCTTGCCATGGCCCTTGGCCTTGTTGCCCTTGTTGCCCTTGGCGGGCTTTTCGGCCTTTGCATCCTTGCCGTGCCCCTTGCCATTGTCCTTTGCCAGCCAGAGTTGCGCGCTGTGATCGGCGGTGGTCAGGGCGTTGACAGAGGTGGCGGTAACAGGGCCTGCGGCAATCGGCGCGGCGGCCAGGGAACTGGCCAGACCGACGCTCAAGAGGGCGGATGTCAACAGATATCGCATGTGTTTCCTTCCCGGTTGGGTGACGAATAAACGTCACCTTTACGCATTCAACCGATGAGAAGGCAGATAGGTTCCCCGGCGGGCTTGCCCGTCGGCGTGGCGCCGCCGACGGGGCTGGCGGGCATCAGCCGTTGCGGCCACGGGCTGCGAAACGGGGCAGCATGGCGGAAAAATCGCGGCCCTTGCCGTCTTCTTCCTCGACAAAGGTCTTGTAGATTTCCAGCGCCCGCGCCCCCATCGGGGTGTCGGCATCCACCAGTTCGGCAGCTTGTTGCGACAGGCCAAGGTCCTTGACCATCAGTTCCGCGGCAAAACCGGGTTTGTAACCGTTGTCGGCGGGCGATTTCGGCCCGACCCCCGGCGCGGGGCAATAGGCGTTCATCGACCAGGAATAGCCCGAAGAGGTGCTGACCACGTCGAACATGCGCTGACGGTCAAGGCCAAGCTTGTCGGCCAGGGCAAAGGCCTCGCAGGTGGCGATCATCGTGGCACCCAGGATCATGTTGTTGCAGATCTTGGCGGCCTGGCCCGCGCCCGCCGCACCACAATGCACCGCCTTCTGGCCCATGATCTCGAACAGCGGTTGCGCTGCGGCAAAGGCCGCTTCGGACCCGCCGGCCATGAAGGTCAGCGTGCCGCCTTCGGCCCCGCCGACGCCTCCGGACACAGGCGCGTCTACCGCAAGAAGACCCGCATTTTCAGCAGCTTCCGAGGTGTTCCTCGCGCTTTCCACATCCACGGTCGAACAGTCGATGAAGACCGCGCCCGCGCGCATATGGCCAATCGCCTCTGCCGCGACCTGGCGCAGGATCGAGCCGTTTGGCAGCATTGTGATCACCGCATCCGCGCCGGTGACGGCATTGGCGATGCTGTCGGAGACGGTGACGCCCTTGGCGGTGGTCCCGGCCACGTCATACCCCGCGACCGCATGGCCTGCCTTGGCAAGGTTCGCCGCCATCGGCCCCCCCATGTTGCCAAGTCCGATGAATCCGATTTTGAGTGCGGCCATAGAATGTCCTTTCAGAGTTTCACCGCATCCGCACCCAGCGGTTGCAGCATGTGAGAGATTGCCGCCGGGGGCACATGGCCCTCGGCATGTTGCCAGCGCGGATTGCGGTCCTTGTCGATGATCGCGGCGCGGATGCCTTCAAGGAAATCGCCGTCTTCCATCGCGCGATAGGTAAAGCGGTATTCCAGATCCAGCGCGGTTGTCATTGTGGGGCCAGTGTCGCGCAAGCGGTGAATGATCTCAATCGTGCAGGCCGCCGAGAGCGGCGAGACACGGGAGAGTTTTTTCAATGTGTCCTTTGCAAAACCGGTATCCGCAGTTTGCAAACTGTTCAGAACCGCCTCCAGATCCGCGCCCGAAAAATGCCTGTCGATCTCGGAAAGCTGGTCGCGCAGGCTGCCGGGGGGCGGTGTTTCCCCTTTGATTTCAGAGGGATCGCCGCTATTTTCCAGTTTTGCAATGATCTCCGGCCAGGATGCTTCCGGCAGAAAGACATCTGCAAACCCTGCAAATATCGCATCATCCGGCCCCATGCGTGTTGCCGTGGTGCCCAGGTATTCGCCCAGCCTGCCGGGGGCGCGGGCAAGGATCAATGTGCCGCCCACGTCGGGCACCAGACCGATGCCGCATTCGGGCATGGCGATCTGGCTGCTTTCCCCGACAACCCGGTGCGACCCGTGGCAGCCGATGCCGACCCCGCCGCCCATGGTGAACCCCTGCAGGAACGAGACGACGGGCTTGTCATAGCCGAAGATCTTGTTGTTCAGCCGGTATTCATCGGCCCAGAACCGGCGGCCGTAGGTGTAGTCACCCCTGGTCCCGGTCTCGTATAATTCGGCGATGTCCCCGCCGGAACAGAACGCGCGTTCGCCTTCGGCGTCGATCACCACCAGTGCCACGGCGTCATTCCCGGCCCAGTCATCCAGCGCCGCCTCGATCGCCAGACACATGTCATAGGTCATGGCGTTCAGCGCCTGGGGCCGGGTCAAGGTGATGCGCCCGGCGCGGCCCGTGATGCGGATGTCGATATCGCTCATGACAGGGCCTCAGCGGTTCTTCAGCATGTCGCGGGCGACGATCACGCGCATGATTTCATTGGTGCCTTCAAGGATCTGATGCACCCGCAGATCGCGCACCAGCTTTTCGATGCCGTAATCCGCAAGATAACCGTAGCCGCCATGCAGCTGCAGGCATTGATCGACCACCTTGCTGCCCGTCTCTGTCACGAATTTCTTGGCCATGGCGCAGAATTTAGTCGCATCGGGTGCCTTGTTGTCCAGCTTCCACGCCGCCTGCCGCAGGAAGATGCGCGCGGCCTGAAGCTCGGTCTCCATATCCGCAAGGCGGAACTGCAAGCCCTGGAACTGGTCGATGGCCTGACCAAAGGCCTTGCGCTCGCCCATATAGGCGAGGGTCTTGTTCAGCGCCGTCTGCGCCGCGCCCAGCGAACAGGCGGCGATGTTCAACCGGCCGCCATCCAGCCCCACCATGGCATATTTGAAGCCCTTGCCCTCTTCCCCGACAAGGTTGGCAGAGGAAACATCGCAATTGTCGAACTGGACCTGTGCCGTGGGTTGGCTGCGCCAGCCCATCTTGTCCTCCAGCCCGCCAAAGCTGAGGCCCTTTGCCCCATCCTCGACCAGCAGGGTGGAGACACCCGCCGCCCCGTCGTCAGAGGTGCGTGCCATCACCACATAGGCATCTGAATAGCCGCCGCCGGAGATGAAGGCCTTGCTCCCGTTCAGCCGGTAGCCTTCGTTGGTGCGCTCCGCGCGGGTCTTGAGCGCGGCAGCGTCAGAGCCTGAGCCGGGTTCGGTCAGGCAATAGCTGAGCACGGTGTTCATGGCGACCACATCGGGCAGCACCCGGCCTTTCAGCTCGTCGCTGCCGAATGTGTCGATCATCTTGGCGCACATGTTGTGGATCGACAGGAAGGCCGCGACAGAGGGGCAGGCCATCGAAAGCGCCTCGAACACCAGTGTCGCGTCCAGACGGCAGAGCCCCGAACCGCCAACCTCTTCCGAGACATAAAGACCGCCAAAGCCCAGCTCACCGACGCGCGGCCACAGGTCCCGGGGAATGGTGCCGTCCTTTTCCCAGGCATGGGCATGGGGCGCGATCTGATCCTGGCCGAAATCACGCGCCATATCGAAGATGGCTGTTTGTTCCTCTGTCAGTGCAAAGTCCATCGTGCACCCTCCCCAAATCGCGTTATTGAACGCTTGTTAATATCCATTCCTTGCAGAAATATTGCGAGCGATTTCCGGCCTCAGTCACCGGAAATTTCGGCCAGCGCATTCCCTGCAGAGGGGTCTCCCAGTCGGGCGGCGGTTTCGAACCAGTGACGGGCCTGAAACAGGTCGTGTGGCAGGCCGTCCGCGTCGCGGTACATCTCGCCCAGGCGCCGCGCGGCCGCTGCATGGCCTTCATTGGCCGCATCCCAGAACCATTGCGCCGCCGTGCGCCGGTTCTGCGCGGTGCCATCGCCGTCATAAGTGGCCCTGCCCAGCAGATACTGGCAGGCCCGCCCGCCCAGCTGCGCCTGTTGCAGGGCGGTCTGATAGGCCGCTGCCCGGTCCATGGGGAGGCCCGCCCCGTCCCAGAGGGCCTGCGCGTAGTTGCAGGTGCCGGCCTGGTGTTTGGCGGTTGTGGCCTGCCGGAACAGGGTCGCGGCCCGGGTCAGATCCGCATCCACCCCCAGGCCGTCGCGATAGGCCTCGCCAAGGTGGTTCTGCGCCGCTGCATCGCCCTGGGCCGCCGCAAGGGCAAACCACTGTGCCGCGGCGGCGGGATCGGGGTCTTGCAGCAGCCCGTCGGACAGAAAGATGCCCACCAGCCGCTGGCCGGGGCCGTCGCCCAAGTCGGCCGCTTGTTGCGCAAGTTCCCGGGCGCGGGGCAGGTCGGCAGGCACGGCGGTGCCTTGGTAATAGAGCCGGGCGAGGTTGCGCTTGGATTCAGCAAGGCCCGATCCCGCAGCGCGTTCCAGCAGGGCGATGGCGCGGGGCACATCCACATCGGTCTGCGCCCCGGTCAGCAGGTGGATCGCGAGGTTGTTCATCGCCGGCGTATCCCCCGCCTCGGCGGCGCGGGCCAGTTTGTCGATCTCGGTCTCTTCCATGATCAGACGCCCATCCGCGCTGATCCGCAGCAGCCCCGCGCTTGCGTCGATGTCGATGCGCGCCTCGCTGCTGGTGGGGTAAGATGCGCCGTCCACGATCACCTGCGCGCCTGTCAGCTGGATATGGCGGCCATCCAGCACCACCTCGACCCCGCCCGCGATGGGGTTGAGCATCTGTTCCTGCCCGCCGGAGACGGAGAAAGTGACGCCATTCATGGTCATGCTCGGGCTGTTCTGCGCGGCGGGCGGGCCCGCCAGAAGGGCCACACAGGGCAGGCTCAGCAGCAGAATCCTCGCGAAAAGGCGCATCCGTTCCTCCGTTCGGGTGGCAAAAGGGGCCGCCCCGCGGCCCGCTTTGGTCTTGCAGGTGGTGTGGATGTTTACTCCATCACAGGGATGGAGAATTCGCCACCCTCCTTGATGCCCGAGGGCCAGCGTGCGGTCACGGTCTTGGTGCGTGTGTAGAACTTGAACGCATCCGGCCCGTGCTGGTTCAAATCGCCAAAGACGGATTTCTTCCAGCCGCCGAAGGTGTGATAGGCCAGCGGCACCGGGATCGGCACGTTGACACCCACCATGCCGATGTTGATCCGGTTGGCAAAATCACGCGCCGCGTCGCCGTCACGGGTAAAGATCGCGGTGCCGTTGCCATATTCATGGTCCATCGCCAGACCCAGCGCTTCCTCATAGGTCTGGGCGCGCACGCAGGTCAGCACGGGGCCGAAAATCTCGTACTTGTAGATGTCCATGTCCTTGGTCGCGCGGTCAAAGAGGTGGGGGCCGACGAAAAAGCCGTCCTCATAGCCCTGCAATTTGAAATCGCGCCCGTCGACAACCAGTTCCGCGCCCTGGTCGATGCCGGTCTGCACCAGACGTTCGATGTTGGCCTTGGCGGCGGCGGTTACGACCGGGCCGTAATCCACATCCTTGCCGGCGGTATAGGGGCCGACTTTCAGCTTTTCGATGCGCGGCACCAGTTTCTCGATCAGGCGGTCGGCGGTTTCGTCACCCACCGGCACAGCCACGGAAATCGCCATGCAGCGTTCGCCCGCAGCGCCAAAGCCCGCGCCCACCAGCGCATCGGCGGCCTGATCCATATCCGCGTCGGGCATGATGATCATGTGGTTCTTGGCACCGCCAAAGCATTGCACCCGTTTGCCGTTGGCGCAGCCGGTGGCATAGATGTATTCCGCGATGGGGGTGGAGCCGACAAAGCCGACCGACTGGATCACCTCATCGTGCAGGATCGCGTCCACCGCTTCCTTGTCGCCGTTGACGACCTGCAGGATGCCCTTGGGCAGGCCCGCTTCTTCCATCAGTTCGGCCAGCATCAGCGGCACGGATGGGTCACGTTCGGAGGGTTTGAGGATGAAGGCATTGCCGCAGGCGATGGCAGGCGCGAACATCCACATCGGGATCATGGCGGGGAAGTTGAAGGGGGTGATGCCCGCCGTCACGCCAAGCGCCTGGCGCATGGAATACATGTCGATGCCGGGGCCCGCGCTGTCGGTGAATTCACCTTTCAGCAGCTCCGGCGCGCCGATGCAGTATTCCACCACTTCCAGGCCACGCTGCACGTCACCGGCGGCATCGGGCAGGGTCTTGCCATGCTCGCGGCTCAGCGCCTCGGCCAGCTTGTCCATGTCGCGGTTCAGCAGGGCCACGAATTTCATCAGCACCCGTGCGCGGCGCTGCGGGTTTGTTGCCGCCCATGCGGGCTGTGCGGCCTGTGCATAGGCCACGGCCTGGGCCATTTCGGCACCATTGGCCAGCGGTACGCGCGCCTGAACTTCGCCGGTGGCAGGGTTCATCACATCGGCGAAACGGCCGGAGGTGCCTTTGACATGGGCACCGTTCAGATAGTGGGTCAGTTCTTGCATAGCGGATCTCCCTTGGGTTGGCGGCAGATTAGTCTTGCAAAAAGGCATGTTAAAGAGGCAAGTTTTCAAAATGGTTTTGCATTTTTGCAAGGCGATCTGCAGCAGAAGGCGAAAGGGCCGCGCGCATGGAAAATTGGGACGACATCCGCCTGTTCCTGGCCGTCGCGCGGGAGCGTAGCCTGTCGGGCGCAGGCAAGGTGCTGCGGCTCGACCCGGCGACGCTGGGCCGCCGGGTGGCACGGCTGGAAAAGACGCTTGAGGTTGGCCTGTTCGTGAAATCGCCGCAGGGCTATGCGCTGACGGAAGCGGGGGCGCAGCTGCTGGAGCGGGCAGAGGCGGTGGAACAGGCGATGCGTCTGGCCTCTGCCGGGGTGGCGGTGCCCAGCGACCGGATGACCGGGCAGATTCGCATCGGCGCGCCGGACGGGGCGGCGAATTTTCTGTTGCCGCAGGTCTGCGCCGCGCTGGGGCGCGACCATCCCGAGCTGGACATCCAGATCGTCGCCCTGCCGCGCGTCTTCAACCTGTCGCGGCGCGAGGCTGATATGGCCATCGGCGTCTCCGCACCCACGGCGGGGCGGCTGATCGTGCAGAAGGTCAGCGATTATCACCTGCATCTGGCGGCCTCGGGCGAATACCTTGTCGCACAGGGCGTGCCGGCCTCGGTGGCCGATCTGAAACATCACCGCATCGTGGGCTATATTCCCGACATGATCTTTGACCGCGAACTGGATTATCTTGCGGAACTGGGCCTCACGCGGGTGGCGCTGGCCTCGAATTCCGTCTCGGTCCAGTTGCAGATGGTGGCGCGGGGCGGGGGCATCGGCGTGGTCCATGATTTCGTGCTGCCCTTCGCGCCCGAGGTGCAGCGCATCCTGACCGCCGAGGTCAGCCTGAAGCGGTCGTTCTACCTGATCCGCCATGCCGACGATCAGTCCAACCGCCGGTTGAGCCGCTTTGCCGACCTCTTTGGTGCCGCGATCCGCTCAGAACTGGCGCTGCTGGAGGCAAAAGCTTGACAGCTAAACGCTTTCTGGTGACGCTGGACTTACGGGGTGCGTCAAAACAGGAGGAACGCCATGCTGGTGTCGCAAATTCTCAAATCGAAATCCGATGATGCGGTGGTGACCTCTGCGCCCACCCTTCTGATTTCAGAGGCGGCGCGGATGTTGTCGGAGAAGCGGATCGGCACATTGGTGATCTCCAAGGACGGCAAGACCCCGATCGGCATCCTGTCAGAGCGTGATATCGTGCGCGAACTGGGCAATCAGGGCGCGGGCTGCCTGAGCATGACCGTGGACAAGCTGATGACAACCAAACTGGTGACCTGCAGCCGCGACGACCGCGCCGATGCGATCCTGCAGCAGATGACAGATGGCAGGTTCCGTCACATGCCGGTGCTGGAAAACGGCGCATTGGTGGGGCTGATTTCGCTGGGCGACGTGGTCAAGGCGCGCCTGTCCGAACTCTCGATGGAGAAAGATGCCCTGCAGGGCATGATTATGGGCCACTAGCGCTTGCGCCTCAGGCGCGCGCATGTTTGCTTGCGCGCGAAAACGACCAGATCCAGGAAGTCCCATGCGCATTGGCCTTTACCCCGGCACCTTCGACCCCATCACATTGGGCCATATCGATATCATCCGCCGGGCGACGCGGCTGGTGGACAAGCTGGTGATCGGCGTGGCCATCAACCGCGACAAGGGGCCGCTGTTCGATCTGGACGAAAGGGTCGAGATGATCCAGGAAGAATGCGCCGAACTGGGCCGGCAGACCGGGGTCGAGATTGCGGTGCATCCCTTTGAGAACCTGCTGATCAACTGCGCGCGGGACGTGGGCGCGCAGATCATCATCCGGGGCCTGCGGGCGGTGGCGGATTTTGAATATGAATACCAGATGGTCGGCATGAACCGGCAGCTTGATGACACCATCGAGACGGTGTTCCTGATGGCCGAGGCGCAGCATCAGGCGATTGCCAGCAAGCTGGTCAAGGAAATCGCCCGCCTGGACGGGGATGTCAGCAAGTTCGTGACCCCCAGCGTCAATGCCAAACTGCTGGAACGCTTCGGCTGAGCTTACATGCGGCTGGCGATCACGCCTGCCGTGTCCAGCATCCGGTTGGAAAACGCCCATTCATTGTCATACCAGGCCAGCACCCGCAGCAGGGTGCCGTCCTGAATCCGCGTCTGGTCGGTGGCAAAGACGGCGGAATGGGGGTTGCCCCTGAAATCGGTCGAGACCAGCTTGCGGTCGGTCACCCCCAGCACACCCCTGAGCGGACCTTCCGCTGCCGCTGCGCGAAAGGCGTCGTTGACCGCCTCTGCCGTGGTGGACTTGTCCAGCGTCACCACCAGATCGCAGCAGGACACATCCGGTGTCGGCACCCGGATGGCATGGCTGGTGATCCGCCCCGCCAGATGCGGCAGCACATGGTCCAGCGTCCGCGAGGCGCTGGTCGAGGTCGGCACCATCGACAGCGCACCGGCCCGCGCGCGGTAGAGGTCCTCATGGGCGGCATCGGTCAGGTTCTGCGAATTGGTATAGCAATGCACCGTGGTCATCATGCCGTGCCGGATGCCAAAGGCCTGATCGAGGACATGCACCATCGGCACCAGGCAATTGGTGGTGCAGGAGCCATTTGACACCACCCTGTCCCCGACGGTCAGGCTGTCATGGTTGATGCCGTAAACCACGGTCTTTGCCTCGCCCTTGGCGGGCCCTGAGATCAGCACGCGACCCGCGCCGTTGCGCAGATGCGCCTCGGCCCGGACCGGATCGGTCATATGGCCGGTGCATTCCAGGGCGATGTCCACATCCTGCCAGTTCAGCCTTTCGGGCCGGGGCTCTGCCGTGACACGGATCGGGCCGCGGCCCAGATCCATGGTGCCTTCGCCCAGGGTCACGGTGCCGGGATAGATGCCATGCACGGAATCGAATTCGAACAGATGCGCGGCTGTCTCCAGCGGAGCCAGATCGTTGATCGCCACCACCTCGAAGCGCCCCGGCGCCTGGCTCATCAGGCTGCGCAACACGCTGCGCCCGATGCGGCCGAACCCATTGATCCCCAGCCTGATGGTCATCACGACACCTTTTTGATCAAATCCAGATGCCCCTAGATTGCGCCCTCAAGAGGCCAAGTCAACGGGGGCGGGGGCAGAAACAAGTACCGATACAATATCGTGGGAGCGGCGGGGCAGGCGGCATTTTGCAAAATGCAAAGGGGAGGTTTGCAAATACCCGGCGTCAGCGCCAGAAGGCGATCCATTCGATCAGGTCGAACAGTTTCTTGCCCAGATAGATCAGGTGTTCATTGCCGAACATCATCGTGTCCGCAATGATGGCCGCGATCAGGATCAGGCCGAGGAAGATAGCGATACGGTTGGTCACGGGGGCGCGCCTGCCTTTGTGCATCAGGTCAGACCGATATGACAGCCCCGCGCCGCCCGCGCAAGCGTCAGCCCAATTGGCCCATGGCCACGGCCACATCCGCCATCCGCACCGAAAACGCCCATTCGTTGTCGTACCAGCCCAGAACCCGCACGGTCCGGCCTGCGACCACGATGGTCTGATCCGGCGCGAAGATGCAGCTTTCCTCGGTGTGGTTGAAGTCGATGGAGACTTTCTGCTCGGGGTCATAGCCCAGCACCCGTTTCATCGACCCTTCCGCGGCGGTCTTGGCGGCCAGGTTGATCTCTTCGACCGTGACATCGCGGCAGGCCTGAAAGGTCAGATCCACGGCGGAGACATTTGGCGTCGGCACCCGCATCGCGGTGCCGTCCAGCTTGCCCTTGAGGGCCGGCAGCACCTCGCCCAGGGCCTTGGCCGCACCGGTCGAGGTGGGGATCAGCGCCATGGCAGCGGCCCGCGCGCGGTACAGATCCTTGTGGCGGCGGTCCAGCGTCGGCTGGTCACCGGTATAGCTGTGGATGGTGGTCATCAGCCCGCTTTCGATGCCCACCGCGTCATGCATGACCTTGGCCATCGGTGCCAGGCAGTTGGTGGTGCAGGACCCGTTGGAGATCATCCGGTCGGACTTTACCAGCGAGTCGTGGTTGACGCCGAAGACAATGGTCTTGTCCACGTTCTTGCCCGGAGCCGAGAGCAGGACCCGTTTCGCACCCTGTTCCAGGTGCACATTGGCCTTGTTGCCATCGTTGAACTTGCCGGTGCATTCCAGCACCACGTCGCAGCCGTGCCAGTCCAGCTCTTCGAGGTTGTAGGTCGACATCACCTCGATATCGTTCTGGCCCAGGTTCAGATAACCGTCGTCGATGGTGATCTCACCGGGGAAACGGCCATGGACAGAGTCGTATTTCAGCAGATGCGCTGCGGTTTCCAGCGGGCCGGTCGCGTTGATCTTGACCACTTCGATGTCGTCGCGCCCGGTGGCGGCGATATGGCTCAGGGTGCAGCGGCCGATCCGGCCAAATCCGTTGATACCGACTTTGATGGTCATTTGGTCATCCTCTGGGTGCAGCTTTGGCCGCTCTATAGCGGGCTGTGCTGCGGATGCGAAAGGGGCAAACGCGCGTGAATTCAGATTGTTAGCGATAAACCTTGGTGTTAGCGGTAAAGGCATGGCAGCTTTGCATTTGCCGCGCGGGGCGGGCAGGCTAACTGTCCCAGAACAACAAGGGGCACAAAATGAGCGGATTGATTGCATTGCTGGATGATGTGGCGGCCATCGCCAAGGTGGCGGCGGCCTCTGTCGACGATGTGATCGGGCAGGCGGCCAAGGCGGGCAGCAAGGCGGCGGGGGCCGTGATCGACGACGCGGCGGTGACGCCGAAATACCTGCATGGGTTCGAGGCCTCGCGCGAATTGCCGGTGGTCTGGCGCATCACCAAGGGATCGCTGCGCAACAAGCTGGTGTTCCTTCTGCCTGCCGGTCTGGCCCTGTCGAACTTCGCACCCTGGGCGATTTCGCCGCTGCTGATGCTGGGCGGGGCCTATCTGTGTTTCGAAGGGGCGGAAAAGGTCGCCCATGCCATGGGCCTCTCTGCCGGGCATGAGGATTACCCGGGCAAGGAGAGCGTGGTGGAGGACCCCGCGCATCTGGAAGAGCAAAAGGCCCAGGGCGCCATCAAGACCGATTTCATCCTGTCGGCAGAGATCATGACCATTGCCCTTGCCGCGATCCCGCCCGGCAGCTTCTGGATGGAAGCTGCGACCCTGGCGGTGGTTGCCGTGATGATCACCGTAGCCGTCTATGGCGCGGTGGGTCTGATCGTGAAGATGGACGATCTGGGGCTGGCCATGGCCAACCGCGGGCGGCTCTCGCTGACCCGCGCGCTGGGGCGGCTCCTGGTGAAGGGGATGCCGGGGTTCCTGCGGTTGCTGACCATCGTCGGCACCGCCGCGATGCTCTGGGTCGGCGGGTCGATCATCATTCACGGGCTTGAGGAACTGGGGTTCGGCACGCTGGGCCACTGGATCCACGACGCGGCTGTCGCGGTTGCGCATCAGGTCCCTGCGGGGATCGAGGCGGGTACGGAATGGGTGGCAAAGGCAGCGATGGATGGTGTGTTCGGGCTGTTGCTGGGCCTGCTGCTGATCCCGGTGGGTGAGAAACTGATCACACCGCTGTGGCGCGCACTGCCCTTTGGGAAAAAGCCTGCCTGACCGGGTGCAGGGGACCTCTGTGGCGCGTAGGTCCGCAGCCTGATCCACAAACGCCCCGCTTGGCCAGCGCCTGCGCACTCACCCGCGCCGGGTTGCCCCGGCATCTGGCAGCTTGTCGTCCGGTCCCTGCGGCAGGTGCCTAACGCTGGCGCGCTCTGGCGACCTGTGCGGCCAATCCGGCCAGCGCCAGATTGCCGCTGAGCACATAGGCCGCGACACCGCCAGCCATGCCGCCAAGGGCGACAACACCGGTCACAAAGGCAACCGTCATATATGTAACGGGCATGGGCAATCCTCCCAGTCTAGAGGTTTTTGAAACAGCGGGTTTCACATCCGGTTCGAATGCGTGCGAATACTACCTAAAGTAGATCATACCCCCGCATAAACCAGCCCTTCTTGTAAAATCGGCAGGAACCGGCCATCCTGGGCAAAGACTTGCCCAAGCAAGGGATGGGACCCAGCCCGGGGGCGCACTACCGGCGGCAGAAGGCAGCGAAATCTTCGATGAAATCGCCAATTGCCCGGCGGTTTGCCGGCTGGCTCAGATGGCTTTCAATCTCGGCCGGAGAGTTCTTCATAAGCTCAAACCGCAGGAAGAGGTCCGCGCAAAACCGCGTGCTGACCGTGGCCAGGACAAGCCGGAGCTGTGCAAGCACATCCTCGCCCCGGTGCGAGGCATGCATCAGGACGATGGGCTTGTTGATGATCTCGTCCCGCGACACAAGCCAGTCTATGGCGTTTTTCAACCCGCCGGGAATTGCCCTGACATATTCGGGGCTTGCGAGGATCAGCCCGTCACAGCCCGCGATCTGCGCGACAAAGTCGCGAACCGCTTCGGGCAGGGGGCCGCCTTCCAGGTCCGGTGAGAACACCGGCAGGTCAGCGATCCGGTCGAACACGCGCACTTCATGGTCCGGGTCGGCAGCCACGGCCACGGCCCGCAACATCGCCGTATTTGTCGACAGGTTTCGGGCGCTGCCCGAGAGTGCAAGGAATTTCATGGAATGCGCATAGCATCCGCGCCAGCCGGTTCCAACATCGCGCCGGTCGGCACAGCAACCTCCCGGCTGCGCCGGGAAGGTTTGCTCATCCGGCCATATCCACCCTGTGCCTTGTAAGGCTGGCAGATATGGCCGGTTTGCTTTTCGATGGCCGCAGGCTCAGAGCAGCGCCTTGGCCTTGGCCGCCACGTTCTGGGCGGTGATGCCGAATTTCTCGAACAATTCCTCAGCCGGGGCAGAGGCGCCGAAACGGTCCATGCCGACGAAATCGGCCTTGCCGAACTTGCCGCGTTCGCCCAGCAGCCATTGGTCCCAGCCCTGGCGCACACCGGCCTCGATGCCGACACGGACGGCACCACCGGGCAGGATGCGCTTGCGATAGGCGTCGTCCTGGGCGGCAAACAATTCCATGCAGGGCATGGAGACCACCCGCACGCCGATGCCTTCGGCCTGCAACAGCGCGCGCGCTTCAAGTGCCACGCTGACCTCCGAGCCGCTGGCGATCAGGATCACCTGACGCTTGCCTTCGGCCTCGGCCAGCACATAGGCGCCTTTTTCGACCAAGTTGTTGTTCTTGTGGTCCTTGCGCACGGTCGGCAGCCCCTGACGGGTCAGCGACAGCACCGAAGGCGTCTTCTTGGAGGTCAGCGCGATTTCCCAGGCCTCTGCCGTCTCCACCGTGTCGGCGGGGCGGAAGACATAGGTGTTGGGGGTCGCGCGGCTGATTGCCAGATGTTCGACCGGCTGGTGGGTCGGCCCGTCCTCGCCCAGACCGATGGAATCATGGGTCATGACAAAGACGGTCGGGATCTGCATCAGTGCCGCCAGACGCATGGAGGGGCGGGCGTAATCGGTGAAACACATGAAGGTGCCGCCATAGGGCCGCACGCCGCCGTGCAGCGCCATGCCATTCATCGCCGCCGCCATGCCGTGTTCGCGGATGCCCCAATAGACATAGCGCCCGCCGCGGTTGTCCGTGTCAAAGACACCCAGATCGCCCGTCTTTGTGTTGTTGGATCCTGTCAGGTCGGCAGAGCCGCCCACGGTTTCCGGCATGATCGGGTTGATCACTTCCAGCACTTTTTCCGAAGAGGCGCGGGTGGCCAGCTTGGGCGCGGCTTCCGACATCTGCTTTTTGAAGGCCTTGATGGTGGCGCTCAGCTTTTTCGGCGCGTCCAGGGCCAGGGCGCGGTTGAAGGTCTCGCGCTTGTTGCGCGACATCGCGTCAAAGCGTTCCTCCCAGGTGCGGCGTTCGTCTGCGCCGCGCTTTCCGATCGCCTCCCAGGCGGATTTCACATCCGAAGGAATTTCGAAGGGCCCGTAGGGCCAGCCATAGGCCGCCTTGGCATCGGCCAGCTGGCCCGCATCGGTCAGCGCGCCATGGCCTTTCGAGGTGTCCTGCGCCGCATGGCCCAGGGCGATATGGGTCTTGCAGGCGATCATCGTGGGCTTGTCGGACTTGCGGGCCTCGGTCAGGGCCGCGTCGATCTCTTCGGGGTTGTGCCCGTCAATCTCGATGCAATGCCATCCTGCGGCGGTAAACCGGCCGATCTGGTCGGTGCGGTCGGACAGGGAGAGAGGCCCGTCGATGGTAATGTTGTTGTTGTCCCACAGCACGATCAGCTTGCTCAGGTTATGACGCCCCGCCAGCGTGATCGCCTCCTGGCTGACACCTTCCATCAGGCAGCCGTCGCCCGCGATGACATAGGTGTGGTGATCGACGATCTTGCGGCCATAGGTGGCGCGCTGGATCTCCTCGGCCATGGCAAAGCCCACGGAATTGGCGATGCCCTGACCCAGCGGTCCGGTTGTCGTCTCGATCGCATCGGCAAGGAAATTCTCGGGGTGCCCGGCTGTGCGCGCGCCCAACTGGCGGAAATTCTTCAGCTCTTCGATGGGGAATTGCGCGTCGCCCACCAGGTGCAGCAGGGAATAGATCAGCATCGACCCGTGCCCGGCGGACAGGATGAACCGGTCCCGGTCGGGCCACAGCGGGTTGGCGGCGTCGAATTTCAGATGCTTTTCGAACAATACGGTGGCGACATCGGCCATGCCCATCGGCATCCCGGAGTGACCGGAGTTCGCGGCTGCGACCGCATCCAGGGCCAGGGCGCGGATGGCGGTGGCTTTGGACCAATGGTCCGGGTGTGCTTTGGCAAGGGCGTCAAGATCCAAGGGAGGCTTCCTTATAGCGCGTCAGGGTTGCGCCTGTGCATAGCAGTCAAGGGGCAAAGTTCAAGCGCAACAGGCATGGGCGCTGCTTTGCGGATCAACTTCGCCGGTCAAGTTGCTGATCTGAAAGGGGGGCGCATTTGTCTGATCCTTTGGTTAGGATAATAAAAATCCTTGTGCAGGGGCGATTCGCCCGGAATTCTGCCGGGGCAGTGACGGTCGGTGACAGACAGGACGTGAAGGAACCGGGGAATGAGTGACATAGATGAACTGCAACGCCGCATCACCGCGGCCATGGACCGGGTTGCCGCCGGCCTTGAAGGTTTGGGCAAGGACGCGGGCGCGCCGGACCCCGAAATGGTGCAGGCGCTGGAGGACGAGCGCACCGCAAACGCGCAGCTGACCGAGCGGGTGCGCGCCCTGAAAACCCGGGCTGAATCCGAGAACGCGACGCTGCGCACCCAGGTCGAGGAATCGCAGGCCCGGATCGCCCAGCTCGATATCGAGCTGCAGCGCGTCCGCCGCGCCAATGCGCAATTGACCGATGCCTGTGCCGCCTTGCAGGAGGCGAACGCCGAAGGGGTGGGGGATGCGCATCTGATCAACAAGGCGATGCTGGCCGAACTGGAAGGGCTGCGCGCAGCCCGCGCCGCCGATGTGGCCGAAGGCAGCGCCATCCTTGCCGCGCTTGGTCCGCTGCTGGACAGCGCAGGTGACACCGCCGCCACCGCCGATACCGACGAAGCAGAGGAGGACGCCTGATGCCAGAGGTACGAATCACAATTGGCGGACGCCAGTTCGAGGTCGCCTGTCAGGAGGGCGAGGAAAGCTATCTGCATTCTGCCGCCAAGATGCTGGACGACGAGGCGCAGGTGCTCTCCGATCAGGTCGGGCGCATGCCCGAGGCGCGGATGCTGCTGATGGCGGGCCTGCTGCTGGCCGACAAGACCGCCAGCGTCGAAGACCGGATGGCCGAGGTAAAGGCCGAACTGGCCGAGCGCGAGGCGGAACTCGCCGGGCTGCGCAATGTCAAGATCGAGCCGGAGCGCGTCGAGGTGCCGGTGGTGCCGCAGTCGGTCAGGGACACGCTGGCGGAACTGGCCGCAAGGGCAGAGGCGCTGGCCGCCGAAGTCGAGGAAAAGTCAGCGTGATCCGCCCCGCGCTGTGCATTGCGGCGCTTCTGCTGCCCGCCTGCGCTTGGGCAGAGATGCAGGTGCAGGCGATGCGCTATACCTGCGAGCGGGGTGTCGAGGTGCCGGTGGTCTATGTCAACGACGAGACCGGTCCAGGCATCGCTGTCCTCCATGTCGAGGGCGGCATGTACAACCTCCAGTCAGAGCAAAGCGCGTCGGGCGCGCGCTATGGCTATCCCTCCGACGGGTCGCATTACGTCTGGTGGACCAAGGGCGAGACTGCCACGCTGCTCTGGCACGACGGCACCGACGGCTCGGAAGAAACCCTGCTGGCCGATTGCGCCCGCAATTGACGTTTTCGCCCTTGTCCACCCGCGCCAGGGCACCGGCGAGGGGCTGCGCGTTGCCGATGTGAGGCGGGAACGTCAGAAAGCTTCTTTTTTGAATTGAACTGG
>NZ_QBFD01000022.1:0-131070 GCF_003335585.1 Sulfitobacter sp. DFL-14 | reverse complement strand
GAGTTTCGCACCCGCCCTGGGGGGCGGGGTCGGGTGCGAACCGGATCGCAAGCGATCCGGAGGCATGGGGAAATGGTGCGCATTTCGTTTCCGCCATACTAGGGTTTCGGGGTGCTTCGATAGATGCCTTCGGGCAGGTTCAGCGCGGCGGTGAGGTCGCGCAGCTGCTCGGGCGAGAGCGTGATTTTCGAGATCCGGTCGGTGCGCGGGTCCCATTGTTCGAATGTGATCTCGGAATCGAAGGCCTGTACGGTCACATCCTCGCGCAGAGGTGCGCTGCCTTCGTCGACCAGGGTGATCACACTGGCGTCGAATTCGTGTTCAATCGTAAACATGAGGCGAAACTGGTCCTTTCGGAGGCCCATTGCAAGAGGTCGCGTTAAAGTGGTGTGATCGGGGTGGCTCCTGTCGCGGGCTGTGCTAAAACGGGAGCGACCGAAAAGCCCAGAGGACCACCCCCCGATGATCAAGAAGACAGCCCTTGTTCTGGCCGCCGTTGCCATGCTGTCGGCCTGCGACGTGGTGCCGGTCGAGCCTGTTCCGGCGCCTTCCGGCAGCGGCGCTGCCAGCGCGCCGCGGATCAGCAGCAGTCAGGCCGCGCGCAGCTTTGTCCAGGTGATCAAGACGGTGGAGCCGGTGGCGGAGCGTGAATGCCGGGCGCGCACCAGCGGTGTGAACTGTGATTTCAACATCGCGGTGGATGACCGGCCGGATCAGCCCGCCAACGCCTATCAGACGCTGGACAAACAGGGCCGCCCGGTGATCTTTTTCACCCTCGGCCTGATCGCGGATGCCCGCAATGCCGATGAGTTGGCCTTTGTCCTGGGGCATGAGGCGGCGCATCACATTGCGGGGCATATCAACCGCCAGCAGCAGAACGCGGTGGCGGGGGCGGTGATCTTTGCCGGGCTGGCGACGCTGAGCGGCGGCAGCGCCGAGGCGGTGCAGAACGCGCAGCGGCTGGGGGCCGAGGTGGGCGCGCGCCGCTATTCCAAGGATTTCGAGCTGGAGGCGGATGCGCTGGGCACGATCATCACCGCGCGGGCGGGCTATGATCCCTTGCGGGGGGCCGAGTTCTTTACCCGCATTCCCGATCCGGGTGACAAGTTCCTGGGCACGCATCCGCCGAACGCTTCGCGCATCGAGGTTGTGCGGCGGACCGTCGCGGGACTTTGACCGTCGGGCCGGAAATGACCCGAAAGCTTGGGATCATCCTGACGGACCGGGGGTCGAAATACGCGGTGTCCGGCGCGGCGGTGCGGGACCGGGCCGGGGTTGATGCCGTTCTGAAAGAGCTGAAGCGGGACAAGGCCTATGCCAAAGCCACGCATAACACCTGGGGTGTGCTGTTGTCGGAGGCAGGCCCGCTGAAGGGTGACGATGGCGAGGCGGGGGCCGGCATGGTGATCCTGCGGATGCTGGAACGGGCGGGGCTGGAGGATCATCTGATCATCGTGACCCGCTGGTATGGCGGCAAGCATCTGGGCGGCGACCGGTTTCGCCACGTCCAGACCTGTGTGTCAGCCTATCTGGAGGGCGATGGCCACGGCGGCAAAGAAACAGGTTGACGCACTGAGCACGAAACTGTGCCAGATCGCGTTCTGGAAGCGGAATGCCGGTTTGGCAAAGACCCAGGCCCCCACCGAATAGATGATGCCGCCCACGCTGACGAGGAACAGCGCCGCCGGGGGCAGCACCTGCCACATGGGCCAGAACAGCAGCACGGCCAGCCAGCCCATCAGGAGGTAGAGTGCCAGTGATCCGCGCCCGTCGGTGCCCCAGAACCACAGTTTTGCCACCGCGCCCACAAGCGCCAGTGCCCAGACGATGCCCAGCACCGCATAGGCAAAGCCGCTGCCGATCAGGGCAACGAAGGGGGTATAGGTGCCAGCGATCTTGAAATAGATCGCCGCATGGTCGATCCGGTTCAGCAGCGGGCGGGTCCGGTCGATGGGCGACAGGTGGTAGATGGCCGATGCCGCAAAGGCAAAGATCATGCAGCCCGCGTAAAGGGCGGCTGCGGTGGTCAGCCGCTGCGAACCCGCAGCCTCAACCAGCAGCAGGACAGAGGCGGGAATGGCCAGCACGAGGCCCGCGACATGCACCGCGCCGTCCGCCCAAGTTTCAGATCTGGAATATGGATAGGCCATGAACGCAGGCTAGCATGCCGTCGTAAACTTTCCATGATGACCTGTCGTCAGCTTCGCTGACGCGGAGGGTCATATCAGCTTCGCTGACGCGGAGGATGATTTTAGCCTGGCCGACGCCGAAGGCGTCAGCGCATATGCCGGTACGGGGCCTTGCCCTAGCGTGGCTTGTTGCTGTCGATCCAGCGCGACATCAGCGTCTTGTCCCGGAAACACTCCGGCGGGACGCTGCCGCGTTTCAGCCGTGCAATGCGTTCGGCAAAGGCGACCTGCTTGGAAGACGGGTAGTTGGCGAACCTGCCCGCAGGCGGCGCAGCCTTATGCGCCTCGATCCAGCTTGAGAGTGCCGTGCGGTCGCGTTCGATCCCCTTGGGCAGGGCGACGCCGGATTTTGAGGACAGGATGCGCGCATAGCTCATCTGTTTTTCAGTGGCGGGAAGCGGCTGATCCAGCGGCAGGTCGGGCTGCGCCCTTTGGCTGTCGAAGAGGTCGGCGGTGGCTGTGTGTAGGGACATTTCATGTACCTCGCAGGATGTATTGTTCAATATGTAGAACATAGGGGGAACATTTGCAAGTGTTCCTTTCTGCGATCCCCCATCTTGAGGCTAGATGTAGGTGTAAGGTCAGGGTTTTCAACTAGATGTGCGCCATTTCCCGCCGATGCGCAGGTGGTTGTTCCGCTCCGCCGCAGCCTGCCGGAGGGGTGCGTTTCTATCTGTGGTAGAAAGAATCCTTGACCGGTGACGGACAGCTTATATGCAGGAGATGCACGTATTAAGTGCATTTTTAAACAAACTACATTTTTTAAGGGAAATTGACATGACGACGTATCATGAGTTTGACCACGACCAGATCAATGCGGCCATTGAATCGGCCCGCGCACATTTCAGTGAAAACAACCTGGCCAAGATGTCCGCGACATCGGACATCACCGGCAACACCCACATGCAGTTGTCGGGTGGCTGTATCAAGGTGACGGTGGAGAACGGCAAGGTCTGCCTCAGCCTGCCGCTTGGCATCGGCAAGATCTGCCTGCCGATCCCCAGTGTGATCCCGAACGGCACGGCGGCCCAGGCCTGCCTGCACATCTGCACGACCTTCGGCATTCCCACCGGGGTCGAAGTCAACGTTTCCGTTGCCGGCGTGACGGTGGTCAAGCAATCCTTCGGGAAGTGCTGAGACCGCCGCACCGGCCTAGACAGCGGTGACAGAAGTCAGCTGCCGGCCCCGGGTAATCGGGGCCGGCATTTGTTTGTGACCGGCATCTTCTGTGTGACAGGTATCAGGCGGGGACAACCCGGCCCCAAAGATCGTATTCGCCCGCTTCCTCAACCTCGACCGTGACGATATCGCCCACGGACAGTTCGGAAGAATCCTCGTCGATGAAAAGGTTGCCGTCGATCTCGGGCGCATCGGCCCTGGTGCGGCAGGTCGCGGCGTCTTCGTCGATCTCGTCCACGATGACCTCCAGCCTGCGGCCCACCTTGGCGGCCAGCTTCGCCTCGGAAATCGCCTGCGCCTTTTCCATGAAACGGTCCCAGCGGTCCTGTTTGACCTCAGGTGCCACATGGTCCGGCAGGTCGTTGGACCGCGCGCCCGCGACATTCTCATATTGAAAACAGCCGACGCGGTCGAGCTGCGCCTCGTCCAGCCAGTCGAGCAGTGTCTGGAACTCCGCCTCCGTCTCGCCGGGGTAGCCCACGATGAAGGTGGAGCGCAGCGTGATGTCGGGGCACTGCGCACGCCAGGCGGCGATCTCGTCGAGCGTTTTAGCGGCGGCGGCGGGACGGGCCATGCGTTTGAGCACATCCGGATGCGCGTGCTGGAACGGAATGTCGAGATAGGGCAGCACCAGACCCCCTGATTCCGATACCACATCCATCAGCGGGATCAGGTTGCGCACATGCGGATAGGGATAGACGTAGTGCAGCCGTACCCAGGCCCCAAGCGACCCCAGATCACGGGCCAGATCGGTGATATGGGCGCGATGCCCCCGGTCTTCGGCATGTTTGATGTCAACGCCATAGGCGGAAGTGTCCTGGCTGATGACCAGCAGTTCCTTCACGCCGTTTGCGACCAGTTTCTCTGCCTCGCGCAGCACCGCATGGGCCGGGCGCGATTGCAACCGCCCGCGCATGTCGGGGATGATGCAGAACTTGCACTTGTGGTTACAGCCCTCTGAAATCTTGAGATAGCTGTAGTGGCGCGGGGTCAGGGAGACCTGTTGCGCCGGCAGCAGGTCGACAAAGGGATCGGGCGAGGGCGGCACGGCGGCATGGACCGCATCCAGCACCTGTTCATATTGGTGCGGGCCTGTCACTGCCAGGATGCGGGGGTGGTGTTCGCGGATGTAATCCGGCTCTGCCCCCAGGCAGCCGGTGACGATCACCCGCCCGTTCTCTGCCAGCGCCTCGCCAATGGCCTCAAGGCTTTCGGCCTTGGCCGAATCGAGGAAGCCGCAGGTGTTCACGATCACCGCATCGGCCCCGGCATAATCGGGCGAAACGCCATAGCCTTCGGCGCGCAGGCGGGTCAGGATGCGTTCGGAATCCACCAGCGCCTTGGGACAGCCGAGGCTGACCATGCCGATGGACGGCTGGCCGGGGCGGCTGGGGTCGCTGATCCGGGCGCGGGGGGCCAGATCGGGGCGAAGATCGGGTGGGTTTGTGCTCATGATCTGCGCTATAGAGGATGCAAAGGGGCTGGGAAAGCCTCATGGTTTGAGGAGTGCGGTTATGAAATGGATTGTTCGGATCATCGGCACATTGGTGCTGATCGTGGTTCTGGTGGTGGTGGGGCTGCTGATGCTGCCCGCCGACCGGATCGCGGGGATTGCGGCGGATCAGCTGCGCAAGGTGACGGGGCGCGATGTGACCATCAGCGGCGGGGTGTCGATGACCTTCTGGCCGGTGCTTGGGGTCAGGGCCGGCGAACTTGAGGTCGGCAATGCCGACTGGGCCAAGGAAGGTGCGATGCTGAGCACCACGAATGCGGCCATCGGCGTGGATGCCATGGCGCTGCTGCGGGGCGAGATCAGGATCACCAACATCGAGGCGGAAAGCCCCACCATCCGGCTGGAGAGCCGCAAGGACGGGCGGGCCAGCTGGCAGTTTACCGATGCCAGCGGGGATGCGCAGATCGAAACCGCAACCTCGCCGGAGCGCGCGGCGCGGCCGGTGACCATCGAAAAGCTGAACATCACCGACGCGACGCTGATCTACGATGCCGAAGGGGCGGACCTGGTGTCTTATTCCGGGGTGGACCTTTCGCTGGATTGGCCCGAGGCCAGCGGCCCGGCCGATCTGCGCGCGGTGCTGCGCCCGGCGGGTGCGCCGGTGACGGTGACGGCACGGATCGGCGCGTTCTCGCAATTCCTGGCCGGAGAGGTGCAGCCGGTGAAGGCGACACTGACGGCACAGGCGGGCAAGGCCAGCCTTGACGGGCGTGCGGCGTTGAACGGGGCGGTGGCGGGCAAGGTCACGCTTGAGACAGGCGACACGCAAGCCTTCCTTGCCGCCCTGGGCCAGCCGGGTGTGGCGCTGCCGCAGGGGCTGGGCCAGCGCCTGAATGTCACGACAGCGCTGACGCTGACGCCGGAACGGCAGTTGTCCCTGCGTGAGCTGGTTGCGGATCTGGGTGGCAACACCCTGCGCGGTGCGGCGGATGTGGGGCTGAACGGCACACCGCAGGTGAATGCGCAGCTGACGGCCGGGGCGCTGGACCTCTCGGGGCTGACCGGCGGTACGGAGGGTGCCGGGTCCGGTGGTTCTGGTGACAGCGGCGCGGGCTGGTCGAAGGCGCCGATTGATGCCTCCGGCCTTGCCGCCTTCAACGGGGCGATTGCGCTGAGCGCAGAGAGCATCGACCTGGGCGCGCTGAAGCTCGGGGCCTCGCGGACCCTGCTGACCAATGACCGCTCGCGCATGGTCTTCGAGATGCGCGAAGTGGCGGCCTATGGCGGACGTCTGACCGGGCAATTCGTGGCCAACAACCGCTCCGGCCTGTCGGTGGGCGGCGCGGTGCAGGCGCTGGGGGTTCAGATGAACCCGCTGCTGAGTGATCTGGCCGGGCTGACCCGGTTCAGCGGGCAGGGCGATGCCGAGGTGTCTTTCCTGGGTGTCGGGCAGAGCGTGGATGCGATCATGCGGTCGCTGTCGGGCAAGGGCGCGGTCAAGGTCGGGCGCGGCACCATCGAGGGGATCGACCTGGATGCGCTGCTGGGGTCTTTCGACGTGAAGGGCGGCACCACGGTGTTCGATTCGCTGGGGGCGAAATTCACCATGGACGGGGGCGTACTGCGCAATGACGACCTGTTGCTGCTCTTGCCGAATTTCAACGCGACCGGGGCGGGGCAGGTGAACCTGGGCGCGCAGACGCTGGATTACACTGTCACGCCGAAAGCGCTGCGGGTGAACGGCGACCGGGGTCTGGCGGTGCCGGTGCGCATCAGCGGCCCCTGGGCGGACCCGTCGATCCGGCCCGACCTGAAAGCGGCGGTCGATCTGAACTTTGCCGAGGAGAAGGCGAAGATCGAGGATCAGGTGAAGCAGAAGCTGGCGGAGGAACTGGACCTGAGCCCCCAGGGGGGCCAGTCCATCGAGGATGCGGTGAAGGACAAGGTGGAGGACAAGCTGAAGAAGCGTCTGCTGAAGATCCTGGAATAGCGGTTTCAGGGTCCGGGGCCGGTTAACCCTTTGGCAAGCATGTCTTGGCAGGTTGTGGGCATGTCCTTCATGCCGCCGCATATGACGCCAGATCGCTGGCTGGGCCAGCTGTTCGCCTCCAAGGCGGCGCAGCGGGGCGGGGTCGTGCGCCGGTCGGCGCGGGATGTGGTGCGGATCGCCGGCTGTACACGCTTCGAGGATGAAATACGCAGGCGCGGCTTTCGTGCGGTGCGCAACGGGAAAGACTATGTCGTCTTTTGCAATCGTGAGCCTCTGCATCTGATCGAGTGAGGCATTTCCCTGCAGGGAAATGGCCAAGACTTTTGCAAAAGTCTTGGGGTTCCGCCCGCCGCGCCGCTGCGCTACATCTGCTGCGCGCAGACGCAGGAGCATCCCATGGCAAACGACCTATTCAACAGCTTCATGAACGGCCCCGACGAAAAGGGCCGTTTCGGCGATTTCGGCGGGCGTTTCGTTTCTGAAACCCTGATGCCGCTGATCCTGGAGCTGGAAGAGCAATATGAGATCGCCAAGACCGATGAGAGCTTCTGGGCCGAGATGGATTTCCTGTGGAAACATTACGTGGGCCGCCCGAGCCCGCTGTATTTCGCCGAGCGGCTGACCGAGGAGTTGGGCGGCGCCAAGGTCTATATGAAGCGCGACGAGCTGAACCATACCGGCGCGCATAAGATCAACAATGTGCTGGGCCAGATCATCCTGGCCCGCCGCATGGGCAAGAAGCGCATCATCGCGGAAACCGGCGCGGGCCAGCACGGGGTCGCCACCGCCACCGTCTGCGCCAAGTTCGGGTTGCAATGTGTGGTCTACATGGGCGCCCATGACGTGGAGCGGCAGGCGCCCAACGTGTTCCGGATGAAGCTGCTGGGCGCCGAAGTGGTGCCGGTGACCTCTGGCCGTGGCACGCTGAAGGATGCGATGAACGACGCGCTGCGCGACTGGGTGACCAATGTGCGCGACACCTTCTATTGCATCGGCACCGTGGCCGGGCCGCACCCCTATCCGGCGATGGTGCGCGATTTCCAGGCCATCATCGGCAAGGAGGTGCGCGGCCAGATGGAAGAGGCCGAGGGCCGTCTGCCCGATACGCTGGTTGCCGCGATCGGCGGCGGGTCCAATGCGATGGGGCTGTTCTATCCCTTCCTTGACGACAAGGGTGTGAACATCATCGGGGTCGAGGCCGGCGGCAAGGGCGTGAACGAGAAGATGGAGCATTGCGCCTCGCTGACCGGCGGCCGTCCCGGTGTGCTGCATGGCAACCGCACCTACCTGCTGCAGGATGAGGACGGTCAGATCCTGGAAGGATTCTCGATCTCTGCCGGGCTGGATTATCCCGGCATCGGGCCGGAACATGCCTGGCTGCATGAAATCGGGCGGGCCAAATATGTCGCGATCACCGACCGCGAGGCGCTGGCGGCCTTCCAGAAGTGCTGTGAGCTGGAGGGGATCATCCCGGCGCTGGAGCCGAGCCATGCGCTGGCCCATGTGATGAAGATCGCACCGGAGCTGCCGAAGGATCACATCATCTGCATGAACATGTGCGGGCGGGGCGACAAGGACATCTTTACCGTGGCCAAGGCGCTTGGCTTCGAGATGGGGGAATTCGCGTAGACGCGAATGCGAGAGCTCTGCTCTCGCGCTCTCGGGATATTTTTGGCCAAAAAGAGACTATCTGGTCAGTTCGAGGATGTCGAAGTCACTTTCCACCGCGGGGGCGGGGAACATCAGCCTTGCGCGGGTGGGGCTGACGCGTTCGAAGACCGCGACATTGGTCTGCACGCGCCCGTCGGAGGTGAAATCGGCGGGCAGGTCGGCGTAATCGGCGGGGTCTTCGTCAGCGATATAGCCGACGCCTGCATAGATCGCCCGCCCCTCGCGGAAGGTGATCGTGCCGCGGGTGCGTTGCGAGCCTGTCAGTTTCTCGAAACCGAAGCTGCCGTCCGGGCGGAGGGTGAAGCGGCATTTGAAATCGGTATAGACCAGCAGTGGCGACAGCCCGCCCAGTTTCATGGTCCGGCAGGACCAGTCACCTGCCAGGGTTTCATCGAAGGCCACTTGCGCCGTGCCTGACAATGCTTTGGTCAGGGCCGCCACATCCTCTGGCGCGCCGCCTGAGAGCGCCTGCAACAGGGCGCTGCCGGCCGAGGCATCGAAGCGGTCGAGCCGCGCGGCATCGCCGGGCCGCAGATCGCCTTGTGCAAAAGCCGCGCCGCTGCAGACCAGCAGCGCCAGAAGAGCGGCGAGACGCCTCATGATTGTCTGACCCTGAACATGTCGAGGTGGTGCCGGATCGGCGGGAAGAAGAACAGCACCAGCCCGACGTTGAAATAGAGCCAGATCATCCCCGGCAGCCAGAGCAGGGCAATCACCAGCCCGACGGCACCCGATATCCTTGTGGCGGTAGCGGCGGGCAGGAAGCGGAGCAGGACAAGCTGGAACAGCTTGCCGCCGTCGAGCGGATGTACCGGCATCAGGTTGAACAGGGCCAGGAACAGGTTCATCACCGCCAGCCAGTAGATCGCCCAGGCGGCCAGCCCATAGGCGAAATAGGGCGCGATGAGCGAGGCCACGGCCCAGATCACCAGATTGACGATGGGTCCCATCGCCACGATCAGCTCCTGCTCGCGGAAACTGGCAGAGCGGGATCGTTCGCAGAACCCGCCGCCGCCGTGGATCATGATGCGCCGCACCGGCACGCCCTGCACCCGGCAGCCCCAGGCGTGGCCCAGTTCGTGCAGCAGGATCGAGCCGATCAGCATCCCGACAAAGATCAGGTCATAAAGGATCGCACCGCCGCTGAAGGAGACGAAGATCAGCGGCAGGATGATGATGGTGCCGCCGATCTGTACCGGGATGCCCCAGGGGCCGTTGAATTGCCAGATGGGCTTGTCATTGCCGAACATCGGCGGTCTCCTCAGTCAGTCTCGGTGGCATGGGCGCGCAACACCTCCAGCGGCACGATATCCAGCGCGCGGCGGTGGGTTGCGGCAAGGTGGACCTGCGGCGCGCAGCCTTCGTCGGCGGCCTGCATGAAACGGCCCGCGCAGAGGCACCAGGGGTCACCGGGTTTGAGCCCGGCAAAGCCGTATTCGGGGCGGGGCGTGCTCAGGTCGTTGCCGACGTATTTGGAATAGGCGAGAAATTCGGCGGTCATCATGGCACAGACCGTGTGGCTGCCCTGATCGGCGGCACAGGTGTTGCACTGGCCGTCGCGGAAAAAGCCGGTCACCGGGTCGGTGCCGCAAATGGCCAGGGGTCCGCCCGTCACGTTGATGCTGTCTTCTGGTTCCATCTGGCTTCACATCTCCTGGGCGATGGCGCGGAACATGTCCACATTCTGCTGGTTTGCCCCCGGTTCGCGGAACTGGCGGTCTGCGGCGGTGGTGACGATGACAACCTGCCGCGCGGTGTCGATGTAGATATATTGCCCGTAGACGCCGCGGGCCATGTATTCGCCGGGGGCTGATCCATCAGGTATCCACCATTGATAGCCGTAGCCCGCCCCACCCGGCGCGCTGGCCCTGGTCGAGGCGTCGACCCAGTCGGCGGGCACCACCTGTCGGCCCTGCCATGTGCCGCGCTGGGCGAACATCTGGCCAAAGCGGGCATAATCCCTTGTGGTGATGTTCAGCCCGCCCAGCACAAAGGCGGTGCCGACACCGTCACTCACGTAATAGGGGGCGTATTCCAGCCCCAGCGGCTGGATGATCTTTTCGCTGAGCAGGTCGGCCACTGTGCGGTTGGTCGCGCCGCGCACCACCATTCCCACCACATGGGTGTCGATGGAGACATATTGCCAGGTCTCTCCGGGCGGGGCGAATGTCTCTGTCAGACCGGCGGCGAAGTCATCCATCCTGCCGCCCAGGGCCAGCACGCGGCCCATGCGGTTGATGTCCGAATTGAAATCCAGGTAATCCTCGTCAAAGGTCACGCCGCTGGCCATGTTCAGCACCTGCCGCAGGGTGGCGCCGTCATAGGCCCCGCCGACCAGCTGTGGGGCGTATTTGGTTACCGGATCGTCGATGGAGTCAATCGCGCCCTCTGCCAGCAGGACCCCGACCAGCGCGGAAAGATAGCTTTTGGCCACCGACCAGCTGATCCGGCGGTCTTCTGCGCCGGTTCCCTTGTAATAGCTTTCATGCACGATCTGGCCGTCCTTGAGCACCAGCAGCGAGGTCAGGCTGCGTTCCTCTGTCCAGGCTTCGACGCCTTCGGGCAGCGCCTTGTCAGGGCCATAGGGCAGCGGGCTGGTCGGGCCATTCCCCCGCGGCACCTCCACGGTCAAGAAGGCCTGATCCATATGGCTGAAGTTGTTGACGATCTTTTCCTCGGAAAACAGGGAGTTGACGGCGAACAGCCGGCTAATCTCCTCGCGTTTCCAGAGGCCGACCGCGAGGATCACAATGCCCAGCAGCAAAAGGCCGCGGAAGGTCCATTTCAGAAATCTGCGCATGGGGTGGTTCCCTTTGTTTGCGGGTATCCAATCACAGGGCCGCGTCCGGCACCAGCGTCAGGCGCAATTTCAACCATGGGTCCATTTGATCCAGCGGCCATGGAAATCGGCGCGCCCCAGGTCCAGGGTGAAGTCACCGGGCCAGAGCCGCAGGGTCAGGGCGGCCCCGATCTTGCCGGTGGTGTCGCCGTCGCTTTCCATTGACAACCAGGCCAGCGGGCGGTTGGCCGTGGCTTGGGCACCTGCGGCCTCGATCATCGCGCGGCCCCGGTCGCGGACGGGTTCCGGGAAATACTGCCAGGCGACGGTATGCTGGATCAGGTGCAGACGGCCCTGCGGGGCGCTTGGCAGGCGTCGGGCCAGCCAGTCGATCGCGTCGCCCTTGGCCACCGGGGTCGTCGCCACGGAAGCCGCAGCACGCGTCAGCACCAGACGTTCGGGCTGGTCGGCCCAGAGATAGGCAGTCAGGCGCAAAAGATCTTCGCTGCGGCCGGGACCCAGCGGATTCAGATCAACGCCCGCGCGGGATGCGACAAGGGGCCGGGCAGCCGGGGGCAGCGGCCCCGTCCATTCCGGCGTGAGGGTCAGCACCGGGGTCTGCGCACCGAAACGTGTGCCGTCGATTTCAAGGGCGAAATGATCCCACATCAGGTTCAGACCGCCGCTGGCCCCCAGCTCGCTGAGGTGAATGGGCAGGTCGAAATGCTGCAGGGCCACATGCGCGCCTGCGATCAGGGCGGCGGAGCGGCGGACCTCGTTGGTTTGCGGTGCGCTGTCGGTCCAGTCGAGCAGGAAGGTCTCATGTCTGGACAAGGCCGTCAGCACGGCTTCGCGCAGTGCCGCGTCGCTGGCGGCATGGGGCGGATAGAGTGCTGCCAGATCGGGGGCAGCACGGTTCAGCACCAGCGCGTGCAACCCGCCCGCGATGCGCAGGGGCAGCGAATGGCCTGCCGGACCTATGTCGCCGTCAAAGCCCGCAAACTTGCGGCCCAATGCGCTGTCCGCAGGCCAGTTTTCCGCCAGGATGGTCAGCAGTTTCCCCATGAAGGGGGAGCCCATGCGGCTGCAGGTATCGGCTTGATATTCAAAGGCGTCCTGCAGGTTCATCGAAAGCGTTCCATCAGTTTTTGCAGCGGCGATTTCTGCGCGGTCTGCGGTTCATCTGCCGGGGCGGATTCAGGTGTCGGCTCAGGTGCAGGTTTGGTGCCCTGCGGCCCCTTGCTGCCGGTGCCGGAGCGCGCGGGGCTGACCCGCATTGCCACCGTGTTCAGGAACTTTGCCGTGTCCCAGGCGGCCAGTTCCGCAGCGCCGTCGCTGATGCCGCGCAGGACATCGTCGAGCCAATCCTCATCCGCCTTGGGAAAATCGCGCAGGACATAGCCCGGCACAGCGTCCTTGTGGCCCGGATGACCGACCCCGAGCCGGACGCGGTGGTACTCCGGCCCGATGTGCTGATGCAGCGAGCGCAGACCGTTGTGGCCCGCGTGACCGCCCCCTGACTTGCATTTCACCTTGCCGGGGGCGAGGTCGATTTCATCATGCAGAACAATGATATCCTGCGGTTCGATCTTGTAGAACTTGGCCGCTGCCTGCACCGACTGGCCGGAGTTGTTCATGAAGGTCTCGGGCTTGAGCAGCACGGCGCGCAGGCTGCCGAACCGGCCTTCGCTGATGGCGCCCTGGTGCTTGCCCTTCCAGGCGGGAAACCCGTGGTCGGCGGCGATCCGGTCCAGCGCCATGAAGCCGATGTTGTGACGGTTCCGGGCGTATTTGGCACCGGGATTGCCGAGGCCGACGATAAGTTTCATGCGTGTCTCCTGCGTGGTTCCGGTGCAGCTTATCAAAGGCGGGTTGGAAGTGGAACGCGCAACGGCAACCGACCGGCCTGCGCCTGGCGCTGCGCCTACGGGGCGGCAGGTGTGTGGGGATAATCGCTGGCAAAAGGGTGAAAAACCCTGCCTGGATCAGCTGGTGATGATGACCTGATCCGCCGTCATGCCGGTGGTCCCTTCAAGCCGGATCACGGCGATGCCGGGCACCGACCCGCCGCTGCGTGGCGTGAAGGTGATCCGCACGTCGGTATGGCTGCCATCGGGCGCTTCGATCAGTTCGACCGCATCCACCGCGTTGCCGGTCTGGAAGGTGCCGACCTGAAGCACATCTTCTGCCGGGTCGAAATCGGTCATGCGCAGGTAGAAATCATCAGCCTCTCCGCCACCGGCATTCCAGACGCGGGCGTCGATGGTATCGGCCCCGGCGCCACCGGTGATGACTGCCGCGCCGTCGCTGTCGCGGAACTGGTTCCACACGGTAAAGAGGTCGTCGCCGTCATCGCCAAAGGCCCTGCCGCCCGCCTCCACCTGCAATGTATCGTTGTCGGCCCCGCCATGGCCGGTCGCGCCGTTGTTCACGGCGACAAAGTCGTCGCCCGCGCCGCCATGGGCCTCTGACCCGATGCCGCTGATGTAAAGGCGGTCGTTGCCAGCTTCACCCAGCAGCAGGTTTGGTCCTTCGCCGTAGCCGTTCAGCTGGTCGTTGCCGTCGCCGCCGTTGGCCGTACCGCCGACAATCGTGAGAGAATCGTCACCCGCGCCGCCCTCGACCGTGGCAGAATTGGCCTGAACCACATCGTTGCCTTCTCCGCCATGAATGATGGCATCGTCGCCCCGTGCCTCTATGGTGTCATCGCCCAGCCCGCCGATCAGGGTCACATCGTCATTGTCTGTTTCAAGAATGTCGTCACCATCCGCGCCATCGACGGTGATGCCATCGGCATCGGCAGAGAGCCAGTCGGTTCCTTCCGTCCCGGTTGTATCTTCAAAAACCGGCAGTTCCGGCACACCTTCGCGGGTGACCACGTAATCCTGCGGCAGGAAGCTGACCAGTTCGTCGCCGTCGGTATTGGCCTGCAGATAATATCCGGCAACAGGCGCATTGGCCGAGATCTCTCCGATGCGGTCGGAGGGGTCATCGCTGACATGAGGGACCCCGAGCAGGTCGACCACACCCAGCAGTTCGAGGCCGTTTTCCTCTTCGAAATCTGCCAGTTCGTACCCACTCGGCGGTCCGTCGTAACTGTCCCCCCCGGGGATGTCGGATTGGGTTTCCCAGCTTGCCGATGACCAGTCCACGCCCTCGGGGACAAGGTAGAACCGCGCCTCGTCAACCTGCAGATAATCGTCGGGGTTCCCGGTGTCTTCGTCGTCGGTATAGTAGATGACGGCCAGCGAGCCGGTCTCATCCTCGCCCAGTTCGATCTGCACGCCCTGTTCGGTGGCGTCGAAGGTTGCGCCGGTATCGGGTGGCAATTCCGGTTCTTCGGGGTCGACGGGCGTATCCGGATCATCGGGATCGACCGGGGTTTCCGGTTCTTCGGGGGTGTCGATGGGCGTGTCGTCGTCGTCCGAATTCAACGTGGCGGTGAGCAGCAAACCGGACAGCAAGGCCAGCAAGGCAATTGAACCCATTGTATGCTCCCTATCGAAACCCGCGAATCATCAAGGATTATAGTAACATAGACTTCGTTAAAATGGACAGACGCCCCTTTGCTGGCTGTCTGGCCGGATATCGGGCGCCGGAACCCGGGCGGCGTTTTGTGGCCAGGATTTTTCTTATTCTGCGCCCATTGCCGCCAGATTTGCACGGCAGGATGCGCCTGCGCGGAAAGCTCCGACAGGCGGGACCGCGGAAGCAACAGGGCAGTTGATCTGATGAAGCATGATATCGTCACGGCAGGCACGGCGCAGGGGGCTGACCTGCGGGTCGAAGTTGTCGACACCCAGGCGGGGTTCGCGGCCCTGAAAGAGGACTGGCAGGCGCTGGAGCAGCGCGACCCGGAAGGCACGGTATTCCTGTCCTGGGATTGGCTGCGCGAGGCCTTTGCCGATCAGTTGTATCGCTGGAGCGTTCTGGTGGTCCGCGACGGTGGCGGCGCTGTGGTCTGTCTTGTGCCGTTGAAATACCGGGTGCATTGGAGCGGCAGCCGACAGGAGTTCCAGACCCAGTTGCAGGCGGGGGGCCGTCTGCTGTGGAGCGAATATACCGGATTTCTCTGCGCGCCCGAATGCGCGCAGGCGGGGCTGGAGGCCGCGGCGCGCCATCTGGTCGCGATGCCCTGGATCTCGCTGTCGATGCGCTATGTCGCGCAGCAGGAGCGCTGCCGCATCTTTACCGATGCGCTGGAGGCGGCAGGGATCGCTGTGCGCTATCTGCCCTATATGATCAACCGGGGCGAGACGGACAATCTGAAATGCCCGCAGGTGGCGCTGCCGGCTGATTTTGACACCTATCTTGGCACCCGGATCAGCCGGAACAAGCGCCAGCAATACAACCGGTTCCGGCGCAAACACCTGGAGACGGAGACCTACCGGATCACCCATGCCACCGAAGAGACGCTGGAGGCGGATCTGGATTGTCTGATGGGCTTCTGGGCCGACACATGGGGCGAGAAGAAGGGCCGCCAGACCGCCGGGATCGTGGCGCAATACCGCAGGATGCTGACAGCCGCCGCGCGCACCGGCAACCTGTTCCTGCCGCTGCTGTGGCAGGGGGACAGGCCGCTGGGCGGGCTGGGACATGTGGTGGACCCGCGCCGGGGCATGGTGCATTTCATCCTGGTGGGCCGGGATCAATCTGCCGAGGAGCCTTTTGTCGGGGCGGCGCTGCATTATCACGCCATCGCCTGGGCGATTGAACAGGGGTTCGGCTGCTATGATTTCAGCCATGGCAACGAGGCTTACAAATACAGCTATGGGGCGGAGGACATTGAAGTGCTGTTCTTTGAGGCGCGCCGCCGGGAGCCGGGTGATGACAATGTGTTCGATTCACTCTGCCTGGGGGCTGCGTTGACGCGGTTGCAGGGCTTCATCGAAGAGGGCGATACCGGCCGTGCGGCCCGCGCCTGTGCCCAGCTGGCGCGGATCATGTCCTGATTGTCGGCAGGCCGGTAAGCCGAGATTCAACTGTCGGGTCGGCGATGTGCCCCAAAATGGGGCAACCTGTCGTCTCGTTGATGCGGTGCCTTTGCCAGAAGCACCCCGGCCCGGCCTGCGCCTCAGGTCACATTTTTTGCCTTGGGGAATTTCCGCATCCCCCCAAACGCAAACGGGGTCGCCCATGGGCGACCCCGTTGTCCGTTCCAGTGAGGAATGGATCAATCTTCGCTGGCTTCTGCGTCACCCATTTCGGATGTCGGCACTTCGTCCGCCGCCACATCTTCTGCCTCGTCGTCATCCTGCGATGCAAGACCGGAGGGCGCAGAGACCTGAGCGATCACGAAGTCGCGGTCGATCACGGGCTTGGAACCTTCGGGCAGCTTGACGTTGGCGATTGTCGCGCTGTCGCCGATTTCCAGCTCCGACACATCCACGGTGATGCTTTCGGGAATGTCTGCGGCTGTGACGACCAGTTCCACCTCGGGGCGGACCAATGTCAGCACGCCGCCCTTCTTGAGACCGGGGGACACGTCTTCACCCGCAACCTGGACGTTGATGAACAGGTTGATCTTGGTGGTGCGCTTGAGACGCATGAAGTCGACATGTGTCGGCAGGTCCTTGACCACATGGCGCTGCACGTCGCGGCAGATGACGCGCACGTCGTCGTGGCCTTCCACCTTCATGTTGAACAGGGTCGCCTTGAAGCGGCCCTTGCGCAGCATGGTCAGCAGTTTGTTGAACGGGATGTTGATCGGCAGCGGGTCTGCGTCGCCACCAAAAACAATCCCCGGTACCATGCCGTCACGGCGTGCCTGACGAGCGGCGCCCTTGCCTGTCCCCGTCCGTACCTGGGCTTCAAGATCTGGAATCTCTCCGGCCATTTTAATCTCCAATATGTTACGGGACGCCTCCAAGGCTGTCGTCCCCAAGAAACGGGGCCCCGAAAGGGACACCCGCATGAAGCCGCGCGTATAGACGCGAAAAGCGCGTATGAAAAGGGCAAATTCGCATCCGGGGCCTTGGCAAGGCGGCGGGTGCATGGCAGGGGCAGGCATGGGTTTGAAACAGGATCTTTATCTGTCGCGCAGGCCGCTGGCCGGGTTTGTCGCCATCGGCGTGGCATGGGCCACCTATTTTGCGCAGATGCCCGTGATCAAGGCGCATGTCGGGGCCAGTGACGGCGCCTATGGTATGGCGATTCTGCTGGCGTCGTCGGGTGCGGTCGTTGCCATGTGGCTGGCACCGCTGTTCCAGCGGGCGTTCAGCCGGATCGCGGTGCCGCTGGGCATCGCGATCCTTGCGCTGGGCATGCTGATGTCGGGCATATCGACGACACTGATGCTGCTGGTGGTCGGCATTGCGCTGGCTTCCATCGGATCGGGGATCGTGGACGTGCTGATCAATGCCCGTGTCTCTGAGATCGAGGCGCGCCAGGGGCGCAGCCTGATGAACCTCAACCATGCGCTCTACAGCTTTGCCTATGCCGGGGCGGCGCTGGCCACCGGCGCGCTGCGCGAGGCGCGGGTCGCCACGGGGGCGGTGTTTCTGCTGCTGTTCGCCGTGCTGCTGATCCTGGCCTTTGCCGCCCGCGACCGGGTGGCCGAGGCGGAAGAGCCCGCGCTGCCCGGCTTGCCCGGTCAAATTCCCCATGGCGTTGTCCTGCTGGTGGGGCTGGTGGTGCTGACTGCTTTTCTGGCCGAGGCCGCGTCGGAGGGCTGGTCGGCCCTGCATCTGGAGCGGACATTGGGCGGCACCGCGGGCGAGGGGGCGCTGGGCCCCGCCGCGCTGGGGCTGACGATGGGGATTGGCAGGCTGTTCGGCCACGGCCTGTCGCGGTTCATCCGCGACACCCGGCTGATGCTGCTGGCAACGCTGCTTTCGGCCGCCGGGATCGGGCTGGCCGGGCTGGCGCCAAGCGTGCCGGTGGCGCTGTTGGGTTTTGCCATCGGGGGCCTGGGCATTTCCGTGGTGGCCCCGCTGGCACTGGGGCTGCTGGGCCGTCTGGTGCCACCCGACATGCGGCTGGCCGCGATCAGCCGTGCCTCTGTCCTGGGGTATGGCGCGTTCTTCTTTGGTCCGCCGCTGATGGGGCTGGTCGCCGAAGGCTTCGGCCTGCGCGCGGCCTTTGTGGTGGTGGCGGGGATCCTGTGCCTGACGGCCCTGGCCGTGCTACCCGCGCTGGCGCGGCGCAGCATGACGCAAACAATTGCTAGCCCTGCGGCGTGATCAGATGCCCCTGCGCGGCGACGATGCGGTCGTAAAGCGCGAATTCGGGCGCGCGGGCGGCGCGCAGCAGGGCCAGTGTTTCCGCGCTTAGCCCGGTATCCGCACCGGGGGAGACGTTCTTTGGCTTCAGCGTCACGTCGGTTTTCAGCCTGTCGGCCATGAACTGCCGGAAACCGGACTGGTTTTCATAGGCAAAGACATGTTTTGCCATCACCCTGCCGTCGCCATCGGTCAGGAAATTGAACTGGCTGCCGATCTGGGCGCGCGGCGGAGGGGCATCGCTGATCACTTCGCGCACATAAGTGTCAAAGCTGATGCCCCGCGTGCTGAGATCCGTGCCCGTCAGCCGGTCAGCCCCGCGATAGCGGAACCAGCTTGCGATCTGGTCGGTGGGGTCGCGCATGATGGCCACGGCGTCGGGGCGCACGCCAAAGGTGTCTTCCAGAAACGGCGCGATCTTGCGGGAAAAGCGCAGGGCGGTGACATGTTTGCGGTTCTTGCTGAAGATGATCTCGGCGCGGGGCCGCAGGGCCATTTCCACAGCGGTGGTTCCGGTCTTGGGCGTGGCCAGAAAGGCAAGGCGGTGGCGCAGGAAGATCAGCATGGATCATGCTTAGCATCGCCGCATCCTGTTGCAAGGCAGATTAACCGGCCAGAGGCGGGGCGTGAGCGGTGAAATTTCCGGCCGTGAAACGCGCTCACCCTGACAGCAAACGCATTTCATTCCCTGTCTTTTCGTTCGCGAGATAATGGCCTAGAAGGTATTCCATGAAATCGTTGGCACGTTTGTAGGCGCATTTTCTCTATTTCAAAAATGAAGGGAATTCAGGATGGGGCAGGATATTCGATACGGGCCCAAATATCGCAGGCTGTTTGCGGAGTTTTTACCGCGGCTGCAGCTTCTTGAAATCGAGCCGATCTTCAAGGAGATCGGGTATTCTCCCGAAACGCCCCTTTGTATTTTCGATGTCGGCGCGAATACCGGGACATGGAGCCTGGCGCTGCTGCAGCATTCGGCACCCTGGATTGGTCCGATTCACATGTTTGAACCGATGCCCGGCAACCGGGAAAAGATCAAGGATTTCATGAAAGAGGGTCTTTTCGGAGATCACAAGGATCAGGTCAAGATCAATGGCTTTGCGCTTTCCGACAAGGCCGGAAAAGTTGATATCAATTTCGAGAATGACGTGACCGGTTTTGCCTCCATCGACAGTAAGCTGGTGCATCTTCCGATGCGCAACCAGGCGCTTGACCGGACCCTTACTGTCGAAACCCAGCGATTGGATGACTATTGCGAAGCAAATGGCGTCGAACAGATCGACATTCTGAAAATCGACGTCGAAGGGCATGAACTTGCTGTTCTGAAAGGCGCGGAACGCATGTTCGCTGAAGGGCGCGTGCGCGTGGTGGTTTATGAAATCGGGCCGCACCAGATGTCGCGCCGGGACTTCTACAAGGACTTCTTCGAATTCTTCGAAGGCCATGGCTATGCCAACTATCGTTATCGCGAGGCTGGGTGGAAACCCGCGCGGATACCGGCCTATATGTCCTCGCTTGAGAAATTCGATCAGGTGTGCATGCGCATGGCAATCGTGCCGGAGGATCGCCGTTTCAACACCAAGGCCGGGTTGAAGTCATTCCTGAGCAAGGCAATAAAACGCAGTTAACCGGCGCGACGCCGGGAATATCGGGGGCAGGCGCCGTTCCGCAGGGACGTCCTGCCCTCACTCTTGCCAGTTGCCGCCGAAATCCCGGGGGATCAGCAGGTTGTGGCGGCCAAGATCGGTCACTTTCGTTTCACCGCAAAGCGCCATGGTGATGTCCAGCTCGCGGTGGATGACCTCCAGCGCTTTTGTCACACCTTTCTGGCCCATCGCGCCCAGCCCATAGATGAACGCCCGCCCGATGAAGGTGCCCTTGGCCCCCATCGCCAGCGCCTTGAGCACGTCCTGACCCGACCGGATGCCGGAATCGAGGTGGACTTCGACCTGATCGCCCACCGCGTCCAGGATCGCGGGCAGCATGGCGATGGAGCTGAGCGCGCCGTCAAGCTGGCGGCCGCCGTGGTTCGACACCACAATGGCATCCGCCCCGACCTTGAGCGCCATTTTCGCGTCTTCGGCATCCAGGATGCCCTTGAGGATCACCTTGCCGCCCCATTGTTCCTTGAGCCGCGCGATCTTGTTCCAGTCCAGCGTCTGGTCGAATTGTTCGGCGGTCCAGGCGCCCAGGCTGGAGGCATCCGAGATGCCGTCCACATGGCCCACGATATTGCCGAACTCGCGCCGCTTGGCACGCAGCATTTCGATACCCCAGGCCCATTTGGTGGCCAGGTTCGCGATTGTCCCCGGTGTCAGTTTCGGCGGGGCGGACAGGCCGTTCTTGAGGTCCTTGTGGCGCTGGCCGAGGATCTGCAGGTCAAGGGTGATCACCAGGGCGGAGCAATTTGCGTCCTTCGCCCGCTGGATCAGGCGGCTGACGTAATCCGTGTCGCGCATGGTATAAAGCTGGAACCAGAAGGGCGCGCCGGTTGCCTCGGCCACATCCTCGATCGAGTTGATCGACATGGTGGACAGGGTGAAAGGCACGCCGAAATCACGCGCCGCCGTCGCCGCCTTGATCTCGCCATCAGCGTGCTGCATGCCGGTCAGCCCGACCGGGGCCAGGGCCACGGGCATCGACACCTGCTGTCCGATCATCTGGCTGGCGGTGCTGCGCCCGGACATGTCCACGGCGACGCGCTGACGCAGGCGCAGCTTGTCGAAATCTGAGGTGTTCTCGCGGAAGGTCTGCTCGTTCCAGCTGCCCGATTCGCAGTAATCGTAGAACATCCGGGGCACCCGACGTTCGTAGATCTGTTTGAGATCCTGGATGTTGGTGATGACGGCCATGCGCAAACTCCAATATTGGTCTGCTTTCTTTACCAATCCGGCGATTTGAGATCAATCGAAAGGTTTGGGGCGATTGGTGCACTATCGCACCAAATGGAGGGACCCCATGAATCTGTCTCGCCGCAAGGCCATAACCCTGATCGGAGGCGGCACCGTTCTGGAGAGCCTGATGGCCCTGGGCCTGCTGAGCCGCGAGGCACAGGCGGATCCCGCCAGCACAGGCTTCAGACAGGGGTTGGAGATCTATCGCAGGATGCGCTGCAGCCGGTGCTGGTGCGCCTGCGCGAAGTCATGGACGCCGCGCGGGACTGACATCAGAACCGGTGATTTACCGGCATATGCCGCGCTCGTGGATTCTGTCGTGCAGGGATATTTATCTGCCAAAAAGAAACGAGCGGGTTGTCCGCCATATCGGGCGGTCAGGCGCTGTGGGCACCGTCGGAGAGGGTTTTCACAAAGGCCAGGACATCTGCCGCGCTGTCGCCCCGGGCGATGCGTGATACGATAGCGGAGCCGACCACGACCCCATCCGCGACCCCGGCGATGGCGCGGGATTTCTCCGGCGTGTTGACGCCGAAGCCCACGATGACCGGCAGGCCGCTGGCCTTCTGGATGCGGGTGACCTCGGGGCCGACGTCGGTTGCCTCGGCCTCTGCCGAGCCGGTGATGCCGGTGATCGAGACATAATAGACAAAGCCCGAGGTGTTCTGGGCAACGCGGGGCAGGCGTTTGTCATCTGTTGTCGGCGTGGCCAGGCGGATGAAGTTCAGACCGGCGGCCTGGGCGGGCAGGCAAAGCTCTTCGTCCTCTTCGGGGGGCAGGTCGACGACGATCAGCCCGTCGATGCCTGCGGTCTTGGCGGCCTCCAGGAAGGCTGCGACGCCCATGGAATAGATCGGGTTGTAATACCCCATCAGCACGATTGGCGTGGTGTCATCCGCCTCGCGGAAGGCCGCTGCCATCTGCAGGGTGCGGCGCAGGGTCATGCCGCCATCCAGCGCGCGCTGACCGGCAAGCTGGATCGTCGGCCCGTCGGCCATCGGGTCGGTGAAGGGCAGACCCAGTTCGATCACATCCACCCCCGCGGCAGGCAACCCGTGCATCACCTCAAGGGATGTATCGTAATCCGGATCGCCCGCCATGATGTAGGAGACAAAGGCCTTGCGGCCTTGAGATTTGAGCGCGGCGAATTTGGCGTCGATGCGGGTCATGGGCGGGCCTTTCGGAATGCTGGTACCGCTGCATGCCCAAACTTGCGGCAAAACGCAATCGGCACCTTGGCAGACAGGGGGGATTTCATCGGCATGGCAGGGGCTCTGTTCAGCCGCAGGTCCAATATCTGGCCAGGGATCACCCCGGTGCCTTGAGGGGCGGCACCACTTCAACTGTCGGCAAACGCCCCTATATGGATGTGATGAATTACCTGCTTGCCATCCTTTTGCCGCCGCTTTCGATCTTTCTGACGGGGCATCCGATCCTGGGGATCGTGATCTTTCTGATCTGGATTCCCGCGCTGCTGTTCAGCGGTGGGCTGACCCATCCGATGTTCATCCTGCTGGCCTGGTTCCTGATCTTCTCCTCGCGCGAACGTGCTGCCCGTGCGCAGGACTTGCGCGCGCGTCGCTGACCCCCTAGGAGGGCTCAAACGCAAGAGCAAGGGGCCGCATCATGGGTTTCAAAATGGGTATCGTGGGTCTGCCGAATGTGGGCAAATCGACGCTGTTTAACGCGCTGACCCGCACGGCGGCGGCGCAGGCGGCGAACTTTCCCTTCTGCACGATCGAGCCCAATGTGGGCGAGGTTGCCGTGCCCGACGCGCGGCTGGACCAGCTGGCGGCGATTGCCAATTCCAAGTCGATCATCCCCACGCGCATGACATTTGTCGATATCGCGGGTCTGGTGAAAGGCGCGTCCAAGGGCGAAGGTCTGGGCAACCAGTTTCTCGCCAACATCCGCGAGACCGATGCCATCGCCCATGTGCTGCGCTGTTTCGAGGATGGTGACGTGACCCATGTCGAGGGCCGCGTGGACCCGGTGGCAGATGCGGAGACCATCGAGACCGAGCTGATGCTGGCCGACATCGAGAGCATCGAGAAGCGGTTGCAGAACATCGTGCGCAAGGTGCGCGGCGGCGACAAGGAGGCGGTGCAGCAGGAACGGCTGATGCGCGCCGCGCTGGAGGTTCTGGAAGCGGGCAAGCCCGCCCGCGTCGTCGAGGTGGACGAGGAAGACCGCAAAGCCTGGCGCATGTTGCAGCTGCTGACCACCAAGCCGGTGCTTTATGTCTGCAACGTGGGTGAGGCAGAGGCGGCCCAGGGCAATGCGCTCTCAGCGAAAGTGGCCGAAATGGCCGCGGCCCAGGGCAATGCCCATGTGATCATCTCTGCCCAGATCGAGGAAGAGATCAGCCAGCTTGACCGCGAAGAAGCGGAAATGTTCCTTGAGGAAATGGGTCTGGCCGAGGCGGGCCTCGACCGGCTGATCCGGGCGGGATACGAACTGCTGCACCTTGAGACTTATTTCACTGTCGGCCCGAAAGAGGCGCGCGCCTGGACCATCAAGTCCGGCACCTCGGCCCCCAAGGCCGCCGGGGTGATCCACGGCGATTTCGAAAAGGGCTTCATCCGCGCAGAAACCATCGCCTTTGACGATTTCGTGGCACTGGGCGGTGAGGGCCCGGCGAAAGAAGCAGGCAAGATGCGTGCCGAAGGCAAGGCATATGTGGTCAAGGACGGCGACGTGCTGCACTTTCTGTTCAATACCTGAGCTTTTGAACGCGCAGCCGGGCCGTAACCGGCTTGCGCCCTGCTGGCGTCCTGACCACCGGTCAGGGCCTCGCCCCGCGTAGCTGGGCAGGGCCGGGGCTGGCTTGCGCTTGCGGGACTGCGTTTTGCGGGGGATTTTCCCGCCACCATCAGGATTTCGCAGCCGTGGCAATTTCGCCTTGTAATCCCCATGGACGCTTGGCTATACGCGTCGGTGGAGACGTGGCCGAGTGGTCGAAGGCGCTCCCCTGCTAAGGGAGTAGGCCCGGAAGGGTCTCGTGGGTTCGAATCCCATCGTCTCCGCCACCTGACCTGTAAGCCACGGGTCAACCTGCAGTTTCCCAACAACGAAACCGGCAAGTCCGGCGCCTGCTGTAAAACGCGGTTACAGCAGGAGCGCCAGGATGGGCGTTGCTCCGCATCTCGTGCTGGGCAGCAGGACATATTGTTTACGCATGGCAGTGCCGCACCCCCTCGTCAAAACGATGGGTCGGGCCGGGGCCTCGACATCTTGCAAACTGTTAACCGAAAAGAAGCCTGGTTAATGCGTTGTCGACGTGCGTGCCATTCGGGCAACGCCGGATACGCATTCTGCGCTCGCTTGCAGTCGCTGTCGTTCTGCTCTTTCGCAGACCAGGGTCGCAACTGAATTGCGAACTACTTTCGGTAAATCTTTGATTTTGTTGCGCCCTTCCTTGCACCCTGGGCGTCGCGCATAGCCGCTGTGCGTTTTTCAGCACTGGTGGGGCAGGGCAGGCCGCCCCATCTTTGATCCGAAAGGAGAATACCGATGCTCGATACCTACACCATTCGTCAGACCGAGATGCCTCAGGAAATGCGGTTTCTCTTCGACCAATATCCGCGTGACAGCTGGGAGGCTCATCCCGGTTTCAAGGAAAAGACCAGACACTGGCTTGGTGCGCATCAGATGTTCCGCCGGGTGGCGGAGCGTGTCCGGCTGGATACGGAAACCCTGCTGGATCGCGGCATGGGGCTGGAGGATTACGCCGGGCGTCTGTCCTACTACGGCGGCAATCTGGTCGGGAATCTGCATGGCCACCACGGCTGGGAAGACCGCAGTTACTTTCCGGAACTCTCGGCGGCGGACCCGCGATTTGAGGCGGGGCTTGAGGTGCTGGAACAGGATCACGCTGATCTGGACAGGGTGCTGGATGATTTCACCCGCACGGCCAACCGGCTGATCAAGCTCTCTGCGCTGGATGAGGCGCAAGCCCATGAGGAAGCCGGACAGGTGCATGCCACTGCCGCGACGATCGAGGCGTTCCTGAAGCGGCATCTGACCGACGAAGAAGAGCTGGCAGTGCCGATCATCTTGCATCACCGGCTCAGAGGGTGAAACTGGCACCATGCGTGACAGATCAACCGAAGAAGACCAGACCGCCATCAGGCAGCGCCGCGCGCGGGGAGAATTCGTGCGCGGCGTCAGCGGTTTTCGCCATGCCATCGGCGATGCTGAATTTCCGGCGGAACCGGGGCGCTATCACCTGTTCGTCGCGCTCAATTGCCCCTGGTGCCACCGCGTCACCCTGGCCCGTTCCGTGCTGGGGCTGCAGGACAGCATCACGATGGACGTGGCCTTTCCCAACCGCACCGGAGTCGACGATCCGGAAGGGCCGAACCTGTGGGAATTCGCACCGGACCGGATTGCGAGCCTGACGGGGGCACCGCTGCCCGAATGCACGGCTGAGACCGGCACCGGCAAGGCGTTGCGTCTGGCCAGGCAGATCTACCGTGCCGAAGGCTCCGAAGAACAATCTGTCCCGATCCTGTGCGACAAGGTCGCGGGCCGCATCGTGAACAACGAAAGCGCCGAGATCATCCGCATGCTGGATGCGCAGGTGGAGCCGCTTGGCAGCAATATCGCGACGGAGGATCGTTTGCGGCTTTTCCCGGAGGTCGAGGCGCTGCGCCAGGACATCCATGAGCTGAACGACCTGATCTATACCAGGATCAACAACGGGGCCTACAAGGCCGGGTTTTCATCGGGTCAGAAAGTCTATGAGGCTGCTTTTGACGCCTATTTCGCGACCTTCGAAAAGCTGGAGGAGCGTCTGTCGGATGGACGCCCCTTTCTGACGGGCGACAGGTTCACCGAAGCCGATTTGCGCCTGTTCCCCACGCTTTATCGCCACGACCCGGTCTATTATGTGCGAATGAAACTCAATGGCGCACGGGTGCTCGATTACCCGCATCTGTGGCGATGGCTCTGCCGTGTCTATGCGCTGCCCGGCGTCGCGGAGGCGGGATCGCTGGTGCATTGCCGTCAGGGATATTTCGGGCGCAGCTGGAACCATGTGGTGCCACGCGGGCCGATCAGACCGATGGCATATCCCGAAGCCTATCTTCATGCCGAGCTTGCAGTGCGGTAGCGGAGAGGACCCTGCGAGCGCTTGTGTGGGTATTGATTGGTCCTGGGCCTTCTGTATCTCGACTTTGCTATATTGTCCCCGTCAGCGGCCTTGGCCAAGGTCGCTGACGGGGCGGTGTAAGCCCCGGTGTCAGACGTAGCCCGCGACGACCTGCAGGATCTTGTAGGCGGTGCCCGCGTCGTTCTCGACCACGGCGAGGAATTCCTCTGCGCCGATGCGCAGGCAGGAGAGGTCCGAGGCGGCGCGCATGTCCAGGGCGCGGGGGACGTTGCGGATCAGGCCCAGTTCGCCCACCAATGCCCCCGGGCCGGAGGTGGTGATCAGCCGGTCTTCGGCCCCTTCCTGCGGCAGCAGCAGATCGGCCTCGCCGGACAGGATGAGGTAGGCACCGTCGCCCGGATCATCGTCCTTGCGGAACACGTAATCCCCCGCCTTGGCATCGTACCAGCGCGCGCCGAAGGCCAGCAGGCGCAACTGCTTGCGCTCAAGCCCGGCAAAAAGATCGGTGCGTTCAAGGGCGCGCAGCTTGCGTGCCAGATCGGCGCTGACCGTCTGATCGGCGGTGTCCTCGACCTGGCCTGCCAGCGATGACAGCCGACCCTGTTGCACCACAAAGCGCCGGTCGAACGCCTCGCTGTCCTCGAAGGCCGCGGAGAGGCAGATGATTGTCGTATCGGGCAGAAGGCCGCGCAGGCGGTCTTGCAGACCCTGCCGCTGTTCCGCGCCATAGCTGGCCAGCACATTGTCCAGCACCAGCACATCGGGCCGTTTGATCGCGGCGCGGCTGAGGGCCAGCGGCTCGCTGAGCTGCGCGGGCAGGTTCGCGCCGCCGATGCTGAGCGGCAGGTCAAAGAGCAGATGCAGCACCGCGCTTTCCAGCCCGGCCTCGCGCAGCTGGGTTGTCACCAGGGCCTGCACGACATCGCTTTCGGCGCCGTCGCGGATCTTGCCGAACAGGACGTTCTCCAGCACGGTCATCCCTTCGATGGGGGCTGTCACGTCCAGCGGCTGAAACACCCCGGCCATGCTGTCGCGCAGGGCAGCACCATGCCGGTCGCGCATCTGCAGCACGCGGTTGATGATGTCCTGCGGGAAGGCGGTGCCGATCTTTTCCGCCGGGATCACGAAAGGCACGGCCAGAAGCTGCGCCTTCTGCGCGATGGTCAGCGGTTCGGCGCGTCTGTGGCGCGGCAGCAGGTCCAGCGCGGCGCCATATGTTTCCGGGTCCAGCCCCAGCTTGCGGAACAGCGGGTGATCGGTGCCGTCATGGCCGAAAATCTGGCGTAACAATTCGACAAGGTCGGCGGCGAGGTGCAAAAGGTCCTGTTCCAGATCCAGTTGCTGCAACAGGTCCATGAAATCGGTTTGCTGCGCCAGCAGCGCCGCCGTGACCGGAACGCGGGGGGTGGCAAACAGCAGGTTCTCCGCCACCGCGAGCGTGGTGGTATACTCCTGCGGGTCGAAAAAGCTGATATAGCCGGGCAGGTCCGCTTCCGCGATGGACTTTGCCAGAGGCGCGCGCAAATCGACAAGGGCAGCGGCAAGGTCGGGGTGCGCCGCGCTGTCGAGCCTTTGTTCCATCGCGCGGCGGAACAGCGTGTCTTCGATCCCCATGCCGCGCACCAGACGCATCCACCAGGCACTGAGTTCGGCAAAATCGGTGGCCCCGCCGACCGACATGTCCAGCCACTCTGCCGCAATCGGGTCGGTGCTGTTGCCCGTGCGCAGGCTTTCAAAGGCACGGTTGTCCTCGATCTGCGCAAGGGGCGCGCGGCGCAGGGCCATGTTGATGTTTTCGCCCAGGTTCCCCTGAAACAGCACCGGGTTGGAGGAGGCATAGCCGATCCGGGCCGCAATCGTGGCCTGATGCAGCTGGTCGAAAGCATGACCGGCAATCGTGACGCTGCCGCTGACCGGCATCACCTCGCGCGTCAGCAGGGCCGCCAGCGCCCGGCGGTCCTCTTCGCTGGCGGCGCTGATGGCCACGGTGCTGCCCTTGGGGAAGGTCGCGGTGATGCTGTCCAGCACGGCATTGCCTTCCGCATCTTCGACGGAGACAGCGTTGAGTTCCAGATCGCCTGAAAGTGACGGCAGATCCTCGGGGAAGCCATCAAACAACCGGTCGTCGATCATGTCGGCGGGGGCAAACCTTTCGGTGATCGTCTCCCAGCGCACGGCCATGTCCTGCGACTGGTTGTAATAGTCCAGCAGTTCCTTCCAGGGGCTCGCCAGATCCTTGTAGGCCGCAAGGGCGGCAACCAGGGCACCCACGGTGATGTCGCCGGTGATCGCGAGGTATCCGCCGATGCTGTAAAAGAAAAACGGCGTCAGCTGACCGATGAAGTTGTTGAGGAACTTCATGAAGAACTTTTTTTGGAAGATCTCGAAGCGGATCACATAGAGCTGGCCGAGCCGGTCCGAGATCAGCGCCAGCCGGTAGCGCCAGCCGCCATTGGTGCGCAGCGTTGCGGCCCCTGCGGCGCTTTCGCCGATTTCGGCGGCCAGCGCCCGCACCTGGATCACACGGCTTTTGTTCAGCAGGTTGATGCGCCGCTGCAGGCGCGGGATCAGCCAGGCCTGAAGCGGGATCAGCGCGCAGGCGGCCAGCCCGAAAGCCACGCTTTGCAGGAACAGGAAGGCCAGGATGGTCAGCATCTGCCCGGCCTGCAGCACCGGCTGGGCCACCGCATCGCCCATCAGACCGCCCATCGGTTCAGCCTCTGACGTGACCATGGAAACCAGCTCACCCTGGCTTGTGCGTTCGAAATAGGGCGCCGGAAAGCGCAGGATGCGTGCAATCAGCGTATAGCGCAGCCGTCTGAGCAGACGTTCCGACAGCACGCCTTTCATCGTGTTGATGCGCATCTTCATGATCCCGTGCAGCAGCACGGAGACAAGGAACAATCCGCACAGGATCATCAGGAAGGAAACCTGACCGATGTCATATCCCAGCACCTCCACCCGTTCGGAAGAGGCGCCGATGGCATCGTTGATGATGCGCTTGGGCAGTTCAAGGGTCAGGTAGAGCAGTGGAAACAAGGTCAGCGTGACCAGCAGCAGGATAAGCTGATCGCGTTTTGAATACTTCCATATGAAGGAAAACAGGGAGCGTTCGATCGGAAATTTCCACTTTGGTTTGCGGGCGGGCCGGTTTCTTGCAGGGCAAATCCCGCTCAAAGGGTAGCAAGACCGCCTGCATCAGATCAAATCATTTGCGGACGCGGGGCAGCAGGTTAAGCTGTTACCACTTCGGAGGGAAATCTGTGACGCATGAAATGCAAATGGTGTTGATTCTGCTGACCCTTCTACAGGTAAAGCACCTGTTTGCGGATTACTTTCTGCAGACCCCGCGCATGTTGTCGGACAGGGCGCGCTATGCGCATCTGGGCCGGGTCCAGCATGCGGGCGTCCATGCGGGGCTGTCGCTTGTGGCTCTGTTGCTGGTCGGGGTGGGGCCATTGTTTGCGCTGGTGATCTGCCTCGTGGAAGGGGTGGCGCATTTCCACATCGACTGGATCAAGGGCCGCCATGCGGAAAGCTCGGGCAAGGGGCCGGACCAGGCGGGATACTGGCATGCCTTCGGGGTGGACCAGCTGATGCATCAGCTGACCTATGTTGCCATGCTTTGGGCGGTGGTGGTCTGCGGTTAGGGCGCTGATCCGAAGGGGGCAGTACATCAGCCGATTGCGGCCAGGTCTTCCCTGATCCGGTTTTCCATCAGCGACCAGCGGATCTGGCCGACGGCATGCCGCGCCTCCTCAAGGGCAGCTCTGGCGGCGTCCTTCTTGCGTTTGGACAGCAGCGCCATGCCCTTGCCATGCAGCGCCTGGGCGACCACGCCGGTCATGCCGACGTCGCGCCCCATCTCCAGCGCCTGTTCGAAATGCGCCAGGGCGCGGCTTTTGGCAAAGGGGGCCTCGCGCAGCAGGAACATCGCATTCCGCGCCAGCATGCCGAAGCCGGGTTTTTCGTCACCCCGCGCCAGCATCAGATAGATCGTCCCGAGCGAGATATGCGACATCGCAGCGCCGTGGCTGTTGCCCACCTCCAGCGCGCGGTCGATGGCACCCCGCAGCCATGCCACGCCGCCACCCAGATCGCCGCGCAGGGCCTTCGCCAGTCCGATGGGACCATCGACAATATTGGCAACGCCACGATATTCCAGCTGCAAACCGTCCTCATAGACCGCGTTCAACAGCTTCTCGCCGCCCTCGGGATCGCCCTGCATGACCATGGACAGCCCCTTGAGCCCCAGGCTGACCATCTGGTCGACCTTGCCGCCGGCGGCTTCGGCTCCCTCGCTGGCATGGCGGATCGCGGCGTCGAAATTCTCCGAATAGGCCTCGTTGAAGGCCATGCAGATCGCGCCATAGCCAACCGCGCCGGGGAAATTCTCTGCCTTGCCAAAGTCATAGAGCTGCTGACCCTCTTCCAGCGCCTGATCAATGTCGCCCCTGATCGAATGGCTCCAGGTTTCGTAGAATTCAAGGTAGGTGCGGTAATAGGGCTGCGCGTTCTCCCCCCAGAGGTCGTTGATCCGCGTGCTCAACGCGCGCACCTTGTCCCAATATCCCGGACCGGGGGCAGAGCAATGCATGACCATCAGGCCAAGGCAGCCATGGGTGATCGCATCGTCGTCGCCACTGCGCTCGCCGATCTCGATGGCCTGCTCGAACAGTTTTTCGGCTGATTTGAAGTGCTTGTTCTGGCAATAGGCGGTGCCGGCCAGCGCCAGGATGCGCGGATAGGTCGGATGACCCTCAATCCGGGCGACACGGGCGCGCTGGGTCTCGAACAGGGTCACGATCCGGCCGAATTCGGCACGCCACTGCTGGACCTCGAACCATCCCGAAAAAAGCTCTCCCATCAGTGCCGGGTCCGGATCCAGCTTGAATTCCTCGGTCAGTTCAAAGGCGCGGGCAAAAGAACTGCCCGCCACCTCCAGCGAAAACAGGTTGAGGTTGCGGGTGCCGGCGGCGATCAGATGGGGCACCGCCTTGGCCGGCATTTCAGCCTCGTCGAAATGATAGGCCAGCGCCTCTGCCGTCTCTTCGGCACGGTTGGAGAAACGATGTTCCAGCGCCTGCGCGATCTTGGCATGCAGTTCGCGCCGCTGGCCGCGCAGCAGCGTGTCATAGATCGCGTCCTGCACCAGCGCGTGTTTGAACTGGTATCCCGATCTGGTGGGCAGAATGACTTCGGCCGCGACCGCTTCCTCCAGCAGGGCCGGGTTGAACGGCGCCGCCCCGGCCACGATGCCATGCGCCATCTCGGCGTCAAAGCGCCGCCCGATGGCAGAGGCCGCCTGCAACAGCTTGCGGCAGGCCGGGCCGAGCTTGTCAAAGCGGGCCATCACCATGTTTTGCAGGTTGGTGGGCAGCACGATGTCCCCAGACAGGGGCGCGCCTGCGTCGATGCTTGCCTGACGTTGCAGCAGGAACTTGGCGATTTCCTCGGCGTAGAGCGGGTTGCCTTCGGCCTTTTCGATGGCGAGGGCAGCCAGTTTATCGGCCTGGTCCGATCCGGCCAGCACCGCCTTGATCAGGCCCGACACCGCCGCCTCGCTGATCGGTTTTGGCAGGATGCGGGTGGCGCGGGCATGCATCAGCCAGGCCTTCTGAAAGCCGGGCCTGCAGGTGCCCAGGATCATCAGCGGCACATCACTCTCAAGCGACAGCAGCCGTTCGATGATCTGCAGGGTGCCGGGATCGGCCCAATGCAGGTCCTCCACGATCAGGACAAGCGGGCGTTCCCGGCTGGCATTCAGGATCAGGTCGATGATCACCTGGCGGATGCGCGCCCCGATCATATCGGCGCTTTCGCCGCGCATCGGCGCGCCCTCACCGGATTTGCCCAGCAGCGCCATCAGGTAGGACCGGGTGGTGTCAGGCTCCAGCTCCAGCCGCGCGATCAGGGCATCCACCGCCGTTTCGGCCTCGGCCGCGGTGGATTGCGCCTCAAGGTTCAGGGCCGTGCGCAGGATATCGGCAAAGGGCAGAAACGGCAGCGTGGTGCCATCCGCACGGCAATCGCCCTTGAGCACCCGGACCTTGTCCTCCGGCAGGGTCTGCTGGAATTCGTGCACAAGCCGTGACTTGCCTATCCCCGGCTCGCCCTGGATGCCCGCCAGGGTGATCTGACCGGCAAGCGTGCGCTGGAACACATCCTCAAGCTGGGCCAGTTCGAGATCGCGGTCCACAAGCCGCGACAACCCACGCGAGCGGGAGGCTTCGAACCGCGATACCCGGTGGCGTACCTCTGTCAGGGCATAAATCCGCACCGGCTGTGCCTTGCCCCGGACCTCATGCGGGCCGAGATCCTGCACGCTCACCTGCCCCTCGACCAACAAAAAGAGGTCGCGGGTGATCAGCACCTGTCCCGGCTCGGCCAGCCCTTCGAGCCGCGAGGCGACATTGGCGGTATCCCCGATGATGGTCACATGCGCCTTGTTCCGGTGGCCCACGTCGCCCACCACCAGCGGGCCGCAATGCACCCCGACGCGGACCTGAGGTGCCGCACCATAGGCGCGGGTCATGTCGGCCTGGGTTCCGGCAATCACCTTCTGGATGTCCAGTGCCGCCTGACAGGCGCGCAACGGGCCGTCCTCAAGCCCTTCGGTCACGCTGAACAATGCCATGATGCCATCGCCGCGGAATTCGCCGATGGTGCCTTCCTGGGCGTGGATGGCCGCCTGCATCTTGGCGGTGACATCCTGGATCATCTCGAAGGCCATCTCTTCGCCGATCTTCTCGGCAAAGGACGTAAAACCCACGACATCGGCAAAGAGCACCGTGCCACTGCGCTTCTGGCTGTTGACGGTATCGACTGACATGTAACCCGTTCCCCGCGCCAGTGTTGCGCGGCGCGCCTCTCAGTGCAAGGCATCAGCGCGGGTTGGCGCAACCTTTGTCAGGCAGGCGCCGGGTTTTTCAGCCGCAAGGTTCAATCGGTCCTCTGCCTACTCCGGAGGTGGCGCGGCGCGGCCCGCGGTGGCTTTTCTGCGGGCTTCCTGTGCGGCGGCATAGATCGCCACCCGCGCCCGGTTGATCGCGCCTATTGGGTAATGTTCCACCGATGCATGACCGGGCGAGAAGGCAAGGTCGTTTTCCATCTCTGCGGGTGCCTCGACCGGCTGGCCGGAGGGAATGCTGATCTCTGCCAGCGGCACAAAGCGGGCGCCCTGTTCCTCCCAGTCCACGCGCGGATTGTCGATGGGCTGGGTCTTTGGCGTATTGCGCAGGATCACCCCGAAGGAAAACAGCCCCGGCCCCCAGGCCAGCTGCGTCTTGAGCGCATGGCGCCTGCCGTCCTTGCCGCGAATGCGCGGGGCAGGGCGGTTCGGGCCGATCGGCATGACCTTGTATTTCACCACCTGTTCCGGACCCAGCCGGTAGGGTGTCGTGCTCCAGTAGCTCACGCTGAGCGGGGCATTGGCCCGGCGCAGGGCCAGCCGCAGCAGGACAGGCAGCAGATGCAGGTTGCGCAGCACCAGAAGCCCCATCCTGAGCTTGCCCATCAGGTTCAGCTTGGCTTCCATGAAGGCCGCATCAAAGGGGATATAGGTGCGCAGGTCGCCGATCACGAAGACCGGGCTGTCGATAAAGATGAAGTCCTGCACCGGCACGCCCGCATCGTCGCGTGGCGAAGTCTGCATCGGGACATCCAGCACCTTGACGGCCATGCCATGGGTGTCGCGTTTGTCATCGCGCTGCATGGCACTGTTGGAGAAGCGGATGATCGCGTCAAAACGGCCCGGTTTGGCAAACAGACCAATGCGACATTCCTCGGGCAGGTGATCCAGCACGGTAAAGGTGGCGCGCAGGTCCGCGACCCCCTTGCCATGTTCGGAACGCTGGGCGGGGGTCGGGCTTTCCTCGGCGAAGGCAAGGTTGATATCGACCAGCGCCTTGATCTGCTCGGGTTCGGAGATGTTCGGGGGCAGGTCGGTCATGTGGGGTCCACCACGCCAAGGGCAATCATGTTGAGGGTGTTGAGGCTGGGGACAAAGAAATATTCGCCGCCCCGTGTTTCGATGAACTGGGGCAGTTCATTCATGACCCAGGGGGTGTCCTCCCCCTCCGGATCGGCCTGGATCATGAATTTCGAGCCCGGCTGGTGGTAGCCCAGCAGCGGGCAGGTGTCATTGCCCGCGTTCAGGTCGAGCCCATAGTTCATCCATTGTTGCAGGACGAATTCGAACTGGCGGAACAGATTTGCGCAGATGGCGACGAAGATCACGCCGCGTTCGGTCCTGTCGTCTGTATTGTCCGGCTCGAATGCGCCATAGGGCAGGCCGCGCCGCAGGATGCGGCGGCGGTTGGTCAGCGCCGATCCGGTCCTGTCGCGTGGATTGGCCGAAGCGATGCGCGGATCCAGCATGTCGCGCATGTTGCCGCGCCGGATATGCGCCGAAATCGGACAGCTGACGCCGACCTGATCGTCGCGGTACTTGAAGTTGATCATCTGTTCGTTCCAGGCATCCAGCCGCGCCTGTTCGGCGGTGGTGCGGGCGCCGGATTTGTTCCGGATCGCGGGAATGTCGGACCATGCCGCGTCAAAGCGCAGCATGTCGGCATAGGTGGGGGCCGCCATCAGCGGCACGCCGTTGGGCCAGCGCCCGACCATCTTTGCCTTCAGCGTCAGACGCGCCTCCTCCTGTGGAACGCCGTGCACATCGGCATAGATGGCGGCTTGCTTGTCGATATAACCGTGAAACAGGCCGACGTTTTCATGCAGCTTGCGAAACGCGAGGAAGGTGCCGTTGAACATGAACCTGGGCGGCCGGGTCGAAAAGGGGATCTGCTGGGATTCATCCACATGGCCGATCAGGAATTCGCCTGTTGCCAGCGGTGCCCATGTCTGGTCCGGCATGATCTTGCCCCGGCCCTTGACGCGGCGGGCTTCGACCTGCGGGGGATACTGGCCGGCAAAGACCGGGTTGCCGATCCCGTCCTCGAAGCCGAAATGTTCCTGGGCGTCGATCATCATGGTGCCGTCGCCGCGCGGCACCAGCCGCGCGCCCCCCTGCTGATAATCGCCCGAGCCATCCTTGTTGTGCCCCGTGAGCAGCGTCATGCCGTCGCCTGCGCCGAGATCGCGCAGCCAGTCTGTCATCTCTTCCAGCTCGGGCACCGGCGTGCCGTCGGGCTGCATTTGGGCGTTGAGCGTGACCAGAACGTGAATGTCGCGGCCAGGCGCCTTCTCGATGGGGGCGCGCCAGACCGGGTCCCAGTGACGGTGCCCGCTTGGGCCGGTGTCGGTCAGGATATGTTTGCGCGGGGCCATGCCGTCGATGAATTCACGCGGGAATTGCGACAATGTCTCGGTGGGCAGGTCCAGCACCCGCAGCCCTTGCCAGGTCAGCGCGATGTTCAGCGTCACGGGCGGCGGCGCGGGCAGGTTGCCGTGGTCGTCTTCCCAGGCGTGGCGCCAGCGTTCCGACGTGGTAACCCGGGGGTGCAGGGCGGCCAGAAACCTGCGCCCGGCCACAGCCTCGTGGATGTGAAACAGAAAGTAGCGCGCATGGGGAAAGCCATAGCGGCCATAAGCGCGGACGATGTTGCCCTGGATGTCGCGCAGGTCCAGCGTCTTGCTCATTTGTTGCCGCCATCCGACCAGAGCACACCCGGCTTCTGGCGCGGCCCGTCGACATCAAGCGGCCTGTTGGTCTCGCAATAGGCATCAAAGGCCCTGCGCAGCTCCGCTCCGCCCTTGCCCAGGTTGTCGATTCCGAATTGCAGGAAGCTCTGCTGCACATGAAGTGCCTTGAGGATCGAAGGCAGATCGCTGTCGGGTGCTGCCGGAAATGGCGTCAGCCCGAACCTGGCCACAATGGCGATGTTCACAGCCGCCAAAGCGAGCAGCGTGGTGAAAAACAGGCTCCAGCCGCCGCCGGGCCAGATGCCCCAGTGCAGCGCCATCACGGCCAGCACGACCATCAGCGCAGAGGCTGCGGCCATCCAGCGGGTCGGGCTGGGCATCCTGGGCTCATAGGTCCAATAGTCGTTGAAGGGCAGGTTGGTATGCACCTGGCCCTGTTTCACGAAGGCAAAGAACGCCGCCGCATCGCTCACATCGCCAAAGCCGTCGCAATGGCGGTAAAGCATCCGCAGCTCTGCAGCCATATGCGTCCAAAGCCCGTCGGTATAGGCCCTGAGCGCGTCATCGCTGCCATCGGACGCGTCGAAATCGGCGGCAAGCACAAGGTAGGCATGGGGCAGGGCGTCCACTTCCTCGGGAATGGTCAGCTGCACATTTTCCAGCAGGTCGATGATCGGGTTGGAGGGGCGGCGCCCGTTGTAATGCAGCGTGTCGATCACGAAGAGATGCGCGAAATGGGTGCCCGGCACCCGCGCAAAAGGGCTCATCAATCCGCTTTCTTCGCTGAAATGATCCTGTTGGGCTGTCGGCAAAGTCGCCAGCATGTGCCGCACATGGTCAATGACCGAGCGCCTAACGCCATCCACCATGACAAAGGCGTCGCGCTGGAGCGGGGCCATCACGGTGAGGAAATAATGGCCTGCATCATAATTCGCCATCAGATGCCGCCCCTCAGGTCGTCTTCATATGGGGTAATGCCCGGTGGCAGCCCCCGCCATTCCGCGTTGATGCCCTGCTGGCGCAATTCCTGCGCCCGTTCGGTCGGCAGGCTGGAGACCACGCCGGGGCCCGGTGCGCCAAGGTCGTTCTGGATGGCGGTGAACATGCGGTTGTATTCCTGCTCGAAGGCGATGGGATCGAGGTAGGGCCGGATCTGTGCGAGCGCCCGCACCGCGCGCCAGACTCGCAGGGCCGCAACGACATCGCGTTTCGCGGCGCCGGGGGTGGCGTTGTAGTAATAATCCGTGTTGATCTGGTTGTCCCTGATGTAGCGCTGGAACGGCTGCAGCGGGATCGAACCGGGATAGCGGTAGTCGCGGAACCATGCCAGATCCAGCATATAGGGGATGCCGTCGGAAAAGGCGTCGATGTACTGGTCCCAGGTTCCGTTGAAGTTGCTGCAAAACAGCGTGTAATCGTAATGCAGCCTGGGGGCCGCGCGCCCGAAACGCGGCCAATCCTGCCGTTTGATGATGACCCAGCGGGCAAAGTGGATCACCGACAGGCCGCGCAGGCCCGCCATCAGCACCGGAAAGGCGCGCACCACGATAAAGATCAGCGATTTGACCCAGCCATTCAGCCGGGTTGTCGGGGTTACGACGTTCAGGCAATAGGCTTTGCCAGCCACATTCGACATGAAACGACTTCCCTCAATAGTAGAATAAAAGCCCGAGTATTGGCGCGGCGTCAGCCATGCGTCAATGACCTTGGTCCATGCCGGCCGCATTGATCGCTTGATTTATCATGTTGTCTCTTTATCGTCATGGTTGAATTTTACCGATGCAACGGAGGTGTGGATGACGCGGGCGATACACAGCAAGGCGTTGGCATCGGGTGGCATTTTCATGTGCATTTCCTCCGCGTTGCATGTCTTTGCGATCCTTGTCGCTGGGTTCTACATCTCTGCAATTCTGCTGTTGCTGGTGGGGCTGGCCTATGCCGCGATTGCCCGCAGCCTGATGTCCGGCTCGGAGCTGTGGGCCAAGGCCAGCTTGTTCATCATGGCGGCAGGGATCCCAGCGGCATTGCTGATGATCTGGCTGCATGCCGCGGTGCCGCGCTGGTGGCTCTGGCCGATTGTCTGGGCCGATGTCGGTGTTTTCCTGTCACTTGGATTGTATGTCTGGCGGCGCTGACGCCGGTTTGTTTTGTTTTTTGATTTAAGAAATTACGGACCGTTTGCGCGGTCAGGGAGAAGCAATGTTCAAATATGTTGTCGCCGGTCTGGGAGTCTTCTGCGTGGCCTTCGTGGCGATCTGGATTGCCGTTGATCCCGGCATCCGCAGTTGCATCACCATGGCAGAGCGCGGCATCCCGCCCGTGGCCGCCACGCGGGAGGAACGGTTTCTGGGCAAGGTGCTGTATGACACGGCCAATTGCCGGGGCGGCAGCGTGGCGACGGCATCGCGCGGCACGCCCTGGGTGGATTGGTCTAACTACTGGGGCACCGGCGACGATGCATCGCGGTCCAGCAATTACAACCCGGTCACCTTTATCGCCAGGCATCTCAGCGGCACCGGGCGGGGCATCGACGGCGCGCTGCTGGATCTGGAACGCCAGCGTGTGGAGCTGATCAAGTTCAACCTTTTCGACAATGGCACCTATCCCGATTACGTGCTGGGGCGCGATGGCAGGGACGGGCGGACGCTGAAAAGCTGGCCGGAACTGCGGCTGCCCCCCGGACATCCCGATTATGCGCGTGTCGGTGGCCCCGGTGCACAGGTCTGCCGGGGCGAGATGCTGCGCTTTCGCAACCTGCTGGGCACCTGCAACGATCTGCGCAATCCCGGCATGGGGGCGACCGGCGCGGTCTATCCCCGCAATGTCGAGTTCGAATCGACCTTTCCCATCATCGCCGCGTCGCAGGGCAACAGCATTGCCGCCGCGCGCCATGCGGGCCGGATCGACATGATGACCCCCGATCCGCAGGTGATCAGCCGCGCGCTCTTCACACGCGATCAATCCGCGCCGGAGCTGTGCAATGCGGGCTATGGCCTGCCCGGCAACGATGTCACAGCCCAGTGCGATTACCAGAAAGCCCCGTTTTTCAACGTCTTGGCGGCCTATTGGATCCAATTCATGACCCACGACTGGTTCAGCCATCTGGACGAGGGCCGAAATGATGAAAGCCGTCGCATCTCGATGGGATGCCAAAGCACCGGGGTGGGGGAGGCAAAGCGCCCCCTGACGCCCGCTGAAGTGGCCGAACTGGGCTGCAATCCGGCGGCGGAGGAATTTGGCGCAAGGTTCGACCAGACGTCGCCGCCCGGCAGTTTCGACGGCGGATCGCGTCTGCGGCGCGCCTACAAGACCACATCCAATACGGTGACGGCATGGTGGGATGCCTCGCAGATCTACGGCTATGACGAAGTGTCGCGCGCAAGGGTCAGGCGTGACCCCGAAGACCCCGCGAAACTGATGATGCGCAGCGTTGCGCTGCGCAGCGATCAGGGCGATGCCGCCGGGTACCTGCCGGTGATGGTTGCCGAATGTGCTGCCGCTGACACCTCTTGCACGCCCGCGCCGATGAACCCCAAGTGGAGCGGGCAGGAAGCCACCGCATTTCCCGAAAACTGGTCCATCGGGATGAGCTTTTACCACAACCTCTTTGCGCGCGAGCACAACAGTTTCGTCACCGCCTTCCGCAACGAGGCGCGCCGCCATCCGCGCCGGGATTCCGGTCTGCGCCGCCCGGATGCCCCGCTGGCCCCGGTGGCTTACCGCGACGTGACGGATGAGGAAGTGTTCGAGATCGGCCGCCTTGTCGTTGCCGCGATGATTGCCAAGATCCACACCATCGAATGGACCCCCCAGCTTCTCTATGACGAGCCGCTTTATACGGCGATGAATTCCAACTGGTACGGGTTGTTCCATGATTTTCCCGGCATCGACCGCATCCTCAGCCGGGTGGTGACGGACCTTGGCACCTCTGGCGACGGGGAAAAGGAAACCACCTGGTATTCGGTGTTTTCATCCGGGGCGGGGATCGTCGGCACCGGCACGCTGAACAGGAACGGGTCGATCACGGATCTGGATTACGACAATGACGGGGTGAACCATTTCGGCTCGCCCTTCAATTTTCCCGAGGAATTCGTGAGCGTCTACCGCCTGCACCCGCTGCTGCCCGACCTGATCGAGCTGCGCGATGCCCAGGCGGACCCTAACAGGATCGTGGCCAAATTGCCCATCGTGACCACCTTTCGCCACAAGGCGACGGATGTGATGCATGAAACCGGGCTTGAGAACATGGCGCTCTCCATGGGCCGGCAAAGGCTGGGGGCGCTGGGGTTGAAGAACCAGCCGCAATTCCTGCAGAACCTGTCGATGCCGTCACGCCCCGAAGGGCCGACCAAGGTGGTTGACGTGATGGCGCTGGACATCATGCGCGACCGCGAACGCGGCATCCCGCGTTTCAACGAATTCCGCCGCCAGATCGGGTTGCGGCAGATGACCAGTTTCAGCGATTTCGTGGACCAGCGGCTGGCACAGAAAGAGGACAGGACCGACGAGGAGGACAAGACACTGGCCCAGCAGCGGGCGCTGGCGCAGAAACTGCGCGAGGTCTATGGCCAGCACGTCTGTGATGCCTCCAGGATCATCAGCACCACGCAATTGTCCCCTGACGGGGCGGCAGGCGGCACCGGGCAATCGCCTTTTCCCGAAGATTGCCTGGGCCACCCCGATGGATCGCTGGTGGACAACGTGGAAGATGTGGACACGGTGGTGGGGTATCTGGCCGAAAGCACAAGGCCCCATGGTTTCGCGATTTCCGAAACGCAGTTCCAGATCTTCATCGTCAATGCCTCGCGCCGTCTGTTTTCCGACCGGTTCTTCACCTCGTCCTTCCGGCCCGAATTCTATTCCACCTTCGGCCTCGACTGGGTGATCAACAACGGCCCCGACAAGCAGATGGAGCGGGGGCGCCCCAATGGTCACAAGCAGGAGGTCATGCCCCTGAAACGGGTGCTGATGCGCAACCTGCCGGGGTTGCGCGACGAGCTTGACCCGGTGATCAACGCCTTTGACCCCTGGGCGCGGGACAGAGGGGACTATTACAGCCTGGATTGGGTGCCGATCAAATCGGCGCGCGGCGACCCTGCCTTTGACACCGAGGAGTCCGCGAAATGAGCCAGCGCCCCCCTTTGACCTGGATCATCCGCCGCACGGTCTGGAATTCCATCTCCCTGCTGATCTTCCGCTTCAAGAAGGCCAGGAAGATCCCGCTGCCGCCACGCAATCCGCAACCGCTCAGGCTGGTGCCCGTGGCCGAGCGGATACCCGGTGTGGAGGTCACCGACATCTACATGGCCGACCGGATACCGCCGGGCGAATCTGACAGGATCATGCAGGCGTCGTTCTCCTTCCGCATCTGGCTGAGCCAGGTTCTGCCCCCGGTCCGGCCCGGCCTGCCGCAGATCGACGCCGATATCAACAAGGCCATGGAGGCGGCCTGCCGTCCGGCCTATCGCAAGCTCTACCCTCCGCCCGCGCTGCCCGATGCCTTCCGCCACGCGGGCCTTCCCGACCTGGGCGAGATGGCAACCGCCAGCCCCTACGCCTGCTTTCTGGAAAAGAACGCGGCGGGCGAACTGGTCTGGGATTTCACCGATCTGGATCAGCACGAGATCTATCCGGGTCTGCGGCCGCTGGGCTGCCGCGTATATTTCAAGGTAAAGAAAGGTTCGGGCAAGCTGACAGCCACCCGGATCACCTGCGTGCTGGGCGATATCAAATCCAATGACGGCCGCTGGAACGAGGCGGTGCGCACCGCGATGTGCGCGGCTTCGACCAGGATTTCGCTGGTGAATCATTTCGGCTGGGTGCATCTGGCCTGTGGCGGGCCGCTGTCGGTCGCCACGCGCAACCACCTGTACCGCGATCATCCGATATGCCGCCTGATGTGGCCGCATATGTTCGGCACGCAGAATTCCAACTACCTGGTGGCCAAGGGCCAGATGCTGCGCGGCGGTGACTTCGAGACCGTGTTCTCCTTCACCCACGAGGGCATGACCGACCTGTTCCAGCGGACGTTCAACAGCTACCGCGCCTCGGTCATGGTGCCCGCGCTCGACTGGCGCGACAGGGGGCTGCCCGAGGGGGAATTCGATACCCCCGTGCTGGATAACCTGCGCGACCTATATAACGTGATGCATGCCCATACGACCCGCTATATCAACGCCTATTACGACAGCGACAAAGAGGTGCAATGGGACGAAACAATCATGGCCTGGCTGCGCGCCCTGAATGACCATATCCCCAACGGGATTGACGGCGTCACCGGCGGCGTGGTGACGCGCGAAAGCCTTGCCACGCTTTGTGCCGGCTTCATCTACATGGCCTCTGTCCAGCACGAGGCGCTGGGCAGTTGCATGTGGAACTACCAGATGTGGGTCGACAAGAACCCGGTGCGGATCCAGACCAATGGCAAAAGGGTGCCTGTGGACGTGTTCCAGCGCCTGCTGAATGCCAATTTCAACCTGAATGTGGACCGGGCGAAGCTGATGCAGGATCTGTCCTATTTCGCGGTTGATGAACGCGGTGCCGAGGTGTTTCGCCTGTTCCTGAGCGATCTCAAGACGCTGGAGCGGAAGCTGGCGGACGAACCCTATGCCACCTGGCGCGTGACACCCAAAATGCTTGAGGCGAACATCAACGCATGATGTCGCCAACCGGTGCTGCAGGCGTTGTTTCCGGCGATTTTTTGGCGTGATATGTCCTGTGCCATAGCTGGTGCAAAATCACCACGTTACACCCGTTTTTGAACCCCTTGAAGTTTGACAGAGTCCAGTAAGCAACCCATAGTGGTATTTGTCAGGGGATGAGGTCTGTTTGGTTGTCATCATAATTCGTGCGCACGAGCAAGTTTGGTTTGCGGCAAGGTTGGTTAAGCGATGAAAAGACTGGAGTTGATGCTGGTGGCGGTCTGCCTGCTGGTCACGGCGGCTCTTTTCGCTGTCAGCGTCAGCCAGACCCAGCAGAAAGCGAAATCGGAGTTTGAGCATCTGAGCGAAGAGGGTGTCGATGCCCTGCGCTACCGGATGCAGACCTATCTGCAAGCCCTGAACGGTCTCGCCGCGTTTATCAACGCCTCCGAGAACGTGAGCGAGACGGAATTCGCGACCTACGCCGAAACTCTGGATCTGGACGATCTGCTGATCGGGATCGACGGTGTCGGATTTATCGAACCGGTCCGTTCGGAGAACATGGATTACTTCCTGGGCCGGACCCGCGTTTATACCCGTTCCGACTTTGCGGTACATCCGCAGACCGAGGGGCCGGACCATTTCATCGTCTCGCGTGTCGCGCCGCTGGACCGGAATATCGAGACGCTGGGGCTGGACATCACTTTTGAAGAGATGCGCAAAGAAACCGCCCTGCGTGCCCGCGAAACCGGGCTGCCGCAGCTTACGCCGCGCATCCTGCTGTTGCAGGACGAGACCAGGCAACCGGGTTTCCTTCTGTTCCGTCCCCTTTGGAAGAATGAATTTGACCCTGAACGGGGCGGCATGGTGCGTGGCGAGTTCCACGGCTGGGTCTATGCGCCGTTCGTCGGCTACAGGTTGTTGGCAGGATTGTCGCCCAGCCAGGGGCGCAGCTATCACATTTCCGTATTCGACGGGCTGGTTGCCGATCCCGACAACCTCATTTTCGACAGCGCCAACCAAGCAGACGCGGTCAACACTACGGCCGGAAAGCAGGTGGTTTCCTACACGATCACGAACTATGGCAGGCCCTGGACGGTGGTTTATACAAGCACACCGGTCTTCGACGCTTATTTCCCTTATCATGCTGCCATCGGAGTCCTTGTGGCGGGCCTCCTGCTGACTGGCATGCTGCTGTTCCTGATCCGCTCCGTGCGCGTGCGCGGCGACGCCCTGACCGAAGTGGCCGAACTGCGCGCCCGTCAGGTCGACGCACAGGAAAAGGCCAATCGCGCCGTCGTCGATAATGCGGTGATCCCGGTTTTCATCATGGATGGCGACGGCCGCATCCTTTTTGCCAATCAGGCCGCGCACGATTGTTTCGGCTATCCGCCGCAAGCGATGGTCGATCTTTATTTTGACGAGATGGTCAGTGACCTGACCAACCTGTCCGGGGGGCAGATATTCAACGCCACCGGCACCCGGCGCGACGGTCAGGGGCTGATCCTGGATTTGCAGCGGAACAATTGGCTAACGTATGAAAACGCGGCGCGGACGACAGCCATCGTGCGCGACATGACCCGGGAATACCGCGCTATCGAAGAGACGAACGAGCTGAAAGCCCGGTATGACAAGGCGCTTCAGGGCGCGCAGATCGGCGTGTTCGACCTCGACCTGAACACCGGAAAATCCGAAGTCAGCGACACCTGGCGCAAGATCATGTCGATTCCCGACGAAGAGAAGCTGGATGATCCCCAGCAAATATTCCTGGACCGGATTCACCCCGAAGATCTGCCTGCCCTCAAACAGGCGGACCGCGATTGCATCAACCAGAAAACCCCGCGTTCGATTGCGGAATACCGGGTCCGTTTCGGCGATGCCATCTGGCGCTGGATGCGGTCGGATGCCGTTGTCGTGGAGCGCGACGAGAACGGCAGGGCGCTGCGCATGATCGGCACCCAGACGGATGTGACCAACCTGCGCCACGCGCGCAACGCGCTTGAAGCCAGCGAACACCAGTTCCGGCAGGTTCTGGAAGCAGCGCCTATCGGCATGGTGGTACTGGGCGAGGACGGCATTTTCGAAAGCGTCAACCCGGCGTTCTGCGCGATCAGCGGCTATGAGCAGCAAAACCTGACGTCCGGTATGCGGATGTCGGATATCCTGCCCAAGGAAGAGGTGAAGGCAATCGCCACAAACGTGTCGGAAATGCTCGAAACCCGCAGTTCGCAGATCTACAGCGGCCAGCACCGGTTCATGCACAGCAGCGGCGAAGAAAGATGGTGTCTGCTGCATATCTCCTGGTTCTTCGACAAGAACGCCGGCAGCAACTCCTTCATCGGTCAGGTGAGCGATATCACCGAACTGAAGAAGGTCGAGCAGATGAAGAACGAATTCGTGGCAACGGTCAGCCATGAATTGCGCACGCCCTTGACGTCGATAAAGGGGGCCTTGGGGCTGATCGGCGCGATGAAGGACGTCGAACTGGCTCCCAAGGTTGAGCGTTTGCTGGAAATCGCGCGCAACAATGCCGACAACCTGGCCGATATCGTGAACGACATTCTGGATCTGGAAAAGATCTCTTCCGGTGAAATTGCCTTTGATTTTCAGCGCGTCACGATCAACGAAATCATTCGAGCGGCTGTCGAGGAACTGGCCCCCTATGCGCTGGCACACAAGAATACGCTGACGGTGGATCTGCCTGCCGCGCCTCTTTATGTGTCCGCGGACGTGGGACGCACCCGGCAGGTTCTTGCCAATCTGATTTCCAACGCCTGCAAATATTCCAACGCCGGGACGCCAGTGCTGGTCAAGGCCGAGCTCGTCTCCGATCAGGTCATCGTCTATGTCCAGAACACCGGGCAGGCAATTCCCGAGAGCTTCCGTCACCGGATCTTCGACGCCTTTACGCAAGCGGATAGTTCGGACACCAGGACCAAGGGGGGCACCGGGCTGGGGCTGAACATCGCAAAACGGATTGTCCGGCGACATGAAGGCGATATCGGCTTTGAAAGCACAGGGCACGGTGTGACGGTTTTCTGGTTCACCTACCCGCTGGAACGGCAGGAGCAGACGGAAATACCCCCGGTCCGGAAGGCCACCCGCAGGCGGAGCTCGGAAAAGCTGAACGTTCTGCATGTGGAGGATGACCAGGACTTCGCCGAGATCCTGCAATCGGGTCTTTGCGACATTGCCGATGTCCGGCACGTAAACAGCATCGCGCAGGCACGCGAAGTGATGGAGGGGCGCGAGCAGCTGGACGTCATCATCCTTGACTGGTCACTTCCTGACGGGGATGCGGTCTGCCTTTTGGACGAAATCGAAGACCTTCCCTATCCTGTGCGCATCCTGGGATTGTCGTCGGATGGTCAGCGCGCAAAGGACGGCAGGGTCAGCGCAAATCTGGTGAAATCGCGGGCTGAGCTGGATACGATCGCGGAGCACGTGGCGGGGCATCGGACGCAGGCGTCGTGACATGGTAAATATGGTGAGGACAATCTTGTTCCAATTTGCCATATTTCTGACAGTTTATTACGGCATGAATTTCTCACGGTTGATGCCGTCCTGTCGCGAGACGGCTAAATTGGAAGAAAATTCGAGGCAAAATTATGCGTTCGCCTGAAATAAAATTGAATACATTCAAGAGCTTGTCTGTTGGTGGCGCGGCGGCGGTCAGTTGGTACTTTGCCACCAATGCCTTGCTCACTGGTCCGATGTCCAATGTTGTCTCGGTGGTGGGCGCAGTCGCCATTTCGGCCCTTTTACCGTCGTATTTGGGTGCCCGCCGTGCGCGATACATCGCCGATAACCAATCTTTGGCGCTGGGCCAGCACATCGACGTATTGAATGAACATGCCATTGTGAACGTCGTCGACAGAAGCACCAATCTGACGGAAGTGAATGATCGATTCCTTGAGGTAACCGGCTACAGCAGGGAAGAGCTGATCGGAACGTCAGTGCACAACCTGTACTGCGACGAAAATCAGAAACTGGCGCCGACGATCCATTTGCTGCTGAGCATGGGCAAATCCTGGAGTGGCGAGACTCCGCTCCGCCGCAAGGACGGCTCTGTCTTCTATACCCATACCACCGTTCGTCCGATCTATGATCTGAAGGGCAACTGGATCGGCTCGATCTCTGCCCGCACAGATGTCACGCAAACCCATGAATTGCTGGCCGCGCGCGACATCGCGCAGGTGACGGACGAAATGAAGGACGATATCTGGATCGTCGATTGCGACATGATGGCCGCGACCTACATGAACAAGGTGGCTCTGGGCCGTCTGGGCCTGCGCCGCGCGGCCGAACAGCTTATTCCCCTGTCCCAGCTTAAAGGCGTGGACGGTGTCGGCAGTATCCTGGCGACCTGCCGCGACATGCGTAGTACCGGTGCGGACAACGCCCAGTTCGAGACAGAATATTGCGGCAAGCCGTTTCATATCGGGGTCACGCGTCTGAAGGCCGGTACGCTCAAGGGGCGCTTCATGGTCGTGATGGCGGACATGACAAAACGCGTCTCCGAAGAGCAGCGCAAATCGGATTTCATTTCCACGGTAAGCCACGAGCTGCGCTCTCCTTTGACCTCGATCAAGGGGGCGATGGGCCTGTTGTTATCCCGCGCTGCCGGGGAATTGCCGGACAAGGCGGTCAGCATGCTGGAAATCGCGCACCGCAACGCCGACCGGCTGGTGCTGATCATCAATGATATTCTCGATCTGGAAAAGATCGCCGCCGGGCGGATGGAGTTTGACCGGCAGGTTGTGAATATTTCCGACCTGATCACCGAAACCAAAAACGCGAATGCCACAATGCAGCAGCGTTTTGCCGTGAAAGTCGAAAGCAATAGCGACGATTCACCGATCTGGATAAATACGGACCCGAACAGGATTATTCAGGTCCTCAACAACTTCCTTTCCAACGCCTGCAAATTTTCCAAGCCAGGCAGCACGGTTCGGATCGTGATCGAGGATCAGAGCGATTCGGTGCGGGTCGCGGTGAAGGATCAGGGCACCGGAATTCCCATCAAGGACCAGCACAAGGTCTTTGAACGGTTTGCGGATATGGAAAATTCGAACCGATCTGCAAAAGGTGGCACCGGTTTGGGCCTGAGCATCTGTAAAGCTATTGTAGAGGGGTTGGGTGGCAATATAGGCTTTGAGACGACAGAAGGAATAGGAGCGACATTCTATTTCGTCCTGCCCAAAACCGAAGCCAATATGGAAATCACACCTGCGGATAATGTCGTAAAGATGCGCAGCGCCTCCTGACAGAGAGTCCCTAATGCTTAAACTTATTCATGTAGAAGACGATGCGGACATTCGTGAAATCGCCAAGATGTCTTTGGACCTTGCAGGGGATTTCGATGTGATCCAGTGCGAATGCGGCGAGGAAGCCCTGGCACGGGTGCAGGATTATACCCCTGACGTCATTCTGCTCGATATGATGATGCCGGGCATGACCGGGCGTCAGACGCTTGAGGAAATGCGCAAGCTGCCGCATCTGGCCAATGTGCCGGCGATCTTCATGACCGCCCGTGCCCAGCACGCCGAGATTGAGGAACTGCGCAATGTCGGCGCGGCCGATGTGATCAGCAAGCCCTTCGACCCGATGTCGCTGGCCGACCAGATCAAGAGCGCGATCCGCAAGTAACCACCCGGAAATGACAAAGGGCAAGAAAAAGCCCCGGACGCAGATGCAGCCGGGGAGGGTGGGGTGTTCTTTCGGGATCTGACCCCGGCCGGATGGGGAACAGGGGCCGGATGGGGATCAGGTCACTGTGCTCAGCGTTTCTTCGCACTGCTTCACGAAGAGATCCATGTGATAGATGATTTCCCCGGGGCAAATCGCCAGATCGGCATCCGGGCCTTCGAGATGTGCAATGACTTCGCCCTCGCAGGCGCGCGCAGCAACACCAAGATCGGTAAACCCGAGTGAACCGGCCGTTCCAGCAATCTGGTGCAGGATGGCTTTTGCCGCCTCCAGGTTGCCGTTGATGTCATCCAGGGTCTCGCCTTCCCAGGCGCTCAGGGCGTGTTCCGCAATTAGGGCCTGACGGTCCACCAGCATTTCCAGAAACCGTGTCCTTACCTTGGCCAGACCGGGAAGTTCATCTACCATGTCTTTCATGCGATCTGTCCCATATTCCAATAGTCGGTCTGCGACTTGCCATGGGCCGCGCTGGCGGCCTCGGCGGTCGCATGTGCCGTTGCCAGAGCATCCATGACCGCGGCACCGCTTTTCCAGATCAGGCGGACGACGTCGCCGCCCGAGACCCGGGGATGCAGCCGCTCGCCTGCGTTGTTGTAAAGTTCCGTGCGCGCCAGCGACAGGTTCACCGCATCGACAAGCCTGCCCATATCGGGGCGCCAGCCGCTTTCGGTGATGCAGACGAAGGTTCCGCTGCCTGCGTAGGACATCAGGAACTGGTGCCCCTGCAGCGTGTCCGAGATGATCTCGGCCATGTCGGAGATCAGGCTGTAGAACTCGAACGGGCTCATCGCCGCGTGATATTGCTCGATCTCGCGCATGGTGAAGGCAAAGGTCGACGACCCGAACAGCGAACTGCGCGTCAACTGCTGGACATAGTTTTCCATCGCCACGTATTCGATGACATTGTCGACATCATGGATGGAAATCGGTTCGTGCAGCTCGATCGCGGCGGAGCCTGACTGTGCCCCGACAGCGCTTGCGGCAAAGATCTTGCGGGTGCGCGCCCGGCGTCCCTCGATCATGCCGGCGACCAGACCCAAACGGGCCTTCAGCTCGGCCACTTCGAAGGGCTTGGTCACATAGTCGGTGGCCCCCGCAGCGAAGGCGCCGTCGATATAGCGTTTGTCCGCCATCGCGGTCAGCATCAGAACCGGCGTTTCGGCATAGCGCGACATCATGCGGATGCGGCGGGTCAGTTCGATCCCGTCCATGTTCGGCATCTGGATGTCGAGCATGAAACAGTCGAAAGTCCCCTTCGCTTCGGCACGCAGGAGATCCAGCGCTTCGCTGCCCGATTCCGCCGTAACCAACTCATGGTCACCCACAGCCTGAACGAACTGCGTCAGCAGTTCCAAGATGATCAGGTCGTCATCCACTGCCAGAATTCTCATCGGTTTCTCCACCACAATTGACATCAGCGCAGTTTGCACAGGGGCTAACTATCAATTTTACGGGGAAGTGTGGCGTAATTTTGGCAACCTGAGAAAAAATGCCAATAAAATTAGTGGACTGTTTCCTTTAACGCAGGTTTTTGGTGCGGCGGATGCATTGGGCCGATGCACCCGCCGGTGGGTCAGGTTTTTTTCCGGTCGTCCACGATGGTCATCTGCGCAAGACCGCTCTGGCCCAGATCGACGGCTGCAAAGGGCCCGCCCTGCAGCATTTCGGCCGGATCGGTCACGTCGGCGGCAGGGGTGTCGGCCAGAACGGCTTGGGCAAATTGCTCTGCATTGTCCTTGGGGCGGTAACCCAGGAAGGCGGCTTTTGCGTTGTCCACCGGCGCGCGGTCGTTGTTGGACACGCCGTAGATCACGGTAAAGCCGACAGAGGGCGTGTCGATTGCCCGTGTCACCAGGTGGATCAGATCGTCATAGGACAGCCAGGACCCCAGCGCTCGCGCGTTGTTGACCTGTGCGGCTGACAGGATGCGCAGATGCACGCTCTCCATCTGGCGCTTGTCCCAGTACATGGAACCCAGGTCCTCGGTGAAGCATTTGGCAAGGCCGTAAAAGGTATCGGGCCTGTGCGGCGCATCGGTGCCGATGAAATCGCGCTTCTTGTGCATGCCCACCGCATGGATGGACGAAGCATAGACGATCCGTCGCACGCCATGCTGATAGCCCGCTTCCCAGATGTTGTAGGATCCGATGAAGTTCGGACCCAGCAGTTCCTCGAACGGTTTCTCATCCACGATGGCGCCGAAATGCACCACCATGTCGGCACCTTCCAGCAGCGGGTGGATTTCATCGAATTTTGCCAGGTCCGCGCGGGCATAGCTTTCACCGGGATAAAGCGTTCCGATCTCCTCGGCGATGTCGGTGCTCAGCAGTTCGTCGCACATTTTCGACAGTGGCTCGCGCAGATATGACCCCAGCCGTCCCGCAGCCCCTGTCAGCACAAGTTTCTTGAATTTCATGGTATTGGCCTTTCTTTGGTCAAAGCGGCAATCGTCAGATTATCGCTTTTTCGAGGAATGATTTCTGCGCGCCTATGCGGTCAAAGGCAAAGGCGGTCAGGTCGATGGTGCGGAATTCGTGGTAGGTGATCCATTCTGCCACACCCCGCCCGATGGCGGGGGCCTGTTGCAGGCCATGGCCGGAAAAACCGTTCACGAAAATGAAGTTTGCCACCTCGGGGTGCGGCCCGACAATCGCGTTCTGATCGAAGGTGTTGTAGGCATAATGGCCCACCCATTCGTTGATCACCTTGACCTCTTCAAAGGCGGGCACACGGGTGGCGATGGCGGGCCAGACCTTGTTTTCCCACAGGCTGTGGTCAAAGCCGAAATCGTCGTAAGCCACATCCGGGTCGTCATCCGGGGGGCATCCGGCAAGATAGTATTTCCCTTCGGAGCGCACATGGACGCCCGAAGGGTCGATGGTCAGCGGCAGATCCCGGTCCAGCGGATGGGCGGCGTCAAAGACAAAGGAATAGCGCTTGCGCGGGTACACCGGCAGGTCCAGGCCCGCCATCTGCGCGGTGGCAAGCGCGCGGGGGCCCGAGGCATTGACCACGGTCCCGCAAGACAGCGTATCGCCTGATTTGAGGGTGACACTCTGCACCGCTGTCCTGCTGTCGTTCAGGGTCATCGCGGTCACTTCATCGTGGATGTATTCGACCCCGGCACGGCGGGCCATGCGCTTGAACCAGTCAAACATGGTGCCGCCGTCGAAATAGCCTTCGTCCACGGTATTGTGGTTGCCCGCGATGATGTCGTCGAGGGCGTAGAAAGGATAGGCATCGGCGATCTGGTCGCGCGTCATGTGGCGGGTCTGTGCCCCCAGTGCTGACTGCACCTGCTGGGCCTGATGCAGGGCGGTGGCGAATTCGGGCGTATCGGCCAGATAGAGATATCCGAAACTTTGCAGGGTCAGGTTTGGAACATCCGGATCACCGCCCATGAAGTCACGGAAATTCTTGATGAATTCCGCGCCGAACTGTGACACGCGGATGTTGGCCTCGTTGGTGAATTGCTGCCGGATGCAGGAATTCGTATGGCTGGTCGAGGCAAATTCATAGCTGGGGTCGCGTTCGACCACCAGAACGCTGCCGTCAAAGCCCGCCGTGCGGGTCAGCCACCAGGCCAGCGCCGATCCGTGCATGGCGCCGCCGATAATGACAACATCGTAAGAGGATTGTGCAGCAGCACCCATAGTCGCATTCCCGATTCGATTGACCGTCCTGATCCCGCGTACCGCAGAATGCACAGCCGGGTAAACTTTTGTGAAACACCAAAAGCCAGACTGCGCGATTTGCGGGGCCCGTATCGGCCTGCGAAGGGGCGCATTGGGCCGGGCCGGGGGCAGCAATTGCCGAATGCCTGTTTGACTTATCGGCCAAAAGCCTCAAGTTACCCTTGGTGCGGGAAGTGGTTTCCGCGCGTCTGAAGTATGTCGCTGGGCGGAGACCGATTTAGAGTATGGACCGCGAAGAGATAGAGCGCCTGATCGCACGGGTGGCCCTCAAGGATCGTGCAGCCTTTGAAGAACTTTACGATCGTGTCAGTGCGAAACTTTTTGGTGTGTGCCTGCGTGTGTTGAACAAACGCGCCGCAGCAGAGGACGCCATGCAGGATACTTTTGTCAAAATCTGGAACAACGCCGATCGCTATCAGGCGAATGGCCTGTCGCCGATGACATGGTTGATCACCATCGCACGGAACACCTCGATTGACCGTCTGCGCGCGCGCAAGAAGGGCCATCAGGACATCGACACGCCGGGTATGGAGCTTGTTGCGACCGGCCCCTCGCCCGAACAATCCGCCATCGCCGCTTCCGAGGCCAGCAAGCTGACCGGTTGCCTCGATGCGCTTGACGCCGACCGGGGCGCGGCCATCCGTGGCGCCTATCTTGACGGTGAAACCTATGCTGATCTGGCCGAAAGGTTCAAAGTGCCGCTCAATACGATGCGGACCTGGCTCAGACGCGGGCTGATCTCTCTCAGGGAGTGCATGAGCCAATGACAGATCTGCCGCCCCCCACACCGGAAGAGGAAAGCGAATTTCTGGCCGCTGAATATGCGCTGGGGCTCGCCGAAGGAGAGAACCTGACGGAGGCCCGTGACCGCGCGCGCCGTGACAGCCTGTTTGCCGGCGCCGTGGCCGCATGGCAGGAACGACTGGTCGCGATGACCGATGCCATTGCGCCGGTGGCGCCGCCCGCGCGGGTCAAGAAGGCGCTGATCAAGTCGCTGTTCCCCAATATCCGCGTGCCTTTCATGCAGCGGCTCTGGGTCTGGCAGGGGCTTACCTTCGCCTCGCTGGCGATGTTGGCAGTCCTTGCGATGCCGATGCTGCGGCCCGATGCCCCGACGATTGCCGGCCCGATCTATGGCACTCAGCTGACCGGGACAATCGACGATCTTCAAGTCTATGCCGTGCTTGATCCGTCCCGTGGCGGTATCGCCGTGACCCGCACGGCCGGTGCCCCGCCAACAGGGCGTGTGCTGGAGCTCTGGGCTTTGCTGCCCGATGCCGCACCCGTCTCGCTGGGGCTTGTGCCGGATGATGCGACCCATCTGAAACTGCCGCCGGAGATTGCGGCGCAGATTGATAACCTGACCCTGGCAATTTCCGACGAACCGCCCGGCGGCGCCCCCGAGGGGGCACCGACAGGCGAAATCCGCGCTGTTGGTACGGTCGAGGAAATTTAGGCATCTCTCTTTGACTGCCACCGCATGGGTTTGACGGACCTTTGCCGGCCCCCTTGCGGCGGGGCAGGAACAATGTCTCTGTCCATCAGCGCTAATGGTGCTGGCGGGCTGTCCACCGTATCCAAGGCGCCTATTTCAGCCAAAATGCGTCAAAGATACCAAGGCTTCGGGTGATTTCCCAAAAATTCATCAATTTTAAAACTTTTTTTGAAACTTGTTGGAAACCGCAACGTGTCTGATTCAAGGACCACGTAAGACGGAGGTAACCCTCTGGTTTCGGCGCGGTTCAGACCGGGTTGTAATGTGTTTTTCCGGTCATGTGATTTAACCAGTCCGCGGATGTTTCCTGCACAGTGACGAGTAATGCCGGGCTGGCAGCTTTTGCCGTCAGCCCGGCATTTTTTCCGAGGAGGCCATGGACACAGCTCCGCCGCATCTTTCTCACCGCCGCGCGATGGGCGCCGATGCCCTTGTCCTGATGGGGCGCTTTTGCATTGCGGCACTATTCGTGACGGGTGCCGCCCAAAAGATTTATGCGCCGGAAATTGTCCGGCAAATGCTCGCGGCACACCATTGGGTTGAATTCCTGATCTGGCCCGCCGTGGCGCTGAATCTGTTTGGGGCGATCTTTCTGGTGACGGGGATCTTTCTGGTGCCGACGGCATTGATCCTGGCCAGCTATTGCATGGTGACGAGCATTTTCCATTTTCTACCGGACGACCCCTGGCAGATGTCGATCTTTGTGAAGAACTGGGCAATTGCTGGCGGTCTCCTGATCCTGGCGGCCGCCGAATTGCGCGCGCCGCGCGGCTGACAGCGGGGCGGGCAAGGCCCAGTTTTTCATTGAGAAACCGCAGCGCCCCCGCCATGCTGCCGGTATGAAGGCACCTTTGATCGACAACCTGCAATACGCGAATTTCTCGCCTGCCATCTTTGAGCAGATGCGCGCAGGCGGGGTGGATGCGGTCCATGTGACCATCGCCTACCACGAGAGTTTTCGCGAGATGGTGCTGAACCTGGAACGCTGGAACCGCTGGTTCGAGGATCATGCGGACCTGATCTTCAAGGGGACCACGGCTGCGGATGTGATCCATGCGCAGGAAAGCGGGCGCACCGCGGTCTTTTTCGGGTTCCAGAACCCCAGCCCGATAGAGGATGACATCGGCCTGGTGGAAATCTGCCACCAGCTGGGCATCCGCTTCATGCAGCTGAGCTATAACAACCAGTCCCTGCTGGCGACGGGCTGCTATGAGGACGACGACACCGGCCTCACCCGGATGGGCCGCGCCGTGGTGGCTGAGATGAACCGCGTCGGCATGGTGATCGACATGTCCCATTCCGCCGAACGCTCCACACTTGAGGCGATTGACCATTCTACCCGACCCATCGCGATCACCCATGCCAACCCGCATTGGTGGCATCCCGCCCTGCGCAACAAATCCGACAGGGTGCTGAAGGCCCTGACCGGGGCAGGGGGGATGCTGGGATTTTCAATCTATCCGCATCACCTGAAGGGTGGATCGGACTGCAGTCTCGACAGCTTTTGCCAGATGATCGCCGAAGCCGCCGCGCGCTATGGCGCGCAGAACCTCGGCATCGGCACGGACCTGTGCCAGGACCAGCCCGACAGCGTCGTCGAATGGATGCGCGTGGGCCGCTGGACCAAGGCGATGGACTTTGGCGAAGGATCGGCCGCCAACGCCGGTTTCCCGCCAATGCCCGACTGGTTCAGGGACAACCGCGATTTCGGCAACATCCGCCGGGGTCTGACCGCGACAGGGCTGAGCGCGGCAGAAGTGGACGGCATCATGGGCGGCAACTGGCACAGGTTCTACGCCCAGGGCTTTGGCCCCTCATGAGGGACGAGGCTCAGCCACCGCAGACCGCGCTGCGCCCCCCGGAAGAGGTGATGCGGCTGGCGCGCATGGGGTCGATGTTCCCCACGCGGCTGAGTTTCCTGCGCAGCCTGATCCGCCGCCTTGCGGACGAAAAGGTCACGGTCGCGCGTGCGGTCTGGCAGATGGACGCAGCCGGTTTTGGCCATGCCGTCTATAGCCTGCGCCTTGGCGGCCATGAGTATGCGCTGGTCGCCGTCTCCTCCGATCTGCCAGCCGACCAGCGGACCGACCGGGTGATCGCCACCGCCTGGGACAGCGCCTATGTGCTTTACGATGGCATCCCGGAGGCGGCAGAGGTTGACCGCATCATTGCCAGCGCACCCAGGCAGGAGGCGGCGCGGTTTACCGAACGCGACCTGATCCTGAGCCGCGCGAACAAATCCCTGCGGCTTTTCGCCCATGTCACGCAGGCCCTGCAGGAGGGCCGCCAGCCGGATCCGGAGATGATCCGCGATGTGGGTTACCTGATGCGCACGACTGCCGTTTACGGCAATGGCAAGTTCGGCATCGCCGACCGTCACCTGATTGCCCAGCGGCCGGGGCTGGAAGGGCCCTTTGCCGCAGAGATGCTGACCATCTGGCTGATCCGGCACTTCACCCATGACCTGGCGGAGCACGTAGGCGGCGGCAGGCTCGACCGCGCCCTGAAACGCCACCTTGGCATCGGCAATGCGACCGGGCTGGGCATGGCCCCCTTTCTGGTCACCCATCCGGTGCTTCTGAACAACTGGATGCAGGCGCGCGAAACGGCGCTGGCCCGTGTGCGGGCCTTGTCGCGGCTGACATCTGCGCAACAGGACAGGCTGCACTTGCTTGCCGCCCGCGGCGCCGCGCATCTGCGCGAATGGCAGGTGCCTGACCCGGCACATCAGGCCCGTATCGTCGCGTTGCGCGGCGATTGGGAAACGGCGTGCAACGCGCTCGATCTTTCCGGCTTGCGCCCCCTTGATGCGGCCATGCACCGGGTCAGGGCGGCAAGCCTGGATGTACAGGAATTGCTGGCCGGGCTGATCCTCGAACCCTTCGGCGATCTGGTGGACGATCTGGCCGCAACCATGGACGATCCCTTTGGCCCGCTTTGCGCGCCACTCCCTGACACCGTTGAACTGCGCGCGCGGATCACGAGCGATTTCCGCTGGGCGCTGGCGCCCGACTACGATGCGCCAGAGGCCTGCGGCCAGTTCTGGTACGTGTCAGCGGCCAAGCAGGAACCCCGCCTCGGGCGGCGTTTTGCCGAAGAGGGCGCCGATCAGGAAACCCCGCTGGACATCGGCCGCCGGGTCAAGGCGCTCTACCAGGACCTCGAAGGGGAAAATGCCGCGCTGAGTGCCTTCCTGTCCCGCTATCCGGATCACGCGCTGGCGGCAGAGCGTGTCGCCATGGCAGGGCGCTACCCCTATGGCGAAATCCGCGACAACCTGATTGCCGAAGACTGCCTGCCCATAGACATGCTGCGCTGCAAGCTGGCGTTCTTTGGCGCAGCCAAGTTCGACCCCAAATCGGACCGCTGGACCCGCATCACCCTGTGCCAGGGCGCGCCGCTGGCGGATGAACTGGGGCCGGGGGCAGACGATTGGTGGCTGCCGGTCTTTGCCGCATGAAGCTCTCCGTCAATGAGGTGATGAGCCTGGCCGCCCGGGCCGCACGCGGGGCGGGGGCACCACCGGCACAGGCCGCCGCCTTTGGCCGCGCGGCGATGTTCCACCTTGCGGCGGGCCGCGCAGAGGACACCCTGACAGCCGCGCTTGAGTCCTTGCCGCAGGGGCCGATGCTGACCCTGCCTTTGGACTTTATCCGTGTTCTGACCGAAGAATGCAGCGAAATCCCGTTGCCTCCGGATGTGGCCACGGAACTGGTGCAAAGCTACGCCGAGGCGCAGTCTTTCCTCACCACGCTGCACCCCGAGGGACCGCAGATGCAAATCACCGTCGACCGCAAAACTCCATCACTTGCACCGGCAATATCCCGGATCACAATGTCGGAAGACCTGTTCACTTTTCTCAACCACCTGGCCGCGCGCATCCTCGTCCCTGAAAGCGAAGCCTCCCGCATCGCCGGTGCAGGTGCGGGCCTCACCGACAACGACTGATGCCCGGGTTCTTTTTGTCAAGAAACCTCAGGAGTTTGGGGTAAAGCCCCGGAGCCGCGCGGCGGGCGCGGATTCTCTCTTCATGCCCGGCTTGGCGCTCGAATATTATTTAGTGCGCGGCTTGGCGCATTTCTATTATTTCGTGCGCGGTTTCGCGCGCAACGTCGGGTCCGCCTGCGTCGGGTCCTCCGGCCAGGGATGCTTGGGGTATTGCCCCCGCATGTCCTTGCGCACATCCGCATAGGACGAGGCCCAGAACCCCGGCAGATCCGTTGTCACCTGAACCGGACGCTGGGCGGGGGAGAGCAAAGTCATCTGCACCGGCTGTCCCGCCACCATCGGGTGTCGCGTGACCCCAAAAACCTCTTGCAGGCGCAGTGCAATCGCGGGCTGCGCGCCGTCATAGTCTATGGGGATGCGGCGGCCCAGCGGCGTTTCGAAATGTGCCGGGGCGGCGCTGTCCAGCGCCTGCTGCTGGTCCCAGTCAAGCCGTGCCCGAAGGGCTGGCAACAGGTCGAACCCTTTCCAGTCCCCGGCGCTGCGCAGCCCGGCCAGATGCGGCAGCAGCCAGTCCTCCAGCGTTGCCATCAGATGGGTTTCGGAAAAATCGGGGAAGGGCGGGGGCATCAGCCTTGCACGGGCCAGAAAGCGCCGGGCCGCGGCACCGGGCAGCAGGCCCAGCTGCCGCACACCCCCTAGCATCGCCAGTGCCACCTGATCTTCCGGGGCATCGGTCCAGTTGCGGTCCTGCAAGACCAATGCACCAAATGTTTCCTGCTGACGGGTCAGCACCCGGTTGTCACGCCGCGACCAGATGCAGACGTCTTTCCAGGCAATCTGACCCTCGAATGTCGCGCGCAGATCGGCCTCTTCCAGCCGCGCGGCCTGGCGGATGCGCGCCTCGCGCGGATCGCCGTCCAGATCGGTGGCCACGATCAGCCGCGCCTGGGCCATCGCGTCGCCCTGTGGCAGCATGGCACCCTTGCCACCCGACAGGACATAGCGCGGCGCGTCTCCCGGCCTGCGCAGGCCCACACGGTCGGGATAGGCCAGCGCCGCCAGCACTGCGATATCTTCGGGGCCCTGCGCCGTCTGGCCCCTGGCAAGGCGTTTGGCCTCCTGCCGGATGCGCGCCACTGTTGCCGCATGGGCCAGCGGATTGCCGCGTTCGATGGCCTGGATGCGCAGCATCAGGTCCACGCCGGTGCCGCGCAGCGGATCACGCTCTGCCAGCAGGGCCGCAAGCATCGGTGCCCGCGCGCCGCCCCGTGCCACCATATGCGCAAGGCGGGGGTGCAGCGGCAGGCGCGCCAGCGCCCGGCCGTGATCGGTGATCCTGCCCTGCGCATCCAGCGCTTCCAGCATCTGCAGGACGCGCCGCGCCTCGGCCAGACGGCCCTCATGCGGGGGCGTGACAAAGCGCATCTCGTCGGCCTGACCACCCCAAAGCGCCAGTTCCAGCGCGAAACCTGTCAGGTCTCCGGCCTCGATCTCTGCGGGCGGATAGGCGGCCAATGCGCCCTCCTCCCCCTTTGTCCAAAGTTTGTAGGCAACGCCGGTGGCCATCCGGCCCGCCCGGCCCGCGCGTTGCGCGGCCTCGGCCCGGGTGACCCTCTCGGTGACCAGCCGCGACATGCCGGAGGCGGGGTCGAAACGCGCCCGGCGCGCTCGGCCCGCATCCACGACGATGGTGATCCCCTCGATGGTCAGGGAGGTTTCCGCGATGGAGGTGGCAAGCACCACCTTGCGGCCCGATGGGGCGGGGGCGATGGCGGCGCGCTGGGCCTTGAAGTCCATCGCGCCAAAGAGCGGGGCAATGGTGCATCCCTTGGGCAGCTGATCGCGCAGGATCGCCTCGACCTTGCGGATCTCGCCCTCACCGGGCAGGAACACCAGCGCCGATCCTTCTGCCTCGGCCAGGGCCTGCAGCACAAGATCTGCGGTCGCCTGTTCGAGGCGTGTGTTGCCAATGGGTTTGTCCAGCCAATGCGGGGTGACCGGAAAGCTGCGCCCCTGTGAGGTGACCACGGGTGCGGCCATCAGATCGGCCACCGGTGCCGCGTCCAGCGTGGCGGACATGGCCACCAGCAGCAGGTCGTCGCGCAGCGCCTCCGCCACCTCCAGACAAAGCGCCAGGCCGAGGTCCGCATTGAGCGAGCGTTCGTGGAATTCGTCAAAGATCACGGCACCCACGCCGGGCAGGTCCGGCTCGGCCTGCAACATCCGGGTCAGGATGCCTTCGGTCACCACTTCGATCCGGGTCGTCTTGCCAACCGCCGAAGCCCCGCGCACGCGGTAGCCGACCGTCTGGCCGACCTCTTCGCCCAGGGTGGCGGCCATGCGTTCTGCTGCGGCCCGCGCGGCAAGGCGGCGCGGCTCCAGCATCAGGATCTTGCCCTTTGTCAGCGCCGCGTCGAGCATCGCCAGAGGGATGCGCGTGGTCTTGCCCGCGCCGGGCGGAGCCTGCAGCACCAGACGGCCGGTTTCGCGCAGGGCGGCGATGACCTGCGGCAGGACCGCGTCGATGGGCAGGGTAAAGGACATGTCGTCTTATCCGGTAAACCGGGTGGCGCGCCAAGGGCCGGGGCTGGACATTTTTGCGCTGTCCCGCAAAAGATGCGCCATGGATATCAAGGACCTTGCCAGCCGCATCCGCGCACAGGAGCGCCGGGCGCTCGCGCGTGCGATCACGCTGGTGGAATCGGGCCGCGCCGATCACCGTGCCGCCGCCGCCGAATTGCTGGCTGCCCTGCCGCAGGAAGGTCAGGCGCTGCGCATCGGTCTGTCGGGCACCCCGGGCGTGGGCAAATCGACCTTCATCGAAAGTTTCGGCATGATGCTGACCGGCATGGGCAAGCGGGTGGCGGTGCTGGCGGTCGATCCGTCCTCCTCCCGCTCGGGCGGGTCGATCCTGGGCGACAAGACCCGGATGGATCAGCTCAGCCGCGATCCCAATGCCTTTATCCGGCCCTCGCCCAGCCAGACCCATCTGGGCGGCGTCGCGCGGCGCACCCGCGAGGCCGTCCGCCTGTGCGAGGCGGCGGGTTTTGACGTGGTGCTGATCGAAACCGTGGGTGTGGGCCAGTCCGAAACCGTGGTGGCAGAGATGTCCGACCTTTTCGTGCTGCTGCTGGCCCCGGCGGGCGGGGACGAATTGCAGGGCGTCAAACGGGGCATCATGGAAGTGGCGGATGTGATCCTGATCAACAAGGCCGATGGGGAACTGAAGGCGGCAGCCACCCGCACCTGTGCCGATTACGCGGGCGCGCTGCGTCTGCTGCGCAAGCGTCCGCAGGACCCGGCGGGCTATCCCTGTGCGATGACGGTTTCCGCGCTGGAGGAGAACGGGCTGGATCAGGCATGGCGGGCGCTTGAAGACCTGTCAGACTGGCGGCGCGAAAACGGTTTCTGGGACCGGACCCGTGCCGCGCAGGCGCGTTACTGGTTTCTGGAAGACGTGAAGCAGCGCTTGCTGGCGCAGCTGTCCGAAGCCGAAACACAGGCGCGGCTCACCGCGCTGAGCGACGCCGTTGCCGCCGGGGAGCAGGACCCCTCAGCCGCCGCTCAGGATTTTGTGGACGGGATGCGCAGGTAGGTATCCTGACGGAATTTTCGAAAATTCCTGTTCGATTTCTTTGAAGAAATCGGCGGTTCATGCGGAGTTCAGGGCTTGATATGACGGCGGAGTTTTCGAAAACTCCGGCCCGTTTTCTTTGAAGAAAACGCAATCTCATCCCGCCTTGGGATGCGCCCGGTTGTAGACCTCCATCAACCGCGCCGTGTCGACCGCCGTATAGGCCTGGGTGGTGGAAAGCGAGGCATGGCCCAGCAATTCCTGGATCGCGCGCAGATCGCCGCCCGCGTCCAGCAGATGGGTGGCAAAGCTGTGGCGCATTGCATGGGGTGTCGCAGTCGCAGGCAGGCCAAGCTGCATGCGCGCATCCGCCATCACCTGCGAAATCGCGCGCGGCCCCAGGGGCCCCCCGCGCACGGCGCGAAACAACGGGCCATCGGCGTCCTGCGGGAAGGGGCAGGCGCGCAGATAGGCGGCGACCGCCTCGCGGGCGGCGGGCAGAACCGGAACCACACGTTCCTTGCCGCCCTTGCCGGAAATGCGCAGCGCCTCGGGCAGGGGGGCATCCGCGCCCCTGAGGCCAAGCGCCTCGGATATCCGCAGACCGCAGCCCCAAAGCAGGGTCAGCACCGCGACGTCGCGGGTTGCGACCCAGGGGTGACGCGATTGCAGCTCGACACAGTCGATCATTGCACGCGCGGCATCCACCGCCAGCGGGCGGGGCAGTTTTCTGGAAAACTTCGGTGCGCGGGTGGTCAGGACCGCTGTGGGTTCAAAGCCTTCGCGTTCTGCCAGCCAGCGGTAAAAGGCTTTCACCGCGGACAGCTTGCGCGCCAGGGAGCGGGGGCCGACGCCGGGGCCGCGTGTGCGGGCCATCCAGGACCGCATGTCCGAAATCGTGATCTGTGCCAAGGCGCCCAGGCCCTGCGGTTCCGCCTTGTGGGCGGTCATGAAAGCCAGGAAATCCGCGACATCACCCTGATAGGCTGTCAGCGTATTCTCTGCCGCCCCTTTCAAGGCGCGCTGCTGGTCCAGCCATGTGGCCAGCGCATCTCGCGCGGCAGGGCTGATCAGCCCGGTCTGTGCTGCTGTGTCTCCGCGCTTCAAGACAGCCAGCGGCGCATCGCGCGCTCGAACACACCGGTAAAGAAGGTCAGCAGGTCGGTGCCCTGCTGGGGGCCGAACATATGCGGATCCTCCGCCCCCAGAACCAGCAGGCCGGGCAGGCGGCCCGCGCCGAAATCGAGCTTCAGGCAGGCTTCGGACCGGATCCAGTCGGATTTCTCGCCATAGATCTGATGCGCCCCGTCCTGCACACCGCGCAAGGTCACCTGGCGGGGCGCGCCGCCACGGCCATGGGTCAGGTAGCTGTCGATAAAGCCCGGCTCTGCCACGCTCAGCACATCGCCCAGCCGCTGCACCGCCGGGTCATTGTCGTTCTGAACCGATTCAAGAACCAGCTTAACTGCATCGACGCGCAGGATATCTGCCACTTCGCCGCCCAGATCGCGCAGGAAGGGTTCGAATTCGACCGGGTCGAGCATCCGCAGGATGGCGCGGTGGATCTGGTTGGTCCCGGCCAGGTTTTCATAAGCGGCGGCGATCACGCTGCGGTGCGTGTCCTCCAGCCGGTCGAGCCGCGATTCCAGCCGTTCCATCGCGATGCCGCGCAGATCGACGATATTGCCGCCCATCGCCCTTTCGTTGGCAGCGATCAGGGCCTGCATCAGATCGGTGTCGTCGAGTATCACATCGGGTTGCGAAATGATCGCCTCGCGCAGGGCGTCGTCAATCTTGGGGCTGCTGCTCATATCAGTCTCTGCTTGATTTGCTCCGGTATAGCACCGCTGGCCGGCAATTGCCGCCCCTTTTTCGCCATGCCGGGGCAAAAACCCGTGGCGTTGCGAAATTGTGCCCTTCGGGGTGCGGGGCGGGCACGCCGCCCCGAAACCGGGTCAGAGGATTTTCTGGCCGGTCTTTTCCCAATCCTTGGTGAACTGCTCAAGCCCCTTGTCGGTCAGCGGGTGGATCGCCAGCTTCTTGATCACCTCGGGCGGCGCTGTCATCACATCGGCGCCGGCCAGCGCGCATTCGTGGACGTGGTTCACCGACCGGATGGAGGCGGCCAGGATGTTTGTCTCGAACCCGTAGTTGTCATAGATCGTGCGGATGTCGTGGATCAGATCCATGCCGTCGATGTGGATGTCATCCAGCCGCCCGATGAAGGGCGAGATGAAGGTCGCACCGGCCTTGGCCGCCAGCAGTGCCTGGTTGGCGGAGAAACACAGTGTCACATTGACCATGCGGCCCTCGCCGGACAGGATCTTGCAGGCTTTCAGCCCGTCCCATGTCAGCGGCAGCTTGATGGTGATGTTGTCCGCAATCTCGGCCAGCTTGCGGCCCTCGGCGATCATGGTCTCCGCATCCAGGGCTACCACTTCGGCACTGACCGGGCCGGTGACCAGCGCGCAGATCTCGCGGGTGACCTCGATGATGTCGCGGCCCGACTTGAGGATCAGGGAGGGGTTTGTGGTAACGCCGTCTACCATGCCCAGGTCGTTCAGCTCGGCAATCGCGTCAATCTCTGCGGTGTCTACGAAAAATTTCATCTCGGTGTCCTTATCGCTTGGAATGGTGGCGCTAACGGTTATCTCTGTCGCCTTGGCTTTATCGCATGATCTGCGATGCTGAAAGCCTTCAATTGTGAATTTCCAAGGTGGGGCATCCGTGGACGGTCCGGAATTCTTCGATCAAGGCGACCTGGTGGCGGTGCTGACGACCCAGCCTTTGGGCCGGGCGCTGGATTACCGCGCGCCCGAGGGGGGCTGCCACCGGGGCGCGTTTGTGGAGGTGCCGCTGGGGCCGCGCAAGGTGCTGGGCGTGGTCTGGGGGGCGGGGCAGGGCGATTATGACCTGTCAAAGATCCGCTCCGTGATCCGGGTTCTGGATGCCGCGCCCATGCGTGAGGAAATGCGCAGCTTCCTTGCGCGGGCCGCCGCCTATACGCTGACGCCAATGCCCGCGATGCTGCGTCTTGCGACCCGTGCGCCGGGCCTGGGCGACCCGCCGTCGATGCGCAGGGTCTACCGGCGCGGTGTGTCGGAGCCGGAGCGGATGACCGACGCCCGCCGCCGCGTCCTGGCCACCCTGCAGGATTATGGCGATCTTTCCTTTACCCTCAAGGAACTGGCCGAGATGGCCGGGGTGACCGCATCGGTGGTCAAGGGGCTGGTGGCACAGGACGCCGTGGCCGAGGAAGAAAGCCCCCGCGATCTGCCCTTTCCCCGGCTGGACCCGGAACTGCCGGGCAAGGCGTTGACCGAGGATCAGGCCGCCGGGGCAGAGGTTCTGGCAGAGGCGGTGCGCAGCCAGAGCTATGGCACCACCCTGCTGCGCGGTGTCACCGGCTCGGGCAAGACCGAAGTCTATCTCGAAGCCGTCGCTGCCACTCTGCGCATGGGCCGTCAGGCGCTGGTGCTGCTGCCCGAGATCGCCCTGACCGAGCAATTCCTGCACCGGGTCGAGGAACGTTTTGGCGCGAAGCCCGCCGAATGGCATTCGGGGGCCACCATGACCGAACGCCGCCGCATCTGGCGGATGGTGGGACAGGGGCAAGCGCAATTGGTGATCGGGGCGCGATCGGCCCTGTTCCTGCCGTTTCAGAATCTCGGGCTGATCGTCGTGGATGAGGAACACGACACCTCCTACAAGCAGGAGGACGGCGTGCTGTACCATGCGCGCGACATGGCGGTTCTGCGGGCCTCCATCTGCGGCGCCCAGGTGGTGCTGGCAAGCGCCACGCCCTCGCTTGAGACCTGGGCGAATGTGGAAGTGGGCAAATACCGGCGTCTTGAACTGACCTCGCGTTTCGGCCCTGCGGTAATGCCGCAGATGGGGGCCATCGACATGCGCGACGAGGGGCTGCCCTCTGACCGCTGGGTGTCACCGACACTGCAGAGCGAGGTGAACAAGCGGCTGGAAAAGGGCGAGCAGGCGATGCTCTTCATCAACCGCCGCGGCTATGCGCCGGTCACGCTGTGCCGGGCCTGCGGGCATCAGATCGGCTGCGACCATTGCGATGCGCGCATGGTGGAGCACCGGTTCCTCAAGCGCCTGATCTGTCACCAATGCGGTGAAAGCAAACCCATGCCCGAAACCTGCCCCTCCTGCGGGGCGGAGGGCCGGCTGGCCCCGGTGGGTCCGGGGGTCGAAAGGTTGGGCGAGGAGGCGGCAGCGCTTTGGCCCGATGCGCGGGTGGCGGTGCTGTCCTCGGACATGTACGGATCGGCACGGGCGCTGAAGGCCGAGATCGCAGGCATCGCGGCGGGGGCGGCGGACATCATCATCGGCACGCAACTGGTGGCCAAGGGGCATAACTTTCCCAATCTCACCCTTGTTGGCGTGATCGACGCGGATCTGGGGCTGATGGGGTCTGACCTGCGGGCAGCAGAGCGGACATTCCAGCTGATGCGCCAGGTGGCAGGCCGGGCGGGCCGGGCGGAGGCGCCGGGGGCGGCGCTGTTGCAGACCTATCAGCCGGATCATCCGGTGATCCGGGCGATCCTGGCGGGCGATGAAGAGGCTTTCTGGTCGGCAGAGGCAAAGGAACGTCACCAGGCGGGGGTGCCGCCCTATGGCCGGATGGCGGGAATTATCCTGTCCGGGCCGGATGTGGCGCAGGTGTTTGATGCGGGCAACCTGCTGGCGCAGCGCGACGCGCCGCTGCGGCGCATCGGCGCGCAGGTCTTTGGCCCGGCGCCGGCACCCATCGCCCGGGTGCGCGGGCGGCATCGCGTCAGACTGCTGGTAAAGGCGGAAAAATCCGCGCCTCTGCAGGAGGCGCTTGCGCAATGGGTGGCGCAGGTAAAGCTGAAAGGTGAACTGCGCCTTGCAGTGGATATCGATCCGCAGAGCTTCTACTGACCGCGCCCGGGAGCCTCTGCGACGATCCATCACTTTTTGTGAAGTGATCCCGCATAAACATTCATTTCAATGATTGGCTGGCGCTCCCTATCTATGGCTCACACAGCATAGGAGTCTACCATGTCACTTCAGGAACAATCTTTCAAATCTTCGCGGATGCATGTCCGGATGACCGCCCCGGTCGCCCTGCTGATCGGCGCTGTTTTTGCCGCTCTTCTGGTCTGGGCCGTGCAGGGAACCGACGCCGCAGGCGACGGGCCGGTCTGGTACGGCAATTCCGGACCCGTCGCGGCGCAGACATCGCTTTGATGGGCGCGGAACGTCGCGCAGCGCTGTTGCGCTGCGCGCAAGCCGCCCCGCCCGCCGTCCCGTGTCGCCGTGTCGTCTGGCATGGCGAGGGTCCATGCGGGGAGGCGTCGCGCAGGGATATTTGGGGCCAAAAAGAATGCTGAGCGGTGCATTCGGGAAGGGCAGATGTGCGTTTTTGGCCTCGTCTTTGGCCTGATGCAGGCGTATTAGCGCTGGCATGACGCAATTCGTGACCCTTGAAGACGCCAAGCATCAGCCCTTCTGGCGGCGACCCGTGGCCTTGTTGTTCCTGATGGCGCTGGCGATGCCGATTGCCTTCAACACCTGGTCGGCATTGCTGAACAACTTCGTCATCGAGGTCGCGGATTTCGACGGCTCCGACATCGGGCTGCTGCATACGGTGCGCGAGATTCCGGGTTTCCTCGCGGTGGGGGTGATCGCGATCATCATCTTCGTGCGCGAACAGGTACTGGGGCTGGTGTCGCTGGCCCTGCTGGGCGCTGCAACAGCGGTCACGGCCTGGTTCCCGTCCATGGGCGGCATCCTGACGATCACCATGTTGTCCTCCATCGGGTTTCATTATTACGAGACGGTGAACCAGTCGCTGCAGCTGCAATGGCTGAAGATCGAGGATGCGCCGCGCATGCTGGGCTGGCTGCTGGCGGCGGGCTCCTTTGCGACGCTGGTGGCCTATCTGGCGATCATGGCCCTGTGGGAGACGCTGGATCTGAGCTATAACGCCGTCTACCTGGCGGGGGGCGGGGTGACCCTGCTGATCGCGATCTTTGCCATGGTCGCCTATCCGCAGTTCGAAGCACCGACACCGCAGATCAAGAAGATGGTGCTGCGCCGCCGCTACTGGCTCTATTACGCGCTGCAGTTCATGGCGGGCGCACGGCGGCAGATCTTTGTCGTTTTTGCCGGGTTCATGATGGTGGAGCGGTTCGGCTATGAGGTGCATCAGATCACCACGCTCTATCTGGTGAACCTTGTTGCCAATATGGTGCTCGCCCCGATGATGGGCCGTGCGGTCGGCTATTTCGGTGAGCGCCGCACGCTGGGGTTCGAATATATCGGGCTGATCATCGTCTTTCTCAGCTATGGTGGTGTCTATTACCTGGGCTGGGGCGTGATGGTGGCCGCCGTGCTTTATGTGCTGGATCACATCTTTTTCGGGCTGGCGCTGGCGCTCAAGACCTATTTCCAGAAGATCGCGGACCCGGCGGATATTGCACCGACAGCGGCGGTGGCCTTTACCATCAATCACATTGCGGCGGTGTTCCTGCCGGTGTTGCTGGGGCTGTTGTGGCTGGTGTCGCCTGCTGCGGTCTTCTTCCTTGCCGCGGGGATGGCGGGCGTTTCACTGAGCCTTGCCATGCTGATCCCGCGCCACCCGGCGCCTGGGAACGAGACGATCTTTGCCAGCGCGGTGCCGCAGGCGGCCGAGTGATGGCCGAACAGGGCCGTTTCCTGACCGGTGGCACGATGGGCCATGTGGTGCGGATGACGGCGACCGGGGCGATGGGGATCACCTTTGTCTTTGTGGTGGATGCGGCCAACCTGTTGTGGATTTCGCAGCTTGGCGATCCGCGGCTGGTGGCCGCCATCGGCTTTGCCTATGCGGTACAGTTCTTTTCGGTATCCATTGCCGTGGGGCTGATGATCGCCACCACGGCGGTGATTTCGCGCAGCATCGGGCAGGGCGCCCATGCGCAGGCGCGCAGGCAGGCGGCGGCGGGCACGGTGATCGCCGCCGCGATCCTGACCCTGGTGGTCGCAGCGATTGTCGGCTTCCGGCATGAGCTGATTGCGCTGGCCGGCGCCACCGGAGAGACGGCGCGCCTCGCGTCACGCTACCTGGCAATCACGATCCCCTCGCTGATCCCGATGTCGGCGGCGCTGGCCTGTTCCGGCGTGCTGCGGGCCCATGGCTATGGGGCCAAGGCGATGTATGTCACGCTGTTTTCCGGATTTGTGCTGCTGCTCCTGGACCCTGTCCTGATCTTCTATCTGGGCTGGGGGCTGGACGGGGCCGCGATCGGGCTGGTGCTGTTCCGCTTTTCGCTGCTGGGGCTGGCCCTGTATTATGCCGTCGTGCAGATGGGGCTGCTGGAGCGTCCCCGGCTGCGCACCCTGCGCAACATCGCGGGGCCCTTTGCCGCCGTGGCGATCCCGGCGGTTACCACCCAGATTTCCACCCCTGCGGGCAACTACTTTCTGACCATCGTCATGGCGCAATACGGCGATGACGCAATGGCGGCCTGGGCGGTGATCGGGCGGCTGACGGTCGTGGCCTTTGGCGGCGTCTTTGCCCTGTCAGGCGCCATCGGCGGCATTTTCGGGCAGAACTACGGCGCGGGCCGGATGAGCCGCGTCCGCAGCACCTACCGGGACGCGCTGCTGTTCTGCGGCATCTACACATTGCTGGCCTGGGGTCTGCTGATCATGGTGACGCCTCATGTCATCGCGCTTTTCGGGTTGAGTGGCCTGGGCGCGGATGTCCTGCGCTCTTTCACCTTTGTGGGTGTGGGAGGGTTCATCTTTATCGGGGCGCTCTTCGTGTCGAACGCGGCATTCAACAATCTCGGGCGCGCCGGGCGCTCCACCCTGGTGAACTGGATCAAGGACGGGCTGCTGAGCTGGCCTGCCGCTGCGGGGCTTGCGGCCATCTTTGGGGCGCAGGGGGTGATCTATGGCCAGGCGCTGGCAGGGGGTGTCGTCGGGATCGGGGCGGCACTCTGGGGCTGGTTCTATGTCAGGGGGCTGTGCGACCCTGTGGGCGCACCCCTTGACCCCGGCACGCCACGGCCCTACCCGAACCCTGACAGATACCGGAGACGCTGATGCCCACCTTCACCGCTTTGACCACCCTCGAAGGCCGCGCGCCCGCCTACAAGCTGGGCGAGGCGATGGAGGGGATGACACCCGAACCCACCGGCATCGGCGTGTTCGAGATGGAAGACGGATCGGGCCTCTGGGAGGTCGGCGGCTATTTCGAGGAGGCCCCGGACGAGGCAAGCCTGGCCCTGCTGGCCGCAGCGATGGGCGCGAAACCCTTCGTGGTATCAGAGTTGCCAGAGACCGACTGGGTTGCCCATGTGCGCCGGGAACTGGCCCCGGTGGAGGCCGGACGTTTCTTTGTCTATGGCAGCCATGATGCGGACAAGGTGCCGGAAGGGGTCGAGCCGCTGCTGATCGAAGCGGCAATGGCCTTTGGCACCGGGCACCATGGCACCACGCTGGGATGCCTGCAGGCGCTGGACCGGCTGGCGACGGGAGGTTTTGCCGGTGCGAATGTGGTGGACATCGGCTGCGGCACGGCGGTGCTGGCCATGGCGGCGGCGCGGATCTGGCCGCAGAACGTGCTGGCCAGCGACATTGACGAGGTCGCGGTGGAGGTCGCAAAGGCGAATGTGGCGGCAAATGGGCTGACCGGCCGGGTCTCCTGTGTCGAGGCGGCAGGCTTTGGCCATCCCGACCTCGCAGCGGCGGCGCCTTTCGATCTGATCTTTGCCAACATACTAAAGGGTCCGCTGATTGCGCTGGCCCCCGACCTGGCGGGTTCCCTGCAACCGGGCGGATATGCGATTCTTTCGGGGATTCTGAACGAGCAGGCTGACGAAGTGATCGGCGTTTATGCACAATGCGGCGTCAATCTGGTCGAACGGGAGAGCATTGTTGACTGGACGACACTCACACTGCAAAGAAACACCTAGATTGAAGGGGTTTTAAGGTGCATTTGAGGCAGTTGCCCAGAATTTGCCACATTCCTAGTCTAATTCGGATTTCAACAGCGGTGGGGGCCGATGTTGAGAGAAGTATGACATGGTTGAGACACACGACCACTTTGTTGCCCGCCTTTCGAACCTGGGGAAAAAGCACGCGAAAATGGCGCATGGCTATTCCACCAAGGTGGGCCGCGATGGCCTGATCATCGTGACGCCGAAACGCCGCCGCCGCGGATTTCCCTTCAAGCTTCTGATCATGTTCGGGCTTGGCTTTCTTGGCCTCAAGGTCTTCATGGTCGCGGCTGTTGGACCGGTGACCTACAATGATCGCCTGGCGAAACTTGAAAGCGGCACTGTCATCGAACAGGCGGGCGCGAGGGTTCTGGCGATTGATCCCGTGACCGAAACGCTTGCCAGCATGACCGGCCCGGTCCTGCGCTGACGAATACGGCTGTGACCCGGTCACGGGTTGCTGCATCCGCCTTCCTCCGACAATCCGCTGTCCGGCAAAGAAAAACCGCGTTCCCCAGGCTTGGAGAACGCGGTTTTTGTCCACAGCGACCCGCCTTTCACCTGATACATTCAGTATCGCCGATGTCCCGAGAGCGCGAAGCGTGGCAGGGTATTGGCGATTCAAGTTTAAGGCGGGGCGCTTTAGGCGTGGTGAAAGCGTGGCGGCGGGAGAGCCCGCCGCGGCGCGATCAGCGGATCAGGTTGGATTGAGCAACCAGGTCGATGTCGCCACGGACCAGGCCGATATCGTCAAGTTCGCGGTCGGTCAGCGAGGACAGCGCGCGGCGTGTTGCGCGGGCGTCGTTCCATGCGACCAGCGTTGCCGCCAGTGCGTTCAGACCTGAGAAGAAACGAGAAACGGCAATGATGGAGCCGTATGCGGTGCGGGTGGTGTCAATAGCTGCCATTGGAGCCGTCCTTTTTACATTAGTGTTATGCCGGTTTTCCCGGCGGTGTGCTGCGCAAATAGGCGGATATGAAACCCGGCACAATCACCAGAAATGCATGTGTGTTCTGCGGCTATTGCATAGGTCCTCTGTGCGCGTAAAAGGCTGAAAATTAATGGAAAGAGACCTGCAGTTCCTGTCGTTTGCGGGTGATCATATGGCGCAAACAGGCAGCGTGTCTCAAAAGCGACGCAAGGCATGTCGCAACCAGGCCTCACGCGAAAGGACTTGGTGAATGTTCGCCTTTCGTGCTAGTGCATCAAAAAAACCACATAGAGGCGAATTCGGACAGGATGATACGGGTAATCGGCATTGATCCGGGGCTGCGCAACCTTGGTTGGGGGGTGATCGACGTGGCCGGACCACGGCTTTCCCATGTGGCCAATGGTGTGATCGTGTCGCAGGGCGACGATCTGGGGCAGCGGTTGCTGTCACTGCACGCGCAGCTGACGCGGGTCTTTGCGACCTATCGCCCCCAGGCCGCGGCGGTTGAGCAGACCTTTGTCAACAAGGATGGGGCCGGCACGCTGAAGCTGGGGCAGGCGCGGGGCATCGCAATGCTGGTGCCGGCGCAGGCGGGGCTCTGTGTCGGGGAATATGCGCCCAACACGGTCAAGAAGACGGTTGTCGGCGTGGGCCATGCCGACAAGGGCCAGGTCGCCCATATGGTGCGGATGCAGTTGCCGGGGATCGAGATTGCCGGTCCGGATGCGGCCGACGCGCTGGCCATTGCCATCTGTCATGCCCATCACGGCGCGGCCTCGGGGCTGGCGGCGGCCGTGGCGCGGGCCAGCGCATGATCGGCAAGATCACGGGACGCATTGATTACCGCGCGGCGGATCACCTGCTGATCGACGTGCGCGGTGTGGGCTATCTGGTCTATTGCTCGGACCGTACCCTTGCCGCCCTGCCCGGTGTGGGCGAGGTCGTGGCGCTTTATACCGATCTGGTGGTGCGCGAGGACCTGATGCAGCTTTTCGGGTTCCAGACCCTGGTGGAAAAGGAATGGCACCGCCTGCTGACCTCGGTGCAGGGGGTGGGGGCCAAGGCATCGCTGGCGATCCTGGGCGCATTGGGGCCGGATGGCGTCAGCCGCGCGATCGCGCTGGGGGACTGGAACGCGGTCAAGGCAGCCAGGGGTGTCGGCCCCAAGATCGCGCAGCGCGTGGTGCTGGACCTCAAGGACAAGGCCCCCGGCGTCATGGCAATGAGCGGCACGTTGGCGCAGGCGCAGGGCGAAGACCCCGCCGAGGTGATCGAGACACCGGTTTCCCGGCCGGCACGCGCCGCACCTGCCGCCACATCGGCGCAGGCCGACGCTTTGTCGGCGCTGGGCAATCTGGGCTATGGCCCCGGCGACGCGGCAGGCGCGGTGGCACAGGCAGCAGGCGACATGCCCGGGGCTGACACCCCCGCCCTGATCCGCGCGGCGTTGAAACTGCTGGCACCGAAGGGGTAGGGTGCCGTTCAACAGCCCCAAGGGCCGGGAATGGCGCGGATGACAGATGACCGAGATTGACCCCACAGTGCGGCCTGACCCGCTGCCCGAAGACCTCGACCGCGCGCTGCGGCCGCAGATGCTGGACGAATTCGTAGGCCAAGCCGAGGCGCGGGCGAATTTGCGGGTGTTCATCCAGTCGGCACGCCAGCGCGGCGAGGCGATGGATCATACGTTGTTTCACGGCCCTCCCGGCCTGGGCAAGACCACGCTGGCGCAGATCATGGCGCGCGAACTGGGTGTCGGGTTCCGCATGACCTCCGGTCCGGTGCTGGCCAAGGCGGGGGACCTGGCGGCGATCCTGACCAATCTTGAAGCGCGCGATGTGCTGTTCATCGACGAGATTCACCGTCTGAACCCGGCGGTGGAGGAAGTGCTTTACCCTGCACTGGAGGATTTCGAGCTGGACCTCGTGATTGGCGAGGGGCCCGCGGCGCGCACCGTGCGGATCGAGTTGCAGCCTTTCACCCTGGTGGGGGCCACGACGCGGATGGGATTGCTGACGACACCGCTGCGGGATCGTTTCGGCATCCCCACGCGGCTGGAGTTCTACAGCGAGGACGAGCTTTTCATCATCGTCGACCGCAATGCCCGAAAGCTCGGCGCACCGGCAGATGAGCATGGCGCCCGCGAGATCGCCCGCCGCGCGCGGGGTACCCCCAGGATCGCCGGACGGCTCTTGCGGCGGGTCGTGGACTTCGCGCTTGTGGAGGGCGATGGCAGGGTGACCAGGGCGCTGGCGGATATGGCCCTGACACGGCTGGGGGTGGATCATCTGGGGCTGGACGGGGCCGACCGGCGCTACCTGACCCTGATCGCCGAGAATTATCAGGGCGGGCCGGTGGGGATCGAGACATTGTCGGCGGCCCTGTCGGAAAGCCGTGATGCCCTGGAAGAGGTGATCGAGCCCTTCCTGTTGCAGCAGGGATTGATCCAGCGTACCCCGCGCGGGCGCATGCTGGCGGCGAAGGCCTGGGCGCATCTGGGGATGGCAGCGCCCAGGGGGCAGAGCGATCTGTTTGGCTGAACTGTCGGTGATGTGTATTTTGGGAACAATGAAACATGGATGCTGAACAGGTTGAGGCGCTGTTTACCCGTGGGGACGGGAGTTTTGCCTTTGCGCGCTGGGGGCGGCCGGTCTGTCCGGTGGTCTTTGGTGTGGACGATGCCACGCTGAGCGTGGTCAAAGGCGCGGTCGAGGCGGTTTGCGGTCTGGCGGGTCACGAGATGGGCGAGATGGATGCGGAGCTGGGCAGCAATCTGATGATGTTCTTCTTCCGCGACTGGAAGGAACTTCTGGATGTTCCGGGCATGGACCGGCTGGTGGAGGACCTCGCGCCGCTGGTGGCCCGGCTGGAGGCGGCGGAGGCGAACCAGTACCGGTTCTTCCGGTTCGACAAGCGCGGCGCGATCAAGGCCTGTTTCGTCTTTCTGCGGATGGATGCGCATCTGAGCGCCGTGCCTGCGCATACCCTGGCCTTGAGCCAGATCGTCCAGTCCATGCTCATGTGGTCGGATGTGGCGTTTCAGGACCGGTCACCGCTGGCCGTGGCGGGCGAGACGACGGTGCTGCAGCCGGATGTGGCCGCGCTGCTGCGGGCGGCCTATGATCCGGTGCTGCCGGTTGCGGCCCGGGACCCGGCCCATGCATTGCGGCTGGCGGCAAGGATCGGTGTGTTGCAATGAGCCATCGTTTCCCGATCCGCATCTTCTATGAAGATACCGACATGGCCGGTATCGTCTATTATGCCAATTACCTGCGGTATATTGAACGGGCGCGCTCCGATATCGTTGAACAGTTCGGGCTCGACCAGCGCGAGATGCGGGCGCAGGGCATTGTCTTTGTCGTCACCAGGGTCGAGGCCGACTATCTGGGGACCGCCGGATTCGGCGACCGTCTGGAGGTGCGCACCACACATTTCGCCAAGGGGGCGACGCGCTGGATCTTCCACCAGGATGTCTGCCGGCAGGACAAGGTGATCTTCCGCGCCCTTGTCACCGCTGTCTGCATGACCACCGATGGAAAACCCACCAGATTGCCAGCAAAACTCCGCTCACTGCCGAAGGATGCGGCGGGTTAACGCCAATGTTCTGGCTTTCCCGCTTGCACTGGGATAAGTTTGCGCCAAATAGCGCCTTGGAAAACAGGGCCGCAGAGGCATGCAGCCGCGACGTGGCGGCACAACAAGAGCAGGAATAATGGAAGCAGAAACGCTGGCATTGGCGCAGGAGATTGATTTCTCCGTGTGGGGACTTTTCGCGCGGGCGACGCTGGGAGTCAAACTGGTCATGATCATTTTGATCATCGCCTCCTTCTGGTCGTGGTCGATCATCGTGCAGAAGCTGTTGCAATATCGCCTTGCGCGTTCGGAACAGAAGGCTTTCGATCAGGCGTTCTGGTCCGGGGAGCCGCTGGACGGTCTTTTCGATCAGATCGGTCCTGATCCCAGCGGGCCTTCGGAAAAGATATTCGCCTCCGGGATGACCGAATGGCAACGTTCGCACCGGGATGATGGCGGGCTGATCCCCGGTGCCACGGCACGCATCGACCGGTCGATGGATGTGGCCATCGCCAAGGAGGCCGAGCGCCTGCAAGGCGGGCTGACGGTGCTGGCGACGGTCGGGTCATCCGCGCCCTTCATCGGCCTTTTCGGCACGGTGATCGGCATCATGAACGCCTTTGTCGAGATTGCGGCCCAGCAGAACACCAACCTTGCGGTTGTCGCCCCCGGCATTGCCGAGGCGCTGCTGGCCACCGGTCTGGGGCTGCTGGCCGCGATTCCGGCGGTGATTTTCTACAACAAACTCAATGCGGACAGTGAACGTATCATCGGCGCGCATGAGGCGTTCTCCGATGAATTCGCCACCATCCTGTCGCGTCAGCTGGACAGCTGAGCATGGGCGCGGGTGCGATCAAGAAACAGGGCGGCGGACGCGGACGGCGGCGCGGGCGCGCCCAGCCGATGTCCGAGATCAACGTGACGCCTTTCGTGGACGTGATGCTGGTTCTGCTGATCATCTTCATGGTTGCGGCGCCGCTGCTGACCGTGGGCGTTCCGGTGGAATTGCCCAAGACCGCCGCCGGTGCCCTGCCGGCAGAGCAGGAGGAGCCGCTGACGGTGACCGTCAGCGCCGATGGCGCGGTGCAGATCCAGACCACGGATGTGGCGCGCGACCAGCTGGTGACACGGCTGCGCGGGATTGCGGCGGAACGTGCCAGTGACCGCGTCTATCTGCGTGCCGACGGCAAGGTGCCCTATGCGCAGGTGATGGAGGTCATGGGCGCGCTGAACGCGGGCGGTTTTTCCAACATCGGGCTGGTGACCGACATCGGTGGTCCGGCGTTGGACAGCCCGGGGTCAGAGTGACACTTGCACCGCAACGATCTTCATATCGGGCATTATATATCGGGAGCCGGCCACCTGACGGTGATCGGCTGGCTGCTGCTGGGTAATGTTTTCACCTCCGAGCCGCCGCCCTTCGAGATGACCGAAGTGTCGGTGATCTCAAGCACGGATTTCGATGCGCTGGTGGCAGGGCAGCAGGCGCCCGACACGGCGACCGAGGTGGCACAGCCTGCGGCACCCGAGGTGACACCTGATCAGCCCGAGGTCGCGGCAGAGCCGGACACCCAGGTTGAGCAGCCCGCACCGGCCCAGGCCGATCCGCCCGCCGATGACACGCCGCCCGATGTGGTGGAGCTGGCTTTGCCGCCGCAGACGGATGTGGCGGATACGCCACCGGTCCTGGATGAACCTGTTGGCGATCAGGCCGTATTGGTGCCCGAGGTCGCGCCCGAAGCTGCCCCGCGCCCGGTCGAGCGTGTCGCACCCGAGCCCGTCGCGCAGCCCGAGCCCGAGGCGACCCCGGACCCGGTGGAGCAGGAATCCGTGGCACCGGACGAGACCGGCGATGCCCCGCAGGAAACCCAGGAAGCCACCGCGCCGGAGGAGGCGACAACCGAGATCGTGACGGAGGCCACCAAGGCACCCGCCGCTTCGCCGCGCCCGCCGGGGCGGCGCCCCGCGGCCCCGGTAGTCGCCGAAACGCCAGTGGAAACACCGACCGAGACGCCGCGCGTGGCCGAGACACCGGCCCCGACCAGGACACCGGACGCAGACGTAGATGCCGACGCCATCGCCGCTGCTGTCGCCGCGGCACAGGCGGCAACCGAGACACCGGCAAAGCCTGCGCCGAGCGGTCCGCCGCTGACCTCCGGGGAAAAGGAAAATCTGCGTGTTGCGGTGTCGAACTGCTGGAACGTCGGCTCGCTTTCTTCCGAGGCGCTGCGCACGACCGTGGTTGTCGCGGTGAACATGGCGCAGGACGGCACGCCCATCATCGGGTCGATCCAGATGATCGGCAGCGAGGGCGGGTCATCCGCCGCGGCCAAACAGGCGTTCGAGGCGGCTCGCCGCGCGATCATCCTGTGCGGATCGAAGGGCTATCAGCTGCCGGCCGAAAAATACAGCCAGTGGCAGGAGATCGAGATGACCTTCAACCCCGAGAGGATGCGGGTAAAATGATGGAACATGTGTCATGCCACTGGCATTATTCCGCTATGGTGTCATTTTGCGTGAACTTCCCCTCGAATTATCGGCAAAGCCGCGAAATAGTGGATTTACGTTTAAGCCCGAAAGGATGCTGACGAGATGAAATTGCGTTTTTTGAGCCTGTTCCTGGTGCTGATCTGCGCCCTGTCCGGTGCGGTTGCGGCCCAGCAGGGGCCACTGCGGATCGAGATCACCGAAGGGGTCATCGAGCCTTTGCCCTTTGCGGTGCCCAGCTTCCAGCCTGAAAGCGCGGAATCCGGGCAGCTTGCCGGTGACATCTCCCGGGTGGTGTCAGAGGATCTGACGGGAACCGGCCTGTTCCGAGAGGTTCCGGCATCGGCCTTTATCTCTACGGTCAGCGATTTCAACGCGCCGGTGCAATATGCCGACTGGAAGGCGATCAATGCGCAGGCGCTGATCACCGGTGCGGTGAATGTGCAGGGCAATTCGGTCAGCGTGAAATTCCGTCTCTATGACGTGTTCTCTGGCGCGGAACTGGGCGATGGCCTTCAGTTTTCGGGGACCACCGAAGGCTGGCGGCGCATGGCGCATAAGGTGGCGGATGCGGTCTATAGCCGGATCACCGGCGAGGGGGCCTATTTCGACAGCCGGGTGGCCTATGTCTCTGAAACCGGGCCGAAAGATGCACGCCAGAAGCGGCTGGCGATCATGGATTACGACGGGGCGAATGTGCAGTACCTGACCGATTCAGGCTCCATCGTGCTGGCACCACGCTTTTCGCCCTCGGGTGACCGGGTTCTCTATACCAGCTACGAAAGCGGCTTTCCGCGGATCTATGTGCTGGACATTGGTTCGGTGCAGCGGCGGGTGCTGGAAAGCGCCGAAGGCACCATGAGCTTTGCCCCGCGCTTCTCGCCCTCCGGACAGACCGTGGTCTATTCGCTGACCCAGGGCGGCAATACCGACATTTACACAATGGACATCGCCAGCGGCCAGTCCGTGCGCCTGACCAATACGCCCTCGATCGAGACCGCGCCCAGCTTCAGCCCCGATGGCGGCCGTATCGTGTTCGAGAGCGACCGTTCCGGCACCCAGCAGCTTTACATCATGTCCGCCACCGGCGGCGAGCCGACGCGCATCTCCTTCGGCGAGGGGCGCTATGGCACGCCGGTCTGGTCGCCGCGCGGCGATCTGGTGGCCTTTACCAAGCAAAACAAGGGCCGTTTCCACATCGGTGTGATGCGGCTGGACGGTTCGGAAGAGCGTCTGCTGACCGCTTCCTTTCTGGATGAGGGGCCGACATGGGCCCCCAATGGCCGGGTGATCATGTTTGCCCGCGAAACCCAGGGGGCGGGCGGGTCATCGACCCTCTATTCCGTGGATATTTCCGGGCGCAACCTGCGGCCGGTGCGCACGCCGGAAGGGGGCTCGGATCCGTCCTGGTCGCCTTTGCAAAAATAACACGAAGTTGTTGTAGCGAATTTCCAATGGCCGCGGGCCTGTGCTACTAAAGGTTAACAAAAGTCGCCACCAAAGAGAGGCACCACGATGAACAGATTTCTGACAAGCGGTATTTTGATTGCAGCATTGGCGCTGGGCGCCTGTACCAACCCGGACCGCTTTGGCGCCGATGGTGCCGGTGCAGGGGCAAACGCAGGTGCCGGTGCCAACGGTGTGGTGCCGGGCAGCGCCAATGACCCGACCTCGGCCGCCTATTTCCAGCAGTCGATCGGGGACCGTGTATTGTTTGAAGTGGACCAGTCGAATCTGACCGCCATCGGCCGTGCGACGCTGGACGGGCAGGCGCAGTGGCTGATGACAAACTCGGACTACCAGGCCGTGATCGAAGGCCACGCGGACGAACAGGGCACCCGTGAATACAACCTGGCCCTGGGGGCGCGCCGTGCAAATGCGGCGCAGGAATACCTGATCTCAAAGGGGGTCCCACCGGGCCGTCTGCGGGTCATAAGCTTTGGCAAGGAACGCCCCATCGAGATCTGTTCCGAAGAATCCTGCTATGCCAAGAACCGCCGCGCGGTGACAGTTCTGGCAGGCGGTCTGACAAGCTGAGGCTGATCTGATGAAGATGCGTTTGATAATGGGTGTGATGCTGGGGCTTATGGTCAGCCCCGCGGCCGTGTTGGCACAGGACGATCAGACGCTGGCAGATGTGCGTCAGGAACTGAACATCCTGTTTGTCGAGGTTCAGAAACTGCGGCGCGAATTGTCCACCACGGGTGGCGTTTCGACCAGCACCGGGGGCTCTTCGGTGCTGGATCGCGTGGGTGCGATGGAAAGCGAATTGCAGCGCCTGACCTCCAAGACGGAAGAACTGGAAAACCGCATCAACCGTATCGTCGATGACGGGACCCGCCGGATCGGCGACCTGGAATTCCGGCTGGTCGAGCTTGAAGGCGGCGATGTGGGCAAGCTGGGCCAGACCACCACACTTGGGGGAGAGGGGCAGGCTTCGGTCTCCGCTCCGCTGACCGCCCCGGCCACACCGACTGACGAGGCCTCTCTTGCGGTTGGTGAAGAGGCCGATTTCAAGCGGGCGCAGGAGGCGCTCGCATCCGGTGACTTTCGCGCCGCCGCAGACCTCTTTGCGACCTTCAATCAGACCTATCCGGGCGGTCCGCTAGCCGCCGAGGCCGAATTGCGCCGGGGCGATGCCCTGCAGGGGCTGGGCGATTCAAAGGAGGCGGCACGCGCATTCCTGACCGCTTTCAGCACTGCGCCCGAAGGGCCGATGGCGCCACAGGCGCTTTTTGAGCTGGGGCGCGCCCTGGGTCAGCTGGGGCAGACCCAGGAAGCCTGCGTCACGCTCTCCGAGGTCGGCGTGCGTTTTCCAGCGACACCAGCGGTCGCAGAGGCAGAGAACCAAAGGCTTGCGCTAGGATGTAGTTGACGTGCCCATGGCCTGGCTGACCCAGCAAGTGTCCAGCGCTTTCCTGCCCAATCCGCCGGACAGGATTGCGGTCGCGGTTTCGGGCGGTGGCGATTCAATGGCGCTGCTGCATCTGATGCACGGATTTTGCAGGCTGCACGGATCGCGTCTTTTTGCTGTGACGGTGGATCATTGCCTCAGGCCGGAGGGAGCCGAGGAAGCCGAGGCTGTCGGTGCCTATTGCGCGACGCTTGGCGTGCCCCATGATACCCTGATCTGGGATGACTGGGATGGCATTGGCAATCTTCAGGCAGAGGCCCGCGATGCGCGTTATGAATGCGTATCGGATTGGGCAAAGGAGCGCGGTATCCGCACCGTCGCGCTGGGTCATACCGCGGATGATCAGGCTGAAACGGTTCTGATGCGTCTTGCGCGCCGCGCTGGTGTGGATGGGTTGTCTTCAATTTCGCCCCGGATGTCACGCCATGGCATTCATTGGGTGCGGCCTTTGCTGTCTGTCACCCGTGAAGGCCTGCGGAGCTACCTGCGCAGTCAACAGGTCAGTTGGGTAGAAGACCCGAGCAATGATGACACGACTTTTGAACGCATCAGGGCGCGCAAGGCGCTGGCAGAACTGGGCAAGCTGGGTATTGATGCAAGCGGTCTTGCCACGGTGGCCGAACAGATGCGGCAGGCGCGGGCTGCGTTGAACTGGCAGACCTTCCTTGCCGCCCGCGATATCGCACGTGTGGAGAAAGGCGCCGTCGTACTGGATGAACGGCGGCTGCGGATCCAACCCGAAGAAATACAGCGCCGCCTGCTGGTCCATGCGCTGGGCTGGATCAGCGGCAATCCCTATCCGCCCCGACGGGCCGCTGTTGCCACGCTGATGGCGGCGCTGCGCCGGGGGCTGGCATCGACGCTGGATGGGTGCCACGCCCTGCGCGAGAAAGAGAGCATCTGGGTGTTCCGCGAGCATAAGGCGGTGCAGAACCTGCGGGTGCCGGCGGGGCTGTTGTGGGATTCACGCTGGCGCATCAAACCGGCCACTGACGAGGCTGCCCGCCAGCGCCACTACGTGGCCGTAATGGGCCCGCAAGGCGTCGAGCAATGTGGAGATTGGCGCGCATCCGGGCTGCCGCTGCAGGCGGTCATGTCCCTGCCTGCTGTGTGGCAAGATGACGTCCTTCTTGCCGCCCCCCTTGTCCGGCCGGACCAAAACTGGCATGCGGCACTGGAAGGTGGAGAAGAGACCTTCTTTGGCGGGCTATTATCGCATTGAATCTACTGTGATGATCCCTATCTTAGGTCAGTGTTCGATGAGACCATTCGACATACGCAACTCAGCCTAGACAGGCGCAAATTGTTGTTATTAGGAGAACTTCCTTGGGAAATATGCGTAACCTCGCGTTTTGGGTCGTCTTGCTTTTGCTGGTGTTGGCGCTGTTCAACCTCTTCAGCGGCTCAAATAATGCCCTGCAGAGCAACGAAGTCACCTATTCCGAATTCGTAAGCTCGGTTGAAAAGGGCGAAGTGCGGAACGCCACCCTGGACGGCGAACAGGTCCGGTTTCGCAAGGCGGACGGGTCTGATTACGTCACGGTCAAGCCCGAGGACGCGGAAATCACCAACCTGCTGATCAACAACAACGTGCCGATCAAGGTGCGGCCACAGGAACAATCGGGTTTCCAGACGTTCCTGATGTCGCTGCTGCCCATCGCCTTGCTGATCGGTGTGTGGATCTATTTCATGAACCGGATGCAGGGCGGCGGCAAGGGCGGGGCCATGGGCTTTGGCAAGTCGAAGGCCAAGATGCTGACCGAGAAACATGGCCGGGTCACCTTTGATGACGTGGCAGGCATCGACGAGGCCAAGGAAGAACTTGAGGAAATCGTCGAGTTCCTGCGCAATCCGCAAAAATTCAGCCGCCTTGGCGGCAAGATACCGAAGGGGGCGCTGCTGGTCGGCCCTCCGGGCACAGGTAAGACGCTGCTGGCGCGCGCCATTGCGGGCGAAGCGGGCGTGCCTTTCTTCACTATCTCCGGGTCCGACTTTGTTGAAATGTTCGTGGGTGTCGGCGCGAGCCGTGTCCGCGACATGTTCGAACAGGCGAAAAAGAACGCGCCCTGTATCGTCTTCATCGACGAGATCGACGCCGTGGGCCGCCATCGTGGTGCAGGCTATGGCGGCGGTAACGACGAGCGCGAACAGACGCTGAACCAGTTGCTGGTCGAGATGGACGGTTTTGAGGCCAACGAGGGTGTGATCATCCTGGCCGCCACCAACCGCCGCGACGTGCTGGACCCGGCGCTGCTGCGCCCGGGCCGTTTCGACCGTCAGGTCACCGTGCCGAACCCCGACATCAAGGGCCGCGAGAAGATCCTTGGCGTTCATGCCCGCAAGACGCCACTTGGCCCTGACGTCGATCTGCGCATCATCGCGCGCGGCACGCCCGGTTTCTCGGGTGCGGACCTCGCCAACCTGGTAAACGAGGCGGCGCTGATGGCCGCGCGTGTGGGGCGGCGTTTCGTGACCATGATCGATTTTGAACAGGCCAAGGACAAGGTCATGATGGGGCCTGAACGCCGCAGCATGGTTATGACCGCCGAGCAAAAGGAAATGACAGCCTACCATGAGGCCGGTCATGCGCTGGTCGGCATGTCGCTGCCGAAATGCGATCCGGTCTACAAGGCCACGATCATCCCGCGCGGCGGTGCGCTTGGTATGGTGATGAGCCTGCCTGAAATGGACCGCCTGAACATGTTCAAGGATGAATGCCACCAGCGGCTGGCCATGACCATGGCGGGCAAGGCGGCGGAAATCCACAAATATGGGCCAGAGGCCGTGTCCAACGGCCCGGCGGGCGACATCCAGCAGGCCAGTGCGCTGGCCCGCGCGATGGTGCTCCAGTGGGGCATGTCCGACAAGGTCGGCAACATCGACTATTCCGAAGCCGCGCAGGGCTATCAGGGCAATACGGCGGGATTCTCCGTCTCTGCCAACACCAAGGAACTGGTGGAGAAAGAGGTCCAGAAATTCATTCAGGACGGCTATGAATGGGCGAAGAAGATCATTTCCGAGAATGAGGAAAAATTCGAGCGTCTCGCCCAGGGCCTGCTGGAATATGAGACCCTGACCGGGGATGAGATCAAGCGCGTGATGGATGGGCTGCCGCCCTCCGACGAGAATGACGAGAGCGGCCCGGACGAGGGCAATGCACCCAGCGTCACCGCGATTCCCAAGGCCAAGGGCAAGGGCAAGAAACTGCCCCCCGCGGATGGCGGTCTGGAACCGGAACCGACCACCTGATCACAACCGCTGATCAAGGCGTAACAGAATGTCATAAGGCCCCGCCACGGCGGGGTCTTTTCTTTTGCGCAGGGTCTGACCAAAGTGGCGGCGACCATAAGGAGCCTTGACCATGCCTGAACTACTGCCCACCGATCATACCGCGACCATCGTCTGGATGGGGATGGTGCCGCAGGACCGCAGCGATATCCGGTCACAGGAAATCGACCGCGCCCGCGCCACCTATGCCGGGTTTGCAGGCGATTTCCACGCGGGGCTCACCAGACCATCCTGCGTGCGGGTGAAATCGCAATATCCGCAGGGCACGGAGATCCGCAACACGCGGCAGTTCTCGATCCTGTCGGCAGAGGAACTGGCCGAGATCGCCGCCGAGATCGGCGTGGACAAGCTGGACCCACGGCTTTTGGGGGCGTCGATCGTGGTGCAGGGCATTGCCGACTTTACCCATATCCCGCCTGCGTCGCGGTTGCAGTCGCCCTCCGGCACCACCCTGACCGTCGACATGCTGAACGGCCCCTGCAACCTGCCCGCGCGCGAGATCGAAAAGCAAGCGCCGGGCCATGGCAAGGGGTTCAAGGCGGCAGCGATGGGACGCAGGGGCGTCACCGCCTGGGTGGAGCGCGAAGGCGACCTGGCCATCGGCGATACATTGCGTCTGCATGTGCCGGGGCAGCGGGCCTGGGCGCTCCTTTAGCGACGATCGTTTCCAAAAAGAAACGGTTTATGGGTCCACCGCCGCATCGGGTGGTGGAAATGTCGGAATTGCGACCTGTGGTCCGGACGATTGCACGATAAGAGGGGCAAACGGCACATCGGTCTTTAGGGGAACCCTCACATGGCTTACAAATCCGACATCGAAATCGCACGCGCAGCGAACAAACGCCCCATCCAGGAGATTGGTGAGAAGCTTGGGATCGGCAGCAAGGACCTGCTGCCCTATGGCCATGACAAGGCGAAGGTCAGCCAGACATTCATCGACAGCGTCCAGGGCAACATGAACGGCAAGCTGATCCTGGTGACAGCGATCAACCCGACCCCTGCGGGCGAGGGCAAGACCACCACCACAGTGGGTCTGGGTGACGGGCTGAACCGGATCGGCAAGAAGGCCGCGGTCTGCATCCGCGAAGCCTCGCTCGGGCCGAACTTCGGGATGAAGGGCGGCGCGGCCGGCGGCGGCTATGCCCAGATCGTGCCGATGGAAGAAATGAACCTGCATTTCACCGGTGACTTCCACGCCATCACCAGCGCGCATTCGCTGCTGTCGGCGATGATCGACAACCATATCTACTGGGGCAACGAGCTGGAAATCGACACCCGTCGCGTCGTCTGGCGCCGGGTCGTGGACATGAACGACCGCGCGCTGCGCCAGATCACCAGCTCGCTGGGCGGGGTCGCCAACGGTTTCCCGCGCGAAGCGGGTTTCGACATCACCGTGGCCTCCGAAGTCATGGCGATCCTTTGTCTGGCCAAGAACCTCACAGACCTGCAGGAGCGTCTGGGCAACATGATTGTCGCCTACCGCCGTGACAAGTCGCCGGTCTTTGCCCGCGACATCAAGGCTGACGGCGCGATGACCGTTCTGCTGAAGGACGCGATGCAGCCGAACCTGGTGCAGACGCTTGAGAACAACCCGGCCTTCGTGCACGGCGGCCCCTTTGCCAACATCGCGCATGGCTGCAACTCGGTCATTGCGACGACAACCGCGCTGAAACTGGCGGATTACGTGGTGACCGAAGCGGGCTTTGGTGCCGACCTGGGGGCCGAGAAGTTCCTGAACATCAAGTGCCGCAAGGCGGGTCTTTCGCCCTCTGCCGTGGTGGTTGTGGCAACTGTCCGCGCGATGAAGATGAACGGCGGCGTCGCCAAGGCCGATCTGGGGGCCGAGAATGTCGAGGCCGTGATATCGGGCTGCGCCAACCTGGGCCGCCACATCGAGAACGTGAAGAGCTTTGGCGTGCCGGTGGTCGTTGCGATCAACCACTTCGTCACCGACTCTGACGCCGAAGTGCAGGCGGTCAAGGACTACGTGGCCAGCCAGGGCTCCGAAGCGGTGCTGTCCCGGCATTGGGAACTGGGCTCCGAAGGCTCGGCCGATCTGGCAACCAAGGTTGTCGAGACAATCGAGAGGGGCGAGGCGAATTTCGCACCGATCTACCCCGACGAGATGAGCCTGGCGGACAAGATCAACACCATCGCCACCAAGATCTATCGTGCCGACGAGGCCGTGATGGATGGCAAGATCCGCGCCCAGCTGAAGGAATGGGAAGATCAGGGCTATGGCAACCTGCCGGTCTGCATGGCCAAGACGCAGTACAGCTTTACCACCGATCCCGAGCGGCGCGGCGCGCCCACCGGTTTCGACATCCCGGTGCGCGAAGTGCGCCTCTCTGCGGGTGCCGGTTTCGTCGTGGCCATCTGCGGTGAGATCATGACCATGCCCGGCCTGCCACGGGTGCCTTCGGCCGAGAACATCCGTCTGAACGCCGACGGCGACGTCGAAGGCTTGTTCTGATCAAGAGTGGTGCGCAGTAAATGCGCACCCTACGAAACCCTTGTAGGGTGCGCATTTACTGCGCACCTCAGGAAAGATAACATGACTGCAATGATCATCGACGGAAAAGAATTCGCCGCCCGCGTGCGGGCCAAGGTGGCCGGGCATGTCACCCGTTTGAAGGATCAGCACGGGGTCACGCCCGGCCTTGCGGTGGTGCTGGTGGGCGAGGATCCGGCCAGCCAGGTCTATGTCCGCTCCAAGGGCAAGATGACCGTCGAGGTCGGCATGAAGTCGGTCGAGCACAAGCTGGAGGCCGACACTTCGGAGGCGGAGCTGCTGGACCTGATCGCCCGGCTGAACAACGACCCGGAAATCCACGGTATCCTGGTGCAACTGCCCCTGCCGAAGCATCTGGACGAGGATCTGGTGATCAACTCGATCAGCCCGGCCAAGGATGTGGACGGTTTCCACATCTCCAACGTCGGGCTTCTGGGCACGGGACAGAAAAGCATGGTGCCCTGCACGCCGCTGGGCTGCCTGATGATGCTGCGGGATCATCACGGATCGCTCTCCGGCATGGATGCGGTGGTGATCGGACGCTCCAACATCGTGGGCAAACCGATGGCGCAATTGCTGCTGGGTGACAGCTGCACCGTGACGATTGCGCATAGCCGCACCAAGGACCTTGCTGACGTTGTGCGCCGCGCCGACATCGTTGTCGCCGCCGTGGGCCGCCCCGAAATGGTACCGGGCGACTGGATCAAGGAAGGTGCCACCGTGATCGACGTGGGCATCAATCGGCTGGACGCGCCGGAAAAGGGCGAGGGAAAGACCCGGCTCGTGGGCGATGTGGATTATGACAGCTGCGCCGCGCGTGCGGGGGCGATCACCCCGGTGCCGGGTGGCGTCGGCCCGATGACCATCGCCTGCCTGCTGGCCAATACCGTCACGGCCTGTTGCCGGGCCAACGGGTTGGATGAGCCCGAGGGCCTGACCGCCTGAGGGCATGACACCCGGGGTCTTGCCCTAGGAGGCCACACCAAAGACCACCGCATGCATGATCCGACCGGGCAATAAGGTGAAGCCCCCCGCGATGATCAGCGCACCAAAGACCAGCGTCCGCATGATGCGGGCGTGTGTGCCCCGGTCGTGCCGCCGCGCGGCCCGCACCCCGAGAACCAGACTGATCAGCGTGACGACCGACAGGATGTGGATCGGGCCGAAGGGGCCGATCCAGCGGATCTGATTGATCCAGAAACTGGACAGCGCCACCGCAGCCATCATCAGAACCCAGGTCCAGCCGAGGGTGCGGTGCAGGGGGCTGCCCTTGCGCAGGGTGAGGATGCATGCGGTCAGCACTACTGCGGCCAGCGCCAGAAAGGCATGGATCTGAATGACAGCAGGGGCGGCGAAAAGCGGATCGAATGACATGGTAAACCTTGTGTTTTGACGGGTTGCCTTTGCATGGCAGGATGGCCCATTCAGACACAGTGGAATTACGTGAAGCGCAGCGCTGCTTCGTGAATGGCAAAGAGAAGGCGGCAGATGCATCTGACGCATCGCGAGTGGCAAAGGCTTGGTTTCCTGGTGGCTTTATGGCTGCTGGTGACACTGCTTTGTGCCGTTGCGGGCCCCTTCGGCACCCATGAAGCGCTGGGTTTTGCGGGCCGTGCCGCCTATTGGGCGGGGGTCGTGGCGCTGTCGATCCTCTGCACCACTTTGCTGCGGCGGTTCGTACCTGACAGCCTGCCGCGCAAGATTGCCTTCTGGTCCGCCTTTGCACTGGTGCTGGCCACCTTGATCCATGGGATCAACAGTGTTGTCTTTGGCGGACAGGTGGGCGGGGGCCTTGGTTACATGACCGCCATTGTCGGCGCGACGGTGCTGGTGGCGAACGGTCTGGTCTATCTTGCACGCAGGTGGCTGGCCAACCCGCAGCCGACAGAGGCACCCGCCGACCCCGCCGCCTTGTTTCTGCGCCGTCTTCCGCTTGAACTGCGCGGTCCGCTGGTGCGGATCGAGGCGCAGGACCATTACCTCAAGATCGTGACGGCGCGGGGCAGCACCCTGATCCTGATGCGGCTTGGCGAGGCTGTCGAAGCGCTGGACGGGGTGCGGGGCCTGCAAACCCACCGGTCCCATTGGGTCAGCCTGGATGCGGTCACCGCCCATCGGCGTGTGCAGGGGCGGGATGTGCTGGTGATGTTGGATGGTGCCGAAGTTCCTGTCGCGCGGGGCAAACGTGACGCGGCAAAACAGGCGGGCTTGTTCTGACCCTGTAAGGGGTCAGATCGGCACAGGCACCATTGTGCCTTGCAGGATGGCGATGCACTTTTGCCTGCCATCCGTTTCCGCAAAAACTTCGGCTGTGACAACGCAAAGCCGCTTGCCGGGTTTCACCACCTTGCCAATGGCAAACAGGCGATCGCCGCGCGCCGGGGCCAGCAGGTTGATCTTGATCTCGGCGGTGACGACCTCATTGTCCATCGGCAACACCGACAACGCTGCGTAGCCCGCAACAGTATCGCCCAAGGCAAAGGTCAGCGCCGCATGGCCGAAGCCCTGCTGTTGCCGTGCGCCCGGCAGGATCGGGGCCGAAATGCGGATCTCGCCACTGGCCACCGCATCAAGGGAAGCCCCCAGCGTGGCCATCATGCTTTGCGCGGCAAAGCTGTCGCGGATGCGTTGAACGGCTTCTGGTGACATCGGGTATCCTATCTTGGCATGGGGATGGCGAGGGGGGTCTTGCCGGTCAGGATGGCGCGGGCTTCGGGGCGCATCAAGGCGCAAAGCACCTCCGTGTGACTGTGCAATCCGCCAGTATAGGTGCCATAGGCGGGCAGGATCAGACGGTCGCTGTCATGCAGGAAGGCGGGCCGGGTGATGCGGGTGTTGCGGGTGCTGACGCTGGCCTTCGGGTGGTAATGGCCCGACACTTCGCCGCTGGCACCCGCCTGGGCGATATGGCGAAAGGTCAGCGGCGCCAGGGGCAGTTCCACCAGATGACTGCCGCCAAGGTCCATCGGGCCGGGGTCATGGTTGCCCTCGATCCAGATCCAGCGCCGCCCCGCCTGCAGCCGCGCGATCCACAGCCGCTCCTCCTCGGGCAGGGCGTGGGCTGCCTGCGTATCATCAAAGCTGTCGCCAAGGCAGACCACCGTCCGCGCCCCTGACAGCGCAAGGTCAGCGGCCAGCCGGGTCAGCGTGTCGCGGGTGTCATAGGGCGGCAGCGCAGCCCCGCCGTGCCGGGCGATCCGCTCGGATTTGCCAAGATGCAGATCGCTGATGCAAAGCAGGCTTTGCTCCGGCCACCAGAGCGCCCCGGACCCCAGCGCGGTCAGCTGCGCTCCGGAAAGGGTGAAGTCACATCCGTTCATCCTTTGTTCATGTTTTAAATGACCCGGTTTGGCAAGGGGATGGATGAAGGAGTTTGGATGAATGTAGCGTGACGCGAAAATCTGCAGTGATTTACAGAGATATTTGCAGCAAATGGTTTTTTGCATAGCCAGCACTCTAAGGCAGTTTTGACTGCCCATTTTAGCGTGGCGTTCCTGTCTAGCATATCGCTCAAATGCCGACTTCGAACCCAGATTCCTCGATTCTGCAGATGAGTAACTTGGAATGATTGTGTTGAAAAACTCTGATTTTGGCGAGAACCGGTGAAAAAGTTCGTCGTAGAGCGCTTATTGTAAATTATGTCGAGGCGCTCAGCCAAATCAATGCTTTGGCGATGTGCGCAGCTCCAAGTGCCCTCTCCGTTCGAACAGGGCCAACTTTTCTGATGCAAGGGATTTTGACGGAAAAATGAGAGCGCTGATTTTTCGAGTTTTTCAACACAATCGGCGGAAACTGGACCGTCGTCGCACACCACATGAATTACAGCGAAGCGCAGAATGAGGACTTTGCAAAATCGGGACCAACAGGCGGGCCAATACCAGTGTGACCGGCCCACACCTGCCGCTTATGTTCATTATTTAACCCGTCGGCTCCGAACTCGAGGCGGACTTAGCGGACTACTTATCAAGCCGTCTGTTCCCGAGTTTTGAGTAGATCCTTTCGGGCTACGCTCAAAGGCTACGATCTCTCAGGAGATCAACTGGGAATTAACCATCCGCCCAGGCCAATTCACCAATCAAAGAATTGCACGCCTCTTGTGGGGATGTGAATGCTGCAACAGTATTAAATGTTGATTGCGTATCCACCCGCGCCTTCTGCAATACAGCGTCTGTTGCGCCTAGGTTTCGAGCTACAGTAACGTTCTTATTTGCATCTTCACGTAGCCGTTTGACGCCTTCATAACCTCCCGCATATCCAGCACATTGCTTCGCAACTAGCTCAGCTGCTGCGGCTTTCCGTGCAGCTGCCTCCATAGGTGACGAAGGCGGAGCTACACATGCACCAAGACCAAACAAAGAAAAGACAAGAATGGGTTTGAGGTCCAAGATTACACTCCCTTAGTGGATATTTCTCAAATAATACAACCTTTGAAGGTTTTCGCGTGTGTTTTCAAGTAGGGAAATATGCGTTGTCTCTGACATGATGGTCGTCCAGATGGTAATGGCTGGCGCAAGAACTAGCTGTTGGAGATCACTTAGGGCTAGCTGGCGTCAACTGATGTAGGGGACCGGGTGCGGTATCGTTGCAACCCTGGTGCGGCATCGCGGCAAGTCCGGTGTGAGCCCTTATTGACCGATGCTGCGGATTACATGAACGTCTGCTCTAGGCAGCGAGGCACTAAACTGCAACAAACAAGGCTTCTTGAGAAGATCGCTCGATACTGCAGGATGTGAGAAATGAAATTCAAAGACAGGAACCTGCGAATGCTGGCCGAAGCGGTAATTGGCGATGCTCCAAATTTTCCATACCGCTCTAGAAGCTACATTACGCGTTTCTTCGAAGAATGCGATATGGACTACGCACACGATGGCACCACACGGTGGGCTTGGACGTCTAGTGTGCTTGCTGAACTGTTGGCCGAACCATCGTCGGGGCCATACGTTCTACCCGAGCGATTTGTGCATGTTTTTCGCGTTCTTATGCACAAGGCTGACGCCGAAGAAGATGACCCTGATCGCGCCCTTGCGCTCGAACACATCAACAAGCCGTTCTCCCGCGAAGGATTCGAGGCTTACTACGGGGAAGATGATCTTCTCTACATTAGGCACATCGGCACAAAAACTATCTCCCAAGCGGCGAACCCCCATCGACCATTTACACCCAAAGAATTGCAGCGGCGTGAAAACCTGAGCGGATATCTCGATAAATGCTCCGAAGACGAGCTGATAGAAGAAGTGCTACTACCACTATTCCGGCAGTTAGGTTTTCATCGCATTCAAGCAGCGGGGCACACGGACAAAGCTCTAGAATACGGCAAAGATATTTGGATGCGATACGCCCTACCGACACAGCATGTTCTCTATTTTGGAATCCAAGCCAAGAAAGGGAAACTCGACGCGGCAGGTATGAGCAAAGGCAGCAACAGGAATATATCTGAAATATATCAACAGGTTTTAATGATGTTGGGTCACGAAATTTTTGATCCTGAGACAAGTAAAAAAGCCCTCGTGGATCACGCCTTCATCGTTGCGGGAGGCGAAATCACAAAGCAGGCCAAGAACTGGCTAGGTCAAAAGCTGGACGCCACCAAGCGAAGTCAAATCATGTTTATGGACAGAGATGATATTCTCAATCTGTTCACCGTAACCAATCAACCCTTGCCGTCTGGCGCGCTTCCCGAGGCTACTTACTCGTCTAACTTGGATGACGAAATCCCCTTCTAGATTCCGCAGTTTACAGTGTGAAAGCTGGCATTGGTGGGCTCGCAGCGAATTGGCGCTTCGTCCGCTCACCAGACCTTTGGCAAACACAAAATGCTGCAAGATGTGTCGAGCGTCTGCTTCGAGGAAGCGGCAACGCCGCGCTTGGACATCTGACCAACGGCAGCTTCGAGCCGCAAGCAAACCCTAAAGTAGGAACATCGAAGGCAGGCTTTACCGAGCCGTCGCCCCTGGATCCTTTTTCGCGCAGGGTCTGCAATCGCTGCCAAAGCGGGCATTATGGTGTATGGGCAAGGCACTCACATTCGCTTGCTGATCAAAACTTCCCCCCGTACACCACTCCCGGCCTGTTGCAGACCGATCGAATACGTTGTTTCAACCGCCTCGATTAAGAACTCAGCAAACAACTCGCGCACTCCGGGCACGTCGTTCAGCGACAACAAGAACCGCCCCTCGATCCTCGCCAGCTGCTCGGCCATCCGGGTGAACTCTTCTCGGCTGAACATTGCCTTTCCGTAGTCGCCCTCGCTGCCCCAGTAGGGCGGATCAAGGTAGAACAGGGTGCCAGGGCTGTCATAACGGCGAATGAACTCGGCGTAGTCGAGGCACTCGATCACCACACCTGACAACCGGGAATGCAGATCCTCAAGCATGGGCTCTAGCGTTGTGAGGTTGAACCGGGCTGGCCGATCCTTCGCCACACCAAAATTGCGGCCCGACACCTTTCCGCCAAACGCGGTGCGCTGCAGATAGAGGAACCGGGCCGCGCGCTCGAGGTCGGTCAGCGTCTCCGGGCGGGTGTCGACCAGGCGCAGAAATTCCACCCGTGTCGTCAGTTGGAACCGAAGGACTTCCAGAAACTGCGGATAGTGCCGCTGAAGGATGCGGAAGAGATTGGCGACGTCTCGGCCGTAATCGTTGATCACCTCGGCCCTGGGGCGCATTGAGCGCCGCAGAAACACGCCTCCCATGCCCACGAAGGGCTCGGCATAGGTGCTGTGCGGGGTGGCGTCCAGAATGGCTGTAATGCGCTTGGCGAGGTTGCGTTTGCCGCCCAGCCAGGGGGCAACGGGAAGGGTCTTTTCAACGGGGGTTAAAACAGGGGTTTTCATAGGATGCAGAATCGCCTCAAGAAGGCCTTTCCCTGATCAGGGAGGGAGCGGCCATAAGGCGTTTGCTGGTCGGCGGGGTCAGGTGTGAGAGCTTTGGCCCCGTGTTGTTGGGTGGTGAGACACCCAGCGGCCTCCCGGTCAGGTGAGGCCGCGTCTTCTTGAGCGTCAGCTGGCGATGGTCATGCCGGGGTGTTTTTCGAGGCAGTAGGTCCGCAGCGCCTCATGGATCGACCCATCAGCTTCAGTATCCACGCCAGGGAAGACCCAGACCTCTTCGACGTAGCCATCTGACGGGGTCGAGAAACTGGCCCCGGCATCCGTGCGCAGGGAGCCGACGCGGAACCGTTGCCCCCCGAGCACTGCGGCGCAGTTGGGCGTGCCGGACAAGGTCTGCTTGGTCCCGTTGATGTAAATGCTCGCCGCCGCAAGCCCTGTGAACTCGACCACCAGCAGCATAAGGGCATCGGGGATCACGTCATCCACTGTCTGCGACAGTGCAGCAGGCGAGCGGCGGCTGTAGGCCGATACCGCCTCGGTGCCGCCTGTGAACCCGATTGCCATCTGGTCTGTGCCAGACGCCAGGTCATCTGCCGACATGATGAAACCGCCGGATGCAGGCGGTTGCCACATCAAGAACGCGACTGTCATCTGCGCCGACTGATCGACAGCGACGGACGGCAGAAGCGCATTGGCCGATGACAGCATCGTCCCCATCGCGGACGCCCCGGCGACCGGATCATCCTGGCCCAGCGTAACCATGCCGTCAGCGCCGACGCCGCGCCGCATGCGGTGCGCGTTCGTCGCGTCGTCGGGATGGCGCAGCAGGTACTGCGGCTCGCCGTCGAGGCCGGGCAGCCAGCCCACCACGTCCTGGACAAAGCCATCACCGCCTAGGCGCGCCGCTCGGGCCGAGAACCAGCTCTTGTTCCTTGTGCGCCAGGCAGGCTGGTAGAGCAGATCGAGCAGGCCACGCTCTGCCGGGGTGTTCAGGGCCGGAGCGCCCGCCGGGGCGGTCACAAGAGGGTTCTTTACGGTCTGTTGAATGATGCGTTTAACGGTCATTGAATTGGTCCTTTAGGCTGGTACGGCTACGCCGGGGTTGGTTGTGTATCGGACAAAGGCGTTGGGCGCGCTTGCTGCGGCCTTTTCCTCGTCCACAAGGCAGGTGATCAGCTCGTTCCAGGTCGTGCTGCCCGGCGTTCCCACTGCAACCTCGTCGCCACCTTGGCCGATGAAGGTTTTGGAGCGGCCCCGGTCGTAGGCGACCAGGAACTTGCCGCTGTAGCGGCCCAGCCGGTCGCGCAGGAATACGACGGACGGATAGGTGCTGAACGGGCGGTCCCGTTCTTCCAGCAGCACTGGCGGCAGCCAGTGGCTGTCCTGCCCCACGCTGCCCTTGTAGCTGACCATGACGGACATCCGCAGGCGTGCGCCATCGTTGTTGAAGGCCCAGACCAGCCGACCGGACGGGCTACGGCACAGGACGGTCTTCGAGCGCGTGCTTTCCAGTTCACGTTCGATGTAGGCTTCCACCTCATCGGTCCAGGACAACCCGCCATCATAGGACCGACGCTCGTGTGCTCCGGCGCTGTTCGTTCGGAACACCATCAGGACCTCATCGCCGCCGACAGGAACTGCCGTTGGCTCAGGAAAGTCCTCTTCCTCGCTGTCGAGCATGGCTGGTACTTCGCTGATGACCTGAGAATAGGCCCGAACGTCAGTGACAACGCCCTGATCCCGCGTCTCGTGGATCCGGAGGCGGCAGTAGCGCGGTCGTCTATCGACTTCGCGCGGGTCAGTGGTCGCCGGGAAACCCGACATAAAATAGCGGTGCTCGGTCCCCAGGACATGCGGCTGGAAGGCGAAGCCATAGCCAAAGAAGGTCTGCGGCCCGAACACGAATGTTCCGTCAACTTCAAGATCAAGATCCGCTGCCTCGCCGGTGTCAGGGTTCTGGATCACCCAGGCGCGGTTGACCTGCAGATCGCCGGTGGTCTTGATCGCCATGGCGAACACCAGATAGCCTTGATGGGTGTAGAAAAACTGCCCGTCCTGGACCAGCGCGTCGTCGTTGGTCGCATAGTGGATCACCGCGACCGGCTTCCACTCCACATCGTCGGTTTCGCCATCGGTCGCAGGGGGCGCGACCCCGCCGTCCGCAAAGTCCTCGGTATATTCCAGCAGCATGAACATATCATGCCCGGTATGTTCCGGGTCGGTCCCCAAGGGTCCGTTGTTGCCATAATAGGCCCGCCAGACGCGCCCGCTGCGGTGACACTGCGTAATCACCGGCACCATGCGGTTCACCATGGGCAGGTACGTGGCAATGGTCGCCGCGTCGGTGATCACGGTCAGCTCCGGGCTGTTCGCCGGGTCTTCCAATGGCGCACCGTTGGCGTCGAGGTCCGCCCGCCAGGCTGCGGCCTCATCCGCCAGCCCGATGGCTCCGTAGGCCTGCATCGTGTCAGATAGCGCGGGGACAGCTTCGTCCTGGGGCTGCGCGTCGAGGCCGAGCGTCGCCGTAGCGGTGATCACCTTACCCATGCGGTCAACTTCAACCACATCCTTGCCGATCAGGTTTGTATCAAAGGTCAGGGTCCAGCGGGTGCCAGGATCAAGCAAGGGCGCGCTGCCGGAAAGAATGTTGCCCTGCCCATCGGTGCGGACTTCTTCATAGGCCATCAGGTTCGGGTCAAAGGTGAGCGTCCAGCGACCGGTGCCGTCTTTTGCGTCCTCAAGATCAGCTCCGACCCGCGCGACCTGCGAGGTTGGGCCAAGGCGGATCAGTTGGCCGTCTTCGGTTACCTCTACCTCCTCGCCATCTTCCACATCGGCCTCATCGCCGAAATAGAGCGCCTGGCGAGGGACGGCCACAGCACCCTCCCTGACCGCATCCAGCGCCGTTTGCTGGGGGCCCGACACGATCTTTTCGTCGTCCCGGGTGTTGTCGACCTGGTCGAGACCCACGTCGTCTTTATCCAGGACCACATCACCGGTTTTTTCGTTCACCCTGAGAACTTGCGGCGTGTAGTCTTCCTTGAACCAGTTCCCTGCGAAGGTGGTTGTGCTGGCGTCATCCGTGATCGCGACGATGCGGTCTCCGATCCCGAACTCGACCCCATCGACGGTCCCGGCGACCGAGACGATCCAGAGGTTGCCGCTCTGGGCCGAACCGGCGCCGGGGAAGCTGCCGACCGTGGCATCCCAAACGTCCTGCAGCACGATGGCGGCATCCAGCGCGTTGACCTTGGACGTCAGTTCGTCGACCTCACTCTGCGGTGCCTTGGTGGCCAGAGCTGCGGTGGTGGTGGCGTCGTCAGCCTTGGTCGCCAACGCGGCGGTGGTGGCCGCGTCGTCAGCCTTGGTGGCCAGCGCGGCGGCGGTGGCGGCGGCATCAGCTTTACCCGATAGAGCCGTGTCGCTGACCCGCAACCAGCGCGACCAGGTCGCTACCCAGCGGTAGACACCGGCATTGGGAACACTCGCCCCGTCATAGCCGGTCGCTGTCGCCTGAAGGTGGGTGCCAGCGTCCGTGTCGGGCACCGAGGAGCCCACGTCATCGGCGACGGGAACAAGGGCCAGAAGGTCCGCCCAGGAACTGGCTGGACTGAGCCCGGAGAGCACCTGGTCTTCCAACAAGTTGATCGCATCGGCCACGGGACCAGCGCCGAGCAACTGCTGGCCCAGGCTGCTCGCTGTAATGCGCACAGACGACCCATCCTTGTTGCCAGTTAGATCATCCACCAAAGGTGCCAGGTCGAGATCAGTCGTTTTTAATCCGTTTTCTGCCATGTCAGGCTCCTAGTAGATCGTCGTGGTGAAAGGGCCGGACACCGGTCCGGCGATGTTCTCGTCATTGATCGGCTCGACGTAGTAATCCCAGCCGCCTGCCTCGACGCAGCTCGGGGTCTCTGCGAAGAGCCGGACAAACTCGATGCTGCCATCGAAGGTGGTCTGGGCGAGGAACTTGAAATCGGTATTGCCGGTCAGCGCCGTCAGGCTGTCCAGGAACAGACCGTTGGCCGTCACCGTTTCGCCGCTGACGTTGGTGCCGCCGATCAGCCGCGGCTTGACGTCGCCCGCGACATAACCCGAGACCTCGAAGGCGACACGGTAGGTGGTGCCTGCCGTCAAAGTCAGGGTCTGCGCGAGGTTGCCTGCGGCACCTGGTGTGAAGGTTGCCTTGCCACCGGCAATGGCCCAGCCGCTGTCGAGGCTCCAATTGTCCGCGCTGTTGAAATCCGCAGAGCTCAGCAGGTTCACACGGGTCCCGTCGCCGTCGACATAGTTCAGCGTCGAACCGGCAGAGACCTCAAGGCGGCTGCCGATGGCATGGGTCTCGCGGTCGAGCGGGTTGCCCGTGGGCACGCGGTAGATCTGCAATTGGGTCGGCGCGCCGGTCTCAGGCACCGCAACCACCAGGGTGGCATGGCCCAGACTTCCGGTCGCGGAGATCGCTTCGTCGTCAAGCGCTGCCGGGATGGCGGGGTCATCCTCGCCGATGGTCAGGGTCGCGACGGCGGTGTAGTCGCCTGGCGTGGTGTTCGCCAGGGCGCGGGCGCGGAACTCGATCTCGTTGCCCGCCTCGTAGTCGTCCAGGCTGATGCCACCGGCAGCGACTGGAATGGTCTCGGTGGTCCAGACGCCGGAGCTGGTCAGGCGATGGTCGAACTCGAAGGCATCAACGAGTGCGGTTGAGCCGGTGCCGGTCTGCAACACGACCTCGAAGCCGTCAGGATCACCCGTACCGATCAGGCCCGATGCGACCGAGACAAAGAGCGGCACCGCCGGGATGACGGCGGTCTGATCGATGATCTCGCCAATCCGACCGTCCCATTCGGGTGGGACCTCGGCGTCGGTCAGCGTGTCGATCTCGGGCGCGGCCGCGACCATCATCACCCGAGCGCCAAAGTCATCGGCCCCTTCGATGCCCCGCACCCTGAGGGGCAGGCTCTCGGTGGTGATCGGACCGAGATGCACGGCCTCGCCGACGGTCGGCACCGCCGCCCGGTCCAGCAGACGCACCGCGCGGGTGGGCTCCTCCATCGGGGCGATCTTGCTGATCACCGAACTGCCGATCACGTCTTCCTCATCCGCGAAGACCCGGAACCGGATGCCAAAGTCTTCGCCGACCGTGATCTCTTCGTCGAGCTCGACCAGCGCACCTGTCACCGATTTTACCCTGGCAGAGAGCTGGGTTCGGTCCAGCACGTCGAAGCTGCCCATGACCAGGTCACCGCGGGTCACCACCCGGGCGCGGCCTGATTGCATGGCCGAGAAGCTGTCGGGCCGGTAGATCAGCTCGTACATCCGGCGGCGCGCTTCGATCCAGATTTCAGCTGGATCGGTTTTGCCAGGCATCTCCACGGTTTCGGTGAGCGCCACATCGCCAACGTGTCCTGGCCAGGGGATGACCCGTTCCGCTTCCTCATAGTTGTTGGTCTCGTCCAGGAACCGAACGCGCACGCCATCGGGTGGATCAAAATAGCTGCGGGACCATTGAAACTGGTCGCTGTTGCGGGGGTTGATGTGATCGACCACCAGCGTCTCGGGCCGGTCGATCACAACGCCCCATTTGACCCCGTCGTGCCGAGGGCTGGCGCGACCGGCCGCGCAGATCGCGAGCAGCATCTCGCCCAGCGTCTCCTGGCCATCGTGGACCCGGTCGTACTTGAGGCCCTTCTCGACGCACCAATCATGCCAGTCGGCGATCTGGTCCCAGTCGATAGCAGAGGAGGACGCCGGAAAGGGGTTCATCGGCCCGGTGAGGGCAGCAACATATGCGGTCGCTGGAGTGCGACCGTAGCCGGTGACCCATTCGCCTTCCTCGTGGATCAGCGCCTCGCGTTCAATCAGGGCATTGAAGGCGTTTAAAGGCCCATTCAACTGGTAGGTTGCGCGCACCCGGATCGCGACCAGGGCAAGCGGTTTTTCGAAGTTGATCGGGTACTCTGGCCGGATCGACTGGATGCCCGACAGCACCACCTTGTCGGAGGCTTGCGTGCTGGTGCTGTCGTCGGTCATCCGGGTGACTTCGATCTGCCAGCGGCCACGGGTGGGCAGGGTCCAGCGGTGCTGGCGCAGGAAGCCCTCCTGTTTCTTGGCCGTGATCGCCAGGGTCACCACCTCCTGCCAGACACCCACACCATTGAGGCGCGCCCGGATACGCACGCTGACGCTGCGCGGGGCAACCCGGCCCTTGTCGTCAATGGCATAAAGACCCGCCGGATATGCCAGGATCACGGAAGCTTGCGCCGAGTTGGACGCCGTGAAGCGCGTGACGGGTGTTTCCACGCCGACCGAGCCGGGAATGATCTCGCCGGTCAGGTCGCGCGGCTTGGGCCGGACCAGCTGGACACCGGCGTTTTCCTCGAGCACCTGCTCGGGGTAGAGCCCGATCGGCAGGTCATCTTCCCGGCCTTCGCGGATCTCGACATCTGCGTCCTCGTAATCGCTGATCGGCGTATCCCCGATCCGCAGATCGGAGATCCGCAAAGGGCCATAGCCAAGGCAGAACAGCGCCCGGACATATTGCTGGTCGCCGACGATCTCGGTCCAGGAGGTGGCTGCGAATGGCGGGGCGTAGCGATGCTTGCCGAAGAGGTAGGGCACCGGGGAGCCGGGCCGTCCCTCATTCCGCCAGCCGTCGATGTTGTAGACGTTGCGGCGCTCTTCGCCCTCTGGCTGCGTCGGTGGGATCAGCGCGTTGACCAACAGTTGGCCCAGAACGGTCAGGCCCGAGGTTGCCAGTGCCAATCCTACCTTGCCCAGCGTCGGAAACAGATAGGGTGCGAGGGCGGCGGCCGCGATCGACACGACGGCCAGCAGAACTGACCGCAGAGCATCCTTGCCGGGGATCGTGCGGATCACGACGCGGGCGTGGGGCATCGGCCGGAGGCTGGACCAATAGGCCGGATCGACCACGGAGGCCCCCCGATCGGTCACCAGCAGTACCCGCAGCCCCTTGCGCGGATCGCGGAACCCCGGCAGCGCCAAGGCGACAATCTCGGCGATCGTCAGGCCATGGGGTGCCTCGATCTCCTTACGACCCATGCCGGGGTCCAGGAGCGGTGCGCAGAGCACATTGTTGGCCTTGACGCTCATCGCCGGTCACCCCGCAGTGCTTCATGTTCAAAGGCCATGACGAAGCGATGCCCCCAGCGGCCCTGGTCGAACCGCTCGTGCTTGGACTGATCGTCCGTGGACATGTGCAGCATCACACCAGGCGAGACGTAGATCCCGACATGGCTCTCGTGGCGGCCGTGGCGGAAGAGCAGGAGATCGAAGGGCTGCGGTATCAGCGTCTTGCGCCAGACCGAGCCGCGCGTCTCCGACCCGATCAGGGAGGCGACCTCGGCCTGTTCCTCCGCGCTGACATAGCCCTCGGAATAGGCTGGCAGGCTGATCGCCAGCTCCTCGGCATAGACCAGGCGCGCGAGGCCCCAGCAGTCGCAGCCCGACCGGTCGCGGCCCATGTCAGCATAGGGAATGCCGAGATATGCGTTCGACCAGCTCATCGGAACAGCCCCGGAAAGCGTTCCTTGGTGAAGCGGTCCATCGGCACGCTCTCGTCCTCGATCGGCGCGCGGCTGATCTCCAGCGTGATCTGGCCCGCATCGCCATCGGCCGAGATCATCGCCATGTCGCGAAACTCCACCTCCACCAGGTCCGGCGTGCTGGCCATCACCACCGCCAGATGCACGGTGGGCCGGTCGATGAAGGAGCGCAGCAATTTGGCGATGTCGCTGTCCACATTCTCGACGATGATATTGGCTGATGCCGGTGCGTCCTCGAGATCTCCGGGAATGTCGGACGCCGCCAGGATGAACAGGAAGGGCTCGGTGGCCGGATCACTGTCCATCCAGGCGCTGCGGGTGCCATAGGCCAGCGGCTCGACCGACAGCCGCTCTGTCGGATCGGTGGACAGCCGCACCGGCGCGTCGAGCTCCGGGTGCTCGATCATGATCAGCGCGATCTCGAGATCGTCTGAATAGGGTGCGTCATGCGATTGGCGCGCGTTGAGAGAAACCCTCCTCATGGCATCACCGCGACGTTGAAGGTGATCTCGAACCGCCCACCCACGATGCGCTCCGAAGGAACAGGATCTCCAAAGATGCAAAGCCAGCTGGCAGACAACAGGATCGGTTCCCCGGTATCAGTCAGAATGGGGACACCGCTTTCGGTCAGCAGTTGGCGTCCGTCGGTGGCGGGGTCGGGCATCTTGAAGGGCAGGGTGCCAAAGCGCGTGTCCAGATCATAGAACTGGTCAAATGCCGCCTTGCCAGTTCGGGTCACCTCGATCGCCAGCGTCACCAGTTCCGCGCCGCTGGAAAACCGGCGGCGATAGCCGGGCGGGCCATTGGACGCGCGCCGCACGCGGATATCCTGACGCTGAGCCAGGTAGCCGGCGCGCAGAGGGTCGGGCAAGGTATCGGGCCAGACGGGGATACTCATCGCCGCGTGCCCTTCTGGCGGATGTTGTAGCCGTTCTGAAGGGCTTTTCGCGCGCCGCCACCTTTGGTGTTGATGGCGACGCCAACCTGGTCGGCGAGGATGAGGCGATAGCTGCGGCCACCTTTGCCGTCGCTCTCCTCTTGGATTTCCGCGTCAACCGGCGTGGAACTGTTGTTTTGCACGTTGATCTGCGGTGAGAACACGACGGGCTGCCCGCCACCTGAGTTCTGCGAGGCCATGGCCAGGGCATCGACCACGGTCGCACCGTTGGCGATTTGCTCGGGCGTAAACACCCGCTGGCCCAGTGTGGTCACCGTCAGGCGTTCATCGGCGCGCAGGGGCGCGTTCTTGCCGTAGCTGCGGCGCACGCCGCTGGTGCCGATTGTGCTGCCTGCATGGGACTGGGTGGCGGTCACGCCTGTACTGCCGCCGAAAAGCCCTCCGATGAAATTCGAAAGGAAATCAAACCCGCCTTCCAGTCCCGGCAAAATGGATTGTTGAAAGATCAGGCGCTGCAACTGCTCAAGCGTGTAGTCGACCAGGCTGCCGACTTCGAATTTTCCGGTGCGGCCCATTTCGACAAAAGCGTCTTCCAGGCCACTGGACCACTTCTTGGCAATGTTCTCGCCCGCATCCGCGAAGGTCACCATGTTCTCGGTGATGTCGAGGAAGGCGCGCTCTACGCCCGATGCCCAGTCATCGCGGTTTTCGAGATCCTTGCGATAGGCTTCAGCCAGGCGTTCGCCGAAGATGAACTCAACGTCGCTGGCAAAGGCTTCGTATCCTTCGCGGGCCGGGTCCAGGGTGCCCAGGGCTTCCGCCCGCCATCTCTCGAGCTCGGCCACATCGCGCTCATAGGACGGGGCCAACCGGTCCATTTCCCGGCGGATGCCCTCGATAACCCGCTCTTCATCGGAGCGACCGCGACGCCCGCCGCGTCCGCCACCGCCTCTCCCTTTTCGGGCGGCCGCAGTCTGTTCCTTACGCCATTCCTGAAGCTGCTGGTTATAGCGTGCGGCTTCGACCCGCGCGCCTACAAATTCCCGCTTCTCCTGTTCTACGGCATTGCGGATCGTGCTGTCGGTTCCGGTCGGGAGTGAGGCCCTGGCGTCGAACTCAGCGCCTGCCAACGCACCCGCGCGGCCAATGGGATCATCCCGAAAATCGTAATTGATCCGGGCTCGTTCGACGTCGCCCACGCCCTGATTGGCAAGTGCGATCGCATTCGAAACCGCACGTCCGAGCTCATCCGCGATCCGACTGGCTTGAGCCGCGGCTGCGGCGAGATTGGATGAGACGTCGATGCTTCCAACCCGCTGCGCAAGTACCTCGATCTCGCGAAATGTCTCCTCTGTCATTTCGGAGGTGTGTAGCGCTTCACGCAGTGCGGCCTCTGCGGCTACAACACCCTGCTCCAAGCCGGGAAGCGTGCCTTGCGGAATGGTCTCCAGCTCGGTTCGCATCTGGGTAATGACAGTGAGCAGGCCCTGATAGTTCTCGGCTGCAAGGGCTGCCTTGATGGCATTCTGATAGATGGCGAGGTTCTGAAGGCTTTCTGGTGAGACGCCGAAATCCATCTGGATGTCGTCACCGCGCGCATAGGCTTCCAGTTCGGCCTTGAGGGCGTCGATCTCTTCGCGTGCCTGGGCTTTGTCCACCCGGACCGTCAGGTTTGCTTCGGCGAAGGAAAGCTCGCGCTGCACCTCGCGGATTTGCTCCTGTCTGATCTGATTTCGGTCCGTGAATTCCCCGAACGCGGGGTTCGCAAAAACGGCGTCCAGCCCTTCCCGCGTCTTTCCCATAGCCCGCTGCATCGCCAGACGATTTTCGGCCTGCATCAAGGTCAGGACGCTGTTGGTGACCTCACCGTATTTTGCGACGATGCCGTCGAGGTCCCTGACGGAATTGGTGTGCAAGGTGGCCTGGGCGTCACTGATCGCCGACAGCGCCTCTTCAATCCGATCCGCGGCTGTTTTGACCTTTTTTCCTGTTTCTTCACTCTCGTAGCCAAGACCGAAGATCACAGCTGACAGCGGCAGGATTGCTGCCGCCGCCACACCGGCCATCGCGCCGATGGTGCCAAAGCCCGACAGGATTTGCGGTGCCTGCTGGCCCAGAGAGATCATCAGCGGCACGCCCATGCCGACTTGTGTGAACACGTCCTGCAGCTGATAGCTGAAGTTCTGCATCCCACCTGCACCACCGGCAGTCTGGGTCCGCAGGCGCGACGTTGCTGCGGCCTGAAGATCGGCAGCACCCGCGACTTGCCGGTGCTGAGCCTGCAACAGTTCCAGCGCCGTGTCGTATTCGCGCGCGGTAAGGATGCCCGACCGGAAGGCGCGTGTCAGCGTTTCCTGTCCGGCTTCCAACCGTTGGGTCGCAGCGTAGACCGGATCAATCCCGGCACGCAGCTGATCTACGGCAGCGCGCTGCCGGTCGATTTCGCGATTGAAAACCTCTGCCGAAGCGCGTGCCGATTTCATCCCGCGCCCGGTCTGATCTACTTTTTGGTCCAGTTGATCCAACGCCGCCCCGCCGGTCTGGCTGGCCATGATCAGGCCACGGGCATCGCCGCTCAGGATGAGGGATGTCTCAAGCGCGCTCATGGATCATCCCGCATGATCTTGAGCGCTTCGGCCTGAAGGATCGACAGATCGAGGGCGTCGCGTGGCTGCAACTGGATGCCATGCATCCGTGCGGTGGCTTCAACAGCTGTCTGATCAAACGACAGATGCGCTGCACCGCCCAGGCCCGCGATCGTGCGGAGCTGATCGTGACTGTGGATGGCAAGCTCGATCGCGGGCCGGAACGTGACCGGCAAAATCATGTCATCGCTGTTCTGACCCGTGCTTTGCATCAATCGGTCCTTCGCCTCTTCCACGCTGACCTCGTGGAATGCGGCATAATCCTTTGCCATCTCGTCGCTGACCGCCGCACGCCCCCATATCCGGCGAGCGGCGGCTCTCAGTTTTTTGCGCGATAGCCCTTTGAAGGTGTGACCGCCTCGGTGTAGGCGTCCGTGACCGCCAGCCGGGCCGGGCGGTTGCCCAGGAAGCGACGGATGTTCTCGGGCGTCGCCGGGATCGGGTTCTTTGCCTTGTCCAGAACGTCGCCTTCCGTCCAGCCTTTGAACACCTGCATGAGACGGTTGATTTCGAAGTCGATCATCGCCCCGCGGCTCGAAAGATCTTCGCCCGCGCTGTAGAAATCGACGTCATCCATGATTTCAAACAGGCCGGTGATGTTCACTTCCTCGAAGGAGCCGCCTTTTGGCACGGAGATTTTCACCGGCCATTCAAACGGGTGGTTTTCGACGAACAGAAAGCTCATGGGGGTGCTCCTCAGCTGAAGGTGATGGCGAACTCGTCGTCGCCCTGGTCGTGGCAAAAGACGAGGTCGAGCGCCTGGCCGATGGTGCCGTCAATGTCCTGCTCACCGGCGTACTTCAGCTGGACGGCCGGAGCCGCGACGCGCAGGACATTCCCGGCGCCGGTCCCAAGTTGCCAGACCAGCGGCTGCTTTGCCCCCGACCGGCAGAGGGCCAGAATGTCAATTGTCGCGGCAGGGGGCATTTCGATGACCATCCGACCGGTGACATTGCGGGCGGTGATGTCCGTCCCGTCACAATTCATGAAGCGGCCCCGCCGGGGTGTCCGGCCATCGGTAAAGGTGAAGCTCTGGACGCAGAGCTCCGTGCCATCGACGGTGAAGGCGCTCATGTTGCGCGGCGAGCATTCGGGTGCATCCGGCCAGCCTGAAAAGTCGGGCGATGCGACAACGGCCGCTTGCCCATCGAAGAGCTCGCCCATGAACTTGAACCCGAACATCGGCGGCTTGCGGGTCTCTGCCGTGAACGTCAGCCCGCCACGCACCTTTTCGGTGACCTGCATCGATTGGGCGTCCAGATACTGAAGCGCGATTTCGGTTTTGGCCGAGCCTTCGGGCTGCAGGGAGTAGGTGGCTGAGGTGTCAGCGACGAGCGTTTCGACAAGGCCGGTGGCTTTCAACAACTCGCCGTAAAGGGGCGCGCTGCCCGCTTCAGGCAAAGCCGCATCGATCATGAAGTCCAGCCCCATGCTCTCATTGAAGAGCCTGTCGCCCTGCGCGCCCTCAAAGCCGGTGACGAAGTCTTGCGCCTGGTAGTCACCCTCGATCCTGCGGGGGGTGAGGCCCTTGACCAGCATTTCGGTTGCTGTGTCGTAAGAAGGGATGCCGCCGACAAGCGAGCGTGTGCCGGAGAGCAGGCGGATAAGGCGGGATTTGGTGCTGGCCATTTTGGTTTCCTCAGCTGATGGGGATGTGACGGTTGAGCGCGACCGCGAAATCGTCCTGCCAGAACATCTGGCCATTCGTGTCGATGCCGCTGACCAGGCGACCGGAGACGGGTTCGCAGGCGGTCTCGGCATCTGTCGGTCGGAAACTGCAGACGGCCAGCATGCCTGCGGCTCGGACGGCCCTGATCTCGCCGCTTGCGATGGTGCCCATCCTGTCGCCGATGTCGCGCACGGCCCAGACGACCCCGAACCGGGCGATGACGCGTTGGCTGAGCAGGTGCTCACTCTGGTAGCGATTGCTGCCAGGGCTTTCGGCCAGCGGGATGACGTAAGCTGATGGCCAGCGGACTGTTTCGGCGCGCAGCGCGCCAAATGAACTGGCCGTGCCAACGTCGCGCAGGTCGGGCATCGCGGCGCGGATCGCGGCCGCGATGGGTGCTACATCGAGAATGCCGGGCTTGGCCGTCATTGGCGCACCCGCGCGTCAAGGTACTCAACCGTTGTCGCTGTCAGGTCTTCGCGATCCTGGTCGGAGATCCCGAGATAGGGACGTGCGGGGATCGTAACCTTGCCTACCGTAGCCCAGCCGCCGCCCGGCAGGGCAAAGGACAATGCCGCGCCACTCTTTGGCCTGATCTCGCCACCGGTCTGGTGGATCCCGGCGTAGATCACGTTTGAGCCGACTTCGACCTGTGCGGGCCCGGCGATGTATTGGATGCTGTTCGCGAGGCGGCTGCTTTCGACAAGGGTTTTGCCGCCATCAAACTGGGCGCGCATCGAGACCGGCCACGGCGTGCCGTCCGGCGCGACATTGCTGTCTCGCAGCCTGTCTTTCGTGGACGTTTCCAGCAGCGCGCCGCACATCTCCATAAGTGGAGAAAGATCCTCGCCCGCGGAGACAAACGCCCCGAGGACAGCTTTCATACCAGTGAGGTCAAGATCTGCTGTAAGTGTGACAGCCATCAGAAGTTCCTCAGGCTGTCGCGTGTCATGACCCGTTCCGGGCCCTCCACGGTCGCCACACCTTCGGAGGTCTGGATTTCCGCGCCACCGTCTTCGTCGCCGATCGATACCTTGCCGTCGCGCACCATGCGAAGATAGCTCACCGAAGCGTCGCGCAGCTTCTCCTGGGTTTCGGTCACGCGGCCGGCGTTGGCATAGAGCCGATGGATCGCAAGATCACGGCACACCACGCGCAACATGTCGGGCGGTGCCACCAGCGGCAGCGTCACCACCTTCGCGATGTAGCCGTTGATCTCGGCTGCCCCGTCACGCAACGCTGCGGCAAGACGATCGTCATCGACCGTGTCACCCGCACCGTCAAAGTCGGTGAGCAGGGCAAGATCGCGCGCCGGGATCGTCGCTTTCAGGTCATCGATACTGGCATAGGTCACGTGCGGTTCTCCTTCGCGAAATCGGGGGGCGAGCTTCGGCTCCTACCTTCCAAGGTTCCCTGCGCCGACCAGGCGGCGGTCTATGGGTGCTGACGGACTTGCGGCCCGGACCAGGCCCCCTCTCTCTCGCGGGGTATGTCGATCAGGCCTCGATGACCTGAAACATCGGGTCACGGGCGAGAGCCTCTTGCATCGCTTCCGTGAATTCGTCTGCGGGAACGTGGTTTTCGCCACCGTCCCAGCGGCGACCGGCACGGCGGCGTCCGCCTGCGACAGCGCACAGGACAGTGACCGTTGGGCCATCTCCTTCGGCAGCCGCTTCGGCTTCCTTGATGCGCTTTGCCAGCTTTTCGTCGCCAATGTTGCCCGGCACTTTCAGTCCAAGCTCTTCGGCGCGCGCTTCGAGTTCTTCACGAGTTTCCATCTGTCGTCTCCTTGGTCGGTTGAAGAAAGCGGTCCGGTCACGCCGGACCGCTCAGGCAATCGACCCCGCGCCTTAGCTGAGGCGCGTTTCCACGTGCAGCTCCGCGGTGTTGCGCCAGGTATTGGTGGCACCCGCCGCATCGCGTTCGTTCAGCAGGATTTCGCGGGCCGCACCCTCGTTGCTGGGCCCGGTCACCAGCAGGTTCGGACGCAGGTTCAGCTTGCGACCGCGATGCCCGCGCATCTCCAGCATGGCCTGGCGGGCGGCGGCATAGTTCGCCGGGGTCAGGGCAGCCTTGGAGGCATGGATCGTCTGCCAGGCACCAAAGCCTGCGGCGCAGCGACGTTTGGCGATCCAGAGGAATTCGTCCTGCATCGCCACGTTGGCGTCCGACATGTCCGTCAATGCCTTCAGCATCGGGCGCTCACGGTCCTGGAAGATGATTGGTTTGATGATGCGGGAGGTGTCGATCAGATACCAGGCAGCGCCCGCTCCGGCCGTCAGATTGGAGACAGACTGCTCGACGCCATTCACGTCCTCGACGGGATGGTCGGTGTCAAAGAAGAACTGGCCGTCGTAATGGGTTTCGGTGAACCCCTCGGCCAATTTCTCCCAGACCAGATCATCCGGCAATTCGCCAGCTGTCTGGCCAAAATCCGAGATCAGGCTGGAATACATCCCGACCTGATCGTCAGCGATGTCATCGACGGGGACGCCGATCGTGTTTTCGAACTTGCGGTTGGTGATCTGGAAACCGTCGATCTTGAACCGGTTGATCACCCGGTCGCCGATCCATTCGCGCATGCCGGGGATCTCCGACAGCTTGGGGTAGCTCTGGGTGCGCGTGGTCGAATTCACCGTCATCGCGATACGGTTGTAAGTGGTCGCCGCGCCAAACAGCGTTGTGTTGAACGCCGTTGTGAAGGCCAGGTTGAGGGCAGTGAGGCTTGCGCCGTTGAGATCCATGTTCGGTCCCTTTCTTACAGAATTTCGACCCAGGCACCGGCTGGCTCGATGTCGAGCAGCTTGCCTGCGATCAGCGTGCCGGTTGCACCGACAGTGTTGTCATCGACGACATAGACGCTTGCCCCGATGTCGGTGCGGTCCAGCCCTGTTTGGTTGAAGAGGAAGGGGCCCCGCTTGACTTCAACGGAGATCGCGCCGGCAGCCCCGTCGGTGTTGTCGGCGGTATGAACCGCAACACCGCGCATCGTGGCGACGGCCGGGGCGGCCTTGACGGCGTTGCCAGAAGCATCGAGGCCCACCATGCCGCCCTGAAAGAGCTTGGTGTCAGCGGCGACGGGATCGGCAAAGGTCTTGCCACCGGATGCAAGTTCAGCCGTCACGCGGGCTTTAGTCAGGTTGGCCATGGCTCAGGCCTCCTTTTTTTGGGCAGGGACGGGCTTGCCCTGCTTTGTTGCGAGGAAGGCTTCTTCGGTGATCCCGGTGGCCGCGATGACGGTCCGCTCGTCGGAGGTCAGCGCCCCGGCTGCGACGACAGGCTGACCGCCCGGTGTGACCGCTTTGCCGTCGACCACGACCGGGGCATTTCCCAACCAGGTCTTGAAGCCGTCAAGATCGGCGGCGGCGTACTTGCGCGCCCAGCTTTCCAGACCGGGCGTAACCTTGCCCTCTTTCATTGCGGCAGTGACGACGGTTTCGGCCTTGTCGCCATTGATTTCCGCCCGCATCGCAGCCAGCTGACCTGTCAACTCGCTGACGGCCGAGATCGGCACATACTTGGCGGGATCAGGTTCTGCGTCCGAGGCACTGGCCGTGATCTTGGCCGTGATCGCGGTGGCGGCCGTTTCCGTCAGCGCGCCGGTCAATCCGGCGGCGGTGATGATCGGCACCGCGTTATTGGCCTGGTCGATTGCGCCTTCAGCTGCAGCGACGATCTTGGCCTCGTCGGTTTCCTCGGGCATGCCGAGTTTCGCGGCGAGCTGGATAAGCCATTTGGGCATCTTCGGGTTCTCCTGGTGTGATGCGACCTTCGCGAGTTCGCGGAAGGCGGGGTTGTTCGTCAGACCGGCGCGCAAGATCAGACCGACCTCGGAACCGGGGACTGGAACGGTGAAAGTTGGTGAGATGAACCGGTAGACCCGGCCCTTGAGTGCTTCGGCACCTACCGGGGTCCATTCGACCGACGCCATGATGCGGTTGCCCTCGATCTCCAGGCCAGTGATCCACCCGGCGGCACGGTGATCACCACTGCCCTGGACCTCCATGCCGTGGGCAAAGTCGATCGGCAGCATACCGCCCTTGGCATATGCCATGGTGCGCTCGATCAACGCGGCGGCATCCGTGATCCGCCCCACTGTCCCGCGCTGATCGGCAAGGTGGAGTTCGCCGACCGGGATCAATTCGATCCTGGTCGGGAGAGCCTCGCCATTCAAAGGGATGACCTGGGCGTCTGCTGTGAAAATCAGTGGCGTGTTCATGCGGCCAAACTAGGCCGTCAACAAACGCGCGCTCAGGAGGAAGGGGTTCCGCCACACCAAACTCGGGGCGATCGGGGCACAGGATCAGATTGGAGCCGAAACTGGTCAAAATCAAGCGCGACCTCCGGATCGGTGCAAATGCGTCGGACGCCGGGCATTTGGTGGGGCGTTTTAATACCCCTTTAATACCCTAGGATTGCCGCTCCGGGATTTTTCGACCCTCTGCCCCCGACGCGGGTTCGAGGCGCTCTGTGGCCAATTTTTTGCGGGAAGGTGAATTTGCGCCGAATTCGACCTGCGCGACGCCCTATCTCGCACCCAGCACGGCGACCATCTCGGGCAGCAGATCGAGAGCGCGCAGAAGAAGAGCCTGAACTCGGCCACTGGGGGCAGAAGCGTAGCCAATGAGGCCATGTTCCGCCATGGCGCTCAAGAGGGCGTGATTGGTGATCAGGGCCATTTCTTGGTTCGAGAGCGTCTCACGCCCCGACCATCTGGCAGCGATCCGTACCGCTTCCGCGTGCCAGTCCCGGATGCGGTCGACCGGTGGCAATGCCGTCTCGGCCGCCCGCCCCATGCGAAAAAAGGAACCGTCGGGTGAGGCCAGTGCGACCTGATGCAAGCCTGGAGCTTCCGCGAGCAGCCCCAGATCTTCGATTGCAAACGGGGTTGCTGTCGGTCCGGCGCGCAGCAACGCGATGCGATTGCCGGGATTGGCAAGCTGGGTTGCGAGGGCCGGATCGATTTCGACCGGTGTTGCGGTTTCGCCCTGGGCAAATGCCAGAGGCGCGGTTTCTGGATCCGCCGCCTGATCATAGGCCAGCAGGATCTGTCGATCCCCTCGCATTTGTAGCGCAGTCATTTCCTTGAGATAGCCACGATCACTGGCGCGCAGGTTTTCGGGCAGATCAAGGGCACTGGCTGCGTGGCGATCATCCATGTCCTGCCAGGCATGGCCAGGGTTCGAGGCAAAGCTTGGATCGATACCTTCCAGCAAAGCTTCCGTCTCGCCGGTTCTCGGGTTGGTCCAGGGCATGGTCTCCAGGGCCGCAATCTCATCGGCCGAGGTCAGCACCTTTCCTTCGCGCTCCAGCATGCGGTCATTCATCGGACGGACGTAGCAGCCACAGAACCATCCGTTCGGCGGAAAAATCTTGCGCCAGAGCGGATGGTCGATTGGCAGGATCAACCCGTCGTAGGGCTTGTGTTCGTCCCGTGCGGTCTCGCGCTGCAGCTGGCGGTACTCGAGATAGGGCAGGAATGCCTTGGTCCGTTGCAGTCGTGCCCATTGACCGGAGGCATAGGAAGTCCGCAGGTTGGTGTCGAAGATTACCTTCAGCCGGTGCATTGATCCCAGCTGCACTTCCTTCAACTCGCCGGTCAACGGGTCGCGCTCGATCGATTTCCCCCACCAGCCCTTTGCCTTGAGCTGTGGCGCAAGGTCTTTGCGGAACTGATCCAGCGTCTGTCCTTGCGACAGGCCATCCTCGACCGCCGTTCGGATCAGCGCCAGCACATCGTCCCGCATTGCCTTGGCGACCACGAACCCTCTGGCATGTTCCTCGCGCCAGTGATCACGATAATCGAACCTTTGCAGCGCTGGTGCATAGCCCTTTGACCGGAAGTATTCGAGGGCTTCACGCGGCGGAAGCGGTTCAAGGGCGATGCCAGCCATGATCAGGAGATGTCCGCGCCGGTTTCGCCCGCCAGGCGCGCGCTGAACATGAGCCTGCTCACCATCTCCCTGAGGCTGTCATCCGGTGCCTCGTCCGCTGCGCTCGCTAAAATATCGCGTATGTCTTCCAGAGATGACGCCTGTCCGATCGCTTCCAGCAAGTCCCCCAGAAGAATATCCATCTCCGACTGTGCCTGGCCATCGGCGACGAGCCCCGCCGCGGCGCGTGTCAGAGCATCCTGGGCGGCAATGACAGTTCCTGCTGCAAGCAGCGGTACCGCGTCGGGGACCTCGGGTTGCCGGGGATCAGGAGACGCGGGAAAGGACAGCAGCGTTTCGCCGTCTTCAGGCTCACGCAATCCGTAGGTTTCACGCACTTGTCTCTCGGAGATCTTCAGGCCCATCGGCCCGAAGGTCTTGATCGCCAACAAGGTCAGACGGGGGTCGCGCTCCTCCTCGGCTTCGAACCGAATGCGCGGCGGCCTCACGTGGTTGCCAAAGTTCAGCACCGTCATCGGCAGCGCGATATCTCGCTCGAGGGTCGAGGCGAGTTGACCGGCGTCTGCGTCCCGAATGTCTTCCCGGACCAGGTTGTGAACCTTGCCGACGGCATGGCCGCCGGAGATCGCATCGGTGGTTGAGACTTGGCCAAGGACCGCCTTGCTGATCTGCTCATCCCAATAGCGGGCCGAGAACTCGAACATCTTGTCGGCACCGGTTACGGCACCGTTGACGATCTCGACCTCCATCGACTTCGGCATGATGGCGGCCATGTCGACGCCGAGCCGACGGACCGCCCGCAGCAATGTCGCCTTTTCCTCCACGGTTGCCGTATTGCCATGCTTGCCGATCCGGAGAGGGTGGCCATAGGCCTCCATGAATACAGCCCAGTCCTTGAGGGTGTAATTCTTGAAGACATAAGCCCAGGCAACCAGGCGGGCGAGGCCCGAACGGATCGGCAGGCCGGACTTGAGGCGCGCGCAGTGAAACACGTATCGGAAGAGGGGCAGGGGCTGGTCGCCCTCGTCGCCGCGCAGCAAAGGCGTGCGACCGTCGGTGTCGTCAAACCGGAACCAGCGTGGGTCGCGGTGCTCCAGGCGGGAAATTTTCCAGGGCGACGCCGACACATTCCAGATGATCTCGGTCGCGGAGTACCCTTTGCCAAGCGCGTCCAGCATGTCGATCATGTCATCCATGATGGCTGAGGAACCCATGGCCTCGCGCACCAACTCAGCGGCTGCCTCGGCAGTGTCGTCCTGGGCCCCGGCTTCGACGACGATCTTCAGCCGCCGGATTGCCCGTTTGCGGACGCCAAGCACGGCCTGGTAATGCAGGTCCTTTTCCTCCATCTGCTCGGCCAGTTCGAGATAGGCGGTTGCGTCCCCGGTCTCTGCCTCGCGCAGAAGCGCGCCCAGGCGGTAAGGCGTCAGCCCATCGGCTGGATGACCCGATTGGATCTGGCGAACACCGCCCATTGTCGGGCCACCTGTCTCCTCGGTGAGCTCCTTCTTCGATGGAGCTTTCAGCGGGGCACCATTCAGATCAATCAATCCCATCGCGTGTCTTCCTTTGGATCCTGAGTGCTTTGAAGGCTCACCATGCGCCGCTCCCGAAGCGACCGACCGATTCCGTGTCATCGCCGCCACTATCCGGCACGGCACGCCAACGGTCAGTGCTTTCGGCCCCTTGGTAGCCGAACTCCTCTACCTCCAGCCGGGTCGCATACCAGGCAAGTGCGGATGCCACGGCGCTGTCGCCGTGCCGGTCAAATCCGTCCGACCCTTTGAACCGGAAGTCCTTTGGCACTCGGATGATCCCGTCCACGTACTGCAGGGCCTGGTGGTCCTGCAGCACATCCGGGTGGCTGCACAGAACGATGGTGCCGTCGCCGAATGCCTCGATGTAGGAAGGCATCTCCTGGCGATACCATTCCTGGCTGAAACTCACCTCGACCACGGTCTCGCCGTAGCGCTGCACCGCCTTCTCGGCGAGGTACGCGCCGTTGCCCCCTTTGTCCAACGCGCCCCCGGCGAACCGCGGGATACGGTCACAAACATAGAAAAGGATGTCGCGTTGCTGATCGAAAGGGATGTTCCGGAGCTCCACGATCAGTTTCTGCCGCCGCACCAGGTCAGCACCTTCTTCAAGGATCACGATGTCGGTTGCGTCGCCTGAGCGTGCAAAATCCTCACCCATGTAGTGGCGGCAATTCGGGCTGAGGCTTTCCAGGATCGGACGCAACTCTTTGGCGCACCAATCCAGCGCATCGGCCTTGCGCACATGGTCCGGCGCGTTTCGGAAGTCGTCATCCTGCACCCAACGTTTGAAGGGAATGCCGTCCTCCATCCGCTTTTCGATCTGGACGCGGGTCAGCGCCGAGCCTTCTGCTTCCGCGGGGATGGCATCGAGTTCCTGCCGCATGGCTGCAGTGCGCGGCCCATAGGAGCCGCGGATCAGCGCTTCCCAGGCATCCTGTGCCTCTTGCGACCAGTCTAGCCCCTTCATCCGGCAAACGCGCTTATAAAGCCCGTTTTCAACGGCCTTTTCAAAGGGCATGAAGTGCAGAGAAAACGGGTTCTTTCCGGCCTGAGCCTCGCGGATCAGCTCGTTGAACGGGTTGAGTACACCGTTGTGCGTGGAGATCACGCGCACTTTGCCACCCCAGATCAGCAGGGCGTTCACGGCATCGATCACTTGGCGCACATCCTTGTGGAATGCCGCCTCGTCGATCACGACAACGCCCTGCAGACCCCGGATGTTGGCCGGGTTCGACGACAGCGCTTCGACGCGGTAGCCGCTGGCGAACTGGATGCGGAAAGCGGCGATGTCCTTGGATGTGCCGTCTTCACGCTCATCCTTGAAGATGTACTCCTCGATCGCGTGCAGCTCACCGGCAATCACCTTTGCAAAGTGCGCGATGTAGCCGATGAACTCGCGCCCCTTGTCTTTGGTATCGCCGATGTAAAAAACGTTGCTGCCACCGGCGGACCGTTTTGCTGCAGCGATCAGCGTGTCATCCAGGGCCTCGGCGAAGGTGATCCCGGTCCGCCGCCCTTTCTCGGCCAGCTTGAGATCGCTTGGGTCCTCGAGCCATTCCTTCTGGTGCAGCATCAAGATGCCTTCCGCAAAAGGGTCGAGATCATCCGGAATGTCAGCGCCGCGGGTGAGACTACCCGGAAGCGCCTGCGGATCCCGGGAGAGAACGGGTGGCCCAGCGAACTTGTCCTGTTCTGGCTCTGTCATGTCCGCAACCCGAGGAAGTCCTTGCGCAGCTCGGCAATGCGATCCGCGCCCATTCCTGTTTCGGTCGCGACCTTTTCGAGCGCGCCATCCACCTGCGCCTCGAAGGCCTTGATCTGCGCACGCTTGCGGTCCAACGGCACCTTCTGGGCATTCACCGCCGACTGGAGCGCACGCGCGAGTTCCATCGCGGCCTTTGGCGTCATGCCTTCGTCCTGATTGAGTAACTCGAAGATCAGTGTCTTGATCGTCTCTGCCGCCATGATGGTCAGATCATCGGTTTGCCCTGGTTCGAGGCGTTCGGTGAGGGCGGCGGTCATCTGGCGCACCTCTTCGTGGCGGCGCGCAATGCGGGCGATACCGATCGAATGTCGGTTGAAGGCCGACATGGAAATCGGGCCTTCGCCAATCACGGCAAGACGCTCGTTGAACTCGGCGTGAATGTCCTTCTGCAGCCGCTCCCGTGATTTGAGCTCCTGGAAGGCCCAGGCAACGATGGGATCGGCGTCTGCCGGGAGCAGATCGATGGAGGAGAGCCTACCGCGTCCTTTCTGTGCCATCTGGTTACCTCGGCAACGAGGGCGCTTTGATCCCGATGATCACGCCGTCACGGTTCAAGTGTTCGGCCCCACGTTCCGCCAGATGTGCGATGATGGCAGTCCCGGCCCGGGTCAGCCGAACCGCACCAGCTTGGGTCTCCATCCAATTGAGCTGGGTATGCAGATATTCCCGCGACCGGCGGATCGCGAACTCCTTGAGGACCACGAGGAGCAAGCTGTCGCTCATGGCCTTGGCGGGCTCATCGTTAAGCGCTTTCAGGATCACGAGCCTGACCTCGGCGTCGAAGTGATCGCTGTAACCTTCAAACACATTGCCGGACGTCATCACTTTCTCCCCTTCATCGAAATCATGAAATCCTCGATCCGCCCAACTGCCCGGCCGGTACTCTCGGTGGTCCGTTCGATCCCCACCGTCCGCTCCTGCAGCTTGACCATGCCCAGTTCCATCTGGTGGAACTCCTCGCGCGTCGGCAGGTGCTCAATATCGCTTTCGACCCGTGCGAGCCGCTTGTCGAAACCATCCAGCCGTTTCGCAACGGTTTCGATCTTCGTTGAAGTATCGAGGCGATCTGCTGGCGGGCTTTTCCCTTCAGCCTTGAATTTCAGATAGAGCCCCGTGATGATGACGGCGCTCGATGCGAAGAGACCCCACAAGTCGGGTCTGCTGAGTGCCAGCTTCAGGTACTCCGAGATGTCCATCCGAGATAGGCCCCCGACACCATGCAGATGAGGGACAACAGCAGGTAATTTGCCTCTGCGGTTGTCGATACACCTGAAAGAAGAAAATTGGACGCGATGACGAGCCATGCGCCCGCAGCCGCAGCCATGGCCATGAACCGCAAGTTTGCGGCGTGTCGGAACCTGCGGATCATCGGCGCGAATTGACTGATGGCGATCGATGCCAGCAAGGCTGCCCAGGCGGGACCGCCAAGTGATGCAAATCCGGCGTAGCTGTCGCGTGCTAAGAGGCTTGGTTCAAACGCCAAGAGCCACGCCCAGCCCATGAGGTTCAACGCGGAAAACAGTTCGATCAAGCGGACCGGATCGGCGAACAGAAAATCGCCGACCCGTCGGAAGAAGTTCACAAACATCGACCTACCCGGAAAAAGAAACCTTCTTGGACGCGCGCACCCGCCCAACGATTGCGCCGATCCCGCCAAGACCCGAGGCGACGCTTGCGATCAGGATCGGGAGTGCGGTCGCATCCTCGGGGGAAAGCGTGTAGCCAAGCGCGCCAAGCCCCGCACCTGCGAGCGAGACAATGCCACCCCAGACAGCGCGGGATGCAAGCGGGGATTTCGTGGTAGTGAAAATGGAGTGTCCTTTCATATTCATGCGTGGGTGGTTGGGGCGGCGTGACTGGCGACGATCCAGCCTTCCTGGCCGGAGTAGCGCACCTTGAGCCAAGGCCGGTTGCCGAAGGTGCCAGCGCGGATCACAGGGACCACGACCCCGTCAGGAATGGTCGCGATGACATTTGGATTGAACGAGGGCCAGCGGCGCATGTTGAGCGTGTCATTGGGCACCTCGATGCTGACCATCTCGTCCTTTTCCTCGATCAGGTCGGAGGCATCATTGGCGGCTTCGTCCTGCAGATCATCCCGGCCCAGAACACGCGCCTTAAGGCTCTCCAGCGGGAACAGCGGATTGGTGTCAACCTTGCGGCCGGGCGAGATGTACCAGTGGGTCACGATGTCAGTCAGCGTCGGGACGTAATCGAACAGGGCGTGCAACAGGGCCTCAAGCGCCGTGATCTGCTCGGGCTCGTAGTCCATCCACCAGCCCGCGCCATGCTCCTTGGTCTGGATGAAATGAATGCCAGCCTCGGCGACATCGTATGTCTTCTTGAACCAGGTGCGCGCATGGCCATTACCTGCGTCCGTCATTCTGCCGGGGTTCACGATCTCGATGCCGATGGAGAAGTTGTTGCAGCCCTTTTGGCCATGATATTCGGATGTTCCGGCATGGCCCGCGCGCCGGTTTGTCGGCACTTGCTGCGTGATCGTGCCATCCCGTTCGACGACGAAATGAACCGAAACGCCCCTGGGGGCGGACAGCAGATAGTTGGCCGAATTGAACTTGTCCAGGCGACCGGCGGTGTCATGCAGCACCACGATGGTCGGGACAATCTTGCCACCAATGTTCTTGGCGCGGCTATAGGAGAGGTTCTGGGCGATATGGTTCTTGAACTGCATGATGGACCCCGCAATCAGACGAGGATTGCCCCGCCGGTTGCGGCGAATGTCGCATCGGAAGTTGTACAGTTTCAGGAGGAAGGGGTTCCGGGCCTACTTCTGCCGGTGAGCAAACAGCGGGAGTTCCTCTGGAGGCATGTCTTGGCGAAGTTCGGCCCGGATGGCGCGCACGCGACGTTCACTCACGCCGAACTCTGCTGCGATATCGTTTGACGATCTTTTGGGCTCGGTCAAGCCTGCATCCAGAACAGCCGCCCTCAGAAGTGATGCCTGTTCGTCTTTCTGCGAACCGTGTCTTGAAGGAAAAATCACAGTTTCACCGCCGAACCGTCCGGCAAGCCAGCAACACACATCGTGCCCCAGCTCCCGGGCCAGGACGGAGGTCTCAACCCGGTCCGGCATGGGAACATATCGGCGTTGGCCTCCGGCATTTGCCAGGACGTGCAGCCGTGCGCCCACTCCAAGATCCCTCTCCAGTTCGTCGATGAAGCCCGCTTGCGTAGTCATTTCCGCCGCGCCTTCCAACGCTTGCCACGGTTCGACATGGTGCCAGTCAGCCCCAGCACCGTGACCACGCGGCCGGAGTGGCTTAACCGGTAGCGGACGCCGTCACTCAAAACGGCGTCCGCACGCTGTTCCCGGCCACCCTCGGTGACTTTTTCGATGCGGCGCTTCAAGGAGGCGATATCCACGCCATAGACACGCTCGAGATAGCGCACGACCGCATGGTCCGTCACGATATCACGCTTCCTGCCCATCAGCGGCCACGCCAGTCAAAATTAATGTCGGTACGCTTGCCCCATGCCTTCAGGGCGGCGACGACAGCTTCGATCTGGGCGACGTCTCGCAGCATATCCACGTCGGCCGGAACGGATTGCCATTTGTCGCCAAAGCGGGAGCGGATGAACGCATTCAGACCGGCGCGGCCGGGACGCTCCAGCGCGCCAGCATCGCCGAGCTTTTTCCACAGGACGTGGATCAGGCGCAGATCGGCCCGGGGCGCTGCCGGGCGGCGACCCTTGGTGGCAACCTTGAAGCCATTTTGCTTTAGGCGGTCCAGAACCCGTTCTAATTCGGCCTCGGTCATATCCGACATCGACGCCTTGCCACAGACGGCCAATTGCAGATCATGCCGCGCGTCCGCGTCCAGACCAAGCTCGCGGCACCCGACATGGATCAGCTTTTGCATGGCGCGGGTCACGCTGTGTACCTGCGGACGAACATCGGTACGACGGGGTCGCGGCGGGATTTGAATTGCCAGCGGAGCACGGTGTCTACGTCATGGGTCGTGCCCCGGATCAGGTCCGCGCGCAGCCGGTCAAATGCGATCTGGTGCTGCAGGTCGATCGGCTTTGTCAGGGCGCGCAGAACAGACGAATGATCCCGCCCGCCGAATTCCCGTCCGATCTGCAGATAAGGCACATCCGTCAACTCATTGCAGAGCCGGAATGCCACCGCCCGCCGCGCGCAGACAATCTGCGTCCGCTCCGGACCGGTCAGCTCCAGAACCGTGGTGCCAAAATAGGCTGCGACAGCCTCCTTGATCTGCGCGATGGCGGGCATGGCATTATGCCTTTGCCAGGTCGATGGTGATGGCCTCCCAGGGCGCATCGTGGGCAGTCCGCTGGTAACACCGGACATAGGTCTTCGAACCCACGACGCGCATGGCATCGCGAATGGCGTCCTGTCCCCGCTTCCAACGCGGATCATCGCTTTCCCGACGCAACAGCAGGAAGATCAGCGCGCGGTTGATCTTGCCTTCCTTGTCGGTGCTGAAGGCATCGGTGACCAACCCGCGCAGCTCGGCGCGCGCATCGGCTGACCATTCATTCAGACATTCGTCGAACAGATCCTTGGCGACCTGCATTTCGGGTCCGAAATCAATCCGATCGGAAACCGCCACTTTGATCATGTAGAGGCCATCGACGGTCATCAGCGTCTTGTTGCCTTTGCGCCCGCCTATCTTGGCGTCGTACTCCTGAGCCAGCAGCGCCTCGAAGCCGCCGATGTCGTCAAAGGTATGCTCTTTGAACCGGCTGACCTGCTCGGAGAGCGGCAAGCCATAACTGATGATCTTGCGCACCACCTCGTCCTCGAGCCGGTGCTGCGCCTTGATGGTTTCAACCGGCTGCCAGCCGCCCTTGCCATCGCCCATGTAGGTGTTGCCCTCGATGACCTTGCGGCCATCCGGGATCGGTGCGGGGGTAAATTCAGTCATGTCTCAGGTCCTTTCGATTTCAACAAAGCGGGGCTGGCGTGCCGGATCGGTCGGCCTCCCCGGCAACAGGCCGCTGAGTGCAATCAGCGCCGCCATCGCTTCGATTTCGTCCATGGTGCAAAGTGTGGTGCCGCGCGGGCCCATCAGGTCCACTTTGGCGACACCGCTGCCCGCCAAACGCAGCAATTCATCGGGTTGAAAGGGGCGCGGCTCAGTCATGGCGCACCACCGTGCCCAACAGCGCCCTCTCAAGCAGACGTTGGCCATATTCGGATGTCGTCATGCCCCGCTCGCTGGCGCGCAACTCCAGGAGACTGTGCAAGCGCATCGGGATCAGCAGATTGCGCGGCGTGACGGGTGAAATCGCCTCACCGGTGCCGTCTGCGTCAACTTCCCGACCCTTGGCGAAGGTTTCGATGTCCTCACCGCGCTTGCGCGCCTTGCGGATGTTTTCGTAGACCGTGTTCGGGTGAATGCCGAGCTGGTTTGCAATGGCCACCGGGCGGACCCGCTGCTTGGCCAGACTGACAATTTCAGCATAGCGAGAGTTCATTCCGGATCCTCCGTGACGTTGTGCTCACACCGGTTGCAGGCGCGGTACATCGTGACCGATTGACTGTTGGTGTTCGCGAACTTGCGCGATCGCCCGCGCCATTTGCGACAATGCTGCTTTTCAATTTCCCCCAGGACCGGGCAGGCAATCGTTTCCTTGAGCAATGTGCCCCGGACGATATCCTCGACGGTTTCCATGCTGCCCCGATAGGAGTTGCGCAGAACACCCGAGATCACGGGCGCAGATCGATCAAGGCGTCTTGCAACCTGATTCTGGGAGCTGCGGTCGCACTCTTTTGCCAGGGCTATGATCCAGTCTGGGGGATTGCCCCAGGCTTCTTTTGCGGTTTCCAGCGCACTCATGACTTGATGCTCCTGTCTGCCGGGTGAAACGTGTTGCTGTTGGGATCGATCAGACCCTGCAAACGTGTTGTTCTCGGTGCACGGGGCCCGGTGTCATTGATCAGCTGATAATGCGCTTCCCGGCGACCGGGGATCGCTGTCACCCGGACCCGTAGATACTCCGCCGACATAAGCTTCCGGCAATACCCACGTGCCTCTTCCACAGAAACCGCGATGCCACCAGCGTTGGCATGTGCGGCCACATCGGTGGCAGAGAACTGACCGAGCCGCCGCATGGCACGCCACATGTTGCCCTCAGGCGTCGGCTTCGCAGAGACCGGTTCAACCTCCAGGACGGGGCGATCCGCAGCGGCGAAGTAACGGCGCTTGTTGTCGTCGGTGCGGACCAGCCTGATCCAGTCCCACCGCTCCCAGCGGCGCATGTAGCCGCGAGCGGTGTTCTCGCTGATCCCGAACTGCACGAGATCGGTGTAGTGAAATTCGTGCAGCTTCCGGGCGTCTTCCCAGACGACCTGTTCGGTTTTTGTGGGTGAGGGGGTCATGCGCGTTTCACCCGCTTCTCAAGGCTCAGGACGGCCGCGCTCTGTCCCAACTCTTTTGGATTGCGCTTGGCGGGAGGCAGCCCGGTGTCAAAGGCACGATCCCCCCAGAAACCAAGATCAGCTTCCGGTACGCCGCGCCGCCGCGCCAATTCCTGGACCCGCGACAAGTTTGTTGCGACCCGCCTTATCGAGCCGCCGGATGAGTTGACAATCGTCTCGAGCAGATCGTCCGAGACTGCGATGCCGCGGCAATAGATCGGCGCGAGATACTGGGCGTCGTCGAGGTTGCAGGGCAGGGCGGGCTCCCAGACCAGCATCCGGTTGTGGATGTTCTCCCACTTGGTCAGCGTCTGCGGCAGTTCTTCCTCGCCGACCAGGATCACCGGTGCTTGGCTGCTCTCGTAGATGTCGCGGGTCAGTTCGATCATCCGCTTGCGCAGAAGATACTGGGCATCATCGATGATCAGAGGCCGGTCGCTGCGCGCAAGTTGCGCCCCGATCATATCCACCATGGCCGCAACGCCGCGTACCTTGGGCAGACCCATTTCGCGCATGATGGCCTCGGCCAGATAGGTTGGCGTCCAGCAATCCTTGACCTGGACACAATAGGCCTGAAATTCATTGGCCGCGACCGTAACGGCCGTCGTCTTGCCAAACCCTGATGGCCCGTGGAATGTCGCCATGCCCGGCAGGCTGAAAGCGCGTTCCTGGACGCGCTCCACCATGCCGATGAACGCCGCGACGTTGCGCAGGGGGGCGATGGAAGGTGTCATGCTCTGTTCCTCTCCTAATCGTTGCTCTGACCGAACAGCCTGCGCGTGCGCGCATGGCCGCTGTACTCACTGCTCAACTGGTAATCGGCCAACCAGTCAGCCTGTGCGGTGGTGATGGGGTCGCCCTTGGCCAGTCGGGCCTCGAACTCCAATGCACGGGCAAAGCGGACCTCTGGCCCTTCGGGCTCTGCGGAGCGTGCGCGCTGGCGTTCGGCCAGGCGGGTGACGTGCCCGGTGATCCGGTCAGCATCCTCCCGGTTTGCATCTGCGGCGCGCTCTGGTTTCGGGGCTCGCGGGTGCGGCGGCACCATCCTGACAATCTCGGCTTCAGGGCGATCGTCTTCAGGTGCCGGTGTGGCATCGCGAAGCCGCGCGGCAAGATCTGCGGCCTTGTATTTCTGAGCCGCCTTGGCCTCTTCGCGGATAGCCTTTTTGTAGTTGCCACGCTCCCGAGCTACGGTGCGGGCGTCTTCGACATTCAGGAAGCCGCCCTTGTCGAGGCAGGCTGCATCGCCGAGATAACTGCCCTCGAGGTCATAAATGTGGATGCCTTCGTGGAGCGCATCAGGATCAAACCGGGCGACGATCTTCTGCCCGGCGATGCGGTACATCCACTCCGACCAGTACCGATTGTCGTGGAGCCGGATTTCACCGTTCTTGCTGTTGCCTCGCAAACCTTCAGCTGAGAGCAGCCAGAGACGGCATTGCTCATCCGTCGCGCGCCTGATTGGCGAGGTCTTGTAACCCTCTTCAAATACCGCATTGAAAGAGCGACCGAAGGCCACTTCGCTGCGCCGTCCGGGGCGCTCATTGTGCTCGATCACTTCCTGCGCCAACACCGCCTTAAATACGTCCAGGTCAATCGCTCGGGACCGGTAGTTCTCAGGCTTCGCATCGGGCTTGTTGCCGGTATAGGCACCGGAAAACTCAGGGTGCTTGGCAACACGATCACACAGATCACGGAACGCGCGCTCGATCGGCTTGGATTGACCGGAATAGGGTGTCGCCCAATGCACATCCACACCGAGCAGCGGCAGAAGGCCGGGAATGTCATCGTCCCGTACCTTGAACCGGAACCGCGTCTTTGCGCCGCCGGTGATTACCTTGGCTGCGAACTCCCGTCCGTTGTCCAGCAAGGCGGACTGAGGGATGCCATAACGCTCGATCATATCGCCGATGGCCAGCTGCACGGTGTGGCTGTTGGCCGTGGTGGACAGGCGCTGTACCAACAGCTTGCCCGAATGGACGTCGGAAAAGAACACCCCCTGCGGCCGAACCGGTTCAGCCTCGCCGGGCCAGTTCACGAACACATCAAAGCGGTGAAAATCGCCCTGCACACATTCCATTGGTGCCAGGGCAGTTTTATCGCGTTGCTGATGTGGGAAGAAGCGGCGCAGCGCCTCCTGGCCCTTCCGGTGAAATATCTCAACTGGCTTGGACACCTCTGCCTTGTACAGTCGGCGCAACTGGTGGATCGGAGCGACTGGCAACCGCTCGGCCTTGGCAATCCGGACCGCGCGGTCATAGCAGGACGTGAAGGTCGGTTGCTCGGGCCGCAAAAAGTCGTCTTTGACCAGGGCGAAGAATTCAGGATCGACGGCCGCGGTCTTCTTGCGCTTGGTCCACCGATGGCGCGGCGCAAGGAATGCCGCGCGATCCTCCGGGGCAACACCCTCAACAAGTGCCAACCAGTTATAGATCGTCCGCTCCGATACGTTGAACCGGTCGGCGGCACCCGAAACCGCCGCGACATGGGTGCATCCGGCCTCGTGAAGGGCCTCGACAGCCCTAAGGCACGCAAGGCGCTCAGCGGCGGCATCCTTGATCCGCTGGGGCAGTCTGTCGAAGGCGATCCATGCCTCATCGCTGCCCATTTTCTGGGGTTCCGGTTCGCGGTGTGCCAGCAGCACACGCTGCGCCGACAGGGGCAGAACCGACCAGTGATATTCCCAGCCCCCGCCGCGACCAGCCTTGCGCCGGACACCGCCCGGAATGCGCCGCCATTCTTCGGCCCGCAGGTTCACCGCGCGCTTGGATGTTGGCAGATCGGGCAATGCGGCTTCGACCAACTCGTCGACACTCCACCAGATCTGTTCGGGGGCGCTGCGCTGGGTCATTTGGACACCTGCGCAATCAGCTTCTGCAATGCCTCAAGGTGATCACGCGCAAACCGCTTGCGGCCTTCCTGAGAGGCGCGGGCAAAGGCATCCGCCAGCCGTCGCGCGTCAAGATCGGCAGGCTGCCGCGCGGCGTCACCCGGCTTGGCATGGCGTGCGGTCAGCGCGGCCTTGGCGGATTTGGCCTCACCCGCCGCCAAGGCCGCGCAGATCGCGCGCCGGTCGGCCTCTACGCCGCATTTGGCGAGGGTTTGCAGATCGGCGAGGGTGACCCGGTTAGGCGCATTGCGCAATTGCTGGATGGTTTCGCGATCAAGAGCCTGACCGGCTGCAACAAGGCGACGGATTTGCCGCTCGCTCAGATTGCGCTGCTCGGCGACACTTGTGGCGAACGACGCGATGTCGCTGGCCTCAGAACCCCAAACGGACATCGTGTCCGTTTGGCTGCCATTTGCAGAAAGTCTACCTTTTGCACCCCACTTGGCCTCTGGATACATCCGCTCATAGACAGTCTTCCGCTCGGCCAAGAACACAGCCAGATCAAGCGCATTCAGATCCGCGTGGGCGAGGTTGTCGTCGATCTCGGCCATCCGGGCCCAGTCATCCGTGCAATCCCACAACTTCGACGCGATGGAAGTGCAGCCCAACCGGCTCAACGCTTCGATCCGGTGCCGCCCGAGGATCAGCTTCATGCGACCGCCCTGATGCCGGATTTTGCGCACATGGATTTCGGACTGCTGCCCGACTTCCTCGATTGACGCCATCAGGCTGACGACAGCGGTCTCGGACAGCGGGCGCAGTCTGTCTGACACGTCAATATCGCGTATCGGCAACTCGCCGGTGAATAGAAGCTTGGCAGCCATCAGGTCTTGGTCTCCGGTGATTTCAGAAGGGTGTAGTAGAACCGCCGCTTGCCATCCTTGACCTCCTGTCGGCAGGTGATCTCGGCTCCGTTGGCACGCAGTTCGGCGATGGTGGAATTGACGGCGCAAATCTCGGCACGCTCAGCCAACTCTCGGGTACTGATCTCCCCATTGGCAGCCTGCAAGGCGCGTAGCGCTCGCTGCAGCCTTGGACTTGAGCTGAGCCTGCCGTGATGCATCAGGGACGCCCCGCCGTCTCAATGGCCAGGATCTCTGCGCAGCGCTCAAGAAGCCCGTCTGCCAACACAACCAGGGCCTGCCCAGCCATCACGTCCCGCGCGGCTTCAACCTGCCTCAGCAAGGCTTCCGCGCGTTCGTGATCGGCTTCTGCCGATGCCGTAGTGCCTTCGCGCTCCATAAAATGGATGAAATCGTCATATTGTCGCTGCAAGTCGCGGCAGTTCTCGATGGTGCGCTCGAACGCTGCCAGCTTGTCGGCAGGGGTGTAACCTTGCGTGTGCGCGCCAAACGGTTCAAGCCACATTGGATATCTCATTGCAGAATGCTTCCGATAAAGAGACCGGCAAACAGCATTCCGAAGATGCAGATCACACCGATCAGGTCTGAAAGAAAAACGGCCGCGCGGCGCTGCCTGGGGGAGGGTTTACCCGCCGCGCGACCACCCGGAACATCAGGGCTGCCAAGCCGACGCCGGGATGGGAAAAGGGAGGCTCCAATCATGATGCCTTCCTTTTGGATTTGTTGAGGGAGGGACGCGGGATGTCCTGTGGCCATTCAAGATCGGCAGGCCAATGGTCGCTAAACCACTGAAATGCCCGTTCAGCGGTCTCGGTATGGCATCCGCGACGTTTTCCGCTTTTCAGGTTTGCGAAGAAGTCGCCTTTTTCAAAGACGCGCATCGAGATTGCCCAATGCATCACGCCCTGATGTGCCGCGAGGCGGTCGCAAAGGGTGACCAAATTATCTGATGTTCTGCTCATGGCTCAAGTTAGCCACTACAGGCCATGGCAGTCAAGCCTGTAGTGGCTAACTATTTACGGATTAGCCAATACAGGCTAACAAACCTGATGGACATGATTCTGTCGGCTATAGAAGAAGGCCTTAAACGTAAGGGCTTAAGTGATGCGGCAGCGTCAAAATTGGCTGTTGGGCATCCGTCGCTAATCAAAAATTTCAGAGCAAAGACTGATGGTGATAAACGCTACAATGTAACTGCTCTGCAGAAGTTGGCGCAGGTACTTGAATTAGAATTCTATTTCGGGCCAGAGCGAGCGCAGATACCAAACCAGCAGCGGATCGGAGCAGACTTTGCCCGCATTCCTCGATACGAGGCGCAACTTGCCGCTGGCCCTGGTGCGCAAAATGGCGATAATCTCCCGATCTCTTCACTGGCATTTCGTGTGGACTGGTTATCGAAGATCGGGGTCAACCCAAAACACTGCTGCATCGTCAACGTGGTAGGCGACAGCATGGAACCCACGCTCTACGATGGCGATCTGGTGATGATCGATCAGCAGGTGCGCCACTTCCGCAGCAACCGTCTTTTCGCTTTCGAGAATGCTGATGGCGACGCCCAGGTAAAGCGCGTGACGGTCCATCCCGAGGCGCTGGCGCTGAACTCAGACAACCGCAACTATGAGCCGCAGCTGCTGTCAAAGGTGGATGCGGATCAGCTGACCGTCATTGGCCAGGTCGTCTGGTCGGGGCACGATTTTGAAAGGTAGGACCAAGAGCCTCTTTGGCTTACCTCGATCTTTCCACTCTCCCCGGTGTTGAGGGCGGGAAGCGGACATTTTCTGCGGGCGCCAGAAATCCATCTCGAACTTGCATTGCGGACACCTGGTTGATTGCAGAGTTCGAGCGAGAGTGGATCAGAGCGTAGATTTCTCACTATTGCAGACGTTTGGATTCAAGCTCCAACAAGTAGGCTTCATCGGAGCCAAAAGGTACGTGGGCATACACGCCATCTGCCCCATGCGTATCCAAAAGGATGCCAAAACGAAGAAGCAAGCGCTCTAGATGCCGGTTGGTGAAGAGGATGTCTTCAAATCGGCCCCATTCCTCGATGCTCGCCATGAACCCGCTCAGGTCTTTTGCAAACAGATCGAACCAATGGCTAAGTTCTAGTTCTTCGAGCTTCTCACGCAAATCATCCGATAGCTCTGTTGGCTTCTCAAGCGCATGGTAAGTGCCGATCAATCGGGCACATGCTCTTAGAACAAGGCTTAGCGCCTCAAAAGTATAATCGAGGAATCCTTCCAAGCTCCCATCCAAACGGTAATCTCGGCGTTTCGCAACAATGTTTTGATGAGCCACGTCTAATTGTTCAACGAGGTGCTTTTCGGTGGCATGGGTGTTCATGCCATCGCGCGCGCAGACTCGTGCGCAGAAATACGCACTGAACGCGTTATAGGAATACTGACTCAGCGTTTGCTCGACTTCATCGGAAGCGACGAACTTGTTCGCTTCCGGAAATCTGCCGAAAATCAACGATTCTAGATAGGTTCCAGCAATCATTTGCGCCAAGAGGTCTTCGGCTTCGAGCCGTTCGGTCTCTTCGCCAAACATCAGTTGTGCGGCCAAGGTATCGCGCAAGACGAAATGTGTCTTCATCACGCCATCGCGCTTGACCCAAAGCGGCATGGCGACGCCAAGACCGAATTCAGACTGCGTGGATTTGACCGGTGCGGAGTCAAAGCCGCGATCCACCTGATTCAGGGCCGCTTCATAATATTTTGCGACCGTGAATCCGTCGATTCTGCCGAAGGTATGTGTCGGCACTATCCGTATTATCAGCTTGCTTAGGTAGTCACCAAGCTGTCTTGCAAAGTCCTCGTCGCCAGCGTCCTTAAGTGCGATTGTGAAGGCTAGGTTCCGGTCTGCATCATCGCCTTGTTCCAGTTCGAAGATCGACCGTTCATTGGCCGCGTTGTCGATTGGCGGAAGAAAATCCAAGGCAACGTCTGCCAGAGCGTCGTCGATTCGCCCCGCAATCCTGCCGCGAAGCTGATCGCCAAGACCCTCGTGGTGAAATGCTAACGCATCGTGACGTTCATTCGATAAGAAGAAATCAAGACAAACGGTCGTTGCGATGTTATTGAATTCCCCGGTGGCAAAGGTTTCGGCACCCGCACGCGTTCCCACCAGTATCCGATCCGGCGTGAGTGCGAGGGCAACATGTATCGGCTTCTTTCCTCCCAGAAAGAGCGGCTGCCATCCTTCAACTTCATCAAAGGAAATGCAAACGCAGTCGGGCAGGATTGCAGCCACTGCGTTGTGCGGTTCGACCGTCCAACGCAATCCAGCGAGCTTTTCGATGACGCCCTCGGGCGCGAGAGTTCTCGACAACACTTCGATATGGGCCGAGGTGGCCAATGCCTTCGTATTCCCCAAAAACTGATCCACGAGCGGCAGAACGGCACCCTTCGCCTCTTCAAGCATTGACGCTCCGTGCTCTCGAAAATGAAAATAAAGCGCACGTGCGAGCGTTTCCTTGCTGACACCAGACAAGACGTCATACCCATTTTCGGTGATGCCATCAAAAATACTATCTTGAAGGTTCTTGGGCACATGGTTTGCCGTCAGGTTTTCGATCCCAAAAACCTTGGCAGGGTTTTCGACCAGCTTGCCTAAAGCCTGCGCCATACTCGCCGCCCCTTCCGTCATAAAGGTTCTTGTGTGCGCGGAACGAATAGACAGATGGGCCGCGACTTCGCCTACCATGCGTGGGTTAACCTCCTCATCAAATTTGAGGGCGCGCAACGCATCAACCAGCTTGAAAACATGCGTTTCGTAGTCAGTGATGAGATCGTCAAGCGTTGGTGTTCCATCCTCTGATGGCTTCGAGTAGAAGTGCTTCTGTTTTGCCGCATCACCTCGATCAACCGGCACTGGATGAGCCTGGGTACGACGGTACATCCAAAGCTTGTCTGACCCATCCTGAATGACGAAGGGTTTTAAGAAATGTCGTGGAATGAAGTGCTGTCCGCTTCCAGCCATGTGACGCGTGCTCCCGATTGATCTCTTTAAATGTCCGCGCAGCTTTGCCTCGGGCGGATTCGCCGTCCTAGGAGAATGTGGTCCGGCGCCCCTGTTTCATATCCTTCATGAAATGCTGTTCTGTCAACGAATGGCCGCTCTGGTGACGCTGCGCCGCAGCTTCGTCAACGGATATCGGGTGTCAGCAATGGGCCGTGAGCGACGGTCGCTGCTGGGCGCTAGGTGCTCAGCTCACTGCGTCGCCGCACGTCCGGTTTGAGCCCGAAGTTCCCGATACTGCGCGGTAGATGGACGGCAGCAATGCGCAGCGAGCGGGGTTTGCAAATTCTTTGCTTCAAACAACACTACATGGTGGGCTTTCCACCTATGCGGCGATGAGCTTAAAGTTGGTTCCATAATCCTATGGGCTACATTCATGCAAAAAAACAAATTCTTATACGAGATATCCCAGGAACTTGCGCGCTTCGACGCTAAGCTCTTGGGTTTGTTTAGATGTCCGGTATGCCTTCGAGACCTGCCGATCGGCAACTTTGGAAGCCCCGACGCAGGCAATGCGATCAACGAAGAGCACATAATACCGGATTCAGTCGGAGGAAAACAAACGACCTTTCTGTGCAAAAGGTGCAATAGCACATTCGGGCACAGGCAGACAAAATGGCTCGTCGATTGGATTGAGCTAACCGAGGGAGGCGCACCATTTCCGATAGATCCGAAGAAGCAGAAGGCTAGGATTAGTGCCAACGGCCGCAAATTGAATGGTTCAATGCATCTCGGTGAGGATGGAGCGCTGGAATTTCACTCGGACCGAGAACGTTCCAACCCAGTAGACTTCGATGCGCATTGGAGCGAACCGAAACCCTCGGAAATCAATATTGAATTTTCAATGCCAGTCTTCTCTAACGAAGAATCTTTGCGGGTGGGCTATCTTACTGCCGCCTATGGTCTTTGGTTCAAGAATTTCGGGTATTCCTTTGTCCTTCAGTCAAGCTTGGACACTGTCAGAAGGCAGATTCTGAACCCTGCTAAGAACATCATGGACTGGAACTTTCTCATTGAAATCCCAGCTCGTGAAATCAGAGAGCCGAGCATCGGGCTTATGAGGTTTGATCGAGATTATTTTCCGATTGCTACAATCTACGACCACATTGTGCTGCTGCCTTCAGCGCAGAAACTACACCCACCAAGCACGTCTGCCGAAAAAATATCCAAGAAGCTGATGTCTCTGGGTAACGAAATTGCCACACGTTTTCAGCATCGCTGCGTGGGACCAGCCGTTATGATTTGTGACGGTCAAGTCGTTATTCAGCCAGACATGATTTCCAATGCGACCATCCCGCCTCAGCATATTTGGGTCGATGGCTGGCCATAGGCGTAGCCCTTAGTGGAGAGAGTGCAGCTTACGCTGCTCTTGGCATGAATGTCCGCTTCGGGCTGCGAGCGATCATTGTCTGTTGCTAGACGAACGGCAGCAAATTCCGCCCAGCGGACCTTGGCCGTCGGAAGGGGCTGCGTGATCCACGAACGGCCAGTTCGGTGAAGCTGCGCCGCGGCGTGGCCATCCAGCCCCACGGTTGGCTTCGGGCCGAAGTGTGCCTTCGGTGTCGCTAGCCCAAGTCTACTGTAGGTAGGGAATGGATGGTAAAATCACTTCCAAGTTTGACCGCTTGTGTTGCCGCTTTGAGTTTGAGCTAAATAACTGCTTCTGTTAGCGTAATTCCAGTCTGGGAAGTCACGGATCGAAGTTGGAAGCCCACTTCCCGGTTCACGCTTACATCTTTCGCCGATAAGGCTGTTTATGAGCCACGGTTTGCCTTGTTCAAAGCCTGTTTTAACGGGGTTTTAGAGGAAAAGGGCTGCTGAAGGTCCTGATGTCACAGAAGTTATTGTATGAATAAAAATCGGGGCTTCTCACACTTATTGACAAACTACAGGTCAAGTATTTTCGCTTGTTGTTTGCGTCCGCATATCTCTTATTTTTATGGGCAAATTTCGCGCAAAACCGCTTAATTCCAGATAATCCCATTTACTGCAGGTTTCAGTGTTTCCCTACAAATGTAGCGTGACAGGGATTTCTGCAGTGATTTGCGGAGAGGGTTGCAGCAAGGGGTTTTGCATAGCGAGCACTCTAAGGCTGTTTTGACTGCCCATTTTAGCGTGTCGTTTCGGTCATCTGGCGAGGCACGCAAATGCCAGCTGCGAACCCAGGTTCGTCGTCGCTGCAGACTGAAGATGAGTAACTTCGGCGTATTTTGTTGAAAAACTCTTCCTTGATTGCGGCCTGAACTACTGATTCAATTCCCGTATT
>NZ_QBFD01000021.1 GCF_003335585.1 Sulfitobacter sp. DFL-14 | reverse complement strand
CTAGTGTTCTGAGTCTGACACTTCCTACCTGTTTCCGCGAGTTTCATCGAGTTTGTCCAGCGCGCGGCGTTCCCGGGTGAGGATATCCTCTGCGGTTTTGGTCCATTTGAAGGGCCTTGGCTGCTCGTTGTGGTGGGCCAGATAGTCGTAGATCGCGGCCTCAAGATCATCGACGCTGGAATAGCTGCCGCGCCGGATGCGCCTTGATGTGATCTCGGCAAAGAAGCGCTCCACCAGGTTCAGCCATGACGCGCTGGTGGGCGTGAAGTGCAGCTTGAAGCGCGGATGCTTTTCGAGCCAGGCCTGTACCTCAGGCGTCTTGTGGGTGGCGTAGTTGTCAAGCACCAGATGCACTTCGCGCCGCGTGGGCACAGCCTTCTCGATCTGTCGGAGGAATTTCAGGAACTCCTGCGCACGATGGCGTGGCATGCAATCGCCAATGACGGTGCCTGATTTCACATCCAGCGCAGCAAACAGCGTGGTCGTGCCATGGCGTTTGTAATCGTGCGTTACGGTCGCGGCACGGCCCTTCTTGAGCGGCAGTCCGGGCTGGGTGCGATCCAGCGCCTGGATCTGGGATTTCTCATCGACGCAGAGCACCACGGCACGGTCTGGCGGGTCGAGGTAG
>NZ_QBFD01000020.1:1089-1819 GCF_003335585.1 Sulfitobacter sp. DFL-14 | reverse complement strand
GATTCTGTGGAAAAACAACGTGTTGCAATTGCAGAAAGAAGCGTACTGAACAGGGCGCGAGCGCCTTTCTGGTCAGGCTTTGCGCGTTTGCTGCGGTGCAGGAAAGATCTTGGCTAGTTTGCGGAGATTTTGGGCGGTGGCGGCGAGGAGAAATTCGTCATTTGCGCCGCATGGGCCACGTAATCGCAGGCGCCTCAGTCCGAGAATACGCTTAAGGTGCGCGAAGAGCATTTCGACCTTCTTCCTGAGCTTCATTGCGATCTGGTACTCTTCGGTCTTGGCCAGATCCCTGGCGACCTGACGCGCATCTTCGTGCTCCTCGCGGGTGATCTTGCGCGCATCAGCGTTGGGGCAGCATTTTTGCTTGGACGGGCAGATCTGGCAGACTTCTTTCAAGGCGCGATAGCGGGCTGTACCCTTGCCCGTCGGTCCCCGGTTCGGATCAGAGTAATTCCGGCGGAACTGCTTGAGCGCGTGACCTTCGGGGCAGATGTATTGGTCGTTCTGCGCATCCCATTCGAATTCCGTGCGTGTCCAAGTGTCGTCGGGGCGTGCGGCCTTATCGATTACCGGGATGTAGGGGGCGATGTCGCGACCTACGAGCCAGCCGAGCATCGGGCCTGAACCATAGGCGGTATCGGCGATCATCCAGTCAGGGACCAGGCCGAACTTGTCTTTCACCCGTGTTAGCATCGTTTGCGTCGATCCAACCTCAGCTTGCCGGATGGAA
>NZ_QBFD01000020.1:0-1079 GCF_003335585.1 Sulfitobacter sp. DFL-14 | reverse complement strand
GCGGAACTGCTTGAGCGCGTGACCTTCGGGGCAGATGTATTGGTCGTTCTGCGCATCCCAGTCGAAATCTGCGCGTGTCCAGGTGCCGTCCTCTCGTCCGGCCTTGTCGATCACCGGGATGTAAGGATCGATCTTGCGCTCCACGAGCCAGCCGAGCATCGGGCCGGAGCCGTAGGCGGTATCGGCAATCATCCAGTCAGGGACCAAGCCGAACTTTTCTTTCACCCGCGTCAGCATGGTTTTTGTCGATCCAACCTCGGCTTGCCGGATGGAGCGTGTGGGTTCCACATCCAAGATGACACCGTGATCCGTGTCGATGAGATAATTGTCGGAATAGCTAAAGAATGCAGGGCCCTTGCGGGCTGCTGTCCACTGACTGGCGGGATCGGAATGCGAGGTGAACTTGGGTCGGACATCGCTCGCCGCGCCGAAGGCTGCCTCGTCGAGCGTGTCGAGATACTCTCGGACTGCGCGGGGTGCATCTACGGCATTGATGGACGACGCATCCCATTCTTCCTTCGGTGTTGAGTTTTGCTTGTTCGCATCGGCTTCGATCAGACTGGCATCGACTGCCATGCGCTGACCGCTGGCGAGACCTTCCTCGATACAGCGGGCGACGGTCGTCTCGAACAGGTGTCGCAGAAGTTCGCTGTCGCGAAAACGCCCATGCCGGTTCTTGGAAAACGTTGAATGATCCGGGATCCTGTCGGTCAGGTCGAGGCGGCAAAACCAGCGATACGCGAGGTTCAGATGTACCTCCTCGCAGAGCCGCCGCTCAGACCTGATGCCGAAGCAATATCCGACCAGCAACATGCGGATCAGTAGTTCAGGATCGACGGAAGGGCGGCCCGTGTGGCTGTAGAAATCTGCCAGATAGGCGCGAGCGCTGCTCAGGTCGACGAAACGATCAATGGATCGCAGCAGGTGATCTTGTGGGACATGATCTTCCAGCGAAAACTCGTAAAACAGTGCCGCCTGCGCTTCTTGCCTCGGTCCCAACATCGCCAAATCCCCCCCACAATACGGGAATTGAATCAGTAGTTCAGGCCGCAATCAAGGAAGAGTTTTTCAACAAAATA
>NZ_QBFD01000019.1:379-20251 GCF_003335585.1 Sulfitobacter sp. DFL-14 | reverse complement strand
ACTGAGGGTGGGTCAAATCTCGGTGAAAATACCGGGTCAGTTCTCAGTGACAATCAACAATCGTCTGTCTCCTTGTTGGAGAACAGGCTAACTCAAAACACCGGACTGTTCAGGGGAGCAGGTCGTTCGCTGCAGTTGCGAGGTTGCCGTGCGTCGATAGCGAAAGCTGACATTCAAGCAGCCACGGAACAGGTGTTTGTGCTGCGTAGGGGAAGACGACTCCAAAACCACAATGAGGCATGCTGCGTTTAGCTTGAAAGGCAACTAAGCTCAGAGCGCAAATTCTGCTAAATCGGAGCGAGCTCCCAAGTCCCAGTGGTCTGACCGGATCGGTGTATTCATTCACCGAATTACCTGAAACGAACGTACCCAGCCCGTCGTTCATTACGAATTGGTTGTGGTGGAAACAATCTGTTTCCATTGAGCGAAGTTGGTTTTGCGAGAAAAAGCTAATTTTTGTGCTACAAAGACGAATATGTTGAGATTTTGTCGAAAACTTCACGACAACAAGGCAAGAAATATAGCCGAATGTGAGAAATTGAGGAATGAAAGATGCCGGTTCAATCAAAAATCTTTAGCTATGAAGTCGATGGGCTGTCCTACACGGTAACTGTTTACGAGCAGAATGGGGCGTTCTTCGCAGACCTTACTGTCCTTGACGGTGCGATGGATGTGAATGCTGTTTATTTCGGCGACGATGACATGTCCGGCAAGAGTGAAAGCCTTGATGGTCCACTTAATATGAACGGGTCGCGTCTTGATGGCGAGAAAGTGCAATGGGACGATGCGGTTGCCCTTAGTGACCCCGGACTTGGCCCTGATGGCGCAGAAAAAGAGACGTATCTCTCAAACGGCGATACTCTCACGCTCTCTCTAGATATCGGTAGTCTGAATGATATCGACATCTTTGGTGTCCGGGCCACGTCGACGACCACTGAAGAGGGGTCAATCAAGTCTGTCATGGGAGAGCCTGAAGAACCCGAGGAACCGGAAGAACCAGAAGATCCAACATATGAAAAGGTCTTCTTCGGTGAGGAGTTCAATGACGATGGGACACCAGCAGGCGGAACATTCATTTTGGATGAAGAGCCCAACCCGAACACCTACAGCAATTTGGCTCTTCCCGAGGGAACTGAACCGACCTTCGCAAACTACTTGAATTACTTCGTATCTGATGAAGTAGGTGGCGATGTCACGTCGCTCAAGTCTATCGTCTTTTATGAATTTGACGACTCCGGAAATCCTCAGGAGACGTTCCGCATTGACGCCCCCGACGGAGGCTTTGATGATACCGATCAGGTGCTGCAGGCCTATGACGATGCGACTGACGAATCTGAGCTTCCAACAGAGAGCGATGACGCATTAGAACTAATCGCCGCAATCAGCCTGGAGCCGGACTATGCTGCAGAATCTACTGCAGACTACGAGGACGCTGCAGGCGATGCCGAGCACGAGCTTGACGTAGCCTGAAGTGTGCTAGTGAAATGGTGCGGACTGTCTCTGAACGTGCAGCGCTTAGTGTTTTTGGCAACGGCTAAATTCGTCGCTTAATGAAGATCCAAAGCAGCGCGGTCCCCCAGGGTACGGGGGTGTTGCGGCATCAAGGCCGCCACGCCCCGCACACAAATCATTTCTCGGCCTGCTCAATTTTGCACTGCTAGCGAACGACCGGTTTGGCGGGCCGCCCCGTGGCATTCAACACGCCACGCAGACGGCAGCAATGGGCCGTTCGCGTCAACGCTATCCCTAAGCGGAATTTTGTCCGATCGCCCGACAAGCAGCTACTTTGTCGGTTGGTTGGCGTACATGCTCCGGCGCATGACCCATTCGTAGAACCTAGGCGACAAGCGAACCAGCAAGGCGGCAAGACGCGCGACACGGCCCACTGGTATGAAATCTCGTCCCTTGAAGGCCCCCCGCAGGATAATTTTTGCCGCTGCATTTGGAGACAACTGGTCCATGCTGTCCGCTGCCGCGCCAGGGCGCATTATCGCATCGTCGTCCTGGTCGGGCGCGTCGGGGTTTGTCGCGATGAAACTGGGCGCCGCGATGAGGCATCGGACCCCATAGGCGCGTTCTTCCGAGCGGAGCGTCGAGAAGAAGCCCTGCATTGCATGTTTCGACGCGGCATAGGCGGTGCGGCCATAGAGCGGCGAAAATCCGGCAACAGAGGAAATCGCCAAATGCGTGCCGCCACTTTGACGAAGCGGTTTCAGAAAGGCTCGGGCCATTTCCACGGCAGCGAAATAGTTGATTTCGAAAACCCGGCGGTGGCTGTCTGCAGTCGTTTCCGCGAATGGAGCGATCTGTGTCACGCCTGCGTTATAGATCACCATATCGATCGAGGGGCGGGCGGAAATTATTTCCAAGGCCGCAGCGCTCAGCCCGTCGCGATCGGTCAGGTCGACCTCGACAGGAGTGCGGCTTTCCGTGGTCTGCAAGCCAGCGATGGTTACGTCCATTAGCACACAATGCCAGCCCTCGGCTTCAAGCTGTTCGGCCAGAGCACGGCCCAAACCACCGTTTCCACCAGAAATCACTGCTGTCTTCATAATCCTGCCTCGCGTCGCCACAGATCAAAGACCTCGACTGAACTGAGTTCGGGGATATAGCCGAACTCTCGTTTGAGGCGGCCGTTATCCAGCACCGGGCGGTATTGCAAAAAGCGCACCTGTTCCGGCCCGTATCGGGACAGCCCCAAAGGCTTTGCCACCTGAAGGGCGGTTCTCAAGATCCAAGCAGGTAGGCGCAGCACCGGCTTGCCAAGCGTCGCGGCCAAGGTGTCGACTGAAAGCCAGCCGTCCGCGGCGACATTGAATATCCCCGCCGGGCCGTCGGTGGCGGCCCGTTTCAGAATGCGGGCGAGGTCCTGCGTCCAGATAAAGACAAATGGGCTTTCGCTGCCCTTGATGGCCAGCAGGCGTTTGCGTCGGAAAAGCGCCGTGATCTGATTATCTGTCCCTGCGCCAAGAACCGTCCCGACCCGTAAGACGACCTGTTCCAGCTTGGGGTGGCGCGCGCGCGCTTCCGTCAGCATCTCTTCGACCTGCCGCTTGTGGTCGGCATAGGCAAACTCGGGATTGCCCCGACAGGGCTGGTCTTCGGTCAACGGGACGGGGTTGTCGGCATGATAACCGTAGGCCGCGCCCGAACTGGTCACGACAAGGCGTCTGACCCCGTACTTTAGACAGGCGGTGATGACATTGCGCGTCCCCGTCACATCGACCGCAAACGCAGTCTCGCGGCTCATGCCCGGCGGTGGGGTCACGATGGATGCCAGATGCACCACGACATCGGGGCGCACTTGCGCGATCACCCTATCGGGGTCGCTTCCCGTAACATCCATACGCTCGAAGGGCAGATGCTTGGGCAGGTCCCCCCGCGCAAGGTCTGTTACCATGACTTCGCCGCCTTCCAGCGCCTCGGCCAGGGCGCGGCCAACCATTCCGGTCCCGCCGGTGATCAGGATCCTCGTCATGCCGGTGCCTTCGTGCGGGACATGATACCGGCAAGAGCGAGGCCGGAGATCGCGTGCCAGACGCCCCAGAATGCCGCGACGATGGCCATGCCGCCAAGCCCACCAAAAAAGCCGAATATCAGAACCAATCCGAGCCCCGAATTCTGAATGCCAGTCTCGATCGTGACCGCACGTCGATCGAAGGGGGACAGACCGAAGACGCCGGCGGTCAAATTGCCACCGCACAGGGCCAGGGCGTTGTGAACAACGACGAGCGCCGCAATACTACCCGCATAGGCAAGGAACAGGCCCCAGTTGGCCGCAAGCGCCAGAGCGATGAAGGCCACAAAAATACCCATCGAAATCCACTGCAAGGGCCTGCGTATCCTTATCGCGATGTCAGGGCGGCGCGCGTTCAGCGTCACGCCGAGTATCAGGGGAAGGATTAGCATCAAGCTTATCGTGATCGCGATGCTGACCGGATCGATCGACGTCTCCCGGAGAATGGCGGCGGACGGTGGGTAGAGGCTGCCCCAAAAGGCGATGTTGACCGGTGTCATGATGATCGCCCCGACCGTCGCGAAGGCGGTCATTGACACGGAAAGCGCCGCATTCCCGCCCGCCCGGTGGGTGATGAAGTTCGAGATATTGCCTCCCGGGCAGGCCGCCACGAGGATCAGCCCCAAAGCGACGGAAGCCTGTGGCTGAGCCACCAGTACCAGCAGGAAAGTGAGCACCGGAAGCACGATGAACTGCGCGCCCAGACCGACGACCAGCGGTTTCGGCGCACGGGCCAAGACCTTGAAATCCCGCGGCTTCAGGTCAATCGCTATAGAGAACATCACGATCGCAAGGATGGCGTTGAGCAAGGTCAGAGAGCCGGCGGAAAAGTCGAGTACAGCCTCGTCAATCATGCGCGCTGCCCCCCGAGCCTTGCGATCCATTTGGTCACGGCTTTGCGGTAGGTTGCCTTGTCGACGTAGTAGGCCATTCGCGGCAGGTCGATATAGGCCATGCCGCCCGTTGCTCGCGTATAGCCCTGCGCCTTGGTCTGCTGCAACCGCCGGGCGTCTTCCGCTCCGTCGCGAAGCCCCTTGATATAGCGCACGACCATCTCGGCCTGCTCGTGCCGCCCCTGCCAGCCAAGGCCCGACGCCTCGACCATGCCCAGCACAAAGATATCATCGCGTTCGGGGTGCATACAGTTGAGATAGAGATGCGGTGCATCGCCCTGCCAATTCAGCAGAGCGTTGTCGATAAATGGATAGTCGAGCTTATAGCCGGTGGCGGCGAGGATCATGTCGTAATCCGCTTGCGTCCCATCCTTGAAATGCACGGTCTTGCCGTCGAACCGGTTAACGTCGGGTCGAATGGTCAGGTCCCCATGCCCGGCGTGATACAGGACCAATGAATTGACCACAGGGTGGCTTTCGTAAAGCTTGTAACCGGGCTTGGGAAAGCCGTATTTTTGCGGATTGCCTACGAACCATTTAAGGATCGCGCCATCCACGATCCGCTTGAGCGCCATTGGCAGTTTGATCGCGCCGCCCATCGTATCAGCCGGTTTGCCAAAGACGTACTTCGGGACGAAGTAATACCCCCGCCGCATCGACAGATCGCAGGACGCCCCGTGATGGATCGCGTCAACCGCGATATCGCACCCGGAATTGCCAGCCCCGATGACCAACACGCGCTTGCCGGAAAACTGGGTTGGGTGGCGGTAGTCCGAAGAATGAATCATCTCGCCGGTGAAGGTGCCCTCAAAGTCGGGCATATTGGGTTCGCTCAGCGTGCCGTTCGCGATCAAGAGCCCCGAGAACGTCTCAACATGCTCGCCATCGTCGTTGCGCCAAACAATTCGCCAGCCTTCATCAGGGCCGCCCAGGGGAATGCACGACACCACTTCCGCGCCAAAATGGTAGTGCTTTGAGAGGTCGAAGTGATCCGCGAAGTCCTGAAAATACCGCTTCATTTCACGATGGGACGGGTATTCGGCCACGTCCTCCCGCATCGGGAAATCAGTAAATTCAGTCATCTTCCTGGACGAGATCAGATGCGCGGTCTCATACATCGTCGAGCGTGGGGCATCGATGTCCCACAACCCGCCCACGCCAGAATTAAGCTCGAACCCCTGAAAAGCGATCCCGTGCTCCACCAACAGCTTGGCCGTCGCCAGCCCCATTGGACCCGCCCCAATCAGGGCAAGCCGTGTTTGCGCGTCACCCATCGCGTCCTCCCTTGTTACGGATTACCTTGAACAAACGTTCAATCTAAGGCAATGTTTATTTATGACCATCTCGCAACCTGTTGAAGCAAAACGAAAGAGAGCCCTGTCCGCCCGGGCGCAGGCAACGCGACAGCGCGTCTTCGATGCCGCCGAGAAAGTTTTCGCCGAGCGGGGATTCGACGGGGCCACGATCCGCGAAATCGCGACCGAGGCCGGAGAGCCTGTTGGAACGATTCACCATCACGGCGGCGGCAAGGAACTTCTGTTTCAACGAACCGTCGCGCGCCGGGCTGAAACCCTGTCGGCCAAACGGCTAGAGGCACTCGAGCAGGTTCTCTCCACAGGCGCTCCATCGCTCGAAGACGTCCTTGGTGCCTTCATCCGACCGTTTTTCGAGTTGTCCGCAGAAAGCCCGCGCTGGCGCGATTACGCGCGCCTTGTGGCCTATGTTTCGGTCGACGCCCGCTGGGTCGACGTGGTTAAAGAGTGTTTCGACACGGTTGTCGAACTCTTCATTTCTGCAATCTCGGATCTGTTGCCGGGGCGGTCGAGACAGCAGATCGTCGAAGGTTTCGTGTATTCAGTCTCGGCCATGCTCGCGCTGCTAACCTCGCAGGAACGCATAATGAGCCTGAGCGTGAAGAGACAGGTGGAGAGAACCCAAGTAGACCATCTCATCCGATTTTGCGCGGCTGGTTTTCGGGTTGAAGGCTCGATGGCCTAAGTAGGCCGGGTCATATGAATTCGGTTGCGCAAGATTTCAGCTCATTCGAGGGCAACTTTTCGGATCGACGTATCCGGTAGCTGACAGCCGTCTCATGCCAGACCTGACGAGTGATCAATGGCGGCAGCGACCGCAAGCGGTAGCCTTCATCGGGCGGGAACCGGACTTTCGCTGCGTTCTGACCGAGGGTCCGCTATGCGCAGATTTGCATGGTGTCGTCTTTCGGAATACTGCGCGCCCAAGGACCAAGCCAGTCGAACCATCCTTGGGCGCGTTTCGTCATAGTGGTTCGACAAGTTTCGCGTATCACCTTGCCGAGGGCCGAATGTGGTTAGAACAAGGTGGAACGCTGGAAAAAATGGATGGCACTAGAGGAGCGTTTCGAAGTACAGGTATTCCGATATTTCAGAAGGCAAACGAGCAAGTCTAGTAATGATCATTTATACTCGCGGTACTGCCAAAATTGAACATTCCGAAAGTAAAGAAGTATTCGAAATCTATGATGACGAATTGGAGTGGGAAGTTGCAGGCGGAGACGAGCGAGGTATGGGGCAAGAAACCATCTACGAAGCTTTTGTTGACCATGATGATTTGGGTGTCCTGCGATGGTCGATTTCTGAATATCCAGCGGGATTTGAAAATTTCACAGATACAAATATTGGTACGCATCGCATAGTTTCTGATTTTGACTATGGCTTGGAACATGAGCCGAAATTCGATGACGAAGAACCGATTGGTCTGCCTGACAGGCTAAAAGCTAATCCTGAGTGGGCGGGAGCTCTAACCAGAGGGTCATTAGTCAAACTTCTCGTTGAGTGGTTTCACTATTTCTACGAAGATCCGGCCAATGAAACCCCATACAATAGTCGTGAAGGCGGCTATCTCTACATAAAGGGGGGCCCATACAACGCCGAACAAGAGTTGCGCGAAAATTTTGAAGATGTTGTTCCAGAAGATGCCCTTATGGCCGCGGTTGAAGAAATTCAAAGTGATGGCCTTTTTGATTGGGCGCCTTCTCCGCGACACCAAGATAGTGTTGATTTCCATGAGGACTCAATAGCGGATGACTATCCTCCAGACGATGAGGTTTCATTCGAGAAACTTATTGAGATTGCCGCTTCTGAACCTTCCATTGGTATCGGCAGTGCTGAAGAAAAAGCGGCGCGCTCGATTGTCCTTGACCAGATTTACGCTCTGAAAGATGCGCTGCCAAAGTCTGCTGCGCATGGAGGAATCGGTCACAACCACCCGCCCGAAGAGTTTGAGCTGCACGGCGACGAACTAGAAGAAACTGCTGAGAGTATTGAGGCGATTGAGGTGGAGCTGGCTTCGGATGATCCGAGCGCCGAAGTCGTGGCAAAAAAAGCATCGCTTCTCGAGAAGGCAGTCGGTTGGGTAGCTGGCAAAATTGACACCACCGTCGAAGAGTTCTGCAAGTCATTTGGCAAGAACCTTGGCACAGCAGCAGCTTATGGCCTTCCTGCTGCAATTCTAACCTCTCCATACTGGGGAAAGCTGGCAGTAATGCTTGGTGCCTTGAAGGACTGGTTGCTTATCGCATTGGGCATGTAACCCAATTTACTTGTTTGCTCGATCTTCGTTGACTACGGGCAGTAAGCAATAGCCTTCAGCATTGGCTCGAAACCGGACTTTGGCTGCACCTTGCAGCAAGGACCGCAATGGGCCGGACTCGACAGAACTGCAATCTGCGTAGAGGACACTGTTGCCGCGTCTAGGCAAGGCATGCTGAACTCTTCGGGGCAACGACTACCAGCCGAGGTTCCGGGGCGTCGTCTCAAACCTTCTTGATTTGAGAGGATTTTGCGCACACGCTAATATCCAGCAGCGAAAAGTGGGAATTGTGACGCATAGCGAACCGCAGAAAGGTCAGGTGGTGGCCGTCGTTCGACATCGGGACGACGCGTATGGTGAAGCGACCGCGGACAATGCAGTCAAAGCGCTCCAAAAGATCCACTTTCGCGTTTTAGACTGCCAAATCTCCGAACAATTGCCGGAAATTGACCATTGCATCGCGGTTTTGATGTGCACTGAGCGTCTCGACCGCGCCTATCCCGGCACTGCTGCTGCGCTGGAACAATATGTGATGGAAGGCGGTGGGCTGGTCGTTTTGCATCGCGCGCTGCACCCCGATTTTCTTGAGTTGTTTGGGATCACGCAGCAAGATCGGTCGGCGGCGCCAGTTGCCAGCCTTGATGACACTGGTCTGTTCTTTTCCTCACGGGTATTTCCCTCTTTCGAGGGGCTCAAATTGGACACATCAATGACGGGTAGCCACGCATCGCTTGATGTCGTGCCTCAACGGCACGTGCGAATTGCGGCCACGACTTGGACGGGAAAGCCGCTGGCCTGGCGTGGTCGGCAAGGCGCCGGGCAAGTGCTTTTCTGGAATACGGCATTCTTCAATCTACGGAGTTTGCAAGGATTGATCATTGAATCAATGTCGAGCGTGGCCTCGACACTTGTAATGCCGACGGTCAATGCCGGCGTCGTTCAGATCGACGATTTTCCGGCCCCGTTACGGGTTCCCGATGCCAAGTTGGTCCGCCCGGCCGTGCCTGAAGACTTCTACAGCAAAACCTGGTGGCCGGATATCCACGCACTTGCCAGCAAACATCGCATCCCGCTGACCTGTTTTGCAATCTTCGATTATACGAACCTTTCCGATGAGGACGCCAATCCAATTGCTGCAACCGAACGGGCCCTTGTGGAAACCGGCACCCTTGAAGCGGTCAAGCGATATCCCCCTGCCGAAATCGGATTGCACGGTTGGAACCATATGCCGCTTGCCAAGCCATATTGGTCAAACAGGGACGAGATGGGCAAGTCTCTCGATCTGGCCCTGGTCTCTTGGAAAAGACTGGGACTTGGGGCATTGCCCTCCAGCTATGTGCCGCCGATGAATATCTATGATCGCAGCGGCGTCGATGTCCTTGCCGAACGGCTGCCCGGTCTGCGGTGTATCTCCGGCCTGATCGCCAGCCCAATCGAAAATGGCGAACCGCAAGACTTTGGTGCGGACCCCGCAAACAGCGCGCTGATACATCTGCCGCGTGTAACGTGGGGGTATGAAAGTGATGCCGAAGTGCTGTTTTCCAGCGCGAATGAGGTGGCTGGCATGGGTTTGTGGACGCATTTCCTGCATCCGGACGATATTTCAGACGTGCATGGATATGACGGAAACAAGGAAAACGCACGCAATCCTTCCGCCCGTTCATGGCGCCACCGGCGCGGCAAGGCAGGATTATTTGACATGCTTGCCGGGCTTCTGGGCACGATCAAACTGAGATATCCATGGCTCATCTATCGCACGACCACGCAAGCGGCAGATCTGCTCGGCACGTTTCTTGACGGCGCCTGGTCGGTCGAATACGGGGCCGACAGTGTTGCCGTTACCTGCCCTGTCGGCAGCTTTTTCCGGTTGCGCACGAATGGCAGCCCCCGTGTTCGGATCGCGGACTGCTTTGGGGCCAGAATTGCGCACAAGGAAAAAGCCGAGGATTACTGCCTTTACCTGATTGAGACGCAAGAGCCAGAAGTCGTGATCCGACTGGAACAGGAGGCACCCCCAAAGGGATTGATGGACCGGTTTGCCGATGTGTTGCGATCAAAGACTGCCGGGCGTCAGAGTTCCGGTTCAAGAAAGGCATCCAACCCGGCGTCGCGAACCCGCTGGGCGAATTCCGGGTAATTGATGATATCATCGGCCAGATCATCCGATGTCGCTTTCTTGTGAGGGATACGGATGCGCTCGGGCTGGGCCATGCCGATGGTGCTGAATACGTCACGAATTGTCGCTTCGGGGTCTGCCGCAAGGCGGCTGTATTCAATCTGCATGGCATCGGGTGCCTTGACGCAGGCAACGGTGTCCAAAAGAGCCTTTTGGTGTTTCTTGAAAACCTTGAAAAGCCGGATCGCCTCATCCGGGTCAATCCGGGTGGGACCGGGTTTGGGCTCTGTCCGGGCGACTGCCCAGGGGCTTTGCCAATTGGTCTGCGGCTGCGCACGGTCCAGAGCGCGCAACTGGGATACAGCGCATTTCAGAAAGTTGCTGCGGAGCATGACCACCAGCCGAAAATCAGCGTCTACAAGGTCCTTCAGGTACTTTCGCGGCGACATCAGTGATCTGTGCGAAAGTTTGAGGCCAACTGCGGCATCCGCATCTTGGTGAAGCTCTTTGAACGCGCGCAAGTGTGCAAACTGCTGCTGCCCAATGACATCGCGCGAAAGACCGTCATTGTGCCCCAAGGTGCTGATACGGGTCGTCGGTTCATTGTCGATTTTGACGTGGCCAGAGGTGACCAGAGCTGCCGTGACAAGGTTGCTGCCCACGCGGCCCCAAGGCATCAGGATCGCGAAAAACCGGGTGCCTTGTGTCTGTTGTTTGAGATCTGCCACTTAGGTTCGTCCGCGTAGCAAATTGTAGATCTTGGTGCGCTGTGGGCTGCGATACACCCAATCAGCGACCTTTTGGCGCGCCGACTGATCCGAGCGGGCGGGGCCGGACGCGGGTTGCCATCGGTCGTTGTACTTCACATTGTCCGAATACCATGCGTTGTAGCGTTCTCGAAGCAGTTGATACTTCAGCGCCTCGCGTATCTGGTGCTGCTGTGCGGCACGTTGCCAGAAGTCGGGCCAGCCCTTGGTGGTTTCGGCCCATGTCCAAGCCTGTATCCGCTCCAGGTTTTCCGCCGAAAGCCGCACGAGGATCGAACGATCCAGGGCGAGCTTTTTCAGTGCCGCCGCCGTGGCATCTGCGGATCGCTCGGGCAGGATGAATTCGGTTTGCTGCGGACCAAAGACGTCCGGTACGATGCCGACCCTGGTCGACACGACCGGCACACCCGATGCCATCGCTTCAAGCACCGGGTTGGGCGTGCCCTCGATCTCGGAAGAACAGACCAGAACGTCGATTTCGCCGTAATACTCCGCCATCTCGTCACGGTTGCGCATGCGCACCGTCGAGTCGGCGAAATGCGCAAGAATATTAACGCCCTCGGCCCGCAGTTGATCAAGGGCAGGGTTCAGGATGGTGTGCAAACCCTTCGCGTCACGTATTGGGTCATTGCCCCAGTTCGAATTTCCAACCCATCCGACTACAAGAGGGCGGTCAGGCTCTGTCAGCCGGGCTATTTTTGACGGTTTGAACCGGTCCGGATCGACCCCATCGGGAATGGTCGCGAGCGGGTCGGGAAACGGCTTTATGTCCCGATAAATTCGGTCCAGCATCGCGGACGAGACCATGTAGCCATCCATGAACGAAAACGCCCGCTCTCTCCACGCGAAATGCTGCGGCTCAAGATGCAGGTGGTCATAGACCGACGATGTAACCACGACCTTGCTCATCGCCGCAAAGAAGTCTTCGGGCCTGCGGCGAAACGCTGTGGCCGCTTTGAAAATAGCCTCCGGACTTGTCAGGTGATGCACATCCTCGCGCCAGAACAGATGCAGGACATCAAAATCCTCCATCATCATGAACACCTGGTTCAGGAAGACTTCGGGGTATCCGGTTACACCCGCCATGTAATAGCGGGTGAAATCGAAACGGTCTGACAGATGGGTTTCGATATGGTCGCAAATGTTGTCATAGGCCCAGTTCGGGGTGTCCGGGCACAGCAGGATGCGAAGGCGGCTCACGATACTTTACTGACCTCATCGGGCTGTCCCAGCCAGATCATCAACCCCTCTTCCAGCGTCTTGAATGGGCTGACGCCGAGGGTCTTTGACATGTGCGTGGGATCACCACAGGAGTGACGAATGTCGCCTGCGCGCGACGGGCCTTGCAACAGGTGTGGCGGGCCGGTCCCAAGGGTGCGTGAAACCAAATGCGCAATGTCGCGCACCGTGTGCGACGTGCCGGTACAGACATTGCAAACCAGCGCATCCGGCCTGAGAGAAATACTGGCCATCGCGGCCATCAAGGCATCGACTGCGTTCCACACATGGACAAAGTCGCGGGACTGCAATCCGTCACCATGAATGACCGGCGGCTTACCCGAACCGATCTGCTGGACCAACCGTGTCAGCACACCGGCATATGAAGACGCAACCGGCTGTCCCGGTCCATAGATATTGAAGAATCGCAATCCGACGCTGGGAATACCATGCACGGCCCAAAAGGCCCGCGCATGGTGTTCGCAGGCCAGCTTGTCTGCGCCATAGGGCGATATCGGGCGCCCGGCCATGTGTTCGTTGCACTTTTGGGCGCTTCTGTCGCCGTAGACCGCAGCCGATGAGGCAAAGACCACGGGGACACGGCGCGTTGACCGCACAAGGTCGAAAAGCTTCAGAGAATTGGTGGCGTTAACGCCGTGATTGCCGATCCAGTCTTCGATGCAATCGGGCACGGATGTTTTGGCCGCAAGATGAAATACGCCGTCCGAGCCCGCGATGGCGGAGGCGAGGGAGGCTCTGTCGCCGATATCACCCTCGACAAGTCTGAGGCGGCCGTAATCAGCAAGCCCGGCCAGTGGGCCAACCTCTGAATTCGAAAAGTCATCAATAACGGTGACTGCATGCCCTTCAAGCAGCAACCGTTCTACGAGATGCACACCGACAAATCCGGCACCTCCTGTCACCAAATATCGAGCCGTCATTTTCGGTTCTCCGACAGAATCCTTTTTCCCCAACGAATTAGACCCGGAAACCTCAATGAAATCAATGAATAGGCCCGAAAGGCGGTCTTGCTGGTTGCAAGAATTTTTCGCATTCTCGCTATGCGGGATTTCTTGCGGTCACGAAAGGACAGCAGCGCCCTTGTCGTGATGAGCGCTTCATCGGCGTTGGCGATGGCCTCTTCGAACAGATTTCGCCACGCGGGCCAACGCGTGTGCCAGTCCAGTGACGCGCGCCGCTCAAGGTTTTCCCGCTTCAGGGCCAGCAAGGTTTCCGGCTCGCGAATGAGGTGTTCGATGGATCTCGCAAGGTCGGCAGGGTCGCGCTGCGGCAGGATAAATGCCTTTTGCTTTGGCCCAAGTATTTGCGACACGATCCCCACGTCCGTCGACACGATTGCGCAGCCGCTCGCCATGGCCTCCAGCACAGGATTTGGCGTCCCCTCGAAGACGGAACAGCATACCAGCACGTCAATGCCCCGATAAAAATCCGGCATGTCCTCCCTGGGCAATTGTCGCTGGGCCTTGTCGGCAATGTGAACCGTGAATGGCAGGTCAGCACCGCGCAAGATGTCCATGGCCGGGTCAAATACGGATTGTTTGCCTTTGAAATCGTGCCCAAGCGTGATGCCCCATTTGCTGTTGCCCGCCCATCCGATCCGAAGCGGTTGCCCCTCGACGGAGGGGGGCGGGGCGCTGTTGGAAAAACGGCTTAAATCAACACCGTCCGGCACGTGGTGCACGATATCGGGAAGATGATCGGCATCGGAATACTGCCGGCACAGCAATTGGGAAGATGCCGCGATGCCGTCCGCCAACTCGAAAGGATTCCCATGCATCTCGAGCGCGTGTGCATCGGCGTAGATGTGATCGTAAACGACAACAACAAAGGCGCAGCGCGGCTTTTTCTTCAGGTGAGCCCAACCGTCATCGCTCAGGCAATCCAGAAAGGCCAAAAGATCGAAGCGCCAGAGAAAAACAGCAACGTCGCTTTGCGCCAAAATTGCGTCTGCCTTTCGAGGCACCCCAAACCAATCGTCCCGGCCGTAGGTGTTGACTGTGTAAGTCGCAGAGGAAATCGACTGAATATTTTGCGCGATGTTGTGGAAAGCCCAGTCCGGCACGTCATAAAACACCGAAACGCGAACACATTCCGCTGGATCGCTCATACCCCACACCTTTCCACTATCGGGTGACCATAGCCGGAAACTGGTCAGGAGCCGGGCGCACACCATGTTCCAGAAAGACGTATCATGAAATTCCCAACCTTGCAGGCAGAAACACCTGGGCCGGCCTTTTTGCAGGGGCAATGCCCTGACCCGTAAAGTCTCCCTCACGATCATTCTGGGCTTGCTCAACCCTTCAATGGATTAATGGGTCCTGACCCTGGATAGATACCGGGACAACCTGTGCCAGCGTTTTCGATTGGCATTGACGCTGAACCCGTTGATAGTGAGCCATGCTGTCAACATCCCTGAAATCAGTTTTGCATCACGCCAGATACTTCCCTTTGTGGTCGGCGCTGACCATTAATCGATGGCGTGCCTTTGATTTGCAGTCTCGCGCATTGGGGACAGCATGTGGAACGGTTATGCGTTGGTTTCCGCCCGCAAGAAACCGGTTTGACCGCGAAGCCAGACGGGTTTTTCCCGATATGAAGCGCAGTGAGCGCGCCAGGCTGGGCCAGCGTATGGGCCACCAGATGGGGCGGACACTCTTTGAAATCTATCACGATGCCGAATTTCAGACCCAACACCACAAATTCAGGGGCTCAGGCCCCGGCCTTGATGCTCTGAAAGAGGCGCACGCGGCAGGCAAGGGAGCAATCATTGTTTCCGGCCATTTCGGGCAGTGGGAAGCTGTTCGCGCTGTGATCAAGATGCATGGGCTCGAAAGCGGAGCTGTGTATCGGCCGCACAAGAACCGTCATTATGCGCGACGGATTCTTGCCGGTATCGAAGCGGGGGGAAGACCGATCCTGGCAACCGGCCGTGTGGGAACCGGGGGGCTTGTTCGACACCTGAGAGATGGAGGCATTATCTCCATCTTGTTGGATGAAAAATATGCCGAAGGTGTACGAATACCGTTTCTTGGGATTGATGCGCTGACATCCTTGGCCGCCGCTCAGCTTGCGCTGAAATATGATCTGCCCATGATCCCCGCCTATGGTACTCGCGTTGACGACGGCAACGCATTTCAGGTGGACTTCGAAGCTCCAATCCCCCACTCCGACAGCGTAACCATGACCCGCGCGTTCAACGACAGTCTGTCTGCGCGGATCATGGCAAACCCGGAACAGTGGTATTGGATGCTAAGGCGTTGGGGGGTGGAGTAGGCGAAGGTCTGAGCGCTTCTGCTTCCTGCCCTTTGAAACTACTCCGTTAAATGTTCAAAGTGTTAAATGTTCAAAGTCCGCTTTGATTTCGAGAACTTGTTCAGACCACGCCCTCCCACATCGACAACCCGACGTTGACAAGGCATCATACCACGTGATGCTGCATTGCATCCGGGGTCGGCTTCGAGCCCGATGTGACGCGAAGCGCAAGCCGGGCCAGCGCCTGCCCGTCATGCCATAGGCATGCCGACGATCAAGGGCGCACCTTTGGTGCGACGGGCGGGCAGGCGATGGCCCGGCGCCTTCGGCTTGTTCCGGGCATGGGTGCCAGTGATCGACGGTAGCAAAGTCCGCTCACCTGATTACCCCCGGCGCGACTCTCAAAAGGATGTCGGAACTGGCCGGGGCGCGCATGGATTGTTTCCAGAATCGCCATTATGACAGCCTTGTCAGGTGAGGCAAAATTGCATAATATCTTAAGTCTGTAATGCTTTGGTATGGATAATTTCTGTAGAGTTTCGTACTAAGCAGTGTATGGTTAAAAGTATGGGTGTCCTCGCTTTCGTCGTGATGACCGAGGGCGGGGCACCGCGTTTTTGATGCAACGCATCATGTCGTGTGAACGGCTCAGAGTCATGGAGCTGCCAATTGGGCAAGTTTGAGAGCAACAAAGGTACTCAGGCGCAGGATCAGGGCGTGCGTTCGCCGATTCCGATGTCCCACTTTCAGGCATTGAGTGAAATGGGGTCGCGTAACACCGGCGTGTCAATCACGGCTGGCGCGATCGGCATGGGCCTGGCATCGCAGAGCGCGTCCCAGGACGGGCTGCTTGCCTTTGCGGCGACCCTGCCCGGCGGTGATTTCCTAGCGCCTGTCGCGAAAGCCGGATCTCAGACGCAGCGCGGCGGCGGGCCGGTTGACGGCGCGGGCGATATTGCGGCCGAAGCCGGTGTCGCGGCCGAGTTCCAATCCGAATCTCCCCTGGCTGAAGCCGGGGCCCGGACTGATTCGCTCGGCGAAGAGGGGCGGGAATCCGCCGCAAACGACCTCGCGGCAACCCCTGCATTCCAGGAAAATCAGCAAATTTTCAGCATTGCCGGCGAAACAAATGCGCCCGGCATTGTTGCCGTTTCGAATACAATGACCGTTTCTCCGGTCGCGGCGCAGACCGAAGTCCGCGGGGGTGGATTGACCGCTCCGGTGGTCGGGACCGGCAACAACAACGGTGGAAATGCCAGCCCGGAGGAAGATGTCAGCCCGGACGATCAGGGAGTGATCGGCGGCCTTCTGGGTGAGGATGGCGTTGTCGGGGGGGTTATCGATTCGGTCATCGGCGATGGTGGCCTTGTGGACGACCTGCTGGATGGCGTGCTCGGCGGGGACGGGCTGCTTGGCTCCGTTTTGGGCGAGAATGGCGTGATCGATGCGATCATCGGCGAGGATGGCATCCTTGCGGGTGTTCTGGGCAATGGCGGCATTATCGATTCCGTTCTCGGGGATGATGGTCTGATCGACGCGGTGCTTGGCGATGGCGGCCTGGTCGATGGCGTTCTCGGCGGGCTTCTGGGCGATGGCGGTCTGGTCGACGGTGTCCTGGGTGACGGCGGTCTGGTCGACGGGGTTGTGGACGGGCTTCTGGGTGATGATGGCCTGGTTGACGGTATCCTCGGTGAAGACGGTCTGGTCGATGGGGTTCTGGACGGTGTCCTTGGCGATGACGGGCTGGTTGACGGGATCCTCGGCGAGGACGGTCTGGTTGATGGAGTCTTGGACGGTGTCCTTGGCGATGACGGCCTGGTTGACGGGATCCTCGGTGACGGCGGTCTGGTTGATGGAGTCTTGGACGGCGTTCTTGGCGATGACGGCCTGGTTGGCGGTATCCTTGGTGATGACGGTCTGGTTGATGGGGTTCTGGACGGCGTCCTTGGCGATGACGGTCTGGTTGGCGGTGTCCTCGGTGAGGATGGTGTTCTGGGTGGTCTGCTCGGCGAGGGTGGCGTGCTTGGTTCCGTTCTGGGCGAGAATGGCGTGGTGGACGTGCTCACCGGCGAAGACGGTGTCCTTTCGGGCGTGCTCGGCGACGGAGGTGTTATCGATTCCGTGCTCGGAGACGATGGTCTGGTTGACGCGGTGCTTGGCGACGACGGGATTATTGGCGGGCTTCTGGGCGATGACGGTCTGGTTGACGGTGTCCTTGGCGATGACGGTCTGGTTGGCGGGCTCCTCGGCGATGACGGGCTTGTAGGCGGGCTCCTCGGCGATGACGGGCTTGTAGGCGGGCTCCTTGGCGATGACGGGCTTGTGGGCGGACTTCTGGGTGATGACGGTCTGGTTGACGGCGTCCTCGGGGAAGACGGCGTTTTGGGTGGCCTGCTTGGCGATGGCGGCCTGCTGGGCGGTTTGTCGGGTGAGCAGGGTGGCATTGGCGGGCTGCTCGGGTCGGTGCCGCTTCTTGGCGGTCTTTTCGGGGGCGGTTCCGACGACGCGCCTGAGCTGCCGTCCGCCGCGGATATCTTGCCGCAGGAACTGGTCGGGGATGTTGTAGAGACGGTCGAAGACCTCGCCGATGGTGTCCTTGGTGAAGACGGTATCATCGGAGGCCTGCTGGGCGACGACGGCGTTGTCGATGCGGTGCTGGGCGGTGGCGGTCTTCTGGGCGGTCTGCTTGGCGGCGCTGCGCCGGATGTCGCGGATGTGGTCGCACCGGAAGTGGTTGAGGATGTTGTAGAGACTGTCGAAGACCTTGCGGATGCGGTGCTCGGAGAAGACGGTGTCGTCGGTGGCCTGCTGGGCGACGACGGCGTTGTCGATGCGGTTCTCGGTGATGGCGGTCTGGTTGACGGTGTGCTCGGTGATGGCGGCCTTCTGGGTGGTCTGCTTGGCGGCGCTGCGCCGGATGTGGCCGCGCCGGAAGTGGTTGAAGATGTTGTAGATACGGTCGAAGACCTTGCGGATGCGGTTCTCGGGGATGACGGTATCGTCGGCGACCTGGTGGAACCGGTGCTGGGCGATGGCGGTCTGGTCGACGGCGTGCTGGGCGACGACGGTCTTTTGGGTGGCCTGCTTGGCGGCGCTGCGCCGGATGTGGCGGATGTGGCTGCGCCGGAAGTGGTCGAGGATGTTGTAGATACGGTCGAAGATCTTGCGGATGCGGTTCTCGGAGAGGATGGCGTCGTCGGTGGCCTGCTGGGTGACGACGGTGTTGTCGATGCGGTGCTGGGTGATGGCGGTCTGGTTGACGGTGTGCTCGGTGATGGCGGTCTTTTGGGCGGTCTGCTTGGCGGCGCTGCGCCGGATGTCGCGGATGTGGCTGCGCCGGAAGTGGTCGAGGATGTTGTAGAGACTGTCGAGGATCTTGCTGATGCGGTTCTCGGAGAGGATGGCGTCGTCGGTGGCCTGCTGGGCGACGACGGTGTTGTCGATGCGGTGCTGGGTGATGGCGGCCTTCTGGGCGGTCTGCTTGGCGGCGCTGCGCCGGACGTGGCGGATGTGGCTGCGCCGGAAGTGGTCGAGGATGTTGTAGATACGGTCGAGGATCTTGCTGATGCGGTTCTCGGAGAGGATGGTGTCGTCGGTGGCCTGCTGGGCGACGACGGTGTTGTCGATGCGGTGCTGGGCGATGGCGGTCTGGTTGACGGTGTGCTCGGTGATGGCGGCCTTCTGGGCGGTCTGCTTGGCGGCGCTGCGCCGGATGTTGCGGATGTGGTCGCACCGGATGTGGTCGAGGATGTTGTAGAGACGGTCGAAGACCTTGCGGATGCGGTTCTCGGAGAAGACGGTGTCGTCGGTGGCCTGGTGGATCCGGTGCTGGGCGATGGCGGTCTGGTCGACGGCGTGCTGGTCGACGGCGTGCTGGGCGACGGCGGCCTGCTTGGCGGCGCTGCGCCGGATGTGGCTGCGCCGGAAGTGGTTGAGGATGTTGTAGAGACCGTCGAAGACCTTGCGGATGCGGTGCTCGGAGAAGACGGTGTCGTCGGTGGCCTGCTGGGCGACGACGGTGTTGTCGATGCGGTGCTGGGTGATGGCGGTCTGGTTGACGGTGTGCTCGGTGATGGCGGTCTTTTGGGTGGCCTGCTTGGCGGCGCTGCGCCGGATGTCGCGGATGTGGCCGCACCGGATGTGGTCGAGGATGTTGTAGAGACGGTCGAAGACCTCGCCGATGGTGTCCTTGGAGAAGACGGTGTCGTCGGCGGTCTGTTGGGCGGTCTGCTTGGCGGTGACGCACCGGACGTTGAAGATGTTCTTCCTGAAGTGCCGGTGGTTGATGAGCCAATTGCGGATATCGTCTCACCTGAGCTGGTCGAAGACGTTGTAGAAACCGTTGAAGACCTCGCGGATGGTGTCCTCGGTGAGGACGGTGTTGTCGGTGGTATTCTGGGCGGTCTGCTTGGCGGTGTCGTACCGGACGTTGAAGATGTTCTTCCCGAAGTTCAGGCGGTTGATGAGCCTGTTGCTGATGTGGCGGATGTTGTCGCGCCCGAAGTGGTCGAAGATGTC
>NZ_QBFD01000019.1:0-369 GCF_003335585.1 Sulfitobacter sp. DFL-14 | reverse complement strand
ATGGTGTCCTCGGTGAAGATGGCGTCGTCGGTGGCCTGCTGGGCGGTCTGCTTGGCGGTGTCGTACCGGACGTTGAAGATGTTCTTCCCGAAGTGCAGGCTGTTGATGAGCCTGTTGCTGATGTGGCGGATGTTGTCGCGCCTGAAGTGGTCGAGGATGCTGTCGAGACAGTCGAAGACCTTGCGGATGACGTTCTCGGTGAAGATGGCGTCGTTGGTGACCTGCTTGGTGATGCCGCGCCGGATGTGGCAGATGTGGTCGCGCCTGAAGTGGTCGAGGATGTCGTAGAGACGGTCGAAGACCTCGCGGATGGTGTCCTCGGTGAAGATGGCGTCGTCGGTGGCCTGCTGGGCGGTCTGCTTGGCGGTG
>NZ_QBFD01000018.1 GCF_003335585.1 Sulfitobacter sp. DFL-14 | reverse complement strand
CTCACCGGCGATTCTGACCCACGTGCACTGAAGCGCCAAGAATGGTCATGCCATCTGCTGCAGCCGGATCTGCTGCTCTGACCGGCGCGTTTCCGTCAGAAGCCTTGAGGCAAGCAGCTTTGCAGCGGCGATGTCACCTGCCGCGCCGTCCCCACGCAGCAGCATTTGGACGGCAGCGGCTTGCATCAGGTCATAGGCCATGCGCCAGTCCCAGGCACCGCCGGCATCGCTGCCATGAAACGTCTCGCGCATGATGCGCGCGAGCGCTGAACTGCGCAGGGGTTGGTGGTCGACCTCCGCGCCGATCTGCACGAGGGCAGAGGCGAAGTTAGCGTTGGATTCAACAGGATTGGGGAGCGTTGAGAGAGGCTTGGACATGGGGAATTCCTTTGGATCAGGGTCTGAGTTCCAAAGGACAAAAAGCCCACTTTTTCTTTTCAGGGTGACGGGGTCAGACCGCGCTGACCTCCAAGGCTTGGTCAGGACTTGGGTTCGACCTGCCGCTTCGCATCAATCAACGCCTGTGCGGCCTGCATCACCTGAACCTGAGATGTTCCCGCGCGTGCATCCTGCAGCGCGGCCTCTACCTGCGCGCAAAACCACGCGTCATATGAATTCGCATCAGCGGCCACGGAAATACTCCTCGAGACCGAGGTGCGGCTTTTCCTTACCCGTTGGGTTCATTGCGCTTTCTCCGACTGTATTATGGGTCGATGCTACATCACCGGGCGTGGTGACGAAAACGGCAATGCCATTGTGGTCAAATCAAGTCGGGCCACTTAGGAATCGAATGCCGGAGGGGGCAGAATCCTACGTGAAGCTCAAAGCCGCCGTTTATTGAAAGCGCGGCGAAATCTGACTCAGAGCCCGAAGTTACAAATGCTGCATGGCTCTCGAACGTCGGCTTTTCGAAGCTGAATGGTAACATTTCAAATCAAAGCGGGTTTCTGCACGGGTTGTGAAAACGCATTTCGATGGCGTTGCTTCATGCTCGGGAGCGATAAGAACTTCCGTTTTTTTGCAACTGCACTCTCATTTAAATTCTACTGCGTTCGCCATGCCGCCTACTAAGCGGCGGTCACTTCCGGGAAAGACCACATTTTTACATTGCAATTACATGCGCTAGGACGCATATGCGTCTTACCGCATGTAAATTTACGGAGATACCCATGCAAGATTTCCTGACAGCCATCGCTGACCCAGTCCGCCGCGCTGCGTTGCATATCTTATGGGATGACAGCGAGCATTGCGTTTGTGAACTAATGGCCAAGCTTGATGCAACGCAAAGCCGAATGTCGCGCCACATGAAAGCACTGAAACTAGCAGGGATCGTTGTGGATCGGCGGGATGCCCAATGGGTGCGTTACCGCAGAAACCCCGCCCTGTCCCGTGAACTATCAGCCATCATAGATGCCGTGCTCAAAGCCGAACAGTCAAACGAAAGGAATGTGGCATGACCACAGATACACATGACATCGAACCTCATCGGGAACATTCTGACTGGTTCTGGTACGTTGGCGTCCCTGCGGGCGGCATTGCATGGGTTTTACTCTATCAGCAGCTGATCCCGTTTTCAGAATGGGCGACAGCCCTGTTTCCGATTTCGCGCGACAGCCACACTGGTGAGGCTATCGCCTTCTTTCTCTATGACGTCCCGAAAGTGCTTCTACTTCTCACGCTCATTGTTTTTGTCACGGGGGTGCTACGAAGCTGGTTCAGTCCGGAAAAAACGCGAGCCATTCTGTCTGGCAAGCGCGAAATACTGGGCTATCCGCTCGCCGCAGCACTCGGTGTGCTGACACCCTTCTGTTCTTGCTCTTCTGTCCCACTTTTCATTGGTTTCGTCTCGGCAGGCATCCCGTTGGGGGTCACCTTCTCGTTCCTCATCGCGGGCCCAATGGTGGGGCCGGTCGGCCTCGGGCTCCTTTTTGGGCTGGTAGGCTGGAAAATCACAGCAATCTATCTGGTATTCGGGTTTTCGATTGCGACCATCGCAGGATGGGTCATGGGGCGGATGGGGCTTGAAAGATACCTCCAAGACTGGGTGCGCGAGTTGAACACAGGTGCCGCCACTGGTTTGCCAGAGGAGCGCCTCTCCATGGTAGACCGCCTAAAGGTCGGGTTGGATCAGGTTAAAGAGATATTGGGCAAGGTTTGGATCTGGGTCGTGATCGGTATTTCCATCGGTGCGCTCATCCACGGCTACGTACCTGAGGCTGTCATGCTGAAAATCATGGGCGGCGAAGCGTGGTGGTCCGTGCCTGCCGCAGTAGTGGTCGGGGTCCCAATGTATACCAATGCGGCTGGGGTCATCCCCATCGTGGAGGCGCTCTTGGGCAAAGGCGCCGCGCTTGGCACAACACTGGCCTTCATGATGTCTGTGATCGCCCTCAGCCTGCCTGAGATGATTATCCTGAAGCAAGTGCTGACGCTGCGCCTGATCGCAATCTTCATCGCGGTGGTCGCCTCGGGCATCCTTGCCACCGGATTTCTGTTCAATGCACTGCTCTGAAGGAGAACAAGCATGAAAACTATCAAAGTCTACGGTCCTGGCTGCAAACGCTGTGACGCTACCGAAGCAATGATTCGCGAAGCCGCGACAAGCTTGAGTATTGAAGTCGAGATTGAAAAGATCACTGATCCTCGGTCGATCGCAATGGCAGGTGTAATGTCCACTCCAGGCATAAGCGTCGATGGCAAGTTGGTGCATGCTGGTGGCTTACCGGATGCGGTCAAGCTGGAAGGATGGTTGGCGACATGATCTTTTCAAGATTTCTAGGGGCAGCGTTTGCCCTGGCTTTTGCGTCCACAACTGTACAAGCGGACATGCTTGAGGTGCAAAATGTCACTGACGGCATTTACGCCTTGGTTGGTCCCAAAGAGCAACGCTCGGCAGAGAACCTCGCCAACAACGCAACATTTGGTGTAGTTGTCACCGATGAGGGCGTCGTGCTGATGGATCCCGGCGGAAGCTGGAAAGGGGCACAAGCCATCCATAACCGCATTCGCGAGATCACAGATCAGCCAGTCAAATTTGTCATCAACACGGGCGGACAAGATCATCGCTGGCTTGGCAACGGCTATTGGCAATCCCACGGGGCAACGGTCATTGCGTCACAAGCCGCTGTCGAAGACCATAAGGCACGCGGTTCGCAGCAGCTTACTGCCCTCTCGCAATTTTTGGGAGACCAACTCTCAGACACCGAAGCTGCCTATGCGGATGTGACCTTTGCTGACACCTACACTCTGGAACTTGGCGGGCTGACGTTCGAGATCGTGCATCCGGGGCAAGCGCACACGCCAGGTGACAGCTTTGTTTGGCTGGACCAGAAAGACACCGTTTTCACCGGCGATATTGTGTATGTCGAACGTATCTTGGGCAATGGCGGGCAGTCCAATGCCAAAAGCTGGATAGAAGCATTCGAGGCGATGGCAGCGCTAGAGCCTGTCCATGTTGTCCCCGGTCACGGCCATGCCACAACCTTGGAACACGCCACAGCTGACACCTATGACTACCTCGTCAATCTGCGCACACAAATCGGAGCATTGATCGAAGAGGGCGGCGACATCATGGACGCGCCAAACATCGATCAGTCTACATTTGAGTATCTTGAGCAATTCGACAGCCTTGCCGGTCGCAATGCCCAAACAACCTATGAACAAATGGAGTGGGAATGATGCTCGAGTACAATGTTTCGGCCAAGCGGCTGGATGATACTGGGTCCCAAGCAATGGCGGGCGAGGCAAGTATCATTCTGGATACCGGAATGGCCGGACGGCCTGATGCCCTCAACCCCGCCGAGTTACTACTGACATCTTTGGCGGCCTGCATGATCAAGGGGGCCGAGCGCGTGGCCCCAATGATAAAATTTGATCTGCGCGGCCTTGAGGTGTCCCTTCATGGCCAAAGACAGGACAGCCCGCCCAAGATGTTGGCGATCACCTACGAACTGGTTGTCGACACCTCTGAAACCGACGAGCGGATCGAGTTGCTACACAAGAACATTCGCAAATATGGAACTATCTCCAATACACTGGACGCAGCACTTGAGTTGTCCGGTACGATCAGACGCAAATCCTGATGGCCTTTGATCACAGCCATGCGGCCCCGAAGAATCTAACCCCCGCCTTTCAATGGGCTGTTGGCCTGAATACAGTCTACGTTCTGCTTGAGGCCGTGGCTGGGTTTATGACCGGCAGTCTGGCATTGATCGCGGACGCGGCCCACAATCTGACGGACGTCGCAGGGCTTTTGATTGCATGGGCGGCAATGGCTTTGGCCAAACACAATCCGTCGGATCAATTTACCTATGGGCTGGGGCGCTCAACCGAATTGGCAGCGCTGGCGAATGCAATCGCCATCCTGATCGGCGTTGGCGCGGTGGTTTGGGAGGCAATGGGCCGCTTTCAAACAGCGGTCGAGGTGCCTGGCGGCACCATTATGGTTGTCGCCCTTGTCGGGATTGGCATCAATTTTGGCACAGCGATGCTGTTCAGATCTTCCCAACATGGCGATTTGAACGCCAAAGGGGCCTATTTGCATATGATGGCTGATGGCGCTGTTTCTGTTGCAGTAGTTCTGGCAGCAGGCGGCATTTTACTGACTGGCTGGACATGGCTTGATCCCGCAGTGGCCATTCTGGTCAGCTTGGTCATCGCAGTCACCGCATATGGATTGGTGAAGTCTTCATTGAGATTGACGCTCGATGGCGTCCCCGAAAACATTGATAAAAACGCCATCAGCGAATGGCTAACTAATCTACCCGGCGTGCAGTCGATGCATCATCTGCATATTTGGGCATTGAGTACGACCAAGACAGCGCTGACGGTTCACTTGGTTATGCCTGACCAGATAGGGAATGGCTTTCTGGCAGAAACCGCGCGGGAACTTGCACACGATTTCAACATCGACCACGCCACTATTCAAATCGAACGACCTGACAGCCAATGCAGAAGCTTCTCAGAAATCACGTCGATATAGCCTCATTCTACATGGTGCCTAGGATAGATATTTCTATCACCGTTTAGTGGATTTATATCAAAGAAACAAAAACTTAACTCCAGATATCATAGCAGCGACAGCAAGAAGCCAGATCAATGGTTTCACGGGCAGGATACGCACTCCCAGACTTGTTCCTATAAACGAGCCCACCAATACCATCCCCGACCAAGGAAGTATCTCATATGGTATGGAACGCAGCACCACGTAATTGCCCGCAAGACCGGCAACAGAATTCGCAAGTATGAACACGGCAGCGATTCCGGCTGTTTGCCGCGCGCCAGCCCAACCTGATATCAGAAACAAGGGGCTGAGAAGTACGCCACCGCCAATGCCGGTGAGACCCGAAAGGAAACCGATACCGGCGCCGGCACCGACACTTCCCAAAAGGGGTATTTTTCGCGAAACCACATCAAACCTGGTCTGTGAGCGTGAGGTTTGCCAGAGGAGGTAGAGAGCCGAGAACACAAGAAGCCCACCGAGAAGAGGCCGATATATCTCGACCGGAAGTGCGATGCCGCCTCCTAGAAATGCCAGAGGCATCGACGCCAGAATGATCGGAAGTGCACTGCGCCACTCAATGAAACCGGCCTTCGCAAAACGATAGGTCGCAAAACCCGCGACGACAACGTTCAGAGATAAGGCAACGGGCCTGATGACGTCAGGGACCACATTCAAAAGGGCCAGCACGGCGATATAGCCGGAAGCTCCGCCATGTCCCACTGATGAATAAAGCATAGCAATCACAGCCAGAATGGCACCGATCGCCAAAACAGAGTCAGATTCTATCATATTCTGGCCCTCAGTTCAGGTTTCTCAAAGCCGAACAAACTCAAGGCGATCGCCTGCATTAACCTGATCCATATTGGCGGGAATAATGGCGAAACCGTCTGATCTGCATATCAACGATATTTTGGCGGAAAAGCTCTGATCCAGCATTTCGACCTGCGGCCGACCATCAAGTGACACCCCGGCAATCTTCACCGGCCGGAATTCCTGGCGCCCGGGACGTCGCGAGAAGCCTTCTAAAACCTCAACATGCATAACAGGACGATCTGCGAGTGCCTTGCCAGCCAGTTTTTCTGCAATGCGATGGCCAATGAGCTTCCAGGTCGTAAATGCTGCGACCGGATTGCCGGGCAGTCCCACAAACACGGCCCTGTTTAGTGTGCCAACCGACAGCGGTTTTCCCGGTTTCATAGCGATCTTCATCACTTCAATCCGACCACCTGCCTCTTGGAGTTGGGAAACCATATGATCCTCTTCACCGACTGAAACACCACCGGTGGTAACGATCATGTCGACATCTGATGCGATATCCGTCAGCGCATTGCGAAGCTGAACTGGATCGTCGTTGATGGCACCCAGATCGATCAAATCGATCCATGGCTGGCGAAGTGCGGCAATCATGATGAAACGGTTGGAGTTGTAGATCTGCCCAGGCGCAAGATCTTCACCCGGTTGCCGCAACTCACTGCCAGTACAGAACAGGGCAATGCGAACCTTTCGAAATACCGGAATTCGGGCGCGCCCAACCGAAGCAATCGCCCCGATTTCCCGGGCCCCGATGAGAGTGCCCGCGCGAAGCAAAAGAGATCCTTGTGCCGCGTCCTCACCTTGCCGACGGATACAATTTCCCATGTCTACAGGGCTGTCGATTTCAATGATCTTATCGTTCAGCCGGACATGCTCCTGCATGATCACGGTGTCTGCACCCTTTGGCAACGCCGCGCCAGTAAAAATTCGGAAGACTTCCCCGGGGCCGACTTGACCGGACTCCTGGACGTTGTCTCCTGCTGCAACGCGTCCGGTTACGCGCAACCGCCAGGGCCCGATTCCGGACAGGTCTTTGGCGCGCAGTGCGTAACCGTCCATGGCAGAGTTGTCGAATGGTGGAAGGGGAAAAGGTGCCACCAAGTCCTCAGCCAGTACCCGCCCAATGGCATCTTCTAATCCGACTACTTCTGAAATGTTTACTGGACCAGCAAGTGCTAGGCTTTTTTCAACCGCCACCGCCAAGGAAATCAATTCCCGTGTCCCTATGCGTTCGTCCACACTACATGGGTCCACTGCAGTTTTTGCCTTGGTTCTCTTCATGTCAACATCCCCGCTTCTTCTGGTGGCCAAACCGACAGGACATCTTCCACTATTGGCCTTTCTGTCGCTGGCGGAACTTTTGACACAGTGCCAACCGCGACAAATCCCAAAAGCTGTTCTTTAGCGTTGAGCCCAAGGCCATTCTGGAGTGCGCGGGTTTTTACCTTATCCCCGCTGACAATCATCGACCCGAACCCGAACGATGTCGCAGTCAGCAAGATATTCTGCACCGCCGCCCCTACTGACACCCATTGCTCGTGGGGGGGCACGTCCGGAACATCGTCGCGGATCACACCGGCGACGGCGATAAGACAGGCTCCATTAAAGGCCTTTTCTCGGGCTCTCTGAGTTTGACCCTCGCTAAGTTTGCCATGCGTTTCGTGGGCAGCTGCTTCAAATAAATCCGCCAGTTTCGGTCGGTCGTCATTTCGGATCAGAATAAAGCGCCATGGGCGGAACCGGCGATGGTCCGGCGCCGCGCAAGCCGCCTCAATCATCATTCTTACTTGTTCTTCGTTCGGGCCAGGCGGGATCAGCCGTCGTGGCGACGCTGATCGGCGAGCAATTATGTCGTCTAGCTTCATGAAAACCCCTCAACAGAAAACGGGCGGCAAAACTGCCGCCCGCTTCATTTGCATTATTACCGTCTCAGGCTTTGTATTCCTTCGACTTAAAGGAAATGGCCTTGGCCTGTGGGGTTGCATCGGCGATTTTGCGGATGTTGCCCCAGGTGTGCTTGTAGTCCGGCAGGTTCAGTTCATTCACACCAGAGTTCACCACGTTGCCCTGAGATCCTGCGGGAGAGCCGAAGACCATCGCGACCTGGCCGGGTTTGGCCGTGTCGGTCGGATAGGCCATACCTTCCGTTGCACCGTTTTCGTTAGTGATCTGGATCAGATCTCCAGCGCCGATGCCCAGGAGGGCCATATCGTCTTCGTTCATCTCGACAAACGGATAGGGGAAACGATCCTGGATGAATTCGTTTTCCTGATCCAGGAACTGGTTTTGCCAGAAGATGTTGGCGCGGACGTTGTTGATCCAGAAGTCGTGGTTCGCCTCTTCCTGCGCCTTGCCTTCGGCCTGCCAGCCCCGCCAACCGGCGGCACAGAACAACGCCTTGCCATCTTCGCGGCCATGGCGCGTGAACACCCCGTCGGTATAGAGCTGCGGTGTGCCGACCAGTTCACCGTTCTCAAAGCCGGTGACAGGTTCCTGAACCCCATTTGTGCCCATCGCGCGCAAACGCTCATAAGTCACTTCGGGGTTGCCTTTATGGTAGCCGTCCATAAAGGCGTCTTCCTCGGTCTCCCAGTCATAGCCTTTGAACTGATCGGCATAGGCGTCATTGCCGATTTCGCGCAGAACACGCTCCATGTGCTGCGCCATGTCGGCAGCGATCAGGCAGTCCGGTTTGGAGTTGCCATAGGGGTCCATGTAGCGTTCGGACAGGCGCAGACGACGCTCACCGTTCATCGAGGTGAGGTTCATCTCGTTCGATTCACAGGCAGGCAGGATTACGTGGGCGTTATGACCGATCTGGCTGTGGATGATGTCCACATCCACTACAAACAGACCACCAGCATTCACCGCGGACACGATCGCATCAACCAGCTCTTCGCGCGAGCCGCCTGCGGCGGCATCCATCGCCTCTTTCACCATGTCGGAACGCTTTTTCATCACGCGCTTGAACTGCGTGGCGTTGAGCGTCGTCTTGTAGTGATCGCAAGCCCAGATGTGATAGACCTTACCGCCACCCTTGATGAGATGCTGGTCGAAATACACCGCAGGACGGCCAACATGAGCGTCGGAGGGGCGATAGTAGCCTTCCTGGTGTCCACCCAAACGGCAGCAACCGGTGCCATCACGGCCAATGTTGCCAGTGGCCAGCGCAAGGTTCACGACAGCACCGATGGTGCGGTAGTTGTCGTTGCCCCAGATGATGCCTTTCTCGTAGCCGGTCACGCATTTGCTGCGGCTGCCATCCTCTTTGGGTTTTGCGATCCATTCGGCGGCCTTGACGATGTCGGCAGCGTCCACACCACAGATTTCTGCCGCTTCTTCAGCAGATGTTCGGCAGGTCTCCATTGCATACTCAAGGCTACCCAATCCGGAGGGTTGGCCGGTGCCCATGGCAACGGCTTCTTCACCTTGGAACGTGCTGTTGGCGACAAATTCGGAATCTGTCCAACCGTTATCAACCACCTGCGTCAGCAGCGCGTTGAATAGCACCATGTCGGTGCCGGGCTTGATTGCCAGATGCAGGACGTTTTCCTTGCCCGCGACTTCTTCAGCGGCATTGACGGAAACCGAACGACGGGGGTCAACCATGATGAACCTTGCGCCGCTGCGCATCCCCGGAACCATGTGGTTCAGGTAAAGGTTGGTCTGGGTTTCCAGCGGATTGGCTCCGACGATCAGGATCGTATCCGTGACTTCATAGTCGCTGTAGGAATAGTTAAGCTCGTCCACGCCCATATCACGCGAGGAATGGACCTCGGACATGTAGGACGGGCGGTTGTGAATGCGGCAGTTTTTGACCTTCATGCTGTCGAAATACAGCTTGCCGGTGCCCCATGTATTCTCATACCCACCAGCAGAGCCACCGTGGTCGAACATTGAGACCAGAAGCTCATCCTCGCCATATTCCGTGACGATTTTCGCGGTGACACGCGCCACAAGATCCTGCGCATCGGCCCAGGAGGTTGGCTGCCAGACACCGTTGCGCCAAACCAGCGGATCAGACAGGCGCTGCTGCTGAGTGCCCGTTACTTTCGAGGGCCGGTTCTCGGCCATGCGCCCACCGCGAATGGAGGTCAGGCCCGAGTTTACGACACAGTCCTGGTCGGGAATGATGGCAAGATGCACATCTTTGCCGTCCTGCTTGACCATGTTGTAGTTGGACGGCGCAAGCCATGTGCCATCGGCGGGCTGTTGTTCGTTCAGATCAATACCGAAAGCGTTGTTTTCGGGCGTGCCCTGCTTATTGCGTGGCCATGTGTAGGCCTTGTAGCCGCAGCCAACGATGCAATAGTGGCAGGTGACATTATGCACCTTCGCATCTGCCGGTGGAATTGGCAGGCGGTCTATTTGTCTTTTGTAAGCCATTGTGTTTGCTCCCCCTTACAGAACGTTTGACGGACGGCCGAAAATCAGGTCAGAGCAGCCTTCGGCGAAGATGTCTCCATTGTTGTCGACCCGCAGCGTAAATTGTGGCAGGTTCTGCGTGGCATGGCCCCAGATCTGCTGACCGCCAGCCTCGGCATCAAAGCGCGAGAAATGTCCCGGGCAGTTGAAGCTGCGATCCTCACCGTTGTAGTTGAGATACCAACCCTTGTGGGGGCAGAGTACCGTATAGGCTACGATGTCACTATCCGGACCAACACCACCTTCGACGGGCTCGCCGAGCTTGAGTAGAACGCCCGGGCTGTCCGCATCGGGGTATTCGATGTCCATCGGTTCATTGACAGCCAGATCAGCAACATTGGCCAACCTGTTGGACGGATAGTCTATCTGCGCCAGAGCCGGGGACGCCTGAGCCTGCTGCGCGGGCGAAATCGCGGCAACGGCTGCGCCAGCTGTGGCCATAGCGCCGCCGCGCAAAAATTGACGCCGGCCGGCATCAACTAAACGATTACATTTCATGATAGTTCCTCCCTAAAAGCCTTTGGCCAAAGCGTACCAAATCGGGAAGGATGGTAGGTATGGAGATTTCCGAAAAAAGTGTTCGCTAATAGATTGTTTATAATACGTTTTCTTGAGCGTTCGGAATTCCGAACACTACTCTCTGTATTCTGAAGTATACTTGAATGCCGAAACGAGGAACTAGTGTTCGCTCTTGATTCCAAGCTTTTTCATCTTTTCCCAAAGCGTGGTACGCGACACAGAAAGAAGCTTGGCCGCCTCTAAAATATGATGATCGGTTTGTTCAAGAGCCGCGAGTATCGCCGCTCGTTCTGCATCATCGCGGACGCTGGATAATGGACGCGTAGCAAGATTGTGATTCTGAGCGTCTGGGAAAAGATCGAGCGGGAATAGGATTTCTCCTTGCGCCTGCGATACTGCCCGCTCCATTTTGCTGCGCAACTCTCTCCCATTCCCCGGCCAAGGGTAACTAACTGCAGCTTCTTCACAGCGCGCAGATAGTCCTTTGAGCTTTACCACACGACGTGCATTGAACCCGTCATAAAACCGTCGCATCAGCCAGAGAATGTCATCTGGCCTGTTGGCAAGTGGTGGTATAAAAATTTCGACTGCACTTAAACGCTGTAGCAAATCTAGCCGCAGCCCATAATGCGCCTGTGCAGACGTCAAGTCTGGCGTTATCCCGCAAACCAACTTCGTCGCCGGCTTCGATGAGAGCCATTCGAAAATCATCTGTTGGACAGTATCGGTGGCATGGGAAATCATTGAAAGATACAAAGTGCCGTTGGCAGCCGCATGTGTCAGTGCAGGGCGTTCAGCGGTATCGTTAAACAAAATGTTAACTTGCTCCGAAGGGGAAAGCCTGCTGAAATCAATGCTTAAAAACGACCCGCCGATGCTATCTGCCAGGTCATGAATTGACCGTGCAGCCAAGCCTTTTCCAGTCCCCCGATTGCCCTTGATCAGAACTGGGCGGTCATTTGAAGAAGCACGTATTAACGCTGCCTGCAATTCAATCGCTTGACGTGAAACCCCGAACGGGCTGTTACCGATCTCTGATTGGTCTGCGGATATCATCCCCGACAGCCGCGCCAAGAACTGATCCATATTGAAAGGCTTGGTCAGGTAATCAGCGGCACCTGCGTGAATGAGACGAACGGCCTGATCAACGCCACCATGACCGGTCACAAACAAAAAAGGTGGCGGAACAGAATGATCGCAAAGGGCCATGTACAAGTCCTCGCCTGTCCCATCTGGTAACTTGATATCGCACACGACCGCATCAAACTTTTTGTGCGGTGTACGGATTGCGCCGAGGGCCACCGTCTTTGTTTTCATCCAAATGACGTGAGCACCTTCAAGTTCGAGGCGTTGAGCGATCGACCCGCCCATGATTTCATCATCTTCGACCAAAGCGATATGTCTATTTTCTAGGATCACGTCACGAATCCGCCTTTTGGTTGCAAGGGAAGTGTGATTGTAATCTTGGCTCCGCACGCTGGCAAATCGGCAACTTCAATACCACCCCCTAGGCCCTGCGTGATTTCGCGCACTGACCGTAAACCTACCCCTGCCCCGTTTTTGGATGCGGACCCAACCGTCAGTCTGTGCCGCGCGGCTTCAGACAACCCTGGGCCACTATCGCTCACGTCAATTCTCAACGTTTCTTCCTCGGTCGTCACGTTAAGACCAATCCCACCTCCCTCGCCGGCAGCAGCTGATCCGTTCAGCAAAAGGTTAAGGATGATCTGCTGCACTTTAGCGCCTGGAAGCACCCGAAGCGTATCATCGTCTACGCCAATTGTCAGATCGAGCGTCTGGTTCTTACGGGCGAGCTCAGGTTCGATGAGCAGCCGTAAGTCATCAAGATCTACTTTTGAAAGCGGATGGTCCTGCACATTTGATCGTCCAAAATCCAAAGTCGCCTTCGAGACGTCACGCAGGTTTTTTAGACCTCGATACAATAATTCTGTTGAGGCTTCGACGACATCCGGCCTGTCCTTGAATTTCCGCAACGTATCAACCGCATTCAACAAACCACCAAGGGGATTGTTTATTTCGTGGGCGAGGGTGGAAGAAAGGCGGCCTAGACTGACTAGTTGAGCCTGATCCGATAACCGCTGAGCGATGTCCCGGCGTTCCGCCTCAGCCCTTACCAATTTATTGTACCGCTCAAACAGTGATGCGAATTCAGTTCGTTTTGCAGGAAAGGCAGAGTGTGGGATCTCCTCAAGACCATCGCCTTCGTGACTACCCATAAATTGCGAGAGCACCTGAACCTGCCGCATCATCCGGCTGATAAGAAAATACCCGGCACCCGCCAGAAGAATCGTTGCAAGTGTGTTTCCGATGATCAGCGACCAAAGAGCCTCTCGGCGTTGTCTAAGATAGTTGCCGACGTCAATCTCTGTCACAACGTGCCCGATAAGCTGCCCCTGATAGACCACATCCTTTTGCGTCCAGACTGTTGTTTCAGTGTATTTCAGCGATAGATCATCGATGCTAGGTGCGGCGATGAGAGCCGATGGAGCCGAGGTTCCTGTCGGGAAGCGCATCGGATCATCTGCCGCAATGATCTGATCACTATTGTCTGTTGCCACCAAGGCTCGAACTGGCAGATCACCCGCTGCGTTGCGCGCACGATCAACGGTGTCAAAAGTCCCCCAGATATCCTGTCGCAAAATGAATGGTTCAAGAGCCAAAGAAACGCTGTCCAGATAGACAGACGCCACGCCACGAAGGTTGTCATCCTGAATGTTGGAAAAACGAGTGAGGACCCGCTCTGAGGCAATAACCGCAACAAAGATCAAAAGAAGAGCGGCGATCAACGGCACACGAACAGTGAGCGGCCAAGATTGCGGCCGTGCCCAATGATACTCAGATTGCCGCATCCAAAACCTCTATACGACGGCGAATATCATCAAACAGGTTTTCGGCTCCCACGGTGAACCCGTCCAATTGCAGCATTTCCAGAATTGCCATGCCGTCAGCTGTGTTCGAGATATTGATCAAGGCCGTTTGCAACGATTGCACAGTCTCTGTCGGCAATTGACTGCGTCGACAGGCAATCGGTGGAAAACCAAACCACTCGGATTTCCAGACGACTTTCGTTTGTGCCGCCAGATCAGGTTCTGTCGCAGATACCGCCTCCCAGACATACCCATCTATGCTGCCGGATTGGGCCAGCCCAGACGCCACTGCCCGCAGCACATTTCGATGGCCAAAGGTGAAGAATGTCTTCCCGAAAAAACTGTTCCTATCCTCGTCGCGCGCAACAAGCTCACTCTGAGTCACAATATATCCAGAGTTGGAATCCGGGTCGGAATAGGCATGAACGTCGCCTTTGAGTTGAGAAAGATCGGAGACATCGCGTTCCGCGCCTGCAATCAGATATGACTGGTATAACGGTTTCTGGTTCCAAACCGGCACGGCAAGGAGGGCAAGCTTGTCCTCGTTTCGAAGATAGGGATACCCACAAATCCAAGCGGCGTCCAAATCGCCAGCTACCAGAAGAGCAGTGATCTCTTCATAGGTCCTGCGAAATACAAGCTCCACAGGGCGGGACATTGCATTCGCCAGATAGGTCCGCAAGCCATCCACCAGCATTTGGTCGTTGGTCAGGAAGACTGGGGTCAGACCAAATCGAACCGGTTCATCTGACGCGGCAATCGAGGGAAATCCAAAACCGGTCGCTACTGATGCAGAAGTTAGAAAGCTACGGCGGTTCATTGACATTTAGTTTCCCTTCAAGCCCTAAGTTGTCAGCATAAGGCGTTTCTCCGCCAAGCGGCAAATGCCCTGATCTCTGCGAAATCTAGTCCTCAAGAACCATAGCCACTGATCAGGTCTGAATTGGACCGTCGATGGCCGTGAGCAGTGTAAATTTGGCTGATGATAGTTTGTAGCAACTGTCGAAGGCCTCGCATTTCAGGCACTCCTCCCACTCTTTCGTATCCACATTTGGTGTGCGCTTTGGTCCGGCCAGACCACGCGGGACGGTATCATATCCAAAGACTTTGCCAGTCACGGTGCCGTTGTCCGCACCACCACCTAAGGTCTCAGGAAACATCGTTCCGTAACAGGGTTTTTGAGTCATCTCTGACTGACCTCCATTTTGAGCGCGCCTTATTCCTTGCGCGTCAGGGCGCAAAGCGTGCGCGTGTGCGATTGGCAAATGCCACCAGCGTGAGCATTACCGGTACTTCAACCAAAACCCCAACAACGGTTGCGAGGGCAGCGCCAGAGTTCAACCCAAATAGGCTGATCGCGACGGCCACGGCCAATTCAAAGAAATTCGACGTCCCGATCAAGGCGCAGGGTGCCGCAATTCGGTGCGGCACTTTCAATGCGAACGCTGCAGCGTAAGCGATTGCGAAGATACCATAGCTTTGCAAGATGATCGGCACCGCGATCAACACGATGATGAACGGCTTGGACACGATCACTTGGCCTTGAAGCCCAAAGAGGATCATAACGGTGACGATCAAACCCACCACTGAATAGGGCTTGACCCGCGCCTGAAACGTCTCGATTGCCGCCTCTGACCCAAGGCGCTGGCGAGTAATTAACCCTGCCGCAAGGGGCAGGGCGATGAACAGCAAGACCGACAGAACCAATGTGGACCAAGGGACGGTGATATCGGTCACACCCAGCAAGAAAGCCACGATAGGCGCAAAAGCGATGACCATAATCAGATCATTCACTGACACCTGCAAAAGTGTATAGGTCTCATCCCCGCGCGTCAGTTGTGACCACACAAACACCATCGCCGTGCAGGGTGCGGCCCCCAGCAGGATCAAACCGGCGATGTATTGCATCGCATCCTCGGGTGGAATCCATGGCGCGAAAACATACTGAAAGAACAGCACGGCCAATGCCGCCATCGTAAAGGGCTTAATCAGCCAGTTCACGACAAGGGTGATCATCAATCCGCGCGGTTGTTTTGCCACGTCTTTCAGCGATCTGGGATCAACGCCAACCATCATCGGATAGACCATCGCCCAGATCAACACGGCGACAACCAGATTGACGCTGGCCACTTCTGCCGCCGCGACTGCATTGACCAAGCTAGGGGCAACATTGCCCAGAAGGATGCCAGCCCCCATCGCCATCGCGATCCACAAAGAGAGATACTTTTCAAAAATATTCATGCGGCAACCTTATCATTTTCTGGAGCTCTGAGTTGCGACGTGCCGAGCCAGCTAAAACCGATCATCGCGGCGGCGGTGCCAAGGCACAAGGGCAGCCCGCCGATCTGGTATGTGAAGCCGGACAAGACTGTGCCAACCAATCGGCCTGCCGCGTTGGCCATATAGTAAAAGCCGACATCCATCGTGACCCTTCTTGCATCCGTAAAGCTGAGGATGAGAAACGAATGCAATGCTGAGTTCACGGCAAAGATGCCGCCAAAGACCAAGAGGCCCAACACGATGGTTATCGTCAGCGCATTAGACGGTTCGGAGACCAGCCAGACCAGACCGGTTAGGAAAGCAGGTACAATGATCAGCAGACCCACCCATCGTTTTGCCAGTGCAAGTATCTCCGCCTCTGTCCGTGATGCCGCCTTCAGGATGCGCGGTGCCCAGCCTTGGACAACGCCATAAAGGATCGTCCAGACGGCCATGAACGTCCCGATCATGAAGAAGGCGGTGCGATTGCCCTCGGTGCTGCCGTCCGACAGCACAGCGTAGAAGTAGATCGGGATGCCAACCACGAACCAGACGTCCCGCGCCCCGAACAGGAACAGCCGTGCGGCGCTGAGCCAGTTGATGTTGCGGTTCTTGGAAAACACTTCCGAGAACTTCGCATCCTTACGCCCGACCGGCAGGCCCTTTGGCATACCGATCACGACACCGATCAGGATGAGAAAGAGGATGGCCGCCATCGTCAGCACGGAAGGCACGAACCCGAAGACGGCCAGCAAAACCGCACCCAATAGAAAACCGCTTCCCTTCACAGCATTCTTTGATCCCGTCAGAATAGCCACCCAACGGAACAACCCACCGCCTGTCGTTGGGGCAAGGATTTTGACGGCACTCTTGGAACTCATCTTGGCCAAATCCTTGGCCACGCCCGATAGGCCCTGCACCAGCATCACAAACACCACAGAGGCGGTGATGCTCCACGCCGGATCAAGCTGGGTCAGAGCCAAGAGCGCCACAACCTGCAAGGACAGCCCTGCGTAAAGCGTCGACGTCAGCCCAAACCGTGCGGCGATCCACCCTGCGGACAGGTTCGTCACCACACCTGCGATCTCATAGAGCACAAACAGATAGGCCAATTGCACCGGCGAGAAACCCAGCGTGTGAAAGTGCAACAGCACAAGCATTCGGAGCGCGCCATCCGTCAACATGAACGCCCAATAGGCTGCCGTCACCGTGATGTAGGCGGCAAATCCTGCGCCCCGTTCTGGTGGCTGTGTCACAGTTTGCCGCCCACCATAAGGGCAACATCGACCAAGCGATGCGCATAGCCCATTTCGTTATCATACCAGGCGTAGACTTTGAGCTGGGTGCCGTTCACGACCATCGTCGAGGGCGCATCAATGATGCCGCTGCGCTGATCGTTGGTATAATCAGACGAGACCAAGGGGCGGGTTTCATACCCAAGGATACCCTTCAACGGGCCTTCGGCTGCGGCTTTGAACAGGCTATTCACCTCATCCACAGTCGTTTCACGCGCCATTTCAAACACGCAATCGGTAATGGATGCGTTCAAAAGCGGCACCCGCACCGCATGGCCGTTCAACTTGCCCTTCAACTCGGGATAGATCAGCGTGATCGCCGTCGCAGATCCCGTTGTGGTCGGGATCAGGTTTGTCAGCGCAGAGCGCGCGCGGCGCAAATCCTTCGCGGGGCGGTCCACAATTGTCTGCGTGTTGGTCACATCATGGATCGTCGTGATTGAGCCGTGCTTGATGCCGATCCCTTCCAGCAGAACCTTGACCACTGGCGCGAGGCAGTTGGTCGTACAGCTTGCCGCTGTCACAATCTGGTGGGTGTCCGCCTCGTAAATGTCTTCATTGACGCCATAGACGATGTTGGCAGTTGGGCCGTCCTTGACTGGTGCAGAGACGATAACTTTTTTCACACCCGCTGCAAAATACGGGGCCAGTTTGCCCTCTGTCTTGAACGCGCCGGTGCAATCAATCATCACATCCACGCCGTCCAGTGGCAGGTCTTCCAGATTGAGCGTGTTGGTGACAGGGATGCGTGTGCCGTCAATGCTGATCGCCCCCTCACCTGCTTCAAACGTCGCAGGCCAGCGGCCATGGATTGAATCGAATTCCAACAGATGCGCGTGCATCGCAGGATCACCTACGGCATCGTTTATAAATGCAATTTTTGCCCCGCGTTCCAAAAGCGGACGGAGAGCAAGTTTGCCGATGCGGCCAAGGCCGTTGAGAGCGTATGTAGTCATATCTGGTTATCCTGTTTGGCAGTTTCTTTGCCGATCTCATCGACGCGTTTTTGCAGCGATCCACGGTCCAAATTCTCGAACGACAAGGCGGAAAATGCCATGATCCGGTTGTGCAGCGCACCGTAGGTCTGGTGGAATGCAAGACGCTTTTCCGCATCGGTTCCTTCAGCCTTTACAGGGTCCGGCATACCCCAATGACCCGAGACGGGCTGACCCGGCCAAGTGGGGCATTCCTCATTGGCGGCACGGTCACAGACGGTAAATACAAAATCCATGCGCGGAGCGTCGGCACCTTGGAATTCCCCAATGTTCTTGGACCGCAAAAGCGACACGTCATGTCCCTTTGATTTAAGCAGTTCCACCGCGAAAGGGTTCAGCTCCGAGCGATGCACGGTGCCCGCCGAATAGGCTGTGAACGTATCGCCCACTCTATCGCGCAAAATGGTCTCGGCGATAATCGAGCGGGCAGAGTTTCCGGTGCAAACGAAGAGGACGTTGAACGTCTTGTCAGTCATGGGAGAGATACTCCTGAGAAGATCAGAAAAGTGTGGCGGGCAAAGGTCAGCCCGCCCGCGACAACAGTCGACGAAAAGCCCCGCAACAACCTCGCGGGCTGCGTCGAGATTGATGGCATAAAGCAGGCGCGTCCGGTCCCGACGCTGTGAGATGAGACCTGCCTGAGTCAGGGCAGACAGGTAGACCGATGCGGTGCTGGCCTTGAGGTCCAAGGCTTCGGCGATTTCACCAGCTGGCAGTTCATCCGGGCAGCGGCGCATGAGCAGCCGGAAAACCGCCATCCGCTGGGGGTGGCTGAGGGTTGCGAGTCGGCTTGTAAGTAATGATTCCATATTTTATGGATATTAGAAATAATGAAGTGCAGTCAAGCAAACTCCTGCCCGAGGCATCCAGTACAAAATAGCAAATTCGCACCTATTTAGCCCTTTATCGCAATGATGGCACCTTCCCGAAAGTAGCCATTGGCGCAGCCGCAGCGAAAGCAAACTTTGTCCCGCGCGGCTGCCTCTCAACTGATTGATGATGAAGGTCCGCTCAGACCCGCCATCGGCTAGTTCCATTTCATTCCCCCTGCCCCGCCATAAACTCGGCCAGCACAGGACTTGCCGCGCACTTTGCGGAGCTGAGCAGCTCCGATCCCGCAAGCGAGGCCCTTGAGAGCCGCACGAGCCCACCGGTTTCCTCGATGCGGTAGCAGCGGCGTTTTTGCCGCCCCCGCCTGTAGTGCGTCGCGGTGACGATCTGGCAGGTGCTGCCATCGGTGAGCGTGACCGGTGCTGCGAGCTTGATCTTGTCGCCCTCCTCGTAGTCCGGGATCGCAGCCCAATCCCGGCAGCGCTGACGCCAGGCATGGGCGTAGCTGCCTTCATCTTTCAGGTTGGAGAGAAGCTCGATCAGCCCAAGGGGAGCACGAGATTCGTTCGGGCCAGCGCTTTCCTCCATGTCCTTGTAGCCCCAGCAGCCGTCATCGTATCGTGTGAGGAAGACAGCCCCGAAAGTGATGGAGCCATCCGCATCGGTCACATAGGTCGTGTCTTCGACGTGGGTGCCGTCGAGATTGGTGACCCTTGCCGCCGCATACCAGGTGGAGCCGACCTTGCATGCCTTGACCAGTTCGGTTTTGCGCGTGTCGCCCTCGAAAGTGCAGAGCCGGTCAATCTCCGCTTTCTCATCCGCGTAGGTCTGGACGCGGCGGTCGGTGTAGAAGAGCCATCCCATCAGGCCGCCCTCCGATCATCGAGTTCCATCAGCGCATCGAGCGGCACGCGGTAGGACTGCATCGCGTCGAAATCCTCGCAATTGCCGCAGTTCTGCACGATCGCGAAGGTGTCGCAGGCATCCTTGAGGATGACCCGGAAGGTGCCGCCAAGACCTGAAGGCACCTCGTAGGTCCCGCCGATGAGATAGTCCGAGGCCCGGCGCACGAAGACACGGATGCTGTGGCCATCGGTGGCGAGCCGGATCGCCCCCCGCCCCCGGTCGATGAGCACCTGCACATCGTCGAGGATGTCGGTGTAGAACTGGCCGGTCAGATCGCGAAACGCCATGCGGCGCTGCGCCATCCAGTCGGTGTCCCGAAACGGGTTCATGCCGTCGGCGAAGGCGAAGGAGGGATCGGCCTGTTCGGTGGTGACGATACGGGTGGTCGTGCCATCGATGCCGTTTGAGCGCAGATGCACACCATTGCCGACGATCAGGATCAGGGCGGGCCTGTCCACGGGCCCGTTCCAGTTGGGCAGGAAGGTTTTGCAGGCGCGCGCATGGGCGATCTGTGCCGCAACAGCGGACGCAGAGAACTTGAGAATAGCCATGGGGATGTCTTTCGGTTGGGTGTGGGAGGGTCGACCCGCGCGGGGAATGCCTCGCGCGGGTCGCGTGAGGACTCAGGCCGCTTGCGCGACCTCGCTGTCAGGCTCGGGGGTTTCCGCAGCGGGCTCCGCCTCATCACAGGCGACACCGGCGGTCTGCATCATGGGCGGGCACCAGGCGGCCACGGCAGCGCGCTGCGCGTCCGTCAGTGTGGCGAAGGGCTCGGCGAAGAGCTTGTCGCAGAAGGCGACGATCTCCTTCTTGCTCGATGACGCGAGCGTCACCGCCTCCTGGGCGAGACCCAGATCGTCGCCGAGGATCTTCAGCAGCCAGGCCTTCTTGAAGCGGTTGAAGAGGGCCGCATTCGGCGTCCAGTGGGCGCGGATATCGGGCATGATCTCGATCTCGAACGCATGCATCAGGCTATCGCGCGATCGGTCCCGCGCGAAGCAGGACTGCGTGGTGCTGGCGGTGGCATAGGCCACGAGCTTGGCCTTCTCGCCGGCCTTCAGCGCGCGAAACGCCGCGAACTGATCGGCGGGCGCACGGGTGTCATCGAGCCACGAGAGATCAAGCGCCTCATGCGCCGCCGCCACCTGCTCGAGCGAGGTCTCGTCGATCTCGTCCATCTTGGCGTGGCTGCGGTATTCCTTGCGGGCATCGATCTTGATCGCCTGCGTGACACTCATACCGCTGGCCAGAACGTCACTGACCAGCTTGAAGAGCGTCAGATCGAGCGTGGCCTCCGGATGCAGCGCCATCGCGGTGCCGAGGGCCATGGCTCGCTCGGTCTTGAGATCCTCGGCCAGTGAGGCCGGATAAGTGATTTCGCCGGCGTCCGGGGCTTCTTCCCCGGTCGGGCCAGCCGAGGAACCGCGCGCGCCCTCCTCTTTGACGGTGTCTTCCGGGCGGACGAGGCCAACATGGAGGGTCACCTGCCCGCCCGACCAGGACGCGATCACCCCAGACCGCGCGAGGTCCTCGGCGCTGTAGGCTTCCTGCAGATCGCGCGCTTCCTCTTCCAAGGCGTCCACACGTTCGTAGAGGGCATTGTAGGCGTCCTCCTCGAGCCCTTCATCCTCCATTTCGAGCTGCAGTTTCTCGAGCTCGGCGGTGATGTCCTCAATGCGCTTCTGGGCAGCCTCGTCGGGCTCGATCGGGCCCGGATAGACGCGGCCATAGTCGGCCATGGTCGCGTAATCATAGCGCACCATCGCATCGGCCCAGGCAAAGCCCAGCCTCATACGGGCCTCTTCGGCAGCGGCACCGAGCTTCTCGAGCAGGATGGTCTCGACCAGAGCCGCATCCTCAAGCACGGAATGCTCTTCCAGAAGGTCAGCCGCAACAGCACCGCCGCGTTCCTCGTAGTCCGCGCGCACGAAAGCCCCGATATCATCGCTGACCTGCACACCGCGGGATTTGAGTGCCTGACGGACGGTGTAGGCCTGCAGATAGCCGCCGTCTTTCGTGAGCGCCTCGAAAACCTCGCGCTGCGCCTCCTGGCTTGGGTGCTCGGCGAAGGCCTTCATCGTGTCGAGCGTGATCACCTTGCCCCGAGCCGCGGCGCGGATGTCGGGGTGGATAAGGCCATAGCGCAACCGGCCTTTCACGGCGGCCACCGTGGTGCCGAAGGTCTTTGCGATCGTCTCGGGCGTCTGGCCGTCGACCTCCATCATCCGCGCGAAAGCCTCGAACTCGTCGATGGCATTCATCGGCGCCTGGGTGATGTTCTCGGCGAGCGACAAGGCCGTGGTGACGTCGCAGTCCTCGGGCACGAAGCGGCAGTCGACCTTGGTTTTCGCGGTGAACCCCTTTTCGACCTTTTCCGCGACCAGATCTTTCAGCGCGGCATGGCGTCGGCCACCGGCGAGGACAGCGTATTTGCCGTCGAGCTTCTGGACCAAGAGCGGCTGCAGGAGACCCAGAACGGCGATGCTGGCCTTCAGATGGGCGATGTTCTCAGGGTCATAGGTTTCCGGAGAGTTGCTGCGCACATTTGCGGGATGCGGGACCAGATCGCCGATGGCGACGGTGAGAGGGGTAAAGCTTGTGGTCATGGGATGTCCTTTTCGATGGTTATGGTGCGATCCGCGCAGCTATCCGCGCGACCAACCCCCGGCTCCGGGGATCAAAACGACAAAAGGCCCACTCTCCCTTTGAGGGGTCAGCGGGCCTTCCGTGTCGGTTGTGTGGGTATTGAGGCTGCCCCTGCGCTTCTGTAATGGGGCTGTTGAAGTCAAGGTCCTTGAACGCATGCAGATTTGGCGCGATCCAGATTCCTCAGGCTCGTCGGATTGATACACTTGCACGGTTCAAAAACGGCGACGCCATGACGCCTCAACCGTTTGATTTTTGGTCTTCAGTGGCAGCCTTGTTGCCTGACTTGCCAAGGTGTGTTCCGTCGCCAGGATAATGCTTCCGTCCGTGGTCGGCGCAGAAGCCGCCACACTATACTGGTCCAAGTGCAATTCCCGCGTGCCCATCTACCAGACGTGCTCAATCAAAGATTCGGCACTGGGCACGGGCCGGCATCGTCGGGAACCGCGTCCCGGCGAGGGACCTCGGTGAGCCGGGTCATCAGGCGCGGCTAATTCCTTTCTCGAATCTGGGTGACAGCGCGGGCACGGACGCCTACGCCATTCCGGCCGTGTCTATCGGCTGTTTAGTGAAACGGAATTCTGTCCCGTCCCGCCACATCCGGTGCAATACGACCCCAATGCGGCGCGCAAGACCAACAGTCGCGCGCTTCTTGCCCCTTCGCTGCGCCACCCGAAGAGCCCATGCCGTCAGCCAGCTCGGTCGGCCGCGGTGCAACATGATCGTCGCCGCCTGATATAGCGCCGTGCGTAGGATCTGATCACCCGCCCGAGTTATCTGACCAGTTATGTCGCGCTCCCCGGATTGATCGCGCCTCGGGGTCAACCCGACCCATGGACCAACATCCTTCGAGGAACGGAAGCGACCCGGATCATCGATGGCGGATTTGACCGTAAGCGCTACGACCGCGCCGACACCGGGCATGGTCATCATCAGGCGGCAGACCGGATCGGATTTGGCGTGATCCCGTGTGAGTTTCTCCAATGCGGCCAACTCGTTTCGCAAGGCAGTACGCGCCTTCAGGATCGGGTCCGCGGCAGCCATCAGCATTGAATTGCCATCGGTCAACTCGCGGACGCGAAAATCGAAGTTTCCCCTCAAAACCTTACCGATCTTCAAGCCAAAATTGCGCAAGACCCCACGTACTGACAGCTCGAGGTTGATGCACGCCTGCTGGATCGATTTCCGCGCTGTCAGGACCGCCCGCATCTCCTGGGCCGATACCGATTTGCAATGAACTGGGCGAAACCAGCCCATCTGCAATAGCCGCGCAATACCAAGGGCGTCGCGACGGTCCGTCTTGATCGGCATGGCCTTCAGAGCGCCTTTCACCTGCCGCGTTTCCATCAACACGGCCTCAAACTGCGCCTCCGTCAGGTGCCTGTGCAGCCATTGTGACAGCGGGCCAGCCTCCAGACCTATGACAGCGATGTCGCTGCACAGGCTGCGCAAAAACGCAACCAGCGCCTCCGGCTCGCTAGCCACTGTCTCTTCCTTCACTACTTTGCCATGCGAATTCAGAACGCAAATCGCCGTACTTGCCAGCGAGACGTCCAAACCGATAAACAGATTCATGTCGTTGTCCTTCCATTCTGTGCTCAGAATTGGGGCGCGCCTCTCGGCAAGACCCCGTAGGCACACATCACGTGCCAAGGGCAACGACACCTCACCTCTACAGTTACAACAAGCGAAACAGTGGAGATGGGGGCCAAGCCCCATTACGGTATCTACCAGTCGCGCGCCATCATGATGGTTAGCACGCGCATGGTGGTTTCCGGGTTGTCCGGGGTCTCAGCCCCGTAGCGGAAGTCCGAACCCGCCTCATAGAGATCAATTTTCCAGAACACGGTTTCGCCCCGGATCTCGACCGCCCCGAAATCGTGCCAACCTTCCGGATCATTCTCGGGCTCGAATGTGGCAAACTCACCTGTCGCCTTCACCGCCTCGGCCATGAAGCCGTCACCGGCCTCCATGAGCGAGCGGGTGACATGCATCCGGCCCTGGATGGGCTGCGCGGGCGGCACCCCAAGGCACGCGAGCTTGCGAAACGCGTCGTTCTGCACCGCGATCACGGTCGGATCCGGACGGTCTGGCTGGGGTTGAACATTCATGGACATGGGGATCTCCTTTGAGAGGTTTGAAACACCCTTCTCAAAGCCCGCTTTTTCTTTTCCGCTTGGCGGATGAATCGAGGCCGAAGGCGCTCTACCCGAACAACCCTTTGGGTCTGTAATTCGGGTTGGGGATGGTTTCGATCCAGCCGCCTTGTTCTTTGATGCTCTCGAGCGCTGCCGAGAGCGGATAAGCGCCCTCGGCAGCGCTCCACCAATAGGCACCGCGCTTGAAGGTGATGATCTTGCGGCGGCCGTCGTTGAAGCAGGCCACCCGCAGCGTTTTGGGTTCCTTACGTGACATGGGTGTCTCCGTTCTCCGTGCGGTCAGGCGGCCTCGGCACTGCGACCTGCCCTGCCCACCTCCGATCTGGCGATCAGATAATCACAGGCGCGCTGCGCATCGGCGGCGTGCCGGAAGATCGCGCCTTTGTCAGACCGAAGGACGCGCAACCAGTTGTGGAGGTAGGCGGCGTTCATCTCGAGCGTATGCGCCGTGAAGCCGAGCGTCTGACCCAGGAACACCGAGGTCAAT
>NZ_QBFD01000017.1 GCF_003335585.1 Sulfitobacter sp. DFL-14 | reverse complement strand
AGAAATCGCCAAAATAGGCCAGAAGCGGTAATTTCTCTTTTATTAGGGTACTACGACACCTGGAATGCCGCCACCCGAGCATCAGGATACCTTCGTAAGTCAGAAGTTAACGAGACAATACCTGAACGGGGGCCGGTCCCGCCCCACCTGAATGTGGGAAGTCAATCTGACAACACGTCAACGGGCTCAACGTTTTTCAGCAGTTTGCGTAGCTCGCGGCATAATCATGTCCAGCGAACGGCTAATCTCAATCCACTCGGAAATTTGCGACGGAACCGCCCGACCTGCCGTCGCGACGACGGGCGGCGCGTTGCCGGTGACTTGGCCGAATTTTCACATGCGCATCCGCGGGACGTTGTTGGGATCCAGCTGCAGCTCCACGACAATCGGGCCTTTCCGGGCGCGGATAGCCTCAATGGCGGTCTCCAGTTCCTCGGGCGACGTCACTTGCACACCTTCTCCGCCAAGGGCTCTGGCGGTTTCGGCGAAGGACGGCCAGCTGAACTCGGTCAGTGACGGATCCATCTGGCGATCCAGCATCTGCACATGCTCGGCCCCATAGGCGGAATCGTTGCAGATGATGACGATCAGGTCGCATTTCGTGCGCACGGCCGTATTGAACTCGTTCATGCCCCCCATCATGAATCCGCCATCCCCGGTGAACAGAACCACCGGGCGTGCGGGGTCGCCATGCGCTGCCCCGATTGCCTGCTGCATCCCCTGACCAATGGCCGCGAAATTGTCGCTCATGTGGAAGCTTCTCGGGTCGGGAACGGAGATCCGGCACCAGACCTCGGTGATGAACCGCCCGCCATCGGTCAGCATGATCCGGTCCTGCGGGAGGGCTTCGTTCAGACGGTCCAGCGCGTATTCGAAATCGATGCACCCGGCTTTGGACTTCTTCGGATCGCCCTTGGGATGCACCGAGATATCCCCGGAAGGCAATTCGCTCGCAAATCCCGAGGGGGGAATCTCGGCCTCGTCCAGCCAGTAGAGAATGTTGTCGGCGGTCTGCCCGGCGTCGGCGACCAGAACCGCATCGGGGTGGTAGAAGGCGCCGATTTCCGACGGGCTGTTGTTGATCTGGATAACCCGCTTGCCCTTCAGCAACTCGCCGCGATCAGTGGACAGAAAATGCAGCCATGTGCCAAAGGCGATGACGCAATCGGCGGCGGCGATGACATCATAGGCCGCCGCGGTGCTCAGAGTGCCGAAATAGCCGATGTTGTTGGGGTGACCGCGGAAAAGCCCGGTGCCTTTCAGCGTAGTGGCCAGTGGCGCGTCCAGCCTCTCGGCCAGCGCGATGAGCTTGTCCCGCGCGGAAACCGCCCCCGCCCCCGCCAGAATCAACGGGCGCTTAGCCGAGGCGATCATGCCGAGAGCTTCTTCATGCGCCGAGCCTTCCGTCACCACGGCCAGAATCTGCGGCGTCGGCAATACGACGGTCTGATGCTTGACCTCCGCCCACATGAAATCCGCCGGGATATTCACGACGATGGGGCGTCTTTCCTTCCGCGCGCGGTAAAAGGCGTTCGCGACATTGCGGGACGCGGTTTCCGGCGATTGCACCTGCTCGAATCCGGCGCCCGTGGCCTTGACTATTTCCCGCTGGTCTATGTTTTGCGGGTGGAACGGCGCCATTACAGGCGTATCGCCGCACAGAAGGATGATCGGGCGGCGGGCGACCACCCCTTCCCTCAATGCGGTGACGCAATTGGTCAGGCCGGGGCCCTGGGTCACCGTCGCAACCCCGACGCCCGCGGTGACCTGCGCGTAGGCCAAAGCCATGAGGACAGACCCGCCTTCGTGCACAGCGGAAACCATGGTGCCGCCGCATCCATTCACAAAGTGATTGGCCATGAAGAGATTGGCGTCCCCCACCAATCCGAACATGGTCCCGATGCCATGGTCGCGCACCGCCTGCGCGATGGATTGGTGCATGTATTCCTTTTGATCCGACATTTGTCTGTTCCTTCAAAAACCCGTTCGGGATAAGTGCAACTGTCCAGAGACTTGCGTCTCAGTCTGGCGGCAAGAGCTTGCCGGGATTCATGATGTCGGACGGGTCGAGCGCCGCCTTGATCGCGCGCATTGTCGCCAGTTGCGCAGGCTCTTTCAAGGCGGCCATCACCGGCAGCTTGCTCTGACCGATCCCGTGCTCCGCGCTGAAAGATCCATTCAACCGGCCCAGCAGCGCGAAAACTGCGCCTCTGGCATCCTCCGCGCGAAGTTGTCCCGTGAACGCAACATGTGAAACCTTCAGGGGTGTGGCCGGGGTCACCGATCCGGGCAGCTCTGGTCGGGATGGCACCGTAAACTTAACTTAACAGGGCCAATGAGTTATACGCACCCGGAAGCTATACTGCTCTAACCGGCCTTGATGCCATTTTGCCTTATTTCTGACGCAGGGGCCTGACATTTAGGGATAACTAAATGGGAGCAGTGCTATGAAATTGATCGTCCAGATACCGGCTTTGAACGAAGAAGAGACGCTTGCCGAAGCGATCGCGGCGATCCCGCGCAAGATTGCAGGTGTCACAAGCGTTGAAGTGCTGGTCATCGACGACGGATCGACCGACAAGACGGTTGAAGTGGCGCGCAAAGCCGGGGCCGATCATGTCCTGCAAATGAGCAGCCACGTGGGCCTCGCGCGGTCGTTTCTTTCCGGGATCGAGGAATGTCTCGCCCTGGGGGCGGACATCATCGTGAACACCGACGCCGACAACCAATATTGCGCGGATGACATTCCCACGCTGATCACCCCGGTGCTGGAACGCCGCGCGCAGATCGTTGTGGGTGCGCGCCCGATCACCGAGATCGAGAGCTTTTCCCCCGTAAAGAAAGCCCTGCAACGTCTGGGCAGTTGGGTTGTAAGGCTTGCCAGCGGCACTGATATTCCGGATGCACCCAGCGGCTTTCGGGCCTATGCCCGTGATGCGGCGGCGCGCCTTTGCGTCGTAAATACATACACTTACACCTTGGAAACCATCATTCAGGCGGGACGCAAGCGCATCCCCATGACCTCGGTGCCGGTGCGGGTGAACCGGGTCACGCGGCCATCGCGACTGTTCCGGGGCATGGGCCAGTACATTACGCGTTCGATTAAGACGATCCTGCGGGTTTTTGTGATATACGCCCCGCTGCAATTCTTCCTGACCCTTGCGGCGATCTTTGCCTTGCCAGCGCTCGTCGGTGTCGGGCGGTTCCTATACATCTACGCAACGGACGGCGGTGCCGGCCACGTGCAATCGCTGGTTCTGTCCGGTGTGCTCTTGGCCATGGCGACGATCCTTTTTGCGGTGGGTGTGATCGCGGATCTCATCGCGGCAAATCGCAGCCTGCTGGAAGACATCCGCGCCCGCGAATTGCTCAGAGGGCCGTTGCGTGCTCAACGGGCCAACACGGTGATCCGCCCGGCTGAGTTTGCAAATGCATCCTGACGGGATCACCGTACCGTCCGGTTCGAACGTTTGGCAGGATCACAGTGCTGACACCTTTCGCTATCTGACCCGTTTTGCCCTGGTCTGTGCGTTGGCAGCCATGGCCGTCATGACGTGGACGCGCAATATCAACTGGGACGAATTCTATTTCCTGTCGCATGTGCATGCACACCTCGACGGGCGGCTTGACCGCCCTTTGCAGACTGTTTTTGTCCATGCTTTCGGCTGGCTGTCGGAGTTTTCGGCAAATGAGGTCGATCAGATCGCGATGGCCCGGCTTGTCATGCTGGGGTTCTTTGGGGCGACCTGTCTGTCGCTGCACCGGATCGCCGCCGCGCTGGCGGACCAAACAGCCGCCGATATCGCGGTTCTTGCCTTTATCACCTCGGGTTTTGCCATTGCCCATGGGGCCAGCTTTCGCGCCGACCCGATGGCCGCCGGCCTGCTGATGTGCGCGCTGGCGCTTATGATGATCAGCCGCATGGGACCGGTACAGATCATTCTGGCTGCGGTCCTTTGTGCCTTTGCGCTGCTTGTGACCATCAAATCGGCGCTGTATCTGCCGGTCTTCATTGGCATGCTTGTCTGGCGATGGGATGACCGGCGCCTTGTCATGCGTTGCCTTGTGGCGGCAGTTCTGGCGCTTGCCCTCGCGGCGGTCCTGTTTTTCTGGCACGCCTCAGGCATCACCGCTGTCGCGGGGGCAGGCGCGCAGGAAAATATCGGCGACGCGGCCCGTGTCACTCTTGGTGGCAATGGGGTGTTGCCACGCTGGCCCGAGGTTTCTGCCTGGCTGTTGTTAAGCGCGGGCGCGGTGATCTTTATTGTGGTGGGGCTGAAAACCGCACCGGGCAACCGGATGCGGATCGTTCTCGTGCTGTTTGCCTTTCCGTTCTTGTCGGTCCTGTTCTACCGCAACGCCTTTCCCTATTTCTTTCCCTTCGCGGTACCGGCGCTGATGGTAGCGGTGGCCGTCGGCGCGCAATCGCTGCGGCGCGGGCTTGTCTGGAAACTTGCCCTTGTGCTGATGCTGGCAAGCGGGGCGATCCAGACCCAGCGCGCGTTCACAGAAGGCAACGCCGCCCAACGGGCCACGATTGCGGAAGTTCACAGGATTTTCCCCGGACCAATCCCCTACATTGACCAGAACGGCATGATGTCGCGCTTTGAACGGGTTGGATTCTTCATGTCGACCTGGGGCATCGCCAATTACCGCGCGGCGGGTAAACCTGTTTTTGCAGACCTGATCGCACGCAATCACCCGCCTTTGCTGCTGGCAAACCGGGCCGAGTTGTATGCGGCGATGCGCCCCGACGCCAGCACAGGCGGGGTTCTGGGCCTGCTGCCCGAGGATGCGCAAGTCCTGCGTCAGGCCTATGTCCACCACGCCGGGGCAATCTGGCTGGCAGGGCAAGTGGTGACACTGACCGGGGGGACAGCCTCGGCGCAGATGCCTTTTGCAGGATCCTACCGGGTCGAGACCGACGGGCCCGTTATGATCAACCAGCGCCCGGTGATGTCCGGCGATGTGTTGGCCCTCACCGCCGATCCGATCGACGTGAGCGGGCCCGCAGGCGCAAAACTGCGACTTATCTGGAACACTGACGCGGCACCGTTGCAAATTCAGTTGCCTGAAACCGGTCTCTATGCTGGATTCTGGCGGCTATGACCCAGATCGTCGCCGACCTTCCTCAACTTGCGCCAGTGACTGCCGGAAACGGTCCGTCTGCCACTGCCTCTGATCGGCCGATGCGGATATTGCTGTGGGGCACCTATGATCTGGGCAAACCACGCACCCGTATCCTGCGCGACAGCCTGACCGAAATCGGCGTCGAGGTCACGGAAATCCACGCCGACATCTGGGCGGCGGATGCGGACAAGAGCCAGTTGAGCCGGGCACGAATGATCTGGCGGTTGATGCAGGTGTTGCTGGCCTATCCTGCGCTGATTTTTCGCTATCTGCGCGCGCCAGCGCATGATCTGGTTATCGTGCCCTATCTTGGCCAGTTCGATGTGATCGTGCTTTGGCCCTTTGCCAAGCTGCGCAGGCGGCCTGTTGTGCTCGACCTGTTCCTGTCGCTTTACGATACCGTTGTGAATGACCGCCGGATGGCGCAACCGGGCTCTGTCACCGCACGCGGTCTGAAGGCGCTGGAACGTTTGTCTTGCCGTGCTGCTGATCGCGTACTGCTGGACACCCAGACCCACGCCCGGCGCATCGCATATCTGCTTGACCTCGACGTGGCAAAGGTTGACGCGATCCCCGTGGGCGCGGAACCGGGCACATTTGGATATGTGCCGCCGCGCCGGACCCATGATGGACCGCCGCGCATATTGTTTTACGGTCAGTTGATCCCGTTGCACGGGGTGGAAACGATCCTGCGCGCGGCCCTGTCAGACCGGGGGCGGCAGTATCAGTGGCATCTGATAGGCAGGGGTCAGGATCAGGCCAAAGTGGCGCATGCACTGGCCGCAGGCGACACGGCGCATGTGACCTGGGACCCTTGGGTGCCCTACGAAGATCTGGCCGCAGCGATTGCACGATCCGATGTGTGCCTTGGCATCTTTGGCACCTCGGACAAGGCCGCATCGGTGGTGCCGAACAAAGTCTATCAAAGCCTTTTTGCAAAGCGGTCCGTGATCACCCGCGACTCACTTGCCGTCCATGAAATTTTTCCGCGACCCGACGCCGCACTGCGCCTTGTTCCGGCGGCTGATCCTGCGGCCATTCTGGACGCGATCGCCGCCCTTGAAGCCTGCGGTTTTCCCGCCATGCCGACCGATAAATTATCGGGCGCAGAACCCGCGCAGATCGCGCAAAACCTTTGCGCCAAGATCGCACCCCTGGTCAAGAGGACCTGAGCCATGACAAATGCAGCACAGCACACCAATGGCAACATGCCGGTATCCTCATCCGATGTTGTAGCGCACCGTCATTTTGGCCCCGCGATGCCCAATCTGAACTGGGTGCCGGCACCTCGCTACCTGATGCGCCGCGACCTGCTTTTGCGGATATTCGCGCGCCACACACCGGGGCGCATTCTTGAGATCGGCTGCGGGGCAGGGTCGTTGCTGTGCGATTTGACAGCGCGCGGTTTCAGCGCCTTGGGCGTTGATCAATCGCCCTCTGCCTTACGGTTGGCGCGGACCCTTGCGGCGGTCAACGATGCTATGCAGGTCGCCGACACAACCGACGACGCCGAGGCGATAAGTTTTGACTATCTCACTGCCTTTGAAGTGTTGGAACATATCGAGGACGACCATGCCGCCCTGGCCGACTGGTCACGATACTTGCGGCAGAATGGCACGCTGATCTTTTCCGTGCCCGCGCATCCGCATCGCTGGAACGCGGCTGATGAATGGGCCGGACATTTCCGCCGCTATCGCAGGTCTGACCTGCATGCCCTTGCCGAGGGGGCAGGCTACCGGATTACGGAAATTCAAAGCTATGGTTTTCCGATCGCGAACGCGATGGAGAAACTTGGCGCAAGGGTTTATGCCCGGCAGTCAAACGGTGCGGAGCGCGCCGACATGGACATTACCAGCCGCACCGAGGCGAGTGGCAGCGACCGAAAACTGCTGACAAAACTCTGGCCGATCTACAGCGCATGGCCTGCGGCGGCGATCTTCCGCGCCATGCTGGCGTTTCAACGGCTTTTTGCAAAAGGTGATCGCGGCATTGGTTATATCGTTGTGGCGCGCAAGGACTGAACATGGGCCGCGCACTCCGCATCACAGGCAGCGTTCTGGCATTGACCTGCATAGGGCTGCTTGTGTTCCTGCAAGCGCCAAACCTGCCCGTGCTGGATCTGTCATCGCCCGGCCTTTGGGCAGGACTGGCGCTGGCGCTGGTTTGTTATGTGTCGTCCCAGATCGTCGCGGCGGAGGCGTGGCGGTCGATCCTGTCGCTTTGGGGCTGCGAGATCGCGCCCGGACTGGCGCGCGGACAGCCAATGGTGTCGCAGATCGGAAAATATATTCCTGGCAATGTCGCCCATCTGTTTGGACGTTTGGTGATCGGGCGTCGTGATGGGGTTGCTGGCGGCATCCTTGCGGCCTCGATGGCGCTGGAGGTTGCGATCACGTTGGGCGTGGGCCTGTCGGTAGCGGGGCTGCTGGTGCTGTTCATACCGACAGCCTTGCCCGGCATGGCTCTGACCTATCCCGATCTTGCAACACGGTTGGTTTCGGTGTCGATTGCTGTGGCGTTGGTGATTATCTTGGGCACCGGCGTTATCTTTCTCAGGTCTCATCAGAAAAAGCTGAGCGTCAAACGGCCCTCGGCGCCGGAATTGGTGCGGCCGATGGTTCTGCACCTTGGCAGCTTTGCCATTCTGGGCCTGTCGCTCTGGGCCGTGGCACAGGCGGTGACCCCTGGTAGTGCGTCGGGCCTTTTGACCTGCACAATGGTTTTTGCTGTGGCCTGGGCTGTTGGCTTTGTTGTGCCGGGCGCGCCGGGTGGCATTGGCGTCCGCGACAGCATCATCGTACTGGGCCTTGCTGCCAGCCTTGGCGATGGATCTGGCCTTACCGTCGCCTTGTTGCACCGCGCGGTTTCGGTGCTGGGCGATGTGGTCACCTTTGGTCTGGGATGGACCATGCGTCAGACACACTCGGGGCAATGTCCCAGAAAAGAACCGAAACCCGCCTCATTTGCGGCGGATTGAACCGCGAAAAATCCCCTGACGTACAGGACGGGGACTTTCCATGGCTGATCTGAATATTACGTGCCTAGCAACAAACGATGCGGCGGCACTGAAAGACGGAGAAATCAAGTTTCTCTCGCTTGGCGTCCTTGCGTTAATTGCCATCGTGGTCTTGTCCGCATGGCGCGACCAAGCCATTGACTGGATGAGCTTCTTTCCGATCTATGCCTACGCCCTTGGGCTGCTTGCCATCGGGATCTACATCCGCATCTTCAAATCCGCCGAACGCGTCGCGGCAATCTCGGTGGCATTGGCAGGATATGCGCTGTTTGGCGTCTCGATGGGAATCGTGTTCCATATCTACATGCCCCGCCCGGAGCCTATTCTGGATGAGATGCTGCTGCAGTTCGATCACTTCTTTGGCTATCACTGGCCGGATGCCGTTGTCTGGCTGGCACAAGAACATGCCGGGATTGGCAGAATACTGAGCTATGTCTACCTCAGCTCGTTTGCCCAACTGATCTGCGCCATTGTGGTGCTTGCTGCAACGGGTCGAACCGACCGGCTCAACCTGCTGCTTGTGACCGGCATGATTGGTCTTTTTGTGACGTTTGTCGTCTGGCAGATCCTGCCGAACTTCAGCATGGGCATTCATTACCCCATCCCCGCTGAGGCCGAACAGGCAATCCGACTTGTGACCAACACCGCCTATGGCGCGATGCTGAAAGAGGCCGCGTTGAATGGCATTCCGTTGATCTCGAATGATACGATGCTGGGGACAGTGGCCTTTCCGTCCTATCATACGGTGATGACCTGCCTTGTGGTGTGGTTCATGTTCCGCACCTTTGCCTTTTGGCCTGCTGTGGCGCTGAATATCCCGATGGTTCCGGCCATCCACATCCACGGCGCGCATCACATCCTCGACTTCGTCGGCGGTATCGCGGTGTTTTTCGTCGCCCTCTGGCTGTCAAAGGTTTTCCTGTTCGGCCTGCCACAGCGGGATCGGTTACTGCCTGCGGAATAAGACCGTTGGTCGTAAGACATTCCGTCGGTTCTGTCGCAAAGTTTGCGCGGTTGGTTAGACTGGGTTGCGAGTGATAGGTGGGTTGCCAGATACCCCAACGCAGAAAATTTTCCGCCCGGGTACGATCTGCCTGGAGCGATTCACGTAGGTGGCGGGGTCAAAAAAATGCCGCACTGGTCTAATTATATCCACGTACCAATATAACAGGCTAAGCGACTTTCCGCATCACTTTATCGGGTTAGCAGTCCCCGACGCGCTGCGCGGCTCTATTGCCAGTTCGGGCAAAACCAGATCAACTGAAAGCACTCTGAACGCCCAACCGAAAGCGGCACCTTTGAACAACCGCCTGCGCATGCGTCACATCCGCTGTTTTCTGGCAGTCGCCAAGGCCGGGACGGTCACCGACGCGGCCGCAGCGATGCATTCCTCGCAGCCCGCCATCTCGCGGTCTTTGGCCGAAATAGAAGAGATCATCGGCCAGCCGCTGTTCACCCGCACCGGGCGCGGGCTGGTGATGACCGACGCGGGGCAAAAGCTGAACCGCCATCTTGATACGGCGATGGCGCAGATCGAAACTGGCACCCGCGCGGCCAGCGGCACAGCGCCACGGCCACGGGTCGCGGTGGGGATGTTGCCGAATGTGGCGCGCACGTTGGCAGTGGATGCGGGGGCCTCGTTCAAGGCAGCACACCCCGAAATCGACCTGTCGCTGTACTGGGCCGGAGTGTCCGAGCTGATCACGCGCCTGCACCGCAACGAAATCGACTTTATCCTTGGGCGCCTGCTGTCGCTTGAACATATGTCGGGCGTCAGTTTTGAACATCTGTACACCGAGGCCCTGGTTTTTGTCGTCAGCCGCGACCACCCCTTTGCCACTACCCCCGATGTGATCGACCTGCCTGATCTGATGCACGAGATGATGATCGTGCCCATTGCCGACACCATCATTCGCCGTGAACTGGATAAATTTCTGACCGCGCGCGGCATTGCGGATTTCCCCAACAAGATCGAAACCGTGTCGTTTGAATTCACCCGCAGCTATCTGATGCAGCATCGCGGGGCGGCCTGTGTTCCCGTCGGTGCGGTGCGCCGGGAACTGGCCGACGGGTCGCTGGTGCGTTTGGGCATTCAGGGCGAGGAATTGGTCAGCTCGGTTGGTATCACCTATGCCGCCGGACGCGCCCTGTCGGATGATGCGCAACGGCTGGCACAGCATGTGCGGGCTGCGGTAAAACCGAAGCCCTGATATACCTGTTTCGGTATATTAGAGCGGAAATCACTATTTCCCGAAATCCCCAATTTGCATTACACCTTTCACAAAGACTGCGCGCAAACCGCGTAAAATTGAGGGGATCATCCCATGGCGAAACCCAAGAACATCCTGTTCATCATGTTCGACCAACTGCGTTGGGATTACCTGAGCTGCTATGGCCATCCGCATCTGAAAACCCCCAATATCGACAGGATCGCCGCCCGTGGTGTGCGTTTTGACCGTGCCCACATTCAGTCACCGCTGTGCGGGCCGTCGCGCATGTCGACCTATACGGGGCGCTATGTTCACAGCCACGGCGCGTCGTGGAATCAGGTGCCGCTGAAGGTGGGCGAGCGCACCATGGGCGACCATCTGCGCGATCTTGGCATGGGTTGCTGGCTGGTGGGCAAGACGCATATGGCGGCCGACGCCGAAGGCATGCGGCGGCTGGGGCTGGAGCCTGACAGTGTGATTGGCGCGCGGGTCGCGGAATGCGGGTTCGACATCTGGGAACGCGACGACGGCATGCGCCCCGAGGGGCCGGACGGGTTTTACGATCCGGGTGGCGCGCTGAAATACAACGACTACCTGCGCGACAAGGGCTATGACAGCGACAATCCCTGGCACGACTATGCGAATTCGGGTGTTGATGACGATGGCAACGTGCTGTCGGGCTGGTTTCTGGAAAACTCGGACAGCGCCGCCAACATCCGCGAGGAAGACAGCGAAACCCCCTATCTGACGCGCCGCGGCATCGAATTTATCAAGGCGCAGGGCGATCAGCCGTGGTGCTGCCACCTGAGCTATATCAAGCCGCACTGGCCCTATATCGTCCCCGATCCTTATGCGGGCATGTACGGCCCCGAGCATTTTCTGCCCCCCGTGCGCAGCGATGCGGAACGCCAGACGGATCACCCCGTTTACAAAGGGTTCCAGAACGCCCCCGTGGGCCGCGCCTTTGCCCGCGACGACATCCGCGACAAGGTGCTGACCGCCTACATGGGGCTGATCAAGCAATGCGACGACCAGATGGGCGTGCTGTTCGACTGGCTGGAAGAGACGGGGCGCATGGAGGACACGATGATCGTCATCACCTCGGACCACGGGGATTTTCTGGGCGATCACTGGCTGGGAGAAAAGACGTTCTTCCACGATGCCTCGGTCAAGGTGCCGATGATTATCTATGACCCCTCGGAACAGGCCGACGCGACCCGTGGCACCGCCAGTGACGCGTTGGTGGAATGCATCGACCTTGCGCCCACCTTTGTCGACGTGGCGGGCGGCGATGCGTCGGCGCTGGATCACATTCTGGAAGGGCATTCGCTGCTGCCCCTGTTGCGGGGCGGCGCGGCACCGGACCGCGATTATACGATCTGCGAATACGATTATTCCGCCACGCCGCTGGCCGGCAGGTTGGACTTGCACCCCGACCAGTCGCGCATGTTCATGGTGGCGGATCATCACTGGAAGATGATCCACTTTGAAAGCGGCCACCGCCCGATGCTGTTCGACCTGCAAGCCGACCCGAACGAGCTGACCGATCTGGGCGACAGCGCCGACCACGCTGAAGTCATCGCGCAGATGTACGACAAACTGGCCGCATGGGCCCGTCGCCCTGCGGCGCGCACCACCATGCCGAATGCCACCTTCGTCAAATACCGCACCACTGGCCCGCGCACTGGCGTGCTGATCGGCATTGCCGACGAAACCGAAGCAGCGGGCGAAACCGCCGTCAAATATGTAGGACGCAAAGCCGAGGACAAACGGGAGGGTTCCGGCACACGCTGAAAAACAAGTCAGGGCGGGCCACTGCCCCGATTCACAAAGTCAAAAGGGAGGAAACCATGACTTTTGTATTCAAGAAGGCCGCCGTCGCACTGGGATGCGCCGCAGCATTTGTCTGCGCCACCACTGCCTCGGCCCAGGAAAACCTGACCGCTGAAACATCCAGCCCGGGGAATTCGCCACATCTGGTGACACTCCATCTGGCCGACGTTCTGGCGCGCGAAGGCATTGCCAACGTACAGGTGCAAGAAGGACAGACCGCCACCAATTCGATGGTCAGCATCGCTGAAGGCAAATCGGACATGGTCACCGCGCCGCTGGTACTGCATTTCCTGCTGGAAAAGGGCCGTGGCCCGTTCTCGAAACTGGGCGAAGACGGCAAGGCACTGGCCGACAATGTGCGTGCGATCTTCCCTTATAATGCTGGCGCTTACGGTCTGTTTGCCCCTGTTGCGAGCGGCATCCAGAGCTATGCGGATATCAAGGGTCGCACCATCTGGAACGGCCCGCCACGCGGTGCGGCGCTGACCGTTGGGCGCCAGACCCTGTTGCTGGGCTCGGGCGGGTTCAAGGACGGCGAGGATTACACCGGCCTGCAAACCAACTGGGGGCAACTGCCCACCGCGCTCGTCGATGGCTCTGCCGAGGCGTTCATGGTTCCGATCACATTTCCCTCGGACCGGGTGACGACGGCGCAGGCGGCGGGCGACATCAACATCATTTCCTTCCCCAAGGCGATCTGGGAATCCGAAGGCATGCAAAAGTTTCTGAGCGCGCCGGGCAACAGCCCGATCGAAATCGAAGGCGCAAAAATGGGCTATGGCGAAGGCAAGGGTGTTAACCTGATCTCGGAAGACGGTATTTTCCGCTCGCCCGGCGTGCCCTTTGCGACCTTTGTAAACGCAGATATGTCTGACGAAATGGTCAAGAAAATCGTCACCGCCTTTATTGGGTCTCTGGACGAACTCAAGACGCGGTCGCCATACGCGGCCAACGTGAACTTTGGCGTGCTTGACCAGAAAACCACAGGCTTTTGCGGTGGTCTGACGCTGAAATACCACCCCGGCGCTGTCGCCGCCTGGGAAGACGCCGGCTATGACGTGCCGGACTGCGCCAAGTGATCCACCGTCGGGCGGCGCATCACGCCGCCCGACGCCCTTTGTCACATATCCCAAGGGCAGTGCAGCAACATGACCACCCCATCCGCCATCCGGCCACCACAGGCCATCAGGTTTCACGCCATGGCCCGCATTCTGGGGCTGGTGCTGGTCGTTATCGGTCTGTTCAACACCACGCCGTCGATCCCAGGCCTGGACGCATGGGTTGCGCAGTCGGTTGGCAATCAGGGCTTTGTGATCCGCAAGTTTCCCTACGAATACCTCTACCCGCTGGCCTTTGTGCTGATGATGGTGATTGTCGCCCTGAACCATTCGTTCTGGATAGATGCACTTGGCAAAAGCAGGGGCCGCCGGATTTTTGGGGCCTGCATGGACGTGGCGCTGGTGACGATGGCCATTGCAATGTCGCTGTCATATCTGATCGAGATCGATTCCATCTGCCTGATTGACCAGTTCACCGGCGAGCGCGCCAAGCTGATCGCCCGCGCGCTGATCGAGGAAAAGGAATTTGCCGAACTTTACGGGCTGCCCGCCCCCACCAGCGTTGATGATCCGTCGTGTATCAACACGCTAGGAGTCTGGCTGTTTGCCGTGGTCGGCGCGGGGATTGCGGTCTTTCTGGGCTATAACGTCAAGGTCTGGGGCTTTCCGCTGGTTGCTGTCGCCATCGTTGTGGCCGCCTATACGTTGATTACGGTGCTGGTCTGGTACTATTTCGGTGCCGACGACATGAACAAATACCTGATCACCAAGCTGGGTGGCGAGCCGCGCACGCTGATGGACGGGCGCCCCAACATCGAAGACGTGCTGGTCAACACATCCCAGGGGTTGATGGGCCGTTTCATGGGCATCCTGCTGGGCACCGTGTTCCCCTATATCGTGCTGGGGTCGCTGTTTGGCATTTCAGCGGGCGGCCAATCACTGATCAAGCTGGCGTTCCTGTGGACCCGTCGTTTGCGCGGCGGGCCGGCCCACGCGGCCATCGTTTCGTCGGCCTTGTTCGGCACCATTTCGGGCGGGCCGGTTGTCAACGTGTTGTCCACCGGCGTGCTGACCATCCCGATGATGCTGAAACGCGGATTTTCCAAAACCTTTGCCGGCGGGATCGAGGCCGCGGCCTCGTCGGGCGGGCAGATCATGCCGCCGGTGATGGGGGTTGCGGCCTTTGTGCTGGCCGCGATGACGGCGGTCCCGTACCGCGAGGTCATCATCGCCGCAATCATCCCGTCGGTCGCCTATTTCGGGTGCCTGTTCCTGACCGTCGTATTCCAGGCCCGCAAACAAAAGATCGAAGCGGTCGGGGTCAAGACGCCGGACATGATGCTGAACCGTCAGGATCTGCTGAACCTTGTGATGATCTTTGGCCCGATCCTGTTGATCCTGTTTCTGCTGGTGACCCCCAAGGAAGCCATCGGCTGTGGCCCCGTCGCCGCCCTGTTCAACATTCAAACCATCGTGACCGAAACCACATGCCGCGCGGTTGACTTGCCGTTCCTGTTTCAACTGGTGCAAAACAGTGCGGGCGATGCGGGCTCGGCGGGCTGGTGGGCCGTGTTCCTGCTGGCGATCCTGTTCCTGCTGGACCCGGCATTCCGCCGCAAGCCTGCGCAACTGGTCGGCGCGCTGGCTGACGCCGGTATACTGATCGCCACGCTGTATCTGATGTTCCTGTCGGTTTCGGTCATCGACTTTTGCCTGAACTTCACCGGCCTGTCGGGGTTCATCGCGCGTGACGTTCTGTCAGCCCTGCGCATGTTCGGGCCCGAGCTGCAAACAGGTGGAATCTTCCTGTTTGCGGCGCTGTTCGTAACCATGCTGATGTCGATCCTGCTGGGCATGGGCATGCCCACGGTGCCGGCCTATGTGAACGTCGCCCTGCTGATGGGACCACTGGTGGTGGGGCTGGGCATCGCGCCGTTTACCGCGCATATGTTCATCTTTTTCTTTGCTGTTGCCTCGGCCATCACGCCGCCGGTTGCGGTGGCGGCCTTTGCCGCCGCCTCGATCACCAAGGCCGATCCGATGCGCACAGGCTTTTCTGCCGTGCGTGCCGGCGTGGTGATGTTTGTGCTGCCCTTTGTCTTTGTCTTCTATCCCGAATTGCTGCTGATCGACGCGGCCAAGGTTGACCCCAACGCCCTTGCTGGCACCGAAGCGTTCCTGGCTGGTTACAGCAGCGGCATTGACTGGCCTGCGCTGGCGCTGGTTGTTGTGCGGGTCATGCTGGGCCTGTATTTGCTGGCCAGCGCCCTGTCGCGCTATGACCGTCACCCGCTGGGCCGCGCCGAGATTGGCCTGCGTCTGGCGCTGGCGCTTGGCGTGGTGCTTCATGCGCCAATGCTCTGGGGATCTACTGTGGTTGTCACTGTCGGCTACTTTGCATGGTACAACCTCAGCGCCCTACGGCGCGCGGCGGCTTAGCCGTTCCCAACAAGGTCGCCTTCGTTGCGGGGAAATTCATGACGAGATGCCCAACCAGCGCAGGCTCAAGTTCATGAACCCCCGCCACATAACTGACCGACTTCACGACCCTTGTTACTCAAGCCCTCACCGCCAGCGAATGCCCAGCAAGAATAAATTATGCGGCTCTCTCGGTGATCATCATCGTTGGTGCATGTGTGTTGCCCAAAACTATGGTTGGCATGACCTATGCATCTGCAACGCGCAAACCCGAAATTCCGCGCACACTTAAATCGCTATCAACCACTGCCATATCATCCTGTCCCATGCGGGCAGTGCCAACAGGCAATCAAGGGTACAAAAACGCCCCAAAATGCGCTGAATCCGCAGAATCTGACTAAATAGGGGACAGCAACAGCTGATGACACTGGGTGGGTCGGCCCCCAATCGTAGCAGAACTGTGGATGGAGCATCTGTTTGCGGGAGGGTAGCCTTCGGGAATTCAGTTCCTGTTTCGGCACCATGGCGGAACGCGCGGCGCGAGATTTTGCGGAGGAAGTAATGGTTGATCTTGCCAACATTGAGGACATGCGCAGGCGTGCGCGTCGCCGCCTGCCGCGGATGGTCTTTGATTACCTTGAAGGCGGCGCCGGCAACGAACGCGGCTTGCGGCGCAATCGCGACGCATTGGATGACATTCTGTTCGATCCGCACCGGCTTGTCGCGGTGGATCATCGCGATCAGTCTGCGCAACTGTTCGGCAAGACCTATGCCATGCCACTGGCCATCGCGCCGACCGGCCTGAACGGTGTGTTGTGGCCCGATGGCGATCTTGCGCTGGCGCGGGCGGCTGCCAAGTATGACATACCGTTCTGTCTGTCGACGGCTTCGACCTCTACAATCGAGGATGTGGCGCGTGCGAGTGATGCCGAAAAATGGTTCCAGCTTTACGTCATGAACCGTGATCAGGCGCGCGACTTTGTGCGCCGCGCGCTGGAGGCTGGCTATTCGACCCTGATCCTGACGACGGATGTTGCGGTCAACGGCAAGCGGGAACGCGATATGCGTTCGGGTTTCAAGGTGCCCTTCAAGCTGTCTCCCAGGATCGTTCTTGATACGGCAACCCATCCGCGCTGGAGTCTGGCGCAGGTCAGGCATGGACTGCCCCAGCTGGCCAATTTCGCCTCGGCGGACGCGAGTGATGTCGCATCCCAATCGGCGCTCATGGCGCGCCGGATGGATGCAGGTTTTGACTGGGACGCCTTTGCAACGCTGCGCGATCTTTGGCCGCACAAGCTGATCGTCAAGGGTGTCCTTCGCGTCGAAGATGCCTTGCGGTTGGAGAAGGCGGGCGCGGACGCCGTCGTTTTCTCTAACCATGGCGGGCGGCAGCTTGAGGACGTCCCGGCCCCGATCAGCCTGTTGCAGGATGCCTTGGCGGTCCTGCAAATTCCGGTCCTGATGGACAGCGGCATCCGGTCTGGCGCTGATATTGCCAAGGCTGTCGCGTCGGGCGCGGTCATGACGATGTCCGGCAAGGCGCTGCTGTATGGTTTGGCCACGGGTGGCGAGGCCGGTGTCTGCGAAGTGTTGGACCTGATGAAAGCGGAACTTGATACCACCCTTGCGCTGGTTGGATGCCCGCGTGCCGACTTGCTTTCGCCCCGTCACCTGGCAAACGTAGTGCGGACAGCACATCCACAAAAATAAGGATGCCTTGTGTGCTTGGTTGTGGATAGGCTGATCAGAACGCCAAAGACAGAGAAGCATGACTGCCATGGGCCACGACGACCATACACTGCCGCCATCCTCGCTTGCGCTGCGCATCAAGGCGATCGAGACGCTGATGGTGGAGAAGGGCAAGATTGATCCCGGTGCCGTGACGGAAATCGTCGACATCTTCCAGAACAAGCTTGGTCCACGCATCGGTGCCAAGGTTGTCGCGCGGGCCTGGAGCGATCCTGCTTACAAGGCGCGCCTTCTGGCGGATGGCACCGAGGCCCTGAAGGAATTGGGGATCGGTGGCTTGCAGGGCGAGGCGATGCATATTCTTGAGAATACGTCGGAGGTCCATAACGTGATCGTCTGCACATTGTGTTCGTGCTATCCTTGGACCGTCCTCGGACTGCCACCGTCCTGGTACAAGTCAGCGGCCTATCGCAGTCGCATCGTCATTGAGCCGCGTGCCGTCCTTGCCGAATTTGGCCTGCAAATCAGCGATGACCGCGAAGTGAGGGTTTACGATAGCAACGCCGAGATCCGCTATATGGTTCTGCCCGAACGCCCGGCCGGCACAGATGGCTGGACCGAGATACAATTGGAGGCGCTGGTGACGCGCGACTCGATGATCGGCGTCAGCGCTTTGACAGCCGTTGCGGCAGGCTAGGGGGCAAGATCATGCGATCAATCGCCGATATGGGCGGAATTCAGGGTTTTGGACCAGTCGACCCGGCGGATGACGACACGCGGTTCAAGGCAGAGTGGGAAGCCGATACCTTTGCCGTGAATCTTCTTTCGCTGGCGGCCGGTTGTTTCAACATCGACGAAAGTCGGCATTCGATGGAGAAAATTCCGGCCGTCGAATATCTGACGACAACTTATTTCGAGCATTGGCTGCATTCGCTTGAAGACCTGCTGATTTCCAAGGGGGTCTTTTCGCAGGAAGAGTATCAGACGCGGATTGCGGAACTTGCGGCAAAGGGGGCTGGAGATGCTGCCTAAGGACATGGTTGCGGTGGCCGTGGCCACCGGTGCGCCGAGCCTGCGCCCTGTCGAGACATCGCCCAGATTTCAGGTTGGTGAGACGATCAGGACCATCAACGACACGTTCGCCACGCACACGCGCCTGCCGGGCTATGCGCGTGACAAGCCTGGCACAATTGTCGGGTATGAAGGTGCGCATGTTTTTGCTGATGCGCATGCCGCGGGTCAGGGTGAATGCCCGGACCATCTCTATTGTGTGCGCTTTGACAGCAAAAGCCTGTGGGGCAAGGGCAGTGATGGGTCGGGTGCGGTATACCTCAGTCTCTGGGAAAGCTACCTTCTTGCCGGGGATGACCAATGACCACTGCGGAGCCGACAGTTGATCCGAAATGGCTGGAAGATGGGCCTGCCTTTTCCGAACCTTGGCAGGCCGAAGCCTTTGCCCTGACCCTGCAGCTGTCGCGGGCGGGCAATTTTAGCTGGAGCGAATGGGTTGATACGTTTTCGGCAGAAATCGCCGCAGCGCCGCAAGCCGCCGACGAGGATATCAACACCGCCTACTACCGTCAGTGGATGCAGGCACTGGAAAAGATTATTGCCGCACGTTCCTTGATCTCTGTAACCGAAGTGACGGACTACGAAGAGCATTGGCGCCGGTCTTACTTTTTTACCGAACACGGCAAGGCAATCGAATTCCGCAAGGGACTTGAGCCGATCCCGTCAGGCGCGCTTGAGGATCTGGAACACGACCACAGCCATGACCACGACCATCACCATGGTCCGGTGGCGATCAGCCCCGCGCGCCGTGTCGGGCAGTGAAGTTCGCAACGTCGGCGGTTACTGAAGTCTGATCTGCCGATCTGGGTGCATCGCATTATCTTGTCGTACTGGCTTGGCGAGGGTCCTGGACGACGCCGGAAGGATTGGGTGAAGAAGGCCTGACCTTCGAAGCCCAGGACATAGGCGACCATCTGCACCTGCATGCAGGTACGGGGCCAGCAGGCATCAGGCCGCGCGCAGCCGTACCTGTTCAATGACGCCGAACTCTCTCAACAATTCTGCTGATACCGGACCTCCCGAAGCCTTTGTAAGCTTCAAAGACAACAATGTTATCGAACAGACATCCGGAACGGATGCGGCGATACAACAGGGGAGAAAAGATAATGAAAAGGCGTTCTCGTGTCGCCGGCATGACCCGGCGAGAAGCGTTACAAGGGTTGGGTGGTACTGCTGCCACCTTGGGGCTGAGTTCCGGACTTGCCACACCGGCACTGGCCGGTTCAGACGTTCTGCGGATCGGCTACGTCAGCCCGCAGACGGGCGCGCTGGCACCTTTTGCTGAATCCGATCCGTTTATGTTGCAGAAGGTTCGCGCCGCCCTGGCGAGTGGCCTAACGATCAACGGCAAGACCTATGAAGTAGAGATCTCCGAAGTCGACGACCAGTCGAACTCGGACCGCGCCGCGACCTCCGCCAACCAGCTGATCAACCGCGAAGAGGTCAATCTGATGCTCGCGCAGGGTGCCAGCACCGCTGTGCCGGTCTCGGCGCAATGCGAGGTGGCCGGGGTTCCGTGCATCACCACGATGGATCCCTGGCAGGGCTGGATGTTCCCGCAGGGTGGCGACCCCGCCGTCGGGTTCGATTACGTCAACCATTTCTTTTGGGGGATCGAGGATATCATCTCGACCTTCATCGGCATGTGGGATGGCGAGGACACCAACAAGAAGGTCGGGACTGTCTGGTCGAACGACCCTCCCGGCAAAGTTTTCGGCAGCAAAGACATCGGCTTCCCGGCTTCCTTGGGGGCGGGCGGTTACGAGATCACCGATGTGGGTGAGTTCCAGGTTGGCGCCGATGACTTCACCGCGCAGATTACCGCCTTTCGCGATGCGGGCTGCGACATCGTCACCGGACTGTTCAGCCCATCGGAATGGGCGATCTTCTGGCGGCAGGCACAGCAACTGGGCTTCAAGCCCAAGATTGCGACCCCGGCCAAGGCGCTGCTGTTTCCGGCAGGCATTGCGGCACTGGGCGAAGCCGGCGACGGCATGTCGACTGAAATCTGGTGGACCCCGGCCTATCCCTACAAGTCGACCCTTACCGGGCAATCCTCGCAAGAGCTGGCCGATGATTACACCGCCACCAGCGGCAGACCCTGGACCCAGCCAATCGGCGTCGTTCATGCGCTGTGGGAACTTGGGATCAACGCATTGAAAAATGCCGCCGATCCGTTGGATCCGGATTCGGTGCAGGACGTGATCAAGAACACCAACATGACCACGATCATCGGCGATATCGACTTTGCCGGCAGCCCGGTCAAGAACGTCGCAAAGTTGAAGATCGCGGGGGGCCAGTGGCGGTTGCAGCCCGATGGCAGCTATGCGCTGAAGGTGACCTACAACGAGGCCGCGCCTGAAGTGCCGATCGAGGACACGTTCAAGCTGGGCGTGGGCATCTGAGCTATGACCGGGGCCGCCGTATCAGCGATTGCTGTCGAAGGAATTGCCAAATCATATGGCGGTCCCAACGTGCTTGAGGATGTCAGTCTCGAGGCAGTTGCGGGCGAGATATTGGGCATCATTGGGCCGAACGGATCGGGAAAGACCACGCTATTTGGTGTGATCTCGGGGGCGCACGCCCCCTCGGCCGGCCGGGTCGTGCTGCAGGGCCGCGACATCACCGATCTTAGTGCCGCGGAACGGGCAAAGAACGGCATTGGACGCACGTTTCAGGTGCCACAGACATTCTCCCAGATGTCGGTCTACGAAAACCTGTTGGTTGCGACGAAGTTCGGCGCCGGGCTTTCCGATGATGCGGCCGAGGTGCTGATCCGGGAAACGCTCGAACTTTGTGACTTTACGCACCGTACCGATGCGCAGGCCGGCGAACTGTCTCTTCTTGATCGCAAGCGGCTGGAATTGGCGCGGGCGCTGGCCACCAAGCCCGCGGTGCTCTTGCTGGATGAGATCGCAGGTGGCCTGACCGACAAAGAGGCGGAAGGGTTGGTTGCAACCATCACGGCACTGGCCGCTCGGGGCATCGCGGTGATCTGGATCGAACACCTTGTGCACGTTCTCACGCACGCAGCGCACCGACTTGCGGTGCTGGGCGAGGGCCGCATCATCGCCGCCGGCCAGCCTCGTGAAACTATGCAACTGCCCAAGGTCCGGCAAATCTACTTTGGGATGGAGCCCGAACAGCATGATCTCGATTAATGATCTTCATGCCGGTTACGGGGCACTGTCGGTCCTGTTTGGCGTGTCGCTTCACGTTGCCGAGGGCCAGACACTGGCGCTGATCGGGTCAAATGGTGCTGGCAAGACCACGACGTTTTCGGTTCTGACCGGGTTCGTTAAGCCGCGATCCGGCAACGTGACGTTGAACGGCTCGGTCATTTCGGGTCTGGCACCCACTGATATTGTTTCCATGGGCCTCGCCATGGTGCCCGAGGGGCGTCGGCTCTTCCCGTCGTTGACAGTGGAAGAGAACCTGATGATCGGGGCGCATTGCGATCGCAAAGGGCCTTGGGATCTGAAAAGGGTCTATTCGGTCTTTCCCGCCCTTGAACCGCTGCGCAAGCGGCCGTCTTCTTCGCTGTCGGGTGGCCAGCAACAACTGGTGGCCATCGGGCGCGCGCTGATGTCCAATCCGAATGTTTTGCTGTGCGACGAGCTTTCGCTGGGCTTGTCGCCGGCTGCTGTCGACATCGTCTATTCCGCCATCGCCCGGCTGCGGGCCGAAGGTATGACACTGATCATCGTCGAACAGGACATCAGCCGGGCGCTGGCTTCGTCGGACACTTTCGCCTGTATGCGGCATGGTGGCATACCCCTCAGCGGTCCCTCGGCCGGGGCTGACCGCGCGCAAATTTCAAGCGCCTATTTCGGGATGGATTGAATCATGGAAGTACTGATCAACGGTGCCTTCATAGGTGCGCTTTACGGGCTTTACGGTCTTGGATTGGCGCTGACCCTGGGGCTTATGCGCCAGATCAATCTGGCCCACGGCGATTTCATCGTCTTCTCCGCCTATCTGACCCTGCAGGGCTCACTCCTGCTTGGAGTGCACCCGCTGATGGTCTTGCCGGTGGTTGCGGTTGTGATGTTTGTCGTCGGGTTCGTCCTGCAGCGGCTGGTGATCGAACGCACATTGGGCCGTGGTGAAATGCCACCCATTCTGGTGACCTTTGGCCTGTCGATCATCTTGCAGAACGTCATGCTGGAGCTGTTCAGCGCCGACACGCGGAACCTGAATCCCGGCCCATTGGGTGCGGCATCCATCGAGATCGCAGGCCTTAGTCTTGGGGTTCTACCCTTGCTGACTCTGGCCGTCTCTTTCGCGATCTTCTGGGCGACAAGCGCGGTCTTCGGCTCGACCAAGTTCGGACGTGCCATTCGCGCCACGTCGGACAGCGATCAGACGGCGCAACTGATGGGGATCAATACCAGCCGCATCTTTGCTGTGGCCATGGGCCTCACTCTTGCCATTTCCGCAATTGCTGCCGGTTTCTACGGTATGCGCGGAAACTTTGACCCCTCGACCGGTCCCGAACGGATGCTCTTTGCCTTTGAGGCAGTGATCCTTGGCGGCGTCGGCTCGATCTGGGGGACCTTGGCCGGGGGTATTTTGCTGGGTCTCTCGCAGGCTGCGGGGTCCCTGATCAATCCCAGCTATGGTCCCCTTGTCGGCCACCTCGTCTTTCTTGTCGTGCTGCTTGCCTTGCCAGGTGGCCTGATGTCCTTGCGCAGGAGACAATGATGCGCCTGCCCTCCATAAACAGATCCTTCATCGTACTCGCGGTCATCGTACTTTTCCTGATCCTTGTGCCAATCCTGGGTTCGCGTTCGACGGTCAACCTTGTGGCCGAAATGGCCGCCGTTCTGGCCATCGCACTGATGTGGAACCTTCTGGCCGGTTTTGGCGGCATGGTCTTCATGGGGTTTCAGGTCTTTGTCGGGATCGGCGGTTATGCCGTCTTTATGGCGGCCAATGGATTTCAGGTCTTGCCCTTCCCGTTCATCCTGCTTTCGGCAGCGCTGTGCGCCTTGACTGCTTTGGCCATCATGCCAATCCTGTCCCGCCTTCAAGGCGCACAATTTGCGATTGCGTCCTGGGTGATCTCCGAAGTGGTCCGGCTTACGGTCTTCCAGACTTCGGTTCTGGGTGGCGGCGGTGGGATTTCACTGACCGCCATGCGCAGCGTCCCGCGTGAGCTTCGGATGTACGGAACCTATGGGTCGGCTGCGCTGGTTCTGATCGTCGCGCTTGTGGTTTGTGTCTTCTTGATGCGCAGCCGCGTCGGTTTGGCGCTGCGGGCAATCCGCGATAACGCCACTGCTGCCGAAGCTATGGGAATTGACCTTCGCCGCACACAGCGGCTGGTAATGATGATCGCGGCGGCAGTCGCGGGTGCCGGAGGTGGTGCATATTACATGCTTGCCTTGCAGATCGGACCCGGAACTGCCTTTTCGATGAACTGGATGGCAATCACCCTGTTTGTGGTCATCCTGGGCGGCATCGGAACGCTGGAAGGGCCAATCGTCGGGGTCGTGGTCTATTTCCTGCTCCGGGAAACCCTGTCCGATCTTGGCTCGGTCTACTTCATCCTACTCGGTCTGATGGCAATTCTCGTAACACTCCTGTTTCCCAAAGGCGCCTGGGGTGGACTCCGGCAGCTGATCGGACAGGATCTCTTGCCCATTCGGCGCAACCCGTCTGAATCCAAAGGCTGAAAATGGAATGTGAAGAGCTGACTGCCTGTGAGGCCGCCGAAGCTATTTCCGCAGGTCAAATAAGCGCCGAAGGACTGGTACAGAGTGTTCTGGAGCAAATCGCAAAGAACCAGGACCTGCATGCGTTCACAAGCATCGACCCAGAGCGGGTTCTGGAAGACGCCCGTGATGCGGACCGTCGGTTGGCCAGCGGAGAGGCCCTGGGGCCGCTTCATGGTGTGCCGATCTCGTTCAAGGACAGCATCAACGTATTCGGTCACCCCACGACGGCGGGCACCAAGGCGCTGACCAATTTCTGGCCCGACTGCAACGCACCGGTGGTGGAACAGCTTCGCCGTTCAGGGGCTATCATGCTTGGCAAGGTCGGTATGCATGAACTGGCCTATGGTGCGACCTCGCAGAACCCGACCTTTGGCACCCCGCGCAACCCCCATGACCACAGCAGAACGGCCGGCGGTTCCAGCGGTGGTTCTGGCACAGCCGTTGCCGCATGTCTGGGGCCGGTCTCGATCGGCACCGACACGGGCGGTTCGGTCAGGATACCGGCAGCGTTTTGCGGTGTCTGGGGGTATCGTCCGACCGTAGGGCGCTGGCCGACCGCTGGTATTGTCCCGATTTCATCCAGCCGTGATACGCCGGGCCCGCTGGCCCGTTCCGCCCGTGATCTGGCGCTGCTTGACCGTTGCGTGACGGGCCAAACCATCGAACACCGGCCCCTCAAAGGATTGCGGATCGGCGTTTCCGAACGCTACTTCTGGGAAAATGCCACGTCCGAAGTGGCAGCCCTGTGCCGGTCGGCCCTTCGCCTTGCCGAGAAGGAAGGGGCCGAACTTGTCAACGTCGACGCCACTGACCTTGTGCGTCCGCACCTTGAAAGCGCCATGATTGTCCCGGTTTACGAAGGGCGGATCGAGCTGGAGGCCTTTCTGGCCAAGCACGGGCTTGATCTTGATTATGCGAAGGTCGGTGATCTGGTTTCCAGCCCCGACGTTCGGGCGATCTTCGACAGCCAGCGAGATCCGGCGACGCGGGTCACCGAAGAAGCATACCGTGAGGCGGTGACCGTCCATCGTCCTGCCCTAATTGCTGCCGGGGCTGGCTTGTTTGCACGCAACAGGATCGACTTGCTGGCTTGTCCGACCACTCTGGTCGAAGCGCCGGATCTGGACGGGCCCGGGACCTTGCGTCTGGGCGATCAGGACCTGCCGGTGTTCGAAGCGATCATCCAGAACGCCGACCTGTTGTCGAATGCTGCCTTTGCTGGTGTGTCCGTTCCCGTCGGAAAAACATCCCGAGGGCTTCCGGTGGGACTTGCCCTTGACGCACCGCCCGGAGGCGATTCCCGGGTGCTTGGTGCCGCAATGGCGTTTGAACGGGTGATGTCTGCGGCTTCCTCCTGAGCAGCATTCGCATCATGGTCAGTGAGGCGACTTTAGATCAACATCCGTGCTTTAGGGCGTCTGCCCAACAAGGCTCTGTTCCACCAGATCGCGAAACCAGCGAAAGCCGGCATCTGTCTCGGCGTGGTCGGCCCAAACCATGTTGACGGGCGTTTCCGGATGGCCAAGTGCCACCGGCAAGACCTTGGCACGACCCGAGCGGGCCAGCTTTTCACCATAGATGCCCGGAACGATCGCGAGGTAGCGCCCGCCTTGCAGCAGTTCGGGCAGGGCGGCGAATTCCTGCACGATCAGCGCGACGTTGCCTTGAAGGCCCAACCGCGTCAGGATCGCCTGAATTTCGCGGCCATAGGTTGCTGCAGGGGCCACAAGAACCAGTCGTTCGTTGCGCAGATCAGCGATGGTTTGCGGCATCTGTTCCCTGTCCGGTGCGCTGATGGCGACATAGCTTTCCTGATACAGCGGCAGATTACGCACCCCGGGCGTCGATACCGAAACCAGCCCCAGCGCCAGATCAATGCGTCCCGACAGCAGGCTGTCTCCCAGCTTTGACAACGGAACCGGATCGTTCTCCAGCGTGACAAAAGGTGCCGCGTCCCCGACCATCGTGGCCAGAGCCGGCAGGAACACCGCTTCTCCAAGTCCTGACAGCGACACTCTGAATCTCCTGCGGCTCTCTTGCGGCTCGAAATCTGCCGCGTGGTTCAGCGCTTCGGACAGCGCGGCGAGTGACGCGCGAACCGTAGGTAGGATCAGAGCGGCATAGCGCGTCGGGACCATCCCGCGTTTGCTGCGGATGAACAGCGGATCACCCAACGTCAGTCGCATCCGTTGCAGCGCATTGCTTGCCGAGGGCTGGGTCAGGCCGATCTGCGCTGCGGCGCGCGTCACCGATCCGGTCTCGGCCAGCGCGACGAAGAGCTTCATCAGATTCAGGTCGAAGGACTCAAGTCTTATTGATTTCATCAATGATTTCCATATCAATGATAATTTAGACAATATTTAGCTTTGCCGCTATCCTTTACGTCGCCCCTGTGGGGGATTTGTTCGGCGCGGGGAAAGCCGAACGGGTCGGCAATGATGCGCTGAACGACGCCATTGCCAGTTGAGGAGAGGCGGTTTCCCTTCCCCAGCCTGTTGAGCCGACGTTCCTGGCTTTGGTGGCCGGGTGAACCGATTTCGCAGTATCGAAGCCAAACGAAGGCAGGACAGTATGAGCGACGAAATGATTACGGCAGGCGGGGCGATATTCGGCAAGCTCAAGGCATTGGGTGTCGAACATGTCTTCGTGAACTCTGGCACCGATTTTCCGCCCATTGTGGAAGGTCTGGTCGAAGCCGGTCGCAGCGCGCTGGACTTGCCTGAACCGGTGATTTGCCCGCACGAAAGCGTGGCGGTTAGCATGGCGCATGGCTATTATCAGATTTCCGGCAAGATGGCGGCGGTGATGCTGCACACCAATGTCGGATTGGCGAACGGGGCCATGGGCGCGATCAACGCCTGGTGTGACCAAATTCCAATGATCCTGATGTCAGGCCGCACGCCGGTTACCGAAAGCCGCCGCTTTGGCGCGCGCACGGTGCCGATCGGCTGGGGGCAGGAGATGTTCGATCAGGCAGCCCTTGTGCGCGAATGCACCAAATGGGAATACGAGTTGCGCTTTCCCGAACAGGTCTCGGAAGTGTTCGAACGCGCCTGGGCCATCGCTGAATCGACGCCCAAGGGGCCGGTCTATCTCAGTCTCCCGCGCGAGGTGCTGTGCGAACAGACGGCGGAGTATGGTCTAGACCAATCCTCACGCATGGCGCCCGCGATCGCGGCACCCGAAGCGTCGTCATTGGCACGGGCAGCGGCATTGCTGGCTGGGGCGAAATCTCCGGTGATCATCGCGCAACGCGGGGCCGGAAGTGCCGAGGCCTTTGCCGCCTTCGCGCCCTTTGTCGAAAGCTGGGCGCTGCCTGTGTCGCAATACTGGGCCAACACGCCCACCCTTGCCCTGTCGCATCCTATGCATATCGGCGCGGACCCAAATGCCGCGTTGGCCGAGGCCGATGTGGTTCTGGTCATCGACTCGCTCGCGCCCTGGTGGCCGGATCAGGTGCAGCTGCGCCCCGATGTGACCGTGATCCAGCTTGGCGCTGATCCGTTGTTCAGCCGCACGCCGATCCGCAACTTTCCGGCTCATGTCACGCTGGTCGGGGAAACCGGTCCCAGCCTGCTGGCCCTGATCGAAGCCATGTCTGCCCTGCCGCGCGATGAGGCATCTCTGGACACCCGGCGCAAGGCAGTCGCCGCCGGTTCGGCCGCTACCCGCACGGCATTGGTTGCAACGGCGGAACGCGGCAAGGGCGGGCCGATGACCAAGGCATGGGTTGCCCATTGTTTGGGCCAGGCGATCAAGGAACAGGCAGGCAAGGGGCGCAAGGCCACGGTGTTTCACGAACTGGGATGCCCGCTGGCCCATCTTGATGTCGAGGATCACAAAAGCTTTTTTCAGGAGCCCCATTCGGGCGGATTGGGCTGGGGGCTTCCCGCCGCACTGGGCGGTCAACTTGCCGATCCTGACCGGCTGGTCTTTGCCACCATGGGGGACGGCAGCTATATGTTCGCCAACCCCACGGCCTGCCACCAGATCGCAGAGGCGCATGCATTGCCGGTGATCGTCATGGTGCTGAACAACGGCGAATGGGGCGCGGTCCGGCAATCGGTGCTGGGTCTCTATCCGACGGGCGAGGCAAAACAGGCCAATTCTGTGCCACTGACCAGCCTGCGGCCAAGCCCCGATTTCACCAGGACAGCCGAAGCCAGCCGCGCCTGGACCGCGACGGTCGACCAAGGTGAGGACCTGCCCGCCGTCTTGAACGAAGCAATCCGGGTGGCGACCACCGAACGACGCCAGGTGCTGTTGAACATCGCCATCAGTCCGGACAACTGAAAACGAAAACGAGGAGGAGACACCATGAAGATTTCGATGTTGATCGGAGGCAAACCGGTCGAGGCCGAAGGCGGGCGGACCTACGACCGCCACGATCCAGTGACGGGTGAGGTCGCAACCCAGGCCCCGGCGGCCTCGGTCGCCGATGCACTTCGTGCCGTTGCTGCGGCCCACGCGGCCTTTCCGGCATGGGCAGCAACAGCCCCGGGCGAGCGCCGGGCGGTTCTGAACAAGGCCGCCGATAAGCTGGACGCCATGACCCCCGAAATCATCGCGGGCGGGATCGCCGAAACCGGGGCAACCGGGCCATGGCTCGGCTTCAACTGCATGTTCGGAGCCAACATCCTGCGCGAAGCCGCCGCCATGATCACGCAGATCACCGGTGACGTTATTCCGTCGAACAAGCCCGGCTGCCTTTCTATGGCGGTACGCCGCCCCGTGGGGGTCTGTCTTGGGATCGCGCCATGGAACGCGCCCGTCATCCTTGGGGTCCGGGCGGTGGCGATGGCAATTGCCTGCGGCAACACGGTGGTGCTCAAGGCCTCGGAGCTGTCGCCCTTCATCCACCGTGCCATTGGTGACGCGCTGACCGAGGCGGGGCTGCCTGACGGTGTGATCAACGTCATCACCAACGCGCCGGAAGATGCTGGCGAGATTGTCGCGGCAATGATCGCGGCTCCCGAGGTCAAGCACGTAAACTTCACCGGCTCGACGCGGGTTGGCCGGATCATCGCAATGAAGGCGGCAGAGCATCTGAAGCCGACGCTTTTGGAACTGGGTGGCAAGGCGCCTCTCGTGATCCTTGACGACGCTGATCTTGAAGGTGCGGTGAATGCTGCCGCGTTTGGCGCTTTCATGAACCAGGGCCAGATCTGCATGTCGACCGAACGGATCATTGTTCACGAAGGCATCGCCGACGCCTTTGTGGCGGCCCTTGCCGCCAAGGCCGACGCGCTGCCCTACGGCAACCCGCGCGACAAGGTTGTGCTCGGGGCTCTCATCACGCCAGAGGCGGCCGAAAAGATGGACCGGATCATCAGCGACGCGACGGCAAAGGGCGGCAAAGTCATCGCTGGTGGCCAGCGTGACGGATCGGTCGTTGCAGCCACGCTGATCGACAACGTCTCGGACGATATGACGATCTATCAGGAAGAAAGCTTTGGACCGGTCAAGCCGATCATCCGTGTTGCCAACGACGAGGAAGCGGTGCGGGTCGCCAATGATACCGAGTATGGCCTTTCAGCCGCCGTGTTCAGCCACGACATCAGCCGTGCCATGGCGGTGGCAGAGCGAATCGAAAGCGGGATTTGCCACATCAATGGCCCGACCGTTTCGGACGAAGCCCAGATGCCCTTTGGTGGCGTTAAAAACTCGGGGTATGGCCGTTTCGGGGGTAAGGCTGCACTTGACGCATTTACCTTGACACGCTGGATCACCGTCGAAGATGCTGATCAGCATTACCCGTTCTAACATAGCGCGTACCGGCATCGAACCGGCCTTCACGCGCCTTGATACAGCCTCGCCGTCCAGACGGCGAGGCTGATGCCCAACGATTTGTCCGCAGGCCTGCCCACTCCGAAAGAGGAGGATGTCAATGACGCAAGCGATCTACGATATGACCTCGGAAGAGGTTCAGTTGCTCACCGGAGTCGTCGCGCGTCTTTGCCAGCCCGAACCCATTTCGGACCTGCGTGAAGAAGTGTTCCCATCGATCCTGAAACTGCTGCGGGCGGATTTCCTTGCCTCGTTTCGTTGGAACAGGACGACGAACGCGTTCGAGGACCCGTTCATACTTAATCAGGACCCGGCCAACATTGATCGCTACCTGAGCTGGTTCCAGTATCACGACCCGATGTCGTTGAAATTGCGCGCGCTGTGGCGTCCCGCTTTTGTCGAGGAAGTCATTCCGCGCAAGCAGCTTTGCCAGTCGGAGTTCTTCAACGATTTCCTGCGCAAGGACGGGATGGACCACGGGATCAATCTGTTTCCCAAAGGTGGGGAACGTTCCGCTGCCGACCTTCGTGTCTGGCGTCGTACCTCGTGCCCCGAGTTCGGCTATCGGGAGATCGGGCTCCTCGGCGTTCTGAGTCCCTATCTGGAGCAGGCAGAGTACGTGCTTGGATCGGACCCGCTTCTGGTATTGACTGCGCGCGAACGCGAGGTCGCTGTGCTTGTTGCGAGAGGGTGCAGCGACAAGGACATCTCAAGGCTTTTGGAAATCGGCTTTGCCACCGTCCGCACCCATGTGCAGAAATGTTTTGAAAAGTTGCACTGTGCCAACCGCGCGGAACTTGCGGCGTTGTCGGTACGAACCGGCCTGCCGTCCCGCGTCTAACTCTGCCACCTGAAAGATTGTCCTTGTCGATGAACATCAGGATGCCCTGAATGGCGTTCGGTGGGTTCTGCCGCAGCCGGCGGTCGATAACTGTGGCGGATCAAAACCCATCAGGTGCCAATCTGCGGGTTGTGGCAATATCTGCACTGGGTGTCAGTGGTCGGTCGGGCAGGGGTTTGCCGGACTGCTTTTCAGGGACGATATGTGACAATGTCCGGTTTCTGATCAGCTTAAGGTCCTGAATGCCGTAAGACCGAAGCCTCCTTGTAACATATTTGTGTAGTAGCCGGCAAAAGAACCGGAACCAGGACACAGACATGCACAGTTTTCCAGGGAGGAAATCAAAATGCACATCACCTCTACAGCCGGGCCTATGCCCCAGACAAGGGTGGGCGTTCCGTTCATTGCCAGTTATGTCATTGCCTTTTTCACCATGTGGATGGCCATTCTGACGCCCGTCGTGGTGGCCTTTGCCCTGCGGGTCGAGCAGATCGACCCCGCCAACAAGGAAACCAATCTGGCCTTCATCCTCGGCATTGGTGCCATTGTCGCGCTGGTTGCAAACCCGATCGCCGGGTACTTCAGTGACCGCACAACCTCGGTCTTAGGAATGCGCAAGCCCTGGATGTTGGGCGGCTTTGCGGTGGCTGTCGCCGGGACTTGGCTGATCGTCACGGGTGGCCTGACGTCGATCACCATCGGCTGGCTTCTGATGCAGCTTGGGTTCAACGCTTTCCTTGCAGCGATCACGGCTGTCTTGCCGGATCAGGTTCCCGAAGAGCAGCGCGGGGTTGTCTCTGGCCTTTTGGGAATGTGTCTTCAGGGGGGCATTCTGGCTGGTATTTATGTGGCCCAATTCTCGGGTGGCGATGTCGTCAAGATGTTCACCTGGCCGATGTTTGCCTGCGCAGGCGGGCTTGTGCTGTTCATGGTGACGCTGAAAGACCGCCGGCTGGCCAAGGAAGACGCTGCCCCGATCGATCTGATCCGCTTTGCCAAAGACTTCTGGATCAACCCCAAGACCGCACCCGATTTCTCCTGGGCCTTCGTCAGCCGCTTTATGCTGTTCATGGGTCTTGCGACACTGATTTCCTATCAGGTCTATTATCTGATTGATGTGCTGGGCATCGCGCCGGCGGACGTGCCGTCCTATCTGTTCAAGGCAACCGTCGCACTGACTATCGCGACTGTTGTCAGCAGTGCGCTTGCGGGCTGGCTTTCGGACTTGATCGGGCGTCGCAAGATTTTTGTGCTGATTTCGGCAGTTATCTATGGTGCAGGTCTGATGGTGATCGGTCTGGCACCGGATTTCAATCAGTTCGTTGTTGGTGCCACCATCTGCGGGATCGGGCAGGGGGTCTATGTGGCCGTGGACCTGGCGCTTGTCGCGGCGGTTCTGCCCAATAAGGGTGCCAACGCCGCCAAGGACTTTGGTATCTTCAACATCGCCAATGCGCTGCCGCAGTCGATTGCCCCGGCGATTGCGCCGATTTTCCTTAGCCTTGGTGCCCTGACTGACGGCAAGAACTACACCGCGTTGTTCATCGCTGCGGGCGTTTTCGCGATTGTCGGTGCGCTTGCCATCATCCCCATCCGCACGGTCCGGTGATCCCATGAGCACCAAGATACAAAACCAATTGAATGAACAGGACACGACAATGAATAAACCACTTCCGCACAAGGACTGGCGTCATTCGCCAGAGGTCGAAACCGATGTCGAGACACTGCTTGGCCGCATGTCGCTGGATGACAAGATTGATCTGGTCACCGGTGACATCAACCACCATTTCGGTTTCTACAACGCTGCCCTGCCGCGTGTTGGAATTCCTGAGATGACCATGGCCGATGGCCCGGCGGGTATCCGGATCGGTAACCCGGAGGTGCACGGACAGTCGGCCACCGCCTTGCCTGCGCCCATCACGCTGGCCGCTACATGGGATTTGGATCTGGCCCGTCGCTATGGCGAGGTACTGGGCCACGAGACCAGGGCCAGCGGACACAACGTGTTCCTGGGCCCGGCAGTCGACATTGCCCGGGTTCCGGTCGGTGGACGCACCTTTGAATCCTCGGGCGAGGATCCGGTTCTGAACGCAAGGATGGCCTCGGCGCAGATCGAGGCCATTCAGTCCAAGGGCGTGGCAGCCTGTCTGAAGCACTTTGCCTGTAACAACCAGGAGTATCAGCGCTATTCGATCGACGTGCAGATCGAGGAAAAGGCGCTGCGCGAGCTGTATCTGCGGCCGTTCGAGGCCGTGGTGCGCGGCACAGACATCGGCTCGCTGATGGGGGCCTTCAACAAGGTCAACGGCACCTACAGTTGTGAACATGGCTGGCTGCTAACCACGGTTCTGCGCGAGGAATGGGGCTTTCGTGGTTGGGTGATGAGCGACTACGGGGCCGTCCACTCGACCGTGCCTGCTGCTCTTGCGGGTCTGGATCAAGAGGAGCCGACGGGTACGTTTTACGGGCGACGTCTGAAAGAGGTGGTTGAACAGGGCGAAGTACCTCTGGCCCATCTTGACGAGATGTGTCGCCGCATTTTGCGGCCTCTGACGGGGATCGGAATCCTTGAATGGACACCGTCGGTGTCGGACATGAATCTTGCGGAACACGCTTCTACCGCGCGCGAGATCGCCGAAGAGGCGATGGTGCTGTTGAAGAATGACGGCGGGTTCCTGCCGCGCGCGCCCAAAACACTGCGCAAGGTACTGGTGGTCGGGGCTGATGCCGACAATTTCTCAACCGCTGGGGCGGGCTCGGGTAAAGTGCGCCCGGCGGGTGGCTGTTCCATGTTGCAGGGCTTTGAAAAGCTGCTGGGTGACGATGCCGAGGTGGTTTTTGCACAGGGTTCCGATCCGATTTCGGCCGCCGATTTGCTGGATGGCCCCGACAGCATTCCCTCCAGCTTCCTGCGCACACCCGATGGACAGCCAGGTGTCAAAGCCTCTTTCTGGACCAACCTGCATTTTGACGGCGCTCCGCATTCTTTGCTGACCATGCCGCAGGTTTCGGTCAATCTGGGTTTCTATAACTTCATGGGCACGGGCAGCAATTCAGAGCGCTACCCACACATCCCCTATGACCTGTGCGTCAACACGGCGGTGCGGTTTGAAGGCAGTCTCGTGGTTCCGGTTTCGGGCAAGTACCAGCTGGCCGTGACCATGCTGGGCACGACCAGTGTCTGGTTGGACGGCAAGCAGATCTTTTCCGAGCGCCACCATGGTGCCGCCACGGAAACGCTCACCACCGCGCCCAACTCGGCCGAGATTGATGAGGATGAGCCTCTGGTCGCCATCGGCATCGGCAACGGATCTGGCGGGGCATTCGTCGGCAGTGGCGCGCTGAGCAACATTGCCGGAGGCGACCCGAAGGTCTTCCGGATCAAGGTTGATCTGACGGACCGGCCCGAAGGTCATACCCTGCGCATCGACCACCAGCCTGACTCGCCCTCGCAGGGCGTGCTGACCGGCGCGCAGATCCGCCTGGGTTGGGAGCCGCCGGTGCCCCTGGCCAGCGACCTGCAAAACGCAGCGGTCGCGGCGGCGCAGGATGCGGATCTTGTCATCGTGGCGACACGGGTGTTCGAATCTGAACATGGCGACCGTCCGAACCTGCGGCTGCCAAACAACCAGCCCGCGCTGATCCGGGCGCTGTCAGAGGCCAACTCCAACGTTGTCGTCATCAACCAGTCAGGCGGCCCGATCCGCACCGACGACTGGGATGCGCAGGTTCCTGCAATTCTGCATGGTGGCTATCTGGGGCAGGAACAGGGCTGTGCCGTGGCCCGCGTTGTCACCGGCGCGGTCAATCCCTCGGGGCGGCTTACACTCAGCTTTCCCAAGGATGACAAGATGGCGCTTTTCCCGGATTCCGCCAGCTATCCGGGCACCGAGGGTTCCGTTCATTACCACGAAGGGGTGCTTTCGGGCTATCGCGGCTTTGTCGATGGTGAGATCGAGGTCGCCTATCCCTTTGGCTTTGGTCTGGGCTATTCGGCGTTCACATATGCCGACCTGCATCTGGAGGCGACCGCTTCCGAGGTTCTCGCCAGTGTCACCCTGACCAACAGCGGCAGCAGGGAGGGCAAAGAGGTTGTCCAACTGTATCTTGAACTTCCCGGAGAGGCCAAGGTTGTCCGTCGGCTTGGTACTTTTGCCAAGGTCAGCCTGAAACCAGGCGAGTCGCGGCAAGTGCAGTTCACCCTGCCGCGCGAGGGGGTGGAACGGCCGCTGGCCTACTGGCAAGATGGATGGCAGGATGCCCAAGGCACGCTGAAGATTTTTGTTGGTTCCAGTGCTCTGGACATCCACCTGACTGGCGAGGTTAATATCTGATCCGGTGATGGAACAGACACAGCACAAAGGGCGGCCCACGGGCCGCCTTACAGTTATGGAAGGGTGAAAGGCTTGGTCGCAGCGCGTTCCATCGAGCTTGTGACGTTCCCTGAAAATCTCAGGGTGCGCAGCTTTCTGCACAGCGTAGGCGACGTTGGCCTGCATTTGCATGGTGCCTTTGAACTGATCGTCATGCTCAAGGGTCGGCTGTTTTTGCAAACAGACCGTGAAACGCGTATCCTGTCCGAAGGTGATGTGGGGCTGGCCCATTGCTGGCAACCACACGGAACGCAGCGCGTTGGCGAAGCCAACCGAATGCTGGTCGTGCAGATCGACCCGGCAATCGCCAGTGCCGACATTGATTTTCAGCGGCGCCGTTTTACCATGTCCGCTGCGCCCAAGGCAGACGTGCAGCGGGAGCTTTCCGCAATGGCTGCTCGCCTGCATCTGGACGCAGTGCAGCAAAGGAGCGGCTGGGCCTTGCAGGTGGAATCTCAGGCGCTGCGCATGCTGGGGTTCCTGTTGCAACTGGATGGCGGGGTCATGCTGGAACGCTCAGAAAACTTGTTCTATCCGCAGGAAAGCAACGAGATCGGGGCGGCTCTGCGCCGGGCAATGGACTTTATCGTTGATCATTACGATCAGCCGATCAGTCTCGGCGATGTCGCGGAAGCGCACCGGACCTCTGCGGATTATCTGGCCCGGTTATTTCGGTCGCAGGCCAAGACCAGCTTTTCCCGGTTCCTGTCTCAACTGCGTCTGATACGTGCCGCCGACCGGCTCAGGAGCGAACCTAGAGTGACGGTGCTGTCCATCGCCATGGATGTCGGGTTTCCCAACATCACCGCCTTCAACACCGCGTTCAGGCGCAGCTATGGGACCACCCCGACCGAATGGCGCAGGTCTGCGGCGCCGCACGAGCACCCCAGCCGCTATCCTATCCCCTCTGACCACGAGGATCTGGACAAACTCAGCGATCTGGTTGCTGCCTTCCAAGCCACCAGATCCATGCCTTGAGAAGATGATGTAGATAGGCCTTGTTGCAGGGATCGTCCCACCGCTGATATCGATGCGGTCGGTACCCTTCAGGATGTTGTAGATGCCGCACACTGCCAGACCTCCTGGATCAAGTCGACGGTCCGGTTGATCTGTTTCTGGCAGATGGCGCTTACGACGGAGAACCAACATCTGATTTGCTTGCCGCTCGGTTCGGACCGATGATCGAGGTGACCTCCCAAAAACGCAATCCTGAGCCCTTCTGTATCTCTGATCTGTTATTGATACCCCATCACCGGGCTTGGCGAAGGTCGGTG
>NZ_QBFD01000016.1:8929-87240 GCF_003335585.1 Sulfitobacter sp. DFL-14 | reverse complement strand
TCATGGCACCATCCGCCCGTCTTCCCAAGCACAATAGCCGTCTCCCCCTGCGGGGGCCCCCTCGGCGATTGTGCTTGGCAATCCGGCCGTCTGGTGCCCTGACGTGCTCAAGCAAGGGCGGCGCCAGACCAGGGATGTCAGCGGGTCAGACCTGGGTCTTTGACCGTTGCAGCATGCCAAAAAGATCGCGCGGATCGTCGGGGTCTGCCAGCAGGTCCAGGGGCCGGAAAAATCCGGTGCCCGCGATCTGGTCGCGGATGTAGCGCAGGGCGGAGAAATCCTCGATCGCGAAGCCGACGCTGTCAAAGAGCGTGATCTGGCGGTCATCGGTCCGGCCCTGGGCCTGGCCGGTCAGCACCTGCCAGATCTCCGTCACCGGGTGGTCGGGGGCAAGCTGCTGGATTTCGCCTTCGATCCGGGTCTGTTCGGGGTATTCAACGAAGATCCCCGCCCGCTGCAGGATCGCCGGGGCCAGTTCGGTCTTGCCCGGGCAATCGCCGCCGATGGCGTTGATATGCACGCCGCTGCCGATCATGTTGTCGGTCAGGATGGTGGCATATTGCTTGTCTGCCGTGCAGGTGGTGATGATCTGCGCGCCCAGCATCGCCTCTTCGGCGCTGGCGCAGGAGACCACCGTGATCCCCTGGCCCGCAAGGTTGGCGGCGCATTTGCGGGTTGCGGCGGGGTCGATGTCGTAAAGACGGACCTCGTCCACGCCGGCGATGGCCTTCATCGCGAGGCTCTGGAACTCCGACTGGGCGCCATTGCCGATCATCGCCATCACATGCGCGCCTTTCGGCGCCAGCAGCCGCGCCACCAGCGCCGAGGTGGCGGCGGTGCGCAGGGCCGTCAGTATCGTCATCTCGGTCAGCAGCACGGGATAGCCCGAGGCCACATCGGCCAGCAGGCCGAAGGCGGTCACGGTTTGCAGCCCGTCCCTGGTGTTGCCGGGGTGTCCGTTGACGTATTTGAAGCCGTAATCCTCGCCATCCGAGGTGGGCATCAGTTCGATCACGCCTTTCTCCGAATGGCTGGCCACGCGCGGGGTCTTGTCGAAAAGTTCCCAGCGCCGGAAATCAGCCTCGATATAGGCCGCAAGACCTTTGAGCATCTCCTCCACGCCGATGTGGTGGATCAGCTTCATCATGTGATCGACGGATACGAATGGCACCAGCGCCTTGTCAGAGGGGGTCATCATGATCTGTTCCTTCAATAGGCGCGGTTGGGACGGTCGAAGACGCGGCGGCCCAGGGCCGAGGCGGCGAGGTCGACCATCAGGGTTGCGGTCTTGCCGCGTTCGTCGAGGAAGGGGTTCAGCTCCACCAGGTCGAGCGAGGTCATCAACCCGCTGTCATGCAGCATTTCCATGACAAGGTGGCCCTCGCGCACCGTGGCGCCGCCCGGCACAGTCGTGCCGACGGCGGGGGCCACCGCGGGGTCGAGGAAATCCACGTCGAGGGAAACATGCAGCAACCCGTTTGCCGCGGCCACCCGGTCGAGGAAGGCCTGCAGCGGGCGGGCGATGCCGCTTTCGTCGATCTCGCGCATGTCCACATGGGTGATGGCGCTGTCCTGCAGCGCGGCGCGTTCTGCCGCATCGACGGAGCGCAACCCGATGATGGCGACGTTTTCCTCTGGCAGCGGGGTGCCGATCTCGGGAAAGCCGTCAAACCCCTTGCGCCCGGTGACATAGCCCAGCGGGGTGCCATGCAGGTTGCCGCTGTCGCTGGTCTCGGGGGTATGAAAGTCGCTGTGCGCGTCGAGCCAGAGCACGAAGAGCGGGCGCGCGGCCTGGCGGGCATGGCGCATCACCCCCAGCACAGAGCCCAGCGACAGCGCGTGATCGCCACCCAGGAAGATCGGCAGCCCGTCCTGCATCGCCGCTTCGGCGGCATCGGCAAGGCTTTGCGTCCAGGCGATGGTGGCTTCAAGCTCCACCAGCTTGGGGTGCGGTTTGGCGGTGAAGGGGGCAGGGGTGACATTGCCCCGGTCGCTGACCTCATGGCCCAGATCGCGCAGGGCCTGGGGCAGGCCTGCGGTGCGGTAGGCGTCGGGGCCCATCAGGCAGCCCTTGCTGCGTTTGCCGGAATCCATCGGCGCGCCGATCAGAATGCAGTTGCGTGTGGTCATGTGGAGGGTCCTTTGCTGTTGATCTGGAGATACCTTGCCGAACGGGGCGTGGACAACTGGTCAAACTGGCCGTATTGAGCCACATGTGATCAATATGGACAGTCGAAATGGACAAAACGGATCAACGCCTGATTGCCGCTCTGCGCCATGACGCGCGGGCGGCGCTGTCGGACCTTGCCACCACACTGAACCTGTCGCGCACCACGGTCCGGGCGCGGATCGCGAAACTGCGCGAGAGCGGAGAGATCATCGGTTTCACCGTGGTGACCCGCGCGGATGTCGCCCGCGACCCGGTGCGCGGCATGATGATGATCGGGATCGAGGGGCGCGGCACCGAACGGATCACCCGGCAGCTCGGCAGCATGCGCCAGGTCCGCGCGGTGCACAGCACCAATGGCCGTTGGGATGTGATCGTGGAAATCGGCAGCGAGACGCTGGAGGATTTCGACGCGGCGCTGACCCAGATCAGGCGGCTGGACGGTGTAGTGGCGAGCGAGACCAGCCTGTTCCTGAAAACCCGGAAATCAGGCTGAACGGCGGGCCGCGGCAATCCAGATCGCGGTCAGGCCCAGGGAGATGACGGCATTCCAGCCTGCCATCGACAGGCCTGCCAATTGCCAGACAACCTCGTCGCACATGACGACGCCCATGGGGCCGTCCATCGACAGCAGGTCGCCGCCGGTCATGGTGCCCAGGTCCATGCCACCCCCGGTGCAGGAGGAGGGACCGGGCCACCAGCCCCATTCGACACCTGCGTGATAGGCGCCGATGCCTGCGGTCGTGGCGGCGGCCAGCGCGCCCAGCCAGGCCAGCAGCCGGTGCCCGCCCGCCAGCAGCGCCACCCCGATCAGGATGGCCGCCGCATGGGGCCAGCGTTGCCACAGGCACAGCTTGCAGGGGGCCAGCCCGCCAAGGTGCTGAAATCCGAAGGCGCCCAGCAACAGGGCGGCGGAGCCGAGCGTGGCCAGCAGGATCAGGGTTTTCCGGGTCATATGTACCTCACGAGGACAAAGGCGCCGACCAGCAGCAGGATAAACAGGCTGAACATCAGGCCAAGCCTGCGTTCGATGAATGCCCGCACCGGCGCGCCGAATTTCCACAGCAGCGCCGCCACGATGAAGAACCGCAACCCCCGCGCCAGGATCGAAGTGGCGATGAAAGTGCCCAGCGGCATGCCGGTCCAGCCGGACATGATGGTGATCACCTTGTAGGGGAAGGGGGTGACGCCGGCGGTCAGCACCGCCCAGAACCCCAGATCGTTGAACCGTTCGGAGAATTCGGCCATCGCGTCGGTCTTGCCCATGGCGGCAAGGATCGGCTCGCCCAGGGTTTCAAAGGCAAATGCGCCGATGGCATAGCCCAGCAGCCCGCCCAGCACCGAGGCCACCAGCGCAACAAAGGCGATCAGGAAGGCGCGGCTGGGCCGGGCGATGATCATCGGGATCATCAGGATGTCGGGCGGGATCGGGAATACCGAACTTTCAATGAATGCGACAAAAGCCAGCGCCCAGAGCGCATGGCGATGCTGGGCCAGGCTCAGCGTCCAGTCATAAAGGCGTTGGATCATTTCTTGCGATGTCCGATCACTCGTCTGCCTTGCAACACCATGTGGCGGGGCCGGGGTCAAGGGCCTTGGATGCACAAAGCCCCTTGCCGCCACTTCAAGTGCAAGTTAAAGCAATCGCCGTGTGCCCGAGTGGTGGAATGGTAGACACGACGGATTCAAAATCCGTTGCCGCAAGGCGTGCCGGTTCAAGTCCGGCCTCGGGTACCATCCAATTGGACAAGAACATGGGTTCTGACGGGACCCGCCAATTCCCTGGATCGACATGACGCGTGTCGGCATGTTTTGGCCTCAATGCCCGGTCTTTGAAGATTTGATTCGACCTTTCCCGGGGCGGATCGCTTGAATCCAGCACCAGTTCCGGCCATTGAGCTTGATTGGTTCCCTCCCGAAAACAACCCGACGACAACCTTGGCGAGAATTGGGCGAAGGTGCGATGATTTTCCGGGCGATGTGATTGTTTCTGGATTCTGCACAATGAGGGCGCGGTTTGCAGGTGGCATTTTTGCGGAGCGTGCGGCGACCCCTTATTAATATGAGGTGTACCGGTACTGGCGCTGCTGTACCTGGAAACAATCAGGCCTCACTTTTCGGAAAATCTTGGTAAAACAGGGCCGTAAATTGGACTCAAGATGGGCGGTCCAAACATATTTCGAACATTTTTCCCTTTGTTCGCGCAAAGACAGCAGGTATCTAAGTCTTGCCCAACTGGGGGGCAAAGTCTGTAGGTCACGGGGGCGGCCGCACTTTTGCGCATCTGTTTGATGCGGGAGACGTGTGTACGCCGCGACGTTTGCGAATGTATTCACGACAGGATCATGACGTGCATGATCCGTGCCGTCTGCTGCGGTTCTCCCCATTTATGGAGCATTAGTGTGTGTCGCCCTGACCGGAGGCTTTGCTGACGGGGGTGAGTGAGTTGCTCGGAGTAAGATGAAGATGAACCGTGTGCCAAGGCCACAAATCAATCCCACGGCGTTCCCGGGACGCATTGCTTCGTATGCGGCTGAACTGCCCCACACGCAATCTGCACCATTATCCAGACCGGCCGCGCTGCGCGCCGCGCGTCGCAACGCTTAGGAGATTAGACCATGATTAGAACGCTTGACTTCAATCCATTCGCCGCAGGCACCGTCATCGACGACGAGTACGAAGGCGTGACCATCTCCGCAACCGGCGGCTCCGGCCAGGCCATGGTCTTTGACAGTGCCAACCCGACAGGCGGTGACGACGACCTCGCCTCCGATACGCTGGGCGGTGTGCTGATCATCTCCGAAGACGGCGACAGCAGCGACCCCGATGACAACGCCACCGGCGGCAGCATCTTCTTTGATTTCGACAACGCCGTGCGGATGAAGTCGATCACCCTCAAGGACATCGAGGAAACCGGCGGCGAAGGCACACGGCTGATCTTTTACAACGAAGCGGGCGATGTCATCGAGAACCAGTTTGTCGAGCCGACAGGAGACGGCGGCGAAGTGACCCTTCAGCTCTTCGTGCCCGGCACGTTCCGCTGCGAAGTCCGCTTTCCCGGTTCCGGTGCAGTGGACAATGTGACCTTCGATGACCCGAACTTCAATGGTGGCGGCAACGACGATCCCGACGCGTCTGATGACACGTTGATCCTGGACGAGGACACCACCGACACGGTGAACGTCCTGACCAACGATACCGATCCGAATGGCGATCCGCTGACCGTGACCGCGGCAGAAAGCCCCGATGGCGTGGTGACCTTCACCCCCGAAGGCGAGGTGACATTCACCCCGAACGAAAACTTCAACGGGCCGACCACGATCACCTATACCGTTTCCGACGGCAACGGCGGCACAGACACGGGCACCGTGAACGTCACCGTGAACCCGGTGAACGATGCGCCGGTTGCGGTGGACGATTCGGCTTCGACCGACTTCGAGACACCGGTTGTCATCGACCTGCTGGGCAATGACACCGACGTGGACAACACCAACGACGAGCTGACGCTGGTCGATCCGACGGTCCCCGCCGAACAGGGCACGCTTGTCGACAACGGCGACGGCACTGTCACCTTCACACCCGCCGACGGTTTTACCGGCCCGGCGACCATCACCTACACCGTGCGTGATCCCGAAGGTCTGACCGACGCGGGCACCGCCACGGTCACAGTGGGCGCGGGTCCGCTGCTGGACGGCTACGTCGACGGCGACGACGATGGCAATCTGATCGACGAGGATTACCTGGGCGATCCCGATGGCGACCGCATTAACGACCCTGACGCAATCCTGCCGGGCACCGGACCGGACGACGATTATGTCCGCGCGGGCGGCGGTGACGACACTGTTGTCACAGGTCAGGGCAACGACACCGTCGAAGGCGGTGACGGCGATGACAACATCGACACCGGCAATGGTGATCTGGCACCCGATCTGGGCTATCCTTTCGCGGCGACCGATCCGCTGGGCTATGACCCCGATGCGGACCCGGAAGATGACCGTGACTATGTGGACGGCGGCGATGGCAACGACACCATCCGCACCGGCGATGACCGCGACACCATCTTTGGCGGTGCCGGCAACGACGACATCAACGGCGGCATCGACGACGACGTCATCGACGGCGGCACCGGCGACGACCGGATTGTCGGCGGCGAGGGCAACGACAGCATCCTGGGTGGTGCCGGCAACGACACGATCTATGCGGGCAACGATCCCGATTTGATCCCCGACGTTGTGAACATCACCGACGAAGACACAGGTGGCTTTTCGCCGGACCGGAACCCCAACAACGGGATGGACACCGTCTATGGCGGTGCCGGCAACGATGTCATCTACGGTGCGGACGATGCCGACTTCCTGAACGGCGGCTCTGGTGATGACTTTATCGACGGCCAGATCGACGACGATATCATCAACGGCAACACCGGCAACGACACCTTGCTGGGCGGCCAGGGCGACGACAGCGTGACCGGCGGGCAGGGCGATGACCTGCTTGAAGGCGGCATCGGCAATGACACCCTGCGCGGCAACCGTGACAACGACACCCTGATGGGTGGTGACGGCGACGACAGCCTTGATGGCGGCGGCGAAGACGACGAGCTTTACGGCGGCGACGGCGACGACAACATGATGGGCGGCCAGGGCGACGACCTGCTGGACGGCGGCGCGGGCAATGACACGATGACCGGCGGTGCGGGTCAGGATACCTTTGTCAACGTCAACGCCGGTGATGTGGTCGACGGCGGCTCCGGCCCGGTGGACAACGACACGCTCGACCTGCGCGGCTCCGTCGCGCCGGGGGGCAGCCTGTCCATCACCTACACCTCGGACGATCGCGAGGACGGTATCGTCAATTACTTCGATGCGGACGGCAACGACGCAGGCCAGCTGGTGTTCGAGGAAATCGAGAACATCATCCCCTGTTTCACCCCCGGCACAAAGATCGCCACACCCAAGGGTGAGCGCCGTGTCGAGGAGTTGCAGGTGGGTGACCGCGTCATCACCCGTGACAACGGCATCCAGGTCATCCGCTGGGTCGGCAAGCGCGACATGAGCGCCGCCGAATTCGAAAAGGCGGTCCACCTGAAGCCTGTCCTGATCCGTCAGGGCGCGCTTGGCAACGATCTGCCCGAGCGTGACATGATGGTATCCCCGAACCACCGCGTTCTGGTGGCCAACGACAAGACAGCGCTCTACTTTGAAGAGCGTGAGGTTCTGGTCGCGGCCAAGCACCTGACCGGCATGGATGGCGTGGATGTCGTGGATGTATCCTCGACCACCTACGTGCACATCATGTTCGATCAGCACGAGGTCATCCTGTCGGATGGCGCCTGGACCGAAAGCTTCCAGCCTGGCGACATGTCGCTGTCAGGTATCGGCGACGCACAGCGCCAGGAGATCCTGGAATTGTTCCCGGAACTGGCGACACAGAACGGCATCGATGCCTATGCATCGGCCCGCCGGTCGCTGAAGAAGCACGAAGCCCAGCTTCTGACCAAGTAACAAGTAATCCCCAGAAAATCGTGCGGTCCCTTCGGGGGCCGCACAACCGGAATATGCAGCTGCTGTTTTGACCCCGGTCAGAGAGCACGGGGAAGCGGAGTGGGCAACCACTCCGCTTTTTCTTTTGCCGGGTGACGGCGCGCCCGTTGCCGGGTATCGGTGGGGCATGGAACAGAACAACGAACTTCTGGCCGAACTGACCACCTGCGAGGAACGGGTCTGGGACGCTTTGGTCGAAGGGGATATCTCCACTGACGAAAAGATGCTGCATGCCGATTTCCTTGGCGTCTATTCAACCGGTTTCGCGACCAGGGCCGAGCACAGCGGGCAACTGGACGACGGCCCCACGGTCACCCGCTACAAGCTGACCGGGCACCGGGTGATGCGGCTGGGCCGCGATCACGCGGTCTTGTCCTATCGCGCCGATTTTCTGCGGGCCGGGCGGCAGGCGCCAGAGGCAATTTATGTCAGTTCGATCTGGCAACGCGGTCCGGACGGCTGGCGCAATGTCTTTTCGCAGGACACGACGGCGCGTGAGTGAAGCTCCCTGCTGTTGAGCGCCAGGTGACTTTGGCTGTGACGTCATCAATTGATCCGAAGTGGGAAACCGGACCTTCGCGCAGATCGCGGCGAACGGCGGGATTGAGTCCTGTCCGCTATCCCAAGCGCGGAATCAAGGCCGCAGGCCGCCGCGCATCGCCGGGCCGTCCCCTGGCACGGCGATTTGGCTGCTGTCGTGTTCCACGCATAACTTGGAAGTGCTTGGTTGCCATAAAGTGCCAGTCACGACGGTCAGATCGCCGCACCACGGCCCGTCAATGCGCGGCTTGAGCTTTCGTTGCGAACGGCAGTTTCGTCCGTTAAGCGGGCCTTGACCCACCTTACGCTCAAGGGCCGGTATGGGTGAGAAATGCCTGACGTTTGTGCCTGCATTGCGTGACGCCATCCGCCGCGTCGAGCCAAAGACCTGCGACGTTCCACCGCTGCTGCCTAAATCCGCGACCGCGGGTCAGGGCGCGCCGCCCTTGTCCCGCCGCGCGCGCCAGTCTGCCCAGGCCTCCGGCGTATCCAGATCCAGCCGGGCGCGACTGCCGGGCAGGGGGATCAGCACGACACGCTCCCTGACCTGCGCCACCACCTCGCGCCCGCCGCTGTCGCCGGTCAGCCTGGCCAGCGCCGGGAACAGCTCTGATCTGAACACGATCGGATGGCCCGGCGCGCCCTTTGCCGTGGCGCCGCGCCAGATCAGCGCGGGGCCATCCGTATCAACCGCTTCGGCAACCTTTGCCAGGTCCTGCACTGTCAGATCCGGCAGATCGCCCAGAAGAACCATCGCACAGGCGGCCCCGTCGGGCAGGGCGGCGATACCGGCGCGCAGGCTGGCGTTCATGCCTTCCGCCGCATCCGGTACGGGCAGGGCCTGCAGGTCAAGCCCCGCCAGCGCCGCATATCTAGGGTGTGGCGAAGGCGGCAGCGCCACAATGACCGGACCACAGCCCAGCGCCAGCGCCTTGCCCGCCTGAAGGCGCAGCAGGGGCGTTCCATCCACCGTTTCCAGCAGCTTGTCGCGCCCCTGCATCCGCGTCGATCCGCCCGCGGCAAGGATGATGATCGGCATCAGGTGATCCATCGGATCATCCTAGGGCCGTCGGGAGCCGAGCGCCATCCCGTCAGCCGCGCATGCGGTCCCCGTCGGGATCGAAAAGCGCCGCGGTGATCAGCCTCGCGGGGCGCATCTGACCCAGGATTTCGATCTCCACCTTCAGCCCTTCCGCGATCCGCCCGCGCGGGACAAAGCCCATGGCGACGGAGGTGCCGGTGAAATGCGAATAGCCCCCCGATGTGCAGAACCCCACAACCGCACCATCCAGCCAGATCGGCTCGTAGCCCTGCACATCCGCGTCTTCTGCCTCCACGTCAAAGGCCACAAGCTGCCGCGCGGGCGGTGTCGCCCTTTCCGCTTCCGCCGGGGCGCGGCCGATGAAATCCACGTTCTTCTTCCAGGAAATGAACCGGTCCAGCCCGGTTTCCGCCGCCGTGTAATCGGGCGAGAATTCCGACATCCAGGAGCCAAAGAACTTGTCCAGCCGCAGCGACATCATCGCGCGCATGCCAAAGGGCACCATGCCATGCACCTGTCCCGCCGCCCAAAGCACCGACCACAGCGCGCGCTGGTCCATCGGGTCGCAATAGATCTCGAACCCCAGATCGCCGGTATAGCTGACCCGCTGCACGATGCAGGCGGTCTGGCCCACCGTCAGCTGCCAGACGTCCAGGAACTTCATGCCGCTGACATCGGTGCGGGTGCAGGCCTGCAGCACCTCGCGCGCCTTTGGTCCCGCAATCTGGAACCCGGTGCGCTTGTCAGAGATGTTCTGAACGTCAACACCGTCTTCCAGGTGATTGATAAACCAGCGATAATGGAATTCCTGTGACCCGTAGGAGGCGGTCAGCTGGAAGGTCTGCGCGGCCAGGCAGGAGATGGTGAAATCGCCGATCAGCTTGCCCTTTTCCGACAGCATCGGGGTCAGCGACAAGCGGCCCTGCGCCGGGACGCGGCCCGCCATGATCCGGTCCAGCCAGGCGCGGGCCTGTGGCCCGGTGACCAGGAACTTGCCAAAGTTCTGCACCTCGTTGATGCCCACCCCGTTGCGCACCGCCAGCACCTCGCGCGCGGTGGCGCCAAAGGCATCCGAACGGCGGAAGGACGGGGTTTCATAGGTCGGCTCATCGCCCGCGGCGAAGTAATTGGCGACCTCAAGCCCGAATTGCTGGCCCCAGACCGCGCCCATCCCGGTAAAGATGTCGTACATCGGCGTGGTGCGATGCGGCCGGGCGGCGGGCAGTTCCTCGTTCGGGTAGGAGACGGAAAAGCGTTTCTGATAATTCTCGATCACTTTGGGCAGGGTGTAGCCCGGCGTGATCCATTTGCCAAAGCGCGCCACATCCATCGCCATCACGTCGCGCTCCGGCTCGCCCTCGATCATCCATTGCGCCAGGGTCAGGCCCACGCCACCGCCCTGGCTGAAGCCCGCCATGACGCCGCAGGCGGACCAGTAGTTGCGCATTCCGGGCACCGGGCCGACCAGCGGGTTGCCATCGGGGGCAAAGGTGAAGGGGCCGTGAATCACATTCTTGACGCCTGCGCGCTCCAGGTCGGGGAAGCGGCGGTAGGCAAAGGTGATGCTGTCCTCGATCTTGTCGAAATCGTCTTGCAACAGGTCCTGACCAAAGGACCAGGGTGTGCCATCCACCGACCAGGGGCGGCAGGTCTGCTCGTAGAACCCGATGCAAAGGCCCCGGCCTTCCTGCCGCAGATAGCTTTCGCCCGCAGGGTCCATCACATGGGGATGTTCCTTGCCGTCCTGCATCATCTCCACGATCAGCGGCACCTCCTCGGTCACCAGGTACTGGTGCTCCATCGGGTGCAGCGGGAAGTAGACGCCCGCCATCGCGCCAACCTCGCGTGCCCAGAGGCCGCCCGCGTTCACGACGTGTTCGGCGTGGATGGTGCCCTTGTCGGTGACCACCTCCCAGGTGCCATCGGGGCGCTGGTTGGTTTCCCTGACCATGCAATGCGTCTCGATCGTTGCTCCGCCCATCCGCGCCGCGCGGGCATAGGCATGGGTGGTGCCGGAGGGGTCGAGGTGACCGTCCAGCGGGTCATAAAGCCCGCCGATGATGCCGTCGATATTGGTGACAGGGGCGATCTTTCTGATCTCCTCCGGTGTCACGATCTCGGTGTCCAGACCCATGAAACGGTGCTTGGCCCGTTCGGCCAGCAACATGTCGAAACGGTCCTGGTTGTCGGCCAGCGTGACGCCGCCGACGTGGTGCAGCCCGCAGGACATGCCGGTGATTTCTTCCAGTTCCTTGTAGAGCCGAATGGTATAGCCCTGAAGTGCTGCCATATTGGTGTCGCCGTTCAGCGTGTGAAACCCGCCTGCCGCGTGCCATGTTGACCCCGACGTCAGCTCTGACCGTTCCACCAGCATGACATCCGACCACCCCAGTTTGGTCAGGTGGTAGAGGCAAGAAGCGCCGACGACGCCGCCGCCGATGATCAGGACACGGGTGGTGGTTTGCATGGGAAAACTCCGGTTGGGTTTTGCCACAGATTGGCGGGCTGCGGGAAACGCCTCTGGTCCGTTAACGACAGATCATGTCGCGCGCGGTCGGATTGCCCGGCGTTGGTTTCGAAACCGCGACAGGCTTATTTCGCGCGGCACCGCTATGGACCTTCGCGCGGCCGTGCTAGATCATGCCGCATGGATCTATCCGCATTGACCCCCAGGACCATTCTAAGACGGGCACGTTCCTATACCCGCGCGCTCTGGGTCCGTGTTGTGATCATGGGGCTGATGTCCTTCGTGGCGCTGGGGCTGACGCAGCTGATCGAAGGGATCGTGCCGGGTGAGATTGCGACCATGCTGCATGGAGATGCGGCGGACCGGTTGCTGAACATCATCGCCAATGCCATGCTGGCGGTGACCACATTCTCGCTTACCGTCATGGTATCGGTCTATCGCGCATCTTCGACCCAATGGACCCCGCGGGTGCATCGCCTGATCCTGGAAGACCCGACAACGCAGAATACCCTGGCGGTTTTCATCGGCGCCTATGTCTATGCGCTGGTGGCGATCATCCTGCGCGAAGTCGGGGTCTATCTGGATGACCGGGCCTTTGTCCTGTTTCTCATGACGGTTCTGGTGCTGGCGGTGATCGTGATCTCTCTGATCCGCTGGGTTCTGCACCTGCAGACTTTCGGCAGCCTGATGGATGTGACCCGCCAGGTCGAGACGGTGACCGTTTCGGGGTTCAAGGAGCGGTTGCAGAACCCCTGTCTGGGTGCAAATGCCCTGACAGGTGACATCCCCGAGGGCGCGGAAAAGGTGCTGGCCACCGAAAGCGGATATATCCAGCACGTCTATCCCGAAGCGCTGCACGAGACTGCGGCGGAGCAGGGCGCGCGCATCTACTTTCTGCGCAACATCGGCGATTATGTTTTCATCAACGAACCGCTTGTTGCGGTGATGTATGACAAGCAGAACGCCGACAGTGAAGCCGTCGAAAAAGCGGTGCGCGATTGCATCGTGCTGGGCGATCTGCGGACCTATGACCAGGACCCGCGCTTTGGCCTTGTGGTGATGGGGGAAGTCGCCTCCAAGGCGCTGTCGCCGGGGGTCAACGACCCCGGCACCGCCATCGACGTGATCGGGCGCATCGGGCGCATCCTGTCGCTGTACAAGGATGAAGAGGCCAAGGACCGCGAAGACGAAGTGCTTGATGCGCTCTACTTTCCGCCGCTTGACCCCGGTGACCTGATCGAGGATGGCTTTGGCGCGCTGGCACGGGACGGGGTGCAGATTGTAGAGGTGCAGCAGCGCCTGCAGAAAGCCCTGAGTGGATTGATGCGACACCCCGACGCGGGGCTGAGCCGCGCGGCCAGGGAGGCGGCAGTTCTGCATCTGCGCCGTGCGGTGCAGGCGATCCCCTTCGGGCCGGATCAGGACCGCGTGCTGGCCTCTGCCTGTGCCGAGGTGCGCGAGGCAGTCTCAAAGGCTGCAGATTAAAAAGTTAACAAAACGTTAACCAAAAAACTCACCGCGTGTTATCGAACGATCTCTTGGATAGATCGGGATATTTTCATGTTTGTGGTTCGGGCACTGCTTCTAACGGTCGCTGTCGTCATGCTTGCAGCGGCAGGACCAATGTCTGTTCCGAAGATACCCGCTTCTGATTTCCTGAGTGTTTTGAACACCTTGAACGGAAAAGCACCGATGAATGCGGCCTGTTGCAAGGTCTGCTCAAAGGGCAAGGCCTGCGGGGATTCCTGCATCAGCCGCTCATATACATGCCGCAAAGGCGTCGGTTGCGCCTGCGACGGTTAAGAAATCCGGATGCCTCAGGCGTCGACTTATATTCGAGCGACGACAGATGTCGCTTTCTGGCAATCAGCCCGATGCAAGCCCGTAGAGGTTGTGAATAACGCAACCCAATTCAGGACTTATCATGCGCACCCATGCCCAGGCCGTCGTCATCGGGGGCGGCGTTATCGGCTGCTCGATCCTCTATCACCTGACCAAGCTGGGCTGGACGGATGTGGTGCTGCTGGAACGCTCCGAACTGACCTCGGGCAGCACATGGCACGCGGCGGCCAATATCCACGGGCTGCACGACAACAACAACATCACCCGGATCCAGAACTACACGATGGATCTCTATAACGCGCTGGAGGCCGAGACGGGCCAGAGCTGTGGCGTGTTCCAGCCCGGATCGCTTTATCTGGCGCAGACCGAGGCGCGGGAACACCAGCTGCGCCTGCAGGCGGCCAAGGCGAAATATTATGGCCTGCCATTCCGCGAGATCGACCGCGCAGAGGCAGAGGCGCTGCATCCGCTGGTCGATTTCGACGGCATCCGCTGCATCATGTACGAGGAAAACGGCGGCAACGTGGACCCTTCCGGCGTGACCAACGCCTATGCCGTGGGGGCGCGGCAGAACGGGGCCGAGATCATCCGTTTCTGCCCCGTCACCGGAACAGAACAGCAACCGGATGGCAGCTGGATCGTGCGCACGGAGAAGGGGAACATCGCGACACAATGGGTGGTGAATGCCGCCGGCCTCTGGGGGCGCGAGGTGGCCGCGCTTGCGGGGCTCAAACTGCCGCTGCAACCGACCGAGCATCAGTATTTCGTCACCGAAACCATTGCGGAGATTGCGGGGATGGACCGCCGCCTGCCGTCGGTCGCGGACCGCGATGGCGAATATTACCTGCGGCAGGAGGGCAAGGGCCTGCTGGTCGGCGCCTATGAGAAGGACATGCGCTACTGGGCTGAGGACGGGACCCCGCAGGGGTTCGGCCACGAGCTGTTTGCCGATGATCTTGAGCGGATCGAGCCCAACATGATGCGCGCGATTGCGCGGGTGCCTGCGGTGGGCGAGGCGGGGATCAAGCGGGTGATCAACGGCCCGATGATCTGGTCGCCGGATTCCAACGTGCTGTTCGGCCCGGTGCCGGAACTGCGCAATTACTTCTGCTGCAACGGGATCATTCCGGGATTCTCGCAGTCCGGCGGCATGGGGCTTTTGGCCGCCGACTGGATCGTCACCGGCGAAACCCGCTATGACATGTTCGCCTGGGACATGGCGCGCTTTGGCGACTGGGCCGATGCCGCCTTTACCCGCGCGCGGGTGGGCGACCAATATGCCAACCGGTTCAAGATCCACTTCCCAAACGAGGAACGCAGCGCGGGCCGCCCCATGCGGATGCGCCCGGCCTATCAGATGCAGCGTGACCTGGGCGCGGTTTTTGGCCTGAATTACGGCTGGGAACATCCGCTGTACTACGGCCAGCCTGTCGGGGCAGAGGATGAAACCCACGGGTTCACCCGGCAGGGCTGGTGGGCGCAGGTGGGCCGCGAGGCGCGGATGCTGCGCGAGCATGCAGGGATCATCGACATTTCGAACTTTGCCAAATACCGCTGCCAGGGGCCGGGGGCGGAAAGCTGGCTGAACGCGGTTTTCGCCAATACCATGCCCCGGGCTGTGGGTCGGTCCTGCCTGACCCCGCTGATCGGCACGCGGGGCGGGATCGCCGGGGATTTCACCGTGACCCGGCTGGCGGAGGATGAATTCTGGATCATCGGCTCCGGCATGGCCGAACGCTATCACCAGCGGTTCTTTGGCGTGCTGCCCTTGCCGGAGGGCACCACATTCGACAGCCTGACGGTGGATGTCTGCGGCTTCAACGTCGCCGGACCGAAATCGCGCGATCTGTTGCAAAAGCTGACCAATACCGCGCTGGCGACGCCTGATTTCCCTTTCATGCGGTCGAAATGGATCACCCTGGCGGGGATCGAGGTGCTGGCGCTGCGGGTATCCTTTACCGGTGATCTGGGCTGGGAGCTGCATTGCGCCACTGCCGATCAGGCGCGCCTGCTGCAGGCGCTGCTGGACGCGGGCCGCGACATCGGCGCAGGCCCTGTCGGCAGCCGCGCGCTGATGTCGCTGCGGATCGAGAAAGGTTATGGCTCGTGGAGCCGCGAGTATTCGCCAGAGTACTGGCCGCAGGAGGTCGGGCTGGACCGGCTGTGCAAGACCGACAAGGATTTCCTGAACAAGGAGGCGGTCATGCTGACCCTGGCCAGGCCCGCGCGGGAGCATCTGGTGATCCTGGAACTGGATGCCGGTCAGACCGATGCCTCCAACGCGGATGCGACCGGGGGGGAGCCGATCTTCAAGGATGGCAAGGGCATCGGGCGGGTGACCTCTGGCGCCTATGGCTATTCGGTGGGCAAGGCGCTGGCGCTGGGGTTCCTCCGCGATGCGGGGCCGGGCGACGAGGTGGAGGTGATGGTGCTGGGCCAACCGCACCGCGCGACCGTGCTCGCGGAGCCCCCTTTCGATCCCGAGGGTATCCGCCTGCGCACGTAGGGTGCGCATTCACTGCGCACCATCCAGCCAATCAGCTGCCCGATTTTTCCAGCACCAGAAAGGTCATCATGCCCAGGGGCGGCAGATCGTCCTGTTTCACGATCCGCAGCGCGGGCTGCTGCAGCACGGTTTCGACCCGGAAATCGGAATGCCAGCCCAGCGTGTCGGCAAAAGGTGCCGTGAGCCGCTCGATCGCACCCAACACGCCGTCCTCGCGGGTGAAATGATTGGTGATCACCACCTGGCCGCCGGGTTTCAGCACCCGGACAATCTCGGTCATCACCCGCTCGGGGTCGGGCACGACCGACAGCACATGCATTGCCGCAACCGTGTCGAAGGAAGCATCGGGAAAGTCGAGGTGCCGCGCATCCATCTGCCGCAGCGCCGCCACATGGTCGAGCGCCTTGTCCTTCACCCGCACTTGCGCCTTTTCCAGCATTTCGTCGGAAAAATCGATCCCCGTGACCGCCAGATGGCCCCCGTATTGCTGAAGCGACAGCCCCGTGCCCACGCCAACCTCCAGCACGCTGCCGTTGCGTGCGTTGATATGGGCGACAGCCCGGCGGCGGCCCGCCTGGGTGATGGCGCCGAAGGTCCGGTCATAGATCGGGGCCCAGCGGGCATAGGAACGGGTAACTGCGTCAAGATCCATCTTTACTGTCCTTTCGGGAATTGGTGGGCAGGCCGGCGATCAGGGTCCAGATCACCGTGGCGATATAGGCAAGGCACAGCATCACCAGCGTGATCCATGCATAGGTAAGAAGCGCAGCGGCCAGCAGGACGGCGGTGAGCGTCACATAGGGCACCTGCGCGCGGCTGACGCGCAGCGCCTTGACCGACCAGGTCGGCACGCGGCTGATCATCAGCAGGCCGATCACCACCATGTGCAGGCAGATCACCAGGTCGGGCAGCAGCGGCCCATTGGCGAAGGCAAAGGAGATCGAGAGCGGCAGCAGCACCAGCAGCGCGGCGGCGGGCGATGGGATGCCGGTGAAGTATCCCGGCGGCACTTTCGGATTGGCGGCCTGCGGTTCGCGCGATGCCACGTTGAACCGTGCCAGCCGCAGCACGCAGCAGATCGCAAAGAACAGCACCGCCAGCCAGGCGGCGCTGCGCACGTCCTGCAGCGCCCAGAAGTAGAGCACCAGCGGCGGGGCGACGCCGAAGTTCACGAAATCGGCAAGCGAATCCAGCTCGGCCCCCATCTTGCTGTCGCTCTTGAGCAGCCGCGCCAGATGCCCGTCCACCCCGTCGAGCACACAGGCCGCCACGATCAGCTGCACCGCCAGCACGTAATTGCCCTGCACGCCAAAGCGGATCGCCGAAAGGCCCGCGCAGATCGCCGTGACGGTCAGGATGTTGGGCAAAAGTTGCAGCAGCGAAAAATCGCGCGGCCCGGGGGATTGCGGATCGCTCATGCCGCTGTGGTCCGGGCAAGGCCGGCCATCTGCACCGCTCCGGGCAGGATCGCGCAGCGCTTTTCGCCGCCGCCGCATATCCGCCTCAAGAAGTTGCCCGATATGGTCATTGTGCCCGTCCCTAGACTCACGGGTGCAGACCTATAGCGTTCTGCGGCAGGGGCAAGGCTCATCCGCCGCCAATATCCAAATGCCGCCGATCGGGGCCTTACAACGGCCTGATCTTGAGCTGCGTGATCCGGTTGCCGTCGCGCGCCATCACTTCAAAGCGGAATCCGTGGAAGGAAAACACCTGACCCGGCGTCGGGATCATCTGCGCCTCGTGGATCACCAGCCCTGCCAGCGTATTCGCCTCGTCATCGGGCAGGGACCAGTCGGTGGCGCGGTTCAGGTCGCGGATCGTCATGGCGCCATCGACGTAGTAGTGACCGTCCTCGCCCGGGGCCAGCAGATGTTCGCCGTCGGGGTCGAATTCATCGGTGATCTCGCCCACGATCTCTTCCAGAATATCCTCCAGCGTGATCAGCCCCTGAAGCGAGCCATATTCATCCACCACCAGCGCAAAATGCGTGCGGCGGCGCAGGAACTGGCGCATCTGTTCGTCCAGGGTCGAGGTTTCGGGCACGAAATAGGGTTTCATCGCCACGGTGGAGACATCGAAGTTCTTCAGCGCCGATGCATCGCCGTCGGGCCCGCCGATCAATTTGTACATCGCGCGCAGCAGGTCCTTGGCATGGATCACGCCGATGATGTTCTCCTGATCGTCGCGATAGACGGGCAGACGGGTGTGGTTGGATTCCAGACATTGCTGGAGGATTTCCTGCGGCGGCATGTCCGCGTCGATCATCTCGATCCCTGAACGGTGCAGCATGATCTCTTCCACCGCCCGCTCGCGCAGGTCGAGCGCGCCCAGGATACGGTCGCGGTCTTCCTTTTCGACCACCCCTTCGGAATGGCCCAGCTGCAATGCGCCCGCGATTTCCTCGCGCACCGCAAGGATGTTGCTGTCGGGATCCACCGTCACCCCCAAAAGCCGCAGCACCCCGCGCACAAAGAAGCGCACCGCAGAGACCACCGGCGAAAACACCAGCACCACCAGCGCGATCGGGCGCGACACCAGCGCGGCGGCGGTTTCGGCGTTGGTGATCGCATAGGTCTTGGGCAGCACCTCGGAAAAGACCAGCACCAGCAGGGTCATCACCAGCGTGGCCAGCGCCACGCCGCTTTCCCCGAACAACCGGGTGAAGAGCGCGGTGGCCAGAGAGGCCGCCAGGATGTTGACCAGGTTGTTGCCCAGCAGGACAGAACCGATCAGCCTTTCATTGTCTTCCGTGATTTTCAGCGCCCGTTCCGCGCCGCGCGATCCCTTGTCTGCCTGTGCCCGCAGCTTTCCGCGCGAGGCGGCGGTCAGCGCCGTCTCGGACCCCGAAAAGAACCCCGAAAGAACAAGGAGGAGCAGAATGATGCTGCAGCTGATCCAGAATGCGCCATCGAACAAAGTCGTGCCGGTTTCCATTTCGGTTGGTATCCATATGATGTGTCTGTCGGACTATGATGATCCGCCATGCCCCATTCAAGGGCAGGAGGCAAGATTGGGCAATAAACGCCATCAGAACCTGGGAGAGCGGAACGGCGCGCTGATGCTGTTTGGCGGACCCTGTTCCAATCTGAACGCCACGCAGGCCCTGCAAAGCGCAGCACGGGAGCGGGGCATTGCCGGGGCGCAGATGATCTGCACCGGGGACATGGTGGCCTATTGCGCGGCCCCGTTTGAGACCATCGAGGTGATCCGGGAGGCGGAAATCGCTGTGGCTGCAGGCAATTGCGAGCAGCAACTGGCCGCCGGCGCCGCCGATTGCGGCTGCGGGTTCGAGGCGGGCACGACCTGTGATCTGCTGGCTGCCGACTGGTACGCCTTTGCCGCGGCCCGTGTTGCACCTGCACAGCGCGCCTGGATGGCGACGCTGCCGGACATTATCACCTTTCACCATCAGGGCGCGCGCTATGGCGTGATCCACGGCGGTGTGACGGATGTGGCGCGTTTTGTCTGGCCGACCAGCCCCGCCGAGGTCCTTGCCGAAGAATGGCGCGCGGCAGAGGAGGTGGTGGGGCCGCTTGATCACATCATCAGCGGACATTGCGGCCTGCCTTTCATCCGCGACACGCCACGGGGCCGCTGGATCAACCCGGGCGTGATCGGCATGCCGCCCCATGACGGGGTGCAGATGACGCGCTATGGGGTGCTGGACGGGGGCGAGGTGACGCTGCACCGCCTGCGCTATGACGCGGAGGGAGAAGCCGCGCGGATGCAGGCCGCCGGTCTGACCCAGGGCTATGACCGCGCGCTGCTGACCGGCTATTGGCCGTCCGAAGATATCTTGCCCAGTGCCTTGCGCGTGCCGTCCTTCGCCAGCGGGTGATGCTCCAGCACCAGTTCCGACAGGCGTTCTTCCAGCACATGGGTATAGATTTCGGTGGTGGCGACATCGGCATGGCCCAGCATGGTCTGGATCGCGCGCAGGTCGGCACCATTGGCCAGCAGATGCGTGGCAAAGGCATGACGCAGGGTATGCGGCGTGACCTTGGCCGGGTTCACGCCGCCCGCGACCGCGAATTCCTTGATCAGCAGGTAGAACCGGTGCCGGGTCAGATGGCCCAGCTTGCCGCGCGAGGGGAACAGGAACCGCGAGGTCGGCAGCCGTTTGGCGCGTGCCTCTTCGTCCAGCCTGTCGCGCAGCACCAGCCATTCGGCCAGCGCCGTGCGGGCAGGCGGAGACAGCGGCACCATGCGTTCCTTGCCGCCCTTGCCCATGATCAGCAGCAGGCGCGGATCGCCACGGGTGGCGGCAATCGGCAGGCTGACCAACTCGCTGACCCGCATGCCGGTGGCATAAAGCAGCTCCATCAGGCAGGTGTTGCGGCATTGGTCGGACTGCGACCGGCCAGAGGCGCGCGCCGCCTCCAGCAAGGCATCGACCTCCGCTTCGCTCAGGATCTTGGGCAGGCGCTTGTCCTGGCCGGGGCCGGAAATCTGGATCGCCGGATTGTCGCTGCGCAGCCCTTCCTCAAAGGCAAAGCGGTAAAGTTGCTTGATCGCCGACAGCCGCCGCGCGCGGGTGGATTTGGCCAGCCCCTGCGCATCGCAATGGACCAGATAATCTTCCACCGAGCCGCGTGTCGCAGAGGCGAAATCAAGCCCCTTGCGGGCCAGATAACCGTCGAAGTCCTTGAGGTCGCGGCCATAGGCCAGCTGGGTGTTGGTGGCAGCGCCCAATTCGGCGGCCTGCGCTTCCAGAAAGGTTGAAATCCAGTGAAAGGTCGGCGTTTGCATCGGCTCAACGCTCCAGCAGGAGGGATTGGAGGGCGGCGCGCCGGGCGGTGTCTTCCAGCCCCAGCGCCCGCAGGGTGGCCAGCGCATCGCGCATTGCGGTGGTGTCGCCCTGCGCGCCCTTTTGCAACATGGCAAGGACCTGAAGGATCACTTCGCCCAGACGGTTGTCACGTGCCGCACCCACCAGATTTTCGCGTGGCGGCGCGCCCTTGAAGGCATCATGGATGGCACCGGGCAGGGCACCTTCCGGCCTGGTGGCCGGGGCCTCGCCGCGCGCGATGGCGCGCAGCAGGGCGGTATTGGCAATGTCCCTGGAGGGGTCGGCCGCTGCGGCCTCATACATCGGGGACAACATGCAGATGTCGAATGCGATCCGTGCGGCGCGCCCTTCGAGGGCGATCCTGGACAGGTCCTCGGCAAAGAGGGTTGCAAATGCGACCTCAAGCCCGGCTTCCTGCATGCCGATCCAGACCGCCGGCAATGTCTTGGTCACCGCATCGGGGCTGCCGGTGGCCAGGGCGGTCTCGAACCGTTGCAGGTCGCGGACGCGGTCCCAGACCCCGCCGGAGGCGGCAGGCGCGCGGTCGGTATAGAGACCCAGCAGCCGGTTGTCGGGCAGCGCACCGGCGCGGGTCAGACGCTCTGCCGCTTCAAGCTGCGCCTTCCATCCGGCGATATCGCGCAGATCGGCCACCGCATAGGGTCGGGGCAGGGTGCCGGTGGGCATCGGCTCACCAATGGTTTCAAACAACCGAAAGCTCAGCGGGTCCATGCCGCGCGGGGTCGGCAGGGGTGGCATGCCTTCAAAGGACTCCGGGTGCAGGAACCGGTCCAGCAGGGCAAGCTGTTCCTGCGGCAGCAGTTCAAGTGCCTGCGCAGAGCCAAAGGTCAGCGCGGCATTGTCCCAGTTGCTTGCGCGGGCGGCACAAAAGATGCGTGTGCCATAGTTGCGTGTCAGATGGGGCGACTGGCCCAGCACGTCACAGGCGCGGTCCTCGGTTCCGGTCAGCAGGCTGATGTCCATCCAGAGGTCGAAATGTTCCGGAGAGGTGGTCACACCGGCCTGTTCGATCAGCGACAGGGCAGGGTCCAGCGCGCCCAGACGCAGCAGTTTGCGCACCCGGGCAAGGGCCAGCTCATTGCCTGCCTGGGCATCGCCCTGCGGCGCAAAGGCTTCGGCCAGCAGAACGGTATAGAGCAGGGATTGCGCCGCGGGCAGGCGCAGTTCCGGCAAGTCTTCGATCTGGTCGATCAGGTCTTTCGCGGTGCTGCCCAGCCAGAGATTTTGCGGCAGGCCGGTCACCGTGTTTGGCACCAGCCCGATGGCCCGGGGCGAGCCCACGCCCAGGGGTGAGACCGTGACCTTGGGCGGCAGCGCGGTTTTGGCCACCGGCGCTTCGTTCGGGTTGGCCTTGTTGGGCTGACGGCGCGCCGCAGGTTGCGGCGTGGCCTGGGTGCCGAGCCAGTCAATCACCGACAGCGGCAATTCCTGCGCCTGCGCCTGTGTCTGGGCCGCAGCCGGACCCGTGGCAACCGCCGCACAAAAAAGCAGCGCACCAAGGGTACGCGATTGCCTAATTTCCGCCATCATGAGCCTATTGCCCGGAAAGAGTGACAGGTTCACGCATTTCTACCTGAGGTGGTGCGAACTCCGCGCCGAAGAACGGACCGATGTAGGCATAGCCAGCCAGCCCGATAAATCCGATAGTTAGTAGGAATATCAAAAACTTGATCAATCTGCCCATGAATTCTGCCTGCTCGGTTTCCGATTTGTTATGCAATCTATATATGGCCTTTTCGACAAGATCACGTCATTCAAGGCATAATGAGCGGAATTGAGCAAACCATGGCCGACGGCGAAGGGAAACATCAGGGGTATCGTCTGAACAAGACAGTTGTTCTGGTGGGAATGATGGGCGCGGGCAAGACGGCCGTGGGCCGTGCGGTTGCCGCGCGTCTTGGTGTGCCCTTCCTCGACAGCGATGCGGAGATCGAGGCCGCAGCCAACCTCAGCGTGCCCGAGATTTTCCAACGCGACGGAGAGGCGTTCTTTCGCAAGCGCGAATCCGAGGTGATCGCGCGGTTGCTCAAGCAGGAGCGCTGCATCCTCTCCACCGGCGGCGGGGCGTTCCTGGCGGAAAGCAACCGCGACATGATCTCGCGGGACGGTGTGTCGCTCTGGCTGAATGCGGATCTGCCCCTGCTCTGGCAGCGCGTGCGCCACAAGGAAAGCCGCCCGCTTTTGCGCACGCCAAACCCCTATGCAACCCTGGCCGAAATCTATCGTGCGCGGGTCCCTGTCTATGAAAAGGCCGATATTTCAGTCATTTGCCAGCCGTCGTTTAGTATCGAAGCGATGGCGTCGCGGGTGATCGCGGCCCTGGCCGAACAACCCGATGTCCTGGAGAATAAAGATGCGTGAGACCGTGAATGTTGCCCTTCCGGGGCGGGCCTATGACGTTGTGATCGGGCCGGGCCTGCTGCAGGAGGCCGGTGCGATGATCGCGCCGCTGCTGGGGCGGCCGCATGTCACGGTGATCTCGGATGAAACGGTGGCGGGGCTGCATCTGGATAGCCTGCGGGCCGGTCTTGCGGCGCAGGGCATCACGATGGAGGCGCTGCAACTGCCGCCGGGCGAGGGGACCAAGAACTGGGACAACCTGATCCGCTGCACCGAATGGCTGCTGACCCAGAAGGTCGAGCGGCGCGATGTCGTGATTGCATTCGGCGGTGGGGTGATCGGCGATCTGGTGGGTTTTGCCGCTGCCATCCTGCGGCGCGGGGTGCGCTTTGTGCAGATTCCTACCTCGCTGCTGTCGCAGGTGGACAGTTCGGTGGGGGGCAAGACCGGGATCAACACTACCCATGGCAAGAACCTTGTCGGCGCGTTTCACCAGCCGGCGCTGGTGCTGGCCGATACCGCCCTGCTGGACACGCTGACCCCCCGCGATTTCCTGGCCGGTTATGGCGAGGTCGTGAAATACGGCCTGCTGGGGGATGCGGATTTCTTCAGCTGGCTGGAGGCGCAGGGACCAGACCTTGCCCGTGGCGACGGCGCAGGCCGCGTGACCGCCGTGCGCCGTTCGGTGCAGATGAAGGCCGATATCGTCATCCGCGACGAGACGGAGCAGGGCGACCGGGCGCTGCTGAACCTTGGCCATACCTTCTGTCATGCGCTGGAGGCCGCGACCGGCTATGGCAACCGGCTGATGCATGGCGAGGGGGTCGCGATCGGCTGTGCCATGGCCTTCGAACTCTCCGCACGGCTGGGCCTTTGCCCGCAGGAAGATCCCAGCCGGGTGCGCGCGCATCTCAAGGCGATGGGGATGAAGACGGACCTGTCCGATATCGACGGCGATCTGCCGGGGGCCGAAGCGCTGCTGGACCTGATGGGGCAGGACAAGAAGGTGATGGACGGCAAGCTGCACTTTGTTCTGGCGCGCGGGATCGGTGATGCTTTTGTCACCAGTGACGTGCCGCGTGACAAGGTGCTCGCACTTTTGCAAGATGCGCTGGCGGCCCGATAAGTCGGGACGTTAAGGTCGGCGCAATACCATCGCCGTCTTGCCCTCGGCGGAAAAACCGCAGGCTTCATAGAAGCCCACCGCATCGCGCCCGACACCCGTCAACAGCATGATCTTATAGGCATTTGCGGCCCAGGCGGTGTCGATCACCGACGCCATGACCTTGCGGCCGAACCCTTGCCCCTGACAGGCGGCAAGGGTCACCACATTCTCGACCAGCGCATAGGGCCGGGCGTTCCAGACCACATTGGGCAGCAGATGCAGGGTTGCCATTGCCACCAGCCGGTCCTCCGCAAAGGCGCCCAGCACCTGCGTGCCGGGATGGTCGATAACCGGCCCGAATGCCGCCGGGTCCGATGCCTTGGGCCCGACGGTCAGTTCATTGTAAAGCGTCAGAGCCTGCGCCGCGTCCGCCCGATCCAGCATGCGGACAACGGCATCTGTCATCAGAACGGGATTTCGTCGTCCAGGTCGCGCGAACCGCCACCACCACCGCCGCTGCCGCTGCCGCCGCCGGAGGATGGGCCGCTGTCGTAACCGCCGCCGTCATAGCCGCCGTAATCCCCGCCAGAGGAGGAACCGCCACCGCCATATCCGCCGCCTGAACCGCCGCCGTCGCGACCGTCCAGCATGGTCAGCGTGCCGCCGAAACCTTGCAGGACAACTTCGGTGGAATAGCGGTCCTGGCCCGACTGGTCCTGCCATTTGCGGGTCTGCAACTGGCCTTCGATATACACTTTTGAGCCTTTTTTCAGGTATTGCTCAGCGATGCGCACCAAACCTTCCTGAAAGATGGCCACCGAATGCCATTCGGTCTTTTCGCGGCGCTCGCCGGTACTGCGGTCCTTCCAGGTTTCCGATGTGGCGATCCGCAGGTTGCAGACCTTGCCACCGTTCTGGAACGATCGCACTTCGGGATCGCGCCCCAGGTTACCGATAAGGATCACTTTGTTCACTGAGCCGGCCATATTGCCCCCTTTATTGTCGCAGCTTGTGTCGCACGCCCGATTGCGAATCCGCAAGGGGCCGTTGGTCGCTTATAAACTGGCTGGATCATGGTTAACATCAGGTTTCCGTCTCTGGGGCCCCCGATATCCCGTGAATCGGGGTCTGGTGCCATGGGCCCGGTTTGGTATAGGGTGCCCAAAACAAACAGGCGGGAGCGCGGGGAATGCGCAGAACGATATTTGTGGCGGCCCTTGGTGCAGCCAGCCTTGTTATTGGCAGCACGCCCGCCGCGGATGCGGATGTTTTCTCATCCAGCAACCGCCGCGCGCTTTTCAAATCGCAAAAGAACCTGCTCGATAACCGGGCGGCCAAGCAATATTCCGCTTCGGTCCGGTTGCAGCCGCCCACCGTCAACACCCCGACAAAATGGGACACGCCGAAATACAACGGCAAATACAAGGGCCAGTTCCTGGTGGTCGCGCGCGAAGCGGCGACACGCCATGGTGTGCCGGTTGATTTGTTCCTGCGGCTGGTACAGCAGGAAAGCGGCTGGAACCACCAGGCGGTGTCGCACAAGGGCGCACTTGGGCTGGCGCAGTTGATGCCGGGCACGGCAGCGCTGTTGCGGGTGGACCCTTCCGATCCGGCGCAGAACCTCGAAGGCGGCGCGCGGTATCTCAAGCAGCAATACAGCACCTTCGGGGACTGGCGGCTTGCGCTGGCGGCCTATAACGCCGGTCCTGCTGCGGTGCAGAAATACGGCGGCGTCCCACCCTACGCCGAGACACGGAATTACGTGAAGGTCATCTTCGGACAGTAAGCCGCTGTTTCCAAGGGGAAATCTAACTAAATTTGATGTGATACGGCAAGGATCCGCCACCCGGGGGAACCTTTCCATACGCGGGGGTGTTGTCTGCTCAGAGCGCCGCAGGTTCGGATCATCCGCCCTGCACTGCGCAAAACATGAGGAGCACAAGATGTTCAATAATCTGAAAAAGCTGGGCCTGGCCGCTGGTGTCAGCCTGCTGGCCCTGACAAGTTATGCCAATGCTGCGGACCTGCCGCCGATCTCTTCCATTGACGTTGGCACCACCTATGCCGCCGCGACAGACGCCAATGCGGCCGAGAAGTTCCCTGACATCACGACGGACCTTCAGGAAGCCATCGCCGAACGCGTCCCGACCTCATCGGATGCCGCCGACAGCCGGATCAAGGTTGAGCTGCGCAAGGTTTCGCTGAACGGCAACACGATGCTGAACGATGCGGGTGAATTCAACGAACTGGAAGGCGTTGTCTCCATCGAGTCGGATGATAGCAGCAGCACTGGCAGCCGGTCCTTCCCGGTCAGCATCGCGGCGCTTTCCGCTGACACGCAAGCGCCCGAGGGCACATATGTGATCCAGCCCTCGACCGATGATTTCTACACCGTGATGATCGGGGCCTTCGCCGACCGCGTTGCCGAAGAGCTTGGCAATGTGAACACCGGCGGCGACACCGTCACGCGCTGACGACACCACCCCCCTCAGTCCGGCAGCCTGTCCCCCGCCGGTCTGATCAGAGGTCTTTTTCGGCCTCGGGCGCGCACCGCTTCCCCCGGTGCGCGCTCTTTTTCTGCGGGCGCGTTAGGCTCTGGACTCATTAATTCTACATGCTCAGCGGCGATTTCACGAAATTTCAAAGGTTTGGGACGTGCAGCCAATCCCCTCTCGTGACATTTGCCATGCAAATGCACTGCCGGGCAGTGGTAGGTTCTATTTGCAAGCGGCCCAAGACGTTGAAATGAAGTGAAATCGCCGCCCGTCGCTCCGAAGGAGCGCCGTGTCATGTTGGCACGCCTTTGGCGTGACGGGTTTGACGGATTTTCCCGCAGCCCATTGCCCGGCAGGGCATTGCGCAGCAATGTCCCGAGAGGAGGCGTCACATCTGCTTGAAATAGAACCACTATTCTTGCGCAGATTTTCCTAGTCTGCGAAAAAATCTGTCAAACTGAGCATATAGAATTAATGGGTCCAGAGCCTAAGGGAAAATGTTGAAACGCAACTACCTTGCCACGCTTCGCGTTCTCAGGACATTTGCGATGCCTGTGCTTCAACCATTCCCCGAAACGCATTATTCGGCGGCCACGGTGATTTCGATCACCGGTTCCATCTCGTTGAACTGGGCGTCCGACAGGTGGCATTTGATCTGGTGGCCCTCTGCCATTGTCCGCTGTGGCGGCACTTCCTTTTCACACAGGTTGCCGGGCACCTGGGATTTCCAGCGGCACCGGGTCTGGAAGGGGCAGCCGGGCGGCGGGTTCATCGCCGAGGGGATGTCGCCCTCAAGCACGATGTGCTTTTTCTTGACCCTTGTATCCGCAATCGGCACCGCCGACAGCAGCGCCTCGGTATAGGGGTGATAGGGGGGCGAGAACACCTGATCCGTGCTGCCCAGTTCGACAACATGGCCCAGGTACATCACCATCACCCGGTCGCTGAGATAGCGCACGATGCTCAGGTCGTGGCTGATGAAAAGCAGCGTCGTCTTGTGCTGGCGCTGGATTTCCATCAGCAGGTCGGTCACCGCAGCCTGAACCGATACGTCCAGCGCCGAGACCGGTTCATCCGCCACCACGATCCGCGCATCCCCGGCAAAGGCCCGGGCAATGCCGACGCGCTGTTTCTGGCCACCGGAGAGCTGGCGCGGCATCCGGGTCGCGAATTCACGCGGCAGTTTCACCAGGTCCAGCAGTTCCAGCATCCGCTGCCAGCGGTCCTTTTCGTTCTTGCCGATGCGGAAGATTTCCAGCGCCCGCACGATCTGCCGCCCCACCGTCATCGAGGGGTTCAGTGTGTCGAACGGGTTCTGGAACACCATCTGCACATCCGCCACGTTCTTTGTGCTGCGTTTCTCGATGGGCACGTCGCCGATGTTCTGGTTGTCCAGCAGGATCTGGCCCTCGGTGGCGGTCTCCAGCCCCATCAGCACCTTGGCAAAGGTGGATTTGCCGCAGCCGGATTCGCCCACGATCGCCAGCGTCTCGCTCTCGCGCGCCTCGAATGACAATTCCTCATTGGCTTTCACCACCTTGGTGTCGCCGCCGCCAAACATGGCGCTGGCCGCCACCTTGTAGTATTTCTTGAGCTTGTCCATTTTCAGGACCACATCACCGACCTCGCCCTTGGTCTTGGTCTCGGCCAGTTGCAGCGGCGCGTTCCAGTCGATCTCCTGATATTTGACGCAGCGCGTGTGGTGCCGGTCCTCGCCGCCGATCACCGACATCGGGATCACCCCCTGATCGCAGCGTCCGGCCTCGAAATAGTCGCAGCGCGGGCCGAAATTGCAGCCCGGCGGGCGTTCATGGGGCAGGGGAAAGTTGCCGGGAATGGCGATCAATGGCCGCGCGTTCTTGTCGGCGCCGGGCAGGGGGATCGAGCGGAACAGCGCCTGGGTATAGGGGTGCTGCATCTCGTCAAAGACATCCTCGATGCTGCCCCGTTCCACCGCCTCGCCGGAATACATCACGCAGATGCGGTCGCAGGTCTCCAGCACCAGACCAAGGTTGTGGCTGATGAACAGCATCGAGGTGCCGTATTTCTTGCCCAGATCCTTGACCAGTTCGACCACCGCCGCCTCGACGGTCACGTCAAGCGCCGTGGTCGGTTCGTCCAGGATCAACAGCGACGGCTCCGACATCAGCGCCATCGCGATCACGATGCGCTGCTGCTGACCGCCCGACAGCTGGTGCGGATAGGCCTTGAGGATGCGCTCGGGGTCCGGCAGCTTCACATCCGTGACCACCTGCAATGCGCGTTGATAGGCGTCCTTCTCGGACATGCCCGCATGGATCATCGGCACTTCCATCAGCTGCTTGCCGATCCGCATGGCGGGGTTCAGCGATGCCATGGGTTCCTGATAGATCATCGCAATCTCGCTGCCGCGGATGTCGCGCAGCTCGTCATCGCTCATCTCGCCCAGGTCGCGGCCCTTGAACTTGATCGACCCGCCGACGATGCGCCCGTTCTTGCCCAGGTCCTGCATCACCCCCAGCGCCACGGTGGATTTGCCGCAACCGGATTCACCCACGAGGCCCAGCGCTTCGCCCGGCATCACCGAGGCAGAGAAATCCATCACGGCGGGAATTTCCCGCAACCGGGTAAAGAACGAAATCGACAGCTTGTCGATCTCAAGGATCGGCCCGTCATACTTTTCTTTTACCATTCTTGTCTCTCCTTGTTGGAGCGGCCGAACCAGAGAAACCCTTGTCGCTCTTTTTGGCCATAAATATTCCCGGGGGTCCGGGGGTAGCACCCCCGGAACTCTCGTCTGGATCAATCCCTCAGGGATTCCTCACGCAAGCCATCCGCCAGCAGGTTCAGACCCAGCACCAGCGTCAGCAAGGCCAGCGCAGGGGCAATCGCCGCATGGGGGTAAAGCGACAGCAGCCGCCGTCCGGCGTTGATCGTGCTGCCCCAGTCCGGGCTTTCCGATTCCAGCCCCAGGCCAAAGAAGCCCAGCGTGCCCAGAAGGATCGTGGTGTAGCCGATGCGCAGGCAGAAATCGACGATCAGCGGCCCGCGCGCATTGGGCAGGATTTCCCACAGCATGATGTACCACGGCCCTTCGCCCCGGGTCTGCGCCGCCGCCACATAGTCCCGCGTCTTGATGTCCAGCGCGAGGCCCCGCACGATCCGGAAGACCGTGGGCGCGTTCACAAAGACGACAGAGACAAAGACCACCAGGATGCCCGGCCCCAGATCGAAAGGATCAAGGAAGGCAGGCAGCCCCGGTATCACATAGGTCGGCGTTTCGACGATGGTGCCGTCGCTGGACACCAGCGCGAGGTAGAGCCAGGCACCAAGCCCCAGTACGACGATCAGCAGCGGTGTGCGGAACGTGGGCTGCGTGTAGAAGCGCGAGTTCAGCAGGATCGCGAGGAAGATCAGCGGAAAGACAAACAGGAACAGCGCCATGTAGTTGGGGATGCCTGTCAGCACGATTTCCGGCGTCACCAGCAGGTAGAACAGCAGGATTACCGGGAAGGCCAGGATCAGATTGGCCAGGAAGCTCAGGAGCGTGTCCAGCTTGCCACCGTAATAGCCTGCGGGCAGGCCCAGGGTGATCCCAACCATGAAGGCAAAGAGCGTCGCAAAGGGCGCGATCTTGACCACCACCCAGGAGCCTTTGATCAGCCGCGAGAACACGTCCCGCGCCAGGTTGTCGCCGCCCAGCAGGAACCAGGGATATTCCCCTTCGCCGGCCCGCGCCAGCGGTGTGCCGGGCAGTTTGTTCTTCATGCCGGAGACCTGGCTGAGGCTGTCATGGGTGACCAGCAGGTCAAAGCCGCCGCCCAGAATGCCGGTAAAGACCCAGAACATCACGATGGCAAAGCCGATCATGCCCACGGTGCTGTCAAAGAGCTTGCCGTAAAGCCCCAGCTTGCGCTTGTAGGTGACCGACAGCGCAAAGGTGACGATCAGCGCGATCCAGACCGGGATCATCTGCTGCGCCATGGCGCCGAATATCCCCGCCGCAGGCCCCATGAAGATGCCGCCGATCAGGTAGATCAGGATCAGCCCGACCACCGCGTAGAACAGCCAGCCGATGATCTGGTTGATGAATCCCGCCAGTCCGGTGCTGCCTGCCAGCGTGCCATCCGCGCTGATCGCCCGCGCGGAACTGTCCGGCACGAAGGAGGCGAGGATCTGCACGACAATCGCCAGTGCCAGCAGCCCGACCAGAAGGTAGAAGATGATATTGAGCCCCGAAAGCGAGCCCGTCCATGTCAATGGTTCCATGTCAAAGCTCCTTCAGGCGATGCGGATGCGCGGGTTGAGATAGACATACCCGATGTCGGAAATGAGCTGGGTCAGCAGCACCACCGCAACCGAGACAACCGAGACCGCCAGCAGCAGTTCAATGTCGTTGTTGCCCGCCGCCTGCACCAGCAACCAGCCGAAACCCTTGTAGTTGAACAGGGTCTCCACGATCACCACGCCGTTCAGCAGCCAGGGGATCTGCAGCATGATCACGGTGAAAGGCGCGATCAACGCGTTGCGCAGCGCATGTTTCAACACGATATCCGAGAATTTCACGCCCTTGAGCCGCGCCGTCCGGATATATTGCGCCGTCATCACCTCGGTCATCGAGGCGCGTGTCATCCGGGCGATATAACCCATACCGTAAAGCGAGATCGTGAGCACCGGCAGGAAGAAGTTCCAGAAGGTCGCATCCGCCATGGCAGAGGTGGCGGAGCCGAGGAACAGGGTCTTGCTTTCGATCAGTCCCCAGTCGTTCAGCAGGGGTGACACCCCGAACTTGGAAGAGGCCAGCACCGCGATAAAGATCACGCCCGAGACATATTCAGGCGTCGCCGTGGTGGCGATGGAAAAGGTCGACAGGGACCGGTCCAGTTTCGATCCTTCCCGCATCCCGGCCAGCACCCCGACCAGCAGCGCAGAGGGCACCATCAGCAGCAGCACGCAGAGCATCAGCTTGCCGGTCAGCGCCAGACGGGTCAGCACCGTGCCGCCCACCGGCTCCTTGAAGACGGTGGAGAATCCCCAGTCACCCTGCAGGATGCCGCAGCGGGTCGGACGGTCGATCTCGGGCATACTGGCCGAGAAACAGCGCCCGAAGGTCTTGCCGTCCGGTTTCTCGGTCACCCAGCCGGGCATCACACCCAGCCATTGTCCGAATTTCACCGGCATCGGTTGCAGATAGCCCCGGTCGCCAAGATAGGACGCCACGGCTTCGTCCGACATCCGGAAGTTGCCCTGCGTCTTTGCGAGTTTTTCAAGGTTTGGATAGAGATTGGTCAGCCAGAACACGATGAACGTCAGGCACAATGCCGTCAGAATCATCACGCCCAGCCGACGCAGAATAAATAGTCCCATTCAATGCCCCTGTTGGTGGCGCGGCGGGTTTGCCCACCGGTTTTTGGTTTGGCCTTCGGGCCTTTCGAGTGTTCAGGACGGGCGATGCAGCGGCGCGGCGGGATGCAAAAGCTCTTGGTCATCCCCTTGCGCGGCACGGCATTGCCCACCGTCTTGCATGTGTCTTGCGCACATTTGATGACTGCTATGAACGCATGAAGCTGCCCCAAAGGTCAATGTCATCTTCCGCCTCTTGATGGTCTTTTTGCGACATGCAACTTTCCCAAAAGCGACCCGTGCGGCGCGTGGAACCGGGCCAATGCAACTGTGGAACCGGGCCAATGCAACTTCCAGGGTCCAGAGCCTAGAGCGCCCGACCTTGAACTTGCGACACGAATACCCTGCCGCGCCTGCGACGTTCTCGGGACATTCGTGTCACAGGATGATTCAGGTCAAGGCCGGACGCTTTAGCGGGCGGCTCCGCGCAGTTTGCTGGGCGGCTGGCCGGTATGCTGTTGCATGAAACGGGTGAAATAGGCGGCAGAGCCGAAACCGAGGTGGCGCGCGATGTCCTGCGCGGGATGGCGGGTTTCGATCAGCAGATGACGGGCCTCTGCCAGGACCCGTTCGGTCAGCAGGTCCGCTGCTGTCTTGCCGGTTGCAGCCTTGACCGCCCGGGTCAGATGGGTGGCGGTGACCCCCAGGGTTGCCGCATACTCCGCCATCGATGCCCCGCTGCGGAAGCGCTGCGGCAGCTGATCGCAATATAGCTTGCTCAGCCGGGCCGCCGCATTGCGGCGCGGGGGCACATGTTCCTCCAGCATGATCTGTCGGCGCAGCCAGACAGAGATCAGCGCGGCATGGGCCTCTGCCGCGTCCTGGGACAGGGGGCGGTCCTTTTGCAGTTCGCGGGCGGCCGCTTCGATCAGGCCGCTGAGTTCGGATTGCACCGCCACGTCGCGGATCCGCAGGTGGCGCGGCATTTCCGGCAGGCGCAGCGGGGTGCCGGGCGGTACGATCACCGCCTGGGCCATGCCCTGACGCCCCAGGTCCAGCGCAAAGAGCGACCCCTGCGGCACCCAGAGCGCGTTGTGCGTGCCCACGCCACGGCGCTGCCCGTCCAGCAGCGCACGGCCCTGTCCCCGCGTGATCCAGATCAGCAGGTGGTGTGGACGGTCCTGCGCCAGCAGCAGCCGCCAGTCCTGCCCGCCGGTGAGCTGGGGCAGGGTCATCACCTTGATGTCGGACAGGGAAAAGCTCATGGATATGGTCGCATATGATCCGATTCAACCGCAGTTTACACCCAGTTACCCTGTCAGAAAGTTGAAAAAAGTAAACTGCGCAGGTTATTGCGGGGTCAACCGGTGCCAATCCGCCATTTTCGACCGCATCCATGTCCGCTGACGTTTGGCAAATTGCCGGGTGGCGATCACCGCGCGTTCGCGGGCCTGATCCAGCGTCACTGCGCCTTCCAGATGTGCCATCAGTTCCGGCACGCCTATGGCGCGGTGCGCGGGCAGGGCGGGGTCATAGGCTGGCGCGACGCGGCGGACCTCTTCCAGCGCGCCCTGCGCGATCATCTGGTCGAAACGCCGCGCGATCCGGGCGTTCAGCCAGTCGCGCTCCACGTCAAAGACGATCCGGCGGGCCTGCGCTGCAGGCAGCAGCGGCGCGCCGGTCTGCGCCTGCCAATGGGCCAGCCCCCGGCCCGTGGCCTGCTGCACTTCCCAGGCCCGTTGCACGCGCGCGCGGTTCGCAGTGTCAATTCCGGCGGCGGTCTGCGCGTCGATGCCCGCAAGCAGATGGTCCAGTTCCATGCCGTCGGCCTGATGCCGGACCTCCTCCGGCGTGGCCGGAATATCGGCCAGTCCCTCCGTGAGCGCCTTGAAATATAGCCCGGTGCCGCCGGTAATGATCACCCGCTGCCCGGCCTTCAGGATGTCCGCAACCTCGCGCAGCCAATGACCCGTCGAATAGGGTTGCGTCGCGGTGATGTGGCCATAAAGCAGATGCGGGGCCGCGGCCTCTTCCTCTGCACTGGGGCGCGCGGTGATCACGCGCCAGCATTCATAGACCTGGCTGGCATCCGCATTCACGATGACACCGCCCTGATCCCGCGCGATTTCAAGGGCCAAAGCCGATTTGCCGCTTGCGGTGGGGCCTGCGATCAGCACCGGCATTTCCGGCGACAAGCCGCGTAAAACTTCGGTAAAGGACATTTCTTGTCTGAACCTTTCCGCCGTGCATTGAACCTTGCCTCCATTTGCGACATTTTGCGCAAAAGTTAAACCGACAATGAATCCAGCCCTCCCGAAAGGTTCCGCACATGTCCCGAGACGCGTCCAACGTCACTTTCAAACGTGTGATGCTGAAGATATCCGGTGAGGCGCTGATGGGGGATCAGGGTTTCGGCCTGCATCCGCCCACCGTCGAACGGATCGCCCATGAAGTGCAAAGCGTGCATAGTCTGGGGGTCGAGATCTGCATGGTCATCGGCGGCGGCAACATCTTTCGCGGGCTGCAAGGCTCTGCCCAGGGGATGGAACGGACGACAGCGGATTACATGGGGATGCTCGCCACGGTGATGAATGCGCTGGCGATGCAATCTTCGCTGGAAAGTCTGGGCATTCACACGCGGGTGATTTCCGCGATCACCATGAACGAGGTGGCCGAACCCTATATCCGCCGCCGCGCGGTGCGCCACCTTGAGAAAAAGCGGGTCTGCATCTTTGCCGCGGGCACCGGCAACCCCTATTTCACAACCGATACCGCTGCGGCCCTGCGGGCCAATGAAATGGCCTGTGAGGCGATCTTCATGGGCAAGAACGGCGTCGACGGGGTCTATGACAAGGATCCCAAGAAATTTGCCGATGCCAAGCGCTATGACACCGTCAGCTATGACGATGTGCTGCAAAAGCGGCTGGCGGTGATGGATGCCTCTGCCATTGCGCTGACACGGGACAACAACCTGCCGATCATCGTCTTTTCGCTGGACGAACCGGGCGGGTTCAAGGGGATCCTCGCGGGTGAGGGCACCTATACCCGCGTTCAGGGATAACGCGCGCCGAGTATCTTCAAGTATCGCGTCCTTCTGACCCGGATCAGAGCCGTCCTGTTGGCGCGCAACCTCGGTCAGGTACAACCGCCCGGCGCAAGCCGGGTATCGCCCGACCTCCCCCAGGAGGGCGATTTTGCAACCTTTGCCATCACATGAACGGGTCCGCGTGATGTGATGTCCCTAGCCGTGTAGATGTCTGGAACGCCCTCCAGGTCGGGCGATACCCGGCTTGCGCCTTTCCTCGCCCCTGCCGACCGCCACCTCGCTCACTCCGTGACGGTATGATTGCGGGGGATGTCGATCACGATCATGGTGCCGGAAATCTCGCGATCCACCGAGATCCTGGCATTCAGCCCCCGCACCAGCTGGGTCACGATGCGCCCGCCCAGTGAATCGCTTTTGGGCCATTCCACACCTTCGGGAATGCCGGTGCCGTCATCGGCCACCTGCAGGCGCAGCAGACCTTCGCTCAGTTTCTTGATCCGCACATCGACCAGACCCGCCTCGCGGTCATCAAAGGCATGTTGCATGGAATTGGTCATCACCTCCGACAGCACCAGCCCCAGTTGCGTGGCGGTGTTGACCGGCACGCTGACCTCATCCGCATCTATGTTCACCCGCACGCCCTGCCGGCCATCCAGATAGGCAATCGCATTCGCCACACGGGTCAGATAGGCACCCAGATTGACCTTGTCCTGACCGGAGTTGCGCGCACCGGTGGCGGAACTCAACTCCTCGTAAAGCAGCTGCAGGGTCTCGATCCGGCGCGCCAGCGTGTCGAACTCCTTGCCCGGGGTCGTTTTGGCACCGCGCGCCTGCATGCGGATCATGCCGACAATCATCGACAGATGATTCTTCACCCGGTGCTGGATCTCCTCAAGGGCTTCCTGGGTGTCCTCATCGGTGGGCTCCTCACCATTATAGATGGTCTGGACCCCCATGAAATAAGGCACCTCATGCTCGTTCACACTCAGAGGGGCCACCATCAGTCGGTTCATGAACTTGGTGCCATCGGCGCGATAATTGCGCAGGATCACCGTGGCTTCCTCCCGGTTCTCGATGGCGGCGCGCAGTTTCTCCACCCCGCGCTGATCGGTATCATCGCCCTGCAGGAAACGGCAGTTCCGGCCGAGGACCACATCGCTGTGATAACCCGTCATCTCTTCGAAGGCGCGGTTGACATAGACAATGGGATTGTCGGGCAGTTGCGGGTTCGTCAGCACCAGCGCAAAGGGCGCGCGCGTCATGGCGGCAACCGCCACGTTGGTGGGCAGTGGATGGGCTGAAATCTTCTCTCCGTCGGCCATTCAATGATACTCTTCTTATCTGCTTCAAATGACGTCGTTTGCGTGGTCCGGCCAGGTTGAAACACCTTAACATGCGCAAGATCCACACGACAAAAGGTATATGGAGCAGCTCTGAGCGATTTCCAGCACTTCAATACGGGGGCAATGCACCGCCGGTGCATCTATACAATCCGGTGCGGTTGACGTTATATCAGGGCCGACAAGAAATTTGACCATTCCACCACCGGAGAAGCCATGTCTGACGACTTTATGCTCGACACCGACGATCTTGAGCGGCGCATGAAAGGCGCCATCGCGTCGCTGAGAACCGAATTTGCATCATTGCGGACCGGGCGTGCCTCTGCCTCCATGCTGGAACCCGTGATGGTTGACGCCTATGGCTCCCCGACGCCGATCAACCAGGTGGGGACGGTCAACGTGCCGGAACCGCGCATGGTGACGATCAATGTCTGGGACAAGGGTCTGGTGAACAAGGTGGAAAAGGCCATCCGCGAAAGCGGGCTGGGCATCAATCCGCAGATGAACGGCACCATCATCATGCTGCCGATTCCGGAGCTGAACGAGGAACGCCGGACCCAGCTGACCAAGGTCGCGGGCGGCTATGCCGAACACGCGCGCGTCTCGATCCGCAACATCCGCCGCGATGGCATGGATCAGATCAAGAAAGCCAAGTCAGACGGCATGTCCGAGGATGACCAGAAGCTCTGGGAAAGCGAGATGCAGGACCTGACCAACAAGTATATCGCCCTGATCGACGAGACGCTTGAGACAAAACAGGGCGAGATCATGCAGGTCTGAGCCAGCGCCCTTTTCCGCGCCCTGCCGGTCCGGGTCTCTTGCGGGCACCTGCCTGCGGCGTACCGTTCGAGCCAACCGAAACGCACCTTGAAAGACCCGTCATGCCAACCGCTCCCAAGGGCAACAGCCATACCGAACCAAAGATCGCGCCGGGCGGGCCGCGCCATGTCGCGATCATCATGGACGGCAACGGCCGCTGGGCCACACAGCGGGGCAGGCCGCGTCTGTTCGGCCATCACGCAGGCGCAAAACGTGTGCGCGAGATCGTGGAGGCCTGTCCCGATTTCGGCGTCGAATACCTGACGATCTTTGCCTTTTCGACCGAGAACTGGAAACGCACCCAGGTCGAGGTCGCGGGGCTGATGAGCCTGTTTCGGCGCTATATCTCCAAGGAAACCCGCAGCTTGAGCGAATTCGGCGTGCGGGTCCGTTTTATCGGGGACAGGGTGCGACTGGATGACAAGCTGATCCGGCTGATGAACGAGCTGGAAGCCGCGACCGCGCATAACACCCGCGTGCATCTGACCATCGCGCTGAACTACGGGGGCCGGGACGAGGTTGCCCGTGCCACCCAGCGTCTGGCGCAGGACGTGGCAGCGGGCAAGCTGGATCCTGACGCAGTGGATGAGGAAACCCTGCCGAAGTATCTGGATACCTGCGTCTTGCCCGACCCCGACCTTGTGATCCGCACCAGCGGCGAGGCCAGGATTTCCAATTTTTTGCTGTGGCAATCGGCCTATGCGGAATATGAATTCATTGATACCCTCTGGCCCGATTTCACCAAGGCCGAGTTCGGCAGCCTTTGTGCGGCCTACGGGGGCCGCGACCGGCGTTTCGGCGCGGTCAAGACTTGACCGGAGAAGGAATACCTCATGGCCAATCGCAGCGACCAATGGTCCGATTTGAAAGCACGGCTGGGGGCCGGGGCCGTCATGGTGCTGATCGGCCTGATCGGGATCTGGATGGGGGGGCATGTGTTCCACCTGCTGGTGGCGCTGATCTGTGGCGTCATGGCCTGGGAATTGGTGACCATGCTGCGCCCCGGCGATGCCTATCTGCCGCTCAAGCTGGGCGCGCTGACCGGTCTGGCTGTCCTCGTGTCGATCTATCTGCCGGTGGGCCTTGGCCTGCCGGTCCTGCTGGCGCCCGCGCTGATCGGGTTCGGTCAGCTGGAGCGGCACCGCACGATCTATCTCAGTTTCACCGCGATGATCCTGATGGCGGGCTACGGGTTGATGCAGGTACGCGACGATTACGGCTTTGGCTGGCTGCTGTGGCTGGTGGTGGTTGTGGTGACCACCGATGTGGTCGGCTATTTCGCCGGGCGCGCCATCGGCGGTCCGAAGTTCTGGCCCAAGGTCAGCCCCAAGAAAACCTGGTCCGGCACCGCGGCGGGCTGGGCCGGTGCCGCGCTGGTGGGTCTGCTGTTTTCCATCAACACCGGGGCAAGCCTGCAGTTGGTGGGGATTTCCATCGCGGTTTCAATGGCATCGCAGATGGGTGATATCGCGGAATCCGGGATGAAGCGCAAAATGGGCGTCAAGGACAGCTCCAACCTGATCCCCGGCCACGGCGGCCTGATGGATCGCTTTGACGGGATGCTGGGCGCCTCCGTGTTCCTGCTGGTGATCGGTCAGTTCATCGGTTTGCCCTTTGGTCTGGGATAGGCTGTGGTCCGTCGTGTCTCGATTCTGGGGGCCACCGGGTCCATTGGCCAGAACACCATCGACCTGATCCGCCGCGCGCCGCTGGATTATGATGTGGTGGCGCTGACCGGGGCGGGCAATATCGGGCAACTTGCCCGTGATGCAATCGAGCTGAAGGCCGATATCGCCGTCACCGCCCGCGACGATCTGCTGGACGATCTGCGTGCCGCGCTGAAGGGCAGCGGCGTGCAGGCGGCCGCCGGGGCCACCGCCATCTGCGAGGCGGCGGCGCGTCCGGCCGACTGGATCATGTCCGCCATCGTCGGCGCGGCAGGGCTGGCGCCGGGTCTCGCGGCCCTGCGCCATGGCACCACGCTGGCGCTGGCCAACAAGGAATCGCTGGTCTGCGCCGGGGCGCTGATGCTGGAGACGGCGCAGACCCATGGCGCGCGCATCCTGCCGGTGGACAGCGAGCATTCCGCGATCTTCCAGGCGCTGATCGGTGAGGATGCGGCAGCGGTTGAACGGATCATCATCACCGCGTCGGGCGGTGCATTCCGCGACTGGCCGCTTGAGAAACTGGCAGAGGCAACGCTGGCGCAGGCCTCCTCCCATCCCAATTGGGACATGGGGCAAAGGATCACCATCGACTCTGCGTCGATGTTCAACAAGGCGATGGAGGTCATTGAAACACATGAGTTTTTCGCCATCCAGCCAGATCAGATAGAAGTCCTGGTCCATCCGCAATCCATGATCCATGCGCTGGTGGGGTTCCATGACGGTGCGCTGATGGCCCATGTGGGCCCGGCGGACATGCGCCATGCCATCGGCTTTGCCCTGCATTACCCACAGCGTCGCCATCTGCCGGTCGAACGGCTGGACCTTGCTGCCATCGGCCAGTTCGAGTTCCGCACCCCGGACGAGCAGCGCTGGCCCGCCCTGCGCCTTGCCCGCGAGACGATTGCAGCGGGCGGCATGACCGGCACGGTGTTCAATGCGGCCAAGGAAACCGCACTGGACGGGTTCATCGCGGGACGGGTCGGTTTCACTGCCATGGCGGACGTGGTGGCGCAGACCCTTGAAGACAAAACTGCGTCAGATGGTCTTATTGGTGCCACGATGACACTTGATAACGTCCTGCGGGTTGACCATCTGGCACGTAAGGCGGCAAAAGCCGCGATAGATAAAAGAGCAGGGTAACGTTTTGGATATTATGGGGCTGATACCGCAATTTGGCGGTTTGATCTGGACGTTGCTGGCTTTTGTCGTGGCGCTGTCGGTGATCGTCGCGATCCACGAATACGGCCATTACATTGTCGGGCGCTGGTGCGGGATCAAGGCGGATGTGTTCAGCCTGGGCTTCGGCCCGGTCCTGTGGTCCGGCATGGACCGGCGCGGCACAAAATGGCAGGTCGCGGCGCTGCCCTTTGGCGGTTACGTGAAATTCGCGGGCGATGCGAACGCGGCCTCCGGCAAGGATGAAACCGCGATGGAGGCGGTGGCCCACGACCCGGCCGCGCTGCGCCACACGATGCATGGCGCGCCGCTTTGGGCGCGCACGTTGACCGTTGCCGCCGGGCCTGCGTTCAATTTTGCCATGTCCATTCTGATCTTCTTTGCCGTGGCCTATACCACCGGCGTGGAACGGACCCCGCTGACCGTGGGCGAACTGCGCCCGATGCCGCAGGCAGAGCGCGGGCTGGAACCGGGCGACGAGATTCTGGGGATCAACGGCACAGCGCTGCCGCAAAACGATGCCGCGGCCTATGGCGCCTTCTTCGACAACCTGCCGATGGTGCCGGAACTGACCTATGACGTCATCCGCAACGGCACCGAGCAAAGCGTGGAAGGGCCCTATATCCTGCCGCCGCTGGTCAATCAGGTCTTGCCGCAGACCGCCGCCTATGAGGCCGGGCTGAAAGCGGGTGATGTGATTACCGCCATCGATGCGGAGCCGGTATTCGCCTTTGACCAGCTCAAGAATGCGGTCGAGGAGTCCGACGGGGCGGCGCTGGCGCTGACCGTCTGGCGCCGGGGCGAGACGCTGGATTTCACCATGACGCCCAAGGCCACGGATGAGCCCCAGCCCGACGGCACCTTCAAGCGCAACCTGCGGATCGGGATCGCGGGGGGCATGTCCTTTGCCCCGGCGACGGAAACGCCAGGTGTGGGGCAGGCGCTGACAGCGGGTGTCGCCAATACCTGGCGGATCATCACCGGCTCGATCTCGGGCCTGAAACAGATGGTGATCGGCAACATCAGCACCTGCAACCTCAGTGGCCCGGTGGGCATTGCCCAGGCCTCCGGCGCCATGGCCAGCCAGGGCGCAACGTCCTTCATCTATTTCATAGCGGTGCTCAGCACGGCGGTGGGGCTTTTGAACCTGTTCCCGATCCCTGCGCTGGATGGGGGCCATCTGACCTTTTATGCCTATGAGGCCGTGACCGGCAAACCGCCCAGCGACGGCGCGCTGCGCATCCTGATGACCATCGGTCTGGCGCTGGTGCTGTCGCTGATGGTCTTTGCGCTGGGGAATGACCTGTTCTGTCCCTAGGTCTTCAGCCTTCCAGTGACGCGATGATCCTGATTTCCACAACAGCGCCGGGACGCCGGATGCCTGCCACCTCCACAGCCGTCCAGGCCGGGTAGGGCGCGGCAAAGACGTCGCGCCGGACCTTGTCGAATAGATCAAAGTGGTCGCGCAGGCCGATGTGATAGCTGGTCATCTCCACCACGGCATTCAGATCGACACCGGCATGGCCCAGAACAAAGCCGATCTTTTCGAATGCCGCGTGAAACTGCGCCTCGGCAGAGGCGGGCATTTGGCCATCTGGCCCCGAACCGGTGGTGCCGGTGAGAAAGATCAGGTTGCCGGAGACAATGCCGGGTGACATCTGCAGCGCCTCGGCGGCGGCCTGGACCTGAGGTGGTATCAATGCATGTTTTGCCACAGGCTTTCCTTTGCGATTTTCATATGCCTTGAAAAGGCCATAATTCGCCCAAATCGGGTCATATTCGTCTGTTAAGTGTATTGGGCAATCAAAGGAATGCCCCATGCAAGCCATTCAACGTTCCTATCGCGGCCTGAGCCTTTTGATGGATCTTAACTGGGACCGCGCGCTTTATGTCAGCACAATTGTGCTCGCTCTTGCGGCCGGTGCCTACGTCGGGTCTCTCTGAGCTCGTCCCTCCCACCACTGAATGATGTTACAACTTTGAAATGCACTGCATGATGTGGTGCATTTTTTGGTGCTGTGCTTTTGACAAAGGCGGATAATCTACGTACTCAGGTTTCCAATGATGTCGCAAAATTGGGTTTGAACCATGAGACTGAGGACTAAGGGCGGTGGTCCTGAAAAGCAGACAAGGGCAGGGCGTGTAGGTGCGTTTTTGCGGGGTGCATCGGTTTATGCACTGTTGTCAGCGGCTTGGATGGCGCCAGCAGCGGAATTGACCGCGCAAGAGTACCGTTTCAATTCGGTCGTGATCAACGGGAACGAGCGGATCGGCGACAGCGCCATTATCGCCCGGGCCGGAATCAGGCGCGGTCAGGCAATCAGCGGCGGCCAGTTGAACGACGCATATCAGGCGCTCCAGAATTCGGGCCTGTTCGAATCCGTTGCGATAGAGCCACGCGGCGGCACGCTTGTCATTACGGTGACGGAACTGCCGACGCTGAACCGGGTCAGCTTTGAAGGCAACCGGCGTATCAAGGACGAGGTGCTGACGCAGATCGTCAAATCGCAGGAACGCCGTGTCTTCAATCCGACACAGGCCGAGGCCGACGCCGCGGCCATTGCCGAAGCCTACAGCAACGAGGGTCGCCTTTCCGCCAGGGTCGAGCCGCGCATCATCCGCCGCGACCAGAACCGCGTCGACCTCGTGTTCGAAATCTTCGAAGGCGACAACGTCGAGATCGAGCGGCTGAGCTTTGTCGGGAACCGCAAGTATTCCGATCGCCGCCTGCGGCGCGTGCTGGGCACCAAACAAGCGGGCCTGTTCCGCCGTCTGGTCAAGCGCGACACGTTCGTTGAGGGCCGCATTGAGGTCGACAAACAATTGCTGAGCGATTTCTACTTTTCACGCGGCTATGTCGATATGCGCACGACGGCCGTGAATGGCGAACTGACCGAAGAGCGTGACGGCTATTTCGTGTCCTATAACATCACCGAAGGCCAGCAATTCAAATTCGGGGCGGTCAATGTCGTGTCCGAAATGAACGGTGTCGATGCCGGCACCTACCGGGATATCGTGAAAATCCGCCCCGGCGTTGTCTATTCGCCGACCTTGATCGAGACCGACATCTCCCGACTGGAACGTCAGGCGATCCGCGATGGCGTGGATTTCATGCGCGTCGAGCCTCGGATTGACCGCAACGACCGCGACCTGACACTGGACGTGACTTATGTGCTCAGCAGGGGCCCCCGCGTCTTTGTCGAGCGGATTGACATCGAAGGCAATACAACCACGCTTGACCAAGTGATCCGTCGCGAATTCGACAGCGTCGAAGGCGATCCCTTCAATCCGCGCGAAATTCGTCAGGCCGCAGAACGCATCCGCGCGCTGGGGTATTTTGAGACCGCCGAAGTCAACGCCCGCGAAGGCAGCAGCGGCGAACAGGTCGTTGTCGACGTGGATGTCGAGGAAAAGCCGACGGGCTCGCTCAACTTTGGTGGGTCGTTTTCGAACAATGACGGTGTCGGGGTTGCGGTCAGCTTTGCTGAAGACAACTTCCTTGGACGGGGCCAGAAGTTGTCGCTGTCGATTTCCACCGCCGAGACCGCAACGCGTTATGGCATCAACTTTGTGGAGCCCCGGCTGCTGGGCCGGGATCTGGCGTTCGGGCTGACCCTGGACTATGCCGAAACAAATTCATCGTTCTCGTCCTTCAATACCAAACGACTGATCTTCCGTCCGTCGCTGACGTTTCCGCTGTCCGAAAACAGCCGGTTGCAGGTGCGCTATTCAGCCCAAGAGATGGAAATGATCGCGCGTAATACGCCGAACAATGGTTTGACCCTTCAGGATGACATCGATGCAGGGGCGCTGTTTTCCTCTGCACTGGGGTATGAATACACCTATGACACGCGGCTCGCCGGGCTTGATCCGACTTCAGGCGTATTGCTTCAGTTCAGTCAGGATTTCGCCGGTCTGGGCGGTGACAACAAGTTCATCAAGACGACCGCGAAAGCCGTCGGCGAAAAAAAGGTGTTCAACGAAGAAATCACTTTGAGGGCGACACTTGAAGGCGGGGCATTGGCGTGGAACAGCGGCAACAACCGGATAACCGACCGCTTTATTCTGCTGCCTTCCATGATGCGCGGGTTTGAGCCCGGAGGAATTGGCCCAAGGGATATTGGCGGCACGGCAAACGATCCACTGGGCGGAAACTTCTATCTCGCGGCGCGCTTTGACGTCGGATTCCCGCTGGGTCTGCCCGAAGAATACGGCGTTACCGGTGGCCTGTTCTATGACGTGGGCAACCTGTGGGATCTCAGCGATGTAAACCTGAACGGTGGCACCGTTGTCGGCGAAAGCGGTTCCTTCCGCCATGTTGTTGGTGTGTCGCTGTTCTGGAACACGCCGGTGGGTCCACTGCAGTTCAACTTCTCAAAAGCGCTCAAGAAAGAAGTCTACGACAAAGAACAAAGCTTTGAGATCACCCTGCGCACAGAATTCTGATGTGATGGGGCGCGTGGCCCGCAAGTTGGCGGTGGTTCTGGCGCTGCTTTGCGCCGCACCCTTGGCTGCCCAGTCGACGGCGGGTCCGGCAGCTGCGCCCGAAAGGGGGTCGGTTGTCAGCCCGGTGCTGACCATCGATTCCGAGCGGGTCTTCCAGCAAAGCGATTTCGGCAAGAGGGTTGCAGCGGAAGAGCGTGAAAAGCTCTCGGCGCTGGAAAGCGAAAACCGCGAGATCGAAGCCCAGCTTGAAACCGAGGAACGCGCGCTGACCGAAAAGCGTGCACAGATGACGCCGGAGGCCTTCCGCGTCCTGGCGGATGCATTTGACGCCAAGGTACAAGAGACACGGACCGCGCAGGATGCCAAATTCCGCGAGTTGAGCGCCCAGATTGACGTTGAAAGAGGCAAATTCCAGCAGGCCGCCGCACCGGTGTTCGAGCAGCTGATGCGCGAGGCCGGCGCCGCCGTGATCCTTGAGCGGCGGTCGGTTTTTGCCAGCGCCACCGTGATCGAGATCACCGAAGAAGCGATTGCGCTGCTGAATGAAACATTGGGTGACGGCGCTGGTGCGGAAGACCGCTGAGCCGATATTGCCCCAGTGCCACAGAATTGCTAGCCCTGTACGGTACGTGACGCGAAGGACATATAATGAACCAAGAAAAACAAAGCGCTGACATCCAGATGATCCAGCGTATCCTGCCGCACCGCTATCCGTTTCTGCTGGTGGACAAGGTAAAAGAGATCGACGGAACCGCGTCCGCTGTCGGCTACAAGAACGTGACGATGAACGAACCGCATTTCCAGGGGCATTTCCCCGGCACGCCGATCATGCCCGGTGTCACCATCGTGGAGGCGATGGCGCAGACCGCGGGGGTCATGCTGGGCGTGGCGCTGGATATCGTGGACCGCGACATGCTGATCTATTTCATGTCCATCGACAAATGCAAATTCCGCCGCAAGGTGGTCCCGGGCGACGTGCTGCGGATGGACCTCACGACCCTGCGCGGCAAGGCGGGTGGCAAGATCTGGCGTTTCAGCGGGGTCGCGACGGTCGATGGCGAGATGGCCGCCGAGGCGGAATTCATGGCGATGGTCGATCTTTCGAAAGAGGCATCATGAGCAATATTCACCCCTCTGCCATCATCGAGGACGGCGCGCAGATCGACGCTTCGGTGCAGATCGGCCCCTTGTGCGTGGTCGGACCGGAGGTTGTGCTGAAGGCGGATGTGATCCTGAAAAGTCATGTGGTGGTCACCGGCAATACCGTGGTCGGGGCAGGCACCGTGATCTTTCCCTTTGCGGTGATCGGCGAGATCCCCCAGGATCTGAAATTCCGCGGCGAAAAGACAGCCCTTGTGATCGGAGAGCGTAACCGCATCCGCGAACATGTGACGATGAATTGCGGGACCGATGCGGGCGGCGGCATCACGCGGGTCGGCGATGACGGATTGTTCATGGCGGGCTGTCACGTGGCCCATGATTGCATCGTCGGGGACCGCGTGGTGATGGTGAACAACTCGGGCCTTGCCGGGCATTGCGTGGTTGAGGATGACGTGATCCTCGGCGGTCTCTCTGGCGTGCATCAATGGGTCCGCCTGGGCCGTGGTGCCATCATCGGCGCGATGACCAAGATCACCAATGACGTCATCCCCTATGGCCTTGTGCAGGCCCCCAAGGGCGAATTGGAAGGGCTGAACCTGATCGGTCTGAAACGCAAGGGCGTGTCACGTGCCGATATCACCGCGCTCCGGGCGGCTTACCAGATGCTGGCACAGGGCGAAGGCACCTTTCAGGACCGTGCCGTCCGGCTGGGCGAAGAGACCGACAGCGATTACGTGCGCCGGATCGTCGCGTTCATCACCGCCGAGACCGACCGCCATTTCCTGACCCCGAAATGACACTGGCGCTGATTGCAGGGCGCGGCAGGCTGCCGGCGCAGGTTGTGGCGGCGCAGGATCGCGCACCGCTGATCTGCGCGCTGGAAGGCACGCCGCCGGACACTCTGGCGGTGGATCTGACCTTCCGGCTGGAAACGCTGGGCTCGCTGCTGATCGAGCTTGGCCAGCGGGGGGTGACGCAGGTCTGTTTCTGCGGTGGCGTCGACCGGCCCGCGCTTGATCCGGCGGAACTGGATGACGAGACCAAGCCGCTTGTCCCGATGTTCCAGAAGGCGCTTGCCGCCGGGGACAATGGGGCCCTGCAGGTGATCAAGGAGATTTTCGAACAGACCGGGTTCGAGGTTCTGGGCGCCGATATGCTGGTGCCTGATCTGGTGGCCCTCCCGGGGGTCTTGTCCGACGCCTGGCCCGATGCGCAGATGCGCCGCGATGCCGCGCGGGGCGAGGCGGTGCTGGCGGGTCTGGCCCCGCTCGACATCGGTCAGGCCTGCGTGATCGGGGGGGAACAGGTTCTGGGGGTCGAGGCCATGGGCGGCACGGCGCATCTGCTGGAAACCCTGCCACCCCGCGCCCGCGAGATGAACGCGATCCTCTGCAAGGGGCCCAAGACCGGTCAGATCCGCGAGATCGACATGCCCACCATCGGCCCCGAGACATTGCGCGCCGCCCATGCCGCCGGTCTGGCCGGGGTGATCGTCGATGCGGGCGATGTGATCGTGCTGGACCGCGAGGAATGCCTGCGCCTGGCCGATGAATTCGGCCTAGTCCTGTGGTCCCGGCGTGGGGGCGAGGGGTGAAAGTCTTCATTCTTGCCGGCGAACCTTCGGGCGACAAGCTGGGCGGTGCCTTGATGGCCGGATTGAAGGCGCTGCGCCCGGATGTGACGTTTGAAGGGGTCGGCGGGCCTGAAATGACCGCCGAAGGCCTGCAAAGCCAGTTCGACATGGCCGAGCTCAGCATCATGGGGCTGGCGGAAATCCTGCCCAAATACCGGTCGCTCAAGGCGCGGATACGTCAGACGGCTGACGCGGTGCTGCAAATGCAGCCCGATGTGATGATCACCATCGACAGCCCCGATTTTTCCCTGCGCGTCGCAAAGCTGGTGAAGGCGCAAAGCAACATCCGGACGGTGCATTACGTGGCACCTTCGGTCTGGGCATGGCGGCCCGGCCGGGCGGCCCATATGGCGAAATACATCGACCATGTGCTGGCGCTGCTGCCCTTCGAGCCACCCCTGATGCAGGCTGCGGGCATGGCTTGCGATTTTGTCGGCCATCCGGTGGTTACCGATCCCGTTGCGACGGATGAGGAGGTCGACGCCTTTCGCGTCGAAAGCGGCATTGGTGACGCACCTTTCCTCCTGGTTCTGCCGGGCTCGCGCAAGGCAGAGGTGGCGCGCCTTGGCCCGGTGTTCGGCGATGCCCTGGGGCTGCTGCTGGCGCGCCGTCCGCAGATGCGCGTGGTCGTGCCCGCCGCAGTGTCGGTTGCTGACGAGGTGCGCGCGGCAGTGGCGGATTGGCCCGGTGACCCGCTGGTGCTGGACCCGCGCGACGGTGGGGATGCCAGGGCACGCAAGCGCGCGGCCTTCCGTGCAGCCGATGCGGCGCTGGCGGCCTCGGGCACCGTATCGCTGGAGCTGGCGGCAGCGGGCACTCCGATGGTGATCGGATACCGGGTGAACTGGCTGACCTTCCGCATCGTCAAGGCGATTGCGCTGATCGACACGGTGACGCTGGTCAATCTGGTCAGCGACACCCGTGTGGTGCCGGAATACCTTGGCCCCGACTGCACGGCGGAGGGCATTGCCGAAGGCTTGCAGGCGGTGCTGGCCAATCCGGAGGCGCAGCAGGCCGCAATGGCGCTGACCATGGAGCGTCTGGGCAAAGGCGGCGAGGCACCGGGCCTGCGCGCCGCGCGGGCGGTGCTGGAGGCGATGTGATCTAAGCGTTTCCAGTTTTCGTTGAAACGAAGCATCGCCAATGTCCCGAGAGCGCCGGAGGCGAGTCAGGGTATTGGCGATACAACATAGACTGGAAACGCTACAAAGGCCGCGCTGACGCGCGATTCGATCCATGAATGAATGAGGAGCGCTGCTCCTCAAACTCCTCGGGATATATTTTGCCAAAAAGAAAAGAGGCGGTCAGCCCTTGTGAATCCAGCCGCCGCCAAAGATGCGGCTGCTGTCGGGGTCGTAGAACACGCAGGCCTGACCGGGGGACACGCCTTCTTCGGGGGTCAGGAGTTCGACTTCTGCTGTTGTGTCGGACAGAGGGCGCAGGATGGCGTCGCGCGGCGGGCGGGTCGAGCGGACGCGCACCGCGATCGGCCATTCGGCGCGCGAGGTCAGGGGCGCATCGCCCAGCCAGTTGATTTCACGCACCGGCACTGTCCGGGTGGCCAGCATCGCCTTGGGGCCCACCACGACTTCCTTGCGCTCCGCGTCCAGCTTGACCACGTAAAGCGGATCGGCCAGCCCACCGATGCCAAGGCCACGGCGCTGGCCGATGGTATAATTGATCACGCCGTCATGGCGGGCCAGCACATTGCCTTGCGTATCCACGATATTGCCGGGATTGGCGGCTTCGGGCCGCAGCTTCCGGATCACGCTGGCATAATCGCCGTTGGGGACAAAACAGATGTCCTGGCTGTCGGGCTTCATCGCAACGCTGAGCCCGTATTTGGCCGCCAGCGCGCGGGTGTCGTCCTTGCTGGGCAGGTGGCCCAGCGGGAAACGCAGGTAGGCAAGCTGTTCCGGGGTGGTCGAGAACAGGAAATAGCTTTGATCGCGGCTGGCGTCGGCGGCGGCGTGCAGTTCGGGGCCGTTTGCGCCCATCTTGCGCTGGATATAGTGACCGGTGGCCATGCAATCGGCCTCAAGATCCTTCGCGGTTTCCAGCAGATCCTTGAATTTCACCCGTTCGTTGCAGCGGATGCAGGGCACCGGGGTGGCCCCGCCAAGGTAGCTGTCGGCGAATTCGTCGATCACCGCGTCCTTGAAGACGTTTTCATAGTCCAGCACGTAATGGGGAAATCCCATATCCTCGGCCACACGGCGGGCATCGTGGATGTCGATCCCGGCACAGCAGGCGCCCTTCTTGGCCAGTGCCGCGCCGTGATCATAAAGCTGAAGCGTCACGCCGACCACGTCATAGCCTTCTTCGGCCAGCATGGCGGCTACCACGGAGCTGTCGACGCCGCCCGACATCGCCACGACCACCCGCGTGTCGGCGGGGGCCTTGGCAAAGCCAAGCGAGTTCAGGGGCGGCGTCTGGTCAAGGGGCATCGTATTCTCCGGGGGTTTCCTTGCGAATATAGGAAAATGCGACCTACTCACAAGGGGGGGCTTCATCCTGCGTTAAGGCCGAAACGGCAGATTGGAGAGGTGCAACGACGGAATGATCTGATGTACCTCAAGAAAGTCCATGGACCGCGTTCGGTGACACTGGCCGATGGGACTGTCCTGTCGCGGGCCGATCTGCCCGCGTCATCCACTCGGCGCTGGGTGGCATCGCGCAAGGCGGCGGTGGTGCGGGGCGTTGTTTATGGGCTGATCACGCAGGAGGAGGCGCTGGAACGCTACCAGTTGAGCGAGGAGGAGTTCATCGAATGGCTGCGCGCCGTGACCGAGCACGGGGAGGCGGCGCTGAAGACAACTGCGCTGCAAAAGTATAGACAACTTTAAGTTGCTCGTTTTAGAATGGGTCATACGGTAACGGGTGGTTAACCTTTTTTGTTCACGATCTATTCCGGATGCATTAGTCAGAGAGCCGGAGATAGTAATGCGTGTACTGCTTGTTGAAGACGACCCAACGACCTCTCGCAGCATCGAGCTGATGCTGACCCATGCCAATCTGAATGTCTATGCAACCGACCTCGGGGAAGAGGGCATCGATCTTGCCAAGCTCTATGACTACGATCTGATCCTGCTGGACCTTGATCTGCCGGACATGAACGGCCATGATGTGCTGCGCCAGTTGCGGGTCAGCCGGATCGAGACGCCGATCCTGATCCTTTCCGGCTCTGACGATACGGAAAACAAGATCAAGGGCTTTGGTTTCGGCGCGGATGACTATCTGACCAAGCCGTTTCACCGCGAGGAACTGGTGGCGCGCATTCATGCGATCATCCGCCGGTCAAAGGGGCATTCACAATCCATCATCGAAACCGGCCAGATTGCGGTGAACCTGGATGCCAAGACGGTCAGCGTGAACAGCCAGACGGTGCATCTGACCGGCAAGGAATATCAGATGTTCGAGCTCTTGTCCCTGCGCAAGGGAACCACCCTGACCAAAGAGATGTTCCTGAACCATCTCTATGGCGGCATGGATGAGCCGGAACTGAAGATCATTGACGTGTTCATCTGCAAACTGCGCAAGAAGCTGAGCGCCGCGACAGGTGGACAGAACTATATCGAAACGGTCTGGGGCAGGGGCTATGTCCTGCGCGATCCCGAACCGTCAGAGGTCAACCTGGCCGCCACCGGCTGAACGCAGCGGGCTGAAAATGAATGTCCACAGGCCCTAGACCTGCCAATCCGGGCAACTTATCTAAAGCGGGATAAGGTGACGTTCGGGGGGCAGGTCTTTTGACATCTGAAATCGAGACTCTGACAGAGGATCAGGCGCGTGCGGCGCTTGCGGAGCTGGCCCGGACCCTCGCGGATGCGAATACCGCGTACCACGGGGCCGATTCACCGGATCTGTCCGACGCGGAATACGACCAGCTCAAGCGGCGCAACGCAGAGATCGAGGCGCGTTTTCCACATCTGAAACGGGATGACAGCCCGTCAGAACAGGTAGGGGCCGCCCCGGCAGATGGTTTTTCCAAAGTCACCCATGCGGTGGCGATGCTGTCGCTTTCGAATGCCTTTGAGGCCGAAGATGTGGCCGAATTCGATGGCAGGATCAGGAAATACCTCGGGCTGGGCGACGCGGCACCGCTGCGCTACACCGCCGAGCCAAAGATTGACGGGCTTTCACTCTCGCTTCGCTATGAAAAGGGGGCGCTGGTGCAGGCGGCCACGCGGGGCGACGGCGCGGTGGGCGAGAACGTCACCGCCAATGCCCGCACCATCGACGATATTCCCGCCCGGATCCACGGCGCCCCCGACCTGCTGGAGGTGCGCGGCGAAGTCTATATGAGCCACGAAGATTTCGAGGCGCTCAATGAACGGCAGGTGGCAGCAGGCGCAAAATCCTTTGCCAACCCGCGCAACGCCGCCGCCGGATCGCTGCGGCAGTTGGACGCCAGCATCACCAAATCACGCCCGCTGCGGTTCTTTGCCTATGCCTGGGGCGCGCTCAGCGCCCCGCTTGCCGACACCCAGATGGGGGCAATCGAACGGTTGAGCGAACTGGGGTTCTCGACCAACCCGCTGACCGTGCTCTGCAACGGGCCGCAGGAGATGCTGGACCATTACGCAAAGATCGAAGCACAGCGCGCCACGTTGGGCTATGACATCGACGGCGTGGTCTACAAGGTGGACGACCTGGCCTTGCAGGAGCGGCTGGGCTTCCGCTCCACCACCCCCCGCTGGGCCACTGCCCACAAATTTCCTGCGGAACTGGCCTGGACCCGGCTGGAGGGGATCGACATTCAGGTCGGGCGCACTGGCGCGCTGTCACCGGTGGCGCGGCTGCATCCGGTGACCGTGGGCGGCGTCGTTGTCTCCAACGCGACGCTGCATAACGAGGATTACATCAAGGGCTTTGACAGCAAGGGCGCGGAAATTCGCGGCGGCAAGGACATTCGCGTCGGTGACTGGGTGCAGGTCTATCGCGCCGGCGATGTGATCCCCAAGGTGGCCGATGTGGACCTGTCCAAACGCCCCGGGGACAGCGCCGCTTATGTCTTTCCGCAAACCTGCCCCGAATGCGGCTCTGACGCGGTGCGCGAGCCGGGCGATGCGGTGCGGCGCTGCACCGGTGGCCTGATCTGCCCGGCACAGGCGGTGGAGAAACTGAAGCATTTCGTCTCCCGCGCGGCCTTCGACATCGAGGGGCTGGGCGCGAAACAGGTCGAACAATTCTATACCGATGGCTGGATCGCCGAACCCGCTGATATCTTTACCCTGCGGGAGCGCTATGGCTCCGGCGTCCAGCAGCTCAAGAACCGCGAGGGCTGGGGCGAAAAATCAGCCACGAATCTGTTTCAGGCGATTGAGGACAAACGCAATATCGCGCTCTCCCGTTTGCTGTTCTCGCTGGGCATCCGCCATGTGGGCGAGTCGGCCTCGAACCTGATCGCGCTGCACTACGGCTCCTGGGATGACCTTGCGGCCGCGATGGACGCCGCCGCAGACCAGTCCGGCCCGGCATGGGAAGACCTGATCGGCATCGATGGCGTCGGGGCGGTCATGGCCGGATCGCTGGTCAAGGCCTTCGCGCAGGAGCGCGAGCGCGCCTCCATCGACCGATTGGTGAACCATCTGACCGTGGCCGAAGCCAAACGCGCCGACACCTCGGGCAGCCCGGTGGCGGGCAAGACCGTGGTTTTTACCGGCAGCCTTGAAAAAATGACGCGGGCCGAGGCCAAGGCACGCGCCGAACGGCTGGGCGCCAAGGTGGCCGGCTCCGTCAGCGCCAGGACCGATATCCTCGTCGCCGGTCCCGGTGCCGGGTCCAAGGCGAAAAAGGCGGCGGAACTTGGGATCGAAACCCTGGATGAGGATGGCTGGCTGGCCCTGATCGGCGCTGCATGAAGGGCAGGCCCGAAACGCTGTTCCCGGTCTTTGCCGGGCTTGAGACGCTGGAGGGCGTGGGCCCCAAGACCGCGCAGACCCTTGGGCAGCTGGATGTGACCGCACCGCGGGACCTGCTGTTCACACTGCCCTATTCCGGCATCGACCGCAGCCTGCGCAGCACGGTCAAGGATGCGCATCTGCCCGCGGTGCTGACCGTCGCGGTGACGGTGGGGGCCCATCACCCGGCCCGGACCAAGGGCGGCGCCTACCGCATTCATGTGGAGGATGCGGAAACCAACTTTCAACTCGTGTTTTTCCATGCGCGGGGCGACTACTGGACGCGGCAATTGCCCCCGGGCGCGCGGCGCATCGTATCGGGCCGGGTGGAGCTTTTTGACGGGATCCCCCAGATGGTCCATCCCGATTTCGCCGTGCCGGAAGAGGAGGCGGGCGATATCCCGGCTTTCGAGCCTGTCTATCCGCTGACCGGTGGCATCACCCAGAAGCTGATGTTCAAGGCGACCCGCGCCACATTGGCCCGCACCCCCGATCTGGCCGAATGGATCGACCCCGGCCAGAAGGCGCGCGAGGGCTGGCCCGATTTCAAGGCGGCGGTTGAGGCGGCACATGCGCCGCAGACCCTGGGCGATCTGGCCCTGACCGCCCCGGCGCGGGCGCGCCTGGCCTATGACGAGCTTTTTGCCCATCAGATCACCCTGGCCCTGGCGCGGCAGAAGGAACGCCGCAAGAAGGGCCGGGAAAGTGCCGGCGACGGCCACCTGCAGGCGCGTGTTCTGGCCTCGCTTCCCTTTGCGCCCACCGGCGCGCAGACCCGCGCGGTGGCCCAGATTGCCGCCGACATGGCCAGCCCGCAGCGGATGAACCGCCTGTTGCAGGGCGATGTGGGCGCGGGCAAGACGCTGGTCGCCTTCCTCGCCCTGCTGGGCGCGGTCGAAGCGGGCGGCCAGGGTGTGCTGATGGCCCCGACGGAGATCCTGGCCCGGCAACATCTGCAGGGATTGCAGCCCTTGGCCGAAGAGGCCGGCGTGGTGCTGGAGATTCTCACCGGCCGGGACAAGGGCGCGGAGCGGCAGGCCAAGCTGGCCGCACTTGCCAGCGGTGCCATTCAGGTGCTGGTTGGCACCCATGCGGTGTTTCAGGCCGATGTGACCTTTGCCGACCTGCGCCTGGCGGTGGTGGATGAACAGCATCGGTTCGGCGTGCGCCAGCGGCTGGAACTGGGGCAAAAAGGGCGGCAGGCCGATGTGCTGGTGATGACGGCAACGCCGATCCCGCGGTCGCTGGCACTGGCCCAATACGGCGACATGGATGTCTCGGTGCTGGATGAGAAACCGCCCGGTCGCCAACCGATCAAGACGGCGCTGGTCAGCACCGACCGGATCGACGAGGTGGTGAACCGCCTGCGCGCGGCGATTGCCGAGGGCCGTCAGTGTTATTGGGTATGCCCGCTGGTCGAGGAAAGCGAGGTCAGCGACCTGATCGCGGCGGAGGAGCGGTTCAAACGCCTGCGCGCGGCCCTGGGCGAGGGGGTCGTGGGGCTGGTACACGGCCAGATGCCCCCGGCGGAAAAGGACGCGGCGATGCGCGCTTTTCAGCAGGGGGAAACCCAGGTGCTGGTGGCCACCACGGTGATCGAGGTGGGGGTGGATGTGCCCAATGCCACCATCATGGTGGTCGAACGGGCGGAAACCTTCGGGCTGGCGCAATTGCACCAGCTGCGCGGTCGCGTCGGGCGCGGGCAGGGCGCATCGACCTGCCTGCTGATGTTCCAGCACCCACTCAGCGAGACGGGGCGCAGGCGGCTTGAGGTGCTGCGCGAGACGGAGGATGGATTTGTCATCGCGGAAACCGATCTGAAAATGCGCGGCACCGGCGATCTGATCGGCACGGCACAATCCGGTGTGCCGCGTTTCCGTGTGGCGGATCTGGAACGGCAGGCCGGACTGATGGCTTTGGCGCAGTCGGATGCGCGCAAATTGCTGGCGGATGATGCCACGTTGGAAAGCGAGAGAGGCAAGGCCGCGCGTGTTCTTCTGTGGCTGATGCGACAGGACGAAGCCATTCGTTTGATTTCAGTGGGTTAGCGTCGCGACGCCATTTTGTTCGCAAATGTTCTTAAAAAGTTCTTTACAGCCTGTCCATAAAATGAGAACAAAGGAGCAACAGATGCGGAGGCTCCGATGACAATGCTCAAGACACTCAAAACCATCGCGACACGGTCCCAGGATACGTTGTTGCAGGATGCCGTTGGTGCGGCAGCATTGGTTGTCATGCTGGTTGTCGGATTGCACTTGCCGTCATTTGTTTGATTTCTGCCTGCGCTCTCGCGCCGGTCGTTCGACGCATCCGTCCCAATTGATGCGGCTGGGGGCTCTGCCTGTCCTGTTCAGCCTAGGGGTTTGCCGCCCCGTCGATCGCCACCGGGTCCCACGTGAGTAACGCTATCCTGCGCCGCCATCCCTTTGGATGTGCGGCGCTTTTTTTGCGATATGGAGTTTCGGGATGGTGTTTCGGGTCTTGCGGGTCACGCCCGGATGTCACGCTTGGCCTCAGTCATAGCGATAGGCCAGGCGCAGACCGCCCCAGTGGCGCCCCCCCACCCAGAGCGGGGCAGAGAGGTCTTTCATCAGGACAAATTCGCCGCCGCCCATGTCCCGGCGATAGACCTGCAGCAGGAAGGGTTCCGTGTTCCGCCCGGCTTTCAGCCCGACCCTGTCGTCGAACATCCGGCGGTTGCGGCAATTGGCGGTGTTCCAGACCACGTCATCACCCTGTGGACGCGAGAATTTCTTGTTATGGGTTGGCAGATAGCCATTCACATCGACCGCCGCACAGAACACGACCTTGGGGTCAAACCTCAGCGCCGGTTCCTGAAAGGCGGGCAGAACGCCATCCAGGAATGTGGTGGCGCGGGTCACCACCTGGGGCGGGTTGGTCCCCTGAACGGGCTGATATGCGCGGTCAAAGAGCTGATCCAGACCAATGCTGCCCTCTGCCACCGCTTTATCCAGCGTCTCCGAGATTTCGTTGGCGGTCTGCGTGACATAGGCGATAAAGGGCGCGTCGACGGAAGCGCCCCCCAGCGCCGCTGATACCTGCACGATCTTTTCCGAGGCCTCGACCAGATTGTGCATCCGCTTCTTGGTCTCTTCGATCCCGACAGAGGTGCCGCGCACGGTCTCGCTGATGTCGGCAACCGCCGGGCGCAGGTTCTCGACCGCGTCTTTCGCGCGTTTGGTATTCGCCGCAATCTGCACGCTTTGCCCATGTTCCCTGGCGATGGTTTCTTCCATCTGGCTGAGCGCGCTATCGGTCTCTGCCGAGCGTTCCAGCACCTCGCGGGCATCGCTGGCCACGGTTTCGGCCTCCTTGCCGAGCTTGGCAATCCAGTCTGTCAGGGTTTCGATATTGTCGGAAATCTGCTTTGCCGCCAGGCTTGTCTTTTGCGAAAGGTCGTTGATCGCTTCGGCCACCACCGCAAATCCGCGACCGGCATCACCCGCGCGCGCCGCTTCGATCTTGGCATTGATGGCCAGCGTATTGACCTGGGTTGCGATGGTCGCGATCTGGCTGTTGTTGGCCTTTACCGCCGCAAGGGTGCTTGACACCCCGCCGGACCTTGCATGGACCTCTTCGACCCAGCCTGCGACGCTGCGTGTCTTGGTGCCCACATCACGCATCAGCGTCACGGAGGACTTGACCGTTTCAAGCGCGCGGTTTGACGTTTCGCTCAACCCCTCGACCAGCCGGGTCGCGTCGCTGTTGGCGGCGGCCATTTCGTCGGCATTCTGATCAAGTGCACGCAGGGCGTTCTTCTGGGATGCGCCGTGTTCCGCAACCAGGTCGAGAAACCCGGAAATATCGACAATTTCATACCCCAGAGCGGCCGCAGCGACTGCCAATGCGTCCATCTGCGTATCAGCATCGAGGCGCATATGCGCTGTCATTTCGTTCTCCGGCCAGTGATTATCCTGTCCCTGAGTTTGCAGAAATTGACTTATAATCCGTTAATTTTCGCGCTGGCCTCGGCAGTTTCCGCAGCCTCTGACAGCGCTTCGATCGCCAGCAGGATGGAGGCGTGGCGGTTCTTGTAGGCGGTGGCCGGTGTCAAGACTTCGAAACCGTCAAAGGGGGCATCAGGCACCGGGCCCGCGTCCTTCAGCATCGAACGCAGCTGATTGCGCCCCGTGATCAGTTGCGCGGGTGTCGCCCCGATGGCGGCGGCCCCGGTCACGGCGGCAGCGGCCTGTCCCAGCGCGCAGGCCTTCACATCCTGTCCGAATTCGGCCACCCGGCCATCCTTCATCACGACATCCACGGTCACGGTGGAGCCGCAGAGCGGCGAACGGCGCTTGACCGTCATGTCCGGCGCATCAAGCCGGCCAAGGTGCGGGATCTCTGAGGCCAGCGCCAGTATCCGCGCAGAGTAGAGTTTGATCAGGTCCGTTTCGTCCGACATGCTGTTCCCTTTGCCGCTCAATCCCTACATAAACGCCCGAGCCGAAGATGCAAAAAATTTTACGTGAGGTCCCCATGTCCTTTAGTCCCGATCAACTGGTCTTCAACGATGCCGGTCTGATCCCCGCAATCGCACAGGAAGCCGAGAGTGGCGAAGTGCTGATGATGGCCTGGATGAACGCCGACAGCATCCGCAAGACGCTTGATACCGGGCGGGTCACCTATTGGAGCCGGTCGCGGCAGGAATTCTGGGTCAAGGGCGACACCAGCGGCCATGTCCAGGAGCTGGTGGACTTTCGATTCGATTGTGACGCCGATTGCCTGCTGGTGCTGGTCCGCCAGACCGGGCCCGCCTGCCACACCGGGCGGCGCAGTTGTTTCTACCGCGCGGTCAGGGACGGCGAGACAATCGAGCTTTCCTCCCCACTTTGAGTTTTGCCACATCCGCCAAGCTGTTGTAGCCTGAACTTCAATCATTTGGGGGAATGTCATGTTGTGCAAGATTGCCGGAACCGGTGCCGCCCTTGGCCTGATGGCCGGGCTGATGGGGGCCGCGCAGGCCGAAGGGTTTGATCCGCGTGCGGATTGCGCCACGCTGCTGGGCAATGCCACACCGGCCGAGCAGGTGATGATCGCGGCCTGGACCTTTGGCTATCTCGCGGCCACTGCCGACAACATCCGCCCGGTGGAGACCCAGAACAATGCGGTTCTGTTGGACAATATCGCAAAGGTTTGTCAGGCCAATGCAGGGGTCAGCCTGCTTGATATTGTTGCCGCCAACAGCAAACTCGCCGCCGCATCACCCGCCGCCTCCGCCGCCCCGGCACCGGGGAGCGAGGCAGAGGCGCGGGCGCTCTTGATGCAGTATTATGCGCCGGGTGCAGATTACCTCGCGCTGACCCAGGCGCTGCTGCCGACAGAGGCGGAGGTGCGCGCGGTCTATGCCGATCCGCTGGGCTCGGCGCTCTGGCGGGATCTGAGCAGCCAGATCGGCCCCGGAACCGCCTTTGGGCCAAAGCCGGATCACAACGACCTCATCGTCGTCTATGCCACGACCCGCGCCCTGGCAGAGAAACGCCCGGTGCTGAATGAATTTCCCGGCGGCTACAAGGATGTGCTGCAGTATTTCAAGGTTGATGTCCCGATCGTGCGGTTCAAGTTCGTAACCCGTGGCGACACCCTGGGCCTGGCATTTGACGGGCTGATCTACCTGAATGGACGCTGGGTGATCATGCCCAAGCCTTGGCGCAGCCTTCCGGGTTAACTTCGGCCTCTAAAGGCCCACTTTTGCACGAATATCTTTCGGTGTCGCCCCACCGGCCCGGAACAGGGAAATGGCCCGTGCATCGTCACGTTTGGCCAGGCGCCGGCCGCTTTTGTCGCGGATCAGCAAGTGGTGGTGATAGACCGGCACCGGCAGGCCCAGCAGCGCCAGCAGCAAGACCTGGATCGCGGTGAAATCAAACAGGTCTTCACCCCGGACAACATGGGTGATCTGCTGTGCCACATCATCCAGCGCCGAGGCGAGGAAATAGGCGATGACCGCGTCATCCTTGCGGTACAGCACCACATCGCCGATCCGCGACAGGGCGATTGCCGCCTCGATCCGGTGAAAACCGGCGTTTTTCTCGCCGGTTTCGGTAAATCCGGGAAGATTGTCGCCGAAACGCGCCAGGGCCCGGTCCATATGCAGGCGCAGCGCGTCACCGGGCTGCCAGCTGCTCACATCGCGGTGTTTGCAGGTGCCGGGGTACAGATCGGGAAACGCTCCTTCCTGCGGCGCGGCGGTGGCGGCACGGATGTCCTTGCGCGAACAATTGCAGGGGTAGAGCAGGCCCATTTCCCGCAGGCGGGCAAGCGGTTCTTCATAGCTGTCGAGATTGTCCGACTGCCGCAGCACCGGCTCGGACCAGCGCAGGCCAAGCCAGGCCAGATCCTCAAGGATCAGCGCCTCCCACTTTGCCTTGCTGCGCTCGCGGTCGGTGTTTTCCATGCGCAGCAGGAACTCGCCACCCGCCGCACGCGCCATGTCATGCGCCAGAATCGCGGAATAGGCATGGCCCAGATGCAGCGGGCCGGTCGGAGATGGTGCAAAACGGGTTCTGAAAGTCACGCTTTTTCAAGTACATATACGTTGGACTTCATGCCGATTCCGGGCAGGTGGTCGCCGTGCTCGCGAAACAGAAGCCGCGCCGCGCCGCAATCGGTCCATTCCATCACCCGCGCTTCATAAGCTGGGTCCCGCAACGCATTGTCATTAAGGGAAAAAACGCATTTTCCATCCCGTGGCAGCGCATACATCAGATTGTCCAGCATGTGAACCGGTGCCGCGCCGCTGCCAATCACGCCCATGGCGGCAATGGCGCTGTACTGACCTTTCGGAATGTCCGGCGCACCCGTGCCCGCGACGACAGAAAGCGCGCGGTAGATGTCCTTCTTGCGCGCTTCGCCCAGCATTTCGGGAGAGAGATCCATGCCGTCGATCACGCTGAAACCCGCCAGCTTCAGCGCAAGGCCGGAGAGGCCGGTGCCACAGCCGAAATCCAGGATCGGCGCGCTCTTGTCCTTGGTGAACCGGGCCAGCGCCGCGGCGCATCGACCCGGTGTGGCATAGCCGTTTTCGGCAATCTCGGCCTCGTAACTCGCCGCCCAATCGTCATAGAGCTGGCGCGTCGCAGCCGCATCCCTGGTCCCGTAAGCTTTGTCGAGAAATCCTGTCATGCAGTCAGGTTAGGCCGGGACTGCGATCCTGTCCAGCCAGCTTTGCCAGTCCGCCTTGGCGCGGTCGGTATAGGCTTTGTAGCGGTCCTTGCGGCCCCGCCTGCCGCCGCGCAGCCCCTCGACCGGGGGGAAGAGGCCGAAGTTCACATTCATCGGCTGGAAGGTCTTGGCCTCGGCGCCGCCGGTGATATGGGTGACCAGCGCGCCCATTGCCGTCGTGTCGGGGGGCGCGGCGATATCGGTGCCCAGAATCTCTGCCGTGGCCATGCGCCCGGCCAGCAGACCCATCGCGGCGCTTTCCACATATCCTTCGACCCCGGTGATCTGGCCGGCAAAGCGGATGTTGGGCTGGCTGCGCAGGCGCATCTGATCGTCCAGCAAGGTGGGAGAGTTGATGAAGGAATTGCGGTGAATCCCGCCCAGCCGCGCGAAACTGGCGTTTTCCAGCCCCGGAATTGTTTTGAAAACATCAGCTTGCGCGCCATACTTCATCTTGGTCTGGAAACCCACGATGTTATAGAGCGTGCCCAGCTTGTTGTCGCGGCGCAGCTGCACCACCGCATGCGCCTTGACCTCGGGCTGGTGCGGGTTGGTCAGGCCCACGGGTTTCATCGGGCCGTGGCGCAGGGTTTCGCGGCCGCGTTCGGCCATCACTTCGATAGGCAGGCAGCCGTCGAAATAGCCTGCCGTCTCGCCCTCGCGGAACTCGGTCTTGTCGGCCGCAAGCAGGGCGTCGATGAAGGCGTCATATTGCGCCTTGTCCATCGGGCAGTTGAGGTAGGCGGTGCGTTCCTCTTCGGTCTCGCCCTTGTCATAGCGCGATTGCATCCAGGCCTTGGACATGTCGATGCTGTCGAAATAGACGATGGGCGCAATGGCGTCGAAAAACGCCAGCGCCTCGGCCCCGGTGCGCGCCGCAATGGCCTCGGCCAGCTTGCCGGAGGTCAGCGGCCCGGTGGCAATGATCCAATGGCCCTCACCCGGAAATTCGGTGATCTCGCCATATTCCACCGTCACACGCGGATGGGCCATCAGCGCATCTGTCACCGATTGGGCAAAGGGGTCCCGGTCCACCGCCAGGGCGCCGCCTGCGGGCAGTTTGTTGCGGTCGGCGCAGGCCATGATCAGCCCGCCCGCGGCGCGCATTTCCCAGTGCAGCAGGCCCACCGCATTCTGTTCATCGTCATCCGAGCGGAAGGAGTTCGAGCAGACCATCTCGCCCAGAAGGCCCGTCTGATGCGCGAATGTGCCGACCTTTGGCCGCATCTCGTGCAGGACCACGTCAATGCCTGCGTTTGCGGCCTGCCAGGCGGCTTCGGACCCGGCCATGCCGCCGCCCACGATATGAAGTGTCTGTGTCATGACAGCGATGTAGGGCAGGGCGGCGCGACAGGCAACCGTTACAGCGTCCTGCCCTTTAACCTGATACACCCGGTATCGGCGATACAAGTTCAAAGCGGGGCGCTTTAGCAGCGTGGCATGTGTTGGGAGAGTTCGATGATTTGGGGTCGCCGCTGCGGGAATGGTCGGTCAGTGAGAGGCTGACCTGGAGGGACCTTCCGCCGACGGCGACCCAAATATCTGTGCACCTTCGGGTGCTGACAGATTTATGCCCCAAATTCGCCAGATTTGAAAGCAGAAAATCCGTCAACAGTCCGGCTTCGTTTTGGAAACAGTCTCCGGGTGCGGAACCGGCCTACTGGCTGTCCATCGGCAGGCCGGAGGGCACCGTGCGGGGTGCGCCCAGGGCACCACGGGCGGCGCGCGCGTCTGTCAGCGCGTCGAGAAAGCTCAACAGCTCCGCAATTTCTCCGCCGGTCAGGGCAACATCGCGGATCTCGATGGCGGCTGCGATTCGGATCATTTCCTCGGTGTCGTCCAGGGCGGTAAAATCTTCCTGCTGTGCACCGCCCGGCAACAGGGCCGCGCTGCGGTCATAGCCGGTCAGCCCCGCCAGCGCATCCATGTGATGGCGCAGGATGTCTTCCAGCCGGGCATAGGCGCCGTTGTGACCATAAGGGGCGGTCAGCGCGACATTGCGCAGGGAAGGCGTGCGAAAGCGGTAGAAATCCGCCGGCACGCCGGTGACCTTGCCGCGCCCCAGGTCTGCATATCGGGCATAGGTGCTGTCGGTGTTCTTGCCCGGCCCGAACTGGGGCATGCCGATGGCGTGAAACCCGTGATCGGTCTGGAAGGGACCGCTGTGGCAGGTGCTGCAGCGCGCCTTGCCATAAAAAAGCGCCATTCCGGCAGCCTGAGCGGGCAACAGTGGCGTGCCGTCGCGCAGATGGCGGTCAAAGGGGCTCTCGGTGGCGCGGAATTCAGTGGTGATGAAGGCGGCCAGCGCCTGGGCAATATCGGTGATGTGCAGGTCCTGCACCCCCTGGGCGGCAAAGCGGTCGCGATATGCGGGGATCGCGGCGATGCGCGCGGCCAGAATCGCCCATGCCCCGTCGCTGCCATGGATGCGGTCCGCGTCCACGGCGGTGGCCACGTCGTTTTCGCCTGCCTGGCCCGACATTTCATCCGCCGAGAGGATCGGCAGCATCGCCTGGGCGGCCAGCGCGGAGGGCATGGGTTTTTCCAGCGTCCGCCCCTCGGGCATGCGGATGCCGAACATGGCGCTGTCGTTGCGCTCCACCCGGCCATCGTGGAACATCACGGTGAATTCCCGCGCACCGATGTTGAATAGGGCAGGCGCATTGCGCGGGATGCGCGCATGCGGGCGGTTGTCCTCGCTCGCGATGCGACGGCTGCCCAGTCCAAGCCCGCCCTCGCCGATAGAGAGCGACATGCCGTCCGATGTGCCCAGCGTCGGATGGTGGCAGGTCGCACAGGCAATATTGCGGTTGCCCGACAGGATCGGATCAAAGAACAGGTCCCGGCCCAGCAGGATCTGGTCCATCGGAAAGCTGGGAAAATCCGCATCGGTGACGGGCGCGGGCAGGGGGTCTGCCATCGCTGTCTGAGCCAGAAAGCCGATAAATACTGCCGTCAGCGCACCGCGCACCCTGTTCCCCCTGAAGCTTTTGGGGCAATTTGCCCAAAACGCGCGGTCATTTCCAGCCAAAGCTGCAGAAATCAAGGCCAGAAACAGGCAAAAGTGTCACTGATCCCACTTCGGGTCACGTTTGCCGAGAAAGGCATCAATCCCTTCGGCGGTGTCATCGCGCAGCATGTTCTGCACCATGACCTCACCGGTATAGGCATAGGCCTCGGCCACGGGCATCTGCAACTGGGCATAGAACGCCTCCTTGCCGATCCTGACGGCAGCGCCGAGCTTTCCGGCGATCTGATTGGCCAGGGCGGCGGTTTCATCGGCCAGCTGTTCGGGCGGAACCACGCGGTTGACCAGCCCGATCTCGCGGGCACGGCTGGCGTCGATGAAATCGCCGGTGGTCAGCATCTCGAAGGCCTGTTTGCGCGGGATATTGCGGCTCAGCGCCACCATGGGGGTGGAGCAGAACAGCCCGATGTTCACGCCGTTGACGCCAAAGCGCGTGCCTTCGGCGGCGACGGCCATATCGCAGGTGGCGACCAGCTGGCACCCGGCGGCGGTGGCAATCCCGTGGACCTGCGCGATCACCGGCTGCGGCATCGACTGAATGCGCGCCATCATCTTGCTGCAGCGCTCGAAAAGGTCCCTGAAACCTGCGGCCCCGCCATCCTCGGCCTGGCGCATGGCGGTCATCTGGCGCAGGTCATGGCCGGCGCAGAACGCCTTGCCGGTGCCCGACAGGGTGATCACACGTGTTTCGGGGTCCGAAGCGCAGGCATCAAGCGCTTCCATCAGCGCCGCCAGCATCTCGTCGGACAGCGCATTCAGCCGTTCCGGCGCGTTCATCGTCAGCTGCATCACCGCGCCGTGACGCTGGGTCTCTACAATTGCCATCTTGCCCTCCCGGATCAATCAAGACACCTTGCCCCGCACAGCAGGAGAGGACAAGTATGCCCGCCGTCATGACCGCAGAGCAATTGACCAGCTTCATGAAGGAGGTCTTCGCGCAGGTTGCCGATGATTTCGCCATCGACGACGTGGGCGAGGGCGAGATCACCATGCGCCTGCTGACCCAGGACCGCCACCTGCGGCCCGGAGGTACAATCTCCGGCCCCTCCATGTTCGCACTGGCGGATGTCGCGGCCTATCTGGTCACACTGGCGATGATCGGCCCGCAGGCCCTGGCGGTGACGACAAATTGTTCCATAGATTTCATGCGCAAGCCGCAGGCGGGCGTCGATCTGGTTGCCCGGGCGCGCCTGCTGAAACTGGGCAAGCAATTGTCGGTCACCGATGTGATGCTGTATTCCGTGGGTCTGGATGCGCCGGTGGCGCGGGCATCGCTGACCTATGCCATCCCGCCCCGCAAGATGGCGATCTGAGCCTACCTGTTTATCCTGAAACGAAAAATGGGCCGGATTGCTCCGGCCCAGTGAAGAGGTCTGGCAGATCCCACAGGGAAGTCAGACCCGCCAGAACACGCGAGAGGCCTCGGTATTGGCCTGCTCGGGTGTCAGTCCCACGTCGCTCAGCTGCCATGGCTCAAGCCTTGAGAGGGCGAGTCGTGTGCGGCGGCGGGTGGCCCATTTCGTCACGCAGACCGCGAAGGCAACCGCCAGCTCAGCCACAATCGGCGTGCCAGGTTGCGCCAGGATGCTCAGCGCGTCGGGTGTCGTCGGTCTTGCCTGTGTCATGGGAATCTCCTTCTCGAATAATTGTATTGACACAATGTAGCGGGCTGCTACAATAAATTGATACAAAAGGCCGTACAAAGACGCTAGGGAAACATTGTAATGGATACAATTTGGTCATCCGAGGGGCTTGCCGGGGCGGGTCCCAAGTACAAAGCGGTTGTAACAATGATCCGTGACCGCATCGCGACACAGGCATTGCAGGTCAACGACAAGCTGCCGCCGGTGCGGGATCTGGCCTGGAAGCTGGGCATCACCCCCGGCACCGTCGCGCGGGCGTACAGCATCCTCACCGATGACGGCACCCTGCGCGCCGAAGTCGGGCGCGGCACCTTCGTGGCGGCGCCCAAACTCGTCGGACGGCCGCTCAACCTGATCGAAATTGATCCGGTGCCGCATAACACCGGGGGCGACACCGATCAGGTCAATCTCTATTCGCCGCATCTGCCCAACGGCGGGCAGGCGGAGCTGATCCGAAGGCTGTTGATCGAAGTGGCGGAAGACCCGCCATCGGGCGTGATGCATTACCCGTCGCGGCGCAGCGCGCTTGGCGCCCGGCTGGCGATGGTCCAGTGGTTGCAGGGCACGCCCATCGGCGCAGTGGAGGAAAGCGATATCGTGCTGAGCCTTGGCGGCCAGAATGCGGTGATGCTGATGCTGCAGACCGTGTTGCAGGGCCGCCGCCCCGTCGTCTTTGTCGAGGCGCTGTCATATCCCGGTTTCCGCCGCGCCGCCGAGGCATTGCGCGCCGATGTCGTGCCGATCGAGATCGACGCACATGGGATTATACCCGAAGCCCTTGCCGCCGCCGCCGAACGCCACCCGGAAGCGCAGGTGCTATGTACCTCGCCGGAGGTGCACAGCCCCACCTGCGGCTTTACCCCGATGGACCGGCGTGCGGCCATTGTGGCGGTGGCGCGCAAATACGATCTTCAGATCCTTGAAGACGATTGTTACCGCATGGGCCGGGCAGAGGGCGAAGGCTATCGCCAGATGGCTCCGGAGCGCGGCTGGTACATTACCTCGCTGTCCAAATCCATCACGCCGGCCCTGCGCATCGGCTGCGTTGTACCCCCCAAGGGGCTGGCCGGGGCGCTGCACCGCACTTCGGAACACAGTTTCTTTGGTCTGGCCACGCCGATCATCGACCTGACGGCCAAACTGCTGACCCATCCTGAACTGCCCGCCATCATGGACGCCTCCCGCGAGGGGGTGGAGCGCTATGTGAAAGTGGCGGTGAACACCCTGGGCGGTTTTGATCTGCAATGGCGGCGCGATGTGCCTTTTGTCTGGCTGCACCTGCCGCAGGGCTGGCGCGCCAGCGCGTTTTGCCAGGCCGCCGAAAAGGTCGGTGTCCAGGTCCGCGCCGCCGAGGAATTTGCCGCCCGCGATGCCAATGCGCCCCATGCGATCCGCATGGCGATCAACGCGGGCGTGTCGCTGCGAAGCTTCGAGACGGCAATGGAACGGCTGCGCGATCTGCTGGAACATCCGCCCGAGCAGATCAACGTCTGATCCGGGCCTCGCGCGAAATTTCTTGGCAGAAGGGGCGCCACTGGCTAGATTTTGATCATTCAGCAAAAGGAATTTGCCCATGCGATTGATCGTTCTCGCTCTTGCCGCCGCCCTCACGGGGCTCACTTCACCGCTGCTTGCCCAGCAGGCCAATGTCTTTGCCCAGGCCGAGATTGACAGCGCCCCCGCCTGTGGCAAGGGGCGCGGAATCGAGGATGGCACGGTGCAGCTTTGCACCTGCAAGGCCACCACGTTCAAACGCTTCGTCTGGGGCAGCGGGCCCTATTCGGGCCATTCCGATGTCTGCACCGCTGCACGCCACGCCGGGGTGATCGGCGAAGATGGCGGCGCATTGGCGGTCGTGGGTCGGCCCGGCCAGAAATCCTATGACGGCTCGGATGCCAACGGTATCTCCACCAAGCGCTGGGGCCTGTTCCAGTCCAGCTTTGACGTGATGCCGGCGCTGGTGGCGGGGCAGGCGGCGGCCTCGGACGAGCCGGTTCTGGCCTGCACCGGCTTTTCCGCCGATGCGGCCCCCTATACTTGTGCCTGCCCCGAAGGCAGCGATGCGGGCGGATCGGTCTGGGGCAGCGGGCCCTATACCGGCGACAGCGACGTCTGCCGCGCGGCGGTTCATGCCGGTGCGATCCCGGCCACGGGCGGCAAGATCAACGTGACGGCTGCACCGGGTCAGGACGCCTATGAAGGCTCCAGCCAGAACGGTGTGACCAGCAGCCGCTGGGGATCATACGACCAGAGTTTCGAAGTCGCCGCCGTGGCTGGCGGTGTAATCGCGATGCAAGGCACCTGCAGCACCATGCCCGCCGATGCCGAAAGCCTGGTCTGCGTCTGTGCCGAAAACGCGCCGGTCAGCAAGTCGGTCTGGGGCAGCGGCCCTTACACGGCTGACAGCGACATCTGCACCGCCGCGCGCCATGCGGGGGCTGTGGATGCGGCAGGCGGCAGCGTGACGGCGATCCGTCTGAAAGGGCTGGACGCCTATGCCGGGTCCTCGGCCAATGGGGTGACCACCTCGAAATGGGGCAGTTTCGAACAGTCGATCACCTTCGACCGGAACTGAGGGCTCACGGCGCGGCGCGCGCCTGCGCCCGCTGCGCCATCACGTCCTGGCCCAGGGTCAGCGTATAGCGTTCCAGCTCGGACAGGGCTGCTTCCGTCTCGGGGGCGCTTTGCGCGTCCAGCGCATCCGCGATCTGGCAATGCAGGGCGATGATCCTTTCGCGCGACCGCGCGGTAAAGGTGATCATGTTCATCAGCGGTTGCATCGCTTCGACCGCGCCCGCCAACTGATAGGACATCACCGGGTTGCCCGCGCCATCCACCAGGGCGCGGTGAAAGGCCACGTCGGAGGCGCAGAACGCCTCGTCAGTCAGGCCGGGCTGGCCCTGCCGGTGGATCTCGGCGCGCATCGTGGCCAGATGATCGGCACTGCGCCGCGCCGCCGACAGGGGCGCGCAGGCCCGTTCCAGCGCATAGCGGGCCTCGCAGGCGGTCTCGAAGCTCACGGCATTCATCGACAGCAGCAGGGTGGATGTGGTGATCTGCTGGCTATAGGCCTCTTCAAAGCTGATCCGGTTCACGAAGGCGCCCCCCGTCGCGCCGCGCTGGGTGCGGATCAGCGATTGTGCCGCAAGCCGCTTCAGCGCCTCGCGCACCGTGGTGCGGCCCACCTCGAACTGCGCGCAAAGCTCCGCCTCCGAGGGCAGGCGCTGATCCACGATCAACTGCCCGCTGACGATGGCATCGCGGATCGCGCTGGCGATCTGTACCGACAGATCGGCGGGGCTGGAGGGGTCAATTTTCATATGTCTGACAATTAGGATTTGCTCCGTTTGTAAATGTCTGACATTAAATTGGCAAGAACCTGACTCGGTTTGACGATAAATGGGGGAATAATGAATCCAGTCCTGCGCTCAACCCTCTGGCTGGCTTTCTTCGGGCTGGTGCTGGCGGCCTGGGCGCTGATGTATGTCATGGCGATGGACATGGACCTCGACCTGCTGGGCCGTCCCGGCAGGATGGGCGCGGTGATGCGCGGCATGGACCCGCGCATGGACATGTACATGCCGATGGCGAACTTCGGGCTGTTGTTCGTGATGTGGGGGGCGATGATGGCGGCGATGATGCTGCCCACCATGGTGCCAACCTTGCGCAGCTACGAGGACCTGATGGTCAGCGCCGATGGCACGCGGGCAGGGTGGCTTGGCGTGCTGCTTGGATACTTCACCGTATGGCTGGCCTTTGCCGCCCTGATCGCGGGGCTGCAACTGGCGCTGCTGTTCGGCGGGGCAATCGACATGCTGGGCATCGCCCGGTCGCGCTGGTTTGCCGCCGCGTTGTTGCTGGCGGTGGGGCTGTTCCAGTTCACCCGGACCAAGGAAATCTGCCACGGCGTCTGTCATTCCCCGATGATCTATTTCCTCGGCCATTGGCGCCGCGGTTTTGCCGGTGGTCTGCGCATGGGGCTGGGGCTGGGTGCATACTGTGCGGGCTGTTGCTGGGGCTTCATGCTGCTGGGCTTTGCCGGCGGGGTGATGAACCTGGCCTGGATGGGGCTGGCGACGCTCTTCATGGTGCTGGAAAAGCTGCCGCAAATCGGACATCGTGTCACCAAACCCCTTGGGCTTGCCCTGATCTGCGGCGCATGTGTCGTGGCGGGCTGGCCCCTGATCATGATACCTTTTCACGGAGGATAAGATGGCCGTCACCAGATTACCGGAGGCAGACCGCCTGCCGATTTCCCAACGCATCGACAGCCGGATGCCCAATCCGGGACGGCGCAGGATGTCGCCCACCGATTGGGCGATCAAGGGCGAGCTGTTCCTCAATTGCTCCTGCACCGTGTTCTGCCCCTGCGTTGTGAGCCTCGGCGCGCATCCCCCGACCGAGGGGCATTGCCATGCCTGGATGGCCATTGCCATCGACGAGGGCCATTACGAGGGCGAGGACCTGTCGGGGCTGAACATCGGCCTGCTGGTCGATATTCCGGGCCGCATGGGGGAAGGCAACTGGAAGGTTGCCGCCTATGTGGACGAGCGCGCCAGCGGCAAGGCCTATAACGGCATCCTGCAGATCTTTTCGGGCCAGGCGGGCGGTACCACGGGGCTGTTCACCATGCTGGTGTCCGAGATCATCGGCGCGGAACGCGCGCCGGTCCAGATCACCCGCGACGGCAACCGCCGCGCGATCCAGATCGGCCGCAAGATCCAGGGCGAGATCGAGACGCTGGCGGGCAAGGATCCGGAGCACCCGGTGATGATCTCCAATTCGAAATACTGGATGGGCCCCGACATCATCGCGGCAAAGGGTCTGCGCAGCAAGGTGCGCGACTATGGCCGGGTCTGGGATTTTGACGGCATGTCGGCAGAGATCTGTCCGATTGACTGGAAAGGCCCCAAACCATGATTGACGCGGGCTTCGTTCAGATCATGGCCCGCTACAACGCGTGGCAGAACCGTCAGCTGATGGGCATTGTCAACGACATGGACGCGGCCGCGCTCGACCATGATCACGGCGCATTTTTCAGCACCATCAGGGGCACGCTGAACCACCTGCTCTGGGCCGATACCATGTGGATGAGCCGCCTGTGCGATGATGTCGCAAAGCCGAAGGTGGCGGGCGATCAATCGACCACCTACACCGAGACCACGGGGGTCTGGCAGGCGGAGCGGTTCCGCATCGACGGGCGCATCCGCATCTGGTCGGAGACCCTGTCGAACATCGACCTGCTGGGCGATCTGACCTGGTATTCGGGGGTGACCAAATCCGAGATGTCAAAGCCCAGGGCGCTTTGCGTTGCGCATATCTTCAACCACCAGACCCACCACCGGGGCCAGGTCCATGCCATGCTGACGGCAGGCGGACATGCGGCACCGGTGAGCGATCTTGCCTTCATGCCAGAGGACGCCTGATGCCATCACCCCGGACGATGGACCAGTTGAACAGCGAGCGCGCCGCCTTCTGGGCCGCGCTAGCCGAAGAAATGTCCGAGGCCGACAGCGCAGAGCGGACCGGTCAGGAACAGCACTTTGCCCTGGGCGATGATTTGCTCGACGGACGTCTGCGCATGGTCATGTCGGTGTCACAGGACAAGACCTCGGTGTATCTCGTGGCACGATCCGACGAGGCAAAACGCTGGGTCAGCGCCCATCTTGCCGCGTTGCAAACCGAATTGCGGGCCGCCGGTCCGGGCGACAAAACCAATGTCGCCGCCGGACGCTGGTTTCGCCGGGACGACAAGAAGAATGTCGTGACCCTGCGCAGCCGCTGGCCGGAGATGCGCCGCTGGCTGCGCGCACAACATGCAACCTTTCAACAGGCAGCATGCGCCGTGCAAAAGGACACTGCCTGATGGCCCTGATTTCCCCGTCACGGCGGCTGCGCCGGACCCCGTTTTCCGATGGTGTGGAGGCGGCAGGGGTCTCTGCCTATACCGTCTACAACCGGATGTTGCTGCCCACGGTCTTTCGCAGCGTCGAGGAAGATTACCATCACCTGAAATCGGCCGTGCAGGTCTGGGATGTGGCCTGCGAACGGCAGGTGGAGCTGCGCGGGCCGGATGCGGCGCGGCTGATGCAGATGCTGACCCCGCGCGACCTGCGCGGCATGTTGCCGGGGCGGTGTTTCTATGTCCCCATCGTCGATGAGACGGGCGGCATGCTGAACGACCCGGTGGCGGTGAAACTGGCCGAGGACCGCTGGTGGATCTCGATCGCCGACAGTGACCTGATGCTTTGGGTCAAGGGCATCGCCAACGGCTACCGGCTGGATGTGCTGGTGGATGAGCCCGATGTGAGCCCGCTGGCGGTCCAGGGGCCGAAAGCGGAAGAGCTGATGGCGCGGGTCTTCGGCGATGCGGTGCGCGATGTGCGGTTCTTCCGCTTCGAGCATTTCGAATTCCAGGGCCGGGACATGGTGGTGGCGCGCTCGGGCTATTCCAAACAGGGCGGTTACGAGATCTACGTCGAGGGCAGCGACATCGGGATGCCGCTGTGGCATGCGCTGATGGAGGCCGGGCGCGATCTGGACGTGCGTGCGGGCTGCCCCAATGGCATCGAGCGGGTGGAGGCGGGCTTGCTGAGCTATGGCAACGACATGACCGACGACAACACGCCGCATGAATGCGGGCTGGGCCGGTTCTGTGACACGCAGACGGCCATCGGCTGTATCGGGCGGGATGCGCTCTTGCGGGTGGCCAAGGAAGGGCCGGTGCAGCAGGTCCGCGCCATCGAGATTGCCGGCGACCCGGTGCCACGCTGCGACCGGGTCTGGCCCCTGATGGCCGGGGAGCGGCAGGTGGGGCAGGTCACCTCTGCCGCCTGGTCACCCGACTTCGGGGTGAATGTGGCCATCGGCATGGTGCGCATGACCCATTGGGATCCGGGCACGCCCTTGCAGTTGCGCAGGCCGGATGGAATGCAGGAGGCGATCGTGCGCGCGGGTTTCTGGCTTTAGCGCGGAGGTAATCGGTGGCACCGGGGCGCTGCCCCGGACCCCGGGAATATTTGAAGGCCAAAAAGAAATGGGCCAGGAAAAAGGGCGGAGCGCCCGGAAAGGATGAGAGATGTTCAATGCGTTGATCGTGAACAAGGACGACGAGGGCAAGACATCCGCACAGGTGGAGCAGATTGGCCTGGACGATCTGCCGACGGGCGACGTGACCGTGGCGGTGGAATATTCGACCGTGAACTACAAGGACGGCTTGTGCATCGGACCGGGTGGCGGGCTGGTGCGGAACTATCCGCATGTGCCGGGCATCGACTTTGCCGGGACGGTGGAAGCCTCGGACGACGACCGCTACAAGCCCGGTGACAAGGTTGTGCTGACCGGCTGGCGCGTGGGCGAGGCGCATTGGGGCGGCTATGCGCAAAAGGCGCGGGTCAGGGCCGATTGGCTGGTGCCGCTGCCCGGGGGGCTGGACACCCGTCAGGCGATGGCCGTGGGCACTGCCGGTTTCACCGCGATGCTGGCGGTGATGGCGCTGGAAGATCACGGCATCAAAAAAGGTCCGGTGCTGGTCACCGGTGCGGCGGGCGGTGTCGGTTCGGTCGCCACTGCGATCCTGGCCAATCTCGGACATGAGGTTGCGGGCGTCACCGGGCGGCCGGAAACGGCGGATTACCTCAAGAGCCTTGGCGCCAGCCAGATTGTTGCCCGCGCGGAGATCAACGAAACCACCAAGCGCCCGCTGGAGGGCGAGACCTGGGGCGGCTGCGTGGATGCCGTGGGCGGTGCCATGCTGGCGCGCGTGCTGGGCCAGATGGAATATGGCGCATCCGTTGCCGCCGTTGGTCTGGCGGGGGGGGCGGCCCTGCCTGCCACGGTGATCCCCTTCCTGCTGCGGGGCGTGAACCTGCTGGGCATCGACAGCGTGATGCAACCTTATGAGAACCGTCTGCGCGCCTGGGAGCGGATCGCACGTGACCTGCCGATGGACAAGCTGGAGGCAATGGTTCAGCCCGCCACGCTGAGCGATCTGCCCAGGCTGGGGGCGGACATCCTGAAAGGGCAGGTGAAGGGCCGGGTCGTGGTTGATGTGAACGCATGACCCTGCGCGCTGTTGCCGTGCCGCAATCTGCCTTTCTGTCCCGCCATGTGGGGCAGGGGGCGACCTATACCGATTGCTATGAGGTGGTGGTGCCCGGTCAGGTCGATCTGGCGCAGTTCATCAGCCGTTTCTACACCAGCTGGCTGTTCCGGCTGGAACGGCTGGTGCTGTCCCTTGCCCTGCGCCGCCGCATCGCGGATGCCGAGGTGGCAGCGCTGGCGGCAGGAGCGGAGGCATTCGCCATCTGGCGGGTGGAGGCGCGTGGCGCGCGGCAGATCCTGCTCTCTGACCTGCGCGGTGGCACCTGTTCCTGGCTGGCCGTGGGCCCCGGCGATGGCGGCGGCACACAGCTGCTGTTCGGTTCTGCCGTGATTGCGCGTCCGGGGCGCGACCTGCCCCGGATCGTGCGCATCCTGACACCCTTTCACAAAGTCTATGCGCGCGGGTTGCTGCGGGCGGCGGCAGCGCGGCTTCGAAAGGGGTGACGGCGGCAAAAGATCGTCTTACAACGGGCCGAACCACTTCAGGAGAACCCGATGACCGCCTATGATGACCAGAATATCTTTGCCAAGATCCTGCGCGGCGAAATCCCCAGCTTCAAGGTCTACGAAGATGACGAGACCCTGTGTTTCATGGACATCATGCCGCGCACCGACGGGCATTGCCTGGTGATCCCCAAGACGCCTTGCCGCAACATCCTGGATGCGACTCCGGCGCAGCTGGCGGCCTGTATGGCGACGGTCAGCAAGGTGGCGAATGCCGCGAAAAAGGCCTTTGCCGCCGATGGCATCACCCTGCAGCAGTTCAGTGAGGCTGCAGGCGGGCAGGAGGTGTTCCACCTGCATTTTCACATCCATCCCCGGCACGAAGGCCTGCCGATGCGGCCACCGGGCAAGATGGGCGACATGGATGTGATCAAGGGCCATGCAGAGAAGATCGCAGCGGCGCTTTCATAAGGGAATCAGCCGTTTTCCGGCTCGAATCGGCGGGCGATACCGACCTAATTGATTTCAAATGCGTCAGGACGGGTGTCAGCGGCGGGTGCCAAGCGGTGCCGTTTGCCCGCAATTTTACCGAAATTTCTTGCAAGCATCTTGCCCAAATTTGAGCACATCCCGGTAAGCCATTGAGAGCAAAGGTTTCCTTTTGCTTTGTGTTCCATGGATCGGGCCATAGGCTTTGTCACATAACAATAAAACAGGGACTTTTTCATTGAGTTGATGTTGCTTGGTTTTCTGCCTTTCCTGCGCTTCTGTTTTTTGCAGTCACTTTATGCGGCCTTTTTCGGGGGTAGGATGCCGAGGGTGTCGCGAAGCTTTTCTTCTGAGAAGTCGTACTCACCCAGCATGTTAATATGGGCCCATGACATGGGCGAGTGGGCGGTAATCAGGCGTAGTAGCTTTCCTTTGGCCTCTGCGTCTGGAGCTTTTCCGATTTGGCGTGCCAAGTAGAGATAGTTCCAGCAGATGATGCTGTTTTTGATCAAGCGGTTGCAGGCCTCTGCGATCTCCTGTTCTTCCTTTTCGGTTTGCGAGAACTCACGTGGATTGCCGACGGCCACTGCGCGTGTGAAGCGATTGGCCAATTCGACTTTGTTGAGTTGTTTTTCGATGGCTTGTCGCAAAGCCAAGTCATCAATGTAGCGTAGGATGAACAAAGATTTTATGATTTGCCCGAAGGCTTTCAGCGTCTGGTAGAGAGCATGCTGGCGCGAGTAGGAATTGAGCCTCCGGAAGATATCAGAGGCGGTATTTTCCTTGAGTTTGATGGTGGCTACCAAGCGCAGCAGGTCATCCCAGTTCTCTCGAATGACCGTCTCGTTGATGGTTTTGTCAGGTTTGACGGCCCAGGCATCACCAGCCTGGTTTTTCGGTTTGAAGATATAGAGGGTTTGTTTGCCGATACTCTTGATGCGCGGGGCGAAGGAAAATCCCAGCATATGCGTGAGGCCAAAAACCGCCTCGGTGTAGCCGTGCGTGTCGGTCGAATGGATATCACTTTTAACGACATCGTTGTGCATCAATCCGTCGATGACATAGGCACTTTCGCGATCAGCTGCGCTTATCATCAGCGAATGCCAGAGGAAGTTGCGCTCATCAACAAAGGTATAGGCGCTGACACCCTGGCCTTGCCCAAAATACTTGAACGACCGGCTGGCGTAGAGGCTGTCGCCGCGCACCTCAAATTTTTGGCCATCGCTGGCGGTATGAAGTTGACCTTGTCTTTGGCGATAGAGGTTGGGCAGCTCCATCGCATCCATGGCTTTGACCACGGCGGTGTTGGCGGTGCGGATGTTATCGAGCGAGAAGCGCCAGTTGACGGTGTGATCCAGCTCGCTTTCCGTGATGCTTGAAGAGATCCGCGCCATCTTGCGCACTCCTATTGCGCAGCCCAACCCCATGATTCCAGCGAGCAAGACCGGGTGGGGTGTTGTTTGCCGAACATGGGTTTGCTGCCAATGCTCAAAGGCTGTCAGCATGCCACTATGATTGCCCACGGTTTCCAAAACCTGCGCGAGCGGCACATCGTGTCGCTGAGGGAACAGGTCGCCGAGCGGGTCGGCCTCGTTGGCAATGGCCGCAGGAGTGGCGATGTGAAACGTCCAACCTTTGCGGAGCTTCAGGTGCGGATTGGTCGCCGCGTGGTCATCAGTCACCTGATACTGGGCGGTCAGCGCGGAATTCAGTTTGGCCAGTACGGGCTCAGGATCAGCAAATTCTTCCAGACCCGCACGCTCCAAGAGCTGAGCTTTGTCCCGGTTCCAACGTTCCTTCTCGATCAGATAGGCATCCATGGGCCGGTATTTGTACGACTGCACAACATTCAGATCGCCGGATTTGATGGCGGTTGTGACGTGCTGGAATAGGAACACCTTGTAGAGCGAGACCCTAAACGAGCCGTCCGTCCGGATAAGAACTGCTTTTTGTTCATCCTCAAGAAAGCCCATTGGCGCATGCGTGGCGGACAAATCGCCTTCAGCCTTGAAGTGATCGATTGCGGCCAGAAGTGCTGAGGCCCGTTCGGTGGGCATAAAACTCAGCGCCCGCAAGACGGGGCTGAGACGGTTTTGCAGCTTCACAGAGCGGCCTTCCAGAATGTCGTACCAACTGGCGTTCTTGGCGGTATTTTCGAGGTCGTCTTTGAGCTGGTCAAAGTCTGTGGTTTTGCCCTGATCCAGAAGTGCCGTTGTAGCGGCGACTTTTTCGGCGTCCGACAGGCTCGCTGCTTCCATGACACCGCGAATGCCACGCAAGACGCCAAAGACCGAAACCTCTAAGCCATCGATGACAATCTCAATCTGGCTCTGCTGATCTTTACGCTCTTGCACCAGTGTTTCTTGGTATTCCCGTGCCGTCACCGATTTAAAATTCGCCATGACGCTGAGCCACAGATCAATCATATTATCCTGGCAACGGTAGAACTGGTGCGCCACAAAAGCTGTGGCGTGAATGTAACGGTCAGCTTGGTTCCTTTGTTGGAGCTGGAACATGCGAGACTTCAGGACACTTCCCGCAAAATACCGAATGCCTGCCACCCCAAGATCAAGCTTTGCCAGAGTGCCGTCCAACTGATGATGAATATCTGACAGTATCTCAAAGTCAGCAACGGCTTCTTTGATCTTTGTGGGCCTGGTCGATTGCGATAGCTTTTTGAGTAGGGTTAGCCGGTAGCGGGTTGTGCCCTCAGGCGCAGCAAATAGATCATCCAGCAGACGTCGGCCTTCATGGCTGAGATGATCATCCATTAGACCGATCAATTCTACCTTACGGTCATGCAGACCGGTGCTAATGCTGTCTGTCAGGCTGCGGGACGTTGGAACCGCAATCCGATGCTGAACAAGAAAATCCACGCAGCGATCAAAGATGAGCCGGGGCTTCAAATGCATCCGTGCCATCGTTGCGATTTCAATGGCCAAGGCGCTCTTGGCGCTCTCATCGAAAGGCACAAAGCCGTGAAAATCCAGAATGAGTAGATGATGGCGTGCGCGTGTTTGTTTGGCATAGGCAACGGGTGAAAAGTCAGCACTGGTCAATCTTAAAACTCTGGCGACGGCTTCAATGTCGCGCTCATGAAAATCCTGTGGTTGGTAAAACCGCTTGGTTGCCTTGAAGTATCCACACATTAGCAGAAACCCAATCTGACCATCCGGGCTGCGCAAACTGGCCCCGATCTCCATCAAGCCCTTTGGGGGATCGAAGAACTGCTTGCGCTCTTTGTGGTCAAACAGAGGCGGCTTATCGAACGCCTCTTGTTCGCTCGCGGTCAAGATACGCATTCTGGCCATAGCTTCTCCAAAAAATTGATGTTCTCAAAACCGTCGTTTAACGAACAGGTGCGGCCAATGTCCGGCAGGGTTTCATGACCTAAGAATATCAGGCCGTTTACCTTGTTCGGAATCACAGGTTCGTTTATGATGCTGGAAACAGGATTTGTGAACAAAAAACATGCTTATCGGTTACGCCCGCGTCTCCACCATGGATCAGAACCCCGCACTTCAGATGGATGCGCTACGCGATATCGGCTGCGAGAGGATCTTCGTCGAGAAAGCATCCGGTTCCCATCGCGACCGCCCCCAGCTCAAAGCGGCCCTCGATTATCTACGCGAGGGGGACACGCTCGCCGTCTGGAAGCTCTCCCGACTGGCTCGGTCTCTCACGCAAGTGATCAAAACAGCCTCCGACATCGCTGAGCGCGGCATCGCCCTTAAAGTCCTGACCCAGAACATCGACACCAGCACTTCAGAGGGGAGGTTATTTTTCCACATGACAGCAGCCTTCGACGAGTTTCAACGTGAGTTGATTGTTGAAAACACCCGCGCCGGTCTCAAAGCCGCCGCAAAACGCGGACGCCGAGGCGGTCGGCCAAAGGCTATGAACGAGCAAAACATCAAACATGCCGAAGCCATGCTTAAGGATACCGAAAACTACCCATTCATCGGCGACGTCATTGACCAGCTCAAAATTGGCCGCACCGCATTCTACAAATACTTCCCCACAGATCGCATCAAACAGCTGCGACCTGACCACTCAGACGCGCATAAAGCGTAGCTAAATCCTGTGGGACTTTTGGTACCTTTATGCTGATAGAC
>NZ_QBFD01000016.1:0-8919 GCF_003335585.1 Sulfitobacter sp. DFL-14 | reverse complement strand
CGCGCATAAAGCGTAGCTAAATCCTGTGGGACTTTTGGTACCTTTATGCTGATAGACCCTGAATCGCTCTGGCCTTACTGCATTCAGGGCAAACCCTGCTCGTCTCAGAGATCTCCTCGATCTGGTCAAGAAGGATCGCTTGCTGCAACTGCCAAAGCATGGATTTCGCATCTTCGAGCAACATTCCGAAGCCCTCTGGCTGAGTACTTCGAAAGGGGCGGTAAAAGCGTCCAAGGTGCCGCTTCCTTGTGGTTCCGTTCTCAAATGTCGTTTCGACGATGATCCGCACATCCATGGCAATTCCTCTGCTGTGAAACCACCATCATAGACAAAGACCCCCAAGTTTTGCCCACTCCCGGCAGGCAGCTCGCGATCCACGCCATCTGAGCGATAGCATTGACTTCTATGCATCAAAAATGATCTATATATGGGCTATAGAAAGGATGTCTATAACCCATGCCCTGGAACTGGACGTTACCTGATTGGCCGGATTTCCGCTATGACGTCTCTGCTCTGGAGCCGTTCGAGAAGCAATTTCTGCTATCTTCTGGCGAGATCGTAGGTGCTGTGCATCATGTCAGCCAGCCTGAACGAGAGCAACTGCGCATCGAACTGCTAAGCGAAGAAGCGATGCAAACCAGTGCCATCGAGGGCGAAGTCCTCGATCGACTGAGCGTCCAGTCGTCTCTGCGCCGACATATGGGGCTGGACCCGGACAGCTACCCGACCAAGCCGCGTGAGCAGGGCGTTGCTGAAATGATGGTGGACCTTTATTCGGGCTTTGCTGATCCGCTCGACCACGAGACGCTGTTTCGCTGGCACCGGATGCTCCTGTCACACGATCGTCGGCTCGAAACAATTGGCGAGTACCGACGGCACACCGAGGCAATGCAAATTGTCTCCGGCCGCGTTGACCAACCAACGATCCATTTCGAAGCGCCTCCCTCTGCACAGATCATGCCCGAAATGGAGCACTACGTTGAATGGTTCAACAGGACCGGACCCGGTCACGCAACACCGCTCCCAGCCCTGATACGCGCGGGGCTCAGTCACCTACACTTTGAAAGCATCCATCCTTTCGAGGATGGCAATGGCCGGTTGGGCCGCGCGTTGGCCGAAAAGTCGTTGGCGCAGAACATCGGCCAACCGAGCCTGATATCGCTGGCCTTCACCATCGAGAACGAAAGGAAGGCATATTACGACCAGCTCGAGTTTCATCAAAAGACGCTGGACGTGACGCAGTGGCTTATCTGGTTCGCCGAGATCGTCCTTAAGGCTCAACAGGTCACGCTTGAACGTGTCGGATTCTTCATCAGCAAGGCGCACTTTTACGACCGGCACCGCGATCAGTTGAACGACCGCCAAAACAAAGCCATCTCACGCATGTTTCGTGAAGGTCCTGCCGGGTTCAAAGGCGGGCTCAGCGCCGAGAACTACCTCAAGATCACCGGCACCTCGCGCGCGACCGCGACCCGGGATCTGCAGGACCTGGTTGAGAAGGGTGTGTTGGAACGAACCGGTGAGCGGCGGCACACGAGGTATTGGTTGAACCTGGGGGAGGGGGCGCGGGGTTAATCGAGGCCAGCAAAGAGCAGGTTATTTTTATTTCTAAAGCAATCGTTTAGTAACATTCTCATAATCCGTTTTATGTACAATGGACGGAAAGTGTGAATTCGCTGCAAGTGCGAATGCAAACAGTCAAGTGCCGCAAAGCTGACATTCACTCTGCGTCATTTTTGGTTGTAGGAATAGTGTACCGCCAACCCTCAACCGGACACTCCTGCATTGCACGAACGACTCTGGCTTCCAGAAGTGACCCGGGCAGATAATCCAGTGTCAGTTCAAATGTAGAATCGGAACGGAAGGGGTGCCGAATGGGTTGTGTGCGGTGACGCCATCAAAATGTCTCCAACCCGATCTGCGAACTTTAATGTGACAGGAAGCCCACTCGCGAAGTCGCAAGCATTATAGTTGACTTTCGTTAGCCCCAGCACATCGGTCATGACACGACCGATATCGGCCTCTCCGTGCGTAACCTGAATAGCTAAAGGCTTCGGAGTTTCAAAGCCTTGGTAGGCTGATAACCTGGGAACGTAGCCACGAGACCATAAATAGCCCTGCCTAGGTGTAACAATCAAAGCAGTTCCACGTAGAACAGGTTTCGAGGAGGACGGCCTAAACAACCGAATTTCGTCGCCGGTTGTAATCCTAATCCCAACCAAATTTGTTGAGTCAGGAACAGCAGCTAAAAACCCGTTCCACTCATTCTTATCAAAATAGTGTCTACCATGGATGAAGAGCTCTTTGGGCGGGTGCCCGTGATTGTCCTCATACCCTAGAACCACGGACTGCATAAGAGATTGTGCGGCACTTTGGGATAAATGGTATTCTCCGCTTTCATCTGAGTACCAAGGCCCAAGCGCCCCCCGAAATACGATCCCATCTCCGGAATCCAAGAACATTTGTGCCGCACAACAAGCCTCCCCGTTTGCGCCCGGTGTGTCATTTTTCTTAAACACAAGGCCTACATAACAAACGCCCGGGCGTACATCTGCCAAAGCCCAGGGCTTGTTGCCCGTTTTGAAGTAGAGCGTGGTTGAGAAATTCCATGCAACGGTTGCTTCGTCTTGTAGCCCAGTAACCCGACCGGAATTCGAGATAACCCTCCGATCATACAAAGTGCTTTCCAAAATCAATTGCAAAGCGACGCTGTCTTTTAGTAGTTCGGCCTTCAACTGGTGATGAAAATTGCTGGAATAGAGATAGGCGTCTGCAGTTTTGAACTCCTCAGGGAAGAGATCGCCAGAACTAAAAAAGCGATCTGCAGCCTTTTTCGACACCAATGTCGACTCGGTGCGTTCTGCAACTGGGGGCATTGAAACTTGTGGCCTACCGTAGCGGTAGACAATGTCTGGAATAACAGCCATCCACACGTCGGGGTGTCGCTCTTCGCTTCGTAGATAGGAGCGAATTGCATTAGCATAAATTAATACTGTGCTGCGTATAGCATCAGACCGGTTTCCCTTTTTGATCGCCTCATCAATGTGAGCCGCATCAACCGTGATGGTGGAGAGATGTGAAGGGAGCCTTGTTCCGAAACATGCTTCGAAGCCCGGCCATTGTGGAGCCCATAGTTTTGGATTGTCGGCTCCATCTAAGTCGCCGGATACGGGACCCGAAACCCTTTCAAACCACTTTTTGCACAACCCGTTTCCAACTGCAGTCCCTATGACTCCAACTCTTATCTCGCTGCGCCCTCCAGCATCTTCAAGAGGGCCAAAGAGAAACAACCCATCCTTCGGACCTTCTAACTTTTGACCCCCAGCGAAACTTAGAAGTGGTTCATCTAATTGTACTATCGAAAGTTCGTTCATGAGTTCAGTGTTCCGTCCACAGTTTCATCGGCAGGCTCGGCACCAACCTCCTCAGATAGTCTGATTTCGCCGTCATCATTCTCTTCCAGGACCTGATGCCTATCATCGCGGTATGAAAGCGGTGTCTCTGCTGAAAGTGGAAATGAATTAATCTGAAATGTTTCTGCGCCGCCGGAAATGTCGATTAGACGTGTTTTAGGATTAGCTAGCCATGCCATGCTCGCAAGCAACATATCTCTCCATTTGTCGTTCCACCAAGATTTAGTAAGGCGGCGTCTGATCTTCTGTGTTTTTTTACCCGGAAGAGGCGTTCTCCCATCCTCACTTAAGGCGACGTTCGCATGTACGCGAAAAAGTGGGCGCGGAAACAATTGAGGTTTTGCCACAAGACATAGATGCCAACGCCGCTCCTTGAATTTTCCAGATAACACCCGATTGACTCGAGTTCCCGATTCTAAATCGATTTTTACAGCCCCATCGATGAGCCCGTCTGGGAAGAACCAACCGAGTCGCCGATTGGCAAACTCAAAAGATACCAACCCTTTGCGTGCCATGGCATTGTCCCAATGCTGGCGCATGAGATTAACGACAGCGCGTCTTGAATCGGCACGCTCACGAAAAGGAGAGATGTTCCGACCATCAACGAGGTCGTCAAAGCTAATCGAAAATCGTTTTTCAATTGTGATTGAGGAAACCCCAGCTTCCCTGAATGATACAGGATCGCTAAATGTACCAATTAGATTTCCATGTTCAATAAATGGCACATCAAGAGATTTTAACCATCTCTTCTTTTGGGAGTCGGGGCAACGCAGAGCGAATAGATGCATCTCTGGTCTGTTGTCATCCAATTCAAACCAATTTGACAAAAGTACTTCAGGTTTTTGCTCGACAATTTTCCTACCTTCCTCTCTCGCAGTGATTAACTGCTCAATAAAACTGGCATCTGGAAATTCTTGTTTTGGAACTTGCGCTTCCTTGAGGTCTTTAAACAAAGGAATGAGCGCATCGGCCCAATGCGGGTACGCGTTGTGGGCATTGCGCCGCACAAGCTCCGGCGGGAAAGCTGCAAATGACACGTTCGATATCCTAACCGGAATCATGAAACCTGGATCACCGAGTTGTTTGCCAACGATATCGCCAATAGCCAGTTCCTTTTGAACGCCTGGTTTGCTGATGTGCTCTGAAATCAACACGATTTGTTTCGCGGCTCTATTGCGCAACTGGTAATCGATTTCACTCCAGAAGTCAGTTCCACCGCGAAGTTCGCTAAGATCAACCCAGACTCGATAACCCGCACTACTTAGCCGCGCCGCAAGCCATGTAGTAATCGCGTTATCTTCCGGATTTGCGTGGGTGATAAGAATCGTGTTCCGAGCGGGCACGTCTTGGGGCGACTTTGCAGAGGGTTGATCAGAATTCAACAGCAGGCTCCTCGTCGATACCCGTGTCGTCGTAGTCATCGTCATAATAAGAGCTTACATCTTCAAGTGCGGATTCCACTTCGCTCGGGTCCTCGATGTCCGCGAAAGCTGAGGGCACAGCTTCCCTATCAAAAAACTCAGTATCGTTAGCGTAGAGTTCCTCAACGAACGACGGCCCGTTCAAGTTCTTGGTCTTCAAATTGAAGCCAAACTGTCTGTCCGCCTCATAGGCAAGTAACCAATTTTCGCCAACCATTGGACGATCAGCGATCCTCTCAAGTAGTTTCGCCTTGGGGTATTTGAACTTTTGCGGATTTGAGTTGTACACATCCAAGGCAAGAGTAGCTGACAAAGCTCCACACCTGTCCAAAATCGCCTCATGAGCGCTGAGCTCAACTGGAAGGCTCGCTTCTTTTGCTAACCACAATGCCCAGCATACTTCGGAATCGTGGCCCGCACGAGACTGCGTGGATAGCGATTTTGTCACAACCTTGCCCCACAGGTCCGGATCAAGAATATCCGTACGATGCCGCCAACTGGCGATCCGAGCAATATAATCCCAGCAATGCGGGAAATTTATTGCCGCTCTAACTAAGAACGGCTCGACGAGATGCCAGTAATCGTCCCAGAGCTTCAGGTCATCCATTTTCCTGAGGGCGTATTTCACAACTCCGTCATCATTTTCTGCGTTTGCAATTCGAACAACTTCGTCGAGGAAGTAAACAAAGTCGTGGCTTGTACTGGTACCAGAGGCCTTAGGGTTCATGCCGCTGAAACCTTCAATTTCTCTTCTTATCCGAACAGGCCAAAAAGGTTCCAGATCGAGGTTTGTTGGTACAACGCTTGTTTTGCTGTCGTTCACGTCCAGCTGAAACAAGCGAATGGCGTCACGGATACCGGTAAGAAGTTGGCTAGCTTCGTCCTGATCGTCGGCGCCAATATATATATCATCGACATGTCTTATCAGGGTGCATTGATCTCCGTGTTTCTCCCTGAATTTGGCATCGATTGCTTTGCCTATGATTTCAGACGTAAAACGTGAAAAATCGGGACCAACGGGAATACCCACAGTTTGCCCGTCTTTTGATTGACGAACAACATGATCCAACCGATTTCCAAAAATGGTTGGGGAGTCAGGTTTTCGATCCTTTTTGGCATCCGATTTCCCGTGTAACGCCCAAGGTATCGAGTGAGTATAAATAGAATGAAAGTAACGCGAGATGTCAGTACGAACGATAAAGCGGGAGGTGGCTAGTTTCTGTCTTCTGATCCGGTGGAAGTCGGAATGGCTTGTAATGCGAGCTGGCCTCCCTTGGTCTTGAAACTTTGGTACCGAAAGGGAGTCATCGGTTGACTGGAAATGTTCGAATATCTCTGGCCTGTGATCCGAGAAAAAAATGGCAGAGTCCACCATAAACACTGGATTTGGGAGTTCAAAATTCCTTCGTGCCCCGCCTCTTTTCGAAGCATTGAATGTGGCAGGCTCGGTTGGCTTCTTTGATAGATACTGTTTGGTAGCCAGATGAGGTATTGCAGCTTCATGAAAATTCGTAATTGAGAATACGGGTGGGAGGTTTTCCGGATAGAAGCCGCTCTCGAGCATGCACTCTGAAAAAATATCTGAACTCGTTCCAAAAATCTCGTTTTCATCCATAACGTCACCAACTTATTGAATTCACACAACCATACGTAGCGCGCTTATCCATAGCCAGCAAAAATTTCAGTAGCCGCAGCATCAGTGCTGCTTTACGGACAATTAACAGCTTTGCCTCGTGGGGTCACGGCAGGTATGGGCCGTCTCGGTTTTGAAAGAACACAGGTAAGTGGATGTCGAACGCAAAATACAACCATAGAACTTGTTTTCTGTGCGGTGGTGAGATTGTTGGGCAAGCCATTACCGATGAACACATTTTCGCAGATGGATTCTTAAACGGGTTCGACATAAAAAACGAAAAGATGGATTTTGGCGCCCCCCGAGCCATCAAATATTCACAAATTTAGGTGCCCGCTCACGCTGATTGTAACAACAGAGAGGGGTCGTTCTTCGAAAGCTACATTCTCAATATTTTGGAGGCTATAGATCAAAACTTACCTTTGATGGCGGCAATTGAGTTTGAGAGAAATGATCCTGTTAGTTTAGCTGTCAAGGATGCGCTGCTGCATTGGTTGGCAAAAATTTATTACGGTCTGATATTTTGGGAGCTCGGCATGAAGAACCACCCCAAACCACAACGCAAAGACCACCTTTCAAAACTTACTGACGATTTTTTACTTTCCAAAATCCAAGCAAGCTTTGTTGAACAGGCAAAATTCAACGTTCCTTCTACTCTTTTCTGGTTTGAGGCCCCATCAAGTGATTCCGGAAAAACGCCAAATTTCAATTTTGCCTCAAATCATGACCTCAAATCGATACATGTTAAGTTCGGGACAAATGTCCTAGTTGCATGCATCGGGGACTGCAACCTTGTTTCCGAGTGGTTTGGTAGTAGTCAGTATGACAATGCCCAGCTTTACCTTCGGGAGAATGCGAAAAATGGACCAAATGCCTACCTCGACGTGGTTTCTGAGATATGGGCTGTCCGAGGTGCTTTGCCTGTTTCGCCAAACATCACAGTTGGTTCTGGCGCGATAATAGACGTGTCGCGCCAAGGCATTCTGACTCGACCGGACATTGATGAAAATTTAGTCCGATCGAACACGGCTGCTTTTAGGAATTATCTTGTAACTCGGTAAGAGAAATTCGATTCGTTCATCAACTGAAAATGCTGCCCATATTATGAATGTCGGCAATGCTTAGCTGCGCCGCAGCATTGTTACACAGTCTTTAAGGTCTGCAATGGGCCGTGTTCACCAGAGCGCCTCGCGACCTGCAGTCATAATGCGGTATTCTTCACAATTGTGCCATCTGTTAATGCCGACCTCGATCAAACCCCGTTCTTTGTGATCTGAAAGCGTTTTGACACCGATCCCGGGAGCTATCTGCCCTATCGTGACATAGTTCTTTTCATCTCCGACGCGGTCATCTTCGTAGTCGCACTCATAGCGTAGCCGTTCCAGCGCAGCTCGCATCCTAGGTGTTAGTTGGTATCGCAAAACATCACTTTCAGTTTTTGGCTGATCCGACATTAGCTGCTATGCTCACTTGCCGAAAGCACTAGGCTGTTCTCGACTCGATAGGTGCGAGCAGATGTCCGGTTCGTCGGCATTGCTCGGCACCGTTCCGCCCCCCTATGCAATGGCAGGTTTGGGCCGCGATTGCCTTTGACACCTGGAACCCGCAATCAAGAAGCTTCGCTGCCTCCAAGGTCCGCAAGCAATGCTATTCGATCCAGACTCCGTGCCCATTCATTGTCTCAAAACCGCTGGGTCTACGCCGAGCAAACATGCTGCCGCGCAAGATGGTGCGAAAACTGCTATACTGCAAGGAAGGAGGACCCAATGGTCAAGATTGATACAACTCCCGCATGCCAGACCGTCATCACCACGTTCGAATGCTCGCCAGGTACCTGCGCTGATCTAATGGACAAGTTGCAGGGAGCCTATCGCGATTTCATCTCTCAACAGCCCGGCTTCATCGCCGCGGGTTTGCACGTTAACGACGCGCAGACGCGGATAGCAAACTATTCGCAATGGACGAAACGAGAGGACTTTCAGGCGATGCTTCGAAGTGAAGAAATGCGAGCACGGAACCGCGAGATTGCAGGGCTTGCCACAAGCTTCGAGCCGGTGATGTATGAAGTGGCGGGGGTGTTCTGAGAGCCGTCCGGTGCTCGGAGAACGAGTGACTGCTTTGCATGAAGGCTGTAAGCTCGTTTCTTCCAGTTTTTCGCACTTATAGCGAATGTCGGTAATGCGGGCTGCAGACGCAGCATCCCAAACTCATGCTGGGTGGCCGGTTGAGGCCGCTTGCTATAAGGTATCAGCTTTGAGCCAAAATCCGACGCATCTCAGCGATCGATCTGTTCTCGCCACCTCGATGAATCATTGAGTGGCAGTTTGGGCAAACCGGAACAAGGTCAAACTCAGGGGAAACGATCCGCGAAGAGCGCGCTTCCGAGATGGGGTCTAGTGTTCTGAGTCTGACACTTCCTACCTGTTTCCGCGAGTTTCATCGAGTTTGTCCA
>NZ_QBFD01000015.1:909082-1006509 GCF_003335585.1 Sulfitobacter sp. DFL-14 | reverse complement strand
TTTCCGATATAACCGCCATTCAACGCCGCTCTATGCGGCGTCTTTGTTGTTTCAACTGCGAACAAGATCACCGATTTCGGATAATGCGGATCCCAGCCAAGTCACCTCCTAAAGCGCTGCATCATACTGGGCTGACTGAATGCCCGAAATATTTGCGTCAGAACCGCCGCCTATGATGAAGAAATGTACCATTGGCGGCATCTGGTCGAGAACTTTTTTCACAAGATCAAGGATTACAGCGAGATAGCCATACGCTACTGCAAGACAGACACAAGCTTTGCCGAACCACTATTCTTGCGCAGATTTTCCTGGTCTGCGAAAAAATCTGTCAAACTGAGCACATAGAATTAATGGGTCCAGAGCCTAGCCTTCCCGTCGATCTTCTGTCTGATAAGATGCAGTACGCGCTTCACTGCGGGCGTCGCCTCCACCGACCGCAGTTGGATCAGCGAAAACGGTTCAACCGCGAGGCCAGGTGCCGTGTCGAGCCTTCGGATGCGGCCGCCAAACGCCTGTTCCCCGGCGTAGAAATCTGCCGCAGCCTGCGCCAAGGGGGCAATCGCGTTGGTTTCGCAGATGATGGCGAGGGTCAGCAGCATCGATGACGTGCTGAGAATCCGCTCAGGCGGATTCAGTCCGTTTCTGAGCAGGTAAGCCTCTGCCGTCCGGCGCAGTAGCCCGTTCTTGGGCTGCATGACCCAGTCGTATGACAGGCAGTCTGCCACTTTCAAATCGGTCCTGCGTGAAAGCGGGTGTTCCAGGCGCGCGACCAACGAAACCGGCTCGGAACCGACTTCGGTCAGTTTGATGGCACGGGGGTCCATGCCGTCAGGCACCCTTCCGATGTAGAAATCCAGTTCATTTGCAGTCAAGGCATCGGCCAGCTTGTCGCTTGTGTCGACATCGACAGACAGCTCGATATTCGGGTAGGTGACCCTCAGCTCGCGGATCACTGGAAGCACCAGTTCGACGGCTGGTCCGGTCACGCTGCCGATCCGGACGGTGCCACGCTCGCCCGTGCTGAGCGCGGTGATCTGATGTTGCGCATCGTCAAGGCCGTGCAGCAGATCGCGCGCTCTCAGGGCCAAGACTTCGCCTGCCGCCGTCAGGGTTACGCCGCGGGCGTGTCGGTCGTAAAGGCGGGCATTCACCGTCTTTTCCAGGTCCGCGAGCAGCCGTGACGCGGCTGACTGGGTCATGGCAACTTGCGCTGCCGCGCCCGAGACCTGACCGGTTTCTTGCACCGCAACCAGCAGGCGCAACTGTGACAAGCGCAAGCCGCGTCGTATCAATTCGTCTCGGGCAGGTACTTTGGGGGGCGCTGTTGCGGGGAGAGAGGATGTCATCATTTCCGCCTTATTTCATTTTTGCTATATCTATAACCTGAAATCGAATTTGATTGCTATAGCGTGATGCGCGCATTCTCTCGACATGTCTCACGGCTCATGGGTCGCGAAACGCAAAAAATGTCCGCCATACCGCAGAGGAGCGGTGAATGGACAAATGGGAGGAATTCAGATGGTCTTCACTAGACGCGCCTTTGGCGCGACCGCGCTTGCGCTTGTACTTGCCGTTCCTGCGTTTGCGCAGGACAAAGGTTACGTCGGCATCGCCATGCCCACGAAGTCGTCCGCACGCTGGATCGACGACGGCAACAATATGGTCAAGCAGTTCGAAGCCGCAGGCTACAAGACGGACCTGCAATACGCCGAGGACGATATCCCCAACCAACTGGCGCAGATCGAGAACATGATCACCAAGGGCGTTGACGCGCTGGTCATCGCCGCGATTGATGGCACTACGCTGACCAGCGCGCTGGCCAATGCTGCGGCGTCCGATATCCAGGTCGTGGCCTACGACCGCCTGATCCGCGACAGCGGCGATGTCAGTTATTACGCTACTTTCGACAACTTTAAGGTCGGCGTGCAGCAGGCCGAGACTTTGGTCGCGGGGCTCAAGGAGCGCTTTCCCGATGCGCAGCCCTGGAACGTCGAACTCTTCGGCGGCAGCCCGGACGACAACAACGCCTATTTCTTCTACGATGGGGCGATGTCGGTGCTACAGCCGATGATCGACGCCGGCGACATCGTTGTCGTGTCGGGCCAGATGGGTATGGATACCGTCGGCACATTGCGCTGGGACGGCTCTGTCGCCCAGGCGCGGATGGATAACCTGTTGTCGGCAAATTACACCGACAACCAGGTCCATGGCGTTCTGTCGCCCTATGACGGTCTGTCGATCGGGATCATCTCGTCACTTCAGGGCGTCGGCTATGGCTCTGGCGACATGAAGATGCCCATCGTCTCCGGTCAGGATGCCGAAGTACCTTCGGTCAAGGCGATCCTGCGCGGCGATCAGTATTCGACGATTTTCAAGGACACCCGCGAACTTGCCCGCGTCACCGTCAGCATGGTCGATGCGCTGCTGCAGGGCGGAGAGCCAGAGATCAACGATACCGAGACCTACGACAACGGCGTCAAGGTTGTTCCCTCCTACCTGCTCGAACCGCTGCCGGTGACCGCCGAAAACTGGGAAGAGCGGCTGGTGGACAGCGGTTACTACGACAAAAGCGAGATCGAATGATCTCTCCTCCCTGACCGGGACGACTTGCCTGCCGGACGCTTCCGGCAGGTACTTCCAAAAATAGCGAGGCCCCAGATGTCCGTCATTCTTGAAATGCGCGGGATCACCAAGGAATTTCCCGGCGTGAAAGCGCTCGACGATGTCACGCTTTCCGTAGCGGAGGGCGAGATTCACGCGCTTGTCGGCGAAAACGGTGCCGGTAAATCGACGCTGATGAAGGTTCTTTCGGGGGTCTATCCGGACGGTTCTTTCGATGGTGAGATCGTATACGATGGCAAGCCGCGCGCGTTCCGGTCGATCCGCGACAGCGAAGACATCGGCATTATCATCATTCACCAGGAGCTGGCGTTGATTCCGCTTCTGTCGGTGGCCGAGAATATCTTTCTGGGCAACGAACGCGCCACGCGAGGGGTCATCGACTGGCGCGAGACGCATGACAGGGCTGCTGATCTGCTGGCCCGCGTCGGGTTGGCCGAGAACCCCGAGACGATTCTCGATGACCTGGGCCTCGGCAAGCAGCAGCTGGTCGAGATTGCCAAGGCGCTCTCCAAGAACGTGCGCCTGCTTATCCTGGACGAGCCGACCTCGTCATTGAACGAAGCAGACAGCGCCAAGCTGTTGCAACTGCTTATGGATTTCCGCGAAAAGGGACTGACCTCGATCCTGATATCGCACAAACTGAACGAGGTCTCGAAGGTCGCCGACACAATCACCGTTCTGCGCGATGGCGCCACTGTGGCGCGGATGAACTGCGCCGACGGCGTGGACGAAAATGACATCGTCCGCAACATGGTCGGCCGCGCGCTGGAAGACCGCTATCCGCCGAAGGGCGACACGGCGCCCGGCGAGATCGCGATGGAGGTCCGCAACTGGACCGTTCATCATCCGCTGCATGCCGAACGCCAGGTCGTGAAAGACGTGAGCTTTCACGTCCACAAGGGCGAGGTGCTGGGCATCGCGGGCCTGATGGGGGCAGGGCGGACCGAACTGGCGATGAGCCTCTTCGGTCGCTCTTATGGCCGCGACATCAGCGGCGACGTCTTGATCAACGGCGCTGCTGCCGATCTGTCCACCGTGCGGCACGCGATCAAAGCGGGTTTGGCCTATGCCACCGAGGACCGAAAGACCTACGGGCTGGTGCTGGACGACACGATCCGGCGCAATGTGCCCCTGGCCGATCTTTCCGCCATTTCCCGCAACGGCATCGTCGATCGCGAACAAGAAGCAGAGGTCGCCGCACGCTATCGCGACAAGCTCGCCATCAAGTCGTCCTCCATCGAACAGGCGACCGTGAACTTGTCGGGCGGCAATCAGCAGAAGGTGGTTCTGTCCAAATGGCTTTTCGCCGATCCGGATATCCTGATCCTGGATGAGCCGACCCGCGGGATCGACGTTGGTGCCAAGTTCGAAATCTACACCGTGATCCGCGAGCTTGCGGCGCAGGGTAAGGCGATCATCGTAATCTCGTCGGAACTGCCCGAACTGCTGGGCGTGACGGATCGCCTTTACGTCATGAATGAAGGCCGCTTCGTCGCTGAAATGCCGACGGCAGAGGCTAGCCAGGAGAAAATCATGTCAAAAATTGTCAAATCGGCAGAAGCCGCATGACTGACACAACAGTACAGACCACCGCCGAGCAGGATCAGCCGACGAAATCCGGCTGGCAGTTCTTGAAAGGACACCTGCGGGAATACGGCATCCTGATCGCATTGGTGGTCATCATGGCCTTTTTTCAGGTTGCCACCGGGGGCATCCTGCTCAAACCGGTAAACCTGACGAACCTCATCCTGCAGAACTCCTACATTGTTATCATGGCCGTGGGGATGCTGCTGGTGATCGTCTGCGGTCATATCGACCTGTCCGTCGGCTCTGTCCTTGGGTTCATTGGGGCGTTGGCCGCGGTGATGATCGTGAACTGGGAACTTCCCTGGCTGCTCGCGGCGGTGCTTTGCCTGATCGCGGGAGCGGCCATTGGAGCGGCGCAGGGCTTCTGGGTTGCCTATTTCCGCATACCTTCATTCATCGTGACACTGGCGGGCATGCTGGTTTTCAAAGGTCTGACACTTTGGCTGCTCGCAGGGCAGTCCGTGGGGCCACTTCCGCCAGAGTTCCGGCTGATCTCGTCAGGCTTTGTACCCGACCTTTTTGGCGGCGAGACCCTGAACCTGCTGTCGCTCTTCGTTGGAATTGCTGTGGCAACGCTGCTGCTGTGGCTGGCGATCCGCACCCGCGGCCGCCAGATGGCTGCAGGGTCCGAGACTGAACCCTTCGCCTTCTTCGCTGGTCGCAACGCGCTGATCTTCTGCGCACTGGTCTACATGTCTTGGCTGATGGCGGATTTCCGGGGCCTTCCCAACGTCTTCATCGTCATGGCGCTTCTGATCGCGGTCTATTCCTTCCTGACGTCGCGCACCACTTTCGGCCGCCGTATCTATGCGATCGGGGGCAACGAAAAAGCGGCGTCGCTGTCGGGTATCAACTCAAAGCGGCTGACATTCGTGACCTTTGCCAACATGGGGATGCTGGCAGCACTTGCGGGGCTGGTCTTTGCTGCCCGCCTGAACACCGCCACCCCCAAGGCTGGCGTCGCTTTCGAACTGGACGTGATCGCCGCAGTCTTCATCGGCGGCGCGTCGATGTCGGGCGGCGTGGGCACCGTGGTAGGGGCCGTGATCGGCGCCTTTATCATGGGGGTCATGAACAACGGCATGTCGATCCTCGGCATCGGCATTGATTGGCAGCAGGTCATCAAGGGCCTGGTCCTGCTGGCCGCCGTGATCTTCGACGTCATGAACAAGCAGAAAGGCTGACGATATGCTGCTTTCCCAATTCTCACGCGTGGACGGAACACCGCAGATCGTTGCCCGTGACGGCCCAGAGGCTTACGAGGTCAAGACGGATCTCTCTCTTTATGCGCTTGCCATGGAATGCATCGAAATGGGGCAGGGGCTGCGCGACCGCATTGCCAGCCTCGGAATGGGTGTTGCTGTGGATCTGGATGCGCTTTACGCAAAGCGCCGCCTGCTGCCGCCGGTCACCCATCCCGACCCGGCGCATCTGCACTTGACCGGAACCGGCTTGACCCACCTCGGCTCTGCCTCAACCCGTGCGGACATGCACAAGAAAACGACCGGCGACGAGACCGACAGCATGAAGATGTTCCGCATGGGCGTGGAGGGCGGCAAACCCGCCAATGGCACCGCCGGAGTCCAGCCCGAATGGTTCTACAAGGGCAACGGCACGGTTCTTACCTTTCCCGGTGCGCCACTCGTGTCGCCCGACTTTGCCGAGGACGGAGGCGAAGAGCCCGAGATCGCGGGCATCTACCTTATCGCGCCGGATGGCACGCCAGTCCGACTTGGATGGGCGCTGGCCAACGAATTTTCGGACCATGTGATGGAGCGGCGCAACTACCTTTATCTCGCGCATTCCAAGCTGCGCCCCGCCGCCCTCGGGCCTGAGTTGCTGATCGGTGACCTCCCGGATCACATTGAGGGCACTTCCCGCGTCTATCGAGACGGCACGGTCCTGTTCGAGAAGCCGTTCCTGTCGGGTGAGGCGAATATGAGCCACTCTTTTGCCAACCTTGAACACCACCATTTCAAGTATCCGCTGTTCCGCCAGCCCGGTGATCTGCATGTTCACATGTTCGGCACTGCGACACTGTCGTTCGCCGATGGCGTGCAGACCCGCGACGGCGATATCTTCGAGATTGAGGCCACGCCCTTCGGCCTGCCGCTGCGCAACCAGCTTGCCTTCACACCGCTCGGAAAGCCCGAGCTGTGCACCGAAATTCGTTCGCTCTAAGGACAGTTATGACCTTCAAACCGGCCCAGTGGCCCAGAAAACTCAGATCGCAGGAATGGTACGGCGGCACGTCGCGGGACAATATCTATCACCGTGGCTGGCTCAAGAACCAGGGCTACCCGCATGACCTGTTTGACGGCCGCCCGGTCATCGGCATCCTGAATACATGGTCCGACCTGACCCCCTGCAACGGCCACCTGCGCGAGCTTGCTGAAAAGGTGAAGGCTGGCGTGTGGGAGGCAGGGGGCTTTCCTGTCGAAGTGCCTGTCTTCTCGGCGTCGGAAAATACCTTCCGCCCAACTGCGATGATGTACCGCAATCTTGCTGCCATGGCGGTCGAGGAACAGATGCGCGCACAGCCGATAGACGGCGCCGTGCTTCTGGTTGGTTGCGACAAGACCACGCCGTCTCTGATGATGGGCGCGGCCTCCACGGATATTCCGTCGATCGTCGTGACTGGCGGGCCGATGTTGAACGGTTGGTTCCGGGGCGAACGGGTCGGGTCCGGGACGGCGCTCTGGCAGATGTCCGAGGATATCAAAGCTGGCAAGATGAGCCAGGACGATTTCCTTGACGCCGAACAGGCGATGAGCCGGTCATCGGGTACCTGCAACACGATGGGCACGGCCTCTACCATGGCGTCGATGGCTGAAGCGCTGGGTATGGCCTTGTCGGGCAACGCCACGATCCCTGGTGTGGATGCGCGACGTCGCGTGATGGCACAGATCACGGGACGCCGCATCGTGCAGATGGTAAAGGACGATCTGAAACCATCGGACATCATGACGAAACAGGCATTCGAAAACGCAATCCGCGTGAACGGTGCGATCGGCGGGTCGACCAATGCGCTGATCCATCTGCTTGCGATAGCGGGCCGGGTTGGCGTTGATCTTACGTTGGACGACTGGGACCGTCTGGGCCGCGACGTGCCGACCATCGTGAACCTCATGCCGTCAGGCAAATACCTGATGGAAGAGTTCTTTTACGCCGGTGGCCTGCCCGTCGTTCTGAAACGCCTGGGCGAGGCGGGCATGCTGCACAAGGATGCGCTGACCGTCTCCGGCGCGGGGGTCTGGGATGAGGTCAAAGACGCCGTGAACTGGAACGAGGATGTGATCCTGCCAGTTGAAAAGGCCCTCACCCAGTCGGGCGGCATTGCCGTGCTCAAGGGTAATCTCGCGCCTTCCGGCGCTGTGCTGAAACCCTCCGCCGCGACACCGGAATTGATGCAGCACCGGGGCCGCGCGGTCGTGTTCGAGGATATCGACGACTACAAGGCGCGGATCAACGACGATGCACTGGATATCGACGAGACCTGCGTGATGGTGCTGAAGAACTGCGGCCCCAGAGGCTATCCCGGCATGTCCGAGGTTGGCAACATGGGCCTGCCGCCCAAGGTGCTGAAAAAGGGGATCACCGACATGGTCCGCATTTCGGATGCGCGCATGTCCGGCACCGCCTACGGCACGGTAATCCTGCACACCGCCCCCGAAGCCGCCGCGGGTGGCCCGCTGGCCATCGTGCAAACCGGCGACATGATCGAGATCGACGTCGCAGGCCGACGCATCCATCTGGATCTGACCGACGAAGAGATCGCGGTGCGCCTGGCCGACTGGACAGCACCGGAGGTTCCTGCCGTGAATGGCGGATACACCCGGCTTTACCACGATGCGGTCGAAGGCGCGGACACCGGGGCCGATTTCAGCTTCCTGAAGGGATGCAGAGGAAACGAGGTGCCCCGTGACAGCCACTAATCTTGCCCTGGTGGGCATCGGCAAGATCGCCCGTGACCAGCATATCCCGGCACTCGCCGCATCGGACGCCTATCAACTGGCCGCCACGGTCAGCCGCAGCGGCGGCACCGAGGGCGTCGAGAACTACGACACCGTCGAGGCGCTGCTCGCGGCGCGCCCCGACATTCCTGCCATCAGCTTTTGCACTCCGCCTCAGGTCCGCTATGCCGGCGCGCGCGCCGCGCTGGCGGCTGGCCGACACGTGATGCTGGAGAAACCGCCGGGCGCGTCGCTGTCCGGGGTCCGCGCGCTGGAGACGCTGGCGCAGGACAAGGGCCTGACCCTCTTTGCCACCTGGCATTCGCGGCACGCGGCGTCGGTGCCCGCCGCGAAGGCCTGGCTGTCTGACAAAACGGTCAAATCGGTCAGGATCGACTGGAAGGAAGACGTCCGCGTCTGGCATCCCGGTCAGCAGTGGATATGGGAGGCCGGGGGGCTGGGCATCTTCGATCCTGCGATTAACGCTTTCTCGATCCTGACCGAAATCCTGCCGGTCGAGGTTCACGTGACCGGGGCCGAACTGCATTTCCCCAGCAATTGCGAGACCCCGATTGCGGGTAAAGTACGTATGGACGGCCCCCATGGCCCACTCGTCACCGCCGACATCGATTTTCTTTGGGAGGGCGATGCCCTCTGGCGCCTGATCGTCGAGACGGACGGCAGAACGCTGACGCTTGATCAGGGCGGTGCGGTACTGGAGATTGACGGCATCGCGCAGCACGCCGGGGCGCGCGAAGAGACGAATATTCACGGCGAATACGACGGCCTCTATGCCCGCTTTGCAGATTTGCTCGACACCAATACCTCCGAGGTAGACCTGCGCCCGATGGTGCTGGTGGCCGACGCGTACACCCTCGGAAAACGCATCGAAGCGCCCGAGTTCATTGACCCAACACGGACGGCAAACTGATATGCTCGATAACACACCCCTCACCGGAAAACATCTGATCGCAGGCGAATGGGTCGATAGCGGTCCGGCCTTCACCTCCGACCCCGTAACTGGCGATGCTTTTTCCGTTCATTGCGGGGGGGCGGGTGACATCGACGCCGCCGTTCTCGCCGCGGAAGAGGCCTTTGGCACATACGGCTGGACTGACCGCGAAACCCGCGCGACATTCCTCGAAGCAATCGCCGAGGAGATCGAGGCGCGCGGTGCGCAGCTGACGGCGCACGGCTCTGCCGAAACCGGCCTGCCTGCAGCGCGGCTCGAAGGGGAGCGGGGCCGCACGACCGGCCAGCTTCGCATGTTCGCGGAGCATATCCGCAAGGGCGAATACCTCGACATTCGCCACGACCCGGCACTGCCCGACCGTGCGCCGCTGCCGCGTCCCGACCTGCGGATGATCCAGCGCCCGCTTGGTCCCGTCGGGGTCTTTGGCGCGTCGAACTTTCCGCTGGCGTTCTCTACCGCCGGGGGCGATACCGCCGCCGCGCTGGCTGCTGGCTGTCCGGTCGTCTACAAGGGTCACCCCGGCCACCCTGCCACTGGCGAGCTGGTCGCCCAGGCCATCGCGGCCGCCATCGAGAAAACCGGCATGCCCAAGGGCACTTTCGGGTTCGTCCAGTCGAACACCAACGAGGCGGGCGTGGCGCTGGTCCGGCACCCCCTGATCCGCGCCATCGGCTTTACCGGATCCTTTCGGGGGGGCAAGGCGCTGTTCGATCTGGCCATGACGCGACCCGAACCGATCCCGTTCTACGGTGAGCTTGGCTCGATCAACCCGGTCTTCGTGATGCCAGCCGCCCTAAACGCACGCGCCGCCGAGACCGGCGCAGCCTGGGCGGGGTCGCTGACAATGGGCGTCGGCCAGTTCTGTACCAACCCCGGCGTCGTCGTGCTGCCGCAGGGCGCGGACGGCGACGCGTTCCGTGACGCGGCGCTCAAGGCGCTGTCCGAGGCCGGGCCGCAGCCCATGCTGACAACCGGCACTGCAAAAGGCTACGCCGATGCTGTTCAGAAAACGGCGAAATCCGCAAACCGCCTGACAGAGGCCGCCGACGCGCCTGACCGCTGCGGCTTGCCTGCGGTTTTCGAGGTCAGCGGCGCTGATTGGTTGGCCAACCCGGCACTTGCGGAAGAGATGTTCGGCCCCGCCGCCATCCTGATCCGCACAGCATCGTCAACCGAAACGCTGGACATCGCGAAGTCGTTCACCGGTCAGCTGACCGTCACGCTTCAGATGGAAGAGGGCGACACAGACGCCGCCCGCGCGCTGATGCCGGTGCTGGAACGTATGGCAGGACGTGTGCTGGCCAACGGCTTTCCCACGGGAGTCGAAGTGGCTGATGCGATGGTTCACGGCGGGCCGTTTCCCGCCTCCACCAATTTCGGCGCGACGTCGGTCGGCAGTCTCGGCATACGCCGGTTCCTGCGTCCGGTATCGTTCCAGAATATTCTAGACGCGCTTTTGCCCTCCGATCTTCGGATCGGTTGACGGCGCGCCGGGAAAGACGAAGATCGGCGGCGGATGGTCCGTCGCCGATGGACGGGACCCAGGGAGGAATTGGGTCCTTCATTCCTAGGGAGGGAACAATGAAAAATTTACTTGCCACAACGGCATTTTTGACCTTTGGCGCATCCGCTGCGCTGGCGCAGACGGTCGGCTTTTCACAGATCGGCTCTGAATCCGGCTGGCGTGCGGCCGAAACAACCCTGACCAAGCAACAGGCCGAGGAACGCGGGATCACCCTGAAATTTTCGGACGCGCAGCAAAAGCAGGAAAACCAGATCGCCGCGATCCGGTCGTTTATCGCCCAAGGCGTGGACGCGATCCTGCTGGCCCCGGTCGTGGCCACCGGCTGGGATTCGGTGCTGGAGGAGGCAAAGGAAGCCGAGATTCCCGTCGTCCTTCTGGACCGTCGGCTTGACAGCGACGACTCGCTTTATCTTACGGCCGTGGGGTCCGACCTCGTGCACGAAGGTGAAGTGGCGGGCAAATGGCTGGTTGATCAGGCCTCGGGCGAAGAATGCCGCGTCGTCGAACTGCAGGGCACTACAGGGTCTTCTCCGGCAATCGACCGGAAGACCGGGTTCGAAAAAGGCATCGCGGGGGCCGACAATATTGAGATTGTCCGCTCCCAGACTGGCGATTTCACCCGCGCCCAGGGCAAGGAAGTGATGGAGAGCTTCCTGCAGGCGGAAAACGGTGGCAAAGATATCTGCGCGCTTTACGCCCATAACGATGACATGGCCGTGGGTGCGATTCAGGCTATCAAGGAAGCGGGCCTGAAGCCGGGCGAGGATATACTGATCGTGTCGATCGACGCGGTGCCAGATATCTTCCAGGCCATGTCGGCAGGCGAGGCCAATGCCACTGTGGAACTGACGCCCAACATGGCAGGCCCCGCATTTGACGCGCTCGAAGCCTATCTGGCGGACGGAACGGAGCCTGCGAAGTTCATTCAGACTGAATCCAAGCTCTATACCCAGGCCGACGATCCGGCGGGTGAATATGAGCGCCGTAAAGATCTGGGGTACTGATCTCGATCTGATGACCGGTGGCGGCGAAACCGCCGCCGGTTCACCTGTGCCGCACCTAAGGGCAGCGGACCAGATTTGAAATTCCGGGTGCAGAATGCTTCTGACAATAACATCCCTGACGAAGACCTTTCCCGGCACCAAGGCGCTGGATGGGGTCGACTTCGACCTTGCTGCTGGCGAGGTTCACGCCTTGTTGGGCGAAAACGGCGCAGGCAAGTCAACACTGATCAAATGCTTGACCGGGGCTTATGAACGCAACGAGGGTCTGATCACGCTGGAGGGCCAGACGATCTCGCCCCGTTCCACGTCAGAGGCACAGGCGCTTGGCATCGGCACTGTCTACCAAGAGGTCAATCTGCTGCCCAATCTCACGGTGGCGCAGAATCTGACATTCGGCAATGAACCACGACGGTTCGGCATGGTCGACCGGCGCGCGCAGCGTCGTCAGGCCGAGGAGATGTTGGACGGCTACAGGTTGGATATTGATGTGTCCCGGGACCTTTCTGCCTATTCCGTGGCAATCCGCCAGATCATCGCCATCGCCCGCGCGGTAGCGCTTTCCGGTAAGGTTCTGATCCTGGACGAACCGACGGCAAGTCTTGATGCCCGCGAGGTCGAGACTTTGTTCGCGGTTGTCCGGCGCCTTCGCAAGAAGGGGCTGGGGATCGTGTTTGTCTCGCATTTTCTGGATCAGGTCTTCGATCTGTCCGATCGCGTTACCGTGTTGCGCAATGGGAAAAAGGTCATCACCGAACGCACTGCCGATCTCGACCGGGTTCAACTGATTGAACACATGCTGGGCCGCGCGTTGAAGGACGATGTGGTTGGTCATGCCAAGGCGCATCAGGCAGGCCGGGAATGGCCCGAGCTTCTGAAATTCGAGGGTTATGGCCGTCGCGGCCATATCGCCCCGTTTGATCTGAGCGTCGGCAAAGGCGAGGTTCTGGGCCTCGCAGGTCTTTTGGGCTCCGGGCGCACGGAAAGCGCGGAGCTGATGTTTGGCCTCGCGCCCGCCCATAGTGGCGCGGCGCGCGACGCCGACGGGACGCTCGATCTGTCCTCGCCGCGTGCGGCCATCGCTGCTGGCTTCGGCTTTGCCCCTGAAGAACGCAAGGAGGATGGCATCATCGCCGATCTTTCAGTGCGCGAAAACATTGCGCTCGCCATGCAGGCCCGTCGCGGCTGGGCGCGTCCCGTTCCCCGTGCAGAGCAGCTGCGCCTCGCTGAGGATTACATCGAAAAGCTCGACATCCGCACTTCCGGCCCGGAACAGCCGATCGGAGATCTGTCGGGCGGCAACCAGCAGAAGGTCGTGCTGGCCCGCTGGCTGGCCATGAACCCGCGGTTCCTGATCTTGGATGAACCGACGCGCGGTATCGACGTTGGCGCCCATGCTGAGATACTGCGGCTGATTAGGCAGGTCACTGCCGAGGGCATGTCGATCCTTGTCATTTCTTCGGAACTGGATGAACTGATCGCAGTGGCCGACCGGGTCATCGTGGTCCGCGACCGGCACCACGTGGCCGAACTGACGGGACCCGAGATCACCACGGACACCATCGTGCGCGCCATCGCCGCGCCGGATCGCGAGACGGCAGAGGTGCCCGCATGACCGCTCTGCGCCGCGTGACACCGCAGTTGCTGACGCTGGCCGCGCTGGTGGCGTTGATCACGCTTTTCTTCCCTGACTTCCTGCGGATCGAGGTGATCAACGGCCGCCTCGTCGGTACGACCATGGATATCCTGAAACGCGGCGCGCCAATCGGGTTGCTCGCCGTCGGTATGACGCTTGTCATCGCCACACGCGGCATCGACCTGAGCGTGGGAACCACCATGGCCATCACTGGCGCGATTGCTGCCTGGTCGATCACGCAGGGTTACGGTCTGGGAGGCGCGCTGGCGCTGGCCCTTTTGGCCGGTGTCGCGGCGGGACTGTGGAACGGGATGCTGGTGGCGATCTTTGGCATTCAGCCTATCGTCGCCACGTTGATTCTGATGACTTCGGGCAGGGGAATCGCGCAACTTGTGACAGAGGGGCGCATCCTGACTTTCTCGCACGACGGCATGGCCTTCTTCGGCTCCGGCGATTTGATGGGTATTCCTGCCCCGGCGCTGCTCTGGCTGCTGACCGCTGCGGGCGTGGCGTTTCTGATGCGGCGTTCGGCGCTTGGCATGCTGATCGAAGCCGTCGGGGTGAACCGCGCGGCCTCGGCCCTTGCGGGGGTCAATGCGACGGTGCTGCTGATTGCGGTCTACGTCGCATCGGGCCTTTGTGCCGCGTTGGCCGGGATCGTGGCGACCGCCGACATTCGTGGGGCAGATGCCAACAACGCGGGCCTCTGGCTGGAACTCGATGCGATCCTTGCCGTGGTGATCGGCGGCAACTCCCTGATGGGAGGGCGCTTTTCCATCGCAGCCTCGCTGTTGGGCGCGCTGATCATCCAGACCATCGACACCGGCATCCTGCTGGCGGGCTTCCCGTCGGAATATAATTTGGTCATAAAGGCGGGTCTCGTGCTGATCATCCTGGTACTGCAAAGCCCGAACCTGAGCCAACATTGGCACAGATTACGCCGCGCGGCACAACGGCGCCGCGAAATCGCCGTAGCCTCGATGAAGGAGACCGGGCAATGAATCCTCGCCTCTTTCCCCTGGCCGCGACCATCGGGATATTCCTGCTGGCCTGTTTGATCTGCGTCATCCAGTTTCCTTACATGCTGTCCACCCGCGTGGTCGGGAACCTGCTTACCGACAACGCCTATCTCGGCATCGTGGCTGTCGGCATGACAGTCGTGATCCTGTCGGGGGGCATCGACCTTTCGGTTGGGTCGGTCATCGCATTTTCTGGTGTCTTCATCGCGGTAATGTTGCGCGATACGGGCCTGCATCCCATAATTGTATTCGCCCTGCTTTTGGTGGTCTCCACAAGCTTCGGCGCGGGCATGGGGTGGCTGATCCATGCGCTGGCCATGCCGCCATTCATCGTAACCTTGGCGGGCATGTTTCTGGCGCGCGGCGCGGCTTACATGCTCACAATCGATTCCGTGCCGATCAATCATGTCTTTTACGACCTTTTGGATGATGCCTATGTCCTGATGCCCGGCAAGGGTCGGCTGACCCTGATCGGCGTGGTCATGCTGCTGACCGTGGCGGTCGGCATGATCGTCACGCATCGCACCCGGTTCGGCGCATCGGTATTCGCCCTGGGCGGAGGAGAGGCCGCCGCACGCCTGATGGGCGTCAAGGTCGGGCGCACCACCGTGCTGATCTATGCCTTTTCCGGGTTGATGGCCGGGCTCTCGGGTATCGTGTTTTCAGTCTACACCAGTTCGGGCTATCCGCTGGCCACCGTTGGCACCGAACTAACCGCCATCGCGGCGGTCGTGATCGGGGGCACGCTGTTGACCGGTGGGGCGGGATTTGTCTTTGGTACGCTGATCGGGGTGCTGACCATGGGGCTGATCCAGACCTACATCGTCTTCGACGGCTCGCTCTCAAGCTGGTGGACCAAGATCATCATCGGCCTGCTGCTGCTGGCCTTTATCTTGCTGCAAAAGGGGCTGTTGCGCGTCACCGTCTCTAAGGCCGGTGCATGATGGTCCGGATCGTCGCGGACTGGGGCACCTCTCGTCTGCGCGTCTGGGCGCTGAACGCAGGGGGAGAGGTCACGGGGGCAGCGACATCGGACGCGGGGATGAGCCGCCTGACCCCCGACGCATTTGAACCCGCCTTCCTGCGCGCTGCCGCAGCGCTGTTGCCCGAAGAGGGCCCGGTCGAGGTCTTGATCTGCGGCATGGCCGGGGCAAGTGCCGGCTGGCAAGAGGTCTCCTACAAGGCCGTACCCTGTGAACCCATCACCCGGCCCGAGAGGATCACGACCCGCGACCCGCGCCTGAATGTCCGTATTATCCCCGGCCTTAGCCAATCCGCGCCGTCCGATGTGATGCGGGGCGAAGAGACGCAGGTCGCGGGCTTTCTGGCCGCACATCCCGGCTACAACGGCGTGATCTGCCTGCCCGGCACTCATACCAAGTGGGTGCGCCTGGCCAAGGGCCGCGTGCTGAGTTTCCGGTCCGCCATGACAGGTGAACTGTTCGACCTGCTCAGCACCCGCTCGACCCTCGCCGGATTGACAGGTGACGGTTGGGACGACGCGGTTTTTGATGAGGCCGTCAACGGTGCTGTGGTGTCACAGACCGCGTTGGCCGCCGACCTGTTCGGTCTGCGTGCTGCCGGACTTCTGTCGCAGGCCGCCCCCGGTGCGACGCGTGCACGGTTGTCGGCAATACTGATCGGACAGGAAGTCGCCGGTCTGCGACCCATCTGGCAGGACCTCCCCGTGGCATTGATCGGGGATGCGACGCTCGCGGACCTCTATCATCGGGCATTACGTGCTGCCGGGCAAAGGCCCGAGAGGTTCGACGCCGCCGAACTGACGCTCGCTGGCCTGCGCGCCGCTTTCGAGATCTATAGGGAGGAGCCCCAATGAGAGAGATCGTCGCAATCCTGCGCGGGGTAACCCCGGTGGAGGTTGAAAAGATCGGCGAGGCTTTGATCGCTGCCGGGATCACCCGTATCGAGGTGCCGCTGAATTCACCCGATCCGCTGGACAGCATCACACGGCTGTCCATGGCCTTCGGCTCCGAGGCGGAGATCGGGGCGGGAACGGTGCTCGACCCTGCGCAGGTGCTGTTGGTGGCGCAAGCGGGTGGGCGGCTGATCGTTTCACCGGACACCAATGCCGCCGTGATCACCGAGACCAAGCGCCAAGGCATGACCTCGTGCCCCGGCGCGATGACACCGAGTGAATGTTTTGCCGCCCTGCGCGCAGGCGCGGATGAGATTAAACTTTTTCCGGGCTCTCTGATCGGTTCTTCCGGACTCGCAGTAATACGGGCGGTCCTGCCCCCCGGAACAAAGGTGCTGGCCGTGGGCGGTGCGGGTCCGGACAATTTTGCGGACTGGGCAAAGGCGGGTATCTCGGGGTTTGGTGTGGGAACGGCGCTCTACCGACCGGGAAACACAGTTCCGGAGGTTGCCGAAAATGCCGCGCGGATCGTCGCGGCCTATGATGAGGCCATGGCATGACCGATATCTTCGACGACCGCGCCTGCGAGCTGGGCGAAGGACCGTTCTGGCATCCCGAGCGGCAACAGCTGTTCTGGTTCGACATCCTTGGCAACCGCATGCTGTCACGCGGGCCTGACCGACAGGTGTCATGGGAGATGGGAGAAAATGCCTCGGCCGCCGGATGGATTGACCGCGAGCGCCTGCTGATCGCAACTGAGAACGGGCTGTTCCGGTTCGATCTGGCGACCGGATCGCGTGCCTTGTTGGTCAGCCTCGAAGCCGACACGCCCGAAACCCGGTCAAACGATGGCCGTGCCGATCCGATGGGGGGATTCTGGATTGGGACCATGGGGAAGGCGGCCCAGCCGCGGGCGGGCGCGATCTATCGCTATTTCGATGGCAAACTGGAACAGCTGTTTCCGGAGATCACCATTCCGAACGCTATTTGTTTCGCGCCAGACGGTCGCCGCGCCTATTACGCCGATACGCCTCGTCAACGTATTTGGACAGTCGCGCTTGATGCACAGGGCTGGCCCGCCGCCGCGTCAGAGGTTTTCGTTGACCTGCGCAGCGAAGCCAAATACCCCGATGGCGCGGTCGTCGATGCCCAAGGCGCACTTTGGGTTGCGCAATGGGGCGCGGGCAGGGTTGTGCGGTATCTGCGGGATGGTCGCGTGGACCGGGTGATCGACCTGCCCGCGCGGAATCTCACCTGTCCCTGTTTCGGGGGCGCCGAATTGGACCAGATGTTCGTCACGAGCGCATGGGAGGGGCTGAAGGATCGCGCAGCAGCGGACGGTCAAACGTTCGCTCTTGATCCGGGCTGCACGGGCCTGCCGGTCCCCCGGGTCCAAATATGACCCCCACGTTAGGCCCACTCCCATCGAAGTGCCCCACTGGCAGGCACAGAGGTTTTTGGCTGCACATGACCAGATCAACTTGCTCTTCCGTCCCCGCCGCTATCAACTGAACGCAACTTCATACCGCCACGCCCGCTCCGATGCTTCATCGCTTTCGGGGTATATAGGCCATCAGACGAGCAGACCACGAATGCGGTTGCGCTGGCGGTACTGAGCGGGGGTCACACCGGCACGGCGTTTGAACAGCCTGCGAAAGAATGTCGGGTCTTCATAGCCCACAGCAGCGGAGATTTCGTCGATGCCCATATCATCGGTCTCGAGCATCTGCTTGGCTTCCTCGATCCTAAGCGCTTGAACGTATTCAACAGGTGTATACCCGGTGGCAGCAGAAAATCGGCGCTTAAAGCTACGTTCTGACAGGCCCGAGCGATCGACCATGACAGTCACAGGTGCCGGGGTGTCATAGTGATCGACGAGCCATTCCTGGATCTTTGATATGACGGCATCAGTATGTTGGCGTGGCCGTGCCATGGATGCGAAGGGCAACTGCCCGTAGCCCCTGTCGCCGAGCAGAAACAGGCGTGCGACGCGGGCAGCTTCTTCCGGGCCACAGAAACGCCCGATCAAGTACAGCGCGAGATCCTGCCAGGAGGAAGCGCCGCCCGTAGTGATCAGTTGGCCGTTGTGTCCACTGTCGCACAGGATTCGCTCGGGTCGGAACTTGATGGTTGGATAGCGGTCGCGGAACAGGTCGGCCATGGTCCAATGCGATGCGGCCTCGGCGCCGTCTAACAAGCCCGCTTCGGCTAATAGCACGGCCCCGCTACACGTCGAGCAGATGAGCGAGCCATGATCGACGTGGCGATGGACCCATTCGATTTCTTCAGGCCACCGGTTTTCGAGCACATCATCCTGGTTCAGGTGAATATCGCAGATGATGATGACGTCGGCGCATTTCCCGCTCAGGCCGTCGTCAGGTGTGACCTGCAACCCGGTGCTGGACCGGTACGTCCCGCAGCGGCGCGCCACCAGTGTCGGGTGAATTGGGCGGGACAGCGCCTTGTCGTTTGTCCCCGTGTCAGCGAGGACTTCGTGTAGGCCAAAGGCGGCCATCGTCCCGCTTTCCGGCAGGCTCAGGATCGAAACACGAAGCGGTTCTGTGGGGCGGTGACGTATCGGCATTCTTAGATTTTGGCACAAATGCCCCGAAACTGTCGAGTCTGACACTAACTTTCGAAGCCGATTTAGCCCAATCTCGGCTCACATCGGAAACAATGTCACGAAAGGACACTGACATGAGCATCGTAGAGGGCACCGTTGACCTGACAAAGGAATATGACCAGCCGGTTGCAGACGTTTACTCCGCCTGGTCGAGCGAAGACGCGCAGCGGACATGGGGTGATCCTGGAGAGAGCTGGGAAATGAGCTTTGAACAGTTCCGCTTCACCGTCGGCGACACCGACGTTTGTCGCTTCGGCCCCAAGGGCGGCCCGCAATACATTAACGAAAACCGCTACCTGCAGATCGAGCCCGACCAGCGGATTGTTTACGCAACGTCCCTCAAGTGCGCCAACCGGCTGACCTTTGCAGGCACGGTCGTCATCACCTTCGAGGCGATGAAGGACGGAACGCGGATGAGGCTGATTGAACAGGGCCTCTATTTTGATGGGCAGGATGACGTGGCAGGCCATCAGTCCGGCTGGGAAGGGATGCTGGGAGCAATCGGAAAATACCTTCGCGGGCGGCGCTGAGTCGTTGCGGTGTTATGGGGCTGCGATTGCGACAGCGAGGCCAGAGTGTCTGGCAGTTATGCGTTGGCGTGGCGGAGCGTTAGTCAATCGAATACTAGAATAGGAGAAAGATCATGATACGGACTTCATTTGCAGCGCTTGCCGCCTTGCTATGGCTGACCCCTGCTGCGGCGCAGGAACGCGTCGACATCGCCAGAAGCGGTGCGGTGGACCTCGCCTATTGGTTACATGGCCCCGAAGCCGGAATTCCGATTGTTGTCATCAACGGCCAGGGCGTCGCAACCCGGCCGGAAAACGATGGGTTGGCGATGGCGCTGGTTGCCAAAGGGTTTCGCGTCATTCTTTTCGACAATCGCGATTCCGGTCAGAGCACCGTGCTGAGTGAAACCGGGTCCGCTGCGTATGATCTTTCCGACATGGCAGATGATGCGATTGCCGTCCTCGACGCGGCCGGGGTCGCGCGCGCACATGTCGCCGGACACTCGCTTGGAGGCATGATCGCCCAGGTCCTTGCCGCGGAGCATCCCGAGCGGGTTCTGTCCCTGATCTCGTTATCCGCGACGTCCGGGGAACCGGGGCTGCCTTTCGGCCCGGCAATGGCGGCGATGTCAGAGTCGCCGGAAGATCCAGACGCACCGATGGCCGATCAGCTTGCACGCTTCTATCGCATTTACGAAGGCGAAGCCGACAAGATGCCGGACGCGGAGGTTGCCGCAAGGGTGACGGCGGACATGGCCGTCCAGGACGCGAACGCAGCTGAGCGACAAATGACGGCGGCCATCAATACCGGCGACAGACGGGAGTTGCTGCGCACGGTCGAACTGCCAGCCCTCGTACTTCACGGTCGCGAGGATCCATGGTTTCCGCTGGTGCATGCTGAAAGCACAGCGGCGGCCCTGGGAGGCGCTCCGATCGGCGTGATCGACGGAATGGGCCACATTATCGCGGATGCCGCCGCTCCGACCGTCGCGGATCACATTGCGGAGTTCGTCAAGGGACTGCCTGTCCCTTGATCTGTTGAAGGAGCCATCGGCTGAATTGATACGACAGTACCGCAATACCGCAACCGCGTGGACTGAGGGCAGATGGTTTAGCGAGCTCCATCGTCGCGGGCTTCGTACCTGGCCAAAACGACCCCGGAATTGAGCGGCTCTGCGGACTTCAACTCCAGCTTCACGGGGTTATCGAACAGGGGCCTGCCTTTTCTCAGGACAATCGGATGCAAAAGCAGGTGGTATTCGTCAACGAGATTGAGCGCGGACAGCGCATTGATGACGCTGACACTCCCGTAGATGACAATGTTGCCGCCTGGCTCGCGCTTCAGCTGTTCAATGAGCTTCCTGGAGATAGTCGGCAGAACATCGCTGTTGCGCCAGTCGGCCACTTCGCCCGAAGTTGAGACCACTACCTTTCTCATGGCATCGATCCGTCGCGCGTAGGCGCGCTGCATCTCATAGACCGTCGAAATATCGCCAGACTCAGGCCTGGGCTCGTTCGCCAGCAGCGGCCAATGTCCTGCGAAGTCACCGAAGGTTATGCGCCCCAGCATCAGAATATCGGCTTCATCGACGAGCGTTTGCTCGTAGGCCATCATCTGCTCGTCCAGACGTACCCAATCCATCTCGTCATCCGGTCCGGCTACAAATCCGTCCAGCGAAGTCCACATGGTTGCGATGATCTTACGCATTGGTCTGTCCTTTCCATTGACGGGCTGAAGTATCGAGAAGGCTCCGGAAGTGGTCTTCGACTGACCGAAACCTGAGATCGGGATACAGGTCCTGTGCTTCTGCGACCTCCGGGTGGAATCTGAGCGCTTCGCCGCGCACCCACATGACACGCATAAGCTGAAGAGCATTCTTCACAGGTTCATCTTTGGCGTCATTGAAGCTGTCGATCATGGCGTCCAGCTCCTCCGCCGCGACGGGAACGACCCGGACCTGCTCGCCGCTCATTCGCTTCCACAGATCGACGATCTCCTTTTGAGTCATCGTATTCTGCGTGATCCGGATTCTTCGGTTCTCCGCTTGCGGATCGTCAAGCGCGCGCAGCGTCACCGCCGCGATGTCGGCCTCGTTGACGAATGCACCCGCGGTATTCCCCCCGACGGAATTCTCGAGCGGTGGCAAAAGGATAGCGAGGGATTTCTCGAGGAGCTGAAAAGCCGGCTAGCGGCTGATGCCCAGTGACGGAAACCCTAACGGGAAGGTCCCGGCCCTGTTCGATGGCGTGGGCGCTGTGGGAATCGATCGCCCGGATGGATGCAGAGGTCAGGACCATGGATCGCCGCCCATGTGGAAAGTCTTCGCCACCTGATCGCAGCCGGCGCAAAGGGTTTTCACCCGCTGATGTTTTTCGGCCGATCCGACCCACGCACCGCCCGCCTTGATCCGGCATTCTTCGCATGCCTCACACAAGGCGTCCGGGTTCGGATCGTCGGGGTCCTCGTCTGTCCAATAGAATCCCACGCGCTCGCGGTGGAAAAGACCGCGCGCGATATGCTGACAGACAAAGGCAGTTTCCGAAGGACCGTGCAGGTCGCAGCGTGACCGGGTTGGGGTGCTCGACATTCATCCGGGACAGACTCCTGCCGCAGAATAGCTTTATCCGGTTCGACTGCATGCTCCAATTACCTCGAACGTAATTGATCATCGGTCCGGACCGTACCAGCATGTCGATATCGCCGAACTCGGACAGAGGGGTATCAGTGCCGTGAAATTGAAAACTACAACCAATGTCACCGTGGATGGCGTGATGCAGGGACTCGGTGGAGCCGAAGAGGACCCCCGGAACGGCTTCGAGCGCGGCGGATGGGCAATCCCGCTCGTCGATGCCGAGGGTATGCAGTACCTCGATGAAGTGTACGCCGGCGCTGATGCATTCTTGTTCGGGCGCCGTACATTTGAAATCTTCGCGGGCTCGTGGGGAGCGTTCGAAGACCCGGAGACAAGCGCTATCGCGGCGGCCTTGAATGAACGGCCGAAATACGTGGTGTCGAGTACGCTCTCGGACCCGCAATGGGCGGGCACCACTGTCCTGACCGGTGACATTGCCAATGCGATACGTGACCTCAAGATGCGACATGAGGGAACCCTTCTGGTTCCAGGCAGTGGTGAGTTGGTGCGATGGTTGCTGGCAAACAATCTGGTCGATCAACTCGATGTGGTGATCTATCCGGTCGTCGTCGGGCAGGGCAAACGGTTGTTTCCTGATGCCGGGCCGGACATGGCGCTGGAACTGCTCAGTTCGCGGATCAGCCCCGCAGGTCTCACGATGCAAAGCTACCGGCCTATGGGACGGCCGCAGTACCAGCATGCCACGCTGGATACCGACGAAATGTCTTCCGTGGGACAAGGCAAACGGCGAACCTGAGATACCACGGCGATATCACACCCGCGGAGCTTCCCTGGACCGTGCGCACCCTGAAGGTAGAGTCTTTTGTCGCGGAGACGGCAATCGACAACGAGGCCGCGCGGCGGCTTGCCGAAGCGGCTGGACTGCGCCTCCACCGGGAGGATGAGAAATGTATCTGGCGGTCGTGTTGACTTGGGGATCGGAACAGCGGTCGGTCGGTACGGTTCCTTTCCGGTTGGTCACGGCCTTCGGATTTCTGGTGCTATCCGGTGCCGGCCCTCGCGCAGAACCGGTTGCGCGCCGTTGCCTATGACAGGCGCGACCAACGTTGAACCGCTCAATGGCGACATTCAGGCGTTTGCGGGCGCGGACGTACCATGATTGCCTACCTGCTTGCGTCCGCTTGTCTCTTGCTCCCGCTCTACGTCCACCTCACAGTGGGGGAGAAGGAAGTGGTGAAACCGTTGCTCGCGTCCCGCGCTCTCGGGGAAGATGCGATCTGCAGGTACTGCCAAGTTGTTGGCATCAGCTTGCGAAGTTTGGCAAAGGTCTGCTGAGCGGGGCAAAGCCGCCGCTGAAATTCCTTTCTAACTTGTGGTGATTTCCGCAATGGACGCTGCGCTTTCCTTGAGCGCCGACTGGCTCTGCGTCCACGCGGCGGGCTCTGACGCAAGCGTGTTTCTCAACCAGGCGAGCGTCAGCCGTCGCGTGGCTTCCAGCGCGTTGGGGTCTTCTGTTTCGGTTTCGCGCGCGTCCCAACCGGCGATACCGCCCAGTCCATGGCCGACGCCGTTGATCATCAGAAGGGCATCGGCCCCGGGGGCATCATGGAAGGGATCGGCGTGCCACTCAGGGCCACGGGGCGTGAAGTGGGGATCGTCGTCGGCACCACAAACCACCAGCGTCGGGGTGCTAATCCCGCTGAAGTCGACGTCGAAAAAGGGAAAGCGCCGCGCGTTTTCGGGGGTAAGGTCCGCACCGCCCCGGCCCGGAGCGGCCAGTAAGATACCGGCACGGATGCGGGGGTCGGAAAAATCCTCATCCTGCAGGCGCGCGCCGAGCAGCAGGCCGCAGATGAAGCCGCCGAAGGAATGCCCGGCCACGGCGATCTGGTTATGATCCAACCGCCCGGCCACGACGGGGGCCTGACGTTCGATCTCGGCCAACTGGTCGAGGATGGCGCGCATTTCCGCCACCCTCTCGCGCCAGAAGAATGGTCCACCGGGCAGATCGGGGTCGAGCCCGCCGACGCGGGAGCTGGCCTGGGTCGGCTGGATGACGGCCACCCCCCGTTCGGCCCAGAACTGCGCAAGCGGGGCGTAGCCGTCCTTGGAGGGGAGGTAGTTCGAGGGACCGAAGCCATGCGACAGGATCACGACGGGCAGATCACCCCCGGCAGCAGGTGCCGTCAGGCGCAGCTCAAGCGGCTGGCGGCCTGGCATCGCCAGCCGGATTGGCGTGTAGGCGACGGTGATCTGTGGCTCTGGAGTCGGCAGGGCGCGGGAAAGGGTGATCAGTCTGTTCATGGGAGTGTTTCCTTTCGAAAGAGATGGCGGCATCGCCCCGGTCAGACCGTGGCAAGGCCTTCTTCGCGAAACCAGGTTTTTGCGTCCGCACCTGCGGGCAGCTTCATCGGCGCAGTCTCGTCCGTGACGGCCCGCCAGACAGCTTGCGCGACATCGAGCGCATGGGTCTTTTCGGTCGCGGACTGGAGGCTCTGGAAATAGGCCTGCACGAACGGGCCGTAGGCCTCTGGTACATCCATACCCATGCGCGCCACGGCATTGCGTCCGAAAGACGTCGACGGCGCGCTGCCCGGCAGGACCAACCGGGCACGGATGCCAAATTCGGCCGCCTCAAGCGCGAAGCTTTCGGTAAATGCATTCACCGCGGCCTTGCTGGCACTATAGATCGACAAGGCGGGCAGTGGGCGCAGCGTCACGCTGGAACTGACGTTGACGATGACGCCGCTGCGCCGCGCGCGCATGGCTGGCATCACGGCGCGGATCATCGCCATTGTACCCAGCACGTTGGTCTCGACCAGCTCGCGGGCCCGCCCGATGTCCGCGCCTTCCAGCACGTTGAGCATGCCGACACCGGCATTGTTCACCAGCGCGTCAATCTGTCCCGCCCCGGCAATCGCACTTGCAATGCTGTCGGGATCGGTCACGTCCAGGGGCAGCACCTGCAGGCGGTCGGACTCTGGCAGCCCTTCGGCAGAGGGGCCGCGCATCGTGGCGATGACGTCCCACCCCTGATCGAGGAACTGCGCGGCGATGGCCTGTCCGAAGCCGGAGGAACAACCGGTGATGAGGATACGGGGCATATGGAATCTCCTTGTTTTGTGTGACAGAGAAATAGACGGCGCGGGCCGGTCGTTCTATACAAGGGCGTCCTAGAGCATCCATAGATCGTCCAAATTCATGCTAGACACTGCCTCAGAACCCCTTTCCAGTGTGGTCACCCTGCTCAGGCCTGCGCTTTCTATCTCAAAGATGGTCGAGGCGGGTGGCCAGTGGTTGGTGGAGCGGCGCGACATGGCCAGCCCCTTCTACTGCGCGATGGTAGAGGGGCAGTGCTGGCTGCACGTCACCGGGCGCGATCCGGTCACGCTGAAGGCCGGCGACTTTGTGCTGATCCCGAACCTGCAGGGCTTTACCATGTCGAGCGCGGTGCCGCCGCCGCCGCATGTGCCACGCCTGCCGCTGGAAACCGGTCCCGGGCGTTTCCGGCTTGGCGTATCAGAGGCCCCCGTCGATATGCGCGCTCTGGTCGGGCATTGCCGCTTTGACACGTCGGCCAGTGACCTGCTCGTGTCGCTGCTGCCCGCGATGATCCATGTCTCGGAGCAAGGCCGCCTGACGGCCCTGGTATCGGTGATCCACGAGGAAACCCGTGCCGACCGTCCGGGGCGTGGGATGATCCTGAAGCGGTTGCTGGAGGTCCTGCTGATTGAGGCCCTGCGCTCGGGCCAGGCGGCGACCCTGCCGCCGGGGCTCCTGCGTGGCCTGTCCGATCCGCACCTGTTCAGTTCATTGCAACGTATCCACGCCGAGGCAGGCGGCGCTCTTTCCGTCTCAGAAATGGCGAAGGCGGCCGGTATGTCGCGCTCTGGCTTTTTCGAGCGGTTCCGCAGGCAGGTTGGCCGCGCGCCAATGGAATACGCGACCCACTGGCGCATGGCAGTTGCCAAGACCTTGCTGCGGCAAGGGGGGCTAACCAATGCCGAGATCGCCCTAAAGGTCGGCTACGGCTCCGCCAGCGCATTCGGACTGGCTTTCGCTCGCCACGAGGGCCTGCCGCCTGGTGCTTTTGCGAAAAAGTATGGACGGTAAAACTGCAAGCGGATGCCGATGTGCGTCGACACTTGTCATGCCGTGTCGAATTTGGGCTCACTGCCGCCATTAGACCGAAACGTCGGTGTGCGGACCGAACTGCCGTTCGCCGCAATTGCGCCGATGTCGGCTTCAAAGTGTAGATTGGGAGTCACAAAACATCCAACAAGATCGTCATATCTATATAACTTTTGAATCGGAGATATGATGCACAGAATTATTCTGGTCGGCACTGGCGGGCTTTCAATTGTAACGGGAGCCTATATCTGGGCTGCAACGCAGCATTGGTATGACAACGTACCGGGCGTTGTGCTGACTGGTCCGCTCAACTTTCATTTTGCAAAGGATGTCGCTCTTGCTTATCTGGCGAGCGGTTCAGCCTTGGTTTGGGCGGGTCTTAAACATGACAAGTCCGCCGGAATTTGCGGGGCGTCGTGGCTCGTTCTCCACGCAATGTTTCATATCTGGATATGGATTCATCGCGGCCTTCCATTGGACGTTATTGCACTTACGAACCTTACCGGCATTCAGGTGCCTGCCTTTTTTGCCTTCTTTGCGGCGATCAGTCTTCAGGCTGAAGGGAACCAGTCATGATCAAATACTTTTTGCAGTTGGGTATTCGGCAGTTTGCAAGACGCTACAACTATGACGCAGAATACATGTCGTACATCGTTGACACGTCTACGGCGGCCGGTGTTCGATTGTCATTGCTACCTATATATAGCCAGTTTCGGGGTCCCAAAGCGGCGCGAGACGTCTGGGCAGGTGCGATGCTTGGATCGACACAGGAGGGCGATTGTGGGCCATGTTTGCAGCTCATCGTTGATATGGCAATTGAAGTGGGGGTTCCCGCAGACCAACTTGCACTTTGCCTTGTAGGCAACGCAACCGCAGCTGGCGATGTTGGGCTTGGATTTCGGTTTTCTCATGCCGCCATTGAGAATGCGCCAGAGTTGGAAGAACTCCGGGGTGAAATTGAAGGCCGGTTTGGCACATCCGCTGTCACTGCAGCCTCGTTTGCCGCGTCTAGTGGCCGGATATATCCGGTGTTGAAACGTGGGTTGGGCTTTGGCCAATCATGTAGCCAAGTGCATGTAAGGGATGAGGCAATACAGGTTCTGAGCCCCTCATGAGCACGGATGCAAACATATTTGAAGCAGAGCGCACAAAGCTAATGTCACTGTGCTATCGCATGCTTGGCGAACGTGCAGAAGCCGAGGACGCCGTACAGGAAACATGGCTAAAGTGGGCTGCTGCAGACATTGAAAAAATCGACAATCCACAGAGTTGGTTGCGTAGGGTTGCCACGAATATTGCTATCGACACCCTGCGCTCGGCACATCGCCAACGCGAAATCTATGTCGGCCCCTGGCTGCCCGAACCTCTTGTTCAACAAGAGCCTCAAGAGCCGGTGCATCACTTTGAACTGGCTCAGGAGTGCGAGCTGGCGTTGTTGTGGGCTATGGAACGCCTTACAGAAAAAGAGCGCGCCGCATTTATTCTGAGAGAGGCCTTCGACGCAAGCTATTCGGAACTCGCCGGCACTCTTGGCGCAACTGAAGCCGCCTGCCGCCAACTTGTCAGCCGGTCGCAAAAGAAGTTGCAGGAATCCGGCCCGCGTTTCGATGCCACGCCTGAAGAGGTCGCGGAATTAAGTCAGCGGTTTTTCATGGCGATCATGACGGAAGACTTCGATACAGCATTGTCGCTTCTCACACCCAAATCTGTCGCTATCTCAGATGGCGGAGGGAAGAGACGCGCTGCGCGACGTCCTTTACTTGGCGGCGCCGAGATCATGCAGGTGTTCCGAGCATTGTATGAAAAAGCGAAAAGCGAACCAGGTTGGACGACCCAAATGTTGATGGTGAATGCCAAACCCGCAATACTGCGCTACCAATTTGGGCAGCTGGACTCCATCACAACACTTGCGCCGGATCAAAGTGGAAAGATTGCGTGGATATATATCATGAGAAATCCGGTCAAACTCGGGGTGATTGATCGATAGTTCGTCAAAACCAACCGCAAACTGCATTCAGAGTGAAGATGAAGGTACAGTGAACATGACATCGGAACTACCCAAAGGACAATTTGACATAGGCAAGATGCCGCGGTTTGGCCTGAGCCAGTTTGCAGACCGGTTCCCGACCCAAACAAGAACGCCCCAAATTCACATTTCGGGGGATGTTGCACAGGAAATAGTGCTCGAAGATCAGTTCGCAGCATTGCCGCGATCAACGATTGTTGCTGATTTCCATTGCGTGACAACGTGGAGTAGTCTGGGCAAGAAATGGGAAGGCATCTTGTTCAAAGATGTCTACGAGAAACTCATTTCTCCCAGGGCAAAACCTGACAACCACGCACAATTTGTTATTATCAAAGCTCAGGATGGAGCCCGAATAAGCCTGCCGCTGGATGATCTCTTAAAGGATAATGTCATCTTGGCTGATCGACTGGATGGCGAACCTTTGTCAGAGGCACATGGAGCGCCGCTTCGCCTCGTCGCTCCTGATCACTACGGCTACAAAAACTTGAAATATATCAACCGGATTGCATTCCATGTGAAAGACCCGGGCTATCGACCCTCTAGCTTTAGGTTCATGGAGCATCCACGGGCACGTGTTGCTTTCGAAGAAAGGGGGTTAATCTTCCCAGGTTGGCTGTTGCGATATGCTTACAGGCCGCTCATCAAACCAACCGTCAGATTATTCGCAAGAGCATCAAACCAGAGAGCCAGAGATATCGAATGAAGTATGGAACCGGACCCTCGTGCGCGTTGCGGCATTTGACAAAATGGGCGCTCAACCGGCATTCGCAGCACTCGACACGAGTGGCCGCTGTCGTGAACTGGCCATAACTTTGCAAAGGTCTCTATATCCGCAGAGCTGCCGTTTGTGCGGGATGCAGCGAAGGTCCGGTTTCCGCTGTTGAAGCCGATGATGGTGCATTTGCGAGGGGTTTCCGCACGCATGCAGCGAACGGCAAAAATCCGGCGTCTCGTCAAAATTTACTCCACCTGGCTGAACTCTTGCTCAAGAAATGCACGCGCGCGCTCAATGCCCTCCGTCGTCAGGCGCTCGAGCTCATTGGATTTCACCTCGGAGCGATCCTGCTCGCGCTGGAGGCGACGCTGCGCCTGCTCGTTCTCATCGAGCGAGCGCTCAATCCTCGCCGTGGCGCGGTGGAAGAGGTTGACCTGGCCCCAGAGCACCTCGTCGCCGAACGCCTCGCCCGCATCAAGCACCGCGCCGTGCCGGATGAGTTTTCGCGACAAGGGGCTGATGTCGAAATGGATCGACGGGAACAAGTGAAGCTGGGCAGACCCTGCGGTGATCGAGACTATTTCAGCCGATCGACAACGGATGCCCCGCCCGACCTGGCAAGCGCGATCAGGCTGGACTGGATTTTGGATGTGAAGACGGAACTGAACGTGCCGATGGGCGTGCGGTCCTCCCAGACATAGGACCGCTCCAGAATATCCGTGTTGATCTCGTCCAGCATGACCCACTTGCGAACATGGGTTTCTAACCCCACGCGCTGCGACTCGATCTGTGGCACCTCGATGCTCTTGCGCGAGGGCAAGGGCGGCTGCGTCGTGATCGGCAGGATGAACACCACAGTCTCGCTATCGGACTTGGCGACAGTGACGGCGATGCAGACAGGCCGCGTCTTGCGGCCTTCGGTCTCGCCCGCCATCTGCTCGCGTTTCCACAGGAACGGATAGCGGAAAACCTCTCCAGCACTCGGCTTAGTCATCCGCCCGCGTCAAGTCCCGCTCGAGCCCTTCAATCATCAGCGCCTTGAGATCCTCTGGCATCTCGTCAACCATATGAGCCTGTTGCGTGGCCCCCCGCGCGAGCTGCTGGTACTGGTCCATGCTCATCAGCACGAATTTCGGCTTGCGATGCTTGGTGATCGCGATCGGTGACCGAATGGCCGCGTCAAACAGGTCACTGGTGTGCCGCGTCAGGTCGGCAGCCTTGAACTCGGGAAGCTCATGCATGATCTGGGTCTCCATTTGTGCAGAATATACATACATTCTGGATATTCTGCAAGACATAGGTTGAACCCTCCCATGTGTCATCCGAACCGCCGCCCCCTGCGATGAAGGTGTATTCATTGGCGATTATGCCGTCCTCGATGGTCTCGTCCGAGGACAGCTGGTCGTGTTCGCTCTGAAGCTGGCGGTAGAGACAGCGGGCAAGGCCGCGCAGCGCCTCGGACACCATCTCTTCCGCAGGTATTGCCAAGTTGTTGGCATCAGCTTGCGAAGCTTGGCAAAGGCCGGATTATGCTACCAATTCTGCGGTGTAATCTGCCCAGAGGCCGCGCGGCCAACAGGTCTTCAACATCCGCCGTGCTCAGAGCTAACCGATGCTGCGCCCAAACAGCGTAAGCAATATTCTCACGCGGGTAACGAAAGCCCTTCGGGCGTGGCAAATCAACTGGAATATTCATGGCGTCCACATATCTTTAGCAAACCCAGTCAACAACTTGGCAATATCCTGGCCGGACATCCATGGCCTCTGTGACGGGTATACCACGGCGAGAGACTTCTGGCGGCGTGAAAGCGTGCTGAAATCCGGCACCGACCAGTCCAATCCACTCAATCGCAGGAGACTTTCCACGAAGCCGGTCGTCTGCCAGAGCGCCATGCCGAACAACACCTTCATCCCCTCTCGGGACATCGCTGCAAGCAGCGACTGCCGGGCAATGGATCGTCAGCGAGGTCGTGAAACGACGCGCTTCAGCGCTTCGTTATAGGCCCGCCAATTCTTGATCTTGTAAGTCGGGGGTATTGGTCTGCTCATGCCATCCAGCTATCACGCTGGATTCACCAGATGAATCCCTCACCCGATTTGCGCAACAGAGCCACTTGAAGGTAGCGCGCGTCCCCTTTGTGAGCGATACCTATAAGCACGAGTATGTTAAATAATCACAACATGCCCCATGACTTTCCAACTACAGTAGCCGGACGTGTTATCGCCCAGATCGCCCTGCCCGCGGCATGGCGTTATTGCGCCGCAGACGCTTTTGGGCGGCAATTCGAAAGGCCGCGTTGGCGGCGCCATAGCCATTATAGGCGGCGCTTCGTTCGAGGATTTCGATGAACATCCCACCGGCAAAAGGCTGCGAGTACAGTTGGAAGAACGCACCGTCTTTGTCCTGGTCATAAAGAATATTCAGGCGGCGCATTTTGGCCAGAACCCCGGGATCAATGTCGAAACGCGCGGCAAGGTCGGCATAGTAATTGTCCGGCAGCGGCAGGCTTTCAAACCCAAGATCACCCAGCGCCACGGCGGTGGCAAAAATATCGTCGGTGGCCAGCGCCACATGCTGCACCGGCGCGCCAAAGCTGTCGGCCAGAAAGGCACCGGCAAAGGTGCGATGCGACTCGGCACCGTTCAGCGTGATGCGGAAAGTGCCATCGGGCGTCGACAGGGCCTGACTGCGCACAAGCCCATCAGGGTCGGTGACGTCAACCATCGGTGCCTTGGTCATGTTGAAAAGCGAGGTGTAAAACAAGGACCAGCTCAGCATTTCGTCATAGGTCATGGTCTGTGCGATATGATCGACCCGTGTCAGTCCAGCCCCCGGTCCGGGCTGTTGCGTGGCGGTGAATTCCGACGTCCAGACATCTGACGCGCTGTCGGCGTCATCAATGAAATGCAGTACGCTGCCACCCAGCCCACGGATAGCGGGAATGCTGGTCTGGCTGGGGCTGAGCGGCTGTGCAAAGGGTTCCGCCCCCAGTGCGCGGGCGCGCTTGACCGTGTCGTCGGCGGATCCGACAGCAAGCCCAATGTCGTAAATGCAAGTGCCGTGAAGGTTGTAGATGGATGCCGCCAGATCAGTCGTTTCGCTATTTATCAGAATTCGGATCTCGCCCTGTTGCCACAGCGTCAGACGCTTTGACACATGATGGCCGACATTGGTGAACCCCAGGCTTTGGAGCAGGGTCGCAAGCGCCTCGGCATCCGCACCCTGCGACGCAAATTCGATAAAGGAAATGCCGCCGACCGGCGTGCGCGCCGGAAAACTGCCTAGGTCGGTGGCGCAATCGGGTTCGGCGCGGCGGACATCGTCCATCAGCGCGATCAGCGACCGATATCCGTCCCGGGCGACGTTTCCGGGCATACCGCCGCGAAACTGGTCGTTGAAAATCTCAAGGCTGACCGGCCCCTTGTACCCCGTTGCCATCACTGCGCGGGTAAAGGCGGTCACCTCCAGATCGCCCTCGCCAGGCATGTTGCGGAAATGGCGCGACAGGTACAGCAGGTCCATGTCGATGCGGGGCGCGTCCGCAAGCTGCATGAAAAAGATCCGGTCGCCCGGAATGCGGCGCAGGGTTTCAGGGTCAATGCCCCGCGCAAGGGTGTGAAAACTGTCCACGATCAGGCCGATGTTGGGATGATCCGCACGGCGCACAATTTCCCAGGCGTCGCGGTGGTCGTTCACATGCCGCCCCCATGCCAGCGCTTCATAGCCTACGCGGATGCCCCGTGTGGCCGCGATTTCGCCCAGTTCCACAAAATCCGCCGCCGCGCGGTCGATACCGCCAAGTGCCTCGGGGTGGCAGGATGAACAGAACAGCACCATATCGGTGCCTAGCTCTGCCATCACGTCGAACTTGCGCCGCGCCCGGTCAAAGGCTTTGGTGCGCAGCGCCCCCGGCAGCCCTTCAAAGTCGCGGAAGGGTTGGAACAATGTGATTTCCAGCCCGTGATCGCGGATCATGGCACCCACATCGCGGGGGCTGCCCGCGTCGGTGATGAAATCCTGTTCGAAAATTTCGACCCCGTCAAAACCGGCGCTGGCAATGGCCTTTAGCTTGTCTTGCAAGGTTCCTGGAACAGAGACAGTCGCGATAGAGGTTTTCATGGCGTTTTCCCGATTTGCGTTAAGGGGCCTGACGGGCGCGCTGCGCACCCCGTGTTGCGGCTTAAGTCTCGTAGTCGTGGGCAAATTTCTGATGACCGGCCAGATCAACGACCTGCGCGTAATCGGCATAGGGAACCGTCGGGGCCGCGTCGGGATGTCCGTTTTGCTTCAACGCGGCAAGGGCGGCGCGGCTGCCGGAAATTGCCCCGAACAGCGCAGAGACCGCGTAAAGGGCAAGGCTGAAACCCATCTGTTCCAGCTCGCCCAGGGTCACATTTGCGGCCTCGGTTCCATCAACCAGGCTGACCACCTTTGGCCCCTCAAGGCCGCGCGCGATGGCCTCGACCTCGGCGCGGGTTTTCACACCATCGACAAAGACCAGATCGACACCGGTATCGCGATAGGCGCGCGCACGATCCAGCGCAGCGTCCAGCCCCTCGGGTTGCAAGGCGTCGGTACGACCGATCAGCACCAGATCTGTCTGCATTTCCGCGCGGACCGCCACCAGCGACGTCAGCCGCTTTGCCGCCTCGGTGCGGGACACCAGACGCACACCGGACAGTTGGCCACAGCGTTTCGGGCTTTCCTGATCCTCCAGATGCAACGCAGCCGCGCCTGACAAGGCGTAGTCCTGAAAGGTCCGCCGCAGATTCAGCGGCCCGCCATAGCCGGTATCGGCATCTGCAATCACCGGCAGATCACAGACCCGCACCAAAGCGCGCAGCTGTTCGGCCATTTCCGTCTGCGTCATCAGCCCAAGATCGGGCGTGCCAAGGCGCGAGGCTGTCGCGCCAAGACCCGTCATATAGACAGCCTCGAAGCCGGCCTCGGCCACCAGCCGCGCAGTCAACGGATCGCCCGCTCCGGGTGCGGCAAGGATCTGTCCGCTGTCCAGCCGCGCGCGCAACCGCGCCGCGCCGGTCAAAAGTCCTGTGGTTCTCATCTCTGTTTCCTGTCTGGTGCCGGACGGGTGCCAAGGTGCCCATCGCTCAGGGCCTTGCTGTAAACGATCTCGGTGCGGCCGATATGGGTGGCTATTGCTGCTTGAAACCCTGCCCAGTTGCCGGTTTTCAGCATGTCCAGCATGGCGCGATGTTCAGCCATCGATTCAACGCGGCGGTCGGCATAGGGCGCGGTAATGTTGGTGCGCAGCGCGGCAATCCGCCCTGCCACCAGCCCGTTGGCATCGCGCAGATAGGAATTGTTGCAATGCCGGAACGCGGCATTGTGAAATTCGGTATCAAGCTGGCCATAGCGCACGGCATCGTCCTGCCCTAATGCGCTGTCCAGATCCTCGACGATCCTGCCAAGCTCTTGCAGGTAAGCGTCGCGGGCCACGTCAAGGGCAAGGCGCACGGCCTGCACCTCAAGGATTTCACGGTAGGTGCAGATCGCGGCGATATCCTCGGGGGAAGTTTCAAAGACAAAGCTGCCGCGTTTGGGCCGCACAACCACCAGACCTTCATGCGCCAGAATGGCCATCGCGTCGCGGATCGGTGTGCGCGACACGCCAAGCTGTTCGACCAGCCGGTCATCGGTGATCTTTTCCCCCAGCCGGAAGGTTCCGGCCAAAATCGCCTCGCGGATACGCGACGCCACGGTTTCGGCAAGAGAGGGTGTTGGTGCAATACGCGACAGGGTCATGTGCGCACCTCGGTCCGGCGGCCACGCAGCCAAAGCATGACAGGGGTGATCCAGACGATCAGCACAAGCACCGCCAGCCCTGCCGCGATGGGCCGCTCGAAGAAGCCCAGCAGGCTGGAGTCTGCCTTGATCAGCGAGGTGACAAAATTGCGTTCGACCAACAGACCCATAACGATGCCCAGAATGGCAGGCGCCACCGGAAAACCGTTCTCCTCCATCAGATAGGCGAACAGCCCCAGCACCAGCATGATGACCACGCCCGAGGCCGCTGAATCGATGGAATAGGCTCCGACGATGCAAAAGCACAGGATCGGCGCGGCCAGCGCCAGTTTCGGCACCCGCAGCACCTGACTGGCCAGCGCCACGGCCAACAGGCCAAGCGGTACAATCATGATATTGGCGATCAGAAAGGTCAGGAAGATGGCCATGATCTGGTCGCCCGAGGTCAGGAACACCATCGGCCCCGGATTCAGCCCTTTGACATAAAGCACACCGATCACGATGGCGGTGATGCTGTCGCCCGGAATGCCAAAGACCATGGCGGGCACATAGGCCCCCGACAGGGCGGAATTATTGGCCGCACAGGCCTCGACCAGCCCCGTCTCGCTGCCTTTGCCGTATTTTTCCGGCGTGCGTGAAAACCGCTTGGAAACAGCGTAAGAAATCCACGACCCGATGTCAGATCCCGCGCCGGGCAGGATGCCGATAATGGTGCCAATGGTCGAGCCGCGTGCAAGGTTGGTCTTGGACCGCCACAACAACCCGCCAAGGCCTGCAAACATGCGCAGCGGATTGCCAACCGGCACCACCGGATCGCGGTTGACCAGCGTGCGGATCAATTCGGGGATGGCAAACATGCCGATCAGCGCGGGGACAAAGGCCACACCGCCCAGCAGCGTTGTTGACCCAAAGGTAAAGCGCGGAAAGCCGGCGGTTGTGTCCATGCCGATACTGGCAATCATCAGTCCGAACAAAAGCGCCATCAGCGATTTCAGGATCGATCCGCTGCCCAGCATCACGGCAGCCGAAAGGCCCAGAAGCGCCAGCCAGAAATATTCGAACGAGGTGAAATTCAGGGACACAATGGCCAGCTGCGGTGCCGCCACCATCAGCACCAGCGATCCGAATATGCCCCCGATGGCCGAAGCGGTGACAGAGATGCCAAGCGCGCGCCCGACCTTGCCTTGTCGGGTCATCGCATCCAGATCGTTGATATAGGCCGCCGATGCGGCGGTGCCGGGAATGCGCACAAGCGCTGCCGGAATATCCGAGGCAAAAATCGCCATGGCCGCCGTGGTGACAATGGCGGCTATGGCGGGGACCGGATCCATGAAAAAGGTGATCGGCACCAGCATCGCGGTGGCCATGGTCGCGGACAGTCCGGGCACGGCCCCCACAAACAGACCAAAAGTCGCGCAGGCCAGCATGATCAGCGCCATGTGCCATGTGAACACCAGCGGCAGCGCCGCCATCAGGTTTTCAAACATCAGAGAAATCCCTTCAGCAGGCCGGACGGAAACGGCACATGCAAGAACCGGGTCAGCAGAATGTGGACGGTTGTGACAAAGCCGATCGAAAAGACAATCCAGCCGGGATTGCGATATCCGGCGGCCAGATAGATCGCCACCATCAACAGGCTTCCCCCCAATGGAAAGCCCACCGTTTCAAATGTCACCGCAAGCACACAGGCTCCGCCAATCGCCACAAGCGCGGCCAAAGCCCGACCGGGGTGACGCCATCCTTCGTGTAGTACGGCAATGGGTGCGCGGGTTCGCAGGCCCTGAAGGGCAATGATCGCCCCCCCGACTGTACACAGGCCGCCCAGCAGTATTGGAAAGGTTCCGGGCCCTACCGGTTGACCGGTTAGTTTGGGAAAGCCCCAAGCTGTGATCGTGACCCAGATGCCAAAAACCACAAGGGCCGCGCCGATCGCCGTATCATGAAACTTCATGGCTCCGCCTCCTCCCCAGGGGTGGTGGAGCGACGGGCAATCCTTGTGACCGCCCGTCGCTCCGTTGTTTTATTCCGACGCGAGGCCGACAGCCTTCAGGGTTTCGCCCAGCCGATCGTCAGATGCCGTCATAAAGGCCTCGAAATCCGCGCCCGTGGTCCACTGCATCGCATAGCCGCGTTGGGCCATGAATTCTGTATAGCGCGGATCGCTCACAACGGCACCAAGCGCGGCGGTGATTTTGTCAGCCACCGCAGGATCAAGCCCCGCAGGGGCGACCAGCCCGCGCCATGACCCCAGCGCAAACTCATGGCCTGTCGCCTCGGTAAAGGTTGGGACATCCGGCGCTATGTCCAGACGGTCATTGGAAAACACGGCCAAGGGACGGATCAGCCCGGCTTCCATCAACGCAGCAGCTTCGGGCAGCGATGCGGTGGCAACAGCAACGCCGCCAGCGGCCAGATCCTGAAGCCCCGGTGCGGCGCCTTCAGATGGCACCCAGGTCACGCGGCTGGCAGGCATACCCGCTGCCATCAGCATCCCGGCCAGCGCCAGATGGTTCACACCGCCCTGAGCGGACCCCGAGCCTTTCATTTCGCCGTCAGAAGCCGCGTTGAGCGCGGTCAACAGATCCGAAATCGTGGCGTAATCGCTTTTGTCCTGAACAAAAATCGCGGCCGGGTCTGCGTTGTACAGGCCCAGTGGCGTATAGCCGGTGTAATCCAGTTCGGTCAGGCCAAGGTGATGCATCGTGCCGATTTCCAGCGTGGCAACGCCGATGGTCTGACCGTCGGGGGCTGCATCCGCGATGCCCGCATGGCCAATCACACCAGAGCCGCCGGTGCGGTTCTGCACCGGAACCGGCACGCCAATCTGCTCTTCCAAAATCGAGCCGATCATCCGCGCGGTCGCATCGGTGCCGCCGCCGGCACCCCAAGGCACGATCATGGTCACGGGGCCATCAGGCCAGTCTGCGGCGGCAGCAGGCAGTGCAACCGATGTCATCAGTGCGGCCAGGCCTGCAAGAAAGTGCTGTCTTGTCATCTTCACGGTGTATCCTCCTCGGGGATTTGGTTTGCGCGTGCGTTGTTTCCTCCCGCCCTTGCAAACCCTTGGGTTGGTTAGTCGAAAATCTTGGTCGGGTTCATGATGCCGCCGGGGTCAAGCGCGGCCTTAAGGCGGCGCATCGTATCTATTTCTTCGACGCTGCGGCTGAGCGGCAGATAGGGTTTTTTCAATGTTCCGATGCCGTGCTCTGCCGAGATGGTGCCGCCCATGTCGCCTATGATGTCATAGACGATCCGGCTGGCTTCGCTCAGCGGTTGCGGGTCGGCCCCGGGCACCCAAGCGACCACATGCAGGTTTCCGTCACCAACATGGCCATAATAGACCGAGTGGCAGCCAAGCGCGTCCATCAACCCTTGTTTTGCGCGGGTAGTGAATTCGTCCATCCGCGCAACGGTCAGCCCAACGTCAAAGCTGATATGCGGCCCGATCACGGCGGGATTGGCAAATTCCGCCGCCGCATCGCGGGTCGCCCAAAAGGCGGCGACATCGCCCAGACTTTGTGCAACAGCGCCGTCCGTGATCAGTTCCTGCTCTATCATGTCTTCCAGCAATTGCGCGAACCGCGCGCCGTCAATGGTATCATCCAGCCCCTGCATCTCGATCAGAATGACATGCGATGCCCCGCCGATCTCGACCGGCGCGCGCATGCCCGGAACCTTTTGCGTGGCTTGCGTCCAATAGTCGGACCACATCACCTCAAAGGCCGACAGCAGCGGCCCCAGGCGCCTCCGCACGGTCGAAAGCACCGCCAGAACCTTGTTAAAACTTTCTGCCGTACACAGAACGGCATGGGTGCAGCCCGGCGCAGGGTACAGCCGCAAAACGGCGCGGGTAATCACGCCAAGGGTGCCCTCGGCGCCCAGAAACAACTGCTTCAGGTCATAGCCGGCGTTGTTCTTTATCATCTTGTTCAGCATTGGCATCACCGTGCCGTCGGGCAAAACCACCTCGACCCCAAGCACCAGATCACGCGCCATGCCATAGCGGATCACACGGTTGCCACCCGCATTTGTCGACAGGTTGCCGCCAATGGCGCACGAACCCCGCGCGCCAAGGTCCAGCGGAAAATACAGCCCCGCCTCGGCAGCCGCCTTCTGGATGGTTTCCAGCGGCGTGCCGGCACGCACCGTCATGGTCATGCCATCGGCGTCGATTTCTTCGATTCCAACCATGCGTTCCAGCGAAAGCGCGATGCCGTCGTCCAGCGGACGCGCCCCGCCAACCAGCCCTGTCAGCCCACCTTGCGGGGTGACCGGAACGCCATGGCTATCGGCATAGCGCAGGATGGAGGACACTTCTTGCGTGGTTGTCGGGCGCAAAACCGCACGCGGGTTGGTCGCAGGCAGAAAGCTCCAGTCCGTGCGATTGCGCGCGGGCATGTCCGCACCAGCAAGGTGTCCAGCAGGCCCCAAAAGGGTCGAAAGTGCAACATCTTTCAAAACCACATCCCCATCCATACTCAATACGCCTGATCCGAAGGGCACGCCCGCCAGATTTGATATGTGTTACACATAACAGAATTCCAATCAAGCCGGTTCTCTGACGGAGACCCGCCCCGCCAAGGCCTGCTGAGCGGCGATTTCATCAAATTTCAAGGTTTTGGTGCTGATCAACAGCAAATCCATCGTCTGTTGTCAGCGGAATCCGACAGTATTTGGCAGGGCTTTGTCAGGTTATTTCTCAACGCTTGGATAAAAAGCGGATGCAATAGCATCAGACCACTATTTCGCCTACGACCGAACGTGGAAAGCGATAGCCCTTCAAGGCCGATGACGAGACAGAAAATATCATCAGCCAGCGGTAGACTCACAGTCGGCAACAGGCAACCTGACAAAGCCGTGCTTCGTGCTAGGCGCGAGTTGAACTCCGCTTGCCTCTGAAACTGGCTGCGGGTCCAGAGCCTAATTGACAAGAGCATAGCTGAACGGTTATGAGTGATTCATAATCAAAGGGCTATTTGTTATGTCAGATCAGCACGACAGGATATTCCGATCCCTTGCCGACCCAACGCGCAGGGCGATCTTGGAGCGGCTGTGCCTTGATGGCGAACAGAACGTCCTGTCGCTGACCGAACAGGCCGGGATTTCGCAACCGGCTGTGTCGAAACATCTGGCCGTTCTGAAACAGGCGGGCCTTGTCAGTGGGCGGCAGGATGGGCGTCAGACCCGTTATTCCGCGAATATCCAGGGGCTGGCTCCGCTGGTTGACTGGACGCGGACCATGAGCCGCTTCTGGGATGTAAAGCTCGACGGTCTCGAAGATATTTTGAAGAGGATGGACCAGTGACAGAAACCGACAAGACTACGCGCACGGTCGTGAAAGAACGCGATTTGCGCCACGCGCCGGAGAAGGTATGGCGCGCGTTGACGCAGAAGCACCTCATGGAGGAATGGCTGATGAAGAGCGATTTCAAACCCGAGGTCGGGCACCGTTTCGATCTGGAAGCCGACTGGGGAACGGTATCCTGCGAGGTTCTGGCGGTCGAGCCCCACAAGTCGCTTTCCTATTCCTGGGCGGCGCACGGGCTGGAAAGCGTGGTGACCTGGACCCTGACGGAAACCGGCACCGGCACGCATCTGAAGATGGAGCAATCGGGTTTCGGCTCCGGTCAGGATCGGGCCTATCACGGAGCCAGGGCTGGTTGGGAAAAGTTCCTCGGCAGGCTGGAAGAGGTCATTGCCGATCTCGAAGATGAGGACGCGCAATGAACATCGTTCTCTGGATACTTCAGGCGCTGCTGGCGCTGCACACGGTCATCGGCGCGGGCTGGAAACTCTTTAACTCGGAACAGGCTGTCCCGACGCTGACCGCGATCCCCAGTGTCGTCTGGATGGGCCTGATCCCGTTTGAACTGCTCTGTGCTGCCGGTCTGGTCGCTCCGGTTGTTTCCGCCTCACTGGGGTGGCTGGTGCCGATCGCTGCCATCGGAATCGCGGTGGAAATGCTTGTTTTCTCCGGCGTGCATCTGTGCTCGGGGGCCCTCGACAACGGGCCATTGTATTATTGGCTGGGTGTCGTAGCCGTCTGCGCGTTGATCGCACTCGGACGGTTCTTCATCGCACCGCATTGAGGACATCTACAGGCTGACGATTGTCCGCTGTGCGGGTGCGGAGTTGCCGTTCGAAATATGCGAGCACATGTGCTATTGTGTTTTATGGACGAGCTAGATGATATCCCATCCATCGAAGTGAACGGCACCAAATTGGCCGTATTGGAACAAGGCAGCGGCCCGCCGATTGTGTTGGTCCACGGCGGCGTGTCTGACATGCGAAGCTGGGCCAGTCAGGTCCCAGTCTTCTCCAATTCTTTTCGCACCATTTGCTACAGCCGACGCTATCACAAACCCAACGCGCCAATCCCGAGCGAAGCGCCAGACCCGATCCAAACGCATGTGGATGACTTGGCGACGCTTATTGAGCACCTTGGCGCGGCACCGACACATATCGTCGGCCATTCATGGGGCGGGCTGATCGCACTCATCCTGGCATTACAGAAACCTGCAATGTGTCGAAGTCTAGTCCTGATCGAACCACCTACCGTATCTGTCCACCTCCAAATTCCGCCGAAACCCCTACCTTTGTTGAAACTTCTTCTGTCAAAGCCCAAACTCGGCCTGTCGATAGCGAAGCTGGGCGCAGGTACGTTCGCGCCAGCGGAAAAGGCCTTTCGAAATGGAGATGACAAAGCCGCTCTTGCGCACTTTGGTCGGGGTGTGTTGGGGGACAAGGCCTTCGCAGACCTTTCCGAAGAACGCTATCAGCAGGTTTGGGACAACCGTGGGACGGATAGGGCGCAGGCTTTGTATCAAGGGTTTCCGGATTTGCGGGAGGCACCACTCTCGCTGATCACGATGCCTGTCCTGTTGCTGAGCGGGGATTCAAGCCCAGCCGTCTTTCGGCGGCTCAACGAGGCCTTGGCTGGTATACTTCCCAATGCGACACACCGAGTGTTACCGAAGGCCTCGCACATCGTTCACGAGGATGCCCCTGGTGAACTCAATTCTGAGGTATTGCGGTTTCTTCAAAGGTAATGTTGGGCTCGGTCCCAGCCTTGGCTGCGATCTGCGCGAAGGTCGGGCTTCGGAAGCGAGGAAAGCAATCTCGTCGATCGGCTTGCGCAGCACTGTCGGTTTACGCAGACAACGGGTGATGGATTGGCTGTTGTTCAATCCGAACCAAGAATGGCAGCCAGGTCGTCCTGGGGCTCCTGGCGCGCTTCCATATCGAGACCCCTTTGAATGTGGTTGAGGTGAGATATGAGCAATTTCTCGGCCAGATCCGGGTCATGTGACTGGATCGCTTTCAGGATGTTGCTGTGTTCATCATCCGGGCAACTGGCGTTTTCTGATGTCCCGAAGAGGCCGACGATGAGTGACGTCCGTGTGACCAGCTCGCGCATCATCCGGGAGATAAACTTGTTTCCGGTCGCCTGGGCGAGTGTTGTGTGAAATTCGCCTGACAGCCGAATGATTTCGGTACGCTCTTTTTTTCCGCGGGCCGCATCTTCAAGAGCGATGTGGTTGGTGAGAAGTGCCAGATCAATATCACCCGGGTTCTGCGCCAGTTGCCGAACGAGTGGTGGTTCGATCAACATCCGGGCCGCGAATACATCGTTCGCTTCGGTCTTGTCCGGACAGGCGACATATGCACCGCGATTTGACTGTAGTTCGATGATGCCCTGACTTGAGAGCAGCAGAAGTGCGCGCCGAACCCGCATCCGCCCGACACCGAATGTCTCGCACAGGCGCGCTTCGCTCAGCTTGGTTTTCGGGGCCAGACGTTGTTCCATCACCGCCTTGTAAATGCGCTCGACAATAAAGTTCTCATCCGGGCCCCCGGTCGGGTCGGATGTCGCTTGTCTGCTTTGCTGCGGCTTGGAGGACACAAGATTTCTTTCAGGATTGATTGGCTTTGCGGCCTTGCTGGCTGCAAATGCTTAAACTTCAATCAGTGTAAGGCCAAGCGTTAGAATTTGTCGACCAAAATAACAAAAATGTTGACAGAGATTGTTAACAATCGTCAACTGACGCTGCGGCAACATGGGGAATCCATCAAAATGCTGGCCAAGAATGGCGCAAAACGCGTCAAAATTTGATTCAACGGGAGTTAAGACATGCAAAGAAGATCATTTGTGAAAACGGCCATGGCGGCTGTTGCAGTGACAGCGATCGGGGCAACCGCCGCCGTCGCAGAGAACCCGGTTCTGAAAATCGGTTTTGTCGGCGTGACCAGTGGCCCTGCCGCGGCATGGGGCATTTCCAACCAGCGGTCGATGGAAACGCGCGCCGCCTGGATCAACGAAACCGGCGGCTACACCATCGGTGACACGACCTATGACATCGAAATCGTGTCCTTCGACGATCAGAAGGACCCCAAGCGCGCCATCGCGGGCATGGAGAAAATGGCCCAGGAAGGCATTCACTATGTTGTTGGTCCGAACGTCGATGACGGCGCGGCCGCTGTTCGTCCGGTAGCTGAATCCAACGGGATCATGTATTTCCCTTATGCCTTCCCCAAGTCGCTCTATGAGGCACCCGCCTCAAACGCGGTTCTGGGCATGGTGGCAAACTACCAGTCCGGCCCCGCAATCTACAAATATCTGATGGCGGAAGAGGGCGTCAAAACCGTTGCCTTTGTCGCGGCGAACGAATCCGACCCGCTCAGCCAGCGCGATGGCGGCGTCGAAGCGGCCAAAGCCCTGGGTCTGGAAGTTGTTTCCGACAATGTGACCTATCAGGTTGATACAACCGACTTTACCCCGGTGCTGACGCCGGTCATGCGCGCACGTCCTGATCTGCTGGTGCTCTCCGGTGTTTCCCCCGCGAATGCGCCCCAGTTGATCCGCTCTGCCCGCGAACTGGGCTATGAGGGCGTCATTTCGACAGAAACCGCACAAGATGCCGGTGTTCTGGCCGAAGGGGCCGGTGATCTGGCAAATGGCTTCATCTCGGTCGGCGGTGCCTCCACGCCAGAGCTTGCTTCGCCGGCAATGAATGAATTCGTGCAGCGCTATACCGATATGTTTGGCGAATACAACGACGAGTCCAACACCAAGGTCTATGCGTTGGAGTATATCCTGGAAACGCTCAAGGCGGATCCTGCCGCGATCACCGATGTCGATGCTTTCCAGGCGACGATGGATACATTCGAAGCACCCAACCCCTTCATGAACGGCGACGCAAAGCTGCGCTATGTCGGCATGACATCCTTTGGCCAGAAACGGCAGGTGGCGGTGCCGCTGGTGGTGAATGTCTATCAGAACGGCACCTTTGAGACGCTGTTCGTCGCTGAAGTCGACTAAGGCGATCCCCTCCTGCTTTGGTTTCTCTCCCAAGCAGCACCTCCCCGGGCCGCAGCGGCCCGGGGCTTTTCCACCAAAGGAAGCTCCATGGAACAGATACTTGCCAATGGCGTCTATCTGGGGTCCCAGTATGCGATGATCGCGCTTGGTCTGACCCTGATCTTTGCCCTCATGAACGTCCTCAATTTTGCCCACGGTCAGATGTATGTAATTGGCGGTTTCGTCACCTATACCTTCTACGGTCAGTGGGGCGTGCCGTTTGTTCTGGCGCTGGTGATGTCTTGTGTCACGCTCGCCATACTTGGTGCCTTGATCGAAAAATTTCTCTTCGCGCCGGTGATCAAGGGATCTGCCCGCGAAGAAAGCACGATGCTTCTGGCTGCGGGTATCGCCTTCTTCCTCGATGCGGTGATCCTGCTGGTTTTCGGTGAGAAACAGCGCGGTGTTCCGAAAATCGTGGATGGCGTGTTCAACTGGGATTTCCGGATCATCATGCCCTACGACCGCATTCTGATCTGCCTGCTTGCGATCCTGTCGATCGTCGCCTTCATCGGCCTGATGCAATACACCAAGACGGGCCGCGCCCTGCGCGCGCTGGCCCAGGACCGCACCGCGGCCCAGTTGATGGGCGTGAACGTGGATCGCTATTCAATGATCGGTTTCGCGCTTGGTGCGATGCTTGCCGGTCTGGTCGGCGGTCTGCTGGTTACGATCACCGGTGTGAACCTTGGCATGGGCGGACCGACCTCGATCAAGGCCTTCATGATGGTCATGATCGGTGGCGCGGGTGTGATTTCCGGCGCGATCTGGGGCGGTATCATCCTCGGCTTCATGGAGGCCATCGGCCTCGCGCTGCTCTATCAGTACGGCGATATCACCTATCTGCTGATCTTCGTTTCCCTGATGATTTTCCTCGCCATCAGACCGCAAGGCCTGATGGGCAAGCCGTGGGGTTGAACTGATGTTTGGATTTTCCTCAAAACAGCTTATCGGCGTCGGGTTATTCCTGTTCGCGATCTTTATCGGCGTGCCGCTCGTCATCGGGGCAACCGGGCGCTGGGACTTCTACTTTACCCTCACCTCTGTCGCGCTGCTGGCCATTGCCAGCGCCGGGGTCTGGCTGACCTTCTACATCGGCCGGATCAATATCGGCCAAGGGGCATTTGCGCTGATCGGCGCCTATGTCTCGGCCATCCTGGTGGTCAAGGCGGGCTGGTCATTCTGGATCTCGCTGCCTGCCGCGGGTCTGTTCGCGGCTGTTGTTGCGGTCCTGATCGGCCTGCCGATCCTGCGCCTGCGCGGCGTCTATTTCGCGATGATCACGCTGGTCCTGACCCAGGTTGTCACACTGACAGCCCTGGCGCTGCCCGTCACCAACGGGGCCAAGGGTATCTCAAACATCCCGCTGCCTTCCGGCATTTCGGTCTTCGGCATTCCGATCCTGCCTGACTTTGCCGCGATGGAGAATACCAAGCTGGCCTTCTATTACACCGCCTGCATCATCATGATCCTGACCTATGCAGCACTTTACCGGCTGGTGAATTCCCGCCTTGGGCATCTCTGCCGTTCCATGCAGCAGAACGAGGAACTCGCCAGTTCCATCGGGGTGAACATCGCCTATATCCGCATCGTGATCTTTGCGATCTCCAGCTTTTTCGGCGGGCTTGGCGGGGCCATGTTCGGATCCATCGCGCAGTCGGTCTATCCTTCCAGCTTTCAGGTCGCGGATTCGGTCAACTTCATGCTGAACTGTTTTCTGGGCGGCCTTGGCTATGTCTTTGGTCCGATGCTCGGGACACTGGTGCTCTACTTTGGCTGGGACCTGCTGTTCGAGTTCGGCAAATACCAGATGCTGATCTATTCCACGATCCTGATCGTCATCATCCGCTTTCTTCCCAACGGCCTGCTGAGCATCCGTTTCGGCAAAGGAGGTGACAAATGAGCCCGCTTCTTCAAGTCAGGAACGTCACCAAGAAATACGGTGGCCTGACGGCAAACAATGACATCAGTTTTGACGTTGCCGAAAACGAAATCCTGTCTGTGATCGGGCCGAACGGTGCGGGCAAATCCACGCTGTTCAAGATGATCTCGTCCTTCACGCCAACGACCACCGGCGAAGTGATCTATCGGGGCGAGCGTATCTCCAACCTCAGGCCGCATATCGTGGCGCGCAAAGGGGTCGTGCGCACGTTCCAGGAAACCACGATCTTCAAAAGCATGACCGTGCGCGAGAGCGTTGTGGTGGCACAGCACCTGCGCGCCAGGGCCTCGCTTGCGGGATATTTCTGGGGATCGAAAACGGCAAAGAACGATGTGACCGCCTTTGGGAAATATGCCGACGAACTGCTGGAGTTCCTTGGCATGTCCGACATCAGCAAAGAACAGGCCAGCAATCTGCCGCAGGGCAGCCTGCGCGCGCTTGGCATTGCAATCGGCTTGGCGACGGACCCCAAGGTGCTGCTGCTGGACGAGCCATTTGCGGGCATGAACCATGATGAAACCATGAATATGGTCAATCTGGTGCGGTCTGTGCGCGACGAGCGCGGGGTGACGGTGATGCTGGTAGAGCACGACATGCCCGCGGTCATGAGCATCTCGGACCGGATTGTCGTGCTGAACTTCGGTGAGAAAATCGCCGAGGGCACACCTTCTGAAATCCAGAACAACGAGAAGGTCATCGAGGCTTATCTCGGCAGTGTCGACGACGAGATAGGGATGTAAGCCATGACAGCCATGTTGGATTTCAAAGACGTCGAACTTTACTACGATCATGTTTACGCGCTGAAAGGTGTGTCGCTGAACGTGAACCAGGGGGAAACCGTTGCCCTGATCGGGGCCAATGGTGCAGGCAAGTCATCAATCCTGCGCGCCATCACCGGTCTGGCCAAGCCGAAAAGCGGCTCTGTGACTTTTGAGGGCGCGCGTGTAGATTGCACTGATCCGTCGGACATCGTCAGGCGGGGCATTGCCATGGTGCCCGAAGGCCGCCGCGTGTTCCCCTTCATGTCAGTCAAGGACAACCTGATGATGGGGGCCTTCACCCGCAGCGACAAAGCCGACATCCAGAACACTCTGGACAGCATTCTGACGCGATTTCCGCGCCTGAAGGAACGCTACTCTCAGGCCGCGGGAACCCTTTCGGGTGGTGAACAACAGATGATGGTGATCGGCCGTGCGCTCATGGCCAAGCCCAAGCTTTTGCTGCTGGACGAACCCAGCCTCGGGATCGCGCCCAAGCTGGTGCAGGACATTGCCCGCTCCATCGTGGCGATCAACCGCGACGAAGGCGTGTCAGTGCTGCTGGTAGAGCAGAACTCGCGCATGGCGCTGAGCATTTCGCACCGTGCCTATGCGATGGCGACCGGGAACGTTGTCATCGAAGGCAACTCCAAAGAATTGCTGCACGATGACCGGATCAAGGCCGCCTACCTTGGCGGTGAGGTGTGAACTGATATGAAAATCCTGGTCATCAACCCGAATACGACCCGATCCATGACAGACAAGATCGCGATTGCCGCGCGGGCCGTTGCCCGCCCTGACACCGAGATCATTGCCAGCAACTCGCAAGACGGACCGGCCAGTATTCAGGGTTTTCTTGACGTTGCCACCTGCATCCCCGGCCTGCTGGCCGAGGTTTCGCGGCATCCGGATGTCGATGCAATCGTCATTGCCTGTTTCGATGACACTGGCGTCGATGCCGTGCGGACACTCGTCTCGGTGCCTGTTCTGGGCATCGGCGAGGCCGCCTATCACGCAGCCAGCATGATCGCCAACAAGTTCAGCGTCATAACAACGCTCTCACGTTCTGTACCCGGTCTGGAAAACAACCTTATGCGCTATGGGCTGGCCCAAAAATGCGCGCGTGTGCGTGCAACAGACATTCCTGTCTTGAAACTGGAAGAGGGCGATCCGGCAACATTGTTCAAAATCAGGTCTGAAATCCGCGAGTCAATCGAGCAAGACAATACAGAAGCAATTGTTCTGGGGTGTGCCGGGATGGCGGATCTCATGGCGCGGCTCAGTGAGGAATTTGGACTGCCGGTTATCGATGGTGTCGCAGCAGGTGTCACCTTTGCCGAGGCGCTCGTGAACAATCGGTTGGGTACTTCAAAGATTGGAGCGTACTCGGCCATTTGATTGCGCCCGGCAATCCCGGTGAAGGGTGCGTGTCTTGATCGTGATTTGGGCCTCCTGCTTTCCGGTTCAGGCGCCTTGGGGATGAGTTGCGCGTCCCGAAGGAAGGATCATGACGCTCTCGGCCCAATGCCGCCGGTGCGGCGTCCCGCAGACGAAAACCGGCCCCGGACCAAGGATCCGCATCAAACTTTCGCGAAGGGTCCCGACGTCCCTTGCAACCCGCGCGGATTCTGAAATAAGGCCCGCCATCCGGTCGCAGCCTACCCGGACATCAAAACAAGGGCCCTGAAAATGAAAACTCTCGTCATCTGCTCAGGCGGACTCGATTCCGTGTCGCTTGCGCATATCACAGCCCGTGAGCATCAGCTCACCCGGCTTGTCTCCTTTGACTATGGTCAACGCCACCGCAAGGAGGTCGGTTTTGCAAAAGCCGCTGCCGAACGGTTGGGCGTTCCCTTTCACCTGATCGACATGCGCGGCATCGGTGCGGCGCTTTCGGGGTCAGCCCTGACCGACGATATCGACGTGCCTGACGGCCATTACGCCGAAGAAACGATGCGCATCACCGTCGTGCCCAACCGCAATGCGATCATGTTGTCCATCGGTTTTGGCATCGCTGCGGCGCAGGGAGATGACGCCGTCGCCACCGCCGTGCATGGCGGCGACCACTTTATCTATCCCGACTGTCGCCCCGGCTTTACCCGCGCCTTTGACGCAATGCAGCAGGCGGCACTGGAGGGCTATGCCGAGGTGCGACTGCACGCGCCTTTTGTCGAACAGAGCAAAGCCGAGATTGTCCGCCAGGGCGCGCAGCATGACACCCCCTTTGCCGAGACATGGTCCTGCTACAAGGGCGGCGAGGTTCATTGCGGGCGCTGCGGCACCTGTGTCGAGCGGCGCGAAGCCTTCCATCTGGCCGTGGTCGCTGACCCGACGCCTTATGCCGATCCGGATTATTGGACCGAGGCGCTGGCCAGGCGGGGTGCAGCCTGATGTTTCGCATTCGCAAGGAATTTCACTTCTCCGCCAGCCATCAGCTGAGCCATCTTCCCCAGGATCACCAATGTGCCCGCCTGCACGGGCACAATTACATCGTCGTCGTCGAACTGGCCTCACCTACGTTGAACGGGGACGGCTTCGTGCGCGACTATCACGACCTCAAGCTGCTCAAGACCTATATCGACGATACCTTCGATCACCGGCATCTGAACGATGTGATGGACGCCCCGTCCACGGCAGAGAACATGGCGAAACACTTCTACGACTGGTGTGCCGCACGCTGGCCCGAGTGCTGCGCCGTGCTGGTAAGCGAGACGCCCAAGACATGGGCGGAATACCGGCCATGACCCTGCGCATTGCCGAGATTTTCGGGCCCACGATCCAGGGCGAGGGGGCGCTGATCGGGGAACCTACCGTTTTTGTCCGCGCGGGGGGTTGCGATTACCGCTGCAGCTGGTGCGACAGTCTGCATGCGGTGGACAGCCAGTATCGTCACGGCTGGGCCGCGCTTTCCACCGAAGCGGTCTGGGACAAGGTGCGCCAGCTCTCCGGGGGTCGCCCTTTGACGGTGTCGCTGTCCGGCGGCAATCCGGCCATACAGGACTTTGGCCCGCTGATCGCACTGGGGCGCCCGGCGGGCTATCGCTTTGCCTGCGAGACTCAGGGATCAATTGCCAGGCCGTGGTTTTCCGATCTCGACACGCTGGTGCTCTCGCCCAAACCGCCATCCAGCGGCGAGGAGGTGGACTGGACCGCCTTCGACGCCTGCATGGAACTGGGGGCCGCGGCGCGCCAACAGGTGATGAAGATCGTGATCTTCGATGAGATAGATTACCAATGGGCGCGCGAGGTTCACAGCCGCTACGCTGACCTGCCGCTCTATCTCCAGCCCGGCAACCCCGAGGTCGATCCTGCCACCCCTGTCGATCCGCAGGCCCTGGCCGACCGGCTGGGCTGGCTCACCGGAAAGGCGATGGCCGATGGCTGGTTCGCCCCCCGCATCCTGCCGCAGCTTCATGTCCTGATCTGGGGCAACAAGCGCGGCGTCTGACCTGACGGAGACTTCCATGACCCAAGATATCTACAGCAATCTCAAACAACTCGGCGGCGAGACCCGCATTCCCGCCAGCCCGGAGGATGCGGAACTGGAGCGCGTGCCGAACCCGCAGGCCGACGTTGCCTATAACGTGCGTTTCACGGCGCCTGAATTCACCTCGCTTTGCCCGATGACCGGACAGCCGGATTTTGCCCATCTGGTGATCGACTATGTGCCCGGGCCGTGGCTGGTGGAATCGAAATCGCTCAAGCTGTTCCTGACCTCTTTTCGCAACCACGGCGCTTTCCACGAGGATTGCACCATCTCCATCGCCCGCAGGTTGGCCGACTTCCTTGATCCGCAATGGCTCCGGATCGGCGGCTATTGGTATCCGCGCGGAGGCATACCGATTGACGTGTTCTGGCAGACCGGCCCCATGCCGGACGGCGTGTGGATCCCCGACCAGGGTGTGCCGCCTTACCGTGGCCGGGGCTGACATGCGCGAACGGCCCTGAATTCAGACTTTGCCAAACAAGTTTGGAATATTCCTTCAGTTCTCTGCCACGGCTTGTAGCCGGGCGAGATAGGCGATCACATTTGCCACGTCCGCTTCCTTGCGCAGGCCGGGAAATGACATCTGGGTGCCCTTGAGGAAATCCCGAGGCTTGGTCAGGAAGGCGGCGAGTGAAGCTTCGTCCCAGACCAACCCCGCCTCCGCCGCTTCTTTCATTGCGTTGGAATACCCGAAATCCGGCGATGCGCCCGCCGCGGCACCGACAATGCCGTTCAGGGCTGGGCCGGTCTTGTCCTTGGCATCCGGGCCGACCTCGTGGCAGGAGCGGCATTTTCGAAAGACTTTTTCACCTTTCTCAGCGTCACCCTCGGCCAGAGCGGGCATGGGCATGGCCAGCAAAGCGGTGACCAGAAGACAGTTGATTGATTGCATGATCAGACCCTTTGTTGTGCCCCGTATTTCTAGGTTCTGAAGCGGTCGCGATCCATTAGACCTTGGTCTTTTGGACTAAAGTGCCGGCTGCGATATAGTCCTAAAGTCGCATATTTTGCGGTGCCGTTTCCGGATATGAAAAGACCATCAACAGGGAGGAATGCACAATGGCATGGAACAAACCAATGGCACGGGAAATCAAGTGCGGCATGGAGATCAACATGTACGGCCCCGGTGAAGACGATGACCGTGACGCCGGTCGTGAAGTGATCTGACCACTTCAATGACATGAAACTGGTGATACTCGGGGCAGGCGCCGGCGGCGGGCTGCCCCAGTGGAATTGCGGCTGCAGGAATTGTGCGGACGCGCGCGCCGGGCTGATCCCGCAGATGACGCAGTCTTCGGTAGCGGTTTCGCCCGACAGGGCAGACTGGGTGATTCTGAATGCCTCACCCGATATCCGCGGCCAATTCGAGATGACTCCGCAGCTGCACCCGCGTGGTCTGCGCGATACGCCGATTGCGGCCCTGGTGCTGACCAATGGCGACATTGATCACATCGCCGGTGCGCTGACCTTGCGTGAAAAAACGCCTTTTGCGGTCTATGCGACGGCCAGCGGCCTCGACATCCTGAACAGCAATTCGGTGTTCGGCGTTCTGGACCCTGAGCTGGTGAAACAGCAACGGATTGAACTTGATGCCAGTTTTGAGCCCGTGCCCGGTCTGACCGTCACCCCGTTTGCGGTGCCCGGCAAGGTGGCACTGTTTCTTGAAGGTGATGAACTGAACCTTGAAGAGGTTGGCGAGCAGACGGTGGGCCTGCTTCTGGAAAGCGGCGGGCGGCGGGTGGCCTATGTGCCGGGATGTGCTGCAATCCCCGATTGGCTGAAGCGGCGTTTGCAGGGGCTCGATCTGTTGCTCTTTGACGGGACGGTCTGGAACAATGACGATATGCAGCGCACAGGTACCGGCGAAAAGACCGGGGCGCGCATGGGACATGTGCCGCAAAACGGCACGCTGGGGAGTCTCGAACGGCTGGCGGATATTGAGGGACGCAAGATGTACATCCACATCAACAACACCAATCCGGTCCTGCAGCCCGACAGCCCGGAACGGGCCGCGGTATTGGCCGCGAACTGGGAGTTTGCCAGCGACGGACTGGAGATTACGCTGTGACCGACACGCCCGACAGCCCGGCAGATTTCGAGGCCCGCCTGCGCGCCATCGGGGACCGGCAGTATCACGACAAGCATCCGTTCCATGAACTGCTGCATTCCGGCGGCTGCACTCCGGATCAGGTGCGCGCCTGGGTGATCAACCGCTACTATTACCAGACCCGGATCCCGATGAAGGACGCGGCATTCATGTCGCGGGTAAACGACCCCGACCTGCGCCGCGAATGGCGGTCGCGGATCGAAGATCACGACGGCCGCGCGCCCGGAGAGGGCGGTATCGCGCGTTGGTTGAAGCTGGCCGAAGGTGTGGGGCTTGACCCCGATTACGTGCGGTCGGAGGTCGGGATCCTGCCCGCCACCCGGTTTGCGGTGGATGCCTATGTGCGGTTCGTGCGGGACGAGCCGCTGCTGCCCGCGGTGGCGTCGTCGCTGACCGAGCTCTTCGCCCCTGCCATCCACAAGAACCGTATTGCGGGCCTGCTCGAACACTACGACTTTGCAAACACAGATACCCTGTCCTATTTCCGGAACCGGCTGACCGAAGCCCCCAAGGACGTGGCCTTTGGCCTGCAATGGGTGATGGACAACGCCCGCACCCGCACCGATCAGGACGCCGCCGTGCGGGCGCTGATCTTCAAGACCGAGGTGCTTTGGGCACAGCTTGACGCGCTTTGGTATGCCTATGTCGAACCGGGGCGCATTCCGCCTGGTGGCTGGCTGCCGGGCCAGGGTCTGGCATGATGCAGCGGGAAGATGTGCCATTCCTGCCCCGCGGAGTGCGAACCTGTTTCGACAGGGTACGGGAGACCGAGGTCCTGCTGGGCCCGGAACGCGTGCTGATGCTGGATCAGGTGGGTGTGGCGGTGCTGGGCAGACTGGACGGCGTTGCCTGCCTTTCCGAGATTTCCCATGCTTTGTCGCAGGTATATGATGCGCCGCTGGATGTGATCGAACCCGATGTGATGGCTTTCGTCCAGGACCTGGTCGAGAAGGGGATGGTGCATGTCAGACCGCGTTGATCCGCCGATGGCGATGTTGGCGGAACTGACCCATCGCTGCCCGCTGGCCTGTCCCTATTGCTCGAACCCGACCGAGCTGACCGGCAAGGAGAGAGAGCTTTCGACCGAAGCCTGGGCGGATGTGTTCCGGCAGGCCGCCGCCCTTGGCGTGCTGCAACTTCATTTGTCGGGGGGCGAGCCCGCCTCGCGCCGCGATCTTGTCGAACTCGTCGCGGCTGCGCGCGAGGCGGGGCTTTATACCAATCTGATCACCTCGGGCATCGGGTTGACCGAACGCCGCCTGAAGGAGCTGGATGAGGCCGGTCTCGATCACGTGCAATTGTCCCTGCAGGGTGTCACCGCCGCGATGGCGGACCGGATCGGCGGCTACAAGGGCGGTTTTGACCGCAAGATGCATGTGGCCAGGGTGATTGCCGACATCGGTTTTCCACTGACCCTGAACGCCGTGATGCACCGGGCCAACCTCGACGATCTGCAGGCCACGATAAGCATGGCGCAACACCTGGGAGCGCGGCGGATCGAGATTGCCTGCGTGCAGTTCCAGGGCTGGGCGCTGATCAATCGCGCGCAATTGCAGCCAAGCCGGGCGCAGGTCGATGTAGCCAAGGCGGCAGTGGCAAAAGCTGTGGAAGAGTTGCGCGGCGCACTGGTGATCGACTTCGTGCCGCCGGATTACTATTCCGACTTTCCCAAGGCCTGCATGAATGGCTGGGGGTCGACAGGCCTCAATGTCTCGCCCGACGGCACAGTGCTGCCCTGCCATGCGGCCGAGACGATCCCGCAACTGAGTTTCGAGAACGTGCAGGACCTGCCGCTGTCCGAAATCTGGTACAACAGCCCCGCTTTCAACGCCTATCGCGGCACCGATTGGTTGCCGGAACTGTGCCAGACCTGCGATCGGCGGGATATCGACTTTGGCGGTTGCCGTTGTCAGGCGATGGCGGTCCTGGGTAATGCCGCGGCGCCCGATCCGGTCTGCCGCAAGTCCGAAGGCCGTGCGGTGCTGGATGCGCTGCTGGAGCAGGATGTACACGAGATTGCAGCACCCGAATACGTCTACCGACGATAGCGGGGGAGAGAGGGCCATGGTGTTTTCCGGTGTCTGGGTCCGGACGGTTTCAGCGGCTGCGGCGCTGTCGCTTGCGGCGGTTCCGCTCGCTGCCGATTGTACCGAGGACGCGATGATCGTCTTTGACGGCTCCGGGTCGATGGCCGAGACCGGGTTCAACCAGATTGGCGAACCGCGCATCTTCGATGCCCGCCGCGCGATGCGTGCGGTCATGCCGCAGATTGCCCCGAACCGGCGGATCGGGCTCATCGTTTACGGGCCGGGCAGGGCAACGGATACCTGTTCCGGCATCGACCTGAAATTTGCCCCTCGCCCGGAGGCCGCCTCATCCGTCATTGATGCCATCGAAGGGCTTCAGCCCGAGGGCAGGACCGCTCTGACCAATGCGGTTGGCCTCGCGGCCCGGACCCTCGATCACACCCGCAAACCCGGAACCATCGTGCTGGTGACCGACGGCAAGGAAACCTGCGGCGGACAGCCCTGCAGGCTTGCAACCGAGCTTGCCGCCGAGGGGGTGGCGACCACGGTGCATGTGATCGGTTTCAAGGTGAGGGGCGAACATTTCGGCTGGGATAACCAGGGCGTGAGCGGCTACAACAAGACGATCAGCGTCGCTGAATGTCTCGCGGCTGAAACCGGCGGGGAATATGTGAACACCGAGACTGTAGATGAACTGGTCGCGGCGATGGAACGGACATTGGGCTGCGCGCTGCTTTACTAGCTCTTCTGTGCCACGGCCCCCAGCCACCACAGGGCGGCAAAGCCGGCCAGTGACAAGCTCAGGGTTTTGATATCGGCGTACGCGCGGTTCATTCCGGCTGCCAGCCTTGCATAAAATCGCGCAGACCGCACAGGAATATTGCCCCGGATCAGACCAAGGTCGCATAGGTCGGGGCGCTGGCCCGTCTTAGGCTTCGAACGATGAAAGTCTTGGGCAAGATATCGTCGGCGCTGCTGGCGGCGTTGCTTTGCTGTGCGGGTATCGCGGCCGCGCAGGATGGACCTTTGCCGCGCGACGTTCTGGAACCCTATATCGGACCGCCCATGAGCCTGGGTGAGCAGATCAACGACAAGGGTGTCTGGCAGTTGCTGAACTCGGGTGGGGCCGAAGCGGGATATGTCTTTGAGACTGAACCGATGGCACCGCTGCCCGGCTTTTCCGGCGCATCGATCAACATGCTTGTGGTACTTGACCTCGATGGCAGGTTTCTCGACGTCCAGCTGATTTCGCACAACGAGCCGATCTTTGTATCGGGCCTGCCGGAGAAGTTGTTCTATGACTTCTTCAAGCAATACCGAGGGCATTCGATTTCCGACACGCTGGTCGTGGGGTCACCCTATGGCGGTGCTGCCGAGGGATCGGCGCTGGTCTATCTTGACGGGGTGACCAAGGGCACCGCTTCCGTTCGGATCGCGCACGAGAGCATTCTGGCCGCAACCTTGCAGGTCGCGCGCGAAAAGATGAGCGGGATTTCCACCGGCCCACCGGCCTATCCCAACCGCGATCACCACGAGGCGCTGAGCTGGGATGATCTGGTGGCCCAGGGCATTGTGACGCGCAAGACTGTCAGCAACGCCGAAGTCGACGCGGCCTTTGACGGCACGCTGTGGGAAGACGACGATCCGGAGGCGAAAGACGCGCCCGACGCGCCCTACCTCGACCTATGGGTGATCGATATTGGCGCGCCTTCAGTTGCGCAGGCGGTGCTGAGTGCTGGCGCTTTCGAAGAGTTGCAGAATTTTCTGGAGATCGCCGACACCGACGAGCCCGTGTTGTTGATCGAGACGGGCAGGCATGGGCTGGTGACGGAAGAATTCGTGCGCAACACCTCGCCTGATCTGATCAGCGCGGAACAAGGCGGTTTCCCCATCGCCTTTCGTGACAGCGACATCTACATCGAACTGAATGAGGATGTGCCCGAAGCCCTGCACAACGGAGCCGCCCTGATCCTTCGCACCGACCGGCGGCTGGGGTTCGATCCGACGGCGGAATGGACGCTCAAGGTCGATGCCCTGCGCAAACACGGGAGCTTCCGGCCCGACATCGGTTCGGTCACCTTGACCACCACCCACATCACGCCGGAGCGGTTCTATGCCCGTCCCGAGGTGATCAAGCAGGCGCCGCCCTGGGTCGAGGCGCTGCGCAATCGTGCGGCGGATCTGATCGTGCTGGCGGTATTCCTGGCGGTTCTGGTGGGGCTACTGCTTTTTGGCATGAACCGGTTGGCCGGGCATCGTTTTTTCACGCCGATCCGGCTGGGGCTGCTGGCAGTCGTGCTTGGTTTCATTGGCTGGTGGGGGCAGGGACAGCTGTCCATCGCGACACCCTTGGCGGTGGCCCGGACCGCGCTGGATGGCGGCAGCTATGCATTCCTGCTCTATGATCCGTTCTCACTGTTGATCTGGGCGGTATCGATTGTGGGGTTTGTGCTGTGGGGCAGGGGGCTGTTTTGCGGCTGGCTGTGCCCGTTCGGGGCGATGCAGGAGTTTGCACATCACCTGGGCCGGGTGCTGCGCTTGCCGCTGATCGAGCCGCGTGGTGTTTGGGACGCCCGGCTCAAGCTTTTGAAATATGTGGTGCTGGCCGGGTTGGTGGCGCTTGTCTTCGGCGCTCCTGCCACGCTTGACAAGGCGATTGAGGTGGAACCCTTCAAGACCGCCATCACCACCTTTTTCATCCGCGAATGGTATTACGTGGCCTATGCAGTGGGGTTGCTGCTGTTTTCCATGGTGCTGTTCAAGGGCTTCTGCCGTTACCTGTGCCCGCTGGGTGCAGTGATGGCGATTGGTGGGCTGATCCGCGGCCGTGACTGGATCGCGCGCCGGGCAGATTGCGGATCGCCCTGCCAGTTGTGCAGGGTCAAATGCAATTACGGGGCGATCAGGAAGACCGGAGAAATCCAGTACTCGGAGTGTTTCCAATGCCTTGATTGCGTGGCCATCCATGATGATCCGGCCCGCTGTGTGCCGCTGGTGCTGGCCGCCAAGGGGCGCAGGCAGAAGGTGGCGGCAGAATGAACATGAACCGGAGACGTTTCCTGACCATTTCGGCGGCTTTCGCCGCGACCCCGGCGCTGGCGCAGTCACAGACTTGGAAAGGCCGCGCATTCGGTGCAGAGGTGGCGATCAGGTTGTCGGGGCCGGTTGAGACAGTGCAGGTAGCGCTGCATCAGGCGCGCAAGATCGTCAGCCAGATGGAGCAGCGTTTTTCGCTGTTCCGGCCCAACTCCGAACTGGCCCGGCTGAACCGGCAGGGGTACCTGCGACCCTCAACACCTTTCCGGGCGCTTTTCGATCTTGCGGATACGGCGCACCGGATCACAGGGGGGCTGTTCGATCCGACAGTGCAGCCGTTGTGGCATGCCTTGGCCGTTGGCGACGATCCTGCGGCGGCACTTGCCCTGATCGGCTGGGACCGGCTGTCCTTTGACAAGGGCATAATTCGCCTGGCACCCGGGCAGGCCCTGACCTTCAACGGCATTGCGCAGGGTTTTGCCACCGATGCCGTGGCCGACGCCCTGGCTGGTGCAGGGTTCGGAAACGCATTGGTCAACATTGGTGAATACCGTGCCACCGGCGGCGACTGGCGGCTGGCGGTGGAAGACCCACAGCATGGCCTGATGGCGACCCGCAGGCTGGGCCGGGGAGCCATCGCAACGTCAAGCCCGTTGGCAACGCCTCTGGGCGGCGGCGGTCATATCCTGCACCCCAGGCAACAACCGCAGTGGTCCACCGTATCGGTCGAGGCGGAGAGTGCCGCAATGGCCGATGCGCTGTCGACCGGTCTGGTGCTGGCCGATATGGCCCTGATCCGGAAGATCCGCCAGATGACGGGGGTTCGGCGCATAATATTGGTTGACTGGCAGGGCGATCTGACGACGCTTTGACCGCCTTTCTGCCAAGCGTGAAACCAGAGTGTCAGCCGAAGGTCATCAGCGCTCTGGCGCGCTGTGGGTCAGGCCATAGCTTTCATAGATCGCGGCAATGCGTCCGTCCTGCAGCGCGGCATTGATCGCATCGTCCACCGCATAGGCCAGCGGACGGTAGCGGAAGTTGACAGCCACCCCCAGTGTCCAGCGGCTGACTGCAAAACCGGCCAGCGGCGGCTGGTGTACGGCGGTCTTGTCGGTCAATCCGTGCTCAAGCTCGGCCAGCGGCCCCATCACCGCCTTGACCCCACCGGCGTCGAGGGCCTCCATCGCGGCGCCGGTGGAGGGAAAGCGCCGCATGTTGGCGCGCAGCTGGCCGCCCACAAGGCTCGACAGGTAGAAATCCGAGATCGAGTCGTTCTCGACGCCCACCAGGTCAAAACGGAAATAGGCCGGGACCGGCTTTTCCTCGGGATATTCCTCCTTCGAATACGCAATGGCGATGCTTTCGCCTGCGTATTGACCTGTAAAGGCGACCTGTTCGACCCTGCATTTGAAGGCGCTGTCGTAAGGAATGCGCATCATCACATTGGAAACCCGACCGCCGATCAGCGCGCCTTTCCAGATGTTATTGCGCAGATCGGCGTCGAGGTTCTCGCCCGCGGCAACAAAATTGAACCGTGCTTCCACGCCCAGATCCCCCGCGATAAGACGCGCAATGTCGATATCGACGCCCCGCGGCGTGCCGCCGTCCTCCCAGGAGTAGGGCGGATAATCCTCGTAGACTGCAAAGAGCATATGGCCCTGTTCGACGATCTCGTCGAGGTCGCGGCCGACAATGTCGCGCCCGGTGTTCTGCGGCCTGGCCTGTGGGACATAATCCGCACAGGGGTCAGCCGCCCGGGCCTGCCCCGTCAGGAGCAGACCCAGAACCAGCAGAAAGGTCGGCAGAAAGCGTTTGCCCATGGGCCTAATGTGCCGCCGACAGACCAATCGTCAATGCCTCTTGGGCGGCCTTGTAGCCTGCGGGCGTGCCATCGATCAGGTTGGCCGCGCGGAAGGCGACACTGTCTGCCACCGGTGCACCGGAGCCGGTTTCGACCTCGGCCGCGATATCGCTCAAACGGCCGACGAGGGCGTCTTTGTCGGCACCGGAGGCATCGTTGACATATCCGGCAATCTGATCACGCAGGTCCTTGAGTTCATCCGCGTAATCATCAAGCGCGCCCTCGTCCGGCCGTGCTTCAACATAGGTCCGGATGGCCCAGGCGGCTTCCTGGCCCAGCAGCTCTCCAAAGGCGGGCATCTTGGTGGTGCCGTTCTGGGTATAGCCTTCGCGGAAACGCTGCACGAACCATTCGTCGCCGTATTCTTCTGCTTCCAGGAAGCGCAGGTCGGGTGCCAGCCCGCCCGAGACCACTTCGAGCCCATGACAGCGCGCGCAGTTCTGATTGTAGCCCGAGGCGCCGATCTCGACCGCGCGCAGCCAGACATCATCGCCCACCTTGTCCGCACGATAAGGGTTTTCGATCAGCCACTCTTCGCCCACCTCCGGCAGGCCGGTCGTGTCCACAGCCTGCGGGGCCACATCACCATGGGCCAGAACCAGAGTGGCGGCAGTGGCGAAGGCCGTGCCCAGAGCCAGTGATTTACCAAATGTGCTAGTCATATCGCGATTCCCCGTTCATATCTGTTGCCACATCTCTAAGGCACGAACGGGCAGGTCGGTATTGGACTTTGGTTGTGCTTTGTTCAGACCCAGACCATCGTCGTACTTTCTGATTTGAGCGGCATGGGTAGGCTGGTTCCATGATCTTAACGAATCTCGTTCGTCAGCTGATTGCGATGGCCATTGCCATACTGGTCCCGGCTGGTCTCTGGGCCGAGACCAGCCTGACAATTGGCTATCTGAAGATCGCGCAGCCCAGGCCACCAACCCTGTCGAACCTCGACCCGGTCCCTGAGGACAGCGGGTTTGCAGGCGCGCGAACCGGGTTGCAGGACAATCTGACCACCGGCAAGTTCTTGGATCAGACCTATGAACTTATCACCGCTGTGGTGGGTGAAGGCGAGGACACGCTCGCGGCGGCGCGCGAGATGTTGGCGGTAACGCCCTATCTGGTGATCGATGCCGGCGCTGCGGACTTGCTGAACATTGCCGATCTGCCCGAAGCCAGCACCGCGCTGCTGTTCAATGTGTCCGCCGGTGCGCCCGATCTGCGCAGTGGCAACTGTCGCGCCAACGTGCTGCACACCGCCGCGTCGGATGCCATGCGTACCGATGCGCTGGCGCAGGTGCTGGTCCAGAAACGCTGGGATGATCTGGTGATGATCGTCGGCACACATGCCGCCGACCAGAGCTATGCCGAGGCGATGCGGCGTTCCCTGACAAAGTTCGGCCTTCGTCTGGAGGGTGAAAAGACGTGGGTCTTTGACGCCGACATGCGCCGCAACGCGGCGCAAGAAGTGCCTCTTTTCACCCAGGACTTCGGTGATTACGACGCGCTGATCCTGGCCGACGAGGTGCATGATTTCGGGCGCTACGTGCTTTACAACACCTGGGCGGCGCGGCCGGTTGTGGGATCCGAAGGGCTGAGCGCCGTGGCCTGGTCGCCGGTGATCGAACAATGGGGGGCCGCGCAGCTGCAGTCCCGATTTGCTGAACAGAACGGGCGCGAGATGAACGCGCAGGACTATGCCGCCTGGGCCGCGCTGCGCACGCTGGGCGAGGCCGTTACCCGTACCAATGCCAGTGATGTCGCCACCCTGCGCGGCTACATCCTGTCAGATGAATTTGAACTGGCGGGCTTCAAGGGCCGCCCCCTGTCCTATCGCGACTGGAACGGTCAGCTGCGCCAGCCCATCGCCGTCGCGCATCCGCGCGCGCTTGTGGCGCAGGCTCCGCTGGAAGGTTTCCTGCATCAGGTCAATGAAATGGACAGTCTGGGCGTCGACCGCCCGGAAAGCATGTGTGAGGTTTTCGAATGATCAGAATTGCCGTGACCTTGGCCCTGATGGCCCCTGCCGCCTTTGCTGGTGAAATCTGGGTAACCAATGAAAAGGACGACACGATCTCGGTGATCTCGACCGAGACGCTGGAGGTCATCCAGACCTACGAAACCGGCGAACGACCGCGGGGGATCATCTTTTCCAGGGACTATAGCCGCGTCTACATCTGCGCTTCGGACAGCAATGCGGTGCAGGTGATGGACCCGGAGACCGGGAAAATCCTCAACGATCTGCCTTCGGGCGATGACCCGGAGCAATTCGTGCTGCATCCCAACGACCGCCACCTCTATATCGCCAATGAGGACGACGCGATCACCACTGTCGTCGATACCGAGACCCGCAAGGTGATCGCGCAGATCGACGTGGGCGTGGAGCCCGAGGGCATGGCGGTGTCGCCCGACGGCAAGATCGCCATCACCACATCCGAGACGACCAATATGGCGCATTGGATCGACACGGAGACGCAAAAACTTTTTGCCAACACGCTGGTCGACAGCCGCCCGCGTCATGCGGAATTCGTCAAGGGTGGGACCGAGATGTGGGTCAGTGCCGAAATCGGCGGCACGATCACCGTGTTCCGTACCGCCGACCAGACCGAACTCGCCAAGATCGAATTCGCCGTGCAGGGTGTCCACCCTGACCGCGTTCAGCCGGTGGGTTTCGAGTTCACCGCGGGTGACACCCATGCCTTTGTTGCGCTCGGACCGTCGAACCATGTCGCAGTGGTCAATACCGAAACCTATGAGGTAGAGGATTACATTCTTGTGGGCCGCCGGGTCTGGCATATGGCGTTCAACGCGGATCGCTCGCTGCTGTTCACCACCAACGGTGTATCGGGTGATGTGACCGTGATCGACGTGGCCGCGCGCGAGGCGATCAAATCCATCAAGGTGGGGCGCTTCCCCTGGGGTGCCGCCTTCCGCCCGACCGACTGAACCGAAAGGATATCTGCATGCGCTTTACAACCTTGGTTACCGTCCTGGCTCTGGCCCTTCCCACTGCTATCTTGGCTGATGACGACAACGCACCGAGCTTTGGCGCGGCGGGGCTATTGTCAGGCAGTAACAAAGAGGACCTGCCGCCAATCATCCTGTCAGCGGGCGTTCCAATTGCCTCTGAAGGCGCGTGGGAACTCAGATCCGGCACCTACTACGAATTCGAAATCCAAGGTGACGGCAGCCAGGAACTGGCGCTTGTCGGCCCCGAATTCTTTCGCGCGATCTGGATCGACGAGATCGTGGTGGAGGGGCTGGAGATCCGCCCGCTCGGCCTCGACAGTATCGAATTTGACGAGGCGGGCGAGATGGAAATCGGTTTTGTCGCGATCAAGCCGGGCAGGTATTACATCAAGATCCCCGGCACGACCGGAGAAACCCAGCGGCTCGACATCACCATCAAATGACCGGCCTCCGTGCCCATGACCTGAGTTTTGCCTATGGCGCAAAAAAGGCGCTGGAGGAGGTTTCGTTTGAGGTCGGGGCAGGGCGGTTCTGCGCTTTGCTGGGCCCGAACGGTGCCGGCAAATCGACCCTGTTCGGCCTGCTGACGCGGCTTTTCGTGGCCCCGCGCGGCAGCATCGAGATCGCGGGCCATGACCTTGCCCGCGCGCCGCGCGCGGCATTGGCCGAACTCGGTATCGTGTTTCAGCAAAGCACGCTGGACCTTGATCTGACCGTCCGCCAGAACCTGAGCTATTTCGCAGCCTTGCATGGGGTGTCCGGGCGCACTGCCGCCACCCGCATCGACGCTGCACTCGACCAGCTGGAAATGCGGGATCGCGCAGGCGAAAAGGCACGCGCTCTCAATGGCGGGCACCGGCGGCGCACGGAACTGGCGCGGGCGCTGTTACATGATCCCGCGGTCCTGCTGCTGGATGAGCCGACCGTGGGCCTTGATGCCGCCGCGCGGGCGTCGATCACCAAACATGCCCATCGGTTGGCGGAAGACGGCAAGACGATCCTGTGGGCGACCCATCTGACCGACGAGGTGGGGCCGGGGGACGATCTGATCATCCTGCACCGTGCCCGTATCCTGACCCGGGGCAAGGCCCGTGACATCGCAGGTGACATGACGTTGCACGAACGCTTCCTCACGCTCACCGGGGCTGCATCATGACAGCCTATCTGACCTCATTTCGGGCCATCGTGCTGCGCGAGGCGTTGCGGTTCATTCACCAGCGCGAGCGGTTCATCGCCGCCCTTATGCGCCCGCTGGTCTGGCTGCTGGTCTTTGCCGCCGGATTCCGTGCGGCTCTCGGTCTCAGCATCATTCCGCCCTATCAGACCTACATCACCTACGAGACATATATCGTGCCGGGGCTTTGCGGGATGATCCTGCTGTTCAACGGCATGCAATCGTCGTTGTCGCTGGTATATGACCGCGAGATGGGGTCGATGAAACTGCTGCTGACCTCGCCGCTGCCGCGGGGCTGGCTGCTGTTCTGCAAGCTGGCCGGATCAACGATTATCTCGATCCTGCAGGTCTATGCCTTTCTCGCCATCGCGGCGGCTTTCGGGATCACCATGCCGGGCTGGGGTTATGTGGCCGTGTTGCCAGCGCTGCTGGTGGCCGGGCTGATGCTTGGGGCGCTGGGGCTGGTGCTGTCGAGCCTGATCAAACAATTGGAGAATTTTGCCGGGGTGATGAATTTTGTCATCTTCCCGATGTTCTTTCTGTCATCCGCGCTTTACCCGCTGTGGAAGATGGCGGAAAGCTCGAAGCTGCTGCATGACATCTGCGCGGTCAATCCCTTTACCCATGCGGTCGAACTGATCCGTTTCGCGCTCTATCTCCAGTTCAATGGTGCGGCTTTGGGGTGGACCTGCCTCGCCGCGCTTGTATTCACCGGCGCGGCGCTGCTGGGCTATGACCCGGCGCGCACCCGTATGGGACGAAAGACCTGACCCCCGACCTTTAGCAGGCTGCTTAATAACGCCGGGCATTCCCGTTGGGCAGGGAAATTGTTCCTTGCGCAGGCGGTTGTTCGGATCACAGAGGGCCGCGCCCGATCCTGGGAGGGCGCGTTCCAGACGTTTGAACAGGGCGCCACCGTGTCACCCGATGATTCAGATATAAGGTCGGGCGCTTTAAGTCGCAGGCCGAACATACGACCATTGTGCAATACCAAAACACGCCTTTTCCACGAATAGTGTTGGCAATGGAGGCTGCGCCGCGATTGCGCGCACTTTGCGGATGACGCCCAAAAACGGGCTTATGGGAGGAGAAGATATGAACAAATTCATGATCGCAGCCGTCGCCGGTCTGCTGGCGACATCCGCATTGGCGGATGGGCATGGTTTCGGGGTCACCGAAGACATGCTGGCGAATGATACCGCATCCACCGGGGATGTGCTGACCAATGGCATGGGTCGTCACCTGCAACGGCATTCTCCGCTCGACATCCTGAACAAGGACAACGTCAGGAACCTCGTCCCCGCCTGGGCGTTTTCACTTGGTGGTGAAAAGCAGCGCGGCCAGGAAACCCAGCCGCTGGTGCATGACGGCGTCATGTATATCACCGGGTCCTATTCGCGGCTATATGCCATCGATGTGAAGACCGGCGAAGAGCTTTGGCAATATGACGCGCGTTTGCCCGAAGGCATCCTGCCCTGCTGTGACGTGGTCAACCGCGGCGCGGCGCTCTATGGTGAGAACATCTATTTCGGCACGTTGGATGCGCGCATCGTCGCGTTGAACGCCAAGACCGGCGATACCGTGTGGAACAAGAAGATCGCGGATTACAAGGCCGGCTACAGCTACACAGCCGCCCCGCTGATCGTGAACGGTCTGGTCATAACGGGCAATTCGGGCGGTGAATTCGGTATCGTCGGGTCGGTGCAGGCCCGCGATGCGGAAACCGGCGAAATGGTCTGGGAGCGTCCGGTGATCGAAGGTCACATGGGCATGCTCAACGGCGAAGAGAGCACCATGACCGGCACGCTGAACGCGACCTGGCCCGGCGACATGTGGAAGACCGGCGGCGGGGCGACCTGGCTGGGCGGTTCCTATGACGCGGATACCGACACTCTGGTCTTCGGCACCGGCAACCCCGCGCCCTGGAATTCCTGGCTGCGCGACGCGGGTCAGAAAAACGACGGCACAGGCGATAACCTCTACGCTGCTTCGCGTCTCGGGATCGACCCGGCAACGGGCGAGATCAAGTGGCACTTCCAGACCACCCCACGCGAAGGCTGGGACTATGACGGCGTGAACGAGGTCGTGGCCTATACCGACCGTGCGGGCAACAAGCGTTTTGCGACCGCCGACCGGAACGGCTACTTCTACGTGCTGAACCGCGAAGATGGTGCGTTTGTCTCGGCCACACCATTCGTCAAGGATATTTCCTGGGCCAAGGGCATCGACGATACCGGCCGCCCGATCTTCAACGAAATGAACCGTCCGGGCGATCCTTCAGGGGCAGCCGACGGCAACAAGGGTGAAGTCGTATTCGCCTCTCCGTCCTTCCTGGGCGGCAAGAACTGGATGCCGATGGCACATTCGCCGGTCACGGGCCTGTTCTATGTCCCGTCAAACGAATGGGGCATGGACATCTGGAATGAGCCGATCACCTACAAGAAAGGCGCAGCCTACCTCGGATCCGGTTTCACCATCAAACCGAACTACGAGGATCACATCGGCAGCCTCAAAGCGATCGACCCCGACACCGGCGAGACCAGGTGGGAATTCAAGAACGATGCCCCTCTCTGGGGTGGTGTGATGACCACTGCGGGTGGTCTGGTGTTCACCGGTACGCCCGAAGGCAAGTTCATCGCTTTTGACGACGAGACCGGCGAGGAGCTGTGGTCGTTCCAGACCGGGTCCGGCATTGTCGGCCAGCCGATCACCTGGGAACAGGACGGCGAACAATATGTGACCGTGATCTCCGGCTGGGGCGGGGCTGTGCCGCTCTGGGGTGGTGAAGTGGCCAAGAAGGTGAACTACCTCAACCAAGGTGGCACCCTCTGGACCTTCCGCCTGCCTGAGCAATTGGCCTCAGCCAACTGATCCGGACCAGAACCTGATTGCGCCCCCGAATTCGCTTCGGGGGCGCTTTCGTTTCGCGGGGGCCTTCGTGGATTTATCGGTCCTGTTCAGAACAGGTCAGGCCGCGTCGGGCGTTCGGCCCAGTAGATGCGTGCGGCGGTTTCAAGCTCGGACAAGCGGTCGTTCGATGCGGGCGGCAGGCCATGGTCCTGCGCCATCCGGTCGAGGATGCGCCGTGACATAGGGCCAATCGCGCCATCGATCGGCATGGTCGCACCCAGTTCCACCAACAGCGTCTGCGTGGCCAGCGCCAGTTCTTTTGGCGGTTGGTCGGCAAGCAATGCAGCAGCGGTCTCGGAGGCTTTTGTGTTCGACAGATGCCGCGCCTTGGCCAGACGTATCAGGGCGGAGGTGCGGGTCTGGCCCTGTACGGTGCCGTTCAGGATCAGTGCGGCGGCATTGACACCGCCCCATCCGTCGCCACGTGCAAGGCCTTTATCGTACCACGCAACCGCCTGTTGCGGACCCTGGCCCGGCACCTGACCGTTGACGATCATCCGACCCAGTGCGGCCGGGCCGATGGGATGCCCGCCGTCCGCTGCTTTCACGAACCAGTCATAGGCGGCGGCAAGGTCGGTTCCGTCTTCGGTCAACCCGTTTTGCGCCACAAAACCAAGGTTGAAATATCCGTAGATGTCGTTTCGCGCGGCGGAGGCGCGCAGATAACGCATGCCCCGTTCGGGCAGGAAGTGTTCGGTGTCGGGCGTCAGGAAGTAGATGCCCAGTTCGTTCATTGAATAGGTGTGGCCAAGTTCTGCCGCGCGGTCGAGCAGTTCGAACCCGTCCTGGCGCCCCTGATCGGTGTCGCTGTTGCGCAGCAGGTGCAGGCCTTTGGAGTGCATCGCAAAGGGGTCACCCGCCGCGATCCCCCGATCGTAGAGCGCCATTGCGCGGGTCGGATCGGCGGCGATGTCCGCTGCTGCACGGTCGATCTTGTCGGTGATCAGCAACCGTGCGGTGCCGTTCAGCGCCCGGATGTGACCGGCGTCTGCCGCGGCGGAAAAGCTGTCGAAGCTGGCCTTGAACAGGCCGGCGGCCTGTTCGGCACGGCCCAGCTGATAGCGGAAACGGGGCGTATCGGGGTTCTGCGAGACTGCAGCGCGGCATTCGGCCAGCGCGGGGACGATTTCGATCTCGTTCGGAAGCCGGTAAAAGCCGACGCCGCCAGGGTCCAGCGCGTCACCCGCCGCCAGATCGCAACCATTCGCCTCCATGTCCAGCGACACTGTCACGGGGGCGGGGCCATCGGGCAGATCGAAGGTGAGGGTGAAGCTGTCGGAAAGGTCGATTTGGCGCGTGGTCGCGCGCCGTTCGCTGAGCCTGGGGCGATAGATCATGCCACTGTCCGCAACGCTCAGGGTGCCGTCGGACGGGGGTGTCGTGACGGCGAAATCCAGTGCCTCGGTCAGGTTCAACGCCCGTGTGAGCGCGGCGGTCAGCGGTACGTCGCGATCATATGTCGCCGTGATCGTCACCGCAGCGGGCAGGGTGGCAGGTTCCGATGCTGTCCGGGTTTCGCTGCTGGCACCTTCCTGCGCCGGTTCCGCCGCGGCAAGGAGCACCGGCGGCGTCGGGACGCCCTGCTTGCGCAAGCGGAACGGCTGCACCAGCGTAGAGCTTTCCCATGGCACTTGTTTACCCTTGGTCGTCTTGTAGACGTTTTCGCGCACGCGGGCAAAGACCGACAGGATGTCGTCATCGGGATAGGCATCGACCGCCGCCAGAATCGCCGCGGTATAGGGGCTGTTTTCACCGCCCTGACCGTCAAAGGCGACCATGCCGGGAGCGGTTGAAAAGGCCACAAGCGAATTCAAAGGGGTCTGGAAGGCGTCGAAACCGCTACGGGTCTCGAACAGGCTGGCGTCGAGATTTCCCGCCATCATCTTGTCAGGAAACGGATTGTCGCGGCAGGCGTCGATGATCGCCACATGCACCTCGCCCCGCGCGGACAACACCTCAATCACCCGGTCGAGTGTCACGCTCTCCACCGGCAGGTCATAGATGCTGTCGAAGGCCACATCGACGGGAAGCAGATAGTTCCGCCGACCGATCTGAAGACCGTGACCGGCATAGAAAAACACGATTTCCGCCCCGTCGGAGACATTCAGGATCGAGGTGCGCAGCAGATCCTCGAATCCGCGACGGTCGATGTCATAAGCGTCAAAGACCGTGAACCCTTCGGTCCGCAACAGGTCTGCCATGCGTTCCGCGTCGTGACGGGCGTTGCCCAGATCGGGAATTTCGGCGTAGTCCTGATTGCCGATCACCACGGCAAGACGCGCAGGGTTCCGGGCCTCCTGTGACAGGGCGAGGGTGGACATCAATGTGCCCAATGCAAGCCCCGTCAACAGATGGCACAGACCTGCATCCAGTGAAGGGGCGATGGGCATCAACCGCCCCAACCACCGGCGCCGCCACCGGCCCCTCCGCCGCCGCTTGTTTCCGGTATCTCAACAGGTGCCGGGACTTTCTTTTTCACCGGGGTTACCTGCGGTGCGGGGGCTTTGCGCGCGGTTTTTTTGGTCGCGGCCTTTTGGGTCTGGGGCGCGGTTGTGGTGGCAGTCGCCGCCGGGCGCGCTTCCGGCTTGGGCGGTTCCAGACAACCTGCCAGCGGCAGCGTGCAGAGCGACAGAGCGAGGACCTTGAACTTCATGAGGTATTCCTTTTCTAAATAAAAATAACCCGCACGATGCGGCGTTCGAGAAATTCGGGTGGCGGAAATAATCGCCGAGATGTGTTCTACAGCGCCCCGCCTTTAACCTGATAAACCCGGTATCGCCGATGTCCCGAGCGCGCGAAGCGCGGCAGGGTATCGGCGATTCAAGTTTAAGGCGCGGCGCTTTAAATCTATTGTGAACTAGAACATATTCTGGCGATTTTGTCCAATTATTCAACTATTCCGTTAGTCCATAAGCCCGGCGCAAACCGCGTTGTGTGCCGGGGCCAAAGTCGCCGTCGATGGTGCCCTGATAGAAATCATGTTGGGTCAATCGCGTTTGAAGGGCGCGACGGGTCGCAAGTTTGAGTTGGTCGGGATTGTCGGTCAGCACCTTCAGAACCGACCGGCTGCCTGCGCGCAGGGCCTGATAGAAGTATTCCGCCGCATCCTCGGGTGTCTTGTCGGGGATCAGCCCGTCGTCGATCAGCGCCGCATAGTTGTACATTGCCTGCGGATGGCGCAGGTCTGCCGCGCGTTCGAAATAGATCAGGGCCGTCTTGGGATCAGCGGGCAGGCCGAGCATGCCCTGGTAATAGAAAAATCCCAGATCGTTCAGTGCGTCGGGGTAATCCTGCCGCGCCGCCTGACGGTAGAGTTCCAGCGCGCGGGCGGTGTCCTGCGGCACACCCTTGCCCGCTTCGTACTGGACGGCCAGTTCGTATTGGGCTTCGGGCGAGCCGGTTTTGGCGGCGCGTTCGATATATTCGGCCGCAGCGGACGGATCAAAGCGCGAGTCTTGCGGGTTCAGTCGCATGTAGGCCAGGTTCATCATCGACCGGGTATCGCCAGCCTCGGCCAGTTTGATGAACTGGGCCTCGTCCTCGGGACGCAGTGCGGACCATGCCAGTTTGGGATCGTCGGCGTTTACCTGTGCGGGCAGGTCGCCCGCGCCGGCCAGGAAAAATGGTATGCCCGACAGCGACCCGTAGGTGTGCGGTTCCTGTCTGTTGCCGGTGCGGCTTAGCACGTCATCGCGGACCTGCCGGAACATCAGCGATATTTCGAGCCCTTCCTGTTTCATCTTGTCCATCAGGGCCAGCGCGAAAGGGCTGTTGTTGCCGTTGCCGTCCAATGCCACATTGCCGTCCTTGGCCGCAAAGGCGACCAGCGTACCCCGGTCCGGTGCCGGTGGGGCCAATCCGCCGGCACCGCGAGTGGCCACGTCGGAGGCTGTTGATTGCACTGGTTTGGACAGGTCGATGAAATCGCCGAATGGATTGTCGCGACACGAATCGAGGATCACGATCCGCATCTTGCGCGCACGGTCCACTGCGGCCAGCAGATCGTTGAGTGACAGGGCTTCCTTTTGGATGTCCGCGTTCGAGGTTACTTGCGCGTCTGCAGGGATCAGAAAGTTTTCGCCCTGCACTTCGACCCCATGACCGGCAAAATAGACCAGGGCGAGATCGGCGGTTTCGGCTTCGAAGGCAAAGGTGTCGAGGGCAGCGCGCATGTCGCTTCCGCTGGCATTGATCAGGGTGGTGACCTGAAATCCGATGTCGTCCAACACGGCAGAAAGGGCAGTGGCATCGTTCGCCGTGTTCTTGAGCGGCGGTATCGACCGATAGTCGGACACGCCGATCACCAGCGCCACCCTGTCGGCGGCGGCAACGGGCCATGGCAGAACAAGCAGAAAGCAGATCAGAAGCCAGCGCATCGCGTACCTCGGTTCAATGAAATGCAAAAAGGAATCAACTTCAATGTTGAGATGATAACCCCGATTTCCCTGCTGAAAAAGCCGTACACTTTTCTGCTGATGCGAGAGGGCGTTCAGAATGGCAGTGGTATTCTGAACCATTTCGTGTTGTCATCGGGCATCTTTCCCACGTCTATTTCGACACTGGCGCGGGATGATGCAGCCGTTATTTTCGGCGGTGAAAAATACGAAGCAGGTCAGGATGCGCGAGATCGGCGCGCACAGGCAGTTTATGACCAATTCAGGGCGGAACCGACACCGCGCCGTAGATATTGGAGGTAACGGAAATGTATCTCTCTTTGACACGTTTTGCTCTGCTCGTCATTGTGGCGTGCAGCATCGCGACGGCATCATCCGCACAAGATAACGAAAGTGGGCACGGCCCGGATAATCCCAATAACGAAACGTCGAATTTCCTGTTCCCTGCCGGTAGCCCGGAGGCATTGCCGCGCAAGACTGCGAGGGAGCTTTCGGCTGCCGTCACCAATGCGGTCGTGACAGAACTGAAAGCCGCGAGCGCGTTTTGCGGCAGGATCAAGCAGCGGGAATATGTGATCGACTGTCTGGCCTATGAACACGCCAGGATTGCCGCCGCCTTGCCAAACACAGGTGAATACGCCGCGGTCAAGGAGGCGGTGGCCCAGACGGCGGCCCGGCTGGAACGGGTGGTGCGGCAAAACCCCAGCCGGACCTTGCCCACAGCGCCAATCGCACAGGGCGGCTCCAAACCACGCCGCACCGCACGGGCGCTGCGCCCGGTCGCCACCGAAGCCTTGCCAAAGGCCGCCGCCGAGGCGACCCGGATCATTCAGGAATCGCAGACGGTGCTGATCCGGTCGACGGAGAATTCACAGGAGCGGCGCCGTCAGTTCCAGCGCATTGTTTCGGCGATGGACACCGGGACGATCCTGTTGCGGTCGATTTGATCCTGATCTTAGTCACCCGGACTCAAAGGTCGGTTCATTGAATGCAGCTCTCAACGACAGGTTCGCACCCGACACCGAGGGCGGCCCTCCATTTGGCGGGGCATCTCCATTTTTCCATACTTCGCAGCATCTTGCGAGGTCGGAGTTTCGCACCCGCCGTTTTGCCGGAGGCAAACCTGCGGTTTGACGGGGGCGGGGTCGGGTGCGAACCGGATCGCAAGCGATCCGGGGGCAGTGGGAAATGATGCGCATTTCGTTTCAGCCATACTAGGGACGCGCGTCGATGATCCGTGACGCGATGCCCAGAATCTCGTCTTCGCGGCCCTTCAGGGTTTCGACAAGTGCCCCGGCGACCGAGGAGACACTTTCGTCGCGGGGGCGCCGCATGTCGAACAGCGGAGTTCGGGACAGGATCGCGATGACCTCGCTCTTGCCGTAATCGTCCTCGGTCACCTGAATGGCCAGCCGCGTCGGATCCTCGGCAAGCGCCGCGATAGGCCAGAGAATCCGCACCCGGCGCAGGCCGTTTTCGATCACGCCCAGATCGTCGATCATATGTGCGGTGCTGTTGATGTTGGGCAGGACGTGGAACACCTTTCCGGTGTTGTCCACGACCATCACCCACAGGGATGCGCCCGTCAGGGTGGCCGGCATCTGGATGTCGACGACGGGATTCTCGCCGGTTGTGAAGACGCCGGTCAGCGCCGCTTCGCCGGTTTCGCCCTTGCCCAGCCAGATCGACACGGTGTCGGCGACCAGCGGTGGCAATGCGGCGCGGATGGCACAGAGATCTTTGTTCAGCGTGCGGGTCTCGACCCTCAGATCGCGGTCGCCGAGGTGCGGTTCGAGACCGGCGCGAATGGCCTCGGCGTCGGTATTCGCGGAAACATCGCCGATAATCGTGACGGTATCGAACAGGGCATAGTCGCTCTGCGTGCCGTCCAATTGCTTAAGCGGGCCGCAGCTTGCCAGTTCGGTGAGATAGGGTTCGAGTGCGGCAGCGGGCAGTACCCTTGGCCCGGCGACAAGGTCCGTCCGAACGTCCAGCCCTTCATCGGTGCCGTAGGCTGTCAACCTTGTGTGCACGGCGTCGCGCGCCGCACGCGACGCCGCCAGGCCGGAGATGTTTGCCGACATATCCGAAAGGGTCACCGTCCAGTTTTCCAGTTCCGATGCAAGCGTCATCAGATCAGCCGCATTGTCGGGCCAATCGGGGGCGGGCATGCCGGCAGCCAGTGTGATTTCGCCGGGATTGGCAAGTGTCCCGGCCGCGTTGGCATATGCATTGCGCAACCCGGCAGCGATTTCGGAATCCGGCGCGTTGGCGATCAGCGATTTTTCACCATCGGGATCGAAAGTCGCCGTCATTTCATAGGGGGAGGCAATCTGCAGGGCGGGGGCAAACAGATCGTCCAGCATCCCGGTGAACCACGCGGCACCCACAGCTGCCGTGCAAAATGCGACAAGACCCAGAACCAGCGGCGCGCGGCTGCGCTTGCGTGCCTTGCCGCCCGGGCCTTCGGTCTGTGTCCCGGTGTCGGGGCGAAACTGGCTGTCCAGCCAGGCGACCGCTTCGGCGGCATCCTTCGGACGGTCCTCCGGGCGCAGTTGGGTCAGCCATTCGATGAGCGGTCGCAACGGGTCGGGCACACCGTCAGTGTCCAATGCGGCGGCCTTGCGGCGCATGATTTCGCCGGGTGTGGTGCCCAGATCAGGTACGTCGCGCCGCCATGCCGCCAGCAAGGTCGCACCCAATGCGTAAAGGTCGGCCTGAGACGTTGCCTTTCCGTCCAGCTGTTCAGGCGCGGCATATTCGTATTTTCCGGCAAACTGGTTGCCGACAATGGTGCGGGCGCCCGCGGCCGTATCCTTGGCGATGCCAAAGTCGATGATGGTCGAGCGTTCGGGTTTGCCGCCGCGCAGGATGATATTATCGGGGCTCAGATCGCGGTGGACGATGCCGTGCGCATGGGTGGCGACCAGTCCTTCCAGCACACGGTGCGCCACGATCAGCAATTCGCGCGGGGTCAGCTTGCGGTCTTCCATCACGTCGCTCAGCGACGGGCCTTCGACGTAATCCATCACCAGAAACACATGGCCCGCATCAGAGCGTGACACCTCGGTATAGCGGACCACCGCGTCGTGCTGAATTGCGCGCATCTGGTCTTCACGGCGCATCAGGTCGATATATTCGGCATTGTCCGAGAACTGAGCGTTCAGCGCCTTGATCGCGCAGTCGCGTTCATTGATCTGGTTGCGGGCGAGATAGACTTCGCCGGTACCGCCGCGGCCCAACACGCCGGCAATTTCATAGGTGTTGTTCAACACCTGTCCGGTCTTGAAGATATCCGTCGGCAGTGGCGTTTTCATCAAATGCTCCAGTTGGCGGGGCATCGCCCACCAAAGTTGTCGATTCAAAATCAAATTCGGTCTAGTATAGGAGACTATAAAACGACTTTGATTATTTCATCAGTACCCCGTTACGACAACATTTTTTGGAGGATATTGATATGTCCGCACGCGGATCGCAGGAAACGATCAAGCGCAAAGAGCTTGTGGGCAAGCTGAATCCGGCATGTCTGAAGGCATTTTCAGAGGCCGCGCAATCAGCAAAACGACGTGGCAATCCCTATGTGGAACTGATCCATTTCGTCACGGCCCTTGCCGACGCGGAGGGCACGGATTTTGCGCTGTTGCTGGAATCGGCCGGGGTGGACCGGCACAAATTCGACGGTGACGTTTTGCGCGCCACGGATGCGCTGCGCCACGGTGCCGGGTCGGTAGAGGAGTTTTCCGACCATATCTTTCGCGCCATTCAGGAGGCATGGAGTTTCGGATCGCTGGAATTCGGGGACGATACCGTGCGGTCGGCCTATGTGCTTTTGGGCGCGCTTCAGGTGCCGGTGCTGGAAGGGCTGCTGTTCAAGATCAGCCTCGAGTTTGACAAGATCGATCCGTCGGCGATGGCGGCACAGCTGGACGATCTGTTGGTCGATTCCATCGAGGCGCCTGCAAAACCGGCCGAAGACGGGGCCAGGCCCGCGCGCAAGGCGCCGGGCGGCAAGTCGGCGCTGGATCAGTTCGCGACCAACCTGACGGCGCGCGCGCGCGACGGAAAGATGGATCCGGTCGTGGGCCGCGATGCGGAGATCCGCCAGATCGTTGATATCCTGCTGCGGCGCAAGCAGAACAACCCGATCCTGACGGGCGAGGCGGGGGTGGGCAAGACCGCGGTCGTCGAAGGCTTCGCGCAGCGACTGGCGCGGGGCGACGTGCCGCCGCAACTGCGCAATGTCGATTTGCAGATGCTCGATATCGGGTTGATGCAGGCGGGCGCTTCGGTGAAGGGCGAGTTCGAAAAACGCCTGAAATCGGTGATTGAAGAGGTCCAGTCCAGCGACACGCCGATCATCCTGTTCATCGATGAAGCGCATACGCTGATCGGTGCAGGCGGTGCCGCCGGAACAGGCGATGCCGCGAACCTGTTGAAACCGCCGCTGGCACGCGGAGAGTTGCGCACCATCGCGGCGACGACATGGGCCGAATACAAGCAGCATATCGAACCCGATCCGGCACTGACCCGCCGCTTTCAGGTCGTCAAGATCGAGGAACCGGACGAGGAAAAGGCAGTGCTGATGTGCCGCGGCATCGCCGGGGTGCTGGAGAAACATCACCGCGTCGAACTGCTGGACGAGGCAATCGAGGCGGCGGTGAAGATGTCGCATCGCTATATCCCCAGTCGCCAGCTGCCGGACAAGGCGATCAGCTTGCTGGATACGGCCTGCGCCCGTGTGGCGGTCAGCCAGCACGCGACCCCGGCAGAGGTCGAGGACATTCAGCGGCGGCAGTCCGCCCTTGAGATCGAACAGGGCATTATCGACCGTGAAGAGGCGATCGGGATTGATGTGACAGAGCGCAAGGCAGAGGTCGAGGCGCGGCTGGCACAGGCGGCGACAGCGCTGGAGGCGGCAAGCGCCCGCTGGGAGACCGAAAAGGAAATGGTCGCGGAAATCCTTGATCTGCGGGCAAAGTTGCGCGGTGCAGGCGCTGCGCTTGATGACACGGGCGAGATCGGCGACGCGGTACCCGAAGACGCGGTGCCCGAAGAAGATGTGCCGGACGACGACATGAAAGAGGATCCTGAAGGTCCGGCAGAGGCGGCCGAACCTTTCGACCGCGACGGCGCGTTGGCCACGCTGCGGGAACGGATGCTGGCGCTGACCACGGCGCAGGGGGAAACACCGCTTATCCTGCCTGCCGTGGACAAGCAGGCCGTTGCCTCGGTCGTGCAGGACTGGACCGGCATCCCGATGGGCCGGATGATGTCGAGCCAGACAGAACGCGCGCTGGCACTGGCAGCATCGCTGGCGGAACGTGTCGTCGGCCAGGATCACGCGATGGAGATGATCGCGAACCGCATTCAAACATCCGCGGCCGGGCTGAAACCTCCTGAAAAGCCGGTTGGCGTCTTTATGCTGTGCGGGCCGTCCGGTGTGGGCAAGACGGAAACCGCGCTGGCGCTGGCCGACCTGATGTATGGCGGCGAGGACAATGTGATTTCGATCAATATGAGCGAATATCAGGAAGCACATACGGTCAGCACCCTGAAAGGGGCGCCGCCGGGATACGTGGGATATGGCAAGGGCGGCGTCCTGACCGAGGCCGTGCGGCGCAGGCCCTATTCGGTGGTGCTGCTGGACGAGGTCGAAAAGGCGCATCCGGATGTGCACGAGATTTTCTTTCAGGTCTTCGACAAGGGCATGATGGATGACAGTGAAGGGCGGCGCATCGATTTCAAGAACACGCTGATCCTGCTGACCTCGAACGTCGGATCGGAGGAGATCATGGCGATGACCGAGGAAGGCAAGACCAAGGCCGATGCGGAAGAGTTGAACAACGCCCTGCGCGCGCCCTTGTTGGGGGTCTTTCCAGCGGCCCTGCTGGGTCGGGTTGTCACGATCCCCTATTATCCGCTGTCCGATACGATGATTGAGGTGATTGCGGGCCACAAGCTGCGGTCGGTGGCCAAGCGGCTGCTCGAAGGGTACGGTGCGGAACTGGTGATCGGCGACGGGGCGATGGATGTGATCAAAGCCCGCGCGACCGAAATCGAATCCGGCGGGCGGATGATCGACGCTATTCTGACAAATACGCTGATGCCCGAACTCAGCCGCCGTATCTTGACCTATAGTCTGGACGGAGCCACCCTGCGCAAAGTCACGGTAACGGGCGGCGCAGATGGTTTTGACTACGCGTTCGAATAGGTGGGAAGCGCGGCATGATTGTGTATAACCGCCTCGGGCTGCGCCACCAGCACATCGTTGCGATGGACGTGGCCGGGCGCGAGTTTTTCGTGATGGTCGTCAAGGGCAGCTGGGCCTTTCCCGACCGCGATGGCGGCCAGATGACCCTGCTTCCCGAAGCCGATCAGATGCCGCTTGTCTATGCCGATGAAGCTACGGGTGAACCGGGTTTTTCCGCAACGCGGTGGGAAACCGATTTTGCCTTTCGCAAACCCGCCTGCGACGTGGTGCTGCAGGGCGCGGCTTATGGCCCCGGGGGCCGCAAGGTGCCGCGCGTGCAGGTCGGTCTGCGGGTGGGCGGCTGGCACAAGACACTGATGGTCGTCGGCCATCGCGAGTGGCGTGTTGTCGGCCCTGCGATCATGGCGACCGATCCGTTTCCGTTTACACGGCAAGCCTTTGGCTATGACACCGCATTCGGCGGCACTGACCGGTTGAACCCCGATGCCGCAAATCCGCACGCCTACATGATGAACCCTGTTGGGCGCGGCTACGCCCATCCACGCAACCGCGATCGGCTGACCGGCGCGCCGCTTCCAAACACCGAAGAAGTGGGTGTCGAGGTCACCTCGCCCATCGAAGACTACCGCCCGATGGCGCTGGGACCGATCTGGCGCGGGCGGGCGGACCGGTTGAAATATGGCGGCACCTACGACCAGAAATGGCAGGACGAAGTGTTTCCGTTTTTGCCAGCCGATTTCGACGAACGCTATTACCAGCAGGTCGGGAAGGATCAGCAGATCTTGCCGCCCGCGACCGGCACCGAGGTGACGCTGCTGAACCTGACGCCAAAGGGGCGCGAACAATTTCGCCTGCCGCAGACCGAACTGCCGATGCAGATATTTCGCGGTTGGGAAAAGGCCTGGGAGGGTGTCTTGCGCCCCGATACGCTGATTTTTGACACCGAAGCGCGGCAGATGTCGATGGTATGGCGCGTCGATGTGCCGATGCGACGCCTGATCACCGAATTCACCGAAGCCTGGATCGGGACACCGCCGCGCGGGCTGGTGCGCGCCAAATCCAAAGGCAAGGCCTACCGGTCATTTGGCAAGCGCTTCGGTCGTCCCGGAGACAGCGAGGCCGCCGCATGAGTACAGGTGTGAACATCCTCTCGGCAGGCATGGTAACGGCCGTCGGGTTGGACCGTGCTTCTGCCTGCGCCGCCATGCGCGCAGGTCTGGATGGATTTTGCGAAACACAGTTCATCGCGCCGGGTGGGGCATGGCTGCTGGGCGCGCCCGTCCCCCTGCCGCGCAACTGGATCGGGGAAAAACGGCTGGCGCATCTGGCGGCGGGTGCGATTGTGGATGCGCTGCAGGGGCAGGGCGGGGCACAGGCGGATATGTCCTTGATCCTGTGTCTTGCCGAAACCACCCGCCCCGGGCAGGTGGTACGCAACGTAGATCGTTTTGCCGCCCGCGTGCTGGAATTTTCAGGACTGCCCGAACGGACCAAGATGCAGGTGGTATCACATGGCCGCCCTTCCGGTTTTATCGCCCTTGAACGCGCCCGGCGCATGTTTGCCAGGGACGAGGCCCGGCATGTACTGATCATCGGTGTCGACAGTTTGCTGAACGGGCCAGCGATTGCGCATTTCCTGCGGGAAAATCGCCTTTTGACCGGTGACAACGCCAATGGTTTCCTCCCCGGAGAAGCCGCCGCGGCCATCCTGTGCGCGCCGGGTAAACCGACGCATTTTGCCCTGACAGGTCTGGGTCTGACACGGGAAGAGGCCTATATCTATAACCGCAAGGCCCAGGACGGGTTTGACCTGCCGCTGCGCGCCGATGGCATGACGCAGGCCTATCGCGACGCGCTTGAGATGAGCGGACTTCAGGACTTTGGCCGTATAGATTTCCGCATCACCGATCTGGCAGGCGAGGCGTTCTTTTTCAAGCAAAGCGCGCTGGCGATGCAGCGCATGATGCGCCTGCACCGCGATCCCCAGCCGATCTGGACCCCCGGCGATTGCCTTGGCAACATCGGTGCTGCGTTTGTGCCGCTGATGGTGGGCTGGGGCCTTGAGAGTTTTGAAAAAGATTACGCCAGCGGTCATCGCATCATGGTCGAAGCCTCGGGCGACGACGGCGCTTGCGGTTCCGCGATCTTTCAGACGGTAGACCGAAAGAGGGCCGCCGCATGACCGTTTTTGCAAACAAGCTCGAAGTGTCCTGCAAGGCACAGGCCAACAAGGTCATCGCGGCCTTTCCCGATGTCTGCATGACGCCCCCGGAAAATCCGGCGACGCCGCCCGGCGTGCCGATCCCCTATCCGAACTTCGGCTTTGATACGGACACCGACAAGGGCACAGGCACGGTCAAGATCGGCGGCAAGACCGTCAATCTCAAGAACAGTTCCTATTTTACCAAAACCAGCGGAGACGAGGCGGGCTGCGCTGCCAAGAAAGGCGTAATCAGTTCCAAGAACACCGGCAAGGCCTATTCCCAGGCCTTCTCGATGAACGTCAAAGCCGAGGGCAAGAACCTGACCCGGTTCTCTGACATCCAGACAAATAATCATGGATCGCCTCCGAATGTGCCGCCCTTTCCAAAAATCGGAAGCCCGAACCCGCCCAAAGACGGAGACCCCTGCAAGAGCGACTATGACAAGGCAGAAGAGGCCTGTGGCGATCAGGCAGGCATTGACGAAGCATGCAGAAAAGCGGCCCTGGACCTGTCGATCGGCGAACGCGGCGATATTATGGGAACCAGAGACGGCTACAACACGACGATCCCGGTCATGGGGTCGAGTTTTCGCGACAACGCTGACCTCATGGAAATGGCTGATACAGCGCAGATGGATCCATGTCTGGCCGCGCTGGCGTGCCGGTTGCCACCCAAGGGCACCAGCAACCAATGCCCCTGTCCGGGACAGACCGGCCACCATATGGTGCCCGCATCCGGTTTCTACAATAACGGACGGGGTGAAGGTACTATCGGACCCAATGACTTCCCGATTGATATCTGCCCGGCACCTGTTCCAGCACCTGCCGGCCATGTTCAACCTCCGCCCTATAGTGCCACCGACGCGCCATGTGTGTGCGCCGAAGGATGTTCCAACACGACCGGATCGCACGGCATGATGCACACGGAGATGAGCGCTTTCGTGTCTGATAACGCGTCAGCCGTTAACCTGCCTGTTCTCAAAAAAACCGAACCGTTCGTCGTCGTGGAAATGGAGAGCAAGCAAAGCCTGACCTATGAAGAGATGCGTGATGAATCGATCCGCTCACACAAGGTGGTCTTTCCTTGTTCGGATTGCAGTGATGCCTGTCTGAAGGCGCAATTGGACTCTTATCACTGTGATGAACTGGGCATGGCGCCTGACCAGCCGCTGAGGGCCGACCGATGTGGCAAAGGACCGGCAGAGGAAGGTCCCGCGCGGGTTTATGCGTCATTGCGATCTGACTGGCTCGCATCAGCCTAGTTGCTTTTTGGGAGATGACAAATGAGGCCAATCCTTGAATCAACGTCTTTGACGCGGGCCGCCGTGCGCAACGACGATGAGGCCTTCTTCGGACTTGTCGTCGATGAATTTGCACTTGATTTCGAGAACCCGCATGCCGTGATCTATGAATTGACCCCAACGCAGGCGACAGAATTGGGTTACTTTGATTTTGAGGTCTCTGCTCTGACCTATGCCAACGCTGGAAAAACCCGCATCGCAGTTGGCCAGTATGCCGAAGCAGTGATTTTCGAAGATGGTGCCACAACGCTTGAAACCATTGATCCGGATGAAAGACCCGTGCGGGGCGTTGCGGCGGCGGGACCGGATATCGTGGCCTGCGGGGCCAACTTGCGTGTTTACCGGCGTCAGGGTTCGGACAATTGGGTTGAATTCGGACCGGGCGACGACATGCGCGACGAATTTCCCAAGAACCATCTCGAAGCGATAGCCGGATATTCCGGGACCGAGATTTACGCGGCAGGCCGTGATGGCGTGATCTGGTGGTATGACGGGACCGTCTGGACACCGGTCCAATGCGCGACCAACCTTGCTTTCATCAGCGTCCTCTGCGCCGATGACGGTTTTGTATACCTGGGCGGTATCAGCGGTATCATGGCAAAAGGCCGTCGCGACGAATTTGTCCTCTTTACGCCTCCAAGCCCGATCAGGGATATCTGGGGGCTTCAGGATTTCCAGGGTGAAATCTATTGCGCCATGACCCGCGCTTTGCTGACCTGGACACCCGAAGACGGATTCGTGCCAGTGCCCGAAGCGATGATGCTGGCGAAGACGTTTTACAACCTCGGCAAAGGAGAGAACGTGCTTTGGAGCCTTGGCGAGAAGGATGTGCTGCGCTTCGATGGAGAAGCCTGGACAAGGATCAACCAGATCGCGGTTGCCTGATGATGCTTAGGCTTAGTCCCCTGAGCCCAAAATAGGTTACATTGGCCATTTGCCTCCGGATCGCTTGCGATCCGGTTCGCGCCCGACCCCGCCCCCCAGGGCGGGCGCGAATTACTCCGACGTTTTATTATGTTCAGACCTATCGCCCTGCCCGGATCGTTCGCCAAGCCTCACCGCGCCCACCCTCGGGGCCGGGCGCGAACCTCTGTCGTAATGTCGCGAACTTCGTTTCCGGGTGATTAGGCTCTGGACCCATTAATCTTGTATGCTCAGTTTGACAGGTTTTTTTATATGGCGCTTTAGCTGGCTGACGGCAGCTTTGACGCCAGATAACTCCGCACCGCATCCAGATCCAGCGTTTCAACGGTTATCTTTGCCGCTGCCGGTTGCAGCATGCGCAGGACGAACAATTCGCCCGCTTCGGGAAATTCGTCATAGCGGTCCTGCGCGATGCGTTGGCCGTGCTTGCCCGCTACGCGCAACCCGTCCAGATGCGCGTCCAGGCGGTCCACCAGCCGCGCCAGCCGTTCCTCATCCATGTCGGCGTTATCGTCCGGGTGCAGCAGGTGCCAGTCATAGACACACCACAGATGCGCCGCCTCTTCGGCGTGCTGGCGCAGAATGTCCTTGAGGACGGGGACCGACATCAGTTCAGGTTGACGGACCCGCCACGGATCCTGTTGCTGGCCGAGGCATGGCTGACCAGATGGGTGCCACGAATGGTGATGTGGCCGTCCTTTTCCATGATAATCGCGGCCTTGCCGACCCGCAGCTCGATCCGTTCCTGAGCCTGGATGCGGACGGTTTGTCCATCATGGATCACCCTTGGCGTGCTGTCTTCGGGGGCGCGGACAGGTTCGACGATGCGCCCGACAATCAGCGGGCGGTCGCGCGCGCCGTCCTCGAACAACAGCGCTACTTCCGATCCGGCGTCATCTGCACCCAACTGTGTCAGACTGCGTGCCGGGGTGGCATGGTCCGCCGGATTGCCGGCGTAGACGACCAGCGGCCTTCCATCCTCAAAGCCCAGCAACAGGCCGATCACGACACCGTCGACTTGTTCCTTGAGTTCCATGGGGTTCTCCGGTGTTGAGTGACGTCGATCCGCGACAGAAGGCAGAATTGGCCAGCGGCGACAAATGCCAAAGCACGCGATGATCGTAACACGCCAACGGCCGATTTGTCGATGGAAACAAGGCTGCGACCACCCCGCTGCCGGTTGTGATGTGACCGGCACTGCAATCGTTGCAAGAATCGAAGTAATCTGTAACACTCTTGTGAGTTTATTAATTTTTTTGAGGTCCGAGGCATGGATATTACACGCCTCCTCGAACCGCTTGGGGAGGATACTCCTTCCGGCATCGAGCTTAGAAACGAAGCCGGATTCCATTCATTGGAGCGATTGATCGAGCCTGCCGCGCGCGAAAACCGTCTGAACAGCGACGGTTCGATCAACGAAGCTGCTCCGGATGTGGATTGGGACGCGGTTTTCGACGGTGCGCTGGCGCTGGCGGCCAAGGGCCGCGACCTGCGCCTGCTATGTGTTGTGGTGCGGGCGCTTTATGCCGAACAGGGTTTCGCCGGGCTGAGGGAGGGCATTGCGCTGCTGACCGATACGCTGGACCAATACTGGGACAGCCTGCACCCGGAGCTGCGGGATCGCGAAGATCCGGCGGCCGCGGCCCTGCCGCGCACCAATGCGCTGCGCCAGCTTGATAACGACGACAACGGACTGCTGGGCGATATCAAGTTCTCAGTCGTGTTGAACCCGCGCGGCATCGGGCCGATCCTGAGCGACGATCTGGCCAAGGCAGCCCTGTCCGATTTCGAAGTGTTGAACAGGGCGGCGTCGGGATTGGGGCAGGCGGAAAAGGATGCCTTGGTTGCCCGACATGGCCAGCGGGTGAACCGGGTCAGGGCGGCCGGGCGTCAACTGGCGGCAGAAGAACCCGAACGCGCAGAGGAACTGATCACGGCGCTGCATGATTGCCAGAAGGGGCTGGCGGCGCTGATCGCAAAGCTGGCTGAAAAGGCTGGTCTCGGTGGCGCGCCGGGGCTGGCGCTGCCGGAATTGACCGAGCTGCTGGCGAAGGCGCGCGAAACGCTGGAGCAAGCGCGCACCGATACAGGCAAGGATGCCGAGACCGTCGAGGACGCGCCAGCCGATGTCATTTCAACGGGCGCATCTGACGCTCAGACAGGTAAGGAATTCATGACTGGCGCGGGTGGTGGATCAGGAGACATAAATTCAAGGACAGATGTTGAACGGGCCCTGGATCGGATCGTGGCCTTTTACGAACGCACCGAGCCGTCCAGCCCGATACCGCACCTCGCACGCCGGATGCGCCGGATGGTGGCGATGGATTTTCTACAGCTCATGGAGGAAATCGCGCCCTCCGGGCTCAAGGAATTTCGCAGCATTGCGGGTGTGGAAGACGAACGCAAGAAATAGCAGCAACAGAAAGGTAATCTCGATATGGCCGACAGTAAGCAGAAAGTGATCGAGCGAAACCGGGCGCCGCGAGTCCAGATCGCCTATGACGTCGAACATTACGGCAGCCCCACGACCATCGAACTTCCCTTTGTGATGGGTGTGATGGCCGATCTGGCCGGTGATTCCGAAACCCGCGAGGCGAAAAAGCCTTTGGACGAACGCAGTTTCGTCGAAACCGATGCGGGCCGTTTCAACAAGTTCATGGAAGCGCTGAGCCCGCGGGTCAAGGCGCGGGTGCCCAACACGCTTCCGGTCGCGGAAGGGGAAGAGAAAGACGAAGAGATGTTCGTCGATCTTGAGTTCAAGAACATGGGTGATTTCGCGCCCGACAAGGTCGCCGAACAGGTGCCGGCGCTGGCCGAACTGCTCAAGATGCGGCGGCAGCTGGAAGAATTGCTGGGCTATATGGACGGCAAGGTCGACGCCGAAAAGCGCATCGCGCAGTTGCTGAGCAACGAACCGCTGCTGCAACAGGCTGCGGAGGCGGCGATGGAATCCTCCAAATCAGATGACAAGGAAGGGGCATAAGCATGGCCGACGACAAGCTCAAGCAAGGTGGCGCTGCCGCCGAAGCCGAAGCGCTTGATCTGGGAGAATTCAGCGAACTGCTGGAAAAGGATTTCCGGGTCAAAGACAGCGATGGCGAGAAATTGCAGGCGCTGGTCCAGAACCTCGCGCTGGCTGCCAGGGAACGGTCCGGCACAACGGCGATTTCCGGCAATGCGGTCAAGTCGATCAAATCTCTGATCGCAGGCATAGATTCGATCCTGACCACCCAGATGAACGAGATCCTGCACGCGCCTGAAGTCACCAAGATGGAAGGCACCTGGCGGGGGTTGCATTATCTGCTGAACAACACCGAAACGGACCAGAAGCTGAAAGTGCGTGTGCTGAACGTCCGCAAGGACGATCTGGCCGACCATCTGCAGGACTTCGAAGGGCAGATGTGGGATCAGTCGCCGATCTTCAAGAAGATCTATTCGGACGAGTACTCGATGTTCGGCGGCGAACCCTTTGGTGCAATCATCGGGGCCTATGAATTCAGCCAGCACCCCAAGGACGTCAGCCTGCTGCGCAATATCTCGGGCATTGCCGCGGCGGCACATGCACCGTTCATCGCAGCGGCGGCACCGCAGTTGTTCCGCATGGAAAGCTGGCAGGAACTGCCCAATCCCCAGGCGCTGGAACAGATCGTGTCCAGCCCCGAATATGCAAGCTGGCAGTCGCTGCGCGAATCCGAAGATGCCCGGTACATCGGACTGGCGATGCCACGCGTTCTGGGCCGATTGCCCTATGGCGCGGATACCATCCCGGTCAAGGGTTTTGATTTCGAGGAGGACATCGCGGGGAACCACGACAATTACGTCTGGATGAACGCGGCTTTTGCGATGGGCGTCAACATCAACCGCAGCCACAAGATTTCAGGCTGGGGCACCCAGATCAGGGGCGTGGAATCCGGTGGTACGGTAATGAACCTGCCGGTTCATACCTTCCCGACCGACGATGGCTCCGTGGCGATGAAATGCCCGACCGAAATAGCCATCGATGACCGCCGGGAGGCCGAACTGGCCAAGCTGGGGCTGATGCCGATCCTGCACCGCAAGAACACGGATGTGGCCGCCTTTATCGGGGCGCATTCCTTGCAGGACGACGAAACCCGTGCCGGCCGCCTGGTGGACCCCGACGCCCAGGCAAACGAACGGCTGTCCGCCAACCTGCCCTATCTCTTTCCGGTCAGTCGCTTTGCCCACTATCTCAAGGCAATTGCCCGCGACAAGGTGGGGACCTTCAAGGAACGCGCTGACATGCAGGTCTGGTTGAGCGAGTGGATCAACCGCTACGTGCTGGCGAACCCGGCCATGGCAGACGACAAGGCCAAGGCGAAACGACCACTGGCCGCCGCCGAAGTGCAGGTGGACAGTGTTGAAGGGCGTCCGGGCTATTACAACGCTCGTTTCTACTTGCGCCCGCATTACCAGTTGGAAGGGATCAACGCGAGTTTGCGGCTGGTTTCAGAGCTTCCTTCCGTCAAGACGTAAGACCAACTTGAACCAAGTGGAGAACCAACATGCCTTTGACAGGATATATGAAGATACCGGATATTGCCGGTGAATCCCAGCGCGCCGATCACGAGGACGAGATCGACATCCACGATCTGATGTGGTCCATTGAACAAGCCGCATCGGCGCAGGTCGGCAAGGGACGGTCACGCAGCCGTGCGCAGATCGGATCGATATACGCCCGCAAGTATTATGACGCGTCGTCTCCCTATCTGGCGCTTGCCGCCATGCAGGCCAAATCGTTCGACGAGATCGTGATCTATGTCCGCAAGGACAGCGGTGAGGCGCATCTTGATTATCTGGAAATCACCCTCACGAACACCATCATCTCGAAATACGAGGTTCTGGGCGTCGGTGCGAATGATGGCCAGGTGATGGAGGAATCTGTCGGTCTGGCGTTCGAGGAGGTCAAGATCAAGTACACCGTACAGGCTGATGATCACTCAGCTGGTGACGAACACGAGATCGAATACGACCTGGCGGCAGGAGCCTGACGCTGAGACCTGGGATCGCGCATGTCTGTTGATCGTGACCCGCCCCGTGCAGCGTTGCAGGAAGCGGTTCAGCCTTCGCTCTGGGATCGGCTGGTTGACGACCTGCCGGGTCTTCAGGCGGAAACTAAAGGACTGAACGCTGAATTGGTGCGCCGCGCGGGGCTGAGCGCGACAGACGTGGATGCGTTGATCGCAGGGGGGCCCCGTGCCATCGCGGCGCATCCCGATCTGGATGACGACAGTCGCGCATTGGCGCATCGTCTTATCACGCGGGATGCGCAACGGCGCAGGCTTGCTGATGGCGGTATCGTGGTGACGCCGGAGGTCCTGCGCGAAGCTGTTCGGCGTGACATCGAAATGCTGTTCAACATCGAACGGCTGGAGGCGGAATTCTTGCTGACCGAACGTGAAGCACTGGACCATCCCAATCCGGCCAGCGTTCTGGCCGATTTTCCAGAGGTGCGCGCCAGCGTGGTCAACTATGGCGTGCCCTCGTTTTCGGGACGCATCGGGTCGGATTTCGACACTGACGCGCTGGCCCGGACCATCCGCGAGGTGCTGGCAGTCTTTGAACCGCGCCTGCGCAAGGACGGGCTGCGCGTGCGTGTTCGCGTGGGCGACAAGACCGGCATGCGCATCGAAATCGACGGTATGCTGTTGATGTCACCGGTGCCCGAACGATTGCGCCTGTCCACTTCCATCGACCTGGACAACGGACAGGCCGTCACCGCGCTGGAGGACCGTTGATGGATCAGGCGTTTCTACAATATTACGAGGATGAGTTGACCCATATCCGGTCGCTGGCCGGCGAATTTGCGGCACTGCATCCCAATGTGGCCGGCAACCTGTCGATCACCTCGGTGCCCTGTCCTGACCCCTACGTCGAACGCTTGCTGGAAGGTGTGGCGTTTCTGGCGGCCCGCACCCGGCTCAAGATCGACGTGGAAAGCTCTCGCTATGTGCGCAACCTGCTGGATGCGCTTTATCCCGATCTGGCCGGTCCGGCCCCGGCAATGACGATGGCCACGCTGACCCCCGGGCCGCAGGTCGACAGGATGCTGGATGGGCATCAGGTGCGCCGCGGTACAAGGCTTGTCGCGTCGCTGCGCGAAGGGTTGCAGACACGTGCGACCTATACCACGTCCCAGACCGTGCATCTGTGGCCGATCATGCTGGCAAGTGCGGAATACCTTCAGGATCGAGGTGCGCTGGCACAGGCTGGTGTGCCCGAGACGCAGTTGCGCGAACACGAAGCGGGACTGCGCATCATCATCAAGCGGCGCGGCGCGGGCAGTCTGTCGGAACTGTCGCTGAAGAACCTCGACCTCTATTTTGGTGCAGGCGCAAGAGGCGGTGCGATTTTCGATGCCCTGTTCGGGTTCGGCGGGCCGATATTGTCGCGCCCGGCCGACAAGAAAGCGCCGTTCGATGTCGGCCCGGTGCCTGCCATGATCGGGGTGGGGGATGACGACGCACTCTTGCCCCGAGTACGCAGTTCATTCGAGGGCTACCGCCTGCTGCGCGAATATTTCCTGATGCCGGAACGGTTCTTTGCAACCCGGCTTGCCGGACTGGGCGACACGATCAGGCGTTGCGAGAAAGACCAGCTTGAGGTCATCGTGCTGCTACGGTCCAGCGATGCCTCGCTCTCCGGGGTGAAGGCCAGTGATTTTCGGCTGTTTGCAGCACCCATCGTCAATCTGTTCGAACACGAATGCAATCTTGTCGACCTGTCGCCGCATCGGCCCGGCCATCTGGTACATGCCGATCGTACCCGACCCTGGGATTTCGAAATTTACCGGCTGCTGCGCGTCGAGGACGCCGATGCGCAGGGGCCGGGCGCGCGGGTCACACCGCTGTTTTCTGTCGAGCAACAGTCAGACAGCGGTCATGTCTATGCCTTTGAACGCCGACCGCGCAGGCCCAATACCGACGAGGTGCGCCGGGGTCAGACCCGGTCGAGCTATGGCGGTGACGATTTTTATGTTTCCGTCGCGCGCCCGGCGAACCGCCGCGATGCGAAACCGATCCGGCGGCTGGATATCCGGGCCCTCTGCACCAACCGCGACCTGCCGATCCTGGACGACACGCCACGACTGACTCTTGAAACAGGCGACCCGGTGACCGAGATCGACCTGCTGCGCCCGATGCGCAGACCGCGGCCCAGTCTGCGCGCCACGCTGCCTTCCGGTGCCGCAGGCGAATCTCAGCTCGACGATCTGACGTGGCGCTGGATATCGCAGCTGTCGTTGAACCACATCTCGCTGGCCGCCGACGAAAAGGACGCCGAACCCTTGCGTGCGCTGATCCAGCTATACGCCAGGCGTGGCGATCCGAACCTTGCGCGACACGGGCAGTCGGTGACACGGGTCTCTTCAACACGTTTGATCGAACGTATCGCCCGGCCCGGCCCGGTTTGCTTTGGGCACGGCACGGAGATCACGCTGGACATCGATGACACCGTCCTTTCAGGGGGCAGCCGCCTGTTGCTGTCAGCGTTGCTGGCGCAGCTGTTCACGCGCCATACTGGCATTAATTCGTTCGTGCGCACCCGCACGCGGCTTTCACAGACCCAGACGGAGATATCATGGCCGATGACGCCCGGCACCCGCGCGCAGATCTGACTGCGCTGGCCAAAGCAGCCAACAGAATGGATTTTTTCGAACTGTTGCGGCAGTTGGAGACTGAAACGCTGCGCTTTGGCCGGGCCGGAGGGGCGGAGAATGAGCCTGCGCGGCTGGGCCAATCGCCGCGCCTTGGCTTTGCCGCAGGCGATGTCATCGGCCTGACGCCTGGCGCTGACGACAAGCCGACGCAGGTACAGGAAAATGTACTGGGTCTGATTGGCCCCGAGGGACCGATGCCGTTGCACATGACCCGTTGGATCATGATGCGGATGTCGAACCGCTGGTTTGCGGGCGACAGCGAAGGGGCGACATCGGACACCGCTTTTCTCGATTTTATCAACATGCTGCAGCACCGGCTCATCGCGTTGTATTGGCGGGCCTGGGCAGATGCGCGGGCCGAAGTCCATGTGGCGCATGGCGATGGCGGACGTGTCACCGCGCTGATGCGCGCCCTTGCCGGGTTGGGGCTGCCTGGTACCGTGACCGGCGATCAGCGGCTGGACGGGGCCAAGCTGCACCATGCCACCTCTCTCGCACTTGAGGCGCGCAGCCCGGAACGGCTGTGCGCATTCCTTCAAACCGTGCTGGGCGTTCCTGTGGCGCTGGAGGAATTCGTCGGCCTTTGGGTCGAGATCCCGCCACATCTGCAAACCCGGATCGGATCGGCCCACGCCGGGCTGAATGTCGCTGCCGTTGCGGGGGCGCGTTTCTTTGACCGGGCCGGACAGGCAGAAATCAGGCTTGGCCCTTTGACCTATACCCAGTTCGCCACCTTTCTGGAGGACGTCGCGGCCTGGGAGCGGTTGCGCCATGCCGTCCTTTTCGCCGGGGGTCGTGAAACGGCCTATTCCGTGCGGCTGGTTCTGGCGGCGGGCGAGGTCTCCGCAGCGCAACTTGGCGTTACCCGGCTGGACCGGACATCCTGGCTGGCGCCCGACGGCGCAAAGGATGCCGAGGACCTGACATTCAGCAACATTGGCGACCGCGAAGCGCCCGCACTGAACGAAAGGGGGGCGGCATGACGCTTCGACTGGTTCTTGAAAACGCGCCCCATCCGCAGGCCGAAAGGGAAAAGATCTACAACGGCGGCAAGCTGATGATCGGGCGCGGCGACGATGCGGATTGGCAATTGGTCGATCCTGACATGTTCGTGTCGCGTCAACATGCGATCCTGACCGAAGAAGACGGGCGGATCATGGTGACGGATGCCTCGTCGGGCGGGTTGTTCATCGACAATGCGGCCAACCCTCTGGGTGCCGGCAACTCTGCTCCGCTGGAACCGGGGATGCGTCTGCATCTGGGCAATTTCGTGCTGCGTGTCGAAGCCGTGACCACGCGGGACACGACCCCTGCCAAGCCGACAAAGCGGTCCGGGGCCGGGGTGTTCTCGTTTGAGTTCGGAGCGGATGAGACACCGGAAGAGCCGGTGCCCGAACGGCCCGCCGAGCTGCCGGATGTATTTGGCGTCCGGTCAGACAATCGCGTGACCGAACGGTCGCGCGAACCGGTCCGCGAGCCGCCACCACTTGACCGCCCCGACCCGTTCGAACTGGACCTGCGCGGTGCGCGCGATGATGTGCCAAAGCAGTCGGGCAAGTCCGACACATCCAATACGCAGCCCGGAAAATCCGGCAGCTATTTCAACGTCGATCCCCTGCACGAAGAGACACCCGAGGACAATAGCTGGATGCCGGAACTGGACAGCGTCAAACCGGAAACGGAAAGTTCCGACACCGCTGAAGAGCTGTCTGCCCGCGATCCAGTTGCCCAGGACGAGGCCGCTGCACCTGAAACGCCGAAACCGCCCGCCGCTGCCGGACAAGCATCTGAGCCCGGCAAACGGTCCGTCGCCTCCGGCGCGGATGACACCGCTCTGCGCGCGGCCTTCTTTCGCGGCATGGGCGTGGACCCGTCGCGCCTGCCCCCCGGCGATGCGGAGGAGGAGATGGAGCGAATCGGACACTGCCTGCGCGGTCTCGTCGACGGGGTGATGCTGCTCCTGCGGACGCGCGCGCAGGAAAAACAGCGGGTTCGCGTCGCCCAGACGGTGATCGCCAGCGCAAACGTCAATCCGCTGAAGTTTCTGGCGACAACTGACGATGGTCTGATATCATTGCTGCAACCGCGCGGCGAAGGCTATCTGTCGCCCGAGGATGCGGTGGCATGGGCATTCCGCGATCTGACTGATCATCAGGTGCGGACATGGACGGCGCTTCAGACCGCACTTCGCCGGATGATCGACAGCTTTGATCCCGCCGAGATTGAAAAAGATATGGAAGATACCGGCCTGCTGGAAACACTGATTGCAGGCGGGCGCAGTGCCAAACTCTGGCAACTGTACAAGGAGCGCTACAAGGAAATCGCCGAGGCCGCAGAAGAACGGTTCCTGGGCGAGGTGGGCGCTGATTTCAGGGATGCTTATGAAAACGAAGGGAGATCGTGACATGATTATCGAACGCCGTACTTTCCTGCTAAGCGGCAGCGCGCTTGGGGCATTGTCCCTGTCGGGCTGCATGGAATCCGCCGCCCCGGTGCTAAGCATCAGTGCCCAGGCGCAGGCAGGCATGAACACCGGACCGGACGGATCGGACCGTCCGGTGACGCTGACCGTGCTGCAAATGTCCGGGTCGAGCAATTTCGACAAGGCTGATATCTTTGCGCTGCAAAACCCGCAGGCCGCGATCGGAGGAGAACTGATCAAGGCGGATCAGATTGTTCTGGCCCCCGGTGCCGTTGTGTCCAAGATGATTGCGGTGCAGCCGGGTACGACTGTGATCGGCGTTACCGCCGGATTCCGATCCCCCACCGGCAAGTCCGTGCGCAAGAAGATCGCCGCACCCGTTGCCGATCAGGGACTGATGATCAGTGTCGGTTCGGGCGGCATCGCGATGAACACCGTTTGAAAGGCATGACCTTCAATGACTGACAGAAACAAGGTCGTCTGGTCCGAGGGATTGTTCCTGCGTACCCAGCACCTGCAACAGCAGGACCGGCACACCGAATGGCTGGTGCGCCGGGCCGTCGATGCCATGCCGCTGCAAAGCGTCGGCTTTGGCCGGATCGAAATCGACCCTGTTGCGCTCGAAGCGGGGCAGGTCGCACTGCTGGCAGCAGAGGCGATCCTGCCGGACGGCACCTTTCTCTCGGTTCCGGATCACAGCGTCGAAATTGCGCCGGTCACCGTCACGGCGGACACGGCGACAGGCTTGGTGTTGCTGGGCCTGCCTGCCGAACGTGCCGGGGCGGCGGAAATCGACGCAGCTCATGCGACGCCATCCGGCATGCGGTGGCGGGGTGGCTTCATCACGGCACGCGATGCGATCCGCGAAGGGGCTGATCCGTCAGAGATCGAAGTCGCCCGTGCGGCGCCGCGCCTGTTGCTGCCTGGTGACGAGACGGCCGGATATTCGACTTTGCCGATCACCCGCATCGAAGGGCTGACGGCGGAAGGTGCGGTTGCCATAGACCCGGGGTTTCTGGCGCCTGCATTGCGGATTGAAGCAGTGACCTGGTATGGGCAGCTGCTCAAGGAACTTGTTACCGGACTTGACCGGATCGCCGAAGCACATGGCGCGATGGTGCTGGGCGGATCGGGCGCTTCGATGGAGAACCTGCTGATCCTGGAGGCCGCCAATCGCGCCAGACAACGGCTGGCACATCTGGCCGAACAGGAAAACATACATCCCTCGGCGCTGTTTCTTGAACTGGCGGGGCTGGCCGGACAGCTGGCCACCTACGGCGCGTCCGCGCGCAGGCTGGGTGATCTGCCCCGCTACGATCACCTTGATCCGCAGGCCGCATTCACCGCGCTGGCCGACACCTTGCGGTCACTTGTCCTGAGCCTGCGGCATGTCGAACCCAAGGCCCGCGCGCTCAAGGTTAGCCGCCATTCCGACAATATCTGGACGGTCCGGATCGACAACCCGAACATCATCGCAAAAAATCGCATTGTGCTGCGCATCGGTGGCGACATGTCCGAGGCGATGCTGCGCAAGATTTTCGTCGATCAGGCGACCGTCGGGGCCGCCGACGATTTCGATGCGCTCTGGACGTCCAAGCTGACGGGCATACCGCTCAAGCCGCTCAATTCGCAGCCACGCGAAATACCATATGACGGCGACCGGCTGTGCCTGGAACTTGACCGGACATCCGAACATTTCGCCTCCTTGGCTGAGGCACCGGGTTTCGTGCTGGGTGTCGCGGGCAATCTGGCGAAGGAACCTGAAATCGACTGCTATGCGGTAAGCCGGTGAAGCTATGAATGGTGATGATCCCTTTGGGCTGGAAAACGACGCGGGCCGCACGCGGGTACGGCCGGTCAAGCGAGACTCGCAGCCCAGGAGATCCGCTGCCAACCCCGGATCAACGCCAGGTATCGAGGCGCGTCTTCGCGATCCGCGTGCCAACGATAATCCCTTTGTTAACGCCTTTGCGCCCTTGCTGGGGCTTGCCCCCGAACTGGAAGACGCAATCGCGCCGGAAGAGCCGGACATCCTGCGGGCGCGGCTGCTGGACAACCTGACCTATGCGCGCGACAACGCGGTGTCCTCGGGCGTACCGCTGTCGCGCGCTGATCAGGGTGCGTGGTTCGTCGCCGCACTGCTGGACGACATCGCATTGAATACACCTTGGGGCGGCAGGTCGGGCTGGCCACGCATGCCGCTTGTCGTGTCGCTTTATGGCAATGTGGACGCGGGCGAGCGGTTCTTCGATCTGATCGAGGACCTGATGCGATATCCCGAACGCGACCCCGAATTGTTGGAGCTGGCGTTTTTGTGCCTGTCGCTGGGGTTTCGCGGCAAACACCGGGTTTCGGGTGCCGGGGGCGAAGCGGCGCTGTCTCAGTTGCGCACGCAGATGGCGCGCCTGCTGCGCGACCGCGACGCCGAGGATGCGCCGCTTGCGCCGCATTGGCGCGGCGTTGTCGCCGACGATACCCCGGGTCGGTTCATCGTGCCGTTGTGGTCGATCGGGCTGATTGCCATCGCGCTGATCACCGCCATCTATGTCGGGCTCAGCATGCGGCTTTCGGCGCGGGGCGAACAGCTTTATACGCTGGCAGGCGTTCTGCCGCCGCCGGAACGGGCGGATATCTTTCGCCCGGTGATCGAAACGCTCGACACGCCGAAACTGACCATCGAACCGCTGGTGCTGGAACTGCTGCCGCTCTTTGCCGAAGCTGCGCCCAGGGACACCGCCTCGGCCCTGACCGGGCGCGAGGATGTGTCCATCGCCGTCGTCGTCGTGCAGGGTTCCAACCCCGAGGTTTTTCGGTCCGCCAAGGCGGAACTGAACGACGGCTACGGGCCGCTGATCGCATCCATTGCCAAAGTGATCATCGAAAACCAGGAATTCATCGGACAGGTCCGGGTTATCGGCCATACTGACAGCGTCCCGGTCCAACGGTCCAATCCGTTCCAGTCGAACCAGGGGCTCAGCGAAGCCCGCGCCAAAACCATCGCTGACATCCTGGTGCAGGCCGGGGTCCCCGCCGCACTGGTCGCTTCCGAAGGCAAGGCGCATCACGAACCCATCGCCGGCAACGACACCAAAGAGGGCCGCGCCCGCAACCGCAGGGTAGAGATCGTCCTGCAAAAGAAGGTCTGAGCGATGGGATTTCTGAAAAAGATACTGAGCATCCTCTTTTCCCGCATGCTGTGGACCTTCATCGGCATCGCCGTCCTATGCACATTGATCTGGCTCTATGGCCCCCTGATCAGTGTCGGCGATGCCGCCCCGCTGGCATCTGACATGGTGCGTATCGTGGTGATCGGCGTGATCATCATCCTGTGGCTGCTGTCGATGCTGATCCGCCAGTTGCGCGCCGCCCGCGCCAACCGCGCCTTTGTGTCGGAACTGGCCGCGCCGCCACCCGAAGCGCAGGCGGCCCCCGGAGAGGAAAACATCGCCGAGGTAAACGCCAAGTTTCAGGACATCCTTGAACAGATGAAGCGCTCGAAACTCGGCGGGCGCAAGTTTCTGCGCGACATGCCGTGGTACCTGATCATCGGGCCTCCCGGCACGGGCAAGACGACGGCGCTGCGCCAGTCCGGCCTGCATTTCCCCATCGACCTTTCTGACGATCTGAAAGGCATTGGCGGCACGCGCAATTGCGATTGGTTCTTTACCGAGGACGCGGTGCTGATCGACACCGCCGGGCGGTACGTCCAGCAGCAAAGCGACCCGGATGCGGATGCCGCGGAATGGAAGGGCTTCCTGAAGCTGCTTGAAAAACACCGGGGTCGCCGGGCGCTGAACGGCGTAATCCTGACGCTGTCGGTGCAGGAACTGGCGGGTGACGACGTGTCGATCCGCGAACACGGCCGCGAGATACGCAAACGCCTGACCGAACTGCGCGAAGAGCTTGAGATGAACCTGCCGGTCTACCTCATGATCACCAAGGCTGACCTGGTGCCGGGGTTCGAGGCGTTCTTCGGCGATCTGAACTCGCGCGAGCGCGAACAGGTTTGGGGCGCCACGCTGCCCACGGCCGACCGGGTCGATACCGTCACGGTCGAACGCGAGGCGCAGGTGCTGCAAGTGGCGATGGAGGAACGTCTGGTTGCACGCATATCGGATGATCTGCCGCTTTCGGGACGCGCCGAAGTGTTCCGTTTCCCGTCGCAGATGGATCAGTTGACAGGCCCGCTCAAGGTGCTGATCGAGGCCGTATTCGGCGAAAGCCGCTACGAGGAAAGCCCCTGGTTGCGCGGCTATTACTTTACCTCCGCCACGCAGGAAGGATCACCCATCGACCGGATGCTGGCGGGCATTGTCAGTTCGCTGGGCCTGACCCCGCCACAGGCCGAGACGCGCCGCCACGGCGAAAAGCGGTCATTTTTCCTGCGCAATCTGCTGACCGACGTGATTTTCCCCGAGGCCGGTCTTGGCCGCTTTGACCCGCGCGCCGAGGAGCGCCGCCGCTGGATCTGGCGTGGCACATTGGCCGGATCGGTGCTGATTACAATGATCCTTGGCACGTTGTTCCTGTTTTCCTACCTGCGTTATTCGGGTGGGCTGACGGACCAGGAACGGCAACTGACGGCGCTCTCCGCGCGTCTGTCCAACGTCGCCGCGCGGCAAGCCCCCACCGATCCACTTGACCTCAACCTGGCGCTTGAGGCGGCGAACGAAACGCTCGTGGCATCGACGGATGTCGCAGGCGGACCGTTAACCGCCCTTGGACCGACGGCGGAGCCGGAACTGGCACATGTCCAGCGCATGACCTACGACCACACGCTGCGCAACATCCTTGAACCGCGCATGGTCGCCTTGTTGGAAGCAACCATGTGGCGGCACAGCCGGGATCCCGAATTCCTGCTGGGCGCGCTGAAATCTTATCAGATGCTGACCGGCAAAGCCCCTTACGACGAGGAGTTTCTGGGGCTCTGGTGGCAGACCGTGTTGCCCGACTTTGCCCCGATCAACCCCTTTCCGACCGACGAGGCGATCGACCATCAGTTGAACGCACTGGCCCGCATGGCGCGTGAAGAGAACAAGATCGAACCCGACCCCGCGCTGATTTCGGTCGCACTTGAAAGCATCTGCACCATTCCTCTGGCCGTGCGCGCCTACCGCAGCCTTCGCGCCGATCCCTCGGTGGCCGGATTGCCCGACTGGATTCCGGCCGAAAAAACCGGCCCGAACGGCACGCGTGTCCTGACCCGTCTGTCTGAAAAGACCCTGCGCGTTGGCCTGCCGGGTGCCTTCACCTACAAGGGATTTCACGACGCCGTCCTGCCTTTGGTCCCGGTCGTGGCGGGGCAGGCGACGCTGGATCGCGCCGTGTTCGCCGGCGGCTGCGCCGAAAGCAGCGAAGCCGATACCGAGACCCTGGAGACGGATATCCTCAAGCTCTACTACGATGATTTCATTGCCCAATGGGACGGTTTCCTGCGGGACATCCGCTTGACCCCAATCGGCAACCTGTTGCAAGCGCGTCAGAATCTCAAGGATCTCTCCTCTGCCGACAGCGCTCTGAAACGGCTTTTGTTGGCGGTTGTTGAGGAGACCCATCTGGCACGGGTCGTGCCGGAAGGCGAGGGCGGCAACGATGCAGCCAAGGCTGCCGGATTGAAGGCGGCATCGAAACTCGGGAAAATCGGTAAGTTGGTGAAAAAGGGGAACCGGATTCTCGGCGGGGGTGGCGGTGACGCCGGGCCGCCGCCTGATCCTCCCGGAACACCCGTGTCACAGCATTTCGCCCCGATCCGCAACACTGTGGAAGAGGTCGATGGCCAGCCGCCACTGCTTGACGATGCCGTTGCCGCCCTGACGGCACTGTCGAACGAAATGCAGACAGTCGCGGCCAGCCCGGATCCGCAGGCGGCGCTGCTGGCACGGGGTGGCCTGCCGCAACTGACCGGGGCCATCGCGAACGAGGCGGACGGCCTGCCGGATCCTATCGACGACTGGATCGCGGGGATCGCGGGCGATACCATCAGCGTGACCCGCGAGGCGGTGATTGCCCAGCTTAACGCCAGGTGGCGGGCCGACGTCATGCCGTTCTGCGTCTCTGCCACGTCAGGGCGGTATCCGTTTGATCAATCCAGCCAGATCGACGTGAACACGCTGGATTTCTCA
>NZ_QBFD01000015.1:802753-909072 GCF_003335585.1 Sulfitobacter sp. DFL-14 | reverse complement strand
TGGGCGATACTGACCTATGTTCATGCCACTTAATTTCTCAACCATGATGAATCCTAACGAGGGAACACCCAGCCTCACCAAATCGCCTACCCGTCATGCCAAAGGCATGCCGACGATCAACGGCGCACCTTCGGTGCGACCGGCGGGCAGGCGATGGCCCGGCGCCTTCGGCTTGTTCCGGGCTTGGTTGCCAGTGATCAACTGTAGATAAGTCCGCACAGCGGACCCATACGTGCCCCCGTCTATGGTCCGGTCCGGGTCGGATTTTCCTGTCACCGCCCACTGACGAGATTCAAACGCTTGCCTGTTCTGCCTCAGGTCAAAGACGCCATGCTGCAGGTCAGACAGCCGGACCGGTCAGCCACATGTGATATCGATGATCACATCCGTATCGTTGAGCACGATGTTCACGCGGGACGCGTTGAAATCCATCGTGACCGGATCGCCCAGGCGGTATTGCCGCTTGGGGTCCGGTATGGACAGCGCCACGACCGCATCCTGACCGATCATTCCGGCATAGGCCGCCGCGTTACAGGTGTCGGCACCGCCCGCGCCTGCATCAGACGAGGCACCGCCGTTTTGTTGCGGGCCACAGGCCGCCAGCGCGGCGACGGTGACAAGTGCGATCTGTGTTTTCATGTCCTGTTCCTTGATCTCGTTCTCATGTTTCGTACCGGGCCAGAAAGGTCTCGACCGCGCTGTCCACCACCCTGTCGATTTCGGCGTCAGAGACTGTCTTTGTCACGCCGAAGATCAGCCGCGTCCAGATGTCGGCCTTGCATAGCTCGCCAAACTGGTCGGCGGCCAGGGCGTGATCCTCGATCCGCAGTTCGCCCCGGGCCTCGGCCCCCTGAAAATAGGCAACCATCTCGGCCCGCACAACCGCAGGACCGGTGCTGTAGAATTTCTGGCCCAGCTCGGGAAACCGATCCGATTCGGCAACGCAGATCCGAAACACCTGCTGCCCGAAGGTCGAGGTCAGAAACCGCAGGAAGTGCCGCCCGGCCTGGCCCAGCACCGCGCGGGGCGGTGCGCACATGTCGATGCTCTTGACCGCTTCCTGGCTCTGGCGGGCGCATTCAGAGCTGGCAACCTCCATGAACAACAACCGCTTGTCAGGAAAATAGCTGTAAAGCGTCGCCTTGGACACCGCAGCAACACGGGCGATCTCATCGACGCTGGCCCCTTCGAAACCGTCAGCCATGAACACGGAACGCGCGCCTTCCAGCACCTGATCGAATTTCCGGCCCTTGCGAACCTTTGGGGGGGCAACGTTCATTTCTGCTCCGAAGCATTGAGGTACAACAATATAAACCGAATCGTTCAGTTCCAAGCGGTATTTCCGTGCAGCAGGACGCTTGCACCGGACCGCATTGCTGGATACCCCTTGGGACATGCTGGCGATCTTCATGAAAACTCTGCCCTTCTTTGCCCTGATCGGGCTGGGCTTCTGGGCAGGACGGTCCAGGTTCTTCAGTGCCGAAGCCACCGCATATCTGACCAAGTTCGTCTTCTACTTTGCCCTGTCGGCAATGCTGTTCCGGTTTTCCGCCAATCTGTCACTGGCCGAGGTCTGGGATACCCGCCTTGTGGTCGCCTATCTCTGGGGGACGAGCTTTGTCTACGGGATCGCCACGCTTGTCGGTTTCCTGCGCGGCCAGGACGTGCCGACAACCGCGATCGAGGCGCAATGCGCGGTGATCGGAAACACCGGGTTCCTCGGTGTTCCGATGCTCGCCCTGCTTCTGGGCCCGGAGGCGGTCGGCCCGGTGCTGCTGGCGCTGGCGATAGACCTGGTTGTCTTCTCCAGCCTGATCGTCATCCTGATTACCGGTTCCCGTGGCGGTCTGGCACCGATGCAGATGCTGCGGCCCATCGGGCTGGGCCTGATCCGCAACCCGATGATCGTCGCCATCGTTCTGGGCTTCGTCTGGTCGGGTCTGCAGATCCCCATCCCGGACCCGATGAACGACTTTCTCAGCATCCTCGGCGGCGCCGCGACACCGGGCGCCCTGTTTGCCATTGGCGCATCGCTGGCACTGACCCAACCCGAGCGGATTCACATCGCGGGCTGGCTGAGCTTTTGCAAACTGGTGCTGCACCCGCTGTTTGTCGCCTTTGCGGCGCTGTTCCTGTTCGGCGTGGACCCGTTCAAGGCAGGCGTCATCATCGCCGTTTCCGCGCTGCCCGTGGCCGGAAACGTCTATATGCTTGCCCAGCATTACGGCGTCGCCCCGGTCCGGGTCTCGACCGCGATCCTGTTGTCCACCGCCGTCAGCATCCTGACCTTCAGCCTTGTCGTGGGCTGGATCACCCAGGTTTGACACCAGGGTTCGCGCCGCTTTCCATCATTCCATGAGACCCGAAACCTCGAAAGGACACACCATGAAAACGATCTCTAAAAACGCCTGTTTCGGCGGCACGCAGGGGGTCTATTCGCACAGCTCCGCGACCTGCGGCTGCGACATGACGTTCGGCCTCTTCCTGCCCGCCGAAGCCCGCGACGGGCCCGTACCTGTGCTGTGGTATCTGTCCGGCCTGACCTGCACCCATGAAAACGCGATGACAAAGGCCGGCGCGCAGTGCTGGGCGGCGGATCACGGAATCGCGCTGGTCTTTCCCGACACCTCGCCGCGCGGCGAGGATGTGGCGGACGACGAGGCTTATGACCTTGGCAAAGGTGCCGGTTTCTACGTGAACGCGACCGAAGACCCCTGGAAACCTCATTTCCGCATGTGGGACTATATCGCCGAGGAACTGCCCGCGCTGATCGGCGAAAATTTCGCCATCGACCTGGACCGGCAGGGCATCACCGGTCACTCGATGGGCGGGCATGGCGCATTGACCCTTGCGATGAACCTCGACGGGCGGTTCAAATCGGTCTCCGCCTTTGCCCCCATTGCGAACCCCACCGCAAGCGACTGGGGCAGAAAACAGCTTGCTGCCTACCTGGGCAGCGACGAGGCAACATGGGCGCGCCATGACGCGACCCTGTTGATGGCAGACAAGGGATTTGACGGGCCGATCCTGATCGACCAGGGCGCTTCCGACCAGTTCCTTGACCTGCTCAAACCCGAAGCGCTGGCCACCGCCATTGCCGCCAAACGCCAGCAAGCGACCTTCAGGATGCAGCCGGGCTATGACCACAGCTATTTCTTTGTCTCCAGCTTCATGGAAGATCACATCGCCTTCCATGCAGAAGCACTGTGGGGCGCATGACCGCGCTCTACATCGACGCCGATGCCTGCCCGGTCAAGGCAGAGGCAGAGCGCGTGGCAACACGCCACAAGGTGCGGATGTTCGTCGTCTCCAACGGAGGTCTGCGGCCTTCACAGAACCCGCTGGTCGAGACTGTGATCGTGCCGGATGGGCCCGATGTCGCGGACATGTGGATCGCGGAGCGCGCGGGCACTGGCGATGTTGTGGTGACGGGCGATATCCCGCTTGCCGCCAAATGCGTGGCGGCGGGGGCAAAGGTGCTCAAGCACAACGGTGAGGCCCTGACCGGGGCCAACATCGGCAACGTGCTGGCCACCCGCGACCTGATGGCCGACCTGCGTGCTGCCGATCCGTTTCGGCAAGGCGGCGGCAAGAGCTTTACAAAGGCCGACCGCTCCCGTTTTCTGGACGCGCTGGAGCGCGCCCTGCGCGCAGCACAGCAGCAATAGCCTTTCTCGTTGAAAAGAACGCCCGGGATTTCCAGGCAGGGGAGATAAAGACAGATGAAACCGCAGGCCGTCGTTTTCGACATTGGCAACGTGCTGATCCACTGGGATCCGCTCCCGGTCTATGACCGCCTGATCGGGGCTGAACGCCGGCAGGCGCTGTTCGCTTCCGTAGACCTTTTCGATATGAACCGCCGGGTCGATATGGGCGAACCCTTTGGCGATCTGGTGCTGGCCACCGCCAGGGCCAACCCGGACTGGTACGACGAAATCCTGCTGTGGCAACAGCACTGGATGGACATGGCAACACCTGCCATCGACCGTTCGGTGCGGCTGATGCAGGTCTTGCAGAAGAACGGCGTGCCGGTCTTTTCGCTGACCAATTTCGGGATCGAAACCTATGATCTGGCCGCAACGCATTATCCGTTTTTCCGGTCATTCGACCGCGATTTCATCTCCGGTCATCTGAAGATGATGAAACCGGACCCGGCCATCTTTGCCCATCTGGAAAGCGAAAGCGGCGTTGACCCGGCCGCCCTGCTCTTTACCGATGACAGCGCGGCCAATATCGCCGCCGCCGCTGCGCGGGGATGGCAGACCCATCTGTTCGAAGGTCCCGAAGGATGGGCCGGCCGCCTTGTCGCGGCAGACCTGCTGAGCGAGGAGGAAGCGCAATGACCGATGTCCCGAACATCCCCTTCGATGCGGGCGAGGCGCTGCTTGATTGGATCGGACTGACCGATGCGCTGGCTGCAGGCCATGATCTGCCCAAGGCAGAGATCGGCGATACATTCCTCTACCGGGGCAAGGATACATTGCTCAACCGCGCCGCCTGGATCGACGGCCTGGGCATCGCGGTCAAATCGGCCACTGTCTTTCCCGGCAACCCGGCCCAGGGCCGTTCCATGGTGAACGGTGGTGTCTGCCTTTATGCGGACGATACGGGCCAGATGGCCGCCATTGTCGATTTCCATCTGGTGACCAAATGGAAGACCGCCGGAGACAGCCTGCTGGCTGCCCGCAGATTGGCGCGCCCGGACAGCCGCAACATCCTGATCGTCGGGGCCGGGACCCAAGGCAGGGCGCTGCATGCAGCCTATTCCGCCGCCTTTCCGGATGCTGCCTTTACCGTCTGGAACAGGACCACGGAGAACGCTCAGGCCATGGCCAGCGAATTGCCGGGTCTGGCGGTTGCCGAGGATCTGGAAACCGCCGTGCGCGGCGCGGACATTGTCACCTCGGCCACCATGTCGACCCAGCCCCTGATCAGGGGCGACTGGCTGCAACCGGGGCAACATATCGACCTGATCGGCGCCTACCGACCCGACATGCGCGAAACAGATGATGCGGCACTGAAGCGGGCGCGCATCTTTGTAGACAGTTTTGACACCACCATCGGCCATATCGGCGAAATCAACATCCCGCTGGAATCCGGGGCAATCACCCGCGACGATCTGATTGCGGATTACTACGACCTCGCCCGGTTTACCCGAGAGTCCCGCGATGAGATCACGCTGTTCAAGAACGGCGGTGGCGCGCATCTGGATCTGATGACCAGCCGTTACATCCTGGATCGCTGGAACGCAGGACTGTGATCTGGTTCCTGCTGATCCTGGCGGCGGTCATCACCCTGCCGCTGCTGATCGAATGGAACCGCCACAGCATGGACGACAGCGCGCGCAGCACGGCACCGGGACAATTTGTGCGGCTCAGCAAAGGGATCACGCATTTTAACTGGCATGGCCCGGCGGACGGGCCGGTCTGCGTCTGCGTGCACGGTCTGACCACACCCAGTTTCGTCTGGGGCGGCCTGACCCCCGGCTTTGTTGAGCGGGGTTACCGGGTGCTGACCTATGACCTCTACGGTCGCGGTTATTCCGACCGGCCAGGGCGCCGCAGGACCGAGCTTTCTTTCTCGACCAGCTGCGCGAGTTGCTCGCCCATCAAGGGGTCGAGGGTGGCTTCACGCTTATCGGTTATTCGATGGGCGGGGCGATCAGCACGGCCTTTGCGGCGGAACATCCCGACCGGGTCAACCGGCTGGTTCTGCTGGCACCGGCGGGTATGGGGCTGGCGCGTGGCAAGCTGATGCGGTTTATCATCGACACCCCCTTGATCGGCGACTGGTTGATGCTGGTCCTGTTTCCCCGGATACATCGCAAGGGCGTCCGGGCCGAGCGCGAACTGCCCACTGCGGTGCCGGACGTCACCCTGCTTCAGGCCAAAGAAACGGAGTATCAGGGGTTTACCCCTGCGGTGCTGGCCAGCCTGCGCGGGCTCCTGTCCAAAACACTGGAACCCGAGCACGCGAAGCTGCAGGTGGCAGGCCTGCCGGTGCTGGCGATCTGGGGCGGTGCCGACAGGGTGATCCCGGCTGCCGCCATCGGGACATTGGCGGAATGGAACAGCAAGGCGGCGCATGAGGTGCTTGAAGGGGCCGGGCACGGGCTGACCTACATCCATGCAGACGAGATACTGAAAATCCTGTGGCGCTATGGCGTCTGACGCAGGACCTGAGTCACGTACCGCTGCCCTCTGCCCGGATCAGGCCGTCACCAGCCCTGCCAGCCGTTTCTCCCGGATCGGCAGATGCACGATGGCGCTGAAAGCCCCCACGGCCACGCCGATCCACCACACGGCTTCGTAGTTGCCATAGGCGTCATACATGCGCCCGCCCAGCCAGACGCCCATGAAACTGCCCAGCTGGTGGCTGAAGAAAACAATGCCATAGAGCGTGCCCATGTACCGCAGCCCGTAGATATGCGCGACAAGGCCCGAGGTCAGCGGCACTGTCGCCAGCCAGAGCGCGCCCATTCCGACAGAGAACAGGATCACCGTAACCGGCGTGATTGGAAACATGATGAACATCGCCGCGATCACCGTGCGGCCCACATAGATGCCTGCAAGAAGGTATTTCTTGGAATAGCGCTTGCCCGCCCAGCCCGCGGCCAGGGTCCCCGCGATATTCGCCAGACCGATCAGCGAAATCGCCACGGCGCCCAGTGCCGATGTGGTCGTGATCCCGATGTTATGCAGCACCCCGCCCGCCAGAATCGGACCGCACATCTCGGTCACGAAGGCCGGAAAATGGGCGGTGATGAAGGCCAGCTGATATCCGCAGGAAAAGAACCCCAGGAAGATCAGCGTATAAGATGGATCGCGGAAGGCCTTGACCAGGATCTGGCCCATGCTTTCCTCAAGCTCCGCCTTGCTGGCCATCGCGGGCGCGCGCATCAGTGGCAGCGTCAGGATCATCGCCAGAATGACCGCCGCGAAGACGAGAAAGGTGCTCTGCCAGCTCATAAACGTCAGCAGCCATTCGGCTGTCGGCGCGCCGAACACCTGGCCCGCCGATCCTGCCGCCGTGACAATCGCCAGTGACATGGAGCGGTTTTCATCGGAAGCCGACCGGCCCACAACCGCCAGGATCACGCCGAACCCGGTGCCCGCGATGCCGAAACCCACCAGCCAGGCATAGGCCTGATGCTCCAGCGGGGTGCCGGAATTGGCCGACAGGATCAGCCCCAGCGCATAGACAACCGCCCCGATGATGATGGCCCGCCGGTCGCCGATCTTTTCGGCGACAGCACCGAATATCGGCTGCCCGACACCCCAGGCAAGGTTCTGGATCGCGATGGCAAGCGAGAACTCCGTGCGCAGCCAGCCGAATTCTTCTGCAATCGGAATCTGGAAAACACCGAAAGATGCGCGCACCGCAAAGCTGACCATGATGATGAAACACCCGACCAAGAGAACGGGGGTGAAAATGGATGTCCGTTCTTGCATGCCAGGTCCGCCATTTGAATTTGTCTCAAAAGTACCGAAACCAATTGTCGCGTCAAATGATCAAATGTGTTGATACACCCACATTTCTTGACCTATAGCGTCCCGCCTTTGACCTGAGACAGATCACATCGGCAATGTCCCGCGAGCGCGTAGCGCAGCAGGGTATTGGCGATGCAGGTTTAAGGCGGGGCGCTTTATGCGCCCGGCGCAGGCGCCACTGCTTTCCATCGCCGGCGCGGGCCTGTAAGAAATCTCCATGCCGACACTGCAAGAAACCTATGATGACCTGATTGCCCAAGGAAAGCTGACAGCGGACCCGGCGCAACAGGCCGTTTTGCCGGAGTTCGACCGCATCCGCACCGCCCTGTTGCACCCGGTCAAGAAGGGTCTGTTCCGCAAGGCACCCGAACCGCCCAGGGGGCTTTACCTTTGGGGCGGGGTGGGGCGTGGCAAATCCATGCTGATGGACATGTTTGTTGATCATATGGGCGACATTCCGTCGCGACGGGTCCATTTCCATGCCTTCATGCAGGAAATCCACAGCGCCATGCACGAGGCCCGCAAGACCGGCGTTGACGATGCCATTGCCCCGGTCGCGGCTGATGTGGTCGAATCCGTCCGCTTGCTTGCCTTTGACGAAATGCAGATCACCGACATCACCGATGCGATGATCGTGGGCCGCCTGTTCCAGGCGCTTTTTACCGCCGGTGTTGTGGTCGTGACCACGTCGAACCGGGTGCCGGACGACCTGTACAAGGATGGGCTGAACCGGAATCTGTTCATGCCCTTCATCGATCTGATCAAGGATCGCATGGTGGTGCATGAACTGGCCAGCCCCAAGGATTACCGGCAGGACCGGCTGGCGGGCAGTCAGGTATATTTCACACCGGTGAATGCCGAAAGCCGCGCGACCATGGATGCGGTCTGGAACGATCTGGCAGGCGGACCGGGCGCGCCCCTGATCCTCAAGGTCAAGGGCCGCGAGGTCGAGATACCGGCCTTTCGCAACGGTATGGCGCGGGCCGGGTTTCACGGGCTATGCGGAAAACCGCTGGGTGCGGCTGACTACCTCGCGCTGGCCGATGCCGTGCGGGTTCTTCTGCTGGACGACATCCCGCAACTGGGCCGCAGCAATTTCAACGAGGCAAAACGTTTCGTCACGCTGATCGACGCCCTGTACGAGGCGCGCGTCAGGCTGATCTGCTCTGCCGCTGCCGTGCCGGAAATGCTCTACCTCGAAGGGGAAGGCACCTTTGAATTCGAACGCACTGCATCACGGTTGCGCGAAATGCAGGCCGAAGGCTGGGGCAGTTAGGCTCTGGACCGGGATCCCTAGCTGTCGGTGGACAGATAGATCTCTTCCTGCCCGCCGGTGACGTCCGGATGATAAGGCGCGGTGCTTTGATACAGAAACCAAAGACCGCCCAGGATGATGCCGATGCCAACCATGATAAAGATCGCCTGAGACAGGCCACGGTTGTCGCTCTGCTTTTCGGAGATGGTGTTCGATTGATGTGCCATGGTGCTGCTCCGGTGTCGTCCTCAATATGTTCTTGTGGTCAAACCACGTGTTTGAATTGAGGTACATCATACCACATCTGGCCCACAGAGGAGCATCTGCAACGAAATATCGCCCGCTAGCTGTTTTCGCGCAACACCACACCGGCAAGGTAAAGCGACCCGCAGATCAGCACCCGTGCATGGGGGTCCTGCGCCACGATTTCAGCAAGCGCATGTGCCACATCGGGTGATTCCACGGCCTCCAGCCCTGCCGCCCGCGCGGCCTTGGCGGTTTCCGAAGCGGGCAGTGTCGCGGCTTCGCCGGGGATGGAAACCGCATGCAGCGACCGCGCATGTGCCGCCAGCGGGCGCAGGTAACCGCCGATATCCTTGGTGTTCAGCATGCCGCAGATCAGGTGGGTGGGGCGTTCGGGCGCCTCGGCAAGCAATGCAGCAATTGCCTCGCCCGCCGCCGGGTTGTGCCCCCCGTCCAGCCACAGATCGGCCGCGCCCGCAAGATCGACCAGCGGCCCGGTTCTGAGCCGCTGCATCCGTGCGGGCCAGTAGGCACCGGTCACCGCAGCCTCGCAGGCCTCGTTGCTCACGCCCAGATGCCGCAGAGCGGCCAGCGCCGCCCCGGCGTTCATCACCTGATGCGCACCGGGCAGATTGGGCAGGGGCAGATCCAGCAGACCGCGCTCATCCTGATAGATCATGCGCCCGGCTTCCTGGCCGATATGCCATTGCTGCCCGTATGCCAGCACCGGCGCGCCCAGCCGCGCCGCCCGTGCCTCGATCACCTCGAGGGCCGCTTCCTCTTGCGGTCCCACGATGCAGGGCACGCCCCGCTTGATGATCCCCGCCTTTTCACCGGCGATTTCGGCCAGTGTTTCACCCAGGTATTGCTGATGGTCCACCGACACCGGGGTGATGATGCTCAGCGCGGGTTTTTCCACCACATTGGTCGCGTCCAGCCGTCCGCCCAGACCGACTTCCAACAGCGTGTAATCCGCAGGCGTGCGGGCAAATGCCAGCAGCGCTGCAGCGGTCGTGATCTCGAAATAGGTGATGTTGCCACCGCCGTTGGCGGCGTAACATTCATCCAGCACCTCGGTCAGCGCATCCTCGGCGATCAACTCGCCAGACAGCCGGATGCGCTCGTGAAACCGCGCCAGATGGGGGGACGTATAGGCGTGCACGTTTTTGCCCGCCGCCTCAAGGCCTGCGCGAATCATGGCCTGGGTCGACCCCTTGCCATTGGTGCCGGCAATATGGATCACCGGCGGCAGGTCGTTTTGCGGATTGCCCAGTGCTTCCAGCAGCCGCCACATCCGGTCAAGCGTCAGGTCGATGATCTTGGGGTGCAGCGCCATCATCCGCGCAAGGATGGCGTCCGATGTCGGGGCTGTCATTTCTTCTCGGCTTTTGGGGCGTCCTTCTTGGACGTGTCGGCGGGCTTGGCGTCCGCGCCTGTCAGCGCATGCGCCAGTTCCCCGCCCTCCTCTTCGGGCGCGGGCAGATCGCCGCGCACAGCAGGCGGCAGGCCCAGCAGCATCCGGGTGATGCCGATCAGTTCCTCGCGCAGCTCGGTCCTGGGTGTCACCCGGTCCAGCATGCCGTGATCCAGCAGGTATTCCGCACGCTGGAAGCCGTCAGGCAGCTTTTCACGGATGGTCTGTTCGATCACCCGTGGCCCGGCAAAGCAGATCAATGCGTTGGGTTCCGCAATCTGAACGTCGCCCAGCATGGCATAGCTGGCCGTCACCCCACCGGTGGTCGGATGGGTCAGCACGACGATATAGGGCAGACCGGCCTCTTTCAGCATCTGCACCGCCACCGTTGTGCGCGGCATCTGCATCAGGCTCAGGATGCCTTCCTGCATCCGCGCGCCGCCTGCAGCGGAAAACAGGATCAGCGGGCGCTTCAGCTTCACCGCTTCCTGGGCGGCCGCAATGATCGCATTGCCCACATACATGCCCATCGACCCGGCCATGAAGGAAAAATCCTGACAGGCCGCCACAACGGGCGTGCGGCCGATTTCACCGGTGCCCACCAGCATCGCCTCGGTTTCGCCGGTCTCGCGCTGTGCCGCCTTCAGACGGTCGGGATAGCGTTTCTGATCCCGGAACTGCAGCGGATCGGCGGGCGGCACGGGCACCTTGATGTCGGTATAAATGCCACCGTCGAACAACGCGCGAAAGCGGTCACGCGGGGAAATCGGCATATGGTGGCCGCAGTTGGTACAGACGTTCAGGTTATCCGATACCTCGCGGTGAAACAGCATGGTGCCGCAGTCATCGCATTTCGTCCACAGATTGTCCGGCGTTTCACGACGCGAAAAGATCGAATTGATCCGCGGACGGACATAGTTCGTGATCCAGTTCATATCAGGCCCCTGACGACTTGTTTGCCCCCAGATAAGCCCCGAGTGCGACAAATGCAATCAACGGCGGATCGCGACCCGGGCCGCCAGCCAGAACACGAGCATCATCGCAAAATCCACGGGCAGCCAGTCTGCAAGCATCTCGGTGTCCTGCATGCCGAAGGGCGTAAGGTAGAGCGCAAGGCCCGACAGGTTGTCGGGCAGGGAGACGATCAGGATCGCCGTCACGTTATTGCAAAAGTGCAGCGCGATTGCAGGCCCGAGTGACCCCGACCGCGCGGTCAGATCCGCCATGAGCACCCCGAAAATACCAGCCCAAAGGGCGATGGCAAAGGCGTTTTCACCAGCTGAATCAGGCAGATAATGGCCCAGTGCAAACAACGCCGAAGGCGCGATCATCCAGACAAGCGGAGAGCGGAACCGCGCCGCCAGTTGCTGCTGGACATAGCCGCGAAAAAAGATCTCCTCCGCGCTGACCTGCACGAAAACACCCAACAGGGACAAGGGCAGCAACACCAGCCATTCCCCGAAAGGCATGTTGGACACGAAAGGGCCGCCCATGTCCCAGGGCGGCAGCAGGGCGATCACAAGGATGAGACCCGCCAGCATCAGCGTGACCGCGCGAAAATCCTTCCATGCCAGGGGCATAGGTCCGATCAGGCTGCGAACCGGCCGCCGATGCAGCACACGCACAACAAGGGCCACACTCAACACCATACAGGCAAAGCTGGACAGCAGCAGGAACATCGCCAGGGGCGTCTCCCCGGTAACCAGATCGTTGTAGAGCGCGTTGTTCCGGTTTCCGGCAATCTGGTAAACCGCGCCGAAAAAGAGCCGGTTCAAGGCAAAATAGGCCACAATCGCGATGACCACACCCGCCGCAAAACGCCACAGCTCCGACTTTTCCCGCGCCGGGGCGACAAAGGAACTCAGACCGGAATAGTTTCCGGTCACGGTTTTTGCCCCTGTTCGGGCTCCTCCGGAATGGCAGGCGGGAGCGGCGGCCCGAAGTCCCGCGGCACTTCCAACCCGGCCGCACGCATCAGCTCGGCCGCGCCGGTCAGATGACCGGCAACCGCGCGCAACTGGGTCAGCAGCAAGGTCTTGTCGCTTTCCAGAACAGAGCGGAACTGCTCCGCCCCGATGCGCAGGAACAGGCAGGGCTCGGTCGCAATCAGGTTCATCTGCCGGGGTTCGTCCAGAATGATCGAAAGATCGCCCATCAACCGGCCGGGCCCCACGTCGGCGACATGGTGCGTGTCACCGTTCTTTCCGGCCCATACGATTTCCGCATTGCCCGAGAGGCACAGATAAGCGGCATCAGCCCGCTCGCCGGTGGAAAAGATGACCTGCCCCGCCTCCGCACTGTACCAATGCGCGGCAAAGGCCAGCAAACGCTGCTGGCGCGGTTCAAGCGTGCTGAACAGGCTGTTGCTTGCAATGACCCGCAGTTTCCGGCGCAGGTCGTCCGATGCGCCTTCGTCCATGTCGCTGTCTTCGGCCTCGGAGGCGCCGTCCAGACGACCATTGCGGATTTCGATATGCACGTCATAGGCCTCCACATCCGCAAACTTGTCATTCAGGAAAATCTGCGTGGTATGGGGCAGCAGGTCGCTCAGGCGGTCGCTGATCTGCTTTTGGGTCTGGGCATCGGCTCCGGCAAGAACCTGATTGAACACCAGCACATCCGGCTGTTTGATCACCGCCCGGCCAAAGGCCGCCCGCTCCTGAAACAGCACCGGCAGATTGGCCCCGCCGATATCGGTCGGAACGTCAAAGAGGTTGGCCGAGACCATCTGCATGAGGTTATGCGCCGCCATCACTTCGACCACCGCGTCACGGACCAGATCGGCCTGCAACCCTGCCATGGCTGAAAAACGACCGTAAATCAGATTCTCCAGTATGGTCAGCCGCGGCAGGTAATTTTCGGGCGCAATCTCGACAAACAGATCTTTCGCCTTTTCGCGCAGCTTGGGCCCGCGCGATTTACGGATCGACAGGATTTCCCGTTTGAAGCTTTCGGGAAAACCGGGGCCGATCTGTTCGGCGGTAAAGGCGAAAGGCACCGTCAGCAGCAGCGCGAATTCCTGCTCGGTGAGCGCTGCATCGCCCTTGTCCCGGCGGCGCTGCGCGATGTCGACCAATTGCTCATACAAGGTATCCTCAATCCCCAGAGCGGTGAACAGCGGATGATGATGATCCGTGCCGTCGCGGCCAAAGGTATCGTGCAGCGTCTCGATCAGGGTCTGGGAAATGGCGATGCCCTGCTCCGCCAGGCCTTGTTCGATGATCATGCCAAGGAAACCGCCCTCTTCGACCAGCCCTTTCTGGGTGATCGCCCGGCGCGGCGCGGCAAACATCAGGTTGCCGCCCAGGGGCACCGCCGGGTTGAAAGCCTCGGGATCGAAACGATACACGGCCTTGTCCAGCTTGTCGGCCTTCAGCCGCTGGTGCACCTCATCGCGCAGCGCCACGATCTGGCGGGCCAGTTCCGGATGTTTGTCCGGGTCCATGCGGGAATCCAGCATGTTGTGGAAAATCAGATCGGCAGTGCCCACCGCCGATGTGATGTTGTACCAGAAATCAAAGATCTGCTCCCTGGTTTCCAGATCCGCGATCGACGGGTCGAGCCATTCTGCCTTGGTGCTGTCCGGGCTGTTGCCCGATCGGCGCGCCTCGATCGTTGTCCGGTCGCTCATCTTGGGGTCCCACAGAACGGTCGACGGATGCGTCATCAGGGGCATCAGCAGATTGTCACCCACGGTTCCCTGGAAAATATAGGGCTGCGAACCCGCATACCCGATTCGCGCCGCGATCACCGCCTGGTGCAGACCGGTCAGATCGTATCCGGCGATATGGACATGCCCCCGTGACGGGATCACCTCACGGGTCAGCACATCTGCCAGCGCCGTCCGCTCCGACTGGCTCGGGACTTCGATGGCAACACAACTGCCCGCGGGAATGGTAAAGCTCAGGTCCTGCAGGATGTTTGTGCCGTCCTCGTCCCGCACCGTCACCCTGTCAAACGCGATATCGCCGCGCAGATGCGGGATCTCTTCCGGACTGCCCTCAAAAAGCGCTTCGTCGATCATTCTAGGCGGGTTGAAGCGTTCCATCACCACGTCCCAGCGCACCGACATGTCCTGGGTCTGGTTGTAGTAGGTCAACAGCTCCTTCCAGGGGCTCGAAAGGTCCTTGTAGGCGGCCAGCGCCGCAACCAGCGCACCTACGGTAATCTGCCCCTGAATCGCCAGATACCCCCCCACCGCGTAAAAGAAAAACGGTGTCAGCTGGGTGATGAAGTTGTTCAGGAACTTCATGAAGAATTTCTTCTGGTAGATGCGGAACCGCACGTCGAACAGCAGGCCCAGCCGGTCGGTAAAGGCCGCCAGCCGGTAGCGCCAGCCGCCGTTGCTGCGCAGATCCGCGATGCCCGCAGCGGTTTCCCCGATCTCGGCCGAGAACTGGCGCACTTCCTTGATCCGGACCTTGTTCAGCTCGTTGATCTGCCGTTGCAGCATCGGGATGATCCAGGCCTGGAGCGGGATCAGGGCAACCCCGGCGAGACCGAACCAGAAGCTTTGCAGGAACAGGAAAATCACGATGATCAGCATCTGACCCGCCTGGAACATCGGCTGGGCGATGAAATCGCCCATCAGGCCACCCATCGGCTCCGCCTCCGAGGTGACCATGCTGACCAGCTCCCCTTGCGAAGTCTTGCGGAAATAGCTGCGCGGAAACCGCATCATCCGGCTGATCAACTGATAGCGAAACCGCCGCAACAGGCGTTCCGACAGGACCCCTTTCAAGGTGTTCAACCGCATTTTCAGCAAGCCGTGCACGATGACGGCGATCATATAGGTAAAGCACAGGGCCAGCAGGAACTGCACCTGGGTAATCTCGAAACCAAATACCGAAACCGTGTCGCTCTCTGCGCCGATGGCATCGTTGATGATCCGCTTGGGCAGTTCCAGCGTGGCGTAGAGAAACGGAAAGGTGAACAGCGTGAAGGCCAGCAGGTAAAGCTGTTCGCGCCGCGAGTATTTCCAGATAAAGGAAAAAATGCTGGGTTCCATGCACCGGACTTTCGCTGGGGACCCATCGTGCTGACGGGGTCGCTGCAACTTATGCGCGGGGCCAGCCCATTACAACATCACCGGCGGCACTTGCCGTTATCCGTGGCACAAGATTGTCCCGATGCCGGCGCTTTGCGCGCCAGGCCGGTCATTTGTTCAACCCGCGCGAAATGCCCGTATCAGCAGGACAATCCACCATCCGGCACCGCCATCCGGGGCAATGCCCTCAGAGCTTGCCTTCGAAATCGCTGTGGATGAACTTGCAGTCGCAATAGCCGCATTCGACCCAACCGCTGTCACGCGGGATCTGCAGCCAGACACGCGGATGGCCCAGCCCCCCTTCGCCGCCATCACAGGCAATGCGATAGGTATTCACGATCCGGGTTTCGGGCGCAGGCTGGCTCATGGAGGAGGTCCTTGGCTTAAGGGCGGTTGCAGGACCCGTTATGCCCAAACTGCGGGTCATGGACAAGACCCGCAACCCGCCTCCTGTCAGTCAGTCTGGCCCTTCGCGCTGACAGATGCGCAAGTTGCCCCGCACCGAATGTCGCGCATCAGCCAATCGTGACAGGAAAGAGGTTCACGGCGGGCGCGACAGCAGCTAAAAGGCCATCAAAACAAAAGATGGAGCAGCCCCAGATGAGCATCCCGAAACCCGTGGTTCTGTGTATCCTTGACGGTTGGGGTGTGCGCGAAGACCGGACCGGTAACGCCCCTGCTCTGGCCAGAACCCCGACCTTCGACCGCATCATGGCGACCTGCCCGCATGCCACGCTGATCACCCACGGGCCGGACGTCGGGCTGCCCAGCGGCCAAATGGGCAATTCCGAGGTGGGCCATACCAACATCGGCGCGGGCCGGGTGGTGGCGATGGACCTGGGCCAGATCGACCTGGCCATCGAACAGGGCAATTTTGCAAAGAACCCGCCGCTGCTGGATTTCATCAGCGCCATGCAGGACAGCAAGGGCACGGCCCATGTGATGGGAGTCGTCTCGGACGGGGGGGTGCATGGGCACCTCAACCATATGATCGCGGCAATCGGGGCGCTTACTGCGGCCGGGGTGCCTGTGGTGGTCCATGCGCTGACGGACGGGCGCGATGTCGCCCCACGGTCCGCGCTGGAATATTTCGAAACCCTGACAGCCGCCCTGCCCGCGGGCGCGCGGATCGCAACTGTCACCGGGCGGTATTTCGCGATGGACCGTGACAACCGCTGGGACCGGGTGAAAACCGCCTTCGACGCGATCACCCATGGCAAAGGCCAGCAGGCGGACAGCCCCCGCGCAGCGGTGCAGGCGGCCTATGACAACGGAACGGATGACGAATTCATCCCCGCCACGATCATCGGCGACTATGCCGGTGCCGCGGATGGCGACGGATTCTTTTGCCTGAATTTTCGCGCCGACCGCGCGCGCGAGATCATGGCGGCGCTGGCCGACCCGGATTTTGACGCCTTTGACACAGCCGGACGGCCCGGCTGGGCGGCCTGCATGGGCATGGCGAAATACTCAGACGCACATGCGGGTTTCATGACCACCATGTACCATAAGCCCGACCTGCCCAACACGCTGGGCGCCTGGGTGGCACAGCATGGCAAGCGTCAGTTCCGGCTGGCTGAGACAGAGAAATATCCCCATGTGACCTTTTTCCTGAACGGTGGCGAGGAAGTGCCATCGGAGGGCGAGGACCGCCACATGCCGAAATCCCCCAATGTCGCGACCTACGACCTGCAGCCGGAGATGTCGGCGGGCGAGGTGACGGATACCTTCGTGAAAGCCATCAAGGATGGCTATGACCTGATCGTGGTGAATTATGCCAACCCCGACATGGTCGGCCATACCGGCGATCTGGACGCGGCGATTGCCGCCTGTGAGGCCGTGGATTCCGGTCTGGCCCGGGTGATGCAGGCGCTGGAGGCGGCTGGCGGCGCGATGATCCTGACAGCGGATCACGGCAATTGCGAAACCATGATCGACCCCGACACCGGCGGCGCGCATACGGCACATACGCTGAACCCGGTGCCGGTGGCCGTGGTTGGTGCCGCGCCGGATGCGCTTCTGGCCAGCGGACGTCTGGCCGATCTCGCGCCCACGGTGCTCCATCTGATGGGCCTGCCCCAGCCCGCCGAGATGACGGGGAAAAACCTGCTGTCATGATCCGCCTCCTTGCCCTTGTTCTGCTGGTCTGGCCGTTCTGCGCTGCCTCTGAAACCGCCGCGACCACCCAGGCGCGCGCGGCAGCGGCAGAGCTGGAGGCGGCAGCAGAAATGCTGGACAAGGCCGAAGGGGCGCGGGACCGGGTGATGGCGCTGACCGAAACCATTCAGGCGTTTGAAAAAGGTCTGGGCGCCATGCGCGACGGGCTGCGGCAGGCCGCCATCAACGAGGCGCAACTGTCGAAAAAACTGCAATCGCGCGACGGCGAAGTGGCGCAATTGTTCGGTGTCCTGCAAAGCATTGGCGGCAACCCCTCGCCCACGGCATTTCTGCACCCCGACGGCCCGGTGGGCACCGCGCGCGCAGGCATGTTGCTGGCGGAACTGACACCGGCCCTGAACCGGCAGGCAGACGCCCTGCGCCGCGATCTGGAAGATGTGCAGACCCTGCGCCTGCTGCAGGTCGATGCCGCCGAGCGGTTGCAGGCCGGTCTGACCCAGGTGCAGGCGGCGCGCACCGCGCTGAACCAGGCGATGGCAAACCGGACCGAATTGCCGACCCGTTTCACCGCCGACCCCGTGCGCACTGCGATCCTGATCGCATCCACCGAAACGCTGGATGGTTTCGCCTCCGGCCTGGCAGAGATTATCACGGATGAGGTGGAACCGGCCCCGGTAACCTTGCAGGGCCGGATCGGCGAATTGCCCCTGCCGGTCCAGGGTCTGGTCCTGCGCCGTGCCGGTCAGGCCGATGCGGCAGGGGTCAAGCGCCCCGGCATCATCATGGCGACCCGCGCGCGGGCCATCGTGACCAGCCCGGCCGCCGCCACCATCAGATACACCGGGCCGCTGCTGGACTTCGGCAATGTGGTGATTCTGGAACCCGAAGCGCGCACATTGTTTGTGCTGGCGGGGCTGGACGTGGTCTATGGCGAGGCAGGTCAGGTAATCGCAGGCGGCACACCGATTGGGCTGATGGGTGAAAAAGACGCAAGGCAGGCGGCAGAAAGCGGCACGTCATTGTCACCTGATCGTGAAGGCACTGGCACTGACCGCACAGAAACGCTCTATATAGAAGTAAGAAGAGACAACATTCCACAGGACCCAGAAGCCTGGTTCCGGACCGAGAAGGATGAATAGGCAATGAAGAGATTTTTGATGGCCGCTTTGGGCGGTACGGCCGCAGGCGTGATCGCCACCACCCAGATCGCGGCCCCGCTTCTCGCGCAAGAGGCCGCCAAGACCGAAAACGTCTATGAGCAACTGGATCTGTTCGGCGATATCTTCGAGCGTATCCGCGCCCAATATGTCGAGGAAGTGGACAGCAGCGACCTGATCGAAGCCGCGATCAACGGGATGCTGACATCGCTTGACCCGCATTCCAGCTATCTGTCCCCCAAGGACGCGCTGAAGATGCGCGAACAGACACGCGGCGAATTCGGCGGTCTGGGCATCGAGGTCACCCAGGAAGACGGTTTTGTCAAAGTGGTCTCTCCGATCGACGGGACACCGGCGGACGAGGCGGGCGTAGAGGCCGGTGATTTCATCACCCATGTGAACGGCGAAAGCCTGCTGGGCCTTGCACTGGACGATGCGGTCGAACTGATGCGCGGGCCGGTCGGATCCGAGATCGTGATCACCGTGGTGCGCGAGGGCGAACAGGAGCCCTTCGACGTGTCGATCATCCGCGACACCATCGAGCTGACCGTTGTCCGCTCGCGGATCGAGGGGGATACCGTTGTCCTGCGCCTGTCCACCTTCAACGAACAGACCTACCCCAAGATGAAGGAAGCCATCGACGAGCAGGTTGAAAAGGCCGGCGGCATGGAAAAGGTAAACGGCTTTGTCATCGACCTGCGGAACAATCCGGGCGGGTTGCTGAACCAGGCGATAGCCGTGTCGGATGCTTTCCTTGAGGAAGGCGAGATCGTCAGCACAAGGGGCCGCGATCCGGCGGACGGTGATCGGGTCAACGCGACACCGGGCGACCTGAGCATGGGCAAGCCGCTGGTTGTGCTGATCAACGGCGGCTCTGCCTCGGCCTCGGAAATCGTTGCGGGCGCCCTGCAGGATCACCGCCGGGCGGTTGTCATCGGCACCAAGAGCTTTGGCAAAGGGTCCGTTCAGACGGTCATGCCGCTGCGCGGGGACGGTGCGATGCGCCTGACGACAGCGCGGTATTACACGCCGTCGGGCCGGTCCATCCAGGCGCTGGGCGTATCGCCCGACATCATCGTTGCCCAGCCCCCGGCGCGCCCCGAAACCGAAGAAGAGGAAACACCGCGCCGCCTGTTGCGCTCCGAAGCGGACCTGCGCGGCAGCCTGAACAACGACAGCCTGACCGAGGACCAGATCAAACAGATCGAGGAAGACCGGGCCAAGGCCGAAAAGGCCGCAGAACTGCGCGAGGAAGATTACCAGCTCGCCTATGCCATCGACATCCTCAAGGGCCTCTCGGCGCTGGGTCCCAACGACTGATCCCCGGTGATCCCGAAAATGCGAAAGGCCCGCCAGAGATGGCGGGCCTTTTCATGTCCGGTGCCAGATCTCGCCCGGGGTCAGGCGGTTTCAACGCAGTGACGCCGGAATGCCCGTTTCAGCATGTCCAGCTCTGCCCGCAGCAGATCCATTTCGGCCCGAATGTCGTCGCCCGGGATTTCACCGGCCATCACCGTGATATGCCCCAGCTCCGTTTGGGTTGCGGCGTCCTGGATCATCAGGGTCTGCACCCCGTCCGCTATCGCCTCTGGCGGGATGGTGACGGACAGCAGCCAATGGTCCGCCTTCTCGTTGTGCACCAGTTCCATCCCTTCGACAGGGTGATTCTGATGGGTGACCTTGATCTTCGGCATGTCATCGCCCGCACCGGTGATCACCCCCTGCCAGACCCCTTGCTTCATCTTCGTCTTGGTCAGTTCCAACGTGGACATCGCTATCCTCCTTACAAATGGGCGCGGGGGCGGCGCGAGAAGGTGAGGTCACGCAGGATCACCTGGTTCATCTGCGGCCCTTCAAAGATGACGTCGATCCAGGCCCGGTCCACCCGCTTTTCATTCAGGTTGGAATAGGCCAGGTCGAATTCGACGCGGTGGTTTTCCTCGTCCAGCGGCAATTCGCGAACGATCTGTTCCGTGTTCGGCCCGTGGCGGATGTTGAGCCGCGCAAAGATCTCCAGCGGTTTCTCAAGCTCCACGATGGCATCCATGCGCAGCAGGTGGGTTCGCTTCAGGCCAGCCACCCCCGCCTCCGGCAGGTCGATGACCAGCGACAGGAAGGAACCATCGAATTTGAAGACATCCAGCCGCAGCCCATAGGGGGCCAGGTCCTCTTCGCGCAGGTTGCGCAGCTGGCGCAGGGTCAGTTCGGAATATTCGCAATCGTGAAACAGCGTCACCTCGTTGCCCAGCAGGCTCTTGGTCTGCACGGAACTGACCCCGGGGGTGGGCAACGGCCCGCGCCAGAGTTCAGGCCGCCACGCCCAGTCCGCGTTATGCGGTTTGGGAAAGCTGGTGGAACCGATCATGGGCAGGGCCAGCCGCTCATCAGCGGTATGGATCAGCTTGTCGAGGTGGGATTTGAGCATCCTTGCCCGGTTCCGCTGACGGCGCAGCAGCGGCAGTTCGGCCGTATCGGCCAGGCGCGCGGCGCGCGCCCAGCGCCGAATATTGCGCGAGAACACTTTCCCATCCAGAAAACTGAAGCCGAGTTTGGACATCTGCAAGAAGCCTTTTGTTTTCCGTATCCTATCCAGACCGGTGGTTTCATTCAAATGAATAGGCCAGGGTCCGGGATGGATAAAGTCAACTGTTGCCGATTGGGAAACAATCCCGCTCAGTTCACGCTGCGTGTCCGGTTGAGCATCGCTTCGATGATGCTGCGGCCCTCTTCTTGCACTTCCGCGTCGCCCCTGGGCCCGTAAAGCGCCACGCCCATGAACTGTCCGTTCACCAGGGCGGTCGCGCGCCAGTGCCTGCCGTCCAGTTCGTCGGTCGGCGCCGGCCCGTTGGCCCGAAAGATCCGGGTATTTTCGTCGCCCGTGGGGGCGGAAACCTCGGTCAGGCCCAAGGCCGCACCGGTGACCTTCGGATCGGGCAGGGTCGTGCCGGGGGCCACCTTGGACAGGCTGACCGTCATCACGCCCAGCGGAGCCGCCGCAGCGGCGGCAGGGGCGCCCAGCCGGTCGCACCGCGCCATCAGGGCAAAACGTTGCTTCAGGCTCGCGCTGTCGATGCAGAAACCGGAAGGCGCCACAAGCGTGACAGCCCCTCCGGCCATATCCGCCCGCGACAGGGGTTTGGGTTCCGACCCCAGGGCGCCTGCGAAAAAACCCGCGCCCTGTCCGCCTTCGCAGGCAGACAGGGCAATCAGCGAAATCGCGGCCAGTGGTGCCTTAAAGGTCCATGTAGTCATGGGTTTCCGCCTTGGCACCCGGATGGGTGACGGCTCCCAGGTAGGTCGGCCCGACCAGTTGCGCATATTTCCACAGCGCGCCAGAGGCATAGTTCGTGGGCCGCGCGCCTTTCCATTCGGATTTGCGCTTGGCCAGCTCCTCATCGGTCAGATCGACGGTGATCGACCCCTCGATGGCATTGAGCGTGATCATATCGCCGTTCTTCAGCAATGCGATCGGCCCGCCATGTGCCGCCTCCGGTCCGACGTGACCCACGCAGAAACCGCGTGTCGCGCCGGAAAAACGGCCATCGGTGATCAAGGCAACCTTCTTGCCCATGCCCTGACCGGAGAGCGCCGCAGTGGTCGCCAGCATTTCACGCATGCCCGGACCGCCCGCAGGACCCTCGTTGCGGATCACAAAGACGTCGCCTTCGGAATAGGAGCGGTTCTGCACCGCCTCGAATGCATCCTGTTCGCATTCGAACACCAGCGCGGGGCCGGTAAAGACGATATCGTCTTCGCTCATCCCGGCGATCTTCACGATGGCACCCTCGGGCGCGAGGTTGCCCTTCAGGCCCACGACGCCGCCGGTCTTGCTGATCGGGTTGGCAACGGAATGGATCACCTTGCCGTCCGCCTCACGCGTGACCTGATCCAGCACTTCGCCCATGGAATAGCCGGTGGCGGTCATGCAATCGAGATGGATGAGCCCGGCCTTGCGCAGCTCGTTCATCACGACCGGCACGCCGCCCGCTTCGTAAAGATCCTTGGCGACATATGCCCCACCCGGCTTCATGTCGACGAAATAGGGGGTGTCGCGGAAAATGTCGCAGACATCTTCAAGGAAAAAGTCGATGCCCGCCTCATGGGCCATCGCCGGCAGGTGCAGACCCGCGTTGGTGGATCCGCCGGTGCAGGCGACGATCCGCGCCGCGTTCTCGAACGCCTCACGGGTACAGATGTCACGGGCGCGGATGTTCTTTTCGATCAGGTGCATCACGGCAGCGCCAGATGCCTTGCCATATTCATCGCGGGATTCGTAAGGCGCGGGCATGCCGGAAGAATTGGGCAGCGCAAGGCCGATCGCCTCTGACACGCAGGCCATGGTGTTGGCGGTGAACTGCCCGCCGCAGGCCCCGGCAGAGGGGCAGGCAACCCGTTCAAGGATCTCAAGTTCGGCCTCGGTCATGGTGCCGTTCTGGAAATTGCCAACCGCCTCGAACATGTCCTGCACGGTCAGGTCCCGGTCGGCAAAGCTCTGCGGGACATCAGCGCCGCGCGGGGCCTTGCCCGGCAGGATCGACCCGCCATAGAGGAATACCGAAGGCACGTTCAGCCGGATCATCGCCATCATCATCCCGGGCAGGGATTTGTCGCAGCCCGCCAGACCCACGATGGCGTCATAGCAATGGCCGCGCATGGTCAGTTCCACGGTGTCAGCGATGGCCTCGCGGCTGGCCAGAGATGACCGCATCCCCTCATGACCCATCGCGATACCGTCGGTCACGGTGATGGTGGTGAATTCGCGTGGCGTGCCCTGCTCGGCCTTGACGCCCAGCTTGACCGCCTGCGCCTGCCGGTTCAGCGCGATGTTGCAGGGTGCGGCTTCGTTCCAGCAGGTGGCAACGCCGACCAGCGGCTGGTGAATCTCTTCGTCTGTCATGCCCATCGCATAGTAGTAGGACCGGTGCGGCGCGCGCGCGGGCCCCTCGGTCACATGGCGGCTGGGCAGTTTGGATTTGTCAAAGCGCTGGTTGCTGGACATCTGATGGCTCCCTCAAAGACATTCTGAACCGGAATAGTCGGGCAAGGACAGCGCTGCAAGTATCGAACGTCAGGCAGATTGCACGCAGATGCCCGGCACCTGCCCCGAAATCAACGGCCAGCCCCCTTGCGCACAGGGCGCAGCAGGCCGCCGGGAAGTACCGCTTCGGCCCGTTCATGTCAGCGGCCAGGCAAAACCGGCTTTTGCGTCACATCCCTGACCCGGCGCGCAGCGCTACATCCGAAGGATGGGCAGGGGCTGAGCGGTCATTCGTGAAAAATGCAGTGAAGGTCCGGAAGGAGGCCAAAGTAACATGAGGCGTCAGCCGGGTATCGCCCGACCTGGAGGGCGTTCCAGACCTATATGCGATGGGAAACGTTTCAGCCCGCAGACCAGATCATGGCTTGGCTGACGGTGCAAAATCGCCCTCCGGTCACGCCAAAGGCGTGCCTATTCTAGTCGGCGCACCTCTGGTGCGACGGGAGGTCGGGCGATGCCCGGTTGACGCCGGGCGGCGGTGCTTGGGGGGTATGCACCGCGCCAATGGCACGGCAGCAAATTCCCGCAAAGCGGCCCCTCGCGCACCCCGCGTCGAAGGGCCGCTTTGGGCCAGAATTGCCTGGCATCCGGGTCAGTTTTGCTTGCCACGGGTCGCTGACTGGCTTCAGAAAATCCGTAGCCTCGCACAGCTTTGGCACTGCTGCGCCCCTTTCAGCGCCCTTCACATTTTTCCGCCGTGACCCGGCAAGGGACATGCCGCCGCACATGCTCTCTCCACCCCTGCGTCAGATACCCACTGGCCGCAGCCCGCCGCGCGCGGTAGTAACGCCCTGCGCAAGAAGGGGAGCACATCCATGTCCGGCACATTTGGCAAAGGCCACCACCTGCATCTGATCGACGGCTCGGCCTTCATCTTTCGCGCCTACCACGCGCTGCCGCCGCTGACGCGCAAATCCGACGGGCTGCCCATCGGCGCGGTCTCGGGTTTTTGCAACATGATCTACAAGATGGTCGAGGACAACACAGGCCCCGACGCACCGACCCATGTCGCCGTCATCTTCGACAAGGGCAGCCACACCTTCCGCAACGACATGTATGACCTCTACAAGGCAAACCGCGAGGCGATGCCGGAAGACCTGCGCCCCCAGATCCCCCTGACCCGCAAGGCGACAGAGGCCTTCAACATCGCCTGCAAGGAGCTGGAGGGATACGAGGCCGACGACATCATCGCGACACTTGCCGTGCAGGCCCGCAAGGCAGGCGGGCGTTGCACCATCATCAGCTCCGACAAGGATCTGATGCAGCTTGTCGGGGAAGGCGTCGAAATGCTGGATGCGATGAAGAACAACCGCATCGACCGCGACGGCGTGTTCGAGAAATTCGGTGTCTACCCCGACCGCGTGGTGGATGTGCAGGCGCTGGCAGGTGACAGCGTCGACAACGTGCCCGGCGCCCCCGGCATCGGGATCAAGACGGCAGCCCTGCTGATCAACGAATACGGCGATCTGGATGCCCTGCTGGAACGCGCGGAAGAGATCAAGCAACCCAAGCGCCGCCAGACCCTTATCGACCACGCCGACCAGATCCGGCTCAGCCGCATGCTGGTCCAGCTCGACGAGAAGACACCGCTGGATTTCACCCTCGACGACCTCGAAGTCCGCGAACCGGACGCGGAAACCCTGATCGGCTTTCTGGCCGAAATGGAATTCCGCACCCTGACCAAACGCGTGGCCGAGAAAATGGGCGCGGAAATGCCCGCCATCGAAGACACCCCCGCCCTGCCCGACACACCGCAGATGGATGACATCCCCTTTGACGCCGACAAATACGAACAGGTCGGCGATGCGGAAGCGCTGCAAAAGTGGATCGACGCGATCTACGAGGCCGGTCATGTGGCCATCGATACCGAAACCACCGGGCTGAACGAAATGACCGCCGAACTTGTCGGCATCTCTCTGGCGGTCGAACCCGGCAAGGCCTGCTATATCCCGCTGATCCACAAGGCGAACCGGGGCAATGACCTCTTCGGCTCCGACGATCTGGCAGAGGGGCAGATGGCCCTGGACACCTGCCTCGACATGCTCAAACACGTGCTGGAGGACCCGAGCATCCTCAAGATCGGGCAGAACATGAAATACGACGCCAAGATCTTTGCCCAGATCGGCATCACCGTGGCCCCGATAGACGACACCATGCTGATGTCCTACGCCCAGCACGCGGGCCTGCACGGACACGGCATGGACACGCTGTCGGAACGCTACCTGAACCACACGCCGATCCCGATCAAACCGCTGCTCGGCTCCGGCAAATCCGCCGTGACATTCGACAAGGTCCCGCTGGAGGACGCGGTAAAATATGCCGCCGAAGACGCCGACATCACCCTGCGCCTGTGGCAACTGTTGAAACCGCAATTGCACGCCGCGCAGGTGACCAAGGTCTATGAAACGCTCGAACGCCCCCTGGTCCCGGTCCTTGCCGCGATGGAACGCTCCGGCATCAAGGTCGACCGCGACACGCTCTCGCGCATGTCCAACGCCTTTGCCCAGAAAATGGCCGGGCTCGAGGATGAAATCTACGAACTCGTCGGCCGCAAGTTCAACGTCGGCTCCCCCGCGCAGGTGGGCGAAGTGCTGTTCGAGGACATGGGCCTGGAGGGCGGCAAGAAAGGCGCCAACGGCAAATATTCCACCGGCGCCGACATCCTCGAAGACCTGGCCACCGAACACGACTTCCCCCGCCGCATCCTTGACTGGCGGCAATTGTCGAAACTGAAATCCACCTATACCGACGCCCTGCAGGACCACATCAACAAGGACACAGGGCGCGTCCATACCTCCTATTCCATCGCCGGGGCCTCCACCGGGCGGCTGGCCTCCACCGATCCGAACCTGCAGAACATCCCGATCCGCTCCGAAGAGGGCCGCCGCATCCGCGAGGCCTTTGTCGCCGAAGAGGGCAAGACACTGGTCGCCCTCGACTATTCACAGATCGAACTGCGCATCCTGGCCCATATCGCCGACATTCCCGAACTCAAACAGGCCTTTGCCGAGGGCATCGACATCCACGCGCTCACCGCGTCGGAAATGTTCAATGTGCCGCTGGAGGAGATGACCCCGGACATCCGCCGCCAGGCCAAGGCGATCAACTTTGGCGTGATCTACGGCATCTCCGGCTTCGGCCTCGCCCGCAACCTGCGCATCCCGCGGGCCGAGGCGCAGGGCTTCATCGACCGCTATTTCGAACGCTTCCCCGGCATCCGCACCTATATGGACGACACCAAGGCCTTTGCCAAAGAGCACGGCTATGTCCAGACCCTGTTCGGCCGCAAGATCCACACGCCGGAGATCGCCAGCAAAGGCCCCCGCGCAGGCTTTGCCGCCCGCGCCGCGATCAACGCGCCGATCCAGGGCACCGCCGCCGACGTCATCCGCCGCGCCATGATCCGCATGCCCAAGGCCATCGCCGACCTGCCCGCAACCATGCTGCTGCAGGTCCATGACGAATTGCTGTTCGAGGTGGACAAGGGGGCCGAAGACACCCTGATCACCACCGCCCGGGAGGTCATGGAAAACGCCAACGACCCGGTGGTGAAACTGGACGTGAAACTGACAGTGGACGCCGGGCAGGGAAGCAACTGGGCGGAGGCGCATTAGGGGGGCGTGAGGGTTGGGCCAAACACAGCAGTTACCCGGAGTGGGCCGGAAGCGGACGTTTCAGAAGCACGTCAACCTTTACATATAAGGGCTTATGCGCCAATTGAGTGCAAGAAAGTTCGCTTAAAGCGAACATTTGTCGTTGACATTCGATGCTACGCATCTCATTAAGGTGTCATGTACTCAACGGCTCATAAAGCTCATATACTCTGCACCCTCACTTTTGGGCGCGAAGAGTTGGAGAAATCCACTCTGCAAACTTTGCCTCGCAAGAGCGCCGCCTCCCCCGACGACGGGATGACGACGACGACCCGCGAAGCAGAGCCCACAGGTAGCACTCCTGCGGGCTCTAGGTTGAAGGCTTATCCGCTCGTTGCCGTTTTAGCTGGTGTGAGCACCCTAACCAAATCGTTCCGTATTGGCGCGGTGGGTTCGTTAGGTCGTCAGCTAAGGAGTTTGACATGGAACCTTATCGTTCTGAACTTAAGAGTACCCACGAGCGGAAGCGGTTGCGCAAAAAGCGCCTTGGGTGGAAGCTTTTGCTTCGCCCTAGTGTTTGGAAGACGGTGGTCACTGTAGGTCTTTGCATCTACCGCACCTTGAAGCTCTTTCGGGGGCTTTGGTCGCCTGAAGAATAAACCGCTAACCTGATATCTTTTGAAACAGAAAAGGAGGCCATTAATGATCATTGGAGAGGCGTTGCGCCTTCTGAGGGTGTTCCACGACGTTAAGCAGATTGAGCTAGCAAGTAGACTGGCTATCTCGCGGTCTCATCTTTCTGAGATCGAGAAAGGCATTAAAACACCGTCGTTTGACCTGATGCAAAGGTATGCCGATGAGTTTCGCATACCCGTGTCTTCGATCATTTTTTTTGCTGAAGCTCTTCCAGAGGCGGAGCAAGGCTCGCCGCTCAAAACCAAAATTTCCAAGAGCGTCATCAGCCTTCTTCAACTCGTCGAACGAAAGGCCAACATAGAGAATGGCTTCGTCAAGTAACGCAACAGAAAATGCTTCTTCTCTTTTCGGCTGCCAGAGGAAGCGTGATTTCGCGAAAATTTTGGGGATTACTCGTGGTCGATTGCGTTGGCTCGCCAATCAGAAGAATGAATATCCTGAAGGCAAGACAGCCAACAGCCTGTATACTAGGCTTTGGAAGCCAAAACGTGGAGAAGGTAAATGGCTCCGAGTAGAGCCGCTCCCCGAGGTCGCTAGCAATTACCGACCAATTGATGAACTAAAGGTGTTACAGCGTCACTTACACGATGACTTATCAAATATTGAAGTGCCTGCATGGTTGTTCGCACCTGCACTAGGGAAGAGCTACGTTGACAATGCAGCAGCACACTCGGGTTCCTCCCATTTTCATCTACTTGATTTGGAGGCGTATTTTCCAAGCTGTAGATCGCATCGGGTCTATGATTTTTTTCGTAGGAAGCTGCACTGTTCAAGCGACGTAGCTGAACTTCTGACCCACGTTTCAACACTTGGCGGATCGTTGCCACAAGGTTCGCCCAGCAGTCCCATACTTGCCTACCTCTCAAACGTAGATGTCTGGAATAACATTGCTGACCTTTGCCGATCAGAAGGAGTTACCCTTAGCGTGTACGCCGACGACATTACGCTGTCTTCTCACAAATCGATTAGTGGCGAACTGGTTTGGAACATCAAGTCAGCTCTCTATTCGAAAGGCCTCGGCACAAAGAAAAGCAAAGAAGCAAGTATGGTGCATAAAGCAGCCGACATTACTGGTGTGATTGTTGGCAAACAAGGGGTGAGGCCGCCAAACCGCCAGGTCAAAAGGCTGAAAGAACTTGAAGAGGTCGCCAGCCAGCGGCCAAACAATGAAGTGTTAGTGCGGAAAATCCGTGGCAGACGCGCCCAACTCAACCAGATCGCTAGTGCATCCAGCAACCCAGCCGCTAAGAAATAGAATTCTGGTGCGTAAATCATAACTTATGTACCAACGCTCTGACGCTAGCGAAACAAGGCAATGCCTGCGGTGCATGAGTCCGGTGCGCTTTGCCTGCACCCATGTAGCGATTTTGCAAAGGTCTCATGCTGCGCATTGCAGGCTTTGAACCAAACCCAAAAAACACCCCCTCCCACCCCTTTTCACCCTCCCCCATTAACCACGCCTTAACGCAACACCCCCGTCCGTTGCGTTTACAAATCTCTGCAACACCCGCCCGTGCACCCTCTGGTGCGCGGCTTGTCTACAGCCAGTGCACAGGTTGCGCGCCGGTTCGCCCTTCAAAATAACGCTGTTAACCTAAAACGCCCCGCCTTGAACTTGAATCGCCGATACCCTGCCGCGCTGCGCGCTCTCGGGACATCGGCGATACCGGGTGTATCAGGTTAAAGTCGGGACGCTGTGTCCCGTCCGGGTTCAGTCCTGGCGGACCAGTTTGGACACCAGGCGGCGGGTCAGCGGGGCGACCAGCAGGACCGCGGGAAAGGCGATGGCCCAGCTTGTCATCCAGGCCCCATCCACAGCGCAAAGACCCCCGCGCCCAGCCCCGTCGCCCGCAGGGTGGCGATGCCCGAGACCATGCAGGACATCAGCCCCGACAGGATCAGGCCAAAGAGGATCGGGGCATAGCGGGCGGGGATCATGGGCGTTTCATCCGGTTCTGGGTCTCGGTCACGGGGCCGGCGGGGCGGTCTCCCCCGCTGACATAGCCGCGATGCCCGCCTGCCTCAAGCCGACCGGATAATCCTATGAAATCAAAGTTGCCGCTGCTGTTCCGGCGGGGTCACGCGCCCTGCGGCAGCTCGTCCGAGGGGATCATGCCGAAGAAGCTGCCGCCCGACCACAGGCCGAACCAGCCCTCGTGATGCTCCCCGATCTCGACCATGCGGTAAAAGCTCTTGCGGTCGATCAGCGCCTCAAGGTTGCGGCGGATCAGGATATAGGGGGCGGGCTCTCCGGTGTCATCGTCCCGCGCCACCCGGATCGGGTGATCCGCGCCCGCGACGGCGCTGTCCTCCACATTGGTGACAAAGCGTAAGGTCTGGTCACGCCCCTGCCCCTCCACCTCGAAATCCACCGCGATGAAGGGCGCATCCTCGACCGTGATGCCCACTTTCTCCACCGGCGTGACCAGGAAGTAATCCTCCCCCTCCCGCCACAGAATCGATGCAAAAAGTTTGACCAACCCCGCCCGCGCAATCGGCGTTCCTTCGTAAAACCAGGTCCCGTCCCGCCGTATCTGCATGTCGATGTCCCCGCTGAACGGCGGGTTCCATTTTTCCAGCGGCGGCAATCCGCGTGATTTTGCGGCATTTACAGAGGCTGCGAGGCTTTCCGCCGAGGGGGTAACGCTTTTTTGTCCACTCATTGCTTTTGCCATTCCCGGTTTGAGAGATACAGTACAACCAACGGATATAACCCAAGGGACGCGTTTGTCATGAGTGATGCAGAAGACATGGTCGCCGAGATCGAGACGCTGGGCGTCAAGCTGGCCGAGGCGAAGCAGTCGATCACCCGCCGTTTCATCGGGCAGGAGCGGGTTGTCGAACTGACGCTCACCGCGCTTTTGTGTGGCGGCCACGGGCTGTTGATCGGCCTGCCGGGTCTGGGCAAGACGCGTCTGGTGGAAACTCTCAGCACGGTGATGGGCCTTGATGGCAACCGGGTTCAGTTCACCCCCGATCTGATGCCCGCCGACATCCTTGGTTCCGAGGTGCTGGACACCGCCGAGGACGGCTCGCGCCGGTTCCGCTTCATTGAGGGGCCGGTGTTCTGCCAGTTGCTGATGGCGGACGAGATCAACCGCGCCAGCCCGCGTACCCAGTCCGCCCTGCTGCAGGCGATGCAGGAAAAGACCGTGACAGTCGCGGGGCAAAACCGCGCGCTGGGTGTGCCGTTCCACGTTCTGGCCACCCAGAACCCGATCGAGCAGGAAGGCACCTATCCCCTGCCAGAGGCACAGCTGGACCGTTTTCTTGTCCAGATCGACGTGGCTTATCCGGACCGCGATACGGAACGCGATATCCTGCTGGCCACCACCGGCGAGACGGAGGAACAATCCAGTCAGGTCTTTACCACGGGCGAGCTTCTGGCGGCGCAACGTCTGTTGCGACGCATGCCCGTCGGGGAATCGGTGGTCGAAATGATCCTCGATCTGGTCCGCGCCTTCCGCCCGGAAGAGGAAGGTGCCAGCGCCCGTGTGCGCGAATCTGTTGCCTGGGGCCCCGGCCCGCGCGCGGCGCAGTCGCTGATGCTGGCGGTGCGGGCGCGCGCCTTGCTGCAAGGGCGTCTGGCCCCCTCCGCCGAAGATGTGATCGACATGGCGCGCCCGGTGCTGAGCCACCGGATGGCGCTGAACTTTGCCGCGCGGGCGCGGGGTGACAGCCTTCAGGGCCTGATCGAGGAAACAGCCGCCAGCCTTTCCGGGACCAAGGCGGCGGCGTGACCGACCCCATTGCCCCTGGCGATTACACCCCCGCGACCCTTCGCACCGAAGGGGAGGAGGAGGCAGCCCGCCTGCCCGCCCTGCTGGCGCGTGCCGAACATCTGGCGGGAGCCGTGCTGCTGGGTGCGCATGGCCGCAGGCGCGCGGGTGTCGGCGATGATTTCTGGCAGTACCGTCCGGCCCAGATTGGCGACAGCCGTCGCATGATCGACCACCGCCGCAGCGCCATGGGCGATCATGAATTCGTGCGTGAACGGGAATGGCAAATTGCCCAGTCGGTGATGCTCTGGGTTGACCAGGGCGCCTCCATGCGGTTTTCCAGCGATTCCAGGTTGCCGCAGAAATCCGACCGTGTCCGCCTGCTGGGCCTGGCGCTGGCGATCCTGCTGCTGCGGGGCGGCGAACGGGTCGGCCTGACCGGCACCCGCCTGCCGCCGCGTCGTGGCAACCCACAGTTGCTGCGGCTGGCCGAGGTGTTCTGCCAGGATGACAAAGCCGATTACAGCCCGCCGGAACACCGGGCGATGATCCCCCATGCGCGGGCGGTCTTTATCTCGGATTTCATGGGCGACATGAGCGGCGTGAAACTGGCCCTGACCAAGGCGGCGGACCGGGGCGTGCGCGGCGTGTTGTACCATGTTCTTGATCCCTCCGAAGAGGCATTTCCTTTCAGGGGGCGCACGATTTTCGAAAGCGTGGGCGGAACCCTCAGGCATGAGACGCTCAAGGCGAACGACCTGCGCGACCGCTATCTGGAGCGCCTCGCCACCCGCAAGGCAGAGCTGCAATCGCTCTGTGCGGTGACCGGCTGGCGCTATGGGTTGCATCACACGGACGCCTCCGCGCAAGCGGCGCTGCTGTGGCTTTATGCGGCGCTGGATGCGCGTGCGGGGGTGGCGGCATGACGATATTGGGTGGCATCGGTTTCACGGCACCCTGGCTGCTGATCGCGCTGGCGGCCCTGCCGATCCTCTGGCTGATCCTGCGCGCGGTGCCGCCTGCCCCGATCCGGCGGCGCTTTCCGGGTGTGGCGCTGCTGCTGGGTCTCAAGGACGACGAAAGCGTCTCTGACCGCACGCCCTGGTGGCTGTTGCTGCTGCGGATGCTGGCGGTTGCGGCGATCATTCTGGGCCTTGCCGGTCCGGTGCTGAACCCGCAGGAGGATCAGGCGCAGGGCAACGGTCCGCTGCTGATCGTGCTGGATGGAACATGGGCCGGGGCAACCCGCTGGGCCGAACAGATGCAGGCTGTCGAAGCGCAGCTTTCCCGTGCCGCGCGGGCCAATCGCACGGTGGCTGTGCTGGCGCTGACCCGCCCGGAGGAACCGCTGTTCCAGGCTGCCGATGTATGGCGCAGCCGGCTGGCGGGCTTCGCCCCCGAGCCATGGCAACCCTCCCCCGCCGATGTCGCGCGGGCCACGGCAATCATCGATCAGATGGCGGGGTTCGATACGCTCTGGTTCAGCGACGCGCTGGATTATGAAGGCCGGGATGAGATGCTGGAGACGCTTCAGGCGCAGGGCGACGTAGAGGTCTACCAGACCGCAGCAAACGTGCTTGCCATCAGCCCGGCCACCTATGCCGACAGCGTGATCAATCTTCAGGTTGCCCGTGCCGCGCCCGGTCCCGCCCGCGAGGTCACCATCCAGGCAGAGGGTCGCGACCCCGCCGGGAACGCGCGCATCCTTGCAACGGCAAACGGGTCATTTGCCGAGGGCGAGACCCTGGGCACAGCCGAGCTTTCCCTGCCTGCCGAGATGCGCGGACGTATCACCGGGTTTGTGATTGCAGGACAACGCTCAGCCGGCGCAGTGACGCTGGTGGACGATGCCCTGCGACGGCGCGAGGTGGCGCTGATCGGCGGGCGTGGCGACCGCGAGGCGCTGCAGCTTCTGTCACCCCTGCATTACATCGAACAGGCGCTTGCCCCCACCGCCGACCTGATCGACGGGTCGATCGCCGATGTGCTGCCCGCCAACCCCGATGTGATCGTGCTGGCCGACATCGCCACACTGTCGGAGGCCGAGGCGGCGCCCCTGACCGAGTGGATCGAGAACGGCGGCATGCTTGTGCGTTTTGCCGGCCCCCGCATCGCGGCAAGCGACGTCAGCCGCATCGACGAAGACCCGCTGATGCCGGTACGCCTGCGCGCAGGCGGGCGCAGCGTGGGCGGCGCGATGAGCTGGGGCGAGCCCAAATCGCTGGCCCCGTTCCGCGATACATCGCCCTTCTTTGGCCTGCCGGTGCCGGACGACGTGACAGTTACCGCCCAGGTCGTCGCACAACCTGATCCGACCCTTGCCGACCGGGTCATCGCCTCGCTCAGCGATGGCACGCCGCTGGTCACCCGCAAGAGCGTGGGCCAGGGGCAGATCGTGCTGTTCCATGTCACTGCCACGGCGGAATGGTCCACCCTGCCGCTGTCGGGTCTCTTCGTCCAGATGATGGAACGGCTCGCGGTGTCCTCCGCTGCGGCGCAGCCCGATGCGGGCGATCTCAGCGGGACAACCTGGACGCCGCTGCGGATCATGGACGGCTATGGCACCCTGTCCGACGCGGGCACGCTGCCGGGTGTGGACGGGGCTGATCTGGTCAGCGCCCCCGCCGGGCCGGCCCTGCGCCCGGGCATCTACGCCAATGCAGACCGCAGGCTGGCCCGTAACGTGTTTACCGCCGACAGCAGGCTGATCCCGGCCAGCTGGCCCGCCGACGTGCCCCTGCGTGGCCTTGCCGTCCCGCCGGAACAGCCGGTGGCAGGCTGGTTGCTGAGCCTCGCCATCCTGTTGCTGCTGGCGGATGTGGTGGCATCCCTGGCGCTGTCCGGGCGCCTGCTGGGCCGCCGTGGCACAACGGTGATCGGCGCATTGGTGCTTGCGATCTGCCTTCCACACGGACCGGCGGATGCGCAGTCGGCCGAAGTGGATGCATTCGCCCTTGCCGCCACGGTCGAGGTGTCGCTGGCCCATGTGATCACCGGCGACGCGGAGGTGGATGAAATCGCCGCCGCCGGTCTGCAGGGGCTTTCCGACGTGTTGTTCTTTCGCACGTCGGTCGAACCGGCACCGCCCACGGCGGTCAACCTGGAAACCGATGAACTGGCGTTCTTTCCGATCCTGTACTGGCCGATCACGCCCAATCAGCCGCGCCCCTCCGCCGAAGCCTATTCCAAGCTGAACACCTATCTGCGGTCCGGCGGCATGATCCTGTTCGACACGCGGGACGCGGATATCGCGGGGCTGAGCGGCACCAGCCAGAATGGCCGCAAGCTGCAGGACCTTGCCGCGCTGCTGGACATTCCGCCGCTGGAACCGTTGCCCGCCGATCACGTGCTGACCCGCACCTTCTACCTGCTGCAGGATTTTCCGGGGCGTTACAACAGCCGCGATGTCTGGGTGGAGGCTTCACCGCCCGATGCAGAGCAGATCGAGGGGATGCCGTTCCGCAATCTCAACGACGGTGTCACGCCGGTGGTGATCGGCGGCAACGACTGGGCCGCGGCCTGGGCGGTACGCAGCGACGGTGCGCCGCTGCTGCCGATCGGGCGGGGCTATGCCGGTGAACGGCAAAGGGAGCTTGCCAACCGGTTTGGCGTGAACCTGATCATGCATGTACTGACCGGGAATTATAAGTCGGACCAGGTCCATGTGCCTGCCCTGCTGGATCGGCTTGGCCAATGACCGCAACTGTCGTCTTTGATCCCCTTGTGCCCATGGCGCTGCTGCTGGTGGTGGCCATCATCGCCGCGCTTTCGATCATCCTTGCGATCCTGCGGGGGCTCAATGGCTGGGGCCTGCGGGCCGGCGCGGCGCTGGTGGTGCTGGGGGGGCTGGCAAACCCGTCCTACCAACAGGAAGACCGCGCGCCGCTGACCGACATCGTTTTTCTGGTGGAGGATGAGAGCGCCAGCCAGACGCTGGGCACGCGCACCGCGCAATCCGATGCGGCGGCAGAAGCCCTCGCGGCACAGATTACCGCCCGCCCGAACACTGAACTGCGCCGCATTGCCATTCCCGATGGCGAGGGTGACGCAGGCACCGAACTGATGACCACGCTGTCAAACGCCATGGCGGAAGAACCGCGCGCGCGCATCGCGGGCATTCTTGCGATATCCGATGGGCGCATCCATGATGCCGATCTGCCCGTTGACCTGCCCGCGCCCCTGCACCTGCTGATGAGCGGTGAGGAGGCCGACTGGGACCGCCGCCTGACCGTCCGCAACGCCCCCGCCTTTGCCATCATCGGCGAACCGGTCACCCTGACGCTGCGCATCGACGACCTTGGCGCCGCCCCTGCCGATGAGCCTTTGGTGCAACTCGACATCTCCATCGACGGGGACCCGCCGCAAAGCTTCCGCGTCCCGGTGGGCGAGGATCTGGAGCTGCCGGTGACCCTGCCCCACGGCGGGCGCAACGTGATCCAGTTCACCCTGCCGGAGGCAGATGGCGAACTGACCGACCGCAACAACACCGCGCTGATCCAGATGAACGGTGTCCGCGACCGTTTGCGTGTGCTGCTGGTGTCGGGCGAGCCCCATCCCGGCGGGCGCACCTGGCGCAACCTGCTGAAATCGGACAGTTCCGTCGATCTGGTGCATTTCACCATTCTCAGACCCCCCGAAAAGCAGGACGGCGTGCCGGTCAACGAATTGTCGCTGATCGCCTTTCCGACCCGCGAATTATTCATGGAAAAGATCGAGGACTTCGACCTGATCATCTTCGACCGCTACAAGCGCCGGGGCATCCTGCCCTCGCTCTACCTGGAGAATGTCGCGAACTATATCCGCAAGGGCGGTGCCGTGCTGGTCGCCGCCGGCCCGGACTTTGCCACTGCCGACAGCCTGTACCGCTCGCCCCTCGGGACGGTGCTGCCTGCCACGCCAACCACGGCGCGGGTGATCGAGGAACCCTATCTGCCCAAGGTCACCGAGATCGGCAAACGGCATCCGGTGACGGCCGATCTGCCGTCTTCCGGCGACTGGGGGCGCTGGCTGCGCCAGATCGACCTGACCCAGCCAAAGGGCAACGTGGTGATGCAGGGTGTCGACGACCGCCCGCTGCTGGTGCTGAACCGGGTAGAGGAGGGCCGCGTGGCCCTGCTGGCCTCGGATCACGCCTGGCTGTGGAGCCGCGGTTACGAGGGCGGTGGCCCGCAATTGGAACTGCTGCGGCGGCTGGCGCACTGGATGATGAAGGAACCCGAACTGGAGGAAGAGGCGCTGACCGCCACCGCCGAAGGCCAGACCATGCGCATCCGCCGCCGCACACTGGAGGAAACAGTGCCCCCGGTCACGGTCACCGCACCGGACGGCAGCACAGTCGAGCTCACTCTGGAGGAGGTCTCCCCCGGCATTTTCGAAACTGTCTTTCAGGGGCCGGAGATCGGACTTTACCGGCTGGCGAACGGCGATCAGAACGCTGTCATCGGTCTTGGCCCCGCCGCGCCACGCGAATTTGTCGAAACCATTGCCAGCGATGAGGTCATGCGCCCGCTGGTGGACAGCATGCGTGGCGGTGTGGCACGGCTGGAAGACGGGTTGCCCAAACTGCGCGACGTAAGGCCCGGACGGCCCGCCGCAGGGCGGGGATGGCTGGGCCTGACCCCGCGCGATGCCTTTGAGACCCGCGATGTCACGCAAACGCCACTGCTGCCGGGCTGGCTGGTTCTGGTGCTGTCGGTGCTGCTGATCACCGGGGCTTGGCTGCGCGAGGGGCGGCGCTGAGCTGACCGGCCCGTGTTGAAGCGGCTGCCGCTACAACGCGCGGACCAGCAGCCCTCCGGCCAGGACAATCACGGTCAGCCCTGCCATCACCTCAAGCGCCGCAGCCGTCTGAGCGAGACGGGCAGAGCCGCTGATGCCTGCCAGCAGACCGCCACGCAGACCACCCGCCGTCAGCCCCACGGCAATGGTGACAACCGCCGTACCCAGCGCCATCGCAAAGGCCCCGCCGATGCCCAGGCCGCCGATGCCCATCTGCCAGGTGATCACCAGAACAAACAAGGCCCCGGTGCAAGGCCTGATCGCGATCCCGGCAATCAGACCGATGGCGGCGCGCAGCGAATGCACCTGCTGGACCTGTTCCAGGGTCGGACCATGGGCATGGCCACATTCCTGACAGACACCGTGATCATGGCCTGCGCCGTGATCGTGGTGGTGAGAGGTGCCCGATGGCCGGGCAAATGCCTTGCGTGAACCGCGCAGGAACAGCCACAGGCCGATGCCGGTGATGGCCGCATAGCTGGCGGGGGCCATGATGTCTTCGGTCACGCCAACCAGGGCCTCGCGCCCGAGATCAAGGGCCAGAACACCTGTATAAACCAGCACGACGGCCGCCGCGGCCTGCCCCAGTGACGCAAGCCCCGCGATCACTGAGAGGCGCAGCATCGGTACGTTGCTGCCCATCCCATAGCCACCGATCAACACCTTTCCGTGGCCCGGCCCCGCCGCATGGGCAAGCCCATAGGCGAAACAGGCCCCCAGCAAGGTCAGCACCGCGCCCTCATCCCCCGCCCGCGCCGCGCGCAGGGCTCCGGCGATGGTGTTTTGAAAGGACCGTTGCAATCCCGCCGCCCAAAGTGCGACCTGGTCAAAGCCGCCAATCACCCAGAACGCCGCAAGCAGCACCAGAACCGCGACCGCGGCAACGGTCAGGATGCGCCGCATGTGACAATCACCGTCGACGCCAGATCGGCCCCGATGTTGGGCAGTCCGGCCTCATCCGGGTCGGTATCCGCATCCAGCGCGGCCAGCTCGTCGCGGACAGCCATAAGCCCCTTGTTCAGATCCGGCATCTTGACCCGGCTGCGGCAATTTTCGGTCCCCTCGATGGTGACGGGCAGGGTCACGTCATAGGCGGTGTAATAGGTCCGGTCATAGGGTTTCACCTCAAAGGCTGCGCCCTCTGCCGATGCGCCTTCGATACTGCGGAAATGGGTCGTGACCACGCGGCCATGCGTCAGTCTGGCCGTGTAATTCCGGGGCCCCGACAGGCGCAGCGGCTCCGTGCCCTGGGTGATCTCCAGATCCCCATTGAATCCTTCGATCCAATGCATGTCGAATCCGGTCAGCGCGGCCTGTTCCGCCTCTGTCAGCTTGCCGTCGAAATCCGCATCCAGCTCCATATCCTCGGTGACCAGCAGGGAATAGAATTCATCGTAGGCCCAGGTCACTTCGACCTCGGTCAGACGCCCCTCCGGGTCAAAATGAAAAGCAAGGCCGGTATCCACAAAGATATGTGGATGTGCCATCAGCCCAGGGGCCGATACGCAGAAAAACAAGGTGGCCAGCAGTCGTTTCATCACCGCCAATCCTAGCGCAAGCACCTGCGGCCAGCAATGGCGGGCACGTGGCTGTGGCACGATTTGGCCAAGCGGTACGGGTCAGTCCAGCCTGATCTCGACTGCCGCTCCCCGGCCGGTCGCGTCAATCACCTGAATGCGCGAAAACCCCGGCCCCAGCGTCGACAGCATCGCATCGCGGCGGCGCACACCGGTCAGCACCGGCGCGCCGTTCACCAGCACCGTCATCGGCAGAACACCGGCCCGCCATTTCAGCGGAATGCCATCGCCGCTTTGCCGCAGGACCGCGCCGTCGGGCGGGAATGTGACCATGGGCGCGCGGGCATCGCCGGTAAATGCCGCATCACGGGGCCGGAACCGCTGCAAGGGCTTGGGCAGGGAGGCTGTGCTGAGGATCAGGGTTTCGGGTGGCGGCACCGACAGCGGGCTGCGCGTTGCGGCCAGACGGCCAAAGGTCTCGAACAGGATGGGCGCGGCAAGGTCGCCGCCGAATGCACCGGGCACCGGGGTGCCATCCGGCCTGCCAAGCCAGACGCCGACCACATGGGCGCCGTCAAACCCGATGGCCCAGGCATCGCGGTGCCCATAAGACGTCCCAGTCTTGTAGGCGATCTGCCCCGGGCGCGCCGCCGTGCCGGGTGGCGGGGTGATACCGGCAAGGATATGACCCACCTGCCAGGCCGCCGCCCGCGACATCATGCGCCGCTCGGGCCGCTTTTCGGTGCCTTTGCGCCAGACCAGCGGCTGCGCCCTCCCGCCGGAGGCAAGGCCCGCATAAAGCTGCACCATGTCATTCAGCGTCAGCCCCACGCCGCCCAGCGCCACCGCCAGACCCGGTTTTCCCGACAGCTGCGGCTCTGCGCCGCCTTGTCTCAGGCTGGCCATCAGCCGGGCCGGGCCCAGTTCCTGCGTCAGCAGGACCGGCGGGATATTCAGGGACAGTTGCAGCGCCTCGCGCACCGTCAGCTCGCCGCGGTACTGGCCATCGAAGTTCTGCGGCGCATAGCTGCCGAAAGCCACTGGTGAATCGTCGATCAGCGTGTCGGGATGCGCCAGCCCCTGATCAAAGGCCAACCCGTAGATGAAAGGTTTCAGGGTGGACCCAGGTGACCGCACTGCCCGCGTCATATCGACAAAGCCCAGCGCCCCATCCTCGGCCGCATAGGCCGGTGACCCGACAGAAGCGAGGATGTCACCGCTGCGATGATCCGCAACGACGATGGCCGCCGAAACGCCACGCGGCTGGCCCTTGACCGCCCGCCGCGCCAGCGCCTCTACCTGCCGCTGCATCCCGGCATCCAGTGTCAGGTCATGGCGCGGGGCCAGCGGGTCTTCCTGCCGGGCCGCGTCCGCCAGATGCGGGGCAAGCCGGACCATGGGTTTCATCGCCCCGGGGATTGCCGCCTTCAAATCCTGCTCCGGCGCATCGAGGCGCGTCAGTACACGATCCCTTGCAGCGCGGGCCTCCGCCGGGTGGCGGTCGGGGCGGCGGGTTTCGGGGGATTGCGGCAGCGCCACCATCAGCGCCGCTTCGGCCTGGGTCAGTCGCGCGGGCGCCTTGCCGAACCAGGCGAGGGTTCCGGCCCGCAGCCCTTCCAGCGGGCCGCCATAGGGCGCGTGGTTCAGGTAAAGCTCCAGTATCTGCGCCTTGGTCAGCCGCCGCTCAAGCGCCAGCGCCACGCGGATCTGGCGCATCTTGCCCGGCCAGCGCCCGGTCCCCGAGTTCTCCAGCAACCGCGCGACCTGCATTGTCAGGGTGGAGCCACCGGACCGGATTTCCCGCTGCCAAAGGGCCTGCGCCGCCGCACGCAGCAGCGCAATGGGGTCGACACCGGCGTGTCGGTAAAACCGCTTGTCCTCATAGGTGACCAGCATGTCCAGGTAACCGGCATCGACCTGATCAAGCCTCAATGCCAGACGGACGCGGCCGTTTTCCACCGGGAACACCCGCATCAGCGCGCCATGACGGTCATGCACCTCGACCGAAGTTTCAACCAGCACCGGCGGCAGCACCGTCGCCGCCACCCATCGGTCGAACCCGTCACGCAGACCGGCGGCCAGCCCTAGCGCAACCACCAGGGCGAAAAGACCATAGCGCCGGATCATGGCGTAACCGTCACCTCGCCGGTGTCGGTGTTGGCGCGGTATTCAGGGCGGTACATGTCCTCGACCGTGGCGGCAGGATGGTGATAGGCCCCCGGCGTCACCGCGCGCACCATATAGGCAAGGCGGAACGGCTCCGCGCTGCTGTGATTCACCGCTGCGATAAAGCGGTCACTGCGGAATTCGGCGTTCTCCGCCTCCGCCGTCTGCAGCCAGTCAAGGCTGCTGACCTCGCCCCCGCGCAACAGGTTCGGATTGTCGATCTCGAAGCCTGCGGGCAGCGGATCGTCCACGATCAGACGCGCGCCCACGTTCTCGAAAGGTGTCACCGTGATCACCACCACCAGCCGGTCGCCCGAGGCAACCGGCCCGCTGACTGGCGCGCCATCGGGGGTGAAATAGCTTCGATCAATCGCATAGCCGTAGCCATCCGCCGCCGGCGGCACCTGCGGCACGCCATAGGCCGTCATCGTGATGTCGATGGGCGTGGCGCTGATGTTCTCGATCACCGACAGGCCCGATTGCCGGTCGCTCAGCCGTTTGATCACCGGACCGCGCGCCTCCTCACCGTCCACGCGCAGTGACGGCACCGCATCGGGTGAAGCAAGCGCATGGGCCGCCATCACCACTTGCGCGGCCTCCTGTGTCGACAGGCGCTTGTCCTCATTGCGCACCCAGGAGATCAGCGTGGCAGGCTCAACCGCATTGCTGCCCGCTTCCGCGCTCAGCTTGAGCACGGCGGCGGTGTCCCGCAGGCTGGTGCCGAAGTCGGCACGATAGATGCGCCGCTGGTCCCTGTCGCGCAGCAACAGAACCCCCGCACGCCGGAACATCGCATCGGCGCGCACCGGATCGCCATATGCGGCCAGCGCCGCACCAATCTGGGCGGCAGCCAGCGGTGTGCCGAAATCATCGGCCTTTGTGTCGGCATAGTACCGCAGATCACCCATGTTTGCCGCCCCCTCGCGGGCAAGCACCAGCAAGGCATAGGCGACGTCTTCGCCGCCGTTGTCGAAATCCGGAGCATAGGCGATGCGGTTGCGCAGGTTGTCCATGGCGATACCAAAGGCGGTATCGGGCACCTCGTATCCTTCACCCCGGGCCCGGGACAGGAAATCCGTCACATAGGCGTCCAGCCAGAATTCCCCCGAGGAGGCATTCCAGAGACCGAAGGCCCCGTTGCTTGATTGCCGGGTCAGCACGCGCGCAATTGCAGCCTCTATCTTGGCGCGAATGCGCTCCGGCTCGCCCAGTCCGGCGGCTTCGGCCATGGACGACAGGTACAGCAGCGGCATCGCCGCCGATGTCACCTGTTCGGTACAGCCGTAGGGATAGCGATCCAGCTGCCGCAGCAGCCCCGGCACGTCGAAACGCGCCAGCGGTCCGGCCGTCAGGGTCGCCTCACCCGTGCCGGGGCGCATGTCGGCAAAGACATTGTTGTCGAAGGTAAAGGTCTCGCCCACACCCAGTGCGAATTTGCGGGTGATGGCGGTTTCGGGATCGTTGTCACGCACCGGCATGGTCAGCACCTTGCGCAAGGTGGTGCCATCGGGGGTCTGCAGACTGACGGTAATCAACGGGTCGCCAATCTCGCGGCCGGTCACCGGGATCTCCAGGCGCAGGGTGCCGTCCCGGTCCAGACTGACCCGCTGCGGCACTTCGCCCAGGGCCACGGCGGCATCGGCCACCACACTCAGCGGCATGTCACCTGCGGGTCCTTCGGCATGGACGAATTCCAGCAGCAGGCGGCTGTCGTCACCCGGGGCCAGGAACCGAGGCAGGGAGGCGGTGACCACAACCGGATCGCGCGCGATCACATCCGTGTCGGCATCCCCCACGGCGCTGCCGGACCAGGCAACCGCCATCAGCTTGATCGTGCCGTTGAAGGAGGGCTTGATGATCTCGACCTCGGCCCGGCCATCGGGGCCCACGGCCACCGGACCGGCGAAGAAAGCCATCAGTTCCTCGGTTGGTGGCGGCGATTGCACCTGCGACCCGCCGGATGCATCCCCGCCTGAGCGGACCGCCCCCAGCGCGCCGTTCATCCCGTCGATGAGACGGCCATAGACATCGCGCATCTCGACGCCCAGCCGCCGCTGGCCAAAGTAATGGCCGTTCACGTCCGGTGCTTCGAACCGGGTGAGGTTCAGAATGCCCTGATCCACAGCCGCAAGGGTGACATAAGCCGTCTCTCCCGGTTGCACGCCCTCGACCAAAACGGCGGCCCGCATGGTGCCTGCCTGACCGTCCACCACCGCGGGCGCATCAAAGCTGACCTGCAGCTGCTTTTGCCCCGGCTCCACCGCAGCATGAACCAGCCCAAGGCTGCGCGCGGGGTTCAGACCCGCACCCACATCCATGCCCCGCAGCACCGAAGCGGTCACATATGCCCCGCTGCCCCAATCCTCTGTCACGGTCAGGGGCAGCACATTCTCGCCCCTGGTCACGGCAACAACCTTGCGCTCGATCACCCGGTTGGACAGCACCGTCAGGATCGCGACACCATCGCCATCGGCCATCAGCCGCACCTGCACCGGATCGCCCACCGCAAAGACATCGGCATTGAGCGACATTTCCAGCCGGTCCGGCGTGTCGGTTTCGCCATCGCCCCCGTACCAGCCCGAATAGAACTGCACCGAGGACACGGCATAGGGCGTGCCAATGCGTTCCACGAGCAGCTCATATTCGCCCCATTGCGTCGGGGCGCTGATCCGCGCGGGTTCGGCCCCCAGCGTTGCCTCGCCGGTCGCGGCACGGATGCGGCGCACGGTCGGCTCCCATTCCCAGTTGCCGTATTGCTGATACCATTGATAGCGCGTCTCGACCTTGTTCAGGGTCCAGCGGACCTGCATCGGGGCCGTGTCCCCCTGGGGTGTCACCGCGATCAGGTCAAATCCGGCATCGCCACCCTCTGGCAGGGTCCCATCGAAGGCCGGTTTGATCCCGATCATCGTGGCCTGCGGCGTGACCGGTTGGGTCAGGCGGCGTTCGACCGGGCGGCCGGACCCTTCGGAGACCTGAAGGATGATCTCGGCCTCCAGCGGCAACCCGGGGTCCTCATCAAGGGTGGGGAATTTCAACGCCAGCGTTGCGGTGCCTGCCGCATCGGTCACCGTGTCGTCCAGCGCCGAAGTGCGGGTGCCAAAGGCGGCGTCATGCGGACCAAAACTGTAACGCTCCCATCCCGGCAGGGACCGCGTTGCCCGCAAGCGCAGGTCGCCACGTACTGGCAGGTCGGCCCCCGGCGCACCGAACAGATAGCGCACATCCACCCGCAGGGGCGGGCGGCTGGCCAGCGTCAGGGGGGCGTCGGGCAGGGTCATCTCGAAATCGAGGCGCTCTGGCAGGAAATCCTCCACCAGCACGGTCTGGCTGGCCAGTGGCGGGGCATCCACATCCGACAGCACATCGATGCGCCAGGCACCGCGCGGCACATCCCCGCCCAGCGGCAGGGCAAAGACATGGCCGCCGGCCTTGGCATTCTGGCTGAGGTGGCGGGAATATTCGACGCCGTCGGGCCGCCTGAGGATCGCTGTCACCGGCAGGTCCGTCAGCGCAGCGGCCTGCCCGTCACGGGTCAGGGCGGTGGCATAGATCGTCTCGCCCACGCGATAAGCGCCCCGGTCCGTCGTCAGGAACGTGTCGATGGGCGGCGCGGGCGGATTGCCCTCCACCCCACGGTCGGACAGATCGAAGGCCGGATCGGTCAGCGGCAGAAAGGCGATACCCGCCGTACCATCCTCTGCCACCAGCAGCGCCGGTGCTGCGGCACCGGACCCGCGCGTCAGACCGGCGGCAAAGCTCGCAAAACCCTCCGCATCGGTGGTTACCTCCCCCAGCACCGCGTTGGCGCGGGAAATCAGGCTCAGCCGGATGCCCGCGCGCGGCGTGGCATCGGCCAGACGCCGCACAGCCACATGCAGCCCGTCGACACCGGACCAGGTCGACAGCCCCAGATCGGACAGCACGAACCACTGGGTTGCCGCCGGATGGTCATAGGGGTCCTGCCCGGGCACCGCGGCGCTGAGCGCATAGATACCCGCAGGCTGGTCAGCCAGCACATCGCCCATCGGCAGCCGCGTTGTCATGTCCATATTCAGCTCGTTCCGGGTCTCGCCCTTGCCGCGCCAGACCTCCTGGGCGAGGTCGCTGGAAAACTGCTCCGCCTCATAATAGCTGAGCGGGCGGCCAAAATAGCTTTCCCGGATCGTGCGGACCAGATTGCGGTCACTGACTCGCAGCAGCACGAGATCCAGATCGGTGACATTGACCGTCTCGACCGGCAAGGCGGCATCCGCCGCGCGTGGCAGCACATAAGCACGGCCCGGAAACCGCACCTGCGGATCGCGGTCACGTATGTAAAGCCGGAGGCGCACATCCTTGTGCAAAGTCTCACCGCTTTGCGCCGGCAGACCCTTGCGAAAGGTCACGTCATAGCGCGTTCCGTGTTCCACACCGTCGATGCACAGCTGGCTTTCGTCAGCCTGCACAACCAGACCGCGCTGCTCGACCTGGACGAAGGGTTCATAATCCTGGCCCACCTGCACCAGCTTTTCCGAGAATTCGGCACAGATGCGCGGGGCGGCGGCATTGTTGTCCACCCGGTGCTCCGTGATGCGAAAACCGTATTTTCCGATCGCCTCGTCCAGCGCGGTTTCCAGTTCCTCCCGTGGCGACAGCGACAGCGCCAGCCGCAGCGCCGGGATCATGTCGCGCCCGCGCCGGTTCTCCTCAAGCGCCAGTGCCATCGCCGACAGGGCATCGACCTGAACCGCCACATTATCCGCGCGCAGATAGGCGTTGGTCGCCGCCCGCAGCGCGACGCGGTTGCGCTCTGCCCGTTCGCTGTTGCGCAGCTGCTGCGCCCGCACCAACGACAGCCGCGCCATGCGCGCCCAAAGGTCGGCCCGGTCGGTCGCCGCAACCGCCTTGCCCGCCCATGCCAGCGCATTTTCCGTATTGCCTGCCTGTTGCGCGCTGGTCATTGCCGCAATCAGGTCATCCGCCGTTTCCGGCCCAAAGGAATACCGCCGCGCATTGCTTGCGACCAGCGCCCGTGCATTTACCAGGTCTCTGCTGTCCAGGAACGACAGGTCTGCCGCACGCGCTGATGCAATGGCCAGAACTGCCGGATCAGTCGCCACCTTGCGCGCCGACATGGCCCCCTCGTAGGGCTGCCGGTCGGAAATGCCGGATTTCGGGAAACAGGCATTCGACCGCGCGTTGAAGGTAAAGGCGACGCAGGCATCCTGCGCGGAACAGGCACGCTGGCAGGCGTCCTGCGTGGTATCAAAGAGGTTGGTCAGGTCCGCGCCGTAAAAATCCACGTCGCGTGAAAACAGGAAACGATGCTCGGGCACCGCAGTTTGCGCCCAGAGCGGCCCGGTCAGCAGGAATAGCAGCAAAAGAGGCAGGCGCAGGATGCGGAAAATCGACATGACAAACTCCGGTTCTAAATGCGGCCATGGTCGCATGGCATCCGATTCCCGGCAAGGCTTCGCCTTCTATTAGCAAGATGTTCACCATGTCCGGCGAAAGTGCGGGAAACCCGGGCAGAAGCCTTTCGGAGCGTGGATGGACTTTGCCAGCAAACTGACGGAGGAACGGCGAAACCGCCTTGCGGCGGAACGGATGCTGGAACTCAAACAGGCGGAGCTTTTTGCCGCCAACCGCAAACTTGGCCTGCACGCGCAACAATTGTCCGAAGAAATCGTCGAGACGCGGGCAGAGGTCGAGACAATTCGCGGCGAGAACCTGCGCGTCAAATCGGACCTTTCCGCCGCGAACCGGAAAATCGCGCTGACGGAACGGCGGCTCTGGCAGTCCATCGAAACGATCAGCGACGGCTTCGCGCTGTTCGATGCCGATAACCAGATGATCATGGCGAACCAGGCCTATCTGTCGATCTTCGACGGGCTGGAGGTCGTGGCGCCGGGGATCAACTATGTCACGATCCTGCAATTGCTCACGGACGAAGGGATTGTGAACACCGAAGGGCTCTCGCCAAAGGAATGGCGTCAGATGATGACCCTGCGGCTGCAGGATCCGGCACCGGAGCCCAAGGTCATCCGGCTGTGGAACGATCAATACATCAAGCTGGTCGATCAACGCGGCTCCGGCGGTGACATGGTGACCCTTGGTCTCAACATCACGGCGACCGTGAATTACGAACAACAGCTGGAAGAAGCCCGCGCCAGGGCCGAAAGCGCGACCCGGACCAAGTCTTCTTTCCTCGCCAACATGAGCCATGAGATCAGGACACCGATGAACGGCGTTGTCGGCATGGCCGATGTCCTGACAGAGACCGATCTGACAGAGGAACAGCGGCTATACGTCCAGACCATCAAGAATTCGGGCGAGGCGCTGCTGGTGATCATCAACGACGTGCTGGATTATTCCAAGATCGAGGCGATGAAGCTTGATATCCATCCCGAACCCTTCGATCTGGAGCGTGCCATTCACGAGGTCATGATGCTGTTGCAGCCCCTGGCCCGCGAAAAGGGTCTGAACCTGATGCTGGATTATGACATCTTCATGCCGACCCAGATGGTCGGTGACCCCGGGCGCATCCGGCAGGTGATGACGAACCTGATCGGAAATGCGGTGAAATTCACCGCCCGGGGGCATGTGATGATCCGGGTCACGGGCGTCCCCGACGCGGAGGGCCTGCAAAACCGGGTCCACATCACCGTCGAGGATACCGGCATCGGGATACCGGGGGATCAGCTCGCGCATATCTTCGGGGAGTTCAATCAGGTCGAAAACGAACGCAACCGGCAATTCGACGGCACCGGTCTGGGCCTTGCCATCTGCCAGCGTCTGGTCGAGCTGATGGGCGGCAGCATCTGGGTCACCTCCGAAGAGGGGCATGGTGCCTGTTTCGGCTTTGAACTGCCCATGGCAACGGGGGCGGTCGCTATGCCCGACCTTGCAGCCCTGCCTGCCGGGATCGGCCATGTGATGATCGTGGACGACATCGGCACCAATCGCACCATTCTGGAACGACAACTCAGGCAGTTGGGTGCCACGGTCACCGCCTGTTCAGACGGCCCTCAGGCGCTGGCGGCGATATCGCCTCAGATTGACGTGATCCTGACCGATCACAACATGCCCGGCATGGACGGTTTGGAACTGGCCCGCGCCCTGCGTGACGGCGGCCATGATTCGCCGATCCTCCTGCTCAGCTCCAATCCCGACCTTGCGGAACAGGATCCGGCAAACATGTTGATTCAGGGCGTCCTGCAAAAACCGGTGCCACGCGCGACCCTCTTTGCCCGGCTGGCCGCACTTGGCAGCGGGGCAGAGGGCCCCGGCCCTGCAGAACTGCGCCCGATGCGCATTCTCGCGGCGGAGGACAACAAGACCAACCAGCTTGTTTTCAGCAAGATGATCAAGACGCTTGAGGTCGAACTGACATTCGCCAACAACGGCGAGGAAGCGGTGAAACTGTTCCAGGAGACCGCGCCAGACCTGATTTTCATGGACATTTCCATGCCCGGTATGGACGGGAAAGAAGCCACCCGTGCGATCCGCAAATTGGAAAAGGAGACGGGCGGGCATGTGCCGATTGTGGCCCTGACCGCACATGCAATGGACGGCGACGACCACGGGATTCTGGCCGCCGGGCTGGATCACTATCTGACCAAACCCCTGCGCAAACCCGACATCCTGGGCCGGATCAGGGCGGCGCATAGGCCGGGCATGATCCCGCCCCTGCCCGCAGACAGCGATCAGGCCGCCGGGTAAGGCCGCAGGAATACTGGCTTGTCAGGTGTCGATGCGCCGCGCTGCCAGACATAGCCGCCGGTGTCGAATTCGCGGATCGCCTCGGGGTCGGTCAGGCGGTTCTGAACAATGAAACGGGCCATCGCCCCGCGCGCCTTCTTGGCGAAGAAGCTGACGATCTTCGGCCCTTTGCCGTCACCCTTGTCTTCCATGAATTGCGGCGTGATCACCCGCAGTTTCAGGGCCCTGGGCGCAACCGCGCCAAAATATTCCTGGCTGGCGCAATTGATCAGCACCTCGCTGCCGATGGCCTGTGCCTGGGCGTTCAACGCCTTTGAAAGCGTATCACGCCAATAGTCATAAAGGTTGGTCCCACGCCGCGTCTTCAGCCTGCTGCCCATTTCCAGACGGTAAGGCTGGATGGCATCCAGCGGGCGCAGGACCCCGTAAAGCCCGGACAGGATGCGCAAATGGTCCTGCGCCCAGGTCATTTCCTCCGCATCAAGGCTGCCGGCCTCAAGCCCCTGATAGGTATCGCCGGCAAAGGCCAGCGCCGCAGGGCGCGTGACATCCGCTGCCGGGGCCTCTTCGAAGGCCTGGAACCGGTCCCGGTTCAGCCGCGCGAGGTCGTCCGACAGGTCCATCAGGCCCTTCAGCTTGCCCAGCGTCAGGTTGCGCGCGGTCCTGGCCAGCCGCACGGCATCCTCCTGAAAATCGGGCTGTGTCATCGCCACTTCGCGCGCGTCCCAGTCCAGTCTCTTGGCAGGCGAAATCACCACCAGCATCGGTCCACTCCCCTTGATGTGCCACCGACCTATCGCGCAGGCCCGGAAAGGTCCAGAATGCCAGATGCACTTTTGACCGCACCCCGCTCAGGCCCGCGCCTGCTGACAGAAATTGTCGCTATCCTCGGCTAGGGTGTTCACATCCCGCAATGTGAAAGGACAAATCCATGCTGACCCTCTACCACGGTCCCAATACCCGCTCATCCCGCATCATCCGCCTGCTGATGGAAATGGAAGTGATCGATCAGGTCGAGGTTCGTGTCGTCGGGCTGATCCGCCAGGGCAACATCGGCGAACCGGACCCGGCCAATCCGCATCCCGAGGGCAAGGTTCCTCTTCTGGTTCACGACGGCACGGCGATCCGTGAAAGCAATGCAATCATGCTCTATCTCACTGATCTGTTCGACAGCCCGATGGGCATTCCCATCGGCGACCCCCGGCGCGGCGAATACCTCAGCTGGCTGGCCTATTACGGCAATGTCGTCGAACCGGTTCTGGTGGGCAAGTTCGCCGAAATCGATCATCCCGCCTACTTCGCAACGTTCCGGGGGCTGACCGAGATGGGTCAACAGCTGGCAGAAGCGCTGGCGGACCGACCTTTCCTGTTGGGCGACCGCTTTACCGCAGCCGATCTTATCATGGTCTCGGCCTTCACCTTTGCACCGCAGATGGCCCCTGATATCCCTGCCGTGCGGCAATGGATCGAGCGGTGTCAGGCACGACCATCAGCTGCGGCCCTGCAAAAGCACGAAGAGGCGCTGGCAGCCGAAACCCCGGCCGCCTGAAACCACGCTATCGTTCCGAAAGAATATCCAGGAACGCCGCGCCGAACCGTTCGGCGCGGCGTTCGCCCAGCAAACGCTCCAGCGCTGCGTCATCGGCGTTGTGCATCTGCGCCACCTTGGCCAGCAGGGATGCCGAACAGCTTAATGGTTTTTCCGTGCCCCCTTCGCCGCGCGCCAGATCCGCCTGCACTTCCAGCAACCGGTCATAGACCGATCCCGCCGAGCGGCCCGCCAGCTTGCGCCGGGTGGGGTGCATCGCTTCGGCCTCGCCGTTGATGACGCGCAGGAAATCCGCGCCGTAGTTCTCCAGCTTCTTGGCCCCGACCCCGCCGATGCGCGCCATCCCGTCCAGGTCGCGGGGGCGCGTCTCGGCCATTTCGATCAGGGTACGGTCGGTAAAGATGATATAGGCAGGCACCTTGGCCGCTTCAGCCAGCGCGCGCCGCTTGGCCTTGAGCGCAGAGAGCAGCGGCGCATCCTCTTCGCTGACCATCGCCTTGACCGCCGGGCGGCGTGACCCACCGGCAGCCTTGATCGTGTCACGGCGCAGGCTGATCTCCGCTTCGCCGCGCAGGATTGGCAGCGCAGCGTCGGTCATGCGCAACGCACCGTGGCGTTCCGGGTCGGGTCGGATCAAGTCGTGGCCCATCATCTGCCGGAACACGGCCTGCCACTGGCGGCGGTCATATTCCCCGCCCACACCGAATGTCGGCAGGCCGTCGTGGCCGCGCGCCTTTACCTTGTCGGTCTCGACCCCCAGAAGGATGTCGATCAGATGGCCCGCGCCGAACCATTCTTCGGTGCGCAGGATTGCAGACAGCGCCTTGCGCACCGCCGTGGTGCCGTCAAAGACCTCTGCAGGCGTGTCGCAAAGGTCGCAGCGCCCGCAGGTTACCTCATGTTCATCAAAATAGGCCAGCAACTGCTTGCGCCGACAGGTCAGCGCCTCGGCCAGACCCAGGAGGGCGTTCAGCCGCGCATGGTCCGCCGCGCGGCGTTCGGGCGGGGCCAGCCCCTCGTCGATCTGGGAGCGGCGCAGTCGGATGTCATCGGGGCCGAACAGGGTCAGCGTTTCCGCCGGGGCGCCGTCGCGGCCTGCACGGCCGATTTCCTGGTAATAGGCCTCGATCGACTTGGGAAGGTCGGCATGGGCCACCCAGCGGATATCCGGCTTGTCCACGCCCATGCCAAAGGCCACCGTGGCACAGACGATCAAGCCGTCTTCCTGCTGGAACTGTCGCTCTGCGATGCGCCGGTCCTCGGCCTCCATCCCGCCATGATAATGGATCGCTTTCTGCCCCGCCTCGCGCAGCGCCCTTGCAATGCCTTCGGTCTTGGCCCGCGTGCCGCAATAGACGATGCCGGATTGACCCGGCCGGGCCGCGGCAAAGTTCAGGATCTGGTCACGCGGCTTGTTCTTGGCGGCAAAGGTCAAGTGGATGTTGGGGCGATCGAACCCCCGCAGGAAGGCGCGCGGAGCCTGCCCGTCAAACAGCTTTTGCACGATCTCTGTCTGGGTCTCGGCATCTGCCGTGGCGGTGAAGGCTGCCAGCGGCACATCCAGCGCCCGGCGCAGCTCTCCGATGCGCAGGTAGTCGGGGCGAAAGTCATGGCCCCATTGGCTGACGCAATGCGCTTCATCCACCGCAATCAGGTTGACGCCGACCCGGCGCAGCATGCCGGTCACCGATCCGGCCGCCAACCGCTCGGGCGCCATGTAGAGCAGCCTCAGCGTTCCGGCCTCCAGCCCCTCCCAGACGGCATCGGTCTCGTCAGGGGTGTTGCCGCTGGTCAGGGCGCCTGCGCCCACACCCGCCTCCTGCAAGGCGCGGACCTGATCGCGCATCAGCGCGATCAGGGGCGAGATGACCACCGTCACCCCGTTGCGCAGCAGGGCAGGCATCTGGAAACACAGGGATTTCCCGCCACCCGTGGGCATGATCGCCAGCACGTTCTCACCCGCTGTTACCGCCTCGACGATCTCCTGCTGGCCGGGGCGAAAGGCATCAAAGCCGAATACGTCACGTAGCAGCGCGGTCGCGCCCGATGCGGTGGCGGTCATGAAAAACCCTGTCGGATAAACTGTTATGCCACGCAGAATCCCACAGCGGCCCGGGGGGAACAACCCCGTTTAAAGCGCCCGACCTTTTATCTGAATCATCGTGACACGAATGTCCCGAGAGCGCCGCAGGCGTGGCAGGGTATTCGTGTCTCAGGCTTAAGGTCGGGCGCTATAGGCCCGGCAGTCAGCTAAAATGCGGTTCAGTAGAACATCGGCGCATTGTTCACCAGGACGATGCGAAGCACGGCAACCGCGATCAGCACGATCAGCGGCGCAAGGTCGAGCCCGCCCATCGGGGGAATGATCTGCCGCACACGGGAATAGACCGGTTCCAGCAGCCGGTTGAGGCCGTCCCATATCTGCGCCACCAGCGGCTGACGCAGGTTCAGCACCTGGAAATTGATCAGCCACGACATGATCACATGCGCGATGACGATGAAATAGACGATGTTCAGCAGCAACATCAGGATCTGGAACAACGACGTCATGGGCGGCCCTTTCTTGCGATTGCCGCAGAGGTAAGCACAGACGCACAAATACACAAGAGTGCCGCAAGGTTCATGGTTGACCCTTGTCGGCATTGTTGCACCTGTCGGGCAAAGGAGTCTGCCCATGTTCCCATTTGTCCGCGTCATCTGGCATGTGTTGAAAGCGCGGCGCCAGCCGCCCCTCGCAACCCTGACGGAGGCCCACATCAGCCAGCATATGTGCTGGCCGCACGATCTGGATTTCTGGCTGGAGCTGAACAACGGCCGCGCCCTGTCGCTTTATGACATCGGACGCATTGCCATGGCGCAGCGGGGCGGGCTGATCGACGTTTTACGGCGCGAGCGCTGGGGCCTGACAATGGCCGGATCGTCGACCCGTTTCCGGCGGCGCATCCACGGCTTCGAAAAGTTCGAAATGCGCAGCCGCGCCCTGTGCTGGGACGACAAGTTCATCTACCTCGAACAGAGCATGTGGAAAACCAACGGCGAATGCGCAAGCCATGTTCTGTACCGGGCTGCCGTGACGGACAGGAACAGCATCATCCCCCCGCAACGGGTGCTGGAGGCGATGGGTCAGGAAGCCGTCTCGCCCGAAATGCCCTATTGGATCAGCGAATGGTGCAAGACCGAGGCACTGCGCCCCTGGCCCCCGATGCCCGATGTCATGCCAGCCCATCCATAGCCGGTTTTCCGGGCGCGGCTGATCAGCCGCACACCGAATCCGCAACTCCGCAAAGCCGGCCCGGCCAAAAGCAATTCTTGCGAAAGATGCGCCTTCCTGCTCTACCCTTCCGCAACGGAAGCGGGGGGCTACATGGCGACGATCACAGCGCGTAAACGCATTTGGGGCTGGTATTTCTTCGACTGGGCCAGCCAACCCTACAATACGCTGATGCTGACCTTCATCTTTGGCCCCTATTTCGCGCAGACCGCGACAGCCGCCCTTGTTGCAGACGGCATGGCGCTGGATGTGGCAAAGGCGCAGGCCCAGGCCTATTGGGGCTACGGTCTGACCGCGACAGGCATCCTGATCGCCCTGCTGGCCCCGGTCCTGGGTGCGGTAGCGGATAGTTCGGGCAAGCGCATGCCGTGGATCTGGCTCTTTTCGGCACTTTACGTGATTGGCTCGGTCGGCCTGTGGTGGACGGCACCGCAGGATTTCTCGATCCTCTGGGCCCTGTTCTTTTTCGGCATCGGCCTGATCGGGATGGAGTTTGCCACGATCTTCACCAATTCCTACCTGCCGGAGCTTGACCCGGACCCCGGTGAGCGCGGGCGCATTTCCGGCTCCGGCTGGGCATTCGGCTATGTCGGCGGGGTAGTGGCGCTGATGCTGATGATCGCCCTGTTCCAGGCAGGCGACAGCGGCAAGACGATGGCGGGCATGGCACCGCTCTTTGGCCTCGACACCGCGACAAAGGCCGATACCCGTATCGTCGGACCGCTGACAGCCATCTGGTACGTGCTCTTCATGATCCCCTTCTTCCTCTATACGCGCGACATCCCGAAACCGAACCCGGTGCGTTATGAACTGGGCAAGGGGCTGTCGGACCTGGCGCGCACCCTGCGCAACCTGCCGCGCCATCCGTCGCTGATGGCCTACCTCGGTTCCTCCATGTTCTACCGCGATGCGCTGAACGGCATGTACACCTTCGGCGGCATCTACGCGCTGGGGGTCTTGAACTGGAGCATTATCGACATCGGCATCTTCGGCATTCTCGCCGCCATCTCGGGCGCGGTATTCTGCTGGATCGGCGGACGCGTGGACCGGCGCGTCGGGCCGATGCCTGTCATCATCTTCTGCTGTGTGACGCTGATCCTGACCGCCATCCTGATCATCTCGCTCACCCCGACATCCGTGATGGGCATCGACGTGGGCGTCGGATCCGCGCTGCCCGACATCACCTTCTATCTCGCCGGTGCGCTGATCGGCGCGGCGGGCGGTGCATTGCAGGCGTCATCACGCAACATGCTGACCCGTCAGGGCAACCCCGACCGCATGACCGAAAGCTTCGGCCTCTATGCGCTGTCGGGCAAGGCCACCTCCTTTCTTGCGCCAATGCTGATTGCGGTGATGAGCGATGTGACCGACAGCCAGCGGCTGGGCATTACGCCCGTGGTGGGGCTGTTCATCATCGGGCTGATCCTGTTAGCATGGGTCAAGCCAAACGGAGATTTCTCGAAATGATCCTGACCCGCATCCTCGGAACCGCCGCCATTGCCTTTGCCCTCGCCTCATGCGGTGGCGGATCGCGCGACATCAGCGGCAACCGCGAAGCGCTGCCGACCATCGGTTCCTCCGGCGGTGCCCTGTCCAATGTCGAGGCGAAACGGCTTTTCGGCGCAAAGAGCTTTGCCTCCACGCAATCGCCCGCTGCTTACGGCAGCTATGCCAAGGGATGCCTGGCCGGCGGCGTGGAACTGCCCGAAACCGGGCCGACCTGGCAGGCCATGCGCCTGTCGCGCAACCGCAACTGGGCGCACCCCGAAACCATCGACATGGTCAAGAAACTCTCCGCCTATGCCGCGACGCAGCCGGGCTGGGCCGGGCTCTATGTCGGTGACATGAGCCAGCCACGCGGCGGCCCGATGCTGACCGGACACCGCAGCCACCAGATCGGCCTGGATGCCGACATCTGGATGCTGCCACCCAAATCGCTGGGCCTCAGCCGCCAACAGCGCGAAAGCATCTCCTCCGTCTCCCTGCGACGTGCGGAAGGGGCCTATGTGAACGGTTCCTGGACACAGGCCCACCACAATATCATCAAGGCCGCCGCCAAGGACCCCCGCGTCGAACGGATCTTTGTCTTCCCCGGTGCCAAGGTGCAGATGTGCGCCGATGAAAAGGGCGACCGGGGCTATCTGCGCAAGATCCGCCCCTGGTACGGACACCACTATCATTTTCACGTCCGCCTCGCCTGTCCCAAAGGCGCGCGCGGCTGTGTCAATCAGACGCCACCGCCAGCCGGTGACGGCTGTGCCGATGCGGTGCAGTGGCAGCAGAACATCCTGAACCCGCCACCGCCCAAGAAGGCCGACCCGGACGCACCGCCCCCGAAAAAACGGCGTGAACTGGTGCTGGCCGACCTGCCGGCACAATGCAAATCCGTCCTCGAAAACTGATTCTGTCCATCGCGGCGGCCTTGGCCTGTGCATCCCTCGCACAGGCCGAGGGGCTGCGCCTGACGTCCAATGTCCTTTGGTCCCTGCCGGACCCCTGGTTCGGCGGCTTTTCCGGGATGGAGATCGGCGCGGATGGCAACACTGCCTATCTGGTGACGGACCGGTCCAGCCTGGTCCGTGTCAGGCTGATCCGCCGCGCGGGACAGATTACCGCCATCCAGACCCTCAGCCGCAAACCGCTGGCGTACCTCAGCGGTAAGCCCCTCCGCAACAACGCCGCCGATTCCGAAGGTCTGGCGATTTCGGCGGATGGCGCCGCCTATGTCTCCTTTGAACATGATCATCGGGTCGGGCGCGTGAACCTGCAAACCGGGGCGGCGGGCCGTCTGCCCGATCACCCGGATTTCGCAGGATTTCCCCGCAACAACGGGCTCGAAGCACTGGCAGTCCATCGCGATGGCAGCCTCTTCGCCATTCCGGAAAACAGAGGTTCAGAACGCGAAGGTTTCCCCATCTACCGATTTGACGGCAGGCGCTGGCGCGTGACCGGGCATATCCCCCGGCGCGGCCCCTTCCTGCCGGTCGGCGCGGATTTCGATGCGGATGGACTGCTCTATCTGGCCGAACGCACCGTGACGCCACTGGGCTTCCGCACCCGTATCCGCCGCTTCGACCTTGCAGCCCCCGGCCTGGGTGAAACCACGCTGCTCACCACCCTGCCCGGACGGTTCGACAACCTGGAATCCCTGAGCCTCTGGCGCGATCCGGCGGGAAACACACGGATCACGATGATCTCCGACGACAACTTCCTGCGCATCCAGCGGACCCAGATCGTCGAATTCGTTCTGACCAAATAACTTGCAAGCACGCCGCTATGCCACTAAAGCCGCCCTGTCCGGGGATGCTCCACGGGCCAAGTCGCCGCACCCTTGCAAAAAACGGTTCAAACATGACACGCACATTTCTCCCCGGCATCCTTGCCATGGCCGCCATCGTCGTGGCCTCCAATATCCTGGTCCAGTTCCTGTTCGGCCAATGGCTGACATGGGGCGCCTTCACCTATCCGCTGGCCTTCCTGGTCACCGACATCATGAACCGCGTCTATGGTGCTTCCGCCGCCCGCCGCATCGTCATGGTGGGTTTCGTGGTGGGCCTTGTCTGCTCGCTGATCGGCACGCAGATCATGGGTGAATTCGGCCCGCTGGTCACGCTGCGCATCGCCACCGGCTCCGGCGTCGCATTCCTTGTGGCACAGCTGATCGACGTCTCGGTCTTCGCCGCCCTGCGTGGTGGCAAGTGGTGGCGCGCGCCGCTGGTCAGCACGCTGGTCGGCAGCAGCATCGACACCGCGCTGTTCTTTTCCATCGCCTTCGCAGGCAGCCTCAGCTTTATCCACCCGGCCACGGATGTCTCCTGGGCGGCGGAAACGCTGCCACTTCTTGGCGTTGGTCCCATGGCCCCGCTCTGGGTCTCGCTCGCGATTGCGGATTGGTCGGTAAAGCTCTCCATCGCGCTGATCGCGCTGATCCCGTTCCGGATCATCACCGCGCGGCTGACGCGGTCGGCCTGACCTGGCTTCTTAGTTCCGGAAATACTCAGCAGGCATGGGGGATAACCTCCCCCATGCCTAAAAATGAATCACGCGCGGCGCAGCCGCAGCGCAGGATCACGCCTGCTGCAAAAAATCTCTTTGCGTTTTGAAAAACCTGTGCAAACCTGAGGTTGAGTTCAACAAATGTAAAGGAGGTGATCCAGTGTCAAGAAAGGTATTGGAGCGAGGTGTCGGAACAGCTTGGAGGACCTCCTGCTAGGGCAGCCCCTGGCAGCTGAAATCCCGAGTGGACAGATGGTCTAACCGACCCACCTCCTGAAACCATTCGCCAAACCGACAATTGGGCCGCTCCGACCGGGGCGGCCCTTTTCATGTTCAATTCGCCCACGCCAGATGCAAAGATACGAAAATGCTGAGGATCACGGATACCATCGCCATTCAGGACTGGGAGCTCACGGAGAATTTCGTGCGTGCCTCAGGCCCGGGCGGCCAAAACGTCAACAAGGTGGCAACCGCCGTCGAACTGCGTTTCGAGGCGGCAACTTCGCCCTCCCTGACCGGCCCCGTGAAAGCGCGCCTGCGCCGTCTTGCCGGGCGCCGCTGGACGAACGAGGGCGCGCTGATCCTGCAATGCGATGAAACCCGCAGTCAGGCCCGGAACAGGGATATTGCCCGCGACCGTCTGGCCGAGCTGATCAAAAAGGCCCTGACACCGCCCAAGCGCCGCATCCCCACACGCCCGACGCTGGGATCAAAGAAGCGCCGCCTGAAATCGAAAAAGGTCCGGGGAGAGGTCAAGGCCATGCGGGGCAAGGTCGACCCATCGGACTAAAGCGTCATGCGAAAAACCTGAATCACGTAACGCTGCCTGAAATCAGAGATTTCAACGCGTTACGTGATGCATGATGCTTCAGGTATTTCGTCAGACGCTATGATCCCTGCGCAGGATGTAGATATCCATGATCCACCCATGCCGCGCCCGCGCCTCGGCCCGCATCTGAACGATCCGCGCCGCGACCTCGGCCAGCGGGCCTTCGCAAATGATCTGCTCCGGCATGCCGACGTATCCGCCCCACCAGATATGCACCCCTCCGGCGTCGATATCGGCAAAAGCGCAGGTTCCGTCCAGCATTACCACCAGCGTGTCGATCCCTTCAGGCCAGCCCGCGTCCCGCAAGCGCCGTCCCGTCGTCACGACAAAAGGCGCCCCGATCTCGTTGACCGGAATGGCATGGGCCGCTGTCAGCGCCTGCAGTGACGTGATCCCGGGGATCACCTCGACCTGCGGTGGCGGGTCCAGCCGCGCAGCAATACGCAGGGTGCTGTCGTAAAGCGACGGATCGCCCCAGACCAGCAGCGCCACCCGCGCCGCCTCCGGTTGCTCCGCCATCGCCCCGCGCCAGGCCTCGGCAATCGCGTCATGCCAATCATCCACCCGACGCCGGTAATCCGCTGTTGCCGCGTTGCGGACCGGCAGGTCGAATTCCACGATGCGCGTGGCCTCGTTTTCCAAAACCTCGTCGCAGATGGCGCGGCGCAGCTCTGCAAGGTCATCCTTGCCCGGCCCCTTGCGCGGGATCAGGATCAGGTCCTGCGCGTTGATCGCCCGGATGGCCTGCAACGTCAGATGCTCGGGGTTGCCGGTGCCGATACCGATCAGGGTCAGGTGCAACCCGCTCATCCCGGAATCCGCGCGATGGCTTTCATCCGCAACCCGCCCAGCACCCGAGCATCGGCAAAGGTGCCATCGGATGATGCCGCATATAGTGCCGCAAACCGTTGCAGATCCCCCAGATCATCCGCCGTGATGTCGCCAAACAGATAGGCCACCTTGCCCGTCACCCGAAAGGCAACGGTCTGCGGCCGGGTACAGCCGGACATGCAGTCGATCTGCTTCACCTCCTCTTCCGGCAGGCCACGGCGCATCATCTCGACGAAACCCGTGCCTTCCGGACAGGAACCGCAGACAAACACCGTCACAACCCCGGCTCCGCCAGCGCGCCGTAATAGATCAGCGCGGGCGTGGTGCTGGTGGTCGTCTCCAGATAGGCCACAAGTGTCGCGATGGTGAACCACTGCAGCTTTTCCGCCGGCGTCGACACCGCCTCGGCCAGCAGGGCGGGGGTATCGGGGGACAGCCCGTGCTCCAGCAGGCGCGCCGCCAGACCCGGAAAGGTCCGCTTGCCCATGTAGATCACCGTCGTGGCCAGCGGATCGGCCAGGGCCGCCATGTTCACATCGGGCGGCAGTTCGCCGGTCACATCCGCACCGGTGATGAACTGCACCCGCCGCGCCGTCAGCCGCCGGGTCAGCGGGATGCCCGCAACCGCAGCCCCGGCAGAGGCCGAGGTGACACCGGGTATGATCTCGAACGGGATGTCGGCAGCACGCAGGGCGGTGATTTCCTCCTCCAGCCGGCCAAACATGCCGCTGTCGCCGGATTTGAGCCGCACGACACGCATGCCTGCGGCAGCGTGGTCCACCAGAACCCGGCTGACATGATCCTGCTTGGGCGAGGCCCGTCCGGCGCGTTTGCCCACGCCGATCAGATCGGCATCAGCATTGGCATGTTCCAGAATCGGCCCCGAACTGAGGTCGTCGAACAATACCACCTCGGCCTTTTGCAGCCGGTCCACCGCCTTGACGGTCAGCAGTTCCGGATCACCGGGGCCGGAAGAGACAAAAGAAACAAAACCGCTCATCAGCCGTCACCGATCATGTGAAAGAACGTACCTGTCGCAACGCCGCCCCCCTCGAACCGGCGCACCGATCCGGTTTCCGGCACCTCCAGATCGTTGCTGTCGGTGATCCGGGCCAATGGCGCGTCGGGCTCTTCGAGGATGGTGGCATAGTGAAACTCATGCCCACGCAGACGCCCCCGTATGGTCTGGCCGGGAATGGCCGCGTTCAGCTCGGCCTTTCGGTAGCCGAGGTGCATCTTCCGCTTGGCAAAGGATGTTTCCAGCCCCAGCAACCCGACCATACGGTGGCGAATGCCGTCCTTGTCCACCAGCCCGGCCCCCATGGCCATATAGCCACCGCATTCGCCATGGACCGGCCTGGTCTGCGCAAACTCGATCAGGCCCGCGCGAAATCTCTCTGCCGCGGCCAGCTTGCCCGCGTGCAATTCGGGATATCCGCCCGGCAACCAGCAGACATCGGCACCGCTGTCCGGTGCCTCATCCGCCAGCGGCGAGAAGGGTATCACCTCGGCCCCGGCGGCGCGCCAACCGGCCAGCAGATGCGGATAGACAAAAGCGAATGCATTGTCCTGCGCCAGTGCAATTCTCTGTCCCGGCGGGACGATTTGTGCCGGTGGTGGCGCCTTCGACAATGTGCCTGCCGCCGCTGCGCGCAGGGCCGCCAGATCAACATGTTCGGAAATGAATGCAGCGGCATCGGCCAGAATCTGCGGCAGGTTTTCCTGCTCGCCTGCCTGTACCAGCCCCAGGTGCCTTTCGGGCAGTTCGACCCCGTTCTGCCGGGGCAGGGAGCCCAGCACCCGGATGCCCACCTGCTCCATGCCCGCGCGCACCAGCGTATCATGCCGGGGCGAGGCGACGCGGTTCAGTACCACGCCTGCCAGGGTCACATCCGGCCGCATGTCGCGAAACCCGCGTGCAGTGGCCGCGACGGATTGCGCCGCCCCGGAGACATCCAGGACCAGCACCACGGGCCAGCCCATATGCGCCGCAATGTCGGCGCTGGCCCCGTTGCCGCAGGCCCCGGGAATGGCCACGCCGTCGAACAGCCCCATCGACCCTTCGGCCAGGATCAGGTCCGCCCCGGTGGCGTTGCCCACCAGCCCGTCGATGACGGCGCGCTCCATCGACCAACTGTCAAGGTTGAAGGAGGCCAGACCAGACGCCGCCGTATGGAATGCGGGATCAATGTAGTCCGGCCCGCTCTTGAACGGTTGCACGTTCAGCCCCTGCGCCCGGAATGCCGCCAGCAGACCCAGCATCAGCGTGGTCTTGCCCGTCCCCGAGGAGGGGGCAGAGATCATCAGCCCGGGCGGGATCATTCCGCCGTCTCCGGAAAACGCGGATCGGTGCCAATAGGCCGGAACCGGCGGTCGTAGTCGCCGGCGTAAAGCCTGCTCTCGCCGAAATCCTCTGCCCCGATCGCATGGCCCACGAGGATCAGCGCCGTGCGCTCCATCTCTTCGCCGATGGCGGTCTGCAAAGTGGCAAGGGTGGCCTTGACCACCCGCTGATCCGGCCAGCTTGCACGCCAGACCACGGCCACCGGACATTCCGCGCCATAATGCGGTGTCAGGTCAGCCACCACCTTTTCCAGCACATGAACCGACAGGTGGATTGCAAGCGTCGCGCCGGTGCGCGCAAAATTCTCCAGCGTTTCGCCCTCCGGCATCGCGGTCGCACGGCCCGAAGTGCGCGTCAGCACCACCGATTGCACGACACCCGGCAGGGTCAGCTCCGCATTCAGCGCCGCAGCGGCGGCGGCAAAGGACGGCACGCCGGGTGTCACGTCATAGGGAATATCCAGCGCCCGCAACCGGCGCAGCTGCTCGCCCATCGCGGACCAGACCGACAGGTCGCCGGAATGCAGCCGCGCGACGTCATGGCCCGCCGCATGGGCAGCGGCAATTTCCGCGACGATCTCGTCCAGCGACATCCGTGCGGTGTTCACGATCCTCGCCCCGTCGGGGCAATGCGCCAGCAAGGCCTCGGGCACCAGCGACCCGGCATAAAGGCACACGGGGCAGGCCGCGATCAGGTCGCGCCCCCGCAATGTGATCAGGTCAGGCGCGCCAGGGCCTGCGCCGATGAAATGAACTGTCATGTTTTCCTTCTCAACTTTCAGCAAGGGCCGCCGTGGCCATACCATCGCCCGACACGACCCGTTGCGCAACCAGCCGCGCCTCTGGCCCTGCTGCGGCCAGCGCCGCGGCCTCTGCCAGCGATCCGGTGCCGAACCGGTCCTGAATCCGCTCCGATTGCGTCGGGGTGATCATCTGGCCCAGGTCCTGCGCCGTAATGCCCAGACCGGGCAGGCCCAGCACCTGCGCGAACTCGCGAAACACTTTCTCCCGCGCCTTGGCGGCTTCGGTCACCACCGCGTCGATGCCGCCGCCCCCCGCCGCATCCAGAACCTGCTGCAACGCATCCTGAAGGCTGGCCAGATCGGCCGCCGCGCGAAACCCTATGCCGACAACCCTCACAGGACCACGCTCCATTGCACCACCGGGCGCGCGGCCTGCCAGCCGCGCAGACGGCCCAGCGGTGCCGCCTCCGCCAGTTCGATCCGCAGCAGACTGCCGCCCCTTTCGCCATGCAGACGGGCGAGCCGCGCCTCGGTCTCCAGCGTGACCCCATTTGCGACCAGTCGCGTGCCCCTGGGCAAAGTGTCGAGCAGCGCCCCGAACAATGCGTCACTGCCGCCGCCCCCTACGAACACCGCATCCGGCGCCGGGCGGTCCGCGATCAGTGCGCGCGCATCCCCGTGATGCACCGTCAGGCGATGGGAAAGCCCGAACTGCCCGGCGTTGCGGATGATATTGTCAGCCCGCGCCGCATGCTGTTCGAAGGCAACCGCCAGCCCCCCCGCCAGGCACCATTCGACCGAGATGGAGCCGGACCCGGCGCCGATGTCCCACAGAACCTCTCCCGGACGCGGGGCCAGTGCGGACAGGGTCAGGGCCCGCACGGGCCGCTTGGTGATCTGGCCGTCATGGGCAAAAAGATCATCCGGCAGGCCGGAACTGCGGGGCAGGCCCACCCCGGCAGGCAGCGCCACTGCGACAGCCACAGGGGCCGCAACATCGGCCAGGTCATAGGCCTGCGCCGTGGTTTCCCGTACCCGCTGATCGGCGCCGCCCATGCGTTCACAGACATAGATCCGGGCCTGTCCCGCGCCTTCATGGGTCAGCCATTGCGCCAGTTCGGCAGGAGCCGTACCGTCACGCAACAGGCAGATGAACCGCGCCTCGGGTGCCAGCACCGCACGCAATTGCGCAAGCGGCGCGGCATGAAGGCCGTGGCAGGTCACATCCTCCAACCGCCAGCCCAGCGCGCCTGCTACCCATGAAAACGTCGAGGGCGCGGGCAGCACGCACCATTCGCCGGGGTCCAGATGCGCCGACAGACTGCCGCCCGCCCCGAACCAGAACGGATCGCCAGAGGCCAGCACGACAACCCGCCGCCCCTTGGCCGCCAGTACCGGCTCGACCGAAAACGGCACCGGCCAGGGCGCTCCCCTGTCTCCTGCGTTTACCAGATCAAGGTGCCGGGGCCCGCCAAAGATCACCTCGGCGGCGTCGATCGCAGCCCGACTTGCGGGTGGCAGCTGCGCTGCGCTATCGTGCGGCATTCCAACGATGCTGAGCCACGGGTCACCCATCATGCACATCCTTTTGCTGGGCGGCACAACCGAGGCCAGCCAGATGGCCAGACAACTGGCCGAGGCCGGGATGAACGCCACGTTCTCCTATGCCGGACGCACGCAATCCCCGGCCGCGCAACCGCTGCCGCAGCGCACGGGCGGTTTCGGTGGTGTGCCGGGGCTGACGCGATACCTGCGTGACAAGGGCATCACCCATGTGATCGACGCCACCCATCCCTTTGCCGCGGGAATGAGCCGCAATGCCCATGCCGCCTGCACCGCGACGCAGACACCGCTGATCCGGCTGGAACGTCCGCCCTGGCAGGCCGGGCCGGGCGATGACTGGCAGCAGGTCGCGACAGTCGAAGACCTGCCCGCCGCCCTGCCGCACCGACCGTCCCGCGTGTTTCTGGCGATTGGCAAGCAGCAGATCGGCCTTTTTGCGGCCTGGCCGCAGCACCATTACCTGCTGCGCCTTGTCGACGCGCCCAAGGCCCCGCTGCCGCTGCCGGATACCGCCGTGATCCTGGCGCGTGGCCCCTTTGCGCTGGCGACAGACACCGCACTGCTGCGCGACCACGCGATCACCCATGTGGTCTGCAAGAATGCCGGCGGCAGCGGCGCGCGCGCCAAGCTTGACGCGGCCCGCGCCCTGGGCCTGCCCGTGATCATGGCCCAGAGGCCCGCCCTGCCCGGCAACACCATCGCGCATGACGTGGCGCAGGTGATGTCCTGGCTGGCTCATGTGGCCGAACGCGGCGTATAGACATAGCGCCCGACAACCCGCGTCTGCGAATTGCCCAGCAGCACCACGGTCTGCATATCGGCCATCTCTGCCGTCGCCTCGGCCAGGGTAACGGTGTTCAGCGCCTCGTCCGGACGGCTGATCGCGCGGGCAAAGGTCACCAGCCGTTGCGGTGCGCATTCCTCACGCAGGATTGCCAGGGCATCGCCGAACTGGTGGGGTCGCGACCTGGAACGCGGATTGTAGAAGGCCATGGCAAAATCGGCCTGCGCGGCCAGCCTAAGGCGGCGTTCGATCACCGACCAGGGCTTGAGGTTGTCGCTGAGGTTGATCGCACAGAAGTCATGCCCCAGGGGCGCACCCGCGCGGGCAGCGGCGGCAAGCATCGCGGTGATGCCGGGCAGCACACGAATGTCGGCATCCGCGAACTGAGGCTTGCCTTCCAGCGCCTCGAAGACGGCAGAGGCCATGGCAAAAACCCCCGGATCACCGCCCGACACCACTGCCACGCGGTGGCCCTCGGCGGCAAGCGTCAGGGCATGGGTGGCGCGGTCAATCTCGACCCGGTTGTCGGTTGGATGCAGGGTCAACCCGTCACGGGGCGCCACGCGATTCACGTAAGGTATATAACCGATCACATCTGTTGCCTCGGCCAGCATCGCCGTCACTTCCGGTGTGACCAGATCGTCCCGGCCCGGCCCAAGGCCCGCGATGGCAACCCATCCCGTCATGTCGGCACCTCGGCTTCCGGCCTGCGGCCCTGCCCATGCACCAGCACAATCGCGAAATAGGGGCAATCATCGTCACCCACATCAGCCAGCCGTACAACGCGCTGACCCGCCATGGTCCCTTTTTCCACCAGCCAGGCATCCTCAAGCCGTCCGGTGGCGACAAGAGCCGCGCGCACCCGCGGCATGTTGCGCCCGGTTTTCATGATCACCAGCGCATCCGCGCGCTCCATATGCGCCGTCAGGTCGGCATCCGGCAGCGTGCCCATCAGGACGGACATCACGTCGTCACCCCAGGTAAAGGGCATGTCCAGCGCGTTCCAGCAGCCCACCATGCCAGGGATCGCCGGCAGCACCTCGACCTCCGCCCGGCCCTGAAGCCGCGTGTGCAGATGCATGAAGGAGCCGTAGAAGAATGGATCGCCTTCACAGAGCACGACCACCTCGTGATCGCGCGCCAGATCGGCCAGTCGGTCGGCCCATTCGGCGTAGAAATCCACCATCAGGTCGCGATATTCCGCACTGTCAAAGCGCAGCTCGGTGGTGACGGGATATTCCATCGGATATTCGACCACATCATCGCGCAGCATCTCGCGCACGATGGTCCGGGCCTGTCCGGCGCGGCCCTTCTTGCGGAAATAGGCGACATGGTGGGCGCCCCGGATCACCCGATCCGACTTCACGCTCATCAATTCGGGGTCGCCGGGGCCGAGGCCCGCGCAGATGATCCTGCCCATGCCTATTCCACCCTGCTGGCGAGCGCATTCACCGCCGCGACGGTAATCGCCGAGCCGCCCAGCCGCCCCTGTACGATCATCGACGGCACCGGCAGGTCGGCCATCAGGGCATCCTTGCTTTCCGCCGCACCGATAAAGCCGACAGGGCATCCGATGATCGCAGCCGGCCGCGGGCAAGCGGGATCTTCAAGCATGTTCAGCAGGTGAAACAGCGCCGTGGGCGCATTGCCGATGGCCACCAGCGCCCCGGCCAGATGCGGCCGCCAGAGTTCGAGCGCCGCGGCAGAGCGGGTGTTGGCCATCGCGGCGGCCATTTCCGGCACACGCGGATCGCGCAGGGTGCAGATCACCTCGTTCTCGCGCGGCAGACGTTTGCGGGTGATCCCCTCGCTGACCATATAGGCGTCGCAGAGGATCGGCGCGCCATCCTCCAGCGCCGCGCGGGCGGCAATCGCCATACCGGGGGAAAAGCGGACATGTTCTTCCAGCCCGACCATCCCGGCGGCATGGATCATGCGCACCGCGACGATCTCTTCCTCGGGCGTGAAACGCGACAGCGCCGCCTCCGACCGGATCGTGGCAAAGGACTGGCGGTAAATCTCCGCGCCATCGGTGATGTAGCTGTGGGGCATTCAGATCGCCTTGATAATGTCTTCGGGAGTGAGGGAGGTTGCCTCCGGCGCATCGCCGGCGCGTCCCTGGCGGATCAGGTCGAAACCATCCCTGGTGGCCGTCACCGTCAGCGGCGCAGGCCGGGCGTGGGCGCACCCCTTGGCACAGCCCGACATATGCAGCAGGCTGTCGGGGGGGACATGGGGCGCAAGGCTGCGCGCGACGGAGCGGGTCTTTGCCAACCCCTGCGCACAACGCGGCGCGCCGGTGCAGGCGACCACACGCAGCAGCGGATCATCGGGGTCGGTGATCACACCGCGCACCTTTGGCAGCTTGCGCGCGCTTTCCACCAGCAGCATCCGCCAGGGGGTCATTCTCAGGCCCCCCTGCTTGGCAAGACTTGCCAATGTCTTGACCTCCAGCTGGCCAAAGGCAAGGCCAACCATCGCCCCCAGCGGAGTATAGCCTGGCCGCGGCAGGTAATCCTGACGCTGACGCGGCACGATGAACCCGCCGGGCAGCGCGACACCAGCGGCCAGCAGCGCAGCCATGCGGCTGTGCTCGTCCCGCATCTCGACGAACCACCGCGCCAGCGCCATGGCCTCAGCCACGACCGTCCCGGAAGCGACGGGCTTGCCCTTGTCGAACCCGTCCGCAACAAGGATCAGACCACCGCCCGCGTCCCGTTCCAGCCGGATATCTGCCGAAGCGGTCTGCAACACCGGCGCGCGGCCCGTATCCACGGCAAAGCCGAACTTGCCCGGAATCCGCGGCGCATCCGGCTGCGCCAGCGCCTCGGTCAGCGCGGCGGCAAAGCCTTCTGTTTCCTCACCCGTCTGCCAGAAAGGGGTGACCAGCACATTGCGCCGGCTTTCGATCTCGGCATCCGCATCCACCAGCGACATCGCCGCCAGGCCGGCGATCAGCGCCGCAAGGCTGTCCTCCCGCACACCCCTGATCTGCAGGTTGCCCCGGCTCGACAGGTCGATCAGCCCGTTGCCATGGGCGGCGGCCAGCGTCGCGATGCCATCGGCCTGTGCCCGGCGCAGACGTCCGTTGAAAGGACGCACCCGCACCACCAGCCCGTCGCCCGACATCATCGGGCGCAGCGCACCGGGGCAATACCCCTTGACCACAGGCGCGGTCATTCGGCTGCGTCCATCTGGGCAGAAATCGAATTGCGCCGTGTGACCCACAGGCCCGCATCGCGCAGCGCCACAAAACGGGCGCGCATTTCTGCCAATGCCTTGGGGTTTTCGCGTTCCATAAACTCCATCAAATCCTCCCGGCCCATCGTCGCATCGAAATATAGGTCGAAAAGATGCGCAGGCACGGCCCGCGTGAGATGCGCGAAGGCGGCCAGATTGTCCAGCGTTGCGGTGACCTCTGCCGCGCCCCTGAAACCATGGCGCATCATGCCGCTGGCCCAGTCCGGATTCGCGGCACGGGCACGCACCACGCGGGCAATCTCCTCGGCCATGGTGCGCGCGCGGGGAGCGCCGATGACGGTGCTGTCAACATGGTACATCGCAGGCTGCACCGCCCCCAGATGCGCCATGGCGGCGGCAAATCCACCCTCGTGGCTGGCATAATCCGACGCCAGCAGCAGATCGCTTTCGTTGAGGTCTTGCACATGGGCGAAACCGTCGGCGCCCTGCAACCGCGCCTCCAGCGCAGCCCGGTCCTGATGCGACACGCCCTTTGCGTCGATGGACCATTCGGAGGCTTTCAGCCAGGCTTCCCCCGCAGCCGCGCGCCCCTCGTCGGAATAATCCAGCATCGCGGCTTCCATGTTCATGCCATACAGCCCCGGCTTGGGGCCAAAGACACGCGGCGTGCGGGTCAGATAGGGGTTCATGTCGGGCGCTTCTTCACGCTCGGCCAGGGCGGCGGCGCCGGCCTCGAACAGCTGCGACAGGCCCGGAAACACATCCCGGAACAGGCCCGAGACGCGCAGGGTCACATCAATGCGGGGTCGGTTCAGCAGGGTCAGCGGCAGCACCTCGAAACCCGATACCCGCTCTGACCCTTCGTCCCACTTCGGGGCCAGCCCGGCCAGATGCATCGCCATGGCAAGCTCTTCTCCGGCGGTGCGCATGGTGGCGGAGCCCCAGAGGTCCACAACCAGACCGCGCGGATAATCGCCCTGGTCCTGCAGATGGCGGCGGATCAGTTCTTCGGCCAGCTTGACGCCTTGCGCGTAGGCCGCGCGCGTCGGCACGCTGCGCGGGTCCACAGCGTAGAGGTTGCGCCCCGTGGGCAAAACATCGGACCGCCCCCGATAGGGCGAACCGGAGGGCCCGGCCGCGACCCGCCGCCCGTCAAGCGCGGCCAGCAGCCCTGCGTTTTCGCCGTCACCGGCACCAAAGATGTGCAGCCCGTCACCATATTGGCTTTCCTTGATGTCACAGACGAAGCGGTCGATCCGGGTGATGGCCTCCGCCGCGCTGGTGGCATCGTCCATGCCCAGATCATCCTCCACCCCTGCGGCCCGCGCTTCTGAACGGATGGTGTCGATCAGCCGGTCGCGGCGCGCCGGGTCCAGCCCATCGGCGGTGGAATATTCATCCAGCAGACGCTCAAGCTGCAACAACGCCTGCGGCGTTTCGCTTTCTTTCATCGGCGGCGGCAGGTGGCCGAGAGTCACTGCCCCGATGCGCCGCTTGGCTTGCGCAGCCTCGCCGGGATCATTGACAATGAACGGGTAGATCACCGGCATCGGTCCGGTCAGGACTTCCGGCCAGCAGTCCCCCGACAGGGCCACTGCCTTGCCCGGCAGCCATTCCAGCGTGCCATGGGCGCCGATATGCACCAGCGCATCGATGCCCTGGGCGCGCAGCCAGAGGTAGAAGGCCACGTAGGAGTGGCGCGGGATGCGGGCGAGATCGTGATAATCCGTATCGCGGGCCGCAATGTTGCCCCGCTCAGGCTGCAGCGCGACCAGCGCGTTTCCGCAGCGCTGCGCGGGAAAATGAAACGCCCCGTCCCGGTAAAGCGGGTCATCTTCCACCGGCCCCCATGCGGTGTTCAGATCCTTCAAGAGAGTGTCGGGAAGACATGTCAAATATGACATGTCACCATCGACAGGCCAGGAAATCGTGTTCTGGTTCAATGACTTGCCAAAGCCGATGGCAGGTTCCACGCCATAGCCCGCATCGGCCAGGGTCAGCAGCATATCCTCGGTCGAGGCCAGGGCGTCCAGCCCGACCGCATGAGCGATCTGATCTTCACGGCCCGGATAGGTGGACAAGACCAGCGCCAACTTGCGGTCCCTTGCCGGTTTCCGCGCCAGCCGGTGCCAGCCCGCCACCCGGTCCACCACCGCATGGATCCGTTCGGCATTTGCCCGGTGGGCAAAGCGCGAGAATTGCAGGTGCGGGTCCTTCTTTTCCGGCGCCTTGAAGCTGACAACGCCGACAAAGATGCGCCCGTCGACCTCTGGCAGCACCACATGCATGGCAAGGTCCGCAGGCGACAGCCCCCGCTCGGCCTCGGCCCATTCCTTCTGACGGGCCGTCGACAGCGCAACCTGAAACACCGGGCAGCCGGGGCCATCCAGCGGCGTTGTGCCATCCTCCCCCCGTCCGGAGAAAGCCGTGGCGTTGACGATGGCACATGGGCCCAGCCGCGCCAGCGTCTGATCCAGAAAGGCGCGCCCGGCCTCGGCCTTTAGCGAGGGCACAAAAAGACCCACAGCCGTGAACCCCCGGTCGCGCAGCGCCATGATCAGCGCATCCACCGGCGCGGTATCGGCTGCAGTCAGGTAGCTGCGGTAGAAGGTGACAGCGACCACGTCGCCGGTGACATCGGCAAAGGGGATGACGCCCTGTTCCGGATCATAGATCCCGCAGTCCGGCACCGTCTTGCTGCCCGGCACAGGGCCTGCGTAGAACCCGGCGGCCAGCGCGAGCTGCGCCAGCGCCGCCTGCGCCGCCACGGCCCCCCCCGCGTCACAGAGATGCGACAACCGCCGCAGGGTCGACACCGGCAGCGTCGAATAGCTGTCCAGCGCCGGGTCCTCGCGCCCGTCCGCGGGCAACACCGCCAGCGCGATGTCGTTGCGCCGGGCGAAATCTTGCACCTGCATGATGCCATAGGGCCAGTAGTTCTCGCCCCCGATCAGCCGGATCAGGATGCCCCTCGCCCCGGTCAGCGTCTGTTCGACGTAATTGTCCACCGACGCCGGGTGCCGCAGCGCCACAAGGTTGCAGAGCCGCAGCGTGGGCAGCTTGCCTTCAGGCCCGCCACCCCGGTGCCAGCCCGCCGCGAAAGCGCCGAGATCACTGTCGGAGAACGAAAGCACCACCAGATCCGCAGGCGTCTGGCCCGGATCAAACGGGGTTTCGCTGTCCTCCAGCCCGTGGCTTTCGCGAAAGACGACGTGCATGGTGTCAGGCCCCCAGAACACCCCGGATGGCAGCGGTGTCGATGTGGTCGTGCTCCGCGATCACCACCAGGTGGCCCTGCCGCGCATCCGCGCCCCAGGGGCGGTCGAACTGCTGCCGCACCCGCGCACCCACGGCCTGAACCAGCAGGCGCATCGGTTTGCCCGCCACCGCGACATAGCCCTTGACCCGCAGGATGTGCTGTTCGGTTGCCAGCCTTTCGATGGCCGCGACCAGCGCGTTCACATCCTCGACCTCGGGCATCGGCACCACAATGGTCTCGAAATCATCATGCTCGTGGTCATCCGCCCCGTCATGATGCGACGGGCGGGCCGCCAGATCGTCCTCGGCCGCGGCATTCAGGCCCAGCACCACCTTGGGGTCGATCACCCCTTCGGTCATCGGCAGGATGCGGATCGGGCGGGGGCTTTCCGCCTCGATGATCCGGCGCGCCGTGGCGAGGCCTTCCTCACCGGCCAGATCGGCCTTGGACATCAGGATGATATCCGCACAGGCAATCTGATCCTCGAAAACTTCGGACAGCGGGGTCTCGTGATCCAGGCTGTCATCGGCCAGCCTCTGCGCATCCACCGCCGCCTCGTCAGGGGCGAAACGACCCGCCGCCACAGCTTCGGCATCGGCCAGGGCAATCACCCCGTCCACCGTGATCTTCGAACGGATCGCGGGCCAGTCGAAAGCCTTGAGCAGCGGTTTCGGCAGCGCCAGACCTGAGGTTTCGATCAGGATGTGATCGGGCCGCGTGGGCAGCGCCATCAGCGCCTCGATGGTGGGGATGAAATCATCCGCCACCGTGCAGCAGATGCAGCCATTGGCCAGTTCCACGATGTTCTCTGCCGGGCAATCGGGGATCGCGCAGGATTTCAGGATGTCGCCATCCACCCCCACGGTCCCGAACTCGTTCACCAGAACAGCCAGCCGCCGCCCGCCCGAATTGGTCATCAGATGGCGGATCAGCGTGGTCTTGCCAGCGCCCAGAAACCCGGTGATCACGGTCACGGGAATTTTGCTCAGGTCATTCATTCGGCAGCCTCCAAAGGCAGGGTAAAGGGGGGAACACGCGCAAGGCTCTGCTTGCGGAAAATCACGGGGCGCTCGCGCCAGGGCACCAGCCCGTCGGCACTTGCGGCATAGGCAGCGGCACCGGCCAGGATATCGGGGGCATCCGCCGGGGTCAGACGGCCATAGACATAGGTCCATTTGCCCGGCTCCGACAGCGCCACCGCTGCCCCCTGCGAACAGGCGGACAGACAGGCCACCCCGACGATCTCGACCGCGTCAGGTGCCCCCGCTTCGGTCAATGCGCTGTGCAGCAGCGCGCCGGGCCGGGGCGCATCCTCTTCCAGCACCTCACCCGCGCGGCAGGTGGTGCAGACATAAAGCGTTGCGGTCATTCCACCTCCACCACGGCCCGGGCCGTTACCGGCGTGCCCTCCACCTCAAGCGGATGATGATCGTTGCTGTTCAGGGTCACCTCGATCTCCACCTGGCCCTTTGGCAGGCCATCCAGATGCATCCAGGGGCCATAGATCCGGGCCAGCTTGACACCGTTCGCATAGACATGCGCATGGCCCTGCCCCGGTTGATGGGGCAGGCTGGCGTTCTGCGGCGAAAACTCGAAATTATCGACCATGACATGCAGGTTATAGCCCGCCATCGGGTCCGGGCTGACCATGATCTGAATTTCGGGCGCGGCATCGGCCGGGACCGCAATCGGCGTCTCGTGCATCTTGGCATGATCCATCCCGCCGGCAGTCATGCCCCCGTGATCCATCCCGCCATGCTGGGCCGCATCCCCATGATCATGCCCGTCAAAGGTGATCCCGTTGCCCGCCGCAAAGGCAAAGCCGAGACCGCCTCCGAAGACAAGGCCGATGACGAAAAGCGCAAGCGTTCTGCCCATCACACCCTCACGCCGCCTGGGCGGCATGCTCCCCTTCGCGCTGCCAGAAATAGCCCGCAAAGCAGCCGAGCAACACCCAGGCCGCCAGACCGACGCCCAGCGCACGCGCCGCGAACAGCGCGCCGATCTCGGTCGGGACAGGACCGGTAAAGGTCTCGGGCTCCGGCGCGCCGATCAGATGCGGTGCGGCCAGCAACAGCGCCGCCGCCCCCCAGGCCGCCCAGTTCTGGCCAAAGGCCAGCAGCCAGAGCGCCACACAGGCCGCAATCGCCGTCGCAAACCACCAGACCTGCCGCAGGGCCACATCGGCTGCAGCCACGCCAGGCACTTCCGGGGCAAGCGTAAATCCGGGGGCCAGATGAAAGGCGACGAAACCGGCCACGCCCCACAGGATACCCCAGCGCCCGTCGATCCGCGCACCGCGATCCTCGCCAAAGCTCATCGCCGCAACCAGGATCAGCGCATAACCGGTATAGGTCAGCATGGTGAAAATCACGCTCAACCCGTCGCGCATCAGGTCGAAACCGGGCAAGGCGGGATGGGCGCTGACCGCCTCTGCGCCGAAATGCACCAGCTCCCCGCTTTCATAAAGCTCCGCATGCAGCAGCACAGGCTGCACAAATACCAGTTGCAGCAGGCCGATGATCACACCCGCCAAAGCCCCTGCAAAAAGGGCGGAAACCAAAAACCGTGAAGTCATAACGATATCCTCTTGCTTTCATGGCAACGCACCGGCGCCGACACCAATCAACACAAACACGCCGCCGAAAATCGGCAGCGCCTCAAGCTGATAAAGGTCTTTGACCGGAACGCGCTGCGTTGTTTACCAGGGGAACGGGGTCACCGCCTGCTTTGACGCGGCTCAGACCTGATCCCGATGGCCCATAGGGGTCAGTGGCAGGGGAAACCTGTGGCATGGCGCACATCATGCGCGGCATCATGCAACGCGGCGGCCTGAACGTGCCCGGTCAGCGTGATCAGGGCAAGGCCCAGAACGGCGGCAAAGATCGCGGGAACAAAGCGGCTGGCGGTCTGCGACTTGGCAGTCATTGTAGTCATGGTCTTCTCCTTGCCGTCACACCCGACGACCTGTTTCAAGTTTCTCACGCCTGGCAGGTCTCCTGGCTCACGGGTCGATGCCTTTGCCCGCCTTCCCCGACCGAATGGTCAAGTGGCACGTTGGGCACAGACTCTCCGCTTACAGTCGCGGGGGCGGCTTCCGTTTCAGGCTGTGCGGCCCTTACGGAATTCCCTGTTCGGTTCCACACCCAAAGGGGCGCTTGCGGGAACACCAAGCAAGCCCAATGTTGCACTTCGCCCCAGCCAAGGCAAGGCTCATTCACGACAACTCATGCGCCGAATGCGCTTGCCCGCAACAGAGTCCCGCGCTGACCTGAAATGCCGGCCCCGGTTCGCCGGTTCGGGCGGAGGCCCGCCTGTCAAATGCCCGGCCAAACCCGACTTTGTGTCATATTGCCGACCCGGTGCGCGTCGCTACCTCCGTAGCACGCGGCAGAAGCTCAGCGGTCATTCGTGAAAATGCAGCGAACGGCGGGATCGGGCCCGGCGTGACATAAGGTGCAAGCCGGGCCAGCGCCTGCCCGGGGTGGGCGACACTGCCCTTGCCCGACCTTGACGATTCAATTTCCTCTGGCCCTGCTCTGCCCCGCGGCCCATAACAGGCGGACAACCCTCCCCCTCTGACAGGAGCCTTCGCCGAGTGAGCCGAACCACCCTTGCGATTCTCTATTCGCTGCTTGCGCTCCTGTTGTTCGATGGCATGGGGCTGATCATCAAACACCTCTCCGGCAGCTACGGGGCCGCCGAACTTTCGGCCTACCGCAACCTGGTGGGGCTGATCCCGGCACTTCTGGTCCTGTGGACCTCCCGGGACTGGCACGCCAAAGGCCGCAGCCTGCACATGCGGCAATGGAAACTGGCCCTGCTGCGCGGGCTGATACTGACCTTCGCGCAGTATTTCTTTTACCTGTCGCTGGGCATCCTGACCTTTGCCACCGCCTCCACCATCTCCTATTCCAACGCGGTCTTTGTCACCGCACTTGCCGTGCCCCTGCTGGGCGAAAAGGTCGGGCTGGTGCGCTGGGCCGCGGTGCTGGTCGGCTTTGCCGGGGTGGTGATGATCGTGGGCCCGGGCCGGGACAGCTTTTCGCTGGCGGCCCTGCTGCCGCTGGGCGCGGCGCTCTGTTATGCGCTGACCGCCGTCACCGCCCGGATGATGGACGACGGCCCGCCAACAGCCCTGATCAACCTGTATTCCACCGGCGTCGCGACACTTGGGGCGCTGGTGCTGACGCTGGCCACGGGCGGTTTCACGCCAATGCAGGACGGCACGGACCTGCTGTGGATTGTGGCGATGGGCGGGCTCGGCGGTTTTGCCGTGCTGGTGCTGGTGACGGCCTACCGCATGACCGAACAGAGCAATCTTGCCCCGTTCAGCTATTTCGGAATCCCGCTGGCCTTTGTCCTGGGCTGGCTGTTCTACGGCGAAGCGCCCTGGTCCGAGCTGTTCCCCGGCGCGCTGCTGCTGGCCGGTGGCGGATTGCTGATCATCTGGCGGGAACGGCAGATGAACGCGGCAGGGCGCGAGGTGACCACGCCGAAGTAGGTGAGCCCGGGACAACCCGCCGCAGCGACGCTCCAGAATGTTCACGGGCTGTTAACACTTCCCGCCGTTCGCCCCGTAAACCAGCCTCCGGTCCGCAAAACGGTGCACAGGTTGTGTACGGGAATAATACCGGCAAAACCACTTGAAACAGGGCAATTAACCAATGATTCGCCCATGTACTGCGACCATCGGCCGGCGCCGTTGCGCGCGCTCTAGACCACAACCTCCTGGCGGTCCTGTGCGCCAACCCCGAACACCCGCTTGTAGCGCTCGATCTCCTCGGCCGGGCCCATCGCCTTGTTGGGATTGTCCGACAGCTTCACCGTCGGCCTGCCATTGGCCGCCACGGCCTTGCACACCAGCGAGAAAGGGGCCAGCGCATCATCTTTCACCAGGCCCCTGAAATCATTGGTCAGCAATGTGCCCCAACCGAAGGAGACATTCACCTTCCCGGCGAATTTTCCGTGCAGTTCCCGTATCTTGTCCACATCCAGACCATCGCTGAAGATCACCCGTTTCTGTGTAGGATCCTCGCCCCGCGACTTCCACCAGTCGATGGCAATCTGCGCGGCCTTGACCGGGTCGCCGCTGTCCACGCGAATGCCTGTCCAGCCGGCAAGCCAGTCCGGCGCATTGTCGAGGAAACCCTTGGTGCCATAGGTGTCCGGCAGGATGATCCGCAGGTTCCCGTCATGCTCCTCGTGCCAGTCCGACAACACCTCGTAGGGGGCCTGTGCCAGCGCGGCGTCATCCTCGGCCAATGCGGCGTAAACCATTGGCAACTCATGCGCATTTGTCCCGATCGCCTCCAGCTCGCGGCTCATCGCGATCTTGCAGTTCGAGGTCCCGGTAAAGGCCTTGCCCAGGCCTTCCTGCATCGCCTGAACACACCAGTCCTGCCAGAGGTAGCTGTGCCGCCTGCGGGTGCCGAAATCGGCCACGGAGAGGTCGGGGATCTCGCGCAGGACAGCGATCTTTTCCCAGACACGGGTCATCGCGCGGGCATAGAGCACCTGCAGTTCGAACCGGCCCATCGTGTCCAGCACCGCCCGGCCCCGCAGTTCCATCAGCACCGCCAGCGCGGGAATTTCCCACAGCATGACCTCGTGCCATTTGCCTTCGAAGGTCAGCTCATATTGGTCGCCTCGCCGCTCAAGGTGGTAGGGTGGCAGGCGCAGCCCCTCGAACCATTCCATGAAATCGGGCCGGAACATCTGACGCTTGCCGTAAAAGGTATTGCCCCGCAGCCAGGTGCTTTCACCCCGGCTGAGGCTGAGCGAGCGGATATGGTCCAGCTGCTCGCGCAGCTCGCCCTCGTCAATCAGCTTGGCCAGGGGCACGTGGTCAGACCGGTTGATCAGCGAGAACGTGACCTCGGTATCCGGTTTGTTGCGGAAAATGGACTGACACATCAACAGCTTGTAGAAATCCATGTCGATCAGGGACCGGACGATCGGGTCGATCTTCCACTTGTGATTCCAGACGCGGGTTGCGATATCGACCATCAGTTATTCCTCAGAACTTCCGCACCCTTGTGGCAAAGACTGCAGGACAGGGGCAAGGCTAAAGGTAAGGATTGAAACATGGATGTGCTTGCAAGCCTCACACCATTGCAGATCCTGACCCCCGTTGTCCTGGCGCTGGCCGCTTTTGGTTATGTCCGCTGCCTGGCCACAGCGCTTTGGCGGACCTTGCTGGGCACAGCCGCGCTGGCGGCGCTTTTGTCGCTGTCCTATCCGTTCATCGCGGCAAATGCATGGGGCTGGGGCGGTGCCGCCGTGCTGGTGCTGGGCGCTGTTGCCCTGTCGCGGCTGGGCCGCCCGCCCGCGCCTGTCGCCCCGCCCAGCGAAACTGTCGCCGCCAGTGACCGCAAGGACATCGTGATCGACGGCACCAATGTCCTCTACTGGGATGGTGAGGTGGCGGAACTGGCCAGCCTGCGGCTGGTCGTCAGCGCCCTGCTGAAACGCAAATATGCACCTGTGGTTTTTCTTGATGCCTCATCGCGCCACCACCTGAAGGACAAGAGCCTGACGGAAAAGGATTTTGCCAAGGCACTGGGCCTGCCGCAGAACCGGGTGATGGTCTGCCCCGCCGGGACGGAAGCGGATGCTTTCCTGCTGAAATACGCCAGGGAAAACAACATGCCCGTGGTGTCCAACGACCAGTTCAGGGACCGGGCGCAGATTGCAGGCAAACTGCGCCTTGTCCGGGGCATCTTTGCCAAGGGAAAGCCAATCTTCGAAGGCCTTTAGCCCTGACGGATCGCTTTGGCGTTTCACCCGCCGTTCAATCCAGATAATGTAGGGCAACGCCCGACATTCAGCCCCGAAAGATAGCCGCCCCGATGGACTGGCAGAACCTGATCCGTGAATTCATTACGCTGGTGGTGGTCATCGACCCCATCGGAAGCATTCCGATATTCCTCTATGCGACTGCCCATGTTCCCAAGCAGTTGCACCGCAGTTTCGCCCTGCGGGCGGTGCTTGTGGCCGGGGCCGTGTTGCTGGCCTTTCTCATTGGCGGCCAGTTCCTGCTGGAATCCCTGGGGCTGCGGCTGGGATCATTCCAGGTCGCGGGTGGGATGGTCCTGTTCCTCTTTGCAATGACCATGATCTTTGGCGACAGCAAACCCGAAAAGGAGGTCGCAAGCGCCGAACGCGATCACCTGGCAGGTGCAGTCTTTCCTCTGGCGATGCCCTCGATCGCCTCGCCCGGTGCCATGCTGGCGATCGTGATCCTGACCGACAATCATACCAACCCCGTGGTTGATCAGGCGATCACCGGCGGGTTGCTGGTGCTCGTGCTGCTGCTGACACTGGTGCTTTTGCTGCTGGCCTCCAGGATCGGCCGCCTGATCGGCACTACCGGGTCAAGCGTGATCAGCCGGGTCATGGGCATTGTCCTGGCCACCGTGGCAGTCGATTCGACACTGGGCGGGCTGGAAGCACTGGGCTTGCTTGACCTGGCACAGACAGAAAGCCCGCTGAATTAGGTTCAGGCCAATTGCACGCCGCTGGCGGCCATACCGGCCCGGGCAGCCTCCAGCGAACCGTTCAGATCAATCGCGCGGCACAGGTCCTGCCGCACCGTCACTGCAAAGCCCAGTTTCGCCGCATCAACAGCCGAAAAGTTGACGCAGAAATCCAGCGCCAGCCCCACCATGGTCAGCCTGTCGATGCCGCGGGTGCGCAGATAGCCTTCCAGCCCGGTGGGGGTGGTGTGGTCATTCTCGAAAAACGCCGAATAGCTGTCGATCACCGGGTTATAGCCCTTGCGGATGATCAGGTCTGCGCGGTCCTGGGCAAGCCCCTCGTGGAACTGCGCCCCCAGGCTGCCCTGAATGCAGTGGTCGGGCCAGAGGACCTGCGGACCATAGGGCATATCCATCATGTCGTAGGGCGCGCGCCCCTCGTGCGCGCTGGCAAAGGAGGAATGCCCCGCCGGGTGCCAATCCTGGGTCAGAACAACCGCGTCGAATTCTGCCATCAGATCGGTAATGCCCGGCACGATCAGATCACCTTCGGGCACCGCAAGCGCGCCGCCCGGGCAAAAATCCTTCTGTACGTCGATTACGATCAGGGCATGCATCGCGGTCACTCCGTTTCTGATTGGATACCTGGTTTTACCCCAGCACCCCCTTGCACAACAGCCCCCCAAGGGCCTATTTCCGCCCCATGCACACGATCGCCGCTCTCTACCACTTTACCCGGTTCGATGACCCCGCTGCGCTGAAACCCGCGCTGCTGGAGCTTTGTGTCGCGCAGGGTGTCAAGGGGACGCTGCTGCTGGCACATGAGGGTGTGAATGGCACCATCGCGGGGCCGCGCGAGGGCATCGACGTGGTAATTGCCCATCTTCGCGCCCTGCCGGGTTGCGGCGATCTGGAGTGGAAGGAAGCGCATTCCGAAACACCGCCCTTCCCCCGCATGAAGGTGCGGATCAAACGCGAGATCGTGACCATGGGTCAGCCTGATGTGGACCCGCAGGCGCGGGTCGGACATTATGTCGAGCCCCAGGACTGGAACGACCTGATCCGCGATCCGGAAGTGGCCGTGATCGACACAAGGAACGATTACGAGGTCGCCATCGGCACATTCGACGGGGCAATTGACCCCAAAACCGCCAGCTTTGGCGAGTTTCCCGCCTGGTGGGAAGCCAACAAGGATCGTTTCCACAACAAGAAGATCGCGATGTTCTGTACCGGCGGCATTCGGTGCGAGAAATCGACCAACTACCTGCTGGGGCAAGGCGTCGAAGAGGTCTTTCACCTCAAGGGCGGAATCCTGAAATACCTTGAAGACGTGCCTGCGCAAGAGAGTACCTGGCAGGGTGACTGCTTTGTCTTCGATGCGCGGGTCAGCGTCGGTCACGGGCTGCGCAAAGGGCCGCACATGCTCTGCCACGGCTGCCGACAACCGATCCTGCCGGAGGACCGCAGCCGCCCCGAATACGAAGAAGGCGTGAGCTGTCATCATTGTTTCGACCGGACGACAGAGGACGACAAGGCGCGTTTCCGCGAGCGGCAGAAACAGCTGCGGCTGGCGGCACGGCGGCGTCTGCCCTGATCCGCCTATCCGTTGCGGCCCTGAATTTCCCGACAAATTGACCTGTTAAGCGTGCAGTAAACCTCATCGCTTATCCCTGATCCCGGGTGAAAAAGAGGTGGTGGAGATGAGTGCGCAGGCAAATGCGCGGCCAATCATCATCAAACGCAAGAAGGTCGTCGACGGCGGCGGGCACCATGGTGGGGCCTGGAAAGTCGCCTACGCGGATTTTGTAACCGCGATGATGGCCTTCTTCATGTTGATGTGGCTGCTGAATGCAACAACGGAACAACAACGCAAGGGGATCGCGGATTACTTTTCGCCGACGATCCCTGTCAACCGCGTGTCCGGCGGCGGCAACGGGGCCTTTGGCGGCGAAAGCATCTTTTCCGAGATGACGCTGCCCAAGGAAGGCACCGGATCAACCGCGAAACATGCCGCCCGCGATGACAAGGCAAGCGGGGCCAGCGACAAGGCCGATAACGGCGAAGCCGCCGAGAGCGAAGAGCAGCGCTTTCGCGATCTAGACGCGCAATTGCAGGGCATGGGGGGCGAAAGCCTGGTGATGGAAAATGCCAGGCGGCACGTCGTGACCCGGATCACCGACGAAGGACTGATCATCGAGTTGTTTGATCTTGAGGATGCCCCGTTGTTTGACGAAAAGACGGCCGCCCCGACACAGATCCTGAAAGACCTCTCGGCAATGATCGCCGGGACCGTCACGGCGGTCACGAACAAGATCGCGGTCGGCGCGCATGTCCGCGCCAACCCCATCGTCCTGGCAGAAAGCCCGGTCTGGGACCTGTCAGCGCGGCGCGCCACTGAAATGCGGAAACTGCTGGAACACAGCGGCGTGCCCGCCGAACGCATCCGCCGGGTCACGGGACATGCCGACCGGGCACCTGTCGTGACCGACCCGATGGCACGGCGGAACAACCGGCTGGAGATTATCCTGCTGCGAAACGTGCCGCGCAACTGAGGACAGGAGGAATAGGACGGATTTTATCTGTTAGCGCGGCGTTAAGATGACCCTGCATAGAAGTGAGCCTGACTCTGACGGAATGATACAGCAGAAAGGCGTGTCTATGACAATTTCATCTTCGCTCAACGCAGGGGTGGCGGGGCTGCAGGCGAATGCGACCCGTCTTGCTTCCATCTCGGACAATATCGCGAACTCTTCGACCTATGGATACAAACGGGTCAGCACCGAATTCGAATCCCTGGTGATCTCGTCACGCGGCGGGGCCTATTCCGCCGGAGGTGTCCGCGCGAACACGCAGCGGCTGATCGATCAGCGCGGCCCGCTGGTGTCAACCTCGAACGCCACGGACCTTGCCGTTCGCGGGCGGGGATTTCTTCCCGTGACCCAGGCAACAGAGGTTGAGGTGGGCAACGGCGCCAGCAACATGATGCTGACCACCACCGGATCCTTCAGGACCGATTCAGAAGGATACCTGCGGTCCAATTCGGGCCTCGTCCTGCTGGGCTGGCCGGCGCTGCCCGACGGCACGATCCCCAGCTTTCCGCGCGACACGGCGGATGGCCTGGAGCCGGTGCAGATCAACGTCAACCAGTTTTCGGGCGAACCGACGACAAGCATGACGCTGGGCGTCAACCTGCCCGCCACCGACACCGATGCCGGGGCATCGGGTGAGGTGCACAACCTGTCGGTGGAATATTACGACAACCTTGGCACATCGGAAAACATCAATGTCACGTTCACGCCGACCGTGCCCGCCACAGGGTCGTCGAACGAATGGACCATAACCATGACGGATTCCGCGACCGATCCGGCAGGAACGGTGATCGGCGAATACATCCTGACCTTCGCCGATGACAGGACCGCAGGCGGTACCCTTGCTTCGGTCACGACGGTAAGCGGCGGCCCTTATGACCCTGCAACCGGGCAGCTGATCGTCGATGTTGCGGGCGGCCCGATCGAAATCGACATTGGCCAGATCGGGGAAAGCGATGGCATAACGCAGCTGTCGGATGCTTTTGCACCCGTATCCATTTCCAAGGACGGATCGCCCGTCGGGAACATGACCAGCGTCGAGGTTGACGCCAATGGCTATGTCCATGCCTATTTCGATACCGGCATAACACGGACCATCTACCAGGTGCCGCTGGTCGATCTGCCAAATCCCAATGGCATGGTCGCCCTGGACAGCCAGACCTACCAGCCTTCGGTCGACAGCGGCTCCTTCTTCCTGTGGGATGCCAGCGACGGGCCGACCGGCGACATTCTTGCCTTCGCGCTTGAGGAATCGTCCACCGATGTGGCGGGCGAACTGACCGCGATGATCCAGACGCAACGGGCCTATTCCTCCAATGCCAAGGTGATCCAGACCGTGGATGAAATGCTGCAGGAAACCACGAACATCAAACGCTGATGTCAGGCCGGCCTGATCCCTCAGAACACCAAGGAGCCATTTCATGACCATTTCCGGGGCTTTGTCCAATGCCATGTCCGGCTTGCGCGCGGCAAGCCGCGGGGCAGAGGTTGTTTCCAGCAACATCTCCAACGCGCTGACGCCCGGATATGCGCGCCGGATATTGTCATTGTCCACACAATCGACAGGCGGTGTGGGCGGGGTCCAGATCAACGGAATCCTGCGCATCGTCGATGCCGGTCTCGCATCTGACCGGCGCATTGCCGAGGCCGAACAGGTCAATGCGAACAGCCGCGCGCAGTTCTACACCCGGTTTGAAAACCTGATCGGGACGCCGGATGATCCGGCGTCCTTGTCAGCACGCCTTGCCGGATTTGAAAGCAACCTGATTTCCGCAGCCAGCAGACCAGACGCCCCCGAACGCCTGACAACCAGTGTGGGCGCCGCGCGCGATCTTGCTGCCAGCATCCGGGAAGCCTCCGCAGGTGTGCAGGCTGCACGGGGCCAGGCAGACCAGAATATCGCGGGCATGGTGGATGAGCTGAATCTCGCGCTGGAGCAGGTCGCCACGCTCAATGCACAGATCACCTCATTGCAGGTGCAGGGTGGCAGCATCGCATCCCTGCAGGATCAGCGGCAACAGGTCGTGGACCGCATCGCGGCCCTGGTACCGGTCCGCGAAGTGCCCCGCGACAATGGTCAGATTGCCCTCTATTCAACGGGAGGTGCCGTGCTGATCGACGGCACCGCTGCGGTTATCGGGTTTGAACCCGTCAACCTGGTCACCCCTTACATGTCTCTGGCCGACGGCACCCTGTCTGGGCTGACAATCAACGGGCAGTCGGTGCGCACGGACGGCGCGCGCGGCGCCCTACGCGGCGGCGCGCTGGGCGGTCAGTTCGCGGTGCGCGACGAACACGGCGTGGCGGCACAGGCACAGCTGGACACATTGGCCCGCGACCTGATCGAGCGATTCGAGGACCCGGCAGTGGATCCGACGCTGACCGCAGGTGACGCCGGATTGTTTACCGATAACGGTGCCGCCCTCGATCCGCTGGACCAGCTTGGCCTTGCATCGCGATTGTCGCTCAACGCGGCGGTCGATCCGCAACAGGGTGGTGAAGCATGGCGTCTGCGCGATGGGATCAATGCAGCTACTCAGGGCAATGTCGGGGATGCCACGCTCTTGCAGAACCTCTCTCAGGCGCTGAACGATCCCCGCCCGGTGGCAGGCGGCGGGTTCGGTGGGCAAGCCTTTGGCGCGATGTCACTTGCCGCGACCCTCGCCTCCGACATCGGGGTGGAGCGGACCAGCGCGGAGCAGGTGCTCAGCTTTGCCACCTCCAGATTGACGGAACTGACGGAACGGCAGTTGGCAGATGGTGTCGATTCAGACGCGGAGATACAGCGCCTGATGCTGATCGAACAGGCATATGCAGCCAATGCCCGTGTCATCGAAACCGTCGATGAAATGATGCAAACCCTTCTGAGGATGTGAACCAAATGATGAATTCTTCGATCGGGGACATGGCCTCCAACTACGCGCAGAGGCTGCGGAATGTCGGCATAAAGCAGGACATCAACCGGCTGACAGCAGAGCTTGCCAGCGGACAGGTGTCGGATGTCCGCCAGGTCCTTGGCGGGAATTACAGCTATCTGACTGATATCGAACGCAAGATGACGGCTCTGTCGGGTTATGGCGTCGCGACAGCAGAGGCCGCGCATTTTGCAAGTGCCATGCAGACCAGTCTGGACCAGATCGGCGAAATCACGCAGGGCCTCTCTGCCAGCCTATTTACCTCAGGAACCAATGCCACTGGACCCGCTGCCGCGGCGATCGCGTCAGAAGCAAAAAATGCCCTTGGCGGCATCATCGGGCGGCTCAATACACAGATCGCGGGGCGGCACATGTTTTCCGGCACCGCCACGGATCGCCCGCCGATTGTCGATGTCGATACGCTTTTGGCAGCGCTTGGCAGCGCCATGGCAGGCGCAACGACACCGGATGACATGCTGGCCGCCGCGGAGGCCTGGTTCGACGATCCGGCTGGCTTCGCCGCCACAGCTTATACCGGTTCGTCCGATGGTCTGTCTCCGTTCGACCTGTCACGGACGGAGAAGGTTTCACTGGATGTCCGTGCCACCGCGCCGGAATTGCGCGCCGCACTGCGCCTCGCTGCGATTGCCGCGCTCGCTGATGATCCGGCATTCGCGTTGACGGCGCCCGCGCAGACGGAACTGTTCGGGAAAGCAGGCCAGGCAATGTTGCTGGCCCAGGATGGCCTGGTTTCCCTGCAGGCCCGCGTCGGATTCGTCGAAGGGCGCATCGACGCGATCACGGCCCGCAATGCCGCCGAGCTGACAAGCCTCGAATATACGAAAGCAGGATTGCTGGCGGTGGATCCTTTCGATGCCGCAACCCGGCTTGAAGAGGCGCAGTTTCAACTGCAAAGCCTCTATTCGGTCACAGTGCGAATGTCGCAGCTCAGTATCGTGAATTTCCTGTGATGCGGCTGCTGATTTTCCTGCTTGCCGGTTTGCTGAGCGTTTCCATCGCGCAGGCCGGACCGGTCCGGATCAAGGATCTGGTGGATTTCGACGGTGTCAGGGGAAATGACCTGGTCGGCTATGGGCTGGTGGTCGGGTTGGATGGCAGCGGCGACGGATTGCGCAACGCCCCTTTTACCGAAGACATCATGACGAATATCCTCGAAAGACTGGGTGTGAATGTCACGGGAGAGCAATTCCGGCCGAAAAATGTGGCAGCGGTTCTTGTGACAGCGACCCTGCCGCCCTTTGCGCGGGCTGGCGGCCAGGTCGATGTCACGGTGTCAGCGATCGGCGACGCCAAGAGCCTGATGGGCGGCACGCTGATCATGACCCCGATGAACGCGGCAGACGGCCAGATTTATGCAGTGGCGCAAGGCACGATCATTGCAGGCGGAGCAACCGCCGAGGGCGACGCCGGACGGGTGACGCAAGGCGTGCCCACCTCGGGCGTCATCCCATCAGGTGGTCGGGTTGAGCGGGAGATCACATTTCAGCTGAATGCGCTTTCCGACCTTCGGCTGGCGCTGCGGGAGGCTGATTTTACGACTGCGGGACGAATCGAACGAGCCATCAACCGTGATTTCGGGCGCCGCGTCGCGCTCATGCTTGACAGCGGGACGGTTCAACTGGACGTGCCGGCAACCCGGATGCGGTCCGTGGCGCACGCCCTTGGCAGGATCGAGAACATCGAAGTCGAACCGGAACGCAAGGCGCGGGTCGTGGTCGATCAGCGATCCGGCACGATTGTCATGGGAGAAGATGTGCGCATCAGCCGCGTGGCGGTCAGCCAGGGCAACCTGACCCTGCGCATCCAGGAGACACCCATCGTGGTGCAACCCAATCCCTTTTCACAAGGCGAAACAATTGTTGTCCCGCGGACCAACGCTGCCATTCAGGAAGAACCCGGGGTTGGATTGGCGGAGGTGCAAGAGGGCGCATCCCTGTCCGAAGTGATCGCCGGGCTCAACGCCCTTGGCGTATCCCCGCGCGACATGATCGACATCCTGAAAAGCATCAAGGCCGCCGGGGCGCTCCATGCGGAATTTGTCGTTCGTTAGAGCAACCTGATCTTCCCAAAGAATAGCCCTGTCAGTCCGGGCCATATTCCTGCTCGCCAAGCCAGAAGGCCCGCCATTGTAAAGCCAAGCCCCAGATGCAAGAGGGCAGATTGTTGTGCCAGCAAGACCGCGCCATCGGGGCGCAGCAATGCCGCCGCCGCGCCAAAACCCAGAATGCCGACCAGACGAATCAGGAAAACATCGCGACGATGCCCTGCGATTTCCAACAGAAGGTCAGCCGCACCAAAAATCGCTGGCGCAACCTGAACCAGGACAAGCCAGAACAGGAGTTGGTGGAATTCATGCGCCGACCACCCCATGACCCCTGCCAGGTAAGGGGATACGCTGATTGCGCCCATAGCTGCACCCCCACCGATCAGCAGCATGCCAAGGTTCAACCGCGCCGCCAACTTCGTGAAGCCCGCAACCCCGTCCCTGACCAATGCCAGTGTGATTTCCCGCCTTGATCTGCGGCAGAGCTGTTCAAGAAGCCATTCGATCACCATGGCGACACCCCTTGCGGCCAGATAGGTGCCGACCGCGGAAGGTGGCAACAGGATGGGCATAATCAGGATGTCGGGCACCCGAACAACTGCGGCGACGAGGGTCAGCATCGTCTCTGCCAGGGTCCGGACAGGACGATGATATGACTGCGAAATCATTGGCCGCAGCCCCCGGCATTGCAGTGCTGTCGTAACCAATGCGATCAGAATGGACAGCCAGACCGTCAGCTGCGCATCGGACTTTGCCAGATCAGCTGACCAAAAAACAATGAATGCCAGAATGCCCCATCGAAGCTCGGCCAGCTTGGATGTCTTGCCCTTAACGGACCACCGACAGGCGCAAACCAGTTTCAATGCGCCGAGACAGAGCGCGAGACTCAGGATACCAATCAGAAGAGCGGGATCTGCGGCCACCAGTGGAAGCAGACCGGCAATCAGCGCGCCGAGAAAGAGAACGCAAGCCGATACCCAGCGAACCAACATCTGTTCGAGCGCGTCCTGCCAATTGAACGGTGCGATTTCGTCGGCCTGTGAAAACCCCGCGACCATGATAAAGGCCAGCGCTTCCGCCAGGCAAAGCCCGCCCAATGTCTGACCCAGCGTATCTGTTTCCATCTGTCGCGCGAGCACGACATAGAGCGATGCCCAACCAGCCGCTTGCAGGATGAAACGGATCATCCCGCACCCGGACCGATTGACCGGCCAATTGAAGAACCTGACACGACGATGACCCTCGCACCTGAAACACCCACCCGGCATTTTGGCCAGCGCCAGTTTCAACGGCGTTAATCCGGCCAGCACGATCTGGGCAGGATTTGGGTCAAGCTTTCACAGAATGTTCAAAAATAGCTGCGCACCAGGCTGCCCGCGATCAGGCTCCAGCCATCTGCAACAACAAAGAAGGCGAGTTTGAACGGCAGAGAAACGATCGCCGGGGGCACCATCATCATGCCCATGGACATCAGGATTGCTGCGACAACCAGATCAATGATCAGGAATGGGAGGAAGACAAGGAATCCGATCTGGAAGGCACGGGAAATTTCGGACAGCAGAAAGCTCGGCACCAGAACCGACAAGGGCGCATCCGGCGTCGGTGTCGCGGCGGTTGTGTCGGGCCGCAATTCCGCCATGGCATAGAATGTGTCGGGGTCCAGGCGGGCCGCCATAAAGCTTCGAAATGGTTCCAGCGTCAGTCTGAACGCCGTCTCAGCGTCGATCTCTTCGTTGACAAGGGGCCGGATGCCGTTTTCCCAGGCAGCGGTAAAGACAGGCTCCATCACGAAATAGGTCAGGAACAGCGCAAGGCTGACAATCAGCATATTTGGCGGTGATTGCTGCAGCCCGATGGCCTGTCGCAAGATGGACAGGACGGTCACCAGGAATGGAAAGCAGGTCACCATGATGGCCAGGCCCGGTGCGAGACTGAGGACCGTGATCAGCGCAAAGAGCTGGATTGTCCGGGCTGACAGGGAACCATCATCCCCCAGAGAGATCGACAATTCCTGCGCAGAGGCCGCAGCCGGAAGCATTGTGAGCATGGCCAGAGCCAGCAGGCAGGGCAGCAGCCTGCAAGTCACAGACCGCCCTTCAGATCCACAATTTCGGTCAGACGCACGACAAGCTGCCCGTCTGCGCTGCCTTCCTTTTCTTCCAGCAGCGCGCGCGCGATCAGACGGTCGCCGACGTAAAGCTCGACAGGGTCGTCAACCTTGCTGTCCAGTGCGAGCACCGCGTTTTCGCCCAGCATGACCAGATCGCGGATCAGGGGCCGGGCCTTGCCAACGCAGACGGTCACCTCGATCGGCACGGCGGTGAAGGGGTTTGCAGGATCGGCTGCCGGGTTCGGGGTTGCATCATCCATGTTGCAGGTCTCTTTCGGTTTGCTCAAAAAATGCCTCGACGGCCTCTGCGATGCTCCGCTGGACCGACTCCAGATCGATTTCCCTTTCGGCATCGCCATTCCGGATGAACGCCCGTCCACCGCTCAGATCCGGATCGGTGGAGAATTGGAACGGCAGTTGCGGCGCTCTACTTGCGATATCTTCCACAACAGGAAGGGCATCCGGCGTCACAACAATTTCGCAAATACCATCACTTTGCGATTTCAGAAGGCCAGATACTTCCGCAAGGATATGCGCACCCATTGATTGCCGGGCGGCCTCCGGCAACAGCTTGGTAACAATCGAGGTCAACAAGGGCCGCATGGCGAGGGTAACTTTGGAAAAGACCTCTTGATAGGTAAAGGACATGTCCTGGAACGTCTGGGACAGTTCAGATAGCGTCGCCTGCCGGCTGTCCTCATGCGCCCTGGTCGCATCATCCCAACCCGCCTGATATCCTTTCTCGAAAGCGGCAAGATTGGCTTCTTCTTCCTGATCGTCATGCGCCCCGCTATCCGTCGGCTCGCGGTCGTTCCGCGACGCGCCAAAATCACTGTAGAGATGGTTGATCGACATCAAGCGCGCTCCTCCTTCTCTTCAAGCCAGCTGCGCAGAATCTCGACGGTTTCCTCCTGCCTTTCCCCGATCATATGTCGCAGGCGCTGGACCGGGTCGTCCGACGATTCGGCGCTCATCATCGGCAGGTCCGGCAGTGGCGCCAGATCGCCGCCAAAGCCGTTTCCAACCTCAAGGTCGGGCAGTTCGAAATCATCCCCTGTCACCTCGCCGGACAGGGCCGTCGCACCATCGGAGGCGTCCTGCCGGTTGGCAGCGGGCAAGGCCGGAACCGGCGCGTCGGCATCGATCCGTGACCGGGACAGCACCGGACGCACCACGAACAATCCCAGGATCAAGGTGACAACGGCCAGTATCGCCATCTGGATCGCCGACATCAGATCAATATCCAGTTTGCTCAGGAATGAGCTTTCTGCCGTTGTGCCATTGATCGGGACAGACTGGAGCGCCATGGACTTGATGGTGATGATGTCGCCCCGCGCCTCGTTATAGCCGACGGCAGAGGAAACCAGCTCGCGCAGCGCCTCAATTTCGGTGTCATCGCGGGGCGAGGTGAGTTGTTCACCGGCTTCATTTGTGACCGTCGCATGATTGACCAGAACCGCCACTGTTACCCGCTTGATCGCACCCGGAGACCGCACAACTTCACGCTCGGTCTCGGAAACTTCGTAATTGATCCGCTCGCGGGTTTCGGTGTTTTGTGAGCTTGAGTTTTCCCCCCCACCACCTTCCTGATCCGGCAGGTTGCTGGCGACGGTGACATCGCCGCCGCCCGCATCAGAGGAACTGTTGTTGCGTTCTTCCGTGTCGGTGCTGATCGCGACCCGGCTCTCCGGATCGAAGATCCGTTCGCGGATCGCCTCACTTTCCGTCACCGTGTCGACGCTGACCTCGACAACCGCGTTTCCGAAACCGACGCGCGCCTCAAGCAGGCGCTGGACACGGTCCCGCAGGACCTGCGCCTTGTCATCGCCACCAATGGCGGGAACCACCTCGTCCGCCTGACCCAGCAGGGCGCCATTCGCATCAATCACCGCCACATCGTCCGGCGAAAGACCGGCAACTGCCGAGGACACGAGATAGCGCACCGCCTTGGCTTGTGCGGCAGTGATTGGCCCGCCATTCGGGGTCAACGACACCGACGCTTTCGGGGTGACGCCCCGCTGAAACGGGTTGGAGCCTGTCGACGCAATATGGACCCGTGCCATTGCGATCTGGGGGTTAGCCACGATGGTGCGGGCCAATTCCCCCTCCTTCGCGCGCCAGTAGGCGGCATCGAACATCTGGCTGGTGGTCCCGAACCCGGTAAGACTGTCGAGCAGTTCATAGCCGCGATTGCCATTGGCAGGCAGACCTTCGCTCGCCAAGGTCAGACGCAATTGATCCCGTTCGTCCGAATCGACAAAAATGGACCCGCCGCGCACGTCGAATGCGACGCCGCGCTGCTCCAACGCCCGGACGACATCCCCCGCCGCACCACTTTCCAGCCCGGCATAAAGTAGCGTCATGCTGGGTTGCGACGCCATGCGTGACATGGCCAATACAGCAAAGAACATCGCCACCGTCGCGAGGATCACGATGATCTGACGGCGCAGGTTCAGCCCCGTCCAGACATTCAGTACTTGCTGCACATTCGCCTCCGTCCCGTCACGCATTCTGCCCGACACTGGAAACAGCAATGAACGATTGGGCTTAACAATCGGTTAGTGCAAACGGGGCTATAGACGTGACTGACCCAGAAATTGGAAACGTCATGTCCGAGACCGAGGAAGAAACCGAAACACCTCCGAAAAAGGCATCAAAGATGCCTTTGATACTGGGGCTGGTGATGGCCCTGACCGGTGCGGGGGGCGGATTTTACGCAACCTGGTCCGGCATGATTCTCGGCGCTGACGCACATCACGATCCAGCCGAGGCAACGACAAAGGCATCATCGGCAGATGTCGCTTACGTTGCGATCGATCCACTTGTCATTTCCCTGCGGCCACCCAGCCAGAATCAGCACCTGAAATTTCGCGCCCAGCTTGAAACCACGCCCGATTCGCAGGCTGAGGTGGAAAAGCTGCTGCCGCGCGTCATGGATGTGCTCAACTCCTATCTGCGGGCACTCGAAGTGGCCGATATCGAAGATCCGTCAGCCTTGACCCGATTGCGTGCGCAGATGCTGCGGCGGGTGCAGGTGGTGACGGGGGCAGGCCATGTAAACGACCTGTTGATCATGGAATTCGTTCTGAATTGAGGAGGATGAGATGGATATAATTGCCGACATTCTTTTGGCATCCGGCGCTTTGGCGGCGGGATTTTACTGTTTCATTCTGGGGCGCCGGTTGAACCGCTTCAACGATCTTGAAAAAGGTGTCGGCGGTGCGGTGGCTGTCCTGTCTGCCCAGGTGGATGACTTGACCAGGACCCTGACAGCAGCGCAGGCAGCGGCAAACCAGTCTGCTGCAACCCTCACGGAGCTGACGGGCCGGGCGGAAAAAAGCGCGCAGAAACTGGAGCTTCAGATGGCCTCCCTGCATGATATCCCGGACGCGCCGAAGCCCCGGGCGGAAGCGCATGAGGCATCCCCGAAACAGGCCGAAATGCCGCCGAAATCTTCTGAACCCATGTTCACGCGGCATCGACTTGGGGGGTCGGCATGAAATTGAAACGCAAGGCAAAACCGGGCTTGAAGCGGAACGGACGCGGCACCGTGATGATCATCGCCGCGCTCCTGAGCGCCTCTGCAATCCTCAGGCTGGGTTCCGAGGCGGGATCGGCCGTTGCCGAAGCAGTCTCGGCCCCGGCCCATGCAGAGGAAGAGGAGGTGCTGGTGGAACCCCCTGTGGACGAACCGGGCCAGATGGACCGCGTGGAAATGGGCCGCTTGCTGAGCGCCCTGCGGGAACGGGAAGCGCGCATTGCCCAACGGGAAGAAAAAATCGCCATGCGCAGCAAGGCGCTTTCTGTCGCGGATTCGGAAATCGCAAAGCGGATGGCAGCCCTGGCACAGATGGAAGAAAACCTGCGCCGTACCCTGGCACTTGCGGATGGGGCCGCCGAAAAAGACCTCTCGCGGCTGACAACGGTTTACGAAAACATGAAGCCCAAGGATGCCGCGGTCCTGTTTGAAGCCATGGAGCCCGATTTCGCCGCAGGCTTCCTGGGGCGGATGCGCCCCGATGCAGCGGCGTCGGTTCTGGCCGGGTTGTCGCCGGAAGCCGCCTATTCAATCAGCGTCATTCTGGCGGGGCGAAATGCAACTGCGCCCAAATCCTGAGCTGGATGAGGGATTCTTAACCCCTCTTTGGGATGCTGCGGAAAATCGGCTTAGCGAGAAATCTGTTCCGGGGGACGCGTCATGATAGGTATCATCGGCATTATCACGATCTTTGTCATGGTCTTTGGCGGATATCTTGCCGCGGGAGGCAAGATGGGGATCATCTTGAAATCGCTGCCTTTCGAGATGACGATGATCGGCGGAGCCGCCGTGGGTGCCTTTTTGATCAGCAATGACGGCGCGGCCGTCAAACATACGATCAAGGACATCGGAAAGGTCTTCAAGGGACCGAAGTGGAAACACAGTGATTATCGTGACTTGCTGTGCCTCCTGTTTGAACTGATCAGACTTGCCCGACAAAACCCGGTCGCCATCGAGGAACATATCGAAGCGCCGGCAGATTCGTCGATTTTCTCGAAATATCCCCGCATTTTGACGGACAAGGAGGCGATTGCCCTGATCTGTGACACGATGCGCTCCGCCTCGATGAATTACGATGATCCGCATCAGGTCGAGGAGGTTCTGGAAAAGCGGATGGATGCGAATGCGCATCACGCGTTGCATTCGAGTCACGCCCTGCAGACAATTGCCGACGGCCTGCCGGCCCTTGGTATCGTCGCAGCGGTCCTGGGTGTGATCAAGACGATGGCCTCGATCGACCAACCGCCTGAAATCCTGGGTAAACTGATCGGCGGGGCGCTGGTCGGTACCTTTCTGGGTGTTTTCCTGGCCTATGGCCTGGTTGGGCCATTTGCAGCGAAGGTCAAGGACGTCGTCGAAGACGAGCAGCATTTCTATCAGCTGATCCGCGAGGTGCTGGTCGCAAATCTGCACAATCACGCCACCAACATCTGTATTGAGGTCGGACGGCAGAATACGCCGTCGCATTGCCGGCCCAGTTTCTCTGACCTTGAAGAAGCATTGAAAGCCGTGAAACAGGAGGCCGCGTAGCGATGACCTTCCTGCGGGGGTTTTGCCTTGCTCTTTGTCTTCTGCTGTTTCCCCAGGTCGGAATTACGGCGCCTTCCGGGCTGCAATCGGGGGAACACGGGAGGTTCACGCGCCTGGTCGCCAGCTTCCCCGAAGGGGTAACCTGGCGGGCAGAAAAGACCGGGGGCAAGGTCATCCTCACCCTGGATGGGCAAGATGAGGGGTTTGACACCACTGGCGTTTACAACAGGATCACCAGAGACCGCATTGCCCGTCTCTCGCAGGATGGAAATACGCTGACCCTGGCACTTGGCTGCGATTGCAATGTCGCTGCCTTTGCGGTTGGCACCCAATACGTTGCCATCGATATTCTGGACAAGGATGTCGAAACGGCCCTGCCTTTGCTGCGCGAATCGGATGACACGAAGGCAAACACAATTAAGGTCGCGACAGCGGACGCGTCGCAGCCAAGGAAGAAACCAGATGCTTCCGGGGCCCTGCCGGATCTGGTACCCGCGACACAGCGGCCCCATGCCCCCCTTGCGCGTAAAGCCCCGTCAGATCAGGAGCTTGAACTGCTGAGCGAGGTCCAGAAACAGCTGGCGCAAGAGATCGGCAGCGCCGCAACACGAGGCATTCTCCAAGGCGCGGGACCGTTCCATCCTCGGAAAGCCCTGCCGCTGCAAAAGGAAACATCCAGCCTGGATGATCACCTGGAAAATCAAACCATCCTGCCGGAGGACCTGCCCGATGCGGTCCGGAACATGCGGATCAGCAACAGCATGGATGTCCCGGACACCGCAAACACAGTCAGGAACCGCCTGTCCGCCACGGGCGCATTATGTCCTCAGGAGGATGAAGTGGGCATCGGCACCTGGAGCGAAGATACAGATTTCAACACACAAATCGGCACCGCCCGCGCCCAGCTGTTCGGAGAATTCGACAGGCTGGATACTGCGGTCGCCTTGCGCCTTGCCCGGACTTACATTTATCACGGCTTCGGGGCAGAGGCCCGCCAGATCCTCATGCTGAATTCGGCTCTGGCGCGGGAAAACCGCATCCTGGTCGGAATATCGGAGATCCTCGAAGAGGGTCGCACGTCTGACTCCGCATATTTCCGTTCCATGCTTGCCTGCGAGACGGATATCGCACTCTGGTCGTTCCTGGCGAAGGAGCGGCTCGATTTTGCCGGTTCGCTTGATCCCGCGCCGGCATTGCTGGCGCTGAACCGGTTGCCCGTGCATCTGCGCAGGTTCCTCGCCCCGGAACTGAGCAAGAGGCTGCTTGAATACGGGGATTCGGCAGCCGCATCCCTGGCGCTGCGCAGTGTGGAAAGGCTGCCCGAACCCCTGTCCACGGCAGGGCGCTTTGCCCAGGCCGAAGCCAGTCTTGACGCCGGGCAGACCGACCAGGCGAAAACCCAGTTGGAAGATCTGATCGACGACAATTCCGCACAATCACCCCGGGCCCTGATTGCGCTGGTCAACGCGCAACTGCGCGACAATCAACCAATCAGCCATGACACCGCCGGACTGATAGAAGCCTATGCACAGGAGCTTCGGGAAACAGAACTGGGGCCGGAGTTGCGGCGCGCCCACGTGCTAGCGCTTGCCAAATCCGGCCAGTTCGACCGGGCCTTTGCCGCAACCCGCGCATTGGGGGGCGATCAGCAGGATACCGCATCCGGCAACCTGCGCGCCCAGCTGCTGAAAGAGACGGCCGAAACGGCTGATGATCTCGTGTTTCTGGACCATATGTTCAGGCAAACCGAGGAACATATTGCACTGGTGCCCCTGACAACAAAGCTGAAGATCGCGGAGCGATACCTTGCGCTGGGGTTTGGGCATGCTGCCCAGAGCGTCGTCGCGATGATCCCCGAAAGCCCACGGAACAGAACCCGGCAAGTCCTTGCCGCGCGGATCTCATTGAGCCTTGAACGCCCTGCCATGGCACGCGCTGCTTTGCTGGGTCTTGAAGGCGCGCAAGAGGATCTTTTGCGGGCGCAGGCTCAGCGCATGTCCGGCGCTTTGGAGGAAGCGCACCACCTGTTCATGCTTGCCGAACGTCCACAAGAGGCGGTGAAAACGGCTTGGCTTGCAAATGACTGGCAATCCCTCACACCGGAGGAGACGCCAATATTCGGTCCGGTGGCCATGGTGGCCGCCCAACCGGCCGAGCCTGATCCGGAAAATGAAGGGATGCTGGCGCGCAGTTCCGATGCGCTGCAGGAAAGTGTCAATGCACGCCGGGTGCTGTCGGAAATGCTGCAGGCCCCCGAATTGCAGATCGGCCTGCAGGAACAGGCTGAATAGCCTGCCGCTGTCCGGCGAAGGTTACGAAAAATAAACCAGACCGATCTAGCGTGTTCCCAGTCTCAGTAGAGACCAAGAGGAGACGCAGAATGTTGCATGCCACCCTGCCCGACGATCGCCGCACGGCTTCATGCCGCAAAGGTGTGCCCGGTTGATGAAGTCTCTGACCTGGGAAAACGCATTCAGCCCGACGATCCTGCTTGCCATCGCCCTGATGGCGGTGATCGTGATGATGATCCTTCCGATGCCCTCCTGGGTTCTGGATACCGGACTTGCTGCCTCTTTTGCCCTGGCGATCCTTATTTTCACCGTGACCCTCTTCATCGAAAGGCCGCTGGATTTTTCGGCCTTTCCGACCATCCTGCTTGCCTCGCTGATGCTGCGCCTTTCGCTCAACGTATCTTCGACCAAGCTGATCATCGGGCAAGGCCATACCGGCACCGATGCAGCCGGTAACGTGATCGAAAGCTTTGCCCAGTTCGTGATGGGCGGCTCCGTCTTTCTGGGTCTGGTTGTCTTCAGCGTGCTGTTGATCGTCAATTTCATGGTGATCAACAAGGGCGCCACGCGGATGGCCGAGGTCGGCGCGCGTTTCGCGCTGGACGGGATGCCAGGCAAACAGATGGCCATCGACAGTGACATGTCGGCTGGGGCCATCACCCATGAAGAAGCCCGCGACCGCCGCGAAAGGGAACAGCAGGAAACAACATTTTTCGGGTCGCTCGACGGCGCCTCCAAATTTGTGAAGGGCGATGCCATCGCAGGGCTCCTCATTACCCTGCTTAACCTTGTCGCCGGGTTGGTCATGGGGATTGTCGTCCACGGCATGCCGTTGGGGGCCGCCTTTGAAACATATGCGATCCTCACCGTCGGCGACGGGCTGGTTAGCCAGATACCGGCTGTGGTGATCTCCATCGCCTCCGCTCTGCTGCTGGCGCGGGGCGGAACCCAGGGGGCCACGGACCTTGCCGTTTTCAGCCAGCTTGGCAAACATCCCTCCGCGCTGGCGACGGTGGCGGTGCTCATGTTCGCTTTCGGCCTGTTTCCCGGCCTGCCTTTTGTCCCCTTCATGTTGGGGGGTGTCGCGCTCGCGGCTGCCGCCTATTTCATTTACCGGAAACACCGGCAGGAACGCGACGCGCAGCCGACTGTCACAGCGGATGATGCTGCACCGCGTGAAAGATCGCTTGGCGACATTCTGGAGCTGGACGACATTCATGTGGAATTTGCGCCGGACCTTGTGAACATGGTGCTGGACCCGGGCACAGGACTCGATGCGCGTATCGCCAAGATGCGCACCCATGTGGCCTCCGTGTTCGGGTTGATCCTGCCAGAAATCAGGCTCACCGATCACCCGGGGCTGCCCATGGGTACCTATATCATGCGCATCCAGGGCGTCGAACAGGCGCGCGCTGAATTGAATCCCGATCAGATCCTTGCCCTTGCACCGGAAGATCGCAGCATTCTCCCGCCCGGCACCGACACCGTTGAACCGGTCTATGGCGCGCCGGCACGCTGGATCAATGCCAAGGATCAGGAAGAGGCCGCGATTGCGGGCGTGACACTGGTGACCCCGACCGAAATTCTGGCCACGCATCTGCTGGAAGTGATCAAGCTGAACTTCAGCAGGTTGCTGACCCTGAAATCACTGCGGCGCACCTTGTCGGAGATGGTTAATATCTCCGATCCGGCAAGGTCGGAAGCCAACCGAAAACTCTTGGATGAGCTTATCCCCGACAGGGTCCCGGTGGATGTCCTGCATTCTGTTTTGCGCCTCTTGCTGGATGAGCAGGTTTCGATCCGGAATCTGCCGCTTATCCTTGAGGCGACTGCCGAAGCACGCGGGCAAAATGCCCAACCCGAAGCCATCGTAGAACATGTTCGCCAACGCCTGGGATTCCAGCTGGTTGCGGAAATGCGACGCCCCGACGGTACGCTGCCCCTGATCCAGCTTGCGCCGGAGTGGGAAGACACCTTTGCAACCTATCAAGTCGATGGGGAGAGAGGGCTGGATATCGCCCTGCCTCCCGATCTGTTCAACCAACTGGCAGAGCGGGCCTCGCAGAAACTGAGCGACGCCAGTGCAAACGGAATCCACGCAGCATTGGTGACCAACACGCGCCGCCGCCGGTTTCTGCGCACTGTCATGCGCGCCAGGGGCATTTCCAACCCCGTCCTGTCTTTCGAGGAGATCGGTCTGGATGCCCGGCCTTCGCTTGTCGGCGTCATCGCCGCCTGATGGCTGAATTCGCAACACTTCTGGAATCTGCGCAAGTCTGGCTTTGGCATGGTTTTGCTGTTTTCCTTCGGGTTGGCGCCTTTGTCGCGATGATGCCCGCGTTTGGCGAACGCTCGGTCCCGATGCGGGTGAAACTGGTGGTCATTCTGGCCTTTGTCCTTGTCGTGGCGCCTGCCGTCCCGCTGCCGGTCTCTGCGGCTACCTTTGACAGGCTTACAGTATTGATCGTCACTGAAACGCTGGCGGGTCTGCTGCTGGGCATCGGGATCAGGATGCTTGTCCTGGCTTTGCAGACCGCAGGTTCCATCGCCGCGCAATCGACATCTCTTTCACAGATCCTGGGCGGCGCGGCGGCAGATCCGCTGCCGGCCATCGGGTATATCCTGATAATCGCCGGGCTGGCCCTGGCCGTGCTGACCGGCTTGCATATCAAGGCCGCGCAGCTGCTTATCCTGTCCTATGACATGCTGCCGATGGCACGCTTTCCTGCCGGATCCGTGGTATCGGAATGGGGGCTGGGCCAGGTCAGTCAGGCATTTTCACTTGCCTTCACGCTGGCCGCGCCTTTTGTCATTCTTTCGGTGATCTACAATATTGCCCTCGGCGCCATCAACAAAGCGATGCCCCAGCTGATGGTGGCCTTTGTCGGCGCGCCGGTCATCACGGCGGGGGGGTTGTTTCTGCTGGCCATCGCCTCACCCTTGATGCTGGAAATGTGGATCGCCGCGCTGGATGGGTTCCTGTCCGCTCCCTTCGGGGTTCGGCCATGAGCGGGCAGGAGGAAGATACCGACAAATCCTTCGAGGCGACGGCCCAGAAATTGCTGGATGCCCGCAAGAAAGGTGAAATCGCCAAATCCACCGACCTGATGACAGCGGCGGGTTACGCCGGGTTGTTGGTGGCCCTGATGCTGGCCGGACCTGGTGCGATCCGGGGTATCGGCACCGCGCTGATGGTCATGATCGACCAATCTGCCGACCTTGCCCAACTTGTCTTTGGCGGGGCACCTGCGCCTTTCATGGGCGGATTGTTCTGGTCCGTGGTCCTGGGATTGAGCCCGGTTTTTATCTTGCCTGCGGCGGCTGTCATTCTGGCCATCCTGGCCCAGCGCGCATTGACCTTTGCCCCCAGCAAACTTGCCCCGAAACTTAGCCGGATTTCGTTGATTTCGAACGCAAAAAACAAATTTGGTCGAAACGGGCTTTTCGAGTTTGCCAAGAGCTTCACCAAGCTCTGCGTCTATTCGATCTGTGTTGCCCTTTTTATCCGGATCCGCCTGGCCGAGATGCTGGGCGCCGTTCAAACCACGCCGCAGCTGGTCCTATCGCTTCTGGCCGAGCTTTGCATCGCCTTCCTGTTCATCGTGGTTCTGATTTCCGGAACCATCGGCGGCATTGATGCCATCTGGCAGCATTTTGAACACCTGCGAAAGAACCGCATGTCCCACAAGGAGATCATGGACGAGACCAAAAATGCCGAAGGTGATCCGCATCTGAAGCAAGAGCGCCGCCAACGCGCCCTCTCCATCGCACAAAGCCAGATGATGGCCGATGTCCCGGGGGCGGATGTGGTTGTCGTGAACCCGACCCATTACGCCGTCGCCCTGAAGTGGAGCAGATTGCCCGGGGAAGCGCCGGTATGTGTGGCCAAGGGAGTCGATGAGATTGCCCGCACCATCCGTGAGAAAGCGGCCGAACATGCGGTGCCGATTCACAGTGATCCACCAACCGCGCGCAGCCTTTATGCGACAACGAAGATCGGTGAGCAGATCGAACCGGACCTGTACCGCGCCGTTGCCGCCGCCATCCGCTTTGCAGAGGCGATGCGCAACCGGGCAAAGGGGCGCGTATGAAGGATTTGAACATGCTGGTGCAGATCACCCGCGCCAGCTACGACCGCGAACAATACAAACTGCAAAAGATCCTTGCCGAAGAAGCCACATTGCGCGCGGAATTGTTGCGCCTGGATGAGATGCACAGCCGGGCCCGGCTGGAGATTGACGAACGCCATAAGGCAATTGGTGCTGATGTACTCTGGCAGGCCTGGATTGGCCGGGCAAAAACCGCTCTGAACATGAAGCTTGCCCGCCTTCGTGCCGTGAAGGAGCATCACCAGAAACTTGTCAGAAAGGCCTATGGAAAAGTGCTGGTTGCGGATGAATTGCGGGCGAAAGCACAGCAGGAAAGAAGGCAGCGGCAGGTAAAACATGCGCTGCATCAGGCGATTGACGGTTCGCTCTTCTGACGCTCAATAATCCTGCCGCGCAATTTCCAGTATCAGGACATCCTTGGCGATTTCCTTGCCCACCGCCTTTTGCGCCACCTCGCGCAGGGCGCTGCGTAGGACAGCCAGATTGTTCCCGTCCGTGAAGGCACCGTTGAAGCCGCCGATGTTTGCATGGTCGAACAGCACCTGCAGGAACGAATCCCGAAGTTTCGGCTCGCGGCGGAAAACGGCGTCCTTCTTACCCTCCGGCACCTCGACGCTCAGCGACATGACAACCAGCGCAACCACCTGCTTGTTCTCGACCACGGGCACAATAAACTGGTTGTTGAGTTTGACATATTCCATTTCAGCCGGGGGGGTGTCGGGATCATGTGCTTCATCCTCCGCCGCTTTGGCTTCGGGTCCTTCCTGTTCTGTCACAACAGACTGTTCCGGGGCGGGGCGCAGAAAAATACCTGCGCCGACACCGGCACCTGAACCGATCAACAGCAGGACAACAGGCAAGATTTTTTTCAACATATCAGCCTCCTAGAATGGCAACACGGCATCAAGGACCTGCTGGCCAACCCTGGGTTGCTGGACGTCCGTAATTTGCCCGCGACCACCATAGGAAACACGGGCGGAAGCGATCTTGTCATAAGTGATTTCGTTCTGCCGCGAGATGTCGGCAGGCCGGACATAGCCGGTCACCAGCAGTTCGCGCAGCTCGAAATTCACCCTCAGTTCCTGTGACCCCGAAATCGACAAGACCCCGTTCGGGAGAACATCGACCACCGTCGCCGCGACCCTGAGTGTCAGCTTTTCCTTGCGCTTGACCGACCCGTCGCCGGAGGAAGAGGAATTCGAATTGATGCCGACCAGCTCCGATGAGGACGCCCCTTCCGGCAACTTCTGATCCAGCCGTTGCGGCAGGCCAAAAAACCCAGGGATACCCAGTGTTTCTGCCCCGGACCTTGACCGATCCGTCGCATTGGAAATTTCGGCCTTTTCGTCGATCTCGATCACGACAGTGAGGATGTCACCGCGCTGGACCGCACGCCTGTCCCCCAACAGCGACGCACGGGTTCCGGACCACAGCGAAGCGGCGTCAACCGGACGATCCTCGACAATTCGCAGAGGCAATCCCGGAGAAATCATCGCCGCATGCTCCTTCGACTGCATCGGTTCGGAAAATGACGGGGCCTTGCCGATATGATCGCCACGACCGCAGGCCGCGACTGTGGCAAGCGCAAGCAGGCTCAGAATGGATGATTTCATCGGTTGTTCCTCATGGCGTTACCTGAATGGTGCCGTCTGGCTGGACCTGCCCGAAAAGTGTGGCACGGGAAGACAGGTTCATGATGCGCACCCGGTCCCCTGCCGCACCCCGTTCCAACGCGCGTCCTTCGGTGCTGATCCGAAGCCCCCTGCCGCTGAATTCGAGCTGAACCACCTGATTGCGCGAGACGATCGCGGGCGGGCCGATATCGTCGACGCGGATCGTCCGACCGGGGTAGAGCACTACGCGGGCCTCCTGACCCACCACATCGGCAAGACGGGCGTATCCGTTGGGCTGCTGATCGGCCAAAAGCGTGACATCGCTCTGGGTAATGACCGAATGGGCGCGGATCGTTCGGGTCGGGACAACCGTGTCAGCCATGGCCGGGAAAGCCGTCAGCAAAAGAAGTGCAGGCAGGCGTTTCATCAGCGAACCTGCGTGGTTGCGCCCATCATCTGATCGGCGGCCGAGATCACCTTGGCGTTCATTTCGTACCCGCGCTGGGCCTCGATCAATTCGGTGACTTCGCGCACCGCATCGACGGAGCTGTCCTCAAGATAGCCCTGTCGAAGGCTGCCCAATCCGTCCTGACCGGGGGTCGAGACGATGGCCGGACCCGATGCTTCGGTCGCAGAAAACAGATTGCCGCCCAGCGCTTCGAGCCCCTTGGGATTGGTAAACCCCGACAAGCTGAACTGTCCCAGAAGCTGCCCCTCGGCGTTGTCCGCAAAATAGGCGTAAACCTCGCCTTCGCCGTTGATCGACAGGTGCCGGGCGTCAGCCGGTATCACGATTTCCGGCGCGACCGGATATCCGTCGGAGGTGACGATCACGCCCTCACCTGTCCGTTTCAACCCGCCGTCGCGGGTATAGGCGGCCTGCCCCGAGGGCAATGTAACCTCCAGGAATCCTCTGCCGTCAATTGCGACATCCAGATCGCCGCCCGTTGCGGAAAGCGACCCCTGTGCGAGGTGGATGGAAACAGCCGCAGGGCGCACGCCAAGGCCCAGTTGCACACCGGTCGGCAGGACCGTCCCGTCAGAGGCACTCACGGCCCCGGCGCGGGCCATTTGCTGATAATGCAGATCGGCAAACTCGGCGCGGCGGGCGTTGTACCCCGTGGTCGACATGTTCGCGAGGTTGTTCGAAATCGTCTCGACCCGCATCTGCTGGGCCGACATGCCTGTCGCTGCGATTTTCAGGGCGCGCATTGGCCGTCTCCATCTTGTGTATCATGTCATCAGGGATTTGAGCGCAGAGCGCACGCGCTCATCCTCGGCGTCGAGAAAGCTCTGACCCAGCTCGTAGGCGCGTTGCACTTCAATCATCTGGGCCAATTGCGTGATCGGGCTGACGTTGGAATTCTCCACAAACCCCTGCAACACCCGGGCTATCGCGCTGGGTTCAAAACCCGCATCGGCGCGAAACATCACACCATCCTCACGCACCATTCTCTGCGGATCAATGGGTCGGACGATACCAAGCTGACCCAGCGGCGCGCCACCGGCGCTGAGGGTCCCATCAGCAGAAACCGCCACGTCAACGCCGGGTGGTACGAATATCGGCGCACCCCCGGCATCAAGCACCCGCAAACCGTCGCCCGTTACCAGATCGCCGTTGGCAGAAGGCGAAAACGCCCCACCGCGCGTCAGCCGTTCGCCTTGCGGTGTTTCGACCAGAAAAAATCCATCACCTTCAATCGCGAAATCAAAGGGGTTGCCCGTTTGTGTCAACGCACCCTGCGCAAAGGATGTGCTTGAAATATTGCCCTGACCCATGGAATAGGACGCGCCATTTTCGACCGGCCTGACGTATTCGGAAAAAATCAGCCCCTCTGACCGAAAGCCGGTGGTCGCCGCATTGGCAATGTTGTTCGCGATGATCTGCATTTCCCGCGCTAGGCCGGATTGACGGGTCAGCGTGGTGTATGAAGCATTCTCCATTTTAACCTCCGATGATCAGCGGAATGATGCGGTCATGAAAAAACGACACCAGTGTCTGCGTCATGAAACCCATCGACACCCAGAAAACCGCAGCGATCGCTGCCAACTTCGGAACGAAGGTCAGGGTCATTTCCTGGATCGACGTCAAAGCCTGAACCAGACCGATGGCGACGCCGGCCAGCAAGGCCACGGTCAGGATCGGGATGGAAATGATCAACGCCACCCAAAGCCCCTGTCGCAAGGTGTCGAAGAAAACGATTTCATCGGCCATCAAACCGGCATCCGCAGGATTTCCTGATAGGCCTCAACAACCTTGTTGCGCACGGTGACAGCGGTTTCGACCACCAGTTCGGTCTGCGCCAGTGCCGTGACCAGCGCATGGGGGTCCGCATCGCCGACCATGGCTGCTTTGGCACTTTGTTCCGCCTGGGCCAATGTACTGGCAAAATCCTGAAAGGCAGCGCGTGCTGTACCGGTCGCGCCGGCCCCCTCATCAGGTTCGGTCGCAGGTTTTGCCGCAGCATATTTCTGGATGGCTGAAAGCCCTGCAATGTCCATTCTGGAGCTCCTTTCTCAATTTTCCGAAATCTCGGTCGTTCACCGCCGCAGCAACTCCATCAAGCCCGATGACATCTTCCGGGTTTGTTCAAACATCTTCAGATTTGCCTCGTAGCTGCGCTGCGCCTCGCGGGCGTCGGCGAGTTCAATCAGCAGATCGACGTTGCTGCCATCGTAGTGACCCGTTTCATCGGCCAGGGGGTGGCTGGGATCGTGGATCTTTTCCAGTTCGGCCCGATCCAGCCGAACCCGCCCGGGCACCACTTCTGCAATGCCGTCGCGCGGGCTCAACATTGTTTCAAATGAAATTGTCTTGCGTCGATACCCCGGCGTATCCGCATTTGAGATATTCTCGGACAGGTGGCGCAACCGTGTCGCCTGCGCCCGCAGGCCGCTGGAAGAGACCGTCAGTGCCTTGGAAAAATCGCTCATCCCGGAATCCTCATGTGCGGATGGTGCTGCGCAGGATGCCCAGCGCGGTTTTGTAAATGGCAAGCGCGCGGTCATGCGCCCGCTTTGCATCAGCCGATTTCAGCATTTCTGTTTCCAGGGAGACCTGATTGCCATTGGGTGACGCCTCTCCCCCGGTTTCCACGGGTGCAGGCGTTGCGATGCCCGGCTGGATACCGTTCAGGTGGCTGACCCTGGTTGCCTTTTGTGATCCGGCGTCACCTGTCGGCATATAGGTGAATTTGAAATCTGGCAGACCGCGCGCCCGGTAGCCGGGCGTATCCGCATTCGCAACATTCTGAGCGACAAGCGCCTGTTGTTGGCCCGCATATCTGGCCAACGCGGCGGACATCCTGAAGACATTCAGGTTCTCGAACATCGGGGCTTCTCCCTCGGTAGATATAAATCAAGGCTTAACCCCGATTCCTTTAGAAAGGGTGAGCAGCCACAGAGGACTCCCATGGAAACTTCGGCACAATTTGAAGGATTGACCGCATTGATCCAAACGCTGACGCCGGTCCGCCCTGTCGGGCGGGTCGCCGGAGTCGAAGGCGGCGTGGTGCATGTCACCGGCCTGTCCGGCGTCGCGCGGATTGGCGACATGATCGCCATTCACCACCAGGACACTACGCCGCTGTTGGCCGAGGTCGTTCAGCTGCGCGGCGACGTGTTGATCGCCCTTCCCGAAGCAGCGTTGGATGGTGTTGCCCTGCATAACCGTGCCGTTCTGCAGCCTGCGCCCACGCTCGCGCCTTCCGATTCCTGGATAGGCCGGGTGATTGATCCCTCCGGGCACCCCCTGGACGGTCGTCCACTCCTGCGTGGGTCACAGGCACGCAGCCTGCGTGCAGCCCCGCCGGGGGCGGCAGAACGGCGGGCGATGGGGGGCAGGCTGGCAACAGGCATGGCGGTCACAAATACCCTGCTCCCGATCGTCAAAGGGCAACGTGTGGGGATTTTTGCAGGATCCGGCGTCGGCAAGAGCAGCTTGCTGGGACACCTGGCCCAGCAGATGGAAACGGACATCGTGGTCATCGGTCTTGTGGGCGAGCGGGGCAGGGAATTGCGCCATTTCATCGAAGAAACCCTCGGTGCCCTGGGGCTGAAACGCTCAGTCATTGTAACGGCAACCTCGGATCAATCGCCCCTGCAACGCCGCCGATGTGCCTGGAGCGCGATGGCCGTGGCAGAACATTTTCGCGATCAGGGAAAATCTGTCCTCCTGTTGATCGATTCCATCACGCGATTTGCGGAAGCCCATCGGGAAGTGGCCATCGCTGCGGGGGAGGCACCCGTGCTGCGGGGTTATCCTCCGTCGACCTCCCATCTCATCATGTCCTTGTGCGAAAGGGCGGGTCCCGGTGCAGATGGTCAGGGCGACATCACGGCGATCTTCAGCGTTCTGGTCGCCGGTTCGGACATGGATGAACCGATTGCGGATATCCTGCGCGGGGTGCTCGACGGACATATTGTGATGGATCGGGCGATTGCCGAACGTGGACGTTACCCAGCCATCGACGTTTTGCGTTCCGTGTCCCGCAGCCTGCCCATGGCAGCAAGTGACAGTGAAAATGCGACCCTGGCACAGGTCCGGAAAATGCTGGGGCTTTACGAACAGAACGCCATGATGATCCGCGCGGGGCTCTATGTGCAAGGGTCCGATGCGGAGGTTGATCAGGCGATTGCCGTCTGGTCCGATCTGGATGATTTCCTGGCGAAGCCCGACGCTGTCGGTTGCGCGCACAGCTTCCAGCAACTCGAACTTGTTCTGCGCCGGTCCAAGGTCGCGCCCGTCAGAAAACGCCAATAGGGTGCTCTTTGGCTAC
>NZ_QBFD01000015.1:660121-802743 GCF_003335585.1 Sulfitobacter sp. DFL-14 | reverse complement strand
GCCATTGAAAAGTCAGGGAAAAATTAGCCTCTATTCTCTTTAATTAGGGCACAACGACACGAATTGTGGAAAAGGCGTTGATGTTACTCAAATTTGAACTTGACACCCATAAAATTAGACCTCTACGTTTATGGTGGAACGGCAGGAACAGAGGAGGCTCCCGTCATCCATGAACACAATCTGGAGGAACACCATGTCACGAACATCCATGAACACAATCTGGAGGAACACCATGTCACGAATTTCATATCCGACCGACCTGCGCACGCAGGCCAGAACTAGGGCGCTCTGCCTAGCCCTGGTGGCTGGCCTTGCCGCCCCCGCCATGGCGCAGGACAAGACGTCGTTCAGAGAGCACAGCGGTGTATTGCCCGATGGTACGTCCTGGCTTATCCGTGTCCCCGCAAACTGGAACGGACGGCTGCTACGCGACCTTGATTTCGCTAGCTTCATCCATGTTCCTGGCTACGCCCCGCGTTACGACGATCTGTTGGCGCGCGGCTATGCCTTCGCCGGTCTGGCCCGCCATCCACTGCGGCTCTGGCAGTACGATCCGCAGCGCGAGATCCTGAACCTCGAAACCGTGCAAGACACGTTCACCAAACTCGAGCGCGAGCCGGACATGGTCCTTCAGTACGGATGTTCCGGCGGCGGTCTCGACAGTCTCGCCTCTGCGGAAGTCTACCCCGACAAGATCGACGGTTCTGTCGTGCTTGCTGCGCATACCCCGGTCTGGATCATGAACAGCTTTCTTGACGGCTGGTTCGCGATGAAGACCCTGCTTGGGGCTGACTTCGAAGCACAGGGGCTGGGGCAGGCCTCAGAACTGACAGTGGTCGGGCTGCCCAATGCCGGTGCGGGCGGCGACCGCAACCTCGACGCCATCCGCGCGGCATGGAAAAGCGCGATCGAGAACGCGGGCAAGACATCCGAAGGCCGTGCCCGGCTGGCACTGGCCTTTGCACTCGGCCAGTGGTCGCCGTGGTTGGTCGAAGGCACCGACCTGCCCGACACGGCCGACACGGCAGCGATGGCCGACATGGTCCTGAAATCGGCGATGCGCAATGCCAGCAACGTTGGCGGTACCTCGCGGCTGTTGTTCGAAAACGCGGCCTCTGGCCAACAGTTGTCGAGTAACGAGAGCGTCGACTATGCCGCGTTCTACGCCAATGCAGCGCCCGCTATGAAACAGTTGGTTGAGGCGCTTTATGATGAGGCCGGGCTGGACCTTCAGGCGGACATTGCGACCATCAATGCGGAACCAAGGATCGCGGCGTCCGATTATGCGCTCGACTTTTGGGCTGCGGATGGCCGCACCACGACCGGAGAGCTCGAAGTTCCCGCCATCCGCATCCACATGTTAGGCGATTGGGCGATCCCCTACTCTCTGATGCAGGGCTACGAGGAACTTGTCGAACAGGCCGGGACCACCGACCTCTATCGTCAGGCGCTTGTTCAGGGCACCGGTCACTGCGAGTTTATGGCGGCGGAAAGCAGCGTGATCGTCGAAATCCTAGCCGATCGGGTGACGACTGGCATCTGGCCAGAGACCACCTCTGGGGCGCTGAACACAGCCGCCACCGCGCTTGAAACAGGGTCCGTTCCCCGATTCATCGACCATGGCGACTGGCGCGTCGACGCCTACAACCGCCCGTGGACGCCAGCCCAGTGACACATCGCGGGGCCGGCTTCACGGTTGGCCCCGTCCCTACCGCGTCAGGCATGGCACGGACGAGATGAGCGTCTTGGGATAGTCGTCCTTCGGTTCGTCAAGCACATTGGCCGTCGCTCCGCGCTCGACCACCTTGCCGCCGTACATGTTAATCACAGTGTCGCAGAGGTAGGGTTCCTGAAAAACCAGCTGGATGTCGCGCCGTACCGGCGGCAGACCCCGACATGCCCTCACCGAAAAGCTTCGTCGCGCCAGGAACCTCCAGCACGACGAGGACGCGGGCCAGCGTGGACTTGCTGGAGCCGATTTCAACTACACCACGACAATCCGCGCGGTTGGAAACAAAAGCTGACGCCCTGCAACGCGCGTGTCTCGGACGGTCTGGAGAACCAGCCGCAAACATTGTGGTCCTTTCAATGGAAATAATCGGTGCCACTGATGTTGGGATGGGTGATGGCTGTACCCGAAAGATGGGGATTTTTGCGACAGCACTTTTGGGGATTTTTTGATCCAGCATTTACAAAGTGGCAAGTAAGAGCGGGCGTTTATCTCGAGCGCGCGGCGGCAGGCAGCACCAAGGTGGGCAGCACCAAACTTGTCGGACAGCCGGATGACACTCAGACAGCTCCGGTCGCCCTGTTCGGGGTGCTTACGATTACGCATGATAGCCTCTGTGAAGTTGGCGACATTCGGCCCGATACTATCCGTCTTCGCATGTCGGTCGACGACACGACATTCCAAATGGAGGCTGCGATGACGACCTGATCGCAACCCGTTCCCTGCCTGATGACAGGCTCTTTAGGTTCGGCAGGGACGTGGTGTTCCGATAATGCTGTGCTCCGAACTGTTGCCGATCAAGATCGAGCACGCCTATGAGATGGGCACATCGGAATTGCATTTGAAACAGCATCATGTTGGCAGCCAATCGCGCTGACGACGGACCGAAGCATGCACCCGGGGTGATCTCAGACGAAGGCAGCGAAGATAGCAGAACGGCATAGAAAAGAAACTGTGATCAAATCCGCGGCTAGGCGGTCGGATGCCTATGTCGAAAAGCGCTTGACTGAGACGTCCCCGTTACCGAAGTCCAGAGCCTAGCCTGCGATCTTCACGGCGACTTCGTCTAAATCCCATACTTCGCCGGGGAGTGACTACCGTCGCCACAAAACGTGGCCGATCAGGGACCCGGCCTTGACGGTCCAGAGCCGTTTGGTCTCGTACGAAACGTCCACGCCCCATGCCAGCATCATTTCCTCGACCTCGCGCAGGTTCAAGTTGAACCGGGCGTGGAGCCAGACAACACAAGAATTGATCTTGGGCGGAAACCGGTGACGCTTATAACTGATGTTCTGAGTTTGCATCAGCACCAGCTACGCCGACATTGCTACACCGGCAGCCCATGGCCGATGAATGTGACAATACCCGCGACGCGCGTACAGCATAGAGAACGTCTTGTGGTGACGCCTCGGGCTGCTTGCAGGTGTGAGACCGGCCCCCCAAGCTCAGAACATTACACTTGGGAGCCAGAGCGCAATCTGAGGAAAAATCATCAGCAGCACGATCCCCAGAAGCATCGGCAAGACAAAGATGAGTGCCCCGCGTGCCGTATCCGAAAGCGACAGGTCAGGAACGACAGTGCGCAGCACGAAGAGGTTTAGACCGACCGGCGGGGTAATCGCCGCAATCTCGATCTGGATGGTGACGATAACGCCAAACCAGATCGGATCATATCCAAGGCCCACCACGGTTTCGAGGAAGATCGGCACCACGATAACCAGAATGCTCAGCGGATCGAGGAACATCCCCATGATCAAAAGAAGGATGTTGATCATCACGATGATGACCCATGGTTCGACATCCAGCCCGGTCAGGTAATTTGATACGTCCTGTGGCACGCCCAGCCGGGTCAGGACGAAGGAACTGAAAAGACCGCCGACCAGCAAGAGCATGAACATTCCTGTGGTGCGGACGGTTTTTTGTAATGCCTTCTGCATGACTCCTCCGCGCAAACGGCCCATGACAAGGGCAACCAGAACCGCCGCCGCGGCACCGAAGGCCCCGGTTTCAGAGGGTGTCGCAATGCCGACATAAAGCGAGACGATGATCATCACGGCAATCAGGATCGTTGGAATGGCTTGGGCACTTGTACTGACGCGCTCAGCAAAGCTAACCCTCTGGGTGATGCGCGGTGCGATCTCGGGTTTCATGAGGACCTGGATGATCACGGTCGCGGAAAGGAGTGCCGCCATCATCAGTCCGGGCAGAATGCCCCCCATGATGTCAACGGCAGAGCAAAATTGGACCAAAGGGCAGCGCAAAATGTTGCCACTTTGAAGGTGGCGTGATGAGTGTGCGGTCACGCGCTAGCATCCGGGCAACCGCGCTTGTCATTTAGCTGGAGGTTGCCCGGATGCTTTGGCCCGTCAGGGCCAATTGGTGCTGATTGTGGTTTAGGTTTCGCGGGCGGCCTGCCGCGCCTTGCTTTGTCCAAGGCGGTAACTTTCGCCATTCATCTCAAGGATGTTGACGTGGTGGGTCAGGCGGTCGAGCAGTGCGCCGGTCAAGCGTTCTGATCCAAAGGTCTCAGTCCATTCATCGAATGGTAGATTGCTAGTAATCAGCGTGGAGCCGCGCTCGTAACGTTGGGAGATCAGCTCGAACAACAGCTCAGCCCCGGTTTTGCTCAGCGGCACAAAGCCCAGTTCGTCGATGATCAGCAGCCTGTAACCCACCATCTGCTTTTGAAGCCGCAGGAGCCTGCGTTCATCACGCGCTTCCATCAGTTCATGGACCAGCGCTGCGGCGGTGACAAAACCAACAGCCAAGCCTTTCTGGCATGCCGACAGACCAAGGCCCAAGGCGACATGAGTCTTGCCAGTGCCTGAGGGGCCGAGTGCGATAACATTCTCACGCCGGTCAATCCATTCGCAACGCGCCAGCTCCAGCACCTGCATCTTGTTCAAAGCCGGGATCGCCTTGAACTCGAAGCTGTCCAGGCTTTTGACGGCCGGGAACTTGGCCGCCTTGATGCGTCGTTCGATCATCCGCCTTTCACGGTCGATCATTTCCAATTCGACCAAACGTGCGAGGAACTGAACATGGTCATGTCCCTCTGTGGCGCATTGGCGGGCCAGCTTGCCATATTCCCGCAGCACCGTTGGCAAGCGGAGAGATTTGAGCCGATGGTCCAGTAGAATTTGCGGCGCTTGTGTCATGCCGCTTTCCCCCGCTTCATCAGCGACATGTAGCTGGCCGCTGACGTCGTGCCAACATTGGCCTTTGGCAGATACGGATAGACATCCAGATCCAGTTTGGGTGGCCGTTTCTCGACCTGGCACAAGACAAGATGCTTGATGGCGTCAAACCCAATCGTCCCCATACGCAGCGCATTTTTGACGGCGACATTCAGGTCGGCCATCTCGAACGTTTCCAGCAACCGCAAGACCTGCACATACTCGCGCCGACCGGCCTTGATCATCCGGGCTTCCATCAGGCGGCGCAGGGTCGCAAATTCCTCTGGCAGTTCCCATGCCACCAATGGGGCAGCCTGATCCAGAGCCCCTGTCTTTTGCTCCAGCAGCGGCAGATAGTGGACAGGATCAAAGACCATGTCTTCGCGGTCCCAGCACCGGGGGTGGCGCGCAATCACATCACCACCACAGCCGATGACAACCTGATCGACATAGCCCCGGATCCAGACGTCACGGTGGCCATAGGCAACCGGCACCGAGTAATCATTGGTTTTGTAGCGCACCAGGGATTGTGCGTTCACCTGGCCGCTGGCCTGGTCACAAGCATCAAATGGAGACGCTGGCAGGTCCATCATTGCATCAAGATCGCGGGCCAGACGTTGCCCGATGTTGTCGCTATGCCCGCGCAAGACATCCGCTTGGCGCTTGCGGCATTTATCTTCCAGCCAAAGATTGAACGCCTCCCATGTCGCAAACTGAGGGATGGGCACCATGAAGTTGCGCCGTGCATATCCGACAAGACCCTCGACGGCGCCTTTATCGTTGCCCTTGCCGGGACGGCCATAACGATCATGGATGAAGTAATGTGACAGCAGCCCGCTAAACAGTTTGGTCCGCTTGCGCGATCCGTCCGGCAGGATCTTCGCAACAAGGCATCGGTCGTTGTCGTAGAGAACCGACAGCGGGACACGGCCAAAGAAGGCAAAGGCGTGGACATGGCCATCGACCCAGGCCTCGGAGACTGCTGCTGGATAGGCCCGCACAAAGCAGGCATCACTGAATGGTAGATCCAGCGCAAAGAAATGCGCCTTTTGCTCCACCCCGCCGATCACAACCATAGCTTCGCCGAAATCCGCCTGGGCGTTGCCAGGGGCGTGTGCCAACGGCACAAACATCTCCCGACTGCGCCGCCCATGTTCGCGGACATAGTTCTTTACCGTCGTGTAACCGCCTTGAAACTGGTGCTCGTCGCGCAGCCGTTCAAAGATGCGCTTGGCGGTGTGGCGCTGTTTGCGGGGACGCTTCAGATCGTCTTGCAGCCATTGATCAATGAAGCCCGTGAAACCATCGAGCTTGGGCCGCTTGATATCCGCCGTGCGCTGGTAGCCGGGCGGGACCGAGAACATCATCATCTTCTTCACGCTCGCACGCGATATCCCGAAATGGCTCGCTGCCGCACGTTCACTCATGCCCCCACGACGCGCGAGGCGCACCTTCCTGTAAAGTTCCACGCTGAAAATACCCCCGCCCTCCCTGAAAACAGAAAGGGCCAAAGTGGCAAAGTTTTACTCTGCCCGCAGCAAGACTATCCCGCCACTTCCGTGGCTCACTTTTGCACTGACGTTCTCATCTGGGTGAGACGTTGAACAAGACCGATGCAAACGATGCTGAGGGATTGGCCAAACTTGCCGAAACCGGCTTCTATAAGGCTGTTAGGGTCAAGTCGTTCGAAGCGATGCTGATCCGGTCATTGGTTGCAGCCCGCACGCAACTCCTGGCCATCACGACACAATTGACCAATCAGATCCGTGGTTTGATGAAGACTTTCGGTCTTGTCGTGCCCAAGAGCAAAGGCCGGGTGTTCATAGAAAAGGTTAACGATCTACTGGACGGACATATCGAGTTGAAAGGGATCATCTATCCGCTGCTCGAAGCTTGGCAAGCTGTCAGGGAGCGGGCGTCTACGCTCAGCCGCCAGCTCTTGTTGGCGGCGCGACAGTGCCAAAGCACGCGTTTGCTCATGACGATACCAGGCATCGGGGCGATCACAGCAGTTTCCTATGTGGCCGCTATCGAAGACCCGAGGAACTTTCCGAAGTCCCGATCTGTCGGCGCATGGCTTGGCCTCACCACACGCCGATACCAATCGGGAGAGATGGATTTTAACGGCCACATCTCTCGAAGGGGGGATCAACGATTGCGTGGGCTCCTCTACGAGGCTGCGACCTCGTTGCTTACGAGGACTCGAGCCGAAACGGTCAGTGATCTAAAAACCTGGGGGCTTCAATTGCGCGACCGCCTTGGCTTCAAGCGGGCGGCGGTCGCCGTTGCTCGCAAACTCGCCGTCATCATGCATTCCATGCTGAAGCATAAGCAGCCAGCTCGCAAGTTTAAGGCTCGGGATGACAGGTATTGATCGAGATTCCGTCGTAAAAATTGAATGTGGCCGACATCACTGTTGAGACTTGATCCTTAATCTTACAGATGCCTTCGGCCACCTGAGGCCGGTTACAGGGTAACCATGTTTTGACCAAAAGGGTACAGATCACGTCCGCAGACGAGGACGAAGCCGCGCATAGAGCTGAACACCAATTTGGTGTTCAAGTTCAACCACGATAGCAAACCTTTGGCGCAGCTCATCTGTTGCCCAGCCCCCCATACACCTGACGACAAGGTGATATTCATTGCCATAGTCCAAGGTGTCTTTGGTGAAGGTGATTGAGCCAGTTTGCAGCGTGTTGCCACCACGTTGCGTCTTGCTAGGCTTCAGATCACAATCGTATCTTGGCGGCATGTCAGGATGCGTACTTTCCTGTCCGGCATGGCTGCGGAAGAAATTTGAGATGTGATCAACAGGGCAACCGCGGATGAGTCGAAAATCCATCTTTGTGCCCAGATAGTCAGCGCGTGTTCTGCGCACCGGGGGATCATAGGCCAAAGAGATGCGGATGGTCCGCTTGCCACCGGTCTGAAATTCCACAGGAATAGGAATGCGGTAGATTGCGAACTTATCGATATCGAGTTGATCTTCGGCAAAGTAGATAACGCGATGATCATCCGAATAGACCGCTTTGACAGGATCGACCAAGCCGTTACCTACGACAGAAGCCGTTTCCAAGGCGTCCATCGCCTGAAGCCGCGTAGTCATTTCATCTGGAAAGGAAGCGGCACCTGCTAAGAGCGCGCGAACGAGATTGGCTGACGCTTCCGGGAAACGCTGCAGCAACAAGGCCGCCTTGCGTGCAAGAAGAGGGGTCGCAATCGAGGTCCCACTTGCGGACGTAAAGAGCTGCCGAACGAAGTCATGGTTGAGCGTGGTAATACCAGCTTCCGGCACAATGGGAGCCGATTGGAGCGACCGTGTGACCGCGCTAAACAGCATCGTACCGCCTAAATCAGAAAAATCGGGCTTCGTAATGCCCCCAGCTCCGGGACCGGCCCGGGTAAAGGGGGACGGCTCATTTGGGCCCGCCGTGATCGCACGCACATGTGCATCATCCCTGTGCTGTGCAGCAAGTCCGCTCCCATGAGAAAGCGAACCGACAGTCACTACGTTTGCGGCTCCTGAAGGCTCGAAAATGCGGTTGGCTTCTTCGAGAAGGTACTGAGGGTACTGAGTGACACCTTGCTCAACTACATTGCCACCACGGGGAGACCGGTTACCTGCTGACACAAACACCAGAACATCAAGCTCACGTGCAAGTTCGTCCAGTGTCATAGCCCAAGGTCCGACCCGTCCGCGCTCAAACCAAGATTTCTTGTCCCCAAGCGACAAGACAAAGATCCTGCAACCATACCGTTCGTTGAGACCCCGGAAGACCGTCCGCATTAGATTTGGCAGTGTTCGCCGGTCATAGAACTGCCCGTCGTCTGTGATAATTTTTGCGGAAACCAACCGCACTGACTTCCGAAGCTGCCCGCTTGCTATTTGGTCTCTCAGATCGCCAAAGACTGCCGCCCCACCGACTTTGGTCCCGTGACCCCAGATATCTGCTGCTGAAAGGCCTGTATCGAAAGTTTCAGATGCAATGAGGACATCTTCCAGCAGTGGATGCGCATTGATACCGCTGTCAAGCACAGCAACGATTGGCGCATCGGGTGACACTGGTTCAGCAGCGGGAAGGTCTTCAAGCGCCATTTCAACGACAGGCTGCGCCTCAAGATCTGGCTCGGGGGGGTGGTCGATTAGTGCGACCTCAGGCACAGACAATACCGGTCGCAGGGCTTGTCCTGGCGCTTGGACCCGCATGATGGTCAGGGACGGCCCCACGTAGGTGTCGAAAACCTCTCCGTTGCGGGCCTCAACAAAGGCCCCGATTTCTTCGGCCTTGCGGCGACGAGCCGGTGCACCTGCAAAGTCCCAAAGCTCAATGTCCACAAGATAGATTTCGTTGTCCTGAAAATCTGTAGCGCCGGTGAAGCCGCGCTCGAGCAGGCGGATGCCAAGCCGATCCCTTGGCTCAAGCGTGGATACGCTTTCGATCCGGTCAATAAACCCCGCAAAACTGCGGTCTTTTTGACCAGCGGGTTTTGGGCCCGCGTAAGCTGCAAGCTTTCTGCGGAATTCTGTCAGTTCCTCGGTTGAGGAAAACAGCACCAAGGTGTTATCATCGTCGCTTGAGAGCAAGCGAAGCCCAACACCTTCCCAGTCGTCCTCCATCGACATCCCATTCATCTCAACCTTGAGGATCAGGGACGGATCTACGAATTCTACCGGTCTTTGCAAGCGCTGCGTCTGGATCGCGTCGTCGACCTCAGCGCTTACCCCTGTCCCATGTCCTTGCGTTCTGCCCGGCTTGGGCGGAGGGCGACCGGTTTTGCGTCGATCAAGATTTTCTGGCAACCGAACAAGCGGCAAATGATCATACTGGGGCAAGGGTACTTACCGAGATTTAGGTGCCGAGCCGTTCAGTACGCTTTGCGCGACGTTTGGCATCATCAACGGCAATGTTGAAATGACGAAGAGACACAGTCTTAGCGCGTCCCAAAATTGAGAGCTTAATGGATTGGGTGCAAATCTTATCGAGTTCAGCGTAGGAATAGCCTTTGACCGTAGAGGCCTGTTCTGCCGGAACGAAGTCAGCTTTGACGTTTTTGAAAGCGTTGGTCAGAAACTTCCTTGTCATTCTCTCATCAGGTGCGTCAAACCAAACGACCTCATCAAACCGACGCCAGACAGCCGGGTCGAGAGATTGATCAAGGTTGGTCGCAGCCAACAAGAAACCGCTTGGTTGTATCTGATCAATGAAGAGAAGAAGACTATTCACAACGCGGCGCAACTCGCTGTGTTCCCCACCGTCGTCGCGTGACCGCGCAATCGCATCAAATTCGTCGAGAAACAGGACGCAGGGTTGACGGCGGGCAAACTCAAAAATCTTGCGAATGTTTGTGGCAGTCTCGCCAAGATAGGATGACATCAGACGATCAAGTTGCACAACAAAGAGAGGTAACCCCAGCTCATGTGCGAAGACCTCAGCACAAAGTGTCTTGCCGCAGCCAGGCGGTCCACAAAACAGAAGCTTTGAGCGCACAGGTAAACCATGCTGTTTGATCTGGTCGGATTTCCGGAATTCACGCAAAAGCCCAGTAAAAAGCCGTACGTTCTCTGTCGACATTAAGATGTCTTGCGCAGTCCGGTTTGGCTCAATGCGCTGAATAAACTCACTGGCTTCATCGGGAAAGGGGATGAGAGGGGCAAGCCCTTTGGCCGGAACGCTGTGCCCAAGATTCTCGAGCGTCTTTCTCAAGGTCCGTGCCAGGACGTTGTTTTTCTTCTTTTCTTCCTCACCGATGATCTGTTCGGCGACTGCACGAAACGCATCCTCTTGGCCATAACTGGCCAGAAGTTTTTTCATGAGTTCGCCGCGTGCCACCTGATTTTCTCCTCGTTTATGGGAAAATCTTAGCCCACACAGATACAAATGACCATAAAAACCTGACGGAATAGCTCTTACAAATGAGCCAGAATTGCGGCTGCATCAATGGCCGGATTATGCCCAAAGGTTTCAGCGTTTTCCATTGACTAAGTTTACCTTGATCTATCTGGCCCTGGATCAAATTAAACTTACTGCTCACCATTGTCTGCAACAGCCAAATCCAACTCTGGTAAGTCCCGCAGTGTCTCCAAATCGAACGTCACCAGAAACGTCTCAGTCGTGACAAATGTATGTGGCGCGCCCGCGCGTGGAGCCCTTGGTCCACTGGCAATCAGCTCCTTGAAGCGGAGCCGCGCGAGCAGATCGCGGCTCACGTCTTTGCCAAAGATGTCCTTCAGCCCTGCCCGATCAATCGGCTGATGATAGGCGATCGCGCAGAGCACGCCCATCTCCATCTCAGTGAAGGCCATCGACTGGTCGCCAAGGTCTGCCGCCGCCTTGATCACATCTGCAAACTGCGTCTTGGTCCGGAACATCCATCCTCCAGCAACCTGCGCCAGTTCATAAGGCCGACCAATCAACTCCGTCTTAATATCCTCAATCAGCATCTCAACCGAGGCCCCCTGCCCCACCACGCGTGCCAAGTCGTCATGGCCAACCGGCGTGCCACTGGCAAACAGAACCGCCTCGATCCGCCCCATCCATTCGCGCCAGCGCAGCTCTTGCGGCAGATCTTCAAGCTCACGGTCAAAGACGCCTTCGCGTCCGGCCTCCTTCGGTCTTGTGTGCTTTTGTTTGGCTTCGGAGGTTATGGCGGTGCGGGTCATCGCACAATCCCATACAGCCGGAACGTAGCCCGTCCAGTGAGCTCACGCGCGACGCCCAGTTCGACGAGCCGATCACAAAACCGGCGCGCAGCGCGATCGGTCATCGGAATGGTGCTGCCCTGGATTGTTGGTGACAGCATCATTGAAGGCCCAATCGCATCTTCAGTAAGGAACAACGCGACGGCCGCATCAGATCCTTTGGCGCGCAGCTTCGGAGCCGCGGCCTGCAGCAAAGTCGCCCGCGCTGCCAGATCGCGCGCCAAGCGGATCGTATCTTCGATAGACATCAACAGGCGCGCCTGAACTTTCAGATCCGCCCCCTGCCCTTCTTCAATCAGGTCGCGCAACATCTTTTTCGTAAGGTCTTGTGCCGTGACAGGCAGCAGTGACATCCAGTTCAATGCCCGCGCAAGGACAATATCCGAGAGCAGACAGGCGATCTGCTCCGCCCGATCATCCATTTCCAGAACCGCGCGCATCACGGCAATACATCCCGCCAACGGTCCATGGGATTTTGCGCAATCGGCACCAACCCCTATCACCCTCAAGACATCATCGGCAAACGCCGCGCCAACCAAGCTTTGCACACCGTCGTGCCAGTCCCGCCCCGTCAATTTGAGACGCGCCGCATCTCGCCAAAACGCCAAGATATCACCATCGGGGCCGCGTGCCTCTCCGGGCGGTGCCAAGTGGTAAGCGTCGCGGATATCAGCCTCTCGGGCAAGACGGCCTTCGAGTTTAGACGTCGCCGTGGCCGCTCGTAGTGCAAGCTGGTTGGCCAGCAGTTTAAGAGGCACGCCTTGGGACGGATCGCTGACCAGTTGATTTAATACCGTGAGCGCTGCTCCAGACCGAAATGCCACAGTTTCAAGGGTTTCGGCACGTCCAGAGGTGACCCAGCCCGGCAGCTTGGGTAGAGTGTTCACGTCGTCAGAGACAGTTGCGGGCTGATAGGTCATGCCGAGACACTAACTCGCCACGGCGCTTAATTCCAGTAAATACCACTCAAACCGCCCCACCTTACAGCTCTTTGATATGTCCAATAAGTTTGCATTATCAGTCGTCAAACAATATGCTCAGCTCCATGTCAGAAAACCACGAGAAATCGACCTCAGCAGCGCCAAACGGGTCTTACACGAATGAGGACGACGTGAGAGAGCACCCTGCCCTCGGCTTTCTGAAGATCGCTACTTCGGGATCGGGTCAAATCCCATCGATGAGGATATCCAACGCGCGTTTCAGGCGGTCTCGATCCACTTCAAGCGAGCCCACAAGTTCGCGCAATTCCGATCCCGGCACCGCCGCCAGTTCTTGAACTCGAACAATCCAAGCCTCTCCATCGACCTCGACAGTCGGCGTCAGTCCAGGGAATACCGTGTATTGGCCCGCCTCGCGCAAGGGCGCAACGATACGCGATGCCTCGATTCCAATCAGGTCAGTCTGAAGATCTACGACAAGCTGCCCGCCTCGGAGACGGTAAAGGTCAAACTGCGCCATACTGGTTCTAACCTAAAAGCTTCTGTAGCCAGCGAGTGGCAGCCCTTCGGTTGCGACTTCCTCAGCGTAAGCGCTAAGTGCGGACTGGTTTTCGGCGCGCCACAAGCGATTCCGCTCGATCTTGGCGGCCTCGACAATCGCCGCCTCCGCAAGGCGCGACATGTTGAGGCCAAGTGATCGTGCTGATTGCGCGACCTCAGAATCCAACGTCAAATTTACTTTCACACGTCCCATAGCACCTTCTCGGAGTAAGCGTATGAATAAGGAGTATAGTGCAGGCTTATCTAACGAACAAGACGAGATTGGGGATATTGAAGTCCCATGCATGTCGCCGGGTCCGGCAAGCTCGGCTGCTTGGTTGAAGCTGCGCGCGGTTGTACGCGCGCCGCGGCCTCGGACAATACCCTGAAAGCATACGAGACGGACTGGGGGCACTTCACTCGCTGGTGCCGGATGAAAGGCACCGATCCCCTGCCCCCTTTGCCCGAAATGATCGGGCTTTACCTTGCGGGTTTGGCCTCCGGTCCCCTGCCCTCACTGTCTCGACTATTGACCGTCGGCTATCGGAACCTGCTTGGAATTACGCACTACGGGGGCTTACACTTGACCGCAAGGCCCGCACATCGCCACCGTTCTAGCCGGAACCAAGCGCAAACACGCACGGCCGCCGGTCCAGAAGAAAGCGATTTTGGCCGAAGACATCCTCGCGATGGTCGCTGCACTGCCCTTCGATTTGCGCAGGCTCAGGGATCGCGCAACGACAAGCATATCGCTCGGCTGATCAAGCGCGCCGGTCTTGCCAGTTCGGCGGAAGTCGATGAACGCTACGTGCAGAAGCAACTCGGGCATGCCTCTGCCGAGATGACCCGCCGGTATCAACGTAGACGGGACCGGCTCCGAGTGAGACTGACCAAAGCAGCCGGGTTGTAGAACCCCTGCCCGGCACACCGAGGTTTCGCGGCGAAACCTCAGGGTTTCTCCAGCAGGTTCTGCAGCTCGACCATCACGGAATCGATCAGATCGGTGCTCAGACCCTTGCCTGACAACCGGATCAGATGGCCATGGGAATCCTCGTCGCGTTGCAGGGTGATGCCGCTGGACAGGTGCAGCGTGCGGTTATCCTGCCATCCTGACGGCGGCAATTTCGCCGCGGGGCGCCCACCCCTGCGCAGATCGCGCGGCTTGCTTTCGAATTCGTCCAGCGCCAGGCTCAGCAGCTGAGCCTCCTGCTCTGCCGTGGCCGGTTCGTCGGAGGCCAGGACCTCGCGCAGCCGCGCCTCGCCGCCGCCACGCAATGCTTGCGCCAGCCGCAAGCCCTCCTTTTCTTTCAGTGTCTCGGGGAATGTCAGCATGTCACCCAGCTCTTCGAAGATCAGGGCGAAGGAGCGGATCTTGCTGCGCTTGGCCTTGGAGGCTGACGGAAACAACGCGTTCACGGCCTCTTCGACGTTGATGAAGGACCCCTGTTTGACGGCAATCACGACGATCCTGCCCCGCTCAAAATGGCTGAGCGAAGCCCGTATTTCATTCTCTTCGATCATCGCCGCAAAGGCACCGCCCATCTGGTCAGGGTCCCGCAGGATGGCGCGGATGGTGGCGTATTTTTCCAGCTCGGTCAGATCAAAGAGATGCTGCATCGCCTTGAAACGGCGATAGCCGGAGAGGACCCCATAGCGGGGGCCGTCGGGCTGAGGATCGGGCAGGGCAAAAACCTCGATCGGGAGGCGCAGGCCGTTCAGGGCGATGGAATCCTGAAGCTCGGCCATTTCTTCGGCAATCAGCACCGTGCGGTCGCGGATCATCGCATCGGGCTGGATCTGGTCGAGCGGGATTTCGAGGATCACCAGGCCCTTGTCGCGGGCCATACGCATCGCCTTGGCATCGGATTGATCGCGTGCCTGCGCGTCTGAAATCATCGCGTCGGTGCTGTCGGCCGCGACCTGCGCAATGGGGGCGCCGACACCGGATTTCAGTGGGGAGGTTTCGCGGCGAAACTCCTCTTCAATCCTGCTGAGGTCGTCAGTGCTGGGTGCCTCCAGCCGTCTACGCTTTGCCATCTTCATGTGCCTCCATCTGCATGTCGCGCCACCATGTGCCGAGCAGGATCTCCTTGATCTCTGCCCAGGTGCGGTCAAAGGTTTCACGCCCCCGCACATAGGTGTCGCGGTTGAATTCGCGGTAGTCCGCCTCGTAAATGCCGTTCACCTGTTCACCTGCCTGACCCACCATCGCGGTTAGTTCCTGTCGATAGGTGGTCATGAAGTCGCCGAAATAGGCCTGGATCACATTGGCCAGATCGGTTTGCTGGGCGGCGTCAAAACGGGTGATCAGGGCGCGCACCGCGTCCCATTCGAATTTCATCTCAGGCATGCCGTCCTGGCGGCGCAGACGGTTTTCGCCTTCTTCGATGCTGGCGAAAGTCGAGTAGAGCATGTCAAAGAACCGGCCCGTGGAGTCGAACTCCAGAAAGGATGCGCCAAGCGGAACCAGCAGGATGTCGGCAGCCGAGAGCGCGTTGATCGTCAGGTAGCCCAGGGCAGGGGGGGTATCGAGCAAGATGATGTCGTAGTCCTCAAGTATCTGGTCCGTCTGCAGCGCGTTTGTCAGCGCGTCCCACAGCGGCCAGGACCGCGCCTGCATCCGCCAGACAGGGACCTGAAATTCGGCCCAATAGAGGTTGAGCTGGGCGCCGATCAGGTCGATGTTCGGCCAATGGGTTGGCTGGATCAGGTTTCGCGGCGAAACCTCAAGGCTCTCGGTTAAGGTTTCGTCAAGCGGCAGTTCGGTGGTGCCGGCAACACGACGGTTGGTATTTTCGGCCTGCACATGGCGCGCGTAGTCACGGGCCAGAAGAGGGAAGGCGGTCTGCCATTCGTCTTCGACCTTACCCCCCATGATCGAGGTCATGGAGCCCTGACTGTCAAGGTCGATCACCAGAACGCGGTAACCGTCGAGGGCGGCGGACATGGCAAGATGCGCCGCGGTGCTGGTCTTGCCCACGCCGCCCTTGAAGTTGGCCACGGCGATGACCTTGGCCGGTTGCCCCTTGGGACGGAAGGATTTGTATTGCTTGGAAGCTGAGCCTTCGGTGGCGAAATATTCGCGCAGGGCCAGCACCTCCTCCAGGGTGAACCATTTGGAATTGCCTTCACCGGCGCCCTGAGGCAGGTCCGGATGCGCCTTGAGCACGCGGCGCAGATGGGCCGGTGCAATGTCCAGAAGGTAGCGGCAGACTTCCCAGGTCGAGAATTTGCGCAGGCGCTTGCGCCCGTCGGGCGCATAGCCGCGCTTGGCCAGATCATCCCGGCCCTTGGATGCAAAAGTCGCCGCTTTCGCGAATCGCAGGGTATCAATAGGCTCTGACAGACGGGAGGCCGCTGTTTCAGGGTCGATGTTGAAATAGGGGGGTGGGGTCGGCTTGCCTGAATTTGTCATGTACCCTCGGATGTATGCAAGTTTGTGCAATGTCGCCGATATAATCGCACATCACATGTCCAAAGTGAATCGCAACTTTGAAAGGTGGGACTGGATGACAAATATCGAAAAGAACGACACCAAATGTTGTAGAGTCTTTAGGATATTTAGAGTCTTTGCGCGCTAATAAGCATTTACTTACAGAATATTAGCTTATGTTGAGGACCTGTATCCGGGACCAGGGGTGCCTGAAAACAGGCGCAAAGGCACCCGGATACAGGACAAAGGGCTGCGATTCGCGGGTTTTAGGGTATCCAGCCGCGGTATCAGGCAGTTTAGGGTCGAAATTGGGAGAATCGCCTGGGGTGAGGTTGAGGTCAGACCCGTAAATGGGTCCCTTTGCACGGGCATTGCGGCGGCAGGGCAGGGGTGTCGCATAGGTATCCAGAAAGTTCTTGTCGTCGGGTACTGGAACGGGTGATACTGTGGACAAGCGGCACAAGAAGGAATCAAACCTTTGGCCATACGAGCAGAGAAAACAGAAGATATTCAACGTGAGAAGCTGACCGGCGCCCTGCGGCGCGGGGCGGTAAAGAAACATGTGGCGGCGATCCATGTGTCGGGTAAGCTGACATTGCTCCAACGCAAGCTGTCGAATGTGCTGTTGCTGAACGCCTATGACACGCTGATCGACCAGCAGACCCATCTGATTGATGCGCGGACCCTGTGCATGATGATCGGTTACAACTCCAACGACATGGACACGCTTAAACAGTCTCTGCGCGGCCTTGCAGAGACTGTTGCGGAATGGGACATGCTGGATGACAAGGGCCAGCAGGAATGGGGCGTCTCCAGCCTGTTGAGCTATGCCAAGCTGAAGGCGGGGGTTTGCGAATATGCCTATTCTCCCGCGCTGGCGGCGAAGCTGAACGACCCCAAGGTCTTTGCGCTGATCAACCTGAACATCCAGCGGCGGTTCACCAGCGGGCATGCGCTGGCGCTTTATGAAAATTGCTACCGGTTTGTGCGGACAAAAAGCACCGGCTGGTGGTCGCTGGACCTGTTCCGGCGGCTGATGGGGGTGGACGACAGCCCCTATTACCAGAGCTACAAGCATCTGAACGCCAAGATCATCAAGCCGAGCGTGGCGGAGGTGAACAAGACCTCGAACATCGTGGTGACGCCGGAGGTGCGCAAGCGCGGGCGCGAGGTTGTGGAGATCCGGTTTCATATTGCGGAGAACCCGCAGCTGGCGATCCTGGACCTGGACGATGGCGAGGGGCTGCGGAACACGCCTGTCTATGCAAAGCTGCGGGCACTTGGGGTCAGCGACCGGCTGGCACGGCAGTGGGTGAGTGAGCATGGGGCGGAGCATGTGAGCGAGAAGCTGGATTATGTGGCGGGGCAGGAGGGTGTGCAGAACCCTGTGCGCTATCTGACGGCGGCGCTGCGGGACGATTACAAACCGGCGGAGGTGGTGCAGCCGGTGACCAGTGAGCGGGGGAAGAGGCTGGCGCGGGTGCGGGACCTTGCGGCGGCGCGGACGCCGACGCAGCGGGATGCGGACAAGCGGTTGTTCCTGACGCAGCTGGAGAGTGCAGCGGCGCGGGATGATTTTGAGCGGCACGGCTGGATGTCGGCGCTGAACTATCAGGCCATCGTGGCCTTCTGGGACGAGATGGCACCGGAGGGGTAGAGCGAGGACGTGGGTCCTGGGCGCCGTATTGTGTTTGTTGTGGAGGGCTGAACGAAGGCGTCAGCGTTGCATTATGGCAAAGATTGCCATACATGTTTCCGGAAGGAGACAGACATGAGCACCATGAACATTTCTCTGCCGGATCCGATGAAAACCTGGGTTGAAGAACAGGCCAGAACCGGACGCTATGCAAACTCCAGCGACTATGTGCGCGATCTGATCCGACGCGATCGCGCCCGCACGGAGGCAATTGCAGAGCTTCAGGGGGCGGTGGACGCCGGGCTGGCCAGTGGTGCTCCAACGGAGCTGGATCGCGACGCGTTCAAGGCCCGGATGCACAGGCAGCATGGCACAAAGTAACGGGTGGACTGTTCGCCCTGCGGCAGAAGCCGACCTTGGCAATATCTGGCGTGATGGAGTCGAACGGTGGGGGATCGCACAGGCCGATCGCTATGCGGATAATCTGTTCGCGCTTTTCGATCTGCTGGCCGAATTTCCCGAGATGGCCCGCGCGCGCAACGAGTTTTCGCCGCCTGTGCATATCCATCCCAGCGGCGCGCATCTGGTGATTTATCAACAGGAAGGGCAGGGGGTTGAGATCATCCGCATATTGCATGCCCATCAGAATTTGACGGCGTATCTGTCAGAAGGCTGACGACCCGTGCCGGAACGCTGGGGTTCATGGGGCCGGGGGCCTTGTTGCGCCATGTCGACCCAAATCCGGCAGGAGCGGAGCGCCTGCTACAATTCGTTCGGGACGACGCAAAAGGGCGGGCTTGATGTCACCGCTTGGGTCAACTGGTTCCTGAATTGCCTCGAGCGTGCGTTTGACGGTGCAGAGAACATTCCGAAGGCCTTGTTTCAAAACCGCGCAGATCTGGGCGGCGTAAGGAGGCTTGTTGCATCCTGCACTCATGACAAACTCGCCCAGGAAATGTCAGACGGCCACAGGATGGACGTGGCACCACGTCGAAGATGCACGTAGGATGCAGCTTGTTCCCAGCGTGATAAATCAACGATCTGGGCATCAAGGTGGTGCTTCGATAGCGTGGACTCGATGAAATTCGTGACAACAAACAGCACCACGTCTTCAGACGAGATCAAAAAATTCGAACAGCAAAGAGGTATCCACGGCAAAACTTATATCCGCGCGCACAACAGCCCGCCCAACGATCAGATCTTGATAGATGACACCGGCTTTCAAGATGAAGATGACTATGAAGAGGCCCAAATCTTCTTCCCAGTTGCGGACAGCTTCTCAGAATTCGTAGCGATGCTTGGGCCTGATCCAAGCGAAGCCTGATCTTAGCCTCGCGGAGCATCCATGATTATGCCGCGCGCAAACAAGGCATCTGCCAAATTTCGCAGATCTTTTCTTCTCACGGCGGCATAACCCCAACTTTGGCATAAGGCCCATGCCACGAAAGCCCCCCATCGACTGAACCGCGATTTCGGGCTCTCGAAGTTCGGCAATACCTCTTACGCGCGCGAGGAGATTGTCGCGGAACTGACCTCCGTGTTCCTCGGGCAAACGCTAGGCTTCACAGCCCATACGCTTGAGATGAATGCCGCCTACCTTCACAACTGGCTGCGCGTTCTTCGGTCGGACAAAAACGCGATCTTCAAGCACGCCGCCGATGCGCAGCGCGCCTGTGATTATCTGATCGCCAGATCGGAGGCGGGCAGGGCAGGGGGCAGCGCCGAGGCGGCTTAACAGACCTATTGCGGCGAAGCGGAAAATGGCAGGTGTGAAAACGGAATGACGAATGTGGTGATGACCACGAATGGCGGCAATGCGCAGTTTGTGTACTTTGCAAAGCCTGCCTTTCTGCCTGGCAACACCGCCCGCGCCCGCTGCGATGCGGCATGAAAAGCGGTCATTGCGAACCACATGCAGCAAGTTCTCTAGTCAGACGGCGGCTCTGCGGGACTTTGCTACAGGTACGAAGCTCCAATACAATCGCAAATTCGCTTGTTGATCAGACGCCAACGAAACCCTCGTTTGTGGATACGCCAGAAAAACCCCACCCATCTGGTTTGAAGTTGTATCGCCTCGCCAGCAAAGTCAGACGTTCTTCATATTCCCAAATTACTTCAGCACTGAGAGCAAGTGGTCGTGTGCGGATTTCCATCATCGGTCCTTCCGGGTCGTCATGCCGTTCTACGGTAAACCCCTGACCCTGCAGCTCTTTGCTCATCTTCTCCCACTCAGCATGGGAATTTGAAGGGATCATATGGAAGTCAACAATAGCCATTTCTGGGATCGGGTTCTTAGATGCAATGTCATTGAAAACCCAGAACGTCTCATTTCTCTGCTTCTCTAGATCAGGGTCCACTCTGTACCTCACTTTGCTTTTTACAATTTTGATTAGAAGGCAGCATCAGGTGAGAGATGTCAAAAGGCACAATGGGCTCCTAGCGGACTTCTGACAAGTTTGCTTGGGAAACCCAGCGAGTTTCTGGGGCCAACGGCGGCTGAGCGGACGTTGCAGGGCATCGTCAACTTATTGGATTCTGCCGACAACGCCCCCACACCCTTGGTCATACGGCTTTCAACTCGCTCGTGATGTCGTTCCAAATGCCGTGAGCATCTGACCGAGATTGTCGATAGGCTGGGGCGGAAAGTTTGTGACGGCGGGAGCGAAATACGGTTTGGGCTTGATCATGGATAGAGAAAAAGAGCTGTGCTTGGCCGGGCGATTTGAAGCGGGCCATGCATTGCCCGGCTGTGGTTTGCTTGCAAACCATGAGAGGGATCTTTTCTCGGCGCCGCGTCGGTCTATGCGCGCCTTCAGATCTGTTGTTTAAGCCCATATGCCTTCGGTGCTCCAACGCCTGCGAGCGTGATTTGACAGCTATATCGCGTGCGATCTTCAGACGATGCCCTCGGGACAAGCTGATTTGTGGTGGGTCGCTCTACTCAGGGAGCAACTCTGGTGCGACGTTCTGATAGCACACGGGCCGCAGGAAGCGCCTGATCGACAATGTCCCGACTGAGGTGGCCCCGAAATTCGTCGACGCGGGATACGGGCCACCATGCACCATGGCATCAGCCACTTCGACGCCGGTGGGAAAGCCGTTGACCAGGATGCGGCCCGCCTTGCGTTCAAGGATCGGCAGCAGACGGCGGGCGGACGCTGTATCGTTCTTATCCATGTGAAGTGTCGCGGTAAGCTGACCTTCGAAACCTTTTGCAAGGGTTTCCATCTCGGTGGCATCGGCCACGCGGACGACAAGTCCAAGGGGGCCAAATACCTCTTCGCCCAAACCATGATCTTGCAGATAGCTGTCAGCGTCCGTCTCAAAAAGGTTTGGGGACGCGTGCCGTCCCTCGTCGTCATTGCGCAGGACCGGCTTGACTGCATTGCGCCCCTCAAAGCGGGCTTTGCCGTCCTTGTAAGCAGTTGCAATTCCGTTTGTTAGCATCACCTGAGGGCCAACTTTACGCAGCGCTTCGGTTGCTGCGGCGACAAACGCATCGCCCTCGGCTCCTTCTGCGATCACGGCAATCCCGGGGTTGGTGCAGAACTGACCCGCGCCCATCGTGAGTGAGCCGGCCCAGCCTTCGCCAATCGCTGCCCCGCGAGCAGCCAAAGCGGCGGGGAGGACAAACATCGGGTTCACTGATCCAAGCTCGCCGAAGAAAGGGATCGGTTCAGGACGTTGCGAGCACAGATCAAACAGCGCGCGTCCACCAGCAAGGGACCCTGTGAAGCCCACGGCCTTGATCAGCGGATGCTGGACCAGCGCCTGACCCACGTCGCGCTTTCCCCCCTGGATCAAAGAGAAAACACCGGGGTGCATGCCACAGGTCGCGATGGCAGCATGGATAGATTCGGCAATAATCTCGCCGGTGCCTGGATGGGCGGAATGACCTTTGACCACAACCGGACAGCCCGCCGCGAGTGCGGCAGCCGTGTCGCCGCCCGCAGTCGAAAAGGCGAGAGGGAAGTTCGATGCGCCAAAGACCGCGACGGGACCGATGGGACGCTGGATCATCACCATGTCGGGGCGGGGCAGCGGTTGACGGTCCGGCAGTGCCTTGTCGTGACGTCTGTCGAGATAGTCACCCTTGCGGATGTGACTGGCGAACAGACGCAATTGGCCTGTGGTTCGCCCACGCTCACCCTCAAGGCGGGCTGAGGGCAGCCCGGATTCGGACGTGCCGATTGCGGTGATCTGAGGGCCGCGTGCCTCTATCTCGTCAGCGATGGCATCCAGGAAATCTGCACGCGTGTTAGCTATGGTATAACCGAAGCTCCAAAAAGCATCTTCGGCGGCGGTACAGGCGCGATCAATCAACGCGGGGGTGCCAACGGCGTAGTTGAACGCTTTTCCATGTGCTGGCTCAGAGGCGAAGGTCGCTTCACCCGCGACCCAGTCCCCTGCGATCAGGTGCTTGCCGTGGGGGGTGAAATCAGCAGATGTGCCGTCCATTTTCGTTTCCTTCTCAGTCTATTCTACGTGATGTGGTGCTTGGCTTAGCGTCCTGTTTTGGCGCGCCAAGCGTCGTATTTTCGTTGGTTCTCGTCTTTGGTGCAGGGGTAAAGGCCGATGATCGAAGTCCCGGCCTGAACTTCCTCCAGCACGAAATCCTCAAAGCTTTCCATGCCCGCGCAGGCCTCTGCGACCTCGTCGGCAAGATGGGCCGGGATCACCATGACGCCGTCGCCATCCCCCACGATCACATCGCCCGGAAACACTGCAACATCACCGCAGCCAATGGGAACGTTGATGTCCAGCGCTTCGTGTTTGGTCAGGTTTGTGGGAGCAGATGGGCCGCCGAAGAATGTTGGCATGTCAAGCGCACCGATGCCTGCCGCATCGCGCAGGCCGCCGTCTGTCACCAAGCCGGCGCAGCCGCGCACGGCCATCCTCGTGACAAGGATCGACCCTGCGGTCGCGGCAGAGGCATCTTTGCGGCCGTCCATCACCAGCACATAGCCGGGTGGGCAGGTTTCAACGGCCACGCGCTGCGGATGTTCAGGGTTCTTGAACACCTCCATCAGGTTGCGGTCCTCGCGGGCGGGAATGTAGCGCAGGGTAAAGGCCTGGCCGACCATGCGTTCGTCCTTGGCCGTCACCGGACGGACCCCTTGAATGAACTGGTTGCGCAAGCCGCGCTTGTAAAGCTGTGACGCGACAGAGGCGGTCGAGGCGCGCTTGAGCTTGTCACGGGTGTCGTCGGACAGGGTGTAATCGGTCATGGTAGTCTTCCTAAAAGATTTCAGGTTCGCCGGCGGTGCGGCCAAAGTCGGATTGCAGGAAATCAAAGTCGCAACCTTGGTCGGCTTGCGTGACGTGGCGCGAAAACATCCAACCCCAGCCGCGTTCAAAGCGCGGCTTTGGCAGCACAAGTGCTGCCCGGCGGGCGGCGAGTTCGTCTTCGTTCACCAACATGTCAAGCGTGCGGTTTGGCAGATCGAGGCGGATAATGTCGCCGGTTTTCAACAGCGCCAATGGGCCGCCGATATACGACTCGGGAGCCATGTGCAGCACACAGGCCCCGTAGGAGGTGCCGGACATCCGCGCATCAGACAGCCGCAGCATGTCGCGATGGCCCTGCTTGATCAGCGCCTTCGGGATCGGCAGCATGCCCCATTCAGGAAAGCCCGGACCGCCAAGCGGCCCGGCGTTGCGCAGCACCATCACATGCTCAGGAGTGATGTCGAGGGTTTCGTCATCAACGGCCTTTTTCATGTCGGGATAGTTGTCAAAGACCAGCGCAGGACCTTCGTGAACGTGGAACTTCGGGTCGCAGGCGGCGGGCTTGATGACTGCACCAGAAGGGCAAAGATTGCCCTTGAGCACCGCAAGCGATCCTTCCTTGTAAACCGGGTTCGACAACGGGCGGATCACGTCGTCGTTATAAACCTCGGCCCCTTCAAGATTTTCGCCCATTGTTCTCCCGGTAACGGTCATGCACGAAGTATCAAGGCGCGCCTCGATCTGCTTCATCAGCGCGCGCAGACCGCCGGCGTAGTAGAAATCTTCCATAAGATAGTCTTTGCCGGAGGGGCGCACGTTGGCGATCAACGGCGTGATGCGGCCCAACTCGTCCAGATCTTCAAGCTGCATGGGCACGCCCGCGCGGCGCGCCATCGCGATAAGGTGGACGACGGCATTTGTTGAACAGCCCGTTGCCATCGCGACAATGGCGGCGTTGCGGCACGCCCCATCGTTGATAATCTTGTCGGGCGTCAGATCTTCCCACACCATCTCCACGATGCGACGGCCGCAGGTTGCGGACATGCGCTGGTGATTGCTGTCTACGGCGGGAATCGAAGAGGCACCGGGCAGCGTCAGTCCCATCGCGTCGGCAATAGCGGTCATCGTCGAGGCTGTGCCCATGGTCATGCAGGTGCCTGCAGACCGCGCGATGCCACCTTGCACGCCCTGCCACTCGGCGTCTGGGATATTGCCTGCGCGGCGTTCGTCCCAGTATTTCCAGGCATCCGACCCGGACCCCAAGAATTTGCCCGCGTAGTTGCCGCGCAACATCGGGCCGGCAGGCAGATAGATCATGGGGACGCCCGCACTGATCGCGCCCATGACCAGACCCGGCGTGGTCTTGTCGCAGCCGCCCATCAGCACCACACCGTCAAGCGGGTGACAGCGGATCATCTCCTCTGTCTCCATCGCCAGCATGTTGCGGTACAGCATTGAGGTCGGCTTGATGTTGCTTTCGTCAATGGACAGCGCCGGCATTTCCACCGGGAAACCGCCTGCCTGCAACACGCCACGCTTCACATCCTGCGCGCGTTCACGAAAGTGGCTGTGGCAGGTGTTAAGTTCTGACCAGGTATTCAGGATGCCAATGACAGGACGGTCGCGAAAGTCTTCTTCGCCGTACCCAAGCTGCATCATCCGGCTGCGATGGCCAAAGCTGCGCAGATCGTCCGGTGCGAACCAGCGGGCAGAGCGAAGGTCCTGGGGTGATTTGCGGGTCATATTGGTCATCCGTTAAGTGTAAAAATCAGCCAGACAAGAAAAGCGGTCAGCAGTACTCCGAACACTTCGGGCCAGTTGCCGAAATCATGATGGCCCTGCAGGTCTTCGGCGGTGTATTCGGGGGCCGAGATGTCTTCGTCCTGCCTTGTCAGATTGGGTTCTGTCATTAAAACCTCCTTAGTCGAGTATGGATGGCAGCCACAGCGCCACGTCGGGGAAAAACAGGACAATGAATAGTCCCAGTGCCTGCAACGCGATGAAAGGCAGCACCGCAACGAAGATGTCCTGTAGTTCGATGCCTTTGGGGGCCACGGATTTGAGAAAGAAACAGGCCGGACCAAAAGGTGGCGAAAGGTAGTAGATTTGAATGTTCATCGCGAACAGGACGCCGAACCAGATCGGATCAAAACCAAGGTCGCTGACGACGGGGGCAAAGATCGGCACCGTGATGAAGATGATTGCGATCCATTCCAGAAATGTGCCAAGTAACATGATGATCAGCATCATGACCACGATCACCATGATCGGTGCCATATCGAGGCCTGTCAGCACGCCGCGCAGAAATTCACCGCCGCCGATCCGGTTGTAGATTCCAATCAGGGAAATAGCACCCAGCACCAGCCAGATGATTGACCCCACGGTCAGCACGGTCTGGCGCATTGCGTCGCGCACCATGACCCAGCTCAGCTCGCGGCGCAGCCCGGCTACGACCAACGCACCTACCGCACCAATCGCCGCCGCTTCTGTCACCGTGGCAATGCCCGAATAGATGACCCCCAGAACCGTTCCGATCAGAATACCCGGCAAGATGACGCCCTTGAGATATTTAAGCCGCTGAAAGAAAGGGAGCCCGGTTTCGGGAATGTCGTAGATCGGGGCAAGTGCGGGGTTCAGGCGGACCCGCACGAGGATATAAGTCACATACATCAGCGCCAGCATCAGGCCCGGCACGGCAGAGGCCGCGAAGAGTTTGGTGATCGAAACCTGTGCCGCTAACCCGTAGATGATCAGGACGACAGAAGGCGGGATCAGCGTGGCAAGTGCCCCGGCGGCACAGATGATGCCGATCGACAGCTTTTTGTCATAGCCAAGCCGCAACATCTGGGGCAAGGCGATGAGGCCAAGCATCACAATTTCGCCGCCCATGATGCCGGACATGGCCGCCAAAACAACGGCAACAACGCAAGTCTGCACACCAACAGAGCCGCGGAAACGCCCGCCCATGATTGCCATTGAATCAAATAGCGATTTGGCAATCCCCGATCGTTCCAAAACATTGGCCATGAACACAAAGAAAGGCACCGCGATCAGCTCGTATTTGTGCATGACTTCGCTGACATTGGCCGCGACGATGAAATATCCGGCGCGTGGCCCGAAATACAAGATTGCCGTGACCAGTGAAACCGTAAGTGTCGTGATGCCCAAAGGCACGCCGACCGCCATCAGCGACAAGAGCGCCAGTACGATCAGCAGGGTGATGATTTCAATGCCCACCGGACAGATCTCCTTCGGTGCGCTGAACCCAGCGGATGATGTTGGCCACGAGTTGCGCGAGATAAAGAATGCAGCCGATGACGATCAGAACCTTGAAGATCGTAGGCTGGATTGAATTGAACGCTGTGCCCGAATACTCAGTGCGCCCCAGAACTTTGATCGCGGGCTTCCACAGTGCCATTGTCAGCACCAGCACCGCACCAAAAGCGATCAGCATCTGGATCAGGCGAAAGATACGCCAGACTTTTGGCCCGACCACCAGTTCCAGCATCGTGATCGAGATATGACGGTTGCGTTGGGTGACGAAGCCGACAGAAAGTACCCAAGCCGTTGCACACAGGGTCATGGCAAGTTCCGTGGACCACACGGTCGGCATGTCGAAGCCATAACGCATGACCACTTCCGCGGCCGAGGCGACGATGCAGGCAAACAGCAGGACTGAACAAGCCTGTCCGATGAAGACGCTGATGCGGTCCATCGTGTCGGCATAGCGGGTGAAAAGGGTTTTCATGACGCCCCCAAACGAAAAGCGTGAGCGCCGCGCCGAACGGTCCGGCGCGGCATTTTGAAGACAAGCTTCAGAACAAGCCGATCTTGGTCATGTAAGCGATATGCGCATCAAGCGCCTCCTTGGCGAGGCCGGACTTTGTGGCGTAGTCTTCCCACTGTTCGCGCGCGACCTTGCGGAGCTCGTCGCGGCTTTCCTGTGGCCAGTCGATGACTTCGATCTTGCCACCCGCGGCATCGCGTGCCGCAAGTTCGACATCAAGCTTGGAGACTTCGGCAGCCATTGCGTACATCGCGTCGTACCACCAGGTGCGCAGGGCGGTCTGGTCTTCGGGGGACAGTGCCTCCCACTTCTCGGTGTTGATGGTGAATTGAAGCGACGGCATGGAATGGATGCCCGGATAAAGCGGGAAGGGCGCTACATCATGCAGGCCTGTCGCGTCGTTGTTCACGTAAGCTGATGCGTCAGCGGCGTCGACGATGCCTTTTTCCAGCGCACCGAAAACTTCAGAGAACGGGATCGACACGGGACTTGCACCAGCGGCCTGAAAGACGGCGGCGGCCAGCCCTTCGGGCGAACGAATTTTCTTGCCAGCAAGTTCTTCGAAGGTGCGGATCGGTGTGCGGGCGGGCAGCGCTTCACGCGAATAGGGCCCGCAGGCGACGACATGAACCTCACCGCCTGTGATTGAGTCAGCGGCTTTCTGCATCATCTCTTCGCCGCGGTCGTCTTTGCAAAAGCCCAGCATCTGCTCGGGCGTGTCATAGCCTGAAATCAGATCGCCCATGATGGCATAGGCTGGCTCGAGGCCTGCGAAATAGTTAACGGAGGTGAAATCACCATCCAACGCACCTGCGGCTACGGCCTCTGGCGTTTCCTTGGCGGGCACGACAGAGCCGTTGGGGGTCAGCACGATCTCGACCCGGCCTTCTGTCATCTCGGAAATTTTGGGCAGCCAGTTTTCGGTCAGATACTGCGTCGAAAAATCGCCCGCGTTGAACGACGTCTGGATGTTCAAGGTTTCTGCAGATGCCATTGCAGCAGGCAAGGCAATTGATCCGGCAAGCAAAGCCGTAAGTGTAAGTTTCATGGTGTCCTCCCTAAGAACGTTGCGGACTGTCATCCGTCAATTGATATACTAATATATTAGTGTATGCTAGGCAAGTATTTCCTATATTGGTTTGAGCAAGCACAGGAATAGCCAATGAATTCAGAGAACCACGCCCCGGGTGACGTTGGTCAGATCACCGCGAGCACTGGAATCAAGAGGATTTCAGCGAGCCAGCAGATCCATGATGCGCTGCGTAACAGAATCATTTCGCTTGATCTTGCGCCAGGGCAGTATCTTTCACGCTCTGCGGTTTCCGACACCTACAAGGTCAGTCAGACACCGGTCCGCGAGGCGATGCAGCGTCTGGAAGAGGAAGGGTTGCTGCTGATTTATCCGCAGTCAAAAACTGAAGTGTCACGGATTGATGTCGCTCATGCGCAGGAAACTCAGTTCTTGCGACTATCGCTCGAGCTTGAAGTGGTGCGCAGGCTGGCGCTCGCCGCCGACATCGCCGCCGTTGACGAATTGCAAAATATCATCGCGCGTCAGGATCTTGAACTGGCAAACGGCGATATTGACCGGTTTCGCGTTCTCGATCAGGATTTTCACTGCCACATGTGTCGCCTTGTTGGGGTCGACGCGTTGTGGAGTTTGATCACTGCCCGGTCGGGCCATATCGACAGGCTGCGCAACCTCAACCTGCCCGATCCGGGCAAATCAAATTCGATCATGGATTGTCACCGGCGCATTGTGTCGACAATCAAGTCAGGACAAGTTAGCGCTGCGCAGGAGGTTGTGCGCGAACACCTGTCAGGCACCCTCGCCAGTGTTGATGACATCCGCTGCAGGCACCCCGAGTATTTCTAGCAAAGCAGGGCTTTGTCAGGTTGTTCTGTCAGGACGAGACCAAGAACCGCGCCCCGTTCAAGCCGCCAATTCAGCCGCATAGTTGTTCCACAGGCTGAACGCGTCAGCCCGAGATTGGCGGTAGCTCTGCATGCTCACTGACGGCCTCGATGATGTGCTACGCGGCGCGGGCCCACCTTTATCCGAAGCGCAAAAAATATGTCTTGATAGCCTCGGCGCTCTCTCCTGCGCCCAGCAGGGCAGAAAGCAGCAGTCGCGATTTATAGCTCGAAAGCGAGCCGCCAAGGATGCAACCCGCGTCTTCCAACGTCGTCGCCCCGGAGTCATTGCCATAGACCGCCATGGTCCGCCCCTCGCTGCAGCGGGTGGCGATCACGACCGGAATGCCCCGGCCGATCAGGCGCTCGGCGGCGGCGGCAAAGCCCATGGGCGCATTGCCCCGGCCGAAGGCAGAGATGACAACGCCGGAGACGCCGCTCTCGGCACAGAAATCCAGCAGGCGCGGCGTGGTGCCGAGACCGGGTGCGATGAGTTCGACATCCGGATCAAGCCGCGGCGCGTCGATGCGGACCCGTGCAGCCGGTTTGCGGCTGACATGGACCTTGCCCGCGTCCACATCCCCCAGCTTGCCGGCACCCGGCGAGCGGAAGGTGTCGACGCGGGAGGCATGGACCTTGCTCACCTCGCGCGCCGCGTGAATCTCGCCTTCGAAGAGGATGACCGGGCCAAGCCCGACAAGCGCCTCGGACGCCGCACATGTGAGTGCATCGCCCAGGTTTCGCGGCCCGTCCGTATCGGCCACCCCCGCATGGCGCTGCGCCCCGGTGAAGATCACCGGCTTGTCGGAGGCGACCAGCAGATCCGCGAGGAAGACGCTTTCCTCCATGGTGTCCGTGCCGTGGGTGACAACGACGCCCGCCACATCGCCATCGGCCAGCGTTTCGGTGATCTTTTCGCAGAGCGCATGGACCGTCGCGAGATCGAGCGCATAGCTGCCCCGGGCCGGGAAATCCAGGACCCTGACCGCGATGCCTTCTGGCTTCTGGTGCAGCGAGTCGAGCAGTCGGTCGCCCGCGAGGGCGGCATTGACCGGGCCGCCCGCATGGTCAGAGACCGACGCGATGGTCCCGCCGGTGGAGATGAGTATGACGTTTTTCATGTATCTATCCTGCCCTGCGTCCCCGCGCGCCGCGTCCGTGGGCGGCTTCGGTCAGCTCTCCCCAGCGGCGTACAAGGAAATTGTGTTCGTCCATGGTCGTGTTCCAGACGGCGATGCGGCTGGCCCGGTCGCGGAAGGCGCCGCCGGAGCGGATTTCGCCGGCCCGGATGGCAGGCCGGCCCCGCGGGTCCGGCAGATTGCGGGCGGCGGGCTTGCCGCCGTACCAGTAATCCCATTCGTCGGGATCGAGAACCGCACGCACCCGTTCCGGCACAGACATGTAATAGCCCTGCCGGGCCATGGTGGCCCCTGCCCAACCCGACAGGAACCAATTCATCCAGGCATAGGCCATGTCGAGCTTTTGCCCCGACAGCCGCGCCGAAAGGCACATGCCGCCATGCCAGGCGCGGTAGCCTTCGACGGGTGTGGCCTGCCGTATCTTCAGACCGCGTCCCTTCATCTCGACGACGGCGGGCGACCAGATCGAGGAAATCGCCAGTTCGCCGCTGGCGAAGCGATCGACCGGCTCCGTCGCCTGCCGCCAGAACGGCGCGAGGTGCCCCGACCGGGCCAGGTCCATGCCGTGGGAGAACATCTCTTCGATCTCTGCCACGGTCATGTTGCCGAGGTCGCGCACCTGCATCCGCCCTGCCGCCATCAGCGCCATGGTCAGGTCGAACGCCCCGATGGCTGGTTCATCAACCAGCGAGACGCGACCGAACCAGCGGTCTTCCAGCAGCTCTGCCCAGCTGGTGATGTCGCGGTCTACGTCGAGGTTGCCGACTTCGCTGTTCACCGCGAAACTGTCGAAGTTGTACACCGTCGGCAGCATGGAGATCCGCCCCGTGGGCGTATCGCCCAGCGTGGCGTCGGATTGCACGTAAAGCCGCGAGGACGGTCTGTCCCCCGCACCGTTGAACGCCCCCTGCGAGGGGCCCTGGTCGATGCGGGCAAGGCCGCTCATCTCGTCCCATGTCTCGATACGGGCCACGTCGATCGGCTGGATCGCCCGCCAGTGCCAGACGATGTCGAGATTGTGGAAGCACTGGTCGTAGACATCGTAGCTGTCCGGGGACATCGCCGCCGTGCGCTGCGTACCCACGAAATCCTGTTCCAGGAACTCCAGCTCGAAGCCCAGGTCTTGCTCGGCCTGCGCTTTCAGGAGCCGCCAGGGCAGGATCTCGGTACACAGGATGCGCAATTTTTCCATTCAGGCGGCCTCTTCCCCTTTGGCCGCTTGGGCCCCACGCGTGTCGTTCAACCGTATGAAGGCATGGAACGAGCGGCGGATCAACGCCGGGTCGAGCCCTTCGAGGATGAAAACCAGGCGCGAGTGCCGCGGCCCGTCCGGCCAGTGCTCCATGTGCACGGGCGCATGGACAAGGTGCTGCACGCCGTGGATGGCGACGGGACGCGCTTCGCCTGCAAGGGCGAGGATGCCCTTGACGCGAAAGATCCGGTCGCCGTGGCGATGCAGCAGCAGCGTCAGCCAGATGCCGAAATCCGTCCAGTCGAGCGGCTGTTCCACGGTCAGCGAAAAGGTCACGACACCAAGGGTTTCGTCGTGATGGTGATGCCCGTGGTGATGCTTGTGGTCATGATCGTGACCGTGCGCGATCTTGCCATCGGACAGCACCGCGACGGTGTCGCCCATGGTCAGCGCCTCGGTTTCCGATCCGGTCACATGCAGGAAGCTGACCTTGAGTCGCTCGCGGATGGCGCGCAGCTCGTCGCACATCCGGTTGCGCAGGTTGGCGTCGAGCGCGCCCAGCGGCTCGTCGAGCAGGACGATGCGCGGCTCGGTCACCAGGGTACGCGCCAGCGCCACCCGCTGTTTCTGACCGCCGGAGATTTCACCCACGCCGCGATGCCCGAAGCCATCAAGGCCGACGAGTTGCAGCGCCTTGGCGGCGCGGTCTGCCAGCTCCTTCGGATCGGTGCAGGCCCCGGTTTCGCGGTGCTTCAGCCCGAATTCGACGTTTTCCTGCACGCTGAGGTGCGGGAAGAGCGCGAAGTTCTGGAACACGAAGCCGATGTCGCGCTTGTGCGGCGCCTTGCCGTCAAGCCTTTCGCCATCCAGCCAGAGCTGGCCGGCGTCCGGCTCTTCAAAGCCGGCGATGAGCCGCAGCAGCGTCGTCTTGCCCGAGCCGGAGGCCCCGAGCAGCGACATATACGTGTCTTCCGGCACGATGAGATTGAGGTCTTCCAACGCGACGGTATCGCCGTATCGCCGCGTGACCCCGCTGAGATTAAGCACGCTTCACTCCCGGGTTATGTGTTTTATGTACACAAACATCGTTTTTCCGATTCAGGCAAGGATTAAATGATCTTCGTGTACAAAATTCATAGTACGCCGAAAAATTGGTCGCTTTCGCCTGAAGAACTGCGATAAAAGCAGCATGCCGTCTGCGACAGCCAACTCCTGGCGGATATTCTGTGGACCGCATGCGTGATCTTTGTGCACAAAAAATCGTATCAATCTTCGCCTTGGATACGGTAAAACGTCCGAGCCCGACTCAACCGACCGTTAGTAAAGGACCCCCAGATGACAGAGGATGCATTCGGCGCCCGTCGCAGCCCCTTGTTCGAGAGCACCGCCGACATCCTGCGCAGCAACATCGACAGCGGCACCCTGAAGCCCGGTCTCGTGGTGCAGGAAAGCGCCCTGTCCGAACGGCTTTCCGTGTCCCGTGCGACGGTCAAACGCGCGCTGACCCTCCTGGCCGAAGAAGGACGGTTGTGCCGTTTCGACGGACGCGGCTACCTTGTCGCCGGATCGGATCAGCCCCTGCGGCAGGACCTGCGCGCCATTGACCTGGACCTTGACCAGTTCGAGGAGAGCGCAGGCAAGCCCAACTGGCTGCGGATCCAGGAAGAGATGGAGGCCGATCTCGCCCGCTGCCTCATCTTCGGGCGCTATCGGATCATCGAATCCCTCGTCGCCGAGTGTTTCGGCGTGAGCCGCACCGTTGTCCGGGACGTCCTGGGCCGCCTCCAGGAGCGTGGCCTCGTCACAAAGAGCAGCACCTCCCGCTGGGTGGTGGAGCCCCTGACCGCGCATCGTTTCCGCAACAAGTTCGAACTGGCCGCGGTCCTCGAAGTTGCGGCACTGGAAAGCGCCGAACCGAATTTCGAGGCGCTTGCCCGGCTGAGCGCCGACATCCGCTGCTTGCCCCAGGATGGCCCCGCCGACCCGGAACTGTGGTTCGAACTCGAGGGGCGCTTTTACGATCTCGCCATCCTGTCGACCGCGAACGACGATCTTGCCGAGTACGTGCGGTCGAACCGCGCGGCATTGCGCTCATCACAGCGGGTCCTGTTTTCGCTCGGGTTGCCTCCGGATCGACAGACGCTCACCGAGCAAGGCATGATCGTGGATCTGATCCTGGCGCGCACACGCCCTGCGGCGGCAAGCATGCTGTCGACGCATTTGGGAAACGCGTTGAAACGGACCATCGCCCAACTCAAGATCGTGTCCGTGATCGATCCACCCGAAGACCTTGCCCCTTACCTGCAAGCAGGCTGAGGCTCCGCCGGGTAGTTGGGCACGGGCCGGATCACCGGTAGTGTCGCAAAGTTTAGGATTTGGTTTCCATTGCCGGGCGTGACGATCCAGACCCCACTCTTTCCCGATATCAGGTTAGGATGGACGAGTTGATCAATTTCAAAGGTGCACAGTTCCCGAAATCGGTGATCCTGTACCCGTTTATTTCTACGTTCGCTTTCCCGTTTCGTATCGCGACCTTGAGGAGATCATGGGCGAACGTGGCGTCGATCTGGATCATGCAACACTCAATCGCTGGGTCGGGAGATATGCGAGCGTAATTGCCGAAGAGGCACATCATCGAAAGGCCCCAACGGGGCGTGCGTGGCGGATGGACGAAACTTCGGAGAGCGACCGCCGCGATCACACCATGTCGTTCGCCACCGATGTAACCGATTTACAGCGTTCAAGTTAATACCGATATCAGAGTGGGTTTAGTCGGAAAAGTTTCCCTTTAGTAGAACTAAAGATTCACTTAACGCGCGATCTGTAAATTGGAAAAGGATCTATGAGGCTTATCGTTCGTGCGTTCATGCCCCTTTGTCTAAATTTGCCACACCTTGAAAAGTGCCACTAATTCTGATTGGCTTCACCCAATGGAAGACAGAATAATGAGCAGATGAGAATAATCTCCAATCAGGCTGTTTGTATCTTGAAACTTGGGATACTCATTTTGATGGCGTCTGGATGTAGTCGATCATTTGACAAATTCTGGAACGAGCATACCAACATGGTACCGGCCCTAGATCGAATAACACATCGATCTGAAATGCAGTACTTTGGTGTTTCAAGTTTCTTGATCCGAGACGGAAACAACACCTTGATGATTGACGGTTTTGTGAGCCGTCCGAAGAATGCGCTGTTACGACCAATCCAACCAGACATAACATCCATCCGTGAAATATTAGAGCGCAGCGGGATCGAAACCAAAGACAAGTGCAAAAGCACAATTCCACAAAAATCTAGGCTTGATGCTATCGTCGCCATGCACGGGCATTTTGATCATGCCCTTGATGCACCTTTGATCGCGGCGTTGACGGGTGCGACGCTTATTGCAGACGATGTTGTCAACAATATCTATACCAAAACGCAGGCATTTTTTCCTAACCTATGTCCGATCAAGAACGTGCATGAATTCAATGAAGCGCATGGAAAAACCAAGATTGACCTCGGAAATATGACTGTCACTTTGTTGCATGTAGAACACTCGACCAATCCGGCCTCTGTGTTACTAGAACGTTCAAGTTACGATCCGAATTGGACGTTCCCGACACGCGTGAAAAACCTGAAAGAGGGAGCCAGCCTTGCCGCTCATGTGCAGACGCGAAATGGCTCCATTCTGGTTGTTCCAACGGCGGGTGAGATAGGAACTACCCTAACGGATCCAGACCTTCAGGCCGATGTCATTTTCCTAGGCATCGGAGGTCTTGGCTGGGGTAGTCGGAAAAAGGCCGAAACGTATTGGGCCGAAACTGTACTTGCCAGCGGCGCCAAGCGTGTTGTGCCCGTCCATTGGGATAGTATGTCGCCAGCCTTGGATTCGGACTTGCCCGTGCTTAATGCGCCTGTTTATGAACAGCTTGATCGTGCACTTGCTTGGCTGGAGGAATTCGCCAATGCCGACCCGCAAATAAACCTTGCCTCAGTACCCGTTTTTAAACCGTTTGACCCATTTTCGACATCCATTTCCGAAAGGTAAATAAATGAAACCTTTTAGACTTCGCCGTAACGCAGTCTGTGCAACACTTCTTGTTTTTGGCGTTCTCTTGTCATCTTGCACAACTGACAAAGGGCTCGCCGAAGGTGATGGGAAGAAGGGTCCGCTAACCGCCATGTTCTGGCGCACGCCGTTTCTTGGGTCGCACTACCCCGAGATGCAAGAGCCGAAAATCAGCGAAAATCGCTCGTCTTTTGGCGTCGCCTTTCAAGGCGGCGGTAACAGAGCGGCCCCGGCAGCATTGGGGCAGATACGTACCTTGCACGATCTTGGATGGATCGGAAAGGTGCGCTACATCTCGGCTGTATCCGGCGGAAGCTGGGCCGCGATACCTTACACCTTTCTAAAAAACTGCCCATCGGTGAGGGCCAGAAACTGTGACCAACAGCGGTTTCTGGGTGTGACCCACTCTGCGTCTGAGGTCGCGCGGCAGATACCCAAGCTGGAGACTCAATCAACCAGAGACGATTTCGAAGACGGGTCTTTTCTGGGGGCGATCAGCAATGGCAAGATTACTGCAAAAGTGGCCAGCGCCTGGGTTAACGGTAAGTTCGATGAATCCTACGCCGAAGCGCTTGGCGAAATTTACCTCGAGCCTTTTGGCCTTAGTAACAATAAGAATGGCGTGCCAGACAATGTGTTCACGTGGCGCGCGCTTGATCGCCTCAGAATTTTGGCTGAAAACCCGCGTTTAAGGAACACCCCAATCCACTATGTTGAGCGCGAGCGCCCCTATCTGATCGCGGGTGGTACAATGCTGCTGAAGCGAACTTTCATCGGGCCAGCAGACAAATTTCGGATGGAAATGACGCCCCTGTACACCGGAGTTCCGCAAGAGATTGGATATAGGCCAGGGAACGGGTCGCAAATTGAGCTGGGAGGCGGGTTCATTGAATCCTTTGGCTATGACTATGTCACTCAGGGTGTAGACACGTCAGGAACCATCACAAAACTAACGTTGCGCGATCCGATTTTTGGTAATCGTACCGATGAAACGCGATTGAACTATTCGGTGTCCAACATGGTTGCAGGCGCTGGTGCCGCTCCGGTTGAGAAAAGCGTGTCAGTCCCCGGTTTACGGCTGCTGGCGGCGAACTTTGGTTTCCCCGAACATTATATCCCTGGCCCGCAAAAAACCCCCAAGCAACGAAAGCTGCTTTCCAGCAGGGGAGAGAGGTTCGAAAAAGAATGGGCGCACGGTGATGGTGGTCATGAAGACAATTTGGGGCTGGCTCCTTTGCTTGCCCGACAGGTTGAGAACATTCTTGTTTTTGCGAATTCCGCAGTGCCAATGGACAGGCCGACGGGTAAAGGCAAAAAAAAAGGGATGATCGACAGCTGCGCAGACGGTCTTCGCGATGCTGGTCGTGCGGTACCTAACCCTGAAAAGTTGAAGGACACCAACAAAGATATCTCCCATTGCATTGATATGCTCGGTAACGATATTCCGACCTTTTTTGTGAGAACAGATGAGCAGATACATAATTTGGGTTTAAGGCTGGTAGAGAGTGACGTTCCACGTGGCCAAGAGCACCTGAGCGGCTACTACGACCTTTTAGCAGTCGCGAAAGACCTTCGGGCGAACAATAACCTTAGCTGCAAACGCTATCACTACAGACCAATCATAGCGCCCTATGCAAAACGACCAAAAGTAAATCATGGGCCGATCCCTTCGCGACCCTACACGCCAATGATCTGCATCCTGTTTCTGGGAATGGACGAGGCTTGGCTGAAGGAGATTAGGGACACAACGGCTGATGACGGGATGTCAGATAGTGAAATCGCAGATATTCAAAAGACATTGAACCTGGATAAGAACTGGGGACCAAAAAGGCGGAAAGGCTTGTGGGTAGGAAACAACGGCTTCCCGCATATCCGCACTTTTTGGGACACACCCGGCCATCTAATCCACACGTCTCGCCCCCGACTTTTCGCCCTGAGCAACTTCACCTCTTGGAAACTCAATGCGCACAGAAAGGATATTAGCGACGCATTTGGGCTTAATGGTCTAAATCTCTCTGAGCCGTGAATACGTGGCTAAACCATCGAGCTTTGGCCTGGATATGTCTACAGGGGAATGCCAACGTGCTGACCCTGCTGAGTTCGTCTAGCTGGTGGCCAAGAAAATTCCAGCTGAGATGCCGCGCCTGAAAGGCTTTCGTTTCCCGCGTTATCATCACGGACAAGTTGCGCAGCTATATCAAACCGATCCTTCAACTGGCCCCGGACACCGACCACCGCGCCCACAAAGGGATCAATAACCGGATCGAGGGCTCGCACCGACCGACGCGGAAGCGAGAAAAGCTCATGGGCCGGTTCAAGTCGCCAAGGCAGGCGCAGCGTTTCCTGTCCGCCCATGACCAGATCAATACGATATTCAGACCCCGCCGCTACCGTCTTTCCGCCACCTCATACCGCCACGCCAGATCCGATGCTTTTGATCTGTGGCAGAGTTATGTCCTCCAAATGACCACGTGATCGAAATCAGATGGCGCGCTCGCGGACAGCGAAGAACAAGTTGGCGATCCCCATAGGCGTAGTCGGCGGTGACGCTGCCGATTTTCTCGTCAGCCGGGATCTTTACAAGCAAATCGGGCAGCACCGGCGCGTTGGGGGAACCCCTCAGCATGCTGAGGGGTTTTGCAGATACACTTGTGGAGGACCCGTTATGACAGAAAAGAACTTTCACCCGATGGACAGCCCACAGCGCCAGCCCGGGCTTGAACATGAGATGGATCCGGAACCGGATTACATGCCCCGTTTTTCCGGGTCCGAACGCCTTGCGGGGAAAGTGGCGCTGATAACGGGCGGAGATTCCGGTATCGGCCGGGCAACGGCGATCCTTTATGCCCGTGAGGGGGCGAAGGTGGCCATCGTCTATCTCGATGAGGACCGCGATGCCGAGAAAACCAAGCAGATGGTCGAGGACGAAGGCAGTGAGGCTCTTCTGATCCGCGGTGACATCGGCGAGAAATCGTTCTGTCAGGACGCGGTGAGCAAGACGGTCGATAAATTCGGCAAGCTCGATATCCTGGTCAACAACGCGGGTGAGCAACACGCGCAGGATGAGCCCGAAGACATCGAAGAAGCCCAGATCGAGCGGACCTTCCGAACCAATATCTTTGGTACGATGTTCATGACGCAGGCCGCGTTGCCGCATCTGAAAAAAGATGCCCGCATCATCTGCCTGACGTCGATAACGGCCTACAAGGGGCAGGACCTGCTGATTGACTACGCGTCGACCAAGGGCGCAATCCTGGCGTTCTTGCGGGCGATGTCGAGCAAGCTGGCGCCGAAGGGTATCCTGGTCAACGGCGTGGCCCCTGGCCCGATCTGGACACCCCTGATCCCGGCGTCCTTTCCGAAAGAGGCGGTCGAGGAATTCGGTCAGGACGCACCCCTCGGCCGTCGGGGTCAGCCGAACGAGGTTGCCCCATGCATGCTGTTTCTCGCATGCGAGGATTCCTCTTACATGACCGGTCAGGTACTTCATCCGAACGGCGGAAAGTTGCTGGGAGGCTGACAACGCACACGCGCCGCGGGAACTGCTGGACCCTTCATTTGTTCGTGTCTTGAGAGATTGCCGCGGAGTATGCCGAATGCCACAACTGCCCGACATTACCAGAAGGGACACCCCCGCCGTGGTGGCGGACATACTTTCGGCTTTGAAGCGATGGAATGTCGAGCCAGTTTCGTTCAAGGCCCAGGTTGATATTCAGCATGAAGGCGACCGGCCAAAGGCGATGTATTTGGTGAAAACCGGCTGGGTCTACTCCTATGCCTTGCTTGCAGACGGCCAGCGGCAAATCCTTTTCCTGCATCAGGCAGGCGACATTGCAGGTCTGGCGGATTTTGCCGTGGAGCAGGTCAGTTGCTCGATGCGCAGTCTGGGCGAGTGCGTGGTGCTGCCGATCCCGAATGCGGCTACAACGACGGCGGAATTCCTGACGCCGGATATCGTCACCTATTTACTGAGAAAATCTGCGCAGATGCAATCCATTCTGATGCGGACCCTCATTGCGGTCGGGCGCATGGAGGCGCGGCACCGGATCGTGTGGCTCATCCTCATGCTGCAAGATCGGCTTTCTCACAGCGGGGTTGGAAGGCCGTTCGTTGAAATTCCATTTAATCAGTCCGAAATCGGCGATCTCATCGGATTGACGAACGTGTCGGTCAGCAAGATGCTCTGCCAGCTGTCCGACGAAGGATATATCGAACGCAAGGGCAGCAAGATCCTGATCCGGCGACGGGCTGACATGCAACGGATGATCAATTACGAACCCATGGGGTTTTCCGCCAACCCGCCGACTGGTCCAGTCGCCACCCGAAAATCCGCAGCAAGACTCCACGGTAGCGCAACCCTGTAACGCTTGAGTCGCATCTTGAACATTGGCGAACGAATAAAAGGCCACGCCGATATGGTGTGGCCTTTCCCGTGGCCCTACGACCACAGAGAACTATTTACTCTTCGACTTGTTCGAACCGTCGTCATCGCGTCCTGACTGCGTCTTCTTCACCCGCAGGTTGTTCTGGACATGCTCCACGCCGGAGCATGAATCGGCGCAGTCCTCTGCATGACGTTTGACCTGTTTGGAATCAACTTCACCGGACAGAGTGACTTCGCGGTTGGACACGGAAACGTCGATGTCAGACGCGTCAACATCGTGATCGTCCGACAAGCGGTCGCAGACGTCTTCGCAGATCCGATCGTCCGAACGCTGATAGTTCTTCGGTCCCCGTCCGCGGTGCGACTGACCGACATCGTTGCCGCGTTGCATGCCGCCGCCCTGACCCCAGGACGATCCGCCCTGATGACCTGACTGCTGATAGCCGCCGTCCTGGTTCGAACCATATCGGTTTTGCCCGCGATCATAGTCGCCGCCCTGACCGTAATTGCCGCGCTGGTAGCCGCCCTGATCGCGTCGAGCCCCTTGATAGAAGCCGTAATCGTCCCGACCGTCGCCGCCCTGGCCGTTATCGACCCGCTGGAAATCGTCGCGTCCATAGTCGTCTTGCCGGTAGCCGCCTTGACCATAGTTGCCTTGGTTCCAATCCTGCTGGCCGCCGCGTCCTTGCTCTTCGCGCGAGCGATAGTCGTCCCGATCTTGATACTGGCCCCGGCTACGCGAGCCCTGCCAGTCACGGTCGTCATCCCTCCATTCGCCGCGCCCACGCTGGCTGCGGTCTCCCTCGTGGTAACGTTCTTGGCGATACTGCTGATTGCTCATTTGAAATTTCTCCTCCAGATGAGTCGTCGACGTGGTGCCGACTGACCCATCCAGAGTTCGACGTTTCGACCCCACGCTCATTAAAGCGCTTTAAGAAGCCACCCGGCGCGATAAGCTAGAAGATGGAATGCGCCATTATCCGCGTATCAGCAAAAGAACAGTCCCTTGTGGATTTCCACCCAGCAAAACCGTAGCGTGACCCACATGAATACAGATCTGCCTCTTATCGTTGGTGTCGGTGCCTCGGCCGGGGGTATCGATGCGTTGTCACATTTGTTCGAGGGTGTTCCGTCACAGTGCGGGATCGCCTTTGTCATTGTCACCCATCTCAATCCCGATCGGGAAAGCCTGCTGCACACCGTGCTGGCTCGTAAAACCAGAATGGAGGTGAAAGTCGCGCAGGACGGTGAACGGGTAGAGGCGGACACGGTCTATGTCATGCCCGAAGGCGTATTTCTGTTGATAAAGGGTGGCCGATTGAAATTGATGGAAATCGCGCAGGGCAGCCGCGGGCACAAACCCATCGACATTTTCTTCGGCTCTCTGGGGGAAGATCAGAAAGAAAATGCCGCCGGGATCGTGCTATCGGGCGGCGACGGTGACGGCACGCTGGGCGTGAAGGTCATCAAGGAGCAGGGCGGCGTCACACTTGCCCAGACCGCCGACGGTGACCCGCCCCTCAACTCGGAAATGCCGCAAAGCGCCATTGCCACGGGATTTGTCGATTTCGCCATTCCGGCCGCGCAGATGGCGGAAAAGCTGATTGAAATCCGCGATGGCCGCGCGACGCTGGACGCATTGGTCATGACAAATGGTAAAGATCGGGACGTCGACCCGGAGGACGTGCAGGCCAGAATTTCCGAAACCTTGCTCAAGCAAACCGGCCACGATTTTTCCGGTTACAAAAGCAAGTCGTTCTTTCGCCGTGTCGCGCGGCGCATGCAGGTCCGGCAAATCGGTGATCTGAAAGAATACAGCACCCTGCTGACAACGAACGAGGATGAGGTGAACGCCCTGTTCAGTGATCTGTTGATCAGCGTCACCAATTTCTTCCGCGATACCGATGCCTTCAAGGTGTTGGAAGAAAAGGTCATACCGCAGATATGTGAAAACCGGGACGCCAAAAACCCGGTGCGGGTCTGGGTGCCGGCCTGCACGACCGGCGAAGAGGTCTATTCCCTTGCCATCCTCATCAGCGAACATTTCGAGAAGAATGATCTCTCGGCACCAGTGCAGATCTTTGCGACGGACATCGACGATCCCGCGCTCGCCGTGGCGCGGCAGGGGCGCTATCCCGAACAACTGCTGCGGCAGGTCAGCGCCGAGCGGCTGGCGAAATATTTCCACTGCGACGGGGTCAGCTATGTCGTGTGCAAGAAGGTGCGCGAGATGTGCATCTTTTCGCCCCACAACGTGATCAGCGATCCGCCGTTTTCGCGGATGGACATGGTGTCGTGCCGCAACCTTCTGATTTATTTTGGCCCCGAGTTGCAGCGTCAGGTCATCCCGACGTTTCATTATGCGCTGAAGCCGGACGGCTTTTTGTTCCTCGGCATATCGGAGAGCATCAGCCAGTATGCCGATCTGTTCCGCACAGTCGACAAGCAAAGCCGGATCTTCCAGGCAAACGAACGTCCCGGCAGCCGCTGGAACCCGACCGGCATGATGAACCGGATTTCGGACCGCACACCGGGCACCGGCAATGAACAGAGCCTGTCCGACATACAATTGCGTCATAAGGTCGAGCGGCACATCCTGGAACAGCACACACCGGCCCATGCCGTGGTGCGCGAAGATGGCGAGATTGTCTTTGTCTCGGGCGGGACCGGCGGCATTCTGGAAATGTCGCGGGGTGCGCCCTCACATCATCTGCTGGACATGGTGCCGCGTGACGTACGGCTTGAACTGCGCTCCGCCCTGCGCAAGGTCGTCGACAGCAGGCGATCCGTCACACGCCGCAACCTGCCCGTGGCAAATGCTCCCGGCGAATTGAAGCGCCTGGACCTTACCGTCGAACCCCTGCGCGGCACGGGGGCGCGCGACCCCCTGTTCATCGTGTTTTTCGAACCCGGTGAGGTGCCGGTCCCGGAGGACGACGCCGCGGATCACATCGGACGCAATGAGGCGGCGGAGAACGAAGTGCGGGAAATGCGCGAGCGCCTGCAATCCACCGTCGAGGAATACGAGACGGCGCTGGAAGAGTTGAAGTCGTCGAACGAGGAACTCGTTTCCGTCAACGAAGAGGCGCAATCCACCAATGAGGAACTTGAAGCCTCGAAAGAGGAGATGCAGTCACTGAACGAGGAGTTGAACACGATCAACCTCGAACTGACCGGCAAGATCGAAGAGCTTGATCACGCTAACGCCGATCTGCGCAACCTTTTCGATGCGACCCAGATCGCCACAGTATTTCTGGACGCGGACCTCGTCATCCGCAACTTCACACCGGCGGCAGCGGAAATGTTCAATCTGCGGGCGGCCGACCTCGGACGGCCGCTTCCGGAACTGTCCAGCGTCAGCGACTATCCCGAACTTCGGGATCATATCCGCGAGGTGTTTCAATCCGGATCGATCTATGAACACCGCCTGTCGCGTGTGGCGGACAAGACCCACTATCTGGTGCGGATCACGCCTTATCTTAATGCGGACGATGCGGTCGAAGGCGCGGTTGTCACGCTGGTCGATGTCACCTCTCTCGCGCAGGCGGAAGAGCATCAGAAAGTTCTGATCACCGAGCTGAACCACCGCGTGAAGAACATGCTGGCGGTGATCATCACAATCGTGAAGACGTCCCTGCGGGGCAAGAATTTACCACCCGACGCCCTGGAAACGCTGATCAACAGATTGCACGGCATGGCGCGCGCCTACAGCCTGCTGTCCGAACGATCCTGGACCACGGTCGGGATGCGGGACCTCATTCAGGCGGAAACCGACCCGTTCGAGCAGGAACGCATTCACGTCAGCGGGCCAAACGTGAATTTGCAGCCGTCACAAGCCTTGGCGGTCAGCATGATCATCCATGAGCTCGTTACCAACGCGATCAAATACGGCGCGCTGTCCAACGGCGACGGCACCCTGGAGTTGCGATGGGCAACCGCCAGCAACCGGCTGTCTCTCGAATGGCGCGAACGTGATGGTCCAGAGACAACCAAGCCGGAACAAAATGGCTTTGGATACATTCTTATAGAAGGTCAGGTCGAGCAACAGCTCAATGGCAGACTGGAAACGAAATTCGACTCCAAGGGTTTGAGCTTGACGATGGAGTTTCCCTTGTAAAACAGGAGTTTCATTCATGCCGCGGCCGGAAACCATCTTCAATATTCTGGTCGTAGAGGATGAATGGCTCATAGCGATGGACATGCAGATGATGATCGAGGATCAGGGGCATCGTGTCATCGGGCCTGCAAACAACGTAGCAACCGCCCTCGAACTGATCGAAAACGACGAGGTCGATGCCGCGTTTCTCGACATAAACCTTGGATCGGAAACCTCGTTTCCCATAGCCGAGAAGCTTGCTGCTTCGGCCGTGCCTCTCGCTTTCATCAGTGCCTATGCCAAAAACGAGATCCCCCAGCAGTTTCATCAGTTCGTTCTATTGCCGAAACCCATCACGCCCCATCTTCTGACGCGGCAACTGGGCAAGATGCTCGGCAAAAAGATGTAGGTCATCGGGGCTTGTGGCATCACCAAAGCCAGAGCCAAAGGAACCTATTACAAAGGTCGCGGTTTAATCCTTAATCGGTGAGCGAAGTCTTCGCCGGATAGGAGTTGACGTGCCCAAAAGATCTCTTTCCTTTCAAATCGTGTGGCTCCTTACGACAGCGTTGACCGTCTTCCTGCTGTCGGGTTGCAAAGTCCCCGATGATCCCGAGGGTACAACGAAAGAAGTGATTGGAGGCGTTCTCAAGGTTGGCGCGCTGACACAGACGCTCGACGATGTTGATGCAGACGCCGTCGCGTTGATTGCAGAGGCACTTCAGGCAGAGCCGGAACTCGCAACTGCCGACCCCCATACCCTCTTTGCGCAGTTGGAAGACGGAAAAATTCACCTCGTTGCCGGACGTATTCCCGCGAACACGCCTTTCGCAGCCGACGTTGCCTTGACAGACCCGGTGGGGCACCTGGTGCTGGGGGAAGATTCCGAAGATCGGGTGCTGGCCATCCGAAAAGGCGAGAACAGCTTTCTGATCGTAGTAAACCGCGCAATCCGGGGACCAATGGAATGAACCACGATATTCCTGATGAAATCGCGAGCAAGCTGCGCCGTGCGGCCCGGCTGGAATGGTGGTCGATCTTCTGGCTGCTGACGATCATCGCGGTAATGTATTTCGCAATGGGCTCCAGTCAGGCGATGAAAACAGCATGGATCGAGGACGCCCTCAGCCTGCTGCCGCCCATCCTGTTCCTGCTGGCACGCAAGTTCGAAAACAAACCAGCGACAGAGAAATTCCCATTCGGATTTCATCGGGTCGGATCGCTGGCGTTTCTCTTGGGCGCCGGGGCGCTGACAGCCATGGGTGGATTCCTGCTTTATAATGCCGCCAGTGCCCTGATCTTGCAGGAGCACCCCACCATCGGGAACGCCATGATCTTTGGCTGGGATGTCTGGCTGGGCTGGCTGATGGTCGCGGCGCTTGTCTATTCCGTCATCCCCCCTGTCATCCTTGGCCATATGAAGAAGCCACTGGCGCACGCGACAATGGACAAAATCCTTTTCACCGATGCCGACATGAACGCGGCAGACTGGAAGACGGGGCTGGCCGGTATCGCGGGTATCGTCGGCATCGGTTTTGGTTTCTGGTGGGCAGACGCGGCCGCGGCGGGGCTGATCTCATTCGATATCCTGCGGGACGGTTTGCGTAACTTGCGCATCGCCGTTGCGGAGCTTCTGGATGGCGCGCCGCGAGAGTTGGAATCGGCCGATATTCACCCGATCGTTGGCACGCTTTCGGAGGAACTGCGCAGGCGGCATCCGGGCCATGACGTGCAGGTGCGTGAAACCGGACGGTTTGTCCGCGCAAATGTGGTGCCGACCAAGGGTTCTGAACTGGACAGTAAAGAAGCGTCCAAATTGGTGTCGGGCGATCAATCCTGGCGGCTGGTTGCCCTCGGGCGTCAGCTACGGGAATTGCCTGAACCTTCGGAAGATGAGAGGTGACATATGACCTGTATTACGGGACATCTCTTTCTGGATCAGGCACGCGGCTGGCCGAGAAATCCCTGAGCCATTCCTGCATGCGTGATCTCAGATCGGCTTCCCGGTATCGGTAAAAGTAGGGGAGCGCCTGCACGAGGTGCTCCCAGTCTGTTGAAGCATCATCGAACCGGTGGCTGAATATCTCGGTCAATTTTTCGGGAATCCTCATTTGCGGATCCTGATGGCTGAAGAAAAGTGCGAATGGTGCCGCGTTCAATTCGGCGGTCAGCCCGGCCATATCCTTCAGAAGTGGCAGGTCATTGCCATGCTCCGCACGCAGATACAGCAGCAGCCTGCGCCCATGAACCACGGTTTGCGTAGTCGTCATGACAAAGCTGACAGAGAGCGTCAGAACGATCATGCCGTTCACGCCAACCACGACCCCAAGAAGAGCTATATTCGAATTGGCAGGTGATGTCGCGCCACCTCCGACCGTCGAAAGAAGATGCCCCACATGCGAGACAAAACCGATGGGACTTGCCGGTTGCCCGGTGCCCTGGTCCACTATGGAATCTGAAATCCCGTAGAAGATCATCGCCCAGGCCAGATTGACGCTCAAGATCCACCATGTCGCTACGCTCGCGACGACCAACGGACCGATGATCTTGTGCTTGATGTTCGTGTCGGGCAGTCGTCTGAACAGGCGAAACGCGACCTTGGCGATCCGTATCGCAATTGGACTGCTGTCGTTCGTGCCTACAGTCGTGAGCAGGAAATCACTCATGACGGCGAACAGACAAATTACACCCAGAAGCCCGATGATCAGCGACATTTCGGCCCTTTCCTGCGTTCATGAGCTTCCCGAGCAAATTCTCGACACCTGCATCGGGTTCCGTGTTCCTCATCGTCCGATCCGATCCATGCTCCAACCCACCGAAAATCCGTGCAGAATGGTCGACAGGAAAATCGTCAGTGCGGTAATGATCCACAGATCGCCCAGGTGAGCGAGTTCAGCATGGCTTGTCGCATAGGCCAGATAATAAATCGATCCGATCCCGCGCACCCCATAGACGGCGACCACCGCCCGGTCCGAAAGGGCCAGCCTGCTCCCTGTCAATGACACCCAGCCGATCAGCGGGCGCAGCACCACGATGAGCAGTACCGCCAGCACGGCATGGCTCAAGGTCAGGTCGGCTGCCAGGACGGGCAGCACGGCGCCCAGGGCGATCAGCAAGAGCGCCGTGAGGGCATGTTCGATAGACTCCGAAAAATCGTGCAGGTGGCGGTGATAGTTGTGTTCGCTCTCGATACGCCTGAGCGACAGGCCCATCGCAGCCACGGCGATGAAACCGTAACCTTCGGCTAGTTCGGTGGAGCCGTAGCACAGAAACACACCGGCGATGGCGATTACCCCCGATCCGGTATCGGCCAGCCGGGTCTCCTTTGGCAGGTTGAACAGGATCTGGCCCAGCAGCCATCCCCCGGCCCAGCCCATCGCGGCACCCACGGATATCCGATAGATCACGTCTACCAGCAGCCACCGCAGGCCCCAGTCTCCCGGCGCCAAACCCTGCGCAATGATGATCAGGCCGAGATAGACGAACGGAAAGGCCAGCCCGTCGTTCAGCGCGGCCTCCGTGGTCAGGGCGAAGCGCGCGGGATGCTCCTGCCCCTCCTGTGGCGGCGCGATCTGCACGTCAGCGGCAAGCACGGGGTCCGTCGGTGCCAAAACGGCGGCAAGCAAAATGGCACCGCCGATGGTCAGCCCACCCAGAACCACCCCCAGGAATGCGACGGTCGCGATGGTCAGTGGCATTGCGAACAAAAGCAGTCGCGCCGTCGGTCCCCATTTCCGCATGGGTCCGAGGCTGTCGACGCGCATGCCCGCCGCAAAGAGGGCGACAATCACCGTGATCTCCGCCACGAGTTCCCACAACAGTGATGCCGTGCGGGGGTCCGGGGGCAGGGGCAGGCCCGGTATCGTCAGAGCCGCCAACGCACCCAGCAGGATCATCAGCGGGGCGGCCGCCGGTTCCCGCGACGAGACGAGCCGCGGAAACCAGCGTGCCAGTATCACGACGCACCCGACGACGGCCAGTGTCAGATGATAGCTGCTGAATGCGAAAAAGGGCTCACCTTCCATCTCAGGCCTCGGCGACGCCCTTGAACAGGGCCTCGTTCACATGATCGCCGTGCAGCACCGAGATGTTGCCTGTCGTCTCCAGCACCACGGCGCGCACCGACGTGAAATTCAGCGCGTTTGCCTCGCGCAGCTTGGCGATCAGGTCTTCCTCGGCCACCCGTGTCGCGCGCAGGTTATCCTGCAGGATGACGCCGTCTTTCATAAGCAGGACGGGCGTGTTCTGAACCAGTGCATCGAGGCGCGACGACCAGAGCCGCAGCCGCGAGACGCCATACTGGACGGCAAAGAGGCTGGCCATCGCCGTCGCTGTCTGCACGAACCCCGTCCATTGCTGCGATTGCGACGCCCCGGCCAGTAGCGACCCCATAGCCACGGTCATCACGAAGTCGAAATTCGTCATTTTCGAGAACGACCTCAATCCGACGATGCGCACCAGCAATATGATCCAGAAGAGTCCAAAGACACTGAGGATAAGGCCTTTCGCAAGAGCATCAATGAAAGGTCCATCAAAAAGCATTTTTTCTCTCACTATTTGTCGAATGGTTTATTAGCGGAACCGCAGTTTCATGGGTTATCATACGACGATAGCTATCCACGGCGCTCGGCGTTTCAATGCAGATTAAACAGCATTCGGTCGGTGTCCGCTAAGGATCCTTGTGATCCAGTCATTTTTAAGAACGAGGCTTCGGATAATGGTCGATTTCGGTGAATTCATCCTTCGCGTGCTTTTCTCGGGCGGGTGCGGATTGGTGGTTGGTCTTGATCGTGAGATCAAGGGAAAGCCACTGGGCGCAGGGGCCTATGTCTTGGTCGCGATCGGATCCGCCGCCTTGATGACGGTCACGCTCAACTTCGCCCTGAGTGGACTGGCCGAGGAGGACGCGATAACGATCGATCCCATACGATTGATCCAGGGGATCGTCGGCGGCATCGGTTTCCTGGGGGCAGGAGCTATCATGTCACCGAACGATAACGGACGGCTGAAAGGTGTCCGCAGCGGGGCGGCCATCTGGGCCGTGGGATCCATCGGCGTCGCTTGCGGGCTGGGATATCTGAAAGAGGCCGCCTTCATCTCGGTGTTGATCTTCGCAGTTCTCAACATTTTCGATTGGCTTCATCTACGAGGCAACAAATAGGAGGACTATCAGGTCCGAAACATCCAGCTGCCTCGTTACCAAGCGGATCAGGTCGTGTTTATCGACGTGCTGCGGGCCATGAGCCGGATGAGCGCACAGGAGCGCGTCGCCTACCTGCTGCTGGACCTGATCGCGCGGCTGCGTATCACCAACCGCGACACGACCGACGCGATTGCCGATGACCCAAAGCCAGATTGCCGACTATCTCGGGCTGACCAATGTTTACATCAGCAAGACATTTATCCGCATGCAAGAGGACGGCTACATTCATCGCGAACAGGATCGTCTTCGGCTCCTGAAGGAAGACGCCCTGATCGACCTTACGGATTTCCATGATCGGTATGCCGAAATGGATACCTCGTGGTTTCCGCGAGACTGATTACGGCAGCCAAATTCAATCCAGTTGAAAGCCGGACTCAGCGCTCTCGCGCATTGTCGGAGCATCGGCGAGGGTCTTGAAACGTCCCGCGCGGGAACTGAATAGCGACGAAGATCGTTGCGTCTTCGGTAGCGTCGAAATCAAGTAAGCTACTGATTATAAATTGGTATTGTGACTTCTTCAACGCTTGGGGGCGAATGTGGAACTGCGACCTGTCATCATCTGGGGCACAGTGATTCTGTCTGTGGTGTTTCCTACAGTGGGATTAGTCGTCTCTGCGACCATTATCGCGATTCAGGTCGCGTTGATGGGTCTTCGGCCGCTTCTTGCCTGTCTGCCCGCACGGTTGACGAAAGGTCAGCAGGGTATAGCCATTCCAAAGTTCTCGATCCACATCGCGACCCATTCGGAGCCACCCGATCTGGTGATCGCCACCTTGCGCGCCCTGCTGAACCAGAATTGGCCGTCTCGCAGCTACGAGATCATCGTGATGGACAACAACACGGTCGATCCCGCGCTGTGGAAGCCGATTGAAAAGTTCTGCGCCGCGCATCCCGCCCGGATCAAGTTTCTTCACCAGACCGGGGTCGTCGGGGCCAAGGCCGGAGCGCTTAACATCGCTTTGCAGCACACGCATCCCGAGGCGAGCCATATCGTCACCGTCGACGCCGATTATGTGGTCCGGCGCGATTTCCTGAGCCGTGCGGCAGAGGCCCTGGAGAAGACCGGCGCGGATTACGTGCAGTTTCCGCAATCCTATATCGGCACGGCCTCGGCAGCACCGGGCGTGGATGCCGAGCTGGAGGAGTATTTCCGTGCGAATGCCACCGTTGCGGACGAGGCCGAGGCCGTGCTTCTGACCGGCACCCTTTGCGTGATCGCGAAAGAGGCGCTGATCGCGGTGGGCGGATGGTCCGGCTCAACCACCACCGAGGATGCGGAACTGGGTGTGCGCCTGTGCCATGCCGGTTTCACGGGGCGTTTCATCAATCAGGTGGTGGGACAGGGGCTGTTGCCGCTTTCGTTGCGGGACCTCGAAAAGCAGCGGTATCGCTGGTGCAGCGGCAATTTCCAGACGCTGTTGCAGCATCTCGACACGCTCCTGACGCCCGCGGCTGGGTTCAACCTGCACAAACGGCTGGTGATCGTCTCGCAGCTGTCTGCCTGGTTCAATCTGGCCCTAATCCCGGTCTCTTTGCTGACGGTGTGGCTGTTGACCGGACACAGTCAATCCACCGCCGCGACACTGGCCGCCTGCATCATCGTGCTGACCCTGTGCGATATCGCCATGCGGGTTATCGGGCGCGGGGTGCGGGACGGGTTGACCCTGCCGGTCATGCTGCATGCGCTCGCCTGCCGCGTGGCCCTGGCGCCGCAATCGGCCAAGGCCACGTTCGACGCCCTGACCGGCAGCCGCCTGAAGTTCGTGGTCACCGATAAGGTCGGTGGCGACGGCCCGCTTGCGGCGTCTCTGCCCCGGTGTCAGGCGGCGCTTTTTGTGACGGCCCTACTGCTGCTGGTCGGCCTGACGCACGGCAGTCCCCTGGTGGTTGCCGCGCTATTGACCCTGATGCTGCCGCTACCCGCCGCGCTGATCACCAACCAGAGCCTGCGCGCCTATCGCGCGGCAATCGTGCAGCCTGACATGGAGGCTATCGCATGACGTCCGATCCACTGGCCCCTTCGGTCGATATCATCATTCCAACCTACAACCGTGCGCATCTGATCGCAGGCGCGATTCGGGCGGCACTCGACCAAAGCTGGTGGAACATCCGGGTCACCGTGATCGATGACGCCAGCACGGACGCGACGCAAGCAGCGACCCACCCGTTCTTCGACGACCCGCGCTTCAACTATATTCGGCTCTCGTCCAATCTGGGCACTGCAACTGCCAAGAATGCGGGCCTTTTGCTGACCGACGGCGATGCCGTCACGTTCCACGATTCCGACGATCTGCCGCACCGTGACAAGGTATTGCATCAGGTGCGTGTCCTGACCGCGCAGGACATCGGGGCGGACATGTGCCTGAATTGGAAACTGGCGAACAAGGAATCCGGCCAGCGGCTGGGGGTTACCGCCGTACTCACCCATCATGAGTTAATCCTGCCGGATGGGCGCCGCGTTGAAATCCGGCGCGATATCTCGCTGCTGGACGACGTGTTTCCCAATCTGCAGATGGGCGCGCAGGTGCCGGGCGAATGGACGCATGTCAACTCGGGCCTTTTCCGCGCGGATGTGTTCCGCCGCCTTGGCGGGTTCGAGGATTGCATCGAGGAGGACCGCGAATTCCGCAACCGCCTGATCCTGAACGGCGAGATCATCTGGATCGTGCCCGAACTTCTGCTGACCAAGATCGAGACCCCCGACAGCCTGACGCAATCGGCGGTCTCGGACTACGACAGCGCCAGGCGCCGCGCGGACCGCCAACTGGTTTGGGGAAAGGTCGAGGACTGGCGGCGCAGCGGAACGGTAAGCCCTGTCCCGGTAGACATCGAAACCCTCGGTGTGAGCTTTGTCAGCCGCCCCGAACTGCTCCGACGTCGCGACATCCCTGTAACGACCACCACCGCGAGCCAGATCGACGCAATCCTCGCCACCGGTCCAACCGCGCAGGTGGCCGCGCAATGAAGGGGATGCGAAACAAGGACGACTTGCGGGTCGCCATCGTAGATCCATGCAGCGCAGCAGGCTACGACCTGCCGGATCTGGAGATCGGCGGACTAGGGGGGACCGAGGCGACGGTTCTGCGGGTTGCCGCGGCGCTCCGGTCGGGGTTCAATATTTCTCATTTCCAGCGTGGCCGCACCTGCAAGCAATGGTCTACTGCGGGGTGGCTGAGCGGACTGGATGATATAGAGGACACCGACGATCTTGACGTCCTCGTTGTGATAAACCGCTGGAAGGTGGCGGTGAAACTTCGCAAGCGATACCCCGAACTGCCGATCTTCTTGTGGCTGCATGTCTATCCCGGTCGACATAACCGCAAGATGGGGGCTGCACTGAAATCAGCCGATGTCACCGTCATCTGTGTCTCGAACACCCATGCCGAGGAGCTAAAATCGTTTCTGGGGCCGGACAATACGCCTGATCTGCGTGTGATCTACAATCCGCTGGATGACGATCTGGGCCCTGACGACACCCCGCGCCATCCCGAAATGCTGCTTTTCGCCAGCTCACCGCACAAAGGGCTACGCGAGGTGTTCGGCCAATTCTCGACCTTGCGGGAGCACATACCCAAACTGACGCTCGCCATTGCCGATCCGGGATATCTCAGCTGGGACACCGGGCCGGAGCCCGATGGCGTTGTGTTCCTAGGATCGCTGTCGCACGCGGCCCTCATCTGTCAGATGCGCCGCGCGCTGTGCCTCTTCTTCCCGCAAACCAGTTTTGCCGAAACATTCGGTCTGGTGCTGGCCGAGGCCAACGCGGTCGGCACGCCGGTGCTGGTGCATGCGGGGCTGGGTGCAAATGACGAGATCGTCGCAGATACGGTTCAACGGGTGGATGGGCACGACCCGGCACAGATCCTCGCACGGATCGAGACATGGCGGCGCACCCCCCTCCAGACCACGGCAAACCCGGCTTTCCGGTTGCAGAAGGTCGCGCAAGAATGGGCGCAGGTTCTACACCGCGCCTTCGCTACTCGACACAGGTTGAGGGCCGTATCTTCATGACGGTATCCCAGTCCCGATTTTTTGCCCACCAACCCCCGGAGAGGGACCGGGTTCCGCGAAAGGTATCGGACGCGTTGCGGATCGCTGCCGTGGATGAAGAACGCGGCGACCGCCCCATCGCTCGCTCTATCAACCTGTTACGCGAGGCCAGCCTCCTGACGGATGACGGCACCACCGATCCAGTCCGGACCGCGCGGGCGCTGATGCAGGTCGGGGCGGCCAACCTTGGCGCCGGGCGTCTGCTCGAGGGGCACATCAATGCGCTGCACCTGATTCAGCGCTACGGCACCGAACCGCAAAGGCAGACAGTGGACCGTCGTATTTCGGATGGCGCGTTCCTCGGCGTCTGGGGGGCGGATGGCAACGTGCCGGTGACGAGGGACGCGGACAAGCCACTGAACGGCGGCAAATGCTTCGCGTCCGGCCTGGGAACGGTCTCGCACGCCCTCGTGACGGTCAATTCCGGGCCCGATGTGCGGCTGGCGCTGATCGACGTGACGGATGCCCGCCGCGCCGATCCTTCGGCGTGGAACATGCTCGGTATGCAGGCAACCGTGTCGGGGACATATGATTTCACCGATATGGCCGAAGAGAATGTCGACTGGATCGGTGCCCCCGGCGATTACCTGAGAGAGCCGTATTTCGTTGGCGGTGTCTGGCGCATCGCGGCCTTGCAGATCGGGGCCACCACCGGCCTTCTGGACGTGGCCGCCGCGCAGCTTCGCGCCATGGACCGGATGCAGGCCGAGGCGCAGCAGACGCGCTTGATGACGGTGCTGATGCGGGCCTGGGCCGGAATGGCCCTGACCGAACGTGCGGCGCAAGCGACGTCAGCGGAGGATGTCTCGTCGGAGGATATCGTGGTCACGTCGATCGCGGCGCGCCTCTTCACCGAAGAGGTCGGGCTGGACGCCATCCGCGCGGTCGAGCAGAGCATCGGCCTGCGGCATTTCGAGGCCGGTTCCGAGACAGGGCGCATGGCCCGTGACCTGTCGGTCTATCTGCGGCAGGCCGCACGGGATGCGTTCCTGCAACGCGCGGCGCAGACGGCCGTCGGCGCAAACGGTCGCATTCGGGGGGTGTTCGGATGAACGTCGCGCACCTGCCCATGTTGCCGGCCGTGTTCGAGGGGCGCGAAAACCTCGTCGTGCTGGCCCCGCATCCCGACGATGAATCCCTCGGTTGCGGCGCGCTTCTGGCGCGGGCATTTGCGGGGTCGGGGGCGCATGTGATCTGCCTGACGGATGGCAGTGCAAGCCATCCGAAGTCGCGTCAGTGGACGCCGGCGCGTCTGGCAGACCGGCGATGCACCGAGATGATCGAGGCGATCAGGCGTCTGGGCGGGTCCGCAGGCGATCTGACCTGGTTGGGCCTGCCCGACAGCCGTCTTTATCAAGCGGATGTGCCAACTATTGCCGCCACGCTCGAACAGGTCATTGAAGGCCATGGGGCGCGCCATGTTCTTGCGCCTGCCGCCGAGGACCATCACGAGGACCACCGGGCGACCGCCGAGTTTGCGAGAGAGCTTCGCGCCCGACGACCGGACTGGGTATTTCACAGCTACCCCGTCTGGTCCCGTTGGGACGATCCCGTTTTCCTGCAATCCATTGCCCGCCACAATCCGATACTCCTGCCGACGGGCCATCTGCACACGAAAAAACGTGCGGCGATCCATGCACATGAGACCCAGCTAGGTCGGGTCGTCACCGACGATCCGTCGGGTTTCACCCTGCCGCCCGGCTTCGTCGAGAAGTTCGCGTCTGAAGACGAAATCTTCTGGAGGATGCCGTGATGGGCGTGGGCCGGCAGCATCTACAGACCCTCTATGCCGAAACCTCGGACCCCTGGGGTTTCACGCATAGCGACTATGAGCAGGCAAAATTCGCTGCCACCCGTCGCGCGCTGTTGCGCCCGCATTACAAGAGCGCGTTCGAATTGGGCTGCGGCAACGGGCAGCTGGCCAAGCATCTGGTTGACCTCTGCGAGAGCTATACCGGGATGGACGCCGTGGCCATCGCAGTCGAGGCCGCGCGCGAGGCCGTCCCCACCGCCCGCTTCATCCACGATTTCTACCCCTGTCACCTGCCCGTTGACGACTTTGACCTGCTGATCCTGTCCGAGATCCTCTATTTCCTCGGTCACGACAGCCTGCGGAAACTCGCCTCCGATATCGCGACGTTGTGGCCACAGGCGGAGGTGCTCTGCGTCAGCTGGCTCGGCGAGACAGACCATGATCTGCAAGGGGAAGGGGCGCTGGAGATTTTTACCACCGCCCTTGCGACCCACGAATTCGAGCTTGTGGCGCAAGCCGAAGGTTACCGCATCGACCGCGGGCTCTCGAAGGGAGATCCATGATGCGCAGCCTCCTGAAAGATACAGCCGTCATCATCCCGGCCCGCAACGAGCAAGCCCGGATCGGTGCATGCCTGATCGCCCTGACCCAACAGGATGCAGCGCGCGTGACGGTCATCCTGTCAGTCAATGACACGACGGATCGCACCGCCGAGGTGGCGCGCGATACCGCCCAATGCCACGGTCTGCACCTCGTTGTCCTGGAGCGCACCCTTGCACCTGCTCAGGGTGTCGGAACGGCACGGCGCATCGGCCGCGATCATGCGCTGTGCGACATGCCGGACCTTCGGTATATCCTGACCACGGATGCGGATTGCATCGTCTCCCCCGATTGGATTGCGCGCAACCGTGTGCATCTTGAGAGGGTGGACGCGGTCTGCGGCAACGTCGGCCTGATCGCGGAAGAGGCCGGTATCCTCGACCGCATGGACCGGCACCTTGCCACACGCGAAGGCACCTACAGAAAGTTGGTTCAGGACTTTTACGCCCGCCATGCGCCGGGATGTGCGGATATCGCGGGCACGCATGGCGAAGCGGCCGGGGCGAGCCTCGCCTTTACCAAGGCCGCCTATTTCACGGTCGGTGGGTTTGCGCCGCTGAGATCCGGTGAAGACCGCCAGATCGTCCGCGCCCTTCGCAGTGCGGGACATCGCGTCCGCCACGCGAATGACGTGACGGTGCGGGCTTCCTGTCGTCTACATGGTCGCGCGGCAGGCGGAATGTCGGATGCTCTGAAGGCGCGGATCTGTGGCGTGGACTACATGATCGACGATTGCCTGCCGCCTGCGGACTGGCTGATGGAACAGGCCGCGGGCGAAACGCTTGGCTCCTGGCCGCCCCACGTGCCGGCCCGAATCCGTCTCAACGTGCGGGATCTGCCACAACATATCCAGATACTTGAAGATTACCGGAATTCGGAGCGGCTTAGATCCGTTTCGAATGTACCGGCTGGGGCCCTGCCAAGTTCCGATCTTGGCAGACCCATGCCGGACAAGGGGACAGCGATTGTCCCCGCTGACCCCGATCTGCTGACCTGTCGCACACCTGAGGTACGCATGTCCGCACCCATTCAAACCAATGCGTCGGCAATGCCGACCATGAAAGGAGCCTGAAATGACAACGTTGAAAGACCTTTATATCGAAGAACTCCAGGATCTCTGGTCGGCGAATGACCAGATGTCGGATGTGGTATCAGCCATGGCCGATAAGGCATCCGACAGCAACCTGGCCGACCGGCTGAGTTCGGCCAAGGACGGGATCGATCAGCATACCCGGCTTCTGAAATCACTTCTCGAAGACACTGACGCGGAAATGAAGAAAGAGCACTGTAAAGGCATGGAAGGGCTCGTAAAAGAAGCCAGAAAGCATGCCCTCGACAGTGACATGAGCGGCGCCGCACTCGATGTCGCGATCATCGCGCAATATCAACGCCTGTGCCACTACGGCATTGCCGGTTTCGGAACAACCAAGGCATTCGCCGAGGCGCTCGGAAATGACGACGCCGTGCGCAAGGTCGACCGAGCCTTGGACAATATCTACGAGTCTGACGATTTCATGACCGAACTTGCGGAACGGTCCAGGAACATCGACGCCAAGGCGTGAGCGCAGCAGCCTTTTGGTGAGGCGGAGTTCTTTGCCTCACCAGTTGCTGCAAATTCCAGTCAAACAGGCACGTCAGGAACTGAAGAGCGATTAAACGCCTAAATCCTCAACAACCGAAACGTGAACAATCCGGGAGAAATCCAATGCACAACGTCTTCTATCTTATCGGCCTCGTAGTGGTCGTTCTCGCAGTCCTTTCCTTTGTCTTTTAACTCAAGGAGATCACTATGACGAATACGAGCAAAACCGAATCCGGCACAGACAAGCCTATCGGCGAAAAGGCCAAAGAAGCTACAGCCGCTGCTACGCAAGAAGCCAAAGCAACCGTACAGGGCGTAACTGACACGGTTGCAACTGAAGCTGGGAACTATGCAGGTCAGGCAAAAGATGCCGCGGCCGATAAAGTTAAAGGTGTCGCCTCGGCCTTGCGGACAGCGGCGGAAGAGATGCGCAGCGGTTCCCCCCAAGAACGGACGTTCAGCCAAATTGTCGAAGGTCTGGCCGATGCGTCTGACGCCATGCGTGACAAGGATCTGGGCGAGATGGTGGGAGCCGTCACCGACTTTGCCAAGCGCAATCCGATGGTCTTTCTGGGCAGTGCCGCCCTGATCGGGTTTGCGGCGACACGGTTTGCAAAAGCGTCAAACCATGGAAACCCTGATACTTCATCATATGGACAACGCGCGCAGTATGTCGATTTGCGCGACCGGTCGCGCAGCCACCCCACCGCAGGAACAGTTCGAGACACGCCGTCCTCATCCACCGCCAGCCACAGGGAGAATGATCAATGACTACGGATCCGAATAAATCGACCGGGGGTTTGCTCAGTGACGCACTGACGCATGTCAGCTCCCTTGTTCGCAACGAAGTTGATCTGGCCAGAGCCGAGGTGAACGAAAATCTCAAAAGTGCCGGGGTTGCCATAGGGATGATTGCCGGAGCGATTGTAGTTGCTCTGACCGCCCTTAACGTTCTTTCCGCAGCGCTCGTCGCGGCTCTCACGGAGGCTGGCATACCTGCGGGCTGGTCAGCGCTGATCGTCGGAGGGGTCTTTGCGATCATTGCTTATGTGATGCTCAACAAGGGAACGAACGATCTGAAACTCAGCAGTCTTGCCCCAACCCGGACTGCGAAAAACGTTAAGCGCGATGCACAGGCCGTAAAGGAGGTTTACGATGACAACTGATACACGCAGCCCCAAGGAAATTGAACGCGATATCGAACGTGAACGCGCGGGTTTGACGGACACGCTCGACGATCTTCAGGACAGATTTTCGATAGAGCATGTCGCACGGCAATTTTCAGACCAGTTCCGCGCGCATGGCGGCGACATCGGTCGTTCCGTGTCCGAAGCCGTCAAGCGCAATCCGGTTGCGTTGGCCTTGACCGGTGTGGGCCTTGCCTGGTTGATGATGGGCGACAAATCCGGTGGGCGTGACCGTTATGATCGTGATCGGCGTTTTGGTCGAACCGATTATGATGATGATCGTCATGACCATGATCACGTTGGTCGCACTGGCCTTCGCAGCCGTGCGGGATCCGCCCCACAAGGTCGCACATTAGGACCGCAACCGGGAGACCCCTCAAAATCCTATTATGCAGGCCGCTATGGAAGTCATGAGGATACTCCCTCGTGGGCGCGGACTGATGATGACGATGATCGACAAGGCGTGAGAAGCAGGGTCCGTGACACGGCTTCCAGTGCTGGTGAGAGCATCTCAGGAGCGGCTTCAAGCGTTGCGGATACCGCACGCAACGCAGGATCAACAATGACTGACACGGCAAAAGATGCTGCGGATACAGTGACCGATGCCGGAAAATCCGTCGGCGACAGCATCCAGAATCTTGCTTCGTCGGCATCTGAACGGGCTGCCGCCTTTCGCGAACGCCTGGCTGAAGGCACGGAAAACCTGACGGAAGAAGCGCGCAATCGCGTGATTGCGGCACGAGAGCGCGCTATCGAGGCCCGTGATGCTGCGGCATCCTACGCCCGTCAAGGACGAAACCGCGCGGTCGACATCTTTGAAGAACAGCCGCTGATCGCCGGCGCTCTGGCTGTCGCTCTTGGTGCGGCTTTGGGTGCGGCCCTGCCACGCAGCCGGATGGAAGACCACTATCTGGGTGAAACAAGCGACGAGCTGATGGACGATGCCGAGCGGATATTTGCGGAGGAAAAGCAAAAGCTTGGCGAGGTCGCCAAGGCTGCCGCGGATGAAGCGAAGAACATCGTGAGCGAGGCCAAAAGAAACGCGGATGATGCCGCTCCGGCAGACTCCGCGGCGCAAGCGGTCGCTGACAAAGCCAAGTCTGCGGGTCAACGCATCGCCGACGCCGCGGAAACCGAGGCCAGGAAGCAGAACGTCGGGGACATGAAGAAGTCGTAAGTGTGATTGAATTCGAACCGGTCAGCCCGTGCCAGTAGTGCGGGGCTACCGGAACTCTTCAAACGCCCATCGGAAACATTGAGATGGTGCGTGTGGCTGCAGCACGAGTCTGGGCGCGTTGTCGCGAACTGTACTCTTATCTGGCAAATTACCGGGACGCAGTCACCAACTATGGCTGGCGGCACCGCAACGGTTTTCCAATTTCATCCTCACGCGCCGAGGGCTGTGTCGACGATATCGGAAACGCTCGTATGGGAAAACGTCGAAGGATGCGATGGTCGCCGATAGGCGCCCACTGCGTGGCCGTCACCAGAGTTGCTGTTCTTGACGGGCGATTGACTGTCTCTCACAGGAAACTGGCCGCCTGACCACTAAGTTTTGCCAACTCCCCGCGCCAGATGCTTTAATTACATAAATCGTATTATCGGTGTCGTTCAGGCTTTCCACTGGCGCGCGCTGCTTACAATCAAGGCTCTTGTTGAAAAACAATGGCTTACCTAACGAGAGGACCCGGTATGGGTGCCGCTTGTTCTCACATGCTGTCGATCGACTATCCCTGCCATGGGTATCCCGCCCGCCGGTCCAGGGCACCGTTCCTGAAAACAGTGTCAGCGATTTGAGGAAAGGCCGAATTTTTTCATTCGATAGTCCAGCTTTGCCCGGGTCAGACCCAGCTTTCGGGCTGCTGCAGAGACGTTCCAATCCGCTTCATCCAAGGCCAGACGGACGGCTTCGATCTCTATTTCTTCTAGCGTCCGGCCATCGTGGATCTCGGTGATGGATTTCGGGCGATGCGGATCACCGCCGGGTTTCACGCGCGCCGCGACCTGAGGTGCTTTTTCGATCACGGAAAAGACGTGATAGATATCGATCTTTCCGCCAGGTTCGGCATAGATCACACCGCGTTCGATCAGGTTCGACAGCTCGCGCAGATTTCCAGGATAATCATACCGCAGAAGCATGTCGTAGACCTGTCCCGTCAGCCCGTCCAGGGGTTTGACATGGCGGCTGCGGTGCAGCGTAAGAAAGTGCTCGATCAATTCGGGAATGTCGTCGCGGCGCTCGCGCAGCGGCGGGATGAGAACCGGCAAGACCGAAAGGCGGTATTGCAAATCGGCGCGCAGCTTGCCCGCCGCCATGGCATCCAGCGGATGCTGGCCACTCGCGGCAATGATACGAAATGGCAGCGTTTCGCGATCCCGATCATGCAGGACCAACGCCAGCCTGGCCTGCAAAGTCATCGGCAGAGCGACAAAATCATTCAGGAACAGGGTGCCGCCATGGGCTTGTTGCAAGAGCCCGTCCTTACCAAAGAGCATGTCGACCTCGGCCGTGCTTGTGCCGAGGAAAGCCGAGCAATTGACCGGGACAAATGGGGCGGTAGGTTTTGCCCCGCGCGCGTGTAGATGGCGCGCAATATGTTCTTTGCCGGTGCCCGCTTCGCCCATCAACAGGACCGGTTCGGCAAAAGCGGCGGCTTTCTCTAACAGGCGCTTCGCGCGCTGGATCGCTGCAGACGAACCGACGATCTGTTCATGTGGCTTTGGCGTCAGGCCCTTGCGCGGGGGCAGTTCGAAGTTGCTGGGCGGTTGCCAAGGTTTTGCCGGACCGGATTTCTTGCCTTGCAGGCCAAAAAGCTCAAGCTCCGGCGCAGCGTCGCCCCAGCTTTCGGCATCGCGCCCGATCACCACGCAGCGCTGCGCCCCCTGACCGACACATTCGACCTCGCGAAAGATCACCGGATAGCCGAGTAGCGTGCTGGTATAGCCCGATGGCACCCCAAGTTGCAGCCAGCAGACCGGGCAATCGCAAACGCCGAATTCGCGCAGATGTTCCGTCCCCTCAACGCTGTCATGCCAGTGAAACTCACCGAGATAGCGCTGTTTGGTGGCATCAAACTCAAAACGTTTGGTGATGACTTTGGCAAACCCCTCCATTGTATGCAGTCGCGGTCCTGCGGCCAATGCGGCGGTCACATTGTCCTGTTTGAACCGCTTTGTGACCAGTTCAGCCAGTTGCACGCCCTGTGCCCAGCCCACGCGCAGCAGATCTTCGCGGGCACGGTCCATGCCGGAATTCGCAATCATCCGGGCCCGCAGCGCGCCAAGCACCTGCGTCTGGATCATCACCATCCGTTCATCATTGAGCCAGATACGTCCGTCACCCAGGGCAAATTGCAGCGCGCTTGCAAGGTCGTTCAGCGTTGGGGCCGCGCCTTCGTCCAGCTCCAGACTGTCGCCCTGCTCAACAATTTTTGGCACCCTGCGCGAGGCTTCGGTGAGAGATATTCTGACTGACATTTCATCATTCTCTGACTAGGTTTGTCGGATTTCATCATATTATGAATATCGTGATGCGTCCTTCAAGACATTAATTATCGTTATAGTTAAATATGTTAGAGATGTATTTCAGCTAGGATCGAAAATAGTCTTTCGCAATTCCCGCAACATAGCACCTCATTGCCCTCAGAACGGCGGCTGCCGAAAGCGAAACCACAAGAGTTTCCGATCCGGCAGCGTAATTTCAATGGGAGGACGACATGGACGGCGCACAGCAGACATTTTTTGATAGTTCAACTTGGGTTGGGAAGATCTTTACCGGGGGCTGGGCCGTCGGGTCAGGTGGGGTTGATGATGTCGCCGCCCCGGCTGATGGTGCCGTTCTGGCCACGGTGGGCCGCGCGTCACCTGCCGACCTGACCGCGGCAGCACAAGCCGCACGCAAGGCGCAACCCAGCTGGGAGGCGACAGCCCCGGCCAAGCGCGCGGAGATTCTGAACGCCGCGGCAGACCTGCTTCAGGCCAACGCCGAGGAGCTGATGCCTTGGATCATCGCCGAGAGCGGTTCAATCCCGCCGAAGGCTGGCATCGAGATCGAGCACAGCGCCGGCTTTCTGCGCTCCGCTGCGCAGGCTGCAACACAAGAGCAGGCGCAATCTCTTGTCTCCGTCGATGGGCGCGAGGCCCAGGAAGAGCTGATCCGGGTGGCCCATGGGGTTGTCGGCGTGATCTCGCCGTTCAACTTTCCGCTGATCCTGTCGATCCGCGCGATTGCGGCGGCGCTCGCCACTGGCAACGCGGTGGTCCACAAACCCGATCCGCGCACGCCGATCACTGGCGGGCTGATGATTGCCCGCGTGTTCGAGGCAGCGGGACTGCCTGAGAACCTGTTGCACATTGTCCCTGGCGGGGCCGATGTGGGGGCCGCCATGTGCGAAGACCCCAATATCGCCATGGTTTCCTTTACCGGCTCGCCCGAGGTGGGCGCCAAGGTGGGCGAAACCTGTGGCCGCACCCTGAAAAAGGTGCAGCTGGAACTGGGCGGCAAGAACGCTTTGATCGTGCTTGATGACGCTGAACTGGAGGTGGCCGCCTCAAATTGTGCCTGGGGTGCCTGGCTGCATCAGGGACAGATTTGTATGGCGACGGGCTTGATCCTTGCGCCTGCGGCGATGGCCAAGGTCCTCGTTCAGCAGTTGACCACCAAGGCCCATCACCTGCCCGTGGGCAACCCGGCAAAGGAAGAATGCGCGCTGGGGCCTCTGATTGCCGAAAGTGAAGCCAAGCGGATCGAGGCCATTATCGAAGATGCCGTGGCCAAGGGTGCGACCTGCCACGTGGGCGGCAAGGCCAAGGGCACGCTGTTCCCGGCCACAGTGCTGTCCGGCGTCAAACCCGGTATGCGCGCCTTTGATGAGGAAATCTTTGGCCCCGTTGCCGTTGTGGTGGACTACAAGGATGATGATCACGCAGTTGAACTGGCGACGATGACCAACTTTGGCCTCGTGGCGTCGGTCATCAGCGCTGATGTCGCCCGCGCCCGCGCTGTGGGTCTGCGCCTGCCGGTCGGTCACCTGCATATCAATGATCAGACCGTGAACGCCTCTTTCGTCGCGCCCTTTGGCGGACGCGGGCAGTCGGGCAACGGCTCTCGAATCTCTGGTCCCGCGATTTGGGAAGAATTCAGCCAATGGGTCTGGATCACCACCAAACCCGCGGCCACGCCATACCCTTTCTGAGCCGGAGACCAGATCACATGACCATGCAAATCACAGCCGCCGTCGCTCGCAACGTGGGCGGCGAGTTGAGCCTCGAAAACATTACATTGGACGCGCCGCGCGCGGACGAAATTCTTGTCAAAATCACCGCCACCGGCGTTTGCCATACCGATCTTGCGGTGATGGCGGGCCATCTGCCCACGCCGATGCCGGTTGTGCTGGGCCACGAAGGTGCAGGCATTGTCGAAGCGGTCGGGGCCAAGGTGACCAAGGTTGCTCCCGGCGACAGCGTCGTGATCACTTATAACAGCTGTGGATCTTGCCCTTCCTGTCAGGATGGCGCGATGTCCTATTGCTACGAGTTCTTTCCACGCAACTTTTTTGGCACGCGTGCTGATGGGTCCGTGGCGCTTAAGGACAGTTCGGGGCCCGTGCATTCGAACTTCTTCGGGCAATCCTCGTTTGCCAGCCATGCGCTGGCCAATGAGCGCAACGTGGTAAAGGTCGATGCTACGGGTGACGATCTGGCGCTGATGGGCCCACTGGCCTGCGGCATCCAGACCGGCGCAGGTACGGTGATGAACGCGCTGAAAGTGCAGTCGGGCAAAAGCTTTGTCGTTTTTGGCGCAGGGTCGGTTGGCCTCGCGGCGGTGATGGCGGCCAAGGTGCAGGGGGCCACGACCATTATCGCGGTCGATCTCCATGACACCCGTCTGAAACTGGCAAAAGAACTGGGCGCGACCCATACATTCAACGCAGGCGCGGACGATGTGGTGGATCAGATCAAACTGGCGACCGGTGGCGGCGCGAACTATGCGCTCGACACCACCGGTCTGCCGCCGGTGATCCGCCAGGCCGTCGACTCAATGGCCCCGCGCGGCAAAGCGGCGGTGCTGGGCGCACCGATGCCCGGTTCGGAAATCAGCGTCGACAACACCGATTTCATGTCTACGGGCAAGACCCTGATGGGCGTGGTCGAAGGGGAAAGCGACGGCGATACCTTTATCCCAAAGCTCATTGATCTGTGGCGGGCAGGCAAATTCCCCTTCGACAAGCTGGTGAAATTCTACGCCTTCGACCAGATCAACACCGCGATCCATGACAGCCATGAAGGGACGGCAATCAAACCCATTCTGCGAATGACCTAAATCGAAAAACCAAAACGGCGAGGCAATGCATCCCGCCGACTTTTCTGGGAGGAAAAACATGACAGTTGAACAACTTCACCAAATTCTGGGGATGAGCGCCGAGAACCCGCCGCCTGAAAACGGCGGCCCCGATGAAATTCGCGCCTGGTTCGAAGGGATGATGGAACCGACACCCACCGCCGAAGGCATTGCCATCGAGCCGGTGACAATTGCCGGAAACCCCTGCGAGATCCTGCGTCCCGAGGGCGCGGATGACAGCAAGATAGTGCTTTATGTGCATGGCGGCGGTTGGCTTTTTGGCTCGCCCAGATCACATCGGGTGATTGCCTCGAACCTGGCACGCGCAACGGGTCAGCCTGTGCTGTCGGTTGAATATCGCAAAGCTCCCGAACACCCCGCACCTGCCGCCCATGACGATGTTTTTGCGGCTTATGGCTGGGCGGTGGACAAGGTGGGCGGCGCGGCCAATCTGGCTGTGGCGGGCGATTCCGCAGGCGGTAATATGGCGCTATCGGCCGTTGTCCGGGCGCGGGACACGGGGCAGGACCTGCCCGCAGCCCTGGTGCTTATGTCGCCGGCGCTGGATTTGACAGGCGAAGGGGAGTCGCACAAGACCAACGCGGATGCGCCGCTGGTCGATGCCAATCTGATGGGGCTGTTCAATATGCTTGCCTTTGGCGAGCGTGACCGGACCTCGCCGGAGTTTACCCCCTTCAACGCCGATATGTCAGGCCTGCCGCCCGTGCTGATCCATGTTGGCACCTGGGAGTTGCTGTTCTCGGACAGCGAGGCACTGGCCGCGCGCATGCAGGCGGCGGGCGTCGATGTCTCGCTGAAGGTCTGGGACGGCATGTGCCATAACCACCAGCTTTTTGCGCCGTTTCTTGAGGAGGGAATGGCGTCACTGGATGAGGTGGGTGCGTTCGTGAGCGCGCGGCTCACATAGAGCCGCAGGCCTGAAATACTGAAAAAAATGGGAGGAAGACGGCTGCGTTGCACAGAACAACTGCAACTCAGAACGCGCCCAACCCGAAACGGACTTCAGGCGATGCGTTCAAAGCTTGGACTGCCAAGCCCGGTCATCCGGTTGAGAACCCGGACGCCAATCTTGGCTTCTGTTTTCTGATTTTCGAAGGTGCGCGCCTTTAGCTTGGGCCCAATAGCTGTTTTCCAACGGCCCATGAGAGTTTCACCTCGGCTGCGTTGATTGTATCCAGTGGCCTTCTGCCAGCGCCCACGGGTTGAGATTTCGGCGATATGGCAGTCTCGTGCCGTCGGATTGTGGGCCACATTAGCAACTGTATTTCTCAGACAGTCGGAATGGACCATTTCTGGCCTGATTTGACGAGGGCGTTGACGATTGTCACGAGCTTTCGGGCGACCGCAGTGATGACAACCTTGTGCGGTTTGCCAGCGGTGCGCAGCCGCTTGGCAAAATGCTTTCAGGACTGGGTTGTGGTGGCTTGCGACGAGAGCAGCCTGGAACATCACATGCCTGAGTAGCCTGCGACCGCCACCAATCGCCCGCTTGCCGCGCATCGCACCGCTGTCGTGTGCAATCGGTGCAAGGCCTGTGAGTGCTGCCGCTTGCTCGCCTGTGATTTGACCAAGCTCTGGCATTTCCGCGATCAACATGGTGCTGGCAACTGGGCCGATCCCTGGAACCGAGCGCAAGATGCTGGCAGTTGCAGCAAGGCCTGCGCCGGTCGCAATGACCTGTTCAATCTGGGTCTCCAGCTTGGCAATCTGGCGATCCAGCAGGCCTTTCAGCTCGGCATCCATGGCCTCGAACGTATCGGCCGATCCGAGCTTCCCATGCGCCTTGATCTGCGCGAGAAGGCGTTTTCGGGTCTCAACGAGCTGCCCGCGCTTGGACACCAAAGCCCTGAGAAGGCGTATCTTTTCGTGTGGAAGGGTCCGCCCTGCATCTGGCCGGAAGGCCATGAACCGCGCGATGAACTCCGCGTCAATCCGGTCGGTCTTGGCCCGTGTACCCCGGCTCGCCGCAAAGGCCTTGATCTGTGCTGGAGGCAATTGGCGCGTTGCGACCCCTGCGGCCTCCAGCGCAGCCCACAGCTTCCATTCCTGACCACCGCCACTCGGGAAAACGATCCCCCGGATCGTTTTCTGATCCTCGCAGCCCTCAAAACACACCGCCGCGCCTTGCTCCGTGGCCAATTGAACAACCTGTGCATGGCCTTCGGGCTTGTTTGGCAACCGCCCCCACTGGCCCTGAGGCAGGCAATAAATGTCCAGCCAATCGCGGCTGACATCTATGCCAATGATTGCCGTTTGTGGTATCGTGCCCATGTTCTCTTCCTTCTGATCCGTGGTCCTGATCGGCCACATGCCGGGGCGCCGCCCGTTCAGCGCTGAAACCGTCCACTGGACGGTTTCCAAGACGCGCCTCACACTGTTCGAGATGATGAAGAGAGACGGTGCTGGCTCGCTAAGAAACGTGGTCAAGCCACAAGGCTCAGACGCCATACACCGCCCCATCACCGACCTTCGCCAAGCCCGGTGATGGGGTATCAATAACAGATCAGAGATACAGAAGGGTCAGGTCCCTAGCTGCTCAACAAGGTCAATGCGACGGCAGTGCTGGACATTCCGGCGGAAAAATCACGGATCTGGTCTCGAACGACGAATTTCGTGATCAGATCCTCGCGCGCGTCAGCCTCGGTGAAAAGCGACAGATCATCACTGCCCAGGACCGAAACGGCGGCATCCCTGAACACCTCAAGCTGTTGATCAATATCGATCTGCGCCAACGCCGCGGGCAAGTTAAGCGCCGCTTCGAACAATTGGCGCATCGGGGGGTCACCCATCACTGTGAACCACTTGGCCTCGTTTGACATATCATCATGCGCAAGCTGTGCCAGTTCCCGCTGCGCATAGAGGGCCACGCGCATGGCGCCATCCTGCGCGCCCGCCGCAACCTCAAAACTGTTGGTCCGGTGACGGGCGACAATAACACCGACAAAACCATCCTCGCCGGTTTTCACGAACTCACCCGGACCGAAACCAAACGCCTCGGACAGTTCGCGATAGCGTGGGTCTGAAAGACGGTTGGCAAGGGCGTCATCACGCGTCACGCCCTCCTCCAGGATTTTGCGAATGAAATAACGATTGTTGATGTCATCCTGCAATCCAAAGGCGCTGAGCGCGACGTTCAACAACCGGCGATCAGAGGTCAGATCCTCGGCTGTGCGCACCTGCCCGATGTTTTCGCGAAAATACTCAGCATCCCGCTGCAATACGGCCCCTTTCGAAAATGTCTCGAACTGGGAGTCATAGGTACGTTGCAGGAACCGCCAACCCGCAAGGCCGGATACGGGAATGACCGGCTGGAACATCAGTTCGGCCTGACCGCAAGCAACCGGTCTTCGCGCGCCAGCAAGCCGCGGAGGCACTTCAATGCGCGGTAATGTTGCTTCGCGATCAGGGCCTCACTGGCCTCTGTCAGCAAGGTCCGGCTGTCGCCATCCTTGAAGACCTGGCTCAGCTCCTCAATCTGGCGCAGCAATCCGTGATGCGCATCGGATGGGACGGTGTCACCGGAAAGGACCAATTGCACCGCAAAGCAGGCGCGCCTGACGGGTGTTTTTGCATCTTCCGGGTGGATCGCATCGCGCAGGCGCAGGATATTCGCATCCGGCGTCATGATCGAAAGCCTGCTGCGACGATCACCGTTTTCAATCACTGCGCCGTTGATCAGGACCCGCTCCTTGGGGCTCAACTTCAGTACAAGGCCGCTCACTGCAGGGCCCTCCGTTGTTTGAGGCCGCGCAAAATGGCGGTATTCACTTCCAGCAGGGGCACCGCGGTTTCCTGACGGGCGATCACCTTGCTGGTATGATGATGGGTAAATTCGGCCAGATAGAAAATCCGTGCGCGCAACTCGTCCGGCAACAGATTTTCGGCATTGGCAACATCCGTTGCAAGCGTCCGCCAAAGCCTGCGGTTCTCATGCAGCACTTCCAGCAGCCCGGGAAACTGTGCGGCCTCAATCGCGGCTTTCAGCCGTGCAGTGATGCGCGCAATTACTTCAAATTCGACGCTGCGCTCTGATTTTATGGGCGCTGCGGTAGGCGCATAGGCGCGCCGGGCCTTGTCGGTTGCGTTCACGGCGTGTCCTTACCTGTTGAAGGTCGGAATTTGGAAAGGAAAGCGAAGGCGCGGCGTGGCGCCTTCGCTCATTTTTTTACCGGAACAGAGACAGGATTGTCTGCGGCGCCTGGTTGGCGATGGACAGCGCCTGAACACCCAGCTGCTGTTGTGTCTGCAGCGCCTGCAGGCGGGCAGAAGCCGCTTCCATGTCCGCATCCACCAATGACCCGATTCCGGATTTCACCGCGTCGTTCAGCTTGCCGACAAAGTCGCTTTGATCAGAAATCCGTTTTGCCGACGCACCCAGTGCAGCAGCGCCATCGATTGCTGTCGTCAGAAAGGCCTCAAGCTCATCAAAAGCCGTCGCGGCACTTGCCGCATCGGTGATGGCCGTCAGGCTGCCGACCGCGTCGATATTCGCTTCGAAATCGACAGTATCAACACTGATGGTGGATACTGTCGGAGCTGCGGAACCTACACGGTCAAGTGAGGAAACCACGGTCAGGGAGGTGCCCCCGTTCCCGTCGACATCCGTTGCCAGCAGGTTGACGCCGTTGAATTGAGACGCGCTGATGATGGCGGCGATACCTTCGGCTTTCTCCGTCATGTCAGCCTGAATCTTGGAAAAATCCGCTGTCTCGGACTGACCATTGATCGCCAGTTGCTTCATCTCTTTCAGCGTTTCGACGATCTGTTCCGCACCGGCAGATGCCACCGCGACCGTCGACTCGCCAACCGCCAGCGAATCCTGAACTGCGGCAAAACCAGCAACGTCTGATTCCATCACCTTTGAAATTGCCCAGATGGCAGAATTGTCCTTGGCAGATCCGATGTCCTTGCCGGTTGAGATCGCGTTCTGCGTCTGGGTAAGATCCTTGTTGATGGACTTCAGTGTTTGCAGTGCAACCATTGCACCGTTGTTGGTAAGAATGCTCGACATAAGCTAGTTCCTTCAATCATGGACGCTTTGCGCCCGTGGAGTGTCACCCCCCATGGGGATATGTGGCGGTGTTCTGACCTGTGCATGCGTTCTTTGGAAAACGATGCGCCACCCGATTTCGGGTGCATGGCCTACATGCCCACTCGAGGCTTAATGTTTGCTGAATGCCAGAGGCGGGACTGTCGCGGTTTTTAGCTGATTTTGCCGGAGCTGCTGTGGATCACCAAGTCCTTCACGCACGCCGTTCCAATGTGGGGTTGTCCCGCAAGTCGATGCTGCGCTTTTTGCCATCCGCGCTGTAGGTGTCCAGGCTGCTTCTGACCTGGCGAAGCTGGGCCATTCGGTCTGCGACTGCGCGGATACCGTCAAGCGCGCCACCAAGAAGCAGCTGGTTTCGCTTTACCTTATTGTCGAGTTCCCGAAGCCCCTGCAAATCATCCTGCGGCACGCTGTTGATCGCGCCGATCAGTGTTTCTTTTGGTGCAAGCATCTCTGCCAGCCGCTCCAGGTCCCCTTCCAGCAAGGCCTCACACTCTGAATCCAGCAGGTCGTTGAGGGCGTCGATCTGATGTTTCACGGTTTCATCGGTCATCTTCTTTCTCCTTGAGTGCTTCATAGAGAGATTCGCTCAGCCCGATGCCACCGGCACGGACCATTGCCGCAGCTTGCTCTTGCACCAGGAATGAGGAAAATTGATCCTCCCCCGCGCCACCGCCGTACTGATCCCGGGATTGTCCAAGTCCCGCAGATTTCAGCATTTCTGCAAGAAATGTCGCTTCAAGCTGCTCCGCCGCCTGCCGCAGCCGCAGGTCCGCGCCATCGGGTGAGGAAATGTGCCGCGTGGGAGGCGTAATTTGCATCAGCCTGGTCCTTAAATTGCGTTCTATTTTTGGCAGGATGCGCCTGAACCGGTAAACAACTGGTAAGGATATTGCCGCATACAACTCCCCGTCGGAGAAGAACTCCCGGAGGCGCTGTTGAACATTTCACTTCCCAATATCACCGCCCCATCGGCGGGCGAGGCCCGAAAGACGGGTGGCTTGGTTCTGCCCGCCACAGCGCGTGACGGCCCGGCGTTTGCCACCGGCATGCCTGACTTTGGTCTCGCCTATGATAAATCGGCTGAACCATTCGCTGGAAACGCCCCGACACAGGAACCCGAGCCCGAAACAGTCATGATGGGCACAGGGCAGCGACCCGCCAAGAATGCAGGGGGCGCAGGACCGGAAGATCTTGATGCCTCTTTCATGGACGACCCGCATGACAACGCGGAGGAGATATCCAGCCCACGCCTATCTGAAGTCGCGTCACACCCGGCCGTTACCGGTGCGGCAATGCCGAAGCCGCAAGCGGTGCGCAATCCCGAAATTACCAGCGATCAAATGGCTGTTGATGATTCGACGCGTGATGAGGTCTCCGCGTTTCACAACCGCACCTCATCCGAAGCGAACCCGCAATTGCAGCGCATCCTTGCGCCGCGACAGGACCATTCTGTGCTCCGGCAGCAACCGGAAGAAAGCCATCCTGACATTGCGCATGAAGGCCCAGACGCTCGGTCGCCAGCAATTGCGCTGGTTGGCGAAACGGCCCGGCAACATGCAATGGGGACAATGTCGCCGAAACCCGCAGCCCAGGCCATGGGTGAAGGCTCGGTCATCACCCCAACCGACCGGCCTCGCGCAACGTGGAACGGCAGGGCGCAAGCCGATGCGAGCGGACTGTCGTCTAAGTCCGGGAAGGAGAAGCTCAACCGTCACGCGTCAACAACAGAACTGCAGAATCCTGCGGTCGGTGCACGCCGCGAGACCTCTCTGGAACGTGCGGTGGCCGGCCAAATGGTTTGGCGGGACGCAGAAACAGGCAGATCTGCAATGCTGTGGCCCGTGTCCCGTCATGACCCGTCAGTAAGACCTCATCCCGCCCACGGAAATCGCCAGATGGTCACTGCCAAACAACAGTTGGATCAACCGGTTATCCCGGTGGTTCGCAATGCCGCGCAAACCATGACGGACGACAGCGGGAACCCCATGAAAACGCAGGGCTATCTGCCTGCGGCGACTGACATGAGGTTGCCGCAACAGCGGCCGTCTCCAGGTGATATGGTTTCAGGGGGCGTACAGGAACGCGAAACGCCGCGACAACCCGAGCCTGTGCGCAACATTGAAACGGGGTCGCATCAGGCAACAAACGGCACAGAGCCTGTTGCGGCGGCTCGCCAGATCATTGACCGGCCCCTCACCCATGTGAGCCGACCAACCGGTGTTTCCACAGCTGTTGCACGTCCTGCCTCTGGTCCTGCCGCCAACAGCAAGCTGCCAGATGGATTGCCTGCCACCCCCGGGGAGATTGGCCTGTGGCGCAGTGATCGGGCATTCGAAAACAAGCGGGAAACGAACCCGTCCAGATTGCTTCCGCAGACAGTGGATCGTTCCTCCCTCAATGCGCGGGTTGCTGTGCCTGTTTCAGGCTCTGCACGCGATGCTGCGGTGGCAGGCAGCGATCCGGAATTTCTCATCTCCGTGACGCACCGCGCCGCGCCCCATGCCTCAACCACTGACCGCCCACCGAAACAGTTTCACACTGGGCGCGATGTCGCCCTCCCGCAAATGCTCAGGGCCGCAAGCCCCACAAGGGCTGCGATGGCCGCACCTTTGGCCGCATCCGGTCCGGAGCCCACAAAGACCGACACAACCCAGCCTGCGTCGGAGCCAAACCGCCCGCTGGTTCCCGAAGGACACGGCGGCCCGCGTATGGATGTGATGCAGACAACCTCTGCCCCTCAAACCACCGCGCCGCATCGCGCCGATTTACCGGTTCAGGTGGCGCGGCAACTGGCCGACGCATTGCAAAATGCCGGGCAACGCCCGGTTGATATCGCGCTCAATCCCGAAGAGCTGGGCCGCCTGCGCCTTGCCCTTTCCACAACGGAGGCCGGGATGGCAGTCCAGATCACGGCAGAGCGTCCGGATACGATCGAACTGATGCGACGGCATATCACGGAACTGGCACAGGAGTTCCGGCAGCTCGGCTATGCAGATATCAGCTTCACCTTTGCGGGTGGTGATGCCCAACAAGAGGACGGGGCGATGGCACGCCCGTCACACGCACCCGAACCGCAGGCCGAAGCAGGCACGGAAAGCCCTGTGGAAATCATCCTTTCCGCCACGCCCGAAACCGGCATCGACATCAGATTGTGACAGGAGAAGAACATTGATCTCACCCACAGCAAATGTTGCAGGTCACACCGCCGGCCCAGGCCATGGCGCCTCGACCGGGTCCAATGCCGTCCTGTCCTCCGACTTCGCGACGTTTCTGAAGATGTTGACCGCCCAGGCCCGGTTTCAGGACCCTCTGGAACCGATAGATTCTTCCGAATATGCCGCCCAGCTTGCGCAATTCTCGATGGTGGAACAGCAGGTGCTGTCCAATGATCTTCTGACTGCGCTGACCGCTCAACTCGGCTCCGGCGGCATGGCACAAATGGCAGGGTGGATCGGGATGGAAGCGCTCAGCACCGCGCCCGCCTATTTCGACGGCAGCCCGATCACGATCAATCCCAACCCCGCCGCCATCTCTGACGAAGTATTTCTTGTCGTTTATGATGAAACCGGGACGGAGGTACAGCGCATGTCAATTCCGGTTTCGGCAGAACCGGTCGAATGGGCCGGTGTCACGGAGGATGGTACGCCATTCGCCCAGGGCCTTTACAGTTTCGAAATCGAAAGCCGCGCAGATGGTGAAGTGGTTCTGACCGACCCGGTCGCGACATATGGCCGGATCACGGAGGCGCGTGTGCAGGACGGCCAGACCGTCCTGATCCTGGAAGGGGGCGCCGCCGTTCTGGCCAGCGCCGTCAGCGGTCTGCGGGAACCGGCCGGCAGCAGCCCAGCGACAGGTTCAAGCGCAGGCGGGTCATCAGCCGGAACTACAAGTCGGAAAGGCTGAAACCGAGGTAGGCGAAGGGCATGATGGCACGACGGAACCTGCCCAGTTCGAACTTTGCCAGCGGGCGCTGCATGGCTTCGGGATAGGGGTGTTGCGGCACCTTGTCCTGAACCGCGTCGGCCAGCACCGCCCCCGAATAGCTTGCCATCGCCACACCGTTTCCATGGTAGCAAAGGCTCGCAAACAATCCCGGCTGATCGGGCACCTGGCCAACAAAAGGCATCCTGTCCCGGGCAATACATACCATGCCCGACCAGTTGAAAGGTGTTTCCACGTCACGCCACGCCGGGAACATGCGGTCGAAATCCGCCCGCGCCCGTTGCAGCGCCCGCTTTTCCGATCCGGCGTTGGCCAACAGGCCGCCGCGCACGCCAAACAGCATTCGGTTGTCCGGCATCAGGCGGAAATAATGCAGCAAATGGCGGGTGTCATAAGAAGCCTGCCCGCTGGTCCAGCCCTGGGCGTCCAGTTCACTCTGCGTGAGGGGGCGGGTGACGATGACGCTGGATTGGGTCGGCATGTAGCGTGCCGCCAACCAGTCCGGCAAATCTTCGGAAGAATACCCGTTTGTGCCGATGATCACACGATCGGCAAGCACCCGGCCCGCCGGTGTCTGCAGGGCAAAACCGGACCCTTGCCGCGTAATTGTGGTGACCGGCGTGTCGTGATGGATATGCGCACCCGCCGCTTCGGCGGCGGCGGCCAGGCCCGTGATGTATTTGCGCGGGTTCAGGCCAAAACCGATGGGCACGGTGATGGCCCCGTGGAAACCCGCATTCATGCCTTCGGCCAGCAGATCCTCTGGCCGGGTCAGGCGCGCCTCCACGCCATAACTCTCTGCATAATACGCGACGTCATCCCGCATCGCGTCAAAGTCTTTGGGCCGATGCGCCAATTGCGTTTCACCATTGGAATGGCGGCCCACATCTATCGCGTGCCGCCCCAACAGCCCCTCGACCAGATGGATCGCGGCCATTTCCGTTTCGCGCCAGGCCACGCGGCCCTCCCGGCCAAAGCGTTTCTCCAGTGCCGCATTGTCCAGCATGCCCCCGCCAAGGCAGCAGAATCCGCCGTTCCGCCCCGAGGCCCCCCAGCCGACATAACGGCCTTCCAGTACCGTGGCGCTGACACCGGATTCGGCCAGATGCAAAGCTGCGGAAATGCCGGTGAAGCCACCACCGACAATCGCAACGTTGCAGCGGTGTTCGCCGGACAGCGCCGGTCGATCAGGAATGTCGCAGGTTTGATCCCACCAACACCCCTGCCTGGGCGCATCGGAATAGGCAAAGTCGCCGTAGATGCGCTTCATGCCTGGGCGCGTTCCGCCGCACGGGTATCGGCCTCGGCCCGGACGGCATTGCGTTTGGTGACAAGCGACGCCGTGATCACGCCGACCGTAACGATCGCGATCATGATCGTGGACAGGGCATTGATCTCGGGCGAAACGCCAAGCCGCACGGCCGAGAAAATCTTGATCGGCAGCGTCGTGGCAGATGGCCCGGAGGTGAAGGATGCGATAACCAGGTCATCAAGCGACAGGGTAAAGGCCAGCAACCATCCCGAGATCACGGCAGGTGCGATGATCGGCAGGGTGACCAGACGAAAGGCATCCCAGCCGGAGCAGCCCAGATCAAGTGCCGCTTCCTCCAGCGACCGGTCGAAGGTGACCAGCCGTGAGGAGACCACAACAGAGACATAGCACATCGAAAACGTCGTATGCGCCAGCACGATGGTCAGAACCCCGCGGTCGAGCCCGATGCCGATGAACAATAGCAACAGCGACAGGCCGGTGATGACCTCGGGCATGACCAGCGGTGCATAGATCATGCCGGAAAACAGGGTGCGCCCCAGAAAGCGCCCGCCACGCACCAGCACATAGGCGGCCATGGTGCCAAGCACGGTGGCAAGGGTCGAAGACATTACGGCAACCTTGATGGTGACCCATGCCGCATCCAGAAATGCGTCGTTCTGGACAAGCTCGCCATACCACCGGGTTGAAAACCCCGCCCAGACCGTCACCAGCTTGGAGGCATTGAAGCTGTAGATCACGAGGATGATCATCGGCAGGTACAGAAACGCGAACCCCAGGGTCAGCGAGGTGACATTGAACCACGACATCCGCTTCATTGCTCTGCCTCCGCCTGTTTCTGCTGGTTGCGCTGAAACAGCACGATGGGGATGACAAGGATCAACAGCAGAACAACCGCCACGGCAGAAGCGACCGGCCAGTCCCGGTTGTTGAAGAACTCTTCCCACAAGATCTTGCCGATCATCAGCGTGCCGGATCCACCCAGCAGCGACGGGATCACGAATTCACCCAGCGCCGGGATGAACACCAGAAACGATCCCGCGATGATCCCGTTTTTCGACAACGGAATCGTTACCAGCCAGAACGCCTGCATCCGCGAGCACCCCAAATCCTCGGCCGCCTCGTTCAGGGACTCGTCCAACCGGTCGAGCGCCGCATAGATCGGCAGGATCATGAAGGGCAGATAGGTGTAGATGATACCGATATAGACGGCCATATTCGTGTTCAGGATCACCAGCGGTTCATTGATCAACCCAAGCCAGAGCAGGAACTGGTTCAGCAGACCTTCGTTGCTGAGGATACCCATCCAGGCGTAGACCCGGATCAGGAAAGAGGTCCAGAACGGCAGGATCACCAGCATCATCAGTGTCGCCCGCCATTCGTCGGGTGCCTTTGCCATGCCATAGGCAATGGGATAGCCCACCAGCAAGGTCATGAAGGTTGAGATGAGCGCGATACGCAGGGAGCTGAGGTAGGCTTTCCAGTACAGATCATCTTCCGTCAGAAAGACGAAATTCTCGAAATCGAAGGCGGCGAACATATCGCCGATCCCGTCCCGCATGGTGGGGGTATAGGGCGGGATCGCCAGCGCGAGGTCCGACAGCGAAATCTTGAAGACGATGATGAACGGAACGAGGAAGAGCGCCAGCAACCAAACGTAGGGAACAGCGATCAGGGCAAAGCGGCGCATGTTCAATGCTCCAACAGAACGCCGGCGGTGGCGCTCCATGAAATCCAGACCGGGTCTTCCCAGGTGATGTCACGACGCGCGATGCGGCGGGTGTTTGCTGTCTGCGCCTTGATCACCTGACCACCGGGCAGCTGCACGTGATAGGTGCTGAGGTTGCCCAGATAGGCGATATCCAGCACCTTTCCCTGCAGCGCATTGGCTGCTTCATCGGGCCTTTCCGTCGAAATGCGGATCTTCTCCGGCCGGATTGCCAGATGCGCCTGCTGGCCCGCACTGAAGGTGGTCTTGGTTTCGGCGGTGATCGGCGGCTGACCGTCGATCCAGTTCAGGGCATAGGTATTCTCACCCGTCGGGGTTGCTGTCGCGTCGATGATGTTCACGTCACCGATGAAATCCGCCACATAGACCGAATTGGGGTATTCATAGATGTTGGCAGGGGTCGCGACCTGAATGATCCGCCCCTCGTCCATGACCGCGACGCGGGATGCGACGGTCATCGCTTCTTCCTGATCGTGGGTCACGATTACGAAAGTGGTCCCGGTGCTTTCCTGAATATCCATCAGTTCGAACTGGGTATCCTGTCGCAGCTTCTTGTCCAGCGCGCCCAACGGTTCATCCAGCAGCAACAGTTTCGGCGCCTTGGCCAGGGACCGCGCCAGCGCCACGCGCTGCCGCTGGCCGCCGGAAATCTGATGCGGTTTGCGGCGGCCGAACTTTTCCAGACGCGTCAGCTTCAGCATTTCATCGACCCGCGCGTCGATCTCTGACTTGCTCTTGCGATCACGGCGCAAGCCAAAGGCGATATTGTCCCAAACCGACAGATGCGGGAACAGGGCATAGGACTGGAACATCATGTTCACGGCGCGTTTGTTGGGGGGCACATGGCCGATGTCCTTGCCGGACAATTCGATGCGGCCGTCGCTGACTGTTTCGAACCCCGCAAGCATGCGCATCATCGTCGTCTTGCCGCATCCGGAGGGCCCAAGCAGGGCAAAGAACTCTTTCTCGAAGATATCCAGCGTCAGGTTGTCAATCGCGACGAATTCGCCAAATCGCTTGGTCACGTTCTGGAACCGGATCAACGGCTTTTGATTCGGATCATCCCAGGGGGCAAATACAGTTTGGGTCAATTTAGTTCATCCTTGGGGTGCCACTGGCGATGAAAAAAGGGCGAGGCCATCAGGCCTCGCCGCAGGATCGGGTCAGGTTCCTGACTTGATCTTGGTCCACATACGGGTCACCGTCCGCTGCACCTTCGGCCCATAGGGCGACGTGGTGTAGAGTTTTTCCAGCGTCGTCTCATTGGGATAGATCGCCGGATCGCCAATCACGTCTTCCTCCAGAAACTCCTGAGACGCCTTGTTGCCGTTGGCGTAGTAGACATAGTTCGATGCCGCCGCCATGTTTTGCGCATCAAGGATGAAGTTGATGAACTTATGAGCGGCATCCGGGTTTGGCGCATCGACCGGGATTGCCATGTTGTCGAACCACATCAGCGCCCCTTCAGAGGGTGCGTTGTAGGCGATTTCGACGCCATTGTCGGCCTCTGCGGCACGGTCGCGCGCCTGCAGGATGTCACCGGACCAGCCGAAAGCGACACAGATATCACCGTTGGCCAGCGCGTTGATGTATTCCGAACTGTGGAATTTCTGCACGTAAGGCGCGATTGCCGTCAGCACAGGCTCTGCCTTTTCGATGGTCTCGACGTCCTGCGCGTCAGGATTTTCGCCCAGATACGCCAGCGCCGCTGGGATCATCTCTGCCGGGGCATCAAGGAAATGCACGCCACAGGTGGCCAGCTTTTCCATATTCGCCGGATCGAAGACCAAGGCGAGGGAATCCACCGGTGCATCATCGCCCAGCACTTCCTTGACCTTGTTCACGTTCACGCCGATGCCGGTGGTGCCCCACATGTAGTTGATGGCATATTCGTTCTCGGGGTCGTATTTTTTCAGCCGGTCTTCGATCACATCCCAAAGGTTGCCGTTGTTGGGCAGTTTGGCCATGTCCAGTTTCTGGAACGCGCCCGCAGTGATCTGCCGCTGCAGGAAAGTACCCGACGGCACAACCACATCATACCCGGACCCGCCGGCCAGCATTTTTGTCTCCAGCACTTCATTGCTGTCGAACACGTCGTAGATCAGGTCGATCCCGGTCTCGGTTCTGAATTTCTCCAGCAGGCTCTCATCAATGTAGTCGGACCAGTTATAAACCCGGACCTCCTCGGCAAAGGCACTTGTTGCCATGACGGCGGCGGCAGCAATGCCGCCAATGATAGATTTCTTCATTTGGCTCTCCCATCTGATACCGGGTTGGTCCCGGCTTCTATTGAATTTGATCAAGTTTTGCCTCATCGGGCAATATAAGATATGCTTTCATGCACTGCATCTTGGTGCAAGGTGCTGACGCTGGACAAAAAAAAGGCGCTGAGAATGAAAACTGAGATGTTCGCGCACGGAAATCCGTTTCGAGCCGACGATGCGGCAAAAATCCCTGCACATCAGCAGGTTTACGAGCAGTTGCGTGTGATGATTCTGTTCGGAGACCTCGTTCCCGGGCAGGCCGTGACAATCCAGGGATTGATTGAAACGCTCGGTGCCGGCATGACACCGGTGCGCGAAGCACTGCGTCGCCTGATCGCGGAAGGGGCGCTGATCCATCAAGGAAACCGCCGCGTTACGGTCCCCGGCCTGACAGCGGATTGCCTGGATCAACTGCATTTCATGCGCAGAACGCTGGAACCGGAACTGACACGGCGGGCGGCGCAGCGCATGACCCCTGAGTGCCTGGACCGGCTGAGATCCTGCGATTCGGATTTGAATTCCGCGATAGACGTGGGCGATGTCGGCGGTTACCTCACCCATAACTACCGGTTTCATTCGCAAGTCTACTCTGCGGCGGCAGCCCCTATCATGACGGCCACCGTGGACCGTCTGTGGCTCCGATTCGGTCCCTCCCTTCGTGTCGTCTGCGGGCGATTCGGCACCTCCAGCCTGCCAGACAAGCATTCGGACCTGATCATGGCGCTGGCCGATGGCAACACCGAAGCCGCTGCAAAAGCCATGGCGGAAGACGTCGATCAGGGCATGCACCAGATCAGGGTCGTGCTGGCCGAAGCCTGAACTTACCCCTGATTCGATTGACACTGCAGAATTTGATCATATTCTGCGTCCCATTCCGAAACGCCTGTCCGAAAGGGTCATGCCATGTCAACCATCACCAATCATCTGCCAACCGCCGAGCTTCAGGCGTTGGATGCAGCGCATCACATGCACCCTTTCACAACCAATGACGAACTGGCCGCAAAAGGCGCGCGGATCATTACGCGGGCCAGCGGCGTGTACCTGACGGACAGCGACGGCAATGAGATCCTGGATGCCATGGCGGGCCTGTGGTGTGTGAACCTCGGCTATGGCCGGCCGGAAATGGGCCAGGTTGCCGCGCGCCAGATGAACGAGCTGCCCTACTACAACACCTTCTTCCAGACTTCGCATGTGCCCGCGATTGCCCTGGCCAGCAAACTTGCCGAACTCGCACCGGGCGACCTGAACCACGTCTTCTTCGCCGGATCAGGATCAGAGGCGAACGACACAAACCTGCGGATGGTGCGGACCTACTGGGCGCAGAAGGGCCAGCCGGAAAAAAGCCACATCATCAGCCGCAAGAACGCCTACCACGGCTCTTCGGTCGGGTCCGGCAGCCTCGGTGGCATGACCTATATTCACGAACAGGGCGGCATGCCGATTCCCGGCATCCACCACATCGGACAGCCCGACTGGTGGTCAGAAGGCGGCGACCAGACGCCGGAAGAATTCGGCCTTGCCCGCGCGCAGGAGCTTGAGGAAAAAATCCTCGAACTCGGGTCCGAGAAGGTCGCGGCCTTCATCGGTGAACCGATCCAGGGCGCTGGCGGCGTCGTTATCCCGCCCAGCACCTATTGGCCGGAGATCGAGCGCATCTGCAGAAAATACGATGTCCTGCTCATCGCGGACGAGGTGATCTGTGGGTTCGGCAGGACCGGGAACTGGTTTGGCTCGCAAACCGTCGGGATCAACCCCGACATCATGACCATCGCCAAGGGGCTCAGCTCTGGCTACGCTCCCATCGGCGGTTCCATCGTTTCGGACGAGATCGCAGCCGTGATGAACGCATGTGAATTCAACCATGGCTATACGTATTCCGGGCACCCGGTCTGCGCCGCCGTCGCGCTGGAAAACCTGCGGATCATGGAAGAGGAAGACCTGCTTGGCCACATCCGCAACACCGCGATGCCGGCCTTGCACGCTGCGCTTGAAAAGCTGGGCGAGCATCCGCTGGTCGGCACTGTGAACGTTTCAGGCATGATGGCATCCCTGCCGCTGACGCCGCACAAGGAAAGCCGCGCGAAATTCGCAAGCGATGGCGGCACCGTGGGCTACATGTGCCGCGAGCACTGCTTTGCCAACAATCTGGTGATGCGCCATGTGGGCGACCGGATGATCATCTCGCCGCCGCTGGTGATCACACCGGAAGAGATCGACGTCTTTGCGGCGCGCGCCAAGCTGGCGCTGGATGCGACCTACAAGGACCTCAAGGACAAGGACATGCTCAAGATTCAGTCCTGAGATCCCTCGGGATGGCAGTTGGGGCGTCGCTCCATGGGGCGCGAACCGACTGCCATCCTTACAATGCCCGCAAGCGGTCCAGAACGCTCAGCGATGGATAGCCATCGGGCACAATTCCCCGATCAACCTGAAACCGGCGAATGGCATCCACGGTAAGGGGGCCCATCTTGGCATCTATCTTTTCCGTGTCGTAGCCCGCGCTGGTCAGTCTTTTCTGCAACTCGATTCTCTCGTCAAAGGTCAAAACCCGCAGGTACCGGGGCCAGCCGTGTTCAAAAGCCGGACCACCTTTGATCCGGTCGGCGAGATGACCAACCGCGACGACATAGGCATCCGCGGTATTGTAATTTTCCAATGCGGCAAAATTGCCAAAGATCAGGAAAGCCGCGCCTTCCGCCCCGCCGGGCAGCAGGACAGACGCCAGACCATAATCCTTTACCGCCGTCCCGCTGGGCAGGGTCACACCCAGCGTTGCCCATTCGCTTGGCATCTTGCGCAGGGACCGGCGCGCCAGTTCATAATCGAATCCTTCGGGAATCTTGACCTCGACCCCCCAGGGCTGACCCCGGATCCATCCGTGATGCTTGAGGTAGGCCGCCGTCGAGGCCAGCGCATCCACCGGATCATCGCCCCAGATGTCACGCTTGCCATCGGCGTCATGATCAACCGCATGGTCCTGAAACGAGGTCGGCATGAACTGCGTATGCCCCATCGCACCGGCCCATGACCCGCTGAGCTTCGCGTTCGTCGTATCGCCGCTTTGCAGGATCTTGAGGGCGGCCAGCAGCTGATCTTCAAAAAACTCGGCCCGCCGTGCATCATAGGCCAGCGTGGCCATGGAATTCAGCACGGAATCGCCGCCCCGGAACGTGCCATAGGCGCTCTCCAACCCCCAGATTGCGACGATGATCTCCTTGTCCACATCATAGGTTTCTTCGATCTGGGTCAGAGCCTTGTCCCATTTCGCCAGGGCGGCCCTGCCGTTGGAGACGCGCAGGTCAGACACTGCGGTGTCCAGATAATCCCATATCGTCTTGGTGAATTCCGCCTGGTTGCGGTCGCGGCGCACCACCTCCGGGTCATAGGTCACATCCTTGAGCGCCCGGTCATAAACCGCGCCTTCAATGCCCTGCTCCAGCGCGCGCGGCCGAAACGCCGCAACCCACGCCCGCAACCCGGCCGTGGAACCGCCCTCCGGCGCCGCCTGAACCTCGACAACACGCTCCGGCGGGCGGGCGGATGCATCCGGTGCCTGTGCCCCGCTGGCCGTGCCGAAAACCATCAATAGGCAGAAAAGGAAAAGTCGCCTGTGCATTTGCATGTCTCTTTGAAAAGGACTTTGGCCAAACCTACCCGTCTTTGGCCCCGCGAAAAAGGGCCAGTGTCTAGTCCTGACCTTCGGGCTGTGCGCGGTTCGCTTCACGCAGGCGCGCGGTATAGTCGCGCAACATCGGAACGCGGCGGGGTCGAAAGCTCTTGCCGGTGCGGTCCAGGTCATCCATCCGGTCCAGCCGGAATGCCCGGAAATCGCGCCGCAGGTGGCACCAGGCCAGCAGCATGTTTGTTTGCTGCATGTATACGATGCCCAAGGGATCAACCTGACGAACAGATGCCGCGCCCTTGGCATCCACGTATGAAAAGGCGATGGTTTCCTCATCCCACGTGGCAGCGCGCAACACGGCCACGTCGATACGCGGCGGGGCAGGCGGATCAAACCGGCGCGCATCCAGAATCGCATGTTGCAACCGGTGTGCCTGTCGTGGCGGGACACGTGCAGTCAATTTGGCCAGCGCGGTTCTCGCAGCACCTGCAAGGGCCGGATCACCAATTACGGACACATTGCGCAGACCCAGCACAAGAGCCTCCAATTCGTCGTCTTCGAAGGCCAGCGGCGGCATGGCCGCGTCTTCGATCAGGGTGTAGCCAAATCCGGCCTCCCCGTCGATCACCGCGCCCAGACCACGAAGCGCATCAATATCGCGATAGACGGTCCGCAGCGACACATCCATTTCATCCGCAAGCTGCTGCGCCCGGACCGGCGCGGGCAGCCGTCGCAGCGTTGTCATCATCTGGAAAAGGCGATGTGTTCGGGTCATGCACAGGGCATAGTCCATCCTGACAAGAATTGACAGCAATACCCGTTATCACGAGGCAAGGAAAACAGGAGCACGACATGATCACTCTCATCACCTTTGCCCCGGCATTTGGTCAGATCGCCGCCAGCCCCTTTTGCGTCAAGGCAATCTGGCTGCTGAACATGTCCGGCGAAGACTGGCAACGGGAAGACAGCACCGATCCGCGCAGCATGCCCAAACAGAAACTCCCTGCCATTCGGGTCGATGGGCAGGTAATCGCGGACAGTGACAATATCCGCGCCTTTCTGGAATCGCGTGGGGCGGATTTTGACGCCGGGCTATCCGAAATGGAAAAGGCCACTTCGCGCGCCTTCATCCGCATGGCCGAGGAGCACATCTATTTTCACAACGTGTTGGCCCGCTGGGGCGACGATGACGTCTGGCCGGTGATCCGGGACACCTATTTTGCCCAGATCCCCAAACCCCTGCGCGGCTTCATCACCGGTAAGCTGCGCAAGAACCTGTTGACGGGGATGAAAACCCAGGGGCTTGGCCGCCTCTCCGCGCAGGAGCGGCTCGAACGGCTGGAACCCGACCTGCAGGCCATCACGACGCGGCTTTGGCAGGGGCCTTTCCTGTTCGGCGACAGGCCCAGTGCCGCAGATGCTTCGGTGGCACCGATGCTGGCCGGATTGCGGGCCACGCCGGGCAACGGGCTGGCCAAGATGCGCATTGCCGGGGACCGGATGCTTTGCCGTTATATCGACCTTTGCCAGAACATGCTGGACATGCCGCAGGTGAACGAAGTCACTTCGACCGCCGTGTCCGAGCCACTTTGCGCTTGATCTTGTCCTTCTTGCGCTTGGCCTTGGTCGCGCTCCGGCGGGGATTGCGCCCTGCCGGGGATTGCCGCCCCTGCGGGACTTTCTGATCGTCGATTTCAAGCAGTTCCAGCGCGATGCCGCCGGTGACCGGCACGGCCTCTGCCAGGCGGACGGTGACGCGTTGACCGATGCTGATCAACCTGCCGGTGTCCGACCCCATCAGGGTCTGCGCCTCGCGGTCATAGTGGAAATACTCGCGGCCCAGCGCGCGCATGGGCAGCAATCCATCCGCCCCGGTCTCATCCAGCTTCACAAAGGCCCCGAACCGGGCGATGCCGCTGATCCGGCCGGTAAATTCGCTGCCCACACGTTCAGACAGATAGGACGCCAGGTAACGGTCTGTCGTGTCCCGCTCCGCCGTCATGGATCTGCGTTCCGTGTCGGAAATATGTGCGCCGGTCTGGTCCAGCGTTTCCATGTCCTCGGGCGTCAGCCCATCCTTGCCCCAGCCATGCGCGGTGACCAGCGCGCGGTGCACGATCAGATCGGCATAGCGCCGGATCGGCGAGGTGAAATGCGCATAGGATCGCAGCGCCAGGCCAAAATGCCCGATGTGTTCCGGCCCGTAATAGGCCTGCGTCATCGAACGCAGGGTGCTGAGATTGATCAGTTCCGCATCATCGGAGCCCGCCGCATCGTTCAGCAACCGGTTCAGATGTGCGGTCTGCAGCACCTGCCCCTTGGCCAGCGTATACCCGGCAGCCGCTGCGGTTTCTCGCAAGGCGTCCAGTTTCTCCTGCGAGGGTTCCTCGTGGATGCGGTAGAGCAGCGGTATCTTCTTTGCCGCCAGCGTTTCGGCGGCAGCGACATTCGCCAGCACCATGAATTCCTCGATCAACCGGTGAGCATCCAGCCGGTCCTTGAAGTTCACTGACTTGACCTTGCCGTCCTCCGCCAGCTCGATCCGCCGCTCTGGCAAATCCAGGTCAAGCGGCTGGCGCTCGGCCCTTGCCAGCTTCAGCGCGCCATAGGCCGCGTAAAGCGGTTTCAGCACCGGATCCAGCAGCGGCCCGGTCTTGTCATTCGGATTGCCGTCAATGGCGTCCTGCACTTCTTCGTAATGCAATGAAGCAGGCGAGCGCATGAGCCCGCGATGAAACGAATGCTTCAGCTTGTTGCCTCTGGCATCCAGCACCATGCGCACAGCGATACAGGCGCGCGGCACACCTTCGTGCAGCGAACACAGATCGCCTGACAGGCGGTCGGGCAACATCGGCACGACGCGATCAGGGAAATAGGTGGAATTCCCCCGCTTGCGCGCCTCGCGATCCAGGGCAGAGCCGGGGGTGACGTAATGGGCAACATCGGCAATCGCGACCCAAAGCACATGACCGCCTTCGTTCTTCGGGTCCTCGTCGGCATGGGCATAGCAGGCATCGTCATGGTCGCGCGCGTCTGAGGGGTCGATGGTGATCAGCGGCAGATCGCGCAGGTCTTCGCGGCCTTTCAGCCCGGCAGGTTTCTTTGAATCCGCTTCGGCAATCACATCGTCGGGAAAGTGATCTGGAATGCCGTGCTGATGGATGGCAATCAGCGACACCGCCTTGGGCGCCGAAGGGTCCCCCAGCCGTTCAACAATGCGCGCCCTGGGCAGGCCCATACGGCCCTTTGGCCCGGCCTGTTCCGCCTCGACCAGCTCGCCGTCCCTGGCACCATGGGTCGCCCCCTCGGCCACCACCCATTCGCGGTCAGCCCCCTTGTCGATCGGCACGATCCGTCCGCCTTCGCTGCGCTTGCGGAAAATGCCCATGACCCGTTTGGGATTGGTGCCGATCCGCCGGATCAGGCGGGCTTCGTAATTGTGACCTTCTTCCTTCACGACTGTCAGCCGCGCCAGGATGCGATCGCCTTCGCCCAGCGCGGGGTCGGATGCGCGTGGGATGACCAGAACAACGGGTTCCACCCCCTCGCCCTGCCATTCCATCGGCTTGGCAAACAGATCACCGTCCTTGTCCGCGTGGCTGATGACCAGAACCGACACCGGCGGCAGGCGGTCAGGATCCTGATAGCTGCGCTTGCGCTTTTCCAGATGCCCTTCTGCCTCCAGCTCCTTGAGCTGACGCTTGAGGTCGATGCGCGCGGCCCCCTTGATCCCGAACGCCTTGGCGATGTCACGCTTGGCGGTCAGGGTGGGGTTCTGTTCGATCCAGTCAAGGATCTCGGCTTTGGTCGGAATGTTGCTCATCCCCCTCAGCTAGCACGCGGCCCTGCCAACGTCATGTTCAAATCGTCAGCAGTGTCCACGTCGCTCAGGGTATCGCATGTCGCGATCCGGTGGTCCGGCAGCGTCGCCCGGCTGTCGGCCAGCGCTGTGGACGTGGACCAGCGCACGTTGCGAAAAAATCCGGGGGGCTGGCGGCGCGGATGTTTCAGACCGATCAGCCAGAAACCCCCGTCCGGGGCGGGGCCAAAGACCGCATCATGATCACCCAGCTGCCTGAATGCCCTAGCAATATGCGCCCGGTTCACAGCTGGGATATCCGCACCGATCAGGCAGGCGGGCCCGTGCTGCACCTGGTCCAGCATCCGCGCCATCCGCTCCCCCAAATCACCGCGTCCCTGCGCCAGACGGGGCAGACCGGCGGGCCAGACGCGGCTGCGCAGCCCTTCGGCATCCGGTGAAACGGCCAGCACGATCTGCCAGCGCGGATCGTCCAGCCTTTGCAGCAGGCGCCCTGCCTGATGCCGGAACCACCATGCCGCTGCCGTCATGCCGATGTCGCGGCCAAGGCGGGTTTTGACCCGTCCGGGATGCGGCTCTTTCAGCATGATGATCAGCGTTCGGTTCAAAGATCCCGCACCATGTCGCGATGGGGAATGCCCGCATCGTCAAAGACCGGTCCGACCGCCGTGAATCCAAGCGCCTCGTAGAACCCCAGGGCATGTACCTGCGCGCCCAGCCTGGCCTTGCGCGCGCGCCCTTTGGCCTCTGCCAGCGCCGCGCGGATCAGACCCGCGCCCAGCCCGGTGCCCCGATGGGATTTCAGCACGCAAACCCGGCCAATCTTGGCGACCTCGCCGTCGAACAGAACCCGGGCAGTCCCCACCGGTGTGGCGCCGTCCCGCGCCAGAAGATGCAGACAGGTGTCGTCCAGCCCGTCGAGTTCATCCGCCTCGCTGACGCCTTGTTCCTCGATAAAGACAACCCGCCTCAGGCGCAGGCAGCTTGCCAGGTCATCGGTGATTTCAATCGTCACGGTCATGCAAAATAATCGCGCAGAATGCGCCCGTAAATCGCCTTGAGCTGGTGTATCTGCTCAACCACCACATGTTCGTCCACCTGGTGCATGGACTGGCCCACCAGCCCGAATTCCACAACCGGGCAATGCGCCTTGACGAAACGGGCATCGGATGTGCCACCGGTGGTGGAGAGTTCAGGCGTCACCCCCGTTTCAGCAGCAACCGCGGTTGCCACCAGCGCCGAAAGCTCGCCGGGCGGCGTGATGAAACTTTCGCCCGAGATCTTGATGTTCATCTCGACCTCGACACCAAAGGCATCGCGGATCTGTGCCACTTCCTGCTCCAGCCATGCGGTCAGGCTGGCGCCGGAATGTGTGTCATTAAACCGGATGTTCACGGCGGCAGAGCAACTGCGCGGGATCACGTTGCTGGCGGGGTTGCCGGTGTCCACGGTCACCACGGCCAGCGTGGAAGAGTCGAAATGATCCGTCCCCCGGTCCAGCTCATGACTGGCAAGCCGGTCCATCAGCCGCACCATGGCAGGCAGCGGGTTGTTGGCGCGATGCGGGTAGGCCGAATGCCCCTGCGTCCCGATCACCTTGAACCAAGCGGACATCGACCCGCGTCGGCCGATCTTGATCATATCCCCCATCTTCTCGGGGCAGGTCGGCTCTCCCACCAGGCAGGCATCCATACGTTCGCCATTTTCCGCCATGTAATCGAGCAGCGCCGCCGTGCCGTGCACGCCATCACCCTCCTCGTCCCCCGTGATGGTCAGGACAACAGACCCATCCGGCGGCGTGTCACGCACAAAATCGACGGCAGCGGCGACAAATGCCGCAACGCCGGATTTCATGTCCGTGGTGCCACGGCCATACATCACCCCATCCTTGATCTCGGCGCCGAAGGGCGGCATCGACCAGTCATCGGGATTGCCCACAGGCACCACATCCGTATGCCCGTTAAAGCCGAAAGCCTTGCCGTTGCCCTTGGCCCCCCAGCGGGCAAAGAGGTTGCAGATGCCCCCCCGGTCTACCCGGACACAATTGAAACCGGCCTGTGACAGAACCTCCTCGACAATCTCCAGCGCCCCTTCGTTTGCAGGGGTGACAGAGGCGCATCGCACCAGCCTTGCCGTAAGCTCTACAGGGTCAATCGCGGGCATATCGGGCTCCTTGGATAAGGTGTTTTGGTCGGCATTGACCTTTTGTGACCAAAAAAGCGCGGTGCCAAGGGGGGGATTTCACGAAATGCTTAACAGTTTTGTCCGGATGGTGTTAAGGTTGTGGCAATAATATGACCCGAGGCAGGGCATCAGCAGTAAACGCAAGACCGGACACCTGAAAACAGGGCCATCCTTGCACTTCGGCAAGTGGAAAGCACGGGCTCGATCCGTGCGCCGCTGACCAATGTCGCCTCGAACCAAGGGTAAGAGGCAGAGACGTGGTAGCAGCATCAGAACTTCCCATCGAAACGGTCCGAGAAGGCACCAGCGCCACGGATATGGCCGAAACGATATTTGGCGATGGCGTGACCGTCGTCGGCGCGACCTATTACGGCGACAACGACAGCGCCGGCATCTATTCGGGAGGCGACACAACCGCCCCCGGTGTGACGCCGGGCGACACCGGCGTGATCCTGTCGACGGGCAATGCGCAGGATTTCACCAATTCCAACGGCCAGTCAAACCAAAGCACCAATACCTCCACCAATACATCGGGAACGAACAACTACCGTCCCTACAACGATGTGGCAGGGGCGCGGACCTATGACGCGGCAACGCTGGATGTGGATTTCATTCCCGACAGCAGCGTGATGACCATGCAGTTCGTCTTTTCCTCGGAGGAATATCCAGAGTTCGAGAATTCGATCTATCAGGACTTTGTCGGTGTCTGGGTCAACGGTACGCTGGTGCCGATGGATGTGGGCAATGGCGACGTGGACCCCGGCAACGTCAATACCGCCAACAACATCAACATGTACGTGAACAACCAGAACGACCAGTTCAACACGGAAATGGACGGGTTCACGATCACATTGACCCTGACCATGTTCGTGAACCCCGGCGTCGTGAATTCGCTGCGCATCGCCATAGCTGACGTCTCGGACAGCAACTACGATTCCAATCTGCTGATCGCCGGCAACTCGGTTCAGACCGACCTGATCGCGATGTCCGACAACGTGGATCTGTTTCCGGATGGCGAGCGTGAAATCGACGTCCTTGGCAATGATATCAACGACGGTGGCGGCACGCTGACCATCACCCATATCAACGGCGTTGCGGTCAATGCAGGCGACACGATTACCCTGCCGACCGGCCAAACGGTGCGCCTGAATGCAAACGGGACATTTACGGTCACGGGTGACGGTGACGTCGAGAACTTCAACTTCACCTATACGATCGACAACGGAATCAACACCGACGTCGGCTTCGTCAACGCGACGGGCGTGCCCTGTTTCGTCGCAGGCACCCTGATCGCGACCCCCGATGGGGAACGGCCGGCCGAACACCTGCAACCGGGCGACATGGTGCTGACCCAGGATGACGGCCCGCAGCCACTGCGCTGGAGCGGCACCCGCACCGTTCCCGCCACCGGAGAGTTCGCCCCGATCCACATCCGTGCAAACACCTTTGGCAAGCACCGTGATCTGCTGGTGTCGCCGCTGCACCGGGTGCTGATCCGGGACAATCTGGCAGAGCTGCTGTTCGGCGAGGCCGAAGTGTTGATCACGGCGCGCGACCTTGTGAATGACAGGTCTGTCACCCGGCGCACGGGTGGCGATGTCACCTATGTTCATCTGCTCTTCGACCGCCATCAGGTCGTCTTTTCCGAAGGGCTGGAAACCGAAAGCTTCCTGCCCGGGCCCCAGACCAAAAAAAGTTTTGAGCAGGAGATCGTGAATGAGATCTGCGCCCTGTTCCCTGAAATCGACCCGGAGACCGGCGCAGGCTATTCACCCGCGGCACGACGTACCCTGAAACGGTTTGAAGCGGGCCTGCTGCGCGCCGCGAAGGCAGCGTGACATGACCTGGCTGGCGCTTTGCGATCACGATGGACGGCGGCTCTCTGTCCGGGGCCTGGGCAGCGACAAGAATAACCAGCCACAGGTCGAGGACGATCCGCGCACGCTGTTGACGCGTGGTTCGATCATGTTTGAAACCCGGCTTTCTGCGGATGGGCGTCCGCAACTGCTGTTCGGGTACAAGACGACCTTTCCCTGGCAGCGCAGCCTGACGTTTCAGGCGATACCGGGCGGCGGCATCGCCATGGTGCAGGTCCAGGGCAAATCCATCAACCACGCCGCGATCCAGCGCAAGGATGCGGGCCGGACGGATGTGGTCCGGATCACCTATTCCTGGGACAGCTGCGCCAAATGGGGCCGGATGACGCTGGAACAGCCCGAGGTTACGACCCTGACCAGCGTCTATGTCGAAAATCCGCACCCCTTGTCCCTGGAAGACGTGCGCCAACTGATGCTGGGCAGCGGCGACCACACCTTTGCACCGGACATGATTTTTGCCGCCCTGTCCGATCAGATCGAACCGATCGGACCGATGCCCAGCCTCTTGCCGGGAACACCGCTGGCCACGCCATGGGGCTACAGACCCGCCGACACATTGCAGCGGGGCGACACCGTGATGACCCGCAATGCCGGGGTGGTTCCTGTCCTGCAAACCATCAGCCGGACCGTTCCCGCGCGGGGCAGCTATCATCCCGTGCGCCTGCGCGCGCCCTATTTCGGATTGCAGCAGGATATCGTCGTGTCACCGGACCAGCGGCTGATCATCGACGGCCCCGAAGTGGAATACCTGTTCGGCCAAGAGGCCGTCCTGGTGCCTGCGCGGCATCTGGTCAACGGCTTTGCCGCGATGGCAGAGCCCTGCGGCCCGACCATCAGCTATACCCAGTTGCTCCTGCCCAGTCATGAAACGCTTCTTGCTGCCGGCACTGCGCTCGAAAGTCTCTATATCGGGCGTATTCGCCGGAACGGGCAACATCTGCACGGCAGCCTGCTGCATGGGCTTGATCGCAACAGCCTGCCGGAACACGGCAAGCCCGCGCATCACGTCTTGCAATGGTATGATGCAATTCACCTGGCCCGCCAGCGCGCGGCCTGAAGTCAGAAAGCTGACATCCCGCAGGCCCGATGGCCGCTCACAAGGTCAATCAAAGAAGGGCGTCATCTGCGCGACGATGACCGCGTTTTCTTCCAGCGCGCGGGCCATCAGCGCGCGCTCCTCCTCGTCGATCTCGTGGCCTTCGGCCTCACGCTCGGCCAATGTGCCGTAGCCTGTGACATCAAGTGGATTGGTATCCGCCTGCTTGAGAATCGCCACAGTTTCGCGCACGGCCTCAGCCTCGTCGATGCCGGAGGCAAAGCACATCAGCGCGGCGCCAGTCGCCTTTTCGGGCAGGCCGTCACCCTCCTTGCGGCCAATCTCGACCAAAAGGGTGTAAACTTGCTGTCTGCTTGGACCTTTTTTCGCCATGCGCGGTATTGGCGGCGCGGCGGGGGGTTTGTCAAGCCGCTGCGGGCGCCCCATGCGCCAAGGTACAACTCAGCCGCGACCTCGCATTGCGCGGATGGCCGCGATCAACAGGCACGCACCGATAAAGCCGACAACAAGCTGGCCGATCCACCCGCCAAGGGTGGAACCGAATATGAACAACAGAATCGCGTTGAGCAGCATCGCCCCAACGATACCCATGAAGATGTTGAGCAACAGCCCGTGATCACCCTTCATGAATTTTTCCGCCAGCCATCCGGCGATGCCGCCAACGATAATTGCCGCGATCCAGCCCAAACCTGTCATGGTATCCGTCCTTCCCTGAGATATCGGACAGAAACCCGCAGGACGGGAAATGGTTCCCGGTCAGGAGCGAAGAAGCTCGTTGATCGAGGTTTTCGACCGCGTCCGTTCGTCCACGCGCTTCACGATGACAGCGCAATACAGGCTGACGTTGTTCTTGGACGGCATCGTGCCTGCCACAACGACCGACCCCGCGGGCACTTCGCCATACATGATCTCGCCGGTTTCGCGGTCCACGATCTTGGTCGACTGGCCGATGAAAACGCCCATGCCCAGAACGGAACCTTCCCGCACGATGCATCCTTCGACCACTTCCGAACGCGCTCCGATAAAGCAATTGTCCTCGATGATGGTCGGGCCCGCCTGCATCGGTTCCAACACGCCGCCGATACCCACGCCGCCGGACAGGTGCACGTTCTTGCCGATCTGCGCGCAGGAACCGACGGTGACCCATGTATCCACCATCGCGCCGCTGTCCACATAGGCACCGATGTTCACGAAAGACGGCATCAGCACCGCGCCCGGCGCGATATAGGCCGAGCGGCGCACCACGCAGTTGGGCACAGCACGGAAACCGGCCTCTTTCCATTCCGCGTCGCCCCAGCCCTTGAACTTGCTGTCGACCTTGTCCCACCACCCGGCACCCTGCGGGCCACCGTCGTGATATTCCATATCCTTGATCCGGAAACCCAGAAGCACGGCCTTCTTGGCCCATTGGTTCACATGCCAGTTGCCATCGTCCAGTTTTTCCGCAACCCGCAGCTTGCCCGAATCCAGCGCGTTCAGCGTGTCCTCGATCGCGTCACGGGTTTCGCCGGTAGTCGCCGAATTGATCTGGTCACGGGTGTCCCATGCATTTTCAATGGCGGTTTCAAGTTGGGCATTGGACATCGGGCGCACTCCTGCTGAAGAAAGACTTTGATGCGCTATACCTGCCGACCCGAGGTCACGCAACGTCAGTAAAGACCAACGGCGGGCCGGTTCCGGCAATATGGATACCCCATTGCAAGTTCGGCCCAACCACGCCACCCTGTTCTGCCAGCCAATCCGGAGAGACCGATGAAAGACGATGACCGCCGCCACCCCCTGCGCCATGCATCCAGCGATCGCAAGGCGGCGGAATCCGCACCCGACACGGCACAGACACGTGCCCCGGCGTATCGTCTGGCCTTTACCGACGACGATTTCATGTGTCGCGAGGAATTGCGCCCGGTACGTCTGCAACTGGAACTGCTGAAACCCCAGTTGATGCTGGATGCCGAAGGGGTGGACAGCACCATCGTCCTTTTTGGCGGCGCACGCATTCCGGAACCGGCAGAGAAACACATGGCCCGGACCGAGACGCTGGCAGAACTGTCCCGCTTTTACGACGAAACCCGCGAGTTTGCCCGCCTGATGACCCTGAAATCCATGCAGGGCAACGGGCGCGAGGGGGTGATCGTCACCGGCGGCGGACCGGGGGTGATGGAGGCAGGCAACCGGGGCGCGATGGACGCCGACGGGCGGTCTGTCGGGCTGAACATCGTCCTGCCGTTTGAGCAGGCCCCGAACGAATATGTCACGCCGGAATTATGCTTTAACTTTCACTACTTCGCGATCCGCAAGATGCATTTCCTGATGCGGGCCAAGGCGATCTGCGTCTTTCCCGGTGGGTTTGGCACCATGGACGAAATGTTCGAAGCACTGACCCTGATCCAGACGGGCCGGATGGAGCCGGTTCCGTTTCTGCTGTTTGGGCGGGCATTCTGGGAAAAGATCATCAACTGGGACGCGCTGGCAGATGCCGGCACCATCTCGGTCGAAGACCTGGACCTGTTCCGATTTGTCGAAACAGCAGCCGAAGCGATGGACCTGATCGAAAACTGGAAAGTATCACCTGCACGCAAGGAAATTCCCGGCCGGCAAGCACCTGCTGTTGATGGTTCTGCGCCTGGTTGATCGTCCGGACGTCAACAGCCGAGGGCCTCGCCCGTCGGCGCAATCGGTCCGGTCAGGCGCGCGCCTGGTCGGGCAGCACACCAACTTCCACGTGATGTGGCAGCGTTTCAACGATTTCGCCGTGATCCGTCGACTTGATCGCATAGCCGTATCCGGCCAGCCGGTGTTTCCATTCGCGGCTGGAAAGCGCCACGGCGCGTTCCCTCAACACGAGGTCCATGACCTGAGCGGTGATAAAGGGGTCCTTGTTGATCATGACAGACATTTTCTGTCTCCTGATTGGGTTTCTACAGGAAACAATCTTGACCCCGTCCATGGCAACAATTGCTCGGGAATGCGTCGGAACAAAGGTCATTTCAGGACGCGCCGAATGACCAATGGTGTCATAAATCTGTGATTTATTTTTTTAATTCAGATACATAAAGTCCGGAGGCCGCTTGACCCCCGGACCAAAATTGATCTCAAATCGCCCGATTCCATTGCCTCGGGCACTACCCTAAAAGCGTCAGACCTTTTTGCCGGATGGCAGATCAACTGATCCCTGCGTCCGCCTCGATCTGCTTGCGCGACTTGCGCGCGCGTTCCGTGGCCGATTTCAACTGCCCGCAGGCCGCCATGATATCCTCGCCGCGCGGGGTGCGGATCGGAGAGGCATAGCCGGCCTTGTAGATGATGTCGGCAAAGGCGCGGATGCGGTTGTTGCTGGACCGCTTGTAAGGCGCACCGGGCCATTCGTTGAACGGGATCAGGTTGATCTTGGCCGGAATGCCGTCAATCAGCTTGACCAGCCGCCGCGCGTCTTCGTCACTGTCGTTGACGCCGTGCAGCATGACATATTCGAAGGTGATCCGCTCTGAATTGCTGACCTTGGGATAGCTGCGCAGGGCGTCCAGCAACTCCTCGATGTTCCAGCGCTTGTTGATCGGCACCAGTTTATCACGCACCTCATCCGTGGTGGCATGGAAGGATACCGCAAGCTGGCAGCCAATCTCCTGCGCGGTGCGCCAGATCTCCGGCACCACGCCGGATGTGGACAGCGTGATCCGACGGCGCGACAGCTGGATGCCTTCGGCGTCCATCGCGATTTTCATCGCGTCGCGCACATTCTCGAAATTATACAGCGGTTCACCCATGCCCATCAGCACGATGTTCGACAAAAGCCGCGTCTCATCCTTGACCGCGCCCGGGACCGGCCATTCGCCCAGATCGTCCCGCGCCACCATGACCTGGCCGATGATCTCTGCCGCCGTCAGGTTGCGCACCAGCTTCTGCGTGCCCGTGTGGCAGAACGAACAGGTCAGCGTGCACCCTACCTGCGACGATACGCAAAGCGTGCCGCGCCCTTCTTCCGGGATATAAACCACCTCGACCTCATGACCGCCGGCAATGCGGACAAGATACTTGCGCGTGCCGTCGCTGCTGACCTGCCTGGTCACGACCTCCGGCACCTCAATCACGAATTTCTCAGCCAGCTCGGCCCGGTAGGCCTTGGCCAGATTGGTCATCGCGTCGAAATCACGCACGCCCCACTGGTAGATCCACTGCCAGATCTGGCCGACCCGCATCTTGGCCTGCTTTTCCGGCGTGCCGTTGGCAATCAGAACCTCCCGCATCTTGTCGCGGGTCATCCCGACAAGGTTCACAGGACCCTCCGGCATCTTGCGCGGAATGGTATGGACGTCCTGGGTGATTGGCGCGGTGGCGGTCATGGGGCGACTCTCCTTGGGTGGATGCGTCTCTATATAGAATGTGCCGCGAATTGCAAAAGGGTCTTGAACCGCACGCTCCGGGGTAAGGTTATCCCCACTTGTGCGGTCTTTGCATCCGGCCCAACCTCAATCCATTCAGACTTTCGCACCCCTGGCTTCATTTCAAGCCACCCTGCAGGGGCATTATCCATTTTCTCTCAAGGATAGGTGTATGTCGATATTTTACGGCCTCGCCCTGACATCCGGTACGGCCCTGATTGTCATCGTCGGCGACTACCTGATCAAAACCGCCGTTGTCGAAGGCCGGACAGCCGGATCGCCACTGGTCATCATCGGCTGCGCGCTTTACGCGGGCTCGGCCCTGCTTTGGTACTTTGCCCTGCAGCACATCACACTTTCGCAAGCCGGAGTCGGGTTTTCCATGATCACGCTGATCGCGCTCTGCGCCCTGGGTGTGCTGCGGTTCGGCGAAACCCTGGAATTCAGGGAATTCGCCGGAATCGGCTGCGCTCTGGCGGCGATGGCATTAATGGTGCGCATCGTCTGAACGCACCACGCACCAATGCTCAGCCACCGCAGCGCTTGGCCGCATCTTCCACCGCTGCCGTGAAACCCAGCAAGGAGAACGTGTCCTTGGTGTTCGTCCCCCGGCCTGACTGACCGCTGAGCACCGCATCGGCACCGCGTTTCATCGCCGTGATGATCTTGGAATCATCTTCGGTGGTTGCCGGCCACGCCCATTCACCCTCGGTGAACAGCTCAAACGTATTGCCGGAAATATCCAGGTTTACGGTCGATCCCGACTTGAAGGGGTAGCCACCGGTAAAGGCAACCTGCCCCTTGGCCCCGGCAGAGGGCCGGTAGAACACCATCAACAAGGTCTGACCACGGTTCACCGCGACAACCCGGCCATCGCGCGAATTCACGGTTTCCTTTGGTGTGGACACGCCCCAGCATTCGGTCGGGTTGTCCTCAACGAAGACACTCCAGTCCGTCTTGGCAGCGACGCGGTTCGTGCTCTGATCCTGTGCGGCAGCGCCTGACGCCGCAAAAGCGGCCAACCCTGCCACAACCCCTAAATTCTTAATAATTCGCATCTGTCCAGCCTCCAGCTGTCCTTGACCTCAACTCAATCGCAAGCCTTGATGGCGGCGTTGTTTGGCCGCTCTCCTGCAAGTGCCTGTTATCTTTTCGACAACAAGCATAATAACGCGAAACAGGCGACAGACGAAACCCTGATTGGCAGGTTTTCGCGCACGAATCGGAGGAATTCATGACCCAGCCAAGCCCCTTTGCCGAAATCTGGCGTGGTCCCATTCTGGAAAGCGTCCATTCAGGCCATGCGGTGGTCTGCGACGACACCGGCCAGATCGCGCAATCATGGGGTGATCCGAGCGCCGTGATCCTCCCCCGCTCGTCGTCCAAGATGATCCAGGCCCTGCCGCTGGTCACCTCCGGCGCCGCCGACAAGATGAGGCTTTCCACCGAACAGCTTGCGCTGGCCTGCGCCTCGCACAACGGCGCGGCGATCCATACCGACAGGGTCAACTCATGGCTCGATACCCTTGGTCTGGACGATGCCGCATTGCGATGCGGTCCGCAGGAACCCGATGACCGCAATGCCCGCAACAGCCTGATCCGGGCCCATGAAACCCCCTGCCAGGTCCACAACAACTGCTCGGGCAAACACGCCGGCTTCTTGACGCTGAACAAGCACCTTGGCGGCAATTCGGAATATGTCGACCCGGCACATCCGGTTCAAAAGGCCTGCCTGACCGCATTCGAAGACGTCACCGGAGAAACCTCACCGGGTTACGGCATTGATGGCTGCTCTGCCCCGAACCACGCCTGCACGCTGCACGGCATGGCACGCGCCATGGCCCGTTTCGCCGCCGCGCCCGATGGCGCCGCCGAAACCCGCCTGCATCAGGCGATGCGCCTGCACCCGGAGCTTGTCGCGGGCGAGGGTCGGGCCTGCACCGAGCTGATGCGCGCGATGGACGGCAAGGTCGCCCTGAAAACCGGCGCCGAAGGCTTCTTCATCGCCATCCTGCCCGAGCAGAAGCTGGGCATCGCCCTCAAGGCGGCCTGCGGCACCACGCGTGCCGCGGAATGCGCCATTGCCGCGATTCTGGTCAAACTCGGTGCCCTTGATCCCAACCACCCCGCCACGCTGAAACGCATGAACGCCCCGATCACCAACAGGCGAGAGATCATGACAGGTGTGCTGAAACCCGCAGCCGAACTCCTCTGATTCTTTTTGGCAAAAAATATTCCCGGGGGAGTCCGAAGGACGGGGGCAGCGCCCCCACCGGATCGTCGCCGTCAGGCGGCGAAATCCGATAGCGCATAGCCCTGTACGTAGAGCAAGGCGGTCAAATCACCGAAATTCACCCGCACATTACATTGCGCGGCAACGGCGGGCTTTGCGTGCAGCGCCACACCAAGGCCCGCACGCTTCAACATGCCCAGATCGTTCGCCCCGTCCCCGACGGCGATCACATCCGCTTCGGCGATGCCCAGCCGCGCCGAGATTTGCTCCAGAGCATCGACCTTTGCCTGTTTTCCCAGGATCGGCATCCCCACCTCACCGCTCAACACACCCTTGTCGATCAGCAGGGAATTGGCCCGATGCTCGTCAAAACCCAGCAGAGCCGCGACCTTTGCCGTAAAGGCCGTAAAGCCGCCGGAGACCAGAGCCGCATGGCCGCCCTGTGCCTTCATCGTCGCCAGCAGCACCGGGCCTCCCGGCATCAGGGTAATCCGTTCCGCCAGCACCTTGCCAATCACCGATTCCGGCAACCCTTTCAGCAGACCGACCCGCTCGCGCAATGCGCCGTCGAAATCCAGCTCGCCATTCATTGCACGCGCCGTGATGTCCTTGACCCTTGTCCCCACACCGGCCTCATCCGCCAGTTCGTCGATACATTCCTGCTGAATCATCGTGCTGTCCATATCGGCCAGCAGCATCCGTTTGCGGCGATTCCCGGTCGGCACGACAACCAGATCAACGCCCATTTTCTGGCAATCCTCCCAGACCGTCTCAAAATTGTCGGGCTGCTGCGCGATCCCGAATTCCGCCGCCTCATCCGGCGCCAGCCAGACTGTTTCGCCGCCGCCCCAGGCATTGCGCAGGCTTTCGACCAATGCAGGCTCAAGAGTCCGCGCTTGGGGTGAGGTCAGCAAGACAACTGTGTACATCCGAAGTTTCCGATCCGCGTCATTCAGGTCGCAAATGTGCGACAAGGCGGCGTTCTAGACACGTTTTTCAGATTGCGCCAGCCTGACCAACCCCTTAAACGCAGCCTTGGGACACCCTTCCCCAACGAAGGGCGCTTATCTGAGAGGGTAGCATCAATGGCTATTACTGCACCGGCAACGCGGCCGGCTAATCCGCGTTTTTCTTCCGGCCCCTGTGCCAAAATCCCCACATTCGATCTGAACAAGCTGGCATCCGCTCCCCTGGGGCGCAGCCACCGTGCCGCACCTGGCAAGGCCAAACTGCTTGCGGCAATCGAGACGACCCGCGAGGTCCTCGGTGTGCCGGCGGATTACCGCATCGGCATCGTACCTGCCTCTGACACCGGGGCTTTCGAGATGGCCATGTGGTCCCTGCTGGGCGAACGCCCTGCCGAAATGGTCGCCTGGGAATCCTTCGGCGCGGGCTGGGTCACCGACGTGGTCAAACAGCTCAAGATCGAAGCGACGGTACACGAGGCCGACTATGGCCAGATCGTCGACATGGCGGCGCTCAACTACGACAACGATGTCTGCTTTACCTGGAACGGCACCACCTCCGGCGTGCGTATGCCGAACGGCGATGCGATCCCGGCGGATCGTGCGGGCCTGACCCTCTGCGACGCGACCTCGGCCGCCTTTGCGCAGGACCTGCCCTGGGACAAGCTGGATGTGACCACCTTCTCCTGGCAGAAGGTGCTGGGCGGTGAAGCGGCCCACGGCATGCTGATCCTCAGCCCCCGCGCGGTGGAACGGCTGGAAAGCTACACGCCCGCCTGGCCCCTGCCAAAGATCTTCCGCCTGACAAAAGGCGGCAAGCTGAACGAAGGCATCTTCAAGGGCGAGACGATCAACACGCCCTCCATGCTCTGCGTCGAGGATTACCTGCTGGCGTTGGACTGGGCCAAATCCGTGGGCGGGCTGAAGGGTCTGATCGCGCGGGCCGACGCCAACGCGCAGGCGATCTTCGATTTCTGCGAGGCGAACGACTGGATCGCGAACCTGGCCGAAGACGCGGCCACGCGTTCCAACACATCGGTCTGCCTGAAGTTCACCGATGACCGCATCACCGACGGTGCCGCCTTTGCCAAGGCCGTCGCCAAGCGGCTGGCGGACGAGGGCGTGGCGCTGGACATCGGCGCCTACCGCGATGCCCCCGCCGGTCTGCGCATCTGGTGTGGCGGCACGGTGGAAACCGCCGACATCGAGGCGATGCTGCCCTGGCTTGCCTGGGCTTTCGAGGCCGAAATCAACACATGATCGGTGCGCCATAAAGGCACCCCCAACGCATGACCCGTAGGGTGCGCATTCACTGCGCACCTTCCCCCATCCCACAAAGGACCACCATCATGGCCCCCAAAGTACTCATTTCCGACAAGCTCAGCGACGCCGCCGTTCAAATCTTCAAGGACCGCGGCATCGACGTGGATTTTCAGCCCGACCTGGGCAAGGACAAGGACAAGCTGGCCGAGATCATCGGCAATTATGATGGCCTTGCCATCCGCTCCGCGACCAAGGTCACCGAAAAGATTCTCGCCAATGCGCCGAACCTCAAGGTCATCGGCCGCGCCGGGATTGGCACCGACAACATCGACAAGGAAGAAGCCTCCAAGAAAGGCGTGATCGTCATGAACACGCCCTTCGGCAACATGATCACCACCGCCGAACACGCCATTGCGATGATGTTCGCCGTGGCCCGCCAGATCCCCGAAGCCTCTGCCTCCACCCATGCCGGCAAGTGGGAGAAGTCGAAGTTCATGGGTGTCGAACTGACCGGCAAGACACTGGGCGTGATCGGCGCGGGCAATATCGGCGGCATCGTCTGCGACCGTGCGCGCGGTCTCAAGATGAAAGTCGTCGCCTACGATCCCTTCCTCGGCGACGAGAAGGCCAAGAAGATGGGCGTCGAAAAGGTCGAACTCGACGAACTGCTGAAACGTGCCGATTTCATCACCCTGCACGTCCCTTTCACCGATCAGACCGCCAATATCCTCAGCCGCGAGAACCTGGAGAAAACCAAGAAAGGCGTGCGCATCATCAACTGCGCCCGTGGCGGTCTGGTGGACGAGGAAGCGCTGGCCGATATGCTGAAATCCGGCCATGTGGCGGGTGCGGCATTTGACGTCTTCAAGGTCGAACCGGCCACCGAGAACCCGCTGTTCAACCTGCCCAACGTGGTCTGCACCCCGCACCTCGGTGCCGCCACGACAGAGGCGCAGGAAAACGTCGCGCTGCAGGTTGCCGAGCAGATGGCGGATTACCTGCTGACAGGTGCCGTCAGCAACGCGCTGAACATGCCATCCGTCACCGCCGAGGAAGCCAAGGTCATGGGACCCTGGGTCAAACTGGCCGGGCATCTGGGGGCCTTCATCGGTCAGATGACAGATGAGCCGATCAAGGCGATCAACATTCTTTACGACGGTTCGGTCGGCAAGATGAACCTCGACGCGCTGAACTGCGGTGTGGTTGCCGGCATCATGAAACGCGCCAACCCGGACGTGAACATGGTTTCCGCCCCGGTCGTCGCACGCGAAAAGGGCATCCAGATCAGCACCACCAATCAGGATAAATCGGGGGTTTTTGACGGGTATATCAAGGTCACCGTGGTCACTGAAAAACGCGAGCGATCCATCGCGGGCACTGTCTTTTCCGACGGCAAGCCGCGCTTTATCCAGATCAAGGGCATCAACATCGACGCCGAGATCGGCGAGCATATGCTTTATACCACGAACGAGGACGTGCCAGGCATCATCGGCACGCTGGGCCAGACCATGGGCGAAAACAATGTGAACATCGCCAACTTCACATTGGGACGCTCTGCCGCAAAAGGCGAAGCCATTGCGCTGCTCTATGTGGATGAAGTCGTGCCCGAGCCCGTCATTCAGAAACTGCGCGCGACGGGCATGTTCAAACAGATCAAGCCCCTGCAGTTCGAAGTGGCCTGACAAGCAGTTCAGGGGCGCTCCGGCAGGAGCGCCCTTTTTCGTTCAGGCCGCGCGGTTGCGCAGCACCACTGCAAGAAACAAGAGCATGGCCGCAACCGTGATCATTGAACCGATCTTGGCCAGCGATTCCGTTCCGCCCGACAGGACGATGGCAATGCCCGGCACCAATACGATCAGCCCGACCACGGAGACGGCAAAGTGGATCATCGCCAGGCGGCTTTGCGCGGCACCGGGCACAACATGATAATAAAGGGCAAACAGCGTCATGCTGACCCAACCGATCAGGTTGAGATGCCCATGCGCGGGTGAGAGGCCATGATCTTGCGTGGCAGACATCTGAATGCCCCAAACCATCCCGACCAGCACCGAAAGCACACCCACCAACAAGAAATAAAACGCCAGACCTTTCATTTGCCCTTCCAATTCATCCAGTTTCAAATCCACACGAACATAGCACCGTCCGCAAAAGAGGGCTGCCACGCAGAAGCGAGGAGCAGCCCCCATAAAGAATGACTTTTTGCAAAAATCGTGCTGATGTTGTGCCATAAATTTCGCCATATAAAAAATTTATTAAATGTATTATCATTATAGATGACATGAATTTTGGCAGCTTTGATCTGAATTTGCTCCGCGTTCTTGACGCGTTGCTGGAAACCCGGTCAGCGACCCACGCGGGCCAGCGGATCGGGCTTTCGCAACCGGCGGTATCCGCCGCGCTGGCGCGGTTGCGTGCCGCGCTGAACGACCCCCTGCTGATACGGATCGGTCCCCGGCTTGAACCAACCGACTATGCCCTGTCACTTGCCGAACCACTGCGGACATTGCTGGATCAAACCGAATCCATACTGTCCGGCCCGCCGCGCTTTGATCCCAGCATCGCGGACGACCGGTTTCGCCTGTCGGGCAGCGATTTCTTTGCCGAGATGCTGATGCCGCAGCTGGCGGAGAAAATTGCGCAGGAAGCACCCGGTGTCCGCATTCAGCTTGTCGATCTGGTGCCGGACAACTTCGCTGGCGCATTGGAACGGCAGGATGTCGACCTGGCCATGGTGCCTCAGATGGAAGGCCCGTCCTGGATGGAATGGCAGCCGATGTTCCGTGCGCGTTTTTCCATGATCGCGCGGCGCGGGCATCCACGGCTGGCAGCCTTGCCGACGCCCGGTGAAATCGACATCGACACCTTTTGCGATCTCAGCCATGTCCTGTTTTCGCCGGAAGGAAACCTTGCGGCGCTGGCTGACGCCGCATTGGCCAAGGTGGGCCGAAACCGACGTGTCGTCATGACACTTCCGGTCATGTACGGCGTGTGCAGCGCGGTTGCTGAAACCGATTATGTCGCGGTTGTCCCAGATCAATTGGCAAGAAAGATCAGCACAAAGCTGAACCTGCAGGTTCTGCCGCCCCCTGTCGTCATGCCGGAGCCGATGATTGGCATGATCTGGCACCGGCGACGCACCAATGCAGCCGCGCACTGCTGGATCCGTGGTGTCATCGCAGATATCCTGACGCCGCTTGACGAATATCCGCAGGCTGACGGCTAGGGCTTTTCTTGCGAGTCGGCCTGCGCTACTTGCTGCGCATGACTGATCCCATTTATGCCATCGGCGACATTCACGGCCAGCTGCAGGAACTGCAGCGGGTGCTATCCCTGATCGAAGCCGATGGCGGTGTCGACGCCCGGATCGTTTTTCTCGGCGATTACACCGACCGCGGGCCGGACAGCCGCGGCGTGCTTGACCTGCTGATCGACGCGCAACGCAGCAATCGACGCTGGACTTTCATCAAGGGGAATCATGACCGCATGTTCGAATGGTTCATGCGCGATTACCCACAGCACGAGGCCTATCTGCCGGTCGAGCTTTACTGGCTGCACAGGCGGCTGGGCGGTGACACCACGCTGGAATCCTACGGGGTCGACTTTGGGTCAAGGAACCGGCTGCTGGCCGTCCACGAAGCGGCGCGCATGGCGATTCCGCAGGCGCATCTGGAGTTCCTGAAAGGGCTGGAACTGTGCCACGAGACCGAATCGCTGTTCTTCTGTCATGCGGGCATTCGCCCCGGCATCCCGCTTTCCCGGCAGGACGAGGAAGACCTGTTGTGGATTCGCAATGAGTTTCACGAATATGCGGAACCGCACCCCAAGATCATCGTGCACGGTCATACGCCGGTCGATCAGGCAACGCATTACGGCAACCGGATCAATCTCGACAGCGGGGCGGGATACGGGCAACCGCTGACGGCGGCGGTCTTTGAGGGCAGCAATTGCTGGACACTCACCGACAAGGGCCGCAACCCACTCACGCCGGAAAGGTAAACGCCGGAAGTGACCTGCCTCAGGTCCAGTCCAGCACAACCTTTCCCGACTGGCCGGATTTCATCGCGGCGAACCCGGCTTCGAAATCATCAACGCCAAACCGGTGGGTGATGATGGCCGAGACATCCAGCCCGTTTTCCAGCATCGCGATCATCTTGTACCAGGTCTCGAATATCTCGCGGCCATAAACGCCCTTGATCGTGATCGCCTTGAACACGATGCGGCTCCAGTCCACCGGCGACTTGCCCGGCGGGATGCCCAGCATGGCGATCCGCCCGCCCATGGTCATGGCCTCGACCATCTGATCCAGCGCAGCCTGTGACCCCGACATCTCCATGCCGACGTCGAAACCCTGTTTCATTTTCAGGCGGGCAATGACGTCGCGCAGGTCTTCCTGAGCCACGTTGACCGGCACCACATCCGCGACCCTGGCCGCCAGTTCCAGCCGCGCCGGGTTGATGTCGGTGATCGCCACGTGCCGCGCACCCACGTGCCGCGCCACCGCCGCCGCCATGATGCCGATCGGCCCGGCACCGGTGATCAGCACATCCTCACCCACAAGGTCAAAGCTCAGCGCCGTATGGACGGCGTTGCCCAGAGGATCGAGGATCGCGCCGATGTCATCGCTGATCGTATCGGGCAAGGGCACCACGTTGAAAGCGGGCAGTTTGAGGTATTGCGCAAAGGCCCCCTGTTCGTTCACGCCGATGCCCCGCGTCGCCGGGTCGAGGTGGAACTTGCCCGCCCGCGATTGCCGCGATTGCTTGCCGATCAGATGTCCCTCGCCCGAACAGCGCTGCCCGATCTCCAGCCCCTCGACATTGCGCCCGATCTCGACAATCTCGCCCGCGAATTCGTGACCGGTGATCATCGGCACGGGCACGGTCTTTGCCGCCCAGTCGTCCCAGTTCCAGATATGAATGTCGGTGCCGCAGATGCCGGTCTTGTTGATCTTGATCAGCACGTCGTCGGGGCCGATCTCGGGCACCGGGGCATGGGTCATCCACAGGCCTTCTCGCGCGTGCAGCTTGCTCAGCGCCTTCATCTCGTTGGTCATGACAGCACCCCGCAGGCCTTGCCCGCCACCTCGAACGCCGTCAGCGCGCGATCCAGCTCATCGCGCGTCAATGCCGCATTCATCTGGGTGCGGATCCGCGCCTGTCCGCGCGGCACAACGGGGAAGAAAAAGCCGGACACATAGACGCCTTCCTCGAACAGGCGCGCGGCCATGTCCTGCGCCAGCTGCGCCTCGCCCAGCATGACCGGGACGATGGGATGTTCACCCGGCAGCAGGTCAAACCCGAGTCGCTCAAGACCGGCGCGCCAATAGGCGGTATTCGCGAACAGCTTTTCGCGCCGGTCGTCGCCCGCCTCGACCAGTTCCAGCGCCTTTAGCCCGGCCATGACGATGGCAGGCGGCAGGGAATTGGAGAAAAGGTAGGGCCGCGCACGTTGGCGCAGCAGGTCGATCACCGGCTGCGGCCCTGCGATATAGCCGCCGATGGCCCCGCCCAGCGCCTTGCCCAGGGTGCCGGTCAGCAGGTCCACATCCACCCCGAAATGGGCAGGCGTGCCCGCGCCCTTTGGCCCCATGAACCCGGTGGCATGGCAATCGTCCACCATCACCAGCGCCTCGTATTTCTTTGCCAGCGCGGTGATCTCTGGCAGTTTCGCCAGATAGCCGTCCATGCTGAACACGCCATCCGTCGCGATCAGGATGAACCGTGCGCCGTCTTCCCGGGCAAGTTTCAACTGCCCTTCCAGATCGTCCATGTCGCTGTTGGCGTACCGATACCGTCTGGCCTTGCAAAGCCGGATGCCGTCGATGATGGAGGCATGGTTCAGCGCATCCGAGACAATGGCATCTTCCGGTCCGAACAGCGGTTCGAACAGGCCGCCATTTGCATCGAAACAGGCGGCAAAGAGGATGGAATCATCCTTGCCCAGGAAGGCCGCCAGCTTCTGTTCAAGCTCACGGTGGATATCCTGCGTGCCGCAGATGAAGCGGACAGAGGCCATGCCGAACCCCTTGGGGCCCATCGCATCCTGTGCCGCCGCGATCAGCTCGGGGTGATCGGCCAGCCCCAGGTAGTTGTTCGCGCAGAGGTTGATGACAGAGTGCCCGCCCACATTGATTGTCGCGGCCTGGGCGGAGGTGATCATCCGCTCTTTCTTCATCATGCCGTCCGCATCAATCTGCGTCAGGATGTTCTCGATATGGTTCTGATAGGCCTGGGTCATGCGCATGTCCTTTTCTTTGCTCTAACATGGCCCGTTACGGCACAAAACCAAAATATCCAATATTTCGGAAATTTTCTTTTATAGCAGAAACGCGCTCGCGCTTCAGGCGTAATGTACCACCAGAAAGGCCCGTGCCGGACCTTCATGCGCTGCGATGCAATGGTTCACATCCGCAGGATAGCGGGCGGTGTCAGATGTATTCAGCACCTGCGCGCTTTCCCCGCTGCGCAGGTTGATGCGGCCTTCGATCACTGTCAGATGCTCGCGCGCACCCCGCGCATGTGGCTGGCTGTCCAGGGCACCACCGGCGGCAATGTAAAGATCGTAAACCTCATGCCTGCCCGCCTCCTCTGGCGGGGACAGGATGCGAATCCGGCACCCGGAACCAAGATTGTTGATGGCCGGCACGTCCTGTGCCCTGAGCAATTCAATCCGCGAAACCTGCGGCGCTCCGTCCAGCAGACCGGCGAAATCGACCTGCAAGGCACGGGTCAGGTTCCACAAGGTCGCGATGGTGGGCGATGATTCCCCCCGCTCGATCTGGCTGACCATCGACCGGGACACGCCCGACAATTTCGCAATCGCCTCAAGCGACAGGCCCTGCCCCAGCCGCGCCTGTTTCAGGCGCGCAGGCAGCTGGGTCAACATTGTGTCAGAGCTTTCCGTCATGACGGAGGAATTGACTGCGCCCGGGCGAAAGTCAACAACCGGCCAACGCGCAACACATGGAATTGACGTGAGGTCCCGGCAGGCTTTTCCTGACATCCGGCAAGAGCTGCGGCATATTCGAACAAACATCAAAGGAACCGTCATGACACAAGACATCGTTATCCTGGGTGGCGCACGGACCGCCATCGGCACATTTGGCGGGTCACTGGCCGGTACACCCCCCATCGACTTGGGGACTGCTGCAGCCAAGGCCGCGATGGAACGCGCGGGGGTGACCCCTGATCGCATCGGGCATGTCGCCTTTGGCAATGTCATCAACACCGAACCCCGCGACATGTACCTGTCGCGTGTCGCCGCCATGCAGGCCGGTGTGCCCGACGTGGTTCCGGCGATGAACGTGAACCGCCTGTGCGGGTCCGGTGTGCAGGCCATCGTGTCGGTTGCACAATCCCTCATGCTGGGTGACGCGGAATTCGGCCTTGCCGGCGGGGCTGAGAACATGTCGCGCTCGCCGTACCTCCTTCAGAATGCCCGCTGGGGTCAGAAGATGGGCGATGTCAAATCGCTGGACATGATGTTGGGGACATTGAACTGCCCCTTTGGCAGCGGCCACATGGGCGTCACCGCGGAAAACGTGGCGGCCGAGCACGGGATCAGCCGCGAGGACATGGACGCCTTCGCACTGGAGAGCCAGCAAAGGGCGGCGGCGGCCATCGCGGCAGGATATTTCAAGGAACAGATCACTCCTGTCGAAGTCCGGGTAAAGCGCGATACGGTCAATTTCGAGGTTGATGAACATCCCAAGGCCACCACGGCAGAGGCGCTGGCAGGCCTGCGCCCGGTGTTCAAGAAGGACGGCAGCGTGACAGCGGGCAATGCCAGCGGGATCAACGATGGCGCGGCTGCGGTCGTTCTGGCCACCGCTGAAGCAGCCGAGAAATCCGGCCTGACCCCCCGTGCGCGGATCATCGGCTATGCCCACGCCGGGGTAAGGCCCGAGGTGATGGGGATCGGCCCCGTGCCTGCGGTCGAAAACCTGCTGGCGCGGACCGGGCTGACGGCCGGCGATTTCGATGTCATCGAAAGCAACGAGGCCTTTGCATCGCAGGCCGTGGCAGTTTCCCGGAAACTGGGCTTTGACCCCGCAATCGTGAACCCGAATGGTGGCGCGATTGCATTGGGCCACCCCGTCGGGGCAACAGGTGCGATCATCACGGTCAAGGCGATGTACGAGCTTGAGCGGATCGGCGGCAGGCGCGCCCTGATCACCATGTGTATCGGCGGCGGTCAGGGGATCGCGCTGGCCATCGAGCGGATGGGCTGACTCTAGGGCCCTTGGATGTCCATCTTACACCACCCGCGCGAGACGGATTTTGCCACTGGCCCTAGATCACCGGGCGCTTGTTCAGCTGGTCAACGCGCTGCGCAACCTCGTCACGCAGGATGCCCGGGCGCGGCTTGTCCTGCAGCGTGGTGAACCAGTGCTCCGGCGGGTTCCTGCCCCGCCGGTTCCCCTCGAACCGCAGCGCACGCAGCACGGCCTCGGCAGGGGTCGGCAAGAGACCTGCTGGCAGCGCATGATCATTCAGTATGCCCCAGATGCCCGCCCACATCCGGCCCACCGACCACGGATTGTACCCGCCCCCACCCAGAACCAGCAGCCTTGGGGCAAGCCCCCGGATGGCGCGCAGAACGTCCCAATGGGCATTGTTGCTGAGTTGCATATGCGACAGCGGGTCCTCTTCCAGACCATCGGCACCGCATAGAAACACGATGGCGTCGGGCTGAAACGACTGCAGGCGCGGGACCAGGAATGCCTCTCTGACAAAGGCCATTTCGGTATCGTTGAATCCGCGCGGCACCGGCAGGTTGAAGGCATTTCCGCCACCGTCGTTTTCCAGCGGGCCGGTGCGGGGCCACAGGCGTTCTTCGTGGATCGACATCATCAGGCAATCCGGATCTCCGGCAAAGCCGACCTCCACCCCATCCGGGTGGTGCGCGTCTATGTCCACAAAGGCGATCCGCCGGACCCCGTGGTGCCGCAGGGACAGCATCGCCAGAACCGGGTCGTTAAGATAGCAGAAACCATTGGCGCGGTCCGGCATCCCGTGATGCGTGCCACCTGCCGGGCTATAGACCGTCCCGCCATCCTTCAGCACTTCACCGGCAAGGATCGAACCGCCCGCCGCTGTTGCCGGTCTGCGGAAAATCTCCGGAAAAACCGGGTTCGTCACGCTGCCGATATCATGGTTCTCGAAATCTGCCGGGGTCGCGGCCTGTGCCTTCTCGATCCGCTGCAGTGCCGCGATATAGCGAGGGGTATGCCAATGGGTCAGCGCCTCAGGCTTGGCGCGGGGCGATCTGATGAATTGGCTATCCTCCAGCCAGCCCAGCGCCCGCACCAGATCCATGACCGTGGACACGCGCGGCACCCGCAAAGGGTGCCAGCGGCCATAGGTCGAATGGCGGTAAATGTCGTGGCCGATGAACTGGGGGTGCTTCATCGGCCAAATCTAACCTGTCACTGCGCAAATGCCATCTCTCTGTCCGACAGAAACGAAAAAGGACACCCGAAGGTGCCCTGATCCGGTCATTCTGAACCAAATCTTATCTGGTGCCGTCAAGACCTGCCGCAGCTTCTGACACCATGGCATCGAGGTTCTGATCGCAAACGGTCATGAAAGCTTGCATCGCGGCTTCGTCCATCGGGACTGCCGTCATGTTGGATTCGGCGGTATTGCCGCCGGTCGGTTCAACCGCCCGCGCTTCACCGTCAATGACACTGCCTGTCTCGGAAGTGCCGTCTGTCGCTTCCGCAGCAGTTGTGGACCCGATGGTGCCCTGTTCCGCCTTGGGGCTATCTTCGGAGGCCATCCCGTCGGCACCGCTGTCGATCTCGGCGATTGCCATCGAGGCCACGGTGATCTGTTCATCGGGGGTCAATGCCTTGTATTCGGCACATGTCATGGAAGTGCTCATGTGCGCGGCGGCAAAGGCGGGTGCGGCAACGCTGCCCATCAGGCTGGCTGCGGCGATTGTTTTTACGACAAAGTTCATAATCATACTCCTTCATTCTCTGTTGAAGGAACAACAAGCAGGACGGCAAGGAGTTCCGGACCGGCAAGGTACAATCCGGCACCTCCTGCGGGGTACTTCAATCAATTACTTGTTTTTAATCACTAAATTATCCGGCTTTTGCGGCATTTTCTGAACAACACAATCTTTTGACCTATGTCTTAAGACATTCAAAAGCCACATCCGGCCCACCCGACCGCCAGGCGCACCGCCCTGATCTTATCCACTGGACGGTTCCGACCACTGCGCATAACCTTCGGAAAAATGGTCAGATATACATTCAAAAGATTGCTCTCCCTCCTGCTGAGCCTTGCGGTCGCTTCGCTGGTGATCTTTGCCGTGATCGAAGTGGCACCCGGCGATCCGGCGTCCTTCATGCTGGGCATGAACGCTCAGCCTGAAACCCTTGCCGCGCTGCGCACCGAACTTGGCCTGGATACATCGAAGGTGGCGCGATACCTGGCCTGGGTCGGCGGCATGCTGACCGGCGATTTCGGCACCTCCTATACCTACCGCACCCCGGTGATCGGGATGGTGGCAGACAGGTTGTGGGTCTCCCTGCCGCTTGCACTTTATGCGCTCGCGCTCAGCACCGCCGTGGCCTTTCCCGCCGGGATCTTTGCCGCGTCGCGCCGTGGACAGGCGGGCGACATCGGTGTCATGGGGGCCACCCAGCTTGGCGTCGCCATCCCGAACTTCTGGTTCGCTATGATGCTGGTCCTGATCTTTGCCATCAACCTGCGCTGGTTCGCGGCCGGCGGCTTTGTCGGCTGGGACAAGGGTTTCTGGGCCGGGATGCATGCGCTGACCCTGCCTGCCATTGCCCTTGCCCTGCCACAGGCGGCCATTCTGGCGCGCGTCATGCGGTCTTCGTTGCTGGATGTGCTGGGCGAGGATTTCATGCGCACCGCCCGCGCAAAGGGGCTGACAGAGCGGCAGGCGCTGTGGCGGCACGGCTTGCGCAATGCGTTGATTCCGGTGCTGACCATCATCGGGCTTCAGTTTTCCTTCCTGCTGGCCGGGTCGATCATCATCGAACAGGTGTTCTACCTGCCCGGTCTGGGGCGGCTGGTGTTCCAGTCCATTTCGGCCCGCGACCTGATCGTGGTGGAATCGGTGGTGATGCTGCTGGTCTTTTCGGTCATCGTGGTCAATTTCCTGGTCGATCTTGCCTATGCCGCTGTGGACCCCCGGCTGAGGTCGCGGTCATGAGGCGAAACCTGATCCTTGGCGGGATGCTCTCGGCGCTCTTCGTGCTTGCGGCACTGATCAGTTATGTCTGGACGCCTTATGATCACGTGGCGCTGAACATACCGAACAAGCTGCAAACACCCAACGCGGTGCATCTGCTGGGCACCGATCATTTCGGGCGCGATATCCTGAGCATGATCATGGTCGGCGCGCGCACCTCCATCGCGGTGGCGCTGGTGGCGGTGGGCATCGGCATGGGGTTGGGCATTCCCCTGGGGCTATGGGCCGCCGCACGGCAGGGCAGCTGGCTTGACGAGCTGATCATGCGCGGCAACGACCTTGTCTTTGCCTTTCCCAGCATCGTCATCGCAATCCTGATCACCGCGATCTTCGGCGCAGGCGCGATCAACGCGATCATCGCGATCGGTATCTTCAACATACCCGTTTTTGCCCGGATCACGCGGGGTGCGGCCCTGTCGCTGTGGCAGCGCGAGTTCATCCTTGCCGCGCGGGTGGCCGGCAAATCCGCGGCACGCATATCGGTCGAACATATCCTGCCCAATGTCACCAACCTGCTGATCGTGCAGGGCACCATCCAGTTCTCCCTGGGTATCCTTGCCGAAGCGGCGCTCAGCTATGTTGGCCTGGGCGCGCAGCCGCCGACACCCTCCTGGGGCCGGATGCTGGCCGATGCGCAGACGCTGGTCAGCATTGCGCCGCATATGGCGCTGGTGCCGGGCTTTGCGATCATTCTGACAGTGCTTGGCCTGAACCTGATGGGCGACGGGTTGCGCGACTATCTCGACCCCCGGCTGCGGGTCGTCCGCGCATGAGCCTGCTGTCGATCCAGAACCTGTCGCTGTCGATCTACGGTCTCGACATCCTGCGGGACGTGACCCTGTCCATCGCCGCGGGCGAGATCGTCGCCATCACCGGCGAAAGCGGATCGGGCAAATCGCTGACAGCATTGGCAGCGATGCAGCTCCTGCCGAAGGGAACGCAGACAAAGGGCCGGATCATGTTGGGCGAGACGGACCTGACGCAGCAGGACGAAAAGACGCTTTGCGGCATCCGGGGCAACGACATCGGCATGGTCTTTCAGGAGCCGATGACCGCGCTCAATCCGGTGCAGACCATCGGCGCGCAGGTCGCCGAGACGATCCGCATCCACGACCGCAGCATATCGCGCGCCGCCGCTGAGATCCGCGCGGCAGAGACGCTGACCCGCGTGGGTCTGCCGCAGGACCGGTTCCCGCTTGGCCGCTATCCGCACGAATTGTCAGGTGGCCAGCGCCAGCGTGTCGTCATCGCCATGGCCATCGCGCTGCGGCCCCGCCTGCTGATCGCCGACGAACCCACCACCGCGCTGGACGTCACGACCCAGGCGCAGATCCTCGACCTGCTCAAGCATCTGGCCCGCGCCGACGGGATGGGCCTGATGATGATCACCCATGACCTCGCCGTGGTGGCCGACATGGCAGACCGCATCACTGTGATGCGCGAGGGCGAGGTGGTGGAAGAGGGTGAAACCGGGCATCTGCTGCGGCACATGAATCATTCCTATACCAAGATGCTCTTCGCCGCCTCCGGCCACCAGGTCTCCCTGCCCGAGGTCGCCGCTCAGCCGCCACTGCTTGAGGTCACGAATGTCAGCCGCGACTACCGTCTGCCGCGCACGACCCTGTTCAGCCCGGCGGGGCATTTCCGTGCCGTGGATGACGTGTCCTTTACCATCCACCGGGGCGAGCGGCTTGGCCTTGTCGGGGAGTCGGGGTGTGGAAAATCCACCCTGACCCGCGCGGTGCTGGGGCTTGAGCAGGTTCAGTCCGGCACGATCACACTGGACGGGGCGCCGGTATTCTCGGGCAATGCGCCCAACCTTGCGGTGCGGCGCAAGATGCAGGTGGTGTTCCAGGATCCTTTTGGCAGTTTCAACCCCCGGCACCGGGTGGACCGTCTGGTGACGGAACCGTTTCACTTGCTGCCCGACCCGCCGGCCGGCGCAGACCGGACACGGGCGATTGACGAGGCATTGACCGCCGTTGGGCTGACCCCGGCGGACGCCCGCAAGTACATCCACGAATTTTCCGGCGGGCAGCGGCAACGCATCGCCATCGCCCGCGCGCTGATCATCCGGCCCGAACTGATCCTGTTCGACGAGGCCGTCAGCGCACTGGACGTCTCCGTGCGCGCGCAGATCCTCGATCTGCTGGCAGAGCTTTGCGGCACCTATGATCTGACCTATCTGTTCATCTCACATGATCTGTCGGTGGTGCGGACCGTGACAGACCGCGTGCTGGTCATGCAATCGGGCAAGATCGTCGAAGAAGGGCCGACGGGCGACACCTTTGACAACCCGCAGCACCCCTATACCCGCAGCCTGATTGACGCAGCCCCGGTCCTGCCGGAAATGCACGCGGCAGAATGACGGCCAGGATTTCCATAGCCCCGGTGCCGGAGTCGCGCCGCGCCGTCCTTGACGGGATGGCCCGCAGCTATTTCCGGGAAGTGCTGCCAAATGGCCCGGCCTTCTTTCCCAATGCGCTGGACCGCTACTGGATCGAACCCGGCCGCCATCCCTATCTGATCGAACAGGACGGCGTGCCCATCGGCTTTGCCCTGGTCTGGAACCACCCCGACGGCACCCACGAATTGACCGAATTCACCATCCTGCCCGCCCACCGGCATCAGGGCATCGGCACCCAGGCCGCCGAGATGATATTTCTCGCGCTTGGCGGGGATTGGGTTCTTGGTGTGGCAAGAAACCCGGCGGGGGCGATGGTTTTCTGGCAGCAATGCCTTGAGGCCTGCGAAGGTGTCTGCGAAATCACGCGCCGCCCGCCGCGAACTGCCAATCAGGCGGGAAGTTTCTCTTTTCGCGTCGAACGCTGAGCGGGCTTGGCAAGCGTTCCGACAGGCGGCACAGTAGAGTCCTCACTCATTTGGAAGGAGCCCATGCCATGAGACTGACCGGAAAAACAGCCATCATCACCGGCGGCGCCTCCGGGTTCGGGGCCGGCATCGTGCGTCGTTTCCTGCAAGACGGTGCGCGCGTCATGATCGCCGATCTGAACGGTTCCGCCGCAAGCGATCTGGCGCAGGAAATGGGCGATCACGCCATCGCACATACCGTCGACGTCAGCGACGGCCTTTCCGTCAATGACATGTGCCGCACGGCGATCGAGGAATGGGGCCATGTGGACATCCTGATCAACAATGCGGGTGTGACTCACTTGCCGACCCCGCTTGATGAAGTGTCGGAAGAGGATTTTGATCGCGTGTTCAATGTGAACATGAAATCGGTCTACCTGACCGCCCGTGCATTGGTGCCGCATATGAAGGAACGCGCGGCGGGTGCGATCCTCAACATTGCCTCCACTGCCGGTGTCTCGCCCCGTCCGAACCTGAACTGGTACAATGCCTCCAAGGGCTGGATGATCACCGCGACCAAGACAATGGCAGTCGAACTCGCCCCCAAGGGCATCCGGGTGAACGCGCTGAACCCGGTCGCGGGGGAAACCCCCCTTCTGAAAAGCTTCATGGGCGAGGACACGCCGGAGATGCGGGCGAAGTTTCTGTCCACCATCCCGCTTGGCCGGTTCTCGACCCCGCAGGACATGGGGAATGCGGCACTGTTCCTCTGCTCGGACGAAGCCAGCATGATCACCGGTGTCGCCATGGAAGTCGACGGCGGCCGCTGCATATGAAGACCGTCAATCTTGCCGGAAAGCTGGCCCGGATCAGCAGCCACTGGGATCCGCATGTGATCGCGGACTACAACGACAATGACGTCATGGTTGTCAAATTCCAGGGCGCTTTCCCGTTTCATCTGCACGAGGACACCGATGATTTCTTTCTGGTGCTCAAGGGGGAAATGGTGATGGAGCTTGAAGACGAGGCGCATCCAGTGAAGGCAGGGGAAATCTTTATCGTGCCGAAAGGCGTGACCCACCGGCCACGCGCCGATCAGGAATGCGAGGTTCTGCTGATCGAACCAAAGGGTGTGCCGAACACCGGCGACCCGGCAACCGCCGCCGCGAAACCCCGCATCTGACCAGATACCTTTTCAGATGCTGTTCCCGAACCAAAGCAGGCGCGCCCCATGAACACCGGCCCCAGAAACCTGATCACGGATGTCCCCGGTCTTTGGGTCGGCAACGCGCAGGATGAGGTGCTGAAATCCGGCACGACCGTTGTTGTCGGGGATGCGCCCTTTACCGCATCGGTGCATGTGATGGGCGGTGCTCCCGGCACGCGTGAGACTGATCTGCTTGCCCCGGACAAATCCGTCGAAGCCGTGGATGCGCTGGTGCTCTCGGGCGGCTCCGCATTCGGGCTCGACGCCTGTTCCGGCGTTGTTGACGGGCTGCGCACGGCGGGGCGCGGTTTTCAGGTGGGCGGTGCCGTCATCCCGCTTGTGCCGGGGGCGATCCTGTTCGACCTGCTGAACGGTGGGGACAAGACCTGGTCCGACAATCCATATCGCGCGCTGGGGCGGCGGGCCTTCGATGCGGCGGCGCTTGAAATTGAACTGGGGACGACCGGTGCAGGCACCGGCGCGCTGAGTGCGATGATGAAGGGCGGACTTGGCTCTGCCTCCCTCGTGCTGCCGGACGGCACCACGGTGGGGGCGCTTGTCGCTGCCAATCCGGTCGGGGCCGTGACCACACCGGGGGATCGGCATTTCTACGCCGCACCTTTCGAGGTGGGGGCTGAATTCGGTGGTCTGGGGCCAGATCCTGCCAGCGGCCTTGGTATGTCGCTGGACAGCCGGAAGCTGCGCGCGCAATCGTCACGCGAAAACACCACCATCGCGATTGTCGCCACGGATGCCGCACTGACCAAGGCACAGTGTCATCGCGTCGCCGTCGCGGCACATGACGGCATCGGGCGCGCAACGGTCCCGGCGCATACGCCCCATGACGGCGATCTGGTCTTTGCGCTCAGCACCGGGGACTGCACCCCCGGTGATGTGATGATGATCGGCCATGCCGCCGCCCTGTGCCTGTCCCGCGCCATCGCCCGCGCGATCTTTCACGCGTCGCCACGCCCCGGTGACCTCTTGCCCTGCTGGAGCGATCTGAATGCCTGACCTCGCGCTGAACGACCTGTCGCTGCATTACGAGGTCGAGGGCAACGGGCCGCCGCTGGTCCTGCTCGCAGGCATGCTCAGCGACAATGCCGCCTGGACACCCCTTGTGCCGCTGCTGCGCGACAGGTTCACGGTAATCCGCCCGGATAACCGCAGCACCGGGCGCACAACGCCAAAGGATGCACCGGCGACAATGGACCTGATGGTCCGCGACGTGATCGCGCTGATGGACCATCTGGGTCATGCGCGGTTTCACGTGGCGGGGCATTCGATGGGCGGGCTGATGACGCTTGAGATTGCCGGTCTGTTTGCAGACCGGGTTGCATCCGCAACCGTCATGGCCTCGGGCCGGGTGCGCAGCCCGCGCACAACAGCGGTGTTCGACGCGCTGCTGGCCATCCGCCGGATGCCAAAGGGCGAGGAGACATGGCTGCGCGCGCTCTACCCCTGGATCTTTGCGCCCGCGTTCTTCACCGATCCCGGCAATGCGGAAGCGGCGCTCAAGGCCGCATTGGCCTATCCCTATGCACAATCCGCCGAAGCCATGGCGCATCAGATTGACGCCTTCAAGCTCTTCCGGCCAGAGGCAAGCCTTTCAGACGTCACCTGCCCGGCGCTGATCCTCTATGGCGCGCAGGATATCCTTGTTGCGCCCGCCCTGGCGAAACCGGGTTTCGACGGGATCGGGAAGAAGACCGAATTCACCGTGGAAAACGCCGGGCATTCGATCATCTGGGATGCGCCGGGCGACGTCGCATCCCGCCTGCTCGATTTCCTTTCAGAGCATCAGATCAGATAGGACGCCCCGCCTTGATATTGCATCGCCAATACCCTGCCGCGCTACGCGCTCCCGGGACATTGGCGATGTGATCTGCCTTTGGTCAAAGGCGGGACGTTGAAGCATCCGGCTGGTTCGGCGGCGTGGCCTGTTCCAGCGCGGGGATCGCCATGCAATTGTCGTGAATCCTCTGGATGGTCGGACAGTTGCTCATGTCGACCTCAAAGCGCGCGTTGTTCAGGACCTGGGCGTAGAGGCACAGATCGGCCAGTCCAACAGTATCGCCATGGCAGAACTTTCCTGTCTCAGGCTCGGCGGCCAGCCGCGCCTCAAGCGCCTGCATGCCCGCCCCGGCCCACTTGCGGAACCAGGCCGCCTTGCCCGCTGCGTCCACGCCGAATTCAGCCTCCAGATGCTGGAGGATGCGCAGGTTGTTGACCGGGTGGATGTCCAGCGCGACGATCTGCGACAGGCTGCGCACCCGCGCCCTGCCCCATGGGTCAGCCGGCAACAGCGGCGGCTCCGGATGCACCTCGTCCAGCCATTCGAGGATCGCCAGAGATTGCGGCAGCGCGCCCTGCGGCGTGACCAGCGTCGGGACCAGCCCCGACGGATTCAGCGCCAGATGTTCGGCGCTGGCCTGTTCCCCCTTCAGCAGGGAAAGCGGGACGTAGTCATAGCTGAGCCCCTTGAGGTTCAGCGCGGCCCGGACACGGACAGAAGTGGAGGACCGAAAATAATTATGCAGGACAAGATCGCTCATGCGCGCGGCCCGATGGTGACTTCCAGCTCGCCGACGCCTTCGACACCGCCGGTGATCACGTCACCGGTAACAACGGCCCCCACGCCAGCGGGTGTGCCGGTCATGATCACGTCGCCGGGTGCCAGGGCCATGGAATGGCTCAGGATCGAGACATGTTCACGTACTGACCAGATCAGGTCGGAAAGGTCCGCGTCCTGCCGAACCTTGCCGTTCACCGCCAGCCAGATGCGCCCCTTTTCGACACTGGGGACCTCCGCCAATGGTTTGATCGGGGCAATCGGCGCGGATTTGTCGAATGCCTTGCCCCAGTCCCAGGGGCGGCCCATCTCCTTGGCCTCGCCCTGCAGATCGCGGCGCGTCATGTCCAGACCCACGGAAGCACCCCAGACATGATCCATCACATCAGCCTCGGCGATCCGCACGCCGCCCTTGCCGATGGCGATGATCAATTCGATTTCGTAATGCAGGTTCTCGGTCAGCGGCGGATAGGGGATCGTGCAGGGCGTATCCAATGCGGCATCCGCGGGCTTTGTGAAAAAGAACGGCGCCTCGCGCGTCGGGTCCTTGCCCATCTCGCGGGCATGCGCTTCGTAGTTTCGACCGACGCAGAATATCCGCCGGATCGGAAACCGGTTTTCGCTTCCCTGCACGGCAAGGCTGGCCTGCTTGGGCGGGTCGATTACATACATGAGACGGCTCCTTTAGTTGGACACACCGAACACCGGCTGTCAGGCATCGTCAATGCCGAGCGTATTGGCCTATGCCATCTGATGACATAGAAGGACAGAAAGTTACGGCAGGAAAGTTACATGAAAAAAGCACTCATCACCGGCGTCACAGGGCAGGACGGCTCTTACCTGGCCGAACTCCTGCTGGAAAAAGGCTATGAAGTGCACGGGATCAAGCGCCGCGCATCCCTGTTCAACACCCAGCGGATCGACCACATCTTTCAGGATCCGCACGAGCGGAACCGCAACTTTCATCTGCATTACGGCGATCTGACTGACACCTCGAATCTGACCCGCATCCTGGCCGAGGTGCAGCCCGATGAGGTCTACAATCTTGGCGCGCAAAGCCATGTCGCGGTCAGCTTTGAAGCTCCGGAATATACCGCTGATGTAGATGCCACCGGAGCGCTGCGCCTGCTGGAGGCGATCCGGTTCCTCAAGATGGATCAGAAGACGCGGTTTTATCAGGCGTCGACGTCGGAGCTTTATGGCCTCGTCCAGGAAACGCCGCAGACCGAAACAACACCGTTTCACCCCCGCAGCCCCTATGCCGTGGCCAAGATGTACGCCTATTGGATCACGGTGAATTACCGGGAGGCCTATGGAATGTATGCCTGCAACGGCATCCTGTTCAATCACGAAAGCCCGCGCCGGGGCGAGACCTTTGTCACCCGCAAGATCACACGCGGCCTGTCGAACATCGCACAGGGGCTGGAACCCTGCCTCTACATGGGCAACATCGATGCCCTGCGCGACTGGGGGCATGCCAAGGACTATGTGCGCATGCAGTGGATGATGTTGCAGCAGGACAGGCCCGAGGACTATGTGATCGCCACCGGCGTCCAGTATTCCGTGCGCCAGTTCATCGAATGGTCGGCGGCTGAACTGGGCCTGACCCTGCGGTTCGAAGGCAGCGGCGTGGAGGAGATCGGCATCGTCGACAAAATCACCGGCGACAAGGCCCCGGCACTGCGCGAGGGGGACGTGATTTTCCGCATCGATCCGCGCTATTTCCGCCCGGCAGAGGTGGAAACGCTGCTGGGTGATCCCTCCAAGGCCAAGGCCAAGCTGGGCTGGGTGCCCCAGATCACCGCGCAGGAGATGTGTGCCGAAATGGTCGCAAACGACCTGCGCAACGCCCAGCGCGAACGGGTGCTGAAGGATCACGGCTACGATCCGCAGATGTCGCGCGAGGACTGAGCGGTGGCAGGCAAGCTCTTTCTCACCGGTGGCGGTGGCATGGTGGGCCGCAACATCCGCGAACATGCGGCCGCGTCCGGTTGGCAGGTGCTGGCCCCCGGCTCCGCCGAGGTGGATCTGACCGATGCCCGCCAGACCGCCGATTACATCGCCGCACAGCAGCCCGACGTGATCGTCCATGCAGCCGGGCGCGTGGGCGGCATCCAGGCGAATATGGCGCATCCGGTGGCATTCCTGGAACAGAACATCGCCATCGGGCGCAATGTCATCATGGGGGCCCGCGCCGCCGGGGTGTCACGGCTGATCAACCTCGCCTCGACCTGCATGTATCCCGCACAGGGGCAGAACCCCCTGCGGGAGGAGAGCATCCTTACCGGTCCGCTGGAACCCACCAACGAAGGCTATGCCATTGCCAAGATCATGGCGATGAAACTCTGCGACTATATCCGCGCTGAAGACCCCGAAGCGCAGTACAAGACGCTGATCCCCTGCAACCTCTATGGGCCATATGACAAGTTTGACCCCAAAGCCTCGCACCTGCTGCCGGCGATCATCCACAAGGTGCATGAGGCAAAACAGACCGGGGCCGACACGGTCGAAATCTGGGGCGATGGCACCGCGCGGCGCGAGTTCATGTATGCGGGAGATCTGGCCGATGCCGTCTGGAAAGCGGTGCAGGATCCGGCCAGCCTCCCCGGTGCCATGAACATCGGGCTGGGTCATGATCATTCGATCAACGATTATTACGCAACCGTCGCCGGGGTGATCGGCTGGCAGGGGACATTCACCCACGACCTGTCCCGCCCTGTCGGCATGAAACAGAAACTCTGCGCCACCGACCGGCAAACTGCCTGGGGCTGGCAGGCCCCGACCACATTGCGCGACGGGATCGCAAAGACCTACCGCCATTACCTGGAGCACCATGCGTCATGAGCTTTACCTACCCCCTTGCCACGTCCTCCTGGGACGACGCGGAATATGCCGCCATCGACCGGGTGATCAAATCCGACATGTTCTCCATGGGGCCAGAAGTCCGCGCCTATGAGGAAGAATTCGCCGATCTCTTCGGCTCGAAGTTCGCGGTCATGGTCAATTCTGGGTCTTCCGCAAACCTGCTGATGACGGCGGCGCTGTTCTACACCAGGAACGCCGCGCTGAAACTGAGCCGGGGGGACGAGGTGATCGTGCCTGCGGTCAGCTGGTCCACCACCTATTATCCCCTGTCGCAATACGGCCTGCGACTCAAGTTCGTGGACATCGACCGCGAAACGCTGAACTACGACCTTGATGCGCTGGAGGCCGCGATCACCGACAAGACGCGCGCGCTGATGGTGGTGAACCTGCTGGGCAACCCCAATGACTTTGCCCGGCTCAAAGCCCTGACAGAACCGCGCGGCATCGTGATGGTCGAGGACAATTGCGAATCCATGGGTGCTACCTTTGACGGCAAGCAGGCAGGCACCTTCGGCGTGATGGGCAGCTATTCGTCCTTCTTCTCGCACCACATCTCGACCATGGAAGGCGGCATGGTCGTGACCGATGACGAGGAGTTGTATCACGTCATGCTGTCCCTGCGGGCCCATGGCTGGACCCGGAACCTGCCCAAGTTCAACCACGTCACGGGTGAAAAATCGGACGATCCCTTTGAAGAGAGCTTTCGCTTTGTCCTGCCGGGGTACAACCTGCGACCGCTGGAAATGTCCGGCGCGCTGGGGCGGGAGCAGATCAGGAAGCTGCCGGGGCTGGTCGAAGGCCGGCAAGCCAATGGCGCGCTGCTGCAGGAAGCGCTTGAAGGGCATCCGCGCTTCATGATCCAGCGCGAGATCGGCAAATCAAGCTGGTTCGGCTTTTCGCTGGTCCTGCGGGAGGAACACGCCGGGACACGGGCGCAACTGGTCCGCGAATTGGGGGAAAAGGGCTTTGAGTGCCGTCCCATCGTGGCCGGAAACTTTGCCAAGAACGAGGTCATGCAACACATCGACCACGAAATTCACCGGGTGCTGGCGAATGCCGATTACATCGACGCCAATGGGCTCTTCGTCGGCAATCATCACTACCCGCTGCCCGAGGCGATCAGGGAATTGGCCAGGCTCTAGGATCAAGACCCCGGGTCACCGAAAAGGCGCGCCTGCTGATTGTTGATCGCCAACCGCACCCCCCGATTGTTTCCCATGCGTAAACAGTCCAGAGTCAGAAAACCGCAGTTGGCAACAAATTCCACAGGCCGCTCCCCGCGCCATATTCCCGCCGCTTTGGGCGGGTTAAGGTCGCCCGGAACAACGACGAGGACGATGCGATGACAGCACAGGAGATCACCCCGGTTATCCTTTGCGGAGGCTCGGGAACGCGGCTTTGGCCCGTGTCCCGCAAGAGTTTCCCCAAGCAGTTCATCGCCCTGATCGGTGAGGGCAGCCTGTACCAGCAGTCGACCACGCGGTTGTCGGGGCCAGGCTATGCCGCGCCGATGATCGTGACCAATTCGGATTTCCGTTTTATCGCGACACAGCAGCTTGCCGACGCGGGCCTTGATCCCGGCGCTGTGCTCATCGAACCGCAGGCGCGCAACACCGCGCCCGCGCTGCTGGCGGCCGCCCTTTTGCAGATGCAGTCGGGCCCCGACGCCCTGATGCTCGCCGCCCCTTCTGACCACTACATCACGCAGGCGGAAAAGTTTCGTGAAAGCGTGCAATCCGGCGTGGCGGCAGCCCTGGCGGGGCAGATCGTGACCTTCGGGATCACACCGGACCGCCCGGAAACCGGCTATGGCTACCTCGAACTGGGTGAAGGGGACAGGGCGACTGCGGTGCCGCTGAAACGCTTTGTCGAGAAACCCAAGCTGGCAGAGGCCGAGCGGATGCTGGAGGCTGGCGGGTATTTGTGGAATGCAGGCATTTTCATGTACACCGCCAGAACGCTGGTGGATGCCTATGCGGCCCATGCGCCTGAGATGCTGAAACATGTGCAGGCCGCTGTCGACGCGTCCAGGCCCGACCTGGGGTTCCTGCGCCTGGATCCCGAGGCCTGGGCACAATGTGAAGACATTTCCGTCGATTTCGCGATCATGGAAAAGGTGAACAACCTGAGCGTGATCGAACATCATGGCGACTGGTCCGATCTTGGCGGTTGGACAGCGGTGCATCAACATGCCCAAACGGATGCAAATGGTGTCGCTTTGCAGGGCACTGCATTGGCGATTGATTGCAAGGACAGCCTATTGCGGTCTGAAAACGAAGGGCAACAGATCGTCGGGCTCGGGCTGGACGGGATCGTTGCGGTGGCAATGCCGGATGCGGTGCTGATCGCCCACCGGGACCGTGTGGCCGAGGTTGGCAATGTGGTCAAGGAAATGCGCAGGCGCGACATTCCCCAGGCCGATACCTTTCCCAGGGATCACCGCCCCTGGGGCTTTTTCGAAACCCTGATCCTGGGCGGGCGGTTCCAGGTCAAGCGTATCGTGGTAACCCCCGGCGCCGCGCTGAGCCTGCAAAGCCATGTGCATCGGTCGGAACATTGGATCGTGGTCGCCGGAACGGCAAAGGTGACCATCGACGACAAGGTGCAATTGGTCTGTGAAAACGAATCCGTCTACATCCCGCTTGGCGCCGTTCACAGGATGGAAAACCCCGGCAAGGTTCCGATGGAGCTGATCGAGGTGCAAACCGGAAGCTATCTGGGTGAAGACGACATCGTGCGGTATGAAGACGTCTATGCGCGCGGCCAGGGCGCAAAGGGGTAGCTCTCCCCCCGAAATGCGGCTTAGCGCTCAGCGGCCCTTTATCTGAAACCCACAGTTCAAATGAAGACATGTCAAAAATGACATGTCTTCATGTGCAGGCCGACAACCAATGCGGTACCGCAGGCCTGCGTTACCTCAGCATGGAGGCCAGATAGGCACCATAGCCGTTCTTGCGGAAAAGCTCAGCCCGTTCCGTCAGCTGTGCATCGTCGATCCAGCCCAGATCATGCGCGATTTCTTCCAGGCAACCGGTCTGCAGACCCTGCCGGGAGGTCAGCGTCCGCACGAAATTACCCGCATCCAGCAGGCTCGCGTGGGTGCCGGTATCAAGCCAGGCATAACCGCGCCCCATGCGGTTCACCCGCAGCGCGCCCTTGGCCAGATACATCTCAAGCAGGGTGGTGATTTCCAGCTCGCCACGCTCTGACGGCTTGACCTGCCGGGCCAGCTTTGGCGCGTCGGCGTCCAGGAAATAAAGCCCCGTCACCGCGTAATTGGAGGCGGGCTTCTCCGGCTTTTCGATAATGGATTGCGCCACGCCATCCTTGTTGAATCCCACCACCCCATAGCGTTCAGGATCGGACACATGGTAGCCGAATACCGTCCCGCCGCTTTCCTGCGCATCCGCGTCTGCCAGCAGTTCGGGCAGCCCGTGACCGAAAAAGATGTTGTCCCCCAGAACCATTGCCGATGGCGCGCCGTCCAGGAAATCCTCGGCGAGGATATAGGCCTGCGCCAACCCGTCCGGGCTGGGCTGGGTGATATAGGTCAGCGAAATGCCCCACTGGCTGCCGTCGCCGAGCGTCCGCTTGAACTGATCCTGATCCTGCGGCGTCGTGATCATCGCGATCTCGCGAATACCGGCCAGCATCAGAACAGAAATAGGATAATAGATCATCGGCTTGTCATAGATCGGCAGCAACTGTTTGCTGACGCCCATCGTGATCGGGTACAGGCGCGTGCCCGAACCGCCGGCCAGAATAATACCTTTGCGCTGTGTCATCCGGATGCTCCAATGTCTTCTAAAATATGCGTGAGTGTGGCCTGCCAGTCGGGCCGTGAAATGCCAAAACGGCGCTCCGTCTCGGAACAATCCATGCGCGAATTCAGCGGCCGAACCGCCGGGGTCGGATAATCTGATGATGGGATATCCCTGACCTCGCAGGACACACCGGCCTTGTCAAAGATCGCCCGCGCGAAATCTGCCCAACTGCAATCGGGGGCGCCTGAAAAATGATAGGTCCCGGTCTTTTCGGGATCGGCTGCCAATTGTCCGGCGATGGCATGGCAGGCAGCGGCGATTTCCCGCGCGCCTGTCGGTCCGCCAATCTGGTCCGCCACGATGGTCAGGACATCACGCTCGGCCCCAAGCCGCAACATGGTCTTAACAAAGTTGTTTCCATGCGCCGAAACAACCCAGGAGGTGCGCAGAATTGCATGGGTGCCGCCTGCCGCCCGCACTGCTTCCTCGCCGGCACATTTTGAACGGCCATAGGCGCTCAGCGGGCCGGTCTGATCATCAGTCGTCCAGGGCCGGGTCCCGCCCCCCTCGAACACATAATCGGTCGAGATATGGACAAGGGGAATCTCCAGGTCGGCACAGGCCCGCGCCATGGCACCGGGGCTGTCGGCGTTGACAACAGTTGCCAATGCCTCGTCACTCTCGGCCTTGTCCACGGCGGTAAAGGCCGCCGCATTGATCACGGCACTGGGGCGTTCCGCCTTGATAAGGGCCGCGCAGGCCTCCGGAGAAGCAAGATCGGCGCCTGCCCGCCCCACGCATTTCGTTCCGTCCAGCAGGGCCAGCTCCCGCGCGACCTGACCGGTTTCACCAAAAACAAGAATGGTCATGTGGCTTCCTTCCGATGGTTGGTTCAGGCTTTGACGCCCAGCCGTTCACCGACACCCGCGCGTGCCTGCAGCGCGCGCCACCAGTCCTCGTTATCGAGATACCATTGCACGGTCCGCTCCAGCCCCTCGTCCAGCGTGACGGAAGGCCGCCAGCCCAGTTCGGTCCTGATGCGTGTCGGGTCAATTGCATAGCGCAGATCATGCCCCGCACGATCCTCGACAAAGGCAATCTGCTCTTCGTACTTGGCGTCCTTTGGCCGCTTCTCATCCAGGATACCGCAGATTTTCCTGACGATATCAATGTTGCAGGCCTCGTTCTCGCCCCCGATGTTATAGCTTCGGCCTAGAACGCCCTTTTCCAGCACAAGCAAGAGAGCGTCAGCATGATCCTCGACAAAAAGCCAGTCGCGCACGTTGATCCCCTGCCCGTAGACCGGCAGCGGCTTGCCCGCCAAAGCGTTCAGAATGATCACCGGGATCAACTTTTCAGGAAAATGAAACGGCCCGTAGTTGTTCGAGCAGTTCGTCAGGACAACCGGCAACCCATAGGTTTCGTGCCACGCCCGCACCAGGTGGTCACTCGACGCTTTGGAGGCCGAATAGGGCGACCGCGGATCATAGGGCGTATCCTCGGTGAACATGCCTGTTTCACCCAGCGACCCGAAAACCTCGTCGGTGGAGATGTGGTGGAACCGGAACCCCTCAGGCTTTCCCGCCGTCACCCAATAGGCACGGGCAGCCTCAAGCATGTTGTAGGTGCCGGTGATGTTGGTTTCGACAAAATCGCCGGGTCCGTCGATGGACCGGTCAACATGGCTTTCTGCAGCCAGATGCATCACCGCATCAGGCGCATGTTTTGAAAAGGCCGCGTCCAGTGCCGCACGGTCACGGATATCGACCTGCTCAAACGCGTAACGCGGGCTGTCCTTGACGCTATCGAGGTTTTCGAGACATCCCGCATAGGTCAATGCGTCCAGATTGACGACGTCATGACCACGCGCCACGGCAAGACGCACGACAGCGGAGCCGATGAAGCCGGCACCACCCGTTACCATGATCTTCATGCTGCACCTTCAAATTGGAACGGGGTTTCAAAATCGGCGAGCAGCGGGGCCTTGCCATCCTTCTCGGACAGGACGGCATCACCACTCAACCCCCAGTCGATCCCGATGTCAGGATCATCAAAACGCACGGCGCCGTCACATTCAGGCGCATAATAATCGCTGCACTTGTAGATGATTTCCGTATCCGGTGCCCTGGTCGCAAAGCCATGCAGGAACCCCGCCGGGATCAAAAGCTGCAACCCGTTCTCGGCCGTCAGTTCGTATCCGACCCACTGGCCGAATGTCGGGCTCCCCTTACGGATATCGACGGCCACGTCAAAGAGTGCCCCACGACCGCATCGCACCAGCTTGTCCTGCGCATGCGGTGGGGACTGAAAATGCAGCCCCCGCACCGTATTCACAGCAGCAGAAACCGAATGGTTGTCTTGGACGAAATCAAGGTCAATGCCCTGATCAGCAAGCTTTTTGCGATTCCAGCTTTCGGAAAAGAAGCCACGATTGTCACCAAATCGCGGTGGATTCAGCAAGACCAAGCCGGGGAGTTTGCTCCGAGTAATAAAGTCCACGAAATTGCTCCGTCATTCTCAATCGCTCTGCCTTTAGCAAGCAGGCCTGAGAATGTCACGGCGCGAGTGGCGGCACTGCCGAAGTTTCGGACAATGCCGGGGATTACCGCCTATGAAACGACAGTTCGGTCCGTGACCCGCCGCCAGTCGGTGCCATCCGAAAAGGCCGGAACAGCGCCGCCCGTCTCGTCGGTGACAAAAACCTGGGCACCTGCACCCGCCGTTGCGGCACTGGGCAGGGTCGCCACGGAATAGCTGCACAATTGCACGGGACCGAAATGGCTGGTTACCATCGTCGCTTTGTCGATCTTCAGAACATCCTCTGAATTTGCTTCGTCGCGCAGCTTGAAATCGCCAGCGCCGGTGATCTTGAACTTCCAGTTTCCGCCCGACGGCTCATCCAACATGATGAATGATGCGCCGCCGATTCCACCGGTGTTGTGCACCTGCACGCTGGGTGCATCCTCGGCCATGACCGAAAGTGTCTGGGTGCCCACGCCCTCGCCAATGGTGACAGAGCCGGTGGTTCGGTCGACCTGGATGGCCCGCACGAATGTCGTGCCGTCCGCGCTTACCTTGATGGCAAAATCATCATCCCCCGAGGTCCCGATTTCGGCGCGCCCGGAAAATCCGGTCTGGAAAAGCAGGCTGGCGGTGTCGCTGGCGGCTGACTTGTTTATCTTGACCTGGTGGCCCCCACCCGCGTGAGAGAGCAAGGTTGCGTCAGCCGCAACGCTTAGACGGTTTGTCGTGTCTGCCGTGGCATTCACCCCGACAAGAGGCAGGTTCTGCATGTCGATCTCGGGTGCGGCAGGCGCCACCCAAGCCGTACCGTCGAAACGCAGCGTCTCGCCCGAGCCTGCGATATCGGCACGCCAGCCTGTGCCGGGCTCAAAGAACTGCCAGCTTTCGTCCACCCACAATGCGATGTTGTGGTCCCGATCCGCCCAGGCATCTGCGCCGGGAGCAGCGACGATATAGCGATCCCCATCAGCCGGAAGCGCCGGGGGCGTGCCCAGTTCTGCGTTCAGCACCGACAGTTGCGTCACCGCATCCAGGATACGCAGCGCTTCATTGTGGGTGACATGCTTTTGCGCCTGCGCAGGTTGCAGATAGGGCAGGGCGAGGGCCGGGGAAGTCTCTGGCATCCAAATATCCTTTACGGGGTCTTTCCATTGCGGTCGCCGAGAGGATTGGCAAATGAAGGTAAACAAGCCGCCATGCAGCGGACGTTTGACCCAAATTTTACGCAACGGATAACCTTTAAAATGCGCCTTATCAGCCCCGGTATGGCCACATTCGCTCCAAGCCCCGCCCACGTTCAACTGCCAGGAATGGCACCGGGTAATTGGGAGCTGGTGGCATGGTACGTGCAGTCTTTTCTGTGGAAAATCCTCTGGTCGCATCACAGCAGGGGGCATTGGTTGGGATCAACGATCTGCAGTTGGTTCAAACGGCAGGGGGTACGATGCTTTATGCCGTCACCCGGGGTGGCGGCTGGGTAACAGCCTTTGATATCGGCGGGGCAGCAGGGGCCACACGGCAGGACGGGGCCTATGCGCTGGCCGAACGCTATCTCACGCTCGAATCAACCGATCTTGTCCTGCGGGAAACCGCCAACGGGCCCCAATTGTTCATGGCCGGGCTGAACAGCGCCACGCTCAACGGTCTGCGCCTGGATTCCGACGGTCACGGGGCGGCATTCGACGGTGCGGTCAATGTCTCGGCAAATGGCCAGAACCTTGGCCATTTTTCGGAGATGGAGCTGATAGGCGACGGCAACAACGGGCTGGCCGCCCTGCGCGGCGGCGGATTGGTCAATCTTTCATTCGGTGCGGGCAGCACGCTGAACGTGTCAGACATCAACCAGGGAAATGCCATGGACAATGCCCGCGCCACGGACATCGTCACAACAGTTCACAACGGGCAGACCTACGGCTTTGTCAGCTATGGGGCCGAGGATACAATCAGCATGTTCCGGCAAGACGCAAGCGACGTCATGCGGCATGTCACGGATGTGGACGCCAGTGACGGGCTTTGGGTCGACCGGCCTGGCGCGATGACTGTGTCGCATACGCTCGATGGCGGTGTATTCGTCGTCGTCGCCAGCTCGGGTAGCAATTCGCTGACGGTGCTTGAAGTCACCTCGAACGGGCTGCGCCCGGTGGATCACATCCTGGACGGCCTGGACACCAGGTTCGCCGGTGCCAGCCATGTGACCAGTGTGACCATCAGCGGGCAGGATTACATCCTCGCAGCAGGGACCGACGCCGGGCTCAGCCTTTTTGCGATGCTGCCCGGTGGCCGCCTGCAGCATGTCCAGACCATGGAAGGAACAGCGCAGGCCCCGCTGAACGGGATCACTGCAATTGAAGCCATGGCCACACCGCATGGTTTGCGGATCTGGGTCTCGACCCAGACCGCACCCTATCTGTCAGAGTTCAGCGTGGACTTGCCGAACCTCGGTTCCAGCCTGTCGACGCAGGCATCGGGTGGTGCGCTCTCTGGCACGGCGCGCGACGACATTCTTGCCGGGCAAGGCGGTGAGGACAACATCGCCGCCGGTGCAGGTAACGACATCATCATGGACGGTGCCGGGCAGGATACCCTGACTGGCGGTGCAGGCGCGGACCTGTTCATCCTGACGCAGGACGGCGCGCGCGATATCATCAGAGACTTTCAGATCGAATACGATCAGATCGACCTGTCGGCCTTCGGACAGCTGGCGGGCATTGGCAGGTTGCGGATACAGCAGCGCAGCTGGGGTGCGGAATTCATCCTCGGCAATGAGGTGATCGAGGTGCGCTCCGCCAATGGCGGGTCATTGAACGCACGGGACTTCAACCATCTCAACCTGATCACCGGCGGCAGGATCGAGACCGATCCGGACGCCTATGACGATGGCCCCGCGCCCAACCCGACACCGACACCGACACCGACACCGACACCGACACCGACACCGACACCGACGGATCCTGAACCAAACCCGCCGACAAGCCCTTCCGTGACGCAAATGCCCGGCGAAGCGCCGACACATCCTGCCTGGGTCAATGCATCAAACCTGACCCTGACGCGCCGCCCGGGAGACCTGAATGCCTCAAATACGCCGGACATGATCCGGACGACGGGAAATGCGGATGGCGTCTTTGGAAACGCAGGCAACGACACCATCGAATCCGGCGCCGGTGATGACCGGGTCAGCGGTGGTGGCGGCAACGACCTGATCCATGGCGGCGGCGACGATGACCTGCTGCTGGGTGGAAACGGGTTCGACACCCTGACTGGTGGCGACGGCGCGGATTCACTGTCCGGCGGCGATGGCGCGGATTCGATCTATGGCGGGAATGGAAACGATCTCATCCTCGGCGGTTCCGGATACGACCGGATTTACGGCGGGGCCGGCAATGACACCATCTGGTCCGGCGCCACGCCTGACCGGGTCTATGGCGGGGATGGCGACGACTGGATCAGCGCCGGAATCAACTATGGCCTGAGCGTCGACGGCATCTTTGGTGAAGCAGGCAACGACACCCTTTTCGGAAACGCGGGTTTCGACCTGCTGAACGGCGGTGACGGCGACGATGTTCTGGACGGTGGCCATCAGGCCGATAACCTCTACGGTGAGGCCGGGAACGACACACTTCTGGGTGGTCCGGGTTTCGACCGCCTGTTCGGTGGCACCGGCAACGATATGATTTCAGGCGGTGACAGCGGGGATGGCCACTTCGGCCAGGCGGGAAACGACACCCTTTGGGGCGGTGAAGGCGGCGACCGTTTCTTTGGCGGAACCGGCAATGACATCCTCGATGGCGGCACCGGCAACGATACGGTAAACGGAAACGCGGGTTTTGACACGTTGATCGGCGGGGAAGGCAACGACATGCTGATGGGCCGCTTTAACGCCGATACTTTTGTATTCGCCGCGAACCATGGCCATGACACCATCGCCGATTTCGATGCGACAAACCCGCTGGAACTGATCGACTTTTCGCAGCTGTCCCGGTTCGCAGCCTTCGCAGATGTGCTGGGAAACGCCCGTCAGGCCGGTTGGGACGTGATCATCGAAACCGGAGGCAGCAGCTCAATCCGTCTGGTGCAGACCGACCTCGGGGACCTGGACGCAAACGACTTCATCTTTTGACGTCGGCCAGAACATCCCTGATGATGGCGTCAAATTCCCGCGCCTGATCGTCAAAACTGGCGACTGAATGCACTGCCTGCGCACGCGGATGCCTGTCGATCGCCTCTTTCACCTGGGTTTTCAATTGGCTTGCCGGTGCGCCGATCGGGATCAGCTTGTCAGGGGAAATCGCACCATGTTCCGTTGTTCCGCCACTGTCCGTCTGGATCACGGCAATGCCACGGGCCAGCGCCTCGCGAATGGCCAGGCCAAAGGTCTCTTTCCACTGTGACATGAACAGCAGCACGTCAATCTCAGCATAGAAATCGTCCATCTTCTCTTGCGAAAATCTCGGATGCACTTCCCAGTCGCCGGGCAGATCGTCGAAGGTATGGCCCTTCCACCAGGTGCCATCCAGCGACCCGTCCACAAGAACCACGCGGAAATCCTCGGTATCGACTTCGGAAAACGCCCGTTTGATCAATGGCCAACCCTTGATCTGCGATGGCCCGCCGACAAACCCGAAACTCAACCGGTTGTCCTTTTCCCGCCGTTGGGCCTGACGCTGGAAAAAGTCCTGTTTGGGGTGATGCACCCCGTTTTCCCAAACCACCCCGCTGCCAGGTGCCAGACCGGAAGCCTCGCACAGATCCAGAGCAAAGTTGCTGGGATAGGTGATGCGCGCCGCTTTCTGAGCGATCTGCCGGACGTGGTCAAACCGCATCTTTGCCGCCCAGAAGTTGTCGACACAGCCTTTGCATTGTTCAATCCGGACAGGGTTTTGCCCGCAGTATTGCTGATCCACCTTGATCATGAACTGACGGTCACAGATCCACCAGAAGTCGTGGATGCTCAGAATAACCGGCACTTCATGCGTTGCCGCAGCGGTCAGGATGCCCGTGCCCATATCCTGGATGCAATGCGCATGCACCAGATCCGGCTGCAACGTCGCGATCAGCTCAGCCAGTCGGGACGTGACATTCGGGTTATCGTAAAGCTCACCATAACTGCGGCTGGCCGGCACGTTGATCAGGTAGTTGGTGATGCCGTTCTGCTCTGACTTGACCACAACGTAGGGTGCCAGGTCATAGCGGCAGCACATGGAAACGGCGGTCACCCGGTAACCATGGTTATCGACCAGAGCATGGGCGATCTGTTCTGCCACCACGGTCGCGCCCCCATAGGAGAACGGCGCAAAAAAGACATTCGCGAGCAGAATATGGGGTGCGCTCATGCCTCGACCCACTTCAGGATTTCAGGCGAAATGATATGCGTACCGTCTGACCCGTGCCAGCGCGTTTCCAGTTCTTCCCGCGCCGCCTGTCCCAACTTGCGCTGCAACGCGGGATCGGCCGCCAGCGCTTCCAATGCGTCGATCCAGTCAGCGGGTTGGGCACAAACAAAACCCGTTTGGCCATGCGTCACCACAGCGGCCAAATCTCCAACCGTTCCAACCAGCGAAGGTACGGCCACCGCAGAGGCATCCAGCACCCGGACAGCAGACTTGCACCGGTTGAAGATATCATCGCACAGCGGCATCACCGCGCAATTCGCCCGCGCAAGCGCTTCAAGATAAAGCGCATAGGTCCCGAATTTTGTCGTCTCTACCTGTTTAATCAGCCCCTCTGGCAGGTGTTCAGGCTTGAAATGACCGATCAGCATCAGGCGGCGGTTGGGATCGCCCAGGATGAACGCGGCCAGCGGTTCCAGGATTTCCGCCAGATCAATCTCGTGGCCCTGTGAACCGCTCGCAAAAGCCACGCGGAAAATGCCGTCGTCTTCGGGGCGGGTCGCCATTGCCAGACGCCCGGCATCCAGTGTCTCCTGATCGGCGAAGTTCCGGCGCAGGTGGACAGGTCTGGATGTGTAAAGCCCGGTATGTTCCACCATGCCCGGCGTCGACACCTGCAAGATGTCCGCACCATTCATCATGCCAAGGTACTTTGGCGCTTCCGAAAGGAAATGCGCCTTCAGTTTGGCGCCGACGGATTCCATGTTGCGGTAGGTTTCATATGCAGAGACAGAGAAAAGCGGATCATCCAGATCGTAGAGCACCGGCAGCCGCAACCGCCGTGCCTCATACCGGAACATTTCGGTCACCGGCATGGTCTGGAGGCGATATTCCATCAAATGGGTTGCATTCTGCATGATGCGCGCCGAGCGCGGAACATCCTGGTAATGCGAAAACTCGAAATCGACCCCACGCCCCTGCCAGAAGGCTGCCAACTGCTCCACCCGGAACTTTCGGCACTGCGGCAAATTCAGGTCACCGATCATCGCAATCTGGCGACGTTTCTGCAAAACCGCGGGGGCCGTCATGATATGAAAAGCTTCTTTACGGGCAAGGTCCTGCCAAATGCCATGCAGGTATTGGTCGTCAGATCGCGCGATCCCCTGCGCCGTCTGGCCAATGGTGCCAGCGCCCAGTTTGCGCAGCTTCATCCCCGTGTAGGTGCGGGCCTTGCGGAATGCTTCTCCTGGTCCTTCTTCGCGATAGCTGGAAATAAAACGTCGAATCAAATTCAGTCTGAAAAGTCTTGCCACAAAAGTGTTCCCTTGAGCTTTCCGCCGCGGCACGGATAGTCTAGTTCAGCCCGAATATCTACACCATTCGTGGCCCTGGAATGGACGGACATACCACATGACGCCCCCCGATAACCTCCTGCCTTCCAAGGATGTGACCCTGTTGATGGGTGTTCACAACGGTGCCGCCTTTCTGCCTGAACAACTCGGCAGCATCTCCGAACAGAGCTACCCGCATTGGCACGTGATCTTCAGTGACGATGGCTCGACCGACGATACGCCATCGGTTCTGAAGAACTTTGCCGCCAAACACCCCGGACAGGTGGTTGTCAAAGCAGGCCCTGAACAGGGGTTTTCCGCCAATTTCATGCAGTTGATACGCGATCTTCCCGACGATCCAAACCATGTCGGATTTGCCGATCAGGATGACATCTGGATGCCGGACAAATTGGCGCGCGGGATGGCAGCATTGCAGGACAGCGGCGAGATTCCGACGCTTTATGCCGCGCGCAGATGGTATTGGCGGCCCGAAACGGATCAACGACATCCCTCGCCCCTGATCGAAAGGTCATGTTGTTTTCGCAATGCCCTGATCGAAAACGTTGCTTCGGGAAATGCGATCCTGCTCAATCCCGCGGCAGCGCGTCTTGCCCGCGACGCTGCGCAGATGACGGAACGCGTTTTTGCCCATGACTGGTGGCTCTACCTTCTGATCACCGGCGCCGGGGGCCAGGTCATCTTTGACAACGGGCCTCCCTGCCTGCTGTACCGGCAGCATGAAGCCAACGTGATCGGTGCAGGCCACAGCCTGGCACAACAGGCCAAGCGCAAACTGGCCGTTCTGCGCGGTGCCTTCTCTGACCGGTTGCAAAGCAATATCGTCGCGCTGGATCAGGCGCGCAGCTTGCTGACAGAGGAGAACCGGCAAATCCTCGATGAATTCTCTGCTGCGCGCGGCGCGCCGTTCATGCCCCGGCTGACGGGTTTGCGCCGCATCGGGCCCTTCCGGCAAACTGTTCTGGGCAACATCGGCTTTTGGGGGGCCGCAACACTTGGCCGGATCTGATCCATTTCCAAAGGTGCTTCTCGTCGGAGGAGAAGGCATTCCATCCGGCGTGCCGCGTCATATCTGCCACCTCGCCAAAGCGTTTGACGGCATTGCGGACGTGACGGTGGTCAGCGACATCAACCATGGCGGTTACGATACGCTGGCAGAACTGGGCACCCGCCACATCACATTGAGCGGTCTCAGCAGCAGGTTGTCGCTGGGACATATGTGGCGCGGCTGGCGGGGCTTTCTGGCATTTCTGCGCGGATCACAGGCCGATCTGTCCTGGATTCACCCTCGGTTTCCCTCTCTGATGGGGCGGATGGCATTGGCGCTGCGGCTTTGGCGGCCAAAGGGTGCGACCGCATTCACCATTCACGGATTGCCCTATGGAAAGGGGCACAAACCCTACGCCAGCTTTCTGTCCCTGACGCTGGAAAAGGCCCTGATGCGGACATGCCCGCCAACCAATATCATATTCCTGTCCCAGGACATGGCGGATCGCGCACGGGAAATGATCGGGGCAAGTCACCTGGCGCGGCATGGCATTCACGTTCTGCCCAATTGTTCCGACCTGGGTGAATTGCCCCCATTCACCCGCCCGAAGGACCCCACCCTCGTGATGACCGGACGTGCTGGCCGACAAAAGAACTACGCATGTGCTGTGCGGCTCATGAACCATCTGCCAGAGAACACCCATCTGATGCTGTGCGGTACGGGAACGGATACGGAAAGGTTCCAGGCCGAAATCGCCGGGCTTGTCCCCGCAGCCACATGCGCCCGGATCTATTGCATCGGTCCGGTGCAGGATGTTCGCCCGCTGCTGAGGGCCGCAGACGCATATCTGCTGACATCGCGCTACGAAGGAACACCCATCGGAACACTTGAGGCATTTGAGGCCGGGCTGCCCATCGTCTTGGCCGACTTCGAAGGTGCAGATGCGCTGGTCGACAGGCATCCGATGGGCATCAAGATTGACCCTTCCGATCTGGAAACATCTGGCAAACAGGTAAGTGAGTTTCTTCACAATGCGCGTGCTGCCGACCGCGCGCTGCGGCAGCAGATCAGAACGGTCTGGCACCGCGAATGGTCACCAGACGTCTTTGATGAACGGGCTCGGGCTCTGCTGCACAGGCTCTTGGCAAACTGATTACCGGTTTGGCGGCTGCTTCATCTGAATTTCGTGCAACTCCAGCGCCTCTTCGATATCGTCGAAAAACTGGAGTTCCCCGTTTTCGAGAACAGCAGCCTTGTTGCACATTCGGCGGACCATCGGGGGTGAGTGGGTCACCACGATGGCACCGGATCTTTCCATGCGATCATCAAAAACTGCTGCCGATTTTGCGCGAAAGGCACCATCGCCAACGGCCGTCACTTCATCCACCAGATAGGTATCGAACGGAATCCCCATGGAGACCCCGAAAGACAGGCGCGCGCGCATACCGGAGGAATAGGTCCGCAAGGGCATGTGCATATGGCCGCCCAGTTCCGCAAATTCAGTCACAAACTCAAGCAGGCTGTCCGTGTCGTACCCGTACAGCCGCGCGACAAAACGCGTGTTCTGCGCACCAGTCAGATCAGGGTGAAATGACCCGGCAAAGCCAACAGGATATGAGATGCTTCCCGTCGAGAGTACCCGGCCCGATGTCGGCCGGATCGTCCCGGCAATGAGCTTCAGCAGTGTGCTCTTGCCCGCACCGTTGCGGCCCAACAAGGCCACGGACGCCCCTGTCGGAAATGTTGCCGTCAGGTTCTCGACAATCGTTTGATATCCACTTCGCGTCCGAAAATACTTGGTCAGGTTATCCAGCTGGATCATCGGACGCTCCTACTTGCGATCCCGCAAGCTGTAGAAGACCAGGCACAGGATCGACCATACGAAGAAGCTGAACAGCAGCAGGAACAACATGATCTTGATCCGTTTGGGGTGTTCGGACTTTTCTGCCAATGTCGGTTTTACATGCGCTGCAAGATATCGGCTTTGCTTGCGGACTTCTGCCAGTGCCCCGTCATGCGCAGCCAGAGCAGCCGTATAGGCCTGTTCGGCAAACTCGCGGTCCACAATCAGACCCTCGTATTCGCCGACAAGGTTGGCAAAAGCTTCGCCGCTGCCGCCATTTTCACCGAGCCCCAGCTTGCGCCGCTCTGATGCGATGCGGGCATTGATCACTTCAATCCGGCGTTCGGCCTGTGTTACGCGCGGGTCGTTTTCCCGCGTGGTGTCTTGCAGCAGATCGTATTCGATCAGCGAATCAGCCAGTTGTTGCTGCAGGGTAACGAGCAGACCCATCTGGTTCTGCGTGTCGATGCTGGGGTCCACAATCTGGGTTCTGTTGCGGAATTCCGTCAGCGTCCGGCGCGCGTTCTTCAGCCTTTCGACCGCGTTTTCCAGTTCTTCCAGCGTGTACTTGATGGAATCCTGCCGCGCGATGCTGGAAAGCGCATTGATCATGGAATCACATTCCTCAAGAATGGCCTGCGCGATTTTCTGCGCATCTACAGGATCAAAGGCCAGAACTTCCAGGTCGATCAGACCTGTTCCGCTGTCATACACGATCGAAATCATCCGATCCCAATGATCCTGAAGATCCTCAATCGTTCCCGACGGATCAAAGGCAAAGAACGGGTCCTGTTCTATATCGACGCGGGACCAGATCGCGCGCAGATCCACTTTGGCATTGACCTTGCGGACCAGTTCCTGACTGGACAGGAACGCGTATAGAATATCCGTGTCTGATGAACTGGAGCCGGACAATTCCGTTATGCCGCCCAGAAGTTCGATTGCCGAACTCTTTTCCTCCGTCCGGACAGAAAACCCCACGTCGGACGCATATTGATCTGCTGCCCGGGTCCACAGGTAGAAAGCCGTGAAAAACGCGGGCACAAGTACGACAAACACAAAGGAAGACAGCAAAAAGACGTGGCGCCCCTTGGTTTTCGCGGGAATCGCAGTCCTGCCAACAGGGATCTTGGCCTCTCCGGGCTGCTGGCGCGGCGGCGCGGGCTCCGCCAGATCAGAATCAACCTTGGCCCCGGCTGCCGGTTTTGGGGCTGCCGGTTTGGCCGCGGGTGCAGGATTTTGCGGCTTCGGCTGAGCGTTTCCGGCCGGTTTGGCCGCAGGTGCTGGAGTCGCCGGTTTCGGGTCTGTTCCGGCTGCTGCCGGTTTCGCGGCTTCCGGTGCGGGCTTGGCCGCGGGCTGGCCCGCTTGGTTGTCAGCCTTTGCCGATGTTTCGTTCGGCGTTTTCGGCTGAGCATTTCCGGCCGGCTTGGGAGTTTGCGCTTTGGGTTCAGCCATTGAGATGTCTTTTCTGTCTAAAGAACTTGCCTTATCTCGCGTACCGTTACATCAGAACGCAGGTGGTATCCAGACAGGAGGGATGGCCCGATGTCGACAGAACAAACAGCCACTCTGCGTGAACAACGAACGTCTTTTGCGTCCTTCAGGGCGATCATGGCGTTGATCCTTCGCGAAATTGCAACCACCTACGGGCGTTCACCCGGCGGGTATGTCTGGGCCGTTCTTGAACCCGCGGCAGGTATCGCACTGCTGACTCTCATTTTCTCCATTGGCTTCAAATCGCCGCCGCTGGGAACTGTTTTTTCCCTTTTCTACGCCACGGGCATCTTGCCGCTTTTGATGTATATGGATTTGTCGGGAAAGCTGGCCCAATCAATAAAATTCAGTCAGGCACTGCTGGCCTATCCCAGGGTGACTTTCATCGATGCGCTCATTGCGAGGCTGCTTCTCGGCCTGATCACGCTTCTGTCAGTGCAGAGCATCGTCGTGATATTTATCCTGTCGATCTCCAACGTATCCACGACCTTTGATTTTACCAAGATCGTCACCGCTTACACCATGCTGGTATTCTTGGCGACCGGGATCGGTACGTTGAATGCCTTTCTGGTTCTCTCATACCCGATCTGGCAGACGGCCTGGTCGATCCTGAACCGTCCGCTTTTTATCATCTCATGCGTTTTCTTCTTGTTTGAGAGTGTTCCAGAGCAATACGCCAACTATCTTTGGTACAATCCTCTCATCCATATCATCGGCATGATGCGAGACGGATATTATCCGTTCTATCATCCGAACTATGTTTCAATCGGTTATCCGATATTGATCGGCTTGGTCACGCTGATGGCAGGACTTTTTCTGCTCCGGCGCTACCACCGCGAAATGATGGATAAATAACCCCGCAAGGTGAGGGGCTGTCAGCCCCATTTTGCAGGCAGGGTAAACCCTTCAGCTTCAATTTCCGAGCGTATGCGCTTGATATCGTCTGCAAACAGCTCGGGGAAGAATGCCGGCATCTCGTGTTTGACGCTTTCGGTAAACCGACGGTCGAGGATCGCCTGCGAGTAATTGAAGGCCGGAAGGCCCAGAAACTCTTCAATTTGCCGCAACATGCCGCGCTGGTCCGCGTGGATGTCCTCGTAAAAGATGACTTTTCGCTGTTTTGGGTCCAGCCCCTCGCGCATCGTGCGCAGGACCTGACCGTATTCGGCGTTTCGCCAGATGTGCGGACGGCGCACGAATTCGTCGAACTGATCAGGGCCCCAGGTGTTCAGGTTGTCCACAGCACCGGTGATCTGAAGGTGAAATTTGGTATGGCTCCACAATCTTTTGATCGGGTCGCGCATGGTATAAAGCACCCTGAGATTGTTGCACTTGGCTGAAATTTGCGGCCATGCCTCCACCGGGAGCTGGGCATTGAGGTTCGAGAAGTCGCAGGCGTAAATCTCGCGATCGCGCATCTGGAACAGGTTACGATACCAAAAATCATCCACCGGCCGGTTCAGATAGGCGCTGATCCAATGCAGGTTTTTCTGGATCGCATCAATGTTCGCCTTTTCCGGGTCATACCGCATCAGGTACCGGTTCTTTGCTTCTGCCAGCCGGTACTTTTCGCTCAGCATGTTCTTGTCGACATACTTGTGGTAGAAATAGTGAATCTCTTTCTCCAGCGCAAAGTGGAGCGCAGGGTGCTGTGCCAGAACCGCATAAAGCCAGGTTGTCCCGGCTTTCATGGCACCGATGCTCAGAAAGAGATTGTTGAAGGTCTTGGGCATTGGTCGATTTCCGATCTGAAGTCTTCTTGGCTGCTCAGGCAGCTTTGGCATTTGTGAAGCGGTCCAATATGGCGCGGTACATACGATGATAGACATCGCGTTTGAAGTGGTTGAGGTCGATCATATCCTCAGCACCGTCAATCAGCGCCGCCGGGTCCAGCAACATGACGTTTGTCCGACCCTGTGCCACATTTCTAAGCGCCGTGTTCAATCGTTGATGAAATGGATGTGACGGCTTGTTCGGGTCCTTGAAATGCAGGGGACCACGCTCAGCCGCAAGGATCATCACCACCTCGGCCGTTGCGGGAAGGCGGTCAAGTACCGCTGCATACCGCTGCTCCATCTCTGACTGAGACATGAGTCCCTCATACTCATAGTCCCGGCACAGAACCTCCAGACGTTCCTTATGAAGATCGGTCTTCGCGATGGTGGCGCGCAGGTCGGCACGGTCGATAAGGTTGTGGTTCTGGGCACCTATCAGCCAATAGGGCACACGCAAATCAGTTTTACGATGCCGGTAAATGGGGAGATCCGCATCGGCCCAGAAGCTCAGGAAGTAAAGCCCATGGCCCGTGCCAAGGTCCGGCAAGTCACTGTGAAAGTCCTCTGGCATGTAACCAAGGTCGGCGGCCGCGTCGATCTGGGCAGGGGTCAGCCCGCCCTCTAGCGCCGGCATCAGGAACGCCGAATGATCGCGACGGAACATTTGTCCATTCCTGGGTTCGTTGAATTCTTCCACGATCTTGTCGGCATGCAGCGTGAAGTAATGCATCAGGCTCGCCAGATCACAGCCGCCCCGCGCAAAAATGTGATCGAACCTCAGATCAGCGCCTGCACTGGGTGCGTCCATGTCTTCGATGTTGGCGGGGGTGATCCAGTCCACGTCGATATCGGGATTATGGACATCTGACAGGACCTCGCCTTCCACGGTCAGGCGCGGACGGCCGAGGAATGCATAAACCCAGTGTTCGATGTACATGTTCAGTGTGCGGCAAGAAAAACAGAAATGTTCCAGCGTCCGTGAATTGTTCACCCGCTTCGTCATGTAGAATCCCACAAAACCGTAATCGCCGAAATCGTCACGCACACGGATCAATGCCGCATCGGTCGTGTTATGCGCCAGCCTCTTGCTCAGCTCTTGCTTGGCCACCTCAGGATCGTCGGGCAGCCGGTTCTTGGTGAAATTCAGCTGGTTCGTGCGGTTGACCAGCTCCACGGCCCGGTCAAGATGCGCTTCAACGTCGTATTCGATAAAGACCTTTACGTTGGACTGCCGCAGAAAGGCCGCGGTGTCGCCGCCGGTGACCTTTGCGGCTTCGGCCTTTTTCTCGGTGACCTTGTACTGCGCCAGGCGGGTCAGGCCGCTGTCATCCTTGCCCCGCAGTTGCGGTGCGCCCCGCAACTGCTGAATGACGTCCGGCAAGGCACAGTTCAGACCCGGATTAACATGTTCGGCCTGGGCAAGGTTCATCGCATTGTCGTCCAGGAACAGGGTCGATGCGGCCCGCAACCCGATGGTTTCAAGCATCGCCTTGATCCGGGGGCCTTTCGGCGTCCAGTCGATGCTGGGGAAGATAAAATAGTCCCACAGCCCCTTTTCCTTCAGCAACGCCTCGATCCGTTCATGTTCGTTCTTCGAACAGATCGCGCTCATTATGCCGCGCTTGGCCAGATCAATAACCAGCTGATGATGATCGTCGCGATAGGAGATGCCGCCCTCGGTCAACGTCCCGTCCCAAAAGGTTTCGTCCAGGTCCCAGATGATCAACCTGATGTTTTCGGAGAATTCCGGTGTCGTCATGGCAGTTTTTCCAAGTCTCGCTTACAGCTTGCGCAGATAGCCGTTCGGGTTCGTCGTGGCGTTGATCCCGAACATGTCACAATAGCTGGTGTCGATCTCGTAAACGCCGGGATTGTTGTCCAGGAATTCCTCCAGCGCGCGACTGGGGCCTCCGTCAAACTTGTCGCCCAGGTCAAGCTCCGCCAGAATGCCATCCTCCATGACCAGGTATTCGTCTTTGTGCAGATGCTCTTGAAAGAACCTGAGCACGCCCATGCAGGCATCATAGGTATGCGCGCTGTCCTCGCAGATCAGCCAGGGCCGCGGCAGATCGAACAGGTTGTTCCGTGCCCACGTCCCTTCCATGTCCATGACATTGCCCTGCACGAACTGGATGCCATCGAACCGGCTGTCCACCTCGGGCGGGCTTCGGTCAATGGTGACGATCTTCATGTCCATGTCGTACATCTTGGCAATGTCGCGCATCAGCAGGGCCGATCCGCCGAATTTGGTGCCAATCTCGATATAGGTTGCCGGTTTGGCCGCATGGATCAGGTGCAGGAACAATGCGATGTCCAAGGGTGACTTGTTACACATCACATCGCGATAATGGTACTGCATCACGCCTTTGAAATAAGCTCCCAGTTGCGGGCGGGTATAGGGCGTCTTGAACGAACGAACCATCGATAAACCTCAATGCTCAGTGCAAAAAAATAATTCCCCCCTGTCATAGGGGGGAATTTCAAAAAGGTGAAGCCGCAGACAAATTCCTGTCGGCAAAGTTACGCGTTCT
>NZ_QBFD01000015.1:653157-660111 GCF_003335585.1 Sulfitobacter sp. DFL-14 | reverse complement strand
TTCACCGAAAAGCTGGTCAAAGCCGTCGGAGCCGATGATCAGGTCGTTGCCCGCACCGCCGTAGAGTGAATCGGCACCGTTACCGCCGTCGATCGTATCATTGCCCGCGCCGCCGTGCATGGTGTCAAAGCCACCGAAGCCGGAAAGCTGGTTGTTGGCTTGGTTGCCGAAGATCAGGTCGCCTGCATTTCCGCCAATCGCGTTCTCGATGACCGTACCCGCCGCGATGGTGAACCCGCCGCGGGTGCCGTCGACTGCAGAAACAAAACCACCGCCTCCCATTTCGACCGCCAGGGTCGCAGCCCGCAGATCAATCACGGCCGCCCCGGCACCATTGTGGCGAATGGTGTCGTTGCCACCGGAATCCCAGATCGTCGACCAGAACACACCCGCGCCCAGGCCGGTCGGCAGGACATAGGTGGTATTGCCGCTGTTATGTGAATTATTGGCCCCGTAGAGACCCTGAAGAACGGCAATATCAAGCGCCATCGGTCCGGCGGCGTAGCCATAGGGAACACCGGTGCCGTCACCTGTCCCATCGGCGGGTGCCGATCCCGGCGTGCCGGTGTGATACCCCGGGTTATAGGACATCATGGTGAACACACCCTGGTTGATGTTGAAGTCCCCGAAATCATCCCGCGAAGAACCCACACCGGGCATGACAGATGAATCGCCCCCCGTATCATGCGGGTGCGCCAGCCCGAGACCGTGCAGCAACTCGTGCATGATGGTGAAATACCCGAACCCGCCTTCGGTCAGGTCGCCACCGGCAAAGCGATCCCAGAGGTTGCCGGCAAACTGGCCGACACCGTCATTCCCATCACCGCCATAGCCGGGTGGGTTGAAACGGCCATAGACGCCATCCAGTTCATTGGTATCCAGGATCAATTCCCAATCGGCCCCGTCACCGGAGTTCACGATGTTGAAGGTCAGGTTCGTAACGGCTTCGATCGCGTCGAAAGCGCGCATGAATTGCTGCCGCTCATAGGCGTTGAAACCTTCGGATGTAATGCCATCGGCGGTGTAACCTGCCTCGCCGAAATAGACGGTGATCACGTTGTGATCGAACCGTGTATCCCAGGAAAGCGAGTCGAGCAGCGGACTGGCGAAATCAGGTGAATCTTCCCAGGAATCATTGGGGTTGAACGTGACTTCATGAACCGACAGCGTGTACGTGCCTGTACGGTTTGAGAAGGCTTCAGCAGAAATGTAAAAATCGCCGCCGTTCTCGGAATAGAAGTTCAACAGGGAGTTCAGACCCCCACCACCATCGTCATCGCTGTCAATAAGATTGCCAGATGCATCGTAAAGCCGCACCAAAGGATCGGACAGGGTGCCGCCGCCAACGGACGACCCGTTCAATGTGATCTGAATGCTCTGACCGGCGGTCAACGTGATGCGGAACCAGTCATTGTCATTCGCCACGTCGATCGTGTTGACGATGGTCTGTCCAACGTTGATCGTACCGGCGGTTCCTGGCGTTTCACCGATGTCTGGACCAATGTCAGTGGAAGAATCCGGGGCGACAAGAACATTCTCAAATGGGTCGTCAGCAATAGGTCTGGTCATTGTAATCATCCAATCAAACACGGATACAGGGGCGCTGTCACTGTAATTGATTCCGGCATTAAGGCAAAAAAAGGGTTGTTTGTCGTGCGTCAGAAACCCGTGAAAACGCATGGGCCGCGGGCTTGGGCCATGTGTCAGGATGCCGATATCCATCAGGTTCGACCTTCGGTTGAAATTCGCGCTTGGCTTGGCGGTATCCCGAACTGCAGACGAAAGGCCCGTGTCATCGCGCTGGCGTTTCGGTAGCCACAGCGCAATGCAACTTCCGCGAGTGGCAAGGTGGTCGTTTCCGCCAGCCGCCGTGCCATGTTCAGACGCAGCACCTTGTACAGCTGCTGCGAGGTCATATCGAAATCCTTGCGGATCGCCAGCTCCAGCGCGCGCTGCGAACATCGGCTGGCTTCGGCGACCTGCGGCAAGGGCAAGGGGGTTTCGATGTGGTCCTGCATCACCGACACCGCGCGGCGGGACAGCCGCCCGCGGGCTGTCACCGAGGGAACAGACGGAGCCGCGCCCGGCGCCATGAAAAGCTGTTCGACCTCCAGTGCCAGCGCGGGCCCCTGCGCCTGCACGATCAGATGCAGCACCAGGTCAAAGCTCGCCATCGCCCCGGAACAGGTGATCCGGTTGCCGTCCAGGATGAAGCGTTCCCGCGCCACGGTCAGATCGGGAAAGGCTTCGGCAAAGGCGGTCAGTTCCTCCCAATGGATCGTGGCAATCCGACCATTCAGCAACCCCGCCGCCGCCAGCAGCCAACTGCCCATGTCGAGACCCGCCATGTTCGCGAAACGCGCCGATGCGGACCGCAGCCCGCGCAACACCGGGTCGGTCAGATACGTCCTGACCCCATAAGACGGCATCACCATCAGCAGATCACCCGCAGCATCCTTCAGCGGTCCGTCAGGCACAATCTGCAATCCACTTGAGCTGATTGCCGGGGCGCCCGACAGCGTCAGATATTCCCACCGGTAATGCACCCGCCGGCCCAGATGATTTGCAGCCCGCAGCGGCTCCACCGTGTTGGCCAGACAATGGTTCGAAAACCCGTCAAACAGCAGGATTCCGATGCGGGTGGTGGCTTTGCCTGAATTATTCCAACTCTGCATAGTCGGACCATAAGTCTGCACATCAGGACTGCGCAAGAGCGATAGCCTGACCCCGGAATGGATCGCGTGAGGGAACGGGAATGAATTTTGGACTGACCGAAGAACAGGAAATGATCGTCTCCACCGTGCGGAGCTTTGTGGAGAAAGAGATCTACCCCCACGAGGCAGAGGTCGAAAGGACCGGACAGGTCCCGCGCGAACTGGGCGAACAGATCAAGCAAAAGGTGATCGACCTCGGTTTCTATGCCTGCAATTTCCCCGAAGAGGTCGGCGGCGCCGGGCTCAGCCATACCGACTTTACCCTTGTCGAGCGCGAACTAGGACGCGGCTCTATGGCGCTGACCCATTTCTTTGGCCGCCCCCAGAACATCCTGATGGCCTGCAACGATGATCAGCGCGAACGCTACCTGCTTCCCGCCGTGCGTGGCGAGCGGATGGACGCGCTGGCAATGACAGAGCCCGACGCCGGTTCCGATGTGCGGGGCATGAAATGCAGTGCCGTGCGGGATGGCGGCGACTGGGTCGTGAATGGCTCCAAACACTTCATCTCCGGCGCGGAACATGCCGACTTCTTCATCGTCTTCGTCGCGACCGGCGTGGATGAAACGCCAAAAGGCCCCAAGAAACGGATAACGACCTTCCTCGTGGACCGCGGCACCAAGGGGTTCGAGGTGCACGACGGTTACAACTCCGTCAGCCACAAGGGCTACAAGAACTGCATCCTTTACTTCGACAACTGCCGATTGTCCGACGCCCAGGTGCTGGGCAAGGTCGACGGCGGGTTCGCGGTGATGAATGAATGGCTTTATGCCACGCGACTGACGGTTGCGGCATTCTCCGTCGGGCGCGCGCGCCGGTGTTTCGACTACGCCCTGCATTATGCGGCCGAGCGCAGGCAATTCGGCCAGCAGATCGGCAAGTTTCAGGGCGTCAGCTTTCAGATCGCCGATATGATCACCGAAATCGACGCTGCCGACTGGCTGACCCTTGCTGCGGCATGGCGGCTGGATCAGAGCCTGCCGGCAAACCGCGAAATCGCCTCTGCCAAACTCTACGCATCAGAGGCGCTCGCGCGGGTGACCGACACCACCCTCCAGATCTTCGGGGGCATGGGCCTGATGGACGACTTCCCGATTGAGCGGTTCTGGCGCGACGCGCGGGTGGAGCGGATCTGGGACGGGACATCGGAAATCCAGCGCCACATCATTTCGCGCGACCTGTTGCGGCCATTGGGCGCATGACACGCGAGTTGTCCCGGCTGCTGAAACCCCGGTCCATCGCAGTCATCGGGGGTGGGGCATGGTGCCGTGCGGTTGTCGCGCAATGCCAGAAGATGGGGTTCGAAGGCAAGTTATGGCCGGTGCACCCCAGTGTCGGCACCATTTCCGGTCTGGAGGTTTTTCCCGACGTCGATGCGCTGCCCGCCCCGCCGGATGCCGCCTTCATCGGTGTCAACCGGGCCGCAACCATCGACATTGCCGGACAACTGGCCAGGGGCGGCGCGGGCGGCGCGGTATGCTTTGCCTCCGGCTTTCTTGAGGCTCAGGCAGAAGACGCGCAAGGCGTGGATCATCAGGCCGCCCTTTTGCAGGCGGCAGGCGACATGCCAATTCTCGGGCCGAACTGCTACGGGTTCATCAACTTTCTGGACGGCGCGCTGCTTTGGCCGGATCAGCATGGCGGCAAGCGGGTGGAACGCGGCGTCGCGATTGTCACGCAAAGCTCCAACATCGCGATAAATCTGACAATGCAGGCGCGCGCCCTGCCCCTTGCCTATGTGATTACCGCCGGAAATCAGGCGCAATGTGGACTTTCCGACATCGGCATGGCGGTACTGCGGGACCCCAGGGTGACGGCCCTGGGCCTGCATATCGAAGGTATCGGGGATCTGCGCAAGTTCGAAGCGCTGGCCGGTTATGCGCAAAGCCTTGGCAAACGCATCGTCGCGATCAAGGTGGGACAATCGGCTCAGGCGCAGCAGGCGACAATCTCGCATACAGCCTCTCTGGCCGGGCGGGATGCAGGTGCAGCAGCTCTGCTGCGCAGGCTCGGCATTGCGCGGGTGGCCGATTTGCCGACCTTTCTGGAAACCCTGAAACTGCTGCATGTGGCGGGCCCGCTAGAAAGCAACAGGATCGCCACGATCAGCTGCTCCGGTGGAGAGGCAAGCTTGGCGGCCGATACCGGCACCGCTGCGGGCCTCGACTTTCCACCGCTCGGGGCAAGGCAAAAGATCACCCTGCGGAATGTGCTTGGCCCACGTGTCGCGCTGGCCAATCCGCTGGATTATCACACCTACATCTGGCGGGACGTGCCGGCGATGACCGCCGCCTTTGCCGGGATGGCCGACCCCGGTATCGCAATCACGCTGCTGATCGTCGATTTCCCCCGAAGCGACCGATGCGACCCCACCGATTGGGATTGCGTGATCGAGGCCGTCATTGCGGCTTCGCAACAGACAGGTGCGAGATACGGCATGGTCGCCACCCTGCCCGAACTGATGCCCGAGCACGTCGCAGAGATGCTGATGGCGCAAGGGATCACCCCTTTCTGCGGCCTGAGCGAGGCGCTGATGGCCTGCGCCCATGCCGCCTTCCCGATTGAAAGCGATGTCGATCCGGTTCATCTGGCGGCCCCCGCCACCGCCCCCGTTCTGCTGGCCGAGGGAGACGCCAAAAATTTGCTCGCCGAGCACGGGCTGCGCTGTCCCGTATCCCGGCGTTGCGAGGGAAGCGCGCAAGCGGCAAGCGCAGCCGAAGAGATCGGATTTCCGGTGGCGCTGAAAGGAGAGGGCATCGCCCACAAGACTGAGGCAGGTGCGGTGCGCTTGAACCTGACTTGCGGTGATGATGTTGCCGCCGCAGCAGCAGCAATGCCGGTTGACGGCTACCTGGTCGAGGAAATGATCACCGACAGCATCGCCGAGCTGCTGATCGGGGTTGTGCATGACCCGGCCCATGGGTTCATCCTGACTGTGGGGGCCGGTGGCACATCGGCGGAACTGCTGGATGATACTGTTTCGCTGCTGGTGCCGGCCCGCAGGGAAGCTATCCTGACAGCAATCGGCAGGCTGCGCATCGCGCCTATTCTGGCGGGATACAGGGGCAGGCCGCCCGCGCAGATGGACCGCATACTGGATGCCGTCATGGCGGTGCAGGACCTTGTCCTGGCACATGCCCAGGGCTTGCAGGAAGTCGAGATAAACCCTCTGCTCTGTACGAGGGACGATGCAATCGCCGCAGACGCCCTGTTACGGCGCGACGTTGAAAAGGACTGAACATGACCGAGACCCCGATCAAGACCCACCGCGACGGTGCCATCCTCAAGGTCACGCTCGACCGGCCAAAGGCCAATGCCATCGACCTGAAAACCTCCTGCCAGATGGGCGAGGTCTTTGCCGCATTCCGCGATGATCCGGCGCTGCGGGTGGCCATCATCACCGGGGGCGGAGACAAGTTCTTCTGCCCCGGCTGGGATTTGAAAGCAGCCTCCGAGGGCGACGCAGTTGATGGCGATTACGGGGTCGGCGGTTTCGGGGGGCTGCAGGAACTGCGGGATCTGAACAAACCGGTGATTGCGGCCGTGAACGGGATTGCCTGCGGCGGCGGGCTGGAGCTTGCCCTGAGCGCGGACATGATCCTAGCCGCCGATCATGCCACCTTTGCCCTGCCCGAGATACGTTCAGGTACGGTTGCGGATGCGGCATCGGTGAAACTGCCGAAACGCATCCCTTACCACATTGCCATGGAACTGCTGCTGACCGGCCGGTGGTTCGATGCGCAAGAGGCCAAAGGCTGGGGGCTGGTCAATGAAATCCTGCCAGCCGATCAACTGATGGACCGGGCCTGGGAGCTTGCCCGCCTGCTCGCGTCCGGCCCGCCGCTGGTCTATGCGGCGATCAAGGAAATCGTTCGCGACGCGGAGGATTCGAAGTTTCAGGATGCGATGAACCGGATCACCCGGCGCCAGCTCAGGACCGTCGATGCGCTCTATGCCTCCGAAGATCAGATGGAAGGCGCCCGCGCCTTTGCGGAAAAGCGCGATCCGGTCTGGAAAGGTAAATAAAGCGCGGGGAGCACCCCCTGGGGCGCTCCCGGCTGATTGCTTCCTCAGAAGATGAAGTCGCTCGCGTCAAGGTCGGCAAGCTGCACGCCATTCAACTGGATGGAGTTGCCGCCACCGGTGTTGATGACCACGTTGTTGCCGATCTGGGCCGAGGCATTCAGCACCTGGGTGAGGTTGTTCATCGTGCCAAGACCGCTGAAATCGATCCGTTCGC
>NZ_QBFD01000015.1:652522-653147 GCF_003335585.1 Sulfitobacter sp. DFL-14 | reverse complement strand
GGAGTTGCCGCCACCGGTGTTGATGACCACGTTGTTGCCGATCTGGGCCGAGGCATTCAGGACCTGGGTGAGGTTGTTCATCGTGCCAAGACCGCTGAAATCGATCCGTTCGACCGTGTTGAACTCGTCGAAATCACCGATGGTGTCATTGCCGTGACCCGCCTGGAAGACAAAGACATCCGCATTGAAGAACCCGAACAAAAGGTCGTTGCCCGCGCCACCGTTCAGTGTGTCAAAACCACTGTCGGCATAGATCGTGTCGTTGCCGTTTCCGGCCAGGATGAGATCGTTGCCGGTGCCGCCGAAGAACCGGTCGTTGCCGTCGCCGCCATAGATGGTGTCGTTGCCCTGCTGGCCAAAGTGGCCGTCCGGGCCGTCGCCGCCGTTCAGCACATCGTCACCCGTGCCGCCAAACAGACGGTCAAACCCGGCACCGCCAAACAGCGTGTCGTTCCCGGCATCGCCGTACAGGTTGTCCGCCTGATTGCCGCCATCCAGCACATCATCGCCGTCGCCACCACGCAGCAGGTCAAACCCGCCCTCGCCCCGAAGCGTGTCGTTGCCCGCACCGCCGTCCAGCAGTTCGGTGGATGTGCCGATGTTCAGACCGCCCAAAAGCAGGTCA
>NZ_QBFD01000015.1:652379-652512 GCF_003335585.1 Sulfitobacter sp. DFL-14 | reverse complement strand
GCCGTGACCCGCCTGGAAGACAAAGACATCCGCATTGAAGAACCCGAACAAAAGGTCGTTACCCGCGCCGCCGTTCAGCGTGTCAAAACCACTGTCGGCATAGATCGTGTCGTTGCCGTTTCCGGCCAGGATC
>NZ_QBFD01000015.1:196303-652369 GCF_003335585.1 Sulfitobacter sp. DFL-14 | reverse complement strand
CAGCGTGTCGTTCCCGGCATCGCCGTACAGGTTGTCCGCCTGATTGCCGCCATCCAGCACGTCATCGCCGTCGCCACCGCGCAGCAGGTCAAACCCGCCCTCGCCCCGCAGCGTGTCGTTGCCCGCACCGCCGTCCAGCAGCTCGGTGGATGTGCCGATGTTCAGACCGCCCAAAAGCAGGTCGTTCCCGTCACCGCCAAAGAGGTAATCATTGGTATTGCCGCCCTGAAGCGTGTCGTTGCCCGCTTCACCGAAAAGCTGGTCAAAGCCGTCGGAGCCGATGATCAGGTCGTTGCCCGCACCGCCATAGAGTGAATCGGCACCGTTACCGCCATCGACCGTGTCATCGCCCGCACCGCCGTACATGGTGTCAAACCCGCCATCACCGAACAGCGCATCGTTACCGTCACCGCCATCTGCCAAATCGTTGCCGACCCCGGCGCGAATGACGTCATTCCCGGCTACACCGTTCAACGTATCGTTGCCGGTGCCGCCGTCGACTGTGTCGTTGCCATTGCCACCGGCCAGCGTGTCATTGCCCTGAAAGCTCTCGATCCGGACACCGCCATCGGCACCGATGATGTTGTCGCCATTGCGCGTCCCGCGGATATGTTCGATCCCGGTGAAGGTCGTGTTCAGGGCAACCCCGTTGGCGAAACCGCTGGCCGTCCCGTTCTGCATGTCGACAAACAGGCTGGTGACATTCGCACCGCTGTCGAACCGCAGCCGGTCGAAACCGCCACCCCCGTTGATGTTGTCATTCCCGGCAAGCCCGATAAAGCTTTCGTTGCCGTTGCTGCCGGTCATGGTGTCATTGAAGTGGGTGCCGCGGATTTCCCAAACAGAACCGTTCCCGGAAATCGTTTCCGCGTTGCCAAAGCCATCGTTGGCAATGACACCGGTGGCCAGGTTCACATTCACGCCATTTTGCACGGAGTTGGAGCGGAAATCGATGCGCACATTGCCGGAACTCGGGTTGATCACATAGTTGTCCACGCCGTCGAGACCGCGCAGCGACATCCATCCGCCATTTGCCACGGTCACATTAAACGTGTCGTCATGGTTCGACCCGGTCAGCAGGAAACCGTCGGAGAACATCGTACCCGCAACATCCAGAATGGTTGTCGTGCCGTTCGCGCCCTTGTTGATCGTCCCGGTATTGGTGTTGCCATTGATGGTTGCAGTGATCCCGGCATTCAGATCACGGTGGTCGATCTCAACAAACCCGACCTGGATATCGCCCAGGTTGACAGTGTCATTGCCGGCTCCGGTAAAGATATAGTCGAAATCGGTGTTGTCGCCGGGGTTGATGGAATCATTGCCATTTCCGCCGCGGATCTCGTCAGATCCGTCGCCGCCCAGCAGGGTGTCGTTGCCGTCACCGCCGACAAGCGTATCGTTGAAATCGGATCCTGTTGCCGTCACCGGCACGGTCACGCCGTCGAGGTAACCCTCGATCGCACCGTTGGATGCACTGGCGTCCACATTGATCGGCTGAAGGTTCAGCAGGTCGTTGAACGGCCCCTCATTGTCATTGATCAGCATCTCCTCCATGGCGTTGATGAACGCCGCAAGAGCCCAGTTGGCATTGCTGAAGGACGCGACCAGGTCACCGTTCTGATCACGGATTTCGAGCGTGTTGACGACACCGGTCAGCGTCACTTCAGGATTGGAGAAACCGCTGCCGGTAATCGAGGTTGTCCACCCGGTAATTGGGTTCACCACGTTGATTTCAGTTGAAGACCAGTTTTGCAGGTCAACATCGAATTCGTCGTCAATCGGATCGTAAAAAGCCAGTTCGAAGAGATCGTCTATCGATTGGAAAAACTGTATATTCAGCATGAATTCTTATCCTCACATTATGCATAACTCATTGGTATTATTTCGCTTCGAGGATTTCTAGAAAAAATTGTCCTCGATTTCCCGAAATACCGGAAAGAAATTCTACTTTTAATTGAACATTTGATGTCAATTAAACAATCAGGAGTCAGTATGGTGATGTCAGGCTGATATCAACGCAGCGCCAGCGCCCCGCGCATCGGCGCGGCGTCACTTGTGACAGCGTCCGGCGAGGCCCGTTTCAGGGCGACGCCTGCTTGTCCTCTTCCGCGCGCGGTTCGTCGCCTTCGACAATCAGGTCAACATCCTCGATGTCGCTGCGTGTCGCGATCTTGCCTGCGCCATCGGCGCCTGCCTGATCATCCGCAGTGCCGACAATCAGTGGCAACATCTGGACGCCGCCCGGCATCGCAACCTCGGACATGGGGGGTGTCTTCCAGGCCAGCGTGTCAAAGCTCTTGCAGTTCTCGCAGATGGGTTTCCAGCTGGCATGGATGTGCTGGCAATTGTCGCAGATCCACTGCGGCCCCCGCGACACCGTCAGCGCGCGTGCCAGCCATCCTTTGACAATGGTGTCCGAAGCCCCCTCACCCCGTTCTATCGCCGCCATCAGCGTGACCGAGCGTGCAGTCGGGTCTTCTTCGGCAAGCTTGCCCAGCGCGCGGCGGGCGGCGGGAAAATCTTCGTTCGCGATGTGCAGTTCCGATTGCAGCATCTTGGTCTCCGGATGCCCCGGCTGAGACTTGGTCAGCGCGGCGAACCTCTTGATGCGCGCCGCCGGTTTTTCATCCGGTTCAATGGCGGCAAACGCCGCGGCAAGATCGGGGTGCGGATGAACGCTCCAGGCCTTTGCCAGAACCCGCGCGGCATAGCGCGGCTTGTTCTGCGCAATATACCCCTGCGCCGCCATGACAGCCGCCGGGATCAGGTCGGGCGACAGGCGGTTGGCCTCGATCGCCTCTTCGCGTGCCTCGATGTCGTTGCCTTCTGCAAAGACCTCCCGCGCCTCTGACAACGCCAGCACGGCATCGCGGCGCTTGTGCACGTCACGCGGCAGCTGGCCGTTCTTCAGCTTCATGCTCAGTGTCTTGCGGGCACCGGCCCAGTCTTCCTTCTCTGCCTGAAGCCGCAAGAGCACATCACCGGTTTCCTCATGTTTCGGTTTCAGTGCAAATGCCTTTTCGGCCAGTTGAAGGGCCGTTTCCGTATCGCCCTCCGCCAGCTTCTGCTTCATGATCCCACGCACCCCGACAAACCGGGTTGCCTCATCGGCGACCAGCTTGCGATAGGTTTCCTCGGCCTTGTGGCGGTCGCCTGCCAGTTCCGCTGCCTGCGCGGTCAGAAGATTGGTCAGCGCCGGTCGGTTCAGGTATTTGTCAGCCTTCGCGGCTTTCGACATCGCCACCTTTCCTTCACCACTGGCCAGCGCCATCAACCCTTCGGAAAGCGCCTCGAACCCCTTGCGTTCGCGATTCCGGTCGAAATAGCGGGTCAGCGCAGTCTCATCCCCGTTAAGGAAGTGCCAGACAGCCAGCAGCAGGGCCAGGATCTTGAGCAGCACCCAGACCGCCAGCAGCAGGAAGATCACCGCAATGACGGATTGCAGTGGTCCGAAACTGTATTCCGTTCCCAGCAAGGTCAGCTGTACGCCACCCTGGCTTTCCAACAGAAACCCGGCGCCCCAGGCCAGGGCCCCCACGACGGCAACGAACAAGACGATCTTAATCAATGACCACAGCATAATCGGGGTCTCCTCAGTTTGCCGTCAGGCTTTGTGACAGGTCATTGACCGCAGCTTCGACTGCGGCGCGGCGGCGCGCGTCGGAAATCCAGTCGGACATGGCAGACTGTGCCTCCTCGGGCAGGGTACCGATTTCTTCCAGCGCGACGGACAGGCGGCCATCCCGCACCGCGGCTTCTGCACGGGACAGAACCGCATCGGGGTCGGACCCTTCACGCGGTTCAACCGACCGCGCGCCAAGCTGCCGCCGCAGGAAGCCGGTCACACCGCCGGTGTCCTGGGCATCAAACCCGCCTGCCCGTGCTGCAGCCAATGCGCTGCGGGCCGCATCGGGAAACCGGCTTTGCAGGTTGTTCAGCGTGACGACCCCGTCAGCGGCACCGTCGGCCAGCGGTTGCGGCAAGTCATTCACGCCCGCTTCCTTGAGCGCCTCCAGAGCCCCGTCATAGGCTGATCCCGTGCCGATCGCAGCCGTCAATTTGCTCACGCCTGCCTGAACAGCAGCGGCGCGCGCGGATGCGGCTGTCGCCTCCTCGATGCTCTGCGCATTCTTGAGCAATCCCTCGATCTCGGACCGCTGTTTTTCCAGTGCGGCCTGCATCTGCGCCAGCTCGGCGGAATAGGCAGATGTATCACCACCGCCACCATCGCCGGATGACGCAACCGGGCGCGCCTCAAGTGCCGCAATCCGGCTCTCGAAGGATTGCACATTATCCGACAACCCGGCGATTTCCTGTTCCAGACCGCTCAGGTCGATCTGGGGCGGCGCTGCATCTTTCAGGGCCGCAATCTCGGCTGACTGCTTTTCAAGCTCGCTGCGCAGATCACCACCCTGGCTGCGCAATCCAAGAAGGTTCGCCTCTGACGCGGCAAACCCCAGGGCCGCCGCAACCACACCACCCAGCACAAGCGGCAGGAACATGCTGCCGGACTTCTTTTCCGTTGGCGACGGCGGCGGCGGTGTCGATCCGGCCCCGGTTGTAGTCGAAATCACATCGCGGGTCGGTTGGAACGCCGACCAGTTGTCCTTGGGCGCCGCGGCCTTGCCGGTCTCAGAGGTTTTTGAATCGCTATCCGGTGCCGATGGTTTTTCCTCAGCGGTATCTTGCGCCGTCACCGCAGGGCTGCTTGCCGCAGCTTTTACCGCGCTCTTTTCTGCCGGAGTCTCGACCTTTGCGGCCGGTTTCGCTGCGGCACTCTTCTTTGCCGCCGCGCTGGCGCTGGATGTCGGCGTATCGGCTGTCTTGTCAGTTGCGCCAGCGGTCTCGGCGATCACGGGCTTCTTTGCAGTAGTCTTCGGCGCGGTCTTTCTGGCTGTGGCGGGCTTGGCAGCCTCATCTTTGGACGTTTCCGCCGCCGGACCTTTTGTTGTGCCTGTCTTTTTACCGCTCGCCACTCTGCCCCACCTTTCCGATTCTGATCATACCGACCAGCTAGACCTGCCAACCTTATCCGGCAACCGCGACCAGCTTCAAGCCAAGCGGCAATCAGCCAACAGCTTTTCCACACTACGCCGCATTTCCAGGCCAGTTGGCTGCTGCGCGACCTGGATTGAAGCACAAGCGCCCTCAGGCAACACCGCAGCTACAGCCGGACTGATCACAACCGCATGGACCCGCGCCAGATCACCGGCCTGTTCGACAAAATGTGATGCGCTGCGCGGAGAAAACAAGGGAGCGATCACAGGTGCTGTTCCGGCCATCGCGGATTGCGCCTCATCGCTCAATGGCAGCGGCTTCTGGTCATAGACCGTCACGCAAGTTGCCGTGACACCACGGCTGCGCAATGCCGACACGATATCCATCCGCAGATGCCGACCGGCAAGATGCATCACTGGCCCTTCGATCAGCGCCATATCCAGGTCAGCCAGCAGTTCCCCGGCAGTTGCGCTGACCTGTTTGACTTTCCAATCCCGCTTCTCTGCGGCGGCCTGCGTCCTCTCACCAACGCAGAACGCCGCCCTGCCCTGCCCCAAAGGCGCAAATCCGACAGCATTGGCAGAGGAGAAAATCACGCCCCGGACCCCGGACAGATCCGGCTGCACCCCGGTGCCCAGGATCTCAAGCAAGGGCGATACGATCAGCCGGGCCTTTGCAGCAATCTCCGGCCTCAGGCTGACAAAAAAACAAAATGAGCTTTCCTTTGGTCGGGTCAGCAACAGGATCGGCTTGGTCATGATCTTGTCCGGCCATTGTTTGAGGAATGAACCAGTGTTACCTGCCCTGAAACAGCCCTGCAACGGAAAGCCCATGCAGCCATCACAGACGATCCTCGGACTGGAAAGCAGTTGCGACGACACCGCCGCCGCAATCGTGCGGGTTGGCGAGGACGGGGCGCAGGTTCTGTCTTCCGTCGTTCTGGGCCAGGCAGAGCTTCATGCCGCCTATGGCGGTGTTGTCCCGGAAATCGCGGCGCGTGCCCATGCCGAAAAGCTGGATATCTGCGTGGAACAGGCTCTGACACAGGCGAATATGACGCTGTCGCAGATTGACGGCATTGCCGTCACGGCCGGTCCGGGGCTCATCGGGGGGGTGGTCTCCGGCGTGATGTGCGCAAAGGGGCTGGCCGCCGCGACGGGCAAGCCGCTTTACGGCGTGAACCATCTGGCGGGCCATGCGCTGACCCCCCGGCTGACAGATGGCGTCGCCTATCCCTATCTCATGTTGCTGGTCTCCGGCGGGCATTGCCAGTTTCTCCTGGTCTCCGGCCCGGATCGGTTCAACCGCCTTGGCGGAACAATCGACGACGCGCCCGGCGAAGCATTCGACAAGATCGCCCGCCTGATCGGCCTGCCGCAGCCCGGCGGCCCCGCGATAGAGGAAACCGCGCGCTCAGGTGACAGGAACCGCTTTGCCTTCCCCCGTCCGCTGCTGGACCGGCCCGGGTGCGACATGTCTTTTTCAGGTCTCAAGACGGCAGTGCTTCGGACACGCGACAGCCTGCTGGCACAGCAGTCTGGCCTGACCCGGCAGGATCAGGCCGATCTGGCGGCAGGCTTTCAGGCAGCTGTGGTTGATGTCCTGTCCGAAAAAAGCCGCCGTGCGCTGGAAACCTATACAGCCGATGGCGAACGCAGCTTTTGCGTTGCCGGGGGCGTGGCGGCAAATCAGGCAATACGTGCCGCGTTAGAGACTGTTTCGAGCCACTTCAACGCCAAGTTCGTGGCGCCGCCGCTTGCGCTGTGCACCGACAATGCGGCGATGATTGCATTTGCGGCAGCCGAACAGGCGGGGACACGCCCGCCCGATGACATGACCCTGTCCGCGCGGCCCCGCTGGCCATTGGACCGGGTTCAGGCACCCATGTTGGGCAGCGGCAAGAAAGGAGCCAAGGCATGAGCATCTCGGTTCTGGGCGCGGGTGCCTTCGGGACAGCCCTAGCGATTTCACTGGGCAACAAAGGCCTCGTGACCCTCTGGGCGCGCGATGTGGGCGATATGCAGATATCCCGGCAGAATGCGGCCCGCCTGCCGGATTGCCGCTTTCCCCCGTCCCTGAAGGTCACCGGCAACCTGCAAGAGGCGGCGCAGGCCCCGATCCTGCTGATTGCCGTACCGATGCAGAAACTACGCGACATGCTGCGTGAACATGCAGCACTTTTGACGGGCAAACAATTGGTGGCCTGCTGCAAGGGAATGGAGATCGGCACCGGCCTTGGCCCGGTTTCCATCATCGCTCAGGAAGTGCCGCAGGCGACAGCGGCAATCCTGACCGGGCCCAGCTTTGCCAGCGACATTGCCCGTGGCCTGCCAACAGCGCTGACCCTTGGCTGCGCGGACGACACAACAGCAAAGGCGCTGCAAAAGGCTCTGACAACCGATAATCTGCGGCTTTACCGCACAACCGACACCATCGGCGCGGAACTGGGCGGCGCGCTGAAGAATGTGATCGCCATCGCCTGTGGCGCCGCAATGGGGGCCGGTCTGGGCGAAAGCGCCCGCGCCGCGCTGCTGACCCGTGGCTTTGCCGAAATGACGCGTCTGGCGCGGCACCTCGATGCGCAGCCCGATACGCTTGCCGGCCTCTCCGGCTTTGGCGATCTGGTCCTGACCTGCACCTCCGCCCAGTCCCGCAATTACCGGCTGGGACAATCCATCGGCGAGGGGCGCCCGTTTGACCAGAGCATCACGGTGGAAGGGGCCGCAACCGCGCGCGCGGTCCACGCCCTTGCCCAGGACTCCGGGCTGGACCTGCCGATCACAGCCGTGGTTGCGGCGCTGATCGAGAACAGGCAAAATGTCTCCAGCGCCATGGCAATCCTGTTGGCGCGGCCCTTGAAGGAAGAATAGAATGTTTGTTGTTCTCATGGCAAAGGACAAGCCAGGCGCGTTGAATATTCGCACCGAAAACCGTCCCGCTCATCTGGAATATCTGAAATCCACCGACCTGGTCGGCCAGGCAGGCCCCCTGCTTGACGATGATGGCGGGATGATCGGATCACTGATCGTACTGGACGTGCCAGACATGGCCGCCGCCCGCGACTGGGCCGCAAATGATCCCTATGCGAAGGCCGGGCTGTTCGCAGAGGTCACGCTGACCCACTGGAACCGGGTCATCGGCTGATGGGCTACTGGCTTTTCAAGTCCGAACCCAACACCTGGGGCTGGGACGATCAGGTGGCCAAGGGCGCAGCGGGCGAAGAATGGGACGGCGTGCGCAACTACCAGGCCCGCAACTTCATGCGCGAGATGAAGGTCGGCGACCTCGGTTTTTTCTATCATTCGATGAAGGAAAAATCGGTGGTGGGCATTGTCGAGGTGATCCGGCAGGCACACCCCGACAGCACGACCGACGATGCGCGCTGGGAATGCGTGGATATCAAGGCAGTCCGCCCGTTTGAACAAAAAGTCTCGCTGGATCAGATCAAGGCGGACGAACGGCTGGCCGATATGGTATTGGTAAAGAATTCGCGCCTGTCGGTTCAGCCCGTGACAGAGGATCAGTGGCACATCATCTGCACGCTTGGCCAGACGCAACCCTGAACCCGGCAGACGCTGACACAACAGCAAGGTGAGAAGGAGATCGGTATGGGATATCTGGCTGTGATTATCGCGGCTGCGGCAGGCTTCGGCTTTGGCGCGGTCTGGTACATGTTGCTGGCGAAACCCTGGATGGCTGCCGTGGGCATCAAGGTCGGGCCAAATGGCAAACCGGAAGGCGACGGATCTTCCCTGCCCTTCATTCTCTCCGGTGTCGCGATGTTGCTGGTGGCGGGCATGATGCGCCATGTCTTCGCGCTGTCCGGTATCGACACAGCGATGGAAGGTCTGGTCTCCGGTCTGGGCATCGGGCTGTTCTTCATCAGCCCCTGGATCATGATCAACAATGCATATCCCGGGCGCCCCTTCCGGCTGACCCTGATCGACAGCGGCTATGCGACCTTTGGCTGTGCGATTATCGGTCTGGTGCTGACCCTGTTCTGACAAAACACAAAAAGGGTTCTGACACCAATGCCAGAACCCTTTTCACCCCGTGCGCTCCCTTTACCCCGGCACACGTATAAAAATCTGTTCTGGCCATCCTGGCCGATGAGTTGACACTACACGAAGTTGTGGATCCGATCAACGAAATGATCTCGTCAATCACCTCCAAAAACGAAACGCCCGCTTAACCAAGCGGGCGTCAAACTATTGGTAATACTAAAAAATCATCCGTAAACGGCTTCTTTCCCGAAGTGCTTGGTCAGCATGTAATAGACCACTGCACGGTACTTGTTCCGCTCCGATTTGCCATAGGTCTCAATGACGGAATGAATGGCTTCCATCAGGTTCGGACCATCCGGCAGGCCCAGCTTTTTCATCAGGAAGTTTGTCTTGACCAGCTCCAGCTCGCTTTCCTGGCCGGCTGCAACGGTCTGGGCATCGGCGTTGTAAATGGCCGGGCCACAACCAATCGTCACCTTGGTCAACAAATCCATGTCGGGCGTCATGCCACATTTGGTCTTCAGGTCTTCTGCGTATTTCGCAATCCACTCGTCACGTTTGCCCATTTGATATCTCCCACCTTGGACTTCAGTAATTCAGCCATTCCTGACCTTGGGTCGGACCCTACCCATATATTGAAAGTCGACAAAGGGAAAATTCCAGGTTCATTCCCCGCATGCAAGAAGGGGGCACCAGTCGGCACCCCCCCGTTTCCCTACAAATCGCATCCGTCATCGTTCAGATTGACTGGTCGTCCGAAAGCGTCGTGACCGCGTTCAGATCCACTTCCGGCATCAGCTTCAGTTCCTCCTGCGTGGTCCCTGACAGCTGCAATGTTCCGTCGGCACCCTGCGTCAGCTGCTCAAGGGGAACGGCAACGTCGTGGCGACCAATGCCCAGAAAGCCGCCCATGCCGATCACAACTTCGGTCTCGCCACCGTTTTCGATGACATGGTTGACCGTCCCGACGTCTTCGCCATTCGCTTCGATCACGCGCTGGCCCACAACATCGGCGACCGTCATGCCAGAGAAACCGTCAACCATCTCGGTTTCGGTTGTCGCCCCGGCATCGGCATCCGCGGTGCCGGTCTGGGCCTCTGCCGTCGCTTCGGCATTGACCTCGGCTTCAGTCTGCTCTGCCGTGGACTGCGCCGTATCCGTCGCGGCGTCATAGGTTTCTTCGGCCGTTTCCGCCACCGCCTCGCTGGTGTCTTCAACCGCGTTGCCGACTTCGTTTGCGGCGTTTTTCAAAGCGTCACCAGTGTCTTCCAGCGCCTTGTCGATCGTGCTCGTCGTTTCTGTATCGGCAGTTACATTTGCCTGGGCATCGGCATTCAGATCCGTCTGCTCCGTCTGCGCCCAGGCAGCGGCGGCCGAGGTGATCGCAATGGCGGCAACGGTGGATTTCAATGTGAGGCGTTTCATAAGGTTCTCCTGCAGTTTGGAACACATTCAATCAGCCAACCGCTGCGCGGACCGCTTGGTTCCGGCCGGAAAAGCCCGATGGCGAAAGCGCGCCTGAATGAAGGAAAACCGGCAAAAAAACGCCGCCCGGCAATCTGCGGGGCGGCGTTGAAAAATCTGTCGCTCAGATCAGGTGATCAGTAGCGGTAATGTTCCGGCTTGAACGGCCCATCAGGGGATACGCCGATATAGGCAGCCTGCTCCGGGTTCAGCTTGCTCAGCTTGACGCCGATCCGGTCCAGATGCAGACGTGCGACCTTCTCGTCCAGATGCTTGGGCAGGATGTAGACACCGGGCTGGTATTCTTCGCCCTTTGTCCAAAGCTCGATCTGCGCCAGAACCTGGTTGGTAAAGGAAGCGGACATCACGAACGAAGGGTGACCCGTGGCGTTGCCAAGGTTCAGCAGACGGCCTTCGGACAGCAGGATCAGACGATTGCCATTCGGCATCTCGATCATGTCCACCTGTTCCTTGATGTTGGTCCACTTGTGGTTCTTCAGGGCAGCGACCTGGATTTCGTTGTCGAAGTGGCCGATGTTCCCGACGATGGCCATGTCCTTCATCTCACGCATGTGCTCGATGCGGATCACGTCCTTGTTGCCGGTTGTGGTGATAAAGATGTCAGCCGTGGCCACGACATCTTCCAGCGTGGTGACCTCAAAACCGTCCATCGCTGCCTGAAGGGCGCAGATCGGATCGACTTCGGTCACTTTCACCCTTGCGCCGGCACCTGCCAGCGACGCCGCCGAACCCTTGCCAACATCGCCGTACCCCATGACCACGGCAACCTTGCCCGCCATCATGGTGTCCGTGGCGCGGCGGATGCCGTCAACCAGCGATTCCTTGCAGCCGTATTTGTTGTCGAATTTCGACTTGGTCACAGAGTCGTTCACGTTGATCGCGGGGAACGGCAGCTGACCCTTCTTGTGCAGATCATAGAGGCGGTGAACACCTGTTGTGGTCTCCTCGGATACACCTTTGATCTGGTCACGCACCTTGGTGAACCAGCCCGGGCTTTCCTTCATCCGCTTGGCGATCTGCTTCTTGATGACTTCCTCTTCCTCGGACTGCGGCACCGGGATGATCTCTTCGCCCGCTTCGGCGCGCGCGCCCAGCAGAACATAAAGCGTCGCATCGCCACCGTCGTCCAGGATCATGTTCGGGCCATCTTCGAACATGAAGGATTTGTCGAGGTAATCCCAATGCTCCTCAAGGCTTTGCCCCTTGATCGCAAATACCGGTGTGCCGCCTGCCGCGATTGCCGCAGCGGCGTGATCCTGGGTGGAGAAGATGTTGCACGATGCCCAGCGCACATCGGCGCCAAGGGCAACCAGCGTTTCGATCAGCACAGCGGTCTGGATGGTCATGTGCAACGAACCGACGATACGCGCACCCTTCAGCGGCTTGCTTTCGCCATACTCTTCGCGGGATGCCATCAGGCCGGGCATCTCGGTCTCGGCGATATCCAATTCCTTGCGCCCGTAGGCCGCAAGATTAATGTCTTTAACGATATAGTCGCTGGCCATGAAACACCTCTAAAACCTTGTTTAGAGGGGCGAGTAGCATCATTTCATGCGGTTCTCAACAGGCTTCGATCCCGCGGCTCAGTCGGTAAGCTGCGCCAGTTTTTCAGGCGTATCGCCACCGGCCATCCAGTTTTCGCCCTGCGCGAGGACACAGGCGTTTCCATCCGCCAGAAGCCTGACCATGGTCCAGGTGCCGGAGCGATCCGATGCCCACATCTGCTCACCCTCCGGCGAGGGCTCGGCGACAGGGGTTTCGCCGTACCAGTCCACAAGCGACGCTTTCATTTCATCGGCGGGCATGCAAACCTCCTGCCCGCTGACCTCCTGCGCAGTGGCAGCTGTCACCGAAAGCCCCAGAACCAGAGCCATTGAAAGTGTCGAAATAACGGGTTTCATGATCGTCTCCTTCGCGGTTAGAACGGCGTGGCGGACAGAAAGTTCCAACATGGTCAATTGGATGGAGACAACCCGATGGCACAACAGCCCCGCGCATGGCAGCGGATGCTTTCCGGACGCAGGCTTGATCTGCTGGACCCGACCCCGATGGACGTGGAGATCGAAGACATCGCCCATGGGCTTGCATTCGTGGCCCGCTGGAACGGCCAGACCCAGGGTGATCACGCCTATTCCGTTGCCGAACATTCGCTTCTGGTGGAAACCCTTTTTTGCAGGCTGAACCCAAAGGCCCCCGCCAAATGGCAGCTGGCCGCGCTGCTGCATGATGCGCCGGAATATGTGATCGGGGATATGATTTCCCCCGTGAAGGCGGCTGTCGGACCCGGCTATGGCGCGCTGGACGACCGCCTGACCGGCGCGATCCACATTCGTTTCGGCCTGCCCGCGACCCTGCCGGTTGCAATCAAGAAACAGATCAAGAAAGCGGACAAGATCAGCGCCTATATGGAAGCCACGCAAATTGCCGGTTTCTCGGCCACCGAGGCGAAAAAATTCTTTGGCCAGCCCGACCCCTCGGTCACCGAAGGGCTGGATATTGTCCTGCGCACCGCCGTCGAAACCCGGCTTGCCTTCAAGGCGCGCCATGCCGCGTTGCTGGAACAGATGTCATGATCAGGGTACGTCCACCGCTCACACTTGATACCGCCGATATGGCGCGGCTGCTGAACCAAATCATTGCCGCCGGCGGGACCACTGCAATTGCGCGGCCCGTGACGGCACAGGACATCGCGGAATGGATTGCCTTCGACCCGCCGCGCAGCGCATGGCATGTCGCTGTCGACGCGGACGAGCGGATCGTCGGCTTTCAATGGATCGAGCCCGAGGCCTCATTGCCACCGGAAGCCGCCAATATCGCAACCTTTGTCCAGATCGGCCAGACCGGTCTGGGCATCGGTTCGGCCCTGTTCGAGGCAACCCGGACAGCGGCCAGGGCAATGGGCTACCTCTGGATCAACGCGAACATCCGCGCCGACAACGAAGGCGGGCTGATCTACTATCAAAGCCGGGGATTTCAGGATTACGGCGTCATCGAAGGCTACCAGATGGCGGACGGTCAGATCGTCGACAAAAGGCTCAAGCGCTACGACCTCTGACCCGGAAAGGTGCACCCGTCGGTGTACGTGCACAGGTTGTGTATGGATGTCACAGCCCGGTTTTCAGCGCGGTGCCCGGCTGGCCGGAACTCTCCGCGAAGCCCGAAACCGCGGCAGCTGATTGGTCGGATTTCAAGTCACGGCAACCGCCCAGGCCGTCAGCCCTGCCCCATGCGGAACCGGCGCAGGGTGGGCAGGATCGCACCCATATCGCAGGATCGGCCTTCGCCGAAGGCAAAGTAAGTATCGCGGAACAGGGCCGTCAGGCGCCCGTAGGCCGCGACATGGCTGGCGCGCGGGGTGAAGACGCGCAGCGGCGGGGCCATGCGCTCCTGCGCCTCGGAAATCGTCTCGAAATCCCCCGCGATCATGGCGGCAAAGATGCAGGCCCCGACCCCTACCGGAGAGCGTTCGGGCACATGCACCGGGCGGCCCAGCACATCGGCATAGACCTGGTTCAGCACGTCGTTCTTCTGCGGGATGCCGCCTGCGTTGATGATCCGGTCAAAGCGTGCCCCGCCCGCCTGCATCCGCTCGATGATCAGGCCGACATGCATCGCCATGCCTTCGATCGCGGCATGCATTTCATCCGCCGCCGTATGGTGCAGATCCCAGCCCAGCGTGACGCCGCCAAGGTCCGGCCGCACCAGCACGGTGCGGTCGCCATTGTCCCACGGTACGCGCAGCAGGCCCGTTGCGCAGGGCCCATACGCCATCAGCCCGTCGCAGAGCGAGGCCACGTCGCTGTCCGCGCGCCGGGCGATGGCATCAAAGACGTCACCGGTCGCGGATTGCCCCGCCTCGATCCCCATGAAGCCGGGCACAACACTGCCCGGCACCATGCCACAGATGCCGGGCACGGGGCGCGCATCGGCGTCGGCAATTGCAATGATACAGGTCGAAGTGCCCACGACGTTGACCACATCGCCCGGCGCACAGCGGGTGCCGATGGCGTCCCAATGGGCGTCGAAGGCACCGAAGGGCAGCGGAATGCCCGCCCGCATGCCGGTGCGTTCAGCCCAGTCCGCCGACAGCACCCCGGCCTGTTGCAGCGAATGGCCCCAGCGCCCGGTGATCTTGTCGTTGATGCCCGCCAGCGCCGGGTCGATGCGGGTCAGAAACTCCTGCGGCGGCAAGCCACCCCAGGCGTCGCCCCACATCCACTTGTGCCCCATGGCGCAGACCGAACGGGGCATCTCCGCCGGATCGGTGATGCCGCAGAGGGTGGCGGCGATCATGTCGCAATTCTCGGCCGCTGTGGCCAGTGGCGCATCGGGGTTGTGGCGCAGGAAATGCAGCAGCTTGGCATAACCCCATTCGGTCGAATAGACCCCGCCGCACCACTCCAGCGCCTCGATCCCCTCGGCGCGGGCGCGCCGGGTGATCTCGGCGGCCTCACCATGGGCGGTGTGGTCGCACCAGAGGTAATAGTCGGCCAGCGGCTGCAGCCTGTCATCCAGCGGAATGACAGAGGAGCCGGTGGTATCGGCGGCAAAGGCGGCGATGTCATGGCCGTTGATCCCCGCCTCGGCCACCGCGTCGCGGATCGCGGTGCAAAGCGCCTGCATCTGGTCCTCATGGCTTTGCCGCGCCACATGCGGGTCCGCCTCCGAACGGTGCAGCGGATAAGGCGCCACCGCCGAGCCGAGCACGGCGCCGCTGTCGGTGTCCATCAGGGTGACGCGGGTGGAAAGCGTGCCGAAATCGGCACCGGCGACGATGCTCATGCGGTCCTCACTGGCCGTAGGTGGCGTTGGCACCATGCTTGCGCAGGAAATGACGGTCAAGCAGGGCGTCCGAGATGGCGGGCGGACGGGCGTTCAGCACCGCGCCGTGCCAGGCCATCTTGGCAACCTCTTCCAGGATGATGGCGTTCAGCACTGCCTCGGCCGGGTCGCGGCCCCAGACAAAGGGGCCATGCCCGGCCACCAGCGCCGCCGGAATCGCCAGCGGGTCGCCCTCGCCCACGGTCTCGGCGATGACCTCGCCGGTGGCGGCGACATAGCGGGTTCTGATCTCTTCCGCGGTCAGGTCGCGTGTCACCGGGATGGTGCCACGGAAGTAATCCGCATGGGTCGTGCCCAGCGGCGGGATCGGGCGGCGGGCCTGTGCCATGATGGTGGCAAAGGTCGAATGGGTGTGCACGATGCCGCCAATCTGCGGAAAGGCGCGGTAGAGCGCGACATGGGTGTCAAGGTCGGACGAGGGCCGGAACCGGTTGTCCAGCGGCGCACCGTCGAGGTCAGTCAGCACCATGTGATCAGCGGTCATGTCAGTATAGGGCACGCCCGAGGGCTTGATGACAATCTGCCCGGTCGTGCGATCGATGCCACTGGCATTGCCAAAGGTCACCTTGACCAACCCGTGGCGGACGGTGTCGAGGTTGGCCTCCAGCACAGCGGATTTGAGGGTGTCGAGCGGCATGAGCAGTCCTTTGGCAGTCATTTCGGTGGGGCGCCCCGCCGCAGCGGAGCGCCCGGAAGCGGATCAGCGCGGGTCGGTCCAGCCCTTGTAATCCGCCAGGTTGTCGGCGGTGATCAGCTTTGGCTCAAGCAGGACGGTGGCCTTGTCGGGGGTGTTGCCCATGAAAACGTCATAGCCCATCTCCAGCGCCTGACCGGCCATGACATAGGGATCCTGCGAGGCCGAAGCCTTGATCAGCGAGCCCTCCTTGGCCAGTTCGTCCTCGACCACCGGGGCGCCGTCGACGCCGGTGATGATGAACTCGGACCGGCCCAGCTGCTTGGCGGCAAGTGCCGCGCCCACGGCGGTCGGGTCGTTGATGGCAAAGACGCCGTCGATCTTGTCAAAGCGGGTCAGCAGCCCCTGCATCACGTCCAGCCCGCCATCGCGCGAAGCCTGGCCGTTCTGGTCATCCGACAGCACGTTGATGCCTTCATTGGCCTCGAAAACCTCCTGGCAGCCCGCCACCCGGTCGATGATCGAAGAGCTTTGCGGGCCGTTGATGATGATCACGTCACCCGAACCACCGAGGGCGTCGACGATGTACTGGCAGGCCTTGCGCCCGGCATCCACGTTGTCGGTCATCACCGTTACATCAGATCCGGGGGCCGAAACGTCAAAGGCGGCGACCACGATACCTGCGTTCTGCGCCCGCTTGACGGCGGGGGCGATGGCGGCGGCATCCACCGCGTTCAGCATGATGATGTTGACGCCCGAAGCGATGAAGTTGTCGATCTGGCTGACCTGTTTGTTCAGGTCGTAATCGGCCGATACCGAGGTGACGGCGACATCGGGGTTGATCTCTTTCGCGCGGTCCTCGATGCCCTTGATGGTGGCAACAAAGAACGGGTTGCCCAGCAGGCCGACCGAGATGCCGATGCTTTCCAGTTTCTTGTCCTGGGCCGCAGCCCCGGTGGCCAGCAGCGCGGCTGCGGCAGCGGATGTAACGAAGGTCTTCAGAATACGCATGTTATCCTCCCATGGTTTTATGCGTTGTCGTTGGTCTTTGGTCCGTAGTGATGAATGGCCGGTCTTTCGCGATCATGTGCGCGCCCCGCCCTTGAGCCGGTAGCGGTCCAGCGTCACGGCGGCGATGATGACCAGGCCCTTGATAATGAACTGCCAGATGTCTGAAACCCCGGTCAGGATCAGCCCGTTGGACAGCACCGCAATGATCAGCGCGCCGATCAGCGTGCCCCAGATGCTGCCGACCCCGCCGACAAAGGAGGTTCCGCCCAGGATCACCGCGGCGATGGCGTCAAGCTCATAGGCCTGACCAAGTTGCAGCCCGTTCGCCGCATAGAGCCGCGCGGCGGACATCACGCCGCCGAGCCCCGCCAGCAGGCCCGACATGCCATAGGCAAAGAGCAGCACCAGCCCGACCTTGATGCCCGCCAGCCGCGCCGCCTCGTGATTGCCGCCGGTGGCGTAGATCCAGGTGCCCAGCACCGTGCGGCGCAGGATCAGCCAGGAGATGAACACCGTCAGCAGCGCTACGATGGCCAGCCAGGGCACGCCCAGCAGCGTGCCGTTGCCGATGAAATCGAACGGCAGATCGGCGTTGAACACGGTGGTGTCGTCGCCCATCAGCCGGGCCACCCCGCGCACCGCCGTCAGCGCCCCAAGCGTGACGATAAAGGGCGGCAGGCCGAGGAATGCGATCAATGCGCCATTGGCAAGGCCGAAGGCCAGCCCAACCGCCAGCCCTGCGGGAATGCCGATCATGCCCCATCCCGGCACCAGCGACAGCGACACCGCCGCCATTGCCGAGGCCGCAAGGATCGAGCCCACCGACAGGTCGATCCCGCCGGTCAGGATGACAAAGGTCATGCCCGCCGCCAACACGATGTTGATCGACGCCTGTTGGGTGACGATGGAAATGTTGTTCACCGACAGGAACTTGCCGGTCATCAGCTCGAAGCCGATCGCCAGCAGGATCAGCACTGGCAGCATTCCCAGCGCCCGGATCGTGGTTTTCAGCCGTTCCGCATTGGCAGCGGCGCTGCCTGTCTGTGCCGTATCGCTCATCTGTTGTCCTCCAACGCGGGCCATCAGGCCGCGGCCCCTGTCGACAGGGTCATGATTTCTTCCTGTTTCACCGGCTTTCCGGGCGCGGCGCGCACTTCTCCGGCGATCTCTCCGTCGCGCATGACCAGCACCCGGTCGGCGACCCCGATGATCTCGGGCAGTTCGGACGAGATCATCACCACGGCCATCCCCTCCCGCGCGAGACGGTCGATCAACCGGTAGATCTCGGATTTCGCACCCACGTCCACGCCGCGCGTCGGCTCGTCGAGGATGACGACGGCGGGCTGCGCCTCAAGCAGGCGGGCCAGCAGCACCTTTTGCTGGTTGCCCCCCGACAGCGCACCGGTGTTCAACCGGGCCGAAGGCGTCTTGATCCCCAGCGCGCGGATCGCCTTGGCGGCCCGATCGGCCTGGGCGCGGAAATTCAGGAAACCGCCGCGATGGGCGTCGCGTTCATGCACGCAGGTCGAGATGTTCTGCGCGATGGTCATGTCCAGGAACAGGCCCAGCGCCTTGCGGTCCTCGGTCAGGTAGACGATGCCGTGGCGCAAAGCCTCGCGCGGGCTGCGCGGCGTGACCTCGCGCCCGTTCAGCGTGACGCTGCCGGCAGTGGCGGGATCGGCGCCATAGATCAGCCGCGCAAGTTCGGTCCGGCCTGACCCGACAAGGCCCGAAAGGCCCAGTACCTCGCCCTCGTGCACGTCGAACGAACAATTCCTGACCAGACGGCCATCCGACATACCCTCGACCCGCAATACAACGTGACGCGCATCGTCATGGGCGACGTGATCCTTGGTGTAAAAGGTCGACAGGTCGCGCCCGACCATCATCGACACCAGCTTTTGCGCGCTCAGCTCTGCCTTGTCGAGCGTGCCGACATAGGCGCCGTCGCGCAGCACCGAACAGCGGTCGGCCAGGCGATAGATCTCATCCATGCGATGGCTGATATAGATGATGGCAATGCCCTGTGCCGTCAGCCCCTCGATGACAGAAAACAGCCGATCCGTCTCGCGGCTGGACAGCGAGGTGGTGGGTTCGTCCATCACGATGATGCGCGCATCCGAGGCGACGGCGCGGGCAATTTCGACCAGTTGTCGTTCGCCCAGAGACAGGCTGCCAACCCGGGTGGCGGGGGTAAAGTCGATCCCCAGCCGGTCCAGCACCGGCTGGGTGCGGGCGGCCATGCTGGACCGGCTGACAAAGCCTGCCCGGGACGGCTCGCGCCCCAGAAAGACGTTTTCGGCCACGCTGAGGTTGGGCGACAGCGCCAGTTCCTGGTAGATCACCGCGATGCCCAGGGCGCGGGCCAGTTTCGGATCGCCGGTGGGGATCGGCTGGCCATCGACCAGAATCTCGCCGCCCGCATCGGCGACATAGGCGCCCGACAGCACCTTCATCAATGTGGATTTGCCGGCACCGTTCTCGCCCATCAGGGCGTGAACCTCGCCCGGATAGGCGGTCAGCGAGACGCCGGACAGCGCCTTGACCGGCCCGAAGGTCTTGGAGATGTCGCGCATTTCCAGAAGCGGTGTCATGCGGCCCCTGTGCGGGTTTCGGCCACGGTAAAGGTCACGCCCTGGTCCTCCAGCATCGCCGCGTCCCGGTCGCTGAGCCCGTCGTCGGTGATCAGCCGGGTGACGCGGGCGAAGGGCAGCGCCAGCTTGGGCGGGCGCTCGCGAAACTTGCGGCTGTCGACCAGCACCACGATCTCGTTCGACAGGTCGCACATGTCGTTGATGAAACGCACCAGCAGCGGGTGGCTTTCCAACAGGCCATCGGGGCTGACACCCAGGCTGCCGACAAAGAACTGCGAGGCGTAGAATTCGTAGCTGCCGCGCGCGGGGTCATAAAGGATGCCCGGTTCGCGGTGCAGATCGCCGCCACCCACCGTCAGCTGGCAGGTGCCATGTTCAGAGAGATAGCCCGCCAGCGGCATGGAATTGGTAAAGACGCGCACATTCCGGTTGGCGATATGCTGGCCAAAGCGAAAGCAGGTCGACCCGCCATGCACGATGATCAGGCTGCCGTCACGCACCAGCTTGCCGGCCTCATGGGCGATGGCAGTCTTGGCTTCGACGGCGATGTCGCGGTTTTCGATAAACGGCAGAGACACTGCGCGGGGGCGTGGCGTTCCGTCCAGCGCGGCGATACCGCCATGCACCTTTTGCGCCACGCCGGCCTCGTGCAGCTTGTCGATGTCGCGCCGGATGGTGGCGGCCGAGACATTGAACATCAGTTGCAATTCCTTGGCCGAGGCAAAGGCGCGCTCGGTCAAAAGTTGTGTAATCGTTTCGTGACGCTGAGATTCGCTCATGCATCGGCCTCCCCTGGGTTTACTACGACTTCAAACGCTCATAATGCAATAAAAAACTCACCAATGGTGACGAAATTGCATTACGCTTCTATGCTACGCGCAAACAAGCCACTGTTATATATATGATATTTGCAAACGAGCGAAATAGCTCACCGTGAAGCATTCCCGTCACGTCCGGCGGTCAGGTGTGTGTCCTGAGCGCGCAATGACAAGGTGTTTGCAGCCTCGGCCGCAATAACGCCGTCAGGTTCGCCTCTGCCGAAATTCTCGGGATGGCGGCTGAAACGGCGGGCCGTCTCATAGGATATCAGGCTGCCTACAGTCGCCCCGACCCCCGGGATTGCACCGATGAAGATGCCAATGACCGAAGACCGGACCAGCATAACCGCGCGGCGGAGCACCATCGCGACACCGACCAGGATCCGGCTGAAAACAAGTTTGCCTGCCTCGGGCAACTGGGCAACGAGCTGACAGGACTCTTAAGTTATGGCTGGACTAACTTTTCATAGCGGCAGGACAGGAGGCATTGCCAGATTGTATGCCGCGGAGCCCTGGCGAAGGCGGTGAAACGGTTTCGCTTCGGCTGAACTTTTTGGTTCGGCGTTCCGCGGGTCATCGCTGCCGACAAGCTGCGCTGCGACACCGGGCCCATCGATCATCCCGCACCCGGTTGATCATCGGGCGCACAAGGACGCGAACAGCGCCGTAAGGCGCGACATCAATCGCGTTCAGATAAGTTGGCAGTGCCGTGTCACAGCCCGCTATTCAGCGCGGTGACCGCTTGGCCAGGATTCTCTGCAATGTCCGGCGGTGCATGTTCAGCCGCCGCGCTGTCTCGGAGACATTGCGATCGCAAAGCTCGTAAACCCTCTGGATATGTTCCCAGCGCACGCGATCCGCGCTCATCGGATTTTCCGGCGGCGGGGGCATATCGTCCCCCGTGGCCAGCAGGGCGTTGGTGATGTCATTGGCATCGGCCGGCTTTGACAGATAGTCGGTTGCGCCGATCTTGACCGCAGCGACGGCAGTGGCAATTGCGCCATATCCTGTCAGCACCACAACCCGCGCATCCTCCCGGCGCTCGCGCAGCACTTCGACCACATCCAGCCCGTTGCCGTCCTCCAGCCGCAGGTCGATCACCGCATAGGCCGGCGGTCTTGCCTTGGCAATCGCACAGCCGCCAGCCACGCTGTCCGCGGTCTCAACCTCGAAGCCGCGTTTTTCCATCGCCTTGGCCAACCGCCGCAGAAACGGTTCATCGTCGTCAACAAGAAGCAAGGTCTTGTCCGGGCCGATATCGTGTTGGGGTTCAGTCATGAAGTCCGCCCTGCCTCTGTCATGCCGCGCTAACTGATCCAAATGCAAAGAGGGTCAGGCGCTCAGCTATTGTCCATAAAACACTGCATCTTGTCAGCCAGTTCGTCAGGGGTCAATTCTCGGCGGAAGTAATCGACAAAACCGATCTCGGGCATGACAAAATAGCTGAAGGTCGAATGATCCACCAGGTATTCGCCATCTTCGGGGGGATGCGCCTTGTAATAGGTGCGATAGGCTTGGCTTGCCTGTTTGACCTGCGCGTCCGAACCGGTAAGGCCGATCATCCTGGGGTGCATCGCCTCTGCGAATTCGCCCACGACATCCGGCGTGTCGCGTGCCGGGTCGATCGTGATGAAAACGGGCGTCACCATCTTGCCGCGTTCTTCCAGAATCTCCACCGCCTGGGCATTCCTGTCGACATCCAGCGGGCAGACATCCGGGCAGAAGGTATAGCCGAAATAGATCAGCGTGGGCTGCGTTATCACATCCGCGTCGGTCACCGTTTCACCCTGTGCATTGACCAGTTCAAACGGTCCGCCCAGATCACCCGCGACGGTACCTGAGCGGCATTGGGAAAACTGATCGTCATCGGACACCCGCGTCGCGACCCATAGCGTCGCGCCAAGAAACACCGCTGTGACGGCCAGTGCGGAAAGGGCGATTATCCGGTTCATCTTGTTCTCCTGCGCCAATTGGGCACCTTGATCAGTATCGGGTGCAGACCTACGCTACACCTTCTGACATGCAACACCGAATGAACAAAAGGTGCGCTGATGACGCAGGCCAACATCCTCCCATTGTCCGGGCGCACGCGTGCAAACTGGATACGTCTGCGCACCATGATCCTCCTGCGGTGGGTCGCCATTATCGGCCAGCTGGTGGCGATCACGGTTGCGCAGGCCATGTTCGGCCTGCAACTGGCGCTAAGCCTGTGCTATTTCGCGGTTGGCGTATCAATCATCGGCAATCTGATCGCGACCTTCATATTCCCCGAGAACAAACGCCTCAGCGAACGGGAAAATCTGGGCATGATCATGTTCGATCTGCTGCAGATCGCCTTCCTGTTGTACCTGACAGGCGGGTTGAACAACCCCTTTGCGCTGCTGCTGCTGGGCCCTGTGACCATCTCTGCTACCACGCTCAGCCTGCGCTCCACCGTTTTGCTCTGTACCGCGGCCATCGTCCTTGTCTCTGTCCTTGCGCTCAGCCATGTGCCACTTGTGAACAGCGAGGGTGAAATCCTGCGGATCCCGGCCTTGTTCAATTTTGGTCAATGGACCGCGCTGGTCATCGCGATCATATTCACCAGCGCCTATTCGCGCCGCGTCACGACAGAGGTGCATTCAATGGGCGATGCGCTGGCCGCCACCCAGATGGCCCTGGCCCGCGAACAGAAACTGACCGACCTTGGCGGCGTGGTCGCTGCTGCGGCGCACGAGCTGGGGACACCGCTGGCGACGATAAAGCTGGCCAGTGCAGAATTGCTCAACGACCTGAGGGATCAGCCGGAGCTTGCAGAAGATGCTGCGCTGATCCGTGATCAGGCAGATCGCTGCCGGGACATCCTGCGCGACATGGGGCGCGCCGGAAAGGACGACCTGCATCTGCGGCAGGCCCCCTTTGAGGCTGTCGTGGCCGAAGCCGCAGAACCGCATGTTGGCAGGGGCATCAGCGTCGAACGCCAACATGCACCCCGTCATTCAGGGGCAAAGGACCAGCCCGCGATCCTGCGCAAACCCGAGATCATTCACGGCCTGCGCAACCTGATCCAGAACGGGGTGGATTTTGCCCGCAACACGGTCTGGATTGAAACGGATTGGAGCGATCAGACCATCTCGGTCCGGATCATCGACGACGGGCCGGGATTTCCCGCTGACGTGATCGGTCGGATCGGCGACCCCTTTGTCCGGCAGCGCAAGGTCAGTCAGATCATGGGCGCCAGACCCGAATACGAAGGCATGGGGCTTGGTCTTTTCATCGCAAAGACGCTGCTGGAAAGGTCAGGCGCGCAGCTGCGTTTTGCAAATGGATCGGAACATCCGCAAAGCGGTGCCGTCGTGGAAGTCATCTGGCCGCGCGAAGTGCTGGAGCCTCAGACAAAGGCATCAACCGGCCCGCTTGGCGCAAATCAACGCATTATTGCGTAGAACGCACAGATTGCCCGGCAGATGAAGGGAAATGGCAGTTGTTAACGCGGTGTTAACCAATTCGGTCGAGGGTCGTTTTTCGTATCTTTGAACCGCCAGGACCCCGCCTTGTTGACCCCAGCTGAAATCCTTCTTGTGGTGCTTATCGCCATCGCTGCCGCATCGTCAGCTGTGACATACCTGTCGCGGCGGCCGGAACCCTCGGTTCTGGGCGAAACAACAGATGCCGAACCTCTGGCGCTGCTTTTCGACGATGGTGTCCTGCATCATGCGACGGCACCCGCAATGCGGCGGTTCTCGCTCCTGCCCGGCGCGCATTTGTGGGATGATCTCAGGGAAGAGCTGAAAGACAGTTTTCCCGATTTTCCGACCTTCCCCGGCCCCGGTGAACACGGCTCGCTCACGCTTCAGGCCAGAACCGCCAATGACCCGCAAAAGATCGAGATTTCCTGGTGGGGATCGCTTTGCTGGGTAACATGCCTGAATCACCAGCGTCGCGGCAGCGTCGGCGCAACCCAACGCGCCTGTGACGCCTCACCACACCCCATCTGGCAAACCGACCGCGACGGCGCGGTCATCTGGCGCAACAACCGATACCTGATCCTGTTCGAACAAATCCACGGACGTCGGCCGCAACCCGATGAATGCCTGTTTGAGCAGGCAACAACCTCCCTGAACGGAAGAACCTTGCTGACATCCAGAAGCGGCGGCGATCCCGAGTGGTTCGAAATCACCCGCCGCGAGGTGGACGGGGTGACGATCCATCACGCAACCTGCATCAGCGGGCTGGTAAAAGCGGAAGAATCCCTGCGCACATTCGTCCAGACCCTTACCAAGACATTTGCGCATCTGCGGATCGGTCTGGCGGTCTTCAACCGCGATGACCAGCTTGTCCTTTTCAACCCGGCCCTGCTGGAACTCTCGGGAGTTCCGGCCGAGTTTCTGAGTGGGAAGCCCAACATGCTGTCCTTCTTCGACCAGCTTCGCGAGAACAGGCGCATGCCGGAGCCGAAGAATTACGGAAGCTGGCGTCAGCAGATTGCCAGCCTGGCCAGTGCCGCAGCAGACGGACGCTACCGGGAAACGTGGTCACTGGAAGATGGCCGCACCTATTCCGTCCAGGGCCGCCCGCATCCTGAAGGAGCAACTGTTTTCCTGTTCGAGGATATCAGCGCGGAAGTCAGCCTGACCCGCAACTTTCGCGCCGAACTTGAGCTGAGCCAATACCTGCTGGACAAGGTCGAGGACTGCCTCGTCGTATTTTCACCGTCCGGCGTGTTGACGTTCTGCAATTCGGCCTACCGGGAACTGTGGCAACAAGATCCTGACGCGGCATTTGCCGACATCACGGTGTCTGACTGTCTCGATATCTGGCGCAGCAAGGCAAAGGCCGAGGTGCCGTGGCAGGATTTCATGAAAATTTCCTGCGGCTACACCAACCGGCAGTCGCTGACGACAAGGATCACCCTGAACAACGGTCAGCGGATGACCTGCGTTGCCGAGACCATCGCATCGGGCGCGACCCTGATCTGCTTCAAGGCCCATGAGGAGGTCACCGCCGCCGCCCATTGAAGGCGTATTTTGCCTTGCAGCCCTCTGTGCCACGGGTATGCATGGGCCATGACCAAGCTGACCCGTAGCCTTTGTTTTTCAGATGCAGAACAGACAAGCCTCTATGCCGCGCGGCTTGCCCGACATCTGGGGTCTGGTGACGTGATCCTGCTGTCCGGTGACGTGGGGGCTGGCAAGACTCACTTTGCAAGGTCGCTTATTCAATCGCTTCTGGCTGAGCCCGAAGATATTCCGTCACCAACCTTCACCCTGGTCCAGACCTATGAGACAGCGGCGGCCGAAATCTGGCACGCGGATTTGTATCGGCTGACCTCTGTACAGGAGGTTGAGGAACTGGGCCTGATCGACGCCTTTGCAACGGCAATCTGCCTGGTGGAATGGCCCGACCGGCTGGGCGCGCTGACGCCCCCATCGGCGCTTTCACTTGGCTTCAAGCCGGGACAATCACCAGGTGCGCGGTCGGTGATTGCCACATGGCAGGATCCCCGCTGGACCGAAACCGTGACAGCATGGTAGCGCGCAGGGACCAGGCCGCGCGTTTCCTGTCGGAAAACGGCTGGAACCCGGAGCACCGCATCCGCATCGCAGGGGACGCTTCCAACCGCGCATATGACCGCCTGACACGGCCCGACGGGACCACGGCGATCCTGATGGATGCCCCGCCCGACACAGGTGAGGACGTCCGCCCTTTCATCCGCCTCGCCGCCTATCTGCGCCAATGCGGGCTGAGCGCGCCTGCGGTCATGGCTGCTGATGAAACAGCCGGCTTTCTGCTGCTGGAAGACCTGGGTGACGCGCTTTTCGCAACGCTGATGCAGGATGATCCGTCGCTGCAGCAGCCGCTCTACAAGGCTTCCGTGGACGTGCTGATTGCCCTGCACCGGTCCGATCCGCTGCCGCTGCCGGATTGCGATGCCGCCTGGCTGACCGAGATGACTGCGCCGCTGTTCGACTGGTACCTGCCGGAGGCCGGGGCGGAGATCCGGACAGCATTCCTAACCGCATTCCATCCCTTTGCGGATCAGATCGCAGCCGGGCCCAGGGTCACGATCCTGCGCGACTATCACGCGCAAAACCTGCTTTGGCTGCCTGGCAGGGCAGATGTGGCGCGGGTTGGTATCCTCGACTTTCAGGATGCCCTTGCCGGACACCGGGCCTATGATCTGGTTTCCATCCTGCAGGACGCCCGCCGCGATGTGACGGCCGAGATCGAGGCGGAGATGCAGGAGTATTACCTGTCGAAATGCCCGGTCGACCCGATTGATTTCAGGCGGAGCTACGCCGTGCTGGGCGTGCAGCGCAATCTGCGCATTCTGGGCATCTTTGCCCGCCTCGCGAAGCGGGACGGCAAACCATCATATATTGATCTTGTTCCACGTGTCTGGAACTATGTAAAACGCAACCTCGCCCATCCTGACCTTGTGCCTTTGGCCCGTGCGCTTGACGCAATTCCGGAACCGACGCCCGCCTTCCTGGAGCAGTTGAAAACCACATGAGCCCCCTGCCCCTGATGTTGTTTGCCGCCGGATTCGGCACCCGGATGAAGCCGCTGACCGATGACCGGCCAAAGCCATTGATCGAGGTCGCGGGAAAGCCGCTGGTGGATCACGCCCTGCACCTTGCGCAGGAGGCGGATTGCACACCCATCGTGGCGAACCTGCATTACAGGGCAGAGCAGCTTGAACATCACCTTGCAGGCACCGGCGTGGTCACTTTGGTCGAGCGGCCCGATATCCTGGATACCGGGGGCGGCTTGCGCAATGCGCTGAGCGCTTTGGGCGGTGATACCGTGGTGACGATGAACACCGATGCGATCTGGTCGGGGCCCAACCCCATCGACCTGCTGCAAAGGGCATGGGAGCCGGACAGGATGGATGCCTTGCTGATCTGCATCCAACTGGCCCGTGCCACGGGCTATGACGGCACCGGGGATTTCACGCTTGGGCCAGACGGCAGGCTGATCCGGGGGCCGGGCGTGCTTTACGGTGGTGTTCAGATCATCAAGACCGAGCTGCTGCACGACATTCCGGAAAATGCGTTTTCCCTCAACCTCTTGTGGAACATGATGCTGGCCCGCAAGCGGTTGTTCGGCCTGTCTTATCCAGGGTACTGGTGCGACGTGGGCCACCCCGCTGGCATCGCGCAGGCCGAAGAGATGCTGGCAGGCTCCAATGTTTGAGCCAACAGATAAACCGCGGGTCTTCGGGCTGGCACCCGGCGTCGATTTCCCGGCCGGTTTGATCCAGGGCATCAGGGAAAGACTGAAGGGCCAAGCACCCGAGTCCATCGCCAGGGTCGAGCTGATCGTCAACAGCCAGCGCATGCGCCACCGTCTGCGGCAGTTGTTTGACGCCGGACCGCCGGGGTTCATGCCACGGGTGTCCCTGGTGACCAATCTGGATCACCTGTTGCAGAACCAGACAATTGCCCGTGCAATCTCTCCACTGCGCAAGCGGCTGGAACTGACCAGGCTGGTGTCGAAATTGCTCGAATCCGACCCCGAACTGGCACCGCGCAGCGCCCTTTACGATTTGGCTGACAGCCTCGCGAGCCTGATGGACGAGATGCAGGGCGAAGGCGTTTCGGCGTCCAGCATCGCCGAACTCGACGTCAGCGACCAATCCGGTCACTGGGCGCGGGCACAGCAGTTTTTCACCCTCGCGCAAGGCTACCTTGACCAGACCGACAGCACCCCTGATGCCGAAGCAAGGCAACGCATGGTTGTCACCGCTCTTGTCAAAAGCTGGCAGGATTCACCGCCGCAGCATCCGGTGATCCTTGCCGGTTCAACCGGGTCACGCGGCACCACGTCGCTGCTGATGCAGGCTGTCGCACAATTGCCGCTGGGCGCCGTTGTCCTGCCGGGGTTCGATTTTGAAATGCCGACGGCGGTCTGGCAGGACCTCGATCAGGAAGCGATTGCCGAAGATCACCCGCAATACCGCTTCCGGGCGCTGATGCGCGCGCTGGACTTGCCCAGCAGCGAGATTAACAACTGGTGCGGAACATCCGCAGCGGGCAACCCGCGCAATGCGCTTGTTTCGCTGTCCCTGCGCCCTGCCCCTGTAACCCATGCCTGGCTGAGCGAAGGCCCGGCGCTGGGGGATCTCCTTGCGCCAACCGGAAACCTCACGCTGGTCGAGGCACCAACCCCACGGATCGAGGCCCAGGCCATCGCGGCCCGCCTGCGCACCGCCGTGGAAGAGGGCAAGACAGCGGCCCTGATCACACCCGACCGGATGCTCACCCGTCAGGTGACATCGGCGCTGGACCGCTGGAACATCCTGCCCGATGACAGCGCGGGCACGCCTTTGCAACTGTCGCCGCCAGGCCGTTTCCTGCGGCATGTCGCAGACCTTTTCGTGCGGCCCCTCGATGCCGAAGCTTTGCTGACCCTGCTGAAACACCCGTTGACCCACAGCGCGGCGGACAGGAATACCCATCAGCTGCACACGCAGCGCTTCGAGATGCGGGTCAGGCGCGACGGCCTGCCCTATCCCGATCCTGCAGGACTGACGCGGATTGCCCGCAAGATTGCGGATCATCTGAACGCACCGGATGATTTTCTGGATTGGGCAAGTTGGGTCAGTGAGACTTTCTGCCATCACGAAACGGCGGATGATCAACAACTGGACACATGGACAAGGGCGCATCTGGCGCTGTCCGAACGGATCGCCGCTGGCAGATCGACAGATGACACCTCGCAATTGTGGAAGAAGACCGCAGGCCGCGCCGCGCGCGAGATGATGGAGGCGCTTTCAACCGAAGCCAGCCATGGCGGTGCGCTTTCTGCCCGGGATTACGCCGATCTGATCGCTGCCCTGCTGTCAGAGCAGGAAGTGAGGGATCAGGACGGCCCACACCCGAATGTGATGATCTGGGGTACGTTGGAAGCGCGGGTGCAGGGTGCCGATCTGGTGATCCTTGGTGGTCTGAACGACGGCAGCTGGCCTGAATCACCGCCCCCCGATCCCTGGCTGAACCGTCAGATGCGGCTCAGGGCGGGATTGCTTTTGCCGGAACGGCGCATCGGGCTGTCGGCCCACGACTATCAACAGGCCATCGCCGCGCCGGAGGTCTGGCTGAGCCGTTCCATTCGGTCGGACGAGGCGGAAACCGTTCCGTCGCGCTGGCTGAACAGGCTGGAAAACCTGCTCTGCGGCCTGCCGGATCAGAACGGCCCGCAAGCCTGGGCACAGATGCAGGCGCGCGGGAATACATGGCTGGACCAGGTCAGCGCGCTTGAAGCGATCGAGCGGGTTGCTCCCGCTATTCGCCCCTCGCCCCGGCCACCGATTGCCGCACGGCCACGGGCGCTCTCCGTTACTGAAATCAAACGGCTGATCCGCGACCCCTATGCGATCTATGCCAAACACACATTGCGCCTGCGGCCGATCAACCCGCTGGTTCAGTCGCCGGATGCACCGGTGCGCGGCATTGTTCTGCACGAGATCATGGAGAAATTCGTCAAACGCGTTTGCGAAGACGAGACATGCCTCACGAAACAGGTGTTGATGGAAACGGCCCGCGCTGTGCTGCAAGAGGCAGCACCCTGGCCCGCCGCCCGGGCGATGTGGCTGGCCCGGATCGAACGGGTCGCGGACTGGTTCATCGCGCAGGAAAAGATCCGCCAAAGCTATTCCAGCCCGGTCAGTTTCGAAAAAGCCGCGAAAGGCACGCATGTTTTCGAGGATCTGGGCTTTACCCTGACGGGCTATGCGGACCGGATCGACAAGACAGATCAAGGTGACGCGCTGATCTACGATTACAAGACCGGCACGCCCCCCAGCAAGAAAGAGCAGGCGCTGTTCGACAAGCAATTGCTGATCGAAGCGGCGATGGTCGAGGAAGGCGGGTTTGCCGAGGTTGGCGTCGCACATGTTGCCCATGCGGCCTTTATCGGCCTTGGCGGTAAACCGGTGGAGGTGCCCGCCCCCCTTGCAGAGGAGCCGCCGGAAACGGTGATGGCCGGGTTGAGAGAGCTTATCGGGCACTATTTCGACCCTGATCAGGGCTTTACCGCAAGACGGCTGATCAAGACCGAAGATGCTGCGGGGGATTACGACCAGCTTGCCCGTTTTGGTGAATGGGATGGCACCTGCGACCCGACACCCGAGGATCTGACATGATTTTCGATGACGCCACCCGCGCGCAGATTGACGCCGCACGCCCGGATGCCTCTACCTGGCTGGCGGCCAATGCCGGCTCCGGCAAGACCCGTGTTCTGACCGACAGGGTGGCCCGGCTGCTGCTGGACGGGGTGCAGCCCGATCAGATCCTCTGCCTGACCTACACCAAGGCGGCCGCATCCGAGATGCAGAACCGCCTGTTCCGGCGGCTGGGCGAATGGGCGATGCTCAAGGACGATGATCTGCGCGGCGCGATGGCAAAGCTGGGTATCGAGGTGCAATTGTCACCGGAAGACCTGCGCAAGGCCCGAACCCTTTTCGCGCTGGCCATCGAAACCCCGGGCGGGCTGAAGATCCAGACCATCCATTCCTTCTGTGCGTCTCTGTTGCGGCGTTTTCCGCTGGAAGCGGGGGTAAGCCCGCAGTTCAAGGAGGTCGAGGACCGCGCCGCCGACCTGTTGCGGGCAGAGATCGTCGACCAGATGGCATCAGACGCGTCGGCAGAGCATATCGCCCAGATCGCCCGGTTTTACACCGGCGAGGATTTCGCGGGGCTCACCCGGCGGATCGTGGGCATGAGAGAGCAATTTCAGGGTGACGTCAGCCAGGAGAGCCTGCTGTCCCTGCTGGAACAACCATCGGATCTGACCTGGGCGCGGATTGAGGCTTCGGTCTTTCTGGGCGGCGAAGAGGCGCTGATCGCCAATATTCTGCCGCATCTGTTGGCCAAAGGCGGGAATGACACAAAAGCCGGCGAAGCATTGCAGCAGATCGAGACTTTCGATCTGGCAGCGCTGCCTGCGCTGGAAAATGTGCTGCTGACCAAAGGGGGCGCGCAATCGCCGTTCTCGGCAAAGATCGGCAGCTTCCCGACCAAGCCCACCCAGTCGGTCATCGCCGCGCAAATGCCAGCGTTAGAGGCTTTGATGCAGCGTGTGGAGGCAGCGCGGCCCGCCCGTCTGGCACTGGAGCTTGCCGAACGTTCCTCTGTTCTGCACCGCTTTGCCGAAGTCTTTCTGGCGCGCTATGAAAACGCCAAGCAATTGCGCGGCTGGCTGGATTTCGACGATCTGATCGACAAGGCCCGCGCCTTGCTGAATGACCCGTCGGTCGCCGCCTGGGTGCTGTACCGGATTGATGGCGGTATTGATCATATCCTGGTGGACGAAGCGCAGGACACATCGCCCCGGCAATGGGATGTGATCGAAAAGCTGGCCGATGAATTCAACAGCGGTGACGGCGCGCGGCCTGATGTTGACCGCACGCTGTTTGTGGTCGGGGACAAGAAACAATCGATCTATTCGTTCCAGGGTGCCGACCCTCGGGAGTTTGACCGAAAGGGATCAAGTTTCGAGGGGGCTTTCACAGCGGCGGGAAAGGTGTTCCAGCATCGAAGCCTGGATTATTCGTTCCGGTCGTCCAGCGCCATTTTGCGCCTTGTAGACACTGCTTTTGATCCACGGCAGGCCTTCGGCTTCGACAATCCGACGGAGCATCTGGCCTTCAAACACGCCCTGCCCGGCCGTGTCGATCTGTGGCCCGTGGTGGAAAAGGCAGAGGCGGATGAAGAGCGGCAATGGACCGACCCCATCGACCGGCGCAGCGCGCGGCACCACACCGTCGTGCTGGCCGAGAAGATCGCGGCGCGCATTCTGGAGCTGACGCGGGATGAACATTTCATCCCGGACGACAGGGATGGCCGATATTTCCGGCGGCGCATCCAGCCGGGCGACTTCCTGATCCTTGTGCAGCGCCGCTCCGCGCTGTTCTCCGAGATCATCCGGGCCTGCAAGGCGGCCGGGCTGGCGATTGCCGGGGCGGATCGGCTGAAAGTGGGGGCCGAACTGGCGGTCAAGGACCTTGGTGCGTTGCTGTCCTTTCTTGCAACACCGGACGACGACCTGTCGCTTGCGACCGCGCTGAAGTCGCCGATCTTTGGCTGGTCCGAACAGGCGCTGTTCGATCTGGCCCATCGGCGAGGTGACCCGAGTCTCTGGCAAGCACTGCGCAAAAGGACGCAAGACCATGCTGACACGATCATGGTGTTGCAGGACTTGCGGGCACAGGTCGATTTCCTCAGGCCTTATGACCTGATCGAGCGGATACTGACCCGTCACGGGGGCCGCAAACTGCTGCTGTCAAGATTGGGGCCAGAGGCCGAGGATGGCATCAACGCCATGCTGACCCAGGCGCTTGCCTATGAGCGGAACGAGATCCCCAGCCTGACCGGTTTCATCGAATGGATGCAAACCGATGATCTGGAAATCAAACGGCAGATCGATTCCGCGTCAAATCAGATCCGGGTGATGACAGTCCATGGCTCCAAGGGGCTGGAAGCGCCCATCGTGATTCTGCCGGATACCGGCCAGCGCAACATCACGATCCGGGACGAGATCATCCTGCTTGACGGTGTGCCAGTCTGGAAACCGACGGCAAGCGATATGCCCCTGACCGTCGGCACCGCCATCGACGCGATGAAAGGCGCCCAGTTCGATGAACGGCTGAGGTTGCTTTACGTGGCGATGACCCGTGCGGAAAAGTGGCTGATGGTTGCCGCGGCCGGTGATCTGCCCAAGGACGGATCAAGCTGGTATCAGATTGTCGCCTCGGCCCTGTCGCACATTAATGCCGTTCCCGCTGGCGACGATGGCACCCTGCGCTTTGAAGAGGGTGACTGGGACGGGTCGGAAGCCGTGTCATTGCCGGAGGCCGGGAAAAGCACGCCGACGGCCCATCCCACCTTGATGCGGGGCATCGACATCTTTGAACACCCCGCGATGGTCTGGTCGCCTTCCGATATGGGTGGCGCAAAGGCGCTGCCGGGCGAAGGCGGCGCGGAGAGTGACGCGGCCAAAGCATATGGCGTGCTGGTGCACAGCATGTTGGAAAGACTTGCCGATCTGCCGGTGGACAGCCGGGCAGCCGTCGCGGCGCAGCTGGGTGACGGCCACGACCCATTGATCCGCGACGCCGCCCTGACCGAGGCGCTTGCCGTTTTGACTGACGATGCGCTGGCGCCGATATTCGCGCCGGGCACCCTGGCCGAGGTTCAGCTGACAGCACCCATCGGTGACGCGCGGTTCAATGGCATCATCGACCGGCTGATCCTGACGCCGGGCAAGGCGCTGATCATTGATTACAAGACCAATCGTATCGTGCCGAAGACGGCGGAGGATTGTCCCGAAGGCATCCTCCGACAGATGGGCGCCTATGTCGGGATGCTGGCTGCGGTTTATCCCGGGCATGAGATCGAAACCGCCGTCTTGTGGACCGCCACGCGAAAGCTGATGCGGCTGCCCAACAATATCGTGACATCCGCGATTGACCGCTCGCCATATCTTGACGGGCTGGGTCCGCGTTCATAGGTTCATGTCTCAAACGAATTCCTGTCAGGAGAGCAGCATGGCAACCGTCGCAGTCACAGACGATACGTTCGACGCCGAAGTGAAAAATTCCCCCATCCCCGTCGTAGTGGATTTCTGGGCCGAATGGTGTGGCCCATGTAAACAGATCGGTCCCGCCCTTGAAGAGCTGTCGGCAGAGATGGATGGCAAGGTCAAGATCGTGAAGGTTGATGTTGATTCAAACCCCAATTCACCCGCTCAGATGGGCGTGCGCGGTATCCCCGCCCTGTTCATCTTCAAGGACGGTGAAGTGGTATCGAACATGGCCGGCGCAAAACCGAAAGCAGCGCTGCAAAGCTGGATCGAGGAATCGATCTGAGCCGCTGCCGATAGTGACTTTTGAAAAGGGCGTCCTGCGGGGCGCCCTTATTGCATCGGCCAACCGAACCGCCTGAACCGCGCTTCGATCTTGTCTGCCGCATTCGGCAGGCCCGCGTTGATGGATTGATCCTGCCAGAACCACCAGACGTATTTGTCATAGGCCGGCTCATGGGAGGCAACGCGCTGGAAACAGGCATCCAGCCGATCCAACTGCGCCTGAACGGCAATGTGGTGAAAATCTATCTTCGCAAACAGAAGCGCGGGCTTGCGGAAAAAATATCCGAAATACGCGGCACTTGAATTCTGGGTGACGACATAGTCGCAATCCCGCAGATGTTTTTCCATCTGCCCGGTTTCAACTGTCAAACGCGGATGTTTCCGCGCCAAGGCGTCCAGCTTTTTGAGCTCGGCCGCCAAATAATCCTCTTTCGGATGCAGGGTCGCCACAACAGGTCTCTGGCTGTCATGGTGCAGGCAATGCTCGATCATCTCCAGCGGAGAACAGGATTGGAAGGATCGCTTGCTGTTCAGCCGACCCTGAAGCGGCACATAGACATATCCCGAACGGTTGCTGTCCTGCGCGGCCTGGCCGAACAGCCGCTTCTGCCAAAAGCGATAGAACCGGGCGGCATCCGGCGCCACGACATCGGGGTCAAACGATGCGCGGGCCACATCCCAGTCCCAGCGTTCCGCTGTCGCCTCTATCTGCCAGAAGGGATATTGATAGACCCGCCTGAAAACCAGACCCAGATCATTCGGGGGTGTTGCCATATGGGTCAGCGAATAGACATGCGGGGCCTGCGCCTGATCGGGAATGTCACAAAATTCGACCCTGAACCGGGCTTTTCCGGCCACCTGCGTGACAAGGTTGATAAAATTATGCTCCCCCGCCTCTGCGCTGCGACGCAGAGGTTCCTCAAGACAGATACGCAGGATTTTCTCGTCGGCCATCCCGGATTTCTAATCGGGGGGTGGTCAGGTCACAAGGGATGACGCCCCTTGTCTGCCCGTTTCATGGGGGCCATATAGATCACAAGCAATGAGCAGGACATGAAAAATGGCAGAAGATTCATTCCCCGGATGGCATGGAACCACGATCATTGGTGTCAAGAAGGACGGCAAGGTTGTCGTGGCCGGTGACGGGCAGGTCAGCCTGGGCCAGACCGTGATCAAAGGCACCGCGCGCAAGGTGCGCAGGTTGTCCCCCGGCGGATTTGACGTGGTTGCGGGCTTTGCAGGATCCACCGCCGATGCCTTTACGCTGCTGGAACGGCTTGAGGCCAAGCTTGAGGCGACGCCGGGTCAGCTTCAGCGCGCCAGTGTCGAACTGGCCAAGGACTGGCGCACCGACAAATATCTGCAAAAGCTGGAGGCGATGCTGATCGTCACCGATGGCAATGATCTGCTGGTCATCACCGGCGCCGGTGACGTGCTGGAGCCGGAGCACAGCATTGCTGCCATCGGGTCCGGCGGCAACTATGCGCTCGCCGCGGCGCGCGGCCTTTACGATAGCGACCGCGATGCGGAGCAGATTGCCCGCGATGCCATGGCCATCGCTTCTGACATCTGTGTTTATACCAACGGCAAACTTACCGTCGAGACAATCGGCGGCTGACACCTCAGCCGTGCAGCGTCCTATCCCATGACGCCGCTTCGCCCCGCGCGGTGCCCAGCGCCCGCGCCCTTGAGATATATCCCGGACCAAACGGACGGCGCGGGTTGTACCCCAGATCGCGGTCGATGCTCGTGACCTTCAGCGGCAGGCCCCGCCGCCGCGCGAATTGCAGGGTTTCCGTCAGATCCCCCACTGCCGCGTTGCGGCTGAGGATCGACAGGGCCCGCGCGCCCAGGTCCACGCCCCGGTCCCGTGCCACCTTGAACCGGGGGTCGAGTGTTTCGTTGAAGATGATGTAGATCGCCGGTTTCCAGCCCGGCAACAGATCCAGACCCGATTGCAGCACCGTGGTCGGTACGGTCAGGATCTCGCTGGTCACCGCGCCGTCGGCGTGCAGTTCCTCGAACCGGTGGCCGCCGGATTCGACAACGATCCGCTGCGCCGAAAAGACCGCAGGAATGCTCGCCGAAGCAGTCAGAACCTGCCGGAAAAGCGCCAGCCGGTCCGGGTTGTCCGAAGCGGCGATGCGGCCGAGGTCCCAGATATAGCCCCTTTCGCTGTCCAGCGATGTCGTCTGGATAAGCAAACGTGCGCCAGCCCGGTGCCGGGCCGCGATCCGGTCCAGCAGCGGCATGTCCACATAGGTGGCGACGATCTGCGCCAGCGCGCCCTGCGGATAGATGCTTTGGCCCATGACGGCGCGCAGCGGGTTGCGCGGACCGGCCAGGCTTTCCAGGCTCTCGACGGTGAATATTCGCTTCAACCCTTCGTCGCCCTGCGTGCCGAGAAACGCATAAGGCGCGATCAGCGACCCCGCAGAGACGCCGGTGACAAGATCGAAGCGGGGCCGCGTTCCGTTGGTTTCCCATCCCAGCAGATAGGCCGCGCCAAAGGCCCCGCCCGAACCGCCACCCGACAGGGCCAGCCACTGGGGCCGACCGGTGGACCGGGGCATTGGCTGAAAGAACGCGGCAATCTCCTCGGGGCGGGCATCGGCGGTGATGCGGATGCGCGGAAACCCCGGCACCTGCGCCGATGCCGCATTTTCCGCCGTATAGGGGATGCGGCGGCTGGTGGCGCAGCCGGACAGCACCGCCGCCGCACCGGTGACAAGCAGGTGGCGTCGGTCAATCGTGGCCGGACGGGCCGGTTTTGTCGGAATACCCATCGCCTTTGCCGTCACTGCAGGAAAAATCATCCACTCTCCGAGGTTTTCAATACCGGGCCGAACACTTATGTCAACGTAACACAGTCACGGAGCCAAAATGACCGACCTTACTCCCCGCGAGATCGTTTCCGAGCTCGACCGCTTCATCATCGGGCAGAACGACGCCAAACGTGCCGTCGCCGTGGCGCTGCGCAACCGCTGGCGGCGCAAGCAGCTGGCCGATGATCTGCGCGACGAGGTCTATCCGAAGAACATCCTGATGATCGGCCCCACCGGCGTCGGCAAGACGGAAATCAGCCGCCGCCTGGCAAAACTGGCGCGCGCGCCCTTCCTCAAGGTCGAAGCAACAAAGTTTACCGAAGTTGGCTATGTCGGCCGGGACGTGGAACAGATCATTCGTGACTTGCTGGATTCCTCCATCGCGATGACCCGCGAACACATGCGCGAAGACGTCAAGACCGCCGCGCATCAGGCCGCAGAGGATCGCGTGATCGACGCCATCGCAGGGACCGATGCCCGTGACGGCACCCGCGAGATGTTTCGCAAGAAACTGAAAGCCGGAGAGCTGGACGATACGATTATCGACCTTGAGGTCACAGACAGCACCAACCCGTTCCAGATGATGGATATCCCCGGCCAGCCGGGCGGGGGTGCCGGGATGATGAACATTGGCGACCTGTTCGGCAAGGCGATGGGCGGGCGCAGGACCAAGAAGCGTCTGACCGTTTCCCAAAGCTATGACATCCTGATCGGCGAAGAGGCCGACAAGCTGCTGGACGATGAGGCCGTCACCCGCAACGCGATTGAAGCGGTTGAGCAGAACGGCATCGTCTTTCTGGACGAGATCGACAAGGTCTGCGCCCGTTCGGACGCGCGCGGCGGCGATGTCAGCCGCGAAGGCGTCCAGCGCGATCTGCTGCCATTGATCGAGGGGACCACGGTCAGCACGAAATACGGGCCGGTGAAAACCGACCATATCCTGTTCATTGCCTCGGGCGCATTTCACATCGCCAAACCATCGGACCTGCTGCCGGAATTGCAGGGCCGCCTGCCGATCCGCGTCGAACTGCGCGCCCTGACCGAAGAGGATTTTGTACGCATCCTGACCGAAACCGATAACGCGCTGACGCTGCAATACACCGCGCTGATGGGCACCGAGGAGGTCAAGGTCAGCTTCACCGCCGAAGGGATCGCCGCGCTGGCAAAGATCGCCGCGGATGTGAACCAGTCGGTGGAGAACATCGGCGCGCGGCGGCTCTATACGGTGATGGAACGGGTGTTCGAGGAACTGTCCTTTACCGCGCCGGACCGGGGCGGCGAAGAGATCGAGGTGAACGCCGATTTCGTCGAGAAGAACCTGGGAGCGTTGACCCGATCAGCCGACCTCAGCCGCTACGTGCTCTGAGGCGTTTTAGGGCTTTTCATTTTCTCATGCCCCGTGGATGAAGGGGCATGAACTATCTTCAATTCCTGCGTCTTAACTGGCTCTTCCTGCTGGCAGGTTTCCTGCTGACCTTCACGTCATCCTACGGCCAGACCTATTTCATCTCGCTGTTCGCCGGCGAGATAAAGGCCGACTTCGGCCTCAGCGATGGGCAGTGGGGCGGGATTTATACCATCGGCACGACGCTGTCCGCCATTACCATGGTCTGGGCCGGTGTCCTGACAGACCGGTTTCGGGTGCGTGTACTTGCACTGTGCGTGATGCTGGGATTGGCCCTGGCCTGTGTCCTGATGGCCGTGAATACATCCTGGATTCTGCTGGTCTTTCTCATATTTGCCCTGCGTTTGACCGGGCAGGGGATGATGTCGCAACTGGGTGCGGTGGCGATGGTCCGCTGGTTCGAGGCGACGCGCGGCAAGGCGCTTTCGCTTGCGTCGATGGGCTTTGCCGTGGGGCAGGCCGTCTTGCCGGTTGTCTTTGTCGGGCTCTTCGCCGTGGCGCAGTGGCGCAGCCTGTGGATCTTGGCGGCGGCGCTGATTATCCTGACAATTCCTGTCATCATGCTGTTGCTGCGCCAGGAACGCACGCCACAGTCAATGGCGGATGAAGCGCAGATTGCCGGCATGAACGGAATCCATTGGACACGGGCGCAAATGCTGCGGTCGGGCCTGTTCTTTCTGATGATCCCGATGATCGTCGGACCGTCGGCCTGGGGCACGGCATTGTTTTTTCAGCAGGTCCATCTGGTTGAGGTCAAGGGTTGGGAACTGGTCGCCTTCGTCGCCCTGATGCCGATCTATACGCTGTCCTCGGTTACGACCACCTTTGTCTCTGGCTGGGCCATCGACCGCTTCGGGGTCAGCCGCATCGTTCCATTCCACATGTTGCCCTTCGCGGCTTCTTTCGCCGTGCTGGCCTATGCCGATACGATTTTCATGGCCGGGGTCGGCTTGGTCATATTCGGGTTGGGGCAGGGGATGCAGGGCACCGCCACCTCGACATTCTGGGCCGAATATTACGGCACACGCTACATCGGGTCGATCAAATCGGTGGCCGCCGCGCTGATGGTCTTCGGGTCGGCAATCGGGCCCGGGGTCACGGGCCTGCTGATTGATCTTGGGATCACGTTTCCCGAACAGATGCTGCCGATTTCCGTTTACTACGTGATCGCCGCCGGGCTCGCGACCTATGGGATCATCAGATATTATCCGACGCTTGGACGCTAGGCTCTGGACCCATTAATCTTATGTGCTCAGTTTGACAGATTTTTTCGCAGACCAGGAACATCTGCGCAGGAATAGTGGTTCTATTCCAAGCAGATGTGACGCAGGCTGCGGGAAAATCCGTCAAACCCGATGGGCGGCGATTTCACTTCATTTCAACGTCTTGGGTCGCTTGCCAATAGAACCACTATTGGCTGCACGCCCCAAACCTTTGAAATTTCGCGAAATCGCCGCTGAGCATATAAGATTAATGGGTCCAGAGCCTAACGCTGCCGCCGAAGGTAGACATAATAGGCGCCGCTGCCCCCGTGGCTGATATGCGCCTGGGCGACCTGCAGCACAACGGATGACAGCGGCGGGGCCGACAGCCATTGCGGGACCTGGTGGCGCAGCACGCCGTACCGGACCGGGATTGGCCCGCCATCGTCCCGTTGCTTGCCCTTGCCTGTGATCACAAGGACCAGACGCTTGCCATTGCGATGTGACGTCTGGATGAAATGCATGAGCGCCGGATGCGCCCGGTCCAGTGTCATGCCGTGCAGGTCGATCCGCCCTTCCGGCCGCAGCTTGCCGCGTTTCAGCTTGCCAAAGGATTTGTTGTCCATCTGCACCGGGGCCGACCGGACCTGATCGGGCAGGGAAGGCACCAGATCATGCGTCTTGCGGCGCGGCTTTGGCATGGGCTTTCCCAAAAGCGCGGACCGGCCCCTTTTCAGTGCAGCGGGTGACGGCGGCGGGGCGTCGATTTCCGGCGTGAAAAGCGATTTCAGGTCCAGCTTTTCGGTACGCTCGGTCACCCGACGCCACAATTCCAGGTCGTCGTCGTTCAAACGCGGTTTCCGGGAGCTGCGTTTCATATCGCGCTTTCGGGCAGCAGGGCATAGGCGCGCTGGATTGGCATCAGCACCATCAAACGGCCGGGATCACGCAGTTTTCCAGCCGCCAGACCGGCCTGATCCCCGGTGCCAAAAAAGATATCCGCCCGCTGCGCGCCCTTGATGGCCGATCCGGTATCCTGCGCGATCATCAGGCGGTGCAGAGGTTTCTCACCCTCTTTCTCGATCCAGACCGGCGCACCAAGTCTGACGTAGGCCGGATCAACAGCGATGGAGCGCAGGGTGGTCACGCTTCTGTTCATGGCGCCCAGCGGTCCCTGATCCGCCGGGACTTTGCTGACCTCGCGGAAAAAGACATAGGACGGGTTGTGATACAGCAGTTCGCGTCCGTCTTCCGGATTTCGCCGTACCCAGTTCTTGATCACCTGCGCGCTGACCTGATGTGGCTGATAGACGCCACGGCGGACCAGTTCCACCCCGATGGATTTGTAAGGGTGGCCATTCGCCCCGCGATAGCCGACCCGGATATACTTGCCATTCGGCAGCCTGATGCGGCCGGAACCCTGGATTTGCAGAAAAAACAATTCAACTGGGTCATCGACCCAAGCGATTTCCAGGCCCCGGCCCGCCATCACATCGCCGTCCAAAATCTCGCGACGGGTCAGCCAGGGGCTCTGGGCCAGGGCCTCGTTCGGCATCTTGTAGATCGGATAGCGAAAGCGCTCGGACCGGTAGAGATCACCGTCAAGCTCGGGCTCGAAATACCCGGTGAACAGGGCATCCTGCCCGTCGTCGATCAGCACAGGCCTGAAGAACAGCTCGAAGAACTGGCGTGGTTCGGGGTTGGTCTGCGCAAATCTGCAAACGGCAGTCCAATCCAGATCGTCCAGATCCCGGCAGGTGTTCAGAAAGGTCCTGAGCGCCGCGGCGTGGTCATCATCGGCCCAGCCAACCAGCTGATCGAACTCCATCACCTTATAGGAAACATCACTCGCAGAAGCGGGGGTCACTGTTGCAACCCCCGTCCATACCAATGCAAGAACCGCATGGTTCAGCCGTCTGTAGAAACCAGCATCCAATTCGGATCATCCGAGCCCATGATGCGCGCAAAAACCCAAGTGTCTTTCTGGCGCTTAATTTCTTTCGTGCTGCCTTCGATAATATCACCGCCCGCATCGCGGACAGCCGAGGTAAGTTCGGCAACAAAGCGAATTTTAAGTTCCGCTTCATTTGTAGCGTCGTCAAGCCTTGCGTCCACCAATTCTGTCTCACGGACACCGAAGAAATTCGCTTCGATGGTCAGGCCCTGATCCTCGCGCGCGGCCACGCCGTCGACAAAGCTTTCATAGATTTCTTCACTCAGGAAGGGTTGGATCTGCGCCAGTTCGCCCTTCTCGTAGCCCATAACGATCATTTCATAGGCACCGCGCGCGCCGCTCAGAAAATCGCTGACACCAAAGGAGGGTTCAATCCGCTTCATCCGTGCCAGTGCCTTGCCCGCATCGCTGTCTTCGGGAACGTGGTCCGCAATATCCAGATCCGGACCGCCTTCGATCACCTCCAGCGCGGGGCCGCTGCGCCGCTGCGAGGTCTGGTCAGCAACAGGCGGCTTTTCAAACCCTTCACGGGTGCCCAGCACATTCTTGAGGCGCAGGATGAGAAATACGGCGATGCCGGCCAAGACCAGTAGCTGTATCATGGGTGAATTCATTGGAACCTCTTGGGGTGAAAACATGGAAACACGATGGCTGAAGACTTATGTAGGTGCTTGACCGGGGCGAGTCCACTCTGCCCCCCATATAAGGAACCTTTCACATGTGGCTATTGATCGCATTCCTCGCCGTCCCCTTGATCGAGATCACCTTGTTCATCCAGATCGGTGGTGCCATCGGCCTGGGCTGGACCCTGGCCATCGTCGTGATCACGGCCATTCTGGGTGCGTCGCTGGCCCGGTCACAAGGTGCCATCGCAATGAGCCAGCTGCGCAGTTCCTTTTCTGACATGCGCGATCCGACCGAACCTCTGGCGCATGGTGCAATGATCCTTTTCGCCGGCGCTTTGTTGCTGACACCGGGGTTTTTCACTGATGCGGTCGGCTTTTCCCTGTTGATCCCCGGCGTGCGCAAGGCCGCTTTCGAGTTTCTGCGCGCCCGCGTCCATGTCCAGAGCTTTTCCACCCATGGCGCCCCGCGCCCGGACCCACACCGGACAAGGGGCGGCGATGTGATCGACGGCGACTATCACGAGATCCCGAAGGCTGATCAGGGGTCACAAAAGCCATCGGGATGGACCAAGAAATAGCGAAGGCATTGAGGGCACTCGCGCAACCTGATAAGTGCAGGTCCAACCAATATTACCGAGGGAATTTCCATGGCCGAAGAAGCAGCTGCACAACCAACCGCACCAACAATGCGCGTGTTGGGCCAATTTATCCGTGACATGTCATTCGAGAACATCATGGCACAGAAAGGGGCGCCCACAGATGTGCAGCCCGATGTGCAGGTTCAAGTCAATCTGGATGCGAAAAAGCGCCCGGCAGATCATCAGTTCGAATCCGCGATCAAGCTGAATGTCACCTCCAAGAACAAGGGCGGCGATCAGACGCTTTTCGTGCTTGAGCTGGATTATGTCGGCATCTTTCACATCGAGAACGTGCCGGACGACCAGATTCACCCGTTCCTGCTGATCGAATGCCCACGGATGATCTTTCCGTTCCTGCGCCGCGTCGTCAGCGACATCACGCGCGATGGCGGCTTCCCCCCGCTGAACCTGGAAAACATCGACTTCATGTCGATGTACCGCAACGAGGTTGCGCGCCGTCAGGCCGAAACGCCGCCCAAGGCAGACGCCTAACTCTTACCCCACATGGCGTCGCCGCCCAGCTTGCCGATGAACTCGGCATGGGCGGCGGCCTCTTTTGCCGACAATCGGGAGGGCAGGGGATTTGCCCTTGGCTTCGGGGTCCAGTCGGCCTGCGCTTCCCCGGACGCTGCTTCCGGCTTTGCCGATAGCGCAAAGTCCGGCTGCCGCCCGCCGATCAGTTCAAGATAGACTTCCGCCAGAATTTCACTGTCCAGAAGCGCCCCGTGAAGGGTCCGCGATGAATTGTCGATGTTGAAACGCCGACACAGCGCATCAAGGGATGCGGGCGAGCCGGGGAACCTTTTCCGGGCGATGGCAAGCGTGTCTATGGCCTGCTCCCAGGGGATCTGCGGCAGGTTCATCCATTTCAACTCGGCGTTCAGGAACTTGACGTCGAATGCGGCGTTATGGATCACCAGCTTGGCATCACCGATGAAATCCAGGAACGCCTGACCGATCTCCGCAAACTTCGGTTTGTCCCGCAGGAAATCATCGCCCAGCCCATGTACCTGAAAAGCCTCGTCAGGCATGGCGCGTTCGGGATTGATGTATTGGTGATAGGTCCGGCCGGTGGCCATATGGCCCATCAGTTCAACCGCGCCGATTTCGACGATCCTGTCACCTGTCTCGGGATCGAAACCCGTGGTTTCCGTATCAAGGACAACTTCACGCATCTTTCAACCTCTCCCGAATGTCCTTCACAACATCCTGCACCTGCGCTCTTGCATGTTTGATCGTATCCGTTTCGATCACGTAATCCGCAAGGGCGCGTTTTTCTGCCGCGGGCATCTGTTTCGCCTTGATGGCTTCGAACTGGGCAGGGGTCATCGTACCGCGTTCCAGGACCCGTTGCCGCTGTGTCTCGTCATCGACGAAAACGCAGACCGTGGCATCGACCCGCGCCTGTCCTCCGGTTTCGAATAGCAGGGGGATGTCCAGAACCACAATATCCGCCGTTGCCTGCTCCAGGAACACGGCACGATCCTGCGCGACCAGCGGATGCACGATGCTTTCGATCTTTTTCAGGGCGTCCGGCGTCTGGCTGATGATATCTTTCAGGATCAGCCGCGAAACCGCGCCATCCAGAACAGCATCCGGAAAGGCCTTCTGTATCGGGGCCACCGCCGCGCCATTCACATCATAAAGCCTGTGTACGGCTGCATCCGCATCCCAGAGGGCACAGCCCTCATCAGCGAACATGCGGGCGGTCGTGGATTTGCCCATGCCGATGGACCCGGTCAGACCAAGCACGAACATCAGCGCAGCACAGCCGCACGGGTTGCGCGGTCCACCTCGGGGCGCTTGCCGAACCAGCGTTCAAACCCCGGCACAGCCTGATGCAGCAACATCCCCAGACCGTCAACGGTGACACATCCCATCTGTTCGGCGGTTTCAAGCAGCCGGGTTTTCAGCGGGGCATAGACAAGATCCGTCACCACCGCACCGCGCTGCAGCCCGTCCAGCGGTACCCGCATCTCGCCCTTGCCGATCATGCCGAGCGATGTCGTGTTCACGACAAGATGCGCATGATCCAGCATGTTGCCTGCCTGAACCCAGTCATAAACGCGGATTCTGCTGCCGAAATCGGATTTCAGCTTCTCCGCCCTGACGCGGGTACGGTTTGAAAGGAGTATCTCGGGCACGCCGGCATTCAGCAGCGATGCAATCACCGCCCGTGCCGCCCCCCCGGCACCCAGGATCGCCGCCGGGCCGGACTTGGGGTTCCAGTTGGGCGCACCCGCTTTCAGGTTCTCGATAAACCCGTAACCATCTGTGTTATCAGCATGAATCTTGCCATCCTTGCGAAAGATCAGCGTGTTCGCCGCACCTATCAGGATCGCACGATCCGTCACAAGATCAGCTATCTCCATCACCGCTTCCTTATGGGGAATGGTGACATTCACACCGACAAAACCCATCTTTGGCAGTGACCGGACGACGGTCTCAAGATCCTGAACAGAGACATCCATGGGGATGTAATACCCTGGAATTCCATATGTTTTCAGCCAATGTCCCTGCAACTGCGGCGATTTGGAATGTGCAATCGGTGATCCAATCACGCCTGCAAGCGGTATTTTCGGCAAAGTCATGTCGCAAGGTCTCCGCGCAAGGCCAGATAGTTCAGGAGTTCCAAAAATGGCATACCCAGAACGTGAAAGTAATCCCCTTCGATGGAGGTGAACAATCGCGATCCTTCTTCCTCCAGTTTGTAACATCCGACGGCATGTCGGATGCTCTCCCAGTTGCGGGTGACATAGTCGTTCAGATAGCTGTCCGAAATGTCCCGCATCCGCAGTCTGACCTGCCCGACATGCCGCCATATCGGTTTTCCGCCCTCGCAGATGACAGCGGCGGACAACAACATGTGCCGGTCCCCGCGCAGCTGGGTGAGCTGGCGGATGGCATCCTCCTGACTGTCGGGCTTGGACAGCAGCTTTCCCCGGTGATCCAGGACCTGATCACATCCGATGACAAGCGCATCAGGATGTTTATCGCTGATCTTGCGCGCCTTCATTTCGGCGAGCGTATCAGCGATGTCGCGCGGCGGCGCCTCTTCGGCAATAAGCGCGGACTTGATCATCTCTTCGTCAATCCGGGCAGTTTCGACCGAATGAGGGACGGCGGCCTGTTGCAACAGTTTCGCGCGGATGGACGATCCGGATGCAAGTATGATCGGCTGAGACATGGGGATAACCCTGTGTAAGACGTTAAGGAGTAATTAAGGACTTTTTACCGAGAGCGACAGCCCACCCGCAAACAGCGGGTTCTCCGACGATCTCGCCGCCTTATGCCGTAAAAGTTCCCGCGTGGAAAAGGACAAGTCCGGATCCGGGAGGAATCGGTTTTCGTTAAAGTTGTCCTTATGGATATCCACAGGGCCAAACCCGATGAGACAGGTCACATAGCAGATTCAGGGGTGATTTTTGGCTCTTGACGAGATGTTATGCACACAGCGCCTGAACCGTTATCCGACTGGGGACATCTGCGGGTGAAAGAGAGTAATCCACAGTTTCCTGGCTCCCTACATACTACATCATCTTTCTTCTTTTCTTTATTATTATTAGAAGGGCACAGAAACCGGAGTGGGATATGTCTGACCTTCTAGCCCTCGCATACCCTTGGACCAAATCGCTGCACATCATCTCCGTGATTTCATGGATGGCTGCGCTGTTCTATCTGCCGCGTCTGTTTGTCCATCATACCGAGAAAGCGGGATTGAACGGCAGCACCCACGATATTTTCACCCAGATGGAATTCAAGCTGGCATCGGTGATCATGAGACCGGCGATGATCGCAACCTGGGTTTTTGGCCTTGCCCTTGTCTTCACACCGGGGATCGTGGATTGGTCGGCGATCTGGCCCTATACGAAAGCGGCCAGCGTCATCGCGATGACCGGTTTCCATGAATGGCTGATGGCGCGGATGCGGGAGTTTGGCGAGGGACGGAACCAATTCACGGGACGGCAATACCGGCTGATGAACGAAGTTCCGACCGTTCTGATGATCGTGATTGTCCTTTCGGTGGTTGTGAAGTTCTGAGCCGATTGACTCGGTGCCTGCCGGGCCCTATATCCCTTCGCAACGCCCCGTCCGGGGTGATTGCCTAGCTTCAACATTGCAATGATGACCAGCCAACGCCCTGCGTGTTGCCGCTGAACGGGATTTTCCATGACAACAGATACACTGAACCTTGCCGATCTGAAGGCGCAGACGCCCAAGAACCTTCTCGCCATGGCCGAAGAGCTTGAGATCGAAAACGCCTCCACCATGCGCAAGGGCGAGATGATGTTCCAGATCCTGCGCGAACGCGCGGATGAAGGCTGGGAAATCTCGGGCGATGGCGTGCTTGAGGTGCTTCAGGACGGTTTCGGTTTCCTGCGGTCGCCAGAGGCGAACTATCTGCCGGGCCCCGATGACATCTATGTTTCGCCCGACATGATCCGCCAATGGTCGCTGCGGACCGGTGACACCATCGAAGGGCTGATCAAGGCACCTGACGACAACGAGCGTTACTTTGCCCTCACCGAAGTGACCAAGATCAACTTTGAAGAACCGGAGAAAGCGCGCCACAAGGTGGCTTTCGAGAACCTGACGCCGCTTTATCCGGATGAGCGCCTGACGATGGAAGTGGACGACCCCACGGTCAAGGACCGGTCGGCCCGGATCATCGACCTGGTATCGCCCATCGGCAAAGGCCAGCGCTGCCTGATCGTTGCCCCGCCGCGGACGGGTAAGACGGTTCTGCTGCAGAACATCGCCAACTCGATCGAGAAGAACCATCCGGAATGCTACCTGATCGTTCTGCTGATCGACGAACGGCCCGAGGAAGTCACCGACATGCAGCGGTCGGTCAAGGGTGAGGTTGTCTCCTCCACTTTCGACGAGCCGGCAACGCGCCACGTGGCCGTGTCCGAGATGGTGATCGAAAAGGCAAAGCGGCTGGTCGAGCACAAGCGCGACGTGGTGATCCTGCTCGATTCCATCACCCGCCTTGGCCGTGCGTTCAACACCGTGGTGCCGTCCTCCGGCAAGGTTCTGACCGGTGGTGTGGACGCCAATGCGCTGCAGCGCCCCAAGCGCTTCTTTGGTGCGGCCCGGAACATCGAAGAGGGTGGATCGCTGACCATCATCGCAACCGCGCTGATCGATACCGGCAGCCGGATGGACGAGGTGATCTTTGAAGAATTCAAAGGCACGGGTAACTCTGAAATCGTTCTGGATCGCAAGATTGCGGACAAACGCGTGTTCCCGGCCATCGATATTCTCAAATCGGGCACCCGTAAGGAAGACTTGCTGGTCGAGAAGATCGATCTGCAGAAAACCTTTGTCCTGCGCCGGATTCTGAACCCGATGGGCACCACAGATGCCATCGAGTTCCTGATCGGCAAACTGAAGCAAACCAAGTCGAACTCGGATTTCTTTGATTCAATGAACACCTGAGTTATTATTTAATAACAATAGGTTAAGTGAAATGGACACGATTTTCGCCCAGGCTACTGTCATGGGCCGGGCAGGGGTCGCGGTTATCCGGGTTTCTGGCCCGGACGCCTTCGCCATAGGTGAATCCCTGGCCGGTTCCCTGCCGGAGCCGCGGCGGTCTGCTGTTCGGAACCTGCATGGGCCTGACGGCTCTCTTCTGGATCAGGCGCTTGTCCTGCGCTTTGCCGGACCGCAGAGTTTCACCGGCGAGGATGTTGTTGAATTTCACCTGCACGGCAGCATCGCGGTCATCCGCGCGGTGCTGCGGTGTTTGGGCGCCTTCCCCAATACCCGACTTGCCGAACCTGGCGAATTCTCGCGGCGCGCGCTTGAGAACGGCCGTCTGGATCTGGTGCAGATCGAGGGTCTGGGAGATTTGATCGACGCGGAGACCGAGGCGCAGCGCAAGCAGGCCATGCTTGGATTTTCGGGAAAACTTGGTGAACGGGTAGAGCAATGGCGCCTGGATCTGATCAGGTCCGCTTCGCTTTTGACCGTCACCATTGATTTTGCCGATGAAGATGTCCCGATTGATGTCACGCCGGAAGTTACAGCATTGCTGCAAGGAGTGATGCAAGGCATCGACGCTGAAATCGCCGGGGTTGGCGCGGCAGAGCGGATCCGGATGGGGTTCGAGGTGGCAATCATCGGTCCGGCTAACGCCGGGAAGTCGACCTTGCTGAATGCCCTCGCCGGCCGGGACGCTGCGATTACTTCCGAGGTCGCCGGCACGACCCGGGATGTGATCGAGGTACGGATGGATATTGGCGGTCTGCCGGTGACTTTCCTCGACACCGCCGGTCTGAGGGAGACTGAGGACAGCGTTGAAAAGATCGGTGTTCAAAGGGCTGTGACGCGGAGCGAGGCGGCCGACTTGCGGGTGTTCCTCTGTGAGGAAGATGAAAAGCTGATTGTGCAACCTTTGCCGGATGACATTCAGGTCCGGCCGAAAGCGGACATGAGGCAGGACAAGGCTGGCGCGATTTCAGGCCGAACCGGCGAGGGCGTGTCCGCCTTGATCCGGAAGATCCAATCCATCCTGGAAGGCCGCGTGCAGAATGCGGGCCTTGCCACCCAGGAACGGCATCGCGTCGCCTTGCTGCATGCGCGGGAATCCCTCCAATCTGCAATTGTGATGGCTTCGGGCGGCGCGGACCAGTATGATTTCGCAGCAGAGGAGTTGCGATTGGCGATTCAGGCGTTGGAAAGCCTGATTGGCCGGGTAGATGTGGAAAACTTCCTCGACGAGATTTTTGCGAATTTCTGCATTGGGAAATGATGGAGTGTTTCACGTGAAACATTTTGATGTGATTGTCATTGGCGGTGGCCACGCTGGCGCGGAGGCGGCACATGCTGCGGCGCGTATGGGTGCGGAGACAGCACTTGTTACCATGCGGCGCGAGGATATCGGTGTCATGTCCTGCAACCCGGCCATTGGCGGTCTTGGAAAAGGGCATCTTGTTCGCGAAATTGACGCGATGGACGGCGTGATGGGTCGTGTCGCGGATGAAGCAGGCATTCAGTTCCGGCTGCTGAATCGCCGGAAAGGTCCGGCGGTTCAGGGCCCCAGAACCCAGGCGGATCGCAAGCTGTATCGGCAGGCGATGCTGCGGGAGACTGAATACCAACCGCATCTGACCATCATGGAAGGTGAAGTTGTCGATCTGATCATGGAAGGGCAGACGGCTACCGGTGTTGAACTGGCGACGGGCGCCAGGCTGCAATCTGGTGCTGTTATCCTCACTTCCGGGACCTTCCTGCGCGGGCTTATTCATATCGGCGATGTATCGCATTCCGGCGGCAGAATGGGGGATCGCCCTTCGGTCCGCCTGGCGGAGCGGCTTGACCAGTTTGATCTGCGGATGGGTCGCTTGAAAACAGGGACACCCCCGCGCCTGGATGGGCGCACGATTGACTGGACGGATATGCAGATGCAGCCGGGTGATGATGACCCGGTGCTGTTCTCTTTTCTGTCCAATCAGGTAACGGCGCGGCAGATCTCCTGTGGGATCACCCATACAAACGAACGCACCCACGACATCATCCGCAAAAACCTTGATCGTTCAGCGATGTACGGTGGGATGATCGAAGGAACGGGTCCACGATATTGCCCCTCCATCGAAGACAAGGTTGTGCGCTTCGCGGAAAAGACCTCGCATCAGATCTTTCTTGAGCCGGAAGGCGTCGATGATCATACGATCTATCCCAATGGGATTTCCACGTCGCTTCCGCAGGATGTGCAAGAGGCTTATGTCCGCTCGATCAAAGGGTTGGAGGAGGCGGTCATCCTTCAGCCGGGCTATGCGATCGAATATGATTTCGTCGATCCGCGATCGCTCAAGCCAAGTCTTGAGCTGAAAGATGTGCAGGGGCTCTTCCTCGCTGGCCAGATAAACGGAACCACCGGTTACGAAGAGGCGGCGGCGCAGGGGCTGGTTGCGGGTCTGAATGCCGCGCGATCTGTACGGCAGCAGCCTGAAATCCTGTTCAGCCGGGCGGAAAGCTACATTGGTGTGATGATCGACGATCTGACCACCCGTGGTGTGACTGAACCCTACAGAATGTTTACCTCCCGGGCCGAGTTCCGGCTTTCATTGCGCGCTGACAATGCGGATCAGCGGTTGACACCCCTGGCCATCAAGGTCGGTTGCGTATCTGATCGGAGAAAAGAGGCTTTTGAGCAAAAGCTAGGCGACCTGACCATGACTAAATCCATCCTTGAAGGCCGAAGCTTCACGCCTAAGGATCTCGCGGATATTGACGTCGTGATCAGCCGGGATGGGGGCCGTAGGACCGGCATGCAATTGCTGTCCTTTCCAGATGTTGCGTTCTCCGATCTTGAACCCCTGTTCCCGGAACTTGAATCGCTCGACGGGTCGATCAAGCAACAAGTCGAATATGACGCACTTTACGCCAACTACCTCGCCAGACAGCAGAAGGACATTGATGTTCTTCGCAAGGATGAAGGGTTCAAGATTCCCGCTGATTTTGATTACGCTGCCCTTGAAGGGCTATCGAATGAGTTGAAAGGCAAGCTGATCCAGGCCAAACCGGCCAATCTTGCCCAGGCGGCGCGGATTGAGGGGATGACACCTGCCGCCTTGACCTTGTTGCTGTCGCGCCTGCGGCGTCTGGATAGCCGGTTGCGGGCATGACATCTTTGGACGGCTTGAATGTTTCACGTGAAACAACGGATCTTCTGACGCAGTTTTCCGAACTGGTCGAACGCTGGACGGTCAGGATCAACCTGATTTCAAAGGCCAGCGTCGATGGCATCTGGGAGCGGCATGTTGCTGACTCGGCTCAATTGTTTGAGTTGGCGCCTGAATTTGAACATTGGGTGGATTTGGGCAGCGGCGGCGGATTTCCCGGAATTGTCATTGCTATCATCGCGAAAGAAGCGCGGCCGGAGGCCAGGATCACCCTGGTCGAGAGCGATTTGCGCAAGGCAACCTTTCTGAGAACCGCGATCCGGGAGCTTGGATTGAACGCAAAGGTCATTGCGGAGCGGATCGAAGAGCTGCCGCCTTTGGGAGCAGATGTTCTCTCCGCGCGGGCATTGGCCGATTTGACGGCCCTTCTGAAATTCACGGATTTGCACCTGGCAAAGAGTGGAACAGCCATCTTTCCAAAAGGTCAGAACTGGCGGAAAGAGGATGAAGCCGCACGACAATTGTGGTCATATACCCTGGACCCCGTTAAGAGTAAGACCAGCGCTGAAGCCGCTATTTTGCTGATCAAGGATGTATCGCGTGTCTGACCTGTCCCGTCCCCAAGGACCGAAAATCATTGCGGTTGCAAACCAGAAAGGCGGGGTTGGAAAGACAACGACCTCCATCAATCTGGCGGCTGCATTGGTCGAAGCCGGCAAACGCGTTCTTGTGGTTGATCTGGATCCGCAAGGGAATGCCTCCACCGGCCTGGGAGTGGAAAGCGATGCGCGTGATTTTACGACCTATGAACTGCTGCTTGAGGACATTTCGCTGGACGAGGTCATTCAGGAGACGGATTTCGGCGGCCTCTACATTGTCCCGGCGACAATTGATCTGAGCTCGGCTGATATCGAACTGATATCAAATGAAAAACGCAGCTTTCTTTTGCATGATGCGCTCAGGCAGACGGCTATGGACGCTTTTACCTTGGATTATATCCTGATCGACTGCCCGCCATCACTTAACCTGCTGACAGTCAACGCGATGATCGCGGCGCATTCCATTCTTGTTCCCCTGCAAAGCGAATTTTTCGCCCTGGAAGGGCTTTCGCAGCTGATGCTGACAATCCGCGAAGTCCGGCAAAGCGGAAACAAGGATTTGCGCATCGAAGGTGTGGTTCTGACAATGTACGACAGGCGAAACAACCTGTCGCAACAGGTGGAAAGCGACGCGCGGAACAATCTGGGCGATCTTGTTTTCAAGACTGTCATTCCAAGGAACGTGCGGGTGAGCGAGGCGCCCAGCTTTGCGATGCCAGTCCTTACCTATGACAGTGCGTCAAAAGGCGCATCGGCATATCGTGCGCTGGCAAAAGAACTGATCCATAACAATTCAATCTGAGGAAACGACATGGCAGATAAACAGGAACGGAAACGCGGCTTGGGTCGAGGCCTGTCTGCCCTGATGTCGGATGTCACGGAATCGGAACGGGTCGCGGCCCAGGGCATTGCAGCGGCAGATCAGTTCGTCCCGATTGAGCGGATTTCACCGAACCCGGACCAGCCAAGGAAACGGTTCGAGCAATCGGATTTGAACGATCTTGCATCCTCGATCCGCGAAAAGGGCGTGATCCAGCCGCTTATTGTGCGCGTCCGGTCTGACAACAGTTTTGAAATTGTCGCTGGTGAACGCCGCTGGCGGGCGGCGCAGCTGGCGCAGCTGCATGAATTGCCGGTTATCGTTCGCGATTTTTCGGATGCTGAAGTGCTTGAAGTCGCCATCATCGAGAACATTCAGCGCGCCGACCTGAACGCGATTGAAGAGGCGGCAGGCTACCGGCAATTGATGGACAAGTTTGGCCATACGCAGGAGAAAATGGCAGAGGCTCTGGGCAAGAGCCGCAGCCATATCGCGAACCTTTTGCGGCTGTTGACGCTGCCTGAACCGGTGATCGACATGGTGCGCAGCGGAGACCTCAGCGCAGGTCACGCCAGGGCGCTTATTCCGGCGTCGGATCCTTTGAAGTTGGCACAGGCCATTGTCAAAGGTGGTCTGTCTGTGCGTGCTGCCGAGGCATTGGTCAGGAATGAGCTGAAGGGAGATGCAGCCCCCACAAAGACGTCGTCAAATGCCGCGTCGAGGGAGGAAAAGGATGCGGATACCAGGGCGCTCGAAGGGGATTTGTCCGCTTCACTTGGCATGAAGGTGACGCTGGATCACAAGCCGGGGCAGGAATCCGGCCAGTTGGCGATCAAATATGACTCACTTGAGCAACTGGATGAGCTTTGCCGTATATTGGGTGGGTCCTAACCAGGCAAAAGGGTCTCAATGACCGAGTTCAGGACCATAAACCCTTGATCTGTAACAGTTATTCTGTCACGCGCCTGATCGAGCACACCGATCTCTGTTAAGTGGTCCAGGGCGGAGGGGCTCAAAACCTCTCCGGCAAGGGCGGCGTAGCGCTTTGGATCGATCCCTTCCTTGAGCCTCAAGCCCATCAGAAGATATTCCGCCGCCTGATCCTTTCCGGACAACAGGCTGCGGGGCTTTTCGGTTGTGATGTCTTGCACCCCATTCAGCCAGCGGTCGGGCTGGCCATAGCATTCCGTCGCCCATTTTTGCCCGTCGATTGTCAGGCGCCCATGCGCGCCGGGGCCGATGCCGATGTAATCCCCATAGCGCCAATAGATCAGGTTGTGCCGGGATTGCGCGCCGTCGCGGGCGTGGTTTGACACTTCATAGGCGGGCATGCCCATGGTGCCACAGATCTCCTGCGTCAGATTATACAGATCAGCGCCAAGGTCTTCGTCAGGTAAGCCACGCAGCTTGCCTCTGCTGTACCTGTCGCCAAAGGCCGTCCCGTTTTCGATCGTCAGTTGATAGAGAGACAGATGATCTATCGCGAGGGACAGTGCCTGTTTCAGCTCGGCTTCCCAATCCGCCAGCGACTGATCCTGCCGGGCATAGATCAGGTCAAAGCTGACGCGGTCAAATTCATTTCGGGCAATGTCAAAAGCGGTCAGCGCCTCTGCCACGTTGTGCAGCCGCCCCAGGCGTCGCAGGTCCGGATCGTTCAGGGCCTGGATGCCCATGGAGACCCGGTTGATGCCCGCCTGTTTGAAAGCCGCAAACCTGCCTGCCTCGACGGAACCCGGATTGGCCTCAAGCGTGATTTCCAGATCGTTTGCGGTGGGCCAATGCGCCCGGATCGCCGTGATGATCTCTGCAACCGTTTCCGGTTCCATCAGGCTGGGCGTGCCGCCGCCAAAGAAAACCGCATTCAGCACCCGACCCCTGGTTTCGGCGGCCGCGCGCTTCAGTTCGACAAGATAGGCATCGCGCCAAGCGGCATGGTCAATCCGGCGGCTGACATGACTGTTGAAGTCACAATAGGGGCATTTCGCCTCGCAAAAGGGCCAATGGATATAAAGGCCGAAGCCCCCGTTTTGCCAGTCTTCAGTCAAAGCAGCCCGTGATCAGCTTGGCGAAGACATCCGCGCGGTGGCTGATGGCGTTCTTCTGATCGGCGGTCATTTCCGCAAAAGTCTGTTCATGCCCGTCGGGCTGAAACATCGGGTCGTAGCCGTGCCCAAGATCCCCCCGGATCGGCCAAACCAGAGTGCCGTTCACGGTACCCTCAAAAACCTCGTCGTGGCCATCCGGCCAGGCCAGGACCATCGTGGCGCAAAACCTTGCCCGGCGGGGGTGGGGGGCGTTTGCCTTTTCCAGCAGGTCATGGGTCTTGGTCATTGCCATCAGAAAATCACGGCCGTTCGGCGTTTCGGCCCAATCCGCGGTATAGACGCCGGGCGCGTTGTCCAGCGCCTCGACCTCGATCCCGGAATCGTCCGACAGGGCAGGGATGCCGGTGGCCTTCGTGGCTGCGTGGGCTTTGATCCGCGCATTGCCGACAAAGGTGTTTTCCGTCTCTTCCGGCTCCGGCAGGTTCATTTCGGCAGCACCGACAACCGAGACGCCGTAAGGCGCGAACAGCTGCTGCACCTCTTCCAGCTTGCCGGCGTTGTGGGTGGCAAAGAGGATCCGGGTCTCAGTGAATTTGCGGGTCATGCGGTGACGGATTTCTGGATGTCGACCAGTTCGGAAACGCCTTTTTCGGCCAGATCCATCAACTGGTTCATTTGATCGCGGGAATAGGTCGATCCCTCCGCGCTCATCTGAATTTCAATCAACTTGCCGCTGCCGGTCATGATGAAATTGCCGTCCACGCCGGCTTCGGAATCTTCCGGGTAGTCCAGATCAAGAACCGGCTGGCCGGCATAGATGCCGCAGCTGACCGCGGCAACGGGATCGACCAGCGGGTCGGAAATGACGTCCCCGGCCTTCATCAGCTTGTTCACCGCGAGGCGCAGCGCAATCCAGCCGCCGGTGATGGAGGCGCAACGGGTGCCGCCATCGGCTTGCAGCACGTCGCAGTCGATGGTGATCTGGCGTTCGCCCAGGGCCACGCGGTCGACGCCGGCGCGCAGGGCACGGCCAATCAGGCGCTGGATCTCGACGGTCCGGCCACCTTGCTTGCCCATGGCGGATTCGCGGCGCATCCGCGTGTTGGTCGCGCGGGGCAACATGCCGTATTCTGCTGTCACCCAGCCCAGCCCGGAGCCCTTGATGAAGGGCGGCACCCGATCCTCGATCGTAGCGGTGCACAGAACATGGGTATCGCCCACCTTGATCAACGCGGATCCTTCCGCATGTTTGGTAAAGCCGACCTCAACAGAGACAGCGCGCATTTCATCGAGTTTCCGGCCTGAAGGTCGCATGTATGATCCTTTTTGAACTGCCTTTGGCATAGCGCCCAGCACTGCAATGATGCAACCCCGATTGACGTTTCCACCAATGGCACCTTTATTGGGGACATGAGTGATACCTCGGATCTTTTGAAAGAAATGAACGAAAGGTCCCGCGAAGTGTTTCGCCGGGTTGTCGAAGGCTATCTTTCCAGCGGTGATCCCGTCGGCTCGCGCACATTGACCCGGGATTTCAGTGAAAAGGTCAGCGCGGCGACGATTCGCAATGTCATGCAGGACCTTGAATACATGGGGGTTCTGGGCTCTCCCCATGTCAGCGCTGGCCGCATTCCGACGCAACTGGGGTTGCGGATGTTCGTGGATGGCATGATCGAGCTGGGTGAACCCACCGATACGGATCGCGAAAGGATCGACGCAACACTTGGCGATAACGTTTCCGACGTCAGTGGCCTTCTGGATCGGGTCGGGTCGGCATTGTCCGGCGTCACGCAAGGCGCGTCACTGGTGCTGACGCCGAAACACGAGGCGCCGATCAAACATATCGAGTTTGTTTCACTGTCCCATGACCGCGCGCTGGTTGTTCTGGTGTTTTCGGATGGTCATGTGGAAAACCGCCTGTTCGCGCCGCCGCCGGGACAGACCCCCAGTTCGATGCGCGAGGCGGCGAATTTCCTGAACTCCCTGGTTGAAGGCAAGACCCTGAGCGAGCTGCAGCGCAGCATCGCGCAGACAATCGCGGAACGCCGCCAGGAGATCGACCTTCTGGCGCAGCAACTGGTTGAAAGCGGTCTGGCGCTTTGGACCGGGGACGACGAAAATTCCGAGCGGCTGATCGTCAGAGGGCGGTCGCATCTGCTGGGAATCGACGCAGCAGAGGAAGACCTGGCGCGCATCAGATCCCTGTTCGACGACCTTGAGAGGAAGCGCGATATCGCCGAATTTCTCGAACTTGCCGAAGGTGGCGACGGTGTTCGCATTTTTATCGGCTCAGAGAACAAACTTTTCTCACTTTCGGGTTCCTCTCTGGTGGTTTCCCCTTATATGAACGCTGATCGAAAGGTAATCGGGGCCGTCGGTGTGATTGGTCCCACGCGGCTGAACTACGGTCGCATTGTGCCGATTGTAAATTATACTGCGCAACTGGTCGGAAAACTGGTTTCCGACCGGAGCTAGAGGGGAAAAATGGCTGAGCCGAAGAACGATGATTTTCTCGACGATATTGATGCGGCGGAAGACGAAGAATTTGCTGACAGCATGGCGGAAATCGACGATGAAGCGCTGGAACTGGACCAGCTGCGGGCAGAGCGCGATCAGCTGAAGGACCGTTTCATGCGGGCCCTGGCGGATGCCGAAAACGCGCGCAAGCGGTCGGACAAGGACCGGCGCGAGGCTGAGAACTATGGCGGTTCGAAACTCGCCCGTGACATGCTGCCGGTCTATGACAACATGAAGCGTGCCCTGGAAGCGGCAACCGAAGAGCAGCGCGCCGTATCGGGCCCGGTGCTTGAGGGTGTCGAGCTGACAATGCGCGAGCTTTTGAACGTGTTCAAGAAACACGGGATCGAAGTCATTGCGCCCGAAGTCGGTGATCGTTTCGATCCCAAGCACCATCAGGCGATGTTCGAGGCCCCGGTTCCCGATACCAGGGCGGGCGATATCATCCAGGTTGCCGCAGAGGGCTTCATGCTGCATGACCGTCTGCTGCGCCCGGCACAGGTAGGCGTATCATCAACCCCTGCTGGTTAACGCGGCAACCGTCGATTTTGTGTATTTGAAAGAACAATGAAAGGGGCGGTCAGGTTTTGGCCGCCTCTTTCAGTTTGTAGAGCAGATCAAGCGCTTCCCTTGGTGTCAGCTCATCGGGGATGATCGCGGCAAGTTGTTCGTCAACTTCGGATTTCTGGCGTTTCACCGATGCCGGGGCGGGATTGACCGAGAACAGCGGCAGGTCGTCGATCAGGGTTTTCTGGGTGGCACCGCCCTCGCGCTCGCCTTTTTCCAGGGCCTCCAGCACAACGCGGGCGCGGGCGATCACGGTTTCCGGCAGTCCTGCAAGCTGCGCCACCTGAACCCCGTAGGACCGGTCGGCGGCACCTTTGCGGACCTCGTGCAGGAAGACCACAGAGCCTTCCCATTCCTTGACTGCAACCGTGGCATTGTCGACGCCGTCCAGCTTGTTCGAAAGCGCCGTCATCTCATGATAATGGGTGGCGAAGAGGGCGCGGCACTTGTTTGCGTCATGAAGGTATTCCAGCGTGGCCCAGGCGATGGAAAGGCCGTCATAGGTGGCGGTGCCGCGCCCGATTTCGTCAAGGATGACGAGGGCGCGATCATCTGCCTGATTCAGGATCGCTGCGGTTTCGACCATTTCGACCATGAAGGTGGACCGCCCCCGCGCCAGATCGTCGGAGGCGCCGACACGGCTGAACAACTGGCTGATCAGGCCGATATGTGCGCTGTCTGCGGGTACAAAGCTGCCCATTTGCGCCATCAGTGCGATCAGCGCATTCTGGCGCAGGAAGGTGGATTTACCCGCCATGTTCGGCCCGGTCAGCAGCCAGATATGCGCGCCATCGCCGTCGATCCCCAGATCGCAGTCATTTGCGACAAAGGGATCGCCGGATTGTTGCCGCAAGGCGCGTTCGACCACCGGGTGCCTGCCCCCGGAAATGTCAAAGGCGCGTGAATCGTCGACCGTGGGCCTGACCCAGTTTTCCGCCTGCGCCAGATCGGCCAGACCGAAGGCCAGGTCAATTTCTGCCAGGCCGGAGGCGGCCACGCCGATGCCGGCGGCATGGTTCAGAACCGCCTGCTTCAAGTCTTCGAAGAGCTGCTTTTCGATCTCCAGCGCGTGGTTGCCCGCGCTGAGGATCCTGGTTTCCATTTCGGACAGCTCCACGGTTGTGAACCGGACCTGATTGGCCGTGGTCTGGCGGTGGATGAACCTTTCTGACAGTGGTGCGGACAACATCTTTTCCGCATGGGTTGCCGTCGTCTCGATGAAATAGCCCAAAACGTTGTTATGTTTGATCTTGAGCGAGGAAATCCCTGTGTCAGAGACATAATTCTGTTGCATGGAGGCGATCACACTGCGCCCTTCATCCCGCAGTTGCCGCGCCTCATCCAGTTCGGCGTGATAGCCCGGCGCGATGAATCCACCGTCCCTTGCCAGCAGGGGCGGCTCTGCAATCAGGGCCTGATCCAACAGGTCGGTCAGGCTGTCATGGCCGTCCAGCCCGTCAACTGCCGTTGCCAGCAAGGGCGGCAAATCCTGGTCACGCAGGGTTTCGGCCAGCAGGGCGGCTTCGGCCAACCCGTTCCGGATGGTTGCAAGGTCCCTTGGCCCGCCGCGGTCGAGCGACAGGCGCGACAGTGCCCGGTCCAGATCCGGCACCTTGCGCAGGCTGTCCCTGATTTGCCGGGTGATACGGGTGTTGTCATAGCCGTATGACACCGCCTCAAGGCGTTGCGAAATCGTCTCTAACACACGGGAAGGGCTGGAAATGCGACGTTCCAGCAACCTTGCGCCGCCGGCGGTGCAGCTGCGGTCCATGATGGCCAGCAGCGACCCCGCGCGCCCGCCGCTGAGCCCGTGGGTCAGTTCAAGATTCCGCCGCGTGGCCGCGTCGATCTGGACATTGCGGGCCTCGCTTTCCTTTTGTGGATGGCGCAGGAGCGGCAGCTTGCCCTTTTGCGTGATCTCCAGATAGTCGATCAGCGCGCCCATTGCCGAGACCTCGGCGCGGGTGAAGCTGCCGAAGGCGTCCAGCGTGCCCACCTCATAAAGCGCACAAATCCGCTTTTCGGCATTCGTGCTGTCAAAGGCGGAGCGCGCGATGCCGGTCAGGGCGGTGCCGAATTCCGTTTCCAGATGGCGATAGTCCGCTTCCCTGGTTTCAGAGACAATCAGTTCGGCGGGGGCAAGGCGGGCGAGTTCCGGGCCAAGCCGGACGGCGGGCAGGGCCATCACCTGAAAAAAACCGGTGGAGATATCGACCCAGGCCAGCGCCGCTTCGTCCCTGACTTCGGCAAAGGCGGCAAGATAATTGTGGCGCCGCGCTTCGAGCAGTGTTTCCTCGGTCAGCGTGCCGGGGGTCACCAACCGCACAACATCGCGTTTCACGACGGATTTATGGCCGCGTTTCTTGGCCTCTGCCGGGCTTTCCATCTGTTCGCAGACGGCAACGCGAAACCCCTTGCGGATCAGGGTCAGAAGATATCCTTCGGCCGCATGGACGGGAACGCCGCACATCGGGATGTCATCGCCCGCGTGTTTGCCACGTTTTGTCAGGGCAATGTCCAGCGCCTCCGCTGCTGCGACGGCATCGTCAAAGAACATTTCGTAGAAATCGCCCATGCGATAGAACAGCAGCGCATCCGCGTAGCCCGCCTTCAGCTCCAGGTACTGCGCCATCATCGGCGTTACTTTTTCGCTGCTCACCAGGTTTTCTCCCTTTATTGTGTGTCTGTACAAAAACAGGTCGCACAACGAAAGGGGCGGTGTGATCCTTCGCGGTGGACGGGTTGAACAGGCGTGCTAGAAACGTTGGCAACATCCACGCCGCAGAAAGACGCCGATCCTTGCGCAACAAGATCGAATTGAAATTTCCGCCCGAGACCCTGTTCCTGAATCCATGGGTGGACGAGGGGATCAGCCTGCTGCGTGAGCCGGAATTTATCTGGCGGCCGATGCCCCGTGCGGTCATCGAAGGTTTCGCAGCCAGCGCGCATGAAGAGATCAACAAAAAGATTTCTTCATTCCTTGCCGTGACGAAAAAGCAGAAGGTCTTTCGCAAGGCGATTGAGTTCAACGCGGTGCCGGTTGTGCTGGAGCAGGCCAGTTTTCGAAAATCCTATATCATGGCGCATGATCGCCTGTTGCTGAGCGGGGCCTCCGGGACGCGGCTGATCAACCGCTATCGTTGGGAAAACGAAGACGCGGAATTTGACGTGGACATGATGCTGGACGCCTATCTGGCAGAATGCCGCAGCGCCAATGCTTCGCGGGAGATACCGCTGTATTCGGCGTTGTTAGAGCCTCATACTCCCTTTGCGGTCGAATGCCGGAACACGTTCAATTTCTATCATTTCCTGACGGAAGCACTGCCTCAGCTGACCCTGCTGGATGGTCTGGATTTTCAGGGAAACATCTATTTCCACTTCCCCAACGCAGAGGAAAAACACCGCCCCTTTACCGAAGCTTTCGTCGAGGCGCTGTTCCCCGAATATACCGGGCGGGTCTTTTTCGAACGTGCGCCAAAGGAGTATGACAAGGTCCTGACCGCATATGATTTCCTTGGTGGCCATGCGCAGATGCCAAAGGAGATGCTGGCAGGGATCGCGGCCCTTGCGCCTGCCGCCGTTGATCAGGACGAAGATCTGCTGAACACCAGGTCCAACGCGAACCTGGCGATGAATTCGGTCAGCAGCATGTTGCTTGCCCTGCGCGACCGGGCTTTGGCGGCGATCGAGGGCGAAGAATTTCCGCATCTGCCCAAGCGGTTTTTTGTCGGACGGGACTCGCGGCAAAGCCGTGACAGACATATGGCAGGCGAAGACCTGCTGTTGGAACATCTTGGCCTTTTCGACTTTGAATATGTCGTGTTCGAGAATCTGCACCCCCTCGAACAGGTTGCGCTGATGGCGCGGGCCGAGGTGATGATCTCCTATCATGGTGCGGGGTTTGCGAACATGCTTTTTGCCAATCCCGATGCCCATGTCATCGAGATCGGAACCCTGCAGACGGCGCAATTCAGATGGGGTGATTTCTGGCCGCTCGCCAATGCATCGCAATGCAGGTACATCAGCTTCTTTGCGGATTTCAACGCCAAAGACCCCTTGGTAGAGCCACATTTCAGCAAGGATTCCATTGTCCCTGTTGCCGTTTCCGAGGTGGCTGTCGCGCAGATCATGGCGTTTGTCGTGAGCATCCTAGGCCATGTACCTGACTTGAAGTCCGTCGATGCCGTGGGGCGTCTGGCGCGGCGGCTGTTTCAGGCCGGGTCTGCGGCACGCGCTGTCGCGGTGCTGGAGCAACATGCAAATATGGTCACCGAAGATGTCGAGCTTTGCATCTTGAAGGCCGATTGCCACAAGGAACTGGACGAGCCGAAATCAGAGCTTGTCGCGCTGGACAAATCCTTCAAGGCCGACCCGACCCGCTGGCAAACCCTGATCAGGATCATCTGGTGCGCAAACCGCTGCGAACGCCCGCAGGTGATCCGCTGGGCGCTGTCCCGGCTGAAGTCCGATTTCCCGGAACGACACAGCGCCTTTGTCAAAAACCATGAATGGGTGCGCTACATCGCCTGAGCGTGCGTTCGGGCTGAGATTGTGCATGGGTCAATTCACGGTTATTAGTCCCAGAAAATCCAAAGGGCCCTGTCTGTGTCAAACAATCGTATCACCTCCGAAGAAGCACTTGCGTTCCACCTAGAGCCGAGTCCGGGCAAGTTCGAGATCACCGCGACCGTCCCGATGACGACACAGCGCGATCTGAGCCTTGCCTATTCGCCCGGTGTTGCAGTGCCCTGCGAGGCGATCGCGCAGAACCCGGAAACGGCCTATGATTACACCAACAAGGGCAACCTTGTGGCGGTGATTTCAAACGGCACCGCCGTGCTGGGGCTGGGCAATCTGGGCGCGCTGGCATCCAAACCGGTGATGGAGGGCAAGTCCGTCCTGTTCAAACGGTTCGCGGATGTGAATTCCATCGACATCGAGCTGGATACGGAAGACACCGAAGCGTTCATCAACGCGGTGCGCCTGATGGGGCCGACTTTTGGCGGGATCAACCTTGAGGATATCAAGGCGCCTGAATGTTTCATCATCGAACAGCGTCTCAAGGAAGAGATGGACATCCCCGTTTTCCACGATGACCAGCATGGCACGGCCGTGATCTGTGCTGCAGGTCTGATCAACGCGCTGCATCTGTCGGGGAAAAAGATCGAGGATGTGCGTATCGTGCTGAACGGTGCCGGGGCGGCCGGTATCGCCTGTCTTGAACTGCTCAAGTCGATGGGTGCCAAACATGACAATTGCATCATGTGCGACACCAAAGGCGTCATCTATCAGGGCCGCACCGAGGGTATGAACCAGTGGAAGTCGGCCCATGCCGCGAATACCAAGTTGCGCACGCTCGACGAGGCGATGAAAGGGGCCGATGTGTTCCTGGGCGTCAGCGTCAAGGGCGCGGTGACGCCCGCGATGGTCGAAAGCATGGCGGACAACCCGGTGATTTTCGCAATGGCGAACCCCGATCCTGAAATCACGCCTGAGGAAGCCCATGCCGTGCGCATGGATGCCATCGTGGCCACGGGGCGCAGCGATTATCCGAACCAGGTGAACAACGTCCTTGGATTTCCCTATCTCTTTCGAGGGGCGCTCGACATTCATGCCCGCGCGATCAACGACGAGATGAAGATCGCCTGTGCCCATGCGCTGGCAAACCTCGCCCGAGAGGATGTGCCGGACGAGGTGGCGGTGGCCTATGGCAAGACGCTGACCTTCGGACGCGACTATATCATCCCGACCCCGTTCGACCCCCGATTGATCCATCGCATTCCACCCGCTGTTGCGCGGGCCGGCATGAACACCGGGGCGGCCCGCCGTCCGATCATCGACATGGATGCCTATGAGCTGAACCTGAAATCCCGGATGGATCCGACGGCAAACATCCTACGGGGCATCAACGCGCGGGCGCGGAACAACCAGGCCCGGATGATCTTTGCCGAAGGGGACGATCCGCGCGTGTTGCGGGCGGCAGTGATGTACCAGCGTGCCGGTCTGGGCAAGGCCCTGGTCGTCGGGCGCGATCAGGACGTGAAGGAGAAACTGGAAGCGGCCGGCATGGAAGACGCGGTGCGCGAGCTTGAGGTCATCAATGCGGCGAACACCCAGCATCTGGGCACCTACAAGGATTTTCTGTACCGGCGCCTTCAGCGGCGTGGCTTTGACAGCAAGGACATTCATCGGCTCGCGGCGCGCGACCGGCATGTGTTCGGCGCGTTGATGCTGGCGCATGGACATGGCGACGGTCTGGTCACCGGTGTCACCCGGAAGTCCGCGCATGTGCTGGAACGGCTGAACCACGTGTTCGAGGCCAATGCGGAACACGGGGCCGCCGGTTTCACCGCCTTGTTGCACAAGGGGCGGATCGTGTTCATTGCCGATACGCTGGTTCACGAATGGCCGGACGAGAATGACCTGGCCAACATTGCCGAAAGCGGCGCCGCCGTGGCGCGGCACATGGGGCTGGAACCACGGGTGGCCTTTGTCAGCTTCTCGACCTTCGGCTATCCGGTCTCTGAACGGGCGGAAAAGATGCATCTTGCGCCCGAGATCCTGGACGCTCGGGGTGTCGATTTCGAATACGAAGGCGAAATGACCGTCGATGTGGCGCTGAACACGAATGCGCAAAAGCAATATCCGTTCTCGCGCCTGACCGGCCCCGCGAACATCCTGATCGTGCCAGCGCGCCATTCCGCCAGCATTTCGGTAAAGCTGATGCAGGAAATGGCGGGTGCCACTGTGATCGGCCCCATCCTGACAGGTTTGGACAAGAGCATTCAGATCTGCTCCACCACCTCCACCGCCAACGACATTCTGAACATGGCCATTCTTGCGGCCTGCAAGGTCGGCGAATGATCTGGAATCTCGGCTCGATCAATGCGGATAATTTCTACAAGCTGCCGCATCTGCCCGGGCCGGGAGAAACGATAGCCGCGACCGGCTTTCACCAGGGGCTGGGTGGCAAGGGCGCGAACATGTCCGTTGCCGCTGCGCGTGCTGCGGCGCGGGTCATGCACATCGGTGCCGTGGGTCAGGATGGCACCTGGGCGCTGGCAAGGCTGCTGGAATACGGGGTCGAGACGGCGCATATCACCGTGATCGACACGGCGACGGGCCATGCAAACATCAACGTCGATGCGGCGGGCGAAAACAATATCGTGTTGTTCCCCGGTGCCAATCACATGGTCACCGACCAGATGATCGGCGCGGCGCTGGCCGAGGCATCGCCCGGTGACTTCCTGCTGATGCAGAACGAGACCCTGGGCCAGATCTTTGCCGCTGAGACCGCAAGGCTGCTGGGGATGCGGGTCGCCTATGCCGCCGCGCCGTTCAAGGCCGACAGCGTGACCCGGATCATCGAGCATGTCGATCTGTTGATCCTGAACGCGGTCGAGGCGGCGCAGCTGGAGCAGGCAACCGGCACCGCGCTGGGCGATTTGCCCATCGCTGACATCATCGTCACCCTGGGTGCGGATGGTTGCCGCTGGATTTCCGGCACTGACGGGACACAGCGCGATTTTCCGGCTTTCAAGACCGACGTCGTCGATACCACCGGCGCGGGGGACACCTTTACCGGCTATCTTGTTGCGGCGCTGGACCGGGGCAAGGATATGCCCGACGCGATCGAGCTTGCGCAAAAGGCCGGCGCGTTGATGGTGGCCCGGCAAGGCACCGCCGATGTGATCCCGGACCTCAAGGATATCCAGGACCACGATTTCGGGTCCAGAGCCTAGCTTACGAAGGGTGCCGCACTGCCCCAGAGCTGTTTGACACGTTCATCCCGACCGCAACCCGCGCGGTAACGCTTGTAAGCCACGGATTTTTTCACCCCGATGCCGACGCTGCTGAAGGCAAGCCTGTCACTGCTCTTGTAATAATCCTGATGATAGGCCTCGGCCGGGTAGAACGGCACAGCCCCCAGAATGGGCGTGACGACTTTCTGGCCCAGTTGCTTTTGCGCATCCGCCCTGGCCATTTCCGCCGCTGCCTTTTGCGCCGGACCCTGCGCGAAGATCGCAGTGCGGTAGCTATCGCCGCGGTCGCAGAACTGACCGCCTGCATCTGTCGGGTCGACAGACCGGAAGAACATGGCAAGCAGGCTGTCGCGGCTGACAACATCCGGATCGAATGTGATCTGAACCGCCTCGTAATGGCCGGTGCCGCCTGCGGTGACCTGTTTGTATGTCGGGTTCGGTGTGGTGCCGCCGGCAAAGCCGGACACGGCTTCCTTGACGCCGCGAACAGATTCGAAATCGGCTTCGACGCACCAGAAACAACCACCCGCAACGGTCAGCGTTTCGGTGCCCGCGGCCCTTGCGCTGCCCGATTGCACCACCAGCCCGACGGCAATCAATGCGCCCAGGACCAATGCCTTGACCTGCGTCAGCTTCTTCATTTTCACCTCCATGAGTCCGCTCTGTCCTCACAAGGCTGAACGCGCACGGGGGTTAGCGCAAGCGGTGAACCGTCAATGTCACGCTGTGGTGAAAACGCGTGATTGCGACATTCAGATATTGTCGCTGCGCTTTGATGTTTCCTGCACGGCCTGGCGGAACAGCCGGATGGCCGGTGTCGGTTCCTCCTCCGCCCGGGCCATGATGCCGACCGGCCCCGACATGCTGTCGGTGTCGATGGGCAGGGCCAGCATCCGGCCTGCTGCAATGTCGTCCGCCACGACTCCCTGGCTGATGATCCAGATTGCCTGTGCCGCGCCAAGTGTCATGGCGCGCCCGAAAGCGCCCGAAACAGTCTCTATCTGGTGTGAATAGCCTGCGATGCCGCGTTCGATCATGAACCGGTCAACCAGGGGCCGGATTGCTGCGCCGGGGGGTGGGTAGAGGATGCGCTGATCCGCCAAAGCGGCGGCGTCCGTGGTTTCCGACTTTGGGTGGCCCCTGGCCACGGCAAAGACGACTTTCTCTGAATAGAGCTGGGTAAAGGTCAGACCGGTCATGCGGTCCGGTGGTCCCATGCGTCCGATCAGCAGGTCAAAATCGCCCGCGCGCAAACCGTTGATCAGATCCGTGATTGGTCCTTCGACGACTGTTACCGGCGTTGCGGGTGACAGCGCGGCGAATCGCAGGATCACATCCGGCAGCAGGTCGGCAGAGACCGACGGCAGGGTCCCGATGCGCAGGGGCGCTGCACGGCCAGCACTCAGCGCATCCAGGCTGGCCAGCCCGTGACTGACGGCGGCAAGCCCCTGTTCCGCGAATTGCCGAAACACCGCGCCCTCGCGCGTCAGGCTTACCCCGCCCCGGCCCCGGGTCAGCAAGGTGACACCAAGGATGGTTTCAAGATCGCTCAGGGTCTTGGATACCGTGGGCTGGGTCAGGAACATCCGTTCCGCCGCCGCCTTGAGGCTGCCGCCGCGCAGTGTTTCGGCAAAGGCCGAAAGGTGACGCATTTTGATCTGCTTGGTGCGTTTGAATTCCATATTGGAACTTATAGCGCATATTTTCTCATTTTGAATGCACCTTTCGATTGGTTAAGGTGCGACAACGGATCAGGGAGAGTGCCATGTCAGAAAGTTATGAAACCGGGATGCGGGTCCGCCGCGAGGTGCTGGGTGATGTCCATGTGGACCGGGCGGAGGCGGCCAAGGTTGATTTCGACGCGCCGTTCCAGAATTTGATCACCGAAGGGGCCTGGGGCACGGTCTGGGCCGATGACACGATCTCGCGGCGGGAAAGATCCATGCTGACGCTCGCGCTGCTGGCGGCGACAGGGAATTTCGAGGAAATCCCGATGCATATCCGCGCCAGCCGCAACACCGGGGCCGAGCCGCGCGATGTTTTGCAGGCCTTTATGCATGTGGCTGTCTATGCGGGCGTGCCAAAGGCGAACCATGCGATTAAGCTGGCCAAACAGACCTATGCCGAACTGGGAGTTGAGATATGAGCACTGGACCCAAGACCGGAGGTTTTGTTCCCCGCGACCGTGGCTGGCAGCCCGACGCGCTGACACCGCCCTACAAGACCAGTGTCAAACGCAGCCCGCAGGCGGCATTGCTGTCCTTTCCCACCACACTCAGTGAAGAAACGTCGCCGGTGTTCGGGCATGGCATCCTCGGGGAGCTCGACAACGACCTGATCCTCAACTTCGCCCAACCGGGGCAAAGCGCGATTGGCCCCCGGATCATTGTCCATGGTCGGGTGCTGGATGAAATGGGCCGCCCCGTGCCGGGTGCGCTGCTGGAATTCTGGCAGGCCAATGCCGGGGGGCGCTATCGCCACAAGAAGGAAAAATACCAGGCAGCACTTGATCCGAACTTTGGCGGCTGCGGACGCACGATCACGGGCGAGGATGGTTCTTATGAGTTCCGCACCGTGATGCCGGGGCCATACCCCTGGCCCAACGGGATGAACGACTGGCGCCCGGCGCATATCCACTTTTCGGTCTTTGGCCACGGGTTTGCCCAGCGCCTGATCACCCAGATGTATTTCGAGGGTGATCCCTTGATCCCGCTTTGCCCGATTGTCGGTGTGCTGAAATCGCAGGAAGCGATTGATCAGCTGACCGCGCCGCTGGACATGCACCGTACCGTTCCAATGGATGCGCGGGCCTACAAGTTCGACATCGTTCTGCGGGGCCGACGGCAGAACTATTTCGAAAACCGGGTGGAGGGACTTTGACCATGGTACAGAAACTCGACTACCTCAGGGAAAGCCCCAGCCAGACGGCAGGCCCCTATGTGCATATCGGCTGCACACCGAACTTTACCGGGATCGGGATTTACGGTGGCGATCTGGGTACCGCCATGAAGACCGGCCCGGTCCAGGGTCAGGAGATCGTGATCAAGGGGACCGTTTTCGATGGCACCGGCACACCGCTGCGCGATGCAATGATCGAAATCTGGCAGCCCGATGCGGCGGGGCTTTTTGCTTCTGCCAACGAAACGCGCGGCACGCCGGATCCGAATTTCACCGGCTGGGGGCGGTCGCCGGGTGACATGGAAACCGGGGAGTTCATCTTTGACACGGTCAAGCCGGGCGCGGTGCCGATGCCGGATGGCCGGATGCAGGCGCCGCATATCACGGCCTGGATTGTCGCACGTGGCATCAATATCGGCCTGCACACACGGATCTATTTTGAAGACGAGGCAGAGGCGAATGCCAAGGATCCGCTGCTGAGCGGGATCGAGCATCAGAACCGTGTGCCGACCCTGCTTGCCAGGAAAGAAGGTGAGGGTCAGTATCGTTTTGACATCCACCTGCAAGGGCCGGACGAGACCATATTTCTTGATATTTGAGGCAATGACATGACCAAACCCTGCATCATCTGCGTGGCCATCACCGGATCGGTTCCGACCAAGGCGGATAATCCGGCGGTGCCGGTGACGATTTCCGAACAGGTGGAAAGCACCCAGGCAGCGTTCGAGGCGGGGGCGACCATCGCTCATTGCCATGTGCGCAACGACGACGAAACGCCCACCAGCGATCCCGACAAATTTGCAGCGTTGAAGGAAGGGCTGGAAAAGCATTGCCCCGGCATGATTGTCCAGCTTTCGACCGGAGGACGTTCCGGTGCCGGCCAGGCGCGGGGCGGTATGCTTCCCTTGCGTCCGGACATGGCTTCGCTCTCGGTTGGGTCAAACAACTTTCCCAGCCGCGTCTACGAGAACCCGCCAGATCTGGTGGATTGGCTTGCGGCGGAAATGATCACCCATGAGGTCAAGCCCGAGATCGAGGCCTTTGACCTCAGCCACATCCTGAAGGCCGCCGAGATGCACAAGAAGGGCCAGATCAAGGATACGCCCTATATCCAGTTTGTGATGGGGGTGAAAAACGCGATGCCCGCCGACCGCGAGGTATTCGATTTCTATCTCAAGACCGTGAAGCGGCTGTTTGGCGAAGATGCGGCCTGGTGTGCTGCCGGAATCGGTGCGAACCAGAGCGTTCTGAACGACTGGGCCATCTCAAACGGCGGTCATGCGCGTACCGGTCTGGAAGACAACGTGCGTCTTGACCGCAATACCCTCGCGCCATCGAATGCCGCCCTGGTCAAACGCACGGCTGAAATCTGCGAAAAGTATGGACGCCCCGTTGCCACCTGGCAGGAAGCGCGAAAGTTGCTGGGGCTGCGCGCCGCCGCCTGACCGCCACGGTGCATACAGGCGGATATGATTGAGAAGATCGCCGCGGTGCCAGGTGTATTTATGGCACCCGGCGGCCCGGTGATTCACGTCCGTTGTTCGGACATTTTTTGGACAACCGGAAAATTTGCGCGCAGTTGATTGGACAATGAGCGATGAACTGCTAAAAACTTGAGCTTTAACCAGCCGCCGGAGCTTTTTTGACCGCACGGCATAGACCTCTCTTTTCGAGTGAACTAAAGAGTGAGCGTAACCAGTCCTTCTTGTAAACATAACTTTTTACCTACGATATTAAATACTTGTAAGGAAACCGAAATGGCTTCTGTATACACCGACAAGGCGATCCTTGAGAAATCCGATCTATTTGATCCGGAATGGTATCGGCAACAGTACCCGGACGTAGAAATATTGGGCATGGACCCGCTGGACCACTTTCTGTGGCTTGGGGGCCGTTTGCTGCGGAATCCGGGGCCACGTTTCAATTCTGAATATTATGTAAAAACTCACAGCGATGTTGCGCGCAAGAACTACAATCCCGTGCTTCATTATCTCCGCTACGGGCGCGCCGAAGGGCGTCGCACCGCCGAGGTTGCTTCACCACGCATAAACCAGGCCGAAGAAATCGTGCGTGATGGCGTGAAACGCGTCGCCGGGGGCGTCGCTGCACGTCCGGGCCGACCCACGATCATGCTGTGCAGCCATGTTGCGGGGAAAAACCTTTTCGGCGGGGAACGCAGTTTCATTGACATGATCGATGGGCTGAATGCGCTGGACTACAATGTCATCGTGACCGTGCCGGGGCATGGGAACCCGGATTACTTCCGGACCCTGCGGAGAAAATCCTTTGCCACCTATGTTTTCCGGTATGGCTGGTGGCGCAAGGGACAGGCTGTCAGCGACCATGCGGTAACCGATTTTGCCTGCATCATTCAGGATGAAGGCGTGGATGTCGTGCACACCAATACCATCGTCCTGCGCGAACCGCTGCTGGCGGCGCAGCGGATGGGTGTGCGCAGCATGATCCACGTGCGCGAACTGATCCATCACGACGAGGCTTTGCTGAACATGATCGGCGAAAGCGCCGAACATATCGTCGATTGGATATGGGATCATTGCGACCATGTGATCGCCAACTCCAAGGCCACGTTGAAGGGTTTTGCCAAGGACGGAAAGACGCCGTCGCTGGTTTACAATACCGCGGATCTTTCCGATCTGACAAAACTTGATCCGCCCCGGATCGACGGGCCGATGCGCGTGGGCCTGATCAGCTCGAACCTGCCGAAAAAGGGCATCCAGGACCTTGCGGAAATCGCCCGCGTGCTTTCGAAAACCCACCCGGATGTTGAGTTCAAACTGATTGGCCCGGAAACCGAACATACCAATGCCCTGATGGAGCAGGTCGCGGCCGGAACGCTGCCAAAGACGCTAAGCGTGACCGGTTACCGGGACACGCCGACCAAAGCCGTGGCCGAGGCGGATGTGATCCTGAATCTGTCCAACTTTCAGGAAAGCTTTGGAAGGACCGTGCTGGAAGGCATGGCAGCCGGGCGTCCGACAATCGTGTATCGTTATGGTGCGCCGCCCGAATTCGTGGATGAGGGAAGGACCGGTTTCATCGTTCCATTGGGCGATACGAAAGCCGTGGCCGAGCACCTGCGCAGATTTGCCGATGACCGGGCCATGATGCGGCGGATCGGTGAACAGGCAAAGGCCGAAGTGACACGCCGGTTCGCGCACAAGGTCTATGTCGAACAGATGCAGGGAGCCTATGACGCCCTGACGACCACGCAGAGCACGCCCCGGAAAGTCACGCTGAAGCCGCGTGCAAATATTGTCCCGACGCCGCGAGCGGCGCTCAAGGTCGCCTATTTCTGCTGGCACTTCCCGGTGCCGTCGGAAACCTTCGTTCTGAACGAGCTGCGTATCCTGCGTGAGCAGGGCGTCGATGTTCGCGTGTTCTGCAGGCAGTCACCCTATCCGGATTTCAAACCGGACTTTGATATCGAATGGGAACGGGTGACCGACCATCACCATCTGGCCACGCGCCTGAAAGAGACAGATCGCACGATCGTCCATGCGCATTTCGTCTTTCCCACTGTCACCAACATGGTCTGGCCCGCCTGCGAAGAGGCGAAAATACCGTTTACCTGCATCGCCCATGCGCAGGATATTTTCAGATACGGGAATGCGGCCGAGAACCGGATCGACGAATTCTCGCGATCTCCGATGTGTCGCAAGGTCATAACCCTGTCGCAGTTTCACATGCGCTATCTCGTGGATCAGGGCGTGCCGGAAGACAAGATCCTGATCAACTCCAATTGTGTCGACCCCGATCTGTTTGCGGCCGGCAAGGTGAAGGATCGTGCCAAACGAACCAAACGCAGTATCTGCGCGGTCACCCGCTTTGCCGAAAAGAAGGGGTTGGAGCATCTGATCCGCGCCGGCAAGCTGCTGGAAGGTGAAGGCATCACCATCAACATCTACGGCTATGGTGAACTGGAAGACAGTTACCGCAAACTGATGGCCGAACAGAAAATCGAGAACGTCCATTTGCATGGTCCTGTAAAGGGACGGGATGCGCTGATGGCGGTGTTCCGGGAGCATGATCTGTTTGCCTGTCCCAGCGTGCGCGCCGCCGATGGCGACATGGACGGTATTCCGACCACATTGATGGAATCGATTGCCGCCGGATTGCCCGTGCTGACCACGGATATTGCAGGGATTCCCGACCTTGTGACAGACAAGATCACCGGGTTGGTATGTGATGCGCGCCCGGCAGAGATCGCGGCGCGGATACGGTCATTTTACAAGTGGCCTGACGGCATGGTCCAAAGCATGATCGAAACCGCCGAGGAGCGGCTGCGTCGCAACCACAACGGACCGTCACTGGTGGAAAACCTGGTCCGGCTCTGGGCGAATGAGCGGGTGGACCTGCTGATCGTGAGCTGGAACAACCTTGCCGAAATCACCGAAGTCACGCGGCGGCTGTTCCAGAACACTTCGATGCCGTTCCACCTGATTATCTGTGACAACGGCAGCAAGCCCGATGTGCTGACCTATCTGATGCGCCTGCATGCCGAGCATGACAATGTCACCCTGGTCCTGAACCGTGATAACGCGATGGTCGGACCCGGCACCAATATTTGCCTGGAGAACGGGCAATCCGACTATGCGATCTATGTCTGCGGCAAGGAAGGCATGACAACCCGGCACGGCTGGGAAAAACCGTTCATCACCTATATGAATGCAAACCCCGAGGTCGGCCTGGCCGGGACGCTGTGCCATGCACCCACCTATCTTTACGGTCGTGACTATCCGGTTGCGCAATCGCTGTTCGACAAGTTCCGCAACAAGCAGTTTGCCCACGACAACCCTGACAGGATGTTCTTCCATGTACAGGGCGGGTTCTTTGTGATGCGGCGGTCGATGATCGACGAGATTGGCGGCTTTTCAGACGACGTGCCGCATAATTCCACCGATGTCGAGTTTTCCTATTATGTCGAAAGCTGCGGCTGGAAACTGGGTGAAGTGCCGGGGCTGATGGCGCTTTACAACAAGACACGTCCGGGACTTTTTCACCGCATTGACGAAAACATGGGTGCCCTGCATCCCCCGATGCTGGAAGATTTGCGCGCGCTGGATGCGATCGCCAGGGGTGAAGTGCACCATTGCAACGCCTGCGGCAAACAGAGCACGAAATTCGATGATCTGGATGGGGCGGCCCGCTGCCCGAATTGTGGTGCGTCACGGCGGGGCCGCACCTTGCACAGGGTATTGGCCGAATCCACCTTGCTGTATCAGCGGTTGCCCGCGCTTGGTGTGAATGTGCCACAGGCGATATCGGAGTTCTGGACCTACCAGTTCCAGGGACGACGGATCGAAGCGGATGCTTTTCTGCAGCTGCTGAAGTCAAAGGGCCGCACGGATTCCCCGGATGGCAGGCTGAGCTTTGTCATGATGAACGACGCGCTGGGCAAGGATCCGAAATCCGATGATCTGCTGCTCAAGGAAGCGTCGCGCCTGCTCAAAACCGGCGGCTCGTTTTTCCTTGCCGGCTGTCCTGAAAGTGACGCGCTGACAAAGAAATTTGCTGCACTGAAACTCCAGAAGACCGGGGTGCGCAGATATGCCAGCAAGGTAAGTCATCTGGACTGGTTGCCGGTCCAGCTTTTCACCAAAACCTAAGTCGCCGGACGCAGCACCGCACAGAGGATCGGGTGCAATGCGTCGGTTATTTTCAATGGAACACATGGGTCCTGCGGTTGGCCGTTGTTAACAGGCCTATCATTGACATTGGGACTCAGGCACTGAACATCGGGCTTTAGGGCAGACTTTGCAATTCGGGAACTGGTAGACAGAACATGGCGGCAAGAGTAACGACCAAGAACAGCAAGACCACGGCGCGCAAGAAGACCGCGCGGAAAACGGCATCCCCCGCTGCGGCCCGCAAGAAACCCGCAGCCAAACGCGATGCCGTTGTGGTCCTTGGTATGCATCGGTCCGGCACATCTGCATTGGCGGGGGTGTTGAACCTGCTGGGATGCGATGCACCTGCCAACCAGATGAAGCCGACCGTCGACAATGAAAAAGGGTATTTCGAGTCAACCAGTGTACTTACGCTGCACAACGATCTGCTGAGCTCTGCCGGGTCAAGCTGGGATGACTGGCTGCCGATCAACCCTGGATGGTTCAAGAGCAACCGGGTGGAAGAATTTCACGACCGCGCGCTTGAGCTTGTGAAAGGCGAGTTCGGCGATTCCCGTCTTTTTGTTCTGAAAGATCCCCGTATCTGTCGGCTGGTTCCCTTCTGGGAAGACGTACTGAAAGAAAGCGGTGCTGCACCACGATATATCCTGACGCACCGCAACCCGTTGGAGGTTGCGGCTTCCCTCGCCAAACGTGACGGGATGAATACCGGGACGGGCATGTTGACCTGGTTGCGCCATGTTCTGGACGCCGAAGCGGCAACACGGGGAAAGGCCCGCTGCTTTGTCAATTACGCCAGCCTGCTTGGAAACTGGGCCGGAATGATAACCAAGGTGCAGAACACTCTGGATTTGACCTTGCCACGTTTTTCGATCGGCGTTTCATCCGAGGTCGACGCCTTCCTGGACAGCAATCTGCGTCACCACGAGGAAGCGCCTGCAACAGCGCTGGAAAACCCGATGTTGTCGGAATGGGTGCGCGATACCTATGCGATCCTCGAAAAATGGGTAGCATCCGGGGAGGCGCGCACCGACCATAAGTCGTTGGACATGATCCGCGCCGCGCTGACAGCTGCGGGTACAACCTTTGCGCCGGTGATTCAGGAGAGCCGGAAGACCGCCGCCGCCCTTGTTGAACGCGAATCCAGGCTGGAATACCTGCAGGAAGAGCGGGAAAGCCTGGACAAGCGCCTGAACGATACCATCACGGCACGGGAAAACCTCAGTCAGAACCGCGATGCGATCAGAGCGGAACGCGATACGCTGAAAGCCGATTTGACGCAGGTGCAGAATGAGCGTGACACCATCCGGCAGAAGCTGACAAAGGTCAGTTTGGAAAAAGAAAACCTGGACGGATCGCTGACTGCGATCCAGTCCGAGCGCGACACGCTCAAGACAAACCTGTCGAAACAGCAATTGGAACTGTCGGCGGAACGCGACGCGCTGGTCTTGAAGCGCGATTCCCTGCTGTCCGAAAATGCATCCCTGCGGGAATCCCGTAACGGTGTGGCCGAAGACCGTGATGCTCTGCGCGCGCAGCTCGCCGAGGTCCAAACGAAGTTCAAAAACGCGGAAAGCGCCAAGGAGAACCTCGAACTCGAAAAGAACAGTCTGGCCGAGGAACGGCTCGCCCTTCAGGCTGAGCTCGAAACCACCCGGTCAGAACAGCAATTGATCCAACAGGAAAAGGCGAACCTCCAGCAAAAGGTCGCTGGATTGCAGTCTTCGTTTGACCGCTCCGTACAGGAGCAGGACCGGTTGGCAACGCAGCTGACGAACCTTGCCAGCGCAAATGAACAGATGACGCAGACGCAAGACGCGCTTTCTGCGGAACGTGATGCGTTGAAAAATTCTACTGACAATCTCAAAAAGAAGCTGTCAGCACTTCAGTCCCTTCAGGAACGAACCGAAAAAGACCTGATCGCACGGACATCCGAACGCGATTCACTCAAGGATCTTCGCAAACAGGCCGAAGAGGCGCGGGAGAAGCAGGCGCAAACCCTGGCTGAAACGCGAACCCGGCTGGACGCGCTTGCATCGGAACGCGATTCACTCAAGGACCTCAGGAAACAGGCCGAAGCGGCACGTGAGGAACTGGCCCAAACCCTTGTTGAGGCGCGAACCCGGCTGGAGACCCTTGCATCTGAGCGCGAGGCAGATCAATCGGCATTGAACACCCTTCGGGCCGAGCTTTCCCAGGCCCAAAGCGCCCTTGCCCAGCGCAGTCACGAAGCGGAGCAGACCCACCGTGAATTGCAGGCCCTGAAAGCTGAGCAATCCGACAGGGACAGACGCTTTGTGGATATGAAAACCAGCCTTTCCCGCAAGGAAACTGCGCTGGAACAGGAAATCAACCGTATTGGCCAGCTCAAGCGCAGCATGAGCGAAAAGAGCAACCGGATTGCCATTCTGGAGACCTCAGTCGAAACGCAACAGCGCGAAATCACGGATCTGACCAGGATCCTGATCGAAAGCGAACAGGCAGCGAAGTCAGAAATCAGCGAGCTGAAAAGCCGCGGCGCATATGCAGAAGCCGCCTATGAGTCGATGAAGGCCAGCACGTCCTGGCGGATCACGGCCCCGATGCGGTGGATTGTGCAGAAGATCCGGAACTAAAGCATCTTGCGCACAACCTGAATCGCATAGCGCTGCCTGAAATCAGAGATTTCAACGCGTTACGTGATGTTTCATGTATTTCGTCAGGCGCTGCAGGTCAGCCGTTCCGGGCGACCCAGAACAACCTTCTGCTGTCGCTGCGCAACACTCTTGAGACGCGCTGCGCGATGCCAGCGCGGAGGCCGGGTGTTGTGTTGACCAATGCCGAAGGCGCGGTGCCCGACCCCTCGGGCCAGACCATCAGGCCGCCGGGTTCAAGGCGCGCCAACAGACGTTTTGCCATGTCGTGGCCGGGCTCGCTGCCCAGACAGATCAGCGTGAAACTCTCGGATTGAGGCAGGTCCTGCCAACTGGTTGCAGTCGGATCGAACATACTGGTGCCAAGCGCCTCGACCAGGGAGGCAACGCAATCGACAAGCAGTGCCTTGTTGCCCCGGTGAGCACGCCAGTCATGCGCCAGGAACTGGTAGAGCTTCCGATCCATGCCCGAGCTCTGGCAATGGCTGCAACGCCCGTCGTCCTGAATGCAATCCCATCCCTGGCAAAGGTTGCACCTTGTCGTTGTCGGGATCTGCATCCGATCCAACTGGTATGTGTCATGCGGTAAAACGGGATGGGCGACGGCAGTGGCCTCGTCCAGTATCGCATCCAGTCTTGGCAGCGTCTTGACCGTCAGGGATGACACCTGGGGAATATTGGCCAGCTTGTGACCACGGCTTTCAAGAAAATAGCTGAACTCGACATCGGTACTGGCCTGGGGCAGGCTGGACGAAAAGCCGGTTTCACGATCAACAACATCCCGACGCAGGATGAAGGCGCCGCCCTGGACGTGCTGAAACGGGCGGTCGGGATGGCTTTTGGCAAATTCCGGGTTTCTGAAGCTGGGGAAAGCGGGATGTTGGACAATCTCCCTGCCCAGCGTATGCGGTGGCAGGTGGCACAGGTTGCCGCCCAGGCTGACATCAGGATGCTGGCGCATATGGTCGATCAGCGGCCGTTCCCACCCGTGCCGGGCGACAAAACCTTCTTTCGAGCAAAGGTAAATCGTATAGACCGCATCGGTCCCGGCGAGGGCGATATTGGTCGCAGGTCCGACAAACCGGTTCCGGTCCAGGAAATGCAACCGCATGTTGGGCATCTGTCGGGCAAGCTGTGTCAAAGCCGCGCGGAAGGCCCGGTCTGATCCGTTGTCGATCACCACCAGACGGTAGGGCGTGGTGGTATATGAGCGGATGCGCCGGATGATCTCGATGGTCTGCTCGAAATCGTCGTGCTCAGGCGTGTTGTAGGTGACCAGAACGATATCCAGCGTCGCGCGATACCAGGTATCGCAATAGGTCTGCATGGTCCTGTCGGTTCCGACATGGTCGCGCAGGAAATCAGCGCCATTCAGCAGCATCGCGCGGCGCTTCACCGCGGGCTGGTGCAACATGCGTCGCACCGCATTGGCAAGCGCCTGCGGATCACGGGGCGCGGCAATATGGGCGTGGATCCCGTCAGTCAGATAATCCTGAATGGCAGAAACCGAGGTGGTGACAACCGGCCTGCGTGCGGCCATCGCTTCCATGACGACAGTGGGGAATCCTTCGGTGTCGCCGGTGTCCGCCACGATGGAGGGTACGATACAGAAGTCACAGTCCCGAAGGATGTCACGTACCGCATAGCGACCGTCCAGGGGGCCGTGAAAGGTGATGTTGTCGACACCCAGCGATTTCGCCTGTTCATGGATGATGCCCCAAAGCGGCCCATAGCCATAAACGTCGAATGCGACCGCTTCATCGCGCAGCAGTGCCGCCGCTTCAATCAGGGTTTCGATGCCCTTTTTCTCGGTAAAGCGGCCGATGAAAACGCCACGCGCCACTGCATCCTTGGCCGGTGCCGGCTTGTCCGGAATGCCGCGGAACAGATCCAGATTGGCACTTTGAAATGCAAAGGCGAGCTTCTCGACCGGGATGTCCTGCGTCTCAAGATGCTTTCGGTGATAGTCGCCATGTACAAACAGTTTCAGGCACAGCGGATCGTTCATGATCTCTGCGATCCGGTTCACGGCGATGTTGTTGTGCAGGAAAATATCTACCGCATGACCGAAAAACGTGAAGGGAATTCCAGCCAACTGGCAGGCCGGCCAGGTCAGCAAGGTCATTGCGGGATAGGCGAAATGGCAATGCACCAGCGTCCGGTCGCGCTGGATCAACAGCTTGGCAAGTTCTTCGGGCGTCTCTACCTGATGTTGCTTGATGTCAAAGGGCACCTCTGCCGCGCGATCCGGCGCGATCTTGAAGAAAACCTCAACGTCAAAGCCGCGCGAAACGAGCCATTCGAGCTCGGCCATGACAAAGCTCTGGCTCAATGCGGGCCAGTCCCAAAGCACATAGGCAATCCGGGGCGCTTCCAGCCCATAGCGCCAGCGATCCAGACGGTGCCGGGCCTGTGTATCATGCCGCGCATGCTCTGAACCGGTTTCGGTCAGGTCCCGGACCACATCAGCGCCGACAAAACCAAGGTAGCCAGGGGCATAAACTGCGGTCTGTCGCAGGATCAGGTCCCAGGCGGCGCAGCACCCCAGATCCTCGTCAAATCCGCCCAATTGGTCTGAAACGGACCGGCGATGCATATAGGTGCTCAGGTCGATCGTCTGTTCCTGCAACAATGCGGCCCGGTCATAGGGTGTGCCCCAGGCCTGAGGCTTGCCCGGCCGGATCATTCCCCTGCGCCATCCGGCATAGCCCGTCGCCAGATCGTCATTCTGGGCAAACCAGGCTGTCATCAGCTTGAGATAATCCTGCCGCCAGTGGCAGTCACCGTCGAGGTAGGCAATCAACTCACCACGCGCGGCTTCCAGCGCCGTGTTACACGCCAGCGCATATCCGGTGCCGATGCTCGGGAGTATTCGCAGTAACCCCGAACTGATTGCCTCGGTATAGGTGCGTCTGATCTGGGTCAGGGTTTCGTCCTGTCCGGCGCTGTAGACCAGAATGATCTCCGCTGGCGCAACGCTTTGCCCCAGTGCCGAATCCAATGCGCGGAAGAACCCGCGACCGTGGATCGGCAGGACCACGGAGACCGTCGGGATCTGGGCGCAGCCCGACAGAACGGCACCGGCAATTGCGCGTGCTTCGGGTGATGGCAGCTCTGCCGGGCCATCGCCTTGCAAAGTGGTCTGCAAGGGTGAATTCCGCAGCGCATCGCCCCAGGGCGCAGGCCCCAGGACATCGTGACCGGGCCGGTTCTGCGGGATCGGCAGCGCCACATCATCCGGATGCGCGCGCCGACCTTCCGCATGCCCATGGCGCAGATAATGCACCAGGGGGTTCATTTTTGCCGCCGCGACCTCGGGGTTCTGCTCAAGATAGAACTGACCGCTGAAGTATGGCGACGGGTCCCGGCCCATGACCGCCCCGACCCAAAGGTAATGTTCTGCAGGGGCGAGGCCACAGTCTACCGCGTCGGGAAACTGGTCGAGATACCAGAATTCATCGAAATAGGGCGAGCTTTGCAGCAGCGCCACGTCACCCATCAGCGGACGGGTTGCGGGCAGTCTGATCATGCCGCCCGACCTCGCCTGTAGCTGGTCATCTGCCAAGCAACTGCCCCAGCTTTCGGACCGGAGCCATCAGGCGCCAGGATGTACTGGACCGGATCGACTGAAGTTCCGCGAGGTTGTAATCCACGATCCCCTGGGCACGGCCCAGCGCCTGCCGGGCCTCGGCAAGATCCGCTTCAAGGCTCTGAATACGCAACGCCTGCGCTTCGACCTCGGCTTCCTTGTCAATCAGCGCGGCGGTGATATGCGCCAGTTCGCGGTGCCGGGTCATCAGCGAGGTTTCCGCATCGGCGAGGCGAAGCGCATGCGCCTTTGTTCCGGGGCGGGGAGTAGTCATGGCTGGCGTTACTCGCTATTCACACAGTGTAGCCGTACCGTTACCAACCCTTGTTCGGATGGTCCAGTGGTCAGGCCTTGGCCAAGGCGCAATCCTGGCGGTCGACACCTGTGTGATCATGCAATGCAGCGATGGCCCGGCGCCCACGGCCTGGTCCGGGACTGGCTGGCACTGATTGACGGCAGTTTGTCCGCACCGCCGACACCCGATCTGCCAGCCTGAGCGTCGACTGCCATCACCAATCCAATGCGATCCGGTGGTTATTGCCCGGTCAAACCGGCAGGAACGCGATGTTCCGGCAGGGTGTCAAACAAAGCTGCGCACGGTCTGAATGGCCCCTTCAAGCGCCTTTCCGTCCGGGTCCTTAAGCGCCGCTTCGCGGAGCCGTCCCATCCATTCCGCCGCGTCCTTCCGCCCGCGCAGCAGTTCCGCCGCGTTCATCACCGTGGCAAACTTTGTCAGACTTCGTGCATGGGTATCGGAATAGCCTTTGACAAGCCGTCTGTTCCTGAGCAGCTCGACACTCAACGCATAGTCGTCATCAAGCGGTGCCAGACTGGCCTCAAGCCATTGCTGCAAATGCGCGACCTCCACCTGATGGCGGCGGGTCTTCAGGCGATATCCTTTCAGGCCACCCAGAAAATGCAGCATCAGAAAAGACCGCAGGGAATGGGTGCGCAGGCGGCGCCCCTTGTTGAACAGCCGGTCCATCAGGGCCATGCGCTTCGGGCTGGCCTCCCATCGCGCGCCCATGGTGGCCGGAAGCAGGCTGACAATTTCTTCGGCGCGGGGATGGAAGAATTCCGTCACCTCGACAAGTTGCCCGTCTTTCACACCCATTTCTGCCTGAATACGGGCCATGCGCGGTGCGCGGGTCTTGAGGTCAGCCACCCGGATGATGTCGTCATATGCCATTGCGTTGGCGATGTATTTCGCCGCTGTCACGCTGAGCAGCCAATCGTGATCGGCGCTGTCCCTGGCAACGATACGGTCAAGATGATCCAGGTAGGTTTCGCCATAGGCGCAATCCTGAAAATCAACGACCTTCATCAACCCGTTTCCTGCCATCTGCCTCACCGGCCCGGGCAGCGCGTTCGCACGGTCAGACAACGCCTTCCAGCGGGCAATTTCGCTGTCCGGCCCGGTCAGTTCGGGCGCGGCGGGCTTTTCAGGTGCAACTGGTTCTTCGGTACTGTTCTGCGCGGCGTCATAACCGGCGGCAAAGGCCCTGAGCGATGCATCTACGCCCTTGCCGCTGGCGCGAATGGCATCCTCAAAGGCTTCGCGCGGGAAGGGCAGCGCCCGGGACCCCGCAAGCGCGCCGAACAGGCTGGAGGAAATCACGGAACCCTCGGCAACGGCCAGACCATCCATGTCGGCCAGGATCAGCTTTTGCGCCGCGATTTCGGCTGCGGCGCGCACTTCGTCTGCGTCCGCGATCCCGTCGCCGGGTGCCATCTTTTCCGACACCGCAAGGGCGCGGTGGGTGGAACCGATCAGCGTCGTCCGGTCCGGGGTGACAAAGCCGCGCATCACTGCGCGACCGACCTCCATCATTTCCGCAGCGATCAGCACATCAACGTCACCACCTGCAGGTGCGAGCGCAAAAACAGGCTCTAATTCAGATTTTTTCGCCATTTCAACGTAATAGATCGTGGCCCCTGTGCGTTGTGCAACACCGGCGACAGAGGTGGCCTGACAGGCATATCCCTGGGCTCTGGCCAGCGCCTCGATCCAGCCGGTCAAAACACCGCCGCCCTGACCGCCCACCGCCATCACGGCAAGCTTGATGATGTCGCCGACGCGGGGATCGGGCGATTTCTGTGGAAGGACCAGGTTCATGTGGGCGCCCCGGTCAGGCGCAGCCGTTTGGCATCACGCCGGGCCTGAAGCCAGGAAATGACCCGGTTGCGCAACCCGGCCCGCCAGGTCTCGAAACCACCGGGGTTGTGCACCACATCCGCGCGGTAAAAGGAGGGGCACAGCACGGCGGCATCTGCCACCTCTCCGCAATTGCCGCAGCCGACACAGGTCTGGTCGATATGGGCGATCGGATCGTCACGCAGCGGATCGTCGAGCCGTTTCAATGACAGCGAAGGACATCCCGACAGCCGGATGCAGGCGTGATCGCCGGTGCAGACATCGCTGTCGACCCCGAAGCGAGGCACATCGACGCGCCGTCCATCCTTGAACGCCTTGTTCCGGATGGGCTTTTCCCGACGCTGTTTGTTCAGCATGCATTCGGAGGAGGCGACGATCACCTTCGGACCTTTGAAGTCCGTTGTCAGCGCCTCGCGCAGGGTGTCGCGCACCTTGCCCACGTCATAGGTATGGTCAATCTGCCTGATCCATTCCACACCGACGCCCTTGAGCGCGGCGGAGATCGGGTTGTTGGTAGCTTTCGTGTCGTTATGCGCGCGGGATGACAGCACATCCTGGCCGCCGGTGGCAGCGGAATAGTAATTGTCCACGATCACGACCACATTGTCGGACTTGTTGAACACCATGTTCCCGATCGAGGATGACAGCCCGTTGTGCCAGAAACCCCCGTCCCCCAGCATGGAGATTGCCCTGCGTTCGCCACCGCCGTCAAAAGCGGCGTTTGAGGCCGGACCAAGACCATAGCCCATTGTCGCGCCCCCGATCTCGAACGGCGGCAGCGACCCGAACAGGTGACATCCGATGTCGCCGGTGATCTGGTGCTTGCCCAATTCCTGTTCGACCAGCTTCATCCCCGCAAAGATCGGGCGTTCTGGACAGCCGGTGCAAAAGCCGGGCGGCCGGATCGGCACGGTCTTGCTCAGGTCAGGGATCCTGGGTTCTTCGGCATTCGGTGCGCGGACCTTCCCCGGCAACATCTCGGGCGCCGCGGCTTTGAGGAATCCGGTAACGCCGTCCAGCATCACCTGTCCGGTGTATTCGCCCGCCATCGGCAATAGGTCCTTGCCATAAAGCTTTAGCCGCCGGCCAACCTTGTAAAGAAACGAACCAAGGTGCTGTTCGATGTGTTCGGGCTGCCCTTCCTCGACGACCAGAATGTGATCCTTGCCTTCGCAAAAGGCGTCAAATTCGTCTCTGACAAGGGGGTATGTGACATTCAGGCAATAGATCGGCACGTCAGTCCGGCCAAAGAGGTCGGCCAGCCCCAGGCGTTGCAGCGCCCGGATCAGGCCGTTGTACATGCCGCCCTGCACGACGATGCCGATCTTGGCATCCTTTGGGCCGAAGTGTTCGTTCAGCTGGTTTTCCACGATGAACTTTTCCGCCGCCGGCCAGCGGTTCTTGATCTTGTCCTGTTCGTGCATGTAGCTCATCGGTGGCAGGACGACGCGGTTGAAATCAGATTGCGGGTTCGCGATGGCCTGTTTCACTGTCAGCGGGGGCGGAACATTGTCCTTGGTCGCAAAGCTGCCGGTGACGTGACAGGACCGGATCCGCACCATCAGCATCACGGGGGTGTTCGATGCCTCGCTCAGCTCAAAGCCGTCTTTGACCGCCTTGGTGATGCTGGGCAGGTTGGGGCGTGGGTCCAGCATCCAGAACTGCGACTTCATGGCAAAGGCATGCGACCGCTCCTGCATGATGGAGGAGCCTTCGCCATAGTCTTCGCCGACGATCACCAACGCGCCGCCATTCACGCCGGATGAAGACAGATTGGCCAGCGCATCTGACGCGACATTGACGCCGACCGGACCCTTGAAGGTCACCGCGCCACGGATCGGATAATGGACGGAGGCGGCCAGCATCGCGGCGGCGGCCGCTTCGGAGGCGTTGGCCTCGAACCGCACGCCCAGCTCCGCCATCAGCTCTTCGGCATCGGCGAGAACGTCCATCAGGTGAGAGATCGGTGCGCCCTGATAGCCGCCCACGTATCCAACGCCGTTTTCCAGAAGCGCCTTGGTGATCGCCAGGATTCCTTCGCCGGTGAACACGTCACCGTTGCCTTTGCGCAGGTGTTCCACCTCCGCCTTGAAGGATCGTTCAGCCATCGAAGTATCCTCTTAAAAGTCGTGTTTTCGTATGTTGCGCAGCATGGTTTGCAGCGTGGCGACAAAGTTGCGTTGTTCAGGCGCGCTGATGCCCTTGAACATCGCCTCGTAGGAGGCGGACATATGGGGCCAGAGCCGGTCATAGGCCTCGCGCCCCGCGTCGGTCAGGAACACCCGTGTCGCGCGGCTGTCTTTTTCGTCGGTCTCGCGGCGGATCAGTCCGGACACGGCCAGCGCGTCCAGCGCGCGGCTGAGTGTCGATTGCTGAACCACGGCATAGACCGCAAGTTCGCGAATAAGGATCCCGTCGATGACGGACAGCACCGCCAGTGACCGCATCTGCGGCGTCGTCAGCCCCAGCTCTGCCATTTCCGAAGACAGCGAGGCATTGTAGCGGCCAATTATGCGGTTCATCAGATAGGGGGCGAAGTTTTCCAGGCCCATTTCGCCCAATCGAAGAGATTCCTTTTCCGTATCCTGTGGCTTCATGCGCCCAGACCTTTCGCAATGTTGAAGCCCGAACCGCCGCCCAGGCCCGGCCCGGGATGAGTCGATGCACCGATGTGGTAAAGCCCCTTGATCGGCGTGGCGTTGTTAGACTGCGTGGCGTAGGGGCGCCAGACAAAGAATTGGTCAATCGTGCAGGCACCGCCATAGGGGTCGCCGCCGACGAGGTTGATGTTCATGCCTTCCAGGTCCGCCGGGGAATAGGCCCTGCGGGCGAGGCGGATGTCATCCCAATTCCGGATATGCCGTTTCAGGATGTTCTCGATCCGGTCGGCATAGGCCTCGCGCATGGTCTCGGTCCAGTCGGGATTGGTGTCGATCTCTGCCGCTGCATCGCCCTTGATCACGCGGGGGGCATCGGGGATCTGCAGCCAGAGGATCGCCTTGCCCTCGGGGCAACGGGTCGGGTCCAGCCGGTGCGGTTGCCCGACACAGATCGTGGGCGTTTCGGGCAACATGCCCCGCTCCGCCTCGTTGCTTGATTTGGATACGGAATCTATCCCGTCGGCGAGGTGGATCAGCGCGACATCTTCGAGCCCTTCGGCCTCCCACTCAACCGGTCCGTCGAGCGCATAGTGGAGCTGGAAGTTGCCCCGCCCGTGGCGGAATTTCTTTGTCGGTTCAGGCAGTGGTTCTGCCTTGAGCAGATCGTCGTAAAGCTGGCCAGGTGCGGTGCTGGCGATCACGTTGCGGGCCCGCAGTTCTTCACCCTCACTGGTGCGCACGCCAATGGCTTTGCCGCCCTCTGTCAGGATGCTGGCGGCCTCCACCCCGGTGCGGATTTCCCCACCGTTTGCCTTTATCAGAGACGCAAATGCGGCAGCGGCCTGTCCCGCGCCGCCCTTGACCACGGGCGCGCCCGCAGCCTCCAGCGCGAATGCAATCACGCGGGTCATCTGACCGCTGTAGCTGGCTTCCGGCGTCAGGCCGACGTGCAGCACCCAGGGCGCCCAAAGCGCCTGCACATCGGCGCTTTGATAGCGCGTCTCAAGCCAGCCACGCGTCGGTTCCAAGGCCTCCCCGAACCATGTCTTCAGCGGGCCAACACCGCGCTTCCATGCCTGTTTTGCCAGCAACAGAGCCGTTTTTCCGGACCAGAGCGGCTGACCCAGAAGGGCAAAAAGGAAGGCTGCGTCCTGTTCGACCCCGCTCACATCCGCGCCATGCTGGTCACCGTCACTGGCGCAACGGCTATTGAAGGTTCTGATGTTGCTGTCGCGGTCCATTGTCAGGGTCAGCGCACTGCCATCCGGCCTGAGCACGGCCGTGGGGTGTGGGGTATGACAAAACTCAAGCCCGTGTTTTGCCAGGTCGCTGCCCAAAGCCTCATGCGCGGGGCCGGTCAGGAACAGAACGAAGGTCGCGGCCATCACATCATGGTGGAACCCCGGCAGCGTGACCTGATCGGAGGTGAACATGCAGCCCCCGATCCTGTCCTCACGTTCGATCATCAGCACGGAGTCACCCTTGCGCGACAGCATGGCCGCCGCGACCAGGGCATTGATGCCTGATCCGATGATCAGATGATCGACCGTCGCCACCCTTTAACCCTTGGGTACAAGTGCCAGCGCGCGAATGGGGCTGCCTGTGCCGTTCTCGATCTTGAGCGGGGCTGCGATCAGTACGGCACCCTTGGCCGGCAGCTTGGACAGATTGGCCAGGGATGCGAGGCCAAAGCAATTGTCACGGTGCAGCAGGTTATGGGCAGGGAAGGGCGGTTCCATCCCGCCGGCCTGACCGGCGTCGGTGCCGATGCATTGCGTGCCCCATCCGACGATCTTCTTGCCAAGCAGGTATTCGATGGCTTCAGGTGTTGGTCCGGGGCTGTGCGGGCCGGTGTCGTCCGCGTTCAGAAAGCGGGCTTCGTCATCGGCACGCGAATCCCAGTCGGTGCGCATCACCACCCATTCGCCTGCCTTGATCTCTCCGTGTTCCTTTTCCCAGGCCTTGATGTGGTCGGCGGTCAGGAGGAAGTCTTCGTTCTCTGCCGCTTCGCTGGAGCAGTCGATCACGTTGACCGGCGCGATCAGGCGCTGCACATCCAGCTTGTCGGTATATCCGTCGGCGTGGTCCTTGCCGGTGATCCAGTGGTGCGGCGCATCGAAATGGGTGCCCGTATGCTCGCCCAGAACCATCCAGTTCCATGCAAAGAACGGGCCGTCGCTGTCATATTCGGAAATCTTGTGAATTTCGACTTTCGGCGTGTTTTTGGCGAAATCCGGTGGCAATTGCAGGATCGGGGTATTCGGCCCGAGAACACCCGTGCAATCAACCACCTCAACACCGCCGGAGGCCAGCATTGCCCCCAGATTGCTTACAACATCCGTCGCATTCATTTGATCGTCTCCCTGGATCTGCGTGCTTGGCTTCACGCTATAGTAGATGAATCAATGCTAGACAAAATTACATGCGTTTGCAATTATCTTATGCAAGGAGCCTTGAGCGCATGACGCAGAATCCCGACGCTATTATCATCGGCGCAGGACACAATAGTCTTGCCTGTGCGTGTCATCTTGTGTCGCGCGGCTGGAAGGTTGCCATCTACGAACAGAACGCCAACCCGGGGGGTGCGGTGAAAACCGGCGAATATACCTTGCCGGGCTTCCGTCACGATTGGGCGGCGATGAACCTGTCGCTGTTCGCCGGCTCTGCCTTTCACCAGCAACACGGCGCGGAACTGGCGCAGCACGGGCTGGCCTTTGCGCCCACAGCCAATCCGTTTGCCAGTCTGTTTCCCGATGGAAAGTGGCTTGGCGTGTCGAGCGACACGGCACTCACGACCGCGCGGATACGCGGGTTTTCCGATGCGGATGCGGCGGCATGGACTCAGCTGACCGAAAGTTTTCCCGCCGACGCAGAGGCGATCCTCGGCGTGTTGGGCAGCCCGATGAGCCTGCGGGCGCTGGGCACCCTTATGGGCAAGACATGGTGGCGTCGCGGCACGGCAGGATCGCTTGATCTGGCGCGGTTCCTCACGATGTCGTCGCGGGCCTGGCTGGATCAGACATTTGAGAATGATCACGTCAAGGCGACTTTGGCCGCCTGGGGCATGCATCTGGACTTTGCACCCGACATCGCGGGCGGTGCTGTCTTTCCCTATCTGGAGGGGATGGCAGGCCAGGCCTTTGGCATGGTGCTGGGGCAGGGTGGCGCCGATACGATTACCAGCGCCATGGTCGCGATGATCGAGGCGCGCGGCGGGTCGGTGCAGTGCGGCACATCTGTCAGCAGCATCGAACAGGTCGCCGGGCGGGCGATTGGGATTACACTGTCCGATGGCACGGTGGTCCGGGCGGAAAAGGCGGTGATCGCCAATCTGTCACCGCGCGGCCTGATGAAATTGACCGGTGGCACGGGCGACCCCCGCCACGAGCGCGCGATGAAGACGTTCCAGCATGCGCCGGGCACGATGATGATCCATCTGGCCATGGACAGTTTGCCGAACTGGCCCGCCGCCGAGTTGAAACGATTTGCCTATGTTCATCTGGCGCCCTCAATGGACCAGATGGCGCGAACCTATGCGCAGGCCATGGCCGGGCAATTGCCGGAGGAGCCGGTGATCGTCTGCGGGCAGCCGACAGTTGTCGACCCATCGCGCGCACCGGCGGGCAAACATATCCTATGGCTTCAGGTGCGGATGGCTCCCGGCCAGATAAAGGGGGATGCAGCGGGCACCATTGATGCCAGAAACTGGCAGGATGCCGCAGAACCCTTTGCGGAACGCGCGCTGGATATCCTGGAGCGTTACGCACCCGGCACCCGTGAAAACATCATCGGAAAACACGTGGTGACCCCGGATATGTTCGAGGCGGACAATCCCAACCTCGTAGGGGGCGATCAGGTCTGTGGCAGCCATCATCTGCACCAGCATTTCATGAACCGTCCCGCACGCGGTTATGCCGACGGGACAACGCCGATCAGAAATCTTTATCACACCGGCGCTGCAGTCTGGCCCGGTGGCGGCACAGGAGCGGGACCCGGCACCCTTCTGGCCAGAAAACTTGTCGGAAACTAAAAAATTGAAAAACAGGGGAAGAACAATGTCACTTTCAAGAAGAAGTCTGCTCAAGACATCAGCGGCGGCCGCTGCTTTTGCAACTGTCGGTCTGCCCAGCTTTGCCCAGGAGATCGACGAGTTGGTGATCGCCTATAACGTAAACCTACCCAGCTGGGACCCGACTGTCGGGCCATCTGCGGTCAACCCGACCATCCAGGGTTTCTATCAATCGGTTTTCGATCTTTTCATCCACCAGAACCCCGACCTGTCCTTCGGGTCCGGTCTGATCACCGACTGGGGCTGGAACGAGGACAACACAAAACTGTGGATGGATGTGCGCGAGGGTGTGACATGGCACAACGGTGATCCTTTCACTGCCGAGGATGTCGCATGGTCGCTGCAACGGGCGGCAAATCCGGAAACCGGCAACCCCATCCAGTTCATCTGGGGCAAGGTTGATAACATCACCGCCGAAGGCAGTCGCGTGACGGCGGACGTCAAGGAATTTGAGCCGACCTTCTTCAAGTGGATGAGCTTTCTCACCGGCTATGTCCTGCCCAAGAAATATTACGAGGAAGTAGGCGCAGAAGGGTTCGAGGCAGCACCCATCGGCACCGGCCCCTACATGGTGGAAAAATTCGAACGCAACGCCTTTGTCCGGCTGAAGGCCAATGAAAACTACTGGGGCGGGGCGCCGGAGTTCAAGTCTGTGACGATCAAGTTCGTGACCGATGCGGCCAGCCGCGTCGCCGAGATTGAATCCGGCAATTCCCATGTGACGCTTGAAGTGCCCTATGAAGAGTTCGACCGGCTGAAGGCCAAGGACGGTATCAATGGCGTGGCAGAGCCGATTTCGGACATCGGCATGATCTTCCTGAATGACATTGAGGTGATGACCGATCCGAACGTGCGCAAGGCGGCTGCACATGCCATCGACAAGAAGCTGATCATTGACCGTTTGCTGTCGGGTTACGGCATTCCGATCGACACGTTGCAGACGCCGGATTACACCGCCTATGACGAAACCACCAAGGTTCCCTTTGACCCGGAACTGTCAAAGAAGCTGCTGGCTGACAGCGGTTACGGCCCCGACAACCCGGTAAAGTTCAAGATCCAGACAACAAAGGGGTTCAAGCCCAAGGATTACGAGATGATCCAGGCGATTGTCGGGCTCTGGCGTCGTGTCGGGATCGAGGCCGAGATCGAGGTCTATGAGATCGCCAAACACTATGAATTGCGTGCCGCCGACACGCTTGCGCCCGCGGCTTTCTACAATTGGGGCAATTCGATTGGCGACCCGTCAACCTCCACCGGCCATGCCATGTTCGGGCCCTCGCCGCACTCGGTCTGGGACGGCCAGGAAACTTTCGACGCGATCCTCCCGCTCTGGGCTGAAGCGGACGAGGAGAAGCGAATCGAAGGCTGGAGGGCGGTCGACCGCTTGATTGCCGAAAACGCCGAGGTGATCCCGCTGTTGCAATATGTTCAGCCGATCCTTTTCGTGTCGGGCGTCAAGGTGACGCCGCACCGGTCGGGCGCGCTGTTGCCGCATCTGATGACCCGTGCCTGAGGCTTCTTCCTGACTGGTGGGGTCGCCTGCGCGGCCCCACCCCTTTTTCCGGGTTTCCATGACACTTCTGCGCACGATCTTTCTGCGGCTGCTGACCACCGCCATCACGCTGTTTGGCGTGGCGGTGATTGTCTTTGTCGTGATCCGGGTGGTGCCGGGCAATCCCATCGCGATGATGCTGCCGCCCGGGGCCACCGAAGCCGATATTGCGCGGTTGCAGGCGCAATACGGTTTCGACAAATCCATCTTTGACCAGTTCCTGATCTGGCTGAGCGGTGTTTTGCAGGGTGATTTCGGCACCTCCATCTCCCTGCGCCAGCCAGTTTCAAAGCTTGTCCTCAACCGGCTTCCGGCCACGCTGGAACTGTCCATCATGGCGCTGCTGATGGCGGTGCTGATGGGCGTGACCCTGGCATTGATCGGCACCCGGTTCCGCGACGGCAAGACCGAAGGCGTGGTCGACGTGACTGCCGGAATGGCGCTTTCGATCCCTGATTTCCTCTGGGGGCTCGTGTTGATCCTGCTGTTTGGGGTGTTCTGGCCGGTGTTCCACATATCGGGGCGCATTTCGCCCGCGCTCAATGTCGATTTCACCACCAACTTCTACCTGTTCGAGGCCATCGCGCGGCTGCGCTTCGACGTGATGGCCGACCTTGCCGCGCATATGTTCATGCCGGCCTTGGCCCTGGCGATCCCGCTGGCTGCAATCGTCTCGCAACTGCTCAAGCAATCGCTGAAGGAAACCATGCATCTGGATTACGTGACCCTGGCCAGAACCAAAGGGTATGGCGAGAATCATGTCATCACCCGCGAAGCATTGCCGAATGCGATCCTGCCGACGCTGACGCTGGTCGGGGTGCAGTTCACCTTTCTGATCGGCGGCACCGTGATCATCGAGCGCCTGTTCAGCTATGAGGGGCTGGGCAACATGGCGATTGATGCCGTGATCAATCGCGATCTGCCTTTGATACAGGGCATCGTGATCCTGTTTGCCATGCTGTTCACCCTCGTGAACCTTGCCGTCGATATGCTTTATGTCGTGCTGAACCCGAGGCTGCGCCATGCGTGACGCCCGCGGAGATCTGCGCCGCCCTGTGGGTCTGCGGCTTTGGCTATCCGGAGGATGGCTGACCCTGCTGGTGCTGGGGGCGGTATTCGCCCCCTGGATCGCGCCCAAGGATCCGCTGATGCAGGATCTGTTCCTGGGCCGGTTGCCGCCATTCTGGGAAAGCGGGACAGAACCGGGCTTCTGGCTGGGGACGGATTCGCTTGGCCGGGACGTGCTGTCGCGCATGCTTTATGGTGCGCGTCTGGCGCTGGAGGTGGCAATGATCGCAGGCACGCTGACCTGCATCATTGGCGCGGCCCTTGGCCTGATCGCGGGATATTATCGTGGCTGGCCGGACCGGATCATCAGCCGTTTCGTGGACATCTGGATGGCCTTTCCGCCGGTGCTTTTTGCCATTCTGCTGATTGCGGTCCTGGGGCCGGGGCTGTGGTCGATCATCATTGCCATCGTCGTGATCGACTGGACCCGTTTTGCCCGGGTGATCCGCGCCGAAGCAATGAGCCAGGGCGCGATGGATTACGTCGCCTCTGCCCAGGTGGCCGGGCGCAAGAGGTTTGGCACCATGCTGACGGAAATCCTGCCGAATGTCCTGCCCACCATCGTTGTGCTGCTGACCCTGGAAATGGGGATCGCCGTGATCGTCGAGGCGATCCTGTCCTTCGTGAACCTGTCGATCTCGACCGACAGCCCGACATGGGGCGGCATGATCGCAGAGGGGCGCACATCGGTCCATCAGGCCTGGTGGGTGCTGGTCTTCCCGCTGATCGCCCTGTTCCTGACGGTGCTCAGTTTCTCGCAATTGGGCGAAGGGTTGAAAGACCGCTTTGATCCGGTGCTGAGATGAAAAGTTTCCTGTCGATCCGCAACCTGTCGGTCCGGTTGAAGAACGGCAGCCCGATCCTGCGGTCGGTTTCGCTGGATGTCGCCGCCGGGCAGGTGCATGGGCTGGTCGGTGAATCCGGTGCGGGCAAATCCATGATCGGCAAGGCCGTGCTGGGCACCCTGCCGCGGGCACTGAGCGTATCGGGCGGTGAGATATGGCTGGATGGTACCGACCTGATGTCCCTGCCTCCGGCTGAACGGCGCAGGCGCATCGGGGCCACGGCGGCGCTGATCCCGCAGGATCCGCTGACCGCGCTGAACCCGTCGAAACGGATCGGGCCGCAGATCACACGCCGTCTGGTCGATATCCTGGGCTGGTCGAAGCAGGATGCGCAGGACCGCGCGCTGGAGCTGTTGGGAGAGGTCCACATCCCCGACCCTGCGCGCGTGATGCGGAATTACCCGCATGAACTGTCAGGCGGCATGCGGCAGCGCATTCTGATTGCTTCGGCCTTTGCCGCAGAACCGCGTCTGATCATTGCCGATGAACCGACAACCGCACTTGATGTCACGGTACAAAAACAGATCTTGCGCCTGATCGCGGACATGCAGACGCGCCACGGGACTGCGCTGCTTTTTGTGACCCATGATCTCGGTGTGGTGTCGAAAGTCTGCGATACGCTCAGCGTTCTTTATGCCGGAAAAGTGGTGGAAGAGGCGCGGATGCATCGGTTCTTCATGCGTCCGATCCATCCCTATTCGGCGGCGCTGCTGGCGGCAACGCCGACCTATACCGACCCGACCGGGAGCCTGACGCCCGTGTCGCAGGAGGTCATTGACGGGGTGGAGGCCGAAGTGGCCCAGCATGACGCGAGGCGCGCGCGATGATGTACCAGATCAAGGATCTGCATCTGTCCCTGCCGGACATGACCCGAAAGCCTTTGTTAGGGCCTGCTCCGCGCATCGAGATCCTGAAAGGGCTGACGTTCGATGTGCCCAAGGGGGCCGTCCTGGGCATTGTTGGCGGATCGGGATCCGGCAAGTCGACCCTGGGCCGTGCCATGTTGCGGCTGTTGGAGCCGACTGCGGGCGAAGTTGTTTTTGACGGGCAGACCATCACGCATCTGAGCGAAAATGCCCTGCGGCCCCTGCGGCGGCGCTTCCAGATGATATTCCAGGACCCGATGTCATCGCTGAACCCGCGCCGCCGGGTGGGCGGGATCATCGCGGGGCCGCTGCACCTGCATGGGTTCGACGGGGTTCCCGGCCGCGTGGCCGAAGCATTGGATATGGTGGGGCTGCCGCGCCATTTTTCGCGCCGCTATCCGCATGAATTGTCCGGTGGTCAGCGCCAGAGGGTCGGCATCGCGCGGGCCATTGCGCTGCAACCCGATTTCATCCTCGCCGATGAAATTGTTTCCGGCCTTGATGTGTCGTCTCAGGCGCAGGTCCTGAATCTGCTTGGGGAGTTGGTACGTGATCTGGGCCTGACGCTGGCTTTCATCAGCCATGACCTCTCTGTCATCCGGCGTCTGTGCAACCGGGTGGTTGTCCTGCATCAGGGTGTCATCGTCGAAGAGGCAGAAACGGCACGGCTTTTCGATGCACCCAAGGCGCGTTATACGCAGGAGTTGTTGCAGGCGATCCCCTTGCCAGACCCTTTCCAGAAGTGGCTGTAATCACGCCGAACCTGCCCGTTATCCTTTATTAGAGACTGAACATGACCGCTGATCCCGCCTATTTCCTGTATCATTCGATCGGACAATATCCGGGCAAGGCCAAGGATATGGCCGCTGCATTGACGGGTTTTGCCGAAGATTGGGGCCGTCATGACGATGCGCAATGGCCCAGGGTGCTGACCGCGCGCGCCGAATTTCTGGACCTCTGGCGCGACCTGATCGATGCGCCGGAGGGAACGCTGACTTCGGCAGAGAATGTGACAACCGGACTGTTCTCAGTCCTTGGCGGTTTGCCCGATGAAGTCTTGCGCGGCAGACGGGTGCTGGTCGGGGCGGATTGCTTTCCTTCGCTGCATTTCCTGCTGAACGGGATGGCGGACCGGCTGGGATACACGCTTGAGACAGTACCGCTGCGGCAAGGCGAATTCTGGGTTCGGGACGAAGACATGATGGCATCCTGGGGGCCAGACGTCGGGCTGGCGCTGCTGACGTTCGTCACCTCCACGGCATCGCATCGTTGCGATCTTGAGGCGCTCAGCGCCCATGGTGCGCGCATGGGGTCCATTGTCGGGGTCGATCTGACCCAGGGCATTGGCATCTTGCCCTTTTCACTGGCCGAAACCCCTGTGGATTTTGTGGTTTCGACCTCCCTCAAATGGCTCTGCGGCACCCCGGGTGCCGGCATCATCCAGATGCGCAGCGATCTGATCGCGCGGTGTCAGCCGGAATTGCGGGGCTGGTTCTCGCAGGACAACCCGTTCTCCTGGGATCTGGACAGGTTCGAATATGCACCTGATGCGCGGCGGTTCGAACATGGGACGCCCTCTGTCATGGCCTGTGTCGGCTCGGTGCCCGCGCTGAAATGGCAGGCGGGGCAAACCGGATTGCTGGATCATAACCGCAGCCTGGCGCGGCAGGTGATCGCATGCGCAGAAGAAGCAGGTCTGCCCCTTGCCAGCCCGGAAAACGAGGACCGCCGGGGCGGATCGGTGATGTTGCAATTGCCCGGTGAAAGTGATCCTGTCGCCATTGTAGACGGGTTGCGCGCCAGGTCTGTCCATGTTGACGCAAGGGGGCGGATTTTGCGCATTTCACCCGGTACAGTGACTGATGAAACGCATGTCCAGCGCCTGTTCGAAGGGCTTGCAGCGTTGATCTGAGACAGGGATTTGCCATGCGCATCGCGATGTGGTCCGGGCCGCGCAATCTGAGCACGGCGATGATGTACAGTTTTGGCGCAAGAGCCGATTTTGCCGTCATGGACGAGCCCTTTTACGCGGCCTATCTGGTGCAGTCCGAATTGGACCATCCGATGCGGGACGACATCATCAACCACCACGAAACCGACCCTGAAAAGGTTTCGGCGGCCTGTTCCCGGGGCGGTTCACCGCATCTTTACATGAAGCATATGCCGCATCACATGTTGCCGGGCATGCCGATGGACTGGGCCGAGGGATGTGTGCATGTCCACCTGCTGCGCCATCCCGTGCGGGTGATTGCCAGCTATGCGGCCAAACGCGAGGCGCCGACGCTGGATGACATCGGATTTGTCCAGCAGGCGCGTCTGTTTGACAGGATCGGCGGGCTTGTAATCGACAGCACGGATATTCGTGCCAATCCCGAGCAGGCGCTGCGCGGTCTCTGTACCGCAATTGATCTGCCGTTTGATCCCGCAATGTTGAAATGGCCGGCAGGGCCACGGGCGGAAGATGGAATCTGGGCCAGTCATTGGTACGGCGCGGTGCATCAGAGCACGGGGTTTGCCGGAGCGGAAGGGCCGTTGCCCAGGCTCGACGCTGAACAGGCCGCCCTGGCTGAAAGGGCGATGCCACATTACGAAAAACTGTGGAATCAGCGGCTCGGAAAATAGAATCCGGTTTTCGTGAAACTTCTGCGTCTCCCGTTTCGTGGCTGCGGCATACATCAAGAGGGAGACAGAGATGAAATATGTAACGAGTTCGATTGCCGCACTGACCCTGACCGCAGGTGTGGCTTTTGCCGCAGCGCATGCCACGCCGATGGTCGAGGCATCTGATCAGGATGTGTCGAATGGCGTTGTCAGCGCGGACAAGGTCGTCGCGGGCGAAAACGGCTGGCTGGTGGTGCACCGCACCGATGCCGACATGAAGCCGGGCCCTGTGGTAGGTTACGCCCCCCTGCGCGGTGGCGAGAACATGGATGTCGCCGCGATCCTTCAGGAAGATGTCGCATCGGGCGACATGCTGATGCTGATGGTTCACTCCGAAGCGGGTGGCATGAAAACCGGCGTATTCGAATATACGCTCGGCGCCAAGGAAGACGGCCCGATCAAGCCGGATGGCAACCTCGTTATGACGGTCGTCAAGGCCAAGTGATACCAGCCGCGTAACGAGTTTCCGGTTTTGGTAACTTGAAGCGTATTTTCACCAGTGGCGGGCCCGGATCGCAGGATCCGGGCCCTTTTGGTGTTGGCGTCGGGGCCTTAGCCCTTCATGCGCTTGTCGCGGGCGGCCAGAAGTTTCAGGCGCAGCGCATTGAGCTGGATGAAACCTGCCGCATCTTTCTGGTCATAGGCACCGGCATCATCCTCGAAAGTCACATGGGCCTCTGAATAGAGCGAGTGATCGGACCAGCGGCCGACGGTCCGGACGTGACCCTTGTAGAGTTTCAGACGCACGGTGCCGGTGACATGGGTCTGGCTGGCGTCAATGGCGGCCTGCAGCATGGTGCGTTCGGGGCTGAACCAGAAACCGTTGTAGATCAGTTCGGCATAGCGCGGCATCAACTCGTCCTTGAGGTGCATGGCACCGCGGTCGAGCGTGATGGATTCGATGCCGCGATGAGCCTCAAGCAGCAGGGTGCCGCCGGGGGTTTCATAGATCCCACGGGATTTCATCCCGACAAAACGCCCCTCGACCAGGTCGAGCCGCCCGCAGCCGTGCTTGCCGCCCAGTTCGTTGAGCCTGGTCAGGATGGTGGCAGGCGACATCGCCTCGCCATTGATGCTGACCGCATCGCCGCGTTCAAATCCGATTTCGACATATTCGGGCTGATCCGGTGCCTTTTCCGGATCGACGGTGCGCTGATAGACGTAATCGGGCGCGTCAATGGCCGGGTCTTCCAGCACCTTGCCCTCGGAGGAAGTGTGCAGCAGGTTGGCATCGACACTGAAGGGGGCCTCTCCGCGCTTGTCCTTGGCGACGGGGATCTGGTGCTTTTCGGCAAACTCCAGCAGCTTTGTCCGGCTGGAAAGATCCCATTCGCGCCAGGGGGCGATCACCTTGATGTCCGGGTTCAGCGCATAGGCGGCCAGCTCGAACCGTACCTGGTCATTGCCCTTGCCGGTTGCACCATGTGCCACGGCATCGGCCCCTGTCTCGGCGGCAATTTCCACCAGACGCTTGGAGATCAGCGGGCGGGCGATGGAGGTGCCGAGCAGGTAGAGCCCCTCGTATACGGCATTGGCGCGGAACATCGGGAAGACGAAGTCGCGCACGAATTCCTCGCGTACGTCTTCGACATAGATCTCGGAAGCGCCCATCATCTCGGCTTTCTTCCGGGCCGGTTCCAGTTCCTCTCCCTGACCAAGGTCAGCGGTAAAGGTCACGACCTCGCAGCCGTATTCGGTTTGCAGCCACTTCAGGATGATCGAGGTATCTAGGCCGCCGGAGTAGGCGAGCACGACTTTCTTGGGCGCGGACATGGATGGTTCCTTTCTGACTTGGATCGCGGGGTATCCGGTTTTGCGGTCACGGGCAAGATCAGCTTGCCACGTTGACCTGTGCCGCCCGCGCGCCTATCGAGTTTGAACGCAAGCCGGAGACAGGTGGCATGACAGAGAATTTTCAGGCGATGGCCACATTGGCGACGGCCAGGATGCGGCAGGTATTTCCCGCCACGCCGCTTTTGCGCAATGAGCTGTTGTCGGAGCGGTTCGGGGCGGACATCTGGCTCAAACGCGAAGACCTGAGCCCGGTCCGGTCCTACAAACTGCGCGGGGCCTTCAACGCCATGCGAAAGGTCATTCCCGATCAGCAGCTTTTTGTCTGCGCCTCGGCGGGCAATCATGCCCAAGGCGTCGCGTTCATGTGCCGTCATTTCAATGTGCGTGGTGTCATCTTCATGCCGGTAACCACGCCCGAACAAAAGATCCTGAAGACGCGGATGTTCGGCGGCAGCGCAGTGGAGGTAAAGCTCGTCGGAGATTATTTCGACAAGACTCTGACGGCCGCACAGGAGTTTTGTGCGCGGGAGGGGGCACATTTCCTGTCTCCGTTTGACGATGAGGACGTGATCGAGGGGCAGGCATCGGTCGCGGTCGAGATCGAACAGGAACTGGGCCGCGTGCCGGATCACATCATCCTGCCGGTTGGTGGCGGCGGCCTGTCTGCCGGCACGCGCAGCTATTTCGGGACTGATTGTGCCTATACTTTTGTCGAACCCTCTGGCGCGAAAAGCCTTGCCGCCGCCCTGGCGGAGGGCAAGCCGGTGGATGTGTCCCCGATCAATTCCTTCGTAGATGGCGCAGCAGTTGCGCGGATCGGCGCGCGCACCTTTGCGCGTCTGGCAGATGTGTCGCAGGATGACGTGATCGACCTGCCGGAGGACCGCATCTGCCAGACCATCATTGAAATGCTGAATGTTGAGGGGATCGTGCTGGAACCTGCAGGCGCCATGGCGATCGAGGCGCTGGGCGATGTGGCAGAGGCGATCAAGGGAAAGACGGTTGTCTGTATCGCATCCGGCGGCAATTTCGATTTTGAGCGCCTGCCAGAGGTCAAGGAACGTGCGCAGCGTTATGCGGGGCTGAAGAAGTACTTTATCCTGCGCCTGCCGCAGCGTCCGGGCGCGCTGCGCGATTTTCTGGACCGGCTTGGTCCTGCCGACAACATCACCCGGTTTGAGTACATGAAGAAATCGGCGCGCAACTTCGGCTCTGTTCTGATCGGGATAGAGACGGATGCGCCGGAGAATTTCCCGGCCATGTTCCGGCGGATCGACGAGGCCGGTTTCACCTATACCGACATCACCAATGATGAAACACTGGCGCAATTCGTGATCTGAGGGGCGAGCAGATGCAGTTCAAGGGAAGTTCCGTTGTCATCACCGGCGCAGGCGGCGGCATTGGTGCAGCGATTGCGCGTGCGGCAGCGGCAAGGGGCGCACGGGTCTGCGTTTCCGACATTGATGGTGACAAGGCGCTGCAGGTCGCAAAGGAAATCGGCGGCATTGCGCTTGCCTGCGATGTCACGGATGAGGCGGCGATACAAAATCTGATCGAAACCGCCAGTGCGGTGCATGGCCCGGTGGACATCTATGTCTCTAACGCGGGGCTTGGGCGGGGTGACCCCTCTCATGCGGCCTCGCAGTCGAATGCGGACTGGATGTTGAACTGGAACGTGCATGTGATGGCGCATGTCTATGCCGCCCGCGCGCTGCTGCCCGAGATGATCGCGCGGGGCCGCGGCCACCTTGTCAACGTGGCCTCGGCGGCGGGGCTGCTGAACCAGATTGGCGATGCTGCCTATTCGGCGACCAAACACGCGGCGGTCAGCTTTGCGGAATCCCTTGCGATTACCCATGGGGCGGATGGCATCGGGGCGTCGGTGGTCTGCCCGCAATATGTCGCGACACCCCTGTTGGGGATGAGCGATGCAGACGCGGATCCGGGTGCGTCGCTGCTGACCGCCGATGAGGTGGCGGAGGCAGTGGTTGCGGGCGTGGAGGAGAACCGGTTTCTGATCCTGTCGCATCCGGCTGTACAGGGCTTTGCGGTGCATCGGGCAAAGGATCATGATCGCTGGATTGCCGGGATGCAGGCGCTGCGGGCAAAGGCGCTGGATACCTTTGGTGAAATCAGGGTTCAGGAGTTTTACAAACTGGTCTGACTGTCAAAGGCCGTAGGCAAGGCATGCAGGAAAGCCGCCTTGGACATTGCGTAGGCTGACAGGATCGGATGAAGATCGACCTGGCTGGTGTCACCCTGCGCGGCCAGAGTCTCACCAGTCTGACAGAGGTCGGAGAACCTGGTGAAGCCCAGGTTCAGCGCGCTGCCCTTGAGGAGATGAAGGTCTTCCTCCACGGACAGGGGCGACTGCCCCTTGGCCAGCCGCGCCGTCACTTCTTCAACCTCCTCGATGAAAAGAGCGACGATGTCGTCAAAATCTTCTGCCCCGACCTCATCACGCAGCCTTGCGACCTGATCCCAGTCAATCATTTTTCCAGTCAATCATTCACCTGTTCCTCCGGCCCGGGCAGGATGAGGCTCAGAGATTAAAAATGTCTTTGCAGACCGGGGCCCTTTGACACGGATTTTACCTTTTAAGAGCTCTTAACCTGTTTGGTCCAATGGTGGGCATTCCGGACCAGTGAACGCAACAGAAGCAGAGAACCTATCAGAAAATGCGGAAATTCACCGCGGCCAGACATCCCGAAACGCTGGCCGACAACCCTGTTGCAAAGACCCGGATCCTTGTTGTCGATGACAGCCGTCTTCAGCGGCGTCTTCTGACCGGTTCATTGGTGAAATGGGGCTACGAGGTGATCGAGGCAGCCTCGGGCGAGGAAGCGTTGAAGCTTTGCGCCGACAACCTTCCGGATCTGATCCTGAGCGACTGGATGATGCCGGGCATGACCGGGCTGGAGTTTTGCCGCGCCCTGCGGGATCTGCCGGGCGAACAGTTTGCCTATTTCATTCTGCTGACCTCCAAAAAGGAGAAGGAGGAAGTGGCGGTGGGCTTGCACTCCGGCGCGGATGATTTCCTGTCCAAACCCGTGGACAATGCCGAGCTGCGGGCGCGCATCACGGCGGGAGAGCGCATTATCAACACGCAGCGGCAGCTGTGCCACAGCAACCAGATGATCCGCGACACCCTTGCCGAGCTTCAGGGCCTCTATGATTCACTCGACAAGGACCTGCTGGAAGCCAAGAAGCTGCAGCAATCGCTTTTGCCCGAACGGCACAGGGTCTTTCGGGGCGGCACCCTGTCCTTGTTGCTGCGGTCCAGCGGGCATGTTGGCGGCGATCTGGTCGGCTTTTTCGAAGCCGGGCCGCGAAAACTGGGCCTGTTCGGGATAGATGTGTCCGGTCACGGCATCAGCTCTGCCCTGATGACCGCGCGCCTGGCCGGTTACCTTTCTGCGTCGTCTCCGGGTCAGAACGTGGCCTTGATCCCGGATGGTGAGGACAGCTTTGTTGCCAGGCCACCGGCCCAGGCGATTCAGGCAATCAACGAGCTGGTGCTGAACGAGATGGAGACGGAGCACTACTTTACGCTGATGCTGGCCATCGTCGATCTGGACAGCGGCCTGGTCCAGATTGCGCAGGCCGGGCACCCGCACCCCGTCATTCGCCGCCGGAACGGGAATATCGAACAATTCGGCACAGGTGGTTTCCCGGTCGGGCTGATCAGCGGCGTATCATATCAGCAATTCGAGGTTCAGATGCACCCGGGGGACCGGCTGCTGATCCTGTCGGACGGATTTACGGAATGCCCTGACCAGACCGGCCAGATGCTGGGAGAAGCCGGGCTGGAGGAGATCATAACCAGCCTTGGCGACATGCATGATGAGGCGTTTTTATCGGGACTTTTATGGAAATTGTCCGAATTCGCAGGCGCGATTGATTTCTCTGACGACCTGTCGGGCATCATGTTCCAGTTCAATGGCGATGCACCGCCATAGGCTCAGGTCAGCAGCGCCAGATACCGCTGGAACATCAGCCGGTCGCCGTCGTTCCCCAGGTTTTCGATACATTCCGAGGCAGAGAGAACCAGGGTGACATGATCCGGTTCTGTCGGCGGTGCGATCTCTCTCACCGGACGGGCGACATAGACGGTGCACAGCTTTTCGGCCCAGAGGTCGTATTCCGGCATGAAGACGAACCGCCGGAAGGCGCCCAGCCTGCGGGGTGCCGCGATGCGCCATCCGATTTCCTCCATCACTTCGCGGTGCAGCGCGTGCATTGGCGATTCGCCCGGATCTATGCCGCCGCCCGGCAGTTGCACATCGATTTCCGGGGTCACCTGCGCGGTCATCAGGAAACGGGTCTTGAGGGGCAGAATGGCATATGCTCCCGGCCGCAGACGGTAGGTACGGTTCTTTTGCGGTGGCATGCCCATACGCCTGATCATGACCGTCCCCTTTATCCCCGGGTTGCTGCTCCTATATAGACGCGGTATGCCAAGCGACCCGCGATAAGGAAACCCCCATGACTTCTCCAACCCTGCCAGGAAACAAGATCGCCTGGGATGACAGCGTATTGCCGTTTCAACTGGACCATTCGAACATTCGTGGTCGGGTGGCCCGTCTGGATGGCGTGTTGGAAGGGGTGCTGCGCCAGCACAACTATCCGCCGCAGGTCGAGGCGCTTGTGGCCGAGATGGCATTGCTGACCGCCCTGATCGGCCAGACGATCAAACTGCGGTGGAAACTGTCCCTTCAGGTGCAGTCGAAAGGCGCGGTGCGGATGATTGCCACCGATTACTATGCGCCGGAGGCTGACGGTAAATCGGCCCGTATCAGAGCCTATGCAAGCTATGATGCGGATCGGCTGACAGATGCGGCGCCCTTCGAACAGGTGGGCGAAGGGTATTTTGCAATCATGATTGACCAGGGCAAGGGGATGACCCCCTATCAGGGCATCACACCCTTGAACGGCGCTTCCCTTGCGGCCTGTGCCGAGGCGTATTTCGCCCAGTCAGAGCAGCTGCCGACACGGTTCTCACTCAGCTTTGGCCGGTCCTCCGGCCCTGACGTGGCAGAACACTGGCGCGCGGGCGGTGTGATGCTGCAACATATGCCCAAGGCGTCGCCTTTTGCGGCCAAGGGCGAAGGATCGGGCGAGGTGCTGCAGGCCCATGACCTTGTCGATGGTGAGGACGAGGAAAACTGGAACCGGGTGAATGTCCTGCTCGACACGGTTGAAGACCTGGAGCTGATCGGGCCCAGCGTCCCGCCCACGGACCTTTTGCTGCGGCTGTTTCATGAGGAACAGCCCAGGGTGTTTGACGCGCAGGCCGTTCGCTTTGGCTGCAGCTGCTCAGAGGAAAAGGTGCGCCAGAGCCTTTCGATCTATTCGGCCCGGGACATCGAAAAGATGACCACGGATCAGGGGCGCGTCACGGCGGACTGCCAGTTTTGCGGCGCCCATTACGATCTCGACCCGGCCACAGTCGGTTTCGAGGCGGAAGGGCAGAATGGCAAATGATCAGATTGACCGCATCCGGGCAGCCTTGCTGCATCCGGGCGCGGCGACATCAGATTTCGACCTGAATCCCGACGTGGTCCTGCCCGAGGGGCGCGTGTCGCGGCCCGCCGGGGTTCTGGCGCCAATCCAACTGGTCGATGGCCGGCTGGAACTGTTGCTGACAAAAAGATCTTCCGCGTTGAAACATCATCCGGGACAGATCGCCTTTCCGGGGGGCAAGCAGGACCCGGGTGACGCTGACAGCATCGCTGCGGCGCTGCGCGAAGCGCATGAGGAAATCGGCTTGCCGCCTGAAAATGTAGAAGTGCTGGGCACGCTGCCGGTGCATGATACGGTCACCAGCTTTGCCGTGACGCCGGTGATCGGTCTGATCCGGGACAGATTTGATATCAGGCCCGAACCCGGCGAAGTGGCAGAGGTGTTTTCTGTTCCGCTGTCGCATGTCTTGGACCCCGCCAATTACCTGGTGCAGTCCCGGCGTTGGCGCGGCAGCCTGCGGCACTATTTCACCGTGCCTTACGGTCCCTATTACATTTGGGGCGCAACCGCGCGTATGTTGCGGGAATGGACAGAGCGGATGAAAACCTGATTCCAGCCGATACCGATTGGCTGCGCGATCCCGCCGCTCAGGCGGTGTGCAACGCCGTGACGGAGGCGGGTTTCGATATCTATTTTGTGGGTGGCTGCGTGCGAAACGCCTTGCTGCATGCACCCGCCAGTGACGTGGATCTGGCAACGGATGCACGCCCGGAGGAGGTTATCGCCTTGGCCGAAAAGGCCGGGATGCGGGCCGTTCCCACGGGGATCGACCACGGCACCGTGACTGTCGTGCAGGATGGAACCGCTTTCGAGGTGACGACTTTCAGGCGGGATGTGGAAACAGACGGGCGTCGTGCGGTTGTCGCCTTTTCCACGGATATCGCGGATGATGCGCGGCGGCGCGATTTCACCATGAACGCGCTTTATGCCACGCCGCAGGGGGTGGTGGTGGATCCGCTGGGCGGTCTGCCGGACCTTTGGGCGCGCCGTGTCCGGTTCATCGAAGACCCCGCCGCCCGCATCCGGGAAGATTACCTGCGCATCCTGCGGTACTTTCGTTTCTGCGCCTATTACGCGGACCTGGAGGGTGGTTTCGAGCCGGACACGCTGGCAAGCATTTCAGAGAATTTGCACGGTTTAGAGACGCTTTCGGCAGAGCGGGTCGGGCAGGAGATCATCAAGCTGCTGGGTGCGCCCGACCCGTCGCAGGCGGTTGCCGTCATGCGGACAATTGGCGTTTTGCACGCCATCCTGCCGGGGAGTGATGACAGGTTCCTGGCACCCTTCGTACATCTGGAATCGATCTGCAGCATTACGCCCGACTGGTCTGGCCGACTTGCCGTTCTGGGCGGCGATGACATCGCGGCACGGTTGCGCCTCAGCAAGTCGGATGCGCGGAATCTCGCCTTGCTGCATCAGATCGGATGGATGGGGCCGCCCCTGGCGGAGGTCGCCTATCGCCATGGCCGCTGCATTGCCGAACAGGTGATGCTGATGCGCTGTGCCATGAACGGTGAACTGCCGGAAAAAGGTTGCTTAGAGACGATTCAGAGCGCCGCCCGGGCGGTGTTTCCGGTCTCCGCCCGTGACCTCATGCCGGCATATCAGGGGCCCGCGCTGGGCGCGCGCCTGGCGGAACTGGAAAGCAAATGGATCGCCTCGGGGTTTGCCCTGAGCCGCGAGGCATTGATTGGTACATTTTGAGGTCTCGACAGAACAGAGCGCATCCAATAAATGTAAATGCATAAACTTGGAGGGTTGCAAAATGTACCGCGGGATCTGGTTCAGATAAGTCTGACATAACCCACGTCCCGACTGGCTCGCTCGGCGCGCCGGTGCATTTTGCTGTTTCTGCCTAAGGCCCCTGCCATGTTTCGTTTTTTCGAGAATCTCGTTGACCCTTATATTGCCTATTCAGAGTCTGATACGCCGCCACGCAAGCTCTGGCCGTTTCTGCGTGAGTATTCCATCCCTTTCAAAAAGGTCTTCCTGCTCACCGGGGTGATGTCCATCATTGTTGCCGCGATCGAGATCGGACTGATCTATTACATGGGCCGTCTTGTTGATCTGCTGGATAGCGATCCCGCACAGATCTGGGCCGATCACGGCATCGAATTTATCTGCGTTGCGGCCTTCGTGCTGATCCTGCGCCCGCTTCTGCAGGGGTTCGATGTGGCCTTGCTGAACAATGCCATTCTGCCGAACTTTGGCACGCTGATCCGTTGGCGCGCCCATCGGCATGTGCTGCGGCAGTCCGTCGGCTGGTTCGAGAACGATTTTGCCGGCCGGATCGCCAACCGCATCATGCAGACGCCGCCCGCGGCGGGTGAAGTGGTGTTCCAGGTGTTCGATGCGATGTCTTATGCGCTGGCCTATATGATCGGCGCGGCGGTACTGCTGTCCACCTCTGATTGGCGTTTGTTAGTGCCGCTTTTGATCTGGTTTGCCCTTTATGCGGCACTTGTGAAATGGACTGTCACCCGTGTCGGGCCGGCGTCCAAGGCCGCATCTGATGCGCGGTCCATGGTGACCGGGCGCGTGGTGGATGCCTATACCAACATCCATTCGGTCAAGATGTTCGCGCATCACGACATGGAAGTCAGCTTTGCCAAGGAAGCCATCGAGAAGACCCGCGTCACCATTCAGAATGAGATGCGGATCTTTACGGTCATGGATGTCGTTCTGGTGGCCCTGAATGGCGTGTTGATCGTGGGCGTTGTCGGCTGGGCTCTGGCGCTGTGGATCGCGGGCGAGGCCAGTGTCGGTGTCGTTGCAGCGGCCTCTGCGCTGACATTGCGGCTTAACTCCATGACCGGCTGGATCATGTGGGCGCTGTCGTCATTCTTCCGCGAGCTTGGCGTGGTCGCGGAGGGAATGGAGACGATTGCGCAACCCGTCACGCTGACCGACCAGAAGGGCGCGGCACCCCTGATGCTGGAACACGGCCGTATCGAGATCAAGGGCCTGTCGCATCACTATGGGCGCTATTCGGGCGGGCTGAACGACATTTCCCTGACCATCAAACCGGGGGAGCGGATTGGCCTTGTTGGTCGTTCCGGTGCGGGAAAGTCGACCTTGGTAAAGCTGTTGCTGCGGTTCTATGACCCGGAGGCAGGCCAGATCCTGATCGACGGGCAGGACATCACGACCGTCCGCCAGGACAGCCTGCGGCGGCAGATCGGCATGGTCCAGCAGGACAGTTCGCTGCTGCACCGGTCGGTGCGTGACAATATCATCTACGGCAAACCTGAAGCATCCGAAGCCCAGATGATTGCCGCGTCGAAACAGGCGCAGGCGCATGAGTTCATCCAGGATCTCGTCGACCCCGAAGGGCGGCATGGTTACGATTCGCGTGTGGGCGAGCGTGGCGTAAAGCTGTCCGGCGGGCAGCGCCAGCGGATCACGCTGGCCCGGGTGATCCTGAAAGATGCGCCAATTCTGTTGCTGGACGAAGCGACAAGCGCGCTTGACAGCGAGGTGGAAGCGGCCATTCAGGAGACGCTCTATGGCATGATGGCGGGAAAAACGGTGATCGCGATTGCACACCGGCTGTCCACAATTGCGGAAATGGATCGGATTATCGTTCTGGATCAAGGTGCTATCGTCGAAGACGGCACTCATGACGCGCTTTTGGCGCAGGGCGGACTATATGCAGATTTCTGGAACCGCCAGTCCGGCGGCTTCCTGGCGATGGATATGGAAGAGACACCCGCGTGAGACTTGCCAACTGGATCGACCCATTCTCCAAAAGCGACAGCCCGCCGCCGCGGCACCTGATGGGATTCTTCCGCTGGACCCTCAAGGGATCCGGGCCGGCGCTGGCTACAGCATCGGTGCTGTCGATCCTGGCTGGCGTGGTCGAGGTGATGGCAGCGTTGATCCTCGGCATGGTCGTGGATGCGGCGCTGTCTTCTGACGCGGGGTCGGTCTTTCGGGATCAATCGGGTATCTTGCTGCTGTCTCTGGCCTTCTTTGTGATCCTGCGCCCGGCGCTCTTTGGTGCCAGCTCCTTCATGCAGTCCATCGTCATCGGGCCGAATGTGTTCAACCTCGTCCTGTCGCGGTTGCATCGCTATACGCTGGGGCAGGCGGTCACCTTCTTTGACAACGATTTTGCCGGCCGCATCTCGCAAAAGGAAATGCAGACCGGGCGCGCCCTGACCGATGTGGTGATCGAGATGATCCACACGGTGCTATTTGCGCTGGCCTCCTTCATCGGGGCGGTGATGCTGCTGGGCACAGTGGACTGGCGCATCGCGCTGGGACTGGTGGTGTGGATGGGCGGCTATGTCCTTTTGATCCGCCGCTACATGCCGCTTGTGCGGAGCCGGTCAAAGGCGCGCGCTTCTGCCCGCGCCATGGTGACGGGGCAGGTGGTCGACACGATCACCAATATCAAAACGGTCAAGCTGTTTGCCCATGCCGAGCATGAGGACCGCGCCGCGCTGGGCGCGATGAGCAGATTTCGCGATACCTCGCTGGCCTTTGGCTGGGTCAGCGTTTCGTTCCGGTTCTGGCTGATGACAATTGCAGGCTTGTTGCCCGTGCTGCTGGTGGGTGGCGCGCTTTGGTACTGGTCGCTGGGGCTGGTGACTGCCGGCGACATCGCTGCCACCGGCGCCGTGTCACTGCGTCTGGCGCAGATGACCGGCTGGGTCAGTTTCACGCTGATGGCGCTTTATGCCAACCTGGGCGAGGTCGAGGACGGGATGCGCACCCTGACCCCGGCGCAGACCCTTCTTGATGCCAAGGACGCGACCGACCTTGAGGCGGCGCAGGGCGATATCGTCTTTGACGATGTGCGTTACACCTATGGGCGCGGCGGCGGCGGGGTCGAGCATTTGTCACTGACCATTGCACCGGGGGAGAAACTGGGTGTGGTCGGGGCGTCGGGTGCGGGCAAGTCCAGCCTGGTTTCGCTTCTTTTGCGGCTCTATCCGCTGGAGAAGGGCCGTATTCTGATCGATGGTCAGGACATTGCCCATGTGACGCAGGAAAGCCTGCGGCGGCAGATTGGCATGGTCACGCAGGAAACCGCGATGTTCAACCGCTCTGCCTTTGACAACATCAGATACGGCAAGCCTGACGCGACCCGCGACGAGGTTATCGCCGCCGCGCGCAAGGCCGAGGCGCATGAGTTCATCGAGAACATGCAGGACCACAAGGGCCGCAAGGGATACGATGCGCATCTGGGTGAGCGGGGCGTGAAGCTTTCGGGCGGTCAGCGCCAGCGGATCGCTTTGGCCCGCGCCATTCTCAAGGACGCACCGATCCTTGTGCTGGATGAAGCGACCAGCGCGCTCGACAGTGAGGTCGAAGCGTCGATCCAGTCCGCTTTGACCCGTGTGATGGAGGGCAAGACGGTGCTGGCCGTGGCGCACCGCCTGTCCACGCTCACGGATATGGACCGGATCATCGTGATGGACGCGGGCCGGATCGTTGAAGAGGGGACGCATGAGAGCCTGTTGGCCGAGGATGGGCTTTATGCCCGCTACTGGCACCGGCAGTCTGGCGGGTTTCTTGATCTGGCGGCGGCGGAATAGGCCCTTTTTCTATGCCCGTGCACAGGATATGGCGCTGGTATGACAGAACATCAGATCATTCGTTTGGGTCACCACGGTGACGGTATCGCAAGTGGCCCGATTTACGCGCCCATGACCCTGCCGGGCGAGATCGTTTCCGGCGAGGTCGAGGGCGAGACGCTTACCAATGTCCGGATCGTGACGCCATCGGATCAACGGGTGTCGCCACCCTGCCGCCATTACAAGTCCTGCGGCGGGTGTCAGTTGCAACATGCCTCGGATGATTTCGTTGCGGGCTGGAAACAGGAATTCGTTCGGATCTCGTTGAATGCCCATGGGTTAGAGACTGAATTTCGTCCCATCGTCACCTCCCCGCCGCAGTCACGCCGCAGGGCTGCTTTCGCCGCGCGCCGAACCAAGAAGGGTGCCATGGCCGGGTTCCACGGCCGTGCATCCGACGTGATCGTCGAGATTCCCGACTGCAAGCTGCTGCATCCCGATCTCATGGCTGGTCTGGCCATTGCGGAACGGCTGGCCATGATCGGCACCAGCCGCAAGGCGGCGCTGGCCGTGACGGTCACGCAAAGCGATGCGGGGCTGGATGTTGCGGCTGCGCAGGGCAAACCGCTGGATGGGTCCCTCCGCCAGGCCTTGGCACAGGTGACCGAAGAGCTTGGGCTTGCGCGGTTGAGCTGGGATAATGAGACCGTCGCGATGCGCGTGCCCCCGGTGCAGCATTTCGGCAGGGCGAAGGTGACGCCACCGCCAGGCGCATTCCTGCAGGCCACCAAAGAGGGTGAAGCGGCGCTTTGCGCTGCGGTCAGGGAGGCGGTTGGCCCGGCGGCCCGGATTGCCGACCTGTTCGCCGGATGCGGGACATTCACATTGCCCCTGGCGGAAAACGCCAGTGTCCTGGCGGTGGAAAGCGCAGCGGAAATGCTGGAAGCGCTCGATCACGGCTGGCGCATGGCCGAGGGGCTGAAACCGGTCACAACGCAGGCGCGCGACCTCTACCGGCGTCCGATGCTGCCGGATGAACTGGCCAGGATGGATGCCATCGTGCTGGACCCGCCGCGCGCAGGAGCCGAGCGGCAGGTGGTGGAAATCATTCCGGCCAAAGTGCCGCGTATTGCCTATGTTTCCTGCAATCCGGTGACCTTTGCGCGCGATGCCGCAATATTGGTGGGCGGTGGATATACGCTGGATTGGGTGCAGGTCGTGGACCAGTTTCGCTGGTCGTCACATGTTGAACTTGCCGCGAGTTTCTCCAGATAGCGTCTGCGCCCGGTTCTGATGCCGCAGTGTGAAAATTCTTGTGTCTCACCACTTTTTGAACGGCCCGTTTTGGGGTATGTGATAGCGGGGAACAAAGATACATTTGACCCGTCAGGCAGGATCGAAAACAAATGAAACGCAGAACACTTATTCTGGGCGGCACCGCGCTGGTGGCACTGGGTGCGTGCAGCAACAGCAAGTTCAAGCGCTATAACGGCCCCGAAGTCACCTATGTCGTCGTGAACAAGCAGGATCGCAAGATGTGGTTGCTGCATCATGACAGGGTGCTGGAGGAGTATCCGATTCGTCTTGGATTTGCTCCGGTCGGGCACAAGACGGTCGAAGGCGACGGCAAGACGCCGGAAGGCACCTACATCATCGACCGCCGCAATCCGAACAGCCGTTTCCACTTGTCGATCGGGATTTCATATCCCAACGAAGTGGACCGCAGGCGCGCGGAAGAGCTGGGTCAGAAGCCCGGCGGCGACATCTTCATCCACGGCCAGAAGGACCCGTCGCACAAGGACAAGGGCGATTGGACCTGGGGCTGCATCGCTGTCCGGAACAAGGATATCGAAAACATCTATGCGATGGTGCGGGACGGTACACCGATCCTGCTGAACCCGTGAAGGGCAGGGGAACTGCTGATCAGTTCCCCATCACCAGCGTCCACCAGATCTTGCCACCCGCTTCCTGAAACCAGGAAAAGCCCATGTTGCGCGCATCCGGCGACATGATGACGCGGCGCGTATCCGGTTGCTCCATCCAGGCGGCCAGGGTCTCCAGCTCCGATTCGTAGGTCTCGGAAATCGTTTCGCCAATCAGATGACCGGTATAGCCGACGCGGGCGATCCGGTCGATCGGGGAGGATCCGTCAGAGCCGAAGTGCCAGGGCCGATTCTGTACCGACATGTCACGGGAATGGGTGGCGGCGGCAGCGTTCAACTGCGGGTTCAGTTCCACGGTCGCCTGTCCGGCGGCGCTGCGCAGGGCATTGACGGAATCAAGCATTCTGAACTGAATCTTGCCAGTTTCGCCGGCGCGGATGCGATAGGCCTTGGGCAGCGGTTTGCCATCAGAGCCAATTTGGGGGGTGACTGGCGCACAGGCAGACAAGGCGAGGCAGATTGCCATCAGGACGGACAGGATACGGATCACGGCATAGCTCCACGAGTTTGTTTTGCCCCTCCTACAGCGGACAGCGTTGCAGTTCAAACGCACATCGGCGTTACCTTGCCTGATGACGGGTCTTTGATTTGATACTGAGGCTTTGGGGTCATATATCGGGAAGAATCTCAAAATTCCTTTTTGATGGAGACATGATAATGTCCGACAAGCACCAAAAATTAAGCAGCCGTCGGGCCTTCCTTGCAGGATCCGCCGCCTTGATCGCTTCGCCCGCTTTGGCACAGACCTCGTCAAACGTGAACTCCGAGGCGACAACCCAGACCGAACGTGATCTTACCGAGACGGTCCGCCGCAACATCTCCAGCTTCCGGACGCTGGATTGGCGCCCCTATTTCGACAACACCCGCAACGGCGCGGTTCTGGTCGATATCGACAGCCGCGCAGTGCATTTCTGGTCGGAAGATCAGAGTGTCTACAAGCTTTACCCCTCGTCGGTTCCCCTGACAGAAGACCTGACGCGGCGGGGCCGGACAAGTGTTGTGCAAAAGGTCGTGGGGCCAAGCTGGCGGCCGACGCCGTCCATGTTGCAGCGCAATCCGGAGTGGCCCGAATTCATCGGACCGGGCCCGGATAACCCCCTTGGCACCCACGCGCTGTACCTGAGCTGGACCTACTACCGGATCCACGGCACCCACGACACCCGCAAGATCGGGCGGCGGTCGTCGAACGGCTGTATTGGTCTTTATAATGAACACATTGCGGAATTGTTCAGCATGACCAAGGTCGGCACGCAAGTGTTGCTTATTTGACGACATTTCAGGACTTGTAAGGCGCAAAAACGGAATCCGGGTTTGCAATCCCCCGGTTATGCTGTTTAGAAAGTTTTACGAGGTAAGTCTTGGGTGCGTGCGTGCACAATTGTGCAACACGCCTTTTCTGGAGGTTATACTATGAAAAAACTCGTTCTCGCCGCTGCTCTGACAGCCGCTGCATCGACTGCTTACGCTGGTTCGCTGGCAGAGCCGATCGTGGAAGCACCCGTCATCGTTGAAGAAGCATCTTCTTCTTCTTCCGGTGTTCTGGTTCCTCTGCTGCTGCTGGCTGTTGTTGCCGCTGCTGTTGCTGCTGACTAATTCAGAGCGACATCTAAATCGAAAAAGGCGGTGTTCTGCACCGCCTTTTTTGCGTTCCGGGGCATGGTTCCCGGCAAGGGCAACTTGCGTCGCAAGTTCAGCCAGTCAGTCCAGCCAGCCCTTCAGATTCTCTTGAACCGCGTTCGACAGCGCCGCGATATGCGCGTCTTCATCGTTGAGGCAGGGGATATAGGTAAAGCTTTCGCCCCCCGCCTCTTCAAAGCTGTCCTTGATCTCTTCGTTGATCTCTTCCAGCGTTTCGATGCAATCCGCTGAAAAGGCGGGAGCGCAGACCGCGATGGTCTTTTTGCCTGCTTTGGCCTGCCGGGCAACTTCTTCCACGGTGTAGGGCTGCAGCCATTCCTCGGGGCCGAATTTCGATTGGAAAGTCGTCATGATCTGGGTGTCGTCCCAGCCCAGCCGTTCTTTCAGCAGGCGCGTCGTTTTCTGGCATTGGCAATGGTAGGGGTCGCCCTCCATCAGGTAGCGGATGGGGACACCATGATAAGAACAGATCAGTATATCCGGCCGCTTCTCCGCCGCGGCATAGGCGCGCTCGACAGATTGGGCGAGCGCCTCGATATAGTCGGGGCGGTCAAAGTAGGGTTCGACGACCCGCGCGATCGGTTGCCATTTTTCCTTGCCCAAAGCGGTAAAGAACGCGTCGCAGGCGGTGGCTGATGTTGCCCCTGCGTATTGCGGATAAAGCGGAAAGAACAGGATCTTCGTGCAGCCTGCCGCGGTCATTTCGGCAACCTTGGACTGCGTTGACGGGTTTCCGTAACGCATGCAGAAATCAACCATCACGTCATCGCCGTAACGTTCTTTCAGCGCTGCCGCCATCTTGGCGGTCTGCGCCTTGGTAATGGTCATCAACGGGCTTTCGCCGGCGGCATGGTTCCAGATGCTCTTGTAGGCGGCACCGCTGGTGAAGGGGCGTTTGCTGAGGATGACCAGTTGCAGCAGCGGCTGCCAGAGCCATGGGGAATAGTCGATGACCCGGCGATCCGACAGGAATTCGCCGAGGTACCGGCGCATCGACCAGTAGTCATAATTGTCAGGCGTGCCGAGGTTCGCCAGCAGAACGCCGACACGTTCCCTGGGGACAGCGGGATGGTCGGCGTTGGCATGTTGCGGGCGCGCGGGTTGCATAATTCTGTCCTTGGTCACCAGTGTCGTGCTGAAATAGCCGGTTTCAACGCAGGGTCAATTGCGCAACTTTGTCTCATCCGTGTTCAGGGCATCTGCCAGGCGCTGCTGTGCGGAACCGGGTCGCAGCGGTTTCTGCTGGCTTTCGTCCGGGGCCCAGCCGGTCAGGAAAATCAGCTCGAAGGTGGCGATCACACGGCCTTCGCCATCATTGAAATGGCTTTGATAAAGCTCTGCCGCGGTTTCAATCACGGCGCGGGCGGTGGGCCGTCGCAGGCGTGCTGACAGGGCGTTGGATTCTCCCATCGCGCGCAGGTCGCGCATCAGGGCCCAGGCGTCCTGGTAGGATACGGTCAGAGGCACGGCATCCGCCACCGGCAACGCAAAACCGGCCCGCTGCAGCAGCCCGCCCATGTCGCGGAGTTCGGCCATGGGCGCGACGCGAGGGGACATGCCACCGGTGACCGAGGCTTCGGCCTGGCCCAGACAGGCGCGCAATTCCTGCAGGGTCTGCCCACCAAAAGCGGCAGAGACAAACAGACCGTCCGCGCGCAGCGCCCGGCGGCACTGGATCAGCTGCCCGACAGGGTCATTGGCCCAATGAAGTGACATGCCGTGGATCACAAGGTCATGCGCCCCCACCTCCAGCGACAGGACATCCGAGGCGGGAACAACCGTCGCTTCTGGCAGCAGGTCACCCCAGACGGCGGGAAAATCCGTGACCACGGCTGGCGCGGTAAAGGATTTGTTAACCATCCCGAGCCGATCCTGAATCTCGTCGATGGCCTGTTGATGCAGGAACAGCGCCTCGGGCGTTGCGCGCGCGCGGCGAAAAGCCAGTGCAGTCAGGTCGGTCAGGGGCGATGGCGTGGTCATGGGAGGTCAATATGCCGTTGTTGGAAAGACTGCAAACCGCGTTGAACGCCATCTATCCTGCGCGATGCCTGACTTGCGGTGAAATCGTGGACAGCGACTTTGGCCTCTGCGGACCATGTTGGCGCGACACGTCTTTCATCGGCGGCACGATCTGTGACCAATGCGGCGCGCCATTGCCCGGCCTGTCGGGGGGCGACGTGTTATTCTGCGATTCCTGCCTGCAAAGCCCGCGCCCCTGGGTGCAGGGGCGCGCGGCACTGTTGTACGCCAATACCGGGCGCAAGCTGGTGCTGGCGCTGAAACACGGGGATCGTCAGGAAATCGCGCGGCCCGCAGGCCGCTGGATGACAACAGCTGCGCGACCTGTACTGCAGCCCGACACCCTGATCGCCCCGGTTCCGCTTCATTGGCGGCGCAGGCTCCGGCGCAGGTACAACCAGTCGGCTTTGCTGGCCCGCGCAATGGCACGGGAATCGGGGCATCTGAGCTGTGTCGATCTGCTTCAACGGTATCGTGCGACCCCCACGCTGGACGGTCTGGGCCGGGAGGAACGGCGCAAGACCCTTGAAAATGCCATCCGTCTCAACCCGGCCCGGCGGGACGTGGTCCGTGACCGGCCGGTGTTGCTGGTGGATGACGTGATGACCTCCGGCGCGACATTGGCCGCCGCGACGGAGGCCTGTCTTTCGGCAGGTTCGGGACCTGTATGTGTGGTAACACTGGCGCGCGTGGCCAAAGACACCTAAATCCCCTTTAAGCGTTTCTTGTTGAGAGGGATATCGAATGAAACCCGTCGAAATCTACACATCGCCGCTTTGCGGTTTCTGTCATGCCGCCAAACGGTTGCTGAACCAGAAGGGTGTCAGCTTTTCCGAGGTCGACATCTTGGCCAACCCCGACCGGAAACCCGAAATGATCCAGCGGGCAAACGGAGGGCGCACCGTTCCACAGATCTTTATCGGGGAGACCCATGTGGGCGGATGTGACGATCTTTTCGCGCTTGAACGCGAGGGCAAGCTGGATGGCTTGCTGGCTGCATGATGCAAGGTGCGATCCTGCAACTGAATGTCACGGATGACCCTAGGGACAACCTTGGCAAGACGCTGGCCATGCTGGATGAGGCGGTGCGCGCCGGGGCAGAGTTTGTTCTGACGCCGGAAGTGACCAATTGTGTGTCGACCAGCCGCAGCCACCAGCAGGACGTGCTGTTGCATGAAGACGAGGACATCACTCTGGCCGCTCTGCGCAAGGCGGCGGCGGATGCGGGGATCTGGCTGTTGATCGGGTCACTCGGGCTCAAGACCGGGGACGCGGACGGACGTTTTGCCAATCGGTCCTTTCTGATCGACCCGCAGGGCGGGATCGTGGCGCGATACGACAAGATCCACATGTTCGACGTGCAGATAAACGAGAGCGAGACCTATCGCGAATCGGCGGGCTACCGTCCGGGCACGCAGGCCGTGGTGGCCGACACGCCCTTTGGCAAGATCGGGTTGAGCATCTGTTACGATGTCCGGTTTCCGCTGCTTTACAACGCATTGGCCCGCGCCGGGGCGCAGATCATCACCGTGCCGGCGGCGTTTTCGCCGGTGACCGGTGCGGCCCACTGGCACGCGCTGCTCAGGGCGCGGGCGATTGAGACAGGCTGTTTCGTGATAGCCCCGGCGCAGACGGGCACCCATGCCAGCGCCGAACACAAGACGCGGGATTGCTATGGTCATTCGCTGGTGGTGTCGCCCTGGGGCGAGGTGCTGCTGGATGCAGGCGACACAGCCGGCGTTTACAACTTTGCTCTGGATATGGATGATCTCGCGAAAGCACGGGGAAAGGTCCCCAGCATGGCAAACGCGCGCATGTTCGATGCGCCTCAAGTGGCTTCTTGATCAGGTCGGTAAATGAGTGATGACAGTCAGACAGTTGCGATCATGCTGTTCAGCGAGTTGCTGGCGGCCGATCACGCTGTGCGCAGTCGTCTGACGCGGGTGTTGCCGAAGGGGATGGAGATTTCGCATTTCTCGGTGCTGAACCATCTTTCCTGGCAGGGCGATGAAAGCAGCCCGGCGCGGCTGGCCGAACGGTTCGGTGTTACCCGCGGGGCGATGACCAACACCCTGACCAAGCTGGAATGGTCCGGCTATGTCCACATCCGCCCGGACTGGGACGATGCGCGGCGCAAGATGGTCGCGATCAGCCCGGCGGGGCGGCAGGCACGCGACGATGCGGTGGCTGCCATCGCGCCGATGATCAACGAGGTGGTGGAAAGCCTGGGCGAAGAACAGACCCGCGCGGCCCTGCCGATCCTGCGCGAGATCCGGATCAAGCTTTCCTGAGGCTTGCCGTCACGTAGTTCACGCTCAGGTCTTTGTCGGACAGCCGCCAGGTCCAGGCGATGGGGTTGAATACGAACCCCTTGCGGTCCACCGGCTCTAGCCCCGCCTGCCGCAGCAGGTCGAACAATTCGTCGGGGGTGATGAACTTGGACCATTCATGCGTCCCTTTCGGCAGCCAACGCATGATGTGTTCCGCCCCCACGATCGCCATGGCAAAGGATTTCGGGTTTCGGTTAATTGTCGAACAGATGTGCAGCCCGCCCGGCTTCAACAGGTCATGGCAGGCGGTCAGATAATCAATGGGGGAGGCGACGTGTTCGACCACTTCCATGTTGAGGACCACATCGAACTGTTCGCCCGCCTCTGCCATCGCTTCGGCAGTGGTGTGGCGGTAGTCGATATCGAGGCCGGATTGTTCTGCGTGAACCCGTGCCACGGGAATATTCCCTTCCGCCGCATCGGCGCCGACCACATCCGCACCCAGCCGCGCCATCGGTTCTGCCAGCAACCCGCCGCCGCAGCCGATATCGAGGATTCGCAGGCCCTTGAAAGGGTCGGCAGCTTTCAGGTCGCGGTCGAATTCCCCGGCAATCTGGCTGGTGATATAATCCAGCCGACAGGGATTGAGCATGTGCAGCGGCTTGAACTTTCCGTTCAGATCCCACCATTCGGCGGCCATGGCTTCGAATTTGGAAATTTCTGACGGATCAACTGTTGTTCGAGACATTTGCATTTTCCGCTTCCTATGTTCTTGTAGACTTGGACACTATATAGGTCCCCCATGGACAAGTATCCCGACCAAATGCGCGCGGCGCAGTATCTTTATCCGCCCATTGACCCCTTCGATCAGGGGATGATGTCGGTCGGGCAGGGGCATAGGGTTTATTACGAGCAATGCGGCAACCCGGATGGGCTTCCGGTTGTGGTCCTGCATGGCGGACCCGGCGGCGGCTGCAGCCCGTCGATGCGCCGGTATTTCGATCCCTCCGTCTACCGGGTGATTCTGTTTGATCAGCGCGGCTGTGGCCGGTCGCGCCCCCACGCGAGCGTGACGGACAACACCACCTGGCACCTGGTCGCTGACATCGAGATGATTCGCAAAGAGTTGAAGATCGACCGCTGGATCGTCTTTGGCGGGTCCTGGGGGGCGACTTTGGCGCTGGTCTATGCCCAGACGCACCCGGATGCCGTGCGCCACATGGTCTTGCGCGGTGTATTCCTGATGACGCAGTCGGAGCTGGATTGGTTTTATGGCGGCGGCGCCGGGAAATTCTGGCCCGAGGTCTGGGACCGCTTCGTGTCCCTGATTCCCAAGGAGGAACAGGACGACCTGATCAAGGCCTACCACAGGCGTCTGTTTTCGGGCGATCTGCCGATTGAGCAGCGCTTTGGCAGGGCCTGGGCCGCATGGGAAAACGCGCTGGCGTCGATCCAGTCGTCCGGGGCATCGCATGAGGGGCCGTCCGACTATGCCCGTGCCTTTTCCCGGTTGGAGAATCACTATTTCACCAACGCGGGCTTTCTGGAGTTCGACGGCCAGATCGTGGAACACATGCCGCGTATCGCGCATATCCCCGGCACCATCGTGCAGGGGCGGTATGACATGATCTGTCCGCCGGTCAGCGCCCACAGGATCGCGGAACGCTGGCCCGGTGTGGAGCTGTTGATGGTGCGGAATGCGGGCCATGCCCTCTCGGAACCGGGGATCAGTGCGGAACTGGTGCGCGCCATGGACAGGATCGCAAAGCTATGAGCCGCAGGACCACCCTTCTTGACCGCCGCGCGGTCTTTTCCAGTGCCGCGGCGGCGGCCCTGCTGGCCGCGACGGGCGTTGGCGCGGCGGGCGTGCCCGCGCGTGGCGGGCGTTTGCGGATGGCGCTGTCGGGCGGGTCCCGCAGCGATTCGTGGTCGCAGGGTGATGGGTTGTTCATGCAGGTGGCGCGGCAGGGGCTGATCTATGACACCCTGACCGAAGTGGCCGCAGATGGCACCCTGCGCGCCGAACTCGCGCTGGGCTGGCAGGCCTCGGACGATGCGCGGATCTGGGATTTCGATCTGCGTCGCGGGGTACGGTTCCATGACGGTGCCGCCTTTACGGCGGCGGATGCGGTGGCCAGCCTGCACCGGCTGGTTGCGGGAGAGGTGCGTGCAATGCGCCCCGACCAGCTGAGAATCACCCTGGAAGTACCGAACGTCGGGCTGCCGCTGATGCTGTCGGGGCCTGAGTACGTGATCCGGCCCGCCCATGCACCGGAGGCAGGCATCGGCACCGGGCTTTACCAGCTGCGCCGGTTCCGGCCCGGCCAGCAGGTTCTGGCGACGCGAACAGCCAGCCACTACCGCGACGGCACGGCGGGCTGGTTTGACGAGGTCGAGCTGACCTCGATCCCTTCCGAACCTGTGCGTGGCCAGGCGTTGGGCGAATACCTGGTCGACGCGGTGGATATCCGCGACGCGGGTGCGCTTGCCGGTTTGCCGGATATTCATCTGATACCCGACGCGCGCCACCCGGTGCAGGCCGTCAGCGCCGCCGTCGCCCAGCCCGCGCAGGTCAGCCCCCTGCGCCCGCTGGACAACCTGCGCGCGGCGGAACGCTGGTGGTTCGGATGAGCCTTGCGCGGGGGGCCTTGCGATTGGCGGCAACCCGGCGTATATGGTTGCCAACAGCGGCGCGTTCGGGTCCACACCAAACGCTCCACCGATCTTGAACACGGGCCGCGCGCCCGTTTTTTTGTGTCTGAAAGAACCATGTCCAACGATCTGATAGCAAAAGCCGCCATTGACCGCCGCCTGGCCGAGATCATCACCCCGGTGATCGAGGACATGGGGTTTGAACTGGTGCGTGTACGACTGATGTCGGGCAAGAACACGATCCTTCAGATCATGGCCGACAGGCCCGAGGGCGGGATCGAGGTTGATGACCTTGCGCTGATCAATCAGGCCATCGGCACCGTGCTGGATGTCGAGGACCCGATCCTCGATGAATACACGCTGGAGGTCTCAAGCCCCGGCATCGACCGTCCGCTGACCCGGCTCAAGGATTTCGACATGTTCGAAGGCTACGAGGCCAAGATCGAGACGGACGAGCTGATCGATGGCCGCCGCCGTTTCAAGGGCGAGCTGGCCGGGATCGACGGGAACGAAGTGCTGATCAACGTCGAAGAGGGGACCATCGGGCTCAACTTTGACTGGCTGTCGGACGCCAAGCTGGTGCTGACGGACGAGCTGATCAAGGAAATGTTGCGCCAACGCAAGGCGGCCGGCGCGCTGAATGAAGAAGATTTCGATGAAGTTCAGACCGATGACGGGTCTGCTGAGGGAGAAGACTAATGGCCATTACATCTGCCAACCAGCTTGAGCTGCTGCAAACCGCCGAAGCGGTGGCGCGTGAAAAGATGATCGACCCCAGTCTGGTGGTCGAAGCGATGGAAGAATCGCTCGCCCGGGCGGCCAAGTCCCGCTACGGCGCGGAAATGGACATCCGTGTGTCCATCGACCGCAAGACCGGGCGCGCCACCTTTACCCGCGTCCGCACGGTAGTCGAGGATGAGGAACTGGAAAACTACCAGGCCGAGTTCACGGTTGAGCAAGCCCGGCAGTACATGGACGATCCCAAGGTCGGCGATACGCTGGTTGAGGAAGTGCCCCCCGTTGAAATGGGCCGCATCGCCGCACAATCGGCCAAGCAGGTGATCCTGCAGAAGGTCCGCGAAGCCGAGCGTGACCGCCAGTACGAAGAATTCAAGGACCGCGCAGGCACCATCATCAACGGTCTGGTCAAGCGCGAGGAATACGGCAACGTCATCGTCGATGTGGGCGCTGGCGAAGCGATCCTGCGCCGGAACGAAAAGATCGGCCGCGAAAGCTACCGGCCCAACGACCGTATCCGCGTCTATATCAAGGACGTGCGCCGCGAGCAGCGCGGGCCGCAGATTTTCCTGTCGCGCACAGCGCCCGAGTTCATGGCCGAACTGTTCAAGATGGAAGTGCCCGAAATCTATGACGGCATCATCGAGATCAAGGCCGTGGCCCGCGACCCCGGTTCGCGCGCCAAGATCGCCGTCATCTCCTATGACAGCTCGATCGACCCGGTTGGCGCCTGCGTCGGTATGCGCGGCAGCCGTGTGCAGGCCGTGGTAAACGAGCTTCAGGGCGAAAAGATCGACATCATCCCCTGGAACGAAGACCAGCCGACCTTCCTGGTGAACGCGCTGCAGCCTGCGGAAGTGTCCAAGGTTGTTCTGGATGAAGAAGCCGGCAAGATCGAAGTCGTCGTCCCCGAAGAGCAGCTGTCGCTTGCCATCGGCCGTCGCGGTCAGAACGTGCGTCTGGCCAGCCAGCTGACCGGTCTTGATATCGACATCATGACAGAAGAGCAGGAAAGCCAGCGCCGTCAGGCCGAGTTCGAGCTGCGCACCAAGCTGTTCATGGACAATCTGGACCTGGACGAATTCTTTGCCCAGCTTCTGGTCTCCGAAGGGTTCACCAACCTTGAGGAAGTGGCTTACGTCGAGGTTGACGAGCTTCTGGTGATCGACGGTGTGGACGAAGATACCGCCGCCGAGCTTCAGGCCCGTGCCCGTGACGTGCTGGAAGCGCAGAACAAGGCAGCCCTGGAAGCCGCCCGCGCATTGGGTGTCGAAGACAGCCTGGTTGAATTCGAGGGTCTGACACCCCAGATGATTGAAGCGCTGGCAAAGGATGACGTGAAGACACTGGAAGACTTTGCAACCTGCGCCGACTGGGAACTGGCCGGCGGTTGGACAACCGTGAATGGCGAGCGTGTAAAGGACGATGGCACGCTTGAACCCTTCGACATCTCGCTGGAGGAAGCGCAGGACATGATCATGACCGCCCGCGTCATGCTGGGCTGGGTCGATCCTGCGGATCTTGAAACGGCTGAAGAAACCGACGAAGACGGCGAAGCAGCCGAGGAGGCCGGGGCCTGATCGCAGGCCTCGGAAGCACCTGATGGGTCGCGGTGGCGCAACCAAGGATCGGTCTGACGGTCCCGAACGCAAATGTATCTCGACGGGAGAGGTGCAACCCAAGTTCGGGCTTGTGCGTTTTGTGGTTGGCCCTGATCAGCAGGTTGTGCCCGATATTCTGGGCAAACTGCCGGGGCGCGGCATCTATGTCGCGGCGGATCGCGATGCGATTGAACTGGCGGTGAAGAAAAAGCTGTTTACCCGTGCAGCCAAGCAGCAGGTAAATGTACCTGAAGGGTTGGCTGATGAAGTGGAAAAGCAGCTTGCCCGGCGCGTGGTCGACCTTATTTCGTTGCAGCGCAAGGGCGGGCGTGCCGTTGCGGGCTACGAAAAGGTAAAGAGCTGGCTGCAGTCCGAGGAGGCAGAAGTGCTGATCCAGGCGTCAGACGGATCGGGTCGCGGCAAGAGCAAGTTAAGCACGCCGCACTACGGCCATTACATCGGATGGCTGACGGCAGATGAATTGGGTTTGGCTTTCGGACGTCAAACTGTGATACATGGGGCGCTCGCCTCTGGTGGACTCACGCTACGTGTTGTAGAGGAAGCCCAACGACTTAAAGGCGTGCGCAAAAACGAGACTGGCAAGGGCCAGTCGAAAGGATAGACGAGCTAGATGAGCGATAGTGACGGCAAGAAAACATTGGGTCTGCGCGGAGGCGCGCGTCCGGGTAATGTAAAGCAAAGCTTTAGCCATGGGCGGACCAAGAACGTCGTAGTCGAAACCAAGCGCAAGCGCGTTGTGGTGCCCAAGCCGGGTGCCGGTAAGGCAGGTGCTGGCGGATCTCCGGTTGGGGACCCTTCCAAGCGTCCTGCGGGGATCACCGATGCGGAAATGGATCGCCGCCTGAGGGCTGTTCAGGCCGCCAAGGCCCGCGAGTCCGAAGAGGCCGCTGCCCGCGAAGCCGAAGAAAAGGCCCGCGCGGAAGACCGCGAGCGCCGCAGGGCTGAACAGGAAGAGAAAGAACGCGAGGAAAAAGAGCGCGAAGAAGCGCTCAAGGCGAAGGCCGAGGAAGAAGCCGCAAAGGTCCGCGAGGCCGCTGCGGCTGCCGAAGCTGCGGCAGCAGCGCCTTCCGAACCTGCCGTTGCCCGCACGCCGAACAACAAGGCGGTACCGGCGCAAGCCCCCCGCAAGACCGAGCGTGACCGCGAGGAAACCAACAAGAAGAACCGCGGCAACGACAACCGTCGCTCCGGCAAGCTGACGGTCAATCAGGCGCTGACCGGCGGCGAAGGCGGACGGCAGCGGTCGATGGCTGCGATGAAGCGCAAGCAGGAACGCGCACGGCAGAAGGCCATGGGTGGCTCTGTCGAGCGTGAAAAGGTCGTGCGCGATGTGCAGCTGCCCGAGGCGATTGTCGTTTCCGAACTGGCCAACCGTATGGCCGAGCGCGTGGGCGAAGTCGTCAAGGCGTTGATGAACAACGGCATGATGGTGACACAGAATGAAACCATTGATGCCGATACCGCCGAACTGATCATCGAGGAATTCGGCCACAAGGTTGTCCGCGTTTCCGATTCCGACGTCGAGGATGTCATCAAGGAAGTCATCGACGATCCCAAGGATCTGGTCGGCCGTCCGCCGGTCATCACGATCATGGGTCACGTCGACCACGGCAAGACATCGCTGCTGGATGCGATCCGCAACGCCAAGGTCGTCGCGGGCGAAGCTGGCGGGATCACCCAGCACATCGGGGCCTATCAGGTTACCACCGAAAACGGTGCTGTGCTGTCTTTCCTCGATACACCGGGCCACGCGGCGTTTACGTCGATGCGGTCGCGCGGTGCTCAGGTGACGGACATCGTGGTGCTGGTTGTGGCTGCGGATGATGCGGTGATGCCGCAGACCATCGAGGCGATCAACCACGCGAAAGCGGCCAAGGTGCCGATGATCGTGGCGATCAACAAGATCGACAAGCCTGCCGCGAACCCGGACAAGGTCCGTACCGATCTGCTGCAACACGAGGTCATCGTGGAGAAGTTGTCGGGCGACGTTCAGGACGTGGAGGTTTCCGCGACCACTGGTCAGGGTCTGGATCAACTGCTTGAGGCCATCGCGCTGCAGGCCGAGATCCTGGAGCTCAAGGCGAACCCGGACCGTGCCGCTGTTGGTGCCGTGATCGAAGCGCAGCTTGACGTGGGCCGTGGCCCCGTGGCGACGGTTCTGATCCAGAATGGCACGCTGCGCCAGGGCGACATCTTTGTCGTGGGCGAACAATACGGCAAGGTGCGTGCGCTGATCAACGATCAGGGCGAGCGTGTGAAGGAAGCCGGGCCATCTGTTCCCGTCGAGGTTCTGGGCCTGAACGGCACACCCGAAGCAGGCGACGTGCTGAACGTGACCAGCACCGAAGCACAGGCCCGCGAAATTGCCAACTACCGCGAGAAAGCTGCCAAGGACAAACGCGCTGCGGCGGGTGCGGCGACCACTCTTGAACAGCTGATGGCCAACGCCAAGGCGGACGAGGATGTTTCCGAACTGCCGATTCTGGTCAAGGCCGACGTGCAGGGTTCTGCCGAAGCCATCGTTCAGGCGATGGAAAAGATCGGCAACGACGAGGTGCGCGTGCGGGTTCTTCACTCCGGTGTCGGTGCGATCACCGAGACGGATGTGGGCCTGGCCGAAGCATCCGGTGCCCCGATCATGGGCTTCAACGTCCGTGCCAACGCATCCGCGCGCAACACAGCCAACCAGAAGGGTGTGGAGATCCGGTATTATTCGGTGATCTACGATCTTGTGGACGATGTGAAGGCCGCGGCCTCCGGACTGCTCAGCAACGAGATCAAGGAGAACTTCATTGGTTATGCAACCATCAAGGAAGTCTTCAAGGTCACCGGTGTGGGCAAGGTTGCCGGTTGTCTGGTCACCGAAGGTGTCGCAAGGCGCTCTGCCGGTGTGCGTCTGCTGCGCGACAACGTCGTGATTCACGAAGGGACGCTGAAAACGCTTAAGCGGTTCAAGGATGAAGTGCCCGAAGTGCAGTCCGGTCAGGAATGCGGCATGGCCTTCGAGAACTACGATGATATCCGTCCCGATGACGTGATCGAAATCTTCGAACGTGAAGAAGTCACCCGGACGTTGAGCTGATCGCGTTCAGTTTTGAGAATTGTCAGGGACCCGGCTGAATTGCCGGGTCTCTTTCGTTTCGAACCGGCCCTTGTCCTCGTCAAAGCTTTGCCGGGCGACGTGAATTGCATCTGGCGAGATGTCGATCAGATTGAAATCATTGGGTTCGCCTCGCATCCGTGACGACAGGCTGGTGCCGGCATGCAGCTGGATCGCGTTGCGGTGCAATTCTTTCCCGGCGCGGTGGGCGAATTCTCCGGCGTGCCACAGGTGCAGATGTCCCGACAGGATCAGATCGGCACCGCAGCCGATCAGGCGCTCCAGCGCAGCAGCGGCACCTGGGATGGGTTTCTTTCTGACGCCTCTGGGGTGCTCAAGCGGGTGATGGGCGACCAGCACGCGCAGCTTGTGGGCAGGCGCGCCCCGCATGGCATTGCAGGCTCTGAGCAACCGGGACGCGGACAGGCGACCTGCCTGCCATTGAAAGCGGTCGACGGTGTTCAGGCCGACCATCACCATCTGCTCGGTTTCGACACGCGGTGTCAGATCGCGGGATATATAGCTGCGATAATGCCCGAAAGGCCGGAAAAAACGCGTCAGAGGCCGGTGGATGGGGATGTCGTGATTGCCGGGGATGCACAGCACCGGCGCGTTGATCCGGTCGATAAACGCGCGGGCGCTCACATATTCCCGCCGCCGCGCACGCTGGGTCAAATCACCCGAGATCGCAACCTGATCAGGTCCGAGTTCCGACAGCGCCCTGAGTAGTGGCTCGATCAGATTGGCACGGTCCTTGCCGAAATGCAGATCGGACAGGTGGATCAGCCGGGTCATCGCACGGAAGGCGGCGCGTCGCGCGGCACCATGATCCGCAAGGGGGCTGCCGCGTGGCGCAGGGTAAAGGGCCCACCCATGCGGGTGATCTCACCATCCCGCGCAACCGGACGGCGTTTCCGCTTCATCACGATTTCGATGTTTTTCCCGCTGATCATCTCGTAATCAGTTTCAGATTTTGCAATGCCAAGCGCAAGGGCCGCTGCATGGCGAAACAGACCCAACCGGCCGGTATTGGGGGCGATCAGCACCACCAGTTCACCTGCCGCCACGGCCTCCGCGCCATCCAGCCCCATTTGCTGCAGTTGGTAAGCGTTGTTGATGACAAAGATGATCGGGGTGCGGCGGGTCAGGGTCTGATCGTCGACCCTGATGTTCAGACGCAGCGGCGCACGGAAGGTCACAAGAGTTTTCACCACGGACCAATAGGCTGCCAACCTGCTGCGGCCCCAGCGGCGATAGGTCCCCTCGCGGGTCTGGAGGATTGCCGCATAGGCCCCGATGCTGGCGTTGTTGAGGAACATCCGGTCATTGACGGTTGCAACGTTGACCGCGCGGGACTGTCCCGTGATCAGGGTTTCCACCGCCGCATCCATTTCCTGCGGCAGGCCCAGAGAGCGGGCAAAGTAATTGAAAGTTCCCGCCGGGATGATGCCAATGGCACGGCCGCTGCCCGCAAGTACAGAGGCCGCGCTGCAGATCGTGCCGTCACCGCCCGCTATCGCCAGGGCAGCGTCCGGGTCGGCCAGCGCCGCATTTGCCGCGGCCTCCACACTGTCATGATCCTGGACATTGATAAAATCGACGCCGCGTCCACGCTTGGTGAACGCGGCGGTAATTGCCGATCTCTTGTCATCGCCATCCTGGCTGCCGGAGGCAGCATTAAGGATCACGATTGTTCGTTGGTCTGACATCTTCTGCCCCTATCACAAAAGGGCAGATGCCCCAGAGGCCAACGCCCAAGGTCGGGCGAAGTTCGTCAGACGCCAAAATATTCCGTCAGTTGCTCCGATTCACTGGCTTTCCGCTATAAATCTTGTCGTCCACCTGCACGGTCATCTGTCCGTTTGGTGTGTTGCCGACAAAGATACCCTGCACGGAAATACAGGAACCGATTGTAATCGTACGCAACATACTGCTTCCTCCCCAGAAAGTTGAAATCAGTTTACCAAACAATAAGTGCATTACCACAAAATTGTTTTACAAAAGCTTAACTTTGGTGCGCAAATTTACGGCGATTGTGCAAATTTGTTTCACAACCAGTCTCGGAGAACGGGGATAAGCGGGATATCGGCCGCTGGCATCGGGTAGTTGCGCAAATCGTTCGGGCGCACCCATTTCAGCGATTGACCTTCGTTGGAGCGCGGCGTGCCTTCCCATTTGCGGCAGGCAAACAAGGGCATCAGCAGGTGAAACCTGTCATAGCTGTGGCTGGCAAAGGTCAGTGGCGCCAGACAGGAAGACCAGGTATTGATCCCCAATTCCTCCTGCAACTCGCGGATCAGCGCCATTTCAGGTGTTTCGCCCGGTTCGACCTTGCCGCCCGGAAACTCCCACAGGCCCGCCATTTCCTTGCCCTCGGGCCGTTGCGCCAACAGGACACGCCCGTCGACGTCGATCAGCGCAACGGCAGAGACAAGAACAACCTTCACTTCAGGCGGCTCTGAGGGGTCATGAGCGGTAGTCGGCATTGATCGCGATATAGCCGTGCGTCAGATCACAGGTCCAGACCGTGGCGGTGCCCGCCCCGAGCCCCAGATCCACGACGATCACGATGTTCTCGCCCTTCATATGCGCGGCTGCGGCTTCCTCGGAGTAACTGGGGCTGCGCCAGCCATCCTTGGCGACTTCCACCTCTCCAAAACGGATCGACAGGCGGTCGCGATCTGCATCGGCACCGGATTTGCCGATGGCCATGACAACCCGGCCCCAGTTCGGATCTTCGCCCGCGATGGCGGTCTTGATCAGGGGTGAATTGGCGATTGCCATGGCATGTGTCCTGGCGTCTGCATCCGATGCGGCACCGGTGACAGCGACCTCGACGAATTTCGTCGCACCCTCGCCATCGCGCACGACCTGATGGGCGAGATCCCGCATCACACCATGCATGGCGGCGGCGAATTCCGCATTCCCCGTCACGTTCTGGCCCGATGCGCCGGTGGCGGCGACGATCAGGCTGTCCGATGTCGATGTATCGCTATCCACGGTGATACAGTTGAATGTCTTGTCCGCGTTTGTGCTGATCATCGCCTGCAGCGCCGCCTGATCAATCGCGGCATCGGTAAAGATATAGACCAGCATCGTGGCCATGTCGGGGGCGATCATGCCGGAACCCTTGGCGATCCCGGCAATCTTAACCGTTGTGCCACCAACCTCTATTTCCGCTGACGCGCCTTTTGGAAAGGTGTCGGTCGTCATGATGGCCTTGGCCGCGGCGGCGATGCCGTCGGCATCCAGCCCGGACTGCAGTTCGGCAAGGCTGGCGGTGACCCGCTCATGCGGCAAGGGTTCGCCGATCACGCCGGTGGAGGAGGTGAAGACACGCGATTGCGGGACATCGCAGGCGGCTGACACAGCCGATGTGATGGCCTGCACCGAGGCGACACCGTTCTTACCGGTAAAGGCATTGGCGTTGCCGGAGTTCACCAGTATCGCGGCCCCCGCATCGCAGGCGCCGCCGATCTTGTCCTGGCAATCCAGCACCGGCGCGGCGCGGGTTCTGGACCGGGTAAAGACCCCGGCCACCGCTGTTCCCGGCGCCAGTTCCGCCAGCATCACATCAGTGCGGCCCTGGTATTTGACCCCGGCAGAGGCGGTGGCGAAACGCACACCGCCAATGACCGGCAATTGCGGAAAGGTCGCAGGGGCCAGCGGGGAGACTTGTGTGATCTTGCCCAATTCTTACTCCAGCCATTCGACGTTTTTGAGAACCGACGGGTCGATCCCTTCGGCGGCAGATTGATCCACGTCAGCCTTCTCGGTGATTTCCTCGATGGCGGTTTGAACACGGGTCTGGCGCAATTGCAGTTCGATCTCTTCGCGGACTGCATCCAGCGCAGGCGCTTCGGTGTCGCGCACCTCGTTCAGCTTGATCACGTGCCAGCCGAATTGTGTCTCGACCGGGTCGGAAACCGCGCCCGGTTCCATCTCCATCACGGTGTTCTCGAAGGCAGGCACCATCATGCCCTTGCCAAACCAGCCCAGTGCACCACCACCGGGACCGGAGGGGCCGGTCGACTTCTCGCGTGCGAGTTCGGCAAAATCGGCACCTTCATCCAGTTGCGTCTTGATCGCCTGTGCCTCTTCCTGCGTCTCGACCAGGATATGCGCGGCGTTGAATTCCTTTTCCGGCTCGGCGCTGGCGTATTGTTCGTCATAGGCGGCCTGAACCTCCGCTTCGTCCAGCGGTTCCGCCATGATCTTTTCGATCACTTCACCGGCCTTGAGCGAGCGGCTCTCGTTTTCCAGTGAAAGCGTGACACGGGCGGGCAAGTCGCCCTCAAAATTGTCGCTGAGGGCGGTCTGCTGAACGAGCTGTTCGAGGATACCCTTGAACAGCACGTCGTCGGGAAGTTGCTGATATTGTTCGGGCAGGCGCGCGCGGGCGATGATCATGTGGCCCAGCGTAATATCGGTGCCGTTTACCGTTGCCACCACGGTATCAAGCTGCGGCGTGTCCTGCGCGGTCGCAGGCAGGCCGAGGCAGGCGGAAACGGCCAGAGCGGCCACGAAAGTGAGTCGTTTGTGCATGGATTGTCCTATCGTTACGCCCCGGGAGGGGCTGCTACATTGACAGTGTTATGTGCGGCCCTTACATCGCCTATCAGGCGCGGCTCAGGCGTTTCCCCATACATCTATGGTCTGACTGAGCGCTGGGCAAGCAGATCGCTGCCACACATAAAAATCGGCTGGAGAGCACATGCTGGGTATCGGAACAATCGCCAAAAAGGTCTTTGGCACGCCAAACGATCGCAAAATCAAGGCGACCCGCCCGCTGGTGGATCAGATCAATGCACTGGAACCAGACTTTGAAAAGCTGACCGACGCCGGCATCAAGGACAAGACAGAGGAGCTGGCCAAACGCGCCCTGTCAGGTGAAAATCTTGACAACCTCCTGCCCGAAGCCTTTGCCAACTGCCGCGAGGCCGCCCGCCGCACGCTGGGCCTGCGCGCCTTTGACACGCAGCTGATGGCGGCGATTTTCCTGCATCAGGGCAATATCTCAGAACAGAAGACGGGCGAAGGCAAGACACTGACCGCGGCCCTGGCGGCCTATCTGAATGCATTGTCCGGCAAGGGCGTGCATGTGGTGACTGTCAACGAATACCTGGTGAAACGTGACGCCGACTGGATGGGCAAGGTGTTCAATGCGCTGGGCCTGACCTGTGGTGCCGCCGTGTCTCAGATGCCCGAAGACGCCAAGCGCGCGGCATATGAATGCGACATTACCTATGCCACCAACAACGAGCTCGGATTCGACTATCTGCGCGACAACATGAAGTCGAACCTCGGCGAGATTCTGCAAAAGAATCACAATTATGCCATCGTGGACGAGGTCGACAGCATCCTGATCGACGAGGCGCGGACGCCGCTGATCATCTCCGGTCCTGCGCAGGACCGTTCCGAGATGTATGTCACCATCGACAAGGTGATCCCGCTGCTGCAGCCCGAACATTATGAGCTGGACGAAAAGACCCGCAACGTCACCTTCACCGACGAGGGCAACGAATTCCTGGAAGAACAACTGCGCGCCCGGTCGCTGCTGGAGGACGGTCAGACCCTCTATGACCCCGAAAGCACCACCATCGTGCACCACGTCAACCAGGGCCTGCGCGCACACAAGCTGTTCCTGAAAGACCGCGACTACATCGTGCGCGACGGCGAAGTGATGTTGATCGACGAATTCACCGGCCGGATGATGCAGGGCCGCCGCCTGTCGGACGGGCTGCACCAGGCGATCGAAGCCAAGGAAGGCACCACGATCCAGCCAGAGAACGTGACCCTGGCTTCGGTGACCTTCCAGAACTATTTCCGGCTTTATGACAAGCTGGCCGGGATGACCGGCACCGCGCTGACCGAAGCCGAGGAATTCCAGGAAATCTATGGCCTGGGCGTGGTCGAAGTGCCGACAAACCTGCCCATCGCCCGTGTCGACGAAGATGATGCCGTGTATCGCAGCGTTCAGGAAAAATACGATGCGATGATCGAAAAGGTGAAAGAAGCAAATGCCAAGGGGCAGCCTTGCCTTGTTGGCACCACCTCTATCGAGAAATCCGAACAGTTGAGCCAGCTGCTGACGGCTGCCGGCATTGAACACAACGTCCTGAACGCGCGCCAGCACGAACAGGAAGCGCAGATCATCGCCGATGCAGGCAAGTTCGGGGCCGTGACCATCGCCACCAACATGGCCGGGCGCGGCACCGACATCCAGTTGGGCGGCAACGTGGAACTGAAGGTGCTTGAAGCACTGGACAATGACCCCGAAGCGGATCCGGAACAGATCCGGGCAGAGATCGAAGCCCAGCATGCGGACGAAAAGCAAAAGGTGCTTGAGGCGGGGGGGCTTTACGTTCTGGCCTCTGAACGGCACGAAAGCCGCCGGATCGACAACCAGTTGCGCGGCCGCTCGGGCCGTCAGGGTGATCCGGGACGCACGTCGTTTTTCCTGTCGTTGGAAGACGACCTGATGCGCATCTTTGGCTCTGAACGGCTGGAAAAGGTTCTGACCACACTTGGCCTGAAAGAGGGCGAAGCGATCATTCACCCCTGGGTCAACAAGTCGCTGGAACGCGCACAGGCCAAGGTCGAGGGGCGCAATTTTGACATCCGCAAACAGCTGCTCAAATTCGACGATGTGATGAACGAACAGCGCAAGGTCATCTTTGGCCAGCGCCGGGACATCATGGAAGCGGAGGACCTGAACGAGATCGTCACCGATATGCGCCATCAGGTGATCGACGATCTGATCGACACCTATATGCCGCCGCGCACCTATGCGGATCAATGGGACACACAAGGGTTCTATGCGGCCGTGATCGAACATCTGAACATCGACCTGCCGATCATCGCCTGGTGCGAGGAAGACGGCGTGGACGATGAGGTGATCCGCGAACGCCTGATCGAGGCGACCGACAAGATGATGGCGCAAAAAACCGAAGCCTTTGGCCCGGAAAACATGCGCACCATCGAAAAACAGCTTTTGTTGCAATCGATTGACGGCAAATGGCGCGACCATCTGATGACCCTTGAGCATCTACGGTCCGTTGTCGGGTTCCGGGGTTACGCCCAGCGTGACCCGTTGAACGAATACAAGAACGAGAGCTTTCAGCTGTTCGAAAGCATGCTGGATAGCCTGCGCCAGGACGTGACTCAGAAACTGTGTCAGGCGCAGCCGATGTCCGCGGAAGAGCGCAACGCCTTCATGCAGGAGATCGCGCAGCGACAGGCCGCAATGCAAAAGGCCGCAGATGCGGGCGCGCAGGAACCGAATGTGCCGGCGCCCTCCCCGGTTGCTGCTGCAGAGGGCTTTGTGGAGGACGATCCAACCACATGGGGCAACCCGTCGCGCAATGACGCCTGCCCTTGTGGATCGGGCAAGAAATTCAAGCATTGTCACGGCCGCCTGTCCTGAGGTGACATCGGGTCTTGTCCCGATTTCGCCCAATTCCCAGCACGTCAGCGTCATACGCTAGCCCAGATTCCAAGGCACTCATTCCCTGAACGATTCCTTTTCTGGAGGACAGGTAATGGCGCGTATGAAGGAAGTTCTGACGGTTGCAGGCACGCTGGCCTGTGCCATCGGTATCGGCTTTGTCATGCAGAATTCCGATACGGCCAAAGCGCGATACGGCAACCAGGACAGGCCCGCGCCCAGAGAGCTGGAGGATTCCGCCACCAGCGCCCTGCTGGATGTGCAGCAGATCAGGCTGACCTCGGGCGAGTTCAAGGGTGCCGATGATCTGCCTGCGACATCCGCCTTTGCCGCATCAGAGCCCGATGCGAATGTGATCAAGGTGCGCGCACCGCAAAGCGTTCTGGAAGGCCCGCCCGCGCCAGGCTCTGCGGACCCGGTCCCGGACTGTGACATCACCGCCGAAGCCCAGGCCATTGCGGCGGCCATGGTCAACCTGAGATTGGATGCGCCCTGTTTCCCGAATGAGCGCGTCACCGTGCACCACAACGGCATGATCTTTACCGAAACCACCGATGCAAAGGGCGCGCTGAACACCACTGTTCCCGCTCTGGCGCGTGACGCCATGTTCATCCTGGCCTTCGGCAACGGGGAAGGTGCGGTTGCACAGACCGAGGTTGAGGAACTGATCGACTATGATCGCGCTGTGGTGCAGTGGAAAGGCAATGCCGGTTTTGAAATTCACGCCCGCGAATTCGGCGCAAACTATGGCGATGCCGGTCACCACTGGAAAGAAGCCCCCGGCGAGGTGGCCGATGCCGTGATCGGACGCGGTGGGGTGCTGACGCGGCATGGGGATATCGCAGCGGCTGATCCCTTGCTGGCCGAGGTCTATACCTTTCCCAAGGCCGGATCGGAGCGGGCTGGCACCATTGCACTGAGCGTCGAAACCGAGGTCACCAAAGCCAATTGCGGCATCGAGGCCGAGGCGCAATCGCTTCAACTGACCGGCGACGGTCAGATCAGAACACAGGACCTGATGCTCTCCGTCCCGGAATGCGATGCGGTTGGCAGCTTTCTGGTGTTGAATAATCTGCTCCAAGACCTGAAAGTCGCGGGAAACTAAAACCGCACTCAGAGGTCCCATGATCTTGCTCAGATGTGCGGCGTTCATCGCCGCACTTTTACTTTTCTGGCACCATCCGGCCGCCGCGCAGGATGTTTCCCTGACCTCGCGCGATGGCAAGGTCGAAATCAGCGGCATGTTGCTGGGCTTTGACGGGGAATTCTACCGCGTCCAGACGGAGTATGGCGAGCTGACGATAGACGGGTCGGGCGTGCTCTGTGCCGGGCCCGGCTGCCCCAACCTCGAAGATTTCGTGGCCGAGGTGCAATTGTCCGGTTCCGCGACAATGGGTGCGGTTCTGATGCCGGCGCTGATTGACGCCTATGGCCAGCGTGCGGATTACCTTGTCACCCGCGAAGACGGCGAGGACGCGACCCGGTTCACCTATCTGTTGTCGCGGCGGGACACGGGCAAACTTGCGGCCCGGTTTTATTTCCGCGCGACCAACACGGATGAGGGGTTTGCCGACCTTCTGGCGGATGAGGCCGATATCGTCATGGCGCTGCGCGAGATCGGGCGCGAGGAACGCATCAATGCCCGCGACGCCGGGATGGGGGATCTGACCGGTGCAAACCGCAGCCGGGTTCTGGCCCTGGATGCGGTGGTGCCGGTTGTGGCCCCGACCAATCCCCTGCGGGCGATTTCACCGCTCATGCTGGCCCGCGCCTTTGCGGGGGAGGTGACCAACTGGCAGGAGCTTGGCGGACCCGATGCGCCGATCGAACTGCATCTGCCCAGCCCGTCCAGCGGATTGAGCCAGGCGATCGTGGATCAGGTCATGAAGCCGGCGGGGCTGACCCTGACCGATACGATTGTGCGCCATGCCCTGCCTGAAGATCTGGCAAAGGCCGTGGCCAAAGACAGCCTGTCGCTGGGCATCACCAGCTATGCCGAACAACGTGACACCATGGTGCTGACCCTGGGCGGCACCTGCGGCTTTGCGCTGAACGCCGCCCGGCGAACGATCAAGACGGAAGATTATCCGTTGACGGCGCCGATGTTCCTGTATTTTCCGGCGCGTCGCCTGCCCCTGATCGCGCGGGAGTTTCTGGCCTTTACGCGGGGGCCGGCGGCGCAGAATGTCATCCGGCGCGCAGGCTTTGTGGATCAGGCGCCCGAGGAGATCCCGGTTGAGCAGCAGGGCAACCGTTTCACCAATGCCATTACCGTGGCGGGCGAGGAAATTTCGCTTCAGGAACTGCAGCGGATGACCGCGACGCTTCAGCCGATGGCCCGGCTGACCACGTCCTTCCGTTTCGAGGCAGGGTCGATTCGGCTGGATGCGCAGAGCCGGTCAAACGTGCAGCAATTGGCGCGGGCGCTGGAGCAGGGGCAATATGATGCGCGGCGCATGTTGTTTGTCGGTTTCAGCGACGGGCAGGGGGCCGCGGCGCCGAACCGGGATATCGCCCTGCGTCGGGCCGAGGCGGTGTTGCGTGCAGTCTCTGCCGCTGCGGTCACGGCCAACCTGGAGCGCGTTGACCTTGGCGTTGATGCCTTTGGCGAGGCGATGCCGATGGCCTGCGACGATACCGCCTGGGGGCGGCAGGTGAACCGGCGGGTGGAAGTCTGGGTGCGATGAGGTTCCCGGCACCCAAGCCGCTGTTTTCCTTTACAAGTATCCTTCCGAACGAAAGCTGAGTTCGGTGGATTTCCCGATGATCAGGTGATCGTGCAGGGTGAGCCCAAGCGCCCCGCATGCCGTCGAGATCTGGTTGGTCATGTCAATGTCCATGCTGGACGGCGTGGGATCGCCCGAGGGATGGTTGTGCACAAGGATCAATGCGGAGGCGTTAAGCTCCAGCGCCCTTTTCGCAACCTCGCGGGGATAGACGGGCACGTGATCCACTGTTCCTTTCGCCTGTTCCTCATCCGCGATCAGGACATTCTTGCGATCCAGGTAAAGCACGCGAAACTGCTCCGTCTCTCGGTGAGCCATGGTGGTGTGGCAATAGTCCAAGAGCGCATCCCAACTGGAAACCACCTGTTGTTTCAACACCTTGGCACGGGCCAGACGCTGCGCCGCCGCCTCGATTATCTTGAGCTCTATGATGACGGCATCCCCGACACCTGGCAGGTCGCGCAGCCGCGATTCAGAGGCAGAGACGACGCGGTTGAAGTCGCCGAAACGGTCCATCAGGGCATGAGCCAGGGGTTTGACATCGCGGCGGGGGATGGCGCGGAAAAGGACCAGTTCCAGCAGTTCGTAATCCGGCATGGCAGCGGGGCCGCCGGCCATGAACCGCGCCCGCAGGCGCTGGCGGTGATCCTTGATATAGGAGGGTTGCCTGCCCGTTACCGGGGCGGTTTCTGCCGCTTCGTCCAGCAGGTAGGGGAGGGGCTGTTCATTGAATTGAGCCATGCCCGAGGGTCACCTGAGTCTGGTTACCAACGGGTTAATGGAGCCCGGAATTCAGGGCGCACAACCTTTGCACAACCTGTACACAGGCCGTGCACCGTCTGGCATACGAAGCGGGCCTGTGCCATGCATCTGTCGGATCGGAGCGCCCGCCGGAGGATGTCCGGCGTGCAGCTTACCCCTTCATCGAATCCCAGAAGTTTTTCACGCTGGAAAAGAAGCTGCTGCTTTCGGGGTTGTTCTCGGACGACAGGTCCTCGAATTCCCGCAGCAGTTCCTTTTGCCGCGATGTCAGGTTCACCGGAGTTTCGACCGCCAGTTCGATGATCATGTCGCCGGTGCCGCCGCCGCGCAGGGGGGGCATGCCCTTGCCGCGCAGGCGCATCTGGCGGCCTGACTGGCTGCCGCTGGGGATCTGTACCCGGCCACGGCCGCCGTCGATTGTGGGCACCTCGATGTTGCCGCCCAGGGCCGCGGTGCTCATCGACACGGGCACACGGCAGAACAGGTTCGGGCCGTCGCGGTCGAAGAGCTCGTGCTCCTTTACCTCGATGAAGATATAGAGGTCGCCCGAGGGGCCGCCCCGCATCCCGGCCTCGCCCTCGCCTGCCAGGCGGATGCGGGTGCCGGTTTCGACACCGGCGGGGATGTTGACACTGAGCGAGCGGTCTTTCTCCACCCGGCCGGCGCCACGGCAGGTCTTGCAAGGGTTCTTGACGATCTGGCCCATGCCGGAACAGGTGGGGCAGGTGCGTTCAACCGTGAAGAAGCCCTGTTGTGCGCGGACCTTGCCCATGCCCGAACAGGTCGGACAGGTTGTCGGCTCTGCGCCGCCTTCCGCGCCGGAGCCGTTACAGGATCCGCATTGCACGGAGGTTGGCACATTGATCGACTTTTGCAGGCCCGAATAGGCGTCTTCCAGCGAGATGCCGAGGTTGTAGCGCAGGTCGGCCCCGCGCGCCGCGCGACGGCCACCGCCGCCCGCGCCACCGCGACCGCCCATGAAGTCGCCAAAGAGGTCGTCGAAAACATCCGAGAAAGCGGAAGAGAAATCGCCCTGACCGCCGCCAAAGCCGCCGCCGGGGCGTCTGCCGCCGCCGCCGCCACCCATGCCACCTTCAAAGGCGGCATGTCCGAAACGGTCATAGGCTGCTTTCTTGTCCGCGTCTTTCAGTACTTCGTAGGCTTCGTTGGCTTCCTTGAACTTCGCTTCGGAATCGGCGCTGTCCTTGTTCCGGTCCGGGTGAAATTCCTTGGCCTTCTGACGATAGCCCTTCTTGATCTCGTCGGCGGATGCGCCTTTGGAGACACCAAGCACCTCGTAGTAATCACGTTTTGCCATGGATCATGTCCTTTTGCTGGAACGTGAAGGGCCGGCCCGTCTGGATCGGACCGGCCCTGTCAGTGGTTCCCTCGCGCGGGATTACGCGCGCTTGTCGTCGTCGAGGTCTTCGAACTCGGCATCGACGATGTCGTCGTCGCCACCGCTGCGGGAGGCCTGCTCATCGGCAGCTTCCGCCATGTCGTCGCCGTCTTCCTGCGCGGCCTTATAGATCGCCTCGCCCAGTTTCATGGCAGCTTCGGTCACGTTCTGGATGCCGGACTTGATCTTGTCGGCACTGTCGGTTTCCAAATCGTCCTTGAGCGCGGCAATGGCCAGTTCGATGGCTTCGACGGTGGTCGGATCGACCTTGTCGGAATGCTCTTCCACGGACTTTTCGGTCGAGTGGATGAGGCTTTCCGCCTGGTTCTTCGCCTCGATCAGCGCGCGGCGCTCCTTGTCGGATTCCGCGTTCTCTTCGGCGTCCTTGACCATCTTTTCGATGTCTTCATCGCTGAGACCACCCGAGGCCTGGATCGTGATCTTCTGCTCCTTGCCGGTGCCCTTGTCGAGCGCACCAACCGACACGATGCCGTTGGCGTCGATGTCGAAGGTCACTTCGATCTGGGGCATGCCGCGCGGGGCAGGCGGGATGTTTTCCAGGTTGAAGGCACCGAGGATCTTGTTGTCGGCAGCCATCTCACGCTCACCCTGGAAGACCCGGATGGTGACCGCGTTCTGGTTGTCTTCGGCGGTCGAGAACACCTGCGACTTTTTCGTCGGGATCGTGGTGTTGCGGTCGATCAGGCGGGTGAACACGCCACCCAGCGTTTCGATGCCCAGCGACAGCGGGGTCACGTCGAGCAGGACCACGTCCTTGACGTCACCTTGCAGAACACCGGCCTGAATGGCGGCGCCCAGTGCCACGACCTCATCGGGGTTCACGCCCTTGTGGGGTTCTTTCCCGAAGAACTTGGTCACTTCTTCCACGACTTTCGGCATGCGGGTCATACCACCCACAAGCACGACTTCGTCGATGTCGGAGGCCGAAAGGCCCGCATCCTTGAGCGCGTCCTTGCAGGGCTTCAGCGAGGCCTTGATCAGGTCGCCCACCAGGCTTTCCAGCTTGGCGCGGGTCAGTTTCATGACCATGTGCAGCGGCTGACCGTTGGCACCCATGGAGATGAACGGCTGGTTGATCTCTGTCTGGCTGGAGCTGGACAGTTCGATCTTGGCTTTTTCAGCGGCTTCTTTCAGACGCTGCAGCGCCATCTTGTCCTGGGTCAGATCGACGTTGTGCTCTTTCTTGAACTCACCGGCGAGGTAGTTGACGATGCGCATGTCAAAGTCTTCACCACCCAGGAAGGTGTCCCCGTTGGTGGATTTGACTTCGAACAGGCCGTCGTCGATTTCCAGGATGGTCACGTCGAATGTACCGCCGCCAAGGTCATAGACCGCGATGGTTTGCGTGTTTTCCTTGTCCAGGCCATAGGCCAGCGCGGCGGCTGTCGGTTCGTTGATGATCCGCAGCACTTCCAGACCGGCGATCTTGCCCGCGTCCTTGGTTGCCTGACGCTGGGCGTCGTTGAAATAGGCCGGAACGGTGATGACGGCCTGTGTCACTTCTTCGCCAAGATAGCTCTCGGCGGTTTCTTTCATCTTGCCGAGGATGAAAGCGGAAATCTGGGAGGGGGAGTATTTCTCGCCCTTGGCCTGAACCCATGCGTCGCCATTGCCGCCGTCGATGACGGAGAAGGGCAGGTTCTTTTTGTCCTTGGCGAGATCCGTGTCGTCGTTGCGACGGCCGATCAGGCGCTTGACGCCAAAAATGGTGTTGTCAGGGTTGGTGACAGCCTGGCGTTTCGCAGGCTGGCCGACGAGACGTTCGTCGTCGGTGAAGGCCACGATGGAAGGTGTTGTGCGCGCGCCTTCCGCGTTTTCGATCACGCGGGGCTGGCTGCCGTCCATGATGGCGATACAGGAGTTGGTAGTTCCAAGGTCAATGCCGATTACTTTGGCCATGTTTTTCGATCCCTCATGCTATTCAAGGCGATGACACGAGGCGCAGGCCCGTTACGGCACCCTTGCCCCGATCTGGTTGAGACTGAATGCGGCTGCATCCAGCGGTTCGGAGGGTATATAGGGAGCGGTCAAGGGCCTCGCAACCGTTTCAATGGGGCGGTGTGGAGGATTTTGGGCGGATTTTGCGCAATTTTTCCGGATCATGGGCATCAGGTGACACGTTCAGGCGTTCGGCGCGCCGGAAAGTTCGGGAGGCCGGTCCTGGCAGCTGTCCGGCTGCCCGCCTTACCGCCGCGCGTTCCAGCTGAGCGATGCGTGTCTGCGGGTGTAGAACTCGCCCATCAGGCCGATGACCAGAAAGGCCAGGCCGACCCACATGGCGTATTCCCAGTTCGTGTAGCGGGGATTGTAGTTGATGAACGCATAGCCGCGCGCCTGGTCGATGACGTGGAACAGCGGGTTCCAGTCGAACATTGCCAGCATGAAGCCGGGCAGCGTGTTGGCCACGAACATCTTGCCCGAGGCGATCATGTTGGCGCGCTGGTAGACCATGCTGAACATGCCGACCACCGTGGGGAACCATGGTTTCAACGCCAGCAGGACAAGGCCCAGCGCGCAGCCGGTGAACCAGGCGATCAGCAGCATGCCGAAAGCGGCAATCGGTTGATCAATTTCAAGGGGGGTCCAGGCCACATGGTAGGCAAACAGGATCACGAACAGCGACAGGACCTGGATGTAGAGCGCGCCCAGCGCAGCGGAGGCGATCGCGATGATGGTGTTCATCGGCGCGTGCTGCATCATCGGGCTGGCGGGCCCTTCGGAGCCTGCGACGGCGCCGAGCGCTTTGGTATGGGTCAGGTAGAGAAAGATGCCCGACATGATGTAGACCAGAAAGTCACCGCGCAGCGCGGCACTGCGCATGCCGAGGATGGAGAACATCACATAAAAGGCGGCGACGAACATGATCGCCTGAAGCATATTGGTGAAGATGGCGACAAAGGCGTTGTTGTGTTGCTTGCGCACGGATCGGACGACAGAATGATAGATCAGTTCGGCCATCGCCATGGCGGAACTGAAGCCGCCTTTGGGTTTGCGGGTAGACTGGAACATTTGGTCTGCCTTTTGATCTGCGCGAAGCTGACACGGATTTCTTGCCGTTCCGTTAGTGCCGCAGCATAAGGGGGGCTGACCGACTAATCAACGAAAGCGATAGAGGCAGCTTGTTATGGACTACAATAAATTGGTGACTGTGATGCGGAAACTCTCGCTGGAGGCGGGGGACAAGATCATGGAGATTTACGGCCAGGACGACTTCGACGTGAAGGCCAAATCCGATGACAGCCCGGTCACAGCCGCCGATGAAGCTGCTGATGCCATCATCTCGGCGGGGTTGCGGGCGGCATTTCCGGATGTGGCACTGGTCACCGAGGAACAGGCGGCGACACATGCGGCACAGGGCGATACCTTTCTGATCGTCGACCCGCTGGACGGCACCAAGGAATTCATCCACCGACGGGGCGATTTCACCGTGAACATCGCGCTGGTCGAGGGCGGTGTGCCCACGCGCGGTGTGGTCTATGCCCCGGCGAAATCGCGCATGTTCTTTACCCAGGCCGATGGGCAGTCGGTCGAGGAGACAGGTGATTTCAACAAGGACTCGGTGGGTCAGGTCGCGCCCATATCCGTCTCTGATTCGGATAATTCGGCCCTGATGGTGGTGGCGTCCAAGTCGCACCGTGATCAGGCGACGGATGATTATATCGCCAAATATGCGGTCAAGGACATGAAGAGCGCCGGGTCCTCGCTGAAGTTCTGTCTGGTGGCGACCGGCGAGGCGGACCTTTACCCCCGGGTCGGGCGCACAATGGAATGGGATACGGCTGCGGGCCATGCGGTATTGCTGGGTGCCGGCGGTGCGGTGGTGCGTTTCGACGATCTGACGCCCCTGACCTATGGCAAGGGCGGCTTTGCCAATCCATTCTTCATCGCCCATGCGCCGGGCGTCGATCTGAAGCCGGCCTGATGTCTGTTCTGGTTGTCATTCCGGCGCGCTATGCCTCTACGCGGTATCCGGGCAAGCCGCTTGCGGCGCTGAAGGGAGCAAGCGGCGTGTCGCGGAGCCTGATCGAGCGGTCCTGGCATGCTGCCAGCGCGGTGCAGGGTGTGGACCGTGTGGTGGTGGCGACGGATGATGACCGGATCCGGCAGGCCGCCGAAGGATTCGGGGCGGAGGTTGTCATGACCTCGGCCGATTGCGCCAATGGCACCGAGCGATGTGCCGAGGCGCATCAGGCGCTGGGCGGCGGTTTTGATATTGTCGTCAACCTGCAGGGCGATGCGCCGCTGACACCGCATTGGTTTGTCGAAGGTCTGGTCGCGGGGCTGCGCAACGCGCCCGAAGCGGGCATCGCCACGCCGGTGCTGCGCTGTGACGGGGCCGCGCTGAACAGTCTGCTGGCCGACCGCAAGGCAGGCCGCGTCGGCGGTACAACTGCGGTTTTCGCAGCGGATCACCGGGCGCTCTACTTTTCCAAGGAGGTCGTGCCCTTCACCTCAAAGCCCTATGCAGAGACTGAACAGACCCCGGTTTTTCACCATGTCGGTGTCTATGCCTATCGGCCCGAGGCGCTGGCGGCCTATCCGACCTGGCCCGCGGGCCAACTGGAGCAGCTGGAGGGGTTGGAGCAGCTGCGGTTCATGGAGCATGGCGAATCCGTTCTTTGCGTTGAGGTAGAGGCGCGGGGGCGTGCCTTCTGGGAACTGAACAACCCCGAGGATGTGCCGAAGATCGAGGGCATGATGGCGCAGATGGGCCTTGAATGAGCGATCCGACGGTCAGCGTGGTGATCGTCAGCCGGGGCCGTCCCGATGCCCTGCGACGCTGCCTGACCGGCGTTTCACAGCTTCAGTATCCCGCTTTCGAGGTCGTGGTTGTCGCCGATCCTGCCGGGGTCGATGCGGTGCAGGCCGGCGGATTTGCCGATGATCTGAAAGTTGTGCCCTTTGATGAGGCCAATATCTCAGCCGCGCGAAATCTGGGCATCGGTCAGGCCGCAGGTGAGATCGTTGCCTTTATTGACGACGATGCCGTGCCGGAACCGCAGTGGCTGCGCCATCTGGTTCAGCCGGTCGGCAGACCCGAGGTTGCCGCGATGGGCGGCTATGTAAGGGGGCGCAACGGCATATCCTTTCAATGGCGCGCCCGCAGCCTTGATTCGCTGGGGGAGGCGCAGGAGCTGGACCTGCATCCGCGCCAACCGACAGTGCTGCACCCGCCCAAGGGGCGCGCGATCAAGACCGAAGGCACGAACATGGCGTTCCGGCGTGATGTGCTGGTGGCGCTGGGGGGATTCGACCCGGCATTTCATTACTTTCTGGATGAGACCGACCTGAACATGCGTCTGGGTCGGGCTGGTCATGCCACGGCGATCGTGCCGCTGGCAGAGGTGCATCATGGTTTCGCCGCCAATGCGCTGCGCGGACCTGACAGGGTGCCCCGGGATCTGTTTGATATCGGGGCAAGCTGGGCGGTATTTCAGCGCAAACACATCGACCCGTCCAGACATGCCGGACAATGGGCGCGGCTGCGCCGGTCAGAGCGGCAGCGCCTGTTGCGTTATCTCGTTTCCGGCCCGCTGGAACCTGCGCAATTGCGGCGGCTGATGAAACGGCTTGATCAGGGCTATGCCGAAGGCAAGTTGCGTGAACTGACAGCCGCCCGGATTGCCACGCATCCGCAGACCCCCTTTGCGCCCTTTCCCGCCGTACCCCGCCGCTGTGCCGTTGTCGCGACGCGCCCCTTCCGGCTGCGCCGGGATCGGCAGATTGCCGCGCAGCGCGTGCGAAACGGCGAGATCATCACCCTGATTTGCCTTTCCCTGACAGCGCGCTACCACAGGGTCAGTTTCGAGCCGGATGGCTTTTGGATGCAAAGAGGCGGGATATTTGGTAAATCTGATCGTGAAATGCCGGTTTTCAGCGCTTTTTCGCGCATGTCACGGCTGAAAAAGGAACAAAACCGCGTTGCCAGTCAGCGCGGTTTGCGCGAAGAGTAGCATGCGGTCCAGAACGTAAGGCTGGAAATGATTTTGCTCTGGCTGATCTGAATCAGATATTAATGAGATGAAAAATGTAAAAGAGAATGGCGAAAGCTGTTTCGAAGGGACTTAGGATCAAGATGCGTAAAAAGGTCACAAAAGCAATTTTCCCTGTCGCGGGCCTCGGAACCCGGTTCTTGCCGGCAACCAAATCGGTACCAAAGGAAATCATGACCCTCGTGGACCGGCCGTTGGTGCAATATGCCATCGACGAGGCGCGGGCCGCCGGGATCAAGGAATTCATCTTTGTCACATCCCGCGGCAAGGGTGCGTTGGAGGATTACTTTGACCACGCGCCGCAACTGGAACAGGAACTGCGCAAGAAGGGCAAGGAAGACCTGTTGCAGGCCCTTCAGGACACCAACATGGAAAGCGGCGCGATTGCATATATCCGCCAGCACAAGGCGTTGGGGCTGGGGCATGCGGTGTGGTGCGCGCGGCGGCTGATCGGGAACGAACCCTTTGCGGTGATGTTGCCCGATGACGTGATCGCGGCGGAAAAGCCCTGCCTGCAGCAGATGGTCGAAGCCTATGCGGAAACCGGCGGCAACATGGTCGCCGCGATGGAGGTGGAGCCGGAGCGCGCGTCGTCTTACGGGATGCTCGATGTATCCGAAGACATGGGCCACATGGTCAAGGTCAAGGGCATGGTGGAGAAACCCAAGGCGGAGGATTCGCCCTCCAACCTCGCGGTGATCGGGCGCTATATCCTTGAGCCATCGGTGCTGCGCAATCTGAACCAGTTGAAATCCGGGTCCGGTGGCGAAATTCAACTGACAGATGCGATTGCCCGCGACATCGAACAGGGCAATGCGGTTTACGGCTATCGTTTCCGGGGGCAGCGGTTCGATTGCGGCTCCAAATCAGGATTCCTGCAGGCGACCGTCGCCTTTGGCCTTGCCCGTGAAGAGCTGCGCGACGATCTGCATTCCTACCTCAGCAGCATCATGCAGGTGGACAAGGCCGCGCAATAGCCGCACCGGAAAGGAAAGACATGAGCAATGTTCTGGTGACAGGCGGTGCGGGCTATATCGGGTCGCATGCCTGCAAGGCGCTGCGGGATGCGGGTTATACGCCCGTTACCTATGACAACCTCGAAACCGGCTGGCAGGATGCGGTCAAGTTCGGCCCGTTCGAACGGGGCGATCTGCTGGACCGGGCGCGTCTGGACGAGGTGTTTGCGACCTATGCGCCGGTTGCAGTGATGCATTTCGCGGCGCTGAGCCAGGTGGGCGAGGCGATGGCCCAGCCCGGCAGATACTGGCGCAACAATGTCTCGGGATCGCTGACCCTGATCGAGGCGGCAGTGGCGGCGGGTTGCAAGGATTTTGTATTCTCCTCGACCTGCGCCACCTATGGCGACCAGGACAATGTGGTGCTGGATGAAAATTCGGCCCAATACCCGCTGAACGCCTATGGCGCGTCGAAACGTGCAATCGAGGATATTCTGCGCGATTTCGAAGCCTCCGATGGTCTGCGCCACGTGATCTTTCGCTATTTCAACGTGGCCGGGGCAGACCCGGATGGCGAAGTCGGGGAATTCCACCGGCCGGAGACGCATCTGGTGCCGCTGATGCTGGATGCGATTGCGGGCAAGCGCGATGCGTTGACGATCCATGGCACCGATTACGATACGCCCGATGGCACCTGCATCCGCGACTATGTGCATGTCTGCGATCTGGTCGATGCGCATGTTCTGGGTCTGAAATGGCTCGAAGACGGCAATGGCAGCCGGGTGTTCAACCTTGGCACCGGGTCGGGGTTTTCGGTGCGCGAGGTGCTGACCCACAGCCACGAGGTGACCAACCACGAGGTGCCCCATGTCGAAGGGCCGCGCCGTGCGGGGGATTGCACCAAGCTGGTGTCAGGTTCCCAGCGGGCAGAGACGGAACTGGGCTGGAAACCGCATCGATCCACGCTCAGACAAATGATCACCGACGCGTGGAGATGGCACCAAACTGGCCATTACGATACATAATACTGCGCCTGTACGGCTGCTGGACCTGACCCGCTCATTGCGGCGGGCAGGCCGGGTCGCGACCGGTGTGGACCGTGTCGAACAGGCGTATCTGCGCCGTTTCCTGCAAGAAGACTCTCCCTGTTTCGGTCTGGTGCGTACCGCGCTGGGCTATGTACTGCTGGACCGGGAGGGGCTGGAAGGTTTCCTCGCCCGGCTGGAAGGGCGCAGGCCCTGGGGCCGCAGCGGTATCCTGTCCCGGCTGGGGCGGTCGCGGCCGGATGCGGTCCGGCGGGCAGAAAGCGATCTGCGGCGGCTTGCCCTGGCGCGGTCCTGGCGGTCGGCCCTGCCGGGCATGTTGCGGCGGCATTTTCCTGGGGGTTTTGACTATTTCAACACCGGGCACAGCAATCTGACTGAACGCGTCCTGGAGGCCGTCAAAGCCGCGGGCGGCACTGTCCATGTGCTGATTCATGACGTGATTCCGCTGGAGCATCCGGCATTCCAGCGCGCGGGCAGTGTGAAAACCTTTGAGGCCAAGCTGCGCCGGGTCAGCGCGCGGGCCGACAGGATCATTTATAATTCAAACGACACCCGGGACCGGACGGAAAGGTATCTTGACGCGATGGGGCGGGTGCCGCCGGGGGTTGTGGCCTACCTTGGCACGGATCTGCCGCGCCCGGACGTAACGGCGCTGCCGGCAGGATTGCCGCCGGAGGGGCCCTATTTCGTGACTGTCGGCACGTTGGAGCCGCGCAAGAACCACGCATTCCTGCTGGACCTGTGGGAGGAGATGGGCCCCGCCGCGCCGCCGCTGCTGCTGTGTGGCAGCAGGGGCTGGAACAACGAGGCCTTGTTCGCGCGCCTTGACGCCCTGCCCATGGGCCACCCGGTTCGGGAGCTGCCCGGCCTGGAAGACAAGGCGCTTGCGGCCCTTGTTCAGGGGTCTGCGGGTGCGCTGTTTCCAAGCCATGCGGAAGGTTTTGGTCTGCCGCCACTGGAGGCGGTACAGCTTGGATCGCGGGTTTTATGCAACGATCTGGAGGTATTACGCGAATTTTTGGGGGAGAATGCCGTTTACGCGTCGGTTTCGGATCGGTATTTGTGGCTGGATATGCTTAACCAGTGGGCAGAGATGCCGGTGGGCGCGGGAAGGAAGATTTCGTTTGTTGGCCCTGATTGGGACAAACACTTCAAGACCGTGTTAAGTTAGAGTTGGTAGCGCCTAGAAGCGCGGCCATATCGGCAAGGTAGAGGGCGGTTATTGGGTGTTTTGCAGTCATATTGGCTGAGGGTGCAGCGGAAGCGATGGCGTGTCCGTGCCCTGCGCAAACGTCGCGAACTCAAGCGGGTCGCAAATCGGACCGGACAAATCCGGCCCGACGATCTGCTGTTGTTCTGCACCCAGCGGAACGAAGGTATCCGGCTGCCCTATTTTCTGGATTACTACCGGGAAATGGGCATCGGCCATTTCTTCTTTGTCGACAATGACAGCACCGATGGATCCCTCGACTATCTTGCGGATCAGCCGGATGTTTCGGTGTGGAGCACGACGGCTAGCTACAAGCGCGCCCGTTTCGGTGTGGATTGGCTGAACTGGCTGGCCCGCAAATACGCCCATGGGCATTGGGCGCTGACCGTCGATCCCGATGAATTCCTGGTCTATCCGTTCTGCGATACCCGCCCGCTGCGGGCCCTGACGGACTGGCTGGATGCGTCTTCGATCAAGTCGTTCTCTGCGATGTTGCTGGATATGTACCCCAAGGGGCGGTTGGATGAGCAGCCCTATCAGGCGGGACAGAACCCGATCGAGATTGCCACCTGGTTCGACAGCGGCAATTACACCATTTCGCGCAATCACCTGTTCACCAACCTGTGGATTCAGGGGGGGCCGCGTGCGCGTGTCTTCTTCCCCGACGCGCCGGCAAAGGCACCGGCCCTGAACAAGGTGCCATTGGTGAAATGGGACAAACGCTATACCTATGTCAGCTCCACCCACATGCTGCTGCCGCGCGGGCTGAATCAGGTCTATGACGAATGGGGCGGTGAAAAGGCATCGGGCGTGTTGCTGCATGCCAAGTTCATTGACACATTCGGCACCAAGGCCGCCGAGGAATTGGAGCGGTCGCAGCACTACGCCGGTTCCGTCGAATACAAGGCCTATGCCGACCGGCTGAAGCACGACCCGCAGCTTTGGTGCAAATGGTCAGAGCGTTACATCAACTGGCGACAGCTTGAGATTCTCGGCCTGATGTCGAAAGGAAACTGGGCATGACGGTCGGGATTGTCATGTTGGTGCATACCGCACTGGGCCGGGCCGAGCAGGTGGCGCGCCACTGGTCGGCGGCAGGCTGCCCCGTTGTGATCCATGTCGACAAGGGCGTTCCGCGCCGGACCTATGATGCCTTTGTCAATGCGATGGCTGACCGGAAGGATGTCTCCTTCAGCACCCGCTACCGGTGCGAATGGGGCACCTGGGGCATTGTCGCCGCATCGCAAAGCGCGTCGGAACAGCTGTTGGCCAGCTACCCGGAGGTCAAACATGTCTACCTGGCGTCCGGGTCCTGTCTGCCGCTGCGTCCGGTGCAGGAGCTGATCGATTATCTGGACGAACGCCCCAACACCGATTTCATCGAAAGCGCGACAACAGCCGATGTGCCCTGGACCGTGGGCGGGCTGGACGAAGAACGGTTTACCATGCATTTTCCGTTCTCCTGGAAAAAGCGGCGCTATTTCTTTGACAAGGCGGTGGCGGTACAGCGCTTTCTCGGGCTCAAACGCAAGATGCCGCATGGGATCGTGCCGCATATGGGGTCGCAATGGTGGTGCCTGTCGCGCCGCACGCTGTCCGCGATCCTGCAGGACCCGGAAAGACCCGCGTATGACCGGTTCTTCAGACATGTCTGGATCCCGGATGAATCCTATTTCCAGACTCTTTCGCGGCTGTATTCCGAGAAGATCGAAAGCCGTTCCCTGACGCTGTCCAAGTTTGATTTTCAGGGTAAGCCCCATATTTTCTACGACGACCACCTGCAATTGCTGCGGCGGTCAGACTGTTTTGTCGCGCGCAAGATCTGGCCCTATGCCGACCGCCTGTACGAGGCGTTTCTGACCGATGTTGCGGGTGCCATGAAAAAGACGGAGCCGAACCCCGGCAAGATCGACAGGATCTTCTCAAAGGCGGTGGAGCGGCGGACGCGCGGCCGGTCGGGCCTGTATATGCAAAGCCGCTTTCCCAACGAAGATTGGGAAAACGGTGTGACGGCGGCACCCTATTCGATGTTCCAGGGCTTTGCCGAATTGTTCGAGAATTTCGAACCCTGGCTGGCCAAGGCAACAGGCGCGCGGGTGCATGGCCATCTGTTTGCCGCGGATGGTGTGCATTACGCGGACGGGCAGACAGCCATCAACGGGGCCTTGTCGCAATCCGCAACGCTGCGCGATTATAACAGCAAGGCGTTCCTGACCAATCTGATCTGGAACACCCGCGGTGAGCGGCAGTGTTTCCAATTCGGTCCGGCAGACAACCAGGATATCAACTGGCGGGTGGCAAAGGACCCGAACGCGCAGGTTTCCGTCATCACCGGGGCCTGGGCGGTGCCGTTGTTCCGGTCCAACCTGGATTTTGCAAAGATCCGCACAATTGCCGCCCAGCTGCAAAAGGTCGAAAGCGAACATATGGATATCCTGCGGTCGCCCTATTCCAAGGCCCGCGTGCGCATCTGGACCATGGCGGAATTCATCGAGGCACCGATGGAGCCTTTGCAGGGGATACTGGATGAAATCGGGCGCACCAAATTGCGCCGCCTGTCCGAAGCCCCCAAGATGGTTGATCTGAGTGGTTTCGGCCAGTTCCTGCAAAATCTGAAGAACCAGGGGATGCACCCCTATCTGATGGGCGATTTCCCGGCCGAGCGCGGTGTCGCGTCAAATCAGAAAACCCAGCGCAAACCCTATCTGGTACAATAAGCCATGGCCGAGAAATTCCACAGCTTTGTCGTGTTTGCAGAGATGCGCACGGGGTCGAATTTCCTTGAAACCAACCTGAATGCCTTTGGCGGTATCTCCTGTCATGGGGAGGCGTTCAACCCGCATTTCCTGGGCTACCCGCACAATGAACCGATCCTGGGAATTGATCAGAAGACCCGCGACCGGGATCCGCATCTGCTGTTGAAAGCCATGCGCGGAAACACGGCGCGGCTCAGCGGTTTCCGGTATTTCCACGATCATGATCCACGCGTTTTCGATGCGATCATGGACGATCCGAAATGCGCCAAGATCATCCTGACCCGGAACCCGGTGGACAGCTATGTCAGCTGGAAGATTGCGCAGGAGACAGGGCAGTGGAAGCTGACCGACGTCAAGGCGCAGAAGACGGCGCAGGCGGTCTTTGACGCGCGCGAATTCGAGGCGCATCTTGAGGCGTTGCAGGCGTTTCAGGTGACTTTGCTGAACAGGCTGCAGGTCAGCGGGCAGACAGCCTTTTATGTTGCCTATGACGATCTGCAAAGCGTCGGGGTGATGAACGGGCTGGCGCGCTACCTGGGGGTGGATGAGACGCTGGACGCGCTGGACAGCAACCTGAAAAAGCAGAATCCGAGCCCGATCTCGGCGAAGGTCAGCAACTACGACGAGATGACGGCGGCGCTGTCCCGGCTCGACCGTTTCGATCTGACCCGGACTCCGAATTTCGAACCGCGGCGGGGCCCCAATGTGCCGTCCTATTTTGCCGCCGCGCAGGCGCCCCTGCTATATCTGCCGCTGCGCTCTGCACCACGGGTGGAGATCTTGCAGTGGCTGGCGGCACTGGACGGTGTCGGGCGGGGCGCGCTTCGCTCCAAGATGACGCAGAAAGAGCTGCGTGAATGGAAGCGCGATCATCCCGGGCACCGCAGCTTTACCGTGATACGGCACCCGCTGGCGCGGGCGCATGATGCCTTCTGTCGTCACATTCTGACGACGGAGAAGGGCAGTTTTGTGCAGCTGCGCAAGACCATGATGCGCCGCTATAACATGCCGCTGCCTGCCGACGGGCCGGATGCAGGCTATGGTCTTGCGGAACACCGCGCTGCATTTGCGGCCTTTCTGGTCTGGCTCAAGGGGAACCTCGCGGGTCAGACGGCCATTCGGGTGGATGCGGCGTGGTGCTCGCAGGCGCAGGCGATCCAGGGATTCGGGGAACTGTGCCTGCCTGACCGGATCATCCGCGAAGAGGACATGGTGCAGGACCTGGCTGCGCTGGCGGCTTCGGTCGGGGTTGCTGATGCGCCGCCGCCGCCCTTGCCGGATGCCGATCAGCCCTTCACGCTGGATGCGATCTATGACGATGAAATTGAAAAACTTGGCGCGCAGGCCTATCAGCGCGACTATATAACCTTCGGATTTTCTGCCTGGAGATAGCGGGCGGTCAGGCGGCCTGAACCGAGGGTTCTTCGATCAGGATGGTGTACAACGTTGCGGGGTCCGGGTTCGCGCGCAGTTTGCTGCATATCGTCTGGTTGCGAAGGGTGCGCGACACCAGAGCAAGCGCCTTGAGATGCTCGACACCCGCTTCTTCGGGGGCAAAGAGTGCAAAGGCGATGTCCACCGGCTGCCGGTCAACGGATGAGAAATCGACAGGCCGATCCAGAAGGATGAATGCGCCCACCACCGAATCCAATCCGTCAAGCCGGGCATGGGGCAGGGCCACACCGTGGCCCACACCCGTTGGTCCCAGAGCTTCTCTTGCCATCAGGGCATCAACGACAATGCCTGATTTGAAGCCATAGACAGATTCAACCAGGTCGCCGAGATCCTGCATCAGCCGCTTCTTGCTGGAGGCAGCGTTAACGACTTTAACCGCTTCCGGCTTGAGTAGTTTTGCAAGTTCCATTCGGTTTGTCCTGCTCTCTTGAACGGGTTACCCCGAGCACCTTTTTCAGGGATCAATCCAGCCGATGTTGCCATCTTCACGGCGATACACGACGTTCAGGCCCTCTTTGCCCTCTTTGCGAAACACCAACACTGGCGCCCCCGCGAGTTCCATCTGCATGACAGCTTCGCCGACAGACAAGGTTGCGATCTTGGTCTGCATTTCCGCGATGATCATGGGTTGGAGGGTATCGGGTTCCTGCGCGTCAGAATCGCTTGTAGAGGCAAGGATATACGAGGAGGCACCGAAGAGTTCAACCGGTACGGCGCGGACTTGGTGGTGATCTTTCAGGCGGCGTTTGTAGCGGCGCAGCTGCTTTTCCATCTTTTCGCTGCAGGCATCGAAGGCGCCATAGATTTCGGTGCTGTGCGCCTTGGCTGATGCGGTCAGCCCGGTGGAAAGATGGACGGTCGCCTCACAGACAAACTCGTGTCCCGACTTTGAAAAGATGACCTGTGCGTCCGTCGGACGTTGTGCATATTTCCCGACCGCCGCGCCCAATTCCTCCTGAACGTGGGTTTGTAATGCTTCGCCGATGTCGATCTGCTTGCCGCTGATTTGGTACCGCATAGGTTCTCCTTGTTATCTCTTGTTTGAACAACGCCAAGCGGACCACCAGAGTGGGGCAAGATGATGTTCAAATGCGGAAAAATGGCCGTGCGTCCAGGTAGTTCTTGACCGTGCCTTGGCGTGAAGGCCGGTGCAGTCTCAAACAGGAACGCAGTGTTGCCATGTCTTCATGAGGCCAAGAATGCGCTGCAAAGTCAATGGTGATCCCATCTGCGCCAGCCGAATATCGCTGCCTGAAGTTTAGGAAATTTTAGGAAATCCGAAAGTTCTCGCCAAGATAAACACGGCGCACGTTTTCGTTCTGCACCACCTCGTCGGGGCTGCCGGACATCAGCACCTTGCCTTCGTGCAGAATATAGGCGCGGTCCACGATTTCGAGCGTTTCCCGGACGTTATGGTCGGTGATCAGAACGCCGATGCCCCGTGTTTTCAGATCCGCGACCAGCAAGCGGATGTCGCCGACGGAAATCGGATCAACCCCGGCAAAAGGTTCGTCAAGCAGAAGGTACTTGGGGTTCGCGGCCAGGCAGCGCGCAATCTCGACCCGGCGGCGTTCCCCGCCCGACAGGGCCAATGCCGGCGCGCGGCGCAGGTGCTCGATGGAGAATTCTGACAGCAGTTCCTCAAGCCGTTCGCGCCGCTTGTGACGGTGCGGCACGGCGATGTCGAGAATCGCGGCGATGTTGTCCTGCACGCTGAGACCGCGAAAGATGCTCATCTCCTGCGGCAGGTAACCGATGCCAAGCTGCGCGCGACGGTACATGGGCAGCAGGGTCACATCCTTGCCATCCACGGTGACACGGCCGCCTTCGGGTGTGACCAGCCCGGCAACGGCGTAGAATGTCGTGGTCTTGCCCGAGCCATTCGGCCCCAGCAGGGCGACAACTTCGCCCCGGTTCAGGTGCATCGAGAAATCCCGGATCACCGTCTTTTTCCGGTAGGATTTGCGCAGGTGATCTATCTTAAGGCCGGAACTGCCTTCCGCGACCTTCAGGTCAGGGGATGCCATCAGTTGTCGCCACCTGTCTGCAGGATGGTGCGCACCCGGCCGGACATCTGTGCGGTGCCGTCCGAAAGCCGGACGCTCATCTTGTCGGCGGAAAGCGCGCTGGGGCCCTGTGCCAGCAGCACATTGCCCGTCATCACGATGGTGCCGGTGTCGATGTTGTAATCCGCCCGCTCCGATTCAGCGGCGTCCGGGCCGGATACCAGCGTGACGCCGCCAGTCGCTTCCAGCCGCGCAATGCCCTTGTTCTGGTTGCGGTAGACTACCAGGACGCGGGCGGCGGACAGGCGCAGATCGCCCTGACCGATCATCACGTTCCCGGTAAAGATCGCGGTCCCGGTCTCCTGATCCACGGAGAGGTTGTCGGCGGTCACTTCCACCGGTTGTTTGGTGTCCTGTCGGATGGTGCCAAAGGCGACGCTGGCCCCCTGTGCCAGAAGCGGCCCGGCAAACACGATCAGAAAGACGGGCAGCAACAGGGATCTTAGATGGTTCACGTGGGTCACTCTTCTACCAGTTTGGGGTCGTATATCAGTTTCACGCCGTTTTTGAAAATCAATTGGGTGGCTTCTCCCTCGTTTGAGGTACTGATGACCATGCTTCCCGCATTGAGGGTGCCTATCGGGGTTTGTGCCTGGACCGGCCCGGGGGACCTGACGTCCAGATTGGTCATTTGGGTGGTCAGCCGGTCACTTTCAATCATGTAATTGTTGGAGGTTTCGATCACCACATTGCCCTCAAGATCGGCACGGTCTTTCGGCATTTCGAAATGGGCGACATTGGCCTGAAGTGTCAGGGTCGTGCCGCCGTGCAGATCCATGACCACACGCACATCCTCGGCACGGTTCGCGCCGACCTCGTTCTGCGGGGTGGTCAGCTTTTCCGCGGAAAAGGAAATCAGATCGCCGTTGGCGGTGGCACCGGAAAAGAAGGGACCGGTCACCTGCTGGTCGCGCAGACGGTCCTGAATTTCCTTGTCGGCAAAGGGTATCGCCGTTTCCGGGTCGATGACGCGGGACAGCAGGAAGAGGGTCGACAACAGCGCCAGTGCCAGAAGCGGAAACAGCACCTTGAGCAAGGATACCATGCGCGAATGGCGGTCGGCCTGCATGGTGTTCAACCCAGCCCGACGCGCAGGCAGTCGTGGATGTGCAGCAGGCCGATGAGGATGTCCGGCGCGGCCGGGTCCACCACCAGCAGGCAGGTGATCTTGCGGGCGTTCATGATGCCGACGGCGCGTTCGGCCAGGTCGTCCGGACCGACGGTGATGGGATTGCGTGTCATGACGTCGCGGGCTTTCAGCGCCATCATCCCTTCCATGTGGCGGCCCAGGTCCCCTGTTGTGATGATACCGATGAGCCGACCCTCGTCGTCGCAAACGCCGGTGACGCCAAAGGCCTTGCTGCCGATCTCTGCCAGTGCGCGGGACATATCCGTGTCTTCATGTACCAGCGGCAGGGCGTCACCGCTGTGCATGAGGTCCCGCACCCGGCTGAACTGTGCGCCCAGTTTGCCACCGGGATGAAAGTTGCGGAAATGTTCGGCGGTGAAGGCGCGGTTTTCCATCAGGGCGACGGCCAGCGCATCGCCCAGCGCCAGTGTCATGGTCGTGGAAATCGTCGGCACCGCCCCGGTGCCACAGGCTTCGCCCAGTTGCGGCAACGCCAGTATCACGTCCGACTGGCTGCCCAATGCGCTCTCGGGGCGGCTGGTCATGCCGATCAGCGGAATGTCGAAGCGCCGCGAATAGGCAATGAGGTTGCCAAGCTCCGGCGCTTCGCCGGAGTTCGAGATCGCGAGCACGACGTCAGCGGCAGTGATCATGCCCAGGTCGCCATGGCTGGCCTCGGCCGGGTGGACGAATTGGGCAGGCGTGCCGGTGCTGGCCAGAGTCGCCGCGATCTTCTTGGCGATATGGCCGGATTTGCCGATGCCGGTGACAATCACGCGGCCCTTGCAGGCGCGCATCATGTCGATGGCGATGCGAAAACGGTCATCGAGGCTGTCGGCGAGGGTTTCAAGCGCGGCGGATTCGGCGCGGATCACCCGGCGTGCGGTATCCAGAAAGGGTGTTGTCATATGTGTGCAAAGATGTCCGTGTCTGGCCAGCCCAGCAGATCGAGCTTTGCGCGCGAGGGCAGGAAATCAAAGCAGGCCTGCGCAATATCCATCCGGCCTTCACGTTCCAGCATCTCATCCAGCCGGTCGCGCAGCTGATGCAGGTACAGAACGTCGGATGCGGCATAGTCAAGCTGCGCATTGGTCAGTTTGGCAGCGCCCCAGTCGCTGGATTGCTGTTGCTTGGAAATGTCGATGCCCAGCAGCTCCTGAAGCAGTTTTGCCAGCCCGTGCCGGTCGGTGTAGGTGCGCACGAGACGGCTGGCAATCTTGGTGCAATAGACCGGTGCCGTCAGGACGCCAAAGGCATTCATCATGGCGGCAATGTCGAACCGGCCAAAATGAAACAGCTTCAGCACCTCCGGGTCTTGCAGGAGCTTGCAGAGGTTCGGTGCCTCGGTCTGCCCTTTGGCAATCTGGACCAGGTGGGCGTTGCCGTCCCCTGCAGAAAGCTGCACCACGCAGAGCCTGTCGCGGTGCGGGTTCAGGCCCATTGTCTCGCAGTCGATGGCGACAACCGGTCCAAGGTCCAGGTCATCAGGCAGATCGTTCTGATGGAGTGTGTTTGTCATGCAGACGCTATATCCTGCCTGCGCTTCTGGGGAAAGCGCGTTGCGTTCCGGCCCGCTGGTGTCGGATCAGGTGTTCAGATCACGCAGGGACGGGCGGGGGAAACGGGCCAGAAGATCGGCGACCATCAGATGAGATTGCCGTGCCGGTCCGTCCGGGTCCGTCAGAACCAGGGGCAGTGGCGGGTTTTTCAGGACCAGCCGCCGCCAGTTGTGCACGATCAACCCCCTGAGCACGGCAATTTGCAACGGGGTCATCGTGTCGCTTTCCGGCAGATCTGCTGCCAGCTTTTTCAGGGTTTGGGCCAGATTGGCATAGGCGGTAACCAGCGGCTCCGTGTGAAGCTGCGCGCGCAGCCAGTCCGGTGCGGTGGTGCCTGGAAGGCTCAGCGCGCCGGGAGGCGAGACTGCATCGGCAGGCCCCACGAAAAGGCGCGGCGCGAGCGGGGTAAAGCCCAGGTGGCCCATGCGCGCAACGGTCTGATCCTCGGCCGTTTCCAGCAGGACCAGTTGCCAGCCACCGGATCCGTCGTCGGGAGTGGAATAGATGCGCGGGGTGGCCGCCGCGCTTTCGGCACGTCCTTTTTCGGTCAGGCTGTGGCGGCTGATGCGCCCGACCTTGTCGGACTTCACCCAACCATCGTTGCGCAACCGGTGCAGGGCAACGCGGGCGGCTTCGGGCTTGACTTCAAGCAGGGTCATCATCGCGGACAGTACCGGACCGTCGATGGCGGTTCCCTGCTCCTGCGCCAGATCACCGAAGAGACTGATCATCAGGGACCACACCCGCCCGCCGCCTACGGCACGCAGGGGGGCCGTCAGCGTGATGAAATTCTCAGTACGCATTCATGGTCAGCAGTTCATATTCGGCAACGGGTTTGTCGCTTTGATTGGTGAGGGTAACATGCCAGCGGACCTCACCATAGTCGTCGTTGCGCGGTGTCTTGTGCTTGACGCTCAGGCGCACCTTGATGCTGTCGCCCGCCGCGACCGGTTCCATGAAACGCAGGTTGTCCAGACCGGTGTTGGCCAGAACCGGCCCCGGATCGGGCTGAACGAACAGCCCCGCGGCAAAGCTGAGCAGCAGGTAGCCATGCGCCACGCGGCCCGGAAAGAAAGGGTTCGCCCTGGCGGCTTCGTCGTCCATATGGGCATAGAAGGTATCGCCGGTGAAATGGGCAAATGCCTCGATATCGTCCAGTGTCACGGTGCGGGCGGGCGAATTGAAGGTCTCGCCCAGGTCAAGCTGATCAAATGTCCGGGTGAAGGGATGGGTCCGGTCCGAAATCTCTGTCGCGCCGGGCACCCATTGCTGACCGATGGCGGTCAGGATGTCGGGGCTGCCCTGCACGGCGGTGCGCTGCATGTAATGCATGACGCCGCGGATGCCGCCCAGCTCTTCGCCACCGCCTGCGCGGCCGGGGCCGCCGTGAACCATGTGGGGCAGGGGTGCGCCGTGACCGGTCGCCTCTTTCATCGAAGCGCGGTTGTTGAAGTAGAGCCGCCCGTGAAAGGCAGCGGCCCCCAGCGTGATCTCGCGCGCGACATCGCCGTCATTGGTGATGACGGATGCGACGAGCGATCCCTTGCCCTTGTTCAGAAGCTGGACCGCATGGGGCAGATCGCGGTAGGGCATGATTGTCGAAACCGGGCCGAAGGCTTCGGTGTCATGCACCCTGACCGCGCTGTCGGGATCGGCGCAGTGGAACAACATGGGCGGCAGGAATGCGCCCTTGTCCCTGTCCGCGCCTTCGACCGCGAAGTCGTCGGGGTTGCCAAACACGCGCTCGGCTTCTGCGCCGATGGTGGCGGCTTTTTCCAGCACATCGCGTTTCTGGCTGGAGGAAACCAGCGCGCCCATACCAGTGGATTCAAGCCGGGGATCCCCGATGACGATCTTGCCCAGTCTTTCGCTGATGGCCGCGATAACAGGCTCTATCAAGGCATTCGGGACCATGATGCGCCGGATCGCCGTGCATTTCTGGCCGGCCTTCGCGGTCATCTCGCGCTGGACTTCCTTGACGAAGAGATCGAATTCCGGCGTGCCGGGTGTGGCATCGGGGCCGAGGACGCTGGCGTTCAGGCTGTCCTGCTCCGAGGCGAAGCGCACGGAATTCTGCATCAGCCGGGGATTGCCGCGCAGCTTGAGCGCGGTGTCGGCGGATCCGGTAAAGGCGACCGCATCCTGGCACTCCAGATGATCCAGCATGTCGCCAAGGCCGCCAGTGACCAGTTGCAAGGCACCCTTTGGCAGCAGGCCGCTTTCCAGCATCATGCGCACGCAGGCCTCTGTCACATAACAGGTGGCGGTGGCGGGTTTCACGATGGCGGGCACCCCGGCCAGCAGGGTCGGCGCCAGTTTCTCCAGCATCCCCCAGACCGGGAAGTTGAAGGCGTTGATATGCACCGCGACACCCTGCAACGGCGTGCAGATATGGCGGCCAAAGAACTGCCCGCCGCGCCCCAGTTGTTCGGGCGGACCGTCCAGATAGACATGCGCATCCGGCATCTCGCGCCGCCCCTTGGCGGCAAAGACCATCATCGTGCCAATCCCGCCGTCCACGTCGATCCTGTGATCCGGCAGCGTGGCGCCGGTGTCGTAGCTGAGGTCATAGAGCGCCTGCTTGCTGTCGTTCAGATAGCCCGCCAGCGCCTTCAGCATCCGCGCGCGGTCATGGAACGTCATCTTGCGCAGCGCGCGCCCGCCGGTGTCGCGGGCGTAGGACAGCATTGCCTGCACATCCAGTGCGTCGTTTCCGGCATGGGCGATCACATTGCCGGTGATCGCGCTGGCGATGGTGCGGGCGCCGGCCCCCGGTGCGATCCATTGTCCGGCGGCGTAACTGGAAACGTCGAGCATATCGGCTCCTTAATGTGTGTCGTAGTCTATGATGAGCTTGTCGCTTAGCGGATAGGACTGGCAGGTCAGCACGTAGCCGCGTTCGACCTCGTAATCCTCAAGCGCGTGGTTGCTGATCATCTCGACCTCGCCCTCAAGGACCTTGCCCATGCAGGTGGAACAGACACCGGCCTTGCAGGAAAACGGCGCATCCTGCCCGTTCTCCAGCGCGGCTTCCAGCACGGATTGACCCTTCTGCATGGTAAAGCTGCGTTCGGCCCCTTCGATGATCACGGTGATCTCGGTGCCCTTCTGACCCTCGCTGCGCTTGGCCATCTCCTTTTTGGCAAGCTGGCCCTGCTGGCTTTCGCTGAACAGTTCGAACTTGATGTGGTCATGCTCTAACCCGTGGCCTTTCAGGCTGTCGGCAATGGCCAGCATCATCGGTTCGGGGCCGCAGATGAAGGCGGTGTCGATGCTGTCAACGTCGATCCATTGCTTGAATAGGCGTGTGCATTTTTCCTGATCCACGCGGCCGGTGAACAGGTCGATGTCCTGCCCGGATTCCAGCATGTGGATGATGGTCAGCCGCCCCATGTAGCGGTTCTTGAGGTCTTCCAGCTCCTCGCGGAACATGATCGTGTTCACCGCGCGGTTGGCATAGACCAGCGTGAAGGTGGATTTCGGTTCACGTTTCAGCACGGTCTTGAGGATCGACAAGACCGGCGTGATGCCTGACCCACCGGCAAAGCCGAGGTAATTCTTGGCGCGATCAGGCTCTAACGCGGTGAAAAACTTGCCCTGCGGCGGCATGACATGGAGTGTGTCGCCGACCTTGAGAGTCTCATTGGCAAAGGTGGAAAAGGCACCGCCATCCACCTTCTTGATCCCCACCTGTAACTTGCCGTCGTCCAGACCGGCGCAGATCGAATAGTTGCGGCGCAGTTCGGTGCCGTCGAAATCCTGCTTGAAGGTCAGGTACTGGCCCTGGGTAAAGGCAAAGGCGTCGGGGCTTTCCGGCTCCAGCGTCAGCACCACGGCATCACGGATCGTGTGGTGAATATCAGTCACTGTTACGGGGTGAAACTGGCTCATGTCAGCGCCTCAGATACATTTGAAATAGTCGAAGGGTTCTAGACAGGACTGGCAGCGCCACTGCGCCTTGCAGGGGGTTGATCCAAACTGGCTGATCTTTTCCACCTGGGTCGATTTGCAGCGCGGGCAGTGTTGCGGGCCACCGGCGGGCCGGGGCGGGGCGATGCCGTATTCCTCCAGCCTGGCCTTGCCCGTGTCGGTCAGCCAGTCGGTGGTCCAGGCCGGGGAAAGCTGCCGCTTCAGCGTCAGTTTCTCGATCCCCTTCGCGCGCAGGGCGGTTTCGATGTCCAGATTGATGATGCTGGTGGCCGGGCAGCCGGAATAAGTCGGTGTCACCGTGACCTCAAGCGTCTCGTCCCGCCATTGCACATCACGGATGATGCCCAGATCGGTCAGGGAAATCACCGGGATTTCCGGGTCGGGCACGGCAGAAAGCCAGGACCAAACAGACTCTAACGAGGGTTTTTCGGTTACCATGTGGCATCCGGGTAGGCCCGCTGCAGCCATTGCATCTGGGTCAGCATATGGCCCAGATGCTCGGTATGCCGCGCGCCCGATTTCCCGCCCTTGTGGGCAAAATCGTCTGCCGGTTTCTGCAATGTCGCCTCGGTCAGGACCGCATCAAGCATCGCGTCGTAACCGGGGCGCAGCGATGCCGGATCGGGCGCGATGCCCGCGCTGACCATCTCCTCGTCCACCGCGTCCGAGATGAACATCTCGCCCACATAGGGATAGAGCCGGTCCAGCGCGGCCTGCATCCGCTTGTGGCTTTCCTCTGTCCCGTCGCCCAGGCCGATCACCGTGTCGGTGGCCCGCTCATGGTGATAGGTGACTTCCTTCACGGATTTCTCTGCAATCGCCGCAATCTGGTCGTTGTCGGAGCCCATCAGCCCCTTGAGTTGCGCCAGATGCCAGCCGTCGAACAGGAACTGGCGCATCATGGTGCGGCCGAAGTCGCCGTTGGGCTGTTCGACCAGCAGCAGATTGCGGAAATCCCAGACATCCCGGTGAAAGGCGAGGCGGTCGGCGTCGCGGCCCTTGTCCTCGACCTCACCCGCGAGCCCGAGCCAAAGCTGCGTCTGCCCGATCAGATCCAGCGCGGTGTTGGCCAGCGCGATGTCCTCTTCAAGCACGGGTGCAACGCCGCACCATTCAGAGATGCGATGCCCCAGGACCAGGGTATTGTCCCCCATCCGGCAGAGAAATTCAAAGAGGGCGTCGCTCACATCGCCCCCACTTCGTCTGGAATGTCAAAGAACGTCGGGTGGCGATAAACCTTGTCGTTCGCCGGTTCATAAAGCGCGCCTTTCTCTTCCGGGGAAGAGGCGGCAATTGCGCTGGCCGGGACGGCCCAGATGCTGACACCCTCGTTGCGGCGTGTGTAAACGTCGCGCGCGTTCTTAATTGCGCTCTCCGCATCGGCGGCGTGCAGGCTGCCCACATGCCTGTGGCTCAACCCGTGCTGGCCGCGGATGAAGATTTCCCAAAGCGGCCATTCGGTTGCCCGTGCCTTGCCGTGGGGCGCGGCATCGGTGTCGGAATAGGGACTGGATTCGGGGCTGCTCATCTGGGCGTCCTCCTGTCAGGGGTGGGGGCAAAAGTTTTCGAAAACCTTTGACCAATTCCTTTCAGGGAATTGGTCACTCCGCCGCGATGGCGGTTTTGCGTTTCTTTTCGGCGTGGGCCAGCAGACCTTCGCGCACCCAGCGGCCTTCGTTCCAGGCGCGGTTGCGGTCTTCCAGCCGTTCGGTGTTGCAGGGGCCATTGCCCTTGAGCACGTCAAAGAATTCGTCCCAGTCGGGTTCGGAGAATTCGTAATGCCCGGTTTCCTCGTTGAACTTCAGGTTCTCGTCGGGAATCGTGAGGCCCAGATATTCGGCCTGCGGCGCGGTCTGATCGACGAATTTCTGGCGCAGCTCGTCGTTGGAGTTCATCTTGATCTTCCAGGCCATGGATTGCGCGGAATGCACCGATTCCGCATCCGAGGGGCCGAACATCATCAGCGATGGATACCAGAACCGGTTCAGCGCATCCTGTGCCATCTTGCGCTGCGCCTCGGTGCCCTTGGCCATCTTCATCATGATGTCGAAGCCCTGGCGCTGGTGGAAGGATTCCTCCTTGCAGATCCGCACCATCGCGCGGGCATAGGGCCCGTATGATGTGCGCTGCAGCGGCACCTGGTTCATGATCGCGGCTCCGTCGACCAGCCAGCCGACGGCCCCCATGTCGGCCCATGTCAGGGTCGGATAGTTGAAGATCGACGAATACTTCATCTTGCCCGACAACAGGTCGCGGGTCAGCTGGTCGCGGGTCACGCCCAGCGTTTCCGCCGCGCAATAGAGGTAGAGGCCGTGACCGGCCTCATCCTGGACCTTGGCCAGCAGGATCGCCTTGCGCTCCAGCGTCGGGGCGCGCGTGATCCAGTTGCCCTCGGGCAACTGGCCAACGATTTCGGAATGGGCGTGCTGACCGATCTGGCGGATCAGGTTCTTGCGATAGCCTTCCGGCATCCAGTCCTTCGGCTCGATCTTGCCGCCCGCGTTGATGCGTTCCTGAAAGGCGCGTTCATCCGGTTCCATATCGTCAAGGGATTTGACGCCTTCACCGGTAGACTTGATCATCTGTGCATACATAGAATCCGTCCTTTCAGGTTAACATTCAGCTTGTGCGTTCGAGGATCAGGGCGACACCCTGACCAACACCCACACACATGGTACACAGGGCATAACGTCCGCCCGTGCGTTTCAGTTGCAAGGCAGCGGTCATCACAAGGCGTGCACCGGACATGCCCAGGGGATGTCCGATGGCGATGGCCCCGCCATTGGCGTTTACATGCGGCGCGTCGTCCGCCACGCCGAGGGCGCGCAGGGTGGCGAGCCCCTGGGAGGCAAAAGCCTCGTTCAGCTCGATCACATCCATCTGGTCGATGGTCAGCCCGGCGCGGGCCAGCACCTTTTTGCAGGCGGGGATCGGGCCAATGCCCATGACGCGCGGTTCCACACCGGCGGCGGACATGGCGACCACGCGGGCGATCGGCGTCAGGTTGTGATCCCTGGTGGCCTGTTCGGATGCGATCAGCAACGCCGCGGCACCGTCATTGACGCCAGAGGCGTTGCCGGCGGTTACGGTCAGGTCCGGCCCGTTGATCGCGCGCAGCTTGCCCAGGGCGTCGCTGGTGGTCTGGGGGCGCGGATGTTCGTCGCGGTCCACGACAATCGGGTCACCCTTGCGTTGAGGGATCGTGACCGGCGTGATTTCATCGGCAAAGACGCCAGCAGCATCTGCGGCAGCCCAGCGTTCCTGGCTGCGCAGGGCAAATGCATCCTGGTCGGCACGGCTGACATCATGGTCGGCAGCGACATTGTCGGCGGTTTCGGGCATCGAATCGACGCCATATTGCGACTTCATCTTCGGGTTGACGAAGCGCCAGCCGATGGTCGTGTCATAGACAGCGTTGCTGCGTGAAAAGGCGGTTTCTGCCTTGGGCATCACGAAGGGTGCACGCGTCATGCTTTCGACGCCACCGGCGATGGCAAGATCGATGTCGCCCGCGCGGATTGCACGAGCGGCAGAGCCAACGGCGTCCATGCCGGAGGCGCAGAGCCGGTTGATGGTTGCGCCCGGAACGTCGACGGGCAGCCCCGCCAGCAAGGCGGCCATACGCGCCACGTTCCGGTTGTCTTCGCCAGCCTGGTTGGCGCAGCCCATGATCACGTCATCGACGCGCGACCAATCCACATCCGGATTGCGCGCCATCAGTGCCGCGATGGGGGCCGCTGCCAGATCGTCAGCGCGGACGGATGCCAGTGCACCACCGAAGCGGCCAATTGCCGTACGTTGCGCGTCGCAGATGAAAGCCTGCATGTAGTTCTCCTCTTTGGTTGATTTTAACTCTGGTTGCGATTCGGAACAAGGTAAATGTTACTTGTTTGGTAATATATTGAGGATTAAGTAACACATTGGATCTGGACGTCACAGCTCGGGCCCTGAAGGCCTGCGAGGACCGACATCAGCGCAACGATGGTCACCGCTGTCACCGGGTCCGGGACGATGGGGGAAAGTCAGCTGCAAAAGCGCGTTTCCGGTGCCGGACAGGCCATTGATAAAGCCGCCGCAACCGGCACCGGTCACAAGACAGAGTTGAGGTGTCAGGGTCACGACGGAACCGCTTCCCTGACAACAGCTCAGAAGTCGAGGTTTTCGACGCTCAATGCATTTTGCTGGATGAACTCGCGGCGCGGTTCGACGACATCGCCCATCAGTTTGGTAAACAGATCGTCGGCTTCCGCCATATCCTCGACCTTGACGCGCAGCAGGGTGCGCGCCTCCGGATCCAGGGTGGTTTCCCAAAGCTGGTCCGGGTTCATTTCACCCAGCCCTTTGTAGCGCTGCAGGGACAGGCCCTTTTCACCTTCGGCCAGGATCGCCTCCAGCAGGTCCATCGGGCCATGGATCAGTTGCGAGCGGTCCTTGCGCACCAGTGTGGCCGGCAGGTCATAGACATCCTGCAGGTGTTCGGTGAAGGTGCCGGATTTCCTGGCCTCGCCAGAGCGGAGCATCTTGCCGTCCAGCGTCCGCACTTCTTCGACGCCGCGCAGGATACGGGCCAGTTTGATGCCGTGGTCTTGGGTGATGCGGCCTTGCCAGCCGCGTTCGTATTCCAGCGCGATCAGGTCCAGACGTTTGGCGACCTTGTCCGCCACCCCTTGCAGGTCGCGGTCCACCGCGCCGGGAACGAAGGCACCGGCGATGGCAGCCTGTTCCACGATATGGCGTGGATAATGTGTCGGGAAGGCTTCGAGAACCCGGCGCATCTGGCGGGCCAGATCGACCACCCGGGCGAGGTCCTGACCGATGATTTCCTCACCGTTGCCCTGACGCAGCATGGCCCCCTCGATGCCCTGTTCGATCAGGTATTCCTCCATCGCTGCCTGGTCCTTGAGGTAGACCTCGGACTTGCCGCGCGACACTTTGTAAAGCGGCGGCTGGGCGATGTAGAGATGACCATGTTCGATCAGTTCGGGCATCTGCCGGTAGAAGAATGTCAGCAGCAGGGTACGGATATGCGCACCGTCCACGTCGGCGTCGGTCATGATGACGATTTTGTGGTAGCGCAGCTTGCTCAGGTTGAATTCATCGCGTCCGATCCCGGTGCCGAGCGCCATGACCAGGTTGCCAATCTCCTGGCTGCCCAGCATCCGGTCGAAACGGGCACGTTCCACGTTGAGAATCTTGCCCTTGAGCGGCAGGATCGCCTGGGTCTGCCGGTCGCGGCCGGTCTGGGCCGATCCACCGGCGCTGTCACCCTCGACAAGGAAGACTTCGGTCTTGGAGGGATCTTTCTCGGAGCAGTCCTTGAGCTTTCCGGCCAGGAAATTCACGTCCATCGCGGTCTTGCGGCGGGTGAGGTCGCGCGCCTTGCGCGCCGCCTCGCGGGCATGGGCGGCCTCGATGATCTTGCCGACGACGATCTTGGCCTCGTTGGGGTTCTCCTCGAACCATTCGGCCAGCTTTTCGTTCACCAGCCCTTCGACGGCGGGGCGCACCTCGGAAGAGACCAGCTTGTCCTTGGTCTGGCTGCTGAACTTGGGGTCCGGCACCTTGACGGACAAGACACAGGTCAGCCCCTCGCGAGCGTCATCACCGGTGAAGTTGATCTTTTCCTTCTTCGCGATGCCGCTGGACTGGGCATAGTTGTTGATGGTCCGGGTCAGGGCACCGCGAAAGCCCGCCATATGGGTGCCGCCATCGCGCTGCGGGATGTTGTTGGTAAAGGGCAGGACGTTCTCGTGATAGCTGTCGTTCCACCACATCGCGACCTCGACACCGATGTCGTCCTTTTCGCCGGTGATGAAGATCGGTTCGGGCATGACGGACGACTTGTGCCGGTCCAGGTACTTCACGAACTCTTTCACGCCGCCTTCGTAGAACAGCTCAGTCTGCAGGGTTTCCACAGGCCGTTCGTCGCGCAGGATGATCCGCACGCCGGAGTTCAGAAACGCCAGTTCGCGCAGGCGTTTTTCCAGCGTTTCAAAGCTGTATTCGAGGTTGGAGAAGGTGTTGGTCGAGGCCATGAAGCGGACTTCGGTGCCGGTACGGTCCGTGGGGCCAACCACGCTGAGATGTTCCTTGGTGAAGCCGCCCTCAAAGCGGGCCACATGTTCCTTGCCCTCGCGCCAGATCCGCAATTCCAGCCAGTCGGAAAGCGCGTTGACCACCGACACACCCACGCCGTGCAGGCCGCCTGACACCTTGTAGCTGTTGCTGTCGAATTTACCGCCTGCGTGTAGCTGGGTCATGATGACTTCGGCGGCGGAAACGCCTTCTTCCTCGTGGATGCCGACGGGAATCCCGCGGCCATTGTCGCTGACGGAAACCGAGGAATCGTCGTGGATCGTGACGGTCACGGCGTCCGCGTGACCGGCCAGCGCCTCGTCAATGCCGTTGTCCACGACCTCGTAGACCATGTGGTGCAGACCAGAGCCGTCATCGGTATCCCCGATGTACATGCCGGGACGCTTTCGAACCGCCTCCAAGCCTTTGAGAACCTTGATGGAATTCGCGCCGTATTCTTCCGGCATCTGCTCAGTTTCGGACATTCAGGAAAACCTTTTTCTTTTGCCCGATTTATAGTGTTTTCAGCGAAGAATGTCACGCGCCTGACACAAGATTTTGTGTCAGATCAACGGGATCAAAAGGCCCACGCAGATCAGCAGCGTACCGGATACCACGTTGATCCGGCGCAGGGTGCGGGGATTGGTCAGAAGGCTTCGGATATGACTGACGAAAGCGGCCAGGGTCAGGTTGCCTATCAGGGGCACGACGACCGAAATCGCGACGATTGCAGCCAGGTCCTGCCAGGTGACATTGCGCAGGTCGAAGAAGCCCGGCAGGACCCCGACATAGAAAAGCACCGCCTTGGGATTGCCCAGGATCGCGATGACACCGGCGATGAACCCGGCCCACATGCCAGGCCGTGTCAGGCGGCTGTCGCGGTCCGGTGCGGCATCCCGGTGGCGGATCAGCAGGAAGCCCATCACCAGAAAGACAAGGCAGGCCACAGCGCGCAGGACGACCATGAAGACATCGAATACCGCAAGAATCCAGGTGATCCCCAGCGCAGCCACAAGCGGCCAGAGCAGATCACCGATCGACACACCAAGGGCCAGGGGCCAGGCCGCGCGAAAGCCGCCCGACATCGCCCGCGCCATCATCGCCACCATGACCGGGCCGGGGGTGACAAACAGCGCCACCATCGCACCGGCATAAAGCAGGAGGTCATAATAAGGGATGGTCATCATGATCTCCTGACGGCCGACATACCGTCGACCTCTGTCACTTCCAGAATCTGGGCACGGTCGCCGAGTTCCGTGAACAGTTCCACCCCGGTTCCCGTCATCCAGGCCTGCGATCCAAGCGCGGTGATCTCATCATACAGGGCCGCCTGGCGGGTTGTATCGAGGTGGGCTGCGACTTCGTCCAGCAGCAGCAGGGGCGGCGCGCCAAAGTCGGCTGCGAGTGCGCGGGCATTGGCGAGGATGAGCGAGACAAGCAGCGCCTTCTGCTCTCCGGTGGAGCAATCCCTGGCTGGGACATCCTTGGCTGCATAGACGCCATTCAGGTCAGCGCGGTGGGGGCCGATCAGGGTGCGTCCGGCGGACAGGTCACGCATCCGGTTGTCGGCCAGTGCCTGGCGCAGGCCCTCGGCGGTGTCGGGAATGTCGCAGAGCAGTTCCAGCGTGGCGGTGGGAAATGCGGTTTCGGCCTGTTCCTGGGCCTGGGCGATGGCCTGCAGCGCGTTCAGCCTGTTGGCGTGGATCGCGGCACCGGCTTCGGCCATGGCGTTTTCCAGGGCCAGATACCAGGAGGGTTCGCGCACCATATCCTTGAGCAGCCGGTTGCGTTCACGCATCGCCTTTTCATAGCGCAGGGTCTGGTCCCCGTGATCGGGCAGGAAGCTGAGCGTCATGCGGTCCAGGAACCGTCTGCGGCCATCTGCGCCTTCGATCCAGAGCCTGTCCATTGCCGGCACCAGCCAGAGCACCCGCGCAATCCGGCCCAGCGTGTTCTGGGCTGCGGCTTTGGCATCTATCCGGGTCTGGCGCGCGGCCCCGTTTTCCGACCAGATTTCGACCTCATGCACCTGACGCTGGGCGTGCAGAATGCCGGTGACCTTCCAACCCAGCGCCTCAGGCCTGCGTGTCATGTCCTGCGCGCTGGAGCGGCGCAATCCGCGCCCGGGAGAGAACAACGAGACCGCTTCAAGGATATTGGTTTTGCCCGCCCCATTGGGCCCGTGCAGCGCCACCGGTCGCGCGTCGCAGTCGATCACGCTGCGCCGGTGCGACCGGAAGTGGGACAATGTGAGTTGGGACAGGAACAATCCGGTCATGGGTCAGCGCCGATATCTTCAAAAATATCGGGCCGGAGTTTTCGAAAACTCCGGCGCGTCACACACGCATTGGCATGACAACATAGACGGCCGACATGTCATTGCCTTCGCGCATCAGTGTCGGGTCACCCGATGAGTTGAACAGGAACACGGCGTTCTCCCGGTCCACCTGGCTTGCGATCTCCAGCAGGTATTTCGCGTTGAACCCGATCTCCAGACGCTCGTCGCCGTAAGCCACGGCAAGCTCTTCCTCGGCGGCGCCGCTGTCGGGGGCATTCACCGAGAGGATCAGGCGATCTTCGTCCAGTTGCAGCTTGACCGCGCGGGAGCGTTCGGAGCTGACAGTGGCGACCCGATCCACGGCCTGGGCGAATTCGGCGGCGTCCACTTCCATCTTGCGGGTGTTCCCCTGCGGGATCACGCGGGTGTAGTCGGGGAACGTGCCGTCGATGACCTTGGAAGTCAGGGTGATCTCCGGAGTGGCAAAGCGGACCTTGGTCTCTGACACGGATACGGCGATTTTCATGTCGTCGTCTTCCAGCAGCTTGCGCAGTTCACCGACCGTCTTGCGGGGCACGATGACGCCGGGCATCTCTGCTGCCCCCTCGGGCATGTCGGCGTCGATCCGGGCGAGCCGGTGACCGTCCGTGGCCACGCAGCGCAGCATCTTGCCGCCATCGCCGTCGGCGATATGCATATAGACGCCGTTCAGGTAGTACCGGGTTTCTTCGGTGGAGATGGCGAATTTCGACTTGTCGAAAAGGCGGCGCAGCACGGGTGCGGGCGCGCTGAAGTTCGAGGCGTACTCAGACGATGCCATCACCGGAAAATCCTCGCGGGGCAGGGTGGCGAGGCTGAAATTGGAGCGGCCCGCTTCCACCGTCAGGCGGCCGGCCGCGGTGTCTGCGGTCAGGTTGATCAATGCGCCATCGGGCAATTTGCGGACGATTTCATGCAGCAGGGTTGCCGATACCGTTGTGGCACCGGCGCGTTCCACCTGGGCGCCAACCTTGTCCACCACTTCGATATCCAGGTCGGTGGCGCGAAAGGACACATCGCTGCCTTCGGCCTCGATCAGCACGTTGGCGAGGATCGGAATGGTGTTGCGCCGTTCGACAACCGATTGGGCCTGGCTGACCGCCTTGAGCAATGCGGCGCGTTCGATGCTGAATTTCATGATGGCTTCTCCGTCAGACCCGTCGGGAGGGGCAAACTACCCGGTTCCCTCGTTTTAACAAGACTTTTCATGCTTTGGCGGGCCAAATGCAAGAGGGGCCGCAAGGGCCCCTCAATCACCTGACAGCCGTGACATTGATACCGCGTTCAGGACTCCAGCGCGCGGCGCAGCAGTTGCAGATCTTCGGCGATCTGGTCATCTGTCGTTTTCAGCTCTTCGATCCGGCGGACGCCATGCATGACCGTGGTATGGTCACGCCCGCCAAACCGGCGTCCGATCTCCGGCAGGGAGCGGCTGGTCATCAGTTTGCACAGGTACATGGCCACCTGACGCGGGCGGGCATAGCTGCGCAGCCGCTTCGGCCCGATCATGTCGCTCAGCCGGATATTGTAGTGCTCGGAGACCTTGCGCTGAATCTCCTCGACGGAAATCTTGCGTTCGGAATCGCGCAATACGTCCACCAGGCAGTCCTGGGTCAGCTCCATGTTGATCTCGCGACCGACAAGGGAGCCGAAGGCGAACAGACGTGTCAGGGCGCCTTCAAGGACCCGGACGTTGGAGGTGATCCGGTGGGCGAGGAATTCAAGCACGCCATCCTCGACCTCAAGATCGGGATAGTTTTCGCGCTGCCCTTCGACTTTGCTTTGCAGGATGCCCAGGCGCAGTTCGTAGTCTGTGGGGTGCAGGTCCACGACCAGACCGCATTGCAGTCGGGATTTCACACGGTCTTCCAGATCCTTGATCTCTCCGGGCGCACGATCGGCAGAAATGATGATCTGCTTTCGCTGGTCCACAAGGGCGTTGAAGGTGTGAAAGAATTCTTCCTGGGTGCTGTCCTTGCCGGCGATGAACTGCACGTCATCGACCATCAGCACATCGACGGAGCGGAAAATTTCCTTGAAGTCCATCATCTTGCGGTCGCGCAATGCCTGAACGAAACGATACATGAACTGTTCGGCCGACAGATAAAGGACGTTCATCTGGGGTTTCTGTTCGGCCAGTTCGCGGGCGATGGCATGCATCAGGTGGGTCTTGCCCAGGCCGACACCACCATAGAGAAACAACGGGTTGAAGGTCACGGGGCCGCCCTCAGCCACTCGTTTGGCGGCTGCATGGGCCAGTTCGTTGGGTTTGCCGACGACAAAATTGTCAAAGCTGAACCTGGGGTCGAGCGGGGCCGTTGCCATGACGCTGGTGGCGCTGGCCGTGGCGGCCACGGCAGGTTTGCGGGGCGGGTCCGAAGGTTTGGCGGCGTCATTTGCAACGCGGGGCTGCAGCGCGAAATTCAGGCGGGAAACCTCGATGCCCTCGGCGTTGATCTCATGCAGGATCAGATCCGAAAAATTCTGGCTGACATAGTTGCCGAAAAAGTTTGTCGGGACATGCAATGTCGCGATTCCGCTTGCCACCTTGCCCGCAACCATCGGTTCAATCCAGGTTGTGAAGTTGTTCTGTCCAACTGTTTTCAGCAGCCTTTGTCTGATCTCGCCCCATTGATCCTGCGTCATTTTCTCTAACTCGTCCCCAGCCAGGTTTCTAACAAGCGCCGGAGCAGTCCGGCACTACACACAATCCAGAACACAGATCGATTGTCCGGTCCCAAACGGAAACCGACCCAAGCATCTGGACCTTTCAAACAAGGATTTCGCCAATCGCTGCAGCCAGGTGCATCGGTCTTGGCAAAAGCCGTCCGTATCAAAACGGACAGGGCAAACGCGCTAGCAGCAGCATTCGCAATACGGGTGTGACGTGACCAAACCACATCCACCCGCGTCCCAAAATAGATACTATCCGATTCCGAAAGTGCCTATTTACAGGGCCTGTCCCCCCACGCGAAATGAATCGCTCTATGTAGGTAGCAAGGACAGAGGTCGCGCTTCAACATATCTTCCGACTTGACTCACTTTTTTGTCGGGAAAGAATCTATATTGATTTTTTGAGACCTCAGGCACGAAAAAAGGCGCCGCTATGCGACGCCTTTTGATTCAAGCAGATAGTCGATTCGGTTCGCGAGAACCCTGAAAATCAAGCCAGCGCTTTGACCCGTGCCGCGAGGCGCGACATTTTTCTCGATGCGGTGTTTTTATGAAACACACCCTTTGTCACACCGCGCATCAGCTCGGGCTGTGCTGTTTTCAGCGCTTCGGTCGCTGCTGTCTTGTCGCCGGAAGCGATCGCTTCTTCGACCTTGCGCAGATACGTGCGGATGCGCGAACGACGCGCCTTGTTGATCTGGAAACGCTTTTCGTTCTGACGTGCGCGCTTCTTGGATTGTTCTGTGTTTGCCATGAGGATCAGCCTTCGGTTTTTTCAATTTCGGTTCAAGGCGCGTGACGCCAAACCCGTGCCGGATGTACCGGGAAGGTGATTCTAGCCAGAGCGGGCTGCACGCGCATGTATTGGGCGGGCTATAGCGGGAAATGCAGCCGGTTGTAAAGCCATCGGAACGTCAGGCCACAATGGCGCGGCGGCGATCAGGCAATTGCAAGGCACCGGCCGGTTGGCGGGCCATCCGAAGCAGGACAGCCTTACTTGTCCCTGAACTGTGCTTCGCGCTTTTCAAGGAAGGCGGACATGCCTTCGTTCTGGTCTTCGGTCGCGAACAGCGAGTGGAACATCCGGCGTTCAAACAACAGCCCTTCGCGCAGCGGCACTTCGTAGGCGCGGTTGACCGCCTCCTTGACCACCATGACGGAGATCATGGATTTCTCCGCGATCTTTGCGGCGGCGCTCATGGCTTCTTCCATCAGCTTCTTTACCGGGACAACCCGCGAGACCAGGCCGGAACGTTCGGCCTCTTCTGCATCCATGAAGCGGCCGGTCAGGTTCATGTCCATCGCCTTGGATTTGCCGACAAGGCGGGTCAGCCGCTGGGTTCCGCCGATCCCGGCCACGACGCCAAGGTTGATCTCGGGCTGGCCGAACTTCGCCGTTTCGGAGCAGATGATGAAGTCGCACATCATCGCCAGTTCGCAGCCGCCACCCAGCGCATAGCCGGATACGGCAGCGATGATGGGCTTGCGGACGCGCATGATCTGTTCGGTTTCGGGTGTGAAAAGATCGCCGGAAAAGGCTTCGACGAATGTCTTGTCGCGCATCATGGCGATATCGGCACCCGCGGCGAAAGCTTTTTCAGAGCCGGTGATGATGATGCAGCGGACCTTCTCATTGTCCTGCGCACCCTTCAGCGCGTCGGCAAGCTCGGACATCAGAACATCGTTCAACGCGTTCAGGGCATCAGGTCTGTTCAGCGTGACAAGCGCCACATGGTTTTCCACATCCACGATGATCGTTTCGTATGCCATCAGAGGGTCTCTCTATCGTTGCGCTCAGGTCGCCACGCATAACACGGGCAAAATACGTTTCAAGCTATCTTTGACATTCAGCGCAATAGAACGAAGAGCGTCCGGACTGCACGATACGTCTTATGACCTGGCCGCAGCCCGGGGTGCGACAGGGGGCGTTTTCGCGCCCGTAGACATCAAAATTGTGCTGGAAATACCCCAGTTCGCCATCCGCCTGACGAAAGTCGCGCAGGGAGGATCCGCCAGCCTCGATCGCCTCTGAAAGCACGTTGCGGATGATCGGAACCACGGTGGCAATCCGCGCGGCCGAGATGCGGCCGGCCTTGCGGGCGGGATGGATGCGGGCGCGGTAAAGCGCTTCGCAGACATAGATATTTCCCAATCCCGCGACGATGCGCTGATCCAGCAACGCGGATTTGATCGGCGTGTTGCGCCCCTTCAGCGCGGCAATCAGATGCGCCTCGTTGAAGGTGTTGCCCAGGGGTTCCGGCCCCAGAATGGCCAGCAGCTTGTGCTGATCGGCCCGGGCGGTCTGCATCAGGTCCATCGCGCCAAAGCGGCGCGGGTCGTTGAAGGTGATCCGCGCGCCATTGGCCATGTGCAGCACCACGTGGTCGTGTTTTTCGGGCGCGGGATGGCTGTGCACAAATTGGCCGAGCGGGTCACCGGAAACCAGCATGCGGCCCGACATCCCGAGGTGGATCAACAGCGATTCCCCCGATGCGAGATCGGCCAGTATGTATTTTGACCGGCGGCGCAGGCGCTCGACCAGCTGCCCCGTCAGCCTTTCGGCCATTCCGGCGGGAAAGGGCCAGCGCAGGTCGGGGCGGTTCACCTGCGCCCGTTCGATCACAATGCCTTCCATCGCCGGAGCAAGGCCACGGCGCACGGTTTCGACTTCTGGCAGTTCGGGCATCTGGCCTCCTTTTCACGGGCAGTCGGGGCCTGCGGCAATTGGCGGTTTGTATCCTGCGTGTCTAGGCTATATCTCCGCCTTGATAATATCGGGACGCTGATCATGACAGACAAGACCACGCATTTCGGTGCGCAGACCGTGCGCGAAGATGACAAGGCCGGAATGGTCCGCAGCCTGTTTTCCGATGTGGCGAACAAATATGACATCATGAACGACGTGATGAGCATGGGCATCCACCGCATCTGGAAAGAGGCGATGATGGATTGGCTTGCCCCGCGCGCCGGGCAGCGGCTGCTGGATGTGGCGGGTGGCACGGGTGACGTTTCGTTCAAGTTCCTCAAACGTGCAGGACAGGGGCATGCCACCGTCTGCGATCTGACCGAAGGGATGCTGGTCGAGGGACGCAAGCGCGCCGAGGCAGAGCAATTGGCCGACAGTCTGGACTGGGTTGTCGGCGACGCGATGAACCTGCCCTTCGACGACAACAGCTTTGACGTCTATACCATCAGCTTTGGCATTCGGAACGTGACGCGCCCGCAAGAGGCGCTGAACGAGGCCTACCGCGTGCTGCGTCCCGGCGGGCGGCTGATGGTGCTGGAGTTCAGCCAGTTGCCGAACCCGATGATGCAAAAGGCCTATGATCTTTACAGTTTCAACGTGATCCCGCGCATGGGGCAGGTCATTGCCAACGACCGCGACAGCTATCAGTACTTGGTGGAATCGATCCGCAACTTCCCCGACCAGGAGACGTTTCTGGACATGGTTCGCGCCGCGGGATTCGAACAGGCCAAGTACCGAAATCTGACCATGGGCATTGCCGCCCTACATTCAGGCTGGAAGCTTTAGGTGCGTGGGCCCCATAACATATGGCGGTTGATCCGCACCGGTGCCACGCTTGAGCGGACAGGTGCGATGAACCTGGTGCTGGATGCTTTCGAGGCGACGCCGACCCTGCGGTTTGTGGCCCGTGCGCTTGGCCTGCCGTTCAAATGGCTGGGCTACAAGGGCGATCCGTCGATGCCGCCTGCGACCCGCGCGCTGACGGCGCTGGGACCGGCCTACATCAAGTTCGGGCAGGTCCTGTCCACCCGTCCCGATGTGGTGGGCGATGAGCTTGCAGTGCAGTTGCGCGTGTTGCAGGACAAGCTGCCGCCCTTTTCCATCGAAGAAGCCAAGGCCGAGGTGGAGCGTGAGCTGGGCGAGCCGGTGAGTGATCTGTTCTCCGATTTCAGCGAATCGGTGGCCGCGGCCTCCATCGCGCAGGTGCACAAGGCGACTTTGGCGGATACGGGCGAGCAGGTTGCAGTCAAAGTGTTGCGCCCGAACATCGAACGCGCCTTCCGCAAGGATGTCGATGCCTTCTATCTGGCGGCCCGCATGGTTGAAATGTTCTCTCCCGGTTCGCGCCGCCTGCGCCCGATGGATGTGATCGAGCATTTCGATGGTGTCGTGCGGGGCGAGCTGGATCTGAGGCTGGAAAGCGCTGCGGCGTCGGAATTCGCCGCCAACACCAAGGATGATGAAGGATTCCAGCTGCCAGCAATCAAGTGGAACCTTTCGGCGCGGCGGGTGATGACCCTGGGTTGGGCGGATGGCGTGTCGATGGGCGACAATGACGCCATTGATGCCGCCGGCCATGACAGGGTGGCGCTGAGCAACCGGGTGCTGCAATTGTTCCTGAACCATGCGCTGCGCGACGGCTTCTTTCACGCCGACATGCACCAGGGGAACCTCAAGGTGGCGCCGAACGGTGATATCATCGCCTATGATTTCGGGATCATGGGCCATATCGACGCCTATACCCGCCGCGTCTATGCCGAGATCCTCTATGGGTTCATCCGCCGCGATTACATGCGTGTGGCCAAGGTACATTTCGAGGCGGGATATGTGCCTGCCGACAAGGATGTCGACGAATTCGCCCGCGCCCTGCGCGCGGTGGGCGAGCCGATCTTTGGCATGGATGCCACGCGGATCTCCATGGCGCGGCTGTTGACCTATCTCTTTGAAGTGACGGAGCGGTTCGGGATGGAAACCCGGACCGAACTGATCCTGCTGCAACGGACGATGGTGGTGGTCGAAGGAGTCGCACGTTCGTTGAACCCGCATATCAACATCTGGGAAGTGGCAAGCCCGATTGTGACCAATTACATTTCCAAATCCCTCGGCCCGAGGGCGGTGCTCAGCGATCTTGCCAGCACGGCGCAGGTGCTGGCGCGGTTTGGGCCACGTTTGCCGGGTCTGGTGGAAGCGGCGCTTTTGCGGCAGAGCAACGAGACGACGATTGTGCGTCCGCCGCGCAAACGCTGGATCGCCCTGTCTGCGCTGGGCGGGGCCGCCGCAATGGCGGGCCTGATCGTTCTGGTTGAAGCCCTGACCTGATCCGTCGCACCCTGCGACAGACAAATACAAGAGACCGCGCGATGAGCCCCACGATGAAACTGGCCACAGGCAGTATTGCGATTGGCATTGTCGTGCTGCTGCTCAAGGCGATTGCCTATTGGGTTACCGGCTCTGTCGCGCTGTTTTCCGATGCTCTGGAAAGCACTGTGAACGTGGCCACGGCCATTGCCGCACTGATCGCGATCCGAATTGCGGCGCGGCCCCCGGATTCGAACCATCCCTTCGGTCATCACAAGGCCGAGTTCTTCAGCGCGGTGCTGGAGGGGGTGATGATCATCGTCGCCGCCCTGATCATCCTGAACCAGGCCTATGCCGCCTTTGCATCCCCCCGTGTGCTGGATGCGCCGATCGAGGGGCTGTTGATCAATCTTGGTGCCACCGCGCTTAACGGTGTCTGGGCCTGGCTGCTGGTGACGCGGGGGCGTCGGTACAAATCGCCCGCGCTGGTGGCGGATGGCAGGCATCTTTTTACCGATGTGTTGACGTCATTCGGCGTTGCATTCGGGATATTGCTGGCTTTTGCCACCGGCCTTTGGGTGCTGGACCCGTTGATGGCCGTGGCGGTGGCGCTGAATATCCTCTGGTCCGGCTCGAAGGTGGTCAAGGAATCGCTGAGCGGTCTGATGGACGAAGCGGTGCCGGAGAGCGAGCTGGACCAGATCAGGGAAATCATCGCGACCGAAGCGGGCGGCGCGACGCAGGCGCACGACCTGCGCACCCGGCACGCTGGCGCGCTCACCTTTATCGACTTTCATCTCGTGGTGCCGGGAGAGACCTCTGTCTTTGAGGCGCATGAGATTTGCGACCGTGTGGAGAACAGGTTGCGGTCCGAACTTGGCGAGGCGCAGATCACCATTCACGTGGAGCCCGAGCACAAGTCGAAGAGCACGGGCATTTTCATCGTCGATTGAGCATATGCTGTTCGCAGCTCAGCGCCGGACATGAAAAGGCCCCCGCCGATGCAGGGGCCTTTTGCTTTGTCGTCAGATCATTCGGTCCAGTGAACGGCCGTCAGGTCGGTCGCCTGGGTCGGGGCGTTTTCCCACAGGCCTTCGATCCCGGCTTTGGCCACCGTCGGCAGGGCCAGCTGGAACAGGTAGCCATTCACGTAAGCCTCCGAGATCATCCGCTGCGCATCGCCCAGCATCTGGTTCCGCTTGTCCGGGTCGGTGGTGCGGTTCAGATCGGCCATCAGCGCTTGCAGATCGGGGTTGTCATACTGGAAGTAATAGTCGGGGTTGGCATAGATCCCGATGTCCATCGGCTCGGTATGGCTGACGATGGTCAGGCCGAAATCCTTGCCCTTGAACACGGTTTCCAACCACTGCGCCCATTCGACGTTGGTGATTTCTGCCTTGATGCCCACTTCTGCGAGCTGCGCCGCGATGATCTCTCCGCCGCGCCGGGCGTAGGAGGGGGGCGGCAGGTGCAGCGTGGTTTCGAACCCGTCCGGGAACCCTGCTTCGGCCAACAGCGCCTTGGCCTTTTCGGGGTCATATGCGCTCAGCGAGGTCAGATCGACATAGGCCGGGTTGTGGGGGGCGAAATGTGTGCCGATGGGCGTGCCAAGGCCGAACATCGCGCCGTCGATGATCGCCTGCCGGTCAATCGCATGAGCCATCGCCTCGCGCACTTTCACGTTGTCAAAAGGCGCGCGGGTGTTGTTGGTGGAGAGAATAGTCTCACCTTCGGTCGATCCTACAATGACCTGAAAGCGCGGATCAGCCTCGAACTGGGGCAGGTTCTCCGGCGCGGGGAAGCCTGCGAAGACATCCGCATCCTCGGCCATCATCGCGGCAAAGGCGGCGGTGGGGTCGGAGATGAACTTGAATGTTGCCGATTCAAGTTGCGCGGGCGTGCCCCAGTAATCGGGGTTCTTCGACAGCACGATCTTGTCGCCCTGCGTCCAGCTGTCGAACTTGAAGGCGCCGGTCCCGATCGGCTGCTGTTTGATGTTGTCGATGCTTTCGGGCGCCACGATCACCGCGTCACCCCAGGCAAGGTTGAACAGCATGCTGCCGTTCTGCTCGCTCAGCTTGACCTCGACTGTCGCGGGGTCGATCACGTTGACTTCGGAGATGGCTGAGTAAAGTGCCTTTTGCGCATTTGCGCTGTCCTCGGCATTGATGCGGTCGAGGCTGAATTTCACATCCTCTGCGTCCATGGTGGTGCCGTCGTGAAAGGTGACGCCTTCGCGCAGCTTGAAGGTATAGGTCAGACCGTCTTCGGAAATTTCCCAGCTTTCGGCGAGGCCCGGCACGACGGAGCCGTCGGACATGAAACGCGTCAGCCCCTCGAACACATTGGAATAGAGCACGGAATCGATGGCGCCGGCAGCAGCTGATGTGGGGTCAAGGTGAGGCGGCTCAAGTTGCAGCGCGACGGTGATGTCGTCCTTGGCAACAGCCGCGCCTGCCATCAGGGCGGCGGTGCTGACGCCAAGCAGCAAGTGGCGAAGGTGGAACATGGGTGGTCTCCCTTTTGATTATGGCGAAAGGCTAGCCAAATCGCAGACTTCTTGCCAGCGTTCTTAATCGGTCAATTGCCATTCATTCACGGACCGCTTAGTCAGCGACCTTTGATTCAGGGGCGGGCGACGGCATGTCAGCGACATTGGGTATAGATTTCGGCACATCGAATTCTGCCGCCGGGATCCTCGTGGATGGCAGACCGCATTTGATTCCGCTGGAAGCCGATGCGCAGACCGTGCCGACAGCGGTCTTTTTCGATTTCGAGGCAGGCCAGATGGTGGTGGGCGAGCGGGCGAGCGCCGCCCTGCTTGCGGGTGATGAGGGGCGCTATATGCGCGGGCTGAAAAGCCTGCTGGGCACAAGGCTGATGCGCGAAAGCAGGATGCTGCTGGGCGAGCGGCTGGATTTCATCGATATCGTCGCACGTTTCCTGGCCGCGCTGAAATCAAGGGCCGAAGCGGCAACCGGATTTCAGTTTGATCGGGCGCTTTCCGGGCGGCCGGTCCGGTTTCATTCCGCCGATGCCAGGCGCGACGCTCAGGCATTGCTGGACCTGACAGAAGCCTACCGCCGCGCGGGGTTTTCAGAGGTGCGGTTCATGAACGAGCCGGAGGCGGCGGCACTGGCAAACCGCGAGGTGCTGGCCCCCGGCGATCTGGCGTTGATCGTGGACATTGGTGGCGGCACGTCGGATTTCACGCTGTTCCGGCAGAAGGGCACGGCAGAGATCGACATTCTGGCCAGCCACGGCGTGCGCATCGGCGGCACCGATTTCGACCGCCATCTGAGTATCGGGCGGGTCATGCCGCAGCTCGGCATGGGCAGTCCGATCCGCCATGCCTTTGGCGATGACACGCATATCGCGCCGAATGCCATCTTCAATGACCTCGCCACCTGGGCCAAGATCCCGTTTCTCTATGGCCCCGATACCCGCAAAGCGGCGGCGGAGCTGGAGAAATTTGCGGTGCATCCCAAGCGGCTGGGCCGTCTGGTCAAGGTGCTGGAAGATAAATTGGGCCATGATCTCGCCTTTGCCGTCGAGGCGGGAAAGATCATGGCGAATACGCCGGGGGTCGCCGACCCGGTGGTCAAGGTCGGGATGCTGAAACCCGGTGCCACATTGCCCTTGCCTGCGGATTGGATGACGGCGCGGCTGGCCCCGCTTGCGGATGAAATCGGCACGGCGGCTTCTGATGCGATGGTCACGGCAGGGGTTGCGCCGGAACAGGTCGACAAGGTGATCTTTGTCGGCGGCTCCAGCCTGATGCAGGTGGTCGAAAACGCCCTGTGCATGCGCCTTCCGAATGCAGAGATCCACCGGGGCGCGGCGCTGACGGCAATTGTCGATGGGCTGGCCATCGGCGCCGCGACCGCCTTTGACGGTTAACCCTTCAGCAGCAGGCTTTCCATCGCGGCACCCATGACCATGGCACTGTCGATCATGTCATCTATGCCGATCCATTCGTCGGGTTTGTGGGCCAATTCCAGCACCCCCGGCCCGTAGGCGATGCAGTTCTTCAGGGTGCCGATCCGGTCGATGTGTTTCTGGTCATAGCTGCCGGGCGAGGCGACATATTCAGGCGCCTTGCCCATGACCTGTTCGATGGCGTCTGCCACGGTACGAACCACCGGCGCGTCACGGTCCGTCATGGAGGGCAGGACCGAGTTCCGCTCGGTCAGCTCAAAGTCAAAATTGGCACGTGTCGCGCGCAACCCTTCCAATAGGCTCATGACCTCACCCCGGACCTGATCCAGCGGCTCTTCGATCAGGAACCGCCGGTCGATCACGATGCGGCAGCTGTCGGGGACGCAATGGGCCTGCAGGCCGGTGAAACCTTCCTCCGGTTCGGCCTCTCCGCCGTGGATGGAGTTGATGTTCATCGTCGATTGCCGCGCGCCTTCAGGCACGACCGGCATGTCGGTATAGCGGGCAGCCATCGCGGGAAACAGCTTGTCCTCGAACTCCTGCAGGACCGCGCCCATGTGGCGGACGGCGCAATCGCCCAGAAATGGCATCGCGCCATGGGCGATTTCGCCCTTTGTCTCGATCTCGGCCCACCAGCCACCGCGATGGCCCAGGCAGATGCGGTCCTTGTTCAGCGGTTCGGGGATGATGACGTGCTGAACGCGGCTCGGGTTGAAATAGCCCTGCTCTGCCAGGTAGGCGACGCCGCCGTAGCCGCCGGTTTCCTCGTCTGCCGTACCTGAAATCTCAATCGCACCTGCGAAGTCGGGATGCGTTTCGATAAAGGCCTCAGCCGCGATGATGGAGGCGGCCAGCCCGCCTTTCATGTCGCATGCACCGCGTCCGTAAATCTTGCCATCGGCGACATCACCGCCGAAGGGATCGAATGTCCAGCCCGCGCCGACCTCCACCACGTCTGTGTGGCTGTTGAAGTGGATGCAGTCGCCGGGCCGCGTACCCTCGCGCCGGGCGACGATGTTCCAGCGCGGATATTTGTCGCTGTCGCCGGGCGTGCCGGTGGCCCGGATCAGTTCCGTCTCGAAACCATGTTTGCGCAGGCGGTTGTCCAGATATTCGCAGATCAGGCGATAGTCCCGGCCCGGCGGATTCAGGGTGGGAATGCGGATCAGGTCCTGGGTCAGCGCGATGAGATCATCACGCTTGGCAGAGATGGCAGTGAGGAGCGATGTGTTCATGCCTGCATCGTTCACTGGTCTGAGACGATTGGCAAGGTCATCTCTTGCATGGCCAGCAACAGCGCCCGGACTTCCGCGAGGGTGTTGTAGTGACAAAGCGAGACACGCACCGCAGCGTCAAGGCCAAGCGGGGTCAGGACATTCCCCGAATAGTGATCGGCGCGGCGGATGTGGGTGCGGATTCCGCTGTCATTCAGGTTTGCCACGATCTGGTCGGCGGGAAGCAGATCAAGCGCAAAGCAGACAAGCCCCTCGCGATCTTCATTGTCGGCCCCGCCCAGGATCGTGACACCCGGCAGCGAGGTGAGCCCGGGCAGGTTGCCCAAGCCATAGAGCAGGGCATCCGTCAGCGCCTTTTCATGGGCATGGATGCTGGCACCGGCAGCGATGATCCGGCTTCGGGTGTCGGTCTGGTCCGACACCTCGCCGCCCAGCCAATCCAGATAGTGCACAACATCTGAAAACGTGGCGTAGGCCCCGGTGTCGCGGGTGCCCATTTCCCAGTTGCCCTGAGGTCCGCCCGCAAGCGTCTCGATCTTGAGCGCGGTCAGCCTGTCGGAGGCCCAGGCCACGCCATAACCGTGCCGGGAGAACATCTTGTAAGGGGATACGACATAGCCGTCGATGTCATAGGCGGCGATGTCGACCTGCCCGTGGCTGGCGTGCTGGATGCCGTCCACGATGATGAAAGCATCCGGTGCCTTGGCGCGGATCGCCCTGGCGATGGCGGCCACATCGTTGGCAATACCTGTGACAGGCGAGGTGTGCAGGATGGTCGCCACAGTGACATCTTCGCGCATGACATCGCGATAGGCGGCGGCCGTGACCTGGCCGGTCGCGTCGTCGTGCGGCACGCTGAGGTATTCAACACCCGCTTGCTGCGCCCAATGCTGTGCCGCGCTGCGGGACGCGGGATGCTCAACCGTTGATCCGATCACCGCGCCGCGGTTTGCAGGCCCCATGATTGCGGTCCGTATCAGCCTGAACAGCAGTTCGGTCCCCGATTCACCGACAAAGAAACGGCCCGAGGCCGCGTTGAAGAACAGGGCCATGTCCGCCTTGGCGTCGGCGATAACCTTTACCAGTGCAGCAGATGCCAGGTTGTCCCGGCCCTGATTGTCCGGGATCGCAGCGAACTTTGCAGAAGTCTCCACCACGGATTTCAGGGTAAGCGCGCCGCCCGCGTTCTCGAAGAAGATGCGCGGCCCCGAGAACGGGCAGGTGTCGACATGTGCAAATCTTGCACGGATTTCATCGCTAAGACGGTCGGAGTGAGGTTTCATGGATTCTTCCTTTGCTGAGCATTGTTTTGAAAGCTCCACGCGGCAGGTGCAAGAAGGCTAATTGCGCAAAGGCGCTGTCCACATCGAAGAACTGCACTAGTTCCCACAGAAATCGGTTAAAGGATGATCGCGATGGCGCCATTGATCCGGCATCACCCCGGCGAAAAAGAAATCGAAGACGCGGCGGAAGAGAAATCGGTCAACGAAGCGGCGGCATTGTCGCCGCGGATGATCTATGAGGTCATCCGGCGGGATGGTGAAGAGGAACTGGCCCGCACCAAGAAATCCCTGATCTGGTCAGGAATCGCCGCGGGTATGCTGATCAGCCTCTCGGTGCTGGGCGAGGCGATATTCAGGGCGCATCTGCCTGATGCGTCCTGGCGGCCACTGCTGGAGAATCTGGGCTATTCGCTTGGCTTTCTGGCCGTGATCATGGGCCGAATGCAATTGTTCACGGAAAATACCATCACGACCGTTCTGCCGATCATGCATCAAAGGTCCATGCATTCGCTGCTCTGCATGGCGCGGCTGTGGACGATCGTGCTGACCGCGAATGTCATCGGGGCCTTTGCGGCGGCGTCGCTGTTCGTCTTTACCCCGGCCATTCCGGGTGAGACGATGGCGGCCATCCTGGCCCTGTCGGAACATGCCACCGGGATGCCCGCATCGGAAAGTTTCTGGCGCGCCATTCCCGCAGGGGTGATTGTTGCCCTCATCGTCTGGATGCTGCCGCAGGCGGACGAAGCAGCCTTTTTCCTGATACTGACGTTCACATGGCTGATCGCTGCGGGTGATTTCACGCATATTGTTGCCGGTTCCGTCGAAATGGCCGTGTTGCTGTTGCGTGGCGAGCTGGCCGGCATGCAGGCTATCTTCGGGTTTTTCGTGCCGGTTCTTGCTGGTAACATCATCGGTGGGACGATTATCTTCAGCCTCGTTGCATGGGGGCAGGTGCGCGACGATGTTGAGGAAGGATAGCTTATGGGAACGCTCAAACTGCCGAGAAGTCCCCGATTGTATTGGGAGGCATTCAAGGCGAGCCTGAGCGATGTCGCGGAAAACGACCTTTCCCTTGTTTCTGCCGGCGTCGCCTTCTTTGCAATGCTGTCGTTGTTCCCCGCTCTTGCTGCAGTCATCGCCATTCTGGGGCTTATCTCGGACCCGGCGGTTGTCCTGCCGCAGCTTGAGGACATGCGCAGTTTCCTGCCCAATGATGTCTATGAGATCCTAAATGGTCAGGTCACGTCGCTGATCACCGCCAGCAGCGAAACGCTGGGCTGGGCGGGGCTTTTGTCACTCTTCTTTGCCCTTTGGTCAGCGCGGGCAGGTGTCGGCGCGATGATGGTCGGGCTCAACAACGTCTATAAACAACGAAACCGGAACACGGCCTGGCATTATTTGCGTGCGCTCATGCTGACTGTCATGCTGGTTGTGGTTGCAATCGTCGCGATGCTGGCGCTTGTCGTGACGCCGGTTGTGTTGGCGTTCTTTCCCTTGGGTCCCTTCGGGACATTGGTGGTCGAGCTGATCCGCTGGGTGATCGCAATTGCCGTTCTGTTCGCTGGTGTCGGCGTGCTTTATCGGTTTGGCCCGAACCGCAAGGCGGCGCGGTTGCCCTGGCTGTCTGCCGGTGCCGTTCTTGCGGTTGTCGCCTGGGCGATCCTGTCTTTCGGTTTTTCCTACTACGTGGCGAATTTTGGCAATTACAATCAGGTTTACGGGTCCATCGGCGCGGTAATCGCGATGCTGATCTGGCTGTGGATCTCAAGCTTTCTGGTGTTGTTCGGGGCGTCACTGAATGCCCAGATCGAACTGCGGACCTGGGAGGATTCAACCGTCGGCCCATCCAGACCCATGGGGCAGCGTGGCGCGGTCGTGGCAGATGAAATCGTGGAAGTCTCCGAGTAGATCAGGGCCTGTGGACTATGAATGTCCAAGGGCCCTAGGCTCTGGACCCATTAATTCTATATACACAGTTTGCCGGATTTTTTCGCAGACAAGCAGCATCTGCGCAAGAATAGTGGTTCTATTTCAAGCAGATGCGCCGCTGGCTGCGGGAAAATCCGGCAAACCCGTCACGCCAAAGGCGTGCCAACATGACTCGGCGCTCCTTCGGAGCGACGGGCGGTGATTTCACTTCATTTCAACGTCTTGGGTCGCTTGCAAATAGAACCACTATTGGCTGCACGCCCCAAACCATTGAAATTTCGTGAAATCGCCGCTGAGCATATAGAATCAATGGGTCCAGAGCCTAACCACCGGGATGTCAAATTACATGAGCGGTCTGGGCCGGAGTGCGTGAAAGGATGTCATTCCAAGCCTGGCCAATTCTTCAGGTTGCATGATGTGCAGTGACCCGTTGCTCCAGGAAACCAACTGCGCTTCTCGCAGCTTGGCGAGCGTCTTGTTGGTGTGAACAAGGGAAAGACCCAGCGCATCGGCAAGATCACGCTGGGTATAGGGCAGCGCCATCTGATTGTTTTCGACCATGCCCAGGGCCAGACCGCGCTGGTAGACCTTGATCAGCGCCCAGGCCAGGGATTGCGTGGCAGTGCGTTGGCCCAGCGTCGCGACGGTTTCACCCAGGAAATGTTCCTCGATTGCGGCAAGCCAGGTGATGTCAAAGGCGCGGCTGGGGTGGGACCGGAAAAAGTTCCAGAATTCAGAGCGGTCGAAAACACAGAGCCGCATGCGCGTCCGCGCTTCGACGGAATGCCCCATCTTGCCCATCAGGCCGGCCTGAAGGCCAAGGAATTCTCCGGGAAAAACGAAGCTCACCACCTGACGCTCCCCGTTTTCCAGCATTTTGTCGCGGATACCCATGCCTGACAAAACTGTGAACAGCTGGGGTGCATTCGATCCTTCCATCAGGATCGGCGTGCCCGGGTCGATGGTCAGTTCACCCGCTTTGAATTTCTCCATGAAATCGACTTCGTCCGAGGAAAGAGCGATAAAAAGGTCCTTTTGTCTGAGCGGACAATTCTTGCATTTGGTCGCCATTCGATCACTACCTCGTTATGTCATAGTTTAATGCAGTGTTGGATGCTCTGCTGTATGTCGTGGTTTTTAGGCCGGAAGTCAGACTGCCATGTTTTACCTTGTTTACGAGCGCGACCCCTTTGTTCGCGTCGACATCTGCGAAGCGCTGGTCGGCGAATTTGCGGGCAAGCCTGTTGTGGAATGCGACACTCTGGATAGCCTCGAACAGGGGTTGGCCGTGTATTCTGACCGGCTGCAGCAGACCTGCGTTGCCTTTGCGATTTCCGCCGAGGAGTCGGAGGCGGAACTGGAATGGCTTTCCAGGATGGCACCGGTTGGTCGTCTGCTAATCCTCGCGGATGAAATGCCTCCGGATTTCCCAAGACGTCGCGATGCTGTGTACCTGTCCAAACCCTTCAGCACGCATGGACTGATCGCCGCTATCCGCGACGGCCTTTCTGACCAGCCTGTATCCCTGACATGAACGCCAAAATGATCTGATACAGGGTGCCCTGCAGATCACCGCTCTTGTGTTGTCTTGCCAACTCCAACCTTTCCAGTTCCCGCCGGGCGGATCGGTTCTTGGCTGAAATCATGGCGATCATGATCAGGCCCGCCCCGAAATAGATTCCGCCGATGACCGTCGCGGCGGTCAGGGCGGTCGATACGGTTGCCAGATAAATCCAGAAAGCGGCCGTCAGAAAACCAAGGCCAACGACAAGCAGCAAGGAAGCACCCAGACCAAGCACAGCGGTCTGTGCGGCCTGGGTGGCTTTCACTTGTGCTTTTTGTGCGAGGTGATCCAACATTCAGCGGCGTGCCGTCAGCAGGCCGATCAGAAACCCCGCGCCGGCGGCGATGCCGATTGCGGTCGCAGGCTGGGTGCGAATGAAATCCTCTGCCTGCTTTTGCGTTTCCTTGGCCCGTGCCTGCGCCGCACCACCCAGTTCTGACGCTTTCAATTGCGCGGTGTCGCGAACTTCGGCTGCCTTGTTCTGACTGTATGCTCCGACCGTGGAGGTCAGTGATGCAATGTCGTCTTTCAGCACCTGCAACTGTTTGGAGAGGTCCTCGACCGTGACGTCACCGTCCTTGTTGTGGATTGCTTTGGTAACGTTCGCCATATCATTACTCCTGTTTGATTTTGTGATCATTTGTCTGGGAGTTAACGTTGCGCGCGGCCAAATGTTCCGTGCAAAGGAAAAGCCCCGCAGAGGGCTGCGGGGCTTTTTTCATTTTTCGGTTGTCGAAACGGTCAGGCGTTGAGCGTCTCTGTCGAGGAGAAGAACATGGCCTGCGATACGGATGAAACAACCTGCTCCACCGTGTAGGGCTTGGAAATCAGGAACGCCGGTTCCGGCTTGTCGCCGGTCAGCAGCCTTTCGGGGAAGGCGGTGATAAAGATCACCGGGCGGGTGCCCATCTCTGTCAGAATGTCGTTCACCGCGTCGATGCCGGATGAATTGTCCGCCAGCTGAATGTCGGCCAGGATCAGATCGGGCGGATCCTGACGGCCCAGTGCAACGGCCTCGTTCCGGGTGCGGGCCACGCCGGTGATCCGGTGACCCATCTCGGCCACGATGCTTTCGATGTCCATCGCGATGATTGCCTCATCCTCGATGATCATCACCGACCCTGTCGCGCTGTCCGCCATTTCACGGCGCGCGATCTCGACAAGCTCTTCGGCCTCTGCCTGCTCGACGCCGATGATCTGGGCAATCGCAGAAAAGGAGAAACCCTCGATGGTATGAAGCAGCAATGCCTCGCGCGAATTGTTGGTGAGCGTCGCAAGCCGGACTTGCGCCTTGGCACGTGCACCGCTTTCGCCTTCTTCGATCGGTGCGCCCGCGCTGGCCCAGATGCCGTACAATACCTTGAACAGCCCTGTTCTCACATCGGTGCCGTCAAGAACGGACCGATCCGCCAGAATCGCTTCCAGTGCTGCGGCGGCGAACATGTCACCGCTTTGCTGGCTGCCGGTCATCGCGCGGGAATATCTGCGCAGGTATGGAATGTTTTCTCCCAATTCATCACTGATGTTGCGTGGCTCATTGGCATCACTCATCTCGGCAGTCCTTTATTTAACAAATCTTGGAACCAAACGCCGCGCGCGCTGGTTAAGTTCCAGTGTGGGTATAAAATATCTATGATTAAGGTTGAAGAACCAGAGGTATGTTTGTGAAATCTGCGAAAAATGAGGATCGCGAAAGCGTTATTGATGAGAATTTGAAGAAGGTTTTCAACGAGACGCTGGAAGAAGGAATCCCGGATCGATTCAAGGACTTGCTGAGTAAGTTGAAGCAGCAGGAATCTCAGCGCGGCTCCGAAAATGACTGACAAGAGTCCCCGCGACGAGCTGGTGGAGCATCTGCCTGCCATGCGCGCATTTGCAATCAGTTTGACACGGAACGGGTCACTGGCTGACGACATGGTGCAGGACACCCTGGTGAAGGCCTGGACAAATATCGAGAAGTTCGAGCCGGGAACGAACATGCGTGCGTGGCTCTTTACCATCCTCAGGAACACCTATTATTCGTCTCGCAGGAAATCCAAACGCGAAGTCGCTGATGTCGACGGCGTGTTCACCGAAAGCCTGGCAGAGAAACCCGCACACGATGGTCACATGCAGATGAACGATTTCCGCAAGGCGCTGGGCAAGCTGAAAGTCGAACAGCGCGAAGCCTTGCTGTTGATCGGCGCCTCCGGTTTCTCTTACGAGGAAGCGGCCCAGATGTGCGGCGTTGCCGTCGGGACAATCAAAAGCAGGGTCAACCGAGCAAGGGCACAGCTGGCAGAGTTGATGGAGCATGGCGAAAACGAGTCGCTTGAAATGACGGACGATGCAACGATGTCCGTTATCTCTGCCTCCAAGGTCGCCAGTTTCTGACGATGACTTCCGGGTTCTTTTCCGGAAGCCTCCTGAAAGGGCTGGCGGTCAGGGTCCTGTTCTTCCTCTCGCTCGCGCTGATGCCAATCGGGTTGATCGCAATCGTCCAGACCTGGGAAATTTCCAGACAGAACCAGACAAGCGCGGAACTGTCACTGCTGGCGGTGACAGAACAGGCCTCATCCGCCGAGCGGCGCGTCCTGCAGGAAGCATTCGGTGCCGTGGATGCCCTGAGCGCATTGGTCAGGCTGTACCGTGATAACCCTGTGGAATGCAGCGAGTTGTTTCGCGAATACCGGAACGCCACCCGCAACTATGAGGTTGTGGGCTTTGTTCAGGTGGATGGGCAAATGGAGTGTTCGTCCTCAGGCGGCGTCTATGACCTTTCGGAAAGGGCCTGGTTCAAATCAGCCATAGCGAACCCGATCCGGGCCGCGACCACCGTGGATTTAGGGGCAGTGTCCCGCAAATCTGTAACGGTGGTTCAAGTGCCGGTGTACGAGGACGACGAACTGATCGGATTCATGGCAATTTCGATCCCGGCGGATGTCATCGCGTCCGAGGAAGAACCTGAACTGTCCCTCACGCCGCTGGCCATGGTTACCTTCAACGCCAAGGGCGACATACTGACCTCGGAACGGGGCATGGATGTTTCCGGCGTCGAAATGCCGGAGAACATCTCTTTGTCAGTTTTTGCCGGAACCGACACCAAGGTTTTCTTTGCCGAAAACGCCAAGGCCGTGAACCGCGCCTATGCTGTCCTGCCGATTGTACCTGGCACCGTCTATGCGCTGTCTGTCTGGCCGGAAAACACGCCATTCTTGCAGATGGATCTGTCAACGCGGCTCAGCACGCTGCTGCCTGTCGCGATGTGGGCTGCGAGCCTGATCGTTGCATTCTGGGCGCTGAACCGGCTGGCGATCCGGCATATCCGCAAACTCGGCCGCCAGATGCGACGTTTCGCGTTAAGCAGGACGCTGCCGCGTGACACGTTGTCTCCTTCCATTCCGACCGAACTGGCAGAGATGGAAACGGCGTTTGTGGCGATGGCGGAATCCATCCTGCGCGACGAGGCGACGCTGGAAGACAGCTTGCGGGAAAAGAACATCCTGCTGAAAGAAGTGCATCACAGGGTCAAGAACAACCTGCAGCTTATCTCTTCGATCATGAACATGCAGATCCGGCAGGCCAAGAGCGAGGATGCGCGTTTCGTGCTGAGGCGGCTTCAGGAACGTATTCTGAGCCTCGCGACGGTGCACAAGAATCTGTACCAGGATGACAATCTGGTCCGGGTCGATGCCAAGGTGCTGCTGGAAGAGGTGATGGGGCAACTGCTGAAAGTCGGCCTGGGGCCGGGCGGGCATGTGAAGGTCACCCAGGATTTCGAACGGATCAGCATAGATGCCGATGACGCCGCACCGCTGACGCTGCTCACGTCAGAGGCCATTACAAATGCATTGAAGTACCTTCCGCAGTCTTCGCCCGACGCCCGTCTTGAGGCGAACCTGCGGCTGATCGGTCCCGAAGAGGCAAGGCTGACCGTCATAAATTCACTGGGTAAGGTGCCCAGCGTAACGGGCACCGGGCTTGGGTCACGCTTGATCGATGCCTTTGCCCGGCAGTTGAACGGTCAGGTCGAGGTTGAACAAACCGACAGTACCTACACTTTGAACGTCACCTTCCACGTCCCGAAAACCGCCAAACAGATATATGACTACTAAATTCCTGAGCCCGGTCGGGGCTGTACAACGGCAGTTGCAGAGCGACTTGGAACCAATTGTACCGTCGCTCCGTTGGTTCCGTGACAGAAGCTGCTGAAAGGATATGAGATGGATGCCGATCTGTTCCTTGGTGGCTTGGCCGTACTAACCCTCGCGGCAATCGTTATCGTTGCAATGACCTCGGGTGGTTCAACCATCCGGTCATTCGGATCAAAGCAAAGTCCCGACGACAAATCGCAAGGATAGAGGCGATCGAGAGACCACCAATCGAAGGAAGAAGGGTGGCGCAGCAAGATGCCGCGCCGCCCTTCGCTTTGATTATCAGAAACTTGGCGGGGTGCAGGCGCTGACCACTTCGCAAACCTCGGTGCCGATATTTCGGAACCTGTGCGGTAGATTGCTTTCGAAAATATAGCCATCGCCGACGTTCAGAACAGCGACGTTGCCATCCACCGTCACCTCGATTGACCCTTTGACCACAATTCCTGCCTCTTCACCTTGATGAGACAGCGATTCCGGCCCGGTGTCCGCGCCGGGCGGGTAGGTTTCATGCAGGACCTGCAGGCTGTGGTTCTCGATGTTTCCCAACTGGCGCAGAGAGACCTGGCCCGGCGATGCCGGGGCGACTTCGGTGAACTCATCCGCCGCATAGAAGAACTTGGGCTGATCGTTGTTTTCCAGAGTCGAGAAGAACTCGGCCATGCTGATCGGGATAGCGTCCAGCAGGCTTTTCAGCGATGCCACCGACGGGCTGGTCCTGTTCATTTCGATCAGGGAGATCGTACCGTTCGTCAGGCCGGCGCGCGCGGCCAGCTCCCGTTGTGACAAACCGCGCTGTTTGCGGATGGTTTTCAGTTTATGGCCGATGTCCAAGTCAGCGCCCCTTATGCTGTTTCACACGTTCTGCAAGCACCGAAAACGATGTCTGCCACAAGCAAAATCCGGCCCAGATACCGTTGGCAATCCCTTAATACGCAAATCTGTGATTGACAATTATATTAAACGGAAGGATAGCAATTTTTAAACGCGGCTCTGCGCGTTTTCAATCGAAAGGATACCTTTTCAATGTCCGATACCGCCAAGAAACCGCGCCGCAAGGTTGCCCAGAAAAAAACCACGAAGTCTGCTGCATCCGCGCAGGCCGTCGTGAAGAACATCGTTTCCGCCGCTGTTGCAGGCGCAGATGTCACCAACGCCCAGTTGATTGCACGGCGCAATGCCGCTGTCGCACGCGGCGTTGCCTCTGCCGCACCGATCTATGCCCAATACGCTGAAAATGCCGAACTGTGGGATGTGGAGGGCAACCGCTACATCGACTTCGTGGGCGGCATTGGCGTGCTGAACACCGGCCACCGTCACCCCAAGGTGATTGCGGCGGCCAAGGCACAGGAAGACCATTACACGCATACCTCCTTTCAGGTTGTGCCCTATGGCCCCTACATCGAGCTGGCTGAAAAGCTGAACGCCCTCGCCCCCGGCGACGCGCCCAAGAAGACCCTGCTGGTCACCACCGGGGCGGAAGCCGTCGAAAACGCGGTCAAGATCGCGCGTGCGGCTACCGGCCGTCCTGGCGTCATCGCCTTTACCGGCGGCTACCACGGCCGCACCCTGCTGACGCTGGGCATGACCGGCAAGGTCAGCCCCTACAAGAAGGGCGTCGGCCCCTTCCCGGCGGATGTCTTCCGCGCGCCTTTCCCCTCTGTCCGTGACGGGATCACCGTCGAGGATGCGATCACCGGGCTGAAGAACCTGTTCCTGACCGATGCAGAGCCGTCCCGCGTGGCAGCGATCATCATCGAGCCCGTGCTGGGCGAGGGTGGCTATACACCCGTACCTTTCGAGATGATGCATCAGCTGCGCGAAATCTGCGACCAGCACGGTATCCTGCTGATCGCGGACGAGGTGCAGGCGGGCTTTGGCCGGACTGGCACATGGTTTGCAATCGAGCATTCCGGCGTTGTGCCGGACCTGATTACTGTGGCGAAATCCATGGCGGGCGGCTATCCGCTGGCGGGTGTGATCGGCCGTGCCGATGTGATGGACGCCATGGAGCCCGGCGGCCTGGGTGGCACATACGGAGGCAACCCCGTCGCCTGTGCTGCGGCGCTGGCGGCAATCGAAGCAATCGAGGACGAAGGTCTGCTGGCACGTTCCACGGCGATGGGCGAAACCCTGAAAGCCCGGTTTGCCGAAATCGGCGCGCGCTCTGCCCCCTACCGTTTCTGGGACATCCGTGGTCTTGGCGCGATGATTGCCGTCGAGTTCGTTACCGATTTTGACAGTGCAAAACCGGATGCGGATTTTACCAAGCGGGTCATCGCTCATGCCCTCAAGCGTGGTCTGCTGCTGCTGAGCTGTGGCATGCACGGTAACGCGGTGCGTGTGATGGTGCCGCTGACCGCATCTGATGCGGTCGTTGAGGAAGGTCTGTCGATCTTTGAAGCGGCTGTTCAGGCGGCACTTGCCGAAGAAGCCTGAACTTAACGCTGTTGGACAGAAACGCGCGCGGTTCGCCGCGCGCGTTTTGCGTTTGGTGTCACATTTTTCGGACAAATCGGTCCGGAAAACTGAACCTGCTAGTCAATGGGCGCGAAACTGTCGGCCCTTGCGCGGGCCCAGCGGGTCTTGTCCCCGTGGTAATCCTCCGCGTCGTCATCCAGCAGATAGCCTTCGGGAAGATAGGCATAGACCTGGCTGCCTTCGACCATGCTCTTGTCGCCCTGTCGCAGCATCAGGTGACGGGGCAGGAACGCACTGGGATGGCTCAGGCCGGCGGCACCGGTCATTTCTGCCAGCGCCTCCATGGTGTTGCGGTGAAACCGTGCGACGCGTTCGCTCTTGTGCGTGACGTTGAGCGCGCGCATCCGGGTCTTGTCCTGTGTCGCGACACCCACAGGGCAATGGTTGGTGTGGCAGGCCTGCGCCTGAATGCAGCCGATGGCGAACATGAAGCCCCGCCCGGCATTGCACCAGTCCGCGCCCAGCGCCAGCGCGCGTGCGATGTCAAAGGCTGATACGACCTTGCCCGCCGCGCCGACCCTGACCTGATCGCGCAAACCTGCCCCGCGCAGGGTGTTATGGACGAATGTCAGCCCTTCGATCATCGGCATGCCGACGTGGTTGGAAAATTCGACGGGCGCGGCACCGGTGCCGCCTTCGGCCCCGTCAACGACGATAAAATCGGGTACAATCCCTGTTTCCAGCATCGCCTTGACCATGCACATGAATTCCCGCCGGTGCCCGATGCACAGTTTGAAGCCGACCGGTTTGCCGCCAGACAGATCTCGCAGCTGCTGCAGGAACTGCATCATCTCGATTGGAGTGTGAAACGCGGAATGGGCGGCGGGAGAGACGCAGTCCTTGCCCATCGGCACGCCCCGAGCCTCCGCGATCTCCGGCGTGATCTTGGAAGACGGCAACATGCCGCCGTGACCCGGTTTGGCCCCCTGGCTGAGCTTGAGTTCGATCATCTTGACCTGGTCGAGCGACGCGGTCTGCCGGAATTTTTCAGGGTCAAATGATCCGTCTGCTGCACGGCTGCCGAAATAGCCCGACGCAAGCTGATAGATAAGATCACCACCCCCAGCCTTGTGATACCGGCTGACCGAGCCTTCGCCGGTGTCATGGGCGAAATTGCCCAGTTTCGCACCCGTGTTGAGCGCCTCGATCGCATTGGCAGAGAGCGATCCGAAGCTCATGGCGGAAATGTTGTAGATCGAGGCGGAATAATGCTGCTTGCAGTCATTGCCGCCGATGGTGATCCGGAAATCGAAATCCTCGATGTGAACCGGTTGGATGGAATGGGTGATCCAGGAATAGCCGGCATCATAGACCCGCTGGCGGGTGCCGAAGGGCCGGGCATCTTCCTGTCCCTTTGCGCGTTGATAGACCAATGATCTGTCATCCCGGCTGAAGGGTTCTTCATCCTGGTCGGATTCGATCAGGTACTGGCGAATTTCGGGACGAATGCCTTCGAAGATAAAGCGCATGTGCCCCAGGATCGGGTAATTGCGCAGGATTGAATGTTTGGTCTGAAAGAGATCGTAAATGCCCAGAAGGCTCAGCCCGGCAAAGACAAGGAATGGCAACAGGAACCAATCCGACCACAGAGCACTCAACACCAGGCTGACGAACGAAAGGATCGCGACCGCGACCAGGGAGGCAAAGCGGGTGTAGTCGAAAAAGTCTGGCATGAATATCTGCGTCCTAAATGTACTAATCCGGGGTTATGGCAGTTTCACCGGATTGGAATTTCGTGCAAGGTCTAGTCTGGGGAAACACAGTTGCGCGTTTAATATACTAGACAAATCGCCCGGGTTCTGACCGTCGCCCTGGGTGACCCAGGAGCCATAAGTTAATTCATACAGGTAGTTAGGTGCAATAACTGCGGTTTCGTAATGCCTGCTTGAACCTAATTTCAAACGTGCCTAACGTGGAATGAGATTCCGCTTATCCGTGCCTTAGACTTTCCGCGGCATGGATCGGAGCATGGCAATGCGCATGCGCCCGAAAATTGCTCTGGGCAGTTACGGATTGCCGAGACGGTACGGGGTCCGCCGAAATCAGGCGGGCGTCGAAACAATAAAAAGGGAGTTACTCATATGAATATGTTCAAGATGCTTGCACTTGCCGGGGCCGTTGCGGCCGGTACTGCGGCCACCGCACAAGAGAAGTTCATCACCATCGGGACCGGCGGTCAGACCGGTGTTTACTTTGTCGTCGGTCAGTCGATCTGCCGTCTGGTGAACCGCGGCACTGCCGATCACAATCTGAAATGCACCGCGCCTTCGACCGGCGGTTCCATCGCCAACATCAACGCCATCAAGGCGGGTGACATGGACATGGGTGTGGCCCAGTCCGACTGGCAGTTCCATGCCTACAACGGATCCTCGCAGTTCGAAGGGGACAAGTTCGACAAGCTGCGTGCAGTGTTTTCCGTACATGGTGAACCGTTCAACGTGATTGCCCGCAACGACAGCGGCATCACCTCCTTTGACGATCTCAAGGGCAAGCGGGTCAACATCGGCAACCCCGGTTCCGGTCAGCGTGCCACGATGGAAGTCGTGATGGATGCGAAAGGCTGGACGCTGGACGACTTCGCCCTGGCCTCAGAGCTGAAGCCGGCAGAACAGGCCGCCGCGCTGGGCGACAACAAGGTTGACGCGATCATCTATACCGTTGGCCACCCCAATGGTTCGATCCAGGAAGCGGTTTCAACCATTGATGCCAGCCTTGTGCCCGTCGAAGGCCCCGAGATCGACAAGCTGATCGCGGACAATCCCTACTACGCAGCCGCAACTGTGCCGGGCGGCATGTACAAGGGCACCGACAATGACGTGAACACATTTGGTGTGAAGGCGACATTCGTGACTTCTGCCGACGTGGACGACGATGTTGTTTATCAGGTGGTCAAGGCGGTCTTTGACAACTTTGACCGGTTCAAGCGTCTGCACCCCGCCTTCGAGAACCTGACCGAAGAGGAAATGATCACGGGCGGTCTGTCCGCGCCGCTGCATGACGGCGCCGCGAAGTACTACAAGGAGCGTGGCTGGATCGAATAAGCCAACCTGTTCCATGCTTTTTCCGGTGGCGGTCCTGATCGCCGCCGGAGCGCCCGAAGGGGCATATAACAAGCACCTGCGCAAATGCGGGGCTCAGACAGGGACGATCTATAATGACCAACAATGATCAGCAGCAGGCTGCCGCGGTTGAAGCCGCCGCCGATGGCCGTGGTGGATTGAGCCAGTCCGAACTGGACGAACTTGTCGCATCCTCCGACACAGGTGGCAGGTCTGTTGGCGGACCAATCGGCACCTTGTTGATGCTGGTCGCCCTGGCATGGTCATTGTTCCAGCTTTACATCGCATCGCCATTCGGTCTGTTCAACGACACGCTTGCCCGCTCGATCCATCTGGGATTTGCCGTCTTTCTGGGGATCATGGCGTTCCCCGCAGCGCGGACCAAATTCCAGGTGGCACTGGGCATCATCGTACCGCTGGCGCTGGCGGCGCTGTTCATGGTTGCAGCCAAGCAGGGCATCGCGACCTGGTGGATTCCGCTCCCGGCAATCGGGGTTGCTGCGACAGTCATACTCGGCTCTCCCAAGGATCGGGTCCCGATCTGGGAATGGGCGCTGGCCATCATCGGCGCGCTTGCTGCCTTGTATCTCTTCCTGTTCTACCGTGAAATCGCCAACCGGGTCGGCGCGCCAATCACGCAGGACTATGTGGTTGCCGTCATCGGCATCCTGATCCTGCTGGAAGCGACACGCCGCGCATTGGGGCCAGCCCTGATGATCGTGGCGTCGGTTTTCCTGCTTTATACCGTGCTTGGTCCGAACATGCCGTCGATCATCGCGCACAAGGGCAACAGCCTGTCCGAGATCGTGAACCACCAATGGATCACCACCGAAGGTGTATTTGGCATCGCTCTGGGTGTTTCCACCTCATTCGTGTTCCTGTTCGTGCTGTTCGGCTCCCTGCTGGACCGTGCCGGTGCGGGCAATTACTTCATCCAGGTTGCCTTCAGCCTGATGGGCCATATGAAAGGCGGACCGGCCAAGGCGGCTGTTGTCGCCTCTGCCATGACGGGTCTGATCTCCGGGTCGTCCATTGCCAACGTGGTGACGACCGGCACATTCACCATCCCCCTGATGAAGAAGGTCGGTTTCAGCTCTGAAAAGGCCGGCGCGGTCGAGGTTGCCTCCTCGGTCAATGGACAGATCATGCCGCCCGTGATGGGTGCTGCGGCCTTCCTGATGGTCGAATACGTGGGCATCCCCTATTTCGATGTGGTGAAACACGCCTTCCTGCCAGCGGTGATCTCCTACATCGCCCTGGTCTACATCGTGCATCTTGAGGCGCTGAAAGCCGGCATGCAGGGTCTGCCCCGTGCCTATACGCCCAAGCCCATCGTGCAGCGCCTGATCGGCATAGCCTTTGCCATCGCGGCGATCTGTGTCCTGTCTTTCGTGGTCTACTACGGCATGGGCTGGATCCGCCCGGCCTTCCCGGAAACGGCTTCCTACATCATCTTTGCCTTCCTCACGATCGTCTATGTTGCGCTGCTCTATGTGGCGAGCAAGGAAGAGCCGCTGAAGCTGGACGATCCGAACGACGAGGTGACATCCCTGCCGATGCCTGGGCCGACCGCGCGCTCCGGTCTGCATTTCATCCTGCCGGTTGTCGTGCTGGTCTGGGCGCTGATGGTGGATCGGTTGTCGCCGGGTCTCTCGGCCTTCTGGGCCTCGGCCTACATGATCTTCATCCTGCTGACCCAACGTCCGCTGATGGCGATCTTCCGGGGCGAGAGCAAACTGGCGTCAGATATCAAGGACGGGTTCCTGGACCTGATCGACGGTCTGGTCACTGGCGCGCGCAACATGATCGGCATCGGCATCGCCACGGCGACCGCCGGTATCATCGTGGGCGCAGTCAGCCAGACCGGCGTGGGCTCTGCCCTGGCCGATGTGGTCGAAGTGCTTTCGGGCGGCAATATCCTTGCCATCCTGGCGCTGACCGCGGTGCTTTCGCTGATCCTCGGGATGGGGCTTCCGACCACTGCGAACTATATCGTGGTGTCCGCGCTGCTGGCGCCGGTGATCGTGACCCTGGGTCAGCAGAACGGGCTGATCGTTCCGCTGATCGCCGTGCACCTGTTTGTCTTCTACTTCGGGATCATGGCGGATGTGACGCCACCGGTCGGCCTTGCCTCCTTTGCCGCTGCGGCGGTGTCGGGCGGCGATCCGATCAAGACCGGCGTGGTCGCGTTCTTTTATTCGCTGCGCACGGCGGCGCTGCCCTTCCTGTTCATCTTCAACACCGAACTGTTGTTGATAAACGTCGGATGGGGGCAGGGCATATTCGTCTTTGTCGTGGCCACGTTTGCGATGCTGCTGTTCGCGGCGGCAACGCAGGGCTGGTTCCTGGCGAAAAACCGTTTCTACGAGACCATCGCGCTGCTGCTGGTTGCCTTTACGCTGTTCCGCCCGGGATTCTGGATGGACATGGTATCGCCACCCTATGATGAGGTCGCACCCACCGAGATCACGCAGGCTGCGGCCGACACGATGCCGGGCAACGATCTGCGCCTGCGTGTCGCGGGGGTCAACGATCTGGGCGACCCCATCGAGTTTGTGGCGATCCTGCCCATCGGGGAAGGCGCGACAGGTGAGGAAAAGCTGGAAGCCGCGGGTCTGCTGTTCCGCGAGGATGGCAACAAGATGATCATCGACGATGTTGGATTCGACAGCGCGGCGCAAAATGCCGGTCTGGATTGGGATCAGGAGGTGCTGCGCGTGCTAAAGCCGGTTTCGCAGCCGACGAAATACATCATGTTCATCCCGGCGTTGTTGCTGCTGGCGCTGGTGGTCTTCCTGCAACGGGGCCGCAACGGCCGCCCCGTGCGGGAACCTCAGGCGGCCTGACTGTCATCCTGGCACAGCAGTCATATCGGCCTGAGCAGAGCGTATCAGGCAGGGGTCACATCACCTGTTCCCCTTCTGCTTTGATGGGCGTAAGGGACGTGCAATCCGGTGCTTTCAAGGGCGTCTCCCAGCCCTCGCACCGCCTTTCACGGAGTGACAAGTTATGACCCCATTCGCAATTGCCGGCGTACAGATGTACGTCAATGCGCTGCAATCGAACGTCGACGGCATGATCCAGCGGCTCGACATTCTGATGGCACGGTTTCCCTGGACCCAGATGGTGCTTTTCTCTGAACTGGCTCCCTTTGGTCCGTTGGACCGCTTTGCCCTGCCGCCCGAAAACGAAACCATCGGCAAGTTTCAGGAAGCTGCGAAAAAGCACCGGGTCTGGCTGATACCGGGTTCCATGTTCCTCAAGAACCCGGAAGATGGCCGCGTCTACAACACGTCCGTGGTGATCAACCCGGAAGGCGAAGTGATCCGCCGCTACGCCAAGATGTTCCCGTTCAGGCCCTATGAGACCGGCATCGCTGCCGGGACCGAATTCTGTGTTTTCGATGTGCCGGAGGTGGGCCGTTTCGGCCTGTCGATCTGCTATGACATGTGGTTCCCGGAAACCACGCGCCAGCTGACCAGCCAGGGCGTCGAGGTCCTGTTGCATCCGGTGCTCACCGGCACGACGGACCGCGATGCCGAACTGGCCATCGCGCGGGCGACCGCGGTGCAGTTCCAGTGCTACATTTTCGACGTGAATGGCCTGGGCGCGGGCGGCGTCGGCAAATCCTGCGTTGTCGATCCGACCTCAATGGTGCTGCACCAGTCGGCGGGGCAGGAAGACATGTTCCCGATCGAGGTCGACCTGTCCATGGTGCGCCGTCAGCGCGAGACGGGGATGAAAGGGCTGGGCCAGGTGCTGAAGTCGTTCCGCGACCGATCAACCGATTTCCCGGTCTATGACCGTGCCAGCGGGACAGATGCCTTTCTGCATACGCTTGGCCCGCTTGAGATCCCGCATCAGGGCACACGGGCGGGGTTGCATGTGGATGTACCGGCCCAGCGCGTGCCGGAGGCTCCGAGCTTCAAGGGGCAGGATTCAATGTCTGCCTTTTCGCACACCCCGGGCGGTTTCGCGCCCGAACCGATGCCGAACCCTACCGCCGGAACCGCAGTTCCCGCGGCTGAATCACAAATCCCCGCGGCGGCCGCCGGGGGGGTACCAAACCCACCTGTCAAACCTGGCATTCTGACCGGGACCGAAGAAACATCCAGCGGGTAAACCGCCATACGTTTGCCCTGGCGCTTCTGCGCCGGGGCGGAATGTCGTTGGTGACCCCGCTACAACGGAGAACACAATGCATTCCTTGAACGATTATTCCTCGGCGATCCAAATGCGCTCTGATCGGTGGAGCGCATTGAGAGAGGCGACTTCCGCCCTCACGCGCGATCCCAAACCTGCCGAAAAGAACAAGCTGACCAAGTCCGCCAGGGAGCTGTTTGCCTCGCTGGCGATGGTCGAACCTTATTGGGCCTTTCCGGGCATGGCGGCCTTCGAGCATATGCGCAGGCAGCTCGAACATGAAAAATTCGAAGATGTCGCATTTGCGATCAACCGGGTGACCCGGGCGCTGACCACAGGGGCCTACAGGCGGCGGCACATCCCGCTGGAACGCGACAGCATCGACCAGGACGAACATGACGACGAGGCCATGCTGCCGCCAGAGGCGCGCGCGATGGCCAAGCCGTATTTCGAGGTTCTGATCGTCGACAACGTGAACGAACATCAGGAACGCTGGCTCAAGGCGAACATGGCCCGCATGCGGCGCAGCGAGGACCCTTTCATCTATGAAGCGGTTGTCGTGCCAAGCATCGAGGACGCGCTGATCGCGGTGATGTTCAACCACAACATTCAGGCGATTGTCGTGCGGCCCGGTCTGACCCTGAAATCCTCGATGGATCTGCAGATACTGACGCGCTACCTGGCCCGTGCCGGCGGGCGCAAGGAAATCAGCGCGTTGTCGCCCGAGGTCTATGGCCCCGAATTGTGCCGGATGATCGCCAAGGTGCGCCCGGAACTGGATGCCTATCTGGTCACCGAGCGTTCCGTCGAAGACATCGCCGGACTGGATCTGGGAATCTGCCGGCGGGTTTTCTACAATCAGGAAGACTTCATGGAGCTGCACCTGAACATCCTTCGGGGTGTGCAGTCGCGGAACAAATCCCCCTTCTTCACGGCATTGGTTGAATACTCCAAGCAACCCACCGGCGTTTTCCACGCCATGCCGATCAGCCGGGGCAAGTCCATTTCCCGGTCGCACTGGATCCAGGACATGGGGGCGTTCTACGGGCCGAACATCTTCCTGGCGGAAACCTCTGCCACCTCAGGCGGGCTGGACAGCCTCTTGGAACCGCATGGCCCCATCAAGGAAGCACAAGAACTTGCCGCGCGGGCATTCGGGTCGAAACAGACCTTCTTTGCCACCAACGGCACATCGACCTGCAACAAGATCGTTGTGCAGGCGCTGATCAAGCCCGGTGATATCGTCCTGGTCGACCGCGACTGCCACAAGTCGCACCATTACGGCATGGTCCTGGCGGGCGCGCAGGTCTGCTATCTGGATAGCTATCCGCTGAACAAATACTCGATGTATGGCGCGGTGCCGCTGCATGACATCAAGCGGCAATTGCTTGAACTGAAGGCCGCGGGCAAGCTGGACAAGGTGCGCATGCTGCTTTTGACCAACTGCACCTTCGACGGGCTGGTCTATAACGTCGAACGCGTGATGGAGGAATGTCTGGCAATCAAGCCTGACCTGATCTTCCTCTGGGACGAGGCATGGTTCGCCTTTGCCCGTTTCAGCCCGACTTACCGGCAGCGGACGGCGATGAATGCCGCCAACGTGCTGCGTGAAAAGCTGCGCTCTGACGAGCATGCGCAGCAATATGCAGCCCAGCAGGCAAAGCTGGAGAATGCCGATATAGAGAAATTGCTGAAAACCCGTCTGATTCCGCCACCCAATGCGCGGGTGCGGGCCTATGCCACGCAGTCCACGCACAAGACGCTGACCTCGTTGCGGCAAGGGTCGATGATTCACGTCAACGATCAGGACTTCAAAGGCGAAGTGGAGCAATCCTTCCACGAGGCCTATATGACGCATACCTCGACCTCGCCCAACTACCAGATCATCGCGTCCCTCGACGTGGGTCGGCGACAGGTCGAACTGGAAGGCTTTGAATTTGTCCAGCGACAGGTCGAAGCCGCGATGTCGATGCGCCGGGCCATTTCCGAGCATCCTCTGTTAACCAAATATTTCAAGATTTTGACGGCAGGGGACATGATCCCGGAAGCCCACCGCGAAAGTGGCGTGACCAGCTATTTCGACACCCAGCAAGGCTGGACCGATATGTGGGATTGCTGGGAGAACGACGAATTCGCCCTTGATCCGACGCGGGTGACATTGGCGGTCGGCGGCACGGGCTGGGACGGTGACACGTTCAAGACCGAGATTCTGATGGATAAATACGGCATCCAGATCAACAAGACCTCGCGCAATACCGTGTTGTTCATGACCAATATCGGCACCACGCGGTCCTCTGTCGCCTATCTGATCGAGGTTCTGGTGGAGATCGCCAAGAGCCTGGATGAGCGTCTGGATGATGCCAGCCGGATGGAACGTCTGTCCTTCGACAAGCGGGTCACCAACCTGATGGAGCATTACCCGCCGCTGCCCGACTTCAGCCGCTTCCACGATGCTTTCCGCGCCGCGCAGGACACACCGGAGGGGGATATCCGCACGGCATATTACCTCAGCTACGACGATGAGAACTGCGACTACCTTGAGCTTGATGGCTCGCTCAAGGATGCGATGAAAGAGGGCAAGACGCTGGTCTCTGCCAGCTTCATCATCCCCTATCCACCGGGTTTCCCGATCCTTGTCCCCGGACAGGTGATCTCTGAGGAAATTCTTGATTTCATGCGCGCTTTGGATGTCAGCGAAATCCATGGCTACCGGCCCGATCTGGGCCTGCGTGTGTTTACCCAAAAGGCATTGGATGGCGTCAGCGTCAACCGGCTTGCTGCAACTTCGGACTAAGGAAAAGGACCAATACCATGGCTACTATTCTCAAGAATATCTCTGAAATCCGCCGGTTCTTTCACCGGAACGAAGACCCCGTATATTTCATCTCGGCGACGAACTTCAACCTGCTGGGCCTGGACGAATGGGTGAAGAATTTCAAATACATCTGCTATATTGACTGCTACGGCGGCAAGCACCCCAACGTGTTCTGCCCTTCCGAGCAGCCGCATGCGGAATTCCAGTCCATCGAAGACATCAACAACTACCTGTTGCAGCACAAGGAAGTCATCGACTTCATCAAGCGGCGCGGCGGCAAGCCCAAGTTCGTTTTCCTGATGTTCGACGAGGAAACCGAGCGGCTGTCCAAGGAGCTGGGCGCGACGGTGTGGTTCCCGAAAGCCAAGTTGCGCACCGCGATGGACAACAAGATCGAGACTGTCCGCATCGGCAACAAGGCCGGGGTGCCATCAGTGCCCAACGCCCTGTCGGAGGTGAAGGACTACGACCACCTCAAGAAGATCTGCGAGAAGGAAAACCTGGGCCACGACCTGGTGCTGCAATCGGCCTTTGGCGACAGTGGGCACACGACGTTCTTCATCAAGTCCGAAGCCGATTTCCGCCGCCACGAGAGCGAGATCGTGGGTCAGGGCGAGATCAAGATCATGAAGCGGATCGACTGCCGTGGATCGGCGATCGAGGCCTGCGCCACCAAGGAAGGCACGATCGTCGGCCCGCTGATGACGGAACTGGTCGGTTTCAAGGAGCTCACCCCCTATCGCGGCGGCTGGTGCGGCAACGAGATCCTTGCCACAGCGTTCCCGCCCAAGGTGCGGGAGAAGGCGCGGGACCTGACCTTCAAATTCGGTGAGCAGCTGCGGAAGGAAGGCTATCGCGGTTATTTCGAGCTCGATTTCCTGATCGACAAGAAGACAGGCGATCTTTGGCTGGGCGAGTTGAACCCACGCATCACCGGCGCCTCGTCGATGACCAACCACGCGGCGTTTGCCCATGCGGATGCGCCTTTGTTCCTGTTCCACCTGCTTGAGTTTTCCAAGAAGAAATTCGACCTTGATGTGGATGAGCTGAACAGCCGCTGGGCCGATCCGGAGATGATCGACGGCTGGTCCCAGATGGTGATCAAACATACCGAAGACAGTGTGGACATCTGCACGGCGTCACCGGAAACCGGCATCTACAAGATGCTGGAAGACGGGCGCGTGGTCTTTGACCGCTTCGACTATCACCGGCGTGCCGTTGAATCGGAGAACGAAGCTTTCTTCCTGCGCATCCTGCAACCCGGCGATTATCGTTACGAAGGAGCGGATATCGGCATCCTCGTGACGCGTGGCCGGTCGATGACAAAAAGTTTCCAGTTGAACGAGCGCGCGAAAAAGTGGATTCACGGGATCAAAAGCGGCGTGGACGGCAAACCCCTGCCGACCGCCCAGGCCGGTCCGGAACTGTCAGACCCGGCTTTCAAGATCCTGTAATGTAACTTTCACCCCTGAAAGGCTGCGATGTACTGGCGCGCACTTGATATCGAAATGCCCGGATCGAAATGGTCCGGGCTTTTCGCCGAATATTGGCCTGACTACCGTAACTGGTGGCTCAAGGAAGGTGCGTCTGCCCGGCCGACCTATTCGGAGTGCCGGCGCGCCCTGGGTCAACATATGCCCGAGATGCTGCCGCTTTACGACGACCTTTGCGCGCTTGCGGGCGGTGGCGACAATGCCGCGCGGTTTCTCAGCTTCTACAACCCGCCGCCTTACCTTTCGGGCTGTTCGCAGGCGATCTGGGCCGGCAAGGAGCCGGTCATGGTGCGCAACTATGACTACAACCCGAATGCCTTTGACCAGCTGGTCCTGCGGACCAACTGGCAGGGCCGCAGGGTCATGGGCACCTCGGACGGGCTTTGGGGGCTGGTGGATGGCGTGAATGATGCCGGGCTGGCAATTTCGCTCACCTTCGGTGGTCGGCGGATTGTCGGGCAGGGCTTTGGCGTGCCGCTGATCCTGCGCTATGTCCTGCAGACCTGTACAACCACGGATGAGGCGACGGCGGTTCTGGCGCGGGTTCCCACCCATATGAGCTATAATGTGACCGTGCTGGACAGGAAGCGTAAGTATGCGACCGCGATGATGGGTCCGGACCGTGAGGCGCTGATCACCCGCGCAGCCGTGGCAACGAACCATCAGGAGAATGTGGAATGGGTCAGCCATGCCAGGTTCACGGCAACAGTCGAACGCGAGCGGTTCTTGCTGCAACGCCTGCGGCTGCACAAGGATCCTGAAGAGAAATTCATCAATGCGTTTCTGAAGCCGCCGCTTTATTCGACGGCCTTCAATGCCGGGTTCGGCACGCTTTATACGGCGGTTTACCGGCCGCGGAAGCGCGAAATGGAACTGCGTTGGCCCGGCACGACCTGGGCGTTGTCGCTGAGTGATTTCACCGAAGGCGCGCGCGAAGTGCTGTTGCCGGGCGCTGCGTGACCCGCTGGAAAGCGCGCTGACAGACCTCCGGCAAAGGTTCACACGACGCTTTTAACCAGAAATGGCCCCGCCCAAGGTTGAGCGGGGCCATGGACGCAGGGCTCTGCCCCCGGGGCTACGCAGGTCTAAGCCGCTTTGCGCTCGTGTTTGCCTTCCTCGATTTCTTCGACAATCTTGGCGACGAAAGCGTCCAGATCACCGGGCTGGCGACTGGTCACGATGCCCTGATCGGTAACGACTTCGCTGTCTTCCCAAAGCGCACCGGCATTTTTCATGTCGGTGGAAATTGATCCGTAGGACGTTGCCTTGCGGCCTTTGATGATACCGGCCTCGATCAGCAGCCAAGGTGCGTGACATACGGCGGCAACCACTTTGCCGGCGTCGGCGAAGTCTCGGATCAGTTTCACGGCATCATGATTGACCCGCAGCAGATCGGGGTTGATCTGGCCGCCGGGCAGGACAATCGCATCGTAGCTTTGGATATCCACGTCCGAGAGGGCAAGATCGGCGGGCACCGTATTGCCCCAGTCATCTGTATCCCAACCTTTGATGTCCGTGCCGTCCGGTGTCGCCACATGAACCTTGGCGCCTTTCGCCCGCAGGTCATCACGCGGCTTCTCCAGTTCGGATTGTTCAAAACCATTGGTGGCCAGGATCAGGATGCTGGCGTTGTTAATCTGTGTCATTTGGTGAATCCTCGATTGAGTGACGTTTCACCGTAAAAACGCCCGCAACTGGCTGTTGTTCCACCATGGCGCGAGGGGCGGCAGAAAACCGCACTGACATCTGTCGTGAAAATAGGCGTGTAATGCCGCCAAACCTTCCTATATCAATCGCTTATGAAGGACACAGTCGAACCCATGACGAGCACGCCGCTGGACGAACTGATTGTTTGTCCGCAATGCGACGCCGTCTATCACCTCAAACGGCCCCGCGTGGGAGAGCGTGCGCAGTGCCAGCGATGCCATAAGGTACTGATCGCGCCCCGGCGGAACGCCGGGCTGCGCATTATTGCCGTCGCGCTTGCGGTCCTGGTTCTTATCATCGGGGCCGCCGTGTTTCCCTTTCTGTCGATTGATGCGGCGGGCACGCAAAATGCGGTTTCGGTGCTGGATGCGGCGCTGGCCTTTTCAGGTGGACCGATGATCTTTCTGTCGCTGGCCACGGCTGGGCTGATCATCATCGCTCCGCTGCTGCGCGCCTGCCTCACGCTTTATGTCCTGGTGCCCGTGGTGCTGGACCGCGACCCGGCTCCGCATGCCATGCAGGCTTTCCGCCTGTCAGAGGCGCTGCGCCCCTGGTCCATGGCAGAGATTTTCGCGATCGGTTGTGCGGTTGCGCTGGTCAAGGTTGCGGATCTGGCCCACGTCGGATTTGGCCCCGCTTTCTGGATGTTCGGTATCCTCGTTGTGCTTGTCATCGCGCAGGACAGCTTTATGTGTAAATGGTCTGTATGGAACTCACTGGAAAACCCCAGAACGTCGTCAGCGCCAAGGACCTGAACCTTGTTGCCTGCACACGATGCGCAAAGGTCTGGCCGGTTTCGGCCAGCACATGCGGGCGTTGCGGTCACAAGCTGGTGTCGCGCGATTCACAAAGCCTGAGCCGCGTATGGGCGCTGTGGGTGATCGGGTTCATGTGCTACATCCCCGCCAACATATTTCCGATGCTGAAAACCCGCACCCTGTTTCAGGAGGAGAACAGCACCATCATCGGTGGCGCGGTCGAACTGGCGCATTACGGCAACTTCGGAATCGCGGCGATCATCATCTTTGCCTCCGTGTTTATTCCGTTGGGGAAATTCTGGGCGGTGGCCTATCTTGCGATCAGCATCAAGGCCGGTTCCCGGATCAGCATGAACCGCCGGCAGATGATGTATGAGGTGGTCGAATACATCGGTCGCTGGTCGATGATCGACATATTTGTCGTTGCGATTATGTCCGCATTGGTGCAACTCAAGACACTGGCGTCCATAAATCCCGGCCCGGCGAGCATATTTTTTGCATTGTCGGTGATTTTCACGATGCTGTCAGCGCAAGCTTTCGATTCCCGGTTGATCTGGGATGCGCAAGTCAAGGATGGGGGTCCAGGACGGGATGAATGACGAGTTGCCGGATGTATCGGTATCACCTGTGCGCAAAGTTTTTTTCAGCGGCGCGTCCTTTATCTGGATCCTGCCGATCCTGGCATTGGTGGTTGCACTGGGTGTTGCCTGGCAAACCTACAATTCCCGTGGTCCGCTGGTCATCGTCGAGTTCGAGAACGGCGCAGGTATCAAGGCGGGTGAAACAGAGCTGAGATACCGTGACATCACGGTGGGCAAAGTCGAAAACGTCGGCTTTACCGAAGGTCTGGGAAAAGTGGTCGCCTCCATCCGTGTGGACAAGGACGTGGCACCCTATATCGACAGCTCCTCGGTGTTCTGGATTGTCCAGCCCGAGGTGACGGCCCAGGGCATTACCGGGCTGTCCACGGTGCTGAGCGGCGTGCATATCGAAGGGTCGTGGGATGACCAGATCGGTACTTCGACGGAACGGTTTGTCGGCGCGGCAGAGCCGCCGCTGATCCGGTCGGGCCAGGCGGGGCTTGAAATTGCCTTTCGCACCGTGGCCAATGGCCAGCTGACCGACAACGCGCCCATCCTGTTCAAGGGAATCGAAGTTGGTCGCGTCGGACGTGCCAAGATCGCACCGCGCGGCAATTACGCCATCGTCGAGGCGCTGATATTCGAAGAACACAGATCACTTGTGAATGAGAATACGCGGTTCTGGGATGCCTCCGGGTTCAGTGTGAACATCGGCCCCTCAGGCGCTGAGATCGACTTTTCTTCGCTGGCGACCCTTGTTGGTGGCGGAGTCACATTCGACACTTTCGTCTCTGGCGGCGGCCGGGTGCAGGACGGATCCATCTTCGAGATTTACCCGGACAAGGAATCCGCGCGCAATTCGCTCTTCAATGCGTCCGAGGTTGATCCGCTGAAACTGAGCGTGGTGTTTGAGGACAATATATCCGGCCTTGCCGTTGGGGCGCCCGTTGAAATGTCGGGCCTCAAAATTGGCGAGGTTGAGGCCTTGTCAGGTGTCGTCGACTACGATGTCTATGGCGACAGCCGGGTCCGTCTGAGCGTGAATATCTCGGTCCAGCCGGCGCGATTGGGCCTGCCCGGGGAGGTGACGGCGCAAACCGCTCTGGCCTTCCTCAAAGAGCGTGTGGCCACCGGACTGCGGGCACGGCTTGCGTCGGCAAGCCTGCTGACCGGCGGGCTCAAGATCGAATTCGTGGATGTTCCGGACGCAACCGACGCGCAGCTTGTCAGCGAAAACGGGATGTCGCCGCAGATGCCGACCACCGAAAGTGAAGTGTCGGATGCCGCTGCGACGGTCGAAGGGGTGTTCAATCGCATCAACAGCCTGCCGATCGAAGAGTTGCTGAATTCTGCGATCACCTTCCTCGACTCTGCCGAGGCGTTGGTTTCCGATCAGGCCCTGCGCGAAACACCGCAGGATGTACGCAACCTGCTGGCCGAAATTCAGGGCCTTGTCGCCTCTGAAGACGTGCGCAATATTCCGGTGGCCCTGAACGCAACTCTCAAGCGGATCGAAACTCTGGTTGCCGAGCTGGAGGAACAGCAGCTGTCGGCCAAGCTGGTCGCTGCCATCGACACGGTTGCCGATACCGCGGATTCGGTTTCCACGTCGATTGAAGGGGTTCCCGACCTGATCAACGACATTCGTGCCGTGGCACAGAAGGCCGAAGCGCTGAAGGTAGAGGAACTGATCACCGAAGTGACTGCATTGGTCGATACGGCAGAGGCCGTTATCGGATCGGAAGAGGCCGCAGCGCTGCCTGTTGCCCTGAAAGATGCGGTGGACCAGGTGAACGCGACCTTGAAGGAGCTGCGTGACGGCGGTGCGGTCCGTGATCTGAACCAGACGCTTGCCTCTGCCCGTCAGGCCGCCGCCAATGTCGCAACGGCAACGAAGGACCTGCCAGAGATTTCCGCCAAGATCAGCAAGGTTCTGGATGATGCGGCCAAAGCAACCGATGCGGTCAATTCTTCCGTGGCCGGTGTGCCGCAGCTGATTGCGCGGTTCGAGGCGGTTGCGAACAAGGCCGAGTCGCTGGAAGTCGAAGAACTCCTGTCCGAGCTCACAGCCCTGACACGGACGGCGGATGAGCTGATCGGCACCGAAGACGCCAAGGCGCTGCCGGGATCGTTGAAGCGGGCGCTGGACGAGGTGAACTATACCTTGCAAGAACTGCGCGAAGGCGGGGCGATCAACAATGTGAACCAGACATTGGCCTCTGCACGGAATGCAGCGGACAATATCGCAGTGACGGCACGGGACCTGCCGCAGATCATGGAACGGCTGACAGGGTTGTTTGCCCAGGCGAGCCGGACCATCCAGGGCTATGACAAGGGCGATCAACTGAGCCGCACGGCCCAGGACACGCTGCGCGACATTCAAAAGGCTGCCGATGCGCTGACCTCGCTGGCGCGGGCGATTGAACGCAACCCCAATTCTCTTTTGCTGGGAAGATAACAGATGGTATTTGTAAAACGCGCACTGGGCTTCGGCCTGATCCTGGTCCTGGCAGCCTGTGGTGGCAATGCGACCCGCTTTGCGGTCAATACCCCTGCCGTGACGCAAAGTGAGCGCATTGCCTTTGCCTCTGTCGAAGTACGCGATGTCTCTTTGCCCAGCTATGCCGCATCTGATGAAATCGCTGTTCAGGCCGCAGACGGGACGCTCACAAGCTCCTCTGATGTCCTTTGGGCAGACGCGCCGGAGCGCGCGATCGCGCTGGAGCTGAGCCAGAACCTTGCCCGGATGACGGGGCGCCGCATCGCATCGGAACCCTGGCCCTTCCAGGCCTTTCCCGATGCACGGCTTGAGGTGCGTTTTGCCGATCTGGTGGCCATGTCTTCGGGATCATTCCGTGCGTCGGGACAGTATTTCGTCGCCGTGCTGGACGGCGGGCGGGAACGTTCCGGGTTGTTCGACCTGAGCGTGGCTTTCGATCCGGCCGGTGGACCGGGGGCCATAGCCGCAGCGCGGGGGCAGCTGATCCTGGATCTTGCACGTTTCATTGCGCGCGACGGGATGAAATAGGGTTTTTCCCAAAAAGGGACCCGGCCGTCGACGGTCTGTATTGAACGATCAGTAGATCGCCATGTAGCGGATGATGATCGGTGTCAGGGTGATCAGAAACAACGCTGGCAGCATCAGCACCGACATCACGCCGGACATCTGGACAGGAAGCTTGTTGGCTTTCTCCTGCGCCGCCAGTTCGCGCATCTGGCGCATTTCAATGGCATATGTCTTGAGCGCGACAGTCAGGCTGGTGCCGAATTGCAGGGATTGCGCGATCACCAGGGCAAAGGAGCGTGCCTCGTCAATGCCCATCCGTTCGGCCATGTCGAACAGGGCGCTTTCCCGGTCCCGCCCGGCCTGAATCTCAAGTTGGAGCAGCAGAAATTCATAGGCAATTTCCGGGGCCACGCCGCCCAGTTCGTTGCCGACACGGTTGATTGCAGCGTCAAAACCCAGCCCCGCCTCGACCGAGATTTGCACGAGGTCCAGAGCGTTCGGGAAAGCCTTGGAGATCTTGTCCTTGCGGGCCTTGATCCGGGAATAGAGCCACATGCCCGGCCCATAGAAACCGACACCCGCCCCGATGGCGGCAATCTGCAAAAGCCGGAGTTTCGAGGTCGCTTCGATCTTGTCGGCGAAGAACGGGGGCAACAGGCCGGCCTGAGCCAGAAAGATCGCGGCAAAGACGGCGACCGGCGGGGCCAGGGCAAGGCACAGCCGCACAAAGAAGAAAATCTCGACTGAATCGGCACGCTCGAAGCCGACCTTGGCAAGCTGAAACCGGATTTGCGCCCGTTCGGAGGGATCTTCGGGTATCAGTGCCTTTTTCAGCCCGCGCGGGGCGGATTCCTTGCCTTTGGTCAGGGTTGATTTGCCTTCGTTCATGGCCGCGGACAGGCTGCGCATCCGGGCCGCGGAATGATCGCGGGTCTGGATCAGGCCATAGGCGGCAAACAACAGCATCGCAAACCCCCCGAGCGCGGCAAGCATGATCAGCGTCTGCGGTGACCCATACAGGGTGGCGTCGGTGAGGGTGGATGCGGTCAGCATGAGATGCCCTAAATCTTGAAGGTTACGAGTTTGCGCAGTGCCAGAAAGTTGGCCACGACAAGGGCAATGATGGTTATGGCGATGGGCTGGTACATTGGGTCGTCGCTGATTGCGCCATAATAATCCGGTGCCGTGTAGGATGTGATGCCGTAGATCAGCACAGGCAGCGCAGAGAGCACATAGGCCGACATGCGCCCCTCGGAAGAGATCGCCTTGACGCGGCGCCGCATCACGATGCGGTCGCGGACGACCTTGGCAAGCGTGCCCAGCATATCGGCCAGGTTGCCGCCCGTGCCGTGCTGTATGCGGATCGAAACAGCCAGATATTCGACATCCTCCTGGCCCACGCGATCCGCGAGATCGGTGAAAGCATCGGTCAGGTAATCGCCATGGCTGACCTGTTCGGCCAGTTGGCGGAATTCGGCACCAATCGGGTCCGGCATGGTCCGTCCGACATTGGCGATGGTGGCGCTGACCGGATGGCCAATCCGCAGCCCGCGCATCATCAGGTCAAGCGCATCGGGCAATTGGTAGGTCAGGGCATCGACCCGTTTCGCATGGCGTTTCTGCAGAAAGGATTTCGCCATGAACACCGAGGCGATGATCCCGGCGGGATAGGCCACAACTGCGCTCAACCGCAGTGACAGCGCAAAGCCCAGCCCCAGGGCCAGCACCGCGATTGCGACCAGGATAAGGGGCTCCTTGCCTTCCAGCCCCGCGCGGCGCACCAGAAGGGCCGGGTCACCGATCAGCGGTATGGACCGGCCGGTGGGCCGCCGGCTTTGTTTGCGAACCATGGCCTCGGCGATGCCATGGCCTGTCTTGGGGCGCATCTTTTTCAGCCGCTTTGCCGCGGTCCGCTCCTGTGCATTCTCTGGGGCAAAGATCATCCTGAACGCAACGATCGCAAGCAGCAGGATGCCTGCGCCCGCCAGATACCAGATCAGCGTCAGAGAGGTCTCGATGGGCATCATGCCACCTCGTCCATCATCGAAAAGGCGTCGGTCGCCAGTTTGACACCGGAAGACATCAGTGCCTCAAAGCAGTGGGGGCGAACGCCGGTCGCCATCATCCGACCTTTGACATTGCCGTCGTCATCGACACCCATCTTCTTGAAAACGAAAATGTCCTGCATCATCACGGTGTCGCCTTCGAGGCCGACAATCTCCGAGATGCTGGTGACCTTGCGGCGCCCGTCGGACAGGCGGTTCAGCTGCAAGACCAGCTGCAGGCCGGCAGCAATCTGCGACCGGACCGCCTGCATCGGAAAGTCGCCGCCGACCATGGTGACCATCTGTTCCAACCGGCTGATCGCATCGCGGGCGGTGTTGGCGTGGATCGTGGTCATCGACCCGTCATGGCCCGTGTTCATCGCCTGCAACATGTCAAAGGCTTCATTGCCGCGGACCTCGCCCACCATGATCCGGTCCGGGCGCATCCGCAGCGCGTTGATCAGAAGATCCCGCTGGGTGATGCGGCCCGTGCCTTCGGCATTTGCCGGGCGGGTCTCAAGGCGGACGACATGTTCCTGCTGCAACTGCAGTTCGGCCGCGTCTTCGATGGTCACCATCCGGTGGCGCGGGTCGATGAACGCCGACAATGCGTTCAGCATCGTTGTCTTGCCCGATCCGGTGCCGCCGGAAATCAGGATGTTCATGCGGCCCTTCACGGCGGCTTCCAGGAAAAGCGCCGCAGGTTTGGACAGTGCACCATGCTCCAGCAGCTTGTCCATGTGCAGCGGGGTGCGGGAGAACTTGCGGATCGACAGGCTTGGCCCGTCGATGGCGCAGGGGCGGATGATCGCGTTCACGCGGCTTCCGTCCTCAAGACGGGCGTCGACCCAGGGCTGGCTTTCGTCGATGCGGCGACCCACGCTTGATACGATCTTGTCGATGATCCGCAGCAGGTGGCGCTCGTCCCGGAAATGCACATCCGTCCGCTCCAGCAGACCGCGCCGTTCGACAAAGACCTTGTCGGTGCCGTTGACGAGAATATCGCTGATCGTGGGGTCTGCCAGCAGCGGCTCCAGCGGGCCCAGGCCCAGCACTTCGTCCAGCAGTTCATCCATCAGCGCCTGGAAGGCGGCGGATGGCATCTGCTGGCCCCGGTCCTGCAGGAACTGCGCGGAAAGACCGGAGATTTCGTGCCGCAGATCGGATTTGCTGACCTTATCCAATACGGTCAGGTTCAACTGCTCCAGCAGCAAGGTGTGAAGTTCGGTTTTCAAACCATTGTTCGGGTCCGCAACCGGTCTTGCCACGGGCCGTCCCTCGGGCTCGGGGCGCTGTTGGCGCGATACCGGTGCGGCGGAGGGCGGTGTTGCCTTGGCGGGCCGGGAAGAGGCGTTGAAGGATTTGAACATCTGCTTATCCTTTCCGGGTGGCGGCAAAGAGCGTTTTGTGCAGGCCTGCCATCGCCTTGGCCGGTGCAGAGCGTTTGGCGCTGGTGATCAGTGGCGTGCCAAGGTCAATGGCGCGCTTGGCCGCGCGGGCATCGGTGGGTATCCAATAGAGCAACGGTCGACCGATCAGCTGCGCCGCTTCCTTTTGTGCTTCACTGGGGACCAGCGGTTTTTTCTCAAAGTTCATCACAACCTTGATCGGCAGGGTCATATGTTCTTCGGCGATCAGGTTGATCAGTCGGCGCGTCCGCTTGACCGAGGGCAGGGACATGTCCGCGACCACCAGTACGCGGGATGCATTGGCCAGAACCGGATCCATCCAGTCGATAATCGTTTGCGGCATGTCGATGATGACGTGATCGTAACGGGACTTGAGCGCGCTCATCAGGGTGATCATGTCCTCGGGGCCGATTGCCGAAAGCGGCGCAAAGATATCGGGTGCGGTCAGCACATCGACGCCACTAGCGTGGTGCACCATCGCCTTGTCCAGGAAGGCGGCGTCAGGCTTGGCATTGCCCTGGACAAATCGGGCCGCTTCTTCGGAATCGGGCAGGTCCAGCATCAGGGCGATGGCACCGTTCTGAATATCCAGATCAACCAATGCGGTCTTGCCTGCCTCGCTGCCCTTGGCGAGGGAAGCTGCGAGGTTGACCGCGATGGTTGATGCGCCCGCCCCCCCGCGCGCCCGCAACATGACTGTCACGTCACCGTGACCCTTCGCGATCATGCGAGGGGCTGCTTCGGTTTCGGCCGGGGCTGAAGCATTCGGCGCGATTGCCGGTGTTTCGGGTGCGGGGGCTGCCGCCTGCGGCTCCGGTTCGGCTGTCGGATCGGTTTGCTTCAGTTGCATCACCAGCAGATCCTGCACACCGGCGTCTTTCAGCGCCGCCCGGGTGTCGTCCGCCAATGCGCGGGTGGAAACGGCGATGAATTGCGGCACCGTAAGGATGTCCTGCATTCTTGCCAGGGCGGCAATATCCGCTTCCGGGTCGTCGCTGACCTCAAAGGCGATGATGTCGATCTTGCCCAGATCCATTTCAACGGACCGAAGCACGCAAGCCAGTGCCCCGTGCACAATAGTTCCGTCCACGCCTGGATCCTGCCCCATCTCATCGCTCAGGTTCTGGCCCAGCTCAGGGGTCTGAACGGCGATAATGACCTTCGTGCGATGCGCATGTCCCAGGCTGCTATGCTCCGCGACGGCGGTTGCAACCTGTTGTTCGATGTCATGATGGGCGATGGTCATGGGAGTTTTCCTAGTTGATGGATTCTGCGGGCAGGGATGCGCTCATGGCCGGAAAGGTGAACCCTTCCCCCAGCGTGCTGCCGCTGGAATTGCTGGCGAAATCCGCCAGCGCGCCGAGGGGCGAAATGAAATCGAACCGAAGCGCGGCCAGTTCGACGGTGACAATCGGCGTATAGGCCGCCGCAACCCGGTTCAGGCTGCGATCGTAGGTATAGCTGAAGCGCAGATTTTCGGGCTTTGCAGTGTTGGGCAGCAGGGGTCTGACCCGGCTCCAGATCAGCAACGCGGTCGGATTGTCCAGCGAGCCATTGCAGGAAATGGTGCCGACATCCTGGCACAGACCGGTGCGGGCGGTGCAGGAGCTCCCGTTGGGCAGGTCCAGTGACACGACGCCGATCAGCCCGCGCTGGTTGACCCGTGGCACATCCGGGCAGGCAGGCGCGCGCACAACGGCCATCCGCACCGCTTTCTCTGTCGCCTTTTCCGCCATTACGTTGGAAAACCCCAGGCGGGCAAAGTCGATCAATGCGAAAATCATGAAGATGAAGATGCTCAGCACCACGGCGAATTCGACCAGCGTCGCGCCGTCCTCTTCGCGGGCGAACCGGGGCAGGTTTATCTGGGGGGGCAGTCTCACAGACCCAGGATCCTTGTGCTGTCCGTGACCTGTGCATTGACGGATTTCGCGGTGATGCCTGCCAGTTTGAACAGCGAGGCGAAGGGCACGCCGATCTGCAGGCTGGCGCTGACGGTGGCCACGCCAGTGATGCCACCCCGAAAGCCGGAATTCTGACAGCTCAGGCTGGCGCTGACACTGCTGATTGAAACCGCGCGCGGGAACATGCCTTCGCCCGACTGGCTGGTGCGCACGATTTCGGTCAGCTTGTCGTCCCAGACGTTGATCGAGCCGCCATTCAGGCACACGTCATGGTCCACGACCCGGCTGAGGTAGCGGGTTGCGTCGCGCACGCCGGTGATCGTGGTCTGGTAGGACCAATAGGTGCGCGTGCCTTCGACACAGAGGCCGACGAACAGGAACAAAGTGGGCAGGAGCATCGCAAATTCGACCAGCGCCGCGCCGTTTTCATCGCGCCAGAAGCTGTGGCGGGTGCGGATCATTCAACCAACCTCACCACATCGACAACTTCGGTATCCAGGTTCCCGCCACCGCAGTTTCCACCAAGGCAGGCGGTAATTTCTACATTGAGCAAACCGTTCTCGGCAGGACCAAGGGCGAAGACCTCAAAGAATTGCTGCACCGGTGGTACGGTCACGGCGGCGTCCAGCTCTGCCGACAGGCAATCAATGCCTGCCACAACCATCAAGCGGCGTTTGATGTCCTTGTTTGCTTGGGGGGCGCACATGCGGGGTTCGGACACGATGCCGCCCAACAGGCCGCCGACGGCACCCAGCAGGGGGGTGCCTTCCGTTTCAATGGCAGCTTCGATTTCGGCCTGGTAGAATTCAAACCGCGTCTGCGCCTCTGGGTGGGGGTCTTCGCCGCCGTAATGTGCTTCGATATAGGCGGTTCTCCCTGCGTCCCACACCCCGTTTCCCTTCACCGAACAGCCACCAGTGGCAAGGCAATCGTCTGTCGGCAGGCCGATGTCGTCATTGCCAAGACCAAGCAGGTTGCCGACCGGCAGGCATAGCCCGGCGGCACTGAGCAGACCGGTCAGCACATTGGGCGCGGCGCTGAAGTTTGGGTTGTTCTGGAAGCCCGAAGCGATACCGCTGAACTTGTCGAACCGTGTGTTGATTGCATCGGCCAGATCATTGGCGGAAACATCGGCGGTGATATGCAGGCCACCGCCACCGGCACAGGCTGTTTCAGGCTGGCGTGCGGCCAGCAGGCAAGCGGCAAGGCTCTTGCCCAGGAGGCCCGCGCAGATTTGCAGCCCGTCGAGGGAATCTGTCAAAGTGTGCACCGCTCTGAGCTGGCCAGGGATCAGGCGGCTGACGTTCACGTCCAGCTTGACCTCCAGTGTCTTGCCAATGTTGGAGGCGGCGTCGAAATCGACGGCGGGCAGGCACATGGCGACAGGGGCCACGTTGCAGGCCTCAAGCGAAAATCCCGCGACCCCGCTGGCGGATGCGCTGCTGTCGGGCGTCTCTTCACCGGTGAGGGAACTGAAGGCGGCTGTGACGGCGGCCCGGACATCGCGGTCGCGGATACGGGCTTCGACAAAGCGGGCGGCATAGCTGTTGGTTGTTTCGAGCGCGGCTGAGCGCTGGAACTTGCCGTCTGAGCCAGGTTTGTAGAACACCAGCGTCACGTCATTTGCGAAATCCAGCGCGTGTGCGCCGTCGCCAAAGGTCTGCGAATCGCTGATCAGGCTGGAAGCGGCTGAAGTGGCGCGGGCAATCGAATCCGATTTTCCATCAAGCTCCGCGGCTGCGGCAAGGCTGACGCTGTCAGCATAAGATTGCAGTTCGGATTGGGTCGCCGCCAGTCGGCCCACGTCAAAGATCAGGCCGAAGAAGCCCAGAATCATGACGACGCAAACGGCCCAAAGCAAAAGCACGCCCCCGTGCTCGTTCTTGCGAAAGCGTTGGAGTGTCGCAGCCGGAGTCATTGGGGGGCACCTTCGTTAAATCGTTAAACATTCCTTGCGGAAGGGATGGGCGCGCCAATCCGGGCGGAAACCGACCGTGATTGGCGCGACTCATAAATATCGTCAGGTTGGAAGCGTATCGTCGTTAGTCGGTCACAGGTGCCGGCTGGTTCACCGCATCCTTGGCGTCGCTGAACTTGGTGTTCACATCGCCACCCAGTGTCAGCAGGGCGCCAGCACCGACGCTGACGGCGATGCCCAGTGCGATACCGTATTCAACAAGGGTCGCACCCTCGTCACAGCTTTGCAGCCGGGCGATCAGTTTTTTCAGGGTATTCGTCATCTACTTGGTTCCTTTAAAAGTGGCCGAAACTGGCCGAAATCATTATGGCCCGCGGTCCATTTGGGCCGTCGATGAAAGGAATTTACCCAAGCTTATTGGTTAACACATCGTTCCGGGCGATGAGTGTTCAAGGCCATTTCGGGGCTGTTCGGCCCTGAATGCGGTGATTTTGCGTTCCAACAGGGGCCTGCGATGCAAGGAAGTCACGATACTATACAGGCTTCCCGATTGCCGGTTTTTGCAGCGCATATTGCCCCATTCTCGCCACATTAAGATGGTCGGTGAGGCACGCACCCCGGCTGTCGTCCGGGCGGGGTACGGAAACCGGAGACCGCAATGCACAGGTACAACGTCAAAGACCGAACCGATCTCATTCCCTTTCACGGCGCGACCGACGCCCAGATACGGATCGCCTGTAGTTTCGGATTGCTCAACGATTGGCACGCAGCGATTTCGGGGAACGCGCCCCTTGTGGATGTGATCGGCGTGCTTACGCGCATGCTCTCAGCCCGAAACATCTCTTTCTACCGGTACAACGACGACCGGGTCTTGCACATTGCCGCATCTGCGCGGCAGGGCGAGAGTTTTGACCCGGAAAAGAGCAGGGGAACCCTGACAAGATATCTCCGCGCCACCCGGACCGAGGCGATCGTGCCAGGTACGATCCTGACGCTGCGCGAGATCAGACAGGAGGCGGGCTTCGCCCAAAGCGATGCGGCTGTCGAGTGGGATGCGCGCAAGAATATCGTTGATGTCGCACTTGTGGTCCTCGCTGACAGACCCGATCAGCTGGATGTTCTGGAAATCATCTATGACGCCGCGCCTGACATCAGCCCCGAGGTACCGCCAATGCTGGTGACGATGGCGCTGGCCGAAGCATGGACCCTGCGCGCGCCGGGGCTGATCACCAGGCTGACGCTGTCAAACGTCAGGAGCCGCGCAGGGGCGACACAGGCTGCCGCATCCAGCATATTGAGCAGCAACAATCCCTGCGGTCTGAGCCGGGCGGAGCAGCGCGTCTGTCAGCTGCTGGTGACCGGGAAAAAGGCAAAGGACATTGGTGAAACACTGCGCCTTTCGGTTCCCACGGTGCGGACACATCTGCGCAACATTTACTCCAAAACCCAGACCCGCGGTCAGGTTGATCTGATCGCGCTGGTGAACGATCCGCAGGGACTGCTCGAATGACCGTGCTGGCGAATATGGAGATCCCGGTGGCCTGGCTGGTGGCGCCCTTGCTGATTGCGGTTATCCTATACGATCTGCGACTGATGCGCATTCCCAACGTTCTTGTGGGATTGTTCCTGATCGTTGCACTCGTCAGCCTGCCGCTGACGGAACCCCTGTCTGAAATCCTGTGGCGGTTGCTGGCGGCGCTGGCCGTGTTCGGGGCGGGTCTGGCGCTGTTTGCTGCGCGGTTGATGGGCGGCGGCGACGTGAAACTGATGGCGGCGCTGACATTGCTGATCCCGACAGCGGCACTGCCGGTTTTTGGCTTGCTGTTTTCGGTTGGGATTGTGCTGGGCATTCTGGGGCTGATGGTCATGCGGCGGCTGGCGGACAGGAAGCAAACCCGCTGGCACAGCCTGCGCGAACACGGACGGTTTCCCCTGGGGTTGAGCATCGGCATGGCCGGTCTGGTTTTTGCAACCTTCGGGGAAAAACTGACGCTGGCATTCGGCGCGTGACCCTGGTGCGCTGTCTGCTGACCTCATTGCAAAGGGGATCAAAGACAGTGAAACGAAAGCAGCATCACCGGGAAATTCGGACCAGGGTCGCCCTGGACACGAGAAGCATGGCAACGCCTGTGGCGAAAAAGTTCAGCCCGGTGAGAAAGCCGAGGACCCATCTGGCTGTCGAAGGCCATTGCAGCATGATGACGATGCCCAGAATGAAGGAACAGGCACCGCTTGCCACGATCCATTGCCATTTTTCGAGCTGACCGCTCATCCTGAGCCCCAGCAGGACGGACAACACCCCCTCAAGGATAAAAACACCGACGAGGATCGCGGTAATGAAGGATGCGCCCCAGCCCGGAACTAGGACAAATAACAATCCGCTGCCTGCAACCACTGCAAAACCGACAGCGACGATCCGCCATTCGGAAAAGGCCTTGAAAGACCGGGCGAACAGCAGACCCGCCAGCCCCCACAACAGCATCAACCAGGCGATAAACTCCTCGACCAGTACCGTCGCGACGGAAGGCAGGACGATCGCCAGCGTCCCGAGAACGGCAAAAACCAGTCCGACGGCGCGGAACCGGTTTCGCATTCTCGCGATTTCAGATTTGTGCAGCGCTGAAATATCGGTCGCCATCTTTAGTGATCCTTGCTTTCCACTGGTTTCGCGATGGATAGCTGACCAGATACGACCGCGGTTCGCCTCCAGCTTTGTGCCAATCTTACTTTTTTGTCAGAAAGGCGCCGCAGTCTTGTTTATCTGCCCGACTGCCCCGATGATCGGAGGGATGAACATGATCTGTCAGCCGAAACCGGTTGCGGCTGGGTAAGGGACCGCCATGAAGATATTGCTGGCAGAGGACGACACCGAGATTGCGAAATTCGTGATTGCCGGGATGGAAGAAAACGGCCACAGCGTCGACCACGTGATCGATGGGCGCGATGCGCTGAGCTATCTTTTGTACAATGAATGCGACGTTGCTGTGCTGGACAGGATGATGCCGGGCATGGATGGCCTGTCCGCGCTCAAGGCAATGCGGGCTGCGGGAAAATCCCTGCCTGTGCTCATGTTGACCGCGCTGGGTGATGTCGACAGCAGGGTAGAGGGCTTGCAATCGGGGGCCGATGACTACCTGGCAAAGCCGTTTCATTTCTCGGAACTGATGGCGCGGGTCATGTCGCTGACCCGGCGCAGAACCGATCATGCGGCCCAGACAGAACTTGTTGTCTATGATCTGACCCTCGATCTGCTGACCCGAACAGCCCAAAGGCAGGATCAGAACATTGAACTGCAGGCCAAGGAATTCGCCATGCTGGAAATCCTGATGCGCAATTCCGGTCGTGTGGTGACGCGCACGATGCTGCTTGAGAAGGTCTGGAACTTCAACTTCGACCCCAACACCAGCGTTGTGGAAACGCATATGAGCCGGCTGCGGTCCAAGGTGGACAAACCTTTTGACACCGCGTTGATCCATACCATTCGCAATGCGGGATATTCGATGCATGGACCGCGGTAACATCTTCTCCGGCGGCGCGTTTCGCGTCACTGTCTATGCGACCTCGACACTTCTGACTGTTTTCCTGCTGACCGGCATTGTCGGATACCGCTACCTGCAACAGGCGCAATACGAACACGCACGGAACTGGGCACAACCGGTGATCGGGATGTTTCAGAACCTCTATGCACAAGGTGGCGATGCCGCTGTTGCCGAACGAGTCCAGCATATGGCCGAATGGCAGGATCCGGCGAGCCGCTTGCTCAGCGTATACCGTGAGTCCGGCGACGTCATTGGCGCTGCATTCAAGCTCAGGATCGCCCCGCAAAGCTGGCATGTCCGGTCCATCGTAACCGAGGAGGACAGCGGTCAATCCAGCGAATATTATTTGCAGTCGGTCAAGATCGGCACGCATACCTTTGTCGTCGGCGAAGATCTGACACCGCTTGTCAGGATCGAGGCGATCTTCATCCGGACCTTGATGATCATCGGCAGTTTCCTCGCGGCCTGTTTTGTGGCTTTGGGATATTTTGCCAGCAGGTCCATCCAGATAAAACTGGAGCACATGGGCAGGGCTTTGCGGCGGTTTGCCGATGGCGATACAGCCATACGCCTGCCCGTTACCACAGCCAACGATCAGATCGACCGGGTTGCACAGACCATGAATGGCCAGCTTGAGCGTGTGTCCACGCTCCTGTTCGAAACCCAGGCCAGCGCCACCTCCATCGCACATGATCTCAAACGCCCACTGGGCCGCGCTGTGCTGAGCGTGGAGAGGGCATTTGATGCCGCGGAGAGGGGAGAGGCACCGCAGGCCGCTTTGGAAGACGTTCAGGCCGAACTGTCCAACCTCAACGCCGTGTTCGAAGCCATTCTGCGGATCTCACGCATTGATGCAGGCCATGGTGCGCGATTGCGCGATGACATCGATCTTGTTGCCCTCGTGAAAGACCTCGCAGAGACCTTCGAGGTGGTCGCCGAGGAAAGCGGCCAGTCTTTCAAGCTGGTCCTGCCCGAAGGGGGCACCCTGTTCCAGCGGGGTGATCTGGGTATGCTGACCCAGATGTTGGCGAACCTGCTGCAGAACGCGGTCAATCACGGGCCGCCGGGCAATTCCATTTGTCTCGCCCTCCTGGACGACCCGGCGGGGCCGATCCTTGAGGTCAGCGACACGGGCCCCGGCATTCCCGAAGCGGATCGCACCCGGATTTTTGACGCCTTCTACCGCGCCGAATTATCCCGCAGTACACCGGGCAACGGGCTGGGGCTGACGTTGGTGAAAAGCGTGGCGGATCGCCATGGCGCGCGGATCACCATATCTGACAACGCGCCCGGGCTGCGGCTTTCCGTTCAGTTTCTCCGGTCGGCGCGCTGATCCTGCAGGTGTGTCTGCAAGGCGTCAGGCACGGTTGTCATCCGTTCCTTCAATGCACCGGGGCACTTGCCGCGTCCTCCCTGGGCCTCTGCATGATCAGGATGACCGGCAACATCAGGAATGCAGCCCAGCCTGTCAGCGTGAAGGCGTCCTGAAAGGCCAGCATGCTGGCCTGCGCCATGACCTGTCCCGAAAGCTGCGCCGCTCCCATCTGGGAATTTACATCCAGTCCAAGGGGGGCAAGCCAGGACAGAACGTTGGGGTTGAAGGGCGTGATCCCCGCGCTCAGCGTGGCCCAGTGTACCTGGGTTCGCGCCGCGACCTGCCAACCGATGATGGCAATCCCGATGGAAGACCCCAGCGACCGGGTCACGCCATAGATGCCCGATGCTTCGTCCTGCTTGTCGGGTCCGATGTTCTGGAAGGCGAGGGTGGACATGGGCACAAAGAACAGGCCCATCCCGAGCCCGGCCACGACCCCCGGTGTCGCCAGATCCCAGAAGCCCGCGTTCAGGTTCACCGAACCCAGCATCAGGTTGCCGTATCCCGTCAGCACCAGCCCTGCTGCCACCAGAAGACGGGGATCAAAGCGGTTGACCAGCACCGCCCCGGTGAAAACCATGGAGAATCCGGCCGCCAGCCCGCGTGGCATGAAGAGATAACCGGCATCAAGGACCGGATAGCCCAGCAACCCCTGCACGAACAGCGGCAGCACGGCAATGGTGCCGAACATCGCCACACCGAAGCCCATGATCGCCATGTTCGCCCCGGCAAAGCTGCGGTCCCTGAGCAGGGAAAAGTCGATGATGTTCGTCTTCAGGCCCCAGCCCCGAACAAAGAAGAACGCACCGGAAAACACGGCGACAAAGGCACAGATCTGGATCAGCGGCGACGCGAACCAGTCGCGCGATTGCCCTTGATCCAGCATCAATTGCAAGGCGCCGATGGCAAAGACCATCAACCCCAGCCCGATCCAGTCAATCCGGACGTGCCTGGTGTCTTCCTTTTTCAGCTCGCCTGACAACATCAGCAGCGCGAAGGCGGCAATCGGCAGGTTCACATAGAACACCGCACGCCAGGAAAAAGTCTCGGTCAGGATGGCCCCCAGCGTCGGGCCCAGGACCGGGGCGACCACCACGCCCAGGCCAAACAGCGCCATGGCCTGACCGCGTTTCTCGCGCGGGAAGTTGTCGAACAGGATCGATTGCGACAACGGGATCAGGAAGGCGCCGAAAAGCCCCTGGCCCAGGCGGCAGAACACGATCATCTCGACGCTTTGCGACAGTCCGCAAAGACCGGAGAACGTCATGAACCCCAGGATCGCCGTGGTGATCAGCCGCCTGCGGCCGAACATGCGCACGAAGAACCCGGTCAGCGGCATGACCACGACGGAGGCCACGATATAGCTGGTGAGGATCCAGATAGTCTGGTCGTTGGTGATGCCGAATGCCGCCTTCATATGCGGCAGGGCGACGTTCACGATGGTGCTGTCCAGAACTTCGAGCACAGCGGTCAGGACCACCGCGAGGATGATCGGCCAGCGTGCCGCCTGCACGGGCGTAGAGATGTCCGCGGCGCTCATTATCCGGCTTCGTCAGCAGAGGTATCGACAGTTGCCCTGACACTTGCACCGACCCGCAATTGAACCGCAGGATTCTCGGGCCTGTCCTCCAGCGAAATGCGCACCGGGAACCGTTGGGTCACCTTGACCCAGTTCCCGGTCGCGTTTTCAGGCGGCAACAGGGAAAAGACAGCGCCGGATCCTGCGCCGATGCTCTCGATCTTTCCGTTCAGCCTGCTGTCCGGATACATGTCGATGGAAATTGAAACCGGCTGACCGGGACGGATGCGCATGAGGTCCGTTTCCTTGAAGTTGCCATCGACCCACCAGTGGCCATCCTCAACGATGGAAAACAGCGGCTGTCCGGCTGCCACCACCTGTCCCGGCCGAAGCGTGATATTCGCCACCCAGCCGTCGACAGGTGCCGTCACCGTTGCATGGTCCAGTGCGATCTGCGCTTGTGTCAGCTGCCCCAGGGCCGCGCGCACGACCGCATTTCTGTCACCCGGCTCACCGGCCTGCGAACGCGCTGCAGCAAGTGCCGATTGCGCTGCCTGAAGTGTCGCGGTGGCCTGATCCAATGCGGTGGATGTCTGGTCTAGCGCGGCCTGTGATACATCGCCCTTTTCAAACAGGGTTTTCTGCCGGTCATAACTGGTCTGGGCTTCATCCCGTGCTGTCTGCGCACCTGCCACACGCGCCTGGGCGCCCAAGACATCGGCACTGGAGGAGCCTGCATTGCGCCGCGCCTGGTCATAATTGGCCTGCGCTGTTTCAACAGCGGCCTGCAACTGCGCAGTGTCGAGTTTGAAGATCAGATCGCCTGCCCTGACATATTTGTTCTCGCCGGTGGAAACCTCGGTCACGCGCCCGGAAACCTGCGGTGCAATGGTCAGGATATTGGCCCGCAGATAGGCATCGTCGGTGCTGGGGTAGATCAGCCCGTTCTGGTACCACCAATACAGGCCTCCCCCGGCGATCACGGCGGCAATGGCAAGTCCGATCAGTTTGAAACTCTTCATGTGGCAGGCTTTCGGATGGATGTTGGCGGCGGCAGGGTTTGTCGGCCTGCCGCCGCGTGATCAAGTCAGCAACAGGTCATGCTGCTGCGCTCTGATCCTTGTGGATTTCGGCATGCGCCTTGTTGAAGGCGCGGCGCAGATGATCTTCGGCACTGGTGTCGAGGTTGGTGCGCAGGATATGCCCGCCCTTCATCCCCAGCCGGGTGATCACCTTGTCAGAGGCTTCGGTGCGCATCATCATGAACAGCGCGGCCTGGCCCGGTTTGAGCACATGGGCGACGTCTTTCATGAATTCATCATTGAGCCCATAGTCGGTCAATGCGCCGGACAACGCCCCGGCCCCGGCACCCACTGCGAGACCCAGAAGCGGGTTGAAGAACAAAAACCCGATCAGGACGCCCCAGAATGCGCCGCCTGTGGCCCCGACAGTCCACATGTTCACCATTTGGTTGAGTTTGACATAGCCGTCACTGTCCGCCGTCGCGACAACGGCATCGGCCACATCGACGAGATATTCTTTCGACATGCCGAAAAGCTCCTTGCGCGCGGCCTCGGCCTGTTCGGGTGTTTCATACCCGATTACAACAAGTTCAGACATTTGATTTCTTTTCGGTTTTCCCGGGTTCCTGGTTGATGCCGGAGGTCGGCTTGCGACGTCGGCCCCGGGATAGGTGTTGACCGGTTCAGGTCATTGACCAGCCATGGCTGACGTTCAGCGACTGACCGGTCAGGGCGTTGGTTTCGAAGGCCGCGAACATCCAGGCGACCTCGGCCACATCCTCGACGGTGGTGAATTCGGTATCCACGGTCTCGCCCAGCATGACCTTGCTGACGACCTCCTCTTCGGAGATGCCAAGGTCTCTCGCCTGTTCGGGGATCTGCTTTTCCACCAGCGGTGTCTTGACGAAGCCGGGGCAGATCACGTTGGCGCGCACGCCCTTGTCGCCGCCTTCCTTGGCGATCACCCGGGCGAGGCCGAGCAGGCCGTGCTTGGCGGTGACATAGGCCGATTTGAGTGCCGAGGCCTCCTTGGAGTGGACCGAACCCATGAAGATGATCGACCCGGACCCTTTCTTGTACATATGCGGGATACAGGCCCTGGAGGTCAGGAAAGCCCCGTCGAGGTGGATCGACAGCAGCTTTTTCCATTCGTCGAAGGGAAAGTCCTGGATCGGGTGAACGATCTGGATGCCTGCGTTGGACACCAGCACATCCACCCCGCCCCATTCCTCGACGACCCTGGCCACGCCCTCGTTGACCTGTTTCTCATCGGTCACGTTCATTTCGACGGCCATGGCCTTGCCGGGGCCGGTCGCGGTCAACTCGTCGGCGGTCTTTTGCGCCGCATCCAGTTTCAGGTCGGCGATCACCACACGCGCGCCGTCGGCGATATAGCGTTTCGCGATTTGCAGCCCGATGCCGCTGGCACCGCCGGTGATGATGCAGACTTTGTCCTTGAGGTTCATGATTTGATTCCTTTCGGTTGCAAGTTGTTCAGGTGGCGGCCCAGGCCAGCGCCTCTGCGCGCCAGGTCAGGTCAAAGAATTTCACTTGGGCGGGCATGAAGGGGGCAAAGGCCCGTACCGTGCCCTTGATCCAGGCGTGATCGGTCACGAGGGCGATCTTTTCAAAATCGCACCAGTGTTCGAGCCCCAGCGCCGCGTCATCCAAAGCGGCATGGGCAGTGAAACCTTCGAATTCGGGGCCGATTTCAAGGACCAGCCGCGCCTTGCCCTGTTCTGCGACCATCTTGTCCACGGCGGGGGTCAGGACGGTCTTGTAATCCGCGTCCTCGATCTTGCCGATGGCTTTGACTGCGATGAGGTTTTGAGATGTCGGTTGAATGTGTTCCAGCATGGGAAGCGCTCCTTTCTTGTTGATTGCGGGGATCAGGATTCGGTCAGGTAGTCGTGCACGACCTCGCCCAGCCCCAGTGTCAGATCGGCCACCAGATGCACCGCGCTGACGACCTCAAGCACCGGCAGGTCGGCCACGGGGGCAAGTGCATGGGCATGCAGGTCCAGTGCTGCAGGACCTTCCCATGCGCCTTTCAGCGTGATGTCGGTCATGTAGTAGCGGACCAGTTCGCAGATGCGCGGCGTGCAATCGACGTGGGGGATGATCTTGAGAAGAAAGCTCGGCGTTGTCAGGCTTTGCATCACCGCGTCATGGTCAAGCGCGTGGTGCTTGTAACCCATGGTGCCGGTTGCCACCCGTACCGACCCCATGTCCAGCGTGCCCACCAGGGTTTCGCTTTCGACGCGCAGCGCGGGTTCGGCCAGTTTCTTGGGAAAACCCCAGATCTCGCGGCCCCCGGCGATGGGCGCATCGTCGTTCAGGTACATGCCGTGCACGTATCCGCCCTTTTCGCCCTTGTAGCTGACCGGGATCACCTGGCCGGATTCGGTGTAATCGCCAAAGCCGGTTGAATCGGGCATCCGGATGAATTCGAACTTGACCAGCGGGTCGGTGATCTCAAGCGGTTCGGGCATCACGGCGCGCAGGGCGTCCATGTCGGTGCGGTAGGTGATGATCAGGAATTCACGGTTCACGAAACGATAGGGGCCGCGCGGGTACGACGGGCTGGTCAATGGCATGGAGAAAGCCCGGGCGGTGACGTCGGAGATTTTCATTTCGATATTCCTTTGCGGGTGGTTTCTGCTGCACCAAGGTCGAACACCTGCAAACCGTCCTGGCCGATCTTGCGTGCCTTCCAGGTCTTGTGATTCAGGGTGACCTCCACGTCCTCGTGGCCTTCGTTCCAGTGTTGCGTCATCGAAAGCCGGGAGAATTCGTAGTCCTTGGCACCGCCTTCAAAGCTCTGCTTTCGGTGGATCAGCTCGACCAGCGTGATCGGGCAGTCCGGCCCGGTTGCCTGCAATGTCTGCAGGTCAGGGTCGTCTTTCAGTTCCTTCGGGAGCCGGGCCGCAAGCCGGTTCGCCGCCATGCGCAGGTCGTGCAGCTGACGATAGCGGTCCGTGGTCAGGCGGGTGCGGCTGGAATAGCGGATATCCTTTTCACGCGGGCCAACGTCCAACATGGTCGCCGGCACCGCGTCCCTTGCGCTGAACAGGTCGATCTGGAAAATCAGGGCCGGATCGCCGGACCCGAGATTATCCATGACGAACTGCAACGGGGTGTTCGAAACCAGGCCCCCGTCCCAGTAGAAGTGGCCGTCAATCTCTATAGGCGGGAAACCCGGTGGCAGGGCACCGCTGGCCATGATGTGCTCTGGCTTGATCTCCATCCTGGCGCTGTCAAAATATGCAAAGTTTGCTGTTTCGACGTCGACAGTTCCCACGCTCAGGCGCGGGCCTTTTGCATTGAGGTAGTCAAAGTCGACGAATTCGAGCAGCGTTTCGCGCAGTGGCGAGGTGTCATAGACGCTGATCGCCGGATGGGCAGAAATCGGAAAGAAAGCGGAGGGCCACCGTGGTTTGAAGAACCCCGGCACGCCGGTCGCCATGACATTCATCGCGGCGGCCTCGCCGTAGATCATGCGCGAAAACGGTGCTGCCAACATCGGCGCCGTGCGTAGCCGCGATGTCACCCTGTCCCAGAAACCGGTGAGGGCACCCAGACGGTCCTTGGGCGGATTTCCGCAGATCAGCGCGGCGTTGATCGCACCGATCGAAATGCCGGCAACCCAGTCCGGGCTCAGCCCCGCCGCCGCAAGCGCCTCGTAGGCACCCGCCTGATAAGCGCCCAGCGCACCGCCGCCCTGCAAGACAAGAACGATATTTTCCCTGATTTCAGACATCGTATAAGACTTCCGGTACCTCGCCAGATCGTTTTCTGGCGTTCCGTGGCCTTACATATATGCAGGTCCTGGCGCGCAGGAGTTGTGCGAAACTTACTTCTTTGTAAGGTTTGGATTTTCAGGGGTCTCGGGGTGCAAATGCCAGGGCGAGGCGTTGATCAACTGACGTCATAAGGGCGACGATATCTGTCGGTTCCCTTCGGCAGGATCGCGGCGGCAACAAATAGCAGGGTCGATGCCCACCTCGGCAGCGTGCATGGCGTTAAACCTGCGATTCTCGCGTCTTTTGCCGCAGCAACAGCAATCAGGCTGATCGGATTCCTTTGGGGATCGGCCATCGGCCATGTTGCCGCCGTGCCCCGGGCGAAAGCGGTGGCCAAGCGGCAGACCGCCCCTGCTTGAGCGATAAACCGGAGTGTTACCAGAAGGTTGTCTGAAGATTTGGTGCCCAGGAGAGGACTCGAACCTCCACACCGTTGCCAGTACTAGCACCTGAAGCTAGCGCGTCTACCATTCCGCCACCTGGGCAGGTCACGTGAGCGCTGCATGTAAGGGGGCATCGGGCGGGTGTCAATTGCATTCTGGCATGAAATTGAACTTTGCGGGGTTCTCCCAGGGGTGGCTGGTGATTGCGCCTTGTCCGAGGATGGGGGTATCGTTAAACCGGCTACGTGAATTTGATCGCGCGAGGTGCTTTATCATGTCCAGGCTGGTTACGATCTACGGCGGTTCCGGGTTTATCGGGCGCTATATCGCGCGCCGCATGGCAAAGGCAGGCTGGCGCGTCCGCGTTGCAGTGCGCAATCCCAATGAGGCCATCTTTGTCCGTCCCTACGGTGTTGTCGGACAGGTGGAGCCGGTCCTGTGCAACATTCGCGATGACGCCTCCGTGCGTGCTGCGATGCAGGGGGCCGAGGCGGTTGTGAACTGCGTGGGCATCCTTGTCGAAAAAGGCCGTAACAGGTTCGATCCCGTGCAGGCGGAAGGTGCCGCGCGGGTGGCCCGGCTGGCCGCCGAGGAAGGCGTCGCGCGGATGGTGCAGATTTCCGCCATTGGGGCGGATGCCGATGCGCCCAGCGACTATGCCGCCAGCAAGGGCGAAGGCGAAATGGCCGTGCAGAAGTACATGCCCGATGCGGTTATCCTGCGGCCGTCGATTGTTTTCGGGCCCGAGGATGACTTTTTCAACCGTTTCGCGGGCATGGCGCGGAACAGCCCGGTATTGCCCGTTGTCGGGCAGGACATTCGATTTCAGCCGGTCTATGTCGACGATGTCGCACAGGCTGCCGTGTTGGGCGTGATGGGCAAGGCCGAGGGCGGCATTTACGAACTCGGCGGGCCCGAGGTCGATACCTTCAGGGGTCTGATGGGGCGGATGCTGGATGTGATCCACCGCCGCCGGCTGATTCTGAACCTGCCGAACTGGATCGCGCGGATCATGGCCGGGGGTTTTGACCTGCTGCAATCCATCACGCTGGGGCTGTTCACCAACCGGATGATCACCCGCGACCAGATCAAGAATCTTGCCAAGGACAATGTCGTGTCCGACGGCGCAAAAACCTTTGCCGATCTGGGGATCAAGCCGGTCTCCATGGCATCTGTGCTGCCTGACTACCTGTGGCGCTTCCGCCCGTCGGGCCAGTATGATGCGATCAAGGATTCCGCCCGCAATCTGCGCAACAGCTGATGGATATCACAATCGTCGCGGCCTTTCTGGGCCTGCTGGAAGGGTTGACGGAGTTCATTCCCGTATCTTCCACCGGCCATCTGTTGCTTGCCGGGCATTTTCTGGGATTCGAAAGCGCGGGCAAGACCTTTGAGGTGGTGATACAGCTCGGGGCGGTATTGGCGATCCTGACGCTTTATGCGGCGCGGCTGTGGGCGGTATTTGCTGCCGCACCCAATGATCCGGCGGCGCGGCGGTTCATCCTGTCGGTGCTGGTGGCCTTTCTGCCTGCCGTGGTGATTGGTGTGATTGCCCATGATTTCATCAAGACGGTGCTTTTCGAGACACCGGTGCTGATCGCGGTCATGCTGGTTCTGGGGGGGATTGTCTTGCTGTTCGTGGACCGGATCGCGCCGGAACCCCGGCACGAGGATGCCATGGCCTTTCCTCTGTCGATGGCACTGAAAATCGGATTCATTCAATGTCTTGCCATGATTCCGGGCACTTCGCGGTCAGGGGCCACCATCGTGGGCGCGTTGATGCTGGGGGCCAGCAAGCGCGCGGCGGCGGAATTTTCGTTCTTCTTGTCGATGCCGACCATGGCCGGGGCCTTTGCCTATGACCTTTACAAGAATCGGGACGTGTTGGATGCTTCGGCGATGGGCGAGATCGCCGTTGGCTTTGTAATGGCGTTTATCGCGGCTATGCTCGTGGTGCGCTGGCTGTTGGATTACGTGAGCAAGCATGGCTATGCGCTTTTCGGCTGGTGGCGAATCATTGTCGGGTTGGGTGCAATTGCTGCGCTATGGGCGGGTTACTGACGGTTAGGTCCGGATCGGAACTAATTTGATGTGATATTTCCCCGAAAATCTCGGGCAGGGCTCAGAAACTGATATATAGGTCAGCATGTCTGACTTTATTTCCAATTTATGCTAGGATAGAGGGAAGGTCTCGCAGTAATTCTGGAAGGGCATGATCATGGCAGAGCAGCCGATGCTGAAATTCGTGAATATCGAACGGGACATGCCCGAGAAACGTCCGCCCGATCTGCGCCGGACAGATTTCAACGAGATTTATGCAGAATACGCGGATGCCAAGGCCAAGGAGCAATCCAGCCGGTGCAGCCAATGCGGCGTGCCCTATTGCCAGTCTCATTGCCCCCTGCACAACAATATCCCGGACTGGCTGCGCCTGACCGCCGAGGGGCGGTTGCAGGAGGCTTATGAAGTCAGCCAGGCGACCAACACCTTTCCCGAAATCTGCGGCCGCATCTGCCCCCAGGACCGTCTGTGCGAAGGCAATTGCGTGATCGAGCAATCCGGCCATGGCACCGTTACCATCGGCTCGGTCGAGAAATACATCACGGACACCGCCTGGGAGGAAGGCTGGGTTCAGCCGATCAAACCGGGCAGGGAGCGCCCCGAGAGCGTGGGAATCATCGGCGCAGGCCCCGGCGGTCTGGCGGCGGCGGATGTGCTGCGCCGGGCCGGTGTGCAGGTGACGGTCTATGACCGTTACGACCGTGCAGGCGGACTGTTGACCTATGGCATCCCCGGCTTCAAGCTGGAGAAGGACGTGGTGATGCGCCGCAACGATCAGCTGGCGCAGGGCGGGGTCAATTTCGAGCTGAACTGCAATGTCGGTGTGGACAACTCCTTTGCCGATATCCGGGCCAGGCATGACGCCGTCATCATTGCCACCGGCGTCTACAAGACAAGGGAGATTCAGGCACCCGGCAGCGGCGTGCCCGGGCTGGAGCGGGCGATTGATTTCCTGACTGCCAGCAACCGCAAGAGTTTTGGCGATGCGGTGGAGGATTTCGACAGCGGGCGGCTGAATGCCTCCGGCAAGAAGGTCGTGGTGATCGGCGGTGGCGACACGGCGATGGATTGTGTGCGGACGTCGATCCGGCAGGGGGCGACCTCGGTCAAATGTCTTTATCGCCGGGACCGGGCCAACATGCCGGGCAGCCAGCGCGAAGTGGCCAATGCCGAGGAAGAGGGGGTCGTTTTCGAATGGCTCTCGGCGCCCAAGGGCTTTGTCGGCGATCCGGTGACCGGCGTGATGGTGCAGAAGATGCGCCTGGGCCAGCCCGACGTGACAGGCCGCCAGGCCCCCGAGCTGATCGAGGGTTCGGATTATGTCGAAGAGGCCGATCTGGTGATCATGGCGCTGGGGTTCGAGCCCGAAGACCTGCCAACCCTCTGGGGCGAGGCCGATTTGCCGGTGAACCGCTGGGGCACGATCAAGGCGGATTACGTGTCCGGGCAGACCGCGCTCGACGGGGTCTATGCGGTGGGTGACATCGTGCGGGGCGCGAGCCTGGTTGTCTGGGCGATCAAGGACGGGCGCGACTGTGCGGAGGCGATCCTGAAGCGGCTGGATCAGGGCGCGACCGCGGTCGCTGCGGAGTAGGAAAGCAGCAGGCACAACCTGTGCACCATCTGTGCACAGGCGGTACATCGCTGCGGTGACATCGGAAACACGACAGGTCAGCAAATCAGACCTGTATGGGATCAGGGAGAATGACAATGCCGAGCGACGCGATCAGCGGTCAGTGCCTCTGTGGGGCGGTGAAGATCACCGTGACCAACCCGTCGGGGTGGGTTGGCGTCTGCCATTGTGCCATGTGCCAGCGGTGGAGCGGATCGGTCTTCGCCAGCTTCCCCGCCGCTCCCGAAACGGTGACGGTCAGCGGACCGGTCAAGGTTCATGCGTCGTCCCAGCTGGCGGAACGCGCCTTCTGCGGCACCTGCGGGTCGCACCTGTGGATGCGCGACCGCGAAGAGACCGCCGAATACGATCTGATGCCGGGTCTTTTCGAGGCGGCGAAGGACTGGCCGCTGCGCAGCGAAATCTATTGCGACGAGGCCCCGGCGGCCTTTGCGCTGGAAGGCGATCACCGCAAGGCCACGGCACAGCAGTATCGTGCGAAATATCCCCGCGCGCAGGAGGTGACCGACAATGTCTGAAATCAGCGGCCAATGCCTGTGCGGCGCGGTTCGTGTGACCGCGCGCACAGAAGACCCGATCCTGCGGGCCTGCCACTGCGACATGTGCCGCAGGCATACCTCCGGCGCATTCTTTTCCATCGAAACGGTGCCCGGCAGCGTTGAGGTGTCTGGTGACGCTTCGGTCTATCGGTCCTCCGAATGGGCACAGCGCGGGTTCTGCAGCACCTGCGGATCGACCCTGTGGTATGAGACTCTCCATGACGGGCGCCGCAACCTGGCGGCGGGCCTGTTTGCGGATGGCGGCGGCGCGCCGCTGAAGATGGAATTCTTTGCCGATATGTGTCCGCAGGGCTACCAGCTGGCGGGGGACCACAAGCGTCTGAGCACCGAGGAAACCATCGCGATGTTCAGCGGAGGCGATGCATGATGCGCGCCCTTGCCCTGATCCTGCTGGCTGGCCCGGCGGCTGCCGGTACATTCACCCCGCCGCAGGGGTGCACCGCGCATCTTACCGTGCAGAACCGCAGTTGCGTGGTGGAGCATCTGTGGACCTGTGCTGCAGATGCCCCCGGTCTGCAATGGCGTGGCGAGATCGACCAGCGCGGGCTGGTCTATGTCGGTCAGATCGACGCAGAGGCGCAATGGGTCCAGTCGTTCTTCCTGACCAGCGGGGAGCGGGAAAGCCTGATTACCCCGGCGACCGATCCGGCGAGCCTGAGTGGCCTGTTGCAAAGCGGGCTGGACACCTATGACTTCAGCCTCGACACGGCAGAGGGCACGCACCGGGTGGTCGGGTTCGACCGCATTGCGGAGCGCAACGTCATGATTGATGGCGAGCGGCTGCACCGCACCGAATATTCCATCCGCAAGACAGATGCGGATGGCGCGATGATCTACGAGGCCGAAGGGTCGGAGTTCGTGTCGGAAACCCATGGCAGGTTCTTTTCCGGCACCGGCGATGTGACCCGCCCCGATACGACGTTTTCCTATGACAGCCGGCCTGTCGATTTTATCTATCCCGGTCAGAAAGGTTTTCTGTCCGATACCCCCCTTTTTGGCTGTGACGCGCTTGCGGCCAGCTTTGTGAGCGAATGAAAGGATCCGATACCATGATCTATGATGAAAAATGGGCCGAGGACATGGCCGCCAAGCGTGCGTATCTGGCCGAGAACGGGCTTTACAGCGAAGCCGAGGAGCATTCCTCCTGCGGTGTGGGTCTGGTGGTCAATATCGACGGGTCCAAGTCGCGCGCGGTGGTGGAGAACGGTATCAAGGCGCTCAAGGCGATCTGGCACCGGGGTGCCGTGGATGCGGACGGGATGACAGGCGATGGCGCGGGCATCCATGTACAGATCCCGGTGCCGTTCTTTTACGATCAGGTGCAGCGCACCGGCCATACCCCGCGCGAGAACGAGCTGATTGCCGTGGGCCAGGTGTTCCTGCCGCGCACGAACTTCAGCGCGCAGGAGACCTGCCGGACCATCGTGGAAGCCGAAGTGCTGCGCATGGGCTATTACATCTATGGCTGGCGGCATGTGCCGGTGGATATTTCGGTGCTGGGTGAAAAGGCCAATGCGACCCGCCCGGAGATCGAGCAGATCCTGATTTCCAACGCCAAGGGCGTGGACGAGGAAACCTTCGAGCGGGAGCTTTACGTGATCCGCCGCCGGGTGGAGAAGGCCGTGATCGCGGCACAGGTGCCGAATTTCTACATCGCGTCGATGTCCTGCCGCAGCATCATCTACAAGGGGATGATGCTGGCCGAGCAGGTGGCGGAATTCTATCCCGACCTGAAGGACGAAAAGTTCATCTCCGCCTTTGCGATCTACCACCAGCGCTATTCGACCAACACTTTCCCGCAGTGGTGGCTGGCGCAGCCCTTCCGCATGCTGGCCCATAACGGCGAGATCAACACGCTTCGCGGCAACATGAACTGGATGAAGAGCCACGAGATCAGGATGGCCTCTGCCGCCTTTGGCGAAATGGCGGATGAGATCAAGCCGATCGTCGCGGCGGGGTCCAGTGACAGTGCGGCGCTGGATTCGGTGTTCGAGGTGCTGGTGCGGGCCGGGCGGTCTGCGCCGATGGCCAAGACCATGCTGGTGCCTGAAAGCTGGTCCAAACAGGCCGTGGAACTGCCCCAGGCCTGGCGCGACATGTATTCCTATTGCAACTCGGTGATGGAACCCTGGGATGGCCCGGCAGCGCTGGCGATGACCGATGGCCGCTGGGTCTGTGCGGGGCTGGACCGGAACGGTCTGCGCCCGATGCGCTATGTGGTGACAAGCGACGGCATGCTGATCGCAGGGTCCGAGGCGGGGATGATCCCGCTGGATGAGGCCAATGTGGTGCGCAAGGGCGCGCTGGGGCCGGGGCAGCTGATTTCCGTCGATATGAAGAAGGGCAAGCTCTATGGCGATGCCCAGATCAAGAACAAGCTGGCCGCGGCTTTGCCGTTTGGCGAGTGGGTCGGCAAGATCGTGGAACTGGACGAGCCGCTTGCGCAGGTGACCGAAAAGCCGGTCTTTACCGGCAATGAACTGCGCCGTCGGCAGGTGGCTGCGGGCTATTCCATCGAGGATCTTGAGCAGATCCTGGCGCCCATGGCCGAAGACGGCAAGGAGGCGCTGGCCTCGATGGGCGATGACACGCCCTCTGCCGTGCTGTCGAACCAGTACCGACCGCTGAGCCATTTCTTCCGCCAGAACTTCAGCCAGGTGACCAACCCGCCGATTGACTCCCTGCGCGAATACCGGGTGATGAGCCTGAAGACGCGGTTCGGGAACCTCAAGAACGTGCTGGACGAGGACAGCAGCCAGACCGAGATCCTGGTGCTGGACAGCCCCTTTGTCGGCAATGCGCAGTTCGACGCGTTGTTCAGCCATTTCAACGCGGACGTGGTGACCATCGACTGTTCCTTTGCGCAGGGTGAGGGCAGCCTCAGCGCGGGCCTGAAACGCATCCGGGCCGAGGCGGAAGACGCCGTGCGTTCCGGTGCGGGGCATCTGGTGCTGACCGATCACCTGAGCGGCAAGGACAGGGTCGCCATGCCGATGATCCTGGCCACCTCGGCGGTGCACAGCCATCTGACCCGTCAGGGGCTGCGGACCTTTACATCGCTGAATGTGCGGTCGGCGGAATGTGTGGACCCGCATTACTTTGCCGTCCTGATCGGCTGCGGTGCGACCGTGGTCAACGCCTATCTGGCAGAGGATTCGCTGGCCGACCGGATCGAGCGTGGCCTGCTGGACATCTCGCTGACCACCGCAATCGCGCGCTATCGCAATGCGATTGACCAGGGGCTGCTCAAGATCATGGCGAAGATGGGCATCAGTGTGGTGTCCTCCTATCGCGGCGGTCTGAACTTTGAGGCCGTGGGCCTGTCCCGTGCCATGTGCGCGGAGTATTTCCCCGGCATGACCAGCCGGATCAGCGGCATCGGCGTGACCGGTATCCAGCGCAAGTCCGAAGAGGTCCATGCGCGGGGCTGGTCGGGCGATGGCAGCGTTCTGCCCATTGGCGGCTTCTACAAGGCGCGCAAATCCGGCGAGACCCATGCATGGGAAGCCTCTTCCATGCATATGCTGCAGATGGCCTGCAACAAGGCATCCTATCAGATGTGGCAGCAATATTCGGCCAAGATGAAGTCGAACCCGCCGATCCACCTGCGCGATCTGCTGGACATCAAGCCCCTGGGCGCACCAATCGGGCTGGAAGACGTGGAAAGCATCACGTCGATCCGCAAGCGCTTCGTGACGCCGGGCATGTCGCTGGGCGCGCTCAGCCCTGAGGCACACAAGACGCTGAACGTGGCGATGAACCGGATCGGGGCAAAATCGGATTCGGGCGAAGGTGGCGAGGATCCGGCGCATTTCGTGCCGGAACCCAATGGCGACAACCCTTCGGCCAAGATCAAGCAGGTGGCGTCCGGGCGTTTCGGCGTCACGGCGGAATACCTGAACCAGTGCGAAGAACTGGAGATCAAGGTGGCGCAGGGGGCCAAGCCCGGTGAGGGTGGTCAGCTGCCGGGGATGAAGGTCACCGACCTGATCGCGCGGCTGCGGCATTCGACCAAGGGGGTCACGCTGATTTCCCCGCCGCCGCACCACGATATCTATTCGATCGAGGACCTGGCGCAGCTGATCTATGACCTCAAGCAGATCAACCCGCGCTGCAAGGTGACGGTGAAACTGGTGGCCTCAAGCGGTGTTGGCACGATTGCCGCCGGCGTGGCCAAGGCCAAGGCGGACATCATCCTGATCTCGGGCCACAATGGCGGCACCGGGGCATCCCCGGCGACCAGTATCAAATATGCGGGTCTGCCCTGGGAAATGGGCCTGACCGAGGCGCATCAGGTGCTGTCGATGAACAACCTGCGCGACCGCGTGACCCTGCGGACCGATGGCGGGCTGCGCACCGGGCGTGACATCGTCATGGCGGCGATGATGGGGGCCGAGGAATATGGCATCGGCACCGCCGCGCTGATTGCCATGGGCTGCATCATGGTCCGCCAGTGCCAGTCCAACACCTGCCCGGTGGGCGTGTGTACCCAGGACGAGGCGCTGCGTGGCAGGTTCACCGGCAATGCCGACAAGGTGGTCAACCTGATCACCTTCTATGCGCAGGAAGTGCGCGAGATCCTGGCAAGCCTCGGGGCGCGCAGCCTGGACGAGGTGATCGGGCGTGCCGATCTGCTGGCGCAGGTCAGCCGCGGCTCCGCGCATCTGGACGACCTGGACCTCAACCCGCTGCTGATCGCGGTCGATGGCGCGCAGCACAATGTCTATGACCGGGACAAGCCCCGGCAAGCGGTGCTGGACACGTTGGACGCCCAGATCGTGCGCGATGCGGCGCGCTTCCTTGAGGATGGCGAGAAGATGCAATTGTCCTATGCGGTGCAGAACACGCACCGGACCGTGGGCACCCGCGTTTCCAGCCATATCATCAAGAAGTTCGGCATGCGCAACAAGCTGCAGGCGGATCACCTGACGGTGAAACTGACCGGATCGGCCGGGCAGTCGCTGGGCGCATTCGCGGCAAAGGGCCTGAAGCTCGAAGTATCCGGTGATGCCAACGATTATGTCGGCAAGGGCCTGTCGGGCGGCACGATCGTGGTCCGGCCCAACATGGCCAGCCCCATCGTGGCCTCGGAGAACACGATCATCGGCAATACCGTGCTTTACGGGGCGACATCCGGCTATCTGTTTGCAGCCGGTCGCGCCGGTGAACGCTTTGCCGTGCGGAACTCCGGTGCGAAGGTGGTGATCGAGGGCTGCGGCAGCAACGGTTGCGAATATATGACCGGTGGCGTCGCCGTGATCCTGGGCGAGATCGGCGCGAATTTCGGGGCCGGGATGACCGGGGGCATGGCCTATCTTTATGATCCTGAAAATACCGTCAAGGCGTTGATGAACCGCGAGACAATTGTGACCTGTCCGGTCACGGTCGACCACTGGCTGGGCGAGCTGGAAGAGCTGCTGGAGCGTCATGTGGAGGAAACCCAAAGCCGCAAGGCAGAGGAGATCCTGCAGCATTGGGACACCGAAAAGCACAACTTTATCCAGGTTTGCCCCAAGGAGATGCTGGCGCATCTGCCTGCGCCGCTGAGCCTGGACAAGGCGGCCGTCCCCGCCGAATGAGGCTGTGAAATGCCGCGCGCCCCGCTTTGAATTGGGGCGCGCGGACCCTTTATTAGGTCATAATTGACTAAAATCCGGTCATAATGAGACCTGATTTTCCCGCGATACACAAAGCCCGCAAGAGCCGAAGGTGTATCCATGCCCGCATCCTATCAGGACCAGTTTTTCACCGTCGATCCCGGCGCCGCACCGCCCGTGGGCACGCCGCTGACCTTCCAGCTGGTGACGTTCACCGATCAGAATGACGACGGTCTGATCCGCAACAACTCGGGCGACACGTTCAACGGCACGGCGATCACCGATGTCTGGGTGGGCGATACGCTGACCATCCGGTTGCCGGACAATTCCACGGTCACATATACCGGCGTGACCTTCTACCTCGCCTCCGGCGCCCCGGTCTTTACTCCGACAGACGGGCAGGTCTTGCAGAACGGGACCTTCGTTTCCTCCACCTTCGTCACCAACAGCACACAGACGCCGGTGGGCAGTTTCGGCCCCACATGTTTTACGCCCGGCACGATGATCCGGACGCCTGGGGGGCTGCGGGCCATCGAGACCCTGGAGATCGGAGATCAGGTCGAGACGCTGGATCACGGCGCACAGCCGATCCGGCAGGTTCTGGCGGACAGGTTTCGGGCGGCGGGCGATGTCGCGCCGATCCACTTTGCGCTTGGGGCCATCGGAAACACGGCACCTCTGCTGGTGTCACCACAGCACCGGATACTTGTGTCCGGGTGGCGGGCGGAATTGTACTTTGGCCAGGATGAAGTGCTGGTTGCGGCCAAACATCTGGTCAATGGAGATACCGTGCGGCAGGTGTCCGGCGGCATGGTGACCTATGTCCATCTTGTCTTTGACCGCCATCAGATCATTTTTGGCCAGGGCATCCCGTCGGAAAGTTGTCTGCCCGCCTATGCGATGAATGCGGCAGGAACGGCGGCACAGGCGGAGCTGCTGGCGCTCTTCCCTGACCGGCTTGAGGATATGGCGGATGACGGGCGTGCCGTGCGCAGGGTCCTGCGGCGGGCAGAGGCGCAGATGATCGCCGCCTGAACCGGCACCTCCGCCCTTTACCTCGGGCCAGGGCAGACTAGCTGCCTTGCATGATGATCAGATTGCTTTCCCTTTTCCTTCTGGCTGCTGCATTGCTGACGGCCTGTACCGACACCACCCGGCGCGGCGGCGGGGACATTCTGGTTCTGGGCGATTCCGTCATGGCCTGGAACGGCGGCAGCGATGCCGCGATTCCCGATGCGATGCAGGCAGCACTGGGCCGCAATGTGGTCAGCAAGGCGGTGCCCGGGGCACAGTTCGACAATGACTCCGGTCTTGCCGGGGCGGTGGGCTTTGACATCAGGCGGCAGTTTCCCGGCGGGCGGTGGAACTGGATCGTGATCAACGGCGGCGCGAATGATCTGGGGTCCGACTGTGGTTGTGGGGCCTGCGCGGAGGTCGTGGATGCGCTGATCGGGGCAGACGGGATGTCCGGTGCGATTCCGGTTTTTGTCAGCAGACTTCGGGCAGAAAGTGGCGCGCGGATCCTGTGGATGGGCTATTACGCGGGCAACGGCAAAGGGTCGTTCAACGGCTGTCGCGACGATCTGGTGCGGATGGAAACACGCATTGCGCGGTTTGCCAAGGCAAGCCCCGGTGTCCTGTTCGTGGATTCCGAGGATGTGATCGACCCGACCGAACCGGGAAACTACGCCGCGGACAATACCCATCCATCGGCCCGGGCCTCGGCGCTGATCGGGGCCTACCTGGCGCGGCAGATTGCACAAGCGGGGCGTTCACAAAACCCCTGAGCCGCCCTATAGCTGGAGGATGGCCCGCGCATCGAAAACCACGCTGAAAAAGACCACGTCAAAGCCGCCCGCCCGGCGCTCGTTCAAAAAGCGGGTGACGCGGCTGGTGCTGCGGGCGGTATCGGCGGTGTTTCTGCTGGTGGTGTTCCTGGTGGTGCTGGGCGCGGTGATCAATCCGCCGACGACAGCCTATATGTTCTCTGAAAGCCGTCGGCTGGGCGGGGTCAAGCAGACCTGGGTGTCCCTGGACAGGGTGGCACCCGTGATGGCGCGGTCTGCCGTGGCGGCTGAGGATGCGAATTTCTGCCAGCACTGGGGGTTCGACATGATCGCGATCCGCAAGGCGATTGCGGCGGGGTCGAACCGGGGCGCATCGACGATCAGCCAGCAGACGGTCAAGAACGTCTATCTGTGGCACGGCCGCACCTGGCTGCGCAAAGCCATGGAAGCGCTGATCACCCCGGTGATGGAGGCAGTCTGGTCCAAGCGGCGGATTGTCGAGGTTTATCTGAACATTGCCGAATTCGATGAGGGTGTCTTCGGGGTCGAGGCTGCGGCGCAGCATTATTTCGGTGTACCGGCCTCCGACTTGTCTGCAAACCAGGCCGCACGGCTGGCGGCGATCCTGCCCGCGCCCAAGAAGAGGTCCGCGGCAAAGCCCAGTGATTATGTTCTCAAACGCGCCCGGCAGGTGCGCGATGGGGCGGCAACGATCCGCAATGACGGACGTGCGGCCTGTTTCGAGAGTTGAAAACCACCGGGATTAGGGGCATGGATGGCTCCACTCCTTTATTATCCGAAAGCTGAGTATGGCCCGTCTGTTTCACGTCCCGCTATCGCCTTTTTGCCGCAAGGTCCGTCTGAGCCTCGCCGAAAAGAAGATCGAGGTGGAACTGGTCGAGGAACGCTATTGGGAACAGGACCCCGATTTCATGCGGCGCAATCCCGCGGGCAAGGTGCCGGTGCTGCGGCTGGACGGGATCATGATGGCCGAGAGTGCTGCGATCTGCGAATATATCGAGGAGACCCGCCCCGAGCCGCCGCTGATGCCCGTCGACCCGGTGCAGCGGCTTGAAGTGCGGCGGCTGGTGAGCTGGTTCGATGACAAGTTCCACCGCGAAGTGACCTCCAAACTGCTTTATGAGCGGGTCAACAAGAAGGTGATGAAACAGGGCTACCCGGACAGCACCAACGTCAAGGCGGGTGCCAAGGCGATCAAGTATCATCTGGACTACATGGCCTGGCTGCTGGACCATCGCCGCTGGCTGGCAGGCGATGTGATGACCCTGGCGGATTTCGCCGCTGCGGCGCATCTGTCGTCTTTGGATTATATTTCGGACGTGGACTGGAACCGCAGTGACGTGGTCAAGGACTGGTATGCCAAGATCAAGTCGCGGCCTGCGTTCCGTGCCTTGCTGGCGGATCAGGTGCCCGGTTTCCCGCCCCCGAAACATTACAACGACCTGGATTTTTAAACCGCGCGCCGGGGGGCTTTTTGCCCCCCGGACCCCCCGCGGATATTTGAGGCCAAAAAGAATGGACCTGAAGGCGAAGCTGGTGGCAGAGGCGCTGCGCGAGGGGTTCGTCTCTGCGCGGATCTGCAGGCCCGATGCCGTGCCTGAGGTCCCGGGGCGGCTGCAGGCCTTTGTCGAGGCGGGATATCACGGGCAGATGGGCTGGATGGCCGAGCGGATGCACTGGCGCGGCAACCCTTCGGCGCTTTGGCCAGAGGCGCGGTCGGTGATCATGCTGGCAGAAAGCTATGCGCCGGAGCAGGACCCGCTGGCGGTGCTGGAGAATCCGGAAAAGGCGGCGATTTCGGTCTATGCCCAGGGGCGCGATTATCATGATATCGTCAAGAAGCGGCTCAAACGGCTGGCGCGCTGGCTGATCGCGCAGGAACCCTGCGAGGTGAAAGTCTTTGTCGATACCGCCCCGGTGCCGGAAAAGGCCCTGGCGCAAGCCTCCGGGTTGGGCTGGCAGGGCAAACATACCAACCTGTTGAGCCGGGACTGGGGGAACTGGGCCTTTCTGGGGTCGGTATTCACCACGCTGGACCTGCCGGTGGATGCGCCGGAGGCTGACCATTGCGGGTCTTGCCGGGCCTGTCTGGATATCTGTCCGACAGGTGCCTTTCCCGCTCCTTACCGTTTGGATGCGCGGCGCTGCATTTCCTATCTGACGATTGAACACAAGGGCCCGGTGGACCTCGAACTGCGCGGCTTGATGGGCAACCGCATCTATGGCTGCGACGATTGCCTTGCGGTCTGTCCCTGGAACAAGTTCGCCGTCGCCGCCAGCGATCTGCGCTATCACGGGCCAGAGGTGCGCGCGGCGGATCTTGTGGCGCTGGCGGCGCTTGACGACGCGGCCTTTCGCGCGCGTTTTTCAGGTTCGGCGATCAAGCGGATCGGGCGGGACCGGTTTGTGCGCAACGTGCTTTACGCCATCGGGAACTCTGGCCTGCCCGAATTGCGGCAGGCTGCGCAGGCATTGTGCGAGGACGCGGACGCCACGGTGGCCGATGCTGCGCGCTGGGCGGTTGCGCGTCTGGAGCCTGCGCAGGATTAACGGGGCCTGAGCCCTGGGGTATGGACCACGGCGCGGGGTCAGGTACACCGTTAGCGGAACAGAGTGGAGACTGGCATGGCGTTGCTGTTGGGCGTGGACACGGGCGGAACTTATACGGATGCGGTGCTGATCCGCGATGATGAGGTGGTGGTCGCCTCGGCCAAGTCACTGACCACCCGGCATGACCTGGCCGAAGGGATCGGCGGTGCCGTCCGTGCGGTGCTTGCCTCGGCCGACATCGCGCCGTCGGAGATTTCGCTGGCATCGCTGTCGACCACGCTTGCCACCAATGCGCTGGTAGAGGGGCAGGGCGGGCGCGTTGCGCTGATCTATATCGGTTTCCGAGAGCGGGATCTTGAGGCGCATGGGCTGTCCGATGCTTTGAAGGGGGATCCGGCAATCGTGCTGGCGGGTGGTCATGATCACGCTGGCGCGGAAGTGCAGGCGCTGGACGAGGTCGGGCTGATCGCCTTTCTGGAGCGTCATCGGCAGGATGTCAGCGGCTTTGCCGTGGCTGGTCAGTTTGCCACCCGGAACCCGGCGCATGAACTGCGGGCGGCGGAACTGGTGGCGCAGGTGACCGGGCGGCCGGTTTCGGCCTCGCATCAGTTGTCGGCAAAGCTGAACGGCCCCAAGCGCGCGATGACGGCAGTGCTGAATGCGCGGCTGATCGGGATGATCGACCGGCTGATCGGACGCGCCGAGGATGAGCTGAAGTCGCTGGGGATCACTTCGCCCATGATGGTCGTGCGGGGCGATGGCGCGCTGATTTCCAGCGCCCAGGCCCGCGAGCGCCCGATCGAGACGATCCTGAGCGGGCCTGCCGCCTCTATCGTGGGGGCGCGCTGGCTGACCGGAGCAGAACTGGCATTGGTGAGCGATATCGGGGGGACAACGACGGATGTGGCGCTGTTGCGTGGCGGCAGACCGGCGATTGACCCGGCGGGGGCGCGGGTTGGCCCCTATCGCACGATGGTCGAGGCGGTGGCGATGCGCACCACTGGTCTGGGCGGCGACAGCGAGGTGCATTTCATCAGCGAGGGGCTGCGCGGTGGCGTCACGCTGGGGCCGCGCCGGTTGTTGCCGGTGTCACTGGTGGCGGTCAATGCGCCGGAAGTGGTTCATGATGCGCTGGATGCGCAGTTGCGGGCGGTGACGCCGGGCGAACATGACGCGCGGTTTGTGCGGGCGGTGCCCGGCCAGACCACAGAGGGGCTGGGTCCGCGCGAGGCGGCCTTGCTGGAGCGGATCGGGGCAGGGGTGCATCCCCTTGGCGACGTGTTGCGTGCGCGGATCGAACAGGGTGCGCTGAAGCGGCTGGTGGAGCGCGGGCTGGTGCAGATTGCGGGGGTCACGCCCTCTGACGCCAGCCACGTGCTGGGCAGGGTGCTGGAGTGGGACACCACCGCCGCGCGCAAGGCGTTGCAGTTGTTCGGGCGCAGGCGGACCGGGGCGGGCGATGTGCTGTCCAACAGCGCCGAGGACGTGGCGCAGATGATCGTGGACCGGCTGACCCATCAGACCTGCCTGGCGCTTCTCGAAACCGCGTTTGCCGAGGAAGACGCGGCTTTCGGGATCGCGCCGGAGGTGCTGGCGCAACATGTGCTGATGCAACGCGGCATGGCGGGGCATCGCGGGCTGGTGCGGCTGCAGACCGGGCTGGACGTGCCGGTGATCGGATTGGGGGCCTCCGCCGCCAGTTATTATCCGGCAGTGGGTGCGCGGCTGGGCTGCGAGATGATCCTGCCGGTGCATGCCGGTGTCGCCAATGCCATCGGGGCCGTGGTGGGGCGCGTGACGATGCGCCAGAGCGGCACCGTGACGGCACCCAGCGAGGGGAAGTACCGGGTGCATCTGGTGGAGGGGCCGCAGGACTTTGGCGATCAGCATGCGGCACTGGACCGTCTGGAAGAGGTCCTGCGCGGCCATGCGATGGCCGATGCGCAGGCGGCGGGTGCCGCTGACATCCAGATTTCCGTGAACCGCGACATTCGCACTGCTGGTGTCGAGGCGCGCGAAGTGTTCATCGAGGCGGTGGTGACGGTGGAGGCCTCGGGGCGGCCAAGGGTGGCGGAGGGCTGAACCCCGAGCGTGCCTGCCCTGCGGGCGCGGCAATCTGGCGCTCTGCTTTTGAATGACAACAGATTGCCTGAGCCCTAACGTCTGCTCATGAAGCCGAAGATACTGACGACAATGCGGGGCTATACGGGGTCGCTTCTGATTCAGGATGCGATTGCGGGCGTGACCGTTGCGATGGTGGCGCTGCCCCTGAGCCTTGCCATCGCGATTGCCTCCGGCGCTGATCCGGCGAAAGGGCTGGTAACCGCCATTGTCGCCGGTTTCCTGATCTCGCTGCTGGGCGGGAGCCGGGTTCAGATCGGTGGCCCGACGGGGGCGTTCATCGTCGTCGTGTTCGGGGTGATCGCGGAACATGGCTATGACGGGTTGGTCATGGCCACCTTCATGGCAGGTTTGATCCTGCTGGTGGCCGGATATTTTCGGGCCGGGGTCCTGATCCGGCATATTCCGGAGCCTGTGATCAACGGGTTCACCATCGGCATTGCCATCATCATCGCGACCAGCCAGCTCAAGGATCTTTTCGGGCTGGATGTGGCGGGGGTTCCGGCGGCGTTTCTTGCGAAGCTGGAGGTGCTCTGGGGTGCTGGCCCGAGCTTTTCCGCCGCCTCGGCGCTGATCGGGTTTGTCACCATGGTGCTGATCGTGCTTTTTCGCCGGGCGGCGCCGAAGTTACCGGGGTTGATCGTCGCGGTTGCCTGCACATCCGCATGTGTGGCGATCCTCGACCTGCCGGTGGAGACCATTCGGTCGCAGTTCGGGGAACTGCCGCGCGCCCCGGCCTGGCCGACACTGCCTGTCGTGGGATTTGACCGGGTGATCGAGCTGCTGCCCTCGGCCGTCATCATCGCGTTTCTGGCCGGTGTGGAATCGCTGCTGTCCGCCATGGTGGCCGACAGGATGATTTCCGGGCATCACCGCCCCAATGCAGAGCTGCTGGCCCAGGGGGCCGCAAACATCGGATCCTCCTTCTTTGGCGGTTTGCCCGCAACCGGGGCAATCGCGCGGACGGCCACGAACATTAGGGCGGGCGGCAAGACACCGGTGGCCGGTCTGATCCATGCGGTGACGATTCTGGTTGTCATGCTGCTGGCATCGCGGCTGGTCGGATACATGGCGATGCCCGCGCTTGCCGGGCTGTTGATCCTGACGGCCTGGAACATGAGCGAACCCCAGAAGTGGCGCGGCTATCTGTCGGCCCGGAAATCCGATGTTTTCCTGCTGTTCCTGACCCTGGTGCTGACGGTCCTCGCTGATCTGACGGTTGCCATCGGAGTCGGCGTTGCGCTGGGGCTGGCCTTCAGACTGCAACGCAGTAACAGCGCCGCGTCAGACTGGTCCGAGCCGGATCGTTAGATCAAAACGGTAATAACCTGGCGGCGCGGCCAGCAGGCCAGGGATGGGACCCGGGCCTGTCGGACCTGAATTGTGATCGCGGTCTATTCCGCTGCGGCGTGTTTAGGTAGGACCCAATCGGCGCGAGGGTAGTGGCAGGTATAGCCGTTCGGGATGCGTTCCAGGTAATCCTGATGCTCCGGCTCGGCCTCCCAGAAATCGCTGACAGGTTCGACCTCGGTCACGACCTTGCCGGGCCAGATGCCAGAGGCCTCGACGTCGGCAATCGTCTCCAGCGCGGTCTCTTTCTGGGCCTCGTTGACGTAGTAGATCGCCGAGCGATAGCTCATCCCGCGGTCGTTGCCCTGCCGGTTCAGCGTGGTGGGGTCGTGAATCTGAAAGAAGAATTCCAGCAGCGCGCGATAGGATGTCTTGTCCGGGTCGAAGATGATCTCGATCCCCTCGGCATGGGTGCCGTGATTGCGGTAGGTTGCATTGGGCACATCGCCGCCCGTGTAGCCCACCCGGGTCGAAACCACACCGGGCCGTTTGCGGATCAGGTCCTGCATGCCCCAGAAACATCCGCCTGCCAGTACTGCGCGTTCGGTACTCATGCCACGTCCTCCACCTGGTCAATGTAATCGCCGTATCCCTCGGCCTCCATGTCGTCGCGGTGGACGAAGCGGAGCGAGGCGGAATTGATGCAATAGCGCAGGCCGCCGCGGTCGCGGGGGCCGTCAGGGAACACATGGCCAAGGTGGCTGTCACCATGTTTGGACCGCACCTCAGTCCGGACCATGCCGAGCGTGACGTCGCGGTGTTCGGTCACATTGTCGATGGGTTTGGTGAAGCTGGGCCAGCCGCAGCCGCTTTCGTATTTGTCGGCGCTGGCGAACAGGGGTTCGCCTGACACGATGTCAACGTAGATGCCCGGCTCCTTGTTGCCCAGCAGCTTGCCTGTGCCGGGGCGTTCCGTGCCGCTTTCCTGAGTGACATAGAATTCTTCCGCACTAAGTGCTGCAATGGCGTCGGGGTTTTTGGTGTAGGTTGGCATGCAATCCCTCCGTGAAACTCTCAGTGCAATAGATGGTGTTTTCGCGCAAGAATGAAAGGGTTTACCTTTCCGTGCAACTCAATGTGATCCCGCGCCGTGTCTGGTGGTGCAGATTGCTAAACGGAGAATGATCATGCGGTGGTTCCTGGCTTTGATCCTGAGTGCGACGCTGGCGCAGGCGGCGCCGCGCGATGTGGTGTTTTCGAATATCGACGGGGGCGAACACCGGTTCAGCCAATGGGCCGGACAGCCGGTGCTGGTGGTGAACACCGCGTCGCAATGCGGCTACACCGGGCAATATGACGGGTTGCAGGCGCTTTACGACCGCTACAGGGCGCGCGGGCTGGTTGTGCTGGCGGTGCCCTCCGATGATTTCAATCAGGAGCTGGCAAGCGCGGCGGAGGTCAAGGAATTCTGCGAGGTTTCCTTTGGCCTTGACCTGCCGATGACCGACATCACCCCGGTTCGGGGCGGCAAGGCGCATCCGTTCTACCGGGCGGTGAAGGCCGAGACGGGGTTTGAGCCGCGCTGGAACTTCAACAAGGTTCTGATCGGGCCGGATGGCCGGGTGGCTGGCACATGGGGCGCGCCGGTAAAGCCGGAATCCCCGGCGATTGTCGGTGCGATTGAGGCATTGCTAAAGTCGCGGTAGGGTCGTGGAAAAGGAGTGTTCATGACCGATCCCGACCTTGACAAGGCCTATGCGCTGCAGACACCTGACGACAACCGCAAGCTTTATGCCGATTGGGCCGACAGCTATGACAGCGGATTTGCCAGGGAAATGGATTACCAGTTGCCGCCTATGGTGGCGCTGATCCTGGCCGAGACCTATCAGGGGGCGGGGCCGGTGCTGGACCTTGGTGCAGGCACCGGGCTGATCGCGGATCACATGCTGATGCGCGGAACAATGGAAATTGATGCGCTGGATATCTCGCCGCAGATGCTGGCCACGGCCGCCTCCAAGGGCCATTACCGCCGGACGATCGAGGCGGATCTGACCAGGCCGCTGGACATTCCTGATGCGACCTATGATGCGGTGGTCAGTTCAGGCACCTTTACCCATGGGCATGTGGGACCGGATGCGCTGGATGAGGTCATCAGGATCGCCCGTCCCGGCGCGGCTTTTGTGCTGACCATCAACGCCGAACATTTCGAGGCACGCGGTTTTGCGGCGAAATTCGAGCAATTGGCGCCGGCCATCGCGAAGGTGGAGCATCGGCTGGTCAATATCTACGGGAGCAAGGCGGCCAAGGAGCACCGCGACGACCAGGCGAGCATCGCCATTTTCCGGAAGCGTTAAGCTCAGCTCCCCGGCATTCTGATCTGTTTGTCCAGAGGCACCAGCGCATTGATCTGCGCGATGTGTTCCGGCAGGCATTTGGTCAGGAAATCATATTCCTTCACCACGTGGTCCCGCGCTGCCTTGCCGATATGGGCATAATCCTGCGGGTTGGCCAGCACCTTGACCACCTGTGCCGCCACCGCGTCGGGATCGAAGAAATCGACCAGCAGGCCGGTTTCGTTGTGGGTGATCGCCTCGCGGACCGGGGCCACATCCGATGCCACGATGGTGGCCCCCATCGACATGGATTCCAGAAGCGACCAGGACAGCACAAAAGGCATGGTCAGGTAGATGTGGCACCGGCTGAGCTGGATCATCTTCTGGTACAGGGGGTAGGGAATATTGCCCAGGAAATGGACGCGGTCCCAGTCGAGGTTCTTGCCCACTTCTGCTTCCATTTCGGCGCGCAGCCCGCCGGGGTGCTGGCTTTTGCCGCCGTAGGAGACGTCGTTGCCGCCGACGATCAGGATGCGGGCCTCCGGGCGCTCGCGCAGGATGCGCGGCAGAGAGCGCATGAAGATGTGAAACCCCCTGGTGCGTTCGAGGTTGCGGGACACATAGGTCACCACCTCGTCCTCTCGGGTGAGTTCGCGGGACAGCCGTCCCAGGCCGAGGCTGACATCGGGGTCGGGCCGCAGTTTGTCGGTGCGTATCCCGTCGTGGCAGACATACATCCGGTCATGAAAGCTGCGCGGGAAACGGTCGCGCTGCCAGTAGGTGGGGCAATGGCCCAGATCGACGGTTTCGATATTGGCCAGCGGCACGGCATTGCGCGCATGCATCATGAAGGGGGCGTGATCCGATATGGGTTCATCGGGGTCAAAGCCAACGGAACCGCCTGTGAGGTTATAGTAATATTCAAAGAAGCCGATGATCGGCACATCCGCCCAGATCTGTTTGAAGAAGATCAGTTCGCCCCAGCCAACGTGACCGACCACGATGTCGGGCCTGAAACCTTCCTGCAGTTCCATCCGGCGGGCGGCCACCGCTGCGCCAAAGCCCGCGCCGGTGGCTTCCTCCCAGACACGGGACAGGCCATAGGCGTCTTTCGCCGGGGTGCGGTGGGTCTGGTACTTGCGTGTCTCGACACCTGGCAGGTCTGGCGCGTTCTTGCGTTGCGTCAGGAAATAGATGCGGTGCTGGCCGGTCGCCGCCAGCCACTGCACAAGTTCGCGGTACTGGCCGGGCATGTTCTGGTGGACAAAAAGGATGTTCATGTGCGGGCCCTGTCAGCGCGTGATTTCAGGCAGATAACCAAAGCCGGGCGGCAATGGCAACGCGTGTGGCATCGCTGTGGCTGACAGGGCAGATGTTACCGCGCGTAATCGGACCCTTCCGAGTCAAGGATCGCCTTGAGTTCGGTCAGGTGCCGCGCATCCTGTTCGGGATAGTTTTCAAGTTCCTGCGCGGTCTTTTCCGCGATGTCATCCGGGATGCGGCGCAGCGGCATGCCGGTTTGCAGAGCCTTGATATAGGTCTCTGCCGCACGCTCGAAATAGTAGAGGCGGTTGAACGTCTCGGCCACCGTGTCGCCGATCACCATGACCCCGTGCGATCCCATGACCATGACCTTGTTTTTCGGATCTGACAGAAGGGCGGCGCAGCGGTCGCCTTCGTCTTCAAAGGCAAGGCCGCCGTAATCCTCGTCGATCACGATGCGGTTGTAGAAGGTGCAACAATTCTGGTCGATGGGGGGCAGGCGGCTGTCCTGCAGGCAGGCCAGAACCGTGGCGTGGATGGAATGGACATGCATCACGCAGCGCGCGTGGGCGCAGGCGCGATGGACGCCGCCGTGCAGGCCCCAGGCCGTGGGGTCCGGCGCGTTCGGCCCCGACAGGGTTTCGGGATCATTGGCGTCAATCAGCAGAAGGTCGCTGGCCTTGACCCGCGAAAAATGCACCTGATTGGGATTCATCAGGAATTGCGTGCCGACATCATCCACGACGAGTGAGAAATGGTTCGCAACTCCCTCGTGCATGTTCAGCCTTGCAGTCCAGCGAAAAGCAGCGGCGAGGTCCACGCGTTCCTGCCAGTAATCCATGTTCGGTTTCATTTGGGTAACGGTCATGATGCGGCTCCTTCGGGCTGACACTAGACGATGACACAGATTTTCCAAGGCCCGGCCAGGCAGGTCATGTCGTTTGTGATCCCGCCTCGGAAAAAGGCGGCGTTCTGGTCAGGTCAGCGGTCGGCTCGGCACCCAAGCATAGCCGTTTTCACACAGAATATAGGCTTCGCGCAGGCCGTGTGGTTTGTCGGTGGGGGCCTGCAGGACGGTGCCGCCCGCTGTCTCTGCCTTGCTGCAGCTGGCTTCGGGGTCGCTGTCATAGAGTCTGATCTCGATGCCGCCGCCGCGCGGGGGGCTTTCGGGCAACAGGCCCAGCAGCGGATTGCTGTGATAGGTGCCATCGCTGTGCAACTGGAACACCTGATTGCCATAGGTCATGATCGCAAAGTCAGCGGTGGGCTGAAAAGCCTTCATGCCGAAAACCTGTTCCAGGAAGGAGACCTGTCGCGCCACATCGCGCACCAGCAGGTTCAGCCCAAGTCCACGCAGGGAAGCACCGAAATCTTCCGGGGTAATGGCGTCGTAGTTCATGGTGCCTTGCCAATCGTTGCCCGAACAGTCTAGGCGCGGTTGCCTTGGGCGTCTATCAGCAAGTCCCCGTCTTCCTTGTGGTAGGGGCCCTTGGGCCAGGTCGGCAACAGGTCGAGGACGGTTTCGGAGGGGCGGCACAGCCGGACGCCCTGCGGGCAGGCGACGATGGGGCGGTTGACCAGCACGGGATGGGTCAGCATCGCCTCCAGCAGGGTGTCGTCGCTGACGTCGGGGTCAAGCAGCCCAAGCTCCGCCGCGGGGCTTTTGCTGGTGCGCAAGGCGGTGCGCGGTGTCAGCCCCGCCGCCGCAAAAAGCGCCAGAAGCTGGCCGCGGGTCCAGCCGGTATCGAGATAGGGGATGACTTCGGGCTGATAGCCCGCGTCGCGGATGATCTGCAGCACGTTGCGCGATGTGCCGCAGTCGGGGTTATGAAAGATCACGATGTCCATTCGGCCTGCATAGGCGGGTAATATGACAGTTTCAAGAAACCCGGCGTCGCCCCTTGCACGCGGTCGCGAATCTTGATCCATTACGCCATGACGCAAGATATTTTTCCAACATGGCCCGATAGCGCCGCGCAACTGGTCGATGTAGCCGCCGGTCGCGCCCCTGCCGACACGATCATCCGGGGGGGGGTCTGGGTCAATGTCCATACCCGCGAAACCCTGGCCGACCATGACATTGCCATCGTGGCGGGGCGGATCGCCTTTGTCGGGCCGGATGCAGGGCATTGCCGGGGCGCGCACACGCGGATCATCGAGGCCGAAGGCCGCTACATGATCCCCGGTCTTTGCGACGGGCATATGCATATCGAATCCGGGATGCTGACCCCGGCGGAATTTGCCCGCGCCGTGATCCCGCATGGCACCACATCGATGTTCACCGACCCGCATGAGATCGCCAATGTGCTGGGACTGGCCGGCGTGCGCATGATGCATGACGAGGCGCTGATGCAGCCGGTCAGCATCTTTACCCAGATGCCCTCCTGCGCACCCTCTGCGCCGGGGATGGAAACCACGGGTTTCGAGATCAGCGCCGAGGATGTGGCCGAGGCAATGGCCTGGCCCGGCATCATCGGGCTGGGCGAGATGATGAACTTTCCCGGGGTGTCCAATGCCGACCCCCAGATGCTGGCCGAGATCGCGGCAACCCAGCGGGCGGGCAAGACGGTGGGCGGGCATTATGCTTCGCCCGATCTTGGCCCGGCCTTTGCGGCCTATGTGGCGGGCGGGCCTGCGGACGATCACGAGGGCACCTGCGAGGCAGATGCGGTGGCGCGGATGCGGCAGGGCATGCGCTCGATGATCCGGCTGGGCAGCGCCTGGTACGATGTGGAAAGCCAGATCACCGCGATCACGGAAAAGGGCCTGGATTCGCGTAACATGATCCTGTGCACCGACGATTGCCACTCCGGCACGCTGGTCAATGACGGGCATATGAACCGGGTGGTGCGCCATGCCATTGATTGCGGTTGCGACCCGCTGGTGGCGCTGCAGATGGCAACGATCAATACCGCGACGCATTTCGGGCTGGAGCGTGAGATCGGGTCGATCACGCCGGGGCGGCGGGCCGATGTGATCCTGACGTCGGATCTGAAGTCCCTGCCCATCGAACTTGTGATTGCAAGGGGGCAGATTGTGGCGCAGGACGGCATGTGCCTGAGTGATTGCCCGCATTATGACTGGCCGCAAGAGGCCCGGCAAACGGTGAAAATGGCGCGTGACCTGGTGGGCGATGATTTCGCCATCCCCGCGCCGGAGGGGGCCAATGGTGTCACCGCCAATGTGATCGGCGTGGTCGAAAACCAGGCCCCCACCAAGGCGCTGCAGTTCGAGCTGCCGGTGACGGAAGGCCGGGTCCAGGCCACCGGCGAGGTCTGCCAGATCGCGCTGGTCGAACGGCACCGGGCAACCGGCGGCGTGGTCAATGCCTTTGTCTCGGGCTTTGGCTATGAGGGGCGGATGGCGATGGCCTCGACCGTGGCCCACGACAGCCACCACATGATCGTGGTGGGCACCGATGCCGACCAGATGGCGCTGGCGGCGAACCGGCTGCGCAGCCTCGGCGGCGGCATCGTGATCTTTCGCGACGGGCAGGAGCTGGCGCTGGTGGAGCTGCCCATCGCGGGCCTGATGTCCGACAGCCCGGCAGCAGAGGTTGCGGCAAAGACCCAGGCGATGATGCAGGCCATGCGCGACTGCGGCTGCAAACTGAACAATGCCTATATGCAGCATTCCCTGCTGGCGCTGGTGGTGATCCCCGAGTTGAGGATCTCTGACCTGGGGCTGGTGGACGTCCGCACATTTGAATTTACCGATGTGATCGTGTCGTAACATCGCGCAGCTATCACGCCGGGAAACGAGGGCAGGACCGCCCCAAAAACAAAAGAAGGAACCGATATGAAACTGAAAACACCAGATACCCCGAAGGCCGAGGCCTTTACCGATGCCACCGCAGCCGTGGACAGGCTGACAGCACTTTATGATCAGGCCACGGCCTTTCTGTGCGACAGCTTTGAAACCGTGACACAGGTAGCGGAGGACGGCACCCGCATTCGCGCCTATTACCCCGAGGTGCGGTTCACCACCTCAAGCTATGCGCATGTGGACAGCCGGCTTTCGTTTGGCCATGTGTCCTCGCCGGGCACATTTTCGGCGACGATCACGCGGCCGGACCTGTTCCGGCATTACCTGATCCAGCAGATTGGCCTGCTGATCGAGAACCATGGCCAACCGGTTGTCATCGGCACCTCTGACACGCCGATCCCGATCCATTTCGCGGTCACCTCGGAAACTGCCATCAACCTGCCGCAGGAAGGGGCGGGCAATTTCATCCTGCGCGATGTCTTTGACGTGCCGGACCTGAGCACGACAAACGATGATATCGTGAACGGCACCTTCGTCGAAACCGACGGGGTGCGTCCGCTGGCGCCCTTTACCGCGCAGCGCGTGGATTATTCGCTGGCGCGGCTGGCCCATTACACCGCCACAGCCCCCGAACATTTCCAATGCCATGTCATGTTCACCAACTACCAGTTCTACGTGACCGAGTTCGAAGCCTTTGCCCGCGCGCAGCTGAACGACCCGGACAGCGGCTACACTTCCTTTGTCAGCACCGGAAACGTCGAGATCACGGATGGCGACACAGCCATTCCGGATACGATCAAGACGCCGCAGATGCCGACCTATCACCTCAAGCGGGCGGACGGGTCTGGCATTACGCTGGTGAACATCGGTGTCGGCCCGTCCAACGCCAAGACGGCAACCGATCACATCGCGGTGCTGCGGCCACATGCCTGGCTGATGGTCGGCCATTGCGCCGGGCTGCGCAACACCCAGGCGCTGGGCGATTTCGTGCTGGCCCATGCCTATCTGCGCGAAGACCACGTTCTGGACGATGACCTGCCGATCTGGGTGCCGATCCCGGCGCTGGCTGAAATCCAGATCGCGCTGGAAAAGGCGGTGGCCGAAGTGACCCAGCTTGAGGGCTATGAACTGAAGCGGATCATGCGGACCGGCACCGTGGCCACTATCGACAACCGCAACTGGGAGCTGCGCGACCAGTCCGGCCCGGTGCAGCGGCTCAGCCAGTCGCGATCCATCGCGCTGGATATGGAAAGCGCGACCATTGCCGCGAACGGTTTCCGGTTCAGGGTGCCCTATGGCACGCTTTTGTGCGTTTCGGACAAGCCGCTGCATGGCGAATTGAAGCTGCCCGGCATGGCGTCAGACTTCTACAAGACACAGGTTTCGCGCCATCTGATGATCGGAATCCGGGCCATGGAAACGCTGCGAAGCACCCCCCTGGAGCGGATTCACAGCCGGAAATTGCGGTCATTTGACGAAACGGCCTTCCTTTGACGGCGAAAAACCGCGAAAAAGCGAAGAAAATAAGGATTTTCGACCTACAACGCGTTGTGTTGCCCCACAACATAACGTTACATTCTGCACACGAGGCCCCAAATTCGGGCAGTCTAAGGAGATAAGAACATGGCAACCAAACCAATGACAAAGACTCAGCTCGTCGCCGCGCTGGCGGAACAGATGGGTTCTGACAAGAAATCGGCAGGCGCCGCACTGGAAGCAGTCTGCGACCTGATCACCAAGGAAGTGTCCGCAGGCGGCGCAGTGACCCTGCCCGGCGTCGGCAAGATCTATTGCCGCGAACGCCCCGAGCGTATGGTGCGCAACCCCGCCACCGGCGAGCAATTCAAAAAAGACGCGGACAAGGTGGTCAAGATGACCATCGCGAAAGCGCTTAAGGACAGCGTGAACGGCTAAGCCGTCACCTTACGCTGGCTTGAACAATTGACTGGGCCGCCTTCGGGCGGCTCTTTCAGTTTTCAGGGTCCTGCCGCAGCATGTGATAGAGCATCGGGTGAAATTTCAGCCCCTGGACCTTGGGCGTCTCAGCTTCCTTTAGTGCCTTGGCCGCTGCCTGAAAATGCGCCGGGCTTTCCCATTCGGCGATATTGACCAGTCGGAATGTCGCGCCTTCATCAAGGGCGGTGTGCAGGCTGGTGGCGACATAGCCCGGCTGGGCCTTCATCACATCACGGGCGGCTTCCCACATGGCGACGGTTTCTTCATAGCGCTCTTCGGGCACTTCAAAGACGTTGATGAGTGTAACGGTTTGCTGCGCCATGGCGGCACCTCCTGCGATCAGTATGGCTGTGGTGAGGGCGGGTGGAATCAATCGGAACATGTGATTTCTCCTTATTTGAATAGCATGCTATGTATATTGGACTGGGTGTCTGGTCAAGGATTTTGTATAGCATGCTGTTGAAATTCCGGTTAGGGTCTCCCCATGTCGCACTTCAAGGACCAATCGTCCGGTTATCTGGTCAATCACCTTGCCCGCCTCATGGAGCAGGCGCTGGCCGAAGCGATCGGCCCTCTGGGCCTGTCGCCGGGGCAGTTTCCCACCCTTCTCGCCCTCTGGGAGCGGGACGGGCGGACACAGGCTGAACTGGTCCGGGAGGTGGACGTGGAACAGGCGACGCTGGCGCTGACACTCAAGCGGATGGAGCGGGACGGCTTGATCCAGCGCAAGCCGAACCCTGATGATTCCCGCTCGCGACTGATTTACCTGACACCCCATGCAAAGGCGTTGGAAGAGCGCGCACTCGCCCTGGCGGCCGGGGTAAACGACCAAGCACTGGCAGATCTGGATGACAAGGAGGTGCCGCATTTACTTTCCCTTGCAGCGCGCATGATCCAGACCTTGCGCAAAGGGACCGATTGATTTCTGGCCATTGCCTTGCCTGATTGTTACAGGATGCAGAGGCGCAGGCACACGGTTGCCCTTCCCTGAATTGATCCGAGGCAGTTACGTAAAGGCAGAACATGGATATTCGCGCAATTCTGGCGGGTCTGGTCTTTGTCGTGATGTGGTCCTCGGCCTTTTCCTCTGCCCGGATCATCGTCGAATATGCATCACCGCTCTGGGCGCTTTCGGTGCGCTACCTGATCTCGGGCCTGATTGGCGTGGGAATCGCGCTGGCGCTGGGCCAAAGCTGGCGGCTGACCCCGGCGCAATGGCGGGCGACGATCGTTTTCGGTGTCTTGCAGAACGCGACCTACCTGGGCCTGAACTTTGTCGCCATGCAGACCGTCGAAGCATCCCTGGCCGCGATCATCGCCTCGACCATGCCCCTGTTGGTCGGCTTTGCCGCCTGGGCCTTTCTGGGCGAACGGTTGCGGCCGCTGGGGGTGGCGGGGCTGCTGGCCGGGGTGGTCGGTGTGTTCATCATCATGAGCGCCCGGCTGAGCGGCGGCGTGGACCTGACCGGCGTCCTGCTTTGCGGCCTGGGCGTGATGGCGCTGACGGCAGCGACGCTGCTGGTGCGCGGCGCGACCTCGGGCGGGAACTTCCTGATGATCGTGGGCCTGCAGATGCTGGCGGGCTGTGTTGCGCTGGCGCTGGCGGCGCTGCTGTTCGAGACGCCGCGCCTGGACCCCAGCTGGCCGCTGTTCTTTGCCTTCGTCTATACCTGTTTCGTACCGGGGTTGGCCGCGACGATGATCTGGTTCTGGCTGGTCAATCGTCTGGGGGCAACGCGGGCGGCGACGTTTCATTTCCTCAACCCGTTCTTCGGTGTCGCCATTGCTGCGCTGCTGCTGTCCGAGCCGCTGGGCGCCAGTGACATCCTGGGTGTTCTGATCGTGGCGCTGGGCATTCTGGCGGTGCAGATTTCGCGCCAAAAAAAGCAATAAGTGTCGTAAGCGGCATCTGCTGTCGCAGATCTTATCGCGCAGAGCTCAGGGCCGGGCCCAAGATGAGGCCATGTCGGTTGAACCTGATCCATTGCCGCGTTCTTATGCGTTCTTGTTGATACCCGGCTTTTCAACGCTTGGCTTTGCCTGTGCCTTGGATTGCCTGTCGCTTGCCAATCATCATCCTTCGGGCAGGCGGTTCTATTCATGGCGTCTGTTGTCCGAAAAGGGGCAGCCCGTCGCGGCCTATAACGGGGTGCAGGTGAATGTGGATGCGGGGCTGATCGAACTGGACCGGCGCGAGACGCTGATCGTTTGCGCGGGCGAAAATGCAGGGGCGGGCAGTTCGCGGGCCGTGCTGGACTGGCTGCGGCGCCAGACGCGCAAGGGCATGGATTTCGGGGCCCTGTCCTCCGGCACCTATACGCTGGCGCTGGCGGGGCTGATCGGCGGCAAGCGTGTGACGACCCATTGGGAGTACAAGACCGCCCTGACGGAGATGCTGCCCGATGTCATCATGCAGGACACGCTCTATTCCGTGGATGGGCGGATATTTACCTCGGCAGGCGGGGCGGCTTCGATGGACATGATGCTGCACCGGGTCCAGGCAGACTATGGGGAGGACCTGGCCGCATGGGTGGCTGACCAGATGGTATATTCCCTGCCGCGCCCGGAAAACCACGCGCAGCGCAGGTCGCTGCAACCCCGTGCCGATGTGCGAAACCCAAAGTTGCTGCTGGCCTTGCAGCTGATGCAGGCAAATCTCGAAGAGCCGCTACGCCCGGACGAGATCGCCGAACTGGTCAAACTGTCGAGCCGCCAGCTGGAGCGGCTGTTCGCGCGGTATCTGAACACGTCGCCCAAGCGCTATTACCTGCAGCTGCGGCTGGAGAAGGCGCGCCATCTCTTGCGGCAAACGGGGCTGAGCGTGACGGAAGTTTGCGTTGCCTGTGGTTTCCGGTCGCTTTCTCATTTCTCGAAAAGCTACCGGGCCACATTTGGCATCCCGCCCGGCGCACAGTCGGTGGATGGCAAAGCGTTCTGGCAGCCGTCTGGTCAGACCTGAGCCGGTTTGATCAGTTCTAAAGGTTGCCGGCCGCGTTCACCACACCAAAGACCGACCCGACCAGCCCAAGAACGGTGCGTGTATCGGTCAGGTTCGATTCGGTCGCCAGAACCAGGTCGCCGGACTGGATCATGAAATTCCGCGCCGAGAAAAGGCCGTCAGACGTGGTCAGGTCGATGGTGAAGACCACCCGCTGTTTACGGGGGCCCCGCACGCCTGCGCTGACCGCTGAAGCGGGATACTCGCGCAGGACAAGAATGCCTTGCGGGTCCGCGCGGGAGTCATTGACGCCGCCGACGATGGCCAGGGCATCAAGTGCGGACACTTGATCGCGGTTGAAGTCGTGCTGTGCTTCGCGCCCGGCGGCACCCAGCGACAGGAAGTAGCGCCTGTCAGCCTCGACGATCACCTTGTCGCCGCCTTGCAGGCGTGTGTCGAGCTGGGGGTTTTCGTAGAGCGTGCTGACCGAGGTCGCATAGATGTTGTTGCCGCGTACCAGTTTCACCTGAGGATTATCCAGCGCCGCGCTGACACCGCCACCGGCCGAAATTGCGGCCAGAACGGTGAAATTCTGGTCCGGCATGAGGATGTTGCCCGGATTGTTTACGCCGCCGACAAGATCGATAGAGTTGCTGCGCCCTTCGGCCATGGAAAGCTGCACCTGCGCCGAGGGGACAATCGCTTCCAGCTGTCGCTGGATCAGTTGGCGCGCGCTGTCGGGGGTCCGTCCCGACACCTGCACCTTGCCGATGTAAGGCACGAAGACGGAGCCGCTCTCGGACACGCGGATGTTCGGCAGTGTTGCAACCCTTTGTTCGTTCGAGGTCAGCAGGGAATTGTCGCCACTGTCCCAGACCAGGATGGCAAGTTCATCTCCGGGGCGGATGATCTGCGCGTTCGAGCCGCGGCTGTTTCCGATCCAGGCATGTCTCTTTTCACCAACGCTGGGCCAGTGCTGCACGCTGGGCAGAAAGGCGCGGGTCACCGGATAGACCGCGATGTCAGAAGTTGGCGAATCCGCGTTGCGGGTGATTTCGTTCTGTACGGCAGCGCCGCGCGGAAGTTGCGAACAGGCTGAAAGTGCCACTGCGAGGAAGACGCCAAAACACCGTTTTACAGTCATGCGCATTATTCTACTCTGCTCACTTCTTGTGATCCCGCAGACCGGGGCTCAATGTTCCCATACGCAATGACGCGGCTGTTGAAAAGCACGGCGATATAAAAAAGGGTCGCGATTGGATATCTGTTTCGGGCAAGATACCGGCTGTAAGGTACAGGTCAACGATTTCGGGCGGGACGATGCGAAATAGCGGGGTATTGCTGCTTGGGGCATCCGGGCGTCTTGGCAGAATGGTGCAGGCCTTCTGGCCGACAGATACGGAACTGCTATGTCACAGCAGGTCTGTGCGACCGGGATATGTCAGTTTCGACCCGCTTTCGGATGCCGAGGCGCTTTGCGCGGCGATGGAAGGGCGGCGTGCGGTGATGTGCCTTTCGGGGATCACGCCGGCACATGCGGCCGCCAGCGGAAATCCGCTCTCTCTCAATGCGGCATTGGCGCTCGCAGCTGTCCGGGCGGCGGGCCGGGCGGAGGTGCCACGGCTTCTGCTGGCCTCTTCCGCAGCTGTTTACGGTGCGGCCCAGGGTCCGCTGAGCGAAGACATGATCTGTAAACCGGCTTCGGAATACGGACAGGCAAAGCTGGAGATGGAAAGGGATGCCTTTGCCGCTGCCAGAGAATGCGGTCAGGCGGTGACGATGTTGCGTATCGGCAATGTCGCCGGCGCCGATGCGATCCTTGGCGGCTGGAGGGAGGGTATGCAGCTTGATGTTCTGCCGGACGGGACGACACCCGCGCGCAGCTATATCGGACCGGCAAGCCTTTCCCGTGCAATACATCGTCTGTGCACCGCGGACGACCTGCCCGGCATTGTGAATGTCGCGGCACCCGGCGTGGTCCATATGGGTGCGCTGCTGGATGCTGCCGGTCGGGCCTGGACTGCCCGCGAAGCCGGACCTGCGGCAATCGCGCGGGTGGAGCTGGAAACGAAGCGACTTGAAAAGCATGTCGAATTCGCGCCTAACGCGGGACAGGCGCAGGGTCTTGTCGCGGAATGGCGGGCCTACCTGGCGCAACCCGACAGTTCTCAGTGAAGGCGATCGAATGACCTGGCGCAAACGTATTTTCGATCTGTTCTTTGCCTCTTTGCTGGTGGTGATCCTTGGGCCGGTCCTGATCTGGCTGCTGATCTACCTGCTGATCAAGGAAGGCCGCCCGCTGTTCTTTGTGGCGGAGCGGATGAAGGGGCTGGATGAACCGTTCAATCTTTGGAAGCTGAGGACGATGACGGTGGTCGACAGCGATCAGGGCGTGTCCGGTGGCAATAAATCATCCCGGATCACGGAAACGGGTGCCTGGTTGCGGGCCAAGCGGCTGGATGAGTTCCCGCAGCTTTGGAACATCCTCAGGGGGGACCTGAGCTTTGTCGGGCCGCGCCCGCCCCTGCGGGAATATGTCGAGCGCTTTCCCGAGATCTATGGCGAGGTACTGAAATCGCGGCCCGGCGTGACCGGCCTGGCCACGATCCGGTTCCACAAACACGAGGAGCGTCTGCTTGCACGCTGTGAGACCGCTGCGGAAACCGATGATATCTACTGCCGAATCTGTGTCCCCAGAAAGGCGCGGCTGGACCTCATTTACCGGGAGAATCAGTCAACATGTTATGATTGTGACTTGGTATTCCAGACCATCGGTAACCTATTCAGGCGCAAAGGTAGGCCAAAAACCGCCAATAAATAGGGCATTTCGCCTTTATAGGTGCATTTGACGGAAACCTGTTGGAAACCGGACTGTGATTGTTGGCGGAGATCGTGTAATAAAATTCCTGTTTTTGAACAAAAATTTGCTGGGGGATCACGACGCTGCCAATGACGGTCGCGCGCTGTAACCCATGTGTATCTGACATTTTTCCACCTGGGTGAGGGCGACTTTAATTCCATGCTGAACCTGATCAAATCCTTTTCCAAGCGCCAGAAGCGCGGCATTTTACTGACCCTCGATTCCCTTCTGGTCGTATTTTCCATCATGTTTGCCATCGTGGCGCAGGCGCTGCCGGGCGGGCTTTTGGCGAACATGATCGCCTATATTCCGGTCCTGCCCTATGTGTTGCTTGTCGGCATCGGCGTTTCCATGTGGCTGGGTGTCTGTGCGATCCAGTTGAACTCCTATGAAACCGCGGCAATCGGCATGACCGGTGTGTTCGCGATGTTCCTCGCCATCACGTCGATTATCGTGTCGAACATTCTGGGTCTTGGCATGCCGCTGGGTGTCCATCTGGTGTTTGGTGCGGCCTTCTTTTCTTCCGTGGTGATCAGCCGGGCGGTCTTGTTGCAGCTGGTGCTGGCGATTTACCGCCGTTCCACTTCGCGGTGCCGGGTTCTGATCTACGGCGCGGGCACCACCGGAACGCAGCTGGTGTCGGCCCTGCGCGGGCATGAGAACATCGAGCCGGTTGCTTTTGTGGATGACAACGCGGCCATTCAGGGCCTCAGCGTGGCGCAGCTGCCGGTGTACAACCCCCTGCGGATTGCCGAGGTTGCGCGGGAAAAGAAAATCGACCGGGTGCTTCTGGCGGTTCCCTCGCTGAGCCTGCCAAAGCAGGCCCAGATTGCGCGTCGGCTCGAAAAGATGGGGCTGGAGGTTCAGACCCTGCCATCCTTTGCCCAGCTTATCGGAGAAGAGGCGCTGGTGGACAAGCTGACCCCGCTGTCGGCGCACCGCTTCCTGAACCGGGATGAAGTGGATGACACGATCAGCGAAACCACCGCCTGTTATACGCAGAAGGTGATCCTTGTATCCGGTGCCGGCGGGTCCATCGGCGCTGAACTGTGCCGTCAGGCACTGGACCGTCGCCCGACAAAGCTGGTTCTTTTCGAATTGAGCGAGTTCGCGCTTTACAACGCGGACATGGAACTGCGCCAATTGTCAGAAGGCCGCGCAATCGAGATCGTGCCGGTTCTTGGCTCCATCACGGATGCGCGACAGGTCCGCAAGGTCATGACGGAGCACAATGTTCAGGTGGTCCTTCATGCGGCAGCCTACAAACATGTTCCGCTGGTCGAGGCCAATCCGCTTTCCGGACTGGTCAACAATGTCTTCGGGACCCAGACACTGGCCGAACAGGCGGCAAAGGCCGGGGTGGAACGGTTCATCCTGATTTCGAGTGACAAGGCGGTGCGGCCCACCAACATCATGGGGGCCTCCAAGCGGCTGGCCGAACTGGTGATACAGGACATGGCGCGCCGGTCTGCGAACAAGTCGGGCGGAACGATCTTTTCGATGGTACGCTTTGGCAACGTGCTGGGCTCCTCCGGTTCCGTTGTGCCGCTGTTTCAGGACCAGTTGAGCCGGGGTGGACCGCTGACGGTGACCGACAAACTGGTGGAACGGTATTTCATGACCGTTCAGGAGGCGGTGAGGCTGGTTCTGCAGGCAGGTGCCATGGCACAGGGCGGTGAAGTATTCGTGCTGGACATGGGCAAGCCTGTTTCCATCTTTCAGCTTGCCCGCCAGGTCATCGAAAGCGCGGGCTATACCCTGCGTGACGATGATAACCCGGATGGTGACATCGAGATCGAGTTCACGGGCCTGCGTGCCGGTGAGAAAATGGTCGAGGAACTGACCCTGTCCGGAGAGCGGTTCCCCACCCAGCATCCCAAGATTTTCGCAACCCGAGAAGAGGGGCTTTCGGAGATCGAGATCGCATCGGCGACCCGGCGCCTGCGCGAAGCTTTCGTTGCATCGAACGAGGACATGGCCCGGGGGGTCGTGATGCGGTGGGTCGAAGGCTATGCCAAACATGCGCGCGAGCGGAAAACCTCCTGAATATGTCGCAGTAATGTCTCTATCCCCTTGTGGCTGTCCCAGCCTGCGGCGGAATGGTTGATTTCTGGGAGTGTGGTTGGCAGAACCAGCTAAGGTGTCTCAGAAAGAGGACAACAGCGTGTCGCAGGTAAACGGGAAAGCCACTACAGGGGCCTGGCGGTCTGCGCCGATCAGGGGAACCTGCCTTGCGCTCTCCATCTCGGTCGGCGTGCTGGCACAGCCGGTCCTTGCCGATGATACCTATGATATCTTTGCTGTCCCGGATCGGCCGACGCTGAATTTCTACGGCTCTCCCGGCCTGATCGACATGCCGACAGGCGAGGTCCTGCCCGACGGGCAGATCACGGTCGGCGTCTCCAACTTTGGCGGGATCACCCGTACCACGCTGACCTTCCAGGCCACACCGCGCCTTTCGGCCAGTTTCCGGTATGTCGGCATCCAGGACTGGAACACCGACGGCTTTGAAACCTATCGCGACCGCAGTTTCGACCTGCGCTACCAAGTGCGCAAGGAAGGCCGGATCTGGCCCGCCATCACGGTCGGCCTGCAGGATTTCGCGGGCACTGGTATCTATGCCGGCGAATATGTCGTGGCGACCAAGACGTTTGACAATATCGGCAGCATTCCGGGCGCCTTCAAGGTGACGGCGGGTCTGGGCTGGGGCCGGTTGGGCAGCTCAGGCTCAATTGGTGCGCCCTTTGGTGGGCCGCGCCCCGCATTCGACGCCCAAAGCCGCGGCGGCAGCCCGTCTTTCGATCAGTGGTTCCGTGGCGATGCCGCCCCCTTTGCCGGGGTTGAGTGGCAGATCAACGACCGCTGGGGGCTGAAGGCGGAATACAGTTCCGATGCCTATGAGGCCGAAACGGTCACGCGCAGTGTCTTTACCCGCAAATCGCGTTTCAACTTTGGCGCAGAGTACCAGTATTCGGACCGGTTGCGGTTCGGGGCCTATTATCTTTACGGTTCGGAATTCGGCTTCAATGCGCAGTTGCAGTTCAACCCCAAACAACCGCCAACCCCGACACGGGTGCTGCCGACCGCTCCGATCGAGCCACGCCCAAGCCGGGCAGCACAGCCGCAGGCCTATGACACCGCCTGGTCGCAAAACCAGAATGCGGCGCAGACCATGCGTGACAGGCTGAAGCCGGTTCTGGAAGACTATGGGTTGACCCTTGTATCGCTGAAGGTCTCGGCGTCGAGCGCGGAACTGCGGATGCGCAACGGGACCTATCGTGCCATGTCCGTTGCAATCGGGCGCGCCGCGCGGGCGATGGCGCAGGTCCTGCCCGCCTCTGTCGAGACATTCCGCATCGTGCCGATGCAGGAGGGGCTGGCGCAATCGGCGGTGATCATGCGCCGGTCCGATCTGGAAGCGCTTGAATTTGACCCGCAGGCCGCAGATGCCTTGCTGGCGGTGACCGGTTTCGGTGCCGCGTCGCCCGATCTGCCGGGTGCGGCGGTCAATGCCGATCTTTACCCCGACTTCTCCTGGTCGTTCGGCCCCTATGCCGATCCAAGTTATTTCGACCCCGACAATCCGGTGCGTGTCGATGCCGGCCTGAGGGCGGATTTCAAGTACCGCCCGGCACCGGGCTGGGAAATCGGCGGCCTTGTCAAACACCGCCTGTTCGGCAACGTCGGCGACAGCGTAAGGCTCAGCAACTCGCAGCTGGCGCGGGTGCGGACCGACGGCATCCTTTACGCGCGGGCCGGTGATACCAGCCTTGAGAACCTCTATGTCCTGCGCCAGTGGAAGCCCGGCAACGATGTCTATGCCCGGGTGACCGCAGGCTACCTCGAACGGATGTTCGGCGGGATCTCTGCCGAGGTCCTTTGGAAGCCGGTGGCAAGTCGCCTGGCACTGGGGGTCGAGGCAAACTACGTCAAACAGCGCGATTATTCCGGCCTGGGTTTCCAAAGCTACGGCGTCGCAACCGGTCATGCCTCGGCCTATTATGATTTTGGCGGTGGCTACCTGGGGCAGGTCGATGTGGGCCGTTACCTGGCAGGTGATGTCGGTGGCACGGTGACCGTGACACGCGAATTCTCGAACGGCTGGCGCATCGGCGGGTTCTTTACCCTTACAAACGTCTCCTCGACCGAGTTTGGCGAAGGGTCGTTCGACAAGGGCATCAACCTGACCATCCCGGTCAGCTGGTTCCTGGGCACCCCAGGCACGCGGACGGTCAATACCACCATCCGGCCGATCCAGCGGGACGGTGGCGCACGTGTGAACGTTCCGGGAAGGCTGTACGAACAGGTCCGGTCGGGCCATCGCGATGCAATCGAGAGCGAATGGTCGAGGGTTTGGGAATGATGCGTGCGATCTCTTTGACGGCGATGGTCTCTGCACTTGCCCTTGCGGGGTGCAGCAGCAACCCCAACGGCGGTGATCCTGCCCTTGCCGCGTCCCGGGCATTGTTCGATTCGATCAAGTCCAGGGCTGCAGGCGCCGGTGCCCCCGCTGGCCCGCCCATTCGTATCGACGTGACCCGCAAGCAGTTGAACCAGACCCCCGGTCCGGTGATGCAGGTAATCCCCGACAATTCGCAGGCGCAGGATTTCCTGCGGTTGATTGCCCGCCGCGACGACAGCAATCCCGGCACAATCGAGGTCTGGCAATCGTCCGATGATGCGCAGGTGATCCTGCGCAACGGCGTTCTGGTGGGAACCAAGGGTCTGGGCGGCGACATGCGCTCTGCCGAGGCGGCGTCAGCCTTTGCCGGGTTTGACGGGCAGGGCGGGGGCGGTCAGCGCCTGATCACCATCGACCGCACGAATGGGACAGCGCAGACGGTCGCTTTCTCCTGCGACATGACCCAATTGGGGCGCGAAACCATCCAGATCGTGGATCAGCGGATCTCTACCTACCGGATGCGCGAAGATTGTTCCTATGGTCAGGCCAGTTTCACCAATGAGTACTGGGTGGAAACCGGCAGCGGCCGGATGCGCAAGTCCCGGCAATGGGCCGGGCCGACCTTTGGCTATATCGACTTCCTGCGCCTTCAGGGCTGAGCCCTTGTTCTGACGCGGGTTCGGGTGCAGGTTGCGCAGATGGACAACACCCTTCTTTCACTTGGCCACGGCTATTCCGCGCGGGCGCTGGCGGCACGCCTGATCCCGCAGGGCTGGCGGGTCATCGGCACGACCCGCAGCGCGGAGAAACAGGATGAAATTGCCCGCACCGGGGTGGAACCGCTGTTGTGGCCGGGCACCGATCTGCGCCCGCTCCTGCAAGAGGTCCGGCATGTCCTGGTGTCGGCGGGGCCGGGGCCCGAAGGTGACCCGGTGCTGGCAGCACTTGGCCCTGACATCGCGGCAATTGCGCCACGCCTGCGCTGGCTGGGGTATCTGTCGACCACCGGCGTTTACGGCGATCACAAGGGCGCTTGGGTGGACGAGCAGACACCCCTGACCCCCGCCACAAAGCGCGGTCAGGCACGGGTAGAGGCCGAAGCCGCCTGGCAGGCGATCCCTGACCTGCCGTTGCACATTTTCCGGCTGGCAGGGATCTATGGACCGGGCAGGGGGCCCTTTGCCAAGGTGCGCCGCGGCACCGCCCGGCGTATCATCAAGAAAGGGCAGGTGTTTTCGCGTATCCATGTGGAAGACATCGCTCAGGCGCTGGTCCTGTCGATCGCCCGGCCCGATCCGGGCGCGATCTATAACCTGTGCGACGACGACCCGGCACCGCCGCAGGACGTGATCGGCCATGCAGCAGAGCTTCTGGGCCTGCCGCTGCCCCCGGCAGAGGATTTCGAGACGGCGGAAATGACGCCCATGGCGCGCAGTTTCTACGCCGAGAGCAAGAAGGTGCGGAACGAACACGCAAAGCAGGCGTTAGGTTGGGACCCCCAATTCCCGAACTACCGCACCGGACTTGCTGCAATGCTCAAGAATGACAACTGATCCTGAACCCTCAGATACAGACGACAAGAAACAAACGTTAAGCCATCTTCTGGACGGCATGGATCATGCTGCGCGCCGCGATACCGTGTCGGTGCAGGATATGCTGACCGAATTCGGCGACCGCACCATCACGCCCTTCATCCTGCTGATCGGGATTCTGTTGGTGTCCCCGATCTCCGGCATTCCCGGAATGCCCACCATTGCCGCGTCGATCACCGTGATCATGGCGGTGCAGGCCTTGTCCGGGCGCCGCCGCCTGTGGCTGCCCGATTTCCTGCTGCGCCGCACCATCGCGAGCGGCAAGCTGCGCAAGGCCGTTTCCTGGATGCGCAAACCCTGTGCCTTTCTGGACAGGCATTCCCACCAACGCCTGATGTTCCTGACCCGCGGTCCGATGCGCTGGGTCACTCTGGCGGCCTGCGCCGTGATCCCGCTGGGCTGGCCACCGCTTGAGGTGTTGCCCATGGTGTCCTCCATCGGCGGTGGAACCGTCGCCCTGCTGGCCTATGGCCTGTACACCAAAGACGGCGTTTACGTGCTTTTGGGCTACATCATGATCGCCATATCGGCGGGTGCCATCCTGTCGTTCTGGCCGTGACGCTTCGTCCCTTGTTCGCATCGTGACCAGGCTCCATATAGGGTCCAAAGATTGAGGCAGGCCGCAGAAAATGAATTTGAAATCCTTTGTCGAAGCACCGCGTTTCAGCAGTTTCATCATGGGGGTCATCATCTTCAACGCGATCCTGCTGGGGCTTGAAACCTCACGGGTGGCGATGAACCATGCGGGCGGGCTGATCGTGTTGCTGGACAAGCTCTGCCTGGCAGTCTTCGTCGTCGAACTGCTGCTGAAACTCGTCGTTCACCGCCTCCGGTTTTTCCGTGACGGCTGGAACATCTTCGATTTCGTGATTGTCGGTGTCTCGCTGGTTCCGGCGGCGCAGGGCTTCAGCGCGCTGCGGGCCCTGCGTATCCTGCGGGTGCTGCGGCTGGTCTCTGCCGCGCCGCGCCTGCGCCGGGTGGTCGAGGGGTTCATCACCGCCCTGCCGGGCATGGCATCCGTCTTTTCCCTGATGGCGCTGATCTTTTACATTGGCGCAGTCATCGCGACCAAGCTCTTTGCCTACAGCTTTCCCGAATGGTTCGGCACCCTGGGCCGATCCGGCTATTCCCTGTTCCAGATCATGACCCTGGAAAGCTGGTCCATGGGCATCGTCCGACCGGTGATGGAGGTCTATCCGCTGGCATGGCTGTTCTTCATCCCCTTCATCATGGTAACGACATTCGCGGTCGTGAACCTGCTGGTCGGTCTGATCGTGAACTCCATGCAGGACGCCCACCACGAGGAAGAGAATGCCGAGACCGGTGCCTACCGGGACAGCGTAAACGAGCGTCTGATCGCGATCGAGGAACGCCTTGACCGGTTGCTGGAGCAGCAGAAGGCCAATTAGTTGCTGCGCGGCCTCAGGCGCGCTGCGCCCCGATCCGGGTCACGCCCAGAACATCCAGCACTTTGGCCTCGATCTGTTCGGCGTTCATACCTGCGACCGCATACATGTCTGCCGGTGAGGCCTGGTCAATGAAGATGTCGGGCAAGACCATGGAGCGGTATTTCAGCCCCTTGTCAAAGACACCTTCCTCCGCCAGCAGCTGCGCCACATGGCTGCCGAAACCACCCACAGCACCTTCCTCGATGGTGATCAGCGCCTCGTGATCCGCTGCCAGGGACAGGATCAGGTCGCGGTCCAGCGGTTTGGCGAAACGCGCATCGGCGATGGTGGGGGTGATCCCCTTCGCCGCTAGCGCCTCGGCGGCTTTTTCGACCTCGGCCAGCCGGGTGCCGAAGGACAGCAGCGCCACGCGGCTGCCTTGCCGGATCATCCGGCCCTTGCCGATCTCAAGCGGTTTGCCGCGCTCCGGCATGTCCACGCCGTTGCCCTCGCCACGGGGAAAGCGAAAGGCGATGGGCCCGTCGTCATGGGCGGCCGCCGTGGCGACCATGTGTTTCAGCTCCGCCTCGTCCGCGGCGGCCATAACGACAAAGCCGGGCAGGTTGGCAAGGTAGGCCACATCGAATGCGCCCGCATGGGTCGCCCCGTCAGCCCCTACCAGACCCGCGCGGTCGATGGCAAAGCGGACCGGCAGGCGCTGGATCGCCACGTCATGCACCACCTGGTCGTACCCGCGTTGCAGGAAGGTCGAATACATCGTGCAGAAGGGCCGCATCCCGCCGGCGGCAAGCGCGGCAGAGAAGGTCACCCCATGCTGTTCGGCGATGCCCACGTCAAAGCAGCGCGAAGGATAGCGTTCGGCGAAAAGGTTCAGCCCGGTGCCATCCGGCATCGCAGCGGTCACGGCGCAGATCTTGTCGTCCTCGGCCGCTTCCTCCAGCAGGGTTTTGGCAAAGACCGAGGTATAGGAGGGCGCGTTGGAAGGTGCCTTTTTCTGTTCGCCGGTGACGACATTGAACTTGGACACGCCGTGCCCCTTGTCCCGCGCGTTTTCCGCAGGGGCGTATCCCTTGCCCTTCTTGGTCAGCACATGGATCAGAATCGGCCCCGTCGCCCGCGCCCTGACCGTGCGCAGCACCGGCAGCAACTGGTTCATGTCGTGTCCGTCGATGGGGCCGAGATAGGAAAAGCCCAGCTGCTCGAACAGGGTGCCGCCCACAGCCATGCCCTTGAGCATGTCCTTGGCGCGTTTCGCGCCTTCGCGGAACGGATAGGGCAGCAGGCTGACCGCGCCCTTGGCCGCCGCCTTGAAATCCTGGAACGGTTCTTCGGCATAAAGGCGACTGAGATAGCTGGACATCGCGCCCACCGGCGGGGCGATGGACATCTCGTTGTCGTTGAGGATCACGATCAGGCGCTTTTTCAGATGACCTGCGTTGTTCATCGCCTCATAGGCCATGCCAGCCGACATCGCCCCGTCGCCGATCACCGCAATCGCATCGCCCAGACCTTCGGGCACCACACCGCCCAGATCACGCGCCACGGCAAAGCCGAGCGCCGCGCTGATCGAGGTCGAACTATGCGCCGCGCCAAAGGGGTCATAGGGAGATTCGCTGCGCTTGGTGAACCCGCTCAGCCCGCCCTTTTGGCGCAGGGTGCGGATGCGGTCACGCCGCTCCGTCAGGATCTTGTGTGGATAGCACTGGTGGCCCACGTCCCAGATGATCTTGTCACGGGGGGTGTCAAAGACCGCGTGCAATGCGACCGTCAGCTCAACCACGCCCAGCCCGGCGCCCAGGTGTCCGCCCGTTTCGGAGACGGCAGAGACGGTCTCGGCCCGGACCTCGCGGGCAAGCTGAATGAGCTGGGTATCGGTCAGCCCGTGCATGTCAGCAGGGCGGTTGATCTTGTCCAGCAGCGGTGTGGCGGGTTGGTCAGGCATGTCTGCCCCCTCTGTCAATTCCTGCGGGTGACGGCAAAACGCGCGGCGTCCCGCAGCGTTTCGGCGTCTTTGCCATATACGTCAAGCGCATCACAGGCTGATTGCACCAGATCCTTTGCACGCTGTCTGGCTTCTTCAAGGCCCAGCAGGGACACGAATGTGGCCTTGCCTGCCCTGGCATCCTTGCCGGTGGCCTTGCCGACGGTAGCGGCATCACCCTCGATGTCCAGAATGTCATCTGCGATCTGAAAGGCAAGGCCAAGCGCGCCGGAATAGGCCGCCAGCGGTGCGGCATCTGCGCCCGCCATCCGCGGCCCGGCCATGGCGGACCAGCCGAACAGCGCGCCGGTCTTGCCCTGCTGCAAGGCGGTGATCTGATCAAGCGTGAGCGGAGACAGGGCTGTTTCCGCCGCGATATCCAGCGCCTGGCCCAGTACCATGCCCCGCGCACCGGCAGCCTGGGCGAGGGTGCGCGCCAGTTCCATGCGGGCGCTGTCACTACCCACATCGGGATGGGTGACCAGTTCGAAGGCCAGGGATTGCAGCGCATCGCCGGCCAGAACGGCTGTCGCCTCGTCCCAGGCGACATGGACCGTCGGCGCGCCGCGCCGCAGATCATCGTCATCCATGCAGGGCAGATCGTCATGCACCAGACTATAGGCATGCAGCGCTTCGATCGCAGTGGCAGGCCAGATCGCTTGCTCGGGGGATATCCCGTGCAGCCGGGCCGATTCCAGCACCAGGAAACCGCGCAGACACTTGCCGCCACGGGTGGCATGGGCCATCGCCTGGACAAAAGGCAGATCGTCAAATGACCCCAACACCCGGTCAAAGTGCTGTGCCACGGCATCCGCCGCCTCGGAGAGCCTGCTTTGGAACACCGCTGCTACAGGCCTTCGACCGCCTTGATACCGGTGGGGTTGCCATCGCCATCCAGCGTGATTGCGGCAACCTTTTCCTCGGCTTCTTTCAGCTTTGCCTCGCACCGGGCTTTCAGGGCGGCGCCGCGCTCATAGAGCGCGATACTCTCGTCCAGCGCGACATCGCCGCGCTCCAGCTGGCCCAGGACCTTCTCCAACTCCGCCATGGCGGTTTCAAAACTCATTTCTTCAACGGGTGTGTCGGACATCGGTGCCTCACTGATCATAGGTTGCGGCACAATAGCGATGATCGCCGATGGCTGCCAGCCATGCCCCCGCTTCTTTTTGGCAAAAATATTCCGGGTGCAAACAGCCCCCGGCGGTTGCAGCAAGCGCGTCAGTCAGGGGCCAGCATGTAGCCCGCGCCGCGCACCGTCTGCAGGTATTGCGGCTGCTTGGGGTTCACCTCGATCTTGCGCCGCAGCCGGGTGATCTGCACATCCACCGCGCGTTCCTGGGCCTGACCCCGGTCACGGCCCAGTTCCTCGACCAGGCGTGCACGGCTCATCGGCTCACCGGGCTGGGCCGCAAATATCCGCATCAGTTGCACCTCGGTCGCCGTCAGCCGGACCAGCTCGTCGCCCTGCCACAGCTCGCCGCGTTCCATGTCGTAGCGGTTGTGACCCAGCGACAGAACCTTGGGCGCGGTATCCTCCGGCCGGGTCTCGGGCATCCGGCGCAGGATCGCGTTGATCCGCAGCAGCAGCTCCTTCGGCTCGAACGGCTTGGCGAGGTAATCATCCGCCCCCGCCTCCAGCCCTTCGATCCGGTTCCCGGTCTCGCCCTTGGCCGTCAGCAGCAGGATCGGGGTCTGCCGGGTTTCGCGCAGCGAGGCCGTGAGGGTCAGACCGTCCTCGCCGGGCATCATCACGTCCAGCACGATCAGGTCGAAATCCAGCCCCGACAGGATGCGCCGCGCATGGGCGGCGTCCCGCGCGGCGGTCACCAGGAATCCGTGCCGCATCAGGAATTTCTTCAGCAGGGTGCGAATGCGTTCATCGTCATCGACGATCAGCAGATGGGCGACCATGGCGGTCATCCCCCGGTCTCGCGCAGCCGCGCATAGCTTGCACGCATCTCTGGGTCCATCATCGCCTCCAACACCTTCCGGAACCCTGCGACCGCTTCTGGCCCCGCTTCCCTGAAGGCAGCCCGCAACCGGGCGCGCTGCGCATCGGACAGCTGCCGTTCCAGGGCCTTGCCGGCGTCGGTCAGGTGCAGATGGCGTTCACGTTTATCGTTCCGTCCTACCTTGCTTTCCACCAGACCATCCGCGATCAGGGTCCGCAACACACGGTTCAGTGACTGTTTCGTAACGCCAAGGATGTTCAGCAGGTTGTTCACCGTGGTGCCCGGCGCCCGGTTGATGAAGTGGATCGCGCGGTGATGCGCCCGGCCATAGGCCAGATCCATCAGAATTCGGTCGGGATCGGCGGTAAAACCGCGATAGGCGAAGAACATCGCCTCGCTCCCCTGGCGCAGTTGTTCGTCCGTCAGAAACAGCAGGTTCTCGCCACCGATCCCTGTTGGGGCGCGTCCGTCCGCCATGATATACCTCTTTGCCTTTGAGGGGGCATATTACGTCAGCCTTGTTGACACTCCAAGAGCGAAACGATAGTCATCCACAACTTTCACGACATAAAGTGTCCGACGCGGGCCTTGTCGCGCAACATTATTCAATCAAGGGGTGAAAAAATGGTAGGTGCCTATGATGACCGGGACGGTCACATCTGGATGGACGGCAAGATGGTCGATTGGCGCCAGGCCAATGTACATATCCTGACCCATGCGATGCATTATGCCTCTTCCGTCTTCGAGGGGGAGCGCGCTTATGGTGGTAAGATCTTCAAGAGCCGCGCCCATTCGGAGCGTTTGAAACGCTCTGCAGAGATGATTGATTTCGAAATTCCGTACTCCGTGGACGAGATCGAGGCCGCCAAGGCCGAGGTTCTGAAAGTGTCCGGTCTGACGGATGCCTATGTCCGAGCGGTGGCCTGGCGTGGCGCGGGCGACGACATGGGCGTCGCTTCGGCCCGCAACCCTGTCCGTCTGGCAATTGCCGCCTGGGAATGGGGCGCCTATTACGGTGATGCCAAGATGAAGGGCGCAAAGCTCGATATCTCCAAATGGAAACGTCCCAGCCCCGAGACGATCCCCGTCCATGCCAAGGCGGCGGGCCTTTACATGATCTGCACCATGTCCAAACACGCGGCAGAGGCCAAAGGATGTTCCGACGCCTTGTTCATGGATTATCGGGGCTACGTGGCCGAGGCGACGGGCGCCAACATCTTTTTCGTCAAGGACGGCGAGGTGCATACGCCTGACGCGGATTGCTTCCTTAACGGGATCACGCGCCAGACGGTGATCGGGATGCTCAAGGACAAGGGCATTGCGGTGCATGAGCGCCATATCATGCCGGAAGAGCTGGAAGGCTTCGAACAATGCTGGCTGACCGGCACGGCAGCCGAAGTGACCCCGGTAGGCCAGATCGGCGATTATACATTTGAAGTCGGCGCGATGACCCGCGATATCGCGGAAAGCTACGAAAAGCTGGTCCGCAGCTGAGATAGCCCAAAGCAGAGGCGGGACCCCGGGGTCCCGCCCAGTGGTTCAGTACAGCGCGACAGGATTAACCATTGCCTGCACCGTTCCCTTGATCCGGGGCTGGCCCAGCACAAACATGAACTCGTTCACCCCATCGCGCAGCAGCGGGCCGACATTCATGGTTTCCAGAATATAGATCCCGTTGTCCTTGAGCAGGGTGACATGGCCGTAGAACACCTTGTCTCCTTCAGCGGCGGGAATCGCGTCCAGCCCCCAGGTGTCCGCGCCCACCGCCATCGGGTTGAGCGAGGCGAGATAGACCGCGCCCTCGTTGGTCAGGCCAGGTTCGGCGCTGCCCCATTGCATCGGGTCGCTTTCCAGCATGCCTTCGGTCCAGCCGGTGTGAAACAGGATGATGTCGCCCTCACCCATGGTGACACCCTGTGCCTCGGCGGCGGCCTTGATCTCTGTCGATCCGAAGTGTTCCCCGGCTTCCATGACCTCCTTGCCAAGGTGTTTCGCCATGTCGATGATCACGGCCCGTCCGACCAGTGGCGGCACATCATGGGTGCCCAGCTTGGTCAGGCCGGTGATGGCGGAAATCTCCTTTTCGTCGAGGCAGTTGTAGTAATGCCCGCCTTCGCCCAGATGCCCCAGCCCATCCAGTTGCGAGCCGATGCCGATCCAGGTTTGCAGGATATCGTCGTTGTAGTTGCCCTCGTAGCCGAAGCTGGACAGCTTCTGTCCGCCCTGCTGGTTGGGTTGCACCACCTGCAGGTTCAGCGACCGGGGTGGAAAGGCCGGCGTGTCCGGGCCGATGGTGATGCCCAGCGGCATGGATTTGCCCTGCTTGATCAGTTTGGCCGCCTCCAGCGTGCGCTCCGGTGTCACCAGGTTGGCGGAACCGATCGTGTCATCCGGACCCCATTTCGAAGGCGCGCAATCCTGCGCGAAACTCGCAGTCGCCCCCAGCACCAGCGCGGCCAGTGTCACGGTCATCATTCTTGTCATGGTTTTCCTCCCTAGGATTAGAGGCCTCAGGCGAGATTCGCCCGGGCCCTGCGCAAAGGTTACACGAAATTTACCCAATCACGGGAATCCCCGGCGGATCTGCCCGGGCCGAAACCGGCAGGTGCAGGGCAGTTACCCGCAGGGAACCCGATGGGAACGGATGTGTCGGTTGCTGTCATGAAACCTTGAACAACTTGTCATGAAACTGTCGGCAGACCGTAACGCGACTGCGGTTTGAGTGGCGCAGAATTCATCCAGACAGGGAAAACCCATCCATGACCAAACTCCTGCGCCCCACCCGCCGCTCCGTGCTGGCGGGGTCCGCCGCCTTTGCCGCAACGCTCGCAATGCCCGCAATCAGCCGCGCGTCCTCCCGGCCCGTATTCACCCATGGCGTTCAGTCAGGGGATGTGGACACGAACTCCGGTATGATCTGGACCCGCACCGACCGCCCCTCGCGGGTGATGGTCGAGGTTTCGACCACGGAGAGCTTTGCCAATGCACGTCAGCTGCCCAGCATGGACGCGGTGCCGGGGCATGACATGGCGGTCAAGCGGTTGCTGCAGGACCTGCCGAGCGACCAGGACATCTTTTACCGGTTCACCGCCGCGGATCTGACCGACCTCAACGTGACCTCCGAACCCCTGGTGGGGCGGTTCCGCACTGCGCCGACCGCACGCCGCGACGTTCGTTTTGCCTGGTCGGGCGATACGGCCGGTCAGGGCTGGGGCATCGACGCGGATGGCATGCGCACCTATGCCACGATGGCGCGCCATACGCCTGATTTCTTCCTGCATTCCGGTGACACGATCTATGCCGATGGCCCGATGCAGGACGAGGTCGACCTGCCTGACGGTGGTCTGTGGAAGAACGTGGTTCTGCCCGATGAAAAGCGCAAGGTCGCCGAAACGCTGGACGAATATCGCGGCCAGTGGAAATACAACATGCTGGACGAACATGTGCGCGCATTGAACGCGCAGGTGCCGACCTTCATGCAGTGGGACGACCATGAGGTCGTCAACAACTGGTCGGCGTCCAAGGACCTGACCGCCGATGACCGCTATACCGAGAAATCCGTGCATGTCCTGGCGGCCCGTGCCGCCCAGGCGTTCCACGAGATGACGCCGCTGCGGATCACCCCGGCAGAGCCGAACCGCGTCTACCGCAAGATCAACTATGGTCCGATGCTCGACGTGTTCTTTCTGGACCTGCGCAGCTACCGTGGCCCGAACGGCGCATCGCAGGAAAGCGAGATCAACGCGGACAGCACGATCCTGGGTTCCGAACAGATGGCATGGCTCAAGCGGGAGCTGACCAATTCCACCGCGACCTGGAAGGTGATCGCCTGCGACATGCCGATTGGTCTGGTCGTACCCGATGGCGAAAAGATCGAAGGCGTGGCCAACAAGAACGACGGCGCACCGGGCGGTCGCGAGCTGGAAATCGCGGAACTGCTGCGCTTCATCAAGAATGCGCGGGTGCAGAACACCGTCTGGTTCACCGCTGACGTGCATTACACCGCGGCGCATTACTACAATCCCGACAAAGCGCAGTTCCAGGACTTTGAACCGTTCTGGGAATTCGTCTCGGGGCCGCTGCATGCGGGGACTTTCGGGCCGAATGCGCTGGACGCGACCTTCGGGCCGGAGCTGAAGTTCGTGAAAGCCCCCGCAGAGGGTCAGGTGAACCTGCCGCCCAGTGCCGGATTGCAGTTCTTTGGCCTCGTGGACATTGACGCGCAGACCCAGCAGATGACGGTGCGTCTGATGGACCGCGCAGACACCGAGCTTTACTCGGTCACGCTCGACCCCAAGGGCGCGTCGATCTGATTATTCGATCCGAGATACCAGATGGGGCGGGCCGGTCTGGCCTGCCCTATTTGCGCAGCGCGGGCAGGCCGACGCCCGTGCTTTCGAAACCGCCGTCAGAGGCGATGACCTGCCCGGTGACATAGCTGGCCTTCTCCGAGCAGAGGAATACGATGACTTCGGCGATCTCGCGCTCCGTGCCGTAGCGGTTCAGCGGAATCGCGTCATGGTAGGCGTCGATAATATCCTGGGTATGCACGGCCATCGCCAGTTTGGTGCGCACCGGGCCCGGACAGACGCAGTTGGCGCGGATGCCGTATTCACCCAGTTCCGCCGCCTGCTGTTTGGTCAGCTGGATGACCGCGGCCTTGGAGGTGCCATAGGCGACCCGAAGGGTAGAGGCGCGCAACCCCGAGATCGATGCGATGTTGACCAGGGCGCCCTTTGTCTCCTTCAGCGCCGGGGTGACCGCCTGCGACATCAGGAAAACGCCATCGAGGTTGGTCTCCATCACCCGGCGCCACCGGGCGAAATCGGTCTGTTCGATCGGGCCGAAATCGGCCACGCCCGCGTTGTTCACCAGCGCGTCGATCCGCCCGAAGCGGGACAGCACATCAGCGACGGTCCGGTCCACGGCGCCAGGGTCCGACACGTCGCAGACAAAGGCGCTGGCTGCCTGTCCAAGGTCGGCGGCTGCCTTTTGCAATGCGTCCGCATCGCGGTCCAATGCCGCGACCAGCCAGCCCTCTTCGATGAAGAGTCTTGCGGTGGCCAGCCCGATTCCCCGTGCAGCGCCGGTAACCAGCGCAACCTTCTGGGCCCTGCTCTGCTCTGCGGGCATCAGAAATCGACACCTTTCTGCGCTTTGATCCCGGCCTTGAAGGGGTGTTTCACCTCGGTCATTTCGGTGACCAGATCGGCATATTCGCACAGCTCCGGCTTGGCGTCGCGCCCGGTCAGGATCACGCCGGTGCGCTTGTCGCGCGTCTCCAGACCTGCGATGACCTGTTCGACCGACAGGTATTCATAGCGCATGGCGATGTTGATCTCGTCCAGCACCACCAGATCGTAATCGCCGCTTTCCATCATCTCACGCGCCTTGGCAAAGGCGGCCTGAGCGGCGGCGATGTCGCGTTCCTTGTCTTGCGTATCCCAGGTGAAGCCTTCGCCCATGGTGTGCCAGTCGACGCCGCCGAGCCGGTCAAAGAACAGCCGCTCGCCGGTTTTCCACTTGCCCTTGATGAACTGGACAACACCAACGCGCTGTTTCCAGCCCAGCGCCCGCAGGACCACGCCGAAGGCGGAGGACGACTTGCCCTTGCCCGCGCCGGTATGGACCAGCACCAGGCCCATTTCGGGGTCCTGCAGTTCGGCCACCTTCTTGCGCTGCTCGGTCTGACGCTCCTGCATCTTTTCCTTATGGGACTGGTCGGTCATGGCACTCTCCTTTTACGGGGTCAGGACTTGGGGTCGGACACGGCGCGCACCTTGCTGCGGTCCATGCCGAGCTGGTGTTCGCGCCAGATGACGAGGACGCCCGCGCAAATCACCAGCGCGGCCCCCGCCAGCATCATGATCGTGGGCAGTTCGCCAAAGATGACATAGCCCAGAACAATTGCGAACAGCATCGAGGTATAATCATAGGGTGCCAGCATCGACACCGATCCAAAGCGATAGGACGAGGTGACGAGGATCTGGGCAACACCGCCCACCAGCCCTGCCATCACCAGTAGTGCTGCGGTCTGGCCGGTCGGGACCACCCAGCCAAAGGGCATGGTAAGCAGCGACAGCACGGTTGCGGTGGCGGAAAAGTAGAAGACGATGGCAGCGGTATGTTCGTTCTGCACCAGCTGGCGCAGGTGCACCTGTACGAGGCTGCGCATCATCGTGGCGCCAAGGATCAGCATGGCACCGATGGTGGCCATATGGTCAAGCTGTGAACTGCCAAAGCGGGGCCACAGGATGATGATCACCCCAATCAACCCCACCGCCACGGCGCTGATGCGCAGCAGGCGAATGCGCTCACCCAGCATCACGGCGGCCAGTACCACGGTGAAGATCGGCGTGGCGAAACCGATGGCCGTGACTTCGGGCAGGGGCAGCAGGCCGAGCCCGGCAAAGGTCAGGCCCATTGCGGTGGTCCCGAACAGCCCGCGCCAGACGTGGCCCATGGGGTTCCTGGCCTTGAGCCCGATCTTCAACTGCCCGCGCTGGGCCAGCCAGATCAGGATGATCGGAATCGCAAAGAGCGAGCGGAAAAAGACCTGCTCGCCCGGCGGGATCTCGTCCGAGGTGGACTTGATGATCGCCGACATGCAGGTGAACAGAAAGATTGCGGTGATCTTGAGTGCAACCCCGAGCGCGGGTCTTTCGGAAAAATCTTCTACCTTCATGAATGGCTCATGCGTCCGGGCCGATGGTACCGCGGTTCTCGCCCACCTGTCCCCGGTGCAGCAGCATGTGGTCAAGCAGCACACAGGCCATCATCGCCTCGCCCACCGGAACCGCCCGGATGCCGACACAGGGGTCGTGGCGGCCCTTGGTGATAATTTCGGTTTCCTCGCCGGTCTTGGTGATGGTCTTGCGCGTGGTCAGGATGCTGGAGGTCGGTTTCACCGCGAAACGCACCACGATGTCCTGCCCGGTGCTGATCCCGCCGAGGATGCCACCCGCGTGGTTGGAAGAATATCTCGGCTCCGCCCGTTTCACGATCGGCAGGCCGCCATTTGCGATCATGCGTTTGTTCAGCGCCTTGCGCGCGACCTGAAGCGTCATGCCGCCCTCGGTCTCGGTGAAATGGAACAGATCCTTCACCTTGAACCAGCGTTCCTTGTCGTTCTCGTTCTGAGGTCGGATGATATATGTTCCCGTGGATTCCAGTCTGGCACCTTTGAAAAAGATCTCGACGATGTCTTCGGATGCAGGGGGTGCAAATATCTCATCCGCGTTCAGTTCGCCGGTCAGCATCGCCGCCGACATGCCCTCGCCGATCTCCACGCCTTTGACCGCGTTGATGCTCATCATCGCGGCGGCCAGGTCGGTATCCAGTTTGCCATAGACCGGCGCACCAAGGCCCGCAGGTACGCCACGCGCCACGACCTCGATGATCGCGCCGACGCTGCTGCCCGATTTGCGCAGACCGTCGAGGTATTCCGCCCAATCGGTTGCGGCCCTGGCGTCGGGCACCCAGAAGGGGTTTTGTTCGATCTGGTTCCAGTCAAAGGCATCGCGGTCGATCTTGTGCGGGCCCATCTGCACCATGTAGCCGGTGATCTGCACCTGGGGCGCAATTGCCTTGATCGCCTCGCGGGCCAGACCGCCTGCCGCAACCCGGCTCGCAGTTTCGCGGGCAGAGGACCGGCCGCCGCCGCGATAGTCGCGCACGCCGTATTTCTGGAAATAGGTGATGTCGGCATGGCCCGGGCGGAACTTGTCCTTGATGTCGCCGTAATCCTTTGACCGCTGGTCGGTATTCTCGATCATCAGTTGCACGGGCGTGCCGGTCGTGACGCCTTCGAACACGCCGGACAGGATGCGGACCTCGTCCGCCTCGCGGCGCTGGGTGGTGTACTTGTTCTGGCCCGGTTTCCGTTTGTCCAGCCAGTGCTGGATCATCGCCGCATCAACCGGCACGCCGGGGGGGCAGCCGTCAACCGTGGCGCCAAGCGCGGGCCCGTGGCTTTCGCCCCATGTGGTGACACGAAAAAGGTGGCCAAAGCTGTTGATCGACATACGGACGCTCCTTTGATGACCCTGTTACCGGGCGTGCAAAGGGGCCTCAAGGGATTTCGCCTTGCAAGTCGGGTAAGAGCGTCCTAGCTCTTGATTCACCTCGGGGGGCCCAATCGGGCTGAGATTGCGCAAGCTGACCCGTTGAACCTGAACCGGTTAACACCGGCGGAGGGAAGGTCTGGACATCCATCCAAGGCTTTCTGACGCCGCATGATGGAGGATGCCATGAAACATCTCACTTTTGCTGCTGTAATGACACTCGCCGCTGGCGCAGCACAGGCCGAGACGCCTGTGCTGACAGTCTATGCCGGCGATTATTTCACATCCGAATGGGGCCCCGGCCCGGTCATCGAGGCGGAATTTGAAAAGGTCTGCGATTGCGATCTGCAATTCTCGACCGGCGATCTGCTGCCGCGCCTGCTGCTGGAGGGCAAGCGGACCAAGGCGGATGTGGTGATCGGCCTGACCTCTGACGTGACGGCCAAGGCGCGGGCGACCGGGCTTTTTGCGCCGCACGGGCAGGACAACAGCGCGTTGACGCTGCCGATCGAATGGACGGATGATGTGTTCCTGCCCTTCAACTACGGGCATACCGCCTTTGTCTTTGATGACACGCGCATGGAAAACCCGCCCGCGACCTTCGACGATCTGCTGAACATGCCTGACGACGTCAAGATCGTGATCCAGGATCCGCGTACATCCATCTCGGGCCTCGCGCTGGTGCTGTGGGTCGAGGCGGTTTATGGCGACAAGGCGCAGGAAGCCTGGGGCAAGCTGGCCCCGAAAATCCTGACGGTGACGAAGGATTGGTCGACCTCCTACGGAATGTTCACCGATGGTGAGGCAGACATGGTGCTGAGCTATACCACTTCGCCCGCCTATCACATGTTTGCCGAGGAAGACTTTACCAAACATGCCGCGCTCTTTCCGGAGGGGCATTATTTCATGGTCGAAACCGTGGCCAAGGTGGCAGATACGGATGTACCGGAACTGGCGGATCAGTTCATGGGCTTCGTGATGTCCGAAACCTTCCAGAAACTGATCCCGGCCGCCAACTGGTCGCTGCCCTCGGCCCTGCCGCAGGATCAATGGCCTGACGGCTGGGCCAAGCTGGATCTGCCGGAAAAAGTGCTGTTCTACGATGAGACCGAAGCCGCCGCCGTGCAGGAGAAAGCGATCGAGGCATGGCGCAGCGCGCTGACCCAGTAACGCGCATTGCGGGCATGACCGCCGCCGGTTTGACGGTGGCGGTTGTGCTGGCGGCCTGTGTCGGGATTGTCTCACGTGCCGAACCGGGGGGATTTGGCCCCGGCGACGGCGCCGCGATCCGGTTCACGGTCATGCAGGCGCTGCTGTCGGCCGGGTTTTCCGTTGTGCTGGCGGTGCCGCTGGCGCGGGCACTGGCGCGGCGGCAGTTCTTCGGGCACGGCCTGTTGGTGATGCTGCTGGGGGTGCCCTTCATCCTTCCGGTGATTGTCGCCGTGATCGGCTTGCTGGCGGTGTTTGGCCGGAATGGCATGCTGAATACCGTGCTTGGCGCCATGGGACTGCCGGAACTGTCGATCTACGGCTTGCACGGTGTGGTGCTGGCGCATGTCTTTTTCAACCTGCCCCTCGCCACGCGGTTGCTGCTGCAGGGGTGGCAATCCATCCCGGCCGAGCGATTCCGGCTGGTGGCGCAGCTTGATCTGAGCCCACGCGCCGTGGCGCGAACGCTGGAATGGCCGCTGTTGCGCCAGGTCGTACCGGGGGCCTTTGCGCTGATCTTTGTCATCTGCCTGACCAGTTTTGCCGTGGCGCTGACCCTGGGCGGGGGGCCAAGGGCCACGACCATCGAACTCGCCATCTATCAGACCTTTCGCTATGATTTCGACCTGACGCGCGCGGCGTTGCTGTCGCTGGTTCAGCTGGTTGTGGCGGGCAGCGCGGCGCTGGTGGCGCTATGGTTCATCCCTTCGGTGGGCATTGGCGGCGGGCTGGACCGGGTGCCGCGCCGTTGGGACGCGCGCGGCGGCATCCAGCGCTGGGGCGATGTTGCACTGATCCTGCTGGGCGCGGCCTTTCTGCTGCTGCCACTGGGGGCAGTTGTGCTGAGGGGCGTTGCCGGGCTGCCGATGATGCCGGCCTCGGTCTGGCAGGCGGCGGGGGCGTCGTTGGGCGTGGCCATGCTCAGTATCGTCGTTTTGCTGGTGCTGGCATTGCCCATGGCGGGCTGGATCGCCGACAGGGCGTCGGGTGGGGTGGAGGCCATCGGCCTGTTTGGCCTGTCCGCCTCTCCGCTGATGATCGGGACGGGGTGGTTCATCCTGCTCAACCCGGTGGTGGACCCGGTGGCATTGGCGCTGCCGGTGACGGCGCTGGTGAATGCACTGATGGCCCTGCCCTTTGCGCTGCGGATCCTGGTGCCGCGCCTGCGGGACACGTTGCATGAATACGGCCGATTGAGTGCTTCGCTGCAGATGCGCGGCTGGTCGCTGTGGCGTTGGGTGATCCTGCCGCGCCTGCGGCCTCAGGTCGGCTTTGCGGCGGGGCTGACGGGGGCGTTGTCAATCGGGGATCTGGGCGTGATTGCGCTTTTTGCCGATCCGGACCGCGCCACCTTGCCTTTGCAGATGTACCGGCTGATGGGGTCCTACCAGATGCAGGCGGCTGCCGGCGCGGCGGTGCTGCTGCTGGTCATGGCGCTGGGCGTGTTCTGGATTTGCGACAGGGGAGGGCGCTGGCATGCTGCGGATTGAGAAAGCGGAAATCACGCTGGGCAGTTTTCGGCTGTCCGCTGACATGACGCTTGAACAGGGTCGGAAATATGCGGTGATCGGCCCTTCGGGCGCGGGAAAATCGACGCTGCTGGGGGCGCTGGGCGGGTTCGTGCCGCTGACGGCAGGGCGGTTGATCTGGCAGGGACAGGACATCACGCAAGCGTCCCCGGGCGCACGGCCCATGACGATGCTGTTTCAGGACAACAACCTGTTTCCGCACCTGAGCGTGACGCAGAATGTCGGGTTGGGGATCAACCCCGATATGCGGCTGAGTGCGGAGGACCGCAGCCGGGTGCTGCAGGCGCTGGAACGGGTGGGGCTGAGCGCATATGCGGACAAGCGGCCCGGCGCGCTGTCCGGCGGGCAGCAGGGCCGTGTGGCGCTGGCGCGCGTGCTGGTGCAGGCGCGGCCGCTTCTGTTGCTGGACGAACCCTTTTCTGCATTGGGACCGGCGCTGCGCAACGAGATGCTGGATCTGGTGCAGGATCTGGTGGCCGAAACGGGGGCGGCACTGATCATGGTGACCCATTCGCCCGATGATGTGCGCCGGATCGCGGATGAGGTGATCTTTGTCGCGGGCGGCGTGGCCGAGGCGCCGCAACCGGCGGCGGCGTTGATGGACAACCCGCCGCCGGAACTGAGGGATTACCTGGGCTGAAGGTGCCGGAATTTTCGAAAATTCCGGCCCGATCTTTTCAAAAAGATCGGGTTACGCCGGGATCGGTTCCAGGGCCTCAAGCATGCCCAGCGCCGCTTTTGCGGCTTCTTTCCCCTTGAGCATGAAGTGGTCGCGATAGATGGCATTGTGATGTGCGGTTTCCTGGTACTGGTGCGGTGTCAGGGACACGGACAGCACGGGCACACCGGTTTCAAGCCCCACGCGCATCAGCCCGTCCACCACCGCAGCGGCGACAAAGTCGTGCCGGTAGATGCCACCGTCCACGACGAAGGCGGCACAGGCGATGGCGGCATAGCGGTCCTGCCGGGCCAGTTTCTGCGCCATGAGCGGCATTTCGAACGCGCCGGGCACGTCGAAGACATCGACCTGGTCGGCGGGAATGATTTCGGTAAAGCCGTCAAGCGCGCGGTCCACGATATCGGCATGCCACGCAGCTTTGACAAAGGCGAAGCGGGCGGGGCGTTGATAGCCAAGTGTCATATGTGATCTCCTTCTGGTCCAGACACGTCCACCCAAGGCGATCACGACAACAACAGGGGCTGGTGGCCCCCCTTGCCTTCGCATTCTCTTCCATCCGGACTGTGACCGTCGGCTCTGGACTTTGACCAGATCTGCTGACCCGGTGCCGCCCGAAGGTGGCACCAGCGCTCGCGGGCTCGGGATTGCTCCCCTACCGCCGGTGGGGAATTTCGCCCCGCCCTGAGAATAGGCTTATGTTGCCAAGCCGCAGAATTGTCTGCAAGTAGGAATCGTTGCGTGACGAAGGTGAATACGATGCATCCGAACCCGGTTTTCCATGATGCCGATACCGACCGGAATATCGCCTTTGCGCGGGACAGGGGATTTGGTGTTCTGGCGGCGCAGGGGGCGGGTGCCCCGATGCTCAGCCATGTGCCCTTTCTGATCAGCGAGGATGGCGCGGTGGTTGAGTTGCATCTGGTGCGTTCGAACCCGATTGCCCGCGCGCTCAAGACCCCGCTTGACGTGACAATCGCCGTTTCCGGGGGTGATTCATATGTCTCGCCCGATTGGTATGGCGTGCCCGACCAGGTGCCGACGTGGAATTACGTCGCCGTTCATCTGACCGGAACGCTGGAGGTTCGGCCCGCCGGCGAGCTGCGCGAACTTCTGGACCGTCAGTCGGCAGCTTATGAAGAGCGTCTGCTTCCCAAGGCACCCTGGAAAACGGACAAGATGACGCCGGAGGTCATGGACAAGTTCATGCGGATGATCGTGCCGTGCCGGATGCGGATCACCGGCGTGGACGGCACCTGGAAACTGAGCCAGAACAAGCCCGATGCGGTGCGTGACGCGGCGGCGCAGCATATGGCAGGCTATGGATTCGGCAGTGAGGTGGAGGTGTTGGCCGCGCAGATGCGGGCAGCCCGCAACAAATAGCGCGCCGCAGGTCATTGCCTGTCACCACAGCGCCTGTGATACTGTCCCAAAGCGACAGGAGATCCGCCATGAAACTCGCCTATTCACCCACTTCGCCCTATGTCCGCAAGGTTATGGTTTTGCTGCATGAAACCGGTCAGCTTGACGATGTCACGTTGGAAACCATGCACACCACACCGGTCGAGCCGGACAGCGCGCTGTTGCCGCAGAACCCGCTGGGGAAGGTGCCTGCGCTGGAGCGTCCGGAGGGGCCGACGCTGTACGACAGCCGGGTGATCTGCGCCTATCTGGATGACCGCGCGGGTGGCAAGCTTTATGGCACCGGATCGCGGCATTGGGATACCTTGACCCTTGAGGCAACGGCGGACGGTATTCTGGATGCAGCACTTTTGATGGTCTATGAAGGCCGGCTTCGCCCGGAAAGCGCGCAGATGCCCGAGTGGGTCGAAGCGCAGTGGAACAAGGTTGACCGGGCGCTGACCGCGCTGAATGCCCGCTGGATGAGCCATCTGAGCGGCCCGCTGGACATGGGTCAGATCGCGATTGCCTGCGCATTGGGTTATGTGGAGTTTCGTCATGCTGCGCGCGGCTGGCGGCGCGACAAGGATGCGCTTTCGGAGTGGTTCAACGGGTTCGAATCGCGTCCTTCGATGCAGGCAACCAGGCCGCCTGAGGCCTGAATCGGCAGCATTGGCAGGAATAATTCCCTGCCTGCGACGGTTTGCGCGCCTTTGCCATCTGGACGGACGCGCGCCAGCCCGCTAGACAGCGCGATGAAGTCAGGGGGCTGAACCGCCCCCGGTATGTCCAATGGCCTCTGTGCCAAGAAGTGGAGTAGAGCCGTGTCCAACGCAGAAGATCACGCAGGCACCCGGAGGGATTTCCTGTATTACGCAACCGCTGGCACAGGTGCCGTCGCCGTTGGCGCGGCTGTCTGGCCGCTGGTGAACCAGATGAACCCCTCTGCCGATGTTCTGGCGCTGTCGTCTATCCGCGTTGATGTGAGCGGGATCGCAGAAGGAACGCAGCTGACAGTCAAATGGCTGGGCAAGCCCGTGTTCATCCGCCGGCGTACCGAGAAAGAGATTGAAGAGGCACGTGCCGTCAATGTCGGCGACCTGCCGGATCAGAACGCCGAAAACGCGAATATTGCGGCGAATGCGCCTGCGACTGACGAAAACCGCGCGCTGGACGAAACCGGCGAATGGCTGGTCATGATCGGTGTTTGTACACATCTGGGCTGCGTTCCAATCGGGGACGGTGCCGGAGACTTTGGCGGTTGGTTCTGCCCTTGCCACGGCTCTCATTACGATACCGCCGGTCGAATCCGCAAAGGTCCGGCACCGCGCAACCTGGATATCCCGATTGCGGAATTCCTGGACGAAACAACGATCAAACTGGGTTAAGGGAGAAAGATATGTCTGGAATTCCTCACGACCACTACGAGCCAAAGTCAGGCGGCGAAAAGTGGCTTGCACGCCGCCTGCCAGTCGTTGGCCTGCTCTATGACACTTTGACGATCCCGACGCCCAAGAACCTGAACTGGATGTGGATCTGGGGCATCGTCCTGACCTTCTGCCTGGCGTTGCAGATTGTCACCGGCATCGTACTGGTCATGCACTACACACCGCATGTCGATCTGGCGTTCAGCTCGGTCGAGCACATCATGCGCGACGTGAACGGCGGCTATATGCTGCGCTACCTGCATGCGAACGGCGCCTCGCTGTTCTTTGTGGCGGTCTATGCACATATCTTCCGCGGCCTTTACTACGGTTCGTACAAGGCCCCGCGCGAGATTACCTGGATCATCGGCATGCTGATCTATCTGCTGATGATGGCCACCGGCTTCATGGGCTATGTGCTGCCCTGGGGGCAGATGTCCTTCTGGGGTGCGACCGTGATCACCGGCCTGTTCGGCGCAATCCCCTTTGTGGGCGAGTCGCTGCAGACCTTCCTGCTGGGCGGACCTGCCGTGGATAATGCCACGCTGAACCGCTTCTTCTCGCTGCACTACCTGCTGCCCTTCGTCATCGCGGGCCTGGTGATCGTGCACATCTGGGCCTTCCACACCACCGGCAACAACAACCCCACGGGTGTTGAAGTGCGCCGCGGGTCCAAGGAAGAGGCGCAGAAGGACACGCTGCCGTTCTGGCCCTATTTCGTGATCAAGGACCTCTTCGCACTCGCGGTGATTCTGGCGGTGTTCTTTGCCATCGTCGGCTTCATGCCCAACTACCTGGGCCACCCCGATAACTATATCGAGGCGAACCCGCTGGCGACGCCTGCGCATATCGTTCCTGAATGGTACTTCCTGCCGTTCTACGCGATCCTGCGGGCCTTTACCTCTGACGTTTGGGTTGTGCAGATCGCGTCCTTCGTGACCGGTGGCATCATCGACGCCAAGTTCTTTGGCGTGCTGGCAATGTTCGGTGCAATCGCGGTGATGGCACTGGTGCCGTGGCTGGATACATCCAGCGTGCGTTCCGGCCGTTATCGTCCGATGTTCAAGTGGTGGTTCGCGCTGCTGGTGATCGATTTCTTTGCCCTGATGTGGCTTGGGGCGATGCCTGCGGAAGAACCCTATGCGTCCTTCTCGCTGATCGCATCGGCATATTGGTTCGCGTACTTCCTGGTGATCCTGCCACTGCTGGGCGTGATCGAGAAACCGCTGCCGCAGCCGGCAACCATCGAAGAAGACTTTGACGCCCATTACGCGCCCAAGGCCGGTGGCACCAAGACCATCGTGAAACCGGCGCAATGACGGAGATGACAATGATCAAGAAACTGACCCTCTCCGCCCTTGTGGCACTTGGCCTTGGCACCACCGGTGCCCTGGCTGCCGGCGGCGAAGCCCATGTCGAGGATTTCGACTTTTCCTTCGAAGGGCCTTTTGGCGCCTATGACGTGAACCAGTTGCAGCGCGGCCTGCAGATCTACACGGAAATCTGTTCGGCCTGTCACGGGCTGAAATTCGTCCCGATCCGCACACTTGCGGACGACGGCGGACCCAGCATGCCCGAAGATCAGGTGCGCGAATACGCCAAGCAGTTCGAAGTGTTCGACCCGGAACTGGATGATTTCCGCGAAGCGACTCCGGTTGATCACTTCCCGGCCTCGTCTTTGGACAATGCGCCCGACCTGTCGCTGATGGCCAAGAAGCGCGCGGGTTTCCACGGTCCTTACGGTCTTGGCATCAACCAGTTCTTCAAAGGGATTGGCGGGCCGGAGTACATCGCTTCCCTGCTGACCGGATACGAGGAAGCGCCGGATTGCGCACCCGAGGATTTCCCCGGTTCGTACAACAAGGTGTTCGCCGCAGGCGGTATCCCCGATTCCTGCCGTGATGAAGAAGGTCATTCGACCGTCACGGGCAGCTGGATTGCCATGGCACCGCCGCTGGCGGGTGATGACGTTGAGTTCGCGGACGGTCACGAAGCAGACGTCCATCACGAAGCCATGGATGTGGCGGCCTTCCTGATGTGGACGGCAGAACCCAAGATGATGGCCCGTAAACAGGCCGGTTTTGCGGGTGTGATCTTCCTGACCCTGCTCGCGGTTCTTCTGTACCTGACGAACAAGCGTCTTTGGGCGTCGGTCAAATACAAGCGCGAAGACTGATCCAGCGCGCGGCGACATGCTAAAGAGCCCTCCCGACTGTTGCGGTCGGGAGGGCTTTTGCTTTCCGGGGGCCCTCATAATGGGTGAGGTGCCCGGAAAACGGGGACAGATACAATACCGGAGCCGGGTCAGTGGCACAGACCACCCTTGGGCAGATACGCACGGCTTAGCCGCCCTCTCTGCAACCTGATCCAGAACTTTTCTAACTTTGCCCTGCAATGCGCCGATGAATAAGGCGATCGAGGAACCAGAGCAGCGTCGTTACTATAGTTCCAACCTAAATCTTGACGTAATGGCAGTCTGTGATCTGGGTCACACAAGCTGAAAAAGTTGGATTCTAGATTTCGTTGATATCGGCGAGGTCTCTCAGCGCGTCGCGATTCAACAGGCGCAGCCCGCCACGGGAGGCGCTGACAATGCCACTGCGTCCCCATCTCGAAAGGATCTTTGAAACCGCTTCGCGGCTCGCGCCCGCGAATTCGGCCAGCTCTGTCTGGGACAGGATCAGCAATGGTTCGGGATCAGAGATATGGGCGGTCAGATGCAGGACCTTCTTGGCCAGGCGGGCGGGCAGGGGCAGAAAGACCTGTTCTGACAGCTGATAGCCCATCCAGCGCATCCGCTTTCCGGCAAGCCGCAGCATGTCGATCCCGAAATCGGGAGAGCGTTGCAAGGCCGTCATCGCATCGGCATTGCGGATACCCAGAACACGGGATTGCTCCAGCGCGGTGACAGTTGCCGTGCGCGGTCCGGGGTCGAAGAGGGCAATCTCTCCGAAGACCGCGCCAGGGTGCATCACATCCAGCGAGAGTTTGCGCCCCCCCACCGAAATAACGCTGAATTCCAGCGCGCCTTCAAGGATCGCATAGAGGGTATCGCCGGGGTCTCCATGCTCGAACAGGACCTCACCGGCCCGCAGGGTTGTTTCCGTCGCGAGTGCGGCCATCGTCTCTCTGAGTGCCGGGGACGCCTCTGCCAGAAAACCGCAATCAAATAGATGTTGATCGTTCATATGCCCCCGCCGCCTTTGCGGGGAAGCTACAGCAATTCAATCAGAAATTGTACTGAAAGTCGCGGGGCGGTTGCCGATTCAGGCGATCAGCGCGTTCCGAGATTTCCCGGTCACTCTGGCCGTGACAATCGCGCCTTCGACCTGCGGCGTATCGAAATGGACTTCGGTGAATTGTTCGGTGCGGCCCATGGTCGGGCTTTCCATCAGGATATGGTGGGTCTGACCGACTTGCTGTTGCAAATGGCGCTGAACCTGCGCCTCACCGGCCGCACGCAGGCGGGCGGCGCGGTCCTTGATCGTGCGGCCGTTGACCGCCGGCATCCGCGCAGCCGGGGTGCCGGGGCGGGCGGAATAGGGAAAGACATGCAGCCACGTCAGATCACATTCATCAACCATGCGCAGGGCATTGTCGAACATCGCTTCCGTTTCGGTCGGAAAGCCCGCGATGATATCCGCGCCAAAGGTCATGTCAGGGCGCAGCCTGCGCGCCTCGTTGCAAAAGGCGATGGCGTCATCGCGCAGGTGCCGCCGCTTCATCCGTTTGAGGATCATGTCATCGCCATGCTGCAGGCTGAGGTGCAGATGGGGCATCAGGCGGGGTTCGGTCGCGATGGCGGCCATCAGGTTCTCGTCCACCTCGATGGAATCGATGGAGCTGATCCTGAGGCGCGGCAGATCCGGGACCAGCCTGAGGATGCGCATGACCAGATCACCCAGACGCGGTGCCGCCGGAAGGTCGGCGCCCCATGAGGTCAGGTCGACGCCGGTCAGAACCACCTCGTTGAACCCCTTGTCCACCAGGCGCTTGATCTGATCCACGACGACACCCGCCGGGACGGAACGTGAATTGCCCCGGCCATAGGGAATGATGCAAAAGGTGCAGCGGTGGTCGCAGCCGTTCTGCACCTGTACATAGGCGCGGCTGCGGGTGCCGAACCCGTCGATCAGGTGCCCGGCAGTTTCAGTCACGGACATGATGTCGTCGACCTGAACCGATTCCGTCTCTCCGATGAAGTCCGCAGCGAGGCCCTGCCAGGTGCCTGGCTGCATCTTTTCGGTGTTGCCGATGACTGCATCGACCTCGGCCATGCTGGCAAAGGTGTCGGGTTCGGTTTGTGCAGCACATCCGGTGACGATCAGACGGGCATCGGGATGTGCCTTGCGCAGCTTGCGGATGTCCTGGCGCGCCTTGCGCACAGCCTCTGCCGTGACAGCGCAGGTGTTGACCACAACTGCATTGGCCAGACCGGCCTGTCCGGCAAGGTCCTTCATCGCCTCAACTTCATAGGCGTTCAGGCGGCAGCCGTGGTTGGAAAAGACCGGGGCGTTCATGTGATGTTGTCCAGGAATGCGGATGTCAGGGTGCCGGAAAAGACATGTACGGTCGGGCCGGTCATCCACACGCCGTCCTCGCGCCAGTCGATGTGCAGGGTGCCACCGTCGAGGTCGATCTGCACCTTGCGCCCCGTCAGGCCGCGCCGCGCCGCGGCGACGGCACAGGCGCAGGAGGATGAGCCGGAGGCCCATGTCACCCCCACACCGCGTTCCCAGACCCGCATGCGGATGTGGTCCGGCCCCACCACCTGTGCGACCTGCACATTGGTGCGTTGCGGGTAAAGCGGGTGGTGTTCTATCGCCGGGCCGAAAGTTTCAAGCTCAACCGCGCCAACATCATCGACAAAGAAGGTGCAATGCGGGTTGCCCATACCGGTTGCCGTCGGCGCGCCGTCAATGGGCAAGGTCAGCGTGTCCATCTCCTGCGCCAGTGGCACCTCGTGCCACAGCAGTTGCGGCTGACCCATGTTGACAGATGTGATGCCACCCCCCTGATCCTCGGCGTAAAGATCGCCCCTGTCGGTTGTCAGATGCAGACGGGCCACACCGGTTTCATCCATCAGGTAGCGTGCGATGCAGCGTGTCGCGTTGCCGCAGGCGGCCGATAGCGATCCGTCGGCATTGTAAAAGGTCAGATGCGCGTCCCCAGTTCCTTTGGATATCACCGCAAGCTGGTCGAAACCGACGCCGAAATGGCGATCTCCGATGGCTTTTGCCATGCCGGGCGTGATCTGTGTTGCCAGCGCGCGCGCGTCAACAACAACGAAATCGTTGCCAAGCCCGTGCATTTTCATGAAGGGCAAACCGGATGTCGTATCACTGCACATTTTGCGCATATAACCCCGCCTGCCTGACTAATCCAGCGGACACCTGAAGAATCGTGGATTAAGGGCTTGACCCCCCTCGCTCACCTTTCTAGATACGCGTCCTAGTGGGCCGTTAGCTCAGTTGGTAGAGCAACTGACTTTTAATCAGTAGGTCGTTGGTTCGAACCCAACACGGCTCACCACTTCACACAAATTATCCTTTCCCTGTTTGGGTTTGGTGCCGGATTTGACGAACCTCCCCGGAAGGTTCGCCAAATTGCGTGCGCCATTGGGGCAGGCGGTCAGTTTCGCGACGGCGGAATCGGCCATGCATTCCGGCCAGCGCCTCCGACGGCAAAGCTGATCACGCCTGACTTAGCTGTTTGGCCGTACACGGGCAGCGGTCTTGTTGGCGAAGGCTTCGAGGCGCGCGCGCGCGGCTGACTGGGTGTTGACGATTCCGCCCACGAAGGCTTCGGCAAAAGCGGCGTCCAGGCCGGACATGTTGTTCATGTGGCTGACCGCCGAGCAGATCGCGAAGTTCGTCAGCGGCAGGTTCTGCGCGACCTTTTCCGCCAGTTCCATCGCCTTGGCAAAGCTGCCCCCGTCTTCGGTGATATATTGCGCCAGACCCAGATCGACGGCCTCTTGCCCCTGGTAGACGCGCCCGGTCAGGATCATGTCGATCATCCGGTACTTGCCGATCATGTCCGACACCCGGATCGTTGCGCCGCCGCCGGTGAAGATCCCGCGCTGTCCTTCGGGCAGGGCGAAATAGGTGCCGGGGTCGATCACGCGCACATGGGCGGCGCTGGCCAGTTCCAGACCGCCGCCGACAACCGCGCCCTGCAGCGCGGCAATGATCGGTACGCCGCCATATTCCATCTTGTTGAAGGCCTCGTGCCAACGCAGGCAGACATGCATGAAATCATCGGGGCTGCGGTCGGCCTTCCAATGTTCGACCAGATCGAGACCGGCGCAGAAGTGATCGCCCTCTCCGGCCAGCAACACGGCCCTGACGCCCGCCATCCGCGCGCCGCTGAAAAAGCGGATCAGTTCCTCGATCGTGGCCACATCCAGAGCGTTGCGTTTGGAAGGGCGGTTCAGCGTCACGACATACAAGCCGTTGTCACGCGCGGAAATGGCGAGGCGTTCGTAGGTATCGGGGTTCACGACATCATTCATCGGTTGGGTCCTTTTGTGGGATTAATCAGGGAAAGTCGCGTCCAGCAGGCTGGGCGCGCCCTGCAGGATGCGGGTTTGTTCGGTGGTGCATTCGGGCAGAATGTGCTGGGCAAAGAACAGGGCGGTCGCGATTTTCCGGGTCATGAACGCGCTGTCCTGCCCGGCGGCGCGCGCGGTTTGCGCCGCAAGGGCGCCCTTGGCGAGCATCCAGCCCGCCGCCAACGTGCCCGACAGCATCAGGAAGGGGACAGAGCCGGCAAAGGCCTTGTCGATGTTCTTGTGGCTGTTTTCCAGCATCCAGTCCAACGCGGTTTCGTATGCGCCGCGCGCCTGTGCGAGGCTTGTGCCGATCGCCCGAGCCGAGGCGTCACCTCTGGCAAGCTGTGCTTCGGTTTGCGCAATCCGGCTGGCGAAAAGGCGGGCTGTCGCCCCCCCGTCCCGCATCACCTTGCGCCCCAGAAGGTCATTGGCCTGAATGGCCGTGGTGCCTTCGTAAATCGGCAGAATGCGGGCGTCGCGGTAGTGCTGCGCGGCCCCCGTTTCCTCGATGAATCCCATGCCGCCGTGGATTTGCACACCCAGGGACGCGACCTCGACCGCGCGTTCCGAACAAAAGCCCTTGACCAGCGGGACCATGAATTCGGCCAGGGCGAGCGCCTCGCGGTCATCCCCATGATGCGCGACATCCAGCAGCCCCGCGGTCGCGGCCGCCATTGCCCGTCCGCCTTCGGTCAAACTGCGCATCCGCAGGAGCATGCGGCGCACGTCCGGGTGGTCGATGATCGGGACGGCGTTCTGGCCCAGACCGTTCACCGGGCGGCTTTGTACCCGGCCCCGCGCATAGGCCAGCGCCCGCTGATAGGCCCGGTCGGAAATCGCAACACCCTGCACTCCCACCGAAAACCGCGCCGCGTTCATCATGATGAACATGTACTCCAGCCCGCAGTTTTCCTGGCCGATCAGAAACCCGGTGGCGTCATCGTAATCCAGCACGGCCGTCGGGCTGGCATGCACGCCCAGTTTATGTTCGATGCTCACACAGCTGACTGCGTTCTCGGTCCCCGGCGTTCCGTCCGTTTCCACCAGTTTCTGCGGCACGATGAACAGACTCAGCCCCTTGGGCCCGGCTGGCGCATCCGCTATGCGCGCCAGCACGAGATGGATGATGTTCTCGGTCAGATCATGGGCGCCGTAGGTGATGAAAATCTTGGTGCCGGTGATGCCAAAGCTGCCATCTTCGCGCCGTACCGCCTTTGTCGTCACCCGGCCCAGATCGCTGCCCGCCTGCGGTTCGGTCAGGTTCATCGTGCCGGACCAGCGCCCTGCAATCAATGGCCCGAGGTAGGTGGATTTCTGTTCGTCCGAGCCGGTCAGCAGCAGCGCCTCGATCGCCCCATCGGTCAGGAGCGGGCAGAGGCCAAAGCTCATGTCGGCGGCATTCAGCATCTCGACCGCTGCCGCTCCAACCACGCGCGGCAGCCCGACGCCGCCATGTTCCACCGGGTGGATCAGCGCCTGCCAGCCCATCTCGACAAACTGCGCATAGGCCCGGGCGTGGCCTTCGGGCATGGTCACGCGACCCTTGTCGAACCGGGCGCCCAGCCTGTCCCCGACCTGAGACAAGGGCGCGACCTGTTCGGTGCAGAACCGGGCATAGCCGTCCAGCGCGGCGCCGATATCCGATAGTTCGCATTCAGAATACACATCCAGTGCAAACAGGTTTTCCCAATGGGACAGATGTTCGATGCAAAACATTAAATCCTCCACGGGCGGCTGATAGGACATGACTGGCTCTCCGGCAGCGACTATTGTTTCCCGTCATCTATCCGCTGCTTTCCTTGTCAATAAGCTCATCTTTTGCCAAGTTCTTATCCGATCACGCCATTCAAGGCCTCGACATGAGCAGTCATGACCCCATCTCTCTGACGACCGTATCGGCAGGTTTCATCCAGGACTGGCTCGATGCGTTGAACGCCCGATGCACGCCGGAAGCAATGACCTCCCTGCTGCAGCGTTCAGGGCTGCAAACCGGCCCGATGGCACCCGCGCAGCGCGTTACGCTGGAAGAAATCGCCCGGCTCTATCAGCTTGCCGCGCCGGAGACCGGGGATGAAATGATGGGACTCTGGAGCCGTCCGATCCGCCCCCGCGCCCTGCAGCATCTGTTGACCGTGCAGCGTGAGGCGAGCAGCCTGGTTTCGGCTCTGTTTCGGTTCACGACGTTCTGGAACCTGCTTTTGGATGATTTCCGCCTGGAATTGCGGAGCAACCCGGAGGAGGTGGAACTGGCATTGGTCCCTTACCTGCGTGAAACCGCCCCGCAGCGATTTGGTCACATGCTGATCCTGAAACTGGCGCATGGGCTCCTGTCCTGGCTCAGTGGGTCGGAAACGGGTGTGAAGGAGGTGCGATTTGCCTTTACCCGTCCGGATTTTGCCGCCGATTACGCGGTTGTGTTCCCTTGCCCGGTCTCGTTTGACGCAGCGCAGACCAGCATCCTGTTCAACCCGCGCCAATTCGCTGGCCCGATCGCCCGCAGTCCCGCCGAGGCGTCCGTGTTTCTTGAACGTGCGCCGCTTGACTGGATCTTCACCAGCTCGCGCGCGCATACGAACAGCCTGCGTGTCCGCGCCTTCCTTTACGGCGCGGCATGGCAGAGCTGTCAGCTTCCGGAAGCGGCCCAGGCCCTGAAGATGACGCCCCGGACGCTGAACCGTCGCCTGAAAGAGGAAGGGACATCCTTTCAGAATATAAAGGACGCATTGCGCCGCGACATCGCCATCCGCGCGCTTCAGCAAGGCACGGAGAGCATCGAACAAATCGCCTTTGACACCGGCTTTTCCGCCCCTGCGAACTTTCATCGCGCCTTTCGCAAATGGACCAGCCGGACGCCGGGATCATACCGATTGTAGGTTCGGGTCGATCTTGCGGAGACCTGTCGAGACCGCGCGCTCGATAAAGAGCGCCACCATGTCGAATGTTTCTTCAATGGGGTCGAATGCTTCCGCGGTTAATGAAAGTCCCGGCTCGGGAACAGCCGCTTGGCCTGATCCCTCGGGTGCGTTGCGCGTGGGGGTGGCAGGGGGCGCGGGGCGGTGTCTGTTTTGGAGGTTGTCTGGCCGATGGCGCTGTCCATCGGGTGGCCGAGATCGGACAGGCGGGGCGAGAGGTCTTCGATCTGCTGGGCGATCAGATGTACGACGATGCCTTCGCGTTGCAGGTAGCCTGTCACGCGCAGCAGGCGCCCGCCCATGACGATGCGGCGGAACTGCTCATAGACCTTTGGCCAGACCACCACATTCGAGACCCCGGTTTCATCTTCGAGCGTCAGGAAAATAACGCCTGACGCCGTGCCGGGGCGCTGACGGGTGATGACAAGGCCGCAGACGCTGTAACGCCCCAGCGGCACGTTATGCAGGCTGTCATGTGTGACCAGCCCGGGAATGGAGGGGCGCAGCAATTCCATGGGATGGGCGCGCAAGGTCAGACGCATAGAGACGTAATCTTCGACAACCTCTTCACCCAGTTGCATTTGCGGCAGCACAATCGTGGGTTCGTGAATGCTCTCGCCGTCAAGGCGATCGTTGAACAAGGGTAACGGGGCCTGCCCGCGAATGGCCCGCACCTGCCAGAGTGCATCGCGCCGGGTCAGTCCCATATCGGTAAAGGCATCGGCCTCGGCCAGCCGTTCCAACACCACGGGGGCCACTCCGGCGCGCAACCAGACCGATTCAGGATCGCGGTAGCCATTGCCCCGGGCGGCCACGATCCAGCCGGCGTCCTCCTCTTTGAAGCCCTTGATCTGCCGAAAGCCCAGCCGCAGGGCCAGTGCCCCGTCGGCGCGGCGTTCCAGCCTGTTGTCCCAATGGCTGGCATTGACGCAGATCGGGCGGACCTCGACCCGGTGTTCGCGGACGTCGCGCACGATCTGGGCAGGCGCGTAGAAGCCCATCGGCTGTGAATTCAGCAAAGCACAGGCAAAGATCGCCGGGTAATGGCATTTCAGCCAGGCCGAGACATAGGCGAGCATCGCAAAGGCCGCTGCGTGGCTTTCGGGAAAACCGTAATCGGCAAAGCCCTCGATCTGGCCGAAACAGCGTTCGGCGATTTCGGGGCTGTAGCCGTTGGCCAGCATGCCCTTGATGAATTTATCCCGGTGTGTGCCAATCGTGCCCATCCGCTTGAACGAGGCCAGCGAGCGGCGCAGATGGTCGGCCTCTTCCGGGCTATAGCCCGCGCCGACCACGGCGATCTGCAATGCCTGTTCCTGAAACAGCGGCACGCCGAGGGTGCGGCGCGTCACGGCCTCCAGCGCGGGGCCGAAAGGCTCGGCCTTTTCCAGCCCCTGTCGCCGTTTGATATAGGGTTGTACCATGCCGCCCTGGATGGGGCCCGGGCGGACGATGGCGACCTCGATCACCAGATCATAAAAGGTCCGTGGCCGCATCCGGGGCAGGAAATTCATCTGGGCGCGGCTTTCCACCTGAAACACCCCCACCGCATCGGCCACGCAAAGCATGTCATAGGTGGTGGTATCCTCTTGCGGAACAGCGGCGATGCTCAGGTCATGCCCCTCGTGGTCGCGCATCAGGTCGAAGGCCTTGCGGATGCAGGACAGCATCCCCAGCCCCAGCACATCGACCTTGAGGATGTTCAGCGTGTCGATATCGTCCTTGTCCCATTCGATGATGGTGCGGTCCTCCATCGCCGCGTTTTCGATGGGGGCAAGCTCATCCAGCCGCCCCTTGGTAATGACGAAACCGCCCACATGCTGGGACAGGTGACGGGGAAAGCCGATGATCTCTCTGATCAGGCGGATGGTCTGGGCAAGGCGTCGGTCGGTCGGATCAAGGCCAAGCTCCTTGACCCTGTCCGGGTCGGCTCCATCGTCGGACATGCCCCAGATTTGCCCGGACAGGCTTGCCGTCACATCCTGTGACAACCCCATCACCTTGCCGACTTCGCGGATCGCGGCGCGGCTGCGGAAATGAATCACCGTGGCACAGAGCCCGGCGCGGTGGCGGCCGTATTTTTCGTAGATCCACTGGATCACCTCCTCGCGGCGTTCATGTTCGAAATCCACGTCGATATCGGGCGGTTCGCCCCGGTGTTTGGAGATGAAACGCTCGAACACCATGGCGATCTGATCGGGGGAGACATCGGTGATGCCCAGCAGGTAGCACAGGATCGAATTGGCTGCCGAGCCGCGCCCCTGACACAGGATGCCCTGCGCGCGGGCGAACTGGACAATATCGTAAACGGTCAGGAAATAGGCCGGAAAGCCCAGTTCCTCGACCAGTTTCAATTCCTTGTCTATCAGGTCATGGACCCGCTGCGGCGCGCCTGCCGGATAGCGCCGTTTCAGCCCGTCGCGTGTCAGTCGCTCAAGCCGTGCCTGCGGGGTTTCGCCTTGGGATATCTCATCGGGGTACTCATAACTGAGTTCGCTCAGGTCAAAGCTGCACCGGGTGGTGATCTCCAGCGTGCGGCGCAGGGCGGCGGGATGGTCGCGGAACACCCGCGCCATATCCGCGTGCCCTTTCAACCGGCGTTCGCTGTTGGCCAGGGCGCGGGTGCCGATCCGGTCAATCGTGATATGGGCGCGCATGCAGGTCAGCACATCGGCCAATTGCCGGCGGCTGGCCCGGTGCATCAGCACATCCCCCACCGCCACCATCGGCGCCGAAGTTCCAAGTGCCAGCCGGGCGCATTCCCTCAGATAGGCCTGATCGGAGCCGTCATAGCGCGGTGCCGCCCCCAGAAAGACATGGCCGGGGAAGCGGCGCTGCATCTGCCGGATATGCGGGGCGGCGGCGTGCAGCTTGCCCTGTGGCAGCGCGATCAGGATCATGCCCGCGCAACCTTCATACAGGTCCGCCCGGTCAAGATGGCAACCGCCTTTTTCCGCCCGCCGCTTGCCCAGGGTCAAAAGCCGCGTCAGCCGCTGATAGGCCGCCTTGTCGCGCGGCAGGGCGATCCAGTCCACTGCACTGTCCCGCAGGACAAGGCGGCATCCGACGATCAGCTTTGGCAAATGCACGGTATCCGGCCGCGTGATCGGGCTGGGCTGCCCCACCTCCTGACGCGAGCAGTGATCGATCTGGTGCTGCGAACGGATGCGGATGTCGTTTTCCATATCCCGCCGCAATTCTTTCAACGCCCGGTAGGCCCGCACCACCCCGGCCAGAGAATTGCGGTCCGTGATAGCGATGGCGGCCAGACCAAGCTCCGCTGCCCGAACGACCAGTTCTTCGGGATGGGACGCGCCGGTGAGGAAGGTGAAATTGGTGGTCACGCAGAGCTCGGCATAGTTGTTGCGCGGGCCAAAATCCCCGGGTGGGTTCACGGCGCGGTCATTACGCGGGAATGCCGTCATGCGAATTCCCCCTGCACGAACCAGCCGGGGTTTTGCGGCGTGTAGAACAGCCACAGCCGCCGCCCTTGCCGGGTTTCCGCATGCCAGTAGTCTCGTATTCCGCTGCGCCAGTTGTCATCGGGCAGCCACCATTCCGGGGCGATCCGTTCCGGCCCCGTCGCCCGCGCCGTGGTCAGCGACATACGCCGCCAACGGAACTGACGGGGTGGGCGCGCCCCGGTTCCGGTAATCGATTCCGGCGGAAACAGGCGCACAGGGCGCGGGCGCGGGGCCACCCACGATCCGCCCGGTTCGGACCAGGCAGCGGCGGCGATCAGGAAACTGCGCTCGGGGATATGGCTGTCGGCGGGCAGGAAACGCTGCACATTCTCCAGCCCGATCCGGGTGCCGATCCGGGTGATCAGGTCATCCAGCTGGTCCGCCCGTCCTGTAGACACATGGCTGACCTGATGCACCGGCAGCGGCTCAACCTGCACCGCCTCCAATCGTATCTGGTCGATCCCATAACCGGCATCGACCTCACCCACACCGCGCGCGAACAGCGGCAGGATGCGCGCCGCGTCACGGAGTGGGCTGGCCAGGCGTAACTCGACTGTCTGCGCCTCTTGATCGACCCGGCGCAGCGTCAGGCAGAGCACCCGCGCCCCGGCTTCCTGCGCTTTCAGCTTGGCGCAAAGCTGCTCCAGCAGGCGCGATGTGGCCGCCATCACGTCATCCGTCAGGCCGATTGGCTCAGGCAGGCTCAGGCGGATCCCGTAATGGGGCGGCTCGGACAGCGGGGTGACCTGTTCCGGCTGACGGCCAAGCGCCTGATCCAGCCGCAGCAGCAGGTCCGGGCCGAAGCGCCGGGCCAGTGGGGCGCGGGCGGCGCTTTCCAGGTCGCCGATCCTGCGCAGGCCCAGCCGTTGCAGACCCGTAATGGTGGCTTCTTCCAGCCGCAGCGCGGCAACGGGCAAATCGACCAAAGCCTCCAGTGGCGCCCCGGTTTCGGCCCGGCCTTCGCCGTGATGGGCCAGCGCCCAGGCCGCGCCGCGCGTATCGCCCAGCCCGATCCGCGCGGTCAGCCCGGCACGGCTCAACCGCTGGCGCATATCGGCCAACATCATCGCCTCGCTGCCGAACAGATGCGCGGACCCGGTGATGTCCAGCACCAGGCCATCATCGCCCTCGATCCCGACCCATGGGCAATAGCGCGTGGCCCAGCGGCGCAGCACATGCAGAAAGCCTGTGTCCGCAACAGGATCGGCCGGACGGCTGAACAGACCGGGACAAAAGGCGCGCGCATCGGCAAGGGTCATCCCCCGGTACAGGCCCTGCCGCTCGGCCTCCATGTTCAGGCAATGCAGCCGTTCTGCATTTGCCTGTTTGAGTGTCAGCGCGAAGGGGCCTTCAACCGGGCGCGTCCGCAGAACCCGGTCGCTTGCCAGCCGGGGAAACCACATCGAGACGATGCGCCGTTGTATGCCATCGAACATGCCAGGCCCCCAATGTTCCTGATTTGTTCTTGATAGTTTCCCAGCGCATCAGAGTCGAGTCATCGGCATCGAAAACCGGGGTGCAATGCCACCGGGTTTCGGCAGCGTTGCCGCCCATGCCTTCGGGGATCAGGCACAATCCGGTGGCCTGGCCCGCCTTTGCGGCAAGCAGCAACCGCCGCCCCATGCGCAGATCAAGCGGACGGCTGGTTTCGATAATGACCAGCGGCACCGCGCCGTCCTTTAGCGCCTCTTCCGCGACGGCGAGCGATTCGGTCTGGTCCCTGGTCTGGGCCAGCAGCAGTTTCGACGGGTCGAAGAAGACCGACAGTCCCATCGGATTGATGGCCTCTGTCTGCCAGGCCTCCCGGATCCACAGCACAGTCCCGGCCCGCGCCGCTGCAACGGCCGCAAAACTTACCGCACCCGGCCCGAACGCCTCGTGAACACGGGCATTGCGCAAGGGAAGCGGTATGTCGCTAGTCGAGGTCATGAGATGCATCATAACGGGTGGCGATCCGTTTAAGCCAGATCAAAGCGTTCGGTGGCCGGGACCAACGGCTGCTTTGCTTGCGCAAGATCATGAACCGGGGGCGAAGGCCGTCTGTGGGCCAAAGGCTGGGTCTGCAACCACAAGTAGCGACAGACACAGCGCAAACTTACGCCATTTCCTGAGTGATATCAGTTATCCAATAACAGCATGTTAGCGCCTATACCAACCGCCACGTATGGACTTTGAGAGGCGTAAAGTCAGGCATGCGAAACCACAAACGGATTTGGGCCGACTGATCCCAGCCAAGTGTGAGCGCATAAGCTTGGGATGGCGTGACCAGATATCGGTCGACTCCCAGATGATCACCCGTGAACGCGGGAAGCTGGAAGGGCGTATCAACGACCAACGGCTTTATTGTCCGAACCGGATGGTGCCGGAGCCTGTTCCAGCAGTTTGTCCGTCAGGGCGCGCGTGCGGTTCTCTGCGTCGGCCAGCGCCGCCTCCAGCGCGGCGATGCGGGCCTGGATTGTGGGTTCATCTACCTTGCGGCACTCCAGTTCGCCCCACATGGCGTCTATTTCATGGGCCATGGTGGTCAGGTAGTGCCCGAATTCAGACCCGCTTCCCTGTGCCGGGCCGGTTGATCCCGCGCGCCGATACAGGCTTTCGAATGAAGTGATTGCGGGACCAATCGAGAAGCGATCGCGGATCGCATGGGTGACCTGGCGCACCTTTTCCTGGTCGAAGTCTTCCAGTTGCCGGCCCAGCCAATCGCTGTCCATGACGCTGGCCGAGGTAAAATAGCGCGGGCTGAAATTGGAAGCAGCCCAATCGTCGAGCGTGTCCGGAACCACAATTGCCCCGGCAAGTTGCGGCACAACCGGGATCACCGCGCATCCGCTGGCCGCCGCTTCGATGGCCGAGCGTCCGATGGCAAATGCGATGTCGTAGTCTGGCAGGAAATACTCCGGGCGGGGGCGGGGGTTGCCATATGCATAGCCAACCTTGTCCAGTGCGATGCCATGATCCGCGCAAGCCGTTTCAAGCAGTTCAAGCTCTGCGGGGTAGAACCCTGACTGGCCATAAAGGACAGCGCGTGCCGGTCTGGCGATGGTCTTGCGCACCCGGGAGAAACGCTCCAGATCGACGAAATTGGGGATTGTGACGATACGGTCTTCGGGGATGGTGGTTTCGGTGGCCAGCCGGGGGGCCATCCGCTCCGATGTGACCACATGAAAGCGGATGCGGGGATGGACGGGGGGGCGTTCGACCCAGGGCCTTGTGCCGTGCCAGCAATAGATCGCGGGCGTGTCCGGGAAATGCGCGAGCGCCGCCATGGTCGGCAAATGATGCTGACCGTGGATCACATCAGGTGTGAAGGGCACCTCAGCAGGTGTTTCGCAGACCGGGATACCGCTGGGCGTGACGATATTGGCCAGCTTTCCGGGGGCAGGGCAATAGATGGCAACCTCGCGCCCCCGGTTCTTGAGGGCGCGCGCGACTTCGATGGCGAAGAACTCCGAGCCGCCGTAGTTCTTCAGCTCCCGCTGCGTGATCAGAATGCGTTGGGGGGCTGGCGGAATATTATTGAGGTTATCAGAAGCACTGGCGGATCGTCGCAGCAGGCGGCGCAGGAAGCTGGAGCTGCCGGTCACGCCTTGGGGCCTTCGTGCAAGGATTGGACACGCGGCAGGGGCGTTGCGCAACGGCCGACTGCGGTTGGCGTGCGGGCGGCCCAGCCTGACCGGACCGAAGGCGTCTGACGTTTTGTCAGCCAAAGGCGGTAATACGGATTATCCGGGCCGCCAAGCGGTGCCTGGTCGATATCGAATACTGCATGGTAGGCCCGCGCGTTTGCCGTGCCAAAGCGGCTGTCGTCCACCGGATAGATCCGCCGACGCACCCGGCCGGCGCCGGGGTAGATTTCCCAAAGCTTCAGGCCGATGACCGATCCGTAGGCGTCCAGCAGGTAGCCCGCCAGCACACCGGAATGGGTGGTGTGATTGCCGGTGATCCCCAGACCCTCGCCGCCATCCCAGCGATCACTGGGCCGTCCGCGCCGGTCCATGAAACTGGCAACCGGGGTGCCCATGGGCATGATCACATCGACGGCGCGGCAGCCGCGCCGCCAGTTGGACACGGTCCGCAGGGCATTTCCAGCGAATTTGGGCAGAACAACGCATTCCTCGCTGCCCCAGTAGGCGACATGTGCATCCAGGAAGTTCTGATAAGCCTGGTTGAACTGCGTCTCCGGCCAACGGAGCGAGGGCGGCGGAGGCAGGAGTAGCCAATCGGGTGCATCTGACGGGTTGGCAGCCGGGAAATTGCAAATTGGTGCAGATTTGCCAGTTGCTTGGCGCATTCAGAAAAGCTCCGAAGTGGAAATCAAGTGGATTAAACCAGAAGATTATACAGTCGAATCGGCAATTCAGTGAAACTCTTTTGCCGCGCTGTTTCACGCATGGGCATTCGATCAGGTGGGCGGACGGTACCGCACGTGCAGGAGGCGCGCCGGAATCGGGGCTCAGCCCGCCACAACGGCCTGAAGATCGAAGATCGGCAGCAGCACGGCAAGGACAATGACCAGCACCATTGCGCCCACCAGCATCATCAAGGCTGGTTCAAGCAATGCGGCAATGCGTTTGCGTTCGGTGGAAAGGCCGTTCTCGACCAGCACCGCGCTGCGCTCTGTCATGCTGGCCAGCCTGACAGAGGCCTCCCCCGCCTGGATGAGTTGCCTTGCGACCGGCGGGATGATCGTAAGCGCGCGCAGCGCCTGCGACATCGTCTCGCCCCGCGAGATCGCCAGCGAAACCTGTGCGGCTTCCTGTTGGAACCGGGCCACATCCAAGACTTCGGAGGCGTTCTGGATGGCGACCGGCACGGTGTTCCTGCTGCTGAGAACCAGCGCCAGCGTACGCAGATATTGCACGGCGGCGGACAGGCGCATGAAACGGCCCACCAATGGCAGGCGCAAGAACAGCTTGTCGCGCTGGGCCCGGATGGCAGGCACGCGCCCGGAGGCAAAGCCGAAAGCGACAAGGCAGGCCAGGCCAATCAGCAGAATGGTGAAATTGGCCTGTATCCAGTTGCTGATCCCCAGCACCACCTGCGTGATGGAGGGCAGCGGCTGGTCGGACAGCTCGTACATCGCCACGATTTCAGGTGCGACGTTGACCATGAGGATCGCACAGACCAGCAGGGCGACGGCGGCGACAAATGCTGGATAGATCAGCGCGGTCGAGATCTGTGCCTTGTCCACCCCCTGGTTTTCAAGGTGATCGGCAAGTTCGTTGAACACACCGGCGAGGTTTCCCGCCGTTTCACCGGCCCGGACGGATGCGACATAATAGGGGGCAAAGCCCGCCTGCGTCCGTCGCAATGCATCCGACAGGGTTGAGCCATCCATCAGGTCCGCGCGGGCTCGTGCGGCCACCGCATCAAGGCTGGGGTGTCCGCCTTGCCGGACCGCTTCCAATGCCTCGTCCACCGGCAGTTCGGCACCCAGCAGGACGGCCATTTGCCGGGTGAACACCGCTTGAAGGTCAGGGTTCAATGTGGTGCGTCTCTGGCCGGAAAAAAGCCCCGATGTCGTCCTGTTGCGCCGTTCAGTCAGCTCAGAGACGAAAAGGCCCTTCTCGGCAAGCTGGGCAGCGGCATGGGCCTCGGTATCGGCGATCACTGTGCCGGATTTGCGCTTTCCCGCTTTGGTATACGCGACATAGGCGTAAGCTCTCACGCGACGTCCCCGACCACGCGGAGGGTCTCGGCGATGCTGGTCCGTCCCGCCGCGACTTCGATCAGGCCCTGTCCGATCAGGGTTTCCCGCCCGGTCAGTGCCAGCCTGCGCATCTCGGCTTCGCTGGCGCCTGCATCAATGGCCGCGCGCAGGGCTTCACCCACTTCGATCATCTCGAAGATACCGACCCGGCCTGCATAACCGGAATTGCCGCAGGCTGTGCAGCCTTCTGCTGCGTAAATGGTTTCGGGCACCCGCAGGCCATGGCGGGTGAAATGTTCGGCCTCGGCCTCGCTTGGTGCATGGGGGCGGCGGCAGGCGCTGCACAGGCGGCGCAGCAGCCGCTGGGCAATCACACCGCGCAGGGTGGCCGCGATCAGGAAGTCGTCCAGCCCCAGGTCGCGCAGGCGCACCACCGCGCCCACCGACCCGTTGGCGTGCAGCGAGGAAAACACGAGGTGGCCGGTCAGTGCGGCCTGTGCGGCCACGCTGGAGGTTTCGCCATCGCGGATCTCCCCCACGAGGATCACATCCGGATCCTGCCGCAGGGTGGCGCGCAGCCCGTTGGCAAAGGTCATCCCGATCTCGGCGTTGATCTGGGACTGGGAGATGCCGGGAAGATCGTATTCGATGGGATCCTCGACAGTGACGATATTGCGCTCGTCCCGGTTGGCCAGCTTCAGCAGGGAGTAGAGTGTTGTCGTCTTGCCCGCACCTGTCGGCCCGGTGGCGAGGATTACGCCGTTTGGCAGCGCCGCCAGCCGGTGCAGCAGCGTGACCTGATCCTTGCTGAGACCCAGGTCGGACAATTCCATGAGCCCGGCAGAGCGGTCGAGAATTCGCAGAACGATCCGTTCGCCGTAGTTGCCGGGAAGCGAGCTGACGCGTGTGTCGATCTGCCGCCCGCCCAAGGACAGGGGAATGCGCCCGTCCTGCGGCAGCCGCGTTTCCGCGATGTCGAGACCGGCCATCACCTTGAGCCGCGACACCACCCGCTTTACGGGGACGTCAGAGCGGTCCATCATCGTCTTGAGAAAACCATCGACACGCATCCGCGCCCGCAGGCCGCCTTCATAGGGCTCGATGTGCAGGTCCGACGCACCTGCCGTCACAGCGCGGCGCAGCAGTTGATTTACCAGTTGAATGACCGGAGCATCGCCGGAATCTTCCAGAAGATCGCGCTGGCGGGCCGGGCCCTGACCACCGCCGCCGGCGTCTTCCAGGTCAAAGGACAACGTATTTTGCGTGTCGGTGCTGTCGTCTTTGGATTGGTAGACCCGTGCCAGCGTTGTTTCGAAACCTGCTGCATCCTGTGTGACAAGGGTCAGTGGCCCCTGTCTTGCCGCGCGCCGCTGCGCTTCGCGCAGGCCTGTCTGGGTGGCGGCCGGTCCCAGGATGATATCCGAACCATCCAGTATCACCTGCTGATCGCGGGCAAAGACGAACGGCAAACGCCGCTCTGCCGGGGCCGGATCAGTCACGTCCTCCTTTGAACCGAAGCCGGGTCGGGAGGGGGGGATAGTTTCGGTTTTGCGCAAAGTCATCGACAAATCCGGCGTCAAAGGGTTGGTTCAAATCCACGCCATCGAAGGGCAGGGTGCCACTGGGCGTCTTCGGGTACTGTCCATCATCGGGGGGTTGCAGCGCAAGGGTTGCGTTTTTCGCCTCACGGGCAAGCGCAGTGGTGATCTTGCGGGCCTCGTGGTCATCCTTGACCACCCGCGGGCGCAACATGACCAGCAGCACGCGCTGGTTCTTGTTGGCGTTCTTGCCCCGGAACAGACCACCGACAAGTGGCAATTTGCTGAGCCCGGGAACCCGCTGCGACACGGACCCGGAGCCATTTTCCAACAGCCCGCCCAACATGATCACATTGCCGTCGCGCACCAGAACGGTTGTGGACAGAGCGCGGCGTGCCGTGATCTCTCCCCCCGCTGAGGAAGTGCTGTTGGTCAGGTTCGATACTTCCTGTTCGATCTCCATCCGCACGGTGCGGTCCGCGTTGATCTGCGGTGTCACCTTGAGGGTCAGGCCCACATCCTGGCGTTCGATCGTCTGGAACGGGTTGTCCGGCTGGGCGGTTTCGCCAACCTGGGCGAAGGAACCGGTCACGAACGGCACGTTCTGCGCCACCACGATCTCGGCTTCCTGGTTGTTCAGGGTCATGATCGAGGGGGTGGACAAAAGGCGGGTCGAATTCGTGGAGGCGATGGCGCTGAGCAGCCCGACGATGCCCTCACCACTGGAATTGCGCGCGCCGACGCCGAAAAAGCCGCCGTTGCCCGGCGTCGGTACGGTGTTTGTCGTGTTGTTCAGAACGGAGGACACAAGACTTGTCAGGCTGGGACGCCCGTCCAGAGTGAACTCTACGCCACCAATGATCGCGTCATTGAGGATTGCGCCGAATTGCGCGGACAGGTCGGCGAAGCCAATGACCGACATTTCAAAGATGACCGCTTCGACCAGCACCTGCGTGGGGCGGCGATCAAGGAAATGCACCATTTCGATGATGTCGCTCATCTGTTCGGGCGGGGCAGAGATCAGCAAGGTATTTGTCTGCGTCTCCGGGATGATGCGCACAACCGCGTCGGTTTCCGCACGTTGTTCGTTGGTAATGGCGCGGGTCACCACATCCGCGAGGCGGGTGGCATCGGCATAGTTCAGCTCTATCGCGCGGGAGGCGACATTGGCGTTCTGCGTGTCCAGCCGCGAGGCAAGCGTGCGGATCTGCTGCACCAGGCTGTCAGAGCCGGAGACGATCAGCGCATTGGAACGCCGGTCGATCGAGACAGCCGCGTCGTCGGGAACGATCTGCATGGACTGGATCACCTGCAGCACCTCAGCGGCATCCGCATTGCGCAGGCGTACCATTTCGATGGGCCGTTCACGCGGGGTGTCCAGACGGCGGATCAAGGCTTCGATCCGGGCGTGGTTCTGGCCCCTGTCCGACAGGATCAGCAGGTTGGATCCCGGAACGGGGGACAGGACTGCCTCTGCCGGGAGCAGGGGGCGGATCACTTCGATGATCTCTGTCAGCGGTACATTGTTGACCTCGATCACCCGGGTCTCGAAGCCTTTGGGTGCTGTCCGTGCCGGGCCGGAGGACAGTTCGCGCGCAACGTTCATCGGGACGATCCGGTCGACGCTGGAACCCTGCACGATGGTCAGCCGGTTCAGTTCAAGAACGTTCAGGAAGACGTCGTAGAGTTCGGCCGGGGTCAGCGTATCCGGGGCCAGCACGGTGACGGTGCCGCGCACATTGGGGTCCAGCACAAAGCTGCGGTTGGTTGCCTCTGACACGATCTCGACAAAGCTGCGCAGATCCGCATCGCGCAGATCCAGTTCAATCTGAGCAGCAGCCGGGGGGGCCGTGACCACAACCCATGCGAGGGCCTGACAACATGCCATAGAAAGGGCCAGCATTGCCGCCCTCAGGGATAAAATACGTTTCATGACCGCTCTCTGCCTCAAGCCCGGTGCAGGTTCTTGATGACCGCATTCGGGGATTTGCCATGTATTGGCTTGAATCCTAGCGCATAATCGACAGCGATGCACGTCTTTCATGCGCAATCCCGCAGGCTGTGGCCAATCGGTCGCGCGGCTATGTCAGCCGGGCGGTTGCTTTTCCTCGACAAATCCGAGGAGCGCAAGATCATCGCCCCCGTTGTCGACCCACACGCCCTGCTCGTCGATGCGCTTGACGGTCGCCCCGTTGCTGAGCGTGTCGCCCACCCGCATCAGTTGATCGCCGGTGGGATGCGACACCATCGCCCAGATCTTCTGATCCACGCGCACAACACCTTTCAGGGCATAGCCGAGGCTGTCCAGCGGGGGGCGCGGCGGCTGAGGTTCGGGTGTCGGGGCAGGGGGCTGCGGTTCGGCAGCGGGTGGCGGTTTGGGGGGCTGAAGCTCTCCGAACACGGCGGGCCAGCGCCTTGGCCTTGGCGGCTGGGCCGGTGGTTGCGGTTCGGCAACCTCTCCATCCGTGACACGGACGCCTGTGACTTCGTCGCCTGGGGTGTTCAGCGTTTCATGAAGCTTTTGACCCGCCAGCCCCGAGGCGGCGAGGGCAATCAGTGTCATAATCGCAGCTATCAGTCGCATTGTTGCACCGCTCCTGCGCGTTTGGGGCGGGATTTGTAGACGCAAATCCCGTCCTGTGGTAAAGGTAAACTTAATAAACCAATAAATAAAGAGCAGGCAAATGCAGGTATACACGCACGCCCGGGCCGGGACGATTGTTCTGTGCGCCCTTCTGATCTCAAGCTGTGCCGAGAACGGCAGCCTTGGTCAAAAGTCCTTTGAAACAGAGTATTCTACTGCGCGAAACGCCTTGGAAGGCGGCGATTTTGCCAAGGCGAACCGCGTCTACAAACGTCTTGTTCCCGATGCAGGCGGGTTCGAGCCGCGTATCCGTCTGGAGCTTTCCCATGGCTATCTGCGCGCGGGTGATTTCGATGCCGCCGCGCAGGAAGCGGGCAAGCTGGCGAAGTCGCAAAATGGCGATGGACGTGCGGCAGCCCTGTCTGTGCAGGCCACCGCGGTGCATGAACTTGGCCTCAGGGCGCTGGCAAAAGGCGACAGGGAGGCCGGAAAATCCTACCTTGAGCAGGCAGAGGCGGCGCTGACCGAAGTGCTGGCGACCAACCCTGATCTGGACCCCCTGGGCAGCCTGGCTGGTCGCAAGGCCAGCATCCAGTCGCGTCTCAGCGGGATGAGGTAAGGTTCAGGAGGCCGGGGTCAGGGCCAGTCTGGCGCTGACCTTGCCGGATTCCTCTGTTGTTTCGAAGCGGAAGGACGAGATGTCATAGCCCCAACTGCGGCTGTTGGCGGACATCCAGTCTGCCAAGGCAGTGAATTTGACCTGATCGAACCGCAATTCGACGACGCCCTGATCGGCCACCGCCAACTCGCTGACAAAAGGCCGCAGACCGGCAGCGATCAGGCTTTCCTCTATGGCGCTTGATCCGATAGGTGCGGTTGCGGTCTGTTCCGGGCCCTGGGCGATTTGGTCCAGTTCGGCAGCGCGGTCCCGGACCCAGATGTTCAGCGCAACGGCCTCGGCATTTTCCGCGAGCGCAGCATCCCTGCCGTCCTTCAATGGCAGCAGAACCGCAAAAATCACAAGCAGGGGCAGGCCGACAGCAAAGAGTACGGCCAGCAACATCCGTTCGCGCCCGGACCGCTGAAGCAGAAAATCAATCAACCGCCCGCTCATTTTGCCGCCTCCGTCTCAGGGGGTCGCAGGCGGATTTCGCTGCGCACGGCGGCGGAGCCTTCGCTGACACGCGATTGCACGACAGTTACCGTCAGCCCCGCCGCGCGCAGGTCGCTGGCAAGTTGGTCGACGCTGGCGAAATCGGGCATTGTCACATCCAGAGCAACCTCTGTTGCGGATACGGTGCTGACCTGATCGGTTTCCACGCCACGGGTGCTGAGAACGCCGGCCGCTGTCGCAAAAAGGTCCAGCGCCGTTATCTTGTCCTGCCAGCCCGCTGCGCGCAGCTGACGCTCGGCCAGCACCTGGCTGACCTGAATGCGCATGTCCAGCAGCGGCCCCGTCGGGATGAATTTCTCGCGTACCAATTCACGGGTCTGGGTGTTCAGTTGGGCGGTTCGGGTTTCGATCCGCCGCGTTTCGATGACCTGAGAGGCAGACCACAGGCCTGCAGCAATCAGCGCGAAAAGCAGCGGCCAGCGCCAGGGCAGGACCTGTTTGCGTAATTTGGTCCGCGCCATCTGAGGGTCGCGCCGCAGATCGAATTCAATCTCGCCATGGGTGAGAACGGCAGGCACCTCCAGCCCCAGGCCCTTGGCGTCGGCGGGGGAGGCGATGAGTGGGACATCGTGGATGTCAGCAAGTGCTTTCAGCCCGTCCGGTGCGGCGCCAAGGCATAATATGGCACCGGGCAGGAGGTCCCTGGCCTGATCAAGTTGCATTTCCAGCATCACCATTGCCAGATCAGGTTGCGCGGTGAACCCTTCGTCAGGCCCAAGGCGCACCATCAGCATGTCGTTCCGCATCGCCATCGACCAGATGCCCGAGGCGGTCGGCAAGGTCAGGTAGTCGGGCAAAACAGCGCGGCAATGGGGGCCGGCGATGGCCTTCCACTCTGCCAACAGGGCGGCGTCCGCGATCAGGACCTTCGACCAATTCTCGCTCTGCTTCGGAGGATAGATGGGCCTGATCTCGGTGGTTTCCGCCGTCAGCCCTGCGCGGTCCTGCAATTGGCGACGGGCGACCTGCTCGCGGGCCTGCCCGCGCAGGCCTGGCGGCAACTCCAGAGTGATGACCGGAACATCCGCGCCGCAGACAACCGCAACCTGCTGGGCACCGGGGGCGGTGCCGTCGCCGGTCAGCGCGACAAAGTCCTTGCCCGCGTCATATGTGGCCACTTCGGTCACCTATCGTATCCTGCCCTTTTATGCGGTGCCACGATGCAGGCTCCGCGAGGATTGATCAATGGGCAGGCATCCAAGTCAGTCAAATTGGCTGACCCGGAGGCGCACATGTGTCCCGCTCTGGCGGTTGAGACGGTAAAGCAATGTCATGCGTCTTGCCTGCTGCCCGTCCAGTTCGGCAGCGATGTCTGTGCGGAACCATTCCGAGGACACCGTAAGGCGTGCTGGTGAAAATTCTTCCGGCAACTGCTCGCCCAGGCGATCTTCCAGCGCGTCGATGAAACCATCGACAGACAGAAAAGGCGTCCGGTCGCGGGTGTTCAGTATCTGGTACAATGTGCTGGGCGGCAGTGTCGGCATGAGGTCCACGAGCATCTCCACGGAGGCGGTGTTGATGTTCACCGGAAGCCCGCCGGGCAGCGCAGTCGCAACGGCGCGCAGGCGGTCTGTTTCCTGTGGTCTGAGGCCGGGAATCTCGCTGATCTGGTCAAACATCAGCAGGGCACCGCCAATCGGGGCGCGGGCCGGGGTCAGCGCGGCATAGGCGCGTTTGTTGTCCGGTCCGCCCGGTTGAATGAAATCCCTGATCAGATCGCCGACGCGGGGCGACAGGCTGGCCCGTTGCAAGAGCTTGTCAAAGGCGCTCTGCGCCGCCTCATGGGTCGGGTCATTCAGCCAGTTGAGGTTGAACAATGCCTGCTGATCCAGAATCCGGCCGGCGACGCGGCCCCGGTCCAGCGGAACGGCGATGTCGGTCTTTGCCCAGGCTTCATTGGCATCATCATGATTGCTGGTCATCAGGTCGGCATTCAGCATGGTGATCGCCAGCGCGTCGAAGGCATCCAGATAATAGCTGAGTTGCCCGGCGGTCTGGCTGGCCTGCAAACGCGCGCGACCACCTTCGGCCCGGGTCAGCAGGAACACCGCCGCCCCGGCAAGGGCCGCAACAATCACCAGCGCGTTCACCAGCACGAAACCGGCCTGGCGGGTCATTTCAGTGTCTCGATCAAGGTGATCTCGCCCCATGTTGTGGTGACCAGCGTAACCTCGATCGCCAGCGGAACGAAGTCGGAGTAGTTTTCCGCAGCCGGGCCTACCCGGTCGTCGTCTTCTTCGGCGCTTGGGGCTGGTCGGTTCTGCAGCACCGGATTGGTTGGCCCGTCGATCCAGCCCAGGCCGCTCCAGTAGCTGCGGATGCGCAGGTCTTCGACACCGGCCATTACTGTGGTTTCAGGCTGCAGGGCCTGGGTGTCTGCCGGGATGAGTGTTGTCCAGACGCGCCGGAAAAGCGTGCCGTCCTCGGGCGCCAGCCGCCATTCCACGCGCTGCAGGTGATCGGACAACTCCGGCGCGCCCAAGGCAGGTTGCCCCGAAACCGAAAGGGAAAAGACGCGCCCATCGGTGCTTTGCCCGACTGCCTCTGCCGACGGGCTGTCCGGGGGAAAGAACCGCATCGGCATGATCGCTGTCAGATCGTTGCGCATCAGGGCGACTGCGCGTGACAGCTCCGAGGTGCTGTCATCCAGTTCTGTCAACCGGTCCCGGATGTGCAGCATGCCGGTCAATCCCTGAAGCCCCATGACGGCAACCAGTGCAAAGATCGCCATGGCCACCACAAGTTCAATCAGGGTCATCCCGGTATCACGGCGCTGATCGGTCATGATGCGGGCTCCACCGGGAGGTAGATCACGAAAATCGCGCCGCCGCCGCGCTGTGCCCGGGCCGTCACCGTTGTCTCGGCCAGTCCGGCAGCGGTCGTCTTGGTGGTTGTGGCCAGGCTGATCGTCTGGCCTCCCATGGTGATTTCTGTTGGCAGGGCGGCGCGTTCCTCGGGTGGGAGCAGGCGCAGTTCCTCGGCCCGGTTCCGGGCCACGATCTGCGCCAGCAGCCGGTCAGCGGCACCGCCGATGGCCAGCCGGGATTGATCGGCTGCGCGCAGGGCGGCGATGCTTCCGATTGCCAGGACCAGCACGGCGACGGCCAGTTCGATCAGGGTCAGGCCCCTGTCACCCTTCAATCGCCGCCGCATTTCAGCCCCGTCCATCCGTCGCTCTGGCAGCTTCGCGATGCGCCACGGCTCCCTGAAAACAGGATGTTGAAGGCGGTTGTCTGCCCGTTCGCCAGCAGGATGATCTGGGGTTCATCCAGCCCCGGCCGCGGCTGAAGATTGGCGATGGTCACATCACTTTGCCAGCGGCGGACCGGGTCGCCGATGTCCCAGCCCTGGTCCGTTCTGCGGGCAAAGCCGAGGCCTTCTGGCGTAATGTTCAGACCCTTGCTGTTGCGTCCCTGCATCGCAAGGTCCTGAAGGGCGCGAAACTGTGCCTCGAACCAGGCGCGGTCCGATGCGGCGCTGTCCGTACCGCGGCCGGATACTGCCAGCGTTGCCCCCACCGAAAGCACCGCAAGCACCGAGATGACAACAAGCAATTCGATCAGGGTAAAGCCCTGGTCGGGCGCAGGATTGGATTTCAGTTCTGGTTCCATGATCCGATGTCGGAATCCGGACCGGTGCCGCCTGACACCCCGTCCGCACCATAGGAGAACACGTCGAAATCCCCGTGGACCCCCGGTTGCAGGTATTGATAGGGCTGGCCCCATGGGTCGATGGGCAGCCGTTCCATGTAGCCATTTGTTGCCCAGTTCGGCGGCTGTGGATCGGTGGTTGGCGGGTTCACCAGTGCGGCCAATCCCTGTTCGGTTGTCGGATAGCGAAAATTGTCCAGACGGTAGAGGTTCACCGCACCGGAAATTGCAGCGATATCCGATTGCGCACGCGCGGCACGGGCCTGATCGGGGCGGTCAATGACACGGGGGACAATCACCAGAGCAAGAATTGACAGGATGACGACCACAACCATAAGTTCCAGCAGCGAAAAACCTGCGTCGCGTCTGGATGGCGTCCTTGCCCGGTCAATGTTTCTGCGCGAAGCAGCACGTTTCATCAAATATGTCCTTTTCAATTCAGCGCATGATAGGAGGGGGGCGATATGATTGTCTATGCGATGTTGCAAAATTTGAAGGGACGGCCGGTCGGATGACAGGGGCGCAGCCGTTGCTATTGCTGGTGATCCTGCTCGGGCCGGCAATCGGGTCTTTCCTCGCCGTGCTTGTGGACAGGCTGCCGCGCGGAGAGGATACCGTCCTGCGCGCATCGGGGTGTCGCAGCTGTGGTACGGCGCTCAAGGCTTGGCAGATGGTCCCGATCCTGTCGTTTCTGATCCAGAGGGGGCGGTGCAAAAACTGTGGTGCCGTGATACCGTCCTGGCTGCTCTATCTTGAACTGATCTGCCTTGGCCTGGGCATTCTGGCTGTTCTGCGGGGCGGTGGCGCAACGGAGGTTGTCTTGTCGGCGGCTTTCCTGTGGCTTCTTGCGGCGCTGGCAACAGCCGACCTGATTTGGTTTCGGCTGTTCGATCCGCTGACGGCGGCGCTGGCACTGGTGGCTTTTGCCATGGCGCTGGCACCGCAGGGTGTGGGTCTGGAACAGGCCGCTCTGGGCGCGGCGCTGGGCGCGGGCAGTTTCGCTGCGCTGCGCTGGGGCTATTGGCTGTTGCGGCGGCGCGAAGGGCTGGGTCTGGGGGATGTAAAGCTGATGGTGGGGCTCGGGGCCTTTAGTGGGCCATACGACCTGCCGCTTCTGGTTCTGCTTGCAGCGGTTATGGCCTTGGTGGTCGCGCTGGGTCAGAGGTTGGTGAACAGACAATCGCTTGCTGCCGACCGCCCCCTGCCATTTGGCGCTGCCCTCTGTGCCGCTGCGGCGATGCTCTGGCTGACCGGACCGCAGCTGGCGCCCATGGCCTGGTGAATTGACTTCACGTTCGCGCCGGGTATGGTCGCGGTGCATTTAGAAATTCCGCCTGCAGGACCATTGCTGCGGCACCTGTCCCCTTATCCGAGCGAGCATATGATTTCATTTCAGAATTCCGCAACCCGCCTTCTTTCGGTGACCCTTTTGCTTGCGGGACTGGCTGTGCCATTGGCTGCGCAGGACAGCAGCGCCACATCCGACAGCGCGACAGATGAAGCAGCCGCGCCCGCGACAATGACAGAGGTCGAACAGGCATGGCAACGCGGCGATTTCGTCTTTGTCCGCAGGGGGCTCAAGACCCTGGCCGAGGAGGAGGGCACAGCCCTCGCGCAATACCGCTATGGGCGGGTTCTGCTGGAGGGCACAGGCGGGCCGAGAGACGTGCAGGGCGCCGTCGGCTGGCTTGAAAAAGCGGTCGCGCAGAACAATGCGGATGCCGCCACGCTGCTGGCGCGTGTTTTGCTCAGCAGCAAGGGCGAAGGGAATGCGGAGCGCGCTGCGGAGCTATTGTCGAACGCCGCGACACGCGGCGATGACGAGGCGCAATATTACCTTGGGCTGCTTTTGCTGTCCGGCAAAGGGGTGGGACAGGATGTCGGCCGTGCCTTTGACTGGTTTCTCGCGGCAAGCGAGGGCGGCAACATGCACGCGCAATTCGAGTTGAGCAAAGCCTACTCCCGGGGGCAGGGCACCGAAGCAAACCCGCCGGAGGCGCTGCGCTGGCTGGAAGAAGCAGCCGGGGCCGGTTTGCCTGAAGCACAGTATTTTCTGGCCAATGCGCTGGACAATGGCGGCGGGGTGCCCGTGGACAAGCAAGCGGCGCTGGACTGGTTTCGTCGCGCCGCCGAGAACGGACAGCCGCAAGCGCAGCGCGAACTGGGTACCAAGTATCTTGTCGGCGCAGATGGTGTGACACCAGACGCGGCAGAGGCCCTGCGCTGGCTTGGCGCCGCGGCAGAGGCGGGCGACCGGTCGGCCATGCACAACCTCGGTATCGGATATGTCAGCGGTGGTTTGTTGCCGCAGGATTACAACAAGGCGCTCAGGTGGTTCGAACAGGCGTCGGACCTGAACCTGGGCCGATCCACCTTTGCGCTCGGGCAGCTTTATGCAAACGGTACGGGAACTGAACAGGACCTGGCCAAGGCCGTGGCGCTTTATGACAAGGCGGCACAGCAGGGTGAGTTGAATGGCGCGCTGGCAATTTCGCAAATGGCCAAGGCCGGGCTGCTTGACGGTCTGATGTCGCCGCATCAGGCGGTCCCCTGGGTCATGACCGACCTGATCCAGAATGCCGATGCAGAGGCTGAGGCGTGGCTCTTGGGCCAGGCGGATGCCGGGGTGCGGATCGCCCAGGTCAACCTGGGAGAATTCTATCTGCAAAAGGAAGGCAAGAAGGCTGAAGGCGTCGACCTGATCCAGCGCGCCGCAATGGCGGGAAGCGTTCCGGCCCAGTTTCAGCTGGGCAATCTGTATGTAACCGGTGACGGGGTCGATCTGGATTATGTCGCAGCGCACAAGTGGCTGAACATCGCGGCCGCCAGTGGACACCCGGAAGCGGCAGAGACAAGGGGGGTTGTCGGTGACCTGATGACGCCGGATCAGATTGCAGAGGCACAGGCCGAAGCCCGTGCATATTTCGACACGGCGCGGGCGCGCGCCCCGCAGACGGATCAGGTGGTCCGGACCTCTGATCCTGGTTCCTCCGAACCGACAGCGCGCGACTGATGGCGTTCCGTCCGGTACTTCACGCGATCCTTGCCTTGGCACTGGTTTGTTCAGGCGGGCAAGTCTGGGCGCAGACCCTGAACGAAATACCGTTGGCCGAGTTGGAAGTGGCGGCAGAGGCCGGGCAGGCCGACGCGCAATTCGCGCTGGGCATGCGTTACCATACGGGCGAAGGCGCATCGGAGGATTATGCAGCGGCGGCGCGGTGGTTCGCGCTTGCTGCGGCACAGGGGCATCCGGGTGCCAGCAACCAATTGGCGCGCTACCGGTTCGAGGGGCTGGGCGGCGACAAGGATGTCGAAGAGGCCTTGCGCCTTTTCGAGAGCGCTGCGGCATCTGGTGATCCACAGCATGTCTTTGATCTGGCGCGCGCCTTGGAAGTGGTCGGAGACGATATGAGCCGGGTGGCACAGCTTTATCAGCAGGCCACCGACGCTGGCCTAGATGATGCCGCTGTCAGCCTTGGTGTTCTCTACCAGGAAGGGCGTGGGGTCGAGCAGGATTATCTCCGTGCGCTTGAGCTTTACGAGGGTCCTGCGGCGCAGGGCAACGGGCGTGCGTTGAACAATCTGGGGCTTCTTTACGTGCGGGGCACCGGCGTGCCGCAGGATTATGCGCGCGCGGCAGAGTATTTTACCGCTGCAGTCGAATTGGGGCTGCCAACCGCGATGACCAATCTGGGCGTGCTTTACGAGAATGGTTATGGCGTCGAGCTTGATGAAGAGCGGGCGAAGGCGCTGTACCGCGCCGGGGGAAGGCAGACCGAACCCGACGCAGAACAGCAATCTGCATTGATCTATGATGCGCGGCTCAAACCACTGGATCTGTCCGAGCAGGTGCTGAAAGATGTGCAATCCCGGGCCTCCGGCGGGGACCCGGTTGCGATGTTCCAACTGGGTTGGGTGTTGCTGCAATCGCCCGATGCGCCGTTTCAAAATCAATTCCAGGCCGCCGCCCTGTTCCGTGCGGCCGCTGAAGCCGGATATGCGCCAGCCATGGCCAATCTCGGCAGCCTTTATTTTCAGGGGAAAGGGGTGCCGCAGGACTTCGTACTTGCACAGATGTGGATCCTTCGGGCGGCGGCGGGGGGCGCGGAAGAGGCGAAAAACATTAGCGATGGCTACATCAAGCAGATGACAGCGGCGCAGATAAACGAGGCTCAGGCGCGTGCCAAAGTGATTCCCTGATCTGCGCGCGTTTCTACCATAAGTAGAAGACCGGCTTCGCCACTGTTTGGGGATCAGGGACAATTGGTTGGAAGCGTAACAAAATGCTTCGAAACAAGACGATTTTGAGATAATGTTTGCCTGCGGCAAACCTTGTTTGATATTTTATTGAACTATGCAGCCGCGGTCGGTGCGATTTAGCGAATTTGTATTTCTTTCTTTTAAACGGTCGATGCGAACAATGCGCATAGCAGCCGAAACTGACAGCCGACCATTGCTGACAAATGATTTCGCGGCATTGACCGCATATTATGAAGGGAAATTAACATGTCTATTACCGCATCCAGAATAAGGGGTAGCACCGCGCTGGCCGCGGGTGCCCTGTTGCTGACATCCGGCATGGCGATGGCGGATGTCGTTCATGCCGACGACGTGATCATTACGCGGTCGCTTTGCGTGGGGTTCGATTGTGCCAACGGCGAGGCCTTCGGTTCCGACACGATCCGGCTCAAGGAAAACAACCTGCGGATCAAAGCGATGGATACGTCAGTTGGCACTTTCCCGAGCGTGGACTGGCAACTGACTTTCAACGATTCCACCAGCGGCGGCGCCAACAAGTTTTCCGTTGATGAAATCGACAATGGCAGAACGCCCTTCACCATCTTGTCCGGCGCGCGTTCGAACTCGATCTTTGTGAACAGTTCCGGGAAGGTCGGTTTCGGAACCGCGACGCCTGTTACTGATCTGCATGCCAGGAATGGAAACACGCCCACCCTGCGTCTTGAACAGGACACATCCAGCGGGTTTGCGGCGCAAACATGGGACGTGGCCGGCAACGAGACGAGCTTTTTCATTCGTGACGCTACCAACGGGAGCACATTGCCTTTCCGCATCGCGCCCGGCGCGGCATCATCCTCCATCCATATTGCCGGCAACGAAAACGTAGGTATGAGCGCCGGCACAAACCCCGAAGCATCTTTGCATGTGAAACGGTCCAACGGCCCTGCGAACCTTTTGATCGAGGCCAACGGCGGGGGCAATGACGCGTCCTTTGCACTGGAAACCGCTGGTGCGGTCACGGGGACATGGGAATTCCGCGCGCAGGCGGATTCCGGGCGTCTGAACATCGGTGTGGTCGGCGGCAACACACCGATCAAGGTGGACGAAGGCGCGGACAATAACCTGCTGAAAATCGGTGACAATGCCAATTCCGACGCTGTCATCGTCACGGGCCAGATCATCGTTAACGGCACACCGCTGAACGTGCCGGATTACGTCTTCGAGCCGGATTACAAGCTCTTGCCGCTGGCAGAAGTCGAGGCGTTCATCGAAGCAAACGGTCACTTGCCGGGGGTTCCTTCGGCGCACAAGATCAATTCGGAACTGCGTTTCAACGTCGTGGATATGCAGCTGAAGTTGCTGGAGAAGGTCGAAGAACTGACCCTCTACACGCTTGAGCAGCAGGCGCTGATTTCAGAGCTGAAAGCGGAAGTCGAAACGCTGAAAAGCGCCAACTGATCAGGGCGAACCGCGAAGATAAAGACCAGCCGCCGCTCCGGCAACGGGGTGGCGGTTGGCGTTTCTGCTGGTGCGCATTGAGGTCGATATCTCAATGGGGTAGCTCTGTTCGGGCAGACCAGAACGCAGCTCATCCCAGGTTTCCACCTTTCACCGCGGACTGTCGTTTGACCACAAGAGATACAGGGCACACATGAACCTTTCCCCCATGAAACTGTCCGTTGTCGTGATCATGCACAACATGCGGCGGGAGGCGGCGCGCACGCTGTATTCCCTTAGTCTTGCACATCAGATCGGGGTGAAGCCTGACGACTACGAAGTGATCGTGATTGACAATGGCTCTTCCGCGCCGCTGGACATGGCCGACGTGACCCGCTTCGGGCCGCAGTTTCAATATCATTTCCACAAAACAGCCAGCAAGTCCCCCGTTGATGCGATCAACCTGGGTGCGCAGATGGCCAAGGGAGAGGTGCTGGCACTCATCGTGGATGGCGCACGCATGGCAACACCCGGTATCTTGCATCACACCCTGTCGGCTTTCACCGCATATCCTGAGGCGGTTGTCTGTGCGCTGTCGTGGCATCTGGGGCCGGATGTGCAGCCCAAATCGACGCAGGAGGGGTACAATCAAACGGTCGAAGACGCCTTGCTGGAACAGGCAGCCTGGCGCGGGGACGGGTATCGCCTGTTTGACATATCCACGATAGCACCCTCGTCCGGCACCGGTTTCTTTGGCGATTTCCCGGTGGAATGCAGCTGGATCGCCCTTTCCCGGGACAGGTTCCTGGACATGGGCGGCTTCGATCCCGCGTTCCAGTCACCGGGGGGCGGGTTCTGTAACCATGACTTCCGAAACCGGGTGCTGCAACAGCCCGGTGTCGTGCCGGTCAAACTGCTGGGTGAAGGCGTCTTTCACCAGGTGCACGGCGGGATCGCAACCAATTCACCGCCCAGGCAGCATCCGTTGCAGGCTTTTCACGAGGAATACACAGACCTGCGCGGCGCACGCTTTGTCCCCGTGCCGGTACCAAACCCGATCTATGTCGGGGGTATGCCCGCCGCAGCGATGCCGTTTCTTAAATGAACGTCCCGACCGCACCCATCACGGCAATCGGGGGGCTGGGCGGCAGCGGCACCCGGGTCGTCGCCGCAATGTTGCGGCAGGCAGGTGTGTTTATCGGCGAGGATCTGAACGGTCCGTTGGACAATCTGTGGTTCACTGTCCTTTTCAAACGTCGCGACTGGACGGACAAACCGCCGCACGTGTCGCAGATCGTGACCGCGATCAGGCTGTTCCGGCAGGCGATGACACTTGGGCTTGCTGCAGGATTGTCGGGGCCGGATCAGGCGCTGATCGAGATGCTGCAACAGGACCTGCTGCCAGACGGGACATGGGACAGCGGGGCCAAGATCGCGCAGGCCCGGAACCTGCTGCAAAGCGGTGGATCGCCGGTCGCCATGGGCGGGCCGTGGGGATGGAAAGAACCGAACACGCATGTCTTCCTGCCATACCTGGATCAGCTGCTGCCGGATTTTCGCTACATCCACATTGTCCGGGACGGGCTGGATATGGCTTTCAGCGGCAACACCTGGCAGGCGCAGAACTGGGGTCATATCCTTGGCCTTCCGCCTGACCCCGATGTGCCGCTGCCCGTACTCCAGCTGCGCTACTGGCTGGCTGCGAACCGCCGCGCGTTGACCTATGGCCAGACACGGATGCAGGGCCGCTTCATGGTCATCCGATACGAGGATTTCTGCACCGACCCGATGCGCTACTGGCATCTGATCAAGGCGCTGTCCGGCGGCAAGGCGGGTTCGATACCGCCCCCGGATCTGGTACGTCCGACCACCATCGGACGTGCTGGCACCAATGATCTGTCGGTAATTCCCACCGATCTGCGGCAGGCGGTGGCGGACTTTCAATTGGGTTTGGCGATTTCGCAAGATTGAGGTATCTTGCGCACATTGGATTTTTTAAAATTGAGTTTCACAATGACAGATGCATCCGCGCCGACAGGCCCCCACACTCTACGACTTGTCCTGAGTGTTCTGATTGTTGCCGTTCTTGCCTACCTGTTCTGGACCGGATCGCGCTATCCGGCGCTGGACGAAAAGGCGATGATGTCGGGTGCAATCCAGCTTGAAGATTCACTGAGTTTCGAGGCCAAGTTCCCGATCACGGCGGATATGACCCTGCCCCAACGGATTTTCTGGTCCACGCTGAACTGGATCAACACCAACAAGAAGGGCATGACCTTTGGCGTCCTGTTTGCCGCGGCCTTCCTGACGATGATCCCCTATCTGCGACGGCGCAGCTTCAAGGGCGGGTTTGCCAATTCATTTCTGGGCATGGTGATCGGCGCGCCACTGGGCGTTTGTGTGAACTGTGCCGCCCCGATTGCAAAGGGCATGTATTCTGCGGGTCTGCGGGCGGAAACCACCCTCTCCGCGATGATCGCATCACCGACGCTCAACGTTGTGGTGCTGACGATGGCGTTTTCGATCCTGCCGTTCTTCATGGCGGTGGCAAAGATCGCGTTGAGCCTTGTGGTGATCCTGGTCATCGTGCCGTTGATCTGCCGCACTTTGGCACGGAATGAACTGCCGCAGGACGAGGTCGTTTGCGCGATGAGCCCCGGTGGCGGACTGATGGCGGGAAAGCGGCTGGGCAACAGCCCGGTGGGGGCGGTGGTCAATGTGGCCAAGGAGTATCTGCAGAACCTGTGGTACATCCTAAAGCTGACCGTTCCCCTGATGCTGCTGGCCGGTTTCCTGGGGACGGTGGCCGCCGTGTTGCTGCCGCAGGACATAATTACCGGTCTGTCCTTTTCGGTTCTGGCCCTGATCGCCATTGCGCTGGTCGGGTTGTTCCTGCCGGTGCCGATCGCCTTTGACGTCGTAGTCACGGGGGCATTGCTGAGCGCGGGGCTGTCACATGGATACGTGATGGGGCTGTTGTTCACGCTGGGCACCTTTTCGGTCTATTCCTTCTTTATCGTCTGGCAGGCCATCGGGTTGCGGGCGGCTGGTTTGCTGGCCGCCGCGGTCGGCGTGCTGGGGATCATCGCCGGTCTTGGCGCGCAAATCTATTATGACAGGCAATCGGATCGAGCCCTGGACATTCTGTTGCAGGGCAATGCCGCTCCGGTCAACGCGCCGCTCTTTATGGCTGCGGAGGCAGCGGGGACCGATCCCTGGCAAGTCACCAGCGAGGATGCGGACCGGATCACATTGGCTGCCCAGCCGCTAGCACCGCTTTCGAACTCCGCCGAGACAGGTTTCACCCGGATGGAGGCGAGCACGATTGGCATCGACAAACCTGTCGAGTTTTCCTTTCGCGACATGTGGCCGCCGTTCTGGGAAGGCCGGTCGGTTTCTTCGGGGGATATTGACCGTGACGGTGACCTTGACCTCGCCATCGCCTCCACCGAGGTGGGGTTGTACCTTTACCTGAATGACGGGCAAGGACAGTTCACACGGCAGAAGATCGACATGGGGCCGCTGGCCGATATGGCTGTGTTTCAGTCGGCTCTGGTGGATATCGACAATGATGGCTGGCTTGATCTCTTCCTCGGCACTTACCGTCAGGGCAATTACATCTGGCGGAATGTAGATGGGCAGTTCAGCACGGACAGCCTGCGCCCGGTGCAGGGCCGGGACACAGATATACTGGCTCTCTCGCTCAGCTTTGCCGATGCGGACCGCGATGGCGATCTTGATGTTGCACTTGGGAACTGGGCCGCTGGCTGGTATCGCCGCATTCCGGGAGAGGAATCGCGCAACCGGGTGATCTGGAACGATGACGGCGCGCTTTCGGGACAGCAATTTACCGATCTTCCGGGATTGCCCGGCGAAACGCTGAGCATCCTGTGGACCGATCTTGACAGTGATGGGGCCGCCGATCTGGTGGTCGGAAACGATTTCGACATCCCGGATTATTTCTATCGCGGTGACGGCGCTGGCGGGCTGTCGATGATCGACCACGCCTCGGGGCTGATCCCGCATACAACCACGACAACCATGGCGGTAAAGACGGCGGACCTGTCCAACGACGGCACACCGGAGATCTATCTTGCGCAGATCGCGGGCCGGTCGTCGGGCGTGTCCAGAAAGCTCAAGATGCAGTCGCTGGACCAATATTGCGACGGCATCGCCGATCCACAGGCCAAGGCCACCTGCGCCAGGAACATGGAGATCAAGACCTGGTACAAGTCCGGCAACAACTTTGACCCGACCTACGCCAGCCGGTGCCAGGAGCTGGAAGGACGTTACAAGGACGAATGCCGCGCCATGCTGGTCAAGGACCTGGCGATCCAGAAGGAAGACCCCGGCATTTGCACCCTGATCCCCGTGGGGCAGACCATTCCCCGCGCCTATTGCGATGCTCATTTCATGCCGGTGCGTCAGCCAAAGCCGGAGGAAATCGCCCTGACCCACCCGCAAATCCTGCGGTCCAACGTGCTGCTGTCCTGGGGGGAAAATGCCTATTCCGATCAGGCTGCAGAGGTTGGCCTTGATGTCGGCGGCTGGAGCTGGGACACCAAGATCTTTGATTTCGACAATGACGGCTGGCAGGACGTATACATCGTGAACGGCACCTGGGTGCCCAACGAAGTGTCACCGTCCAACTTGTTTTTCCACAATCAGGGGAACGGCACCTTCAAGGAAGCCTCCGGGACCTTCGGGCTGGAAGATTACCTGATGACAGCCGCCGCGACCCAGTTCGACATGGACAACGACGGCGATCTTGACCTGCTGACCCACCCCGTCAACGGCCCGCTGGTCGTTTTCCGCAACAACAGCCAGACCCCGGGCATCGTGTTCGAACTGGCGGATATGGCGGGCAACCGTGACGGCATCGGTGCCGTGCTGCGCCTGACGGATGCAAACGGGCTGACCCAGATGCGCGAGGTGCAGATGGGCGGCGGCTTCATGTCTTTCGATGCGCCGCGCGTGCATTTCGGGTTGGGTGAAACTGGCCGCGCGACAAAGCTGTCGCTGCGCTGGGCAGATGGCACTGAAACCACCATCGAAGGCCAGCTTGACGCAGGTAATATCTATCGGATCAGCCGCACCGCCGGCAACGGTTAAGCTCTTTGCCCCTTGAACTGCGCCAGGGATATGCCTGCGGCTTCCAGCTCTGACCGGACAGCGGCGGCGATCTGAACCGCCTCGGCGGTATCGCCGTGCAGGCAGATCGTGTCGATCCGCGTCTGGATGTGCTTGCCGCTTTCCGTGATGATCGCCCCTGCGCGCACCATCTCGACCATCCGTTTGCCTGCGAGGGCCGCATCGTGGATCACGGCACCGGGCAGGGAACGATCCACCAGAGTGGCGTTGTCGTTGTAGGCGCGATCCGCGAAAATCTCTCCGGCCCAGGCGCAGCCAAGCGCCTCTGCCGCGCTCTGTTGCGCCGTGGCAGACAGCACCATGACGATCAGCTCTGGGGCCACGCTCAACGCCGCTTCGTAAAGATCGCGGGCGAGACCTTCATCTTCCGAGGCCATGTTGGCCAGGGCGCCATGCAGCTTGAGATGGCGAACTTCAGCGCCCAGGCTGCGGGCCATGCCGACACTTGCGGCAACCTGGTAGCGGATCTGGTTCTGCAAGGTGGCGCGCGGCACCGACATGCGGTTGCGGCCAAACCCGGCGATGTCCATGAACCCCGGATGCGCGCCGATGCCGACCCCGTTGTCATGAGCAATGCGCATGGTCGCGGCCATCACATCGGCGTCCCCGGCATGACCGCCACAGGCGATATTGGCAGAAGTGACGATATCCAGCAGGGCCGCATCGTCACCCATCTTCCAGGCACCATAGCTTTCGCCCATGTCGGCGTTCAGATCGACGGATGGCATGTCATGTTCCCTCTTCAAATGGGTTTGCATTGGCAGATACGGCGCCGCCAATCAGTTGATAGGACAGCAGATCGCGCATTTCTGCAGGATTGCGGACCAATGGATAGCGTTTGCCGGGCAGGGCAGTCAGCTCGGCGGCGGCACGCTTTTCGATGGCGATGGCTTTTTCCAGCGACACGAAGGCGAACCGGATTGCGGCACCTGCCGGGGCCTGGGCGATGCGGGGCAGATCGGCTGGCAGCACGGTGGCAATGCGCGGATAGCCCCCGGTTGTCTGGCTTTCGCACATCAGCACGAAGGGCGCACCGTCACCGGTGATCTGGACATCCCCCTGCACGATCACTTCCGAGACGATGCTGAGCTGACCGTCAGAAAAGAACCCCTCACCATCGCTGTCCATCCGGACACCCTGCCGGTTTGCGCGCGGATCGCGTCTGAACGTCGTCCGGGTAAAACGCGCGCGGGTATCGGCACTGAAATGAACGGTCTGCATGCTTTCCACCACATGTACCGTACCGCCGTCGAAACGGTTGTCGCGTGGCAGCGCCATGCCGGTCTCCGACCCCTTGTCCGGCCCGATGGCCAGCGTGTCGCCGGATTTCAGCGCCGCCCCCAGACCGGCGCTCAGGTGGCTGGACCGCGACCCCATCAGTTCCGGCGTGGCAAGCCCGCCGCCGATATGCAGGTAGCCATAGGTGCCGCCCGTCGCCCCGCCGATGGTCAGCTTGGCGCCGGCGGGCAAAAGGTGGCTGGCATTCCAGACGATCGCGGCCCCGTCGATATTGGCGGTCATCGCCGCCCCGGTCATCGCGATGCGCAGGTCGGTGTCGCTGGTGAATGTGCCGCCTGCGCCGATCATCTCGATCGCGGCCCCCGCCGGTTGACGGAGCAGGGCAGCCCCTTCGTGCAGGGCGATAGGGTCGGCGGCGCCGCCCCTGGTCAGCCCCTGCGCGCGGTATCCCGTGCGACCGAAATCCTGAATGCTCAGCGCGGGACCGGCCTGCACAACGGTCAGTGTCGCGCTCATGCCAGGACCTCGCTGCTTGCGCCGCCATCGCCGGATTGATCCTTGCTGCGGATCTTCTCCAGCTCGGCGGGCTCAATCGCGGGAAAACACAGCTCGTCCCCCGGTGAGAGGGCAAAGGCTTCCTCGCTTTCGGGGCGGAAGGTGCGGAACGCGGTCTGTCCGATATGGCGCCATCCGGTGGGGGAGGCATTGGTGAACAGGACCAGCTGCCGGATCGCGATGATCAGCGCCCCGGCGGGGACCGACTTTGACAGGGCCTGCTGGCGGGGGATGTTCCAGGTTTCGCTCAGTTCGCCCAGGTAGGGCTGGCCGGGGGCGAAACCGATGGTCAGCACGCGCACACGCGCGCCCGAGATCTGGCGGATCGCCTCGTCCGGGTCGACACCGGCGACTTCGGCGGCTTCTTCAAGCTGCGGCGCAAGATCGGTGCCGTAGACGGTGGGAATGTGCCAAAGGGTCCGGCCCGGTGGCAGGTCCGCCTTGTACCAGTCGCGGCTGGTCAGCAGGTCGCTCAGGCGTTCCGTCATTTCCTCTGCCGGGGTCACGGCAAGGTTCACCTGCAGAAAGGTGGAGACAAGGGAGGTGCTCGTCTCGGTCACCTCCGGCCAATCCGCGTCCTCGATCGCCGCGCGCAGGGCGAGTGCGGCGCGGTTGGCGGGTTCGGTCATCGCTTCGGCGAAGGTGACAAGGATCCCGGACAGCCCGACGCGGCGGATTTGCGGCCAGTCAGTCATCGGAGAGCATCTTTCGGTAGAGGCGGGGCAGCAGGATTGGCGTGAGGTACATCGGCACCTGCCAGCAACCGATGAAGACCAGCAGCGGTGCCAGCACATCGGCCGGGAGCGCCACGAGGAACAGCGCGATGTTGCGGGTGCCTGCGCCTATGGCCAAAGGCCCTGCGACGGGTCGCAGGCGGGTGTGTCGCAGGGTCAGCAGCACCGCGATTTGCAAGCCATAGCTGATTGCGAAGGCCAGCAGCATCCACAGGGCGACCAGCCCCGGTGTCGTGCGCAGCGCCGGGTTGAGCGCGGCCATCAGCCCGATGACGATGATCGAAAACGCCAGGGTGGATGCGCCATCCATCGCCTTGATCTGGGAGGGTGTCGGCGCGCGGAGCAGCCAATGTCTGAGCGCGAAGCCCAGACCTGTCGAGACGATGATCACCAGGAGCAACCGAAATGACGAGGCGAGGACGGCCTCTGCCGGGCCGAGCTGCGGTATCAGCGCGAGGATGGGCAGGACGGTCAGCGGAAAGGCCGCCGTGCCCAGGACGAGGATCTGCATGGTCCGTCCCGCGTCCTGCTCCATCATCAAGGCGAGGTTCGGTGACCCTGAAATTGCAGGAGCCGCGCAGGTCAACACCAGCGCAAGCGCGCCGGGTGTATTGTGCAATCCAAACGGAACGAGACAGGCGTAAAGCGTCAGCGGCAGGGCCAATTGCAGCAGGGCAATCGCGCCCAGCCCCCAGCGCAGATCCCGCACCGCGCCCAGGGTCGAGCGCCGTCCGATGCGCAGCGCGGTCAGCAGAAGGAGCAGCGCCACAATCTCGGCCAGCCAAGGATAAAGCGCGCGGGCGAGCCCCGGCAGCAGCAGCCCCGCCGCAAGCCCGGCGATCAGGCAGGCGCGGGCATGGGTTGCCACCAGATGAAGAAACCGGATCAAGGCAAGTCCTCATGACGGCCCCTGGCGCAGGTTATCAGGCAGCCAGGTGGCGATGTCGGGGAAGAAGATGAGGACAAAGACCATCACCACCATGATCGCGAACATCGGCAGGGCGGCCCTGGTGATGTATCCCATTTCGTGATTGGTCATGCCTTGAAGGACGAACAGGTTGAACCCGATGGGCGGAGTGATCTGCGCCATCTCGACCACGACCACGACGAAGATGCCGAACCAGATCAGGTCGATGCCCGCTCCACGTACCATCGGCTCCACCACCGCCATGGTGAGAACGACCGAAGAGATCCCGTCAAGGAACATGCCCAGCACGATGTAGAACACCAGCAGCGCCATCAGCAGCTGGAACCGCGTCAGCTCCATCGCCGCGATGCCGTCGGCCAGGGCGCGGGGCAGGCCGGTAAAGCCCATCGACAGCTTCAGGAAGGCCGCACCCGCGAGGATCAGCGCGATCATGGCGGAGGTGCGCATCGCCCCCATCAGGCTTTCGCGGAAGCTGCCCCAGTTGAGCGACCCCTGGAACAGCGCCAGCACCAGGGCACCGATGACCCCGATCGCCGCCGCCTCGGTCGCGGTGGCAAAGCCGAGGTACATCGACCCGATCACGACGGTGATCAGCGCAAAGACCGGCAGCAGGAACCGCGAATTGGCCAGCTTCTGCGCGAAGGTCATGGAGGGTTCGGCGTTGGGTTTCCAGTCCTTTGACGTCAGCGCTGTGAAAGCAACATAGGCCATGAACATCAGGGCGAGGATGAGACCGGGAAAGACACCGGCGAAGAACAGCTTGGTGATGCTTTCGTTCACCGTCACCCCGTAGACGATCAGGGCGAGAGACGGCGGGATCATCAGGCCCAGCGTGGCCGCCCCGGCCAGCGTACCGATGATCATCTTTTCGGGATAATTCCGACTGCGCAACTCGGGGATCGACATCTTGCCCACGGTCGTCAGCGTCGCCGCCGATGATCCCGAAACGGCGGCAAAGACGGTACAGCCGACGATATTGGTATGGACCAGCCCGCCGGGCAGGCGTGCGAGCCAGGGGGCAAGGCCCTTGAACATGTCCTCGGACAGGCGCGTTCGGTACAGGATTTCACCCATCCAGATGAAAAGGGGCAGGGCGGTCAGTGTCCAGGAGCTGGACGAGGCCCAGATCGTGGTGATCATCGTGTCGCCGACGGGGCGCGTCGTGAAGAGCTCCATCCCGACCCAGGCGACACCCATGAGGGCCAGACCGACCCAGACGCCGGTGCCCAGCAGGAAGAACAGGACAAAGAGGAAAAGCGTGATGGCGTAGACTTCGGTCATGGCATCATTCTCCGAAGCTTTGATCGACAAGGTCGCGGCTGAGGCGGTGATTGCCCTTGAAGACGACATGCAGCAGGTTGTCGGTCAGCGCGATGGCAAGGATTGCGCCACCGATGACCATGACCGATTGCGGCATCCACAGCAGGGTGGCGTCCTGATCCTGGCTGACTTCCTTGAACTTCCACGACCAGTAGACGAACCAATAGGCGTAATAGGTGAAATACCAGGCAATTGCCGCCGCAAGGCCGAAGCACCAGATTTCCAGCAGGCGTTTGGGCCCTTTTGAAAGCGTGTTCAACAGGATCGAAACGCGAATGTGCGCGCCGCGGTTCAGCGCATTTGCGAAGGCAAGGAAACTGGCACCGGCCATCGCGTAGCCGGCATAGCTGGCGGCGCCCGGAAAGACGGCACCGGTCCATCTCGCGACCATCTGCGCCACGATCATTAGCAGAATTGCCACAAGGCAGAGAGCAGCCACAGCCCCCGCCGCAACGTAAAGTCCATCCAGCGTTCTGCGTAGTGCTGTCATCTGACCCGCCTCCTTGTGCGAACAGGAAAGGCGGCCCGTCGAAGGGCCGCCCGAGGTGTCGTGATCAGTTCATGGATTTGTAGGTATCGACCAGCGTTTTGCCCTCTTCACCGGCCGCTTCCAGCCATTCGTTGGTCATTGTCTCACCAATCTCGCGCAGGCCCGACATCAGCTCTTCGCTGGCGGGTTGCACGATCATGCCGCCCTCTTTCAGACCATCATAGGTGAACTGCGTGTAGTCCTTGGACTTTTGCAGGCCGCGCTCTTCGGCTTCGGAAGCGCAGTTGTTGATCACTTCCTTGTTGGCGTCTGAAACACCCGACCAGACATCCGCGTTCACCATGACGTAGTTGCGCGGCAACCAGGCGTCCACTTCGTAGAAGTGCGTCAGGCTTTCCCAGACCTTCTGGTCATAGCCCGTCGCGCCCGAGGAAATCATCGATTCCGCCACGCCGGTCGCAAAGGCCTGGCTGACCTCGGCGGCTTCGATGGTCACGGGGGCCATGCCTGTCAATTCAGCCAGACGCGCGGTGGTGTTGTTGTAGGACCGGAACTTGACGCCCGCCATATCGTCCACGCTGTTTACTTCTTTCTTGAAGTAAAGACCCTGCGGCGGCCACGGCACGTTGTAGAGCAGATGCAGTCCCTGCTCTTCCAGCAGTGCTTCGATCCCGGGCTTGGCGGCCTCCCACAGTTTGCCACTGTCATCGAAGGAGGGGGCGAGGAACGGGATGCTGTCAAAGCCGAACAGCGCGTTTTCGTTCTGGTGGCCGGACAGCAGCCGCTCACCGATCTGGACCTGGCCGGTCTGGATCGCGCGTTTGATGTCGGCGCCGGCAAAGAGCGCACCGCCGGGGTGAACGGTGATTTCGATCTCGCCGCCTGTGCCGTCGGTCACGCATTTGGCGAACTCGACGCCATTTTCAGAGTGGAAGTTTGATGCCGAATAGGCCATCGGCATGTCCCATTTCTCTGCCGCGAAAGCGGGCAGGGCGGTGCCAAGCGTCAGGGCGGCTGTTGCCGCTGTTGCCATCAGTTTCTGTGTGCGTTTCATTTTTTCGTCTCCCGGTTGGTTTTTAATGGCGCTATTTGAAGCGCTGAGGATGGTAGGGGGCAAGGTCGGTGTTGACCGGTTGCCCTGCGATCAATCCGGCGACCAGTCGGCCCGTTTTTGGACCACCCGTCAACCCGATGTGATGATGCCCGAAGGCGGTAAAGACCCGGCTTTGTCCAATCTCGCCGATCAGGGGCAGGCTGTCGCTGGGGGCGGGTCTGTGCCCCAGCCATTCGATTTCACCGGTGGAGCTGAGCCCGGGAAAGGCGCGCTGCACCTGGCGGCGCAGCAGGTCAAGCGGCGCGCGCGAGGGTCCGGCCTCCAGCCCGCCAAATTCCAGGATACCGGCGCAGCGCAGACCTTGTTCCATGGGGGTCGCCACGAATTTTCCGCTGGCAATCATCGTTGGCTGACGGGGTCCGCCTGTCGCGCCCTCAAAGACCACATGATAGCCGCGTTCGCTTTCCAGGGGCACGTTCAGACCCAGCTTGGCCATCATCGGTTTCGACCAGACGCCGGTTGCCAGCACAACGGCGTCGCAAGGGATGGTGCCCGTGCTGGTTTGCACGCCGGTGATCTTCCCATCCGTCAGGTCAAAATCCGTGACCTCGGCTTGCATGATCTTGCCGCCACGATCCGCCAGGGCTTTGGCCAGCGCCTGAACATAGCCGCCCGGGCTGCGGATGAAACCGTGGTCTTTCATCACCGCCAGACAGGTGATGTCCGGGCCTAGGGCGGGGTCATATTCCTGCACCGCCGGCCCTTCGATCAATTCGGGTACGAAACCGGCTTCTTTGCGCAGCTCCCAGCCGTATTTGTCCGCCGCGAATGCGGCGCGGTCGCTGTAGGCAAAACAGTAATCACTGTCGGTCACCCAGTCGCCAAGTCCCAGTTCGCCACAGAGGCTCTTGTGCTGTTCGACGCTGTCGCCGACGATCGGGGTCAGTGCCTTGGCGATCCGTCGGGTGTCGGTATCGTTGGCATTCGCCATGTAGCGACGCAGCCATGGCAGCAGCCGGGGCAGGTATGACCACCGCAGGAACAGCGGGAAATTGTTGTTGAGTAGCATCATCGGGGCCTTGTGCAGCAGGCCGGGCGCGGTGACGGGCACCATGGAGCATGACGCCAGCACCCCCGCGTTGCCATGAGATGTGCCGGTGCCGGGCAGGCCCCGGTCGATGACCGTCACCTCAACACCCGCCCGGCGCAGCCAGATCGCGGTCGATATACCAACAATTCCTGCGCCGATCACGACGATTTGGCGGCTCATTTGGCGGGCTTTCGGGTCATGAATGTCGTGCCTTTGATTCTCTCGGAGCATCATTACACGAATTCACAAAACATCAACAAAATGTTTGTAAAATGTCATCGTTAGGCCAGCAGTGGCATCCTCATGTCGGTATCCGATGTGAACGCGGAGCGGGAAAAGAGCGTTTTGACGGTCAGCCGCGCGCGTCTTGCAGGATCATGTCGCTGGCCTTTTCACCGATCATGATCGCAGGCGCATTGGTATTGCCGGAAACGATTTCCGGCATGATGGAGCAATCGGCAACGCGAAGCCCCGCGATGCCGTGGACCCGCAGGCGCGCGTCGACCACTGCGTCCTTGCCATCGCCCATCTTGCAGGTGCCGGTGGGGTGATAGATCGACGCGCTGTTGCTGCGCGCCCAGTCGAGGGTGGCATCGTAATCGTCCATCGGCAGGCTTGCGTCGGGGCGGTATTCCTGTGAAATCTTGCTGGTCAGGGGGGCATGGCGTGCAATGCGCCTGGCGATGTTGACCCCTTCCACGACGGTCCGGCAATCGGTGTCTGTGCTCAGATAATTCGGAATGATCCGGGGGTAGTCACGTGGTCTGGCGGAGTTCAGACTGATCTCGCCCCTGCTTTCGGGGCGCAGCTGGCAGACCGACATGGTGAAGGCCGAGAACCTGTCGGCCCCCTTGCCGGGGTTCTCTGCTGACAGGGGCTGAACGTGGAATTGAATATCGGGGGTTTCCAGATCCTCGCGGGTCTTGAGAAAACCGGTCGCGAGGCTGGCTGCCATCGTCATCGGCCCAGCCCGGAACATCAGATACTTCAACCCGATGCGCGCCTGCCCTATCAATGTGCTGACCTCATCGTTCAGGGTCGGCTCATTACATTTGTAGACCAGCCGCGCCTGCAGGTGATCCTGCAGGTTCTTGCCCACGCCGGGCAGGTCATGGGCCACCGTGAGCCCGTGTTCGGAAAGCTGGTCCGCCTCGCCGATGCCGGAGAGCATCAGCAGCTGGGGTGAATTGATGGCCCCGCCCGAAAGCACGATTTCGCGGTTGGCGGTGACGGTTTGGGGCCTGCCGGCGCGGTCGGTATAGCGCACTCCGGTGGCGCGGCGTCCGTCCAGCAGGATGCGGTCCACCTGCGCATGGGTGACAATCCGCAGGTTCGGCCGCTTCTTGACCGGGTTCAGATAAGCCACCGCGCTCGAACAACGCCGCCCGTTCTGTGATGTCAGTTGAAAAAAGCCGACACCCTCCTGTGTCGCGCCATTGTAGTCGGGGTTGAATGGATAGCCTGCCGCCTGTGCCGCCGCGACCCAGGCGTCGGTGATCGGGCGCTGGATGCGCATGTTGGAGACCGACAGCGGCCCCTTGTCCCCGTGAAAGGCATCGGCACCGCGTTCATTGTTCTCGGCCCGCTTGAACAGCGGCAGAACGTCGTCCCACCCCCAGCCCGTGTTGCCCATCTGACGCCAGCGGTCATAATCCTGCGGCTGTCCACGGACGTAGAGCAATCCGTTGAGCGAGGAAGAACCGCCCAGCACCTTGCCGCGCGGCCATTCGATGGACCGCCCGTTGAGGCCGGGATCGGGTTCGGTCTTGTAGCACCAGTCAACGGAGGGATTGTGGATCGTCTTGAAGTAGCCGACCGGGATGTGGATCCAGGGATTGAGATCGCGCCCGCCCGCTTCGAGCAGGATCACGGAGTTCTTCGGGTCCGCGCTAAGACGATTGGCCAGCACACATCCGGCTGAACCTGCCCCGATCACAATATAGTCCGCTTTCATGCCACTGCTCCTCCGCACGGTGAAGAAATTTGTATACAGATGCGCGTTTCCATACTAGTGTTTTTTGAAACAAAAAGTCTCAATAATTGACAATAGCACTTGAATGGGAGGAACCAAAATGAGTGTTCAGGAGAAACTGAAAGGCATTTCCCGTCGTGATTTGTTCAGGTTGGCTGGGCAGTACGGCATGTCGTCGACCCTGCTTGCGGCGGGTACCTTCGGCGGCGCGATGAGCCTCGGCAATCTCGCGAAAGCTGCCGAATCGACCTATGAAAAGCGGTTCGCGAAAGAGCCCAAGGTCACGTTCAAGTTCGGCGCCTCCGGGTTCAACGCCCGCAACCTGCTGATCGAACGCGCCGGGTGTCTGGAATTCGCCCGTGACCTGGAAAGCCGGACCGATGGGGAGATCCGGGTCGAATTCATCGGCGACAACCAGATCTGCGGTCAGACTTCCTGTGTGGAGAAGGCGCAGCAGGGCATCGTGGACATCTACGCTGCCTCGACACAGAACTCCGCCGGTGGCGCGCCTTATCTCAACGTGCTGGACTATGCCTATATGTTCCCGTCCCGCGCGGCGCAGTACCATTTCCTCTACAGCCCGGAGTCGGTCAAGCTGCTGCGCGACCCCTATGAGAAGCGTCACGGTCTGAAGTTCCTGTTCAGCCATTGCGAGCTGCGCGGCATCCAGATGGGGCTGGGCTGGCAGGACAAGCCTGCCATCACCAAGCTGGAGGAAATGTTTGGCACCAAGAACCGCGTGACCGGAACCCAGCTGGGCCGCATCGCGATGCAGGCGCTGAACCTCAACCCGGTGCCGGTGGCCTGGGAAGAGACACTCGACGGTCTCAAGCAGGGGCTGATCGACGGGGCGGAGACATGGGCCTCGGCCGTGGCCTATGCCAATATGTCGCCCGTGGTGTCGCAATCGGTCGACCTCAAGTTCTTCTGCGGAACGGAGCATACCGCGATGTCCGTCGCGGCCTTCGACAGCCTGGATGGTGCGCTGCAGGATGCGGTGATGGAATCGGCCTATCTGACGCAGATTCACGTGCAGGCCGCGAACGAGGCCGCTCTGGTCAAGACCGTCGGTTTCTCTGACCCGCAGCTGCCCGGCACGATCTTTGCCGAGAACAACGTGCGCAACGTCTTCCTGCCCGACGATCAGATCAAGATGGCCGAGGAAATGTGTTCGCCCCAGTATCAGCCGCAGCTTTGGGAAGAATGGCGCGAGCGTCTGAACGGTTGGGCCGGTGGTCTGGATACCTATCAGGAAATCTATGACATTGCCCGTCAGATCCCCGTCGATACACTGCCCGAAAACGTGGAGCCGCGGCGCTGGTGGAAGGCCTGAACCCGGCCGACATGAATTGAACGATGTAGGGACCGGCCCCTCAGGGGCCGGTTTGATAGCACCACGCCATCGGGAGGGATGGCGCAATGCATTTTCCGGGGAGGAAGGCAGATGTCCATCTGGGCGGACGCAACCACGATCATCACGTCAACCCTGAGCGGCGACATAGATTATTCGAGCGTACAGGCCTATCGGTCGGAGGCGGCCTGGTGGGTGTTCGGCACCATGACGGTACTGGGCGGCATCCTGGTCTATTACATGTACCGGGCGGTTCCCTTTCTTGACCGGCACCTGGAACGGACCATCGTGGTCTGGACCTATATCGTCATTGCCCTGATCATTTTTGTCGGGGTGATTCAGCGCTTTGCTGCGGACATCTGGTGGATACCACAGGCCTGGCACGGGCAGGTGGCCTGGTCCACCACTGTCCCGCCGCTGCTGTTCATGGTGATGGCCTGGTTCGGCTGCGCGTTCAACGTGCGCTTGCGGACCCATCTCAGCTTTGCCGAATTCCGCGCCAACATGCCGCCAAAGCTGCAAATCCTGACACTGATCCTGGATGCGGTGTTGTGGATGGGCTTTTGCATCATCGTCGTCACCACGACCGCGCGGGTCACGGTCAACAGCTATAACAACTTCCAGATCGTGCTGGGGACCGACAATCTGATGCAATGGATGTTCCTGATCACGGTGCCCGTGGCCTTTATCCTGATGGCCGGCCGGGTGATCGAGAACCTGCTGGAGGATCTGCGCAATTATCGCGAGGGTCGGCCGCTGATCCAGCAAGCTGTCATCGGGGGGGATGTCTGATGACCGACGGGACCTGGATCACACTGATTTCGCTGGGTGTCACGCTGTTGTTCATGCTGGGCACGCCGGTGTTGCTGGTCATCTTCTATTGGGTTGTCGGCTGTTCCTTTGTCATGGGGCTGACGCTGGATAACACCGGTGCGGAACTGCTGAACGTCTTCAACAAGGGCTTTGCCCTGTTGGCGATGCCGCTGTTCATCCTGACGGGGGACCTGATCAACAAATCGGGGATTGCCCGGCGGTTGTCGGATTTCGCCTATGCCTGTCTGGGCTGGATGCGCGGCGGGCTTGCCATGGCCTCCATCGGGGCCTGCGGGCTATTCGCGGCGATTTCCGGGTCGAACTCCGCCACCACGGCGACCATCGGGTCCATGCTGCATCCCGAAATGGTCAAGGGCGGCTATGACGAACGGTTTTCCGCAGCGACAGCGGCGGCAGGCGGCACGGTCGGCATCATCATCCCGCCGTCGATCATCTTTATCGTCTACGGGTTCCTGATGAACCTGCCGATTTCTGATCTGTTCATCGCAGGCATTGTGCCCGGCACCCTGATGGTCCTGGCAATGATGGCGGCATGTTTCATCATATGCACCGTGAACAAATGGGGTTTCCTGATCGCGCTGAGCCCGTGGCGCGTCTTCAAGACTGCCGTTGGTGCCTGGCTGGGTTTCTTTGCCATCGGTCTGGTGCTTTGGGGCATCTACACCGGCAAGTTCTCTCCGACCGAGGCGGCAGGGGTCACGGTGGGTTTCTGCATCATCGTGGGGGTGCTGTCCTGGCCCCTGAACAAGCTGATGGGCAGCAAGCCCGACACCCCGGTGGAGGAGAAATCGCTCGTCTCCATGGTGGTTGTCGAAGGGTTCACGCCGCTTGATATCCCCGCCATCGTGGTGCGGTCGGCACAGATCACCGGCATCCTTGCACCGCTGATCGCCGTCAGCGTGATAATGCAGCAGATCCTGTCGCTGCTGGGCGCGCAATCGGTGATCTCGGGCTTCGTGACGGGCATGGGCGGCTATTACCCGGTGCTGTTCACGGCGATGGCCATCGTTTTTGTCGCGGGCATGATCCTGGAATCCCTGCCGGTGACGATCATTCTTGCCCCTATTCTCGCACCCATCGCCCATTCCGTGGGTGTCGATCCGATCCAGTTTGCGGTGATCTTCCTTGTTGGTGCCTCCATCGGGTTTATCACGCCACCCTACGGGCTGAACCTCTACGTCGCTTCCGGCGTGACAGGTGTGCCCTATTTCCGCTTGCTGCGTTACGCGACGATGTATCTTGGATCGCTTGTTGCAGTGTGGATCGCAGTCGCGTATTTCCCCTCTCTATCGAAAACGCTGCTGTCCGGCGGTTACCTGTACGAGCATATTCCGATGTGGTTCGGGGCTCTTACCTTCTGGAACTGATCGGTGTGCGGCATAACCCGGACGGATGAAGCGCAATGGATGATGTCGGCGAACGCGAAAAGGCGATACCGACCAATTTGCGCCTGTTGCTCTTGCTGGAAGAGATCGCGCGTGTCGGGGCACCGATGACGCCCACCGCCGCGAACGAAGTTCTGGGATTGCCGAAACCCACGGTGCATCGGCTGTTCCACAGGCTTGAGCAGGAGGGGTTCCTTCAGCGCGACATTGACGGACGGTCCTATTCCGCGGGGCAGCGGCTGCGCAAGCTTTCGGTCAATGTCCTGTCCTCCAGCCGGTTGCGGACGGTACGGCTGGCGGTGCTGAACGCGCTGACCGAAGACGTTGGCGAAACCTGCAACGTCGCGATGCCGGACCGGGACGGGATGGTCTATCTCGACCGGGTCGAGACGAAATGGCCGCTGCGCATTCAACTGCCCGTCGGCACCACGGTTCCCTTTCATTGTACCGCCAGCGGCAAGATGTACCTGTCTACACTGCCGCCACGGATGTTGGGCAAATACCTGTCGTCAGCAGCGCTGGAACCGCAGACATCAAGAACACTCACCGATCCCGATGTCCTGCATCGCGCCATCGAAGAGGTGCGCAAGCGTGACTATTCCACCGATGACGAGGAGTTCATGGAAGGCATGGTCGCTGTCGCCGTTCCGATCTGGGACGATCAGCAGCGGCTGATGTCCACACTTTCCATCCATGCGCCGACGCAGCGTGTCAGCATCGGCGACCTGGAGGCGCATCTGGACCGGCTCAGATCCGCTGCCGCCGATCTGTCAGAGATAGTTCTGCGCTGAGGGACGCAGCCAGCCGTCCTCAAAAGCGACCCCGCTGACACCGGCAAGCTTGCACAGTTTTTCCAGTTCAGCCTCGAAGGCGCGTTGCCGTCCGCTGCCCCAGCGTGTCCTGCCCTCTGGCCACAGCGCGCGGACGCGCAAGACATCCTCGTCGCGAAAGGCCTTCATGTCGACACGGCCAACAATGCGGTCGCCTTCGAGAATGGGAAAAACGTAGTAGCCAAAGGTGCGTTTCGCTTCCGGCACAAAGACCTCGATCCGGTAGTTGAACCCGAACAGCCGTTCTGCGCGATTGCGGTCCCGCAGGGCCGGATCAAAGGGGCTGAGCACCCGCAAACGGCTGGTGGGCTCCTTGTTGCCTGCCGGATCCTGATCAAGGCCTGGCCGCGCATAGGCGAGTTTGACGGACCCGTCCGCACCGGTGACCTGCACCTGTTCCAGCGCGCCTGCTGCCAGTGCCTCTGCGCACCAGTCGCGGGCCTCTGCCGGGGTGACATGATCCCAGAAGGCGGCGATCTCGGTATGGGTGGCAAACCCCAGTCGCGCCAGGGCCTGATCGCAGCACCAGTCGATCGTGGCCGCAACATCGGGGAAATTCGCGGGGTCGTGCAGATGCTGCTCGATCACCCGCTCCGTCAGGTCATAGCGTTTCTTGAACCCGTCGCGCCCGACCACACAAAGCGCACCAGAGCGCCACAGATATTCCAGTGCTGTCTTGGAAGGGTGCCAGTCCCACCAGCCGCCGGACCCGCGTGCTTCATCCTTTCCGACATCGGATGAACACAGCGGCCCCTCGGCTGCGATCTGGTCCAACACGTTCTGAAACCGTTTCTCAAACCCGTCACGCCGCCAGTTGCGCCACCGCGCGCGCAGTTTTTCGGCGTCGCGCTGGCGCCTGAGATTCCACTGCGGATAGAAATCCATCGGTATGACAGCCGCATCATGTGTCCAGTGTTCGAACAGCGCCCTGTCACGTTCGTACAGGTTCTTGAGCGCCTTCGGCCGGTATCGTTGCCTGCGCGAAAACAGGATCAGGTCATGCGCGCGGGCCACGGTGTTGATGCTGTCCAGCTGCACAAAGCCAAGGTCATGGATCAGCCCGTGCAGTGCCGCACCCCTTGCTTCGCCGACAGGGGGGTCGGACAGGCGGTGCCGGTCAAGGAATATCCGCCGCGCCTGGCCATTGCCCAGGGTCAGCATGGTCAGCGGCGATGGCGGCGCAGGGTGTCCCCGTACGACAGGGTCGGCGTCATGGTCACCTGCGTCGGCACATCCGGGTCCGGTGTCTCGGAGGTGTAGTTCAGAACGATCTTTGCCGCCGCCTGGCCAATCTCGCTCCGGCAGGCGTCCATCGTCGCCAGTTGCCGTGGCAACCCCTGCAACAGCTCGACCCCGTTGAAGCCGGCCAGGCCGATCTGGCCCGGGATGTCGATTTTCTGGTCAATCAGATACAACAGGCCGCCTGCGCCGATCATGTCGTTGGAGTAATACAGGAAATCCAGGTCCGGAGAGCGTTCCAGCATCTCCTGCGTCATTTCCCGACCTTTGGCCAGCGCGGACCCCCCGGAATAGAACGCGCGATCCTCGATCTCGACGCCCGCCTTGGCCAGTGCTTCCGTGAAGCCTTCGAACCGTTTGCGCGCGCGGTGGTCCAGCGGCATCTTGGTGCCCATGAAGCCGATATGCTCATATCCTTCCTTGAGGATCGCATTGGCCATCTCGCGCCCCGCGCGGCGATGCGAGATACCCACCATCGCGTCAACGGGCCGGCCGTCAGTGTCCATGATCTCAACCACGGGAATGCCCGCGTTCTTGAGCATGGCGCGGGTCGCGTCAGAATGTTCCAGCCCGGCGATAATCACCCCCGATGGCCGCCACGACAGCATTTCGTAAAGCACCCGTTCCTCTTTTTCGGGCAGGTAGTCCGTTACGCCGACCACGGGTTGCAGCGGCGTGTCCTCAAGGACCTGATTGATGCCATTCAGAACTTCGGGAAAAACCATATTGGACAGCGACGGGATGATGACCGCCACCAGGTTCACCCGTTGAGAGGCCAGCGACCCAGCAATCTGATTTGGCACGTATCCCAGCTCCTTTGCCGCCGCCAGCACCCGGTTGCGTGTGGCTTCCGATACATCCCCCCTCTTGCGCAAAACTCTGCTCACGGTCATTTCCGAGACGCCACAGGCCTCGGATACATCGCGGAGGGTAAGCGGCCGTTTGGAAGATGTGGTCAAATTTTCATTCCTGATTACTCAGCAACCAGTTAGCGCGAAGCATGGGCAACGATCAAGCGCAGGCTTTGTTTTCGTTTCTGCCGATGACAAGCCCGCCGCACTGCGCTAGACCCTTCCCCGGCGGTCCCGTGGCTCAACTGGATAGAGCAGCCCCCTCCTAAGGGGCAGGTTGCAGGTTCGAATCCTGCCGGGGTCACCAGCTTTTTACAGAACCGATAGAACCCGGTCACGCCATTCGGGCGGACAGTTCTGATCACTGTCCACCCGATGGCGCCCGGCGGCGGGGGTCGTGTCCGGGAAACGGCTATTGGGTCAGCCGCAGCTGCCGGATCTGATAGGCGATGGCCTCGAAGACATCCGCGATGCTGTCGCCGTCTGCCTTGAAAAAGTGAGACGGGGAGGAGGCGCAATCGCGCATCTGCTGTTCCGGCGTTCCCGGTGCCTCGAAGGCAATCGTATAGACGATGATCGGGCGCGGGCTCCTGCTTTTGGCGAGGTCACATTGCTGAAAGAAGCTGTCGACGTTGGTGCCCGCTGAGGTGATCGTTTCGCGTTCGTTGTGCCGACCCCTTTGCAGCTCAAGCACCGGGTTTTCAACGTCCATCGTGTCGATGGGGCGCACCTGTTCGGTGATCTGGCCGTCTGTCATCAGGATGATGTACTTTTGCGTTGTGCTGTCACCATAGGATGCCGGCCGCCCGATGAATTCAGGTGCCGCAAGACCTGCATTAGCCAGCGCGGTCACATCGTCCTGCGACGAGGGGTCAAGCATGGAGACGGCCCATTTCATCGCGTAATGTGTGCCGGTACCGTCATGCATCCGCATGTTGTTGATCAGATTTTTCAGGTCGGCGCGGTCATTGCTGAGGTATTGGATCGAGGTCTGATCCTGCGGGCACCAGCCCCAGTCCATCACGTCGCCGGCAATGTCCCAGTTCATGAAATGCGGCGTCTGCGGGTAAAGCATGCCCGATGGCAGTTCTGCCGAGGAAAAGCCGCCGGTCCCGATGTCCAGGCAGGAAGAGACGTTGGGATAGACGTAGCGCGTGTTCTGATCCGGCCCGACACCGCCGATGGCATCTTGTGGCAGTTCGCCATGGCTGAGGTGCTCCGGGATGCCACCGTCGGCCTCATCCATGGCCATTGCGGGATAGCGTTCCCCGTTCAGGCGGTCGAACATGAAAGGGCCGGGGTTTGTCTGGCCCGCATAGGGAACAAGGGTGACAGAGGTTTTCTGGGCATTGGCGTCATCCAGCACAATGTCGAGGAAATCCGCTGCGGCAGGCCGCAGATCATTCATGCGGTTGGAGAAACGCATCGACCCGGAGATATCAAGGACCAGCGAAATCTCCACATTCGGCACACGGTCTTCGGCGGTGGCAAGGGCGGGGACATTCAGCGTTTCGACGCCGAAGTAATCCATGAACTGAGTGGTCATGGTGGTCGACGCACCCACGGTCACCGTGCGAAAGCTGAGCCCCTCGCTGACCTCGACGTTCGACATGAAGTCGCGGATGCCGGATTTTGTGAAGTAATCCGCCACCACATCTTCGGGGGCGAGGCGCTGGTTCAGCGCGGTCGCGGCAAGCACGGCGCGGTCCGCAGTGGCCTGAAGGCGGCTGCGGTCCATCTCGTGACGCATCACGTCGACGGAAATGCCGCAGATCATCAGCATGCAGAGAACCATGAAACAGGCAAAGATCGTAATGGATCCATCTTCGCTGCGGCCAAAGCCGCGGATGGATGCTGTCAGTCTACGCATTTCGGGTGGCGTTGATCTTGTTGCCATTGTCGTGAACCTCTCAAATGTGCCCCCATTTGATCAGCGCCGCCCCAGAGTGCGGCCTTGGTCTGGTCAATATTTCGCCTCAATCCTCCTCAAAAGATAGGCAGGTTTTCTCTAAAAATAGCGTAACTCTCCACCGCCACGCGCCAATCTGGCCAGAGTCCCGGCACTGGGCAGCGAGCGGCGACAATGCCACAATTGCCTGGCTCCCCCATGCCATGTATTTGCCGGGAATTGGCCCGATTGTCCGTACCAGAAGCGATGGGATTGCGGGTCAACGACGGGTGATTCTTGCCAGAAAGCTGCCGGTCCGGCGCGGATCCCAGGTGGAATGCTGCCTTATGTGGCGTGATTTTCGCCATGTTTTGCCGGTTCTCAGAACACCACAATAGACGCCTGATTTCCGGCGGCGCGGGGCCTGCAAGGGTGGTATATTCCAAGGATGCTTTTTGACCTTCCAGATCACAGCACGCTTTATCAGGCGTTATTGGCCCGCAACGCCGCCTATGACGGGCAAGCCTATGTCGGCGTGTCCACAACAGGTGTTTTCTGCCGCCTGACCTGTCCCGCGCGCAAGCCAAAGCCGCAGAATTGCACCTTCTATCCGTCGGTCGGCGCTTGCCTGGAAGCAGGCTTTCGTCCTTGCAAAAGATGTCACCCGCTGCAGCCGATGGCCTCTGCCGATCCGTCGATCACCGCGCTTTTGGCGGCATTGGACGAGCGGTCGACATATCGCTGGTCGGAGCAGGACATAGAACGCATGGGGTTCGATCTTTCGACGGTCCGAAGAAGCTTCAAACGCCAGTTCGGCATGACGTTTCTTGAGATGGCGCGACAGCGGCGATTGCGGGATGGATTTGAGACGATTGCCGGAGGCGGGCAGGTCATTGATGCGCAATTGGATGCAGGCTTCGACTCTCCCAGCGCATTCCGTGCGTCCTTTTCCAGGCTTCTGGGGCGCGCGCCAGGCAGGCTGGACAGCACACCGCTTCTTTTTGCCGACTGGATCGAAACGCCGCTGGGCAACATGATTTCGGTTTGCAGCACGTCCCGGCTGCATCTGCTGGAGTTTCTGGATCGCAAGGCATTGAAAACAGAGCTTGGCAAACTGGATACCTTTGCCAAGGGCAAGATCGGTATCGGAAAAACCGGCCCCGGCGCGCAGATCAAAAGCGAACTGGACGCCTTTTTTGACGGAACTTCCGCCCGGTTCTCGACCCCGCTGGCTTTCGGAGGCTCTGCTTTTGCCCGAAGTGTCTGGGCTGAATTGTTGCAGATCCCACCCGGCGTGACCCGCAGCTATTCCGAGCTCGCCAATCGGCTCGGGCGGCCCTCGGCGACCCGCGCCGTTGCGCGTGCAAATGGTGCCAATCAGATTGCGCTTGTCGTACCTTGTCACAGGGTCCTTGGTGCGGATGGATCACTGACGGGATATGGCGGCGGGCTTTGGCGCAAACAAAAACTTCTCGAACTCGAACGACACTTCAAAACAACCTCAAAGGACAACGCAGAATGAAGGATCATGCAGTAAAGAGTGCTCAGTTCAGGACAATGCACGTAAAGGGCGATCCGCTGGTCCTCTATAACATCTGGGACGCAGGCGGTGCGCGGACGGTGGAGAGAGCGGGTGCAAAGGCGATCGCAACCGGCAGTTGGTCGATGGCGGCAGCGCATGGATTTGCAGATGGGGAAACCATCCCGCTGGATCTGGTCGCTCAACTGGTTGAGCGTATTGCAGTCTCGGTCGATCTTCCTCTCACGGTAGATTTTGAAAGTGGCTATGCCGCTGCACCTGGCGAAGTTGCAGAAAATGTGCGCCGGATCATTCAGGCAGGTGCCATCGGGATCAATTTCGAAGATCAGATTGTGCAGGGCGATGGGCTTTTTTCCATTCAGGATCAGGTGCAGCGGATCACGGCCATCCGCAGTGCCGCCGAGCAGGAAGGTGTCGATCTGTTCATCAACGCGCGGACGGATCTTTTTCTTGGCTCTGACCCATCCGAGCACGATGGTCTGATCGATGAAGCCATCAGGCGCGAAGCCGCATACAAGGATGCAGGTGCCAATGGGTTCTTTATCCCTGGGCTTGGCGCCGCTCGGCTCATCAAAAGAATCGTGGATGCCGTGAGCCTGCCCGTGAACGTCATGATGATGGGGGATCTGACCTCAATCCGGGATGTTGCGCAAACCGGTGTTTCCCGGGTCAGCTATGGCCCCGGGCCATACCGCAGCGCGCAGTCTGATCTGAAGGCACGCTTTGAGGCTCTGCAATGACGGCTGTCTGTTCAGGTGATGAACCTTTGAAAACCGGTCTTACCTGATGAAATCTTGTTATTGGTCGGGCTGAGAGGATTCGAACCTCCGACCCCCTGCTCCCGAAGCAGGTGCGCTACCAGGCTGCGCTACAGCCCGACCGATGCGCGCCACATAGCTTAGTGGCGCTGCCTTGGCAATTGTTCTCTTACACTTGCGACAGTCTTGCGTGCGATCAGGCTGAGGCGGGGCATACCGCCCATTTCCGGCCTGCGGCTGAGGTTGTTCAGCACGGGCAGATGTTCCGATGTGCCGCCGCCTGCTTCGCGCAGAACGATATAGCCGCCGCTGGCGATGATGATTCCCGCTCCGATGAATGTCGTCAGGTCCGAGGTTTCCGCAAAGAACAGCCAGCCAAACAGCGTGGCCCAGAGGATTTGGCTGTACTGCATCGGGGCAACAATGGCTGCATCGGCGAGGGTATAGGCACGGATCATCAGGCTCATCGCGGTGACGGCAAGCAGGGCGATCAGCAGCACAAGGCCGAGATCGGCAAGGGGCATCGGAACATAGACAAACGGCAGGATGCACAGCATCACACCGAAATTGGCCAGCAGCGGATAAAGCAGCAGGACCTCTCGCCGTTCCCGCGCGCCGATCTTGCGCATCACGACAGCCGCAAGGGCGCTGCCAAAGGCGGATACCAGTGCGGCCAGATGGCCAAGGCCCAATTCGGCCGACCCCGGCCGCAGCACCACCAGTACCCCGATCAGGCCGGCAAGGACAGCGAGCCAGCGGTGCACGCGCACGACCTCTCCCAGCAGGGGGACGGACAGGACCGTGATGATCAATGGCGAGGCAAAGAGAATTGCATAGGTCTCGGCCAGGGGCAGGACGGCAAAGGCGTAAAACGCGCAGAAACCGCCGATCACGACGGCAGCGGTGCGCACCCCCGCCCAAAACGGATCGCGTGGGCGCAGGTTCTCTGCCTTCGTGTCACTGACCAGCATCAGCGTCACCATCGGAAAGCTCAGCAGCACCACAAAGAAAACGATCTGGAATGGCGAATAGGTGCTGCCAAGCGATTTGATCGCCGCATCGTGGCTGGCATAGAGCGCAAAGGCCAGCAGCCCCATCAGCACCCCCCTAAGGGTGGTGCTGCGGACCTGCTGGTGATTTTCACTGGTCACGATCGCCTCGGGCATGTCGCCGAGTTAGTATTGCCAGGGTGCAGCGTAAAGGGCCGACTGGGCAATTCGCCGGCTTGCGCAGAATATTTGGTGGGCCTGCGCAAGCGCTGTGCATCACGTTAAGCCACAGCCGTCACAGGCTGGCGTCCAGTGCTGCCAGGATCACATCACCCATTTCGGTGGTGGAAATAGGTGTGCCGCCGTCAGGACCCATCAGGTCCGCGGTGCGCGCGCCATCGGCCAGAACCTTTTCGACCGCCTGTTCCAGCCGCGTCGCCTCGTCCCCCTGGTCAAAGGAATAGCGCAGCGCCATGGCGAAGCTGAGGATGCAGGCAATCGGGTTCGCCTTGCCCTGTCCCGCGATGTCAGGGGCGGAGCCGTGAACGGGTTCGTAGAGGGCCTTGGGCTGGCCATCGGCATTCGGCGCGCCAAGCGAGGCGGAGGGCAGCATGCCCAGCGACCCGGTCAGCATCGCGGCGCAATCGGACAGGATGTCGCCGAACAGGTTGTCTGTCACGATCACGTCGAACTGTTTGGGCGCGCGGACAAGCTGCATCGCGCCGTTGTCGGCGTACATGTGGCTCAGTTCAACATCCGGATAATCCGCGTCGCGCACGCGCTGAACGACTTCACGCCAAAGCACGCCCGATTCCATCACGTTGGCCTTCTCCATCGAGCAGACCTTGTTGCCGCGGCGGCGCGCCAGTTCGAAGGCTGACCGGGCCACACGTTCGATTTCGGATTCGGTGTAGCGCTGAGTGTTGATGCCGACGCGTTCGTTGCCTTCCTCGAAGATGCCGCGCGGTTCCCCGAAATAGACGCCCGATGTCAGCTCGCGCACGATCATGATGTCGAGCCCGGCGACCACGTCCTTTTTCAGCGAGGAGAAATCAGCCAGCGCATCAAAGCATTGTGCCGGGCGCAGGTTTGAGAACAGGTCCATCTCCTTGCGCAGGCGCAACAGGCCGCGTTCAGGTTTCAGGCTAAAATCAAGGTTGTCGTAATTCGGACCACCCACTGCGCCAAGAAGGACGGCGTCTGCCGCCAGCGCCTTGGCCATCGTATCGTCATGCAGCGGGGTGCCATGCTTGTCATATGCGGCGCCGCCGACCAGATCATGTTCGACATCGAAGGCAAGATCGCGTTTCGCGCCGAACCAGTCGATCACGCGGGTGACCTGCTCCATGACTTCCGGTCCGATGCCGTCACCAGCGAGGATTAACAGGGTGGGATTTGCCATTGGATGCTCCTGAAAGATCATGTTTCAGGCGGCGTAGCCTGCCCGGCGCGGCGGGTCAAGTTGGGCTTGGCAGGTGGCCGGTATCAGGTCCCCAATTCGACCCAAACAAGCTGATGGCGGCTTGCCTCCGGATTGGGCGCGGTGATCCCTGATCCGATGACGGTCCAATCGGCAGAGGGCAGGACGTAGTCCACCCGCAGCGGCCCGGTTTGCGGCCAGTTCACGGTGGCCTGTTCCGGCAAAGGGTCTTGCAGACGTGCGTCGCCCAGCAACCGGCGTATGGCGATGCTGCGTCCATCCCCCCGGTTCGGATCAAGGTTCGCGTCGCCGGTCAGGATAAAACGTGCAGCAGGCGGGGGGCCGAATTGACCATCAAGATACTGCCGCCAGAATTCTGTCTCATCGTGGTTGCGTCTGCCATTGCGGTCTTCCGGCCCGTCAAAGACCGGGGGCGCGGCGTGATATGTGAGAATGTGAATGGGCCCCAGGGCGGGATGTGCAATGGGCACCACCCAATGCCCGTTGCTGGACAGGCGCTGTATCGCCAGTGCCTCGGCACTTGGGAAAGGCGCCTGCCGCGTTCCGGGCAAAAGCGCCCCTGGCAGATCGCGCCAGAGCAGGGTCGAATAATCCTGCACTTCTGACTGTCTGATCGGAAAGCGGGACAGTATCGCCATGGCCCCCTGGCCAAAGAAATGACCGAAACCCTGGGCATCACCCGGCCCGCCAACTCTGCTGTCGCCATCCAGGTCCAGGTCTGTCATCAGGCCTGCATTGGGCGGGCCTGCGTATCGGTAGGGATAGGTCAGGCCACGCGCCTTGAGCTGCGCGGCAAGGGCCTCCAGGGCGCGCCCTTCCAGGTCATAATCCATACCCTGAAGAACCAGGATATCGGCGCGGGCGGCGACCAGCACGTCGACCACGGCGACGACCTGCGGATCGTCACCCTTCAGAATGTCCCGCAGCAGGAGGCCAGGGCCCTCGCGCGCAAGTTCGGTGTTGTAGGTGGCAATCCGGACGCTCTCGGCCGATGCAGCCGAGACGCTGCAGATCAGGCAGAGGAAAAGGGCAATCACGCAGTCTGGAATGGGGTATCCGCGTCGGCGTAGGTGCGGCGACGCTTGTCTTCGATCATGTCGGCGACCTTGCCCATTGCAAGGCCACGCATGATCATGCTGGCAGGCAGAAAGGCCCATGCGCTGATTGTCCAGATCAGGGTTTGCGGATTTTGCAATGTGATCGGGTCTATCAGGTCGGACGCCGCCTTGACCAGAGCGGGGATGATAAAGGGCAACAGGAAACCCAATGCGATATTCACGCGGGCATCGCGTTGCAGGCGGTATACAACGTCGCCCCCAACCGTCGGGTCGAACAGGGGAAGGTTGACCCATACGTTGAAAATACCTTTGCGGGCGGGCCAGTTCATCACGCGGACAAGGATCAGGAAGGCGGTCATTGCCACCAGCGAAATCAGATAGGCGAGCCCGGCGGAAGTCCGCACGGAGGCAACCAGTTCGGGGCTGACGGATTCCGGCAGCATCAGGACCACAAGGCGCACCGGCGAATAGGGAAAGTCGACGGCATTGCCGATGATTGTCCCGACGGAGGTCAAGGCGCCGGTCAGCAACGTCGGCTCGGTCGCGCCCCGCAAGATCATGCTCAGCAGCAGCACCGTCACGAAGAGCGAGGCAAAGCGCAGCCGGTTGAAAGGCGGCGCATCGCGGAATTCCATGATGCTGGGAAAGTTGGAATTGTATTCGACAAAGGTCAGGAAAGCGGCCAGCAGAGCAATGAGAACGGAGATCTGTGTGGAATCGGCAGCCACGCCCGGAAGCACAAGCGCTGGCAGCAATACCAACAGGGCCACAAAGAGACCACGCGCCGCGGCGCCTGTCATCCGTCCGATCACTAGTTTTCCCTTCCAAACTGGCCAGCCGCGGTGCATTGCCGCGTACTTGTCCCAACTTGCTGGCCCCGGGGTTTGGGGGCCTGCCTCATTATCGCCCAATTTGTGCCTTCTTTCGTCTCAATCCTCAAGACTATTGATGAACAGAACTTAAACCTTGGGGCTTTTTGAGGGCAGGGGTGGTGCCATCTTGCATCTATTTTCGGGCAGGAAAATGGCGCGATCCATATCTTGTGGGCGAAATGGTATCGCCCACAAGTGCTTTGAAAACTCTGCTGAAATATTCAGCGCCTGTCAGACCCAGGGCCGGCTTTGCGCGACGGCTGTTTCGAAACTGTCGATGGCGGCGGCTTTTTCCATGGTCAGGCCGATATCGTCGAGGCCGTTCATCAGGCAGTGTTTCTTGAAGGAGTCGAGTTCGAAGGAAAAGGTCTCTCCGTCAGATGTTGTGACGGTTTGCGCTTCGAGGTCGATGGTCATGCGTGCATTCGCGCCCTTCTCTGCGTCCTTCATCAGGACATCGACCTGTTCCTGCGGCAGGGCGATGGGCAGAATGCCGTTCTTGAAGCAGTTGTTGTAGAAGATATCGGCGTAGGAGGGGGCAATCACGCAGCGGATGCCAAAATCCTTGATCGCCCAGGGGGCATGTTCACGCGACGATCCGCAACCGAAGTTGTCACCGGCCACAAGGATTTCCGCATCGCGGTATTGCGGTTTGTTCAGGACGAAATCCGGAATTTCATTGCCGTTGTCGTCGTACCGCATCTCGTCGAACAGGTTCACCCCAAGGCCAGAGCGCTTGATGGTTTTCAGAAACTGCTTGGGGATGATCATGTCGGTGTCGATATTGATCATGGGCATTGGTGCCGCAATGCCGGTGAGGGTGTCAAACTTGTCCATTGAAATGAACTCCTGTTTCAGGGCCACGCAGAGAGGGGGCCAGATAGTTGGATGCACCTGTCAGAGGTGCTTTTGATGTGATGGCTTTCATGGCTGCCGGTTGCGCAGGACAAGGCCGACGGCGGCAAAACCGACGCCGTCCATGACCAGTTGAATGCCCAGCAGAAGCCCCAGCAGTTGAGTTGCCAGCGACTGGAAGTCGGAAAAGATCACGACACCCACAAGAAGCGAGGCAGCGCCGGACAGCAGGAGCGGCACATAAGAAGGCGTGTCCCGGCCTGCCCGAGTTGCCCAGATGATCCGCGCGATGCCGGAGATGACAAAACCCACGCCGACGACGATGGCCAGGGAAATCGTGCCCTCCAGCGGGTTGGCCAGTAGCCAGACACCAACCACAAGGGTGATCAGGGCGATGATCCAGTTCAGCGCACCGTCAAAACCTGTCCCGGACTTGAACAGCAGCCAAAGCTGCAGGATGCCGCCCAGCAGGAAAAAGATAGCGACCAGGGTGGTGACCGCGATCGAAGCAGCGAGCGGATTCGCGATGGCAAGAATGCCGCCGATGATCAGCACGACGCCCATGAGGACAAGTGTAAGCCAGGGTTTCATAGCATTTCTTCCTTCCGATGTCCGGTATGCCAGCCGGGATTCGGCTGGCACCGGTGTTACATCATGGTCCGAACATCGGTCAGCTTGCCGGTGATCGCCGCTGCCGCTGCCATGGCGGGTGACATCAGGTGGGTGCGTCCCCCCCGGCCCTGACGGCCCTCGAAGTTGCGGTTCGAGGTGGCCGCGCAGCGTTCACCGGGTGACAGCTGGTCGGGGTTCATTGCCAGGCACATGGAACAGCCGGCCAGACGCCATTCGAACCCGGCCTCCTTGAAGATATCGGCAAGGCCTTCTTCCTCGGCCTGGGCACGGACAAGGCCCGAACCGGGGACGATCATGGCGCGCAGGCCTTCCTTGATCTTCCTGCCCTTGAGGATCGCAGCGGCGGCGCGCAGGTCCTCGATCCGGCCGTTGGTGCAGGATCCGATAAAGACGGTGTCGATTTCCACTTCGGACAGCGGTGTGCCGGCGGTCAGCCCCATGTAGTCGAGCGAGCGTTGAGCCGCCCCGACCTTGCCGCCCTTGAAATCGGATGCGGCGGGAACATTGGCGGTGATGGGCAGCACATCCTCGGGGGAGGTGCCCCAGGTCACGACCGGCGCGATGTCCTCGCCCTTGAGCGTGATCACCTTGTCCCAATGGGCATCGTCGTCAGAAAAGAGGGTTTTCCACCAGTCCATCGCGGCTTCCCACTGCGCGCCTTTCGGTGCGTGGGGGCGGCCCTTGCAATATTCAAAGGTCTTTTCATCCGGTGCGATCAGGCCCGCGCGTGCGCCGCCTTCGATTGCCATGTTGCAGACGGTCATGCGCCCTTCCATCGACAGCTCGCGAATGGCCTCGCCGCAGTATTCGATGACATAGCCGGTGCCGCCCGCCGTGCCGGTGGCGCCGATGACGGACAGGGTGATGTCCTTGGCAGTGACGCCCGGTGCCAGTTTGCCGGTGATTTCGACCTTCATGTTCTTCGATTTCTTCTGGATCAGCGTCTGGGTGGCCAGCACGTGCTCCACCTCCGAGGTGCCGATGCCATGGGCCAGCGCCCCGAAGGCCCCGTGCGTCGCGGTGTGGCTGTCGCCGCAGACCACGGTCATGCCGGGCAGGGTCCAGCCCTGTTCCGGGCCGACGATATGCACGATGCCCTGACGCACATCGGTCACCGGATAGTAATGCAGGCCGAATTCCTTTGCATTGGTGTCAAGCGCTGCCACCTGGATACGGCTGTCTTCGGTCATCGTCTCGGCATTGGCGCGATCCAGGGTGGTCGGCACGTTGTGATCCGGCACCGCGATTGTCTTGTCCGGTGCGCGGACAGTGCGACCGGTCATGCGCAGCCCTTCAAAGGCCTGCGGGCTTGTCACCTCGTGGACAAGGTGACGGTCGATATAGAGCAGACAGGTGCCATCTTCGGCCTCGTGGGCCACGTGGGCATCCCAGATTTTGTCGTAAAGCGTTTTGGGGGACATGGGTCCTCTCCCGTATTGGTGGTGTGGAACAGGCGAAAGGGCCGCGCGGTTGCGCGGCGGGCAGGCTTATAGGCGTGCCAGCACCGTATGCGTGGCACCGAAAAAGCGTTCGCGCAGGCGTGCGCGATCAGTTTGATCAAAGACCTGTATCATGGGGATGAGATAAGGCACCGCGCAGATTCCCGCAAGGTACCTCTTGATGCAGGCCGGTGCCGCCCGAAAGGGCCCGCGCCGTTGCGGGGATTGGGGTAATGTGCAAGCATGAAACCGGTACGGTAGCGAGGCAAGACATGGATCAACCCACAGACCCGTTTGCACATTTCCTGGGTTCGCTTGAGAGCGTCTGGATCAACGCGATGGGATTTGTTTCGGGGGTGATCCAGCCGGGATGGCGGCAGAACCAGGTGCTGATCGTGCTGGGGCTGGCGCTGGTTGCATGGGTCCTGCACCGGTTCAGCGATCAGGCCGTCCGCAATTGGGTGCGGTCACGGCAGGGCTGGGCAAAGTGGCAGCTGCGGGTGATCGTGCAGGTGCGCCGCAGGCTGGGCCTGATCTGGTTCTCGCTGATGGCCTATATGGTCCACACAGTGATGCAGAACGTCACCTGGCCATCGCGGTCCTATCTGATCGGTCTGGCGGCAACCCTGGCGATTGTCTGGGTCGGCATTGCTTTTGCCGCGCAGCTCGTGCGCAACCGGCCGCTGCGCCGCATCGTGACCTGGTCCTTGTGGATCTACGCGACGCTCTATTTCCTCAACATTTCGGACGATGTGGCGGCGTTCCTGGACGGTCTTGCCATCGAAGTCGGTGATTTCCGCCTGTCCGTCCTGACCTTGATCACCGCGCTGGTGGTGATCGGCGCGCTTTTCACGGTTGCACGGCTGGTCAGTCAGGCGACCGCCAGCACAATCAGAAAGAACGAGGAAATAAGCCCTTCGATGCAGGTGCTTGCGGTCAAGGGCATCCAGCTTGCCCTTTATGGTTTCGCATTCTTCATGGGGGTCAAGGCGGTCGGCATCGACCTGACCGGGCTTGCGGTGCTGTCGGGCGCCATCGGTGTCGGCCTTGGTTTCGGTCTGCAAAAGGTGGTGTCGAACCTTGTCTCGGGCGTCATCATCCTGATCGACAAGTCGATCAAGCCGGGCGACGTGATCTCACTGGGAGAGACATTCGGCTGGATCCAGACTCTGGGCGCGCGCTATGCGTCGGTCGTTACGCGGGATGGCAAGGAATACCTGATCCCGAACGAGGACCTGATCACAGGGCAGGTGGTCAACTGGTCCCATTCGAATGATTTCGTGCGTTTGGACATCTATTTCGGCACGGCCTATGGCGATGACCCCCATGTGGTCCGCAAACTGGCGATCGAGGCTGCGTCGGGTGTGGAAAGGGTGCTCAGCTTCAAGGCGCCGGTTTGTCACATCGTCGGCTTTGGCGACAGTTCGGTCGATTACATCCTGCGGTTCTGGATCAAGGACCCCACCGGCGGGCTGACCAATATTCGCGGCAATGTCTATCTGGCGCTTTGGGATGCATTCAAGGAAAACAACATTTCCATCCCCTTCCCGCAGCGCGAGGTCCTGATGCTGGAAGACAGCAAGCTGGCGCTGTCGCGCAACGTCCGGAACCCGGGACAGGATTGACTTGCTTTGCGCCGGTACAGGGGTAATTTTGCTGAAACGCCACGGCGCCCGGGGGAATTTCCATGACAGAACGCGGTCCGGTTGTTCTGATTCTCGGGTCCGGTCCAAATGTCATGCAGGCTGCCGATTGGCACAGATCCCTTTTCGATCACATCGTGGTGATCAACAACGCCTGGCAGGTCCGGCCGGACTGGGACGCCCTGGTGTTTCCCGAGGATTTCCCGGCGCACCGTATGCCGCCACGGGTTGGCCCGGACCAGACCCTGGTCGATGCCGGCGCCTTTGTGCCTGCGCAGAACCGCTATGGCGGTTTCGTTTTTGCCGGCGCCACGATGGCATTTACAACGGCCTATTGGGCGCTGGCTGTGAGTGGTTTCGAGCAGGAACTTCGTGGCCTGTTGAAAGATCTTGGTGCCGGAGAAAGCGGCATCATCAGCCGGGAAGGCCGGTAAATGCCGACAAATCCCGGTTGTCATTGAATTGTCACCCCTGGATTGCTAATTTGGGGTCACCCAGCATCGGGGGAAACGGTGCATTGAAAAGGAGGACAATGTCCTGTCAACCCAAGCCAACGCAGCTTTGGCTGCGAACCCTCAGGCGGCTGTCATGACGGCCACTGCTGATATGGCCACAAGCGATGCTGTGCTGGCTGCTGTTCTCAACTCTCTTCAAGACGACAAGGCCGAAGACATCGTGCAGATTGATCTGCGCGGGAAGACGGCAATTGGCGACTACATGGTCATCTGCTCCGGCCGGTCCACACGGCAGGTCTCGGCGATTGCCGAAAAGCTCGCGCAGAATATCAAGGATGAATTCGGTGTGACGCCGAAAATGGAAGGCAAGGACATCGGGGATTGGGTTCTGATCGACACCGGCGATGTCATCGTACATGTTTTCCGTCCCGAAGTGCGCGACTTCTACCAGCTGGAGAAGATGTGGATGGCGGGCGGTGAGGCCGCAGTTCAGAACTGATCTGCCCGGACCGGCGCGATGCGCGTTCATATCTGTGCCGTCGGGCGCCTGCGCAAAGGTCCCGAAAAGGATCTGGTGGATGACTACCTGACCCGGTTCGACCGGACAGGCAGGGGGCTGAGCCTTGGCCCGGCCCAGGTGATCGAAGTGGATGACCGCAAGGGCGGCGGCATGTCCGCCGAGGCGGTCCTGCTGGAAAAGGCGCTGCCAAAGGGGGCAACCCTGTGCGTTCTGGATGAACGCGGCACCGTTGAGACTTCTCCGAAATTTGCAAAACGTCTGGCAGGCTGGCGCGATGGCGGGGCCAGTGATCTTGCCTTTGTCATCGGGGGTGCCGACGGGATAGATCCTGCCCTGCGCGCAAAGGCGCATCACGGGCTGTCATTCGGCAAGATGGTCTGGCCGCATATGCTGGTAAGGGTGATGCTGGCCGAACAATTGTACCGTGCCGCATCCATCCTGTCCGGCGGGCCGTATCACCGCATCTGACGGGCAGGCAGCCTAACGCAGTTTGATGCGCTTGATATCGGGTGACCAGCCGTTCACCGTATCGCGCGCCTGAATGCCGATTTCGGTCACCCCCTCGGGGATGCTGACCCCTGAAAGGGACCGGGTGAAGGGTTGCTCATTCACATGGGGGTGGGCCAGATTGCGCAGGCCCAGTTCCTTGCCGTCGCCATCCACGATGCGCCAGCCATCGGCATAGTCGTCCCAGCCGGTATCTGTGTGCTTGATGGTCACATCAAAGTTCCAGGTATCGCCGGTTTTCTTGATGTTGACGTTCTGTATGACTGGCGGGTCCGCCAGCGCGGGTGTCGTGGCAAGAGCTATGGCCAGTATGGATCGCTTGAACATGGGACTCACCTTGGGAGGATTGGAACGTATATATTTACCATATCTACTTTTCCAAGAGTATCCCCCGGGAACGGGAGGCAAACTCCCGTCGCCAGATCACAAATAGTGTCACAAATGCACCAACGATCAACATCAGGGCGCCCCCCAGCCAGGCAACGCTGGCCAGCCCGAAATAGATCGAGCGCAATCCCCGGTTGAAACTGCGCGCGGCAAAGATGTTTATTTCAGCGGCCTTGTGGGCCATCCGGGGCGCTTTTGGGTCGGTGGCGTCATTGGGCACCGCCGCCATCAGGACGGAGCAATAGCCGAAGAGCCTGTTTGACCAGATGAACTTCAGAAAGGCGTTCGCCAGGAAGAAGACCACAAGCAGCAGTTTGATTTCCCAGACAAAGACGGGCTGATGCGCAAATGTCAGATCCTTCGCCACGCTGGCAAGACGTTCGGCATTGCCAATCAGCGCGAGTGTCCCGCCGATGGCGATCACGCAGGTGGAGGCAAGGAAAGACGAACCCTGCCTCAGCGTGCTGATGGTCTGCGCATCGAAAATGCGGGGCTGGCGGGTGATCATCTGGCGCATCCATTCGCGGCGATAATCTGCCATCAGGACCGATACCGAAGGCCGGTGGGCGGCCGGGTTCTCGATCCGCCATCCAAGAGACAACCAGAGAAGGATGATGATCACCACGGCTGAAAAATCCAGCGGGTCAAACAGGGCAAGGCGGTCGATCCAATTCATGGGTTGTTCATACGCGACTGGAATACTATTGCCATAGCGGTAAATTGGTCATATTATTTTACCAAATTGGAGTAGTGCGATGGAAATGCCGATCCCGGATGCTTCGGTCCTTGCGCGCAAGGCACGTATCGTGGCGCGTTTGCGTGACGTATTGCCGGAGGATGCGGTGATCGACGATCCGCGGGAGACGCGGGCCTATGAATGCGACGCGCTGACCGCCTACAGATGCGCGCCGATGGTGGCGGTGCTTCCTTCCACCACGGCGGAAGTCTCCGCGATTCTGCGGATTTGCGATGCCGAAGGGGTGCCTGTGGTGCCGCGCGGGTCGGGAACATCGCTGGCGGGGGGTGCTTTGCCAACAGCGGATTGCGTGATCCTCGGTGTGGCCCGGATGAATGCGGTGATCGAAACCGATTACGTCAACCGCCTGATACGGGTGCAGACGGGACGCACCAATCTCAGCGTGACGGGTGCGGTCGAGGCGGATGGATTTTTCTATGCGCCGGACCCGTCCAGCCAGTTGGCCTGTGCCATCGCCGGGAACATCGCGATGAATTCGGGCGGGGCGCATTGCCTGAAATACGGCGTGACAACCAACAATCTGATGGGGGTCACCATGGTGATGATGGATGGTGAGATCGTTGAGATCGGCGGCGGCCATCTGGATGCCGGGGGTCTTGACCTGTTGGGGCTGATCTGCGGATCGGAAGGCCAGCTTGGCGTCGTGACCGAGGCGACACTGCGGATCCTGCCCAAGCCGGAGGGCGCGCGGCCTGTCCTGATGGGATTTGACGACAATGAGGTGGCAGGGGCCTGTGTGTCGGACATCATCAAGGCGGGTGTGCTGCCGGTGGCGATTGAATTCATGGATCGACCCTGCATCGAGGCGACGGAAGCTTTTGCAAAGGCGGGATACCCGATGTGCGAGGCATTGCTGATCGTCGAGGTTGAGGGATCCGACGCCGAGATCGACCATCAGCTTTCGCTGATCAAGGAGATTGCACTGCGTCATAACCCGGTAGAGCTGCGAGAAAGCAAATCGGCGGAGGAATCGGCCAAGATCTGGCTGGGCCGCAAGTCTGCCTTTGGCGCGATGGGGCAGATCAACGATTACATGTGCCTTGACGGGACAATTCCCGTCTCTTCCCTGCCGATGGTCTTGCGTCGGATCGGTGAGATGAGCGCGGAATACGGCCTGAAGGTCGGCAACGTCTTTCATGCAGGCGATGGGAACATGCATCCGCTGATTCTGTTCGATGCGAACAAGCCCGGCGATCTGGAGCTGTGCGAGGCCTTCGGGGCAGAAATTCTCAAGCTGTGTGTCGAGGTGGGGGGCTGCCTGACCGGAGAGCATGGCGTGGGGATCGAGAAACGGGATCTCATGCATGTTCAATACGCGCCGGAGGATCTGGAGGCGCAGATGGCGGTGAAAGATGTGTTTGACCCGGCGTGGCTGTTGAACCCGGCCAAGGTGTTCCCGCTGAATGCCTCGGAACGGCGGCGGGCGGCGATGCTGGCGGCTGAGTGACGTCGCCGGGTGACTGCGGCGATGCATTGGGGGCGCTGCCCCCAAACCCCCGGGAATATTTAAGGCCAAAAAGAAAATGAATCTCAGTTCGGAAAAAGAAGTCAGCGCAGCAATTGCCGGGGCCAGGGGGCCTCTGTCGGTATGTGGTGGCGGCACGCGTGGTCTGGCCGGCGCGGGCGAGGTCCTGAGCCTGGCAGGGCTCTCGGGGATCACGCTTTACGAACCGGGGGCGCTTACCATGGTGGCGCAGGCGGGAACACCTGTCGCGGAGATCGAACAGGCCCTGGCCAAGGAAAACCAGCGGCTGGCATTCGAGCCGATGGACCACAGGGGCCTTCTGGCCACGAAAGGCGAACCCACCATCGGCGGGATATTCGCGGCAAATGTCGGGGGGCCACGACGCCTTGCCGTGGGGGCGGCGCGGGATTTCCTGCTGGGGGTTCGATTTGTCGACGGTCAGGGTGTGGTCATCAAGAATGGCGGGCGCGTGATGAAGAATGTCACGGGCTATGATCTGGTCAAGCTGATGGCAGGGTCATGTGGTACGCTCGGGGTTCTGACGGAGGTGTCGCTGAAAGTTCTGCCCCGACCCGAGACCGAGGCAACTCTTGTACTGTCCGGTCTGGACGATATGCGTGCCGTCGCGGCGCTGTGTCGCGCGATGGGCAGCCCCTTTGAGGTCACCGGCGCGGCACATGATCCGGGCGCCGGGGAAAGCTATCTGCGTCTTGAGGGGTTTGAAGATTCGGTCTCCTACCGGATGGGGCGGTTGAAGGACCTGTTGGGCAGCGCCGATGCGCATGTGCTGCAATCCGATGCCTCGGCGCGGAAATGGGCCGCATTGCGGGATGTCGAGGCGTTTCACGGCGTTTCGGGCGATGTCTGGCGGGTGTCGTGCAAGCCCTCGGCCGGACCGGAACTGGCGGCAAGATCGGGTGCCGAGGCGCATTTTTTCGACTGGTCCGGCGGGCTGATCTGGTTGCGGGTGCCGCCTGGCCATGACCTGCGTGGTCAGCTGGGTGCGTTTGACGGCCATGCGAGCCTGATCCGGGCCGACGCGGCGACCAAGGCGCGGTTGGGCCGATTCCAGCCGGAATTGCCCGGCGTTGCGCGGTTGACCGCGGGATTGCGCGCGCGGTTCGACCCGAAGGGTATCTTCAATCCGGGATTGATGGAGGCTGTATGACAGTTCTGATCGGTATCTTCGCGATTTTCTTTATCGGGGGGCCGCTGACCTTCCGGGCATTGACCCGACCGGCGCCGTCGCGTGATGCGCTGCAGGCACTTATTGTCTTTGTGGGAGTCTTTGCCATGTTCGGGCTTGGGCTGCGCTTTGGCTTTGCGGGGCTATGGGGGCACGAGGTGATGCTGACGGTGGGGGGTGTTCTGGCGCTGTGGTTCGCCTGGATCGGCGTGCTGGCCCTTGGCGCGCAGGCTTTCCGGCGGGCGGAACCGGGGCTGTACATGCGCCGGTGGACCGGCATTCTGGGTGCGGGCGGGACCACGGTGCCCTGGTTCGGTCTGGCTTCCGCCCAGTTGCTGGTCGGATGAACCCGTCGTCAGATCAAAGTTAGCGGAGTCATCATGCAGACCACCTTTACCCCTGCCCAGCTTAAGGATGTCGACGTAGCGCGCAGCAACGAGATCTTGCGGTCTTGCGTGCATTGCGGGTTCTGTACCGCCACCTGCCCGACCTACCAGATACTTGGAGACGAGCTGGACAGTCCCAGGGGGCGGATTTACCTGATCAAGGACATGCTGGAAAACGAACGGGTGCCGGATGCCAAGACGGTCAAGCACATCGACCGCTGCCTGTCCTGTCTGGCTTGCATGACGACCTGCCCGTCGGGGGTTCATTACATGCATCTGGTGGATCATGCCCGCAGCTATATCGAGCAGAACTACAAGCGGCCCTTTGGTGATCGCGCCCTGCGCTGGATGCTGGCGCGTATCCTGCCCCACCCGATGCGCTTTCGCATGGCCTTGCTGGGCGCAAAGATCGGCCGCCCCTTTGCCCGGCTGATGCCGGATGCCCGGCTGCGGGCGATGCTGGAAATGGCGCCCAGGGTCATCCCGCCGGTCAGCCGCAATGATGACCCGCAGACGTTTCCTGCCAAGGGGAGGCGCAGGATGCGGGTGGCGCTGATGACGGGCTGCGCCCAGAAGGCGCTGAACACCGATATCAACGATGCCACGATCCGGCTGTTGACCCGCATGGGTTGCGAGGTTGTCGTGGTCCGGGGGGCGGGATGCTGCGGTGCCCTGACCCATCACATGGGAAAGACCGACGAAAGCCATCGTTCCGCGGCGCGCAATATTCGCGCCTGGACCGCCGAGATGGACGGCGCGGGGCTGGATGCCATCGTGATCAACACCTCGGGCTGCGGCACGACGGTCAAGGATTATGGCCATATGTTCCGGAACGATCCCCTGGCAGAAGATGCCGCGCGGGTTTCCGCGATTGCCAGGGATGTCTCCGAAGTTCTGGTCGACCTGTCCGATGCGTTTGCGGCTGATGGGGAAAGCCCGGCTTCCGGCGATCACCTGGCAGGGGCGGGGACGGGGGGCAGCGATCATCAACGCTCCGCAGCAGGGCTGACAGTGGCCTATCATGCGGCCTGTTCGCTGCAGCATGGCCAGCAGATCAAGAACCACCCGAAAGACCTGCTGAAGGCTGCCGGGTTCACCGTGGTGGAGCCTGCGGATTCGCACCTGTGTTGCGGCTCGGCAGGGACGTACAACCTGATGCAGCCGGAAATTTCAAAGCAATTGAAAACCCGGAAAATCCGGACGCTGGAGGCGCGCCAACCCGATGTGATCGCCGCGGGCAACATCGGTTGCATGATGCAGATCGGATCTGCGGCCTCTGTCCCGGTGGTGCACACGGTGGAATTGCTGGATTGGGCCTCAGGCGGGCCGGTGCCGCCCGCCCTGAGCGAAAATTTGTCGGCTGAGGCGGAAATTCCCCGGCTGCGTTAAGGGTGCTGCCCAATTTTTGCCGCAAGTTGTCCATAACAAGGCACGAGTGGCTTGGCTTAGGGGATATTCGTGCGGCGCTTACTGGCATTTACTTTGATGGTGGTCGTCACCGCAACGGCGGTTGCAGCGCAGGATGCCCGGCTCAAGCGTCTGGATTCCGGTGATGATGCCGCCGCATGGGAGGCCGTGGGGCGACTGGATATCGCCGGAAGCGGATTTTGCACCGGCACGCTGATCGCCCCCCGTCTTGTGCTTACCGCGGCGCATTGCCTGTTCGACCGCGAGACGAAACAGCGTGTGGATCACAGCAAGGTGCGCTTTCTTGCCGGGTGGCGAAACGGCCGCGCCGGGGCCTACCGGGACATCCGCAGGGCGGTGGTGCACCCCGATTACGTTTATGACGATGTCGTCTCATCCGATCGGGTGCGCAATGATCTCGCGCTGCTGGAGTTGCAGCGGCCCATCAATAACACGACGATCAAGCCTTTCGGCACAGCCGCACGCCCCAGACCGGGGGATTCCGTTGGTGTGGTCAGCTACGCCAAAGACCGGTCCGAAGCGCCCTCTCTGCAAGAACTCTGCAGGGTGATCGCACAGCAAGAGGGCGTTCTCGTCACCTCCTGTTCGGTCGATTTCGGATCAAGCGGCGCACCGATCTTTTCGCTGGAAAACGGCGAGGCCCATGTCGTCTCCGTGGTCTCGGCCAAGGCAGAGGTCGAGGGGGAAACGGTCTCTCTCGGCACGGCACTGTCCACGCCGCTGGCATTGTTGCAGGCGGAACTGGTCGCCGGAAAAGGTGTGTTCCCGGTCAGTGGCAGCGGCAGCAAGAGCATCCTGGCCGGGCAACGCAGCACGGATACGGGCGCAAAGTTCGTGCGCCCCTGATCTGTCAGCGGGGTCTTGAAACCCCGATATGGTATTCCCACATCTTCGGTATCAGGACGCCTCTGCAGGGTCCTGACAACAAGGCCGGACCTGTCCAATGGTGGAAGGTCCATATCGTTAATCGCTCGAAGATGAGGATGACACATGCGTACTTATGATTTTGCACCGCTTTACCGTTCCAGCGTTGGCTTTGACCAGATCGCCAACATGATGGACCGCGTGTTGAGCAATGATGGGGCAACCCCCAGCTACCCCCCTTACAACATCGAGAAACTCGACGACGACAGCTATCGCATTTCGATTGCGGTGGCAGGTTTTGCCGACGCTGACCTGAGCGTCGAGGTCCGTGAAAAGGCACTGATCGTGTCTGCGCGCAAAGCGGACGCGGATGAAGAAAAGACCTATCTGCATCGCGGTATCGCAACACGGGCATTCGAACGCCGGTTCCATCTGGCGGATCACGTCCAGGTGACGGGTGCCGCGCATTCCAACGGGATGCTGCACGTCGAACTGCAGCGCCAGGTTCCCGAGGCACTGAAGCCCCGCCAGATCCAGATCGCATCGGATACCAAGGTGCTGGACAAGGATGTCGTCGACGCGAAATCCGTCAACTGAGGCGGCCGGTTCACGCTGGTCGGCCCCAAGGGGCGGATCACGGTCTGAACCTCACTCAAGACGGACCGGGCCCGGAGCAGAGATGCTCCGGGTTTTTTGATGAGTGGCGCTCAGGCAATCGTTATTTCCGAATGTGGTCGATGCTCATCCGCCCGTGTCCACCCTGACAAAAAAGGGGCCGGATCTGCCGTAGCAGAACCGACCCCCGGGACAGCCGAGGCAGTCTTGGGTTCAAACCGGGAGAAGTCAGTTTGTCTGCGTCTCGGTGCCCGTCCCTGCGCCATTGCCCAGCTGCTGCTGGACTGCGGCGGCGAATTCCTGTTCGGTGACTTCCAGTTCGAGCTGGCCTTCGGCATTCAGCTTGTCAGCACTCTGGATCGACACGCGGCCGCCTTCGACATCATATGAATCACCCAGGGCGATCTCATAGCGGTTCATGCCGTCTTCCAAAGCGGTCACGGTCTCGATCTTGCCGATCACCGCATCGTCAGACGTAACAGCGACAGCCGTGCCGTTTTCGATCGCCTCCGTCGTGACGCTGTTGATCTCGGCGGTGGCCGCGGGTGCGACTTCGGTTGTCGGCTGTTCAGGTGTCGGCGAGGTTGCCGGTGCTTCCTGCGCCATCAGCGGCATGGAGAATGCGGCCGCAAGAGCTGTCGATCCGACGAGGGTCCGGGTGATTTTCGAAAAGGTCATAGGTTTTCCTTTCAGTCAGTTAAGGCGAGAGACCGGCAGGCATCCTGCCCACCGGTTGTGGTGCCAACCCGGATATGGGCAGGGGGTTTCCCGCCTGCCACCGCGTCGGCGGCAGCTTGCGCAGAACGCAGGGTGTCGGCGGCAGACCGCTTCTTGCGGCCCGGCGCGGGCGTGGTAAGGGGCTTGCAATCGCAGCGCGGCTTCCTGGTGGCGACGGTTACGGAATATTAGGGCGCAACTGCCAGTCTGCCCTGGTCCCTCAGGCCGGAGCCGTGATGCGCGTCGTTTCCCCAATTCTGCTGGCAGTGCTTTGCGCATCGGTTCCGTGCAACATTGCCCGCGCCGAAAGCGGATCCTTGTTTTCGCAAGGGAACTGGGGCGGCGCGCGGGGCGGGTTGATTGCGACGCCTGCGCTTTCGCATAACAGCAAGGGGACCCCCAGCCTGTTCGTGGGCCGTGCCGCGGCCGGCATGTTCGCGGAAAGGCCCGCCCATGAACCTGCCTTTGACAATGCGTCGCCGGTGCTGGCGCAGGGTTTGGATGTTGCGCGGCTACGGGCGCTGATCGGTGTGGCGGAATCGCGGCGCGATGGTTATGAGGCCGTCCAGCATGGGGCGCGCGTCAAAACGCCGAAACCCCCGACACAGATGACACTGGCCGAAATTTACCGCTGGATCGAGGAAACACCGGGCCAGCCGCATGCCATCGGCAGGTACCAGTTCATCCCCGCAACCTTGCGCCGGGTTGTGGCAAAACTGGGGATCGCCCCGAATACAAGGTTCAGCCCCGCTGTTCAGGACCGTCTGGCAGATGTCCTGTTGGCGGAGGCGGGTCTGCATGAATTCCGCGCGGGCAGGCTGGGGCGCGTGGCTTTCATGAACAATCTGGCGAAGATCTGGGCCGGTTTGCCCAATGTCACCGGCAAGTCGCATTATCACGGATATGCAGGCAACCGGGCGTCGATCACATGGGCCCGGTTCGATGCGGAGATGGCGAGGATCGATCCGGCGGTGATTGCTGGCCCTGCGCTTGAGGAACGGGCGCCCCCCTCACCCTAACCCTCTCCCCCGTGGGGGAGAGGGGATGTGTTTCGTCCGTGGCGACCGGACAGTCAGACGGACATGCAGATGTATTTCATTTCGAGATAATCTTCGATCCCGTGGTGGCTGCCTTCGCGGCCCAGGCCGGATTGCTTGACGCCGCCGAAGGGTGCAACCTCGGTGGAGATGATCCCGGTGTTCACGCCGACGATGCCGTATTCCAGCGCCTCGGCCACCTTGTAGACGCGGCTCAGGTCCTTGGCATAGAAGTAGGAAGCGAGGCCGAAGATCGTGTCATTGGCCATTGCGATCACATCGTCTTCGTTTTCGAACTTGAACAGCGGGGCGAGGGGGCCGAATGTCTCTTCCTTGGAGACTTTCATGTCCTGGGTCACGCCGGTGATGATGGTCGGCGCGAGGAAGTTGCCCGCGAGCTTTTCTTCTGTCGATCCCAGAACGATCTGGGCGCCCTTGGAAACAGCGTCCTCCACATGTTCCCTGACCTTTTCGCTGGCGTCACCGTTGATCAGCGGCCCCAGTTCGACGCCCTCCGCGAAGCCATCGCCGACCTTCATCTTGCTGACGCGGTCTTTCAGTTTGGCAGCGAAGGCGTCGTAGACGCCTGCCTGGACATAGATGCGGTTGGCGCAGACGCAGGTCTGGCCGTTGTTGCGGAACTTGCACAAGATCGCGCCTTCGACCGCAGCGTCGAGATCGGCGTCGTCAAAGACGATGAAGGGGGCGTTGCCGCCCAGTTCCATGGAACATTTCATGACCTGATCGGCGGCCTGGCGCAGCAGGATGCGACCGACTTCGGTGGAACCGGTGAAGGTCAGTTTGCGCACGGCAGGGTTTTCGCAGAATTCCTTGCCCACGGCAGAGGAGGACGAGGAGGGCACCACGTTGAACACCCCGGCAGGGATGCCGGCGCGTTCGGCCAGGACCCCCATGACGATGGCCGACAGCGGTGTTTCCGCAGCGGGACGGGCGACGAAGGCGCAGCCTGCGGCCAGTGCGGGGGCAGCCTTGCGGGTGATCATCGCATTGGGGAAGTTCCAGGGCGTGATCGAGGCCGCAACGCCGATGGGCTGCTTGATCACCGTGATGCGTTTGTCGCGCTGATGACCGGGAATGGTTTCGCCGTAGATGCGTTTGGCTTCTTCGCCGAAGAATTCGATGAAAGACGCGCCATAGGCGATTTCGCCTTTGGCTTCGGCCAGCGGCTTGCCCTGTTCCGCGGTGAGGATCGTGCCAAGATCGTCCTGGTTCTCCATCATCAGGTCGAACCACTTGCGCAGTACGTTGGCGCGTTCCTTGCCGGTCCAGGCGGCCCATTCCTTTTGCTCCTTTTCGGCCTGTGCGATGGCACCTGCGACCTGCGCGCGGCTCAGGTCCGCAACCTTGGCGATCACATCGCCGCGGGCGGGATTGGTTACGTCAAATGTGCCGTCCTCGCCGTCCACCCATTTGCCACCGATATAGGCGCGGGTTTCCAGGAGGCCGGGATCCTTGAGCATGGATTTCAGATCGGTTTTTGCGTCTGTCATTTGGTTGTCTCCGCTTTTGTTTGTGGAACCCAAAGCAACATTGGCTATGATTGTCCAGTTCCCGTTTGGTTTCGGGGCACTATCCAGAGGACGACTTATGACGCAGTTTGACGATGCCTATGACAATTCCGGCCATATCGAGGGCGCTGAAACATACCCTCCGAAATGGGAAAAAGCAGCTGCTGCTTTTCGCCAGGAGCTGGGGGCGCGGGCGCAAATCGGGGTGTCATATGGCCCATCTGACAGGCAGGTCTTTGATTTCTTTCAGCCCGAAGGCGTGTCGCGCGGGACCGTGATTTTTGTTCATGGCGGTTACTGGAAGGCATTCGACAGCAGCTATTGGTCCCACCTGGCTGCGGGGCCGCTGTCGCGCGGCTGGGCTGTCGCCATGCCATCCTATGATCTGTGCCCCGATGTGCGCATCGGTGAAATCACCACCCAGATTGCAGCCGCCGTTACCGAGATTTCCAGGCGGACATTCGGCACATTGTCGCTTGCGGGCCATTCGGCGGGCGGGCATCTGGTGTCGCGGATGACCGATCCGCTGGTGCTGCCGTCCGAGGTGCGCGACCGGATCGCGAATATCGCCCCGATTTCCGCCGTTGCCGACCTTGCACCGCTGACGCAGACATCGATGAACGAAATTCTGGGGATCGACGCGGCAGAGGCACAGGCGGAAAGCCCGGTCAACATGAGCCCGCCGCACGGCGTCAATGTGACCGTCTGGGTCGGTGCGGATGAACGGCCCGCCTTTCTTGAACAGTCCGAGCAGCTCTCGCGGGTCTGGGGTGCGCGGCAGGTCGTTGTCGAGGGCAAGCATCATTTTGACGTGATCGATGCCTTGGCCGATCCCGAAAGCGACATGGTCAGGGCTGTGCTGGGCGGCTGACCTCTGCACTGGCCGGTCAGGTTGCGGGCCCTGCGCAGGTTGCGCCCGAAGGAGGGTTCCTGCCTGCCCGGAGGTAAGCGCCCGACCAACCTTGAACCGGCAGATCAATTCAACAATACCGATGTGAAATTCACGTTCGGGCCAATTCGTCAGGATGCGGCGCGGCAATGAAAGAGCCTGGATGCCAGACAAGCTGATTGACGATGAAGAGATCCGCCTTGCGCTCCTGCGCGGATACAACATCCTGGACACGGCGCCCGAGGAAGGCTTCGATGAAATCGCACGACTTGCTGGCGAGATATGCGGGACACCCATCGCATTGGTGTCGCTGGTCGAAAAGGATCGCCAGTGGTTCAAGGCGGTTCAGGGTCTGGATGTGACGGAAACCCCCATCCAGATGAGCATTTGTGCGCATGCCATCCAGTCCGGCGATTACCTGGAGGTTCAGGACACAACCAATGACCCGCGCACGGCTGCAAATCCGCTTGTCACAGGGGATGAGCAGATCAGGTTTTATGCGGGGGCTTTGCTGACATCGGCCGATGGCGTGGCGTTGGGCACATTATGTGTCCTGGACCGCGTGCCGAGGGTGCTGACAGAAATGCAGCGAACCACGCTGAAGATCCTGGCAAAGCAGGTGATGCGTCACCTTGAATTGCGTGAAGCCTTGGGTGCTGCGGAGATGCTGCGCCGCGAGGTCGATCACAGGGTCAAGAACTCCCTTCAGGCGCTGGAGGCGCTGATCCGCATCCAGACGCGTTCGGTGAAGACAAACGAGGCGCGCGAGGCGCTGGAGGCCGTACAGGGACGGCTGGCCATGGTCAGCAACCTGCATGAGGCGCTGTATCTGTCCGATGCGGGTGCCATGGTAAATCTGAGTGGCTTTCTTGACCGGGTGGTTCAGACGGCTTCGGCGCAGATGCCGCAGGGCATCCACGTGCGCCATGAGGTGGAACACTGCAAGCTCCAGTCCCGGGCTGCCTCAGCGGTCGGAATGATCGTGAACGAGGCCATCGCGAATGCTGCGAAATATGCCTTCGAGGGGCGTGACAAGGGGGCTTTCGACATCACCGGCAAGATTGAAGGCGAAAGCTATGTGCTGATCTGTGTCGACGACGGCGGGCCGCCTGCTGCGGGGGGTGTTCAGACCATCGTCGGAACCGGCCTGGGGATGCGCATCATGCAGGCGGCAGCGCAGCAGCTGGGGGGCGAGTTGACATCGCATTCCGGTGAAAAAGGCCATGTTGTGACCCTGCGCTGGCCACTGACCTGACTCAATGCCCTCTTTTCAAGGGCATGGGCTTTTGCCACACTCTGCTTAAATTGCGGGAATGGGTGATGTAAATTGTCATAACATTACCTATATGTACTTTAACTTATTGGAAAGCGGAGACTTTAATGGCGAATTTGGATGCACAGGTCAAGGAATCCCAGGCGCAGGTCGCACAGGCGCAATCCAAGATTGCAGAGCTGACCAGCCGGATCGAGACAGCGCGGGCCAAGCTGAAGACGGGTGACGATGCGATGATCGACATCGAGAACGCGTCTTTGGAAGATGTCCACGCCCATACCGATGTGATGAACGCGAACATCGCCGAACTGATCATGGGCCTGGACGATGTCACCGCCGGGTTCAGCCGCGATTTCGACGAGATGCGCAACAAGACGGGGATGGAAACCTTCATCGGCATCTTCTCCCGCGCAAAGGCGGACAGCATGCGGCAGGAACGGGTGCGCTCTGCCTCGATCGACGACAAGTTGCAGGATCTGATCAGCAAGTCGGATGTGATCGTCCAGTTGCTGGAGGGGCAGTTGGCGATGCTGGAAGAGCAGAAGGTCAAGGTCGAGAGCAACCTGAGCGAGACGCTGGATGAACGCGAGCTGACGGTGGGAGAGCTGGAAACCATCCGTGCCGATATCGGCGGCATGGACCCGGACATCATCAAGCTGGAAAACGCCATCGCGTCAGAAGCGGATGCCGCGAAACGTACCAAGCTGGAAACCGAGCTGGCAGAGGCCAACGCGAAGTACAACGCGCTGGTGCAGGAGGAGCAGGTCAAGCTGGCCAAGTCGCAGACGCTGGAACGCTACATCGAGAAGGGCAAGACCTGGATCGACTCCCTGCAGAACCAGGCGGCGACGCAGATGGTGCTGATCAACAAGCTGCAAACGGACACAAAGCAGCGCGTGGTGCTGTATGATGCGCTGACCAAATCGCTGAAAACCGCGCAGCAGCAGGATGTGGCACACCGGATCAACGAGATCGGTGTGAAGACGGATCAGGAGGCGCAGTCGGCCATGGCCGGGATCGGTGCCGCCACCAACGCCCGGATGGCCGAGATGATGGAGAAACACGAGGATCACATGGTGTTCGCGCGTGAAGTGCTAGAGGCGAAGGCCAAGGCCGATGAACGCTTTGCCCGGCGCTTTGCCGCGATCATCGAGAAACATGACAGCAATCAGTATGGCGGCTGAAAAGGAACACAGGAACAGGCATTCGGGAAACTTGCTTTCCGATCGAGGCAGGCGCGAGTTGCTGATTGGTATTTCGCTTGTTGGCCTTCCGCCGCTTCTGATGGTTGTCTTCAATATCGGCATAGGAGCCAATTTCTATTCCCTGGGGCTGTTGATTGCCGTGTTCCTGATCATCCGGACGTGGAGCCGAGAGTTAAACTGGCTCATTCTGAAAAGACGCTTTTTTAATGGCTGATCTTACGCTTTCGCAAGACCACGTCGGCATCACCGACACATTCGCGTCGCGCCGCTACTTCGCCAAGTTCGAAGGCATCATGCAGCACATGTTGCATGTGGCCGGCGTGATGGAGGCCGAAGGGGCGCTGGACCGGGATGAAATCGACATTCTTACCCGCTATGCCGCCAAGCTGACCCATAGTTTCCGGGCGCTCAGCTACAAATATCTGTTGGTGGGGCGCGAGACGGGCCGCTTCTTTGGCTCGTTGACCATGGACAACCGCGACAGCGGCTTTCCGGTGGCGGCGGAAATCATGACCATGGCCAATGACGCGCAGCAGGCTGCCAAACACCTGGAAAACATGCCGTCGGAGGGGCGGCTGAAGGATGAGATGGTGCAGACCATTCTCGGCGACCGGAAAATTCCCACCAAGCTGCAATTTGCCCTGTCCCAGCGGATGTATTACGCGGAACTGGCGCGGGGAGATCTGTTCTGGGTGCAGAATGATCCGCAGGCGGCCTGGCTGGGCAATGTGAGCGAGGGGCGCAGACGGTTCCGCCTGCACTGGGCCACTTACGATTCAGAGGTCAACCTGCCGGTCATCTATCTGATGGAGCTGGAGGATTCTGGCCGGATCGGTCTGCCCAAGGATGAACGCCGCTGGCCGGAGGTGCAGGCCCATCTGAGCGCACAGGCGCTGGGCGGGCTGAAACTGCTGACCATCGCGCGCGGTTTTGATCAGGACTTTGACGATCTGCACCCCAAACGGCTGCGCCGGTTCCATCTGGGGCCGATGTACAGCCACGCCTACACCCGGCAGGCGGGACCCCTGCGCGAGGTTCTGGCAGAGGCGAATGCACCTGCGGGCCAGGATTGGGCGCTTGTCTGGACCGAGGAAGAACTGGTGAGCGACCGGGTGATCGAAGAGAAATCGGGCTGGTTCTCGACAGTCGAGCGGGAAGTCTTCGCGCTTGATCCCTTCGGCGTGCAGGGGCCGGACCTGGGCGCCACACGGACGGAGCGCAGCATCATCCTGCCCCAGCGGCCCTATCAGGTGCTGGAGGAAAAACGCCCGCCCGGCTTTGCCTCGGTGCGGAAATATGTGGTCAGCCCGAAAGGACGTGTTCTTCGATATTAGCGACGTCGTGCCGGAAGAGTGTATTTATTGAACAATGAAAATGAGTTTGAGATATGAGCCAGACATCTGACGCGATGGAGCTTCGGGAAGAGGATATTGCAAAGCACGTGAGCGTGGCACTTTCCCTGCTGGAGGGGTTCGACCATGCGCCGCGCATCGGCAAACCCGCGGATGAAGCGCCCCAATTAGAGCGGTCGCCGGGCATCGGCACGCGGCGGCGGTTCCGCAGCACGACGCCGGGTCTGGCCACGCGGCGGACCACACCCAGCGGCGCGGTGCAGCTTCTGGCGCGGATCGAGGGCGCGGATGATGGTGACACGCTGGTCACGCCCCTGCAGGCCACCGTCATGCACGCCCTGCGCCGCGCCACAGCCATCGCGCTGGCCGTGGCCGAGAACGTGGCGGAGCAATCCGGGCTCGGCGATCTGAAACGCGCGAACCTGGAAGGATCTCTGCCTGCCGCGCGCAAGTCGGAGTTTTCCGAACTGCTGGCGGCGGAGGCGCTGGTGACGCTTTATGTTTTCGGCAATGCCAGCGCCTATCTGCTGTCGTCGCATCTGTCCGAAACGACGGTCGAGGTTGGCGATGTGGATGAGGTGTTGACAGACAACGGCCAGACCGCCTTGCATGGCGCGCTGTGGGAGCTGGATCAGGACATCGCGGCACATGCGCAGGACGACGCGCGGCTGGTGGCCACGGTCAGCGCCTTTGCCGAGGCGCTGATGGAAAAGGTCGCGCTGCGCGCCCAGACCGCCCCGCGCCTTGAGGGGTTCAGGGGCGCGTCATGGCGGGTCGAGGCGGATGATTTCACCGTTGCCGGGTTCAGCCCCGCGTCCAGGGCGAAGTCCACCAAGCTGACGATGACCTTCAAGAAGCCGAATGAGGTCGTGGGCAACCACATCGCCAAGTATCAGGCGATGAAACTGGCCAAGATGCTGATGGCCTATGATTTCGACCGCCGCCTGAACCCCTTTGCCGATTTGGGCGGGTTCATCTTTACCTTCATGGGCGACGGCGCGCCGGGGACGGGCAAGACGACGCTGATCCAGATGATGGCGGGGCTGATTTCGGAATACTGCGGCAATGCGGGCTATCCGTTTCGGTATCAGAACCTGAGCACGGACAACATCGACAGCTATCAGGGCAAGTCGGGGCAGAACGCCAAGGCGTTCATCAACAACATCATTGATCCGTCCGTGATCGGGTTCGGCACGATTGACGACATCGACCAGCTGGCGGGCAAGCGCGGCGACCGGCAATCCAGCGCGGGGCAGCTGGAGATCACCGCCGTGCTGATGGAGAGCTTTGCCGGGGCCAATACGGTTGTGCGGGGCAATTGCACCTTTGGCATGTTCTCCAACTACCCCGAGAACGTGGACGACGCCCTGCGCCAGCGCGCCGGGGCGCGGTTCCTGGTGGATGGCCCGCAGACGCGGGAGGATTATGTCGACATCCTGTATCTGCTGATGGGCAAGAACCATTCCATCCCGCTGGGCGATCACGAGGTGTTCGAGGCGCAGGCGATCAAGAAGGCGGTGGCGGCCTCGTTTGAATCCCATTCCAGGCCCCATGAGGCGGGGTTGGTGCGCGTCTACGAAGCCGTGCGCGGAGAGATCGGGGAATTGGACACGATCAACAAGCTGGGCACTTACCTGAAGGGCATTCAGGAGGCGGATGAACGGTTCACGGGTCGCGCGATCAAGAACATCACGGATGCGGTGAAGGTGCGGGCGATGGACTTTGAACTGCCCGATGAGTGGATGGAGCACCCCGATCTGTTCCTGTTCAAGGGCTATGACGAGAAGAAGGCGATGATCGAGGACATGCGCCAGCCGATCACGGTGGAGATGGTGATACAGGAGATCAACCGCTACGCGGATTCAGAGTTCCGCTATGCTGACAAGTCGGATGAAGTGGCGATTGATGCGGCTGTGCGGGATATGGGGCGGATGGAAGAGGCGAAGAAGCGGTATTTGGGGGGTGAGCGGTGAATAAGAAGCGCTCCAGTGGAGCGTTTCCACCGCGAACGGACGGAGCCCAGGAGGAGGCCGGGCGCAGACCGGCTGGGAGCCGGACGGGAAACTCGCCAATGTGGGTGCAAAGCATCGAAGGAGGTCGCCAATGCATCGCCTGATCAAACACGGCCTCATGTTCGGCAACCTCTTCCACGTGGACTCCCCCGCGTTGGTGGACCGATACAACCGCGCGCTTGAACACCTCACTGGCAAGCGCACTACCCAGACTGACTTTCACATCGACATCTCGGGCTATTCGCCTGAAGTGGGCGACGAACTGGGCGATCACCTCTACCTCAACCACGCAGGCGTGAACCGGCAGTTCATTCTGCTGAGTATGGAGCAGCGCACGGCGCCTTTGCTCAACACGAAATTCTCCACCTCGCGCGGAATCCTCCAGCAGTTCATTGCGGAAAACGAGGCGCAGTTGTTTGCGCTGACCGCCCGCGACGCGGTGGCGGGCGAGTTGGTGAACTCCGTTTATAACGTGTCAGAGCCTAAGCGGCTGTTCGACATAAGACGCGTGAAGGTCGAGGCGGATACGACCGCTGGAACCGTGCGCGACGCGGAAAAGCTGGGGCAGATGGTCGAGCGGTTCAAGACCGAGAAAGACGGCTGGTACGACGATGTGCTGATCGCGCAGATGATCGAACTGGCTGGCAAGACCGGGGATGTGGTGCGCAACCCGGTCATGCTGCGCCAGATGTCCTTTGACCAGCGGAACTTCTGGACGGCGCATTTCGGCGGGCTCTACCTGTTCCAGGATCTGGATCATCCGGCGGTCGTGGCCCCCACTGGCAAGGATCATCTGGGCGATCTGCCGATCAAATATGTCTTTGACGCCGACGACCGAAACCAGCTTGCCAAGTTTTTCGAATACAATGGCCTGACCGAAACGATTGTGGAGGCGCGGGGCATCAACTCGGCCGCGATCCTGCGGCAGAAGATGGATTTCATCCTGATCGACGCGGTGGCGGATGAGGGTGGCGACCTGACCGGGGCCACGCGCGCCGATATGCGGCGTCTGGCGCGGGAGCATGTGGACAAGCTGCCGGAGGAGTTCCACGCGCTGAGCGCGCTGGTGAACTGGGCCGAGAATGGCGGAAACTGGCCGCGGATATCTTCTGACCATCCGGCCTATTTCTATACCCTGCGGGCGAGCGATACGAAGGACGCGGCGCTGGTGAACATGCTGCTGGCCGAACTGGCCCCCAAGGACGCGCGGCAGATGTTCATCTGTCACAAGGAATTGTTCTATCAGACCTATGCCCGCTGGCCGGATGCGAAGAAGCCCTATGTTGCCGATTTCCTCGTGGCCGAGTATCAGATGGACAAGGTGGGTGCGCGGGCGGCGCTGTTCGGCCATGATGCGCCGATGGAAGAGCCTGCCCCCCGCAAGCCCGATCCGGTGTCCGACATGATCGCCCGTGTCGGCCCCTGGGGCGCGGTGAGGGAGAGATAGATGTTTGCACTGGCACGTCTTGTGGTGATCGGCTTTGTCGTTCTGACGATCATCTATGTCTGTCTGTCGTTCTATTCGCGCAGCGTGCGGCGGTCGAAGCTGCGCAAGAAGTGGTATGAGGGCAAACAGCTGGTGGACCGCGACACGTTTGTGCAGCGCGGGCTTGAACGCTATGACGGGTCGATCCGGCGCAAGCTGATCCTGGGCGTCTATATCGTACCCGTCGTCGTTGTCGGCGTGGTCATTTACCTGACGAATTTTTCCTGAGAGGGGCCAACATGGCGATTATCAAGTGGGTTTTCTGGATCACCATCTGGGTGTTGGTGGCGGCCTTCTTCCACTACACGCTGCCGCAGGTCGATATCGTCCGGGTCACCGATACCTATGAAAAGCGTGTCGATCCGGGTGAGAATTCGATCTTCTGGGCGCAGGCGGATATCGGAACGGACGGGACGCTGGCGAACCGGGATGTGTTCTTCATCCAGACGCGGCGCGCCAAGGGTGACGTCATGGTCTATCGCAACGAGGATACAGGCTGGGGCTGGCCGCCCTATTTCAAGTTCGACACTTCGAACCTGCAGGCAGAGGCGGCGGATGCCAAATCGACCGAGGCTGCGCCGGAATGGTATGCGATCAAACACTACGGCTGGCGCAACGAGTTCCTGACGGTGTTTCCCAACGCCATATCCCTGCGCAAGGTCGAGGGCCCCGATGCTTCCAAGGGCATCCCCTGGCTGAACATCATCATTCTCACGCTTTTCTTTGCCATCGTTTATGCGATCTGGGTGCGCTGGCGGCGGTTCCGGCGGGCGCGGATCGACCCGACGCTTGAGGCGCTTGAAGATGATCTGGCGGAGAAACGGCAGGGTATGTCGCGGTGGATCGGGAGCTGGCGGGCAAAGAAGTGACTGCGCTGTTGTGATCCGGGTGCTCCGGTGAGGGGGCGGCTTGCCGGCAAAAGAACGATGATCTGCGTCAGTCTGCGAACAGATAGTCCGTCTTGGCGATTTCGCGGGCCTTGTCCTTGGAGATGTTCAGGAATTTCTCAAGGTTTTGCGCGTTGATTTCGGTTTCGGCAGCCTCGCGGATGCGAATGTAGTTCTCGAACTGGGCGTCGCGGATGCGGTCGCTTTCGTGCACCATGTCGTTGCGGATCGTCGGCAGCAGGCGTTCCAGCGTGTCCTGCGATGTCTGTTCCCCGGCAAGGCCCACGCGCATCGCATGGCCGATCAGGTAGTCGTCGGTGAACTTGCATTCGATTTCCAGAATCCGGGTGATGGACCGGTCCGAGGCGAAATCGTTCAGAAGCTCAATATTGCCCGGGTCCATGCAGACGATCATGCGGTCGGTTTCGAAATAGTCGAACAGCATCCGCATCAATGCCCGCCGGTGGCGGTGACGTTTTTCCAGCGTGTTCTGGATGCCGCCCAGATCGGGCAGGGTCGTATCCTCTTCGTTGAAGAGGTACTCGATCGCGGGAACGTTGGTTACCTGCCGGATGCGGTCCAGGACCCTTTTTGCGACATGCCATTTCTTGCAGACAACGATCAGCAGTTCCCGTTCGCGTCCCAGCGTGCTTTCGGTTTCCCAGAAACGGGTGGCAAAGCGGCGGCCGATCCGGCCCCGGCCTGACAGGAACTTGAACAGACCGCGGCCTTCGTTGCTGATCTGGAACTGGACGCCCTCGGCGGCGTAGAGCAGCCCAAGCCTGCGTTTCAGATCCTGCGCCTCGGGGCTGATCTTGCGGGCGAAAAGGTAATCCTGGCTGAGCAACAGCTCGTAATGGTCATTGTAGAAATTGACCGGCATCCCGTAGTCCGTGAACATCAGGAAGGTCAGGGTGCGGCACCGGATCTCGACCTCGGGCACCAGGTGGCGGACCAGCGTCTGAAAGAAGGTTTCATCGGGAATCCATGTGGACCGGAAGAAACGGACAACATCGCGACGCTTTTTCACAAAATCCAGCAGCCATTCAACGGTGCGGCGGCGCAGGCACCACCATTGGCTGCCAATCATGATCTGCAGATCGGCGGGGATATTGCGGGTCAGCCCCAGTTTCTTCTGGACCTCGTACATCCAGTAGAACCGCTTTTTCTGGGTCCGTTCATTGAACCAGTGCCGGTAGATCAGACGTTCCTCTTTCCAGCCGGTCTTGATCCAGTCGCTTTCGAAGTAGTCGAAGCTCTCGATGAAATCGGCATCGTTGTCGTCAAGGAACTGATGGGTGTATTCCGCCGACTTGATCGCCATGCAATCGCCGGAAAGCATGTAGAAATGCGTTGCGCGGGGAAACGCCTCCACGGCGGAGGTCAGAGCACTGAGTGTTGCCTGCACAAGGGACCATTCGCCCCAGCCGCATTTCACACGTTTTTTCGCGAAGATCACATTCGGGTTATTGTTCAATGCCGCGCGGATCTGCTGGTAATGCTCGGGCTTTGCCCGGGAGTCGAAGTGGATCGACATATAGTCGCCAGCCGTCGTCAACCGCTCTGCCTGCCGGATGATCGCCAGCGGGTCCTTGTGACAAAGCAGTATGTAAGCGATTTTGGCCACGGCTGAAACGAACTGCCTCTTTACCTTGTATTGTTTACCTAGATAATGATGAAGCAACATTGAATAAACCGCATTTATTTGCTTTTTTGCGGCAACTCAGAACTGTTGCTAAAAACAGTCATGATAGAACGAGTGAGAGGCAGTCGGCTATGGGGTTTCCCGGAACATGGATGACGGAAAGCGAAAGCGTGGTCTATCGGGTGGTGCCCAAGTGCGCCTGTTCGACAATCGGGCAGATCATGTACTACTCCGACCACGGCGAATTCTTTGACGGTGATATCCATGATGCACAGTCCGGGTTGCACAAATGGGCACTGGATGCCTCGCAACTTCCGATCACCGAGAACGTCAAGGGCCACAAGTCCTACGCCTTTACCTGCGTGCGCAATCCCTACACGCGGATCCTGAGCTCGTTCTTCGACAAGATCTGCGGCATCCAGCGCAACGGCAAACGCTATCGCGGCAACCTGGTCCCCCTGCTGATCCAGAAGTATGGCATCGAAGTCGGCGGCGATGACGGCAAGCAGGAGTTCGACCAGATTGCCAGTTTCCGCAGGTTCCTGTTGTTCGCCCGCGATACCATCCGGTGGCGGCGGCCGATGGACCCGGACATCCACTGGTCGGCCATGTCCGGCCATGTCAGCACCTTCATCGTGAACGGTGGGCGCTATGACAAGATTTTCTGGACCGAGGCATTCAACGACGGGATGCAGGACGTGCTGGATGCGATTGAGACATCCCACCAGGTCCACCTTGCCGATATCCCGCGGTTCAACGAGAGCGAGGGGCACGGCCCCAAACGGGCCCATCCGGTCGAAGATTACTTCGACGATCTGTCGATGCACCTGATGCGCGAAATCTACAAACGCGACTTCGAATTGTTCAAGTATGATTTCGAGAATCCGGGCAACAAGATGCCGGTGGGCGAAATCGACCTGGACGAAGTGCACGCCAAACTGGGCGATTGAGGGCCATGGCAGACCCTGGCCATAGGGTGATGCCGTGAGCCTGGAAAGCCTTGTCAGCAACTATGGCGTGCCGGCTCTGTTCCTTGGATGTGGGATCGAAGGGGAATCCGTTGCAATCATGGGTGGCGCGCTGGTGCACCGGCATGTCCTGCCGTTTTTTCCGGTGTTGCTTGCCATCGGGTCAGGTGCCTGGATCGCGGATACATTGTTTTTCTGGCTCGGGCGGCGTTTTCGGTCTCACCCGTTTGTGCAGCGTCAACTGGCGGGAAGCCGGATTGCGGCACTGCTGGGCAAGGTCCGAAGCCAGCCCGGCCGGTTTGCCGCGTCCTTTCGCTTTATACCCGGCATGCGGATATTGGTTCCCTTGGCGCTGGCCCAGACAGAGATCACCTATCGCCGCTATGGCGCGATCACCGCTGTTTCATCTGCGATCTGGGCTTTGTTCTACATCCTGGTCGGGCATCTTGTGGGGGCGGTTCTGGCGCGGGTGCTGGGCCATATCCACCATGTTCCCGTCATTGTCTGGGGCGGCGGCATTGCTGCCACGCTTTCGCTGCTGCTGGCCGTGCATCACCTGCGACGCTCTCAGAAGCGCGGGCAATAGACGCTTAATGCGCGTTTGAACTCGCCGCCAGGACACGCCGCGCGGCGATGGCGCGTCTCTTGGCAGAGGGGTGGATCATATCCGCCGCGTGAAAGATGCCGTCACTTGCTGCAGAAGTTTGGCGGAAATGTGCGGAACTCTCCCCAAAGTTGTAAACAATGCCGCTGGTGCTTTCCGTTTTAAGGACAATGCAACTGCGAAAGCGCGGTGCCGAACCTTGCGCTGGCTTGGGGTGCGCTCTACATCTGCCTGCATGTCACAGGTCAAATCCGCCACGAAATCTGATCCCAATTACAAGGTGATCGCCGAAAACCGCCGGGCGCGGTACGATTACGCTATCGAGGAAGATATCGAATGCGGCATTATCCTGGAGGGGTCAGAGGTAAAATCCCTTCGGCAGGGCGGCGCGAATATCGCGGAAAGCTATGCGGCTGTTGAAGAGGGCGAGCTGTGGTTGGTCAACTCCTATGTGGCGCCTTATGCGCAGGCAAAGACGTTTCAGCATGACGAAAGGCGGCGGCGCAAGTTGCTCGTCTCGCGCAAGCAGATGGCGGATTTGTGGAATGCCACCCAGCGCAAGGGGATGACGCTGGTGCCGCTGGTGATGTATTTCAACCATCGCGGCATGGCAAAGCTGAAGATCGGCGTCGCCAAGGGCAAGAAGAACCACGACAAACGCGAGACGTCGGCGAAACGCGACTGGTCGCGGCAAAAGGCGCGTCTGCTCAAAGATCATGGCTGACGGTTTCACGCTGATCGGGTTCAGGCATTCGGTCTACACGCGGATTGTCCGGGTTGCCCTGATCAAAATGCGCCTGAAGGCCAGCTATGTCGAGGTAGACCCGTTTTCCGATCCGACCGCGTTGGATCGTTTCACCCCGCTGGCCCGCGTGCCGGTTCTGCGTCACGGTGATTTCACGCTGACCGAGACGGCGGCGATCCTGCGCTATCTGGCGCGGGTCAGTGGTGCCATGCACCTGCTGCCCGACGACACACAGAGACTTGCACGGATGGATCAGGTCTTTGGCATCGTGGATACCAGCCTGTATTGGCCCCTTGTCCGGCAGGTGTTCTCCAACGGCTTCTACGCACCGCTGATGAATGAACCCTTTGATGCCGATCAGGTCGCGGCCGGTATCAAAGCGGGCAGGCCCGGCCTGAAACTTATCAATTCCATCGCGGCGGAGGGGCTGGTGCTGGATGGCCAGGCTTTGACCCTTGCCGATCTGCATCTGGCCCCGGTCATCGACTATCTGACGCGGGTTGCGGCGGGTGCAGAGCTTTTGGCAGAGTATCCCGACCTTTCGGCGTGGTGGTCCGGAATGTCGGGCAGCCCGTTGTTGCAGGAAACGGATCCGTTTCCCGGCGAGGAACGCCCGTAATCACGCTGCAACCGGGGCGCGCTCTTGCCAGTTTGCATCAGCGCGGCTAGGCAAGAATGGAGCCATTTTCTAGAAGGACTGCCCATGGTTGATGATCCCAAGACGCTCGTGTCCACCGCATGGTTGGCCAAGCACCTCAAGGACCCGGACCTGCGGTTGCTGGATGCCTCATGGTATTTGCCGGATGCGGGCCGTGACGCAAAGGCCGAGTATGATGCCGGCCATATTCCAGGCGCCCGGTTTTTCGACATTGACGAAATTTCGGATGGGCGTTCGGACCTGCCGCATATGGCGCCGCCGGTGGAAAAGTTCATGTCGCGGATGCGCGCGATGGGCGTGGGCGACGGGCACCAGGTGGTGGTCTATGACGGGGCCGGTCTGCTCTCTGCAGCGCGGGTCTGGTGGCTGTTCCGCCTGATGGGTCAGGAAAATGTCGCGGTGCTGGACGGCGGATTGCCCAAATGGGTGGCCGAGGGGCACCCGACGGAAGACATGCCGCCGATTCCGCGTGATCGCCATATGACGGTCCGCCTGCAGAACCAGCTTGTCCGGGATGTGACGCAGGTGGCCCAGGCTTCCAAGCTGGGGGAGCCGCAGATCGTCGATGCGCGGGCACCCGCCCGGTTCCGTGGCGATGCGCCGGAACCACGTGAGGGGCTGCGCGCGGGCCATATTCCGGGGTCGCGCAACGTGCATTACGAGACCCTGTTGAACGATGACAAGACCATGAAGGATCCCGACGCCCTGCGCGCGGTTTTCGAAGCAGCAGGCGTCGATCCCGCGAAACCGGTCATCACGACCTGCGGGTCGGGTGTCACGGCCGCAATCCTGGCGCTGGCGCTTGAGCGGATGGGGCAGACCTCGTGGTCACTTTATGATGGATCATGGGCGGAATGGGGGATGTTCCCCACCGTGCCGATCGCTACCGGAGACGCATAAGATGTTCGAAACCCTACAAAGTCAGCCTGCGGACAAGATCCTTGCCCTGATGCAGATGTACCGCGACGACCCGCGGGACACCAAGATCGACCTTGGTGTCGGCGTCTACAAGGACGCGACAGGCCTCACCCCCGTGATGCGGGCCGTAAAGGCGGCGGAACAGCAGATTTGGCAGTCGCAGGACAGCAAGGTCTACACCGGGCTTATTGGTGATCCGGCCTTCTCCGATGCGATGATCGAACTGGTGCTGGCGGGGGCTGTTCCGCGCGACACCGTGGCTGCGGCGGCGACACCGGGCGGCACCGGTGCGGTGCGTCAGGCGTTCGAGCTGATCCAGATGGCCCGCCCGGATGCACGGGTGTTCGTGTCGGACCCGACCTGGCCCAACCACCTGTCGATCCTGAAGTATCTTGGCATGGAGGTGGTGAACTACCGCTACTTCGACGATGAGTCGCGCGGAGTCGATTTCGACGGCATGCTCGCGGACCTGAGAAAGGCGCATGCAGGCGATGTGATCCTGTTGCACGGCTGCTGTCACAACCCGACCGGGGCGAACCTGAACTCCAGTGAATGGGATGCCGTCATCAAGGTGTTGCAGGAAACCGGCGCCACGCCGATGATCGACATCGCCTATCAGGGCTTTGGCGACGGGCTGGCAGAAGATGCCGCCGCGACCCGCAAGATCGCGGCAGCAGTGCCGGAATGCCTGATCGCCGCCAGTTGTTCAAAGAACTTCGGGATCTACCGGGAGCGGACAGGTCTTCTGATGGCCATTGCTGCCGACCCGGCGGCGCGCAAGCTCAATCAGGATACTTTGGCGTTCCTCAACCGCCAGAACTACAGCTTCCCGCCGGACCACGGGGCGCGGATCGTGACGACGATTCTGAACGACGCTGCGCTGCGGGAGGACTGGATGCAGGAGCTGGAAGACGTGCGCGGCACCATGCTGAACCTGCGGACCCAGCTTGCCGGTGAATTGCAGCGCCTGACGGGATCTGATCGTTTCGGTTTCCTTGCGCAGCACCGGGGGATGTTTTCGCGCCTTGGCACGACGCCTGAAAAGGTCGAGGAGCTGCGCGCCAAACACGGGGTCTATATGGTGGGTGACAGCCGGATGAATATTGCCGGCCTGAACCAGCAGACCATTCCGATCCTTGCCCGGGCGATTATCGACGTCGGTATCTGAGCAGGACATCAAAGGGGCCCGCGCTGATCGTTCGGCGCGGGCCCCCGGATGTTTCAATCCCGAATGTCGTCGGGATCAGATCTTGTTGCCAAATGCGCCGTTGACCGCGCCCTTGGCCTTGTCTGCAATCTCACTTATGGTCTGATCCTCTCGGGGTAGGTCAGGTACGGCGCGCGGTGATCGCGTGTCCCGTCTGATCTGTTTGGAAATCCGGCAGGGGTGGTTGCGGTTTCCGATGGGTGATCTTGATGAAGGCGGGTCGGCCAGATCTGGCTGATGGGCCGATCGGGGCGGGCGGCATAAAAAAACCCGGCCTCGAAAGGCCGGGTTCGCTGCCACAGGGTTTGAGGGGATCAGCCCTTGGAGAACTCCGGATAGGCTTCCATGCCCAATTCGGTTGTATCCAGACCCTGGATTTCCGCTTCTTCGCTCACCCGGATGCCCATCACGGCTTTGAGGATGCTGAAGACGATGAAGCTTGAGATGAAAACAAAGGCACCGATGGCGACAAAGCCGATGATCTGCGTCACGAAGGATGTCCCGTCGGTGTAGACCGGCACCACCAATGTGCCCCAGAAACCCGCGACCAGGTGAACCGGGATCGCGCCGACCACATCGTCGATCTTGAGCTTGTCAAGGAAGGGCACCGCGAAGACCACGATGACACCGCCCACAGCGCCAATCCAGAGCGCGCCAAAGAGCGTCGGGTCAAGCGGGCCAGCGGTGATGGAGACCAGACCGGCAAGTGCGCCGTTCAGCACCATCGTCAGGTCGACCTTGCGGTACAGGACCTGTGTCAGGATCAGCGCCGCGACGGCACCGGCTGCTGCCGCCATGTTGGTGTTTGCAAAGATCTGTGCAACCGCATCGACATCTTCCAGCGTGCCCATGGCGAGCTGGGATGCACCGTTGAAGCCGAACCAGCCCATCCACAGGATGAACGTACCCAGCGTCGCCAGCGGAAGGCTGGAACCCGGCATCGGCACCACACGGCCGTCCTTGGCATATTTGCCGATGCGCGGTCCCAGGATAATGACACCGGCCAGGGCAGCAAAGCCACCTGCGGCGTGCACCAGTGTGGAGCCCGCAAAGTCAGAGAAGCCCATCGCGGAAAGGAAACCGCCGCCCCACTGCCAGGATGCCTCGATCGGGTAGATCAGGCCGGTCAGCACAACAACGAAGATCAGGAAGGGCCAGAGCTTCACCCGTTCGGCCAAAGTACCCGAAACGATGGAAGCGGTGGTGGCGCAGAACATCAACTGAAAGAAGAAGTCGGAGGCGTTGGAGTAGCCGCCTGCGTCGATGTCCGTCTTGATGTCCTTGGGGGCGATCGTGCCAAGCACGCCGTCCATCATCCAGTTGCCGTCACCGGGATACATCACGTTATAGCCGATCAGCCAGTACATGATTGCGGCGATGCCGAAGAGGCCCATGTTCTTGGTCAGCTGGGTGGTGACGTTCTTGGACCGGACAAGCCCGGCTTCGAGCATGGCAAAGCCTGCGGCCATCCAGAACACCAGAAAGCCGCCGATCAGGAACAGCAGCGTGTTGAAGATGAATGTTGTCTGGGCGAGTGATGCAAATTCCGCATCCTGGGCCGCCCCCAGCGTGGGCACCAACGCAATCGCGGTGGCCAGCGGGATATATTTGAGTTTGTTCATTTCGGGTTTCCTCAGATCTAGGGGAAGGTTCAGATGGCGTCTTCGCCGGTTTCGCCGGTGCGCACGCGAACGGCCTGTTCGACGTCGAGCACGAAGATCTTGCCGTCACCGATCTTGCCGGTCTGGGCTGTCTTGGAGATCACTTCGACCAGCTGGTCCGCGACGTTGTCGGCGACGACAAGCTCCAGTTTGACTTTGGGTACAAAGTTCACGACGTATTCGGCGCCGCGATAAATCTCGGTATGACCTGACTGGGCGCCAAAACCCTTGATCTCGGTCACCATCAGCCCGCGGACACCCGCTTCGGTCAGCGCTTCGCGCACTTCCTCGAGCTTGAATGGTTTGATAGTAGCTATGATGAGTTTCACCTTCTGAGTCCCTCTTCCGGTTGGCAGGTTCGACCTGCGTGATGCCCCCGCAGAAAACAGGGTATTGAACCTGTGGTGAAAGGTTTGACGCAGGTTTATGCGCTGAAAATCGCCGATGTCTGCACGAATAATGGGCAAAATGAAACTTTTGCACAAAAAATAATCAAATAAATGATGGGCTTTCCGGCCGGATGCGCTAAACAATCCTGCATTTGCAGCGTAAGGTGCAGAAAAAGACAGGCGAGCAGGCCAGATTCATGAGTGATTCATCAAAGCGCAAACGCCCGTTGGTGGCGGACAAGCGCTATCCGTCCAAAAGCAAGGCTGCTGCGAAACAGCCTGCCAAGAAACCGGTTGCGAAGAAGGCTCCGGTGCGGCGCAAACCCGCCCGCACCAAAAAGCCACGTCGCGGCGGAATCATCGGTCTGCTGTCGGCGCTGGTGTCTTGGATTCTGCGGCTGATCTGGAAGATCGTCTGGCGGGTGACGGCGGTTGCCGTTCTGTGCCTCGCGCTGGCCGTGGGCTATTTCTATACCACATTGCCCCCGCTGGAGGCGCTGCTGGATGGCCGCGCGCGCGGCTCTGTCACCTTGCTGGACCGCAACGGCGATGTCTTTGCCTGGCGCGGCGATCAATTTGGCGGTGTGGTCACTGCCGACAGCGTGTCAAAACACCTCAAGAATGCCGTTGTCGCGGCCGAGGACAAGCGGTTCTACCGCCATTTCGGGATCAGCCCGCGCGGCATCGCCTCTGCCGTGCGCATCAACCTGAGCGAGGGCCGCGGGCCGCTTTCCGGGCACGGTGGTTCGACCATCACCCAGCAGACTGCCAAACTGATCTGCCTGGGAGAGCCCTTTGACCCCACGACGGGCCAGACCGAGAAGGAATACGAGGCCGGGTGCCGCGCCGGCAACCTGCAGCGCAAGGCCAAGGAAGCGCTCTATGCCATGGCGATGGAGGTCAAGTATTCCAAGAACGATATCCTCTCCATCTACCTGAACCGTGCCTACATGGGTGGCGGTGCCTATGGGGCCGAGGCCGCCGCGCAGCGGTTCTTTGGCAAGTCGGCAGCGGCGGTCAATCCTTCCGAGGCTGCAATGCTGGCCGGGCTACTGACCTCGCCTTCCGTCCTGTCGCCGACAAACAACCTCGACCGGGCGCAGAACCGGGCGGCAACGGTGATCCGGCTGATGCGTGAGCAGGGGTATCTGTCGGCCGGGGAGGCCGAAACGGCCATGGCGAACCCCGCCGAATTGTCCGAAGCGGCAGAAGCCCGCGCGGGTGGCTATTTCGCGGATTGGGTCATGTCGACGGGGCCGGAGTTTTTTACCCGCAACACGACCGAGGACGTGATCATTCGCACCACCCTGGATCAACGCATCCAGAAGGCCGCCGAGGACGGGCTGAAGTGGGTCTTCGAGAACAAGGTCCGCGAGGGATCAACGGCGCAGGCCGCGGTCATCATCATGTCGGCGGACGGTGCCGTGCGTGCCATGGTGGGCGGGCGCAAGACCAAGGTGGCGGGGGCCTTCAACCGTGCGACCCAGGCCCTGAGGCAGACCGGCTCCGCCTTCAAGCCCTTTGTCTATGCCGCTGCGCTTGATCTGGGATATTCGCCCAATGACATCGTTGTGGACGAACCGTTTTGCATGAACATCCCCGGGTCAGGCCAATGGTGCCCCAGAAACTATACCAACCGTTTTATCGGCCCGGTGACGCTGACCCATGCCTTGAAAGATTCATTGAATATTCCTGCGGTCAAAATCTCGGAAAGCGTCGGGCGCGATCTGGTCAGCCGGGTGTCCGACCAATTCGGGATCAAGAATGACCTCGCCGCCGGTCCGGCACTCGCCCTCGGTGCTTCGGAAAGCACGCTGATCGAGATGACCGGCGCCTATGCGGGCATTCTCAACGGCGGTTCCTCCGTCACCCCCTACGGGCTGGTGGATCTGCGCCTGATGGGAGACAGTGAGCCACTGATGGGGACCGGCGGGGGTATCGGCGAACGGGTCATCCAGGAAGAAGCGGCGCGCCAGCTGGTCTACATGATGGAGAAGGTGATTTCGGACGGCACCGGAAAGCGGGCGCAGTTCGGCGGTCGGGAGCTGGCCGGCAAGACCGGGACAACCTCCGCGGCCAAGGATGCCTGGTTCATCGGATTTTCGGCAGATTATGTGGCCGGGGTCTGGATGGGCTATGATGACAACACCCCGCTCAAGGGCGTGACCGGTGGTGGCCTGCCCACCGACATCTGGCGCGAGGCGATGAGCCGCGCGCATGAAGGGGTCGAACTGAAAGGGCTGCCCATGTCGCCCCCGATCGCGCCCAGTGGTTTGGGTGAGGGCGATCCAATGCTGGCCTCTGATCCGATCCCGGTTGATAACAATGGCGGCAATCAAGGGACCGGCAATATCATTGACCAGGTCCTTAAAGACATCTTTGGCGGTGGCAGCACCGGATCGGGCAGTTCCTCCCCCCCACCCAACCCCTTGGACAGGTAACCCTTCATTTCCGGTGAGGGTCACCGCAATCGATTAATTTCCGTTCCGCCCGGTGACCGGCCAACCGGGTGTATTGGCGCGGATCAGCGGCGCGGGGCGCCGGATGTGAACAGGCCACAGTTGCCGGACTTGCGGATTCTTGGAATGGAAATTCGCTGTTAAACTGGCTATGCCATTACTGGTCGGGCCTTTTGGGGCATTGTCGGGTCGATGTGCGGCGTCTGTCGCTGTCTGTCCTGACACCGGAGATTTTAGACAGCCTTTGGGCAGGAAGGCGCAGATGCGTGATGAAATAACTCAACGTGGCCTTGCCGAACTACGCGCTGTGCGCAAGCGCAGTCGCGCGCTTTACTGGACGGTGGCGCTGTTCAGCCTGTTTGCCAATTTGCTGATGCTGACAGGCCCGATGTACATGTTGCAGGTCTATGACCGGGTCCTGGGCTCCGGCTCCGAGGAGACGCTGATTGCCCTGTCGATCCTGGTGGTCTTTCTCTACGGGGTGATGGGGGTTCTGGACCACACCCGGGGCCGCATCATGGCGCGGGTGGGCGCGCGGTTTCAGGATGCCTTGGACCGTCGCGTCTTTGACGCGGTTGTGCGCAAATCGGCGATTGCGCCGGATACCCGGACCAATGCCAACCTGGCAGATCTGGAAGCTGTGCAGCGGCTGCTGACCTCACCGGTGCTGATGGCGTTCTTCGACATGCCGTGGACGCCGATCTTTTTCGCCGCGATCTTTATCTTCCACCCGATGCTGGGCTGGCTTGCCGTCTGCGGCGCGGGGGTTCTTATTGCGATTACATTCGCCAACCAGATCCTGTCCCGCAATTCGCAGGCAAAGGCGGGGATGGCCGGGCAGACCGCCGGTTCAATCGCGGACCAGATCCGGACAGAGGCCGAAATGGTGCAGGCCATGGGGATGCGCGATGCGGCCTTTGACCGTTGGCAAAAGGCCCGCGGCGAGGCGCTGGAAAGCCAGATCAGGGCGACGGATGTCGGCGGCACCTTTTCGTCAATGACCAAGACGCTGCGCCTGTTCCTGCAGTCGGCCATGCTGGGGCTGGGTGCCTATCTGGTGTTGCAGGGTGAAATGACACCGGGGGCGATGATCGCCGGGTCCATCCTGCTGGGCCGTGCCTTGGCGCCGGTGGAAATGGCGCTGAATCAATGGCCGGTCGTGCAACGGGGCCGCGACGGCTGGCAGAGCCTTGCGGCCTTGCTGGGGGCCGTGTCGCCCGAGCCGCTGCGCACTGCGCTGCCGAAACCGGCGGCCAAGCTGGTGGCCAAGAACCTGACCGTTGTCCCGCCGGGAGAGCGCCAGGCCTCGCTCAAGTCGATCAACTTCAACGTTGAACCGGGGCAGGCTGTCGGGGTGATCGGTCCCTCCGGTGCAGGAAAGACCACCCTGGCGCGCACCCTGACCGGCGTCTGGCCGCCTGCTGGCGGATATGTGCGGCTCGATGGTGCGGCGCTGGATCACTATGGGGCCGAAGTGCTGGGCCGGCACATCGGCTACCTGCCGCAGCGGGTCCAATTGTTCGACGGCACGATTGCGGAAAACATCGCACGCCTGTCGCCGCAGCCCGACGATGCAAAGGTCATCGAAGCGGCCAAGAAGGCGGCAGCGCATGAGATGATCCTCGAACTGCCCAAAGGCTATGATACCCAAGTCAGTGCCGGGCAGATCCGGCTGTCGGGCGGTCAGATGCAGCGGATCGGGCTGGCCCGTGCGCTTTACGACAATCCGGTGATCCTTGTCCTGGACGAACCGAATTCCAACCTCGACAATGTCGGCTCGCAAGCGCTGAACCATGCGATCCGGTCGATGAAGGCCGATGGCCGTTCTGTCCTCATCATGGCGCACCGCCCGGCGGCGATACAGGAATGCGACACATTGCTGGTGCTGGATGGTGGCATGCGCATGGCCTTCGGGCCCAAGGATGAGGTGCTGGCAGGCATGGTCAAGAACGCGAAGGCGATCCAATCGGCCCCGGCGGACGCAGGAGGTGTCACATGACCCCGCAACCGACAAGAAGGTGGTCCGCGACCGGGCCTGTTGTCATTGGCCTTCTCGGCCTGTTGGTGCTGGTCGGCGGGTTTGGCACCTGGGCGATGATGACCCAGATCGCCGGTGCGGTGGTCGCATCGGGACGCATCGAAGTGGAGCGGAACCGGCAGATCGTGCAGCATGAAAACGGCGGTGTCGTTGCCGAAATCCGTGTGGTCGAGGGCGATGCAGTGGTCGCAGGGGATATTTTGCTGCAGCTGGATGGCCAGCAGATCGGGTCGCAACTGGCGATCGTCGAAGGGCAATTGTACGAGCTGATGGCCCGCCGTGGCCGTTTCGAAGCCGAGCGCGACGAAGCCGAAGAAATCGTTTACGAAAAGGAATTGATCGCGACCGGTGCAAGGGATCCCGAAATTGCGGAGCTGATGGAGGGGCAGCAAAATCTCTTCGTCGCCCGCCGTGCCTCTGTCGCGCGGGAGATCGAGCAATTGGGCAAGCGCCGCAATCAGATCGGCGCGCAGATCAATGGCGTCACCGCGCAGGAAGACGCGCTTGCCCAGCAGCTTGGGCTGATTGAACAGGAACTTTCGAACCAGCAGTCCTTGCTGGATCGCGGATTGGCGCAGGCCTCGACCGTGCTGAACCTGCAAAGGGAAAAGGCGCGGTTGACCGGGCAGATCGGTGAACTGGCGGCCAGCCGGGCACAATCCGAGGAACGGATCACCGAGATCGAGATCGAGATCCTGAAACTGGGCACCGCAGGTCGGGAAGAGGCCATCACCCGCCTGCGTGATCTGCGGTATCGGGAGCTTGAGCTGATCCAGCAACGCCGCGCCCTGCAAAACGAGATCGAGCGCCTGTCGATCCGCGCGCCAGTCTCCGGCATCATCTACGGGCTTCAGGTGCAGACCCCCCGGTCGGTCGTGCGGGCGGCGGAACCACTGATGTTCCTGGTGCCGCAGGACAGGCCGCTGGTGATCGCGGCGCGGGTTCTGCCGATCCACATCGACCAGATCGTTGTCGGCCAGCAGGTCAACCTGCGCATGTCGGCGCTGGACCAGCGCACGACGCCGGAACTGGTGGGGCAGGTCATGCAGATTTCGGCGGATGCGATAGAGGACGAGGCCACGGGCCAATCCTATTTCCGTGCGGAAATTGCGCTGAACCCCGGCGAGATGGACAAGCTGCCGGAAGGGACGATCCTGTTGCCCGGCATGCCGGTGGAAGCTTTCATCCGCACCGGTGAACGGTCCCCCATGGCTTATCTTGTCAAACCGGTTGCAGATTATTTCGCCCGCGCGTTTCGCGAAAGTTGATCGCGGGGCTTTCGGATTCCGCGCTGCGGCGCTAGTTTCTGCGTAAGCAATATTCGCGAAAGGACGATCCATGAGTTTTGCAGACCAGCTGTCGGCACTGGGCGTGACCCTGCCCGATGCGCCCGCCCCGGCGGCAAACTATGTGCCTTACGTGCAGGTTGGGAATATCCTTTACGTTTCCGGCCAGATTTCCAATGGGCCGGATGGTTTTATCCTCGGAAAGCTGGGCGCCGACATGACTGTCGAGCAAGGGGCAGATGCGGCAAAATCCTGTGCCATCAGCCTGCTCGCCCAGGTCAAGGCGGCCTGCGGGGGCGATATCGAGCGGTTGGTTCGGGTCATCAAGCTGACCGGTTTTGTCAACTCCACCGAAGATTTCACCGATCAGCCCAAGGTCATCAATGGCGCCTCCGACTTTCTGGTCGCGGCGCTGGGGGACGCGGGGCGGCATGCCCGTTCCGCGGTTTCAGCGCCTTCGCTCCCGTTGGGCGTTGCGGTCGAAATCGAAGGCATCTTCGAAATCAAATGACCCTGCCGCGCGCTTTCCACTCTACCCCTATCGCACACAGGGGCCTTCACGATGTGAACGCCGGACTGCCTGAAAACAGCCGGGCTTCCATCCGCGCGGCCATCGCGGCGGGATACGGGATCGAAATTGACCTGCAGCTGAGCGCTGATCATGCGGCAATGGTCTTTCATGACTATGCGCTGGACCGTCTGTCGGTCGCGTCGGGTGCCCTGCGGTTGCGCAAGGCCGAAGAACTGGCGCAAACCCAGCTGAAAGGCGGCGACGAGGGGATACCGCCCCTGCGGGAAATCCTTGACCTGGTGGCGGGGCAAGTGCCGCTCCTGATCGAACTGAAAGATCAGGATGGCGGTATGAGCCAGGACATCGGGCCATTGGAAGCGGCGGCTGCCGAAGGCCTTGCCGGGTATGTCGGCCCGGTTGCAGTGATGTCCTTCAATCCGCATTCGGTGGCCCGGATGGCTGAACTGCTGCCCGAGGTGCCCCGTGGCATCGTGACCAGCGCCTACCGGTATGAAGACTGGCCATTGCCGCGTGCCACCTGCGATGTGCTGCGCGAAGTGCCCGATTTCGACCGGGTCGGGGCGTCATTCATCAGCCATGAGGTCGACGATCTCGCACGTCCCCGCGTGGCAGAGATCAAGGCGAAGGGCGCGATGATCTGCTGCTGGACGATTCGCGATGCAGCGCAGGAGGCATGGGCGCGCAGGGTCGCGGATAATATCACCTTTGAAGGGTATTCACCGGCCATTCCCGCTTGATCCGGCGCGTGCCCGGACCAGATAAAGGGCAGGCAGGGCAATAGGCATGAGCGCACAAGAGATTGAAATCAGGGTGGTTCCCCACCTGTCCGAGATCGGGCAGGCCGATTGGGATGCCTGCGCCTGCCCCGAGACCGGCGATGGCGGCGGGCCATACGACCCCTTCACGACCTACCGTTTCCTGTCCGCACTGGAAGAAAGCGGCAGTGTCGGCGCCGGTACGGGGTGGCAGCCCCAGTATCTGGCGGCCTCCGTGGCAGGGCAGGTCATCGCGGTTGCGCCGCTTTATGCGAAATCCCATTCGCAGGGTGAATACATTTTTGATCACAACTGGGCCCATGCCTATGAGCAGGCGGGCGGCCGGTATTATCCCAAGTTGCAGATTGCCGTGCCGCATACCCCCGCGACGGGCCGCCGGTTTCTGACCCGACCGGGGTTCGAAGAGACGGGGCTGGCGGCCTTGGTGCAGGGGGCGATGCAACTGACCGACAACAATGGCCTGTCTTCGCTGCATGTCACCTTTTGCACCGGCCATGAGGTTGCTAGGGCGGAAGCGTTGGGCATGATGGTGCGCAAGTCGCAGCAATTCCATTGGCGCAACGAGGGTTATGCGGATTTCGACGACTTTCTCGCGGGGCTCAACTCCCGCAAGCGCAAGAACCTGCGCAAGGAACGCGCGCAGGCACAGGGGTTCGGCGGCACCATCCATACCTTTACCGGCGACGACCTGCGGCCAGAACACTGGGACGCGTTCTGGCAGTTCTACCAGGACACGGGCGTGCGCAAATGGGGTTCACCTTACCTGACGCGTCGGTTCTTCGATCTGGCCCAGGAAACCCTGCGCGACGACATGGTGCTGGTGCTGGCGGAGCGCGAGGGACGATGGGTCGCCGGAGCGCTGAACTTTGTCGGACGGCATGCTCTTTACGGGCGCTATTGGGGGTGTATTGAACACCATCCCTGCCTGCACTTCGAACTGTGCTATTATCAGGCGATGGATATCGCCATCGCGCGCGGTCTGAAAACCGTCGAGGCGGGGGCACAGGGCGAACACAAACTGGCGCGCGGCTATCTGCCGACCCCGACCTGGTCCTTGCACTGGATGCGCGATGCAGGTTTCACCCGCGCGGTCGAGAACTATCTACAGGCCGAACGGGAAGCGGTGGATCATGAAATTGAAGTGCTGACCGAATACGGCCCGTTCAAACACGTTCAGATAGAGGAACAGCAATGACCGAGAAACTCAGTGAAGAGACACGCCACACCGTGCTGCAACCCTTGTTCGAAAGTGGCTGGGAGATGACCGAAGGCCGCGATGCCATCCGCAAGACCTTTGTCTTTCAGAATTTCGTGGAGGCATTCGGTTGGATGACGCGGGTGGCCATCTGGGCCGAAAAATGGGATCACCACCCCGAATGGGACAATGTGTACAAGACGGTGAATGTGACGCTGACCACACATGACGTGGACAGCCTGACCACGCTGGACGCGAAACTGGCCCGCAAGATGGATGGATTGTACGGAATCGAAAAGGACCGAGTGGACGGGGACTGATGGATAAAGAGTTGAATAATTTTCTGAATACCGAGATCTGGAATGGCAAATCGCTTGCCGATCTCTTGACGCTTGAGTTTCTGGCGAGCACCGCAGGCTCCATCCTGGGTGCGATTGCCATTCTGCTGGCGGGCTGGATTATCTCCAGTTGGTTGCAACGCCGGGTCCAGAACCTGGGCAAGAGGAACCGGCACCTGGACGAGATGCTGTTCGATTTTCTGGCGTCCATCGTGCGCTATGTGGTCCTGGGTTTCGCGGTACTGTTCGTGCTTAACACCTTCGGGGTGCAGACCACTTCGGTTGTTGCGCTCATCGGTGCCGCCGGTCTGGCGATCGGCCTGGCGCTGCAGGGGACGCTGTCCAATGTTGCCGCCGGTGTCATGCTGATCCTGTTTCGCCCGATCAAGATCGGTGATTTTGTGGAGGTCGCCGGAAAGATGGGAACGGTCAAGCAGATCAACCTGAACTTCACCGAGCTTGCCGATCTGTCGAATGTCCATGTCATCGTGCCGAATTCACAGGTCTGGGGCAATGTGATCGACAATTATTCGGTCAACCCCACCCGGCGTGCCGAATGGACTTTCGGGGTGGGTTATGGTGCGAATCTCAAGGATGCTGAAACCATTATTCACGACACCATCATGGCGGATGCACGGGCAAAGACCGAACCCGCCCCATTCGTTCAGGTCACGAACCTGGGCGACAGTTCCGTCGATTTTCTGGTGCGGGTCTGGTGCGATGCCGGGGATTATTTCGGGTTCAAGGCCGATATGACCCGTCAGGTCAAAGAGGCGCTGGATGCCGGTGGCGTCGATATTCCGTTCCCGACGCGGACATTGTACCAGGCAAGCTGAACAGTGCTTGCCAGGAAAAGGCCGGGCCCCTCTATCGGAGGCCCGGCCTTTTACAGCGTCCCGCCTTGAACCTGATACACTCAGTATCGCCGATGTCCCGAGAGCGCGAAGCGCGGCAGGGTATCGGCGATTCAAGTTTAAGGCGGGGCGCTTTGGTTCTTACATGCTGGCCAGCAGACCCTCGCCGCCCGACACGTCGCAGACACCGGAGTTTTCCTCGGGCTGGAACAGGGTGACCTTGCCGTTTTCGACCAGCATCGCATAACGCTTGGACCGTGCGACCAGCCCGGCGGGCGGCGCGTCGAAATCCATGCCGATGGCCTTGGTGAATTCCGACGTGGCATCGGCCAGCATGGTGATCCCGGCTTCGGTCGCGCCGGTCGCCTCACCCCAGGCTTTCATCACAAAGGGGTCATTGCAGGAAATGCAGATGATCTCATCCACGCCCTTGGCGTCGAACTGGTCCTTGGTGCGCACAAAGCTGGGCACATGGGCGGAATGGCATGTGGGCGTGAAGGCACCGGGTACAGCGAAGATCACCACCTTGCGACCTGCGACCTTGTCGGCCATCTTTACTGGCGCCGGCCCTTCCGCACCCATCTGGACAAGGGTTGCGTCGGGCAGTGTGTCGCCTGTTGAAATTGTCATTGGCTGGGCCTTTCGTGTGATTGTGTTTATTGCTCGCAACCATATAGGTTTCCCCAATCGGCGCGACCAGAATAATCGGAAGGAATGACCATGGGACATGTGATAGTAGTGGGGGCGGGGCAAGCTGGATCGTCCTGCGTTGCCAAGTTGCGCAATGGCGGGTTCGACGGTGAGGTGACCCTGATCGGCGCAGAGCCAGTGCCGCCCTACCAGCGTCCGCCCCTCAGCAAGGCCTACCTGTTGGGTGACATGTCCCTTGAGCGTCTGTTCCTGCGGCCCGAGGCGTTCTATGCCGACAAACGCGTTACGCTGCGCATGGGAACCGAGATTGAAAGCGTGGACACCGCGGCGCGCACCGTGACCCTTCCCGGTGAAACGCTGTCATATGACGAATTGGTACTGACCACCGGGTCCACCCCCAACAGGTTGCCTGCATCGATCGGGGGCAATCTGGAGGGTGTCTTTGTCGTGCGTGATCTGGCGGATGTGGACGCGATGGCCCCACGGTTCAAACAGGGGGCGAAGGTTCTGATCGTCGGCGGTGGCTATATCGGGCTGGAGGCGGCATCGGTTGCCGCCAAGCTGGGGCTTGACGTGGTTCTGGTGGAAATGGCCGACCGGATCTTGCAGCGGGTGGCGGCGCCTGAAACCTCCGATTTCTTTCGCGCGCTGCATCGCGGGCATGGTGTGGACATCCGAGAAGGCGTCGGGCTGGACAGATTGCTGGGCGAGGGTGCCGTGAGTGGCGCGCGGTTGACCGACGGCACCGAGATTGCGGCCGATTTCGTGATTGTTGGGGTCGGCATCCGACCGGGCGTGGCGCTGGCGGAGGCTGCGGGCATCGAAATCGACAATGGCATCAAGGTCGATGCGCAGGGCCGTACCTCTGCCCCGCATGTCTGGGCGGCGGGTGATTGCACATCTTTCCCCTACCGTGGCGGGCGCATTCGCCTGGAATCGGTTCCGAATGCCATCGACCAGGCAGAGGTGGTGGCAGAGAACATCATGGGGGCGGGCAAGGACTATGTTGCCAAACCGTGGTTCTGGTCTGATCAATATGATGTAAAACTCCAGATTGCGGGCCTGAATTCCGGCTATGACCGGGTGGTGACCCGGCGCGTGGCCGCGGATTCGGTCGGGTTCTGGTACTACCGGGGGGAGGAGCTGGTTGCGGTAGATGCGATGAACGACCCGCGCGGCTACATGGTGGGCAAGCGCCTGATCGAAGCAGGAAGATCGCCTGATCCTATGGCCATCGCCGACCCGGCAACCGATCTGAAGGCATTGCTAAAGGCGTGAGGATTATCGCGGGCAGATTTCGCGGCACCGCATTGGCCGCCCTGGGCAAGGGGGATGCGGCGGCGCATCTGCGGCCGACGTCGGATCGCGTGCGTGAGAGCCTGTTTTCCATGCTGACCCACCGCGATGTGATTGAGGGCGCGCATGTGCTTGACCTGTTTGCAGGGACTGGCGCGCTGGGGCTGGAGGCGCTGTCCCGCGGCGCGCGGGAGGTTTGTTTTGTCGAGAATGGCCGCGTGGGCCAGCGGTTGATTTCCCAGAACATCCAGAAGCTGAGGGTTGCGGAGGAGGTGAAACTGATGCGCGACGACGCGACCCGGCTTGGGGCCTGGCCCAATGCGCCCTTCGAACTGGTGTTTCTTGACCCGCCTTATGGCAAGGGGATGGGCGAGTTGGCTCTGACCGCCGCCCATGCGGGGGGATGGCTGGCCGCTGAAGCCACCATCGTCTGGGAGGAAAGCGCACCGATGATTGCCCCGAATGGCTTTGCGCCGCTGGACAATCGCCGGTTCGGGGATACCCATGTGACGCTTTTGCGCCACGCGGGATAGGTTCAGGCGGCGCGGATCGCTGCCGCCAGTCGTTTGATGCCTTCGCTGATCTTTGCATCGTCGGCCAGGGAGAAGGCCAGCCGCAGGGTGTTCGCCCCGGACCTGTCGGCAAAGAAGGCCTGACCGGGCACAAAGGCCACGCGCTGGGTTTCCAGCGAAACACGCAGCAGGTCGGCGCCGTCCATGTGTTTTGGCAGCGTGATCCAGACGAACATGCCGCCTTCCGGTTTGGTCCATGTCACGCCATCGGGCATATGGGTTTCCAGCGCCGCCAGCATCGCATCACGTCGCGCGGCATAGGTCTGGCGCAGCTTGGCGGTGTGATCGGCAAAGACGCTGCGCGCGACGGTATTGATCGCCATCTGGTTGATGGTCGAGGAATGCAGGTCGGCGGCTTGTTTCATCAGCACAAGGCGGCTGATGACATCGGCAGCACCGCAAACCCAACCGACCCTCAGACCAGGCGCCAGGGATTTGGAAAAGCTGCCACAATAGAGTGTCCGGCAGTCTTCGATGGTTCCCTTGCGGGCAACTTCCAATGCCAGCATCGGCGGGATCGGATCGCCATCGTAGCGCAGCACCTGATAGGCGGCGTCTTCGATCACCGCGATGTCCAGCTCGTCCGCAAGGTCAAGGATGCTTTGGCGCGCGGCAAGATCCAGCGTTTCACCGGTCGGGTTGGCAAAATCGACGGAGGCATAGGCGAACTTTACCCGTCCGCCCTGCGCGCTGGCTGCTTCGGCGTAATCCGATGCGGACCGGTTTCCACGCGGGATCAGGCGGTCGTAGTTGGGTTCATAGGCGTTGAACGCCCCCAGCGCACCAAGGTAGGTCGGCCAACCGATCAACGCGGTGTCGCCGGGCGACAGCATCAGCTTGCCCAGGTAGTCCAGCGCCTGTTGCGAACCGGATGTGATCAGCACGTTGTCGCGGGTGCAGGGCACGCCCAGCGCCTCCATCTGGGTGACAATCCAGTCACGCAGGGGCGCGTATCCTTCGGATACCGAATATTGCAGGGCGGCGCTGGCGTTTTCAGGGGACAGGGCATCGGCCAGGGCCGATTTGAAGGCTTCGGTCGGAAACAGCGCCGGGTCGGGAATGCCGCCGGCGAAAGAGATGATGTCGGGCTGATCCAGCAGTTTGAGCAACTCGCGGATTTCGCTGGCTTTCATGCGGTCCATGCGCGTCGCGAAAATATCGTGCCAATCCATGTTGGGTCCCTCCCTTTTGGGGACGTAACCACGAAACCAAATCTATGGCAATAGTTCTTACCTAACTGGCGAGATTGTTGCCGGGCCTGGGGGTTGAGAAGGCTGGTTCGGACAAATAGACAGTTTGGCCCAAATACCCCGCCAGCAGGCAAAAGCTGCAAATACCCCGCTTCCGTGCTATTTTCCCCGCATGATGGATTTGACATTGCCACGCTGGGCCCTGCCCATGTTTCAGACAAGGGCCAATGACCGCACCGCGCCTGTCCGCACTCCGGCAGGCCCCGCGATCTTCATCACCGATGCGATCACACCTGTCGCGGGAGAGACCCTGCTCAGCCTGCTGATGAAGCAGATGGCAGAAGCGGAAGACAACCCGGAGGGTTAGCCGCCATATGTCGGATGAAACATGTTCGATGGCGACAGGGTAAAGATCTCGACCCCATCTTCCGTCACGCCGACAGAATGCTCAAACTGTGCGGACAGGGATTTGTCCCGTGTCACGGCTGTCCAGTCGTCGGACAGGGTCTTGGTCTCGGCCCGGCCCAGATTCACCATGGGTTCGATGGTAAAGAACATGCCCGGTTCAAGGATCGCGCCAGTTCCGGGCCTGCCGTAATGCAGCACGTTGGGCGGCGCATGAAAGACGCGGCCCAGCCCGTGCCCGCAGAAATCCGTGACCACCGACATGCGCTGCGCCTCGACGTAGGTTTGGATCGCATGGCCAATGTCGCCAAAGGTGTTTCCGGGCTTCACGACCCCGATGCCCCGCATCAGGCTGTCATATGTGACATCGATCAACCGCTCCGCCTTGCGGGGCAGCTTGCCCGCGACATACATGCGCGACGTGTCCCCAAACCAGCCATCGACGATCACGGTCACGTCGATGTTCAGGATATCGCCGTCCTTCAATTTCTTGTCACCGGGAATGCCGTGGCAGACCACATGGTTTACGCTGATGCAGGAGGCATGCTGATACCCCTTGTAGCCGATGGTCGCTGATTTCGCACCGGCCGCATTGACCTTTTCTTCGATGATGCGGTCAATCTCGCCGGTTGTCTGGCCGACGAACACATGTTCGGCAATCTCATCCAGGATGGTTGCCGCAAGCCGCCCGGCCGCGTGCATTCCGGCAAAATCCGACGGGTCGTAGATGCGGATGCCGTCCCTTGTGACGCGGCCACGGTGCTGTTCGTTCACCGGCTTCTCCATGATGATACCATTCTCATTTCCAACGATATTTAACCCGTGGGGCCGCGCAATGCCAGAGGGGCGGCCAAAGTGACGCATTCCGGGCTTATATGGGTGCCGAGACACAGCGTTTCCACCCCGGCCCGGGTCGCCGCCGCATGGGCCGCAGCATAGGCAGGGTCAATATCCGCTGCCATTGTAACATCTGTGCAATCGGTACGCTGCACCAGATAAAGCAATACGGCACGATGGCCATCGCGTGCCATTAGTGCAAGTTCGCCCAGGTGCCTGGCACCCCTTGCGGTTACGCTGTCGGGGAATTCCGCCAGGCCCGGTCTACGGCAAAGCGTGACCGATTTGACCTCGACATAGCAATCGGGGCGGCCTGCACCGGACAACAGGAAATCGACACGGGACTTTTCACCATATTTCACCTCGGCGCGCAGGGTGTCATAACCTGCCAGCCCGGCAATATCACCGGCCTCCAGCGCGGCTTTCACGGCCCGGTTGGGCAGGCTGGTATCGACGCCGGTGAAATGGCCGTTCTCATGATCGACCAGCCGCCAGCCGAATTTCAGCTTTTTCTTCGGATCGTCGTTGGGCTCCAGCCAGATCTTGCTGCCGGGGTCGGCAAGCCCCATCATCGAGCCGGGGTTGGCGCAATGGGCGGTGACCTCGCGCCCGTCCTCCAGCCTGCAATCGGCCAGAAATCTCTTGTAGCGTCGGATCAGCCGGGCGGGGACAAGTTGGGTTTGAAAGCGCATGGGGTGCGGCCTATACCGATCCTGAGATTGCCTCAAGGAGAACCCGATGCCAAACCCTACCGCCGCCATGATCGTCATCGGAGACGAGATACTGTCGGGCCGAACGCGGGACAGCAACATGTACCATCTGGCGGGCAAGCTGGCGGAGGCGGGGATCGACCTGAAAGAAGTGCGCATGATCAGCGATGACCATGATGCAATTGTCGGCGCTGTGCAGGAGGTGTCAGCCCGCTACGACCATGTCTTTACCAGCGGCGGCATTGGCCCCACCCATGATGACATCACGGCCGACAGCATTGCCGCGGCCTTTGGCCGGGGGATCGACGTGCGCGACGATGCCCGCGCCATCCTTGCCGCGCATTATGCCAAATCCGGCACCGAGCTGAATACCGCGCGCCTGCGCATGGCGCGTATTCCCGACGGGGCGGCACTGATCGAAAACCCGGTCTCTGCCGCGCCCGGTTTCAAACTTGAGAATGTGCATGTCATGGCGGGGGTACCCAGCGTCTTTCACGCTATGGTCGAATCTGTCCTGCCCGGCCTGACCGGTGGTGCCCCGCTGATCAGCCGCAGCCTGCGCGTTGACCGGGGCGAGGGGGACATTGCCGAACCGCTGGGCGCATTGGCGAGGGCCTATCCGATGTTGTCGATGGGGTCCTACCCGTTCCAGAAAGACGGCAAATACGGCGCGCATGTCGTGATCCGGGGCAGTGATGCTGTGGCCGTCGATGCGGCGCTGGTTGAGCTGAAGGCGGCCTTTCCATGACACCTGAAACAGCACGGTTCTTCGAGGTTTGCGACCGGACATGGCCCGCCGCGCGGCGTTTCGATCACGGTGCCTGGACATTGCGGGAGGGGCAGGGCGGCGGCAAGCGCGTCTCTGCCGCGACAGCGCGGGGTCAGGTTGTTCCCGCCGACATCGACGATGCCGAAACCGCGATGCGTGCGCTGGAACAGACTCCATTGTTCATGATTCGCAACGGGGATGAGGCGCTTGACAGGATGCTTGAGGCGCGCGGTTACCGGATTGTCGATCCGGTTGTCATCTACAGCTTGCCGATCGAGCAGTTGACCGATGTGTCGATCCCGCGGGTGACCGCTTTCAACATCTGGGAGCCGCTGGCCATCATGCGTGAGATCTGGGCGCAGGGCGGGGTCGGTCCTGCGCGTATGCAGGTGATGGAACGCACCGAGGAGAAGACGGCGATCCTCTCTCGTTGGAAGGAAATGCCCGCCGGTGTCGCCTTTGCCGCGATCCATGACGGCATCTGCATGGTTCACGCGGTCGAGGTTCTGCCCCATCAGCGGCGGCAGGGGGTCGCCGGGTGGATGATGCGGCGTGCCGCCTTCTGGGCGCAGGCGCGGGGCGCGACGCAGATGGCGGTACTCTGCGTGGTGCAGAATGCAGGCGCAAACGCGCTTTATCGGGCTATGGGCTTCACCGAGCAAGGACGCTACCATTATCGTCAATCCCCGGAGTAGAGGAGACTTTCGTGGCTGACACATCCCCAACCGCACTGGACCTGCCCATGGTCCAGCCCTTGCCAGAGCAGACGCAGAAGTATTTCGATGTCTGCATGGACAAACTGGGGATGATCCCCAATGTGCTGCGCGCCTATGCCTTCGACATCGACAAGCTGAATGCCTTTACCGCGATGTATAACGACCTGATGCTGGGCGACAGCGCCCTCACCAAGCTTGAGCGCGAGATGATCGCGGTCGCGGTGTCCTCGGTCAACAAATGCTATTATTGCCTCGTTGCCCACGGAGCGGCGGTGCGTCAATTGTCGGGGGACCCTGAATTGGGCGAGGCGCTGGTAATGAACTACAAGGTTGCCAGGATCGACGCGCGGCAGATGGCGATGCTGGACTTTTCCGTCAAGCTGACCCGCGAAAGCGCCGCCGTGGTCGAGGCGGACCGGCAAGTGCTGCGCGATCACGGTTTTTCGGACCGCGATATCTTTGATATTGCCAGTGTCGCGGGGTTCTTCAACATGACCAACCGCGTGGCGAGCGGTACGGACATGCGGCCAAACGCCGAATATCACGCACAGGCGCGATGATCCTCCGCGCGCTGGTTCTGGGCTGTTTTCTGGTCGGCCCGGCGGCGGCCCTGGAACTTTCCCTGCCTGCCGCGGCGCGGCTGACGGCCGAACGCAACACCGGGCCGGACAGGTATTCCGCCCCGGCGGGCATTTTCCGCAATGGCCAGGTTGTCACGCTTGAGGTGGAAGGCGACGTGCACCGTGCCGCCTGGCGGTTGAGCCAGCAAGGGCTGACACCGCTGCAACTGGTCCGCCCCCTGCGACGGCAATTGGTCGACGCCGGATACGAGATATTGCTGGACTGCGCGTCGCAGACCTGCGGCGGCTTCGATTTCCGCTTTGCCACGGAAACGCTGCCGGGGCCCAATATGTACGTCAATATCCGGGCCTATCATTTCATCACCGCTGTGCGCCCCTCTGTCGCGGCCCCACAGGAGGTGCTGACAATCCTTGCGAGCACTGCGGCAAACTCGGCCTATCTGCAGATCATCCGCGCAGGCGAGGTAAGCGATGACGAGGTGGTGACCGATGCGCCGGTGCCTATTGCCCCGGCAGCGCAGGTCGAGAACGATCTGGGCAACCGGCTGATACAGCAGGGCCATGCCGTGTTGCGGGATCTCGAATTCGCGACCGGGGCCTCTGACCTCGACGTCGGCAGCTATGCGTCGCTGCAAACCCTGGCAGAGGTGCTGGAAGCACGGCCCGAGCTGCGCATCGCACTTGTCGGACATACGGATTCGGTTGGCGGGCTGGACGGCAATATCGCGCTCAGCCAGCGCCGCGCACAATCCGTGCGCCGGCGCATGATCGACAGCTACGGAATCGACGGTGCAAGGATGGAGGCTGAAGGTATGGGATACCTCGCGCCCATTGCGAGCAATCTTGAGGAAACAGGCCGCGAGGAAAACCGAAGGGTTGAGGTGATCGTGCTGGGAGAGTGAGCCGAAGACAGAAAAAACCCCGACACCTTGAAAGTGCCGGGGGAGTTCACCGAGGGAGGTTGGTGTTCGTAAATCTGTGGCCGCTCACCAGTCGTTGGGGCCCTTGTCGGCAAAGGCATGCACCAGAAAGTCGATGAAGGCGCGCACCTTGGGCTGGGTGAACCGGCCCGGCGGATAGACGGCGTAGATGCCCTGGGTCTCAAGCGGCAATTCGGGGATCGCATCTTCGATCAGCCCTTTTTCCATCGCGTCGGAGTAAAGGAAGCTGGGCAGGTAGGCGATGCCAAGGCCCGAGATCGCCGCATTCAGCAGGGATTGCCCGTCATTGACCGACAGCCAGCCCGCGGTGCGCACCTGCCGTTTTTCGCCCGACGGAGCGGTCAGTTTCCAGACGTTGCCGCTGGACTGATTGGAATAATGCAGCAGCTTGTGGTCGTTCAGATCGTCGATCTTTTCCGGCCGCCCATAGGTTTCGAAATACTTCGGGCTTGCGATCATGCGCTTTGTGGTTTCGGTCAGCTTGCGCGCGCGCAATGTGCTGTCCTCCAGTTCCCCGATGCGCACGGCCATGTCGAAACCTTCGCTGATCAGTTCGACGTAACGGTTGTTGAGCACCATGTTCACGGTGATATCCGGAAAATCCTTGAGGAAATCCGACAGAGCCGGTGACAGGTGGTTCACGCCGAAATCGGTGGCAACCGAAATGCGCAGCAGGCCGGAGGGCGCGGATTGCATCGAGGTGACAAGGGCATCCGCCTCGCCCGCATCGTTCAGCACGCGACGTGCCCGGTCATAATAGGCAAGGCCGATCTCCGTGGGTGACACGCGGCGTGTGGTCCGGTTCAGCAGGCGCGCGCCCAGCCGCGCCTCAAGGGACGAGACGTGTTTCGACACAGCGGATTTGGAGATCCCCATTTTCTTGGCGGCATCGGTAAAGCCTCCCTGGTCCACCACGGTGGCGAATGCTTCCATTTCTGTCAGGCGGTCCATACAAGGGTTCCTCGTCCTCTTAGTTTCAAGGACCGTGTATGCTGCTCAATTTAGGCAAGATCGCGGCAGGGATGGGACAGTTGCAAGGTCTTTGCAGGAATCGTTGATGGCAGGGAAACGACGGAACAGTCTGTTTCTGCCTGCGATCAGAACCAGCGCACAAGCTTTAGAAGGGCAACCATGACGGCGCCCAGTCCCAACATAGACAGGCAGAGGATGGCAAAGGCGCTGGGCGATTCCACACCCGGCATGCCACCAACGTTGACCCCGAAGAGCCCGGTCAGAAAGCCCAATGGCAAAAAGATGGCAGCGGCCACGGACAATACATAACTGTGCCGCGCCTGGCTCTGGGCAATATTCCCGTCATGTTCTTCCTGAACGGAGATCAGGCGACCCTGCAGCTCGTCAAGTTCCTCCACCGCAATCGCAGCCCGGTTTGCAAGTTCGCGCAAACCCAGGCTGACGGTTTCCGGAATCAAGGGCAGATCAAGTGTCGAAAGTTTGCTGAGTGCGGCGCGTTGCGGCTCCAGGTAACGACGCAGGCGAATGACACTCCGACGGTTTTCCGGCAGGTCCCGGGGCATCCGCGTGTTCTTGTCTTCCAGCGCAATTTCATAGTGATCCGTGCGCGCGTCGATCGTGGCCACATGCTGATCCACCCGGTCGGTCAACCCTTCGATCAGCGTCTCAAGGAACTTTGCCGTGCTGACCGGGGCTTGCTGCGCCTCTGCATGCCGACGGATTGCGTCGATGGCAAAGACCTTGTTGCGGCGTACAGTGATCAGCAGGTCCTCATCAGCGTAGATGCGGACCGACACCATCTCGTCCGCATCCTGCCCTGCGTTCAGGTTGATGCCCCGAAGGTTCAGGATCAGCCCGCCTTCGAAGCTGTCGCATCTTGGCCGTGTCTTGGATTGGATCAGGGCGCCACCCGGAATGCTGTGCAGGTGTTCTCTGGTCCAAGCCTCAAGCAACGGATCGGCCAGGTCGAAATGCCACCAGCGGAAGACCCCGTCGCCGGTAAGTTTGTTGTCCTTCGGCACTGTGGTCGTACCGTCCTCGGCAATATCGAAAACACAGATCGGCATTGGCGGTCCCTCGTTACCCGGGCTTGAGTCTGCACCCGGCAGCCCTTGCCCGCAAGGTTTAGTCGTACCCGTTTCAGAGTGTCGCCGCCAGTCTTGTCCCTTGATTGATCGCGCGTTTCGCGTCCAGTTCCGCCGCAACATCCGCGCCGCCAATCACATGGCAGGTCTTGCCCTTGGCCTCCAGCGCATCGGCCAGCGACCGGTCCGAAAGCTGCCCTGCGCAAAGCACGATTGTATCAGCCGCGATCAGGGTCGGGTTTTCACGCGCCTCGCCAAAGCTGATGTGCAGCCCCTCCGCGTCGATCTTTTCATAGTTTACGCCTGCGATCATCTTGACCTGTTTCATGGTCAGGGAGGCACGGTGAATCCAGCCTGTGGTCTTGCCCAGGCCCTTGCCGACCTTGCTGGTCTTGCGTTGCAGCATGGTGACCTCACGGGCGGGGGCGTCGGGCTGGGGGCCTTCCGGGGCAAGACCCGCGCGATGTTGCGCCGGGTCGGTCACACCCCATTCACGCAGCCATTCGGGCAGGTGCAGCGTTGTACTTTCGCCGTCGTGGACAAGGTGTTCGGACACGTCAAAGCCGATGCCCCCCGCGCCGATGACTGCCACCCGCTGCCCTGCCTTTGCGGTGCCGTTCAATACGTCGATATAGCTGACGACATTGCCGCTGTTCTGGCCCGGGATCTGCGGGTCGCGGGGGATGACACCGGTGGCGATGATCACTTCGTCAAAATCGTCCAGATCGTTGGCAGAGATCTCGGTGCCGAGTTCAACCGTGATCCCATGGAAAGCGATCATGCTGCGATACCAGTCGACAAAGCCCCAGAATTCCTCCTTGCCCGCGACCTGCTTGGCCAGGTTCAACTGGCCGCCGATCTCTGACGCGCGGTCAAAGATGGTCACGGCATGACCGCGCTCCGCCGCGGTGATGGCGGCCGACAGGCCCGCTGGCCCGGCCCCCACAACGGCGATGGATTTTGGCGTCGCGGTCTTTTCGATGGTCAATTCGGTTTCGTAACAGGCGCGCGGATTGACCAGGCAGGTTGAAATCTTGCCGCCAAAGGTATGGTCCAGGCAGGCCTGGTTGCAGGCGATGCAGGGTGCGATCCGGGCGGCATGCCCCTCCATCGCCTTTTTCACGAAATCGGCATCCGCCAGCATCGGGCGGGCCAGGCTGACCATATCGGCGCAGCCGTCCGCCAGGACCTGTTCGGCGACGTCGGGCGTGTTGATCCGGTTGGAGGTGATCAGCGGGATGCCGACCTTGCCCATCAGCTTTTTCGTGACCCAGGCAAAGGCGGCACGCGGCACGGATGTTGCAATGGTCGGGATGCGCGCCTCGTGCCAGCCGATGCCGGTGTTGATGATGGAGGCACCTGCCTTTTCGATCTCCTGCGCCAGTTGCGCGACTTCGTCATAGGTCGATCCGTTCGGGATCAGGTCGATCATCGACAGGCGGTAGATGATGATGAAATCGGGACCAACCGTTTCGCGGACACGTTTGACCACCTCGATCGGCAGGCGCATCCGGTTTTCATAAGAGCCGCCCCATCGGTCGGTGCGCCTGTTGGTGTGGGTGACAAGGAACTGGTTCAGGAAATAGCCTTCGGACCCCATCACTTCGACGCCATCATAGCCCGCATCCCTGGCGCGCCCGGCGCAGGCTGCAATGTCGCTGATCTGCTTTTCGATGCCTTCCTCGTCCAGCTCCTTGGGGGCGAACATGGAAATGGGGGATTTGATCGCCGAAGGGGCGACACAGTCGGGCGAGAAGGCATAGCGGCCCGCGTGCAGTATCTGCATCGCGATCTTGCCGCCTGCCTCGTGCACCCGCCGGGTCACGATGCTGTGGTTCGACACGTCCTGATCGCTGATCATCATCGCCGCGCCATGTGCGACGGAGCCTTCGGGGTTCGGGCCGATGCCGCCGGTGACCATCAGACCAACCTCGCCGCGTGCGCGCGTTGCGTAGAATTCCGCGACACGGTTCCAGTCGCCGGTTTCCTCAAGTCCCGTATGCATGGACCCCATCAGCACGCGGTTCTTCAGCGTGGTAAACCCAAGATCGAGAGGGGCGAGCATATGAGGGTAGCTGGACATGGAAAATCCTTTCTGGCTTGCGGGCGCTTGTGCGCAAGAACACCCGATCCGGAGGCTTGTGTCACGGCAGACGCGGCGTCATCCTGACCATTGGTAATGATCGCGGCGATGGAGGCAAGGATGCAGGTGCGGGCGCGCAGGGATCAGGGCGCGGAGGACGATGCCCTTGGCCGGATCATGTATGACGCTATTCATCATGGTCCGAGCCAGTATTCAGCCGCAGAAAGACAAGCGTGGCTACCGGCCCCGAACGCAGGCGATGGATGGCGCGCGCGCCTGTCGGCGCAACAGGTCTGGGTCGCCCATGACGGGACCGGTCCGGTCGGTTTCATGACGCTTGACGGGGATTACATCGACCTGGCCTTTGTCGCTGCAGGCTGGCAGGGGAAGGGTGTTTTCAAGGCTCTTTTTGCCCGCATCGAAGCGGCGGCTCAGGGTCATCGGCGGCTTTGGACCCACGCCAGTCTGATGGCGCAACCTGCCTTTCTGGCGGTGGGGTTCCATGTTATCCGTCAGGAAAACGTGACCCGGAACGGTGAGGTTCTGCGCCGCGCCGAAATGGAGAAGATGCTCGCATGACCCCCGAAGAAATTGCCAAACTGCCCTATCGCCCCTGCGTCGGGGTGATGTTGGTCAATGCCGCTGGTGAAGCCTTTGTGGGGCAGCGCAAGGACCGCGACCAGGACGCCTGGCAAATGCCGCAGGGGGGCATTGAAAAGGATGAAGCCCCGCGCGAGGCTGCACTGCGCGAGCTGGAAGAGGAAACCGGTGTCTCGCGCGATCTGGTCACGGTGATCGCTGAAACGCGGGGGTGGGTGCCTTATGACCTGCCGCATGATCTGGTGCCGAATATCTGGAAAGGCCGGTTTCGCGGGCAGGAACAGAAATGGTTCCTGATGCGTTTCACCGGTAAGGACGATCAGGTGAACATCGAAACCGCGCACCCCGAGTTTTCCCGCTGGCGTTGGTTGCCTGTGGATCAGCTGGTGCCCAGCATCGTTCCCTTCAAGCAGGCGGTTTACCGCGCTGTGGTAGATGAGTTCGAGGAGTATCTGTAATGCGATTTGTTGTCTTCATGTTGGCACTCTGTGCCCCGTTTCCGGCCCTGGCGCTGTCCTGCATCGCTCCGTCCGTCGAGCGGACCTTTCACGAGGTCAATGATGCCAAGGCCGAATACGTCGTGGTGCATGGACGCCTGACGCTGGACCAGAGCAAACTGCCAAGTGAGGGTACGACGCAATCCAATCCGCCCAAGATGACGATGGTGCCTGCGACGCTGAACGGAACCTCGCTGAGCGCATCGGGGTTCCATACGCCCTTTGATCACGACATCATGCTGGAAGTCGCCTGTTTTGGTCCCTGGTGCGGATCCATCGCCGATGGTGCGGATGTCCTGGCCTTTGTCCGCCGTGATGGCGGGCATTATGCATTGGGGATCAACCCCTGCGGGGGGCATGTATTTGCTCCGGCACAACCGGCACAGATGGAACAGGTAAGACAGTGTTTCACTGGCGGGATCTGCAAGAAGAAATAGCCGTTCCGGAAAGGTTCGCGGGAACTGAACGCCGGTAATCCTGAACCCGGTAAGACCGGTACAACACATGAAGACATGTCATTTATGACATGTCTTCATGTGTTTCCGGGTGCAGGCGTTGTCGAAAAAGGCAAAGCGGTGCGGACGGGGCCGCCCCCTGATGCGCAAGCCGCTCAATCAGGCCGGAAGATCGGGACATGGCCAGCGGCCTCAGCGGGCAGGATGCCGGACAGACGCGGATCATCTTCGATCTCGATCTGCTGTCTGTAGGGAGCAAAGCCGCTGCGGATGTAGAACCCCAGGGCCTGCGGGCTGTCCAGCGTGCAGGTATGCACGTGAAGCCGCGTGATCGGCGCGCGCCATGCCAGCGCAATCGCCTGGTTCATCAGGTAACGCCCGGCACCGGAGCCGATCAGGCTGGGCGCCAGCCCGAAATAGGCAAGCTCACAGGCACCTTCCTGGCGGAAGTCCAGCTCCAGGATTGCCGCATCCTCACCCTCCTTCTGCAGGGTATGGAATGTCACCCTGGGATCATCCAGGATCGCCTGAAGCTCGGCATCCGGCATCATCCGGCGACCAAACCAAAGCCAATCGCGTCCGACCCGATCAAACAGCGCCCTGTAACGGGCCAGGTCGGGCCTGATCTGTTCGAATGTCAGCCCGGCAGGCAGATCGACAGAGTTCAGGGGCGGTTTTGCCTGCATTTGCAGATGCGTGACCACCATTGCCACCTTGCCCGGCGGAACGTCATGCAGCCCGTCCGCGATCATGGCTCAGACCAGACCTTCGGCCCGGAACCGCGCCAGCATGTCCGTTTGCGGGCGCGGTCCGATGTGGCTGATCACCTCACCGGCGCAAAGATTGCCCATGCGGCCGCAGGTTTCCAGATCGGCCCCCTTGGCGAGGCCGAACAGGAACCCGGCCGCGAACTGGTCGCCCGCGCCGGTGGCGTCCACCGGCGTGATCTTCTTGACCGGCACATCGACCCGTTCACCCTCACGGATCAGGGTCACGCCGTCGCCCGAACGGGTGCAGACCACGATCGGGCAGATCGCTGCGGTCCTGCGGATCGCCTCCTCCAGATCTTCGGTTTCGAACAGGGATTTCAGCTCCGCCTCGTTGCCGATCACATAGTCGAGGTCATGTTCGATCAGGGTCAGGAAATCCGCGCGGTGGCGCTCGACACAGAAGGGATCGGAGATGGCGATGCCTGCCATACCGCCCGACGCCTTGGTCGCGCGCGCGGCCTCGCGAAAGGCGGTTTTGCCCGCGTTCTCGTCAAACAGATAGCCTTCGAGAAACATCATCTTTGCGTTGCCCGCGACGTCACCCGATACATCCTCCGACGCCAGGCCGGTTGAAATGCCAAGATATGTGTTCATCGACCGCTCCCCGTCGGGGGTGACAAAGATCATGCTGCGCGAAGTCGGCATGTCGCCCGAGGTGACGGGCGGATTCACAAAGTCGATGCCGTGGTCCGACATGGCGCTGGCATAGAACTTGCCCAGGGCATCGTCCCGCACGCGCCCGATGAAACCTGTCTGCAACCCCAGCGCCCCGGCCCCCGCAATGGTGTTGGCCACGGATCCGCCGGGCGTCTGCACCCGTTCCGCCATCGCGGCATAAAGGGTTTCGCCCCGTTCGCGTTCCACCAGTTGCATGATGCCTTTTTCGATCCCCATGTGATCGAGAAAACTGTCGTCGCACTGGGTAATCACATCCACAACGGCGTTGCCGATGCCAACAAGGTCGTAGGTCTTCATATTGTCTTTTCCTCAAATGGGCAGAGATCACGGATAATGCAGGTCCTGCACAAGGGTTTGCGGGCTTTGCAATGATAGCGGCCATGCAGGATCAGCCAGTGATGCGCGTGCAACTGGAAATCCGCCGGTATGTGGTCTTCGATGGCACGTTCCACCACGTCCACGGTCTTGCCCGGCGCAATGCCGGTGCGGTTGCCGACGCGAAAGATATGGGTGTCCACGGCCTGGGCGGGCTGCCGCCACCACATGTTGAGAACCACATTGGCGGTCTTGCGCCCGACACCGGGCAGGCCCTGCAGGGCGGCGCGGGAATTGGGCACCTCACCGCCATATTCCTCGACGAGGATCTGGCTCATTTTCATGACGTTCTTGGCCTTCTGCCGGAACAGGCCAATGGTCTTGATATGCTCAGTCAGGCCTTCCAGCCCCAGTTCGACCATCTTTTCGGGTGTATCGACGATCTTGAACAGGCTGCGCGTCGCCTTGTTCACCCCGGCGTCGGTGGCTTGCGCGCTCAGCGCGACCGCAACCAGCAGGGTGTAGGCGTTGACGTGATCGAGTTCCCCTTCGGGTTCCGGGTCAGCAGCCTGGAAGCGCAGGAAAATCTCGCGGATCGTATGATAGTCGAGCTGTTTTGCCATGTCGGGCATATGACGCAGAAACGGGGGTGGGGGCAAGGCATGGCAGCAAAGGCGCATGTTTCGGGTCGCCTGGGCGCTTCGGACTGCCTAGATTGGCTGCATGACAAACCAAGCTTCCTCCCCCGCCGATGACGGCTACCACTTTGGCGTGATGCGCCGCGCGATCGATTTGATTGATGCGTCGGAAACCCCCCTGACGCTTGAGGCGCTGGCGGCCCGGATGGGCATGTCTCCCGCCCATTTCCAGCGGGTGTTCTCCCGCTGGGTCGGCGTGTCCCCGAAAAGGTATCAGCAATACCTGATGCTGGGCCAGGCCAAGCAGATGCTGCGCGACCATGCCACAACCCTGCATGCAGCCCATGAGGTCGGCCTGTCGGGGACCGGGCGTCTGCACGACATGTTCCTGCGCTGGGAGGCGATGAGCCCGGGTGATTTTGCCCGCAAGGGGGCGGGGCTCACCATCTATTGGGGCTGGTTCGACAGCCCTTTCGGCCCGGCGCTGGTTATGGGGACCGACAAGGGGATCTGTGGCCTGGCCCTTGCCGCCGAAGTCGGTGAAGAGGCGGCGATGCAGGATCTGACAGGTCGCTGGCCGCTGGCGGATTTCGTGGAGGATCCGATGTTGCTGCGGCCATGGGTGATGGCGGCTTTCGGCGCGCAGGATGACAGACTGGAAAAGGCGCCGCTTTACCTGATCGGCGCGCCTTTCCAGATCAAGGTCTGGGAGGCGCTGCTGCGCATCCCCTCGGGGCAGGTCACGACCTATTCCGACATCGCCCAGGCGATTGGCAGTCCGCGCGCGGTCAGGGCCGTTGGCACGGCGGTGGGGCGTAACCCGGTCAGCTGGCTGATCCCCTGCCACAGGGCGCTTCAGAAATCCGGCGCGCTGGGAGGCTATCACTGGGGCATGCCGGTCAAACGCGCGATGCTCGCCTTTGAGGCCGCCCGCGCAGAGGCCTGACAGAGCGCCATTAACGCGTTTCCAGTTTTCGTTGAAACAAGGCATCGCCGATGTCCCGGGAGCGCCGAAGGCGTGGCAGGGTATTGGCGATACAACATGAACTGGAAACGCTGTAGGCGGGATGCTGCCGATCGAAAATTCCCCCTGAACGCGGGCGGTTTGCGCACTATATATGCGCTACATCGAGATGCCGCGCCCGAACGCGGCCCCAGAACCAAAGGCAGTAGATATGATTTCTTCCAAAATTTCCCTCGCCGCGTTGATCGCCGGCGCATTGACCCTCAGCGCCTGTACAGAGCCAGGTCAATTGGGCGCAGGTCCCAACGATCCGAACCAGAAAACCAAGAACGGCGCGCTGATCGGGGCCGCGTCCGGTGCGGTTCTGGGCGCGCTCACGGCAGATGACGGCAACCGCGGTGACCGCGCCCTTGCCGGTGCTCTGCTTGGCGGTGCCGCAGGGGCGGGCATTGGCTATTCGCTGGACCGGCAGGAGGCCGAATTGCGCCGCCAGATGGACAGCCGGGTCGTGATCACCAACACCGGTGACCGGCTGATCGTGACCCTGCCGCAGGACATCACCTTTGCCACCGACAGCACCGCGGTGCAGCCGAGCATTCAGGACGATCTGCGGGCACTGGCCCAGAACGTGCAGGTCTATGCAAGTTCCACGCTGCAGATCATCGGCCACACGGACAGCGACGGCGATGCCGCCTACAACCAGACCCTCTCCGAAGGTCGTGCGAATGCGGTGGCCCAGGTGCTGTACGCCAACGGCGTGCCCGTCAGCCGGGTCCAGACCTATGGTCGCGGCGAAAGCCAGCCGATTGCAAGCAACCTGACGCCGCAGGGCAAGCAGCAGAACCGCCGGGTCGAAATCGTGATTCTGCCCAACGCGCGCTGATCCCCGGGCGCCCTGTCACGGGGTGTGTGATTGCTGAATTTTGCACGGAGCCCCTGCATAGCGCGGGGGCTCCTTGTTTTTGTGCCTGCGCCCGACCTGGCGTTTCGGGATATACCTGAATCACTTGTTCGCTGCCTCTCTCTGCGGCCCTACGCGAAAAGTGATGTGGGATGTTTCAAACCTATCCCGAAACGCTGTAATGGGCAAAACACTTACGGGGAGGGAAGATTGCCATGACAAAGCCAAAACTCCTGGGGATTTCGGGGTCCCTCCGGACCAATGCCACCAATACGCTTCTGCTGCGCGAGGCCGCGCGGCTGTTCGGTGCGGCAGAATATACCCAAGCCGATATTCGTTTCCCTTTGTTTGACGCGGATGAGCAGGCAGCAGAGGGCGTGCCGGATGCCGTGGTCAAGGTTGCCCGACAGATCGAGGCGGCGGATGCGGTGATCATCTCTACTCCGGAGTACAACAAGGGACCCTCCGGCGTGATCAAGAACGCACTGGACTGGATCAGCCGGGTCGAGTTCAAGCCATGGAATGACAAGCCCGTCGCCGTGATGTCGGCGGCTGCCGGTCGCGCGGGCGGGGAACGCGCGCAGATGGTCCTGCGCGGATTCATGGTGCCTTTTCGACCCCGGATCCTGCAGGGGCCCGAAATTCACCTTGCGGGCAGCGGTGACCAGTTTGACGAGGCGGGCAGGCTCAAGGGCGAGATTTACGTCAGGGAACTGACCGGTCTCATGCAGGCCCTGCGCCGCATGATCTGAGCGGCTTGTTGGATGCCGTCTTGCCTGCTTTGTTCCGGGCGATGAACCCGGCGCGACCTGACCCTAGAGGTTGTCCGCGACCCGAAAACCATCGGGGATGGCATCGACCCCCTCCAGCATGAGATCAGCCATCACCTCAGCCACCTTGGGCGCCATGCCAAAGCCGATCTTGAAGCCGCCGTTGGCGATGAAATGGCCGGGCCGGTCGGGCCATGGCCCCAGCATCGGTGCGCGGCTGCGGGCGCGGGGCCGCACCCCGGCCCAACGGGCGATCACGGGTGCATCCGCCAGCACAGGCACCGCCGCGCGGGCCCGTTCGATCACCTCGTCCAATTGCGCATCGGTCCGGTCCGGGCTGTCATAATCCCGTTCCGAGGTGGAGCCGATGGCGACGGTCCCGTCCTGATGCGGGATGATGTGAACCCCGCCGGCGAACAGCTGCGGCGCGCCCTTGGCGTCATATTGCAGCAGGGCAGCCTGTCCTTTGACACCTGCGCCGATCAGACGGTGATGAGCGGCATTCATATTTTCAAGCCCGGCCACCCCCGTCGCCCAGAGGGTCGAACCTTCGTCGACCCCTTCGGTGGTGACCGGGACACCATGGGCGGCAAGGGCGCGCACCAGCGAAGCGCAGCCCTTGCGCGGATGAACCAGCGCGCTCAGTGTGTCCTGTATCAAAAGCCCGGTCGGGCTTGCCGGTTCCCATGCGGCGCCAGTGGCGGGGATGACCCGCCATGTGGCGTGATCCTGCCACAAGGCCTTCGCACTTCCCGCGCGTGCCTGCGCAAGGTCAAGCAGATGCGGATCGGGGATGGGCTGCAGGCGGCCGTGCCGCGCATAACCGCTCTCACCGCCACCCGCTGCGTCCACCTCGCGCCAGAAGGCGGCGGCCATCAGCAAGCTCTCCAGTTGAAACGCCTTCTTGGGATTCCAGTTTTCCGGCACATGTGGCGCCAGTGCCCCGACGATGCCGCCGCTGCTGCCTGCCGCGGGGCCATTGGGGTCAATCACCTGCACCTTGGCACCGCGCCGGAGGCAGATCCATGCAACCGACAGGCCGAAAATACCCGCGCCACGGATGGTGATATCATGCATTGCCATTCCCCGCCTGTTGTCGCACATCTGGCGCAACTCTCCCCAGCGGGCAACCCCATGCAGCAGCAGTCCGATCCGATCACCTGGCGCGACGGCAACATCCCCGTCTCCACCCGTTTCGACGACCCGTTCTTCAGCCTGGACGACGGGATCGCCGAGACGCGCCATGTGTTTCTGACCGGCAATGACCTGCCTGCGCGGTTCCGCGATGCATTCGCCATCGGCGAATTGGGTTTCGGCACCGGTCTGAACCTGTTGGTCGCTTGGGATGCTTTCGCCACCGCGATGCCGGAGGCAACGCTGCATTTCACCAGTTTCGAAGCCTTTCCCCTGTCGTCCGATGACATGGCCCGCGCGCATCGTGCTTTCCCTTCATTCGACGGCAAGCGCGATGCGCTGGCAGCGGCCTGGAGCGGGACCGGCGGATCGTTCGATCTGCCGGGTTTGCGGCTGAACGTGATCCTTGGCGATGCGCGTGCCACGCTGCCCGCATGGACCGGACGCGCCGATGCCTGGTTTCTTGACGGTTTCGCCCCGGCCAAGAACCCCGAGCTTTGGTCGCCGGAACTGATGGCCGAGGTTGCAGCACATACCGCACCACAGGGGACGGCGGCGACCTATACGGCGGCGGGGGATGTGCGGCGCGGTTTGGCGGCGGCAGGATTTGAGGTGCAGCGGGTGCAGGGATTTGGCCGCAAGCGGCACATGACACGGGCAAGGATAGCAGGGTGAGTCAGGGCAACAATACACCGCTGGGCATTGGCCTGATGATCGCGACGACATTTGTCTTTGCGGTTCAGGATGGCCTGTCGCGGCATCTGGCATCGGAATACAACGTGCTGATGGTGGTCATGATCCGCTACTGGTTCTTCGCGGCCTTCGTGATCGCGATTGCGGGGCGCAAGGTCGGCGGTGTGCGTGCGGCGGCCCGGACCTCGCAGCCGATCGTGCAGGGTATTCGCGGTTTTCTGCTGGCCACCGAGATTTGCGTCATGGTTTTTGCCTTCACCATTCTGGGGCTGGTCGAAAGCCATGCGGTCTTTACCTGCTATCCTTTGTTGGTGGCTGCGCTGTCGGGGCCGATCCTGGGGGAAAGTGTCGGCTGGCGGCGCTGGGCGGCCATTGCGGTCGGGTTTGTCGGCGTGCTGATCATCCTGCAACCGGGGATGAGCGTCTTTGACCCTGCGGCGCTGATCCCCCTGCTGGCAGCTGCCATGTTCGCGGTCTATGGCTTGCTCACCCGATATGTCGCCAAGAAGGATTCAACGGCCACCAGCTTCTTCTGGACCGGGGTCACGGGGGCCATCACCATGACCCTCGCGGGTGTCTGGTTCTGGGAGCCGATGGCCGGTTCCGACTGGCTGATCATGGCCTGTCTCTGCGTGACGGGCATTTCCGGCCACTGGCTGCTGATCCGCGTCTACGAGGTGGCCGAAGCCAGCGCGGTGCAGCCCTTTGCCTATTTCCAGCTCGCCTTTGCCGCCGTCATCGGGTTGAGCTTCTTTGGCGAAACCGTGCGGGCAAACGTGGTTGTCGGGGCCGCCATCATCGTGGCGGCGGGGCTATTCACCTTTTGGCGCGAACGCCTGAAGCGTCGACCCGGTCAGCTCCTCTGAGAAGGGCACCGGCAGCGGGTCCTTGCCCAGCCTTGCACGGTAGGTCGGCAGGCTTTCCGTGACACGCATGATGTAGTTCTGGGTTTCGCGGAACGGCACCATCTCGATCCAGTCAACGATGTCGATCTCGCCCTTTCGCGGATCGCCGTAAAGCGCCATCCAGCGCGGCGGCCGCGCCGGACCCGCATTATAGGCTGCCGACATCATCACCACGTTCCCGTCGAAGCGCCCTGCCATCTGGCTGAGGTAGGTTGCCCCCAGCCGCGCATTGTAATCCGGGTCGGCGATCAGCCTGTCGGTGGTGTGCAGGCTGCTGATGTCAAGGTCGCGTGCGATGTCGCGGCCCGTTGCAGGCATGATCTGCATCAGGCCCCGCGCGCCCACTGCGCTTTGCACCACCGGGTCGAATTCGCTTTCCCGGCGGGCGATAGACAGGGTCATTTCCGGGGCCATGGGCAGATCCATCTCGATCAGCGAATGCAGTGGGTAATAGGGCGCTGCGATGGTCAGACCCCGCTGCGCGGCGCGTTTGCCGATCATCACCGCCAGATGCGGCTGGCCGATGTCAATCGCCGCCTGCCCCAGCAGATGCAGGTCCTCTTCGACAAGCTGATCGGCAAGATGGGTCCAGAAGCGTTCCGCCAGGCTCATTTCTCCCGACGCCTGAAGCAGCAGGCCCGCCTCGAACAGGGGGGCTTTGGCCAGCGCCGAGGTGCGCCAATCCTGTTCCGGTTCGGGCCCCGCAAGGCTGGTGTCGAAGGGCAGGCTGCCGCGCTCCGCCGCAAGCAGCCCGTAAAAGGCGGTCTGGAACTTTGCACCCATGGCATAGGCCTTGGCGGCGCCTTCGCTGTCGCCCATCGCCTCAAGCGCCCGGCCCTGCCAGTAGCCTGCCCGCCCCTGGGAGATTGGTGATTCGACGGCGCTGTCATGGTTGCTGAAGTGCTTCAGGGCGGTTTCCGGATCCTTGAGAAAACGCAGCGCGATATAACCGGACAGCCATTCCAGATCGGCATAGTCCGACCCCGGCAACAGGAAATGCCGGGAGGCCATGCGGTAGGCGACCTTGGGGTCGCCGGTGCGCATCTCCTCCCGCGCCAGCGCGCGGCGCCGGTTGCCCCATTTGTCGGGTCGGCCCAGGGCTTCGGCGGATGTTGAGCGTTCGATCATCAGATCCCTGGCGTCATTCACCAGGTTCTTGCGGAGGCGCCATTCGAAACGGTCATGCTGCAACCCGGCGTCGGCCTTTTTGGAAGCGGGCAGGGCGTCGATCATCGCGTTCACGTTGCCTTGCAGCTGTTGCAAGGCGATGCGGGTTTCGGCCAGCGCAATGTCATCCTTGCCCACAAGGTCGAACATCTGCCGCGCCTCGGCATGTTCGCGGTCCCAGAGCATCGCCTCCAACCGGGCGGCGTGGTGGGGTTTCAGCAACTCGGCATGGTCTTTCAGGAAGAGTGCCTGTGATGTCGCATTCATCGGCATCGTGCGCCATGCCAGAACCAGGTCAGCCTGAGCGTCGCCCAGGTTTCCCGCCGCGGTCAGGGCCGCCGCATGGGCCAATACGCCGCGCGGCGTCTGCGGGGCGACATTCTTGAAAAAGGCCAGGATGGCCTCATTGCCCGCGTCGATAACGGCATCTTCGCTCTGTCGGCGCAGATAATCTTCGCCGGGCCAGTCGGACCGGCGTGCCAGGAAATCCCGGACCTCGGCATAGGTGCCGCGGCCCGCACGCAGGCGGTGCCATTCGATCACATCTGCCGCGACTTCGCCGTCGCGGGCGGCGATCATCCCGGCTGTTTCCCAATTGCCGTTGCGCATGGCGTCCATCGCCCAGCCCAGCGGGCGCGGGCGTTGCTCGGCCTCCGCCGCGAAGGCGACAGTGCAAACCAGCATCAGCGCAGTCAGAAGTCGTGTCATAGCTTGAGTTTCCATGGGTCAGGGGCTAGAGGCTTGCAACATATGGCATGCTGAGGTGAGTTCAAATCACTTGGCTGTGCCTGCCAATGTATTCCAGTCCGGCAACCCGCCGGCCAGCACAAAAGGAGCGTGCAAATGTTCAAAGGCTCACTGCCTGCCCTCGTCACGCCGTTCAGGAACGGCGAGCTGGATTTGGGGACATTGAAGAAACTTGTGGAATGGCACATCGGCGAAGGGTCAAACGGCCTTGTCCCGGTGGGCACCACCGGCGAATCCCCGACCCTGACGCACCGCGAACATGAACAGGTGGTCGAAGAGGTTGTTAAGGCGGCGGCGGGCCGTATACCGGTGATTGCCGGTGCCGGTTCGAACAACACGGTTGAAAGCATCCGGCTTGCGCGACATGCCGAGACGGTGGGCGCAGACGCCATTCTGGTGGTCACGCCCTATTACAACAAGCCGACCCAGCGGGGGCTGATTGCGCATTTCACGGCGATCCATGATTGCTGCGATCTGCCGATCATCATCTACAATATCCCCCCCCGGTCGGTCATCGACATGACACCGGCGACGATGGGCGAACTGGCCAAGCTTCCGCGCATCGTGGGCGTCAAGGATGCGACCGGCGATCTGGCCCGTGTCAGCGCCCAGCGCATCACCTGCGGCAAGGATTTCATCCAGCTCTCCGGTGAAGACCCTACCGCACATGGTTTCAACGCCCAGGGCGGCGTCGGCTGCATCTCTGTCACGGCCAATGTCGCGCCCCGGTTGCTTAGCCAGATGCAGGCGGCCTGTGCGAAAGGAGATTATGCCACAGCCCTGGAAATTCAGGATCGCCTGATGCCGCTGCACTCTGCCGTGTTCACCGAGCCGGGACTGGTTGGCGTGAAATACGCCATGTCACGGCTTGATCTGTGCAGCGAAGAGGTGCGCCTGCCGCTGACAAGCCTGTCCGACGAGACCAAGAAACTGGTCGATGCCGGTCTGCGCCATGCAGGGCTGATGAATTAATCTCCATCGGCGCGGGTTTCGCCCGCGCTGCACATCCTCCGAAAGCAGGCGCAGGGCTGGGCAAACCCTCGCCTGACCGGAGTTTCTGACATGAACATTCTGCCCACCATCGCCACGTGCGCCGGGGACACTGTGTTGCACCCAGGGCCATGCGGGCACCGTCGGGCTGACCCATCCAGGGGCAGGCTCAGCGTTTGCCGTAGTAGAGGCCGACCACATGTTCGGCCTCTGCAAAGAACAGCCAGCGCGAGGCCAGCACGCCTGCCACATGCGCCAGCACGGCGACCACCGCCAGCAGGTGGCTGAAGGGCAGCAGCAGCAACAGCACCGGCAGAACCACCATCAGGCCGAATGAGATCACCCGCAGCTTCTGCGCGTGCTTGCGGCCGATCTGGAAGACAAATTCGCGCAGCAGATAATTGGTGCCGGTGTGCGGTGGCTCAAAGGCGCGGACCTTGCCGATGCCGCCCAGTTGTGTGGCGCTTGCGATATCGGTCCCCGATTGCTTCAGCGCCCTGTCACCCAGCAGCCATGTGGCGATCTGGACCGCGCCTGCGGCGATCAGCAGGACAACCGCCCAGGTGATCTGACCGGCAAGCAGGGCACCACCTGCGAGGCTGAGGGACAGGAAATAGACCGGGGTCAACGACTGGTGCCAGCGCGGCACCGTCTTGAGCTGGGTATAGATCATGGCTGTGGTGAACACGGTGCCAAGCGACAGCAACGCCCCCAGAATCCCGAGGGGCTGCCAGGCGGCGTCAAAGAACACCAGCCCCGCGCCATAGATCGCCATCACGATCAGGGCTGCCACTGCACAGACGCCTTCACGGCTCAGCCAGCTGGAGCGCCATTGCGTGAAGGCCTTGAGCGCCCGTTCCGGGTGGCCGAGGTGGAAGGTCGAAGAGATCAGACCGCCCACGGCCAGCAGGTATGCGATGGTGAAGAAGGCAAAGGCGGACCAGCCGCTGACCACAGGGACACCGAAGCCCAGCCAGAACAACAGGCCGAACCCCAGGCCGGAGAAGGTCGAAAATGCGATGACGGAAGGTGCGGGATGCATCAGAGTTTCTCCAGTGCCTTGTCGAGCCAGCCCAGGAAACCGCCAGGCTCCTGTACCACCGGTTCCAGGAAGGGGGCCAGCACGTCGATTTCCGGCATCGTATCCTTTGGCCGTGGAGGCAGATATTTATTGACAGGTCTGGTGCCCTGTTCAGGCATCAGGTCCACGCCGCCACGTTCTGCAACCAACTGGCTGACATCACTGTCGGGGTCGCCCAGGTCGCCGAAGTGCCGCGCCCCTGCGGGGCAGGTCCGCACGCAGGATGGGATGCGGTCCACCTCCGGCAGGTTTTCGTTGTAGATACGGTCCACGCAAAGGGTGCATTTCTTCATCACCTTCTCTTCCATGTCCATCTCGCGCGCACCATAGGGGCAGGCCCAGGCACACAGCCCGCAGCCGATGCAATCGGACTCATTGACCAGCACGATCCCGTCTTCGACCCGTTTGTAGCTGGCACCCGTCGGGCAGACGGTGACGCAGGGCGCATCCTCGCAATGCAGGCAGGACTTGGGGAAGTGGATCAGTTGCGCATGGCCCTCCTCGGGTTGCACCTCGTAGCTGTGCACCCGGTTCAGGAAGGTGCCGGAGGGGTTGCCGCCATAGGCATCCTGGTCACTGAGCGGTGCGCCGTAGTTCTCCGTGTTCCAGCCCTTGCAGGAGATCACGCAGGCATGACAGCCGACGCAGGTATCGAGGTCGATGACAAGGCCCAGCTTCTTTTCGGTGTTGTCGGGAAGAGTGGTCAATGCTCTGGCCTCCATTTTGGATCGGTGATCGCAAAGAACATTTGCAATGTCTCAGAGACCGGGGCGGCGTAAACGCCCTTGGATTTGGATACTGACGCGGCAACCTTTGCGAGGTGCCAAGCATCATCCAGAGACAGCCAAACAAGCTTGGAAGTAAGGGGGCGAAAACCTCGCTGTTCCCCAAACTCTTGGGCCTTTTGTGCAACTGCCGTTTGATTTTCGGAAATGTATTCGTTTCCCCAACTCCACAGAAACTCGTTCCGGGGCTCAAACCAGCTCCCAATGGTTTCCAGCGGGGTCTCACAGACTTTTCCATCAGGGAAATGGAATTCCAGCAGGCCGACATCTTCGTCATATTGCCAAGTACCGACACCGTTCCCGATACCAAACTTTGCGGCCAGCTGGACCATGCTCGCATCTTGTTTGATGCAGCTTCGCTGGACCAAAGCGCCAAAACCCTCATCCTCGTATGAATGTGGTGCGCCGCAATCGGGGCATTCGATTTCACATGAGAATGCCGATCGGCCGTTTTGTGCTTTTCGAAATGGCCAGATCATTTGCCAACCTTCCATGCCAGGTTTTCCGGGGCCTGCGGAACCGGTGACTTGAGTGGCGGGTATTCGGGCCGTGCTTCCCTGGGCGCTTCGGACTTTTCGATGCGCACTTTCAGGTCGAACCAAGCCGCCTGACCCGTGATCGGATCGGAGTTGGCCCAACGCATCCCGTCCGCCTTGGGGGGCAGCAATTCATGGATCAGATGGTTCAGCAGGAAGCCTTTGGTCGCTTCCGGCGCATCCTTGTCCAGCGCCCAGGCTCCCTTGCGCTTGCCGATGGCGTTCCAGGTCCAGACGGTATTCTCGTTCAGCGAAGCCATCTCCATCACCGGCACGGTGATTTCGCCGTGGGGCGAGCTGACCCGCACCCAGTCGCCATCCGACAGGCCATGCTGCCGCATCAGTTTTGTTGGCAGGTACAGCGGGTTGTGGCCGTGCAGCTGACGCAGCCAGGCGTTCTGACTGCCCCAGGAGTGATACATTGCCATCGGCCGCTGGGTGAGGGCATTGATGGTGAAACCCTCGTTGCCCTGCTGGTCGGTCTCGTACCAGATCGGCAGGGGTGACATCGTCGCCTTGATCCGCTCGCGCAGATGTTCAGGTGGCTGGCGGTCGCCATGGCCCTCGGCAGCAAGCTGGAACTTGCGCATCGGCTCCACGTAGAGCGAGAACAGATAGGGTTGCGGGCTGTCGTAGAGGCCCAGTTTGACCGCCCAGTCCTGGTAGGCCCGGTTCCAGGGTTTGTAGTAATTTGCACCGTCGGGGATGTGTTCGGCGAAAAAGCCGCCGTTCCTGATGTAGCTGTCAAGCTGCCCTTCGTTCGGTCCGCCGCGCCCGTGTTGCAGGCCGTTTGCCCCCATCCGCCAGCCTGCCAGCGGGCCGATGCCGGGGCGGCGTTCGTGGTTGGTGATGTAATCCGCATAGTCGGCGTATTTCTGGCTGCCATCTTCGTTCACGAAGCCGGGCAGGCCCAGCTTCGCTCCCAGATCGCAAAGCGCGGACTGGAAGCCCTTCACATTGCGGTCCGGCTCCACCACCGGCCAGCGGATCGCGTCGGCGGCGGCGTCGGCCTCGCAGATCGGGCGATCCAGCAGGGAAATGCAGTCATGCCGTTCCAGATAGGTCGTGTCGGGCAGGATCAGGTCGGCATAGGCCACCATCTCCGAACTATAGGCATCCGAATAGATGATATGCCGGATGACGTAATTGTCGTTCTCGTCCTTGTCGGTCAGCATCTGCATCACGCCGCCGGTGTTCATCGAGGAGTTCCACGACATGTTCGCCATATACATGAACAGCGTGTCGATCTTGTAGGGATCGCCCGCATGGGCGTTCGAGATCACCATATGCATCAGCCCGTGGGAGGACATGGGGTTTTCCCAGGTGAACGCCTTGTCGATGCGGGCGGGTGTGCCGTCTTGCTTCAGCGCCAGATCATCGGGGCCATGGACAAAGCCGAGGTGCGGGCCGTTCAGCGGCCCCCCCGGCGTCATGCCGACATGGGGCTTGGGATGTGCGGTTGCGGGCTTGGGGTAGGGTGGTTTGAAGCGGAAACCGCCGGGCACCTCGACCGTGCCGAGGATGATCTGCAGCACATGCAGCGCGCGGCAGGTCTGGAAGCCGTTGGCATGGGCCGAGATCCCGCGCATCGCATGGAAACTGACCGGGCGGCCGATCATCGTGTCATGGGTCTCGCCCCGGAAGTCGGTCCATTTGTGTTCCAGCTCGAACGCCTCTTCAAAGGCGACGCGGGCAAGTTCCGATGCGATGGCTCGGATGCGGTTTGCGGGCAGGCCGCAACGTTCTGCGACGGCTTCGGGGGCGTAGTCCTCGCTCAGGTACATTTCGGCCATCTTGTGGAACACGGGCCGGTGGGTCACCCCCTTTGCGCGGTAGGTGGCGGACAGGTCCGGCTTCACACCGGGCTGGTCATAGGGTGTCAGCTTCTTGGTCACACGGTCCATGACCAGTTGCTTGCCATCCTCATCGCGCAGGTAGAGCCCGAACTCCGGCGACTTTTCATCATTGTTCACCAGAACCGGGGCATCGGTGTATTGCGCAAGGTAATGCAGGTCGATCTTGCCCGCCTTCATCAGGCAATGGATCATCGACAGGATGAACAGCCCGTCGGTGCCCGGGGTGATCCCGACCCAATCGTCTGCCACGGCGTTATAGCCCGTGCGGATGGGATTGACCCCGATGACCCGCGCGCCGCGCCCCTTGATCTTGCCGATCCCCATCTTGATCGGGTTGCTGTCGTGGTCCTCCGCCACGCCGAACAGCATGAACAGCTTGGTATGGTCCCAGTCAGGCTGGCCGAATTCCCAGAAAGCGCCGCCCATGGTGTATATGCCCGCAGCGGCCATGTTGACCGAGCAGAACCCACCGTGTGCCGCATAATTCGGTGTGCCAAAGGCCTGTGCCCAGAGGCTGGTGAAGGATTGCGATTGGTCGCGCCCGGTGAAGAAGGCCAGTTTTTCCGGATTTGACTCGCGGATGGGCCCCAGCCAGTCGGCGGCGATCTGATAGGCCTCGTCCCAGCTTATTTCCTCGAACTCGCCCGATCCTCTGGGCCCGACACGTTTCAGCGGCGCACGCAGGCGCGCGGGCGCATTGTGCTGCATGATCCCTGCCGACCCCTTGGCGCAAAGCACACCCTTGTTCACGGGATGGTCGCGGTTGCCCTCGATATAGGCGACCTTGCCCTCCTTGAGGTGAACATTGATCCCGCAGCGGCAGGCGCACATGTAGCAGGTCGTCTTGCGCACCTCATCTGACACTTTCGGGCTCAGGTTCAGCTTGGGCTGGTTCATCACTCGGGTCCTTTTTGGGAGTCAGATAAGGCTGCGGATCAGCGAGAGCATCGCCAAGCCGATCAGAAGGCTGAGACATAAGGGTTTGTAGTAGGGTTCCCACCTTGGATTAAAGAGCCTGGTACCGAGCCAGACGCCAAGCAATGTCACCGGCAATAGGAACATGGCAGCCTGTGCTGACGCAAGGGTCATCACGCCAAAAGCCAGAAGGTATATCAACGATCCAAGAGAGCCGACAAAGAGGTAAAGCACCAGGGTGCCACGCATGGTCCGCGCCGTATCGTTCTGGCTGAGCACATAGAGCGCAACCACCATCCCGCCCACATGTGCCACGCCAGAGACGATACCGGCCAGCACCCCGGCAATGAGCGTGCCGCCACGGGTGGCGAGGGCGGGGATGTTGACCTTGAGCATCTGCAGGGCGGCCAGCACAAGGATCATGCCCAATGCGATGCGGCCAGACGCGGTGGGGGGCAGGCTTACGGTCAGCCAGAGGCCCAGGGGCCAGCCGATCCAGTTGCCTGCAACCAGCAGACCCGCGCGGGTTCGGTTCGCGGACTGCCAGCCGCCGCGTGCCATCAGCAGGCTGGCCGCCATTTCCTGAAACCACAGGATCGGGATCAACAGGATCGGCGCGATGAAACTGGCCGCTGCTGCCATCACCAGCGCCGACAGAGCAAAGCCTGCGAACCCTCGCACGAGACCGGCGGCGAAGGTGATGCCAAGCAGCAGTGCCACCTCGACCGGGGTGAGGGGCAGGGGGAACCAGGGATCAGGCATCGGCGGTGTCGATGCCGGTCAGCTGCGCGGCCTGCATGGCGATATGCGCCTCTTCGGCGGCGGGGACAACATGGACAGGCAGGTCTCCGGCCCAGCGCAGCAGATCGGTGATGCGGGTGCGGATGTCCGCGTCGTTCTCGCCGATGCCGCCGGTAAAGGCGATGGCGTCACAGCCGCCCATGGCGGCGAACATCGACCCGGCCTGACGTGCGGCCCAATAGGCAAAGTGATCGCGGGCGAAGGCGGCCTGAGGCGTGTCACTGGCAGCCAGTTCACGCATGTCGCCGCTGAGGCCCGACAGCCCCAGCAACCCGCTCTGCGCGCTGAGGATCTGATCGGCCTGCGGCAGCCCGACGCGAGAGACCAGTTCCAGCACTGCGCCGGGGTCGATCACGCCGACGCGGGTGCCCATGGTGAGCCCGCCCAGGGGCGAATAACCCATGGTGGTGGCCACAGACATGCCCTCCCGGATCGCGCAGAGCGAGGCACCGTTACCCAGATGCAGTGCCAGCAACCGCGCGGGCAGCGGCGCGCCGGTCATCTCCGGCAGGGCGCGGGTAAGTGCGGCATAGCTGTTGCCATGAAAGCCGTAGCGCCGCAGCCCGCGCGTGGCAGGCAGGTCGGGCAGAGCGTATCGCCGGGCGACCTCGGGCACAGTGGCGTGAAAGGCGGTGTCGAAGCTGGCCACCTGCGGCAGCGACGGGGCGGTCTGCGCGATCCAGTCGATGGCGGCCAGGTGATGCGGATTATGCAGCGGCGCCAGTGGGATGCAGGCCTCAATGCCCGCGCGGACCTTGTCGGTGATGCGCGCCGGGGCGGTGAATTCATCCCCGCCATGCACGACGCGATGCGCCACCAGCGCGAGCCGGTCCAGCGCTGCACCTTCCGCCGCCAGCGCATCCGTCACCGCGCGCAGCGCGGCGGCATTGTCCGGCAGGGACAGGGTGCGCGGCGCTGCGCCGCTGACTTTCACCGCGCCCCGGGCACCGATCCCCGTCGCCTCGACCCGCAGCATCTCGCGGAAATGCGCGCCGAAAAGCGCGCATTTGATCGACGAGGATCCCGCATTGAGGACGAGTATCGGCCCCGGCACAGATCAGACCGGCTGCGGCCGCATGTCGGACTTCGAGATGCCCGCAACACTGACCGGCTTTTTCATCGCGTCGCGGCGGAAGGGTTCGCCCAGCTCCTGGTTGATCATGGCTTCGATCAGCGTGGTCTTGCCGTGGTTCATCTGGTCGTCGATTGCCTGTTTCAGGGCCGCCGTCAGTTCATCCATAGTGCGCGCCACGACACCCTGCAGCCCGCAGGCCTGGGCGATGCCCGCATAGGACACCTTGGTGTCCAGCTCGGTGCCGACGAAGTTGTCGTCGAACCACAGGGTCGAGTTCCGCTTTTCCGCACCCCATTGGTAGTTGCGGAAGACGATCTGCGTGACCGCCGGCCATTCGCCACGTCCGATTGCCGTCAACTCGTTGACCGCGATGCCAAAGGCACCGTCACCCGCAAAACCCACGACGGGCACATCAGGCTGGCCGATCTTGGCACCCACGATGGCGGGCAGGCCATAGCCGCAGGGGCCAAAGAGACCGGGTGCGAGGTACTTCCGGCCCGCGTCGAAATCGGGATAGGCATTGCCGATGGCGCAATTGTTGCCGATGTCCGAGCTGATGATCGCCTCGCGCGGCAGCGCCGACTGGATCGCACGCCATGCCATGCGGGGCGACATCCAGTCCGGCTTGTCCTTGCGGGCGCGTTCGTTCCATGTGGTGCCCGGATCGTCCTCTTCATGATCCATCGAGGAAAGCTGCTGCGCCCATGTCGATTTCGCCTTGGCGATCTTTGCCTTGCGGTCTGCGCGGCCCGCGTCGCCCGCATCGTCGGACAGCTGGTTCAGGATGCCCCTGGCCACTTTGGCCGCGTCACCCACGATGCCCACCGTGACCTTCTTGGTCAGCCCGATCCGGTCGGCGTTGATGTCCACCTGGATGATCCTGGCGTCCTTGGGCCAGTATTCCATGCCGTAACCCGGCAGGGTCGAGAAGGGGTTGAGCCGGGTGCCGAGGCAGAGCACCACATCGGCATCCTTGATCAGCTCCATGCCCGCTTTGGACCCGTTGTAGCCCAGCGGGCCTGCAAACAGCGGGTGCGAGCCGGGGAAGGCGTCATTGTGCTGGTAGCCAACACAGACCGGGGCATCCAGCCGCTCGGCCAGCGCCTTGGCTGCGTCAATGCCGCCTTCGGAGAGGACCACGCCGGCACCATTGAGGATCACGGGGTTACTCGCCCCGCTCAGCAGTTTGGCCGCCGCGGTGACGGAGCCTTCGCCGCCCGGGGAATGTTCGAATTCCATCGGTTCGGGGATCTCGATGTCCACCACCTGGGTCCAGAAGTCGCGCGGGATGTTCAGCTGCGCTGGGCCGGACAGGCGCTTGGCCTTGGCGATGACACGGGTCAGCACCTCGGCCACGCGGGTCGGGTCGCGGACCTCTTCCTGATAGGCGACCATATCCTCGAACAGTTTCATCTGTTCGACTTCCTGGAAGCCACCCTGGCCAATGGTCTTGTTCGCGGCCTGTGGCGTGACCAGCAACAGCGGCGTGTGGTTCCAGTAGGCGGTTTTCACGGCGGTCACGAAATTGGTGATGCCGGGCCCGTTCTGCGCGATCATCATCGACATCTTGCCGGTCGCCCGGGTGAAGCCATCGGCCATCATCCCGGCCGACCCTTCATGGGCGCAGTCCCAGAACATGATACCCGCCTGCGGAAACAGGTCAGAGATTGGCATCATCGCAGACCCGATAATGCCAAAGGCATTGTCGATGCCGTGACGTTGGAGGACTTTTACGAATGCTTCTTCGGTCGTCATTTTCATCGCAGATGATCCTTAATATTTCGTGAGTCGCGCGATTCCCGGGCGTTTGGCCCACCCTAGGCGGCTATATTCACTACTGTTAGGGCCAAAAAGTACAGGCGCCTAAGGCCACTTCAGAAAAACTCCCGGATTGCCTGTGCAACCAGGGCCAGGCCCTCCGGGATGCGGGCGGCGGGGATCGAGGAATAGGCCAGACGGTAGTAGTTCGATGGTTGATGCGCGCCGGTAAAGAAGGGGCGGCCCGGTTCGATCAGCACGTTCTGTTGATGCAGCCTGCGGGCCATCACGTCGGTATCAACCCCGTCGGGCGCACGCATCCAGAAGGAGGAACCGCCGTAATACCCGCGCCCGGAGATGCGCAGGTCGTGCTCTGAAAAGGCCTTTTCCATGACCGCGCGCCGATCCTGCAGGGCGCTGCCCATGCGCCGGATCAGGGCATCATAGTGGCCCAGGGACAGGAAATAGGCGGCGGTGCGCTGGATATGACCCGGCGGGTGCCGCAGGACGGAGGCGCGCAGAGCGCGGGCTTCCTTGATGAAAGGTTCGGACCCCACGAGATAGCCAAGACGCAGCCCCGGAAACAGGGACTTGGAAAAACTGCCGACATAGATCACCCGGCCATCGCTATCGAGAGATTTAAGCGCCGGTGAGGGTGGTTTGAGAAAGGACATCTCGAACTCGTAATCGTCCTCGACAATCAGGGCGTTCATCTCGCCGGCGCGGGCCAGCAGGGCATGGCGGCGCTCCATCGGCATGGTGGCATTGGTCGGGCATTGATGGCTGGGGGTGGTAAAGATGACATCCGTGTCAGGGGGGATCGCATCGGGCGGGATGCCATCGGCATCGACCCGGACGGGTGTCATATGGCAGCGCGACTGGGTCAGGATGTCACGCAGCGCGGGATAGCAGGGGTCTTCGACTGCGGCGCGTCTGCGTTGGGTCAGCAGCACCTGGGTGGTCAGCCAGAGGGCGTTTTGCGCACCCAGGGTGATCAGGATCTGTTCGGGCCGGGCGTTGATGCCCCTGCGCGGCAGGGTGTGCCTTGCGATGAATTCGATCAGCTGCGGGTCGTCGCGGTCGAAGTAATCGGTGGTCAGGGCCGAAAAGTCGCGCTGGCCCAGGGCCTGCAGGGCGCAAAGCCGCCAGTTGGCATGATCAAACAGGGTCGGGTCGGCCTGACCATAGATGAAAGGATAGCGGAACTTTGCCCAATCCTGCGGTTTCGACACGGTGGCGCCGCCGCTGAACTTCTGGCCAATGGCGCGCGACCAGTCGACCGCGTCTTTCCGCTCCGCCGCCGGGGCAAAGCTGGGTGGGGTGGGGGCGTTGCCCGACACGAAGTAACCAGACCGCCCCTTGGAGGTCAGGTAGTCGTTTGCCAGCAGTTCGGTGTAAGCGATGGTGACGGTGATCCGGCTGACGCCGAGATGTGCGGCCAGCCTGCGGGTGGAGGGCAGCTTTTCGCCCGGCCGGAACCGGCCCGACAGGATGCCCTGGGCGATCATTTGCTGGATCTGCTGCTGCAGCGTTCCCTGTGTGCCGGGGCGCAGAAAGAAGGTTTCGACGGGAAGGGCCATGACGTTACCTTAGATTGGACCTAACGGGCAATCAATCTGGAGATATCGGTACGCGAAATGGAATTGCCTTACGCGGGGGAGTTTATCTGGTCGTTCTGCGCATGTAAATCAATAAATGAGACTTTTGGTTTCGTTCAACTCCATTGGTCGAAGAGAATCGGCCGACGCAACCCGTGCACAAGGTGTACACAGGCTGTGCACCGCACGGTGCACCCTCTGTTTGTTCAGCTAAGCGCACCATCCTTGCCGCCACCAGGACCCGGCGAAAGGAGAGGTCATGAGGCGAAAGGATGCGCATAGGGAAATGGTGCATGATCTGGAGCGGCTGCAGAACGGCATGAAGGACGCATGGCTGAGCGAAAGCCTGCCCGAAAAGTGAACAGGACTGGATTACCTGGCACCTGTCCCGCGCCCGACAACGCGGTTCAGCGTGCCGTGGTCTCGGTCCACACGCATGGGTGTCAATAAGGGCCGAAATGAAGAAGGGCCCCGCCTTGCGGCGAAGCCCAACCAATCCTTGGAGGGATGTTCAGGCTTACGGGCAGGCAGCCGTATAGCGCGAACCATCGGGACGCTGGTAAACACAGGTGCCCGTCTGGGTCTTGCCGATATAGTTCCCGGCAGCGGCACCAACGGCACCGCCGATCAGCGCGCCAGCCACGCGATCGTCACCGCCGGAAACGGCAGCGCCTGTCGCGGCACCAAGAGCAGCACCGGTCAGGGCGCCCTGATTTGGACCGCCCGGTTCACAGGCTGCAAGTGCGGCGATCATGGGGATGGCGATAAGAAGCTTTTTCATTTTGGTCTCCCGAATTGTTGCTCGTGGGTTAACGCGATCCGTTCCAGAAAAGTTCAGACAAATTTTTATCCGACCGGTTTATCGGCGGAGAACAGCCATCTGGCAGGGTCGCGTATCTTGTTCGGGCAAGACATGGCGTGGGTCGGATAAATCAAAGGCCGGGTCAAGCCCGGCCTCTGTTTCTATTGGCAAGAAAGCGCTGAGCGCCCGGTTGTTCAGGCGAAGACGCGGCCCAGCGCCCCGTCCACCGCTTCGACGATCTGGTCGATGTCGTCCTTTTTCGCGATCAGCGCGGGCGAGAAGCACAGCGTGTTGTTCTTGCCCGGCAGGGAGCGGTTGGTGGCGCCGATGATGACACCCTGTCCCATGCAATCGCCCACCACCTGCTGCACCAGCTTTTCAGCGACGGGTTCGCGGCTGTTGCGATCAGTGACAAGCTCTGCGCCCAGGAACAGGCCCTTGCCGCGCACCTGGCCGATGACGGCGTGTTTGTCGGCCAGCGCCTGCAGTTGGTCCAGCATGTAATGGCCCATGTCGGTGGTGTTCTGCAGCAGATTCTCGTCTTCGATGATCTTCATGTTCTCGATGCCTGCGGTCGGCCCGGCGGTGCAGCCCCCGAAGGTGGAGATGTCGCGGAAGTAGTTCAGCGGGTCGGCGGCATCGTCCTTGAACATGTTGAACACCTCTTCGGTGGTGACAAGGCAGGCGATTGCGGCGTAGCCGGATGCGACCCCCTTGGCCATTGTCACCATGTCCGGCTGGATGCCGTAGTTCTGGTAGCCGAACCAGGTGCCGGTGCGGCCCACACCGCAGACAACCTCGTCGATGTGCAGCAGGATGTCGTATTTGCGGCAGATTTCCTGCACACGTTCCCAATAGCCTTCCGGGGGCGTGATGACGCCGCCGCCGGCGGTCACGGGTTCAAGGCACAGGCCGCCGACGGTATCGGGCCCCTCGGCCAGGATCACCTTTTCGATCTGGTCAGCGGCCCAGACGCCATAGTTTTCCTGAGGTGCGCCGTCCTGCTCAAAGCTGCGGTATTCCAGGCAATGCGGCACGCGGACAAAGCCGGGGGTGAAGGGGCCGTATTGCGCATTGCGTTCGTCCTGACCGCCCGCCGACAGCGCGCCGATGGTGGTGCCGTGGTAGTCGCGGTCGCGGTAGAGGATCTTGTGTTTCTTGCCGCCGTAACGCTTGTGCGCGATCTGGCGGACCATCTTGAAGCCCTTCTCGTTCGCCTCGGACCCCGAGTTGCAATAATAGACGCGGCTCATGCCCGGCATCTTGTCGATGAGCATCTCGGCGAAGTTGGAGCCGGGGATGGAGCCGGCGGAGCCTGCGAAGTAATTGAGCTTGATCAGCTGGTCGCGCACGGCATTGGCGATACGCTCGCGGCCGTAGCCGACGTTGACTGTCCAGACGCCGCCGGAAACGGCATCGAGGTGTTCCTTGCCCTTCTGGTCCCAGACGCGCATGCCCTTGCCTTCGACAATGATGCGGGGATCGGTGGTCTCGTAGGGCTTGTGCTGGCTCAGGTGGTGCCAGATATGCGCGCGGTCGGATTCTACCACGCGGGAAATATCGTTCTCGTTGAAATTGCCATCCATGGATAGGACCTTTCTTCGCTGGGAGAGCGGGTGAATTCAGGGCGCATCCGGCCCCGTCTGCCCAACTGTCTGCGGGTTTCGGGTAGAATCAAGTAGGGCCAGACCTGCCCCATTCGTAGCGCCAGAATTCGGGCGTGTCTAATGAGGCAAGGGTCCCATCAGCAAGAAACCCTCACCACAAGGCGGATTGTGCGGCAAATCATACCTGCGGTGCGGCAGAAGGTGGTGGCGGAATGGTCAGCTTGGTGACAAACTGGACTCATGCACCGCCGCCGGTTGGACGTTTGTTCGCGGCGTGATCGCTCACAGGATCGGGAGCCAGGTCAGATCGGATTTTGATGTTCCGAATGGCGAAATCGGGTTTGCTGAAATGTCCCCTTGGCTCTGCCCAAACATCAGTCAGCGGTCGTGCGAAAACCGGAACAAACGAGAAAACAAGGCAGAAATTTGAAGGTGAGCGCGGCGTCCCTTGCATTTTCGCGCAGGATAACGCCCAACTTGGCATTACAAATTGAGACGATACGACCCAATAACGGGCAGCCAATGTCCGTAAATAAGATCAAAGGGAGATTACAATGATCAAGAAAACCACCACCAGTTTTGTCGCCGGCGCCGTGATGGCCCTGACCGGTCAGGCCGCATTGGCGGATGCCCATTCCGGCGAGATCACCGTCGCCTATTTCCTCGAATGGCCGATGCCGTTGCTGGCGGCCAAGGCGTCGGGTGCCTATGAGGAAGCGCTGGGCAAGAAGATCAACTGGGTCTCTTTCGAGACCGGCACCGCGATGTCCGCCGCCATGGCTTCGGGCGATGTGCAGATTTCAATCAGCCAGGGTGTGCCGCCCTTCGTCGTGGCCGCCTCGGGCGGGCAGGACATCCAGGTGGTCGATGTGGCCGTGTCCTATTCCGACAATGACAATTGCGTGGTGAAGGCCGATCTGGAGATCGACAAGGACAGCGCGTCCGAACTGGCGGGCAAGAAGGTTGCCGTGCCGCTGGGCACGGCGGCGCATTATGGCTTCCTGCGCCAGATGGACCACTTCGGCGTGTCGCTGGACAGCCTGCAGATCGTCGACATGGCACCGCCGGAAGGTGCCGCCGCGCTGAGCCAGGGCGCGGTCGATTTCGCCTGCGGCTATGGCGGTGGCCTGACGCGGATGAAGGAATATGGCAACGTTCTGCTGACCGGCGATGAAAAGGAAGAACTGGGCATCCTGGTGTTCGACGTGACCTCCGTGCCTGCGTCTTATGCGGCGGAAAACGGCGAGGAACTGGCCAAGTTCCTGAAAGTCTCTGCCGAGGCCAATGCGCAATGGGCGGCCGACCCCAGTGACGAGATGCTGGCCCAGATCGCGGAGCAATCCGGCATGGATATGGAAGCGGCGCGGTCGGCGATTGCGACCTTCAAGTTCCCCACCGTGGAAGATCAGCTTTCCGAACGCTGGCTGGGCGGCAATGCGGCGACCTTCATGAAAGGTGTGGCCGAGGTCTTTGTCGCGGCAGGCTCCATCGATTCTGCGTTGGACAGCTATGAAGGTGCCGTCAACACCGCGCCGCTGACAGCGGCCAAGGAGATGATGGACAGCGGTTCGTGAAGGTTCGGGGCCGGTGCGGATTTCTCTGCACCGGTCCCGATGATCTGGCGACCTAACGAAACTGAGGCGGGTCCACCCGCCCCATTGCCCGCCGGGCAGAAAGCCGAAATGATGAGCGGACTTTCCATCGACAATCTCTCCATGCGTTTTGATCTGCCGGGGGGCGGCCATGTGCAGGCCCTGCAGAACGTGACGGTGGACCTCAAGGCCGGCGAATTGTTGAGCGTGCTTGGCCCGTCCGGATGCGGCAAGACCACCCTGTTGAACATCGTGGCCGGGTTCCTGGCCCCCACCGGCGGCAAGATGACCCTGAACGGCCACCAGATCACCGGCCCGGATGCGGAACGCGGCATGGTGTTTCAGCAAGGGGCACTGTTCGAGTGGATGTCGGTGCGGGAGAATGTGGGCTTTGGCCCCTCGATGAAGGGGATGCCCAAGAACGACAAGGCCGAGACGGTGAATCGCCTGCTGGATGTGGTGGGCCTGCAGGATTTCAAGGAAAAGGCGGTTTACGAACTGTCGGGCGGGATGCAGCAGCGTGTGGCGCTGGCGCGATGCCTGGCCAATGACCCTGACGTCATCCTGATGGACGAACCGCTGGGTGCGCTGGATGCGCTGACCCGCGAGAAGATGCAGAGCCTCGTGCTGAAGCTGTGGAAAGAGACCGGCAAGACCATCATCCTGATCACCCATTCGGTCGAGGAGGCGTTGCTGCTGGGTGAGCGGCTGATCGTGATGGCCCCCCGGCCGGGGCGCATTCACAAGGAATACCGCCTGCCCTTTGCGGAGCTGGGCGTGAATGCGGACCTGCGGGAGGTCAAGAAACATCCCGAATTCGGGCCGCGCCGCGAAGAGATACTCAACATGATCTGGGACATGGAAGAGGAGATCATGGGCACCAAGGAGGACGCGGCATGACCGGTCTGTTCTTCCTCGCGATCTATGTTGCCATCTTTGTCGTCAGCGCCTTTGTCGTGACCCGCGTGCTGCAGAAGACGGCGCAGGATTATACCTCGTTGAAAACAGTGACCTTCGGGGATGAAAGTGCCGTGCGGCCAAACCGGGTTGCCGGTGTGGTGTCGATCCTGACGATCTTTGTGATGTGGGGGGTCTTTACCGGGTCCAGCCTGCTGCCCTCCTTCCTGCATGCGCCGGGTGCCTTTGTGGGGACAACCACCTTTACCTATACCGCCCAGGCGCCGGGGCAGGCGCCTGACGATGCCACGGTGACGGTGGTGGTTCATCCGCGCGGCGCGCCTGCGGAGGCGCCCGAGGTGCCGCCGGGAGAGGGCTTTGCCAAGGACGATTCCATCGCCATTGCGCAATGGCGCAGCGGGTTGATCCGGGTCGATGCCAACGATGCGCTGAAAAAGGGCGACGGGGCCGAGGTGATTGCCATCGACGGTCAGAAGATCGCCCCCGGGGGGACGGTTCAGACAGCGGATGGGGCCGTGACCCTGTCGGACAAGGGGACACCCAATTTCCAGCCCGCGCGCGGCTGGCAGATGGAGCCTTTGTACCTGCCCGCCCCCGAAGTGGTCTGGAGCAGAACGCTTCAGATCATGCGCGACGGGTTCCGCAATTTCACGCTGTTGGAGCATCTGGGCTATTCGCTGTTCCGGGTGATCCTGGGGTTCCTGCTGGGCGCTGTCGTGGGGATTCCGCTGGGCTATGCGATGGGGCTGAGCAACTGGTTCAGAGGCTGGTTCGACCCGATCGTGGAGTTCATGCGCCCGGTGCCGCCCCTTGCGCTGATCCCGCTGGTGATCATCTGGGCCGGCATCGGCGAGGCGGGCAAGATCATCCTGCTGTTCCTCGCGGCCCTGTGGATCATGGCGATTGCGGCACGCTCGGGCGTGTCGGGCGTCAAGATTTCCAAGGTGCATGCGGCCTATTCGCTGGGGGCCAGCAAGTGGCAGGTGATGCGCTATGTCATCATCCCCAATTCGCTGCCTGAAATATTCACCGGGGCGCGTGTCGCCATGGGGGTTTGCTGGGGCACGGTTGTGGCGGCGGAACTGGTTGCAGCGGAGCAGGGGGCGGGCATGATGATCATGACCGCATCCAAGTTCCAGAACACCGATATCGTGATCATGGGGATCATCCTGATCGGCGTCATCGGCTTTGGCATCGACATGCTGATGCGGGCGGCTGAACGGTTCCTGGTGCCCTGGAAAGGAAAGGGATAACCCCTGCGGATTATCCCTCCGGCGCTGGACGCGCCGATTTTTTGAAAAAATCGGGCCGGAGTTTTTGAAAACTCCGGTTCCTTGCCCCGGGCGTCTTACTTCGGCTTGAAATTGCCCTTGCCGCCTGCGGGTTTGCCGCGCGCGGGTTTGGCGCCGGGCTTGCCCATCTTGTGCGGCGGGGTGAAGCGTTTCGAGGGATCGCCCGCGCGTTGATAGGTTTTCTTGGCCGGTTTGCCGTCGCCCGCCGGGGCAGCCCGGCGCGGTGCGTCAGACTTTGGCCCGTCCTTCTTCCACACAGCCTTCGCCTTGGGGGGCGACCCGTCTGCCTTGGGCTTTGGCGCGGCACCGGGCTTCATCGGGCTGCGTTCCGTCTTGTGCGACTTTGGCGGGCGTTCGCCCTTGGGTGCTTTGGGCTTGTCGAATTTTGGCCGGTCCGCCTTTGGTTTGTCAGCCCTTGGTTTATCGGTTCTTGGTTTGTCAAACTTCGGTTTGTCGAATTTGGGCTTTTCCGCGCGTGTCTCTGCCATGGGCGCTGCATCGCGGGGGGCGCGGGGTTCGCGGCCATGTGACGGCGCGTCGGGATCATAGGCGGGTTTGCGCTGCGGCTTCGGGCCGCCGGGCTTCGGTGCGCGTGGGGCGCGCGATGCCGGTCCGCCCTTGGGCAGGTCCGGGGCCTTGTCCAGCTGGGTGACCACCGCGCCTTCCTCTGCCGTGCGGTCGGGGCCGAGGGCATTGAGGAACTTGGGGGCGGAACTGGCAAGGATCTCCACAAAGCTGTGGCTGGCCTGCACGCGGATCGCGCCGATGTCGTCCTTGGTCAGGTCGCCGGCGCGGCACAGCATCGGCAGCAGCGTGCGGGGCTCTGCCCCGTCGTTGCGGCCCTGGCTGACCGAGAACCAGACCGAGGGGCCGAAGGCCGGGCGCTTGCTGTCGTCCTTTGATCCCGGATCGGCCAGTTCCTCGGGCGCGGAGGCGCGGGCGCGGTAGAGGTTGACGAAAGCGGTGGCAAGCTGTTCGGCGCTGTAGGTCGCGACCAGGTTGGCGACGAAATCGGCGGCCTCCTCCGGCACGGGGGCTTCCCAGGCCGGGTCTGACAGCAGGCGTGCCTCGTCGGCGGCGTTGACCTCTTCGGCGGAGGGGGCGGCGGCCCATTCGGCCTTGAGCTTGGCCCAGCCCAGCAGGCGGTTGGCCTTGGTTTTCATCTTGGGCGGCACGATCAGGGCGGAGACCCCCTTGCGTCCCGCGCGCCCGGTGCGGCCGGAGCGGTGCAGCAGCGTATCGGCGTTGCTGGGCAGATCCGCGTGGATCACCAGTTCGAGGTTGGGCAGGTCAATGCCGCGTGCGGCCACGTCGGTGGCGATACAGACGCGCGCGCGCCCGTCACGCAGGGCCTGCAGCGCATTGGTACGTTCCGATTGCGTCAACTCGCCCGACAGGGCCACGACGGAAAAGCCGCGGTTGGTGAATTTGGTGGTCAGCCGCGCCACGGCGGCACGGGTGTTGCAGAAGACGATGGCATTCTTGGCCTCGTAGAACCGCAGCACGTTGATGATGGCGTTTTCCGTATCGCGGGGGTGCACGTTCAGCGCGCGGTACTCGATGTCCGCGTGCTGGCGCGCCTCACCGGTGGTGCTGATGCGCTGGGCGTCCTTCTGGTAGGATTGCGCCAGTTTGGCGATGGCCGCCGGGACCGTGGCCGAGAACAACAGGGTGCGGCGGTCTTCGGGAGCTTCGGAGAGGATGAACTCCAGCTCTTCGCGAAAGCCGAGGTCGAGCATTTCGTCTGCCTCGTCCAGCACCACGGCGCGCAGGGTGGACAGATCGATGTTGCCGCGCTTGATGTGGTCGCACAGGCGCCCGGGCGTGGCCACGACCACATGCGCGCCACGGTCCAGGGCGCGGCGTTCGCTGCGCTGGTCCATGCCGCCCACGCAGGTGGTGACCACGGCCCCCGCCTGACCGTAGAGCCAGGTGATTTCGCGGGCCACCTGCATGGCCAGTTCGCGGGTCGGTGCGATGATCAGGGCCAGCGGTGCCCCGGCAGCGCCGAAGCGGGGCTGGTCGCCCAGCAGGGTGGGCGCGATGGCAAGGCCGAAGCCCACGGTCTTGCCCGAGCCGGTCTGCGCCGAGACCAGCAGGTCCGCATCGGCCAATGCGGGGTCGGTCACGGCCTCCTGCACGGGGGTAAGAGTATCGTAGCCTTGGGCGGCAAGGGCGTCGGCAATGGTCTGAATCACGGGGTCCGTCCTGTTCGTGAGGTCGCTGTGCACCGCACAGGGGGCCGGGGAGGCGGCCTTTGAAGGGGTTGGGCAGGCCTTATGTTGTTCAGGCGCGTTTGTACATGGGGTTCTTTTCAACGTCGAAACAAGGGTGGTTTCGCATTTTGCTTGAATATAATGGATAAAGTCCATTATATCTGGGGTGCTGTTGGTGGAGGCAATCAATGTCAAATGATTTTGACACCTCGGGTGCATTCGAGATCCCGCGTGGGAAACATCCTGCGGTGACGGGCATAAGGGATGTGATTACGTTCAAATTGCATACCCTGGTAACGATCGGAGACCGGTCTGCAAGCGGCTGGTCAGAGGCGTTGTTCGGGGTGAGCCTCACGGCGTGGCGGGTGCTGGCGGTGGTCAGATCGCAGCAACCGGTGCGGGCGGGCGATGTTGCCGACATCCTGTTGATGGACAAGAGCCAGCTGAGCAGGGCGATCAAGCAGTTGACCGCCAAGCATCTGGTCGTTGATACCACCGACCCGCGTGACGGGCGCGCGGTGGCATTGAAGCTGACGTCGATCGGGCTTGATCTATATGATCAGGCCATGGCGTATGTCCTTGACCGGAATGAAAAGGTGCTGGAACCCCTGAGTCTGGCGGAAGTGGAGAGCTTTGACATGATGCTCGACAAGCTGATCGCGCATGCGCGCTCGACGCTGGCCGCGGGTTTTCCAACCGCCAAAAAATAGTCTGTCCGGGGGCGGATGAAGCGCTGCTGCCGGTCTTTCCCGCTGGGGACGCGGCGGGGTATCTGCTCCCCCGGTCGCGGGATTTTCATTAGCGATGGGGATGTTGCGCTGTTAGGAACAGGAGCGGCTGCGCCGCATTCGATCTATTTTTGCTGATGAGGGGCGCTGCCCCTCAAGCTCCCCGGGAATATTTATGGCCAAAAAGAAAAGACAAGACGGGTGTTGAACGCGGTGCCCCTGACCCGTGATCTGGTGCTGGTGGGCGGCGGGCATGCCCATGCGCTGGTGTTGCGGAGCTGGGGGATGGACCCCTTGCCGGGGGTGCGGGTGACGGTGATCAACCCCGGTCCGACGGCACCCTATACCGGCATGTTGCCGGGGCATGTGGCAGGGCATTACGGGCGCGATGAGCTGGAGATCGACCTGGGCAAATTGTGCCGTCATGCGGGCGCGCGGCTGATCCTGGGCTGCGCCGAGGCCATCGACCGGGCGGCGCAGCAGGTCCGTATCGCTGGGCGCGGGCCGGTGGGATATGACGTGGCCAGCATTGACGTGGGCATCACGGCGCAGATGGATGTGCCGGGATTTGCCGATCATGCGGTCGGGGCCAAGCCGCTGGATGTCTATGCGGCGCGCTGGCGGGCCTTTCTGGAGCGTGTCGAGGCCGGGGCGGTTGCGCCCGAGGTGGTGGTGATCGGTGGCGGTGTGGCAGGATGCGAATTGTCCATGGCCATGGCCCATGCCCTGCGCGACCGCGGTGCCGTGCCCGAGGTAACGGTGATTGAAGCCCGTCAGCATGTCTCGGGTCTGGGGGACCGGGCGCGCAGCCATGTGCTGTCCGCCATGCGCGGGCTTGGCGTGACCTTGCGGACCGGGGTGCAGGTGGCACGGATCGAGGCTGATCGCGTGGTGCTGGGCGATGGCAGCAGCGTGCCAGCGCGGTTTTGCGTCGGGGCGGCGGGTGCCTTTGCCCATGGATGGATCTTCGGGACCGATCTGCCGCAGCGCGATGGTTTCATCAAGGTGGGGCCGGACCTTGGGGTCATGGGGGATGACAGGCTCTTTGCCGTGGGCGATTGTGCCGAGATGGACCATGCCCCGCGGCCCAGGGCCGGTGTTTTTGCGGTGCGCGCGGCGCCGGTCTTGCATGGCAATCTGCGCGCGGCACTTGGGGCGGGACGGCGGCGGGAGTTCCGGCCGCAGAAGCACTATCTGAAGCTGATTTCCCTTGGCGGTCAATCGGCGGTGGGGGAGAAGTTCGGGCTGGCGGTTTCCGCCCCCTGGATGTGGCACTGGAAGGACCGGATCGACCGCGCGTTCATGGACCGGCTGGGCGCCTTGCCGTCGATGCCGCCGCCGCGGGTGCGCGGCCCCGTGGCGCAGGGCGTGGTCGAGGCGCTGACGGCCAAGCCGCTTTGTGGTGGTTGCGGGGCCAAGGTAGATGGCGCTGTGCTGGGCGGTGCGCTGGCCGGTATCGCCCAGAGTGGCAATGACGTGGTGACCGGCCCCGGGGATGATGCCGCGATTCTGCGGCAGCCCAACGGGGGGTTCCAGGTGATCAGCACCGACCATCTGCGGGGTTTCATCGAAGACCCCCATATGATGGCGCGCATTGCGGCGGTGCATGCGCTGGGGGATGTCTGGGCGATGGGGGCGACACCGCAGGCCGTGCTGTCGTCAATCGTGCTGCCGCAGATGTCGGTTCAGATGCAGGCGCGGACCCTGGCAGAGATCACGCAGGCGACGCAGGAGGTGATGGCCGAGGTGGGCGCCCAGCTGGTCGGGGGGCATACCACCATGGGGGCGGAGCTGACGCTGGGCTTCACCGTGACCGGCCTGCGGGACGACATGCCGCTGACGCAGGGGGGCGCTCTGGCGGGTGATCTGTTGATCCTGACCCGTCCGGTCGGGTCAGGCATGTTGCTGGCTGCTGATATGGCCGGGCAGGCCGATGGCCGCGATCTGGCAGCGGCACTGGCGGTCATGGCGCGGCCCCAGCACCGCGAGGCCAAAGTCCTGGCGCGGGTGGCCCATGCGATGACGGATGTGACCGGCTTTGGGCTGGCCGGGCATCTTGCGGCGATGGCCCGGGCTTCTGGCCTGGACGTGGAGATCTGGGGCGACAGGGTGCCTTACTTTGCAGGTGCGCAGGCCCTGTCCGGCGCGGGGGTCGCATCCTCCCTGATGGCGGCAAACCGGGCGAATGCGCCGGTGAGCGGGCGCGCCGATCCGCTGCTGTTCGATCCGCAGACGGCGGGCGGGCTGCTGGCCGCCGTGCCGGAACCGCTGGCGGAGGCGACACTGGTCGCCCTTGCCGCCCAGGGGTGTGACGGCCATCTGATCGGACGGTTGTCGTCCGGCGCGGGCGCCTTGCGGGTTACGTGAAATCCGCTGTCAGCCGGGCGGCTGCAGCGCGCAGGGTTGCAGCCTCAAGATCAGGCAGATCAAGCCGGCGCATCGGCGAGAGGGCGGATGCATTGGCCTTTTCATAGCGCGGGTCGTAATGGGTCTGCATCAGCCCCTCGGCCAGCGCGACGAAATCGCCGGTATCGGCCTGCTCTTGCCATTGCGCGATCTGTTTGGCCGCGTGATAGGGCCGCAGGTGATCAATCTGGCGGTGCAGGCGGGCGGGATCTTCCTTCAGCTCCGCATATGCGCGGCACAGATAGGTCGCGCGGGCTTGCAAGGGGGCATGGATTTCGACCCTTGGGGCCGCGCACATCGCAGTCCAGAGCGCGGGCGGGATGATCCGGTTGCCAACCTTGCTGCTTTCGGCCTCCACCCAGGTCAGGCGGGAGGGCTCAAGACGGCCAAGGGCGCTGGTAATGCGGCTTTCGAACATCTTCTGGCTGGGCTGAGCCACTTCTGTCGCCCCGAAAAGGGAGCCGCGATGCCGGGCCAGCCCCTCAAGGTCCAGCACCTGCGCGCCTGCCTCCTGCAGGTGGTGCAGCATTTCCGTCTTGGCGGTACCGGTCCCGCCGGAGACCAGGGCGATACGGTGCGGCAGCGCCCGATCATAAAGCGCATCCACCACAAGACGCCGATAGCTGCGATAGCCACCCTGCAACAGAGTGACGCGCCAGCCGACCTGGTCGAGGATGGTGGCGAAGGCCCCGGAGCGTTGACCGCCGCGCCAACAATAGACCAAAGGCTGCCAGCCGCCTGACTTGTCCGCAAGCGGACCGCCAAGATGTGTTGCAGTATTGCGTGCCACCAGCGCCGCGCCGACCTTGCGCGCAGAAAAGGGCGACACCTGTTTGTACATTGTGCCCACGTCGGCGCGTTCCGCGTCATAGAGCACCGGCAGGTTTATGGCACCGGGCATATGGTCTTCTGCAAATTCCGCGGGGGAGCGCACGTCGATGATGGTATCGACGGTCAGGTCGGCCAGTTCGGCAAGCGAGGTGAGGGTCAGTGGTTTCATCGGACGCCTTGCACTGGGACAGGCTCTTTTAGCTGGGAATGGGCCAGGGGCGCAATCTGGCTCTGCCCATGGGCCATTGCCTGACGGCTGTCATCCCCTGGCCCGTGTTTCATCACATCCGAATTCCGAGAGAACCCAGGACAAGGTTTGCCGCAGCGACAGGTCGCGGGCATGGTGTCTGGACCAGGACAGGAACAGGAATTCGCCTGATGGTTCCGAAGGTTGCCATATCTGTTTCAGGCGACCGGCGCGGATGTCAGCCTCTGTCATGTATGTCGGGGCGATGGCGATGCCATGCCCCTGAATGGCGGCGTCCACGGCAAGGGCAGCACTGCCGAAATTCAGAATCCTTTGCGGCCCCTGATGGTCCGATGCCTCGATCAGCTGTTTCCAGCGGTGATGGGCATCCTGCAGCAGCGGCAAGGTCAGCAAAGTTCCGAGGTCGACAGGCCGGTCGGGGAGTGGGAAATCCGGGCTGCACAGGGCCACAAGCCGCAATTCGCAGAGGCGCCGGATATGGTGCGCCGCATTCGGTTTTGGCGTTCTGGCAGGCCATATGGCGATTTCATTGCGGCCCAGATTGCGTTGCAGCAGGGTGCTGTGGACCTCTGTTTCCAGCGTAATGTCGGGATAGCGCATGTTGAATGCACCCATCCGGGGCATCAACCATTTCGAGGCGGAAGAGGCCCCGATGTGCAGCGTGATCTGGCGGCCGGGCTGTTGCAGGTCGGTGGTGGCCTCTGTCAGGATCGTCAGCGCCTGTTCCACGGCATCAAAGTATGCGCTGCCCTTGTGGGTCAGTGAAACGCCGCGCGGTTTCCTGTTGAAGAGGATGACACCCAGATCGGCCTCAAGCTGCTTGATGCGCTGGGAGACCGCGCCGTGCGAGATGTTCAGCACCTCGGCCGCATTCTGAAAGCTGCCATGTCGGGCGGCCATGGCGAAGACACGCAGGGCGTTGAGATTGAGGTTTTGCATCGGGCTGCCAAGCTGTTAGATTTTCTAACATCACCAGCAAATTTCCTGCTTTGTCAATTCGTTCCGTTTCTGCAATCGGTTGTGCGCGACCCATCATGCCCTGCGAACAGGAAAGGCTTCCATGTCCCTTGCGATCCGACCTGCCAAGCTGCGCGACCTTGATGCTGTTTCGGAACTTCTGCTTGCAGATGCTGAGGCGCGGCACGCCTCTGATCCCGATTTGTGGAAGCTGGATCAGGCAGCCCGGGACAAGATCCACTCAACCGTCAAAGCGGCGATGGAGACTGCGCAGCCACCGTTCCGGCAACAATGGCTGATCGCCGAGGATGAAGGCAAGGCCGTTGGTGTTGCCCATACCATCCTGTTGCCGGTGCCGCCGATTTATGCGGGCGCATTCGGGCCGCCCGGCCTGATCATGGAAGATTGCTTTGTTGTGCCGGATGCCCCGGCAGAGACCCGGCGCGCGTTGTTCAGAGCCGCTGAAGCCGACTTGATCGAAGCGGGCGCCGTGATCCTTCTGGCCTCCGGCGTGGAAGGCGGGGATTGGCAGGAGACCTATGCCGCGCAGGGCTATGACCGTCTTACTGCGTATTTCGCGAAATCCGGGCTGCGGGGGCAGATTGCCGGGGTGCAGGTGCGAAAAGCAACCGGTGGCGACATTCCCGGGATCGTCAGGGCAAGCGCCCTGCACCGCCGCGTTCTGGACAACATCCATCACCTGTTCTGGCAACCACATGAGGAGGCGGACGCACGTTTTGGATCCTGGATGCGGCGGAGCCTGTCGCTGGAGGACCGTGACATGTTCGTTTCGGAAGATGAGGGGGACATCCGGGGCTATGCCATCTCGCAGCCCGCGACCGCGCTGCATTTCCCGGCGGCCCATGACATTTCGGATGTCGGGGTGATAGATGATTTTTTCCACGATGCCTTTGAAGATACGCAGATGCTCGCCAGCTCCGGGCCGGAAGCAGCGGCGCTCTTTTCAGCGGCGGAAGCGGCGCGTGCAGAGCGGGGCGATCGGGCGATTCTGGTGGTCTGCCCGGCCCGGTGGCAATCCAAGATCAACCTGCTGGAACAGCAGGGATATCGAAACGCGATCACCTAGCATATCAGGATGCTGGCAAGTCCTGCCTGATTCCGGGCATTGCATAGGGCCGGTCAACGGCGACGAGGCGCGCAGGCGATGGCCCGACGCAGCAAAAGGCCAATGCGGCAGAGGCCACCCGGTCAGAGGCAAATCCTCTGGTGAGAAGGGCAGAACTATCTGGAGCTTTTCAAAGAAAGAAATGGTGGAGCATAGCGGGATCGAACCGCTGACCTCCTGCATGCCATGCAGGCGCTCTCCCAGCTGAGCTAATGCCCCATTCAGGTCCGCGTCTTGTTTGCGGTCCGTTTGGTGGTGCGTGATTAGGCGCAAGCGGGGGCGGGATCAAGTGGAAAATCCATTCCCGCCACCGCAAATGGTTCAATCGTCGTCGTTGGTCGTCACATCTGCGATGTCGTCCAGCGGCACTGTGTCATCATCGTCGTCGTCATCGTCCAGGATATCGTCATCCAGATCGACATCGACATCGTCGTCATCGTCCAGAATCACATCATCTTCGACTTCGGCCTTCTTGGCCTTGGCTGTTTCGGCATCCTCGGCGTCGGCGGCGATCATGCGCGACTTGGATGCGTCGATCTCAAGCACTTCGCCCGTGTAGGGGCTGACGATCGGATCCTTGTTGAGGTCGTAGAAGCGCTTGCCCGTTGTGGGGCACAGGCGCTTGGTTCCCCATTCTTCGTTGGGCATGGAACACCCCTTCTGAAAATTGCGTTTGCGTGTAGATGATTCAGGGCAAGTGCCATATGAGGGGGAGACTGTCAAAGGCTTTAGCCCCTTGTCCGAGTAGAGTCCGATTGATGAGCGATCCTGTCCTGTCCGGCGACCCGCCTATTCCCCTGATCCTGCGTCGTTCCGCACGGGCAAAGCGCATTTCCCTGCGCATTTCACAACTGGACGGCCGGGTCACGCTGACGCTGCCGAAACGGCTGGCGGAGCGGGAGGCACTGGATTTTGCACGCAGCAAGGAAGGATGGATTCGCAAGCATCTGGATGCGCGCGGCGCAGATCTGCAGGTGTTACCGGGGGTCGAGGTGCCGGTGGCTGGTCAGATGCTCAAGGTGGCCCGGGGGCAGGGGCGCCGGGTGCAGATCGGGGCCGACATCATCGCCGTGCCGGGGCCGGAGGAGCGCGTGGGCGTGCGGCTGGCCAGCCATCTCAAGCTGGTGGCGCGGGACCGGCTGGCAGCGGCCAGCGATGCCTATGCCGCGCAGCTTGGCCTGGGATACAGCCGCCTGACCCTGCGGGATACGCGGTCGCGCTGGGGGTCCTGTACCAGCGACGGGGCGCTGATGTTTTCCTGGCGCCTGATCATGACGCCGCCCGAGGTGCTCAACTATGTCGCCGCGCATGAGGTTGCGCATCTGGCGCAGATGAATCACTCGCCTGCCTTCTGGGCCGAGGTCACGCGGCTCTACGGTGATTATGACCCGCCCCGGCGCTGGCTGCGGACACATGGCAGTGGTCTGCACCGTTATCGGTTCTGATCCGGCGGTCTGTAGTGCCTTCAAATCGCTTGACCGGGTGAAAATTTGTGATCACACAAACCTCATGAACCTGAACCGCCGCCCTGCCGAGGCCACACCGCCAGCCCATGACCGTGTCTATCGACGGATGCGCAGCCGGATCATGCACGGCGATCTGCCGCCTGGTCAGGCGCTGACCCTGCGTGGCATCGGCAAGGAATACGACGTGTCGATGACGCCCGCGCGCGAGGCGGTGCGTCGCCTGGCCGCAGAAGGGGCGCTGACGATGTCGACCTCGGGGCGGATTTCGACACCGGAATTGTCCAGCGACCGTATCGAGGAACTGGCAGCCCTGCGCGCCCTGATCGAGGTGGAACTGGCAAGCCGGGCCCTGCCGCGCGCGCATCTGGCGCTGATCGAGCGGTTGCAGACCATCAACAATGCGGTGGGTGAGGCTGTCGCGCAGCGCGACGCGGTGAGCTATATCCGCACCAACCTTGAATTTCACCGCACGCTTTACCTGCGAGCGCAGGCGCCGGCGATGCTTGCCATGGCCGAAACGGTCTGGTTGCAAATGGGGCCGACGATGCGCGCGCTTTACGGGCGGTTGCGCCGCACCGAGCCGCCGCAGTTTCACCGGCTGATCATTGCCGCCCTGCGCGCTGGGGATGAACCCGGCCTGCGGTTGGCGGTGCGGTCCGACGTGACGCAGGGCTTGCGGATGCTGGCGCGGTAGTCCTTCATCCGGGGACAAGCCGCGGAACCGTGCCCCTGCCGCCGCGGCCTCAGCCCGCAACGCCGCCGGTGGTGACGATCGGCCTTTCCATCATCCAGTGGGTGCCTGCCGACATCACGCAGCTTATTCCGTCCGGGCGGGTCAGCAGGATGGTAAAGCTGCCTCTTTCTTCCGAGCTCCAAACCTCAATCAGGGCCGCGCCATTCTGCAACCCTCGCGCGGTCAGCGTTTCGGCATATTCCGATGTCAGCCGCGCCACCAGCGCATCGCGCGGGGCGCAGGTCAGGGCCCAGGCCGGAGGGCCGGTGCAGGCCATCCCGAAGAGCAGGGCAGCGGTGAGAATGCGTTTGTACATGACTGGCTCCTTTCCGATGTGATCCGGAAGGCGCCTAGGGGCCAAGAGGTGGTCTCAGACGCCCTCTGATACAAATATCGTGACGCGGGGGCGGGTTTACAATTCAGGAGGCTTCACAACTTCGGCGGTGTGGCGTTGACACATCACCTGTCTGGTCGCTAACTGCCCCGATGGAAAACCGCCGCACCACGACCCAGCGCTACTATCGCCGCACTCAATAAGCGCGGTCCTTTCCCCATTCAGAAACATTTGGCCGCCTGACGCGCGGCCTCTCCGTGCGGTCGGCCCGAACGGAGCTTCTCAATGCCATTCATCAGACCTGTCACGGAAAACGACCTGCCGCAGGTTCATGCCATGGTTTGCCACCTTGCCCGGCACCATGGCGATACCGCGCAGCTTACGCTTGACGACCTTGCCCGCGATGCGCTGGGTGCGCATCCCTGGCTGACCGTCCTTGTCGCCGAAGCGGCACAGGGCCTGTCCGGCTATGCCGCACTTTGCCCGCTTGCCCAATTGCAGTTCGGGGTGCGTGGCATGGACCTGCATCACCTGTTCATCCGGGACAACATGCGCGGGCAGGGTGTGGGGCGTGCCCTGGTCGATGCCTGCATCGGTGTTGCGCAGGCGCGGGGCTGCCGGTTTCTGGCGGTCGGGACCGATCCGGGCAACCGGGCCGCGCAGGAGGCCTATGTCGCCATGGGGTTCGACCGTGCCCCGCAAACGGGACCACGGTTTCGCATCAAATGGTAGGGGGCATCAGGCGGCCAGGCCCTTGGCGCCCATGTCCAGGTATTTCTTGCGACGGTCGGCGATCAGGGCGGCAGCATCCTTGCCGTCGAGCTCTTTCAGCATGGCGGCAATTGCGCCGCCAACGGCCTTGATCGCGGCAGGGGCATCGCGGTGCGCGCCGCCTTTCGGTTCGGTGATGATCCTGTCAGTGACGCCCAGTTTGCGCAGGTCATCGGCGGTCAGGCGCATGGCCTCTGCGGCCTCGCGCATCTTTTCGGAATCCTTCCAGAGAATCGATGCGCAGCCCTCAGGGGTGATCACGGAATAGACCGCATGTTCCAGCATCGCGACCCGGTTGGCGGTGGCAAAGGCGACAGCGCCGCCCGATCCACCCTCGCCGATGATCACACTCACCAGCGGCACGCCGATCTGCAGGCATTTCTCGGTGGAGCGCGCAATCGCCTCGGACTGGCCACGTTCCTCGGCCCCCTTGCCGGGATAGGCCCCGGGCGTATCCACCAGCGTGATCACTGGCAGGCCGAACTTGCCGGCCAGTTCCATCAGGCGCACCGCCTTGCGGTAACCTTCGGGGCGGGCCATGCCGAAATTCCGCTCGATCCGGGATTTGGTATCATTGCCCTTCTCATGGCCAATCACCATGACGGGGCGGTCGCCAAAACGTGCAAGGCCGCCCATGACCGCCAGATCGTCGGCAAAGTTGCGGTCGCCTGCCAGCGGCGTGAATTCGGTGAAAAGGGCCTTGATGTAGTGTTCGCAATGCGGGCGCTCGGGGTGCCGGGCAACCTGGCATTTGCGCCAGGGGGTCAGAGAGCCATAGATTTCCTCAAGCAGGCTGGCTGCCTTGGCATCCAGCGCCTTGGCCTCGGCCGTGATGTCCATTTCCCCGTTTTCGCGCGCCATGGCGCGCAATTCTTCCGCCTTGCCCTCGATCTCTGCCAGGGGTTTCTCAAAATCCAGATACTGCGTCATGTAATGCTCCGCCTTGTTGCCCGATATATGGCCGCAGTTGCGGCGCTTTGCAACGCGGCGGCATCGGGGCGGCGGGGGCGCGCGTGCGTGTCCCCGTGTTTCGCCACCGGGGACAGTCGGATAAATGCGGCGCAATTAAGGCGAAAAACCTCGCGGAAACAGTGTGTTTTCCTTGTTTTCCTTGCGAGAACCCCGGGTCAGGTGAAGGGTGGGCCTTGGATTAAGGCAGAAATATGTTGGTAAAGGGGCCAAAGGTGGCGCTGGTAAATTACATCCTCGCGGGCATGCTTGGCACAGTTGTGGCCATGGCGATCTACCAGCATCGGGTCAGCTTTGGCAGTGATGCCGCCGATCAGCTGCCCCCGGCGCAGCAGCAGATGGTCTGAGCCGGCCTCCTGTCAAAAGGGGCCGACCCGGCAGGTTGAAGGCAGAATTCAGCTGTTCGCAATCATTTCTGACTGGCGCACGATCACTTCGGCCTGCTTGATGCTGGCGATATCGACAAGGCGACCCTTATAGACCGTCGCCCCCTCGCCATTGGCTTTGGCCTGCTCCATCGCGGCCAGGATTTCGCGCGCTTCGGTGACCGCTTCTTCCGAGGGGGTGAAGACCTCGTTGGAGATCGCGATCTGTTTCGGGTGAATGGCCCATTTGCCGACCATGCCCAGCGTGGCAGAGCGGCGCGCCTGCGCCCGGCAGCCTTCGTCGTCGGAGAAATCGCCAAAGGGGCCATCCACAGGCAGGATGCCATGGGTCCGGCAGGCGGCGACAATGGCGGTCTGCGCCCAGTGCCAGGGGTCGGACCAATGTTTCTGGCCCTCGTGCAGCATGTAGTAGTTTTCCTGCGTGCCGCCGATCCCGGTGGTCTGCATCCCCATGGAGGCCGCGAAATCTGCGGCACCAAGGCTCATCGCCTCAAGCCGGGGAGAAGATGCGGCGATCTCTTCAACATGGGCGATGCCGGCGGCGGATTCGATGATGACCTCAAGCGCAATCCGCTTGGTGCGCCCCTTGGCGGCCTCGATCGCCGTCACAAGTGCGTCGACGGCGTAGATGTCCGCCGCGCAGCCCACTTTCGGGATCATGATCATGTCGAGCCGTTCAGAGGCCTGTTCCAGAAGATCCACTACATCGCGATACCAGTAAGGCGTATCAAGGCTGTTGATGCGCACCGAAAGGGTCTTGTTGCCCCAGTCGACGGTGTTGATCGCCTCGATCACATTGGCGCGGGCCATGTCCTTGTCATTGGGCCCTACGGAATCCTCCAGATCGAGATTGATCACATCCGCTGCAGAGGCCGCCATCTTTTCAAAGAGTTTCTTGTTGGAGCCGGGGCCGAACAACTGGCAGCGATTCGGGCGGGCGGGCGGCGTGGGCTGGATGCGGAAAGACATGGTGGATTCCTTCGTGGCGAAATAATATTACGATTTTCCTGATGCAATCAGGTATTAAATTGCGCGGCAAGCTGCAAGCCGGATTTCGCACGTGCAGCATTTCATTGGCGCGGCGGTTGCAATATTCTTGCACATATATCAGGCTTGACGCTGGAAACTTGTCGTCGTGACGCTGTCGCTTGCAGAATTGCAATCGATTTGCGTGCCACATGGCGGAAGATATGACAAACCACCTTATTGGAGAGCCTGCCATGATCGAGACCCCATATCTGTTGTTCCTTGGCGATGCGCCTGACCAGCTTGCCGCGAAGGTGGCCCAGGGCATCAAGGACTGGCGCCCCGAAAATGCAGTGGGCCAGTTCCGCATGGCGGGGTGCAAGGCGGATGTGGGTCTCAAGGACATGACCCTGGCAGAGGCAAAGGAAGCCGGTGCCAAGACGCTGGTGATCGGCGTGGCCAACCGGGGCGGGGTGATTTCCGCTGCCTGGAAAGAGGTGCTGGTAGAAGCGCTGAACATGGGGTTCGACCTGGCATCGGGCCTGCACAATCTGCTGGCCAATGAAGGCGTGCTGGTCGCCGCCTCCCAGGTCAATGGCGGCACCCTGCATGACGTCCGGGTGCCGAACGTGGAATACCCGATCGCCAATGGCAAAAAGCGTACCGGCAAACGGGTTCTGGCGGTCGGTACAGATTGTTCAGTGGGCAAGATGTACACGGCGCTGGCGCTGGACGTGGCGATGCGCGAGCGCGGCATGAAAAGCACCTTCCGGGCCACCGGGCAGACCGGCATCCTGATCACCGGGTCCGGCGTGCCGCTGGACGCTGTGATTGCCGATTTCATGGCCGGGGCCGTGGAATACCTGACACCTGACAACGACCCCGATCACTGGGACATCATCGAGGGGCAGGGCAGCCTGTTCCACGTCAGCTATTCCGGCGTGACGCTTGCGCTGATCCATGGCGGTCAGCCCGATGCGCTGATCCTGTGCCACGAGCCGACGCGCCCGCATATGCGGGGTCTGCCCGATTACACACCGCCTTCGCTGGAAGCGGTGCGCGACGTGGCGCTGACCCTGGCTCGGGTGGCGAACCCGGATTGCAAGGTCGTCGGCATATCGGTGAACACGCAGCATCTGACCGAGCAGGAAGCAGACGAATATCTCAGGAAGGTAGAGGCCGAGCTGGGCCTGCCTGCGGTCGATCCCTTCCGCCATGGTGCCGCACGCCTGGCCGAGGCGCTGGAAGTCCTTTGACCGTCGCGACCGCAGCGCGTTCGGGATTGGATATTTTTGGCCAAAAAGAGGAGCGGTCATGCGCATAGAAGTGAGCCGGGATGTCTTTCCGCTGGCACAGGTCTTTACCATATCGCGCGGTTCGCGGACCGAAGCAAAGGTGCTGACGGTGCGCATCCACGCGGATGGCGTGACGGGCTGGGGAGAATGTGTGCCCTATGCGCGCTATGAGGAAACGCTGGACAGTGTCGCGGCGCAGATCGAGGGGTTGAGCGGCAATCTGACCCGTGCGGGCCTTTATGACCTTTTGCCCGCAGGCGCTGCACGCAATGCGGTGGATTGCGCCCTGTGGGACCTTGAGGCAAAGCGCGCCGGAAAGCGGGTGTGGGAACTGGCCGGTCTGCCGGAACCGGGGCCCGAGATCACCGCCTATACCCTGTCCCTGGCCGAACCTGCGGAAATGCAGGCGCAGGCGGCGAAAAATGCCCATCGCCCCCTGTTGAAGATCAAGCTGGGGACGCCGGACGATATGCCCCGTCTTGAGGCGGTCCGCGCCGGTGCGCCGAAATCGACCATTATCGTGGATGCAAACGAAGGCTGGTCGGCGGCGGTCTATGCCGATCTCGCCCCGCATCTGGTCCGCCTTGGGGTGGCGCTGGTGGAACAACCGCTGCCCGCGGGCGAGGATGACGCCCTGATCGGGTTGGACCGGCCGGTGCCGGTCTGTGCGGATGAAAGCGCACATGATCGCGCCAGCCTGCCGCATCTCAAGGGTAAATACGATGTGGTCAACATCAAGCTGGACAAGACCGGCGGTCTGACCGAGGCGCTGGAACTGCGGGCGGCGGCGCTGGCCGAAGGATTCGACGTGATGGTTGGCTGTATGGTCGGATCGTCGCTGGCGATGGCGCCCGCGACATTGGTCGCCCAGGGGGCGCGTGTGGTTGATCTTGACGGGCCGCTGCTTCTGGGCGAGGACCGCGAAAATGCCCTGACGTTCGACGCCGCCGGGGTGCACCCGCCGCGCGCCGCCCTTTGGGGGTGAGGCGCGTCCCGGAAAAGCTCCGGTGGCGCTTTGCAGCGCCGAACGGGCGGAGCCCCGGGAATGGCGCGTCCCGGAAAAGCTCCGGTGGCGCTTTGCAGCGCCGAACGGGCGGAGCCCTGGGGCCGCAAAAGGGATGGACAGGCGGCAGCGTCCGGGCCATGTCGGACCCGGACAAAACAGGACGGGCGTCGCCCGCTGAAAGAGGATTGAGAAGATGCGGACAGTCTATGTGAACGGCGAATACCTCCCCGAGGACGAGGCGCGGGTCTCGATCTTTGACCGGGGGTTCCTGATGGCTGATGGCGTATACGAGGTTACATCCGTGCTGGATGGCAAGCTGATTGATTTCGACGGCCATGCCGTGCGCCTCAGCCGCTCTCTGAACGAGCTGGAGATGAAGAACCCGATCAGCAAGGATGATCTGCTGGAGGTGCATCGCGAGCTGGTGCGCCTGAACGGGATCGACGAGGGGCTGGTGTATTTGCAGATCACACGCGGGTCTGACGGCGACCGCGATTTCGCCTATCCCGCGCCCGAGACCGAGCCGACCATCGTGTTGTTCACCCAGAACAAGCCCGGCCTGGCCGATAATCCGGCGGCACGGAAAGGGGCCAAGGTCATCAGCATCGAGGACATCCGCTGGGGCCGCCGCGACATCAAGACGGTGCAGCTGCTCTATCCCTCCATGGGCAAGATGATGGCCAAGAAGGCCGGTTGCGACGATGCCTGGATGGTCGAGGATGGTTTCGTGACCGAAGGCACGTCGAACAACGCCTATATCGTGAAGGGCAACAAGATCATTACCCGCGCCCTCAGCAACGACATCCTGCACGGCATCACCCGTGCCGCGGTGCTGCGGTTTGCCCGCGAGGCGCAGATGGAAGTGGAAGAGCGCAACTTTACCATCGACGAGGCCAAGGAGGCGGACGAAGCCTTCACCACCTCTGCCTCGGCCTTTGTCATGCCGGTGGTAGAGATCGATGGCGTGGCGCTGGGCGATGGTATGCCGGGCCGTGTGGCCCCGCGCCTGCGGGAAATCTATCTTGACGAGATGCGCAAGGCGGCGGTCTGACCGCCTGAATTACAATTCCGAATAGAAAAGGGCCGCGATAAACGCGGCCCTTTGTTGTTTGGCAAGATCGGCGCTTACGCGTCGCCGGTCCAGGCCATCCGTGCGGGATGGTATTCGAAACCGATATGGTGCTCTGCGCCCACCAGACCTTCGCGGGTGTGGTTGTAGAGCGACCGCCAGTAGGGCTGGATCGTCACGCCATCCTCCTGCAGCATCGCTTCGCCCTTGGCCATCAGCTCGCGGCGCTTGTCCACATCTGCTGTTGCCAGCGCCTCGGACAGGAGAGCGTCGAATTCGGGGCTGGAATAGCCGAACTCGTTCCACGCCTCGCCCGTGCGATAGGCCAGCGCCCAGATCTGTACGCCCAGCGGACGCGCGTTCCAGTTGGTGGAGCTGAACGGATACTTCGTCCAGTCGTTCCAGAAGGTGGAGCCGGGCAGGATGGTCCGCTTGACGTTGATGCCCGCGTCCCGCAGCTGCGCCGCCACCGCGTCGGTGGTGTCCTTGCGCCAGGCATCGTCGATGGAGAACAGCTCGTGCTCGAAATCGCCGTAGCCTGCTTCGTCCATCAGCGCCTTGGCGGCGGCGGGATCGACCTTGAGCGGCGGCAGTTCCGCGTACTCCGGGTGCATCGGGCCGACGTGGTGGTTGGCGGCGACGATGCCGCGCCCGGCATAGCCGAGTTCCAGCAGGATCTCGTTGTCTACTGCCATCGCGATGGCCTGGCGCACGCGCTTGTCCTCGTAGGGCTTCTTGCCATCGACTTCAGCCAGCTGGTTGGGCCGGATGACGATGGTCGCGGCAGTCGCGATCTCGTTCTCGACCCAGCCGTCCAGCGTGCTCATGATGTCGATGTATTCGCCTTCCATGGAATAGAAGGCATCGACTTCCTCGGCCTCCGCCGCGGCGATCCAGGCCGAAGGATCGGTGCCGTAGTCGATGTACTCCAGACGGTCGATGTAGGGCCCGCCATAGACCTCAGTACCCCACCAGGTGTGATCGGGATTCTTGACCAGCACACCCTTCACGCCCACTTCGAGCGATTCAGGCAGGTAGGGGCCGGTGCCGACGGGGTTGTCGACCATGTTGTTGGCGTCAAAATCCGCGGGCACGATGGCCGCAGGATAATCGGCCATGCCGGGGATCAGGGTGATGTCGGACACCGGCAGCTTCAGCTTGACGGTGTGGCTGTCGACCACTTCGATTGCGCCTTCGATCGCCTGACCGGTTTCTTCGTCGATCAGCGACGCGAAACGGCCCGCCATGGAGTTGCCTTCGAGCGACTTGTCGCACCAGCCGGTGATGTTGCGCGCCACGTCTTCGGCGGTGAAATCGTCACCGTTGTTCCATTTGACACCCTGACGGACGTTCAATGTGTATTCGGTGGCGTCGTCGTTGATTTCCCAGCTTTCCAGCAAGGCGGGGCTGAATGTACCGTCGTTTTCCCAGATGGCGAGGTATTCCAGCCAACCGCGCGAGAAGTTCGCGATCTGTGACCAGTCGTAGGTGCGCGGGTCCTTTAGGGCGCGGACTTCCATCTGCATGCGGACGGTGCCGCCCTCTTTCATGTTGGCATGCGCATCGGCGTAGGCCGGTGGCGTCATTCCGATCATGCCATAGGCGGTGGCGGCGGTCGCACCGAATGCACTGGCGAGCGCCAGGAATTCCCTGCGGTTGACCGGATCTCTTTTTGCGGCCTCAGCGGAATCCAGAATGGATTGCGGCAGCGGTTTACCGGTACGTGTAAGATGCTTCATTGTCTTCCTCTCTGTTGTCAGCGGGATGTCGATGGCCCGCCAATTTGATGCCTGTTCGGACATCGGGTGATACAGTTGACCTGCATGTATTATGTCAAACCCCGCAGGGTACCAGCAGAGTGTCACGCACTCCCCCCCGTAAGGTCAAGCCCATCGGGCCTTCCGTCCCGCCGCTGCGGGCGCATGACATGTACAATCGGGTTGCTGATCTGAAAGCCTGGCGCGCGCCGGCCGATTTCATGGATGTTCCGAACGGGCCGCTACGGTGTTCTTTGGCGGCAGCGGCATAGGGAAAGCGTCGTTTCAGGCGGTCTGGCTGTCGCCCAGAGGCAAGTCTGACAGCGCAGCTCTGACAGTCGCCCGCACCGGATCGGGCGGTGGTTCGGCCTTCGCCGCCGCTGAAGGAGCAGCCGGGTAACATCAGAAAAATTGTCTAGAATGCGGCGTCAATGCCGGTTTTTGCCGGTCTTGCCGGCGCAGCCGCCGAATCTGCGCGGGATATCGTCTTCTGATCGGTACTTTACCCGGCCCGGAAAATTTGTCACCGATGCGGCATGAACGATCAACTCAAGGGCCTGCTCATCACGTTGTTCGGCGTGCTGTGCGTCGTGCCGGATTCCCTGTTCGTGCGCCTGATAGACGCCCCGGCGCTGACCGTCGCCTTCTGGCGCGCCTTGCTGGTGGGTCTGCTGATCTTTGCAGCCCTGCTTGTCTGGCAGGGGGCAGCGCCGTTCCGCGCGTTCTGGCGGACCGGATGGCCCGGGCTGATCTATGTGATCGCCATCGGCGCCAGTGGCGTCATGTTCGTGATCGCGGTCAGCCTCACCTCGGTTGCCAATGTTGTTTTCATCATCGCCTCGCTGCCGGTTTTTGCGGCCCTGTTCAGCCGGGTCGCACTGGGCGAACGGCTGAGCCTTCGCATGTATCTGACTATGGCGGCAGTGTTGCCGGGACTTGCGGTAATCGCCTATGGCTCGGGCGAGACGGCGAATGCATCGCTGGCAGGTGACCTGCTGGCGCTGGCGGTTTCGGCGGTCTTTGCTGCGGGGCTGACCGCGGTGCGGCTGGTCCGGCAGGTGTCGATGGTGCCCGGCGTGGCGCTGGGTTATGTGCTGGGCGCGCTGGTGATCCTGCCCTGGGCGCAGCCCGGCGCGATACAGCCGGAGCAGGCGCCGCTGGTGGCAATGCATGTGGGGTTCATCCTGTGCAGTTCGGTGCTTTTGGCGCTGGGTCCGCGCTACATCACCTCGGCGGAGGTGGGGCTTCTTGTCTTGCTGGAATCAGTGTTTGCGCCGCTGCTGGCCTGGTTCTTTATCGGCGAAGACCCGGGGGGCTATGCGTTGCTGGGCGGCGGCATCGTGGTCGGTGCGCTTTTCCTGTCGAACCTTGTCGTGCTGGCGCGGCGGCGCAGGATTAATGGGTCCGGAG
>NZ_QBFD01000015.1:123297-196293 GCF_003335585.1 Sulfitobacter sp. DFL-14 | reverse complement strand
GGATCGCAAGCGATCCGGGGGCAGTGGGAAATGGTGCGCATTTCGTTTCCGCCATACTAGCCACGCGCGCAGGGCCTCTGTACAGGGCAGATCGCCCGACCATCGAAAGGGGCCTGATGGCTGACCATCCCCCTTGATCCCTGCGGTTATCCCCCCTATACCCCGCCCATCCGGAATCGCGTTTCTGCGGCTCCGGTGCTTTGCGTTATGCGCAAGCGACAAGGAAAGACGATGTTACCTCCGGTGGGCCACCCCCTTGACGGGATCACGGTGCAGACCCGACAGACAGACCGAAGCTCTTGGATCGGACAATCAACTTCGTGGCATACCACGAGCACATTTAGGAGAATGGTCAATGGACCTGATCGCACAACTAGAGGCGGAACAAATCGCCGAACTGGGCAAGGAAATCCCCGATTTCCGCGCCGGTGACACCATCCGCGTCGGCTTCAAGGTTACCGAAGGCACGCGCACCCGTGTCCAGAACTACGAAGGCGTCTGCATTGCACGTAACAACGGCCACGGCATCGCCGGGTCCTTCACCGTGCGCAAGATCAGCTTTGGTGAAGGCGTCGAACGTGTGTTCCCGCTGCATTCCACCAACATCGACAGCATCACCGTGGTGCGCCGCGGTCGCGTGCGTCGCGCAAAACTCTACTATCTGCGTGCCCGTCGTGGCAAATCCGCGCGGATCGTCGAGAACGCGCATTACAAGCCCAAATCTGGCGCCGAAGCGTAAGGAGAGCGGTCATGAAAGCCGATACACATCCCGAATACCACACGATCAACGTCAAGATGACCGACGGCACCGTTGTGGAAATGAAATCGACATGGGGCAAGGAAGGCGACCAGCTGTCGCTGGACATCGACCCTTCCGTCCACCCGGCATGGACCGGCGGCACCAGCCGTCTGATGGACACCGGTGGCCGCGTGTCCAAGTTCAAGAACAAATACGCCGGTCTGGGTTTCTAAGCCTGCCAGCAGTTATGACGAAGGGCGTGGCCAGCGATGGCCGCGCCCTTTTTAGTTTTGGGGGGGATGCACCGCGCGCCCTGCTCACGCGACCTTAACCCATCGGCGGCATCCTTGGCCCCGTTGCAACACCCGCCGGTTAGGGCCATCAACCCGTCGGCATCCCATAGGACCAGAGGCGCGCGCGGCGCGTCATCTCTGAACGGTTCAGACATGCAGGGATAAAATCCTGTCTCACACTCCGATCTGGCGGCGCCGCCTTTTTAACGGGCTTTCCACGATCCACATCAGATGAAATGAAACAACTGCCCCGGAGCTTTCCGGCGCAGACGTTCCGCGTTGCCTGCCGTTTGCAATGAAACGCAAAAGACGCACATCACCGCCCGACAGCCCGTCACGCCGACGGGCTTTCGCTGTGGCGGCTTTTGAGAGCGTTCAACAAACGGTGGTTTATGGAACGAGGTGCCGAAGAAACAAATGATTGGTTTAAGCCCTTAGACCCCCGATTATGAATGCGAATTCATAACAAGTGTGCGTCTCTCGGCAGTCTCCGCCTCTACGGAAAAGCCTTCACGTAAATAGAACTTCAAAGCTGGATTTGTCGTCAGAACACTTAGCTTGATTGGAATGCCGAGACGACATGCCCTCCTAACAACGCCCTTAAGTATGTCCGCACCAATTCCACGATTTTGGTAGTCCGGACTGACATACAACTTGTTGACCAGCAGGCCATCTTCAAAGCGGGTTGTAGCAAGGCAACCAACGGCTTGGCCTTCTAACTCAATGATTTGATGATCAGTAAGATCAATATTATCCCATGTCGCTGATTGCAGCCACTCACCCCAAAGAGCAACTGCGTAACCTTTCATGCAAACTTCTTCCAGCCACAGAACAAATGGTCCGTCGGCAGGGGCCGCATCTCTGAGATGCAGATCGTCGTCGCTTGCTCTATTTCTTTCGTTGTCCATGCACTAAACTTAATTCAATTTATGAGATTGCGTCTACCACTCAATGGAAACCAAGTCAGTACAGTCGGCCTTGGAGTTGTGTTCCAAAAACCCTCGTTTTTGGAACATGCCCATTTCACCTCAATTTCCGCTGCCACAAACCCCGTTCAAAACCCAAGTGTTTATTGAACGTTTTTGCGTCCACGGTGATAGTAGACATTCGCCGAAATGCAGAAACGCGGTAAAGACGGCTCTTACCCGCCATTCGCGGCGACCTGCGTAGAGGTCCGCTTGGCGGGACTTTGCTATCGTTCACCCGGCCCGGAATCGAGGCACGCAGTGCCGCCGGGCAGCGCCCGACCGCCCGTCGCACCAAAGGTGCGCCGTAAATAGTCGGCACGCCTCTGGCGTGACGGGCGGGCGCTTTCTCACCGCCTTGCGTTTCTTCATCCCCACGCCAAAGACTTGAAATAAAATGGCGCCACCGACGTTGTGATGCCCACCCGCGGTCGGGCGCTGCCCTTTGTGGTGGGCCTCCCTGCCGCAAATGCGTCACTAACACTGTCATTTTTGCCAGCTTTGCGCCTCTCCCTGCTTTTCACAGGTCGATCCACAACATATAGTGTGCCAAAGAAGGCAAACCGCACAGAAACCGCGGATGCAAGGGGACAGGCATGGCGCATATTATCGTCGTCGGAAACGAGAAGGGCGGCGCGGGTAAATCAACCGTGTCGATGCATGTGGCCACCGCACTGGTCCGGATGGGGCACAAGGTCAGCGGGCTGGACCTCGACTTGCGGCAGCGGACATTTGGCCGCTATGTCGAGAACCGGATTGCGTTCCTCAAACAGGCCGAGCTTGAGCTGCCCAGCCCGGCCCTGCACGAGCTGCCCGTGATCGAAGACGGCGCGCTGCGGCCCGGCGAAAACATGTATGACCACCGGCTGAGCGCGGCGGTCGCGGCGATGGAGCCGGACAGTGATTTCATCCTGATCGATTGCCCCGGATCGCACACACGTCTCAGCCAGGTGGCCCATTCGCTGGCCGATACGCTGATCACGCCGCTGAACGACAGTTTCATCGACTTTGACCTGCTGGCGCATACCGATGCCAGCGGCGACAAGATCACCGGGCCGTCGGTCTATTCCGAAATGGTCTGGAATGCGCGGCAGTTGCGGGCGCAGGCCGGGCTGGCCCCGATCGACTGGGTTGTGGTGCGCAACCGTCTGGGCGCGCAGCGCATGGTCAACAAGGAAAAGATGGAACGCGCGGTGGCCAACCTGGCCAAGCGCATCGGGTTCCGCGTGGCTCCCGGCTTCAACGAGCGGGTGATCTTTCGGGAGTTGTTCCCGCGCGGTCTGACCTTGCTGGATCTCAAGGACATCGGGGTCAAGCAGTTGAACATATCCAACGTTGCGGCGCGGCAGGAACTGCGCGACCTGATCAAGGCGCTGAAATTGCCGGGCGTCAACGCGGACTTCTAGGGGCCGGGTCCTAAGGCTTCTTGTAGCGCGCCCAAAGGTCCGGGCGGCGCGTCTGGGTCAATTCCTGTGACTGCGCCTGACGCCATTTCGCGATTTCGCCGTGATTGCCCGACATCAGCACGGGGGGAATGTCATGGCCTTCCCAGGTGGCGGGGCGGGTGTATTGCGGGTGTTCCAGCAACCCGCTTGAATGGCTTTCCTCGACCGTGCTTTCCGCGTTGCCAAGCACACCGGGCAGCAGGCGCACGGTGGCGTCGATCATCGCCTGTGCGGCCAGTTCGCCCCCGGTCATCACGAAATCGCCAAGCGACACTTCGGTCACGTTGTAATGTTCCAGCACACGCTCATCCACGCCTTCAAACCGGCCACAGAGCATGGTGACGCCGGCACAGGTGGCCAGATCGCGGGCCATGGATTGGGTAAAGGGCCTGCCGCGTGGCGACATGTAGAGGATCGGCCAGCTCCCGCTTGCGTGTGATTGCGCCTCTTCAATCGCGGGTCCAACCACATCGGCGCGCAGCACCATCCCCGCACCGCCACCCGCCGGGGTGTCATCCACATTCCGGTGCTTGCCAATGCCATGTGTCCGCAGATCGTGGGTGTGCAATTGCCACAGCCCGTCGTTCAATGCCTTGCCGGTCAGGCTGGCCCCCAGCACCCCGGGGAAAAGCTCGGGGAACAGGGTGATGATCCTTGCCTGCCAGACATCGGCATAGTCGGGCGCTTCCTGCATCAGCTCGCGCGGCTTCAGTGTGGCGCGGACGGATTGGCGGCCGTGGGACCGGGGCGGTTTCATCGTGGCTGCGCCTCTTTCAGGATATGGGCCTTGGCGGCATTGCGTGCCGCGGCGCTTTCATGGGTGCGGTTGGCCTGCAACATGGCCTGCAGAACGTCTTCGCCCAGCCGGGTATTTGCCGGCGGCACGGCTGTCAGCTCTGCACGCAGGCTCAGCGGTACATCGCAAAGATCCAGCAGCGGGTCGGCGGGACCAAACGGCAGATCGGCACAGCTTTCCAGCGCGCGGTGATGTACCGGCACAGGCACGCGGCTGGCGACCTCTGCGACCATGCCATCAAGGTCTGATGCACCCTGGTAGCGCGCGACGAAATCGTCGAAATCCAGGGTCATGTTGGAGGCCTTGACGTGCTCGGCATAGGCAGAGGCCAGCCAGGGTTCGGGTGCGCGGGTGGACAGATAGATCATGATCTCGGCCTCCGGGTATCGCGCGCGGGCAATCTCCCAGAAAGCATAGAGCAGGATCGGCGCGGCGGAATAATCCTCCAGCGCGCCGCGTCCGGGCAGGTGGCCGGAAAGCTCTTCGGCAGAGATGACAAGCGTGCGTCGTGGCATGCCGGGCAGGTCTTCCATCAGCCTGGTGAAACGGTCCTGCACCTTGATCAGCGTCAGCGGGTCGCGCCAGGTCGAATAGCCCCGGGTGGCGGCGACAAGGTCTTTCATGTGCCAGCGCAGGCGCAGGGCGACATGTTTCTTCAGCGCCACCCGGTTTTCGCGCAGCGTGGCCTGGATCGAGGTTGTGCCGGTCTTGTGAAAGCCTGCGTGGATTATGATCCGGCGCGGCATCAGTCGCGGGCGTCGGGCAGGATGCCCTCCGGCGGATCGGCGACGATGCGTCGGGCCGCCAGGTCTACCGTGGGCACTGCCGCTTTGGTGAAGGGCAGGAAGGTGGTGGCCGAATTGCCGGCAAGTTGCAGCTCAAGCAGGTCGTCCGCCCCGTGGTTCTGCACGGTCTTGACCCGGCCAAGCAGGACGCCGCCGGTGTCATAGACATCCAGCCCGATCAGGTCGGCATGGTAGAATTCATCATCCGGCAGGCTGGGCAGCTGATCCCGGTCGGCATAAAGCGCCGTGCCGCGCAGGGCGTCGGCGTCTTCCTTGGTGGCGACCTGCGGGATGCGGGCGGCAAAGCCGTTCTTGATCGGGCGCAGGATGGCAAGTGCGAACTGGCGGCTGCGGTCCTCGGACCAGAGCGGGCTGTAGGTTTCGATGTCCTCCGGCACCGCGCAATAGCTTTTCACCCGCAGTTCGCCGCGCACACCGTAGGCACCGGCAATGGCCCCGACGCAGATCATGTCGGTCATTGAAGCAACTCCGAATTAACACAGATGGTGCCGGTCCAGCCGCCTTCGCCGGCAGCGCATTCCTTGCGCATCTGCCAGCGGTCATAGCTGACTCCCATGCTGAAACCGATGGCGAGTGTGATGACAATGGTGATCAGGCGAAACATCAGCGGTCCTCGATATGAAGGGCGGTGGCCCGGGTTTCCCAGCCCCTGGTTTCCAGTTCCGGCGTCAGGCTGTCTTCCTCGGGCCAGCCCAGGCACAGGTAGGCAACCAGCGACCAATCCTCCGGAATTGCAAGATCGCGGTTGAGGCGCGCCGGGTCAAGGATGGAGACCCATCCAATGCCCAGGCCAAGGCTGCGGGCGGTGAGCCACATCATGGTGATCGCACTGACCACGGAATAGCGGCGCATTTCGGGCATGCTGGCAGCCCCCAGGCCGGATCCCTTGGGGGTGGCATCGTCGCAGTAGATCGCGAGATGTTCAGGGGCGTCTTCCATGCCGGAGAGTTTGAGCGAGGCATAAAGCGCGGCCTTGTCGCCGTCATAGCCTTGCAGGGCCTTGGCATTGGCGGCCTTGAAATTGGCGATGGCTTGGGCGCGGGCGGTGTCGCTGGTGACACGGCAGATGCGCCATGGCTCGCTCAGGCCAACCGATGGTGCCAGGCTGAAGGTATCGAGGCAGCGCTGCAGCAGCGCCGCCTCCACAGGTTCGCGGCGAAAGCGGCGCACATCGCGCCGCCATCGCATCAGGTCGGCAAGCCTGGCACGGAATTCGTCTGAAAACTGTTCCATGCCGGGCAGGTCGCCTTATTCTTCTGCTGCGGTTTCTTCTGCCGGGGCAGCGGCGGCTTCTGCAGCGGCAGCGGCCTTGGCGGCTTTCTCCTCGACGCGGGCAGCGGCTTTCTTGCCGGGTGTGCCCTTCTTGGGGTTGTTACGCTCGGTCTTGGGCAGTGCGCCTGCAGCTTCCAGCATGCGCTTGACGCGGTCGGTCGGCTGGGCGCCCTTGGCGATCCATTCCTTGACCTTCTCGACGTCCATCTGCACGCGGTCTTCGCTGTCCTTGGGCAGCAGCGGGTTGTAGGTGCCCAGCTTCTCGATGAAGCGGCCGTCGCGCGGCATGCGGCTGTCGGCGGCTACGATACGGTAGAAGGGGCGTTTCTTGGAACCGCCGCGGGCGAGACGAATTTTCATGGCCATTGTGTGTATTCCTTAAGAGTCAGATTGGTGGATTTGGTGGTGCCGAATGACTTCGGCGATGATGAAGTTCAGGAACTTCTTGGCGAATTCGGGGTCGAGGTCGGCCTCTTTCGCCAAATCTTCAAGCCGTGCGATCTGCGTGGCTTCGCGCGCAGGATCAGACGGGGGAAGGTCGTGTTCGGCTTTGAGTTTCCCCACAGCCTGTGTGTGTTTGAACCGCTCGCCCAGGGTATAGACAAGGATGGCGTCCAGCCGGTCGATGCTGGCACGGTGGCCCTTCAGCAGCTCGGCGGCGCGGGTGATGGCGTCGGTCATGCGGCGATCTCCTTCGGTCCGGGGTGCCGGTACACCATTTCGGTGCCGTGTTTGACGTTTTCGTAGTCACGTTCGTGCACGGCGCCCAAGCGTTCGGCCAAAGCGACCGAACGGGTGTTGCCCGGAAAGATGTTCGATGTCAGCGCAGACATGCCCCAGACGTTGTATGCATGCGCGCGCGCCGCCTGAGCGGCCTCAAAGGCATATCCCTTGCCCTCGGACCCTTCGAACATGACCCAGCCGAGTTCGGGCTCGGGCCAGCCTTCGGGCTCCCAGATGCCGGTGAGACCGATGGGGGTGTCTGTTGTTCTGTCCACGATGATCCAGAAGCCGAAGCCGCGGATCGCCCAGTGGCCGATCAGCCCAGCAAACCAACGCCAGGCCTCTGCACGGTCGCTTGGCCCGCCGAACCCCCAGGAACGGCCGGCGTCCGAAAAGAATGCTGCGACGTGCTCGAAATCATCCGCATGTGGCGCGCGAAGGATCAGGCGCTCTGTTTCAAGCACAGGTATCGCAATGGAAATGCGCGACGCGGCAGGACCGGAGGTCGAGGGAGGTAGAACTTGTGTGGTCATTTCTTCTTTCCGAAACCGGACAGCCCCGGGGGCAGGCCCATGCCGCCGCCACCAAAGGGATTCTGGCCACCCATACCGCCGGGCAGCTTGCCGCCCATCGCCTTTGCGGCGGCTTCAAGCTGCTTGGGGTCCATCTGGCTGGGGTCCATGCCTGCGCCGCCCTTGCCCATCATGCCCTTCATCGCCTGTTTGAGCATACCGCCTTTGCCCATCTTGCCCATCTTCTTCATCATGTCGGACATCTGGCGGTGCATCTTCATCAGCTTGTTGAGGTCAGAGACCTCCATGCCGGCACCCTTGGCGATGCGTTTCTTGCGGCTGGCCTGCAGCAACGCGGGGTTGGCGCGTTCCTTCTTGGTCATCGACTGAATCAGCGCGATCTGCTGGGTCAGGACCTTGTCGTTCATGCCGGCGTCTTCGACCTGTTTGGCCATCTTGCCCATGCCGGGCATCATGCCCATCATGCCCTGCATGCCGCCCATCTTGATCATCTGTTCAAGCTGCATCTTCAGGTCGTTCATGTTGAACTGACCCTTGGCCATGCGCTTCATCATCTTTTCGGCCTGTTCGGCCTCGATGGTTTCCTGCGCTTTCTCGACCAGGGCAACAATGTCGCCCATGCCCAGGATACGGCCCGCGATCCGTTCCGGCTCGAAGGTTTCCAGCGCGTCCATCTTTTCGCCCAGGCCGACGAACTTGATCGGCTTGCCGGTGACGGCGCGCATCGACAGGGCGGCACCGCCGCGGCCGTCGCCGTCCATCCGTGTCAGCACCACGCCGGTGATGCCAATCCGGTCGTCAAAGTTCTGGGCGGTGTGCACCGCATCCTGACCGGTCAGGCCATCGACCACCAGCAGCGTTTCGCGCGGGTTGGCGACGTTGCGCACCGCTTCGACCTGTTGCATCAGCTCTTCGTCGATGGACAGACGGCCCGCGGTGTCCAGCATATAGACGTCATAGCCGCCCATGCTGGCCTGCGTCTTGGCGCGTTTGGCGATGGCGACCGGGTCTTCGCCCTTGACGATGGGCAGGGTATCGACCCCGATCTGCACGCCCAGAATGGCAAGCTGTTCCATCGCCGCCGGGCGGTTCACGTCGAGCGAGGCCATCAAGACCTTCTTGCCCTCGCGCTCCTTGAGCCGTTTCGCCAGCTTGGCGGTCGTGGTGGTCTTGCCGCCGCCCTGCAGGCCGACCATCAGGATCGGGGCGGGGGGGTTGTCGATCTTGAGTGCGCCGGGCTCGCCTTCGCCCTTGAGGGTGTCGATCAGCGCGTCGTGCACGATCTTGACGACCTGCTGGCCGGGGGTGACGGATTTGGTGACGGCCTGTCCGGTGGCCTGATCCTGCACCGCCTTGACGAAATCGCGCGCCACGGGAAGCGATACATCCGCCTCCAGCAGGGCGACGCGGACTTCGCGCAGCGCGGTTTTCACATCCTCTTCGGACAGTGAGCCCTGTTTGGTCAGGCGGTCGAAGACGCCGGAGAGGCGTTCGCTGAGGTTTTCGAACATGGGCAAAGCCCCTTATCGTCGGTTGCGGAATACCCCAGATGTAGGGAGGCCGCAGTGAATACACAAATGCCCCCACGGGCGTAACACGCTGGTGGAGGGCGATCCCCGCACAGGGCAGGGACCGGAAGGCGATGCTTCCGGGGATTGCGAGCGCTTTAGGCGCTGGACGGGGCGGAGTCAAGCATGGCGGGCGTTTCAGCCGAGCGGGAAGAAGAAAGCGATGGCGAGAACAGCCGCGCCGCCCACAATCAGGTTCATTGGCACGCCGATCAGCAGAAAGTCGCGGAAGTTGTAGTTTCCGGCACCATATACCAGCGTATTGGTCTGGTAGCCGATTGGCGTGGCAAAGCTTGCCGAGGCACCGAACATCACGGCCACCACCAGCGCGCGGGGGTCGATGCCCAATTGTTGCGCAAGGGTGATGACAATAGGGGTCAGGACCACCGCCACGGCGTTGTTGGTGACAAGCTCCGTCAGAACCGAGGCGGTCAGATAGATTGCCGCCAGCAACAGGACGGGAGGGAAGGTTTCCAGCAGCGGGGTCAGGGTGCCCACGATGGTTTCGACGGCACCGCTGTTTTCAAGCCCCGTGCCGATCACCAGCATCGCAAAGATCAGGATCAGGATGCTCGCGTCGATCGACCCCCAGGCCTCGTCATTGTCGATGCAGCGCAGCAGCAGGATCAAAGCCACCGCAAGGATCGACAACAGCGTGATGCTGGCGAGGTTGAGGGCGGCGAGGATCACGACAGCCAGCAGGGCGCCGATGGCGATGGGGGCTTGACGCCTCCGGTATGCGCGTCCCGAGGGCCGCGAGACCGAGACGATGGTGCCGCCGCGTGCCAGCGCATCCAGTCCTGCCGCCGTTCCCTGCAAGAGCAGCCTGTCCGCCGAGCGCAACTTGACCGACCACAGGTCGGGGCCCGGAATATGCCCGTGCCGGTTTGCCCCCAGGATGCGCACGCCATAGTCCGCACCCAACCCGGTAACCCCCAGCATTGTCCGGCCCTGGGCCAGACCCGGCGGCACGATGGCTTCTGCGATCAGGGGGTCTTCGTCCTCGCGGGGGCGCCCCGGGCGCCGCAGGCCCAGGCGCAACCCCGGAATGTCGTGCAATGTCAGCAGTTCCGACGTCGGCAGTGACAGGATCAGCGTGTCGCCTTTTGCCAGTACCGTTTCGGGCAGGTCCGACCGCTGGATGTTGCCACCCCGGCGCAGCCCGGTGATGCGGATCGCCGTGCGGTTGAATTCGGGCGTCTCAGCAAGCGTTTTGCCGATCATCGGTGCGTCGGGCAGGATCGCGACCTCTGTCAGGAAGGTGGTTTCGGTCAACATGGACACGGCGCCCTGGTCGGCACGGTCGGGCAGCAGGAACCGACCGGCCAGCACCATGAAGGTCAGACCGGTGAGGGCCACAACGATACCCACCGGCGCGATTTCGAAAATGCCAAAGGCGTCGAGGCCATTCTGCCGCGCAACGCCATCCACCAGAAGGTTGGTGGAGGTGCCGATCATGGTGCAGGTGCCGCCCAGGATCGACACATAGGACAGCGGGATCAGCAAGCGGGTCGAAACGATGCCGACCGCATGGCTGAGGCGCAGCACCAGCGGGATCAGGATCAGCACGATCGGGGTGTTGTTGACAAAGGCCGAAGCGACCAGCGCGGCAAGGAAGAAGGTGACCAATGCGAGGGTGGGTCGCGTCCTGGCGCGTTCGACGATGAATCCTGCCATGGCGTCCAGCACCCCGGTGCGCACCAGCGCGCCCGAGACGACGAACATCGCTGCAATCGTGATCGGGGCGGAGTTCGAGAAGACGGCCATCACGTCGTCCGGGCTGACCAGGCCCAAGAGGATGAACACGGCCGCGCCAACAACCGCTGTTGTGTCGGGCGGGTACTTTTCGAGGATAAAGGCGATGAACACGCAGGCCAGCAGGCCCAATGCGACAAGATCCTGGGACCCCGCAAACCAATCACTCATCAGTCACCCCTTTGTGTGCTGCTGCAGAACCCGTCTGTCAACGCGGCAGGGCGGCGGGTGGTTCCGGCTGGCTGTGACCGGGTGGCAATAAGTTGCGCCGGACCGACAGGGGTGTCGGCCCGGCGCTACTGGCGTTCTTGCTGTTTGGCCTCAGGCGGCGATGGCAAGCCCGTCGACCTGGTCATTTGCCCGGGCGATGGTGCCTTCGGCATCCTTGGCCAGCGCATCTGCTGCGACGATGGTCACATCGGTCATGCCAAGGAAGCCCAGAACGAATTTCAGGTATTCGGTGACGAAATCGGCAGGCGACCCTGCCGGCACACCGCCAGAGGCCATGGCGATGATGACGCGCTTGCCCTTGACCAGCCCTTCGGGGCCATTTTCGGTGTAACGGAAGGTGACGCCGACGCGGGCCACAAGGTCGATCCATGCCTTGAGCGATGCAGGCACGCCGAAGTTGTAGACCGGCGCGCCGATCACGATGGTGTCGGCGGCCAGCAGTTCAGCGACCAGCTTGTCGGATTCCTTGAGCGCCTCGACCTGCTCGGGGGCGCGGTCGGATTCCGGTGTTGCGCGGGCAACGGCCCAGGTGTGGGTGATCTGCGGCAGCGGTTCGAGGGCGAGGTCACGGGTGACGATATCGCTGTCGCCGAGTTTGGCGACGATGCGGTCGGTCAGCTTGCGTGTCACGGAATCTGCGGTATTTGCGGAGGAGTCGATGCGGAGTATGGACATGATATGTTTTCCTGTCTTGCTGTTCTGCCATCCAAAATCAGCACTTGCATTTCCAAACACAACTGGCAGAAATTGCACTTGCGTTGTTCAAATTTGCACAAGGCGATGTGAGGGACCGAATGGACAACTGGGACGAGATCAGGACCGCCTTTCATGTGGCCCGGCTGGGCACGGTCAGTGGTGCGGCGGAGATTCTGGGCGTGCATCATGCCACCGTGATCCGGCATATCGACGCGCTTGAGGGGCGGCTTGGGGTCAAGCTGTTCCAGCGCCATGCGCGCGGTTACACCGCGACCGAGGCGGGGGTGGACCTTTTGCGCGTGGCACAGGCCACCGACGATCAGTTCAACCAGCTTGTCGGGCGGATCAAGGGGCAAGGCGCCGATGTGTCGGGCGAGCTTGTCGTGACCTCGCTGGCCAGCCTGTCGCAAAGCGTCGCGCCCATGCTGGTGGCCTTCCAGAGGCAATATCCAAGGGTCGTGGTGCGCTATCTGACCGGCGACCGGCTGTTCCGGCTGGAATATGGCGAGGCCCATGTCGCCATCCGCGCGGGCACCGTGCCGGACCAGCCCGACAATGTGGTGCAATCGCTCGCCTCCAGCCGCATCGGGGCCTATGCCAGCCGCTCTTATGTCGATGAATACGGCCTGCCCGAAGGGCCGCAGGACTATGCCAATCACCGGTTCATCGGGCCGGACAATGTCAACAGCCGCGCGCCCTTCTACATCTGGCTGCGCGAAAACATTCCCTCTGAGGCGATCAGCTTTCGCTGCACCGACTCTCATGCCGCCGATGCTGCCCTGCTGGCCGGTGCCGGGATCGGCTTTCTGGATGCGGTGGAAGCTGCCCGTAACCCCGATCTTGTCGAAGTCCACGCGCCGCGCGACGAATGGGCCGGGCCGCTCTGGCTTGTCACCCATGTGGACCTGCACCGCACCACCAAGGTGCAGGCGCTGGTGGCCTTCATCAAGAAACATGTGGGCGAGGAATGGGTTTGAGTCCCGGCGCACAGGGCCATCTGGCGATGCTGGCCTTCTCGGCGCTGGTCGCCGGGTCGTTTTCGCTGGGCGCGCTTGTTGCCAATGACATCGCGCCCACCGCGTTCTCGGCGCTTCGGTTCTGGCTCGCGGCGCTTGTTGTCGGGGTGCTGGCCTGGCGTCGCGGCTCGCTCTCGCGCTCCAGCTTTGTCGCGCCGTGGCGTTACCTGATGCTGGGAGGGTTCTTTGCCTTCTACTTTGTCCTGATGTTCGAGGGGCTGAAAACCGCGCCGCCGGTCAGCGCGGCGGCGGTGTTCACCCTGGTGCCGGTCATGGCTGCGGCGATTGCCTGGTTCATGTTGCGACAGGTGCTGACCTCCCGGATGGCGCTGGCGCTGGTCATTGGCGGGGTCGGGGCGCTTTGGGTGATTTTCCGCGCCGATCTGGGCGCCCTGATGGCGTTCGACGTGGGGCGGGGCGAAGCGATCTATTTCGTGGGCTGTGTCAGCCATGCGATCTATACGCCGCTGGTCCGCCGCCTGAACCGGGGCGAGGGGCCTGTCACCTTCACTTTCGGGACCTTGCTGGCTGGTGCCGTGTTGCTGCTGGTCTATGCCTGGGGCGACATCGCCGCCACGGACTGGACAGGATTGCCGCCGCTTGTCTGGATCACGCTGGCCTATGTGACCATCTGCGCCACGTCGATCACCGTGGTGCTGCTGTCTTTTGCGACGCTTCGGCTGCCCTCGGCCAAGGTCATGGCCTATACCTACCTGACACCGACCTGGGTGATCGTCTGGGAAATTTTCCTTGGCAACGGGGTGCCGTCGGTGTTCGTGTTGGGGGGCGTCGGGCTGACCATATTGGCGCTGCTGCTCTTGCTGCGGGACGACACGGCAAAGAATATCTGAAAGGTCGGGAACCAAAGCCGCTGATCACACGTTCGTTATTCAATCTGAATAAAAAGGAGCGTGAACGTGCGCAGCATCATTTATCTCATTGGCCTCGTGGTCGTTGCTCTTGCCATCCTGCGCCTGATCGGCCTGGTCTGAGCGGCCGCGGATGCGTAACCTCATTTACATCATTGGCCTTGTTGTTGTCGTTCTCGTGGTAATCCAACTGGCTTTTTGAAAACACGGCGCGTGAGGGATCACGCGCCTTTTTCATCTGGTGTTGGCAGCTCTGTTTCCAGAAAACGTTCAAACGCGTCCAGATGGATCGGTTCGAACTGGCCAAAGCCCTGCATCCAGGTCGATGCTGCCTTCATCGCTTCGGGTTCCAGTTTGCACCATTTCACCCGCCCCCTCTTTTCCTGAGAGATCAGTCCAGCGCCCGTCAGCACGTTGAGGTGCTTTGAAATCGCGGCCAGCGACATCTCGAACGGTTCCGCCACATCGGTCACGGCCATGTCGTCTTCCAGCAGCATGGCCAGAATCGCGCGGCGCGTGGGATCGGCGAGGGCGGCAAAAACCTGATCAAGTGTGGGTGTCATCCCCTTTCAATAACGAAGCTGCGGGGTTTGGGGAAGCGGTTCAGCTGCGGGGATGGTGGCTGTGCTGTGACGGCAGGCGCAGGCGGTGCGGTTCCAGCGACGCCAGGTCGATCCCTGCATCCCGCGCGGCGCGGTCGGTCAGATCGCGCAGATGCGGATGTTTGCGGCGTTGAAACAGGCTGCGCAGTGACTCCACGATGCGTTTCAAATTTGCACGGGTCTTGTTTGACGTCTGGACCATTGGATATGCGACATAGGCCATCTTTGTGCCTTCCTTGCTTGCTGTTGCAGCTAATTTGCCAAAATCGCTCAGGCCGCACAAAGACAAATGGTTGACGTAAGATGTGCGAAAACTGCACAAGTGAGCATGAGCCGAACATTGCCCCCGCTGAATGCCCTGCGCGCCTTTGAGGCTGCGGGCCGTCACCAGAGCTTTTCCCGCGCGGCGGAAGAGTTGCGGGTCAGCCATTCGTCCATCAGTCGTCATGTCCGGGGGCTGGAAGACCGGCTGGGCGTACAATTGTTCCGCGATCTGTCGCGGGGTCTTGTGCTGACCGATGACGGTGCTGCCTATCTGGCGCAGGTCTCGCCCGCGCTCGATGCCATCGGCATTGCCACCGAAGGGCTGGCCGAGACGCCGGAGGGAACGATCACTGTCAATTCGGAACCCCTGTTCGCGACAAAGTTCCTCATACAGCAGCTGGCATCTTTCACCGGCGCGCACCCGGAGGTGAATGTGCGGCTGGAAGCGTCGCGCCATCTGGCGGATGTGGCGCGCTATGAGGCTGACCTTGCCATCCGTTTCGTGCCGCCCGGCGCGCGCTATCCGAATTCGGAACTGCTGACCAATGCGATGTTGTACCCCTTTGCCGCGCCGGGGCTGCTGCGCACTGCCAAACCCTCTCCGCGTGACCTGCTGAGCTACCCGCTGCTTCGGGATCGGTCGGAGGGCAGCTGGGACACGTGGTTCGCGTTGGCGGGCGGGGTCACCCCGGCGGAAGTACCGGCGTTTACCTGGCGGCTGAGTTCCGTTCTGAGCGTCGAGGCCGCGATTGCCGGTCAGGGCGTCTTGCTGGTGTCCGAAGAGGTGGTCGCAGGCGAGGTGGCGGCAGGGCGGCTGCTGCGGGTTTCCGACATCGGGATTCGCGAAGGGGGGTATCATCTGGTGCGTGGTCATGGGGTCCTGCGCCGCAAGGCCGTGCGCGTTTTCCGAGACTGGTTGTTTGAGCAGACGGCGGTCTGGCGGACACCGGACGAGAATGATCAACCAAAAGGTTGAATATGAAAAGTGCCGCGGTTTCGGCGTGTTGGCGGGGGTGTCGCGTCGCGAAGTGATCTCATTCTACCTGTAACTCATTGTAAATGATTGCTTTATCGCCTTTCCGATCTCAGTTGACTCTAACAGCCCTGCCCAGTACCTAACGCCCAAGTCATCCCTTGGGGTATGCGGCATGAGCGATCCGGACCAGCAGCAGCAGCTTGAGCAGCTAGAGGCGCGGATCAAGGCCGTAAAGAAGCGCAGCGCGCCCAAGCCCCGTGCGGATGAACATCACTCTCAGGCACAGCTTGCCTGGCGGATGGTGATCGAACTTGTGGCCGGTCTGGGGATCGGTTTTGGCATCGGATACGGGCTGGATGTGCTGTTTGGCACATTGCCGATCTTCATGGTGCTGTTTGTCATGCTGGGCCTGGCGGCGGGAGTAAAGACGATGCTCCGCTCCGCACAGGAAATCCAGGAAAAGAAGATGGTCGAAATGACCGGGGACGCGTCCGACAAGGACGACAGGAACGAAGGAGCCTGAGATGGCGACAGAGACACACGGTGCAGAAGAAGGCGGTCTGGTCTTTCACCCGATGGATCAATTCATCGTCGAGCCGTTTTTCGGCGAGGGCGCGGTTTCCTGGTACACGGTGACCAACGCGACTTTCTGGATGTTCCTTGCGGTTCTGGCGACCTTTGCGCTGATGGTCCTGGGCAGCTCCAAGCGGGCCATCGTGCCTTCGCGGATGCAGTCAGTGGCAGAGCTGGCTTATGGCTTTGTCTACAAGATGGTCGAGGATATCTGCGGCAAGGAGGGGGTGAAATACTTCCCCTACATCATGACGCTGTTCATGTTCATTGTCTGCGCCAACTTCCTCGGGCTGATCCCGACGTCTTTCACGCCGACATCTCACTTCGCAGTGACGGTTCTGCTGGCCCTGGCCGTGTTCCTGACCGTCACGATCCTGGGGTTCGTCAAGAACGGAGCCAGCTTCCTGGGCCTGTTCTGGGTTGCTTCCGCGCCGCTGGCGCTGCGCCCGATCCTGGCGATTATCGAACTGATTTCCTACTTCGTCCGCCCGGTCAGCCACTCCATTCGTCTGGCAGGCAACGTCATGGCGGGCCACGCGGTGATCAAGGTTTTCGCAGGTTTCGCCGCGATCACCATCATCAGCCCCGTCTCCGTGGTGGCGATCACCGCGATGTACGGGCTTGAGGTTCTGGTGTCCTTTATCCAGGCCTATGTTTTCACGATCCTGACGTGTGTCTACCTCAAGGACGCGCTTCACCCGCATCACTAAAATAACGGCGGGCTTGCCCGCCACCTCTCAACTTCCAATCGTAAGGAGAATTCACATGGAAGGCGAACTCGCACACATCGGCGCAGGTCTGGCAGCAATCGGTTCCGGCGCAGCCGCAATCGGGGTTGGCAACGTTGCAGGCAACTACCTGGCTGGCGCATTGCGCAACCCTTCGGCTGCTGCATCGCAGACAGCAACCCTGTTCATCGGCATCGCGTTCGCAGAAGCGCTGGGCATCTTTGCCTTCCTCGTCGCGCTGCTGCTGATGTTCGCCGTTTAACTTCCAGGTTACGACATCCTTACGAACGGGCGGGTGTGTTGACATCCGCCCAAGCGTATAGGCCAAGTTTCCAAGGAGGCCCTGATGGCAACTGAAACACACAGCGATGGCCTTGCCGACGCCATTGGCGTCGATATGGCGGAACACGCAAGCACACCCGGCATGCCGCAGCTGGATTTCTCCACCTGGGGAAACCAGATTTTCTGGCTGGTGCTGGCGCTGATCGCGACCTACCTGATCCTGTCCCGCGTGGCGCTGCCGCGCATTGGCGCGGTTCTGTCGGAACGGCAGGGCACGATCACAAACGATATCGCCGCGGCCGAGGATCTCAAGGCCAAGGCCCTGGAAGCGGAAGAGGCCTATAACAAGGCGCTTGTCGATGCCCGCGCCGAGGCGCAGCGCATCATCGCAGATGCCAAGGCCGACATGCAGGCGGATCTGAATGCCGCCATGGCCAAGGCCGACGAAGAGATCGCGGCCAAGACCGCCGAATCCGAAAAAGCCATCGCGGAAATCCGCGAAGGGGCGTTGGAGAACGTGGAGAAAGTCGCCAAGGACACCACAAAAGAGATCGTGGCAGCCATGGGTGGCAAGGCGGATGCAAAGACTGTCAATGCGGCCGTTGCATCCCGGATGAAAGGATAAACCATGCGTTTGACCCTGACCGCCCTCACCGCCGCTCTTGCCGCGTCACCGGCGCTTGCTGCGGGCGACGTGTTCTTTTCGCTGGGGAACACCGACTTCGTGGTGCTTCTGGCGTTCATCCTGTTCATTGCCGTGCTGTTCTATTTCAAGGTGCCGGGCATGATCGGCGTGATGCTGGACAAACGTGCCGCGGACATCCGGACCGAGCTGGAAGAAGCCCGCGCCCTGCGCGAAGAAGCACAGACCCTGCTGGCAAGCTACGAGCGCAAGCAGAAGGAAGTGCAGGAACAGGCCGACCGCATCGTTGCAACCGCCAAGGAAGAAGCGCAGCGTTCAGCCGGACAGGCGCGTGAAGAGCTGGCCAAATCGGTTGAGCGTCGTCTTGCGGCTGCGGAAGACCAGATCGGTTCTGCCCAGGCGGCAGCGATCAAGGCAGTCCGTGACCAGGCCGTGACGATTGCGATTGCTGCGGCACGCGATGTCATCGCCAAGCAGATGTCGGCAGCAGAAGGCAACAAGCTGATCGACGATGCAATTACGCAGGTCGACGCCAAGCTGCACTGATCGACGTTTCCAGAAACGTTTGAAAGCTCCGGCCCCGCCGGGGCTTTTTTCGTTCCGGGGGCAACGTCCCGGCGAATCCCGTGAGGAGCTTGCGCCCGCTGGGACCTGCGGGTTATCCTTGTGTTTCGTGCTGCAACCGCTGGCGTGCGATGCTTTCGTTCCGGTCGGCCTTTTTCTGGTTGGTCAGCGCATCCTCGACATAATCAAGATGCGCTTCGACGGCCGCCCGCGCCTGTGTTGCGTCCCTTCCCTGCAGCGCATCGTTGATGGCGCGGTGCTGGTCCAGCAGGGCGGCGCGGGTTGTACGTTGCTTGAACATCACCTGCCGGTTGTAGAACACACCGCCGCGCAGCAGCTCGTACATCGAGCGCATCATGTGCAGCATGACCACGTTATGGCTGGCTTCGATGATGGCCATGTGGAACTGCGCGTCCAGCTGCGCCTCTTCATCGCCGTTGCGCTTGCCATGGGCCGCTTCCATCTTGTCATAGACCGCCTGCACCACGGCCAGGTCGGTGTCCGACCCATAGGTAGCGGCACGTTCCGCTGCCAGCCCCTCCATGTCGCGCCGGAACGACAGGTAGTCAAAGACAGCCTCGTCGTGGCGGGCGAACAATTCCACCAGCGCGGGCGCGAAGGCGCTGCCAAGGACGTCAGCGACATAGACCCCGGCACCGGCCTTGGCGCTGAGAAGACCGGCCGCCTGCAGCGCACCGATGGCATCGCGCAGGGACGGCCGGGAGACGTTCAGACGCTCGGCCAGTTCACGCTCCGGCGGCAGCCGTTCTCCCGGACGCAGGATGCCGCGCAGGATCAGTTTCTCGATCTGGCGGATCACGGCCTGGGACAGTTTCTCGGGGGTGACGGGTTGGAATGGCATGGGCTTTCCCTTGAATTGGTCAAATCATATGACCAGAGCGCCCCTGCCGCAAATGCATTATGGCGGTTTCGTCTCGCGGGCCCGGGGGGGAAAGGATTTGTTAACCCTTCCGCCCTCCACTGATGTCATGAGATCCCTGTTTGCTGTTTGTGCCGCGGTATTCCTGATTGCCTGCAATACGCCATCGCCTGAATTTCGCGGGGTCGCCCCGACGCGTGTGACCGTTCAGGGCTCCACCTTCGATGTCAGGGTGCGGGATGGCAGGGCCGAGGCCATTCGCGTCAACACGCAATATGCGCCGAGGTTCGGACCGATCAAGGCGCGCGCCGGTGCGGCGATTACAATGGTGAGCGGTTGCAAGGTGGTGGAGGTGACCGGCGACCAGGCCCAGGCCTTTGCGCGGCTCGATTGCGGCAACGGTGCGCCACCGAAAAGCAGCAGGGTGATGCCATGGGAAATCGAATGTCTTCCGGTGCCGGGCAGCGAAATCGAGATCGCCGGCGAGGTTTCGCTCGACCTGGACTGTGCGGCCTTCTGAAACCGCAATATCTTGTGGATAAGTCGCTCGCTCCCCCTTGTTGTGGTGTGTTGCGGTTGACAGGATGGCCTTTCGGGCCGCATTTTCCATGGATGACTGAATCATCGGGGCCATTCTAGGTGCGCTTTTCCAAACTCAGGCTGACGGGCTTCAAGAGCTTTGTCGATCCAACGGATCTGATCATCGCCGATGGTCTGACCGGGGTGGTGGGTCCGAATGGTTGTGGCAAATCGAACCTGCTGGAAGCGCTGCGCTGGGTGATGGGTGAAAACCGCCCTACAGCGATGCGCGGCGGTGGCATGGAAGACGTGATCTTCGCGGGTGCCGCAACCCGGCCTGCCCGCAACTTCGCCGAAGTGGCCCTGCATATCGACAATTCGGAACGTCTGGCCCCGGCGGGGTTCAACGATCACGACGCGCTTGAGATTGTCCGCCGGATCACGCGCGATGTGGGCAGCGCCTATAAGGCGGCGGGCAAGGACGTGCGCGCGCGCGATGTGCAGATGCTGTTTGCCGATGCCTCGACAGGGGCGCACAGCCCTGCGCTGGTGCGGCAGGGCCAGATCAGCGAGTTGATCAACGCCAAGCCCAAGAACCGCCGCCGGATCCTTGAGGAAGCGGCCGGCATTTCCGGTCTGTACCAGCGGCGTCACGAGGCGGAGCTGAAACTGAACGGCGCCGAGACGAACCTGGCGCGGGTCGACGACGTGATCGAACAACTGGCCACCCAGCTGGCGCAGCTTGCGCGGCAGGCCCGCCAGGCGGCGCGCTATCGCGAGATCGGCGATCAGCTGCGCAGGACCGAGGGGATGCTGCTGTATCGGCGCTGGCGCGAGGCGGATGATGCCCGCGCGAAGGCGGAAGATGACCTGCGGGCGCGTGTGACGGCAGCAGCACAGGCCCAGAGCATTGTCCAGCAGGCGATCAAGGCACGCAGCACGGCGGAAGAAGCCCTGCCGCCCCTGCGCGAGGAAGAAGCCATTGCAGCGGCCGTTCTGCAACGTCTGGTCGTCCAGCGCGATACCCTTGCGGATCAGGAGGCCCGGGCGCAGACCGCGATCGAGACCTTGACGAACCGGATCGCGCAACTGACGCGCGACATTGAACGCGAAGGCGGGTTGAACCGTGACGCGGGCGAAACCATTGAGCGGCTGGAATGGGAGCAGCGCGAGCTGGCCAAAGCAAGCGAAGGGCACGAGACCGCGCTGGAACGCGCGTCAGAAGCGGCACGCGAGGCCGCGACGGTTCTGCAGGCGCGCGAGGGCGATCTGTCGCAACTGACCGAAGACGTGGCCCGTCTGGCCGCGCGGCACGGATCGGCCGAGCGCTTGCTTGAGGACAGCCGCAAGACGCAGGCAAAGTCGGAAGCCGAGGCGCTGAAGGCACAGGAAGCGGTCACCCAAAGCCGTGCCGCGCTGGCCAAGGCGGCAGAGGATTTCGATGCGGCCAAAGCTGCCGAGACAGAGGCGGTGGCAGCAGCGGCATCGGCGGATGAGGCCTTGCACCAAGCCGAGGAAGCACGCGCCGAAACGCAGGGCCGCGAGGCTGACGCGCGGGCCGAACGCTCCGAGGCTGAGGGCGAGATGAACGCGCTCAGGGCCGAAACCGGCGCCCTGGCAAAGCTGTTGGAGCGTGACACTGCGGAAGGCGGCCAGATCCTCGACCGTTTGCAGGTCGAACATGGCTTTGAAAAGGCCTTGGGTGCGTCGCTTGCCGACGATCTGCGTGCGCCGGAGGTTGACAGCGACGGCCCGTCGGGTTGGGCGATCCTGCCTGCCTATGACACGGATCAACCCCTGCCCGCAGGGGTCACGCCCCTGACGCAGCATGTGTCGGTGCCGGATGTGCTGGCCCGGCGAATGGGGCAGATTGGTCTGGTGGATCCGGATGAAGGCCCGGCACTGCAGGCGGCACTGCTGCCGGGGCAGCGGCTGGTTTCCCTGGAGGGGGATTTGTGGCGCTGGGACGGGTACCGCGCCTGGGCCGAAGATGCGCCATCTGCTGCGGCGCTTCGGTTGCAGCAGTTGAACCGCCTGGAGGTTTTGAAACAATCGCTGGAGCAGGCCAGCCAGCGCGCCGAGGGCGCCCGGGCTGCGCATGAGACTCTGACCCGTCTCATGGTGGAACAGACCGAGGCAGATAAGCGGGCGCGTGAAGCCCGCAGGCAGGCGGACCGCATGGTTGCGGACGCCGGACGCGCGCTGAGCCGGTCGGAGGCGGATCGCAACCTTGCCGAAGGGCGGCTCGAAAGCCTTGGGCTGGCCGTTAAGCGCCACGAGGATGAGGCGATGGCCGCCCGTGGCCGGGTGTTGGAAGCCGAGCGTGCCCTGGCGGAACTGGGCGATCTCGCGCAGGCCCGCGCAGCTGTGGACGACATCCGCATGACCGTTGAGGCAGCGCGCATCACCATGATGTCACGCCGGTCCGCACATGACGAATTGCGCCGCGAGGGCGAGGCCCGGTTGAAGCGGTCGCAAGAGGTCGTCAAGGAGCTGAGCGGCTGGAAACACCGCCTTGAGACGGCTGAAAAGCGGACTGCGGAACTGGTGGAGCGCAAGACGGCCTCCGAAGGTGAATTGAAGGACGCCAGCGCGGCACCGGCCGAATTGGCCGCCAAGCGCGAAGAGTTGAGCACCGAGATCGCCAGGGCCGAAGCGCGGCGCGGTACGGCGGCCGATGCGCTGTCAAAGGCGGAAAGTGCGCTGCGCGAGGCGGCTGTGGCAGAGCGGGAAGCGGAGCGGGAGGCCTCCGAAGCGCGCGAGGCCCGCGCTGGGTCGGAAGCACGCGCCGAGGCGGCCCGCGAAAGCGTGACCGCAGCGGCGGAGCGGATTGCCGAGGACAGCCAGCTGACCCCGAACCAATTGCTGACACGTCTGGACACCAACCCGGACCAGATGCCCGGTGCCGATGCGCTGGAAGCTGACGTGAACCGGCTGAAACGCCAGCGTGACGCGCTGGGGGCGGTGAACCTGCGCGCCGAGGAAGACGCAAAGGACGTTCAGGAAGAGCATGATTCACTGATTGCGGAGAAGAACGACCTCGAAGAGGCAATCAAGACCCTGCGTTCGGGCATTGCCAGCCTGAACCGGGAAGGCCGGGAGCGTCTGCTGACGGCCTTCGAGCAGGTGAATTCCAACTTCTCCATGCTGTTCCGGCATCTGTTCGGCGGGGGGGAGGCCAACCTGGTGATGGTCGAATCCGATGACCCGCTTGAGGCCGGGCTTGAGATCATGTGCCAGCCGCCGGGCAAGAAGCTGAGCACGCTCAGCCTGCTCAGCGGGGGTGAGCAGACGCTGACGGCGATGGCGTTGATCTTTGCCGTGTTCCTGGCAAATCCGGCGCCGATCTGCGTGCTGGACGAAGTCGATGCACCGTTGGACGATGCCAACGTCACGCGCTTTTGCGACCTGCTGGACGAGATGTGCCGCCAGACAGACACGCGTTTTCTGATCATTACCCACCATGCGGTCACCATGGCGCGCATGGACCGGCTGTTCGGTGTCACCATGGCTGAACAGGGGGTCAGTCAGCTGGTCTCCGTGGATCTGAAAAAGGCTGAAACGCTGGTGGCCTGAGAACTGGTGGCCTGAGAAAACGCCCCGAACGTAACATCGACGTGTTTTGCGTGATGGTGTTTTGACGCGGGGCGGTTGGCGCGTTACCCATGTTCATGCGTTTCCTGATCCCTTTGCTGCTGGCCGCGGCACCTGCAACTGCCGATCCCTATGCCGTCCTGGCGGGGGATACCGTTCTGGCCGCTGCCGAAGTCCATGCGCTGATCGACGGGCAGACACTGACCTATCATGACGACGGCCAGTCCCGCTATTTTGTTGGCGGCGCCTACAGCTATTCCTATGCGGGCGGGGCAACGGCCTATGGTGTCTATGATATCGGCGCCGATGGCACCGTCTGCGTGGCCTTCCACAACGGGCGCAATCGTTGTGACCGCTTTGCATGGCGCGACGGCGGCGTCGTCTTGCTGACGCAGAAGGGCGACCGCTTTCCGGTGCGCCGATGATGGTTAACCGTTCCTGAACATTCTGTCCGCACCATGCCCCGGCCGCGACCCATCGCGGTGGAAGGAGGTGATGAGGCTGGAAGAGCAATCGTTTCGAAAATGGATGGTCCTGATTGGTGTGGCAACACTGATCGTCGCGATCATCCGACTCTGGCTCGGGGTTTGATACCCTGAAAAAGAGTGACCCCGCAGAGTAGACGCTCTGCGGGGTCTGTAGTTCAGGTGAAGAAGCTGGACTACAACTTCGTTTCGATCTTCAGAATATAAGTCAAAGCTAAACAAAATGCAAATATGCGCCTTGTCTGGCGATACCCGTTTCGGCCAGGAAACTGATTAGCGATCGCCCTTCTTTTCCACCGGGCCACCGGCCTTTTCCCAGCCGCTGAAACCGTCCCGCAGGTGGGCTGCCTCAAAGCCCATCTCCTGCAGGGTGGCGACCGAAATGGCGGAACGCCAGCCGGAGGCGCAATGGAAGACGAACTTCTTGTCCTGGGCAAAGACATCCTTGAAATAGGGGCTTTCGGGATCGACCCAGAATTCCAGCATGCCACGCGGGCAATGAAATGCGCCGGGGATGAAACCGCTGCGATCGCGTTCGCGCGGGTCGCGCAGATCGACGAACTGGACATCGGGGTCTTTCAACAAGGCAATTGCCGCCTCGCTGTCAATCTCCTCGATCTTTGCGCGGGCATCGGCAACCATCTGGGCGGATGTTTTCTTCAGAGGCATGTGGTTTCTCCTGGGTTCAAAGTTGCGATAGCAATTCGGGCGTTGGCCATCCGTCGACTGTCAGACCCAGCCGCACCTGTTCTGCGCGCACGGCTGCGCGGGTGCCCGCGCCAAGGATGCCGTCAACGCCACCGACATCATGACCGCGTGCTTCCAGTTTGGTTTGCAGGGCCTTCATCTGGGTGCCGTCCAGCCCGGTCCGGGGGCTGCCTGCGTCAAAGACCTGCGCACCCTGAAGCCTGGTGGCGAAATAGGCGGCGGTCATGACGTAGGTAAAGCTCTGGTTCCAGTCGAAATAGACCCGGAAATTGGGATAGGCCAGGAAGGCCGGTCCATCCTTGCCCTGTGGCAGCAGAACCGATCCTGTCAGCCCCTCTGCCAGCGGGCCGTTGCGGGGCTGTACCCCAAGCGATTGCCATTCAGACACGGGTTTTGTCGTCTCCAGGCCGGTCAGGGACCAGTCGAAATCCGATGGCATGACAACTTCGGCAAGCCAGGGTTCACCGGCGCGCCAGCCGAGGCTTTGCAGCATCCTGGCCCCGGACAGCAGCGCATCGGGGGCCGATGTCTTGAGCGAAACGACACCGTCGCCATCACCGTCCACCCCGTTCTCCAGAATATCGCGGGGCAGCATCTGGACCATGCCGATTTCCCCGGCCCATGCACCGGTGGTCCGCCGTGGATCAAACCCGCCCTGGGCAAAGAGCGTCACCGCTGCCAGCACCTGGGGGCGGAACAATTGGGGACGGCGGCAATCATGTGCCAGTGTGACCAGGGCATTGGCCGTGTTGAAATCTCCCTGGAATGCGCCGTAATCCGTCTCGAAGGCCCAAAAGGCCAGCAAGACGCCACGGTCAACGCCATATTCGGTCTCTACCCTGTCAAAGATTGCATCGTATTTCTGGGCGTTGGCCCGGCCCCGGCGCAGGCGATCTTCGGAGATCAGGCGGCGCGCGAAATCCACGAACGGGATCTGGAAAATGCCCTGTTTTCGGTCTGCCGCCAGCACAGCCGGGTCTTGTCGGATGCCGTCAAAGAAAGCATCAGCCGTCGCGGGTTCTATGCCATTTGCAATTGCTTCGGTCTTCAGGTCGGAGACGAAGCTTGCGAAATTACCGCCGCAGGGCGTGTCTGCCAGGACGGGCTGGGCCAGGAGTGTCAGGGCTAATGTACAAAGAATCTGGCGCATGAAAATCCTTCAGGAAGAAATCAGTATCAATATCGCACACAGGCCCAGCATCACGCCCCAGGCCTGCCACAACCGGCGGATCGCCGCGTCCACGTCAGCGGCAGCCAGGGTGCGTCTTCCGGCGGGATGGACCCATGCAAAGTTCTGCATCGCGCCATCATATGCCCGTGGCCCGGCCAAGGCCACACCAAGCGCGCGGGCCATGGCGGCTTCGGGCCAGCCGGCATTCGGGGATCGGTGCAGGCGGGCGTCACCGGCGATGGCGCGCCAGTCGTTGATCACGCCGGAGGGCAGGGCAATCAGCAATGCGGTCAGGCGCGCCGGGATCAGGTTCAGCAGATCGTCAAGCCGTGCAGATGCCCAGCCAAAATCCTTGTGGCGCGGGGTGCGATAGCCGATCATGCTGTCGGCGGTGTTGACAACCTTGTAGATCAGAATGCCCGGAAGCCCGCCGATCAGAAACCAGAAGGCCGGGGCGATGACCCCGTCGCTCAGATTTTCGGATGCGCTTTCGATGGCAGAGCGGGCGACGGCAGAGGGCGACATATCGGCGGTGTCGCGGCTGACGATCATCGCAACCGCGCGGCGGCCCGCAGGCAGGGACAGCCGCAGGCCATCGGCAACCGCATTCGTATGCGCGACAAGGGAGCGTTGCGCCAGCAGGATCGCCACCACCAGCACCTCTACCACCGGTCCCAGCAGGCTGAGAATCTGACCCGTTACCGCTGCGGCGACCACAAGGCCGGCGATGGCTGCAAGGCCCTTTGCCCTGCGCGCCTGGCCCGTGTTCAGTTTATCGTCGCACCAGGCAACCGCGCGGCCCATGAGCACGGCGGGATGCGGTACACGCCGCCAGATCCATTCGGGTTCGCCCAATGCGGCGTCCAGAAGCATCGCCAGGAAAAGCAGAACTGCGGTCATGCCAGCGCCTGCTCAAGCCTTTGCCAGGCATCCGGTACAGGCAGGCCCAGCCGGAGCCAGCGCGCGTTATAGGGGAACACCCGGCTCCATATCCGATGGGAGGCCAGCCGGGTCTGCCAGTCGGTGGCACTGGTGACATCGTAAAGCCGGAACAACGTCGTGCCACCAATGGCATCCGCCCCGGCGTTGAGCATCAGTTGATCCAGCCGCGCCGCATCGCTTTGCAGGCGATCGCGTGTCTTGTCGGCCCAGGCCTGATTTTCAAGCGCAAGTGCGCCGATCCGCAGCGCCGGACCGGATACCGCCCAGGGGCCAAGCCCGGCAGACAATTGGTGAACGAGTGCGGGATCGCCGATGACAAACCCCAGCCGCAGACCCGCCAGACCCCAGAATTTGCCAAAGCTCTTCAGGATCAGCGTGCCGGGTCGGGTGGCCTGATCCATCAGGGTTGCTTCTGGGGTGACGTCACAAAAGCTTTCGTCGATGACGCGCAATGCACCGTCCAGATCGCCGGCCTGCCAGATGCGCCCGTCCGGGTTGTTCGGATTGACCAGCACAGAGGCGCTGCCTGCCAGCGCACCCACCTGCCAGCCAGCGGCTGCAAACCCGGCAGCATGTTCATTATAGGTAGGTTCGGGGATGCGCACCCGGTCCGATGCCGCAAGCAGGGGAATGCGTGCAATGGCTGCCGAGGCCCCGGGAACCGCGCAGATCGCTGCCCCCTTCGGTACATTCCAGAAGTGCCGGGCCGCGGCTTCAAGCCGGAGGCGAGCGTTTTCGTCGGGCAGGTCGGTCCAGTCCGAGGCGGGCAGATCAGGCACGTCATAGGGCAGGGGGTTTATCCCGGTTGAAAGGTCCAGCCAGCTGTCGCGCGTGCCGCCGAAACGCCGGGCGGCGGCGTCAACACCGCCCCCATGATCACGCTTTGCTGATTTTGGCGTTACTTGATCGACTGACATTTTCGCCTAAAATTTCCCCACTCTGCGTTGTCAAAGCTGAAAAAATCGTGATCTTCAAGGAAAGTCTGAATCGTTAATCAATTTCACCGCTTTTTAACCATTTGTTAACCTATTGGGCAGACCACCGTTTTAAAGGCCATGGTGCGCCCCGCTGCCGGACGAGGACCCCATATGAAAGTGCTGATCGTCGAAAGCTGTGCTGAGCTGGGTCAGCTTTGGAAGCGGCATCTTGAGCGGCACGGGATGGACGTGGTTCTGCGCCATACACAGGACGATGCGGTCAGCTACCTGTCAGAGAATGAACCTCAGATCATTATCCTGAACCTTGTGCTGGCTGACGGTGCCGCGCTGGCGGTTGCGGATTTCGTCAATTACAGGTTGCCGAAAGCGCAGGTGATCTTTGTCTCCAACACCTCGTTCTTTTCGGATGGGTCGATATTTGCCCATGTCGCGAATGCCCGAGCCCTTGTTCCCACGGGGACCGAGCCGGAAGACCTTGCCGCGATGGTGCAGCATTATGGCCGGGAAGTGGACAGCGCCTGACCCGCCCCTGATCAGGCGCGTCCGTGGGGCGCGTCAAAGTCCGGCTGCGGGTTGATCGGGATGATCCGGTAGGGATTTATCGACTCGTGGCTGTAGTGGTAATGGCGCACGATGTGATCGAAGTTCACCGTGTCCGACACGCCGGGCCATTGGTACAGCTCACGGGTGTAGGCCCAGAGGTTCGGGTAATCGGTGATGCGGCTGCGGTTGCACTTGAAATGCGTGTGATAGACCTTGTCAAAGCGCAGCAGCGTCGGCAGCAGGCGCCAATCGGCTTCGGTCACCTGATCCCCTGTCAGGTAGCGGTTGGTCGACAGGATATCCTCAAGCCAATCCAGGGTGTCGAACAGCGGATAGACAGCCTCTTCGTAGGCCTCCTGTGTGGTGGCAAAGCCCGACCGATAGACGCCGTTGTTGAAGGTGTCGTAGATGCGGGCGTTCAGCTCCTCGATCCGGGCCTGCAGCGGCTCCGGGTAATAATCGTCGGTATTGTCGGTGACCCCGTTGAATGCGCTGTTGAACATGCGGATGATCTCGGCGCTTTCGTTGGAGACGATCGTACCCTGCGATTTGTCCCACAGGATCGGCACGGTCACGCGGCCGCTGAACTTGGGGTCTGCACGGATGTAGATGTCGTGCGCATAGGGCAGGCCGAACAGGGTGTCGCCGGTGGCACCGGGGAAATCGGTGTCAAAGGTCCAGCCCTCGCCCAGCATATCGGGGTGGACGGCGGAAATACTGATGTGATCGGCCAGGCCCTTGATCTGGCGGAAGATCAGGGTGCGGTGCGCCCAGGGGCAGGCAAAGCTGACATAGAGGTGATACCGGCCCGATTCGGCTGCAAAACCGCCGTTGCCGGATGGTCCGGGCGCGCCGTCAGAGGTGATCCAGTTGCGAAACTGCGCGGCGGAACGTTCGAATTTGCCGCCTGTCTTGCTGGTGTCATACCATTTGTCGTGCCAAACGCCGTCGATCAGAAGGCCCATGTTGTTCTCCCCTTTTCAGTCCAAACCATATCTAGAGCGGTTGGAGGCTTGCGCACAGGAATCCCCGCGCGCAGCACATCTGCAACCTTGCACAGATGATCTTTGTAATGAAATATTCACTTGATTTTGTTTGGCTTTCGCCCAGTTTGATTAATCAGTTGGGTGGGGGATTTCATGGAAACGGTATTCTCGAAAGAGGTTCAGGCGGGCCTTGATGCGGCCCGCATGGCGAGCCTGAGACGCGCGTCCCGGTTGCGGATCGACGTGGGCGGGGTGACCTATCCGATTTTGCGGATGTGGAAATCGGGCTTTGCCGTGGACGCTCAGGATGCGCCAAAACTGCGCGGGCTGGTCGATATTCTCGACGGGTCCAAGCATCTGTTCCAATGCCTGATCGTCGCCACGGACGAGGTTGTTCCGGGTGAGATGCATTATGAATTCAAGCGCGCCACACCTGTGGCGGACCATGCCGCACTTGACTTTGAAAGGGCGGAAAACGCGCCCGCCGGGCTGATTACCGACAGGCGCAGGGGCTGAGCGCCGCTATTGCAGATCGCGGAAGGCGTTCGTCAGGCGGTTGCAGGCCTCTTCGACACGGGCGCGGGGCGTGGCGATGTTGAACCGCATGAATGTCTCGCCCCCCTTGCCGAATGTCTCACCGTGGTTGACCGCGATGGCGGCGTCTTCCTGAACCCGCTTGATGGCCTCGCTCATCGGCATGCCGGTGTCCTCGAAGTTCACCCATGACAGATAGGTGGCCTCCAGCTTCATCGACGACAGGCCGGGGATGGCATCGATCGCCGCATCGAACAGCTTTCGGTTGCCATCCAGATAGGTCACCAGATCATCCACCCAGGCGGCCCCTTCGGGCGAATAGGCGGCGGTGGCCATGAAAAGACCGAATGAGTTGGGGGACAGGCCCAGTGCCATCATCCGCGCACCGAATTTTGCGCGCAGCTTGTCGTCTTCGATGATCACATTGCCGACGTGCGCCCCCGCAATGCTGAAAGTCTTGGTGGAGGCGGTCATCATCACCAGCCGGTCGGTGACCCCTTCGATCAGCGACATCGGCGTATGTTTGTGGCCGGGCATCACGAGGTCATGGTGGATTTCGTCCGAAACGATGATCAGGTCGTGGCGCTTCGCGAAATCGGCCACGCCCTGCAGTTCCTCACGGGTCCAGACGCGACCGCCGGGGTTGTGGGGGGAACACAGGACCAGCATCTTTTCGTTGCCGGTCATCTGAGCGTCCCAGCTGTCGAAATCCATCTCGTAGCGGCCGTTGTCGTTGATCATCTCGCATTCGACAACCTGACGGCCCGCCGCAGAGATGACCCGGGCAAAGGCATGATAGACCGGTGTAAACAGGATGACCCCTTCGCCAGGTGCGGTGAAGCTTTCGACGCAGATTGCGGTGCCGTTCACCAGACCGTGGGTGGTGAAGACCCAGGAGGGATCGACCTTCCAGCCGTGGCGGTTTTCCATCCACCACTGAATCGCGGCCAGGTATTTGCTGTCATCGCCGAAATAGCCGAAGAAACCGTGATCGACCTGCGCCTGCAGGGCATCGCGCACCACCTGGGGCGGCTGGAAATCCATGTCGGCGACCCACATCGCGATTCCGGTGTCGCGTGGCACGCCATAAATGGCTTCCATCTTGTCCCATTTGGCACAATGGCTGCCACGGCGGTCGATGATCTCGTCAAAACTCATGAGGCGCTCCTATAAACTTGGGGTGCAAGCTATCTTCAATTCCCGCGGCTGCAAGCCCCCGGTTGCAGAGGTGCAGGTGTTGCCCTAAATCGTGGCCATGAAACGGACGATCCTTTTGCACCCCGACCCGCGCCTGAAAAAGGCAGCAGCGCCCGTGGACGACCTGTCCGACGAGTTGCGCGCGCTGGCCGATGACATGCTGAAGACCATGTATGAAGCACCGGGCATCGGCCTTGCCGCACCGCAGATCGGCGTGTCGAGCCGGTTGATCGTGCTGGATTGCGTCAAGGCGGAAGGTGAGGCACCCCGCCCGCTGGTCATGTTCAACCCCGAAGTCATCGCCTCCTCTGACCGGCTGAACACCTATGAGGAAGGGTGTCTGTCCATTCCGGACCAATATGCCGATGTGACCCGCCCGGCAGAGGTGGAGGTGCGCTGGATCGACCGGGACGGGAACGAGCGGACAGAAACCTTTGACAAGCTCTGGGCGACCTGCGTGCAGCACGAGATCGACCACCTGGATGGCAAGCTGTTCATCGACTACCTCAAGCCGCTGAAACGGCAGATGATCACGCGCAAGATGGTCAAGCTGAAGCGCGAACTGGCGCGGACATGAGCATTCTGCCGATCCTGACCTGGCCTGACCCGCGCCTGACAGAGATCTGTGCCCCCGTGGCCGAGATCACGCCTGAGATCGAAACGCTGGCTGCCGACATGCTGGAAACCATGTATGCCGCACCGGGGCGCGGATTGGCCGGGCCCCAGGTGGGTGCGATGCTGCGTCTCTTCGTGATGGATGTCGGCTGGAAAGAGGGCAAGCCCGACCCGCTGGTCTGCATCAACCCGATGATGCAGGAGGTCGGTGAGGACCGCGCCGACACCGAGGAGGGATGCCTGAGCATTCCCGGGGTAACCGCGATGGTCAACCGTCCGACGCGGGTGCAGATGGTCTGGACCGGGTTGAACGGGGGTCGCTATGTTCAGAGCTTTGACGGTTTCGCTGCCGTCTGTGCGCAGCATGAGTTGGATCATCTGGACGGTGTGGTGACCTTTGATCACCTGGACAGCGACACAAGGGCGGCGCTTTTGGCCGAGTATGAGGGGCTATGACACTGCGCAAGTGCATTGCCTGGCCCGACAAGCGCCTGCGCACCGCTGCGGAAAAGGTGCCCGAGATCACGGATGAGATCCGCGCGATCTGGGAGGACATGATCGAGACGATGGATGCCATGCCCGGTGTCGGGCTGGCCGCGCCGCAGATCGGCGTGATGCTGCAGCTTGCGGTCGTCGACGCCTCCAAGGACCGCAAGAAGCGCATCCGCATGGCCAATCCACAGGTGCTGGAAGCATCGGTGAAGATGAACGACTACGAGGAAGCCTCGCCCAACCTGCCGGGGGTGTCCGCCAAGATCAGCCGCCCGCGCGCGGTCAGCGTGCGCTATATGGACGAGACGGGAACAATCAGGCGCGGCGAGTTCGTGGGGCTTGAGGCAACCTCGGTCCAGCACCAGATCGACCACCTGGCCGGACGGATGTATTTCGACCTTCTGAGCAAGGTCAAACGCGACATGCTGCTGCGGCGTGCAAAGAAACTGAACAGCTAGGGCGGGCCATCCGCCGCCCCCCATCGGGAGACATTGATGCGTATCGTTTTCATGGGCACACCCGAATTCTCCGTCCCGGTGCTGGAGGGGCTGGTGGCCGCCGGGCATGACATCGCCGCCGTCTATTGCCAGCCGCCCCGTCCCGCCGGGCGCGGCAAGAAGGACAGGCCGACGCCGGTACATCAGCGGGCAGAAGCCATGGGGCTGAACGTCCGGCATCCTGTATCACTGAAATCCGAGGCTGCTCAGGCCGCGTTTGCAGAGCAGAAGGCGGATGTGGCGGTGGTGGTCGCATATGGTCTGATCCTGCCGCAGGCGATTCTCGATGCGCCCGCGCGAGGATGTCTGAACATTCACGCCAGTCTTTTGCCCCGTTGGCGCGGCGCGGCTCCGATCCACCGGGCGATCATGGCGGGGGATGCGCAGACCGGGGTCTGCATCATGCAGATGGAGGCAGGGCTGGACACCGGGCCGGTGTTGCTGCGCCGGGCGGTGGATATCGGTGCGGAGGAAACCACCGCGCAGTTACATGACCGGCTGAGCAGGCTGGGCGCCGAAGCGATCACCGAGGCGTTGGCGCATCTGGACACCCTCGTGCCAGAGCCGCAGCCGGAGGCGGGCGTGACCTATGCCGCCAAGATCGACAAGGCCGAGGCGCGCATCGACTGGACCCGGCCGGCGGTCGAGGTCGACCGCCTGATCCGGGGGCTGTCGCCCTTTCCCGGGGCGTGGTTCGAACAGGAGGGGACGCGCATCAAGGTGCTGGGGTCACGGCTGGTTGACGGGAGCGGGCAGCCGGGACGGGTATTGACCGAAGGTCTGCATGTTGCCTGTGGCACCGGGGCGGTTGCATTGACGCGTCTGCAAAAGGCGGGCAAGGCTGCTCAGGACGCGGATGTGTTTCAAAGCGGCGCACGGATTGCGCCCGGCACCCTGCTGGGGGAAGGTTAAGCGATGTTTCTGGCACTTTTCGGCACCGTGGTGATTGCAGGGATCGTCGGCTATGTCTCTGAAAAGTCCGGGTGGACCCACAATGGCATATTGCAGAGCATCATCATCTGCATCGGGGGTGCCTTTCTGTTCTATTTTGTGCGGATCATGTTTGGCGTCGGTTTCGCCAGCCCGGGCATGAATGCGATCGTGTCCTCCATCGGGGCGCTGATCATCGTGCCGTTCCACTGGCGCAGGTAGTTGGATGGCCCTGCGGGCCATTGCCTCCGGCGGGGAATATTTAAGGCCAAAAAGAGCAGGGTCAGGACTTTGGCGGGGTGCTCTTGTAGACAGGCAGGTGCCAGCCGAAGGCAAGGGACCCGGCGCGCAGAATCCAGGTGGTCACGGCGCAGGCCAGCAGGGTGATGAGCAGGTCAAACCCGTAATAACGAGACAGCGCTGCAGCCGCGGAACCGGCAAAGGCGGCGGTCACGTAAAGCTCGCCCTGTTTCAGGACCACGGGCACATCGCCCACGACCACGTCGCGCATCAGCCCGCCCATGCAGCCGGTGACCATGCCCATCAGCACCACGATGACAGCGGATTGATCCAGCGCCAGTGCCACCCCCGCGCCCGCCGCGACGGCAATGGCCAGTGCAACACTGTCAAGCCAGACCAGCGCCCGCATCCGGCTTTCCAGCAGGTGGGCCGTGAAAAAGACCACCAGCGCCGCCCCGGCGGCTACCGCAAGGTAGGTGGGGTTTGCGATCCAGAAGATCGGGTTGCGGTCCAGCAGAAGGTCACGGATGGTGCCGCCGCCCAGGGCCGTCAGGCAGGCGATGAAGGCAAATCCCACAAGGTCAAGCTGGGCGCGGCTGGCCACCAGTGCTCCGGTGATCGCAAAGACCAGAACCGATCCGTAATCCAGGACTGCGAGCAGGGTCATTTCTTGAAAGGGGCCATGCCCGCACGTGCCAGCGCGTCCGCGCGTTCGTTTTCGGGGTGGCCGGCGTGGCCCTTGACCCATTCCCAGGTCACCCGGTGGCGGGCATTGGCGGTGTCCAGCCGCTGCCAGAGTTCGGCGTTCTTCACCGGTTTCCTGGCAGCGTTCTTCCAGCCGTTCTTTTTCCAGCCGTGGATCCAGCCGGTGATGCCGTTCTTGACGTAGTTGCTGTCGGTGACGATGGTGATTTCACTGTCCCGCTCCAGCGCCTCCAGCGCGTGGATCGCGGCCAGCAGTTCCATGCGGTTGTTGGTGGTGGCCGCTTCGCCGCCCTTGAGCTCGCGTTCCTTGATTACCCGGTCGCCATCGCGCGCCTGCATCAGCGCGCCCCAGCCGCCGGGGCCGGGATTACCTGAACAGGCACCATCGGTATATGCGTAAAGTTTAGCCATTTGCGTGGATCACGATCCAGCCGTCATATTGCCCGGCCAGCCCTTTGCCATAGCCGGTCCAGTGCTGTGTCGGCGAGAATCCTGCTGTCTGCAGCAATGTCTCCAGCTCTTCTTGACTGTAGTATTCATAATGTCTTCCCAGATCGTCACGTCCGCCGCCGGTGCCGGTTTTCATGCCGATGAAAAAGGTGCCGCCCGGTTTCAGCGCCTTGCGCAGGCGGGTCAGGTGGCCCGGCAGGTCGGCGCGCGGGGCGTGCAGGAGAGAGAAACTGGCCCAGATGCCATCGTAGGCGTCCTGTTCCGTCACATCCTCGAAAAACCCATGGCGTGCCGTCACGCCGGGGATCGCCGCGGCGCGGCCTGCCATTTCTGCCGAGGCGTCGATGGCGGTGACCTTCAGCCCGGCCTCTGCAAAAATGCGGGCATAATTCCCCGGACCGCAGCCGAGGTCGAGCACGCTGGCCCCTTCGGGCAAGGCCGCGATGAAATGGTGTACGCCCGGGTCGGCCGTGGCTTCCGCCTGCATCATCGCATCGTAGTCGTCTGCCTGAGCGTCGTAGACGGCGAGGGTTTGAGGATCGCTCATGCCCAGATACCGATGGCGATGCAGACCAGGACCACGACGGTCAGTTGAATGCGCAGGGCCAGCCACCAGGATGGCGTCAGTTGCCACCGGTCAAAGGCGATTTCGATCAGCAGCAGCGCGGCAAAGCCGATGGCGAGGTTGATCAGCGCGGTTTCGGCGCTGGTGCCGGGCATGAAGAACCACCACAACGCGGGCAGGACGGAAGCGACATAGGCGGCGAAAGCCGGCACCCCTTCTGCCCGCGTCGCAAAGGCCCAGAGGGTGCCTGCCATGAAGGGCAGGATTATCCCGCCGTAGCGCACCATCAGCAGTCGGCCATCCCCCGCGAATACGGCAGGCAGGTTCCAGTCGGCCGCCGAGGTGAGCCCCAGCGCCAGCAGGGCGGCCCACAGGAACGGGATCAGGCCTGCAAGGGCCAGCAACAGGGCAGGGGCGGGTATGCGGTTCATCAGGTTTCAGATCCCGTTTCAGGTGCGTTTGAAAGCAAGGCGTCCTTAGCAATCCGTTGGCCGCTGCGCTAGGGCCAGGACTGTTTAAAGGGTTTCGGGAAATGGTTGAAGCAGAAGGATCGCAAATGTCCTGAGAACGCGAAGCGTGGAAAGGTATTTGCGATTCAACATTTTCCCGAACGCCATAATTCTGCAAACCGGCGGGGCGGGGTGAATGCGATTTGGTTCAAGTGCTGGTTGGGGAGACCGTAAGGGCATCCGCTCAGCTTGCCTTGCGCAGGATCCGGGGAACCTTGAACTCCACATTTTCCTGCGCTGTCTCCACCAGTGTTTGGGTGACGTCAAACCGGGTCCTGAAGGCATCTATCACTTCGTCGATCAGCACTTCGGGGGCAGAGGCGCCGGCGGTGATGCCGATGGCTGTGATCCCCTCAAGCGCGCGCCAGTCGATGTCATCGGCGCGCTGGACCAGCTGCGCATAGCTGCAACCGGCGCGCGCACCGACCTCGACCAGCCGCTTCGAATTGGAGGAATTCGGGGCACCGACAACCAGTATCGCGTCGCATTTAGGCGCCATCGCCTTGACTGCCTCCTGGCGGTTGGTTGTCGCATAGCAGATGTCTTCCTTGTGCGGCCCGACGATTGCAGGAAAGCGGGCCTTCAGCGCCGCGACGATATCCGCGGTGTCGTCCACGCTGAGCGTTGTCTGGGTGACATAGGCCAGACGCTGCTCATCCCTGACCTCGATCGCCGCGACATCCTGAGATGTTTCCACCAGCAAGACCTCGCCCTCGGGCAGCTGGCCCATGGTGCCCACGGTTTCGGGGTGGCCCGCATGGCCGATCATGATCATCTGCAATCCGTTGTCGGCGTGACGCTGCGCCTCGATGTGGACCTTGCTGACCAGCGGGCAGGTCGCATCGACATAGATCATGTTGCGGGCCTGGGCGGCATTTGGCACCGATTTCGGCACGCCATGGGCCGAAAAGATCACCGGGCGGTCATCGGGGCATTCGGCAAGTTCCTCGACAAAGACCGCGCCCTTGTCGCGCAACCCGTCGACGACGAATTTGTTATGCACGATTTCATGGCGCACGTAGACGGGCGCGCCCCATTTCTCCAGCGCCATCTCGACGATCTTGATCGCGCGGTCCACGCCCGCGCAGAAACCGCGCGGGGCGGCAAGGTAGAGCGTGAGGGCGGGTTTTGTCATCGGGGTCTCCTGCGGCATGGGCCAGACTTAGGCATTCATGCGCCGCAGGTCCAGAGACCTGCCGGGTCAGGGGGCGGCATCGCCCTGGTAAATCAGCGCCGCGACCTGCGCCCGGTTGTTGACGCCCAGCTTGCGATAGGCGGATTTTGCGTAATCTGACACGGTATGTACCGAAATAGTGCAGAGTTCTGCGGTTTCCTGTCTGCTGCGGCCCTGCGCCAGAAGGTAGACAATTTCCCGCTCACGCGGGCTGAGCATCTCAAAGGGTTCCGGCAGTTCCGGCGCGATCAGGAATTTGGAGAACTCCCCGTTTTTCGATGCGTCCGGCACAGGCGTGGGATTCTGCGTTGTGAGTTCTTCGAAGCGGCGGTGGACCAAAAGGCAGAACAGCCTGATTTCCTCGGCCCGGGGGAACGCTTTTTCCATGAAGCTGGTCTTGTCCCGGCCAGTGCCGACGATGAAGCCGCCAAAGCGGTCGGAACCCCTGAGCCGCATGGGTATGCCCAGGCAGGAACGCATTCCCGCCTCTGCCGCGCTCTCGACAAAGCTGCGCTCGGCGTCTGTGACGTAGGGATGGGAGTTAATGAAATCCAAGCCAAGCGGAAGGATGCGATAGGACTCGCAGGCATAGCGCAGGAAGGGGTCTTTCTCCGGTGGGCGCTGAGCGTAAACCTCGGGGGCGGTGCATCGCAGGAAGGGGGCGGTAAAATCGGATGCGACAGTGAGATAGATCGCGTGATCGAAGCCGGCGCTGGCCAATGTCGCGACGGCCGCCTCCCAGAGGGCGTCGGCATCGTCCATCCGTTCGAGCGTCGCCGCTCTGTTTACCAGCATGGTTGCCTCCCCCCCCTTTTCGGGGGATCGCGCTTATTTTTCAGTAGTGTAGAAAGAAGGAGGGGGGCACGGAAACCCGTGATGTATAATATCCCTGCCAAATTTTAGAATTTTTGCACGCCAGAGGCTTTCAGAGTCTCTGGCGTGCTATTTTTGGTTGAAATGTGATGGGTTTAGTCCGGTGAATTATCGCGAGGCGGCCGGCCGATCACTTCACGCAAATCTTCCAGTTCGATGAAATTGTCGGCCTGGCGGCGCAGATCGTCAGAGATCATCGGTGGCTGGCTGCGGATTGTGGACACGACCGACACCCGGACGCCCTGCCGTTGCAGGCTTTCGACCAACGGGCGGAAATCGCCATCTCCGGAGAAGATGACGATGTGGTCCACGCGCGGCGCAAGCTCCATCGCATCTACGGCCAGTTCGATATCCATGTTGCCCTTCACCTTCCGGCGGCCCATGCTGTCGGTGTATTCCTTGGCCGGTTTGGTGACCATCGAAAAGCCGTTGTAGTTCAGCCAGTCGACCAGCGGACGGATCGGCGAATATTCGTCGTTTTCCAGAAGCGCCGTGTAATAGAAAGCACGCAGCAGCTTGCCGCGCCTCATGAACTCAGCTCTCAGCAACTTGTAGTCGATATCAAAGCCGAGTGTTTTTGCCGCTGCATAGAGGTTTGAGCCATCTATGAACAGCGCAAGACGCTCATCCTTGTAAAACATTCTGGTTTCCTTTCGGCGAGGACTTCGCCATGCAATCAAATTTGGTCTAACGTGCTTTGTGGCTCAAAATTCAACTATGACCAGAAGATCGCGCGATTAGATAACGCGCATAACTAAGGATTTTTGGCCATGCTTCAAGCCACGAGTAACCGGGAAAAGGGCGGTCGTCCGCTCATTCATGGCCAAATCGCCTTGCTGGCGCTTGGAGCAAACCAAAAGTCAGCCCTTGGTTCACCCGATCAAACCCTTTCTGCGGCGCTTGCCGCGCTTGAAGCACAGGGCATAGTGATTCGCCATGTCTCTTCATTTTTTCTTACTCCGGCCTTCCCTGCGGGGTCAGGTCCCGATTTTGTGAATGCCGCAGCACAGGTCGAATTTTCAGGGGAAGCAAAGGCCTTTCTTGACCTGTTGCACAAAATCGAGGCGGAAATGGGCAGGAAGCGCAAGGTACGCTGGGGGCAAAGGACGCTGGATATCGATCTGCTGGCAGTCGGCGATCAGGTGCTGCCGGATCTGGAGACCTACCGGCGCTGGGGCGCGTTGCCCCTTGATCAGCAGGCACAACAGGCGCCCGACCAATTGATCCTGCCGCACCCGCGCCTGCAGGATCGGGCGTTTGTTCTGGTCCCGCTTGCAGAAATTGCGCCGGATTGGATCCATCCGGTGCTGCAGAAATCCGTCAGGGACCTGTTGGCGGCCCTGCCACGGGCAGATGTCGAGGCGGTCAAACGAATCGAATAGCCGCTTGTAAATCAGCGCGAACACGCCTAGGTAAGCCTCTTCTTACCGCCTCTTTCAGATGGGAGCACCTCAATGGCCCGCGTTACCGTAGAAGATTGTGTCGACAAGGTTCCGAATCGTTTTGAGCTTGTCATGCTTGCGGCCCACCGGGCACGCGAAATCTCTGCCGGTTCCGCCGTTACTGTGGACCGCGACAATGACAAGAACCCCGTCGTCTCCCTGCGTGAAATCGCCGAGGAAACGCAGGCCGCCGATGACCTGCGCGAGCGTCTGATCGAAAGCAACCAGAACCAGATCGAAGTGGACGAGCCCGAAGATGACGCCATGGCGCTTCTGATGGGTCAGGAGCAGGACAAGCCCGAAGAAGACAGCATGTCCGAAGAAATGCTGCTGCGTCAGCTGATGGCGGCACAGGGGCAGGGGTAACCCCGGTAACGGGCGCATGGGGCAGATGGCATGGAAAGCGCCGAAACAACTGCCGACGATCTGATTCGCCTGGTCAAAGCCTACAACCCGAAATCGAACGAGAAACTGATCCGCGCCGCGTTTGAGTTTGGCGCGGAAATGCACGAAGGGCAGTTCCGCCACTCGGGCCAGCCGTATTTCACGCATCCGGTCGCCGTGGCGGCGATACTGACCGAACAGCGGCTAGACGACGCCACGCTGATCACGGCGCTTTTGCACGACACCATCGAGGACACCAAGGCATCCTATGCGGATGTCGAGAAGAAGTTTGGCCGCGAGGTGGCCGAGCTTGTCGATGGCGTGACCAAGCTGACCAACCTGCAACTGAACTCTTCCGAGACCAAGCAGGCCGAGAACTTTCGCAAGCTTTTCATGGCGATGTCGAAAGACCTGCGTGTCATCCTGGTGAAACTCGCCGACCGCCTGCACAACATGCGCACCATCAAGGCGATGCGCGCCGACAAGCAGGGGCAGAAGGCGCGCGAAACCATGGACATCTATGCGCCACTTGCCGGCCGCATGGGCATGCAGTGGATGCGCGAAGAGCTGGAGGATCTGGCGTTTCGCGTGCTCAACCCTGAAGGGCGCGCAAGCATCATCCGCCGCTTCATCACGCTCCAGCGTGAGACCGGCGATGTGATCCAGCGGATCACCGGTGACATGCGGACCGAACTGGCCAAGGCCAAGATCGAGGCAGAAGTTTTTGGTCGTGCCAAGAAGCCCTATTCCGTCTGGCGCAAGATGGAAGAAAAGGAACAGAGCTTTGGCCGGCTGTCCGACATCTACGGTTTCCGCGTGATCGCGGAGAACGAAGAAGACTGCTATCGTGCGCTGGGCGCGATCCACCAGCGCTGGCGCGCGGTGCCGGGACGGTTCAAGGATTATATCAGCCAGCCGAAGTCGAACGGATACCGCAGCATCCATACCACCGTTTCCGGTCGGGACGGCAAACGGGTCGAAGTGCAGATCAGAACCGGCCAGATGCATGATGTGGCCGAAACAGGCGTGGCGGCGCATTGGTCCTACCGCGACGGGGTGCGGTCGAGAAACCCCTTTGCCGTGGATCCGGCCAAGTGGATTTCGCAACTGACAGAGCAGTTCGACGCGGAGGAAAACCACGAGGATTTCCTCGAAGCGGTCAAGCTGGAGATGTATGCGGACAAGGTCTTCTGCTTTACCCCCAAGGGGGACGTGGTGAAGCTGCCACGCGGGGCCACGCCGATTGATTTCGCCTATGCGATCCACACAAGGATCGGCAATGCCGTCGTCGGGGCCAAGGTGGATCACATGCGCGTGCCGCTCTGGACCCGGATCAAGAACGGCCAGTCGGTCGAGATCATCACCGCGCAGGGCCAGACCCCGCAGGTGACCTGGCTGGATATAGCAACCACCGGCAAGGCCAAGACAGCCATCCGGCGCTCGCTCAGGGAGGTGGACCGCGAAAGGTTCATCAAACTGGGCCAGGAACTGGCACGCTCTGCCTTTGCCCATGTGGGCAAGCGGGTGACCGACAAGGTGCTGCGCACGGCGGCCAAGAACATGCGTCTTGATAGTGCCGAGGAGGTCCTGGCGCGGCTGGGCAGTTCCGAATTGTCGGGCCGCGAAGTCGTGCGGGCGGTTTATGCGGATCTCGCCCCGCGCGAGGGCGATCATATCGACAAGGCCCGCGCGGTCATCGGTCTGGAGCCTGGACAATCCTTTGACCGTGCCCCGTGCTGCAACCCGCTTCCCGGTGAGCGGATCATCGGTATCATGTTCCGTGGCCGGGGCGTGACAGTGCATGCGATTGATTGCGACCGTCTGTCGGCCTATGAGGAACAGCCGGACAGATGGCTGGACTTGCGCTGGCATGACGGCAACCATCCCGCCGTTTATGAGGCGGTCCTGGATATCACCTTGGGCAATGGCGCGGGTGCGCTGGGCCGCATCTGTACATTAATCGGAGAGGCCGCAGCCAATATTTCGGACCTGACATTTCTTGAGCGCAGGCCTGACTTTTATCGTTTGTTGATCTATGTGGAATTAAGAGACATTGCGCATCTGCATTCATTGATGCTGACGCTGGAGGCGGAAAGCGAAGTCGCGCAAATCAGCCGCTACAGGAACAAGGATCTGCCCGAAAAGGCGGATACGCAGGCATCGCTCAAACGCCAGGACAATTGAGCGGCCATAATGAAATTGGAAACTGGATTTGATTTTCAAACGCCGTGATCCGAAACCGACATTGCGCGCGATGGCCGAATTCCTTTGGCCCCGCGGCGGATGGACGCGTGCGTTTCACTACGTCAAACATCGCATGAAACGGCTGCCTGACAGCCCGGAACGTATCGCCCGCGGGATCTGGGCAGGTGTCTTTACGGCGTTCACACCTTTCTACGGCCTGCATTTCCTGATCGCCGCGCTGCTGGCAAAACTGATGAAGGGCAATGTGCTGGCCGCCCTGATGGGGACCTTCTTTGGCAATCCGCTGACCTATGTACCGATCGGCGTGATGGCACTGCAAACCGGGCATTTCGTTCTGGGATCGCATTTGCCCGAAGGCGACCACCGATCTTTCGGCGGCAAGTTCGCCGATGCCGGGGGCGATCTTTGGTGGAACCTGCGGGCGATGTTCACGAATGCCGACATGGATTGGTCGGGCATCGTGGTCTTTGTCCAACAGATTTTCTATCCCTACCTGATCGGGGGCATCCTGCCCGGCATTTTCTTTGCGACCCTCTCATATTACCTCATGGTTCCGCTGCTGCGCGCCTATCAGAAACGGCGCAAGGGGATGATCAAGGCAAAGTTCGAAGCGCTGAAGCAAAAAACGGCACTTAAGGCTGACGCCAAGCGCAAAGTGGACTAGGGCCTGTGGACGTTCACCTTCGACCACCCGCGCGAGACGGATTTTGCCGCTGGCGCCCCGATGTGAGCGCAGCAATGTGATCACTGGAAGCGAACATCCGGGATGGCAGTGGAAAATCTGCCGCGCCCCACAGGGGTTTCGCCAAAATTGCCCATTTCTGCGTCAAGAGAGGTTGAAATAGCGGGCTATTCCTGCGCTCTTTTGCCTGGAGCTGAACAATTCGGGGCTGAAACGGGGGGTGGAAGATGAATGTCCACAGGCCCTGGCGTGCAGGCGGATCAACGAAGGGGCTGGATATGGCGGAACAACAAAAGCTCAGACTGGGCGTGAACATTGACCATGTGGCGACCGTCCGGAATGCGCGGGGCGGCCAATACCCCGATCCGCTGCGCGCGGCAAAGATTGCCGAAAAGGCGGGTGCCGACGGCATTACCGCGCATCTGCGCGAAGACCGGCGCCACATCTCGGACGCTGATATCGAGGGGCTGATGGATGTGCTCTCGGTGCCGCTGAACTTCGAGATGGCCGCGACCGACGAGATGCAGAAGATCGCCCTGCGCCACCAGCCACATGCGGTCTGCATCGTGCCGGAAAAGCGCGAGGAACGCACCACCGAAGGCGGGCTGGACGTGGCGCGCGAGGAAAACAGGCTGGCCCATTTCATCGCGCCGCTGCGGGATGCGGGATGCCGGGTATCCATCTTTATCGCCGCCGATCAGCGCCAGATCGAAGCTGCGAACCGGATTGGTGCGGAGGTGATCGAGCTGCATACGGGTGCCTATTGCGACGCCTATGCAGAGGGGCGGTTCGATGAAGCTCAGGAGGAACTGCGCCGCCTTCAGGAGATGGCGACCATGGCGCATGGCCTGGGGCTGGAGGTGCATGCCGGGCACGGGCTGACCTATGATACGGTGTCGCCTGTTGCCGCCTTTCCCGAGGTGCGCGAACTGAACATCGGCCACTTCCTGATCGGGGAAGCGATTTTCCTGGGGCTGGAGCCTGCCATTGCGGAAATGCGACGGCTGATGGATGAAGCGCGGTCATGAGCAAGGTCCGTGTTGCGCTGAACGGGGCGTGATCTCTGTGCGAAAGGTTTCCTCATGATCCTGGGCATTGGCACCGACCTGGCCAATATCGAACGCATTCAGGCCACGCTTGACCGCTTTGGCGACAGGTTTCGAAACCGGGTCTTTACCGAAGTCGAGCAACGAAAGGCCGAACGTCGCAAAGATGTGGCCGGAACCTATGCCAAGCGCTGGGCCGCGAAGGAGGCTTGTTCCAAGGCGCTGGGCACCGGCCTGCGTATGGGGATCAGCTGGCGCGACATGGCCGTCAGCAACCTTGCAACCGGCCAGCCGGTGATGGCGGTGACCGGATGGGCGGCGGAACGCCTGCACGAGATGACACCGCCGGGCCATGAAGCGATCATCCATGTGACCCTGACGGATGATCATCCCTGGGCGCAGGCCTTTGTCGTGATCGAAGCGCGCCCGCTCTCCTGACCTGCGGCGCGCCGCTTCCGCTCACCCGGGCGCACCTTCCCTTGACAGTAGCGCTGTCCCTGCGCATGTACCCTCAAGCCCGAGCATAAAGGAAAGCGCCGAATGGCCGAGAAGGAAAAGACAGGCAACGCCTTTGTCGAAACCGTCAAAACAATCGTCTATGCACTGTTGATCGCAGGCGTGTTCCGAACATTGTTCTTTCAGCCGTTCTGGATTCCCTCCGGTTCGATGAAGGAAACATTGCTGATCGGTGATTTTCTTTTCGTCAACAAGATGGCCTACGGCTATTCCTATGCCTCCTGTCCCAGCCTGATGCTGCCCCGCTTTGGCATCGAGGTGGATGCCAAGGACATCTGCGGTGTCTTTGACGGCGAGAACACACGCCTGTTCGGGAGCGAGCCCGAACGCGGCGATGTGGTTGTCTTCCGCCACCCGGTTTCGGGCCGCGACTATATCAAGCGGCTGATCGGGCTTCCCGGCGATACGGTTCAGGTCAAGGCGGGTGTGCTGCACATCAACGGCGAACCCGTGGCGCTGAAAGACGCAGGTGTCTTTGAGGAAGAGATGACCGCGCAGGGCCCGCAGGGTTTGCGCCCCCGGTGCGAGAACGGACCCGTGGGCGAGGGCGGCACCTGCATCAAGAGCCGCCAGATCGAGACCCTGCCGAACGGCGTGTCCCACGCGATCCTGAACATCGGCGATCAGCAGTCGGACCACACCGGGATATATAACGTGCCCGAGGGGCATTATTTCTTCATGGGTGACAACCGCGACAACTCTGCCGACAGCCGTCTGGCGCAGCAGGCGGGCGGCGTTGGTTTCGTGCCTTTCGAAAACCTGATCGGCCGGGCAGATCGTATCATGTTCAGCTCTGCCGGCCGGTCGATGCTGTTTTTCTGGACCTGGCGCGGCGACCGGTTCTTCAAAGCGGTGAAATGAAACTGAGCGCGGACCTCAAGGCCTTCGAAGAGCGCATCGGCCACCAGTTTGCCGATCCAGCTCTTCTGGTCCGCGCGGTGACCCATGCCTCGATGTCTTCGGCCAACCGGGACGACAACCAGCGTCTGGAGTTCCTGGGCGACCGGGTTCTGGGGCTGGTCATGGCAGAGGCGCTGCTGGCGCTGGATACCGGGGCGACGGAGGGGCAACTGGCCCCGCGTTTCAACGCCCTGGTCCGCAAGGAAACCTGCGCGGATGTGGCGCGCGAGATTGATCTGGGAAAGGTCCTGAAGCTTGGCCGGTCCGAGATGATTTCCGGTGGCCGGCGCAAGCTGGCACTTTTGGGGGACGCGATCGAGGCGGTGATTGCCGCCGTCTACCTGGATGGTGGCTTTGACGTGGCCAAGGCGCTGGTTCTGCGGCTTTGGGGCGCTCGGATAGACACTGTCGAGGAGGATGCCCGCGATGCCAAGACGGCCTTGCAGGAATGGGCGCAAGCGCGCAAGCTGGCGCCGCCGCAATATATCCAGACCAACCGCAGCGGCCCCGATCATGCCCCGGTCTTTACCATTGAGGCGCGATTGGCAAACGGCAAACAGGCACGGGCAACCGCCCCGTCGAAACGCGCAGCCGAACAGGAAGCTGCAAGCACGCTGCTCAGGCAGCTGGAGAACAACACATGACCACCCGTGCCGGATTTGTTGCCCTGATCGGAGAACCCAACGCGGGTAAATCCACCCTGCTCAACCGCATGGTGGGGGCAAAGGTCTCCATCGTCACCCATAAGGTGCAGACCACCCGGGCCCGGATCCGGGGGGTGGCAATGGAAGGGGAGGCCCAGATCGTCTTTGTGGATACGCCGGGGCTGTTCCAGCCGCGCCGCCGACTGGACCGTGCGATGGTCGCCGCCGCATGGGGCGGGGCCGCGGATGCTGATGTGGTTGTCCTGCTGGTCGAGGCCCATCGCGGGGTTACCGAAGGGGTCGAACGCATTCTTGAAGGCCTGGGCGATATCGGCGAGGGCCGCAAGGTGGCCCTGGCGATCAACAAGATCGACCGGGTGGAGGCGCCGGTTCTGCTGGGCCTCAGCAAGGATCTGAACGCCCGCTATGACTTTGCGGAGACCTTCATGATCTCCGCCGAGCGGGGACATGGCGTGGACGCCCTGCGGCTATGGCTTGCAGGCGAGGTTCCGCAGGGGCCCTGGCTGTACCCCGAGGATCAGATCGCGGACCTGCCGTTGCGCATGATCGCCGCTGAGATGACCCGCGAGAAACTGACCCTGCGGCTGCATCAGGAATTGCCCTATCAATTGACGGTTGAGACGGAGAACTGGGAAGAGCGCAAGGATGGTTCCGCCCGGATTGATCAGCTGATTTATGTCATTCGCGACGGCCACAAGGGCATTGTCCTGGGCAACAAGGGCGAGACCATCAAACAGGTCAGCAAGGCCGCACGGGAAGAGCTGGAGGAATTCCTGGGCAGGCGCATTCACCTGTTCCTGCAGGTCAAGGTTCGTGCGAACTGGCTGGACGAGGCGGAACGCTATACCGAAATGGGTCTGGATTTCAAAGATGGCAACGGGTGAGCCCGGCCGGAATGTTGCGCCGGAAGAGTGTATTTTTGGAACAATGAAGCGGGGGATGGCGTGTCCCGTCTGACCGCACGATTCTGGGTCGACGCCTATCTGGCGCGGTTGCGGCTGAGCGATATCCCGGCCTTTGTGGTGGCACATGGCGATGACACCGGCGGTGCGGTGCTGGTCAAGCTTGCGACGCTGGATGGCAATGCCGTGTTGTTCCATCGGTCGTTCGACCTGATGACCGGGGAGCGTCGCTGGGTCGAGCTGAGCAGCGGTGCCGAGCGCGAGGTGGATGACACGGTGGCGCGGCAGCGGGGTTTTGACCCCGATCTGTGGGTGATAGAGGTCGAGGACCGTCAGGGGCGGCACCTGCTGGATGAGATAGGTCTGGCCTGATGGAATGGCGCGGTCAGGGCATATTGCTTGGGGTGCGGCGCCACGGGGAGACATCCGCCATCATCGAAATGTTCACTGCGGCACAGGGGCGGCATCTGGGTGTGGTGCGCGGCGGCACAAGCCGCAAGATCGCGCCGCACCTGCAGCCCGGTGCGCAGCTTGACGTGGCCTGGCGCGCGCGGCTGGAAGACCATATCGGAGCCTTTACCGTCGAACCGCTGCGCAGCCGGGCCGCGCTGGTGATGTCTGACCGGTTGGCGCTGGCCGGGTTGAATGCGGTTACCGCGATCCTGTCCTTTTGCCTGCCGGAGCGTGAGGCGCATCCGGGGCTCTATCACCGGACGGAGAGATTGCTTGATCTGCTGGGGCAGAATGAGATCTGGCCGCTGGCCTATCTTCAATGGGAGCTGGGGCTGCTTGAGGAGATGGGATATGGGCTTGATCTGTCGTCCTGCGCGGTGACGGGGACCACGGAGAAACTGGTCTATGTGTCCCCCAAATCCGGGCGGGCGGTGTCAGTGAAAGGGGCCGGCGACTGGGCCGAGCGGCTGTTGCCGCTGCCGGATGTGCTGCGCGGGCAGGGTGACGCAGAGGACATTGAGATTGCCACGGCCTTTCGCACCACCGGATATTTCCTGGAGGCTCATCTGGCACGGGACCTTGGCGACAAGCCCCTTCCCGAAGCGCGGGCGCGTTTCGTCGAAGCCTTCAGTCGGCGGCTTTGAACGTCAGCAACACGCCGCTGTCATCAGACAATGTCAGCGTGTCACCCAGCACTTCTGACAGGGTGGCGGCTTCCAGCAGGGTGAAATAGGCGCTTTCGGCGGCAAGGTCCGGGCAGGCGCGTCGCGTGGCGAGGATCGGGCCTGCATCGAACCACGGGTAGGGCACGGTATTGGTTGTCGAAAAACCGTTACAGGGGCCCTGCCCCCTGACCACGCCCTTTTCAGGGAAAGTGAGTGTGGCCGTGGCGGCAAAGGCGGCGTCCTGCAATTCGACCAGGCGCCATTCCTTGTCAGCGGCCCCATGGCCACGCAGGGTTTCATCGCTGTCGCAGGCCGCGAGGGCAAACAGCGCCAGAAGCGGCAGGTGGATTTTCATCATTCGAGTGCCAATACGGTATCGACAAGGATTTCAAAAGCCGCCGCAGAGGTCTCGTCACCGGATGCCGGGACCTGTGGCAGGCCGATCAGGGAGGCCAGTAACGCGCGGGCAAAGTCGGGGTTGCCCAGGCCCAGCTGGCGCAGCAGGTCCTCCAGATGGGACAGCCTTTCCGCGTCTATCCGGGCGAGGGCGCGGGCCACGTCGGGCATGCTTTGCGCCCAGACCCGCAGGGAGGGCTCGGTGGGGTCGGCCAGCATCCCAAGGCCAAAGTCGCGCAGCCTTCGGTTGGCGGCACCATCCTGCTGCCGCAGGTCAGCCAATTGCGCCAGCGCATCTGTTTGCCAACGGGCGAGCAGTTCCGCGTGATAGGCGGGCACATCCTTGAAATGCCAGTAAAATGACCCTTTGGTCGTGCCCAGCCTGCGGGCCAGGGGCTCGGCGGCAAGCGCCTGCGGGCCCGCCTGCCGCAGGGCGTCGAACCCCGCCGCGATCCACCTGTCCGAATTGAGCCGCGTTGTATTCATGCGCCAGTGGATAGGGCCGGGCCACGGTCAGCGCAAGCCGTCACGCGAAGCAATGTTTCCGACACGCGAATTGTCGCGTAATGCTGCGACGGGCCGGAAGCCATGTGATCAAGAAACAGGCATGATCAGCCCACGCGCGCCATTGCCGCTTACTCATTTGCACCTTCCACAGGTCCGCGATTTTGCGATTCTTGCAGGGCTGGAGGCGGGCGTGCGCGGGATGCTGATGTCGGTGATGCCCCTGGTGATATACCGTGCCTATCCGGATGCCAGCCTCGTAAGCTGGATATACCTCGGCGTCGGGATCGTGTCGCTGCTGTTCGGGCTGATGGTTCCATCACTGGCGGCGCTGCTGATGCGGCGCTGGATGTATACCGTGGGAACTGCCTTCTATCTTCTGGGTGTTGCCCTGGCCCTGACCCAGGTGCCGGTGCTGAGTGCGCTGGCGCTGGGTGTGCTCAGCCTCGGGACGGTGACCTGCGCGGTCTGTCTGAACGCCTATGTGCTTGATTACGTGGCGCGGACCAACCTGGCGCGGTCTGAATCTATGCGGCTGCTGTTCAGCGGGCCAAGTTGGGTTGTGGGGCCGATCACCGGGGTCTGGTTGCTGAACTGGTGGACACCGGCACCTTTCATTGTCGCGGGGCTGTTTGCCCTGGTGCAAATGGCGATGTTCTGGCGGCTGCGGATGGGCAATGGCAAACAGATCACCCGCGCGCGGTCGCAGGCGCCGCAGCCGCTGGCCTACCTCGGTCGCTTCGTGCATCAACCCCGGCTGGTGGCGGGCTGGCTGTTTGCGGTGATCCGGTCCTGCGGCTGGTGGGTCTATGTCGTATATCTGCCGATCTATTGCGTGGAAAACGGGTTGGGCAATACGGTGGGGGCGGCGGCGCTGTCGGCCTCGAACATGACATTGTTCGCGGCACCGCTGCTGATGGTGGTGGTGCGCCGGGTCGGCGTGCGCAACGCCGTCAGCGGGGCCTTCGCCGTGGGTGGTGCCTTTTTCATCGGGGGGTGGATGTTGACGGCCTCCCCCTGGATGGCGGTGGCGAGCCTCTATATCGCATCCGTGCTGCTGATCATGCTGGATGTCTGCGGCTCGCTGCCGTTCCTGATGGCGGTGAAGCCGTCTGAGAGGACGGAAATGTCGGCGGTTTATTCCAGCTATCGCGACGCATCGGGCATTGTGACACCTGCGGTGGCGGGTCTGGTGCTGTTGAGCATGCCGATCGCAGGTCTGTTTGCGGTCTGCGGGGGTGGGATGTTGTGGGCGGCCTGGCTGGCGCGGGGTTTGCACCCGCGCCTGGGGGAGGCAAGGCCGAGGTTTTCTACCTAGCCAAGCAACCGCCGTGCGATGACCTGCGCCTGGATTTCGGCGGCCCCTTCAAAGATGTTCAGGATGCGCGCATCACACAACACGCGGCTGATCTTGTATTCCAGGGCGAAACCGTTGCCGCCGTGGATCTGCAACCCGTTGTCGGCGGCGGCCCAGGCGACCCGTGCGCCCAGCAGCTTGGCCATCCCGGCTTCCACATCGCAGCGGCGCCCCTCGTCTTTTTCAAAGGCAGAGAAATAGGTCAGTTGCCGTGCAATCATGATCTCGACGGCCATCATGGCCAGTTTCGATGCCACACGCGGGAAGTTGATCAGCGCCTTGCCGAATTGCTTGCGGTCCTGCGCGTATTGCATGGAGATATCCATTGCCGATTGCGCCACGCCGATGGCGCGGGCCGCCGTCTGGATGCGTGCGGATTCAAAGGTCTCCATCAGCTGTTTGAAACCTTTGCCCTCTTCGCCGCCCAGCAGGTTTTCCCCTTTGACGTGGAAACCGTCAAAGCCCAGCTCGTATTCCTTCATGCCGCGATAGCCCAGGACCTCGATTTCGCCGCCGGTCATGCCTTCGGTGGGGAAGGGGTTGGCATCATCGCCGGGGGTCTTTTCGGCAAGGAACATCGACAGGCCGCGGTAGTCGGTGGTGTCAGGGTCTGTCCGGGCGAGCAGGGTCATCACATGGGTGCGTGCGGCATGCGTGATCCAGGTCTTGTTGCCGGTGATCTTGTAGTCGTCGCCGTCCTTGACCGCGCGTGTGCGCAGGCTGCCAAGGTCGGAACCTGTGTTCGGCTCGGTAAACACCGCCGTGGGCAGGGTTTCTGCAGAGGCGATGCGCGGCAGCCATTTCTCTTTCTGCGCATCTGTGCCGCCCGCGATGATCAGTTCCGCTGCGATTTCAGACCGGGTGCCAAGCGATCCGACACCGATATATCCGCGCGAAAGTTCCTCCGAGACCACACACATCGAGGCCTTGGACAGGCCAAAGCCGCCGTATTCCTCGGGGATGGTCAGGCCAAAGACACCCATTTCGGCCAGTTCGGTGATCACCTCCATCGGGATCAGCTCGTCCTTGAGGTGCCAGTCATGGGCAAATGGTTCGACTTTTTCGACCGCATAGCGGCGGAATTGCTCGCGAATCATCTCCAGCTCGTCATCGAGGCCGGTGGCCCCCATGGTGATGTTTGCGGATTGCTCCTGCATGAGTGCGACAAGACGGATCCGCGCGGCCTGCGTGTTGCCGCCCTGGGTCAGCGTCATGATCGCGGGTTCCATCAGGCCGCGCATGTCGTCCTGCGACAGGCCCAGATCCTGCAGGCGCAGGATCTCGCCCTGGTTCATCTGGATGCCGCCGTAGATCTGCCAGAGATATTCGCCAAAAGCGATCTGGTGGATCAGTTGCTCGATCTCGCCGAACTTGCCGTTCGATTCCAGCGCTTCGGCCCATTTCTGCATCTGGCGCAGGGATTGGGCGTAGGTGGCCAGCCATGCAAGGCCATGGGCTGCGGTCTGGTTCTGTTCGATCAGTTCGGCCGACACCCGGCCATCGGCGCTGACCATCGCGCGCAGGCTGACCTTGGCCTTTTCAAGGATGGCATCAACCGGGCCAACCGCTGCTGCGGTAAGAGCCAGCAGGTCGTCCAGTATCACAGGTGCATTCAGTTTCGTCAGGTCCTGACCATCATGTGCCATGTATATCATCCCTTTTCTGCTGGGTGACCACTTAGCCTCTTCGCAGTCGCAGCACAACAAAGATACGTTTCGCTGCAGAAATTTGTTCTAAAATTGCGCAGCCGATTGTCTTTTTCCTGCATGACACCACGCAAAAAGCCAGCGTAGACAGGCGGCTACCCTATCTTTGGCCGTCACGGCGGCCAAATCAATGTTGAGATAGGGTTTCGCCGCCGGCTTGGCGCCCGGCTGTTTTCAGCACAACCACGTGTCGAAACAGCGGGCGCTTGGCAAAGGATGATGCCCAAACGGGCCTAATTTATGATGAAATTTTTTGGCGGCTGCAGGAGAGCCCTGCAGCCATCTTACACCTGACGTGCAACCGTGACGCCGGAAACGTCTTCGATAAAGGTGACAATCCGGGTCTTTACGGCATCGTCCTTGATGGACGCCAGCGCAGAGACGATTTCCATGCTCGGGTCAGCGTTGGGGGCAGTGTTTGCATTATCGTGCAAGCCGTCAAAGAAGTAGGATGGTGGAACGTCAAGGATCTGCGCCAGTTCGAAAAGACGGCTGGCGGCAACCCGGTTTGAACCGATCTCGTATTTCTGAATTTGCTGAAACGAGAGTTGGAGCTTGCGTGCTACATCTGTTTGCGAAAGGCGGCGCAGTGTACGAATTTGCTTAAGTTTTTTGCCCACATGGGCGTCTACGGGATGGGTCATAATTTCGAACCTCTGGTTGAACATACACTTTAATCGCGAGTTTCCACATTCCGTTCAATTGAGTAGATTCTGTTATTTTCTGTTCACGAATGTGATGTAGATGGGTGATATTTGTTGCATTAATGGGTGATTGGTTTACGGTTTCCGTCGATGAATAAACCCATGACCGAAATCGACGTAACTCAGAATGACATCGAAAGCGCGCCGCCTGCACTGCTTTTCGAGATGATCCGGTCTTTTGTCACGCTTGCCCGAACTTTGAACCTGAGCCACGCTGTTAAGGAATTAGGCAGCACCAGGCAGACATTGCGCCGACACATTGCCTCGCTTGAGGCAGAGCTGGGTGCACCGTTGTTTATCGTGGACGACCGGCGTTATCAGCTGAGCGAGAAAGGCGAGGCAAGCCTTGCCGGTGCAAAGGATGTGCTTGCGCGGGGTAAGACATGGCTGCGCGGCGCGTCCTCGTCGCATGGGAACCTTCAGTTTCTGCAGACCCATGTCGGTGAATGGGATTTCTACCAGGAGCAGAAGCCGATCGGCCTGATATGGGACGACTCGTCCCTCCTGCTGCGTGAAACCTTTCGGGCGTGGTCCATGTCCTGTGGCCAGATTGAGAGCGATAATCTGGCCCATGTCCGGCCCTATCTTCTCGTGTATCGCGAATCAGGGTCTGAATGGCTCTGTGTCGAATTTGGTGAACGGTCGGCCTATGTGGGGTGGTTTGGGCTGGATTATGCCCGTTCAAGCATCGGCAGGCCCATTGCCTTGCTGCCGGCAGGCGAAGAATTCGGGCATATGCTCAATCAGGCGTTTCATGATGTGCAGGCAACGCAGCTTGCCCGACTGGATCATGTATTCACCCGAATGCCCCGTCCGGACGGTGAAGGTTGGGAACCAATCGCATATCAACGCCTTATGATGGCAGGGTTTTTCCCTGACGGATCACCGGCGGTCATGACCCTTGTTGTGCCTACTCCGAAGGTCCTGATTCGCAACCTTGAGCCCGAAAAACTGGCCGGTTTGGTGGATATCGGGATGCAGGAATTCGACAAAAATGAGGCAAAATTTGAGGAGATATCCATGACTTGAACGAGTTGCTGCCTTAATTTTGACAAATTCGATTCAATTTACGGGTGTTTTTCTACTTCTTGGCGTAACCTGTGGTCAGGCGGCTAAGGAGACCAAAAGTCATGACTGTACAATTCCCAAGCAATGCGGCGCCCTTCATTGCGACAAGCGGAAACATTCTGGGGGCCAGCAAGATAGAGATCACAGTCGGCAGCGACTTTGAGATTTATAAGACCGTAGTCGAGCAAGAGCGTCCAGCGCAAAAGCTTGGCGATCCATTCAACCCTGATTACCACGATCTCGGTGCGGAAACGGGTTTCTGGCTGATCGGTCGCAACCAGTTTGGCGAATTGATCCATACCCAGGCGTTCAAGACAATCAGTCTTCAGGATGTCGCGCTCAGCACCTATCTGATGCGGAATTATCAGAAATTCCCGCCGCCCATTCCCGGTGTCGATCTGGGCCGGTCGCGGTATCGGGCTTCACCCGGTGCCCATCGGATCAACGGCCATGCTGTTTACCATGGTGAGGTCTGGATGGCCCCGGACGATGGGCTGTATCGCGGCACCGGTCTGTCCAGCGTGCTGACGCGTGCGGGCATCCTCGAAGCGGTCAACCGCTGGGATCCCGACTGGATTTTCGGCTTCATGTTGCGTGCCGTGGCCTTCAAAGGGTTCTCCGAGCGCGTGGGCTATATGCATACCGAACCCGGCGCGCTGAAATGGGCTGTCCATGGCCGTGAACAGCTTTTGGAGGCATTCATGGTTTACCTCAGCCGTGAGGACGCCCGCTTCATGCTGGATATCCCGGTCGAAGAACTGGTGGCCTGAACCGGACAGACGCGCCATTATCCAAGCCATGGTTCTTGTCGGAACCGTCGTTGCCAAATCAAAAACGCCCTCGCAACTGCTGCGAGGGCGATTTTTTTTGTGCATTCGCGTTGGTGTCGGCCGTCGTTTCGCTGTCCTTTGGCGCTGGTCAACCACGAGACCGGGTTGCGGCGTTTAACCGATGGCGGCTGCTTTCACGTCGTCATCAATGTGCGCCATGTATTGGCCGAAGTTTTCCGAGAACATCGTGACGAGCTTGACCGCCTGGCGATCATAGCTTTCCGGGTTGTCCCAGGTGCGGCGCGGGTCCAGCAGGATATCCGGCACACCGTCGACCGATACGGGGACTTCGAAGCCAAAGTTGGGGTCCTTGCGATATTTCACATCCGCCAGCGAACCGTCCAGTGCAGCGGTCAGCAGGTTCCGGGTGGCCCTGATCGGCATCCGGCTGCCGGTGCCATAGGCGCCGCCGGTCCAGCCGGTGTTCACCAGCCAGCAGGTCGCGCCGTGCTGGGCGATCTTCTCGCGCAGCAGGTTGCCATAGACTTCGGGGCGTCGCGGCATGAAGGGCGCGCCGAAACAGGTGGAGAATGTGGGCTCCGGCTCGGTCACGCCACGTTCGGTGCCGGCGACCTTGGAGGTGAAGCCGGACAGGAAGTGGTACATCGCCTGCGCAGGGGTCAACCGTGCGATGGGGGGCAGGACACCAAAGGCATCGCAGGTCAGCATGATGATGTTTTTCGGATGGCCGCCCAGGGCCTTCTTGCTGGCATTGGAGATATAATGCAGCGGATAGGCGCAGCGCATGTTGGCTGTCAGGCTGTCATCCTCGAAATCCAGTTCCTTGGTCTCTTCATCATAGACCATGTTCTCGATCACTGTGCCGAATTTGGTGGTGGTGGCATAGATTTCCGGCTCTGCCTCGGGAGACAGGTTGATCGTCTTGGCATAGCAGCCCCCTTCGAAGTTGAAGGTGCCGTTGTCTGACCAGCCGTGTTCGTCATCGCCGATCAGCGTGCGCTGCGGGTCGGCGGACAGGGTCGTCTTGCCGGTTCCGGACAGGCCAAAGAAGACCGCCGTGTCCACCGGGTTGCCGGTGGCGTGGTTGGCGGAACAATGCATCGGCATGATGTTCTTTTCCGGCAGCAGATAGTTGAGCAGGGTAAAGACGGATTTCTTGTTCTCGCCCGCGTATTCGGTACCGCCGATCAGGATCAGCTTGCGGTCAAAGTTCATCGCGATCACCGTTTCGGAACGGCAATCATGTTTCTTAGGGTCGGCCTGGAAAGTCGGGCAGTTGATCACTGTGAAATCGGCGGTGAAATCGTCCAGGTCCGCGCGGTCCGGACGCCGCAGCATGGTACGGATGAACAGGCCATGCCATGCCAGTTCGGTGACCATGCGGACGTTGATCGCGTGGCGGGGATCGGCGCCGCCGACCAGATCCTGCACGAAGTAGTCCTTGCCCTGCATGTGGGCAATCATGTCATCATAAAGCGCATCGAAACCTTCGGGCGACATGGCGGCGTTGTTTTCCCACCAGATCGTGTCGACGACACTGTCGGTCTTGACCACATGCTTGTCCTTGGGGGACCGGCCTGTGAACTTGCCGGTGGTCACCAGGAATGAGCCGCCATTGCCAAGCGTGCCTTCACCACGTTTCACCGCGGTCTCGATCAGAGCTGGTTCCATCAGGTTGTAATAGACATTGCCCAGCCCCGCGATCTGTTGATCCTCAAGGCGGAACTGCGGGTTTACCCGTCCAAATGTCATGTATTTTCTCCTGCAGGCGCGCGGAAATTGCGCAAATCAAGGTTGCTCAGGCAGTCAGCCTGCGACCATCTAGGGTCATGCAGCGCCTCTTAACACGAGGTTTCAAGATAAGAACAGGCAGGTTTGTCGCAGTTAGCGCCATCATGGCGAACTTTGGCGGAAAGGGTGCTCAAAGAGGTTCCGGGCAGGCGGTGTCCGGGACGGGCAGGTCGGCTGATGTCCATGAAAAAGTGCGGCAATTTAGCCATTCCTAACCAAATTGTGGCCGAATTATGGGTGGAAGCGCGGTGATTCGTAGTTAGAGATTGATTCGGTGGCCACATTCGGGGTTCTATAAATCAAAAATCAAAAACGAATGTTGAGCAGCATAAGAAGGAAGCGGGCAATGTCTAAAATTGCATTGGTTGACGACGACAGGAATATCCTGACGTCCGTCTCGATGACTCTGGAAGCCGAAGGTTTCGAAGTGGAAACCTATAATGACGGGCAGGCGGCACTTGACGCCTTCAACAAGAAACTGCCGGATATGGCAGTTCTTGACATAAAGATGCCGCGTATGGACGGCATGGACCTGTTGCAGCGGCTGCGCCAGAAAACGGCGATGCCGGTCATCTTCCTGACCTCCAAGGATGACGAGATTGACGAGGTTCTGGGCCTTCGGATGGGCGCGGACGACTACGTCAAGAAACCCTTTTCGCAGCGTCTTCTGGTTGAGCGTATTCGCGCCCTGTTGCGCCGTCAGGACGCGGTGGAGACCGGAGAGGTCGGCGATACCGAAGAGACAAAGGTGATGGAACGCGGCGATCTGCGCATGGATCCGCTGCGGCATGCGGTCAGCTGGAAGGGCAAGGACGTGTCGCTGACCGTGACCGAATTCCTGCTGCTGCAGGCTTTGGCCCAGCGCCCCGGTTTCGTGAAATCCCGCGATCAGCTGATGGATGTGGCCTATGACGATCAGGTCTATGTCGATGACCGGACCATCGACAGCCATATCAAGCGCCTGCGCAAGAAGATGCGGACCGCCGACGACGAATTCTCGGCGATTGAGACGCTTTATGGGATCGGCTACAGATATAACGAAGAATAGAGCAAGCCCTTGGCAATTGCCGAAAGGAACTTTGTGCGCGACACGAGCACATCTTCACGGGATGGCGATATTGTTCTAGGCGATGACTGGATCGCACCGGACAACGACGCGCCGGACGAAATGCGCGCACGCCGGGAACGGCGCGGCCTGCTTTCGTTGCGGTCGTCACCGCTGACCCGCAAGATCATCACATTCAACCTGATTGCGTTGAATGTGCTGGTCGCGGGCATCCTGTATCTGAATTCATCCCGCGACAGCCTGGCCGTTCAACGTGCCTCCGCGCTGGTTTCCGAAAGTGAGCTGATCGCAGATGTGTTCGAAGCGCAACTGCCCAGCAACGCGCCGGTGAACCTCGCGACGGGTGATGGAGTGGATGTCGCCGCGACGCTGTCCGCGCTCGACCTGCGCAGTGGCGTCGAGGTCTATGTATATGACACCGCCGAGACGCTGATTTCCCAGACCGAAGGCAAGATGAGCAGCCCATCTGAGGTCGCAGAGCATACGTTGCTGACCGATGGCCTGAACTGGCTGTGGGGGAAATTATCGGCACCGTTCGGCGGCCCGGATGACGCGGAAATCCCTATTGAGGACAGGCTGAAGTCCATGATCCCCGGTGCGGCGGCAAGCGGTACCCAGATTGAAAACAACTTTGACGCTGACGGTGGCACCTTGTTCACCGTGATGACGCCGATCCTGCAAAACGGTCAGCCCGTCGGCTTTGTCGCGATTGCTTCGGCGGCGGGGGAGATTGACCGCCTGGTCCGGGGCGAGCGCGAGCGCGTGTTGCAGATGTTCGTTATTGCCACGCTGGTGTCCATCGGGCTGAGCCTTGTTCTGGCATCGACCATTGCCAACCCGCTCGCGGACCTGTCGGCTGCAGCGGAGCTGGGGCGTGACAAAAATGCGCGCAAGGTTAACCCCGGACGGATCCGCATCCCCGATCTGACCGCGCGACCGGATGAGATTGGCCGCCTGTCAGGAGCGTTGCGCGGCATGGTTTCGGCGCTTTACAACCGGATCGACAGCAACGAACAATTTGCCGCCGACGTGGCACATGAAATCAAGAATCCGCTGGCCTCTCTGCGGTCCGCCGTGGGAACGCTGCGGATGGTCAAACGTGACGATCAGCGCGAAAAACTGCTGGATGTGATCGACCACGACGTGCGGCGCCTCGACCGGCTGGTCAGCGACATCTCCAACGCCTCCCGGCTGGATTCGGAACTGGTCAAGGAAGAGGAAGAACAGTTCAACCTGCTTAAAATGATCGGAAACCTCAGCGAATTCCTGGGCGAGGAAGCCAGGGGCAAGGGGATCGACTTTATCACTGATCTGCCCCCGGACCCGATCCTTGTGCACGGGCTGGAGGCGCGGCTGGCGCAGGTGTTCGTCAACCTGATCACCAATGCGATTTCATTCTGCGAGGACGGTGATGCCATTCGGGTCTGGGCGCGCAAGCGGGAGAACCGGGTTCTGGTCGTGGTCGAGGATACCGGCCCCGGCATTCCGGAACAGGCACTTTCCAAGATCTTCACCCGGTTCTATTCCCAACGTCCCGAAGAGCATTTTGGCAATAATTCCGGCCTCGGGCTGGCGATTTCCAAGCAGATCGTCGAAGCGCATGGCGGTGTGATCTGGGCCGAGAACATTCGCCCGACAGAGGCCGATATCACTTCTGACCCGCTGGGCGCACGCTTTGTCGTCGGGTTGCCGACCTGAGCGGAGAAACCGACATCCTTCATGCCAGCACGGTCCGCATCGCGGATCGCGGGGTGTTGATCATCGGGCCTTCGGGGGCCGGAAAATCTGCCCTGGCGCTGCAATTGATTGCGCTTGGTGCGACATTGGTCGCCGATGACAGAACGCGGGTTTCCCGGCGTGGCGACGACGTGATCGCGGATGTGCCCGAAAGCATTGCCGGGATGATCGAAGCCCGCGGCGTGGGCATCCTGCGGGTGCCCGATGTCGGCCCGACGCCGCTGGCGCTGGTTGTCGATTTGTCCCGGGCAGAGCAGGATCGGTTGCCGCCAGCCCGGACCCATCAGGTGCTGGGGTTGAATATTCCCTGCCTGCACCGGGTTGACGGCCCGCATTTCGCCGCTGCCATCTTGCTTTATCTGCGGTGCAGCATAAGTTCTGAGCAATGAACGATAGTGATTCAGCCGGGTCTGCCGACCGCCGCGCCACGCATCCGCATATCGTGCTGGTCACGGGACAAGCTGGTGCGGGGCGGTCGACTGCACTCAACGTGCTGGAAGATGCGGGTTATGAGGCGATAGACAACCTGCCCCTGCGCCTGATGCCGGCCTTGCTGGCCGCGCCTGCACGGTCAAGCCCCATGGCGTTGGGCATAGATCCGCGCAACCGGGATTTTTCGCTGGATGCGATGATGGATCTGCTGCGCCAACTGGCCGCAGCCCCGGATCTGACGTCGGAACTGCTCTATCTTGATTGTTCGACCGAAGTGCTGTTGCAGCGCTTTTCGGAGACCCGCCGCCGCCACCCCCTGGCCCCCGTGGACCAGCCGGAAGAAGGCATCCGCCGCGAACGCGATCTGCTGGCCCCGATCCGCAACCGCGCGGATGTGCTGATCGACACGACATCCTACAGCGTGCACCGCCTGCGCGAGGATATTGAAAAGTGGTTCGTCCCCGGTGGCCAGCACCACCTTGCGGTTTCGGTGCAGTCATTCTCCTACAAGCGCGGCGTGCCGCGCGGGGTCGATATTGTCTATGACTGCCGTTTCCTGCGTAATCCCCACTATGAAAAACAGCTCAAGGCGATGAACGGGACAAACGCCGCCGTTGCCGATTACGTCAAGCAGGACGCCCGGTTCGATACCTTTGCGCAGAAGGTGCTGGAGCTGAGTATTTATCTGCTTCCCGCCTACCGCGAAGAGGGGAAATCCCATATTGCCATCGCTTTTGGCTGCACCGGCGGGCAACACCGTTCTGTGACCATGGCTGAAGACCATGCTTTGCGTCTTGCAGAGGCAGGGTGGCCGGTGTCAATAAGGCATCGCGAACTGGATCGTCAAAGAATAGCAGAGGCACCATCTTGATCGGCATTGTGATTGTAGCGCATGGAGGATTGGCACAGGAATACCTGTCGGCGATCGAACATGTCGTGGGATCACAAAACGGCGTGCGTGCCATTGCCATTCACGCCGATCATGACCGCGATGCCAAACAGGAAGAAATTTGCGAAGCGGCCAATGAGGTCGACCAGGGGACCGGTGTGGTTGTCGTGACCGATCTGTTTGGCGGTTCGCCCTCCAACCTGTCGTTGCTGGCCTGCAAGCAGGCCAACCGGCGGATCATCTATGGCGCGAACCTGCCGATGCTGATCAAGCTGGCCAAATCCCGCCAGATGGATGTACCGGATGCCGTGCGCGCGGCGCTTGAAGCTGGTAAGAAGTACATCGACAGCCAGAACGTGAGCGCGCAGTAGAAAGTCCAAGTCCTGAAATGACAGATATTTCCCTCAAGATTATTAACGTAAAGGGGCTTCACGCACGTGCATCCGCCAAGCTGGTGGAAGTTGTAGAAGCCTTCGACGCCCGAGCCGAAGTCAGCAAGGACGGCATGTCCGCTTCCGGTGACAGCATCATGGGTCTTTTGATGTTGGCCGCTTCCCGTGGTACCACTATTGACATCCAGACCTCCGGCCCCGATGCAGATGCATTGGCCGAGGCGCTGACCGCATTGGTTGCGGATAAGTTCGGGGAAGGCTACTGACACCGCTGATGCGCGTATGACAAAGGTGATGTTGCTTGGTGGATGAGTCACAATCATTGATAAACCGGAACACGAGTGCGAACAGCACCCGTGCTGAAACCGTTTCGTTCAACAAGTATGATCGGCGCAGCCTTTCCTATGCGTCAACTTTTGACGATCCCTGGAAGGCCCGCTTTATCAGTGTGATGGAGATGTTTACCGGGAAACTCACCATCCTGCGCATGATCCGCCAGTTTGAAAAACGCGGCGCCCCCTCGGGACAGGCGTTCTGGCGCGCGGCCCTTGATACGATGGGGATCGACCTGACGACACCGCAGGAACAATTGGATCGCATCCCGGCGAAAGGTCCTGTTGTCGTGGTGGCGAACCATCCCCATGGCATGGTCGACGGCATGATCTTTGCCGATCTGATTGGACGGGTCCGTTCCGACTACCGCATCCTGACACGGTCGCTGCTGACCTCGATTGACGAGGTGGCCGGCAGTTTCATGATACCGGTGCCCTTCCCGCATGACGCTGACGCGCAGCGCAAAGGCGTCGAAATGCGGGCCAAGGCGATGGCCCATCTCAAGGATGGCGGCGTTGTGGCGCTGTTTCCTTCTGGCGTCGTTGCCTCCTCCGAGACCTGGTGGGGCCCGGCGGTTGAGGCCGAATGGAACGTCTTTACGGCCAAGATGATCCGCCGTTCGGGTGCTGCTGTCGTCCCGATGAAGTTTCCTGGCCAGAACAGCCGCGCCTATCAAATCGCCAACCAGATCAGCCCGATGTTGCGTCAGGGCCTCTTGCTGCACGAGATCGTCCATTCCTGCAACAAGCCGCAGGGCCCTATTGTCGGCCACCCGATTGATCAGGCTGAAATCGACAGATACGCCGACGATCCGCGCGGGTTCATGGCCTGGCTGCGGGCGCATACGCTGGCGCTGAAAGACTGATCAGGCCGGTCCTGCGGCCGACCTAACGGGTCGGCACAGGCGTGTCGCCGCGATAATCGTAGAAACCCCGCTGGGTCTTGCGGCCCAGCCAGCCCGCTTCGACATATTTGGTCAGCAGGGGGCAGGGCCGGTATTTGGTATCCGCCAGCCCGTCATGCAGCACGTTCATGATCGCAAGGCAGGTGTCCAGGCCGATGAAATCGGCCAGCTCCAGCGGCCCCATCGGATGGTTGGCCCCCAGTTTCATCGAACTGTCGATGGATTTGACAGACCCCACACCTTCGTAAAGCGTGTAAACGGCTTCGTTGATCATCGGCATCAGGATGCGGTTGACGATAAAGGCGGGGAAATCTTCGGCGCTGGCGGCGGTCTTGCCCAGCTTGTCCACCACATCGGCGCAGGCCTTGAAGGTTTCCTCGTCGGTGGCGATCCCACGGATCAATTCGACCAGTTGCATCACCGGCACAGGGTTCATGAAGTGAAACCCCATGAATTTTTCCGGGCGGTCCGTGCGGCTGGCCAGCCGGGTGATCGAGATCGAAGAGGTGTTCGAGGTCAGGATCGTCTCTGGCTTCAGATGCGGGATCAAATCCTCGAAAATCGCCTGTTTCACCGTTTCGCGTTCTGTTGCGGCCTCGATGATCAGGTCGCTCTTGCCCAGGTCGGTCAGGGTGGTGGTGGTTTGAATTCGTGCCATCGCCGCCGCCTTGTCCTCGGCTGTGATCTTCTCGCGGTTGACCTGCCGTTCAAGGTTTCCGTCGATGATCTCGACCGCTGCGCGCAGGGCGTCTTCGGAGACATCCGTGAGTTTGACGTCATAGCCGGCCAGCGCCATCACATGGGCAATACCGTTGCCCATCTGACCTGCGCCCACGATACCGATTGTCTGGATGTCCATGGCCCGTCCTTTGTCTGAGTTCGGCACACATTAGTGCGCGCGGGGCCCGACCCGCAAGGTCCAGAGCCTAAAAGGCTCGGCAAATTCTTCCATTTACAGAATCGCAAGCGGAGGTGGTGCAGGGTGCAGATGGGTGAGTTAAATGAGGTGGGTTTATGACCTATGATGTGCTGGGGCCGGGGGCCCTTGATTATCAGCCGTGTCGGTATGCCAATTCCAAACTTGTGTTCCGGGGGCCGCAGCGCAATCTGCAAGAGCCTTATATTGCCTTTCTGGGCGGGACAAAGACATATGGCAGGTTCATCGAAAGGCCCTTTCCCGCATTGGTCGAGGAGGGGCTGCGCAAGCCCTGCGTGAATTTCGGTCTGCCCAACGCGGGCATTGATGCTTTCACGCTTGATCCCTTTGTCATTGACGCGGCAGCGCGGGCCGATGCGGTCGTGGTGCAGGTCATGGGCGCACAGAACATGTCAAACCGGTTCTACACGGTCCACCCGCGCCGGAATGACCGGTTCGTGGCGCCGTCGCCCCTGTTGCAAACCATCTATCCAGAGGTGGATTTTGCAGATTTCCATTTTACCAGGCACATGCTGGGGCACCTTCATCAGGTGTCGCCGGAACGGTTCGCAGCGGTCCGCAAGGAGTTGCAGCGCGCCTGGGTTGCGCGAATGAAACTGCTGTTGGGCCATGCCGGAAGGAAGTGCGTTCTGCTTTGGTTTTCCGACCATGCCCCAGCGGAGGATGACGGCGACGGCATGGAGCGCTGCGGTGCCGGTCCCTTGTTCGTCACCCGCATGATGCTGGAGCAGGTCGCAGCGGATGCGACCGATCTGGTCGAAGTGGTCGCCTCTGCCGCTGCGATGCAGAAGGGGACAGAGGGGATGATCTTCAGCCCGTTGGAAGAGATGGCAGCGGCGCAGATGTTCGGGCCACAGGCACATGAGGAATGTGCCGCCAGATTGATCGGGAAAATCGGTTCTCTTTGACACAAAAAGGCCCGCCAGTGGCGGGCCTTTGAGCGTTCCGAAATGGCCGGCGTGGCTGGCCGGTCAGATCACAGTTTTCCCAACAGTTCCGGTACGGCCTCAAAGAGGTCGGCAACCAGACCGTAATCGGCGACCTGGAAGATCGGAGCCTCTTCGTCCTTGTTGATCGCAACGATGATCTTCGAATCCTTCATCCCCGCAAGGTGCTGGATCGCACCGGAGATGCCGACCGCGACATACAGCTCGGGCGCGACCACCTTGCCGGTCTGGCCAACCTGCCAGTCGTTCGGGGCATAGCCCGAATCGACCGCCGCTCGTGACGCGCCAACGGCGGCGCCCAGTTTGTCGGCCAGTTGCTCGATCAGCTTGAAGTCTTCTTCGGAGCCGACACCGCGGCCGCCCGACACAACGATCCCGGCCGAGGTCAGCTCGGGGCGGTCGCTGGCGGCAACCTTGTCTTCGACCCAGGACGAAAGGCCGGGATCAGCCGCTGCGCCCACCGTCTCGACCGAGGCAGAGCCGCCGGTCCCGGCCGCATCGAAGGTCGATGTGCGGAAGGTGATGACCTTCTTGGCGTCTTTCGACTTCACGGTCTGGACCGCGTTGCCTGCATAGATCGGGCGTTCGAATGTGTCGCCATCCACAACGCCGGAAGCGTCCGAGATGATCATCACGTCCAGCAGCGCCGCAACGCGGGGCATCACGTTTTTCGCATCGGTGGTGGCCGGGGCGACGATGTGCTCGTAATCACCGGCGAGCGACACGATCAGCGCTGCCGTGGATTCCGCCAGACGGTGACCCAGCGTTGCATCCTCGGCGACCAGCACCTTGGACACGCCGTCGATTTTCGCAGCGGACTCGCCTGCGGCAGCAGCAGAGCCGCCCGCGCAGAGAACGGTCACGTCACCAAGAGATTTGGCGGCGGTCACAGTCTTGGCGGTGGCGTCCATTGCCAGTTCGCCATTGTTGACCTCGGCAAGAAGCAGAACAGCCATTACACAACTCCCTTTTCTTTGAGCTTCGCCACCAGCGTGTCCACATCGGGCACGATTTCCCCCGCTGCGCGGGCCTCGGGCTCTTCTGTCTTCAGAATTTCAAGCCGGTTGGCGACTTCGACCCCGTAGTCGGCAGGCGTCTTCTCATCCAGCGGCTTTTTCTTGGCTTTCATGATGTTGGGCAGCGAGGCATAGCGCGGCTCGTTCAGACGCAGGTCAACCGTCACCACGGTGGGCATGGTCACCTTGATGGTCTGCAGCCCGCCGTCCACTTCGCGCGTCACAACCGCATGGTCGCCGTCAATCGAGACTTCGGAGGCAAAGCTGGCCTGCGACCAGCCCAGCAGCGCCGAGAGCATCTGGCCGGTGGCGTTCATGTCGTTGTCGATCGCCTGCTTGCCGCAGAGCACCAGGCCCGGCTGCTCTTCGTCCACGATGGCCTTGAGGATCTTGGCAACGGTCAGCGGTTCGATGTCCTGATGCACGTCGTCGGTCGCAACCACCAGGATCGCCCGGTCCGCACCCATCGCCAGCGCCGTGCGCAGGGTTTCCTGCGCCTGCTTGACGCCGATTGAGACAACGACGATCTCTTCCGCGTCACCCGCTTCTTTCAGGCGGATCGCCTGTTCGACCGAAATCTCGTCAAACGGGTTCATCGACATCTTCACGTTGGCAAGATCAACACCGCTGCCATCCGATTTCACGCGGACTTTCACGTTATAGTCAATCACGCGTTTGACAGGTACCAAAACCTTCATGTGCGTTCTTCTCCTTGGTTGCTGCCCACCCACATAGGACGGGCGATGGAATTGTCTCGTGCTGGTTTAGCGAAACCTCAAGGGGCGAAACAGGGAAAAATCGGCATTTTCCGCAGTGAAGACGCCGCGTTCTGACCTGTTAGCGCTGGCATTGGGTCGCTCAGGTCCTAGTCCCGGTTGGCACCCGGCACCCAAAGCACGTCATCCTTGCCACCGTTGTTCGCCATCCGTGCGGCCACAAAGAACCAGTCGCTGAGCCGGTTGAGGTACTTTACCGCCGCGCTGTTCACGTCGCCTTGCCCTGCCAGCAGAACGGTCAGGCGCTCCGCCCGGCGGGCAACCGTGCGGCAAACGTGCAGATGTGCCGCCAGCTTGCTGCCACCGGGCAGGACAAAGCTGCGCAGCGGTTCCAGTTCGGCATTCATCACGTCGATTTCCTGTTCCAGCCGGTCGACCTGGGCCGCCGTCATCCGCAGGGGCGGGTATTCGGCCTTGTCGTCCGATGCCATGTCAGGCCTGCACAGGTCGGCACCCAGATCAAAGAGATCGTTCTGAATGCGGCTGAGCGCCTTGTCGGTCTGGCCTTTCGCCTCAAGCCGCGCCACGCCGACAAAGCAGTTCAGCTCGTCGCAGGTGCCGTAGGCTTCCACCCGGTCGCTGTGCTTGGCAACACGGTCACCATTGCCCAGTGCGGTTGTTCCGGCATCGCCGGTGCGGGTATAGATCTTGTTGAGGACCACCATCAGTCCGCTCCTCCGCGTAACCAGACGAACCCCAGGATCAGCAGGACCGCAATGAACTGCGCGAGGATCCGCAAGCGCATCAGCTTGTTCGCATTGCGCTTGTTGAATTCGCCGCCACCGGCAAAGCCGCCAAGGCCGATCAACAAGACAACTGCAACAGCCACAACAGACAGAAGCACAACGATGAACAGAGGGTCTTCAAACATGATCATTCCCTTTCCCTGGGTCGGGATGTAGCGGTGATGGCCTTGAACGCAACCTTTATCCTGCGCCCATCACCCGGTCCAGCAGGGCGGTGGGCAGCAGGCGGCGCAGCATCCCCGCCAGATAGGTCGGGGTCGTGACATAGTATCGCGCCCGGGGGCGGGTGGCTTCACAGGCATGGATCAGGCGTTTCAGAACCGCTTCCGGCCCCAGTTCGAAACGATCCGGCCCGGACGATTCGTAGAGCCGTTTCAGCAGGCTCCCACGGTATTGCGCCGCGCGGGGGGAGGCTTCCCAATCAATCCAGCGTTCGAAATGCGGGATCGAATTGACCCTGATCTTCGAGGTCACGGGCCCAGGCTCGATCAGGCAGATGTGCAGGCCGGTGCCACGCATTTCAAGGCGCAGGGAATCGGTCAGCCCTTCCAGCGCGAATTTCGTCGCACTATAGGCGCCGCGCCAGGGAATCGTGACCATGCCCAACACGGAAGAGCATTGCACGATCCTTCCGTGACCCTGTGCCCGCATCACCGGGATGACCGCGCGTGTCAGACTGTGCCAGCCAAAGAAATTGGTTTCGAATATGCTGCGCAACCCCTCTGTCGGCAGGTCCTCCACCGCGCCGGGCAGGGCGAATGCACCGTTGTTGAAAAGTGCGTTCAGCGTGCCGCCCGTTGCGGCAAGCACCTCGTCCAGTGCTGCGCGGATGCTGTCCTCATCCGCGTAATCCAGGCGCGGGGCCTCGAACCCGGCGGCAATCAGGCGGTCGCAATCTGCCTGTCTGCGGCAACTGGCAAAGACCCGCCAGCCGCGCGCCCGCATGCCATGGGCGCAGGCTTCGCCGATGCCGCTGGAACAGCCGGTAATCAGGATGGAACGTGCCGACATGAAAAGGCCCCCGTGGTGGAGGCCTTTCTTCGCGCGGGTCGGATGCTTTGGCAAGCCGGGGTCAGCCCCCGGTCAAAAGGAAATCCGCCATCCAGCCTTCGGGGCTGCCATCAAGCGGTTGCATTTTCACCCAGCCATCGCCGTTGTCCAGAACGACGCGCACAGCGTCACCTTCGGCAAGTTTGGTCACAACGCCGTAATTGGTGCCGGGCCCGCCGCGCACGTTCACACGGTTGCCCGAGACAATGCGAATGTCGCCATCGGTGCTCGAATAGGATGCGGTGCTCAAACCATCGTTGGGGTTGATCAGGCTGGGGATGATCGCAGGTGTATCGGCACTGGATGTCAGGCTGCCGACGTTCTGCGGCACACCGCTGTCATCCGCAGATACGGCAGCATCGGTCACTTCGGGATCGACAGAACCGCTGTTTTCCAGAATGTCACTGATGGCAGTCAAATTCAGTGAAACCCGTGTCACGCTGTCATCTGAGGCGTTCAGGGGCGGATCGGTGTCAACGAAAGCGGTATCGGTGCCGGGCTGTTCGGCAGCGCTGGTGACGACCGTCTGTTCCTGCACCTGCGGCGCCGGGTTCATGCGTGCGATCTGAACGCTGCGCGGTTCAAAATCCGCCCCGCCGCTCATTTCGTAGAAAGCCCAACCCAAAAAACCGAAACTCAATAAAATAAATCGCTTCATGACACTCCCCAATGTACACGACTTACAACACTAACACATAAGTCACGCGTTTAGGTTCCCTGGTTGAAAAATATTCTGGACGGACCGGGGAAAAAGCAAAATTCGGTCCCCCGTGGCGCAACTGCCGCAATGCGGTAAAATGCGGCCATTCCAGCGCTTGCCGCCCAAGCGCCCCTTGGATAGAAAGCCCTCCATGTCAGATGTAACCGACCCCCCTCAGGCGGACCCGAACAATGTGTCCGAACCGCTGCGCCGCGCGCTTGGCGACAGGTATCTGACCTATGCGCTCAGCACGATCATGCACCGCGCGCTGCCCGACGCGCGGGACGGGCTGAAGCCGGTTCACCGCCGTATCCTTTTTGCGATGCGCGAGTTGCGGTTGTCCTCGACCGGCGGCTTCCGCAAGTCGGCCAAGATCTCGGGCGATGTGATGGGCAACTATCACCCGCACGGCGATGCCGCGATCTATGACGCGATGGCGCGTCTGGCGCAGGATTTCAACGTGCGTTACCCGCTTGTCGACGGGCAGGGCAACTTTGGCAACATTGACGGCGATAACCCCGCCGCCAGCCGCTATACCGAGGCGCGGATGACCGCCGTTGCCGAGGCGATGCTGGAGGGGTTGAACGAGAACGCTGTCGATTTTCGCGAGAACTACGACGGCACGCTGACCGAACCGGCGGTATTGCCCGCGCAGTTCCCGAACCTGCTGGCCAACGGGTCCAGCGGGATCGCGGTGGGCATGGCCACAAATATTCCGCCGCATAACATCGCTGAGCTTTGCGATGCCTGCATTCACATGATCAAGGTGCCCGATTGCCGGGATGATACCCTGCTCAACTTTGTGCCCGGCCCCGATTTCCCCACCGGGGGCGTCATCGTGGAACCGGCCGAGAATATCGCGCAAGCCTACCGCACCGGCAAGGGCGGCTTTCGCCTGCGCTGCCGCTGGGAGGTGGAAGACCTGGGCCGGGGTCAATGGCAGATCGTGGTCACGGAAATTCCCTATCAGGTTCAGAAATCCAAGCTGATCGAAAAGATCGCCGAACTGATCCAGGCCAAGAAGATCCCGATTCTGGGTGATGTCCGCGACGAATCCGCCGACGACGTGCGCCTGATCATCGAGCCGCGCTCGCGCTCCGTGGATCCGGATGTGCTGATGGGGATGCTGTTCCGCAATTCCGATCTGGAAGTGCGGTTTTCGCTGAACATGAACGTGCTGATTGATGGCGTGACGCCAAAGGTCTGCAGCATGAAGGAAGTGCTGCGGGCCTTCCTTGATCACCGCCGCGAAGTGCTGCAGCGCCGGTCCGCGCACCGGATGGAAAAGATCGACCATCGGCTTGAGGTTCTCGAAGGGTTCATCGTTGCCTTCCTCAACCTGGATCGCGTGATCGACATCATCCGCTATGACGAAGACCCCAAGGCCGCGCTCATGCGTGAGGACTGGGGCAAGGACCACGTCCGCGCGATGGACGAAAAGGATTATGTGAGCCCCGCTCCGGGCGAGGGCGAATTGTCCGAAGTGCAGGTTGATGCGATCCTGAACATGCGCCTGCGCTCCTTGCGGCGGCTGGAAGAACTGGAGCTGCTGCGCGAGCAATCCGAACTGATGGAGGAACGCGCCGGGCTGGAGGATCTGCTGGAAAGCGAAGACCTGCAGTGGGACAGCATCACCGAACAGCTGCGTGCCACCAAGAAGCAATTTGGCAAGGACTGGATCATCGACGGGGTCGATTGCGGACAGCGGCGCACCACTTTTGCCGAGGCAGGCGTGGTCGAAGACGTGCCGATCGAGGCCATGATCGACCGCGAGCCGATCACCGTTGTCTGTTCCGAAATGGGCTGGATCAGGGCGATGACCGGCCATATCGACCTGACCCGCGAATTGAAGTTCAAGGATGGTGACGGTCCCCGGTTCATATTCCATGCCGAAACCACCGACCGGCTGCTGGTCTTTGGCTCAAACGGACGGTTCTACACGATCTCTGCGGCCAATCTTCCCGGCGGGCGCGGCATGGGCGAACCCCTGCGTCTGATGGTGGACCTGCCCAACGAGGTGCGCATCGTCGATCTGTTCATTCACCAGCCCGACCGCAAACTGCTGGTCGCCTCGACCGCTGGTGACGGGTTTGTCGTGCCGGAAGCGGATGTCGTGGCGCAGACCCGGAGTGGCAAGCAGGTGTTGAACGTGCGGGGTGATGTGAAGGCGCTGGTGTGCAAACCGATTGCCGGCGACCGTGTCGCGGTGGTGGGCGAGAACCGCAAGGTGCTGGTGTTCGGTCTGGACGAATTGCCCGAGATGGGCCGGGGCAAGGGCGTGCGGTTGCAGAAGTACAAGGACGGCGGCATGTCCGACGCCACCACCTTTGACAGTGCCACCGGCCTGACCTGGCTTGACCCCGCTGGCCGCACCCGGACAGAGATCGAATTGACCGAGTGGACCGGCAAACGGGCCTCCGCCGGTCGGATGGCACCGCGCGGCTTCCCCCGTGACAACAAGTTCACCTGACCTGGGTTGCCTGGCATGAGCGATACCGCTGTGCCAGACAGCCCCTGGGCCGCCCCACCGCAGGCAGCATCCGCACAGCCGCAGCCGGATGGCATGCAGGTTGAATTCACCGGCCGCCGCTGGACGCTGTTCTGGCTGGCGCTCAAGACCGGCTTCTTTACCATCCTCACCCTGGGGTTCTATCGCTTCTGGATGAAAACGCGGTTGCGGCGCTGGTACTGGTCCGCGATCCGGCCCGGCGGGCATCCGTTGGAATACGTAGGCGATCCGCTGGAAAAGCTGCTGGGTTTCTTCATCGCGGTTGTGGTGCTGACATTTTACATCGGCATCGTGAACCTGCTGCTGATGTTCGTCAGCTTTTCGGTCTTCAATTCCTCCTGGCTGGGATATCTCGCCAGTTTCGCAGGGGTCATCCCGATCTGGTTCTACGCCCGTTACCGCGCCCGGCGCTACGTGCTGGCCCGGACCCGCTGGCGCGGCGTGCGCTTTGGCCTTGAAAAAGGGGCCTGGGGCTATGCCGGGCGGGCGCTGGTGCATTGGGCGGTCACGATCCTGACGCTGGGCATTCTCTGGCCCCGGATGACCTTCGCGCTGGAGAAATACCGCACCGACCGGACCTTCTTTGGATCTGCCCGGCTGGTTCAGCAGGGGCGCTGGCGAATGCTCTACCGTGCGGCGCTGCCCTTTATCGCGGTGGTGGTTGCGGGTATGGCACTGGCTGTGTGGATATTGGTGATTGACCCTATCACCCCTGATCTGCTGTCCAATCCGGGCTCCCTGCCGTCGCGGTTCGTGACAGCGCTGCAACTTGGCCGCTGGCCGCTTGGCTGGGAAAGCCCGGAACGGCTGTGGGCGGTCCCGGTCCTCATGGCGGGGCTGGTGTACGGTGCGATACATTACCGTTGGGTGGCCAAGCGTATCATGGCCAACCACAAGGCTGCCTATGGCGTGACCTTTGCCTCGCGCCTGCAGGGACCGCGCATCGCGATGATCTATACGCTGGGCACCTTCATCTCCTACATGGTGCTGGTGCTGGGCATCGCCTTGATCGTGGTGCTGAGCATTTCCATGTATGGCCCGACTGCCTGGCTGGAAGGGGCCAATGCCGCCGGGCTTGGTGGATTCGGCGACCTGCCGCGCTGGTTGTCCTTTGGTATCCTCGGGGTGATCTACCTGTCGGTCTTCCTGCTCTGGGGGGTGCTGCACAATACCTTCGTCACCTTTCCGATCATGCGCCACATGGCACGGACGACAACCTTGCCGGCCACGGCAGGTCTGCAGGCGATCAGCCAGCGCGACCGCGACGCCTTTGCCGAGGCCGAAGGCTTTGCCGAAGCGCTGGACCTGGGGGCCGCGATATGAGCATCGGATTTGACGCCATGGGAGCGGCCTTTTTCGAAGGTGACAGGCCGGTGGCCGAGGAGGTCAGCCTGCATATCGCTTCGGGCATCCTCCAGATCGGGCTGGATGACGGGCGCATTCTGCGCTGGCCCGTGGGGGATGTGCGGCAATTGCCGGATACTGCCGGAAAGACCGGCGCGGTGCTGCGGCTGAAGGATGATCCGCTTGCGCGGCTTTTCGTGACCGACGCCAGCCTGTTGCCGCATCTGCCGAACCGGTTTCGCCGCACCCCGCCAAAGGGCCGCGGCCGGCTGGCCGCCTGGGCGCTGGCGGCAGTTGCGGCAGTGGCCCTGCAGATTGGTGTTCTGGTTCCGCTGCTGGCCGACAACATGGCGGCCTATATCCCGCCCGCAGGGGAACGGGCGCTGGGCGAGGCGACCTTTGGCCATATCCGTGAGGCGCTGGATGATACCGGCCTGAACCCGGTGCCGCTGTGCGAGGCCCCCGAAGGCGCGGCCGCGCTGGAGCGGCTGGTGGCCCGCCTGGACGCGCCGACAAATGACGTGCCGCAGATCAATGTCGCGGTACTGGATCATCCGATGGTCAATGCCTTTGCGCTGCCGGGCGGCTTTGTCGTGCTGTTTCGCGGGTTGATCGAGGCGGCAGAAAGCCCCGATGAGGTCGCGGCGGTGCTGGCCCATGAGATCGGCCATGTGGTCAGCCGTGACCCCACCCGCCATGCCTTGCGGTCTGCCGGGTCCATCGGTGTGCTGGGATTGCTGTTTGGCGATTTCGCCGGCGGTGCGGCGGTATTGTTCCTGACGGAGCGGCTGATCGCCGCGCAATATTCGCAGGAGGCCGAGGCGGGTGCGGACAGTTTTGCCCATGACGTGCTGGCGCGCGCCGGTATCAGCCCCGGCGCATTGGGTGACATGTTCGAGAGCTTTCGCCGCAAGTATGGGGACCGCGACGGTGTGGCGGCGCATTTCCTGAGCCATCCAGCCCTGGGTGCCCGCATCGAAGCGGCGCGGGCAGCGGTTGAGGTCGGGGCCGCGTACAACCCGGCGCTGAGCGCGGAGGATTGGGCCGCCCTGCGCGGAATCTGCGACTGACGCCTTGCCGGCTTGACAGGCCCTAGGCTCTGGACCCATTAATTCTATATGCTCAGTTTGACAGATTTTTTCGCAGACCAGGAAC
>NZ_QBFD01000015.1:117489-123183 GCF_003335585.1 Sulfitobacter sp. DFL-14 | reverse complement strand
AATAGAACCACTATTGGCTGCACGCCCCAAACCTTTGAAATTTCGTGAAATCGCCGCTGAATATATAGAATTAATGGGTCCAGAGCCTAGAACGCCGCCTCGACCTCTTTCATCAGCGGATGGGTCAGCCCGATCTTGCGAAACGTGTCAAAATCCTGCTGGACGACTTCTTCCCATGGATCGCCGTCGATCTCTTCGCCCCGCCCGGCAAGAAAGATTTCTTTCGCAGCGTCCGTCTCTTCCTGAAACATCAGCGCATAGGCCAGATGGGCGGCAACGCGGCGGTTGTCGGGTGCTGCCTCAAGCGCCTGCCGTGCCAGGGTTTCCGCCTTGTCCAATCGTGAAAACAGCACATCCCCGAAAGAGACAATCGCCGCCTGTCTGGCAAAGAGATCACCGGCCACCCGCAGGTCGTCGGCCAGATCGCTGTCTTGCGGAAAGGCCACCACCAGGCTGCGCGCATGATCCAGCATCTCGCGATAGCCTTCCAGGGCGGCGTCATAGTCTTTGCTTTCTTCCTGAAGGGCGGCAATTTCATACAGGCTGCCCGTGACGGCGCGCTGGGTGCCGGGATCGCCGGGCAGCAGCTCTGCCGCGCGCCTGCGCCAGTCCAGCGCCTTTGCGTGATTTTGCCGGGCCCTGTCCGGATCATCCGTCTGATTGGCGTGGGTTCCCAGGCTGAAGAACACCATGCCAAGGTCGCTGGCATATGTCGGATTGTCAGGTTGTTCTGACGCCAGCGTGGCAAAGATTTCGCCCGCCGCCTCAAACTGCGTTTTTGCGGCCTCGGGCTCGTCCATGAGTTCGGCAAGCTGTGCCAGGCGCATTTCGACCTTGCCCAGTTCATATTGCCATTGCAGGTCGATGGGCGAGATCAGAACGAGGCGCTGGATGGCGCGACGCCCCTGCTCAAAATAGGCTTTTGCCGCCGCGTAGTCTCCGGCCTTCTGGTCCGCCGTTCCCGCATCGAACAGGCTGACCGCCAGATCGCGTTGCCAGCCCTCATTCAGAGGGTCGCTTTGCGCCAGCGCCCACGCCAGGTCGAGGCGCCGTTCGAGATAGGTCCGGCTTTGATCGGCATCGCCCTCAGCGCGTGCAATTGTGGCCAGAGCCTCCAGCAGGACAGCGGTTTCATGTTTGAACGCGGCATTCTCAGGGGCCAGCCCAACCAGAGTTTCGCGTATTTCGAGCGCCTGTTCCAGCAGGTCCCGGGCCGCAGCGGGCGTGTCGCGTGCCTGAGCAAGGCTGGCCAGCGATCGCAGGCTGTCGGCATATGCGCTCTGCCAGTCCGGATTTGCGGGCTCCCGCCTGAGCAATGCGGCGCGCAGGTCGTGGGCTTGCGTGAACTGGTCCTCCGCTGCGCTCAGATCATTCTCGTCCAATGCGCGTTGGCCCAGCTTGTCCAGGATCGTCGCAGTACCCGCCCCATGACGGCCCAGTAAGGGGTCCACATCGTCCAGCGTCAGGGACAGATCAAGTGCTGTTTCGTAGTGCTCCCGCGCTTCCGCAGGGTCTCCTTCGGCCATTGCAAGGTCACCCAACCGCTCTGACGTGACCGCAAGGGCATGCTGGCGACCCGCGTGATCGGGTGTTTCCGCAAGCAGTTCCATCTGTTTGTCCCGCGCCTCCTGATAGGCTTTGCGCGAAGATCTGAGGTCGCCGGAGTGGAAGAGCGTATCGCCGACACGGGTCTGCATCATGGCCGCAGTTGCCCGCAAGGCGCGGTCCCGGGGAAAGTTCTGCATCAGGGTGCCGTGCAGATCCTGGGCCTGCACCAGAATCCTGCGCCTGGCGTCTGCGGGGAGGGTGGCAGAGGAGAATTCCTGCGCCAGTTCCGATAGCAAGGTGCCAGAGGCCTCAGTGGCGCTGCGCAGGGCAGCTTCGGCCTTTTGTTTGTCGGCGCGCGCCGCATTGCGCTGGGTCCAGCCGACGATGCCCAGGATGCCGACAACAATCAGGGCCGCGACCGCGCCAAGGGCTGTTCTGCGCTGGCGCCGGGCCGTGGCCCTGCGGCCTTCCAGGATAAAGCGACGCTGTTCGGCTGTCGGCTGCGGCGCGTCCCCTGGTTGCTCTGCCAGCCAATCCTCGGCGGCGTGCAGTTCCGGCCCGCGCAGAGCGTGTGCACCGGGCCGGGCCGCCGCAGTCCAGCGATGGGCCAGGGTGGCAAGGCGTGTATGTTCCCTGATCCAGCCGATATCGGTGGCAATGGCCGACCTGATGTTGTCCACCGCTGTGGCAAGATCATCGTGGTCGGTTGCATGGATGTAGTTCAATCGCGCCAGTGCTGTCGGCACCGTGCCATCAACGTGATCCACCACCACGGGGATAATGCGCTTGTTCAGGCTGTCGGCGAAGTCAAACTGCCATGCGCAATCCTCGGAGGCTGCGGACCGGGGGCTGAGGGCAAAGAGGAATATATCGCTGCTGCGGATCAATTCTTCCAGGTGCCTGCGTGATTCCGGCGTGTCCGGGTTGTCTTCGGTGCCATGAAAGACCGTGAGACCGGGCTCATCCGCGAGGGAGGCGCACAGGGTTTCCACCTTTTCCCGGTCATCGGGCGAATAGGAAATGAAAAGTCTCGTCTCTTCCGACATTTTGCCTGTGCCCGGTTACCCGGGCGCATCTTGCGCTCTGGCCCGGGCGAAAGCCAGCAGTGATCCTGAAACGCGGGCCGCTCAGGTCTTTGCCGGTGCGTTCAGTGGTTTCGCCGTCATCCAGACGCCCCCCTCCGGGCGCAGGGTCAGGATCATCACCGGTTTCGGTTCCCTGCCCGCGACGGGGGTGAATTCGAACCGCGACAGCAGGGTCGCCAGAATGATCACCGCCTCTTGCAGGGCAAAGGAGGCACCGATGCAGATGCGCGGCCCGTCCCCGAAGGGCAGATAGGCATAGCGGTCGATTGCCTTGCGATCGGCAAAGCGTTCGGGGTCGAAACGGTTGGGGTCTTCCCACAGCAGCTCGTTGCGGCCCAGGGCATAGATCGGGATCATAACCGTATCGCCCGGTCGGATCTCCCGGCCGCAAAGCGTATCGCTTTTCTGTGCGGTGCGCGAAATGATCCCGGCGGCGGGGTAAAGGCGCAGGGTTTCGTCGATGATCATGCGGATGTAGGGCAGGTTTTCCACGTCGTCGCCGGTGCAGGCGCGGCCCTGCAATACCTCCTGCACCTCCTGTCGGGCGCGTTCCTGCACCTGCGGATCGAAGCCCAGCAGGTACATGGCCCAGGACAGGGTGAGCGCCGTAGTTTCATGCCCGGCCACGATGAAGGTCAGCAGGTTGTCGCGCAGCTCGGAAGTGGACATCTGCCGCTTCGTCTTGGGGTCGACGCCCTCCAGCAACAGATCCAGCAGATCCGGCACGCCCTGATGGCCGCGTTTCGCGCGGGCCTCGATGGCGCTGTCGGCCATGGATTTCATTTCCTTCAGCGCGGCGCCGGACATGATGCGCCCCGGGCGCGGCACCCAGTCGGGGAAGCCCAGGACGTCGAACAGGCTGATCTTGCCCGCCTCGGCGATGTAATCGTCGATGGCACCATGTACCTTGTCGCGGTCAAATGTATCGCCGCCCGAAAAGGTCACATCGCCGATCACGTCGAATGTGGTTGTGACCATCTCGTCCAGCATGTTGACGGCGCGGGGGCCTGCCGCCTCGATCCGGGCCACCGTGCGTTCGGCGGCAGCGGTCATGATTGGTGAAAGGTTCATCACATTGCGATGGGAAAACACCGGCGCGGCCGCGCGCCGTTGCCAGCGCCAATGGGCACCTTCCGCAATGAACAGGCTTTCGCCGATGGCGGGTTTCAGCAGGTTCTTGGTGACCAGTGACTTGGGGTAATCCTCCAGCCGGTCCAGCAGCACTTCGCGGATTGCACCGGGGTCCATGACCATGTGCCAGCGCTTTCCCGTCTTGCCCGAGACCATGGGCTGTCGCGTGGCGATGTCGGGAATGATGCTGAGCACGTTGCGCCGTGCTTCTGAGAGGCTCTTGAAGATGCCCCAGGGCTCTGTGACCAGCGGCACGCGGACGGGCAGGGTGGTGGACATGGGGGAACCTCCTTTGGCCGGTTGACTGATAGATAGGGGGTACGGCGCCATTCGCCAACGTGGCAATTGATTGCACCGGCGGCAACCATCGGGTATCGCCTGTGAAAGCTTGGTGCTGGAAGAGGTAAACAGATGATCCGCGTACTTGCCGTATTGATGTCCGTGGCATTTCTGACCGCCTGCAATGGCGCGGCAGACCTGAACAAGGCGCCCGTGCCGCTGGGAGACTTCAGTCTCAAGCACAATATCGCGGTGGCCCCGAAGGCAGTGAAAGGCCCCCTGAGCCGCGAAGTCAGCAAGGAACAGCTGACCAAGGCGCTGACCGATGCCACCGCGGAACGCTTTGGCCGGTACAACGGCAGCCGCGACTATCACTTCGGGATGAGCATCGAGGGATACGTCCTGGCCCAGCCGGGCATCCCGCTGGTGTTCGCGCCAAAGTCGATCCTGATCGTCAACCTCACCGTCTGGGACGACGCGAAGAACCGCAAGCTGAACGAAAAGCCGCATCAGATCACGGTTTTCGAATCCTTCGATCAGGGGCCGGTTGTGGGATCGGGCTATACCAAATCTGCGGAAGAGCAGCTCAAGAACCTCAGCCAGAATGCGGCGAAGTCGATCGAAAGCTACCTCGTGAAGCAGAACAAGGAACAGGGCTGGTTCAGCGCAGGCCCCGGTACGGGCGCTCCTGTCGCCGAAGAACCCAACGGGTAGGGCAGGGCTGCAAGTCGGTGCGAAGTCGCGCTTGATTTTACTGGCAAGACCCAATACATCGCCCGCCAGATAGGACCGGGCCGATGCGGCCCCTCAATTCAAAAAGGGTGCTACCACCATGGCAAAGGCAAAGTTTGAACGTAACAAGCCGCACGTTAACATCGGCACGATTGGTCACGTTGACCACGGCAAGACAACGCTGACAGCGGCGATCACGAAGTATTTCGGCGACTTCCGTGCGTATGACCAGATTGACGGCGCACCCGAAGAGAAAGCCCGCGGGATCACCATCTCGACGGCGCACGTGGAGTACGAGACCGACGCGCGTCACTACGCCCACGTCGACTGCCCCGGCCATGCCGACTATGTGAAGAACATGATTACCGGTGCGGCGCAGATGGACGGCGCGATCCTGGTTGTGAACGCGGCTGACGGCCCGATGCCCCAGACCCGCGAGCACATCCTGCTGGGCCGCCAGGTGGGCATCCCCACCATGGTTGTCTACATGAACAAGGTCGACCAGGTGGACGACGCGGAACTGCTGGAACTGGTGGAGATGGAAATCCGCGAGCTGCTGTCTTCCTACGAATACCCCGGCGACGACATCCCGGTCATCCCTGGCTCCGCGCTGGCAGCGATGGAAGGCCGCGATCCCGAGATTGGCGAGAACTCGATCCGCGCGCTGATGGCTGCGGTTGACGAATGGATCCCGACCCCTGAGCGTGCGGTTGACCAGCCCTTCCTGATGCCGGTCGAGGACGTGTTCTCGATCTCCGGCCGTGGTACGGTTGTGACTGGCCGTATCGAGCGTGGCGTGATCAACGTGGGCGACGAGATCGAGATCGTGGGCATCCGCGACACCAAGAAGACGACCTGCACAGGCGTTGAAATGTTCCGCAAGCTGCTGGACCGTGGTGAAGCGGGCGACAACATCGGT
>NZ_QBFD01000015.1:95703-117479 GCF_003335585.1 Sulfitobacter sp. DFL-14 | reverse complement strand
CGCGCCGATCGCGATGGAGCAGGGCCTGCGCTTTGCGATCCGCGAAGGCGGCCGCACCGTGGGTGCGGGCGTGGTGTCGAAGATCACCGACTGATCGGGCATGCGTCCGCAAGGGCGCGCTCCTGAGCACACGAACAGGCAAGGCCGCTCCACAGGGGGCGGCCTTTGTCGTTGGTGGGGGTTGGGGCATGAAAGAGGTGGTTTCGTCGCGGGTCACGATTTGTTAAAGTGCTGGCGAAACCGATGGAGGGTGACATGACAACAACCGCGATCTGACCCAATCTTTTCCAGATCAAAGGAGCTGTCATGCCCGATTCACGACCTTTCTCCGCCGCCGACGTCCTGCATCCGGTGCCATTGCCCGATGGCAGCACCCATGCCGGAACGGTTTTTCTTGCCGCCGCCGTGGACCATCCGCGTATTTCGGTCGGCGCATATACCTATGCCAGCGCCCATCGGCCGCCCGACGATTGGGCGGCGCATCTTGCACCCTATCTTTACGACTTCAGCCCGGAACGTTTGGTGATCGGGAAATTCTGCCAGATTGCGGATGGCGTCACCTTCATCACCGCGTCGGCAAATCACCGGTACGATGGTATTTCCAGCTTTCCCTTTGCCGTCTTTGGCGGTGGCCCTGCCGAGGGCCGGCCTTCGATGCCGGGACCCGGGCCCGATACGGTGATCGGGAATGATGTCTGGATCGGGCAGGGCGCCCGGATCCTGCCGGGGGCACATCTGGGGGATGGCGTGATTGTCGGTGCCGGTGCGGTGGTCGCGGGGCAGATCCCGCCCTACAGTGTTGTTGCGGGCAACCCGGCCAGGGTCTTGCGCAGGCGGTTCGACCCGCAGCAGGTCAAGGCCTTGTCGCGCGTTGCCTGGTGGGACTGGCCGATTGACAGGATACTGGCGCATGAGGCGCTGATCGCCGGGGGTGACGTCGCCGGACTGGTGGCGGTGAGCGGCGGTTGAACCGACAGGCCCAAGGGTTGCGACACGTCTGTCATGTATCAAGTGAAAGCCCCCGATGCGGGGGCTTTCGTCGTGTTATGATTTGATCGGCGCCTAGGCGGCGGCCTTGTTGACGCCGCCGTTGGTGGCAATATCCGTCATATGGCGATCGCCGTCATAGGTGTTGTCCAGAAGCTTTTGCAGAATGCCGGCCTCCTCGTCCAGGTTCAGACGGTTGGCAAAGGCGACAAGGGAGCCGTAGCCGGCCAGCGCGTAATGCACCATGCGCTGGTATTGCGTGATGATGACCACGTCTCGGGTTGCGTCATCAGCGAAATCCGCCTTGATCGCATGGGCGCGTGCTTCGGTCACCAGGCCTGCCATGCCCTTGCAGTGCTCGCCTTCGGGGTCGATGTCATGCTTGGCGCAGATTGATTTCAGGTGATCCATGCCATCGCTGATCCCGTTGGCCCCGGCGATCAGGGCTTCGCTCAATTCCTCGTCGGCGGCGGCGCGCCCAAGCTCTGTGGTGGCGTCGAGCGATTGTTTGCAGGCGCTGTAAAGGTCCTGCAGTTGATCATGGTAAACGTCGTGAAGGTTCTTGAGTGTCATAGCGGTCTCCTTGATTTTGGGGCTCTTGCCCGTGTCAAAGGGTCAACGCCCCGCCCCCGAGGCAGAGTTCCATCGCGATCCGGTGAATTTCACGGCAATGCGCGCGATGCCCCTTGATCGCGGCGGCATTTGCGACTAGTCGGAAGTCCGGCATAGGGGTTTAGCTCAGTTGGTAGAGCATCGGTCTCCAAAACCGAGGGTCGTGGGTTCGAGTCCCTCAGCCCCTGCCAATCTCCCAAATCAGAATCAGTGACCTGTGCGGCGGCCGTTTACCAACCGCTCTTCCGCAGGTTCGAACTCCCGCAATTCCTGTGGAAATTTTGGTGCGATTGCCACGGTGAAGCTGCCGTCGCTGCAGCTCCTGAAAGAACCCTTGCCTCGTTTTTGACATATTCTCGCCAATCAACAGGCTGATTGCGTCAGTATCGAAGCGCGGACTGGCTGAGAGATGCAAAGATGACGACAGCGAACGAGCACATCAAGGAAACACCGGATATCGCTCCACAGGGGTCGGTATTGCCCGTGGTGGCAGAGCTTGACCCGAGCGCCCTTGCCGCGATCCGTGACCTGCTGGCATCAGAGGAGCAGGCCCCGCAACCCGTTCCGGAACCGCAGGCCGCCCCGCGAATGGCCGAAGAGCCATTGGCAGCAACAGCGCCGAGCAAACGCGAATTGCTGGAACAGCAGGCAATCGCGCCGCCGGAGCCGCAGGCCCCTGCCGCCCAGCCTAGGAAGAAATTGCGCCGGGGCAAAAGGGCCAAAGCTGCGCGCCCGCCGCGTTCCGAAGACGGCCGAATCGCGCGTATGAAGGCCGCTATGCTGGGGTATCGCCCGACACCGCGCCATATCGTGATTGCTGGCGCTGTCCTGATGGTCTTCTTCCGGCCCTGGCTGGTGCTGGGGCTTGCTTTCCTGTCGCTGTTCACTCTCACCGGTATCTTCCTGATCCTCGGCTATGACGGTTTCTGGCGTCGGGCCATGGGGTTTGCACGCTGGTATGCCCGCAGGCATCCGACCCGCGCGGTGGAAATGCACCGCAAGCTCGACAGTTTCGCGATGAAGTGGGATGCGATTCTCGACCGGTTCCCGGAAGGGACCGTCGACGGCCTCTACCTGCCGGACTTCGGCGATCTGGCAGAAGCGGAAAGCCGTCATGACGCCGCCCTGGATCGCCGGTTTTCCGAAATGCGCGAGAGCGAGGTCTGACAGGGCCGCGCGGCAAAGCGATTGGGCCCGGCTGTTACGGCTTGAATCCGCCCGGCGCACCCTTTAGATGCTTCGGGCAGACAAGCGTTAGGATATATCAGATGGCCACCACCAATCCGCTACAGTTCATTCAGCAGGTGCGTGCCGAGGTGGCAAAGGTCGTATGGCCCACCCGGCGCGAGGTGCTGTTGACCACGGTGATGGTGTTCATCCTCGCGGCAATCACAGCCGTCTTTTTCGCGATCGTGGACATCCTGATCCGCGGCGGCCTGCAAAGCATTCTCGGGATGTTCGGCTGAGCGACGCTCTGTCGGAGCTGTGCCGTAAATTCGCAATCCTCCCTTGAAAGACCTGCGCGCGCAGGGTATTGCGCAGGCCTGACCTGACAAGGGCGTGCGGCGATTCGAGTTGCGCGCCGCTTTTTTATCCAGGCTTTTTCAGGTGTGCCCCACGCGGCGCACGAGCGTTACTCAGAAGGCGGCAGATGCCGCGCAAGACAGGGACCAGAGTTCAGATGGCAAAACGGTGGTATTCGGTCAGTGTCCTGTCGAACTTCGAAAAGAAGATCGCCGAGCAGATTCGCACCTCTGTCGAAGAGCAGGGCCTTGAGGACCAGATCGACGAGGTGCTGGTGCCGACCGAAGAGGTGATCGAAGTTCGCCGGGGCAAGAAGGTGACGGCAGAGCGTCGCTTCATGCCCGGCTATGTGCTGGTGCACATGGAAATGTCCGACAAGGGCTATCACCTGATCAACTCGATCAACCGTGTTACCGGTTTTCTTGGCCCGCAGGGCCGTCCGATGCCGATGCGCGATGCCGAAGTGCAGGCGATCCTGGGCCGGGTACAGGAAGGCGAAGATGCGCCGCGTACCCTGATCCATTTCGAAGTGGGCGAGAAGGTCAAGGTGGCCGATGGCCCGTTCGAGGATTTCGACGGTATGATCGAAGAGGTCGACGACGAAAACCAGCGCCTGAAGGTCTCTGTGTCGATCTTTGGCCGGGAAACCCCGGTGGAGCTGGAATTCACGCAGGTCAACAAACAGGGCTGAACCGGGCGTCCTGACGCTCCGGTCGGTGTAGAGCTGATATGGGCAAGGCCGATCCGAGAATTGACAGGTATTTCGACAAGGACCGGCCCTGGCGTGCCGAGCTTGTCGCGCTGCGGCGTCTGATGCTGGCTGAGGATGTGACCGAGGCGCTGAAATGGCGCAAACCCTGCTACGCGGCGCATGGCAGCAATATCGGCATCATCGGTGCGGAAAAGAACGACGTTGCGCTGTCCTTCTTCAAGGGTGTGCTGTTTGACGATCCCGCCGGGTTGCTGAAAGCGCCCGGACCGAATTCGCGCTCTGCCCGGGTGATGAAGTTTACCTCCACCGAAGAAATAGACGCGGTCGCGCAGGAGATCGCCGGGTTCATCAAACAGGCCATCGCGGTCGAAAAGGACGGGCGCAGCGTAGACCTGCCCGAGGATGATTTCGACTATCCCGAAGCGCTGCTGGCAGCATTCGAGGCGGACCCGGAGTTACAGACCGCCTTCGAGGCGCTGACACCTGGACGCCAGCGCGGCTATGTCCTGCACATCTCCGGCGCCAAGCAGGAAGCGACGCGGGATGCGCGGATTGCAAAGTGGCGCGACCGCATCCTTGCAGGGCAGGGAATGCATGACCGCTAGGACTTGCGCGCGCGACGGGCGGCGTGTATAGGCCGCCTCTGTCGCGCCTCGCGCGGCATCCAGAAGTGGGAGGCAAGGGGGCCGCGGCACCCGAACCGGACCACGCAACCAAAAACTCTTGAGACGCGTCTCAAGGGTGTTGAAAGGAGAAGGCCAATGGCCAAGAAACTCGTCGGTACGATGAAGTTGCAAGTCAAGGCGGGGCAAGCCAACCCGTCCCCGCCCGTGGGCCCTGCATTGGGTCAGCGCGGCATCAACATCATGGAATTCTGCAAGGCGTTCAACGCCAAGACAGCAGACATGGAGCCCGGTGCGCCGTGCCCGACCGTGATCAGCTATTATCAGGACAAGTCCTTTACCATGGACATCAAGACGCCCCCGGCGTCCTACTACCTGAAAAAGGCTGCCAAGATTAACTCTGGCGCGAAAACGCCCAGCCGTGAAACCGTCGGCACCGTCACGCCCAAGCAGCTGCGCGAGATCGCAGAAGCCAAGGCCGCCGATCTGAGCGCCAATGACGTTGAAGCGGCGATGAAGATCATCCTGGGCTCTGCCCGCTCCATGGGCATCGAGGTGAAGTAAGATGGCAAAGCTTGGAAAACGTACCTCCGCCGCCCGCGAAGCATTCGTCGGCAAGGAAGATGTGACTGTTGAAGAAGCGGTTGCACTGATCAAGAGCAACTCCAAGGTCAAGTTCGACGAGACCATGGAAATCGCCCTGAATCTCGGCGTTGACCCGCGTCACGCGGACCAGATGGTCCGTGGCGTTGTCGGCCTGCCCAACGGCACCGGCAAGACCATGCGCGTTGCCGTGTTCGCCCGTGGCCCCAAGGCAGAAGAAGCCCAGGCCGCCGGTGCGGATATTGTTGGCGCAGAAGACCTGATGGAAACCGTGCAATCCGGCAAGATCGAGTTTGATCGCTGCATCGCCACGCCCGACATGATGCCCATCGTGGGTCGTCTGGGCAAGGTGCTTGGCCCCCGCAACCTGATGCCGAACCCCAAGGTCGGAACCGTGACCATGGACATCAAGGAGGCCGTCGAGGCAGCCAAGGGTGGCCAGGTTCAGTTCAAGGCCGAAAAGGGCGGTGTCGTGCATGCCGGCGTCGGCAAGCTGAGCTTTGATGAGGCCAAGCTGGCTGAAAACATCCGCGCCTTTGTGGGTGCGGTGGCCAAAGCCAAGCCGACAGGCTCCAAGGGCACCTACATGAAGAAGATCAACCTGAGCTCGACAATGGGCCCCGGGATTTCCGTGGCGGTTGACGACGCGATGACCGGTCAGGCCTGATCGGCCTTGAACGAATAACGGATTGGAAAGGGGCGGTGGCAATGTCACCGCCCTTTTTCTTTTAAGGCCCGTCCTTTTCCGATCTGTCTGCTGCCGACAGATCGGCACTCAGATATGACCCAAAGGCCGCGTTTGAGGGCCTCCGTGAACTCTGCCCAAGTCTGGTAAGTGGTCCGTGGTGGCCATCCTTCGCGAGCCCCGCGAAGTCTTGGAACGGTTTGTCGCATGGTATCTGCACCAGGGCGCGGATCGTATTTTCCTATATTTTGATGATCCGGAAGATCCGGGTATCGCGGCGATGGGCTGCTTTGGCGACCGCCTTGTCGTGACCCCTTGCACAGAGGCTTTCTGGGAAGAGTTGGGCGTGCCCGACGCGGTGAATCTAACCAAGCGGCAAAACGCGGCGATCCTGCATGCATACCGGCAGATCAAGGACGGCTGGGTCGCGGTTGTCGACGGGGATGAATTGATGTGGTCCAGGGAAGGGTATCGTGCAACAGTATTTCGGCGAGGTCGAAGAACCCTTGCGCATGGCTGGCTGATCCGGAATACTTCGGAAAAGGCCTGTATCCCTGCTGCGCCGGACCGCGCCAAGCGGTCTGACCGGGCCAAGTGTGCAACTTGCGCATTTGGGGGTTGGAAATCCCCCGTCAACTGTTTATCCCACCCCTCAGGTACAAAGCGCGATTCGTCGCGCTTTTGTGCTTTTCGTCCGAGACGGTGGGTGTTGAAGGCATTTCAACATAATTCCTGCCTGAGACGGGAAACGGCAGATTTTCTTCGGACAGCCCGATGGGCGATCCGCAGCGACGCGTCCGGCCCCCGTAAGGACCCGAAAGTCGGGGCCATCAGTCCCGGCAAAACTGAGCCGGAGGGGCAACCCTCCCTTACTGGAGTGAAACTGTGGATAGAGCACAAAAAGAACAGTTGGTCGACGAGCTCGGCCAGATCTTTGAAAGCTCTGGCGTCGTTGTGGTAGCCCACTACGTCGGTCTGACAGTTGCTGAAATGCAGGACCTTCGCGCGCGTGCTCGTAACGCTGGCGGGGCCGTGCGTGTTGCCAAGAACAGGCTCGCCAAGATCGCCCTTGAGGGTAAGCCATGCGCAAGCATTGCCGACCTTCTGACGGGCATGACCGTTCTGACCTATTCTGAGGATCCCGTGGCTGCGGCCAAGGTTGCTCAGGACTTCGCCAAGGAGAACCAGAAGTTCGTTATCCTTGGCGGTGCAATGGGCGAGAACGCACTCGACGTGGCCGGTGTGGAATCCGTGTCCAAGATGCCTTCGCGGGAGGAGCTTATCTCCACCATCGCGGGCATGCTGGGCGCACCTGCATCGAACATCGCCGGGGCCATTGGCGCACCTGCAAGCAACATTGCATCCATCCTGTCCACGATCGAGGACAAGGCTGCGTAAGCAATTCGTCATATCGGCGTGCTGGTTGAAACAACACGTTGGAACACACATATCGTTAACGGAAAGAGCTAAACATGGCTGATCTGAAGAAACTGGCAGAAGAGATCGTTGGTCTGACCCTGCTGGAAGCACAAGAACTGAAAACAATCCTCAAGGACGAATACGGCATCGAGCCCGCAGCTGGCGGCGCAGTGATGATGGCCGGTCCTGCTGACGCCGGTGGCGCAGCAGCCGAGGAGAAAACTGAATTTGACGTCGTTCTGAAGAACGCGGGCGCATCCAAGATCAACGTGATCAAGGAAGTGCGCGGCATCACCGGTCTGGGCCTGAAAGAAGCCAAGGACCTGGTCGAAGCCGGCGGCAAGATCAAAGAAGGCGTCGACAAAGCCGAAGCCGAAGAAGTCAAAGCGAAGCTGGAAGCAGCTGGCGCGGAAGTCGAGCTGGCCTAAGCGGTCGCCGAGGGAGCCGATCTTTTCGAAAAGATCGGACCGGAATTTTCAAAATTCCGGCACATCCCGCAAGAATATTGGCTGGACGGGGCGATTGTCCTGTCCAGCCAAACCTGTCTTGAAGGGTGCTTTTGCGAAAGCATCCTTCTGGAGAGGTCCACAGGTCGGAAGGGGTGCGGTGGGACGCATCCCAGCATTGACCGGAAAACTCCGCTCTTAAAGCAGCGCCTCACGGCCCCGGTGAGGACGCGCTTGGTGAGAGAATCGAAAGGTGACACGACACATGGCACAATCCTTCCTTGGCCAGAAACGTCTGCGTAAATATTATGGCAAAATCCGCGAAGTGCTGGAAATGCCGAACCTGATCGAGGTTCAAAAATCGTCTTATGACCTTTTCCTGAATTCCGGCGATGCCGAGACCCCCACGGATGGCGATGGCATCCAGGGCGTGTTCCAGTCGGTTTTCCCGATCAAGGACTTCAACGAGACCTCCGTGCTGGAGTACGTCAAGTACGAGCTGGAAAAGCCCAAGTACGATGTTGAGGAATGTCAGCAGCGCGACATGACCTACAGCGCACCGCTCAAGGTGACGCTGCGACTGATCGTGTTTGATATCGACGAAGACACAGGCGCCAAATCCGTCAAGGACATCAAGGAACAGGACGTGTTCATGGGCGATATGCCCCTGATGACACCGAATGGCACGTTCATCGTGAACGGTACAGAGCGTGTGATCGTTTCCCAGATGCACCGTTCTCCCGGCGTGTTCTTTGACCACGACAAGGGCAAGACGCATTCCTCGGGCAAACTGCTGTTCGCCTGCCGGATCATTCCTTATCGCGGCTCATGGCTGGATTTCGAATTCGACGCCAAGGATATCGTGTTCGCGCGCATCGACCGCCGCCGCAAGCTGCCTGTGACCACCCTGCTTTATGCGCTGGGGCTGGACCAGGAAGGCATCATGGATGCCTATTACAAGACCGTTACCTACACCCTGCAGAAGAACAAGGGCTGGGTCGCCCCTTTCTACCCCGAGCGGGTACGTGGCACGCGCCCAACCTATGACGTTGTTGACGCGGCCTCTGGTGAAGTGCTCTTCGAGATGGGCAAGAAAGTCACCCCGCGCGCGGTGAAAAAGCTGATCGACGACGGGAGCGTCACGGAGCTGCTGCTGCCCTTCGATCACATCAACGGCAAGTTTGTCGCCAAGGACATCATCAACGAGGAAACCGGCGCGATCTATGTCGAAGCCGGTGACGAGTTGACGCTGGAATACGACAAGGACGGCACGCTGATCGGTGGCACCGCGAAGGAGCTGATCGACGCGGGCATCACCGAGATTCCGCTTCTGGACATCGACAACATCAACGTCGGCCCCTACATGCGCAATACCATGGCGCAGGACAAGAACATGAACCGCGACACCGCGCTCATGGACATCTACCGCGTCATGCGTCCGGGCGAGCCACCCACCGTGGAAGCTGCCTCCGCCCTCTTCGACACGCTGTTCTTCGACTCCGAGCGCTATGACCTTTCCGCAGTGGGCCGGGTCAAGATGAACATGCGTCTCGACCTCGATGCCGAAGACACCGTGCGCACCCTGCGCCGCGAAGACATCGTTGCCTGCATCAAGGCGCTGGTGGACCTGCGCGATGGCCGTGGCGACATCGACGATATCGACCACCTCGGCAACCGTCGTGTGCGTTCCGTTGGCGAGTTGATGGAAAACCAGTACCGCGTCGGGTTGCTGCGCATGGAGCGTGCGATCAAGGAACGTATGTCCTCGGTCGAGATCGACACGGTGATGCCGCAGGATCTAATCAACGCCAAACCGGCGGCGGCCGCGGTGCGTGAATTCTTCGGCTCCTCGCAGCTGTCGCAGTTCATGGACCAGACCAACCCGCTGTCCGAAGTGACGCACAAGCGCCGCCTCTCGGCGCTTGGACCGGGCGGTCTGACCCGCGAGCGTGCCGGTTTTGAGGTGCGCGACGTTCACCCGACCCACTATGGCCGGATGTGTCCGATTGAAACGCCGGAAGGTCCGAACATCGGTCTGATCAACTCGCTGGCGACCTTTGCCCGCGTGAACAAATACGGCTTCATCGAAACGCCCTACCGCGTGGTCAAGGACAGCAAGGTGACCGATGAGGTCCACTACATGTCCGCGACCGAGGAAATGCGCCACACTGTGGCGCAGGCCAACGCATCGCTGGATGAAAACGGTCGCTTTACCAACGAGATGGTGAACACCCGTCGGTCCGGCGACTATACGCTGGCCCCCACGGAAAGCGTTGACCTGATCGACGTGAGCCCCAAGCAGTTGGTCTCGGTCGCCGCTTCGCTGATCCCGTTCCTTGAGAACGACGACGCGAACCGCGCCCTGATGGGATCGAACATGCAACGTCAGGCTGTTCCGCTTCTGCAGGCCGAGGCGCCGCTGGTCGGCACCGGTATCGAGGAAGTCGTGGCACGCGATTCCGGCGCGGCCTATATGGCCAAGCGGGCGGGTATCATCGACCAGGTCGATGCGTCGCGTATCGTGATCCGGGCAACCGAAGACCTTGAACTGGGTGACGCGGGCGTGGACATCTACCGCATGCGCAAGTTCCAGCGGTCGAACCAGAACACCTGCATCAACCAGCGTCCGCTGGTGAAAGTGGGTGAGACGGTGACCAAGGGGCAGGTGATTGCCGATGGTCCGTCCACCGACATGGGCGAGCTGGCTCTGGGCAAGAACGTGGTTGTCGCCTTCATGCCGTGGAATGGCTACAACTACGAAGACTCGATCCTGATCTCCGAGCGTATCTCCCGCGATGACGTCTTTACCTCGATCCACATCGAGGAATTCGAAGTCGCCGCGCGTGACACGAAACTCGGGCCGGAAGAGATCACCCGCGACATTCCCAACGTCGGTGAAGAAGCGCTGCGCAACCTCGACGAGGCGGGCATCGTGTACATCGGTGCGGATGTTGAACCAGGCGATATTCTGGTCGGCAAGATCACACCAAAGGGCGAAAGCCCGATGACGCCGGAAGAAAAGCTGCTGCGCGCCATCTTTGGTGAAAAGGCATCGGACGTCCGCGATACATCGTTGCGTGTGAAACCGGGTGACTTCGGCACAGTTGTCGAAGTGCGCGTGTTCAACCGTCATGGTGTGGAAAAGGACGAACGTGCGCTGCAGATCGAGCGTGAGGAAGTCGAACGTCTGGCCCGTGACCGCGACGACGAACTCGCGATTCTCGACCGGAACATTTATGCGCGTCTGCGCGAGATGATCCTCGGCAAGGTCGCTGTCAAAGGCCCGAAAGGTGTCAAGTCGAACAGCCAGATCACCGAAGAGCTGCTGGACGATCAGCTGTCCCGCGGTCAGTGGTGGCAGTTGGCGCTTGAGGACGAAGACGACGCGAAAATCGTCGAGGCCCTGAACGAGCAGTACGAGATCCAGAAACGGGCCCTCGATGCTCGGTTCGAGGACAAGGTCGAGAAAGTGCGTCGTGGCGATGATCTGCCCCCGGGCGTGATGAAGATGGTCAAGGTGTTCGTGGCGGTGAAGCGCAAGCTGCAGCCGGGCGACAAGATGGCCGGTCGTCACGGGAACAAGGGTGTGATTTCGAAAGTGGTGCCGATGGAGGACATGCCGTTCCTCGCGGATGGTACCCCGGTCGACTTCTGCCTCAACCCGCTGGGCGTGCCGTCGCGTATGAACGTCGGTCAGATTCTTGAGACACACATGGGCTGGGCCGCGCGCGGTCTGGGTCTGAATGTCGACGAGGCGCTGCAGGAATATCGCCGGTCCGGCGACCTGACTCCGGTGCGCGAGGCGATGAGCCATGCCTACGGCGACGACGTCTATGCCGAGGGAATCGAAGGCATGGATGAGGACACGCTGATCGAGGCCGCAGGCAACGTGACGCGCGGCGTGCCGATTGCCACGCCAGTCTTCGACGGTGCCAAGGAAGCAGATGTGAACGACTCGCTCAAGCGGGCCGGTTTCGACACCTCCGGTCAGTCGGTGCTGTTCGACGGTCGCACAGGCGAGCAGTTTGCCCGTCCCGTGACCGTGGGCGTGAAGTACCTGCTGAAGCTGCACCACCTGGTGGACGACAAGATCCACGCGCGTTCGACCGGGCCGTACAGCCTGGTTACCCAGCAGCCGCTGGGCGGTAAGGCGCAGTTCGGTGGCCAGCGCTTTGGTGAGATGGAGGTCTGGGCACTGGAAGCTTACGGCGCCGCCTACACCCTGCAGGAAATGCTGACCGTCAAGTCGGACGACGTCGCGGGCCGGACCAAGGTCTACGAGAGCATCGTCAAGGGCGAGGACAACTTCGAAGCGGGCATTCCGGAGAGCTTTAACGTTCTCGTCAAGGAAGTGCGCGGCCTCGGCCTGAATATGGAACTCCTGGATGCGGAGGAGGATGAGTAAGGCATCAAGCGGTGCGCAGTAAATGCGCACCCTACGTAGGGTGCGCGTTCATCGCGCACCTTTCGCCGAAACCTTCCCCGCACCCTCTGACACTTGAGGAAAAGATATGAACCAGGAACTGACAAATAACCCGTTCAACCCGCTGACGCCGCCCAAGGTGTTCGACGAGATCAAGGTCTCTCTGGCATCGCCCGAGCGGATCCTGTCGTGGTCTTTCGGTGAGATCAAGAAACCCGAGACGATCAACTACCGCACGTTCAAGCCCGAGCGTGACGGCCTGTTCTGCGCGCGCATCTTTGGCCCGATCAAGGATTACGAATGCCTCTGCGGCAAATACAAGCGCATGAAATATCGCGGCGTTGTCTGCGAGAAATGCGGCGTGGAAGTGACCCTGCAAAAGGTCCGCCGCGAGCGCATGGGCCACATCGAACTGGCCTCGCCGGTAGCACACATCTGGTTCCTGAAATCGCTGCCCTCCCGCATCGGCCTGATGCTGGACATGACGCTGCGCGATCTGGAGCGGGTGCTCTATTTCGAGAACTACGTCGTGATTGAACCCGGTCTGACGGACCTCACCTACGGTCAGATGATGACCGAGGAAGAGTACATGGATGCCCAGGACGCCTATGGCATGGACGCTTTCACCGCCAACATCGGTGCCGAAGCAATCCGCGAAATGCTGGCGGCGATCGACCTGGAGGCCGAGGCCGACCAGCTGCGTGAAGAGCTGAAAGAAGCCACCGGCGAGTTGAAGCCCAAGAAGATCATCAAGCGTCTGAAGGTCGTGGAAAGCTTCCTGGAATCCGGCAACCGTCCGGAGTGGATGGTGCTGACCGTGATCCCCGTGATCCCGCCGGAACTGCGCCCGCTGGTGCCGCTGGATGGTGGCCGCTTTGCGACCTCCGACCTGAACGACCTCTATCGTCGTGTGATCAACCGGAACAACCGTCTGAAGCGCCTGATCGAACTGCGCGCGCCTGACATCATCGTCCGCAACGAAAAGCGGATGCTGCAGGAATCGGTTGATGCGCTGTTCGACAACGGCCGTCGCGGCCGTGTCATCACCGGTGCCAACAAGCGTCCGCTGAAGTCGCTCTCCGACATGCTGAAAGGCAAGCAGGGCCGCTTCCGTCAGAACCTTTTGGGTAAACGCGTCGACTTCTCCGGTCGTTCGGTCATCGTGACCGGGCCGGAACTCAAGCTGCATCAATGCGGCCTGCCCAAGAAGATGGCGCTCGAACTGTTCAAGCCGTTCATCTACTCGCGGCTGGAGGCCAAGGGCCTGTCCAGCACCGTGAAGCAGGCGAAGAAGCTGGTGGAAAAGGAACGTCCCGAGGTTTGGGACATCCTGGATGAGGTCATCCGCGAACACCCCGTCATGCTGAACCGTGCGCCCACGCTGCACCGTCTTGGCATTCAGGCGTTCGAACCCGTCCTGATCGAAGGCAAGGCGATCCAGCTGCACCCGCTGGTCTGCTCGGCCTTCAACGCCGACTTCGACGGTGACCAGATGGCGGTTCACGTCCCGCTCTCGCTGGAAGCGCAGCTTGAGGCGCGCGTCCTGATGATGTCGACCAACAACGTTCTGTCGCCTGCCAACGGCGCGCCGATCATCGTTCCCTCGCAGGATATGATCCTTGGCCTTTATTACACCACGCTGGAACGCGCGGGCATGAAGGGCGAAGGCAAGATCTTTGGCACCGTGGACGAAGTGCAGCACGCATTGGATGCGGGCGAAGTGCACCTGCACACCAAGATCAAGGCCCGGATCAAGCAGATCGACAACGAGGGCAACGAGGTCATGCTGCGCTATGACACGACCCCCGGTCGTGTGCGTCTGGGTGCGCTGCTGCCGCTGAACGCCAAGGCGCCCTTCGACCTGGTCAACCGTCTGCTGCGCAAGAAGGAAGTGCAGCAGGTCATCGACACCGTCTACCGCTATTGCGGCCAGAAGGAATCGGTTATCTTCTGTGACCAGATCATGACCATGGGCTTCCGCGAAGCGTTCAAGGCGGGCATTTCGTTCGGCAAGGACGACATGCTGATCCCGGACAGCAAGTGGGGCCTCGTCGACGAGACCCGCGAGCAGGTCAAGGATTTCGAACAGCAGTACATGGACGGTCTGATCACCCAGGGTGAGAAGTACAACAAGGTCGTGGATGCCTGGTCGAAGTGTAACGACAAGGTGACCGAGGCCATGATGGGCTCGATCTCTGCCGAGCGGCTGGACGAAAACGGTGCCGTGATGGAACCGAACTCGGTCTATATGATGGCCCACTCCGGTGCCCGTGGTTCCGTGACCCAGATGAAACAGCTGGGCGGGATGCGCGGCCTGATGGCCAAGCCGAACGGCGACATCATCGAGACGCCGATCATCTCGAACTTCAAGGAAGGTCTGACCGTTCTTGAATACTTCAACTCGACCCACGGCGCCCGGAAGGGTCTGTCGGATACGGCTCTGAAAACCGCGAACTCGGGTTATCTGACACGGCGTCTTGTGGACGTGGCCCAGGACTGCATCGTGCGCATGCACGACTGCGGGACCGAAGCCGCGATCACTGCCGAAGCGGCGGTCAACGATGGTGAAGTCGTGTCCTCCCTGGCCGAGCGTCTGCTGGGCCGTGTGTCGGCGGATGACATCCTCAGACCCGGCACCGAAGAAGTGCTGGTGCCCGCGGGGACCATCATCGACGAGCGGATGGCGGATCTGGTGGACGAAGCTGCGGTTCAGTCCGCACGTATCCGTTCGCCGCTGACCTGCGAAGCCGAAGAGGGCGTCTGCGCCATGTGCTATGGCCGTGACCTCGCACGCGGCACCCTGGTCAACCAGGGCGAAGCGGTGGGCATCATCGCGGCGCAATCCATTGGTGAACCCGGTACACAGCTGACGATGCGGACCTTCCACATCGGCGGCGTTGCACAGGGTGGCCAGCAGTCTTTCCTTGAGGCGTCTCAGGAAGGCAAGATTGTGTTCGAAAACGCCCAGACCATCGAAAACGCCAGTGGCGAAGTGATCGTGATGGGCCGGAACATGAAACTGCGGATTGTCGGTGAGGACGATGCCGAGCGGGCCAGCCACAAGATCGGCTATGGTACGACGCTGTTCGTCAAGGACGGGCAGAAAGTCGCCCGGGGTGACAAGCTGATTGAATGGGACCCCTATACCCTGCCGATCATCGCGGAGAAATCGGGCCTGACCAAGTTTGTCGACCTGGTGTCGGGTATCGCCGTCAAGGACGAGACCGATGACGCGACAGGCATGACCCAGAAGATCGTGATCGACTGGCGCGCGGCCCCCAAGGGCAACGAGCTGAAGCCGGAAGTGATCCTTGTGGGTGAAGATGGTGAACCGGTCCGCAACGATGCGGGCAACCCGGTGACCTATCCGATGTCCGTGGATGCGGTCCTGTCCGTTGAGGATGGCACCGACATCAAGGCGGGTGACGTCATCGCGCGTATCCCGCGCGAAGGTGCCAAGACCAAGGACATCACCGGTGGTCTGCCGCGTGTGGCCGAACTCTTTGAGGCGCGTCGCCCCAAGGATCACGCCATCATCGCGGAAATCGACGGCTATGTGCGCTACGGCAAGGACTACAAGAACAAACGCCGTATCGCGATCGAGTCTGCCGACGATCCGGACGTCAAGGTCGAGTACATGGTGCCCAAGGGCAAGCACATCCCGGTTGCGGAAGGTGACTATGTCCAGAAGGGCGATTACATCATGGACGGCAACCCGGCGCCGCATGACATCCTTGCGATCATGGGTGTGGAGGCTCTGGCCGACTACATGATCGACGAAGTGCAGGATGTGTATCGTCTGCAGGGTGTGAAGATCAACGACAAGCACATCGAGGTGATCGTGCGCCAGATGCTGCAGAAGTGGGAAGTCCAGGATTCGGGCGAGACCACGCTGCTCAAGGGCGAACATGTCGACAAGCAGGAGTTCGATCTGGCCAACGAGAAGGCGATCAAGAAGGGCGGTCGTCCGGCCAAGGGCGAACCGATCCTGCTGGGCATCACCAAGGCGTCGCTGCAGACCCGCAGCTTCATCTCTGCCGCGTCCTTCCAGGAAACCACGCGGGTTCTGACCGAGGCATCGGTTCAGGGCAAGCGCGACAAACTGGTGGGTCTCAAGGAGAACGTCATCGTGGGCCGTCTGATCCCGGCTGGTACCGGCGGTGCGACCATGCAGATGCGCAAGGTTGCCCAGGACCGTGACAACGTGGTCATCGAAGCCCGCCGCGAAGAGGCAGAGCAGGCCGCACGCCTCGCCGCGCCGGAAGCAAGCGACGATGTGGTCGGCGGCGATGTCTTTGACACCGTGATCGTGGATGAAGAAAGCCGCGATTGATCTGATCACCAGTGACTGAAGAAAGCCCCCGGCACCCCAGGTGCCGGGGGTTTTCGTTTTCCCGGCCCCTGCGTCGGGTGGGATTGTGCATGCCCGGCGACGCGGCATAGGGTGCGCCAGTTACACTTGTCGAAGGGCGCCGAACAATGTCACCCACTCTGCTTGGCGCGTTGCTGATGACGGCCTCCATGGCGTCTTTCACCCTGAATGATGCGCTGCTGAAACTGACGGCGGGTGCGGTGCCGCTGGCGCAGCTGATCTTCATCCGCTCGTTGATCACCTGTGCGCTGATGCTGGCGACCAAGGGGCGGATCGGGACGATGCATTTCGACATCGCGCGCCGCGACTGGGTTCTGATCGGGGCCAGGGCCGCGACAGAGATCAGTATCTCTTACTTTTTCCTCACCGCATTGTTCAAAATGCCGCTCGCCAATATCACCGCGATCATGCAGGTGGTGCCGCTGGCCGTGACCCTTGCCTCGGCGCTGTTCCTGCGCGAGGCGGTCGGGCGTCGGCGCATCACGGCGATCCTGATCGGGTTTGCGGGTGTCATGCTGATCATCAGGCCGGGGGCGGAGGGGTTCAACATCTGGGCGATCTATGCGCTGCTGGCGGTGCTGGGGGTCACCGCTCGTGACCTGATCACACGGCAGCTGTCGCCGCAGGTTCCCTCGATGACCGTTGCGCTCAGCACGGCGGTTGCGGTGATGGTGTCCTTCGGTCTGGTGTCGCTGTTCGAGCCTTGGGTTTCAATCGCGCCGGATATCTGGGTGCTGATCATAAGCTCGGCGGTGGTGATCATGGCCGGCTATTTCCTGTCCATCTGGGTGATGCGGGTGGGCGACGTGTCTTTCACCGCGCCCTTCCGCTACACGCAGCTGGTTTGGGCATTGTTGCTGGGCTGGTTCGTCTTTGGCGAATGGCCCGGCTGGATGACATTGATGGGGGCGGCAATTGTTGTGGCCACCGGCGTCTTCACCTTCTACCGCGAGCGCAAACTGTCAGCTGCCTGAAAAGACCCGCCTGACGTGATCCGCGTCGATGGCAAACCGTTTCCTGAACAGCTTTTCCTGTGCGCCGGTCAGCGGCGTTACCGGGATCGGCTTGACCTTTTTCTGCCGCGAATCGTTAAAGCCGTTGTGGCTGCGCACCCACATCGCGGGGTCCGAGAAACTGATCGCGGGCATGAACCGTGGGATCTTCTCATGCGCAAAGTTCATGATGGTCTGTGAACAATTGCCCTTGATGTACATGCCAAGCGAGGCGACGTAGAACTGGCGGAACATGTCCACTGCCGCAATCCCCTCCGCACCGAATTCTGCCACGAAACCGCGATTCCAGTCATAGGCGACCGTCCGGTTGCTGCCGATCAACGCGCTGGAATCTGCCACCGCGCGGCGCAGCTTTTCGATGAAATCGACAGAGACCGCATCATCGTCGTCATACCGGAATTGCAGGCAGGGCTCCGCCGGATTGATCCGCGCTTCGTTCAGGATTTCCTTCATCACCTCGCGCTGGTTGCGCGGCGGTTCCTTGTGAATCAGGGCCTGCGGCAGGTCTTTGACAAGGGATTCGAGCCGTTTCTCATGATGTTTCGGAAACTGGTCGCCAATGACGATGATCAGGCTGAAATCAGGGTCGGTCTGTGCCCTCAGACAGGGCAGGGCGACGGTTTCGAGCAGTTGAAACCGCTCCTCCAGCCGCCTGTCTTCGTAAAGATAGGCAATCCTTTCCTCGATGTCCTCATGTTCGACCTGGAAGCCCCCCAGCGCGGGATAGGAAAAACGGCAAAGTCCGATCGCCTGCATATGGGTGGTTTCCTCTTGAGGCCTGCGGGTGACCCCGAATATGCAGGTCCGGCAGGTGCCGTTGCAAGCGCCTTTGCACCTCGCCCGCTGCGATCCAGACCGGCCGGGGGCTGTTGACACCCTGTGCCCAACGGCCTATACGCGCGCTATCCGGGACGTGGGGCAACCCCTGCTGGCCCGAAATCATAAGCTACGTGGTCAAGACCCGGTCTAATGCTGATCCGGTCCTCTGTAACCCCACCGCCTCGTTTTCCTCGGTACGGAAACGTTGCGGTGTTTTTGCTTTGCCAAGGGTAAAGCATCGAATTTGAAACCGCATGGGGTGCTCCTCGTGCATCTGATGTGAGACAGAACGGGGATAAACCGGAATGCCAACGATCCAACAGCTGATCCGCAAGCCGCGGCAGCCGAAGCGTAAATACTCGAAATCCATGCACCTGCAGGAATGCCCGCAGAAGCGTGGCGTCTGTACCCGCGTGTACACCACCACACCGAAGAAACCGAACTCGGCCATGCGTAAGGTTGCCAAGGTGCGCCTGACCAACGGCTTTGAGGTCATCAGCTATATCCCGGGTGAAAGCCACAACCTTCAGGAACACTCCGTGGTCCTGATCCGCGGCGGCCGTGTCAAAGACCTTCCCGGTGTGCGTTACCACATCCTGCGCGGCGTTCTGGATACGCAAGGCGTCAAGGATCGTAAGCAGCGCCGTTCCAAGTACGGTGCCAAGCGTCCGAAGTAATTTGTGCAGCGGTGCGCAGTCAATGCGCACCCTACTCATCCATCCGTAGGGTGCGCATTGATGCGCACCACCCGAGCCCACGAAGGAAGACAACGACATGTCACGCCGCCACGCCGCTGAAAAACGCGAAGTTCTGCCGGACGCCAAGTATGGCGATCTGGTTCTGACCAAATTCATGAACAACCTCATGATCGACGGCAAGAAGTCCGTCGCCGAAACAATCGTCTACAACGCGATGACCCGCGTTGAGGACAAGATCAAACGCGCGCCCATCGAAGTGTTCCACGAAGCACTTGAGAACATCCAGCCCTCCGTCGAAGTGCGCTCGCGCCGCGTCGGTGGTGCGACCTACCAGGTGCCCGTTGAAGTGCGTCCCGAGCGTCGTCAGGCGCTGGCGATCCGCTGGTTGATCAAGGCCGCGCGTTCGCGCAACGAGAACACCATGGAAGAACGTCTTGCCGGGGAACTGCTGGATGCCGTTCAATCCCGTGGCACAGCTGTGAAAAAGCGTGAAGACACGCACAAGATGGCCGATGCCAACAAGGCATTCAGCCACTACCGCTGGTAATTCAATTCAAAGATCGGGGCTGCGATACGCGTGGCCCCTGACCCTTTTTAACGCAAGACCTCTGAGGACACCTCCCAATGGCACGCGACTATCCGCTTCAACGCTATCGCAACTTTGGCATCATGGCGCACATCGATGCCGGCAAGACCACATGTTCGGAACGCATCCTGTTCTACACCGGCAAGAGCCACAACATCGGTGAGGTCCACGACGGTGCGGCCACGATGGACTGGATGGAGCAGGAGCAGGAGCGCGGCATCACCATCACCTCCGCTGCGACGACAACTTTCTGGCAGCGTCAGGAAGAGCCGACAGCAGATGCCACATCCGACACCAAGTACCGGATGAACATCATCGACACGCCCGGCCACGTGGATTTTACCATTGAGGTTGAGCGTTCATTGGCCGTTCTCGACGGCGCGGTTGCCGTGCTTGACGCCAACGCCGGTGTTGAGCCGCAGACAGAGACTGTCTGGCGCCAGGCCGACCGCTACAAGGTGCCGCGCATCGTTTTCGTCAACAAGATGGACAAGATCGGCGCCGACTTCTTCAACTGCGTGAAGATGATCAAGGACCGTACCGGTGCGACACCGGCACCGATCCAGATCCCGATCGGCTCCGAGAACGAGCTTGAGGGCATGATCGACCTGGTGACCATGAAAGAATGGGTCTGGGCCGGTGAAGACCTCGGCGCGTCCTGGGAACAGCGCGACATCCGCGACAGCCTCAAGGCACAGGCCGACGAATGGCGCGCCCACCTCATCGAGACTGCGGTCGAGATGGATGATGACGCCATGGAAAACTACCTGATGGACGGCGCAGAGCCCGACGTGGACACGCTGCGCAAGCTGATCCGCAAGGGTACGCTGGCGATCAAGTTCATTCCCGTCCTCTGTGGTTCCGCGTTCAAGAACAAGGGCGTGCAGCCCCTGCTGAACGCCGTGATCGACTATCTGCCCAGCCCGCTGGACGTTGTCGATTACATGGGCTTCAAACCCGGCGACGAAACGGAAACCCGCAGCATCCCGCGCCGCGCGGATGACGACATGGCGTTCTCTGGCCTTGCGTTCAAAATCATGAACGACCCCTTCGTCGGCTCGCTGACCTTCACCCGCATCTATTCGGGCAAGGTCAACAAGGGTGACAACATCCTGAACTCCACCAAGGGCAAGAAAGAGCGCATCGGCCGTATGATGATGATGCACTCCAACAACCGCGAGGAAATCGAAGAAGCCTTTGCGGGCGACATCATCGCGCTGGCGGGTCTGAAAGACACCACCACAGGTGACACGCTTTGTGCCCAGAACGATCCGGTGGTGCTGGAAACCATGACCTTCCCGGATCCGGTGATCGAGATCGCGGTCGAGCCCAAGACCAAAGCCGACCAGGAAAAGATGTCCGCAGGTCTGGCCCGTCTGGCTGCCGAAGACCCGTCCTTCCGTGTGGAGACCGATATCGAATCCGGTCAGACCATCATGAAGGGCATGGGCGAACTTCACCTCGACATCCTGGTGGATCGCCTGAAGCGTGAATTCAAGGTCGAAGCCAACATCGGTGCGCCGCAGGTGGCCTATCGCGAAACCATTTCGCGCGAAGCCGAGATCACCTACACCCACAAGAAACAGTCCGGTGGTTCCGGTCAGTTCGCCGAGGTGAAGATGATCCTGATGCCGACGGAGCCGGGCGAAGGCTATTCCTTCGAAAGCCGCATCGTCGGTGGTGCCGTGCCCAAGGAATATATCCCGGGTGTGGAAAAGGGTATCAAGTCGGTTCTGGACTCCGGTCCGCTGGCGGGCTTCCCTGTCATCGACTTCAAGGTGGCGCTGATCGACGGTAAGTTCCACGATGTTGACTCCTCGGTGCTGGCGTTCGAAATCGCGGCCCGGATGGGTATGCGCGAAGGCATGAAGAAGGCCGGTGCGAAACTGCTGGAACCGATCATGAAAGTCGAAGTGGTGACGCCCGAGGAATACACCGGCGGCATCATCGGCGACCTCACGTCACGTCGCGGTCAGGTGCAGGGTCAGGACACACGCGGCAACGCGATTGCGATCGACTGCTTCGTGCCGCTGGCCAACATGTTCGGCTACATCAACACGCTGCGGTCGATGTCGTCGGGCCGTGCGAACTTTACCATGCAGTTCGACCATTACGAGGCCGTGCCGCAGAACATCTCGGACGAAATCCAGTCCAAATTCGCTTGATCTAGCGGTGCGTGGGAAACCACGCACCCTACACCAACCCGTAGGGTGTGTGCCGTGCACGCACCGTTTTGAATAAAATGAAGGAGCCA
>NZ_QBFD01000015.1:95503-95693 GCF_003335585.1 Sulfitobacter sp. DFL-14 | reverse complement strand
GACAACGCTGACAGCGGCGATCACGAAGTATTTCGGCGACTTCCGTGCGTATGACCAGATCGATGGCGCACCCGAAGAGAAAGCCCGCGGGATCACCATCTCGACGGCGCACGTGGAATACGAGACCGACGCGCGTCACTACGCCCACGTCGACTGCCCCGGCCACGCCGACTATGTGAAGAACATGATC
>NZ_QBFD01000015.1:95273-95493 GCF_003335585.1 Sulfitobacter sp. DFL-14 | reverse complement strand
GGAAATCCGCGAGCTGCTGTCTTCCTACGAATACCCCGGCGACGACATCCCGGTCATCCCCGGTTCCGCGCTGGCGGCGATGGAAGGCCGCGATCCCGAGATCGGCGAGAATTCGATCCGCGCGCTGATGGCTGCGGTTGACGAATGGATCCCGACCCCTGAGCGTGCGGTTGACCAACCCTTCCTGATGCCGGTCGAGGACGTGTTCTCGATCTCCGGT
>NZ_QBFD01000015.1:0-95263 GCF_003335585.1 Sulfitobacter sp. DFL-14 | reverse complement strand
CACAGGCGTTGAAATGTTCCGCAAGCTGCTGGACCGTGGTGAAGCGGGCGACAACATCGGCGCATTGCTGCGTGGTGTGGAGCGTGAAGGCGTTGAGCGTGGCCAGGTGCTGTGCAAGCCGGGTTCCGTGACCCCGCACACCAAGTTCGAAGCCGAAGCCTATATCCTGACCAAGGAAGAGGGTGGCCGTCACACGCCGTTCTTCGCGAACTACCGTCCGCAGTTCTATTTCCGGACCACCGACGTGACCGGCACGGTTCAGCTGAACGAAGGCACCGAGATGGTGATGCCGGGCGACAACGTGTCCTTTGGCGTTGAACTGATCGCGCCGATCGCGATGGAGCAGGGCCTGCGCTTTGCGATCCGCGAAGGCGGCCGCACCGTTGGTGCGGGCGTGGTGTCGAAGATCACCGACTGATCGGGCATGCGCCCGCAAGGGCGCGCTCCTGAGCACACGAACAGGCAAGGCCGCTCCACAGGGGCGGCCTTTGTCGTTGGTGGGTGGGTGTATGGGGCCAATGGCGCGCAGACCGTGCCTGGCGGGGCCTATCGCAGGCCTGTGGGGGGCGGAGCGTGCAGGGCAGGGGGTTAGGCGCGGAAAGCGGGCTACCTGGCCTTCTTCGCCGCTTTTTCTTCCTTGGTCAGCTTGTTGCCCCATTGATTGTTGCTAAGCCCGAGGTCTTCGCGCATCGGCTTGGTCTTGCCCTTCTTCACCTCTCCGCCCTTGTCCAGGAAGGCCTTGATAAGGGCGGCATCGGTGATTGGTTTTGGGACTTGTTTCATGGGGAGGGCGTCCTTTGAAACGAAACTGCTATTCCTGTACCGTAGCGGGCAATCCGACCCGTTGAAACAGATTAATTGGTCGAGAGCTTAGCCTGTCCGGACAATTCGGCCTTCAAACCAGAGCCTGATTGCAGGAAAGCCAAGAGCGTTACTCGCAACGGCGACCACGAAATCATCAATCGGTTCTTCATCAGAAATATCAAGCGTATAGCCGCTTCGTTCGATCAGCAGCTCCACCAGAATCCAGGCTGTGCGCTTGTTGCCGTCTATAAACCCGTGGTTGCCAACCACGCTTTCCAAAAGCGCAGAGGCCTTTGCCGCGATCGAACGGTGGTATCCAGAGTATGGCCTCGAAATTGCGGACTGAATGAGGTGAAGGCTGGAAACACCATCACGACCTCCATAGGTTAGCGCTTCATCGTGAGCGGCCATCGCGTCGGCGAGTGTTATCCTGTAATGGCGTTTACCGATCCGCAAGTCGCTGCAACGCAACGCCTCGCTTACTGGAGACTTCTTTAATCGTCTTAACCGTCTTCGGGTTGCTTTTCGACGTACTCGCGTTCGTCCCGACTGCGACGAACTTACCGCTCTTTACGCTACGGGCGATCCAGCCCCCGTTTACTATGGTTTTTTTCGTGTTGTTCGCCATGCTCTCCACTCACACACTAAAAAGCGCTTCATCGCTATATATCATATGCGCGGTATCGTTGCGCAAGAGTCTGTAAGAAGCGGCGGGCAAATAGAAGAGCCCCCGCTGATGTCTCAGCGGGGGCTCTTCTATCTCTATTCTTGGTCAGCAGAGGTGCGCGCAGAGCGCGCACCCTACGTAGGGTGCGCATTCATGCGCGCCGCTTACCAATCTTCTCTGACGACAACCCGTGTCTTGATCGGCAGCTTCATCGCCGCCAGGCGCAGCGCCTCGCGGGCCACGTCGTCACCGACACCGTCGATTTCGAACATGATCCGGCCCGGCTTCACCTTGGCTGCCCAGAAGTCGACGGAACCTTTACCCTTACCCATACGCACTTCGACGGGCTTGGAGGTGACCGGGACATCCGGGAAGATACGGATCCAGACGCGGCCCTGACGCTTCATGTGGCGCGTCATGGCACGGCGTGCGGCTTCGATCTGGCGTGCTGTGACACGCTCAGGCTGCAGTGCCTTCAGGCCGTAGGTGCCAAAGTTCAGGTCAGACCCGCCCTTTGCCAGACCTTTGATCGAGCCTTTGAACTGCTTGCGGAATTTCGTCCGTTTTGGCTGTAGCATCTATCTGCTCCTTACCGGCGACCGCCGGCACCGCGAGGTGCTGGGCCGTCTTGAAGTTCCTGGTGCTTGCGATCGCGGGCACCCGGATCATGTTCCATGATCTCGCCTTTGAAGATCCAGGTCTTGATCCCGATGATGCCATAGGCCGTTTCGGCTTCCACGTGGGCATAGTCGATGTCCGCACGCAGTGTGTGCAGAGGCACGCGGCCCTCGCGGTACCATTCGGTCCGGGCGATCTCGGCACCGCCAAGGCGGCCTGCGAGGTTCACACGGATACCCAGGGCACCCATACGCATGGCGTTCTGAACCGCACGTTTCATGGCGCGGCGGAAGGAAACCCGGCGCTCCAGCTGCTGTGCGATGCTTTCACCGACCAATGCGGCATCCAGTTCGGGCTTGCGGACTTCAACGATGTTGAGGTGCAGTTCCGAGCTGGTCATCTTGGCGATCTTCTGACGCAGACCTTCGATGTCCGCACCCTTCTTGCCGATGATGACGCCGGGACGCGCGGTGTGGATCGTGACGCGGCACTTCTTGTGCGGACGTTCGATGATCACGCGGGCGATACCGGCCTGCTTGCACTCTTCCTTGATGAAGGCGCGGATGGCGAGGTCTTCCAGCAGAAGATCGCCGTAGTCCTTCGTATCGGCATACCAGCGGCTGTCCCAAGTGCGGTTGACCTGCAGGCGCATGCCGATCGGGTTTACTTTGTTACCCATTATGCTTGCTCCTCAACTTGACGCACGACGATGGTGACTTCGGCAAACGGCTTCATGATCTTGCCGAACCGGCCACGCGCACGCGGGCGACCGCGCTTCATGGTCAGGTTCTTGCCGACATAGGCTTCGGCCACGATCAGCTCGTCCACGTCAAGGTTGTGGTTGTTCTCGGCGTTGGCGATGGCGGACTGAAGGCATTTCTTCACGTCCTGCGCGATCCGCTTCTTGGAGAAGGTCAGGTCCGTGAGGGCACGTTCCACCTTCTTGCCGCGGATCAGGCCGGCTACGAGGTTCAGTTTCTGCGGCGACGTCTTCAGCATGCGCAGTTTTGCGCGGGCTTCGTTGTCTGCCACGCGGCGGGGATTTTTATCCTTGCTCATGGCTTATTTCCGCTTTGCTTTTTTGTCGGCGGCATGACCGTAGTAGGTCCGTGTCGGGGAATATTCACCGAACTTCTGACCAATCATGTCTTCGCTGACGTTGACGGGGATGTGCTTGTGACCGTTGTAGACGCCGAACGTCAGGCCAACAAACTGCGGGAGGATCGTGGAACGGCGCGACCAGATCTTGATCACTTCGTTCCGGCCGCTCTCACGCGACGCTTCGGCCTTCTTGAGGACATAAGAGTCGACAAAAGGGCCTTTCCATACTGAACGAGACATCTATTAACGCCCCTTCTTCTTGGCGTGCCGCGAGCGGATGATCAGCTTGCTGGACGCTTTGTTCTTGTTGCGGGTCTTGGCACCCTTTGTCGGCTTGCCCCATGGGGTCACCGGATGACGACCACCAGAGGTCCGGCCTTCACCACCACCATGCGGGTGGTCGATCGGGTTCATCACGACACCACGTACAGAGGGGCGGATGCCCTTGTGACGCATGCGGCCCGCTTTGCCGTAGTTCTGGTTGGAGTTGTCGGGGTTCGACACGGCACCGACGGTGGCCATGCATTCCTGACGCACCAGGCGCAGTTCGCCGCTGCTCAGACGGATCTGGGCATAGCCGCCATCGCGGCCGACGAATTGAGCGTAGGTGCCTGCAGCACGGGCGATCTGACCGCCTTTGCCGGGCTTCATTTCGATGTTGTGGACGATTGTGCCGATGGGCATGCCGGAGAAAGGCATTGCATTGCCCGGCTTGATGTCCTGCTTTGCGCCCGCGATGACCTTGTCACCGACGGCCAGACGCTGAGGGGCCAGGATATAGGCCTGTTCGCCATCTTCGTACTGGATCAGGGCAATAAAGGCTGTCCGGTTCGGGTCATATTCGATCCGCGCGACAACAGCGGACATGTCCAGCTTGTTGCGTTTGAAATCAACGATACGGTAGAGGCGCTTTGCACCACCACCTGTACGACGCATTGTGATCCGTCCGGTGTTGTTCCGTCCGCCGGATTTGGTCAGACCCTGAGTAAGGGCTTTGACCGGGCGGCCTTTCCAAAGCTCCGAACGGTCGATCAGTACCAGCCCACGCTGGCCCGGCGTCGTCGGTTTGTACGACTTGAGTGCCATGTTGTCTGTCTTCCGTTTAGCTGTGTGCCAGCGCGAGGCTGGCTATGGTTTATAGGGCCCCGAAGGTCCCCGAGGGATTGGCGCACAAGCTGTGCACCGGATGTACACAGGGCGTGCACCGCCCGGCATACAAACAACGACAGAGCCCCGGACGAATCCGGGGCTTTGCCGATGGGGTCGTGTAGGGGAGGACGCAGGGAGGGTCAAGTGATTAGACCCCAAATCCCGCGAACTGTCCCCGGCAGCCACATATCGGTATCCTGTGCCGTCCCTTAATGGGTGATCGGAGACAGCAGGTCAGGGTTAACAACCAGATTGCGGACGCCATGGGCGTGGTCTTCCTCAAACGGGTTATCCTTGAGCCAGGCTTCGACGGACTGGATGCTCACATGCGCAACCTTGGGCCGGACGTTCCATGTGACCTCAAAAGGCGATGCCTTTTCATTGTACCCCGGCCCGGTTGTCGATCCGGCATAGGTCACGGGTTCCCCCAGCGTTTCCAGCAGATTGGGCGCCTGGTAGTAGCCGTTCACTTTCTCGACCTGCGCCAGCTTGGTGAAATCCAGCGCCTGTTCATCGTTCACCAGGACCATCACCTCGGCCTCGACCCGCAGTTGCGGGTTGCCGATGGCATCGTTCAGGCAGGCCCCCAATGTCGCGCCCGGTTCGACCTGGGCGGTGGAATAGACAAAGTGGACCTCGATGGTGTCACCAGGCTCAAGATCGCCATGCTCGCTGACGCCAACCTTGTGATCCAGCGGCGCGCGTTCGGCGGCTGTCAGTTCACCGTCATATTTATAGCCGGTCTTGTAACCATGACCGTCACCATTGCCGGCGTAGGTCGTGAACTCGCCACCGCGGTGTTCCGCGTTTTCGTGGAAGTGGATGTTGCAAAGGTTCATTTGCGTATAGGCAGGTGCCGCACCAAAGACGCGCGGGTTGCTGCCCGTGGTCACGCTGATGTCACGCGGGGATTGCGGGCCAAAGCCAACGCCGTCGGCGCTGGAGGCAAGTGCCGCGCGCTGTTCGGCGATGGCGGAGTCGGAAGCATCAACGGGTTCATCGGCGAAGGCAGTGTTGAACAGCGCAATCGACGCGAATGCTGCCACAAGATATTGTCTCATTTTAGAGTCCATAATAGTTCCTGTAACGGACCGGACCATGGATATGCTCACTGTACTTCGGCAGGTCCAAACTCCAATCCTGCGCTTGGCATACTCCTCATCAGCACAGGCTGTATAGGTTCTAAGGCCCAGAATTTGCTTACAAATTTGTAAGGTACATTGCCGCCAGCGGTGCAAATGCGGTAAACCTGCACCGCGAAACAGAAAAAGGCCCCCCGCTTGCGCGGAGGGCCTTTGCATCTTTTCGCGTCTCGGGTCTTACAGCCCGGTGGAGACGTCGATCGTGTTGCCTTCTTCAAGCGTCACATAGGCCTTCTTGACGTCCCGGCGTGTGCCGATCTGGCCACGGAAACGCTTGACCTTGCCCTTGGTGATGGTCGTGTTCACAGCCTTCACCTTGACACCAAAGAGCGCCTCTACGGCCTCCTTGATCTGGGGCTTGTTGCTGCCCATCGCCACTTCGAAGACGACGGCGTTGTTTTCCGACGCCATTGTCGCTTTCTCGGTGATGATCGGCTTGCGGATCACGTCGTAATGTTCGTGCTTGGCGGTCATTTCAAACGGGCCTCCAGTGCTTCGATCCCCGCCTTGGTGATCACCAGGGTGTCACGCTTGAGGATGTCGTAAACGTTTGCGCCCATTGTCGGCAGGATATCCAGACCTTCGATGTTGCGCGCGGCTTGCAGGAAGTTCTCATTCACGGTTGCACCGTCAATGATCAGCGCCCGCTTCCAGCCGAGGTTTTTCACCTGTTTGGCCAGAGCTGCTGTTTTGCCATCGGACATCGCGTCATCAATGATGACCAATGCACCGGCTTTCGCCTTGGCGGACAGCGCGTGGCGCAGGCCCAGCTTGCGGAACTTCTTGGTCAGTTCGTGACCGTGGCTGCGCGGGGTCGGGCCCTTGTAGATACCACCCTTGCGGAAGATCGGTGCAGAACGCGCGCCGTGGCGTGCGCCGCCGGTGCCTTTCTGGCGATAGATCTTCTTGGTCGAGTAGCTCACTTCGGACCGTGTCTTGACCTTGTGCGTGCCTTGCTGGGCGTTGTTCCGCTGCCAGCGCACGACGCGGTGCAGGATGTCGGCGCGCGGCTCAAGGCCGAACAGGGCCTCGTCCAGGTCTACCGATCCGGCCTTGCCGCCGTCGAGTTTGATGACATCGAGTTTCATGCGTCACCTTCTTTCTTGTCTTCGTCAGCGGCCGGCTCATCGGAACCTTCGGCTGCGATTTCGGCTTCAGCGGCTTTCAGCGCTTCGGCTTCGGCTGCTGCTTGCTCTTCGGCCAGACGCTTTGCTTCGGCTTCTGCCTCGGCTGCGGCTGCGGCGGCTGCCTCTTCGGCGGCTTTCGCGGCTTCGTCGGCGGCGGACTTCAGCGCGGCGGGCAGGATCGCGTCATCGGGGAACGGTTTCTTGACCGCGTCCTTGACGGTGACCCAGCCACCCTTGGAGCCGGGGACGGCGCCCTTGACCATGATCAGACCACGTGCGCTGTCGGTTTTGACAACTTCGAGGTTCTGGGTGGTGACACGGGCAGCACCCATGTGACCGGCCATCTTCTTGCCTTTGAACACCTTGCCGGGGTCCTGACACTGGCCTGTGGAACCGTGCGAACGGTGCGAGATCGACACACCGTGCGTGGCCCGCAGACCGCCGAAGTTGTGGCGCTTCATCGCACCGGCAAAACCTTTACCGATGGAGGTGCCTGCAACGTCAACATACTGACCGGCAAAGTAATGGTCCGCGATGATTTCCTCACCCACGGCGATCAGGTTTTCCGCGTCCACGCGGAATTCGGCAACCTTGCGCTTGGGTTCAACCTTGGCGGCGGCAAAGTGGCCGCGCATCGCCTGGGAGGTCCGCTTGACCTTGGCTGTGCCCGCACCGAGCTGAACGGCGGTATAGCCGTCTTTTTCGGTGGTACGCTGTGCGACAACCTGAAGCTTGTCGAGTTGAAGAACGGTAACGGGAATCTGACGCCCGTCTTCCATGAACAGTCGGGTCATGCCGACTTTTTTCGCAATAACGCCTGAGCGCAACATGTTCTTGCCCTCCTTACGATTGCAGCTTGATCTCGACGTCCACACCAGCGGCCAGGTCGAGCTTCATCAGCGCGTCCACGGTCTGGGGAGTCGGATCAACGATGTCCAGCAGGCGCTTGTGCGTGCGGATCTCGAATTGGTCACGGGATTTCTTGTCAACGTGGGGACCACGCAGAACGGTGAATTTCTCGATCTTGTTCGGCAGCGGAATGGGGCCGCGAACGGAGGCGCCGGTGCGTTTGGCGGTGTTGACGATTTCCTGGGTGGAGGCATCAAGCACCCGGTAATCAAACGCCTTCAGGCGAATGCGGATGTTCTGGCTTTGAGCCATGTGCAAATCCCTTGTCTTTGGGATGTCAACGGATTGGAGGACAGGCGCTCATCGCTCGCCCTCGTCGCGTCTTGATGTGTAACTGAAACGGGGCGCGTGTGGACGCACCCCGACTCAATGGCCGTGCTATAGGGGATGCGGGGGGAGGTGGCAAGGGGCGAGTTCCGAGTGCTGGCCGATCTGCAGGAACCTGCCCGGACGGCTGTCGGCTCAGTCCTTGCGCCTCAGCAGGGTTCTGATCTCGCGCTCGATGGTGCCTTCGCGCACGCGGCGAAACAACAGGTCCAGCCCGCCGGGGGCCAGCGTGCGGTGGAATTCCTGCATCTCGTAATCCCCCGCCGGGTCGATGAACAGCGAGAAGACGGAGAAAGTGTCACCCTCAATCCGGGCCCAGACAAAGGGTTCTCCCTGCAAGGGGTCAAGTGGCGTGGCCTTGCCGAAAAGGTTCGTCTTCATCGCGGATTGAAAGATGTTGTCGCGGGCGCTGGGGACAAATCCGATGGAATAGGACTTTTCCTTGATCCGGCCGTCCTCGCGGTGGGTGGCGGAGGTCCAGCTGAGTTTGAAGCCCTCCTTGGTTGGCGCGATCGTGACGCTCATGTCCCGTTTCTGCGGGACGCCGTCCACGATCACTTCCGCTTCGCCTTCGTAGGAACCGACAAAATCCTTGATGGTTGCGGCATGGGTGATCGCGGGGATCAGCGTCATGCAGAACGCGAGGATGAGCGTCAGCAGCAGGGCAGGCGAAAACCGGAGGGGGGAGAGGCGATCTGTCATTCTGGAACCTTACCGCGTTTGGCGTGGCAGTGTCAGGATTCTTTGCAGTGCAATGTGCGCGCTGTGATGCGGCAGGCACCGGCACCGGTCATTGATATATATATCGTGGAACCTGTCGCGCCGCATGGGCGTTGATCACGAAATATTGAAAACTTTACAGGGCCGCGCGGCCCACAGGGGGAAGCACATCATGGCTGACAGCAAGAAGACATCGTGGAACACGGAACTGTTGGCGGTTGGTGCGGTTGCGGTTCTTGGCTGGGGCACGGCGCTTTACTTTGTTACTGCGCAGTCGCAGTCGGATCGGACGATCCAGCAGCTTGAAAGCGACATCAGCCAGCGCGCCGAGGCCAGCGGTACCGTGGAGGATCTGCAGGCCCGGATCGCCAGCCTGCAGCCCGAAGTTGCGACGCTGGAGGGGGATCGCGATGCGGTCCAGGATGAGATCGACACGCTGCAGCCGCAGCTGGACGGGTTGCGCAACCAGCAATCCGAAGCCGAGAGCACAGTCGCGCAACAGCAGCAAAAGATCGAGGAACTGGAAACGCAGCTTGCGCCGATGCGGGAAGAGATCGCCGGATTCGAGCAGCGCAAGACTGGGCTGACCTCGGAAATCGACGCCCAGTCGCAGGAACTGAACGATGTGAACGCCCGCCTTGAAGAGGCGCGATCCGAAGAAGCGACCTTGCGCGAGACCCTGGCAACCCTGACCGACGACAGCGCGCGCCTGTCAGAGGATGCCGCCGCCGCCGAAAAGAAGATGCAGGAACTGACGCAGCAGGAGGCGGATCTGCGCGGGCAGGTGACCACGATGGAAACCAGCCTGACCGAGATGGAGGCGCGCAGGCAGACGTTGCAATCCGACATCGAGCGGCTGACGGCAGAGCGCAGCGCATTGGCCACCGATGTGGAACAGGCCGAGGCGCAGCGGCAGGAGATCCAGCAGATGGTGACCGAGCTGACCGCGAACCTAGAGGAGCGGTCGAATGCGCTGCTTGAGGCGGAACGGCGGATGAGCGAGTTGCAATCGGAGGATGCCGCCGAGGGCAGCGAAGCGACAACGTCCGGTAATGGCGCTGCGGCAGAGGGGACGGAGGACAGTCCCCCGGATGGCGATAAAGCGGTTCAATCCGGCACGGATGAGGCTGCTGCGGAGGGCGCCACCACCGAAGGATCGGAAAACGCCGATGCGCCGACTGGTGATACCCAGCCAGACCCCCGCCCGCGCAGCAACCGGCGGGGGCATTGATGCGCTGACCAGCGAGATCATCCCCAGCTGTAGTTGAAGCTGACGGAGATGCGGTCGTCTTCGGACATGTTCATCGGCACCTCGTGGCGCAGCCAGCTTTCCCACAGCAGGACATCACCCACCTTGGGCGCGACATAGGCAAATGTGCGCATCTCGGGGCGGGCGTCCTTCAGCCGTCCGGGGGCGGCCATCATCATCGGCAGGCGCGGGTCCTCGAACTTGATGGCGCTGGCCCTGTCGGGCATGGCGACATAGGTCGTGCCGGAAATCACCGAATGCGGGTGCAGGTGGCCGGTGTGGATACCACCCTCGGGCAGGATGTTGATCCACAGGTCCTCAAGCTTCAGCTGCTTGCCATCCAGGTCGAATTGCAGATCCCTGGCAAAACCCGCCACATGTTTGTCCAGCGCCTTGACCAGATCCTTGAAGATCGGAAAGCGGTAGGGCAGGTCGGTCAGCGAGGCATAGGAGGTATAGCCGGGGTATCCGTTGTCCTCTGACCACTGTTGCCCCGCCTCGTCATCCTCTGCGATGGAATAACAGGAGGCCTCCATCTCGTCCGGGTCGATGGTGGGGCCATGCGCCGACAGGGCGGCATGGTAAAGGCGGGTCACGAAGAGGGATCTGATATCGGTCATAGCGGCTGGATACCCCAGTGACGCGGGCAAGGCGAGTGGTAAGAAGGGGCGGAGTGACGGTCGTTGCCACGCAAAATGGCCCAATCCGACAACAGGGGTTGCGTTAAATCGGCTCCCGGCGTATTGGCACCCTTCATCATGAACTCCACCAGAATCATGGTCACCCTTTAGGGGCCTGCTGGTGATGTTGAAAGGAAAGCGTCCATGAACGCCAAGGAACTGCATGACAAGACACCGGACCAGCTCCGGGACGAGCTTGTCAATCTGAAGAAAGAAGCCTTCAACCTGCGCTTCCAGCAAGCCACCGGCCAGCTGGAAAACCCCGCGCGTCTGCGTACCGTCAAACGTGACGCCGCCCGTGTGAAAACAGTGTTGAACCAAAAGGCCGCTCAAGCGGCTGCTGCGGAATAAGGAGAGCACCAATGCCCAAGCGTATCTTGTCCGGTGTCGTGACCTCCGACGCAAACGCACAGACCGTCACCGTTTCCGTGGAACGCCGTTTCACGCACCCGGTTCTGAAAAAGACCATCCGTAAGTCCAAGAAGTACCGGGCACACGATGAGAACAACACATTCAAGGTGGGCGACAGTGTCCGCATCATCGAATGTGCACCAAAGTCGAAAACCAAACGTTGGGAAGTGCTGCAGACCGCTGAGGCCTGAAGCACCAACCGTTAATCGAAACCCTGGGGATCAGGCACGCATCGCCCCCCAAAGGTCGGGAGAAACCAAATGATCCAGATGCAGACCAACCTGGATGTTGCTGACAACAGCGGCGCACGCCGTGTTCAGTGCATCAAGGTACTGGGTGGTTCCAAGCGTAAGTACGCGTCCGTCGGCGACATCATTGTCGTGTCGGTCAAGGAAGCCATCCCCCGCGGTCGTGTGAAAAAGGGCGACGTCCGCAAGGCCGTCGTTGTTCGCACCGCCAAGGAAGTACGTCGTGACGATGGCACCGCCATCCGCTTCGACCGTAACGCCGCCGTCATCCTGAACAACAACAACGAGCCGATCGGTACACGTATCTTTGGCCCGGTTGTGCGCGAGTTGCGCGGCAAGAACTTCATGAAGATCATCTCGCTTGCGCCGGAGGTGCTGTAATGGCTGCTAAACTTCGCAAAGGTGACAAGGTCATCGTTCTGGCAGGCAAGGACAAGGGCAAGACGGGTTCGATCACGTCTGTTGACCCGAAATCCGGCAAGGCCGTTGTGGACGGGATCAACATTTCCATCCGCGCCACACGCCAGTCACAGGAAAGCCAGGGCGGCCGCATCCCCAAGGCGATGCCGATCGACCTGAGCAACCTCGCCATCGTCGATGCCAATGGCAAGGCGACACGCGTGGGCTTCAAAATCGAAGGCGACAAGAAAGTGCGCTTTGCAAAAACCACGGGGGACGTGATCGATGCTTGATACTGCAACCTACACACCCCGTCTTCTGAGCGTCTACCGCGACGAGATCCGCGCCAAGATGCGTGAAGAGTTCGGCTACAAGAACGACATGATGATCCCGCGCCTCGACAAGATCGTGCTGAACATCGGTTGTGGTGCCGAAGCCGTACGTGACAGCAAGAAAGCCAAGAGCGCGCAGGAAGACCTGACCGCGATCGCAGGCCAGAAAGCCATGACCACTGTGGCCAAGAAATCCATCGCCGGTTTCCGTGTGCGTGAAGACATGCCGCTGGGCGCGAAAGTGACCCTGCGCGGTGAGCGCATGTATGAATTCCTGGATCGTCTGATCACGATCGCAATGCCCCGTATCCGCGACTTCCGCGGCATCCCGGGCAAGTCTTTCGACGGCCGCGGCAACTATGCCATGGGCCTGAAAGAGCACATCGTGTTCCCCGAAATCGATTTCGACAAGGTCGATGAGACCTGGGGTATGGACATCGTCATCGCCACAACGGCGAAAACCGACGCAGAAGCGAAAGCATTGTTGAAAGCCTTCAACATGCCTTTCAACTCCTGAGCGCGGGGAAGGATTAGATATGGCTAAGAAATCCATGATCGCACGCGAAAAGAAGCGTGAAGCACTGGTCAAGAAATACGCAGCAAAGCGTGCCGCGCTGAAAGAGATCATCAGCGATGAAAGCAAGCCGATGGAAGAGCGTTTCCGCGCCTCCCTGAAGCTGGCGAAACTGCCCCGCAACTCCAGCGCCGTGCGTCTGCACAACCGCTGCCAGCTGACGGGCCGTCCGCACGCCTATTACCGTAAACTCAAAATCTCGCGTATCGCGCTGCGTGATCTCGGCTCCTCGGGCCAGATCCCCGGCATGGTCAAGTCGAGCTGGTAAGGAGCGCATCAGATGAACGATCCTATCGCAGATATGCTGACACGCATCCGCAACAGCCAGATGCGCGGCAAGTCCACCGTCATGACACCGGCTTCCAAGCTGCGTGCCTGGGTGCTGGATGTGCTGGCCGACGAAGGCTACATTCGCGGCTATGAAAAGATGACGGGCGCCGACGGCCACCCCGCCATCGAAATCAGCCTGAAGTACTACGAGGGTGAACCTGTCATTCGCGAGCTGAAGCGGGTTTCCAAGCCCGGTCGCCGCGTCTACATGGGCGCCAATGACATCCCGCAGGTCCGTCAGGGTCTGGGTGTGTCGATTGTCTCCACCCCCAAGGGTGTGATGTCGGATGCTGCTGCACGGACTGCCAATGTTGGCGGCGAAGTGCTCTGCACCGTATTCTAAGGAGAATTCGATGTCTCGTATTGGTAAAAAACCGGTCGCACTGCCCAGCGGTGTTTCCGCGTCCGTGTCCGGCCAGACCGTCGAAGTGAAAGGCCCCAAGGGGACCCGCAGCTTCAAGGCGACCGACGATGTCACCATCACGGTCGAGGACAATGTGATCACCGTGACGCCGCGCGGCAAGTCCAAGCGCGCGCGCCAGCAGTGGGGCATGTCCCGCACGATGGTGGCGAACCTCGTCACCGGTGTGACCGACGGCTTCAAGAAAGAGCTGGAAATCCAGGGTGTTGGTTATCGTGCCGCGATGACCGGCAACACACTGAAACTGAACCTCGGCCTGTCGCATGACGTGGACTATGTTGCGCCCGATGGCGTGACCGTCTCTGCGCCCAAGCAGACCGAAATCGTTGTGGAAGGCATTGACGAACAGCTTGTTGGTCAGGTTGCTTCGAACATCCGCGCGTGGCGTAAGCCCGAGCCCTACAAGGGCAAGGGCATCCGCTACAAGGGCGAGTTCATCTTCCGCAAAGAAGGCAAGAAGAAGTAAGGAACGCAAAGATGGCAAACACGAAAAGACAGTTGTTTATCAAACGCCGCCTGCGCGTTCGGAACAAGCTTCGCCGCGTCAACGCCGGGCGCCTGCGCCTCAGCGTGCACCGGTCTTCCAAGAACATCAGCGTTCAGCTGATCGACGATGTGGCTGGCAAGACTATCGCTTCCGCCTCCTCCCTGGAAAAGGATCTGGGTGTGGTCGGCAAGAACAACATCGACGCGGCAACCAAGGTTGGTGCGGCGATCGCGGAGCGTGCCAAGAAGGCCGGCGTGGAAGAAGCATACTTTGACCGGGGCGGTTTCCTGTTCCACGGCAAGGTGAAGGCGCTTGCAGATGCGGCCCGCGAAGGCGGTCTCAAGATCTAAGTGGCGGTGCGCAGTGAATGCGCACCCTACGATCAAAACAGCTGTAGGGTGCGCATTCACTGCGCACCTTCGATGATCCGGGAACCTCGTGTTCACCAGGATTGACCAATCAAAGGCGCAGATGCGCCGCACCAGAAGGAAGACGCCATATGGCAAGAGATGACAACCGTGGGGGCAACCGCCGCAACCAGCGCGAAGAGACCCCGGAATTTGCAGACCGCCTTGTGGCGATCAACCGCGTGTCCAAGACCGTCAAGGGTGGTAAGCGCTTTGGTTTTGCCGCACTTGTCGTCGTTGGAGACCAGAAAGGCCGCGTCGGCTTTGGCAAGGGTAAGGCCAAGGAAGTCCCCGAGGCGATCCGCAAGGCCACAGAGCAGGCCAAGCGCCAGATGATCCGCGTTCAACTGCGCGAAGGCCGGACACTGCACCACGACATGGCCGGCCGTCACGGCGCGGGCAAGGTTGTGATGCGCAGCGCACCGGAAGGTACCGGGATCATCGCCGGTGGTCCGATGCGTGCCGTTTTCGAAATGCTGGGCGTCAAGGATGTTGTGTCCAAGTCCATCGGTTCGCAGAACCCCTACAACATGATCCGCGCCACCATGGACGGCCTGCGCAAAGAGCAGTCGCCCCGTTCCGTGGCGCAGCGTCGCGGCAAGAAAGTCGCGGACATTCTGCCCAAGCGTGAAGATGCCGTTGAAACATCTTCGCAAGTAGCCGAGGAGGCCTAAACCATGGCGAAAACCATTGTCGTAAAGCAAATCGGTTCGCCGATCCGCCGCCCCGCAAAACAGCGTGCCACGCTGATCGGTCTGGGTCTGAACAAGATGAACCGTACCCGCGAGCTGGAAGACACGCCTTCCGTGCGCGGCATGATCAATTCGATCCCCCATATGGTCGAGATCATCGAAGAAAAAGGGTAACCGGTTTTTTGAAAAAACCGGACCGGGGTTTTCAAAAACCCCGGCACCAGAATCGAACGCCCCGCAGGTTGCTGCGGGGCGTTCTGCTTTCAGATCCCTTGTGTATTTTGGTGATGGCCTGCTCTTTTTGAACAGGGCGTCTAATATTGTCCGACTTCGGCCCTATTTTTAGCTGATACTGACTTGGCAATGCAGCTGCGCTGGCGGGTGGGTGTCCTGTTTGTTCTGAGTGAAGGTCTTTGGAAATGCGGATCATCGCGTTGGATGTTGCAAAGGGCGTTGGCATTCTGTTGGTGGTCTTCGGGCATGTCTGGCGTGGTGCCTTTGATGCGGGCCTCGCCATATCCCAGGGGATGTACCGGCTGATCGACAATGCGATCTATGCCTTTCACATGCCGCTGTTCTTCTTCCTTTCGGCACTGCTCTTTGTCAGCGCGCTGCGCAGGCCGGTGGGCGCCTTGCTGATCGACAGGGTCATGCGCCTGCTCTGGCCGATGGTGATCTGGACCTGGATATTCTTCGGCACCAAGGTTGTGGTGGGCGACCTTCAGAACTCTCCGACCAGCCTGAGCGATTTCCCGGTGATCCCGCTGCCACCCCATGCGCATTTCTGGTTTCTCTGGGCGCTTTTTCTGATCCAGGTTGCCCTGATCCTGTTTTTGCAGCCACTCTCCGCCGCGCACCTGCGGAGCACGGGGTTCCGGCTGGCCATGGGCGGCGCGGCGCTGGCGCTGGGGTTCGCGATGCCCTGGATCGAACTGCCATCACTGCTGTTCGGTGCGGCGGTGCATCATTTTCCCTTCTTCCTGGCCGGGCTGGCCTGTGCCGGGCTGGTCAGGGTGCGCCCGCCCCTATGGGTGGCGCCACTGGCCCTTATTGCGGCGGTGGTGTTGATCGGGCGCGCCGCGGTGCCCTATCCGCCGCTGCCGCTGACCATGGTGATCCTGCTTTTGCTGTGGCTGGCGATCACGGCGGTCTGCGCCGCTGCCGGGGACCGGCCCGGTGCCGCACTTGCCTGGCTGGCCCTGCTGGGCGCGCTGTCGATGCCGATCTACCTCGCGCACACGATTTTTTCCGCAGGCCTGCGGGAGATCCTGATTTCCGGGGGCATCACGAACCTGCCGCTGCACCTGATCGCCGCGATGGCGATTGGTATCATTGGCCCGGTCATCCTGTACCATGCCGCCGCGCGGCTGAGACTCGCGCGGCTGCTGGGCTTCTAGCCGTGAAAGGCCGCCACGGTCTTGAGCGAGGTGAACCCATAGAGCGCCTCGAACCCCTTTTCGCGGCCATGACCCGACAGCCCGGTCCCGCCAAAAGGCAGTTCCACGCCGCCGCCGGCACCATAGTTGTTCAGGAACACCTGGCCCGCGTGCAAGGCGCGTGCCAGCCGCATCTGCCGCGCGCCATCCCGCGTCCAGACCGAAGCGACAAGCCCGTAGACGGTGCCATTGGCGATGGCCAGCGCCTCGGCCTCATCCTCGAAGGGGATGATGACCTGCACGGGGCCAAAAATCTCGTCCTGCGCCAGCGGGTGATCCGCCGCGACCCCGGCAAAGAGGGTGGGGGCAACATAGGCCCCGTTCTCTGGCAGATCGCCAAGGGTGGCCTGCGCCGCAATTTCCAGATCGCTGCCGCGTTCGAGGAACCCGCGCACGATGTCGCGTTGCCGGGTCGAGATCAGCGGTCCCACATCCAGATCACTCAGGGCAGGACCGACCCGCAGCGCGGCATAGCGTTCGGCCATGGCGCTGACGACGCGGTCATAGACACCGCGCTGCACCAGGATGCGCGAGGAGGCGGAACAGGTCTGGCCCGCGTTCTGGATGCCCGCGTTGACAAGGAAGGGCAGCGCCGCGTCAATATCGGCATCGTCAAAGACCAGCTGCGGCGATTTGCCCCCGAGTTCCAGCGTGACTGGCACCACATTGTCGCCTGCCGCCTTCTGGATCAGCTTGCCGACCCCGACAGAGCCAGTGAAGGAGACGTGGTGCACACCGGGATGCCCGGCCAGCGCCGCGCCCGCCTCGGCCCCCAGCCCCGGCACCACGTTCAGCGCGCCATCGGGCAGGCCCGCCCGGCGCGCCAGCTCGCCAAAGGCCAGCGCGGTCAGGCAGGCTTCTTCCGCCGGTTTCAGCACGGCGGCATTGCCGGTGGCCAGGGCGGCACCGACCGACCGGCCGATGATCTGCATCGGATAGTTCCAGGGGATGATATGCCCGGTGACCCCATGCGCCTCGCGCAGGGTATAGACGGTATAGCCGTCGAGATAGGGGATGGTCGTGCCATGCAGCTTGTCCACGGCACCCGCATAGAACTCCATGTAGCGGGCCAGGGCGTTCACATCCGCAAGGGCCTGTTTCAGGGGTTTGCCCACGTCCAATGCCTCAAGCCGCGCCAGTTCGCCGGCGTTTTCCAGCACCAATGCGCCGATCCGCGACAGGATGCGCCCCCGTTCCAGCGCGGTTGCGCGGCCCCAGGCCCCGGCATGTGCTGCTGTTGCCGCTGCAACGGCCCGGTCAATGTCCTCCGCCGTGCCGCGCGCGATGTCGCACAGCGCGCTGCCGTCCGACGGGTTGGTCAGGGGCAAGGTCGCGCCGCCTGCGGGGGGCTGCCACTGGCCATTGATCAGGCACAGGGCAGGGTCGATATCGAGCGGGCGTAGCGGCATCGGGGATACTCCGAGAGAAAGAAGGCCGGGTCAGGATACCGCGCCGCCTCGCAGTGTCGAGAGCTGTCAGCGCGGCAGATGATCGGCGAGAAAGTCGAACACCAGCCGGATGCGCGGATTGCTGTGCAATTCTCGGTGTGCCACCAGCCAGGTGGGAAAGATGATTTCCGGAACCAGATCCGGCAGGACCGGCGCAACCCCTGTCGTCCGGGCGCCCAGGGTTTCGGACATCAGGCCCATGCCCAGACCATGGCGTACCATTTCCCAGCCGACGACGCCGCTTTCGGACCAATGGACAAAATTGGCAGTGGTCAGCGGCAGTTTCAGCGCGGCGATCTGCGGCAGCATATGCGCCGGTTCGCCATAGCCGATCATGCGCGCCCGGGCGAAATCCGCGATGCTCCGGGGCAGGCCGTATTCTTCGGCATAGCTTTGCGCGGCGTAGCAATGGGCGCGGGTCTGGAACAGCAGCTTGGCGGTCAGGTCGTGTTGCGTGGGGCGCACATGGCGGATCGCAATATCGGCCTCGCGACGCCTGAGGTCGCTCAGCGCGTTGGAGGCGACGACCTCTACCGTGATGCCGGGGGCCGTGTGGCGCAGCAGGGCCAGCGTTTCCGGTAGCAGAAGGGCGGCGGTCACGTCACTGGCACTGATCGACACATGCCCCTCGACCGAGGTCGACCGCCCGGAGGCGACCAGGGATATCCGCTCGGCGGCGGCGCCCATGCGTTTGAAATAATCCAGCATGTCGCGCCCCGCGTCGGTCAGCTGCAGGGTCTTGCCGACACGGTCGAACAGCAGCACACCCAGATCCTGTTCCAGCCCCGCGACCTGTCGGCTGAGGGTCGGTTGGGTCAGGCCAAGCGCGCGGGCGGCGGCGGAGAGCGACCCATGTTCAGCCGTCGCCAGAAAGGCGCGGCCCCGGTTCCAGTCAAAGCTCATCTGGGCGTTATCCATGCAATATCGTATATCGAAACTGCATTTTTCCACAATTACCTTGCAGATCCGTATGCATTACCCGGTGGCAACACAAAGAGTGGCAAGCTGAGGGAGACGAAGATGAAGCCAAGTGCAAAGTTCTGGGATGGTGTCGCCAGGAAATACGCCCGCCAGCCCGTCAGGGATGAAGCGGCCTATGCCCAGACGCTGGACCGCATCCGGTCTTACCTGCGCCAGCAGGACAGGGTGCTGGAGGTCGGCTGCGGCACAGGGTCGACTGCGCTGGCCCTGGCCCCTCAGGTTGATCATTTGCATGCGACGGATCTGTCGCAGACGATGATCGACATCGCGCAAGGCAAGGCACGGGCGCAAGAGGTCGGCAATGTGACCTTCAGCACGATGGCGGTCGGGCGCGGTGTCGATGCGGGCGGCCCCTTTGACGTGGTGATGGGGTTGAACCTGTTGCACCTGGTGGAGGACCTGCAGGGCGCGCTGGCGGGGCTGGCGGACCAGACCGCAAAGGGCGGGCTGCTGATCACCAAGACCGTCTGTCTGGGCGAGAAGCCGGGCATCTGGCGCTTGGTCCTGCCGGTGATGCAGCTGATCGGCAAGGCCCCCTTTGTCCGCTTTCTCAGGATCGCCGATCTGGACCGCATCATCGAAGAAGCGGGGTTCGAGATTATCGAGACCGGGAATTACCCGGCCGCACCACCCAGTCATTTCGTTGTGGCCCGCAAGCTGTGACGTCCAGTCCGCGCGGGGCGATGTGCAACCCCGCTTGATCCTGCGCCGGTGCTCGTCTATACGCCCCCGGTGGACGCATGACGCGTCCGCTATAGATTCGTAAACGCCGCGTTTGGCCGCTCCCGTCGCTGGGGGCCAATTCCGGCAAAAGGAGAAGCGACATGAAACTGAATGAACTTTCCGACAATCCGGGCGCATCCAAGAAACGCATGCGCGTTGCCCGTGGCCCCGGCTCTGGCAAGGGCAAGATGGGTGGCCGTGGTATCAAGGGTCAAAAATCCCGTTCCGGCGTGTCGATCAATGGCTACGAAGGCGGCCAGATGCCGCTCTACCAACGTCTGCCCAAGCGTGGCTTCAACAAGCCGAACCGCAAGAGCTTTGCCGTTGTGAACCTGGGCCTGATCCAGAAATTCATCGACGCCAAGAAACTGGACGCAGGCAAGGCGATCGACGCCGCAGCGCTGGTTGCATCCGGTCTGGTCCGTCGCGAACTGGACGGCATTCGCGTGCTGGCCAAGGGCGACATCACGTCCAAGATCGACCTGCAGGTTGCAGGCGCGTCCAAATCTGCCGTTGAAGCGGTGGAAAAAGCGGGCGGCACCCTGACCGTCACAGCACCTGCGGCGGCAGCAGCCGAGTAATCGGACCTTAAGACTTGTGAGCGGGCCGCGACCCGCTTACATGTTCCTTCGAGTTTTCCCAGAACGCCGCCCGCCGGAAAACGGCCGGGGCGGCGTTTGCATAACAATAAAAGAGACCCCTCATGGTATCAGCCGTCGAAAACATGGCCGCCAACACCAGCTGGTCCGCATTGGGCAAGGCGACAGACCTGCGCAACCGGATCCTGTTCACGCTGGGTTTGCTGATCGTCTACCGGTTGGGCACCTTCATTCCGGTGCCGGGGATTGACGGTCAGGCGCTACGCGATTTCATGGAAAGCGCGGGCCAGGGCATCGGCGGCATGGTCAGCATGTTCACCGGCGGCGCGCTGGGGCGGATGGGCATCTTTGCCCTCGGGATCATGCCCTATATTTCGGCCTCGATCATCGTGCAGCTGATGACCTCGATGGTGCCCGCCCTCGAGCAGCTCAAGAAAGAGGGTGAACAGGGCCGCAAGAAGATCAACCAGTATACGCGCTACGGCACCGTGGCGCTGGCGACGTTGCAGTCCTACGGGCTGGCCGTGTCGCTGGAAGCGGGCGATATCGCCGCCGATCCCGGCCTGTATTTCCGGCTGTCGTGCATGATCACGCTGGTGGGCGGCACGATGTTCCTGATGTGGCTGGGGGAGCAGATCACCGCGCGCGGCATCGGCAACGGTATCTCCCTGATTATCTTCGTCGGCATCATCGCGGAAGTGCCTGCGGCTTTGGCGCAGTTCTTCGCCTCCGGTCGCAGCGGCGCCATCAGCCCGGCGCTGATCGTGGGCGTGCTGCTGATGGTGGTGCTCACGATCATGTTCGTGGTGTTCATGGAACGGGCGCTGCGCAAGATCCACATACAGTACCCGCGCCGTCAGGTCGGCATGAAGATGTACGACGGCGGGTCCAGCCACCTGCCGGTCAAGGTCAACCCGGCGGGCGTGATCCCGGCGATCTTTGCCTCGTCGTTGCTGTTGCTGCCCGTCACCATCAGCACGTTTTCGGGCAATTCCACCAGCCCGATCATGTCCTGGATGCTGGCCAACTTCGGCCCCGGTCAGCCGCTGTACCTGCTGTTCTTCATGGCGATGATCGTGTTCTTTGCGTATTTCTATACGTTCAATGTCAGCTTCAAACCCGATGAAGTGGCCGAGAATCTCAAAAACCAGAACGGTTTTGTCCCGGGCATTCGTCCCGGCAAGAAAACGGCGCAATACCTGGAATACGTGGTCAATCGCACGTTGGTGCTGGGATCGGCCTATCTGGTGGCTGTCATGCTCTTGCCCGAAATCCTGCGCGGACAGTTCGCCATTCCGTTCTACTTCGGCGGTACGTCGGTACTGATCGTCGTGTCGGTCACCATGGACACGATCCAGCAGGTGCAGAGCCATCTGCTCGCCCATCAGTACGAAGGTCTGCTCGAAAAATCTCAGTTGCGCGGTAAAGGTGCCGGCAAAGGAAAACCACGCAAGAAACGGAGCCCAGTACGCCGATGAACATTATTCTCCTTGGACCGCCGGGCGCCGGCAAAGGCACGCAAGCACGCCATCTGGTTGAAACCCGCAACATGGTTCAGCTTTCCACCGGTGACATGCTGCGCGAGGCCAAGGATTCAGGCACCGAGATGGGCAAGATGGTTGCCGATGTCATGGCGCGTGGCGATCTGGTCACCGATGAGATCGTGATCGGCCTGATCCGCGAAAAGCTGGAAGGCGACAACAAGGGCGGTTTCATCTTTGACGGATTTCCCCGGACGTTGGCGCAGGCAGATGCGCTGTCGCTCCTGATGGAAGAGGTGGGCCAAACCATCGCACATGCCGTGGAACTGCAGGTCGATGATGATGTTCTGGTAAACCGCATCGTCGGCCGCGCCGAAGAGGCCCGCAAGGCAGGCCAGCCGGTGCGCGCGGATGACAATGCCGAAAGCCTGAAGGTGCGCCTGATGGCCTATTACAAACAGACCTCGCCGTTGATCGGGTATTACCACGCCAAGGGACTGCTGCGCGGTGTGGATGGCTTGGGTGCCATCGAGGATGTGCAGCGCAGCATTTCCGCGACGCTGGATTCCTGACGGGGGCGAACCTCCGCTTCTGAAATACAGGCCGGCGCGCGGCGGTTTTTCGCCTGCGCGCCAGGCCACCATCTGTTTTGCCATCAATTTGCCATGAATTTGACTGATCGTTGAATCGGACCCACGAAGAATCGTGGGCCGAACAGGGGCGTCAGACCCCTTCAAGGTGCGGGCAGAATGTCAGGCGAGCAGTTCCTCCTTTCCGGAAACCAGATTGCGCAGTTCTCGACCGCGCATGTCACCTTTCCCGGGGGCACCTCGACCATCAGGCTGAATGGCATCAAGACGCTGGGGGACGAGACCTCCCGCTTCTTCCTGATCCGCACGCAGGGTGAGGGTGAAACCATTGGCAATGGCCAGTTCTTTGCGATCCATGCTGCCGTTCCGAACGCTTCCGGCACGCTGGTGCCGTCGGCCACGCCGCTCATCTCTGCCAATTTCTCGACGCCGGATGCCTACAACAATACAGGCGCCGGGGACGATTACATCATCTTCGGGCTTTTCGGCGGCCCCAGGTTCGCCATCGATCTTGGCGGCTTTGCCGATGCCGGGACCGCCACATTCGTGCAGGGGCGCGATGTGCTGCCGGGTGGCAACGGGGAGCTGGAGCTGTCGGATATCGCATCCGCCAACCCGGACGGGATCGTCTGTTTCTGCCGTGGCACGCCGATCCGCACGCCGGACGGGGAAGTGGCGGTAGAGAACCTGCGCCCGGGCGACATGGTGACTACGCTGGACAATGGCGCCCAGGCGATTCGCTGGATCGCGACCACGCGCGTCGCCCTGACACCCGAAAACACGGCACTTGCTCCCATCCGCTTGCGTCCCGGCGCGCTGGGGCAGGGCCTGCCGCTCTGCGAAATCATGGTGTCGCCCGCCCACCGCTTCCTGTTCTCCGGGTCCCGGTGCGAATTGCTGCTGGCAACAGATCAGGCGCTGGTGGCCGCCCGCCATCTTGTCGATGGCACGGCGATCCAGGAGGTGCGCGACCTGGCGGAGGTCGAATACTGGCATTTCATGTGTGACCGGCACGAAATCGTCTTTGCGGCGGGCAGCGAAACCGAAAGCTTCAATCCCGGCGACAGGGCGGTCGGTGCGGTGGACGAACCCACCCGGCGCGAACTGTTCCGTCTGTTTCCCGAATTGCGCAGCGGCGTTTTACGTGGCATGTGGAAGACCGTTCGGCCCACTGTGCGGGCCTATGAGGCGCGTTTGCTCTGCGCCGTGATCTGACCTGGCGGGAAACCCCGATCGGGTTCGCGAAACCCCGCCGTGTCCGGCAAAACCGCTTGCATGTGGCGGAAGCGGGCCCATCGGGCAGTTCGTGCCTTGACCCTTGTCCGGATTGCCCGTAACCAGCCGTATCTTGACGACGAATCAATTTGCGGCAAGGGGGTTTCTCCGTTCCGCAAGATCACCTGATCAGCCAGGCCCGACGCGCCCAAAACGCATCGGGCTTATGTTGTGAAAAAAGGGTCCGGCATGACGGACCCGCAACGAAAAGGAATATGACACGTGGCACGTATTGCCGGCGTTAACATCCCGACTGCAAAGCGGGTTCCCATCGCCCTCACATATATCACCGGTATCGGCAACTCTTCGGCACGCGCGATCTGCGAAGCCGTTGGCATCGACCTGTCCCGCCGGGTCAACGAACTTAGCGACGCTGAAGTCCTGAAAGTGCGCGAGCACATCGACGAAAACTACACCGTCGAAGGTGACCTGCGTCGTGACACGCAGATGAACATCAAGCGCCTGATGGACCTTGGTTGCTACCGTGGCCTGCGCCACCGCCGCAACCTGCCGGTTCGCGGTCAGCGCACCCATACCAACGCACGCACACGCAAGGGCCCCGCAAAGGCCATTGCCGGCAAGAAGAAATAAGGGAGGGCTGAGAACATGGCACGCGATGCAAAACGCACCAAACGCAAGGTCTCCAAGAACATCGCCGCAGGTGTGGCGCATGTGAATTCGAGCTTCAACAACACCAAGATCCTGATTTCCGACGTTCAGGGTAATGCGATCAGCTGGTCCTCTGCCGGAACATGCGGTTTCAAAGGCTCGCGGAAATCCACACCCTATGCCGCCCAGATGGCTGCAGAGGATGCGGGCCGCAAGGCGCAGGAACATGGCGTGAAGACTCTGGAAGTCGAAGTTCAGGGGCCGGGTTCCGGCCGTGAGAGCGCCCTGCGCGCCCTGGCGGCTGCCGGTTTCAACATCACCTCGATCCGTGATGTGACACCGATGGCCCACAACGGCTGCCGTCCGCCCAAGCGCCGCCGCGTCTAAGCGCGACTTTATTGACGGGGCCGCGTGTGTTCACGCGGCCCCATACCGCTTTTTTGAAACCTCGAGCGTATCCGCCGACCGGACATGCGGCAGATACTAGGATGGAGGGACACATGATCCATAAGAACTGGGCCGAACTGATCAAGCCACAGCAGCTTGACGTAAAGCCGGGCAACGACCCCGCGCGTCAGGCCACCGTGGTTGCCGAACCGCTGGAGCGTGGTTTCGGTCTGACCATGGGCAACGCGCTGCGCCGCGTTCTGATGTCCTCGCTTCAGGGTGCCGCGATCTCCTCCGTGCAGATCGACAACGTACTGCATGAATTCTCTTCGGTTGCCGGTGTCCGCGAAGATGTCACCGACATCGTCCTGAACCTCAAGGGTGTCTCGATCCGCATGGAAGTCGAAGGGCCCAAGCGCCTGTCGATCTCTGCCAAGGGTCCGGGCGTTGTCACCGCAGGCGACATCAGCGAATCCGCCGGTATCGAGATCCTGAACCGCGATCACGTCATCTGTCACCTCGACGATGGCGCGGACGTCTATATGGAACTGACCGTCAACACCGGCAAGGGTTATGTCAGCGCTGACAAGAACAAGCCGGAAGATGCGCCCATCGGCCTGATCCCGATCGACGCGATCTATTCGCCGGTCAAGAAGGTCAGCTATGACGTGCAGCCCACCCGCGAGGGCCAGGTGCTGGACTATGACAAGCTGACCATGAAGGTGGAAACCGACGGGTCGATCACGCCGGATGACGCCGTGGCATTCGCCGCACGCATCCTGCAGGATCAGCTGGGCATCTTCGTCAACTTCGACGAGCCGGAATCGGCCTCCCGTCAGGACGACGACGACGGTCTGGAATTCAACCCGCTGCTGCTCAAGAAAGTCGACGAGCTGGAGCTTTCGGTGCGTTCGGCAAACTGCCTGAAGAACGACAACATCGTCTACATCGGCGATCTGATCCAGAAGACCGAAGCAGAAATGCTGCGCACCCCGAACTTTGGCCGCAAATCCCTGAACGAGATCAAGGAAGTGCTGTCGGGCATGGGTCTGCACCTTGGCATGGACGTCGAAGACTGGCCGCCAGACAACATCGAAGATCTGGCCAAGAAGTTCGAAGACAACTTTTAAGAACCCGTAGGGTGCGCATTTACTGCGCACCTTGCACCCCGGGCATCCTGCCCTTTCATCGCCCGCCTGATGGCGGACAACGACCGGGTTACGCGCCTCCCTTCGGGTGACGCTGACCCCAAGGAGAGTTGGCGCTACGCACGCCAGCCGGACAAAGCAAAATCGCCCGTAGAGGGCACATTAGGAGAAGAAAAATGCGTCACGCACGTGGATACCGCCGCCTCAACCGCACACATGAGCACCGCAAGGCGCTCTGGGCAAACATGGCAGGCTCGCTCATTGAGCACGAACAGATCAAGACAACGCTGCCCAAGGCCAAGGAACTGCGCCCGATCATCGAAAAGATGATCACGCTGGCCAAGCGCGGCGATTTGCACGCCCGCCGTCAGGCGGCCGCGAAGCTCAAGCAGGACGCCTATGTGGCGAAACTGTTCGACATTCTCGGCCCGCGCTACAAGGACCGCCAGGGCGGTTACGTGCGCGTTCTCAAGGCGGGTTTCCGCTATGGCGACATGGCGCCGATGGCGATCATCGAATTCGTCGACCGCGACCGCGATGCCAAGGGTGCAGGCGACAAGGCCCGCCTGGCAGCGGAAGAAGCCGCGGAATAATAATTTTCGCATTTTGCGCGTTGAAAGCCCTGCCTTCTGGCGGGGCTTTTTTTGTTGCCGTGGTGCAGGGATATTTTTTGCCAAAAAGAGCAGGGGAGTTGCGCATTCCGCCCTCGCCGCGCATATCTGGGGCATGAGATATCTGTTGATGATCCTTGCCCTCGTGGCGGCGCCCGCGCTGGCCCAGCAGGTGCCGCAATCCGCCGCCCAGATGCAGCTGAGTTTCGTGCCCCTGGTCAAGCAGGCGACACCGGCGGTGGTCAATATCTATGCCAAGATCATGGCGGCCCCGCGCCGGACACCGCTGCAGAGCGATCCGTTTTTCGAGCGATTCTTCAGCGATCCGTTTTCCGAACGGCCCCGGGTCCAGAACTCGCTTGGCTCGGGTGTGATCCTCTCCGCGGACGGGATTGTCGTGTCGAATTACCATGTGGTCGGCATGGCAACGGAAATTCGTGTCGTGCTCAACGACCGTCGTGAGTATTCGGCGGAAGTCTTGCTGGGGGATGCAGAGGCCGATCTGGCCATATTGAAGATTAACGCGGAGGCGCCGCTGCCCTATCTTGAACTGCGCGACAGCGAGACGGTGGAGGTGGGTGAACTGGCATTGGCCATCGGCAATCCCTTCGGCGTCGGCCAGACAGTGAGCAGCGGCATCGTTTCGGGGCTTGCGCGCTCCGGTGCGGGGGGCGGCAATTCGGGGCTGGGGTATTTCATCCAGACCGATGCGCCGATCAACCCGGGCAATTCCGGCGGGGCGCTGATTGACATGGCCGGGCAGCTGATCGGCATCAACACGTCGATCCTGACACGGTCGGGCGGGTCCAATGGTATCGGTTTTGCCATCCCTGCCGACCTGGTCAAGGCCTTTGTCACGCAGGCCCGCGCGGGTGAGGTGGCCTTTGCCCGGCCCTGGGCCGGGATCAGCGGCCAGCCGGTGGACAGCGACATGGCGGGGCCCCTTGGGCTGGACCGGGCAGGGGGGATCATCATCTCGGGCCTGCACGCGGCCAGTCCCTTTCTGGAGGCCGGTTTGCAGGTGGGGGATGTGATCACCCGTGTGGGCGGTGCACCGGTGCATACACCCAACGAGATGATCTACCGGATGAGCGTTGCGGGGCTTGGCAGCCAGGCCCCGGTGCGATTCCTGCGGGGCGGGGAAGAGAAAGAGGCCGATGTCTCGCTCATCGCCGCACCGGATGTGCCCGCGCGCGACGAGGAGGTGCTGCCGGCCCGCAGCATCCTGCCGGACATGCGGATCGCACGGGTGAACCCGGCGGTGATATCAGAGCTGAACCTGCCGCTGGAGGCAACGGGCGTTGTTGTCATGGACGCGGGACGGTTCGGCCCCCGCGTCGGGCTGCGCAGCGGCGATATCATCCTGTCGGTCAATGGTGTCGAGATCGAAGACCCCAAGGATCTGCAGGCCCTGTTCGGTGGCCAGGTGCGGCAGTTTGAACTGCTGATCCAGCGCGGCGATCGCCGCAGCCTTCTGCGGTTTCGGGTCTGAGCGGTGGCAGATCTCTTCGATACCGGGGATGCAGAGGAAAGCGGCGGGCATCGCCCGCTGGCCGACCGGCTGCGGCCGCGCGCCATTTCGGAAGTCATCGGCCAGCGCAAGATTCTGGGGCCGGAGGCGCCGCTGACGGTGATGCTGGGGTCGGGGACGCTGTCCTCGCTGATTTTCTGGGGACCGCCAGGGGTGGGCAAGACCACCATCGCGCGTCTGCTGGCGGATGAGACGGACCTGCATTTTGTGCAGATCAGCGCCATTTTCAGCGGCGTGCCGGAGCTGCGCAAGGTCTTTGACGCGGCCAAGCTGCGGCGGCGGCAGGGGCAGGGAACCTTGCTGTTTGTCGATGAGATCCATCGTTTCAACAAGGCGCAGCAGGACGGGTTCCTGCCACATATGGAGGATGGCACGATCCTGTTGGTGGGGGCGACCACCGAGAACCCCAGTTTCGAGCTGAACGCGGCGGTTCTGTCCCGCGCGCAGGTGCTGGTGCTGGAGCGGCTGACGGTTGACGATCTGGAACTGATGGCCCGGCGGGCCGAACAGGAGCTGGGGGTGGACCTGCCCTTGCAGCCCGACGCCCGCATGGCGCTGCTGGAGATGGCGGATGGCGACGGGAGGGCGCTGCTGAACCTGATCGAGCAACTGGTGGCCTGGAAGGTCGAGGGCAAGCTGGACAAGGCATCGCTGGCGGCGCGGCTGATGCGGCGGGCCGCGCAATACGACAAGAGCGGCGATTCCCATTACAACCTGATCTCGGCGCTGCACAAATCGGTGCGCGGGTCGGACCCGGATGCGGCACTCTATTGGTTTGCGCGGATGCTGGAAGGCGGCGAGGACCCGCGTTACCTCGCGCGGCGGATCACCCGCATGGCGGTGGAGGACATCGGGCTGGCCGATCCCCAGGCGCAGGCGGTCTGCCTGCAATCCTGGGAAACGTTCGAGCGTCTTGGCAGCCCGGAGGGCGAGCTGGCGCTGGCGCAGGCGGTGACCTATCTGGCGCTCGCGCCCAAGTCGAATGCGGCCTATGTGGCCTACAAGGGCGCACGGCGTGCGGCGAAGGAAACCGGATCGGCCCCGCCGCCCAAGCATATCCTGAACGCGCCCACGAAGATGATGAAGGAACAGGGCTATGGCGATGGCTATGCCTATGACCATGATGCCGAAGACGGGTTTTCCGGGCAGGATTACTTTCCCGAAGGGGTGGCGCGACAGGCGCTTTATGCCCCGGTTGAGCGGGGATTCGAGCGGGAGTTGAAAAAGCGGCTGGACTATTTCGCGAAGCTGAGGAGCAAGCGGGGTGGCGCGGAGTAGCCCGATGCCGGTGCCGTGGCAGCAAGGAAGACATGTCATGCAAGACATGTCTTATTTGACATATCTTACATGACATGTCGTCATTCTCGGAAATCCATCGGGTTTTGATGCTGCAGAGCGCTGAGTGATCGCGACACAGACTGGCGTTCGCTGACACGGGCTGGCAAAGACCGGCGCGGATCGCCAGGAAAGGGGCTCAATTGCGTGCAAATGCCGGGCAGGGGCGTGAATTCTTGACAATCGCCCCGCAAACCGTGACAGACGCCGCATGATTTCAACCTTGTCTCTTGTTGCGCTCGGCGGTGCCATCGGTGCCGCGCTGCGGTTCCTGTCCGGTGTCGCGATGCTGCGGCTGACCGGCCCGCAGGATTTTCCGCTCGCCATCATTACGGTGAACGTCGTCGGGTCCTTCCTGATGGGGGCTTTCGTGGTGTTTGCCGCGCACAAGGGGTTGACCCATTACAGCCCCTTCGTGATGACCGGGCTTCTGGGGGGATTTACCACCTTTTCCGCCTTTTCGCTGGAAACGGTCACCCTGATCGAACGCCAGGCCTATGGGCAGGCCGGGCTTTATGTATGCGCCTCCGTCGGATTGTCCGTGGCGGCATTGATGCTGGGGCTCTGGGCCTCGCGGGGGATCCTGGGATGAGCAAGGTACAGACATTGACCGTGCAGGAAGGCGACGGCGATCAGCGCCTGGATCGCTGGTTCAAACGGCAATTTCCGCAGATATCTCAGGGGCGCATCGACAAGATGTGCCGCAAGGGGGAGATCCGTGTCGATGGCGGCCGCGTCAAGGGTGCGACGCGCCTTGAGGTCGGCCAGCAGGTGCGCATTCCGCCCTTGCCGGACAGCGACGCCCCGCCGCCGCCCAAGCGGACCCGCGTGACGGATGCGGATGCCAAGTTCATCCGCTCCTGCGTGATCTACCGCGATGATCATGTGATTGCGCTGAACAAACCGCCGGGCCTGCCGGTGCAGGGCGGCTCTGGCCAGTCTGACAGGCATGTGGATGCGCTGGCTGAGGCGCTGATGTTCGATCTGGATGAAAAGCCGCGTCTGGTGCATCGGCTGGACAAGGACACATCGGGCGTTCTGATCATGGCGCGCACCCGGTCGGTGGCGCAGGCGCTGACGGCGAATTTCCGGCACCGCGAGACGCGCAAGATCTATTGGGCGGCCATCGCGGGTGTGCCGCATCCCAAGAACGGACAGATCAAGTTCGGGCTGGTCAAGGCTGGCGGTCACGGGGCGCGCGGTGAAGGCGAAAAGATGATCGCGGTGCATCCCGCCGACATCGACAGCACCGAAGGGGCCAAGCGGGCCACCACCGATTACGCGGTTCTGGCGCAGGCGGGCAGCCGCACCTGCTGGGCTGCGCTGATCCCGGTGACGGGCCGCACCCATCAGCTGCGGGCACATATGGCCGAGATCGGGCATCCCATCGTGGGCGACGGCAAATACGGCGGGTCGGGCCAGGACAACCCCGGCGACGGTTGGGGCGCGCAACTGGGGGGCGACATCTCCAAGAAGCTGCACCTGCATGCGCGCAGCCTGACGGTGGAGCATCCGGTGACCAAGGCGGTCCTGAAACTGGTGGCCCCCTTGCCCGATCATATGGCCCGCACCTGGGAGACGTTCCAGTGGTCCCCCGCCGATGTGCCGGACGATCCGTTCGAGGAAGGCTGGGGATGAGCGACGCGCCCCTCAGCCTGGTGATTTTCGACGTGGATGGCACATTGGTCGACAGTCAGGGCGATATCCTGGCGGCCATGGCGGCGGCATTCGAGGCTGTTGGCGTGCGCTTGCCGCAACGGGCAGAGCTTTTGGGAATCGTCGGGCTTTCACTGAACGTGGCGATGGCCCGGCTTGTACCGGCGCTGGAAGACGTTGATCATGAGCGCATGGTCGGGGCCTACAAGGCCGCCTACATGGATTTGCGGGCGACAGCAGGCGTGGCGCAGTCTTCGCCGCTTTATCCCGGTGCTCTGGCGGCCCTGCAATTGCTGCACGACAGGGATGATGTGCTGCTGGGCATTGCCACCGGAAAATCCAAGCGGGGGCTGGACAAGCTGATCGAGGGGCACGGGCTGGAAGGCATGTTCCAGACCCAGCAATGCGCCGATTTCCACCCCTCCAAACCGCATCCTTCCATGCTGCTGGCCGCCCTGTCCGAGACAGGGATCGCCGCGGAGAGGGCAGTGATGGTGGGCGATACGAGTTTTGACATGGACATGGCCCATGCCGCAGGGATTGCGGGGGTCGGCGTTGGCTGGGGATACCATGACCGCCAGCGCCTGACCCGCGCGGGTCAGGTGATCGACAGTTTCGATGCCCTGCCCGCTGCGTTGGACCTGATCTGGGGGGTAGCCGCGTGAGCGACTGGAAAGCCAAGAGATTCTGGAAACAGGCGGCAGTTGTGCCCGCCGCAAGCGGATTTGCGGTCGAATTGGACGGCAGGCCGGTCAAGACACCGGCGAAGCAGCCGCTGTTCCTGCCCACCGAAGAGATGGCCAGGGCCGTCGCCGCCGAATGGGACGCGCAGGAGGGGGTGATCAACCCGAACCTGATGCCGGTCACCAAGACCGCGAATTCGGCGATCGACAAGGTTGCGGTGCAGCATGCCGAAGTGGCGGACATGCTGGCCGACTACGGCGATGCCGACCTTCTGTGTTACCGTGCCGAAGCGCCGGAGGAACTGGTGGCGCGGCAGGCGGCACATTGGGACCCGATGCTGGATTGGGCCGCCGAGGTGCTGGGTGCGCGGCTGGAGCCCCGCACCGGCATCATGCACAAGCCGCAGGACCCCGCCACCCTGGACACTCTGCGCGCCCGCACCCATGCCTTGAACAATTTCGAACTGGCCGCCTTTCACGATCTGGTCAGCCTCTCGGGGTCCCTTGTTCTGGGCTTCGCCGCAACCCTTGGCGCGCGCGATACAGAGGTCCTGTGGGACATTTCGCGGCTGGACGAGGCATGGCAGGCAGAACAATGGGGCCGCGACGATGCCGCCGAAGCGCTGGCGGAAATCAAGAAAGCGGCCTTTTTGCATGCCAGCCGGATGTTTGCCCTGAGTCAGGCCGATTAGCGTCAATGCAGAGCGTTCTGAGACCGCATTCGTGTCAATCGGTCGAAAACCCGGGGGCTAACCCTTGACCTTTTTGCGGGAATCCGAGCACATTAACCTACACTGAGCATGGGGACTCCTGCACAGTATCGCCTCCGGCATCGAATTGTCGGATCAACCGTCCAAAACGTGGCGGATTATCAGGAAGAGGTAAAAATGAACAAATCTATGATTTTTGGTGCGTTGACCGTTGCGGGTCTGGCTGCCGGCGCTGCCGGCGCAGCTACGCTTGACGATGTCAAGGCACGCGGCAAACTCAACTGTGGCGTGACAACCGGTCTGATCGGTTTCGCGGCACCGGACGCCAACGGTGAATGGAAAGGCTTTGACGTTGCGGTATGCCGCGCTGTCGCCGCTGCCGTTCTGGGGGATGCGACAGCTGTCGAATTCGTCCCGACAACCGGCAAGACACGCTTTACCGCGCTGGCATCCGGCGAAATCGACGTGCTGGCCCGTAACACCACATGGACCTTCTCGCGCGATGTCGACCTGAAATTCGACTTTATCGGCGTCAACTACTACGACGGTCAGGGCTTCATGGTGCCCAAGGCGCTGGGCGTATCCTCGGCCAAGGATCTGGACGGCGCGACCGTCTGCATCCAGACCGGCACAACCACCGAGCTGAACCTCGCGGACTTCTTCCGCGTGAACAACATCAGCTATGAGCCGGTGCCGATCGAAACCAACGCCGAAGCGCAGCAGCAGTACCTTGCCGGTGCCTGCGACGTCTACACAACAGACGCCTCCGGCCTCGCGGCGACTCGTGCCGCTTTCGAAAACCCGGGCGATCACGTCCTGCTGCCTGAAATCGTCTCGAAAGAGCCGCTGGGCCCGCTGGTCCGCCACGGCGACAGCGAATGGGGCGATGTGGTCCGCTGGACCCTGAACGCGCTGATCGCAGCCGAAGAGCTGGGCGTGTCCTCCGCAAACGTCGGTGAAATGGCTTCCTCGACCAACAACCCCGAAATCGCGCGCCTGCTGGGCACCGAAGGGGAACTGGGCGCCATGCTGGGCCTGGACGCAGATTGGGCCAAGCGCGCCATCGAAACCCAGGGCAACTACGGCGAGATCTTTGCCACGAACATCGGCGAAGACACACCCATCGGCCTGGCACGCGGGCTGAACGCCCAGTGGACAGACGGTGGCCTTCTCTACAGCCCGCCGTTCCGCTAAACAGAACTGCCGGAGGGCGCGGAGCATTCCGCGCCCTTCGCACCTGATGGCACCAAATCAGCGCGATGCGATGCCTGCGACCAATAATGACCCTGCCGCATGTGCCACAAAGGCACAGTGAAAAAAATCAAGGCATGGGACACAGGGAAAAATCTGATGACAACACTCACCGACCCTCCGAAGGAGTCGTTCCGGCTCTCTATGCTGTTGAACGATACACGATATCGGTCACTGACAATGCAGGCCATCGCGGCCCTGCTGCTGGCGCTTGCGATTGTTTATCTCGGCAACAACCTGATCCAGAACCTGCGGGCTGCGGGGCTGAACATCTCCTACGGGTTTCTCGGCAGCGCCTCGAACTATGATATCAACCAGACGCTGATCGAATACAGCAGCCGGTCCACGCACCTCAGAGCGGCTGTCGTCGGCATTCTCAACACGCTACTGGTTGCATTCCTGGCCTGTGTGACCGCGACGGTCTTTGGCGTGATTGCCGGTGTCCTGCGCCTGTCGCCGAACTGGCTGGTGCGCAAGCTGATGGCGGTCTACGTGGAGATCTTCCGCAACATTCCCGTGCTGATCTGGATCATCATCATTTTCACCGTGATGACCGCCTCGATGCCTGCACCCAGCGCCTTCCGGGGCGAGGATCCGGCGTCGTCAATGTTGTTTGGCGCCTTCGCCTTTACCAACCGCGGTGTCTATGTGCCCGCGCCGGTCTGGGGGGCAGGGTCCCTGGTGGTTGTCGTTGTCTTTGTCCTGTCCATCATCGGGGTCTTTGCCTATCGCCGCTATGCGACGAAGCTGCTGTATGACACGGGCAAGCTGTTGCCGATGTTCTGGCCTTCGGTCGGGATATTGCTGCTGCCTGCGATTCTTGCCTATTTCATCATGGGGTCTCCCATCGGCCTGGATTATCCGGAACTGCGGGGCTTCAACTTTGGCGGCGGGATCAAGATCGGTGCACCGCTGATCGCGCTCTGGTTCGCCCTGTCGATCTATACCGGTGCCTTCATCGCGGAAAACGTGCGTGCGGGCATCCAGGCGGTGTCCAAGGGCCAGACAGAGGCCGCCGCGGCCCTGGGCCTGCGCCCCGGACGTGTGATGAACCTGGTGGTCCTGCCACAGGCGCTGCGGGTGATCATCCCGCCGCTGATCTCGCAATATCTCAACATCACCAAGAACTCATCGCTGGCGATTGCCGTGGGCTATGCCGATGTGACGGCAACGCTGGGCGGCATCACGCTGAACCAGACGGGCCGGGCCATCGAATGCGTTCTGTTGCTGATGCTGTTCTACCTCACGATCTCGCTTCTGATCTCGGCGTTCATGAACGTCTACAACAATGCCGCCAAGCTGAAGGAGCGCTGAAATGTCGGACACACATGCACAATCCGTCGCCTTCGTCCGCGAAACGGCCATTCCACCCGCCGCACCACCCTCGACGGCGGCGGGGCCGGTCAAATGGGTGCGGGACAATCTGTTTCCCACCTGGGCCAATGCGCTGCTTACGGTCGCTGCTCTTTATGTGATCTGGCTGGTCCTGTCCTCGACCCTGCCCTGGATCCTGGGCGGCGTCTGGAACACCAACAGCCTGGCCGCCTGCCGCGAGGTTCTCGATGGCCGGTCCGCTGCCTGTTTCTCTGTCCTGACAGAGCGGTGGCACCAGTTGCTTTACGGCTTCAAATACCCGTCTGAACTCTATTGGCGACCCAATCTGGCCCTGCTGCTGCTGTTCTTTGCCGCAGCACCGGTGTTGTTCTTTGACCTGCCGCGCAAGCTGCTGATCTTTACCGGGCTGTACCCGTTCATCGCCTATTGGCTGATCTGGGGCGGTACGATCCTTGCGCCATTGGTCGCTCTGGCAGGGTTCATCGCGGGCTACCTGATCTATGCAAGGTTGGTCAAAGCGAGCTTTGCCAAGGGCTTTCTGGGCGGAATCGCAGCGGCGGTCATCGTCTGGGGGATCGGGGGTTACCTTATCCCGGCAGGCGCATCGGACCGTGCCATGCTGGAAGCGATCCCCAGCAGGGACCTCGGCGGCTTCATGCTGAACCTGATGCTGGGCGTGACCTGCGTGTCGCTGTCCCTGCCCATCGGCATCGCACTGGCGCTGGGGCGTCAGTCGAACCTGCCGCTGATCAAGGGCATCTGCGTTGTCTTCATCGAGTTCATCCGCGGCGTGCCGCTGATCACCTTGCTGTTCGTGGCAAGCGTGATGCTGGCCTATTTCTTTCCGCCGGAATCCACAGTGGACCTGTTCCTGCGGGTGGTGATCATGATCACCATGTTCTCCTCGGCCTATATCGCCGAGGTGATCCGCGGCGGTCTGGCTGCCCTGCCCAAGGGGCAGAGCGAGGCGGCGTCTTCGCTGGGGCTGGATTATGCGCAAGCCATTCGCCTGATCATCCTGCCGCAGGCGCTCAAGATATCCATCCCCGGCATCGTGAACATCGCGGTGGGCCTGTTCAAGGACACCACGCTGGTCTCGGTCATCTCGCTGTTTGATATCGTGGGCATGATCCGGGGCCCGATCCTGGCCTCGACGGACTGGAACGGGGTCTATTGGGAACTTCTGATGTTCGCCTCGATCCTCTTCTTTGTCGTCTGCTACGGCATTTCGCAATATTCGCAGTGGCTGGAACGCCGCCTTGCGACAGATCATCGTTAAGAAAGGGCTGACACATGGCCGCTGCAACACAAATGAAAGTATCGGACGAGATCGCGATCTCGATCCAGAACATGAACAAATGGTACGGCACCTTCCACGTGCTGCGTGACATCGACCTGACGGTCTACCGGGGTGAGCGGATCGTGATCTGCGGGCCTTCCGGGTCCGGCAAATCGACGTTGATCCGCTGCATCAACGCGCTGGAGGAGCACCAGAAGGGCCGGATCGAAGTGGACGGCACCGTGCTGTCCTCGGACCTCAAGAACATTGACAAGATCCGGTCCGAGGTTGGCATGTGCTTTCAGCACTTCAACCTGTTCCCGCATCTGACCATCCTGGAAAACTGCACGCTGGCCCCGATCTGGGTGCGCAAGACGCCCAAGAAGGAAGCCGAAGAGACGGCGATGCATTTCCTGGAAAAGGTGAAGATCCCCGATCAGGCCGACAAATACCCCGGCCAGCTTTCGGGCGGCCAGCAGCAGCGTGTCGCCATCGCGCGGTCCCTGTGCATGCGTCCGCGCATCATGCTGTTTGATGAACCCACATCGGCGCTGGACCCCGAGATGATCAAGGAAGTTCTGGACACGATGATCGAGCTTGCCGAAGAAGGCATGACCATGCTCTGCGTGACACATGAGATGGGCTTTGCCCGTCAGGTGGCGAACCGGGTGATCTTTATGGATCAGGGCCAGATCGTCGAACAGAATGAACCGGAAGAATTCTTCAACAACCCGCAATCGCCGCGGACCCAGTTGTTCCTGAGCCAGATCCTCGGTCATTGATCACAGGTAGGGCCGCTGCCCGACCGACACAATGCTTCAAAGGGCGTCTGCGATCAGCAGGCGCCCTTACAGCGTCCCGCCTTTAACCTGAGACACTCCGTATCGCCGATGTCCCGAGAGCACGAAGCGCGGCAGGGTATCGGCGATTCAAGTTTAAGGCGGGACGCTTTAGTGCGTAAGGTCGCGTGGCACGACAAAGGCGGCGGGATGGCCCTTGCCCCAGCCCACTTGCGACCACATCTCCTTATCGAAATCCGCGACCAGCGTCGCACCGGTTGGAAAGCTGATGAACTGAGGATGATCCGGCGCGGTGGCAAGGATTTCATCGGCACACATGCCGACCCCGGGATTATGCCCCAGCACCAGCACCGAATTGCCCGTTGCCCGCTGCAACAGGCTCAGGATCTGGTCCAGCGATGCGAGGTAGAGCTTGCGGGTGATCGTGGTCTTGATCCCGCCGGGCAGGTTCAATCCCGCCAGCGTCTCCTGTGTCCGCATCGCCGATGAACATAACACCTCGTCCGGCACAATGCCCTGATCCCGCAGCCAGTCGCCAAGCGCGCGGGCATTGGCACGGCCCCGGTCGTTCAGGGTGCGGTCGTGGTCGATCAAGGCTTCGCCCGACCAATCGGATTTTGCGTGGCGCATCAGGATCAGGCGTTTCATTTCAGGCCCCTTTGAATTGGCGCATGTGATATTCGGATTGCGCAGGCAGGCGGCCAAAACGCTGAGAGACCGGGCAGGCCCTGCGCACCCGGCAGCCCCCGGTGAGACAGTCCTGTCCGGCCGCCGTATCGAGATATGCCTTGCACGCCGGTACGTCGTAGCCCGCCGGCGTCAGCGCGGCAACGGGGCAGGCGGTGACACAGGGCGTTGCAGCGCAACTCTGGCAGGGCGAGGGCGGGCTGTCGGGCAGGTCTATATGCGCCTGAAAGGCCAGCGCGCCCCGGAAAGAGACCATCAGCCCTGCCGTGTCATGGACCAGGAATTGCACCGGCGCGGCATGGACCCGCCCGCTGCGCAGGGCCCAGCTATAGAACGGCAGAAAAGGCGCTCCGCCAAAAGGGTAAAGCGCCTGTGCCCCAAGCGTTTCCGCCCAGGCACCGATGACCCGGCGCGACCAGCGGTCCATCGGGTCGGGAGTGCCGTCCATGGCCTCGGGGCTGTCTAGGTACGCGGGCCAGAATGCAGGCTCATCAGGGCCAAGCAACAGAATGGTTCGGCAGGCTTGCGGGACATCGTCACCGGCGTCGGGGTGAAAGCCGCCAAGGATGCTCAGGTGACGCGCGCGGGCGCTTTGCTGAAGCGCCGCATAGTTCATCCCTGCCGGATGATGCTGCCCGCACCGTGTTCGGTAAAAAGCTCCAGCAGGCAGGCGTTGGGTGCGCGTCCGTCCAGGATGACGGCGGCACGCACGCCACCCTCCAGCGCATCCAGGGCGGTAACGGTCTTTGGGATCATGCCCCCGGCGATGGTGCCATCGGCGACCATTTCGCGGATCTGCGCCGCGGTCAGCTCGGTCAGCACTTCACCCTCGGCATTCTTGACACCGGCCACATCGGTCAGCAGCAAAAGCCGGTCGGCCTTGAGCGCGGCGGCAATGGCCCCGGCGGCGGTGTCGCCGTTGATGTTGAAGGTCTCGCCCCCGTCGCCCATGCCCAGGGGTGCGATCACCGGGATGATCCCCTTGTCCGCCATGTCGCGCAGGATGCGCGGGTTCACGCGGGTCGGCCTGCCCACCAGACCCAGACGCGGGTCCTCGTGTTCGCAGACGATCAGGCCGGAATCCTTGCCTGACAGGCCCACGGCGCGGCCGCCCTGTTCGGAAATCGCCTGCACGATGCGCGCATTCACCAGGCCGGAGAGAACCATTTCGACAACTTCCATCGTCGCCTCGTCGGTGACCCTTTGGCCGTCGACAAATTCGGACTGGATGTTCAGCCGCTTGAGCATGGCGTTGATCATCGGCCCGCCACCATGCACGATCACCGGGTTGACCCCGACCTGTCGCATCAGGGTGACGTCACGGGCGAATTCATCCATCGCCTCGTCGCTGCCCATGGCGTGGCCGCCCAGCTTGATCACGACGGTGGCATCGGCATAGCGCTGCATATAGGGCAGGGCCTGGCTGAGGGTTTTGGCGGTGGCGATCCAGTCGCGGTTCATGTCTTGTTTTCTCATGCCTTGGGTTCCGGGAACGGCGGCGGGACTATTCCAGCGTCGCGATGATGGCACGAAGCGTGGGGATGCCCCAGCCCTTTTCCGACGATGTGACGATGATTTCGGGATAGGCAGCGGGATGTTTCGCCAGCGCGCCGCGGACCTGATCCAGCACCTTTTCACGTTCCTTTTCCTTGACCTTGTCGGCCTTGGTCAGAACCGCCTGAAAGGTGACAGCGGCACTGTCGAGCAGGGAGAGGATTTCCTCATCCACCTTTTTCACGCCATGGCGCGCATCGATCAGCACAAAGGCGCGGCGCAGGGTCTGGCGGCCACCGAGGTATTGTTTCAGCAGGCGTTGCCATTTTTCGACCACCGGCAGCGGTGCATTGGCATAGCCATAGCCCGGCAGATCGACGAGGTAATGCGAGTCACCGGCGGTGAAATAGTTGATTTCCTGCGTCCGGCCCGGCGTGTTGGAGGCGCGGGCCAGCGCCTTGGTGCCGGTCAGCGCGTTGATCAGGGTCGATTTGCCGACGTTGGACCGCCCGGCAAAGCAGACCTCCATCCGGTCGGCGGGCGGCAGGCCATCCATCGCCACCACGCCTTTGACAAACACGGTTTCCCCGGCAAAGAGCAGGCGGCCCGTTTCCAGGGTCTGCGGTTCGGGTTCTGCTGCGATGGGGAAGGGAAGCTGCATCATTTCACCTCGATCGCATCGCCGATCGCCACCTGGCCCGACTGGATCACCTCGGCGTAGACGCCGAAATCCTGGTGGCCCCAGGAATTGAGGATACCCAGCGTGTCCACGTCGCGTTCGCCGGTTTCGGGGTTGGCGGCGGTATGCAGGCAGCGGCGGATCGGTTCACGCACCCGTAAAAGCGCGCCGCCGATGGCCACGTCCTTGCCGATCCAGTCGAACTCGTCCCATGCGGTGCCCGTGTCGAACCAGATGTTGCCACGCCAACGCAGATTGGAAAGCGCCACGCCCGCCTTGTCCGCGACGGCCCGGTGAGACGCCAGGTTGCACAGGCTGACCGAGGGAAACGGGGTGTCGGTGAAACCACGCTCCGCCAGGCGCAGAATCCGGTCGGGCAGGGCGCGGTCCTGCGGGACCAGCGGCAGCACCCAGTCGATCAGCCGCGCAGCTTCGCTGTCGGGCTGAAAGGTCAGATCGGGCCGTTCCGGATGCGACAGGGTCAGCGTCTTGCCATCTTCCGCCAGCATGGCATTGATCGCGGCCAGTTTCGGGGCCTTGCTGCCGATGCTGAAATTCACGCATCGTGCCCATTCCGACCCATCCGCTCTGGAGTGGTCATGCGCCACGGCCCAGAGCCGGTCGAAGGGCATCGCCTGCCCGGCGGTCAGGGTCACGCTCTGCAACTCTTCGCGGCCGTGGCTCTTGAGAGGATGGCGGAAAAGTTGAACCAGCGTTGTCATTTCTTGGCGTCCGGCTTTGGCTTGCGCCGGAACGACCCCAGGATGTTCCCCATGAGGTCAGGCTTGTACCCCTGGCTGCGCATGATCAGGTATTGTTGGGTAAAGGTGATGGTGTTGTTCGCGATCCAGTAGACCACCAGCCCGCTTGCAAAACTGCCCAGCATGAACATGAAGACCCAGGGCATCCAGGCAAAGATCATCTGTTGCGTGGGGTCGGTGGGGGCCGGGTTCAGTTTCTGTTGCAGGAACATCGAGATGCCCAGCAGCAGCGGCAGGATGCCGATAAAGATCAGCGCCATGATCGTGCCGGCCTCGGGGGCGGCCCAGGGCAACAGGCCATAGAGGTTGAACAGCGAGGTCGGATCGGGTGCGCTGAGGTCCTGAAACGGGCCGAAGAACGCCGCGTGGCGCAGCTCGATGGTGACAAAGATTACCTTGTAGAGCGAAAAGAAGATCGGAATCTGCAACAGGATCGGCAGGCAGCCCGCGGCCGGGTTCACCTTTTCCTTGCGGTAGAGCTCCATCATGCCCTGCTGCATTTTCTGGCGGTCGTCGCCCGCGTCCTTTTTCAGCTTCTCCATCTGCGGCTGAAGCTCTTTCATCTTGGCCATGGAGACATAGGATTTATAGGCCAGCGGGAACAGGATCGCCTTGATCAGCAGGGTCAGCCCGATGATCGCGATGCCCATGTTGCCGATCAGCTTGTTCAGCTCGTGCAGCAGCCAGAAGATCGGCTTGGTCAGGAAAAAGAACCAGCCCCAATCAATGCTGTCGATGAATTTCGGCACGCCGGCGGCTTCGTAGTCGCGCAGGATCGCCCATTCCTTTGCACCGGCAAACAACTGGGTTTTCATGCTGGCCGAGGCACCCGCTGCCACGGTCTGTGTGGGCTGGCGGGTGACGGCGCGATAGACGTCGGAGCGCGCGTCGTAGGTCAGCGCCTCGTCAAAGGGCTGGCCCTGATCGGGGATCAGGATCGCCTGCCAGAAATGGTCGGTAAAGCCGATCCAGCCCGTGGTCACATCTTCCTTGACGATGGCCTGGCGGCCCCATTTCGCGTTTGCATCCGCTTCCGAGATGTCGTCCCAGTCGGTTTCGATCAATTCACCATCGGCGATGGATACGGCACCTTCATGCAGGATGAAGAAATTCTGCAGATCATCGGGCTGGGTGTGCTGGACGATCATGCCGTAGGGGGCGAGGGAAATCGGCGCCTCGCCATTGTTGGTGACCCCCTGGCCCAGCGTGAACATGTAGTTGTCATCCACCGCGATGGTGCGGGTAAAGACCTGGCCCGCGCCGTTGTCCCAGGTCAGGGTCACGGGGGAATCGACTCCAAGCGTGTCGCCTTCGGCAAGCGACCATTCCGTGTCAGGGCCGGGGACCGATGTCGGGTCGATGCCAGTGCCGGCGGCCCAGCCTTGCAGGGCATAATAGGCGTCCGTCGTGCCCTGGGGGGACAGCAATGTGACGATGGGCGCATCGGCGTCCAGCGTGGTGCGGTAATCCTTGAGTTTCAGATCGTCGATCCGGCCGCCGACCAGCGAGATGGAGCCGGTCAGGCGCGGTGTTTCGATGTTGACGCGGGGCGCATCGGCAAGCGAAACACTCGATGTGGTGTCGTCCCCGCCCGAAATCGGTGCGGTTGCGGGATCGGCGGGTGCCACGGGCACGGTTCCGTCAGCGGTCTGCTGGGTCGCCGGTGTCGTGCTATCGAGGGCGGGGTCCGGTTCAGGTGGTGGAAACAGCACGAACCACGCAAGGATCACGATGAAACTGAGTGCCGTCGCGAGAATGAGATTCTTGTTCTGTTCGTCCATGGGGACCGCCACCTTCGGGATGCTTTTGATCTGGGTGGGTTGAACAGAGTTGAGGCCCAGAGGTCAAGCGGATTCGGGCAAAACCTCCGGTCTGCGCGATGATCCGACGCAGGCCCTGCAGGCTGGTTTGACAGGGCGGGAGGGCCCCGTGCCGCCTCAGGCGGTCAGCCGCTCTTGCCATCCATGAAACGGGGGGTGTCGGCCAGTTTGGCGGTATGGCGGCTGATCCAGTCCAGGGTCTGGTCGAATGGCATGGGCCGCCCGATGCCGTAGCCCTGCACATGGTCGCAACCCAGTTGTGCCAGCAGAACGTGTTCGCCCACGGTTTCGACGCCCTCCGCCAGGGTCTCCACCTCCAGCCTTTCGGCCATGGTCAGGATCGCGCTGATCATGCGTTGCTGTTCCGGGTCGCGGTCGGCCTTCATCACGAAGGAGCGGTCGATCTTGATCCGGCTGACCGAAAACCGCCGGATCGAGGTGATCGCCGCATGGCCGGTGCCAAAATCATCCAGATCTATGCGGCACCCCATTGCGCCCAGCGCGTTGATATTGCGGGTAATCAGGTCATCCGGCGCACAGGCGACCACCGTCTCAAGCACTTCGACGGCAAGCCGGTCCGGGGTCAGATCGAACCGGTCGAGCTCCCATCTCACCTTGTCGGTGAGACGGGGATTGCGCAGTTCCGAACTTGTGAAATTCACGCCGACCTGGGGCACATGGGCATCCGCACCGTCCCATGCCTTGAGCGCGGCAAAGGTGTGGTACATCATGACCTCGGTCAGCCGTTCCAGCAGACCGGCGCTTTCGATGGCGGGCAGGAAATCCTTGGGCAGCAGGATGCCACGCTGCGGATGATGCCAGCGGGCCAGCGACTCGAAACCGGTGATCTCTCCGGTGTCGGTGGAGATCTGGGGTTGAAACCAGGGCTGGATCTGGCCGGAATCCAGCGCCTTGACCACGTCATCGCGGATCTCTTCGCGGGTTTCGATGGCGATGCGCATCTGATCGGAAAATGCCCGGATCGCGGAAGGCCCCCGGTGTTGCGCTTCGCGCAGGGCGGTGACGGCGGCGCGCATCCAGGCGTCGCCGCCGCTGTCGGGCGCGCGCGTATGCTGGCAGAATCCGACACTGGCAGAGACGTAGATATTGACGCCGTTGATGGCCACGGGTTCTTCCAGGGCGGTCTGCAGGCGGGACGCCATTTGAATGCAGGTTTCCAGATCAAGATGGCGCAGCGGGGCCGTGCAGATGCCGAACCGGGCGTCGCCCAGCTGCGCAACACTGTCCACGTCGCGCAATGTGGCGATCAGCCGTTCACCGGTGCGCTGGACAACCGTGTCGGCGGCGGCCTGACCGTATCGGTCTGCAAGCGCGTCGAATTCACTTAATGCGATGGCATAGATAACGGCAAATCTGTCGTCGGCATGGGCCTGTTTCAGGGTCTGGCTGACGATCTCGGAAAAGGCCTGACGGGTCAGAATGCCCGGCACCGCGGGATCAGAGGCCCGAAACCGCAAGGCGCCCTGTCCGAAAATCAGATAAAGCCCCGGCATGGAAAGCGAAAACCAGATCAGCCCGGTTTCGCCGGCAGCCATGTAGACGGCCAGGGTCAGGGTCGGCAGAATGACCAGAGCGCCGGGCCCGTTCAGCGCGGAAGTGAGATGATTTTGCCATCTTGCCAGTGTCCTGGCCCGCCGTCGCGCCATTGGTGCTTCCCCGCTCGTCGTAAGATGCGTCCGCTGCATCTGCAGGAGCTTAGCCTGCGCGGAATGAGCCGGGGGTTAATGTCGCCCGAAAAGGTGGTGTTCTTTTAGCTAAAAGTCTGCGGATCAAGCGACAGGCCGGCAAAATCGAACAGTTTGGGGTCCAGCAGATGCGAGGGGCGCGCGTTCATCAGCGCCCGGAACATGATCTGACGTCGGCCGGGGCTGTTTTTTTCCCAGCCGTCGAGGATCTGCTTGACCTGCTGGCGTTGCAACCCGTCCTGCGAGCCGCAAAGATCGCAGGGGATGATCGGGTATTGCATCGCGGCGCTGAATTTCTCGCAATCGGCCTCGGCCACGTGGGCGAGGGGGCGATAGAGGAAAAGATCGCCCTGTTCGTTCACCAGCTTGGGCGGCATCGTGGCCAGGCGCCCGCCGTGAAACAGGTTCATGAAGAAGGTTTCCAGGATGTCGTCGCGGTGGTGTCCCAGCACCACGGCGGAACAGCCTTCCTCGCGCGCGATCCGGTAGAGGTGGCCGCGACGCAGCCGCGAACACAGCGCGCAGAAGGTACGGTTCGCCGGAACCTTGTCCATCACGATGGAATAGGTGTCCTGGTATTCGATCCTATGCGGGACGCCCATCTTTTCCAGAAAGGCGGGCAGGACCGTTGCGGGAAAGCCGGGCTGGCCCTGATCGAGGTTGCAGGCCAGCAGGTCGACCGGCAACAGCCCGCGCCATTGCAGCTCGTGCAGAACCGCCAGCAGGGTATAGCTGTCCTTGCCGCCCGACAGGCAGACCAGCCAGCGGGCGCGGGGGGCGTCGGGTTCCTGCGCGCCCGGAGCGATCATGCCATATTGCTCGATCGCTTCGCGCGTGGCGCGCACGATCCGCTTGCGGAGTTTCCTGAACTCCGTTGTCTGGGGCGCACCCTGAAACAGCGCGTGGATTTCTTCGGGTTGGTCGAGCATGTGATCGCAGTAATCCATTGCCCAAAGGCGTTCAAGGACGCGATGCGCGGGGCAGGAAGGTTTCGCGCTAAAGGCGAAAATATGCTAGGCTACCACTTATTGCCGACCCTATTGATAAAGGAATTTGAGACATGACGCTTTTTGCAAGCCGGCGGACCTATAACGCCCAGACGAACAGATTCACCAATAATGCTGCGGCACTGACCCGCTATGTCCAGATCACCACCTCTGCGGGGGCGGTGAGCAAGGGGGGCATCATTTCACGCGCGGATTGGCACCGGGAGGTTCTGCGCGCGTCGCAGAGCCGCGAGATCCTGTTTTTCGTTCATGGGTTCAATACCTCGCAGACAACCATGCTGCACCGGCTGGCCGCGCTGGAGCAGGGGTTGCGCAAACATGGCTATCGCGGTGCGGTGGTCGGCTTTGACTGGCCCAGCGACGGGAATGTGCTGGCGTATGATTCCGACCGCAATGACGCCAAAAAGGTTGCGCCCTACCTGGTGACGGAAACGATCGGTCTTTTCCTGAATGAAAACCCCCGGTTCAAGCTGCATGTGCTGGCCCATTCGATGGGCGCTTACCTGACGCTGCGCGGGTTCTCCGGTGTTGGTGATGCGCCCGGCGCGCGCAAATGGGACGTGGATCAGGCGATTTTTGCGGCGGCGGATGTGGATGTGGAATGGATGCGCAAGGGCACATGGGGCAGTCTGGTGATGGACCGTCGGTCCAACCGCCTGACGAATTTTTACAACGGCAATGATGCGGTGCTGCAATTGGCGGGGGATTTCATCAACGGGGGCCAGAGGCGCGCGGGGCGCAAAGGGCTGCCTGATCTGGTTGAAAAGGATCAGGTCGATGTCGATGCCACGCAGCGTTATGCGGCCTTTCCCCAGAAGGGTGCGCAGATTTCGCATCGCTTCTATTTCGGCGATGACGGATTTTTCAAGGATGTGGCGCTGACACTTGCGGGAACGGCGGCGGCGGATATGCCGACCCGGCTGATCACCAACGGGGACGCGGTGTTGAAGGCGTAAGGGGCGTGTAAGGCTGCCAGGGGGCTGCAGTCCTGGAACGGTTTGTGGCGTATTTGACCACCCGGAGGCAAATTAGAGCGCCCCGCCTTAAACTTGAATCGCCGATACCCTGCCGCGCTTCGCGCTCTCGGGACATTGGCGATATTGGGTGTATCAGGTTAAAGGCGGGACGCTGTAAACAATATATTCCAGCGTGTTGAGCGGATGAGGCAGGCGCAGGGGTACTGCGGCGCGCTACAGATGCCGCTTGCCCCTGCGCGTCGTCATCAGTTCATACCGACAGTCCTGCAAATGATGACATGTCATTTTTGACATGTCTACACGGGAGGGTGTCACGGGGGGCCGCATGGCTCAGCAGGTGGGGCAGGCCGCATGTCGCCGGCAGTAAGAGGCGAAGCTCTCCCGATCCCGTTGGCATGGCGGCAGGCTCAGGCCTCAGTGCGGCCCGTGGTCCTGCGACATGGGCGGCACGGGATCATAGCCGCTGCGCCCCCAGGGGTGACAGCGCAAGATCCGGCGCAGTGCCAGCCAGCTGCCCTTCAGCCCCCCATGGGTTTCGAGCGCTTCCAATGCATAGGCGCTGCAGGTTGGCTGATACCGGCAGTTGAACCCGACCCAGGGGCTGAAAACCAGCCGATAGGCGCGCACCGGCAGCGCCAGGATACGGGCAAGGGCGGTCACGCGGGCGGCCTGTGCAGCTTGCCCAGGGCACGGGCAAAGTCGGACTGCATTTGCGCGAAGGGCAGGGTGGCGGTGGCCCCGCGCCGACCGATCAGCACATAGTCATGCCCCCGCTGGCCCAGCGCTGGCAAGGACAGACGCGCGATTTCCCGCAGGCGTCGTTTTGCCCGGTTGCGGGCCACTGCATTGCCGACCTTCTTGGAGCAGGTAAACCCGACGCGAATGACATCCGGATCGGGGGTTTCATCCGGCTCGCGCCGGCGCATCTGCACAACGAAACCGGGCATCGCGACATGGCTGGCGCGGGAGGCGCGCAGAAAATCGGCGCGGTTTTTCAGCACCTGCAGACGCAAAGAAACCGCCGGAGGATTGTTCCCCGGATTGGCAGTGCTGCCATCCACGGGGGCCTCCGGCGGTGTCATGCTTTGCAAGACGCTGCGCGGTTTACGCGCTCAGCGACTTCCGGCCCTGGGCGCGGCGTGCGTTGATGATCTTGCGGCCCGCTTTGGTGGCCATGCGCGCACGAAACCCGTGACGACGCTTGCGGACAAGGTTCGAAGGTTGAAAGGTGCGTTTCATCGCGTCGATCTCCAATAGGTCATTCGGGGCGCAGATTCGGCCCGTCACGTCAATTCAGACCCGCTCTCTAGTCAGGATGCGCGGGCAAGTCAAACCCTGCAAGCGGGTTTTCCCCCCTCTCTTGCAACAATTTATCCGTCGCGGCTGGTATATATTTCAATTCAGGCCGATCTTTCACGAAAGACCCCCGAAAAGCACACCTTGGTTCAAGGGGCCGTGATAGGGCTAGGCGCGGGCCGCGTTCCGGATCATCTGTGAGGCAGGCAGATAGGCCGGTTGCGGCGGAGAAACGGAAATGGCGGACAGGGCCGACGGAAAACACACCGGATCGCAGCGGGCGCGCATTGTGCCCCTGATCGCGATTGCCGTCGCGGCGGTGATCGGTGCCTTCACGCTGCGCGACTACCTCAGCTTTGACACGCTGCGCGACAACCGCGAGGCGCTGATTGCCTTCCGGGACAGCAATTACCTGGTAACTGCGCTGCTCTTCATGGCTGCCTATGTGGGCATCGTCGCCTTTTCCCTGCCGGGGGCCACAATCGCCACCCTGACCGGGGGCTTCCTGTTCGGCACCGTCCTGGGCACCGCGTTCAACGTGACAGCCGCCACCATCGGCGCGACCTTGATCTTCCTTGCCGCGCGCATGGGGCTGGGGCAGGCGCTCAAGGCGCGGCTGGAGGCTTCAGAGGGGCTGGTGTCCAAGATCGGCAAGGGCCTGGACGAAAACCAATGGTCGATGCTGTTCTTCATTCGCCTTGTCCCTGTGGTGCCCTTCTTTGTCGCCAATCTGATCCCGGCCCTGCTGGCGGTGCCGCTGCATCGCTTTGTGGTCTCCACCTTCTTCGGGATCATGCCGGGGGCTGTTGTCTATACCTCCGTCGGCGCAGGGCTCGGCGCGGTTTTCGCGCGCGGAGAAACGCCGGACCTTGGCATCATCTTTGAGCCGCATATCTTGTTCCCCATCCTCGGGCTCTGCGCATTGTCCCTGCTGCCCGCCACACTCAAATGGGCCACGGGCCGGAAGGATGTATTGAAATGAACCGGATCAAGACGGACATTCTGATTATCGGCGCAGGCTCCGGCGGCCTGTCCGTCGCGGCGGGTGCGGTCCAGATGGGGGCCGATGTGGTCCTGCTGGAAGGCCATGAAATGGGCGGTGATTGCCTGAACTACGGCTGCGTGCCCTCCAAGGCGCTGATTGCCAGCGGCAAGGCGGCCCATGCGCAGCGCCACGCGGCGCAATACGGCGTGGCCAACGCCCCCGGCACCGCGGATTACGCCGCCGCCAAGGATCACGTCGCCGATGTGATCGCGCAGATCGCCCCGGTGGACAGCCAGGAACGTTTCGAAGGCCTGGGCGTCAAGGTGATCCGCGCCTATGGGCGCTTCATTTCCCGCGACGAGGTGCAGGCAGGCGATACGGTGATCAAGGCCCGGCGCATCGTGATCGCCACCGGATCATCGCCGCTGGTGCCGCCCATTCCCGGGCTGGACAAAGTGCCCTATGAGACCAATGAAACGCTGTTTGCCCTGCGCGAGAAGCCGGAACATCTGCTGATCATCGGCGGGGGCCCCATCGGGATGGAAATGGCCCAGGCCCATCTGCGTCTGGGCTGCAAGGTCACCGTGATCGAAGGGATGAAGGCGCTGGGCAAGGACGACCCGGAAACCGCCCGCGTCGTGCTGGACACCCTGCGCGACGAGGGCGTGGTGATCGAGGAAAACGCCACCGCCGCCGAAGTGCGCGGCACGGCGGGCAAGATCGAGGTCGAGGCCAAGGATGGCCGGATATTCAAGGGCTCTCACCTGCTGATCGCGGTGGGGCGCAAGGCCAATACCGACAAGCTGGATCTCGACAAGGCCGGGATCGAGTCGGCCAAAAACGGGATCAAGGTGGATGCATCGCTGCGCACCACCAACCGCAAGGCCTATGCCATCGGGGATGTGGCCGGCGGGCTGCAATTCACCCATGTGGCAGGCTATCATGCCGGGGTGATCATCCGTTCCATGCTGTTTGGCCTGCCGTCCCGGGCAAAGACGTCCCATATTCCCTGGGCGACCTATACCGACCCGGAACTGGCACAGGTCGGATTGACCGAGGCCGAGGCGCGGGAAAAACACGGCGACAGGCTGGAGGTGGTCCGGTTCCACTATGAACACAACGACCGCGCCCTGGCGGAGCGCAAGACCAAAGGGTTTATCAAGGTCATGGTGGTCAAGGGCAGGCCCGTGGGCGCCTCCATTGTCGGCCATCAGGCGGGAGAACTGATCGGCCTTTGGGCGCTGGCTCTGGCAAACGGCATGAAAATGAGCCAGATTGCAGCCATGGTGGCTCCTTATCCGACAATCGGTGAAGTCAACAAACGTGCGGCGGGGGCCTATTTCAGCCCGCGCCTGTTCGAAAGCGATCTTGTAAAGCGGGTGGTGCGGTTTGTTCAGCGATGTGTGCCGTGACAACGGGGGCCTGCGCGCCGGGGCGCGACAGCCCGCCCGCCGTCCCATGGGGGTGACGCAGGCATGCTGAATTCCCTGTCCGGCCGCCTGCTGATCCTGACAAGTGTTTTTGTCATGCTGGCCGAAGTGCTGATCTTCGTGCCCTCCATCGCGCGGTTCCGCGAGGATTACATGCTGCAGCGGCTGGAGCGGGCGCAGATCGCCTCACTGGCGCTTCTCGCGGACGATATGCTGGACCCCGCGCTCGAGGCGGAACTGCTGGAAACGGCAGAGGTGTTCAACGTTGTCCTGCGCCGTGACGCGGTGCGCCAGCTCATGCTGTCTTCCGAGATGCCGCAGGCGATCTCGCAGACCTTCGATCTGCGCAATGCCACCGCGATGACATTGATCCGGGATGCGGTGATGCGCCTTTTCCGGCCTGAAAACGAAGTGATCCGTGTCATCGGGGCGCCGGTCCGGGATGCGGGTCTGCTGATCGAGATCACGATGGAAACGGCACCGCTGCGCATGGCGATGATCGACTATGGCCTGCGCATCCTGATTCTCTCGGCGGTGATTTCCGCAATCACCGCGACCCTGCTCTTCCTGACCATCCGGGCGATGTTCCTCAAACCCGTGAAACGCGTGGTGGGCCATATCCAGCGCTATGCCGAAGCCCCCGAGGACGCCCGCCGCATCATCGAACCAAAGGCTGGCGTGACCGAGTTGCGCGAAGCCGAAGTCGCCCTGCGCACCCTGCAGACGGAGCTGACCCAGGCGCTGAAGCAGAAGGACAGGCTGGCGCAGCTTGGCGCGGCGGTGAGCAAGATCAGCCACGACCTGCGCAATATCCTGACCACCGCGCAGCTCTTTACCGACCGCATCGAAACTTCGGAGGATCCGGCGGTCAAACGGCTGGCGCCCAAGCTGGTGGGGTCGATCACCCGCGCGGTCCATCTGTGCGAAAGCACCCTGGCCTTCGGCAAGGCGGAAGAACCGGGGCCGACCCTGACCATGGTGCCGCTTGCCGACCTGGTCGAAGAGGTGATCGAGAACGAACGCCTGGCGACGCAAAGCACGCAGATCAGCTTTGTTGCCGATGTTGCCCCCGGCCTGAAGGTGCGCGCAGACCCGGAACACCTGTATCGCGTGCTCAGCAACCTGACCCGTAATGCCCGGCAGGCGCTGATGTCTGCCGGTACGGGGGGCGAAATTACCCTGCGGGCATCCGAAAACGAGACCAGCTGGAACATCGAGGTGGCAGATACCGGCCCCGGCCTGCCGCCCAAGGCGCGCACTTTTCTGTACAAGCCGTTCCAGGGCGGCACCCGCAAGGACGGCACCGGGCTGGGCCTGGCCATCGCAGCGGAACTGGTGCGCGGCCACGGCGGGCAATTGTCCCTGTTGAGCAGCGATGAAACCGGTACATGTTTTGCGGTCTGCCTGCCCAAGGGCGACGCCGCCGTCTGACACCGCCAGGAAATCTGCCACAGGTCAAAACTGGGGCTTGCAAACCCCCGCGCGGGCCACTAAACCGCCCGACAGTGGACCGATAGCTCAGCTGGATAGAGTACTTGACTACGAATCAAGGGGTCGGGGGTTCGAATCCTCCTCGGTCCGCCACTACCCCCCTGTCAGATGCCAAGCAAAACCGACTTTTGTGACAGATAACTGACCCAGAGCGCGGCGCTACGTTCGGAGGACGGGGCAGGGGCTAAGCGGCATTCGTGAAAATTGCAGCGAATGGCGGGAACGAGCCCGAAGTGACGCAAAGCGCAAGCCGGGCCGTCGCCTGCCCGGGGTGGGCGATACTGACCTTGGCTCATGCCACTTTATTTCTCAGCATTGATGAGCCCTATCATGGGAACACCCAGCCTCACCAAATCGCCTACCCGACCGGCGGGCAGGCGATGGCCCGGCGCCTTCGGCTTGTTCCGGGCCTGGGTGCCAGTGATCGAACGGCGGTTTCGTCCGCTCACCCGTCCTTGACCCATACCACGCGCAAAGTCTGGTTTGGGTCAGAGATGCTTGGCACTTAGGTCGGAATTGCCTGGCACGGCCCGCCGACATGATTCAGCAAATGCGCCACCCTCGCGTCGCAGTTGCGCGGCGCCATTGTTGAGCGCGGGCTGATGACGTTTCTCAGCCCGCGCTCGCAGCGTTTATTTACCAAACCGCTCAATGACCTCGGTGAGATTGATGTGGCCCAAACACGCGCCGCTCCCCGGGTTCATATCCCCGTTCTCAAGTGCAGTCGCGTGGATGACTGCCGGAAGCGCTTCAATTCGCGCACGAACAGCGGCAAGTTTTGGCCAGCGGCCTTTGTCAGCCAGTTCGTGGAAATCGAGCCAACGTGCGACACCGACCAAGAGGGCGTCAGCCAGCGTAGGGTGATCCGCGATCAGGAACGTGCTGTCCCCGATCATCTCTTCAAGCTTGTCGTGGCGTTCGAAAACACCGTCCCGACCCCACTCACTGAGTGCAGATCGTGTCGCCTCATTCATGTCAGCCATTTCCATGGCCGCCCAAAGCGGTCCGAACGATCCTGTAAAGCCGGTGTTGATGAAAGCCATCAACTGATGCATCCGGTCGGCTTCTCTCGACAGCGGGTCAAAACTGATGCTGCGCTTGGAATCCCTGGCTTCCAGCCATGATGCTATCGCCAGAGTTTCAGTCAGTGCTTCGCCGTTGTCGGTGATGAGGACCGGCGTCTCAACCCGCGGATTGATGCGCAGATAGGATGGGTCGCGCATCTCACCGAACATATCGACACGGCAAAGACGGTAGGGTTTCGCCAACCATTCAAGAGCTGCGACAAGCCCCATGGAGCTTCCAGACGGGAAGCCATAAAGTAGAATCGGTTCCATGATTTATACTCCGTAATCTCATGTCATCACGCTGCGCAGCGAACCCGAAACATACCGCCATGTGCCGCGGGGTAAATTACGCACCTTTTTGTAACCATGAGGTACCAATGAAAAATCTTGTGTCGCGATGCCCGATCGAAGAGGTCATGCAAGTCCTGAGCGGACGGTGGCCAACGCTGCTCATCTATTACTTGAAGACAGGCACCAGGAGGTTCAGCGATCTGCGCCGCGACAACCCGACGATTTCCCATAAGATGCTGGCACTGGAGCTGAGGAAGTTGGAGGATGCGGGGATCGTCCAGCGCACGGAGTTCAGCGGCTACCCGCTGCGGGTGGAATATGATCTGACCGCCGACGGACATGATCTGGTGCCGCTGATCGACGCGTTGGGAAGCTGGTGGGAAGACCTCGAAGATCGAGACGCACCTCGGAACATGACTGGTGCGAACACTGCAGCGCGAACCGCCCGGTGAGCAACGATCAGGCACGCCCGCGCTGTCGTTCATCGGCGCTGCGTGTGGCCTGCACTATGCCGGGGCCGCGGTGCGACCGGTTCAGTCGCGCATGGCCGATATCGGAGCTTGGGCCCGGGTGCCCGTCCATCCAGCGCAGCTTGCCAAGGCAGAAGGTGCCATAGCACCAACGTCATGGTGCAATTTCACCACCACTCGCTGTCGAAGGCGTTTTTGGGGTGATCGGGACTTTGTGAGTTCGTCATGCCCTCCGGGGCCTTTGCGGCAGGGGTTGCCATAAAGGGGATGGACGGGGCCGAAAGGATACGTTCAGGTCGCGGCGGGATTGATCACAGGGAGAGAGAACATGATGCGCGGTGCAGATCTATTGGTAAGAACGCTGGCATCCGCCGGTATCACCCGCATCTTCGCGCTGTCGGGCAACCAGATCATGCCGATCTTCGACGCCTGTTTCGATGCCGGGATAGAGATTGTCCATACCCGTCACGAGGCGGCGGCGGTGTTCATGGCGGAGGCCTATGCGCAGCTGACCGGAACTGTGGGCGTGGCCCTGGTGACCGCGGGGGCAGGGGCGGCGAATGCGCTGGGGCCGCTGTTCACCTGCTCTGAATCAGAGACGCCGGTGCTGCTGCTGACCGGCGATTCTCCCATCGGTCAGGATGGCAAAGGCGCTTTCCAGGAGCTTGACCAGGTGCCGATGACAGCGCCGGTGACCAAGCTGTCGTTCCGTCCGATCCGCGCGGCGGATTTCGGCGTTGAGACGGCGCGTGCCTTGCGGGTTGCGCTTTCGGGGCGGTCGGGGCCGGTGCATATGGCGTTGCCCTTTGACCTGGTCGAGGCGGATGTGGGCGATGTCGATGTGCCCCACGCGGTCACGAAAGAGCCGATGGGTTTGTCGGTCTCCGATGCGGCGGCGATTGCGGCGGCCGTCGCCGGAGCGGCGCGGCCCTTGATCATCTGTGGCCCCGCGATGAATGCCACACGCAATCCGGGCAGGCTGGCGGCGCTGGAAGCGGCCCTTGGCGCGGCCGTTGTGGTGATGGAAAGCCCGCGCGGCCTGAAGGACCCGGCGCTTGGCGATATCGGCAAGGCGTTGGGGCAGGCCGACCTTGTCGTTGCCTTGGGCAAGCGGATCGACTTTACCCTCGGGTTTGGCGGCGCGGCGGCGTTCCATACCGATTGCCGCTGGATGGTTGTTCAGGCCAGCACGGCAGAGCGGGACCGGGCGCATCGCAATCTTGGCAATCGGCTGGCCGCCTGTTTCGCCGCTGATCCCCGTGACAGTCTCGGTGTTCTGATCGAGGCCGGGCAGGGGGGGCACGACCAGTGGCGGGCCGATGTGGCGGCGCATCTGGGACGGCGCGGGTTCAGCACCGCCGACATGGTGCCCTCGGGGCGGATCACACCTGCACAATTATGCGCCGCCGTGCAGCGGCAGATCGACAGGGCGGCGCAGGCCGTGCTGATCTGTGATGGTGGTGAGTTCGGCCAGTGGGCGCAGGCCGCCACGCGGGCGGATCGCCGGGTGATCAACGGGATTTCCGGGGCGATCGGGGGCGGGCTGTGCTATGCTCTGGGCGCCCGCGCTGCGGCGCCGGATGCGGCGATCTTTGCGCTGATGGGGGACGGCACGGTTGGTTTCCACTTTGCCGAGTTCGAGACGGCAGCGCGCGCGAGGCTGCCTTTTGTCGCGGTGATCGGCAATGACGAACGCTGGAACGCCGAACATCAGATCCAGCTGCGCGATTACGGCCCCGAACGGCTGATCGGCTGCGGGCTCAGCCGGGCGCGCTATGATCTGGCCGCCAGGGGGCTTGGCGCGCACGGGGAATATGTGACAGAGCTTGCCGGGCTTGACGAGGCGCTGGCGCGTGCGGTGCAAAGCGGCAAACCCGCTTGTGTCAACGTGCTGATCGAGGGCCTGCCCGCCCCAAGCGGCGCTGCGCATTAATCAAGGCGGAAGCCCTTGCTGCGGATGAACTGCGCGAAGCCTTTCCGTTCCGGCAGGCTGTATTGACGGGCCTTGTCCATTGACCATGTGTAGCGGTCGCTGGTGCCGTAAAGGTCGGTGCGGCGCTGATTTGCATAGGGTTGCACGGCGGCGCGCTCCGCGTCGTAGGCCGCGATGTCTGCGGTTGTCGTCTCGTTGAAACGGTCCAGGTGAAGCGTCGCCCGCAGGGGCAGGCGGGGGCTGATCCGGGGGGCAACAGCCGGCCGGCCGATGGCCAGCGCGGCAACGGGAAAAACGTGGTCCGGCAGCCCCAGAATATCGCTTGCCTCTGCCGCGCGGTTGCGGATCGTGCTGATCGGGCAACAGCCGAGGCCCGCCGCCTCCGCTGCGACGACGAAACTTGCCAGCGCGATGCCCGCATCCACACTGGCGTTGAAGAACGCGTCGAGATGATCGTTGGCAAAGTCGAGCCCCTGCATCTCATGCAGGTGACGCTGGCGGCGGTTGTTGGCACAGAAGACCACAAGCGAGGGCACCTGCCCCGTCCACGCCTGGTCAGAGACAAGATCCAGCAGCCGTGACTTCTGTTCCGCATCATCGACGATCACGATGTCGCGCTGTTGCAGGTCGCTTTTCGAGGGCGAGGCGAGGGCGATTGCGCCGAGCGTTCTGAGCGTATCGAGGGGGACCGGATCGGGTTCGAACGACCGGCAAGAGCCCCGTCCGGCAATGGCCTGCAGGGATGAAACCCGCTCCAGCTCCGCAGGGGCCTGCCGCGCATCGGAAAAGCGCGCGACGAGGAGAGCAGACAGGCGGTCACTCATGAGACGTCAGCACCGGTTGCACAGCAGGGTGTGTCGCCATCAGCGCGCGCTGCGCCATTATGCCCGGAAAGGCCGCCGCCGACCGCAGCGATATGGACGGGTGATGCGGCCGTTTCCCCGGCGTCGTACAGCGTCAGCATGCGGTTCCTCCCTGGACATCCGGGGCGATCATAGCGGCCGGCAAGCAATTGAAAAGGCTGCGTTAATGTAATCAAATCTTAAGAAACGGGTAAGTCTTTATTCCTTTTTGTTAGAAAAACAATCATCTATATTGCCGCGGAACCACCCTGAAACCGATGGAGAGACGCTTGGCCAATGAAACCCATATGTCTGTCTCGGTCTGGCGTGGCGACGCCGTGGGGTCCTTTCAGCCCTTTGAAGTGAAGGTCGAGGACAACCAGACCGTGCTGGATGTGGTCGCCTGGATCCAGCAATACGCCGACCCGACCCTGAGCTATCGTTACGCCTGTCGCGTAGGCATGTGCGGTTCCTGTGCGATGATGGTGAACGGCACGCCGCGCTGGACCTGCCGGACCCATGTCAAGAAAGTGCTGGTGGACGGCCATATGCAAATCGCGCCGCTGCGCAACCTTCCGGTGATCAAGGATCTGGCCACCGATATGGACCCTTTCTTCGACAAATGGGTCGCGGCGGAAGGGGTCCACCACCCGACCCTGACACGCAACGACCCGATCGAGGCACTCGACCCTGCGGCGGAGGCGCGGGTCGAGAGTGCGGCGGGCATCGAATGCATCAATTGTTCGGTCTGCTACGCCGCCTGCGATACGGTGGCGAACAATCCCGATTTCCTCGGCCCCGCCGCATTGCAACGGGCCTGGAGCGTCTACAACGACAGCAAGAACGCGGACAAACAGGCGGTGCTGGACGCGGTGTCGGGTGTTGGCGGTTGCCACAATTGCCACAGCCAGGGCAGCTGCGCGGTGCATTGTCCGAATGCGTTGAACCCGATGAACGCCATCGCCGGCCTGAAGCGCGAGACCGCGCGCAATTTCTTCAAGAGGCGCTCCTGATGACGCTCGGTCTTTATATGGCGCAGCGGATTTCGGCGCTGATCATGGCGCCGCTGGTGCTGCTGCATATCGGTGTGATGATCTATGCCATCCAGGGCGGGCTGTCTGCCGCCGAAATCCTTGGCCGCACGAAAGGCAGCATCCTTTGGTTCGCCGTCTATGGCACATTTGTCGCCGCCGTGTCCGTGCATGGGGCGATTGGCCTGCGCACGGTATTGTCGGAATGGATGGGCCTGCGGGGCGGCACCCTGAATGCGGCGGCCTGGGCCATTTTCGCCCTGCTGCTGGTCCTTGGCATGCTGGCTGTTCACGGGGTGACGGCGAGATGAGGCGCGGCTACCGGAACCATACCCTTTGGGTCGCCTACCTGTTGCACCGCCTGTCCGGTGTGGCGCTGGCATTGTTCCTGCCGGTGCATTTCTGGGTGCTGTCCTATGCGCTGAACCAGCCGGAACACCTCGACGGGTTCCTGCGCTGGAGCGAGATGGGCATTGTCAAATTCGCCGAGTTCGGTCTGGTTTTCCTGCTGGCCGCGCATCTGTTCGGCGGCCTGCGCCTGATGGCGCTGGAATGGCTGCCCTGGACATCGGGCCAGAAGACCGCCGCCGCCGGTGCGGTTGCCGCATCGACCCTGATCGCGGGCGTTTTTCTGATGAGGGCCATCTGATGCAGATCGAGAGACATGATACCGATATCCTCATCCTGGGCACGGGCGGCGCGGGCATGTTCGCCGCCCTGCACGCCCAGCAAAGCGCCCCGCCGGGGACAAAGATCACAATCGCGGTGAAGGGCCTGATCGGGAAATGCGGATGCACCCGCATGGTGCAGGGCGGCTACAACGTGGCGCTGGGCGGTGGCGATACCGTTGAGCGGCACTTCATGGACACGATCAACGGCGGCAAATGGCTGCCCAATCAGGATATGGCCTGGAAGCTTTGCGAACAGGCGGTGGTGCGGATCCGCGAGCTGGAGAACGAGATCGGTTGTTTCTTCGACCGCAACCCGGACGGGTCGCTGCACCAGAAGGCCTTTGCCGGGCAGACGGCGGACCGCACCGTGCACAAGGGCGACCTCACGGGGATCGAGATCATCAACCGGCTGATGGAGCAGGTCCTGTCCCGCCCGGTGGAGAAGTTGCAGGAACATCGGGCCATTGGTCTGATCCCGACGACGGACGGCAGCGCGCTGGCCGGGGTTCTGATGATCGACATGCGCAGCGGCAAGTTCCGCTTCGTGCGGGCCAAGACCGTGATGATGGGCACCGGCGGCGGGCCGACCATGTACAAGTACCACACCCCCAGCGGGGACAAGACGATGGATGGTCTTGCCATGGCCCTGCGCCTGGGCCTGCCCCTGCGGGACATGGAGATGGTGCAATTCCACCCCACCGGCCTGCTGGCCGGAGACCACACCAAGATGACCGGCACGGTGCTGGAAGAAGGGCTGCGCGGGGCGGGGGGGCAATTGCTCAACGGGGCCGAGAACCGCTTCATGTTCGACTACGACCCCAAGGGCGAGCGGGCCACGCGCGACGTGGTCAGCCGTGGCATCTTTGCCGAGATGCGCAAGTCGAACACCAGCGAACACGGCGGCGTCTATATCTCCATGGCGCACCTTGGCCCCGAAAACGTGCGCGCGAAATTTCCCGGGATGGTCAAGCGCTGCGCCGACAGCGGTTTCGATCTGGCCGCCGGCAAGGTGGAGGTGGTGCCGACCGCGCATTACTTCATGGGCGGCGTCGTGGTCGACCCCGACACGCGCACGGCGATGGAGGGGCTTTACGTCGCGGGCGAGGACGCGGGGGGTGCGCATGGCTCCAACCGCCTCGGTGGTAACGGCGTGGCAAATTCCACGGTCTACGGTGGCGTTGCGGGCGATGTGATGGGGGCGGACATCCGGCGCATGGGCGCGCTCCGTGATCCGGACGAGACGGTGCTGGAGGCAGAAATCGCCCGCGCGCTGCGGCCCCTGTCGAACAAGGTCGCCCCGATCCAGCCCTTGCGTGACAAGCTGCAGGACGCAATGTGGGAGGACGTGGGCGTCATGCGGACGCAAACCGGCCTGGCGCGCGGATTGACCCGGATCGCGGATATCCACGACGCGCTGTTGCAGGCCGGCGTGGCGGGTGACAACCTGGCCTTCAATTTGACCTGGCATGACTGGCTGAACATGGCCTCGCTCTGCGAAGTGTCGGAGGTCATCGCGAAAGCGGGGCTGGCACGGGAAAACTCGCGCGGCGCACATTTCCGCGAAGATTTTCCCGACAGCGGCGCGATGGAGAGCAGCTATTTCACCGTGGCGCGGCAGACAGGCGGCACGCTTGATGTCAGCCGTGAGGCGGTACAATTCACGATCGTCAAACCGGGCGAGACGATATTGCCCGAAAACGAACCCCTATCCCTGGTGGAGGCTGCCGAATGATCCCGATAGACATCATCCAGAAGACCGCGGAAACCCTGATGGACAAGGCCGCCATCGAAATTCCGCAGGATTACCTCGACGGTCTGCAGGCCGCCGCCGATGTGGAGGACGGCGACCTGTCGTCTTTCGTGCTGCAGGCGATGCTTGAGAATTATGAGGCCGCAAAGGAGGACCGCCGCGCGATGTGTGGCGATACCGGCACACCACGCTGGTACGTCAAGATGGGCAACGACACCCGGATCGAGGGCGGACCCATCGCGCTGGAGGCGGCGCTGCGCCGCGCCACGGCGAATGCGACCAACGGCGTGCCGCTGCGGCCCAACCGGGTCCATCCCCTGTGGCGCACCGATCACAACAACAACGTCGGCATTGGCGCGCCCGAGATCGAATACGGCTATGAACCGGGCGGCGAGTGGATCGACCTGATCACCGTCCACAAGGGCGGGCTGTTCGGCACCGATTACCGGATGCTTTTCCCCTCCGACGGGATCGAGGGGATCAGGCGGTTCTACCTCGATAGCCTCATTGCCTTTGGCAAACGGGGGCTGGCCTGCCAGCCTGCGATCATCGGCATCGGGCTGGGCGGCTGCAAGGATACCTGCATGGTGCTGGGTAAGCGTGCCGCCTGCCTGCGCACGGTCGGCAGCGAAAACTCCGATCCGAAAATCGCCCAGCTGGAGCGGGAGTTCAAGGAGCTGGGCAATTCCATCGGCATGGGGGCGATGGGTTTCGTCGGCAAATCCATGGTCGTCGATTGCAATATCGAGGTGGGCTATTGCCACACCGGCGGGATGCAGATGTCGGTACACGCCTTCTGCCTGTCGTCACGCCGGGCCGTTGCCCGCGTGTTCCCCGACGGGCGGGTGGAATACCGCACCGATCCCGATTGGTTCACCGACTATCAGCGCCGCGAAACCGTGGAATGGGACGCCCCGGCGATGGAGGCTGCGGAATGACAGGGCCGCTTGCGGGCATCACGGTTCTCGATCTGACCCATGTGCTTGCCGGCCCTTATGCAACCGGCCAGCTTGCCCTGATGGGGGCAGAGGTGATCCGGGTGGAGCGGCCCGGCGGTGACGATTTCGTGCGCGGTCACGGTGGGACGGCCGAAATGCGGACAGCAGGTCTCGGGGCCTCCTTTCTCAGCCAGAACGCGGGCAAGAAATCCGTGGTGCTGGACCTCAAGACCGATGCGGGGCTTGCGGCGGCGCTGTCGCTTGTCGAACGTGCGGACGTGCTGGTGCAGAACTTCCGCCCCGGCGTGGCCGAACGACTGGGCCTGGGGTTCGAGGCGGCGACCGCGCGCAAGGGCGATCTGATCTATGCCAGCCTGTCGGGCTATGGCCCCGACGGCCCGCTGGCATCGCGACCGGCCTATGATCATATCCTGCAGGGCATCAGCGGGCTGATGGCGATGACAGGGACCCAAGGCAGCGGCCCGCTTCGTGTTGGCATCCCCATCGTGGACTATGTCGCAGGCCAATCGCTGATCGCCGCTGTTCTGGCGGGGCTTCTGCAACGTGCAAAAGCGCCGGGGGTGCCGCAGGAATTGTCGGTGTCCATGCTGGACGCCATGACCAACCTGATGGGGGCCTACGCGATCAATCACCAGACCACCGGTGCCCTGCGCGGTCTGGATGGCAACCGGGCCTTTTCGGATTCGCCGTTCTCGGGGCGTTTCGATTGCAAGGACGGGCAGCTAGTTGTCACGGCGAACACACCCGCCCAGACCCGCAGGCTGTGCGCCGCATTGGGGCAACCCGATTTGGCGCAGGCCGATGAAGCGGCGGTGGCACAGGCGCTGGCGGAGCTGTTCGCCAAGGACAGTGTCGCGCATTGGGATACGCTGCTGGCGCAGGCTGATGTGCCCGCCGGGCCGGTGCTTGACCTTGGCGCGGCGCTGGCGCATCCGCAGATGCAGGCCTCGCCCTGCTGGCACGATCTGCCGGTGCCTGAACTCGGCATGACGGTCCGCGCCCCCGGCCTGAGTTTCCGCGCGCCCTGGGCAGCTGCGCGGCTTGATCCCGCGCCGACCTTTGGCCGCGACACAACCGAAATCCTGACACCGGAGGCCCGTCATGAGCCCACGTAAGATCCGCCTGAGCACCACGCCCACGCAAGAAGCGCTGGATGACCTGCAACTGGGCGACATCGTCTATCTGGACGGGCTGATGTATACCGCCCGCGAAGGCGTCTACAAACGCGCGCTGGAGGAAAAGGCCAACATCCCGATGGAACTGCCGCGCGATTCGGCTGCGAACTTTCACTGTTCGCCCGCCGCCCGGATCAACGCCGACGGCAGTTTCGAGATGGGCGCGGTGACCGCCACCGCCTCCTTCCGCTTTTCCAAATGGCTGCCGGAATGGATGGAAAAATCGGGTGCCAAGCTGATCATCGGCAAGGGCGGGATGTCGTCGAAGGACTACAAGTCCTACTTCGTTCCCAACGGTGCGATCTACCTGTCCACGGTCGGCTACGGCACCGGTGCCCTGCTGGGCCGCGGGGTCGAGAATGTCGAGGCCGTCCATTGGAACGAGGAACTGGGCCTCGCCCAGGCCATGTGGGTCATCAGGTGCAAGGAGATGGGGCCCTTCATCGTTGCCTCGGACAAGCACGGCGATTGCCTGTTCGAGCGGGAGAATGCGAAGATCTCGCAGAACTTCGACAAGATCTACGAGGGCACCCGCCCGGCCACGCTGAAACGCTATGGTGAGACGGATGATCGGTCGGACGAGGTGATCTAAGCCCGCCGCTCAAGCGATAAGGTTTGGTATTGCGACAGTTCCGCTGGCAAGGCGTCGATGCCAAGCCCCGGTGCCGTGCCAATGGTGAAATTGCCGTCATCGCGCAGCCGCGCGCCCTCAAAGGCATCGCGAAGCGGGTTGGGGTTCACGTCCACCTCCAGCAAGCCGTCGCCTCCGACAGCCGCCAGAAGATGGGCCGAAGCGATCAGGCCAATCCCGCCGCCCAGGAAATGCGGACAATAGCGCAGCCCGGCGTCCCTTGTCCGCTGCGCTGCCGCCCGGCAGCCGCTGATCCCGCCCCATTTCACGATATCCGGCTGCACCACAGAGATATGACCGGCAGCGATGGCGGTCTCGAACCCGCTGTTGCCGGTGATGTTCTCGCCCGCGGCCAGGGGCGTGGCAAAGCCATCTGCCAGTGCTTGCCAATCACCGGCGGGCAGATCGGCGCGGATCGGTTCTTCGAGCCATTGCAGCCCCAGCGCATCTATTGCAGCCGCATGAGACAGCGCCTCCGTGACGGTCCAGGCCTGGTTGACGTCGGCCATCAGGCGCTCGCCATCATCCAGGTCGTCCGCAAGGGCGCGCAAGGCGTCGATATCGCGCGCGCCGTCAAAGCCGATCTTCACCTTGAAGGCGCTGTGACCCACCGCGCGGGATCTGGCAATCAGCTCCGCCGCCGCGCCGATGGCGATGCCGCTGGCGTAGGTCGGCACCTCTGCGGCCGCGCCACCATCGAGGAATTGCGCCAGAGGCACACCCTGATGGCGCGCGAAGATGTCATGCAGGGCGATGTCCAGCCCGGCGATCACCTGCCGGAACGGCCCCCATTCGCCCGATTGCAAGGCGCGGATGTGGGTTTGCGCGGTCAGGCTTTCGAACAGCGCGCCGGCCGTGGCGACATTTGCGCCGACCACCAGATCGCAGATGTCCTGCACAAGCAGCTGCGCCCGGTGTTCCGCGGCGGCGGCAGGCCAGTTCGCGAAAATTTCGCCCCAGCCATGGCATCCGGTGCTGTCTGTCAGTTTGACAAAGACGGCGGGTCGGTCCCGCATCACGCCAAAGGAGGTTGCGACGGGCACCTTCACGGGAACCCGGTAACAGAAAACTTCGACGCGTTCGATAAGGCAGGTCATCCGATCACCACTCTTGCCATCAGGATCAGCCCCGACACCAGCATCATCGCAATCAGCAGGCGACGGAACTGGTTGTCGGTTAGGCGTTTGAAAACCGCGATGCCGATCTGTGCGAAGATCATCGTCGTCGGCAGGGCCACCGCGCCATAAATGATCGTCTGGGTCGTGTAGGTCCCCTTGAGGGCAAACACGATTGCCGCGAGCGCCAGCACGCAGACGTTGAAGGGCTGCAGGACCGCGCGGGTCTCGGCCTTTGGCCAGGGGCGCATGGCGCACCACATGGTCGGCAGGGCACCGGAAAGGGATGCGGCACCGCCCAGGATGCCGCCGAAAAAGCCCACCAGCACGTCGACCACCGGGGTCGGGCGCTCCAGCCGGGGCAGGGAAGAGCGCAGCGTGAAGAACCCGCCATAAAGGATCAGAAAACCCGCAATGATCAGGCGAAGCATGTCGGGTTCGAGCATCGACAGCATCGCCACCCCGAGCGGCACGCCGATCAGCGCAGGCAGCAGGAAACGCGCCAGCCGGCGCGGGTGATCCGTGATCGACCTGCGGACCAGCCAGACGCCCTGCAATCCCGCCACCACCGACATGACCACGACGATGGCCACCGCCTGGGCCGGTGGCATGATCTGCAGCCAGAATCCCAGCGCAAAAAGCGCGGTGCCAAACCCGGCCAGCCCGTTCATGAACCCGCCTGCTGCGGCGCCAAGGGCGAGGATAACAAAGAAATACAGGCTCATGGTGCCGCTACACCGGCCGGAAAGGGATCGAAAACACCGACGCGGACAGCATTCAGAAGCTCGGCCTCGACTTCCTGAAGGACCCGCAACTTGACCGTGTTTGCCAGCGACAACAGTCCCAGTTCGCGCACCGGCGCGTCGCTGCCAAGAGGGATGTACCTGAGCGGCAGCGGATTGGGCGGCTGAACGCACCGGCGCGGCACGATGGATACGCCAAGATCGGCATGCACCATGCTCGAAATGTTTTCGAGGTTTTCCAGCTCCATTGTGTCTTTCACCGCGATTCGGTTCATCTGCAGCCAATTGTCGATGATGTCGCTCAGCAGCGCCTTGCGGGTGAAGCGGATGTAGGGATGCGTGGCCAGAATCTCGAAGGGGTCTTCGGAGGTGACATTCAAGGAAGTCACAAGCTGCATCGGTTCTTCGGCGATCGGGGCCCAGACCATGTTGCGCGGGATCACATGCGGCTTGGTCACGACAGCGGCGTCCAATATGCCGCGCTCCAGTTCCACGACCAGTTCCTTGGTCTGACCGGGCGTGACACCGATGTGCAGTTCGGGAAAACGGGCCTTGATGGATGTTATGGCGAAGGGGATCAAACTGGTCAGCCCCGTCGGCACACTGCCAAGCGACAGGTTTCCCCGCAGCCCGTCATCGCCCAGGACGGAGGGCAGCAGGTTGTCATAGGCCGCCACGATCTCCCGGACACGGGCAACGATGGAGCGACCGACAGGGGTCAGTTCCGGCGTGCGCCGGGTGCGGTCGAACAGGGCAATGTCCCATTGCGCCTCCAGCGCCTTCATCTGCTGGCTGACAGCGGCATGGGTGATGAACACGGCCTCACCCGCCGCACTGAACGTGCCGTGATCGGCCACGGCGATCAGGGTGCGAAACATTCTGATGGACATCTGAGTTACGATTTTCGTTAGCAATACTTTCGGAAATTGTAATGAGTTTCCGCTTTATACAAAATTGACTTACCAATAGAGTTTGTCAAGTATTGTCAGGTCGCCAGTATTGTCGGCCCAGCGAGCTGAGTGAAATCAGCCATTTGTTTTTGGGAGGAAACGATGAAATTTGCAAAATTCGGTGCGGTCGGCGCCCTCGTGTTTGGGCTCGCGACGGCAGCAGCGGCGGAATATCCTGAGCGTCCTGTCAACATGATCATCCCGTTCGGTGCGGGCGGTGCGACAGACATTTCGGCGCGCACGATAGCAGAGCCGCTTGGCAAGGTTGTCGGCAAGCCGCTGATCATGGCGAATGTGACCGGGGCCGGTGGCGCCACCGGGTCGGTCGCCGCGATGAACGCCAAGCCGGATGGCTACACGATGCTGTTCACCCGCGTCGGGTCGCATTCGGTCAACCCGGCGATGAAGGCGACACTCCCCTACACGCTGGACGATTTCCGCTATGTGACCGTCTACGAGATCAACCCCTTTGCCTGTGCGGTTGCCGCCGATTCAGACATCAATTCGATGGATGATCTTGTCGCCAGGGCGCGCGAGGGCGGGGTCAGCTTCTCCTCCTCCGGCGTTGGCTCCGGCCTGCACCTGGGCGGGGTCATGGTGATGGACGCCTTCGGCGTCGAGGACCCGCTCAACCAGGTGACGCATATCCCGATGGACGGTGGCGGTGCCGCGGCGACAGCCGTGCTGGCGGGGACGGCGACCTTCCTGTGCACAAACTCCTCTGCCTTGGCGAGCTTTGTCTCCAATGGTCAGCTCAAGCCGCTGATGGTCACCACATCGGAGCCGGTCGTGGGCTTTGACGCCCCGACAGCGGCTGACCTTGGCAAGCCGGAGCTGGAACAGCTTGTGGGTTGGACAGGCATTGCCGGTCCCAAGGACCTGCCCGATGAAGTCGCGGCGAAGTGGGGCGAATGGATGCAGGCCGCAGCGGGGGACGAAGAATTCGTTTCGCGCATGGAAGCGGTCGGTTCGATCATCGACGTGATGAGCCCGGAAGAAGCCAATGATTTCATCCGCACCCAGTACAACACGTTCAAGGATCTGGTGGATCGCCTCGGCATGCGGATCGAAGGGTAAACCTGAACCGAACCGGCGCACGAAGCCATTCGTGCGCCCTTTTCTTTGCACGGGGCTCGGTTGGACATGCAGCGCATCAAGCGACAATCCCTGATCGGAATCGCAAGCATCATCGTGGCTGCGGTCCTGATGTTCGCGATCATACCGACATGGGTTTCCTCTCCCAGCAACGTGCGCAATATCGTGCTTTCGCCGCTGTTCTGGCCCTATATTCTCAGCGGGCTGACAGTGCTGATCGGGCTGGGTCTGGTTGTCACGGGCTTTTTCACCACAGACCCGGTTGAGCCGGAACAGCCAGCCATCTCCGGCGGCTACGGGCGGCTGGGCATCCTGGCGGCAATCATGACGCTGACCATGTTCGCCCTGCCGCGCCTCGGCATGGTCTGGACCTCGATGCTGATTTTCGCAGCGACAGCATTCCTGATCCGGACCTCCCATCCCAGGGCCGCGATCATCTGCGCCATCACCGTGCCACTGGTGCTTTACGGATTCTTCGCCCATGTCGCGAGCGTTGCGATCCCGCAGGGCAATTACGTGAGATTGCCATGAGTTTTCTCGACAGTATCGCTGCAGGCCTGTCGCTGGTCGGCAATTTCGAAGCCTTCGCAGCGCTGTTTGTCGGTGTGTTGATCGGCACCATCGCCGGGGCGATTCCGGGCATGTCAGCCACGATGGCGGTTGCGCTGACGCTGCCCTTCACCTTCGCGATGGAGGCGGTTCCGGCGATCCTTCTGCTGCTGGGTGTCTACAAGGGGGGCATCTTTGGCGGTTGCATTCCCGCGATCCTGATCAAGACGCCCGGTACGCCTGCCTCCAGCGCCACTGTGCTGGACGGCTATCCGATGGCCGAAAAGGGGCAGGCGGGAAAGGCGCTCGGCATGGCGCTCTGGGCATCCTGCACGGCAGATCTGATCTCCAATCTGTCGCTGATCCTCTTTGCGGGCTGGCTCGCCTCCTTCGCGCTCAACTTCGGCCCGCCGGAATTCTTCACGCTGATCCTGTTCTCGCTGACAATCATCGCGGGGGTGTCGGGCAACAGCCTGCTCAAGGGGGCGCTGTCGGCAATGCTGGGGCTGCTGCTGGCGACTGTCGGTCTTGACCTGGTCTATGGTACGAACCGGCTCACTTTCGGCGATCCGAACCTGATGGGCGGGTTGAATTTCATCGCTGTCCTGATCGGGCTCTTCGCGATGCCCGAGGTGATGTCGATGGTCTGGGACCCGAAGCCACACGAAGGCAAGGCGCGCGGGCTGGGCAGTGATTCCGTCACCTTCGGCGAATACAAACGGTGCTTCCGGACCATCGTGCGCGGCAGTTTCATCGGTGTCTTTCTGGGGTCCATTCCGGGGATCGGCGCGGCCCCGGCTGCCTTCCTCTCCTACAGCGAGGCGCGCCGGAAATCGCCGAACAAGGCGAACTTCGGCAAAGGTGAGGTGGAAGGCGTGGCCGCATCCGAAGCCGGCAACAACGGTGTGGCAGGGGCCACGCTGATCCCCTTGCTGGCACTTGGGGTGCCGGGCGACGTCATCACCGCAATCATCATCGGTGCATTCATGATCCACGGGTTGCAGCCCGGTCCCATGATGTTCGTGCTGAACAAGGATCTGATCTACGGCCTGTTCATCGGGCTGATCGTCAGTTCCTTCTTTCTGTTCTTCATCGGCTCGCTGGCAATCAGGCTTTTCAAATACGTGGCCGACATCCCGCGCGGTGTGCTGTTTCCCGGTGTGCTGGTGCTGTGCATCTACGGGGTCTTCGCGGTGAACAACAACATCTTTGATGTCGGGGTGATGTTCGTGATGGGGTGGGTCGGATACGTGATGCTGCGCAACGACATTCCTGCGGCCCCCTTCCTGATCGCCTTTATCCTCGGCCCGCTGCTGGAGAACAATTTCCGCCAGGCGATGCTGATGTCCGGCAATTCCCCTGAAATCCTGTTCCGGGGTCCGATCACCTGGTTCTTCTGGTTCCTGACCCTGCTCACCGTTGCCGCGATCATCCGTGCCGGCATTCGGGCGACGCGGAGCATGCGCAGCAAGCCCGGCGCCGGGTAAGCCGCTTTTCGGGACGGTCTATGAAATCCGGTCCAGGAATTGTTCCTGCCGCGATTGCCTGTCGAGAAAGCTGGAAGGGGTCGGCATGCGAAGCACGCGCCAGCGCCTGATTGTCGGGCGCTGGCTGTGGCCGGATGGCCAGTCGCGCCACGTCGAAGCCGGTCAGCTGCATCTGTCCATCCGGGACGCGGGTGAAACGGTGTCGCTTGCGACGGTCTACAACACCCTGCGTGATTTTGAACGCGCTGGCCTCATCCGCCGGATCGCGGTCGCGTCGGACCGGATCTGGTATGACACCGAGCTTGGCAATCACCGGCATTTCCATGTCGCGGGCGAAGAATGCCTGTTCGATGCCCCCGAAACCCCCTGCGGCCCGGACGGAGCGCCAAGACCGCCCGAGGGGTATCGGGTGACTCATGTGGACACTATCTATCACCTCGAAAAAGTGGCAGGCGCGGTGCAGGATTACAGCGTCCCGCCTTTGACCTGAGACAAATCAAATCGCCAATGTCCCGAAAGCGCGTAGCGCGGCAGGGTATTGGCTACTCAAGTTTAAGGCGGGGCGCTTTCATCGGTCCTGACCGGGGCGCGGGGCCCGTTACCCCTCCGGCGGCAGCATCTGCGGATTCCAGACGATTTCCCACAGGTGCCCGTCAGGGTCGCAGAAATAGCCCGCGTAGCCGCCATAGAATGTGTCCTGTGCGGGTTTGATTATCCTGGCACCGGCCTGTGCCGCGGCCTCAAGGTTCTGATCCACCTCTTCGCGCCGCGCCACATTATGCCCGATGGTGACCGCTGTCGGGCTGATCGGCTGCTCCGCCAGCCCGGTGTCATGGGCAATGTCGGCCTGCGCCCACAGGGCCAGCTTCATGCCGCCGGACAGGTCGAAAAACGCAACCGCGCCATGATCGTACTCCTGCCCGATGATGCCTTCTGTCGGCAGCCCCAGGCCGTCGCGGTAGAATGCCAGCGCACGTTCGAGATCGGCGACGCCAAGTGTGAGAACGGATATTCCGGGTTTCATGTCATGCCCTTTCCTATTCGGCGCCCGCACCATGCAGACGCCTGGATAGTCTTGGGCCGCTGACAATCAGCAGAAGGACCCGCAGGGTGCGGGGGCCGGGCCAACCTTCCCGGGCCTGACCTGTTTCAGACCCGTCAAGGATAGACAGCGCCACAGCGCCGGTCAAGAAGGGCAAGGTCAGCGTCCCGACAAACGGCAGGGCCTGTTTTCAACCCTGCTTCCCGATCACGGATGCGACAGCGTTCAGCAAATCGACCTGTCGCACGGGTTTCATCAGTCGGATGTCATCGGCGTGCAAGCCGTTGCCGTGGACCATGGCCTCATTGGCATAGCCCGACATGAAGATGAAGGCGGCGTCGGGGTCCATCGCCCGAATGGCTTTCGCCAGATGGGTGCCCTGCAGTTTTCCCGGCATGACAATATCTGTCGCGATCAGGTCAAAATTCGGATCCTTTTCCCAAAGGGCCATTGCATCATCGCCGGAGGGCGCCGCCGTGACCTCGATCCCGACCCTCACCAGAATGTCCTCAAGCGCGATCAGAAGGTCGGTGTTGTCTTCGACCAGCAGGACCCGCTTGCCCGCGAGATGCGACATATCCCGGGGCAGGGCAGCGGCCGCCCTGGTCTTGCCACCCTCCAGGGCCGCTTTGAAATACAGTTTCAGCGTCGTGCCGGTGTTCGGCTCCGAATAGATGCGGACCGTCCCGTTCGACTGCTTCATGAAGCCCTGTACCATGGACAGCCCAAGCCCCGTCCCCTGGCCGGTCGGCTTGGTCGAGAAGAACGGCTCGAATACCCGTTTCAAATCTTCTTCCCCGATCCCGACGCCGGTATCGCTGACGGCAATCATCACATAGCGCCCCGGCACCAGATCTTCGCCACGGTCCTCGATGTATTCATTGTCGATGCGGACATTGGCAGTCTCAATCGTCAGCCGGCCACCGCCGGGCATGGCATCCCGCGCATTCAGCATCAGGTTCAAAAGCGCGTTCTTGGCCAGACTTTCGTCGGCGGTAAACCGCCACAGGTTCGCCAGCAGCGAGGTTTCGATCTGAATGTTCGCGGGCAAAAGCCGGTTTGACCAGTTCAACACATCGCGGATCATGTCATTGGCCTGCAGCAGGGTCGGTTCCAGGTGTGAACGGCGCGCAAAACCCAGCATGTTCCGGGTAAGATCGGCGCCGCGCTGCGTCGCATCAATCGCGTTTTCTATGTAATCCGCATGCCCGGCGTGATCGGGTTCAGTCTGCAGCAGTTCCAGATTTCCAAGGATGACGGCGAGGATATTGTTGAAATCATGCGCCATGCCACCCGCGAGGTTGCCGATGGCCTCCATCTTTTGCGACTGGCGAAGTTCGTTTTCCATATCGACCAGCATGGAAACATCCTGCAGCGTGCCGACCATGCCCTTGATCTCTCCCTCCGCGTCCAGAATGACCTCTCCGCTGTCGACGACATTCACGATCGACCCGTCAGGGCGACGCATGCGGTGCAGGTTTAAAAAATGCCCCTTTTCCGCCTGCGCCAGATCGACCGCTGCGCGCAGCTTGGCCCGGTCCTCCTCCAGGACAAAGGCCCAGCCCTCTTCGGCGGTCGTCGGAGAATCTCCGGGTTCAAGCCCGCAGATCCGGCCCACGGCTTCGGACCAGTAGAGGTTGCCTTTCAGGTCGGATTTCCAGCGCCCGAGCTGGGCGATGCGTTCCGCCTGTAGAAGAAATGTTTCCTGCTCCTGCAGCTTCAGCTTGTCGGCTTCGGCCTGACGGCGCCGTCTCGATTGCACGACGGCAACCGCCAGGGCCCCCGCCACGACGGAAGATGCGAACAGAAGGGCCACGGCATAGAGGATGGCCCGTCGGCGTGCCATCACATCCAGAATCTTGCGTTCGAATTCTCTGATGCTCTGCGCGGCGTCCGTATCCGATACGCGAATACGCTCATCGACCTCGGCAATTGTCAGCTGATCCTGTATGTCGCGGGTCGTATCCAGCATTTCGCGATAGGTCGCCAAAGTCGATCTCAGGCCGGTCATCTGTGCATTTATGCCCAAATTCGCGGCCTGAACTTCAATCTCTGAGATCGCGACAACAGCGATATTGTAGTCTTCCAGGGCCGCGTCCAGATACCCCGGCTCGTCGGGGCGCAGCACGTGATTCTTGAAATTATGGATGAACCCGGCATAGCCGATTGACCGTTCAAGCAGCAGAAACAGGCGCGGCAATGTATAGGATGCGCGCTCATAATAGACAAAACGCTGGCCGAGCAACACCATCGCGAAAATGACACAGACAGCGGCCAGCAGCAGCAACGGCCTGTGCAAATTCGATAATTTCATGTTCTCAAGCCTCGTTTGAGGGCGCGGGGATTATGCATAGTCGAGATTTTTGTTTTCAACTGCAAGCCGACACATTCAATTGGATGCAATGACCACCCCGGCCAATGACCCTGCCAGGCCCCCGTGGATTGTCGTGAACCTCGCATGGGCGCATGCATAGACTCAACTTCTTGCTTTCTCGTCAACAAGCCAGGCTTGCCTGAGTTCTTTGGTCTGGATGGATGCCCACCGACACCGAAATGATCATCCAGTGCAGCGAAGGTCGGTGTGGATCCCTTCCGACCCCGGAGGCGATGGCCCGGCGCCTTCGGCTTGTTCCGGGCCCGGGTGCCAGTGATCGACAGCGTTCTGCCTAGTCGCTCCGTGCGGATGTGGCGCTTTCCAGATTGCGGATCAGATCCTTCAGCGTGGCGATGAAGGTCGCATATCTTTCGCTGCCGATCGCATCATTCAGCGATTGCAGGTGCCCGATGGCTTTCGCCTCCATCATGGCCTGCTGCCTGATCCCCTTTTCGGTGGCGACGCTCAGATGGATCCGGCGGTCGCTGGCCGATCTGAGACGCACGATCATCCCCTCGTCTTCCATCCACCGCAGCGCCTTGGTGACACTGGATTTGTCGCGCGCCGAGGCGGTGCCGATCTGGGTCTGGCTGATATGCGGGTTTCGCACGATCAGGGTCAGGATGGTGAAATAACCCGGATGCAGGGCATCGTCGCCCAGACGCGCCCGGAAATCCTCATAGGCCGTCTCATGGGCGCGGCGCAGATACATACCGATGAATTCGTGCAAAATGCCATGGTCCAATGTGTCAGTGTCCGGGGCCTGTACCGACCCATAGGAAAGCACGTCGCCATCCCTGATCCCCGGAGCTGCATCGTATGTCTTCTTGTCCATATTCACCGCGCCATCAGAGGAAGGACCATCACGATCCATGGGAAAGCAATTATGATAATGATGCGGACAATATCAGCCAGAACAAATGGCAAAATCCCCCGGTACATCTGACCGACAGACAGGTCGCTGATGACGGATTTGATGACAAAAAGGTTCAGCCCCACCGGCGGCGTGATCAGCGAAAGTTCCGTCACCATCACCGCAAAGATCCCGAACCAGATGGGATCAAACCCCAGATGCGTCACGATGGGAAAAAAGATCGGGATGGTCAGCAGGATCATGGAAAGGCTTTCCATGAACATGCCCAGAAACAGATAGATCACGAGGATGGCAAAGATCACCGCCATCGGGCCAAGGCCCAGCGAGGTGATCAGATCCGACAGGGCGGCGGGCAGGCCGATCAGGTTCATGAAGTTGGAAAAGACAAGGGCCCCGATCAGCACCAGGAAAAGGCTGGCCGTGGTTGTCACGGTTTCCACCAGCGAGGCGATCAGCCCCTCCCAGGACAGGGCTCGCCGCCACAGGGCAAAGGCCAGCGCGCCGGTCGCGCCAACGCCCCCCGCCTCGGTCGGGGTAAAGACACCCTGGTAAAGCCCGCCGATGATGCCGATGAAAAGCAGCAGGATGGGCCCGACGCTGCGCAGGTATCGCAGCCGTTCGGCCCAATCCGCGCGCGGGGCCGCGGGCGCGCAGGAAGGGTCGATCTGCGCGGCAATCCGGATCGCCGCCAGATAAAGCAGGATCGCCAGCACACCGGGCAGGATACCCGCGATGAACAGCGAGCCGATGTCCGTTCCGGTCGCGATCCCGTAAAGCACAAGGATCACCGAAGGCGGGATCAGGATGCCCAGGGTGCCGCCCGCCGCAACGGCAGAGGCCGCGAAACCATCGGCATAGCCGTAGCGGCGCATCTCCGGCACGGCGACCTTTGCCATCGTCGCTGCCGTCGCCAGCGAAGAGCCGCTCAGCGCCGAGAAACCGCCGCAGGCAAGGATCGTCGCTGCCGCCAGACCGCCGCGCATATGCCCCACGAACCCGTGACAGAGCCGGTAGAGATCCTCCGACATCCGTGCCCGTGTCACGAAGACCCCCATCAGGATGAACATCGGCAAAACCGACAGCTCATAGGACATCGTGGCGTTGATCGGCAGCTGGCCGATCATGCCCATGGCGGTGCGGTCCGAAATATTGATCCAGATGCCCGACAGGCCGACCAGCAGCATCGCCAGCGCAATGGGCATGCCGCCCATCATCATCACAAAGACCCCGGCAAAGGCCAGACCGGAAATTTCCCAGACCGCCATCAGAAACCACCGCCCGTCTCGGATACGGCAGGGCGCGCCCGTCTCAGCACATCAATGGCACAGATGAGAAAGGCGAGGGCGGCAACTGCCAGAAACACCGCCATGCCCTGGGCAATCAACCCCTTGGGCACCCGCAATTCCATCGTGACCTCGTTATAGGTCAGCAGCCGCTCACCCTGCAGCCAGACCCGCCAGGACACAAAGGCCATCAGCGCCGCACCTACAAGATCGGACAGGAAGGTTGCAGCCGCCAGCACCTTCGGGGGCAACCGCTCTGTCAGGATCGTCACGGTGATGTTGCCCCGCCTGCGCACCATCAGCGGCACAGCGGTAAAGACAATCAGCCCCATGCCGATCTCGATCATCTCGAACCCGCCCATCAGCGGGCTGCGAAAGCCGTACCGCATCACGACACCGGTAAAGGTGACAGCCATCACGAAAAAGGCGATCAGCCCGGACAGCCAGGCAAGCGCCAGACACAATCTGTCAAAAAGGGTAATGGCGGCTGTCACGGTGATCTTCCCTCCGGGGCGCGCGGGTGACGGAATAAAAAAAGGCGGCATTTTCTGCAATGCCGCCTTACATTGTTACTTTACCACATTCACCACTTTGTCCGTGCGGTAGTTCTCGACCATGTCCCGCGCATATTGCAGGATCGCATCCCCGTCGAAGCCCTTTTCCGCGGCCTGCGCCAGCCATTCGGCCTCCAGCGGCTTCAGCTTTTCGCGCGCGGCGGTGACATCTGCCTCGGGCAGGGTCACGAATTCCACATTGTTTTCGTTCAGCTTCTCTTCGCCATGCTTGTCGCCATTGGTCCAGGCAAAGCCGGAGAGCATGGCGATGGCCATGCCCGAATGTTTCTCGACCGCGGCGCGTTCATCATCGCTCAGACTGTCCCAGCTGTCCTGGTTGAAGGCGACCCAGAAGGTATCGGTATAAAGCCCGCCGGGAACCCTTGTGATCGAGGTGATGACGGGCGTGATGCCGAAGAAGTCGATGGATTCAGACGGAAAGGTGATGCCATCGGCCACACCGCGCGACATGGCGGTCTGCGCTTCGGTCGGGGGCAATTGCACCGGCGATGCGCCCAGTTCGGACATGATGCGCCCGGTGACATTGCCGCCAACGCGGATCGTCTTGCCCTCCAGATCGGCAAGCGTGTCGACCCGGCCCTTTGCCATGTTGATGTTGGGGTTCGAATGGGTGAACAGCCCCACCACATGCGCGCCCTCATGCTCGCCATAGTCTGCGCCGTACTTCTGGTAGGTCAGCCAGGAGGCCGCAGAGCCGGCCCAGGGATCGGGCGACATGAATGGCAGGTCCATGACCTGTGTCATGGTGAAACGGCCCGCATTATGGCCGGACACGCCATATCCGACGTCAAAGGCCTGATCCAGCAACAGGTCGAACTGCGCAGGCGGCGGGCCCAGCGGCGATGTCATGATCTCGAACTTCAGCGACCCGCCGGTTTCCTCTTCGATGGCCGTGGCCCAGGGCTGCAGGATACCCGAAACGATCAGGTGATGCGGCGGCAGCCAGGACCCGATCCGCATGGTCTTGGTTTCCTGCGCCCATGCTGGCAGTGCCGCGACAGTCATGGCCGCCGCCAATGTCCAGGTCGTAAAGTGTTTCATCTTACTCTCCCTTGTGTGTTGCGGCCTTCGCCGCGCTTACGTCAAAATTGTCAAAGCTTGCTCGGCCCACTCAGTTTGAAGATTTCCAGGGCATCCGCCGTCTCGCCGCCGCGCACGGTCAGCAGGCGGAACTGTTCCGCAGCCATGGCCGTGAACGGCACCGGCGAGGTGCAGGAGCGCGCCAGCGCACAGACCGAATCCAGATCCTTCAGCATTGTATAGACATGCCCCAGGGGCGGCTCATGCTGCGCATTGACCATACGGGGCAGGAAGATCTGCAAGGGCTTGCTGTCTGCAAACCCGCCCGCCAGGGCCTCCGGCAGCCGCGTGGCATCCACGCCCGCATTGGTGGCAAGGCGCGCGGCCTCGGCCAGCACCGCCATGGTGCAGCCGACAATGACCTGGTTGCACAGCTTGGTGGTCTGCCCGGCACCCGAGGGCCCCATCAGCGTAAACCGCGCGGCCATGTCCAGCACGGTGCTCTCGACCCGGTCAAAGACCTCTTGCGCGCCACCGGCCATGATCGCCAGCGTGCCCGCCTCGGCCCCCGGCACACCGCCCGAAACCGGCGCGTCGATCCAGTCCATCCCGGTCTCGGATTTCAGCCGCTCCGCCATCCTGACCGATGCATCCGGCTGGATCGAGGAGAAATCGACCAGAACGCTCCCCTTGCGCGCGCCCCTGGCCACGCCGTTTTCGCCAAAAACGGCCTCTTCCACGGCATTTGTGTCGGTAAGGCACAGGAACACAATATCGGACCGGCCGGCCACATCGGCGGGGCTTTCCCCCATCGCGGCACCCTTGTCCACAAGCCCCTGCGCCTTGGCCGCCGTGCGGTTCCAGACGGTCAGCGGATGGCCCGCCGCCAGCAGCCGTGCCGCCATGGGGGTCCCCATCAGACCGGTGCCGATATAGCCCAGTGTTGCCGTCTTGGTCATGTCGTCTTTCCTTTCCTGCGGGTTTCCGGCCATTGCGCGTTGCCCGCATGGGTCACGGCGCCTTCATGGGCCTGCCCGACCGTCGCCGCATATTTCGACAGCAGACCGGCGCGATGCCGCGTTTCCGGTGCCGTCCAGCCTTCGCGGCGGCGGGCCAGTTCATCCTCTGACACGTGCAGCGTGATCGTCGCGGCCTTGCCGTCGATGGTGATGCTGTCGCCGTTCTGCACCAGCCCCATCGGGCCGCCGGTCGCAGCCTCGGGCGCGGCATGGCCGATGCACATGCCCCGCGTCGCACCGGAGAAACGGCCATCGGTCAGCAGGGCGACCTTCTCTCCCATGCCCTGCCCATAGATCAGCGCCGTCAGGCCCAGCATTTCGCGCATGCCGGGGCCGCCCACGGGCCCTTCGTTCCGCACGATCAGAACCTCGCCTGCCTTGTAGTCGCGCGAATGGACCGCCTCCACAGCGTCATCCTCGCTCTCGAACACGCGCGCCGTGCCGGTAAAGGTCAGCGATTTCAGCCCCGCCACCTTGAGCAGCGCCCCATCCGGGCAAAGGTTCCCCTTCAGGACAACCACCCCGCCCGATTGCATGATGGCGTCGGACACGGGGCGGATGATCTCACCATCCGGTGCCGGCGCATGGGCGACCTCTTCGGCCAGGGTCCGGCCCGTCACGGTCAGCGTGTCGCCATGCATGAACCCATGCGCGATCAGCTCCTTGATCACCACATGCGCGCCGCCGATCTCATAGACATCCTTGGCATGGTATTTTCCGCCCGGACGCAGGTTGCCGATGAAGGGTGTCCGCTGCAGCACGGCGGCAACGTCATCGGCGGTAAACTTGATGCCCGCCTCATGGGCAATCGCCGGAATATGCAGCGCGGTATTGGTTGACCCGCCGGTCGCCGCCACGATGGCGCAGGCGTTTTCAAGCGCCTTGCGCGTGACAATCTCGCGCGGCAGCGGGCCGCCCCGTTCGATCAGCGCCATCACCAGCGCGCCCGCACGCTGGCCCACGCCCTTGCGTTCCGAATAGACACCGGGAATCATCGAGGAATTGGGCACCGTCATGCCCAATGCCTCTGACACCATGGCCATTGTATTGGCTGTGAACTGGCCAGCACAGGCGCCGATGGTCGGCTTGCAGGCCTCTTCAAGCTGGGTCAGCTCATCTTCGGTCATCGTGCCGGCCTGCACCGCGCCCACCGCCTCGTAAGTGTCCAGAACGCTGACATCGCGGCCCTGGAACCGCCCGGGCAGGGCCGATCCGCCATAGACAAAGACAGCAGGCACATTGCAGCGCACCATGCCCATGATCACGCCGGGCAAAGTTTTGTCGCAGCCGCCATAGCCGACGATGCCGTCATAGGCATGACCATGAATCACCGCCTCGATGCTGTCGGCGATGATCTCGCGGCTGACCAGGCTGAACTTCATGCCTTCATGGTTCATCCCCACCCCGTCCGAGACTGAGATCGTGGTGAATTCGCGCGGCGTGCCACCGGCCATCGCGATGCCTTCCTTGGCATATTCGACCTGCTGGTAATGGGTCATGTTGCAGGGCGTGGTTTCACCCTTCTGGCTGACAACCCCCACCATCGGCTTGGCAATCGCGGCGTCGTCCAACCCCATGGCATGCATGAATGCGCGGTGCGGGCTGCGGTCGATGCCATCCGTCGTGATTCGCGAACGAAGTGGCTTTTTGTCAGACGATGCCATGGTTGCCGCCTCCAAAGAAAGTTTCATGAAAGAAGGTTTATGCTTGAACCAAACCACCGAATCCCGTTTTCTGTCAACAATGAATCCAGGGCGGTGCACATGAAGCTGATAACCAACATCTCGATGATGTTTTGCGAAGTTCCACTGATCGAAAGGCTGCGCGCCGCGCGGGACGCCGGGTTTCAGGGCGTCGAAATCCAGTTCCCTGAAGCGTCTGAAACCGCCCCCCTGAAAGAGGCCTCTCAGGCGCTGGCCATGCCCATCACCCTGATCAACGTGCCGCGCGGACCGGGTGATGCCGTCGGCCTTGCCGCATTGCCCGGTGAACAGGACGCCTTCCGCGCCGCCGTCGCCACCTGCGCCGGGCAGGCCGCAGCGCTGGGCGTGCGCAAGGTCAATGTGCTCTCCGGCAGGCCACCCGAGGGCGCCTCCCCTGCGGAATGTCTGGCGGTGTTAAAGGCCAATCTTGTCCATACCGCAGATGTCATGGCCGAAATCGGCGTGCAGGTCATGGTCGAACCGGTGAACCGCGATGATGTGCCGGGGTTCTTCCTCTCCGGGCTCGACCCTGCGCTGAACCTGCTGGAGGAGATTGACCACCCCAATCTGGCGCTGCAGTTCGACCTTTACCATATGGCCATCACCGAACCGGACCTGCCTGCCGCCATCCGCCGCGCAGGCGCGCGGATCGGCCATGTGCAATTCGCCGACACGCCGGGCCGCCATGAACCCGGCACCGGCATGATCGACTTTCCCGCCGCCTTGGCGGCCCTGCGCGACACCGGCTACGATGCAGAAATCTCTGCCGAGTACCGGCCCCTGGAAAACACCGGCGACGCGCTTGAATGGATCACGGATTTCAAAAGGATGATGGCATGACGGAGCTCCGGACGCTGACGCAGAAGATTTTCGACGATGTGCAGAAGGGCAATGCCTTTGACCCCTATGCCGAGGACCCGCCGCGCAGCCTGGCACAGGCCTATGCCATTCAGGACGCGCTGACCGCAGCCCTGTCCGACCCCGCGGTGCGCGGCCCGGTTGCGGGCTGGAAGATCGCCGCGAATTCGCAGCAGCTGATGGCACGTTTCAAGCTGAGCGAACCTGCAACCGGCCGCATTTTCGCCAGCCAGCGCATAGATGGCGAGGCATCCTTGCATGTGGCCGATTACACCGATTTCGCCATTGAGCCAGAGATCGTCGCCGTGATGAAGACGGGGCTCAGCCCGCAAGACACCCCCTTCACCCGCGCGCAGGTCATGGGCGCCATCGACCGCTTCGTGCCGGGGATCGAGCTTCTGGACCTGCGGCACATCGATATGCCCAACACCCATATCCCCGACGCCATTGCCCAGAACATCTCCAATGTCGGCGCGGTGGTCGGCGGACCGGGCATCGCGCCCGAAGACCTGAACGTCGGTGACCTGCAAACCACCCTGCACATCGACGGTGAGATCGTGCATGACGTCACCGGCGCCGCCCCGCAGGACCCGCTGGATGCGGTGACCTGGATCGCCAACCACCTGGCCGCGCGCGGCTTTGCGCTTGAGGCGGGCCAGGTCGTGTTCTGCGGTACCCACAGCCCGATCTGGTATCACAAGGGCAAGGGCCGGATCGAAGTCCACATGTCCCGGCTCGGCACCGCGGCGCTGACGCTCAGCTGATCGGGCGGGCCGGCGGACCAACCTCACCGCATCAATGCGCTGTATGGGCAGACATCCTCCTCGAACGGCACATGCCGCTGGCGAAACGCTGTCCCTTCGACCAGCACGGGCCCCGTGATGCGATCCATCCGGAAATGCCGGAAATCGCCCCGTGCGGGATCCCATGACACCAGATACCACAGCGGCGGCAGGATCAGCATCGCCTGCGGTTCGACCTCGCGTCGTGTCTCAATTCCCCTTGCATCGCGGTAGTCGAACCGCAGATGGCGGCGCTGCAGGAATGCGGTTTCAAAGGCGGGCAGCAATGCCGGGTCGATCTTGCCCATGTCCGACAGGTCCTGCAACGGGGACAGCTTGCCCACATGCAGGCAGTCCAGAAAACGGCGCAGGTCGCGCAGCTTGTCGCCGGGCAGGGTCCTTTCGATCTTTGCCAGCCCCGCATCGGCCAGATCGGAAAAGGGCAGATGCCCCGCCGCCCGCATCGTCGCCACGCTGATCAGCAGCGCAAAAACCTCCGTCACCGCCAGCCGCGCCGTTGTCTGCATGGATTGCGGATCAAGCTGCAGACCGCCGCCGCGCCCCGGTTCCGAATCTATGACAAACCCCTGATCGCGCAGGGCACCGATGTCGCGCAGCACCGTGCGGCGCGAAACGCCGGCCTCTGCGGCCAGATGGTCGACCGTCGCGGTCCCCCTGCGGCGAAGGCTGCGAATGATGGCGTCATGACGGCTGCGAATATCCATTCCCCGAGCCTAGCACATTTGGTGACAAAATTTGGCACCATTTGAGCATAGGGAGTCTCCAGTGACATCAAACCGGAGAAACCGACATGCAACGTACCGCCGTGAACCCCTGGGACTGGTCCCTGAAACTGGGCTATAATCAGGCCGAAATCATCGAAGGCGCATCGCGCCAGCTGATCTGCGCCGGCCAGACCGCCGTGGATGCACAAGGCAATCCCCGGCATCCGGGCGACATGCGCGGCCAGATCGGTCTGGCGCTGGACAATCTGCAAGCAGTTCTGTCCAGCGCAGGCATGGAGCTTGGTCATGTCACGCGACTGGCCATCTACGCCACCGATGTGGATGAGGCGCTGAAGCATTTCGATCTGCTGGGCATGCGCTTCGGCGCCGCCCAATGTGCCCCGCCGATGACCCTGCTTGGCGTCACCCGTCTGGCGATACCCGGTCTGCTGTTCGAGATCGAGGCAACCGCCTGTGCCTGAGGCGGTCTGAAGGCAGGGGCAGGCAGCCGACTCCGGTCGGCATGCCTGTCACTCTCCGGGCGTAGCGCAGACCACAAAGCCTGCGCCTGACACTTAGCGGAAACAGTTAGTTTCTGGATTCCTGCACCTGATCCGTTGCGCTCCCCCTGATCGCCTCCCTATCATTGCGCTCTCTACACGGTCGGGAGCCCTATAGATGCCGCCTTTCACAGACGTCCGCTCAGCGGGCTATTCGCTTTCCATCAGTGGAATCGGCATGCAAAGTCTCGACGGCGGGCAGGGCGATGACACGCTGACGGCGGCGGTGTCCGATATTGGCCAGATACATCTCAGGGGCGATATCGGGGATGATCTGTTCAACCTTGACCTGCGCAACGACTTCGGGCGTCAGGGCCATCACGTCTACGGCGGCGAAGGGGCCGACATCTTCAACTTCACCAACATCCATCTGGTGAACGCGCCGGTGGTGGGGCGGATCAACGACTTTGAACCGACGCGGGATGTCATCATGATCGAAGGGTTTCCGATCGACCTGAACGCCCTGCCGGCAAGTGTCAGGATTGCTGACGGCACCAGCGTCCTTGTGCGCATCGTGTCCTTCACCTCCTATGGCGAGGAACATAGCGCCGCGGAACTGGGACTGGGCCCGCAGCAGTTCCTGCAGATCGGCGACAATGTCTTTTACGCGCTGGACGGGTCGCGCCACGGGGGCGACGAGCTGCATTTCATCAACGTTCCGACCGCAGAAGAGCTGACCGAGGTGGCCTATCACAACGAGGTCAATTTCGTGCCCTTCGACCATTACGAAAGCCAGCACCTGCGGATCAGGAACGTGGTCCACAGCGATGACGGCTTCAGCGGGTTCGAAACCTCCGAATACATCCGCGGGAATGTGCAGGGTGTCGCCCACGCCGGGACCGGCGCCTATGAGGTCATCTATGCCAACGGCGGCGATGACGTGGTGGACGGTGCCACCGGCGACGACACGATCTTTGGCGGCACCGGCAATGACAGCATCGCCGGGGGGCTGGATGCCGATCTGCTCTTTGGCGAGGACGGCGACGATCACCTCTGGGGCGGCGACGATGACGATGTGCTGCGCGCCGGGATCGGCAATGATTTCCTCGATGGCGGCAGCGGCAACGACTTTCTCGAAGGCTGGGGCGGCTTCGACACGATCTATGGCGGCGCTGGCAACGACAGTATCGAAGGCGGCACCAATGCCGACAGCCTGTTTGGCGGCAGTGGCGACGATACGATCTGGGGCGGCGTGGGGCTGGATCAGCTCTGGGGCGATGCCGGGGCGGACCGGCTCAGCGGCGGCGACGACAGCGACCACATCCGGGGCGGCGAGGGCAATGACACCCTGTTCGGCGATCAGGGCAATGACACCCTTGAGGGCGGCGCCGGAGACGACCGCATTCTTGGCGGATCAGGCTTTGACACCCTGCGGGGCGGGCAGGGAAACGACCTGCTGACCGGCAATTTCAACGCCGATTGCTTTGTCTTCGTGGATGGCGACGGCAACGACACGGTGGAGGATTTTGAAGCCACCAATCCTTTTGAAATCATCGACCTGTCCGGGGTGTCGGAGATTACCGATTTCGCCGATCTGTCGGGCAACCATATGGTGCAACAGGGCAACAACGTCGTGATCACCGCCAGCGCCGCACAGCAGATCACCCTGCTTTCGGTGGCCTTGGCTGACCTCGATGCCGGGGACTTTATCTTTTAACCAGCTGCTGAAAAACGAGTCTGTTTGCGGTTTGCCAAGCCGCAACCGGTAAATTGTGCGCCGATGCGGCCGCTACACCCCTTGGCGCGGGCTGAAAGCCCGGGCCGCGCCCGACCCTCCCCACGGGAGGGCGCTTTTGAAATGTCACGCAATGCATTGATAATACATAGTATTTCAGGCGCTATGCCTTATTAAAACGTCTGGAACGCGCCCTCCCAGGATCGGGCGCGGCCCTCTGTGATCCGAACAACTGCCTGTGCAAGGAACAATTTCTCTGCCCAACGGCAATGCCCGGCATTTTTCAGCGGCCTGTTAGGCCTGAGCCTGCGCTGCTCCCCGGCCCCCGGGGCAACTACGGCAATTTTGTCGCAGATTTGCCGCAGGGCTGGGCATGCCTGATGGCTACTGGTCCAAACTGCCGGTTTCCACGGTGCCGCTGGGCGATGCGATCGACCGCGCGCCCTGGATCATGGAAAAGCAGCCGATGCCGGTTTCAGGGGCCTCGGACGGGGTTCCGGCGGGGCTGGATCAGGTGGTCGCAACGGTCGAGGGGCTTGGCATTGCGCCCGGATATGCGCTGAACATGCCCGGCGGGCCGGAGGGTGTGTTTACGGCTTCGGTCTATCCCGACGACATCAGCCAGGAACGGGTGATCCACCTGGATCAATATACCGGTGCGGTTCTCTATGACGCGGGCCTGTCCGACCTTGGTGGTCTGGGCTGGGCTGCCGAATGGGGGGTCAGCATCCACATGGGGCAGGCCTGGGGGCTGGCCAACCAGATCGTGCTGCTGCTGGCCTGTCTGGGGATGATCATGCTGGCGGTTTCGGCGGCGACCATGTGGTGGAAACGCCGCCCGGCCGGGGCCATCGGCACCCCCGCGATGCCCACGGACTGGCGCATGCCGCGCATGTTGCTGGTGCTTGCGGTACTGGCCGGAGTGTTCTTTCCGCTGGTGGGCCTGTCGATGCTGGTCATCGCGGCGGTCGAGATCGCGCTGCACCTGACACGCCGCCGCCGCGCCCGTCTGGCATGAAGCAACAGGAACGCCCGGCCTGATACCGGGCGTTCCGACCCCGCGCGGAACTGCCTGCCGTGAACATCCGCGATTTGAGGCTCTTGCGCGCGCGCCTCAAATAACCTATATGCGCGGCTGTCTAAGGGGCGATTACAGCACCGGACGCAGTACTGAGGCAGGGTCGGAACCATCCGGCCCTATTTCTTTTGCGTCTGCCGGATCGGCCCGAGGTCCAATTCACACCCAAGACCGGCGGAGACAACCGCACGGCCAGATACATCTTAAAAGGAAACGTAAAGCTACATGTCAAATGCTATGGACGAATTTGAAGCACTCCTGGAGGAGAGCTTTGAGATGGACACCCCCGAAGAGGGGTCTGTTGTCAAAGGCAAGGTCATTGCCATCGAGGCCGGTCAGGCCATCATCGACGTCGGTTACAAGATGGAAGGCCGCGTCGAGCTGAAAGAATTTGCCGATCCGGGCGAAGCGCCCAAGATCGAAGTCGGCGACGAAGTCGAAGTCTTCCTGCGTCAGGTCGAAAACGCCCGTGGCGAAGCTGTCATCTCCCGCGAGATGGCGCGCCGTGAGGAAGCCTGGGATCGTCTGGAAAAAGCCTATGCCGCAGAAGAGCGTGTCGAAGGCGCGATCTTTGGCCGGGTCAAGGGCGGTTTCACCGTCGATCTCGGCGGTGCCGTGGCCTTCCTGCCCGGTTCCCAGGTCGATGTGCGCCCCGTGCGCGATGCCGGCCCGCTGATGGGTCTCAAGCAGCCGTTCCAGGTTCTGAAAATGGACCGTCGCCGGGGCAACATCGTGGTGTCGCGTCGTGCGATCCTCGAAGAATCCCGTGCCGAACAGCGCGCCGAAGTCATCGGCAACCTGACCGAAGGTCAGAACGTCGATGGTGTGGTCAAGAACATCACCGAATACGGTGCATTTGTTGATCTGGGCGGTGTTGACGGGCTGCTGCACGTCACCGACATGGCATGGCGCCGCGTGAACCACCCCTCCGAGATCCTCGCCATCGGCGAAACGATCAAGGTGCAGGTGATCAAGATCAACAAGGAAACCCATCGCATCAGCCTCGGCATGAAGCAGCTGCAGGAAGATCCGTGGGATCTGGTGGCCGCCAAGTACCCGCTGGAATCCTCGCACACAGGCCGCGTGACCAACATCACCGATTACGGCGCCTTCGTGGAGCTGGAGCCCGGTGTCGAAGGTCTGGTTCACGTCTCCGAAATGTCCTGGACCAAGAAGAACGTGCACCCCGGCAAGATCGTCTCGACCTCTCAGGAAGTCGAAGTCATGGTGCTGGAAATCGACGGTGCCAAGCGCCGCGTGTCCCTGGGCCTCAAGCAGACCATGCGCAACCCGTGGGAAGTCTTTGCGGAAACGCATCCCGAGGGCACCGAGGTCGAAGGCGAAGTCAAGAACATCACCGAATTCGGTCTGTTCGTGGGTCTGCCCGGCGACATCGACGGCATGGTTCACCTCTCCGACCTCAGCTGGGACCAGCGTGGCGAAGAAGCCATTCAGGACTACCGCAAGGGCGACATGGTTCAGGCAGTTGTCTCCGAAGTCGACGTCGAGAAGGAGCGCATCTCGCTCTCCATCAAGGGTGTCGGCGGTGACAAGTTCGCCGAAGCCGTGGGCGGCGTGAAGCGTGGCTCCATCGTGACCGTCACCGTGACCTCCATCGAGGATGGCGGCATCGAGGTCGAATACGAAGGCATGAAGAGCTTCATCCGTCGCTCCGACCTCAGCCGTGACCGTGCCGAGCAGCGCCCCGAGCGTTTCTCTGTCGGTGACAAGGTCGACGTGCGCATCACCAATGTCGACACCAAGGCACACCGCCTGGGCGTGTCGATCAAGGCACGCGAAATCGCGGAAGAGAAGGAAGCCGTCGAACAATACGGTTCCTCCGACTCCGGCGCATCGCTGGGCGATATCCTTGGCGCGGCGCTGAAAGGCGACGACGACAAGTAAACGCCTCGCGTTTGACGAAATCAAAGGGCCCCGCATGGCGACATGCGGGGCCTTTTGCCTGTCACGGCTGCCCGGAAACGGCGGTTGCCGCGCCGATCAAAGGGCGCTGATATGTCATGTGACATGCCGAACGAATCGGCGGCGCCCGGCCTGCGGGAGCTTCCGCTTTTCGCCCGGATGCGGCGCCGCAGCTCAGGTGTTATGCAAAAAAGCCAAAAAAACAGGAGGTTCCGCGCCGAAAAAGTCGAAGTCAGGCACAAGCACGGCTTCACGGCGGCGGGGTTTCTTTTTATAGTGGCATATGGAACGCAAAAAATAGACGCACCTTGGGGGGGTATCGCGATGATCCGGTCTGAACTGATCCAGAAGATTGCGGATGATAACCCGCATCTCTACCAGCGCGATGTCGAACGCATTGTGAATACCATCTTCGACGAGATCACCGGGGCCATGTCCAAGGGGGATCGCGTGGAGCTGCGCGGATTTGGCGCATTCTCTGTCAAGAAGCGTGATGCCAGGGTGGGGCGGAACCCCCGGACCGGCGAAACCGTTCATGTCGAAGAGAAACATGTGCCGTTTTTCAAGACCGGCAAGCTGCTCCGGGACAGGCTGAACGGGAAAGCATGATGCGTTACATCCGCTACTTCTGCATCGCGATCTTTGCCGTCGCGCTGATCGCGGTTGCGCTCGCCAACCGGGAAATCGTGGAACTGAAGGTGCTGCCGGGCGAAGTCGCCCATTGGTTTGCGGTGAAGCCGCAGATCAGGCTGCCGCTGTTCCTGGTCATCCTCGGCAGCATCCTTGCGGGGCTGCTGGTCGGCTTTGTCTGGGAATGGATCCGCGAATACGGCGAGCGGGCCGAAGCTGCCAGACAGGCGCGCGAGATGCGCAGGCTGGAGCGTGAAGTGGCGCGTCTGAAGGGCGAAAAGCACAAGGGCAAGGACGAGGTCCTGGCCCTGCTGGACGAAGCCGGCTGAGGCGGCGATGCCCTCTGCCATCAACGTCAAGATCTGCGGATTGACCGAAAGCGCCGATGTCCCCGCCGCCATTCTGGCCGGTGCGCGCTATCTCGGGTTCAATTTCTTTGCAAAATCACCACGTTACCTGGCCCCCGCCGATGCCGCCTTTATCGCGGGTACGGTGCCCGAAGGGATCTGCAAGGTTGCCCTGACGGTCAATGCCGACAATGCCTTTCTGGATGCGCTGGTGGAGGTCGTGCCGCTGGACATGCTGCAATTGCACGGTGCCGAAAGCGTCGAGCGGGTGCGCGAGATCAAGGCGCGCTATGGGCTGCCGGTGATGAAGGTGGTCGGCGTGGCGGTGCCGGAGGATCTGGCGGCGCTGGATGAATACGGCACGGTGGCGGATCAGCTGCTGGTGGATGCCAAGCCGCCAAAGGGCGCGGTCCTGCCGGGAGGCAACGGGCTGACCTTCGACTGGCGGCTGATTGCCGGACGGCGCTGGCCGGTGCCCTGGATGCTCGCGGGCGGGCTGACACCGCAGAATGTCGCCCAGGCCATCGCCATGACCGGCGCACGGCAGGTCGATGTGGCCTCCGGCGTGGAAAGCGCACCGGGGGTCAAGGACGCGGATCTGATGGCAGCCTTCTGCTCGGCGGCGCGATCTGAATGAACCGCTGACGCGGTGCGCGATCCATTTTTGCTGATGAGGGGGCAGGCCCCCTCAAACTCCCCGACACCTTGAAGGGGCTTTGCCCCCGCAAACTCCCCGACGTCTTGAAGGGGCTTTGCCCCCTCAAACTCCCCCAGGGATATTTACGGCCAAAAAGAGAGGGGGGTCGGGTCTTGTCCGTCGGGCGGTGCCTGATTATAAGCCCGGCATGGCATGGCATTTCGCGATCCTCATTCGAATTATTTCCCCGGCGCTCTGACCTGTTGGAGACGCCGGGCTTGAGGTGTTTGAGACCATCGCACCGATCTGACCATTTTCCCCGAGATTCGAAGGACGCAAGACATGTGTGCCGACACGCCAGAGACGTTTGACTACAAAGCCACCCTGAACCTGCCCAGGACCGATTTCCCGATGCGCGCGGGCCTGCCCAAGCGCGAGCCCGAGTGGCTGGCACGCTGGGAGCGGATCGGGGTCTATGACCGGTTGCGCGAAAAGCCCGGCCGCACGCCCTTTACCCTGCATGACGGCCCGCCCTATGCCAATGGCAACCTGCACATCGGCCATGCGCTGAACAAGACGATCAAGGACATGATCGTGCGCAGCCACCAGATGATGGGCTTTGACGCGCGCTATATCCCCGGCTGGGATTGCCACGGCCTGCCGATCGAGTGGAAGATCGAGGAACAATACCGCAAGAAGGGCCGCGACAAGGACGAGGTGCCGATCAACGAATTCCGCGCCGAATGCCGCCAGTTTGCTGCCGGCTGGGTCGATGTGCAGCGCGAGGAGTTCAAGCGTCTGGGCATCACCGGCAACTGGGCCGATCCTTACCTGACCATGGATTTCCACGCCGAGCGGGTGATCGCCGAGGAATTCATGAAGTTCCTGATGAACGGCACGCTTTATCAGGGTTCCAAACCGGTGATGTGGTCGCCGGTGGAGCAGACCGCCCTGGCCGAGGCGGAGGTGGAGTACCACGACAAGGAGAGCTTTACCGTCTGGGTGAAGTTCAAGGTGGTGGATTTCAAGCTGGCCGATCTGGTGACCGGTGGCGAGGAAGAATCAGTCTCCGATCGCGGGGCCGAACTGGCCGCCGAAACCCGGGTCGCGCAGGATTTCGAAGGGGCGCATGTTGTCATCTGGACCACGACGCCCTGGACCATCCCGTCGAACAAGGCCGTCGTCTTTGGCGAGGACATCGCCTATGGCCTCTATGAGGTGACCGGCACGCCGGAGGAAAGCTGGGTCTCTGTCGGGGACCGCTACATCCTGGCCGACAAGCTGGCGGATGACGTCATGGGCCGGGCGCGGCTGGAACCGGGCATGTACCGGCGGCTGCGCGATGTGACATCGGCACAGCTTGCCGGGATGTCGCTGCAGCATCCGCTGGCCGGGGCCGGGGGCGCGGGCGGCGAATGGGACGACATCCGCGACTTCCGCGCCGCCGATTTCGTGACCGACACCGAAGGCACCGGTTTTGTGCATTGCGCGCCCAGCCATGGTCTTGAGGAATACGAGCTTTACCGTGGCCTCGGCATGCTGGAGCAGGTGATCACCTACAACGTGAACCCCGACGGGCGGTTCCGCGACGACCTGCCGTTCTTTGGCGGCAAGGCGATCCTCAAGCCCAATGGCAAGGAGGGCAATGCCAACGCGGCGATCATCGACAAGCTGGTCGAGGTCGGCGGGCTGCTGGCGCGCGGCAAGATCAAGCACAGCTACCCGCATTCCTGGCGCTCCAAGGCGCCGGTGATCTACCGCAACACGCCGCAGTGGTTTGCCGCCATCGACAAGGTGGTGGGCGACGGGCTGGACATGCATGGCAAGACCATCCGCGAACGGGCGCTGACCGAGATCGACAATGTGGGCTGGACTCCGAAATCGGGCCGCAACCGTCTGCATTCGATGATGCAGGCGCGGCCCGACTGGGTGCTGTCGCGCCAGCGCGCCTGGGGCGTGCCGCTGACCTGTTTCACCAAAAAGGGCGTGCTGCCCACCGATCCGGATTTCCTGCTGCGCAATCCCGAGGTCAACGCCCGCATCACGGCGGCATTCGAGGCCGAAGGCGCGGATGCCTGGTACGAGGAGGGCGCCAAGGCGCGCTTCCTGGATGGCATCGTGAACCCGGATGACTACGATCAGGTGACCGACATTCTGGATGTCTGGTTCGACAGCGGTTCGACCCATGCCTTTACCCTGCGCGACCGCCCGGACGGGACAGAGGACGGCATCGCCGATGTCTATATGGAGGGCACCGACCAGCACCGCGGCTGGTTCCATTCCTCGTTGCTGCAATCGGTCGGCACCACCGGCCGCGCGCCCTATCGCAATGTGGTGACCCATGGGTTCACGCTGGATGCCAAGGGCATGAAGATGTCCAAATCCATCGGCAATACCATCGTGCCGGAAAAGATCGTGCAGCAATATGGCGCCGATATCCTGCGGCTCTGGGTGGCGCAGACCGATTACACCGCGGACCAGCGGATCGGCGACGAAATCCTGAAAGGGGTCGCGGACGGCTATCGCCGGCTGCGCAACACCATGCGTTACATGCTCGGCGCGCTGAGCGATTTCAGCGAAAGCGACCGGGTTGCGCCTGCGGATATGCCGGAGCTGGAGCGCTGGGTGCTGCACCGTCTTGCGGAACTGGACAAGCAGGTGCGCGACGGCTATGCGCGCTTTGACTTCCAGGGGGTGTTCCAGGCGGTCTTCACCTTTGCCACGGTGGATCTCTCGGCCTTCTACTTCGACATCCGCAAGGATGCGCTTTACTGCGACGGCGACACGCTGCGCCGCCGTTCGGCCCGCACAGTGCTGGACCTGCTGTTCCACCGGCTGACGACCTGGCTGGCCCCGGTGCTGGTCTTTACCATGGAGGAAGTCTGGCTTGAGCGGTTCGGGGGCGAGGACAGTTCGGTGCATCTGACCGACATGCCGGAAACCCCTGCCGATTGGCTGGACCCGGCACTCGCCGCGAAATGGGCATCGGTCCGCGCGGCGCGCCGGGTGGTGACCTCGGCCCTGGAGGTGCAGCGCACCGACAAGGTGATCGGCGCCTCGCTTGAGGCCGCGCCGGTGGTCCATGTCGCGGATGCGGATCAGCGCGCGGCGCTGGAAAGCGTGTCTTTCGAGGATGTGGCGATCACTTCCGACATCTCGGTCACCGGTGACCCGGCCCCGGCAGAGGCGTTCCGCATGCCCGAGGCCGAAGGCGTTGCCGTGGTGTTCGAGAAGGCCGAGGGCGGCAAATGCGCCCGCTGCTGGAAGGTGCTGCCGGATGTGGGCAGCCATGCCACCCCCGGTGTCTGCAAACGCTGTGACGAAGCGGTCCGGGAAATGGACGCGGGGGCCTGATCCGGCCGGGCGGCGCGGCTGTTGCGCGGCGCCGCCCGCTGCCCGCACGGGGGGCACACCCGGCCTTAACCTGCGGTGTCTAGAACCCCATTCCAATCGCGATTGACCGCCGGAAGACTTTCCACCTTTCGGCACCATTGGAGCAGAGGCGCGCAAATCCCGCGCCACGCTGAACCGTTCAGGGTGCAGGGCCATGCCCTGTCTCGTTTTTCCGAATCTGGCGGCGCCGCCATCCTTACCGGCTCCTTTCCATATTCAGGCTGATTGCAGCGACACCGCCGGGGCCGAGGGCCTCGTGCGGGTATCGGTGCTTGAAGGTCCAACTGCCAATCATGGCCAGCCCAACAGTTCCTGTTGGGCCGCGCCGTTCGCCCCCACGGGGCGGCGCTACGCCGGTTTTTCCTGTCGCAGGTGAATGGCCCGAGGTTATGACAACGTCCCGCCCGGCGGCACGCCGGGCAGCGCCGACCCGCCCCCATGGGGCGGCGCTTTGCGCCACCCCTCGGGTCGGCGCTGCCCTTCGTGATAACCGCAGGTTCCGGATTGAGCGCAGGGGCGTTCCGCGTCATTCTGGCGCCATGAAACGCAGCCATATCTCCACCCGCTTCGGCGATCTGACCCTGACAGAACAGGATGGCGCAATCACCGCTGTCAGCTGGGGGGCCGTGGCGCAACCCGACACCAGCGATCTGCTGGCAGAGGCGCTGCGCCAGCTTGCCGCCTATGATGCCGGCGCGCTGGAAGTTTTCGATCTGCCGCTGCGGATCGGGGGCTCCGAGCTGCAACGCCGGGTCTGCGCCGCCATCGCGGCGATCCCCTTTGGCCATACCCGCACCTATGGCGAGATTGCGCGCGATCTGGGCGTGTCCGCGCAGGCGGTGGGGCAGGCCTGTGGCGGCAATCCGATTCCGGTGATCATCCCCTGCCACCGGGTCATGGGGGCAAAGGGGCTGACCGGCTTTTCAGGACGCGGCGGGGTGGAGACCAAGGTGGCGCTGCTGCGTCATGAGGGGGCGGCAGGGCTGCTTATCTGAAGCCTTTCGTCATGCGGATGGCGGCGCAACAGCCCCGCCATTGCCGCGAGCCCGATCAGCGCCAGCGGCAGGCTCGACAGGAACAGCACACGCGCGACATGGGCGGCGTCTGCCGGGCCTGTCATCTCCAGGAACCCGCTGGCGTTGACCACGATCCCCACATAGGCCGCACCCAGGGCATAGCCCATGCGCTGCACGGTGGGGATGGCGCCGGAAACGCGGGCCGCTTCCTCTGCCGGGACCAGCGCCGTGACCCGGCGCAGGATGAAGGTCCAGGCAAGGCCGAATCCACCGCCCTCGATCGCCGAGAACAGGGCAATCAGCCAGAGCGGCCCATGCGGGATCGCATAGGCAAAGCCTGCGACGCTGAGGGTTGTCATGCCCATGCCCAGCCCGATCCACAGCCGGTCGCGCCGCTCGGGCGATCCGCTGACCGCCACTGCCGTCAGGGTCCAGCCGATCGAGGAAGCGGCGACGATATAGCCTGCGGTCAGGGCCGAGACGCCGTGGATCAGCGTCATCAGCAGCGGGCCATAGGCCAGCAACCCGATGGTGGCCATCGAGATGCACAAAAGCATCAGCAGCGTGGCGCCGGTGGCCTGGCGGGGGTTCATCGGGGCAGCGGGCAACAGCCGCGCGGCACCCGCACGGGCATCGCGCCAGAGGAACCACCACAGGCAGGCCATGCCCGCCAGGATCAGCAGGCTGCTGCGCAGCAGTTCCACCCGGACCCCGCCGGAAGAGATCAGGATCACCGCCGCGCAGAGCACGGCAAGGCGGAAGAAGGGGAAGCCGTCGGCTGTCTGGCTCCCGGTGGTGGCTCTGTCCGGCGCGGGGCGCAGCGCGATCCACAGGCCAAGGCCCAGGGCCTGCACCGCGAAAAAGGCAAAGCCCCAGCGCCAGTTGGCATATTCCACGAACAACCCGCCCAGAAGCGGGCCGAGAAAAGCGGATACCCCCCAGAAGGCGGAGACCACCGCCAGGGTGCGGGCCGCGTGGCGGCGCGGGAAGAGCACGCCGATGGCGATGAAGGACAGCGCGGTCAGCCCGCCGCCCCCCAGGCCCTGCAGGCTGCGCCCGACCAGCACCAGCCCCATGGAGCCGCTGAGTGCCGACAGCGCACAGCCGGCGGCAAAGCACAATGCGGCCCCGGCCATCGGCACCCGCAACCCGTAGCGCAGGGTCAAGAGCGCACTGGCCGCGCCTGCGACGATGGAGCCGATTTCATAGATCGAGACGGTCCAGCTGACATAGGCCGCGCCGCCGATCTCGGCCACGATGGCGGGCAGCATGGTGGCCACGACGAGGCTGTCGGCGGCATGCAGCCAGACCCCGAGGCAGACCAGCAGCAGAGGCGCGTTATAGCCCGCGCCAAGGAACTCGCGCCAGGGCACATATTCGGTATCCGGGGTGGATGTTGTCGAGGCGGTCATGGGCAATCCTTTGCGATTTGCCCCTTGATGGCGGCTCAACCAAGGTTGAGGTCAAGCGGAAATGTGAGACCGGTTGTCGCGCCTACCCTTACCCCTTGCCTCCGCAACGCGGTTTTCCCGCCGTCGATCACTGATACCCAGGCCCGGGAACAAGCCGCAGGCGCCGGGCCATCGCCTGCCCGCCGGTCGGGTAGGCGATATGGTGAGGCCAGGTGTTCCCCCCGATAGGATCCATCATGGTTAATAAATTAAGTGGCATGAACATAAGTCAGCATCGCCCACCCCGGGCAGGCGACGGCCCGGCTTGCCCCGGCCCGGCACCAAGCCGGGCATCGCCCGACCTCCCCCCGGAGGGCGATCTTGCAACCTTAACCACCACACGAGCGGCTGGCGTGAAGACGCGTTTCCCACCGCGTATAGGTTTGGAACGCCCTCCAGGTCGGGCGCCGCCCGGCCTGGCACCTCAGGTCGCGCCGGGCTCGATCCAGCCGCCCGGCCTCTTGCCGTCAGTCTTTCGGATCAAAGAACGCCTGCTGCACGGCACCGGCCAGGATCAGGTAGACCGAGGTGACCACCAGACCCCAGTGAGACCAGCTTGCCGCGTCGAAATTGCCCCAGGCGGCCCAACCGGCAAAGAAGGTCCAGGCCAGTGCCATCGGCAGGGTCACCCCGCGCCAGCGCTCGGTGCGCACGGGATGCACGAACTTGATCGGCAGGAACATCGCGACGGACAGGACCGTAACGATGATCAGACAGACCCACCAGGCGGGTGTCAGGGCAAAGAGCACCAGCACCAGCATGTTGAAACACCCCGGAAAGCCGGAAAAGGAATTGTCCTTTGTCTTCATCCGGGTGTCGCAGAAATACATGGCAGAGGCGAAGGTGACGATGATGATCATGACCCAGCCACTCCAGCCGTTCATGAGGCCCGAGGTGAACAGCGCGAAGGCGGGGATGAAGACATACGTGAGGTAGTCGATGATCAGGTCCAGCAGCACGCCATCGAATTCCGGCGCATTGGTCTTGACGTCGTATTTGCGTGCCAGCGGCCCGTCGATGCCATCCACGAAAAAGGCGACCACCAGCCAGAGGAACATCATGTCCCATTTGCCATCGACCGCGGCCAGCATCGCCAGCATGGCAAAGACGGCACCGGTGGCGGTGAAGAGGTGAACAAGAAGGGCGCGCAGGCGAATGGTCATTCCAAAGGTGTTGCAAATTGGACTGGCGGATGAAAGAAATAAATGCGGCAACAGTCGCCTCGCGTGATTTTTGCAACCCCAGGCGGTGGCGGGTGGCCTGACCATCGGGCATAACTTCGGTCACATCGGCTTGACGCCAAAGGTGATTCCCACTAAAGCCAGCGGACAAGTTTACGGGTCGCATCGCGCGGCCCCTTTTATGTGTTGCAGCGGGCCTGCGTTGCCGCACCACTAAATCAAAGGATGAACCCATGTCGCGTGTTTGCGAACTGACCGGAAAAGGCCCGATGACGGGCAACAACGTAAGCCACGCCAACAACAAGACGCGGCGTCGTTTCCTGCCGAACCTGAATGACACGACCCTGCAGTCCGAAGCGCTGGGCCGTTCGTTCAAACTGCGTATCTCTGCACATGCCCTGCGGTCCGTTGACCACCGTGGCGGTCTGGACAAGTTCCTGGCCAAGGCGAAAGACACCGAGCTGTCCGCCAATGCGCTGAAGATCAAGAAAGCGATCCTGAAATCCGGTACGGAAGCTGACGCGCTGAGCTGAGCCTTCCTTTCTGCCGACGTATGCACAACCCCGGTCCCCCGCGACCGGGGTTGTGTCGTTTTGCCCCCTCGTCACCGGTTCCGCGCCGGGATAGAACCGGGGCGATGACAGGCTGTGTGTCTCTGACCCTGCCACCCGGCCGGGCCTCTCTCCTGACGGTCTGAACCAGGCTTTCACCGGCGCCAACCAAGGATACGACATATGAAACGACATCTGACCGCCACCCTTGCCGCGATGCTGCTTGCCGCCCCCGCCCTTGCCGAGATCATGGTCAGCGACGCCTATGTCCGCAGCTCCACCCCCACCTCCGCCAGCGGCGCGGCCTTCATGACGCTGATGAACGAAGGGGCCGAGGACGACCGCCTGATCGCGGTAAGCTCGGATGTGGCGGCACGGGTCGAGTTGCACACCCACAGCGAGGATGAAAACGGCGTCATGCGCATGTCCGAGATCGAGGATGGCATCGCGCTGCCCGCCGGCGGCATGCACCATCTGGCACGCGGGGGCGATCATTTGATGTTCATGGGGCTGACCGGCCCGCTGGAACAGGGCAGCGAAATCGCCGTCACGCTGACGTTTGAAAAAGCGGGCGAGATGCAGGTGATGATCCCCGTGGACCACGAACGCAAGCCGGATCACGGCGCGATGAAGCACAGCGACTGAAAAGCGGTCGCGCGATCCCGCCCCCGGCCAGGCCTGCGCGCCAGTGACCGACGGCAGCAAAACCCGCAGAGCAGACCTTCGCGCGCCTTGCAGCGAAGGACTGGAAAGAGCCGATTCTGTGGAAAAACAACGTGTTGCAATTGCAGAAAGAAGCGTACTGAACAGGG
>NZ_QBFD01000014.1 GCF_003335585.1 Sulfitobacter sp. DFL-14 | reverse complement strand
CCGGTTCACCAAGTCACGATATCGCAGCGCCAAGGTCAGGGCAATTTTTAGAGATGCCCTGTTGATGTATTGCGCGCTGTTGGCGCGAAAGGGCGACGTGGAGCAATGTGCTGCCGTTGCAAATGAGGGGGTGCAGATTTTCAAGAATGCAGTGGCCTCTGCAACGCAGCAGCTCACATTGTTTCACGAGCTGCGCATCTCGCATCGAAACGCCCATCTCATGCTATGCACAACCAAACCTAGCAAACAGACCGATGCAGATTTCAAGATTTACTTTCGGTGCAGCTTGCGGGTCCTCGGTGAGGCGGTGGATCGCCTGACGGATGCGGCCTTTGCGATCTATCCTGTACAGGAAGCCAATCGTTCTTGAAGGTTGGGGGGAGCGTTCCCCGGAGCGTTTTGATTCGATAAGCGATAACACCTATCGACCAAACGAGGTATTTCAGATGTCCCATCCTTATAGCGATCTTCCAGCACCAGCATTTTGGCGCAGCGCCGTTTCTGAGCGCAATCCTCTTGAAACATCCGATCTCTGGTCGCCGAAGCATGCGCTTCTGCCCACAGACAGTGTCGTGACCTTTGGCTCTTGTTTTGCACAACACATCAGCCGTGCCCTGCGACGCAATGGCTTCTCCTGGCTTGATTGCGAACCCGGCGCCAGCTTCGTCTCCGACAAGTTGAACAACCGCTTTAACTATGGTGTGTTTTCGGCACGAACTGGCAACATCTATTCGGCCAAAGCACTGTTACAATGGGTTAAATGGTCATTGGGCCATGAGACAGCGCCCGAAGAAGTATGGGAGCGGAACGGCCGCTATTACGATCCTTTCCGGCCTGCGATCGAACCCGGTGGTTTCGCATCTCCCGAAGAAATGCATGCCTCTCGGTCGCAGACCCTGAGCGCTTTCCGTCGCGCTCTGACAGAATCTGATCTGTTCGTCTTCACACTCGGCCTTACGGAAAGTTGGGAAAACGCCCAGCACGGTTATACCTATGCAACCTGCCCTGGCACCAACGCGGGCACCTTCGATCCACAAGCACATGTTTTCCGGAATTACAGCTACGCGGATGTGCATGGCCATCTGCAAGAGGCCCTGACGTTGCTGCGGGACGTTAATCCAGATGTTCGCATACTGCTCACTGTTTCACCGGTCCCGCTTACCGCGACAGCATCAGGCAAGCACGTGGTGGTTTCGACAACATACTCGAAATCCGTTCTGCGTGCGGTGGCGGGTGCCGTGTCGGACACTTGGGACTCGGTAGATTATTTTCCCTCCTACGAGATAATTACGGCGCCGAGTTTTCGCGGCATGTTCTACGATCCGAATATGCGCACCGTCTCGGGCAGGGGCGTGGATTTCGTTATGAGTCATTTCATCGCCGGTATCTCGGACGGTGCGACAGACAGCGCATCCACCGATGCTTCGCAGCCTGCGCCCGCCGAAAAGATAGCACCTGTCGAGACGGCGCTTGAGGCAGAGGCCGACGTCGACGACATCAAGTGCGAGGAAGAGATCCTCGCAGCTTTTGCACCTAACTGACTTGCCCGGAGAATTCCACAGGATGCCCAAGATCTGTATTATCGGTAACAGCCACCTGGGTGCGCTGGCCCTATCGGAAACCGGAATGAAGGGCTTCGCCGAAGCCGGTTATGATGTCGTGTATTGGGGGGCTGCGGGTAGCCTCTTTGGCAAGATTGAATATTCAGAAGGTCAGTTGATTTCACCGGCGCCCGCACGTTCCAAGATTATTTCTTCCGGTCGCTACGGCCACCTGCCTCTTTCCGATTTTGACGTCGTGGTTTTCTATGGCATGGCAGTCACGCTTTCCAACGTTGCCGCCCAGATCACGAACCGCTTGAAAACGATAGAAGGGCGGTCAAAGTCCTTCGTTGATGCGGGTCTGGCGGAACAGATATCTGAGTGGTGGGAGCGGCGGTTGGGGCGCGCCTTGATGCAGGATGTGACAGATGCCGCGCCTGCGAAGAAGTTCGTCTTCACCACGGATCCACTGGTGGCGGAGAATCCCGAGTATCTTGGCAAGATCAAGGACACTGTTCTTCTGCGAAAGGCCTTGGACGCATTGTATGCCCATTGCGAGAAGTGGTGTGAGGAGCGCAATATCTCATTCTACAGACAAAGCGAGGCGACCCTTGCTGGCAACCGCATCACGACCAATTTCGATTACAATACCAATTCGGTCAAGATGGAGGCCGGCAAGCCGCATCCTGAGGATGATTTCGTGCATATGAACAGCAGTTACGGCGACATCGTTCTTGCCGATCTGCTGACGCTGCTGGAAGCGGACCGTCCGGCAGAACGCGCGGCCGGCTGACAGCTGTCGGTTGCAGCGAACAGCGATAGACGATAAGCGACTTTCAGTAACTAAAGAGGTCCAGATGTCGGACATTAAGATTTTAGACTGCACATTTCGAGACGGCGGTTATTACAACGATTGGGATTTTTCCACACCCCTGATCAACAGTTATCTTGAGGCGATGAAAGCCGCTCAGGTGGATATCGTGGAACTGGGATTTCGGTTTCTCAAGAACTCCGGATTCAAAGGGCCCTGCGCCTTTGCCACGGATGATTTCATTCGCTCCCTCACAATTCCCGAGGGGCTTGAAGTCGGCGTGATGCTGAACGGCGGGGACCTGCTGACCGATCTTGGTCTGGTGCCCACGCTTGAGCGTCTGTTCCCGGAAAAAGCGGATACCACGCCGGTCAGCCTGGTGCGGTTCGCATGTCACTTCCGCGAATTCGAACAGGTGCTTCCGGCTGTCGGCTGGTTGACAGAGCGCGGATACAGGGTTGGCTTCAACCTGATGCAGATCACCGAGCGCTCCGAGGAGGAAGTGCGACACTATGCTCGCACCTCCAAGGAATGGCCGATCGAGGCGCTCTATTTCGCCGACAGCATGGGCAGCATGTCCCCGGATGACGTCGGTCGCATCATCGGATGGATGCGCAAGGAGTGGGACGGCCCCATCGGGGTTCATACGCATGACAACATGGGCCGTGCGCTGGCAAACACATTGCGCGCTGCCGCGGATGGCGCGACCTGGCTTGACGCAACCGTGACCGGCATGGGCCGCGGACCGGGCAATGCGCGTACCGAGGAACTCGTGATCGAGGCCGAGGCGCTTCGCGGGCGTCCTGCAAACCTCGTGCCGCTGATGAATATCATCCGCAAAACATTCCAACCGATGAAGACTCATTACGGCTGGGGCACAAATCCCTATTATTATCTCTCCGGGCATTACGGCATTCATCCTACCTACATTCAGGAAATGATGGGTGATGCCCGCTACAGCGAGGAAGACATCCTGGCAGTGATCGACTTCCTTCGGCAAGAGGGAGGCTCGAAGTTCAGCTCGGAGCGGCTAAACGGTGCGCGCACCTTTTACCGGGGCGAAGCTCAGGGTTCTTGGTCCCCCAAAGAGATCATGGACGGCCGCGACGTTCTCATTCTGGGCACGGGGCCGGGCGTTGCCGAACACCGCGCAGCGCTGGAGGATTACATCCGCCGCACGCAGCCACTGGTTCTGTCGCTCAATACCCAGTCAGCCATTGACCCCGGCCTGATTGACTTGCGTGTCGCCTGCCACCCGGTGCGCCTGATGGCCGATTGCGACTTGCACACAAGCCTGCCGCAGCCGCTGATCACACCCTTCTCGATGCTGCCCGAGGATCTGCGGAAAAATCTGCAAGACAAGGAAGTGCTGGATTTCGGGCTTGCGGTTTCTCCGGGACGTTTCAATTTCCATGACACTCATTGCGAGGTACCCACACCGCTGGTGCTGGCCTATTCCCTTGCCATCGCAACCAGCGGCGGCGCAAAGAGGATCTTGATGGCAGGGTTCGACGGATACCCGGCAGGCGACCGCCGCAACGAGGAAACGGCGGAAATCCTGTCGGCATACAAGGGCCATACCTCAGATGTGATGCTTTCATTGACGCCCACGCGCCATGCCATCGCGACTGCCAGCCTCTATGGTTACTTGGAATAGGTCCGCCATGAGCACAACAAATCCGGTTAATTGTTTCTTGCCGTGCCGAAAAGGCAGCGAGCGGGTTCCGCGCAAGAATATTAAACCCTTCGCAGGCTTTGCGAACGGGCTGATCGAGGTCAAGCTGCGTCAGTTGATCGGAGCCAAGGGGATCGGAAAGATTTACCTTTCCACCAATGATGAGGAAATTCTTGACTACGCCGCGACCCTCGGCTCGGACAAGATCGTTCTTCACAAACGTTGTGAAGAATTGTCTTCAAGCCAGACCAGTACCGATGACCTGGTCGCACATGCGCTTGAACTGATCGGCGATGGCGACATCATGTGGACCCATGTGACCTCACCCTTTGTCAGTGCTGTATCTTATGATTCCATTGTCGCCCGGTATAGGGAGGCTCTCGACGAAGGTCATGATTCACTGATGACCACATCTGTGATTCATGGTTTCATCTGGAACGACGATGGTCCGATCAATTACGACCGCAACATTGAGAAATGGCCGCGGACACAGACTCTGCCAACCTTGCACGAAATCAACAGCGCGGCATTTCTGGCGCCCGCTTCGATCTACCGGGACGAGGATGACCGGATTGGCCGTAACCCCTGCATCTACGGCATGGACAAGATCGAAGGTATGGATATCGACTGGCCGGTAGATTTCCAGATTGCTGAAAGCATGGTGCTGCAAGGAATCGCGTCCGTATGACACACCTGTCACGCTACGATACGCTGGTGTTCGATTGCGACGGCGTGGTTCTTGATTCCAACCAGGTCAAGACTGCCGCTTTTCGCAGCGCGGCAATGCCTTATGGCGCGGCGGCGGCTGATGCGCTGGTCGCGTATCATGTGGCGAATGGCGGGATATCACGATACGTCAAATTCGCGCATTTCCTCGAACGGATCGTGCCCGAACATGGGGCAGGTGCTGTCCCTGGGCGCGACGGCCCAGATCACGAGGCACTGCTGCAGATCTATGCAGAGACAGTTCGAGACGGGCTGATGAACTGCGGGATCGCCGCAGGCCTGGAACAGTTGCGGAGTGAAACCCGGGGCGCCAACTGGCTGATCGTGTCCGGAGGCGACCAGAACGAGCTGCGCGAAGTTTTCGCGGCGCGTGGCATTTCCGATCTGTTCGACGGCGGAATATTCGGAAGCCCGGACACCAAGAGCATGATCCTGGACCGTGAGCTTTCGGTCGGCAATATCTCCGGGTCGGCGCTTTTCCTGGGTGACAGCCGTCTCGACCACGAAGCGGCCTCTGCCGCAGGGCTGGATTTCATTTTCGTCCACGGCTGGACCGACCTGGCCGACTGGCCGACCTACGTTGAGCAAAACGACATCATCGCAATTGTCGGCGTTGGCGATCTTGCCAGCTGAGGGATTGCGGTGACGGATTGAGGTGACCGCAATTTACCGGTCAGCTAAGTGCGCTGTGAGTTTCAGTACCTCACTATCAGCGACTGACGAAATACCTGAAGCATAAGGCATCAGGAAACGTGTTGAAATCTCTGATTTCATGCAGCGTTATGCGATTCAGATTTTCGCATGGCGCTTTATGTCACTGATCGAATCTGAGTTCCCCCGATCCCCATTCAAAGATCCAGATCGACCCAGACCGGGACGTGGTCGGAGGGTTTGTCGCGGCCGCGGATGTCGCGGTCGATCTGGCAGTCGCGCAGCAGGTCGGCGCAGGCGGGGGACAGCAGGAAATGGTCGATCCGGATGCCGTTGTTGCGGTTCCAGGCGCCGGCCTGGTAGTCCCAGAAACTGTAGTGGCCGGGGCCCTGGGTGCGGGCGCGGAAGGCCTCTGTCAGGCCCAGGTTCAGCAGCCTGCGCCACTTTTCGCGCGACTCGGGGCGGAACAGCGCATCGTCGCGCCAGCTTTCCGGTTTGGCCGCATCCTCGGCCTGTGGGATGATGTTGTAATCGCCCGCCATCAGAAAGGGCGTTTCCTCGGCCAGCAGGCATTCGGCGCGGGCGCGCAGCCGGTCCATCCAGCCCAGTTTATAGGCGAATTTGCCCCCCGCGAACGGCGCGCCATTTGCGTCCAGTTCCACCGGGTTGCCGTTGGGCAGGTAGAGCCCGCAGAGGCGCAGTGCCGCGTTTTCCCCCACAATCGTGGCCTCGATATAGCGGGCCTGTTCGTCTGCCGCATCGCCGGGCAGGCCGCGGGTCACATCCTCCAGCGGGTGTTTTGACAGGATCGCCACGCCGTTGAAGGATTTCTGGCCGTGGGTTTCGACGTTATAGCCGCGCTCCTCGAAGATTTCGCGGGGAAAGGCCTCGTCCACCGACTTGATCTCTTGCAAAAGCACCACATCGGGCTGCGCCTCGTCCAGCCAGGCGGGCAGGGCCTCGGCACGGGCCTTGATGCCGTTGATGTTGAAGGTGGCAATTTTCATCATCTCACTCCCTGCAGGCTGAGGGAGCTATCGCCGATCTGGGGCAGCGGGGCAAGGGGCAGGGGGCGGCGATCTGGCAAGGGCGCGCAGGCCGGGTGCCGCATCCGGCGCTCAGGACCCGCCGATCCTACATCGAGAAGGAGGTGCCGCAGCCGCAGGCGGAGGTGGCATTCGGATTCTCGATCACGAAGCGTGCGCCGATCAGTTCTTCGGAAAAATCGATCACCGCATTGGCCAGGAACGGCAGCGAGATGCTGTCCACCACCACCTTTTGCCCCGATCCTTCCAGGATCAGGTCATCATCCTTGGGTTCATCCAGTGCGATGTCATATTGAAAGCCGGAGCAGCCGCCGCCTTCGACCGCAACGCGCAATGCCTTGCCCTGATCGCCTGCGCCGATCTCGGCCAGGCGTTCAAAGGCGCGGGAGGTGACTTTGGGCGGCAGGTTCATGGCGCGTCTCCGTTCTGCGGTGCTGGGCCGGTTTTCATCCCCGGTTGCTTGCAATATAGAAGTCCGCAGGACAGGCTACAAGGACCGGCCAGATGCACGCGCCCTATGCCTCTGATCCGACGCGCGCCCGGGGACGGCGTGTGGCGGAGGAGGAAAGCACGTTTCGTTCCTGCTATCAGCGGGACCGGGACAGGATCATTCATGCCAGCGCCTTTCGCAGGCTCAAGCACAAGACCCAGGTTTTTGTGGAACATGAGGGTGATTATTATCGCACCCGGCTGACCCATTCGATCGAGGTGGCGCAGGTGGCGCGCACCATCGCCGGGGCGCTGGGGCTGAATGGCGAGCTGACCGAGGCGGTGGCGCTGGCGCATGATCTGGGCCACACGCCCTTTGGCCATACCGGGGAGGATGCGCTGCATGCGCTGATGGCCCCCTATGGCGGGTTTGATCACAACGCCCAGGCGATCCGCATCGTGACCCGGCTGGAACGCCATTATGCCGAATTCGACGGGCTGAACCTGACCTGGGACACGCTGGAAGGCATTGCCAAGCATAACGGTCCTGTGACGCCCCTGCGGGGCGATGGTCCTGTGACGCCCCTGCGGGGTGATGGTCCTGTGACGCCCCTGCGGGGCGATGGCCAGGTTGTGGGCGAACTGCCCTATGCGCTGGCGGAATATGACGCCCAGCATGACCTTGAGCTTCATACCCACGCCAGTGCCGAGGCGCAGGTGGCGGCGCTTTCCGATGACATTGCCTATAACAATCACGATCTGCATGACGGGCTGCGCGCGGGGCTGTTCACCGAGGATGAGATTGCCGAACTGCCGCTGGTCGGGCCGGCCTATGCGCAGGTGGACCGGCTTTATCCCGACACTGACAGCTACCGGCGGCGGCACGAGGCGCTGCGGCGGGTGTTCGGGGTGATGGTTGCGGATGTGATCGACACGTCACGGGCGCTGCTGGACGGGTCGGGGGCGCAAAGCCCTGCGGAGATCCGCCACCTGGGCCGCCCGGTGATCCGCTTTTCGCCCGCGATGTGGCAGGATCTGCGCCAGATCCGCGATTTCCTCTTTGCACGCATGTACCGCGCGCCCCAGGTGATGGCCGAGCGGGCCCGTGTCACCAAGGTGGTGGAGGAGCTGTTTCCGCTGTTTCTGGCACAGCCCGACCTGATGCCGCGCCACTGGGCCCGCCAGATCGAGGAGGCGGCGCAGGACCGGACCACGCTGGCGCGCATGGTGTCGGACTATATTGCAGGCATGACCGACCGCTTTGCCCTGCAGGAGCATGCGCGGCTGATCGGCACCTCCTGAGCAGCTGCCGCGTCGCGCGGTTGGTCCGCTTCAACGGGACGTGACGGCGCGGGAGGCGCCGGGCTGTCGGATGCCAGGCAAACCCGGTGTTGGCTGAGCGCTCTTTCCACTAAGCCCTCGCGCGGAACCAAGGCCGAAGGCCGCCGCGCATCATGCCAGAGGCATGTCTCCGACATGACGGGCCGCCCCACGGCACGGCGATTTGGCTGCTGTTGTGTATTGTCGACAGCTCGGATGTGTTTGGCTGCCATAAAGTGCCAGACATTAAGGTCGCATCGCCGCACCTCGGCCCGACGATGTGCGGCTTTGCGCACGGCAGCAATGTCCGCGCCCCGGACCTCGATACGCATCGCGTCCAAGGTCCGGCTTGCGGCGGTACGGCTTGATGGCCGGGGCAGGCTCGCGTGGCATGGACAATTGCCGCATGTCAGAAGGATCGTGGGCGTGAGGCGCTTTCGCCCGGCATCCGCCCCGCGCGGCCCGTCCCGATTGACTGTCCCCGGCAAGATGATAGACGAGCCTGAGACGAAGGAACTTTCCAATGAACCTATTTGCCGACATCCGCGATGTGATCCTGAACTGCCTTGACCAACTGGTCGCCGAGGGCGTGCTGCCCGGGGGCTTGAACACCGACCCGATCACGGCGGAACCGCCGCGCGATCCCGCGCATGGCGACATGGCGACCAATGCCGCGATGGTGCTGGCAAAGCCCGCCGCGATGAAACCACGCGACATTGCCGATGCGCTGGCCGCAAAGCTGACCGACGATCCGCGCATCACCTCGGCAGAGGTGGCGGGGCCGGGGTTCCTGAACCTGCGGCTGGCGCCCTCCGTCTGGCAGGGCATCGCGGGCGCGGTGCTGGCAGAGGGCACCGATTTCGGGCGCGGCAGCCTTGGCGCGGGGCGCAGGGTGAATGTGGAATATGTTTCCGCCAACCCCACCGGGCCGCTGCATGTGGGCCATACCCGGGGTGCGGTCTTTGGCGATGCGCTGGCCAGCCTGCTGGATTTCGCAGGCTTCGACGTGACCCGTGAATATTACATCAACGACGGCGGCGCGCAGGTCGATGTGCTGGCGCGCTCGGTCTACCTGCGCTACCTCGAAGCGCATGGCCAGGAAGTCGCCTTTCCGGACGGGACCTATCCCGGTGATTACCTGATCGCGGTGGGCGAGGCGCTGAAGGCCAAGGTGGGCGATGCCTATCTCGACAAGGGCGAGCAATTCTGGCTGGAAGACGTGCGCAACTTTGCCACCGATGCGATGATGGACCTCATTCGCGCCGACCTGAAGTCGCTGGGCGTCGAAATGGATGTCTTCTATTCGGAAAAGTCGCTTTACGGCACCGGCCGGATCGAAGCGGCGCTGGAAGACCTCAAGGGCAAGGGCCTGATCTATGAGGGCGTGCTGGAACCGCCCAAGGGCAAGAAGCCCGAAGATTGGGAGCCGCGCGAGCAGACCCTGTTCAGATCCACCGAACATGGCGACGACGTGGACCGTCCGGTGATGAAATCCGATGGCGGCTGGACCTATTTCGCCCCCGACATCGCCTATCACTATGACAAGGTGCAGCGCGGGTTCGACCTGTTGATCGACGTCTTCGGCGCCGATCACGGCGGCTATGTCAAACGGATGAAAGCGGCTGTTTCGGCGCTGTCGGGGGGCAAGGTGCCGCTGGACATCAAGCTGACGCAGCTGGTGAAACTGTTCAAGAACGGCGAGCCGTTCAAGATGTCGAAACGGGCAGGGACCTTTGTGACCCTGCGCGACGTGGTGGATCAGGTGGGGCCGGATGTGACCCGTTTCGTCATGCTGACCCGCAAGAACGATGCGATGCTGGATTTCGATTTCGACAAGGTGCTTGAGCAATCGCGCGAGAACCCGGTGTTCTATGTGCAATATGCCCATGCGCGGGTGTCTTCCGTGCTGCGCAAGGCGGCAGAGGCCGGCATGTCGCTCGACGATGCGGCGCTGGCACAGGCGGATCTGACGCTTCTGGATCACGAGGCGGAGATTGCCCTGCTGCGCAAGATCGGCGAATGGCCCCGGCTGGTGGAAATTGCCGCGCGGACCAATGAGCCGCATCGGGTGGCCTTCTATCTCTACGAACTGGCCGGAGAATTCCACGGATTGTGGAACCGGGGCAACGAGGTGCCTTCCCTGCGCTTCCTGCAGGAGGACAACCCAAAGGCCACGATGGCAAAAATTGCGCTCGCGCGGTCCGCAGCGATTGTAATTGCGGCAGGTCTTGGTATTCTTGGGGTCACTCCGGCGCAAGAGATGCGATAACGCACGAGCAACGCCGCTGACAGGCAACCCCATATCCAGACCCGCGCGGCGATGTATCTCGCGGGCAGTGAGGCAAAAATGGCAGAATTCACCTCTTCCCCCATGGCGGGGGATTACTCCTTTGAATCCGCAGCCGATTCCGGCCTGACATCCACCGCCAGAAGCTTGAAAAAGCTGACAAATCTGGCGGGTGCCATGGTGTCGCTGGCGCTGATTGCGGGGATCGGGGTCTGGGGGTACAAATTGCTTGTCCGCGACGTCAGCGGCATTCCCGTGGTCCGCGCGGCCAGCGGCGAAATGCGCATCCGCCCCGAAGATCCGGGCGGCGAACTGGCCGACCATCAGGGATTGTCCGTCAACGTGATCGCCGCCGAAGGCAGTGCCGGCCGGCCCGCCGATCAGCTGCGTCTGGCCCCCAGACCGGTCGATCTGTCCGATGAGGATCAGGTGGTTCAGGCGGCCATGGTGACAGATGCGCCACAGCCGCAAGCGCCCGCCGCCGCCGCCGCCGCACCTGCCGCGCAGGTTTCGGCCGATGAGGTGGCAAGCGCGCTTGCGAGCGGGGAGGTGGATGATCTGGTGGCCAAGCTGACAGATGGTGTCGCCCCGCTGACCGGGATCGAGGATGAAACCGATGCCATCGTGGCCGAGGTCACCCAGGACGTGGTGGCCGAGGTTGTCGAATCCGAAGAACGCCTTGCCGGCGTGATCGACGGGCCCGGCGTGCGCCATTCCCTGCGCCCCAAGCGGCGCCCCGCCACCCGCGCCGTTGTCACCCCGGCGGCGCTGACCACACAAAGCGCCGATACCGCGTCGGAAGAAGTGGATGCCGCCAATCTGCCCGCAGGCACCCGGCTGGCGCAACTGGGCGCCTTCGACAGCGCCGAGGTGGCGCGCGAACAATGGGATCAACTGCAGAACCGGTTCAGCGCCTATCTGGGTGACAAGAAACGGGTGGTGCAAAAGGCCTCCAGCGGCGGGCGTGTGTTCTACCGCCTGCGCGCCATGGGCTTTGAAGACATCGCCGATGCACGCCGCTTCTGTTCGGCGCTGGTGGCAGAGAATGCCGATTGCATTCCCGTGGTAACACGCTGATGCCCCCCTTCGGGGAAATGTCAGCGCGCCCCTTTGGGCAAACGTCAGCGCGCCCCTATGGGGCGACTATCCTCGATGCGGACGGGCTGACCCTCTCTGCGGAGGAAAAGGCGTTTTTCCGCGACACGCGGCCCTTTGGCTTTATCCTCTTTGCCCGCAACATCGACACGCCGGATCAGGTCCGCGCGCTCTGCGATGAATTGCGTGAGGCGGCGGGGCATGAGGCGGTCATCACCATTGATCAGGAAGGCGGACGCGTGCAGCGCCTGCGCGCGCCGCATTGGCGTGAATGGCTGCCGCCGCTCGATTTCGTGGCCCTGGCCGGGCGCGGGGCGGAACGGGCGATGTATCTGCGCCACCGCATCATCGCGGATGAGCTTGCGGCGCTTGGCATCGACAGCAATTGCGCCCCGATGGTCGATGTGGCGGGCCACCAGACCCACCAGTTCCTGCGCAACCGCTGCTATGGCAGCGACCCTGCTCGCGTCGCCACCCTTGGCCGCGCCGCAGGTCAGGGGATGCTGGACGGCGGCGTGCTGCCGGTGGTCAAACACATCCCCGGCCATGGCCGCGCCACGATGGACAGCCATTTTGACCTGCCCCGCGTCGATGCCGCCCATACCGATCTGACAGCGGTGGATTTTGCCCCCTTCAAGGCGCTGAACGACCTGCCGATGGGGATGACCGCCCATCTGGTCTATGACGCGATTGACCCCGCACCCGCGACCTGTTCGGCCCCGGTGATGCGCCTGATCCGCGAGGAGATCGGCTTTGACAACCTGATCATGACCGACGACCTGTCGATGAAGGCGCTGGCGGGCAGCCATGTGGAGAGCACCCGCGCCGCATTGGCGGCAGGCTGCGATGTGGCGCTCTACTGCAACCAGCCACTGGCGGACCGGATCGCGGTGGCCGAGGCGGCAGGCGAGATGACCGACGCCGCCCAGACCCGCGCGCTGCGTGCCCTGTCGATGCGCAAACGCCCCGACGACGTTGACATTCCCGCACTGGAAAGCGAACTTGAAGCGCTTTTGGGCGGGACGGGGCATGGCTGAATCCACATTCGAAGAAGATATTGTTTCGGTTGCCGAAAGGCGCGCCGCCGAAGCGCTGATTGTCGATGTGGATGGGTTTGAGGGGCCGCTGGACCTGCTCCTGACCCTCAGCCGCACCCAGAAAGTCGATCTGCGCAAGGTGTCGGTGCTGCAACTGGCGCGGCAGTACCTGGCCTTTGTGGACAAGGCCAAGGCCCTGCGGCTGGAACTGGCCGCCGATTATCTGGTGATGGCGGCCTGGCTCGCCTTTCTGAAATCCCGCCTGCTGCTGCCGCCTGATCCCACGGAAGAGGGCCCCTCGGGCGAGGAACTGGCCGCGCATCTGGCGTTTCAGCTGGAGCGGCTGCAGGCGATGCGCGACGCCGCCGCGCGGCTGATGGCGCGTGACCAGCTGGGGCGCGATTTCTTTGCGCGCGGCCAGACCCATGAAATCCGCCGGGTGCGCCGGGTGACCTATACTGCCACCCTGCTGGACCTGATGCAGGGCTATGCGCGGATCCGCACCCGTGACGAATTCCGCCCCTTTGTCATGGACCGGGACGCGGTATTCACCATGGAACAGGCGCTGGAACGGATGCGCGGCCTGATCGGCTATGCCGGGGAATGGGGCGACCTGATGAGCTTTCTGCCCGAAGGCTGGGAAAGCGACCCGGTGCGCCGCCGCTCTGCCACGGCATCGACCTTTGCCGCCTCTCTCGAACTGGTAAAAGAGGGCCATCTGGAGATCCGGCAATCGGAGGTCTTTGCCCCGATCCAGCTGCGAAAAAAGGATGTGCCGCGTGGCGGATGATATTGAAGAGAAAGAAGAAAGCCTGTTCGAGGCCCCGCCGATGGCCGAACAGGAGCGGATGATCGAAGCGGTGCTTTTCGCCACCTCCGAGCCGATCACCCTCAAGGAGCTGGAGGCGCGGCTGCCGCATGGCTGCGACGCGGGCGAAGCCATGGTGCATCTGCGCCGCCGCTACGAGGGGCGCGGCGTTCAGGTCTCCAAGGTCGGGGATGGCTATGCGATGCGCACGGCGGCGGATCTGGGCTTTCTTATGCAGAAGGAAACCGTCGAGGTCCGCAAGCTGAGCCGCGCGGCCATCGAGACACTGGCGATCATCGCCTATCACCAGCCCGTCACCCGCGCCGAGATCGAGGAGATCCGGGGCGTGTCGGTCAGCCGGGGCACGGTGGATCAATTGTTGGAACTGGAATGGATCCGCTTTGGCCGCCGCAAGATGACACCGGGCCGCCCGGTGACCTTTGTGGTGACCGAAGGTTTCCTGGATCATTTCGGGCTGGAAAACGCCCGCGACCTGCCGGGATTGAAGGAATTGCGCGCTGCCGGCCTGCTGGAAAACCGGCCCCCCCCCGGCACCCTGCCGCTGATGGGCGAGGGCGAGGACGAGGAAGAGAGCACCGAAGGCCAGAGCGAGCTTTTCGAGGATTGATGCCTGTCGCGTCTGACGACCAGCTGAAACATCAGGCATCACGTAACGCGTTGAAATCTCCGGTTTCAGGCAGCGTTGCGGGGTTCAGGGTTTTCGCATGGTGCGTTATTGCAGGATTTCTGGCCGCATCAGCCTGAAAATGGCCGCAATACGTGCTATATAGGGGGTGAGGTAAAAAGGGGTCAGTCAATGAACCAGATTATCAACATGATTATCCGTCAGGTCATGCATCAGCTGGTGCGGCGCGGCGTGAACGCCGGGTTCGACCAGGCGTCGAAGGTCGGCAAGCGCCGCAATCAGCCGGAAGTGGACGAGGACGGCAACCCGGTGCAGCAGCGCCAGCTGACGCCCGAGGAACGCGCAGAGCGGCGCGCCCGGCGTCAGGCGCGCCAGAATACCGGCCATGCCAAGCAATCCATGAAGGCGATGCGCCGCTTCTCGAAGTTCTGAGGCGATTTTCCGGCGAGGGTGTCTTGCGCGGCAGGCGCTGCGCAGGGATATTTTTTTGCCAAAAAGAGCAGGGGTGTCAGGCAGGTTTGAAATGTTTGCTGAGTTTCAGCCCCTGTCCCTGATAGTTCGACGCGATGCCTGCCCCGTAAAGCTGGGTGGGCCGTTCGGTCATGCGTTCATAGATCAGCCTGCCCACCACCTGGCCATGCTCCAGCACAAAGGGCGCTTCGTGGCAGCGGACCTCAAGCACGCCGCGTGATCCGCTGCCGCCCGCCGCGGCATGGCCGAACCCCGGATCGAAGAACCCCGCGTAATGTACCCGGAATTCACCCACCATCGCCAGATAGGGGGCCATTTCGGCGGCATAATCCGGCGGGATGGTCACTGCCTCGCGGCTGACCAGGATATAGAATGCGCCCGGATCGAGGATGATATGACCTTCGGTGCTGTGGACCTCTTCCCAGAAATCCGCCGCCGCGTAATGGCCGATGAGATCAAGGTCGATCACCCCGGTATGGGGTTTGGCGCGGTAGCCCACCAGAGTCGTGCCGGGCAGTTTCAGATCGACGGAAAAGCCCAGCCCGTCGTCGATCACCGGTTTGCCATCCACCAGCGGTGTCCGGTCGTGCAGGGTGCGCAGGGCCGCGTCATCCAGCATGGCATCGCCCCGGCCAAAGCGGATCTGGTTCAGGCGCATGCCGGGGCGCACCAGTACCGAAAAGGAGCGGGGGCAGATCTCGGCATATAGCGGCCCGGTATAGCCCGGCGCGATTCGGTCGAATTCGGTGCCGCCATCGGTGATCGTGCGGGTCAGCAGATCAAGCCGCCCGGTCGAGCTTTTGGCATTGGCCACGGCGGAAACATCGTCAGGCAGCGCCAGCGCCTCCATCAGCGGCACCAGATAGACACAGCCTTTTTCCAGCACCGCACCCGGGGTCAGATCAACCTCGTGCATCTGGAATTCGCTCAGACGCTCGGCGACGCTCTTGCCGTGACCGGCCAGAAAGGAGGCGCGCACGCGAAAGGCACGGGTGCCAAGGCGCAGGTCAAGGCTGGCAGGCTGGATCTGGCCCGGAATGACCGGCAGGGCCGCGCTGATCTGGCCTGCGTCGATCATGTCGCTGATCTGCTGGTTGGGGATCACGCCATGCATGACATCGCTCATCGGATCGGGCCTTTCAAAAACAAACGCCCGCGAACCACAAAGGGTGCGGGCGTTCGGATTGTTTGGTCGGGCTAGCAGGACTCGAACCTGCGACCTTCCGTCCCCCAGACGGACGCGCTACCAGGCTGCGCCATAGCCCGAACTCAGGCGGTTCATACCTGATCTTGCCCGGCGTGCAAGAGGGAATTGCCGCCCCGGACATGGGGATCAGCCGTTTGACCGCGGGCCGCCGCCATTGCCCCTGCTGGCGGCCATCGAATCACGCAGCTTTGTCAGCCGTGCCACCAGCGGTTCGATCCGGTCCAGCTTGTCCCGGTTCAGGGATCTCAGCCGGTAGGCGGTGGTCAGCACCGCCGGGATCACATCGAAGTCCTGTTCCGCGGTCAGCGCCAGATCCGGCAGCACGCGCGGTTTCAGTGCGGGCGGTGTGTCCTCCACCGGTGCCTCGGGGGCGGCTTGCGGCTCGGCTGCCTCTGTTGCAGGTGCGTCGCTTTCCACGGATGCCGGTGGCGGCGGGTTGTCGGAGGGATCGGCCGGCGTGCTCTCCAGCGGGCGGCGCAGAAAGGCGGGCAGGGCCTGTCTTTCTTCGGCGGCGGGTGCCTCTGGCTCCGGTTCTTCGGTTTGCGGTGCTGCCGCGGGGGCATCGGCCTGACGGATCGCTACCGGCTCCTCCGCTGCAGATTCGTCATCCGTATCCTCGACATCTTCGGCCATCGGGGCCTCGGGGATCGGCGCGGGGTCTTCGGCGGGTCGGGCCTCAATCTCGTCGGGCTCAGGCGCGTTTTGCGGTGCAGCGGCGGGGGTATCAGGCGCTGCTTCCAGCGCTGGTGCAGGGGGGGCTTCCGGGGCGGCGCTGGCCTGATCATCCTCTTCCGGTGCATCCGGTGCATCCGGGGCACTGGCTGCCGCTGATGGTGCCTCTTCACCCGCATCGTCGACGGGTTCAAAGACCAACTCATCATCTTCTTCAACCGCTTCCGGGTCGCTCTTCACGTTCTTCTCAGCCGCATGTTCAAAGCTGAGGACAACCCCTTTTTCCGGTTCGACCGCTGCAACCGGGGGCGGCGGCGCGGCAGTTTCCGGCGTGTCGTCGAGTTGGGAGGCGGTCAGTTCATCCAGCGGTGCGGACATGGCCGCAACATGATTCATGCCTTCCTCGCGGAGGATCTTCTGCACGCCCTTGATGGTCAGCCCGTCGTCATGCAGCAGCTTCTTGATGCCACCCAGCAATTGCATGTCGCCGGGGCGATAGTACCGCCGTCCGCCCGCCCGCTTGATCGGTTTGACCTGCGTGAACTTGCTTTCCCAGAACCGCAGGACATGGGCCTGTATGCCCAGCCAGTCGGCCACTTCGGAAATGGTGCGGAACGCGTCGGGCGATTTGGCCATGAGATCAGGACTTGTTGCCGTCTGCGACGCGGTCTTTCATCAGATGGGAAGGGCGGAAGGTCAGGACACGGCGCGGGTTGATCGGCACTTCTTCTCCGGTCTTGGGATTACGGCCGACGCGGGCGGTCTTGTCACGGACCGAGAAGGTGCCAAAAGACGAAATCTTGACCTGTTCGCCAGCGACCAGCGCGTCGGACATATGCTCCAGTACGGATTCGACAAGTTGCGCGCTTTCGTTGCGCGACAGACCCACTTCGCGAAAGACAGCTTCGCTCAGATCCATGCGCGTCAAAGTCTTGTTTGACATTCAATCCCCCATTTATTTTCAGCAACTTTGGCGGCACTGGAATAGGGAGTCAATATCAATGACTTGCAAGGCGCTGTTTCGGCGGAAATTTCCGCCCCGATAACAGGTGCTTACCACCTGAGAACCACGGCGCCCCAGGCCAGGCCGCCGCCGATCGCCTCGGTCACCAGCAGGTCGCCCTGCTTGATCTGGCCCCGGTCGCGGCCCACGGAGAGCGCCAGCGGGATGGAGGCCGCCGAGGTGTTGCCGTGATCCTGAACCGTCACCACCACCTGGGACATCGGCAGGTTCAGCTTGTTCGCGGTGCCCTGGATGATGCGGATGTTGGCCTGATGCGGCACAACCCAGTCCACGTCTTCGGGGGTCACGCCGGCCCGTTCCATCGCGGTGGTGGCGGTGGCGGCCAGCTTGCCGACCGCGTGGCGGAACACCTGATTGCCCTGCATCCGCAGATAGCCGACAGTGCCCGTGCTGGTGCCGCCATCGACATAGAGCAGGTCGCGGTGCCGCCCGTCGGAGTTCAGATCGGTCGAGAGGATACCACGGTCCTGCGCGGTGCCTTCGCCACTTTGCGCTTCAAGCAGCACGGCACCCGCGCCATCACCAAAAAGCACGCAGGTCGACCGGTCCGTCCAGTCCATGATCCGGCTGAAGGTTTCCGCCCCGATCACCAGAACCCGCGTCGCCTGACCCGAGAGGATCAGCGCATTGGCATTGGCCAGGGCAAAGACGAAACCGGCACAGACCGCCTGCACGTCAAAGGCAAAGCCCTTTGTCATGCCCAGCTGCGCCTGCACCATGGTCGCGGCGGAGGGGAAGGTCAGATCTGGGGTGGAGGTTGCCAGGATGATGGCATCGACGTCGTCTGCGCCGAGCCCTGCATCGTCCAGCGCCGCCCGGGCGGCGGCTGTGGCCATCTGCGAGGTGGTTTCCCCCTCGGCCGCGAAATGGCGGCGTTCGATGCCCGACCGCGATCTGATCCATTCGTCATTGGTGTCGAGCGTGGCTTCGAACTCGGAATTCTCGACAATCCGCGAAGGCAGGTAGTGGCCGCAGCCAATGACAACAGATCGGGTATTCATATGGGCGTCTCTTCGGTCGGCAGCGTGGCGGCGACGCGCGCGGCAAGTTTGTCGTTGAAACGGCTCTCGGAAAGCTGCGCCGCCAGTTTGATGGCCGCCGATACGCCGGTCGCATCGGCAGAGCCATGTGATTTCACCACCGTGCCATTGAGGCCGAGGAACACGCCGCCATTGACGCGGCGCGGGTCAATCCTGCGGCGCAGGCGCATCAGCGAGGTATAGGCCAGCAGCGAGGCCAGCCGCGACAGGGGCGAATATTTGAAGGCTTCGCGCAGGCGGTTGCCGATCATGTTGGCGGTGCCTTCGCCGGTCTTGATCGCGACATTGCCGGTGAAACCGTCGGTCACGATCACATCCGCCGCATCGCCGGAGATATCGCCGCCCTCGACGAAGCCGACAAATTCGAACCCGGCCTGATCGCGCTGGTCGCGAATCAGATCATAGGCTTCCTTCAGCTCGGCGCGCCCCTTGTGTTCCTCGGTGCCGACATTCAGCAGCCCGACACGGGGGCGGGCGATGTCCATGCCGTTGCGGGCATAAGAAGTGCCCATCAGGGCAAAGCGCAGCAGGTCGTCGGCATCGGCACGCACATCCGCGCCAACATCCAGCATCACGTTGAACCCCTGCGGATTGGACGAGGGGTAGAGCACGGCAATGGCCGGACGGTTCACGCCGGGCAGTTTCTTGAGGCGGATCATCGACAGCGCCATCAGCGCGCCGGTATTGCCGCAGGAGACCGCCACGGCAGCCTCACCCGTGCGCACGGCCTCGATCGCGGACCACATGGAGGTGTCCTTGCCGGTGCGTACCACCTGGCTCGGCTTGTCCTTCATGGTCACGACGTCGGTCGCATGCCTGATTTCGCAGCGGCCCTCCAGCTCGCGCCGCCTGGCGACAAGCGCAGTGAGCTGCGCCTCGTCCCCGTGCAGGATAAAGGCGATATCGGGATTGAGCTTTGCAGACAGAGAACACCCGGCAACAACGGCTGCCGGGCCTTCATCACCCCCCATGGCGTCCACGGATATCAGGGTGCGTCCGGCCTTCGCTGCGGTATGATCGGTCGGGGCCGTCATGGGTGCGAATGCCTTTTTATGATCTGAAAATGGGCAGCGCCGGTTCAGGCCGCGTCGTCTTCCAGTTCGATCTCGTCTGTCAGGGCGACCACCTCTGCATCATCGTAGTGACCGCAGGCGGCACAGATGTGGTGGGGACGCTTCAGCTCACCGCAGTTGGAACATTCGTTCGGGTTCGCAGCGGAGAGCGAATCGTGCGCACGGCGGTTGTTGCGGCGCGACTTGGAAACTTTATTCTGCTGGACAGCCATGTCTGGTGCCTTTGTCGGTTCGGGGCTGTGCATCATGGGCGCAAACAGCCGTGTTTCAATCGACCCCTCATCGGGCGTGACGCCGCTTTAGGCGAGAGGCCCTGCATTGTCCAACCTTAATTGGGGTGAGGGCGGCAAAATACCCGGAAAATGTCGCGATGCAAGCAGGTATTTCCGGTTGCACCACACCAATTTCAGGGCCGGTCCGGCTGCGGCCCTCAGGGGTCTTCCTTGTTCAGCTTTGCCTTCAGACCGGCCAGCCCGGCAAAGGGTTTGGCGTCATCATCGGTCATCGGGGCCTGACCGGGTTCGGTATAGACGATCTGCACCGGTTCCGCCCCCTCCGCCCGGGGATAATCCGGCACCGCCAGCGCCAGCGCTTCGCGCATCACAATGGCGGGATCAATCCACTGGCCAAGCGGTTCGACGGTGTCATCCTCGGGCATTTCGGCCTCCGGTTCCTCGGGATCTTCGAAGGCAGTCACGAACTGGCGGGTCACATCCGTGTCAATGCGGGTGGTGACGGGGGCCAGGGTGACGACGCAGGGCTGCACCACGGTGGCACCCAGCCTGCCGGTCAGCTGCCAGTCGCTGCGGCCCAGCGGGCTGATCCGCCCGTCGAAGCTGAGTTTGCGCAGCGCGCTGAGGTCGAGGTCGGCCGCGATCTGCTCCAGCGTGGCCTTGTCGGGGCGCAGGGCAAAGCCGTTCTCGGCGCTCTGCGACAGCTCCGAGACGCGGATGGCGGTGTCACTTGGGGGCTTGGGGGACATGGGGGGCCTGTTTTCGTTTCTTGAACCTGAGGGGGTCCATGGTGTATGCGAAATAAAGCCAGACCAAACAAGGGCAAGAGGGCAGGACAGATGCACAGGACCAACAAAGCCGGCATGATGGCATTGGCGTTTGCCGGGATCGTCGCCCTGGGCGCATGTTCACCGCAGTATCGGAACCATGGCTATGTCCCCCCCGAGGAAGATCTGCAACAGATCCAGGTCGGCGCGGATACCAAGGAAACCGTGGCCGAAAAGATCGGCGTGCCTGCCTCCGCCGGTGTGCTGACCAACTCCGGCTATTATTACGTGCGGATGCGCACCCGCACCCTTGGCCCGCTGGCCTCAAAGGAGATCGACCGCCAGGTGGTCGCGATCAGCTTTTCCGAACAGGGTGTGGTGCAGAACGTCGAACGCTTCGGTCTGGAAAAGGGGCAGGTGGTGCAGCTGACCCAGCGTGTCACCTCCTCGCCGGTAAGCGACAAATCCTTCATCCGGCAGCTTCTGGGCAACATCGGGCGCTTTAACCCGGCTGGTCTGGCGGGCTGACATCATGGTGTCATATCCCTTTGGCAGGTCGTGACACAGACCGCGTTGCATAGGGACATGAGCCAGTGATGCATCTGAAAAAGGGAAGATACACCGCCCGCAGCGCCAGCGGCCCCGCCGATCTGGCGGCAGCCCAGCGTCTGCGTGCCTTTTGTTTCGGGCTGCAGACGCCGCTTGATGTGGATGCCTATGACGACCAATGTACCCATGTGCTGATCGAGGACACGGCCAGTGGCACCCTGGTCTGCTGCTACCGGCTGCTGACCCTGCGGGGGGCGGACCTGCCGCAATCCTATGCCGCGCAGTTCTACGAACTCAGCGCGCTGCAATCCTATGAAGGCCTGATGATGGAGCTGGGGCGCTTCTGCGTGCACCCCGACTGGCGCGACCCCGACATCCAGCGTCTGGCCTGGGCGGCAATGACCGAACTGGTGGACGCGCGCGGGGTGCAGTTGCTGTTTGGCTGCTCCTCCTTTGCCGGGACCGAAACCGCAGAGTATCTCGACGCCTTTGCCATGCTGCGCGCGCGCCATCTGGCCCCCAAGCGCTGGCTGCCCCGGGTGAAAGCCCCGGATGTCTTCCGCTTTACCGCCCGGCTGCGGCACAAGCCTGACCTGAAGAAAGCGATGCTGCGCATGCCGCCCTTGCTGCGGACCTATCTGATGATGGGCGGCTGGGTCAGCGACCATGCGGTGGTGGACCGACAGATGAACACGCTGCATGTTTTCACCGGGCTTGAGATCGGCGCGATTCCCGCCGCCCGCAAGCGCCTGTTGCGGGCCCTGGTCTAGGATATTTTTGGCCAAAAAGAGGAGGGGCGTTGATTTCCCCTCAAGGTGACGCTAGCTGCGGCGCATGGCACGTGCACCCCTTCTTCAACTGAATGAAATATCGCTCACCTTCGGGGGGGATCCGGTATTCGAGGACCTGTCTCTGGTCGTGCAACCGGGCGACCGGGTGGCGCTGGTCGGGCGCAACGGGTCGGGCAAATCGACCCTGATGAAGGTCATGGCCGGTCTGGTCGAGGCCGACAGCGGTGATGTGATCGCGGGGCCGGGCGTTTCCGTGGGTTACATGGAACAGGATCCGGATCTGAGCGGTTTCGACACGCTGGGCGATTTTGCGGCCCACGGGCTGGACCCGGGCGAGATGTACAAGGTGGAACGCGCAGGCGAGGGGCTGAAGTTCGACCCCGCGCGCCCGGTGGCCACCGCTTCGGGCGGCGAACGCCGCCGCGCGGCACTGGCGCGGCTGATGGCGCAGGCGCCGGAGCTGATGCTGCTGGACGAGCCCACCAACCATCTGGACATCGAGGCAATCGGCTGGCTGGAAGAAGAGCTGAAGACCACCCGGACCGCCTTTGTCATCATCAGCCACGACCGCGCCTTCCTGCGCGCGCTGACACGGGCAACCCTGTGGATCGACCGGGGCCAGGTGCGGCGGCAGGAAAAGGGCTTTGGCGATTTCGAAGTCTGGCGCGACCAGATCTGGGAAGAGGAAGACACCCAGCGCCACAAGCTGAATCGCAAGATCAAGGCAGAGGCCCGCTGGGCGGTCGAGGGGATCTCGGCCCGGCGCAAGCGCAACCAGGGCCGGGTGCGCGCCCTGCAGGACCTGCGGGCGGAACGCGCCAGCCAGATCAGGCGGCAGGGCACGGCGGCAATGGCGCTGGATGCCGGTCCCAAATCGGGCCGCAAGGTGATTGAGGCGGAAGGCATCGCCAAGGACTTTGGCGACAAGGTGATTCTGCGCGACTTTTCCCTCAAGGTGCAGCGCGGTGACCGGATTGCGCTGGTGGGCCCCAACGGGGTGGGCAAGACCACGCTGCTGAACATGCTGATCGGGGCGGAGCAGCCGGATGCGGGCAAGGTCACGCTGGGCACCAACCTGGAACTGGCGCTGTTCGATCAAGCGCGCGCACAGCTGGACGGCGACATGTCGCTGTGGGATTCGCTGACCGGCGACCCGGACATGCGCGTCAGCGGCAAGGCCGATCAGGTGCTGGTGCGCGGCCAGCCGAAACATGTGGTGGGCTACCTCAAGGAATTCCTCTTTGACGAGGCGCAGGCCCGCGCGCCGGTACGCTCGCTTTCGGGCGGTGAAAAGGCGCGGCTGCTGCTGGCGAAACTGATGGCGCGGCCCTCCAACCTGCTGGTGCTGGACGAACCCACCAACGATCTGGATGTGGAAACCCTCGACCTGTTGCAGGAGCTGCTGGAAACCTACGACGGCACGGTGATTCTGGTCAGCCACGACCGCGATTTCCTGGACCGCGTCGCCGCCACCACCATCGCGATGGAGGGGGACGGGCGCGCCACGGTCTATGACGGCGGCTGGACCGATTATCTGTCCCAGCGCGGGCAGGACGATTTTTCGCAAAGTGTCGTCAAGGCCAAGGAAGCCCCGGTGCGGGAAAAGACCGCCAGGGCGCAGAAATCCGGCCTGAGCTTTACCGAAAAGCACCGGCTTGAGGCCTTGCCCGCCGAGATCGCGCGGCTGGAGGCCGAGATCGGCAAGCTGGAAGCGTTGCTGGCCGATGCAGAGCTCTTCACCCGCGAGCCGGTCAAGTTCAACAAGGCGACGCAAGCTCTTGTGGAACGTCAGGAAAAGCTGTCAGCAGCGGAAGAGGAATGGCTGCTGCTGGAAGACAAGGCAGAGGCCTGACCACGCCCAGAGCGCGGCAGCACCGAGGGCGTGAAAGGATCACATCATGGCTTGGCTACTTCTTGTTCTGGCGGCGGTTTTCGAGGTCATGTTCGCAATGGGCATGAAGATGTCCTACGGGTTCACCCGGCTCACGCCGACGCTGGTGACCATCGTGGGGATCATATTCGGCCTGTGGTTCCTGGCCCTTGCGATGAAACAGCTGCCGGTCTCCATCGCCTATCCGGTCTGGACCGCACTTGGCACGCTCGGCACCGTGGCCTTGGGCACGCTGCTGCTGGGCGAGGCGATGACCCCGCTGAAGGCGGTTTCGGTGCTGGCCATCGTCGGCGGCGTGATCGGGCTGAAAGTCTCCGGCGGCTGATCAGAGCGGCCGGGCAGGCACGCCCGCTACGGTCAGCCCTGCGGCAACATCCCGGGTGACCACGGCACCGGCCGCCACGATCGCCGCATCACCAATCGTCACCCCCGGCATGACAATTGCCCCGGCCCCGATCCAGACGTTCCGGCCAATCGTGACCGGCAAGGCAATCTCCTGACCGGCCGCACGTTTGACCGGATCCTTGTGGTGTTGGGCGCAGAGAATCTGCGCCCCGGGCCCGATCATCGTGTCATCCCCGATCTCCACCCTGGCGCTGTCCAGGATCACGCAATGCGCATTGATGTAGATCCGCGCGCCAAGATGTGTGTGGCAGCCATAGCTGGCATGAAACGGCGCTTCGATCAGGCAATCCGGACCATGGGCGGCAAAAAGCCCCCGCAATGGCGCGCTCAGGCTCTCGCGCCCGGCGTTTTGCCCGAGGCAAACCTGCGGTTTGACGGGGGGCATGTGATTGTGCTGATGCACCGCCTCGCGCGCGGTGCGGCGCAGGGCGTCCAGCGCCGGGTCAAGGCAGGAGTACCATTCTCCCGCCGCCATCTTCTCCCGCTCGCTCTGCATTGGCTTCAGCGCATCCGCAGCGCGCCGTCCAGGCGGATCACCTCGCCGTTGAGATAGCCCATCTCGACGATGAAACCAGCCAGCCGCCCGTATTCCGCAGGATCGCCCAGCCGCGCGGGGTTGGGCACATCGGCGGCAAGCCCGGCCTGTACCTCTTCCGGCAGGCCTGCCAGCATCGGGGTGCGGAAAATGCCCGGCGCGATGGTCATCACGCGGATGCCCTCCTTGGCCAGGTCGCGTGCCATCGGCAGGGTCATGCCCACGATACCCCCCTTTGAGGCGGCATAGGCCGCCTGGCCCTTCTGCCCGTCAAATGCGGCGACAGAGGCGGTGTTGATGATCACACCGCGCGCGCCGTCAGGTTCGGGATCGTTGCCTGCCATCGCCTGCGCCGCCAGCCGCGCGATGTTGAAACTGCCCACCAGGTTGATGTCCACGGTGCGCTGGAAATCGCCCAGGGGATGCGGCCCGTCGCGGCCCAGCGTCTTGATGCCAAGCGCGATACCGGCGCAGTTCACGGCAACGGTGATCCGGCCCATCTTTTCGGTGGCCAGCGCGATGGCGGCCTTGACCGAATCCTCATCCGTCACATCGGTTTCGGCGAAATGCCCGCCGATGTCGGCAGCGACCTGCGGCCCGCGCGTGGTGTCGCGGTCCAGCAGGGTGACCTGTGCGCCCTGTGCGGCAAAATGGCGGGCGGTGGCCTCGCCCAGGCCGGAGGCCCCTCCGGTGATGATGGCGGCGGTGGTGTCGAGCTGCATGTGGCCCCTCCCGGATATGCAATTGAACAGGGGTTCAGATGATCATGGGCAGCGGCGGCGCGCAAGGGGATGCCAGCGCAGCCATGTGCCGCCGGTCGGACAGGCCCGCGCGCCGCTGCGCAGCTTGAACCGGTTCAGCCCGGGGGTGGCGCTGTGCAGCAGCCCGAGGTCGAGGGTCTCATGACCCTCTGCCGCCAGCCAGTCGCAGGCTGTCATCAGCAGCAGGTTATGGGCATGGCATCTGCGCCCTTCCGGAAAGCTGTGGCCGATGTGATAGGTGGCCCCGGTGCCATGGCGCAGGAACAGCATCTGCGCCACCACCCGCTGCCCGCGCCGTGCCGTGAACAGCCGGGTCTGGTCGGGGGCCACGGCGGCAAAGGCACGGGTCAGGGGCAGCGGCCATCCGGCATAGCCGCACTGCCGCTGTTGCAGCGCCTCTGTCAGCAGCAGCGGATGGTGCGGATCGGCGGGCATCGGCCCATGGGACAGGCGCAGCTCTGCCCGGCGCGCCTTTCGCCATTGGTTGCGCCATTTCGGATGCAGCCGGGCGATGCGCCGGTCCGGATCGGTGCCGAGGTCCAGCAGGGCGATCTGCTGCGCTGCCCGCAGCCGCAGGGCGCGGGGAAGGGGGCAGGGATGCGCAGGCGACAGGATCAGCGGCAGGCGGGCCAGCCCGGCCGCGGCAAGCTGTTCGTTCAGGTCCTCTGGCGGTGCCATACGCGGCAACATCAGGACCGACAGGCCCAGAACGCGCTGCCGCAGGATCATCGCCCCGCCGGGCAGGATCAGCGGCGCACCCCCACAGAGCCGCAGCGCCGCGGCAAAGGCCGGGTCCTGCACCAGGGCGGGCGCGGGCGGGGGCGTTGCATCAACCATGCCACGATGTGAGCGCGAGAAAGGTTAATAGTTCGTTACGCCTGGTGGGGGAAGGGCGGCTCTGTTCGCTGCACCACCACCATCCTCACGATGGCGGTGGCGCTGCGCGGCAACAAGGTATCAGCCGATCTGCACCAGCGCATGGCGCTTCTTGCCGGCAGACAGTTTGATCGGGCTGGCCAGCGCCGCGGCATCCAGCATCAGCCCCGCGTTGGTAATCGGCTGATCGTCCAGCCGCGCGCCATTCTCTGCGATCAGGCGCTTGGCTTCCTTGCCGGATCCCGCCAGCCCGGATTTCACGATCAGCTGCACGATGGAGATGCCATCGCCCAGTTCCGCCGCCGTCAGGGTCAGGGTGGGCAGGTCATCGCCCACGCCGCCGCGTTCAAAGACCTCGCGCGCGGTGGCCTCGGCGGTGGCTGCGGCATCGGCGCCGTGCAGCAGTGCCGTCACCTCATTGGCAAGCCGCACCTTGGCCTCGTTGATCTCGGAACCCGCCAGCGCGCCCAGACGGTCGCATTCCTCCACCGGCAGCTCGGTATAGAGCTTGAGGAACCGGCCCACATCCGCATCGGTGGTATTGCGCCAGAACTGCCAGAATTCATAAGGCGACAGCATGTCGCCATTCAGCCAGATCGCGCCCGACTGCGACTTGCCCATCTTCTTGCCGTCACTGGTGGTCAGCAGCGGCGAGGTCAGGCCATAGACCTCCCCCTCGATCACCCGGCGGGTGAGGTCGATCCCGTTGACGATATTGCCCCATTGGTCGCTGCCGCCCATCTGCAGGATGCAGCCGTAACGGCGGTGCAGCTCCATGAAATCATAGGCCTGCAGGATCATGTAGTTGAATTCGAGGAAGGAGAGCGATTGCTCCCGGTCGAGCCGCGATTTCACGGATTCGAAACTCAGCATCCGGTTGATGCTGAAATGCCGCCCGATGTCGCGCAGGAAATCGAGGTAGTTCAACCCGTCCAGCCATTCGGCATTGTCGATCATCAGCGCATCCGACGGCCCGTCGCCATAGGTCAGATAGGCGCTGAACACCTTGCGGATGCCCGCAATGTTGTCTTCGATCTGTTCCGGCCCCAGCAGCGGGCGCTCATCGGCGCGGAACGAGGGATCGCCCACCTTGGTGGTGCCGCCGCCCATCAGGGTGATCGGCTTGCCGCCGGTCTTTTGCAACCAGCGCAGCATCATGATCTGGATCAGCGAGCCGACGTGCAGGGATTTCGCGGTGGCGTCGAAGCCGATATATCCCGGTTGCCCGCCCTTCAGCAGGGCCTCGTCCAGCCCCTGATAATCGGTGCAATCGGCCAGAAAGCCGCGTTGCATCATCGTGTGGATGAACTCCGATTTGGGGTGATAGGTCATGATGTCTTGCCTCGGGCTGGGATTGCGGGGCATCTATAGGCCCAGCAGGATCAAAGGGAAAGGCCTTGGACGGCAACATGAGCAGGGCCATCGGGAAAACGGGCGTGGTGACGGCGCTGGGGGCGATGTCGGGGACATCGCTGGACGGCGTGGATGCGGCGGTGCTGCGCACCGACGGGCGGCAGATCACCGCCTTCGGCAAGAGCGGCTATCGCGCCTATTCCCCGCAGGAGCGGGCGGTGATCGCGGCCGGTCTGGGCAAATGGGCAGGGCCCGAGGTGCAGGCGGCGGCAGAGGTCGTGGAGGCCGCGCATCTGGAACTGCTGCGCGGTTTCGACGGGGTGGATCTGATCGGCTTTCACGGCCAGACCCTTGCCCATGCCCCGCGTGCGCAGGGCACCCTGCAGGTGGGCGATGGCGCAGCAATGGCGCAGGAACTGGGCCTGCCGGTGGTCTGGGATTTCCGCAGCGCCGATGTGCAGCTGGGCGGCGAGGGCGCGCCGCTGGCCCCCTTCTTTCACCACGCCTGCGCGCGTTTCGCGGGCATCGGGGGCCCGGTGGGGTTCCTCAACCTTGGCGGGGTGGGCAATCTGACATGGGTGGATCCGGCGATCGAGGCGCCGGAGGCGGACGGGGCCTTGCTGGCCTTCGACACCGGGCCCGCCAATGCGCCGCTCAACGACCTGTTGCAGGCGCGGCTCGGGCTGCCCTTTGACGAAGGCGGCAGGATCGCCCGGCGCGGCACGGTGGAAACCGGCGCGCTTGAGCTTTTCCTGGCGGAACCCTATTTCGCGCGCATCCCGCCCAAATCCCTGGACCGCAACGATTTTGCCGAGATGGTGGCGCTGGTCAGCGAGCTTTCCGACGCCGATGCCGCCGCCACCCTGACCGCCATGTGTGCCGCCGGGGTGGCCGAGGCGATGCAGCATTGCCCGCGCCCGCCCGACCGGGTGCTGGTCACCGGCGGCGGGCGGCACAACCCGGTGCTGATGCAGATGCTCAGCGTCTCGCTGGAATGTCCGGTCATGCCGGTGGAGGAGGTGGGGCTGGATGGCGACATGCTGGAGGCCCAGGCCTTTGCCTATCTCGCGGTGCGCGTGGCGCGCGGGCTGCCCACATCTTGCCCCGGTACGACGGGTGTGCGCGCGGCGGTGGGGGGCGGCACGGTCAGCCTGCCGGGGTGATCTGCCTCGGCGTGATCCTGATGAGCGCGCTGCGCGCGCAAGACATTATGGATTTCGCGATGGGGTGGATCGTCGCTGCGGGCCCACCATCCCAGGAAGGTCTGGCACCCCCCTTGATTGATCTCTTTCATG
>NZ_QBFD01000013.1 GCF_003335585.1 Sulfitobacter sp. DFL-14 | reverse complement strand
ACAGAAATCGCCAAAATAGGCCAGAAGCGGTAATTTCTCTTTTATTAGGGTACTACGACAACCGTGTTGCCACAGGCCAGCGGCATCGCCACTGCGCGGGTGCCGAGGATCACCGGCGCATTCCACGGTGCAATACCAAGGCAGACGCCCTTGGGCGTCGCGACACCCATGGCCAGCGTGCCGGGCTTGTTCGAGGGGATAACCTCGCCGCCGATCTGGGTGGTCATCGCGGCGGCTTCGCGGATTACACCCGCCGCCAGCATCACGTTGAAGCCCGCCCAGGGGCCGGTCGCGCCGCTTTCGGCGATCATGGTCGTGATGAAATCAGCGGATTTTGCATCCATGATATCCGCCGCTCTGTTGAGCAGCGCGCGGCGCTGACCGGGGTCGGTGGTGGACCAGGCAGGAAAGGCCGCACCGGCGGCCTTGGCCACTGCCTGTGCATCGGTTGCCTTTGCGGCGGCGGCGGTGGATGAGACATCGCCGGTGACCGGGTCAATCCGGTCAAAGGTAGTCTTGTCGGACGCATCGGTGTCCTTGTTGTTGACTACAAATGCAACAATCATCGCTTTCTCCTCTTGGGATGGTTCATGATTGGGCACATGGCCCGATTGTCAGTTCTGGCTCTCGCGCATGCGCACGAGCGCGGCGAGCAACCGGTTCCTCGGCGCGTCGATCCCGCGCCGTGCGGCAGCCTGTTCGACATAGCCGTTGAGCGATTCGATCTCCGTCCGGCGGCCCGCCTCGACGTCCTGCAGCATTGACGGTTTGTGACCCTTGTGTTCGCGCAGGGCGAAGTCGATCTGCTTGCCCACCGCTTCGATATCGCCGGTGACGCCTTCGGACTTGCCCACGGTCAGCACCTCGGCAGCAATGTCGCGCGACAGCCCGGCGCCGACATGTTCGGCAATCGCGCCAACGGTGCCCGCGCCCAGAACGGCAGTGGCGTTCATTGCGCAGTTGAACGCGGCCTTCTGCCAGACCTGTGCGGCGGCGGCGTCGGTCCAGCTCAGCTGGTCTCCGTTCAGTTTTTCCGCGAGCTGCGCCGCAGGTCCGTCCGGGGTCAAGGCGTCAAACGGCGTGTAGGCCATGCCGTGGCTGGCTACATGGCCCGGGCCGCGCAGGTCGCCCGGCGTCATGGTGCAGCCGAACAGGATCTGATTGTCCGGCACCCGCGCCTTCACACGTTCCACGTTGCCAAGCCCGTTTTGTAGCGTCAGTACGCAAGCGCCGCCGTCAATCAAGGTCGCGATGCCCTGCAATGCCCCATCCGTATGCATCGTCTTGGTCAACAGGATAGCCAGATCGTCTTGCGGGGCCTGGTCGGGCCGCATCGCGGGGATCGGCAGATGCTCGGTCCGGTCGTCCCAATCGACGCGCAGGCCGTTTGCCGTAATCGCCTTCAGATGCGCCTCGTTCAGATCCAGCAGAACGACTTCGTGTCCCGCTGTATGGAGCTCTGCTCCGATCACCGATCCAAGGGCACCGGCGCCGAGTATTGCGATTTTCATCCTGTTCTCCATTCAACTAAATCTAGCTGCCGAATATCTGCGGCAGCCAAAGCACCAGCCCCGGGAAGGCCAGCAGCACGATCACGCGCAGGATCTCGGCGCCAAAGAATGGCAGCACGCCTTTGAAGGTCTCGGACATCGGGGTGTTCTTGGCCAGGGCCGAGATGACAAAGACGTTCATCCCCACAGGCGGCGTGATCAGGCCCAGTTCCACGACAATAAGCGCCAGGATGCCGAACCAGATTTTCAGGTCCTCGGTGCTCACGCCAAAGCCTGATCCTTCGGCCCCCATGTAGAGCCCGCCGTTCAACTCGACCAGAACAGGCCAGAAGAAGGGGATGACCAGCAGGATCATCGACAGGCTGTCCATCAGGCAGCCCAGCAAGATCAGCGCGACCAGCAACAGGACCATGACCATCATCGGTTCCATGCCGGACTGGATGATCCAGTCGGCGGTCGCTTGGGGTAGACCGATGCGGGACATGAAGATCTTCATCAGTTCAGCGCCCAGCAGGATCAGGTAGATCATGCCGGTGGTCGAAGCAGTTTCCCGAAGCGCACCGAACATGTCGGGCAGGCGGATTTCGCGGGTGATCGCGCCGTACAGCCAGACCAGTGCCACACCAATAGCGGCGGCTGGCGTCGGGTTGTAGATGCCGGCGTAGATGCCGCCCAGAACGATGCCGAAAATGGTGAGAACCGGGATCATGCCGACCGTCGCGGCGCGGAATTCTGCCTTGCCAACCCCGCCATGGGCAGGGCCCGCGTCTGGGTTGATACGCACGTAAATGGCGATGGTGAGGATAAAGATGACAACCGCAAGCAGGCCGGGCAGGAGGGCTGCGGCAAACATGGTGACGATGTTCGCCTCGACAATGATCGCGTAGATGATCAGCACGACCGAGGGCGGGATCAGGATGCCCAGCACCCCACCAGCGGCCAATGTGCCGGTGGCAAGTGCGCCGGAGTAGCGGTATTTCTCAAGTTCGGGCAAGGCAACGCGGTCGCTAGCGACGATCCGCAGACCGCGCCAAAGCCCGCACAGCCCGCGATGGCCGCCATCGCGGTGCCGCCGCGCATCCAGCCAAGCCATGCATTGGCCCCCCGGAACAGCGCCTGACTGAGGCCCGCCTTGGACGCCAATGCGCCCATCAGGATGAACAACGGCACGACCGAGACGTCGTAGACAGAGAACTGTCCATAGGCCAGAGTCTTGAGCTGATTAAACACCGGCGCGATGCCGTTCACCGGCCTTCATTGAGGTCGCGGTCGGGAACTCCTGATGCAAGAAGCCGTGCGTTGACAGGTCGCGCCGGAGGGCGTTGCGCGGCGACCTGCAGCCTTGATCCCGCGCGGAAAACCGTCTCTGCCCAACAGTTCACGATACAGGTCAGCGTCGCGCAGTCTTGCTTTCGGACAGGATCGTCACCGCGCCGGGCGGTCCATCCTCTGCGCAGCGTTCGATGACAGCCTGCAAAATCACGCGGGCGCGTGACACCAGATCGCTGTCGTGCTCTCCGCTGCGCCAGGCAAGATCGCGATACAGCAAGGGTTGCGCCACCTTCTCGAATACCCAGGACCCGGCGGCCAGTTCGGATGTGAAGGCCGAATAAGGCCCCAGGGTGCAGGCCCGCCCCTTGTCCACCAGCCTTTTGATGCTGCCGATGGAGGCCAGCTTCATGTCGATGTGGGCGGGACGGCCCAGCGAAGTCATCGCCATCTTGGCGGTCGAAAAGAACGCCTCATCGGCATCGGGCAAGGCGAAAGGCGGCGCTTGCTCGCCCACGGCATCCAGTTTCGAGCTGTGAATGGCGAAATAGAGCGGCTCCACAAAATAGGGCTCGAAGGTCAGGCCCTTTTGCGGCCTGCGCCGGGACACCACGGCAATGTCCAACTCACCCTTGCTCAATTGCTCAAGCAGCAACCAGGAATTTTCTTCCTCGATGGTAAGAATGATATCGTCGATCTCGCGGTAGACGCTGCGCACGACATCGTCCAGCAGCATCAAGCTCACGCCGGGGGGCATGCCGATGCGCAGGTTGCGGCCGTCGGCTTCCTCCTCCTGCGGGAGATCGCGCAGGTCGTCCAGCTGCCGGATGATCGACGCGGCCCGCTTCAGCAGCATTTTGCCGGCTGGAGTCAGGTCCACGCCCCTGGTCGACCGGATGAACAGATCGCAGCCAAGGTCGTATTCCAATTGGCTCATCCGTCGGCTCAGCGCTGGCTGGGCGATGTTGCGGTGTTCCGAAGCCTTGTTGATGCTCCGAAAGGCGGCAACATCCATGAAGTACTGAAGCTGGTTCCGGTCAATGCCCAAGGTGATGGTCCTTTCGGCGAAGAAAGCCTGCCTTGATACATACTATGACTGCCGCACCTGTTTCCAGAGTGTCAGGAGCCTGGCGTCTTGATGCAGTCTTTCGCGAATTGTGCGTAAGCCACCGACAGCCCGTCGCGGACGTCGCCGCGAATGCGCGACAGCGTTGCCGCATCCGGCTCTGGTGTGGTCGGCACGTCCTTGGGCAGGACAAAATCGAAACCCGTCGCGTCCCTGATGGCCGCAACCGTCTGGCCGAGGTGGACGGAGGCAAGTTCGAACCCTCCTGTCGCTGGATCGAACCGGAACAGGCAAAGGTCGGTCAGCAGCCATTTCGGCCCGCCCTGGCGAAAGGCACCTTCGGGAGCCTGGGGGGAGGCAGAGCGGAAATCGACCTTTTGCACCAGGCTGCGTCTGGAGTGCGAAGGGAAGAACAGGACGATGTTCGGGATCAGGTAATAAAGGCCCGCCGCGCCGAACGACCCGGTAAAGCGTTTCTTGGGGCGTTTCGGGTCACCGATCGAGACAAGATTGATGTTCGCCTGTCCGTCGACCTGGACACCGCCAAAGACAAAAGTGTCGAGCCGCCCCTGCGCGGCCATGTCGAAAGGTTCCACACCCCCGTCGACAAAGGGCGTGCGGTCCGGGTCGCCATGGATCGACACGCAAAATCCCGGTTGCTGATGTTCGTGCAAAAGCCCCGCAGCGGCGGGGATCGGTGAATTGACGCCGGAGACCATGAAGCGCCCGTCGCCGAAAAGCCCCGACATCGTGGCGATCAGAAATTCTTCTCTGGTGTATTCACTCATCAAGCTGCCCCATCGGGTCCAAGGAAGTCGGCCAGCCAGCCATCGAAACCTTCGCGGGTCTTCGCGGCGCTGGCGTAGCTGTCGAGCATGGCATCATCGGGCCCGTAGTCCGGCGGCAAGGCGGTTGGAACCGCGCCGCACGGGGCCAGCGCGATCAGGTCGATATAGGGAGTGGTCAGCAGCCCGGGGGCCATGGCGCTGTCTTTGACCAGATTGCCGGGATGGATCCTTTCCACCGTCACAAGAACCTGTTTCGCGGCGCGGGCCATGGTCTTCAACTCGCGCCGGTTGCCGACCCAGACATTGCCCGCCTCATCTGCCATCGGCGCGTGCAAGGCGATCACATCCGGCAGGATGGCCGGGACAACCACGACCGGGTCATGCGGGGGAAAGGGATTGTCGATGACGGTCCAGTCGCTGCGGTTCTTCAGCATGTCGCATCCGAAGACACCGCGTACTGCCATGAAAGGAAGACGTTTTTCCCCGGCAATAAATCCTGCATGTGTGGCGGGGCAGGTGCTGTCGATCATCTCTATCTCGCCCGCCTCTACGGCGGCGCAGAACCGTGGTGCCAGTCCGCGCGGGCCTAGGCTGACCCCGGCGGCCTCCACCGATGCAACGCAGCCGGCACCGACAAGCAGGTCAATGGCAAAGCCCCCGGTCGGTCCCCCGACAAGGCGCAGATCGCGCGCGCCGCGCGCGATCAGGGCACGCACGACGGCAACGGGAACGCCGGAGTTTTCGCTGGGAAGCGCCAGCCGCGCGCCGTCTTTGATCTGTTCTGCCAGCATGACGACCTTTGTATCTGGTCGGGTCATTGGTTGACGCTTCGCTTGGGTAGAAGGCATTCGTCCGGGTGCAGATCGGTGATCTTTGGCAGGTCGATCAGATCGCGGAACCGGCGGATCAATGCGTTACCTTCGGCCTTTGGCAGCCCGAAGAGGCGCAGCGCCTTGTTTTCGACAGACCGGGACAGGGCATCCATTTCCGCCACCGGCTTGCCCGCATCGCCATAGGCCTTGAACACCTGTCCGTCGGTCAGGGTGACGGTCACCTCGGCGGCCTCGAACCAGAGATCTGAGTCGATGTCCACGACGACGCGGGCAGCGGTGGCCTGCAGGTCCGCGCGCGCGGTGGTCTTCACATCGAAGTTGAACGGATCAGAGGTGTCGACCCCATGCATCGCCATGGCAAGGCAGAAGGGCAGGTTGAACTTGGCCTCCAGCCCGTCCTTCGGCGGATCGGTCAGCACGATGCGGTGGCGCTCCGCCTCGATCCGGACGCGGACCTCGGCGATGTCGGAGAGGGGCAGAGCCTGCCTTGTGTTCAGTTCATCCCAGGCCATCAGGGCACCATGGGTCAGGAAACAGGATGCATGGACCTTGAACAGATTGCGATAGAGATGCCAGCCGCCCGCTGCCGGGACGCGCGCCGCTGCGGCATCGAAACGCCCGCCAAAGGTTTCGATGAAACCTTTGCTGCGTTCGATGATCTCTGTCCGGCCAGTGATGCCTTTTGAAGCCCAGACCGCCGCCCGCAGCCCGGCCTGCGCGGCGAGCCCGACGTTCAGGCTCTTGGTCATGGAACCGTAATTGCCATGTACGCCGCCTGCCTGCGCCACGGCGAGCGCCATGGCCATCTGGGTCTGCGTTTCATCCAGCCGCTGCAGACGGGAACAGGCGGCGGCCGCCGCAATCGCGCCCAGCGTCGTGCCCTGCCAGCCCTGCTGGAACAGCGACCCGCCGAAGCCCAGGCCGAGTTTGCACATCATTTCGAAACCGGCGATGAAGGCGGTCAGCACCTCGGCGCCGGAGGCCCCGATGTCCTCTCCGAGCGCCAGCAGGGCGGGGGCGATGTTGATGGTCACATGGCCCGGGACAGCGTTGTGCACATCATCGTAATCCAGCACATGCCCCGCCGTGCCGTTGACAAGTGCGGCCAGCGATTGCGACACGGCGCCGCATTGCCCGACCAATCGGGCGCGGGGGGCGGTTGCCTCGGCCTCGGCGTCACCGGTCAGCATTGGCACGGGTTCGACGCCCGCCCCGGCCATTGTCACCGCGTACCAGTCGAGCAGCGCGAGGCTGGCGGCGCGCCGGGCGCGTTCCGGCACGTCTTCCAGCCGAAGGGCGACAACCGAGGCGGCAAGCGCCGCAGTCAGACCTTTTGAAGCCGGGGATGCGGTGTCCATTCCGCTCACCCTGTGACCGCGTCTCGCACGCGCACCAGTTTCGTCTTGTGCGACGAGCGCGGGATCGTCCCTTCGGGCACCATGGAGACCTTGGCCGGGATGCGCAGCTTGGCCTTGATCTGGTCCTCGATCTCGGAGGCGAGGCTGTCGAAGTCACCCGCCGCAACGGCCTCTCCGGCCTCGACCGTGACGGCCACCGGCGGCACCACGCGCGGCGGCTGCGCATCGAGCACGATCTCAAGCTGGCCATTTGTGCGGGGCCGCAGGCTTTCGACCACCTCCTTGATTGCAGAGGGAAAAATCTTGACCCCGCGCACGTTCAGCAAGTCATCGGCGCGGCCCTGCACCGAATAGCGCGTGCCGAACTCGCCACAATGCGGGCAGGTGCCCACATGCAGCGTCAGCATGTCGCCAGTGGCATAGCGCAGGCCCGGCCCGGCCTCGTAGTAAAGGCCGGAATGGATGCCTTCGCCGGTCGCGCCGTCCTTCAGCTCGATGGGTTCGCGCGTGGCCGGATCGACCAGATCGTAACGGAAGCAGTATTCATCTGCCAGAAAGTGAAGCCCGTTGTGATGCTCTCCGCCACATTCCAGCGCCGCGTTGCCCCATCCGCCAAGCATGGTGTCAAAGACCTTCGCGCCGTAGCCCTCTTGCAGCTTCTTGCGCACCGGCGGGATCGCGGGGCCGGGTTCGCCGCCGCAAAAGACGATGTCGACGCCGAATTCGCTGGCCGGCTTGCCCAGTTCTTCGGGGGCGCGGTCGATCAGATAGCTCAGGAAGGATGGCGTGCCGGCAATGACGCGCGGGCGACAGGCAGCAAGATATTGCAGCGCGCGGCTAACGCCCGCCTCGGCTCCCAGCGGGATCGGATGCGCACCGTAGGCTTCCAGCGATTGCATGAAGGTCGTGCCGCCCAGCCACATGCTGAGGCCAAAGAGGTGCAGCACGGTATCGCCGGGGCGCACGCCTGCCTTCTTTAGCATCCGACCGACCATTTCATAGGTCATATCGAGGTCGCGGCGAGTAAAGAGGTAGAAGGTCGGCATCCCGGTCGTGCCCGAGGTGCCGGCCACATGGATGATGGATTCTTTCGGTACGCAGGTATGCAGACCAAAGGAATGGCCGTATTTTTCCAGGCTGGCCTGCTGCGAGGCGCGGTGATCGGCCTTGGTCATGAAGGCAGGCAGGCGCCGGAAATCGTCCATCGTCTTTATGTCCGCGCCACGGATGATCCCGGCATCCCGCAGTTTAGGGCCGTAGAATTCATTGACGATGCAATGGTCGATCTGGGCGGGAATGCGCGCAAGGCGGATCGCGTCGAGTGCCGCGAGATAGGCCGGAGCATCTTCGCGGGCGATGGCATCGTCCCTTGTCGCAAGCAGTTTTTGTATGGTCATGACGGCTCTCCCTTCCATCAGCAGCAAACCGCAGGCAGCGGGATCAATGCCCGGGTGCATCTTTTCAAAACGGTTTGCTCCGTTGCGTTCTGTGTAGATTCCAATCAGAGGACCCGCGTTATACTCTCTTGATATAGGTGGGTTCCCGGCAGCTCGCGTTAAGGATGGTGGCAGAACGGCTGGCACGTTTCGGGCGTCATGCCTGCCTGCGGGGCTTGCCAGTGATCAGACCAAAAACGTGAGGCTCCATGTCCGAAAGTCAGATGCCCGATTACCGAACCCTTCTCATCCGTTCAGGTGCCACCCTGCTGACCGAGCAGGACCTGGCGGATCTTACCCCGGGCTTGCGGGCGATCGACGGCAAGATCGAAGCGCTTCGGAAACTGGCGGCGAGGGATGAGGGTACATTCCCCGATCCGCTTGATGAGGCGGTGCGGTCCGATGGCTGAGTTCAACACGATTGCCGCCGCCGCCGCCGCATTGGAAGCAGGCAGGATCAGCGCCGTTGAACTGGTGCAGGACAGGCTCGACTTCTGTCAGCGAGTTGAACCCAAACTGCACAGCTTCATCACCCTGGACACGGAAGGCGCATTGAAAGCCGCCGCCGAGGCTGATGCCGCGCGGGCGGGCGGGCGTGCGACTCCGCTGACCGGAATACCCGTCGGGGTGAAGGATGTGATTGACGTGGCAGGCCTGCCCGCGACCGGGCACTCGCGCCTTTACGCGGACCGGACCGCACAACAGGATGCCTTTGCCGTGGCGCGGCTGCGCGCGGCTGGGGCCGTGTTCATGGGCAAACTGGCCACCAACGAATTCGCCATCGGGCTGCATGACCCCGATACGGCGCTGGCCCCGCAACCGCGCAACCCCTGGAACCTCGCACATAGCACGGGCGGGTCGTCGTCGGGTGCGGGAACATCCGTCGCGGCTGGCGAAGTGCTGGGGGCCCTGGGCACCGATACCGGTGGCTCGATCCGGGTGCCTGCGGCCTTCAATGGCATTGCGGGGCTGAAACCCTCGCGCGGGCTGGTCAGCCGCACGGGCACCATGCCCCTGTCGGACACGATGGATTCGCTCGGACCGATGGCGCGCACGGTGAAGGATCTTGCCTTGCTGCTTGATGGCATCGTCGGCGCGGATCCTGCGGAAACAGCTCAGATGGTGACGCCGGAAGGTTCCTTCGATGTGGCCAGCCGCGATTGCCCGAAGGGGCTGCGCTATCTCAGGCTGCGGCGCTATGATCATCTTTTGCCGGAGGGTCAGATTGCAGCGCTCGACACTGCAGAGGCTGCGCTGGTCGCGAGTGGTGCAGAGGCGGTGGAGGTGGATCTGCCCGACCTGGATGCGATAGATGCGGTTGGCACGCTGATGGCCACCTGCGAAAGCTGGCATTCCCACCGGGAAAGGCTGGCACAACAACCGGAGAAATACGGGCGCGATGCGCGGTTGAAACTGATGATCGGCGCATTGATTTCCGGAGACGACTACCTGCTGGCTTCCCGCCTGCGGCAGCGGTTCATTGCGGAATTTTCGACCCTGTTCGCGAAAGTGGATGTGATCCTGACCCATCCCGTGCTTGGCGCCGCGCCGCGCGCGCCGGACCGTCCGAAAGTCAGCTTTGCCACATGGGCCCACGCGGGGTTCAACATGCAGATCAATGTGATCGGCGTTCCGGGGCTGGTCCTGCGGACGGGCATGGACGGTGGTCTGCCTGTGGGCGCGCAGCTTTGGGGCGGCCATGGACGGGACGCGCTGCTGCTTGCCGTTGGCCGGTCGATGGAGCGACATCTCGCGGACAAGGGTGACTTGCCGGATTGGCCGCAGTTTGGTGACTGAAAAACATGGCCATGGAAACGGGCGGTTTGGCTTCGCCAAGAACCATGGGCCGATCGGGGTCTTGAATTGAAAGGGTTTCAAATATGAGCGAGCGGATCATCAAGGTTGCCGCCGTGCAAAGCGAACCGGTCTGGTTCGACCTGGCCGGGACGACGCAAAAAACCATCCGGTTGATCGCCGAGGCAGCGGAGCAGGGCACCCGGCTGATTGCTTTTCCCGAGTTGTGGCTGCCGGGATATCCCATCTTCCTGTGGCTGGGGGACGAAGTCTGGCAGGCCAGCCGCCGCGCGCGCTATATCGAGAATTCGGCCATGCTGAACGGACCGGAACATCAGGCCATTGCAGCCGCCGCGCGTGAGCACGGGATCGAGGTTGTGCTGGGCCTGTCCGAACGCGACGCGGCGGGCAGGATCTACATCTCGCAATGGATCATCGACGCCGAGGGCAAGACGGTGATGACCCGCCGCAAGCTGAAACCGCCAAGCCTCGAAGGCGGGTTCTTTGCCTCGGGCGCGCCGGATACGAACCTCAAGGTGGTAAAGACCGCGGTGGGTACCATCGGCGCGCTCAACTGTGCCGAGCACAAGCGCCCCATGCTGCGCCACCTGATGTATTCGCAAAGCGAAGAGATCCATGTGGCCGCTTGGCCTGCATTGGGTCTGGTCCCCAAGGTTGTGATCATGAACGCCAAGACCATCATGGGCACCACAAGCGCCTATGCCGCCGAAGGCGGAATGTACGTGCTGGCCCCCACGCTGGTGATCGGCGCGGAGATCTTTGCCGAATTCACCGACACACCCGAACGGGCGGAGAAGATTTCGCTGGGTGGCGGTGCGACGCATATATTTGACCCCGAGGGTCAGGATGCCGTGCCGCCGCTGCCGCATGACACCGACGGTTTGCTGATTGCCGAAATCGACCTGTCCCGTCTGCGGCTCGACTATTTTGATCCCGATCCGCTGGCCCCGGTTCCGGCAGATTAGGCCGGGGGTTGATTGTTCCAACAAAGACCCGCACGGCGCTGGCGCGATGCAGCATCCAGGTGCTCAGATCGTGCAGCAGGAAGCCACCATGCTGACCCGTAATTTCGCCGCAGGAAACAACAGATGGTTGTCACAACACGAAAGGACGACTTATGGACGGGACATATCGGTTCACCTACCTCTTCGATCCGCTCTGCGGTTGGTGTTATGCCGCCGCACCGGCATTGGAACGGATCGCAGAGCGCCATGGCGACAGTCTGCGGTTAATGCCGACAGGGTTGTTTACCGAACTTCGCCCGGTGGCGACCATCGCAGATCATGCGCGGACAAATGACGATCGTATCCAGGAATTGACGGGTCAGCCCTTTACCAGCGCCTATCACCACGGCGTGATGCGCGCGCCCGGCGCCCAGTTAAGTTCGTTGCCCCTGACGCGTGCGCTTGTGGCGCTGGGTCAGATCGACCCCGCGCTGGAACCGCGGTTCCTGCACGAGGCGCAGACCGCGCGCTATGTAGAGGGGCGCGATACTTCACGCGTTGAAGTCGTCGCGGGCGTTGCGCACCGCGTCGCGCAGATTGCAGGCTTGCAAATCAATGACGGCGACCTGCTGGTCAGGCTCACGGAAGACCAGCACCTTGCCTCCGAAACAGACAGCCGCATTCTTGAAGGCCGGACGATGATGGAAATGGTGGGCCTTCGGGGTATTCCGCAACTTGTCGTCACCGACAGCGGCGGGACCCGCACCGTGGACAGCCAAACACTTTATGCAGGCGGCGATGCCGTTCTCGGCGCATTAGGCGATGCCGCGTAACCAGCGACGCCAAGCGACGCACAATGAAAGCCGATCAGGCTGGTCGCCGTGATTTGTCGGTGGTGGCGTGGCTCGGACCTGGGTCCAGTGTCGCCTCAGGTGTCCAGCGTTGCAACGACCGCCGACCGCTTGTGCCGGAACCTTATCAAGGGGTGAACGAGGATGACCACGCAATCAGAACCCGAACGCGCAGTTAAACCAGCCGTGCTGCGGGGCTCAGGGAACGCTGCTCTGAATGCGGCGAAGAAGGTCCGGCCTATCTTACGATCCTGATTGTTGGACATGTCATGGGCTTCGTCCTGCATGGCACGTTTCGTTATCTGCGGGATGATCCCCTGATCCTTGCGCTTCTGCTCTGTGCTCTCGCGTCGGTGTTGGCTCTGCTTTTGTTGCCATTCATGAAGGGGCTGGTGGTCGGCTATCAATGGGTCTAGGAGATGTATGGTTTCGGCGGGCAGCGCCGCTGACACCAGGATCCCTTTGGCTGGCGGCCGCAAGGATCAGCTCAGGCGGAACCGTCGCGCGCGGTGGGCAACCAGCGCGGCACTCATCGACAGCAATGCGAAAAAGCACAGAAGCAGGGCAAAGGCATAGCGGACAGAGCCGTCGCAATGCCCTGTGCATTCTGCCGCGAAGGTGTTGAGGCTGCGAAAGTAGACCAACGTGCCCAGTCCGACACCCAGGCTGGCCCCGACGGTACGGCTGAGCTGCACAAAGGCGGTTGCCCGGCCCATCATGTCAGGTGGCGTATTGGCCTGTACGCTGATGTTGACCACGTTCAGCGTCGTGCCCATCCACATGCCGGCGGCCCCAAGTGCGATAGCTGTCTGCCATGCACCAAGCCGGTCCATGAACAGGGCCAGCCCGATCATGGAACATGCAAAGACCGCGAGGCCGATGGCAGGGAAGATCATCATCCGCCCCGTTCGGCGCACCAGCAGGCCGGTCAGGATCGAACCCACCCCGACCGCGCCGAGAAAGGGCATCATCACCAGCCCGATCTGCCGCAGGTCCAGACCGTAGTAGTCGCGGAACAGGATCGGGAACAGGCTGACCACCCCCGTGAACAGCGCCCCATATAGAAACGCGACCAACCCGCATTTCCAGACCATAGGAATGCGCACCAGCTCCAGCGGCACCAGCGCATCCTCCTTGGCCCGCATCCACAGGATCATGACGGCAAGCGAAAGAACGAAACCCCCGATCCAGACCAGCGCAAGGCCAATGCGATCAGGTTCGGCCAGCGTTTGCGAGGCGAGGATGATGCAACAGACCGCGATGATGAGAAAGAGCGTGCCCCACCAGTCGAAGTTCAACTCAACAGGGGGTCGGGCAGGACGACTTCTCCGCCGCGCTTGCCACAGGATGGCGGCAGCGGTCAAAGCCATGGGAATGAGTGCGTAGAAAACCGATTGCCAGCCGAAGGCGGCGATCAAGAGGCTGCCGACCACCGGCCCGAAGGTGTTGGCAAAGAAAGCGACGGCCACAAGATAGCCCTGAAAGGCCGCCCGGTCGCGCGGTGGAATGCGTTGCGCGAGGAAAGCCTGCGGCAACGCCAGCAACCCGCCGCCGCCCACGCCCTGGACAAACCGCGCGACCAGCAAGACTGGATAGGTCGGTGCCTGTGCGGCAAGCAGGCTGCCCGCGGCAAAGATCAGCAGGGAATAGACCAGCATCCGCATCGGGCCAAAGGAATCGCCGAGCTGACCCAGGACGATGGTCGCAACCGATGCCGGGATGAAGAAGGCCGCCAGAATCCAGACCAACCCCGTTTCTGCACCCGCCATCTGGGCGATGGTCGTGGCGGACGTGGCCATGATGGATTGTTCCAGCCCCGCGATGGCGATGGGCAGCGCGGCAAGAACGATATAGCGATAGGGGCCCACGCGTGCTGCTCTTTCCTTGTTTTCCGCCTATGGCGTCTCGGCATACGCTTCATACCGTCCACCGATGGCAGCTTGCATATGCTCATCGTCGATAGCAGCCGTTAAGGCTGCCCCCTCTCGGAAGGGACGGGCCGACTATCAGAAAGATGTCCTGCGATCACAGCCTTCCCACGAGAAACAGCGAGAGCGAGGGCACAAGGATCAGCAATGCCAGCCGGAAAAGGTCGGCCAGGATGAAAGGCATCACGCCCCGGTAGATATTGACCAGACCGATGTCGGGTGCGAGCCGGTTGAGCAGGAAGACGTTCATGCCGATGGGCGGTGTCATCATTCCAAGATTGATCAGCACCAGCATGATCACGCCCCACCAGACCGGATCGTAACCCAGCCCCGTGACCACGGGCAGGACGAAAGGCAGGGTGATCAGCATTGCTGCCATCTCGTCAAAGATCGCACCGAGGATGAGGTACAGCAGCACCAGCACGGCGATCACGGCCAGTGGCGGAAAATCCATCTGCGCCAGCTGTCGCGCCAGGTCGTCAGAGACCTGGGTGAGGCCGACGAAATAAGTCATGATGGAGGCACCGATGATCGAGATATAGATCATCGCCGTGTTGGCCGCGGATTCGCGGAGCGCACCCAGAAAGACCTCCATCGTGACCTTCGACCGCAGCAGCGAAATGACAAAGGTCAGCAGCGCCCCGACAGAGGCAGCTTCGGTCACGGTGAAGACACCGCCATAGATACCACCCGAAACCGTGCCGAAAAGGATCAGCGCCGGTATGCAATTGCGCGCAGCTTCCCGCAGTTCGCTGCGCGGCGCTGGTATCGGGGTCGGCATCGCATCGGGATTACGCCGCCCATAGATCCAGATCGCGGCCAGGTATCCCAGCACGGCGAGGATGGCAGGGATGATTACCGCAACGAAGAGGTCGAGGATAAATTGTTCCGCAATCACGCCATAGACCACAAGGATGATCGAAGGCGGCACCATGGCACCCAGTGTCCCGCCCGCAGCCACAGTGCCGGCGGCAAGGCCCGGTTCGTAGCCCCGGTCGCGCATCTGTGGCAGGGCAAGCTTGCCGAAAGTTGCCGTGGTGGCCACCGAACTCCCCGCGATGGAACCGAAAAGCCCGCAGCCAATCACCGTTGCCATGGCCACGCCGCCACGCCAGCGCCCCACAAGGGCCGAGGCCAAGCGGTAGATATCGTCGGCCAGCCCCCCGGCGTTGGCGAAACTGCCCATCAGCAGAAACAGCGGGATAACCGCGATGTCCACCGTGCCGAAGATCGCCGCAGGCTCCGAGGCCAGCAGCGAGAAAGCTGCCTTGAAGTTCGCAAGCAGTCCAAAGCTGACCACGCCGACGACCGTCATCGCAATACCGACAGGAACATGAAGCAATATCAGCGCGAAAATCGCGACGAGGGAAAGCATGACAAGGATGACCGGTTCCATCAGGTTTCCCGCTTCAGCGTTTCGTGGACCGCCACGCGGTCAATGTTTCCGGTCAGAACCACCAGCAGCTGTATCGCCGTCGCCAGGCCCAGGATCGCGGATGCGGAAAACCACATCGGCGCCAGTGGCAGATGCAGTATCTGAGTGACGTCATTGTAGCCGGCCAGGCGCATGCCCTGCCGCCAGAATTGCCAAACGAAGGCTGCCAGTACGAAGAGGGTCACGATATTCCCGAACCACTCGAACCGCCTGAACCAGCGCGGCCCCAGAAATTTGCCGAAACTGTCGATCTTGATGTGATGACCGCTGTCCACCATCAAAGGGAAGAAGCCGATCACGCCGATCGTCAGCACATAGAGGACCAGGTCGTTCGCCCCGAAGAACGGCCGGTTGATCACCGACCGCATAAAGACTTCGTACAGGGTGACAATAGCCGCGACGAGGACCAGGCCCCCGGAGACATAGGCGACCAGCCTCGCCGCGTGATGCAGGCCCCGTTCGAGGAGCTTGATCATTTCCAACCAGTCTCGCGGAAAGTCAGGACTTCAGCTTTCAGCGCCTCGACAAGGGTCGAGCCATCGGCGTTCGCCTCGATCCAGGCCTGAACCAGCGGGCCGGTGACCTCTTCCGCTTTCGCGAGATCCGCCTCCGACGGGGTGTAGACGGATTTGCCTTCGGTTGCAGCGAATTCGTCGCGCTTCGCGGCCTCGACCCGTTCCACTGTCTCGGCCCACATCTGTCCGAAATGCAGGCCGCGATGCGCATCCAGAACCGCGCGGGCTTCCTCGGGCAGGCCGTCATAGGCTTCGCGGTTCATGAACACGGCGCAGGGACTTGCACCCAACGGGATCTCCAGCGCCGAGATTGCGACCTCGCTTTGCTTGAAAATGCTGGCGGGGGTGAAGCCAACCAGGTCGAAGTCAAGCTGGCCGCGCGACATCGCTTCGGCGGCAGTGGCGAAGTTGAAGCCCGAGACCGGGACTGCACCCAGCGCCTTCAGGATGTCTTGGGCAAGCGGATTGGTGGCGGACCCGCGCAGCCCTTCGAGCGACGCAATGGTAGGCACGTCTTCCACCGACATCACGTTGGTGGGCGCTGGCGTGCACAGCAGCAGCGGCACAACATCGTCCCAGCCGCTCAGCATCTCGCGTTCGTACAGTTTCCAGTGGGCATAGGTGCCCTCGCTCGCGTTGCGGATCACCAGCGGCAAGGTTGTTACCAGGTCGTTGGGAAATTTGTTCGGCGTCAGGAACGGAAAGCCGAAGGCGATGTCGGTCACGCCGTTCTGCACCAGTTCAAGCTGGGCGCGCGGATCGCGCCCAAGCGCGCCGCCGGGGAAAAGCTCGATTTCCAGCGCGCCGTTTGAGGCGGCGTTCACTTCGTCGATCCATTGCTGGAACATCTGCGAAACCGGCGTGGTCGGGGGTTCAATGGTCGCGAACTTGAGCTGAACGGCTTCGGCCAGGGCCGATACCGGCGCAAGCACGGCGATTGCGATGGCGGTGCTGCCGAGGAATTTCTTGAAAATGCTGGTCATGGTGTTGTTCCTACTGTTGGATGTCTTGCCGGGGTGTTTCCCGGTCTGTTGTGGGAAGGATAATGATGCTTTCCATCGCCGGGACGTTATACTTTGTCCGCATAGGACCCGGGATGTTCACGCCTGCAGGATCTCGCCCAGGTGGCCTTGTCCCCACTCTGACCAGGATCCGTCGTAAAGCAGTGCCGGTCGGCCGATCCGGGCCAGGCCAAGGGCGAGAACACATGCCGTCATGCCGGACCCGCAACTGACGACCGGGGTCGTTTCTGGCGCGTCGCCGAATATGTCGTTCAGCTGCGCCGGCGTTGCGAAACTGCCGTCTGGCTGGGTAAAGCTGGTGAAAGGCACGCAGGTCGCGCCGCGCATATGGCCGCTTTGCAAACCCGCCCGCGGTTCCGGCGCGCGCCCGTCGAACCGGTCCTGCGACCGGGCATCGAGGATGACTGGACCTTTCCGCTCGATCTCGTCGCGCAGGCTTTGACCGTCGATCACGCTTGCGACGTCCAGGGTCCAATTGCGCGGCGCGACCGGGCGCGGTTCTTCCTCCCCATTGGCCACTGTGTGCCCCGCCTCGGTCCAGGCTTGCAGCCCGCCGTTCAGGACATAGACCTGCGAAATGCCGTAGAGCCTGAGCGTCATCCAGACACGCGGTGCGCTGAAATGGTTGGCGCTCCGGTCATAGACCACCACCGGGGTGCTGCCGTCGATGCCCAGACGGGCCATGCCACCGGCGAAAGTATCGGGATCGGGCAGCATATGCGGCAGCCCGTTTGTCGTGCTCGCGATTTCGTCGATTTCGAACAATTGCGCGCCGGCGATATGCGCCTCAAGGTATTTGGCGCGGCCGCGTTCAGGGTCGGGCGGCAGGAAATAGGTCGCGTCCAGCACCACCGCCTGCGCCAGATTTTCGGCAAGCCAGTTCGGGCTGACAAGAGGGTCGTAGGTCATGCGTTACCATTCCTTTCGGGTGGGAAAATCTTCTGCGGGTTCATGAGGTCATCAGGATCGAGCGCGGCTTTGATCCGGCGCATCAATTTCAGCGCGGGGCCGTGTTCTCGTTCCATGTACTTGCGTTTGCCAAGGCCCACGCCGTGTTCGCCGGTGCAGGTGCCGTCGTATTCCAGGGCACGTTCCACCATGGCGTCATTGATGTGTGCCACGGCCTCCTGCTCCTCGGCGGACTCCGGGTCGAGCGAAAAGACCACGTGGAAATTTCCGTCGCCCACATGCCCCATGATCGAGGCCGGGACCGGGCAATCGGCCAGAAGTGCCTTGGCATGTTCGATGCAGCCGGGCAGGGCAGAGATCGGCACGCAGACATCGCTGGCCCAGCCCCGCGCCCCCGGCCGCTGCCGCACTGTGGCGGTATAGGCCGAATGCCGCGCGGCCCAGAGGCGCGAACGGTCTTCTTCCTTCGCGGCCCAGCGGAAGTCCGATCCGCCGTGATCTTCTGCGATCTGCTGGAACATTTCGACCTGTTCACCCACGCCAGCTTCCGACCCGTGGAATTCGAGGAACAGCGTGTCGGCCTCTGCTTCTTCGAGATTGGAGAAGGCGTTCACCGCGCGGATGCAGCCTGCATCCAGATATTCGATCCGCGCGAGCGGAAGGCCGATCTGGATCGCCACGGAGGCCGCCTCGCTTGCCGACAGCGGGTCGGGAAAGGTGCAGACGGCTGAACGCACCGCTTCAGGCCGTCCATGCAGGCGCAGTGTGACCTCGGTGATGATGCCGAGCGTCCCTTCGGAGCCGGTGAAAAGATGCGTGAGGTCGTAACCGGCAGAAGACTTGCGGGCCCGGCGTGCCGTCCGCAGGATTTCACCATCCGGCATGACGACGGTGAGGTTGATCACGTTGTCCGCCATCGTGCCATACCTAACAGCGGTGGTGCCCGAGGCCCGTGTGGCCGTCATTCCGCCCAGGGTGGCATCGGCGCCCGGGTCCACGGGAAAGAACAGGCCGGTCTCACGCAGGTGTCCATTCAGCGCCTCACGCGTCACACCCGCCTCCACGGTGCAATCGAGATCGGCAGGCCGCACGTCGAGGACGCGGTTCATCAGCGTCATGTCAATGCACACGCCGCCTTCGGCTGCCGAAGCGTTTCCCTCCAGCGATGACCCGTTGCCATAGGCCACGATGGGCGTGCCGTAGAAGGCACATAGATTGACGATCTGTGATACTTCTTCGGTCGAAACCGGGCGCGCGACGGCCTCGGGAGGCATCGGCTGGTGATGCGCTTCGGTCCCGGCATGTGCTTCCCGCTCAGCCATGCTTTGCGAGAATCGGTCTCCCAGCATGGCGCTGAGCAACTGGGGGAGGTCTGCTGCGAGGGTCAAAGCTGTTTCCTTCCGCATTCGTGGGGCTGTCGGAAGGACAGGATAAACAGGCAACCCGGCAGCCCGCATATGCCAATGGGAGATAACGGCTAGCTGGGCCTCGGGAGCCGACCATCAGCGTCAGGAAAAATGCGCCTGCACCGTCACGGCAGCCTCAAGACCTCCGTCGGTTGCGATGTTTGTGCCATTGGTCCACCGTGCGGCGTCGGTGCACAGGAACAGGACGGCCGGTGCGATGTCGTCGGAATTCACCCGTGCGTCGCCCAGCACATCGCGGAATTGTTGCAGGATCGGCGTTTCGACCGGGCCGGGCGAGACCGCGTTCACCCTCCGGAACTGCTCCTGATGCGTGGCCAGCATGCTCCAGACCAGCAGGATTTCCTTGGACACCGGATAGCCCGCGTCGTTCGGAATGTCATGCTGCGCCACGATCTCCGCCGCGTCGGGAAAGCCGGTGGTGCGGGCAATGGCCGCAGCACGCGCGCCATTCTCCCGCCAGCCGTAGCCCGCGATGGAGGCGACATTCACCACGGACCCGCCTTCGCGCAGCTTTGGTGCCAATGCCTCGCTCAGGGCGCGCAAACCGAAGAAGTTGATCGCCAGCGTGTCTGCCGCCCCAAAGGCCGCAAGGCGGTTTTTGCAAAGGTTGGTCGTCCGGTTCGGCTTGCCGAGGGTCGTGATCACCGACAAATTGCGCAGTTACATCAAGCCCATTGGCAAACTGGCAGCGATCGCCGATCACCGCGCACATAAAGGTTTGAATAACGCGATCGAAGTGTCCCACAGTCCGGCCCGCAAACGTGAGAAGGTATTTGGCCGGTTCAAGTCACATCGGCAGGCTCAGAGATTTCTGTCTGCGCATGACCAGATCAATCTGATATTCCGCCTTCGCCGCCATCAACTCTCCGCAACGTCATACCGCTACGCCCGCACCGATGCTTTCAACCTCTGGAACCAATACTCCGCTGAAATGGCCGCCTGACCGCCAACAAAAAGAAACGTCACAAATAGGAAGGAACAACTTGGCAATACCGCCTAATTCTATTCGCGCGATGTGGCGCGGATTTTCCGTGTCATGGAACAGCTTGAATACGGCATGGTGGGCAGGCGACCTACTTCAATTGGAAGAAGCGATACGGTGGGTTGCTACCAGATGAGATGCGTCGGCTCAAAGCGCTTGAGGACGAGAATGGTCGGCTGAAGAGCATCGTGGCCGACCTCACACTGGATCGCGAGATGTTGCAGGACGTTATCCGCCGAAAGCTCTGAAACCTGGCCGGATGCGCAGGCTGGTTCGCGGGATGTGCATCGATTGGGGCGTGTCGCTCCGGGGGGGGTGGGGCCCTTCGCTTCGACACCTCCACGTTTCATTACAAATCCCGGCGCATCGACCAGGCGGCTGTCGAACGACGGATCAAGGAGATTGCGGAAACACGTGTGCGCTATGGTTACAGGCGCGTCCACGTGCTGTTGAGACGCGAGGGATGGGTGATCAACATGAAGAAGACCCGCAGGATTTACAATGAGCTGGGCTTGCAGATTAGGAACAAGCACCCGAAACGACGGGTTAAGGCCAAGCTGCGCGAAGACCGCCAGGCAACTGTCGGGCCGAACGACATCTGGGCGATGGACTTTGTTCACGACCAACTCGCCCTTGGCATGAAGCTCCGCATCTTGACCATTGTAGATACGCATTCCCGCATGTGCCCGACCACCGATCCGCGGTTCAGCTATCGGGGTGAAGACGTCGTGCAGACGCTCGAACGGGTCTGTGGGCGGATTGGCTACCCAAAGACGATCAGGGTCGATAACGGCAGCGAATTCATTTCTCGTGACCTCGATCTGTGAGCCTATGCCAATGACGTTACACTGGACTTCTCACGGCCAGGAAAGCCCACAGATAACGGGTTCATCGAGGCGTTCAACAGCAAGCTGAGGGCAGAGTGCCTGAACGCACATTGGTTCATGAGCCTTGCGGATGCGCGCGAAAAGCTGGAGGATTGGCGTAGGCACTACAACGAAGACAGACCTCACAGCGCGATCGGATACAACGTCCCGATTGCCATACATTATCCCGATGGCGTCACCAGCCCGTCATCGTGAATGAGCCGGAAAAATCCAGCTTCCGGCGGTATCCAAGGTGTGGCAGGGTTAGTCGGCGACACTGCTCAAGGAATATTCGGTGGCAATTCTGTCCATAGCGATTCTGACGACGGAGATGAAAGTGACGAAGAGCAAAGCACCCCAAAGCGAGGGCTTGCTGTTGATGAAGAAGGTAATCTTGTAGAAGTCGGCGAAGACGGCACTATTTCTGTAGTAGTGCCTCCACAAGAAGAAGCCACGCACACAGAGGTACCCAAAAAAATCCCCGGTTTGGTTGCGGCAAACAACAGAAACGCCAAAGACCCTTTAGGACAAGGCAACCGAGCAAACGGTTGGCGTGGAATAATTGAAGCCATTGGTGACTTCTTTGGATCAGATATTGGGCGGAACTAGTGTTCTGAGTCTGACACTTCCTACCTGTTTCCGCGAGTTTCATCGAGTTTGTCCA
>NZ_QBFD01000012.1:214596-254965 GCF_003335585.1 Sulfitobacter sp. DFL-14 | reverse complement strand
ACGGGAATTGAATCAGTAGTTCAGGCCGCAATCAAGGAAGAGTTTTTCAACAAAATAAGCACAAAGCTACATGCTAGCCTTAGAACGGTTACGTTGGTTTCGAACCTTCGTTAGGTTATCCAGTAAGGGATTATCCCCCGTCAGAATGGAAATTGAGAATGGCTACTTGGACGTTCGTAGTTGAATTTGAGGGTGGCACATTCTGCAGCCAGTTTAGAGCTGAGAGCTTGCAAGATGCTATTTCACAATACAATAATTGCGACCCATCGAAGCAGGGAGCCGTTCCGTTAGATGCAGATGCGGTGGAACTAACGGGCTTGAAGAATATTTTCTGCACTGGTGGTTTGGCAGAGGACGGGGCACAGGACATGCTTGCGAGTATCGTAAAGACCGATATCTCGGAATAGAAAGGCCCCTCAAAAAAGGTCTCCTTGGTCCGCTTATCTGACCTTCACACGCGTCGCAGCGAAGGTCCGGAAAGAGTCCCTTTCCGCTTCCCCCGCGCGGAATCAAGGCCGCAGGCCGCCGCGCATCATGCCAAAGGCATGTCTTCGACATGACGGGCCGTCCCCTGGCACGGCGATTTGGCTGCTGTAATGCCACATCGTAATGTAGGATGTGCTTGGCTGCCATTAAGTGCCAGTCACTGAGGTCGGATCGCCGAACCACGGCCCGTCAATGCGCGGCTGGACGTTTCATTGCGAATTCACACTTCGTCCGCTCACCTGACCTTGCCCCATACCACGCCTGAAGTCTTATCTGGGTCAGCAAAGCCTGGCAACCGGGGCGGAATTGCCTGGCACGGCCCAGTGACAAGATTCAGAAAATTCGCCGCCATGAGTTGGAGTTGATGGCGACGGGTGCACAAACGGGCCACCGGGCCTCAGGCCTGGGCCGCCCCTTTCCGCTTTCCGTTTGCAACGCGCCGCAAATGCCTTAGGCAGAACCAAAGCCGAAGGAGCGCCCATGAAATTTGACGACAGCACCGAAGTACTGGCCACCGTGCAGGCCTCTGCCGGGCGGCGCGCCATGGGGATCGGTTGCCTGGGGCTCCTGGGTCTCCTGCTGATCTACATGGCTTTCATGCGTGCGCCGGCCCTGCATTGGCAGCTGTTTCTCATCCTTGTCGGCGCGGGGTCGCTGTGGGTTGCGGATGCCATGCGGCGCGCCACTGCAAGCAAGCTGGAGCTGACGCCGCTGGTCCTGCGCGATGCGGATGGCACCGTGATTGCCCAGGTCGATCAGATCACCGGGATCGACCGGGGTTTCTTTGCCTTCAAACCGTCCAATGGCTTCCTGCTCAAACTGGGCGAGGGCGGGGCCCGCCACTGGCGGCCCGGGCTGTGGTGGCGCATGGGCCGCCGGGTCGGGATTGGCGGTATGACACCGGGCAGCCAGACCAAGTTCATGGCAGATGTGCTGGCCGCCCTGCTGGCACAAAAAGACCCGCAGGACTGAGGGTCCGGCGGGTCTGACGTGGCGCTGCGGCGCGGGCGCCAATACGTGCCGCGCCTTCGGCGCTCCCGGGACATTCCTGTCACAGGATGATTCAGTATTGGGCCGGGCACCTTAGTTGCAGTATTCCCAGCAGACGCGTGGCGCATAGCGCGGGCGCGTGAAGACGAAGTTCTGGATCTCGCGCTCTTCCAGGCCGGTGGCGAAGGGCGGTACGTATTCGCTCCAGGTTTCGACCAGCAGGACACGTTCATTGTCCGGCATCACCGGCAGGCGGTTGTGCCAGTTCTTCACTTCGGAGCTGGTCAATGCAATGGCATTGCCGCGCGTCTGGGACCAGTCGGTGCGGTAGCTGTTGTTGTCCTCGTCGAACCAGATCGAGCTGACCCGCATCGCGGATTTGCCTTCGCTGAGGGAAAGGTACTCGAACAGGTTGTGCACACCATCAAGGTAATCGTCATCCAGCGGCAGTGTCTCGCGGGAAATCGCGTCGCCCACGGTGAAAGCCGCCTTCTGGTTGATCCCGTACATGCGGAATGCATCAAAGATCGAGAATGCGGCAAGGAAGGCCCAGAACATCACCGGCAGGACGATCATCGCCTCAATGGAGATCGACCCGTCCTGCTTGCGCAGGAAATCGCATCGCAGCAGAGCGTTCAGACGGAGTTTGAGCAAGGTGGCACGCATCATTTCGGCTCCTGTACAAAGGCGGAGACCGCGATCAGCCGGGCCCGTCCGCTGCCGTCTTTCTCAAGCTCCTTGCCCAGGCCGGTGGTGGCGAAGACAGGCTTGAACTTGACGCAGGCCCGCAGGATCATGATCTCGTGCTCGCGGCCCAGGATGAATCCCCGGACCGGCGTGGCCGGTGCAGAAGTGTCCACGCAGTCCGGCGTCTGGTCAAAGGTGGCAAAGGCGCGGGGCAGCAGCGGGATCATTTCCAGCCGCAGCGTGCTGTCGCAATCCTCGATGAAGCCCGCATTGGCGCAGACGATCTGCTTGATCTGGTTGTGCGCGATCGGTGTGTTCGTGCTCAGCCGGATATAGCGGACGGCGATGTCCACGCCCCGGTCGAGATACATCTGGCGCATGGAATAGAGGCCCATTTCGACCGCCATCATGAAGGCGCCGAACAGGATCGGCACCAGGATGCAGAACTCGACCAGGAAGATCCCGCCCTCTTCGTCCCGGCGGAACCGGAACAGGCGTCTGAAGAAGGGCGTCTTCATTGTGTGAGCCTCAGCTGGTTGATCTGGCGTGCGATGGCTTCAAAGGCATCCTCGATCTCCACACCTTCCACGCGGAAGAAGTGGCTGGGCGAGGAGGCGCAGTCGCGCATCACACTGGCCCCGTGGTCGGTCACCTCAAAGCCGATGGACCAGATCACGATCCGTGCTTCCTTGGCCGCGTCACAGATGTTGGACAGCAGGGTGTCGCCCTGGGAGGCATTGTACTTCTCGTAGTAGAAGTCGTTGTGGTAATAGTAGCTGACGTAGCGGTTCAGGTAGTATTGCAGGTTGTACCGGCTCCAGTGCACGATTTCGCTGTCGGAGTTGTAATACCAGTCCGGGATGCGCATGGAGCGGTCGTTCTGCCCGTCGGTCATCAGGATCACGGTCTTGAGCGTTTCAGGATCGTTAAGTGCGGAGGGACGGTTGGCGAAGGCGGCATCGACCGAGCCTGAGTTGGAAAGCGATGTGATGATCGGACGGAAGTTCGGCTGCAGCATCCCCACGCCCCATTTCATGCCAAGGAAGATCGACGTACCGGAGCGCGGCTTGAACTGGTTGATCTGGGATTTGATATAGGTGGCATTCTGGCTGAACGGCAAGATGCGTTCGTAGCTGTTGCGCGGGCATACGGTATCGTACAGCGTGTTCTGCTGGTTGCCGCTCTCGATCGAGTAGTAGTTCCACTGAAAGTGCTGCATCTGATCGTAGCTGCGGACGATATCGAAGCGCGCCTTGTTGAATTCACTGTCCGGGATTTCGACACAGTGGGACCAGGGGTGAACCTGGTTGATGTTGAGCTGGTCAAAGATCATCGGTCCGGCGTTCACATGCTCCGAGTAGGGCACGAGCGAGACCGAAATCAGGTCCTCGTTCTCCGGCTTCAGCACGGTATCCACAAAGACGCCGGCGGCGTTCTTGAGGTTCTGCATCTTGTTGTTGTTGTTCATCGAGCCGGAAATATCGACCACGAGCGAAATCTCGACCTTCTGGATTTTCTCCTCGGCCTTGGCGTAGGCGGGGACCGTCAGGTTTTCCACCCCGAGGGTATCCATGAACTGTGTCTTGATGGAGTTGGAGGCATCCACCGTCACGGTGCGGTAGTTCAGGCCCTCGTCGACATTCACCGCCGAGACGTATTCGGCCATGCCGGATTTGGCAAAGTAATCCCGCACCACCGCTTCGGGATCCAGGGTCTGGTCCAGGTCGGCGGCCGCCAGCACGGCGCGGTCCGACACGGCCTGAAGGCGCGTGCGTTCCATTTCGTGGCGCATCATGTCCACACCGATTCCGCAGATCGTCATCATGATCAGGATCATGAAGCAGGCGAAGATGGTGATTGAGCCGTCTTCCGACTTTGAGAAATGGCGGGAGAGTGCCAACAGGTCCCCGGCTGTCAGGCGATTTTCACGTTTACAACGTTTCATATTTGTTAACCTTTCCTACCGAGACACTTTTTGCATGCCGGATTTCGGGCAGACTTTGCCGTGGGTCCCTTGTGATCGGGCAAGATGGCGTAAATTGGGCGGAAAAGTGCCTAAATACCGCGATTTACCTGCGTTTTCAGGGCCAATTTCTGGTTTCCGGGGCGGTTGTTTCGGAACTGTAAACTTTAGCCCTCCGATGCACGGGAATCGAAAATCCTGCCGGGGATTCGGACGGATGTGCTCAATCTGGTCGCACTTTGAAAAAACCCGCCTTAGGGTGGGTTTGCCGGGATGCGGCCCGATGAGTCGCTCCTGAGGCCGGACCGAAATGACTGGAGAAGACGATGACCCCATCCAATGAGCCGAGCTTTCGCGAAAGCGTCGATCTGATGTACACCCGCGCAGTCGCGCTGATGGACCTGTCACCGGGGCTGGAGGAGAAGATCAGGGTCTGCAACGCGACCTATACTGTCCGCTTCGGCGTGCGTCTGCGGGGCAAGATCCATACTTTCACCGGCTACCGTTCCGTTCATTCGGAGCATATGGAGCCGGTCAAGGGCGGCATCCGCTATGCGCCGGGCGTGAACCAGGACGAGGTCGAGGCGCTGGCGGCGCTGATGACCTATAAATGCGCGCTGGTCGAGGCGCCTTTTGGCGGATCGAAGGGCGGGTTGTGCATTGACCCGCGCGATTACGACGAACACGAGCTGGAACTGATCACGCGCCGCTTTGCCTATGAGCTGATCAAGCGCGATCTGATCAACCCGGCACAGAACGTGCCCGCCCCCGACATGGGCACGGGCGAGCGTGAGATGGCCTGGATCGCGGATCAGTACAAGCGCATGAACACCACCGATATCAACGGCGTGGCCTGCGTGACCGGCAAGCCGACCCATGCGGGCGGTATCCAGGGCCGGACAGAAGCCACCGGGCGCGGCGTGCAATATGCCCTGCATGCGTTCTTTCGCGATCCCAAGGGGATGAAACTGGCCGGTCTGACCGGCGAGCTGGATGGCAAGCGGTTGGTGGTGCAGGGCCTGGGCAACGTGGGCTATCACGCCGCCAAGTTCCTGAGCGAGGAAGACGGCTGTCTGGTGACCGCGATCATCGAACGCGACGGCGCGCTGTTCGACGACAAGGGGCTGGACGTGGAGCAGGTGCATCAGTGGATCGTCAAACATGGCACCATCAAGGGCTATCCCAAAGCGCCGCTTGAACCGGACGGTACCAAGCTGCTGGAAGCGGAATGCGACGTGCTGATCCCGGCGGCGCTGGAAGGGGTGATCAACCTGTCCAACGCGGACCGGATAAAGGCCCCTCTGATCGTGGAAGCCGCGAATGGGCCGGTCACGGCGGGCGCGGATGAGATCCTGCGCAAGAAGGGAACGGTCATCATTCCCGACATGTATGCCAACGCGGGCGGTGTGACGGTCTCCTATTTCGAATGGGTCAAGAACCTCAGCCACATCCGCTTTGGCCGGATGCAGCGCCGCCAGGAGGAAGCGCGGCACCAGCTGGTTGTGGACGAGCTGGAGCGGCTGAGTGCGGACAGCGGCATCGGCTGGCAGTTGAGCCCGAATTTCAAGGACAAGTACCTGCGCGGCGCGGGCGAGCTTGAACTGGTCCGTTCCGGCCTCGATGACACGATGCAGACCGCCTATCAGTCCATGGCCGAGGTCTGGCACAGCCGCGACGATGTGGATGACCTGCGCACGGCGGCCTATATCTGTGCAATCGGCAAGGTTGCCGCCAGCTACCGGGCAAAGGGCATCTGACAGCCGCATGCGCCCTGCGGCGACCATAGGGCCGGTAAATTGGCGATATGGTCGCCCATGTTAAACTTTCTGTCGAAAAGCACCGTGCATCTGGCCGGCGGGCATTGCACCTCTGGGCGGGACTTGGTTCACTTGGTCCAGTCGAGGGGAGTTTCGAATGCGGTTTTCAGGGTGGCGCGTGCTGCGCGAAGGGCTGACCGGCAACAAGGGCTGGACGCAGCATTGGCGCGATCCGGAACCGAAGCCGGAATATGATGCCGTGATCATCGGCGGTGGCGGGCATGGGTTGTCCACCGCCTATTACCTGGCCAAGAACCACGGCATGACCAATATTGCGGTGCTCGAAAAGGGCTACCTGGGCGGGGGCAACGTGGGGCGCAACACGACAATCGTGCGCGCCAATTACTTTCTGCAGGGCAATTCGGAGTTCTATTCCCACTCGCTGAAGCTGTGGGAAGGGATGGAGAAAGACCTGAACTACAATGCGATGCATTCGCAGCGCGGGCTGATCAATCTGTTTCATTCCGATGGCCAGCGCGATGCCTTTGCCCGGCGCGGCAATGCGATGATCAACCAGGGCGACGACGCGGTGCTGCTGGACCGCGAGGGGGTGCGCCGGTATCTGCCCTATCTCGACTTCGACAATGGCCGCTTCCCGATCTACGGCGGGCTGCTGCATCCGCGCGGCGGCACCGCGCGGCATGATGCGGTGGCCTGGGGCTATGCGCGCGGCGCGGACCAGCGCGGTGTGGACCTGATCCAGCAATGCGAAGTGACCGGCATCGACATCGAAAACGGCAAGGTGCGCGGGGTGCAGACCACCCGCGGCCCGATCCGGGCCAAGAAGGTCGGCATCGTGGTGGCGGGCCGCTCGGGCCAGGTGGCCGCGATGGCCGGCATGCGCCTGCCGATCGAAAGCCACATCCTGCAGGCCTTTGTCAGCGAGGGCGTGAAACCGGTGATCGACCATGTGGTCAGCTTTGGCATGGGGCACTTCTATATCAGTCAGTCCGACAAGGGCGGGCTGGTCTTTGGCGGCGATCTGGATTTCTACGCGTCTTATGCGCAGCGCGGCAACATGCCGATGATGGAACATGTGATGGAGGCGGGCATGACCCTGATGCCGATGATCGGCAAGGCCAGGGTGCTGCGCAGCTGGGGCGGGATCATGGACATGACACCCGATGGCAGCCCGATCATCGACAAGACCGATACCGAGGGTTTGTTCATTGACTGCGGCTGGTGTTACGGCGGCTTCAAGGCGGTGCCGGGGTCGGGCTTTTCCTTTGCTCATCTGATGGCGACGGGGGACCATCACGCCCCGGCGGCGAAGTTCCGGCTGGACCGGTTCCGCACCGGCAGGGGGTTGATGGACGAGGAGGGCACCGGTGCGCAGCATAACCTTCACTGAGCCCCACGCCGGCCGCGCGTGTGTGGCGGGCGTCGTGGTGTGTATTTCGGGAACAATGAAACGGGGTGTTGGCGCCCTGTCGGAGAGGACCACATGAGGATCGACTGCCCCCTATGCGGATCGCGCGACCGGCGCGAATTCTATTATCAGGGCGCTGCGGTGGCTTTGGCGCGGCCGGCGCCGGATGCCGGTGAGGCCGCCTGGGACGATTACCTGCATCTGCGCGACAATCCGGCGGGGCAGACCCGCGAGCTGTGGCATCACGAGGGAGGCTGTTCGGCCTGGCTGGTGGTGACGCGGGACACGGTCAGCCATGAGATCTCCCGGGTGGTGCTGGCCACTGACGCGCGGGAGGCCGGGGCATGAGGATCGCGGGCAAGGGTCTGATCGACCGCAGCAAAGCTGTCACTTTCCGGTTCGACGGGCGGTCTTACCAGGGGTTCCAGGGCGATACCGTCGCCTCCGCGCTTCTGGCCAATGGTCAAAAACTGATGGGGCGGTCGTTCAAGTATCACCGTCCGCGTGGCGTGCTGACCGCAGGCTCGGAGGAGCCGAACGCGCTGGTCACGGTCGGCAGGGGCGCAGAGGCGGACCCCAATGTGCGCGCGACCGTGCAGGAGATTTACGACGGGCTGGAGGTGCGCAGCCAGAATGCCTGGCCCTCGCTGGATTTCGACGTGATGGCGGTGAACGACCTGGCCGCGCCCTTTCTGGGGGCGGGGTTCTATTACAAGACCTTCATGTGGCCCGCGAAGTTCTGGGAAGCGGTCTATGAGCCGATCATCCGCCGCGCTGCCGGTCTGGGGGCGCTCAGCGGCAAGCATGATCAGGACCGGTACGAACGCGCCTATGCCTTCTGCGATCTGCTGGTGATCGGGGGTGGGCCCACGGGGTTGATGGCGGCCCTGACGGCGGCGCGGGCCGGCGCGGATGTGATCCTGGCGGATGAGGATGCGCGGATGGGCGGGCGGCTGAATGCCGAGACCGGGGTGATCGGCCATCAGCCGGGCCATGCCTGGGCGGCGGACATGGTGGCGGAGCTTTCGGCCATGCCGAATGTGCGGCTGATGACGCGCACCACCGTGACCGGGGCCTATGACGGCGGCATGTATGGCGCGCTGGAGCGGGTGAACCACCATGGCGCGCGTCGCGCGAACCTGCCGCTGGAGACCTTCTGGCGCATCCATGCGCGCCGCAGCATCCTGGCGGCCGGGGCGCTGGAACGGCCGGTTGCCTTCCAGAATAACGACCGGCCCGGCGTGATGACGGCCGGGGCGGTGCGGGCCTATCTGAACCGCTGGGGGGTGAGCCCCGGCAAACATGTGACGGTATTCGGCAACAACGACGATGCCCATCGCACCGCGCGCGATCTGGCGGCGGCGGGGGTTCATGTGGCGGCGCTGATCGACAGCCGCGCCGATGTCACGGTCGAAGGGGCGGATTTTCCGGTCCATACCGGTGCGCAGGTCTGCAACGCGGCGGGCCGCAAGGAGTTGGAGGCGATCACCATCCGGACGGCCTCGGGCGAACAGGCGATCCAGACCGATTGCCTGGCGATGTCGGGGGGCTGGAACCCCACTGTGCATCTGACCTGCCATATGAACGGACGGCCCCGGTGGGACGCCGGTATTCAGGCATTTGTGCCGATGCCCGATGCGGTGCCGGGGATGGTCGCGGCCGGGGCCTGTAACGGTGTCTTCCCGACCCGGGCCTGCCTGCAGGCCGGCGTTGATGCGGCGGCAGAAGCTATCGCCGCGCTGGGCATGAAGGCGGGTGCCATGGATGTGCCCCAGGCAGAGGATGGCGCCTATGCGATGGAGCCGCTTTGGGCGGTGCCGGGCAAGGGGCGGGCCTGGCTTGATTTCCAGAACGATGTTTCGGTCAAGGATGTGAAACAGGCGGCGGTGGAGAACTTCCGCTCGGTCGAACATATGAAGCGTTACACGACGCAGGGCATGGCGACGGATCAGGGCAAGAATTCCAATGTGGCCGCGCTGGCGATCCTGGCGGATGCCACCGGGCGGGGCATTCCGGAGACCGGAACCACCACCTTCCGCCCGCCCTATGTGCCGGTGGCGATTGCCGCGATGGGGGCAGGGGCGCAGGGCAAGGGGTTTGCGCCGCAGCGTTTCACCACCTCGCACCAGGCGTCAACCGCGATGGGGGCGCCGATGATCGAAGCGGGGCTTTGGTATCGGCCCAGCTATTTTCCCAGGACGGGGGAGAGCAGCTGGCGGCAATCCTGTGACCGGGAAGTGGGTCATGTGCGCAAGACAGTGGGGGTTTGCGATGTCTCCACCCTGGGCAAGATCGATATTCAGGGGCCGGATGCGGCGAAGCTGCTGGATTTCGTCTATACCAACATGTTTTCGACGCTGCCGGTCGGGCGGGTGCGCTATGGTCTGATGCTGCGCGAGGATGGCCATGTGATGGATGACGGCACCACCGCGCGGCTGGGGGAGGCGCATTACGTGATGACCACCACCACTGCTGCCGCGGGGCAGGTGATGCGGCATCTGGAATTCGTGACCCAATGTCTGCATCCTGAATGGCAGGTCGCCTTTGCCTCGGTCACCGAACAATGGGCGCAGTTTGCCGTGGCCGGGCCGAAGTCGCGCGAGCTGCTGAATGGCCTGCTGGGTGCCGAAATCGACGGCGAAAGCTGGCCCTTCATGGCCTGCGGTGAAGTCGAGGTCTGCGGGGTGCAGGGGCGGCTCTTCCGGATCTCCTTTTCGGGCGAACATGCCTATGAGGTGGCGGTGCCTGCGCGCTTCGGGGCCAGCCTGTTTGACCTGCTGGTCAGCCGCGCCGAGGCGCTGGGCGGCGGGGCCTATGGGATGGAGGCGCTGAATGTGCTCAGGATCGAAAAGGGCTTCATCACCCATTCGGAGATCCACGGGCGCACAACCGCCTTTGACATCGGCATGGGGCGGATGGTTTCGGCCAGGAAGGATTGCATCGGCAAGACCCTGGCGGCGCGGCCCGGTCTGGTGGAGGAGACGCGCGAGCAGCTTGTGGGGCTGAAACCTGTGGGCGCGGTCCGGCAGATCAGCGCGGGCGCGCATCTGTTCGACGCGGGCGCAGAGGCGGTGCGCGAGAATGATCAGGGCTATATCACCTCGGTAGGGTTCTCGCCCGATCTGGGGCATATGATCGGGCTGGGTTTCGTCAGGGGCGGCATGGCCCGCGAGGGCGAGGTGATCCGCATGGTGGATCATCTGCGCGGGCTGGAGGCGGATGTCGAGATCTGCCATCCGGTGTTTCTGGATCGTGAAGGGGAGCGGGTGCGTGGTTGAACTGACAGCGAAAACCGCCTGTGACGGGCTGCTGCCGCTGATCATCGGGGATGCGGAGCTGGTGGAAGTGGCGGCCGGGGCGCTGACCTCTCTTGCCCCTCTGGGCGATGCAGCGGGCTTGGGCGCGGCTTTGGAAAAGGTGCATGGGTTGCGCTGGCCCGACCCGCTGCGCGCGACCGGCAAGCAAGGTCTGCGCTGTATCTGGTTCGGACGAGGCGAGGCTTTGCTGATGGGCCCGGTGCCCGATCCGGCACTTGCCGATCATGGCGCGGTTGTGGATCAATCCGATGCCTGGGCCGTGGTGCAGCTGAAGGGGCTCGCCGCCGTGGATGTGCTGGCGCGGCTGGTCCCGGTGGACCTGCGCGAAGCATCCTTCAAGCGCGGGCACAGCCTGCGCACACAGCTTTACCACATGTCCGCGTCGATCACGAAAACCGGGGCGGACAGCTTCATGATCCTTGTCTTTCGGTCGATGGCAGCCACATTGGTGCATGATATGAAAACAGCGATGGAAGCTGTGGCCGCGCGCGGTTAAGGCGGTGTCAGCACATGAGTGGAGTGACCCAATGGTAAAGTATTTCGTGGTTTCGGCGGTTGTTGCAGCATTTTGCGGCCCCGCCATGGCGGCCAGCAAGAAGGAAACCGATTGCGGGCATCAGGCGGCTGTGGTTGCCGCCGTTCAGCAGGCGCGGATCGACCGGGTCGGCGAACGCAAGGTGCCTGCGCATGTGGCCGCCAAGGCGACATGGCCGGACCGCTACAACACCGCGATCACGCTGGTGACCCCCTGGGTCTACGAGATGAAGATGCGCGACGTGAAATCCCAGGACCTGTCTGCGGCCTGGAAAGAGATGTGCCTGGCGCAGTGACTTCCGACTGGCCTGTCTGAACGGGCTGCCGAAATGTGAACCTGTTGATGTGCTGCCACTGCGCCCGCTGGACGATGCCGGGCGCGCGGCGTAGGATATGGTATGAGCCTGCCACCCGGATTCCTGGACGAATTGCGCAGCCGAGCGAGCCTGTCTCAGGTCGTCGGCCGCAAAGTCATGTGGGATCAGCGCAAGTCCAATCAGGGCAAGGGCGACATGTGGGCGCCTTGCCCCTTCCATCAGGAAAAATCCGCCAGCTTCCACGTCGATGACCGCAAGGGATTCTATTACTGCTTTGGCTGTCACGCCAAGGGGGATGCGATCTCCTTCGTGCGCGAGACGGAGAATGTCGGCTTCATGGAGGCGGTGGAGATCCTTGCGCGCGAGGCGGGGATGCCGATGCCTGCACGCGACCCCAGGGCCGCCGAGAAGGCGGACAAGCGCAGCGATCTGGCCGAGGTGATGGAACTGGCGGTGCGCTGGTTCCGCCTGCAATTGCAGACCGGGGCGGCGGCGGAGGCGCGGGCCTATCTGGCGCGGCGGGGGCTGGAGGAAAAGGCGCTCGACCATTGGGAAATCGGCTTTGCGCCGGACAGCTGGCAGGGGCTGTGGGACGCGCTGACGGGCAAGGGCGTGTCGGAGCAGATGATCCTGGATGCGGGGCTGGCCAAGCCTTCGTCCAAGGGCGGCAACCCCTATGACACCTTTCGCGGGCGGATCATGTTCCCGATCCGCGATGCGCGGGGGCGGGCAATTGCCTTTGGTGGCCGGGCGATGGACCCGAACGACAATGCCAAATACCTCAATTCGCCCGAGACCGAATTGTTCGACAAGGGCCGCAGCCTTTACAACGTGCGCGACGCGCGCACGGCGGCGGGCAAGGGGCAACCGCTGCTGGTGGCCGAAGGTTATATGGATGTGATTGCCCTGCATGGCGCGGGGTTCGAGGCGGCGGTGGCCCCCCTGGGCACCGCGATCACCGAAAACCAGTTGCAGATGCTCTGGCGGATCGACCCCGAACCGATCATCACGCTGGATGGCGACACCGCAGGCCAGCGCGCCGCGCTGCGCCTGATCGACCTTGCGCTGCCCCTGCTTGAAGCGGGCCAGTCGCTCCGCTTTGCCATGATGCCAGAGGGGCAGGACCCAGACGATCTGCTGAAAGCGGCGGGACCGGGGGCCTTTCAGAAGCTGATAGATCAGGCCATCCCGATGGTGCGGCTGCTGTGGCAGCGCGAAACCGAAGGCAGGGTGTTCGACAGCCCCGAGCGCAAGGCGGCGCTGGACAAATCCCTGCGCGAGAAGATCAAGCTGATCCGGGATCCGTCGATCCGCAGCCACTATGGCCAGGAGATCAAGGATCTGCGCTGGCAGCTGTTCCGCCCGGGTCCCGGCGCGCGGACCGGCTCTGCCAACCGGGGGGCGCGACAGGGCGGCAAGTGGCAGGCCCCGCCGCTGGCCCCTTTGCCCAGCACCAAGGCCTCCGTCCTGGCGGGGGGCGACAACCATGTGACCCATCACCTGCGGGAGGCGGTGATCCTGGCCGCCGTGCTGGGCTGCCCGGAGATTGCCGAGCATTTTGAAAGCGGTCTGGAAAGCATGGCCTGTCAGGACCGCACCCATGCGGTGATCCGCGACATGATTCTGCGCCATGCGCCGCAGGGCGCGGCAGTGTTGCGCGAAAAAATTTCCAGCGCACTGGGGCCGGATGCCCTTGAAAACCTGACCGCACAGCGCCATGTCGCGATCACCCCCTGTATCCGCAACCCGGGCAACACCGAGATGGCCACCATGACCGTGGCCGAGGAACTGGCCAAGCTGGAGGCGGCGCGGGGGCTGAGCGCGGAAATTGCCGAGGCCGAGGAAGACATGGCAGGCACCGCCGACGAGGGGCTGACATGGCGGTTGAGCGAGGCTGTGCGCAGCGCGGATCAGGCCACGAGGTCGGGGCAGGAAGACAAGGCGGAATATGAGGTGGGCGAGAATGGCGCACGCATGTCCCGCGATGAACGCAGCGCGCTGGACGCGCTGCTTGAGAACATTACCTATGAAAAACCCAAGGGCCGCAGTTGAAAAAGTGACCTTTTCGCAGGCTCTTGGGGAAAAAGCAGTACAACGGGTTTAAGAATCACCGCAAACCCCGCATGATTCGCGACAACCGAATCACCACACTGATTCGCGCAACCGCGCTGGAGGACGTTCATGGCCGCTAAGGACACCAACGAAGATACCAAACGGGACGACTCCGACAGCGGTCATTCGCTGGATATGAGCCAGGCCGCCGTCAAGAAGATGATCTCCGAAGCGCGGGAACGGGGTTATATCACCTATGACCAGCTGAACACCGTTCTGCCCCCTGATCAGGTCTCTTCCGAGCAGATCGAGGATGTGATGTCGATGCTGTCCGAAATGGGCATCAACGTCATCGAGGATGAAGACGCCGAGGACGAAGACGCCAAGGGGTCCACCGAACTGGCCACCACCGACAGCGCCAAGGAAGTTGCGCTGTCCTCCGGCACAGCCGAGAAGCTGGACCGCACCGATGACCCGGTGCGCATGTACCTGCGCGAGATGGGCAGCGTCGAACTGCTGTCCCGCGAGGGCGAAATCGCCATCGCCAAGCGGATCGAGGCCGGCCGCAACACCATGATTGCGGGCCTGTGTGAAAGCCCGCTGACCTTTCAGGCGATCACCATCTGGCGCGACGAACTGCTGTCCGAGGACATCCTGCTGCGCGATGTGATCGACCTTGAGGCGACATTCGGCAACCAGCTGGGTGACGAGGAGGTAACCACACCCGTGGTGGCCCCCGGGGGTGCCGCGGACTCCAAGTCGGACGACGACAAGCAGGAACTGGACGCAGACGGCAACCCGATTGCCAGCGATGACGACGATGACGAGGACGAACAGGCCAACATGAGCCTGGCAGCCATGGAAGCGGCGCTGAAACCGCAGGTCCTGGAAGCGCTGGACATCATCGCCGACGATTACGCCAAGCTGAGCGAAATGCAGGACAGCCGTATCTCTGCCACGCTGAACGAGGATGGATCGTTCTCCAGCAAGCAGGAAGACAAATATCAGAAACTGCGGTCCGAGATCGTGTTGCTGGTCAACGAGCTGCATCTGCACAACAACCGTATCGAGGCGCTGATCGACCAGCTTTACGGCATCAACCGCCGGATCATGCAGATCGACTCCGCCATGGTCAAACTCGCCGACCAGGCCCGCATCAACCGCAAGGAATTTGTCGATGCCTATCGCGGCTACGAGCTGGATCCCAACTGGATGGAGCGGATGGCCGACAAATCCGGTCGCGGCTGGCAGATGTTCATCGAACGCTCTGCCGACAAGGTCGAGGAACTGCGCGCCGACATGGCGCAGGTTGGTCAATATGTGGGTCTCGACATCTCTGAATTCCGCCGCATCGTGCAGCAGGTTCAAAAGGGCGAGAAAGAAGCCCGCCAGGCCAAGAAGGAAATGGTCGAGGCAAACCTGCGTCTGGTCATCTCGATTGCCAAGAAATACACCAACCGCGGTCTGCAATTCCTTGATCTCATTCAGGAAGGCAACATCGGCCTGATGAAGGCGGTGGACAAGTTCGAATACCGCCGCGGCTACAAGTTCTCCACCTATGCGACATGGTGGATCCGGCAGGCGATCACCCGGTCCATCGCGGATCAGGCGCGCACCATCCGGATCCCGGTGCATATGATCGAGACGATCAACAAGCTGGTCCGCACCGGTCGTCAGATGCTGCATGAGATCGGCCGCGAGCCGACGCCGGAAGAACTGGCCGAAAAGCTGCAGATGCCGCTGGAGAAGGTCCGCAAGGTGATGAAGATCGCCAAGGAGCCGATCAGCCTGGAGACGCCCATCGGCGACGAGGAAGACAGCCAACTTGGCGATTTCATCGAGGACAAGAATGCGGTTCTGCCACTGGATTCCGCCATTCAGGAGAACCTCAAGGAAACCACGACACGGGTTCTGGCCTCTCTCACGCCGCGCGAGGAACGGGTTCTGCGGATGCGTTTTGGCATCGGCATGAACACCGACCACACGCTGGAAGAAGTCGGCCAGCAGTTCAGCGTGACCCGCGAACGTATCCGCCAGATCGAAGCCAAGGCGCTGCGCAAGCTCAAGCACCCGAGCCGGAGCCGGAAGCTGCGGAGTTTCCTGGATCAATAGGCAGGCACCAATCCGAAAGCATGCTGTCAGAGATACAAAGGACCGGCCCTGTGCCGGTCCTTTTCTTTTTGACGCAGGGCGTTACCGGGCTGCCAGTGCTGCCCTGATCGCATCCTTCAGCGGTGTTGCGGGCCGCCCGATCAGGGTTTCAAGGTCCGTGCTGTCAGTCTCTAGCGCGCCTTTGGCCGCCTGGGCGTCGCTGTCCGCCAGCACGCCTGCGAAACCTTCCGGCAGCCCGGCCGCGACCAGCGCCTGGGCGAAGGCTTCCTGCGGCATGTCCACGTAGGCGACCTTGCTGCCCGCCTCCGCGCTCAGGGTCTGCGCGAATTCTGCCAGGGTAAACGCGGGCTGCCCGGCCAGTTCATAGACCTTTCCGGCGGCGTCGTCGCTCAGCAGTGCGACAGCGGCGGCTTCGGCGTAATCGTTGCGGGTCGCGGTTGTGAACCTGCCGTCTCCTGCAGCGCCGAAATGCTGACCCAGCTTCAGGTCGCTGTCCAGCGCGCCCAGCAGGTTTTCCGTGTACCAGCCATTGCGCAACAAAGTGACGGGCAGGCCGGAACTGCGCAGCGCGGCCTCGGTCTCCTTGTGCTCCTGGGCAAGGATCATGGGCGAGCTGTCGGCTCGCAGGATGGAGGTATAGGCGATCAGGCCGGCACCTGCGTCCCTGGCGGCGTCGATCACGTTCTGATGCTGGGCGACGCGTTGCCCCACCGCGCTGGAGGAGATCAGCAAGACCTTGTGAACCCCCGCCATCGCGCTGCGCAGGCTTGCGGGATCGGTGTAATCCCCCATCCTGGGCTCGACGCCCCGGGCCTTGAGGGCGGCGGCATCCACTTGCTTGCGCACAAGGCCCGCGATGGTAGCCTCCGGGGCCAGACGTTGCAGATGATCAAGCACGAGCTGGCCCAGCTGGCCGCTCGCCCCGGTGACAAGAATGCTGTTAGAAGACATTTGATTTTCCTTTTGTTCCGAATCGAGTGTAAGTCTCATTTAGAGACCGCCAAGCCATGCCGAAAGGAGGCATCTTCATGTCACAAGGTAACACCGAAGGAACCGAGACCCGGCAAGACCCTGCGTCGCTGAGCGCGCTGCACCCTTCTCCTGACGGGGCCTGCCCGGTGCGCGACCTGCTTGACCATATTGCAGCGAAATGGACGACCCTCGTGCTTCTGGCACTGGAACAGGAGCCGCGACGCTTCAACACCCTGCTGCGGATGCTGCCGGATATTTCGCGGCGGATGCTGACCCAAAGCCTGCGTGACCTTGAGCGCGGCGGGTTCATCGACCGGACCGTGTTCCCGACCAAGCCACCGGCCGTTCAATACGCTCTGACCCCGATGGGCCATTCGCTGATGGGACCGATCCGGTCACTGATCGGCTGGGCCGAGGCCAATGAAACCGCCCTAAACGCGGCCCGCGCCCGTTACGACGCGGCGCAGGCATGATTGGACGGGTATCGCAGCTTGATGCGGCACTGCGGGCGAAGGTGGAGCAGCGCGACCTGATCGTCTTTGATGGCGAATGTGTTCTGTGCTCCGGCTTCTTTCGTTTCATGCTGCGCCGCGATCGTTCCCGGCGCTTTGCCTTTGCCACGGCGCAATCGCCGTTGGGGCAATCGCTCTATCAGGCATTGGGGCTGCCGACAGATGATTTCGAGACAAACCTCGTGGTGACGGAAGGGCGGATCCATGGTCATCTTGATGCTTTCGCGGCAGCGATGGGGGCATCGGGCTGGCCCTGGCGGCTGCTTGGCGGCGTGAAATTCCTTCCGCGCGCCATCAAGATGCCGCTTTACCGGCTGATCGCGCGCAACCGGTTCCGCATCTTCGGCCGCTACGATCAATGCATGATCCCGGATGCCCCGCTGCGCGCCCGTTTCGCGCCGGGTGGCTTTTGAGGTCCGCTTTTGTCCGGGGCATTCCCGGATCCGGGTTGTGGTCGGCGACCGGGGGGCGCAAAAGGTGACACAGCTGTGATTAGACTTGCCCCCGGTTCAGCCTATTTCTGTTGGGGTCAGCTAAGCAAAGGATACGACATGCGAAGATTGAGCTTTGCCGCAGTGTCAGTGGCGATTTTGACGGGTGGTCTGTCGGCGGCATCGGCTGCCCCGTCCTATGAAGCGGTCAATCACCTGAAGGTCCAGGGCATCTCACCGACGTCATTCGAGGTCATTGAAGCGCTTGGCGAAGGCGCGCGGGGCATGTGGTGCGCAGCGGCGGATTACGCGATCCACCAGCTTGGCGTGGCGGCGACCCAGCGGCTTTACGTCAAATCACCCCGCGGCAGGTCGCAAAGCCACGGCGGGCGGGTGGGTGTGGTTTTCACCACCGATGCATCCAGTTTGCCGACCGAACCGTCCCGCTCTGTCGCCGTGCGTGTGGACACGCCCGGCCTGGGCCTGCCGGTCTATCACGCCAACCAGTTCTGCAGGGACTTCTTGCTGGAGTTCGAGACCATCCGCTTCCGGCGCGGTCTGAACTGAGGCGATTGTCGGCGGATGAAGGATTGCGTTCAATCAGGGGGCCAGCGGGGCTGATCGGAACCATGCAGACCAGTTTTACCTTATCCACTGCGGGCCAGAGGCTATACCCCCTTACCGACAAGGTCGCGCATTGGGTTGCCGGTCAGGGTGACGGGTTGCTGACGCTTTTGATCTGCCACACCTCGGCCTCTCTTCTGATACAGGAAAACGCCGACCCGGATGTGCAGACCGATCTGCTGGCCTTCTACCAGCGGCTGGTGCCGCCTGCGGATGCTCCCGCCATGAGCTATCTGCGGCACCGGATGGAGGGGCCCGATGACATGCCCGCGCATATCAAGGCGGCGATGCTGCCGGTGAACCTGTCCATTCCCGTGGCAGGCGGGCGGCTGCAACTGGGGACGTGGCAGGGGATCTATCTGTTTGAACATCGCGATGCGCCGCACCGGCGCAGGGTCGCGGCCCATTTCAGCGCCGACAGGGGCTGAACCTCTCCGGAACCGGTGGCACCACCTGCGGCAACTTTCGCCCCGGTGACCTGCAGATGCGGCGCCTGTTTCCTGCATGGCGCGGCATCGGCGACCGTTGGCTTCAGGTCACATCTGGACACACAACATGTTGCGGCGCATTTCGCCCCTACCCAAAACCTCGCGTAGACCCTATAAGTTTCGGCAAGAGGGCGTATAGCCCCACAAGCGAGGCAGGTTAGAAAAGGGGGATGGCCGATGCGGTGCCCATTCTGCGGAAATATCGATACCCAAGTTAAGGACAGTCGCCCGGCGGAGGATCACGTTTCCATCCGGCGCAGGCGTTTTTGCCCGGCCTGTGGCGGGCGGTTCACCACCTATGAGCGTGTGCAGCTGCGCGATCTCGTTGTGATCAAGACCAATGGCAAACGCGAGGATTTCGACCGCGACAAGCTGGAACGCTCGATCCGGATCTCGATGCAGAAACGCCCGATAGAGCCCGAGCGGATCGACCAGATGATCAGCGGCATCGTGCGTCGGCTGGAAAGCATGGGCGAAACCGACATCGGTTCCAAGCAGATCGGCGAGATCGTGATGGAAGCCCTGAACCGGATCGACACCGTGGCCTATGTGCGCTTTGCAAGTGTTTACAAGAACTTCCAGGCTGCAGACGATTTCGACAAATTCGTCGCCGAGCTGCGGCCCGACCTGCCCAAGGAAGAGTGACCGGGCAGGCGGGCATCGACGCGCGCTTCATGGCGCATGCGCTGACGCTGGGGCGTCGCGGCCAGGGGCGTGTCTGGCCGAACCCGGCGGTGGGCTGCGTGATCGTGGCGGCAGGCCGGATTGTCGGGCGCGGCTGGACCCAGCCCGGCGGCAGACCCCATGCAGAGACCGAGGCGCTGGCGCAGGCCGGTGCCGCCGCCAGGGGGGCGGATGTCTATGTGACGCTGGAACCCTGCGCGCATCACGGACAGACCCCGCCCTGTGCCAGGGCGTTGATCGACGCGGGCGTGGCCCGCGTTGTCATCGCGGTTCAGGATCAGGATGCCCGTGTCGACGGGCGCGGTGTGACCATGCTGCGCGCGGCGGGCATCGAGGTGGTGCAGGGTGTCTGCGAGGCCGAGGCCAGGCGGGATCATGAAGGGTTTTTCAGACGTGTGAGCCAGGGCCAGCCCGTAGTGACATTGAAACTGGCCCAGACATTTGATGGCCGCATTGCCACAGGCACCGGGGAAAGCCAGTGGATCACCGGGCCCGAGGCGCGCCGTGCCGTCCACGCCATGCGTGCGCGCCACGATGCGGTGATGGTGGGCGGCGGCACCGCCCGCAAGGACGATCCCAGTCTCACGGTACGCGATCTGGGGGTCACATGGCAGCCCGCCCGGGTGGTTGTGTCACGCCGCCTTGACCTGCCGCTGATGGGCAAACTGGCCCGCAGCGCCGCCGAGGTGCCGCTGATCCTGTGCCATGGCAGGGACGCCGACCCGACCCTTGCGCGCACATGGCGCGATCTTGGGGCCACCCTGCTGCCCTGCGCCGCGCGGGGCGGGCAGCTCGACCCGGTCGATGTGCTGCAACAACTGGGCGCGCACGGCCTGACGCGGATATTCTGCGAAGGCGGTAGCGCGCTTGCGGCATCGCTGATCGAGGCGGATCTGGTGGACCAGCTCATCGGCTTCAGTGCCGGGCTGATCATCGGGGCAGAGGGGCTGCCGGGCATCGGCGCCATGGGCCTGTCCCGCCTTGCCGCCGCACCGCGCTACACCCTGGGCGAAACCCGCCGCATCGGGGCAGACGCCCTGCACATCTGGCACCGCGCCTGAGGGGGCCTCACCCTCTTTCTTTTTGGCTCTATAGCGCTTCGGGATATACCTGAATCACTTGTTCGCTGCCTCTCCCTGCGGTCGAACGCGAAAAGTGATGTTGGATGTTTCAAGTTAATCCCGAAACGCTGTAAATATCCAATCCCGCAGTCACCGCCCGCGCCACAGATGGCTCTGGCTCGCCAGCAGCCCCTGAAGCTTGGACAGCGCCCGGTTGCCAACCCCCGGCGTCGGAACATTGCCCGAGGCCAGCCGCGCCACCACCACCTCAACCGGGCAGGGCAGGCCGGTTACCGGGTCCAGATAGCGCGGATAGTCGATCAGCGTGGCATGGACCAGCCCCTCCAGCCCCGGTTCCGCCCGCCTGCGCGGCGGCACATCGCCGAGATCACGGGTCAGCCCCCAGCCCGCATAGAAGGGCACGCCCAGCGTGGTGACCGGCACGTCGCGCAGCAGGGCCTCAAAGCCCAGAAGCGATGTCATGGTCCAGACCTCATCGACCTGTCCCAGCAACGCGATCGGATCGGCGCGGGTCAGGACGTGATCGGCCAGGGCTGCCGCGGTGTCGCCGCCGGTCCGCAACCCGGCCTCCACGTCCGGGTGCGGTTTGTAGAGGATCACCGCCTCCGGATGGGCGGCGCGGGCGGCACGCACCAGATCCGCATTTGTCCGCACCGCATCGGCACCGGTCCTGATGGAGGCGTCATCCTCCACCTGTCCGGGCACAAGGATGCGCCGCCCCCTGGGCAGGGCGCCAAGATCGGCGGTGCCTGCAAGGTTGTATTTGCTCAGCCCCGCCTGCCGGATTGCCGCGATCAGGTCTTGGGCGCGCCTGCGTTGATCGGGGCGCAGATCGGCGCGGCGTTCGATCCATTTTTCCAGTCGGCTGGGCCGGGACGGATCGTAATAGATGCCCAGATCGTCACAGACCAGCGACAGGGGCGGCACCAGTTCCGCCCCCAGCCCGCGCGAGCGCAGGAACCCGTCCTCGATCCGGCAGGCGTCGCCATGGCCGACATCGGCCTTGCCCGCCCAGACCAGCCAGCGGCGCGGGGCGGCGGCGCGGGCACGGGCCGGGTCATCTTCAAAGATCATCGGCCTGGTCCGGCCAAAGAAGCCTTGCAGGGGTTTGCGTTTCCACAGGCTGATCTTCGATCCGGTCCAGCCCAGGTGATCTTCGCGCCAGGCGCGGGTTTGGGCCGCCAGCGCCTCCATCGCGTCTTCAAGCGGGCAAAGGCGGTCCCGGTAGGGGTCATACCACTTTGGATAGAGGATCATCGCCGCCGCGAAAAGCTGCGCGCGGGTCAGCACGCGCTGGCGGCGCGGGACCGGGAATTCATCCGTGGTCAGCCCCCAGCCCGCATAGAACGGCTGGCCGAAGACGCGCGGCTTATGCCCGGCAAAGATCGCCTCGAACCCCAGTTGCGAGGACACGGTATAGACGCCAACCGCCCCTTCGAAGAGCTTCCAGGGGCTGACCGCATCCTCCAGCAGGCGCACCCGGTCGTTGGTGTCTTCGGGGCCGAAATAGCCGGCGCGCTGGCCTTGCGTCGTCTCGGGATGGCATTTGATCACCACCGGGCAGCCGGGGTGTTCTTCCTGGGCAAAGACCAGCATCTCAAGGAACCGGGCCCGGTCGGCGTTTGAGGCGGTCACCGAGGCATCGCCGCGGGTCTGGTCGATCACCAGCACATAACCGGGGGCAGGGACCCCGGCCTCCGGTTCAAAGCCGGTGTATTTGGTCAGATGCGCCTCTTGCATCCGGGCGATGGCGCCGCGCGCGCGGTTCAGCAGATTGGTGTCGTCCAGCGGATGGCCGGCCAGAATGTCTTCCAGCTCAGAGGGTTGGGCGGGGTCGAAATGCAGCCCCTTGTGGTCGATCAGCAGACCCAGCGGCGGCTCACCGCCGGTGCGGCCCGGATGGATCGAGCGCAGCAGCGCGTCTTCGATGCGGACCAGTGGCACACCCCGTTTCGAGGCGACCGCAAGGCCCCGGTGCGCGGTGGGCGAATTGCCCCAGACCGCGACGTGATCACCATCGCGCGGCAGGCCAAGATGCAGCGAATAGCCCGACAGGCGCAGGATGCGGCGCACCCGGCGCTGGGTCAGGAAACCGCCGTTATAGACAAAAAGCCGCCGGTCCTTTTCAGGGCCGGCGGCGGGGGTGTCGTAGATTTCCGGCCCGAGAGCCATTCAGATCATTCCGTGAGCGAGGTCAGGCTCGCTGCCGACCCGGCGGTGCCGGTGATGGCCGAGATAACCTTGCTCCACTGGGCGAAGGGGGCTTCGGTCACATAGATGGTATCGCCGTCGCGGATGACGAAATCGCGGGCCATGAACATGCCGTTGGGCTGCGTGAGGTCCAGAACATAGACCATGCGCTGCACGCCGGACAGATCGTTGCGGCCCAGCACCTGTTCTGCAACTTCCTGCGGTTCGTTGCGGAAGACAAAGACGCCGGTGGGGTCGGCAAGGCCGGCGTTCAGGCCGCCGACCTGGGCGATGCCTTCGAGCGCCGAGAGGTTCTGCGTTTCAAAGGGCACACGGGCCTGCCCGCCGGTCGCGCCAAGCGCGGTAAAGGAGCGGGTATCGGCCTCGACCAGGATACGGTCGCCTGCGCGCAGCGCGATATCGAGTTCGGGATGCTCATAGAGGTCCTGGAACCAGATCTTGCCGCGTTTGGAACCGCGAATGATGGTGATCTGCGCGATTTCGGGTTCAATCGCGACGCCGCCTGCGCGGGCCAGCATGGTTGACAGGGTGCGGGTGGGCCGCTCGATCGGGTAAACGCCCTGCGAGCCGATGCCGCCGACCAGCGACACGGTAGAGCCGTCACCCGCCGCGCGGCGGACCTCGACCTGCGGATCGGGGGTCTGTTCGCCCAGCCGGTTGGTGATGATGCGGCGGATCGCGTCGGGGCTGTTGCCCGCGGCCTTGATGCGGCCGGCATAGGGGATAAAGATGAAACCCGCGCCATCGACCTGCACTTCTTCCAGCAGGGTGGCGGGGGCGCCTTCGACACCCAGCAGCGGATCATCGACGTTTTCATAGACGGTGATGCCCAGCACGTCGCCGGGACGGATGGTGTCGGACCCCAGCTGCGAGGCGTTCTTGAATTCTTCGGAGAAGCCAAGTGCCGGGACCACGGCGGTGGCGCGGGTGACACGGTCATTGACCGCGACGATGAAAGCATCGCCTTCCTTCTGCACCGATCCGGAAAAAATCTGTCTTTTGTTGGGGCCCGCATGTGGCAAGCCGCAGGATGAGATCACGGCCAATGCCGCAAGCACTGCGATGGGGCGCGCCCACCGAAATTTTCTGGTTTTCACTGCCCGGTCTCCTCGACCTGTTCAATCTGCCTCGGGTTTCGCCGATTTTTTCGACGTATTTGGGGGCAAGCTACGTCAGGTAGAATTGAAAATCCAGACAAGTGAGCAGCTTAGGTCAGGTAACGACCCGCAACTGTTGCCTTGGGGCCGCGGTTCCATGTTCCAGCGCGTCATAGGGATCTTCTTCGGCCAGCATCATATCGACGACCTGCCGCAGCAATTGCCGCCGTCCGCGGGCGGCATAGAAACCGCCGGGAATTTGCGAAGTTTCAAGCAGATAGCGCCGGAAATCCTTGTAGGCCTTGTTATCGGGGCGGCTGGCACGGGCAAAAAACTCGGGCAGCGGCTGGTCCGAGACGAATTCTGGCTGGGCATAGACCGCGCGGCCAAAGACCTTGAGCGGAATTCCGCGCCACAGCACCTGCTGTCCGGCGGTGGAATTCACGGTCACCGCACTGCGCGCATCGTTGAGCAGCTGTGCCAGTTTGCCGCCGCGCACGTAATGCACCCGGTCCGAGACGCCCAGTTTGCGCGCAAGCCGCCGGATGTCGCGGCGCACCGGCACGCGGCCGTCTTCCAGCGGGTGGGCCTTGACCACCAGGTGGTGATGTTTCGGCGCGCCCTTGGCAAAGCCGTCGATCACCAGCTCCAGAAAATCGCCCATGGTGTCGAAGGGTGAATGCATCTGGAACGAGCTGTCATGCTCCAGCTGCAGCAGCGCCAGGTGGTAGGGAAAGCCGCCCAGCCGGATGCGCAGGGTCGCGATCAGGCGGTCCGCCGCCAACGCGGGCATCAGCAACAGCCGCTTGAGGTAAAGCTGGAATTCCTTGGTCACCGGCAGGCTGCGATGGGGGCGGAAATTGCGGTAGTCGCCATTCCGGAACATCACGAACCAATGGTAGAGCGCGCCATAGAAAATATGGTGCCGCATGTCGCCCCAATGACCGGGGGGCAGGGGGGCTTCCATGTCGGAATTGGCCAGCGCCGCCTGCATCTGCGGAATCGTCATCTCCATCAGGCGCGAGTTGCCGTTGGAGCCGCCGCGTTCGTAGGTCACCCAATAGGGCCGCATATAGCCTTCTTCAAAGACATGTATGGTCACGCCGCGCGCCCGGGCTTCGGCCACGGCCTGGGCGTGGATCGGGCGGGTGTCGCCGTATAGCACGATGTCGGTGATCCGCTTTTCCGCAATCAGCGATTTGAAGGTCTCGGGCCAGTCCTGCGCCGTGCCGCGATAGGGGATGTAGCTGCGCGGATGGAACCAGAAGGCCCGGTCGCCCGCGTTGAACCCCACGCGCCAGACCTCTGCCCCCGTCAACCGCAGCATCTTGCCCAGGCGGTTGAAGAAGGGGCCATGCGGCCCCTGCAGGAACAGGAATACCCTTTTTTCGGGCGCGGCGTGGGTCATGTGAATCCTCTGGCAGCTCGGGTCGGCACAGTCTTGCCATGCAATGGGGGCGAAAATGTGGCGCAAGCGGCTCTTGCCGTCCGGTTGGCGTGGGGTTACCTCGGTGGACAGGATAGTCAAGGAGCAGCCCATGTTCACAGGGATCATCACCGATATCGGAACCGTTGTCGCACTGGCGCAGGAAGGTGACCTGCGCGCGCGGATCAAGACCGGATATGCAACCGACCGGATCGACATGGGGGCTTCGATTGCCAGCGACGGGGTCTGCCTGACGGTGGTGGGCCTTGGCCCGGATTGGTACGAGGTCCAGATCAGCGCCGAGACCGTGGACAAGACCAATATCGGCCATAATGGCTGGCACGTTGGCAAACGCGTGAACCTGGAGCGGGCCCTGAAGGTGGGTGATGAGCTGGGTGGGCATATCGTTTCGGGCCATGTGGACGGTGTGGCCGAGGTGGTGGCGATGGCGGATGAGGGTGACAGCACCCGCGTGACCCTGCGCGCGCCAAAGGCGCTGGCGCGCTTTATCGCGCCCAAAGGGTCGGTGGCGCTGAACGGCACATCGCTGACGGTAAACGAGGTCGACGGCTGCGATTTCGGCATCAACTTTATCCCCCATACCAAAGAGGCGACGACCTGGGGCGATGTGGCGCTGGGCGACCGGGTGAACCTGGAGATCGACACCCTGGCGCGCTATGTCGCGCGGCTGGGGGAAATGTCATGAAGCCGGGCATCGGGCATAACCAGGGGCCGACCATGGAACGCGGCCAAAAATGGCGGACCTTCCAGTGGCAAAAGGCGCGCAATGCGGCGATGCCCAAGGCGATCCCGCTGATGGTCGTCAAGATGCATGTGGCGCGCGCCCGTGCGCTGGGGCTGGATTATCCGACCTATGCGGCAGTGCGCAAGGCGACGGGGCGTGATGTCATGGGGCTGCTGTTCTCCTCCAATGCCCTGAGGGTGGTGCGGATGGAGGCCCCGCAGATGCCGGTGGGCCGCGAGGGCAAGCTGGCGGCGCTGGAAGGCGCGCAAAAGCTGGCGCTGGTGCATCGCCCGTTGAGCCCGACGCTGGTGGCGGCGGCCAATCCGGTGCTGGATGCAACTGCGGCCGCGCCGAAGTTTACCGACAGCTGGGGTGAGATGCGGGCGCATCTGGGCGAGGTGATCACCGCCCAGGGCCTGCTGCGCGATCAGGTGCTGATCATCGGGGACACCGCGCTGGAGCGCGACTGGACCGGTGCGGCGCGGGCGGCAGGCTACCTTGAGGCGGGGCGGTACTTTTCCTGAACCCGGTTGGTCGCGGGCCATGGGCCTGGGGGTTGAACGCAGGCTGCCGTGCGCATTGCAGGCGGCAGCTTGGCGTATTTCCGGCATAACGACGCGGCGGCGCGCGCTCTGGTCAAGGGGCGGTGGCTGGGCTATGTGAGGCGTGCCAGACGTGAGGATATGCGATGAATTACGAGACACCGGGACCCGTGGAAGAAGGGCTGTCTTCGGCCATTTCCCCGATTGAAGAGATCATCGAGGAGGCGCGCCAGGGGCGCATGTTCATCCTGGTCGATCACGAGGACCGCGAGAATGAAGGCGATCTGGTGATCCCGGCAGTGCATGCCGATGCGGATGCGATCAATTTCATGGCAACCCATGGGCGCGGGCTGATCTGTCTGCCGATGACGGCGCAGCGGGTTGCGACACTGGGGCTGCCGATGATGGCGGTCAACAATTCCTCCCGCCACGAGACGGCCTTTACCGTCAGCATCGAGGCGCGCGAGGGGGTCACGACGGGCATTTCCGCCGCCGACCGTGCGCGCACGGTTGCCGTGGCGATCGACGAACAGGCAGGCGAGGCGGATATCGCCACGCCGGGCCATATCTTTCCCTTGCGCGCCCGCGATGGCGGCGTGCTGGTGCGCGCAGGCCATACGGAGGCGGCGGTGGACATCAGCCGCCTTGCGGGGCTGCATCCCTCCGGCGTGATCTGCGAGATCATGAAGGATGACGGCACCATGGCGCGGCTGCCCGACATGGTCGAATTCGCTGCCAAACATAGCCTCAAGATCGGCACCATCAGCGATCTGATTGCCTATCGCCACAAGCATGACAACCTGCTGGTGGAACGCGACGTGCGGCAGGTGACCTCAGCCTATGGCGGCGACTGGCAGATGCGCATCTTTGCCGACAAGATCACCGGCACGGATCATGTGGTGCTGGTCAAGGGCGACATCACCACGCCGGAGCCGGTGCTGGTGCGGACCCATGCGATCAACGCGCTGGAAGACATTCTGGGCCTTGGCCCCAGCCCCGCCGACGAACTGCCCCGCGCGATGCAGATCATCGCCGAGGAGGGGCGGGGCGCGGTGATCCTGTTCCGGGATCCCTTTCCGCGGCTGCGGCTGGACGAGGATGACGAGGACAGCCCCCGCACGATCAAGCGCACCGGACTTGGCGCGCAGATCCTGTCGGAGCTGGGATTGCACCAGCTGGTCCTGCTGACCGACAACCCCGAAACCCGGTATCTGGGCCTTGATGCCTATGCCATCGAAATCGTGGGCACGCGCCCCATCACGGAAGGGTAGAACATGGCTTCTTCGCAGCAACATACGGTCCTGCCGCGCCCCACATTCGACGCGCCGGTCAAGGTGCTGATCGTCGTGTCGCCCTATTACAGCGAGATTGCCCAGGGGCTGCTGGACGGCGCCAAGGCAGAGCTGGAGGCAGCGGGTGCCGCCTATGAGGTGGTCGAAATGCCCGGCGCGCTGGAAATTCCCACCGCCATCAGGATCAGCGACCGGCGCAGCAACTTTGACGGATATGTGGCGCTGGGCTGCGTGATCCGGGGCGAGACGACCCATTACGAAACCGTCTGCAACGACAGCAGCCGTGCGTTGCAAATGCTGGGTTTGCAGGGGCTTTGCATCGGCAATGGCATCCTGACGGTGGAGAACAAGGCCCAGGCCGATGTGCGCGCCGACCCTGCGGGCCAGAACAAGGGCGGCGGCGCGGCGGCGGCGGCCTTGCATCTGATCGCGCTCGGCCGTAAGTGGGCGCAAACCAGCAAAGGCATCGGCTTCAAACCGCGCGGCGAAGATACGCTGATGGCGGGGGAGGCCGACGGAAACAACATCGTATGAACACGTCAGTCTCGGGCAACCAGAAGCGCAAGATGAAATCGGCGGCACGGCTTTATGCTGTGCAGGCGCTGTTCCAGATGGAACATTCCAGCCAGACCGTCGAGGTTGTGCGCCGGGAGTTCCTGGAACACCGCTTTGGCGCGGTTTACGAGGGCGACGAAATGCAGGATGGCGATATCGGCCATTTTGCCGAAGTCCTGGAAACGGCCGTGAACTATCAGGCTGCCATCGACCAGATGACAGACCGCGCGCTGGTGGCCAAATGGCCGATCGCGCGGATTGATCCCACCCTGCGGGCCCTGTTCCGCGCCGCCGGTGCGGAATTGCGCGATACCGGGATACCGCCACGGGTGGTGATCACCGAATACGTCGATGTGGCGCGCGCATTCTTTCCCGAGGGCAAGGAGCCGAAGTTCGTCAATGCGGTGCTGGATCATATGGCACGCGAGGCGCGGCCCGAGGCGTTTTGATTTCGCTAACCATGCGGTTCGAAAGATACGCGCCACTTTACCAGTTCTGAAGATCTTGGCCCTATCAATTCTCCCATAGGCTGTGTGGGGCAGCACCAAAATGGGGTGAGATGATGACAACACTGATCAACGCAATTCGCAACCGTAACGTAAAGATCGACGTCAATGCCGACAAGCGGCCAAGACGCGCTGTCACGCGCGATGAAATCCAGCGCCTGTTCCGCGAGGAACTGGGCGTTCGGACGGTCTGAAATTCGGGTGGGACGGGCGGCGGCAGCCTTTGGTCTTGTGTGACGGGACCACATCTGCCGGTCAGTATTTATTCCCGAGGACCTGTATGTACAGGTGGGCGCCAGGTAACCGGACCAGGGCCCGGACAGAGCCAGCTCCCTCGGATTTGCTTAAGGCCACTGGAATGTAACGTCTCACGAACAGGGCAGAACCCGCCACTCCCCTGAGATAGAGGCGGCGGGGTCAGTCGGCAAGGGGCCGTCTCTCAATCCCCGCCGATTTCCTGCATGAAACCGTAGGCGCGCAGTTCTTCGGGCAGCAGGACATAGATTTCGTCAGGGGGTGTCACCAGTGCGTGCTGCATGACCAACGGGTTGATGCCCATCTCTTGCAGATAGCCCATGACCTCGCCCTGGCCGCGCTGGATGTTTTCCACGGCGACAAAGGCGGGCAGGATCGTGCTTTCGCCAAAGTAATGTTGATGCACGCCGACAGAGCCGCCTTCGGGAATATCCCGGCTGACCCCGGCGGCCAGCACATAGGGGCAGGCGGAATAGCAGATGTCGCCGTCGCGCATCGCGGTATTCAGGCCGGCCGCGCGCAGTTTGCGCCCCAGCTCCAGCGCATCGCGTACCGAACCACCAGGCGAATTCAGGATTACCCCTTCGGGGGGTTGCGCCAACTCCTCGATCTGCTGGGCAATGCGCGCGCCGTCGCCTTCGCTGATCGTCCCTTCCAGCAGGATCGTCTTGCCCGCCTCTATCGCGGTCAGGACCAGCCGGTCGGGCAGGGGCGTCTCGGGCATCGGGCGGCCCGGTGCCGGGGCGCGGTCGGGGCGGTAGCGGCGGGTCTGGTCGCCGGGCCGGATCGGTTCGGTCAGCGATGGCGCACGGGGGCCAAAGCCGGGCAGGCTCAGCCCGTCGCGCAGATCGCCCCAGAACAGCAGCAGGCCCAGACCCAGTTGAAAGATCAGCACCCCCGTCAGGATCCGGGCGACGGGGTTGCGGCGGATGGTGCTCATGTGGATTTCAGCGGCGTCACCCGCACGGGTTCCTGCGGTTCGGCGGTCTCCCGTGACGGTTCGCGGGATGGCGCTGCCGGGGCGCCAGCCGTTTCCATATCGCGCATCGCGGCAAGGGCGGCGCGGATCTCGGCCAATGTCAGCGTATCCTCGATCGCTGCCCCCTCGCGGCCCGAGCGGATGGCGGTCTGGGTGATGGCAAGGATAAAGACCAGCACCGCAGGCAAGAGATCAATCGCGATGGCCCCGGCCCAGGAGGGCACGAAGTTGCGGGCATAGAGGATCACCGCATCGGCGCTGGAGATGGGCGTATAGGTGGTTTCACTGGGCGGCGGCATCGCCAGAACGGCCTGCGCTGCGCGTTCCAGCGTGGTGGCGCGCTGCGCCAGCACTTCGAGCACGGAGGTGATTGTCGCCCCCTGGGCGCCCCGGTTCTCGGCCGTGCTGCCGTCGAGTTCGGGCAGGACGACCGAAGCGGAAAGATCCTGTGCCGCGCGTTCCACAAGCGAGGCCACGGAAAGCTGGCGCAGCTGCGTGATCAGCCCGGCCAGCCGCACCGCCTGTTCGGAAAATTCCACCGAACGCGCCTCGACCGGGCCGGGTTCGACCGTCAGCGCGCGCATCCGGCTGAGAATCTGGTTGCCCTCGGCAAAAGCGGTGGCCACCAGCGGGGTCTGCGTTGCGATCTGCGATTCAAGCCCCGAGAGTTCGGCGGATTTCTGCCGCAGCACCCGGAACACCGCGCCGCGCCCTGCAAGGCCCGAGAGATTGCCGGTGGCCTCCTGCTCGCTGAGATCCTCGAAGGACTGGCGCACGCGGGCCACGTCACGTTCAAGCCCCTGTGCCGACAGGGCAATTTCATGGGCGCGTTCCAGCGATCCCTGATAGTCCTGCACGGTTTTGGCCAGATGCTGTTCCACCGCCGCAGACCCGGCAAGGGCGGCGGCGTTCAGCCAGCTTGACATGGCGATGATGGCAAGTGATCCCAGCCCCATCGCCCCCAGCAGGCCGACGCGGGCGCGGGCGGTGCGCACCGCAGGAAAGAGCCGTAACATATAGGACCAAAAGACAAAAATCCCGACGGACACAGCCACTGAATAGGCAATCGCGGCAAAGGCGGCCATCGCCCCGTTGTCATCCAGCAAGGAGGATACACCGAGGTAGGTATAGATCCCCGAGGCCACCGCCAGCACGCCAAGGGCGGTGCCGGAAAACGTGTCGAGCCAGGTCAGATGCCCCTCCAGTTCGCGCGCATAGCGCACGCCGCGCGCCCGTGCCTGATCCATCGGTTCCTGATCGTCCATGTGCTGCTGCTCCCACCTGCGTCCACCAGCGCACAAGATAGGGTGTGTCAGGCGGTTTTGCCATTGCCGGGGCCGGGGGCTTGCAAATGTTCACGAAATGTTCATTATTTTCCGCATGACCCAGATCGATCTCACCCCGCCACCACCCGCCCCGCAACCCGGCCAGCTTTTGGCGCGGGGGGTGTGCAGGCACATGGCCAGCCATGGTTTTGCCTGTGTGGACGAACTGGTGCCTGCCCGGGGGTTGCGGGTGGATGTGATGGCGCTGGGGCCCAAGGGCGAGGTCTGGGTGGTGGAATGCAAATCCTCCCGCGCCGATTTCATGACCGACCAGAAATGGGAGGGCTATCTGGAGTGGGCGGACAGGTTCTTCTGGGCCGTCGATGCGGATTTCCCCACCGAACTGCTGCCGGATGAGACCGGGCTGATCATCGGGGACGCCTATGGCGCGGAAATTGTCCGCATGGGGCCTGAAACACGGCTGGCGCCCGCGCGGCGCAAGGTCATGGTGCAGAAATTCGCCTTTTGCGCGGCGCGCAGGCTGCAGATGCTGCGCGACCCGGATATGCTGCCGGATTGGGGATAGAGACTAGGTCCGGACCCTAGCGGGTAGAGGTTAACGCGTCTTGCCCTTGCCACCGCGCGCGCGGTGGGCTGCGGCCATGATTTCCTCGGCAATCTCGACGGCTTCCTCGGGGGTGAAATCCATTGGCAATTCCACACCGCCACCTTCGACGAACAGCCGTACCATGCCTGCATCGGTTGGCCCGATCTGCAGGTTAGCCTCGATATCGCGTTCCGTATTGATTCCCATGGTCTTCTCCGCCGATGATGGGATGCAGGGCTATCCTGACAGGGCTTGCTTGGCAAGCGGCAGTCGCGTCATCCTGTGCGCATGACAGAGATCGAGATTCGCAGATTCACCCCCGAAGACCGGGATTGGCTGGTGGAACAGCACGAGGTCCATTACGCGCGGGACGAAGGTTTCGACGCGAGCTTTGGGGTGCTGGTTGCGCAGATCCTCGATGATTTTCTGGCTGAACATGATCCAACCTGCGAGCGCGGCTGGATTGCATGGCGTGCGGGGCAACGGCTCGGCTCGATTTTTTGCGTGCGGCTGGAGGCGGATACCGCGAAGTTGCGGCTGTTCCTGCTGACGCCGGATGCACGTGGCCAGGGGTTGGGGCGCCGGATGCTTGAAACCTGCATGGGGTTTGCCCGGGACGCGGGCTATCGGCACATGCAGCTCTGGACCCATGAATCACACCGCGCGGCGGGCGCGCTTTATGCCAGGAACGGCTGGACGCTGAACAGCAGCAGACCGGTTGTGTCCTTCGGGAAAGAGAATGTGGAGCAGGATTGGTCGATCACCCTGTAGGAATGGACCGGCAATCTGGGACCAAGGGTCTTGCATTCCCCGACCTGCTTGGCTAAATCGGCGCCAGTGCCGCCTTAGCTCAGTTGGTTAGAGCGCTTGATTGTGGATCAAGAGGTCCCTGGTTCGAGACCAGGAGGTGGTACCACCCCCGAATTCCGCCAGACGTGATCCGTTAGACCCTTTGGTCTGTTGTGACCTGAACGGGGCACCGGGTTGTGAGGCTTGGGGCTTTGCCCCAAACCCCGGAGGTATTTCAGGCATAAAGAAATCAGTGCGAGGTGATCTGCACCGTCTGGGTGATTTTGCCGGTCAGCCGGTCGAAGATCAGGATCTGATCCTGATCGGTCACCACGGCGTACCAATGGTCGCCTTGCGTGAAGGCGCGGGCGGCGGCACCGCCCGGCAGGCTGATCTGATCGGGCAGGTCGGGGGCCCTGGCGCCAAGGCGGGTGACAAGCAGGCCGATCACCACTAGAACGCCGCAGATCATCACCACGGTCAGCACCGTTACCAGCCGCCGCAGGAACCGCAGGTTGGCCGGTTCTGTCATATCGTCATCGGAATCACTCATGTCGCACCGGACCATCACCTTTATCCTGGCGGAAAGCCCGCCACCGCGCCTTGATAAGGCGCTGGCCCGCGATGTGCCAGAGCAAGCGGCGCTGTCGCGCACCCGGCTGTCGCGGCTGATCGAACAGGGGGCGGTGCGGGTGGATGGCCAGGTGCTGCGCGACCCGCGCGCCCAGGTGCAGGCCGGCGCGCAGGTGGAGATCGCGGTGGAAGAGGCGGAGGAAAGCCACATCCGGCCCGAGGCGATCCCGCTGGAGATCCTTTTCGAGGATGCCGACCTGGTGGTGGTGAACAAGCCCGCAGGCATGGTGGTGCATCCCGCGCCGGGCACCCCGTCAGGCACCCTGGTGAATGCGTTGATGGCCCATTGCGGGGACAATCTTTCCGGTGTGGGGGGCATGAAGCGGCCCGGCATCGTCCACCGGATCGACAAGGACACCAGCGGCTTGCTGGTGGTGGCCAAATCGGATGCCGCACATCACGGGCTGGCCGCGCAATTCGAAAAACATACGGTGGAGCGGTATTATCAGGCCCTGGTCTACGGTGTGCCGGAGGCCAGCGATCCGCGTCTGCGCGGGGTCAGGGGGGCATCCTTCGAACCGGGGAACATTCTGAAACTGACCACCCAGCTTGCGCGCCACCGCACCGACCGGCAGCGGCAGGCGGTCTTGTTCCAGGGCGGGCGCCATGCGGTGACCCGTGCCCGCACGATAGAACGCTTTGGCACCCCGCCGGTGCTGGCGCTGATGGAATGCTGGCTTGAGACCGGGCGGACGCATCAGATCAGGGTGCATATGACCCATGCCGGTCACGCGCTGGTGGGCGATCCGACCTATGGCGGCAAGCGCAAGCTGCCCAAGGCGGCGCTGCCCGAAAGTACCGCAGAAGCGGTGCGCAGCTTTGCCCGGCAGGCGCTGCATGCTGCCGTGCTGGGGTTCGAACATCCGGTGACGGGCGAGCCGGTCCGCTTTGAAGCGCCGCTGCCTGCGGATATGGTCGATCTGCTGGACCTGCTGCGCCCGGCGGGATGACGCGCACAAGCGTGTGACCGGGTTGAAAGATTCCTTTTTCTTCACCCATCTTGTGCCAATCTAAAGAAAACCGGCGCTGGTCCGAAAAAACCGGCGCAGGCCGACTTGAAACACCTGTTAGCGCTGACCATATGGATGTTAAGGCCTTAAACATAACTGTAGAACAGGCCCCCCGAGACTGGGAAAGGGACAATTGATGGCAAATTATGCAAATCTGCCGGCACCGACACCTGAAGGCGGGCTGAACCGCTATATGCAGGAAATCCGCAAGTTCCCCCTGTTGGAACCTGAAGAGGAATACATGCTCGCCAAGCGGTGGGTGGAGGAACAGGACACCGAAGCCGCGCATAAGATGGTCACCAGCCACCTGCGTCTGGCCGCAAAGATCGCCATGGGCTATCGCGGCTATGGCCTGCCGCAGGCAGAGGTGATTTCCGAGGCGAATGTGGGCCTGATGCAGGCGGTGAAACGCTTTGACCCCGAAAAGGGCTTCCGCCTTGCCACCTATGCGATGTGGTGGATCCGGGCGTCGATCCAGGAATATATCCTGCGGTCCTGGTCGCTGGTAAAGCTGGGCACGACCTCGGGTCAGAAAAAGCTGTTTTTCAACCTGCGCAAGGCCAAGAACAAGATTGGCGCGCTGGAGGAGGGCGACCTGCGCCCCGAGAACGTCAAGACCATCGCGACCCAGCTGGGCGTGACCGAGGCCGAGGTGATTTCGATGAACCGGCGGATGTCGGGCGGTGACGCCTCGCTGAATGCCACCGTCGGCTCCGAAGGCGAAGGCACCATGCAGTGGCAGGACTGGCTGGAGGACGAAGATGCCGACCAGGCAGGCGATTATGCCGAGCGGGACGAGCTGGAAACCCGGCGCGAAATGCTGGGCGAAGCGCTGGAAGTGCTGAACGACCGGGAAAAGGACATCCTGACCCAGCGCCGGTTGAGCGATGAGACGGTGACGCTTGAGGACCTATCGGCGCAATACGATGTCAGCCGGGAGCGGATTCGCCAGATCGAGGTGCGCGCCTTTGAAAAGCTGCAAAAGCGGATGCGTGACCTGGCCCGCGAAAAGGGCATGATGGCCGACGCCTGAGCGCTGCCTGACCAGTAACAGACCCCCGCAGCGCCCGCTGCGGGGGTTTTTTCTTGTCTGAACTTGTGGCGGCAGGCCAATGCGGTAGGGTCCGCTTACAGCGTCCCGTCTTTACCTTGATGCAGATCACATCGCATGTGTCTTGAGAGCGCGGAGCGCGCCAGGGTATTGGCGGTTCACCTTCAAGGCGGGACGCTAAACAAGGATCGGAGAAGACATGACCCATTTGCGTTGGGGCGTCCTGGGGGCGTCGAATTTTGCCAGGCAACACATGGCCCCCGCCATTCACGCCGCCAGGGGCGCGGAGTTTTCGGCGCTTGCCACCTCATCGGCTGCAAAGGCGGAAGGGTTTCGCGATTTTGCGCCGGGGTTGCGGGTGCATGACAGCTATGAGGCCTTGCTGGCGGATGCGCAGGTGGACGCCGTCTATATCCCGCTGCCGAACCACCTGCATGTGGCATGGACGATCAAGGCGCTGGAGGCGGGCAAACATGTGTTGTGTGAAAAGCCGATGGGCCTGAAAGCGGCGGATTTCGAGCCGGTCATCGCCGCACGGGACCGGACCGGGCTGTTCTGCGCCGAAGCCTTCATGATTGCGCATCACCCGCAGATGCGGCGGGCGCGGGACCTTCTGAAGGAGGGCGCGCTGGGGAACCTGCGCCATGTCAGCGTGACCTTTTCCTTTTATAACGACGATCTGGGCAACATCCGCAACCAGCCTGACGCGGGCGGTGGCGCCTTGCCCGACATCGGTGTCTATGCCTGCGGTGCGGCGCGCTTCATCACCGGGGCGGAGCCCAGGGAAATTTCCTATGCGGGGATCGAATTCCAGCATGGCGTCGATACCACCGCGCGGATCGCGGGTGATTTTGGCGATTTCACCTATGGCGCTATTGTCTCCACCCGCATGGCACCCCGGCAAGAGATCGTGTTGCATGGTGACAAGGGCATCCTGCGGCTGTCCTGCCCCTTCAACGCGGGTGTTTTCGATCAGGCGGAACTGCATCTGGAAACCTCGGCCAGCAGCATCACCGTGGAACGTTTTCCGGCGGTCAATCACTATGTCCTGCAGGTCGAGGCCTTTGGCCGCAGTGTGCTGGAGGGGGCAGAGTACCCCTGTTCGCTGGAGTTCAGCCAGGGCACGCAGCGGATGATCGACATGATCTATGCCGCGGGCAAGGCCTGATCACTTCAACCGGGCGCGCAGCACGCGGATCATGTTGCCGCCCATGACCTTGGCAATCTGATCCTCGCTGAGCCCTTCATCCAGAAAAGCCTGGGTCAGTGCTGCCAGTTCCGATGTGTCAAAGGCGGTGGTGACCGAACCGTCAAAGTCCGACCCAAGGGCGACGTGATCCTCGCCCAGCAGGTCGATGGCGGTTCGCGTCATCCTGGCAACCCCGGCGGGGGTGAAATCGCCGCAGGTGACCTCATCCCAATAGCCCATGCCGATCACCCCACCGGTGGCGGCAATCTCGCGCATCAGATCATCCGGAAAGTTGCGCGGCGTTTCGCAATGGGCGGTCACGCCGCTGTGGCTGACGATCAGGGGGATGTCGGTGATTTCAAGCACGTCGCGGGCAACCGCCGGGCTGGAATGGGCGAGGTCCAGCACGAGGCCGCGCTGCGCCACCTGCTCGACAACCGTGCGGCCAAAGTCTGTCAGCCCCTGATTGCCCTTGCCATGCAAGGAGCCGCCCAAGGCGTTGTCAAAGAAATGTTGCAGCGCGATGACCCGGTGGCCCGCCGCTTCGAGCTTGTCGAGGTTGGCAATGTCACCTTCCAGCGGATGCGCCCCTTCGATCCCCAGAATGCCGCCAACGATCTGTCGGCCTGCCGCACGGTCCGCCAGCAGGCTGTCCAGATCGGCGCGCGTGCGGATGATGCGGAACTGGTCAGGCATCGCGGCTTCGACGGCTTCCAGTTTTTCCGCCTGATACAGCGCGCGTTCCAGCAGGCTGTTCCAGGTGCGCGGCGGCCAGAGCTGGCCGATGGCCAGCGCGGTCACATTGTCGAAGGCTTCCGCCGAGTTCTCCTCGTAGTTCTGACCGGCGGGCGATTTGGTCACGGCGGCAAAGACCTGCACCGCCACATTGCCTTCCAGCAGGCGGGGGATGTCGACCTGGCCGTAATCGCTGCGCTGGCTCAGGTCGCGGTTCCACAGCAGCGGGTCTGCGTGCAGGTCACCGATGACCAGCCTGTCGTGCAGCGCGCGTGCGGCATCCGACACGGGGTAGGGGTCATGCGGCACGACGGCATTGCGGGATTTCTCGACATAGGCGGGGGCGAAGGCGAAAAAGCCGATCAGGCCCACCGCCACCAGCACCAGGATGACGACAAGAAGTCTTTTGACGATACGCATGGGGGCCTCCGGCTGTTGTTCCTGACAGGTTAACACCCTTCGGCCCGACGCATAGGGGTGACGTGGCGCGATCGGGTGCTATTCTGTGCATGACATCGGAGGAATGAACATGGCCGGAGGATGGGCGCGCGACGGCGCGGTATCGGAACAGATCGAAGCCTCGATCAATGACGAACTGGCACGGCTCAGGGCGCGGAAGGTGCCGCAGGGCGAGAGCCTGACGCATTGTGCGGAATGTGAAGAAGAAATTCCCCAGCGGCGCCGCGAGGCGCTGCCGGGTGTCAAACTTTGTGTGGATTGCGCCCAGGAACGGGCGGCACGCGCGGCGGTGCGGGGCGGGATAAATCGCCGGGGCTCGAAGGATTCGCAGTTGAAGTGACCGACCCGCGGCGCCCCCGCAGCTTTCGCCACAGCGGCACGACATCAAGCGCCGCGATGTAAAAGCCGGCGGGCAGCATCCACAGGCCCAGAAACGGCAGGATGCTGAACACGCCGCCGATCATCAGCAGAATGCCAAGGACCAGGCGCAATCCGGGCGGCACATGCAGGCGCACCCAGATCAGCACGCGCAGGATGCGCCGTCTGACCTGTTTTCTGTAAAACTGTCGCAGCCCGCCGGGCATATTCTGCGCCCTTTCCCGATCAATCTTCCATCGCTTCCAATTCGTCGATGAACCCTTCGATCATCGACAGGCCCTTGTCCCAGAACGCCGGGTCCGAGGCATCCAGCCCGAAGGGGGCCAGAAGCTCCTTGTGGTGTTTGGACCCGCCCGCCTTGAGCATGTCGAAGTATTTCTCTTCGAAACCTTCCTCGCCCTCGGCGTAGACGGCGTAAAGGGCGTTCACCAGACCGTCGCCAAAGGCATAGGCATAGACGTAGAAGGGCGAATGCACGAAATGCGGGATATAGGCCCAGAAGGTTTCATAGCCTTCCATGAATTCAAAGGCCGGTCCCAGGCTTTCCGCCTGCACCGACATCCACAGCGCGTTGATGTCATCGGGCGTCAACTCGCCCCCGCGCCGCGCCGCGTGCAGCTTGCATTCGAAATCGTAAAAGGCGATCTGGCGGACAACCGTGTTGATCATGTCCTCGACCTTGCCCGCCAGCAGCACCTTGCGTTCGGCCTGTGATTTGGCCCCGTCCAACATCTTGCGGAAGGTCAGCATCTCGCCAAAGACGCTTGCGGTTTCGGCCAGTGTCAGCGGGGTGGAGGACAGCATTTCACCTTGTCCTGCCGCCAGCACCTGATGCACGCCATGGCCCAGTTCATGCGCCAGGGTCATCACGTCACGCGGTTTTCCAAGATAGTTCAGCATCACATAGGGGTGCACATCGGTCACCGTGGGATGCGCAAAGGCCCCCGGCGCCTTGCCCGGTTTCACGCCCGCATCGATCCAGCCCTTGCGGAAGAACGGCTCGGCCAGGTCGCCCATGCGCGGATCGAAGGCATTATAGGCCTCCATCACCATCTTTTCGGCCTGCGCCCAATTGACGATGCGGGGGTCTTCCATTGGCAGCGGCGCGTTGCGGTCCCAGACCTGCATCTTGTCCAGACCCAGCCATTTGCGCTTCAATTCATAGTACCGGTGGCTGAGGCGCGGATAGGCATCGACCACGGCGTTGCGCAGCGCCTCCACCACTTCCGGCTCCACATGGTTGCTGAGGTGGCGGCCGGTCTGGGCTGTCTCCATGCCGCGCCAGCGGTCGATGACTTCCTTTTCCTTGGCCTGGGTGTTGTGTACCCGGGCAAAGGTCTTGATCCGGTCGGCAAACACTTCTGCCAGCGCGCGGGCCGCCGCCTCGCGGGTGTCGCGGTCGGGGTCGGTCAGCAGGTTCAGCGTGCCCTCGATGCCCAATGTGTCGCCCATCACCTCGAATTCCAGGCCTGCGATGGTCTCGTCAAAGATCCGCTCCCAGGCGTCGCCGACGACACCGAGGTCGTGCAGGAAACGCTCCAGCTCGTCCGACAGCTGATAGGGTTTCATCGCGCGGATGCGGTCGAAGACGGGTTTGTAGCGCGCCAGATCGGCATTCTGCGCCAGCAGCCTGTCCAGGTGGTCGTCGGGCAGCTTGTTCAGTTCCAGCGTGAAGAACACCAGCGGCGTGGTGAAATTGGTGATCTTTTCCTGCAGGTCGGACATGAACTTGGCCCGGCCCGCATCGGTGGTCAGCTGGTAATAGCGCAGCCCGGCAAAGGACATGATGCGCCCGGCGATCTGGTTGATCTTTTCATTGCGCAGCACGCAGTCCAGCAGCCCGGCGGCGTCGAGATCCGCCAGTTTGCCCTCGTAATCGGCGGCAAAGCTGGCGCAGGCCTCTTCGAGCCAGTCGAGGTCGCGTTTCAGTTCCGGCGCATCCTCGCCGGTATAGAGGTCGCTCAGGTCCCATTCCGGCAGGTCGCCCAGGTTCTTGTTGCCGCCGGTGGCGTTTGCGTCATGGACGGGGAAGGGAAGCTGGAACATGTGAGTGACCTTGTGTTGATTTGCCCATTACCTAAGACGGGTGAGGCGCGGGGACAAGGCGGGGGAGGCTGTCTGCCTCCCCCGAACCCCCACCGAGGAATATTTGAGGCCAAAAAGAAAGCCTACAGCGTCCCGCCTTTAACCTGATACATCCGGTATCGT
>NZ_QBFD01000012.1:107831-214586 GCF_003335585.1 Sulfitobacter sp. DFL-14 | reverse complement strand
CGAGAGCGCGAAGCGCGGCAGGGTATCGGCGATTCAAGTTTAAGGCGGGGCGCTTTAGCCATATTGCCGCAGCATTTCGTTCAGATCGTCGAGCGTATTCGCTTCCTGCAGGGGTTTGTCCTGCCGCCAGCGCTTTATCCGGGGAAAGCGCAGGGCGACGCCTGACTTGTGGCGCGGGCTGGGCTGGATGCCTTCAAAGGCGATCTCGAAGACATGATGCGGGGTCACCTTGCGGACCGGGCCGAAACGTTCCAGCGTGTTCTTGCGCACCCAGGCGGTGATCTGGCGGAACTCCGCGTCCGTCAGGCCGGAATAGGCCTTGGTGAAGGGCACGAGTTCATTCCCGTTCCAGACCGCAAAGGTGAAATCCGTGAACAGATTGGCGCGCCGCCCGGACCCTGATTGCGCATAGATCATCACCGCATCGATGGTCAGCGGGTCCAGCTTCCATTTCCACCAATCACCCTTCTTGCGCCCCGCCAGATAGGGGCTGTCGGCCCGTTTGAGCATCAGCCCCTCGGCCTGCGCCTCCCGCGCGGCAGACCGCTGTGCTGCAAGCGCGTCCCATGAGTGGAAGGGGATCTGCGGCGACAGGCGGATCGGGGCATCGGCGGGCAGATCGGCGCAGGCCGCTTCCAGCAGGGCGCGGCGCTCGGCAAAGGGGCGGTGGCGGATGTCCGTGCCCTGCCACTCCAGCAGGTCATAGGCGTGCAGGACAACGGGGGCCTCGGCCAGCAGCTTCTTTGGCACCGTCTTGCGCCCGATCCGGGCCTGCAAGGCGTTGAAAGAGGCGGGTGCCGCGGCACCGGGCAGCCAGACCAGCAATTCACCGTCCAGCACCGTGCCGGAAGGCATATGGTCGATGGCGCGGGCAAGTTCGGGGAAGCGGTCCGTCATCAGCTCTTCGCCGCGCGACCAGACGTAATAGTCGCCGTCGCGCAGGATCAGCTGGCCGCGGATCCCGTCCCATTTCCATTCCGCGCGCCAGGCGCCGGTGTCGCCCAGGCCTTCCGGCCCCTCCTCCAGCGCATAGGCAAGGTAAAAGGGATAGGGGCGGGAGGCATCGGCAGAGGCATCTGCCGCCTCGATCAGCGCGTGCCAGGTGGTGTCATCGGGGTGCCAGTTGCCCATCAGCCGATGCGCCAGCTCTGTCTCTGGCTTGCCGGTGGCCCGGGCCAGGGCGCGGGTCATCAGTTTCTGGCTGATGCCGACGCGGAAACCGCCGGTGATCAGCTTGTTGAACAGGAACCGCTCGGTGCCGCCGAGCGCCTCCCATGCGGCAAGGACAAAGGCCTTGCGCTCCGGTTCCGACAGATCGGCAAGACCACGCAATTCGGTGATCCAGTGGGTCAGGGAACGGTCATCGCCGGAGGGGTTCGGCGGCAGCACCAGCGCGATGGTTTCGGCCAGATCGCCGACAACGGCATAGCTGTCCTCGAACAGCCACAGGGGGATGCCTGCCACCTCGGCCGCCCATTCGCGCAGGCGGGTGGTGGTGACCGCGCGCTTGGGTCTGCGGCCGGAGAACAGGGCGATTGTCCACAGGCGGTCCGCATCTGTCGCGTCGCCAAAGTATTCGGCCAGTGCCGCGACCTTCACATTTGTCTTGGTGCTTTGGTCGATGGTGTTGAAGAGGGTGGCAAAGCGTTTCATTCGGCATCCCCTGACTCGGGCGGCTCGCCTTCGAACTGTGTCGGGATGACCTGTGCCTGCCAGCCGTTTTCGTTCAGATAACGGGTGAAGACATCCGTGTAACCATGGGTCACATATATGTTTTCAGCGCCGGTTTCCGTGATGGCCGACAGCAGCCCCGACCAATCGGCATGGTCCGAAATCACAAAGCCACGGTCGCCCGCGCGTCTGCGGCGCACACCGCGCAGGGCCATCCAGCCGGAGGCAAAGGCGCTTTCCTGCGGACCGAACCGCCGCGCCCATTTGCTGCCAAGCGCCGAGGGCGGTGACACAACGATCGCACCAGGATGCTGTTTCGGATCGACCTCATCGTTGGCATGGATGGTGGCAGGCAGGCTCAGCCCCTGTTTGCGCAACACGGCATTGGTCGCCTCCACCGCGCCATGGGTCAGGATCGGGCCGATCTCAGGGTCCAGCATCGACAGCAGGCGCTGCGCCTTGCCCAGGGCATAGGCCCCGAGAAAGGCGGTCTTGCCCGCGGCGGCGCAGGACGCCCACCAGCTGTTGATCTGCCCGGCGACATCGCGCTGGGGCATCCAGCGGAACACCGGCAGGCCAAAGGTGCTTTCGGTGATGAAATGGTCGCATTTGACCGGCGCGAAGGGTTCGGAAAACCCGTCATCGACCAGCTTGTAATCGCCCGAGACCACCCAGACCTCGCCGCCCAGGGCGACCCTGATCTGTGCGGATCCCGGCACATGCCCGGCGGGGTGAAAGGACACATCCGCGCCCCCGATGCGGCGTGTCTCGCCAAATGCGATGCCTTCGGCCCGGATGTCACCCAGACGATGGCGCATGACGGGCAGGGCCGCATGGGTAGCCAGATACGACCCCATGCCGCTGCGCGCATGATCGGCGTGGCCATGGGTGATCAACGCGCGGTCCACCGGCCGCCAGGGGTCGATGTAGAAATCGCTAGCGGGGCAATAGATGCCTTTTTCGGTGAATGTCAGAACCTTTGTGCGTGCCATGCCAGCCAATATAGCTGGCGCCTGCGCCTTAGCGAGTCACCGTGCCCAGAAACAGCTTTTCCATACCGTCCATGATGGCGCTGCGCTGGCTGTCGGAGCCCATCAGGACCTCGTGTTCGGCGCCTTCGACCATTTCCAGCCGTCCGCCTTTCCAGCGTTCCATCCTTGCATGCACATGGGGTGTATTCACGATACGTTCATTGCTGCCCAGCCAGGTGACGGCGGGCAGGCTGGGGGCGGCGCGGCCTGCCAGATGCTCGGTCTCGGCCAGGGCCTCGCGCAGCCAGATGTAGCTGGGCCCGCCGAGGGAGAGTTCGGGATGCGCGCGCAGCTGGTCGCGCATCATGTCGTACATCTGCGCGTCGGTGGTCAGCATGTTGTCGTCGAAAGGCGCGGTCAGCACATAGGGCTCCTTGACCGTGCCGGGGGGCAGGCCGTGGCCCAGCCCGAAACGTGGCATGTTGCGGGCAAGGATCCCGGCGAGAAAGCGCAGCTGCGGCTTGATGTAGATGCCCCACATCGGCCCGGTAAAGGCTGCGGCCTGAACCCCCAGCCCCTCCATCACGGCGCGCAGCCCGATGCAGCCGCCCATCGAATGGGCCAGCAGGAAATAGGGCCGGGGCAGGCCGAGTTCGCGCGCCGCGCGCATCATTGCCGCCACGTCCTTCTGATAGTCGGAAAAGACCTCGACATGGCCCACCAGCGGGTCGTCGATCAACCGGTCGGCCAGCCCCTGACCGCGCCAGTCGACGCTCATCGTGGCCAGGCCGCGCGCGGCGAATTCGCGGGCGGTCACGCCGTATTTTTCAATATATTCTGTCCGGCCGGGGAACAGCAGCACGGTGCCCCGCGCATGGTCCAATGGCCAGGAACCCACCCTGATCCGCTTTCCGTCGGAGGTCATGGCCCAATGGGCCTGACCGCCGTCAGGCCCCGGCATCACATCCGTAAAAAGGGGGGCGGGTTCCAGTTGCATCAGGCCAGGACAGAGGCCAGTTTCATTGCCATGCCCATGTCGCCGTCAACGGCCAGCTTGCCGGACATGAAGGCGGCGGTGGGGTTGGTATCCCCTTCGAGAATCGACTGGAAGGTGTCGGCATCCGCGCTGAGGGTCACATCCGCATCTTCATCCCCTGCGCGCGCGCCGGTGCTGTCCATCATGATGGCGCCTTCACCCTGGATGTCGAACTTCGCGGTGCCGTCAAAATCAGCCGCGCTCAGCTTTTCGTTCAGGATCGCAACGGCTTGGTTCACAATATCGCTCATTTCGGGCCCTTTTTGGCAAATTGGCTCCGACACGTCTGGATTTGCGGCGGCAGCCTGTTACATTCACTTTTGTTATGCGTATGTTCAGCGTCAACCTCAAACGTCACCTTACGGCACTTGGCACACTAGTGTTGCTTAGTGGCATGACTGTGGCAGATACCGTGCCCCCCGAACTGCTGGAGAAACTGCGCACCGCGCCCGAAGGCGAGGCACCGCGGGTTGCCCGCGAGGTGGAAACCACCTGGGGGCGGTCCGGCTCTGCGGCGATGGACCTGTTGCTCAAACGGGGCCGCGACGCGATGGAGCAAGGAGACTACCTTCTGGCGATTGATCATTTTACCGCGCTGACCGATCATGCGCCGGATTTTGCCGAAGGCTATCACGCGCGGGCAGAGGCGTTTTTCAGGGCCGAACGTTACGGCCCCGCCCTGGACGATCTGGAACGGACCCTGGCCCTGAACCCCCAGCATTTCGAGGCAATTTTCGGTTTTGCCGTCATGGTTCAGGAGTTCGGCGACCTGCGCCGCGCGGCTGACCTGTATCGCCGTGTGCTGGCCATTTATCCCCACCATCCCCACGCGGGCGAAGCCTTGACGGCGCTGCAGCGCGACGGGATCGGGCGCGAACTCTGATCGGAGACATCTCGTGGCGAGCGATGCGCGGATCGTGGCCGTTCTGGGCCCGACCAATACCGGCAAGACGACCTATGCCATCGAGCGGATGCTGGCGCACCGGACCGGGGTGATCGGCCTGCCGCTGCGCCTGCTGGCGCGCGAGGTTTATGACCGTATCGTGGCACTGCGCGGCCCTTCGGTGGTGGCGCTGGTCACCGGCGAGGAACGCATCGTGCCGCCCCGCACCCAGTATTGGGTCTGCACGGTCGAGGCGATGCCGGAGGGCATGGGAGCCGATTTTGCCGCCGTGGACGAGATCCAGCTTTGTGCCGATCCCGAACGGGGCCATGTCTTTACCGACCGTCTGCTGCGCATGCGCGGGCTGCACGAGACGCTGTTCATGGGGTCGGACACCATGCGCGGCACCATCGCGGCGCTGGTGCCCAAGGTGCAGTTCATGCACCGCGAGCGGATGTCTGAATTGGTCTATTCAGGTCAGAAAAAGATAAGCCGCATGCGTCCGCGCAGCGCGATTGTCGGGTTTTCGGTTGAGAATGTATATGCGATTGCCGAACTGATCCGCCGCCAGAAAGGCGGTGCCGCAGTGGTGATGGGCGCGCTTTCCCCCCGCACGCGCAACGCGCAGGTGGACATGTACCAGAACGGCGAGGTCGATTTCCTGGTGGCGACCGATGCCATCGGGATGGGGCTGAACCTGGATGTGGACCATGTCGCCTTCTCCAGCCTGACCAAGTTCGATGGCCGCCGGATGCGCCAGCTGGCCCCCAATGAACTGGCACAGATCGCAGGCCGAGCCGGGCGCGGGTTCAAACCCGGCACATTCGGCACCACCGGCGATGCCCCGGCACTGGATGATGCGGTGGCGCGGGCGATCATGGATCACCAGTTCACCCCGCAGAACAAGATCAACTGGCGCAACCACGCGCTGCAGTTCGGCTCCATCGACCGGCTGATCGAAACGCTGGAGGCAAAGCCCGAGGACGAACGCCTGGTCCGCGCGCGCGAAGCGGATGATCTGCGCGCGCTCAAGGCGCTGGGACAGGTGACCGAAGTTTTTGCCCGCGCCAGTGACGGGCCATCAGTGAAATTGCTGTGGGATGTCTGCCGCATTCCCGACTTCCGCGGCATCAGCCATGCCGAACATGCCGACCTTCTGGAACGCATTTTCTGCGATCTGCACCAGTCGGGCCGCATCCCCGATGACTGGCTCGCGCGACAAATCAAACGCATAGATCGAACCGATGGCGACATTGATGCGTTGTCAAAGCGACTGGCGTTTATCCGCACATGGACCTATGTGGCGCAACGCAACGGGTGGACCGGAGACGAAAGTCATTGGCGCGGGGCAACCCGTGTCGTAGAAGACCGACTGTCGGACGCCTTGCACGAACGTCTGACCCAGAGATTTGTAGATCGGCGCACATCCGTGCTTTTGCGCCGGCTAGGACAGAAGGAAGCCATGGTGGCCGATGTAAACGAGACCGGTGAAGTTACTGTTGAAGGTGAATACGTAGGCAAGCTGGACGGGTTCCGTTTCCGCGCCGACAAGGGTGCCGGCGGGGCGGAGGAAAAGACCATCAAGTCTGCCGCCCTTCAGGCACTGGCACCGCAGTTTCACCTGCGGGCGGATCGGTTCTACAACGCCCCTGACACGGAAATCGACTTTACCGAGCAGGGCGGCCTCATGTGGGGATCTTCTGCCGTGGGCAAATTGGTGCCGGGCAGCGATGCGCTCAAGCCGCAGGTCGAGGTTTTTGTCGATGACGTGGCCGGACCCGAGGTTGTGCAGAAGGTACAGCGCCGGTTGCAGCATTTCATCGACCGCAAGATTGCAGCGTTGTTCGAGCCGCTGTTGTCGCTCGCGCGGGACGAGGCGCTGGCCGGGCTTGCCAAGGGCTTTGCCTTTCAGCTGGTCGAGAATTTCGGCATCATCCCCCGTGCCCAGGTTGCCGAAGATGTGAAGGCCCTGGATCAGGATGCCCGTGGCGCGCTGCGCAAACATGGCATCCGCTTTGGCCAGTTCACCATTTTCATGCCGCTGCTGCTGAAACCCGCGCCGACACGGCTGCGGCTGGTGCTGTGGTCCCTGGCGAAGGGATTGAACGAATTTCCTGAATCGCCCCCGCCCGGCCTGGTCACGATCCCGGTCGAGGCGGATGCGCCGCAGGGGGCCGACACGATGTCGGGGTATCGCAATGCCGGGGCGCGTGCGATCCGCATCGACATGCTGGAACGGCTGGCCGACATGCTGCGTGGCGAGGATTCGCGCGGCGGCTTCGAGGCCAAGGCAGACATGCTGTCGATCACCGGCATGACGCTGGAGCAATTCGCAGAGCTGATGCAGGGTCTGGGCTACAAGGCCGAAAAGGGCGAGCGGGAAAAGGTAAAACCGGTCGATGTGACAACGCCCAAGGATGGCGCGCACAAGGTCATGGGTGAAGCAGCCGATGCGCAGGTGCCGGAAAAAGCGGCGGGAGACGCTGCAAACGACGACGCGCCGGACAAGCCGGTGATGGATGTGGCGGCGGAAGAACCCACAGGCGGGATCACCGCAGAGCCCGCAGCAGAGGCGCCAGCCGATGTACCGGAACCCGTGGCCGACATGCCCGATGAGGGCATCGCCCCGGTAGCGGCGGAGGTGCCCGAGACCCCGAAGGCGGAAGAGCAGATTCCCCAGGTCTCCGAAGGTGAGACACCGCAGGGAACCGCCGCCGATGCAGGTATCGCGGCACCGGAAACCGAAGTCTTCTATACCTTCACCTGGGGCCGCGCACCGCGTGCCAACAACAACCAGCGCCGCGGCGGCACCGGGGGCGACAGGCCCAAGGGCAAGGGCAAGCCCCGCAAGGGTGCGCCGCGCGGTGACAATGGGGCAAAGGCGCAGAACTTCTCGGCGCGTCCCCCCAAGAAGGAAAAGCCGATCGACCCGGACAACCCCTTTGCCGCAGCCCTGATGGGGCTGAAGGACAACAAGTAAATGTCAGAACCCGCGCCGAAACTGCGCGTGGACAAATGGCTGTGGCAGGCGCGGTTCTTCAAGACCCGCTCGCTGGCTGCGGCGCGGGTCTCTGACGGGGCGGTGCGGATCAACGGGGTGGTGACGACCAAACGGGCCAGCATGGTCGGCGCAGGCGACGTGCTGACCTTTGCCACCGGCGATCATGTGCGCGTGATCCGGGTGGAAGCGCTGGGAACAAGGCGCGGCCCGGCGGCCGAGGCGCAGGGGCTTTACACCGACATGTCCCCGCCAGCCCCCCGATCAGAGGACAAACTGCCTGAAAATCCGGCCTTTGACGGAAAAGGTCGCCCGACAAAGAAGGACCGGCGCATGCTTGATCTTTCTAAGTCCCGGCACCTTGAATGATCCCTTGCGCTGATTTACTCAGACCCCCAGCGACCCTGACAGAGATCCCCGCATGACCTATATCGTCAACGATGCCTGCATTGCCTGTAAATACACCGACTGCGTCGAAGTCTGTCCGGTGGATTGCTTCTATGAGGGTGAGAACATGCTGGTCATCCACCCCGATGAATGCATTGATTGCGGCGTCTGCGAACCGGAATGCCCCGCCGATGCGATCCGCCCGGACACGGAGCCGGACATGGAAAAATGGGTGGAGTTTAACCGAAAGTATTCAGAGCTTTGGCCGGTGATCATCACCAAGAAGGATCCGCTGCCCGAGGCCGAGGAACGCGACGGCGAGACCGGCAAGCTGGAGAAGTACTTCTCGGAAAGTCCCGGCGAGGGCGGGTGATTCGCAAAGTTTCTTCACCTGCAAAATGAAGAAACGCCCGTAATCCGTTGTTATTTAAAGGCGCGCGTCAAAGTTACCAGGGGTCATCTTTCGGATGCCCCTTTTTTGTGCTATGATGCAGCAACGCTGACAATGACGGTCAATCTCTTCGGATGCGGACGTTCAAATATAATGCCGCCATCAGGGGTTTAAAACACCATTCCACGATCAAGCGCAGCCGGATGTGGCAGGAAACAGCCACAAGCCGAATGCGCGTTTGACCGTCGGTTCAGCACTGCAATCAACAGCGGGAGATCCCCGCGCTTCAGGAGCCGCCACATGACCAAATCGAAAAAGCTTGATTTCCGCCCCAATGAGTTTGTTGTCTACCCCGCCCATGGCGTCGGGCAGATCATCTCGATCGAGGAGCAGGAAGTCGCCGGCATCTCGCTGGAGCTCTTCGTGATTTCATTCGAGAAAGACAAGATGACCCTGCGCGTGCCGACTCACAAGGCAACCGAGATCGGGATGCGTGCGCTGTCCTCGCCTGACGTGATCACCCATGCCATGAAGACCCTCAAGGGCAAGGCCAAGGTCAAGCGCGCCATGTGGTCCCGCCGGGCGCAGGAATACGAGCAAAAGATCAACTCCGGCGATCTGATCGCGATTGCCGAGGTCGTGCGCGACCTGCACCGGACCGACGACCAGCGCGAGCAGAGCTATTCCGAGCGCCAGCTTTATGAAGCGGCGCTTGAGCGTCTGACCCGTGAAGTGGCCGCCGTCAGCGGTGGCGATGAAAACGCCGCAGCCAAGCAGGTTGGCGACGTGCTGGACAGCCGCGTCGCGGCCTGATTCCATTTGAATTCAAGTACTGCGCCGCGTCCCATCAGGGGCGCGGCGCTTTGCGTGTCAGCTCAGGGCAAAGGCGCTGATCGACAGCAGGCAGCCGATTTCGACAATCTGCTGTGTGGCCCCCAGCACATCACCGGTCTGGCCCGCGATCTTGGCCCGTGCAAGCTGGCCCACCGCGAAGGTCAGCAGGATGCTGACAAGGATCGTTGCGAACCATCCTGCGGTGAACAGGGCCGCGCATAATCCGATGGCGACTGCAACCATCAGGGCGGGCGGTGCGGGGATGCCGGTTTGCCGCGACAAGCCCTTGTCCCGGGCCTGCGGCAGGCGCGCCATGGTCCAGACCATGGCAGCCCGCGATATCATTGCCGCCGGGATCAGCGCCGCCGCCAGCGCCCCGGCGTCGATCAGCATCGTGATCAACTGCCAGCGCAGCACCAGCGAGAGCACGAGGGCGATCACCCCATAGGTGCCAATCTGGCTGTCCTTCATGATCTCCAGCCGCCGCTCCCGGGTCCAGCCGCCCCAGAAGCCATCGGCGCAATCGGCCAGCCCGTCTTCGTGCATGGCGCCGGTCAGCACCACGGTGACGGCAATCACGAACATCGCCCGCACCGGGGCAGGCAGGCCAAGGCCGCCCAGCAGCCAGGCTGCGAGCACAGCCGCGACAGCAACCACCAGACCAACCAGCGGATAGGCCCAGGCGGCCTGTGCAGGCGGGCGGCTGCCCGATGTGGCAAAGGCCTGCGCAGGCATGGGCAGGCGGGTCAGCAGCCCCAGCGCAATGACAAGGTCATTGGGCTGAAACGCCTGCCACCCTCCGGGAATGTCGCTTCTATCCAAAATTCCGCCCCTTGTGCCCTTTCCGCGCTCAGGCGCTGTCGATAGACAGGGGCAATTCATCATTCAAGCCGAGCATGCCCATGACCCAGCCTTTTGCAAGTCTCTCTGCGTTCCGCGACCTTCTGGCCGCGCCTGAGGGCGTTGACCAGGTGGCCCTTGCGGCGGCGGCGGATCACAACGGACAGCTGACCAAGCCGCCGGGATCGCTGGGCCGTCTTGAGGATCTGGCGCTGTGGTATCGCGGCTGGCGCGGCGGCGACAGGGCCGAGATTGCAGCGCCCCAGGTCATTGTCTTTGCGGGCAATCACGGGGTCGCGGCGCGCGGGGTATCGGCCTTTCCGGCGGAAGTGACCGGCCAGATGGTGCTGAACTTTCAGGCGGGCGGCGCGGCGGTCAACCAGCTGGCGCGGGTGGCGGGGGCCTCGATGACGGTTGTGCCGCTGGACCTCGACCGGCCCACGGCGGATTTCACCGCGGGTCCTGCGATGGCAGAGGCCGAACTGGTCGCGGCGCTTGCCGCCGGGTGGCAGGCGGTGGACGTCACCGCCGATCTGCTGGTGGTGGGCGAGATGGGAATTGCCAATACCACAAGTGCGGCCGCACTTGCCCTTGCGCTGCTGGGCGGCGATGCGGCGGAGTGGACCGGGCGCGGCACCGGGGTCGGTGATGCGGCGCTGGCGGTCAAGACGGAAGTGGTGCGCGCGGGCGTGGCCCTGCATGGCGGGCAGGGTGACGGGCTGGAGACCCTGCGCCGCCTGGGCGGGCGCGAACTGGCCGGGATGGCCGGCGCGATGGCGCGGGCGCGCAGCCTGCGCATTCCGGTGATCCTGGACGGTTTCATCTGCTGTGCGGCGGCGCTGTGTCTGGAGCATACCCAGGCCGGTGCGCTGGATCACGCCGTGGCAGGCCATCTGAGTGCCGAAGGCGGTCACGCACGGCTGTTGCAGGCGCTGAACAAGGAGCCGCTGCTACAGCTGGGCCTGCGGCTGGGCGAAGCCTCGGGCGGGACGGTTGCGATTTCCGTGCTGAAAGCGGCGCTGGCCTGCCATGGGGGTATGGCAACCTTTGCCCAGGCGGGTGTCAGCGACGGCTGAACCCCGGGGGAGCCTGCGCCCAGGCGCTTGCGGAAAAACCTGACTAACCGCCAAGCCGCGCATCGCTGGGCCGTGGTGCGGCGATCCCACCGTCGTTCATGGCACTTTATGGCAGCCAAGCACTTCCGAGTTATCCGTGGAACACGACTGCAGCCAAATCGCCGTGCCAGGGGACGGCCCGGCGATGCGCGGCGGCCTGCGGCCTTGATTCCGCGCGGGGGGAAGCGGAAAGGGCGCTTTCCCGCCCTTCGCTGCATTCTCACAAATGACCGCTTACAACCGCCCCGTCCTTCGGACCTGGCCGCGCTCTGGCCCGGCGACGTGACACAACGCCCGGTTTGCCTGACACCTGCCGCGTATCGGGACAACCCTGAAGCATCGCAGACCCCTTTTCGCGTTCGACCGGAGGGAGAGGCCGCGACACGTGATCAGCTATGTCCCGAGACGCGTCAGGCGCGCTTCTTCTCTTCCTCGTCGACGCGGTTGAGAAAGGCGGTTTCGAGATCCTTCTGCAACTCCTTCGCACGGGCCACATAGGCCTTGTTCTGCGAGGGGTCGATGTCCGGACGCCAGAGCGCGGCCAGTTCGCGCACCGACTTGCGGTCATGGGCATAGAACATGCGCTGCGCCTCGGCGGCCTCGTATTCCGACAGGCCGAGGTTTTCGAGCACATAGCGGCCGGCCCGCAGCGAGCTGTCGAACATCTCGCGCACGATGTCGTCGGCCCCGGCCTGATATTGGCGGTAGACGTCGGTGCGGTCATGGGCACGGGCGACGATATGCAGATCGGGCCGTTCCTTGCGGGCATAGGCGATCAGCTGCAAGGCCGATTTCTGGTCGTCCAGCGCAACCACAAGCACGCTGGCCTCGCGCAGACCCGCCTTGCGCAGGATATCGGGGCGGGTGGGGTCCCCCAGAAAGGCCTTGAACCCGAAGCGGCGCATTACGGCGATCGTATCGGGGTTGTGGTCCAGCACCACGGTCTGGAAACCGCTGGCCTGCACCAGCCGGTTCACGATCTGGCCGAAGCGTCCGATGCCCGCAATGATCACCGGCCCGGATTCGTCGATCTCATCGGGGGTAAGGGGCCCGAGTTTGACGTCCATGCGCCGGCTGATCCGGTCATAGAGGATGAACAGCAGAGGCGTGATCAGCATCGACAGCGCGATCACCAGCAGCAAGGTCTCTGCAATCGCGCCCGGCATGACGCCGGTGGCGACCGAAAAGCTGACCAGCACAAAGCCGAATTCGCCCGCCTGCGCGAGGCTGAGGGCAAAGAGCCACTGGTCCCGTCCCTTGAGCCGGAAGATCCGCCCCAGCACGCCCAGGATCAGCCCCTTGACCACGATCACCAGCACCGCCATCCCCACCAGCAGGATCGGCTTGCTGAACAGCAGTTCAAAGTTGATCCCGGCCCCCACGGTGACAAAGAACAGGCCCAGCAACAGGCCCTTGAAGGGTTCAAGGTCGGTCTCAAGCTCGTGGCGGAACTCGGACGAGGCCAGAACCACACCCGCCAGAAAGGCGCCAAGGGCGGGGGAGAGGCCCACCAACATCATCAGAAAGGAAATGCCGACAACGATCAACAGGGCCAGCGCGGTATACATCTCGCGCAGGTTGGCGGAATGGATAAAGCGAAAGACAGGGCGGGTAAAGAACACGCCGACGATGATGATCGACAGGACTGCGCCGATGGTGACCAGCGTGATGCCCCAGCCCGGCAGCCCCTGGACAAAGTCGAAGGCCGCCGTTGCAGCAGCAGGGCCGTGATCGCCCGCTTCGGCGCCATGGGCCGCATCCACCTGCTCGGGGTTAAGCGATATCGACCCGTCCGGCAGGATGCCACCGATGCTGCCGCTGGCCAGAAGGGGCAGCAGCGCCAGGATCGGGATCACCGCGATATCCTGGGTCAGCAGCACCGAAAAGACACTGCGCCCGCCGCCGGTCTGCATCAGGTTTTTTTCGGACAGGGTCTGCAATACGATGGCGGTCGACGACAGCGCCAGCGTCAGCCCCACCGCCAGCGACACGTTCCAGGGCTGGCCATATGACATGGCGACCCCCATCAGGGCCGCCGAGGTCAGGATGATCTGAAGCCCGCCAAGCCCCAGCAACCTGTGCCGCATGTCCCACAGGGCGCGCGGCTCCAGCTCCAGCCCGATCAGGAACAGCATCATGACCACGCCGAATTCCGCGAAATGCTGCAAATCCTTGGTCTCGGACCCGACAAGGCCCAGCACCGGGCCAATCAGGATGCCTGCCGCCAGATACCCCAGTACCGATCCCAGCCCCAGACGGGCGGCGATGGGCACCGCGATCACCGCAGCTGCAAGATAGATCGAGGCCTGGAACAGGAAGCCTTCCATGTGGGTCCTTTCAAAAAGGGTCAGGTGGGCAGAGGCCCATCGCGTTTGAGCTGGTCCATCACGATCTGGCTGTGCACCCTGGATACAGCCGGATGCGGCAGCAAGACCTCGTGAATCAGCCGGTTCAGGCTGGGTAAGTCCTCACAATAGACACGCAGCAGGTAATCCGCATCCCCCGTCATGGTCCAGACGCTCACAATCTCGGCACGGCTGGCCATTAGTCGCGCAAAACTGCGTGAATGGTCGGGGCCGTGGGTGCCCAGGTGGACCTGGACAAACCCCTGCACGTTCAGGCCCAGGCGAACGGGATCCAGCCGGGCGGTATAGCCCTGAATATAGCCTTCGCTTTCCAGCCGCTGCCGCCGCCTGCCTGCCTGTGAGGGCGACAGGTTCAGCGTCTCGCCCAGCTCTTGCGCCGTCAGATGGGCGTCGCGCTGCAGGGCGGCGAGCAGTCTTGTGTCGATATCATCCAACATGATGCGCAATTCCCGCATGATCCGGAAGTACTATGCGGCAATTATGTGTGAATTGCCAGAACCTCCCCCAACTTTGCGCAACAAATGCATGAGGTGAACCTTATCTTGGTCGTAACAGTTTCACCTTTCAAAGGAGGCTTCTCATGGGACCTTTCCCGCACGACGCACCGAAATCCAAAATCACCGCCGAGAACCCCGCAGGCACCGACGGTTTCGAATTTGTCGAATTCGCATCGGAGAATCCGCAGGAACTGCGCGATCTCTTTGCCCGGATGGGATATGCCCATGTGGCCAATCACAAGACCAAAAAGATCGAGCTTTGGCAGCAGGGTGACATCACCTATGTGCTGAACGCCGATCCCGACAGTTTTGCAGCCCGGTTCGTGGCCGAACACGGCCCCTGCGCCCCGTCAATGGGCTGGCGCGTGGTCGATGCCAAGCGGGCGCTTGCGCATGCGCTCGCCAATGGGGCCGAGGAATATACCGGCGACGGCAAGGTGCTGGATGTGCCCGCAATCATGGGGATCGGCGGCTCGCTGCTCTACTTTGTGGATCAATACTACGACACCTCGCCCTACAACTGGGAATACGACTGGATCGCCACTTCCAAGCCCGAAGGCGTCGGGTTCTATTATCTCGATCACCTGACCCACAATGTGTTCAAGGGCAACATGGACGTCTGGTTCAAGTTCTACGGCGATCTGTTCAACTTCCGCGAAATCCGCTTTTTCGACATCGAGGGCAAGTTCACCGGGCTGACCAGCCGCGCGCTGACATCGCCCTGTGGCCGGATCCGCATCCCGATCAACGAGGACCGCGACGAGAAGGGCCAGATCGTGGCCTATCTCAAGAAATACAAGGGTGAAGGCATTCAGCACATCGCCGTCGGCGCGCGCAACATCTACGATGCGACCGACGCCATCGCGGAGAAGGGCGTGCAGTTCATGCCCGGCCCGCCGGAAACCTATTACAAGATGAGCAAGGACCGCGTGACCGGCCACGAGGAACCGCTGGAGCGGATGCAGAAACACGGCATCCTGATCGACGGCGAAGGCGTGGTGGATGGCGGCGAAACCCGCATCCTGTTGCAGATCTTTTCGAAAACCGTGATCGGCCCGATCTTTTTCGAATTCATCGAACGCAAGGGCGATGACGGATTCGGGGAAGGCAACTTCAAGGCGCTGTTCGAAAGCATCGAGCAGGAACAGCTCGACAGCGGCGAATTGAAAGCCTCCTGAGCGGAGCAATCCGGAATGATGAGTGGTGAGGGGCGGGCCTGCGGGCGCTGCCCCTTTCAGCTTCTCAGCCTCTTGGCATTGTCAGCACGACAGACCGGCCACCCTTGGTATAGCGCAGTTCGGCATCCCCGATTGCAGAGACGCGGCCGCCGTCGATCCGGTCGCCCACGACAACTTTCTTGTACCGCCCGTTGCCCAGACGGACCAGCGCGCGGCGGTTCGAGGGCTTCCCGTAGACACCGATCAGATTGACCTTGCGCAGGTTGATGGCGTTCTTGACCGTCGCCTGTTTCGCAACAGAGGTCTTTGACGGGATGCTGGGGGCAACCGTGCGCGGTGCCACGCTGCCTGCACTGGCGACGCGGGTGTCCTCTGTCCGCGCCGTGCGTTCGGCACGTTTGACGATACGGTCAAAGTTGCGGGGCCGCGTGTCGGGCCGGGCCGATGCGGCAACGGCAAATTTCGTCGGGTTCTCAAAAGCGGTCGGCTGTGCGGGTGTCTCCAGCGCCAGTGCCACCGCTTCGGTGGTATCGGCGGGGTCAATTGCCGGTGCGGCGGCCTCTGCCGCCTGTTCCTGCACCGACTGCGGACGCAATGCGGGGCGGTACTGGCTCAGCTCGTCAATGGTCAACCCGTCGAACTGCGCACGTTCCGCATTCTCGATCAGCCCGCCGGGCCGGGTTTTGGGCCGGAAGGCGGCCAGCACGTTCAGCTCCGGGACGTCTTCTGCGGTTTCCGCAGTCTGGGGCTGATAGCGGGCCATGATGGTATCGGGGGGCAGGACATCGGGTTTGCCCAGATAGATGGTGACGCCCTCGGGGTTCACCGTTCCTGCCGATGTCGGAATCACCAGGCCATTTGCGCCGATGGCAAAGCGGGTCCCTGCAGCGGCGGGGTTCGCGACCTCGCCCAGGGCAGTGTCGGTCAGCAGGCTGTCCAGCGCGGGCAGGGCAATTGCATCCGCAGCGGTGCTGACCGGGTCGATGCTGGTCAGGTAAAGATCTTCGATTGCGATTTCGCCTGCCGGATCCGGCGGCACGATGGGGGCGCGGGGCCAGATCCCGGTGGCCGCGTATTTCGCCTCAAGCTCGGCCTCGCTGAGGTCCAACTCGACCGGGGGCAAGGGTTCGCGCAGGGCGTCGAGCACGGCACCGTCTTCCTCGGTCAAGCCGCTGTCCAGCGCGGCGGTCTGCACCGGGTCGTTGGTTTCGGGCGCGGGTTGCTCGGGCAGCGGCGTGTCCGGGGCCGCGGCCACTTCCGGCGTGGGGCGCGGACCGAACAGCCGCGACAGGCTCATTCCCTCGTCAAGGAAGACCGAGGCCCAGGCCGCGACACCGGCCAGGAACACCAGCAGCACGGCTGTCAGAATCAGACCGAGGAAACGGGGTTTGCCGCCAACCTCGGTCCTGCGGGCGCCAAAAACGGTCATCCGCTCTGCTTCAGATACTGCTACGCCGCCGGGCTGCGGGGCCGGACTGGCCGGGATGCGCCTTTCGGGCGCGGATGCCCCTTTGCGTCTGCGGCTCAGGAAACCACCGCGTGCGGGCGCGGGGGCAGCGGCGGGCGCGGTAACTTCCGGCCTCGGGACAGGCGTGTCAAAGGAAGAACTGTCCGGCCGGAGGACCGCATCCTCGCCGGTGGGCAGGGCGGTGGGCGCGCCGAGCGATGGTTCGCGCCGCGCGCCTTCAAGCGTGGGGGTCGCCGATTCGCCGCGCCGACTGGCGAATCCGGCAGGTTCCGCACGCAGCGGCGGCAGGGGGGCTACGGGCGTTGCCTTACCCGCCCGCGCGGCCCGCAGGGAGGGTATGACAGGCACATCCTGCACTGCCCCGGCGTCGGCCGGATCGGCCGGATCGGCAGGGCTGTCGGAGGTGGCGGCATCCGGCTTGTCTTCTGCGGGGGCAATCCTGGCTGTTTCGGGCTCCGGCGTGACAACCACCGGTGCGGCCCCGATCGGCGGGGCCGGCACGGCAGGTGTTGGTGCCGGGGCCGGGGGCAGTATGACGGCGCGGTCCTCACCCTTCTCCGCTGCAGGTTTTGGCGCTTCGGGTTCCGATGGCGGCGGCGGGTCGCTCCGGGATGTGGCCGGTGCCTCAGCGGCTTTTGCCGCTGCGTCGCCACGCGGTGCGGCGGGTGCTTCCGGTGCGGCAGGCTTTTCAGTGGCGGTCGCCTCGGGCTTTGGCGTCTCGGAAGATGTGGCCTCAACGGGCTCAGCCTCTGCCTCTGACGGGGCTGTGCGGGGGGCTTCTGAAGGTTCTGGCGTCTTCCGGGCCGCCGGGGCTTTCGGCGCCTGTGCCGCGGAGGTCACCTCTGCCTTGGCGTCGGGCGCAGGGGGTGAGTCGGCAGGCGGCGCCGCCCTGTCGGTTTTCTGAACGGCGGCATCCGGTGCGGCAGGCGCAGGTCCGGCCGCGACCGGGCCGTCCGGCACGGTGACATTGCCGATCACGACGACGGCGATGCCATCGGCCTCCACGGTTTCGCCGTCCTCCAGCAGTTCCGAGGCCGCCTCTGTCTGGCCAAAGAAAGGTTCGCCCAGATAGGGGCTGCTGCCCGGTACGGCGGCAAAGCTGACCGGGTGAAAACGGTGTTCCACGGCGAAGGCCTCTGCCTCTGCCAGGGTTTCGCGGGCCACGGCGGCCACATGGGTGCGCGGCCCTTCGAGGCTGATGTCAAAGGCAAGATCCGAGACCGCATAGGGGGTGGTCCCGTCCAGCGCGACGCGGGCGGCTTCGCGGCGGTCCGCTTCGGACATGCCGGGGGTGTCGATGGTCAGATACTTGATCTGCGCGTCCGGCAGCAGCAGCTTGCTGCGCAGGCCAGCCGGTTCCAGCGCGGTGGCGGATTTCCGCAGGACGGCAAGATCTGCGTTCAGGTCATCGGCGGTCAGCGCCACCTCGCCGACAATACGCCAGCCTCCGGCCGCGCGATGCAGCAGCCGAATTCCTTCAAAAGACAGCGAAAGGGCAAAATCTGGCTTCATCGTCACAACTTTAACACAGTGGTTCTGCGCTTTACAGGGCACCTTCCCGGTGAAGCGTAGGTTAGCGCAGGGTCCCGCGCAAGAAAAGCCACACTCCCGGCAACGGGGGTGTCGGGCAGGGGGCAGGGGCCCGGTTCAGGCCCCTGCCGTCCAGGTCAGCCTGCCGCCTTGCTGAGCGCCTGATCAAGGTCCGCAATCAGGTCGTCCGCATCCTCGGTGCCGACAGAGATCCGCACCACATTGGGGCCCGCACCGGCGGCAACCTGCTGTTCGGTGCTGAGCTGGCGGTGCGTGGTCGAGGCTGAGTGGATCACCAGCGATCTTGTATCGCCCAGGTTGGCGACATGGCTGAAGATCTCAAGCGCTTCGACCAGTTTCACACAGGCCTCGTAGCCGCCCTTGACCGCGATGGTGAAAAGCGCGCCCGCGCCTTTCGGGCAGAGCTTGGTCCCGCGTTCGTAATAGGGGGAGGATTTCAGGCCGGCATAGGTCACCGCGTCGATCCGGTCGTCCTTTTCCAGCCATTCCGCGATCTTCCTGGCGTTGGCGACGTGGCGGTCCATGCGCAGGGACAGGGTTTCGATCCCCATCAGGGTGTAATGCGCCGCCTGGGGGTTCATCGTCATGCCCAGGTCGCGCAGCCCGATGGCAATGCCGTGGAAAGTATAGGCCAGCGCGCCGAAGGTCTCGTGGAATTTCAGACCATGGTAGGCGGGTTCGGGCTGGCTGAGGGAGGGGAACTTGTCATTCGCGGACCAGTCGAATTTACCTGAATCCACCACGCAGCCCCCGGTGACGGTGCCGTTGCCGGTGAGATACTTCGTGGTCGAATGCACCACCAGTGTCGCGCCATGTTCGATGGGGCGGCAGAGGTAGGGCGTGGCAGAGGTATTGTCGATGATCAGCGGCACGCCGGCCTCATCGGCGATGTCGGCAATGGCACGGACGTCCATGATGTAGCCGCCGGGGTTCGCGATGGCCTCGCCAAAGATGGCGCGGGTGTCGTCGTCCACCGCCGCGCGGACCGCGTCGAGGTCATCGAAATCGACGAATTTGCAGGACCAGCCAAAGCGTTTGATGGTCTGGCTGAACTGGGTGACGGTGCCGCCGTAAAGCCGGGTGGAGGCGATGATGTTCTTGCCCGGCCCCATCAGCGGGAAGATCGCCATGATCTGGGCCGCATGGCCCGAAGAGCAGCAGACCGCGCCGACGCCGCCTTCGAGGGTGGCGATGCGTTCCTGCAGGACAGCGACGGTGGGGTTGGTCAGGCGCGAATAGATGAAGCCCACTTCCTGCAGGTTGAAAAGCGCCGCCGCGTGGTCGGTGTCACGGAACACATAGGCGGTGGTCTGGTAGATCGGCGTCTGGCGCGCCCCGGTGGCCGGGTCCGGGCGGGCACCCGCGTGGATCTGCAATGTATCAAAGCCGTAGGTGGGTCCGTCGGTCATGGTCTCTCTCCCAAGGGTGTTTGCCACATGGGTAAGCGATTGGCCTGTGCCACACAAGAGAGCGGCGCGGGGGAAGGCGGTGCGCAGGCGTGACCAAAAGGCGCGGCTGCGCCGCATGCGATTACAGGTGCCCGTGGCGGGCCTGAGCCCATCGCGCCAGCGTTGCGCGGATGCGGGACGGCGTGCCGTGTATTTTGGGAACAATGAAGCGGATCAGCGAATCCAGAAGCCGTTTTTCTTGATCCGGTTGCGGAGCGCCTGTTCCTTGCGCGGCAGGTCGTTCTGATCGAAAAGCGCGCGGACCTTGTGGCCGCGGCTTTGGTAGACCATGCGTTTGACCGCTTCGGAGCCCTTGAGCACCTTCTTGAGCTTGTTGGGGGCGGTGACGCGTTCCAGCACCTGGATCGCATGGTCGCTTTCGCGGGCGTAGAGCAGGGGCAGCAGGCGGTAGTGGCAGGTGATGCTGCCGTCCAGCAGGCCCGGCGGCAGGCTGTCCTTGCCGCCGCCCAGGGCGTGGATGACCAGCGGCAGGGCGATCTGGTCAAGCCAGGGATCGAAGCTTTGCGCGCAGAGTTCGACCGGCGGGTTGTCGCGGATCGCCAGGGCGTATTCCAGGAATTTTTCGCCGAAGACATGGGGGCAGCGGTAATAGAAGAACCCGGCGTTGAAGTAGAGATAGCGCTGCCAGTATTCATCGGGCTGGGTCAGGTCGAGGCTGCTGTCGAAATCCAGATCGAACTTGTCATAAAGGCTTTTCCACAGCCCTGCGTAGCCTGGCCCGTAGAGCTGCGGGATCGGCCAGGTGCCTTCGCGGCGCAGGGAGGCGCCGGGGCGGTCGAAATCGAAAGGCACATCCGAAAGCGCGCCGGTGATCAGCGTGTCGGTGTCGAAAAACACAAAGGGTTCGTTCTTTGGCAGGGCGCCGAGCATCTCGATCTTGTTGCCATAGGGGTAGCTGCTGCCGAAATACCGGCTGTCGAAGGGAATGATTTCGGCCCCGAGGTCGGCCAGGGCGGCGCGGATGTCGGTGGCCTGGATCCGGGGGTCGGATTTCCACAGCGGGCCGGGTTGCGGTTCCATCACCAGCAGGCGGCCTTTGAAATCCGGGCTCATCTCGCGCAGGGAGGCGGCAAAGATCAGCGCCTCGTAGGACAGCCGTCCGGCCTGTCCCACAACCGCAATGTTGTAGGTTTGCGATTGCACGGGTTTGCGTGCCATACTTTGATTGCCCCTGTGACCTGCCCTGTTTTTTCTTGGGGTGACTATAGGGGCATATGCAATTTCGCAAAAGGCGGCATTTGGGCCGGGAGTGAGGGATTGAAGTGATGTTGGATTTCTTTTTTGCCATTTTGGCGGCAGGTGCGCATGGGGCCGGGGAGGCCGCACCCATGCCCAAGGAAACGGCAGTGGCCGAGGCGGCGGCCCCTGCAGCCCCCGTGGCACCGGCTGCGCCGCCTGCCAGCGTATCGGTCGGACAGGGATCGGTCGTGATTGGGCAGGGGACCTTGCTGGAAGGGGTGCCAGCCACGCCTGCGCCTGCCACGGCGCCTGTTGCCGCAGCCCCGGCACCCGCGCAGACCCCCTTCAACATGGCGGTCGTGCCCGCGGGCCTTGTGGCAGAGCCGCAGACCCCCAGCGGCAAGTTCACCACCGCGGGTGAAATCAAGCCGATCCTGAACGCGACAAAGGGCAATTGGGTGGCTGTGCGCCAATACGGCGGCAAGGACCTGCTTTACATCACCCATCTGTGGAGCTGGCGCTGCGGCCTTTCCGCCATTGCGATTTCCGTGAACGGTGAGGCGATGCAGAACTGGCCTTTGCCGCCCTGTCACCTGGAATATGCGACACCCAATGCGATCCTGGAAGAGGATGGGCTGCCCTATCTGTCCTTGCGCGAAGGGGCGGTTGAAAGCATCACGATCCAGATCGTCTATGACGATCTGAGCATGGATATGGCCAGTTTCGACCGCAGCGCCGTGCTGATCCCGTGATTCTGTGTGATGGCGCGGTCAGATATCCTTCATCAGTCTGAGCGCGTCATAGATCGCCGCATGTGTGTTGCGCGATGACACGGCATCGCCGATCCGGAACAGCTGGAATGTGCCGTCGGGATTGCGGGTGATCTGCTGCGGTCGGCCTGCAATCAATGCGTTGTGGTCGACTTCGCCGCCATTGCGCGAGGCCGCGCGCAGGTCGAAATAGAGATCGTCCAGCGGGCGGGTGCCGTAGTTGACCACCACCTGATCATAGCTCGCCTGATAGCTGTGATCGCTGTAGTCGGTGCCGATGGTCGCGGTCAGGCGGTTGCCGTCGCGGGTGACATCCCGCAGGCGGCGGGTGACGGTAAAGGTCACGTCCTTGTCCGACAGGTTCTTCAGGTAGGGCGTCAGCGTCATCCCCATCACCTCGGGGGAGAAGGTACGGTCGGGTGTCATCACCTCGACCTTCGATCCGGCAATGGCGGCGATTTCGGCGGCTTGCAGGGCCGGGTGGTCCCCGCTTTCATCGTAGATCAGCACATGGCCCGCCGGTTTCACGTCGCCTGCGATCAGGTCCCAGGCGGTGACGACCTCCGGCAGGTCGCCTTGTGTTTCGTAAAGCTCCGTATTGGGCAGGCCACCGGTGGCGACGATCACCACATCGGGGTCCAGTGCCGTAACGTCTGCTGCCTCGGCCCAGGTGTCGAAGTGGAATGTGACGTCGCGCGCCATGCATTGGGCCATGCGCCAGTCGATGATGCCGATCATGTCGCGGCGGCGCGGGCTTTGCGCGGTCAGTCGGATCTGGCCGCCGGGGAGCGCGGCGGCCTCGAACAGGGTCACGTCGTGACCCCGCTCTGCCGCGACCCGTGCGGCTTCCAGCCCGGCGGGCCCCGCGCCCACGATCACGACCTTGCGGCGCAGGGGTGCGGGGGGGATGCGGTGGGGCATGGTCAGCTCGCGCCCGGTGGCGGCATTGTGGATGCACAGCGCCTCGCCCGCCTGATAGATGCGGTCGAGGCAATAGGTGGCCCCGACGCAGGGGCGGATGTCGTCTTCGCGCCCTTCCACGATCTTCTGCACGATATGGGGGTCGGCCATATGCGCACGGGTCATGCCGACCATGTCGAGCAGCCCCTCCCGCACCGCGTGGCGGGCTGTCGCCACGTCCGGGATCTTGGCGGCGTGGAACACGGGAAGGTCGGCGATCTGCTTGATCCGGCCCGCGAAATCCAGATGCGGCGCAGATTGCATGCCCTGCACCGGGATGACATTGACCATCGCCGGGTCACTGTGGACCCGCCCCCGGATCACATTGAGGAAATCAAGCTGGCCGTCGGCGCAAAGCCTTTTGGTGATCTCGATCCCTTCCGCTTCGTCGATGCCGCCCTTTTGTGCCTCATCGGCGGTGTAGCGGAAGCCGACGATGAAATCCCTGCCCACCCGTTTGCGCACGGCGCCCAGCACATCCATGGGAAAGCGCATGCGGTTTTCCAGGGTATCGGCGCCATAGGGTCCGGTGAGCTGGTTGGTCAGCGGCGACCAGAACTGATCGAGCAGGTGGCCGTAGACCTCCAGTTCGATCCCGTCCATGCCGCCCGCCTGCATCCTTTCGGCGGCATCGGCAAAGTCGTTGATGATGCGTTCGATGTCCCAATCCTCGACCAGCTTGGGAAAGGCGCGATGCGCTGCCTCCCGGTGGCGGGTGGAGGAGACCGAAGGCAGCCAGTCGCCCTTGTTCCAGACGGTGCGCCGGCCCAGGTGGGTAAGCTGGATCATGACGGCACAGCCATGGGCGTGCAGGGCGTCGGTCAGGTCGCGGGTATGAGGAACAACCTCGTCCCGGTAGGCGAGGATGTTGTTGAACACCGGCGGGCTGTCGCGCGCGACAGAGGCCGAACCGGCGGTCATCGCCATTGCCACGCCTGCCTTTGCCCGTTCCTCATGATAGGCGATGTATCGGTCCCGGGGCATGCCGTCCTGCGCATAGGCCGGTTCATGGGCGGTGGTCATGATCCGGTTCTTCAGGGTCAGGTGTTTCAGCTGGAAGGGTTGCAGCAGGGGATCTGTGGACATCGGGACAGGCCTTCCGGGGCAGGGATTTTCGGCAAAGGTCAATGACGGCGCGGCCCGCTGTCAATCTGCAAAGCGGCATTGATATGCGAAAGCCGACAAATCGGGGCGGTCATGTCTGCTCATGTCACCCCGGGGTGTGGAACGTCGCGCACCATTGCCTCGATGCACCGGATTTCCTGAATCCTGTCAACGAGCCGCGTCATGCAATTTTGGCCCGAACGTCAGGCGTTTCTGAGCCAAACCGGACCTTCGGCGCGGTCTGGATCAGGAACCGGTGTGCGGACTTTGCTGCCGTGCTATTGGCGCGGTGCATACCCCCAAGCGCCTCCGCCCGGCGCAAGCCGGGCATCGCCCGACCTCCCGTCGCACCAGAGGTGCGCCGACTGGAATAGGCACGCCTTTGGCGTGACGGGAGGGCGATTTTGCAGCCTCTGCCAAGCCATGACCGGCCTGCGGGCTGAGATGTTCCCTACCACACTTAAGTTCGGAACGCCCTCCAGGTCGGGCGATACCCGGCTTGCGCCTCATGTCACTCTTGGCTCTTTCGTGCCGTTCTCTGCGTTCTGCGCGAAGGTCCGCTAGGCGTTCTGCATCCCCGAGTCGGGTCAGCGATTTGACACAAAAGTCGGTCTTGCTTGGCATCTGACACGAGATCCGGATGGTCACCGGCCCAGGCGCGCGCCGAGGGGAATGGGGCGAGCTGACCTTAACGGATGGGAGGAAAGTGGTGGGCGACCCTGGAATTGAACCCGGGCAGTGCGTCTCCGCGAGGGAACCGCAGGTGGCCCCTGCCATATGGGGGGCACAGGAACGATCCGGGGGATCGTTCGGCCCAGGCGCGCGCCGAGGGGAATGGGGGGCGCTGACCTTAATGGAAGGGAGGAAAGTGGTGGGCGACCCTGGAATCGAACCAGGCGTGCGTCTCCGCGAGGGAGTTACAGTCCCCTGCCACACCTTGCGGCCTGTCGCCCACTTTCGCCTGATGCATTGCGCCCGGCGTGGGGGCGTGATTACAAGCGACCCTGAGAGGCGTCAAGGCGAAATTGACGCCGGAGCGGCCGGTCGGGCCACAAGGGATGATGCGATGAAAAAGCCGAAATGGGTGGTGCAGAAAGAGCAGGACAAGAAAGCCGAGGCGCAGGCGACGGTCTGGCTGTTCGGTCTGCATGCGGTGCGTGATGCCCTGGTCAATCCGGAACGGGAAAAACTGACGCTGATGGTCACCCCCAATGCGCTGGCCAAGCTGGAAGATGCGGTTGCCCAGGCCGGTATCACGCCGGACGTTGTGGACCCGCGCAAGTTCCGCCCGCCGCTTGACCCATCGTCGGTGCATCAGGGCGCGGTGCTTGAGGTCAAGCCGCTGAACTGGGGCCGGCTGGAGGATGTCTGCATCGGGCAGACCACGGCGCCGCGCGTGCTGCTGCTGGACCGGGTGACGGACCCGCATAACGTGGGGGCGATTCTGCGCTCCGCCGAAGTGCTGGGGGCCTCGGCGGTGATCGGCACGCGGCACCATTCCGCGCCCGAGACCGGGGCGCTTGCCAAAACGGCGTCAGGCGCGCTGGAGCGTCAGCCCTATCTGCGGGTCCGCAACCTGGCCGATGCGATCCGGGCGTTGCAGGGCATGGGCTATCTGGTGCTGGGGCTGGACGGGGAGGCCGCGACCACCATCGAGGCCGCGGTGGAGGGCCGTCGCGACCGGCCCGTGGCACTGGTGCTGGGGGCCGAAGGCCCCGGCCTGCGTGAAAAGACCCGTGAGACTGTCGATGCCCTGGTACGGATTGACGCAGCCGGGCAATTCGGCTCGCTCAATGTCTCAAATGCTGCGGCGATTGCCCTATATGCTGTCAGAGAGAACGGCTGACGGGGCAGAGATTTGACCTATCCGACCAAGATCGCGACCTGCTGTTACTGCGGGACACGCGCAGCGCTGACACTGGACCGGGGACGGCATGAGCTGTCCTGTGCGCAATGCGCCGCACCGCTGCACGATCTCAAGTCCCTGCCGGTCAGGGAGACACCGCGCAAGACGGGGATCAGCCATCAGCCCGGTCAACGCCGCTTTCCCGCCGCGCCCGGGTCCGATGCAAAGCCGCACCGCAAGTCAAAGAAGCGCAAGCCGCGCAAGTCGCTCTGGCGCCGCATGGCCGAGGAGGCCTTTGACGTGGTCGAGGACATCTTTGATTGAGCGGCTGCAGATCGGCGAAATCCTGCCCGCTGTTCACCCGATCTTCACAAAATTGCGCAACCCCTTTTTCTGTCTCAGATGCTACCTATCTTTGAGATAAGACGGCGGGCCCGGAACGCCCGTGCGTCATTTTACTGTCCCTCGTTCCGTACCTTATGCGCCCCCTGAAATATTCAGGCGGGCGCCTTTTTTGCGGGATGAATGCAGGGTAGAGTTTGCCGATGACCTATTCTGATGCCTTGCTGAAAGACATATTGACCCGCACCAGGCGGATCGCGGTGGTGGGCGTGTCGCGGAATCCGGTGCGGCCAAGCTATTACGTGGCGCGTTACCTGGGGCTGCGCGGCTATAACGTGATCCCGGTCAACCCGCTGCACGAGGGCGCAGAGGTCTTTGGCCGCGAGGTGCTTGGGTCGCTGTCGCAGATCGAGGGCGGGGTCGACATGGTCGATATCTTCCGCCGGTCCGAAGCGGTGCCCGGGATCGTCGAAGAGGCGCTGGCCTGTTTTCCGGGGTTGCAGACCATCTGGATGCAGATCGGTGTCGAACACGCCGAAGCCGCAGCCCTGGCAGAGGCGCGGGGGGTGACGGTGATCCAGAATCGTTGTCCCAAGATCGAATATCAGCGTCTGCATGGCGAGCTGCGCATGGGCGGCTTTGCCACGGGGATGATTTCCAGCAAGCTGTGATCTGCAGGACGCGCTGCGCGCGGCACGATTCATTCTTGCTGATGAGGGGGCTTTGCCCCCTCAAACTCCCCCGGGTCGTCCGGGCTGCAGCGTCACGTGATGTCTGCTGTGTCAGGTGTTTGCTCAGAAGCTGTACACCAGCGTATCAGCGGGAGGCTTTTTCCGCGAGGCCCGATTGCGACTGGCGGCGGGCGAGTTCATCCATCACGTCGGAGAAGGGGACATCGCGGGCGGCGAGCATGACCAGCAGGTGATAGAGCACATCGGCGGCCTCCGACGTGAGGGCCGTCTTGTCGTCTTTCACCGCTTCGATGATGGCCTCGATGGCTTCCTCGCCGAATTTTTCGGCGCATTTCTCGGGGCCTTTTGCCAGCAATTGCGCAGTCCAGCTGCTGTCGGGGGCGGCACCCTTGCGGCTGAGGATGGTGGCGTAGAGATCATCAAGCGTGCCGCTTGCGGGAGTGATCTGGGTCATGTCAGCCTCATCGGGATGCCGGCGGCGGCCATGTGCTGCTTGGCCTCGTGGATGGTGAATTCGCCGAAATGGAAGATCGAGGCGGCCAGCACGGCGGATGCGCCGCCCTCGGTGACGCCTTCGACCAGGTGGTCGAGCGTGCCGACACCGCCCGAGGCGATCACCGGCACGTTTACCGCGTCAGAGATGGCGCGGGTCAGCGGCAGGTTGAAGCCGGATTTGGTGCCATCGCGGTCCATGGAGGTGAGCAGGATCTCTCCCGCGCCTTTTTCGGCAACGGTGCGGGCGAATGCGACAGCGTCGATGCCGGTGGATTTACGACCGCCATGGGTGAAAATCTCCCATTTGCCGGGGGAGACCGTCTTGGCGTCGATGGCGACCACGATGCATTGGCTGCCGAAATGATCGGCGGCTTCGGCGACGACCTCCGGATTGGCAACGGCGGCGGAATTGAAGCTGACCTTGTCGGCCCCGGCCAGCAGGAGGGCCCGCACATCCGCCGCGCTCCGCACGCCGCCGCCGACCGTCAGGGGGATGTAGCAATGTTCGGCGGTGCGGCGCACCAGGTCGAACATCGTGCCGCGATTCTCGTGGGTGGCGTGGATGTCGAGAAAGCACAGTTCGTCGGCACCTGCGGCGTCATAGGCGATGGCGGCATCGACGGGATCGCCCGCATCGCGCAGGCCGACGAAGTTCACACCTTTGACCACCCGGCCATCGGCCACGTCGAGACAGGGGATGATGCGGGTTTTCAACATGTCTCTGGTCCGGGCGTGGGGCGGGGGCGGGTTGTGTATTTTGAGAACAATGAAATCATTGGGACAGGGTTGTCAGCGCAGTGGCAAGATCAATTGCACCGTCATAGAGGGCGCGGCCCGAGATGGCACCTTCGATCACGCCAGTGTCGCGCAGGGCGATCAGATCATCAAGTGAGGACACACCGCCGGAGGCGATGACGGGAATGCTGACCGCGCGGGCCAGGGCGGCGGTGGCGTCAATATTGGGGCCGCCCATGGCGCCGTCGCGCATGATGTCGGTGTAGATGATCGCGGCGACGCCCGCGTCCTCGAAAGATTTCGCGAGGTCGGTGACCAGCACATCGGTTTCAGTGGCCCAGCCCTTGGTCGCGACGCGGCCTTCGCGCGCGTCGATGCCCACAGCGACCTTGCCGGGAAAGGCGCGGGCGGCTTCGCGGACCAGATCGGGGTTTTCCACGGCAACGGTGCCCAGGATGACGCGGGCAAGCCCCTTGTCGAGCCAGGATTCAATCGTGGCCATGTCGCGGATGCCACCGCCCAGCTGGGCGGGGACCTTGCAGGCTTTCAGGATCGCCTCCACCGGGGCGGCATTGACCGGGGTGCCGGCAAAGGCGCCGTTGAGATCCACCAGATGCAGCCATTGGCAGCCGGCCTCGACAAAGCTGCGGGCCTGTGCGGCGGGATCGTCGTTGAACACGGTGGAGCTGTCCATGTCACCGTGGACCAGGCGCACGGCCTGTCCGTCCTTGAGGTCAATGGCGGGATAGAGGATCATCGGCGGGTCCTGTGCTGATTTGCACGCGCGGTTTTGCATGCATGGGCGGGATTTGCAACGCGACCTCAGGTCAGGCTTGCCAGAAACCGGGCGCTGATCCAGACTATGCCGCAAAAGGGGAGGATATTGCATGAAAAAACTGATGACAGCGGTGGCACTGGCCTTTGGTCTGGCCGGGGCGGCCCAGGCGGCAGATCCGGCGGTCGGCACCTGGCAGACCCAGGTCGACGACGGGGCCTATGCCCATGTGAAGATGGCCCCCTGTGGCGGCGCGATTTGCGGCACCATGGTGCGGACCTTCAATGACAGTGGCGAATACAAGTCGCCCAACCTTGGCAAGACGCTGGTGATCGACATGGTGCCGGAAGGCGGCGGGAATTACGCGGGCAAGGTCTGGCGGCCGTCGAATGGCAAGATCTACACCGGCAAGATGAACGTCTCCGGCAATGCGCTGAAACTGTCGGGTTGCGTGGCGGGCGGCCTGATCTGTTCGAAACAGACCTGGAAGCGGGTCAACTGATCCGCTTTTCGGCCATTGCGCCGGGGATGTGAGTTTTCGGGGGGCTTAACCGGGTGTGCCGGTGTCGTTGCGGGACAGATGAGGTGTAGTTCATGCGGGCGCTGCGCGGGGCGATTGCCCTGATCCTCTGTCTGTCATCAGATGCAGCCGCACAGATGCGGCGACCTGCAAGAACCTCGTCTGGACCCGGATCAGATAGCCCTGCCTGAGCGTCTATGGCGCCCATTTCAGGAAGTTCGAGATCAGCCGCAATCCGGTGGCCTGCGATTTCTCGGGGTGGAATTGCATGCCCAGCATGGTGTCGCGCGCGATGATGGCGGTGACATCGCCTGCATAATCGACATGGGCCAGCCGCTGGGCCGGGTCGTTCACCGCCATATGGTAGGAATGCACGAAATAGGCGTGGTCGCCCGTTTTGATGCCGTCAAAGACGGCGTGCGAATGGTCGATCACCAGATCGTTCCAGCCCATATGAGGCACCTTCAGGCTGCGATCGGCGGGCGCAATGCGGGTGACCTCGCCGCCGATCCAGTCCAGGCCCGGCGTGTCGCGGTATTCGCGGCCCATCGTGGCCATCAGCTGCATGCCGACACAGATGCCCAGAAACGGGCGGCCCTTGACCTCGACCGCTTCGACCATGGCATCGAAAACACCACCTGCGCCTTTCAGCGCCGCCATACAGGCGGGAAAGGCACCGTCGCCCGGCAGGACGATCCGGTCGGCGCGTGCCACCACTTCGGCGTCGGAGGTGACGGTGACCTCGCCTGCGTCCACTTCGCGGGCCATGCGTTCAAAGGCCTTGTGGGCGGAATGCAGGTTGCCGCTTTCATAGTCGATGATGGCGGTCAGCATGGGCATCGGTCCCTTTGTGAATGGCGGGAGTAAAGGGGTTTCCTGTGGGCGGCTGCGGATGGCCGGGGGCGGGGCGGGCCTGCAGGCCGCAAATGAAGACATGTCATATATGACATGTCTTCATGGGAGTGTCTGGGATAGCCTCTGGCATCACGGGAGCGTCTGGCACTACGGGAGCGATCGGCCTCATGGCAGCGTCCGGGCGCGCGGGCAGGCACGGCGGCACATGCAAGGTTCCGGCAGGATGCGCCTTGCAAGCCGGAGGCTGAAAACCTGCCGTTCTGTGGCGGCACATCCACCGGTTGCCATTGACGACCTCCGCCGCCGTCATCCCCTGCATCGGGGTCAAAGCGCACCCTTGGTGGAGGGGATATCGCCCGATTTGCGCGGATCGACCTCTACGGCCTCGCGCAGGGCACGGGCGACGGATTTGAACGCCGCCTCGACGATATGGTGGCTGTTCAGCCCATGCAGCATGTCCACATGCAGGGTGATGCCGCCCTGGGTGCTGAAAGCCTGGAAGAATTCGCGCACAAGCTCTGTGTCGAAGGTCCCGATCTTGTCGGTCGGCAGATCGACATTCCACACCAGGAAGGGCCGTGCGGACAGGTCAAGGGCGCAGCGCACCAGGGCGTCATCCATCGGCAGCAGACAGGACCCGTAGCGCCGGATGCCGCGCTTGTCCCCCAGCGCCTTGGCCAGCGCCTGGCCCAGCGTGATGCCCACATCCTCGACCGTGTGGTGGTCGTCGATGTGCAGATCGCCGGTGGCGCGGACCTTCATGTCGATCAGCGAGTGGCGCGCCAGTTGATCCAGCATGTGATCAAAGAAACCCACGCCGGTCTGGTTGTCATAGCTGCCGGTGCCGTCAAGATTGATCTCGACGCTGACATCGGTTTCAGCGGTGGTGCGGGTCAGGCTGGTCTGGCGCATATCGGGCCCCTCTGGCTGGCGTCAGCAGCCTTATAGCAGCGCTGGCCCCGACGCCAAGACCGGATGAGGGATTGCAGGCGACCGGGCCTTGTGTCAGCCTGAGGAGAGCGCAATTTTCGAGAGTCCGATGACCACCTGTGTTTTTATCCAGATCAGATGCCGCCCCGGTACAACCTACCGCGTGGCCGAGGAAATTGCGCTGCGCGAGATCCATTCCGAACTCTATTCGACCTCGGGCGAATACGACCTGCTGATGAAGCTGTATATCCCCAAGGGGGAGGATGTCGGCGTGTTCATCAATGACCATCTGCTGACCATTGAGGGGATCGAAAGGTCGATGACCACCATGACCTTCAAGGTCTTTTGATGGCGCGTCAGGCAATTTTCGGAACCCTGGCACTTGTTTTCTCCAGCGTCGCCGGGCCGGGCACTGCGGCCGAAAAGGTCTATGAAGGCAGCGAGGCCGCGGCGCTGCGCTGTTCCAATACCCTGGCGCTGACGGCCGTGGCGCTTGCGGGGGCCGAGCTGATCAGTGCGGAGGAAAAAGAGGTGATGCTGGGCGTGACGGTCCTGATCCTCGAAAAACATGTCACCGGGACCTGGGCGCAGAAAAAAGCGGCGATGGCGGTGGTGCGCGACCGGCGATCGGTGACTGAAACGCTGGAAGACTACCGCCGCAGCGCCGCCCGCTGCCTGAGCCAGTTTCCAATCAACTGAGCGCCGCGCGCCAAGGCCATGCCCGGGCGCGCCTGAGGTGCTGACCTACAGCGTCCCGCCTTAACCTGATTCAGGCCGTATCGCCGATGTCCCGAGAGCGCGCAGCGCGGCAGGGTATCGGCGATTCAAGATTAAGGCGGGGCGCTCTAGGTCGTGTTGACATTCATTGTCGCCCACCCGTTTCAGTCCAAAATTGCTCAGCTCCAGGCAAGAGAGCGCAGGAATAGCCAGCTATTTCAAGCTCTCTTAACGCAGAAATGGGCAATTTTGGCGAAACCCCTGCGGGGCGCGGCGGATTTTGCCTCTGCCATCCCGGATGTTCGCTTCCAATGATCACATTGCTGCGCTCACATCAGGGCGCCAGCGGCAAAATCCGTCTCGCGCGGGTGGGCGACAATGAATGTCAACACGACCTAGAACACGCCGGCCGGTGATTTTCCGCTCATCTTCGACCTTTGGGCCGCATTGCTGCGGCTGCGCATCATGGCGCGGTCGGTGGCGCGGTCGAATGTCTTTTTCACCCGTTGATTGCGGTTGGTATAGGGCGGGATCGGATTGCCGATCGACACTCTGAGGTTCATTGGCGTGCCATCGGCATAGACCGCGGCACCCGAATTCAGCAGCGCATGGGCCTGATCCTCGATCACCGGCCAATCGGGCGGTTCCGCCCCCTGGGTGATGGCCAGAATGATGCCCTTGCCTTCATAGGCCAGCAGCAGGTTGGGATGATCTACCACCTCGACAATGGCATCGACGACTTCGCCCAGGGCAACGGCAAATTCCTGGCTTGTGCAATTGTTGTACAGCGTCTCGATCTCTTCGATCCGGACCGCAAAGACACAGCAGTCGTTCAGCGCCTGACGCGAGAGCTGCGACAGGTAATTGCCCAGCGAGAAGGGCAGGATCAGCTGTTCCTGATGCATCAGACGGACGGGACAGCCAATGCCAAAGGTATGTTCGCCCTTCCTGGCATCTGCCACCGGCAACAGCGGGTCGAGACGGGGCGTGCTTTCGGTGGTTTCCGACATCCGTTTTGCCACCCGGATCCGGGTGGTGATCTCTTTGACGTCAAAGGGCTTGGTCACATAGTCGTTGGCCCCGGCGGCAAAGGCACTTTCGATCTTGATGCGGTCCCTGACAGACGTCAGCATGAGGATCGGTGTTTCGCGGTAGTCCGGCATGGTGCGGATTTTGCGGCAAAGCGAAATTCCGTTCATGCCCGGCATTTCGATATCAAGGATCAGGCAGTCGAATCGGGTGTCGTTTTCTTCCAGCATGGTCAGCGCCTGATCGGCGGACTGGGCGCAGGTGATATCGGGCATATCATCCTGACCGAACACGACAGTCAGGAGCTCAAGTACGACCGGATCGTCATCAACGGCTAGAAGTCGCATATATCACCTTTTATCTTTCCACACGAAGGCCTCAACCAACGCAACGTTCATTGGCCGCGCTTGCTACACCTAAGCGGGAAAAGCGGGCGAAATTATGACGGGAATGCAATTAAAGATTGTGTAAAACGCAAGAAACCTCGCGTATTGCGGGATTAGAGCGCTAAATCGCTCATCAGATCTGCCTTGGGGTAGTCCAATTTGGCACGGCTTTGCTTGACCCTTCCGCCCTCCATCACGACAAAGGCGTCACCAAGCCGATAGGCGAAATCGGCATTCTGTTCGACCAGCACGATGGCCATCTGCCCCTGTCCGCGCAGCAGTTCCAGCGCATCGCCGATCTGCTGGATGATATTGGGCTGAATGCCCTCCGTCGGCTCATCCAGCAGCAGCACCTTGGGGCGGGTGATCAGGGCGCGGGCGATGGCCAGCTGCTGCTGCTGACCGCCTGACAGGTCGCCACCGCGCCGCGATTGCATGTCACGCAGGACCGGGAACAATTCAAAGATATGATCCGGAATCACATGATCGGGTTTAGGCAGGCAGGCAAAGCCGGATTGCAGGTTCTCCAGAACGCTCATCATCGGAAAGACCTCGCGGCCCTGCGGGACATAGGCGATGCCGGTCCGCGCTGCCCGGACGGCCGATGACAGGGGCAGGGGAACGCCGCCGACCTCGGCCCGCTCCGCCTGTGCCGGATGTCGCCCCGCGATTGCCTTCAGCAGGCTGGTCTTGCCCACGCCGTTGTTGCCCATCACGGCGGTGATCTGCCCCACAGTCGCGGACATGGAGACGTCGAAGAGGATCTGGCTTTGCCCGTATTTCAGGTCGAGATTCGCAATATCAAGCATGACCGCGCCCCAGATAGACATCAATGACCGTCGGATCGGCGGTGACATGTTCAAGACGCCCCTCGGCCAGCACCGCGCCCTCGTGCAGCACTGTGACCTTGCAGTCCAGGCGGCGCACGAACTCCATGTCATGTTCCACCACCACCACCGCGCGGGTCTTTGCCGCTTCTCGCAGGATGTCCGTTGTCTTTTCGCGTTCCTCCGCCGTCATGCCTGCGGCGGGTTCATCCACCAGCATCAGGCGGGGTTCCTGCGCCAGCAGCATGCCGATCTCCAGCCATTGTTTCTGACCATGGCTCAGCTCGCCCGCGACGCGGGTCAGACTGTTGCTCAGACCGATTTCTTCGGCGATCTTTTCAATACGCGCGCCGTTGGCCGCTGTCTTCTTGTGCGTCAGCACCGCAAAGGGCCCGCGCGGGTTCTTCAGCGCCATGGCAAGGTTCTGCCGCACGGTCTGATCCTCGAACACGGTGGGTTTCTGGAATTTGCGCCCGATGCCCTCCTTGGCAATTTCGCTTTCCGACATGCCCAGCAGGGAAATGTTGCGCTCGCCCCAGATCACCGCGCCCTTGTCCGGCTTTGTCTTGCCGGTGACGATGTCCATGAAAGTGGTCTTGCCCGCACCATTCGGCCCGATGATGGCGCGCAATTCGCCCTCGGCAAAGTTGATCGACAGGTTGTTGATCGCCCGGAACCCATCAAAGGTGACGGTGACGCCATTGACCTCCAGCAGCATGCTCATGACGGTTTCCTCACCAGATAATCGAACAGCCCGCCAATGCCCTTGGGAAAGAACAGCGTGACGGCGACAAAGCTCAGGCCCAGCAGCACCAGCCACCAGTTCGTCCATTGGATCGTGTAGACCCACAGGTTGATGTCCGGCGCCCCGCCGCCGGTGAACCAAGACGACAGCAGCGACACGAAGGCGGCACCGATGACCGCCCCGTAAAGCCGCCCCCGCCCGCCGATGGCGACCCAGACCGCCAGATAGATCGAGGCGATGGGCGCGATCTCTCCGGGGTTGATGATGCCCGCCTGCGGGTAATAAAGCGCCCCGGCGATGCCCGACACGATGGCGGTTATGGTAAAGATGAACAGCTTGTAGCTTTCCACGTGGTAGCCCAGGAAGCGCACCCGCGCCTCATTGTCGCGAATGCCCTTCACCACGCTGCCCATCTTGCCTGACACCACCCAGGCAAAGAACAGATAGCCCGCGCCAAGCGCCAGGGCTGAGACGAGGAAGAACACCAGCGACAGGGCGGCCTGCGAGGTCTGCTCGAACCCGGGGATGTTCTGCAGGCCCGACAGCCCGTTGTTGCCACGCAGCCCGCTGTCGTTCTGGAACAGGTAAAGCGACAGCGCCAGGGTCATCGCCTGGGTCAGGATCGACAGGTAGACACCGGTCACCCGGCTGCGGAAGGCCAGCCAGCCGAACACCAGCGCCAGCAGGCCGGGAACCAGCACGACCATCAGCAGTTGCAGGAACAGATTGTCGGCAAAGGCCCAGATCAGCGGAAATTCCGAACTGCCCACCACGCCGAAGATCTGGTTGCCGATGGCGTCCGAAATCTCTGCCGGGGTGGGGGGCAGGGGCTGACCGGCAAGGCTGCCCAGCACGATGCCCTCGGTGCGTGCATACATCAGCCACATGCCGATGGCATAGCCGCCGATCCCGAAGAAGGCGAAATGCCCCAGGCTGAGAATGCCGCAATAGCCCCAGACCACATCCATCGCGATGGCGATCAGGCACAGGCACAGCGTCTTGCCCAATGTCTTGACGAAAGAGGTGGAGATCACGCCGATGCCGAGACCTTCGGACAGGATGGTGACCCCCAGCGTGAACAGCGCGAGCGCGCAGAGAAACCACAGGATGGAAGGGTTCTGCGCGATGAAACTGCGTCTCATGGCGCGACCCTCCCTGCGCGGGGCGTCAGAAGATCTGCTGCACCCGTCGCGACAGCATGAAGCCATGTCCCTCTGCATTGCGGCAGGTCAGCCCGCTGCGCTCCGACTGGCAGGTGATCTCTGCGAAATGCCCGGTTTCGCCATAGGGCGCCACATCGGTGTAGCTTGATTTGCGCGGCGCGGCCTGACTGCATTCCATCTGCACCGGACCATAGCGGTTCAGCGTGAAGGTGTGCCCCCAGTAGCCATTGCACCAGCCGGGCCGGGGCAGAACCGGCCCCGATGACCGTTCCGCGATGGTGCAGCTGATGTCGCCGCCATCCAGAGAGCCGTTGCAATAGATATTGCCCGAGGGTGTTCTGAACCCATAGCCATCCGCCTGCGCCGATGTGGCCAGCAGAATGAACCCGAGCAATGTGTAAAAGACCTTCATCTGAAATATCCGTGATTGAATGGGATTGAACCCTCAGGATACCGCGTTCATGCATCATGTGAAGCCTCAATCTGCTGCCGCCCGGCCCTTGAGGGCGACAATGCCCTTGGGACGGAACTGGATGAAAAGAATGATGAAAAGGATCATGTAGGTCTGCGCCGCCAGGGTGTTGGACGGGTTCAGCCATTCGATGCCCTTTTGCAGGAAGCCGATCATCGAGGCCCCGGCAAGCGTGCCCCAGACATTGCCGACACCGCCCACGACCACGGTCATGAAGCTTTGAACGATGTAATCGGCCCCCATCTCGGAGGTGACTTTTGCGTAAAGCCCGATGGCCACGCCCGCGATTCCCGCGATGCCCGATCCCAGACCAAAGGTCAGCATGTTGATCCGGTCCGGGTTGATCCCCATGGAGGCCGCCATGCCGGGGTTCTGTGTCACCGCGCGCACCTCAAGCCCCAGGCGGGTCCGGTTCAGCACCAGCAGGATCAGCGCCAGAAACATGAGCGCCAGGACAAAGATCGCGATGCGGATATAGCTGATGGCGATCACGTCATTGATCACCAGCGCCCCGTCCAGCCAGCCGGGCGAGGTCAGGGGCCGCGCCTGGGTGCCAAAGATGTTCTTGGCAAGCTGTTGCAACGCGATGGAAATGCCGAAGGTGGCCAGCAGAGTCTCCAGTGGACGGTGATAAAGATGGCGGATCACCAGCCGCTCCATCGCCACGCCGGCTGCAAATGTCAGGGCAAAGGCCAGCGGCAGGGCAATGATGATCGAAACGGTGTAGTCGGGGACAAACTGCTGCACGACAAAGCCGGTATAGGCTCCCATCATGATGAATTCCCCATGCGCCATGTTGATCACGCCCATGACGCCAAAGGTGATGGCCAGCCCGATGGCGGCCAGAAAGTAGATCGAGGCCAGCGAAAGCGCATCAAGGCCCAGATCGGCGGCCTGACTGAAGGACACCCGCGTTTCGATGCCGTTCAGCACGGACCGGGCGGCATCGGTGACGGCGGGGTCAGTTTCGGCATAGCGTTGGAAGAAGACGTGGCTTTCAATCGCCTCCGCCTCGGCCTCGGCGCTCACGCGGGGCGGCACCGCGCCATTGGCGGCCAGCGCGTCATAGGCGGCGGCACGATCAGCGTCATTGTCCAGCGCTGCAACGGCTGTGCCAGCCACCGTACCATCGACGATGTTTGCGATCAGGGCGGTGCGGATGTCACTGCGGGTCACAAGGGCGGGCGCCAGCCCGGCAGCCGCGAGCCGCGCATAGGCGTGCTGCGGGGTCAGATCGGTGCCGGGTTTGAGGATACGCGCGATATTGGCACCTTCCGGCAGGTCCTTTGCCACGTCATCCTGGGTGGAAAGGATGGTGTTGAGCACGGCACGCACATCGACGGACAGATCCCCCGACAGCGCGTTGATGGCGGCAACGCGCCCGTCAGGGGTGCTGGCAAAAAGCGCGCCCAGCATCCCGGCCAGCCGCGATTTCACATGTTTCAACTCGGGGTCGGTCTCCGTCTCGATGGCGGCGGTCAGCGGGCCAAGCTGACTGGCGTCCATGCTGCGGGCAATCGCGTCGACAGCCGCGCGGCGCTTGCCGATATCGGGGTCGGACAATTGGAACTGCACCAGTGCCTCGCTGATCGCGCGGCGCACACCGCCGTTGGGGCGGGCTTCGGTCAGCTTTGTCCCGGCGGCGGGGCCTGCAACCGCAGCGGTATCCAGATCGATAAGATCACCGCCCTTGCGGCGGAAGAATTGCCCGTCTTCATCGCGCTGCACGATCTCGCGGTCGCGCCAGGCCTCCAGAAAGGGAACCACCTGCGGCAGGCCGCTGGCCACCAGATCCACCAGCACCACATCGACACTGCGCCGACCGGGCTTGAGAACTTCGTCGGCATGGGTCTGCAGGATGGGTTGCAGGCTTTGTGCCTGTGCGCCAGCGGGAAGGGACAGGCAAAGCGCCAGGGCCAGGAGAAACAGACGAAGCATCAGGGAAAGCCAATCATTCTTCAGGACAGTCGGCGCGGGGGGTATCCCCGCGCCGCACCCGGTTCAGTAGTTGGATGTCAGCTGCACGCAGGACTTGGTTTCGGTGTTGTACATGCCGCAGCCAAGGTCCTTCCAATCCGATGTCAGGACAGCCGATTCCGGCAGGAAGTCTGTCCAGGCATCGCCCGGCACTTCGTCGGTCTGGCTGACGATATCGAACTGGCCATCGGCGGTGATTTCACCGATCAGCACCGGTTTGGCCAGGTGGTGGTTCGGCAGCATCACCGCAGTGCCCCCGGTCAGGTTCGGAAATTCCTGCCCGTACATCGCGCTGCGCACCGCATCCACATCGGTGGTGCCTGCCGCTTCAACCGCGTTCACCCACATGTTGAAGCCGATGTAATGCGCCTCCATCGGGTCGTTGGTCACGCGGTCGTCGCCCATCTTGGCCTTCCAGGCGGCAATCCAGGCGTCGTTGACCTCGGATTCTGCCGATTGGAAATAGTTCCAGGCCGCCAGATGTCCGACAAGGTTGGAGGTATCGAGGCCGGACAGTTCTTCCTCACCCACGGAGAAGGCCACCACGGGGATGTCATCAGCAGAGATGCCCGCCGCTGCCAGTTCCTTGTAGAACCCGATGTTGGCGTCACCGTTGATGGTGGAAATCACGCCGACCTGCTTGCCGTCCGCGCCCAGTGCCACCACATCGGCCACGATGGTGGCCCAGTCGGAATGGCCAAAGGGCGTGTAGTTCACAAAGATGTCTTCCTGCGCGATCCCCTTGGACTTCAGATAGCTTTCAAGGATGTTGTTCGTGGTGCGCGGATAGACGTAATCGGTTCCCAGCAGCGCGAATTTCTCGACGCCCAGTTCCTCAAGGAAATAATCGGTCGCGGGGATCGCCTGCTGGTTCGGCGCGGCACCGGTGTAGAACACGTTTTTGGAGCTTTCCTCCCCTTCGTATTGCACCGGGTAGAACAGCAGGCCGTTCAGTTCTTCGATCACCGGCAGCACCGATTTGCGGCTGACTGAGGTCCAGTTGCCAAAGATCACGTCCACATCATGCACTGTCAGCAGTTCGCGCGCCTTTTCGGCAAAGAGCGGCCAGTCAGACGCCGGATCGACCACAACCGCCTCGATCTGGCATCCCAGAACACCGCCCTTGGCGTTCTGTTCTTCGATCAGCAGCAGCATGGTGTCTTTCAAGGTGGTTTCGGAAATCGCCATTGTCCCGGAAAGGGAGTGCAGCACGCCGACCTTCACGGGGTCGGCGCATTCGGCGGCAGCCATGACGGCGGAGCCCAGCAAGGCGCCAGTCACAAGAGCAGAGGTTTTAAGTTTCATTTATCAAACATCCCGGTTGTCGCTGCGGACGATCGGAATACCGCGAACGGTCCTTCCCAACCGGTGGCCGACCCGTGTAGTCAGACCCCGCAACTGTTGTTGTAGTCGCGTGGGGGAAGTATCTGCCAAGATGGCCCCCGCGCGGCGCTTTTGCCCGGATTGGGCAGCGTTACTAGGCGGGAAGCGCTTGGCGATTCACTAGAATTTGCAGTCGATTTCGGGCGGCAACAGGGCGATCTGCATAATTGTTGCCCGCAAGTTCGGCGCTTTGCACAACTTTTGGCCGGTTGTTGAACCCGGCGTGTGAATAGGGTGATGCGGCAGCGAAGGGGCAGAGGCTCGGGGAACGGCGTGGCCGCCCCGAGATTCTGTTGTCCGGTAGGATCAGAAAATGAAATCCGTTGCGTCCAGATCGCCCAGACTGACGTTCAGCAAGGTGATCGTATTGCCCCCGCCTGCGTCGATCAGCACGTTCGAGCCGACCTGGCTGGTGTGGTTGTTCAGAAGATCGCTGAGGTTGGTGATAGAGGCGACCCGGCTGAGGTCGATCCGCTCGAACACATTGGTGGCGGCGAAATCGGCGATCGTGTCCTGGCCGAAACCTCCGCCGAAGTCCGCGAAGATAAAGACATCGGCGTTGAACAGACCCCATAGTTCATCGTTTCCAGTGCTGCCGACGATGGTGTCAAACCCTGCACCGGCATAGATGGTGTCATTGTCGCCGCCGCCGTCGATCACGTCATTGCCGGAGCCGCCAAAGAAACGGTCGTTGCCACCCTGGCCGAACAGCGTGTCGTTGCCCGCTTCGCCAAAGACCCCGTCCGCAGCGTCGCCGCCATAGGCCAGGTCATTGCCGTTGCCGCCAAACAGCCTGTCGAAACCTGCTCCGCCCAACAGCGTATCATTGCCGTTGTCACCAAACAGGTTGTCCGCCTGTGCCCCGCCGTCGATACGGTCATCGCCCGCACCGCCTGACAGCCTGTCAAAGCCATTGCCGCCGATGATGGTGTCGTTGCCAAGACCGCCAACCGCCGTGTCGTTGCCGACGTCGCCCGTGATCAGGTCGTTGTCATCCCCCCCATCCAGAAAGTCCGACCCGTCGCCGCCGATCAGGGTGTCATTGCCGGCCTGGCCAAGCAGGTTGTCGACGCCATCGCCGCCGATCATGTGGTCATTGCCGGCACCGCCGTCCATGCTATCTGCGCCGTCGTCGCCGCGCAGGACATCCTGCCCGCTGCCACCCAGGATCGTATCCGCGCCTTCGCCGCCAAAGATGGTGTCGTTCCCGGCATTGCCCTCGATGCGCTGATCCGTGCTGTTCCCGCCGATCAGGTCGCTGCCGGTTCCGGCCAGGATAATTTCAAAATTCGCAGCCGTCCCGGTCGCACTGCCATTGGCATTCCGAAAGGTGCCGATTTCGGTGTTCAGGCGATAGTCTCCGGTGAAACCGGTAAAGTTGAAAGTATCGACGCCTTCACCGCCGTTGTAGGTCTCCCCGTTCACCAGTTCGCCGACGCGCGCCAGGATCGTGTCATTGCCGCCATTGCCGAACAAACTGTAGACCGCATTGAGGTTGTCGCCCGCGACCAGGGAATCATTGCCGCTCCCGGCGGCGACCGCTTCGATGCTGGTCAGCGTGGTTTCAAAACCACCCGCGACGAGAGAGAACACGCCGTTCAGCAGATCGGCAAGATATGCGGTGGATTGATTTGTGAAATCGAACATGTCGGTGCCTGCACCGCCGTCGAACACTTCGCCACCACCGACCCCGGAGCCTGCCGTGGCAAGCGTGTCATTGCCGAGCCCGCCATGAAGCGTTGATTGCACGCCAGTCTGCTCGCGGATGAAGTCATTGCCGCTCCCGGCAAAGATTTCTTCAAAGCCCGAAATCGTCGCGGTGAAACTGCCTGTGTTAAAGCTCCCGGTATTCGCGTCGATGACAAAATCCGTGGTCAGATTGGAGAAATCCAGAACATCTGTGCCGCTGCCGCCGATGTATTCTTCGCCATTAAAGATCCCGCCACTCCCCGGCGAGATGGTGTCATTGCCTGCACCTCCGTCCAGATTATACGCCACCGATTGGGTGCCGCCGATGATGATGTCATTGCCGTTGCCCCCAATCACTTCTTCGAAGTTCAGCAAGGTCGCCAGAAACGTACCATTGGTCAGGCTGATGATGTTGTTTTCCAGATCATAGAGGTAGTTGTTGTTGTTCGAGCTGCCGTCAATGGTGTCCTGCCCGCCAAGGCCATCAATCGTCTCGCCGCCGGAAAGGCCGTTGAAGTCGTAAAGGTCGGGAAGATTTGTTCCTGTATAATCGGGCATTGGATCAGTCCTTTTATCTGAAATCACGAAAGCCCGCGCTGTTTGGCGGGGCCGCAGCAGGAGGAAACGGATAGGTCAAGAAAGCGGAAGATCAAAAAAAGCCGTCAATATTCCCGTCAATGTAGCAGAAATCTGAGAAGCGGACAAACTGGTTGTGACAGGGTGATCGCGATGTTGATGGCTCGGGACGCACCGAGCAGCGAAAAATCGCCGGAAGGTGAAGAGTGAAATGCAACCGGCCAGAAACGAAAAAGACCGCCAAATGGCGGTCTGTTTCAAAAGGACCCATTGGAGCGGGCGAGGCGATTCGAACGCCCGACCCTAACCTTGGCAAGGTTATGCTCTACCCCTGAGCTACGCCCGCTTCCTTGGGTGAGGGGGAGATACCCATCCCAGCCGCGCGCCGCAAGAGGGAAAAGGCGGTTTGAGGCGAAATTTTTTCAAACTTCCCCCGCGCCGTTCAGAACAGCGTATGTCCGATCAGGCCCAGAGCGCTGAACAGGATCATGGCCAGTGTCATCGCCATGCCGACCTGCCGCAGGATCATCTTTTGCGGGGTGGCGGAAAAGCCCGCCGCATGCAGGAATCGCCCCGCCAGCAGGGTCATGCCCATCAGGTGAAGCGCGAGGGCGGGGGCGCCGCTCAATTCGCTGACCAGCAGCAGCATCAGACCGATGGGGGCATATTCGCCGCAATTGGCCTGTGCGCGCATCCGCTTGATCAGGGCCTTGTCGCCGACATCCCCCAGCGAGATCCTGTTGGCGCGCCGGTACAGGATGACCCGTGTGCTCAGGATCAGGAACAACAGCGCCACAAGTGCGGTGTAGAGCGCGGTGACAGCGACGCTCATGGATATTTGCGTGCCGCACGGGCGCTGGCCAGCGCGCCGCCGTTCTTCTTGGTCTGGGCGGTTGCGGTCCATTCATAGGTATGGCGGCCGCTGGGCGGGCAGGGGCTCTTGTACTTGAAGGCACCGGGCGCGATGACCTTTTGCCCGTTATAGGCCACCACCCCGCCGCCGTGGTTGTAATTGGGCACGTCGCGGTCGGTCAGCTTGAAGCGGATGAATTTCGTACCTGCGGGGACGCCACTGACCTGAAATGCGGGGTTGGCGACAGTGTTGGGCTTTCCGTTGTGCAGGATTTCAGGCCTGACCAGTCAAAACCGATGTCGAATGCAAGGGCGGGGCCTGCGGCAAGGATGCAGGTCGCGGCGAGAAGTATCTTTTTCATAAGGGAACCTCAAGTGTTGTCCGGTCAGGTTCCACGCGCGCGGCGCTGCTGTCAATCACGCCAAATGCAAAAGGCCCCGACGGTTGTCGGGGCCTTCTGACGATTTGAGATGCCTTAGTGGCCGTGCTTGATGTCCCAGTCTTCCTGTTTCGGAAGCTGCTCGAACGTATGTTCGGGCGGCGGGCTGGGCAGGGTCCATTCCAGCGTATCTGCGAATTCGTTCCAGGGGTTGTTCGCCGTCACCTTCGCACCGCGGGTCAGCGCATAGGCGATGATCCCGAAGAAGAAGAGGAAGGAGGCAAAGCTCAGGAATGCGCCCATCGAGGACCAGTGGTTCCAGTAGGCAAAGGCCTCAGGATAGTCGATGTAGCGGCGCGGCATGCCCTGACGGCCCAGGAAGTGCTGCGGGAAGAACGTCAGGTTGGCCCCGATGAACATCGCCCAGAAGTGCAGCTTGCCGGCCCATTCGGGATACATGCGGCCCGTCATCTTGGGGAAGTAGAAGTAGATCCCCGCAAAGATCGCGAACACGGCACCAAGGCTCATCACATAGTGGAAGTGCGCGACCACGTAATAGGTGTCGTGGTAGTAGCGGTCCACGGCGGCCTGGGACAGAACGATGCCGGTCACACCGCCGACGGTGAACAGGAACAGAAAGCCGAAGGCCCAGAGCATCGGTGTCTTGAACTCGATGGAGCCGCCCCACATCGTGGCGATCCAGCTGAACACCTTCACCCCTGTCGGCACCGCGATGACCATCGTGGCCAGCATGAAATAGGCCTGCTGGTTCAGCGACATGCCGACGGTGTACATGTGGTGCGCCCAGACGACGAAACCCAATGCGCCGATCGCGATGATCGCCCAGACCATCGGCAGGTAACCGAAGATCGGCTTGCGCGAGAAGGTCGCGATGACGTGGCTGATGATGCCGAAGCCCGGCAGGATGATGATGTAGACTTCCGGGTGGCCAAAGAACCACAGGATGTGCTGGTACAGTATCGGGTCGCCGCCGCCGGCCGGATCAAAGAAGGCAAAGCCGAAGTTGCGGTCCATCAGCAGCATGGTGATTGCACCGGCCAGAACCGGCAGCGCCAGCAGGATCAGCCAGGCGGTGACAAAGATCGACCAGGAGAACAGCGGCACCTTGAACAGGGTCATGCCGGGGGCACGCATGTTCAGGAAGGTGGTGATCATGTTGATCGCGCCCAGGATCGAGGAGGCGCCGGAGACGTGAACCGCGAAGATCGCAAGGTCCATCGACATGCCGCCTTCTTTCACCGAGAGCGGCGGATAAAGCACCCAGCCAACGCCGGAACCGGCCTGGCCGTTGCCACCCGGTGCCAGCACGGAACAGACCGCAAGGGTTGTACCGGCAACGTAAAGCCAGAAGGAAAGGTTGTTCAGCCGCGGGAACGCCATGTCAGGCGCGCCGATCTGCAAGGGCATGAAATAGTTACCAAAACCGCCGAACAGCGCCGGAATCACCACAAAGAACATCATCAGGATGCCGTGGCCGGTGATCAGCACGTTCCACAAATGCCCGTTTGGCGTACAGGTGGCCGCAGAATCGGCGAACATCCGTGCGCCTTCCATACACATGTACTGAACCCCGGGGTTCATCAGCTCAAGGCGCATGTAGACGGTGAAGCCCACCGACACGAAACCCGCAAGCGCGGAGACGACGAGGTACAGAATACCGATGTCTTTGTGGTTGGTGGACATGAACCAGCGGGTGAAGAAACCGCGCTCGTCGTGGTGGTCATGGCCTTGAATGGCTGCGTCTGCCATGCGGTGCCTCCTGAAACTTGAACTCATGGGTCACACCACGCCTGTCGGCTGTCATGCGGTGCGGATTGAGAGCCGTTCTAAAGCGGCTTGGCGCAGGGGGCAATGGGCGAGGTGTCGCAGGGTGGGGTTATTTTGCGGCTGCGGCGCGGTTTTTCGAAGCGGGCGGGGAAGGTCAGAGGGTTGCGGGCTTTCGCTCAGACGGTCACGGCGGGCAGGGGGCCGAACACCTGATCGAAGGCCGCATGCAGGGCCACGTCGACATCGGCCATGCTGACCGGCAGCCCAAGGTCCACCAGCGAGGTGACCCCGTGGTCGCTGATCCCGCAGGGGACGATACCGGAAAAATGCTCCAGATCCGGTTCCACATTGATGCTGATGCCGTGAAAGCTGATCCATTTCCGCAGGCGGATGCCGATGGCGGCGATCTTGTCCTCTGCCGGGGTGCCGTCGGGCTGTGGCGTCTTTTCCGGGCGCTGCACCCAGACGCCAACGCGGCCTGCGCGGATTTCTCCGCTGACGTTGAACTGCTCCAGCGTGGTGATCACCCAATCCTCCAGCTGGCGGACAAAGCAGCGCACGTCGCGGCCGCGCGCGGCAACGTCCAGCAACACATAGGCGACGCGCTGGCCCGGCCCGTGGTAGGTATATTGCCCGCCCCGTTTGGAATCATGAACGGGAAAGCGACCCGGATCGGTCAGATCCTCCGCCCGGGCAGAGGTGCCGGCGGTGTAAAGCGGCGGATGTTCGACCAGCCAGATGCATTCCTCGGCCTCACCAGCGCTGATCGCGGCCACGCGCGCTTCCATCCACGCCTCCGCGGCGCGGTAGTCGGTCAACCCGTCCGTGACAATCCATTCCACCATGGCGGATGTTTAGGCGCGATCGGCAGGCGCGACAAGATCACACGTTGCCGGGGCTGCCCGCCTCAGAATGGTTGAAACTCTGCATGGAAAAACATATAATGACTTTTGAATGTTTATCCTGCCTGCGCGTCGAGGTTCCCCAGACGGGCGCCGGGCTTTGGGAAAGGACCCCGCGCATGTCGTTGAACAAAGGCCATCTTGATACTGCTGTCATTGGTCCGGCGCGGAGGGGGTGGTGATGGAAACCGCTTTCACACCTTTTCAATCCCTTGCAGGGGGCGCGCTGATCGGTCTGGCTGCCGTATTGCTGATGGGGCTGATGGGTCGGATCATGGGGGCAACCGGCGTTCTGGCCGGTCTGTTGGCGCCTGCGGGCTTTGCCGATTGGTCCTGGCGGGCGGCAGTCGTGGCGGGGATGGTCAGCGGTCCCTTTGTCGTGATGCTGGTCACGGGTGAATTTCCGCAGGTGCAGGTTCCGGTCTCCCGCATGATGCTGGTCATCGGCGGGCTGATTGTCGGGGTGGGCGTGACCTTTGGGGCGGGATGCACCTCGGGCCATGGGGTCTGCGGCATGGCGCGGCTGTCACCCCGCTCCATCCTGGCGACGCTGACCTTCATGCTGTCCACCGGCATCACGGTCTATCTGCTGCGCCATGTGATGGGGGGCTGAGCCATGCGCATTGTCATCTGCTATCTGATCGGCGTGATTTTCGGGGTCGGCATCTCGATTTCCGGCATGGCCAACCCGGCCAAGGTCCTGAACTTTTTCGACATCGCGGGCAGCTGGGACCCCAGCCTGGCCTTTGTCATGGGCGGCGCGCTGATTGTCACCTTCATCGGCTACCGCGTGGTGCTGAAACGCCCCGTGCCGCTGCTTGACACCCGCTTTCACCTGCCCGCAAGCCGCGACTTCGATCTGCCGCTGATCGCGGGTTCCGCAACCTTCGGGATCGGCTGGGGCATTGCCGGTTTCTGCCCCGGCGGCGCGTTGCCCGCATTGGGAACAGGGCAGGCCGAAGTTGTGATCTTTGTTGCCGCGCTGATTGGCGGTATCGTGATTGCAAAGCTCATGCAGATGGCCCTGTCGCGCAGGTCCGATGTCACAGCGTAATGGAGGAAATCCAATGACCTATCCCGTGGACATGTCCGTCAAACCCGAGGTCTCGGCGCATTTTGACGAGGCGACAAACACCATCAGCTATATCGTGCGCGATCCGGCAAGCGTGCATTGCGCCATCATCGACAGCGTGATGGACATCGACTATGCCGCAGGCCGCATCACCTATGACCACGCCGATGCCCTGATCGCCGAGATCGAGAGCAAGGGCCTGAAGCTGGACTGGATCATCGAAACCCACGTCCACGCCGACCACCTCAGCGCGGCGCCCTATATCCAGCAAAGACTGGGGGGCAGGATCGGCGTCGGTGAAAAGATCATGGTGGTGCAGGAAACCTTCGGCAAGATCTTCAACGAAGGCACCGAATTCCAGCGCGATGGCTCGCAGTTCGATGCGCTGTTCAAGGACGGTGACACATACAAGGTGGGCGAGATGACCTGCTTTGCCATCTACACGCCGGGCCATACCCCGGCCTGCATGGTGCATGTGATGGGTGATGTGGCCTTTGCGGGGGATACGCTGTTCATGCCCGATGGCGGTTCGGCGCGGGCGGATTTCCCCGGCGGCGATGCGGGCCAGCTTTATGACAGCATCCAGAAGGTGCTGTCCCTTCCCGACGAGATGCGCCTGTTCATGTGCCACGATTACGGCCCCAATGGCCGCGCGATCCAGTGGGAAACCACGGTTGCCGCGCAAAAGGCGGACAACATCCATGTCGGCGGGGGCAAGACCCGCGAGGATTTCATCAAGTTCAGAACCGAACGGGACGCGCAACTGGCGGTGCCAAAGCTGATCATCCCGTCGCTTCAGGTGAACATGCGTGCCGGCGAACTGCCCCGGGACAAGGACGGCAACCTGATGCTCAAGGTGCCCGTGAACGGCATCTGAGACAGCACCGCGTTTCCGGACCGGCCTTGGCCGGTCAGGCCGCGTGCTTTTCGCTCAGCACCTTGGTCAGCATCCGCGCATAGGTTTCGGCACCCTGCGCGCCGGTCAGCAGATAGCGTTCGTCAAATACCATCGAAGGCACGCCCGATATACCGCGCGATGTCCAGAATTCCTGGCGCTTGCGGGTTTCTGCTGCGTGGCTGCCGCTCTCCAGCACGGCGCGGGCCGCATCGTGGTCAAGACCGACCGAGGCCGCAACCTCTGCCAAGACCTCATGATCCGACACATCGCGCCCCCGCGTGAAATGCGCATCGAAAAGCGCCAGTTTCAGGGGGTGCTGCAAGTGTGCTTCCTGCGCCCAGTCCAGCAGCTGATGCGCGGCAAAGGTATTCACGATGCGGCTGTCCGCGTCGAAATTGAAGGTGAACCCCAGATCATTGCCCAGATCCACCAGCCGCCTGCGGTTTTCGGCAGACTGGGCGGCACTGGCACCGTATTTCTCGGCGATATGCTCGGTCAGGTTCTGCCCTTCGGCGGGCATGGCGGGGTTCAGCTCAAACGGATGCCAGCGGATAAAGGCGCCAGCCCCGGTCATCGCGAGGGCCTGCTCAAGCTGCTTGTAGCCGACGATGCACCAGGGGCACATGACATCAGACACGATATCGACCTGCACGACTTTGTCCTGCGGGGGAGGGGCGGTATCGGTCATTGGCGTATCCTTTCGGCTGGCATTCAGCTTCGTACTTCGGTGTCCCTGCGCAAATTTTCAATATTCGCAGCGGCAAATCGGACCAAAAAGGTTCCCGGGCCGGATTATGTTGTGTTAGCCTTTTCACAATACCCATAAAACGATTCATTTTCGGAGCGGACATATGATTTACAAATTGATGACAGGGGCTGTTCTCGCCCTTTCAGTGGCGGTTATTCCGGCAGAGCGGGTCGAAGCGGATGCAGGCGATTTCATTGCAGGCGCCATCATCGGGGGCATCGTGGGGGCCAATGCGAAAAAGCAGCGGCGGACAACCACGCGGCGCACCTATCGCAAGAAATCCACGCGGTCATCGCTGCCCTCCACCCAGGAAGGCAAGAGCATCCAGGCATCGCTGAACTATTTCGGCTTTGATGCGGGGTCGGTGGATGGCCAGCTGGGGCGCAAGACCCGCAATGCGGTGTCACAGTACCAGGCCTACCTCGGATATCCCGTTACCGGGCAGCTTTCCGCCTTTGAGCAGAACCTGCTGATTTCCAGCTACAACCGCGCGCAGGCCGGGGGATATGCGGTTCAGCAGCAGGTCGCGGCGACGCCGGATGGCACCCGTGGTCTGCTCAAGACCTATCGCGCGGAAATGGCGGGCCAGTCACCGGCGGGCAATGGGGCTGCGCCCACGACGACCATCGTCGTTGCACCGCAGCAGGTGCCGCAGTCCGGCGCCACAATGGCGGCCACAGCACCGGCGGCACCGCTCTCCGGGATGAGTTCTCTTGCCGCCGCGGTTGCTCCGACGCCTGCACCTGATGCCGGCACCGGCGGCTTGCCGAACTTCCTCGGGGCAGGGACCCAGGCCTCGCTTGCATCGCATTGCAACACGGTGTCGCTGATCACCAACACCAATGGCGGCTTTACCACGCTGGCCAGCATGACGGACCCGAATGTGGCGCTGAACGAGCAATTCTGCCTGGCGCGGACCTATGCCATTGCCGAATCGGAAGAGCTGGTCAGCCAGATCCAGGGGTTCACCCCCGATCAGATCGCCCAGCAATGCGCCGGTTTCGGCCCCGCGATGAAGGACAAGGTCGCGGCCCTGTCGCTGAAACCGCGCGAGGCGGTGGTGCAGGACGTTTCGGCATTTGTGCTGACCACAGGCATGTCGCCTGCACAGCTTCAGGGCACGGCCAAGATCTGTCTCGGCGTCGGCTATCGCACCGACAACATGGATGTGGCCGTGGGCTCTGCCCTTCTGCTCTATGCATTGGGTGAAGGCGTCTATGGCGAGCTGATGGGCCACCACCTGAGCCAGGGCTTCGGCCCCGCCAAACGTGTGGACATGGCGCAAAGCTGGTATCAGGCAGGCCTTGCCGCTGCCGATTCCGGTGCCGCGGCGGTCTTTGTCCCCGGTCAGCCCGAGCGGACGGAACTGATCCGCGCCGCGGCAAGCCGTTCAGGCGGGGTTCAGGGCTCTGCCCTGCCGACACCGCAACCGGCTTCCGACAGCGCTTTGCCCACATTCTCGATCAGCGAATAACCCCGGCACGGCCGGGCGTGACGGCCCTCTGCAGCGGATGCGCTGCGGGGGGCCTTTTTGTTTTCTTTTCCTCTTCACAAGCCGTGCGGCTTTGTCTAAACCGCCTTCACCATCCATGGCGTGCGGTCGTGGCGGAATGGTAGACGCGCAGCGTTGAGGTCGCTGTGGGGTAACACCCGTGAGAGTTCGAGTCTCTCCGACCGCACCAACTTCCCAAAATCAAACTATGCAACCGGTTGTTCGAGCCTATTCGAATCCTGTTCGAACGGGCGCATCGGTTCGCGGCTCCATCGCATGGGGGAACCTCTGGATCGCCCTGTTTTCCCTTAAAGACGCAGGTGGCAATAATCGCCTTGTGGCTCCGGGCGCATTGTCCTTACCCTGTCCATGCCACAAATTGGCCGGTGGTCAGCGCAGCGAAACCGCGCTGGACCGGGGCCCTGTATCGGAGGTGGGCTGATGGATCTCGACCTGCAGGATAAGCATGTTCTCGTAACCGGCGCGTCGAAAGGCATCGGGCTGGCGATTGCGCGTTCATTCGCGCAGGAGGGCGCGCGGATCACACTTGTCTCTCGCCAGGAGGATGCGTTGCGCAGCGCCGCCGAGGAGTTACGAGAACACAGTGGCGGGATCATCGGCCACATCACGGCGGATCTGTCGAAGGAGGCCGAACGCGCGGCCCTGTTTGACCGGGCGCCGGACATCGACATTCTGGTGAACAATGCCGGTGCCATCAAGTCCGGGCCGCTTTCCGCGCGCAGCATGGAAGACTGGCGCACAGGGTTCGAGCTGAAGGTATGGGGGTATATCCACCTTTGCATGCTCTATGCCCCCCGGATGCGCGAAAGGAAATCCGGCACGATCATCAATGTCATCGGGATGGGCGGACGGGCTGTGCGGCCCTCCTATATCATCGGTGCGGCCGGGAATGCGGCCCTGATCGGCTTTACCAATGCGCTGGGTGCGGAAACCCCGCAGGACAACCTGCGTGTCTTTGGCATCAATCCTTCTGCGACGCGGACCGACCGCATGACAGACAGGCTTCGCAGCGAGGCGCGTGAGCAGTTCGGAGACGAAAACCGCTGGGCGGAATTGCTGAACCCGGACCAATATCCCTTTGGTCGGCCTGCCCACCCGCAGGAGGTGGCGGACCTTGCCGTCATGCTGGCCAGCCCCAGGGTGCAATATCTGTCCGGCACGGTGATCGATATGGATGGCGGCAGGCAATGGGCGGGCTGAGAAGCCGGGGCAGTGTCAGGCCAGTATTTCCAGCCACATCCAGACTGTCAGCAGGGACGCGCCGGTTGCGATCAGCACGGATGACGCGGCGACGCGGCGGCCCTTGCCGTACATATTGGCAAAGATATAGGCGTTGAACCCCGGTGCCATGGCCGCTGTCAGCACGCCGGAGCGGAAGCCATCCTGCGGCAGCGACAGGGCCGTGCCAAAGCTCCAGACCAGCGCGGGATGCACCAGCAGGGCGATCATGCAGACCATGGCGATGGCGATCTTGTCGCCTTCGGGCCTGTATTGGATCAGCACGCCCCCAAGCGCAAAAAGTGCGGCGGGCAGGGCGGCGCGGGCGATCAGCGACAGGGCGTCATCGACAACGCCGGGGATCGTCTGACCGGTCAGGTTGAAGGCAAAACCGGCCAGGATGGCCAGCACCAGCGCATTGCTGAACATCGCCCGCCCGACAGCACCTGCCAGTTTCACCGTGGACTGGCCCCGGTTGCGCACAACCTCCATTACGGTGATGCCCAGCCCGTAACAAAACGGCGAGTGAAGGGCGATGATCGCATAGTTGCCGGTCAGGGCATCCGGCCCATAGGCGCGTTCCGCGATGGGCAGGCCCAGCAGGACCGAATTGGAGAACAGGCAGCAAAACCCGATTGCCACGCAATCTTCCCAGGGCCGTTGCAGCAACAACCGCGCGCCAAAGATCCCCAGCGCAAAGCAGATTGCGGCCCCGGCATAAAAGCTGATCAGCAGGTCGGGGTCGAAATCACTGCCAAGGTCCAGTTTCGCAATCGCCTGGAACAGCAGGCAGGGGATGGCGAAGTTCTGGGTGAATTTCATGACCCCATCAATGCCGGAGATCGGGAACAGCCCGCGCCAGACGGCAAAATAGCCAAAGCCGATGACCAGGAAGACAGGCAGGATGACGTCGAGAAGGTTCTGCACAATCAGCGCTTTCACGTTGCCGGGAGCGCCGGGGGTTTCACACCCCCGGACCCCCGTGGGAATATTTGGAGCCAAAAAGAGGTCAGGTCAGGGGAAAACGCAACACCATGCCGTCATAGGCGGGTTCGATGTGGTCAGGGGTTTCGGCGGCAAGGGTACGGTAGTCGAGATCGTTGTGCATGTTGGTCAGCACCGCATGGTCCGGCGTCAGCTCTGCGATCCAGTCCAGGGTCCGCGCCAGATGGCTGTGGGTCGGATGCGGTGCCCGGCGCAGGGCGTCGACGATCCAGCAGGTCAGCCCTTGCAACTGGGACCAGGCATCTTCGGGAATGCTCACCACATCAGGCAGATAGGCGACATTGTTCATCTTGAATCCCAGCGCGTCCATGCCGCCGTGATTGACCAGAAAGGGCGAAAAGGTCAGCGCGCCGCCGGGCCCGTCGATGGTCACATCGCCGTCGATGTCGTTCATTTCCAGGATCGGGGGATACATCGACCCTTCGGGCCGGATAAAGGCATAGCCGAACCGCTCCAGCAGGGCGGCGCGGGTGGGGGCATCGGCCCAGACCGGCAGGCGCGCGCGCATGTTGATGACGATCATCCTCAGATCGTCCAGCCCGTGCACGTGATCGGCATGGGCATGGGTATAAAGCACCCCGTCCAGCCGCCCCACGCCTGCGTCAAGCAACTGGCTGCGCATGTCGGGGGAGGTGTCGATCAGCACCGTGGTGGTTCCTGCGTCGGTGATCCGCTCCACCAGCGCGGAACAGCGACGGCGGTGATTGCGCGGCTCCCCGGGGTCGCAGTCGCCCCAGTGCCCGCCAAGACGGGGCACGCCGCCCGAGGATCCACAGCCCAGTATCGTGACCCGCATCTCGGCCATCAGGCGGCCTTTTCGAACTGCGCAGCCTTGCTGAACAGGCGGTCGAAGTTTTCCTGCGTGCGCGCGGCGAAATCGGCGTAGTCGAGGCCGAAGGTCTCTGCCGCGCGGCGCGCGGTATGGGCGGTAAAGGCGGGCTCGTTGGTCTTGCCCCGGTGCGGCGGCGGGGCGAGATAGGGGGCATCGGTTTCGACCAGGATACGGTCCAGCGGCGCATTGGCAAAGATGTCGCGCAGCGCCTGCGATTTGGGAAAGGCGGTGATGCCCGACATGCTGAGGTAGAACCCCAGGTCCAGCGCGGCGCGGGCCAGGTCTGCCGATGAGGAAAAGCAATGCATGACGCAGGGATATGCGCCGTTTGCATATTCCTCGGTCAGGATCGCGGCCATGTCGTCATCGGCGTCGCGGGCATGGATGATCAGCGGCAGCCCAGAGTCGCGCGCAGCGGCAATATGGATGCGCAAAGAGGTCTTCTGCACCTCCGCGCTTTCGGCGGTGTAATGATAGTCCAGCCCGGTTTCGCCGATGCCGACCATCTTGGGGTGGCGGGTCAGCGCCATCAGCGCGTCGTGGCTGACCAGCGGTTCGGCGGCGGCGGACATCGGGTGGGTGCCTGCGGCGTAAAAGACCGGCGCATGTGCCTCGGCAATGGCGCGCACGGCGGGTTCATTGCGCAGCCTGGTGCAGATGGTGACCATACGTGTCACACCCGCTTCTGCCGCGCGGGCGATGACCTGGGGCAACTGGCCTTCGAAATCGGGAAAATCGAGGTGGCAGTGGCTGTCGGTGATCTGCGGGGTCATGCCTGTAATCCTAGCGCGGCGCGTTTTCTGCGATCTTGAGCAGGGTATCTAGGACCAGCGCGGCAGGGTCAAGGTTGACCGCCAGCCCATGTTGCGCGCGGTCGGAGACCTGTTGCGCCAGATTGGCCCAGATCCGGCCCTGATGTGGCGTGGGGGCCAGCCGCGCAAGGGTCTGTGCCTCGCCCCTTGCGGCCTCGATTGCGGGCGGCGCGCCTGTGGCCCCGGTCCGTGCCAGCCGGGCCAGCATCAGTTCGACCAGGGTGAACAGCAGGTTCAGTTTTTCTTCCGCCCCGCGCTGGGCGGCGGCTTCGGCCAGTTTGATGGCGCGGGCGCGGTCCATGCGCGGCATCGAGGACAGCAGGTCGATCAGTTCGGCATAGATCTGCAGCCCGCCCATCAGCGACAGCCGCAGGGCCCCGCCGACCGATCCGCCGGAAAGTTCGGCCAGGGCCGCCGGATCGCCATCGACCGCCACGCCGGAGGCGGCAAGCGCTGCCGCCATCTGACCGGGGTCAAGCGTGCCCAGCCGCAGGGTGCGGCAGCGCGACCGGATTGTGGGCAGCAACCCGGAGGGCTGGTGGCTGATCAGCAGCAAAATGGCCCGCGCAGGCGGTTCTTCCAGCATTTTCAGCAGGGCATTCGCGGCGTTGACGTTCATCACATCCGCATCGTCGATGATCACCACGCGGCGTCCCCCGTCGGCGGCGGACATCTGGAAAAAACCGTTCAGCGCGCGGATGTCATCGACCACGATTTGCTTGCGCATCCGTTTGGTGTCCGGGTTCACACTGCGGGTGACGGATTTCAGCGCGCCTTCACCGCCCGAGGCCACGCGCCGTGCAACGGGATGAGCGGCATCTATGTCCAGGGTCCGGGGCGCAGGCGTGTCAAACATGCCGCCCGCGTCAGGATCGGGCGTGGCCAGGACAAAACGTGCAATCCGCCAGGCCAGGGTCGCCTTGCCCACGCCGCGCGGACCGCTCAGCAGCCAGGCGTGATGCAGCTTGCCGCTGTTCCAGGCCTCCAGGAATCCACCCTCGGCCTCCGCCTGTCCGATCAGGGCGGGGGTATCGCGCGGATGCAGGGCACCGTCGAGCTGATCGGGATGTGGGACCTCGTCGTTCATGGGTTTCGTTTACCACGGATCGCGGCGGTTGAAAGGGGGTGGTGGCGGGATGGCACCGTCAAGCCACTGGCAACAACCTGTGGTCGCAACTTGCGTGCCAAAGGGCACATAAAAGCCAGAATTGCCCCTGCATCCCCCGATTGGGGGAGTGACCAAGCGCCGTTTCACAAGGTTATTGAATGCATGGTTCTGCCTGTGCCCTGCGAATTCCGTGCCGGGCCGGAGGGCATCCATCTGAATGTGTTTTGAGCCACGAAGGGGAAATTCTTGTGAACGATCATAGTATTTTACGTGCCGGTCTGCTGGGGGCAGTCTGCCTCGCGATGGCGGCCTGCACCAGCAATGCAGTTGGCGGCGGACCGGGGGGCGGACCCGGCGGTGGACCGGCTGCAACCCGCGCCGACTATGACGCCAAATTCGACGAATTGTCGAACACCACAACCTTGGCGCCGACCAGTGTCGAACTGGTGGGGCAGGGCACGTTCCGCGGCTCCACGCTGCTGAACATCACCGCCAACGACAATACCAATACCACCGGCTATGCGCTTGGCGATCTGGAAGTTCAGGCGGATTTCGACAATGAGACCATCGCCGGGACCGCCACCAACTTCCGTGGCGAGCTGGGCGGCGAGGCCTTCGCCCTCGACGGTACGCTGGACAGCGCAGACGGCATCGCGCCATCGGTCCTCTCCGAGCAGACCCAGCCGATCATCCTGCCCCCCGGCGTGCCGCCAATCCCCGGCGCACCCACCGAAGTCGTGACCAATGTCTTTACCCTGAACATGGGTGGTGAACTGGTTGATCCGGTCAGCGGCAGCATCGGTCAGGTCAACCTTGGCCTCGGCGGTTCCTTCCTTGGCCCGGTTGGCGGCGGTCAGGCGCAGGCGGCTGTCGGACCGGCCACGGTTGTCGTGACGGACCAGCCCGGCGGCGCGCCGATCCTCATCGGCGGCGGCGGGACATTCGTGCTGGAACGCGAATAACACCTCCCCGAGCTCGTACCTCCGGAAAAGGCCCCCTTGCGGGGCCTTTTGCCGTTTTTGGGGGCGTCTGGTGTCGCATGCCCCGCTTGCGCCGGGAGAATCCCGCCTGCCAGCCGTCAGGCGCGCCGCTTGGGCAGAAACCCGTCCGCCACCGCGCGGACATCTGCCGCTACGGCCTCGACGGCCCTTGCGCCGTCGACAACCCGGAACCGGTCCGCAAATTCATCGGCCAGCGCCAGGAACCCCGCGCGCATGGCCTTTTGCAGATCCTCGCCGAAATCCTCGAACCGTTCCTCGGCCCCCTTGCGGGACAGGGCGCGGCTCAATCCTTCGGTGGGGTCCATGTCGATCAGGATGGTCAGATCCGGCTCGACCCCGATCATGAGGTCATGCAACCGGTCCACGACGCCGCGCAGATCGCCGCGCGACAGGCCCTGATACATCCGGGTCGAATCCGCAAAACGGTCGCAAATCACCACCTTGCCCGCCGCAAGCGCGGGCCGGATGGTGCGTTCCAGATGATCGCGGCGCGCGGCGGTGAAGAGCAGAATCTCGGTTTCCGCCGACCAGCGGTCGGGATCGCCCTGCAGGACCAGCGCGCGGATCTCCTCCGCCCCGGGAGAGCCGCCGGGTTCCCGCGTCAGGATCACGTCACGGCCTGCGTCGCGCAGATCATCGGCCAGCAGCCTGGCCTGGGTGGACTTTCCCGAACCGTCAATGCCCTCAAAGCTGATGAACAGCCCCTTGTCGCTCACGAGGATTCCTGCGGACCTGCATTGATCCGCGCCAGCAGATGCTGCGCCGCTGCGGCCAGTTTGATCATGAAGCCGCCGGGGGCCACATCATCGGAGGCAACCAGCGGCACGCGCACTTCCGGCAGGCCTTCGCGGGTGATCACCAGTTCCCCCATCTCGGCGCCCTTTTCGATCGGGGCCTTGAAAGGCATCTGATAGATCGCCTCTGCCGTGACATCATTGCTGCCGGTAAAGGGGGTCAGCATTGTCAGCTTGTCTTTCAGCTCCAGCCCCACAGTCTGCACGGCACCCAGCGCCACAGGCACTTCGGTGATCTGCGTGCCGGCCTCGCCCAGGGTACGTTCAGAGAACTGGCGGAAGGCCCAGTTCACGATGGCTTCGGATTCCTGCGCGCGTGCTTCGGCGGTATCCAGCCCCGAGATCACGAAAACCACACGGCGGTTCCCCTGTTTGGCCGATCCGACCAGCCCGTAGCCCGCCTCGGAGGTGTGGCCGGTCTTCAGGCCGTCTGCGCCAATCCCCAGCTTGAGCAGCGGGTTGCGGTTGTAGCGGTTCGCTGACTCGTTCGTATCAAACAGGAACTCCTCTTCGGCGAACATCGGGTAGAACTGCGGGAATTCCGTGATCAGCCTGGTGGCCACCAACCCGAGGTCGCGCATCGACATGCGGTGGCCGGGCTTGGGCCAGCCGTTGGAGTTCATGAAGGTCGAATTGGTCATGCCCAACTGCTGCGCACGGGTGGTCATGTCGCGGGCGAAACGCGCTTCGGTCCCCGACAGCGCCTCCGCCAGGACCACACAGGCGTCATTGCCCGACAGCACGATGATGCCGCGCAGCAGGTCTTCGACCGACACGCGTTCGCCCTGTTGCAGGAACATGGTGGAACCGCCGTAGGACGCCGCATCGGCAGAGACGAGCAATTCGTCATCCAGTTCCAGCCGCCCGTTCTCCAGCGCCTCGAAGGCCATGTAAAGCGTCATCAGCTTGGACATGGACGCGGGCGGCAGCGGCTGGTCCGCATTCTTGGCCAGAAGCACCGTGCCGGTGGTCAGGTCATAGACATAGGCGGCACTTGCCTTGGTCTCGAAGGCTTGGGCGGGAAGGCTGAACAGGATCAGCGCCAGGCAGGCAGCGAAGTGGCGGATCATGGTCTGGGAAAGCTCCTGTGATTAGCTCGACACGGCATAGGCGTCCGAGAACCCTTCGCCCTTGATCTTCTTGACCAGGCTGTTGAGTTCGGACTGGCTGGTGACCGGGCCGACAACGACACGCCAGAAGGGCTTGCCATTGATTTCTGATTTCTTGACCGTCGGGACCAGCCCGGCGCCGCGCATCTGCTTGGCCGCGCGTTCGGCATTGGCTTCGACACTGAAAATGCCGATCTGGACATAGGGTTTGGACAGGCTGGATGCCGGTTTCGGGGCAGGTGCCACAGGTTTTGCTGCCGCCGGGGCCGCGGGGGCGGCCGCCGCGGGTGCGGGTGCTGCCGCATCAATGGCCTGCTCGGCGGGTGCGATGGGGTCCAGCGTCGTTTCCGTTACATCCGACGGCGCCTGCACGCTCGCGGCGGCGGCCTCGGCTTCGGCGGTTTCCTCGGCCTCTTCACGGCGCAGGGCGATCACGTTCAGCGGCGCGGGCGCGCCCGCCAGAACATTCAGCGCCGCAGCGGCGTCCGATGACATCTGCAGGTTCGGGCCGGGCAGTTCACGCTCGCGCCGGAACAAGGCGCCAATCACGAACTTCCCGTTCGCCTCGTTGCGGATGATCACCCGCTCGGGTTCGGTCACATCGGGATGCGCCACCCAGACGCCCCCCAGCGAGGGGCGGCCATCCCACAATCCCTGGTCTGTTACGTTGAAGACCTCGGGCGCCTCCACATCGCGTTCCACCAGCTTGGTGGAGCGGGTGGCACCTGCCGTGCTGGCCTGTGCCTTGGGCTTGAGGAAGCCAAGCTGCCCGGTGTCTTCGCAGCCTGCCAACAGGCCCACCGACAGGACCAGACCTGCCATCACGGTCAAACGGCCTGCGCGGCTGTCGGGGCGGGAAATAAGCCTGCTCATCAATTTGTCGTCCTTGCCTGCTGGCCTGATGGGCCATTTCACGCCGCATCTTGCGGCAACGCTCAACACCCCCTTGGACGAGGGTTTTGCCGCACTCTAACCTGCAAGGGACAGCCTGAAAAGGCTGGGCTGTCCTGATCGGCAAATTTCCCCGTGTGACGGCCGGTAAATTCGGCACATCGGAGCATTTGCCGAATCGATTGCGGCACTCTAGGAGGGGGGCGTTGCGGAGGTTTGGCAGAGTGGTCGAATGCACCGGTCTTGAAAACCGGCGGGCGTGAGAGCGTCCCCAGGGTTCGAATCCCTGAGCCTCCGCCATTATCCCCATTGCGAACCAGTGACACCGCCCGGTTTGGCCCGATGGCTCCCGAACCATGCTCGTGTTCCCGGCCTCAGGTCCATTGACGTATTCCTACGACAGCGCGTCGTTCAGCAGGCGTTTCAGGGTGCCGTCCGTCACCGCGGGCAAGGCGACGTGATGGGTGTCGATACCGTCGAGGACAATGGCCTGGGCATTCTTTATGTCGTCGAGCGCGCGCAGGCGGGTCATGTCGGGCGTGTAGTTGCTGCCGACAACCTGTGTCAGTTGCAGCTTGGGGTGTGACCGAAGCTGCGGGCGCAGATCAAAGGCGTCCAGATCGGCTCCGAAGATCTCTGCCATGCCGCGCCGGGCATGGTCCCCGTCCTGGGCCCTGGCGGTGCCGGGCGTGACAAAGCCCGCCAGTGAAATGACGGCATCCGCATCAATGGCCAGGCCGGTGCGCAGGGCCGCAAATCCGGCGGCCGATCCTCCGATTGCAACCACCTTGCCCTGGCCAAGCTCTGCAATCATCGCGGCCAGTGCGGTCTGCATTGCCGCTTCATCTGCGCCAAGCTCAGGCACACCCTTGAGGAATATCTGCCCGTGGGGGTCGCGCAGATAGATGATATGTGCCGGAATATCCGCCATGACCTTATCCAGATACCGGCTGTTGATGTAACTCAGCCCGCCGATCAGGCCTTCAAACACCACAACGATGTTCTCTGCGCCCCGCTTTCTGACAATCCTGACATCGCTGTCGCCAAGCACTGCTTTGCGCGGGCGGGTCTTGCCAAGGACATCAAGCGCGGCCAGCAGGCTGCGCGCGGTCGGGCCCAGAAGCTCCGTTTCGGCAAGCAGCAAGAGGGTTTCGCGCGCTTCGCCCTTGTAACCCGCGCGCAGGGCGAAAAGCGCGTATTGCAACAGCCAGGCGGGCTCCGGCGCCTTGGTTGTCGCGAGCCGTTTGAGGGCTGCGAATATCTTCCTGTCCTCGGCCCGCGTCAGGAAAACGCGATTGAGCCTGTAGACCGTCCGCCATTCCAGCGGATGCAGTTCCAGCGCCCGCCGCAGCGCCGAAACCGACAGGTCGAACCGCCCCGCCGCAGCGGCCAGCCTGCACAGTCGGCACAGGCTGACAACATCCTCTGTCCCGGCCTCCACATCGCTTTGCAGACGGTCCAGAGCGTCGGGCAAGGTCAGTTCGATTGAACGCAGATGATTGCGCACCTTGGCCGCATAATCGGGCAGGGGGCCGTCCTGTTCGACTTTCTTGAACAGGTCGAGCGCAAGCTGGTAATCGCCGCTCACATCAGCGCGGATTGCCAGGCGCAGCATCAAATGCGTGCTTTGGGGGCGTTTTTCGAGCGCCGCCTTGAGAAAGGCGACCTGCGCCTGCATGGGCATCGACGACAACACATCGCCAGTTGCGGCCTTCAGCATGGTTTCGTCGATGTCCGGCGCATCGAGACCGGCGAGAAACCAAGCCATGGCGTCATCTGTCTGTCCCGCCTTGGCCAGGCACTTGAGGTGGGTGCTCCAGACCCAGGGGTTGGCCGGCCATTCCTCGGCCAGTTTCGCGGAGAGATCGAGGGCCTTTTGTGTTTCATCGCGGGCCATTGCCAGGCGCACTTCGCCCAGACGTGCGGGCAGATGTGCAGGGGTCTGGGCAAGATGGCTGGCGACATAGGTGTCTGCCGCTGCATAGGCCTGATCGGCGATCAGCCCGTTAAACGCCCTGGCGTCCCATGCCGGCTGGGCTGGGGGGGGCGTGTCATCGGCGGGTGGGGTTGCGTCCTTGCCGGATGTGGCGGGTGCCGCCGATCCCTGCCGCATCTCTGCCACGGCGTCGGCAAGGGCTGTTTCAATCTCGGCATCTGGAAAGATGTCGGCATGCGTCGCACCTTGTTTCCTGGCGGCAAAGATCTGGGTGACCTGGTTCCAATGGGCCTCAAGCTGGTGCGCGATTGCGGCAGGCAGGGCTTGTTTGGGCTGTTCGAGAACGCGGGGCAGATCCTTCAGCGCGGTTTCCCAACTGTCCACGACATCCGCGGTCCTGTCCATCTGGATCGCCTGACCTTCAAACTTGTGCAGGTTCGGCACGGCGACCAGTCGCGCCGGGACGCCATAGGCCGCAGCCGTGATCTGGCCGTGCAGGGAGGCCCCAAGATAGGCGTTCGCCCCCGCAATGACGGCGGCGATGTCTTGCAGGGTATCGGCTTCGTCGTAAGCAATGGTATGGCGGGGTGCTGCGGCATGAAGCGCCTGGGCCAGCTCATGGTCACCATGGCAGCGCCCGATCGCGATCAGAACAGCGGTTGCGCCAGAGGCTTCAAGGGCTGCATCCAGTTGCTGCGCGAAATCGGCAACGGAGGTTTTGCGCAGGCTGCGTGCCTTGACATGGAGCGCGATCACGGGCCGCGCTTTCGGGATTTTCAGTTTCTTTCTGATCCTGGCAAAGCGCCGCTTCAGCGCCGCTTCGGGCCAGAGGTGCGGCAGATCGGTTGCCGTGTCCGGCATCACCTCCGGGTGACGGCCTGCCCAGCGGTCCATCGCATCGGCGCTTTGTGCGTCCCGCACGGCAAATCGGTCGGCGGCTGCCGCGACGCGCTGCAGCCAGTCCGGGCCGGGCGCTGCCCCTTCCGGGGCCAGCACACCGGGCGCATTCCACGCCACTGGCAACCCATGGCGCAGGGCATGGGCCGTTGCGCCTGCCCAGAGGGCGGGATAGGCGTTTTCATCATAGCCCGGCAGACCGAAATCGCGGATGTGTACGATATTGCCGCCGCCGATCAGAATGCCGTCAAAGCTGTCCGCCGTTTTGGCAAATTCCGCCAGCGAAATGACAGGAACCGTATCGCGGTAGCGGGTTACCCCGGCGGTCGGTGACACGGCAACAAGATCCATGCCTTCAGGTGCAAGCCGTTGTTGTGCCAGCAGCGGAAACAGCAGATCGCCGTAGTTTTCAACGTCGAAAGTACCGAAAATCGCGATACGGCGCTCATTGGAAGCAGGCATGGGATTCTCCGGACCGCTACGGGGGTTTGGGGCGTGAAAAATGAACCAAAACAGACAAGATACAAACCACTGATGGCATGATACTTTGCATCTTATCGCTATGGTTGCAATGATCCCAAATTCAAAGGTTTACCCATCAGATTGCGGCAAAACGCAGCCGACAGCTCTCGTAGCCCCGTATCATCGACCATCGGGCGAACCTCCGGTCATCCGGCTTTGCGGTGCACGGTGCTGCAAGGCGAACAGTTTCCAGAGCGGCATCCAAAAGGGTGCCGAGGAACAGGCGGCTCAACTGGCTGCCGGTGCAAGCAAGAGAGCCAAAGGAAAACGTGGCTGTATGCAGGCGCGGCCGGTCGAAACGGAAAGCTTCGGGGTCTTCCCAAAGCTCCGGATCGCGGTTGGCCGCCACCAGATCGCAGGACACAAGAGAATGGGGCGGCAAACGCATGTCACCCAGATCCAGACCGGCGGGTCCGATCTGGCGGGCGACATAGCGCACCGCGCCCAGCAGGCGCTCCACTTCCTGCAGGTAGGCCGGGCGAAGTTCCGCGCGGTTGCGCAGCGTCTCCTGAAGGTCCGGATTGTCGGCCAGATGCGCAAGCATCAGACCGCTGGTCTTGGACAGGGGCTCAATTGCCAGAAAGGCTGGGGAAATCAAATGCATCAGAGGAATTTTCTGCCCGGCGGCCCACCCGACGTTCATCGCCGAGAGATTGCCCATGATGCGCGCTGCCTTTGGCTCCAGCTTGATGAAACCGGGGATCGCGGTGCGGTCGAGGCTTGCCAATATGTCAATGCTGTCGATCTCGATTTCCTGACCCAGGGCCGCATTGATCCCAAGTGCTGCGGCGCGCCATTCCATGATCGGCTTTTGCACTGCCATTGCCATTGCGTCAGCCTCGGTTTCGCCCGAAGAAACCAGCGCGGTCAGAGGAGACCGGAAATCCTGCGCGGGCAGGCATTCCATAAACCGTTTGGTGACGGTGATGGCGTCCATGCGCTCCGCGTCGTTGGGGGTGCGGTGTGCGCGGCTGATCTGGCGGGACAGACGGAAAATGCTGTCAAGATCACCGCGCTTTTCACGGAACCGGGCAAACACCCTGAAAGCAAGATCGTCGGTTGTGGTGCCCGGGTGCGCCAGCACGGCGCGCACATCCCGCATGCGCGACACCTGCCAATGACCATATCCGCGCCGCCAGGGCGTGCCGACCAGGATGGGATCGCGATTGGCGTCCGCCGCCTCGCGGATCGTTGACGGGCCGAAGGCTTGAGAATTGATTTCCGATGTGCGCATATGCGGGCCTGTCTTCAAAGGAATGGTGCCGTTGTGCAGGTTAAGCCCAGTGTCTCGCAAACGGAAGGCGCTGAGATGGCGGCACCCGATATTTCGATCGCGATCACATGCTGGCGGATGGACCGCGAGTTGCCGCGCACGCTATGGTCGCTGTCGCGCGCTTTTCAGCAGGGTGCCGACGGGCTGAGCTGGGAAATCATCGTGGTCGACAACGGCTCCGGACATCTGCCTGTCGCGCCAGAGATGATACCGGTCCCGCAGATCATCGCGGCAAGCAACCCCGCCCCGTCGCCGGTCCAGGCGATGAACCAGGCGCTGTCACTGGCGCGGGGCAGGATCGTCGGCGCGTGGATTGACGGCGCGCGCATGGCGTCATCCGGGCTCCTGGCTGCTGTGGCGCGCGCAGCCGAGGCGCATCCGGCCCCGGTGATCGCCGTTCCCAATCGCCAGTTCGGGTTCGACCGGCAGGCCAGCGCAACGCAGCATGGATATGACAGGGCGACCGAGGATGCATTGCTGGCGCAGGCTGGCTGGCCCGATCCGGCAGCGGACCTTTTTGCCGTGTCATGGCCCGAAGAGGCCCAGGTCACCGGGCCGATACTGGAATCGAATGCCCTGTTCCTGCATCGCGACACCTGGTCCGCCCTTGGCGGCTTTGATCCCATCTTTACAGAGCCTGGCGGCGGCATGTGCAATCCCGACATGCTGGACCGGGCGCTGAACCACGCTGGCACGCAATTTATCCGCACGGCCGGGGTCGCGACATTTCATCAGGTCCACGGCGGCACATCGACCTCTGATCCGGCACAGGCGGTAAAATTTCTAAAGGAAGCAACGCGAAACTATCTTCGTTTGCGCGGCAAACCACCGCGCAAGCAGCGCGCGCCCGGCTGGGTTTATGATGCAACAACAGGCGCGCTGACCCGCAGCTAGCGGGGCTGCTGGTCAAGCCCCGCCGCCTGGCGCTGCACCAGACTGGCCGAGTGCCGCAGGATGTCGCGGTAGCGCCGCAGGGCCGCCGGTTCGAGATCGGCTTGCGGTTGCTCCTCCAGAAGATAGGTTCCGTGATCGCGCCCCCGCACATGGGTGGCATAGCCCTTCTGATCGCCCAACTGCCTGACATCGCCCGCGATATAGCGGATCGCGAAACCGATGCGCCTGCCCGAGGTCGCCTGATTGGGGGCCGAGCCATGCACCAGCGTGACATGGTGAAGTGACATTTCACCCGGTTCGAGCGGGCAGTTCATCGCATTTACCTCATCAACTTCTCCCGCCACTTCTTCGCCCAGCGGCAGCATGGAGGAGGGGGCGTTCCTGGCTGCATGCGGCACGGCGCTCAGGTGGCTGCCCGGCACCACCCGCAGGCAGCCGCTTTGCGGTGTGCTTGGGGTCAGGGCAAGCCATGCGGTCACCCCCTTGGGCGCATCCAGCCCCCAGCAGGTGCCGTCCTGATGCCATGGCACCACGCTGGAGGAACCGGCATCCTTGGAAAAGAAACTCGATCCCCAGCACAGGATGTCCGGCCCCAGAATTTGCGCGACGTGATCAAGGATATGGTCATCGTGAACAAGGTCCCACAGGAACGGATAAAGCAGATGGCTTTTTGCATTGAGCCGCGCAAACCCTTCCCGGCCTAGCCGGCGTTCGGCCTCTTCAAGACGGCTCACAAGTTCTGTTGCGGCCGCTTGCGGCATCACCCTGATCGGGCTGGCAAAGCCTTCGCGCGCGAAATCCTGTGCAAATGTGCCCGTCATTGCAGAGGGTCCTTGCCAGCCGCCGCTGCGGCAAGATGACGGGCCTTGGCGGTGCGGATGACGTTGGCGGTCTGGCGAATGATATCGCCATGCCGTTTCAGTGCCGCCGGGTCCATTTCCGCCTCTGGCCGGACTTCAAGGGGGACCTGCGCCAGGTTCCTGCCGCGCACCAGCGTCGCGGTGCCCCCCTCTTGCCGGACCCGCGCGGATGTATAGCGGATCACAAAGCCCAGGCGGCGGTCGTCAGAGGCATTCGGCCCCGACCCATGCAGCACCAGCGGGTGGTGCAGCGACATCTGCCCTGGTTTCAACATCATCCAGACCGCCCGGCTGAGGTCAGGCTGGCTGTCGACCGCCTCTCTGGCGCCCAGCATGTTCTTGTCGTCAGCGGTGTCCAGGTGGCGAAGCTGCCGTGCATGTGTGCCGGGGATCGCCTGCATGGCACCGGATTTGCTTGTGACGTCACTCAGGGCAAGCCAGGCCGTTGCGCCCTGGTTTTCGGTCAGCCCCCAGAATGTCGCATCCTGATGCCAGGCGACATATCCGTCCGAGCGGGCGGGTTTGTCGATCACGCTGGAGCCGATGCAGATGATGTCCGGCCCCAGAAGGCTGCTGACCTTGTCAAGGATACGGGCATCATGGACCACGTCCCAAAGGTAGGGCAGCAACAGATGCGGCTTGGCACGCGTCAGGCCGGACAAACGCCCGTGCTTGCGCGCCTCCAGCGCCTCGATCTGCGCTCTCAGGGCTTTGGCCTCGGTCTCGGGCATCACGTCAACCGGGTGCAGAAACCCGTCGCGGCGAAAGGTCTCGCATTGGGTCTCGTCCAATCCGGCAAGGCGGGCAGGGGATTGCTGTGTCATGATCTAGAAAGGCTCCATTTCGAGCAGGTCGGTGCCATCCAGCGCGGCTGCGCGGTCCTTTGCAGTTGTGAAAGGCGTCATCGCCCAGTCCAGTCCTGCCTGTTCCAGCCCGGCGCGCATGGCAATCGCTGCGAAACGCAGCCTTGCCTGCCGCTTTGGGGCCGGTCCGGCCGCAAAGGCGGCGGCGATGTTGTCCCAATGCTGGCAAAGCTGTTGCGGCACGGCGTCGGGCAATCTGGTCTGCGGGGCCGCGCGTGTTCCGGGCAGTGCCGCCAGTGCTGCATCCCAGGTGTTCACAAGGTCCCCGGGGCGCTCCAGATGGGCCACCAGACCATCGAACTTCCGGTAGGCAGGCCGTGCCACCAAGATCCCCGGCACGCCATAGGCCGCCGCCGCGATATAGCCGTGCAGGGAAGAGCCTGCATAGGCCCTTGCATGGGCAAGCAGGGCCGCGACATCGCGCAACCCCTCTGGCCGGTCCAGCGCTGCCGCCGCGATGCCCCGGTCGCGCAGTGCCGCAGTGATCTCGCGTGCGATACGGTCATCGGAATGTGCCGTGCCCAGGCCGATCAGCACAGGCGTCAGCTCCAGCGACCGACAGGCTGCCGCCAAACCATCCGCAAAAGACGGGATCGGCTCACCCCCAAGCGACCTTTTCCGGACATGAACGGCCAGGATGCGATCCCGTCGTTCCAGCCCCATCTGCGCGCAAAGGCGCAGGAAATCATCTGCCAGCCCCTCCCGCGGCCAGACCCGGGCAAGGCCCAGGATCGGGTCCGGCACGATCTTTGCCCCGGGGGCCTTGGCCATCCGTGCTGAACCCGCATCCCGCAGCGAAAGGTAATCCGCAGCGCCAAAGGCCGCAGCCGCGAGCGCGTCAACACTCGGACGCAGCGGATGCGGCACACCCGGCGCGTTCCAGGCAAGGGGCAGGTCACGCAATGCCGCCGCCAGCGTCGATCCGAGCCAGACGGAGGGTGCGACCGCCGCGCCGATACCCTGGCCGCGATATTCCCTGAGGCTGTCCATCCGGTGCGTATGCACGATGTAGCCGCCGCCGATCAGCATGCCGGCAAACTGCCTGTCGGGATCAAGGGCGGACCAGAGGGGCAGCGTCGGCAAGGCGTGCTTCAGGGCGACCGTGGCCCCGGTTGGCGAAAGGGCCTGTACCCGGTATCCGCGCTGGCCCAGCTCATGTGCCGCCACCACGGGGAACATCAGATCGCCGAAGTTGAGCATGTCGAACATGCCGGAAATCATAACCTCCCCTGAGCCTTCCGACCCGGGCGCGTCCGCTGTCATACTGTGGCGGAACGCTCACTGATCCGCTGGGCGATATGCGCGGACAATGCGGCAACCGATGGATTGTTGAAGACTTCGCCGGGGCTGACCTCGATCTCGTATTGTTCCTCCATCATGCCGCACATGATGGTGATCTCGACGGAATCCAGACCATAATTGTCAAAACGCTCGTTGACCGGGAAAGACTCCTTCGGCAAGTCGATTACGGACGAAATATAGTTTACCATCCAGTCGCTGACCGCAGTCGCGCCCAGGGTGTCCTGTGATGTTCCGGTGCTGGCCATGGAGGTCCTTTCAGCGGTGAAATGAAAGATAGCAATTCACCTGGAATGCTATATTCGTTTTCATTCAAGGACAACTAAAAGGATATCCATGTCAAGTGAACGCGACCTGAGATTGAAGGAAAGCGATTATGATTTCGCTATTCTCCATCCTGCACTGCGTTGCCTTTTCGGTGCAAGTGATCTGTACAATTATGGGTATTGGCGCAGCGCCGATGGCGGGCAGATCACCACCTTGCCCGAGGCCGCGGCAAGGCTGGTTCAACTGCATGTGGAGACCGATCAGGGGCGCGGCCGCACCCGCACCCTGCTGGATGTCGGCTGCGGGCTGGGCGCCTGTACCGGGCTGTTCGCGGCAGCCTACCCGGAGGCAGAAATCACCGGGATCAACTATTCCGCGCGCCAGATCGCCCATGCGGAACGCCATCACGCCGGTCCGCGCATAACTTTCCGGCAGATGGACGCGACGGCGCTGGATTTTCCGGATCAGAGCATTGATTGCATCCATGCTGTCGAAGCCGCCATGCATTTCCACCCGCGCCGCCGCTTTTTCGAAGAGGCCCGCAGGGTACTTGTGCCCGGCGGACGCCTGATCCTGACCGATGTTCTGGCACGCAGGCCGACAACCTTCATTCCCGCAGTCAACAGCGAATCCTCGATCAGCGAATATGCCCGGACCCTGGTCGAAACCGGTCTGCAACCCCTTGAGATCACTGACATCCTTGACGATACCGCCACGCCCTTTGCCAAGGTAATGCATGCCAATGCAATGCATGCCTACGGGCGCGCCATCGAGGAAGATGTCTCTGGCTATCTGCTGGTGCTTGCGGTGAACGGCAGCGCTACATCCAATGTGAGCTGAGGCGCAGGGCGGGGGAGCGTCAATGCGCAAGCGTGACGGCAACTGTGTTCCGCTGCCGAACCCGACCAGCCAGACCTGAATGCCTGTTTTCAACGTGACCGATCATGGGGTGTCAACGTACCAGCAGCGCTGCCGGTCGAATGGGTATCCCGGCAGGTCGGGTGCTGCGGGGTCGGCTTCTGCGAGGGCCTGGGGATCAAGCGTCGCACCGGCAAGATGCAGCGCTAGAAGGGCTGTCGCAATCTCCCCGCTTGGAGCGGGGACAGCGGTGGCACCCGGTCCATCGGCCTGCGATGCAACAAGGTCCGGGCAGGCCCGGCGCAGGGTGGCAAATTCCGACCCGGCCAAGGGCTCCGGCGTGTCAAGCATCACCGGGCCCAACAGCCGCGTGGGGTCCTGCGGTGGTCCGGATGCGATCCTGCCTGCGGCCTCTCTCGCCTCGGCGATGCTGCGCGCCTGAAACCCTGCGCGCCGGTTCAGACCTGTCCAGCGCCGCGTCACCGTGGCAGCCAGCCGGTGCAGGCAGACCTGCGGATCCTCCAGCGCGGCAAGAAGCTGTTTGGCCCGATCTCGAAGCGCTGCCGGGCTTGCGGCTGAAAGCAGGAACAGGTGGCTGGTGGCTGTTGACCGCACCGTGGCAGCGGGATCTGCAGCCGCGCGGTCATCGGCAGAACAGACAATCGCATGGCAATTCAGCCCGCTCATCCCGAAAGAGCTGACACCTGCGATCCGGCGCGGGCTCTGCCATGGGCCCGTGGTTTGCGGCACCTGAAACGGAAGCGCCTTCCAATCGACCCGGGGGGAGGGGTCGTCGAAACAGGGCTGACCGGGCAGGATGTTGTCGCGCACCATCACGATCACCTTGATCAGGCCTGCGATACCCGCGGCCGCCTCCAGATGCCCGACAGCGGCCTTGATGGACCCCAGCGCAGCGGGAGGCTGCTTTCGGCCGGAAAATACATCCGCGAGGGCCAGGGTTTCGATGGCGTCGCCCAGTGCCGTCGCCGACCCATGCGCCTCGATTGCTCCGATGTCCTCCACCGTGACCCCGGCAGAGCGCATCGCGCCCGTGATGACCCGCGCCTGACCGGCGCGCGACGGGGCGCTTAACCCGTTGCTGCGCCCATCCTGTCCCGTCGCCCAGCCCGGCAGAATGGCGTGGATACGGTCGTTGCCCGCCAGCGCATCCGGCAGCCGTTTGAGCACCAGCATGCCGCAGCCTTCGGATCGGACGAAACCATCCGCAGCCGCATCGAAAGGCCGGGTCTGGCCCGAGGGTGACAGGACATTCATTGTCCCCAATGCCATGAAACCCGCCGCGTCCAGCAGCACATTCACACCGCCAGCCAGGGCAATATCGCAGTGTTGCAGGCGCAGCGCGTCCCCGGCCAGGGTCACGGCGGTCAGCCCCGAAGAACAGGCCGTATCCACCGTCAGCGACGGCCCGGTCAGGCCAAGGCAATAGCTGACCCTGCCGGAGACCGCGGCATTCTGAACCGCATTGGGCAGATGGGCATTGCTGGCGAAATCCGGTGACCGGGCCATCCGCAATGCATGATCGGAGGATGCCACGCCGACATAGACACCCGCCGGCGTGCCGTCGAGACGGGCCGGGCAGAGGCCTGCGTCTTCCAGGGCATGCCAGGCCATTTCCAGAACCAGACGCTGTTGGGGATCCAGCAGTGGCGCTTCATTGGCAGAGATGCGGAAGGGGTGGCGATCAAAGCTGTCGATGCCTTCCAGCAGGCCCATCGCAGGGGCCGACAGCTCCTTTACCCCCATCAGCGCCAGACGCGCAGCCGGAACAGGGCCCGTCCCGATCCGGCCGGTCCGCAGCATATCAGCCAGGTCCGCCGCGGACTCTGCGCCCGGAAACCGGCAGGCCATGCCAACCACCGCAATGGGAACCTGCGCCGTCATGGGTGCGCTGCCACCATCCGGCGTGCCAATGTCAGGGCCAACATGCGCGGGTCGGGCTGATCAAACAGGTCTTCGGTCTGGATCTGCGCGCCGATCACACTTTCCAGATCCAGCGACAGGTCGGTCATCATCAGGGAATCAAGCCCCTGATCGCTCCAGGGCAGGTCGGGGTCGACCTCATCCAGCGGCACATCCGTGGCGGCAGCGACCCAGGCCAGGAAGAACGCCAGCAGCGCCGCCGCATCGGGCGGGCCGTTGCGGGCCCTGTCCGCCAGCGCGCGCAGCGCGCAAAGCTGCGCCTGCCGGGATTTCCCATGGTCCGGCCTCCAGTCGCAAATCACCCGATCCGGCTCATCCTGCAGGCGGGCATGGCTGGCGGCGCGCCCGATCTTGCCGCTGGATGTCCATCGCAGCGTTCCGGGCCGCACCAGCACGACCTGATCGACCTCGACCCCGGTTTTCGCCATCAGCCGCCGCCAAAGACGCGATGCAAGCGCCTGATCGTCACTGCCTGCTGTCGTCGTTGGCGCTGCATCCCGGTTTGGTGGAACCTCCGCGATCAGCACGATTTCTGCCGCGCCGGTTTGCCGAAGCACAAGGCGCCGTTGCCGGACACGGGGTTCGACACCATCCAGCACCCGCTCCAGGTCGGCGGCGTGCAGGGTACGACCATGCCACAGGACGATGTCCTTGATGCGTCCTGTTACAAAAAGCTCGCCGTCAAGCAGGAAGCCGGTATCGCCACTGCGCAGATAGGGGCCGTCCCCCGTTGCCGTATAGGCATCGAAGGTATCGCGGCTGGCCTCCGGCAGGCCGAGATAGCCGCTGCCGATGCTGTCGCCTGCGATCCAGATCTCGCCGATCCGGTCCGGCGGGCAGGGGTGACCGGTATCGGCTGAAACGATTCCTACGCCACCGGTTGTCCGGACCGGCCCGGAAGAAACAAGCTGCCGACCCTGTCCGGCCCCGGCCCGCGCGACGATGCCTTGTTCCATCGCCTCGGGGTCGAACCAGCCGGTTGTGGCTCCATTGCCCCCGCTTGCCCCCGCGACCAGTAGCGTCGCTTCCGCCAGTCCATAGCAGGGCAGAAAGGCCTGGCGGTCGAAACCGGAGTCCGCAAAGGCCTGCGCGAAACTGTCCAATGTCGTCGCCTGCACCGGTTCGGCGCCGTTCAACGCCACCCGCCAAGACCGCAGGTCCAGCCCCGAGCGGCGCTGTTGCGGGATGGTCCGTACACACAGGTCATATGCAAAATTCGGTGCCACCGACAGGGTCGCCTTGAAACGGCTGATCGCCTCCAGCCACCGGATCGGCCGATTGATGAAGGCCGCAGGGGACAGCACGCTGGTGGTATGACCCCGCCAGAGATTGAACAGCAATCCGCCCATCAGCCCCATATCATGTTCCGGGGGCAGCCAGGTCACTGACCGCTCCTGCGCGCGCGGTTGAATGGCCGCTGCAATTGCCCGTTGCTGCGCGGCCAGGGCGGCATGGGTCACCAGCACCCCGCGCGGTGCGCTGGTCGAGCCCGAGGTGTATTGCACGATTGCCACGTCCTCGGGCCGCACAAGGGGCAATGCCGGGTTGCTTTGTGAGCCGCCCCGGCTTGCAAGCTCGTCGATCAGCAGCAGGGGATGCCCGGCGAACAGATCATCAGCGCCTGCGGCATCAATCTCCGCTCGGCTTGCGCCTGTCAGAATCGCCGCGCAACCGGCCTCCCGCAGGATTGCCGCAGCGCGCGACCGCATCATGGCCCCCGCAGGGAAGACGACAGGCACAGCCGCGCATCCGGCCATGAGAATGGCGACAAGCCCGGTAATGAATGCCGGGCCGTGGCCGCAGATGAGGGCGACCCGCGCGCCATTTTCGCAGCCTGCTGCCAAGAGCCCGCCTGCCAGGGCGCGCGCATTCTGTGCCAGCGCACCATAGGTCAGCTCCTGCGATGGCGCTGCCGGGTTGAGGTAGTGAAATGCAATCTGCCCGGGTCTGGTGTCCGCATGCGACAGGACGACCGCAGGCAGCAACGCGCAAGTCGCCGGGGCAGGGCGGCGCAGGGCATCCGGCATTTGCGTCATTGGTGGTTCCTTCTGACGCATCTAGCAACTTGGAATTGCATATCTGGCAAGTGTATCATCTTATGCGATAAAACGGCAAAGAGAAGACGGCACAAATGACCAGAACTGAACCGAGGCTCTTGATCATCGGGTTTTCGAATGTGGCCACGAAAAATGGCTTTTCCGTCCCGACAATCGAACGTCTCCAGGACGCCTGGCCGGGGCTGGAAGCCTTTCGTGTCGGTTTGGGCGCCTTGCAGCCACAGGTCATTCCCCCGTTTATCCAGACGGCGGCAGAGTTGCTGGGGCCGTTTACCCATGTGCTGTTGGAAATCAATTCTTCGGCCTATGCCATGCATCCGCTTTCGACCGAGGAGAGCGGTCGGGAGCTGTTGGCGGATATCCTCCTCACGGTTCAGGATTGCGGGGCAGAGGCGGCCTTCATGTTGCACCTGCGGCATTGGACGGGGCAGGTCTATCTCGATTTCGATGCCCTTGTCCGCCGGTTCTGCGCGGCGCTGGATTTGCCGCTGATCGACCTGTCCGCAGGTTGGATCGAACGGCACGGGGCCGATCAGATCGCGGCATGGTTGCGCGATGAAACGCACACCACGAAAGAGGGGGGTGAAGCCATGGCAGAAACCCTGGCGCCCTTTCTGACCGGCTTTCTGCGCCGCGATCCCTCGTTGACGGGGCGCAGCCTGCCCCGTCCGCGTTTGCGTCGCAGGGTCCTGTCGACCGCAAAGGCGCTGGCGGCCTGGCCGAGAGAGCGCCACGACTGCCTTGGCCTGTCCCTTGATTTCGCGCGGATCGAGGGGGGCGAGGCGATACTTGAGCTGGACCGGACGATACGGGCGCAGGGCCTTGTGCACCTGTATCACCTCAGCGGTGGGCGCAACACCGTGACACTGGACCCTTCGGGTGAAGCGATGCCCCTGGCCACGATTGATCCCCACAGCTACACGACCAGGATTGGCGTATTGGCCTTTGACAAGATGCGCGGCAGGGAACTGCGGGGCCTGAGGATCTCTCCCACGGCCCCCGCCGACGACGTCCAGTTGCGCAATGGCGTTCGGGAAACGCCATTGCGGATATATGTCGGGCCGATCCTGACCCTTGAACCTGTGCAAGACTGACGGGCTCATTGCGCTCATCGGCGATGCAGCAGCCAGGATTGACGCTTGGCCTCGACTTCGAAACCCTGTTCATGGGCAAAGTTCTTGACCACATCCTGCATGACGAACTTGCCGGTCTCGTCCGGCCATAGCCAATCGTCACCGCACAGGATGGCATCCGGGAAAAGCTGATGCGCAATCTGAAGGTCGACCTGGTGCTTGAAGGCATCGATATAGATGAGATCCGGGCAGATCTTGCGGCGGTGCAGGTAATACAGCGCTTCGGGTGACGACAGACGCAGCGGATAAAAGCGGTCCTTGTAGGCGCGCAGATTGTTCAGTGCCACGGGGTAGTTTCCGTATTCCAGCAACAGGCCGGCAATCCGTTCCACTTCGCCGTCGGAAAGGTGCTCGACGTGACGGGACATCGTCGGATGCGTCAACATGCTCTCGACATACTCTGACCAGTTGCCATTCCAGGGGTCCACGCCGATCAGTTCGAGATCCGGTTTGGTGTTCAGCCAGTGCAGGGCTGATCCGCCCAGAAAGCAGCCGATTTCGACCATCAGGCGGATATCATTTTCGATCAACTGGCGTTGAATGATCTCGCGGCCGCCGTCGCCGTTGCAGTCCAGCGCCAGCAGAAAGGGCGCGTGTTCGTCCCAGGGAAAATCGGGCCATGGCTGGTCGCGTCTGAGCTTGCTCAGGCCGTGGATGATAGAAGGCCCGGCCGGGACATCTTTGGCAGGATCGACAACCCCCGTTGCATCGCGTTCCGCACGGACCATCGAAAAGACCGGCGCGGCATTGGCAGCCGGTATTGCAGCAGGTTGCAGGGCGGGTTGCGGCGCCGGGGCCTTTTTTTCCTGCTTTGGCCGCGATAGCGCCTCAGCCGGCGGGCGGGCACCTTTCTGATAGTGAAAGATGCTGTGGCCCGAAACGCCCTGCCAGGCGACGGTGGGGATGACGGCCCGGCGCAGATCATCGCGTTTGAACAACTGGATCGGTTCGACAAGGTGGGCACCCGGTCCCCAGACCCTGGTCAGCAGCGCCCGCAGGTCAGCAGCGCCGAAGATCCGCATATGGTCCTCCTGCCCGAACCGCGCGAGCCGCTCGGCATCGGTGAGGTCCGGCGACAGATCCTCGACGGTCTTTTCGCCCCGGATCGGGACAGACAGGAAATGAATGCCGCCCGGTGCCAGAATCCGGTCCATTTCGCGCAGGACGGTTTCCACGTCGCAGGGCACATGTTCCAGAACATGGCTGTGCAGGATCATGTCGTAGCTGGCATCGGGGATTTCGCCCAGGTCGGTGCACAGGTCCAGCTTGCGCATCTTGATGAACTTGCTCTTGTAGCGCTCCACATCCAGATCAGCGCCCTGATAGGCATCGCCGGACAATTCCGTCAGCTTGCGCGCAAGCCCAAGCTCCGGCGCAAGATGCAGAACCCGTTTGCCCGGCTGGAAACCGCCAAGCCGGTCAAGCGTCATCCACATCAGACGGTTGCGTTCCACACTTCTGCACTTTGTACACCGGGCATTGTTGCGCCCGTTGAAGGCCTCGAATTCCGTTCCCTGACAAATCGGACATTCCGGTTCGGGGGCCTGAGCCGAGACCTCGCCGCCCCCGGATTTCGCGAGGGCGGGGGCGGGGTTTGGCGGCTGGTGTTTGAAGGCCAGGCTTTGCCCGAGGTGGCTGACCGGGCGCCGCGCGCCGGCGGACACGATCTTGCGCAGCACAAAGGTTGCGTTGGAATAGCTTGGATTATGGGCGATGCTGCGGCGCACCACCGCCAGCCGTCCGCCAAGCGAACGCAGCATGTCGGAAATATCGGCCCCGTAATCCGTGTAGACCAGACATTTCGTCCCGTCGCCGGAATTGTGATAACGCGCGGGCTTGGTGAAGATCTCCTGCCCGTTCACGATCTTCACACGCGGCTCCGTACGGTCGGGGAAGGGAAAATCGTTGGGGATGGTAAAGACATGCACACCGCCTGGCCGCAGCACGCGCAGTGTCTCGGCAAAGGCAAGTTCGATGTCGGGCAGATGCTCCATCACATCGGATGAGATGATCAGATCAAAGCTGTCCTCGTCGAAGGTCAGCTGGGTCAGGTCTTCGTTGCGGACGCCATCCGAAGATTCGGTGCCAAGCGGTTCATCCGGCCGGAAATAGGACCTGGTGTAATTCTTCAGCCCCCGCAGCCGCTGGACAAAGGGCCCCCGCATTGCGGGTTCGTAGATGGCGACGTCCTGCAGCAGCTTCTTTGAGACGAGATCGTCGATCGACAGGGCCTGTCCGCGACCGAATTCGTCGATGATGACGCTGGCCTGATCACGCCAGCGCAGGGTGAACCGGCAGTTGGGGCAGGCATAGGACTCGCGCAGGGACCGCTCGTTCCCGAGCGGAAAATTTCCCTGGTATCCGCAGATCGTACAAAGCCCGTTTTGTTGGATTTCCTGCAAATTCAATTCTCCTTGCACGAAGTAAGTTCAGTCAGCCGTCAGTGCAGAACTGTGGTCACCGCATTCCGGCAACGGCTGGGTAATGGGGGCCGGGATGGCCTGTGTTGGTGGTCTTAGCAGTCTAGGGGCGGGACCAATTCCGGCTGACATTTGGGTTCTTGAATATTCAGCACCTTTTTTACGTCCTTCCTGCCCGCAAATGACTGGATAATGATTTTCATATAGGCGCGCGCCGAGGGGTTCGTTTCGGCCTTCGGCAGGTCGATCCGGGACGGTTTGCCTGTCAGGTGATGTCGTTCCCAGGCCAGCTTTACCGCGTCGAGAAAGCCCGCATGATCGGGAAAGACGGACAGACCGTCGTCCGCCGCCAGGCCAAGCACTTCGGTTGAAATGACAGGCACGCCCATTGCCCGGTACATATGTACCTTCAGCGGGTTCATGTAGCGTGATATCTCGTCCGACACATGGGGCAGAATGCCCAGATCGCATCTGCGCAACAGGTTCAGAACCTGTGATTCCTGCATCGGCCCCCAGTAGACGACGTTTTTTCTGGCGGTAAGTCTGCTCAGCGCGGGAATCTGCCGCCTTGCCGCGCCGACAAGGTGCAGGGTGATGTCATCGGAGATCATGGTCAGGCTTTCCAGCAGACCCCAGTCGATCCGGTCGTTCATGTTGCCGGAATAGATGACGTTGAACCCGGTCTCGTCACCGGTTTGTGCCTCGGGCGGTTGTTCGTCAGCGCCTGAATACCAGTTCGAAATGACCGAAACCCTGCCGCTCTCGATATCGCGATCCGAGATCATCCCGTAGTCCTTGAAGAAGTCCACGTTGAATTGCGAGTTGAAGACAAGCGTCTCGGCCATCGAGATCAGGCTGAAATATTGTGCGCCCACATATCTCTTGGTCTGATCGTTCGACCATGGAAACTGGTTGTCCACGATATCGATGATGCAGCGGAATTGCGAAATGATATCATAGATTTCTTCAAGAAAACGAATGACCGGAAACAGGATCAGCGTGCTGTGCGTCGGGGAAATGCGCTGCTCGATCAGGTAGGCCAAGAAGTCTTCGTTCAGCGACCCGACGGAGGTATGGAGGATGGTGTGGTAATCGACATCGAAACCGTCCCGGTAGGACCTTGCGATCTTCCGTTCGATTGCGGGGCCGACGATCTTGGCATCACCTGAGAATTCAAAGGTCTGCTTGAGAATGGAATCATAGGTCGTCCGGTGGCAGAATTCCAACACGATCACCCGGAAGGACGGGAACAGCGATTTGTAGGACCGCGCGATCTGATCGATGCGCCGACCGTAGATGCCGGCATCATTTTGTTTCCAAAGAAGAACCAATGTGTCCTGAGGCGCAATCGCCTGCCTGGATTTGTCTTCGGCCAGAAGGCTGAAGCTCATCGGCGGTGTCCCGGCCTTTGCCTCGGCTGCGTGAAAGGCCTCGTAAGCGCCGTCAAACGAGAATTGATGCGGTAGCCCGATCTCCGTTTGCAGGGACAGGGCATTCTTGACGGCGGCAGAAAACGTCGATCCGTGGAAGATGAAGACCCCTTTGATGTTCTCCAGATCCGCGACGCTTTGACTGTAGGGGACAAGAGCGGGGCGGCCCACCGCCAGCGCATCGCCGATCTTGGAAGAGATCTGATAGCGGGTAATGTTCTCGTCTTTGACGCCCTGTGTCGGAAACCCGGTAAGAACAAGGTCGAAGGTGGAGATCAGGTCGAACAGGTCGGCGTTCCTGACATTGTCTTGCACGATGACGCCCAGTTCGGTCAGGTCATCTTTCAGAGAGGCCGGACTGAAATCACCATATACGTGAAATTCCAGGGGAATCTGCAGGTTCCAGCTTGAAACCCGTATGGCCCGCGCCGCTTCGATCAGCCCCTTGTGGGGCCGCACGGTGCCGATAAAGCCGATCTTGATGGCCGCGGGGTTTGCCGCCGGTGGCGTTATGGTGTGATGCGTGGCTCTCGCGTGGCGCACGATTTCGGCGTCGCATTCTTCGGCCAGCGTGGCGCTTGCAGCGGTATGCGCGGTGATGCCCCGTTGCAGGTAAGAGGCCAGCGGCACGGAATTCGGGCCATAGTACCGATCCGCCTTGGTCTGTTTGGAAAAATGATGATCGTTGTCGTCGTGATCCAGGATCAGCTTTGTGGTCTTGCTGGAAATCCGCGCCGCCAGTTCGAACGTGGGCAGCCTGGGTTTGCTCAGCCAAATCGTCGGAAAGTGCAGATCGACCATCTGGAAGAGCGCGAAATACTGATGTCGTTCTTCCCAGGGAATGACGATCCTGTCGAAGCTGTCGTTCTCCAATGGTGCCCAAAGCCTGGTTCCGAATTCCGGGAAGTTGAAGGAAAACAGAAAGGCCGGGCGATGTTTGGCGATCACGTTGTAAAGGACATGGGCGCGGCCAATGGGGTTATGGCTCGATTCCCAGCAGGCGATTGCAACGCTGTCGGTATGCGTCGCAACCTCTCTGGCCTTCATGACCTGCTGCAGGATGGTCCCGGCGGGGACGCGTTGTTCGGCAGACTTGACGTGTACAAGCCAGGAATGCTCTCCGTTGCAGGCATGCAGCTCAAGCCGGTCTCCGATTTCAATGCCCTCGGCAGAGAATTCAAACCCGAGATCACCGGGCAGGCCAACTTTCTTGTTGACATCCCGACGCGGAATGTCCTTTCGTAACAGCTTGATCGGAAAACCGTTTTTCAGGACCAGCGGTTCAGTGCCGTCCTCTGCGCCCACCAGCCAGCCGCTGTATTTGCCGTCTACCTGATTTTCGATCCGACCCAATGCCTCTCCTTGTCGATACGACAATTTGGTCATTGTTTCGGTATTCGGCATAGTTGAGCTTTCTGGGGTAGGGGTAACCACAGGTGGTATATCACTACTTTTGCGAACGGGAAGAACTTTCCCTCTGGTTGAGTAACATTAATCTTTGCGGCAATTCTGCCACCGGCAGATGCCCTTTGACCCTGCCGGCATCGCAAAGCTGGATTTTGTCCTGGCCTGGCTGGAAATGACCGGGCCCGGACATCCGCCCGGCTCGGCACCCCATGGCGTGCCGTTGGCGGGGCTGGCTACGGTTCGTTTGTGCCGCAATACCCTTTGCGGTAATGATGGAACAGCAACGGGCAGGGGGCGCGGCACTGGCGATCAATCCATTTATCCGGTTGCAAAGTCGTGCGGGAGCGTTTTCCTGTAGCTACAGAAAAACAATATCGGGAGATCACCTATGAAAAACCTACTTGCCACCACGGCTCTTACCCTGACGGTCGGCACCGCCGTTGCCGCCGCAGGCTGTGACAAGGTCACCTTCTCCGACGTTGGCTGGACCGACATTACCGCCACCACTGCTGCTGCCACCGTCGTGCTGGATGCGCTGGGCTACGAGACGGAGATCAAGATCCTGTCCGTGCCGGTCACCTATACCTCGATGGCTGCGGGCGACATTGATGTCTTTCTGGGCAACTGGATGCCCACGATGGAAGCCGATATCGCCAAATACCGCGATGATGGCACCGTGGACACCGTGCGTGCCAACCTTGAAGGCGCGAAATACACATTGGCGGTGAACAAGGCCGCCGCCGACATGGGCATCACCTCTTTCGATGCAATCGCCGCCAAGGCAGATGCGCTGGACGGCAAGATCTACGGCATCGAGCCGGGCAATGACGGCAACCGCCTGATCCAGTCGATGATTGATGATGACGCCTTTGGCCTGAAGGATTTCGAAGTGGTCGAAAGCTCCGAGCAGGGGATGCTGGCGCAAGTCCAGCGGCAGTCCCGCAAGGGCGAGCCGATTGTCTTCCTCGGCTGGGAACCGCATCCGATGAACGCCAATTTCGAACTGACCTACCTGTCGGGCGGCGATGATTTCTTTGGCCCTGATCTGGGCGGTGCCACCGTCTATACCAATACCCGCGCAGGCTATGTCGGCGAATGCCCGAACGTCGGCAAATTGCTGGAGAACATGTCGTTCTCGCTGGCGATGGAAAACGAGATCATGGGCGCGATCCTGGATGACGGCAAAGACCCCGACGATGCGGCCGAAGAATGGCTCAAGGCAAATTCCGGCGTGCTGGATGGCTGGCTGGACGGCGTGACCACCAAGGACGGCGGCGACGCGATGGCAGCGGTCAAGGACGAACTGGATTGATCGCCATCAATGAATGAAAGATGCCCACCCCCGGCGGGGTGGGCATTTTTATGATATTGCCTGACGTAACGGGGACGCGCGGATGAATTGGCTGACCGACAACAAGATACCCATCGACGACGTGGCCGAAGGTGCGTTCGAATGGTTGCAGATCAACGGCGGCTGGTTCTTTGACGGCCTTTCCGTGGCGATGGAGACGCTGATCGAGGCGATCCTCTGGGTGCTGCAAACGCCGAACCCGCTGATCATCGTCGCGGTTTTCGCCGCCCTCACCTGGGTCATCCAGCGCAACTGGAAGGTGCCTGCGCTGGTCATCGTGGGCTTTCTCTTCATCCTCAACCAGGGCTATTGGGAGGAAACGACCGAAAGCCTCACGCTGGTGCTGTCGGCCTGTGTGGTCTGCATGGGCGTGGGCGTGCCCATCGGCATCGCGGCGGCGCACCGTCCCGGGCTTTATCGTTTCATGGCGCCGGTGCTGGACCTGATGCAGACATTGCCCACCTTTGTCTATCTGATCCCGGCCATCGTCTTCTTTGGCATCGGTATGGTGCCGGGGCTGATCGCCACGGTGATCTTTGTGCTGCCCGCGCCGATCCGGCTGACGCAGCTGGGCATCTCAAGCACCCCCAGGGCGTTGCTTGAGGCGGCCCAGGCCTTTGGCGCAAAGCCCAGCCAGACGCTTTGGAAAATCGAACTGCCCTATGCCCTGCCGCAGATCATGGCGGGCCTGAACCAGACCATCATGCTGTCGCTGTCGATGGTGGTGATCGCGGCGCTTGTGGGGGCCGATGGCCTCGGGGTGCCGGTGGTGCGGGCGCTCAACCAGGTGAACACGGGGCTCGGTTTTGAATCCGGGCTGATCATCGTTGTCGTGGCCATCATGCTCGACCGGATGCTGCGGGTGACACGCAAATGAACAACGCGGTAGAATTCGACAATGTGAGCATCGTCTTTGGTGACAAGCCGGAAAAGGCACTGCCGCTGATGGACCAGGGCCAAAGCCGGTCCGAGATCGAGGCGGCGACCGGGCAGGTGCTGGGCGTTCATAACTGCACGCTCAACGTGGCCACCGGAGAGATCCTGGTGCTGATGGGCCTCTCCGGCTCGGGTAAATCGACGCTGCTGCGCGCAGTCAACGGGCTGAACCCGGTGGTGCGCGGCTCTGTCACCGTCAATGACGGCGCATGGTCGGCCAATGTGCAGGGCTGTTCGGCACCCGACCTGCGCAAGGTCCGCCGCGAATGCGTGTCGATGGTGTTTCAGCAATTCGGCCTGCTGCCCTGGCGCAGCGTGCGCGAGAATGTGGCGCTGGCGCTGGAACTGGCCAAGGTCCCGCGCGACGAAAGACTGGAACGCGCCGACCGGCAGCTGGCACTGGTGGGCCTGTCCGATTGGGCCGATCGCAAGGTCGGTGAACTGTCGGGCGGGATGCAACAGCGCGTGGGCCTTGCCCGCGCCTTCGTGACCGAAGCGCCGATCCTGCTGATGGATGAACCCTTTTCGGCCCTGGACCCGTTGATCCGCACCCGCCTGCAGGATGAACTGCTGGAGCTGCAACGCGATCTGAAACGCACGATCATCTTTGTCAGCCATGATCTGGACGAAGCCTTCAAGCTGGGCGGGCGCATCGCGATCATGGAAGGCGGGCGGATCGTGCAGGTCGGCACCCCGCGCGAGATTTTCTCGAACCCGGCCTCCGACTATGTGGCCGAATTCGTGGCCAACATGAACCCGCTTGGCGTGCTGACCGCGCGCGACGTGATGGGGGCGGCCAGGACCGGCGAACATGCATCGGTCGATGCGGAAATGCCGGTGGCCGATCTGATCAGCCGGTTGAGCGGCGCGGAAAGCTGTTTCGACGTAACTGATGGAGGTGCGGTCATTGGGGCGGTCACGGCGCAGACAATTGTCGAACGATTGAAAGGCTGACGCGCGCGCAGAAGTGCTGTCAAATCAGGTGATTGACAGGGCAGATTTGCTCTGACCAGATAATTTTTCTCGGGGGGAGATATCTTATGCTGTACTTTTTCTTGATCAGCGCGGTCGTTTTGGCAATACTGAGGTGCCTGTCGGTCTATTTTCCCGATGGAACCGCGATGCAGTTTTTTGCAGATAAGCTGGTTCTTTTCGCGTATTTGGCCTCGGGACTTTTGCTTGTTGTTGCGGCGATGAGCGAAAAGGGTTTGTCGAATGCCCAGACCTCGGTGTTGCTGAAGATTGCGGGGTTCTGGGTAATAGGGTTGGTTATTGTCTGGGGAGTTCCTGCGATTTTTCGCAGGATGTAAACTTCCCGGAAATTGCATTTGTGCAAGAAATTTCGGGGGGAGTTTTTCATCCTGTTGTTGCGGCAGCACCGCGCCATGCGCCTTTCCAAAGCTGGCCATTTTCACGCGCGCCCGGAATTACCCGCCAATTCATTTCGTCATTCACGCTGACATAGATATTTTAACGACCTAAGGAAGAACCATGCCCCAGACTCAGCTTGCAGAGGATCCGACCACGGAAGTGCCCGAGGTCCTGTCCACCATCACCTTTTCAGAGCAACCGCGTTTCACGACCAACCCGACTTTTGAATTCGACAACAACACTGTTACGACAGTGGGTCAGATCGTCAGCGACGGGGCCCAGCCTCAATCGCCGGTCATTGCTGCCAATACCAGTTACCGTGGCCCGGTATTCCTGTATTTCGAAAACCCGGTGAACTACGTCAGCCTGGATGTCGGCTATTTCGACAATGTCGGCAGCACCCGCATCGAATTCCGCGATGCGGCGGGCAATGTCGTGCATGTCGCGCACAACACCGGCCTTGGCGTTCTGACCTTCGAATTCGAGTATGACCTTGGCATCGCCTCGGTGGCCGCCATCGACGAAAGCTTTGATGACGCGGGCTTCTCCGTCGATACCGTGGTCTTTGGCGATCCGATTGCGGATCTGGATCCGCCGACCATCGAGCTGCTGGATACCGTACCCGCAGGGGTCGACCGCGACCTTGGCGTGATCGATGCGGATACCGAATATTTCTTTTCCGATTCCGTCAGCGAAGTGGACACGCAGGATTACATCCGCCTGACCGCGAACGAACAGCTGACCGCGACGATCCGGGTCTATCTGAACAGCAACCCGAACGATGTGCGCGAACTGGCTGTAACCTTCGAGCAGGGGGTGAACATCATCCAGCTCAGTGCGCTGCCGGGCTATACCGATGCCGAACCCTATTCGGTGATCGTGGATGTGAACCCGCCGACGCGCCTGCCCGAGGATGATCTGATCGACGATCTCTTCGCCAGCGTGGCAGGGGCGCTTGTCTTTGACTTCAACGCCAAGAAACATGAGATTTTCCAGCTTGTCGTCGACAACATGGACAACGCCGACGACGCGGCACGTATCCTGGGCAAGATCGGCAAGGCCTTTGGCGTTCTGGGACTGGTGCTGGACATCGGCAACCGGATCGACAACGTCTATAATTCCAATGACGCGCCCCGACAGGCCTTTATCGAGATTGTGGACATGTTCACCGGCATGGCCGCGACCGGCGCCGTCACTGCCGGCGTTTCTTTTGTCGGCACACCGATTGCGGGTGTCCTGGGCGGCTTCGTCACCGGGTTGATCTATACCTTCGGGCTCAGCAACTCTGTACGCAATGCGGCGAACGGCTGGTACGATGACCTGCTGAACGAGGCGAACCTTGAAAACAGCGGCGCATTGCCGGGCGATCTGATCGGGGTTGATGAGGCTGCGGGCGATGTCGACATTTCGGCCAACATCTTCGACGCCGACTTCTATCTCGACACCTATGCCGATGCCGCCCAGGCGGTGAACTCCGGTGCCGCGGTCAGCGCGCTGGCCTATTACCTGTCGGTCGGGATCAACCAGGGCCATCAGATCAACGATCAGGGCACCGTGGTTGCACCTGCCGACCTGGCGCTGAATGTCACCATCGACAATCCTGCGAACCTTTTCGATATCGGTGTCTTTGCCGCGGAACTGGGCACGCGGCCCGGTGACGGTGTGGCCACGCCAGAGGCCAATCTGGCCGATTACATCAACGAGCAACGGACCGATGGCACCGAATACGCGTTCAACGCGGCGCTCTCGGCCCTGGCCAACCGGATCGCAGTGGACTGGATCGGCAACCGTGCCGAAGCGCCGTTCGGCGTGGCTTCTGCCGCTGCTGCGGCAACCTGGGCCGAGATGCTGACCAACGGGCAAAGCTATCAGGACGCGCTGGACAGCATCGCCGATGCGGCGGGGATCGACCTGTCGCAGACCCAGATCCTCGCGGCCTGGAACCCCGGTGCCACGGCGGCAGAGGTGTTTGCCTATCTCAGCAACTCGACCGCCGGGTCACAGGCGCTGATCGGGCTGGACTACAACGCAATGGGCATCGCCAACTTTGGCGGCATGTGGGTGATCCTTCTGTCCGAGGATTTCCTGGCCGATGACGTGACAACGCCCGACGACAGCGGCGTGTTGTACCTGTTTGGCGAGGAGACCTCCGATTTCATCGTGGGCAGCGAAAGCGCGGATGACATCAGCGCCTTTGCCGGAAACGACGAAGTCTCGGCCGCGGGCGGGAATGACATCATCAATGGTGGCAACGGCAACGACACCCTGCGCGGTGGTGCCGGTAACGACGTGATCGAAGGCGGCAATCAGGAAGACCTGCTTTTCGGTGACACCGGCAATGACACCATGGATGGCGGTGCCGGCTTCGACCTGATGTATGGCGGTTCCGGCAATGACTTCATGAACGGGGGCAATCAGGCCGACAACCTTTTTGGCCAACAGGGCGAAGATACCCTGCTGGGCGGCAACGGGTTTGACCGTCTGTTTGGCGGCGACGACGACGATGTGGCCTATGGCTGGTTCGGAACCGATGCGCTCTTTGGCCAGCTCGGCAATGACCGGCTTTATGGTCAGGGCGACAATGACAGGCTGTTCGGCGGTCAGGGCAATGACCTTGTCGATGGCGGGTCAGGTGACGATGAGATCACCGGCGGGGCCGGCTTCGACACCATCGTCGGCGGCACCGGTAACGATCTGCTGGTCGGTGCCTTCAACGCCGACACCTTTGTCTTTGCCGATTTCGGCGGCGGTTTCGGCCAGGATACGATCCGGGATTTCGACGCCAACAACGTCTTTGAACGGATCGACCTGCGGCTTGTCTCCTCGATCCGCGACCTGAACGACCTGCTGACCAACCATGCGACCCAGGTCGGGCAGGACGTGCTGATCGACGCGGGCGGTGGCAATACCATCCTGCTGCAAGGGGTCGACCGCAACGATCTGGATGCATCCGACTTCATTTTCTGATCCCGGTCCCGCAACACCGACAGGGGGCCGTTAACCGGCCCCCTTTTCATGCGCGGCGGGCGGTCCGTCGCGAGGCTCTCAGCGGGTGGAGGCCTTGCGCAGCAGTTCGGCGGCGTCGGGGCGCTTCAACAGCTTCTCGTTCACGTCCAGCCCGGCATGGGGCAGGTCGTAATGGCCGGGGATGACCTCGCCCATGGCCTGTGACAGATCATCGGGCAGGATGGCCCGGGTCCGCGTGTCGATCAGCATCGTCTCGGCCGCGATTCCCTCGGCATAGATGATCTGGTGGCTGTCGAACAAAAGCTGGAAATAATCCACGAAACCGCCGTCCAGCAGGGTGACGGTATAGCCGTTCACCAGATGCCGCGCCTTGACCAGCAGCTCTGAGCGGCCCGCGCCCACCTCATCCGTGCGCTGGTAGATGAACAGGCGGTGGTCCGGGCTGACAATCAGGTCGTTCTCGTTGTTCAGGGTTCCCGCGGCAATGCGGATCGGGGCGAAATCGCCCACCGCGCGCACTGTGCTCTCGCCGATCCAGCGCACCGCCTGCACGCCATCGTCGCGGGTCAGCACCCGGTCACCGACCTCCAGATCCTCGATCAGGCGCTGTTCGCCGCTGGCCAGGGTGATATGGGTGCCGCGGGTGAAGGACACGCATCCCACCTGCGCGAACTTGCGGCGCGGGGTCTTGGTGTCGATGCCCACCAGACGGTATTCCACCTGCGGCAGCAATTGTGCCATCGGCAAGAGATAGATTTCCTCGGCCGATCCGTCCTGATCCACCTCCACCAGCAACAGCGCCTCCTGGGTCTGGCCGTCAGGCGACATGAACATCAGCGCGCTGTCCAGATGAAGCGCCGAACCGGGCGTGCCGGTTTCGCTGTCTTCGGCCACCGTGAACCGGTTGCTCATGGAGGGCAGTAGCGACAGCCGCAGGGGCGCCACGCCATAGGGCAGCTCATAGATGTCATCCAGCACCAGTTCGGCGGCAAAGGACAGGGTATCGCCCATATTTGCCCCATCTGTCGCCCGGATGTCGCTGGCCCTGAATACCGGGGCAGACTGGGCAGGAGCAGGGCGTGAACGGGCCATCGGAACCTCGGGTCAATTGGAAATCTGGTCAGCGGATTACGCTAGAATTGTGTCGCACTTGGGTCAAGCGCGCGGTGTTTTGCTGGCATCCCCGGCGGGGCATGGTAGGTCTTTGACAACCAATCAGGAGGAATCGCAAATGGATCTGGGGATCAGGGGAAAAACCGCACTTGTCTGCGCGTCGTCAAAGGGGCTGGGACTGGGCTGTGCCGAGGCACTGGCAGAAGCCGGAGTGAACCTGGTGATGAACGCACGCGGCGCCGAGGCACTGGATGCGGCGGCAGAGCGGCTGCGCAGCTCCTACGGCGTGTCTGTCACCACCGTCGCGGCTGATGTCTCGACCGAGGAGGGGCAGAAAACCCTGATCGACGCCGCCGGAGAGATCGACATTCTGGTCAATAACGCTGGCGGCCCGCCCCCCGGCATGTGGAAAGACTGGGACCGTTCCGATTTCATCGCGGCGCTGGATGCCAACATGCTGGCCCCCATCGCCCTGATCAAGGCGCTGGTACCGGGCATGATGGACCGGGGCTGGGGCAGGGTGGTCAACATCACCTCGCAATCCGTGCGCGCGCCCATCGGTGTGCTGGGCCTGTCGAACTCGGCCCGGACCGGGCTGACCGGCTATGTCGCGGGCACCTCGCGGCAGGTCGCGGGCTCGGGCGTGACGATCAACAACCTGTTGCCGGGCATCCACGCCACCGACCGGGCGGATTCGCTCGATGCGGGTGTGGTCAAGGCCAAGGGCATCACGCTGGAGGAAGCCCGCAAGGAGCGTGCCTCGGGCATCCCGGCGGGGCGTTATGGCACCCGGCAGGAATTTGGCGCGGCCTGTGCCTTCCTGTGTTCGCAGCACGCGGGCTTTATCGTGGGCCAGAACCTGCTGCTGGACGGCGGGGCGACCAACCTCACCATGTAAGCGGAGCCTGGCGGATGTTCAGACCTGTCCTTTGTGCCGCCGCGCTCTGCGTGGCGGCGCTGCCCCTCAGGGCAGATGATCTTCTGCCACGGCTTGAAGCCGCACAGGGGGCGATCGACGCGCGGATGCTCACGGTTATGGGGGCTGATCCCGCCGGTGCGCGGTGGAACCCGGAGCGCCGCGCCGCATCGGCCTGTGCCCTGCGCGAGCTGGAGCGCCGGCGGGGCCGTAAAACCGCTGAGACCTACGTCCGCGCCGTCGAAAAGGCGGTAAGTGAGGCTGCTCGGCTCGCTTCTGCGGGTGAATTCGGCGGTCTGGTCGCCCGCATCCATCGCGATGCGGGCATTCGCCTGAACCGTGATCTGGTTCCGATCACCCGCACCTGCGGCATGGGGTTGTAACGATGGCAGAACCCTTTTCGCTCAAGGATCACCTGTTCAACGCGGTGAGTATCGGGGAGCTGGCCGATGAATATGCCGCCGGCCTGCCGGGATTCGACGCGGCGCGTTTTCAGCAGGAAACCCTGGCCGGTTTCCCTGAGCGCGCCTTGATGGAGCGGCTCGACTGGATCGCCGATTGCCTTGAGCCGCATCTGGCCGCCGATTTTCCGACCATGGCGGAGCAGTTGGAGGCGATGATGCCACCGCCGCTGGACCCGACGCTGCGCGACGACGACTTTGGCCGCTTCATCCATGCGGTGCCGGGGATACTGGCGGTGCGGCATGGGCTGGAGGATCACCGCGAGCGCGCGCTGGACCTGATCCATGCCGCCACCCGGCGGTTTTCGATGGAATACTACATCCGCCCCTTCCTGAACCGCTGGCCTGCGGAAACACTGGCCCGGCTTTCGCACTGGGTGGAGGATGACAACTATCACGTGCGCCGTCTGGTCAGTGAGGGCACAAGGCCGCGCCTGCCCTGGGCGCGGGCCGTGACCCTGACCAGCGATCAGACCCTGCCGCTGCTGGACAGGCTGCATGCCGACCCGACGCGCTATGTCTCAAGATCGGTGGCCAACCACCTGAATGATATCGCGAAAAAGGAACCGGACCGGGTGGTGGACCTGTTGCGCGGCTGGGAAAAATCGGCCCGGCAGGACGGCAAGGAGCTGGCCTGGATGACCCGCCACGCCCTGCGCACCCTGATCAAACAGGGCGATGCGGCTGCCCTTGACCTGCTGGGATACCGCCGCGATGTGCCGGTGACCGCACAGCTGACGCTTGAGGCGCAAAGCGTCGCCATTGGCGGCGCGCTGACCTTCTCGCTGCAACTGGAGGCCTCGCAGGACCTGCCGGTGATGGTGGACTACCGCCTGCGCTTTGCCCGGCCCGGCGGCAAGGAGGCGGAAAAGGTCTTCAAGCTGAAAGCAACGCAGATCGAGGCGGGACAAAAGCTGAGCCTGCGCAAATCCCATAAGCTCAAGGGCAATGCCACAACCTTTACCCTTCATCCCGGCAAGCATGGGATCATCGTGCAGGTCAACGGCGTGGACGTGGCAGAGGTGCAGTTCGATCTGACTGCTGCCTAGGCTCTGGACACACTAATTCTATATACTCAGCGGCGATTTCACGAAATTTCAATGGTTTGGGGCGTGCAGCCAATTCCCTCTCGTGACATTTGCCCTGCAATTGCACTGCCGGGCAGTGGTAGGTTCTATTTGCCAGCGATCCAAGACGTTGGAATTAAGTGAAATCGCCGCCCGTCGCTCCGAAGGAGCGCCGTGTCATGCTGCCTCGCCCTGCCGCTTTGGCTGATCTACGAATTGCCGTCGCCGTATCCGGCACCGCGTCGATGTTCCTGACCCCGGTTCTGGCGGTGGCGCTGGTCGGGGGCCGCAGGGTCGCGCGCTGGTCGTACCTTCTGGCATTTGGCGCCGCGATGCTGGGGGCGCTGGCCTATCTTGGCCGGGGCTGGCCGGTCTTTGCCGCGCTGCTGCCGGAGGGTCACAAATACCAGCAGCTTTTGATCATTTGCCTGTGCGTTCTGGCCTCAGGCTTTGCTGCGGTGCTTGCGGGGAGTCGGCGGGGCTGATAGCTGATCTCCGAGTGATTTAATCGGATACCCATGACTGCCGAAGTTCCCCGCCTCGAAATCAAAGACCTCAAACGGTCCTATGATGGCCGTCCGGTGGTTGATGGCGTCTCCTTGAAGATCATGCCGGGGCAGGTGACCTGCCTGCTGGGCCCGTCCGGCTGCGGCAAATCCACGACACTGCGGATGATCGCTGGCGTCGAGATGCAGGACAGCGGCACCATCCATGTGGATGGCAAGCTGATCAGCGACACCACCTTCCGCGTGCCCCCCGAACGGCGGGAAATCGGGCTGATGTTTCAGGACTTTGCCCTGTTTCCCCACCTCAGCGTCGCCGACAATGTGGGCTTTGGCCTGAAAAAGGGCACCCGCGCCGAGAAACGTGCCCGGATCGAAGAACTGCTGGAGCGCGTGGACCTCAAACGCTACATCGACGGTTTTCCGCATCAATTGTCGGGTGGCGAACAGCAGCGCGTGGCGCTGGCCCGCGCGTTGGCACCGCGCCCGCGCATCATGCTGATGGATGAGCCGTTCTCGGGCCTCGACAACCGGCTGCGCGACGGCATCCGCGATGAAACGCTGGGCATTCTCAAGGAAGAGGACACCGCCGTTCTGCTGGTCACCCATGAGCCGGACGAGGCGATGCGCATGGCAGATGAAATCGCGCTGATGCGCGGCGGGCGGATCGTGATGCAGGGCGCGCCCTACAACGTCTATACCCGCCCCGTGGACCGCGCGGCGGTCGCGGTCTTCTCTGACGCCAACATGCTGCACGCGCGGGTCGAAGGGGCGCTGGCCGATACGCCCTTTGGCCAGTTCCTGGCCCCCGGTGTACCGGATGGCACCGATGTGGACATCGTCTTTCGCCCCCAGCACCTGCGCATCGATTTTGACCGCGCGGGCCAGGGGCCGCGCCCCACCGCGACGGATGGCACCGCCGCGCGCGCCGTGGTCGAACGCGCCCGTTTCATGGGCAATGAATCACTGGTGGAATTCGTGCTGGACGACAGCGGGCTGCGGCTGAAGGCGACGGTGCCCAATGTGTTCCTGCCGCAGCCGGGGGCGGTAATGTGGCTGACCGTGCGCCGCGACAGATGTTTTGTTTTCCCGGTGACAGGAGGGCGCGATGCCTGAAACATTGATGGTGGAATTCGGCATGGGCTCCTCCCTGCGCCGGGGCGATTACACCCAGGCCGCGACCCGCGCGGTCCGCGATGCCCTGTGGCACAATTCGATCAACCTCGCGGAGCTTTTCGGCTTTGACAAGAAGGACATGCGCATCACCCTTGATGTGGGTGTCCAGCAGCCCGACAAGGTGGACGCCGAGGCGCTGCGCGCGGTCTTTCCCTATGGCCATGTCACGGTGAACCTGCACCCCGGAGGGCTGGACGTGCCGCGCCCCGAGGGAGATGGCCATCCGACGATCATGGCGAATGTGGCCCTCTCCGTCGCCTTTGACATGGAGCGGGCCGATGGCTGAGCAACGCGTGATCATCGAAATGGGCATGGGCAACGACCTGCACGGCATGGATTATACCAAGGCCTGCGCCAGAGCGATCGAGGACGCGCTGCGCCATTCCTCGCTGCCCCTGTTTGCGGTGACGGGGCTCTCGCATGAAGAGATGCGCGTGCAGGTCACGGTTGCCGTGCAGGAGCCGGACGAGGTGGATGTCGACGCGCTGACCGCCAAACTGCCGCGCGGCCGGGCTGAGGTGCGCGCAGTCTTTGGCGGGCTGAACGTGCCTGCGGGCGGTGAAACCATCGTCATGGCTCAGGCCAGCGTGGAGGCGTTTCTGCCGGATCAGATCGGGGTCTGGCGGCTGAAGGGATGATCTGGCGGCCGGCTACAACCGCGCGACGCCGTTTTCTTCAAAGAAAACGGACCGGAGTTTTCGAAAACTCCGGCGGCGCGCGCGTTGCGGGTCAAGGCTCGTAATCTTTCAACCGCTTGCCCGGCTCGTCCACGAACAATTCCGGCAGGGCCTCCGCGCTTTCGATCAGGTCGAGCCGGAACACCCGGAACCCCTCGCGCAGCTCGCACCAGGCGGTCAGGGTCCAGACGCGGCCCCAGTATTCCATGTGCAGCGGGCGCACGGTGCGGGTGGTGACCATCGCCTCCTTGGAGGTATAGACCAGCCGCAGCTTTTGCCGCGCCTTGATGGCCGCGCGCACCACGGGCATATGGGTGAAATTATGGGTGGCATCGGCAAAGGGGTAAACGGCGAATTTCCAGGCGTCCGCCTCGGCGATGGTCTGGGTCGGCAGCACCGCGTCGATCTTGTCGGCCAGGGTCAGGGCCGCCGCCTGCAATTCGGCATCGGCGATCTGCGTGGCCACGGCAATGCCAAGGTTCAGCGCCTCCAGCTCGGCCGGGGTCAGGGTGAGTGGTGGCAGGGTGATCGCTTCGGTGATCATGTAGCCGACGCCGCGTTCCCCCGCCACCGGCACGCCGGAGGCCACCAGCGTGTCCATATCGCGGTAGATCGTGCGGGTTGACACCTCAAGCCTGCGGGCGATGTCCTGCGCGCGGTGCAGCCGCCCGTCGCGCAGGATCTGGATGATATCAAAAAGGCGGTCCGTGCGGCGCATTAATGCTAAGGTGACACCGCCTCAGGGCTGCTGCAAGGTGATCCTTGCATGCCGCATCTGTACCTCGCCGGGGGCAATCATCGCCATCAGCGCCGCTGCCTCCGGGGCCTTGGAAATCCCCTGCGCTGCACGCTGGGCGGCGGCCATGTCCTCCCAGATGACATGATCGGTCCAGAGCCCGGTTTCATCCACCGACAGCGTGCGGCGTATCATCCCGCCGCTGCGTGCGATAAACGGGGCCAGATCCGCCGCCGCCCTGGTAAATGCCGCCGCATCGCTGCCGGGGATCAGCCGGAATGTGACGATTTCGCTCACGTGTTCTTGTGTCATCTTGCTCTCCTTGGTGATTGACAGCTTGCCTATGACAGGGTCCAACTGACATAAACCTGTCAGTTGAGGTGCCGCGCCCGCGAAAAAGTGCAATTCTGCGGGTCCGGCGGCATCCGTGCACCGCTTTCACCCTTCATGGCGCCTGCGCCGGGCGGTAGACAGGAACAAATGGCCCCTTTCCGGGGCACTACGGTTTAGATGGGAGAATCGAGATGTTGAACAATATTGGCCTGCCGGGCCTTTTGCTGATTGCGGTGGTTGTGCTGGTGCTTTTCGGGCGCGGCAAGATCTCCAGCCTGATGGGTGAAGTCGGCAAGGGCATCACCAGCTTCAAGAAAGGCGTCAGCGAAGGCGAGACCGAAGTGACGCAGGTCGAAGACCTGGATGGCGCGGACTTGCCCAGCCACAGCGACACCGGCACGCATCCCAAGACGGACAAGGTTGCCGACAAGGGCGCGAAAAAGAACAAGGTGTAATCACCCATGTTCGATATGAGTTGGACCGAGCTGTTGGTCGTGGGCATCGTGGCGCTGATCGTCGTGGGCCCCAAGGACCTGCCGGTGTTGTTCCGCAAGGTGGGGCAGTTCGTGGGCAAGGCCAAGGGCATGGCGCGCGAATTCACCACAGCGATGAACGACGCGGCCGACAGCAGCGGCATGCGCGAAATCTCGTCGAACCTGAACACCTCTCTCAAGGCGGCGACAAACCCGCTGGGGGCGGCGATGGATGGCGTCAAATCGGCGACCAAATCGCTCGCTGACATCGACCCCGACAGCGAAACCGGCAAGCTGGCCGCGCAACGGGCCGAGGACGTGAAGAAAATTCAGGCCAAGACCGCCCGCGCCGCCGCCGAACGCAAGCAGCGCGAGGCGTCAGAGGCTCTGGCCCGCGCCGATGCGCTGGAAGCCGAGACCGCCCCGGCCGCCCCCAAGGCGGAAGCCGCCAAACCGGCCGCAAAGAAAGCACCTGCGAAAAAGGCCCCGGCCCGGAAAACACCCGCCAAAAAGCCGGCCGCGACAAAAACGGCAGCCAAACCTGCCGCGAAACCCGCCGCCAGGAAGCCCGCCGCGAAGAAACCGGCGGCCAAGCCCGCCGCAACTGCGGCCCAAAAAGAGTAAGCCATGAGCGCCACCGACGATATCGACGACAGCGCAGCGCCGCTGATCGAACATCTGGCAGAGCTGCGGACCCGGCTGATCCGGTCCGTGCTGGCCTTTATCGTGGGCATGATCATCTGCTTTTCCTTCGGCAGCACGATCCTCGATTTCCTGCTGGTGCCGATCGAGCACACGATGCGTAACCTGGGCAATCCGAACCCGGTGATGCAATACACCGCGCCGCAGGAGTATTTCTTTACCCTGATCCGCATCTCGATGGTGGGCGGGCTTGCAATCAGCTTTCCGGTGATCGCCACCCAATTGTGGCGTTTCGTGGCGCCGGGCCTCTACAAGAACGAAAAGAACGCCTTCCTGCCGTTTCTCATTGCCTCGCCCGCGCTGTTCCTGCTGGGGGCGGCCTTTGCGCATTACGTGGTGGTGCCGCTGGCGATGCAGTTCTTCCTGGGCTTCTCCGACGCTGCTTCCTATCTGACCGCCATGGTGGTCGACGGCGATGCGCGCAAGTCGGGCATCGACATCGTCTTTAACGGAAAGGTCAACGAAAGCCTTGATATCACGCTGAAAATGATCGTGGCCTTTGGCTTGTGCTTTCAGCTTCCCGTCCTGCTGACCCTGATGGGCAAGGCCGGGCTGGTCAGCACCGAGGGGCTGCGCAACGTGCGCAAATACGCGGTTGTGGGCATCCTGCTGTTGGCGGCACTGGTGACGCCGCCGGATGTGGTGACGCAGTTGATCCTCTTTGTCGTGGTCTATGGGCTTTATGAAGTGTCGATCTTCCTTGTCAGCCGGGTAGAGGCCAAGCGCGAGGCACAATTGCGCGCGGATGGCTATTACGACGACGACGTCGAAGAAGATCCGCTGGTCAGGGAATTTGATGAGGATCCCGAAGACGATGAGGGCGATCTGAAGTGATAGACGACCCGCTTGACCGTATCGCGGCGGCGCTGGAACGCATGGCGCCGGCGCCCCTGCCGACACCCGATTTCGACGCGGCTGCGGCTTTTGTCTGGCACACCGGGCCTGACCGGCTGGAACCGGTGGAACATGTCTCGCGCGTGCCCTTGAACCTGCTGATCGGCGTTGACCGGTCGCGCGATACCCTGCTGGCGAACACCCGCCAGTTCGCGGCTGGCCTGCCTGCCAACAACGCGCTGCTCTGGGGCGCGCGGGGCATGGGAAAATCAAGCCTTGTAAAGGCGATACACGCCGATGTTCATGCTTCACATGAGGCGTTGCGTATGGTCGAACTGCAACGCGAGGATCTGCCTTCGGTGGGGCGTCTGCTGAACCTGCTGCGCGGTGCGTCGCAACGGTTCATCCTGTTCTGCGATGACCTCAGCTTTGGCCATGACGATGCGCATTACAAGTCGCTCAAGGCGGTGCTGGATGGCGGCATCGAAGGGCGGCCCGACAATGTGGTGCTTTACGCCACGTCGAACCGCCGCCACCTGATGCCGCGCGACATGATCGAAAACGAACGCGGCAGCGCCATCAACCCGGCGGAAGCGGTCGAGGAAAAGGTCTCCCTGTCGGACCGTTTTGGCTTGTGGCTTGGTTTCCACGCCTGCGACCAGGATCAATACCTGGCAATGATCCGGGGCTATTGCGATGCTTACGGGGTCAGGATCGACGCGGAAACCCTGCGCGCCGAGGCGGTCGAATGGCAGGCCACGCGCGGGTCCCGTTCGGGCCGGGTGGCCTGGCAGTATTTTATCGACCTCGCGGGCCGCAAGGGCGTGCGGGTCGCCTGAATTCAGGTTGCCAGCAGACCGGCCTCATAGGTGCGCAGGCAGGGGGCGGCCTTGGGGCCATATGCCGCAATGTCGGGAAACAGTTTTCTGATCTCTGCGCCCGCGGTGCCGTCGACCGCCTGCAGGGTCATGTCGCCGGGATAGAGGCTTTCGGTCCATAGCCCTTCGGACCGCAGCAGGTGGTGCGCCTCGAACAGGACGTGGTGATAGGTCACGATCCCGCCGGGACGCCGGTAGATACCGTCATGGCCGATCAGATCCCTGGCCCGCACCAGCACTTCCTCCTGCCCGAACAGAAGTTCGGCCCGCCAGTCCTGCAACAGGATGGCATGCTGGGGCGACAGAACCAGATCGCGGGTGTTGCCCAATGTGCCTTTGCCGATCACGATCGGGGCCAGGTCCCCCAGTGCCGCAACCGTGGTCGAGCCGATCCAGGCGATGGGTTGCAGCCCGCCGTCACGGGTCAGGGCAAGCTGGCCGGGGCAGAGCGCTTCGACCGCGACGGGGCCTTTTGCCGTTTCGATCAGGGTGCCGCTGGCAAAGCATACCACGCTGGCGCCAAGGCTGCTGTGCGGGATCAGATCGCTGTTGTCGGTGATCCCGCTGGCGGTGAGGTTGGTATCGGGTGGCGGCATCCCATCGGGAAAAACCAGGTAAAAGCCGTCCTCGTTTGCATCGTCCAGATCATTGTCGTTGTTCAGGTCGACATCAATGACCGCGACGCGCCAGGTTGTCGTGCCATCGGTCACCGTAAAGGTATAATCGTAGATCACCTGACGCGGCGTGCCGCCGACATTTGTGGTCTGCTGGCCAAATCCGCCGATCCGCTCCTGAGGGGAAACAACCTCGTTGGTGGGGTCGCCGTTGAACTGGGTTGCGCCGGTGTTCTCGTCGACCACAAAATAGGTGTCCGGCCCGGTGTAGCGCCAGGTAGAGCCTGCGGGCGGCGCAAAACCGTAGTTATGCGCGGAGCCGTTGACCGTGCTCTGGGTGCCGTAGATCGTATTCGTGTAGCCGTAGTGGACGGGCATCGGTATATCCAATCGCAACAATTTGCGTTGGATTGTTTCTATTACCGCAACGCGGCAGCCTTGCGGCAGAAGCCGGGCATTTAAGGCAAATACGGGACATTTCAGAGGTATTTTTCCGCGCGCCGAAAGGCGCGCGGCTGGCCGGTCAGTTCAGGTAGGGGGCAGGGTCAACACTCTCAAAACCCTTGCGAACTTCGAAATGTACATAGGCATCATCACCGCCGCGCAGCTTGGCGATCTGCTGGCCACGCGCCACATTGTCGCCTTTTGCGACGCTGACGCCGGCCACATTGGCATAGACCGTCAGCAGGTTGCCCTCGTGGCGGACCACGACAATCGGCACGCCTTCGGCGCTTTTGGTGATGGCGGCAACGGTGCCTGAATCGGCGGCCATGACCGGCGCACCCGCTGCGGCCTTGATGTTGATGCCTTCATTCTTGCCCTTGGCATAGCCGCGGACGATGCTGCCCTGAACCGGGGTCGCCATCTTGGCCTTGGAGGTGCTGGCGGTTGTCTTGCCAACATCCGCGACCGGCTTTTGCGGTGTGGCGGCAGGCGGCAGCGGCTTGGCGGTGTCATCCTCGGGCAGGGCCGTCTTGGCGGATGGCGGCGTCGGTGTCGGGCTGCCCTGACCGGGCAATGTGGTGGTCTCGGGCGCCGGAACGGCTGCCGGGGTTGCATTACCGGCGGTGCTGCGCTTTGGCGGATTCTGTTGCGGGACGGGGATCAGCAGGAACTGACCTTCGCGCACTGCGAAATCCGGACCCAGCCCGTTCCATTCTGCCAGCGCCTTGACCGGAACGGAATAAAGCCGTGCCACGGTATAGGCCGTCTCGCCCCGTTCAACACGGTGGCGGATCGGTTCCCGGGCGGATTGCACGGTGGCCGCCGGTGCGGGGGAGGCCGGTGCAAGCGTCGCGGTCTGGACACCGGGTGCCGAAGGCGCGCGGTCAATCGCGCCGCCCGCCAGCGAAGAGATATCGACCGGCCGCCCCGAGGCGGCACCGGTTGCCGCTGATGGTTCTGCAACGCGGCTGGGCAGGGCGATGATCTCGTCCTTGCGCAGGCGCACCGCGGGGTCGATGCCATTGTAGCTGGCCAGTTGCGAGGTGCTGGCCCCCACGCGCGCGGCCACATCGGCCAGCGTGTCGCCGCGCCGGGCCACCGCGACCTGATAATTCGGATATGATATCACGCCGCGGCTGTCCGGGCTGGGCCGATCCGCAAGGGGGGCTGTCGCGGCCTGTGCCGTGGTGAAACTGCCCAGATTCCCGCGCAGGTCAAAGTCCAGTGGCTGGTCCGCACAGGCGCTCAGCAACAGGGCACTGGACCCGGCCAGAAAGCTCAGCCGCACGGGGCGGCGCATGAATGAATGACGCATCTGCATGTCCTCATGTATCCTCCCCCGTGTAATCCCGGGGATTTGCCGCACTTATAGCGCAATTATGTGTCCTTGCCCAACCCTTCGAGCAACGGAACGAAGCGAACAGCCCTCATTTCATCATATTCAAGGCCCTGAGCGGTTTTCCGCACACGGATCAGGTGCTGAACGGTGTCGGATTGGCCCACCGGCAGCACCATGATGCCCCCGACCTTGAGCTGCGCCAGCAGCGGGCTGGGCGGGTCTTCGGCGGCGGCGGTCACGATGATGCGGTCAAAGGGGGCCTGTTCGGTCAGCCCGAAGCTGCCGTCCGCCGTGATCGCGGTGATGTTGTTGAGGTCCATCTGCTCAAAGATCACCCGCGCCTCGTGGACCAGCCGGCGGTGCCGGTCAATGGTATAGACCCGGCGCGCCAGCTTGCTCAGGATTGCCGCCTGGTAACCCGATCCGGTGCCGATCTCCAGCACCTTGTCGCGGGGCGAGACCTCAAGCGCCTGGGTCATGAGCCCCACCACGGAGGGCTGGCTGATGGTCTGGCCGCAGGCGATGGGCAGCGGCATGTCCTCATAGGCGCGTTGCGCAAACAGCCCCTTGATGAAGGGCCCGCGATCGACGGTTTCCATCGCGTTCAGCACGCGGGTGTCCGTCACCCCCTTGGAGCGGAGGGCATAGAGGAACTGCATCTTGCGTTCGGCTTCTGTCAGTTCCTCATCGTTCACGTGTTGATGCCCGCGAATGTGTCCATCATGTCATGCGCCGTCAGGTCGGCCCGCATCGGCGTGACCGATACATATCCCGCAAGGTTCACCGCCGCATCGGAACCGGGGGCGGTCATGACCTGCTGGTTGCCCCCCTTGATCCAGGAAAACCGGCGGCCCGAGGGGGCCAGATGCGGTTCGGTTGCAAAGACTACGCCGGGGCGGCGGCCCTGCGGGGCCAGACGCGTGCCCTTGACAGCACTGGCCGGAACCGGCGGGAAATTCACATTGTGGAACAGCCGGTAATCGCCCTGATCCTCCGTGCTGACCGCAAGAATGCGCCGGATCACCTCTGCGCCATGGGCCGCTGCCGCCTCGAAAGGGTCGTCCAGATCGCGGTTCGCAGGGCCAAAGTACTGCGACAGCGCAATGGCGGGAAAGCCCTGCAATGCCGCTTCCATGGCACCGCCGATGGTGCCGGAATAAAGCGTGTTCTCGGCCGAGTTGTTGCCCCGGTTCACGCCCGACAGCACCAGGTCGGGCAGGGCGGTCTTCATCACCTCATGAACGCCGATCAACACGCAATCGGCGGGCGAGCCTTCGGCGGCATAGCGGCGCGTGCCCAACTCGCTGATCATCGTGGGTTTGACGTAGTTGATGCAATGGCCGACGCCTGATTGCTCGAATGCCGGTGCCACGGTCCAGACTTCGCCGTCTGCTCCGGCCAGTTCTGCGGCGATATGGGCCAGCACCTTGAGGCCGGGTGCGGCGATGCCGTCGTCGTTTGTAATGAGAATGCGCATGGAAAGCCCTTTTGCCCTTGATAGGCGAGGGCCGCGCGGGCGGCAAGGACGGGTCAGGCCGATTGAAAAAGGATGGGTGCCTAGAGTTGCGCGATTACCGCAGCGGCCTGGGCCTGGGGATCGCCCAGCTTGTGGCGGTCCTCGCCCGGAAAGAACCTTGCGCGGGTGGCGGTGGGCATCGGTTCCGGGGTCAGGATATGCACCTTTGGCCCGTTCTTTTCCGTTTCCGCCGCCCAGGACCGGGCCAGCGCGATCTGCGCCGCCTTGGAGGCGCCATAGGCGCCAAAGAACTTTTCGCCCGCGCGCGGATCGTCGAAAAATACCGCCTGACCGGATGTACCCAGCAGCGGGGCGACAAAGGTGATCAGCCGGGCCGTGGCGGTGACATTGCAGACAAGGGATTTCTCCATGTCCTTTGCATCGACGTGATCGGCGGGGGCAAGGGGGGCGGCGTGGATGGCGCAGTGCAGCCACAGGTCCAGCTTGCCCCAGCGGTCGTGAATGCCCCGGCAGAGCACCGCCATGGCCTCGGCCGTGGTCACATCCATCGGGGCCAGGGTTGCGGCGCCGCCCCGGGCCTGAATGCGGTCATCCAGTTCTTCCAGCGCGCCGGTGGTGCGGCCCACGGCGATGATGTGATGGGTCGGGCAAAGCGCCTCTGCCAGCGCGGCACCCAGGCCGCGCGATGCGCCGGTGATCAATGCGGTTTTTGTCATGTTGGCCATGTGCCTTGCCACGCTCGCGCCGTCAATAGTTGCCAGGGCCTGGATCTTAGGTCGTGTTGACATTCATTGTCGCCCACCCGTTTCAGTCCAAAGTTGCTCAGTTCCAGGCAAGAGAGCGCAGGAATAGCCAGCTATTTCAAGCTCTCTTAACGCAGAAATGGGCAATTTTGGCGAAACCCCTGCGGGGCGCGGCGGATTTTGCCTCTGCCATCCCGGATGTTCGCTTCCAATGATCACATTGCTGCGCTCACATCAGGGCGCCAGCGGCAAAATCCGTCTCGCGCGGGTGGGCGACAATGAATGTCAACACGACCTAGCCTCTGGGCAGTTTGAGGGCCTTCGCCCGGCCGCCCACGTTCAGCACCAGCTGGTCCCCTCCGATCGCGGCAACGGTGCCGCCTGCGACCTTGTCGCCGATGCCCACACGGGCGATCCGGCCATTCCGCGTGCGGACCAGCGCACCGGGCGCGGCATCGCTGCCGAAAATGCCGATCAGGGCTGTACGGTCCAGACGGGCCGCCGAGGTGGCCAGGTCGGCCACGTTGCGGGGGGTGGGTTGTTGCGGTTCCGTGTCGCTCATTTAACGCCTCTTCGCGCCTTGCGCGTGTTGCCGATTCGTAGGTGAACGGTCAGCTAACAAGGCTGCAGGACAAGGAGAAGGGGCCGCGATCCGATCAGCCAAGCCCTGCCGAGCGCTGCGCGGGCTTCAGCCTACGGTGCGGGTCAGACGGCGCGACAGATGGTAGCAGAAGGTCATTTGCGCCAGATGGGCGATGGCCTGTTCGGGCAGCGGGCCTTCCAGATCCAGGGCGATCCGCCGCCGCCCGTCGTTTTCCCCGACATCGGGGTAGATGTCGCGCATCCTGGCGGCCAGATCGGTCTTGCAATCGACAAAGAGCATCAGCTGCTGCGGCTGGCCTGCCGACCAGCCCATGCGCAGGGTGCTGCCGGTGCGGGGCGCGCGGGGACGCCATGCGGGCTGACCCCATTTCAGGCTTTCGTCCAGCGGACCGATTTCCGCCTGCTCTGCCACGTCATGAAACAGGCTCCGGCAGGCCCAAAGCGCGTCGCGCGCGGGTTCCGACCAGGAGGTCATCAGATGCAAAAGCGGGGCAGGGGCGTGGTCCATCCCGCCATCATGGCAGGAACTCATGACAGAAAACGGCAGCAGGTTATTCTGCTGCCGTCTTCATCTTGAAACCTTCCTTGACCTTGTCCGCCGGGGTCACCGGGTATTCTCCCGAAAAACAGGCGTCGCAATACTGCGGACAGTTGGCATTACGCCCCTCCGCCTCGCCCACGGCCCGGTACAGACCGTCAAGCGAGATGAAGCGCAGGGAATCCACCGCCAGATGTTCGCACATTTCGTCTTCGGACATGGTCGCGGCCAGCAGTTTTTCGCGCTGCGGCGTGTCGACGCCATAGAAACAGGGCCAGGCCGTGGGCGGGCTGGCGATGCGGAAATGCACCTCCGCAGCGCCGGCATCCAGGATCATCTCCTTGATCTTGCGGCTGGTGGTGCCGCGCACCACGCTGTCATCCACCAGGATCACGCGCTTGCCCTTGATCAGGGCGCGGTTCACGTTCAGCTTCAGACGCACGCCCATGTTGCGGATCTGCTCTGTCGGTTCGATGAAGGTGCGGCCCATGTACTGGTTGCGGATGATCCCCATGGCATAGGGAATGCCGGATTCGAGGCTGTAGCCGATGGCGGCAGGTGTGCCACTGTCGGGCACCGGGCAGACCAGATCGGCCTCCACCGGGCTTTCCTTGGCCAGTTCGCGGCCAATCGCCTCGCGGGTTTCATAGACGCTGCGACCGCCCAGGATGCTGTCGGGGCGGCTGAAATAGACATGTTCGAAGATGCAGAAGCGGGAGGGCTGGCGGCGGAAGGGGAAATGGCTTTCCACGCCGTTGGCGGTGATCACGACCATCTCGCCGGGTTCGATCTCGCGCACGAAATCCGCGCCGATGATGTCCAGCGCACAGGTTTCCGAGCTGAGCGCCCAGCCGTCGCCGACGCGGCCCAGCACCAGCGGGCGCACGCCCAGCGGGTCGCGCACGCCGATCAGCTTGGTCCGTGTCATGGCCACGATGGAGAACGCACCTTCGACCCGGCGCAGGGCGTCTTCCATCCGTTCGGGGATGTTGCGTTGCAGGGACCGCGCCATCAGGTGAATGATGCATTCGCTGTCAGAAGAGGACTGGAAGATCGAGCCGCGCTCGATCAGCTCGCGGCGCAGGGCATTGGCATTGGTGATGTTGCCATTGTGGGCAATCGCCGCCCCGCCCATGGCGAATTCGCCAAAGAAGGGCTGCACGTCGCGAATCGCGGTCTGCCCTTTCGATCCCGTGGTGGAATAGCGCACATGGCCGATGGCCAGTTCGCCCGGCAGGGTTTCCATCACGGCCTGGCTGGTGAAATTGTCGCGCACATAGCCAAACCGCCGCGCCGATTGAAACCCGGCTTCCGGCTGGTAGGAGACGATGCCGCCTGCTTCCTGGCCGCGGTGTTGCAGGGCATGCAGCCCCAATGCGACGAAATTGGAGGCGTCAGCCACGCCGACCACGCCGAAGATGCCGCATTCCTCCTTCAGTTTGTCTTCGTCATCGCCATCGCGAAGGTACGACGTGTCGAAAGGATGGGCAGGTGGCATGATTTTGGTGGTGGGATTGGTCACGGGGGGCAGCTCCGAATCCGGGTGGATGTGCCGCCTATGTAGGGCTCTTGGGGCGCAGTGTCACCCCGCAGCCCGCAGTAGCATGCGGTTTGTTTCGATCATGTGACGTGGATTGGATATTTTTGGCGGCAAAGCGGTTCAGGCTCAGGCCCCGTTGGGCCTTGATGTTGAACATCACACGAAAACGACCTGATCGTCAGGTTTGTGACCCAGGCGCATAATTTTGGCGATATGGCTGCCCGGGTGATGAACGTTAGAGGGCTTTGGCCTTCACGTCATAAGCTGACCGAAAATTGGAAACCGGATCTACGCGCAGATCGCAGCGAAGGACCGGAAAGAGTCCGATCTAACATGAAGCACAAGCCGGGTATCGCCTGCCCGGGGTGGGCGATGCTGATTTATGTTCATGCCACTTAATTTCTCGACCATGATGAACCCCATCAGTGGAACACCCAGCTTCGATAAATCGCCTACCCGAGGGGCGGGCAGGCGATGGCCCGGCGCCTTCGGCTTGTTCCGGGCATGGGTGCCAGTGATCGACGGCCGCTCCGTCCCGCATAGCGGACCTTGCCCCACACCGCGCCCAACGCCCGGTTTGGGGCAGAAATGCTAGACGTTTAGGCCGATATTGCGTGATGCCGCCCCTTGGAAAGGTTCAGAAAACCGGCCCCATTGAGCGAACGATGCGCGACGTTCCACACTAGACCGACTGCTGTTGCCGTGAGGGGCGCGGTGGCAGGTGGGGGCGCCAAAAGGGGGTGGCCTGCGCCCCCATGGCCCGGATCTGTCCCGGCAGGGTGAACCGGATTGTCGCACCGCCGGTCGTGGGGGAATTGCCAGCGGTGATCGTGCCACCACGGACGCGGATCATGCGCCTGACCCCGAACAATCCGTACCCGCTGTCGACCCGGAAACCGCCACCGTTCATCAGTTCCAGCGCGGCCGCGCTGAACCCCTTGCCATTGTCCTCCAGCGTCACGGCGATCTTGTCGTCGGGCAGCTGCTCGACCGTGACATCCATCAGCATCTGCAATCTGCCTGCGTGTTTCACCGCATTCTCGATCAGATTGCGCAGGGCGATCTGCATCACCGTCTTGTCGGTCAGCAGCATTGCGGGGGTGACATTGACGCGGTGCCGCTCTTCGGGGTCCAGAATATCGCAGATCAGCCGGGTCAGTTCGGTGAGGTCGAACAGCGTCTCGGCCTCCTGCGCCTCGATCAGATGGGTGTGCATCAGGATGTCGTCGATCAGCTTCATGGTCTTGTCGGCAATGCCGTCCATCATGTTGATCATGTCCAGCTTGCCGTCGCCATGGTCGACGAAACCGTCCTTGAGCACCTCGGCCAGCATGGTCACATTGCGCATCGGGGCGCGCAGATCATGGGCTGCCATCGCCACGAATTGTTCCATCTCTGATGCGGCGGTATGAAAGGATACCCTGGCCTCCCGCGCACGGCATTCCTCCGTGATGTCAAGTGATGTGCCGTAAAGCCTGAAAACCCGGCCTTCCGCATCCGTTTCCGGCGAGAGCGTGGTGCGCACCTGCCGGACCGCCCCGGCCAGCGGCAATTGCAATTCGTAGGTCAGGGCTTTGCCGCTGCGGGCAACCTGGCAATGGCGCGACAATGCGCTGCGTCCGTATGCGGTGTCATAGACTTCTGCGGCCGTGCGCCCCAGGTAATCCGAAAGCGGCCGCCCGCTGATCGCACGGGCGCAGGCGTTGAAGGCGCAATAGACAGGCAGGCCGCCTGCAGCCACCTCCAGCACAAAGACGGGGGTGGCGATGTGATCCAGATAGGTGAATTGCTCCGCATCGGACATGTGGCTGCTCCCTTACGGGGGCAACCTACAGTTACTTGGATAACAGAATGTTAAGTCCCGGCAGGGATCAGGCGCCGCAGCTGCCGACCAGTTCCTCGTAGCGCGTGGTGATCCAGCCCAGCGCATCCTCGGGGTTCTGTTGTTCGATCTGCCCGGTGAAGCGTGCGAAAACGGTGGCCGACCGGCTTTCATCGACCATGGTGAACTGCTGGTCGGGGATGACCGTCTGATAGACGAAAAAGGCAATTGCCACCAGGATGACGCCCCGCGCCACCCCAAAGACAAAGCCAAGCCCCTGGTCCAGACCTCCCAGGACCGACCGTTGCACCAGCGAGGAAAACAGCGGCGTGAACAGCGAAACCAGGATCAGCGCCACGGCAAAGACGATGGCAAAGGCCCCGATGATGGACAATTCGCAGCTGTCGGCCAGGAATTCGCCCACGACAGGCAGTTCGCGCACCAGCGGTTCGACCTGCGGAGCAAAGAGATAGGCCAGCACGGCGGCGGCAATCCAGCCGACGATCGCCATCAGCTCGCGCACCAGCCCGCGGCCATAGGCCAGAAGCGCGGAAAGCACGATGACCAGCGCGACCACGCCATCAATAATGGTAAACCCGTCCATCTGCTGCCTGCCTTCGTTCCAGGGCGCTAGCCAGCGCCGAAAATTTCACCGACAAAACCGGTCAGATCGCTCAGTTGATTGATCGTGATGCCCGTTGTCCCCACCGCCTTGCCCCCTGCGGGCGCGATTGCGGAGGTAAAACCAAGTTTTTGCGCTTCTTTCAACCTGTTTTCAGTCTGGCTGGCGGGCCGCAGCGCACCAGAGAGACTTATTTCGCCGAAAACCACGGTTTCTGCAGGCAGGGCGACGTCTTCGCGCGCACTCAGCAGGGCGGCGGCAACCGCCAGATCGGCGGCAGGCTCGGTCACTTTCATGCCGCCCGCGACGTTCAGATAGACGTCAAGCCCGGCAAAGGGGATGCCGCAGCGCGCCTCAAGCACGGCGAGAATCATCGCCAGCCGCCCCGAATCCCAGCCCACCACCGTGCGGCGGGCCTGGCTATGGGGCGAGGGGGCGACCAGCGCCTGGAACTCGACCAGCACGGGCCGCGTGCCTTCGATGCCCGCAAAGACGACCGATCCGGCAGAAGGTTCGCCGCGTTCGGACAGGAACAGGGCAGAGGGGTTGGTGACCTCGGCCAGCCCCTGGCCAGTCATTTCGAACACACCGATCTCATCCGCGGGCCCAAAGCGGTTCTTGACCGCGCGCAGGATGCGGAACTGATGGCCGCGCTCGCCCTCGAAATAAAGCACCGTGTCGACCATATGTTCGACCACGCGCGGCCCCGCGATCTGGCCATCCTTGGTGACATGGCCCACCAGGATGACGGAGGTGCCGGTCCGCTTGGCAAAAGCCGTCAGCTCATGGGACGCGGCGCGCACCTGGCTGACCGATCCGGGGGCGCTTTCGACATTGTCGGCCCACATGGTCTGGATCGAATCGATGATCGCCAGCTGCGGGCGTTCCTGATCCAGCGTGGTCAGGATGTCGCGCAGGTTGGTCTCTGCCGCCAGTTTCACCGGTGCATCGGACAGGCCCAGCCGCTGTGCGCGCATGCGGACCTGTGCGCTGGCCTCTTCGCCGCTGACGTAGATGGTTTTCAGCCCGTTGCGCGCGAATTGCGCGGCGGCCTGCAACAGCAGGGTGGATTTGCCGATGCCGGGATCGCCGCCCACCAGAATGGCCGAGGCCGCCACCAGGCCGCCCCCCAGCACCCGGTCAAGCTCGGCGATCATGCTTTCACTGCGGGGCGGCGGGGCCTCTTCGGTGCTCAGATCGGTCAGCGTCATGGCGGACCCGCGCCGCGCACCCAGCGATTTGCTGGGCGGGCCTGCGGAAATGCCGCGGTCCTCCTGAATGGTATTCCAGTCGCCGCAGCCATCGCAGCGCCCCGACCATTTGTTGTAGGTCGCGCCGCAGGCCGTGCAGGAGAAGGTCTTGCTTGGTTTTGCCATGCAGCCTTTTGCCCGGGGCCGGAAGAGAGGTCAAAGGAAAACCGGCAGACCTGCCTTCCGGCTTCCGGTGCCATGCGGCGCCAGAGCGCAGAGGGCGATGGATAGGATGGCCGGGCAGCCGGATGTCACCGAAAATGATGCGCCCGGAGTGCGCCATCAAAAGCCCTCCAAACTTCCCGTAGATGAAGAGCGCGTTCAGTTCACCGCACGGCCGTTGGCGTCTGGGCTACGATTTTTTTGAAAAAATCGGTCCGGAGTTTTTGAAAACTCCGGTGTCACGCTGACCGGAGCGCACTGGGTGATGGATCAAATGGCGGCGCAGCCGGAGGCCGTCGAGCCTG
>NZ_QBFD01000012.1:0-107821 GCF_003335585.1 Sulfitobacter sp. DFL-14 | reverse complement strand
CAGTTCACCGCACGGCCGTTGGCGTCTGGGCTACGATTTTTTTGAAAAAATCGGTCCGGACTTTTTGAAAAGTCCGGTTGCGTGTCGCCACCTGACCACAGGCACCTGATCCTAGGCGTTGAAGTTCAGCCGCAGGCCCGGTTCGGGCCAGCGCGCGTGGTAAAGGCAGCCGGTGCCTGACGCCGTGATCCATGCATCGCGCATGTCAGGCCCGCCAAAGCAGATGTTGGTGATATAGGGATCTCCCGGTCCGGCAACATAGCGCACCGGCCCGTCGTCCACCGGCACGATGCTGATGCCCCCGCGCATCAGCGTGGCGACACATATCGCCCCGTTTGCCTGCACCGCAAGACTGTCCAGCAACTGGTAATCGGGCAGGGTGGTGAGCAACCTGCCCGGCATGGTGTAGGGATGCGGCGCGATCTTGCCGGGTGCCAGCAGATCAAAGCTCCAGACCCGTCCGGTGCGGGTCTCGGCCACATGCACGGTCTTGTCATCCGGTGACAGCCCAATGCCGTTGGGCGTGATCATCGGTGCATGGACCCGCGTGATCCGGCTTCCATCCGGCATGGCGTAGTAAAAGGCTCCATGATGCACATATTCGGGCGTGGTTTTACCCAGATCGGTGAAATAGAAGCCGCCCTCCCTGTCAAAGACGATGTCATTTGGGCCGCGCAGGGGCTGCCCGTCACAGGCGTCATACAGCGTCTCGAACGCGCCGGTCGCCGGGTCGACCCGCTGGATCGAGCCGCTGACATAGGCATCCGGCGTGCCGATGGGGCGGGTGATCTCATCGCCCTCGGTCCAGATGAAACCGCCATTGTTGCAGACATAGATCATCCCGTCCGGCCCCACCGCCGCACCATTGGGGCCACCGCCCAGTTCGGCAATGACCACCTTGCGCCCATCCGGCAGAACACGGGTCAGGCGCTGGCCGCGTATCTCCACCAGGATAATTGATCCGTCATCCATGGCGATGGGCCCTTCGGGAAAGTCGAGCCCCTCGCAAACCCTGGTCAGCTTCACATCCATCTCATCCTCCCGTTGGCTCCGCCCAGAACAGCATGCGGGTCCTGCCAGCGCAATGGACATGGGCGGACTTCTGTGGCTGTCTTGGCCCGAACATCGCATGAGGGAGGAAACCATGGGGGCACTGACAGGAAAGACCGCCTGGGTCACAGGTGCCGGTGGCGGCATCGGGGAAGCGGCGGCCAGGGCATTGGCGGCCAGCGGTGCCCATGTCGTGCTCTCCGGGCGGCGGCAGGCAGAGCTTGACCGCGTCGCGGCGGCGATCACCCAGGCGGGCGGCGCGGCGGAGGCGCAGAGCCTGGACGTGGTTGACGCCGATGCAACGCAACAGATCTGCGACGATGTGATGGCCCGGCGCGGGCAGATCGACATCTTCATGGCCAATGCAGGCATCAACGTGCCCAACCGCGCGGTGAACGCCATCACCGCCGCCGATTTCGCCAGGGTGGTGGACATCAACCTGAACGGCGTGATGAACGGTGTCCTCGCCGTCCTGCCGCAGATGCGCGCCCGGGGGGCGGGCACGCTGATCCTGACTTCCTCCTGGGCGGGGCGGCACCCGTCGCGCCTGACGGGGCCTGCCTATACCGCGTCAAAACACGCGGTTGTGGCGCTGAGCCATTCGATCAACCAGGACGAAGGCGTGAACGGCATCCGCTGCACCGCCCTGATGCCCGGAGAGGTGGCGACACCGATCATGCAGCAACGCCCCAAACCGCCGTCAGAGGAAGACATGGTCCGGATGCTTCAGGCCGAGGACATTGGCGCGATGGTCCGCTACATCGCCGAAGCCCCGCCCCATGTCTGCATCAACGAAGTGCTGATCAGCCCCACATGGAACCGCAGCTTTACCGGCGTTGCAGAAATGGGCGGGATGAAGCTGTAACGGCGCGTTTCTGCGGCACCGAATCCACGGGCTCCCGCCCGGCCCGCGCCTCATGTCGCGCCGCGCCCTTTCGGGCCGGTGCCGCACCGCGCGCAAAGGCCCGATATTCAATGTCGGCTCAATGAACCGTCACGCAGCCCTTCCACGATGAAGGGCTGCGTGACGCATTTCAGCCCGCGGTCAGCGCGGCGATGATCTGATCCGCCGCCGCTGCCGCCTTGGCGCGCATTTCATCGTCATTCGCATCCTGGATCGGATGCGGCACCAGCACGTAACGTGCATCATTCATGCCCAATGCGCGACGCTGCGATTCTGCAGCCTGTCCGAATTCGCTCGATGCGACGGCGACTGCCGGGATTCCCTGGATTTCAAACCAGACGTTGTCGTGCATACTGCACGTCGTACAGGAACCTCAGTCGGCCAGAGCCTCGATCACAAAGTCGCATTCATCGCGGATCTCATGGCGCAGCGCATCGGGGCAGGGTTTGGCAAAGGTGGGCTTGGTATAGCGCCGCGTGGCGATGCCCGGGGCCTTTTCCGCCAGCAGACCTTCGAGCGCATCCAGAAACACGTTGCCGCGCGGCTTGCTGATGTCCAGCAGGCCGATCACCCCCGACAGGCTGCCCGGACGCTCCGCCACCTGCCGCTCTACCGGGGTGCGTTCGTCCGTGGGGTCGAGAATTGTCGTCATAGGCGTTCTCCTCTGTCCGTAGCCTAACCCAGATCAATCTTTCTGGAAACCGAGATGGAGCCGACCTCCCCCGTGGCCCAGCCGTGGAACGCGGAAGAGAATTTGCCCGCATCCGATCCGGCCACGACGATATGGATGTACTCTTTACCGGCAAATTTCGGGGCCGGGCTGTCAAGCATCTCCGGCGTCATCCCAGCGGCGGCAGCGGGCAGGATACCGGCACCGGAGCGGTCATCGGCCAGCATGTCCCGCAGGGGCCGCGAAGTGATCTGTTGTATCCGGTCGCGCAGGCGGCCCTTGTCCCATGCGCCGTCCCGCATCAGCGTGTCGATATGTTCCGGGCAGATCACCAGCAGCGCGTCGATGGGCAGATTGTGCATCTTGGGCAGGAAAACCCCCTCCAGCCCCATGCCCAGCGACCCTGCAATCTGCTCCGGGCTGCGCGAGGTCTGGTCCACGATATGAACCGGCCCGCCGGTCATGGCAAAGACGGTTACCACCGAGTCCTCCCGGTCGAACCCGCGCTCCACATGCAGCGGCTCCCAGGGCGCGCGTTCTTCCCATTCCGCGAAACACATGGTGAATTTCATCGGATTGCCCAGGGTGGAGCGTTCGACGCCACCGGTCGAGGCACCCCCGACATTGCGCACCACCAGCCGCAGCGCGCGCCCGATGGTGGCATTGGCGCGGTTGCCCGCCCCCAGCGCGCCGAGCTTCATGTTCATGCCGATCCTGTCCCGGATCGGGCCGTTCACGACCATCACCGGGGCAGCACCCATGGTGGTCGCGGTGACACCGTGGATGTTGAAGGCATCGGTGCAGACCGCCTCGACCCCCGCGATGACCACGGGCAGATACTCGGGTTTGCACCCGGCCATCACCGCGTTGATCGCAATCTTCTCCACCGTGGCCTCGCCCATGTTGGGCGGCACGATGGCCACTACCTCCTGCGCGTCGCGGTGGGTGCCTGCCAGCATCCGCATCACCCTTTCGGGCGTGGGCGGCACCAGCGGCAACCCGTCAGAGAACCCCTGGTCGAACATGAACTCCGCCACATCGTCGCCGCTGGCGATCTCGATGCGCCGGGCACGGATCGGGCTACCCTCCGCCTCGGCGCGCAGCTTGTCGAACATCTCGGGGTCCAGATGTTTGGAACCGCATCCGGGCCGCCAGGCGGGCAGGCCCTGCCAGTCGACCTGAGCGACCGGCGTGCCGGTCTGTGCCGCCAGTTCGGCGGCCAGCGCCTCCCAGTCGCTGCGCACGAAACCTTCGAAACGGGTCGTGCTGCTGCCCCCGGCATCGCAAAGGAACACCGAAGGCACGCTTTCGATGTCCCAGGCAAAGGCCGCCTTGCAGGCGCGGTCATCCAGCACCGGCATGCTCAGCCCGTGACGCCGGGCGAAAACCGTGCTGTCATCGCCCGACTGGGACACCAGCAGGACATCCAGGGCCGACCCATGGGCGCGGTAAAAGGCCTCCAGCACCGGGCCTGCCGTATTGCAGGTTTCGCAGTCTTCCTTGACGAAACAGACGAGGGCGCGGCGCCCGGTGGGAAAGCTGTGGCTTTCCCCTGCCAGGTCCGCCAGCGAAAAGCCGGGTGGTGAAATCTCTGCTGTCCCGTTCGGCATCCCGGCCCCTCCCTCTGGTCGGGGCTCAATGTGGCCTATCCTGCGGCGATGTCCAGTGGCGGAGGTGGATGGGAATCGAACCCACCACACGCCGTTGCGACGCGTCCATGGTTTTGAAGACCAGGGAAGCCACCAGACTCCTGTCACCTCCGTATGGCCCTGACCCCAAAGCGCCCCGCCTTGAACTTGAATCGCCAATACCCTGCCGCGCTGCGCGCTCTCGGGACATTGGCGAAGTGATATGCTTCAGGTTAAAGGCGGGACGCTGTAAGCGCCAGTTTCATTGTTCCCCAAATATACCACGGGGGTCCGGGGGTGTGAAACCCCCGGTGCGCCATCCTCTCAACCCGCGCCCGGGCCGAGGTCGCGCAACCGGGCAAGGTCTTCCGCCATCCGGCGCCGGTCATCCGCGCGGATGGTGACGCCGAGGGTATCGAAATGCTCCAGCAGGGGCACGATGATCCGCCGGGTTGTCCCAAGTGCCGCGCGGGCTTCGCCGGTGGTGAAGGGGGCAGGCGGCGGGAAGGCGGTGCGCAGGGCCATTGCCGCCGCGCGCAGGGTCTCGCCGTGCAACACCACGGTCTGTTTCAGCGCCACATTGGGCAGGGCGGCCAGCTCATCCCGCTCGACCAGCAGATCCAGCAGGTCCTGATCCTCCGATCCGTTCAGAACCTGCGACAAGGCGGGCGGCGTCAGCCCGCCACTGCGGAAGGCCTCGCCGATCTTGGCCAGCCGGTCCAGCTGCGCTGGCGTCAGCGCTGCCATCGGATCGTGCTGCGCCAGGGCCAGGCCGCGATCCGACTGGCGGCAGGTGCCATCACCGATCAGCCCCTGCCGGACATGGCGCAGCAGGTCCGGCGCGCGGGTGCGGGGACTGAGGGCTGACAGCGGCACAGCCGGTCTTGCCGGATGGCGGGCGTGATGCGCGGCAATGGCGTCCAGCAGCGCCGCGCGGCAATCGGTGATGGCATCGGTGGACGTGATCCTGCCCTGGGCAAACTCAACCACCCCGGGGCCAAGCGCCGTGCGCAGGCTCGCGGTCTCCTGCCGCGCGAGCCTTGCCACCTCCTGCAAGTCCGCGGCACCGCCATGGGCGGCAATCAGGGCGAGGGCGAGCTCCGTCACATCACCCGACAGGGCGGCGCGGAGTACCTGCTGACGCGCCCCGTCTCCGGCCTGCGCCTGGGCTGCCTGCGGGTCCAGCACAACCGCGCCCCCCAGGGTCAGGGGCGGGGACAGGCGGCGCAGGATGGCATGTTGCCCGGCACGGGCCATGACGGGATGCCGGAACCGCAACTGGGCAAAGCCCTGTGCGCCCGCCGCCAGCCGACCCGCACCAAAAAGCCGGATCTGCGCCACGGCATGCGCGGTGCCGACATGCACCCGGACCTCCTGCATATGTTTCAGCCCCGCCGCTTCCAGCAGCGTCAGCTGCACATCCATGCAGGTCGATGCAGGACCCGCCGCCGCATCACAGAGGACCGCACCGCGCGGGACATCCTCAACCGCAACCCCGCGCAGGTTTGCTGCCGTGCGCCCGCCCGCCGTGATCGCCTCCTGCGCCTGGTCCCGGCTGTGCAGCCCCCGGATGGTCACCGGCAGGGCACCCGGTTGCAGCAGCAATGCCGCCCCAAGTGTCAATGCGCCGCCCAGCAGCGTTCCCGTAACGATGGTGCCGCGGCCGGGCAGGGAAAAGACCCGGTCAACCGGCAGATAGGGATGGGTCGGCCCAGTCCCGGGTGGCACCCGGCGCGCCAGGGCTTCGATCGCCCCCTGCAGCGCCTCCACCCCGATGCCGGTCACCGCGGAACAGGGAAGCATCGGCGCCCCGGCAAAGGCGGTCCCGGCAAGCCCGTTGCGGATGGCGTCCAGCCTGGCGTCCAATGTGCCGGGGGGCAGCAGATCGCATTTGGTCACCGCGATGACGGCATCGGCAAGGCCAAGCAGGCCCGCAATCTCAAGGTGTTCGCGGGTCTGGGCCGCGATGCCATCGACGGCGGAAATCACCACCAGGGCGGCCTGCGCGCCCGCGGCCGCCGAAATCATCGCCTGCACGAAATCGCTGTGGCCCGGCGCATCGACAAAATCGACCGTGCCGCAGGCATAGCGCCGATGCGCATAGCCTGCCACGATGGACAGGCCGCGCGCTTTCTCCTCGGCCAGCCGGTCGGTGTCGATCCCGGTCAGCCGCTGCACCAGAGCGGTCTTGCCATGGTCCACATGGCCGATCACCACAAGGCACAAACCCGACATCAGCGCAGGATCGCGGCAAAGGCATCCGCGATCAGGGGCAGTTCATCGTCCTCAACGCTGCGCAGGTCCAGCAAAAGCCGATCCTGCGCGATCCGTCCGATCACCGGCGGCCTGCCCCGGCGCAGCGCTGCACTCAGCGCCTCTGCGGTGAAACCCTCCAGACGCAGGGACAGGGCCACGCTGGGCAGGTCCTGCTCGGGCAGCGTGCCGCCGCCGACGCGGGCCGAGGTGGCCTCTGTCCCGATATCGGTGATGCCGACGGCGGCCAGCCTTTCCGCCAGGGCGGCGGCACGGGCGGCGACCGTCTCCTGCGGCGCCGACAGCATCCGCAGCACCGGCACCTCTTTCAACGGATCATGGGGCGCGCGGTAAAGGCGCAGGGTCGCATCAAGTGCGGCAAGCGACAGTTTGTCGATGCGCAACGCGCGCATCAGCGGATGCGCCTTCAGCTCTGCCACGATGTCCTGCCGTCCGGCAATGATACCGGCCTGCGGCCCCCCCAGCAGCTTGTCGCCCGAGAACATGACCAGATCGACGCCGGCCTTCAGCACATCGGCCACCACCGGCTCGTCGTTCAGCCCGAAGGGGGTGAGGTCAACCAGCACGCCGCTGCCAAGGTCCTCCATCAGGATCACCCTGCGCTCCCTGGCCAGTCGGGCAAGTGCCTGCCGGTCGGGTGCTGCGGTAAAGCCCACGATCCTGAAATTGCTGGTATGGCTCTTGAGCAGCACGGCGGTGTTGTCGTCGATGGCATTGGCGTAATCCGCCACCCGGGTCTTGTTGGTCGTGCCGACCTCGCGCAGCTGCGCACCGCTTTGCGCGATCACGTCGGGCAGGCGGAAGGACCCGCCGATCTCGATCAGCTCTCCGCGCGATGCCACCACATTCCGTCCGCCTGCGGTGGCCATCAGGCTCAGCAGGACGGCGGCGGCGCAATTGTTGACCACCACGGCAGCCTCTGCGCCGGTCAGTTCCCGGATCAGCCGCTCCACATGGGCATGGCGCGAGCCGCGTTTGCCGGTTTTGAGGTCGAGTTCAAGGTTGCTCGCATCCGCCCCGGCGGCCGCCAGCGCCGCAATGGCCCGGGGCGCCAGCCGGGCGCGGCCCAGGTTGGTGTGGATGATGATTCCGGTCGCATTGATCACCGGGCGCAGCGAAGGCGCGCGCGCTGCCGCGATCCGATGCGCCACCGAGGCGGCAAAATCCGGTCCGGCAAAATCGGGCAGGGCGCGGGGCGGATCCGTGCTCAGCAGGGTGGCCCGCAGATCGGCAATGACGCTACGTAACACGGCGCGCGTTTCGGCACGGCTGAAGCGCTGCGACAGCGCAGCAATGCTCGGCTGCGACAACAGCGCCTCGATCTGGGGCAGGTCTTTCAGGCTTGCGGTCATATCGGGCCCTTCAAAACTGGTGACATGCCCTGCATAGGCCAGGGGCGGCGGCGGGTCGAGATGCGACAGAAACAGGCGTTCGCCGGGCCCTGTGATGTGCTCCGGCCACTGCGATGTGGTGTTGACTCCCGAAAGCCATGCTTCATATCTTGTTCCGTAAGGCGGAATTGAATTTCGCACGAAGGGAGAGACAAGACCAAATCAAGTTCAGAACGCTTTCAGCTGTGGGGGCGTTACGACATTCCGGGGAGGAAACTATGTACTACATCAAGACGACGATTGCGGCGCTGGGCCTGACGGCCACCATGGCGACCGCGCAGGATTTTGATCTGCCCAAGCAAATGAGCTGGACGGCCTATGACACCGGTTCGGCCGGCTACAACCAGGCCGTTGCCATCGGGGCAGCGCTTCAGGATGCGGCGGGCGTGAACCTGCGCGTGTTGCCGGGCAAGAACGACGTGTCGCGGACAGAGCCGCTGCGGCAGGGCCGGGTGGAATTCTCTGCCACCGGCGTTGGCGGCAGCTTCATGGCGCAGGAAGGCGTGTTTGACTTCGGTGCGGAGAACTGGGGCCCGCAGCCCATTCGCGTGCTGATGGCCAACAACGGCGGCGCGATCAACCTCGCGGTCGGCGTGGCAAACGACCTTGACATCAAGGAATTTTCCGACCTCAAGGGCAAGCGCGTGGCCTATATCGTCGGCGCGCCCGCGCTGAACGTGAACACCGAGGCCTATCTCGCCTATGGCGGTCTGACATGGGATGACGTGGAGCGGGTCGATTTCGGCGGTTTCGGCGCCAGCTGGACCGGGCTGATCGAAAACCAGGTCGATGCGGCCTTTGCCTCCACTAACTCGGGCAAGGCCTATGAGGCCGAAGCGGGGCCGCGCGGGCTGTTCTGGCCGCCGATTGACCCCGACAACGCGGAAGGTCTGGCGCGGATGACGGCCATTGCCCCGTTCTTTTCGACGAACCTGGCCAAGGTCGGGGCCACCATCGACGGCACCGACGGCTACCAGGGGGCGGGCTATGCCTATCCGGTTCTGACGGCGATCGAGGCAACCGATGCGGATCTCGTCTACAACATGACCAAGGCGATGGTCGAACTTTTCCCGCAGTATGACGGCAAGGCACCGGGCATTGGCGGCTGGGCCATGGACAAGCAGGACATGGAGTGGGTGGTTCCCTACCACGAGGGTGCAATCCGTTATTACACCGAAGCGGGTGTCTGGACCGATGCGGCACAGGCGCATAACGACAAGCTGATTGCCCGTCAGGCTGCCCTGGCAAAAGCCTGGGAAGAAACCAAGGCCGCCAACCCCTCTGACTGGGAAGCAGCCTGGGCCGAAGCCCGCCGCAAGGCGCTGGCAGATGGCGGTTTCGAAGTCGTCTTCTGATCCTCGCGACATGTAACTGAACCGGCCGGCGTTTTCGCCGGCCGGTTTGCCCTGCGCACTCCCCCAATTCGTGAGCCAGCCGATGACCGAGCAGAACAAGAACACCGCCACAAAAGCGGTCGAAGAAGTCGCAATCGACGGGGAGACCCCGGCAGAGCGCATTGCCGGTCCCGCCCGCTGGGTCGTCATCACCGGCACGCTTTTGTCGCTGGTGCTGGTGGTCAACCAACTGTTCAACACCCAGCTTTTCGGGCTGGTGCTGATCGAGGGGCGATATCTGTATCTTTTGGGCGGGATATTCCTGGCCCTGACATTCCTGATTTTCCAGATGCGCGGCGGCAAGGGCGGCAGGCCCTCGCTGCTGGACTGGGCGTTCTTCGCGGCCTCGCTTGCCTGTACCTGGTATCTGACCCAGACCGCACAGGCGAACCTGTCGCAGGGCTGGGAATATGCAGCCCCCGAAACGGCGCAATATGTCTCGGTCGTCTTCTTCTTTCTGATCCTTGAGGCGACACGCCGCGCGGGCGGGTTGATCCTGTTCCTGATCGTGACGCTCTTTGCCTTTTACCCGACCTTTGCCGGGCATGTGCCTGACCCGTTCTCGGGGTTCCAGAGCACCTTCATGCAGACCGTGCCCTATCACATCTATTCCGCCGAAAGCTCTTTCGGCATTCCGATGAAGGCCTTTGGCGGCGTGGTCATCGGCTTCATCCTGTTCGGGGCGGTGCTGCAACGCACCGGCGGCGGACAGTTCTTCAACGATCTGGCGCTTGGTCTGGTCGGCGGCTACCGGGGCGGTGCCGCCAAGGTCTCCATCTTTGCCAGCGGCTTCATGGGGTCCATGTCGGGCTCGGTCATCTCCAACGTGCTGACCACGGGTGCGGTGTCGATCCCGGCGATGCGCAAGACCGGCTTTTCCGCCAAGACCGCCGCCGCGACAGAGGCCTGCGCCTCCACCGGCGGGGTGCTGATGCCGCCGATCATGGGGGCCACGGCCTTTGTCATGGCGTCCTTCCTGTCGCGCCCCTATGTGGAGATCGCGCTGGCTGCCGCCATTCCCAGCATCCTGTATTACTGGAGCCTTTTTGCCCAGATTGACGCCTATTCGGCCCGGCGTGGTCTGCGTGGCCTGCCCAAACCGGATCTGCCGAGGCTCAAGGAAGTGATGATCGAGGGCTGGCCCTATATCTTTGTCTTCGCGCTGCTGCTCTACATGATGATCGGGCTGCGCAAGGAATCCTCCGCGCCCTTTTATGCCACTGTCCTGTTGCTGATCGTGAACCAGTTCCGCGCGCGCTTCCGCCTGAACGGGCAGCGGCTGGGCAATATGATCGTGGGCGTCGGCATGGGGCTGGCAGAGCTGACCGCCATCCTGCTGGGTGTCGGCCTGATTGTCGGCTCTTTCTCGGCCACCGGGCTGGCGGGCACGCTGGTCAATGAACTGGTCTTCCTGGCCGGAGACAACACGCTTGTCCTGCTGCTGATGGGGGCGCTGACTGCCTTTATCTTCGGCATGGGGATGACGGTGACCGCCTGCTACATCTTTCTGGCCGTGGTGCTGGCGCCTGCGCTTGAGGCGGGCGGGCTGAACCAGCTCGCGGTGCACCTCTTCATCCTCTACTGGGGCATGGTCAGCTATATCACGCCCCCCGTGGCGCTGGGCGCCTTCGCGGCCTCCACCATGGCCGGGTCCAACCCCATCGCCACCGGGTTCGAGGCAATGCGCCTGGGCGGGGTGATCTATATCGCGCCCTTCTTCTTTGTGCTGAACCCTGCGCTGATCGGCCAGGCCCCGGCATGGGAGGTCACGGTCGCGCTAAGCTGTGCCCTGATCGGCGTGGCGATGATCGCCTCGGCACTCCAGGGCTACATCAGCCTGATCGGCCCGGTGCGGGGGCGGTTCGAACTGCCGCTGCGGGTCCTGCTGTTCTTTGGCGGTGTCCTGATTGCCAAACCCAAGACCGATCTGCTGAACTGGGGCTACAGCCTGTCGTTCATCGTCGGTGCCGCCCTTTGCGCCCTGCCGATCCTGCTGGCATGGCGCGCAAGACAGACCGAACCAACGACAGCCTGACCGTCATGATACCCATCAACCCACCTGTTGGCGACACGCCCCCCACCGAAACCATCGTCGCACGCGTCCGCGCCAATGCCACTGCCCATCCCGACCGAATGGCGCTGGTCTGTGGTGATGAGAAACTGACCTGGGGCGCCTTTGATGCGCAGATCAACCGGGTGGCCAATCTGCTGCTGGCGCGGGGGCTGCAAAAGGGGGACAATGTGGCGATCCTGTCGCCCAATTCGATCCCCTATGCCACGCTCTTCATGGGCATTCTGCGGGCGGGGGGATGCGTCACGCCGCTTTCTTCCATGGCCTCACCCGAGGCGCTGCAGAAAATGATCGCGGATTGCGGGGCGAAGGCGATCTTTGTCGCCGAGGCCTATCGCGACCTGCTGGACGGGTTTCTGGGCGACATGGAACTTCACCGCTTCGCGCTGGATTTCGTGGCGGCGGGCTATGACGGCTATGAGGCCGCACTGGCGGGCGCCGGGACCTCTGATCCGATGGTGCCCATCGACATGAAGGACCCCTTCAACCTGATCTATTCCTCGGGCACCACCGGCACCCCCAAGGGCATCGTTCATGATCACATGATGCGCGCCGCCCAGATGGACCGGGTCACGCCCAACGGCTATGACGCGGATGCCCGAACGCTGCTGTCCACGCCGCTTTATTCCAACACCACCATCGTGGCCTTTGTCCCGACCCTGTTCGGCGGATCAACCGTGCACCTGATGCCGAAATTCGACGCGCGCCGCTATCTGGAAATCGTGCAGCGCGCGCAGATCACCCATACCATGCTGGTGCCTGTGCAATACAAACGCATCATGGATGTGCCCGATTTCGACAGTTTCGATCTGTCCTCCATGCGGATGAAATTCTCGACCTCGGCACCGCTGCGCGCAGATGTCAAACGCGATGTGCTGGCGCGCTTTCCCGGCAAGCTGATCGAATACTACGGGCTGACCGAGGGCGGCGGCGTCACCGTTCTGGTCGCCGATGAGCACCCCGACAAGCTGCATACCGTGGGCAAAGCCGCGCCGGGCAATGAAATCCGCCTGATCGACGGGCAGGGGAACGAGGTGGCACCGGGGCAGGTCGGCGAAATCTGCGGACGTGGCCCCACCATGATGGCAGGATATTTTGGCCGCGACGACCTGACGGCGGATTACATCTGGCGTGACGCTCAGGGCCATGTGTACTTTCGTTCCGGCGATATGGGCCACTTGGACGACGACGGCTTTCTGACCCTGTCAGACCGCAAGAAGGACATGATCATCTCGGGCGGGCTGAACATCTATGCCAATGATCTGGAGCTGGTGCTGCTGGATGACCCGGATGTGACCGATGCCGCCGTGATCGGCGTGCCGTCAGAGGCCTGGGGCGAAACGCCGCTGGGCCTTGTGGTGCGGCGCGCGGGGGCATCGCGAGGGGGCGAAGACATTTTGGCGCGGGCCAATGCCAAACTGGGCAAAAGCCAGCGCCTGTCGGCGGTCGAACTGCGCGATGTCTTGCCGCGCAGCACCATCGGGAAAATACTGAAGAAGGACTTGCGGGCCCCCTTTTGGGCTGCAGAAAAGGAAAATACGTGAAAGACGATCACATGAACGGCGCCGAGAGCCTGGTGCACAGCCTGCTGGCCAACGGGGTGGAGGTCTGTTTCACCAATCCCGGCACCTCCGAGATGCATTTTGTCGCGGCATTGGATCATATTCCGGGCATGCGTTCCATTCTGGCCCTGCAGGAGGCCGTCGCCACCGGGGCCGCTGACGGCTATTACCGGATGGCACGCAAACCCGCCTCGACGCTGCTGCACCTGGGGCCGGGGCTGGCCAACGGGGTCTCCAACCTGCACAACGCGAAAAAGGCTGGTTCCGGCGTGGTGAACATCGTTGGCGAACATGCCTCCGGCCATATTGCGCTGGATGCGCCGCTGACCGCCGATATCGAAGGCATCGCGCGCCCGGTTTCGCATTGGGTCCGCACATCGGGTTCTGCCGGGGCCGTGGGTCGGGATGCCGCAGAAGCGGTGCAGGCCGCCATGACAGCACCAGGGCAGATCGCGACCCTGATCCTGCCAAGCGACACCGCATGGGACGCAGGCGGCAACCCGGCGGCTGCGCTGGAAACCCCTGTACCCGCCCCCTTTGACGAAACCATGCTGGCGCAGGCCTCTGCCGCATTGGACGGGCCGGAAACCCTGCTGCTGCTGGGCGGCACGGCCCTGACCGAAGAGAACCTTGAAACCGCCGGACGGATCGCTGCGAAAACCGGCTGCAAGCTGTTGTCGGAATGGTCCAACGCGCGGCTTGAACGCGGGGCAGGGCGGGTGGCCATTGGCCGCGTGCCATATCCCATCGACATGGCGCTGAAGGTGCTTGAGCCCTTCAAGCGGATCGTCCTGATCGGGGCGCGCGCACCCATCGGCTTTTTCGCCTATCCCGGCAAGCCCGCGATCCTGACCCGCGAAGGGGCCGAGATCGTGACTTTGGCCGACGCAGGCGCGGATCTGGGCGCGGCGCTGAGCGGTCTCTGCGGGGCGCTGGCGGCGTCCGACACGCCCCCCGCCCATGTGGCCCGGCACGATCTGCCCGATGCGCCCAGCGGCACAATTGATCTGGAGAAACTGGCGGACTGCATTGCCCGCGCGATTCCGCAGGATGGCATCGTGGTGGACGAATCCGTGACAACGGGCCGGGCGTTTTCCCCCGCAACCATGGGGGCGGCGCGCCATACCTGGCTGAACAACTGCGGCGGCTCCATCGGGTATTGCCTGCCCGCCGCCATCGGCGCGGCGATTGCCTGCCCGGACCGCCGGGTGATGGCCCTGACCGGGGACGGCTCGGCGATGTACACGGTGCAGGCGCTCTGGACCATGGCGCGGGAAAACCTGGACATCACGACGCTGGTCTTTGCCAACCGCAGCTACAAGATCCTGCGGGGCGAGCTGACCAATGTGGGCGTCGGCAACCCCGGCCCCCGTGCAATCGACATGCTCAGCCTCGACCGCCCGGCGCTGGATTGGGTGCAGATGTCGCACTCCATGGGGGTGGATGCGGTTCGGGTCACCACATGTGAAGACCTGGAAGCCGCCTTGCAAGACGGGTTGACCCGCAAGGGCCCAAGCCTGATCGAAGTGGTGCTCTGACCGGGATTTCCGCGCTCAACGGGCCGCGTGTGACCTGAGAGGCAGGCCGGGGAGCGCCCGACCTGGAGGGCGTTCTGGACCTATGTGCGGTGAAGAACGTCTAAACATTCCAGCCGGTCGTGATTTCCGGTCGTGATTTGGCAGAGGGCACAAAATCGCCCTCCCGTCGCGCCAAAGGCGTGCCGATTCCATACGGCGCAGAATGCGCGAGTATGGCGGAAACGAAATGCGCACCTTTTCCCACTGCCCCCGGATCGCTTGCGATCCGGTTCGCACCCGACCCCGCCCCCCGGTCGGGCGCGAACCTGCCGTTGAGAACTGTATTCAATGAATCGAACTTTGATTCCGGGTGACTACAGCGTTTCGGGATTAAGTTGAAACATCCAACATCACTTTTCGCGTTCGACCGCAGGGAGAGGCAGCGAACAAGTGATTCAGGTATATCCCGAAGCGCTATAGGGATCAGGCGACCAGACCAGCGCAATGCCATGTGCCGCCGCCAGATCGGCCTCGCCCTGTGACACCGGCCGGTAAGAGACAAATTCGCTGCCCGAACAGGCGGGCAGCCCAAGGGCGGCAATCAGCGGCGCGTCATACTGGCCGGACAGCAACAGGATGCCCTCGCGGGCCAGATGATCCCGCGTGCCCCTGCCGTTGTCCGAACGGATGCGCCGCATGAAATCCTGTTGCTGGGCCACCGCCTCGACCACGTCGCGGGTGATCGGCGCGCGCTGCACTGCGCGAAACAGATTGGCCATGCGCTGATTGCCCGACGTCCCTGCAAAGATGCCTTCGATCACATCGGCGGGAACCGTGCGCCAGAAGTTCGGCGGATAGGGATGATCCAGCAGCACCCAGAAGATATTGGCAAACCCCGGCGCCGATACGCTTTTCTTGGAATCCTTGTTCTGGCCAAGGGTCAGATATTCCGGATGTGCCACGATCAGACCGAGGTAGCAGCGCGCGCGGAGCTCATCCGCGGCCACAAGGATGCAGGGATGGCCGATGGCTTCGGTCGGGATCATCCAGTTGCTGCCCATCGTGTTCTTGATGTCCACGTCATGCCCGAGAATGACAGTGTCCAGCCTGCCTTTGGGCAGTGACAGCATCGCGCGCAGCTCAATCTCGACCCGCGTGCCGATATAGGTCTTTTCAGTCTTTTCCAGCTCATCGTAAGAGCGCCGCCCCGTCTTGGGGGTCATGATCACATCATCGACGCATTGGCGCAGCATGGCCGAGAACCGGGCGGCCAGCGCCCCGGCCCCGCCCGCGCGTTTCGTGATCTCATCCGCGATTGCGCTCAGCAGGTCGTAATCGCGGTGACCCGCAAGAACGATGCTTTCTGGGATGGTCTTTTTCAAAGGCCCGCCGCTCTGACTTTCGGTTGTGTCTCAGCACGCTGTCACAGGCGGGCGGCTGTGGGAAGCCTAGCCGTTGACCACGCGCAGCACGCGCTTGCGCAGCACTTTTGCGATCTGGCCCGATACTGCCTGGGCAACCGGCGGCGGAAAGGCATTGCCGACCTGGCGATAGGCATTGGTCTTGGCTCCGGTAAAATGCCAGTCGTCCGGAAAACCCTGAATCCGTGCCACCATCGGGACCGTCAGGCGCGGCATTCCCGTGAAAAAGCGATCGGGTGCCTCGGGCGCAATGGTCCGCCCCTCGACGCCCAAAGTGGCCCAGGCTGCCCGCGCGCGTGTCGGGCCAAGGTCCGGGCCGCCATGTTTCTTGGAGCCGCCCACGATGGTCGGCGCAATTTCATCGGCCTTTGCAGCCCATTCCGCCGCACCCGGCCAGCCCCGCGCCGCCATCAGGTCTTGCAATGTTTCCCCGACCGACGGCGGGTTGTGCACATTCGCTTCCGGCCAATCGAAGTATTCCGCACGGTCCTTTGCAATTGCCACAATCACCACACGCGGCCGCAGCTGCGGAACGCCATAATCCGAGGCGTTCAGCAGCCGCCAGTCCGTCTGATACCCCAGCTTGTCCAGCTGTGTTTTCAGCCGCTCCCGATAGTCATGAAAAACCGCACCCAGGAAACCGCGCACGTTTTCGATCATCACCGCGCGGGGGCGGGCGGCGTCAATAATGTCGATGGCATCGTTGAACAGGTTGCGCTCGTCCTTTTCGCCAAGCTGTTTCCCGGCGATGGAGAAAGGCGGGCAGGGCAGGCCGCCTGCCAGAAGGTCAACACCCTTGTAGGCCTCGGCACCCTCCTTGAAGAGGCGCATGTCTTCTTCAAGGACGTTCCAGCCGGGCCGGTTGTGGCGCAGCGTGTTGCAGCAATGACTGTCGATCTCGACCAATGCGGTATGGGCAAATCCGGCCTTCTCAAGCCCGAGGGCCTGACCGCCGGCACCAGCGCAAAGTTCTACGGATGTCAGCACTGCTGTCGGCCCTCTTCATCGTGGTGGAAACGATCCGTCATCCCCGCGTTCACGTCAATAGTTCTGTATTCGTTCCTATTCGATAGGCGCAGTCCGGGCAACCTTCAAAAGCCATCCCGTGCAGGACTTTTACCCGGGGCGAGGGTAAGTCCAAACCACCGGAATGGAAAGACGGACGGCAGGTGAAGGATGCAGATGGTGTTTCTGCCGTGCATCAGGATGTTTTGAAAAATGGTGCCCCCACACGGACTCGAACCGCGGACCTACTGATTACAAATCAGTTGCTCTACCAGCTGAGCTATAGGGGCCGTCGCCTGAGGCGATGACGCGTTGAAGGGGATGTCCGTTCAAGCGTGGGCGTTCTTTAGTGGATCGCGATTGCGGATGCAAGCGGGTCAGTGAGGCTCGGTGAAAAATCTTTTGCCCTGCGGTGCCGCTGTGATCAGCCGGTCGGGCAGGCAGGCCGGGCGGCAGCTGAACTGGCCGGTTTCCACCGGGCCGGCCGGGGCGCGCATTTGCAGTTTTACACAGGTGCCGCAACGGGATAAGGAAGGGCGAAATCAGGAAAGTGCGAAGCAAATACCATGCAGTTGATCTTGCATACTGGCGCCCATTACACCGAACAGGACCGGCTGATCAAATCCATGCTGCGCAATGCCGCCCAGTTCCGGGAGCGTGGAATCATGATCCCCGGTCCGGGGACCTACCGCAAGCTGGTGCGCGATACGCTGAACGCGATGCACCGGGCGCCGGCCGGGCCCGATGCGCGCGAGGTGCTTTTGGATGTCATCCTTGATGATGACCCCGCCGAACGGGTGATCCTCTCCGATCCCAATTTCTTTCGCACCGCAGGCACCGCGGTGCGGCAGGGAAGGCTCTATCCCGACGCCGCAGCGCGGATGCGCAACATGTCCGAGATTTTCCCCGATGACGAGGTGGAGATCTTTCTGGCGATCCGCAATCCGGCGGCGCTGTTGCCGGTGCTGCATTCAGTTGCCCTGGAAAAATCCGATACCGCCTTCTGGGGCGGGCGCGGGCCGCTGGATGTCAAATGGTCCGAAACCTTGTTGGCGATCCGTCAGGCCGCGCCCGATATTCCGATCACCGTCTGGTGCAACGAGGACATGCCGCTGATCTGGTCCCAGATCATCCGCGAGATGGCGGGTGTCGAACATCACGAGAAGATTGCAGGCGGTTTCGACCTGTTGGCGGCGATCATGAGCAAGGAAGGCATGCAGCGCTTCCGGGCCTATATCGACAACCACCCCGGCATGTCCGAGATGCAGAAACGCCGGGTGATTTCGGCCTTCCTCGACAAGTTCGCGCTGGAGGAGGAGATCGAGGAAGAGCTCGACATGCCCGGCTGGACCGATGAGCTGGTCGAGCAGATGACGGATATCTATGACGAGGATCTGCTGACCATCCAGCGCATTCCCGGTGTGACTGTCGTCGCGCCCTGAGGTCGTTCCGGCTCAGACGGGGCGCATATCCGCTGCCAGTTCCGTGATCACGTCAAACGCCATCTCCACATCTTCGGCTGTTGCGGTAAAGGCGCCGGCCTGGAAGCGGATCACCAGCGCGCCGTCGATCCGTGTCTGTGTCAGATAGATCCGCCCGTCGTCGTTGATCCTGTTCACCAGGTCCTGGGTCAGCGCGTCCAGGTCCCCGGCACCGGGGGGCGCATAGCGGAAGGTAAAGAGCGACAGCATCGGCTGGGTCACGATCTCGAAACCCGGCACCCCGGCCAGCCGCTGCGCCAGCGCCACGGTCCAGTCCACGTGGTTGCGGATCATCTGGCGCAGCCCGTCCAGCCCATGCGCCCGGATCAGGAACCACAGCTTCAGCGCACGGAACCGGCGGCCCAGCGGCACGGACCATTCGGAATAGTTGATGATCCCGTCCGCGCCATGGGTTTTCAGATACTCCGGCTGGATCGCCAGCGTTTTCACCAGCGTCGCAGGGTCCCGCAGGAAATGGGTGGTGCAGTCGAATTGCGCGCCAAGCCATTTGTGCGGGTTCAGCACCACCGAATCCGCGCGTTCCACCCCCGCCCAGAGATTCTGGAATTCGGGGCAGATCATGGCGGAGCCCGCCCAGGCCGCGTCCACATGGGTATAAAGCCCTTCGGCCTCGGCCACATCCATCACGCGGGCGATGTCATCTGTTGCCCCCGCACTGGTGCCGCCGACACAGGCGATGATCCCGGCGGGCAGCATGCCCGCCGCCCGGTCCGCTGCGATGGCGGCGCGCAGGGCAGCCACATCCATCGCGCGGGTGGGGCCGCCTGTGGGGATGCGCACAAGATTTGCCTCGCCGATGCCGCTGATCCAGATCGCCCGGTCGATGGATGTATGCACCTCGGCCGAGCAATAGATGCGCAAGGTGGGCTGGCCGCTCAGCCCTTCGGCATTCCCCGCCCAGTCCAGCGCGCGTTCCCGCATGCTGAGCACCGCACAAAGCGTTGCGGTGCTGGCGCTGTCCTGGATCACGCCCGAGAATCCTTCGGGCAGGCCGATGGCCTGGCGCATCCAGTCGCAGACGCGGGTCTCCAGTTCCGTCGCCGCGGGCGAGGTCTGCCAGAGCATGCATTGCGCCGCGATGGCGCTGACATAATATTCCGCAAGGACCGATATGGGGGCGGCATTGGCCGGGAAATAGGCAAAGAAACGGGGGTGCTGCCAATGGGTCATTCCCGGCAGGATGGTCTGTTCCAGATCGGCAAGGATGTCATCGACAGGCTGTGCCGCATCCGGCGGGCAGAGCGGCAGTTGCGCCAGCACATCGCCCGGCTTGCTGCGCGCCCTGACAGGCCGCGCGCGCAGGTCGCGGTGATAATCCGATGCCCAGTGCGCGGCATCCGCGCCGCGCTTTCGAAACTCTTCCCAGTTCACAGCCGCTCTCTCCGTTTAATTTATCATGTTAAGTAAAGGCGGCGTCGGCACAGGTCAACAGGCTTGATGTCAGCCCTCGGCCAGGCGGTAGGCAGCGGTCAGCCCGGCCAGTGCCATGCGGGCCGCCTCCGCGACGGTCGCGGGGGCGCCCTGCGCTTCCAGCGCCGCCGCATAGAGGCGGGTCTGTTCCGGTGCGCCGATCAGGGCAAGGTTCTGACCCAGCCAATAGGGACGCGCCGCCGCCAGTTCCGCCCCGATCAGCAGTCCGTTCAACTGTGCAAGCGCCGCGCCCTCTGCTGCTGATCCCGACAGATGCCCGGAGCGGATCGCCAGCAGACGGGCGGCCAGGCGTTCGGGCCGGCTCAGGCTGTCCGACACCGCCGCGCCAAAATCGGCCATGTCGATGGTGGCTTGGGCCAGGGCGGGGCGCAGGGTCGAATGTTCCCGAAGCAGCGTGACCAGCTCGCCGCTCATGAAACTTTGAAAGCTGACCACTTCGCCCGCGCTGACCTCGGCCCAGATGCTGTGTGGCCCGGTCAGGCAGATCACCCCGTCCCAGCCGGGGTTGAGCGCCAGGAACCCGGCGATGCGGGTTTCCCCGCCCTGCATGACATCGGCGGGGGACTTCTGCCGCAATCCCGGCACCGGGTAGAGCGGCGATGCCGTGTCATTGGCGCATGGCAGGCTTTCGCCCAGTGGCGTACAGGGCACCGCCCGCAGCGCGGCCGCACCGCCTTCAAGGGGGCCGCAGATCACCACCGGCGTCTTGCTGCCGAGCTGCCAACCCGCGGTCAGGTCCTGCAGGGCAGGGCGCAGCCCGCCAGCTGTCAGGTCACGCGCGTTTGATCCGGCCTGCTGCACCTGCGCCACCGCGCGGCCACCCTGCATCGCCCAGGCCCGCAGCCCCTCTGCGCCTGCATCCACTGCAACCCAATCGGGATTTATCTGTTTGTCAGTCATGGCGCGACATTGGCCCAATCGGGCGGCAAGGGCCATCCTCAATCCGCCGGAAAGGCGGTCCCGGGCAGGGAATGCATTTTACTTCAACCTTAAAATATTTTTGCTTGAAGTAAAAAATAAAACCGCATAGCCTTGCCGCAACTGCTTTGAAGAGGGGATGTGACCATGCGTGCAATTTGTCTGGGCGGCGGTCCTGCCGGGCTGTATTTCGCCATTTCGACCAAGTTGCGGAACCCGGATGCGGATGTGACCGTGCTGGAGCGCAACAAACCTGACGATACCTTCGGCTGGGGCGTGGTGCTGTCGGATGAGACATTGGCCAACCTCGAAGCCAATGATCCCGTCTCGGCCCGCGAAATCCGCAGCCACTTTGCCTATTGGGATGACATGGCGCTGGTCTACAAGGGTCAGAAGACGGTCAGCTCCGGCCATGGGTTCTGCGGCATCGGGCGCAAGCAATTGCTGATGATCCTGCAGGCGCGGGCCCGCGAGCTGGGCGTGAACCTGCAATTCGAAACCGAAGTTGAAAGCGCATCGGCCTATATGGACGATTATGACCTTGTGGTCGCCTGCGACGGGCTGAATTCCAAGACCCGGCTGGAATTCCAGGACACTTTCCAGCCCGACATTGATGTGCGCAAATGCCAGTTCCTCTGGCTTGGCACCCACCAGAAGTTCGACGATGCCTTCACCTTCATCTTCGAGAAGACCGACAAGGGCTGGCTTTGGGTGCATGCCTATCAGTTCGACAAGGACACGGCGACCTTCATCGTCGAATGTTCGCAGCAGACATTCGACAACTACGGCTTTGGCGACAAGACGCAAGCCGAGACCATCGCGATCTGCGAAGAGGTGTTCAAGGACCACCTGGACGGCCACAACCTGATGACCAATGCCAAACACATCCGGGGCTCCGCCTGGATCAGGTTCCCCCGCGTGTTGTGTGAAACCTGGCACCACGAGAACGTCGTGCTGCTGGGGGATGCCGCCGCAACGGCGCATTTCTCCATCGGGTCGGGCACCAAGCTGGCGCTGGAATCCGCGATCTCGCTGGCGGAGCATGTGCACGAGGAACGCGACATCGCGAAAGCATTCGAGAAATATGAAGACGCGCGCAGACTTGAGGTGCTGCGCCTGCAATCGGCGGCGCGCAACTCGCTTGAATGGTTCGAAGATGTCGAACGCTACCTCGACCTGGACCCGGTACAGTTGAACTATTCGATGCTGACCCGCAGCCAGCGGATCAGCCACGAGAATCTGCGCGCGCGTGATTCCAAGTGGCTTGAAGGCGCGGAAAAGTGGTTCATGGAACAGGCGGGCGCAGGCAGCAATGGCCCGGTACGCGCGCCGATGTTCGCACCGTTCCGCCTGCGCAATATGGATCTTGCCAACCGCATCGTCGTCTCGCCCATGGCACAATACAAGGCGGTCGATGGCTGCCCCACCGACTGGCACCTGATCCACTACGGCGAACGGGCCAAGGGTGGCGCGGGGCTGGTCTATACCGAGATGACCTGCGTCTCGCCCGAGGGGCGGATCACACCCGGTTGCCCCGGCCTCTATGCCCCCGAACACGAGGCGGCGTGGAAACGCCTGACCGATTTCGTCCACGCAGAGACGGGTGCCAAGATCTGCAGCCAGATCGGCCATTCCGGGCGCAAGGGTTCGACCCGGATCGGCTGGGAAGGCATGGACACGCCGTTGAAAGAGGGCAACTGGCCGCTGATTTCAGCCTCCGCCATCCCCTGGTCGGATGACAACGCCACGCCGCAGGCGGCAACCCGCGCAGACTTGGACAGGGTGCGCGATGAATTTGTCGCCGCCGCCGAAATGGCGGAGCGCGCGGGCTTTGACATGATCGAACTGCATGCCGCGCACGGCTATTTCATCTCCTCCTTCATCTCGCCGCTCAGCAACAGGCGCGACGACGAATATGGCGGCAGCCTGGAAAACCGCATGCGCTACCCCTTGGAAGTGTTCAGCGCCATGCGCGCGGTCTGGCCTGAGGACAAGCCGATGTCTGTGCGCATCTCTGCCAACGACTGGGCGGGCGATGACGGGGTGACCCCCGAAGACGCCGTTGAAATCGCAAGGATGTTCGAGGCGGCAGGCGCTGACATCATCGACGTTTCCGCCGGTCAGACCTCGGCCGACCGCACGCCAACCTATGGCCGTATGTTCCAGACGCCCTTCTCTGACCGCATCCGCAACGAGGCGGGGATCAGGACCATGGCTGTCGGCAACATCTACGAGGCCGACCATGTCAATTCGATCCTGATGGCAGGGCGCGCCGATCTTGTCTGCCTGGCGCGGCCGCATCTGTCGGACCCCTATTGGACGTTGCGTGCCGGAGCCGAGATTGGCGACCGCCACGCAAAATGGCCGCTGCCCTATGAGGCGGGGCGTGATCAGGCCTGGCGGCTGGCCGACCGCGCGGCGGAAGTGGAACAGGTATGACCGGCCATGTGATCGTCACCGGGGGCGGCACAGGCGTGGGGGCCGAGATTGCCCATGCTGTGGCGCAGACCGGTGTGGCCGTCACCATCATGGGCCGCCGCGAAGCGCCGCTGAAAGAGCAGGGGCTGCCCTATCAGCTCTGCGATGTGACCGACCCGGAAGCGGTGGCCGCAGCCTTTGCCGCCGCGCGTGACGCACAGGGGCCGGTCACCGGGGTGATCGCAAACGCAGGTGCCGCCCATTCGGCACCCTTTCACAAGATCACGGCACAGGACATGACCGACATGATGGCGGTCAATGTAACGGGCGTCTTCAACGTCTGGCAGGCGGCGCTGGCCGGGATGAAGGAGGCGGGCAAGGGGCGGCTGATTGTCGTCGCCTCCACCGCCGGGCTCAAGGGCTATCCCTATGTCGCGGGGTATGTCGCGGCGAAACACGGGGTGATCGGCCTGACCCGTGCGCTGGCGCTGGAGCTGGCCCGCACCGGCATCACCGTAAACGCCATCTGCCCGGGTTTCATCGACACGCCGCTACTGGCCCGCAGCGTCGACAACATCGTGCAATCCACCAGCAAGAGCGAAGATGAGGCGCGCGCCATCCTGGCAAAGGCCAGCCCGCAGAACCGCTTTGTCGAAACCTCCGAGGTCGCTGCCGCAGCGCTTTACCTCTTGTCCGACGGTGCTGCCGCCGTGAACGGCCACACGCTGTCCCTTTCGGGGGGCGAGATATGAGTGCCGCCAAGGATCGCTTGCGCCTCTGGCTGCGCCTGCTCAAGGTGGTGCGGGGCATGGAACAGGAAGTGCGCGAGAAACTGCGCCGCGAACACAATACGACGCTGCCGCGTTTTGACGTGATGTCGGCCCTGTCGCGCCACCCCGAAGGGCTGAAGATGAGCCAGCTCAGCGGGGTGCTGCGGGTGTCCAACGGCAATGTGACCGGCATCGCGGACCGGTTGAGCGACGAAGGTCTGGTCGAGCGGACCCCGGTGCCAGGCGACCGCCGCGCCATCATCCTGCGCCTGACAATGGCAGGGCAAAAGGAATTTGCCCGGCAGGCGCGGGCGCATGAGGAATGGATCGACAAGATGCTGGCCGGCGTCAGCCCCGCCGATGCCCGCGAGATGGCCGAACGGCTGCAAGCCTTTGCGACCGCAGCCGAATCTGAAGAAAAGGAGACTGCAAATGCGCAGTGACGTGAAGCATTTCATCTGTGACATCAAGGACGGGATCGCCACGGTGCGGCTCGACCGCCCGGACCGCAAGAACCCGCTGACCTTCGACAGCTATGCCGAAATGCGCGACTGGTTCCGCGATCTGGTCTATGCCGATGACGTCGATGTGGTGATCTTTGGCTCCAACGGCGGCAACTTCAGCTCCGGCGGGGATGTGCATGATATCATTGGTCCCTTGACCCGGATGAACATGAAGGAGCTGCTGCGGTTTACCCGGATGACCGGCGATCTGGTCAAGGCCATCGTGAATTGCGGCAAACCGGTGATCGCCGCCGTCGACGGCATCTGCGTCGGTGCGGGCGCGATCATCGCCATGGCCTCCGACCTGCGGCTGGCGACGCCCGAGGCAAAGACCGCGTTTCTTTTCACCCGCGTCGGGCTGGCGGGCTGCGACATGGGCGCCTGCGCGATCCTGCCGCGCATCATCGGCCAGACCCGGGCGGCAGAGCTGCTTTATACCGGGCGGTCGATGTCGGCGGAGGAAGGCGAGCGCTGGGGCTTTTTCAACCGTTTGACCGAAGCGGAGGCACTGGAGACCGATGCGCTGAAGCTGGCCCAACAGATCCAGGCGGGGCCGAATTTTGCCCATATGATGACCAAGACCATGCTGGCGCAGGAATGGTCCATGTCCATCGAACAGGCGATCGAGGCCGAGGCGCAGGCTCAGGCGATCTGCATGCAGACCGGCGACTTCGAGCGCGCCTACAAGGCCTTTGTGGCCAAGGAACGCCCGGTCTTCGAGGGGGATTGAACCTTGCAGGCCGGGTGTTGGAGTATTTTTGGCATAAAGAAGCGGGGGAATGCGCATCATGTCTGACCGGAGTTTCCTGACCTGGCCGTTCTTCGAGGAGCGGCATCGCGAACTGGCGGAGGCGCTGGACCAATGGGCCGGCAAGACGCTGGGCGAGGTGGATCACAGCGACACCGATGCGGCCTGCCGCGATCTGGTGGCGCGGCTGGGGGCGGGCGGCTGGCTGCGCCATTCCGGTGCCGAGGGCGCGGAGGTGCTGGACGTGCGCAGCCTCTGCCTGATCCGCGAGACGCTGGCGCGCCACGATGGTCTGGCCGATTTCGCCTTTGCCATGCAGGGGCTGGGCACCGGGGCAATCTCGCTGTTCGGCACGCCCGAGCAGCAGGCGACCTGGTTGCCGAAGACACGGGCGGGAGAGGCGATATCGGCCTTTGCGCTGACCGAGCCGCAGTCGGGCTCTGACGTGGCCAGCTCGACCATGACTGCCGAAACCGAGGGCAACGGTTTTGTGCTGAACGGGCGCAAGACCTGGATCTCCAATGGCGGCATCGCCGATGTCTATACGGTTTTTGCCCGCACCGGCGAGGCGCCGGGGGCGCGGGGGCTGTCGGCCTTTGTCGTGCCCGCCGACACGCCCGGCCTGAAGGTGGAGGAACGACTGGAAACCATCGCGCCGCATCCGCTGGCGACATTGCATTTCGACAATGTGAAAATCCCCGGCTCGGCCCTGATCGGTGAACGAGGAAAGGGGTTCGGCATTGCCATGTCGGTGCTGGATGTCTTCCGTTCCACCGTGGCGGCCGCGGCCCTTGGCTTTGCCCGCCGGGCGCTGGACGAGGCGATTGCCCGGGTAACGACCCGCAAGGTGCAGGGGGCGCCGCTGGCCGATCTGCAGATGGTGCAGGGCCATATTGCCGACATGGCGGTGGACGTGGACGCAAGTGCGTTGTTGATCTACCGCGCCGCATGGACCAAGGATTCCGGTGCGCCGCGCGTGACCCGCGAGGCCGCGATGGCCAAGCTCTTTGCCACCGACCACGCGCAACAGGTGATCGACAAGGCCGTGCAACTGCATGGGGGCGACGGTGTGCGGCACGGCCAGATGGTCGAAAGCCTCTACCGCGAGATCCGCGCATTGCGCATCTATGAAGGGGCATCCGATGTGCAACGCGTCGTGATCGCCCGCCAGACATTGGGAGGATACTGACATGCTTGGCGTTTCGGCTCATACAGATACATTCACCCGTGACAACCTGCCGGCCCAGGGCGACTGGCCCGATTTTCTGCTCGAAGGGTTTCCCTATCCTGAGAAGTTGAATGTCGGGTCGGAACTCACTGATATCATGGTAGAAAAAGGCTTCGGAGACCACACCGCCCTGATCGGGAACGGGCGGCGGCGCACCTATAAGGAGCTGACCGACTGGACCAACAAGCTGGCCCGCGCAATGGTTGAAGACCTTGGCGTAAAGCCCGGAAATCGCGTGCTTATCCGTTCTGCCAACAATCCGGCAATGGTGGCCTGCTGGCTGGCGGCGACCAAGGCGGGCGCGGTGGTGGTCAACACCATGCCGATGCTGCGCGCCCGCGAGCTGGCGGCCATCGTGGACAAGGCAGAGATCAGCCATGCGCTGTGCGATACCCGGCTGATGGACGAGATGACGACCTGTGCCAAGACCTCGGATTTCCTGACCACCGTTGTGGGCTTCGACGGCACCTCCAATCATGATGCGGAACTGGACCGGCTGGCGCTGGAAAAGCCGGTGAAATTCGATGCGGTGCAGACCTCGGCGGATGATGTGGCGCTGCTGGGCTTCACTTCCGGCACCACCGGCAGCCCCAAGGCCACGATGCATTTTCACCGCGACCTGATGATCATCGCGGATGGCTATGCCCGCGAGGTGCTGGGGGTCACGCCGGAGGATGTCTTTGTCGGCTCGCCACCGCTGGCCTTCACCTTCGGCCTGGGTGGCCTGGCGGTATTCCCGCTCCGCTTTGGCGCGGCCGCGACACTGCTGGAGACGGCAAGCCCGCCGAATATGATTGAAATCATTGAGAAATTCAAGGCAACGGTCTGTTTCACCGCGCCCACGGCCTATCGTGCGATGTTGCAGGCGATGGAAGAGGGTGCCGACCTCAGCTCGCTCCGCGCGGCGGTCAGCGCGGGAGAGACTTTGCCCGCACCCGTCTATCACGACTGGAAGGAAAAGACCGGCAAGCCGATGCTCGACGGGATCGGCGCGACGGAGATGCTGCACATCTTCATTTCCAACCGCTTCGACGATCACCGGGCCGCCTGTACCGGCAAGCCGGTGACAGGCTATGAGGCCAAGGTGATTGACGAGGCAGGCGCAGAAGTGCCGCGCGGTGAAGTGGGGCGGCTGGCCGTGCGGGGGCCGACCGGCTGCCGCTACCTGTCCGACGACCGGCAGCGGGTCTATGTGAAGGACGGCTGGAACATCACCGGCGACAGTTTCACCATGGATGAGGACGGCTACCTGCATTTCGCGGCACGCAACGATGACATGATCATCTCTGCCGGGTACAACATCGCCGGGCCGGAGGTGGAGGCGGCGCTGCTGAGCCATCCGCTGGTCAGCGAATGTGCCGTCGTTGCCGCCCCGGATGAGGCGCGCGGCTCCATCGTGCAGGCGCATGTGGTCCTGGCTGAGGGCGCGCCGAAAGATGACAGCACAATCAAATTGTTGCAGGATCATGTTAAGGCAGAGATTGCGCCCTATAAATACCCCCGTGACGTCCGTTTCGTGGATGCGCTGCCCAAGACGGCAACCGGGAAGATCCAGCGTTTTGCACTGCGGGAGAAAACATGAGCAATTTTGACAGTGCCTCCGAAGGGGCGAAGATGGATTTCGCCAAGGACATGTCCTATGGTGATTACCTGGGCCTGGATGCCATCCTGACGGCCCAGCACCCGCAAAGCACGGCCCATGACGAGATGTTGTTCATCGTGCAGCACCAGACCTCGGAGCTGTGGATGCGGCTGGCGATCCATGAATTGCAGGCGGCACGGGCGTCGATGCAGCAAGGCAGGCTGCAACCGGCCTTCAAGATGCTGACCCGTGTTGCGCGTATCTTCGAGCAGTTGAATTCGGCCTGGGACGTGCTGCGCACCATGACCCCCAGCGAATACACGGCGTTCCGGCCAAGCCTTGGAAATTCCAGCGGATTCCAGTCACATCAATACCGGTTGATAGAATACCTGCTGGGCAACCGCATCGGCGCGCTGATGAAGCTGCACCAGCACAAGGCGGATGCCTATGAGGCGTTGAAATCGGAACTGGCCCAGCCCAGCCTTTATCAGGTTGCGATTGAGACGCTCTGTGCGCGGCTGGAGGTGCCGTCATTGGCAGGTGCGCCGGGCGAGGGTGACTGGCAGGCCGACCAGGCGGTGCAGGACCTGTGGCAAAAGATCTATGAAGACCCGGAAACCCATTGGGAACTCTATGAGCTGGCCGAGAAACTGGTCGATCTTGAGGATTACTTCCGCCGCTGGCGGTTCAACCATGTCACCACGGTGGAACGCATCATCGGCTTCAAGCGCGGCACCGGCGGCACCAGCGGCGTGGCCTATCTGCGCAAGATGCTGGAAGTGGAGTTGTTTCCCGAATTGTGGCACGTGAGAGGAGCGCTGTAAGTGGCTGATGTATTGAGAAAAGAGCGGTTCATCCTGCCCGAGGGCGTGATCTATCTGGATGGCAATTCGCTCGGGCCGATGCCTGTGGATGTTCCGGCGCGGGTCTCCGGGGTGATGAACGAGGAATGGGCGCAGATGCTGATCCGCGGCTGGAACAAGGCCGGTTGGATGGCGATGCCGTCCGACGTGGGCAATGCGGTGGGCCGGTTGATCGGCGCGCCGGAAGGTTCCGTGGTGATGGGCGACACCCTGTCGATCAAGGTCTATCAGGCCCTGGCCTCGGCGGTGAAGATGCGCCCGGATCGCCGCGTGATCCTCAGCGATACCGGCAACTTCCCCAGTGACCTCTATATTGCCGAAGGGTTGGTGGGCCTGCTGGAACAGGGCTACACGCTGAAAACAGTTGAGCCGGAGGCGGTGGCAGCGGCGATTGACGATACCATTGCCGTGGTGATGCTGACGGAGGTCGATTACCGCACCGGCCGCAAGCACGAGATGAAGCCGATGACCGAGCTTGCCCATACGGCGGGTGCGGTCATGGTCTGGGATCTGGCGCATTCGGCAGGGGCCTTGCCGGTGGACCTGGCGGGCTCAAACTGCGAATTCGCGGTGGGCTGCACCTACAAGTACCTCAATGGCGGGCCGGGCGCGCCCGGGTTCATCTATGTGCGCCCCGATCTTGCGGATGCGGCGGAGCCGGCCCTCAGCGGCTGGCTGGGTCACCGCGCACCCTTTGACTTCGATCTCAACTACACGCCTGGCCGGGGCATTGAACGGATGCGCGTCGGCACGCCGCCGATCCTGCAGATGGCCGCGCTGCAAGAGGCGATGAAGGTCTGGGAGGGCGTGGACATGCAGGACGTGCGCGCAGCCTCCATCGCCTTGCAGGAGCAGTTCATCGAAGAGGTGGAGCGTGATGTGCCGCAGCTGACACTGGCCAGCCCGCGCGATTCCGCGCAGCGCGGCAGCCAGGTGTCCTTCCGCTTCGAACAGGGCTATGCCGCGATGCAGGCGCTGATCGACCGGGGCGTGATCGGCGATTTCCGCGCGCCGGACATCATGCGTTTCGGCTTTACGCCGCTTTATCTGGACGCAGGCGACGTGAGTGCTGCGGTTGCGGTGATCCGGGACGTCATGGTGAACAAGTTGTGGGACGATGAAGCCTACAAGGTGCGCAACCGCGTCACCTGAAACGCCTTGCGAAAAAACCTACTCACGTAACGCAGCCTGACATCAGAGATGTTCAATGCGTTACGTGATGGCTGATGTATCGGGTGTTTCGTCAGACATTGTAAATCTGCTGTTGAGAGGAACCACACAGGGCCTTGGCCGCTGGGCACGCTTAAGTCCGCTTTGTGGGACTTTGCTGCCATGTCCAACACCCGAAACAGGTCGCGCCCGAACCGAAGGGTGGGCGAGTAGCGCCCGCGTCACGCCGCAGGCGCGCCTCCGGCAATTGAACTGGCGCGCCTCCGGCAATTGAACTGGCGCGCCTCCGGCGCGACGGGGGCGGTTCGGGCGCTGCCAAAGCTTTGCTTTGGCAATAGGTCTTCACTTTGAGAGCACAGGTTGGGGTCAAAGCACCCCTTCACTGCGCTTGGGCAAAGCGCTGCTGTTCCGGTCGCCCCCCGATCTGACACACCTTCGGTTACGCAAGGCACCCAACAGAAAGGGGCCCCGCAAGCAGGGCCCCTTCGTCAATGGCAGCGATTTCAGACCGCGATCTTGCCGCCGCCCTTTTTCGTGACCACCACCACAGAGGGGCGCGGTGGCATGGCCGGGTCGAAATCCGGCCAGCGGGTTGCCGGGTCTTCGAAGGTCGAGTCGCGCTCAAAACCGGCGAGGTCCTTGGTCCCGTCGGTGCCGGGGTGCTGCACCGCCAGGAACAGCGTTTCGCCATTGTCGGTGAAGTAGGGGCCGCACATCTCGCCGCCCACGGGGCAGCGGAAGAACAGCTTTGACGTGCCGCGCGCCTCGCCTTCGGTCTCCAGCGCATAAAGCCCGTCCGACTTGCCCGTCTTGCCCCAGTTCGACCCTTGATCGGTAGAGATCCACAGCCGCCCGTCCGCGTCGATGACGCAGTTGTCGGGGGATCCGAACCAGCCGTTTTCCGAGGTTTCGGGGTTCCACTGTGCGCCCACCTCGGCAATTGCCGGATCGCCGCATTTCACCAGGATCGACCATGTGCCGCGGGTGGCCGAATGGTTGCCGCCGTCTTCCTTGATCTCGATGATATGGCCAAAGCTGTTCTCGGGGCGCGGGTTGGCGGCATTGGCCTCCTCGCGGCGCGAGTTGTTGGTCAGCATGATATAGGCGGTGCCGTCGCCGCGCGGCTGCGCGTCTTCGGGGCGGTCCATCGGGGTGGCGCCGACCAGATCGGCAGCGATGCGCGTGTCGATCATCACATCGCCCTGGTCGTTGAAGCCGTTTTCAGCCGTCAGCGGCCCTTCGCCATGCACCAGCGGCAGCCATGTGACCGTACCGTCCTCGTCAAAGCGCGCGGCGTAAAGCGTGCCTTCTTCCAGCAGCTTCGTGTTCGCGGCGCGGTCGTCCGACACGGTGCCGTCAGAGACATATTTGTACTGATAATCAAAGCGGTTGTCGTCGCCCATGTAGATCACCAGCTTGCCATCCGAAGCGACAGTGGTTTCCGCGCCCTCGTGGCGGAACCGGCCCAATGCGGTGTGTTTGACCGGGGTGGAGGTCGGGTCCATCGGGTCCACTTCGACCACCCAGCCGAACTTGTTCGGCATGTTGGGTTCACGGTCGACGTTCCAGCGGTCGTGGGTCTTGCCCCAGGCATACCAGGCCCCCGGCACGCCGTAGCGTTTGTAAGAGACCGCCTCGGGGTTGGCGCTGTCGATCACCGGTTTGCCCTCGGCATCGAGGTTGTCGGTCCAGAAATAGCCGTGGAAGTTCTCTTCGGCCATCAGCCAGGTGCCCCAGGGGGTCATGCCGCCCGCGCAGTTGTTGATCGTGCCGATCACCATGGTGCCGGTGGGGTCGTCGTTTGTCATCAGCCGCGTGTGGCCCGCGGCGGGGCCGCTCAGGGTCATTTCGGTGTCCAGCGGGGTGATGCGGCGGTTCATCTTGCCGTCGCGCACCACAGACCATTGGCCGTCTTCACCTTGCGCGATCTCCACAACGGAGCCGCCGTGGGCCGCCATCTCGATGTCGATCAACTCGGGCGTCATGCCAGAGAAACCGTCCCGGTCCTGGCGGCCCAGACCGGGGAACATGACCTCTTCATTGGTGTATTCGTGGTTGACGCAAAGCAGCCCGCGCGTGCCTTCGTCATTCAGCGGGACAAAGCCCACATAGTCGTTGTTGTAGCCGAATTGCTTGAGCTGAGCCGCCGCCGTCTGGTTCATCACGTCGAATTCCGGCGCGTCGGCCATGATCGGATCGCCCCAGCGCAGCAGGATCTGCGCGTCATAGCCTTCGGCCACATGGTGGGTCTCGTCATTGCCCGCCGTCACCTCGTCAAAGACATAGCGGCTGTCGGTATGGGCCGCCGCCTGCGCCTGTTTCGGCGCGATCAGCGCGGAGGTGCCGAACAGCGCGGTCGTGGCCGAGACACCCAGCATCCCGCGCAGCATGTCGCGGCGCCCGTAGCGGGCGTTGATCACATCGCCGATGGTCCGGCCCAGGTTCGGGTTGGTCGGGATGTCATCGAAGGCTTCAAAGGCTTCGGCCTTGTTGCCGATGCTGGGGTCGTTGACGATGTCGCTGCGCTTCATTGCGGGAATCCTATGGCTGTGTTTCGCTGCGCCGTCTTTGACGTCGAAGTGTTGTCGTTTCATGACAGATCTGACGTAATTTCCCGGCGATGTCCCGTGTCATTCTCCGCAGGCAGCTGTGCCGGGCCTTGCGACAAGGGGGGCAAGCGGGCAAGCTGGCACCGGTCGCCCACACAGGGGCGACAGTACAGGGAACGGGCGAAAATGATAACGCGTCGCGAGGTCTTGGGGCAGATGATTGCCGCCGGTGCCGGGCTTGGGCTGTCGGCGCGGCAGGGGATGGCACAGGACCGTTATGATCAGGCGGCGCTGCTGGATTTCTACCCCCTTGGCGATATCACCCTGCTGCATTTCAGCGATCTGCGCGGCATGGTCCTGCCGCATCATCTGCGCCCTGCGGCGGTGCGTTATGGCCCTGACCGGGTGCCGAACCTGACGGGCGAGGCCCTGCGCATCCGCTACGGGATCGGCGGGCGCACCCCGATGGATGCCGCGATGACCGCCGAAGGCTTTGACGCGCTTGGCGCGGTCTATGGGCCGATGGGCGGGCTGGCGCATATGGCCGCTGTTATCGGCGCGGTCCGCAGCGCGCGGCCCGGCGCCCTCCTGCTGGACGGGGGCGGCAGCGGCACGGATCTGGCGGGGCCTTTGATGAAACCGGATGCACAAACCTTTGACCGCGCGGTGCCGCAGCCGCCCCCCGGCGCGCTGGCCGCCAATGCGGAGGGCCAGCCGGATCACGCGACTTTCACACGGGGCGGGGCGCAGGTTGCCGTGATCGGCCTGGCCGATCCGCACCGTCCGGATACCGGGTTTTCGCTGGAAGCGCTGCAACAGGCCGTCGCCGCGCGCCGTGCCGCCGGGGCGGCTGTTGTCATCCTGCTGTCGCAGATGGGGTTCGAAGCGGACCGCGCCCTTGCCTCGGGGCTGGAAGGGGTCGATCTGATCTTTTCGGGGCGCTCGGGCCATGCCCTGCCAGAGCCCGAGGTGCTGGGCGGTACGCAAATCGTCGCTTCCGGGGCGCAGGGCCGGTTCGTGACCCGCGTCGATATCGCGGTGAAGGACGGGCAGATGGCTGATCTGCGCCATGGGCTGATCCCGGTTTTCAGCCAGCTGATCAGGCCGGATGCCACGGCCCTGCAGGCCCTGGGCGCGGAGGAGGATGCATCGGTCGGCACCGCAGCCGACATGCTGCATCATCGCGACAGTTTCAGCGGCACCTGGGAGGCGCTGACCGGAGAGGCGATGCTGGCAGAGACGGGGGCCGATCTGGCGCTGGTGCCGCCCCTGCGCGCGGCAGAGACGATATTGCCGGGCCAGCCGATCCTGACGCGGCATCTGGCGCAGGCGGCGCAGGGGCGGCATCTGGTCAAACGCCGCCTGACCGGAGCGGCCGTTGCGGTGCTGCTGGAAGCGGCGGCGCATGCGGCCTTTGCCGCAGACCCCTTTGCCCGGCAGGACAGCCGGATGATGCGGGCGGCGGGCCTGTCCTTTGCCATCGCGCCGGGGGCACCCGAGGGCGCGCGCATTTCCGATCTGATCCTGCTTGCGGGCGGACGCGCGCTGGACCCGGCGGAGGAGATCACGGTCGCCTTGCTGCAAGAGCGTGACGGAACCGCGCTGGAACCGGCGCTGGTCCGCTACATCGCCCGGCGCGGGCAGGTCACGGCCACCCCGGCACCGGTTGTCGTAAAGGGGTGAACCCTGCATCTGCCGCCACCATGTCGGCATTTCGCCGGTCCGTCGGGGCGTGCCGCCGGAAAAGGCATTTCGAAGCTTTTAATCAATTGCGTCAGTCAGATCGCCCAAGCGGCGGACCAAGGCGGACCGGCCCCCCTTGAACCCCCTCTGCGCCGCGACTAATCTCTGGGTAAGAGTTTGCGGGTATGGTCCAGCGAACGATAACGACAGGCAGAGACGATGAACGATCCATATGATACCTACATGAACACGCTGGTCCCCATGGTGGTCGAGCAGACCAGCCGGGGCGAACGCGCCTATGACATCTTCTCGCGCCTGCTGAAGGAGCGGATCATCTTTGTGAACGGTCCGATTCACAGCGGCATGAGCCACCTTGTCGTGGCACAGCTGCTGCACCTTGAGGCGGAAAATCCGTCCAAGGAAATCAGCATGTACATCAACTCCCCCGGGGGTGAGGTGACGGCGGGTCTGTCGATCTACGATACAATGCAATACATCAAGCCCAAGGTCTCGACCCTGATCTGCGGCATGGCGGCTTCCATGGGGTCGGTGATTGCGATCGGCGGCGAAAAGGGGCTGCGGTTCTCGCTGCCCAATGGCGAAGTGATGATCCACCAGCCCTCCGGCGGTTCGCAGGGCAAGGCAGAAGACATCCTGATTTCCGCGCGCCACATCGAACGCACCCGTGAACGGATGTACGAACTTTATGTCAAACACTCTGGCCAGACGATGAAGGCCGTCCAGAAGGCGCTGGACCGCGACCTGTGGATGACCCCGGAAGAGGCCAAGGAATGGGGCCATATCGACGAGATCGTGGAAAGCCGCGGCAAGGCGGATGATCCCGACGCGCAGAAGAAAAAATAACACAGGTCCACACGCCCTCGCGACTGTGACGATTTTGCGATTGTGGCTGGGGGGGGCGTGGCCTAGGGTTGACCATACGAGTGGCGCGCATGCGCGTCGATTGAGCGAAAAAGCAGACCTGAAAGGGCTGACATGGCGAATAATTCCGGCGGTGACAGCAAGAACACCCTCTATTGCAGCTTTTGCGGTAAAAGCCAGCACGAGGTGCGCAAGCTGATTGCAGGCCCCACTGTGTTCATTTGTGATGAATGCGTCGAGCTTTGCATGGACATCATCCGTGAAGAGACCAAGGCGAGCGGGCTGAAGGCGACGGACGGTGTGCCGACGCCCAAGGACATCTGCGACGTGCTGGACGATTACGTGATCGGCCAGCAGAACGCGAAAAAGGTGCTCTCGGTTGCGGTCCACAACCACTACAAACGTCTGAACCACGCCCAGAAGGGCGGTGACATCGAGCTGGCGAAATCCAACATCCTGCTGATCGGTCCCACCGGCTGCGGCAAGACGCTGCTGGCGCAGACGCTGGCGCGTATCCTGGATGTGCCTTTCACCATGGCGGATGCAACCACCCTGACCGAAGCCGGTTACGTGGGCGAGGATGTGGAAAACATCATCCTCAAGCTGCTTCAGTCCTCTGAATACAACGTGGAACGGGCGCAGCGCGGCATCGTCTATATCGACGAGGTCGACAAGATCACGCGCAAGTCCGAGAACCCCTCGATCACCCGCGACGTATCGGGCGAGGGTGTGCAGCAGGCGCTGCTGAAGCTGATGGAAGGCACCGTGGCCTCCGTGCCGCCGCAGGGCGGGCGCAAGCATCCGCAGCAGGAATTCCTGCAGGTGGACACGACCAACATCCTGTTCATCTGCGGCGGCGCCTTCGCCGGACTTGACCGGATCATCGCGGCACGGGGCAAAGGCTCTGCCATGGGCTTTGGCGCCGACGTGCGCGACAAGGATGCGCGCGGCATTGGCGAGATCTTTACCGATCTGGAGCCTGAGGACCTGCTGAAATTCGGTCTGATCCCGGAATTTGTCGGCCGTCTGCCGGTTCTGGCAACGCTTGAGGATCTGGATGAGGACGCGCTTGTCACCATCCTGACCCAGCCCAAGAATGCGCTGGTCAAGCAATACCAGCGTCTGTTCGAACTGGAAGACACTGCGCTGACCTTTACCGACGATGCGCTGGCTGCCATCGCCAAACGCGCCATCGAACGCAAGACCGGCGCGCGGGGTCTGCGCTCCATCCTTGAGGACATCCTGCTGGACACGATGTTCGAACTGCCGGGGCTGGATTCAGTGAATGAGGTCGTGGTCAACGAAGAGGCGGTGATGTCGGACGCCGCACCGCTCATGATCCACAGCGACGCCGAGAAGGAATCGGCCACCGCCGGGTGATCCGTGAGGCGGACCGCCAGAATGCGATTTGACTTGAAACAGGGCGTGCCGGGTGGCGCGCCCTTTTTCATGCCTTGAAACGAAGGCAACGCCGATGACAGCGCGGCTGACGCCATCAGGCTGATCGACAACAGGAGCAATGACAGCATGCAGCGTATTTTCTCAGGCGGCGCTTTTGAGCCGAAAATCGGCTATTGCCGCGCCGTGGTCGCGGGCGGCTTTGTGCATGTGGCCGGCACCGTGGGGCAGGGTGATGATGTGGTGGAACAATGCCGGTCCGCGCTTGACATCATCGGGCAGGCTCTGACCGAGGCGGGCGTGGGTTTTGCCGATGTGGTGCGGGTCACCTACATGTTGCCGGACCGGGCAGAGTTCGAACCCTGCTGGCCGCTGTTGCAGGCCACTTTCGGGGCGCATCCGCCTGCGGCAACGATGATCGAATGCGGGTTGATCGACCCGAAGTACCGGATCGAAATCGAGGTGACGGCGCTGGCCAGAGCCTAAGTTGTGTCTCAAGGTAGACGCGATTGGCCCGGGTCCTTTTTCTCCGCTCACCTCCTTCCCGCCCAACAGTTCCTGTTGGGCCGCGCCGTTCCGCCCCCACGGGGCGGCGCGATTGCGCCACCCCTCGGAACGGCGCTCCGCCGGTTTTTCCTGTCTGCCTCAGGCGCAGCGCTTACAGCGTCCCGCCTTTAACCTGATACATCCGGTATCGCCGATGTCCCGAGAGCGCGAAGCGCGGCAGGGTATCGGCGTTTCAAGTTTAAGGCGGGGCGCTTTAGAGGTTCAGGCGACTTCCTCGAACTGCCCGCCAAGGCGTTCCTGCACCTCTTTCGGGTCCAGGGGCGCCCATGTGCCTGATTTGGAAGAGATAAACCCGCCCTCGGCCAGTGCCGACTGCAGGGCGGGCATGTCCAGCTCGCCCATCCAGAGCCGCGGCTTGGCGGCACCTAGGGGTTTCCACGACCGGGCCAGCTGGACGATTGTCAGCGGGGTGATCCCGGCGAAGGACATCAGATGCTGCTCAAGGTTGCGCGTGGCACCGGAGGGGCGGCGCACGACAATCGCCACCTGTGCCGCCGGATCGGCCACCATTGCCAGCAGATGCAGCGCCGATCCTTCGGCGGCAATGATCTGGCGGGCCGCCTTGTAGGTGGCGATCTGGCTGCGCAGATCGTGCTTTTCGGGATGATAGATCACATAGCACTCGGCGGACAGCTTCGCCTCCAGCTCGGTTTCGCCCACCAGATTGCCCCGGCCCGAAGGCAGGCCGCTGCGGCTGATATAGAGCTTCTCCGGCCCTTCGGCGGGCACGTCGCGGCCAAACCGCGCGGCAATCGCATCGCGGAACGGCTGGGTGCCGGTGATCATGGTGCCAAGGCCAAAGCCCTGACCCGGCACGATCAGCCGCTCGACCCGTGTGGGCGCGGTCAGGCTGACCACCGGGAGATCACTGCCCATCAGTTCAATGAAATCCTTCTGGAACGGCTGGACTTCCTCGCCGGTCTTGGGCCGCTTGGGGATAAAGAGGATGCCGTCGATATCGGAGCCCAGGGTTTCCAGCGCCCAAAGCCGCGCGGTGCTTTCCACCACGAAATGACCGAAATGCGCCCAAAGCACACCACCCCAAAGCCAGGTGCCCTCGCGCAGGGGCAAATCGCCTTCCGGCATCGGCGGCGCCACGGTCAACGCGCGCCCGTTGCGCCACAGCGCCCCGGCGCCGTGATAGCTGCCGTTGCTTTCCAGCACCCCGACGGGCTGGACAAAGCCGCTGTCGGCGGGCGGCACGACAATGGCCCCTTCAAGGGTTTGCTGTTCGCAGGACCATCCCATGTCCGGCACCGGCGGGCGCAGGCTGGCGTCGAATGTGCAGGTCCAGACCTGGCGCGTGCAATGTTCCGGCACCTTGGCAAAGCCTGCGCGTTCCAGGATGGATTTGCATTCGCGCATCCCTTCCTTGCCATAGGCGGCCGGGTGGAACTCAAGAACGATGGCGCGGATACCCTCAAGCGAGGCATGGCGCAGGAAATCCAGTTCTCCGCCTTCGATGTCCATCAGCAGGACCGTCGGGGCAAAGTCGCGGCGCACCTCGTCATAGCGCGCGGTCGGCACCTCGACCCGCGTTGTGGCGCGTTTGTCCGTGTCGATGAGCGAGGAACCAAGGTAGGAATTGCGGATGTGAAAGGCCACGGTTTCCGGCGGGTTGGGCGCGCTGATCAGCACCTCGTTGCGGACCTCGATCCGGTCCTGCAGGTCGTTCAGCCGGTAGAGCGTGTTGATATGCTGGATCAGCCCGGGGTTTGCCTCAAAGCACAGAACCTTTTCCGGCTTGCCGTTCCTTGCGGCAATCGCGCCGACCAGCCCGATGCCCGCACCCATTTCCAGAACCCGGTCGCCGGGGCGGATGACCTCAAGCGCGCCGGCAATCTCCTGGCCCTCATAGCGCGCCGCATTGATCCGCTCGGCCCGTTCCGGGGTCATCATCGGGCTGTCGGGCACCTTGACGCCGTGACATTCAGCGACATGTTTGAGGGTCTTGCTCTTGGCGGCCATGGGTGTCTCCGTTTTCGAAACAATAAGGAGCATCGCCTGACAGGCCAATACGCGATGGAGGGGGGGCCACATGTCGCGCAGGAGGGAGTCTTTGCTGCAACACCCGCTGGACCCTGCGGCAGCGATGGTGCATAACAGCCCCAACAAGAGCGGAGAGTTTCATGGGCATTCTCAACACGATATTCCGGGCGCTGACATGGTGGGACGGGCAGACGCTGAACACCCAGCTCTTCACCTGGCGCAAGGGCACCCGCGTGGGTGAGGATGACCAGGGCAACATCTATTACCGCAATGCCGACGATTCCAAGCGCTGGGTGATCTACAACGGCGACATGGAAGCATCCCGCGTCAGCCCCGACTGGCACGGCTGGCTGCACCGCACGTGGGACGAGCCACCCAGCGACAAGCCGCTGGTGCACAAGGCCTGGGAAAAACCCCATGTGGAGAACCTGACCGGCACCGCGCTGGCCTATGCGCCCGCGGGCTCGATCCGGCAGGCCCATCCAAAGGACCGGTCCGATTACGAGGCCTGGAGCCCGGAGTGATCCCGGCGCCTCCGAAAGCGGTCAACATGATCAGATGTCTTGTTCTTGGTGCATGTCTTGCCCTGCCTGCCGCCGCGCAGGAAGTGACCAGCGCCTCTGGCGCCGTGCTGCGCGCATTGGACAAGACCTCTGGCCACACCAGCGACATAGAGCTGCGCGCGGGCCAGTCGGCACGGCTGGGCAATCTTGATATCGTGTTGAACGAATGCCGCTATCCGGCGGGCAACCCATCCGGCGACGCCTTTGCCGAGCTTGAAATCTCGGAAACCGGCAAGTCCGGCACGGTGTTTTCCGGCTGGATGATCGCATCCTCCCCGGCGCTGTCGGCGCTGGAGCATCGGCGCTATGACGTCTGGGTCATGCGCTGCACCACCTCCTGAAGCGGCAGAACCGGCGGCGCGGCAAAATCCGCATGGGCTGCCAGCGCCTTTTCCAGTCTCAGGTGATATTGCGCCCGCGTGATCTCCACCGCGCCGAGCGAGGCCAGGTGATCGGTCAGGAACTGCGTATCAAACAATGAAAACCCCGCATCGCGCAGCCGTACCACCATTGCCGCCAGGGCCATCTTTGATGCATTGGTGCGGCGTGAGAACATGCTTTCGCCAAAGAACGCGGCCCCCAGGGTCACGCCGTAGACCCCGCCGACGAGCGTGCCCGCTTCGCGGATTTCAAGCGAATGCGCATTGCCCCTGGCGTGCAGCGCGCTGTAAAGGCTTGATATTTCGCCATTGATCCAGGTGTCGGTGCGGTCGGCACATGCGGCAACCACACCGGCAAAATCCTGATTGACGGTCACGTCAAAACCCGTCCGCCGCATCGCCTTGGCAAGGGACCGCGAAAGGTGGAACCCGTCCAGCGGAAGGATGCCCCGCCGCCGCGGGTCGACCCAGAAAATTTCCGGGTCGTCGCGGTGTTCGGCCATCGGGAAAATGCCGATCCCGTAGCCGCGCAGCACCAGTTCCGGCGTCAGTTCCGTCATCGGCGTCAGCCGTCGCCGAGATTGGTTTCCAGCCAGTGTTCGAGCCAGTGAATGTTGTAGTTGCCGGTCTGAATGTCTTCTTCACCCAGCAGCGCATGGAACAGCGGCACGGTTGTGTCCACGCCATCCACGATCAGTTCGCCCAGGGCGCGGCCCAGCCGTGCCAGCGCTTCGGGCCGGTCGCGGCCATGTACGATCAGCTTGCCGATCAGGCTGTCGTAATAGGGCGGGATCGAATAGCCGTCATAAAGTGCGGAATCCATCCGCACCCCCAGGCCGCCCGGCGCATGATACTGGGTGATCCGGCCCGGGCAGGGACGGAAGTTGGGCAACTTCTCCGCATTGATGCGGACTTCGATCGCGTGGCCGTTGATCTTCAGGTCTTCCTGCTGGAACGACATGGGCAGGCCGCTGGCCACCCGGATCTGCTCGCGCACCAGATCGACCCCGAAGATGCCTTCGGTCACCGGATGTTCGACCTGAAGGCGGGTGTTCATCTCGATGAAGTAGAATTCCCCGTTCTCGTAGAGGAATTCGATGGTGCCCGCGCCGATATAATTGATATCGGCCATGGCATCGGCGCAGGTCTTGCCGATGCGCGCGCGTTCCTCCGCGCTGATGGCGGGGCCGGGGGCTTCTTCGAACACCTTCTGGTGGCGGCGCTGCAGCGAACAATCGCGTTCGCCCAGATGCACCGCGCGCCCCTTGCCGTCGCCAAAGACCTGGATCTCGATATGGCGCGGGGTGGTGAGGTATTTCTCGATATAGACTTCGTCATTGCCGAAGTTGGATTTGCCTTCCGCACGGGCGGTCTGAAAGGCGCGTTCCATCTCTGCGGCAGTACCTGCCACCTTCATGCCCTTGCCGCCACCGCCCGCGGTGGCCTTGATGATGACGGGGTATCCGATTTCCTCGCCCAGGCGTCTGGCCTCTTCCAGTGTCGCCACGCCGCCTTCAGAGCCCGGCACGCAGGGCACGCCCAGCTTGCGCATGGTTTCCTTGGCGGTGATCTTGTCGCCCATGATGCGGATATGTTCCGCAGTGGGGCCGATGAAGGTCAGCCCGTGATCCTCGATCACCTGCACGAATCCTGCGTTTTCCGACAGGAAGCCATAGCCGGGGTGGATCGCCTCTGCCCCGGTGATCTCGCAGGCGGCGATGATCGAGGGGATCGACAGATAGGATTGCGCAGAGGAGGGCGGGCCGATGCAGACGGATTCGTCGGCCATCCGCACATGCATGGCGTCGCTGTCGGCGGTCGAATGCACCGCGACGGACTGGATGCCCATTTCGCGCGCGGCACGGATCACGCGCAGCGCGATTTCACCCCGGTTTGCGACAAGAATTTTATTAAACATTGTCAGTGCCTTATTCGATAATCACCAGGGGCGCACCGAATTCGACGGCATCGCCGTCACCCACCAGGATGCGCTTGACGGTTCCGGAGCGCGGGGCGGGGATGTGGTTCATGGTTTTCATCGCCTCGACAATCAGCAGGGTTTCGCCCTCTGACACGGATTTGCCGACCGTGACAAAGGAGGGCGCGCCCGGTTCTGCCTGCATATAGACGGTGCCGACCATGGGCGACACGACCGCGCCGGGGTGGCTTGCCGGATCGTCCTCTGCCCCGGATGCGGCCGCTGCTGCGGGGGCATTCATCGGTGCGGGCGCGGGCGATGCCATTGCGGGCGGGGCGGCCTGAATTTGCTGGGGCGCCATGATCTGCTGCGGCGGTTTGCGGCTGACGCGCACATTCAGGCTGTCGTCCTCGGCATAGTCTCGCTTGACCTGAAGCTCCGTCAGGTCATTTTCGTTCAGCAGTTCCGCCAATGCCCGGATAAAGGCGACATCTGCGTCATGGGTGTTTTTGGTCATATATTCCTCGACGTTTCCCTCTTGTCCGGCGCTGCGCGGGCCGTGACGTTTTGCCCGGTTATAAGACATGGGTCCCGGCATTGAAAGCCGCCAGTTGTGGCGGGGGGCGACTGTCGGCATGTCGCAGGCAGCAGGTGATGACGAACTTGGCACATTGGCTGATCCGGGCGGCAGCATGCGTACCGGATGCCTCTGCCCGGGTTCCCCCCGGACCTCCGAGCGATCCGGGGGGAAAATCAATGGCGTGTCAGGAAGCGGGTTCCAGGACCCCGCAGGCCAGCCTTGCCCCGGTATTGCCGCCGGGCTGGGTGAAATGGTCATCCCCTTCGGCATGGATCATCACGCTGGCGCCATCTGAATCGAGCAAGCCGTCAGGTGTATCTTCCAGCGAAACCGCGCTGGTGATGGCCTGCATCTCGCCGGTGCCATCCGCGCCGACATAGAGGTTCGGCAGGTCGCCGGCATGTGGCCCGTCGGGGTGCAGCAGGCCATGCGCGTTGTCGGCGTCTCCGATATGCGGCCCGGCAGATTTGAACTCGGTTGCGGGGTCGCAGTCACCAACCTGGTGCAGATGCACACCTTTCGGCCCCGGCTCTGCGCCTTCGACCTTCAGGTGGATCAAGATGCCATTGGTGCCGGGGGTCACTGTGGCGGTGCCCAGAACGGTGCCGTCCAATGTCTTGATTTCGGCGCTGGCCACGGGTTCGGGGGCGCTGGCATGGCTGTCGGCCAGGGCGACACCGGCGATGAGCGACAAAGTGGAGGCGAGGGCGGGGAGGGTGTGTTTCATGAATTTGTTCCTTGCGATTGCTCGGGCCTTTTGGACCGTCTGAGGTCCAACGCATCGAGGCTCCATAGAGTTCATCGCATGGGCAATTTCTCACCGGCCCTGGTGTGGTAGCTGTCGCGGAAATACCTATCCAAACCGGTCCTTCACCGCTACGCGGCGACCTGCGGGCTTGATTCCGCGCGGGGGAAGGGTCTGAAACCGAACTTTCGTCACAAGGCGCAAGCCGCATCACAGGCACCCCGCGCGGCCTGCGCCTCATGTCACGATGCACGTGCAAGCCGGTGTGGCCGGCCCCCGACCACAGCACCCGGCAGGCGGTCAGATCGCGAGGTATTCGGCGCGCAATCGTTCGTTTTCCAGCACTTCCTGCGCCGTGCCGTCAAAGACGATTCCCCCGGTATCGAGGATCACCGCACGGTCGGCCAGTTTCAGCGCGCGGATCGCGTTCTGCTCCACAAGGATCGTGGTGATGCCCTGCTCCTTGATGATGGCCAGCGTCTTTTCGATCTCGTCCACGATGACGGGGGCCAGCCCCTCATAGGGTTCATCCAGCAGCAAGACCTTGATGTCGCGGGCCAGGGCGCGGGCGATGGCCAGCATCTGCTGCTCGCCCCCCGACAGGGTGGTGCCTTCCTGATTCTTGCGTTCGCCCAGACGCGGGAACAGCTCGTAAAGCCGGTCCAGCGACCAGCCGATGGGCGGCGCGATCTGCGCCAGCTTCAGGTTTTCCTCAACCGTCAGGCCGGGAATGATACGGCGGTCCTCGGGCACCAGGCCCAGCCCCCATTGCGAGGCCTCATGCGCCTTCATCTTGTGCAGTGGCTTGTGATCGAGCCAGATTTCCCCTTTCGTGACCTCCGGCGAGGCGAGCCGTGCGATGGCCCGAAGGGTCGATGTCTTGCCCGCGCCGTTGCGCCCCAGCAGGGCCAGGATCTCGCCTTCGTGCACGTTAAAGCTGATGCCCTGCACGATATAGCTTTCGCCATAGTAGGCCTCCAGGTCCCAGACCGACAGAAAGGCGGGGGCGGTGGCGGCGTGGTTGGCGTTCTTTTCGAGGGTTTGGGTGTTCATGAAACCTGTCCTTTGGCGGTCGGGTGGGGCAAGCCCGGTCTATGCGGCATCCTGGGATTCACCCAGATAGGCTTCGCGGACCTTGGGATGTCCCTTGATCTTTTCAGGCGTGTCTTCGACCAGCGGGGTGCCCTGCGCCAGCACGGTGATCCGCTCGGCCAGGGAGAACACCACATGCATGTCGTGTTCGATGATCGCGATGGTGATGTCGCGCTCGTCCTTGATGCGTTTCAGCAGGTCGATGGTGTTGTTGGTATCGGCCCGCGCCATGCCCGCCGTGGGCTCATCCAGCAGCAGCAGGCGGGGGTCCTGCGCCAGGCACATGGCAATCTCAAGCCTGCGCTTGTCGCCCCGCGACATGGAGGCGGCATGCATCCCGCGCTTGTCGATCAGGTTCATGTCCTCCAGCATATGCTCCGCCTTTTCGACGACGTCGCGCTGGCTGGTCACCGATGTGATGGCGTTCAGTTCGAATGCGCCGTCGCGTTTGGCGAAACAGGGGATCATCATGTTTTCCATCACCGTCAGATCGCCAAAGATTTCCGGCGTCTGGAACACCCGGGAGATGCCCATCTGGTTGATCTCATAGGGTTTTCGCCCCAGCACCGATTGCCCGTCGAACATGACGGACCCGGTATCCGGGATCAGCTTGCCCACCAGGCAGTTCAGCAGGGTGGATTTGCCCGCACCGTTGGGCCCGATGATCGCATGGCAGGAGTTTTCCGCCACGCTCAGGTTCACGTTGTTCAGGGCCTGCAGACCGCCAAAGCGTTTGCCCACGTTCTTGACTTCGAGAATTGCCATTGTGTCGGTCCTTATTCCGCAGGTGTCTTGGAGCCGTCAGGCGCGTCGTTCCTGGCATTTTTGCGGCGGAACAGCCGCGCGATGCGCTGGCCGCCCTCCACAAGGCCGCCGGGCAGGAAGATCACGACCAGCATGAACATCAGCCCGAGGGTCAGGTGCCAGCCCTTGCCGACAAAGGGGTGCACGATGACCACCATGAAATCCTCGATGCCGTCCGGCAGGAAGGCAAACCAGCTGTGCAGCACGTTGTCGTTGATCTTGGAGAAGATGTTTTCGAAGTACTTGATGAAACCGGCGCCCAGCACCGGGCCGATCAGGGTGCCCGCGCCGCCCAGGATTGTCATCAGCACAACCTCGCCCGAGGCGGTCCATTGCATCCGCTCGGCCCCGGCAAGCGGGTCCATCGCGGCCATCAGCCCACCGGCCAGCCCGGCGTACATGCCCGAGATCACGAAGGCGGCCAGCGCATAGGGACGGGTGTTCAGGCCGGTATAGTTCATCCTTTGCTGGTTTGACTTCACCGCCCGCAGCATCATGCCAAAAGGCGAGCGGAAGATGCGGATGGCAAGGTAGAAGGTCAGCAGCATGATCACCGCGCAGAAGTAGTAGCCGGCGTTGAAGTCGAAGGACCAGTCGCCCAGGCGCATGGTATAGGTGCTGCGCATCTCGACCAGACCCAGCAGGTGCGGCACGCTTTCCCAGCTGTCGATCAGGACCTGCGGGTCGGAACGATAGACCTGCAAGCCGGTTTCGCCATTGGTGATGGTGGTGCCAAAGAAGCGGCCCAGAAGGTCAGAGTAGCTGATCGCGAACATCATCTGTGCAAAGGCCAGCGTGAGGATCGAAAAGTAGATCCCGGACCGGCGCAGCGAGATGAAGCCGATCATCAGGGCAAAGACGCCCGAAATCACGATCGCCAGCGGCAGCCCCCAGATGATGTTGTAATCCAGCAGCTTGTACATCCAGACCACGGCATAGGAACCCACCCCGAGAAAGGCCGCGTGACCAAAGCTGAGATAGCCGGTAAGGCCGAACAGGATGTTGAACCCGATGGCGAAGATGCCGAAGATCACAAAGCGCTGCATCAGGTCGGGATAGCCTGCGTTGAATTGCGCCATGGCCGATCCCGCCGGGAAGGGGTTGAGCAGGAAGGGTGCGAAAAGCGTCAGGATGGCGACGATGATCAACAGGGCGGTGTCTCTTTTTGCGGTGCCGAACATGTCTTATTCCTCCATCACGCCCTTGCGGCCCATCAGGCCTCGGGGACGTGTCAGCAAGATGATGATTGCCACCACATAGATGATGATCTGGTCGATGCCGGGCAGGATTGCCTTGATCTCGTTCATCGAGGCAAAGGATTCCAGGATGCCCAGCATGAAGCCGGCCAGCACCGCGCCGGGCAGGGAGCCCATGCCCCCCACGACCACCACGACGAAGCTGAGCACGAGGAAATCCATGCCCATGTGGTAATTGGGCGAATTGATCGGCGCATACATGACACCCGCGAGGCCCGCGACGGCGGCGGCGATACCGAACATGATGGTAAAGCGGCGGTCGATGTCGATGCCCAGCAGGCCCACGGTTTCGCGGTCCGCCATGCCGGCGCGGACGACCATGCCGAAGGTGGTGAATTGCAGAAAGGCAAAGACGGCCCCGATGATCACCGCCGAGAAGGCAAAGTAGACCAGCCGCCAATAGGGATAGGCAAGTGCTGTATCCAGCCCCAGCAGGGCGCCGAAGTCGAAACTGCCGCGGAAGGCGTCGGGCGCAGGCGTGGGGATCGGGTTGGCACCGTAGAAATACTTGATGACCTCCTGCAGCACGATGGCAAGGCCAAAGGTCACCAGGATCTGGTCGGCATGGGGGCGTTTGTAGAAATGCTTGATCAGCCCGCGTTCCATCACATAGCCGATCACCAGCATCACCGGGATGGCAAAGAGGATCGCCAGAGGCACCGACCAGTCGATGATCAGCCCGCCGATCTCGGGGCCGAACCAGTTCTCCATGATCGGGGTTTTCACCTCCAGCGGACGGCCAAGGAAATCCTTCTGCGTCTCGTCGATGCTGATGGTGCTGATTGTCAGGATCTTTTGCAGCGTCACCGAACAGAAGGCACCGATCATGAACAGGGCGCCATGGGCAAAGTTGACCACGCCCAATGTGCCAAAGATCAGTGTCAGCCCCAGGGCGATCAGCGCATAGGCCGACCCCTTGTCGAGACCATTAAGAATTTGAAGAAGGATAGCGTCCATGATCCCCACCCGAGGTATGCGCGCAGCCGCCGGTCGAAACCGGGGCTGGCGGGTCGTTTAAGAGGGAAGGGCGGGGATTGTCCCGCCCTCCTGGTAGGTCCGGCTCAGGCGCCCGGGTTGCATTCGCCCAGGTCGCCACCGGCGAACATCGGGTGGTCGGGTTCATACTCGACCTGCGCGCGCGGCGTGACTTCGACGATTTCCAGCGTGTCGTACTCATTGGACGGGTTCTCGGTCCCCTTCATGACTAGCACGTCCTTGAAACACTGGTGGTCGGCACCGCGATAGGTGGTCGGACCGTTGCCCATGCCGTCGAAGTCGAAATCTTCGAGCGCTTCGGCAACCGCGCAGGGGTTGAACGACCCGGCACGTTCGACCGCATCCGCATAAAGCAGCGTCTGCACGTAGCAGGTATGCGCGGAGTTCGAGGGCGGACGGCCATATTTTTCGCCAAAGGACTTGGTAAAGGCCTTGGAGCCTTCATCCTGAAGCTGCCAGTTCCAGTTCATCGACCCGATCACGCCCTGCACGTTCTTGCCCGCACCTGCGGCCATCAGTTCAGAGTAGAGCGGCACGACGATTTCGAACTTCTTGCCGTTCACTTCCTTGTTCAGCAGGTCGAACTGCACCGCGTTGGTCAGCGAGTTCACCATGTTCCCGCCGTAGTGGTTCAGAACCAGAACATCGGCGCCCGAGTTCAGCACCGGCGCGATGTAGGACGAGAAGTCGGTGCTGGCCAGCGGCGTCAGCACGTTGTTGACGGTTTCCCAGCCCATCGCCTCGGTGGCGGCGGCCATGGATTCCTGCTGCGTCCAGCCCCAGGTGTAATCGGCTGTCAGGTGATAGGCCCGGCGGTCCTTGCCGTATTCCTTCGCCAGCACGGGCGCCAGGGCGGCGCCGGACATATAGGCGTTGAAGAAGTGACGGAAACCGTTGGCTTTCTTGTCCTTGCCGGTGGTGTCGTTGGAGTGGGTAAGACCGGCCATGAAGATCACGCCCGCTTCCTGGCAGAGACCCTGAACCGCAACAGCCACGCCCGAGGACGAGCCGCCGTTGATCATGATGGCGCCGTCTTTTTCAATCATCGCCTTGGCGGATGCGCGGGCGGCGTCCGATTTGGTCTGGGTGTCGCCGGTCACGAATGTGACCTTCTTGCCCATAATGCCGTTCCCCTTCAGCGCCTTGGAGCTGAAAGTGTTCATCATCCCGCCGTCGCCTTCGCCGTTCAGGTGCTGGACAGCCAGCTCCTGGGCGCGCAGCTCGTCAAGGCCCTCTTCGGCATAGGGGCCGGTCTGCGGCACGTTGAAGCCGAATGTGACGGTGTCGCCGGTGGGCGCATTGGTGAACCCGGAATGGGCGTCAGCACGCAGATAGGTGGGCAGCGCAAGACCTGCACCGGCCACGGCGCTGGTTTTGATCAGACCACGACGTGTCAGTTTCGAAAATGACATGAATTCCTCCCGATTTGTAAACGCATGCCGGCTTCCTCCGTCCGACACACGCGGCACTATTGTGCAAATTCTTTATCACCCGGCTTGTGAAACCCATCAATAAGTCCTTTTAAATTCTGCATAATCCTGTAAATATATTCGCAATGAGTTTATCGAGATTGTAAATATCATGATATTGCAGCGCAGAAACACGTTGAAATTGCACAGTTTTACCGGATGTTTTTGCCATGGCGCGTGAGGCGCTGACCGGCAGCCGGATCCGCGAAAGGCGGATCATGGCATCGCTCAAGCAGGCCGACCTGGCGCGCGCCATCGGGATCTCCGCCAGCTACCTGAACCTGATCGAACACAACAAGCGCAGAATCGGCGGCAAGCTGCTGCTGGACATCGCCGCCGCCCTTGAGGTGGAGCCGCAAACCCTGACCGAAGGGGCCGAAGCGACGCTGGTCGCCGCCCTGCGCGAGGCGGCCCATGAGGCCGGGTTGAACGGGGCGGAAGCGGGCCGCGCCGACGAATTCGCCGGGCGGTTTCCCGGCTGGGCCGATGTGCTGGCTGGCACCCGCCGCCGCCTCGACGCGCTGGAGACCACGGTAGAGGCACTGACCGACAGGCTGGGCCATGACCCGCATCTGGCGGCCTCCATCCACGAGCTTCTGACGACGGCTGCCGCGATCCGCTCCACCGCCTCGATCCTGGCAGAGACCAAGACGCTGCAACCGGAATGGCGCGACCGGTTTCATGCCAACCTGAACGAGGACAGCGACCGGCTGTCTGCCAGCGCGCAGAATCTGGTGGCCTATCTTGATGCGGAACCCGGGGCGGAGGATGCCGCCAGTTCCCCGCAGGAGGAGGTGGAGGCTTTCCTCTCTGCGCGCGATTTCAGTTTCGAGATGCTTGAGGGCGCCGCCGACACCGATGCGCTGATCAGTGGGATGCTGGCGGACGATCCTGTCCTGCGCTCGCCTGCCGCGCATTTCATCGCCCGTATCGTCCTGCGCCAGATTGCGCGGGATGCCGCACAATTGCCCCTTGCCCGTCTGCGCGCCGCCCTTGCGGTCTCGGGGGTGGATCCGGTTGCGCTTGCGCGCGCGCTGGATCAGCCCGTCGGGCGGGTGCTGCGCAGACTTGCCGCGCTGCCGGAGCTTGAGGCCGGGATGATCGTCTGCGACCGCTCCGGCACGGTCACCTTTCGCAAGACGGTGGATGGTTTTTCGGTGCCGCGCCACGGTGCCTGCTGCCCGCTTTGGCCCCTGTTTGCGGCGCTTGGACAACCGGGCACGATCATCGCGCAACGGGTCAGCCAGCTGGGCCGGGCGCAGGCGCAGTTCCAGTGCTATGCGGTCAGCGAACCGGTGACGCCGCAGGGCTACAACGCCCCGCCGCTGGTACATGCCATGATGCTGCTGCTGCCGGTGCCGGAAGGCGGCACATTCGGGGTTCCGGTGGGGGCAACCTGCCGGGTCTGCCCGCATGAGAACTGCAGCGCCCGGCGCGAACCGTCGATCCTCAGCGCCGGGGCCTGAGCCTGGCGCAACCGCGGCATGCGCCCCTGGCCCTGTCCCTCAAACCTTTGCGGTCGCAAGCAAATTCGGAGCTTTGACAGGTCGCATCTTCCGGTGCATGTTGAAGCGCGGCCGCAACAGGCCGCATGGGGAGGGAAAACCACGCATGAGCAAACATGTCGTTTTGGTGGAGGACGAGCTGAACATCGCCGAAGCGATCCGCTTTGTCCTGTCGAATGACGGATGGCGGGTGGAGACATTGGCAAACGGGCTGAACGCGGTGGAGGTGATCCGCAAGGCCCGCCCGGATCTGGTTTTGCTGGATGTGATGTTGCCGGGCCGCAGCGGGTTCGAGATATTGCATGATCTGCGGGCCGATCCGGCCTTTGCCGATCTGCCGGTGATGATGCTGACCGCCCGCGGTCAGAGCCGCGACCGCGAAATGGCCCGCAAGGCCGGGGTGAGCAAATTCATGACCAAACCCTTTTCCAATGCCGAGATGCTGGAGGCCGTGCGCGAACTGACGGCCTCTGCCTGAGGGCCGGGATGCCCGCGCGACGCCTGTTTCTTGAACGGCGCAGCTACCGGATGCGCCGGGCGATGGATGCCGTGCGCCTGTTGCCTTTCGTGGGGCTGGCCCTGTGGATGGTGCCGCTGCTCTGGGCGGTGCCGGGCGACGGGCAGGGCGCGACGATCCCGATGTCCTCCGCCCTGCGCTATCTCTTCGGGGTCTGGGTGGTGCTGATCCTCGGGGCGCTGGCCCTGTGGTGGCGCACCGGGCGGGGCGCCGCAGAGGATGGCGCGGACGATCCGCCCCGGCCGCGCTGATGGTGGCACTGAACGAACTTGTCGTTGTCTGCCTGGCCTATGTGGCCGGCTTGTTCCTTGTCGCCTTCCTGGCAGAGCGCGCAGCGCTGCGGGGCAAGGGCGGCGCGCTGCTGCGTTCTCCGCTGGTCTATACGCTGTCGCTGTCAATCTACTGCACCGCCTGGACGTTTTACGGTGCCGTCGGCTATGCGGCGCGCTCGGGGCTGGAATATGTCACCATCTATCTTGGCCCCAGTCTGGTGATGATCGGCTGGTGGTGGGGCCTGCGCCGGCTGGTGCGGATCGGGCGCAGCCAGCGGGTCACCTCCATCGCCGACCTGATCTCAAGCCGCTATGGCAAGTCCAACAGCCTGGCGATCATCGTGACCCTCATGGCGGTGATCGGTGTCACCCCGTACATTGCGCTGCAATTGCAGTCGGTGGTCCTGTCGCTGTCGATCTTCGCGGCCAATGGCGATGGCAGCAGCTATAACCCGGTCAGCGCGGCCCTGTGGGTGGCGGCGGGGCTGGCGCTGTTCACCGTGCTTTTCGGCACAAGGAACCTGAATGTGAACGAACGCCACCACGGCGTGGTGATCGCCATCGCGGTGGAGGCCATTGTCAAGCTGGTGGCCTCGCTGGCGGTGGGTATCTTTGTGGTCTGGGGACTTGGCGGCGGGGTGGAGCAGACGCTGGCACGGGTCGATGCCTCGGCCATTGGGGAATGGCAGGTGCAGGGCGGACGCTGGGCCACGCTGACGCTCCTGTCGGCGGCGGCCTTTGTCTGCCTGCCGCGCATGTTTCAGGTCATGGTGGTCGAGAATGACGAGGAGCGGCATCTGCAGATCGCCTCCTGGGCCTTTCCGCTTTACCTGATGTTGATGAGTCTCTTTGTGGTGCCCATCGCGGTGGTGGGGCTGGACCTGATGCCGCCCGGTTCCAACCCTGATCTCTTTGTGCTCAGCCTGCCGCTGAGCCAGGGGCAGAACGGGCTGGCGATGCTGTCTTTCCTCGGTGGATTTTCATCGGCCACCTCGATGGTGATCGTGGCCACGCTGGCCCTCTCCACCATGGTGTCGAACCATATCGTGATGCCGATCTGGCTCAGCACCCGGCATGGCAGCGCGGTGCAATCGGGCGATGTCAGGCAGGTGGTCCTGCTGGCGCGGCGGCTGTCGATCCTGCTGATCATCGCGCTTGGCGTGCTTTATTACCGCATCTCCGGCGGCAGTGCGGCACTTGCCGCCATCGGCACGATCTCTTTCGGCGGGGTGGCGCAGTTCCTGCCGGCGCTTCTGGGGGGAATATTCTGGCGCGGTGCCACGCGGTCGGGCGCGCTTTGCGGTCTCGGGATCGGCTTTGCCATCTGGGTGTTCACCATGCTCCTGCCCAGTTTCGGCGTCGGGGCCGCGCTGTCGGCAGAGATCTTTACCCAAGGCCTCTGGGGGCAAAGCTGGCTGCGGCCGCAGGCGCTGTTCGGGATATCGGGGCTGGACCCGACGGTGCATGCGGTGGTCTGGTCGCTGTCGCTGAACGCACTGGCCTTCGTCGCGGTCTCCATTGTCAGCTTTCCCGACCCGATCGAACGTCTTCAGGGCGCACAGTTCGTGAACGTGCTGGAACATTCCGGCCCGGCGCGCAACTGGACCGCCTCCGTGGCGGGCAGCGAGGACCTGATGATCATGGCGCAGCGTATCCTCGGCGCGCCCGAGGCGCAGGCCTTCTTCCGGGCCGCGGCCGAAGCCCAGGGCATTACCGGCGGCCTTCCGGAACCGACACCTGCCTTTGTGCAGGCGCTGGAGCGGGAGCTGGCAGGTTCCGTCGGGGCCGCGACGGCCCATGCCATGGTCAGCCAGATCGTCGGCGGCACCTCTGTCTCGGTGCAGGACCTGCTGGCGGTGGCGGACGAATCCGCCCAGATGCTGGAATATTCCAACCAGCTTGAGCAGAAATCCCGCGAATTGACCGAAACCGCGGCCAAGCTGCGCAGCGCCAATGAAAAGCTGACCCAGCTTTCCCTGCAAAAGGATGGTTTCCTCAGCCAGATCAGCCATGAGCTGCGCACGCCGATGACCTCGATCCGGTCGTTTTCCGAAATCCTGCGCGATGCGGGCAAACTCTCGGAGGCCGACAAGACGCGCTATGCCTCCATCATCCATTCGGAGACCCTGCGCCTGACCCGTTTGCTGGACGAACTTCTGGACCTTTCGGTGCTGGAAAACGGGCAGGTGACCCTGCGCATGGGGCAAGACAGGCTGAGCGACATCATGGATCGCGCTGTGACAACGGCGCTGGCCGGGGCAGGGCCTGCGCTGGCGGTGCGGCGTGAAACCGAAGCGCCCGATATCGTGCTGCACACCGATGTCGACCGTCTGGTGCAGGTCTTCATCAACCTTGTCTCCAACGCGCGCAAATACTGCGACGCCGCAGAACCTGCGCTGACCATCCGCACCAGCCGCCATGCCGGGGGCCTGTGGATCGACTTTGTCGACAACGGCAGCGGGATCGACGCGGACGTGCAATCGGTCATCTTCGAAAAGTTCTTTCGGATCAGCGGGGAAGAGGCCGAGGGCGTGGGCCTTGGCCTTGCCATCTGTCAGGAGATCATGTCGCGGCTCGGCGGGCAGGTGATCTATCTGCCGATCGAAAGCGGAGCCGCCTTCAGGGTCAGCCTGCCGCAGAGCGTTCTGGTGCAGGAAACCGGAAATCCGGGCAAGACGGCGGTGTCTTAAAGGGCTTGGTAACCGGTTTGGCGTTAAGGCTGTGGCAATGACGCGCGCATGAAGGGTGGCCATGGGGCAAGCTCGACAAAATTCAGACCCTGGGGAAGGCTCCGTTCTGCGGCGCAAGACCGACCGGGGGCGCGCCACCCATCAGGCACGCGCGATGACATTGGCCAAATCCCTGCGCCTTGGCCTGGCGAAGGTGGCGGATGAGCTGTTTGATCTGGCGCTGGCCGCCCTTGCCATCAGGGTGGCAGAGGTGTCGGGCGATGCGGTGCAGGACCAGTTTGACGCGCAGCACCTGTTGATCCTGCTTGATGGTCCCGATGGGCGGCCCGCGGCGGCGGCGCTGGACCCTATGCTGGTCGGCGCGCTGATCCAGCAGCAGACCATGGCGCAGGTATTGCCTGATGCCGGGGGCGATCCGCGCCCGATGACGGATACCGATGCGGCCGTCACCGCCCCTTTCGTGAATGCGCTGATCAGCCGGGCGGCGGCGCTGCCCGATGCGCCCACGGACAAGCGGCTGATGGCGGGATATGCCTTTGGCAGCCGGGTCGATACGCCGCGCCTGCTGTCCCTGGCGCTTGAGGCGCAGGCCTACCGCCTGATCACCCTGACCGTGGATATTGCGGGCGGCCTGCGGCAGGGCCAGATCCTGTTCTGCATGCCGGAACCGGATGATGCCACGGCACAGGACCCCCCGGCGCAGGAGGGGCAGGAGGCTGCCAGCAGGGGTGAACAGCGCCCTGCCACATTGTCGGAATCGGTGCTGGCGCTGGATGTTGCGCTGGATATTGCGCTGGCACGGTTGCGCATGCCGCTGGCAAAACTGGGCCGGTTGCGGGTGGGCGATCTGCTTGACCTGAACGGGGCGCGCTTTGACCGGGCAGAGGTGCTCAGGCCCGGCGGCGGCACGCTGGCGCGCGGCGTGCTGGGGCAGCTGGACGGATGCCGTGCGCTGCGGATCGTGCCGGACAAACCGGCAGCGCAGACCCCCCGCCGCCGCGCCAGCGACCGGGCGGAGCTGGATCAGCGCGAGCCTGAACCGCTGCCGCAGGGGGGCATGACCATGACAGAGCCGCCGGAGATGACCGCATTGGATGCAAGCCCCGCAAGCGCCGATGCCATGCCGGATCTGCCGGATTTGTCGGATCTGCCGGAACTGGATCTGTCAGACATGGGTGATCTGCCCGAACTTGACGGCCTGCCCGGGCTTGACGACCTGCCTGACCTGGACAACCTGCCGGATCTGCCCGACCTGTCAGAGCGCAAGGCAGGCTGAACGATCAGGTGAAAGGAGCGTCCAGCGCCGGCCGGATGTTGGAGATGTCATAGCCACCCGCGCGGGCGGCGGTGACGATCTCCTCTGCCGGCATCTGCCCGGCCTGACCCAGCGCCCAGGCGATGGTGGACCGTGTGCCGGAGGCGCAATAGGCCAGCACCACATCATCCGTGTCTGCCCCCAGCGCGCGGTTTTGCCAGATCACATCCGGCACCATGGTCTGATGGGTCAGCGGTTGCAGCGCAAAGCCGATGCCGGCCGCTTCGGCGGCGGCCCGGATGGCGTCGGCCTGATGGCTGGGCGGCACCTCGGCGTCCGGGCGGTTGCACAGGATGCGGGTGATGCCCGCAGCGCGAATGGCCTCCATGTCCGACGGATCGATCTGGGGGGCCACGAAATAGCGGGGGGTGAGTTGTCGAATGTCCATGGGACGATTTACGCAGACCGATGCCTTCTGTCCAGCGATGCGATGCGTTTCGGGTCCGGAACTAGCCCAGAAAGATGCCGACGATCACCATCATCAGGCCGATCACGGACAGAAACAGGGCACCCAGGTTCAGCGGGATCGCGGATTTCAGCACCTGACGCATCGCCTCATCGTCCAGCCTGGCGCGCTTGGCGCGTGACACGCTGATGATGCACCAGATCAGCCCGACCAGCCCCAGCAGCGAAATCGCCGCCCCGGTCCAGATCACGATGTCCAGTATGTTGGTGGTACTTGTTTCCATAGCGCCTCCGCTACGCCAAAGAGGGGACCGGATCAAGTGCGTCTTGCAGGGCGCGCGGCGCGCTTGTAGTCAGTGCCGACCAACACCAAGCGCAGGAGAACGCAATGAGCGATACAGGCACCAACCCCGAAGTTGTCGATACAGTGGGCGATGCGACCTACCGCGTGACCGCCAATGAACTGCGCCAGTTCATCGAACGGATCGAACGGCTGGACGCCGAGAAAAAGGATCTGGCCGAGCAGCAGAAGGAAGTCATGGCCGAGGCCAAGGCGCGCGGCTATGACACCAAGGTGATGCGCAAGGTGATTGCCCTGCGCAAGCGCGACAAGGACGACATTGCCGAAGAGGAAGCGGTGCTGGAAATGTACAAGGAAGCGCTGGGCATGTGAGCCGGCGGGCGGCCATTCAGGAACTTTTTACGCCCGCGTGATTAATTCGGGCCGAACAAGTTCATCAGGATGGCCGCATGACGTACATTATATCAGCAGTGTCGCGGCCTTTTTTGACCGTGGCGCTGGTCTTGGCGGGATTGTGCGGTGCGGGTTATGGCCAGCAAGCCTGGGCCGAGGTCGATGCCGCGCAAAATGCCCGCAACAGGATCAGCCTGGCCGCACGACAGCGCATGTTAAGCCAGCGGATGGCCAAAAGCGCCTGTCTGTCGATGGTGTCGGTCGACGCGGAGGTCGAAGCGCGCCGCGCGCATGATGCCGCAACCAGTTTTGACGAGATGCTTGTCAGTCTTGCCGAGGGCAATGCCGAACAGGGCGTTCTGAAAGAAACCTATCCTGACGTCCGTGCGGGGCTGGCGCGCACTGCGGCTCTTTCTTCGGGGCTGACCGCATCGGTGAGGCAAATCGCGGCGGGTGACCTGCACACAGTTGTTGTCTGGTTGATGGTCAGCCGCAATGTTCCGGCCTTGACTGAAATGAATGCAACCATGGAATTGATGGAGGCGCATTACGGCACCGCGCAGGTTGATCCCGGGATCGCTGCGGCAATTGTGCTTGCAGGCCGTCAGGGCATGCTGAGCCAGAAAATGGTCAAGGAGCTTTGTTTCCTGTCGATCGGCATCGGGGGCGCGGATGTGCGCGAAGCTCTGGCAGATACAGTCGATGTCTTTGACACGGCGCTTCAGCAGTTGTTCAGGGGCGGCAAGGACGGCGCGTTGGGCGGCAAGCCGAAGCCTAAGCAGCGCGGTCAGCTACGTGCCGTGAAAAAAAGTTGGAAGCCGATGAAACAGATGCTGGAGGAGGTTGTGGGAGGTGGTGAGATCACCGAAGAAATCCTGCGTGACGCCGCCCGGCAAAGTGAAGTTGTGCTACAAGAAGCCGATGCGCTTGTCCTGCTTTATACCCAGGACTAGACTCAGCGCCCCAAATCCCCTTGCACCCCAGCGCCCTGCTCAATAGAAGGGCAGAAATTTTCGCCCGCGCCCCATTCGGCGCGGCCTTATTCTATGGAGCACACATGCAGGTCAACGAGACGCTGAACGACGGTCTGAAACGCGGCTATGCCATCACGCTGACGGCGGCTGAACTGAACGCCAAGGTGAACGAGAAACTGGCCGAGGCGCAGCCTGACGTTGAGATGAAGGGTTTTCGCAAGGGCAAGGTGCCGATGGCGCTGCTGAAAAAGCAGTTTGGCCAGCGCGTGATGGGCGAAGCGATGCAGGAAAGCATCGACGGCGCGATGAACGAGCATTTTGAGAAATCCGGCGACCGCCCCGCGATGCAGCCCGAAGTCAAGATGACCAACGAAGACTGGAAGGAAGGCGACGACGTCGAGGTCACCATGACCTATGAGGCGCTGCCCGAGATCCCCGAGATCGACATGTCCCAGATCGAGCTGGAAAAGCTGGTGGTCAAGGCCGACGACGCCGCCATCGACGAGGCGCTGAAGAACCTGGCCGAAACCGCGCAGGATTTCAAAGCCCGCAAGAAGGGCTCCAAGGCCAAGGACGGCGACCAGGTTGTCATGGACTTCGTCGGCAAGGTCGACGGCGAAGCCTTTGAAGGCGGCTCTGCCGAGGATTATCCGCTGGTGCTGGGCTCCAACTCCTTCATCCCCGGCTTTGAAGACCAGCTGGCGGGCGTGAAGGCGGGCGAGGAAAAGGCGGTTACCGTCAATTTCCCCGACGACTACCAGGCCGAACATCTCAAGGGCAAGGAAGCGACCTTTGACTGCACCATCAAGGAGGTCAAGGAACCCGTCGCCGCAGAGATCAACGACGAACTGGCGACCAAGTTCGGCTCCGAGGATCTGGAAGGTCTGAAAAAGCAGATCGCGGAACGCCTGGAAGCGGAATATGCCGGCGCCTCCCGTGCGGTCATGAAGCGCGGTCTGCTCGACGCGCTGGACAAGCTGGTGAGCTTCGATCTGCCGCCCTCGCTGGTGGAAGCCGAAGCGGGCCAGATCGCGCATCAGCTGTGGCACGAGGACAATCCGGACGTGCAGGGCCACGATCACCCCGAGATCGAAACCACGGATGAGCACAAGACGCTGGCGGAACGCCGGGTGCGTCTGGGCCTGCTGCTGGCAGAGATCGGTCAGAAGGCCGAGGTCGAAGTCTCGGACGCCGAGATGACACAGTCGATCATGAACCAGGCACGCCAGTATCCGGGCCAGGAGCGCCAGTTCTTTGAATTCGTGCAGCAGAACCAGCAGATGCAGCAGCAGCTGCGCGCGCCGCTGTTCGAGGACAAGGTGGTCGATCACATCGCTGAACAGGCGAAAGTGACAGAAAAAGAAGTGTCCAAAGAGGACCTTCAGAAGGCTGTCGAGGCGCTGGAAGACGAATAAACCGCGTCTCTTGTAGAGACTTGCAGGGCCGTGTCCGTTGGGCACGGCCTTTTGCGTTTGAGGGGCGATTTTTTCGAAAAAATCGGTCCGGAGTTTTTGAAAACTCCGGCGGGTGGCTACGGTAGGATGCCGGGCGAAGGCTCGTTTTCTTCGAAGAAAACGGTCCGGACTTTTTGAAAAGTCCGGTGCCATGCGGAGCTGGAGAGCACCGAAAAAGAACGCCAGTCCCGACCGCTGCATCTCTCTTTTTTCGAAAAATCAGTTGGCCGCGATAACACACAGGCCGGACTTTTTGCATTTCCGCCTCTGTGCCGCCACGTTACCGCCAGCGCTGATTGTCCCCGCACCAGCCTTGGTGCATCCTGGCGCGGAGGCGCAGGAGGGACATCGCGATGGAACTGGATCAGGCCATGCTGGAACGGCGCAGCATCCGGGGGTTCACCAATGACCCCGTGCCGCGCGCCCTTCTGGAAGAGATCATTGCCCTGGCAATGCGCGCGCCCTCCTCGATGAACACCCAGCCCTGGCATCTGCATGTGCTGACCGGCGATCCGCTGGAGAAGGTGCGGGAGGGCAATTCCAGCCGCATGCTGGGCGGCGTCCCGCCCCAGCGCGAGATCAATGATCATGGCGCCTATGAAGGCGTCCACCGCGACCGGCAGGTGGAGATCGCCAAACAGCTTTTCGGGGCCATGGGGATCGAACGCGACGACAAGGCGCGGCGGCAGGATTGGGTCATGCGCGGCTTTCGCCAGTTCGACGCGCCGGTGTCGATTGTCGTCTGCTTTGACAAGGCCCTGACCGAGAAAGGCACAATCGCCCATTTCGATCTGGGTGCGGTGACCTATGGTCTGGTGCTGGCGGCATGGAGCAGGGGCCTTGGCACCGTGATCAACGGGCAGGGCATCATGCAATCGCCCGTGGTGCGTGAACATGCGCAGATCCCGGAGGATCAGGTGATCCTGACCTGTGTCGCCATGGGCTGGCCCGATGACAGTTTTTCCGCCAATGCGGTGCGCTCCAGGCGGCGCGGGGTGGATGAGGTCGCCCGGTTTGTCGGGTTTGACTGACCGTCAGCCAAAGATGAGAAACCCGGTATAGGCGGTGTAACCTGCAAGCAGCGCCGCCCCTTCGCCCCGGCTGATCCGCCGGCCCGTCGCCCCCATGACCAGAACCGCCAGTGCGGCCGCTGTCATCACCCAGATGTCCAGTGTGACGAATTGCGCAGGCACCTGCATCGGGCGCACCAGTGCTGTGACGCCGAGAATACCCAGCAGGTTGAAGATGTTGCTGCCGATGATATTGCCAAAGGCCATCTCGGCCTGACCCTTGCGCGCGGCGACAATCGAGGTCACCAGTTCCGGCAAGGATGTGCCGACCGCCACGATGGTCACCCCGATCAAGGCCTCTGACACCCCCCAGGAGGCGGCCACCGCAACCGCGCCGGTCACCAGAGCGCGTGCCGCGAGGATCGTCACGATCAGACCGCCCAGCACCCCGAGCGACGCGCGCCACAGCGGCGCAGCGGGCGTGTGACTGATAGAGGCCGGTTCGTCCTCTGCGCGCCGCAGGGCGGTGACAAGGTAAAGCGCGAGACCGGCCAGCAGCAGCAGCCCCATGGGCCGGTTGATGCTGCCCCAGAGCACCAGCACAAGGGCGGCACCTGTGGCCCCCAGCATGACCAGCCCGTCGCGCTGCAGCGTTGCCCTGGCCACCACCATCGGGCTGAGCGCGCAGGTCAGCCCCAGGATCAGCAGGATATTGGCGATATTGCTGCCCACCACATTGCCGATTGCAATGCCGGGAGAGCCCGCAAGGGCGGCCTGCACCGATGTCACCAGCTCCGGCATCGAGGTGCCGAAACCCACCAGCGTCAGCCCGATCACCAGCGGGGATACGCCCCAGCGCGTGGCAAGGCCCACGGCCCCGTCCACCAGCCAGTTGCCACCGACCAGCAGACCGGCAAAGCCGATCACGATAAGCGCCAGATCAATCATTTGGGTGTCCCGGAAAGACCGGAACAGACACGATGCCGATCACTGCGCCACCCGGTAACGCCTAGATCATGGCGGGTGGTGCAGGCTTCAAGAGGTGGATGATAATATCGTCCGGCGCGGGCAGGGATCAGCCACTGCGCAGCCCGGTCTCGATCAGCATGCCGCGGCGCTTGGCTTCGTAATAGTAGCCGCGCGCGTACCATTTGATGGCTGTGCTCTGGTCGCCGTCCGAGAGCATCCAGGCCCCGCGCAGGTATTTCAGCGCATATTCAAGATTGGTATCGGCATCCAGCAGTTCGGAGGGTGCGCCCTGGAATCCCATCGACCGTGCGGTGGCGGGCAGGATCTGCAACAACCCGTAATAGGGTCCATTGCGCGCCTTGGGATTGTGGGTGCTTTCGCGGATCGCCAGCTTGTGCACCAGCGGGCGCGGCAGCTCGTAATGATCGGCCCAATAGTTGATCTTTTGCCGCAGCTCCGGAGTCTCGTTGGGATGCAGCGGAATGGCAAGCCGCGGGGCGGGTTTGACCTCTGGCGCGGCGGCACAGGCAGAGACGGCAACGGCGCAAAGCAAGGCCAGCGCGGCGCGACGGGTGTGATGAAACATTGTACGGATTCGCGATTGTGGCAACTGCGCAGAAACTACCGGCAGCGGGCTTTCTGGCAAGGGTGCAGCGCCGCGATGCGCGGGAATCGGCCCAATGGGCCTGTAATGCAGGGGGATGAGGCCGGATGGGCCCATCCCTGCGGGAGGCCGGGCCGATCAGCAGGCTGGCCCGAACACCCCGAAACTTGCACTTCGGATCCGGATTTTCTAGACTTCCGGCATCGGTCAACACGCACAAGGGGAGGGCACAAGCTGAACATGCGTATCATCCGCCGACTTCAGCATGGTCCCCGCTACGCCCTGTAAATCCGTTTGCAGGGCTGGTCAGAGACGACACGTCGAACTGCCTGCCCAGGGCCGCGTTGCGGCGCCCCTTTGTTTGACCAGAGAATCCCATGACCATCATCAATATCAACGCTTTGGGCGTCACCCTTGGCGCATCGCTGTTTTCTGACCTGAGCCTGAACATCACCAGGGGCGACCGCATCGGTCTGGTGGCCGCCAACGGGCGCGGCAAGACCACCCTGTTGCAATGCCTGGCCGGTGAGCTGGACCCCACAACCGGCGAGATCACCCGCGCGCGCGGCCTCCGCATCGGCTATGTCGCGCAGAACCTGCCGGAGGCGGCACTTGGCCAGACGCTCTATGACAGGGTGCTGGCGGCGCTTCCGGCGGAACAGGCCGAATACGAGGGCTGGCGGGTCGATGTGGTGCTGGACGATCTCAAGGTGCCATATGACATTCAGCACAAGGAGCTGGGCGCGCTCAGCGGTGGCTGGCAACGCACCGCGATGCTGGCTTCGGTCTGGATCACCGAACCGGATGTGCTGTTGCTGGACGAGCCGACCAACCATCTGGACCTGCAGCGGATCGGGCTGTTGCAGGATTGGCTGGCAGCTTTGCCCCGTGATGTCGCGGTCGTGGCCACATCCCATGACCGGGCGTTTCTGGACGAGACCACCAACCGCACCCTGTTCCTGCGGGCAGAACGCTCCCGGGTGTTCCAGCTGCCCTATAGCGCCGCACGGGGGGCGCTGGACGAGGCTGATGCCGCCGATGAAAGACGTTTTGCAAATGACCTCAACAAGGCGCAGCAATTGCGCAGGCAGGCGGCCAAGCTCAAGAACATCGGGATCAACTCCGGTTCCGACCTGCTGGTGGTCAAGACCCGGCAGCTGAACGAAAGGGCCGCACAGATGGAGGCGGCGGCCAAGCCCGCGCATCAGGAGCGCAGCGCGGGAGAGATCAGGCTGACCAACAGCGGAACCCATGCCAAGGCGCTGATAACACTGGATGATGTGCCGGTTGAATCGCCGGGTGGAGATCTGTTGTACCGGACCGGTCAGAAGTGGATCCTGCCCGGTGACCGGGTTGTGCTGCTGGGGGCCAATGGCACCGGCAAGACCCGTCTGGTCATGCTGATCGCGCAGGCGCTGGCGGGTGCCGCGGGCCCGGTGAAATGCGCGCCCTCGGTTGTGCCGGCCATTTCGGACCAGCATCTGAGCCAGCTTTCCGACCAGGATACCCCGATGACGGCCGTCACCGGGGCTTTCGACATCGGCGACCAGCGCGCCCGCGGGGTGCTGGCCGGGGCGGGGGTGGAGATCGGCATGCAGGACAGGAAGATCGGCGCGCTTTCGAGCGGGCAGAAGGCGCGGCTGGCGATGCTGGTGCTGCGGCTGAAGAACCCGAATTTCTACCTGCTGGATGAGCCGACGAACCATCTGGACATCGAAGGACAGGAGGCGCTGGAGCAGGAGCTGATTGCCCATGGCGCCTCCTGCCTGCTGGTCAGCCACGACCGCAGCTTTCTGCGTCAGGTGGGGACCCGGTTCTGGTGGATTCGCGGTGGCAAGCTGGAGGAGGTCGCCAGCCCCGAGCCCTTCCTGAGCGGAGAGATGGGTGCCGCGTCGGGGTGAGGACCGGCTGTTGCGATGTGTGGGAAGGTGCTTGTGCAGACCTTGCTGCCGTCGATCACTGGCACCCAGGCCCGGAACAAGCCGCAGGCGATGGCCCGACTTGCGCTTTGCCGCCGGGGGCCAGGTGGGGGCCCAACCGGGCCAGCAATGTGACAGAAACGTCGGTTTTGCCCGACACCGGATGCCCGAAACAAAAACGCCGCGCGGAAGGTTCCGCGCGGCGTTTCAATGTCAGTCAGGAAAGGTTCAGCCGCGGCCTGCGGTGTCTTCCTGATCGCCTGATGCCGCTTCTTCGCCGGCATCATTGTCTGTGTCGACGTCCATGTCGTCCAGTTGTGCTGCGCCGATATCGTCGAACAGCTCCTGGATTTCGAACTCGGCTGCCGCTTCTTCTTCGGCGGCCAGTTCCTGGATGGATTTGCCGGATGCCTGAAGCTCGGCCTCTTCGACCGAACGGGCCACGTTCAGCTGAATGGTCGCTTCGACTTCGGGGTGCAGGACGATCAGCACGTCGTGCAGGCCCAGTTCCTTGATCGGGGCGCTCAGCACGACCTGCTTGCGGTCGATGGTGAACCCGCCTTCGGTCGCGGCATCGGCAGCGTCACGGGTGGTGACGGAACCATAAAGCGCGCCCGCGTCGGAAGCGGAGCGAATCACGACGAACTGCTGACCGTTCAGCTTGTCCGCCATCTTGTCGGCTTCTTTCTTGGTTTCCAGGTTCTCGGCTTCAAGCTGCGACTTGCGCGCCTCGAATGCTTCGACGTTGGCCTTGGAGGCCGACAGCGCCTTGCCCTGCGGCAGCAGGTAGTTGCGTGCAAAGCCGGGCTTTACGTCCACGACTTCGCCCATCTGACCCAATTTGGCGACACGTTCCAGAAGGATAACTTGCATGTGCTTTCTCCTTACTTGACGGCGTAGGGCAGCAGGGCGAGGAAGCGGGCACGTTTGATGGCACGGGCCAGTTCACGCTGCTTTTTCGCAGAAACTGCGGTGATGCGGGAGGGGACGATCTTGCCACGCTCAGAGATGTAGCGTTGCAGCAGACGTGTGTCCTTGTAGTCGATCGCAGGTGCGTTGTCGCCCGAGAAGGGGCAGACCTTGCGACGGCGGAAAAATGGTTTTGCAGCCATGGTTTATGTCCTTTTCTTCAAGCTGATGATCAACGGCGCTCACGGCGCTCGGGGCGCTCGTCGCGTTTCTGCATCTGCACGGAGGGCAGCTCGGCGTGGGTGTCGACCTTGATGGTCAGAACGCGCATCACGTCGTCGTGCAGGCGCATCAGGCGTTCCATTTCCTGAACGGCCGGTGCAGGTGCATCCGAACGCAGGAAGGCGTAGTGGCCCTTGCGGTTCTTGTTGATCTTGTAGGCCATCGTCTTGACGCCCCAGTACTCGCTATCCACGAGTTTCCCGCCGTTGTCGGACAGGACGGTGCCAAAATGTTCGATAAGGCCTTCGGCTTGCGTGTTGGACAGATCCTGACGCGCAATCATGACATGCTCATATAGCGGCATGCGGTCTCCTATTTATATCAAGGCGCATTTCATAGGCGGGGCGGTATCCCTTGCGGCCCCACCACGAGAGACTGCGCGGTTCAACAGATGTGCAAAGGAATGGCCGATATACACGGTTTGCGGCGCAGGGCAAGCGCCCCGCGCCGTTTTTCACTTCAGCCGGGCTGTGGGTCGCGTCCCGCCGCGAACAGCCCCCGGCGCAGGCCAAGCGCCGAAACACTCTGCTGCAGCACCGCAAGGGTCAGCAGCGCCATCATGCATTCCGCCAATGGCCCGGCCAGCCAGATCCCCGGCTCCCCCAGGATCAGCGGCAGGCAGAATGTCAGCGGCAGGCCGAAAGCATAGCTTTTGGTCAGCCCCAGAAGGGCGGCGCGGCTGGCATTGCCGATGGCCTGAAAATAGGACGCGATCACGATCAACGGCCCGGCCAGCCAGAGCATCGCCGTGTTCACCGGCAGGATGCGTGCGAATTCGGCGATGACCCCCGGCTCGGTGACAAAAAGGCCCGCGATGCTCTCCGGCATCGTGACAAAGACCGCCTGCATTGCCGCGCAATAGACAAACGCGGTGCCAAGCCCGATCCGCAACCCGGTGTCGGAACGTGCCCATGCCCGCGCGCCGTAGTTGTTGCCGATGATGGTTTGCAGCGCATGGGTCAGCCCGAGCAGCGGCAGAAAGGCAAAGGTCATCACGCGGGTCAGGATGCCGAAGGCCGCGACAGTTGTTTCATAAAGCGGCGTGTTCACCAGTTGCAGCACCACGATCACAGCAGCGGAGCTGAGCGAGAGGCCGATGAAGTTCAGGCTTTGCGGTGCCCCCAGCGCCAGAATGCGCCCCCAGCAGGCGTTGAGCGGGATGCGCAGCAGCAGACCGGGGCGCAGTTCAGTACGCCCGAAGCTGCGGAAGGCGATGATGATGACCAGCGCCAGCAGCTGCGCCAGCGCCGTGCCAAGGGCGGAGCCGGCCACGCCCCAGCCCAGAAGGGCGATCAGGATGTAGTTGAACCCGATGTTCGACAGCGACACCAGCAGGCTCATCGCAGCCATGAAACCGACGCGCCCCTCGTTGCGCAGGGCGTCGGAATTGACCGCAAGGACAAAGAACAGCGGCGACATGAACACCGTGATGCCAAGATAGGTTTGCCCCATGGCCGCCAGCACCCCGGACCCGGAGGCCAGCGCCAGGGTCACGACCCCGCCGAACAGCAGGTAGAGCAGCATCAGCACCCCGCTCATCAGCAGGGCGAGCCCGTGGGCGCCGGTAAAGACGCGCGCCGCACCGGCCCGGTCTCCGGCGCCCAGGTTGCGGGCAAGGATGCTGGACATGCCGTTGGAGACCAGCGTCGCCAGCGCGACGATCACCATATAAAGCGGAAACACCAGGGTCACGGCGCCTAGCGCGTCGGCACCGACGTAGCGGCCCAGGAAAATGGCATCCACGACGGCCAGCAAACCGTTCATCCCCATGACAAAGATGATGGGCAGGGCGGTTCGGGCAAAGATCGGGCCAAGGGCACCGTGGACAAATGGATTCGGAGCAGGGTTCGACATTGTGGTCCTCGCAAGCTGCTTCACATAGGGGAGGGTGCTCGCCTTGCCGACCTGCGAAGTGCATGTGAGGTCAGAGATGTTACACGACCTTCACCGTGACTTGCGTCTGCGAGCAGCAGGTGGCCGGACCTTTGGCAGGATTAGCGAAGGAAATCCGCCATCGCAATGGCAAAACGGGGAGTGTTGCGGTTGTCAGTCGCCGAAGCTGCGGTTTGATCGGCGCGCGGTGCATGGCAGGAAAGCGATTGAAGTGACGCGAAGCGCAAGCCGGGCCAGCGCCTTCGGCTTGTTCCGGGCCTGGGTGCCAGTGATCGACGGCAGTTTTGTCCGCCTCACCGAACCCTTCCGCCCTGCGCTGAAGGGCTGGTCCAGCTTGGAATTGCGTGACGGCTGTGCCGGTGTTGCCCACAGTCTCAACAAGGTCCGATCCGCGCCGCGGCTTCGCCCAGCTTTGGTCCCATTCCTTTTGCAGCATCACGTTAACCAAACAAAGGCCAACCAAATAAAGGATTGGGCAGATGACGGCAGCAGCGGATTTTACCAAAGGCAGCGCAACCAGGCGTGAACCGGTATCCATGGTGGACGGGGGCAGGATGCTGGCCCGCACGCTGCAGCGGATCTGCGGTGCGGGGCTGTTTCTGGCAGCTTTCGTGATCTGGCTTGCACCCGGCACCGCCGAGGCGGAAGTGATGTTGTTCCGGCTGCTGCTCTCCGTGGCGGCAGCGGTGGCGGGACTGGGCATGATGCTGGCCAGTAGCAAGCCCGAAGCGCCCGAAATCGAAATCGACACGATCCGCCGCACCGTCAGCCTGGTCCGGCCCGACGGTTATGGCGCGCGGGAGGTGCTGACGTGCAGCAGCTTTGCCGAACTTGGCGCGGCCGAGGTCAGCGGTCCGGTTGTTCGTTTGTGGGATGCACAGGGCGTCTTGCTGGCCGTCGCAACACTGACGGATACATCCCTGCGCAACAGCCTGATCAACGGCCTGCGCGACGCGGGCAAGATCGCCTGACGGGCCGGGGCAGCTGAGCAGAGCTGAAAGCTGCGCGATTGGCAAGTGTTTGCTGACGCGCAGGCTCTGTGAGGACATGCTGAGTTGATTCCGGCGTGGCAAGCCGCACATCTGTCGCCACTACGATCAACCAAGACCCTCTCAGGAGTACCACATGAAGAATATTATGTTTGCCGCGGCTCTGGCCCTTGGCGCGACCGGTGCAATGGCGGCCGACACGGCGACCAAGGCAGAAAAATACACGCTGGACCCCAGCCACTCGCAGGTCGTGTTCAACTATGAACACCTCGGCTTCTCGACAACCTACGGCATCTTCTCGGGCTTCGAGGGTGAGATCATGTTCGATCAGGAAGACCCTGCGGCGTCTTCCGTCACCGTGTCCATGCCGGTCATGTCGATGTTCACCGGTTGGGAACAACGCAAAAACCACTTCATGGCGGATGACTTTTTCGGTGCGAAAGAGGGCGACATGATCACCTTTACCTCGACCGGGATCGAGGTCACCGGCGAGGATACGGCCCTGATCACCGGCGATCTGACCATGAACGACGTGACCAAATCCGTGGTGCTGGATGCGAAGCTGAACCAGCTTGGCGACCACCCGCAAGAGGGCAAGCCATGGGCCGGTTTCGATGCGACCACCACCATCGTACGGTCCGACTTCGACCTTGGTGCCTTTGCACCATATGTCAGCGACGAAGTTCAGGTGAACATCTCGGTCGAGGCGATGAAAGCCGACTGATCGTCCTGAACGGAACAAGCGAAAGGCCGGGGATTGTCCCCGGCCTTTTTGCATCTGGAAGGCTGCGATTGAAAGGCTGCTATTCGGCGCCGGCCTGCGCGCGGGTTGCGGTCAGCCGGATCGCGACATCCACCGCGAAGGCCAGGCTGTCCTCCTTGGGCATGTTGTCACCGATGCCAAAATCGCGCCGGTCAAGTGTCACATCCGCCCGCATCTCGGCGGTGTCGTCCCGGACTGACAGCAGGAAGGGCAGGGTCAGGGGCACTGACTTGTCCTTGATGGTCAGGGTGCCCACGGCTTCGTACCCGTCGCTGGCGTGGCGGATCTCGCCGCTGAAGGTGGCGGTGGGAAAGCTCTCGGCGGCAAAGAAATCTGCGCCCAATGCCTGTTTGGTGACCGACCCCAGGGTCAGCGAGGGGATGGAAATGGTGGCGGTGACATCGCCCACAACGCCGGTCAACTGCGCATCATCAAAAGAAATCGCGGCGGTCCAGTCGTCGAAACGGCCTTCGACCTCCGATCCGAACTGGGTCACGCGCAACGCGATCGTGCCCTCCTGCACCTGCCAGTCAGAGGTGACTTCGTTCAGGGCCGGACCACTGGGGAGCGCCCCATCCGCGCCCTGCGCCGTGCTCAGGGCCAGACCAAGCGAGGCGCACCAGATCGCCACAGCGGCCACCACCGGTATGGCGCTGTGGCTGGCCTGCGGCAGGGGGGCAATCGGCGCTTCGCCCGGCAACATGCGGCGCAGGGTGCTGTCGCGGTCGATGAAATGATGTTTCAGCGCGCCGATGAAATGCAGCAGGATCGCCCCGATCAGCACACGGCCCGAGATAAAGTGAACCGCACCGGCGAGATGTTCCAGGCTGGTGGATTTGGGCACCAGCGGCAGGTTCTGCCCCAGCGGCCACCAGATCGGCGCAAAGCCGGAGGCGGCGGCATGGCCGATCCAGCCCGACAGCGGCACGATCACCAGCGCGCCATAGAGCAGCCAGTGCACCAGCTCGGCCAGAAAACTCTCTGCCCTCTTGTCGGCGTTCACCAGGCCCGGTCTGGGCTGGCTGACGGCCCAGAGGATACGGACGAGGGCGACGAAAAAGACCAGCACGCCAAGGGTCTTGTGCAGCGAGAACAGCCAGGCCTTGCGTGCAAGTTCGGCATCCGTGGCATAGGGCAGATCCTCGGCCACGAGGCCCAGGACAATCAGGGTCAGGATCAGCAGCGCGGTCAGCCAGTGAAAGGTTTTCGCGACACCGCCATAGCGGATCTGGGTGTTGGTCAGCGGCATCTGGGTCTCCGGTCGGGTTTGGCGCATTGATACCGGCTGTTTCCGCCGGGGCAATGCCAATAGACGCAGCCCGCTGTGCAGCCATGCGCGATGCGCTGCGGGCTTGTTCCGGCTGGCCGTGCAGGCTAGACCCGGTGCCAACAAAGAGGAGGCCAAGATGAGCATCGCATTCGTATTTCCAGGGCAGGGCGCACAGACCATCGGGATGGGCAAGGCGCTGGCCGACAGTTACCCGGAGGCGCGGGCGGTGTTCGACGCGGTGGACGAGGCGCTGGGTGAGAAACTCTCGGCGCTGATCTGGGAGGGCGAGGCAGAGGCGCTGACCCTGACCGAAAACGCCCAGCCTGCGCTGATGGCGACCTCGATGGCCGCCCTTGCCGCGATGCGCGCCGAAGGTTTCGACCTCGACCGCGCGGCCTTTGTCGCGGGGCATTCGCTGGGGGAATATTCCGCGCTTTGTGCGGCAGGCACCCTGTCGCTGGCTGATACGGCGCGGTTGCTGCGCATCCGGGGCCGCGCGATGCAGACGGCGGTGCCGGTGGGTCAGGGCGCCATGGCGGCGGTTCTGGGGCTGGACGCCGAGGCCGCCGAGAAAGTGGCGGCAGAGGCCGCGCAGGGCGATGTCTGCCAGCTGGCGAACGAGAACGACCCCAGCCAGAACGTGCTGTCGGGCAGCAAGGCGGCGATTGAACGCGCGGTTGTGCTGGCCAAAGAGGCAGGGGCCAAGCGCGCGCTGCCGCTGCCGGTCTCTGCGCCTTTCCATTGCGCGCTGATGCAGCCCGCCGCAGAGGAGATGGCCCGCGCCCTGGGCGCGGTCGAGATGAAGGACCCGGCCGTGCCGCTGGTGGCCAATGTGCTGGCGACCAGCGTGACGGATGCGGGGCGCATCCGCGAACTGCTGGTCGATCAGGTGACAGGCCGGGTGCGCTGGCGATCGTCCGTCGAATGGATGGCCGCCCAGGGCGTGACCGAGTTCTGGGAGATCGGCGCAGGCAAGGCCCTGTCCGGCATGATCCGCCGCATCGCCAAGGACAGCACCTGCCGCGCGGTCGGCACACCCGAGGATGTGGCCGCGCTGAAAGACGCGTGACCTGAGAGGAGCAAAGCGATGACCTTTGAAGAGGCGATTGCCCAGCAACCGGCGTGGGTGGGTATCTGGCTGAACGTCCTGCTGCTGGGAGCGTTCATCCTGCCGCTGGTGTTGCTGATCTGGCGGCAAAGCCGGGTGGCGGGCATCGTGACCATTGTGGCCGGGACCGTCGCGGGGTTTGCGACGACCTGGATCTTTGGTCAGATGGGATACGTCAAGCTCTTGGGATTGCCGCATGTTCTGCTGTGGACGCCGCTGGTGATCTATCTTTGGCGCCAGCAGGGCCGCGCTGATATGCCGACCTGGCCCCGGCGGATCATCTGGGTGGTGATGGTCACGATTCTGGTGTCATTGGCGTTCGATTATGTAGACGCGGCGCGTTATCTGCTTGGGGAGCGGACACCGATGGCGGGCACGGGCATCTGATGCGGCTCTTGCTGCTTGTGGTGTCGGGATTGGGGCTGCTGGCCTGTGCGATAGCAGACAACGCCGTGGACCGTACCCGGATGGAGGTTGCGGGCACGCGGCTGTATCTGAGCGGTGAGATCACAAGCCAGACCCCGCGCAATTTCGAGGCGCTGTTGGACGGCGCGCCGCAGGTGCGCGCCATTGTGCCGCGCGTCATGGCGGGGTCGCTGGATGATCAGGCGGTGTTGCGCATGGGCTATCTGATCCGGGAACGGGGTCTGAACACTCATCTGGAGGCCCGGAGCGAGATCTACTCAGGCGCGGTGGATTTGTTTCTGGCAGGCAACGCGCGTACGATGCAGCCTGGTGCCGTGATCGCTGTGCATTCATGGGCCGATGGATTCGGCGAAGGTGCCAGCTATGCTGCGGATGCGCCTGAGCATCGGGCCAATGCGGCCTATGTCCGTGACATGCTGGGCAGCGATGCGTTTTACTGGTTTACCTTGGCTGCCGCCCCCTCGGACGGGATACATGAAATGACACCGGGCGAGATCGCCCGCTATGGCCTGCTGACAGAGCCGGTCGGGAATTGACCACGAAAAGGAAGATATATGTTTGATATGACAGGGAAAAATGCGCTGATCACCGGCGCGTCCGGGGGCATCGGCGCAGAGATCGCGCGGCAATTGCACGCGCAGGGGGCGGTTGTCGGCCTGTCCGGCACGCGGACCGAGCCGCTGGAGGCGCTGAAGGCGGAACTGGGCGAGCGGGCGCATGTTCTGCCCTGCAACCTGAGCGACATGGCAGCGGTGGATGCCCTGCCGAAACAGGCGGATGAGGCGATGGGATCAGTTGATATTCTGGTCAATAACGCGGGCATCACCCGCGACAACCTGTTCATGCGGATGTCGGATGAAGAATGGCAGTCGGTGCTGGATGTGAACCTGACGGCAACCTTCAAGCTGTGCAAAGGTGTCATTCGCGGCATGATGAAGTCGCGCTGGGGCCGGATCGTGAATATTTCGAGCGTGGTGGGGGCCACCGGCAACCCCGGCCAGGCGAATTACGCTGCGTCCAAGGCGGGCATGGTGGGCATGTCCAAATCCCTGGCCTATGAGGTCGCAAGCCGTGGCATCACCGTGAACGCGGTGGCACCGGGCTTTATCGCCACGGCAATGACCGACAAGCTGACCGACGACCAGAAGTCTGGAATCATGGGGCAAATCCCTGCGGGCCGGATGGGCACCGCGGCGGAAATCGCGGGCGCGGTTGTATATCTCAGCAGCGCGGAGGCCGCTTATCTGACCGGCACCACCTTGCACGTCAACGGCGGCATGGCCATGTTGTGACCCTGCGCCTGTGGCGTCAGGCCATGACCTTGAATCGCCAATACCCTGCCGCGCCAAGCGCTCTCGGGACATTGGTGATGTGACCTGTCTTGGGGTAATGGCCGGACGCTGTAATAACATTTGCGTGTCATGCGTCATGTGCTAAAGGGGGCGCAGAATCGTAAAAGGGGGTGCTTGCGTGCCCTATGGGCCTTGTGCGAACAAGGGTCAGAGCCGCTTCGGAAACGGGGCATCCGCCAACCGCTGAACATCAGCATGAGGCTAGTATAAACGGGGGGTCATACCGGCCACCGGAAGACATGAGGACTTATTATGAGCGACGTCGCAGACCGCGTAAAAAAGATCGTTGTGGAACACCTTGGTGTTGAAGAGGACAAAGTCACCGAGAATGCGTCGTTCATCGACGATCTGGGTGCCGACAGCCTCGACACCGTTGAGCTGGTGATGGCATTCGAAGAAGAGTTCGGCATCGAGATTCCCGATGACGCAGCCGAGAACATCCAGACATTCGGCGACGCGGTGAAGTTCATCAAGGAAGCTTCCTAAGTCCATGGGCCGGCGGCATGGCCGCGGCTGAAAATCATCGAACGGCGTCATCCTCTGCGGATTGACGCCGTTTTTTGTTTCTGCGGTGCGGCGGGGGTTGCGAAGCAGCACGGGCATTTGCCAATGTGCGTTCAGGCAGTTCTCAAGAGTGAAAGTCATTCACCGCATGTCCCGCAATGTTCCGACGATCAATACCCACCGGCTGACCCTGCGCGCGATGCGGCGCGAGGATTTTCCGCGTTTCGCGGAGATCTGGGCGACTCCGGCGGTGGTCACCCATATTTCCGGCAAGCCCTGGCCCAAGACGCGGTCATGGGATGCATTCCTGCGCAATGCCGGGCATTGGCAGATCGCGGGCTTCGGGCAATGGGCGATCCAGATACATCGCCAGCCCGAAATGTCCGGGCAAACGGGATTTTTCTTTGGTTCCAGGGGGCTGGGCGATGATTTTGACCCGTTTCCCGAGGCCGGATGGGTGCTGGAACCCGGTGCCCAGGGGCGCGGCCTGGGGCTTGAGGCGGCGCAGGCGGCGCATGACTGGTTCGACAGGGTTGTGGCGGGCCGCACGGTTTGCCTGATCACCCCGGACAACGAAGGGTCGCTGCGGATTGCCGAGATTCTGGGCTATACCCCGATGCGCGAGACCGAGATGGATGGTGATCCGATTGTCCTGCTGACCCGGAAGGGCCCGCCGGTATGAGCCGCGCCGGGGCCGCGGGACACCGCAGGGGGTAAGGTTTGCCTGACTTGTTGCACGGCAGTGGTGCTGGCAGAATTTCAGGTATCGGAAACCAAGGTATTTTCACTCATGCTCTCATTTTCGGAATTTCTGCGGCAAAAGCAGCATCTGCTTATCTCGGCCTGCGCCCTGTACCTGACATTGGTGATGGTGCCGCAAATGCCGCTGGCCGGTCCGCATATCTGGCTGATTGCGGCCGCCTTTTCCATTTTCGTCAACCTGACCTATCTGGCCAAGACCCATGGCCGCCGCGCGCCGCTGGGGCCGGAGACGCTGATCGCTTCGGTCCTGATCTGCGGCGGTGTGCTGGGGCTTGTCACTTCGCCCGCGCTGATTGTCGTGACGATCTTTGCGCAGGGCATCTGGCATCTGGTCCGGCGCCTGCAGCACGGCGTGCCGCTGAAGTCGCTGAACACGCTGGGCTGCTTTGTGGTTGAAGCAAGCTATGGCCTTGTCTTGCTGGCGCTTTTCCTGCGCTGAGCTGTCTGCCGCCCGATTTACCTGATCCAGCCGAGCCGAGCCTCGGCTCTTGAACACGGGGCCTTGGCCAAGGTATAGCCCTGTAAAAGACATGAGGGGGCATATGATGCGCAGAGTGGTGGTGACAGGATTGGGGCTGGTGACGCCCTTGGCCGATGGGGTCGAGGCGAGCTGGTCGCGGATTCTGGCGGGGCAATCCGGGGCAGGTCCGATCACCTGTTTCGACGCGAGCAATGTGATCACGCAATATGCCTGCGAAGTTCCCCTTGGAGACGGGTCCGACGGGACCTTTGACGCGGGCAAGTACATGGAGCCCAAGGAACAGCGCAAGGTCGATACCTTTATCCTGTTCGGCATGGCGGCGGCGCAGCAGGCGGTGGAGGATTCCGGCTGGATGCCCGCAGACCGCGAGAGTCTTGAGCGGACGGGTGTTCTGATCGGCTCCGGCATCGGCGGGCTGAATTCCATCGCCAATACCGCGATCATGATGAAGGAAAAGGGGCCGCGCCGCGTGAGCCCGTTCTTTGTGCCGGGCGCGCTGATCAACCTGATTTCCGGTCAGGTGAGCATTCGCTACGGGTTCCGGGGCCCGAACCATTCGGTCGTGACCGCCTGTTCCACCGGGGCGCATGCCATTGGCGATGCCTCGCGGCTGATCCAGCATGGCGATGCGGATGTGATGATCGCCGGCGGGGCCGAGGCGGCGATCTGCGAAATCGGGATTGCCGGGTTCAACGCCTGCAAGGCGCTGAGCACCAAGCGCGCCGATGACCCCACCAAGGCCAGCCGTCCCTATGACGCGGACCGCGACGGATTTGTGATGGGTGAGGGCGCCGGCATTGTGGTGCTGGAGGAATATGAACACGCCAAGGCACGCGGTGCCAAGATCTATGCCGAGGTGCTGGGATACGGGCTTTCGGGCGATGCCTATCACATCACCGCACCGGCAGAGGATGGCGACGGGGCCGAACGCTCGATGCGCAGCGCGTTGCGCGGTGCCGGGCTGGAGCCGGGCGATATCGACTATATCAACGCGCATGGCACCTCGACCATGGCCGATACCATCGAGTTGGGCGCGGTCGAGCGGATGCTGGGCGATGCGGCGGGCAAGGTGACGATGTCATCGACCAAGTCCGCCACCGGGCACCTGCTGGGCGCGGCCGGCGCGATCGAGGCGATCTTCTCGATCCTTGCGATCCGCGATCAGGTGGCACCGCCCACCATCAACCTGGACAACCCGGCGGTCGAGACCGCCATTGACCTTGCGCCCAACAAGAAGGTCGAGCGCGAGATCAAGGTGGCGCTGAGCAACTCGTTCGGGTTCGGCGGGACAAATGCCTCTGTCCTGTTCGGAAAGGTCTGATTCATGTGGCGACATATTGCGTCCAACGCAGTGACGTTCCTGATTGTGGGGCTGTTCCTGCTGGGCGGTGTCATTCTTTGGGGAAAGTCACAGTATCAGGCTGAGGGGCCGCTGGATCAGGCGATTTGCCTGCAGGTCGAGCGTGGGTCCAACATGCGCAGGGTCAGTCAGAGCCTGGTCGATCAGGGTGCGATTTCCTCTGCCGCGATCTTTCGCATCGGGGCGGATTACGAGGAGAAGACAGGCCAGTTGAAGGCCGGCAGTTTCCTGGTGCAGCCCGGCACCTCGATGTCGCAGATCGTCGATGTGGTGACCAAGGGCGGGGCCAGTACCTGCGGCACCGAGGTGGTCTACCGGATCGGGGTGAACCGCGTGTCGGTTCAGGTGCGAGAACTGGACCCGGCCACCAGCCGTTTCGTGGAGCGTGCGGAGTTCACGCCCGGCGAAGGCGATGTGCCGGAGGTTTTCACCACGCTCAAGGCAAAGCCTGACACCCGGTTCCGGGTGGCCATGGCCGAAGGTGTGACAAGCTGGCAGGTGGTCGAGGCGCTCAAGGGCATCGACCTGCTGGAAGGCGAGATTGCGGATGTGCCGCCCGAGGGCGCGCTGGCCCCCGACAGCTATGAGGTGCGCCCCGGTGACGATCGCGCGGCAATTCTGGCGCAGATGGAGGCCGCACAGGAGGTGCTGGTCGCCGCAGCCTGGGAAGCGCGTGATCCCGATCTGCCCATCGGCAGCCCCGAAGACCTGCTGATCCTGGCCTCAATCGTCGAGAAGGAGACCGGTGTGCCGGAGGAACGGGGGCAGGTGGCTTCGGTCTTTGTGAACCGGTTGAACCAGAACATGCGGCTGCAGACCGACCCGACGGTGATCTATGGGATCACCAAGGGGGAAGGTGTGCTGGGCCGGGGTCTGCGGCGGTCTGAGCTGCGCGCGGAGACGCCCTGGAACACCTATGTGATCACCGGGTTGCCGCCCACACCGATTGCCAATCCGGGCCGTGCCAGCCTGATGGCGGCGGCGCAGCCGGATGAGACCGATTATGTGTTCTTTGTCGCGGATGGCACCGGTGGACATGCCTTTGCCACCACGCTGGAGGCGCATAACGAGAATGTCGCACGCTGGCGCCAGATCGAGGCGGAACGCGGTGCGGCGGCTGCGGGCAATGCTTCTACCGGGGGCAACTGAGGCTGCGCGCGGTCGTATAAGGTGTTGTTAACACTTAAAAACTTGACTTTGCGAACGGTCTGACGTATAGATTCAGGCATGCTAGGACAGATGGCAGGCGGCCCCGGGGTGACCCGGGTGCCGCCTTTTTCATGTCTGTTCGGTCAGGGCCCCCTAATGCGCCCCGCCTTAAACTTGAACCGCCAATACCCTGCCGCGCTACGCGCTCTGGGGACATTGGCGATTTCATCTGACTCAGGTCCAGGGCGGGACGCTGTAGCAAAAGGTTTGACTCTGAATGACGATCAAGACCCAGGAGCAAGACGTGGCATATAGCGCAGAGGTCTTTGAGGCCCTGCAAAATGCGGTCCGGGATCTGCGGCGGCGGATCGAGGACCTGACGACACAAGCGCAGTCCATTGAGGACATCGACGGAAAAGCGGTGATGCAGACCCTGAAGGAGATTCAGGGGCTGATCCCGCAATGTGCAAAGGCGGAGAACAATCTTCATGAAAACAGAAACAGACAAGCTGGCATCGCAAGGGGAGCCTATGCCCTCGATCTGGACAAAGCCCGGTTTGAGATCGGGTGCAAGCTGGATCGCCTGCGCCGGTGCAGACCTCCAAAAACAGTTTCTTGATGACCTTGACGAGGGGGAGCTGCTGGCATTGCCGTTTCTGTTCGAGTTCTGGGCGATGGACCATCAGCTGCCACCCGAAGGCGCCTGGCGGACCTGGGTGGTGATGGGCGGACGCGGCGCGGGCAAGACCCGTGCCGGTGCCGAATGGGTCCGGTCGATGGTGGAGGGGCCGATGCCGCTGGACCCGGGGCAATGCCGCCGGGTGGCGCTGGTGGGCGAGACCATCGAGCAGGTGCGCGAGGTCATGATCTTTGGCGACAGCGGCATCCTGGCCTGTTCGCCCGAGGACCGCAGGCCGGTGTGGGAGGCCGGCCGCAAGCGGCTGGTCTGGCCCAACGGGGCCGAGGCCTGTGTGCATACGGCGCATGACCCCGAAGGTTTGCGGGGGCCGCAGTTCGACGCGGCCTGGGTGGATGAGCTGGCCAAGTGGAAAAAGGCGCAGGCGACCTGGGACCAGTTGCAGTTTGCGCTGCGGCTGGGCGAGGACCCGCGGGTTTGTGTCACCACCACGCCGCGCAATGTGGGGGTGTTGAAGGCGCTGCTGGCCTCGCCCTCGACGGTGACGACCCATGCGCCGACACAGGCCAATGCCGCGCATCTGGCGCAGTCCTTCCTTGACGAGGTGATGGCGCGCTATGCGGGCACGCGCATGGGGCGGCAGGAGCTGGAGGGCGTTCTGCTGGCGGAGCCTGAGGGGGCGTTGTGGACAACCGCGATGCTGGAGGCGGCGCAGGTGGCGCGGCTGCCGGAACTGGACCGGATTGTCGTGGGGCTGGACCCGGCGACGACATCGGGCAGTGCTTCGGACGAATGCGGGATCGTGGTGGTGGGCGCGCAGACGCGCGGGCCGGTGCAGGATTGGCGGGCCTATGTCCTGGCGGATGCGACGGTGCAGGGGGCGACGCCGACGGGCTGGGCACGCGCGGCGATTACCGCGATGGAACGCTTTGGTGCGGACCGGCTGGTGGCTGAGGTCAACCAGGGTGGTCAGATGGTGGGCGAGGTGCTGCGCGGGGTCGACCCGCTGGTGCCGCTCAAATCGGTACATGCGAGCCGGGGCAAGGTGGCACGGGCAGAGCCGGTTGCAGCGCTTTATGAGCAGGGCCGGGTGCGCCATGTCAGGGGGCTGGACAGGCTGGAGGACCAGATGTGCCGGATGACCGCGCAGGGGTTCGAGGGTGGCGGTTCGCCCGACCGGGTCGATGCGCTGGTCTGGGCGCTGCATGAGCTGATGATCGAACCTGCGGCGAAATGGCGGTCACCCGGTGTGCGGAGCCTGTAGCCGCCGGATGATTGCGTATCTCCGGCAGGAAGAATCGGGTGTTGCGCACCCCACCGGGCGGTGGGGTTTCAGGACCTTAATCAGTTTGAGGCAAAGTGTTCCTGCGTCGGATGAGACGGGTTCCGACAGCAAGAGACATGAGGAGCGACGGTATGGTGTTTGATTTTCTGCGGCGCGGGACGGCGGCGGCGGGCGTGCCGGAGCAGAAGGCTTCGGCGACCGGGCCGGTGGTGGCCTATCAGACCTCTGGCCGCGTGGCCTGGAGCCCGCGCGACACGGTGAGCCTGACGCGCACCGGGTTCTGTGCCAACCCGGTCGGGTTCCGCTCCGTCAAGCTGATTGCGGAGGCGGCGGCGGCCTTGCCGCTGGTGGTGCAGGATGCCGAGCGGCGCTATGAGGCGCATCCGCTGGCGGCGCTTCTGGCGCGGCCCAATGGGGCGCAGGGACGGGCGGAGCTGCTGGAGGCGCTTTATGCGCAGTTGCTGTTGAGCGGCAATGGCTATGTCGAGGCGGTGGGCGGTGCCGGGGGCCTGCCGGTGGAGTTGCATGTCTTGCGCTCTGACCGGATGTCGGTGGTGCCGGGGGCCGATGGCTGGCCGGTGGCCTATGAATATGCCGTTGGCGGGGCCAGGCACCGGTTCGAGGTGGCGGAAGGGGCAAGGCCGATCTGTCATATCCGGAACTTCCATCCGCAGGACGATCATTACGGCTTTGCCCCGATGCAGGCCGCTGCGATGGCGATGGATGTGCATAACGCGGCCTCGCGCTGGTCCAAGGCGCTGCTGGACAATGCGGCGCGTCCTTCGGGGGCCATCGTCTACAAGGGGATCGAGGGGCAAGGCAAGCTGAGCGAGGACCAGTACGAGCGGCTGGTGAGCGAGATGGAGAGCCATCATCAGGGTGCGCGCAATGCGGGGCGTCCGATGCTGCTGGAAGGCGGGCTGGACTGGAAGCCGATGGGGTTCTCGCCCAGCGACATGGAGTTCCAGAAGACCAAGGAGGCCGCCGCGCGGGAGATTGCATTGGCCTATGGGGTGCCGCCGATGCTGCTGGGCATCCAGGGGGATGCGACCTTTGCCAATTACCAGGAGGCGCACCGGGCGTTCTATCGCCTGACGGTGCTGCCGCTGGCCACGCGGGTCACCGCGGCGCTGGCAGGTTGGATGGCAGGGTTCAGCGGCGAGGTGCTGGAGCTGAAGCCCGATCTGGACCAGGTGCCCGCGCTGGCCGGAGAACGTGACGCGCAATGGGCGCGGGTGGCGCAGGCGGATTTCCTGAGCCAGGCGGAAAAGCGCAGTCTGCTGGGGCTGCCTGCGGTGGCTGACGATGCATGAGCCGGGGTTCGAGCGGTTCGATTGCGCGCCGGGGTTGCGGTTGCAGGCCCATGAGGAAGTCAGCCGCATCCATCGGGAGAACCTGATGCGCCGGCTGGATCAGCTTGAAGGGGTGATGGCGCGGATGGAACGAAGATTGTGGCTGACCGTCTATGGGGTGGTTGCGGTGATATTGGCGCAGGCGGTGCAGTCGTTCCTGGCGGTTACCCCCTGAACATCTGAAATTCACAGGAGTTGTCATGGATCATGATCAAGGCGACCTCGGGGCGGTTCCGGGGAATGGGAAAGATATGTCCGGCGGTATGCCGGGGCTGGAGCGCAAGTTTGCCCGCTTCGGACAGGCCATCGCGGTCGAGGGCGGCACCGAGATCAGCGGCTATGCCAGCCTGTTCGGCGATGCCGATCAGGGCGGTGACGTGGTGGAAGCCGGGGCCTATGCCGCCAGTCTGAAGGCGGTCGCGGCGGCGGGGCGCAGCATCAAGATGCTGTGGCAACACGATCCGGCCCAGCCCATCGGGGTCTGGGACGAGGTCCGCGAAGATGCGCGGGGCCTTTGGGTCAAGGGGCGCATCCTGTCGAGCGTGGCGAAGGGCCGCGAGGCGGCGGCGCTGATCGCGGCGGGGGCGATTGACGGGTTGTCGATCGGCTATCGCACGGTGCGGGCGAGCAAGAACACGAAGGGCCAGCGGCTCTTGTCGGAACTGGAGCTTTGGGAGGTGTCCCTGGTGACCTTCCCGATGCTGCCCAGTGCGCGGGTCGGCGCCAAGGGGGACAGTGCGCCCCTGGGCGACGTGCTGCGGGAGATGGCGGCGGCCTTTGACGGGGCGCGCGCTGAACTGGCGCGCGGGACCTCCCGCGGCTGAACCAAGTGAGGACAATTGATGAGCAAGACCGAAACGGGGGGCACAGAGCTGTCTCCGGCGGAGGAGGTTCGCCAGGCGGTGACGGGTTTTGTCACCGACTTCAAGGGCTTCCGGGGCGAAATTGAGATGAAACTTCAACAAACAGAAGAGCGAGTGAAAATGTTGGACCGCAAGATGACTGTACGGACCCCGCTGGCCGGTGGCGTGGAGGCGGCTGCGCCGCACCAGAAGGCTTTCAACGCCTATCTGCGCAATGGCGATGACGATGGCCTGCGCGGGCTGGAGCTGGAGGGCAAATCGCTGTCCACGGCTGTCAATTCGGATGGCGGCTATCTGGTCGATCCGCAGACCTCGGAGACCGTGCAATCGGTGCTGAACGCAACGGCGTCGATCCGCGCGATTGCCAGTGTCGTCCGGGTCGAGGCGACCTCTTATGACGTGCTGGTGGATCATACGGATGTGGGGGCAGGCTGGGCCACCGAGGCGGGGCCGCAGGCGGAGACCGACACGCCGCAGATCGACCGGATCACCATCCCGCTGCATGAGCTGTCGGCCTTGCCCAAGGCATCGCAGCGGCTGCTGGATGACAGTGCCTTTGACATCGAGGGCTGGCTGGCCGGGCGCATTGCCAACAAGTTCGCGCGGGCCGAAGCGCAGGCCTTCATCAACGGGGACGGCGTGGACAAGCCCAGGGGGTTCCTGACCCATGCCAGCGTCGACAATGATCTGTGGGACTGGGGCAACCTTGGCTATGTACCAAGCGGCGTGGATGGCAGCGTGACCGCCGATGCGATCATCGAGCTGGTCTATGCGCTGGGGGCGCAGTACCGCGCCAACGGGTCCTTCGTGATGAATTCCAAGACCACGGCGCTGGTGCGCAAGCTGAAGGACGCGGATGGCCGGTTCCTGTGGTCTGATGGTCTGGCGGCGGGCGAGCCTGCGCAGCTGATGGGCTATCCGGTGCTGGTGGCAGAGGACATGCCCGATCCGGGGTCGGATTCCATCTCCATCGTCTTTGGCGATTTTGCGGCCGGCTACACGGTGGCGGAGCGCCCCGATCTGCGCATCCTGCGCGATCCGTTCAGCGCCAAGCCGCATGTGCTGTTCTACGCGACCAAGCGCGTGGGCGGCGACGTGAGCGATTTCGCCGCGATCAAGCTGCTGAAATTCGGCACGGCCTAACAGCCCGTGACGGATGCCGGGGCCGGGGGGACCTGACCTCGGTTCGGGTGCGCGCCCGAAGACATCTTCGCATCGCCTAGCTGCTCCCCTCTGACCGAGCGGTGCGGGTGGGTGCGCGCCCGGAATGATGACGACCACCGCCCGAGGGGGCGATTTTTGGAGATGATCCATGATGTTGATCGAAGTAACACCCGCCCCGGACAATGCCTTGCCCGTGGATGCGTTCAAGGCACATCTGCGGTTGGGCAGTGGCTTTGGTCTGGAGGATGTACAGGACGCGGTGATCGTGTCGTTCCTGCGGGCTGCCGCGGCCGCGATCGAGGCGCGCACCGGCAAGGCGATATTGCGGCGCGCGTTCAGCCTGGAGCTGTCTGCATGGCGTGATGCCGGTGGTCAGGAGCTGCCGCTGGCCCCGGTGCAGGCGGTCAGCCAGGTCGCATTGGTGGCGCAGGGCGGCGCGGAGACCGTAGTGCCGGCGACCGACTATTGGCTGGAGCAGGGCATGCAGGCACCGCGGCTGAGGCCGGCGGGGTCGGTGCTGCCGCGGGTGCCCGGGCAGGGCAGTGTGAAGATCGTCTTTGAGGCCGGGTTTGCGGCGGATTGGGAGGGGGTGCCCCCTGATCTGCGGCAGGCGGTGCTGATGCTGGCGGCGCATTACTATGAATACCGCAATGACACCGGGTTGAGCGGGGGCTGCATGCCCTTTGGGGTCAGCAGCCTGATCGAGCGCTATCGCGCGGTGCGCATGGGGTTGGGGGCATGAATGTGCCGCGCCTGAACCATGCGATGGTGCTGGAGACGCCGGAGCAATTGCCGGACGGGGCCGGGGGCTTTGTCGAGGGCTGGTTGCCGCTGGGCACGCTTTGGGCGGAGATCACGGCGCGGACCGGGCGGGAGACGCGGGCCGCCGGGGCTTTTGTCAGCCGCGCAGGGTTCCGGATTGTTGTACGGGGCGCGCCATTTGGCAGCCCGGAACGGCCACGCCCGCAACAGCGGCTGCGAGACGGGCAGCGGGTTTTCAAGATCACGGCAGTGACAGAGCGCGACCCGGATGGGCGTTACCTGATCTGTCATGCGCAAGAGGAGCAGGTGGCATGAGTTTTGCGGGGTCAGCGCCGTTGCAGGCGGCGGTTTTCGAGGCGCTTGGCAATGATGCGGCACTGGGGGCCATCGTGGGGACGGCGATCTATGACGCGGTGCCATCGGGCAACCTGCCTGCGATCTATGTGCGGCTTGGCAGTGAGACGGCGAGAGATGCCTCAGACGGGACCGGGGCGGGTGCGCTGCATCGGTTCACGGTGTCGGTGATCACGACGCAGCCGGGGTTTGCCAGCGCCAAACAGGCGGGATCGGCGATCAGCGATGTGCTGCATGACGCGGATCTGGCCCTGAGCCGGGGGCGGCTGGTGTCACTGCGGTTCGAGCGGGCGCGTGCCGCGCGCATCGACAGCGGTGCAGCGCGCCAGATCGACCTGCGCTTTGCCGCGCGGGTGCAGGACGACTGAGACGAGAATTTTCGGGATCAAGCAGGAGACGTGAAATGGCTGTTCAAGCTGGTAAGGACCTTTTGGTCAAGGTGGACATGACAAGTGACGGGCAATTCGAGACCATTGCCGGGTTGCGCGCCACGCGCGTGAGTTTCAATGCGGAGACCGTGGATGTCACCACGCTCGACAGTGCCGGGGGCTGGCGGGAGTTGCTGGTGGGAGCGGGGGTGCGTTCGGCCGCGATCAGCGGATCGGGGGTGTTTCGCGATGCGGGCACCGATGAACGCGCGCGGCAGTTGTTCTTTGACGGGCTGACGCCGGATTTCCAGATCATCATTCCTGATTTTGGCGTTGTGCAGGGGCCGTTCCAGGTGACGGCGCTGGAATATGCCGGGTCGCTGAACGGGGAGGCGACATTCGAGGTCAGCCTGATGTCGGCGGGTGAACTGGCGTTCACACCCGACGCCACGGAGGTTTGAGCATGGCCAACCGGTGGCGGGGGGATGTGGCGGTTGTCATTGACGGGCAGCGCCATGTGGCGCGGCTGACGCTGGGGGCGCTGGCCGAGCTGGAAGAGATGCTTGAGGCGGGTTCGCTGGTGGCCCTGGTGGAGCGCTTCGAGAGCAACAGCTTTGCCAGCCGCGATGTTGTGGCGCTGCTGGGTGCGGGGCTGCGCGGCGGGGGTGCGCGGATCAGCGATGCCGCCCTCGCGCAGGCGGAAATCGGAGGCGGGCCGATGGCGGCGGCGCGGGCGGCGGCGGAGCTGCTGGCGCGGGCCTTTGTGGTGCCGGAGTGAGCAGCGGGCAATCTCTGGACTGGGGTGCGCTGATGCGGGCGGGGCTGCATGGGCTGCGGCTGAGCCCGGATGTGTTCTGGGCGCTGACCCCGGTGGAACTGCAGATCATGCTGGGGCGCGCAGGCGCGCAGGCCCCGATGCTGAGCGATGGGTTGGCGGCGCTGATGGCGGCCTATCCGGATCAGAGGAAGGAAACCGGCGATGGCTGAGTTTGAAGACATGGACGCGCTTGAGGACAATGCGCAGGGGCTGAACACCACGCTGGCCGAGACCGGTGGTCTGGTGGCGGCCTTTGACGGCGAGTTGGGGCGGATGCGGGTGTCGCTGGCCGCGACCGGCAAGGATGTGGCGACATTGGAGCGGGGCCTGAGCAAGGGGTTGCGCAAGGCCTTTGATGGCGTGGTGTTCGACGGGATGAAACTGTCGGATGCGCTGACCACGGTGGCCCAGTCGCTGATGCGCACGACCTATAATGCGGCGATGCGGCCAGTGACGGATCATTTCGGGGGTCTGATCTCGCAGGGGGTGGGCAATATCATGCAGGGCATCCTGCCCTTTGCCGATGGGGCTGCGTTCAGCCAGGGGCGGGTGATGCCCTTTGCCAGTGGCGGCGTGGTCAGCTCGGCCACGGCGTTTCCGATGCGCGGTGGCATGGGGGTGATGGGCGAGGCAGGGCCGGAGGCGATCATGCCGCTGGCGCGGGGCAGTGACGGCAAGCTGGGGGTGCGCGGGGCCGGGGGCGGCACCACGGTGGTGATGAACATCACCACGCCGGATGTGCAGGGGTTCCAGCGCAGCCAGTCGCAGATCGCCGCACAGATGAGCCGCGCCCTGGGTGCCGGCAACCGCAACAGATAGGAGGGAGCAGCATCATGGCATTTCACGAGGTACGATTTCCCGCCAGCCTGAGCTTTGGCGCGATGGGCGGACCGCAGCGGCGCACGGATGTGGTGACGCTGGCCAATGGGTTCGAGGAGCGCAACACCCCCTGGGCGCATTCGCGCAGGGTCTATGATGCGGGTCTCGGGATGCGGTCGATTGACGATCTGCAACTGCTGATCGGGTTTTTCGAGGCGCGGATGGGGCAGCTGCATGGTTTCCGCTGGAAGGATTGGGCGGATTACAAATCCTGCCGGGCGTCGCGGGAGCCTGCCTTTGACGATCAGACCATCGGCTATGGTGACGGGGTGAAAGCCGACTTCCCGCTGGTCAAGACCTATCGCTCCGGCACGCAGAGCTATCTTCGCCCGATCCGCAAGCCGGTTGCAGGCACGGTGCGCCTGGGGCTGGAGCAGGATGAAGTGCAGGAGGGGCTTGATTACGAGGTGGATCTGACCACGGGCATCGTCAGCTTTGCCCATCCGCCCGATCCGGAGATCGAAATTCGCGCGGGCTATGAATTTGACGTTCCCGTCCGGTTCGACACCGATCGCATCCTGACCTCGGTTGCCAGTTTTCAGGCCGGGCAGGTGCCGGATGTGCCTGTCATCGAGGTGCGGATCTGATGGCCGGGGTGAGTGCGGCGCTGCAGGCGCATGTGGAGAGCGGGCATACGACGCTGTGTCATGCCTGGCGGATCACGCGGCGGGACGGGGTCAGCTTTGCCTTTACCGATCACGATGTGCCGCTGGTCATGGAGGGCGAGCTGTTCCGCGCCGATACCGGGTTGAGCGCCAGGGCCATTGCGCAGAGCACAGGGCTGGCGGTGGACAACACCGAGGCGCTGGGCGCGCTGAGCGATGTGACCCTGCGCGAGGACGAGATCGAGCAGGGGCGGTTTGACGGGGCGCAGGTGCAGGCCTGGCTGGTCAACTGGGCCGATACATCCCAGCGCAAGCTGCAGTTTCGCGGCACGATTGGTGAATTGCGCCGGGTTGGGGGTGCCTTTCGCGCCGAATTGCGCGGTCTGACAGAGGTGCTGAACCAGCCGCAGGGGCGGGCCTATCAGAAGCCTTGTACCGCGGTGTTGGGCGACAGCACCTGTCGTTTTGCGCTGGAGACGCCGGGCTATGCCGAGACGCGGAATGTGCAGGATGTGGAAGAGGGTCGCATCTTTGCCTGGGACAGCTTTCAGGGGTTCGAGGCGGGGTGGTTCACGCGGGGGCGGCTGGAGGTGCTGGACGGCACCGCGCAGGGGCTCTGGGGGTTGATCAAGCATGACCGCTTCGACGGTGTGCGGCGCGTGATCGAACTGTGGGAGCCATTGCGGGGGGATCTGGCGGAGGGCACCTCCGTGAGGCTGGTGGCGGGCTGTGACAAGCGGATGGAGACCTGCCGGCTGAAATTCAACAACCTGCTGAATTTTCAGGGGTTTCCGGACCTGCCGGGCGAAGACTGGGTGGTGGCGGTGCCACGGTCAACGGGGGCGAACACGGGCGGGTCGCTGCGGTGAGCCGGATCGTGGAGGCCGCACGCGGCTGGATCGGGACGCCCTATGTGCATCAGCAGGCCAGCAAGGGGGCGGGCTGTGATTGTCTGGGCCTTCTGCGTGGGGTCTGGCGCGAGGTGCTGGGGGCGGAGCCCGAGGCGGTGCCGGCCTATTCGATGGATTGGTCCGAACCACAGGGCGAGGAGCTGTTATGGGCGGCCGCCCTGCGGCATCTGCGGGCCAGGCCCCTGGATCAGGCGCGGGCGGGCGATGTGCTGCTGTTCCGGATGCGGGCGGGATCGGTGGCCAAACATCTGGGGCTGCAGGCGCGGGTGGGTCGGGCACCGGCTTTCATCCATGCCTATGCGGGACGCGGCGTGGTGGAAAGCCCGCTGAGCGCCCCCTGGGCGCGACGGATCGTGGCGCGGTTTGAATTTCCTCAAGGAGACGGTTGATGGCAACGGTGATTTTTTCGGCTGCGGGTGCGGCATTGGGTGGCTCTGTCGGCGGCACGCTGGCGGGGCTGTCATCGGTTGCCATCGGACGTGCCGTGGGGGCGACGCTGGGCCGCTTTGTCGATCAGCGGCTGCTGGGGCAGGGCGGGCAGGCGGTGGAGACCGGCAAGGTGGACCGGTTTCGCCTGACCCGCTCGGGCGAAGGGGAACCGGTGGCGCAGGTCTTTGGCCGGATGCGCATTGGCGGACATGTGATCTGGGTGTCGGATTTTCAGGAGGTGGTGAATGTCTCGGGCGGGGGCAAGGGGGCGCGGCCCACGCCGCAGACAACCGAGTACAGCTATTCGGTGAGCCTTGCCATCGCGCTTTGCGAGGGGGAGATCACCGGCATCGGGCGGGTCTGGGCCGATGGGGAGGAAGTGGCCCGGGACGATCTGAACATGCGGGTCTATACCGGAGGGGCGGATCAATTGCCGGACCCGGTGATGGAGGCGATCGAGGGCGCGGGGCAGGTGCCTGCCTATCGCGGGACCGCCTATGTGGTGATGGAGGATCTGCAGCTGGCGGCTTTTGGCAACCGGGTGCCGCAGTTTTCCTTTGAGGTGTTGCGCCCCGAACAGCGCGGCGCGCCGGGTTGGGAGCATATGCCGACCCATGGGGTGCGCGGTGTCGCCCTGATCCCCGGGACGGGTGAATACGGGCTGGCAACGACCGATGTTACTTACGTCGATGGTGCAGAGGCGCGGTGGAGTGCCAATGTGAATACGCCGCAGGGCAATGCGGATTTTGCCGTGTCGCTGGAGGCGCTGGGCGAGGAACTGCCCGAGTTGGAAGCCGCATCGCTGGTGGTGTCCTGGTTCGGCGATGACCTGCGCTGTGGGGAATGTACGGTCCGGCCCAAGGTGGAAGACCCCACCATCGAAGGGGAAAACATGGCCTGGCAGGTGGCGGGGCTGACCCGAAGCGCGGCGCAGGTCATCGCCCGGCAGGACGGCAGGCCGGTCTATGGCGGCACGCCGACGGACCGTTCGGTGATCGAGGCCATTCAGGCGATGACGGCGGCGGGCAAGGCGGTGATGTTCTACCCCTTTATCCTGATGGATCAGGGGGAGGGGAACAACCTGCCCGACCCCTACAGCGATGCCACCAGCCAGCCGAAACTGCCCTGGCGCGGGCGCATCACCCTGTCGCAGGCGCCGGGACGGCCCGGCAGCCCCGATGGCACCGCCGGGGCAGAGGCAGAGGTCGATGCGTTCTTTGGCACGGTCACGGCGGCGGATTTTGCCGTGTCGGGCGAGATGGTGAGCTATTCCGGGCCGGATGAATGGTCCTTGTCGCGGTTCATTCTGCATTACGCGGCGCTTTGTGCTGCTGCGGGCGGGGTCGAGGCCTTTTGCATCGGTTCGGAAATGCGGGGGCTGACGCAGATCCGGGGCAGCGGCAACAGCTTTCCTGCGGTGGCGCGGTTGCGGGCGCTGGCGGGGGAGGTGCGTGCCCTGCTGGGGCCGCAGGTCAAGATCAGCTATGCGGCGGATTGGTCCGAATATTTCGGCTATCAGCCGCAGGATGGCAGTGGCGACCTGTACTTTCACCTTGATCCGCTCTGGGCGGATGACAACGTCGATTTCATCGGGATCGACAATTACATGCCGCTGGCGGACTGGCGCGAAGGTGAGGATCATCTGGATGCGCAGGATCATGATGCGATCCATGACCTCGATTACCTGCGCGGGAACATCGAGGGCGGCGAAGGCTATGATTTCTATTATCATTCGCCCGAGGCACGTGCGGCGCAGATCCGGACAGAGATCACCGATGGCGCCTATGATGAGCCCTGGGTCTACCGCTACAAGGACATCCGCAACTGGTGGCAGAATGCGCATCATGAGCGGCTGGGGGGCCTGCGGCAGGAGAACCCGACGGATTGGGTGCCTGCATCGAAGCCGATCTGGTTTACGGAATATGGCTGTGCGGCGGTGGACAAGGGGGCCAATGAACCGAACAAGTTTCTGGATCAGAAAAGCTCGGAAAGTGCTTTGCCGCGGTATTCGACGGGTGCGCGCGATGATCTGATGCAGATGCAGTATCTGCGGGCGATGTCCTCCTACTGGGGGGACCCGGCGCATAATCCGCTGTCATCGGAATATGAGGGGCGGATGCTGGACATGACGCGGGCCTTTGTCTGGGCCTGGGACGTGCGGCCCTATCCGTTCTTTCCCAACAACCGCGATCTGTGGAGCGACGGGCAGAATTATGCGCGCGGTCACTGGATCAACGGGCGCAGCTCTGCCCGCACGCTGGCCTCTGTGGTGGGAGAGATCTGCAGGCGGGCGGGGCTGGATGCGTACAGTACGCAGGGGCTGCATGGATATGTGCGCGGCTATGCGTTGGATCAGGTGGCGGATGCGCGGACAGCGTTGCAGCCGCTGATGCTGCGCCACGGGTTCGATGCGGTCGAGCGGGACGGCGTGCTGTCGTTCCGGTCGCGGGACGGGCTGAAGCCGCAGGTGCTGGACCCAGCGCTGCTGGCGGTCAGCGAGGAGCTGGACGGGGTAAGCGAACAGCTGCGCGAGGCGGAGGCGGAAATCTCGGGCCGGGTGCGGCTGCGCTTCGTGCAGGCGGATGGCAATTTTGACACCATTGCAGAGGAGGCGGTTCTGCCCGATGAGGCGACCCATGCGGTTGCGGCGTCAGAGCTGAACATGGCACTGACCCGGGCCGAGGGCCGACAGGTGGCCGAACGCTGGCTGGTGGAGGCGCGGGTGGCACGCGGGCATCTGCGGCTGGCCCTGCCGCCCTCAAGGCTCGCGCTGGGCGCGGGGGATGTGATTGAACTGCCCGGCGAGGGGCAGGAGGGCGCGGCGCTGTACCGGATCGACCGGGTGGAGCAATCGGACGTGCAGCTGGTGGACGCGGTGCGGATCGAGCCGGAGGTCTATGACGCCGCTGACCTCACGGATGAGCTGGTGCCATTGCGGCCCTTTGCAGCGCCGGTGCCGGTGCAGCCCTATTTCATGGACCTGCCGCTGCTGCGCGGCGACGAGGTGCCGCATGCGCCGCATCTGGCGGCAACCGCGCAGCCCTGGCCGGGGGCGGTTGCGGTCTATCAGTCGAGCACCGATGCCAATTACCGGCTGAACGGGATATTGCCCGCGCGCAGCACCATTGGCGTGACCCTGAACGATCTGCCGGCGGCATCGCCGGGGGTGATCGACCGGGGCGACGCCCTGGAGGTCAGGCTGACCGCCGGCGCGCTGGAATCGGTGACCGAGCAGGCACTGTTGAGCGGGGCGAACCTGGCGGCGATCGGAGATGGATCGGCGGACAACTGGGAGCTGTTCCAGTTCCGGACCGCGACGCTGGTGGCACCGGGGGTATACTGGCTGTCGGGGCGGCTGCGGGGGCAGGCGGGGAGTGACGCGCTGATGCCGCCGGCCTGGCCCGCCGGGTCGCGCTTTGTCCTGCTGGACGGCAGGCCGCAACAGATTGATTTCAGCCCGAACCTGCGCCAGGTGGCGCAGCATTTCCGCATCGGGCCCGCGCGGCGCGGCTATGATGATCCGTCTTATCGCCATCTGGTGACGGCCTTTGCCGGAAACGGGCAGCGCCCGCTGAGCCCCTGTCACCTGAGGGTGGTCAAACGGGCGGATAGCAGCTTTGACCTGAGCTGGATCAGGCGGACACGGCTGAACGGCGATGCCTGGGAGGTGCCGGAGGTGCCATTGGGCGAGGAGAGCGAGCGCTATCTGCTGCGCATCACGGCGGGTGGCAGCATCCTGCGCGAACAACAGGTGGATGCGCCGGGCTGGACCTATAGAGCGGCGGATCAGGATACCGATGGTCTGACCTTGCCCTTCGAGGTCTCGGTGGCGCAGATCTCGGCGGTCTATGGGCCGGGGCTGGCGGAGACGCGGGTGGTGGGCGCCTGATGCGCGCGGTGCTGCTGAGCGATGTCCGGACGGCGGCGCGGGCCCTGCGGGCGGTGCCCGCGCCACAGCGCGCGGCGCTTTGTGCGCGGCTGTTTGTGGAGGCGGATTGGGCCGACCGCCACACCCGGCGATTGGGGCGGGTGCATCCGTTATGGGGCAATGGCACCTTGCTGGCCGCCGCCGGGGCGCGGCGGCTTGCCCCGCCAGGCTGCTTTGACGACGCGGAGGATTGCGCGTGTTTTCAGATGGTTGTCACGGCGCTTCTGGAAAAATGCAGGGCTGCCTCTTGCAAGCAGGGCTTACATGCACACATGGGAAATTAGTTGCATCACGGGTTTGCCATTGGTTTTCTGATGCGGCATGAAGTAGTCTGAGCGCAGCAAAGGACGTGATGTTATGGCCGAACCCCGCAGAAATATCTCCAGCGTTGACCCGGTCTGGCAGCAGATCCAGCATGAGGCGCAGCAGGCGGTGAAGGATGAGCCGCTGATCGGCGGCTTTGTGCATGCCTGTATCCTGCACCATAAATCCATCGAAAAGGCGCTTTCCTACCGGATTGCGGCAAAGCTGGCGTCGAATGAGATGTCGATGGTTGTGGTGCGCGAGATCGTGGATGAGGCGATTGCCGAGGACCCCGGTCTGGTCGAAGCGGCGCGCGCCGATCTGGTGGCGATTTACGAGCGCGACCCGGCCTGTCACCGGCTGGTGCAGCCGATCCTCTACTTCAAGGGCTATCAGGCGGTTCAGGCGTACCGCGTGGGGCATCACCTGTGGAAGAAGGGCAAGCGCGACCTGGCCTATTTCGTGCAGATGCGGGTGAGCGAGATTTTCGGGGTGGATATTCACCCCGCGGCGCGGATCGGCAAGGGGATCATGATCGACCATGCCCATTCGATTGTCATCGGTGAGACGGCGGTGGTGGGCGACAACGTGTCGATGCTGCATTCGGTCACCCTGGGCGGGACCGGCAAGGAAGAAGAGGACCGTCACCCCAAGATTGGCGATGGCGTGCTGATCGGGGCCGGGGCCAAGGTGCTGGGCAACATCAAGGTGGGCCATTGCAGCCGGATCGCGGCGGGTTCCGTGGTGCTGGAGGAAGTGCCGCCCTGCAAGACGGTGGCGGGCATTCCGGCGAAGATCGTGGGCGAGGCGGGCTGTGATCAGCCGTCGGTGCTGATGGATCACATGTTCGGATCCAAGAGCGTCTGACTGCCAGGTGACATTTTGAAGAATTGAAAAAGCCGGGGCGCGCGTGCGCGCCCCGGCTTTTGCATGACCACGGCCGCGTCCCTGACGCGGCGGGTGAGGGGCTGTCTGCCCCTCACACTCCCCGAGGATATATGCCTGCCAAAAAGGGATCAGGCGAGCATGGTCATCGGCGATTCGAGGTTGGCCTTGATCGCGTTCAGAAGCTGCGCGCCAAGGGCACCGTCGATGACGCGGTGATCGACCGAGAGGGTGACCGACATGACCGTGGCCACGCTGACCTGGCCTTCGGCATCCACCACCGGCTTTTTCACCCCTGCACCCACCGCCAGGATCGCGCCATGGGGCGGGTTGATGACCGCGTCGAAGTTGTCGATGCCGAACATGCCGAGGTTGGAGATGGCAAAGCTGCCGCCCTGGTATTCATGTGGCGCCAGCTTGCGGTCGCGGGCGCGGGTGGCGAGGTCTTTCATCTCGGCCGAGAGGGCGGAGAGCGATTTCATCTCGGCGTCTTTCAGGACCGGGGTGAACAGCCCGCCTTCGATGGCCACAGCGACGGCGACGTCGGAGGGTTTGAGCTTGAACACCTTGTCGCCTGCCCAGACGGCGTTGGCCTCCGGGACCTCCTGCAGCGCCAGGGCGCAGGCCTTGATGATGAAGTCATTGACGCTGAGCTTCACGCCGCGTGCTTCGAGTTGTTTGTTCAGCTGGGCGCGGAAGGCCATCAGCGCATCAAGCTGGATGTCGCGGCGCAGGTAGAAATGCGGCACGGTCTGCTTGGCTTCGGTCAGGCGCGCGGCGATGGTGCGGCGCATGCCGTCGAGTTTGACTTCCTCGTAGTCGCGGCCTTCGTACATCCTGGCGATGGCATCTGCGGAGGGGCCGGCCGGGGCAGCGGCCTTGGGCGCAGCGGCAGCGGCCTCGGCAGGTTGGGAGGCGGCGGCCCTGGGTGTGTCGGAGGCGGAGAGCCCTTCGACATCGGCCTTGACGATGCGGCCATGCGGGCCGGAGCCGGTGACACCGGAGAGATCCAGCCCCTTGTCCGCAGCGATGCGACGGGCCAGCGGCGAGGCAAAGATGCGATTGCCGTCACCGCCTTTGGGGGCAGGTGGGGCGGCAGCGGTCTCGGGCGCCCTGGCGTCCGGTTCCGCCTTTGGCGCGTCCTCTTTCGGGGCTTCGGCCTTTGCCGGTGCGGGGGTGTCACCGATGTCATCGGCGCTTTCGCCCTCTTCCAGCAGCACGGCGATGGGGGTGTTGACCTTGACCCCTTCGGTGCCGTCGGTCACGAGGATCTTGCCGATCACCCCTTCGTCCACGGCCTCGAATTCCATCGTGGCCTTGTCGGTCTCGATCTCGCACATCACATCGCCGGAGGCGACGGTATCGCCCTCCTTGACCAGCCATTTGGCAAGCGTGCCTTCTTCCATGGTGGGCGAGAGGGCGGGCATGAGGATTTCTGTTGGCATCTGTCCGCTCCTTACTTGTAGGTGACTTTTTTGACGGCTTCGATGACCTCGTCGGTGGTCACCAGCGCGTGTTTCTCAAGATTGGCGGCATAGGGCATCGGGACATCCTTGCCGGTGCAGTTGATCACCGGGGCATCGAGATAATCGAAGGCCTGCTGCATGATGACACTTGAGATGTAATTGCCGACCGAGCCTTGCGGCCAGCCTTCTTCCACCGTGACGCAGCGGTTTGTCTTCATCACCGATTTGATGATGCTGTCGGTGTCCATCGGGCGCAGGGTACGCAGGTCGATGACCTCGGCCATGATGCCTTCTTCTGCAAGTTTGTCAGCGGCTTGCAGGGCATAGCTCATGCCGATGCCGAAGCTGACGATGGTCACGTCGTTCCCCTCGCGCCAGATCCGGGCCTTGCCGAAGGGAACCGTGTAATCCTCGATCTCGGGCACGTCGAAACTGCGGCCATAGAGGATCTCGTTTTCCAGGAAGATCACCGGGTTGGGATCGCGGATCGCGGTTTTCATCAGGCCTTTGTAGTCCGAGGCCGAATAGGGCATCGCCACTTTCAGGCCGGGGATCTGCATGTACCAGGCGGCGTAATCCTGGCTGTGCTGCGCGCCGACGCGGGCGGCGGCACCGTTGGGGCCACGGAACACCATGGGCGAGCCCATCTGGCCACCGGACATATAGAGCGTCTTGGCGGCGGAGTTGATGATCTGGTCGATCGCCTGCATGGCGAAGTTCCAGGTCATGAATTCGACGATCGGGCGCAGACCGCCCCAGGAGGCGCCGACACCGATGCCGGCAAAACCATGTTCGGTGATCGGCGTGTCGATCACGCGCTTGGAGCCGAATTCATCCAGCAGACCCTGGGAGATCTTGTAGGCGCCCTGATATTCGGCAACTTCCTCGCCCATCAGGAAGACGTTTTCGTCGCGGCGCATTTCCTCGGCCATGCCGTCGCGCAGGGCTTCGCGGACTGTCTGTTTCTTCAGCGTGGTGCCTTCGGGCCAGTCGGGGGTTGTATCGACCCTGGGTTCGGGGTGCGACTTGCCCTCTGCCGGGGCCGCTGCGGATTTTTGCGGCGCGTCATCGGCGGCGGGGGCTGCTGCCGGTGCTTCGGGTTTGGCCGACGTGTCGATGTCATCCGCGCTTTCGCCCTCTTCCAGAAGAATGGCGATGGGGGTGTTCACCTTGACCCCTTCGGTGCCTTCGGCGATCAGGATCTTGCCGATGGTGCCTTCGTCCACCGCTTCGAATTCCATCGTGGCCTTGTCGGTCTCGATCTCGGCCATGATGTCGCCGGAGGCGACGGTGTCACCCTCCTTGACCAGCCATTTGGCCAGGGTGCCTTCTTCCATGGTCGGGCTCAGGGCGGGCATGAGAATTTCGGTTGCCATGGTCTTATGCCTCCTGCGGGACTTCGGTTGCGTAGATATCGGTCCACAGCTCATCAAGTGCGGGCTCGGGGCTTTCCTTGGCGAATTCGGCGCTGTCGTTCACGACTTTCTTGATGTCCTTGTCGATGGCTTTCAGGTCCTCTTCACTGGCATGTTTGCCGGTCAGCAACAGGTTGCGCACGGCCTCGATCGGGTCGCGTTCGTCGCGCATCTTCTGCACCTCTTCGCGGGTGCGGTATTTCGCGGGGTCCGACATGGAGTGGCCGCGATAGCGGTAGGTCTTGATTTCAAGGATATAGGGGCCCTTGGCGGCGCGGCAGTGCGCGACCGCCTTGTCGCCCGCTTCCTTCACCGCCAGCACATCCATGCCGTCGACGGCTTCGCCGGGGATGCCGAAGGCCTTGCCGCGTTCCCAGATCTCGGCGGAGGAGGTGGAGCGTTGCTGCGATGTGCCCATGGCGTATTGGTTGTTCTCGATCACGAAGATCACCGGCAGTTTCCACAGCGCCGCCATGTTGAAGGCCTCATAGACCTGGCCCTGGTTGGCGGCACCATCCCCGAAGTAGGTAAAGGTGACGTGATCGTTGCCCTTGTATTTGTCGGCGAATGCGATGCCCGCACCCAGCGGCACGTTGGCCCCCACGATGCCGTGGCCGCCGTAAAAGCGTTTCTCTTTCGAGAACATGTGCATGGAGCCACCCTTGCCGCGTGAATAGCCGCCTTCGCGGCCGGTGAGTTCGGCCATCACGCCGTTGGGGTCCATGCCGCAGGCCAGCATATGGCCGTGATCGCGGTAGGTGGTGATGCGGCTGTCGCCTTCCTTGGTGGTGGCCTCAAGTCCGACAACCACGGCTTCCTGTCCGATATAGAGGTGGCAGAAACCACCGATCAGGCCCATGCCGTAAAGCTGGCCTGCTTTTTCCTCGAACCGCCGGATCAGCAGCATGTCCTTGTAATAGGCTTTCAGCTCGTCTGCCGAAACATTGGGCTTCTTGGTGGTTTTTCTGGCGGCCATGGGCATCTCCTCGGTGCGCGCGGGGTGGCGGGCTGCGCAATTAGTTTAGCGTTAAACTATTCTGTAGCGGATTCGGTGACAGAAGTGTAGAGCGGTTTTCTGCGCGCGTGCAACCGGGCGAAAATCCGAGCGTTTGAGGCTTATCTGATTACAATTTCATCAGGGCGCACCATGCCGAGCACCCGGCGCACCTGTTCGTCGACCAGATCCAGGTCCAGGTAATCGTCCGACATGCGCTTGGTCAGGTTTTCCATACGCGCCACATCCATGCGTACTGTGGACAGCTGGCTGCGCAACTCCTGGCTTTCGGCGAGGATTTCAGCGCGGCGGAACAGGCCGTAATCGCCCTGGACGGCGGCAAAGGTGAAATAGAGGCTGAGCGCGAATGCAATCGCAAAGAACAGCAATGTGCCGAAAGCCGGGCGTGCGGTGCGTGTCATCTGGTCTGCCTCAATTCGTCTCTTGGTGGACGTGACAGGAGTATGACACAGGTGATTCGCCAATGGAATCCCCTGCGTGCTGCACGGTCCGATTTTCCGCGTGGGTGCCGACGGGCGTTGCGGCCAGGCGTCACCACGCGCCTGTGTTGCGTGGCGCGCCTGTCGGTTGCCCCGGTGATGGGCGGGCAGCACCGGGGCGCTGCCGGTTTCAGTCTGTCTTGAACCTTTCCGCCAGCCCCTGGGTCAGCCAGGTGTCGAGCGCCTGCGCCTGAAGGTCCCGCGAAAGCGCCGCCCAGACCTGCTGCACCGCCGGGCCACGGGCGCCGAAACGGGCCTCGATCTCTTGCCGCAGGGAGGTCGCGCCGACATCGCCCGCCGCCTCGGCCAGCAGGGCAAAGTAATAGGCCCGTGCGTAGGAACGTGCCGCCCCCGATCCGGTCAGATGCCGGAGCGCCTGAGCGCGCAGCTGGCGCGGATCGTCGGCCTCTTGCAGCAGCTGATCCCCCGCCGCAGTGTTGAGGGCGGCGATATTGTCGGCCTGCGCCGCCAGGACCTGCTGTGTCGTCATCCGGGCCTCCAGCCGGTCCAGTGTGGCGATGGCCCCCGTGGCATCGCCCGCAGCGGCGGCCAGCGCATAGCGGTAGGCCAGGGCCGCATCGGTGTCCTGAAGCGCACGGGCGATGAGCGCCGCGGCCTGGGGTGCCGTCGCCGGGTCCGCGACCAGCGGTTCCAGCAGGTCGGGCACCAGCGCCGGGGCCTGCGGCACGCCGCGCCCCTCCAGCAATGCCGCGCCCAGCTCCAGGCGCCGGGCAGGTGTGGCGCTGTCCGGGTCGCGCAGGGCGGCAAGCTCGGTGGAGCTCAGGATGCGGCTGCGTGCCAGCGGCGCGCTGCGCGCCTCAAGTGCCAGCGTGGTGACCAGCGCCTGCGGTTCGTCCCGGTATACTTCGGGTTCCACGGTGATGCCGGTGGGCGGCACATTGGCCTCGATCGTGATTTCGCCACCGGTGGCGACAAAGTCCTCCACCCGCGCCATCAGGTCGGCGATGAAGTTCCGCTCCACCGCCGTGACATTGCGCTGGCCGTTGTCCGACATGGCCTGGGTCAGCTCTTCGGTGCCGATGGCGCTGATCGTGGCCGGATCGCGGAAGTTCGGGGGCAGCAGGGTCGAGATTTTTGCCCAGCCGCCCTGGTCCTTGAGGCTGACCAGCGCGCGCGTCACGCGGAGTGCGGGATCGCCCGCGCCGAAATTGTCCATGCGCGGCAGGATGATGCCGCTGGCGGTGGCGTCGAGTGCGGCGATGCCATTTGCCACCAGGCTCAGATCGGCGGAGGTTTCACCCGTGGCATAGAGATAGGCGACACTCAGCTTGGCCTGATCGAGTTCCAGCGCGTTGATCCCGGCGCCGCGCAGCGCCATCGCCACATCGCGTGGCACGCAGGCGCTGCTGATGCTGGCACCGACGAGGTTCAGCACCGCCTCGGAGGCGACGGAAAAGGGCTTGCTCAGATCGCTTTGCAGCACCGCCCGGTCCACTGTGACCACGCATTGGCGCGCCTGATCGTAAGGCAGCTGCGGGCGCGCCACCACGCCCGAGATCGAGACGGTGCCGCGCATGATGTCGGTGGACAGGTGCTGATATTCCAGCTCCATCTGCGTGCGCAGCGCCGCGATGGCGGTGTTGGCAAGAAAGGTGCCGATCCGGTTCGGACCGAAATAGTCAAGAAAGCCGGGCTGCGGATCGACCTCCTGCGCGGCAAGCGGGGTGGCAAGGGCGGCGGCCAGAACGGCGGCACGGGACAGGCGGAAAATGGAGGGCATCTGAAATCCTTTCGCTATGTCCTTCCGGAATGGGGACAGGACCCGCCGATCCTAGACCGGGCAAGGCAAAGCGCAAAGTGGGGAAAACGTGACCTCAGCGGTTGTTCAGCGCCGCGACGCCGGGCAGTTCCTTGCCTTCCATCCATTCCAGGAAAGCACCCCCGGCGGTGGAGATATAGGTGAAATCATCGGCCACGCCGGCCTGGTTGAGGGCGGCAACGGTGTCACCGCCGCCCGCGACGGAGATCAGCGTGCCCGCGCGGGTCTGGCGCGCGGCGGCCTGTGCGGCGGCAACGGTGGCGGTGTCGAAGGGGGCGATTTCAAAGGCGCCCATCGGGCCGTTCCAGATCAGGGTCTTCAGCCCGGCAAAGGCCGCTTGCAGCACTGCGATGCTTTCCGGGCCCGCATCCAGCACCATCTGGTCCGCTGCCAGCTTTGCATCCGGGCCCAGGGCCATGACCTCATGCGCGGCCCCTTCGGCGAATGCGCGCGCCACCAGCCCGTCGACCGGCAGGATCACCCGGCATCCGGCCTTGTCCGCCTGCGCCAGGATGTCCTTGGCGGTGCCGTAGAAATCCGGCTCTTTCAGCGATGCGCCCATGTCGGCACCGAGGGCTGCAAGAAAGGTATTGGCCATGCCGCCGCCGATCACCAGCACATCGAGCCGGTTCACGAGGTTCTCCAGCAATTCGATCTTGGTCGAGACCTTGGCCCCGCCCACCACCGCGCCCACCGGGCGTTCCGGGGAGGCAAGGGCGGCTTCCAGCGCGCTCAGCTCGGCCTGCATCAGACGGCCCGCGCAGGCGGGCAGCAGCCGCGCCAGCGCCTCGGTCGAGGCATGGGCGCGGTGCGCGGCGGAAAAGGCATCGTTGCAATAGATGTCCCCCAGCGCGGCAAGGCGGCGGGCGAGGCCTTCGTCATTGGCCTCTTCCCCGGGGTAGAAGCGGATGTTTTCCAGCAACAGCACATCGGCGTCGCGGTTCAGCCCTTGCTCGGCGGTCTCAAGACTGTCGATCAGGCCGACGGAACGCCCCAGCGCGCCCTCAAGCGCGGGCAGCAGCGGTTTCAGCGACATCTCCGGCACCACCTTGCCCTTGGGGCGGCCGAAATGCGCCAGCAGCAGGGGCTTGCCGCCCGCGGCAAGGATATCCGCAACGGTGGGCACGATCCGTTCGATGCGGGTGGCATCGGTGACACGGCCATCCTCCACCGGCACATTGATGTCGACGCGCACCAGCACCGTCCTGCCGCCGAGTTCCATGTCGTCCAATGTCTTCCAGCCCATGCCGTGCCTCCGGTTTCAAATATGCTGGCTGTCTTTTGCCATATCAGGCGCGGGGGTCAATGCATCTGCTTGGCAATCGGCACAATCGACCTTAGGTATCGCTCAACCAATTTTGCGAAGGAGACCCGCATGGCTGAGATCAAAGACCCCGAAAATACGATCCTGATGGAGCTGAAAGGTGGCACCGTGACCATCGAACTGCTGCCGGATGTCGCCCCCAAGCACGTCGCGCGGATGAAGGAACTGGCCCGGGCGGGAAAATATGACAACGTCTGTTTCCACCGGGTGATCGACGGGTTCATGGCCCAGACCGGCGATGTGGAACATGGCAACATGGAAGACGGTTTCAACCTGCGGATGGCAGGCACCGGTGGGTCCGATCTGGGCAATGTGCCTGCCGAATTCTCCAAGGTGCCGCATGCGCGCGGCTCGCTGGGTGCGGCGCGTTCGGCCAATCCCGACAGCGCCAACAGCCAGTTCTTCATCAACTTCAAGGACAATGATTTCCTGAACGGCCAGTATACCGTTTACGGTCAGGTGGTGTCGGGGATGGAGCATGTGGATGCCATCGCCAAGGGCGAGCCGCCCGCGCAGCCGGACCGCATGATCAGCGTCAAGGTTGCTGCGGATGCGTAAGCTGATCCTCAGTGGCGCAATGGCCACCTTTGCCGCCGGCCCCGCGCTGGCCACCGGGCTGGAAATCGTGGTCGAGGGCGAGGCCAATGGCACCGTGACCATCGACCTGCTGGAAGACCTCGCACCCCAGCATGTGGAACGCATCACCACACTGGCAGAGCAGGGGGCCTATGACGGCGTCGTGTTCCACCGGGTGATTGACGGTTTCATGGCGCAGACCGGCGATGTGGAATTCGGCAAGGAAGGCGGCGACATGTCCCGCGCGGGCATGGGCGGGTCTGACATGCCGGACGTGTCGGCCGAGTTCTCCGACACGCCTTTTGACAAGGGTGTCGTGGGCATGGCCCGGGCGCAGAACCCGGATTCGGCCAACAGCCAGTTCTTCATCATGTTCGACGAGGGGCATTTCCTGAACGGCCAATATACCGTGGTTGGCCGGGTGACCGGCGGCCAGGACGTGGTGGACGCGATCAAACGCGGCACCGGCGGCAATGGCGCGATCGAAGGCACCCCGGACGTGATGCGCAAGGTCACCGTGACCGAGTGATCTGTGCTGCAGGTGAAGCAAGGGGCGGGTCGTTTGGTCCGCCCTTTTGCGTTTGGGGGGCAGGTGCGGTGAAGGGTGGCGCTTGGACCTCGGACGCGAAGCGCAAGCCGGGCCAGCGCCTGCCCGGGGTGGGCGATACCGACTTGTGTAGATGGCACTTTATTTCTCAACTATGATGAATCCCATCAGTGGAACATCCATCCTCACCAAATCGCCTACCCGACCGGCGGGCAGGCGATGGCCCGGCGCCTTCGGCTTGTTCCGGGCCTTGGCATGACTGATCGACGGCAGTTCCGTCCGCTCACCAGACCCCACACCCCCCACAAAAGCAAAAGGGCGCCGCAAACCCTGCGACGCCCTTTGAAACCGGAGTGCCGATGCCTCAGGAGGCGGGGTTCGGCTTCTGGGTCGGCGCATTCTTGGCACCGGGGTTCAGCGGGTCGTCCTGACGCTGAACGGAGCCTTCGAAATGCGCGCCGGACTCGATCGCGATGGTCTTGTGGATGATGTCGCCTTCGACCCGTGCGGTCGAGGTCAGGCGGACCTTGAGGCCACGCACGCGGCCCACGATACGGCCATTGATCACCACATCATCGGCAACCACTTCACCCTTGATTGTCGCGGTTTCGCCGATGGTCAGCAGATGCGCGCGGATGTCGCCCTCCACGGTGCCTTCGACGTTGATATCGCCCGTGGTCTTCATGTTGCCGGTCACATGCAGATCGGAAGACAGGACCGAGGCCGGGGGTTTCGCCTTGGGCGCCGATGCCTTGAACTCGTTGGGCTTGGGCTGGGCAGGCGTGGACTGCGCCGGGGCCTGCGGTGTCGCCTGGCGCTGGCTTTCGGCATCCTTGTTCGGGGCGGGATCGTTGATTTTGCTCTTAGAAAACATCGTTTGCAGCCTTGATATAGATCATGGGGTTAACAGCTTTGCCGCCGACTCGGACTTCATAGTGCAGATGAACGCCGGTGACACGTCCGGATGCTCCCATATCACCAATGTGCTGCCCGCGCGAGACCCTTTGTCCGACCTTCACGCGAATGCGCGACTGATGGGCATAGCGGGTCTCGATCCCGAACTCATGCTGGATCTTGACCAGACGGCCATAGCCGGACTGCCAGCCCGCATGGGTGACCACGCCATCCGCGGTGGCATAAAGCGGCGTGCCGATCCCGGCGGCGAAATCGACGCCGGAATGCATCCGCCGGCCGCCGGTCTTGGGATCGCGGCGATAGCCGAACTGGCTGGTGAAGCGAAAGGCGGATTTGACCGGTTTGGCAAAGGGCGCTTTCTGCGCCGCGATCCGGTAGAGGTTCAGCCGGTCCATCTGGTTCAGCAGACGGTTGGCGCGCAGCGTGTCGGGGGAGGGCTCTTCGCCCCGGGTGGTAAAGGAAAGCGGCGTCATCGGGCCACCCTGGCCGGAATAGCCGCGCTTGACGGTGGCCAGGATGCTGTCGGTGGACATGCCCGCATTGCGGAACATCTTGTCCAGCGGGGCGACGGAAACGGTCATCGCCTCTTCGAGCTGGCGGAAAATCGCGTCGTTCTGGTCTTTCATCAGGGCGATCTGCTGGGCCATTTCGTCGGCCTGCAACAGCGCGTCCTGCGCATCGACGATCACCTGATCGCGTTCCTTGGCGGTCTCGGCCAGTGCTACGGCCAGAAATTCGATGGGGGCGTTGGAGGCGGCGGCCTGCACGACGCCGGTGCCGCCTTCGGCCAGCGACCCCTCAAGCGAGGCAAGCTGGGCGCGGGCGTCCTGACGCTCTTTCATGGTGTCGCGCAGGGTGGACTGGATCACGTCGATCCCGGTTTCCAGCTCGCGGCGGCGGGTTTCGGATTCCAGCAGTTCGGACTGCATCGTGGAAATCTGCTTGAGCGCGGCGTTGAAGCGGTTCTGGGCGGCCAGCGCCTCTTCGGCGCGGCCATCGCGCTGTGCGGAAAGATCGTTCAGACGGGCCTGGTAGGTGCGCTGATCCCGCTTGGCCTGTTCGCGGAAGTTGCCCGACCCGATGCTGTCCATCAGCAGGATGGCGGTGGCAACGATGGCCCATGCAACGACGGCGGCACAGCCGGCAAAGGCGATGATCTGGGTGCCGGGACGCAGGCGGATAAAGCGCGTGTCACTGTCGGATTTGAGAAACACGCGACGTTCGGGAAAGTACTTCTCCAGCGTCGCATGGACCTTGATGGCAAGCGTAGAGCGCAATGTATATTCCTTTTTCCGTCCCAAAACGGGCGCGGTAATCCCCATACGCGCCCGAATTCAGATTTTCTTAGCTACACTGTGACCTTGGGGCAACCCTGTTGACCTGTCAGGCGGCGGCATTTCACCGGAATGCGACATATTGGCAAAAATCCGCCGATACCAAGAACTTGACCATTTGTGTTGAAGTTGACTCCTTCAGCCCGAGGCGGTCAGCGGCCAGTAGAAGTCCGGGGGAATGCCCGCTTCGGCGCGTTTTTCCTCGTTGAACGGGGGTTTCAGATCGCCGTGGAAGTAGGTCCGTACCAGGCTGTGAAACCGCTCCTTGGGGTCTTCGTCAAAGCGCCCGCAGAGAAAGTGAAACCACTTGGACCCATAGGCGACATGGGCCACTTCCTCGGCATAGATCGTCTCAAGCGCGGCCACGGCGCTGTCGGCCTTGGCCTGTTTGAAGATCTTGATCATGCCGGGGGTCACGTCCAGGCCGCGGGCCTCAAGCACCATGGGCACAACCGCCAGCCGGCCCATCAGGTCATCCACCGTATCCTCCGCCGCGCGCCACATGCCCGCATGGGCGGGCAGCGCGCCGTAATGGCTGCCCATCTCTTCAAGGCAATCGCACATCAGGTTGAAATGCTTGGATTCCTCGTCCGCCGCCTTGACCCAATCGTCGTAGAACCCCATCGGCAGGCGGGTGTCGGTAAAGCGTGCGATGATGTCCCAGTGCAGGTCCACCGCGTTCAATTCGATATGGGCGACAGCATGCAGCAGGGCGATGCGCCCCTCGGGCGTGCCGGGGCGGCGGCGCGGCACGTCGCGCGGGCTGAGCAATTCGGGCGCGGCGGGGCGGGCAGGGTGCAGCGGCGGGTCGGCATGGCCAATCTCAGGCGTCTCGCCCGCCGCGCGGGCGGCCTGCCACGCCGCCGCATAGCGGCGCGACAGGGCGGTCTTTTCGCGGCCATCGGCACAGCGCAGCACCGCCTCGGCCATCTGGGCAAGGGCAATCACAGGGCGCGCGCAGCCTCCAGCACCGCCTCCACATGGCCGGGCACTTTGACCTTGCGCCAGACCTGCGCGATCTTGCCATCGGCACCGATCAGATAGGTCGCGCGTTCGATGCCCATGGATTTCTTGCCGTACATGTTTTTCTCGACCCAGACGCCATAGGCCTCTGTCACGTCGCCCTGTTCATCCGACAGCAGCGGCACGGTCAGCGCATGTTTGGCCACGAATTTGTCGTGTTTGGCCATGGTATCGCGGGAAATGCCGAAGACCTTTGCGCCTGCCGCCTCGAAGTCCGACAGGTTTGCCGAGAAGCCGATGCTTTCCGTGGTGCAGCCCGGCGTGTCGTCGCGCGGGTAGAAGAACAGCACAACCGGTTTGCCGCGCAGGTCAGAGAGGGTCACCTCGCCGCCGCCGGTCACAGGAAGGGTAAAGTCTGGTGCTTGCTCGGAAATCTCGGGCATTGATCACGTCTCTTTCACTTGGATGCAGGATGTCGGGCTGTCATACTAGGCCAATTCAGGCGCGTGCCAAGAGGGCCGGCCGATTTGGGATACAGATGAGCAAACCCGACACGCCCCGCCCCAGACGCAAGCCGCATCAGCATGTGGCGCGTTTCGGCCTGTGGTCGATCCTGCTGCTGAGCCTTGCCGCCGGGGCGCTGGTGGGGGCGCTGTGGCTGTCGATGGGCCAGCCCCTGCGCGCGCCCGGCTGGCTGCAGGAACGGATCGAGGCGCGGATCGCGCGTGAGCTGCCCCAGGTCCGGGTCTCTCTGGGCGAGGCGGAGCTGGTGGTGGAGGAAGGCTGGCATCCGCGCGTGCGCCTGCGCAATGTCGCCATCAGCACGCCCGAAGGGGCCGAGATCCTGAGCCTGACGGAGTTCAAGACCGGCTTTGCTCTGCGTCCGCTGCTGGATGGGATCGTGCAGCCGCAATCCATATCACTTTCGGGGGTTGTGGTGACCCTGCGCCGGGACGCGGCGGGCCGGGTGGCGCTGAGCGCAGGCGTGGGGCCGGGCAGTTTCAGCCGCGAGGCCGCGACCCTGCCGCAGTTGATCGCCCAGCTTGACGGTGTGTTGCAGCGGCCGGCCTTGCAGGCGCTGACCGAGGCGGAGCTGCGCGCCGTGACCCTGCAGTTCGACGACCTGCGCGCGGGCCGCAGCTGGACCGTCGATGGCGGGCGGCTGCTGTTGTCGCGCCAGGCCGGGGTGCTGGCGCTGTCGGCGGATCTGGCGCTGCTCAGCGGCGGGGCCGGGGTGGCGACTCTGTCGGCCAATTATTCCAGCCGCATCGGTGCCAGTGCCGCCGAATTCGGTGTCAGTTTCGAAGGCGTCGCTGCCGAGGATATTGCGACCCAGGGCCCTGCCTTTGCCTGGCTGGGGGTGCTGCGCGCGCCGATTTCAGGCGCGGTGCGCAGCGGGCTGAACGATGCGGGGCAGTTCATGCCGCTGAACGCGACCCTGCAGATCGGTGCGGGCGTGGTCCAGCCCAATGCGCGGACCCGCCCGATCCCCTTTGAGGGCGCGCGCAGCTATTTCAGTTATGATCCCGCCGAGGCGCTGCTGCGCTTTGCCGATGTGCGTCTGCGCAGCAAATGGATCAGCGCGGAAAGTTCCGGCACCGCAACCCTGGGTCTCGCACCCGACGGCAAGCTGAGCGATCTGGTCGGGCAGTTCACCATCCGCGACCTGCGCGCCAATCCCGGTGATATCTATCCCGCGCCTGTCGGGCTGGCCGAAACCGACCTCGATTTCCAGATGCGGCTGAACCCGTTCCGCCTGCAGTTGGGGCGGGTGCAGATCAGCGACCAGGGCAAGACGCTGCTGCTGGATGGCAAGCTCTCGGCGCGGCCCGACGGCTGGCGGGTGGCCCTGGACGGGCAGATGGACGGGCTGACACCCGAACGGCTGCTGGAGCTTTGGCCCGAGGGGCTGAAGCCCAAGACCAGGACCTGGCTGGTGGAGAATATCCGCAAGGGGGAGGTCAGCAACCTTGATCTGGCGCTGCGGGTGGCACCGGGCAAGGCGCCGCAGACCTATGTGGGCTTCGATTATGCCGGGGCCGATGTGCAGTTTCTGAAAACCATGCCGCCGGTGACCGGGGGCAAGGGGCATTTCAGCCTGATGGACAACCGGCTGGTGGTGGCTGTGGATGAGGGGGTGGTCACGGCGGATGAAGGCGGCGATGTGCGCCTTGGGGCTTCTTCCTTCATCATTCCCGATGTGCGCGTGCGTGATGGTGCCCCGGCGGTTGTCCGGCTGGAGGCGGAAGCGAGTGTGACCGCGGCGCTGTCGCTGCTGAACCGGGCGCCGCTGAACGTGATGGACAAGGCCAATCTGCCGGTCGATCTGGCAGGCGGGCGCGCCGCGCTGAGCGGTCAGATCGCCCTGCCGCTCAAGAAAGGCAGCAGGGACAAGGTGGTCTTCGACGTGACCGGCAAACTGCGCGATGTCAGCAGCAGCGTTCTGGTCAAAGGTCGCGCGCTGTCGGCCCCCGAAATCGACGTGGTGGTGGACAATGACCGGGTGATCCTGACCGGCGCGGGAGAGCTGGACGGCGCAGGCTTTGACGGCAGTTTCGTGCTGCCCATAGGGGCGGGGCCGGAACCGGAAGAGGCGCCAAGGATCGCCGGGCTGCGCGCGGAGGTCAGCCTGGATCAGGCGGCGCTGGATGCCTTCGGGATCGCCCTGCCGCCCGGGACTGTCGCGGGCCAGACAAAGGCGCAACTGGAGGTGGACCTGCCGAAGGGCCAGGCGCCCGAGTTCGATCTGCAATCCGATCTGCGGGGGCTGCGCCTGTCGGTGCCGCAGCTGAACTGGGGCAAACCCCCGGCCAGCGCCGGAAAGCTGCGCGTGACCGGGCAGCTGGGTGCCACGCCGCGCGTGGACCGTCTGGCGATTTCCGGCCCCGGCCTGAGTGCCGAGGGCGCGGTTCGGTTGCGCGAAGGCGGGGCGCTGGACCGGCTGAGCTTTGACAGGCTTCGCGCGGGGGAATGGCTGGATGCGGCGGTGGACATCGTCGGGCAGGGCGCGGGCAAGCCGGTGCAGGTAGTGCTGCGCGGCGGTGTGCTGGACATGCGGCAGGCCGATCTGGGCAATGGCGGTGGCGGCGGCGCCCAGGCCAGCGGCCCGCCCGGCCCGCCGATGCAGGTCCGGCTGGACCGGTTGCAGATCACCGATACCATCGCCCTGACCGACCTGCGCGGCAATTTTGGCACGTCGGGGGGGCTGGATGGCGCCTTCCAGGCACGACTGAACGGCGGCACCCCGGTCGAGGGGCGGATCGTGCCGCAGAACGGACGTTCGGCCGTGCGGCTGATATCGGCGGATGCGGGCGGTGTGCTGCGCGCCGCCGGGTTGCTGCGGCAGGTGGTGGGCGGGCAATTGTCGCTGACGCTGCTGCCGGTGGGGACCGGCGGCGCATTTGACGGCACCCTTGAAGTCACGGATGTGCGGGTCAAGGATGCGCCGGGCATCGCGGCGCTGTTGAACTCGATCTCCGTAGTGGGGCTGATCAACGAGCTGAACGGGGACGGCATCTATTTCGATCAGGTCGAGGGCAGGTTCCGCCTGACGCCAAAGCGGCTGACCCTGACCGAAGCCAGCGCTGTCGGCGCCTCGATGGGCCTGTCGATGGACGGGATCTATGCGCTCGATACCGGCGTGATCGACATGCAGGGGGTGATCACCCCGGTCTATCTGCTTAATGGCATCGGGTCGGTGCTGACCCGCAAGGGCGAGGGGCTGATCGGGTTCAACTATACGCTCAAGGGCCCGGCCAGACAGCCCAGTGTCGGGGTCAACCCGCTGTCGGCGCTGACGCCCGGCATGTTCCGCGAGATCTTTCGCCGCCCGCCGCCCAAGGTGCCGCAGGCACCGGGGGTGCAGCCGCCGCCGCAAAAACCCGTTGTCCGGCGCACGCCGGGGCGCTAGTCATCTGGACTCAAAGTTCGGTTCATTAAATGCAGCTCTCAACGGCAGGTTCGCACCCGGCACCGAGGGCGGCCCACCATTTGGCGAG
>NZ_QBFD01000011.1 GCF_003335585.1 Sulfitobacter sp. DFL-14 | reverse complement strand
CATCAACTCAATGAAAAAATTCCTGTGGGACTTTCGGTACCTTTATGCTGATAGACCCATCTAGAGCACATCTATCAAATGGCAACTCAATTTGAGGTCAGCAAAGAGGCTGCTGCGCGAAAGTACATTGCAAAGCAAGATGAGCCTACCGCGATTGTATTTTCTCACAACAACCGCATCCGCTATATTAAGAAAAACGATGATTTTCCTCGCCTTTCAGTTTGGGGCGGACAATCCATTCCTTCCGCCAGCCTGTCTGCAAACAGCACGGCCCCTCAGGGGGAGATCACAGATGTGGTCGAAGCTCTTGGTCATTTGTGGCTCGAAAATTCACGCAATATTTCGCTAGGTGAACAGACCGTAGCTCAAAGAAACGGTTATCGAATGACCTTGCTAACGGCGGAGCTAGATGAAGAAGATGAAGACGCTTGGGAGCCACCGAAATTTAGACGGTAGGCTACTGGGCCCATTCGTGCCGCTACCTCCCCCATGGCCACCATCCCCTGCGTTTTGTGCTCTGATCAGATAGAAGGGCAGTCACCCGAGCCTCTGCTGCATCCGCGCGGTTCTCGGCTTTGTTACGTTGCTCCTTCAAATCGTCTACGTAACTTTCTAAAGCTTCCAACTTGCCCTTTATATAGTGGTGTTCACTGGTGTTCTGGGTTGAGGATTTTACATGTTCCTTATCAGGTAAGGTCGCGCGTGGTTTGTATACGCGTGAGATTTCTGATGTTTCCATCATCCACGTTCCGTTATCATCCTTCTTGCCTGAAACCTTACCATTATTGAGTGCCTTAGTGAGCGTCGGTCGAGAAACTTGGAACTCTTTGACAGCTTCTCTTATAGATATTGTAGCCACTTATCAGCCCCTTACATCGCATGTTAAAGCATGTTCAAGCTGGTAAAGCTTTACATGTTCTTTCCTGTTAAATACGGTAGGGGAGGGCGGTATAAAAGTCCACATGAGCGAGACCAAGGGTATCGAGCGATTGTGGGATTTTAGAGCGTAATGAGGCTTTGCCGTTCTTGAACTATATTATTTTGAGCATTTCGGCGAACGCCTCAAAGTCGGCTGCGGCCTCCTGTAGCTTGCCCTTGTCGTGCAAACTCAAGAATTCAGCAAATGCTCTGGCCTGACAGTTGATCTGTTTTGCCGGGTTGAACTCTATGTCAGTGAAGGCGTCATACTCGACATTTTCGCTGATCCAGTCGGCATGTTCGGCCAAAGAACGGATGTAGAGCCAGTCATAGAAAGCGTTTTTGGGTGATAAGGGATAATGTTTTCCCTCCAGCTGGAAGCGGATGATGTTGCCGCAGCTCTGCTCCCTCATGAAGCGCTTTGCGTCTCTAGGTGTGAGGTCAAAGACTTCTGTGAAAGGCCCACCGTTCTCAAACACCTTTGACCCTTGGTAGACGCTCTCTAGTGGGTATTTTCGTGTTCCAATCTCTATTTTTAGACTGAATGCGCTTAGGTGTTTGCCGACCTTCTCCTCGGATTTGGAAGAGATCTCCAAAATGCGTGGGATCCCTTCCCGCATCGCCGCAGCATGTAAGGCCGTCACGTTCTTCTTCTTCTGGACTTCTGCAAAACCAGAGGCCCAGGGAAAGTTAAACACGCGTTCCTGAACCAAGCTTTGACCTTCAAAGTTGGGTAGAAATACTGGTCTGGTAGCCATTTTATATTACTCCCTTGATCAAGTCTCGCGGCACAGCATGTGGGACCAAAACCTCGAACTTTTCAGCGGCACTCAAGCGCTCATTGATAGCCGGGTTTGACCAATCTGTTCTGCTATATATGACTTCGACATCAAGTTTTTCGATGGCTTCTTCAATGGGAAGAATTTCTGTAGTGTTGGCGTTTGCGATACCAAAGGCGATGCACACACCGGGAATCCGTAGCACATCTGGTGATATTTTTAGGTAGCGTGGATTAGGTAGCCTGCCGTCCTTGTGTGCGAGATACTTCATGCTGTGATTGCATGTAAAACAAAGGCTCACATAGGGGTTTATCCCGCGCGCAGTGTCTTGATCGTGGCTCCATTGATTGCCGCCTGTCGTTTGCGGCCACCAGCCTTCAGCACGCATTTTCTCTTTTGAGAATAAGCCCTTCTTATCGATGGTTTCGAAGTTCGACTCGTCGGTGAAATGGTAGAGGTGCTTATGCTGGGTGCTTCGCCCGATCAGCGCCACAAGTTCGTCAATGGTCATACTAAATCCTTGCTGAGAGCGCTCATTTTCTTAGATTATCTTGTTTTTTGCAGTAAGCAACAAAGGCTGCGCCAGCGTTTTTAGGTGGATTTCCCTTGCTCGTCGCCTCGTGAGCGAAGTTCATCCAGTTTGCGCGGAGGGCGTGGTAGTCCCAACCCTTTTCCCGTGCGATCTCGCGAGCTTTTTCTTGGGCCCAATCTGGTAGAACAATGTCAGCCGCAATGGTTACGCGGTTCTGGCGTGGTCGGAAGATAACCAGATCGTCGGAGGTTAGCTCCAGTGTGTAGAAGGGCAGGTGGTCGCCCTCGATGATCTGCCTAATATTGAGCCTGAACTTCTTGAGAGGGGCATTGCTGCCTGTCTTGTCTTGAAGGTTGGCGAGCTTGATATGCCAGCGTTTTTGACTACCGCAGTGCTTCCGAGCGATCTCATAGATGCGGCGTTCGAGCGGTCTGCGGAGACGGAAGTAGTCCTCTGAGATACTGACGACTTCATTTGCTTCAATCGCACGCATGAACCAATCCGACAGAACGACCTCGCAGTAGTCGAGCCGCCATTCGCCTTCCTCGCGCATCACATATCCGCCCTCATCAATCAGGCTGAATATGCGGACTTCCTTCTTGTTGCCCGTGCGGATGCTTGTCTTGAACTGGGTGCCTTGTAGCCGCTGGAAGGCCTTCTCAACGCGCTTGTACTCGCGCCCATCTGTATTGCGGTTGGTTGCCATCATCAGTTCTCTGGCGCTGAATCGGACGCGTTTCCCGATCTCTTCGCCACGGTTCTTTCGGTGCATCAACTGGCTGATGCAGAAGATGAGAATGTCTTTGTCCTTGATGGATGGAAGCCCAAGACTCGATGGGATGATCTCAAGGCTGTTTTCCCCACTCTTGTAGAGCAGATGCCGCATGTCCGGTTTGGTCGCCAGCGAGAACATAGGATGCTCCATCGAGGCGGTGTCATCCTTTGGGACGACATCTGAAATATCGAGGATGAAAAAGTCTTTTTGAGGGTGTCGATCAGGTAAAAGAGACATGCCACACCTTAGCCCAAGTTCGTGTTATCAGGAACCAAAAAATTCGTGCTATCGGGAACCGGATTTGAGAGGTTTCGGGTTCGTGCCTTTCGGAACCATAATTCGTGCCTTTCGGAACCATAATTCGTGCCTTTCGGAACCCATGCAGTACTTTAAGCCATATAGGAAAGGTCTCTGCGGAATCCGTAACACTACTCCGTAGGTAACATCTTTAACACTAAGAGAAGTTGTGAATTACTCATCCATCTGGAAGGCACAGAACTTCCCGTTGTCCTGATCTGAAATGAATCCATCACGTCGGGTACAGGACCAATCCCAGCCCATGAGCTGGATACTATCCTTAAAATCTCGCTCCAGATAATGGTCGTAGACCAACAAAGAGAGCAAAGCGCTTGTGGCAAGCCCTGTAAGGGCTGAGAAAAGGGTAAGAAGGCCCACGTTGCGCCTACGAGCCAGAATGGTGCCGGAGGCATCCCTACGGGCTTCAGAGAGGCTGCGCACCGCATCGTCGACCTTGTGCTCCATCTTGGATGCTGTGCGGTCCAGAGAATAAGCGAGACGTTCAGCTCCTTCCTTGCCCCCGTTCGCCGCCGCCTGTTGGACGCCCGCGATTTGTTTGGCGTTGTCCTCCAGTGCGGCTTGCAGATGTTTCAACCGTTCCTCGGTCAACTGGCGTTTCTTCACGTCACCCAATTCGACCCGCATCAATTTAAGCTGGTCGATGAGGTCTTGTACGGGGCCGTCGCTCATGGCTGGGTCTCTCCTACGAATTTGCGCAGATCGTTCAGAAGCGGTTCTGCGTCCTGTATGTCCACCGCCCGCGTCAGCGAGGTTTCCAGCAGGGTAACGAGCTGGCGGGCGAGGGCTTTGTCTTTGAACGCTGCCGGAATGACAGTTGCGCCGACGATGATCTTTCGCCGCGTGTCTTTGGTCCGCTTTTTGGTCTTGAGCCTTTGGACCCTGTTCTCGGCCTCGGCGATTTGCTGGTCGATGGTTCGGGGCATCAGAGTTGCGAGGTCCTGTTCTAGGTGCTACGGTAGAAACACTTTAAGTGCTCACTTATACATTGCCAAGGCAATGTGTGAGGTCTCAACGGGGTAAACCCCAAGGCGACGCCATTCCCCTTTGCCGCACGCGGCAACATGGGGCGGCGCTTCGCCCGCCCCAAACCCCACCAGACCAGGGCAACGCCCTGGACCAAATGCACAGGCTCACCCGCTCCGATGGCGATCTATCATTTCTCCGCAAAGATGATCTCCCGCAGCACGGGACGTAGTGCCGTTGCCGCCGCCGCCTACCGGACGGCCGAGCGCATCGAGGACCAACGCCAAGGACTGGAGCATGATTACTCCAACCGCACGGGCGTCCTGTCCTCCGAAATCCTCGTTCCTGAAGGCACGCCCGATTCACTGAAAGATCGGGCGACCTTGTGGAACGCCGTCGAGGCTGTGGAACGTCGCAAGGACGCCCAGCTCGCCCGTGAGGTCACGGTCGCCCTGCCCCACGAGTTGGACGACGCACAGCGGGGCGCTTTGGTGCGGTCCTTCGTGCAGACCGCCTTTGTCGATCGGGGCATGATTGCGGACGTGGCCCTTCACGCCCCCGGCAAAGAGGGCGATCAGCGCAACCACCATGCCCACATCATGCTGACCACCCGTTCCGTGGGCGAGGACGGCTTTGAGGGCAAGGACCGCTCATGGAACAGCAAGGAATTGCTGGAGGACTGGCGCGAGAGCTGGGCCGGTCATGCGAACAGCTATCTGCGCGAGATCGAGGCGGCGCGTGAGATTGACCATCGCAGCCTTGAGGCGCAGCGCGATGAAAAGCTGGACCTCAAGAAGCAAGCGCATGAACGCGGCGACGAGAGGGCCGCGCATGAGCTGGAAATCGAGGCCGTGGAGCTGGACCGCGATCCTCTGCCGGACATTGGCTGGAAAGCATGGGGCATGGAGCGGCGCGGCATCCAGACCGCCGCCGGCGATCTATGGCGCGAGGCGCGGGGCCGACTTGAAGATGTGCGCGAGCTGGTCAGCGAATTGCGTGAACGGTTTGCCGACACCTACGCCCGTGTGCGCGACGTGGCCGAGCAGTCCTTGGGTGGGCTGGCCGAGGCTCTGCGCGGCGCCGATTTTACTGCGCTCAAGGAGACCAACGATTATGTCCGAGAGCAGGAGCGAGAGGCCGAGCGCAGCGCTGAAAAAGAGCACGATATCGGTATTGATCGAGAGCGGGGACATAGCCTTTGATGTTTTGCACGTCGATCTCGAAAAAAGGCACTGTTGAAAAATCAACAGTGCCTAGGTCTTGGGGAGGTCGAAGATTTTGATGCCAAGCATCAACTCGGGGTACACGTCATTCCGTTGCGTTGCGCATTCGCAATGCAATCTGATTTGTTCACGTAGCCTTCAGTTGAAGCTCCAACGATCTGACCGTTACGGGCGGTACGGTTCCAGCGCCACTCGCCTGCGCGGTCTTTTTCGATCTTCCATTTGTCGCCATTGGCGATTGTGCATGTCTCAGACATCGTGTGTTTCCTATGTTACGGTCGTTCGTTGTGAACGCCTAATTTTGTATCAGTACATCTAACAAAAGCGGATGTCAATCTTTGTGGTATGATTCTGTATCATTTCACCTTACGAGCGCCATGTGATCATCATATGGTGTTCCATTTCTGGGAGAGAATAAATGTCGTTAGCAACCCGGCTGAATCAACTAAGAGTAAAGAAAGGCGCATCATTTCAAGATGTTGCCGATAAAATAGGTGTATCAAAGACCCATATATGGGAGCTTGAGAAAGGGCGTAGTGAAAACCCATCTTTAGAGATGCTTACTAAGCTGGCAGACTATTTTAATGTGACCATCCGGTACTTGGTTGGGGAAGATGTGACGGCTACCGACGACCAGCAGCTTGAAAAGATGTTCCGTCAAGTTGGTTCTTTAGGCGAGAATGATCGAGAATTTTTAGACGACATGATTAAAAATATGATGAAGCGGAGACAAAAGCGCGATGGTAACGATTGACCGAATGGAGATTGACGATGTTGGAGCTAATCCGCGAAAGCTCGCAGAAGCGATCACTAAGCAACTCCCTGATAACATTACCTCCACCCCCCTATTAGAAATTGCAAAAGCGATTGATATTTACGAAGTCAGGGAGGAGCGGCTCGATGGTTTGGAGGGCTGCCTTATCGTTCCAGAAGACAAGTCTGAGGGGGCGATTTTGGTCAATAAGAGCCAAGATGAACCTAGAAAAAGGTACACTATCGCACACGAAATTGGACACTATGTGAACCCAATGCATCGCTCTAGCAGCCCTGACGGGTTCAGGTGCACTCGGAGTGATATGTCTGTTGATAGTGCCAAGGCGGGTGATGCCCACGCTAAGATGGAGTTAGAGGCAAACCAGTTTGCGGCATATTTGTTGATGCCAGATCGGTGGGTTACTGCATTCATGCGTGGAAAGGGTGTCGCCGATCTAGGGTCTATCAGCATAAAGGTACCAAAAGTCCCACAGGATTTAGCTACGCTTTATGCGCG
>NZ_QBFD01000010.1 GCF_003335585.1 Sulfitobacter sp. DFL-14 | reverse complement strand
ACTGAGGGTGGGTCAAATCTCGGTGAAAATACCGGGTCAGTTCTCAGTGACAATCAACAACCAATGTCAAATTTGACCTATTTGCAGACTATTTCCAATTTTACATTCAAGATGAGCAGTCAGACGGAATCGACGGTGATTCATGGACGGACATAGCATGCAATGCACGGCTTGCTTTAGAGGCCAACGCTTTTGCCGTTAGCACTGCTCGAAACATGGAAGTTCCAGTAAAAATTGTCGTTTCTAATACTGCCCCCGACCTGGATTTATCTTTGTGGGATCATGTGGTTGAGTTTTCAATTGGCGTGCCTTCAGGTCGGTTAGTCGTCGCTGGCTGCACAGATTACTTTCCAGATGCTGAACGGCTATCTTTGGATAGCGGCTGCTATGAAGCACGTGTGCTGTCCGCGAACTTGGACAAGCTTTCAGATGATGGGCTTGTTGGAGACGATCACTACCGCGTCGAGCTTTGGAAAGGCAACGCCACACCGCTGAAAGTGCTTAAGCAGCACCTTGTCTAGTTCGGGTCGAGTTAGTCTGCTTCGGGCTCAAAGCCCGAATTAGCTGCGCGCTGCATGAACGGCTGGTCTCGAAAATTGCCGATGAGATAGGGCAGGGGGCTGACCATCACCCTGCGAGCTGATAACCGCGCTTCTGCTTCGCCCGGTAGAGCGTCACCATAGCGTCGGCGGCACGGCCTGCATCCTCAAAACAGTCGATCCGATGCCGCCCCTGGGTGCCGATGCGGCCCCATTCGCGTAAGAGAGACATGCCGCCGAACAGGTCAGGCATCAGGCGCAACCGGTAGAACCGATACATATTGGCGTCGTGGTCCACGCGTTCGATGCGGATATCCTCGGGAAACATCTCAAGCTGCTGCATCGGGTGCCGCCTCCCGCATGACACGGCTGATCGTGGACCGGTGGACGTTGAAGAGGCGTGCGGCTTCCGCCTCCGTTCGCTTGCCGGATCGCACCAGGTCGCGGATTTCCCGGCGCTGGTCGTCCGACAGCTTCGGCTTGCGCCCTGGGTGGCGTCCCTTCTTGCGGGCGCGCTCCAGCCCAGCCCGCGTGCGCTCGCGGATCATCTCGCGCTCGAACTCAGCGAACACACCGACCATCTGCATCATCATGCGGCCTGCCGGCGTCGTCGTGTCGATGGATTCTGTCAGTGACCGGAAGCCGGCACCCGCCGCGTCGATCTTCTCCATAATGGACAGAAGGTCTTTCAGCGACCGCGATAACCGGTCCAGCTTCCAGACGATCACCACATCGCCGTCGCGGAGCTGATCGAGCATCCGGTGCAGCTCGGGCCGATCCCAACGGCCCCCAGAGGCAGTTTCTTCGAACATGCGCTCGCAACCGACCCCACGCAGCGCATCGAGCTGCGCGGCGGTGTCCTGGCCGCGATCTGTTGAAATGCGCGCATAGCCGAAGTTCATGCGAACAGTGTTGCGCTTTCTTGTTGCTCAATCAAGTCATTTCGCAACATATTTTCGCAACAACAGATGGTAGGGCAGGGAGCTTGCGATCTTACTGCTCTTGCGCCTGTTTTTCTTGGCATTCTGTGGGGTCGATGGGTTGTCCGGTCTAACAGGGCAGGGCGCGTGTTGCGCAACTGACCGTTTTTGACGCATAGGTTCTGACAAGAGGTTTTTGTCCGCAACCCTATGTTTCCGCCAAGTCGCTCCGCGCATCGCGGATAATCATCCACGACGAATGCAGGAACAGCCCTGCAATGGCGAACGCGACAATCAAGTCGGGCCAGGCGCTTCCAAGCCATGCGACCAGCCCGGCGGCGATCACCACGGCGAGGTTGCCGATGGCGTCGTTGCGCGAAAAGAGCCAGACCGCCCGCATGTTCGCGTCCCCCTTGCGGTGTTTCAGGAGCGGCAGGACTGCGAGGATATTCACGATCAGCGCACCTACGGCGAACGCTCCCATCAACCCGGCTTCGGGCGTCGTCTGATTAAGAACGCGCCAAAGCGTGCTGCCGACGACGCCAAGGCCCAAAAGTCCCAGAAACACCCCTTGGATCATTGCCGATCGCGCCCGCCATGTCAGGCTCCAGCCGATGGCGAGCAGACCCAGAAAGGTGATCGCGCCATCACCCAGAAAATCGAGCGCGTCCGCCTTCAACGCCTGCGACCCTGAAAGGAACCCGCCGAACATCTCGACCACGCCGTAGCCGAGATTGAGCAGGACCACGATCCAGAGCGCACGGCGATAGCTCGGGTTCTTGTAGGCCGGATCGGAGGATGTATCGCCGTCCTCGATCTTCTCGAAGCCGTAGCCGGTCGCGTCGAGCGCGGGCCGCACTTTCGGCAAGTCACCCTCCGCGATCCGCAATGTCATGACGTGGGTCGCGGCAGACACCTTCACATCGCCGGTCGCCACGCCCGCAGACCGGGCCGCGCGCTCGATCTCGGCGGCGTCCTTGGCGCAGTCCATGCCCTGCACCCGCATCCGGATCGGTGAGGATGCCGTAGGCAACGTGCTGTTCTCGGCTTGGCTCATGTGCGATCCTCTTCAAGGTGGCGAGCGAAAGGGTTCACCGCTGACGTATCAGTGGACAATGATATGATGACGAACGACGCGCAAGGCGACCTTTTGGCAGCCGACGCTCTGGAACTGCGGGCAAAGCTCTTCCGGGGCCTCGGCGATCCCAGCCGTCTGGCGATCCTTGATGCGCTGGTATCAGGCGAACGCAACGTGCAGGAAATTGTCGGTCATACGGGATTGGGGCAACCCAACGTCTCGAACCATCTGCGCTGCCTGCTCGACTGCGGGCTGGTCAGCCGCCGCAGCGAAGGTCGATTTGTCCGGTATCGCCTGGCGGATGGACGGGTTGCCGATCTTCTCCGTGATGCGGATCGGCTCCTTGCCGCGACGGGGACCGGGATCGACGGCTGCGAGAGCTACACAGAGTAGACGGTCATCCGTGCCGCTCGTCGCCATGCCCCTGCCCGCCGAACTCGGACGGGTCGTCGCAGGCGTGGCGCGCGCATTCCAGCTCAAGCGTCGTGTGCTCGATATCGAACCGGTCAGCCAGTGCAGCTTTGATCCGTTCCTTCACGGCGTCTGCGTCGGACCAACGCCCCTCGGCTATGACGACATGCGCATCCAGTGCCGCGCGGTGTTCGTCCATCTGCCAGAAATGCGCGTGGTGAATGCCCATCACGCCGTCGATTCCACGCACGGTATCAAGAACCGCGTCTGTCTCGATCTCGGGCGGCGATCCAAGCATCAGGATACGGATCACAGGTCCAATTTCGCGGAACGATTGCCACAGGATATAGCCCGCGATCAGCACCGTCACGAGCGGGTCGATCAGCCGCCAGTCGTAGAGCAGGATCAGCGTGCCCGCGACGATCACGGCGACAGAGCCGAGCGCGTCGGCCACGTTGTGCAGGAAGGCCGCACGGATGTTCACGCTGGATTTGGACATGGCGTAGGTCAGCGCCGCCGTCACCGCGTCCACGATCAGCGCGATGCCTGCGATGATGACGATCAGCCAGCCCTCGACCGGCTGCGGATCGGCAAAGCGCATCGCGGCCTCGTAAAGCAGATAGAGGCCGATCACGATCAGCGTGGTGTAGTTGATTAGCGCGGCGACGACCTCGACCCGGCCATAGCCGAACGTCATCTCTGCATCCCTTGGTCGCCGCGCGATCTTTCGAGCGCCGAAAGCGATGATGAGCGAGATCGCGTCGGAAAAGTTGTGCAGCGCGTCCGCGATCAGAGCGAGCGAGCCGGAAACGATACCACCGACGATCTGCGCGACCGTCAGGCCCATATTGACCGCGATGGCGGCGAAGACGCGGCGGTCGCCAGCCTCGAGATCGACGTGATGATGGTGGCCGTGACCCATGACGGCGGCTCCTTTCGATTCGTATCGTTTCAGGATAGATACGATCTACAGCGACTATAGGTTCAAGGGGCAATGATGAAAGAATACTCCATCGGGCATATGTCGCGCCGGACGGGCGTGAAGGTGACAACGATCCGCTACTACGAAAGCCGGGGCCTGATACCGTCACCGGCGCGGACAACAGGTGGGCAGAGGCGCTACGATGAAGCGGCGCTCGAACGGCTGGCCTTCCTGCGCCACGCACGGGAACTGGGCTTCGGTCTCGATGATATCGCCGATCTGATGGCCTTGGCAGAAGCCCCGTCAGAGGATTGCGCACCTGCCCATGAGATCGCACGCAAGCAGCTCGCGGCGGTGGACCGGCGCATGATCATTCTCGCGCAGCTTCGGGAAGAGCTGGTTCGGATGGCTGACGCGGATGATCCCGGCCATGCGGGGAAGTGTCGCGTCATCGAGGTTCTGGGGGATCACCGGCTCTGTATTGGTGCGCACGAAGCGTCGGGTGCCGCCCCAAGTTTTTCCGCTCCCTAAACCGTTATTTTATTTTGATAAATGACAAAACTAAACCGTTTTTGGCACCGGCGATAACCACCATTTTGGATGACTTCCAATGCCCTTACAGCGGAAATCAGGGCGGGTCTCATGACAGTGCACGCCACGATGAAACCGCTGGAGATGTCTGCGGGGTCGCGCCCGAAAACGTCGCCATGTTCATCGAACTCTCCCCCTCTGCCAATTCTGCACCCAAGCAGGCCTGAAGCGCGTTCGTTCCATCAGGTAAGGGCTCCCGAGGCTGACTTCGCATGCTGCCCATGAGCCGTTTCGACAAGCGAATGATGCCCTCCTTGTCGGGGTGCGAACCAGCGGTGCAGGGCGGGCATTACGAGCAGCGTCAGCACGGTTGATGAAACCAGCCCCCCGGTCACCACCGTGGCGAGCGGGCGCTGCACCTCGGCACCGACGCCGGTGGCGAAGAGCAATGGTGCCAGCCCCAGCGCCGTCGTCATGGCGGTCATCAGGACCGGGCGCGCGCGCAGCCCTGCGGCTTCGATGGCCAAAGCGTCCAGATCGCGCCCGGCACGCGCGAAGTCATCCATGAAACTGACCAACACCATGCCGTTGCCCAATGCGATGCCGAACAACGCGATAAACCCGACCGTGGCGGGAACCGACACCGGCAATCCTGCAAACCAGAGCGCCAGCGCGCCGCCGGTCAGCGCCAGGGGGATGTTCAACAAGATGAGGATCGCTGATTTCAGCCTTCCGAAAGTCACCAGAAGGATCAGCAGGACGATGCCCAGCGTGATCGGAATGACCACGGCAAAGCGGGCGTTCGCCTGTTGCTGAAGCTCGAACTGACCGCCCCAGACCAGACGATACCCGGGCGGCAGCTCCAGTTGAGCGTCAGTCAACTTCTGCGCTTCGGCAACGAAAGATCCGATATCGCGGCCGCGCACGTTGGACTGGACCGTGATAAAGCGTTCGCCATCCTCGCGTGTGATCTGGCGCGGACCGATTACTGTTCCGATATTGGCAACCGTCTCCAGCGGCACCCGCGCTCCGGAGGGCGATTCCAGCACGATACGGCTGATCGCCTCGGGTGTGTCGCGGCTATCTTCGTCAAAACGAACCATGATCGGAAACTGTCGCACACCCTCGAACAGGGATCCGGCCTCGGCACCGCCTACGGCTGCACGCAGCGCATCCAGCGCATCCTCGACATCAAGCCCGTAGCGGCCAAGGGCTGACCGGTCCACAGTCACCACAAGCTGCGGGGCACCGGTAATTTGGTCGGCCTGCACCTCGGCTGCTCCTTCGACCTGTTGCAGCAGCGATTGCAGCACCTGTGATCGCTGCAACAGGATTTCGGAATCCGGTCCGAAAATCTTGACGGCCAGTTCGGCACGCGTGCCGGTCAGCAATTCGTCGACGGACATCGCGATGGGTTGGCCGATATTCACCACAATCCCCGGATAGGATTCCAGGTCTTCCGAAATCGCGGTGCGCAGTCCTTCCGCAGACAGTCCAGGGCGCCACTGCTCGACCGGGTTCAACTCGACAAAGGCTTCCGCGCTATTGGTCGGGTCGGCATGTGCGCCGACTTCTCCCCGCCCGATACGGGTCACAATGGACTTGATTTCAGGGAAGTTCTTCAGCAGTCGCTTTTCTACCCGCGTTGTGGTTGCCATCGCTTCGGTGAGCGAAATCGAGGGTGCCATGGTCAGCCGCATCAGAATGTCGCCTTCCTCGAGCGATGGCGTAAATTCGGAGCCAAGCCGCGATCCCGCGAAACCGCCTGCAGCCAACAGCACACCACACAGGACGATCGCGAAAAAACGGTTGCGGACAAAGAACCCTGCTGTGCCGCTGATCATGGATGCAACACGTCCGGGCTGGTCCGGAGCTTTCTTGGTGGATCGGCGCATCACGAAAAAGGCCATTGAAGGCGCAATCAGGGCTGCATAGAAAAGCGATCCTGTCATGGCGAGTGCTGCCGCAGCGGCCAGGGGTCGGAATGTCTTGCCTTCGACGCCCTGCAAGGAAAAAAGTGGCAGGAAGACAACGATAACCACGGCAACCGCTGCGACCAGGGGCGCGATCACCTCAGCAGTAGAGCGGGCAACCAGCCAGCGCGGATCTTCCGACCCGTCGTCCTCCTGAAAGCCGCGGTCCACATTTTCGGAGATGACAATGGCACCGTCCACCATCATCCCGATGGCGATAGCGACGCCACCCAAAGACATCAGATTGGCGCTGATGCCGAGCATGTGCATGGCGATAAAGGCAAACCCTACCGAGAACGGTATCGACAGCACGACAACCAGGCTTGGACGCCATCCTCCGAGAAAGACGAATACCACCAACCCCACAAGCAATGCGCCCTGCCACAATGCCGTGGTCACAGTTGCGGCCGCCTTGTTTACCAGTGTCCCCTGATCGTAGTAGGGGACTGCCTGCACGCCCTCCGGCAGGCTGGCGTTGATTTCCTGAAAGCGCTGCTGCACCCGTGCGATCACATCGGATGTATTGGTGCCATAGAGCTTCAAAACCAGACCCGCAACGACCTCCCCCTCGCCGTTTGCGGTTGCAAGTCCCTGACGGACACCCCCGCCCACGGTGATATGGCCAAGGTCGCGCACACGCACGGTGCGTCCGTGTTCAACGGTAACGACAATCTCAGCGAGGTCTTCGATCGTTCGGGCAAGCCCGACCCCGCGTACCGTGTATTGTTCGGACCCTATTTCGAGAAATTGCGCGCCTTCTGTCTTGTTTCCACGCCCCAGCGCGCTGATCACATCGGCAATCTGGATATCATAGGCGAGCAACGCATCGGGATCGAGCCTGACCTGATACTGTTTTTCGTAGCCGCCGAGGGACAATACTTCCGTGACACCCGGAACGGTTTGCAACTGGTATTTGATGATCCAGTCCTGGATTTCACGCATCTCGACAAGGTCGCGTTCGCCGGTTTGGTCTTCCAGACGGAAATACAGGATAATGCCAAGCCCGGTCGATATCGGCCCCATTTGCGGGTCGCCAAATCCCTCGGGGATGTTGCCACGCGCCTCGGCAAGCCGCTCACCCACCACCTGGCGGGCGAAATAGACATCCGTGCCGTCCTCGAAATAGATGTTTACCACCGACAGTCCAAAATTCGAGACCGAGCGCATGTTCTTGAGTTTCGGCAGACCCGACATTGCCGTTTCGATGGGGTAGGTCACATAGCGTTCAACCTCTTCCGGTGCGAGCCCCTCGGTTTCGGTGAAGACCTGGACCAGCGATGGCGTCACATCCGGAAAGGCATCGACAGGCAAGGCGCGAAACGCAAAAAGCCCGCCAATCGTCATCGCAAAAGCCGCGATGGAGGCCAAAAGCCATCCGCCGGCGATGCGGTGCATAAAATCGGTCATGATCAGCTATCCTAATGTCCGTGTCCGTCGCCAAAAGCGTCTTTTTCAAGCTGGGCTTTGAGTGTGAAGGCACCGTCAGAGACAAACAGGTCGCCTTCCTCCAGCCCGGTGCGGATTTCGACATAGCCGCCAGCCGTTGTGCCGATCATGACGGGGCGCGGTGCGAAACCGCCGTCCACCGGGACAAAGACGGACGAGCGCCCCTCTACCAGTTGCACGGCGGATTGCGGGACGCGCAGCACTTCCCTGGCATTGCCAACGCTGAGATCTGCGATCACGAACTGCCCGGGGGTCAGGGCCTTGTCCCTGTTATCCACGATCACACGCGCCGTCGCCGTGCGGGAAACCTCATCAATGACCGGCAATACAAATGCCACCGTAGATTGTGTGATGATATCGCCATCGTCCGATTTCAGGGCAACCGGCGCTCCGATGCGGACGCGGCTGATGTCCTGTTTGTACACCGCGATATCAACCCAAAGCACACTGTCATCGACAATCGTGAACAGTGCCTCGGCGCTGGAATCGCCGGCTGTCACGGTTCCCCCCAGCGTGACCGCGCGTCGTATCACCGTTCCGGAGAGCGGTGCAGTCAGATAGGCATTCGCATTGTTGCCATCTTCGGCCGTGGCAATCTTCTCGAGTGCCGCGTGATCGATGCCGACCGCATGCAGCTCCGTTTCTGCCGCTTCGCTCTCGGCTTTTGCCGCTTCATGCTCGGCACGGGCTGCCTGGACCGTCGCCTCGGAAGTTATTTTTTTGGACCACAGGCCCTCCGCACGTTCCAATGCCTGCGCCGCCAGTGATTTCCTTGTTTCCGCAGTGACCCATTGAGCCTTCAGCGTGGCCAGATCGCGGCTGGAAATCAATGCGAGTCTGTCTCCATACTCGACTGTATCACCTTCACCCGCAAAGATGCGATCAATAACACCGCTCACCCTTGGCGATACATTGGCCATCCGGTCTGCATCAAAGCGAACTTCTGCCGGCAGGCTGAGAGACTCGCCCAAGGCGTCCAGTTCAGCTTGCTCAAGCACGATCCCGGCCTCCTGCGCGACCTCACCTGTCAATTTGACAATATCGCTACCGCCTTCATCTGAATGATCGTCGTCACCGTGAGCATCGGCACTTTCACCGGCATGATCGGCATCATCATGCGGCTCCGCCGCAGCCGCGCCACTGATCACCAGTGGTTTTTCCGCACGGCTTGTCATGGTCGTGGCCAAGGCCAATGCGACTATCGCCAGCGAAACCAGGAACATCGTTTTCAGTCTCATAATTGCACTCCAGGACGGGAAGGATTCCAAAACCCATTCAGGTCACCTGATGAAATTTTGCTCCCGGATTTTATCCGTTGAAACGGCCTCGAACGAAGTTCGCTATTTCAACGGTCGGCCATATTGTCAAATAATCCTACAAAGTCCTGTGCCATGACAGGATTTGCGACATCTCGATCACAGAAAGGTTAAATCACCCTCGCGGAGGACGGTAATAACCCTGGACAGAGGCAAGGATCACAGGGACGTCACCCCACTGTCGAGAACTGTCGACCAACGACCGGTCGCAGGTCAACTTTGCCTCTTTCAATACGATGACATGGATATGGCAATCACCGGGACCATGGGCCGCGTCATCGCTTTCGCGCGCCCCTTGCTCCTGAGCAGCCTGATCACGATCAGCGAGATCGGTGGCTAGAACAGTGTTTTCAAAGATTGTTTCACCCACGCCTGCCTGATGGGTATCAGCTTTTGCGATACCGAAAATCAGATTCGCCGATAGCAATACGGCGAGTCCGATTTTTACAAAACAAATGGCGGGGTATGTCTGCATGTGGACGTGATATGGAACTTATCGCCGATGATCCAGAGGATTCCTTGCGGCCGCATCATCTCGTTAGCTTTCCCATCGCTCTTTGGCCAAGGCGAAAAAGATGAACCTCATCTCTCCCAGCGTCCCGGAGGCGTCGAAACACACCGCCTCGATCCTGTCGAAGATGGCGGCAGGTCAGTGACTGAGGCCCGGGTCACGGTCGATTTCTCGATCAATCTCGCGTTCGTTCTCGATCTCCCGATCCCTCTCCGGTTCATCCTCGATCTCCAGCCTCTCACGCGGTTTATTTAACACATCGTCCAGCCGCTCACGGATCGACGGCTTCTCGCCCTCCTCCGCACCTGCATCCCGCCCGGCCCCTTGATCCTTGTCCAGCGCTTCCCGCAACCGCTCCTGCACAGAACGCTTCGGTTCTTCGTCACTCTGCCCACCGCGTTCCGGTTCTTCCCGATCTGGACCGTCCCGCCCAGTGATCCGCGCCAATCGCTCCCGGATATCGTTCGATGCGCGCGGCCCGCGTTCTTTCGATGTCGCTGCCCGGAGTGCCGCCAAACCGGCGGACACACGCCCCTGCCCCTCCTCGCGGGCCGTGCCATAGGTCTCCCGCGCCAACTCCAGTCGCTCGCGCATCTCGCGGAACGCGGCACGGGCCTGGCGGGCCGCATGGACCACGGCCCCGCGCTCCGTGACGGGCACGTATTCCCGGCCCTCGCGCTCGGCCATCGCCTTCGCCCGTCGCTCCATCGAATTCGCCGCTGGCCCCAGCTTCAGCTCCGGGTCGCGGTCCAACGCCTCGGCGGACAGGGTGTCGCCACGTTCCTGGGCCGCCTCGCGCTGCTTCTCCAAGGACCGGTGATCAACCCGCTCGGCCTCTCCGACGCGCTCCAATGCGCGGTTCTGCAGCTCGGCCCAGACACCGCGCATCTGCTCGATCTCGACGCCGCCGGTCTTCGCGGAATCGAGCACCCGCGTCTTGGCCGTGAACCCCTCGGCTTCCAGCTTGCGGGTGGAGGTCAGAACATGGGCGTGATGGTTGCGCTGATCGCCCTCGCGGTGCGGGGCGTGGATCGCCACATCGACGGCCACGCCGTAGCGGCTGACCAGCTCCTCGGCAAACTGGCGGGTGATGTGCGAGCGATCCTCGGCGCTGATCTCGGACGGCAGGGCCAGCTCCCATTCGCGGGCGGTGACGGAGTTGCGGCGGGTCTCGCTGGCCTCGGCTTCGTTCCAGAGCCTGGACCGATCCGTGGCCCATTCGGGCGCATCCTCGGGGGCGACGATGAACGTCTCCTCGATGCCCTGCTTGCGGGTGTAGTCGTGGATGCGACCTTCGCGCTGGCACTCGATGCGCTCGCCGACGCGGTAGGCCGCCGCCGCCGTCGCGGTGCGTCCGGCGCTGCGTTTGATCGTCTTCACGGAGAGGTGGTAGCTGGCCATCAGCGTGCCCCTCGACGGAGACGCAAACGCTGCCGATGCGAGACGCCGGGCATACCCATGCCGACCGGCTCTTGGCCCGTGACAAAAGCCGGGGCGTCAGCGCATGATGAGGTTGGAGTCTGCCCTGTCACCCTCGTGGCCGGGGCAGGGTTCGACCTCCCTGTTGGGCGAAAGCCGACGGCTTCGGAACATCGTGTTCCGGGGCCGTCGGAGAGTTGCGCAACGGTCTTTTCCCCGCAGGCCCGTGCCCCGGACCGGGGTGCCCGCTGACACCGCAGTGCGCGTTCGCACCGCTGGAGCCGGAGGGGAAAAGACAGCCCGCCCGAAGTGGACCTCTGGTCCTCTGAGGCGCGGGCTTGCCAGTGAGCTGCCCCCAGATCCCCAGCCTCATGGGGGGCGGGATATGGGGACAGTTCACTGGCGGTTTGCCACCGGCAAACCCAGCAATGATCGGCACCGACAGGTCCGACGATCCGCGCAGCCCGCAAGCGCGTCACCCCCGGCAATCCAGCCCCGACCACGGGGCACCGGATGCCGTCAGGGTGTCGTGATGCGGGACGCGATCCAACCGCCAAGGTTGGTCGGAGAGGGTTTGGGAGAGGCGATGCCGTCTCCCATTTCGATGCGCGTCGCATCGAAGGGGTCTGCCATCGGCTGGGGCTTCGCCCCGAAGAGATCGCACGCAAATCTCGGAACCGTAGGTGAAGAGTTTGCATAAGTGCGCCCTTGTCCTTTACAGGCCTACGGGTAAGCTCTACCATCTGAGGTTGAAAGTCAAACTTCTCCACCCGCAAATCTAAAAATGGATTCACGCGATATGGCAGAGACGGAACTCGAACGCGCCGAGAAACGATATGCCCAGGCCAAAGCCCGTCTTCAGGCGCTGAAGAACCGGGAAGCCACTCGACAGCGCAAACTCGATACCAGGCGAAAGGTGATCCTGGGTGGCGCGCTCCTCGATCTGGCGGAGCGGGATTCCGGTGCTGCCGCCATGCTCGACCGGCTCGTGCGCAACCTCGCCCGTGAACAGGATCGCAAGGCCTTCGCGGATTGGGATGCCCCCTCCCCTGCCCCATCCAGTTCTGACCCGGAAACGCCGTCCTGATGCGGGGCGTGATCCGCCTCTTTGACGGACTGTTCCGGTTCGTCGGTCGGCTGATCTTCACCCCCATCCTGTTGGGCTGGATGATCGGCGCTGTCCTGTTCGGTGCGATGATTGGGTTCATCATCGGAGGCGTCGTGGCCATGACAGCTTTCGGACCTCCGCTTGGTCACTCTGCCTGGGAATGGGTCATCATCGCGCCGCCTGTCCTCATCGGCGCAGTCTTCGGGTTCCAGTACTGGCGCAAGACCTCCGGGGCCGATGCCTACTTCGGGCTGTCCGGCGACAGCCACGGCTCGGCCCGCTTCGCCAACCGCAAGGAGCTGAAGAAACTCCAGGGGGATGATGGTCTTCTGATCGGGCGCAATCCGCACACCGGGCGGCTGCTGCGTTATGACGGCCCCGCCCATCTGATCACCCTCGCCCCGACACGGGCCGGGAAAGGTGTCGGCACCGTGATCCCGAACCTGCTGGCGGCGGAACGCTCGGTGCTGGTCATCGACCCCAAGGGCGAGAATGCCCGGATCGCAGGGGAAGCGCGACGGCGGTTCGGGACGGTCCATGTCCTCGATCCGTTCGGTGTTAGCAACACTGGCAAGGTCTCCGGAATGCCCTCCGCCGCCTACAACCCGCTCGACCGGCTGACGCCAGACAGCCTCGATCTGGGCGAGGATGCCGCCTCGCTGACAGAGGCGCTGGTGATGGACCCGCCGGGGCAGGTTTCGGAAGCGCATTGGAACGAGGAAGCCAAAGCCATCCTCGGCGGGCTGATCATGTTCTGCGTCTGCCACGAGGATCGTGACCGGCGCACACTGGCCACCGTCCGGGAATATCTCACCCTGCCCCCGGAAAAGCTGCGCGCGCTGCTGGAGCTGATGCAGGACAGCGATGCGGCGGGCGGGTTGATTGCCCGCGCCGCCAATCGGTTTCTGGGCAAGGCGGATCGGGAAGCCGCCTCGGTCCTGTCGAACGCACAACGCCACACGCATTTCCTGGACAGCCCGCGCATTGCCAAAGTGCTGTCACGCTCGGACTTCCACTTCTCGGACCTTCGCCACCGGATCACCTCCGTCTTTCTGGTGCTGCCCCCCAACCGCATGGATGCCTACAGCCGCTGGCTGCGCCTTCTGGTGTCTCAGGCCCTCCAGGACATCGCACGGGACGCTGAGGTGTCAGCGACACTGGCAGCGTCTCAGAAGCCCGTAGCGGCCCAGAATGGCGCTCAGGGGGCTTCTCAGCGCCAGAAGGCCTCGAACCCCACGTTGGGGCCTGCGCTGTTCCTGCTGGATGAATTTGCTGCCCTGGGCCGTCTGGAGGCCGTGGAGCGCGCTATGGGGCTGATGGCGGGCTATGGGCTGCAACTCTGGCCCATCTTGCAGGACATGAGCCAGCTCAGGGACCTCTACGGCGAACGGGCGGGCACCTTCATCGCCAATGCCGGGGTGCAACAGGTCTTCGGCGTGAATGATTTCGAGACAGCCAAGTGGCTGAGCCAGATGATCGGCCAGGAAACGGCTGGTTATCAAACCGACAGCTACAAGCCGGGCGACAATCCGAGCTTCAGCAACAACCTCACAGGCCGCGATCTGCTGACCCCCGATGAAATCATGCAGATGCCGCCCGAGTTGCAGCTCCTGCGCGTGCAAGGGCAGCCCTCGGCGCTGGCCCAAAAGCTGCGCTACTTCGCCGACCCCGAGTTCAAGGGGCTGTTTGTCCCGCAGGACCAGTGATCCAAAGGATGACCCGCCATGACCGACACGCCTGACCCAGACCAACCGGAGTTCCCTGCCCTCTCCGACGCTGAGCTGCGCGAAACCCTCGATCTCATGGCCACGGCTGTCGCCAGCATGTCCAACCGGATCGACGAGCTGCAATCCGTGGCGAAAAAACAGATCGCGGTCTCGACGGAGGCGCGCATCGCGGCCTTCGCAGCGCGGGACCAGTCCAACCCGAAAAAATATGGCGAGCTGATCGGCCAAACCGTCGATGGTGGGATTGCTGACAGCCTCAAGCGTATAAACAAAGCGGCTGGGGTTCTGCTAGACAGCGCTGAAAGATCAAGCGCATCGTTTCAGGAAACCACGACGGCCCATTCGAACACGCTGCGCTTGATTGCTGACCTTCGCGAAAAACAACGACAGGACCGTCGCTGGCTTCCATGGGTGGGTCTGGGCGGTGTCGTTCTGGCTTTGGTGCTGACGGTGACGCTTCCGCGTTTCCTGGCCAGCAACCCCACCACATGCGCGCTGATCGGGGCGACGTGGACGGCGACTTCCACGGGCGTCAACGCCTGCGTATTCTATGGGGAGTAAAGCGTAGCGGCAGATCGGACGCTTTGCCCTTTTCTAGGCATTTCAGTCGCCGCAGGCGACCAGGAGGCTCTGCCTCCTCTGCCCCTGACGGGGCATTCACCTCCGGGATATTTGTGGAACAAAGATATCATGGTAGGATGGTCTCGCGGTACAGGCGGGGACGCCGATGGCCGTGAACGGAGATGTCTCCGGGCGCCCTTCCCCTGCAAAGGTGAGGGGCGTTTTCCCATCGCGCGGCTGAACCTGTGCGCTTGCGGTTTCGGTCAGCCTGCAAAGCTGGGTGTTATATATGTGTTAGAATCCGTGTTACGCATTCTGAAATAGGAGATTAAATAAACTATTTCAATCACTTACAAGAACGTGGTGCAGCTAATATCCCGATAGAATGCAGGTATTATCCGGAAAAGTGCAGCCGTTATCCCGATAGCGCTTGTGGTGCAGCTAATATCCCGATAGCAAAAAGAGTGCAGCTGTTATCCCGATAGGTGATTCATGGATGAAGACCGTCGCCCCCTCCTCCCGGATCGCCATCCCCAGGCCAATCTGTTCATCTGTGACGTGGCCGATGCCGTCATCAAAAGCGACATGGCGTCCATGGAGCATCCGATATTCACGCTGTCAAAGAAGCCGATTCGCGACGTCAAAAGATACGAGCATGGTGATGTTGTTCTTGAGGTTACGCCTGGTCCCAAGGGCATTGCCAACATCTACGACAAGGACATCCTTATTTTTGCGATCAGCCAGATCATGGCGGCGCGCAACGAAGGACGCCCCTACTCCCGTGAAATCCAGTTCCAGGCGCAAGACTTCTTGGAGTTCAGCAATCGCCACACCGGCGGTCACGACTATGACCTGCTGCGTGACTCCCTCGACCGCCTGGACAGCACTCGTCTCAGGACGACGATCAAGACGGGCGGTGAAGAAACGTGGGAGGCCTTCGGCCTGATCGAGGGCGCAAAAATCAAGCGAAAGCGACACGATGGCCGCGTTACCGAATGGGGTCTGAAGCTGTCAGAATGGCTGTTCAAGGCCATTGAGGCCAACGAAGTCCTAACCCTTCACCCTGACTATTTCCGTCTTCGCAAGCCAATCGAGCGCCGGATTTACGAGATTGCGCGAAAGCACTGTGGTTCGAAAGAGTCTTGGCAGATCGGCCTAAAAAAACTTCAAAAGAAGTGCGGTTCGAGCGATGCCATCCGCAACTTTCGGCAAGCCGTCCGGGCGCTGTGCGACTTTGATCACTTGCCCGACTATTCGGTGAGCATGGAAGACGACATGGTGTCGTTCCGCAGCCGTGTTTCACAGCAGCTTATCGTCGGTTCGGGATATACGACCAAGCTCATGCCCGAAACCTTTCAGGCTGCGCGACAAGCCGCGCCGGGCTGGGATGTGTATGTCATCGAACAGGAATGGCGGGTATGGGTCATGGGTCTGCTTGAACAAGGGATGGAGCCACCGCGAAATCCTGACAGCGCGTTCATCGGGTTCTGCCGCAAATGGGCGGCTCGCCAGCAATAGGTCATATTATATGACGTATAAAATATCACGTTATATAATATGCCGCATATAAAAAATGACGTGACATATTTTGTGGCACGTCACATAAGAGAGAAAAACAACGAGCAGACAAATGATTGTAAGCGTCCTCTCACCCAAGGGTGGCTGTGGTAAATCCACCGCAACGCTGACCTTGGCGTCGGTCTTCGCGAAGAACGAAGACCTCTCGATTGCCATCGTTGACGCTGACCCACGGCAAAGCATCGCACGGGTTTGGCTAGGTAAGCGCAATGAAGAGAACCTTGGGGAGCCACCCTTCAAGGTCATCTCTGACCCTTCTGATAGCACGATACTCGACACGCTGGAGGCGGCAGGCAACGACCATGACTTGGTTTTTGTCGATCTCGAAGGAGTCGCAGGCTTGATGGCGTCCTACGCCGCCTCTGCCTCTGACCTCTGCATCGTTCCAATGCGCCCGAGTGCCCTGGATGGCGATGCGGCAGGTGCGGCCCTAAAAATGATCCGGGACGCGGGGCGTGCCGCGAGGCGGACGGTGCCAGCTCGCATCCTGATCACTCAAACTGACGCTGCAATCGTCACGACATCTCACAAAGAGCTGTTGGCAGAGCTGGATGGGGCAGGGGTAGAGCGCCTGCAAACCGAACTTATGCGTCGAGCGCCGTTTGAAAGGGTTATGGCCGAAGGCAGAACCCTTTTTGAGCTGCAAGACAGTCAGTCAGTGAAGAGCGCGATCAGCAACACCGCCACGCTTGGCAAAGAGCTGGCGCAGATACTGGAGGCAGGATGATGGCAGGAACGTTCCTGAATCTGAGCGATGATGATCAAGAGGAAGCTTCAGAGCCGAAGATTGGGGCAGGGTTGAAGCGCAAGACGAAAAACTCTCGCCCCAGAGCCGACGTTGAGGCGGTCGCAGCCGCAGGGCGGAAAAATGGCTTCAACCGATCAACGGACACCGTTCAATCATCACCCGCTCCAAGGCGTGGTCGGCCACCGTTGAACGAAGACATGACGTACTGGCGCATTTACGTGTCCTCCGACCTTCGGAGTCAGTTGAATGAACTGAGAGACAAAGAGGGCAGGCGGCTCAACGATGTGCTGGCTGATATGCTCACCGCATACCAAGACGGGAAAATAACATGAGTGTGTCATTGACTTATATGCCAATGACGTATATCTGATGACCAAGTTACAAACGGTTGTAGAACTTCCGGAATTTCAGCGCCGGGCAAAGGCAGTTATGTCCGACGACGAGCGTGAAGCTGCCGTCGTGTGGATCGCCGAGAACCCCGAGGCGGGGACTCCGCTCGGTGGTGGTCTGCGAAAAGTGCGTATTCCCCGCGAAGGCGGGGGCAAGCGGGGCGGATTTCGGACGATCTACGTATTTGGCGGTCGGCATATGCCGATTTTCTTGGTCACTGTTTTTGCCAAGAACGACAAGGCGAACTTGACGACGAAAGAGCAAGCAATGGCGGTCGAACTGAGCAAGGAGATTGTCAGTATGTGGAGTGAAAAACAATGAGTGCGTTTGAAAGCATCAAGCAAGGCCTCGAAGAGGCGAAGGCATTCTCGAAAGGGCAGGGGGCTGATGCTCATGTCCACGAGATTGCTGTGCCTGAGATTGATGTCGCAGATGTGCGTGCCAAAACCGGCCTGTCGCAGGCGGAGTTTGCTCGCAGTATCGGCGTTGCCAAAGGCACGCTGCTGAACTGGGAGCACGGTCGGCGCAGTCCTACTGGACCAGCGCAGGTATTGCTTGCGCTGATTTCAAAAAAGCCGTCGGTTGTGCAAGACTTCTTGAAATGAGGAATAGTCCGGCTTTGTCATCTCATAAATTCCACTACGATATTAGCGTAGATAGCGAGCTTTCGAATGCCAACGCCACGCGCCAATATCACTGAGTCCGTACTTATTTGGGCGCGGAAACAGGCCGGGTATTCACCCGAGGATGCCGCACGCAAGCTGAACGTGAAAGAGGAACGGTACCTCAGTTGGGAAGATGCTGACGACGATCTGAAACCAACGATCAAGCAACTTCGTAATATCGCAAAACTGTATAAGCGGCCTGTTAGCCTATTCTATCTGCCTGAGCCGCCCGAAGGCTTCCAGCCGATGCGCGATCTGCGCAGATTGCCTGGGGACCGGCTTGGTGAATATTCGCCTGCATTGCGCTTTGAGATGGAACGCGCGCAGCAACGCCGTGAAGTGGCGCTCGATCTGTTTCAGACAGCTGGGGACGATCTCGAAAAGTTCGGCCTGAAAGCTTCTGTACTAGATGATCCTGAGACTGTCGGCGCAGATGTGCGCAAAGCCCTTGGGGTCAATTTTTCGGACCAAAAGACATGGCGGCGAAAAGGGACACTTGAACCTTTTAAGGCATGGCGGCGCGCTATCGAGGCTTATGGCGTGTTGGTTTTCCAGATGAGTGGAATAGAGACGGATGAGGTCAACGGCTTCGCACTCGCTGCGGAAGTGCTGCCCATTATCGCCGTAAACCGGGGGGATGTGCCAAACCGGAGAACCTTTAGCCTGCTGCACGAGTTTTCACATCTACTGCTCAATCTAAGCGGTGTTTCTGATCTGGACGTGGACACCACACGCCCCCCTGAAGAACAGCGGATAGAGGTCTTCTGCAATCACGTCGCGGCGGCGGCGCTTATGCCGAAAGAGCATGTTCTTAGCGCTCCAATGGTTCGAGCACATCCGGGTAAGTCAACGGGCTGGTCAGACAGTGATATTCGCACTGTGAGCGATCAGTTTGGCGTCAGCCGGGAAGCCTTCTTGCGGCGTCTGGCAACCTTTGAACGCACAACATTCGGCTTCTACCGGGCGAAGGCAGAGCAATACAACGAAGAATGGCGCGCTCTGAAAGCTCGCCAGAAAGCAGAATACAAAGAGTCGAAGAAGAAGTTCAGCAAGAACCCGCCACAGGACGTATTTGTCGAACTTGGTCGACCTTTTGTCAGGCTAGTGCTCAACGGCGTGCGCCAGGACCTGATGACGTTGAACGAGGCATCAGGCTATTTCAACAACCTGCGAATTCGGCACTTCCCGAAGCTCGAAGAACGGGCATTCACAGGATAACGCATGGCCTCTGACTTTAAGTACAGTATTGATACGAGCGCCCTCGTCCACGCCTATCAAAGAAGCTACCCGCCTGATATCCTTCCTGATCTCTGGGACAAGCGGCTTGACGAGTTGATCGAGTCAGGGCAGCTGTTCGCCGCATACGACGTTCTGGAAGAACTGGAACGCAAACATGATGACTTGTTCGCATGGGCCAAGGATCGGCCAGCTCTGTTTGTCGAACTCGATCAATATGAAGCGGAGCTATCGAGCATCATGGCCGAGTTCCCGCGCCTTGTAGATACCAAAAAGGGGAAGTCCGGCGCTGATCCGATGGTCATCTCTCTCGCGCTGTCTCACAACCCGCGCCTAGTCGTTGTGACAGAGGAAGCATTTGGATCCGAAAGAAGCCCACGCATTCCAGATGTCTGCGGTAAGCGCGACCTACGGTGCATCAACATGTTGCAGTTTATTCGGGATCAAGAGTGGAAGTTCTAGGGGTCGACTTCGGCTGCTTGCATAATAAGCCGCTAAGGATTCACAGCCCCTTTTGACCGCATAATGACCCTTCGCTGCGCCGTACACGAACTTGTAAAATGCGGACTTTGCAGCCGTTGACCTCATTCGTAAATTGTTTAGGTTCCATCAAATGACCAATGTGTTGATTGTCACTGAGAACTGACCCGGTAGCCCCATAAATTGTCACTGAGAATTGACCC
>NZ_QBFD01000009.1:75443-88811 GCF_003335585.1 Sulfitobacter sp. DFL-14 | reverse complement strand
GGGCCAGAACTGTTGAGGGCAAGAATGCTGCCCCTCCGCCACACAGATTGAGGCAGAGCCCAATTAAGGGCTACGCGACAATCACGGATTGCGGGCGATCTGCTTCTGCGGCAATGGAGATGCGCACATCCGCAGTCATCCCGGGCAGAAGACGCGGGTCGATATCACCCGTGATCGCAAATTCCACGTCGTAGGTCTGCGCCGTCCGGTCGGCATCGGTCGCAAACGAGCGAAGCACCAGAGGCGCGGTGTAACCCGGAACAGCCGGAAAAGTTGCAACGATCTCGAAGGCATCGGGTGCCGACCGCGCAATGGCCGCAAGTTCCTCTGGCAGGGAGATCACGAGCCGCATCTCGCTGACATCCTGTAGACGCGCGACAGGCGCGGCCGACGTGACGTTGACATATTCTTCAACGAAGGTGCGCGCCACAATCGCGTCGAATGGCGCGACGATTTTCGTTTGGGACAGGCGCCGCTCTGCCTCGCGGAGCGCGACTTCTGCCTGGACGAACTGCGCGCGGGCCGTGTCGAGGCGCGCGTCGGACGCCACGCCACGATCGGCGAGGTCCGAGGCGCGCGCGAGTTCGGAATTCGCCAGGTCGTAGGACGCCTGAGCCCGGTCGACGGCGAGTTCGAAATCGATTTGGTCGAGCTCCGCGATCACCTCGCCCTCGCGAATCGTGTCGCCGGGCTCAACCTCAAGGCGAATGATCTGCCCGGGTATCTGAAACGCAAGGTCCACCGTTCGAGCAGGTTCGACGCGGCCTGCAACGCTGCGAGACTGACTTACGACGCGATTGAGCGCACGGGTCACTTCGACCGTGACTGGTCGCTCCACGTTCGCTGCAGGCCTTGTATCGACTTCTGCCTCCAGGGTGTCCGTCGCGGTCTGGGCCAGCACATCGGTCAGGAACGGCGAAACAAACGGGACGGCAACGGCCGACACGGCCGCTACCGCAATAACAAAAACGATCCGCTTCAAACTTCGTGTCTCTCTATTCGAGTTCATTAATCATGGCCCTCAATTGCTCGATGACGCGTCCCCTGAGATCCGCGCCACCGTCGGGAAGGCCCAGAAGTTTCTGGAACCGAAGTCCCTGGATCGCTAGGACGACAACCATAGCACCCGGAGTGTCTTGTGTGTCGGACAGGATACGCTCAAGGTCGCCGGTCAGTTCAGCCCGTAGCGGATCGAGCAGCCGCGGATCTGACGCGGCAGCCGCGAGAATCGCCATCGAGAGGTCGTCATCGACGGCTCTGGCTTGCACGATTGCTTCCAGGTGCCCACGCAGGGTGCGGGATCTGCGATCTTCCGGGACTGATGCCAGGCGTTCGTGATGTTCTGCGAGCATCTCATCAAGCAGCCCGGCAAGAAGCGCTCTCTTGGTCGGAAAATTGTATAAGACCCCGCCTTTACTGAGATCGGCCTCACGCGCGACGGCGTCGATCGTAATCTTTCCCGCGCCCTCTCTGTGCGCAATTGCCCGCGCAGCGCCGAGGATCCTTGGTGACGCATTCTTTGCCTGCATTTTGGATTGTATGGTCATTATTCACTGTCCATTCGGCAATTTTATTGAGAGATTTGGAGCACTGCCCCGTTGTCGGAAAGCAAGGTCAGTTCAGAGCTCTACTCTATGTCCGCTCCCGTAGAGTCGCAGGAATGCAGTGACTGCATCGGCCGCATGCTTGTCCCGCTCGACTGTTCTTTGCACGGCCAGCAGGCGTGGCATCAACAGTCCAGAAACGCAAAGATGTATGAAGTGATCCGCAACACGCGGGGGGTTGTCGATCTCAAGCGCGCCTTCCCGGGAAAGGCGTTCCAGAACTTTACTGATGAGTTCGCGTGCCCGTTTCGGTCCGGCACGAAAATACACCTCCCCGACCTCGGGAAGCATCTCGGTGGCACCGATACACGTCCGCAGAAGGCGGATGTAGGTTTCGTCCAGAACGAGATCGATCATGCGCAGGGCAAGTTTTTCCAACTGGGCGCGCGGCTCGGGACCTGCGGACAAGGGTCGGAGGATCTCTTCCGCAAGCCGACCGCATTCGGATTCCACGACGCTCAGAAACAGCTGCTCCTTGGTCGGGAAATACGAATACATTGTTGCCTTCGACACTTTCCCTTCGGCGGCAATGGCATCGACGGTGGCGCCTTCATAACCGCACCGGAAGAAGACCTCCCGCGCGCCGAACAAAACCTCGGCCATTTTTCTCTCGCGCATCTCGCTCTTCCTGTCCTGTGCAGCATTGCGGGATTTCAAACTTGACTGTACCGTCTAGTCGGTACAGTAAATTGATTTTTATGTGGCGGCAAGCCGCAAACCTGGGCGGATCGTTCGGAGTGAGTGCCGCCTGTCAGGCATACCCAACGCGGCTTTCAATTCGTCATGAGCTTCGGGCCGTGCTCCGTTCGCGGTGCTTTCTGGCGCGGGATTATTCCGCGAACAGGACGGACGTCATCATTCCGCCGAGCGTGCCGTCCCGTCGAAAGCACCCTCCGCCTCCCAGCGGCGTGCAATGGATCCAAGGGTGTCCAGCACACCGCGCAGCTCCGCGCCGCGTTCAGTCAGCCCGTATGTGACAGCGGGCGGGATGGTCATGGCCTGCTCGCGCCAGACCACGCCGGCATGTTCCAGCATTCTCAGCCTCTCAGTCAGGACCCGGGTGGAAATTCCAGGCACCAGCCGTTTGGTCGCGCCGAAACGCTGTGGACCCTGTTCGGACAGAACCCAAAGGATATAAATCGTCCAAGGTCCCGTGATGACACGCAGCAGCGCCTCCATCGGGCAGGAAGCTGGTTGGACGCTTTTCATTGTGGATAGCCCTCGCAGCCCACGAAAGTAAGTTACTTTTAAGTGCCTACTTTAACTGATGAAGCAAGGCACCTAATGATACTATATGGAAAACGGCAGCCTAACAACCCGCCGAAAACCGGGAGAGCGGCAGTGAGTGACAACGTGGCAAAATATGTCTACTGGATCGCGACCGGCCTTGTGGCATTGGTCTATCTGGGTGCGGCGGCCTTCTACATCTCATCCCACGACATGGTCGCGGGCATGTATCGCGAGGTGTTGGGCTATCCCACATACATCATCTGGCCACTCGCAATTTTGAAGATCGTCGGTGCCGTTGTGATCCTCTGGCGCCCTTCGGCGGTGCTGGCAGATTGGGCCTATGCGGCAATGTTCTGGCATCTGGTGCTCGCCTTCGGGGCCCATGTGGGCGCAGGCGATCCGGGTTGGTCGCCGGCTCTGGCGACCTGGGTACTCCTGATCGTCTCGTGGCTGACCGCCAATCGCGTGCGTGCGGTCAAGTCGGCCTATGCACCGGCAGTTCCGGCAGCGCCAATCTGATCTGCTGCGGAGTTGCCACGGGGGTGCCCATAGCCTCGGACTTGGGTTTAAAAGGACGACAACATGACTGAAAAGCAGCCGACATTGTTTGTTCCCCATGGGGGTGGCCCCTGTTTCTTCATGGACTGGAACCCGCCTGACGCCTGGGATCGGCACCGCAAATTCCTTGAGGACTTGCCTGCGAGCCTGCCGGCAAGGCCCAAGGCGCTCCTCGTGATCTCGGGCCATTGGGAAGAGCGGGTCTTTACCTTGCAGACCAACCCCGCCCCGCCTCTGCTGTTCGACTATCAGGGATTTCCGCAGCATACCTATCAGCTAACCTGGCCCGCGCCGGGCGAGCCCGCGCTGGCGACCCGCGTACGCGCACTTTTAGAAGACGCGGGATTCCAAACCGGGGCCGATGCTGCGCGTGGCTTCGATCACGGGGTATTCGTTCCACTAAAGGTGGCTTTTCCTGAGGCCGACATCCCCACCGTCCAATTGAGCCTGCGCGACGATCTCGACCCCGAGGCGCATCTTGCCGTCGGTCGCGCGTTGGCGCCCTTGCGCGACGAAGGGGTGCTGATCATCGGATCCGGCAATACCTATCATAACATGGGCAAGATGATGCGGGCGATGAGGGGCGGACCGGACGGCCCGGTGAACGGCGGAGACTTTGACCGATGGCTCACGAGTGCGGTGACCCATGAAGACCCCGCAGTGCGCCATGCCATGCTGGCCGAGTGGGATCAGGCGCCCGGCGCACGCGATGCCAATCCGCGCGAGGAACATCTGATCCCGTTGCACGTCGTGGCCGGGGCTGCGCTTGCGGATCGGGGGGAGAAGACCCTCGAGGATCACGTGTTGGGCGCGGTCGAAAGCGCGTTCAGATTTGGATAGGACCAACCATGAGCTTCGAACTTCCCCCGCGGCAGGGCCCGCGCCCCGACACCACCGATTGCGCCCCGCATGAGCAGGTGTCGCAGAACTCCTCGGCAGAGATCCACGCATTTTTCAAGGAGAAGGCCTTCGCCCTGCCCTTCGTCGAGCGCTGCCGGTCGGGCATCTCGGTGCCCGGCGCCGAAGCACTGGTCTTGCCGGTGGCGCATGCCTGCGGCCCGCGTGAAGCCTTCATGATCGGACGCGAATTTGCCCATGTGCATCCCTCCTATGACGGTTCGTCGCACATGATGCTGCCGCTGGCGGCGGTCGATGAACTCATCGCCAAGGGATGGGGCGAACCGCACCCGATGGCGTCGGCCGGACACATCCCGGCAAATGCCGTCATGGCCTTTGCGCCGCGCGATGGGTCAGAGGTCGACGTCATGATCAAAATCCTGACAACGAGCTGGGACTTCGCCCGCGGCAAGCTGGCCAACCCCGCGCAGGTTCACATCCACGGCTGACTCTCTCTCAAAGAACAGGAATACGCCCATGGCAAGCTTTCAGAACGGACCATTTATCGTCACAGGCGCCTCCGGCCAGCTTGGACGCCAGGTAATCGATCAACTGATCGAGGCGGGCGCCGGTCCGATCATCGCGGTCACGCGCAACGCCGACAAACTCGCCGAGTTCAGGGACAAGGGGGTGGATGTTCGCCAAGGCGATTTCAACGCGCCCGAAACACTGGGTCCGGCCATCGCGGGCGGCAAGCGGATCCTGATCATCTCCACCGACGATCTGGAGCCGGGCAAACGGCTCGCGGCTCATTCCAATGCGATCACCGCCGCACGCGAGGCGGGTATCGACCACATCGTCTATACCTCGCTTGCCAGCCCGGTACCCGAAAGCCCCATCACTTTCAGCAAGGATCATCAGAACACCGAGAAGCTGATCGAGCAAAGCGGCGCCAGCTACACGATCCTTCGCAACAACCTTTACACGGATCTGTTGCTTATGAGCGGACCGCAGGCGATCGACATGGGGCAGCTCTTTGCCGCGGCAGGGGACGGACGGGCGAGTTACGTCACGCGCGCCGACTGCGCCCGCGCCGCCGCTGCCGCGCTGATGAATGCGACCGACCGCGAGGTCCTGGACATCACCGGGCCCGAATCCACCGGCCAGGCCGATATCGCGGCGCTTTTGTCGGACATCGCCGGCAAGGACATCCCCTACGTTCCGATGCCGGCCGAAGACATGGTGCAGGCGATGATCGCAAATGGCCTGCCCGAGTTCATGGCGCGTGTTTTCGTCTCTTTCGACCAGGCAATCGCCGAAGGCTACCTTGATGTGGCCAGCGACGATCTCAAGACGCTCACCGGCAAGTCCGGACAGTCGGTTACCGATTTCCTGACCGAAAACCGGGCGGTGCTTCTTCGGGCGCCGCAGTAACTATAGAGGCGGACAAAATCATGAAACTCTACAACGCGAATTTCTCGCCCAATGCGCTGCGTGTGCGGGCGGTGGCACACGAACTGGGCGTGGACCTCGAAATCGTCCAGGTCGACATCCGGGCCGGGGACAACCGCGCGGCGGAATTTCTCGCTCGCAATCCCAATGCAAAGGTGCCCGTTTTGGAGGACGGGAATTTCGTGCTTTGGGAATCCCGGGCAATTTGTGCCTATCTGGCGGGGCTTCGGCCCGAGGCGGGCCTCTATCCTGAGGGCCGCAAGGCGCGGTCCCTCGTCGATCAATGGACCTGGTGGCAAGCGATCCACCTTGGCCCGGCGATGCAGAAATTGTCCTTTGAGCTGTTTCTCAAAGAGAAATTCGGCATGGGCGATCCCGATCCGACTGTGGTCGAAGCGGAACGAAAAGCCACAGATCAGTTCCTTGCCGTTCTGGAAACCGGACTCGACGGCAAGGACTGGATCGCAGGCGCACTCAGCCTTGCCGACTTCTATCTTGCGACCACCTTCATGTATCGCGATCAAGCGGGGATTTTACTGGACCAGTACCCAGGAGTTGCGAGTTGGATCGACCGGCTAGAAGCGCGTGACAGCTGGCAAGAGGCTGTGGCACCCCTAAGGGCGCTTTTCCGCTGACGTCGTGATCCAGGGGGTAACATACCCCTGACGAGTGCCGAGGTTGACGATACGGTCGGCCGTTGTCATCGCTTTGATCTGATCGTGGGTCAGAAAGTCAACTGACCCAGCCTCCCGATCAGGTCATCCAGTTCGCGGATCATCCGCTCACCTGACAGTGAGCGATCCACCACAGTGGCCGCCAAGGCTTCGCGCGTGCAGTCATCCACGATGCACAACACACGGAACCTTTGGCCATTAGCAAAGGCATCGGACACGAAGTCCAACGACCAACGCTGATTGGCGCGATCCGGCACTAGGATGGGCCTGCGCGTACCCAGTGCGCGTTTGCGTGATCACCTGCGGCGCACGGCCAGCCCTTCCTCGCGATAGAGACGGAAAAGCTTCTAATGGTTCACTTCAAAACCCTCTCTGGCCAAAAGGATGCCCTAACTACGATATCCGAACCGGCGACGTTTATTCGCCAGTTCCCGCAGCCATTGGCGCAGGGCGTGGTCGCTCCGATCCTGATTCCGATATGACTGGGAGTTCCATAAGTCCTTGATCCAGGCCTGTGGGTCACAAAATCTGTTGTCGCTTCATGCAGTTCTTTACGAAAAATATCTGCGGTACCAGATGTTGGTTCTTACATACCGTGGGCAAGAAGCCGTGGAAGAACATCGAAAAAGGCCTAGTCCACATGCTTGCGGCCTTCTGACGTTCTGCGAACTTGGCTGGCATGACCCCGGGTCCGACGCGGATAGCGGACTTAACTCTTGCTGCGGGTCTTAGGCGCGCCGCTTTCGCCCGAGAAGTATTCGTCCCAGGTGCGCCCGAGTCATGCGCACTCTTGGCCAAGAGCCAACTTAACATATGCGTGCTTATGCGTGTTCTGGATCACCTTCGGGCCCTCTTCAGGTCGCTGCCTGCCACATCCGGAACCGCCCCTGCCCAGTCACTTCCCGGATGAGGCCTCGCGCTTCCATCCATGCGAGGTTGCGCTGAACCGCTGCCCGACTGGCACCGGTCAAGGTTTGGGCCATAGGAGCGGAAACGAGGGGCCATTCGGTCAGGGCCACAAGCAAGTTTGGCGGGGTTTTACCCGAGAGCGCCGCCGTCTCGGCTTCCGCCCGCGTTGCCCATGCTTCGAGATCGTCGAGATGTCGCATCGCGGTCAGGCAACCAGTTTCCATCTCATCCAGCCAGCGGGCCAATCTGTCGGCTGGACGGCCGGACGCACCTAAGCCCCCTGCCCCGCCCATGGCCAGCGGCGCAAAGACGGCTCCATTGCCGTCGCTGGCCGCGATCCTGCCAGCAGTCACAGCGGCCTCAATCCGGTCTCCATATTGGCCGAGGCCAGCCAGACTCCAGAGGTGAAACCCCATGCAAGCGCGCGTGATCGGGTGGAGGTCAACCGCAGCTGTCATCACGTCCAGCCAGCTCCCAGCACGCTCGTCAAAGCGCTCGGCATTATCCTCGAATTTCTCAGGATCACGCCGATCCAGGAAGGCCGCCAAATCTACCATTGGCTCCGGACCACCTGTCAGGCGTCGCACAGCCCATCCGGCCCGAGCCAGTGCTTCTGAGTCATCCTGGACTCCAGATAAACGCATGGATACCCAAAGCGCCAGCCGATCGGGGCTCACACGATCGCCTGCGAACCAGCTGAGATCCGCCGCCTCTATTAGAGCCAGTCTGTGCCGCCAGCCCTCCGGGCCGCGCAGCAACCGGTCATCCATAGCACCCAGGCGTCCAGCCACCTTTGCCAGCCGCGCAGTATGAGCACCCTCTGCCTTTTCCCAATCTTCGATGACCACGGTATCAGGCGGTTCCGCCCGTGGCCCAGGAGGCAGATCATCCGGTTCCTCCTCGGGTGGCCCAGGCAAAAACCAGAGATCCTCTTCGTGAGCCTCTTCATCCTCCTCGATTGTGATGAGGGGGTCATCGAAATCATCAGTCAATGCAGACGGTTGTGGCTTCATATGTGCAAAATACTATTTTTTTGCACATTACCCAAGTGATTTTGTGACGGTTGCCGCCGCTCATTATATAGAATGCGCGCGCGACTGCCGGTGGAAACTCTCAGATCGCGGTCAGCGCTAGGAAACCAAGGGACCATGGACGAACACAACGTGAGAGCACTTTCTTGCATTCATTTACAAACGGTCGTTTAGTGACGGTATATGAAACTGCAAACGGCCTGTTTTGATGCCTTTAATCGGTTATGCACGCGTCTCGACAGAGGATCAGACCCCCCTGCCCCAGTCGCAGGCCCTGAAATCCGCAAGCTGCGCCGAGATATTCGAAGAGCAAGCCTCGGGCGGCAATCGCGCCCGGCCGGTGCTTGCGCGCGTGCTGGAGCGGATCGGCAAGGGCGACACGCTGGTCGTAGTCCGCATCGACCGCCTGGCGCGATCACTCTCCCATCTACTCGAGGTGATCGAACGGCTGGAAGCCAAGGGGGCCTTCTTTCGCTCGCTGCTGGACCCAATCGACACTGCGTCCCCGCAGGGCAAATTTACCCTGCAGGTTCTGGGCGCGGCGGCCGAGTTCGAACGCGCGCTGATCCGTGAGCGTACCAAAGCGGGGCTGGCCAGCGCACGCAACAAGGGACGCGTCGGTGGGAACCCTGGTCTGCGCGCCAAGGATCCTGCAGCGTTGCGCAAGGTCCGTCTGGCGCGCCAGGATGGATATATGGAGCGCCTGAACGAGACGGCGCAGGATTGGGTGCCACATGTCCGCCGGTTGCGCCCAGACATGGCCTGGGAAGATGTGCTGCGCATCGTAAATGCCCCCCTGCCCGAAGCGCGTCGCTGGACGCAAAGCCGCCTGCGGCGTGCCGTGAAGGCCTACGTGCGCGACGGCTTCCTGTCTGAAGCCGTTCTTGGCCGTGCCGGGCGACGCGAGACGGACGACCGCCTGCCGGCCATCGTCGCCGCCATCAAGGGTGCAGACCCTGATATCACGCTACAGGCGATCTGCGTCCGCTTAGAAGCGATGCGCGAACGCACACCGCGCGGGCGAACCAGTTGGCAACCGTCTTCGGTCAAGATGTTGCTGGAGCGTGCTCAACGCCTAGGCTTACTCTCTAAGTAACGGGATACGGCATACAGCAGTCACTAGATCGTTCAAACTTTGGGCTGTACAAAGGAATCGCCAGAGCTGCGCTAAAGAACCTATAAGTGGTCAGAGCGGCATGAATTGCGTTACTGAAGCTGGTAGTGACGTTTCAACTGCTCACCCTCGCCGGGGTGAAATGTTGTCCTGTGGATAAATCTTGTATAAGATAATCTAGTTAAACCAACTGCTTAGCATGAAGTCATGATGCGCTGTCTTAACGTCAGCGCTTCATATGGTGGTTACCTCCTCCGTCAGCACAAGACGGCCGCAAACATTTTTTCTTGAGTTTCCCCATTTCTCGCGTCATAGCTGTAACGTGAAAAGAAGAAAAAATACGTCCTTCGCGTTTCCCGATGCTCCGAACGGTAGCCTATATCGAGTAACGCAGACGGGACGATGTGAGGCGGACGAACAAAAATGCATCCAGTGCTGCATGATAAACTAAGAGCAGACGCAGACCGGCTTTCCGAAGCCCTTGAACACATGTCCAAGCTCTTCCTAGCGCCAAAAGAAGAAAAGACGCTTCGGAGCTTCACTACCGCTGAAGTGGCAGAGTTGTTGCGTGTAAGCGATGGCTATCTGCGAAAAGCTCACTTCGACGATCGCATCCCCGATGTCGAGCAAGGCTCTAACAACAAACGCCTCTACACCGCCGAGAAGATTCTCGAGATCCGCAATATTCTGTCACAGAACGCTAAAGACCCCTACCAGTTCCTTCCTGGTCGACGTCAGGGCGACAAACTGCAAATCTGGTCCACTGTTAACTTCAAAGGCGGCTCGAGCAAAACGACAACGACCGTAACGCTTGGGATGAGGCTAGCGTTACGCGGCTATCGTGTGTGTCTGATCGACGCAGATCCGCAAGCCTCGCTCACGACCTTTTTCGGATATCAGCCCGAGATCGATTTCCGTAAGGGCGGAACGCTCTATGATGCAATCCGCTACAACGACGGCGAAATATCCCGAGTCCCGATCACCGACGTTCTACGTAAGACCTACTTTCCCAATCTGGACTTGGTTCCTGGAGGGATCATGCTCTCGGAGTTTGAAACAGAGACCCCTATGGCATTGAGCCGTGGTGAGCAGCCGGTGTTTTTCAATCGGATTCGAGATCCGATACGCCAGGTTGAGGACGAGTACGATGTTATCCTCATCGACTGCCCCCCTCAGCTTGGATATCTCACGATGTCGGCAGTATGCGCATCAACTTCACTGCTCATGACCATTATCCCCGAGCGCGTAGACCTCGCTTCAGCCAGCCAGTTTCTCACCATGGCATCTGGTGTTTTGGAAGTACTTCATTCCAACGGAGGGATCGGCGCCTACGACAATTTTGCGTATCTGCTGACCCGGTTTGACACAGCCATAAGTACGCAGCAAGATTTGGCCGAATGGATCAGGCAGTTGCTTGGTGACAGTGTGATCAAGTCCCCATTCGTTAAGTCGTCTGCCGTAAGCGAAGCTGGCTTGTCCCAGAAGACAATCTTCGAGGTGGATCTTGCCGGCTCGAAGAACCGGAAGACTTATGATCGCGCCTTGGAATCCGTGATCAGCTTCTCAAACGATATCGAAAAGATGATCCAATCCGCATGGGGTCGAGGAGGCAGCAATGAAGCGTGATCTACTTGCCAAAAGCCTAGCGCAAATGGGTTCCAAACCTTCTGCGGCTGTCGAGGAGAACGACCAGAAGCCCGGCGAAGGAGCCCCTCGCTCGCTGAAAAGCATGTCAGACGTGCTCTCTCAAGTTTCGGCCCAAGCTGCCCAAGAAGTGGATGTCAGCGAAATCTCGGATTCCGAAATTGCAGACAGGTTTGACGTGGCCGAGGGGCTTGACGATCTCATTGAGTCGATCCGGACTTCTGGTCAACAGCTTCCTGCCCTGCTTCGGTATCGGCGTGGAGTCGGCCCTCGCTACGAAGTTGTCTATGGTCGCAGAAGAATCGCAGCCTGTCGGGCGCTTGGGATCAAGGTCAAAGCCTACATCAAGGAAATGGACCAACGTGAGGCACTTGTCTCTCAAGCCTTAGAAAACTCCGCTCGCCTCGAACGAAGTTTCATTGAACAAGCTATCTTCGCAATCAAGCTCGAAGAACAGGGTTTCACCAGGGCTGAAATCGGAGATGTCCTCGCAGTCGACAAGGGAACCCTCAGCAAGCTGATAAGTGTAGCGCGCGATCTTCCTGATGTGCTGATCTATGCAATTGGCGCTGCTCATGAGGCAGGGCGGCGACCGTGGCTCGAACTCAGGCGACTCATCAAGATCGAAACTGCTGTGACAGACGCTGAAATGCTCTCGCTGGTTCCTGACAATGGTACGCCAACTGAAAAGCTGAGCGCTCTCATTGAGGCGCTTCAGGCTGCTGAAGGCAAGAGCAAAAAGGCTGTAGGTTTGGCGGCAAATGCTGCCTCTCCTAACCCACTGTCCAGATTAAAGGACAGGCCGGTCTCGTTTAAGGCAAAGGGCAAGCGCCTTATGATCGAGGTATCGGAACAGAAAGAACGAGGCTTCATCGGTTTTGTCGAAGCCAACCTTGAGAGACTCTACGACGAGTGGAAAAAGAATCCATGAAGCTGGCGCAGATCCACAAACGATAAGCCATTGATTTCGTTACGGTTGGCCGTGGCCAACCTATGGAAAAGATAGAAGCAAACAACAAGGAGGCAGACAAGCGCGCAAAAAGAAACCCCCCGAAGGCGGTGAAGCTCTCCAGAGGGTCCCGATTTACTAGCACTATATTGGTACTCCCAAAAACGAATCACTGCAACACCGATTTCGGTGCCCGGTCGCATTTTGCCGTCTGAAATCATATGAAACAGGAACAAGTCGCGACTTCAGCAGTCGAGGCGCAGGATAACTGTGCCTTGCAGGAGCCCATTGCCTTTGCGGGAATGGGCAGCATCGAGCAGCAACCTTCTTTCAGACCGATCACGAGGCGAGATTTGATGGCCGCGGTCAACACCGTCTCCAAAGACCTCGGACTGCGCGCAGCCTCTGTTATGGTGATTGATGCTCTACTCAGCTGCCTCCCTTGCAAAGATTCCAAATCAGGTCTCGATAGACCTATTTCGCCACTAACTTTGCTTACCGTCTACGCGTCCAATAATACACTTTGCTTTCGAGCCAAGGGGATCACCGAGCGACAGCTCAGGCGTCATTTAGAACGCCTAGAAGAAGTTGGGCTGATCCAACGCAAAGACAGTGCTAACGGGAAACGGTTCCCAATTCATCGCGGCGGGAAGGTTATCGGCGCATTCGGCATTGACCTTTCCCCTCTCCTGGCACGGGCAGAAGAACTTTTTGCCCTCGCCCAAAAGCGTCGTCAGGAAGCCGATGAGCTGCGCGGTCTTCGCTCCTATATCCAGAAGCTGCGTATGGAATGTTTAAGACTACCCGTAGGCGAAGACGTAAGTACTTTCTTGGAAGGAACACGCAACATCATGCGCCGCGCCAGTACGACGCTAGTGCAAGCCCGCGCAATCATTGACAAGCTTACAGACGTTCTCATGGGCGTGGATCAGGCCAATACAGAAGGAACCCAAGCACCTGTTGCCACGATAGAATCTAAAACCACCACCATAAATCAGCCACAACAGAACCTTGATGATACAGCCACAATGACCGCCACAGACGGTCGAAATGTCCGGCACAAAGAACCACAAAAATCATATACAAAAAAAACTACGCCAGATTCAAACACAGAGTTTTGGAACAGTCTGACAGTCCTGTCTGAGTTCTATCCCAGTACGCCTCGAACAGAGCGCGCTATGGTGCAAATAATCTTCGAGTTTGGAAAGATGCTTAGAATAGCTCAGGTTACCCTAACGAAAGCGATTTCAACAATAGGTTACGCGAAAACACTAATGGTCCAAAACCAGATTGCTGGCAGTGCAGAGCAAATCTCCAACCCTGACGCATACCTAGCTCGAATCATTTCAGCTACCAAACATACCTT
>NZ_QBFD01000009.1:0-75433 GCF_003335585.1 Sulfitobacter sp. DFL-14 | reverse complement strand
CGACGACGCGATCGAAACCGACCTGGCGCCCATCGTGCGCTTCGCACGCACATTGAACCGGGATTTCGATGCGGTAAAAAACGCTATCGAGATGCCCTGGAGCAACGGCCAAGCAGAAGGTCAGATTAATCGTCTGAAGACCCTCAAACGCGCCATGTACGGCCGAGCCGGGCCAGAACTGTTGAGGGCAAGAATGCTGCCCCTCCGCCACACAGATTGAGGCAGAGCCGATTTAAGGGCAAAGCGACACTGTCCAATTAATGGCGAAGTCGCTCAAATCGGTCACAGCAGAGCTTGGCGATAGTCTCGAATGTAGCCTGCTTCTGGCGCCGAGGGTGATTGGGGATGCGGAACTGCTCTGATGTAGTAAGAAGGGTGCCAGATCAGAGCCACTGTAATTGGCCGCTGCGTCCTGCACCCGGATTTGTTGTCAGTTGGTCAGAAAGTCCAGCAACATCCTGTTGAACCGATCAGCATGTTCCCATTGCGCCCAATGTCCGCAGCGATTGTAGACATGAAGCTGGGAATCCGAGATTCCGGCGACCAGCCGCAATCCGAAATCGAGTGGCACAAAACGGTCGTCGCGGCCCCAGATAATCAGTGTCTCGGCCCCGATCTCGCGCAGGCGAGGTGTGTAATCGGAAAACTGAGCCGGAAAGAGTCGCTGGCTTTCCACGAAATTCTCAAGGTGTTCGGAACAGGCCTGCATGGCCGCCAGCCGGGCCTGGAACAATTCGTCGGTCAGGTTGGAGGAATCGTAAACAAAGGTTTCCATCATTGCCCGGATGTTTTCAAGCGACGGGTCGCGGTACAGCTTTCCGACCAGACGAATGCCCTCTGCTGGCATCGGGGTGAAACTGCTAACGCCGCTGGTGCCCCCGCCCATCAGGATCAGCTTGCCCACATGTTGCGGGTGGGCCAATGCAAAGGCCACCGCACTATGGCCACCCATCGAATTGCCCACAGGATGCACCTGTTTGATGCCCAATTCGTCAATCAGCCCCTTGGCGAAACAGGCGTTCAGGTCAGATCGTGAACTGGTGCATAGGATCGGGTCGCTTTTGCCCCAGCCCGGTACGTCCATCAGAATCACGCGAAACCCCGCCTCTGTCAGCGGGGTAATGTTGCGGTTGAAGTTCGACCAGCTGGTGGCACCGGGGCCGGAACCGTGCAGCATCATCACCACCTCGCCGCCGGTTTTGGGATCACAATCGTTGTAGTGAACCCGGTAATCCGTGTCTTCGTGGCGAACGGTGACGAAACGGCTTGTGTCCGCTTCGGTCCATTGATTGACCATTTCAGTATCTCCCTTTTCTGACGGACTGCGCGTTTGCAATTTCAGTGGGGCCCAAGTCGGACGAGAAACGCTTGTCTCGGGGGAGACTGGCACGCCGCAACAATTGTGCAAGCGCTGTCAGGGTGAATGTTCGGTTCGTGAACAAACTTGACGGGCAGGGGGTCACAGTTTTCGGTCCTGATAAATTCAAAGGCTCAAAATGGCGGATGGCAGCGGGTTGCAGGGGTCGGGATCAGGTTTGCGTCTGCATCGCAGCTTCTGCCCGTGCGATGCATTCGCGAAGTGGCTTGAGGCAGGTTGCGGCGACTTCGGCGTGTGACATGGCGCTGCGGAAGAAGACGATATTGACGGCACCAAGCGGCTTTTGACCACGCCTTACCGGGAGTGCGATGGCGCTGATATTCTCCTCGATCAATCCCGCCGAGAAAGCGTAACCGCGCTGATGTACCTCTGCCAGGTAACGATCAATATTGGCCAATATCGCCCTGTCCCCGACGTCCAGCGTGTTAATCCGGCGGTTCACGTTGAGAATGTGCTGCCGGTCGGTGTGGTCCAGCGAACCCAGATAGGCCAGCCCCAACGCCGAGCGAAGGAGTGGCCGGGTCTTGCCCACCAGTCCACGGTGAACGGACGTCGGGCTGTATTTGTGGCTGGAGGCCTGAATCACCATGCGCCCCGCCACTGGCGTGGCAAAATCGCTTGGCCACATAATCGTTTTGGTGAGTTCGGGCATGAGTTTCGACATGACCTCGGTGGCGAAATCCTCGTGGCGTACGCCATCGCCAAGATGGAGGATGCGCTCGGTCAGCGTTACTGCACCGTCCTCGGCGCGCCGGGTCAGATAGCCCTTCTTTTCCAACGTGTGAATCAGCCGGTACAGCGTGCCACGGTCGATGTTGGTGTAGGTGGCGAGCTCACCAATTTTTGCCCACCCCAGATCGCCCACGGCCTCGATCAGGTCGAAGGCGCGTGTTACCGCCCGGACCTCCCTGTAGGGTGAGGCGGCATTGGTTGTGGTGCGTGCGGGCATGGGATTTCCTGTTCGGTTGGTGAACAGTGTGCAGGTCTTCGGTGCAGAAGATCAAGGAGGTTATTGAAGGCCGCGATCAGGATGAACAGTTCTCCCGATGCATTCCCGCCATCGTTTCGGGCATGGTGGAGGAGGCAATGTGATGCCTTCGAAATGCCTGGATCACCGGGCGAAAACCGAGCAGGCAAGGCTTTTGCACGGCGCGCAAAACAGTGCCACGCGCGATGCGCGCCGGAACGTGCCGGGGCCATGGCTAGGCGATAGGGACGTCCGTTTCAAACAACATAAACGTGGCGTCTGCCACTGGCGGGGCCCGAAATCCGCGCGCTTCGGTGTATTGTTCTGACGCATGCCAGCGCTGTGCCGTATCGACGTCTGGAAACGACACAACCACTGTGCGCAAACCATCATCGGTGCCTTCCAGCATCTCAGGCGGGGTGCCCCGCACAACAAAGTGCCCCCCGAAGGCCGCCACAGCCGGACCGGAGCGTGCGACATAGTCTTTATAGGCTTCCGGATCGTTGATCTGAACCCGGGCGAGAAGCAGTGCAGGCATGAAATTTCCTTTCAGTTTGCCACAACCAGACCGCCATCATAGACGATCTGCTGGCCAGACACGTAATCATTGTCCTCCGACAGAAGAAATGCGGCCAGACGCGCATAACCCGCGGGCGTTCCGTAGCGGCGCAACGGAATCGTCTCAAGGGTACGGGCGCGGATTTCTTCCACGTTTGTGTTTTCCTGACGGGCATAGGACTCGTTCCATTCCCGGATGCGGTCCGTTTCGACATATCCCGGTGCAAGCGCATTCACGAGAACCCCACCCGGCCCAAGTTCAAGCGCTGCGGTCTTGAGCGCGTTGACCAGCGCTGCGCGCAGCGCATTCGACAGGCCGATCCCGGCAAACGGCGTTTTGACCGTAAAGGAGGAGATCGCCAGCACACGCCCGGTTGGGTTGGCCTGAAGCTGCGGGATCAGTGCGCGCATGACACGCAAGGGGCCTGTCACCATCGTCTGGAATGCGCCCGTCCAATCGTCGTCCGTCAACGCCATGATCGGCTTGACTGGCGGCCCGCCGTGGTTGAGCAGAAGCGCCGTCGCGCCGCCCAGAGCTTCGGAAGCCGTGGCAAGACGTTCTGCAAGACCGGGGTCTGCGATGCTGCCAGCGACGAGTTTGATCTGCACATCAAAATCGCTTCGGATCAGTTCTGCCGCCGATTGAGGATCACGCGAGGACAACACAAGATCATATCCCCGTCGCGCCAGTTCGCGAGCGGTGGCCAGCCCCATGCCCGCGCTGCCTCCGGTCACAACTGCAACCTTGCGTTCCGTCATCATACTCTCCTCAAAGCCGACCGCAGAAATATGCCGCCAGCAGATGGGTGAAGCCCCCGTCAAAGCCCGTTCTGTCTACGCAACGGTCTGGCGATGACGCTGCCCGATACCCGGACGGCTTAGTCGTTCATTTGTTGTTCTGGTGGTGACGGGATTGGACAACCGACCAGATTTGATTGTCCTGTTCTAGACTGGCGCGCGCAGCAAAAAGAACGAGTTTCGCCGCGAGGTTTGCACAATGAACAAATCCGGACCTGTCGGGGACAGTGCAGCCTGCAACGCTTGGTGATCACAACCCCACCGCCGGGTTCAGGAATCCGCGCGATTGTGGAACACGGCCCAAATGCCCGTCAGGCCAGTGATGTGGGTGTAAGAGACCGGTCGCGCAGAGAGATCATTTCACGCAGCAGTCGGTGCAACAATGACTGTCGCATCGCCGCGTGGTCCGGGTCGCTCCAGAGGTTGGTCATTTCGTCGGGGTCCCCGACCAGGTTGTAGAGTTCGCCCCAGTCAGAGCCTTCCCAGACCGACAGACGCCATTCATCGGTGATATAGCTCATCAGACCTGCCTTGGCTTCTGGGTCTTTGAAAACCGCCATGCCGTGATCGTCGATCAGGATGCCTTCGCGTGGGGCGGCATCAGCATCAAACAGATCGTGGCCCTGATTGCCGAAATAGGTCTGCAACCCAGCGCGCGCCAAAATGGTCGCCCCGATATCAATCGTGCCACCCAGATCCTGACGAACCTCGCCTTTGGCCCCTTCGGGATCTTGCCAGACAAACGGCACCCGGACGACGCCCTGAAAATGCAGTCCCAGCTTTAGAATGACCCCATGATCGCCCATGTAATCGCCGTGATCCGAGGTAAAGATCACCACCGTATTGGCCCGCACTTCGGGCGTCAGTGATGCCAGCACCCGGCCAACCGCATCATCAACCATGCTGATCATGCCATAGTTGAGGGCGATGGCCTCCTGGGCGTGGCGCGCACTGACAGGCACCGGCCATTGGGCGTCAGGTTCGGCGGCGCCCTTTTCATAGGCGAACCACAGGCCCGGAGGCATGTCATCGCCGGTCATCGGTTTGTGGTGCGACGCGGGCACCGGAATGTCGTCGGGATCATACATGTCCCAGTATTTCCCCGGAGGCGTGAACGGGTGGTGCGGATCAGGAAACGAACATGTCACAAAAAAGGGCCGCCCTTCGGCGCTTTCCTGATGATATTTCAGATAGTTGATGGTTTCATCAGCGATATAGGCCGTTGGATACAGCTCCTCCGGGATAGAGGTGCGCCAGGACTGAACCACGCTGATCGTTTCGTCAGGCAAAGCGTTGGCCTTGCCGCGCAGTGAATCCGGGTCAGGGTGGCGGGCGTTGAACCAACTGGTGTAATCGCCCTGCACCCGGTCGGAATGGGACGCAGCAAGTCGCACCGTGTCATACCCGTAATAGGGCATTTTGGGCACTGCACGATGCGGATCATCATGCCACTTGGGGTTCACCTCGGCATCGTAGTCCGCACCCGTGCGACGGCCGCGCGTGGCCTCTTGCAATTCGGCTGGAGGCGCTTTGCGGTCGGGGTTCGCGGGTGGGCGCGGTCCGGGGGGCCGACCGGTGACGTTTTGCAGGTGCGATTTGCCGAACAGGGCGGTGCGCCAGCCGGCAGCGCGCAGCAGATCAACAAAGGTCACCGCGTTGCGATCCAGCGCGATGCCGTTGGTGCGCACCCCGTGCACCATCGGCGTGCGTCCGGTCATCAAGGTCGCCCGGTTTGGCTGACACAGTGGCGACGAGACGTAGAATTTGTCAAATCGCGTGCCCTGTTCGGCAAGGGCGTCGATGTTGGGGGTTTTCAGCACCTCATTGCCATAACACCCCACATGGTCCCAACGCTGCTGGTCGGTCAGGAAAACAATAAAGTTCGGTTTCGCTGCATCTCTCATGGCACATCCTGATTCATGTTGCGTTTATGGTGTCGTCGTCTTTGCCCAGGCCGGGAATTTCGCGCGCAAGCATCAGCCTGAGAGCAATAACCGCCAACAACGGCAGACCCGCCAGATTGATCCAGATCCCATAGGGTGTGGCGTCATCGGGCAAAAGGAAACAGGCCCCGGCCAGAACCGCGACCACGCGTTCCCAACCCAACAGGCGGCGCGATGCGTAACCAACCAGCCCGGAGCTGATCAGCAAGACCCCAAGAACCGCTGTCGCCACGGCAACCACAATGCGCCACGGGTCTCCCATCATCAGCAAGGACGGTGAATAGACAAACAGAAACGGCAGAACAAATGCGGGCCATGAAAACTGCACCGCCTTCCAGCCCACTTTCATCGGGGGCGCACCGCCGATATTGGCCGCAGCAAACGCAGCCACTGCAATTGGTGGTGTGATTAGCGACATCATCCCAAAGAAAAAGATGAACATATGCGCGCTGATCGGGGTCAGGCCCAGTTCAACCAGAGACGGCGCGGTCAAGGTTGCCAGCAACAGATAAACCCCCAGTGTCGGAAGGCCCATACCCATGATGATCGACAGAATGGCGGCTGTGATCAGCAACAGGAACAAGCTGCTTTCGCCGATGCTGACCAGTTGCAGCGTAAGGCCAAAGGACACCGCAGTGATATTGAGAACGCCAATGATCGCCCCAGCACAGGCGCCAATGATGATGATGTCGGCAACGGTTCTGCCGCCGCTCACCACGGCGTGAAACACCCCGTGCGGGGTGAGCCGGGTTGGCCCATAGCTGCGTAACGCCCCAAGAAACAGCGTTACGGCAGTGGCATAGGCCACGGCGCGTTCGGCTTCGAGATTGTATTTGAACAGGCCCGTGACCAGCACCGCAAATGGAATGATGTAATGTCCGCCTTTGGCCAGAACGCGCATGGCGCGCGGCAGATCGGCAGATTTCAGCGCGGTGATGCCGTTGCGCGCGGCCAACAGATCGGCCTGTATGAACAGGCAGGAATAATAGAGCAATCCGGGGATCAGCGCGGCCAGCGCAACCTCGGCATAGGGAACGTTCAGGAACTCTGCCATCAGAAAGGCGACGGCCCCCATCACCGGCGGCAATAATTGCCCCCCGGTCGAGGCTGACGCCTCAATTGCTGAGGCGTCAGATGGAGAATAGCCGGATTTCTTCATCATCGGGATGGTGATCACCCCGGTTGATGCAACATTTGCAACCGCACTGCCCGACACCGACCCGAACAGCGCCGAAGCGGCAATGGCTATCTTTGCGGTGCCGCCGCGAAACCGGCCCATTGCAGCCAGTGACAGGTCGGTAAAGAACGCGCCGCCCCCCGCAACATTCAGGATATTTCCGAACAGAACAAATGACACGACAATTGTGGATGTCACCAGCAACGGCAGGCCAAGAATACCGTTGGGATCTATCATCAGATAGCTGATCAGCCGCCCGGGCCGGACCTGTCGCCCTTCCAGCAGGCCGGGCAGGTGGTGGGCAAACAGGCCCATGACCAGGAACGTCACCAGTATCAGGCACAGCGTCAGGCCAGCGACCCGTCGCAGGGCCTCGACCATGAGCGGGATCACGATCGAGCCGCAGATGACCGCTGGCATCGGCTTGATGATCATTGTCGGCAACAGAACCGGGTACATCACCGCAAGGTATCCGCAGGTCACAAACCCCGCGATTGCGGCGACAACCCCGAACCACCAGCCGAAAGTCCGATCGGTTTGGACCTCTGTTTCGGCTGGCAGATAGATTGCAGCAAGGGTGAGCCCCAATGCAAAGGACATGTATTGTTCTTTGTAAACGCTCAGCGCCAACAGTTGCAGAATATCCAGCGCCCAAACCACGGCACCTGCTACGATCAACACCGCAACGGTATTCTTTATCGGTGTCATAAGGTGCATCGGAACTATCCGCCGGTGATGCCGTTGGCGTCGTAATAGCTGGCAGCCCCATCGTGGGTCGGCAGGTCGGGGACGTCTCCGGCGAGGGTTTTCAGGTCCATCCGGTTAAAGGCGGGGTGAATGGCGATGAATTCGTCCCGTGCGGTATACAGCGCCTCGGTAACTGCGGCGACTGTTTCTGCCGACGTGTTTGCATTGGCCAGCAGGACCAGCGTCGATCCCATTATTGGGGTTTCGGTGGCGATGCCGGGGCGGCGCTTGTTCGGTGTGACCTGACGGATCAGCGTGCCCGGAACGATACTGGTGATGATGTCCAGCCGGTCGTCGCGGTCGGGCAGGGGCAGAAACCGGACACCGCCAACAGCAGCATCCGCCTGCGAAACCAGACCCGAGCCAACGGTAAAGATCACCGCGTCTGACCGACCGGCCATGAAATCCTGAACTGCGGCCGGGGCTGCCGTGGCATGAACCGGTACGATATCGTCTTCACCCAGATCTGCCGTTGCCAGCTGCGCGCGGCCCCAATATTCCAGAATACGCTGCTGGGTGATGCCCCATGATACGCGTTTTCCTTTCAGATCAGCCATCGTCATGATGTCGGAATCCGCACGTACGATCCAGCCCGCTTCAAAGGACACGAGATGTCCGACCAGACGGATATCAGGCTGGGGATTGCCCTCGAACATGGTTCGTCCCGAAGCCGCCAGACTGGCCACATCGGCGCTGACCAGAGAAAACTGGATCTCGCCACTGTTCAGCAACGGGATCGTGACCTCTGGCCCCCCCATCGGTACGGCACGCAATGTCATACCGCGCCCATCCATCACCTTGGCCAATGCCGCTCCGAGCGCGGCCCCAAGGGAGCCTTGGGCCGTTGTCCCGATTGTCACGGTTTGGGCCGTGGCGGGGGCTGCGGCCATCAGGCCAACCGCTGCGATGGCAGCCCAGCAGGCTGACCGGGTGGCCCCCGTAATACTCTGTAGTTGTGTCATTACGTTCATGGTTTTCTCCTCCTCTGTCGTGCAATTGGTTGCTTGTTCGGGGACATTGGTTGTCAGCCCGGATTCTGATTTGTCACTTGTCTGGCAGTTCCCCAGCCCCAACCTGCGGGACCTTGTTGAAAGGTCAGCTCTTGCGGGCCTCGTGTTCGGCCAGTGAACTATCGGCGCGAAATGGTTCGGGACCGCGCCGTCCCGCCTTGGGTCCAAAACCCGTTATTGCAGTATCCCCGGCAACCACAGCGTCAGCGCCGGAATGGTGATGAGCAGGATCAACCGGACCATATCGGCGGCCAGGAACGGCATCACGCCGCGAAAAATCGTTGTGATTGAAACTTCGTCACGGACCAGACTTTTCATCACAAAGACATTCATGCCGATTGGCGGCGTGATCATGCCGATTTCCACCAGCGCCAATGTCACAATCCCCCACCAGATCAGATCAAGGTCCATCGCCAGAATGACTGGAATGACAAACGGCACTGTGACGACAAGGGCGGCGACGGTGTCAAACACGCTGCCCAGCACCAGATACATGACGACAAGAATGCTCAGGATCAGCCAGGCGGGCATGGTTGCCGGGTCGATGATTGACAGGATTGCCATGGTGACGCCTGCAAGGTTCAGATAGGCGCCAAAAATGTTGGCCCCCACAATCAGCAGGAACAACCCGGCCGCAGTACCTGCAGCCTGTCTGATCGCCTCTGTCAGCCCGGCAATCGAGGCCCGACCGGATAGCAGCCAGAACATAAAGGCAAACCCGGTGCCTGCGGCCGCAGCCTCCTGAACAGTGAAAATGCCGCCATACAACCCGCCCAGAACGCAGACAAACAAAAGAATTGGCCGCCACGCCCGTTTCACGGCCTTGAGCGGCGCAAAACGCAAGGATTTGTCCGGTGGCGGTGCCAGTGAAGGGCGCAGCCGTACCAGGATCATCACCGCAATTGTATACAATGTCAGCGCCAAAAGGCCGGGGATCAAAGCGGCGGCAAAGGCCTCCGAGATCGACAATTCGGCAATCACACAATAGATGATCAGAATCACCGATGGCGGGATCAGCGCACCCAGCGTGCCGCCTGCCGCAATGCTGCCGGTGGCCAGGCTGTCGGTATAGGATCGTTCTTTCATTTCGCGAAATGCGACACCGCCAAGGGTGGCGGTTGTGGCCACTGATGATCCGCTGATCGCGCCAAATCCGGCGCAACCCAGCACTGTCGCCAGCGCGTGACCGCCGCGCATCCTGCCGAAAATTGCCGTTGCGGCCTCGAATATGTCATCGGCAAACCCTGAGGCGATGGCCAGATTGCCCATCAGCAGGAACAGTGGGACCGCCGCCAGATCGGGGCTGGATATTGTCGAGGACAGGTTGTTGGCCCCGATCAACTGGGCCGCCCCGATATCCAGAACGGCGTAACAGCCGACGAGCCCGGTAAGCCCCATGGAAACGCCAATCGGCACATGCGCCAGTGCCAGAAAATACAGAATGGAGAACCCCAGCAAAACCTTGACCAAAGCGCCTTGATCGTCAGCGGTCCAGATCAGGAACAGCGCCGCAACCGAGGCCGCAGCCAGCGAGGCGGCAGGGGCGGCCAGTTCGGGCGGCCAGTCACTCGGCGATCGCCACAGCGCGGTGGCACTTTCGCTGAGCGCGCTGAGTTGTGCCAGCAGGCCCAGCGTGAGCAGCGCTGCCGCCAGATACCAGACTGGTCCAATCGGAACGCCCAGAACCAGGGTGGTTTCCCCATAGAGCGTTTTCTGCGCGGCGTGGTGAAACAGAAAATATGTATAAAACGCAAAAGTCAGTGTGGTCAGCGCGTCGGCGTAAAGCTGAACCCCGCGAAACCGGCCGGTCAGATTGCCGACCAGTTCCATCGAAACATGCATGCGATTCTTGTTTGCAAATGCAAAGGACAAGGCAACGATGCAGGCAAAGACCAGTTCCATGATTTCGAACAGGCCTTTGATTGGTCGCGATATCCCCCAGCGCAACAGAATGTCGGTGCTGACGATCAGGGCGGAGGCCAACAACGCGCCTCCGGCCAATGTCCCAGCCAGTTCGGTCAACCGGGTCGACACGCCGGGTGACTGTCTGAGAGACACCGACGCGATGGCAGATGCCGTGCGCGTCGGTTGTTCGTTACTTGTCGGCACGGTAGGCACTGATGTTGTCCTTGTATGCCTGCAGGATTTCCGCTCCGTCTTCGGTCTTTTCAACCCATTCAGAAATCACTTCGTCCGCAGCGACCTGCCAGCTGGCCAGATCAGCCTCGGTTGGTGTAATGATCTTGTGGTCGCCAAGTTCCGCAACGACTCCGCGCACCCGGCTGCTTTCGTCTTCCAGCCTGGTGCCCCAGAATTTGGCAAATTCCATAGGAGGATTGTTGTCGATCGCGGCTTTGGCGGCGTCCGGTAACTTGTCATAGCTGGATTTGTTCATCACCAGATAGACACCGGCGGTTCCCAACGAAATATCGACATGAGATTTGGTCACATCAATCAGTTTGAACCCGTCCAGGGCGAACCAGTCATTGGCACTGGCATCGACAACATTCTTGGCCAGGGATTCGGCGATGCTCGGGGCTGGAATACCAACCGGGACGCCGCCGATTTTTTCGATCATCGCCGACAGCACGCCACCCGCCGCGCGGATTTTCGCACCACTGAAATCCTCCAGACCGGCGATGTCAGATGAATGGTGCAGGCGCGCGATGTCGGCGGTGGTAATTCCCAGCACCTTGACGCTGTCCATGCCGTCGATGAGCCCTTGGTCATACAACCCGGCAACAGCGACGGACGATTCCCCGGCACCGTTGGCCAGCAGCGGCAATTCAACAACACCAAATGCATCAAACCGTCCGGGGTTATAGGCGGCAATGCTCCAGCCCATGTCGATAATCCCGGCGCGGACCGCATCAAAGACTTCTTGTGGTTTTGCAGAAGCACCACCGGTTATGAATTCGATCTTCAGTGTCCCCTCTGACTCGTCTTCGAGCTTTTTGAACCACGCTCCAAAGAGTTCGACGTTCAAAAACGACGTTGGCCCCACAAAGGACCCGAATTTCAGCGTGACCACGTCTTGCGCCGCAGCACTCAGTGCCCCGCTGGCCGTGATCGCTGCTGCAGTCACGGCGATGCGTGCGTATTTCGACAATGAAAATTGTTGGCTCATCGGTCTGTCCTCCCATGGTGACCCAGTGGACTCAGGAAACCGGTCGCACCCATTAACGCCGTTTCTTGCGGCGCTCGTGACACATTCGGATCCAAGTCGTAACCGACAATAGGTCTATGCTAACAGACGCTTGCAAATGTCATTCCACAAATGTTCACCTGTCGAAATTCCTGTTGGGCGTGGTGGTTCATTACACTGTGCCTGACGGCCAGCTCCTTCTGAACGTCGCCACGACATGACGACACAGGCACCGCTAAGTAATGTCGTTCACGACTTAACGGCCTCGTTTCGGTGTTCACATCGCGAACAAATATCGGGCAAGCGTTGTGCCAACTCAGCAGAAATCTCATCTTCTTTCTCAAAGCTGTGGCTCATTCCGCGTTCAGGCGGATGAAACACGAAGACATTCAGCCGCTCGATCAAAGATGGGCTTGCCGTGGTTTGTGGTGTCGGGATGCCGTCGCCCGGATTGGCAATTAAAGGGAGGAACGAGAAATGATAGTAGGTGCCGTATGCATGTCGCACAGCCCACTGATGGATCGCAACAGAGCCAAACCCGACACAGAGGAACGGTTCAACGCGGCTTTGAAAAAGGCGCAGAAATTTGCAGCTGATCTTGAGCCTGACCTGACAGTTGTTCTTCATCCTGACCATGTGAACGGCTTTTTCTACAAGCTGCTTCCGGCATTTTGTGTAGGGATCGAAGGCAATTCGGTTGGTGATTTCGGCACCGTCGCCGGTAAGCTGGATATCCCCGAAGACCGCGCGATGGACTGCGCCGAATATGTTCTGGCAGAGGGTGTCGACACGGCGATTTCCTACCGGATGGAGGTGGACCACGGCGCAGTTCAGCCCGTTGAGTTGTTGTCCGCGGACCGGTCTTTGGCCCGGATGATCCCGATTTTCATCAATTGCGCCATCGCGCCCCGCCCCGGATTCACGCGGGTTCGTGCGCTAGGCGAAGCGGTGGGCAAATGGGCTGCCGCCTGTCCTGAGCGGGTACTGATTATCGGGTCAGGTGGTTTGTCGCATGATCCGCCAATTCCGTCTCTGGCCTCGGCCCCGCCACAGGTGCGCCAGCGGTTGATTGACGGCGGCGCTATGGGTCACGACCAAAGAATGACCCGGCAGAACTTGGTTGTGGGCGAAGGCGCAAAACTCGTGGATGGAACTTCAAAGCTGCTGCCATTGAACCCGGAGTGGGACAACATGCTGTTGGAGGCGTTCAAGACCGGCAACACCTCAGTGCTGGATGAAACAACCGACGCCGATCTGACGGCAAGCGGAGGGCGCGGCGGACACGAGGTTCGCGCCTGGGTCGCGGCGCTGGCGGCGATGGGCCCGGATTACAAGTCAGATGTGCTGTTTTACGAGACCATTGGTGAATGGTTGACCGGCATGGGGATCATGACTGCACAACCGGCCTGATACGGGCCTGATCTGCAACAATAATAGCACGGCCGCCGATGACAGGCGGCCGGGGCGAACAACTTACGAAATGGAATAGTGAACATGAGCGCTCGTAGCGGACAGCAATTTATCGACCATTTGAAGGCAACACCCCGTGACGTCTGGATAAATGGCGAACAGGTGCAGGATGTCACCACGCACCCGGCGTTTTCCGCAAGCGTCGAACAATTGGCAAAACTGTATGACATGCAGGTTGCCAAAGAAACCGAAGATCAGACAACCTATATCGTACCCGAAACCGGTGAACGCGCCGGATTGGCCTTTATGCCGGCCATGAACACCGCTGATCTGACCAAAAAGCGCGAGGGTTACTTGTTATGGGCGCAGCAGAACTTTGGCTTGATGGGGCGGTCGCCTGATTTTCTGAACTGTTCGCTTCTGGCGTTCTGGGAAGCGCGTGAATTGGCGGGCAAGAACGGCCCGGAATTCCCTGAACGGATCGCCAAATATTACGAATATGTCCGCGACAATGATTTGTTCCTTAGCCATGCGTTGTTGTCACCGCAAAACGACCGGTCAAAACCGTCGTCCGAACAGGCCGAGCTGCACATGCGTGTGGTTAAGGAAACCGACGAGGGCATCTATATCTCTGGCGGGCGGATGATCGCGACGCTGGGGCCTGTTTCCGATGAGATGTTGATGTATTCCCTGCCAGGTCTGCGCCCCGGTGATGAAGATCACGCGTTGATGTTTGCAGTGCCGACCAACAGCAATGGTCTGCGCCAGATCTGCCGCGAACCTTATACGCTGGCCGGGCAAAAGTCTGACTTTGACCACCCGCTGTCCAACCGGTTCGAAGAAAACGATTCACTGCTGATCTTCGACAATTGCTTTGTGCCCTGGGACCGGGTGTTCATCTATCGTGACGTGCAACTGTCGAACGAATATTACATTACTTCATCGTTGCGCAACCATACGGCACACCAGACCAACACCCGCGCGCTGGTTAAGATGCAGTTCGCCGTTGGTGTCGCGATGGAGGTTGCCCGCTCGATGGGTGCGGACGCTTTCTTGCATGTACAGTCCATGTTGGGCGAAAGCCTGAACCATATCGAGTTCCTCAAAAGCGGCCTGTTGCACTCTGAGGTGGCATGTGAAGCCACCCAGGTCGGCACGGTGCGGCCGTTGCTGGGCCCGCTTCAGGCGCTGCGCACGTATCTGCCCACCGCCTATCCGAGGGTCGTGGAAATCATTCAGACCATTGCGGCAGGCGGGTTCATGATGATGCCATCGGGTGCTGATTTTCTGGCGGACGAACTGAAGGAGGACACGCAGCGCTTTTACTCCGGCGCAAACATTTCATCGCTTGATCGTGCCCGGTTGTTCAAACTCGCCTGGGATCTGTCTGGCGAGGCGTTCGGCACCCGCGCGTTGCAATATGAACGCTATTATGCGGGCGATCCGATGCGCACCCGGGCGATGAACTACATGGGTGCAGACGATGTCGAACCCAAGAGACTGGTCAATGCAGCGCTTGCGCTGGCGGGTGATCCTGAACCGGCAAAACGCTGACCCTCGCGGCCCAACCTTCGAAAGAAAGGAAGCGAAATGACGATAACACCACAACACGCTTCGATCTGGTCCGATCTGACCGGGGTGGCGTTCAGCCAGGGGTATCTGGATGCCGGAGGGGTCAAGACACGATACCTGGCAGCGGGATCGGATGATCAGCCACTGCTGCTGTTGCTGCACGGCACCGGTGGCCACGCCGAAGCGTTCACGCGCAACATGCAATCGCATGGTGCGCATTTCAATACCTATGCGATTGACATGGTTGGGCATGGCTGGAGCGACAAGCCGGACATTCCCTATGAGATCAAACAATACGCTGACCATGTGTTGGATGTGATTGAGGCGCTTGGTTATGAAAAGGCGCATGTTTCCGGTGAATCGCTGGGGGGCTGGGTTGCCGCCTATCTTGCAATACACCATCCGGACAAAGTGGACCGCGTTGTGCTGAACACTGCGGGGGGCTGGACCATGTTCCCCGAGGTGATGCAGCGGATCAAGCGCTTGTCGATGGAGGCGGTGAACGACCCCAATCCTGACCGTATCCGTTCACGGCTTGAATTCCTGATGCACGACACGGCCATGGTTCATGACGATCTGGTCGAGGTCCGTCGCGCGATCTATGCCCAACCCGGTTTCATCCCGGTGATGGAAAAGATCCTGTGTTTGCAGGAACCCGAGACCCGTAAGCGCAATATGTTCACCTACGACGACAGTGCCAGGATCACCGCGCCGACGCTGGTGTTGTGGACGTCACATGATCCGACAGCCTCTCCCGGGGAAGGCCGGAAAATCGCCGATTCCATCCCCGGTGCCCGGTTTTCGGTGATGAATGAATGCGGGCACTGGCCGCAGTTTGAGGATCCGGCGGTGTTCAACAAGCTGCACCTGGATTTTCTGCTGGACCGCTGAGGAAAGGACCGCCACGATGTCTGCACAGATGAGCCCCCAGCGGGCCACAGATGACACCCCGCCGCCGCTGAACGCAACTGCCTTTCGCGAGGCATTGGGGCGGTTCGCTTCGGGGGTCACAGTGATGACAACAATAGATGATCGCGCGGCACCTTACGGTGTCACTGCAACATCCTTTGCGTCATTGTCACTGGACCCACCGCTGGTGCAGTGGAGCCTGCGCAACGCAGCTTTTTCACTGCCGGTATTTCTCAAGGCGGGACGGTTTGCGGTGAATGTCTTGTCGGCGGATCAGCAAGCAGTTTCAAGCAGTTTTGCAACGCCTGAAATTGACCGCTTTGCCGGCCTTCAGACCGAACCGGGTCTGGGGGGTGTACCGTTGATAAACGGCGCGCTGGCCTGGATTGAATGCAGCCTTGAAAGCAACCTTGCAGGTGGGGATCATACCATTCTTGTAGGCAATGTCTTGCGGGCGCGGACCTTTGATCGCCAACCATTGTTGTACTGGCGCGGCGGCTATCTGCCGGACGGCGCAAACCAAACGGAAAGTGACCCCGGAACATGACAGACAGCCAAACCATCACCGCCATGGCCGAAGCGGTGTATCGCGCACGCACCGATCTTGTGCAGATCCCACCGCTGCGCGACAGCCACGGGCTGGACACGGTGGCGGATGCCTATGCGGTACAGGAAAGCAATAATGCTCGCTGGATCGCCGAGGGGCGCCGGGTTGTCGGGCGCAAGATTGGCTTGACCTCCAGGGCGGTTCAGGCACAGCTGGGTGTCGATCAACCTGATTCCGGCGTGCTGTGGGCCGACTACGCCTTTACCGAAGGCGATGTTGTGGACACCAGACGTTTCATGCAGCCCAAGGCCGAGCTTGAGGTTGCCTTTGTGATGGACCGTAAGGTGAGCGATCCGGACTTGCCTATGGCAGAGTTCATCCGCTCGGTCGCCTATATTGTCCCTGCGCTGGAGATTGTCGATTCGGCGATTGCCAACTGGGATATCCGGCTGGTCGATACGGTGGCTGACAATGCCTCGGGCGGCGGGTTTCTGCTTGGCCTTGGGGCGCGCAAGATCAGTGATCTGGACCTGCGGCTGGCCGGAGGGATCCTGTCACGCAACGGCGAGATCATGTCCAGTGGCGTTGGTGCTGATTGCCTTGGTCATCCACTGAATGCGGGCCTTTGGCTGGCGCGCAACATGGCCACACTGGGTCGGCCGCTGACTGAAGGAGAGATCGTGATGTCCGGTGCGCTGGGGCCTATGGTTCCGGTTGCTCCGGGTGAAGTCTACGTCGCTGAAATCGCCGGGTTCACGCCAGTGCAGGTGGCTTTTGAAGATGGTGGAACTGCAATATGAACAAGATCAAGGCAGCGATCATCGGGTCGGGCAATATCGGCACCGATCTGATGATCAAGATACTCCGCAATTCCGATGTTCTGGAAATGGGCGCGATGGTGGGCATCGACCCTGAAAGCGACGGTTTGAAACGCGCCGCGGGGTTCGGCATTGCAACCACGCATGAAGGAATCGACGGTCTCACCCGCATGGCCGTCTGGCCAGAGATTGGCGTGGTGTTTGACGCCACATCGGCGGGGGCTCATGTGAAGAATGACGCGATTGTGCAGGCGGCAGGCAAACAAATGATCGACCTGACCCCGGCGGCCATCGGGCCTTATGTGATCCCTGCTGCAAACATGGACGAGCATCTGGCGCATACCAACATCAACATGGTCACCTGCGGCGGACAGGCGACAATCCCGATTGTCGCCGCTGTGTCGCGGGTGGCCGAAGTGACCTATGCGGAGATCATCGCCTCTGTTTCGTCCCGCTCTGCCGGTCCGGGCACACGCGCCAACATCGACGAATTCACCGAAACAACATCACAGGCGATCAGCGCTGTTGGGGGCGCGAAAAAGGGCAAGGCGATCATCATCCTGAACCCTGCCGAACCGCCGATGATCATGCGTGACACAGTGTTTTGTCTGGCCAGGACCACGGACCGCGACGCGGTGCGCAAGTCCATCAAAGACATGGTGAAAGAGGTGCAGACCTATGTACCCGGCTATCGGTTGAAACAAGAGGTGCAGTTTGAAACCATCGGGAACAATGCCGCAATGCGTATCCCGGGCGTTGACGATCACGCCACTGGCCTCAAGGTCAGCGTGTTTCTTGAGGTCGAAGGCGCAGGCCACTACCTGCCGAAATACGCCGGAAATCTGGATATCATGACCTCGGCAGCGATGCGCACAGCTGAACATGTGCTTGCAGTGCGATACAGGGGGACCGCATGATATGACGACCTCAAAACTCTATGTTCAGGACGTCACCCTGCGCGATGGCATGCACGCGATCCGCCACCGTTATACGCTGGAACAGGTCGAAAACATTGCCCTGGCGCTGGATCGTGCCGGGGTGGACGCGATTGAACTGGCGCATGGTGACGGCCTGGCCGGGTCCAGTTTCAACTATGGGTTCGGGCGTCATACCGATCTGGAATGGATCGCGGCGATTGCCGACAAGCTGAGCCACGCCAGGTTGACCACCCTGCTGGTGCCCGGCATCGGCACCATCCATGATCTGCAACAGGCGTTTGAGGCCGGGGTGAAATCCGTCCGTGTCGCCACTCATTGCACCGAGGCCGATGTCGCCGCGCAACACATCGCCCATGCCCGCAACATCGGCATGGATGTGTCCGGGTTCCTGATGATGGCCCATATGTCTGAACCCGCCGAACTGGCGCAACAGGCCAGGCTGATGGAAAGCTACGGAGCGCATTGCGTTTATGTCACCGATTCCGCCGGCGGGCTGGTGATGGACGGGGCGCGTGACCGTATCGCCGCCTACCGCGACATCCTGAAGGAAGAAACCCAGATCGGCATTCACGCACACCAGAACCTTTCGGTTGCTGTTGCCAATTCGGTTGTCGCGGTCGAGGCCGGGGCCTACCGGGTTGATGCATCACTTGCGGGTATGGGGGCCGGTGCCGGGAACACCCCGCTAGAGGCATTTCTGGCGGTGGCCGACAAGATGGGTTGGGATCACGGCTGTGATCTGTTTGCAATCATGGATGCTGCTGACACGCTGGTGCGTCCGTTGCAGGACCGTGCCGTTCAGGTTGACCGCGAAACCTTGTCGCTGGGCTATGCCGGAGTATATTCCAGCTTTCTGCGGCACGCCGAAACCGCCGCAAAGGCTTATGGTCTGGATACACGCGACATTCTGGTCGAACTTGGCAACCGTAAGATGGTCGGTGGTCAGGAGGACATGATTGTCGATGTCGCGCTGGATCTGGCCGCACAGAAATGACTGGCGCTGCGGTCTTTCCGGTTGAAAGGGAATCGAATGTCTGAACAGGAAAAGAAAGTCGCGATCATAACCGCCGCCAGTCAGGGTCTGGGGTTGGCAGGCGCACGGGCGCTGGCCGCGGATGGCTGGTCGTTGGTGATGATGTCGCGATCCGGGAAGATAGCAGAGGTCGCGGACGAATTGGGCGCAACGGCGATCCGGGGCGATATTACAGACCCGGCGGCACTGGCGCAGCTTGTGCAAACAGCAATGGACCTGCATGGCCGTATTGACGGCGCGCTGATCAACACCGGCCACGCGGCCAAGGGTGAGCTGCTGGAGATATCGGACGAAGACTGGCACGGCGCGCTGGACATTGTCTTGCTGCCGACCGTGCGTCTGGCACGGATCTTGGCCCCGGTTTTCCACACACAGGGTGGTGGCGCGATTGTTTCCATGTCCTCGTTTGCCGCGCAGCAGCCGGATCTGACCTATCCGTTGTCTTCGGCGTTTCGCGCGGCGTTGTCATCGTTCATGAAGCTGTGTGTGGATCGCCATGGCACCGAAGGGCTTCGCATAAATGCGGTACTGCCTGGGTTTATGGACAATTATCCGATGCAAGAGGCGAACGCCCGGAAGGTGCCCTCGGGGCGATACGGAAAGGTGCAGGAACTGGGCGAAACTATTGCCTTCCTGCTGTCTGACAGCGCAGGCTATATCAATGGCCAGTCGATCCTTGTTGATGGCGGGCTGGTCAGAACAATCTGACGCAACGACGTGCCTTGCAGGGCAACCGTTTCTGCCCGTCCAGGACTGCGGCTCTTATGGTTGCGACGCGGTGCTTCCTGTCACGTAGCACACAGATGCAAAAGTGCGGCGGTTTTTACAGGTTCGGCACTTATTTGAAGTTTTGAGTGTCATCAGTCTCAAATTAACTGCATCTGGTGGGGACCTGGCAGCCCGAACGCCGGATTGATCAGATGTTCAACTTCAAACACCTAACGCGCCTGATCAAAGAAAGCCCCGTTTGAGCGGTATGCGCTCAGGAACCTTTTTCCAGCAAGTTGAACGATTCTGCCTTGCCTGCTGAGTTAGGGCGGACGCGATCAGACGGTCGTGTGGGGAGGATTTCGTTCAGAAAAATGGCACTTGGAGTGCCTGGATCATTCATGGTCGACTGTGCGGATACTGATCCTTCACAAGGACAAAACCTGGAGGAGAAGAATGGAAAATTCCGTTCGTAAGATGTCGCCGTTTGGTGCGGTACTCAACAACACAACATCACTTTTTGCCGCTGGCGCGATTGGTCTGTTGACCACTTTTGCAGCGCCGTCCGAAGCAGACGCTCAGGATAATTCCGTCAAAGTCGGTTTTGTGACTTTCTTGTCTGGTAGTGCGGCAGGACCGTTTGGTGTTCCTGCGCGCAATGCTGCTGAACTGATGATCGAAGCCATCAATGCCGGGGCCGTGCCCGGGCCATACAATACACCCGGAATCGGCGGGTCCATGATTGATCCGATCTTCGTGGATGAAAACTCAAAACAAAAAAATGCTGATTATCTCAAGCTTGTCGAAAAAGACGGCGTCGAAATGGTCATCGGCTATGTCTCTTCTGGCAGCTGCAAAGCAATCGCGCCGGAAGCTGAAAAGGCTGAGCGGCTGACAATCCTGTTTGATTGCGGCACACCACAGATTTTCGGATGACGTCCCAGCTGATGGTGTAGCTCACGACGGGCCTCGCGCTCACCGGCGGGCCGAGCTTGTCAGTCGCGCTGCGCCGCAGGCAGGCTGACCACGACATCATCGCAGACCGGGGCCAGCGTTTCCAGCGTCATGTATCGGCCGCGCTGGACCGTCCATTCCTCGGTCTGCTCCATCAGGATTGCGCCAACGAGGCGGCGGATGGATGCCTCGTTCGGAAAGATACCCACCACGTCGGTGCGCCTCTTGATCTCGCCGTTCAGGCGCTCGATTGGATTCGTGCTGTGCAGCTTCGTCCGGTGCTGCTGGGGAAAGGTCATGTAGGCGAGGACGTCTTCTTCGGCACCGTCCATGAGCGTTGCGAGCTTGGGCAGCTTTGGGCGCATCTGGTCCGCGACCTGGCGCCACTGGGCCTTTGCCGCCGCGTGGTCGGGCTGGGCAAAGGCGGTGGCGATGAAGGCTGAGACCACCCGACGGCTGCTCTTGCCGGCATGGGCCAAAGCATTGCGCTGGAAATGCACGCGGCAGCGCTGCCAGGTGGTCGACAGCACGCGGGCCGTGGCCGCCTTGATGCCCTCATGAGCGTCAGAGATGACCAGCTTCACGCCTGACAGGCCGCGCCGGACAAGGTCGCGGAGGAAGTCGGTCCAGAAGGGTTCAGCTTCCGAGGCACCGATCGCCATGCCCAGAACCTCGCGTCGGCCATACATGTTGACGCCTACGGCGATCGTAACCGCGACACTGACGATGCGCCCGCCCTGGCGCACCTTCAGGTAGGTGGCATCGATCCACAGATAGGGCCATTCGCCCTCGATGGGCCGGGTCAGGAAGGCATCGACGCGCTCGTCGATATCCTCGCACAAGCGGCTGACCTGGCTCTTCGAGATGCCGGTCCCGCCCATGGCTTGCACGAGGTCATCCATGGCGCGGGTGGATACGCCATGAACGTAGGCTTCCTGGATGACTGCCGTCAGCGCCTTCTCCACCGAGCGCCGTGGCTCAAGAAAGGACGGGAAATACGAACCGGTGCGCAGTCGGGGAATGCGCAATTCCACACTGCCCGCCCGTGTCTGCCAGTCACGGTCGCGGTAGCCATTCCGTTGCGCCAGCCGATCGCTGCTCTTCTCGCCGTAGTCGGCACCGGTCTTGGCACCGACCTCCAGTTCCATCAGCCGCTCGGCCGCGAAGCCGATCATCTCGCGCAACAGGTCCGCATCTGCGCTCTTCTCCACCAGCGTGCGAAGGTCCATCATGGGTTTGGTCATCGGGTATAGTCCTTGGTTCAGGTTGGTTGTCGCAACCCGACCCTACCGGGAAACCCGATGACCACCGCAAGCTACACCACGTCTGGGGACATCACCGATTTTCGAAGAGATCGTGACCGACCCGAAGTACACCTTCCGTACTGGTGGACATGCGACAATGGATAGCGTTGCCGCAGCCCGATATCTTGTCGCAACCGGGGCACCGTCCGATACTATCGCCGGTATCAACCAGAACTACGCTTTCGGACAGGACAACTGGCGTGACTTTTCCGCAACGATGGCGCAGTTGAAAAGCGGAACAGAAATCGCGACAGAGCAATTCCCGAAAATCCATGCGGGTCAGTACGGCTCTGAGATTTCAGCTTTGCTGACGTCAACGCCTGACGTGGTGCACTCCAGCTTTTGGGGTGGAGATCTCATCCAAGGGTCCGCACGCGGCATCTTTGAGCGCTCCAAGGTCATTCTGAGCACTGGCGAGACGGCGATGCACCGGTTGGGCGCCCAAATGCCTGACGGCACAATCATTGGCGCACGTGGCCCACACGGTGACCTTGCACCGGACTCCGAGTTGAACACCTGGTTCCGCAAAGCATACTTTGATCGCTTTGGCACCTTGCCGACCTATCCGTCCTACAAGATGGCTCAATCCCTTCTCGGCGTGAAAGCTGCGGCGGACAAGGCCGGAAGTTCAGATCAGGATGCGATCATTGGTTCCCTCACAGGCCTTGAATGGGAAGGGCCAAGCGGCACCGTTTCCATGGCCCTGGCAAATGGACACCAGGCGATCCAGGGCACTGCATACGGCACGTATCAATATGACAAGGATACAGGCTCAGCAACGCTGGTGGACATCATCCACTTCCCTGCTGAATGCGTGAACCCGCCGGCTGGCGCGATCTCCATGGACTGGATCAATGGCGGCTTCGAAGGCGCAAAGTGCGAATAACACACTGATTTCCACGTCGGGGCGGCTGCACTTTGTCTGGTCGCCCCGAAAACCAACTTACCGAACCATCCCGGACATACGATCCGGAAGGTTCAGGCTTTCTTTCGGGGCCGTGCGGGCATGCCGAACAGAGTCGCTGGCAATAATTGGAGTAACGTATGCTTACCGCAGTCGCGATAGCAGTGGATGGCCTTGGGTTTGCTGCATGGCTTTTCTTGTCATCGGTGGGGCTAACGCTGATTTACGGCGTGATGCGCATCCTCAACATGGCCCATGGCGGGTTCTATGCCCTTGGGGCCTATTCATCGGCATGGGCCATCGGGCTCTACACCGCGACTGGTAGTACAGTTGCTTTCACCTTCTTGCTCATACCCCTTGCCGCACTTATCGCAGGCGTTGTTGCGGGGTTGGTCGTTGAACGCGGCATTCTGAGGTTCATGTATGGGCGGGATGAAGTGCTGATGGTGCTGGTCACCTAGGGGTCGACTCCGGCTCGGTGCAGAATAGGGCGGTAAGGTTTTAAGCGCTCATTGTCCGCCACCTATATTCGCCGGTGAGAATGATATGGGCCTAGCCGAGAGGCGAGATGTGAGCGAGGAGGTATGCTGGCGTGTCCAACCCGGCCTTTTTCCGCTGCGTGACAGCGACACCAAGCTGCTTTGTATTCCAGAAGATGATGATGGCGGTGAGCAGGTTCAGACCTGCAATGCGGAAGTGCTGGCCTTCCGTGGTACGGTCGCGGATTTCGCCTTGGCGTCCGATCCGTAGGGCACTTTTCAGAGCATGGTGTGCCTCACCTTTGTTGAGGCCAATATTGGCGCGACGCTGCATGTTCCCGTGCGGCATATGGCAGGAGATCATCTGGTTTTAATCCGAGCTGCGCGGCGACAAAGCGGGAAACGGGTTCCGGGATCACCTCACCGGCCTTCAATAAACGACCTGGATACCGAAAGGCACAAAGCTGAAGCGCAAAGCCGATCTGGTTGTCAGACCGCCGCCGAGTGCGGATGTGCTCGATATCTTCATCATCCAGGGTGTAATGCTTCAATAACGAAGCTTCATCGGTGGGAAGATCAAAAAGCGCCGCGTGTTGTCGCGCGGTCAGGACCGCTCGGTGTGCCATCGGATTGTTCTTTCTTTATGGGGTGGGGTCTTTGAAAGTATAGATATTGAGACGGTATGCTTGCCATGTCTTTTTCAATGTCTCAATATGATCGTCACAAAAACCCTTAGTTTAATTGAGACCCCATGGCCAAAGTTGGATACGCACGCGTCAGTTCAGTCGGACAATCGCTGGACGTGCAGCGTGACAAACTAAGTAACTGCGACAAGCTGTTCGAAGAAAAGCGTAGCGGAACTACTGATGGCCGCCCCATGCTCAAGCAGTGCCTCGAATATGTCCGAGAAGGCGATCAGTTGATTGTAACCCGTATCGACCGGTTGGCCCGGTCCCCTCTGCACCTGTGCCAGATTGCCGAGACCCTGCGCGAGAAATCTGTCGACTTGGTTGTCCTCGATCAGAACATCGACACATCAGATGCAACAGGGCGGCTCTTGTTCAACATGCTGGGCGCTATCGGCCAATTCGAGACCGAAATCCGCTCCGAGCGTCAGATGGATGGGATCAAGAAGGCCAGAGATCGCGGCGTACAGTTCGGAAAACGGCCCGCGCTGACAGTAAATCAAATCGGAGAGCTGCGCGAAAAACGCGCTGACGGCACCTTAATAAAAGACCTCATGGCTCACTACGGCCTCTCTAAAGCGACCATCTATCGGTATCTCGCCGAAAACGAAGCCTGAGTGCAATTCCACAACCCCAATCCAAGCTTAACGCCCTATTCTGCACTCAGCCGGAGTCGACCCCCGTTAGGGCAAAGGTTGCCGTGCCGCGGGCGACCTCTGCGCAATCGCCGGTGTCAAACCAAACTTTTCCGCTTCCGAATGCGATGTGGCGGGTTTTCCGATAACATTCCGCAAAAACGATCACGTCGGCACGCGAACCTGCCGGACGCAGATAATCAACCCGCAGATCCAAGGTTGCCATCGTCTCGATGTTATCGATCACCAGAAAATTGGCCAACCCGAAAGAGCTGTCCAGCAGTGCCGTCAGGATGCCACCATGCAAGACTGTTTTTTCTTCATCCAGACAGAAATCTGGGTTGAACGGCATCCGTATTTCAACCCCTTTTCTGTCGGCGCGTTCGATCTTTAAGTCCATCTCGGCAATCAGGCCCCTGGCCGTCGAATTCCAGACGCTTGCGATCATCGCAAACCGTTCCGCATCTTTGGTATCACTCATTGCAGCACGCTCTATTTCCCCGAATATGTTGGCTGGTGCCTTTCAAAGAAAGCTGACAGCGCTTTGTGATGATCACCTTGAACGGCCTTGGTCAAGATCTGGTTGAAGCCGTCCTAAGGGTTGTTTGGGCTGGCGCTTTTTCACAACCGGACTGATGCGGGATTCGGGAGTTTTCCAGACGCAAAATCATAAGATATGGCTAGAATTTGCAAAGCTGTTTCGATCTCTTGCAAATTACGCGGCGCAAACACCATGACGGCGGTCGCCGGGATCATGCCAGTAGCCACCATCGGGTGTGGCTCGCCCCAGCCTTTGGCGAAGAGCTCGCGGGTGCATTCGAGCGGGAGCATCAGATGCATCGAACCATCATATTGCGGATGCACATGCGCGAACTCGTTTCCCACCATAAATGATTCCTGACACCCATGGGCATGGTCGTGTGCCAGCCAGAGAGCCTCTGCACCTGGAACAGAGATGATGCTGGGGCGGCGCTCCACGAACGGAAAGTCAAAGGCCCGTTCCTTGAGCTTTTGATAGGTACTTGCGTCGGGGTTCTGGCTTACCTGCTCATGCGGCGCGCAGTCGGTGGTTTCTGGTCTTGGACCGATGCGGGGTGTCAGTTCAAACATTTCCTGCCTCTCTGTTTCATTCGGTGGGATTCCAGAACCTTGCGCTGATCCGGAGCGGCCTCGATCAGGGGAATCTCCACCGCCTCCTTCAAAGTTTCGCGGTCAAGCATCCCGATCATCATTCGAATGGCAATCCCGGCCTGCCGCTGCGCGCGCGAGTGTGTATGGCCCGATTCGCACGATATGTCCTTCATTGAGGCGGGGCGACTGGCTCGCCCCCCGAAAGCACTTCCGCAATACCTATAGGCCAAGCAGTTTCCGAACGGGTGCAAACGCATCCTTCCACGACTGACGTGCCTCCAGCCGTTCGATCCAGGCCGCGACATTCGGCAGATCGTCGAGCGAGATGTCAGACTGCGCACGGTACATGAATGTCGAGGCCAGTGCGAAATCCGCGACGCTCAGATCGCCCGCGATCCAGTCCTTGTCGGCAAGGCCGATTTCCAGCACCGCCAGAAACTGATCCACGTTTTTCTGCTCCGCCTCGACGACGCCTTGATCCGGATCACCCATGCCGAACTTCGCTTTCAGAAACCGCTCGAACGACAGCTTTTGCATCGCCGGGCCAAGGTGAATCGCCTGCCAGTATAGCCACTGGTCCACCGTTGCACGGGATTTCGGGTCATCCGGGTGAAGACCACGCTCGGGTTTCTTGCTGGCAAGGTAGGAATTGATGGCACGCGATTCCCAGATCACGAAATCGTCGTCCACGAGTACAGGCACCTTGCCATTGGGATTCATCGAAAGGAATTCATCGCTGCGGTTGTCGCCGCCGCGTATGTCGACCTCGATGATCTCAAGGTCGATCCCAAGTTCCAGGGCAACCGCCCGCACCCGAAGGGCGTTGGGCGAGAAATTGGCGTTGTAAAGCCTCATCATCGGTTCCTTAATGCGCCGGAGGGGCCAGCAAGGCGGCCTTGTTGGCAATCAGGAAATCACGCGCGGATTGTCCGGCCTGTCCGGTCAGGTTTTCCAGATCACCGGTTGCAACGCTTAGATAATCCTTCGCCATCGCCTCGTCGAAGGACGCGAAAACCTTTGCCATGAACTCTGGCAGGCCAGCGCCGACCATGGCCTGAACCAGATCATCGGTGGAAATCGGGATATAGGGAATGTCCTTGCCCGATAATTCCGACAGGATGGCCGCGATGTCGCCCTGGGAAACCGCCTCCGGCCCGGTGATGTCCAGAATACTTGAACCGGTTTCACGCATCAGGGCCGCTGCGGCGGCCCGGGCGCAATCGGCGCGGGTGACATAACCGGTTTTTCCCTCGCCAGCAGCGGCAAAATGTTGCCCCATACCGATGCTTTGCCCACCCCCCATCAACACCAGATCGGTGTAAAGGTTGTTGCGCAGAATGGTATATTTGGCGCCGGTCTCCTTGATCAACGCCTCGGTGTCGCTGTGATCCTTGGAAAACGTGATCGGGCTTTCCTCAACCGGGTTCGTCAGCGACGTATAGACGATATGCGTGATACCTTCCTTCGTCGCGGCTGCGACGGCGTTTTTGTGCGCCGCCAGCCGCTTGCCTGGTTCCAGATCGTCGGTCGAGATGATCAGCAGACGCTTGCCACCTGAAAAAGCCGCTGTCAGCGACTCAGGGTCGTTGAAATCACCCTTGCGGGCCTCAACACCTTTGTCAGCCAGTTCAGCCAGCTTGTCCGGCGAACGCGAGATGGCGATGATCGGGCTGGCCCCGGCCGCAAGCAGATTGTCGATAACCTGTCGGCCAAGCTGGCCGGATGCTCCGGTGACGATGAAAGGACCGTCTTGAATGTTCGTCATTGGGTTTTCCTAGAGTTTTCAGGTTGGATGTTGATGTTCGACCGTTTGTTGGGATTCAACCGAAGGTAAAAGCGCTTTCAACGGCGCCGAGCACGTGATCCTCCAGCGTTTTCACGCCTTTGTCGGCAAGGGCCGCCCCCGCAACCACATGCAGCGGGATCAGATGTTCCTCGCGCGGGTTTGCATCTCGGGCACCGGGGGCGGCGTCCCACTGTGCCAGCATCCGATCACGCTCTGCAGGATCGGGGCGGGTCACGGCATCGCTCAGCCAGCGGTCAAATTCCTGCCCGTTCATGGCACCCGCAGCGCCACCCCGCATGGCCTGCATCATTTGTTGCATATTGTGATATGTGTTGCCCGACCCGATGATCAGAACGCCTTCGTCGCGCAACGGTGCCAGTGCCCGTCCGACTGCAATATGCGCGGCCGGGTCAAGGTCGCTGCGCAGGCTGAGCTGCACACAAGGAATGTCTGCCTGCGGGAAGGCCACCTTCAGCGGAATGAACACGCCGTGATCATACCCGCGCGTCTCATCGACGGAGCAGGGCAACCCGGCCCCCTCGACCAGCGCCTGCACTTTATCGGACAGCGCCGGGTCGCCGGGAGCGGGCCACGTCAGTTCGTAAGTGTGGGGCGGAAACCCATGATAATCAAACAACAGCCGTGGGGCCGGGTTTCGCTGCACCGTGAACTGCTGTTCTTCCCAATGGCCCGAAATCACCAGCAACGCCTTGGGAGCTTGCGGCAATGATCTTGGTGCATCGGCAAGGAATTTGCGCTGGCGTGTCCAGGTTTCCGGCGGATCCCACTCCATGAAGAAACATGGGCCTCCTCCGTGTGGAAGAAACATCATCGGCATTCGGGCCATCTACTGCATCCTTTCGTCTCTATTGCGGGCGAAGCCTGATGACCCAACCCGATTTCGGTCGTCCAGAGGGCCGATTATGCCGTGCTGTTCAGCAAATTTCCGTAGGGCGATTTCTTTTCGCGGGCTCGGTTTTGCGTCAGGAACGACACGATCAGCGCAAGCCAGGCGACAATGGCCGGTGGCCAACCCAGATCGCCCGCAGCCAAATGCGCCGAGGCGGCCAGCAACAGGTGCCAGAACATCGCCGCATAGGCGAAATCGGACAAAAACGTTGACGGACGCCAGAGGAGCACCACGACCGCCACGATTTTCAGGATGGCTAATGGCCAAATTATGTAGGTCGGAAATTTCAAGATGCCCTCATACATTCCGGCAACCATGTCATGCGCGGTGATGTAGAATGTCGCCCCTCCCAGATAGACCAACGAAACCAGCCCGGTTGCCACCCAGTAGGAGATTTTTGCAGATTTTCTGCTCATTTGGACGTCCCCTATTTTGTACAAATTGCCCGGGCATTCTTCCGAATTGCTCAGGCTTGCCAGGTTTTGCTTTTCTTCCTAGTATTATAAAGCGTCCTAGTTCATATTGAAAAGTAGGCACTGAAAAGTAACCACTCTTGGAGAGCCTCAAGATGAAACAGAAAACACCGCCCGCGTGTCCCATGGACTCCATTCTGCGCCTGCTGATGGGGCCGTGGACAACCTATATTCTCTGGGTTCTAAGCGACGGAGGGCCGCAACGTTTCGGGGCACTGAAACGGGCAGTGCCGGGAATTTCGACCCGTATGCTGACGGAACGGTTGCGAATGCTTCAGGCGGCCGGGGTAATCTGGCGCGACCAGACGCAAACAATCCCGCCCGCTGTCACCTATGGTATGACAGAGCGCGGCGACGATCTGCGCCAGGTACTTGAAGCCTTGGGCGAAATCGCGCAGCGTTGGCAGGCCGAAGGTGCGTTTGAAAAGATCGAAGTGGCAGCAAAATGATCAACTCGATGGTGTAGTGGTCCACGCAATTGTTACCTGCTGCCGCGAAACTTAGCCGATTTGAGCCAAGATTACTTGCCCAACATCCAGTCTGCCAGGCTATCCTTCAATATAAGACTGACTCTCAATTTTCCGAGAATGTACTGGAAGATTTTTTAACATAAACTTCATTACCAGATTTTCAGCGCGTTTTTGGGCAAGTTCAGTTGCGGGTTGGAAACTCTACCTCACCCCATTGCGCCGTTTTTGCAGAGCCGCAACGCTTGCATCAAAGTCCAGCCTTCCTGCCTTGGCTCGACGGATCAGTTCGCGCATCAAACCGCCAGGATTGCGAACAGGGTAACTCGGGTGATCTCGCTGCGCATCAACCAATAGTAGGCAGAAAGCCAACCCGTGGTCGCCCAAGGTGCTCTGGCCCTCGTGCCAAACTGAAGTATGGATGTCGAGCATCGGCAGCAACGCCCAGGCCGCCTCGATGATGTCGCGCTCTTTGAGAGGTCGGTTTTGATCTCTGCTCGCGTCAAGCATCATGCGCAAGCCGTCGCCGGCAATGCGATATAGATTCTCTGGCGTCAGAGCGGGTGGCGCGGGGCAGGGAATTGATGATGGCGATTCACTCTGTGCGATTTCCGCGTGTCTTTCAGAGTTATCCACAGCGGGCGGCGTCTTTACAGTTTGAGTTTCTTCTCTGGTGTTTTGTGTAAAGGGCCGGAAGTTTTCCGCTGGCTGGTCGGAAGAAAGCCCACGTTTTTCAAGCCAGTCATCAAGGCTGCTGCACAGATCGGAACTGGCCTTCAAATGGGCGTTGAGCCGCTCCAGACCGAGACGGCTTAAAGCATCGCTGCGTGGCCATTTATCGAAACTGGCGAGAATCTTGACGATCTCAGGATCTTTGATAGCCGAGGAGGGCAGGGCGGCGATGCACCGTTTCATGTGACGCAAACGAAGGGACCGAAGATCCTTCAAAGCGCGCAAATGCCTCCGTTCCGCACGGAGCCGATCGCGAAGGGCTATGAACTCTTCCAGTCGCGCGATCAGCGGGGTCAGTATCAAGCCTAGGCCAGCGCGACCATAGCGGGCCCCATTCGCCGCGACACGTTTCACGATCAGCCCAAGCTTGGCCAGCGCGGCCTCATCCGTTCGCAACTGGCGCGACGTCTTGCCAAGTTCGACCGCTGCGAGATCTTGCGCGCCAAAAAACACCGGTTCACGATGGGGAGAGGTCCAGTCGGATGCGCGAGTCCGCCCGATGATGTAGTTCAGAACTGCGAGGCGCGCCGGGCGCAGGCCTATATGCGGGGCAACCTCTGAAATTAGCGCCATGACAGCACCTTTGGTCCAGCCTTCCGGCAGGGTGGGATAGGTTTGGATCTCGTTCAATGTCTTGTCCTTATGACTTGGGACAAGGCTGCAACAGTGCATCCGTGTCCCAGCGGGAGACACGTTTTTCATTGCCTTGACTGTCGGGACTGCTAGAACGGGACCATAGTTTGATTTGATCTGACGGAACGCCAATTCCGTTGTTCTTTGAGCCCCTCGCTTGGTTGCCGCCTTGCGGGGGTTTCTTCTTTTTTATCGTTTGCCTGTGACTGTTTGAGATCAGTAGTTGACTTGTTCGAAGCCATAGGTGCCCTCAAAATCCTCCCAATCGACGAACACAGCACGGACCCAGATATCGGGGCAGTTCTGGCCGTATCGCTCGGCCCCTCGGAAGGCTGGAGGAAGGGCACTTATCGAGCTGTTTTGCCACCGGAATTGGCCGTCCTGATCATACGTGCCACGCCGCACAGAAGCATATCTGTTGCAATCGTCACGGCCCTCCCTCTGACGTGCCGTAACCTGAAAGACATCTATGGAGCGGATGAAATCAAAAGCAGGGTCCGTCACATCGATATCGGCGGCACGCCCGACAGCTTGGGCGAGCTGGAGCGTTTCTCGCTCTCGGGGCAGGGAGACTGCTGGACCCGGATTGAACCCCGCCAACCTGTAGAGGCGCTCAACCGGGTTCGGCGTTTCGAACTCAGCACGCATTGGACAACGCCAGATCTGCAGCGGTGGTTCGACTGGCCAGGGCGTGATCCGGCGGATAAACTCCGCGCGCGCGCGGGCACATGGGACCGAAGGCGGCCAACCGCCTGCTAGACACAGGAGGATCGCACAATCGATCTGGTAGCCTTGTGCAGCGGCAGGTTTGGCAGCAAGCGGTGTAAGCCCGATCGCGATGATCGCGGCAGTTGACAGAAGCCGCCTCATGACAGAGCGCCGCAGCTAAAGCGTTGTCGTATAATAAGACTTATGTTAATTGTGTCATATTTACTGACATATTTTGCGCGTCGTTTCATTGGAACATCTCCTGGTAAGCGTCAAGCACAAGACGGACTTCGGCCTGCGCGGAAGCTGATGCTGCGGCGAGGCAATTCAGATAGGTTTGTGCCTCATCGAAGTAGGTGTTGAACTCGGCTCTGATGTCGTCGCCGTACTCGTTCAGGAGCGCAGGCGAGGCCGCCAGCTCCGGCCGCAACGGCGCCACGCAGTCCATCGCCAGCGTCTCGGCGGTTGCTGGGATCGCTAGGGCGATGAATGTGCTACATGCCAGCAACCGCGACATCTGGTGGTCTCCCGACAATCTGGGGGCGAATCGTGTGTCGGACCTATCACTGAAAAAATATCTTAATCAATCAAAAGATATCTATTGACCATCTAAAGGGTTTTCCGCTACGTCGCCGCATATCTTGTGACATGCACTGTTTGAAGCGGTGCAAAAGCAGGTTACTTCCGTAGGAACTTCTTTCCTTCGGAGGCAAAATGGCAGGAACAAAATACCCCGTGATCCTAACATCGCACATGCAAGAGGCGATCGAGGGTGGGGCATGGATCGAGGTGGAATGCGTTGAAGCCCCGGAAAAGGGCGGCAACACGCATAGGGGTGGCTGGACGGTTTTCGTCTGCTCCAATGACGGTCAAGGCGGTGTGCACCGGTCGGTCTATGTGACCAACCGGGATCTTAAACCACGCGTCTTCAAGACCGCAGCAGGGCTCATGAGCTTCTGCCTGGAGCTCGACGCAAAGGTATTCAGCTGCCCTCTCCGAGAAGGTGAGAGAGGCACGTGGGAGTTTGAGACGACAAGGTATCCTACCAGCGGCTAGCCTCGTTCTCTGGGGGCTTTCAGGCCCTTCCACTTATGCACAATCCGTTATCGATCTCGATGCTCCAGACCGTGTTGGTCGACTGACCAGTAGCGTTCTCGACTTTGCAAGACCCCAACCCGAGCAAGGCGACATTGTCGCACGGTCTGAGGTCGTCCCTCTTGACTCACCACGCCTTTCTCCGCCTCGGGTCCCATCGGGCCGCCCTGCGGTCGAGACTATGATCCTTGATGTGGGTTCGGTCTACGCGGACCACCCGGCCCTGCGCAGGGCCGGGATGTCCTCTCGCGACTGGCTCGCATTCTTTCGCGCCAACATCGCTATTGAAAGCGCATTTGATCCAGGCGCGCGGTCGCATGTCGGCGCAATCGGGCTTGGGCAGTTGATGCCGGACACTGCACGCGTGCTTGGCGTCGATCCGCATGATCCTGAGCAAAACCTGCATGGATCCGCCCGCTACTTGCTGACACAACTTGATCGTTTTGGCACGCCGCAGCTTGCGCTCGCGGCCTACAACGCCGGCCCCGAAGCCGTGGCGCGCCATGGCGGGATTCCCCCCTACCGCGAAACCCAAGGCCATGTCCGCAAGGTCATGGCCGTCTATGCCCAATCCATCGGAGACCAGATATGAAACGCATCGACTATACCCGGGCGGCATTGGCCGCGTTGCTGATAGTGGCCGCAGCCCCGGCGCTCGCACAAGACCTTAGCCCGGTCTCTGACATGATCGACAACATCATCGACGCGGTGACGGGTCCGATCGGTCGTGGCCTCGGTGTGCTCGCTCTCGTGGGATCGGGTGTCATGATGTTTTTCGGGCGCCTCAACTGGCCGATCTTCGTCGCCGTGTTTGTCGGCGTGGTGCTGATCTTTTCGGCCGAGACCATCATCGACGGCTTTGCGGCTCCTTGATCTGACCGACCGCAGAGACCTCCATGCGCGACACACCACTCTTTCTGGGGCTGACCAAGCCGCCACGGATATTCGGTCTCCCGATCGGATATTTTGTGGCGCTGGTCTTCGCATCCGTGATCCCTTTCATTCTGGTTGACGACATGCGGTTCCTGCTGGTTTTCCTCGCGGGCTACCCACCGCTTTGGCTGGTCGCAGACCGCAATCCACATCTGTTTCAGATTTTGAACGTGGTGATGTCGCGCACCCCGCGAACGAGTGTGCGATCCTGTAATGGGGGCGATCTCTATGTCGCGTGAGTTTCGGGGGTTAATTGCCAGCAGCGCTGTTCGGGATGCACTTGGGGACAAGGTTTTGAAAGCCGAGCGTCTTGGGCGGCACCTACCTTACATTGCTGCGGTGCGAGACAATGTCATCCTGACGCGGCAGGGTGATCTGATGGCGTCGGTCACGCTTGGCGGGATCGACAGCTTCACCAGTGATGACGCCCGGATCGATGAGATCAGTGAAGGCTTTGCCCGGATCGTCAGTCAGTTGGGCGAGCGTTTCGGTTTCCACATCAACAAGGTATCACGCCCGGATGTCGCGGACCTTGCTGCGCCTGACGGTATGCCTTTTGCAAATGCGGTAGACGCGGCGTGGCAGAGAAGCCTGCGCGCACGTGACCTGAAAGCCCGCACCTTGATGCTGACAGTATTGATGCGTCCGTCGATGCCGCAGGCATTCTCGAAGGTTCTGGGCGCCCTTGGCGGCGGCCGCGATTTCCAGAAAGACATCGATACGCGAATTGTTGCCCTGGAAGAGGCCATGACGCTGCTCATGGCGATGTATTCCGACGCAGGTGCAGCGCGCCTGACAGTCTCGAGCGGGGACTGGCTTGCAGTGTTGGCCGCGGTTCACGGACAGAGCTACGGCAAAATCATCGCGGCCCCCGGGCAACTGTTGGCTGACACGATGAGCAATTTCGACGTCAGCTTTCAAGGCAAAACCATGCGGCTGGAAAGCGGCGACAGCGCACGATACGGCGCGATTTTCGGGATAAAATCCTATCCCAGTCGCACCTGGCCAACCATGCTTGACGCGTTGGAACTGCCCTATGACATCACGATCACCAACTCTTTCACGCCGCGGCGCGCCAATGAGATGGTTGAGCGCATTCAACGCACCTTTCGCCAGCGGGGTGCCTCCGAGGATGCTGGTGTCAGCCTGACAGAGCAATTGATCGAAGCCGCCGACGCCGTGGCATCCGGCCGGTCGACCTTTGGGACACATCACGCCTCCGTGCAGGTTTTCTGTGACAGCGCCGAGGAACTGGAACAGGCAGCTTCCGAGATCTGGCGGGCGGGGCAAGAGACCGGTGCCGTTCTGGTCCGGGAATCCTGGGCCGCAAAGGCACTCTATTTCGCGCAAGCGCCCGGAAACTGGGCCTACCGGATCCGTGACGGGATCGTTTCGTCGCACAATTTCGCGGAACTGGCGGCCTTTCACAAGACACGGCCAGGGCGCGGACCTGAGGCCAGCCCATGGGGCAAGACGATCACGGCCTTCCCGACCGTGACCTCCAGCCTCTACCGGTTCAACTTTCACGAAGCGGGGCGCCGGACCGATGAACCAAGCGTCGGGCACACGCTTGTTCTGGGCCGCACCGGGTCCGGCAAGACACTCGGCACGGCTTTTCTCATGGCACAGGCCCGAAGAGTGGGTGCGCGAGTCATCGTTTTCGACAAGGATCAGGGGTTGGAGATGGCGATCCGCGCTTTGGGTGGCAGCTACAGCGAAATCAAGGTGGGCCAGCCCACCGGCTTTAACCCAATGACCACGGAGACCGATGCGCGGGGGGCCGCCTGGCTGACAGATTGGCTCGGCGACATTCTGGCCCGCCACCGTCCATTTGAGACGGTCCAGACCGCAGCACTGAACGAGGCGGTTCGTCAGATTGCCGCTGCGGAGCCGGGCCTCAGAACCTTCGACGGTTTGGCAAGCCTCGTGGCTTCTACCGATGATGACGGCGACCTGGTGTCCCGCGTGCGGGAATGGACAGAAGCCGGCCGGTACGGTTGGCTTTTCTCAAGGCCGAGTGCCCAGTCGATTGCCATTGGCGAGGATGTCCTTGGTCTCGATATGACCGAACTTCTGGACCAGGACGCAGAACGCTCCGCCCTGCTCGCCTATCTCTTCCGCCGTATCGAGCGCGTGATCGAGGATCGCAGACCAACGATCATTGTGATCGACGAGGCGTGGAAGATGTTGGCTGACGATATCTTCGTCAAGCGCCTCCATGACTGGCTGGTTACCATGCGCAAGCGCAACTGCGTGGTGATGATGTTGACCCAGACACCGGGTCATCTGGACCAAAGTTCGGTCGGCCAGATCATCGCGGAAAGTGTGGCAACCCAGATCCTGTTTCCCAATCCACGGGCAAATCCGGAGGATTACAGCATCCTGCGCCTGAACGCGCGCGAGGCGGATTTTCTTTCCAGCCCGACAGCCGGGTTGCGGCTGGCATTGATCCGTTCCGGCGCCGACAGCGTGTTCGTCAATACCGATCTCGCAGGCTTGGGCGGTCTGGTTACTGTTCTTGGTGGCGGCAAGACCGGCGAGGAAAAGGCGCCTGCTGATTGGCGCAAGAAAGAAGAATTCTGGAAGGACATGATGTGAAAGCACGATTTTTTCTGTTGGTCGCCATGACGGTCCTGAGCGCTTGCGAAGGTGCATCAACAGGCGTGCGATCGCCCTGTTTTGAGCGGCCCGCTATGGCGTTCTCGGCCCCTGCTCCCGACCTTGTTTCACGGAATGCGCATTGTGATTTCCAGAGCTTCTAGAATGGCGATTCCGTTGGCCCTGGGTCTTGGCTCGCTTGCCTCCGCGCAGGGCGTGCCAGTGATCGATGGCTCCAACCTTGCCCGCGCTGTGTCTCGCGTGGAAGAGCTCGCACGCGACGCCTTGAGGCAGGGCCAGAAGCGCGACGCCCGCCAGGAACAAGCGGATATCTATCAAGAGCAGCTTGAAGCCTATGAGCGTTTCCTGGCGGAGACCACCGGTGTCACCGACCTGAGTGGGTTCGAGGCTGGTGGGCCTGGCTGGGCGAGCGCTGCAGAGACTTACCCAGCCCAAGAAGATCATCCTGATGCCGATCGCCTCTTCGGTGAGCCAAGCGACGTGGAGCGCATGATCATCACGGTGGCGCGGCGCTATGAGGGTCATCCAGGTGTTGCGGCCGCCGGTCTGACGCCACTGACATGGCGTATCCTGTTTCAGTCACTGATCAAGCAGGAAAGCCGTTTCAACAATGCAGCCGTCTCCCCCGTGGGTGCGCGCGGTTTTTGCCAGCTGATGCCGGGCACAGCATCGGATCTCGGTGTGAACCCGTATGATCCTTGGGAAAACCTGGACGGTGGCGCACGCTACATTCTCACGCAACTGAACCGCTTCGGTCGGATCGATCACGCTCTGGCGGCCTATAATGCAGGCCCCGGCCGTGTTCTCGAATCTGGTGGTGTGCCTCCTTTCGAGGAAACCCAGACCTACGTCCGGCGCATCAACGGCTATTACAACGACTATCTTGGCACCATCACCGGCGTCGACATGACGGGGTCACTGGCGGGCTTCGATGGCGCCTCGGCCGCCTGGGGCAACTGGGCGGATGCCTCGGTCGGCTATGGCGCCTACATGGGCACCCAGATCGATCAGGCCATGACGAGGATCGCGGCGCTTTTGCGTGAAGATCCGCCCGATAACGCAAAAGAGGCGCTGGACCGCTCCACCTATATGCTTGCTGAACGGGCGCGGCTCATGGCCCTGACGCTGCGTCTGCGCGCGGCCCACGTGAAAGTCGAAGCGGCACAAGGTTTGACCGAGGCCGCCGATCACCTAGAGCAATCCACTTTCTGGAGGTATTCCGATGAGGGCTGACACCCACATTGCCGCAATTATTGTCGCGGGCACGCTCATGGCGGCACACCCGCCCCCAGCCTTCGCTCAGGGTGTGCCTGTGATCGATGGATCGAACCTCGCGCAGAATATCGAGCAGCTGCAGGCCGCGCTGCGCGATGCGGAAAACCAGCTCCAGCAAATCGAGGAACTGCGTACCCAGATCGAACGCCTCACTGATATTCAGGGCCTTCTTGATGAAGTCCTGGGTTCAATTACCGGCCTGAATGAAATCGCAGCCCTCTACAACGATGTGGAGGACCTGCGTGCCCGTGCCCAGAAGATCACCGATCTATCGGGTTTCATGGACAACCTGTCACTCGGGGATTTTGACAGCCTGCTGGACGATCTGCTCGATGGCGACGTCACCATGGGTGAGCGCCGCACCGCAGATGCCATGCGCGAGACTATGGCCAGTGCGGGGTTCACCTCGGAAAAACTCACAGAGCTGAACGACGCCGGGAACCCGCAAGGCGCTGCCATAGCCGATCTGGCGGCTGCCAATGCCATGGTTATCGGGCAAGCCCAAATTTCCTACGAGGAAGCCGCCCAGAGCATCGAGCGTATCGATGGGCTGGTGGAAGCGATTGGCGAACAGGAAACGCTCAAGGAATCGATCGATCTCAACACGCGTATGGCCGCGGAGACGAATTACATGCTGGGCCAGATGTGGCGCCTGAATGCCGCCCAAGGCTTGGCGCAAGGTCAAAACGGCATTGATTTCGCGGCCGAGCAGGCCCGCACACGCTCCTTCTTTGATTTTTCCGGTGCCGAGGACTGACCCTTGAATACATCACTCAAAGCACTTGCAGTTTTCATCGCCCTAGCAGGCAGTGCCTGGGCGGAAGACTTGCAAGACCTGCCCGACGATACGGTGCTCGGGGAGGTCGTCACTGCCACCGAAAATGGGGAGGAAGAGCGCCTCCTCGATCTCATGCGCGAGGTACAGGCAAGAGGGCTCTTGATGTTCCCGAAGCCGCAAACCTGCACCTTCAGCTATCCGGACACTGAGTTTTTCGGCAACGAGATTTTCCGTGGAGCGGTTCGATGGGGCTTCGGCACCGACCTGAGAGAGCTTGCAATGTCGCAGGGCTTCTGCGGCTGCATCTATGATCTCGGGTCGCTCGATGCGTTCACAACAGAACGGGTCGACAAGCCTGCGCGTGCGCTCACAGCGGCGGATTTCAATACCATGCGCCGGTATCGAAACGCTGATTGGAATACCATTGATCAACGGTATGCAACCTTTCGCGAAGAAAGCTGTGGCGCGTAATGGCGATCATCGCGGACGTATTGACCATGGTCGACGCGACTGTGGCAGGTGTCGCAGCTGATACCTATGACAACACCGTTGCAGCTGTGCGCCCCGTGGTGCGAGCAGCGTCCGTATTAGTAACGATCCTCGTTGGTGCTAATTTGCTGATCCAAAGCGTTGAACTTACGCGTGCAACGATCGTCGCCCTTGGTCTGCGTTTGGCGTTGGTGAACGTGTTCCTGACCTTCGCGAACCTCTCTGTCCCCTATGACGCTTTGACAAACGCCCCGGCGGAGCTCGGCGCGGGGATACTGAACTCACTGTCAGGCGGCACAGTTGGGAACCTTTATGATGGAATCGACGATCTCTACTCCCAAGCCCTGAATGTCGGACAGGCGATCAGCCAGAATGGAGGCTGGCTGGCCGGTGCCATGACCAGCGTGGTCATGTTTCTTGTGGCCGCCGCCATGGCGACGATCACCATCATCGTTCTGTCGGCTGCCAAGATCATGTTGGCGGTATTGATCGCTATCGCACCTGTGGCCGTGGCCTGCACCTTGTTCAAACAATCCGCGCCGCTGTTCGAGGCCTGGGTCAAACTCGCCATCGGTTTTTCCATTGTGCCGCTTTTCGTGGCTGCCATGGCAGGATTTACCATTGCCACTGGCAACGCCGTCGCGCCGGGGAGCCTCGACAGCGTCGAAACACTCGGGGACGCGATTTCGTTCGTCGTGGTGATGATGATCGGCGCCGGCCTGATGTTGCTCGTGCCAACTTTCGCGCAAGGGCTTGCCGCCACGAACATCGGCCTCGCCTCGATCGGTGCAAATGCCGCGCGGATGCCCGGGAACGCATGGCGCAATACCGGTGCCGCGATCCGGGGCGGAGATGACATGCGACGGGGCTTCAACGCAGGACTTCAGGGACAAGGCGTCTCCGACCGATCGTCCAGCGCGGCCCGTGCCGGGAGCTATGCGGGCGGTGCGGTCAAGCTCGCCGGAAAGATGAAGAAGGGATAGTCATGAGTGATTTCGATATCGATTTGGTGATGGGTCCGCGCCGGGCAGCGCGCGCCGCATGGATCGTTGCGGGCTGTTCCTGCGCCGTATCCGTGCTGTTGGCCCTGACCATTACGGTTATGTTGCCCCTGCGCGAAACCGAAGTGTTTACGGTCCTCGTCGACAGCACGTCGGGTGCAGCAGAACGCATCTACCAGGTTCAGCCAACCGGTATCACCGATGAGGAAGCGATCAAGGAGTCCCTGCTTGTCAGCTATATCAGCGACCGCGAAAGCTATTTCAGGAACGGCATTCAAGAACGGCTCGAAAGTGTCCAGCGGCGCTCCAGCGGGCCCGCCCGCGCCTCGCTGATAGAACTCTGGACCGCGGGGGCCGAGAATTATCCACCGCGCAGCTACGGCGCGAATGCGCAGGTCGATGTCCGCGTGCGGGCGATCACCTTCCTGCAGGACGAAGTGGCTCAGATCCGGTTCGACAAACGCCTCACCCGACCCAACCAGACCCCCGTCACGCAAACATTCATCGCCACCGTAGGGTTTGAATTTGCCCCCCGCCGCGAACGCTCCCTGACACGCGTTTGGGAAAATCCCCTTGGCTTCTCGGTGACCGCTTACCGGGTCGATGCCGAAACACTGACACGAGAATAGTTCATGAAAAACTTTATAATTGCCATCGCAACGGTCGGCGGGTTGCTCGGAACGCCCGCCTTGGCCGAGCGCGCACCGGTCACCATGGGTCAGGACACCCGCGTTCGCCACGTGACCTTCAACCCTACGGATGTGATCCGGATCGACACCCACCTTCGAGTAAACACGTCAATCGAACTCGGTCCCGGCGAACGGATCAATCAAGTCCTGATCGGTGACTCCGCGTCCTATGAAGTGGAGGTTCTGTCAAACCGCAATACGATCTCGATCAAGCCTGTCGAGGCACGGGCCGCGACAAACCTGACGATCTTTACCAACCGCCGCGCTGTCGCCTTCTATCTGACAGAGGGACGCTCGCGGACACAGTCTTTCCGGGTCGTCGTAAACTTTCCCGACGAGCGACCCGCCGGGCGCCAGCTTGCGGCTGGAGGCCGAGATACCGGCTATCAGTTCGCGGGCAGTGGTGCGATCCGCCCGGTGAGGGTCTGGAATGATGGGCGCTCGACCTTCTTTGAATTCCGGCCCGGCGTGCGGCCCTCGATCTTCGGCTTGAACGCCCAAGGCTACGAGATCACCCAGAACAGCCAGACGCAAGGTGCGGTCGTGCGGGTCACCGGCGTGCGGGACGCCTACACGATCCGCATGGGCGACGATCATATCTGCATTACCCGTGAAACTGGTGGGTTCACGACCGAGGCTGCTGCCGTGGCCGCCCTGCGTGGACGGGAGTTCTGATCATGAGCGACGAGAAAACAGGGGGAAAGGAATACAGCTTCGCACCCAAGCGGCGCGCATCTCTCGGGCTCAGGCTTGGTTTGGGTGCATTGCTTCTGGCAGGGACCGCCATCATTGCCTACCCGCTTGTGCAAGGCAGCGGCATCACTTCTGCCGTTGAAACATCGAAAGCCGACGACTTTCAGGATCAGGTCGACGGTGACGGGTTTGGCCGCATGACAGCCGACACTGAACCGACCGAACAAAGATCGGAGCCGAGGTTCGATCCCGGACCAATCGAGGATGAACTCGCGGCGCAGCGCCAAGCCCTCGAGGAACAGAACGCCAAGCTTGCGAGCGACGTGGTCGCCCTACAAGCCCAGTTGTCAAGACTGGCCGAGGCCCCTGCCCCCGACAATTCCGCCGAGCTGGCCGAAGCGCTGCGCTCGGTCCAGGAACAGAACACGGCGCTCATCGCCCAGATGCAAAGCGAGATGGACACCCGGTTGGCAGAAGCCGATCTTGAAGCGCAAAAGCGTCTCGCTGATGAGGTTGCCGCACGCGCGCGTGTTGCCGATGGCCGGATGGAGCAGTTGATGGAGCAAATGCTCGGACTGCAGCGCCAGAACGACGCCCTGCAACAGCAGATCGATGGCGGTATGAGTGACGCTCTACGCGCGCAAACCGAGCGGGATCAGCTCGCTGCCGAGGAAGCCGCGCGACGGGCTGAACTGGACCGTCGGCGTGCCGAGGCGGCGGCGCTGCGCAACACACAAATCCGGTCCGAAGGGGTGATCTTTGATGCGGGCGGCCAGACGGGCAGTCCGGCATCTGACCCTGAGAGGGGACCTGCGGTCGGAGATGCAGCGGCGCGCGCCTTCGTGTTGGACGGTGCCCAGCCCGTTCAAGTCGCGACAGCGGAGGTTATCGCCAATCCTTTCAATACGGTGCTGCAGGGCACGCTCATTCAAGCGTCACTGGAAACCGCCATCGAATCCACATTGCCCGGACAGATTACCGCCATCGTGAACTACCCGGTCTGGAGTTTCGATCAGTCTCGCGTTCTCATTCCCGAAGGCTCCCGCCTCTTCGGGACCTACAATTCGAATGTCTCTTTGGGTCAGGCCCGCATTCTGGTTGGCTGGTCACGCCTCGTCACACCCGAGGGGCAATCGGTTCAGCTCGCCGCATTTGGCGCGGACGATCAGGGCCGCTCGGGCGTGACGGGCTCCGTGAACTCCCGCTTTGGGCTGCGCTTTGGCACAGCCGCATTGCTCTCGATCATCGGCGCAGGACCGGCAATCGCCGCATCCGAGGCCAGCTCCGAGACCGGATCAGAAATTGCCGAGGATGTCGCGGGCAGTTTTTCGCAGGCCACCAATGCGGTGATCGGCGAATATGCCACCCTGCCTCCGGTTATCTCGGTCCAGCCAGGTTCTGCGATCAGTGTGATCGTCGACCGTGATCTCGAGTTCTATTGATGAACCCGGCGGCAGAAAAAGCCAGTTTTCTTTCGACCTATCTAAAACCCCTGGCTGCACCGCTCGCCGATCTATGCGTGGTCGAAATAGCCGTCAATCCCGATGGAAAGGTCTGGGTGGAAACCCGGGGGGCTGAGCATATGGTCGGCCTCGAAGGTGTGTTTTTCTCCCCTTCCCAAGCTCGGGACCTTGCAACATCCATTGCCAGCGCCACCCACGGACAGATCAGCGAGAAAAAGCCGCTCGTCTCCGGCAAGATTGAGATGAATGGCAAGCCGATCCGGGCACAGGTCGTCTATCCACCGGTAGTGGATGGCGGGCCGTCGATCACCTTGCGCCGCTACAGTGAAGACCAACTCACCTTGGGCGACATCGGTCTGTTGCACGGTGCACTGGTGGACCTGGACGCCGAACGACAGGAAAAAGCCGAACGGGTGATCGCGCTGACCCAAGCGGGGGATATTCGAGCCGCCATGAAACTCTGCATCGATGAGCGGTTGAACATCATGATCAGCGGCGGGACGTCCACGGGCAAAACGACTTTTGCCCGGGCGCTTCTTGGGCTGGTGACCGAGACGGAGCGTATCGTGACCATCGAGGACGCATTCGAGCTCTTTCCACCGCAGCCCAATCGCGCGATGCTCAAGGCTGACCGTGTCCCCTCAAGTGAGCGCACCGCGGCCAAGTTGCTGGAGACCTCTTTGCGCATGCGTCCTGACCGGATCATTCTTGGTGAGCTGCGCGGCGATGAGTGCAAGACCTTCCTCGACGCGATCAACACCGGCCATTCAGGCTCATTCACCACAATTCACGCCGATACCGCGCAGAAGGCGCTCGACCGCCTAGCCCTCATGGTCATGTCCGTCGGCATCAATATGAGTTTTGAGGAGGTAAGGCGCTATGCCGCCTCCAGCATCGATGTCGTGGTGCAGCTTGGTCGGAAGGACGGGAGACGTGGGGTCGAACAGGTGTGGGTGCCTGGTATTGAAAAATCAGAAGTGACCAGCTGAGGGATGTTTGGAAGCGTGCGCATTGAGCACTTTCGGACGGTGATCTCTCCCGTCTTGTCCCAACATGAGCGCGTTTGCGCTTGATCGCATTGATTGCGATGATTACACTCCTCTCAGGAGGATATCATGGCAAGCATTACCATCCGGAACCTTGACGATGACGTGAAGCGCCGCCTTCGCATTCGCGCGGCCGAACATGGCCGTTCAATGGAAGAGGAGGCGCGCGAAATCTTGCGCCATGTCGTCGGCGAAGCGAAGCCCTCCCACGATCTTGCCGCGGCGATCCGTGCGCGGGTCGCGCCTCTGGGCGGCGTAGATCTCGACCTTCCGCAGCGTGAAGCCATGCGTGAGCCGCCCGCATTCGACCGGGCCTGACGCATGATCATCCTTGATACCAATGTCATCTCGGAGCTGTTGCGCCCGGCCCCGGAGCCCAAGGTCGAACACTGGCTGTCCGCTCAGGACGGGCTAAACGTCTACCTGACCTCGATATCGGAGGCAGAGCTGCGCTACGGCCTCGCGATCATGGGGAACGGCAAACGCCGCGCCGCGCTGGTTGACGCTGTGGACCGCATCCTGCGCGAGGATTTGGCCGGGCGCATTCTGCCCTTCGACAGCAACGCCGCGAAGTCCTACGCCACCATCGCCGCCGCACGACGGTCCGCCGGGCGACCGATCGCCCAGGCCAATTGCCAGATCGCGTCCATTGCGCACGCCTGCGGCGCCACCGTCGCCACGCGCAATACGCCTGACTTCGAGGGTTGCGAGATCGACCTGATCAACCCCTGGACAGCCGCATGAACGCCGTTGAAATCGAACAAGCCGTTTCCGAACTTGCCGATCAGCCCTTCGACGCGGCCGAGTTCCCCTATGCTTTCCTCATGGCCTTCGGCAACAAGGACACGACCATCAAGCGGCTGCGCACCGGCGCGTCGAACAAATCCGACCTCGGCGGCGTCCTGCAGACCAACAACATCCACCTTGCGACCTGCGCCCCGGGCGACATCGCGGCGACCCTGACCGCCCTTCGCGACAGCCCCGCGACCACCCGCGCCAAGGCGAAGTTCATCCTCGCCACTGACGGCATCGACCTCGAGGCCGAGGACATCACCACCGGCGAGACCATCGCCTGCCGCTACACCGTTTTCCCCGATCACTTCGGCTTCTTCCTGCCGCTCGCCGGCATCTCTACCGTCAAGCAGATCCGCGAAAGTGCGTTTGACATCCGCGCCACCAGCCGCCTCAACCGGCTCTATGTCGAACTGATCAAGGACAACCCCGACTGGGGCAGCGCCGAAAAACGCCACGACATGAACCATTTCATGGCGCGGCTGATCTTCTGCTTTTTCGCCGAAGACACCGACATCTTCGTCAGCGACAACCTGTTCACCGCCACCATCGACCAGATGGCGAACCGCGACGGATCGAACACGCACGAAGTCATCGGCGAAATCTTCCGCGCGATGAATACCCCCATCCCCAAACGGGCCGAGGCCAAGCTGCCCCGCTGGGCCGACACCTTTCCCTATGTGAACGGTGGCCTCTTCTCGGGCAGCACCGAAGCCCCGCGCTTTTCCAAGATCGCGCAGCGCTACCTGTCCCATATCGGCAGCCTCGACTGGACGCAGATCAACCCCGACATTTTCGGGTCGATGATCCAGGCCGTCGCGGATGAAGAGGAACGCTCGGTCCTCGGCATGCACTACACCTCTGTGCCGAATATCCTGAAGGTGCTGAACCCGCTCTTCCTTGATGATCTGCGCACGGAACTGGAGGCGGCGGGCGACAACGCGCGCAAGCTGGCCAATCTGCGCGCGCGCATGGCCAAGATCCGCGTCTTCGATCCCGCCTGCGGGTCCGGCAACTTCCTTGTCATCGCCTACAAGGAAATGCGCAGCCTTGAGTATGAGATCAACAAACGGCGGGGCGAGCCGCAGCGGCGCACCGACATTCCCCTGACCAACTATCGCGGGATCGAGCTGCGGGATTTCTCGGCCGAGATCGCGCGGCTGGCGCTGATCATCGCGGAATACCAATGCGACGTAACTTATCGCGGCCAGAAAGAGGCGCTGGCCGAGTTCCTGCCGCTGGATGCGCAGAACTGGATCACCTGCGGCAACGCCCTGCGGCTGGATTGGCTGTCTGTCTGCCCACCCACGGGCACGGGGGTCAAGTTTCAGGCCGATGACCTGTTCATGTCGCCGCTGGATCAGGCGCAGATCGACTTCGCGAATGAAGGGGGCGAGACGTATGTTTGCGGCAACCCCCCTTATGTCGGCGACAAATATCAGACCAAGGAGCAAAAGGACGATCTGAACGCGCTCCTACCAGGAAACAAAAAAGTACGCGCAATTGACTACATTGCGGGTTGGTTCTGGAAGGCATCGGATTTCATCAAGTATGGCGGGTGTTTCGCGTTTGTTTCTACAAATTCGATTTGCCAAGGCGTCCAAGTTCCGTTGATCTGGCCATGGATTTTTCAGAACGGCCAAGAAATCTTCTTCGGACATCAGAACTTTCTCTGGGGCAATAATGCGAGCAAGAATGCGCAAGTCACCTGTGTGATCGTTGGGGTTGCCGCTGTTGGTGAAAGGTCCAAAGCTATTTATGGGGCCGACTTCATGAAGTCGGTCGAAGCCATCAATGCTTACCTCACCGAAGGGGCCAATATCATTGTTGAACGTGCCTCTGAACCAATTGCAGAGATAGCGACAATGTTCGGCGGCAACATACCGCGGGATCAGGGAAACCTGTTACTGTCGCCTGACGAGGCGAATGATCTCTTGGAAGGTTTCCCTCAGGCATCTCCTCTCGTGAAGCCAATTGTAGGATCGAGCGAGTTCATCAATGGGCAGAAAAGATATTGTCTTTGGATTGAAGACCACCAAGCAGAACTTGCATTCTCAATACCTCCAATCGCGGAACGCTTGGAGCGCATTCGGATCTATCGACAGGGCGGGAGTGAGCGCGGTAAAGCGGGCTTGCTGACGCCATACAAGTTCGAGCGAACAATTATCGGAGAAATAAATTCCATCGTCGTTCCAAGCGTCTCCTCAGAGCGTCGAGAATACCTGCCGTGTGGCTTGATGCCCAGTGACGTGCGCGTATCCAATCTTGCTCTAGCACTATACGACGCCCCGCTCTGGAACATGGCCCTGATCGCCTCGCGCCTGCATCTGGTCTGGATCGCCACGGTCTGCGGGAAGCTGGAAACTCGCTATCGCTACTCCAACACCATGGGCTGGAACACCTTCCCCGTCCCCAAACTGACCGAAAAGAACCGCGCCGACCTGACAGCGGCGGCGGAAGGCATCCTTCTGGCGCGCGAGGCGCATTTCCCCGCCACCATCGCCGACCTCTACGACCCCGACAAAATGCCCGCCAACCTGCGCGCCGCCCATGACCACAACGACGAGGTTCTGGAACGCATCTACATCGGCCGCCGCTTCCGCAACGACACCGAACGGCTGGAAAAACTGTTCGAGATGTACACGAAGATGACGACCAAGGTGAGCGCATGAAGCTGCAGCGCGTCGCCTATGCCGATCTCAACTCGCGGCAGAAAGAGAACTACAACTTCCAGAAGGTTGCCGGGCGGCTGGCCGATTACGGCTTCAACAGCATCCGCCTGACCGATGACTGGCAGGGCGCGGATTTCATCGCCGTGCATATCGACGGCGAAACCTTTCTGAAGGTTCAGCTCAAGGGGCGGCTTGTCATCGACCGGAAATACGCGGGCAAGGGCATTCACATCGCCTTTCTTCATGGCCACGATCTCTATATCTATGATCACGATGCTCTGGTCGGCTTCATGGAAGCGAATGACAAGATCGGCGCCGACAGCGTCACCTGGCATCAGAAGGGCTTTCGCAGTTGGCCAAGCCCGCCTGCTTGGGCCATCAGCTATTTGAACGAGTACAGGATTTCGCAATGACCAAAGGTGTTCCCTCCGTCTCCGTCAAATACGCTACCAACGGCAGCTCGACCAAGTCGCACGAGCTTGGCATGCGCGCAATGCAGGAACGCGCCTATGAAAAGCGCCGGTCGGGCGAGATGGGTCAGAAAGTGAAAACATCATGACCCTTGACCCTGTCATGAGTGCGGAACGCACTCGCAGGCTGGTGGACGATCTGCGCGCCAAGCCAGCGGAAACCACCTGGATCGAGTTCAAGGAAAACAATGCTGACGGACCGTTAATCGGCAAGCTGATCTCGGCCTTGTCCAATGCCGCACGGCTTGCCGATCAGCACTTCGCCTATGTGGTCTGGGGGGTGCGAGACGGTGATCATGCGGCTGTCGGCACGGTTTTTGAGCCGACGGTGAAGAAGGAGAAGGGGCAGCCGCTCGAATTGTGGATTGCGAACCACCTGTCGCCAAGCATCGAGTTTCGTTTCGAAGAAGTCGATCACGATGGGGGGCGCCTGATCCTGCTGACCATCCCCGCCGCCGCAACCGCCCCGGTAGAATTTGACCGCACAGCCTATTTGCGCATCGGCAGCGCCACGCCGCGCCTCTCCGACCATCCGGAACGCCTGCGTTCCCTCTGGGCCAAGTTGCAGCCCTACGCTTGGGAGACAGGGATCGCGGCGCAGTTCCTAACCGGCGACGACGTTCTTGAGCGGCTGAATTACGCCAACTACTTCGATCTTACGGGCCAGCCCTTGCCGGATAACAGGCAGGGGATCTTCGACAAGCTATTGGCGGATCGCCTGATCCAGAAAGATGTAAGCGACCGTTGGAACATCACCAATCTGGGTGCAATCCTGTATGCCAAGAAACTTGCCGATTTCGGCCCCTCTGTAGAGCGCAAAGGCGTCCGTTTCGTGGCCTATGCTGGCACCGGACGTGCAGATGACGTGAGTCACCGCCAGGATGGCCAGCGCGGCTATGCAGCGGGTTTTCAGGGTTTGGTGGACTATATCGACGGTCTTCTGCCCCGCAACGAACTGATTGGTAAAGCGTTCCGCGAGGAGCGACCGCTTTACCCGTCGATAGCGATCCGCGAATTGATCGCCAACGCATTGATCCACCAAGACATGACAATCACCGGCGCAGGACCACTCATCGAATTGTTCAGTGATCGAATGGAGATCACGAACCCGGGCGCCCCCTTGGTTAGCCCCGACCGGTTTTTGGACTCGCCGCCGCGTTCCCGAAATGAAGCCCTTGCGTCGTTGATGCGGCGGATGAAACTTTGCGAAGAACAAGGCACCGGCATCGACAAGGTGATCTCGGCGGTTGAGCTGCACCAGTTGCCCCCACCGGATTTCCGCATGGAGGGAGACGCCGTGCGCGTGGTTCTGTTTGCACCACGCCGATTTGCGGACATGACACCGGAAGAAGCCGTGCGAGCGTGTTACCAACATGCCGCGCTCAAATACGTAGGCGGTCAAAAGATGACGAACGCGACACTTCGGGAGCGGCTTGGCATCGACGACCAGAACGCTGCGCAGGCGTCGCGGGTTATTCGCGCAACTCTGGATGCTGATCTGATCCGTCCTGCGGATGCTGAACGCCCTCGGGCCGGATATGTCCCCTCATGGGCGTGACAGGGACAACATTTGATCGGGTTTTGATTGTGCGTATGTGGGCTATAGGGCGTAAATTGAAAAATACATATAAATCATACTGTTACAACGGGCCGTGTGCGGTCTCACACCTTGATCGGGTTTTGATTGCCAGCCCCAAAGCGAATGATTCCGCGCCCCTCAGAAGGAAAACATCATGACACAGCAGGTTCCTTCCGTCTCTGTCAATTACGCGGCCAATGGAAGCTCGACCAAATCGAACGAGCTTGGCATGCGCGAAATGCAAGAGGGTGCCTATGAGAAGCGGGGCGAGCAATACCTGCTGATCAAGTCGCCCCCGGCCTCGGGCAAGAGCCGCGCGCTGATGTTCATCGCGCTCGACAAGCTGCACAATCAGGGCCTGCGCCAGGCCATCGTCGTGGTGCCGGAAAAGTCCATCGGGTCCAGCTTCAACGACGAGCCGCTGAGCAAGTACGGCTTCTGGGCAGACTGGACCGTGCAACCGCGATGGAACCTATGCAACGCTCCCGGCGGGGATGACGGCAAGGTCGGCGCTGTCGGCAAGTTTCTGGCGAGCGACGACAAGATTCTGGTCTGCACCCACGCGACCTTTCGGTTCGCCGTGGACAAGTTCGGGATTGAAGCGTTTGATGATCGGCTCATCGCGGTAGACGAGTTTCACCACGTCTCTGCCAACCCTGATAACAAGCTGGGCACGCATCTGGGCGCACTGGTCGCGCGCGACAAGGTGCATCTGGTTGCGATGACCGGGTCCTATTTCCGCGGCGATGCCGAAGCCGTTCTGTCGCCCGAAGATGAGGCAAAGTTCGATACCTTCACCTATACCTACTATCAGCAGTTGAATGGTTACAAATACCTCAAGACGCTCGACATCGGGTATTTCTTCTATTCCGGGTCCTATGCGGACGACATCCTCAAGGTTTTGGATCCGACCGAGAAGACAATCCTTCACATCCCGAACGTGAACTCGCGCGAAAGCACCAAGGACAAGCATCGCGAGGTCGAGCATATCATTGACGCCCTGGGCGATTGGCAGGGAGCGGATCCCATCACAGGCTTTCAGCTGGTCAAGACGCCCGACGAGCGAGGCTTACGCATCGCCGATCTGGTGGACGACGAGCCATCCAAGCGTGACAAGGTTTCCGCCGCGCTGAAAGACTCCACGCAGAAGAACAACCGCGATCATGTCGACATCATCATCGCCCTGGGTATGGCGAAAGAAGGGTTCGATTGGATCTGGTGCGAACACGCCCTGACGGTGGGTTATCGCGCCAGCCTGACGGAGATCGTGCAGATCATCGGCCGCGCCACCCGCGATGCCGAGGGCAAGACCCGAGCGCGGTTCACCAACCTTATCGCGGAGCCCGACGCCGCGGCCGAAGCCGTGACCGAGGCAGTCAACGATACACTGAAGGCGATCGCTGCAAGCCTGCTGATGGAGCAGGTGCTGGCACCACGTTTCAACTTCACGCCCAAGACCGTGAAAAGTGGCCCTGTCGAAGGGTTCGATTACGGCGAGGGCGGCTATGACCCCAACAAAGAGAACGTTGGCTTCAGCGAGGCCAGCGGGCAGTTCCAGATCGAAATCAAAGGCCTGGTCGAACCCAAGAGCAAGGAAGCCAAGCGCATCTGCCAAGAGGACCTCAATGAGGTGATCACAGCTTTCGTTCAGGACAAGACTACGATCGAACGGGGTCTCTTCGACGAAGAGCTGGTGCCGGAGGAACTGACGCAGGTCCGCATGGGCAAGATTGTCGGTGCCAGGTTCCCAGAGCTAGATGCAGAGGATCAGGAAGCGGTGCGCCAACACGCAGTTGCTGCGCTGAACCTGACCCAGAAGGCGAAAGAGATCGCGCTGTCGAACCGCGATGACACAGAAACAACCGGCAATACCGCCTTGATCGACGGGGTGCGCAAATTCGCAATGGACGTGCGCGAACTCGACATCGATCTGATTGATCGCATCAACCCGTTCGGCGAAGCCTACTCGATTCTGGCAAAGACGATGAGCGAGGAAAGCCTTCGGCAGGTCCAGGCCGTCATCTCGGCGAAAAAGGTGCAACTGTCACCGGACGAGGCGCGAGATCTGGCGAAACGCGCCGTCAAGTTCAAGCAGGAGCGGGGCCGTCTGCCTTCCATCACATCGCCTGATCCGTGGGAGAAGAAAATGGCCGAAGGCGTCGCCTATCTCGCGCGCATGAAGCAGGAGGCTGCCAATGGCTAAGGGTTTCACGGACGAAGACGACGCCCTCCTTGCTGAGCTTGGCGTCGAGGTCGAGGTCAAGAAGCAGCTCAGCCGCACACCACGCGAAGAACGCATCATCGCAGGTTTTGAGGAAATCTTGCGATTTGCAGATGAGCATGGCCGGCCTCCCCAGCACGGGGAGGATCGTGATATCTTTGAACGCCTCTACGCCGTGCGTCTTGATCGGATCCGCGACTTGCAGGAATGCCGCGACCTCCTTGCCCCACTCGACGAGCAGGGTCTCCTAGCAAACACCCCTGCGCCCTCAGCATCAGACTCCGATGACCTCGATGACGATGCCCTCCTCGCCGAACTGGGCGTGGAAGTTGCTAAATCACCCCTCACGGAATTGAAGCATGTCCGGTCAACAGCCGAGAAAAAGGCCGCCGATGAAGTCGCAAACCGCGAGAAATGCGAGGATTTCGCGACGTTCAAACCCTTGTTCGAGCAGGTCCAGAAAGAACTGGATAGCGGCTTGCGCGAAACTCGCCCGTTCGAGATGAAAGCCGAGATCGAGAAGGGACGCTTCTTCATTGTCAGCGGTCAAAAGGCCTATGTCGCCGACAAGGGCGAGACCATCACCAACGAGCAAGGTCGCACGGATGCGCGTCTGCGGGTGATTTTCGACAACGGGACCGAGAGCAACATGCTGATGCGCTCGCTTCAGCGCGCGTTGAACAAGGACGACGCCGGACGGCGGATCACCGATCCATCGGCAGGGCCACTTTTTTCCGATCAGACACTCGACGGTGATGAGGCGAGCGGGATCATTTATGTGCTTCGCAGCAAATCCGATCATCCACTTGTGGCCGAAAATCGCGACCTCGTACACAAGATCGGCGTCACCAATATGAGCGTTGAAAAGCGGATCGCTGGCGCACATCTGCAACCAACGTTTCTGATGGCGAACGTCGAGGTGGTTGCGACTTATGAACTCTACAACATCAATCGGACAAAACTGGAGAACCTGATCCATCGCATCTTCGAGCCCGCGCGGCTCGAGATCGAGATCATGGATCGCTTTGGTAGGCCCGTGATTCCGAGAGAGTGGTTTCTCGTGCCAATATTCGCGATAAAGGATGCAGTTGAACGGATCAAGGACGGGACGATTTCGGGCTATGTCTATGACCCGAAACAGGCGCGATTGGTATCTGTCTCATAGCTGGCGCATGGCAGAACAGCACAGCCACATTCGATTTCCAGATCATCCCCTCGCCTTTGCGTCCGAAGAGCGCGCCCGACCACCGAAACGTGTTTTCTTTGGCTTTGCCCTCGCGGCTTCTGCGTATCCCTGTAGCGCGCCTGTGTAGGTCTGCACCGCAGTCTCGAATTCCTTGTCGCCCATGGAGATCGCCGCGGGTGCTGCGGGTTCTGGTTGCTCGAGGGTGATTTTCTTCGGCCTGTTCGAGACTGGCGCTGCAGCAGGAGGATAGGGCAAGGCATGCCCCTGCCGTGCTTTGTCGATCTCCTCAAAATGCCGGTCCGCATAGTAACGGATGTGATCCGCCTTGATGGGATATTGCCCCTCGGGCAGGACAAGGACCTTGTCGAGCGGGAAACGCAGCAATTCAGCGGGGGATACCAGCGCCCGTTCTTCCGAGCGACGGCTGATATTTGCGCTTTCCGAGAGCTTGCGCACGGTTGCCTGTGATCTGGTCTTGCCCACGATCGTGCGCTTGCCCAGGGCTGCGGACAGCACGTCGGCGGTGCGATCATCCTGCGGGGTCATGTAAATCTGTACACCCGCACCGGCCTGTAGCGCACGACGGTCGGTTTCGCCGTAGATGCCCTCAAGACCGGGGATCGACTGCGAGATGATAAACAGCCGCCCGCCATAGGAGCGGATCGTCTTTATGCTCTGCAAGACCAAGGGTTGTTTGCCCAGTTGGTCGAATTCATCCATCAGGAACATGACGGGATGTGCCTCGTCCGGTCCGGGATGCGCGCGCTGCAGACATGCGATGGCATCGGCGAACAGGAGCCGGATCAGGGGGGCCAGTGTTTTCAGGTGCTCCGGCTGCACGACAATATAGAGCGACTGTGGCTCTCGTCGGAACGTTCCGAAGTCGAAATCGCTTGCCTGTGTCGCTCGGTCCACCGCCGGATCGAGCCAGAGTTCCAATCCAGCCCCGCGGATCACACTGACATAGGAATCGAGAATCTTGTCCACTTCGTCGGCCATGCTCAGGAAAATCTCTGCCACCACCGGGTTTGCAGTCTGCATCGCGGCCCGTTTGTAGAATTCCTTTTTATTGCCGCCGCCAGTCATGATCCGCAGCGCCTCACCGATCGTCGGCTTGCCGGTCTCGATGGCGAAGAGGCAAGACGCCACGAACAGGCTGCGTCCGGCCTGGAAAAAGCTCTGCGCGTTCACGCTTTCGACGATGAGGAACAAGTCCGCCATGGTGTTGACGGCGGTGTATTGCTGCTCGGGGCTGGGCAGATCGGCAATGCGCTGGAGAGGATTGAACCGGTGCGTGCGGGTCAGGACGGGCCCGTTCTTGCCCTCGGGCTGAACGTAGTCATAGGGCGAAAAGTACCAGACCTGATTGTTCAGCGCCTTTTGGCGGTGGATGGATGTCTTCTCGAAATTCTCGCCCTTGACGTCGAGGATCACGGCACTGCCCTGGAAGTGCAAAAGGTTCGGTAAAACGAAGCCTACCCCTTTGCCCCGGCCCGTTGGCGCGATCATCATTGCGTGTGGGAAGCGATCTGGCGTGGCCGACACGAAAGGCGCGCGGGACGCAGGTGACCCGAGCTTGCCGAACAGAAAGCCGTTCTGGGAAAGAGATGCCGACATACGGTTGCGGCGGAGCTCGGGACGCGACTGGAAATGCGCATCATCATAATCGGTGAGCGACCCGCGATGAACGGATGTCGCTCCTGTCGCCGCCAGAAGCAGGGCAGGAAGTGCCGTGATGAGCCACGCAGTATGTTCCACCGCAGGGTTTGCCTTGACCCGTGGATCAGACAGATTGAGCAGCCAAAGTTCGAAAATATCGAACCCACCCAGGTCTTCGCCAAATCGCGCCATCAGATAGAGCGTGGCGATCGCGGCACCGATCCAGGTGCCAACACCGAGACCGAGCAGGATGGCGATTGGATACCGCCAACGGCTTTCCATTGCATGCAGCATGTTTTGAATCCTCTAGAGGCCGTAATCGCCACTGGTATCGTCCCGGTCGCGCCCCCGCTCCTCGGCGCGCTCGAAAGCCTCGATCCGGGTCCGGTAGGTGGCGGCTGGTTCGCTGTCGCGCCCGGTAATGTCATCACCCGCATCCACTGCGGCGATGGCCTTTAGCTCCGAGAACACGGCTTGTCGCAGACCGGGGTCTTCGATGCGGTCCATGAGCGGATCGATCCGGCCAGCGGCCAGCTGATCCATATCCCCGTCGCGCAGGTCTTGCCGCACGTCGGAGATCAGCTTGTCCAGCGTGGCGATGTCGGCAAGGCGACTGCCCTGCCCCGCGTCAAGAATATCCTGACGCGCCAGATCCGCCAAAAGATCACGATCCATGTGCAGCCCCGCAAAAACATCACGCGCGCGCGCCTGCAGGTCGCGTTCGAGCCCAAGCCAGTCCGAGCGCTCCTGGGCGTCCACTGGGCGTGAGGCTTCGAGTTGCGCCTCGCTGCGATGGGGTGCGGTGAAACGGGCAGCGACTTCTTCGATGCTGCTGCCCGCCTCCTCGAATCGTGCCTCCATCGGTGCCAGAACGCGCGCCAACTCCGCTCTGAAATGACCCAATGCAGCATCGGCCTCGGCGACGAGCGGATTGCCCTCCTCTGCTGCCCGTGCAGCCAGCCCCGCAATCCCCTGAACTCTGTAGGGATCGCGCTCGGGCGACACCGATGAAGAATGATCCGCAAGAAAGTCGCGGCCCAGAAGCGTGCCCATTTCGCGGGCCTTCCCCGCAAAGAGCTGTTCCAGTTCGACCTTTTCGGCACCGGGAGCCATGTCCTGAATGGCGCTCCACGCGGTGTCGGCTTCCGCTTGCAATGTCTCGCGGGCGGCGATCAGACGACCGATCACATCCGCTCCGGCAGCGGGGATATCAACCCCTTCGGCAAACCCTTCTTTCACCGGCATTCCTTTCATCAAGTTGGTGGCGGCAAGCTCTGCGCCCTCCGCGATGCGCCCCATCCATCCATCCGGAGGGGTGTCGGCCTCCAGGCCCATCCCCGCAAGTTGCGCCAGCTGCCGATACCCCGCGGCGTGTCTGCGTATCTCGGCCTCTCGCAGAGCGCGGCTTTCAGGATCCAGCGGGGCAACCACTGGCTCCCGTCCCTCCTTGCGGGCCGCCTGCAAATCAGTGTCCCGCGGGGCGTTTTCCATGATGCCGCGCGACAGACGGGAAGAGGCGTTCAGCACCAGACCGTGCTCGCCCGCGATCTGCGCATGCAGCTCGCGCATCATGTCATAGCTGATCTCGGAATGGCGACTGATCGAGAGGAACTTGCCGTCCTCCATCCCGACCTTGTCGACAAGGACATGGGCATGCACATGATCTGTGTTGCAATGGAGGGCCGCCACATACCGATATCGATCCCTGTAATCCCCGCCAAACACCTCCTGCGCCCATTCGCGCGAGATGGCTTCCGCCAACTCCGCCTCGGTTCCCTTTGGAAAGGACAGGATGATGTGATCGGTATGACCCCGTTTCGGGGCCCCGCACCAGGAAGCACTCCAATCGGCAATGACATTTTCTATGCCGCGCTCGCCAAAGACGCGATCGATGCCGATCTGGTTCGACCAGGCTGCGACCCGCGCCTCGTCGCGCAGGATGTACTTCATCTGTCGACGTAACTCTTTGGGCGAATGACACCCGCCCGTGCCGACCCGCTTCACCACGCTTTGCGGCACCCGCAGCGCGTTCCAGGACATTACCGCAACCGTCCCGCCGGACGCGCCACGCCGACGGCCCGGCGATACGCGCGCCTCGCCCGCCATGGCTGCAGACCGCCGCCCCACATGAGGCAGTATCTCGCCCAATACCGCCTGCTGGAGGGTGCGTGTTTCAGCCATCGCGCTGCCCCTCCCCAACGTCCCGAAGATCGGACACCCGGACGAAGGACCCGCGCAGCGAGGCCGCGCGCAAAGCCTGCACGGCCCGAGCAACCTCTTCGGCCCGGTCCGCAAGCCGACCGACCATTGCCGCGTCGCGCGCGTTCCACCGCAGCTTGCCCGCATGGGCAAGCTTCAGCATCTGCACAAGATTGCGCGCCAAGGCATTGAGCTGATTGGCCGACGCCTTGAGCGCCGTGACCTCGTCCCGGCGAAACGCGACAATGCCGGATGACAGACGGATCATGTGCCGGAGCAAACCCGACGTGGTCATGCCCGTCTCAGCCACAAGCGCCTCGAATGCTTCAGCCTCACGGGCGGACACCCGAACCTGCAGCACGCGGCCCTTTGTGGTTCGATCCGTCACCACACCGCGCGCCCGCACGCGGGCGACAGTGGGCCGGGAGCAGCCAACACGCACGGCGATCTCCCCATCGCCAAGCCCTTGAGCAGCGAGCCGGAGAACCTCTTGTCGGGCTATGGTGGAGAGGCGTTTGGACATAGCCGGCAAGATTTATCATTAGATAGTTTTTGTAAACACGAAAACTCTAATGAGTCGCCGTACAAGTTTTGTCATACACAATACCGTTCCTGTCAACGTCCCTTCGGTCCGTTGTCGCACCTTCGGTGATCAGCAGGCAGGGCCTTGGCCATGCCTGCTGTAAACCCCACGCGACAACGAACAGACCGAAGGGACACCGCCTCCCCCGCGCCGCGATCCGGGACACTGGCCCGGATCCTGAACAGGCGCGGGAATGACGTCGGCGCAGCCGACACGATATCCCTTCATTGGCGTTGAATGCTCAAAGGGGTTCTCCCGGAAGGAGAAGAAGACCTTGTGGGATTGGAACGCCTGCGCAGCACCGTGCGTATTACCTCGGCGCTGATACGGATAGTCGATGGTCAGGTGACCCGACACCTCGAAGGCTGATGGCAGCATTGGGAAATTGCCACAACGACGCGATGGCGAAAAGAATGGACGCTGCAATGAGGGTCGGCGTGAGTGACCTGCTGACCGATTGACCGAACGCGTACACAGATGATCGCCAAAACAGTACATCGCCACAGCAGCTGCACATCTGTCGGACCCAAAGGTTGAACGCCTGTATCGCGCAAGGTCTGGACGCCATCCCGAGGCATCGCCATAACGGCCCAAAATATACGTTATGGAGACATTGAATGCTTGTTGTGACGGCCATCTCCGCGAAGGGCGGATCGGGAAAGACAACTCTCATACAGATGCTTGCGTCCGCCATGCTCGCACGCGGCCGCCGTGTGCATGTCATGGATGCGGATGCTGACAAGCAAATCCTCGAATGGGAATCAAAAAGCGCGCGCGCCGACTTCGGTGATCTGCCACGCCTTCCATGGCCCACGGGCTTGACCGTGGCCGATGCCCCCGAGACCGTTGAAGGCCTTTACCACGCGCTGGACAGCTTTGAGGCTGAAGGTGTTGATCTGGTTCTGATCGACACCCGCCCCGGCGAGCACCCCGACACCGAAACACTGGCGCTGGCCTGCGACATGATCCTGGTGCCGGCCGTGCCGGTACAATCGGATTTCGTCGCGGCCCTGAAAACCCTTACATGGGTTATACGCATGATCGAGACCCTCGGGCCGGATGACCCCGCCCCGCTGTTTTCAGCGGTATTGATGAACGCGGACAAACGCGCCATCGATTTCGTGACCGCAGGCGATGACTTAGAGCGAGATGCAGCAAGACGCAGGGTTCACCGGCAGGACCTTGAGGTTTTCGAGGTGATTTCAACCCTGCCACTTCTGCCCACGCCGGTGCCCCATCTCACTGCGATCCAGCGCATGCCGCTGACCGGACCGCTGGGATATGTGCGGGACATTTATGAACAAGATCGTCGTCATCGGTTGCAAGCGGGGCATCTTTCCTCAGCCCTGACACTGTGCAGCGATGTCCTTTGCGACATCGAGGCCATGGTGGACGCTGCCAATGGTTAGGAAGATTCCAAACCGGTCCGGGACCGCTGTCTCGAACGAAGACAGGCTGGCGCGATCGCGGCAGTTCGCCACGAGCGCCACGAAATATGCCGCATTCAATCAGAGTACGGCGGCAGCGGTCGCGACAGAAGGCCCAGCGGCAAATTCAGTGGACAAGAAAGAACCCCGGAAAGGGGAAAAGGCAGCCTCGGCTGAAACGGCGCGCATCAACCCAGGGGTATCCACCCAGCCGTTGGCGGACGATGCTTGCAGCAATAGCACCGAAGCGCAGTCTCGAACCTATTACGTGCGCATCGGGGCTGAGGATCAGGCACGGATTGATGCGCTGGCAGAACGATCTGGCCTTGACCCGGACTACGTTCGGCGTGCCTTGATCAAAGCGGTTCGCGCCCGCATGCAAAACCTGCGCGACACCGCAACCTGGCATGAGATTGCCTCCGCTGCACGACCACGCCTGGCCGAGCCCAAAGGCACTGGTGCCCCCTTTATGAAATCGATGATCAGGCTCGACGCCACCCTTGTGGCGGCGTTGCAGACAAGCATTGATGACCCTCTCAACGTCTATGGGGTGACGCAGCTGTTATCCGCCTTCGGTAAGGCGCTGCTGCACTCCGAGATCGAAGAGCTCACTCAAAAGATCAGCGGCATCGAAGCCCGGGCAGCGCGTCCTGATCCAGCGTAAAGGCATCGCGTGCGGTCACGACAGCGATCTGACCGCCCGCCTCGATCATATCGATGAGCTGTGCCCATTCGGAAGGATCAGCATCCCGTTGCGTTGCGATCCCGTCCTGCACAGAAAAGGCAGCCTGCTCTCCGGTCGCCGCGAGAAAGACAATGCGTTGTGGCGCTTTGCCATCGCTTTGACGCGACAAAAAGTACGCATGGCTCACGTTTGGGTTGTAGACACGGTCTGGGTCGCAAACTAAGAGCAAAGTCCCGTCGTTTGCAGTCGCAGCATAGGTGTCCAGACCTCGCGACAAGCCGATCTCCCACTCGGCCGCGACGGAGGATGAAGCCGCGCCCAGAAAGAGCGCAATATGTAGAGGCCTGTAAAGCAAGTTACTAAACTCCGTTTTGTGGTGGCCAAGCATATATAGGTACAGGCAGATACCTGCCACCTGATTACTGCGGCTCCGACCAAATGGAGGTCAGGAGAAGAGCATGAAGAATTATGCGGGTTACCCCGTCGAAGTCATTTGGGCGTCGGTAAACGGTGAAGACGTCGAGGTCGGCGTCGTATTCCAATGGAGCTGCGGCATGCGCCGTACCAGATGGTCCGATGACTTTGATCAGGCGGACGGCGCGAACCTGAGGTACGAGCCCTATGAGGACGCGGGATAGACCGCCTCCAGCCCTAAAATGCTCGCGAGCGACCGGAGCAGGACACGATTGTGATCCGGGGCAATGACACCGAGAGAGGGAACACGCGGGGCAGAGATCGTTGCAAAGGCGACGACGGTTTGTAACGCTACCAAAGAAGACCGATAGGAGACCCATGAGATGAAAGAGATTTTCAACGTTGGCGAGACAATCTTGCTTGACGGCGCGCCGCTTGCACTGGTGACCCCCGATGGCGTCAAGGCCTGGATCGAAGACGGCGTTCAGCACAGCTTTCGCTATGACCAAGTGCGCGATCCGCTCAGCGGCCAGATGAAATACCGCCGTCTCTACGAGAAGAACGGGTCGGATATGCCGTTCGTGCTGGTAGGCAACCCTGACAGTGAAGAAGGCGCGCACGTTATTCTGTTCGACCAGAAGCCAGACGCATAGCCCTTCTGAATCTTATGCCAGGTGGCGAAGACTAAAGCCCCTCGGCTTCGCCCGGCGGCAGCGTCCGCCTTGCAAGAGGGATGCAGACCCGTCAGGGCTGAAAGCGGATCGTGAAGGCGACCATGTGGCAAACGTCTTGGGATGGCTCAGGATGAGACAGGCCAAGACGTATTGGCACAGGAATACAGCAAGGTCAGAATTCAGGGCGGAGCCTCAGCAGCCCGGCCCCGCTTACGGGGCTTGCCCATGTCGAAACCTTCACCATTACAGTCACGCACATCGCAGCATGGAAGCCTATTTCGCAGGTGCAGCATCGTGTTCGGCCCAAACCTGTCCTTCAACCATGCCATCAATCTCGCAAACGCAGCGAACCAAAGCGGTCATCGGTGCAAGGCTCAACATCCATCCAACCACGTTCCGCCGGAGCGCGCCACTTCCGGTCATTGGTGAGCTTCACAGCAACTTGCAGAGTCATGCAATCGGTCACGATTGGCCTATTGGGTTGGCTGGAAAAGTTGCTAGTCTGGAGTCACAGAAAATAGTTGCAAGTTTTTGAAGGTTATTGATGAAAATACATGTCCAGTATCGTTTCCACCCAGTAGGCCAAGGCTTATTTTCCGCAGGGCGGCTTACCCTTGGTTCATCTTTTAACCATCATTCGAGACCGGATTTTCAATGGGTTTATGATTGCGGCACATCCTCGTCACAACGGCTGGTGAGGAACGCTCTTGGTAAGTTCCAGAGCCGCGTAGATGGACGCAGGCTAGATCTTGTTGTGATTTCTCATTTTGACGCTGACCATATCAGCGGGATGGTGAAGTTGCTCAACGATGTGGGTACGCGCACCCTCATGCTGCCTTGGGCCCCGCTTTGGCACCGGCTCGCCATCGGATATGCGCAGGGGCTCGAACCTGACGATCCCGAATTTGCGTTCTATACCGACCCAGCGCAATACTTAGTCGATCAAGCCGGTGACGGGTTCAATCAAATCGTCTTTGTGCCGTTTTCTGATGGTGACGGACCAGCTGATCCGGACGGGGGCGGCGAGCCTGACTTTGACCCTGATGGCGATCTGCCGTTGAAGATTGAAGCCGAAGCAGAGATCCGCCAGGAGAAAGGCGACCAAGACTGGATGGCCGAATGGATGTCATATCTGTCAGGCGCAAGGCATCATTACCAAATGCTGATGATGCATCCGCGTGGCACGGCGTTCATCCCTAGCCTCTGGGAATTCGTGCCCTACAACGATCCAACGACTAGGCCACAGAACGTAGCGAGGTTTGTCGAGCGAGTGAATGATTTGCGCGATGCCCTCCTAAACAGCTCCGACAATGATCGCAAGGATGCGCTACGGGAACTGAAGGATCATTACGTGCGGACATTCCCGAAGTCTCAGCTCAACGATCTTAGCCTATTCTTATATGGAGGTCCCATCGGCCATTGGCGGACCAACTGGCCGTGGTTCGAGGAAAAATTTGACGGCTCAGTTATCTATACGGGTGATGGTAATCTAAGTACGGACCATCAATGGCAGTCTTTGGTCGGATATTTGGGACACAAACGATCTTTCCAGCCGACAGTGTTTCAAGTGCCCCATCATGGCTCAAAGAACAATTGGTTTACCGGCCTTGCATCCATGATCGAACCCGGGCTCAGTATCTTTAGCTCGGATCCTGGGCATCGCAGTTTTGGACATCCGCATGCAGATGTCTTGCGTGATCTCTGGCCATTTCGACCTGTCCAAGTCGATAAAGTGAATCACTACTGGGCCCATTTTGAACTTCACCGAGACTAGGACGGCGCTGGCTATGCGCCAATCAATCTTTCAAAGATCAGGATGATATGTCTCGATTAGGTTTTTGGTGAGCTGTTCACCACGCTTTGCGATCAACTCCAAGTCTTCCTGACACATCGGATCGAAGTTCGTTGGGTAATCAAACGTCTTGTCACGCGCTACGAGGTCAGGGGGCGGACACGGCAGGGCAGCATCGTTCTGCCCAAGATACGGCAAAAGAAAACCCTTAATCTCACCGCTTTCCTTGAGACGGTGCAAGAGATCGAATGTTATTGAATGAGTCCGACGATGAATTGTGTTAATCGTCTCGATCATTCGGGACGGCCAAAAATATGGTAGCGAGGAACCATCGGGAATGCCCTGGCCTGCGACGCAGGCAATAATGAAATCAGTCTCATTCACATTCGTGCTAAAACTGCTATCGCGCTTAGGGATGAGGCAACTCGTCCCAAGGTTATCATAGACGCCGCCGTCACTGACGATTGTTCGATGCGTGGCCGTTTCACCGCGCTTTATGTAGCGCTGCTGTTCATCCAAAGCTGGAAGGATGGCTGGAAACGAGGCACTGGCCGCAACAGCTTTTGCGACTAACGTGTCTTCGGTTAGCGTTCCAAATCTCCAACATCCAGATTCCATTGAGCCATAGCGAAATGCCGATTGGGTTCTGAGCTCTGACGCGTTGATAATGATTTTCAGGTTCTGGCGTTTGACCCCCTTGAGGAGGGTTCCCTTGAAATACTCATCGTCAAGAAATCGTGCAAAGGCTGTTGTTCTGCTCGCAAATCTGGGAAGCGGTGCTTGAAGACGTAGCTTCAATGAATCCAGGCTCGCATGTTTGATGCCGACAAGCCCAAGCGCAGAAATCAGAAGCCTTGCCGACGAGCATAGCGCCGCGAGAACGCCTGATGTGAAGATCGTCCCAACGATCTTCGGCGCTTCGCCAGAAAAGAGGGTGTATCGGATGATCCCCTTTTTCAGCCCTTTGCGCAGAATAATTTGCATGCGTTGATCAAATTCTTCGAAACTATCGTCCGAGTATGCCCAAAGCGCGCCAATCACACTTCCGCCGGATACAGTGGAAAGCGTTAGGACCTGATCGAGAATGCCGCGATCATTCAAAGCCCTCATACATCCAAGATGAAACGCTGCCGCTCGCGAGCCACCGCCTGATAGCGCAAGTCCGAATTTGAAAGACTTGCTACTCATCGACACTCTCCCCAGCGGCAAGGGTAACGACTTGAAATTCATTGCGCCTGAACAGATGAAAGCGCCAGGTCGGACGCGTGGCTGCATGACCAACGATCAGCATCACAACATGACGCGGCGTCTTTTCCTGTAGATGGAGTATCTGCGCCATGGCGCCAAGATCTACCATGCTTGGCTTTGGTATGGAAACAGGATGCGTATGCCAGACTCCAACGAACTTCGTTGAGTTGCCGCTTTCTTTTGCGTGGAATTCACAAAGCGCGTGCGTCCCTTCAATGCCGCACTCAAAAAGCTCGGGAGACTTTTTGCTGTCTGGCGGCGGTCCTGTGGCCACATCAATCGAAATTATTCCCAGCGCATCATCAATTTCGCCAAGGAGGATACCCCCAGTTTCGTCCTTAGCGCTGCCCGTACGGGCGTTTGACTTGATCTCACTGTCTATCGCTGATTGCGCGCGATGAGAGAGATGGACGCGGTATCCATGATGAGCCTCGACGTGGATACTGGGTTGGCAAAGCGGGACAAGATGCGAGGACATTGAGCCGTCATCATGTGACACACGAACGAAACATGCTGTTGCCTTTGAGTCACCGCCCTCCCTCAAGGCCGAAGCTGCAAAGTTGAAGAATGAGGATGCGAAAAAGGCGATATCTGCAGCTGATCCCACGAAGGTAGGCTCGGAGCAACCTGGTTCGGGTTGAAACCCTCGCTCGTGCTGATCGAATGGCCAAAACGCTTCGGCGAAATCTGTCAAACCGCTATCAGACATTGCGGCGACTTTGGTGCGACGCAATAGGTCGGCAGGGCCAAAAGCTGAACCAGGCATGTTCAAAGTGGCGATACCTTTTGATGCATTTGCGCTGATCGCGCATCGTAGCATCGGCGGCACATCATTGTGCTTTGTCAGATCAAGCTGCAAGGCGGTGGCAACCCGTCTTGACGCCGTCGCATCGATGACAAGATCGAAATCACTGATATTAAGTGCCTCTGGCCAACCTTTTGTTAGGTTGGCGAATTCATGATCGATGTCTGCCTTTGGGTTGATCGCACGCAGCTGTACAGACAAGGCGCTTTGTTTTGAGTAACCGACTTGATAGTTTCGGAATTGCTGCCGAACAAGGATGCCAGCATTGACGGCTGAATAATCGACCAGGCGAATTTTTTCGGCTCCAGCGCGAGCGAGGTATTCACCGATATGAGAGCCGAGCGCGCCACAACCCAACAGCGCAATCTTCTTGCCAAGAAACCAGCTGGCTTTGGTGCCTTGGTCCCGACGAAAGGTAACCTCGGGACGGTTATCGTAGACGCGGCACCATTCGGTCTTGGCTTCGGTTGCCCACTCAAGAACGACCTTCCAGGCTTCCAGCGTTGCCTCGGTATTCTCTTCCAGAATTATGCCCTGGAGAGCTTTGACATACTCCGCATCCATCTTCCAGGCGCTGAGGTGCTGTCGTAATGGCTCATCCGCCGCTCTTCGCCTCATGGGCGCGCCAAGAATGAAGTAGAGCGGTTCGTTATCAGGTTGGCACAGGGCAAATATTTTCAGGATTGAGAACAGCAGATCGAAGGGAACTCCGCGAGCTTCCAGCGTCGTGATGAGTTTGCTGATCGTGTCAGGGTACTCCATCGGCATGGCCTGATTGAGCAGCACGACTGCGGCAAACTTTTCATCCTTCGGCAGCGAGCTCGGCGTCTCGGACCATTCTGAAATATCAAAGCAATGGTCATTCCGTCTGGTTAGTTTTCCTGTTCCAAGCCAGAAGGATTTCCCATCTTCAATCTCTGGCGCATCGATCTCGACCGCAAGTTTGATGTCGGAGGAAGTGTATTCAACTGGCGGGTGAAGAGGTGCATCCTCCGGGTCAAGCTGATTGCGGGCAGCATCACGCAGCCAATCGTCCAGACGTTTGATCAGGCCAAACATTCCATCCTGCGATGCCCATTCGACATCCGTTGCCTGGTACAAACAGAGGTAGTCACCCCACTGCACATGGGCGCGCCCGAGAAAGCGCTTGTGTGCGAAGTAGACCCTTGGCGGTTCCACTGGAAAATGCGGCGACACGAAAATGTTCAGCGGCTCGCGCCTTCTATAGTCGAAGCCGCCATCTTCATAAGCGTATCCGCTCGTATCAATAGACACGCGAATAACAAGAGAAAGGCCTTGGCCAGCAGGTGGCTTTACGTCAACGATATCAATCGTATCATCGCTGGCTGCCGCGATATCTTGGAGTTGGTCGAGTGCAAGTTGTTGCCCTCTCGTCGTGAAATCAGCCATACCCGACCTGTTCCGAGGGCGGGCTGTCTGATCCGCGCGCATCATCAACCGCATCGGCAAGTTTCCTTGCAGCGGCCGCTTGCGCAACTTCTGGAGCGTCTAGCGCGCCGTCGGAAACATCAAAGACCAGGGGCTCTCCGTCTTCTCCATCCTCGTGAGTGCAGAGGAAACCTCCATCAGCGATTTCTTCGTAGCGTTTCTTCGCTTTTGCGTGCGGTGGATTTTCGCCAGATGCATTCTGCAAGGGAATTTTTTCGCTGCTGGCGACAATCACGCCGCCATCAACCTGATACTCCGCCAGATCATCAAGAATATCCTGCTTGAGAACTTCTTTGTCGCCTTCCTTTTGGTACATGGCCGACTTGCTGCAATGATGCGGTGCAAGGAACACTTTCCAGGCGAGGTACTCCTCGTTGCCAGCCTCCTTGGTCTTGTCGATGATCTTGCGCAGACGCGGGTAGGCAATGTCGCCGAACAGGAGAACGCCCCCTTTGGAAGGGTTATCACCCAGAACAACCTGCATGCAAAGGCTTGTGTTGTTGCGGTCACCATCAGTTTCTTCCGCGAATGGTGCATGGATGAACGCGTTGAAGTCTCCCTCGTAATCGACACCGTCAATTTCTGTTATCGAGTTGCCAGGAACAGTCAGGCGATCTTCCGGGAAGCCGACGAAGTGATCTTCTTTGAGAAGGGCATCGTATCCGATGAGTCTGACCCGATCACCTGCGCCAACGTCACCACCTGAGTTGATCGTTTCTTGAACACGGCGCTCGGCTTCTTCTTTGAAGGCTACTGCATCATCGCACAAATCCTGATCGTTCTCGATGAAGACGCGCGGGGTAAACCAGATTTCGCCAATCGTGACGCGATCAAGCAAATCGTGGAAGCCCTGAATGTGATCTTTATCAGGGTGGGTCAAAGCAAAGGTTGAAAGATATGGTTTGCCGTTCACTGTGGGGAGGTTTTCTACGAGTTTGTCGACCAAGGCAGCATGATCATCGTCTGCATCGCCAGCGCTATGAAGATCTCGCAAGTCAACCTGCAAAACAATGCCATTCTGGACGACAACAGTTGTGCTATCCCCTGTGCCGACTGGCCAGAACATCACCTTAGGTTCATCAAACATTGTTTGCCTCAGTATTGGTCAATAATACGCACCATCGCTGACGCAACAGCTCACCAAAAGCATACTACGGATATTGCGGTTGAGGCAACATGATACAAGATGTAGGGTTAGAGAGAACGGGGATTTTCGGCTATTCCCTCTGGCTTTCCAACAGCTTCAAGGTTGATTCTGCTGGAGGCGCCTCGGTGTAGTGCGGCGGATCATCCGATCGGCCGACTGGTTTCTACGCCCAAATGAATGACTGCTTTCAGAAGGACAGGTGATTTTCGACGGGAGCGCAGCGAACGCCCGCTTGCCGCCGATTCTGTGGAAAAACTAACGTTTGCGAGCGCAGAAATAGCTGTTCCAAATCCGGCGCGAGCGCCTTTTCTATCAGGCTTTGCGTATTTGCTGCGGTGCAGGAAATATCTTGGCGAGTTTGCGGAGGTTTTGGGCGGTTGCGGCGAGGAGGAATTCGTCATTTGCACCGCATGGACCACGTAATCGAAGCCGGCTCAGGCCGAGAATACGTTTGAGGTGGGCAAAGAGCATCTCAACCTTCTTCCTGAGCTTCATCGCAATCGCGTATTCATCCGTTTTGGCCAGATCCCTGGCAACTTGACGGGCATCTTCGTGTTCTTCACGCGTGATCGATCTGGCGTCGGCATTGGGGCAGCACTTCGGCTTGGATGGGCAAACCTGACAGGTCAGCTTCAGCGCACGATACTTCGCGGTGCCTTTGCCCGTCTGGCCTCGGTTCGGGTCGGAATAATTCCGGCGGAACTGCTTGAGCGCGTGCCCCTCGGGGCAGATGTATTGGTCGTTCTGCGCATCCCAGTCGAAATCTGTGCGTGTCCAGGTCCCATCGGGGCGTCCGGCCTTGTCGATCACAGGGATGTAGGGATCGATCTTGCGATCCACGAGCCAGCCGAGCATTGGGCCTGAGCCATAGGCAGTGTCGGCGATCATCCAGTCAGGAACCAGGCCAAACTTGTCTTTCACCCGCGTCAGCATGGTTTTTGTCGATCCAACCTCGGCTTGCCGGATGGAGCGGGTGGGTTCCACATCCAAGATGACACCGTGATCCGTGTCGATGAGATAGTTGTCGGAATAGCTAAAGAAAGCAGGGCCTTTGCGGGCTGCTGTCCACTGACTGGCGGGATCAGAATGCGAGGTAAACTTGGGCTGCACCTCGCTTGCTGCGCCAAAGGCTGCCTTGTCCAGTGTGTCGAGATACTCGCGGACGGCGCGGGGCGCATCCGCCGGGTCTATGCTTGCCGCGTGCCAGTCTTCCTTCGGCGTGGAGTTCTGCTTGTTGGCATCCGCTTCAATCAGGCTGGCATCAACTGCCATGCGCTGGCCGCTGACCAGACCTTCGGCGATGCAACGCGCGACAGTCGTCTCGAACAGGTGGCGCAGAAGTTCGCTGTCGCGAAAACGCCCATGCCGGTTCTTGGAAAACGTCGAGTGATCCGGGACACGATCGCTCAGATCGAGGCGACAAAACCAGCGATACGCGAGGTTCAGATGGACCTCTTCGCAGAGCCGCCGCTCTGAACGGATGCCGAAACAGTATCCGACCAGCAGCATCCGGATCAGCAGTTCGGGATCGACCGACGGGCGGCCCGTATGACTGTAGAACTCCGCCAGATGGGCACGGATGCTGCTCAGGTCGACGAACCGGTCGATGGATCGCAGCAGGTGATCCGTGGGAATGTGATCCTCGAGCGAAAACTCGTAAAACAGCGCCGGTTGCGCTTCCTGCCTCGGTCCCATCATCGCCGATCCTCCCCTCAATTACAGGAATTGAATCAGTAGTTCAGCTCTCGATCAAGGAAGAGTTTTTCAACAAAATAAGCCCTGCGCGTTGCTGATGCTGCAAATGCGGATGCGAGCAAATTGCGCGCAGATGCAGCGAACGACTGTAAGGTCCCGCAAAGCCGCCCGTCACTCGGCCTTGCTGAACTCCCGCGCGAGAATTTCCCGCGCATGCGCGACCCCTTCTGGGGTCAGGCTCAACGATTTCGCCTTGTTTTTGGGATCAAAAATCAGGCCTTTCTCGAAAAGCCGGTTGGTGATGGCCCAATCGATTCCCTTCCAGACCTGATCGCCGTAATGCAGCGTCAGGCTAAGGATCGCGAGAGCCGCATCATCGATCTTGTCAGTGTCGAGTGCCATCTCCCCCTCGTTTTCCTGTGTCTGCCCGCTTTTCGAACCGCGGCCGCGCATCATGCATAACCCCGCCGCTTCTTTATCGCCGCAAGTTTCATCAGCGCGGTGACAGCGCGCCCTTCATCTGGATGCTGCTCAATCATCATCTGCCCGCGCGCGCCAATGCGGCCCCATTCGCGCACCAAGCTGGCGCCCCCAAAGAGATCGGGCTGAATGCTCATGCGGTAAAACCGCCGCATGTTGCAGGCTGGATCGATCCGCCGCATCTGCAGGTCGGTCGGGAACACCTCAAGTTGAGCGACAGAGTGAGACATATCGTGATCCAGCAGGCTTTCTTCCAAAATATCAGGTGGAAGCCTGCTCTTCCACCTCGATTTCCCCGCGAGGGGAAAAGGGGGCTCACGCCCCCTTCTCGAACTTCATGACCGGGATGCCCAGCTTCTTGGCCTTGTCGGCGAGGTTCTCCTGGATGCCGGTGCCCGGGAAGACGAGAACACCCACGGGTAGCACGTCCAGCATAGCGTCGTTGCGCTTGAAGGGGGCAGCCTTGGCGTGCTTGGTCCAGTCGGGTTTGAAGGCGACCTGCGTCACGCCGCGGGCCTCGGCCCATTTGGCGGCGATGAGTTCCGCGCCTTTGGGGCTTCCACCGTGGAGAAGGACCATGTCGGGATACTTGGTCCGGACCTGGTCGAGCTTTCCCCAGATCAGCCGGTGATCGTTGAAGTCGGTCCCGCCGGTGAGGGCAACCTTGGGGCCTGCGGGCAACATCACCTCGGTTTCTGCGCGGCGCTTGGCGGCGAGGAAGTCGCGGCTGTCAATGAGCGCGGCGGTCATGTGCTGACGGTTCACCATCGAGCCCGTGCGGGGGCGCCAGGACGATCCCGTGTGATGGACGAACTCGGTGGCGGCGTGATCGCGCATCATGTCCATGCAGTTGCGCCGTTCGATCAGCGTCAGGCCTTCGGCCGTCAGGCGCTCGAGTTCGGTGGATTTCACCTCGGAGCCGTCCTGCTCGCGCTGAAGGCGGCGCTGCGCCTGTTCGTTTTCATCGAGCGACCGCTCGATCCGGGCCGTCGCGCGGTGGAAGAGGTTGACCTGGCCCCAGAGCACCTCTTCGAGGTCGGGTTCCATGCGGGTGTCTTCAAGGCTCGCGACGAGGGCATCGAAGATGTCGGCGACGGCGACCGCAAGGCGCTGCCCATCGGGCATCGGGCGCGGATCGGGCTCATCAAAAGGACGGAAGCCATAAAGCTGCAACTCGTCGAGCGCATGGGCGGTCTGGGATGCGGTGTGGGCGGGTTCATACGCGTCGTCGTGGGTGTGGATCGTCATCGGTTTCTTGCCTCCGGGCCTGTCTCAACCGCGCGACACCCGCGCGGCCTTCATGGGCTGCGAAAGCCGTCATGGGGGACGCCCCTTCACCCCGCCTTTCGGGGCCGGAACGCATGTGGAGGAGGGCGGCAGGCAAGCTATTTGTTTCGCGATGCAAAGCGGGGGCTCGTCCCCAGCGGCGGAAATAGCTTGCCTGCCGCCCTTGATGGGGCGTCCCCTTTGACGGCCGCCTGCCCATCTCTTGAAGGCCGCGCGGGTGTCGGGTGGATGAGATTTACCCGGCAAGAGGCAAAGGTGATGATCCACACCCGCGACAGGACTGCAGGACCCCTACCCCCCCTCTGCCCCTGACCGCCCCCTGCGCGATGCTGCTCAGCCTGACAGGCGCTGCCGATCCTCAAGCCCGATCTGCCCTGCCAGATGCTGGCGCAGCGCCTCTTTGCCGGTCGCCCGGAGATCATCGTTGAAATCCCCGAGTTGTGGCTCGAGCACATGGCACCCAATCCCGACATCTGTGGCTTTGGCGCTCAACCTCTCTGCCGCGCGTTGCCCGGCCGGATCGCGGTCGATCGCGATGTAGAGGCGCTGCAATCCCTCTGGCAGCAGGACGGCCCCGAGGTGACCCGACGAGAGCGCCGCCCAGACGGGAAGGCCGGGGGCCGCCTCGGACAGGGACAGCATGGTCTCGATGCCCTCGCCGACCACGAGGATGTTTTGCTGCGGGGTCAGCCTGACGGCATTGCCCAGGAGGTGACCCATGGCACGTCGCTGCGTTTTGACCTCCGCCTTGCCCTGTCCGTCGTGCGCAAGCCAGGTGCGATGCACACCCTGCAAGGCCCCTGCCCCATCGGTGACCGCAGCTATCAGCGCCGGTCTGGGGATGCTCCGGGTCTGGCCCTCATCCCGATGCCAGCACTTCGGGTGGAAGCGCAGCGCGCTCATCGTGCCGCCTTGGGTGATGCCTCGGGAGCGGAGGTAGGTATCAGCAAGCGTGCCTGCGACTGGCATAGAGGCTGCAAAGAGCCGCGCCGCCGCGGCTCGTGTGCCACCGGGGGCTTTGGCCTTCTTCGGCACTGGCGTATTCGGGAGGACCGGCTGGGGGCGGCCCAAATGCGCTCGGGCCTCAGTGAGAAGATCGGGAAAGCGGGAAATCCCCGTTCGCTCACGGATGATGTCGAGAAGATCACCATGCAATCCGACAGCAGCGTCCTGCCATTTGCCACGGGCTCCCGGTCCTGATGTGGGTCCAGTCAGCCGCACGAAGAGCGACCGGCCGGGATTGTTCTGCAAATCGCCGACGATCCAGTAGGACCCTTCCCGCCGTCCGGCGGGAAGGTAGGCGCGACACACGCTCTCTGCGTTCTCCGCCAGAGCGCGGATCACATCTTCAGTCTCGGAATACATGGCTCAGCACCCTCCACGCGCATGTAGTCCTGTCACGGGACAACGTGCAAGCAGACGATCAAGCACTGCGATGCCGCTGGAGTCTGCTGGGCAGAAGAGCCGCAGCTTCCAGGCGATGATCTCCGAGAAGAACCCATCTGCCTTGAGCCGGTCCTTGGCGGCACCCAAAAAGCCCGACAGTTCTATCCGGTTCACCCCCATGACGCGGGACCTGTGCAACTCCATCCCCTCGGCCAAGCGCACGACCGTCTTGCCCTCCAGAACAAGGGCATGGACCTGCGCCGCCGTGAGCTTCGGCGCATCGGCGGCCAGCGTGGTCGCGACCCAAGACGGCGAGACGCGGCGACCGATGATGCGCTGCCCATCGTCGGTTTGTAGCCGGTAGACGCGGGTCTCGTCCTGCGGCAGTTGCTTCCAGATCGGCAGCAGCAGCCCCGCCACGATGTGCAGCGTGGTTTCCGTGAATTCCGGCACCTCGGCCAGTTCCGCGGTCCAGGCGGCGGCGAAGACTGCGCGGTCGGCTTCGAGCCAGTGGGTGTCCTCCATCATCCGGGCCGGAACCGTGCTGGCCTCCGTTGGCCGGATCAGCCTCAGCCGCGGTTCGATGGTGCCGTCGTCCAGCATCAAGCTGGTCGCGGGCACCTGCACGGCAGCCCTGTTTGAGCGGCTGTTAACTAGCAAACGCGCCTTCGGATCGTCCAGCCAGTCGAGCGCATCAGCGAGCGCGGTCGGCGTGTTGCGCTGCTTTTGCGCGATGGTCAGGAGCTGGGTTTCTGCGCCGGAGCCGGGATGGGTGTAGATCACCCGTGCGTCCGTCACCTGAAAGCTCTCGGCGCGCAGCGTCTCGAGCCCGAGGTCGTAGACCCCGGCAGCGATAGCGCCCTCGATTCGCTGGTCGAGGAGTTCCTCGAAGACCGAGAACAGCACGGCCTGCATGTCGATCGTCAGCGCCAGCAGGCGATTGAGGAAAGTCGTGATCGGGGGCAGATCGTCTTTGAGGCCGTTGTCATCGGTCAGGCTGAGACCGGTGGCATCCTCGAATTCCCCAAGCGAGCAGCCCGCAACATCGCCGCGATAGATGCGGCGGTAAAGCTGGCGCAAGGCATCGCGGGCATAGGGAGACTCCAGATTGTCCTCGGGCCGGAACAGCCCCTGCCCGCCGGTTTGACGCTGGCCGCGCGTGATCGCCCCGAGCGTGTCGAGGCGACGCGCGATGGTGCTGAGGAAGCGTTTCTCTGCTTTCACATCGGTAGCAACGGGCCGGAACAGCGGTGGTTGCGCCTGGTTGGTGCGGTTGGTGCGGCCCAGTCCCTGAATGGCCGCATCGGCCTTCCAGCCCGGTTCCAGGAGGTAGTGGACCCGCAGGCGCTGGTTCTTCGCCCCGAGATCGGCGTGATAGCTGCGCCCCGTGCCGCCGGCATCCGAGAAGATCAGGATGCGCTTCTGGTCATCCATGAAGGCGGCGGTTTCCGCGAGGTTGGCAGACCCCGCCCGGCTTTCGACGACGAGCCGCGCCAAATGACCCTCGCCCTTGCGCACGATGCGGCGCGAGCGGCCCGTCACTTCCGCCACCAGATCGGTGCCGAAGCGCTGGACGATCTGGTCCAGCGCGCCGGGCACAGGCGGCAGGCTTGCCAGATGCTCGATCAGCGCATCGCGGCGGCGCACCGCCTCGCGGCATTCCACCGGCTGGCTATCGCGCGTGACCGGGCGCGAGGACAGATTGCCCTCGCTGTCAGTGAAGGGCTCGTAGAGCTGCACCGGAAAGGAATGGGCGAGGTAGTCAAGGCAGGCCTCTCTTGGCGTAATGTCAACGCGCACATCGTTCCATTCATCCGTGGGGATGTCCGACAGGCGGCGCTCCATCAGCGCCTCACCGGTTGAGACGATCTGGATGACGGCAGCATGGCCTGCTGCCAGATCAGCCTCGATGCTGGAAATGAGGCTGGGGGTCTTCATGGAGGTCAGGAGATGACCGAAGAAGCGCTGCTTGGCGGACTCGAAGGCCGAGCGTGCCGCGGATTTGGCCTGACGGTTTAGCGTGCCGCCGGATTCGCCAGTAATGTTGGCCGCTTCCAGCGCCGCGGACAGGTTCCGATGTATGACTCCGAAGGCGAGCGCATATGCATCATAGATGCCGCGCTGCTCCGGCGTCAGCGCATGTTCCAGCATCTCGTATTCGACGCCGTCATAGGACAGCGAGCGCGCCGTGTAGAGGCCAAGCGACCGCAGATCGCGGGCCAGGACCTCCATCGCGGCAACGCCGCCAGCTTCGATAGCTTGCACAAATTCCGCCCGCGTCGAAAACGGAAAGTCTTCCCCGCCCCACAGACCGAGGCGCTGCGCATAGGCAAGGTTGTGCACCGAGGTTGCCCCCGTGGCCGAAACATAGACCACGCGGGCATTCGGCAGCTTGTGCTGCAGCCGCAGACCCGCCCTGCCCTGCTGCGAGGCCGTAACATCGCCGCGCTCGCCCTTGCTTCCTGCGGCGTTGGCCATGGCATGGCTTTCATCGAACAGGATCACCCCGTCGAAATCAGCCCCGAGCCAGTCGACGATCTGGTCAACGCGGGACTTTTTTGCAGCCCGCTCCTCGGAGCGCAGCGTGGCATAGGTTGTGAACAGAATGCCCTCGGAGAGCGGGATGTCGCGGCCTTGTGCAAAACGCGACAGCGGCGTGACCAGCAAGCGTTCCTGGCCAAGGGCAGACCAGTCGCGCTGAGCGTCCTCGAGAAGCTTGTCACTCTTCGAGATCCAGAGCGCCTTGCGCCGACCCTGAGCCCAGTTGTCGAGCACAATCCCGGCCGACTGGCGGCCCTTGCCCGCCCCGGTGCCGTCGCCAAGGAAGAAGCCGCGGCGGAAACGGACGGCGTCAGCGCCATCGTCCGGCGCGGCCGAGACCATGTCGCCGGTCTCATCGACGGTCCAAGACCCCGCGAGATAAGCGCCATGCGCCTCGCCCGCGTAGATCACAGTCTCAAGCTGCGCGTCGGACAGAAGGCCATCGCGCAGAATGGCGGCTGGAAGCTTGGGCCGGTAGCTGGGTTTTGGGGGCGCGACCGAAGCCATGGCCGCAGATTGCACAAGCTTGGTCGGGTGCGGTTCCGCTCCGGGAATGTCGATCGCCTGCAGACGGAAGGTCTCATAAATAGCATCCGACAGGCGCGCGCTGGCCCCGTCCTCGGTTGCATCGCGCAGGGTATAGGCGAGGTCTGCGGCCTCGATCTGCACCGCGGTGTTGGTGGGGGCTGTTGCAGGCGTGGCGCGCGACGAGCTGATGCCTGTGCGCGTGGTGCGGGCAGGATTTCCCGGGAAGGGGGAAGTGGGGCCCTGCCCGGCTGGTGCGACCTGCGCCAGTTCGAGGCGCGGGGGGACATGGGTAGTGATCAGCGACAGCAGGCTGGCGACATCAGGCGATATCGGGCGCGCCAGATCGGCTGTGATGCCGCCCGCCTCGCCACCGCGGCATTTGTCGAAGACCGAAATCCGCGTCTCAAAGCTGGTGCCGTGCTTGGCGAAGGCGGCACCGGACACCGCACCCGTAAAGACCAGATGCGCGGTCTCGGTCAGGCGCCCGAAGGTCTCAGCCCAGGCGGGCGCATCGGGCGCGAAGCCCGCACCGGTGATGGCGACCAACCGTCCGCCGGGGGCCAGACGCGCGAGCGCCGAGCGCAGATGCCGGGCTGTCGCCTCAGTGCTGCGGGCGTCGACATTCGCCACCGCCGAGAATGGCGGGTTCATCAGGATGGCGCTCGGGCGCAGATCCGCGTCGAGATGATCGTCGATCTGTGCAGCGTCGAAGCAAGTGACAGGCCGACCCGGAAACAGTCGACGCAGGAGATCAGCGCGGGTGTCGGCCAGCTCGTTCAGCGCGAGGCTGCCGCCCGCGATTTCTACGAGGACCGCCAGAAGGCCTGTTCCGGCCGATGGCTCCAGCACCAGATCGCGCGCGGTGATCTGTGCTGCAGCCAGTGCCGCCAGCCCCATGGGCAGCGGCGTCGAGAACTCCGATGACCATTCGTCAAGAGGATAAGCACGGCTTTCCCGCCGCCCGGCTTGAATG
>NZ_QBFD01000008.1 GCF_003335585.1 Sulfitobacter sp. DFL-14 | reverse complement strand
AACTGAGGGTGGGTCAAATCTCGGTGAAAATACCGGGTCAGTTCTCAGTGACAATCAACAGCCCAGCGCCGTTTCCGCATTCTCACAAACGCCGAAGAACTGAAACAGGCACTCGACTACCCTTGGGACAAATGGGCCGTATTTCTGCATCCGGCCCAAGCGGAGCTGGTCGAACGCTCCTTTTCTGGCCCAACCCGAGTGTCAGGATCGGCAGGAACCGGCAAAACCATCGTAGCGCTACATCGCGCTGTTCATCTGGCACGTGTCAACCCAGGCTCGACCGTTCTGCTGACCACTTTCTCCAAAGCTCTGGCAAATTCCCTGCGAGTCAAGCTAGCCAGTCTGGTGGGGGGCGAGCCATCGATAGCAGACCGGATCATCGTCAAAGCGATCTCCGCAGTAGGATATGATCTCTATTCCCAACTGTTCGGCCAACCCCAGATTGCCGCACCCGCGTTGATCCGTACGCTGATCACCAAGGCGGCATCAGAGGTCGAAGGACACCGCTTTTCCGCCCATTTCCTTGTTGGTGAGTGGGAGGACGTTGTTGACGCTTGGCAACTGCGATCATGGGACGAATATCGGGACGTGTCCCGCCTGGGTCGCAAGACCAGGATCGGCGGCAAACAGCGCGAAACCCTGTGGGCAATCTTTGAACGCGTGAGGGCCGAGCTCGTGGAACGGCGCATTGTCACTTGGTCTGACGTATTCGAAAAACTGACAGAAAGCCTATCGGGAAAGATTGACCGACCTTATGATTTCGCAGTCATCGACGAGGCTCAGGATCTGGGCGTCGCAGAGGCGCGGTTTTTCGCCGCGATGGCTGCAGGCCGAAGCGACGGGCTTTTCTTCGCGGGCGATCTCGGCCAGAGAATTTTCCAGCAGCCATTTTCCTGGAAAGCGCTGGGCCTCGATGTCCGCGGCCGTTCCCATACGCTGCGCATCAATTACCGCACGTCACATCAGATCCGACTTCATGCCGACAGACTGCTTCCGGCGACAGTCTCTGACGTCGATGGAAACACAGAGGGACGGCGTGGCACGGTATCGATGTTCGACGGACCGCCGCCGATGGTTGAAGCTTGCAAAGATCCCGAACATGAATGCCACATCGTGAGCAAATGGATCATGGACCGGCTGCAGGAGGGGTGCGCACCAAGTGAGGTGGGCGTTTTCGTACGTTCCGAAGCTGAACTGAAACGCGCACGGACTGCAGTCAAGGCTGCAGGGGCGCGCGCAGTTGAGTTGAACGACAAGGTTGAGGTCGAGGATGGTGCTGTCGCCATCAGCACGATGCACTTCGCCAAGGGGCTGGAGTTCCGCTCGGTCGTGGTAATGGCCTGCGACGATGACGTCATACCACAATCGGATCGCATTGAATCGTTGGCCGACGATGCTGACCTCGAGGAGGTCTACAATACGGAACGGCATTTGCTCTATGTCGCGTGCACCCGCGCCCGCGATCATCTTCTGGTAACGGGCATCGCGCCGGTGTCCGAGTTTGTCGATGACTTTCTGAAAGGAACTTGATTAGACCTTTTGGATGGCTGGTCGCAACGCACCGACTGGCGCACAAGGAACGATCATCTTCGGCGGTTTCACAGCGGCCTCCCCCTTGGCATGGTTCCTCCGCGGCCCTGGACGTATACGGGGGGGGCGCAGCGCGGCATTTTTCTTGCGACTGACACTTTCACCGGGGAATCCACTTGGAATCCACCTCGGTGATTTCCAAAAATTATGACCTGCTCCCCTGAGAGTCCGCGTTTATTGGTTAGCTCTGTTCAGGGTTTGGTCCTCTCTTGACCGTTGGTGATACTCCCACGGGGTGAGCCCGTCGAGGCACGAGTGGGGGCGGCGATGGTTGTAGTCCTCGCGCCATGCCGCAATCAAATGGCGGGCATGGCGCAGGTTGGCAAACAGGTGCTCGTTCAGGCACTCGTCCCTCAGGCGGCCATTGAAGCTCTCGACGAAGCCGTTCTGCATTGGTTTTCCCGGCGCGATGTAGTGCCATTCCACTTGCCTGTCTTCCTGCCATTTCAGGATCGCGTTCGAGGTGAGCTCGGTGCCGTTGTCGGAGACCACCATGCAAGGATAGCCCCGCATCTCGGCAATCCGGTCCAGTTCCCTGGCGACACGCACGCCCGACAGCGACGTGTCGACCACCGAGGCCAGGCATTCCCGGCTGAAGTCGTCGATCACGTTCAGGATACGGAACCTACGCCCCTCCGAGAGCGTGTCGGACACGAAGTCGAGCGACCAGCGCTGGTTCGGCCCCTGTGGGATCGCCATAGGGGCTCTGGTCCCGATCGCCCGCTTGCGTCCGCCCCGTTTACGCACTGTTAACCCTTCTTCGCGGTAGATCCGATAGAGCTTCTTCCAGTTCACTTCCCAGCCCTCGCGCTTCAGCAAGATGTGCAGGCGGCGATATCCAAATCGACGCCGCTCAGCCGACAGCTCCCGCAGCCGCTGGCGCAGATCTTTGTCCTCCGGCCGCTTCGGGTGCCGCCGATACACACGCGGATCGATCCCGGCCAGGGCACAGGCCCGCCGTTGCGAGTAGCTCTTTTCCTCCATGGCCCAGTCCACGGCGCGTCGCCTCGAACCGGGCCTCAGAAGTTTTTTCCCAGCATCTCTTTCAACGTGGCGACATCGAGCATCTGCTCGGCCAGCATCTTCTTCAGCTTCGCGTTCTCGGCTTCCAGTGCCTTCAGCCGCCTGGCATCAGACACCTCCATGCCGCCATACTTCGAGCGCCACTTGTAGAACGTTCCGTCGCTGATGCCGTGCTTGCGGCACAGCTCCTTCGCGCTGAGCCCGGCTTGGTGCTCCTTCAATATGCCAATGATCTGCTCTTCGCTGAAACGGCTTCTCTTCATCGTCTGTCTCCTCAGTTGGAGAACAGGCTAACCTCAAAGCGAGGACTTTTCAGGGGAGCAGGTCAAACAAGAAGGACGGGACACGCCGGATGGAGCGGGTCACGCTGACCGATGGCGGCGTCTACGACAACCTTGGGCTAGCGCCTTTATGGCCGGATCGAGATCCAAAAATCAGCCTTAACGTAACGAACATCGACACGATCATATGTTGCAAAGCAGGTTACGGTCTGCGCTTCGATCAGCCTACCCAGTTTCTGCCTGCGCGCATGAAGAGCGTCTTTTATTGCATCCATGACCGAGAACAGAATGCCGCCACGCAACGCCTAATTGATCTTTTGACCATGGGGAAACTAAAAGGCGTGCTTATGCCCTATCTCGGTCAAGTCGACAGCCGTCTCAAGTTTCCGCCCGACGATCTTGTTACCCGCGAAGAGGCCTACAATTACCCGACCGATTTTTCGGCCATGCCGGAAGAGTGGATTGATCGTCTCAGCAGTCGCGGTGAGCAACTTACAAAAGCACTTGTCGCGGAGCACTGGCCGCATTTGTTGAACGGCAACCCGTAACTTTTTCAGGTGCCCTTAACATCGAAGCCGAGAAAGCGCAGGGCCTTGGCCATGCGGCCATTCATGGGCGGACATTCCTCAGGCTTGATCGTGCCGTACAGTTCGAGAGCACAGAAGCGACCGAACAGGGCAAGCTTGAACGCGGGATCGTAGATGACATCGTGGAGCCGCTGGATGAAGTCGCCGCTACCGTGGACGAGGTGGGTGATCGTGTTTTTCACGCGGTCGATGTTGTCGTTGTTTCGCTTCCAGAATTCGGGCGGCAGGTTTTTTGCGCCGCCTTTGACGAAACGGAGCTGCTCAAGGAACGCGTGAAGGGACATGAGCCCTTCTGTGATGTCTTCTTTCGTTGCTGAGTGGATTGACTCGCGTGAGCCGAACACGCGCTTCACGGTGAGCAGCCACGCGGCGTAGTCCTCGGGGACCTTGTTGTCGGCGGCTTCGACCCATTCACGGGCATAGTTTTCGATCACGATGCGGCGTTGTTCAGGACTGCGCAGCGGTGCCGTCCGCCAGGACTCGTCGCCGATGGCATGCGTCAGGCGCACATAGTTGAGAAACCGGTTTGTCTCGTTGGAGATGCCGACATCGGCAAGGTCCTTCCGGCGATGGTTGCCCTGTTCGAGGATCGCCGTAACTTCATTGAAAGCGGGTCTGTACTGTTCGTAGACCTGTTGCCGGAGGCTCTCCAGAAATATGCGTTCTTTCGATTTTTCGTGGCTGGCCACATTCATGTTTGGCGGCTCGGCTTTGCCAAGAGCATCCTCGATTTCTTTCTCGGCGTTTGGTCGCCTGCGTCTTAAATCGGCGTGGGTCTTTGTAAATGCATCGAGCTTTTCCTTTGTGAGCACGTGACCCGCGTCCCAAAGTTCCAGGAACAGAGAGCGGATTTCTTCGACGGCATCGGCATCTTCGGGTTGGTCCAGGCAAATCACCGCCTCGCGGTTTGAGTACAGGCCGCCGTCGGTCAGGTTCGATGATCCAAGCAGCGCGAATTCGTCAAAGAGGAAAATTTTGGCGTGAAAACGGCTGGTCAGATAGCGGACGGCGATGCCGGGGATGCCCTGTGTCTTGGCGAGGGCTTGCGGGCTTGTCGCTTCATTTAATCCTATAAGTAGCTGGACGCTCTTTCCCTTTTTTGCGGCTTCCAGGATCGGTTCGGCCTTTGTGAAGTAAGGGGCTGCAAGGTAAAGACGCGATGCGCCATGCGCCAGCTTCTCGAAAGGCTTTATCACGTAGTCTTGTCGGGGGCCGTTGGAAAAAATCTGACTCATTTACTTCCCCTTATGCTCTTGTTTGATCGTGTTCTGGCAGGCGAGCGATGAGTTCGTCCGTAACCTTCTCGGCCATGGCTGTGAGATTCCATTCGAAACCGTCGCGCAGCAGCGGGCCGATGTCTGACGCAAATTGTCTGTTCTGCATCTTGGCGGCGAGGTTCTCTTCGAATTGGAGTTTGGTCACGTGGTGGCCGCCATGTTCCATGTAAGCGGTGAAGGTCTCGATGATCCTGGCGGGATCGCTTTCGGCGTGGTCGAGTGCAATGGCAAGGTCGAACAGGTCTCTGCCTTTGCGGCGCTGGTAGAGTGCGCGCAGCTTGGTGCCGAGCAATTCGTTAAGGCCGTAGCTCGGGATGTCGGTTTGTCCTTCGTACCAGCGGGAGTTTACGGCGAAGGGAATGTGTTTTAGGCCGTGGACGGCAAAATGCTCGCGCGTGTTGATCTCGACTTTTAATGTCAGCGGCAGGGGCGGGGCGTCTTCGGACGCGAAGCGGAATTTGAAGGTGACGCGGCCTTCGCCTTGCTTGTAGCGCGGCTTGTCATCGACCCACGGGCCGAGTGTCTCGCGCAGGGCTGTCATGATGTCGCCCGCCGGTTGCGCGTTCACCTGTACGAGGTCGATATCCTCCGAGTAGCGGGCGGGCGGTTTGAGGAACAGTTTGTAGAGCGCCGTCCCGCCGCGAAAGGCGAGCGCGTCTTTCAGGATGTCGTTTGAGAATATCTCGACCAGAGCGCGGCTGATGACAAGGTCTTGCTCGACCTGCGCATCCTCGATCCACGGGGCTTCCCGCCGCCATTCAGTAATGAAATCCTTCGGGATCAAAACTCGGGCTCCACGTCTTCATTGATGATCAGTTTCCAGTCAGCAGAGCGGGGGCCGTCCTTATCGCCTTGCAGAGCAAGCGGTACATAGTCTCGGGCTTTTGAGCGGACATAGTCTTTGAGCGGATAGGTTTTTTCCTTGGCATCGCCAAGTTCGAGCAGAAATCCGAGTCGCTGCGTCCATGACAGCGGTGCGGTTTGCGCTGCAGCGACCAGTTTGTCAGGATCGAGCTGTTCGGAGAGTTCCGAGAGCGCCGTAGCGCTTTGCTCCAGCCCGCCCGCATGGTCAGGATAGCCTGCAAGATCAATGGCGGTTGCCTCCGGCGTGGAGATACTGATGGTGCCGCGCGGCGTGTTGAACGGCCGCGTTGCGACGATTGCCGCGTCTTTGCGGGTAATGAAGTTCACGCGCACCTTGCCGCATTTTAGCGGGCGGCGTGATTTTTCAGTGAAGACCTGGAATTCTTGAGGGCGGTGATGGGCAGCCCCGTAATACTGCGCGGCGGTCAGCAGACCGGCGTAGTAGGGCAGATTTAGGTTTGCCATTAGTTGCGGGATGAACTGGTCTGCGGGCAGACATCCGAGAGATTTGTACTCGGGCGGCACAATGACGTAAAAGCCGCGTGACGGTGTTGCGATCAGGCCTTGCTTGCCGAGGCGATTTAACGCCAGCTTGACGGCATCGGGCGAGGCGCTCAGGGCCTGCTTGGCTTCGGCGCTCGTAAAGTGATAGCGCCCGCTCTGTGCGAGGCTGTCAATATAATCCCGTGCATGAGTAAATTCCTGTTCCACCTGCAAAAAGTATCAGTTTTCGATACTTTACGCAATCAATTCCGGAGATTGTTTGATGGCGCGCCCGGCAGTGCCGGACCGGGCTTTCGTGAACCGAGCCACGCCTGCGGTGCGTCAGCCCGCGGATATCCGGCTGCAAAGCATGATAGAGCCGCACGAAGCGCCTGTCCATCAACTGGCGGGTCTTGTGTGGCGGATTGTGGAGATTGAAGGCCCAATCCATATTGATGAAGTTGCCCGCCGTGTCTCGGCAGCGTTTGGTAAAACCCGGACAGGAAACCGGATTGCAGATGCGACAGTGCAAGCATTGAAATACGCGAAATCGCAGGCTCCAGACGGCATTCGGCCTGTGGGTGATTTCTGGCTGACCAACGCGCAAGCCGAAAACCCGCCAGTGCGTGACCGATCCCGAGAAAGCGGCACTTTGCTCAAGGCGACGGCGCTACCGCCGATGGAAATTGCGGCGGCCGCCCGTCTGATCGTGTCTGAGAGCGGTGAAATGGCACCCGAAGAAATGGTGCGCGCAATAGCGCGTCTGTTGGGGTTTCTTCGTGTCGGCCCCGACCTACAAGCGGCTATCCTGTCGGCAATCGAACGTTAAACTCTCGTGCGAGATTGTCGTCTTGCGCCTTTCCGCGCCTATATGGCGGGCCTGTTTCCCCTTTGTTTGGCCTGATCGGTTTGTGCGCCCCATTCAGCATCCGCCCGATCGGAGTCAATCGTTCCGCCTGGCAGGGTGGTAAACTGCGTCAAGTGAACAGGTGTCGGTGTGGTTGACCAGCTCAATGATGCGGGCTCTTGTAGACCGCGCTCAGAGTTTTCTTACCCGGATCTACGATGCCCTCGCTAATGCTTCCAACCTGATCCGGAAGTGAAGGTAGCGCCCCTCCCACCGCGACGGCCAATTGAGAGTAAACAGGCACCAAATCTGGATAAGGAGATTTGAGGTCCTCCGGCATTGCTTCGCGAAGCCTTAGCTGAATGTTCCGCCCGTTTTTTCTCAAGGGCTCAGCTATAAGGAAATCTATGATTGGGAGACGTGATCCACCTCCCGTTGGAACCAAGAACACAGTAGGGTCAGAGCCTGAGACCAAAAATGCAGCTTCTGTCACGATCTCCTTGATCCTACTGAACAACTTTACCATCGGTTGGGATTTTAGGAACTGTTCAAGCTCAATTTCTACGGTTTCCCTTGTTGCTAGTGGCGCGACAACAAACCCGTCATTGAAAAGCGACTCTTTGAGCGCGCGGACTGATTTCCGTAAATTTTGAAGGGATCGATCATACTCAGTGGTACCACGAGCCAATGAGGAAGCCTCTAGAATTTCTTTCAACAGAGCGTTGTCGATGCTGTTACCTGCTTGCGCAAGAGCTTTGGCGGCTGGAGTCACCTCAGCAACGCGAACCTGATCGGTCCTTGGATCATTGACGCAAATACAACCCGCCACGTCTGTAGTACCTGCGCCAATATCGAGAATTACAAATGGCTGGCGCTTTCCGGAATCTGTTTCCATCAGCGCGCCAGCACCGGCCGCAGTCGCTTCACGAACGGACTCTTTTAGTAACTCAAAGGGAAGGCTCTCTCCATCCGATTCTCTTGCCGCAATTGCAAGTCGTGTTGCGCGCTCGATCGAAGTCTTTTCCGAGAAATCACCAGGGTAAAGGTGTGCTAAGGCTACTGCCTCGGCCATTATTCTGGCCATTGCTTCACCATTGGCCTTCTCAGATGACTTTTCCCATGCTGGATGGGCATACCGCCTCAAGATATCGGATGAATGGCCGCTTTCATCTAAGGAAATATTAACCATGAGATTTAGGTGCGCCAGGTAAAGAACGAGGATGTCTCTCTGACTAAAGCCTTGTGAAGGGTCCTGCTCCGGGCGAAGTGGTTTTTGATTGAGCTCCGTGACGTCGGTACCGAGGGTCATATACTGCTTGGGATTGTCTATGAGCCGATCCTGGCTCGCCTCAACTAGGTTGAATTTGCGACGAGCCGCGGTGCCAAAATGAACTTCCTCAGCATGGATGAACATTTCGGAGGGAAGAAGAAATTGAGGCCGCCCACTTTCGTCCATACCAAATTTTATGTCTATGAGTTTGGGAATGCTTTTTGAGTCGTCGCCATCACAAACGAATGCCTTCGAGAAGGAAGTTCCAAAGTCCAAGCAAAGAAGTGTATTTTGATCTGGCTCGCTATCAGGGTGCCAAACGACTTTCGGAGAAAATACTGGCGTTTCTGGCACAATTTCTACCAACTTTTCCAAATTGGTCTGCAGTTTTCCCTCGGCAACTCCCAGTCCTGTACCGAAAAGCATTTGAATTGCAGCAAGTTCTGCTGAGGTAAGAACTGCCGCACCACTCGCCCCGGTTGTCCGCTCGCAAAGGCTCGTCATAATCAGTTCTGCGGTACTCTTATCCATTATTCTGAAACCTCGACTTTAAGTATTAACATCTTAGGCCGGTTGGGTTCTGACCTGATTGCTCCGGGAGTAATGACACGAACTCTTGAGCCAATGGTCAGGTCATCATCTCCCTGATGAATAGCAGGATCATAGGAAATGGTGTCTCCCCTCTCGCCAACAAGTTCTATGTTCCTGCTTCGCGCGATTGCTCGAGACCATTGATTTATTTCTGCCAGCCTTCCAGCGGCCGAAGAAACAATCGCTGCTTCGTCAGGCATTAGATCAGCCACCCTTTCGGCAGCAAATTTAAGTGCCTTAGAGCTTGCCTCTGGCCCACTCGATGAAACTAAAAGGCGCCCAATGTATTCGTCTAACCGGGTAGCGCTCAACTGTTCAATTGCTTCTGTCGTCCGTCGTTCTTCAAGCTCACGGCCTGTAATAAGCCAATGTGAGATGTTTTCGTCCAGACTACTGTCTTCTTTTGCGATCGTTCGGGCCAAGTTTTGTACGATATCAGCACCTGCGCCTTGAACCAGCGCAGACCGCAGCGGATTATTCCGAACGCCTTGGCGCGCAAAAATATGTAGCGCCTCCATTCCGGCCTTAGTGAGGCGACGTATCGCTTGTTCTAGTGGTAACGGGGGCGATGCGGGAACCCACCATGCCTTCACATCTGAAGCGATGAGATACACGGAAGGGTCAGCACCGGCCGAGAAATTCAGTCTTACAATGCGATGTACAGAATTGACAATTTCTAACGAAAATTCAGCTCGGAGATCCCTATCTTCAGGCCCCTGCCTTCCAAACGGTCCGGTGAAGAATTTCTTAAGCTCTATTCCATACTCAGTTCCCGAGGGGATATCACTCAGAATTAGGGGTTCAAGAAGTGTGGAGCCAATGCGTCTAGCTCTGCGCGCTAGTGCATCAGCATTCATTGCGTCAATTGCGGAATTATCGGAAATCTGAGCATTTACCGTTTTCAGAAACACCTCCTTCGAAAGAGATCTTTCCAGTGCAATTTTCAGCCAAACGCTACGGGCCTTTTCAGCTACATCTTCACCAACAAGTTCTTTGTAGGCCCTTGCGATGATCTCTTCTGTGGGTCCAAACTCTAATGCCTTTGCAAGATAGTACCGATCTTCGCCATCAGATAATGCAATGAATTCCGGAAACCCCTTTGAAATTAAACTTAGTATAATTGGCTTGAGCTCTTTTTCTGCTGGCTTTGAAACACTTGCAGCACGACCCAGATAGGACAGTGCGAGCCAGTAGTTTTCTGCGTTATTTTGGCTTGAGATATCCTTGAGGGCTGAGTTCGCTCGTGAGAACTCATTCGAAGCCATGAATTCTTTTGTTAGTCGTCGTTCCTGAACGACAGTTCTCAATAGATGAATCGCCCAATTTTCAGGCGGTTCATTGTTTTTTTCGGAATTTGTTGTTTCGCTGTTCATGGCACACGTTAGACCGTTGCTGAAGTGCGCCGCAAGCTAGTGTGTTGGGAAACTACTGCACTTTTTTCACGCGTTGCAGCTCAGTCCTCCTTCGGAGCATCGCTTTGATCCTTCTTGCCTGGGGACACAGTGAATGATCATCCATCGCCGTCTTTTGAAAGTGGCTTAACGACCGCGCTTTGTCACCTTAGGACTAAAGTACCGACGCCGCGCCGCATAGCTTCACCGGGACACTCCCATTCTGATCAAAAATTCATCTATTCAGTGACTTAGGAGTTGCTCTCATTTGGCCTCGTGCGCTGTCTGCAGCCATTGCAACGCCACGGAGGACCCCATGAAACCCCTGACCACCCACGAAGAATTCTGCCTCAAGAACGCCGCCCACTTTGTCGCGGCCCGGGGCCGCACACCCGCCACCCGGACCCGCGAGCAATTCGCGACGCTGCCCGAGGCAGAGGCCTTTGGGGCCGCAATCGGTGACGGCCGGACCATGATCTACGCGGTCACAAACCTCGGCATTCCGCCCACATCACCAACGCCTGAAGGAACCCATCATGAATACCAAATCTCTAACCGCCACGCAGATTGACACGCTCGCCCAGCGCCTTTCCGAAACGCAGGTCGTGGCCAGCACAAGTGCCAAGAAGGCGGGTGATCACCTCGCCCGCTTGCTGGCGGAGCAGATCGGCAATGACCGAGGGGCGCTTGCTTTCACCTCGATCATGACTGCCGCCACTGCCGAACAGGCGGAGGCCCGGCTGACCTTGGTGCTGGACTACGGCAACACCGAGCCAGCGAACGAGGCCGCGCCAGAAGCAAATGAACCGAAGGCTGCAAACGCCCCAGTGATTTGTTAGCGGCAGGCCATCCTTGATCAGGCCCAGAAAGGTGTGCTGCCGCAGGCACCGGATTTCTCCAAGCCGACCCACGCCCGGTTCCGCAGCAAGCTCGCCCAGATCGTGGCGCTGGCCGAGACAGGCGACATCGATGCACTGCCGGCCTTTGAGATCAAACCGGTTTCGTCCAGCCCCACGGAACGCGGGGCCGTCGTTCATGCCGCCCGTCAGGCCCGCGAAGCGTTCCGTGACATGCGCGAACGGCTGGACCTGGCCCGCGAAACCTATGGCGCTGAGCGCGAGGCGGGGCAGGGGCGCGTGTCCGCCGGTCTGGCCGCACTCAGGGCAGCGGCATCGAAAGAGCGCGGTGCAGGGGCTTCGGACGATATCCGGGAGCGGTTGGCGCGGATCACCGGGCGGGATGGTTTGGACGGGCAGGGGCCAGACCGGGAAGAGCCGCAACGCGGTGGGCGGAGTGGCGCAGCAGATTCATCACATGGTCGCGGGGCGATAGGCTGTAGTGCAAGCAGCGAGCCAATTCAGCGGGACTCATATCAGAGCCGGAAAGGAAGCTATTCTTTGTCATACAGCTACCGGTTCAAGGCCAGCTCCGCGACAGCCAAAAAGAAACGAAAGGAGACAGCGGCATTGACGCCATCATAACGCAAAGAAAATAACAACTGGGTGGGTCAAGTCTCGGTGACAATGCCGGGTCAGTTCTCGGTGACAATCAACACTCGGGCTCGACGGCGATGCATGGCGTGGAACACAAGATTTTCGACACCTCGTAGACCAAGCTACCGACGGCTAGCCCACCTTTTGCGCTGAGCTTCCGCAATGCGCATACGACCTTCCGCAGTTTTTGGTCCTGTAGACGCGCCACCGTGGAACCGGCAGCGGCACTTTCCCGGCATAACTGGTAATTTGCAAGTTGATCCCTTCCGGGTTTTCGCTCCACACCTCGCTCGCGCCGAAGTTGGCAACGGATCGCCATCATCATTCAGCCCTAACGCGCGCAAGTCCTCACAACTTTTGAAAAGACAGTCCACGCAGAGTTCAAGATGGCGGCGCCCTGTAACAAGCTCGAATGGACAGCTTCGAACTAGCGGCTCGAGCTGTGGAGCAGGCACCTGCGGTTGCCAGTCTTCTGCTTCGCCCCATTCTATTCGCGTTCTCAAATTTTTGGCTCCAAATGTCATGTTTTTTGGCCTTGTAAGTAATACCCCATGGAACTCCCGAAACACCCAGCGCGGATTTCCGCATTAAATTGGACATTTTGCCTAGTTAAACCTGCGTGCGAACGCATCTATTTTCGCTACTGAAACGGTGCAGCGTTGACCATCCCCTTTATTGCTGGGTCAAAGTACTTCCAAGATGAGATCTTACCTCCGCCTTTTTTGTTTTTTTGAACTAGTAATCTAGTAACTTTGTCAGCAATTTTTTCAGGAGAGAGGGGGAGCGCGAGCCATGTCTCGACAAGCCTCTTCTCACTAAATTCGCATAGCTCGTCAGAAAGGTTCCCTTGCCCATTGCTCTCTGCAAGATGTTTGAGGTCTTCAATTAGGCGATCGAAAGGCAACGCGACGCCCCCCTCCACCTTACTGACCGCGTTTCGACGACCAAATGAAGCAGCATTGTTATCGCCGACTTCCCCCTGCACCGGAGAAAATTTCGCCTGCTCTGGCTCTGTTTCACTGCAGGGCATCTGGCGGTCTTTGCGAGCGCTGACCGCTCGCGTGGCGTCCTTAGATTTTTTCTGAAAATGCTCAATAGCCGTTTCTGCGATGTCGGCAATAAGGCCTTCTTCGGTTTCCCGTAATACACCCTTGTCCTTAAGCGCTTCGATCTGGCGCAGAAATGTCTTTCTTGTCTTGCATCCGAGAAGACCTGGAAGCTTAGGGTTGTGGAGTTTTAATGGTCCCTGCATCAAACAGTTTTCGAGCGCAATGCGCATGAGCAGCCCAAGTTCTGAATGATCAAGATTTCGGAATAACCGCATCATCTGTTGCAGACCAAACTGGGCAAATATCATTTCACCGTTCACGCGAATTCCTTTCGAGACAGGGCGTCTGATCATGTCGAGAGCGCAACTCTGGCCTATTCAGATGCCTGTTGGAGGTGGCCAGACGGCTGCTACTCAGGCGACGTGGCGCAGCTGTAGCTTCGCCTTAGCGACGAGCTTTAGCATCTTCGATTACTTCTTGGATTTCTGAGTGCAGCCAGCGTGACGATTTCCCAAATTTGATTGGCTTTGGAATTGAGCCATCTGCCACACGGCGCCAAAAGCTTGGTATGCTGATTGCAAGCACTTCGGCTGCTTCACCAACCTTGAGCAACCGATCTACGCTGGCGCCGAGAGAAATTGATTGATTGGACATGTTTTCAGGTGCCTCCATGCGATTTAGGGTGAGGCTGTTAGAGACGGATTTACTTGGGGTCGGGAGGGTCAAAGTTTTTTTTACCCCCCTCTATTTTTCGCAGATATGTCCGGATTTCCAGATGTCTTTGTTCCGGCATCAACACTTGGACGCTTCCAGCCAGTTGCTGGTTCGCACAGCCATCACCAACAAATATAATTATTGATTTGTTCTGTTTTGTGTATCCTTACGCCTGTAGGAAAAGTGCTTTGTTTTTAAACAGTAAAACGGAAAATCTTACGTACTTTTCTTGCTTTCTTTTGTAAAATTCTTGGCCGTCATCATCCAAATTTTTAGGGCAAGACGTGGAAATCACAACTGAAATGACGCTGCAGTATAGTGTAATTTTCAGAATTCGCTCATCTGAGCATGAGCCTTTCGGCCCGAATTTTCATGTTCGGATAGCGAGCGCTAGTAGGGCGAAAATCGGGTGACGACTTCGCGGTGAGGAGGTCTGGTGGACCTGTCGCGCTTTCGTGCCGCCCCCGGTGCTCGTTTAGGCCACCTTCCGCTCGAAAGCGACTGGGCTTTTCCAGCCCAGTGCTGAATGGCTGCGGCGCGGATTGTAGAAGCCGTTGATGTATTCGAAGATTGCCATCTCGGCTTGCCGCCGTGTTTCCCATGACCGTCGCCAGATCAGCTCTGCCTTGATGGTTTTGAAGAACGTTTCAACGGCAGCGTTGTCGTAACAATTATCAAAGGAGCGGCATCAAACCGCGACAGGTCCATGGTAGGTTTTCATTGAAGTGGAGCACCGCCGCCCTACGCAACAAATTGTTAGGCTAGCGTTTTAATCAAGCGGCTTCGACTGCGTGCGATATGGTGTTGAGATAAGCGCTCGTTCCGCAGCACTAAGCTGAGTTATTTGCCCTGAAAAGGCCGGAGCGATTTGCTCGGGAACACGCCAGGGGTTCCAAGTCAGCTTTCCTTGAGCACATGTATCATCCATGAATATCTCTAGTGTTCTGAGTCTGACACTTCCTACCTGTTTCCGCGAGTTTCATCGAGTTTGTCCA
>NZ_QBFD01000007.1 GCF_003335585.1 Sulfitobacter sp. DFL-14 | reverse complement strand
TCGCGCCCTGTTCAGTACGCTTCTTTCTGCAATTGCAACACGTTGTTTTTCCACAGAATCTGCTCTTTCCGGACCTTCGCTGCAACGCGCGTGAAGGTCAGATAAGCGGACGAAGTGTCCAGCCACCAAAGCCCGGAATCAAGGTGCGTAGCACCGCCGGGCAGCGCCCGACCGCCCGTCACGCCGGAGGCGTGCCGATTATGAATGGCGCACCTTTGGTGCGACGGGCGGGCGCTTCTTCGCTGTATTGCACCTCTTCATTCCCACGCCAAAGCGAATAGATAAAGTGGTATGAGCCAATGTATCGGCGCCCACCCGCGGTCAGGCGCCGCCCTGTGTGGTTAAGTCAATTTGGTCTCTTTCCGGACCTTCGCTGCGACGTGTGTGAAGGTCAGATAAGCGGAGGGAGTGAGCTTTCGCTGCGACTGCGCAAATGTCCGCTTTCAAAAGCCAGGCTGCAACAATAGCTCTCCCGCCCTCATTTCAGTGACCATATCAAGTGCTCACCCTCAAACCCATCAAGCTCGAAAAGCCCGGCCTCGACAAAATGATAGTGCGCTTTATCACTGACCTGTTTGGACATGACATCGGAAACCCAGGTTTCGTTTGGCGCAGCAATTGCCGTGATACGCGCGGCCTTGTTGACTACAGCGCCAAAGAAATCATCCTCTTTTCGGACAACACTTCCAGAGTGAATTCCGACGCGCAAAGAGATTGCCGGGCCGCCTGACCGCTTGATGGATTCATGAATATGCCGGGCTGCATCAAGCGCATATTCGGGTTTAGGAAAACTGGACAACGTTCCATCGCCCAACGACTTTACAAATTGTCCGTTCGTTTCTTCGACGATGGCCCGAAGTTGTTTGAAGTGTTCAGAGACGACCGATGTCCATAAGCGGTCCCCCATGACGGATGCCAATCCTGACGAATTGACGATGTCGGTGAACATGATCGACGCAAGACCATCCTGCTGGTCAATGGCGAAACCCTCTGCGGCCGCGGCGACCAGATCTGCAATCGCTGTTTGCTCCGAGCCGACGAACTCTTCATTTGGAAGAGGGACGGAGCCATGACGATGCACCATCCTCCAGAAACCGTCTTCCAAAGTAAAAATCAGGGTGTTCCGAACAGGGAAAATTCTGTCAGGATTGTGCGCCAGAACAACGTTGTGCGTAAAGCAAGCCCATCCCACTTGGCCATTTTCGTAGGCTTCGCCAAATGTCTCCTCCTGTTCTATGATTCTGGGGATCGAGCCGAAAAAGTCTGCGATACCGGCTCTCACTGCCGTGCCTGACCAAAGTTCATCTTCCCCAGTTCCTATGAACAGCATGTGGTCCGTATCGGTCAAAATGTTCTGAACCTCTTTCCCACGCTTTTGTTGAACAGCGTCGAACCAGCGTCGGCAAACGGATAGGAGTTCTGGCGAATTTCGTGTCATTTCCGAGCCTTCCAAAAGACAATCTGTCTAGAGTTCCAACGGCTATCGTTTGCACGATCAATCCAAAGCATTCGCTTTTCTCCTAGAGAAATCCCATAGCTCTTCAAGATCGCATGTTAGCACAATGGCGCTGTGATGGGCAGAAGCCGACATTTGTTGCTTCACAAAATATGCGAACTTTCGGCTCGGAGCCGTCCTTCGCTGCAATTTTCACGAATGACCGCCTGGCCCCTGCCCCGTCCTTCGGACGCAGCGCTGCGCTCCGGGTCAGCGATGTGACGCAAAAGTCGGTTTTGCCTGGCAACTGACACACGGCCCGGATGTGAGACCGGTCAGGGTTCGGCAAGGCCGGGCCGCACCCTCGATCATGTCAGCATCAGCGGACCGTTGACCGGTGCCTGCCCCCGGCGGCACATTGCCCCCTTGCGCTACCACAAAAGATGACATGTCATTTTTGACATGTCATCTTTTGGTTGATCCCCAACATTCGGCAAACCTGATCCCACCTGTGCGGCTGTAAAAGCAGCGCAAAATCCCGGCCGTTCACGCGCCCCCCACGCCGGAACAATCAGCCAACTGCCCGGAATTCCGCCGTCAATCCGCAGCGTCACGGCCCTCGCGCGGCTTCTTTCCGTGTTTGCCCGGCCTGCGCGTCAGCTCCGCCGCGACCCGGTCGGCATAGGCGGCCCGTTCCTCCGGCGACATCGAAGATACCTCGGCCAGCCATGCGCCTTCCGCAGCGGTCTGCAGCGCCAGCGCCACGCGCCCCTGTTCGCGCAGGACATCCTCCACCTCTGCGGCGTCAAACGGCTCCTGGCGCAGGGCGGCAAGCACCCGGTCATAAAGCGCCCGCCGCTCCGACCGGCTGGGCATGCCGCTGCCCGACCGGCGCAGATCACGGAACATTGCGCGCCGCACCTCGCGCGGCAGCGCCTTGACATAGGGCGTGGCATAGCTGCGCGCGCCCGGCCCGCGGGCATGATCCCCCGCCCCCGGCCCGCCCGCATGGCGATAGGCTGCCCCGGCAATCAACCCGACAAAAATCAGGTTCAGCGCCAGCGACGCAATCAGAACCCAGCGCATCCGGCGCCTTGCAGCTGTGCCTGTCTTATCCATCCATCAACCCTCTTCGCTGTCCCATCCAAAACCGGACAAATCCGGCGCGGTTTCATCCATCACCACCTGCTGACCCAGGATCTGATCGGCCAGGTCCGGCATCCCGTCGGGTGGCGCCACGCCCAGCCAGAAGCCGACACAGGTCGCCGTGACCAGCCCGCCCAGCCCCGGCAGACCGCCCAGCATCCGCCACCACCCGCCCAAGAGGCTGCCGGCGCGGGTGGGCTGCAGATGCCGGGCATCGTCAAGGACCCGCGCCAGCAGCTGCTCCGGCATTTCCGGCGGATGTGACCGCGCCCGGGCAAAAAGCGCCTCCAGCGCTCTGTCGTCGTCATGTTCTGCCTTAGTCATGTTTCATACCCCAATGCCTCTTTCTGCCCCGCAAGGGCCGCCGCAAGCCCCCGCTTGCCCCGCGCCGTCAGGCTCTCGACCGCCTCCACCCCGATGTCGAGGATCTGCGCGATCTCGGGGTTGGCCAGCCCCTCGATATGCCGCAGGACCACCGCCTGCCGCTGCCGGTCCGGCAGGCTTTGCAAGGCAGCCTGCAAGGCATCGACCCTTGCGCGTTGCTGCAACTGCTGCGCGGCGTCCGGGCGCGGATCTTCGGGCTCGGCCACGTCTTCCAGCGGCACCGACCGGCGCTTGCGCAGCCGGTCCGTGCACAGGTTGGCCACCACCCGGTAACACCAGGTGCTGACCTTCGCCTCGCCCGCCCGCCAGTCCGGGGCTATCCTCCACAGGCGCAGCAAAGCCTCCTGCGTCACATCCTCGGCCTCGTGACCGTCGCCCAGCACCCGGACCGCATGGGCAAAAAGCCGGGGCGCCAGTTGCGCCGCCAGCAGGCGCGCCGCCGCAGCATCGCCGCCGGCATAGCGCGCCAGCAGCAAGGCCTCCGCATCGGGGGCGGGATCGGGCGGAAAATGACGCATAGGTTCAGGGCGTAGCGCGACCGGGCCCGCCAGGCAAGCAGGCCCGGACCGCATCTCAGCCCTTGTCGCCGTGGTGCCGCTTGCCGCGATGCCCGCGCATCTTGCCAAATTCCTCGGCGCTCAATGCCCCGTCACCATCCGCATCCAGCTTCTCGAACATCCTGGCCGGATCGCGCCGGGCCGTCATCTCTTCAAGGCTCAGCTTGCCGTCCTTGTCGCCATCCATGCGGTCCATCATCCGGGCCTGCCATTTGCCGCCCCGCCCCGCGCCTGCGCGGCCTTCGCCCCTTGCGGCAAGTTCCTCGGCGTTCAGGGCACCATCGCCATCCTTGTCCAGTTCCCTGACCATCCGGGCAGAGCGTTCGAGCCGCTTCGCATCGCGCGCCGCCGTCATTTCTTCCGGTGTCAGGAAACCGTCACCATCCGCATCTGCCGCCGCAAAGCGGGCTGCGGCATGTGCGGCAAGCTCTTCCCGGGTGATGGCGCCATCGCCATCGGCGTCAATCTTGCCGAACATCCCGGCGCGGTCGCCGGTCCTGGCCTGGGCGCCTGCAACCGCAGCCACCGCGATCAATGTGCTGAGGGCAACCAACTGGACTTGTGCTCGAAGTTTCATGTGATCTCTCCATTGTTCCCGCGCCCCTTCGTGCGGCGCGATACCCCCTCTAACGGGGCGGAATCTCACTTCCGTCGCGAAACGCCGGATTTTTTCATCCCGACCCCGTCAGGCTTTGCGACACAGCGCCGCAAGGCCCGCCTTTGCTCTTCCATTCCAGACGCCTTGCTTCCATTTAGATGCAAGACCAAGGAACAGCTCATGCAACAGAACCTCGACACCGCCTCCATCGAAACATCCCCGGCTGACCACCAGGACCGCGCCCGCTGGCCCGCCATGCGCAGGGGATGGCGCGGCAAATGCCCGAACTGCGGCTCGGGCCCCCTGCTCAAGGGCTATCTCAAGGTCAACCATGACTGTGCCGTCTGCCGCGAGGAATTCCACCATCACCGCGCCGATGACGGGCCGGCCTATCTGACCATCCTGCTTGTCGGCCATCTGATGGCCCCGACACTGCATCTTGCCTTTGTGACCTGGCGTCCGGAGCCGCTGACCCTGTTCACGATTTTTGCGGTTGGCTGCGTCGGCCTCTCGCTCTACCTTCTGCCCAGACTGAAGGGGGCCATGATCGGCTTTCAATGGGCCAAGGGCATGGGCGGCTTCGCAACCTCGGCCTGATCTCCCCTTTCGGCAGCGCTGAACCGGGGGAACAGATGACCATCGACAAAAGCCAGATCCGCAATGCCGCCACAGTGATCGTGCTGCGCGACAGGTTCGACGCGCCGCGCATCCTGATGGGGCAACGCGGGTCCAAGGCTGTTTTCATGCCCAACAAATTCGTCTTTCCCGGCGGCGCGGTGGACGCAGGCGATGCCGAGGTGCCCCTGGCCAGCCCCCTGCCCGAGACCTGCGCCGCCCGCATTGCAGAGGATGCGGAGCCCGGTCTGGCCCATGCCATCGCCGTCGCCGCCATCCGCGAACTCTGGGAGGAAACCGGCCTGATCCTGGGCCGCCCCGGCAGCTGGGACACCCCCCCGCCCCCTGATTGGGAAAGCTTTGCCGCCACCGGCCATGTCCCCCATGCCGCCCCGCTGCAATTCACCTTCCGCGCGCTCACCCCGCCGGGCCGGCCGCGCCGCTTTGACGCGCGCTTCTTCCTGGTGGATGCCGATGACATCGCCTCCGACCTCGATGATTTCGACGCCGCCTGCGATGAACTCAGCCACCTGCAATGGGTGCCGCTGTCAGAGGCGCGGTCCTTTGACATGCCCTTCATCACCGAAGTCGTCATGGCCGAGGTCGAGGCCCGTGCCCGCGACCGCAACCCGCCCGCCTCCGTCCCGTTCTTCAAGAACAATGATGAGGAAAGCCTGTTCCTGCGCCTGCGGGGGAAGCTGCCGACAGGTTAGCACAGAGCCAGGGCAGAACATGGCCATCGCCCGCAACGCGATCTGCTTCTGGTACGAGAGGGATGCGGAAGTGGCGGCGCGCCGGGCCCGCCCACCATGAATTGATTAACCTATTGTTAATAAACAAGGTTTCGCGGCGAAACCTGTCTTGCCCGGGCGAAAGGACCATGCCCGGCATCGCGCCGGTCAGATCACCAGGATCAGCATCAGGATCGACGCCACCAGCACCGCCATCCCGGCCCATTCGCGTCTGGTGATCTTCTCGTGGAAGAACAGCGTGGTGGCCGCCACGCTCAGGATCAGTTCAACCTGCCCCAGCGCCTTCACATAGGCCGCGTTCTGCAGCGTGAAGGCGATGAACCAGCACAGCGAACCGCCCATCGAGGTCAGCCCGATCCACAGCGCCACCCGCCGCGCCGCCCAGACGGCCCTGATCTGCCCCGGCTCGCGCCACCGCAGCCAGACCAGCATGATCACGGTCTGCATCACCACCACCGCCGCCAGCGTCACCGCCGCGCGCAGAATCGGATCCGCCTCCGCCACGCTCAGCGAGGCACCCCGGTAGGTCACCGCCGAAATCGCGAACAACACGCCCGAGGCGATGCCCAGCCCCGCCGCCCTGTTGCGCATGTCGCGCCAGTGAAATCCGGTCACCTCCGGCCCGCCGGAAAGCAGCAGCAGCCCCACAATGCCCAGCGCAATGGCCGCGAAACCGGGCAGGGACACCCCCTCGCCCAGCACGATCCAGCCCACCAGCACGGTCTGGATGACTTCGGTCTTCTTGAAGGTGATGCCCACGGCAAAATTGCGCTGCTTGAACAGCATCACCACGCAGACCGTCGCCAGGATCTGTGCCGAGGCCCCCGCCAACCCATAAAGCCAGAACCCGTCGCCCAGGGCCGGAAGCGGCTTGTCCGCCGCCACCAGATAGACCGCCAGCAACAGCAGAATGAAGGGAACCGAATAGAGAAACCGCGAAAACGTGGCCCCCGCGGCAGAGAGCGTCGCTGTCGCCAGATGTTTTTGCAGCATGAACCGCACCGTCTGAAACGATGCGGCGGCAAGGGTGACGAGAATCCAAAGATCGGGCAATACAGCACTCATGCCCACCGATTAGGTCAATCCTGCGACCCGCGCCAGAGCGGATGTGCCACCGGGTCTTTCGCCGAAAAGAGATGTCGGCGGAACACTTCCGCATAGCTGCGATAGACATAGCCCTGATTGCGCCTCAGAAACCTGTCCCGGCGCGCCGCATAGACCCCCGGCAGCCTGTACCAGGGCAGCTGCGGATGCACGTGATGCACCACATGGAAATTGTTGTTCAGAAACAGCAGCGCCAGCAGCCCCCGGTCCTCGACCACCACAGTCCGGCCCGAGGCACGGGCATGGGCCTGATGCTCCAGGAAAGTGCGGATCTTCAGCACCGACAGGGCACCGTAACAGGCCACCAGATACAACCAGACCGGCAAGGGCGACCAGGCGACCACCAGCAGCGTCAGCACAACCCCCGGCAGATGCAGCAGCCAGTGGCGGCGGACCTCGGCATTGCCCGCCCTGATCAGGCGCAGGTCAGCGCGCAGAAAGGCCCCCATCCCCACCAGCGGCCCCAGCAGCATCCGGCCCGCAAGGGTGTTGTTCAGCATCAGCACACGGCGGTGCCAGCGCGGCAGCTGCTCCCAGCGGTCCGGGTCCAGATAATTGCTTTCCGGATCGTCGTAGGGATCGGTCAGGCGGGAATCCTGGTGATGTTCCAGATGCAGCGCCTTGAAACGCAGATAGGGCACAAAAGGCCCCGGCTGAATCAGGCCCAACACCGTGCCTGCCCGCTCCGACCGGAACGGCCCCCCATGCAGGAACTCGTGGCTGAGCGAGGAATGCAGCGTCAGCGCCAGAACCAGCAGGATCAGCGACACGCCTCCCGAGGTCAGCAGCACCGCAACAGCCCAGATCAGGACAACCGCCAGGAACAGGCCGATCGTGGGCCATTCCCAGCCCGCCATGGCCCGCAGCGCAGACCGCAGATACCGGGGGGTGGGGGTCACGTGGTTCTGCCCGGCCTCGCTCAAATGCATCACTGGTTCCTCATAGAAATCCTTTGCCGCAAGGTGATCGCCCTTGCGCGACCAGACCATTCCGATAATGATGAACAAAGCTTACAATTGGTGATAAAAGTTAACACATGCCTAAAGCAGACAACAAATCGACACGCGCCCAGGTCTTTCGCACCCGTCTTGCACAGGCGATCCGCACCGCCGGGATCAGCCAGAGCGCGCTGGCACGCGGCATCGGCGTTGACCGTTCCACCCTGTCCCAGGCGCTCTCGGACCATGGCGCCCGCCTGCCCGGCGGCCATGTGGTCGGTGCCTGCGCCCAGGTGCTCGGCGTCTCTGCCGATTGGCTGCTGGGCATCTCGGACCGCCCTGAATCCGCCGCCGATCTGATGTCCAACAGCATCTCCATGTCACAGGCCCCGCGCGCCTTTGTCGATGACCAGCTTTTTGTTTGGCACCAGGAGGCGCGGGGTTACAAGATCCGCCACGTCCCCGCCGCCCTGCCCGACATGCTGAAAACCGACGACATGCTGGCCTGGGAATACGGCCCCCACCTGCGCCGCACTGCGCAACAGGCGATCAACGCCTCGCGCGACCGGCTCGATCTGATGCTGGACGCCACCTCCGAATATGAAATCGCCCTGCCGCTTTATGAGCTGGACTGCTTTGTGCGTGGCACAGGCTACTACCGTGGCCTGCCCGCTCCCGTCCGTCTGGCACAATGCGACCGTATGATCCGGCTCTCGCGGCAGCTTTACCCCCGGCTGCGGCTCTACCAGTTCGATGCCCGCAGGCTTTATTCCGCGCCGATCACCATCTTCGGCCCGCTCATCGCGGTGCTCTATACCGGCGGCCACTACATGGCCTTCCGCGACCGCGCCCGGATCGACATTTTCACCCAGGATTTCGACACCCTCGTGCGCGAAGCCTCCAACACCGCCCGCGATTTCCCCGATCAGCTGAGCGAGATGCGCGCCCTGATCCGCTGAACCACCTCTGGTCCGGAGCCGCCCTCGCTTGAGACCGGGACGGCGCGGCGCGGACCGGCGGTCCGGCAAAATCGCCGAGGGGCCCCGCCTCGCGGGGAGACGGCTATTTTGCTGGAGGGACGGGCGGCGCGGTGCCAGACCGGGGATCAATCGCGGGCGGCTCCGGGCCTCTGGGACGGTGAGACCCGAAGCGGCAAACCCATAATCGAATGCGCGCGCAGCGCGCGCCTTTTGGTCACGGCCTGCAGCGGCGCGCCCTCCGGGGACTTTGCCTCCCCGGTCACCGCGGCGCGCCGATGTGGCGACCGGCCCCGTCCGGCGCAGGGAGCGCCGCGTGAGCTTCGACGAAACGTCTCAGCGCCGCCTCGATCCCGGCAGAGGGCGCCGACGGCTTGCGGGTCTCCAGCGAGACATGCAGCAGGAAATGCTCGCCCGTGGCCAGCAGCCTGTCACCCTCCGTCATCTCATGGAACAGATGCATCTTCTTGCCCGCCCCTGCGATCACCCGGGTCCGGATCTCGATCACCGCCCCGGCATGGACCTCGTCCAGGTGCCGGATATGGGTCTCGGCGGTAAAATAACTGCCCCCCGAGGCGATGTATGCCGCATCGCAGCCGATGATCTCCATGAAGCGGTCGGTGGCATCGGCAAAGGCATGCAGATAGCGCGATTCCGTCATATGGCCGTTGTAATCGGTCCAGTCCAGCGGCACGGTCCGCCGCGCGGTCAGCACCGGGGCATCGGCGGGCAGGTCTTCTGCCCGGGCACCCAGAGCGGTGCCGGAGCGCATGGCCTTCTCCTGCGCGTTCAGCAGGGCGCCTGCGCCCCAGTCCTGTGCCTTGAGGCCCCGCATCATGGTCACCAGGTTGTTGTCGCGGATGCGCTCCAGTTCCCGGATCGAATGCGCGCCCGATTGCGCGTCCGACTGGCCCGCGATCAGATCCACCAATTCCTCGGTGAACTCCGGCACATCGGTGAGCTTTGTCCAGGGCCATTGCAGGCAGGGCCCGAACTGCGCCATGAAATGCTTCATGCCTGCCTCGCCCCCCGCCACGCGGTAGGTCTCGAACAGGCCCATCTGCGCCCAGCGGATGCCGAAACCATAGCGGATGGCGTTGTCGATCTCCTCGGTCGTGGCAATCCCGTCCTTGACCAGCCACAGCGCCTCGCGCCAGACCGCCTCAAGAAACCGATCCGCCACATGGGCGTCGATTTCCTTTTTCAGGTGCAGCGGATACATCCCCAGGCTGGTCAGGATCTCTTTCGCCCGGTCCACCATCGGCCCGTCGATCCCGTTGCCCGGCACCAGTTCGACCAGCGGCAGCAGATAGACCGGGTTGAAGGGATGGGCGACCATGATCTGTTCGGGCCGCGCCGCGCCCTGCTGCAGCTCGCTCGGCTTGAAGCCGGAGGTGGAGGAACCGATGACCGCGGCCGGATCGCAGGCCTGCTGGATCGCACCAAAGGTCTTGTGCTTGATGTCCAGCCGCTCCGGCACGCTTTCCTGGATCCAGGCCGCGCCCTCGACCGCCTCATGGATGCTGTCATGAAAGGTGATCGCCCCCTCGGCGGGCAGCGCCACGTCGGTCAGCCCCGGCAGGGACCGCCGCGCATTGGCCATGACCTCGCCGATCTTGCGCGCCGCTTCCGGGTCGGGGTCAAAGACCCGCGCGTTCCAGCCGTTCAGCGCAAAGCGCGCCGCCCAGCCGCCGCCGATCACACCGCCGCCGATGATTGCTGCCGTCTTGGTCATATGTTCAATCCCATCAAAATCACGCCCGCCAGCGCCATCCCGGCACAGAGCGATGCACAGGCCCTGACGCTCCAGCCGAAGGGTGGCGTGTCGCGCACCCCCAGCACCATGCCGCCAGCCCAGAAGGCGCCAAAGGCCAGAGCCACGACAATCAGAAGAACACCGGTCATTGTGCCACCCCCCGCAGCTGGCTGACGTCCCAGCCGTTGAAATCAAGTATCTCGCGCGCCGCTGCGATCCGGTCGGCGCCGCCGGTCGGGCTGCGGTCGATGATCGCGGCGCGGCTGCCGTCCGCCAGCCCCACGGCGGCGGTGCGGAACCCCTCGTCGACCCACATCACCACCAGCACGTCGTCGCCCGCCGTCGCGCGCAGGATGCCCGGCGCATCCGGCAGATAAGCGCGGCTGCCCCGCGCGTCACTTTCAGAGACCGCGCCGGTCAGGCTTTGGGTAAAGCTGACCGATGGCACGCAGGGTCCCATGCAGGCGCGTGTCACCCAGTCACCGGAAAAGCGCCCGGGATCGAAGCGCGCGCTGCCGCCCAGCGGGGCCGTCGGGTTGCGCAGCGGCAGTGTGCCACCGGGATAGCCCGCCTGTTTTGCCGCACAGGCCCCCAGCGCCAGAATGCCGCCAAGCGCAACGACGTGCAAAAGCCTCACGCCTTGGGTGCCCGTTTGGTCAGGCCCAGCTTCTCGCGGACCTCTGCCGGGCCGATGATGCGCGCGCCCATGTTCTCGATGATGGTCCCGGCGCGTTCGACCAGCTGCCAGTTTTCCGCCAGTTGCCCCTTGCCGAGCCAGAGGTTGTCCTCAAGCCCCACCCGCACGTTGCCGCCCGCCAGCACCGCGGCGGCGACATAGGCCATCTGGTTGCGCCCCAGCGCAAAGGCGGAAAACGTCCAGTCCTCCGGCACGTTGTTGACCATCGCCATGAAGGTGTTCAGATCGTCCGGCGCGCCCCAGGGCACGCCCATGCAAAGCTGCACCAGTGCCGGCGCGTCCAGCACGCCGTCCTTCACAAGCTGCTTGGCGTACCACAGATGCCCGGTGTCAAAGGCCTCGATCTCGGGCTTGACGCCAAGATGCGTCATCATCGACCCCATGGCGGTCAGCATGCCGGGGGTGTTGGTCATCACGTAATCGGCTTCGGCGAAATTCATCGTGCCGCAGTCCAGCGTGCAGATCTCCGGCAGGCATTCCGCGATGTGCTGGACCCGTTCGGAAGCGCCGATCATGTCGGTGCCTGCAATCGGGGGCATGGGGTGTTCGGTGGGACCAAAGACAATGTCGCCCCCCATGCCGGCGGTCAGGTTCAGCACCACGTCGGTCTCGGATTCGCGAATCCGCTCCGTCACCTCGCGGTAATAGGCCAGATCCCGGCTGGGTTTCCCGCTTTCGGGCTCGCGCACATGGCAATGCACGATCGCGGCCCCGGCCCTGGCCGCCGCAATGGCGCTCTCGGCGATCTGGGCGGGGCTGCGCGGCACATGCGGGCTGCGGTCCTGGGTACTGCCCGATCCGGTCACGGCGCAGGTGATGAACACCTCCTGGTTCATAGTCAGCGGCATGGCATGGTCCTTTCTGATGCTTGCCGCGATCATGACGACACTTGGCAAAGCGCGCTTTGCACAATACGAAAGATGATTGATGAAATCCGCAGAAATCACCCATACCACCCTTCTGGTTCTCGACGGCTGCAACACGCTTACCCTGGCCGCGGCGGTCGATCCGCTGCGCGCGGCAAACCGGCAGGCGGGGCGGCCACTGTATGAATGGCACTTCGCCACCCCGCGCGACCGGGCGGTGCAGCTGACCAGCGGTCTGGAGATTCCCGCAGCACCCATCCACAAGATGCCTGCCACCGATCTGCTGATCATCGTCGCAGGCTTTGCGGTGGAGGCGCAGACCACACCGCAACTGACCGCCAGCCTGCGCCGGATCGCGGCGCAGGGCGCGATTGTGGCCGGGATCGACGGCGGCCCCTGGGTGATGGCGCGGGCCGGTATTCTGGACGGGCACAGCGCCACCACCCACTGGGAGGACTTTGAAGGTTTTTCCCATAATTTTCCGGCAGTTGAGCTCATCAACACCCGCTATCAGGTCAGCGGCAAACGGCTGACCTCCGCCGGGGCGGCCCCGGCGCTGGAGATGATGCTGCACCTGATCGGGGACCGGCACGGTGCAACGCTGGCCGGGCGCATCGCCACCGCCTTCATCTTTGACCCGGCGCCGCCGCGCCCGCAAAGCCGCGCCCAGAACCCGCGCCATTCCCGGCTGACCGCCCGCGCCCAGCAGCGGATGGAGGCGGCGCTGGAAACGCCCCTGCCCCTGCGGGACATCGCGGCGGACCTTGGGGTCTCCGACCGGGCCTTGCAACAGCAGTTCCGGACCCATCTGGGGGTGACCCCGCAGGCGCATTACCTTGCCCTGCGGCTGTCACAGGCGGAGCGGCTGGTGCGCGACACCCAATTGCCGCTGCAGGAGATCGCGCTGAACACAGGCTTTGGCTCTCCGGCCAGCTTTGCGCGGGCCTTCAGGACGCGGTTCCAGATGTCGGCAAGCCAAATGCGACAGCGGACAGGCAAGCCAGGCTAGCCGATTTTTTCAAAAAATCGGGCCGGAATTTTCCAAAATTCCGCCCGTATGTCAGATGCCAGGCAAAACCGACTTTTGCGTCACATCGCTGCCCCGGAGCGCGGCGCGACCTCCGAAGAACGGGGCAGGACCCAGGCGGTCACTCGTGAAAATTGCAGCGAACGGCGGGAGGGAGTCCTGTCCGCTTCCCCCGCGCGGAATCAAGGCCGCAGGCCGCCGCGCATCATGCCAAAGGCATGTCTCCGACATGACGGGCCGTCCCCTGGCACGGCGATTTGGCTGCTGTTATGCCTGACAGACGGGTAGAATGTGCTTGGCCGCCATAAAGTGCCAGTCACCAAGGTCGGGTCGCCGCACCACGGCCCGTCAATGCGCGGCTCGACGTTTCGCAGCGAACGGCAACTAAGTCCCGCTCACCTAACCTTGCCCCATACTACGCCTGAAGTCTGGTTTGGGACAGAAATGCCTGGCATTCGGGTCGGAAATGCCTGGCACGATCCGCTGACGAGATTCAGAAAACTCGCCCCCAAGAGACGGAAATGCGCGGCATTCGACACCCTGCATCCGACAGGGTGTCTCAATAGGGCATCGGATGCGCCCTGTGGACCGCGTTCAGCGCCGCGTTGACCTCATCGCTCAGCGTCAGATCCGCCGCCCCCAGCGCGCGTTCCACATGGGCGGTGCTGGTCGCGCCAAAGATCACCGACCCCATGAAGGGCCGCGCCCGGCACCAGGCCAGCGCCATCTGCACCGGGTCCAGATCGTGATCGCGCGCCACCTGCAGATAGGCGTCAACCGCTTCAAAGACCCGCTCGGTCTTGCGCCCGCCCAGATCGCCGTTCAGCGCCATGCGCGAGCCCTCGGGCACGGCACCGCCCTGGTATTTTCCCGTCAAAAGGCCCGCCGCCAGGGGTGAAAAGGCAAAGAGATCAATGTCTTCGTTAATGCAGGCCTCTGCCACATCGGTATCGGCCAGACGGCAGAGCAGCGAATATTCATTCTGCACCGAGACCGGCCTTGGCCCGCCAATACGGTCGGCCACATGCGCCCATTGGCTCATGCCCCAGGCGCTTTCATTGCTCAGCCCGAAGGCACGGATCGTGCCGCGTTTCACCTCGGCCTGAAGCGCGCCCAGCGCGTCCTCCATATGGGCGATGGTTTCCGCGCGGTTCTGATCGGAGGGGTCGAAATCCCAGTTCTTGCGGAACATGTAGCTACCCCGGTTCGGCCAGTGAAACTGGTAGAGATCGATGTAATCGGTGTGCAGCCTGCGCAGGGACCCTTCGATGGCTGCCGGAATCGTAGCCGCCGAAATCGGCGCCCCGTCGCGGGCATGCGCCATGCCTTCGCCGGAGTGTTTCGTGGCCAGCACCACCTCCGCACGCCGGTTGTCGCGTTCGAACCACAGCCCGATGATCCGTTCGGTCCGGCCAATGGTCTCGGACCGGGTCGGGTTGACCGGATACATCTCTGCGGTGTCGATGAAATTCACCCCTGCATCCAGCGCCAGATCAATCTGGTCATGCCCCTCTTCGGCGGTGTTCTGGGTGCCCCAGGTCATCGACCCCAGGCACAGGTCTGTCACGGCCAGGTCACTGCCGCCCAATTTCCGTTTTCGCATCGTCGTCCCCTTGTTTGGCGGGCAGACTACCCGGCAGCAATCCGGCTGCAAGCGTCAATGCCCCGGCAGGTGACCATAACTTTCTCACAAAAGATTAAGATTTCGGGACCAAACCCTGAAATGCGACGCGCCCTGTCGGGTTTCGGCTTGGGTTGGGCGCAGGGATCGACCAAAGATGCCCCATGCGTTTGCTGATTTCATTTGCCGCCCTGTTTTTCTCGGTCATCCTTTTGCAGCTGTCCTCTGGCGGCGTGGGGCCGCTTGATGTGTTGTCCGGCACTGTCCTGGGATTTTCGCGGCAGGAAATCGGCCTGCTCGGCTCGGCGCATTTCCTGGGCTTCTTCATCGGTTGCTGGTGGGCGCCGCGCCTGATGGGATCGGTGGGCCACAGCCGCGCCTTTGCCGCCTTTACCGCAGCCGGTTCCATCGGGCTGATGGCGCATATGCTGGTGGTGGATGCCTTTGCCTGGACATTGATGCGCGTCGCCTCGGGGCTTTGCGTGGCAGGCTGCTATACGGTGATCGAGGCCTGGCTGCAGGCCAAGGTCACCAATGAAACGCGCGGGCGCACCATGGGCATCTACCGGATCGTGGACATGACCGGGTCGATGGCCGCGCAGATGATCGTCGGCATCCTGGCGCCGGCCTCCTACGTCTCCTACAACATCCTTGCTATCGTCTGCTGTGCCGCCCTGCTGCCGATCACGCTGACCACGGTGCGGCAGCCCGAAACACCAAGCCAGCCGCGTCTGCGGCCGCGTCTGGCCTTTGACCGTTCCCCGCTTGCCGCGGCCGGCGTCGTGGTCGCGGCGCTGTCGAGCGCATCCTTCCGGATGGTCGGCCCGATCTACGGCCAGGAGGTCGGGCTGAGTGCGGCACAGATCGCCTGGTTTCTGACCGCCTTCGTTCTTGGCGGTGCCATTGCGCAATGGCCCGTGGGCTGGCTTGCCGACAAGTTCGACCGGCGCTGGGTGCTGATCTGGCTGTCGGTGGCCGCGATGATGGCCTGCGGGGTCACGGTCTCTTCCGCCGGGCTGGGGACGGTGGGCATCTTCCTGACCGCCGGGCTGTTCGGGCTGACCACCTTTCCGATCTATTCCGTGGCCGCGGCCCATGCCCATGACTTTGCCAGCGACGACGAAAGGGTCGAGCTTTCCGCCGCGCTGATGTTCTGGTTCGCGGCCGGGGCCATCTTTGCCCCCTATATCGCCTCGGTGCTGATCGAGAACTTCGGACCTTCCGCGCTTTTCATGATGATCTCGGTCGGGCATGGGGTGCTGGTGGTCTTTGGCCTGGTGCGGATGCACAGGGGCCGGACCGGGGCGAAACGCACACGTTATATCTATGCGCCGCGCACCAGCTTCCTGATCGGACGGCTCACGGGTCGCGCCCGCGACAACCAGCGACGCGATTGACGGGCTGGCATGCGGCATGCGGTGCTGATAAAGCAGCGCTGTTCACTGACCAAAGGCCGGCCCCTTGACCCGACATCTCATCACTTCCGCGATCCCCTATATCAACGGCATCAAGCACCTGGGAAACCTCGTGGGCAGCCAATTGCCCGCCGACCTTTACGCCCGCTACCTGCGCGGCCGGGGCCATGAGGTTCTGTTTCTCTGTGCCACCGATGAACATGGCACCCCGGCAGAGCTGGCCGCCGCCAAGGCAGGCAAGCCGGTGGCCGAATATTGCGCCGAGATGCATCAGGTGCAGGCGCGCATCGCCGAAGGCTTCGGGCTGTCCTTCGATCATTTCGGGCGGTCCTCGTCGCCTCAGAACCGCGTGTTGACCCAGCATTTCGCGGGTGTGCTGGCAGATGCCGGGTTGATCGAGGAAGTCTCCCAGGAACAGATCTATTCCCCCACCGACGGGCGTTTCCTGCCGGATCGCTATGTGGAAGGGACCTGCCCCAACTGCGGATTCGAGGATGCGCGTGGCGATCAATGCGACAATTGTACCAAGCAGCTGGACCCCGCCGAGCTGATCAATCCGCGCAGCACGATCTCGGGCGCCACCGACCTTGAGATGCGCGAGACAAAGCATCTGATGCTGCGCCAGAGCCAGATGAAGGACCAGTTGAACGACTGGATCAATGCCAAGGCCGACTGGCCGGTGCTGACCACCTCCATCGCGAAGAAATGGCTGCATGACGGCGACGGGCTGCAGGACAGGGGCATCACCCGCGACCTGAACTGGGGCGTGCCGGTCAAACGCGGTGACGCCGATTGGCCAGGGATGGAGGGCAAGGTGTTCTACGTCTGGTTCGACGCGCCGATCGAATATATCGCCTCCGCCCAGGAATGGGTGGACGCGGGCAAGGGGGCCGACTGGGAGCGCTGGTGGCGCACCGACAAGGGGGCCGATGAGGTGCGCTATACCCAGTTCATGGGCAAGGACAACGTGCCCTTCCACACCCTCAGCTTTCCCGCCACCATCATGGGGTCGGGCGAGCCCTGGAAGCTTGTCGATTACATCAAGTCCTTCAACTACCTGACCTATGACGGGGGGCAGTTCTCCACCTCCCGGGGGCGCGGGGTGTTCATGGATCAGGCGCTTGAGATCCTGCCGGCGGATTACTGGCGCTGGTGGTTGCTGAGCCATGCGCCGGAAACCTCGGATGCGGAATTCACCTGGGAGAATTTCCAGGCCTCGGTGAACAAGGACCTTGCCGATGTGCTGGGCAACTTCGTCAGCCGGATCACGAAATTCTGCCGTTCCAAGTTCGGCGAGGCGGTGCCGGAAGCAGGCAGCTATGGACCGGAGGAAGAGGCGCTGATCGCGGATATCACCGCGCGCGTGGCACGCTATCAGGCGCAGATGGATGCGGTGGAGGTGCGCAAATCAGCCGCCGAATTGCGAGCGATCTGGGCGGCGGGCAACGAATACCTGCAGGCGCAGGCCCCCTGGTCCGTGTTCAAGTCCGACCCGGACAGGGCGGCGGCACAGGTGCGGCTGGCCCTGAACCTGATCCCGCTTTATGCCACGCTGTCGGCCCCGTTCATCCCCGATGCCGCGGCCCGGATGCTGGCCGCGATGCGGGTTGAGGCGCCGGTCTGGCCCGATGATGTCCCCGCCGCCCTTGCCGCACTGCCGCCGGGCCATGCTTTTGACGTGCCGGAGGTCTTGTTTGCAAAGATCACCGATGAAGAGCGTGAAGGCTGGGCGGAACGGTTTGCGGGCAAACGGGACTGACCCGCCTGCCCGCATTTTCTGTTTCCTGAAGCTGACCGGATCATCCGGTGCCGCCTGACCGGCGAGGCGGATGACCTGCGCCTGCGCGCGTCAGAATTCTTCCCATCCGTCTGCATCCACGTCCTGTGACATGTCCAGCGCCGCATTGCCCTGGGTGGCCGGGGCCACGGCGCGCGGCGGGGTCATGGGCACCGATGCGACGGCGGGCCTGGGTGCGGTGGCGCCCGCGGTTTCGCCGTTCAGCCGGAACCGCGCCACGGCAGCCGCCAGGGCATCGGCCTCGGCGGTCAGCGCATGGCTGGCGGCGGTGGTTTCCTCGAACATGGCGGCGTTTTGCTGGGTCACGTGATCCAGCTCGTTGACGGCGGTGTTGATTTCCGCCAGCCCGCTGGATTGCTCCCGCGCCGATGCGGCGATGTTCGACACCCGGTTGGAGATTTCAGACACGGACGTCACGATGGCGGCAAGGGCGGAGCCGGTCCGGTCCACCAGATCGACACCCTGGCTGACCTGTTCACCGCTGGAGGAGATCAGCGCGTTGATCTCCCGCGCGGCATCCGAGGAGCGTTGCGCAAGGGCCCGCACCTCTGTCGCGACGACGGCAAAACCGCGCCCGGCCTCACCGGCGCGGGCGGCTTCGACACCCGCGTTCAGCGCCAGCAGATTGGTCTGGAAAGCGATATCGTCGATGACGGAGGTGATTTTCGAGATCTCCTGCGAAGAGGTTCTGATGCCGTCCATCGCAGCCACGGCCTGACGCGCGATCTCTCCGCCCTGCTGGGCATTTTTCTGCGCTTCGGCGGACATGCTGCTGGCATCGTCGGCACCTTCGGCGGCAGATCGCACCGACACCGTCAATTCATCAAGCGCTGCGGCGGTTTCCTCAAGGGTTGCCGCCTGTTTCTCGGTCCGCCGCGACAGGTCGTCGGCGGCAGAGGTGATTTCGGCGGTCTCGTTGCGGATTGAATCCGCGTTGTGCATGACCGCCGACATCGCTTCGCGCAGGGATTCGACCGTGCCGTTGAAATCGCGGCGCAGCTTTTCGTAAGAGGCGGGCACATCGCTGGTCAGATCGGCCCGCAGATCGCCATTGGCCAGCTTGTTCAGCGCATCGCCAAGCAGGCCGACCACATTGGCCTGCTCTGCGGCGCTTTGCTCGCGGGCGGCTTCGCCAGCACGCATTGCCCGGTCCTGCTCCGTCACGTCGCTGCCCAGGAAGATGAGCCTGTGCGGCTTGCCCTTATGGTCGGTCAGAACGGCGAAACTGCCGTCGATCACAAAGGTCTTCTGCGCATGGACGCTAAAGACGTTGAAGCGGCCCCGCATGGGCTCTCCGGATATGACCTTGGTGACAAATTTGCTGCCATCATGGTCGCCGTCGAGGTTCTTGGCAAACATCGAGGCGAGGTTGCACGCGCGGGTGTCTTCCTTGGTCCCGTCAATCAGGTCAAGGAAGTTCTGGTTTGCATCCTGTATCTTGCCCTTCAGGTCGTATTCCACCGTCAGTTGGTTCGAATCGAGGGCATGGTGCAATGCAGCGTTGCGTTGCGCATCGGTCCGGTCGGTCCATTCAATGACGCAGCCGATCATCTCCCCCGCCTGCCCCAGCGCCGCGTTCAGCGATATCCGCAGCAGGCAGTCGCCCATCTGCACCATCTCGTTGACGGTCTCTGACCCGTCGCGCAGGCCGCCACGCTCGACCTGTGCAACAGCATCCCGCACGGGTTGGAAATTGCGCAGGTCGCCGCCGATCAGGGTCTGGCCCTGCAGGTCCGGCCATACCTTTGCCAGTTCATCCAGATTGGCCTTCACCAGTTCCTCGCAGGCAGGGTTGGCAAAAATCACCCGGAAATCACGATCCACCATCATCAGGGAGGCCGAAGACCCGGCAAATGCCGCGCTCTTGAAAGCGGTCTCATGGGCAGCTTCATCTGCCTCGCGCAGCACCGCGCGCAGCGCCTCAAGCTGGGTGGCCATCAGGCCGATCTCATCCCGGCGGATGGTATGCGGGACGCCGGTATCATAATCGCCCTGCGCCACGGATTCCATCGAACGGCCCAGCCCGGCGAGGGGTGCCGTGATCAATTTGTACAGCAGGAAAGATGCGCCAGCCAGCGCGCAGAGCAGCGCCACCAGCCCTGCCAGAAGGCTTTGAAGGGCCGATGCCCTGTAGTCTGCCAGAATGAAATCATCCGTCCAGCGCGTTGCGATGGCACCGACCAACAGGCTATCGCCACCAAAGGTGACGGGTGCCGCCATGATCAGCCGGTTCCGGTCCACGACAGGCGCGCCCTTTTCCACCGCGGCACGGGCGAATTCGACCAGTTCAGGCTCTGGCGGCTGATCCTGCTCTGCCTGCAGCGTTGTCCCCGCCGCATCGACCGCGGCGGCGGCGACAGCGTCCGGTCTGGAGTTTTCCAGCACGCCTGCCACGATTTCGGACAGGGCGTCATGGTTCTTGAACTTGATCGCCCCGCCCAGTTGCAGGGCCAGCATATCCGTCATTTCCGTCGCGCGGGTCATGATCGCCTGGTGCAGGCGCGCCTGTGCGGACCGGGCATTGATCACCTCGATCGCGGCCACGACGCCAACGGCGCAGAACGCCACCACAAGAGCGGTCTTGAAAAACAGGCTGCGCATCGGATGAACGCGGTCAAGTTTCTTTGCCGGTTCTGACATTGGCATTTTCCCTTCGAAGAACAGATTCGGCCCGGGGTCGGGCGATGACGCTGAACCATAGGGACCCATGTCTTACGACCCGCTTAACGCAACCGCGGGCATCCCCGGGTCCGGCGCGGCGCGAATGCATTGGATTTTAGGCAAACCGTCCCGGTTTCAGACCTGGGGGCGGTCTTCGGGCCGGATATCCGCCGCATCCCCGGCGGCCTGTCGCACCAGCTGGGCAAATGCGGCCTGGTGCCGGGTCAGGGGGCTGGCCTTGCGCCAGATCATGCCCACGGTGCGCTTGGGCTGCGGTCCGGCAAAGGGCACCCAATCCACTGCGGCCGAGCGGGTTTCCACCCGGACGGCCATCTGCGGAATCACGGTCACCCCGATCCCCGCGCCGACCATCTGCACCAGCGTTGCCAGCGAACTGCCGTCCAGACCGGTACGCGGCACCGATGCGGGCCGGTTGCAGAAAGCCAGCGCCTGATCCCGGAAACAATGGCCCTCCTCCAGCAGCAGCACCCGCATGTCGGCCAGATCCCTGCCGCCTGGCGCCGGCTGGCCGGCAGCGGCCTCGGGCCGGACAAAGACAAAACGCTCGGAAAAGACCGGCACCTCCGTCAGCGAGGGCACAGAGACCGGCAGCGCCACGATCGCCGCATCGAGCCGTCCATCCTGCAATTCCTGCACCAGCCGCGATGTCAGCGTCTCGCGGACATGCAGGTCAATGCCGGGATAGGCTGCGGTCAGCGGGCCGATCAGCCTGGGCAGCAGGTAAGGCGCGATTGTCGGAATGACGCCAAGACGGAACTGCCCCGCAAGATCGCCCTGCGCCTCGCGGGCAAAATTCTCAAGCGCCTCGACCTGTTCCAGCACCGCGCGCACATGGCCTGCGAATTCAACACCAAAGGCGGTCGGGCGCACCTGTCTTGGCCCCCGCTCGAACAGCGCTTTGCCAAGGGTGGTCTCCATCTCTTTGATCTGGGCGGAAAGCGCGGGTTGCGAAATCGCGCAGACCTGGGCCGCACGGCCGAAATGGCGCTGTTCGGCAATCGCCTCAAAATAACGAAACTGTCTTATGGTAAGATTCTTCATAACCTTAAACTATCAAGGCAATCAGCAAATCCAACTTATAAATCCCTGCCTGCCGGGTTATAACGATTCTAATTCCGTAACCTGAGGAGACATAAAATGGATGGCAACGATATCGACCAAAAGGGCGGCTGCCCCGTCATGCACGGCAGTGGCAAGCACACGACCTTTGACATGCGCTCCAACAAGGATTGGTGGCCGAACCAGCTTAACCTGAAGATTCTGCACCAGAATTCCCCGCTTGGCGATCCGATGGGCGACACCTTCAACTACGCCGAAGAGTTCAAGAAGCTGGACCTCGACGCGGTCAAGAAGGACCTCGCCGAGCTGATGACAGACAGCCAGGACTGGTGGCCCGCCGACTACGGCCATTACGGCCCGATGTTCGTGCGCATGGCCTGGCACTCCGCCGGGACATACCGCACCGGTGACGGGCGCGGCGGCTCCGGCTCCGGCTCGCAACGCTTTGCACCGCTGAACTCCTGGCCGGACAACGGCAACCTGGACAAGGCCCGCCGCCTGCTCTGGCCGATCAAGCAGAAATACGGCCGCGCCCTGTCCTGGGCCGACCTGATGATCCTGACCGGCAACGTCGCGATGGAAACCATGGGCTTCAAGACCTTCGGTTTCGCCGGTGGCCGCGAAGACATCTGGGAGCCCGAGGAAGACATCTACTGGGGCACCGAGGAAGAATGGCTCGCCACCTCTGACAAGCCCGGCAGCCGCTATTCCGGTGAACGTGTGCTGGAAAACCCGCTGGCCGCCGTGCAGATGGGCCTGATCTACGTCAACCCCGAAGGTCCCGATGGCAACCCCGACCCGCAGCTGTCGGCCAATGACATCCGCGAAACCTTTGCCCGGATGGCGATGGACGACGCGGAAACCGTGGCGCTGACCGCGGGCGGCCACACTTTCGGCAAGGCGCATGGCGCAGGCGATGCGAGCCTGGTGGGTGCCGAACCCGAAGCAGGCACCATCGAAGACATGGGGCTCGGCTGGAAAAGCAGCTTTGAGAGCGGCATCGGTGTCCACGCCATCACTTCCGGCATCGAAGGCGCCTGGACCGCAACGCCGACGACCTGGGACATGTCCTATCTCGAGACTCTGCTGAACAACGAATGGGAGCTGACAAAAAGCCCCGCAGGTGCCAATCAGTGGAAGCCGAAAGGCGATGCGCTGGCCGGGACCGTGCCGGACGCCCATGACGGCAGCCGCACACATCAGCCGATGATGACCACCGCCGACATGGCAATGAAGGTCGATCCGGAATATGCCAGGATCGCCCGGCATTACCTTGAAAACCCGGATGTCTTTGCCGATGCCTATGCCCGCGCCTGGTTCAAGCTGACCCACCGCGACATGGGTCCGAAAACCCGCTACCTGGGCAAGGAAGTCCCGGCGGAAGACCTGATCTGGCAGGATCCGATCCCGGCCGTGGATCACCCGCTGGTCGACCAGGGCGACATCGCGGCGCTCAAGGAAAAGATCCTCGCAACGGGTCTCAGCACCGCTGAGCTGGTCTCGGTCGCATGGGCCTCGGCCTCCACTTTCCGCGGCTCGGACAAGCGCGGCGGTGCCAATGGCGCACGCATCCGTCTGGCCCCGCAGAAGGACTGGGAAATCAACGATCCTGCCAAGCTGGCAAAGGTGCTGGAAGCGCTGGAAACCATCCAGGCCGACTTCAACGCCAGTGCCGGTGGCGGCAAGAAGGTCTCGCTTGCGGACCTGATCGTGCTGGGCGGCAATGTCGGGGTGGAACAGGCGGCGAAAGCGGCCGGTCACACCCTCGAAGTTCCCTTCCGCCCCGGCCGCATGGACGCCAGCGCCGAGCAGACCGACGCGGAAAGCTTTGACGTGCTGGAGCCGCAGGCGGATGGCTTCCGCAACTACCTGAAGGCGGAATTCGCCGTACCGACCGAGAAACTGCTGGTGGACCGGGCGCAACTGCTGACCCTGTCGGCACCCGAAATGACGGTGCTGGTGGGCGGCCTGCGGGTGCTGGGTGCAAACTATGGCGGCACCAAACATGGTGTCTTCACCGACAAGCCGGGCACGCTGACGAACGACTTCTTCGTCAACATCCTGGACATGACCCATACCTGGAAAGCCGTCGACGACAGCCAGCAGGTGTTTGAGGCCACGGACCGCAAGACCGGCCAGGTCACCCATACCGCGACCCGCGCCGATCTGATCTTTGGCTCCAACTCGCAGCTGCGGGCGCTGGCCGAAGTCTATGGCGCGGACGATGCGGCCGACACCTTTGTCGCCGATTTCGTCAAGGCATGGACCAAGGTGATGGAAGCGGACCGCTTCGACCTCGCCTGATCCGGGTCTGAATACGAAAAAGCGGCGCCCCGATCCGGGGCGCCGTTTGCATTTGTGGCGCTTGCAAGCATGGCGCAAAATGTCCGATATGCGCCCATGAGCACATCAGAGCCCGATCACCAGTCCTTTCTCGCCCGTCATGGCCACGGCCAGGCGGTGCTCACCCCCCTGCCCGGCGATGCCTCTGCCCGGCGGTATCTGCGGATCATGGGGGCGGACCTGCTGCTGATGGAGGATCGTCACGATCCGACCGGCTTTGCCGCCTTTGTCCGGCTGGCCCGGCACCTGAGCGACCTTGGGCTGAGCGCACCAAAGGTGCTGGCCACGGATGCGGACAAGGGCCTGGCCCTGATCGAGGATTTCGGCATCGCGACCTATGGGGCGCTGCTGGATCAGGGCGCGGATGAGGGCGCACTTTACGAACTTGCCATCGACACATTGCTGCATCTGCATGCCGCGCCTGAGGCGGTCCAGGTGCTTGTGCCGCGCTATGATGTCGCCACGCTGCTGGATGAGGTCAGCATCTTTTCACAATGGTTCATGCCCGCCCTGCGCCCCGACCTGCCGGTGGCCGGTTTCGATGCGCCCTGGCGCGCGCTCTGGCAAGAGGCCCTTGCCCCGCTGGAAGCCGCGCAGGATGCGCTGGTGCTGCGGGACTTTCACATCGACAACCTGATGCTCCTGCCAGAGCGTCAGGGCGTTGCGCGCTGCGGGTTGCTGGATTTTCAGGATGCCGTGCTGGGACCGCCGGAATATGATCTGCTGTCCCTGCTTCAGGATGCGCGGCGCGATCTGGCACCGGGGCTGGAGGCGCGCATGCTCGACCGTTACCTGGCCGCCGCCCCGGCAGGAATGGGACCCGATGCCGGGATCCTGCACCGCTATCACCTTCTGGGCGCGCAGCGGCACACCCGGATTGCCGGGCTATTCCCCCGCCTGAACAAACGCGACGGCAAACCGGGATACCTGCGGTTCATGCCAAGGGTGCTCGGCCAGATGCAGACCGCGCTGCGGGATGCGGGGCTGACCGGGATTTCCAGCTACCTTGACGATACCCTGCCCGGCTGGCGCAGCGCCGGGGCGCGCCTGTCCTCGGTCTGAACGCGGGAACCTCGGGGGGCGGGACGGCGATCAAGGGTCGCGTTCTGCACATGGAAGATCAATGTTGTGCCAATCAGCACACACCCCGGCGGCCCGCAGCTCAAGCACCCGGGTGATCCCCCGCGGTCCAGTCTACGGCGTCGATTTCATCGGGAGAATGCCTGGCAATCAGCCCATTCGCGGCGCGCTGGCCTGGCAATTTCGTATGTGGTGCGGGTGAAGGGACTCGAACCCCCACGCCAAAGGCGCCAGAACCTAAATCTGGTGCGTCTACCAATTCCGCCACACCCGCACGCGGCCCCGTTCGCGGCCTGAACCGCTGATTACCAAACCCGGCAGCGATAGGCGAGACCAAAAAAGCCGGGCCGCCAGTCTAAAAAAAGGCAAGACATTAACAAGTTGTTGTCATATGTTCGGGATAACCTGAGGCAGGTACAGATAAGAAAGAGACGCCCATGAAACCGAATACGGTCGGGCGCGTAGGCGAGGAAGATCGCCATGCGGGCCAATACACCCCCTACGCCGTCCTGGACACAGGACTGGTCCAAGGTGCCATGTTACTGACGCTTGACGGCGAAATTCCGGTGGAATTTCTCTCTGTCGGGGACAAGATCATCACCCGCGACACCGGCATTTCCAAGGTCAAGCACATCCAGCGCAGCACGCGCATGGTGCATCAGATCGGGCTGTCCGCAGGCTCCCTGGGCCACACCCGGCCCGAGCGGGACGCGATCCTCGCGGGGGACCAGATGGTGCTGATCCGCGACTGGCGCGCAAGGGCGCTGTTCAACTCCGAACGCGCGCTTGTGGCGGCACGGGCGCTGGTGGACAACGAATTCATCACCGACCTCGGCAGCCATGAGACCACCTTGTTCCAGATCTTCTGCGACGGGCCGCATATCCTTTATGCGGACGGGCTGGAACTGGGCACGGCGGATGCCGCCAAGGCACGCGGCGCTGTGCTGCACGCCGCCTGAACCTACAGGCCCAGACCCCTCAGAACCTTCGGTAATTGCTCCGGCAGATCTTCGGCGATCAGGCCGGGGCCAAAGCTGCGCGCGCATTCGACGTGCAGCCAGGCGGCGGTTCCAGCCGCGCCCAAAGGCGTAAACTGCCCCCGCGCCAAAAGACCGGTGATCATCCCCGCCAGCACATCCCCCGACCCTGCCGTGGCCAGCCATGGGGCCGCGCGGTCATACTGGGCTGAATGCACGCGGCAGCTACCATCGGGATGGGCGATCACGCTGTCCGGCCCCTTGAAAAGAACGGTACACCCTGCCCGTTTTGCAGCGTCCCGCGCGGCGTCAACCTTGGAATAGGCCGGGCCTTCGGTCGACGGGGCAGCCAGCCTTGCCGCGATGTCGGGAAAAAGCCGCGCGAACTCACCGCCGTGCGGGGTCAGGATGCAGCGATCATGCAGCGCATCGAAAAGGCTCTGATCCTGCGCTACCAGCGTCAAAGCATCCGCATCGAATACGACGTAGGGTGTGTGCTTTGCACGCACCGCAACCGCCACCAACGCGGCCTCGCGTTCCCCGGTGCCCAACCCCGGCCCGATACAGATCGCTTTTATCCGCGCGTCGTCCAGCACCTCGGCCGCGGCCGCGCCGTCCTTGACGCTGCGCAGCATGATCGCATTCAGCTGTGCGGCGTTTTCGATCAATGCGGCTGGCGGACAGGCCAAGGTAACAAGGCCCGCCCCGATCCGCAGCGCGCCCCGCGCGGCCAGCCGCGCCGCACCGCCCTTGCTGACGCCCCCTGAAAAGATCAGCGCATGGCCATGGCCGTATTTGTGGCCGTCCACATCCTTGCGCAGCCAATCCGGGTGCACCCCCTCGCACAGGCTGACCCGACGCTTGCGCCGGTCCCGTTTGCGGGCAGGCTCCTCCGAGAGACCGATGTCCTTGACCACCAGCTTGCCGCATTGGTGGGGACCCTCCGCCAGAAAATGCCCCGGCTTGGGCCGGTGGAAGGTCACGGTCAGATGGGCGGCCGCCGCAAACCGATGATGCGTGTCCTCGTGAGGAAACTCACGCCCGCTGTCCGCGCAGATCCCGCTTGGCATATCCACCGCGACAATCGCCGGGCGACCAATCTTGTGACCGGGCTCGACGGCGAAGCAGTCGACCATGTCCTCCATGTTCCAGAAAAGCGCTCCGAGCGGGCGCAATCCGCGCTTCAGGCCGATGCCGAAAAGCGCATCGATCAACAGATCGCAGCCCCAGCCCTCCGACCTCTCCCAATCGGCCAGAGCTCCGGTTGTGCCGATTTCGGCCCAACGGTCGTAATTCGCCTTGGCATCCGGCGGCAGCTTGTCCGCATCGCCGTAGAGGTAAACAGCAACCTGCCAGCCCGCCTCCTTCAACAACCGCGCAATGACAAACCCGTCACCGCCGTTGTTGCCCGGCCCGCAGAGCACGACAGCGCGGTGCGGCCCCTCGGCCAGCGCCGACCATTCCTCGAAAACCGCCTCGACGACACCGCGCCCGGCCCGTTCCATCAGCTCCAGCCCGGTCACCTGGCCCGAGTCAATCGCCCGCGCCTCGATGGCACGCATCTCCTTGCTGCTGCGCAATTCGGCCATGCTGATCCCCGCTCCGTTTCAATACTGCCTATCATTTAGGCGCTTTGCCTATTTTAACACCGCAGCGTGCGGATTAACCTGCATCCGCATGACAGAGGCTGGACCTTTTATGGATTCCCCTCTGTCAAAATGAAATGCCTTTGCAAGCCAACGCTTTCCGCGAAAAGGGACCGACATGAAAAAGATCGAAGCGATCATCAAGCCTTTCAAACTCGACGAGGTGAAAGAGGCCTTGCAGGACGTCGGCGTTCAGGGACTCTCTGTCATCGAGGTAAAGGGGTTCGGCCGCCAGAAGGGCCACACCGAACTCTACCGCGGTGCGGAATATGTCGTGGATTTCCTGCCCAAGGTGAAGGTCGAAGTCGTGCTGGACGACGACCAGGTGGACGCGGCCATCGCGGCCATCATCGAAGCGGCCAAAACCGAAAAGATCGGCGACGGCAAGATCTTCGTGACACCCGTTGAACAAACCATCCGCATCCGCACCGGCGAAACCGGTTCGGACGCTTTGTAAACTGCATTACCTGCCAAAAGGATCACAGCCCATGAGCACCAAAGACTTCCTCAAAAAGATCAAGGATGAAGACATCGAATACGTCGATGTCCGCTTTACCGACACGCGCGGCAAGCTGCAGCACGTGACCGTCGTCAGCGATCTGGTGGACGAGGACTTCATCGAAGAGGGTTTCATGTTCGACGGCTCCTCGATCGCGGGCTGGAAAAGCATCGAAGCTTCCGACATGAAACTGATGCTGGATGTCGAAAGCGCCTATATCGACCCCTTCTATGCCGAAAAAACCATCTGCGTGCATTGTTCGATCGTCGAACCCGACACCGGCGAAAGCTATGAGCGTGATCCGCGCGGCACGGCCGAAAAGGCCGAAGCCTATCTGATCTCCTCCGGCATCGGCGACCAGTCGTTCTTTGGCCCGGAAGCGGAATTCTTCCTCTTCGACAACGTGAAATTCGCCAACTCGATCAACAAGGTATCCTACGAAGTTGATGCCTCAGACGCATCCTGGAACACGGATACGGATTACGAGATGGGCAACATGGGCCACCGCCCCGGTCTCAAGGGCGGCTATTTTCCGGTCAACCCCACGGACGAGGCACAGGACCTGCGGGCCGAAATGCTGTCGACCATGAAACGCCTCGGCATGAAGGTGGACAAGCACCACCACGAGGTTGCCTCCTGCCAGCACGAGCTGGGTCTGATCTTTGGGTCGCTGACCAAACAGGCTGACGAGATGCAGAAATACAAATACGTGATCCACAACGTGGCCCACGCATACGGCAAATCCGCGACCTTCATGCCCAAGCCGATCTATGGCGACAACGGCTCCGGCATGCATGTGAACATGTCGATCTGGAAAGACGGCAAGCCGCTGTTTGCAGGCGACAAATATGCCGACCTGAGCCAGGAAGCACTGTGGTACATCGGCGGCATCCTCAAGCATGCGAAATCGCTGAACGCCTTCACCAACCCCTCGACCAACTCCTACAAGCGCCTGATCCCCGGCTTCGAAGCCCCCGTGCTGCGCGCCTATTCCGCGCGCAACCGCTCGGGCTGCGTGCGTATTCCGTGGACAGAATCGCCCAAGGCAAAACGTGTCGAGGCGCGCTTCCCCGATCCTGCGTCCAACCCCTACCTGTGCTTCGCGGCCCTGCTGATGGCCGGCCTTGACGGGATCAAGAACAAGATCGACCCGGGCGAGGCGATGGACAAGAACCTCTATGACCTGCCCGCAGAAGAGCTGGCGGACATCCCGACAGTCTGCGGCAGCCTGCGCGAAGCGCTGGAAGAGCTGCAGGCCGATATGGATTACCTGCTGGCCGGTGACGTGTTCACCCGCGACCAGATCGAAGGCTATATCGAGCTGAAGATGGAAGAAGTGCACAAGTACGAGCACACACCCCATCCGGTCGAATTCGGCATGTATTACAGCTGCTGATCGCGATCCGAGATCGTGCAAACAAATGGGCATCCCTGCGGGGGTGCCCTTTTTCTTGCCGGACCCTTCCGAAATTGACCCCATGCCGGTCACAATTCGAACCGAATTTGAGACGATACCGGAATCTGCCAATGGCCCTGAACCAGCGGAAAGATCCGATATGCCCAATGCAGCAAACGAAGCCGTCTTCGCCAGCCGTGTCGCCCGGATCGAGAAACATGCCCGCAAGCTGGAACGCCAGCGCAAGAAGCGCCGCACGCGCAGCCTGGGCAGCTATATGGTGACCCCGCTGATGCTGTGTTTCTTCATGGCGGGGGGCACGGTTTTTGCCTGGGACGCGATGGATCGCCCCACCAGTTCCCCGCTGGAGATGGCCAGCATCCTGACCTCGAAAATCCTGTCCTACTGAGCGGCCCGCCACCGACGTTTCAGAGTTTTCCTTTTCACGAAGTTCTTGCCGGTCTAAGCTGCAGGTCGCGGCACGCCTGTCCGTCGTATTACAATTGGCTGAGGATTATCATGCGCCCTTTCAAATCTATTGCTGTTTCATTGAGTGTTATTACCGCCCTCGCTGCGCCCGGTTTTGCCGCGACCTGCGGCAACAATGCGGGCGGGTTCAACGCATGGAAAGCAGCCTTTGCCAACGAGGCCGCGGCGGCCGGTGTGGGGCAACGCGGGCTCAATGCGCTGGCGCAGGCCAGCTATGCCACCGGCACCATCGCGGCGGACCGCAACCAGAAGTCGTTCAAATATTCCCTGTCCAAGTTCATGCAGGTGCGCGGGGCCGATACCATCGTGGGGCAGGGCCGCAAACGCAAGGGTCAGAACCCGGGCTTTTACCAGTCGCTGGAACGCGCCTACGGCGTGCCTGCGGGCGTGCTGCTTGCCATTCACGGGATGGAAACCGGCTTTGGCGGGTTCATGGGCAATTCCTCCGTGGTCTCCGCGATCACGACGCTGGCCTATGACTGCCGCCGTTCCAGCTTTTTCGTGCCGCATGCCATCGGCGCGCTGAAACTGGTGGACCGTGGCGCGATCACCGTGAACACAAAGGGCGCCAAGCACGGTGAATTGGGCCATACCCAGTTCCTGCCGGGCAATGCCCTGCAATACGGTGTCGATGGCAACGGCGACGGGCGGGTGGATTTCTACAACCAGGCCGACGCCATGGCCTCCACCGCGAACTTCCTGCGCCGAAAGGGCTGGCAGCCCGGACAGGGCTATCAGGAAGGCCAGCCGAACTTCCGCGTGATCAAGCAATGGAACGCCGCCACCGTCTATCAACAGGCGATCGCGATCATGGGCGCGCGCATCGACGGCTGATCGGCCCTTCGGGCCCTGGGCATTCCCATGCCCGGGCCTCGTGCTTTTCTGATATCTGCCAGGCATACTCAAAAGCCACAGTGCCGCCGGATGCGCCGCCCCGGCCCTTGCGCAAATCAGCCCTGCGCCCTATCTGGGCATCAGGGTCAGGCCCCTGCCGTCCGCATACCGGTGAAGTCCTGAACGATGATCTACCTTCAATCTCGCTAGATTGATGGGCAACGCGGACCCCCACGTCACTTCATGCGAGACGGAGTGTAAACATGACTACCCCTTCCCGTGACGTCCTCAAGGCGCAGGCCAAACGCCTGCGCGCCGATCTGGCTGCCCGTGGCCAGACCCTCAGCCATGCCGAAGCGCTGGAAACCGTGGCCCATCAATGGGGCGCGCGCGACTGGAACACCATCGCCGCCCGTGCCGCCAACAGCCACCCCGGCTGGGCCCCCGGCCAGCGCGTGACCGGCCGCTACCTCGGCCATCCCTTTGTCGGAGAGGTCAAGGCCGCGCGGCAGTCCTCCTCGGGCTACTGGGCGCTGACCCTGCGGTTCGACCGGCCCATCGACGTGGTTACCTCGGAACTGTTCAGCGCGTTCCGGCGGCAGGTCAACACCACCGTGAACGCCCATGGCCAGTCACCGCAGAAAACCTCGGACGGTCAGCCGCATATGGTGCTTGACCCGATGTGACACAGCGGCGCGCGGCGGCTCAGCCCGCCGCGCGCCGCACCACATGGGTGTGGATGCTGAAAACCACGGCCCGCGTGCGTGGCATCCGCACCACGCATTGCCGCTCTGCCCGTTCGTACCGGCGCACCAGGCCCTGATCCTTCCGGGCGGGCTGATGCAGATCGGCGTCGCCATAGGCCAGCCGGTTGAACCGCCACAGCGGGCGGTCCACCTGCACCCCGTCAAACAAGCGCTGCACCCGGCGGGCGATCCCGGCGTCATAGGCATCGACCGGCAGATGGATATCGGTCAGCGGGCGGCCCGCCTTTTCCGCCAGCCGCCAGTTCGCCGGAAAGCACAGGACGGCAGCCACCAGCACATGCTGGTCGCCCTGCTTGTCCATCACGCAGATGTCCTGTTGCACCAGCTGCCCCAGCGTGCGCAGTGGCGCGGCGCGGTCCAGCGCAACCTCGCGGCCATCGGGGCAACGCACCTGGTCCCCCTGCACCGCAAACCCCTTCCCCGGCAGCAACGCCAGAGCCTCCTCCAGCACTTCGAGCGCCGCGTCACGGGATGCGGCAGGCTCCCACAGCACCGCCTGCGGCTTGTCCGCCAGCAGGGCCAGCCGGTAGCGCATCTGCGCGCCATAGGTCTCATCCACCCGCAGCCAGTCGTCGGCCGCACAGGGGGCCACGCCCGGCAGCGCGGGGGGCACCGCCATCTCGGGCGGCAAATCTTTGTGCAGGATCTCTTTCATCGCCGGGCAACCTAACGCCATCCCCTGCCCGCGTCCTGCGAAAACGACATCTCCAGGGGTCGGTTTTTACCAAACATCCCCCGGCCACCTCCGGCATCGTGGTCCAATACAAGGAGGCCCGCCATGAACAAGCACTTCCGCGACACCCGCAAGATCGATCCTGCCCATGGCGCGGCGCTGCCCGATGGCAGCCCCAATGATGCCGACCGGGTGGAGATCGGACCGACGCGCCTGGCCTTCGACGAATGGGCGGCAGCGGGGTTGCAGCTGCCGGACCTGCCCGCCATGCGCCAGTTCCGCTGGGAACGGCTGACCGCGCAGATCGCCGCGCGCGGGCTGGCCGGGCTGTTGATGTTCGACCCGCTGAACATCCGCTATGCCACCGACAGCACCAACATGCAGCTCTGGAACACCCATAACCCGTTCCGCGCCGTGCTGCTCTGCGCCGATGGCTACATGGTGATCTGGGACTACAAGAACGGCATCTTCCTCAGCGAATTCAACCCGCTGGTGCGCGAACGGCGATCCGGCGCGGACCTGTTCTATTTCGACCGGGGCGACAAGATCGATGTGGCCGCCGATACCTTTGCCAACGAGGTCCGCCTTCTCTGTGCCGAACACGCAGGCCCCGGCAACATGCGCATCGCGGTGGACAAGATCATGCTGCACGGTCTGCGCGCGCTTGAGGCGCAGGGGTTCACCGTGGTGGACGGCGAAGAGATCACCGAGAAATCCCGCGCCATCAAGGGGCCCGAGGAAATCCGCGCCATGCGCTGCGCCAGCCACGCCTGCGAAACCGCTGTCCGCGCGATGGAGGATTTCGCCCGCGCGAAGGTGCCGGTGGCGTCAGTGTCGGAGAATGACATCTGGGCGGTCCTGCACGCCGAAAACATCCGGCGCGGCGGCGAATGGATCGAAACCCGCCTGCTCACCTCCGGCCCGCGCACCAATCCCTGGTTCCAGGAATGCGGCCCGCGCGTGGTGCAGAACAATGAAATCATCGCCTTCGACACCGATCTGGTGGGCAGCTACGGCATCTGCGTCGACATCAGCCGCACATGGTGGGTGGGCGACCGGAAACCGCGCCCCGACATGCTCTATGCCATGCAGCACGGGGTCGAACACATCATGCAGAACATGGAAATGCTGAAACCCGGCGTGATGATCCCGGAGCTGACCGCAGGCACCCATGTGCTGGATGCGCAATTCCAGAAACAGAAATACGGCTGCCTGATGCACGGCGTCGGCCTCTGTGATGAATGGCCGCTGGTGGCCTACCCTGACAAGGCGGTGGCCGGGGCCTATGATTACCCGCTGGAAGCCGGGATGACACTTTGCGTGGAGGCGCTGGTCTCTCCCGAGGGGGGCGATTTTTCCATCAAGCTGGAGGATCAGGTGCTGATCACCGAAGACGGTTTCGAGCGGCTGACCGAATATGAATGGGATGCGGCGCTGATGGGGGGCTGAGCTCTACTGCCGCTCACTTTCCCGAACAATATTCCAGCAGCAGGGTCCCGAGCAGCCGGGCCAGGGTTTCCTCGGCGCGTGCCTGCCCGACGATGCGCTCAACCAGCGCGCGGTAGCTCTCCATCGCCATCTGCATCGCTTCGTCCTGTGCGATCTCTGCCCGCGTCTTGCCCCGCAGATAGTCGAAGACCAGCGCCATCTCCGCACCAAAATTCACCCGCATGACCTCAAGCAGGTGGTCCAGGTTCTCCTGTTCCGACGCCCCGGGATCGACCAGGCCGGAATCGAGCCCCGCCATGATCTGTCTGGTGCAGGCCAGAAACAGCGCCTCCTTGTTCGGGAAATAGTGGTAGAGCGCGCTTTTCGACACGCCCAGATGGTCGGCGATCTGGCGCATCCCGGTCCCGGCATAGCCATGGGCCGAGAAATAGGCGGCCGCCCGTTCGGCCAGCACCCGGCTGTAGGCCTCGTGGTCAACTATTTTCGGCATCTTTTTCGTCCATCTGGTCAATTAAAAATTGACACATCCCGCCGGCGAGGTCTATCCCCGCTTTATAGACCAAGTGGACGATAAAGGCGAAGTGGATGCCCGACCTCTGGCGCGCCCCGGACACCGCCGAACCGAAAACCGCCAAATCATCCGCAGGACATGAAAGGATCAATTGATGGCAGCCCCGCAAGGCGGCGTCGACCGCCGGCATGACCCTTCCCTGCGCATAAAGCTGGTCTTTGCCACGCTGCATGGCACCATCGTTCTGATCGCCCTCTGGCTCGCCTTCGGCCCGTTCGACTGGGCCGACCCCACCCGCGCCAGGATTCTGGCGGGATGCGCCGTCTTCTACTGGTCGCGGCATCTGGTGACCCTGTTCGTGCTGATGCAACGCCGGGTCGTGATTGCGGAGGCTTTGGGGCTAAGCGCCTTCATGGCCGTCTTCGAACTGGGCTTCTTGCTGCTGGGTGCGGGCTTCCTCTCGGGCACTGCCACGCCCCTCACCGGCTGGGACGGGGCGGGTGCCGCCCTGCTGCTGACCGGCTCGTACCTGAACACCGGATCCGAACTGCAGCGCCGCGCCTGGAAGCAACAGCCCGGCGCGAAAGGGCATTGCTACACCGGCGGTCTCTTCGCATATTCCATGCATATCAACTACTTCGGCGATACAATGTTGTTCACCGGATGGGCGATGCTGACAGCCTCGCTCTGGGCCTTTTCGATTCCGCTGCTGATGGCGGCGATGTTCGTCTTTTACCACATCCCGCCGCTCGACGCCTATCTCGCCGAACGCTATGGCGCGGAATTCAGGGCCTATGCAAAACGCGCCGCGCGGTTCGTGCCCTTTATCTATTGAGCGGCGGTCGGCGGGGGATCATTGCCGAAACCGCTCACCAGAGCGGAGTGCAAAATGGACGCGCGTGGCTGGCGCAGCAGTGGTACGGTGTGCGCCCCAACCTGTGCCCTCAAAGTGAAGACCTATTGCCAAAGCAAAGCTTTGGCAGCGCCCGAACCGCCCCCGTCGCGCCAGAGGCGCGCCAGTTCAATTGCCGGAGGCACGCCTGCGGCGTGACGCGGGCGCTACTCGCCCACCCCTCGGTTCGGGCGCGACCTGTTTCGAATGTCGGACATGGCAACAAAGTCCGCACAGCGGCCCCTCGCGCATCCCGTCAAAGGTCCGGTCTGAGACAGAAACACCCGGCCGTCAGGCCAGGATTGCCTCGCCCAACCTCCCGACAAGGCTCAGAACATCCGGGGTTCGAGCCGCCTTGTCATGGCATGCGACACCCGCTACTGCCCCAGCGCCTGCGCCAGATCATCGCGCAGATCGCCCGCGTCCTCGATCCCGACGGAGAGGCGCAGCAGCCCTTCGGGAATACCGGTATGCGGCTCGATGGTATGGCGATGCTCCACCAGGCTTTCCACCCCGCCAAGCGACGTGGCGCGGTGAAACAATTGCAACCGCCCTGCCGCGCGCAAGGCCGCCTCGGCTCCGCCCTTGACGACAAAGGACAGCAAACCGCCAAAACCGCCCTGCATCTGGCGGGCGGCCAGCGCATGGCCCTTGTGGCCCGGCAGGCCGGGGTACATGACCTCTTCTACCTGCGGATGGTCCGACAGGAATTCCGCCAGCGCCATGGCATTGCGCGACATTTCCCGCATCCTCAGCGGCAAGGTGCGCATGCCGCGCGTCAGCAGCCAGGCCTCCATCGGCGCCATGACCGCCCCGGCGGTGTCGCGGTCCTCGCGGATCATCTGCCAGATCGCGCTGTCCGCCTCCGCCACGCAAAGCGCACCGGAGAGCACGTCGGAATGGCCGTTGATCCCCTTGGTCGCCGAATGCATCACGATATCCGCCCCCAAGGACAGCGGCTGGCTCAGCACCGGGCTTGCCGCGGTGCTGTCCACCACCAGCCTGGCACCCACCGCATGGGCCGCATCCGCCGCGGCGGCGATATCCACGATCCGCAGCCAGGGGTTCGACGGCGTCTCCACCCAGGCAATCGCCGGGCGATGGGCGGCACAGGCCGCGGCAAAGGCATCGCTGTCCGCGGCTTCGACCTCATGCAGCGTGATGTCGCGCCGCGCGCAAAACCCCCTGATCCAGGCGGTTGTGCCCCAGTAGATCTGGCTTTGCACCAGCACGCTGGCCCCGTTCGGCACCGTCCGGAACACTGCCGCCACCGCCGCCATGCCGGAGGGGAAGAGCAGCGTATCCGCCGCCCCTTCCAGCCGCGTCAGCAGCCGTTCGGCCACCCGCACGTTTTCATTGTGCGACCGCAGGTAGGTATTGCCGGGCACAAGCTGGGCATAGGATTCGTCACGCGCAAAGGTGGTTGCCATATGCACGGCCGGCACAACGCCGCCGGTCTGTTCATCCGTGGCCCCCGCCGCCTGCGCCGCAAGGGTGGCAGGGTGCAATGCTCTGTCTGCTGTATCGGCCATAGGGTGCTCTCCCGGATCAGGTACTTCCCCTTGCTACACCCGGTTCCCGCCCCCTTCCAGCCCCGTTCACGGCGATGCGCGGGGCGTCACACTGGTGTGACCCGGGCTTGCGCGATGCCGCGGAGCGGATCACTCTGGCACCAGACCAGTATCGGAGTATCCCATGGCCCCCCAGCGCATCACCTTTCCCGGCCATGACGGCAACGAGCTGGCGGCAAGGCTGGACATGCCGGACGGGCCGCATCTGGCCACGGCGCTCTTTGCCCATTGTTTCACCTGCGGCAAGGATATCCCCGCCGCCCGCCGCATCGCGGCCCGGCTGGCAGGCATGGGGATTGCCGTCTTGCGGTTCGATTTCACCGGGCTGGGCCATTCCCGGGGAGAATTTGCCAATACCTCCTTCACCTCCAACGTCGGTGACCTGATCGCGGCCTCCCGCTATCTGGAGGAGCGCGGCATGGCCCCTGCCCTGTTGATCGGCCATTCGCTGGGCGGTGCCGCCGTGCTCAAGGCCGCGCCGCAGCTGCCGCATGTCAGGGCGGTGGCAACCATCGGCGCCCCTTTCGACCCCGGCCATGTGACCCATAACTTTGCCGATGCCCTGCCGCGCATCATGGCCGAGGGCGTGGCGGAGGTATCGCTGGGCGGCAGGCCCTTCCGCATCGGCAGGGCCTTTGTGGAGGATGTGGCGGATGCCGCGCTGGCCCCGGCGATTGCCGGGCTGAAGGCCGCATTGCTGATCCTGCATGCCCCGACCGATGAGATCGTGGGGATCGACAACGCCAGCCAGATCTTCCTGGCTGCCAAACACCCCAAGAGTTTCGTCAGCCTCGATGGCGCCGCACATCTGATCCCCCGCGCGCGGGACGCGGAATATGCCGCAGGTGTCATCGCCACCTGGGCGGGCCGCTACCTGCCGCTGACGCCCCCGGCCCCGCCCCCCGGTGCGCCCGAAGGCGTGCTGCGCGTCTCCGAAGCGGATGCGGAAGGCTTTCTGCAGGACATCAACAGCGGCCCGTTCCACCATGTTCTGGCGGATGAACCACACGCCTATGGCGGCACCAACAAGGGCATGTCGCCCTATGGTTTCCTTTCTGCCGGGCTGGGGGCCTGCACCTCGATGACGATCCGCATGTACGCCCGGCGCAAGGGCTGGCCGCTGGATCATGTCAGCGTGGATGTCTGCCATGACAAGGTCCATGCGCAGGACGCCGAAACCGGCTCCGGTGACAAGATCGACACCTGGCGGCGCCGGATCCGGCTGACCGGCGATCTGACGGCAGACCAGCGCCAGCGCCTGCTGCAAATCGCGGACAGATGCCCGGTGCACCGCACGCTTGAACGGTCCTCGGAGGTGGTCACCGAACTGGTGGCCTAGCGCCCCCCTGACGGCTCAGACGCCGGAGGAGATCATCTCCCGGATTTTCACCGCCTTCTCGAAATGGTCAAGCTCATGCGTCCTGATCCACCATTCCGCCGCTTCCATCAGAAGCTCCGGGTCATCATTGCGGTTGGCAAAGAACGCGTAGAACGACAGGCCCACCGTCTCGCCCTTCTTTGCGATCTTCTCATTGCAAACCGCGATGGCTTTGGCTCTGAGCGTGGGTCTCATGAGGGTCTGTCCTTCCTGTCTTTGACAGGCCTGGACCTATCGCGCCCGGAACATACCGCGAACATCCGGCATGTACAACACGGTCTCTGCCACGCGACACGGCTTTCGCCGCTGTAGCGCCGCGCGCAAAGCTGCCCCCCGCTTGTCCTTGCCCCCCTCCCGGTCTATGCACCGGGCGAACGTCAGCTTTCCAGGTAGGTGCCCCATGATCCCCCGCTATTCCCGCCCCGAGATGGTCTCCATCTGGTCTCCCGAGACCAAGTTCCGCATCTGGTTCGAGATCGAGGCCCATGCCTGCGACGCCATGGCCGAGCTTGGCGTGATCCCGCGCGAGAACGCGCAGGCGGTCTGGAAGGCCAAGGACGTGGAATTCGACGTCGCCCGGATTGACGAGATCGAAGCCGTGACCAAACACGATGTCATCGCCTTCCTGACCCATCTGGCCGAACATGTGGGCAGTGACGAGGCGCGCTTTGTGCATCAGGGCATGACCTCTTCCGATGTGCTGGACACCTGTTTCAACGTGCAGCTGACCCGCGCCGCCGACATCCTGATCGCGGACACCCAGGCGCTGCTGGCCGCGCTGAAGCGCCGCGCGCTGGAGCACAAGGACACCCTGCGCGTGGGCCGCAGCCACGGCATCCACGCCGAACCCACCACCATGGGCCTGACCTTTGCCCGCTTTTACGCCGAGATGGACCGCAACCTGCGCCGCCTGAAAACCGCGCGTGAGGAAATCGCGACCGGGGCGATTTCCGGTGCTGTCGGCACCTTCGCCAACATCGACCCGCGCGTCGAGGAACATGTCTGTGCCCAGCTGGGCCTGACGCCCGAACCGATCAGCACCCAGGTCATCCCCCGCGACCGCCACGCCGCATTCTTTGCAGCACTCGGGCTGGTGGCCAGCTCGATCGAGAACATCGCAACCGAAGTGCGCCACATGCAGCGTACCGAGGTGCTGGAAGGGGCCGAGTTCTTCTCCGCCGGGCAAAAGGGTTCTTCCGCGATGCCGCACAAGAAGAACCCGGTGCTGACCGAGAACCTGACCGGCCTTGCACGCACCGTGCGCATGGCGGTGATCCCGGCCATGGAGAACGTGACCCTCTGGCACGAACGCGACATCTCGCACTCATCCGTCGAACGCGCCATTGGCCCCGATACCACGATCACCCTCGATTTCGCGCTGAACCGGCTGACCGGGGTCATCGACAAGATGCTGATCTACCCCGACAACATGCTGGCCAACATGAACAAGTTCAGCGGTCTGGTGATGTCCCAGCGTGTGCTGCTGGCCCTGACACAGGCGGGCGTCAGCCGCGAGGACAGCTACCGGCTGGTGCAGCGCAACGCGATGAAGGTCTGGGAAGAGGGCGCGGATTTCAAGACCGAGCTTCTGGCGGACGCTGAGGTGCTGGCCGCCCTCTCTCCCGCGGAGATCGAAGAGAAATTCGACATGGGCTATCACACCAAACATGTGGACACGATCTTTGCCCGCGTCTTTGGCGACCACAGCGTTTCGGGATAAGCCTGACACATCGCAGATCCCTTTTCGCGCTTGCCCGAAGGGAGCGGCGGCGAACAAGTGATTCAGGCATATCCTGAAACGCATAAGGTGCTGATCGTCGCCCGCCCGCGTCTTATGCCGGAAACACTTTATCCGCCCCCACCGCAGCGGTGGGGCGCGGTTGCGCTGTCGAATACCGGGCATCTTTGGCTCGATGCAACGGATTCATGCATCCTGTCAGCGGCGGTCGTCACCTGATGTTGGCCCCTTACCGGAACTTCTCTGCAAGGCGCGCGAAGGTCAGGTGAGCGGGACGGAACTGCCGTTTGCAACGAACCGTCGAGCCGCGCATCGCAGGGCCGTGGTGCGGCGATCTGACCTCAGTGACTGGCACTTTATCGCAGCCAAGCACTTCCAAGCTATCCGTGGAACACGACAGCAGCCAAATCGCCGTGCCAGGGGACGGCCCGGCGATGCGCGGCGGCCTGCGGCCTTGATTCCGCGCGGGGGCAGACGGAAAGGGCTCAAACCTGCCCTTAGCTCCGCTCGGTAGGTCGCCTTTCCCGTGCAATCCGCAATCCGCTTCAGCGATGTTCCAGAAAAATCGGTTTTGCCCGGCATCTGACAGGCGCATTGCCAAATCACAGACCCCTGCCCGGAATCCCGGCAGATCAATGCCGGGCAACCGCACAGGTTGCGGGATTGTTTGAAATGATGCGCAATCGGTGTAGATTAGGGTGAGGCCCCATTAATCCTAAGCCAATCAAGCAAAAGGAGACCGATCATGACGTTCAAGACCCTTGCGATTGCCCTTGCCCTCACCGCGGTGCCCACACTCAGCCTTGCGGAGGGATGTTTCCACGGCAAGGAGAAACAGGCGATGTCCTGTGCCACCGGCACCACCTATGATAGCGCCACCAAGTCCTGCATGCCGGTCAGCACCTGATCCGGCCAGATGATGAAGACTGAGCGCTGCCTGTCCTGTCGGCGCTCTTTCCCGTTTCCGCACTGGTGTTACGAAAAACCGGCCCTGCGGTCACAATCGCGCGACCCTGTCTTACTTCCGCGCTTTTGATGCTACTCTTCTCTAGATTACCTTTAACTTAAAAAGTCACCCTCTCGTAACGATAGTCCGGAGATTCCCGATGAAGGCTCTTACCCTCGCAACTGTCCTTGTTCTGCCCTTGGCTGCAGGCCCGCTGCTTGCCGCCGGAAGCGGCAACGAAACCGCGCCGGAAAAACCCAAGTGCGAAGACGGCCAGGTCTATGACAAGAAAACCAAGACCTGCGTCGATGCACAGGACAGCCGGCTGGACATGGACAGCCTTTACGAAACCGTGCGCGAACTGGCCTATGCGGGCCGTTATACCGATGCGCAGATCGTGCTGGCCGAAATGCCCCAGGACGATGACCGCACGCTGACCTATCTGGGCTTCACCCACCGCAAGATGGGCCAGACCGATCTGGCAATGGGCTATTACCAGCGTGCGCTGGCGGTCAACCCGGCCAATGTGTTGGCCCGGTCCTACATGGGTCAGGGCTTTGTCGCCGAAGGCAAGGTGGCCGATGCCATGGAGCAGCTCAAGGCGATCCGCGCCCATGGCGGCTCCGGCACCTGGGCCGAGGCCTCGCTGCGGCAGGCCATCGCGACGGGCCAGACTTTCAGCTACTGATTTCAGAATTCGTTCATCTTTGCCTGTCACAACCACCCCGGTTCAGACAGGAAACAGCAAAGATGAACGACATGGTGCCCATGGGCTCCCTCGCGCCGCTGCCCTCTTTTGACACGGGCGGCGCGCGGCCTTCTCTCAGCCGGCGTGCCAAGGCGGCGATCGTGGTGCGCCTGCTGCTCAACGAAGGGGCCGACATCCCGCTTGAGGATCTGCCCGATGAGCTGCAGGAGGCGCTGACCCATCAGATGGGGTCGATGCGGCTGGTGGATCGTGACACCCTTTCCGCCGTGGTTGCCGAATTCGCCGATGAAATCGAAAGCATCGGCCTGTCCTTCCCCCCCGGCATCGCGGGCGCGCTGGATGTGCTGGACGGCAAGATCAGCCGTCAGACCGCGCTGCGGCTGCGCAAGGAAGCGGGGGTGCGCCAATCGGGCGATCCCTGGGCCCGGCTCAAGGAATTGAGCGCCGACAAACTCTTGCCCGTGCTGCAGAATGAAAGCGTCGAAGTGGCGGCGGTGATGCTGTCGAAACTGCCCGTGCCCCTGGCCGCCGAATTGCTGGGACAATTGCCCGGACCGCAGGCGCGGCGGATCACCTATGCCGTGTCGCTGACCGGTGCCGTGACCCCGGACGCGGTTGACCGGATCGGCCTGTCACTGGCCATGCAGCTTGATGCGCAGCCCGCCCGCGCCTTTGACAGCGACCCGGTATCGCGCGTCGGTGCGATCCTGAATTCCTCCAGCACGCTGACCCGCGACGATGTGCTAACCGGGTTGGATGAAACCGACCAGGGCTTTGCCAATGCCGTGCGCAAGGCCATCTTCACCTTTGCCAATATCCCCAGCCGGATTGCCCGCCGCGACATACCGCGCATCCTGCGCGAGGTCCCGCCGGCAAGCCTTCTGACCGCATTGGCCGGGGCAGAGGCTGCGGGGTACGCCGACACCATGGCCTTCATTCTGGATAACATGTCGGGCCGCATGGCCGACCAGCTGCGCGAGGACATCAAGGATGCGGGCAAGGTCAAAGCCGCCGAGGCCGAGGAGGCGATGAGCGAGGTTGTCCGCACCATCCGGCAAATGGAAAGCACCGGCAATCTGCTGCTGGTGGACGCGGAAGAAGACAGCGACGACAGCGCCTGACCTCCGGCTGCGGGTCCCGGCCCTTGTTGCGCCGTGCTGCGCGGGCTATGTCAGGACGATCTTCATCAATGACATGGTTTCATGCCCGATCGCTCTGCCGCCCCGCCTGCCCTTGCGCGCAAAATGGGCCACTACCTGACCAATGCGCTGATCGTCGGGATCATCCGCTGCGCCCTCGCCCTGCCCTATGAGATCCGGCTGCGTTTTGTCGGCGCTCTGGTGCAGCGGGTGCTGGGGCCCGCCGCAGGATACCGCAGGCGCGCGCTGGACAATCTGGCGCGCATCTGTCCCGATCTGCCCCCCGCCCGGCGGCGCGAGATCGCGGATGGCTGCCTGAACAACGTCGGCCGCACCTTTATCGAAAACTACTCGGCGCAGGATTTCCCGGCGCGCATGGCCGATGTCACCCCGGAAGGCCCCGGCATGGCCGCATTGGAAGCGGCCGCCGCCAGGGGGCAGGCGGTGATCCTGGTCACCGGGCATTTCGGCAATTACGAAGCGACCCGCGCCGCCCTGGTGTCGCGCGGCCATGATATCGGCGGTCTCTACCGTGATATGAAGAACCCCTATTTCAACGCGCATTACGTCAAGACGATGGAGGCTTTCGGTGGGCCCGTGTTCCCCCAGGGCCGGCGCGGCACGGCGGGTTTCGTGCGCCACCTGCGGGAGGGGGGGCATCTGGTACTGCTGTTTGATCAGCATGTGCAATTCGCCCCGGTGCTTGATTTCATGGGCGCGCCCGCGCGCACGGCGGTCTCTGCGGCGGAACTGGCGTTGCGCTATGGCGCGCTGCTGATCCCCTTCTATGGCATCCGCCAGTCGGACGGCGTGCATTTCCGCTGCGTGCTAGAGGCCCCCGTGCCGCCAAGCGACCCCGAAACCATGACCCAGGCGCTGAATGACAGCCTGTCCGCACAGGTGCGCGCCCATCCCGAACAATGGTTCTGGGTTCACCGCCGCTGGCGGCCCGAGGAATAACGCATCCGCACCGGCCTGCGGATGGGAACACAAGGCTTTCGTTCCGGGCCGGGGGTGTTCCAACCGTCCGGAAAGCCGGAATCTCTGCCCAAATGCAGATGCATGCAGCCGCTACGCCCGACAGCCGAATAGCCACCCTCGCATTCAACACCCTCCCGTGTAGACATGTCAAAAATGACATGTCTACACGGGAGGGTCATAGAACCCTTTCGGGCGAAAAGGTCCCGCAGAAAAACGTCCAATGCGGGGCCCATCCAGGAACGCCGCCCCCGATGCGAGGCATCCACAGGCCGCCCTATCTCCGCACCCCTCGCCCATCGTGCAACGATACGTCAGATTTCCCCAATCCCATCAAGGGATTGCATCATGTCGCGCAACGGCCGCTCAGGACGTCAACCGGTACAGCCGCACCGGGCTGCCCTTCGCCCGCGAAATCACCCCCTTGGCCTCAAGATCAAGCTGCACGGCCTTCAGCCACCACCCGGCTTTCTCGCCCCCGGGAAAGGATGTGGCATCAAGATGGGGCAGCAGCGCCGCCTTCGCCTCGGCCACCTTCAGGCCCGGCGGATCTTCCGGCAAGACCCGCAGCAGCGCTGCGCGCATCGCTTCGTATTTCACGCGGCTCAGGCGCTGGCTGCGCCCCGGCGTATTCGGATTTTCAACCTCAACCCTGTCATCAGGCATGATATACTCCCTTCACATCAACAACTTGCGGATTACGAAACCCCATCCGGACCCAAGGCCCTGCACGGGGAGCCGGGGCGCAAGACGCCCGGCCGCATCGCGACAGGAAGTGCGATGACATTCGGCGGTCAGAATCGGCGGCCCATAACAATATACATACCATTTGGTATGTATATTGTCAACGGAGCAGACCACCGCCATCGTTGGCTGTTTCCAGGGCTCGGAAACCGGGCCTGCACAGGACGCAGAACTGGTCGCGGAGCATATTCCCGCCCCCGCCCTCCTCCGCGCCAAAGGGCGCAGGTCAGGATTTCGCCTGATGACGTGAGGACCAAAGCCATCCGGGGCGGCCCGGGACCACCTATGGTCCGGGCCCGAGCGTGCTTGGGTTTTGATCTGAAATATCTGCCGCGGCCTGGAACCAAAGATTTCAACCCGTCAGGTGGTCGCGCCTGTTTCACGTAAACATCGCAACGCGTAACCCATGCCGGCGCCCGGCAGCCTACCGCAGCCTTTGTGCCGCCAGGATCGGTCCGGTGCCCTTGCTCTGCAGGATCACCACAACCGGCTTGTCGCCTTCCAGAACGGAAGTCATCGACAAAGGTGCTGAAGGGTCCCAGCTTCCCAGAACTTCCCAGCCTTCGACGATATTTGCATATCCCAGTGTCTTGCCCTGGTTTTCGCCGCGCTCGATCTCCGTTGTGCGGTGCGGGGTGTAGCGCAGCATATGAACCGTCACCGGGCCGGTGAGATTCTCCAGCGCCGTCGCGTCGATCCGCAGGGCATTCCCCTCGCGCGCGAGGGTCAGCTCGACCTGTGCCGCGCGCTGTGCATGTTCCGCGATGGCCTTGCCCAGCTTCATCGGCTTGGCGCCGACGATATCGGTCTCGCCCTGCACGATCATCTCGGGCGTAAAGATCGACCGCCGCCCGGCGGTATGCGCATAGGCGCGCTGGCGGTCCGCATGGGCCGCTTCGCCAAAGGGATCTTCCCATCCGATGTAATCCCAATAGTCCACATGCAGCGCCAGCGCGATCACGTCATCACGCTCGGCCAGTTCTTCCAGCATGGCGTCCGCAGGCGGGCAGCTTGAGCATCCCTGGGAGGTGAAAAGCTCCACCACCACGGGATTTTGCTGGGAGGCAGCGGGATATGCGGCGGCCAGACTCAAGGCGGTGACCAGGGGCAGCAGATGTTTCATTTGATTCCATTCGGCAAGTCGGGACCCCGGCAAGTAGTATCTTTGCGCCTTTGAAATAACCAATCAATGTTTCTTGAGATGGCAAATCGCCATTTTAACGGGTCTCGGTATACAATAGTATACAATTTCGCGCTTATGCCGGGAATTGCCATTGAAACATGGGCGGCAATAGGTCATCTAGGCCGTAACCACCGCCACCTGTTCATAGCAAAGGGAGCCTATCCATGACGATTCAAGTTGGTCAGGACACCGCCAAAACCCGCAAGACCCTCACCGCAGGCGATCAGAAGATCGCCTATTACTCCATCCCCGCAGCCGAAGCGGCGGGCCTGGGCGATTTCTCCAAACTGCCCGCAGCACTCAAGGTCGTGCTGGAGAACATGCTGCGTTTCGAAGATGGCAAGACGGTCACCGTGGACGACATCAAGGCCTTTGCCGAATGGGCGCAGAAAGGCGGGCAGAACCCGCGCGAGATCGCCTATCGCCCGGCCCGCGTGCTGATGCAGGATTTCACCGGCGTGCCGGCCGTTGTCGACCTTGCCGCGATGCGTGACGGTCTGGTGGCCCTGGGTGGCGACCCGGACAAGATCAACCCGCTGAACCCGGTGGATCTGGTCATTGACCACTCGGTCATGATTGACGAATTCGGCAACCCCCGCGCCTTCCAGATGAACGTGGACCGTGAATACGAACGCAACATCGAGCGTTACACCTTCCTCAAGTGGGGCCAGAAGGCCTTCAACAACTTCCGCGTCGTGCCCCCCGGCACCGGCATCTGCCACCAGGTGAACCTGGAATACCTCGCGCAGACGATCTGGTCCGACAAGGATCAGAACGGCGAGGAAGTGGCCTATCCCGACACGCTGGTCGGCACCGACAGCCACACCACAATGGTCAACGGCATGGCCGTTCTGGGCTGGGGTGTCGGCGGGATCGAGGCCGAGGCCGCGATGCTGGGCCAGCCGATCTCCATGCTGATCCCAGAGGTTGTCGGCTTTGAACTGACCGGCAAGATGATGGAAGGCACCACCGGCACCGACCTGGTGCTGAAAGTCGTGGAAATGCTGCGTGAAAAGGGCGTGGTCAGCAAATTCGTCGAATTCTACGGCGACGGGCTCGATACCCTGCCGCTGGCAGACCGTGCGACCATCGCCAACATGGCCCCCGAATACGGCGCCACCTGCGGCTTCTTCCCGATCGACGGCGAGACCCTGCGCTACATGCGCACCACCGGCCGCGACGAGAACCGCATCGCGCTGGTCGAAGCCTATGCCCGCGAGAACGGTATGTGGCGCGATGAGAATTATGCACCGGTCTACACAGACACGCTCAAGCTCGACATGGGCACCATCGTGCCCGCAATCTCGGGCCCCAAGCGTCCGCAGGACTATATCGCGCTGACCTCCGCACACACGGCATTTGGCCAATATGTCAAGGGCCTGCGCGCGGGCAAGGACGCCTCCAAGGCGCAGGAAGTCACCTGGGAAGGTGAAGGCGGCCAGCCCGAACCCCGCGAGATCCCCGGTGACGAAGGCAGCCACAAGCGCGGCTATGTGCAGACCGAGGATGGCCATTACCAGCTGCATGACGGGTCCATCGTCATTGCCTCCATCACCTCCTGCACCAACACATCGAACCCCTATGTGATGATCGGTGCCGGTCTGGTGGCGCGCAAGGCACGGGCCCTCGGCCTGACCCGCAAGCCCTGGGTCAAGACATCGCTCGCCCCCGGTTCCCAGGTTGTTTCCGCCTATCTTGAGGCGGCCAACCTGCAGGAGGATCTGGATGCCATCGGCTTCAACCTTGTCGGTTACGGCTGCACCACCTGTATCGGCAACTCCGGCCCGCTGGAGCCTGCGATCAGCAAGGCGATCAACGATTACGACCTGATCGGCACCTCGGTCCTCTCGGGGAACCGCAACTTCGAAGGGCGCATCTCGCCCGACGTGCGTGCCAACTACCTCGCTTCCCCGCCGCTTGTGGTGGCCTATGCGCTGGTGGGTGACATGAACGTCGATCTGGCCAATGGCGTGCTGGGTCAGGACAAGGATGGCAATGACGTCTATCTGAAAGACATCTGGCCCACGACACAGGAGATTGCCGAGCTGGTCGAGCAGACCGTGACGCGCGAGAGCTTCCAGTCGAAATATGCCGATGTCTTCAAGGGCGACGAAAAGTGGCAGAGCGTGGACACCACGGATGCCAAGACCTACAACTGGCCGCCGCAATCCACCTATGTGCAGAACCCGCCCTATTTCCAGGGCATGTCCCCGGAGCCGGGCGTGATCACCAACATCGAGAACGCCAAGGTTCTTGCAATGCTGGGCGACATGATCACCACCGACCACATCAGCCCCGCGGGATCCTTCAAGGAAAGCACCCCCGCCGGTCAGTATCTGGTCGAGCGTCAGGTGCCGGTGCGGGAGTTCAACTCCTACGGCTCGCGTCGCGGCAACCACGAGGTCATGATGCGCGGCACCTTCGCCAACATCCGCATCAAGAACGAGATGCTGGATGGCGTCGAGGGCGGCTATACCAAGGGCCCCGATGGCAAGCAGACCTCGATCTTTGACGCGGCCATGGCGCATCAGGAAAACGGTACACCGCTGGTGATCTTCGGTGGCGAACAATACGGTGCCGGCTCCTCGCGCGACTGGGCGGCCAAGGGCACGGCCCTGCTGGGCGTCAAGGCGGTGATCGCGGAAAGCTTTGAGCGTATCCACCGCTCCAACCTGGTGGGCATGGGTGTGATCCCCTTCGAGTTCACAGGTGGCGACACCCGCAAGTCGCTGGGTCTGACAGGGGATGAAACAGTGTCCATCTCCGGTCTTGATACCATCAAGCCGCTGCAGGAAGTGCCTTGCGAAATCACCATGGGTGACGGCAGCAAGAAAGAGATCATGATCAAGTGCCGGATCGATACGGCGATCGAGATCGAATACATCGAACATGGCGGCGTGCTGCATTACGTGCTGCGCGACCTGGCCAAGGGTGATGCCATCGCGGCGGAATAACCCCGCCTGCAAGGCCGACCAAGACCAACCCGCCGCGCCTGTCGCGGCGGGTTTTTTCGTGGTTCGGTTGCACTTGGCCCTGACGCGGACCATGTTGAGGAAGTATGGAAACCGGTTCCCCGCGGTCCGGATGTTGCGGCGGGGCAGAGCAGAAGGCACCTGGAAAATGACGGAAGTTGTTCTTGTGACCGGCGCGGCGCGGGGGATCGGGCGCGCCATCGCATCGGATCTGGCAGGCGACCACCGGGTGGCGGCCACCTATCATGCGACACCGCCCGACGGCTTGCTGAACGCGCATCCGGCGGTCCATGCGATCAGGGCTGATCTGGCCGACCCTGCGGCGGCGGATCGGATCATCGCGGAGGTCATGAAAGCCTTCGGGCGGCTGGACGTGATCGTCAACAATGCCGGTGCGATCGAGATGGACGATGGCAATCCGGCGCTGAACCATCTGGTCAATGTGGCGGCCCCCATGGCCCTGCTGAACGCCGCCCTGCCGCATCTGTCGCGGGGGGCGCGGGTGATCAACATCTCTTCAGTGAACGCGCAGTTCCCCGCAGGCGGGGCTGCCTCCTATTCCGCCAGCAAGGCCGCGCTGAACAGCTGGACCCGCGCCATGGCCAAGGAACTGGGCCCGCGCGGCATTCGCGTGAACGGCGTCGCCCCCGGCGCCATCGAACGGGTGGAAAACCCCCGCCCGCCGGAGCTGATCAAAGCCTTCACCGATCTGACCGCCTTGGGGCGTCACGGCATGCCGGAGGATGTCGCGAAGGTGGTCCGCTTCCTCGCCTCGGATGCGGCAGGGTTCATCACCGGGGAGACCATCACGGTATCGGGCGGCTACCGGCTCTGACAGCCAGGCCCCGTTTTCTTTTTGGCAAGAAATATTCCCCGCCGGAGGCATTAAATTCTTTTCCCGCGCTATCGCCCCAGCGCCGCGTTCAGCGCGGGCAGGAAGCGTTGCTCATAGTCCGAGCCGACCAGCGGCCCGGCAAAGCGGAACAGCACGGTGCCGTCACCACCCAGGATGAAGGTTTCCGGCGGCGCGGTCACGCCCCAGTCGATGGCGGTGCGCCCCTGCGGGTCGAAACCAACGCCGGCAAAGGGGTTGTCCTCGTCCTCAAGGTAGCTGCGCGCGTTGCCTGCCTGATCCTTGAAATTGATCCCGACAATCGGCAGGCCCGACTTGGCCAGCTCAAGCAGTTTGGGGTGCTCGACCCGGCAGGGCGGGCACCAGCTGGCCCAGAAATTCACCAATGTGACTTCGCCCGATGCCAGCATCCGGGCGGTGGCGGGCGGGAATCCTTCCAGCGCCGCTTCGGGAATGCCAGGGGCAGCCTGGCCAACCAGGGTGGAGGGCAGGCCTTCGGGATCGTCGCGGAACATCCCGACAGCGGCCAGCGCGACGAAGGCGGCGAAAATCAGCGGCGGGGCGATCATCAGGGGCTTAACCATGGCGTCCGGCCTCTTTTTCAGCGGCATCCAGCGTGGCGCGTGCGGTGCGGCCCCGGCGCAGGGTCCAAAGCACCAGTACCGCCAGAAGCAGCAGCGACACCGCATAGGCTGACAGCACTTCGACCGCGTATTTTCCCAGATCGGGCATCATGCCGCCCTGCCCGCCCGAGCCCGCAGCGCGGCAGCGCGGCGCAGCCGGATTTCCGTGCCGGTGCGGTAGAATACCAGCGCGACAAACAGCAGGCCAAAGCCGATCATGCAGATCACCAGCGGGTAGAAGAACACATCGTCCACGCTGCGCCCGCCTGTCGCCACCGGCACCGAAGTGCCCTGATGCAGACCCTGGTTCCAGAACTGCACGGCATAGCGGCTGAGCACGGCAAAGACCGACCCGACAAGGCACAGGACCGAGGTGAGATCGGCGGCGGTGTCGGGGTCTTCGATGGCTTCCCACAGGGCGATATAGCCCAGGTAGAACAGGAACAGGATCAGAAAGGAGGTAAGCCGGGGGTCCCAGGCCCACCAGGTGCCCCACATCGGCTGGCCCCAGATCGCGCCGGTCAGCAGGGCGATCACGGTCATCACCACGCCCACGGGTGCGGCAGCCTTGGCCGCCAGCGCGCTGACATGGTGGCGGCGGATCAGCCAGATCAGCGAGGCGACCAGCATCATGAACCAGGCGTTGATCGCCATCAGGGCGGCGGGGACATGCAGATAGATGATCTTGACCGTTGCGCCCTGGCGGTAATCCTGGGGCGTGCCGAAGAAACCCCAGATCAGCCCGGTCGCGACACAGGCCATCGACAGCACCCAGAGCACGGGTTGTACCCGCGCGCTCAGGGTGAGAAATTTCACCGGGTTTGCGTAACTCCAGATCGACATGGGCTACTCCTACTCTGCCGCGCGGCGGTGCTCAATAGACGACGGCGCGACGGATTGACCGGGGGTCTGAGGGGCGGCGCCGCTCATCGCAGCCCCATGCGCAGCACGGCGGCAGAGGCGAAGGGCATCAGGGCGATCACCGCACAGGTGATCCCGGCCAGCATCAGCAGCGGCGTGGCAACCTCCTGCCCGCCCGCGCCGCGCCGGGCGACTTCGGCCCCGAAGATCAGCGTCGGCACGTAAAGCGGCAAAACCAGCAGCGACAACAGCAGCCCGCCGCGTTTGATCCCCACGGTAAGCGCTGCGCCGAAGCAACCAATGACCGACAGCGCCGGTGTGCCAACCGCCAGCGAGACGACCAGCCAGAGGTAGCCCGCCGGTGCGAGGTTCAGCAGCACGCCCAGCACCGGGGCGGCCAGCACCAGCGGCAGGCCCGTGGTCAGCCAATGGGCCAGCGCCTTGACGCTCAGCGCCCCCTCCAGCGGCAGCGGGGCGGTGAGCAGCAGGTCAAGCGTGCCATCCTCGAAATCCAGCGCCAGCAGGCGATCCAGTGACAAAAGGCAGGCCAGCAGCGCGCCCAGCCAGAGCACGCCGGGGGCGATGAGCTGCAACAGCTCCGCCTGCGGGCCGACGCTGAAGGGCACCAGCACCGTCACGATCAGGAAGAAGGCAAGCCCCAGGCCAAAGCCGCCCCCGGCCCGGAGCGCCAGCGTCAGGTCGCGGATCAGAAGCGCCCTCACAGAAAGGCCTCGTCGCTGGCGCCGGCGCGGGTGGCAGCGCTGGCGCGGAACGGGGTGATGTCCAGCACCTGCGCCTCGATCCCCAGGTCGATATGGGTGGCGATCAGCGCCGCGCCGCCCTGTGCCAGATGCGCGCGCAGGGCAGCGGCAAAGAGGGCCACCGCCCCGGTGTCGAGCGAAACGGTGGGTTCGTCCAGCACCCAGACGGGCCGCCCGGTGACCAGAAGCCGCGCCAGTCCCAGACGGCGTTTCTGCCCTGCCGACAGGGTGCCTGCCAGCCGGTCCGCCAGCCCGTGCAGGTCAAAGGCGTCCAGCGCCGGGGTGATGTCGGAAGTGCCAAAGATCCGCGCCCAGAAGGCCAGGTTCTCGGTCACGGTCAGCATCGCTTTCAGCCCGTCGGCATGGGCGGCATAGGCGACGCGGTCCTCCGCGCCCTCGATGCGGCCCGAAAGCGGCGGTTGCAGGCCCGCGATGCTGCGCAACAGGGTTGTCTTGCCCGCGCCGTTCGGCCCGCGCAGGATCAGCGCCTGGCCCGGTGCCAGCGCAAGGCTGAGACCGGTCAGAACCGGAATACCGCCACGGGCAAGGGTCAGATCATCGACGCGTAACATCATGCCCCCTGCGTAACCCATTGGCGGGGCGCACAAAAGCAGTCATTTGCGGCGCGGCACCCCGGCGGGGCGGGCGCAACGGCCCGGGCATGTCAGACCGGGATCAGCGCGAGGGCAATGCGGCGGCCTTCGCTCAGCAAGATGTTGTAGGTGCGGCAGGCGGCGGGGGATGCCATCGCCTCCACCCCCATGCCGGCCTCTTCCAGCGGGCCGGTCAGGGTTTCCGGCAGATGGCCGATCTCGGCGCCGGTCCCGACAAAGAGCACGTCAACCTGCCCCTTGAGCGCCAGAAGCGCGGTGTCGTCCTGCAGCCCGGCCCATGTCTGAATGCCGCCGGGTCCGGCAATCACCGGGCCATGGATCACCTGCCCGCCGATGCGGAAAAAGCCCGGGCCATAGCCTTCGACGGGTTTCGCATCCGTAAAAACGATCTCGTTCAAGCGCATGTCACATCCCTTTGCAAAGCGGCAGGACGATCATAGCCGATGCGGCCCTGACGTTATAGGCCAGCGCGGTAAAAAGACGCCCCTGGCGGGGTGCTTTGCCGCAGGCCCCGCCGGGCGGCGCAGAGAATTTTTTCATGCAGGCTTTACCGAAACGGTTCTGGCCGCTATCCAAAGGGTACTTCGGTCCGGACGGTTCGCCGTCTGGTTAATAGGGAACGTGGTTCGGCCCTCCGGCCAAATCCACGACTGCCCCCGCAACTGTAGGCGGAGAGCAAAGCCGGCGCATACCACTGTCACGGCATGTGTGATGGGAAGGTCCGGCCAAGCAACGACCCGCGAGTCAGGAGACCTGCCGAGGTGTTCACCCTGTTCGGGCGCGAGGGGCGTCGGGACTGCGGAGCTTCCGCTTGTGGTGTTTTCACCGTCTGCGGGGGGCATCCCGGCGCAGGCCCGGCCTGACACCGATGATCGACGTGGTGTTCCTGTTGCTGGTGTTCTTCATGCTGGCCTCCCGATTTGGCCAGGACCGGGCGCTGCCGCTGTCAGTGGGGGGCGGCACAACGCTCTGTTCTGGTCCGCCCCTGCTGGTCGATATCGGGGCAGAGGACCTGCGATGGCACGGGGTTCCTGTCTCGCTTGATGCGCTGGCCGGAGAAATCGGCAGGCCGGCGCCATCCGGCACCGGCAAGGCGCTCAGGCGTCAATATTGGCGTATTGGTTGCCTGCATTCGCATCGGGTTTGGACCAGTCGCGCTTGACGCCGAGATAGAGCAGGATCGCGGAAGCCACGAAGATCGAGGAATAGGTGCCCACGATCACGCCCCAGATCATCGCAAAGACGAAACCCCGGATCACGTCACCGCCAAGTGCAAAGAGCGCGATCAGCGCCAGCAGGGTGGTGAAGGAGGTCATCAATGTCCGGCTCATGGTTTCATTGATGGACAGGTTCAGGACCTCTTTCAGGGGGCGTTTCTTGTACTTGCGCAGGTTCTCCCGCACCCGGTCAAAGACCACCACCGTATCGTTCAGCGAATAGCCCACGATGGTCAGAAGTGCCGCGATGATCGCCAGATCGAACCGGATTTCAAGCTCGGAGAAGATGCCGATCGTCAGCACCACGTCATGGACAAGGGCCAGCACGGCCCCTGCGGCAAACTGCCATTCAAAGCGCAGCCAGATGTAGATCAGCACCGCCCCGATCGCCAACGCCACGGCAATCACCGCCGTCTGGATCAGTTCGCCCGATACCTTGGGGCCCACGGATTCGACCGAAGTGAACTTGATGTCGGGCCGCGCGGTTTTCAGCGCCTGTTCGACCGCTTCGATGGTTTCGACGGTGACGGCCTGCTGTTCGTCCTGCGCCTGGATGCGAATCATCGCCACATTCTGATCGTCGCGGAAACTGGGGTCGAACACCTCGGTGATGGTGATGTCGCCCAGCCCCAGCTTGTCAATCGCATCGCGGTATTCCGCAACAACCACGGGGCGCGGGCTTTCGGTGCGGATCGTGGTGCCGCCGCGAAAGTCGATGCCATAGTTCAGACCCTGGATCAGGAAGGAGGCAAAGGCGATGACCATCATCAGGCCCGAAATGCCCAGCCAGAGCTTCCAGCGAGCGAAGAAGTCGAAACTCGTGTCGTCCTTGATCATTCGCAAACGCATGTCAGACCTCAATTGTTTTGGGACGCGCCCGTTCAAACCAGATCACCACCAGCAGACGGGTGACAAAGATCGCGGTAAAGACGGATGTGATGATGCCGAAGCCGAGCGTGATGGCAAAGCCGCGCACCGGGCCGGAACCCATGGCGAACAGGATCACGGCGGTGATCAGCGTGGTGATGTTGGCGTCCACGATGGCGCTGAGCGCCTTTTCATAGCCCAGTGCAATGGCGCGTGCCGGGCCCTTGGCGGTTTTCTGCTCTTCGCGGATACGTTCGAAGATCAGCACATTGGCATCCACCGCCATGCCCACCGTCAGGACGATCCCGGCGATCCCCGGCAGGGTCAGCGTGGCGCCGATCAGGCTGAGCAGGCCGAACAGCAGGCCGACGTTGATGACCAGTGCGATATTGGCAAAGATGCCGAAGAGCCCGTAGCTCATGAACATGAAGGCGAGCACGGCGACAAAGGCCACGATGGTGGCCACCTTGCCCGCGTCGATGCTGTCCTGGCCCAGTTCCGGGCCGATGGTGCGTTCCTCAAGAAAGTCGAGGCCGGCGGGCAGCGCACCGGCGCGCAGCAGCACCGCGAGGTTGGTCGATTCCTCGACCGTGAAATTGCCGGTGATAATGCCAGAGCCGCCGGGAATATGGCTTTGGATCACGGGTGCGCTGATCACCTCGTCATCCAGCACGATGGCAAAGGGGGAACCGATGTTCTCGGCGGTGTATTTGCCGAATTTGCGCGCGCCCGTGGTGTCAAAGCGGAAGCTGACCGCGGGGGAGCCGTTCTGGTCAAAGGAGGGCTGCGCATCCACCAGTTCCTCGCCGGTGACCACCGGGGCGGTTTCGACGGTGTAAAATTCACCCTCGTTGTCCAGCGAGGGCAGCAGCGAATTGCCGATACCGGGGTTGGCATTGGCATCGGTGCCGCGGCTTACGACGGGATTGAAGGTCAGCTGAGCGGTGGTGCCGATGATCGCCTTCAGCTCGGCGGCCGAGCCGATGCCCGGCACCTGGATCAGGATACGGTCCGATCCCTGGCGCTGGATCGTGGGTTCGCGGGTGCCGACCTCGTCGATGCGGCGGCGGATGATTTCCAGCGACTGCTGCATCGTGCGTTCATCCGTCGCCTGCTTTTCGGCCTCGGACAGGGTGATGGTGATCAACCCCGCGTCGCCCGCAACGCTGATGTCGCTAGAGCCGGTCCCCGCCAGGGTTTGCACTGGCCGGGCAAGGCCGCGCACGATTTCCATCGCCTCTGCCATCTTGGTCGGGTCCTGCAGGCGCACCTGCAATTGGCCATCCGGTGCCTCCTGTCGGCGCACCGGCGTCAGGCTGCGCAGGGCATCGCGGACCTCGGGCCAGGTGGCCTCCATCCGGCTTTTGTAGACATCCTGCACCCGGACTTCCGCCAGCAGATGCGCGCCGCCACGCAGGTCCAGGCCCAGATTGACCAGACCCGATGGCATCCAGCCCGGCCACAGATCGCGCTGCGCTTCAAGTTCGGGCGTGGCGCCGCCCTGCTCGATGGCCTTGACCGCGTCGTTGTGTTGTTCGACGGGGCTGTAAAACGCGTTGGGGAGCGCCAGCCAAAGTCCCACCACGCAGGTCAGGACAATGACAATCCGCTTCCACAGATCAATCTGAAGCATGCTCTTGCCTTTACATCACGGCCGCAAGGCCGGGTTATTTGGCGGGTTCGGTCTTGGAAACCACGGTGGCGATGGTGGATTGCACCACCCGCACCTTGACGCCGTCTGCGATCTCGACCTCGATCTCGCCGTCTTCCTTGACCTTGACGACCTTGCCGATCAGCCCGCCCTGGGTCACCACCTGGTCGCCCCGGCGCAGGCCCGCGACCATCGCCTGATGTTCCTTGGCCTTTTTCTGCTGCGGACGGATCAACAGGAAATACATGATCCCGAAGATCAGGATGAGCGGCACGAATTGCTGGATACCTTGCATGGAAATGGTCCTTTTGGGTGGGGCCGGCCGACCCCAAAGAGCGCGACCGCGAATTTTGCCGGAACCTAAGCGCGGTAAAGCCCATGTGCAAGGTGGAAAGGGGAATGAATGGGTGGACAGATGGGCGCAGGGCAGGTGATCCTGCGGAAGGTGGTTAGGGGATGCTCTCTTGGACAGGAAAGAAATCAGCGTGCGGGCGTGGTTCGGCCTTGCTGAAAAGTTCGACTGGCACAAAGCCCGCGCAATCGGGCCGCTGATAACGGTCGCCGGGACCCTGATTGTCGGCGGGCTTTTCTCCCTCGCGATTGTTGCCGCGTTCAAGCTGTTGGGCGCGGCAGTATTTAGCGAAGTGCCGCAAGACGGTTTCGCGAAATTCGGTCTGACCGGCATCATCGTGGCGATGATCGGTGCGCCATTTGTGGTCTGGCGGTCCGTGGTGGCACAGAAACAGGTCGGTTTGGCCGATCAGGCCCTGACAAATGACAAGATGGACAAAGCCGTTGCCGATCTGCACGCGCAGCGGCAGGTGACGAAATGGAGCGATGAGGGTGTCGCCAGCAACGGCTGGGAAGACGACATCACCCGCCGCAACGGCGCGGTCGACAGGTTTCTGGGTCTGGTTGAGGAAAACAACAGCCTGCGCCCGCGCGTGGATCGAATGTTGACGGTGTATCTGCGCGAATTGACTCGTGAATTTCCGGCAGATGAGGTGCCAGACGGTGCCGATCTTGAGGCGATCAGGACGGCAGTAGAGGGTTTGACCCGTAAGCGATCGGACATGGAAAACGCGGTGCAAGTCCTCAGCCGTCTGCCGCGCCCGAAATGGGTTGAAGGTGCGGAACGCCTTCCCGATCTGCAGAAGATCAATATGCAAGCCTTCGACTTGGCCAATCTGGCCTTGCAGGGGGCGAACCTCAGCGGGGCGCAGTTGCAGGGGGCGAACCTCATCGGGGCGCAGTTGCAGGGGGCGAACCTCAGCGGGGCGCAGTTGCTGGGGGCGAACCTCAGCTGGGCGCAGTTGCAGGGGGCGAACCTCTTCGGGGCGCAGTTGCAGGGGGCGAATCTCAACGGGGCGCAGTTGCAGGGGGCGAACCTCTTCGGGGCGCAGTTGCAGGGGGCGAATCTCAGCGGGGCGCAGTTGCTGGGGGCGAACCTCTTCGGGGCGCAGTTGCAGGGGGCGAACCTCTTCGGGGCGCAGTTTGATGCCGACACAGACCTCAGGGCCGCTACTCTTCGAGGTGCGGCGCTGAGGTCTGTGGATCTTACAAACGTCCCACAAATCGCGGAGCATCTGGAGGGATTGTTTGGCGACAGCACGGTGACGTTTCCGGAAGGAATGAAGCGGCCCGAACGCTTTGACATTGAATATGAGGATGGGTTCGACTTCGAAACCGCATGGCGCGCTTTCCAGCGCTCCATCGGGCAGGACCCGGACGATCCCAAATAGCCTACCGTTCCGGCGCGATCTGCGCCATAAGGCGGCGCAACGACTCAAATTGCCCAAGGACGCATCCCATGCACGACATCCGCGCCATCCGTGAGAACCCCGCCGCCCTTGACGCCGCCCTTGCCCGGCGCGGCGATGCGCCGGTCTCGGCCGCTGTTCTGGAACTGGACGCGGCGCGGCGGGGCAAGATTTCCGCTGCCGAAGCCGCACAGGCGGAGCAGAATGCCGCCTCCAAGCTGGTCGGCGCCGCCAAGGCCATGGGTGATGAAGCCGAATTCGAGCGCCTGCGCGCCCTGGTGGGCGAGAAGAAGGCCGAAGTGGCCACCATGCAGGCCGAGGCCAAGGAGCTGGACGCCCAGCTGACCGACATGCTGGCGCGGATTGCCAACACCCCTGCGGATGACGTGCCGGACGGGGCGGACGAGACTGACAACGTCGAGGTGAACCGCTGGGGCGAGATCCCCGCGTTCGGCTTTGCGCCGAAAGAGCATTACGACATCGCGGGCGTCGCAGCCTCGATGGATTTCGAGACGGCGGCGAAGATTTCCGGCAGCCGTTTCGTGCTGCTGTCCGGGGCGGTGGCGCGCATCCACCGGGCGCTGGCGCAGTTCATGATCAACACCCATGTGGACGAAAACGGCCTCACGGAGGTCAACCCGCCTGTGCTGGTCAAGGACGATGCCATGTATGGCACCGACAAGCTGCCGAAGTTCGGGGAAGACAGCTATCGCACCGAGGAAGGCATGTGGCTGGTGCCCACCTCCGAAGTGCCGCTGACCTATATCGTGGCCGACACGGTCGTCGAGGAAAGCTATCTGCCGCGCCGCTATACCGCGCATACGCTGTGTTTCCGGTCAGAGGCGGGCAGCGCCGGGCGCGACACGGCGGGCATGTTGCGCCAGCACCAGTTCGAGAAGGTGGAGATGGTCAGCATCACCCACCCCGACGAGAGCGACGCGGAGCAAAAGCGGATGCTGCGCTGTGCGGAGGGCATATTGGAGGCGCTGGGCATTCCCTATCGCACCGTGATCCTGTGCACCGGCGACATGGGGTTCGGCGCGCGGCGCACCTATGACATCGAGGCCTGGGTGCCGGGGCAGAACACCTACCGCGAGATTTCCTCCGTCTCCACCACCGGGGATTTCCAGGCGCGGCGGATGAATGCGCGGTTCAAGCCCAAAGACGGGGGCAAGCCGCAGTTCCTGCACACGCTGAACGGGTCCGGTCTGGCCGTGGGGCGCTGCCTGATCGCGGTGCTGGAGAATGGCCAGCAGGAAGACGGATCGGTTCTGCTGCCCGAGGTGCTGGCGCCCTATCTGGGGGGCAAGACCCTGCTGTCGGCCGAGGGTGCGCTGGTCTGAGGCCAGCCCGCCGCGCGGGGCGCCGGGGCGCCCTGCGTTGCCTTGACGCGCATCACGGCTATCTTTGGGAAAACCTCGTAACCTGAAGGCCCCCTGATGTTCCCTGCCCTGCGCCCCGCGATCGCCGTCCTTTGCTTCCTGCTGGCGGTGGCATTTGCCGTCTCGCCCTTTCTGGTGGACGGGTTTGCCGGGTTCGACCCGGATCAGTTCCCGATCCGCCAGGACAATCCGCCGGTGCAGCCTGCCGGCTATGCCTTTGCGATCTGGAGCGTGATTTACGGCTGGCTGATCCTGGGCCTCGGCTGGGGCTTGGTCCGTGCCCCGCGCGACGGGCAGTGGCATGACATGCGCCTGCCGCTCTGCATCTCTCTGGCGGTGGGCAGCACATGGCTGGCGGTGGCGGTGGCCAGCCCGGTCTGGGCAACGGTGCTGATCTGGGTGATGCTGGTCGCGGCGCTTGCGGCGCTGTTCATGGCCCCGGTGGCCGATACGCCCTGGGCTGCGCTGCCGGTCGGGCTTTATGCCGGGTGGCTGTCTGCCGCTGCCTGCGTGTCACTGGGGCTGCTGGCGGCCGGTTATGGCTGGCTGGATGCGCAGACGGCGGCGCTGGTTTTTGTGGGGATCGCGATTTTCATCGGCTGTTTCGTGCAATCGGCACTGCGCCGTGCACCGACCTATGGGATGGCGGTGATCTGGGCGCTGGTGGCTGTGGCGGTGGCAAACTGGAACATGGTGCAGGCCGTGGCCTGGCTGGCAGCAGGTGGCGTGGTGGTGCTGCTGCTGCCAACCCTGGCGGCGATGCGCAGGCGGTGAGGCGTGATTCGGAGTTTTTGAAAACTCCGGTCCGATTTTTTTGACAAAATCATTCCCCGCTCAGTCCTTGCGGCGGCCTTCGGTGTGTTTGCGCAGTTTGGACGGCTTTGCCTTCTTGCGGCCCTTGTAGGGGTTCGCGTCATTCTGGCCGCGCATCCAAAGGCGGATGGGCGTGCCGGGCATGTCAAAGTCGATCCGCAAGCCATTGACAAGATAGCGGTTATAGCTGTCCGGCACCTTGTCGGGATGGCTGCACATGACCACGAAACCGGGGGGCCGTGTCTTGGCCTGGGTCATGTAGCGCAGTTTGATCCGCTTGCCCTGCGGCGCGGGGGGCGGATGCGCCTCCATCATGCCCGAGAGCCAGCGGTTCAGCTGCGCAGTGGTCACACGGCGGTTCCAGACCTCATAGGCGCGCATGATGGCGTCATGCAGCCGGTCGAGGCCCCTGCCCGTCTTGGCGCTGACCGTGATCAGCGGCGCGCCGCGCAGCTGCGGCAGAAGCCGCTCGAAGGATTCCTTCAGTGCCTTCAGCTTGGCCTGGCGGTCTTCCTCGATGTCCCATTTGTTCACGGCGACAACCACCGCGCGGCCCTCGCGCTCGGCCAGGTCGGCGATGCGCAGGTCCTGCTGTTCAAAGGGGATTTCGGCGTCCAGCAGCACCACGACCACTTCGGCGAATTTCACCGCGCGCAGCCCGTCGGAGACGCTGAGTTTTTCCAGTTTTTCCTGCACCTTGGCCTTCTTGCGCATGCCTGCGGTGTCGAAGATGCGCATCGGCACGCCGTTCCAGTCGGTGCGCAGGGAAATCGCGTCGCGGGTGATCCCGGCCTCGGGGCCGGTCAGCAGCCGGTCCTCGCCCAGGATCTGGTTGATCAGGGTGGATTTGCCCGCATTGGGCCGGCCCACCACAGCAACCTGCAACGGCTTGGCATTGGTGGGTTCCGGCACGGCATCGGTGATCTCGCCATCGTCTTCGGGAAGGTCCACATCCGTTTCGGGCGCATCGGTCTCGGCCTTGTCGGCATGGGCGTCGGCCAGCGGCATCAGCACGGAATAGAGGTCATTCAGCCCCTCGCCATGTTCCGCAGACAGGCGGATCGGTTCGCCCAGGCCCAGCGAATAGGCTTCGATCACACCGGCATCGGCCGCCTTGCCCTCAGCCTTGTTGGCGGCCAGGATCACATGGGCGGAGCGTTTGCGCAGGATCTCGGCAAAGACCAGATCCGTGGGCGTCACGCCGACGCGTGCGTCGATCATGAACAGACAGATGTCGGCCATGTCGACCGCGCGTTCCGTCAGGCGCCGCATCCGGCCCTGCAGGCTGTCGTCGGTGACTTCTTCCAGACCGGCGGTATCGATCACCGTGAATTTCAGGTCGGCCAGACGCGCGGCGCCTTCGCGCAGGTCGCGGGTCACGCCGGGCTGGTCGTCAACCAGTGCGAGGCGTTTGCCGACAAGGCGGTTGAACAGCGTGGATTTGCCGACATTGGGACGGCCAACGATGGCAAGGGTAAAGGACATGGTTCACAAGGCTCCGACAGGGCCGATGCGGCCCCTGAACCTCGCGCTTTAGACCATTAGCGGTAGGCGTGCAATTGCCCCTTGGTGGAGACCACATAGAGGGTGCCGCCCGCCACCACAGGTGCAGTGGTTGCGCCGCCGGGGATTTCGACCGTGCCGGCCAGGCTGCCATTGGTGGGATCAAAGCTGCGCAGCAGCCCGTCGTTGGATGCGATGATCACGCGACCGCCTGCCACGATGGGGCCGTGGTGCGCCACCACTTCGGACTGGCGCCGCGGCTTGTCCTTGACGAAATTCGGCAGCGGAATGCCCCAGATGCGGCTGCCGTCGTCGGCATCCAGCCTGACAAGTTCGTTCAACTCGGTGATCGCAAAGACGGAATCGCCGATCGGCCAGACCGGGCCGATGGCGCCGTCGCGCGCGGTCCACAGACGCTGGCCGCTTTCGACGTTCAGCGCGGCAAGCCTGCCGGACTGGTTGCCGACATAGACGCTGCTGCCCGACACGACCGGCCCGGAGGTCACATCGGAGACGGAAGACAGCGCGCGCCCGGGGCGTTTGCCCACAACGGAAGCGTCCCAGCGCGGCAGGCCACCGCGGCGGAAGACACCCTGCACCTCACCGGTGCCATAGGCAAAGATCACAAATTTCTCCGTCACCGCCGGTGCCGGTGCGCCCAGCACATTGTTGACGCTGCTGCTGCCGCCAACCTGCCATTCGATCCGGCCTGTGCCCTTGTCCAGCGCCCAGCCGGTGTCATCGCCCGAAGTGACATAGACCAGATCGCCATAGACGGTTGGAGTGCCCGAGCCTGAGGCCTCAAGCTTCTGGGTCCAGCGTTCGCCGCCGGTTGTCACGTCGAGTGCCGCCAGCACCCCGTAGCCGATGGAGACATAAAGCGTCTGGCCATCCACGGCCAGACCTCCGCCGGTGCCCTGCCCGGCCCGGTCGGTGACCGGTGTCAGATCGCGGGTCCACAGGGTTTCACCGCTGGTGGAGACAGCGGTGACCCGCGCGTCGGCGTCCAGGGTGAAGATACGGCCGCCCGCAACCACCGGATCGGCGGTAATGCGCTGCTTGCGGCTGTCACCGGCGCCGATGTCCACGGACCAGATCGGCTGCACGGTGGTGCGCAGCGCGGGATGGGTGGTGCGGTACTGGGGCGTGCCGATGCCGTGAGACCAGGAGGCATTGTTCGTGGTGCCGCCCAGCGCAATCGCGCGGCTGGTGTTCGGTCCCTTCTCTTCGCCCTCAAGCGGGGCGGCGAGTTCCGGGTCCTGCAGGATGGAGCGCACGGGCTCGCGTTTGCCCGGCAGATAGACCTGTTCCTCGGCGCAGGCGGTCAGAAGCAGCAGCGCTGTCAGCGCCCCGCCCACCATCCGGGCCGTGCCGTGGTTCTGCTTTTGCGTCATGGTCCTGCCCATTCTCGTGCCCTCACCCCAAACCGTTTGCCCGGTTCTGATCAGTTTCCGACCGCTTGCCCGGTGACCGCGTCACCGGCTGCAATCGCGTTCTCGTCAAGCTCAGGTTCTCCACCCAGCGCCACAATCACCTGTAGGGCGCGCTGTTGCAAGTCCGAGGTGGTTTCCGCATCCTGCAAAATGGCCTGGTAGCGGGCAATTGCCGCCTCCGGCTGATCCTGCGCGATGTCCAGCAACGCCAGTTGCTCACCGGCCAGCAGCCGCAACGGGTTGCCGGGCTGGGCCATGGCCTCCAGCGCCTGGCGGCGGTCTTCGACAGCCATGTCGGTATCCGGCAGGGTCATCGACTTGAAACTGGCCAGCTGGCGGTAAATTTCCGGCACATCGCCATCCACAGCTAGGCTGTCAAGGGTCTGGGCAGCGGCGGCGGTCTCACCGGCTTCGACCTGTTCGGCGGCCGTCAGCAACCGCAATACCGCCCCGGCCTCGGCCGATTGCGGGTCAATCCCGGCCAGTTGCTCTGCCCGGGCGGCCACGTCATTGGTCGCGAGCGCTGCCAGCATTGCATCGCCCAGCGCCTCGGCCTGTGCCCTGTTCTGGGCTTTCGTGTATTCGTTCCAGGCCGCACCCGCCACGATCAACACGACGGCCAATGCGGCGATCCAGCCGTAGCGGCGGAACAGGTGATACAGCCGGTCACGGCGGACCTCGTCGTTGACTTCGTCAATAAAGCTGTCTGTGTCGCTCATCAGGGCTGCCTCTGGTCCTTGGTTTTCCACCTCTTAACCCGCAGGAGGGACCAAGCCAAGGGCTAGCAACCTGCATCAAATCGTGCATTTCGACAGATTCCCGCAAGAAATCCGCAAAAACCCCTCAACTAAACTAGGCAGTTCACTTTTAAAGTATTACATAGCCGAAAACGCGGCTGGCCGAGGGCTTGGCCAGCCGCCCCAAGCATGAGGCCGCGCGATGCGTATTTTCTCTATCCTTGCAGCCATTGCGGTGACTGCCATCCTCGCCATGTCGATCCTTGCACGCCCGCAGCTTATGGCCATGTTGGGCGCGGCAGATGCGGCGGATGCGCCGGTCGAAGCAGCACAGGCCGGGGCGGCGCCCCAGACGCCCGCTGCCGCGCCACAGCAGGAAACCCGGCGGGTCAAGGTCAGTGTAAGGCGATTCGAGGCGCAGCAGGTTGACAGCGCGGTCATTCTTCGGGGCCAGACTGAGGCCGCGCGCGAGGTCGATGTCCGCGCCGAGACTTCGGCGGTTGTCTCCTCCGCCCCGCTGCGCAAGGGAACCAAAGTGTCGCAGGGCGATCCGATGTGCGTGCTGGACGCAGGCACCCGTGGGGCCGCCCTGCAGGAAGCCCGGGCACGGCTGAGCGAAGCCCGGAGCCGGGTGCCGGAGGCCGAAGCGCGGGTCGAGGAAGCCCAGGCCAAGCTGGAAGAAGCCAAGATCAACCAGAATGCCGCCTCGCGGCTGAGCGAGGACGGATTTGCCTCGCAGACGCGGGTCGCCTCTTCGGATGCTTCGGTCGCCACGGCGCGGGCTGCGGTCAGCTCCGCCACCTCCGGGCTCAGCGCGGCGCAATCGGGCATCGAGGCTGCGACAGCCGCCGTGGCCAGCGCGGAAAAGGAAATCGAACGGCTGACCATGACCGCGCCCTTTGACGGGCTGCTGGAAAGCGACACTGCCGAGCTGGGCAGCCTGCTGCAGCCCGGTGGCCTTTGCGCGACAATCATCCAGCTGAATCCGATCAAGCTGGTCGGCTTTGTGCCTGAAACCGAGGTAAACCGCGTCAGCCTGGGCGCGCAGGCCGGTGCGCGGCTGGCGGCGGGTGGCGATGACCTTGTGGGCAAGGTGATTTTCCTGTCGCGTTCCGCCGACCCGCAGACCCGCACCTTCCGGGTCGAGATCGAAGTGCCGAACCCCGACCTGACAATCCGCGACGGACAGACCGCCGAGATCGCGATTGCCGCGGCCGGGGTGCAGGCCCATCTGATACCGCAAAGCGCGATGACCCTGAACGATGACGGGGCCCTGGGCGTGCGCATGGTGGACGAAACCGACACTGTCTCCTTTGCCCCGGTCAGCATCATGCGTGACACCGCCAGCGGTGTCTGGGTCACCGGCCTGCCCGACACTGCCAATGTGATCGTGGTTGGCCAGGAATATGTGACTGCCGGTGTCCAGGTCGATCCGACCTATCAGGAGGTCACGCAATGAGCGAAATCGTCGATTGGGCCGCCAGCCGTGCGCGGATGGTTCTGGCCTTTATCCTGCTGAGCCTGGTGGTCGGCGGCTATGCCTATTCCACCCTGCCCAAGGAAGGCGAGCCGGACATCGAGATTCCGGCGCTTTTCGTTTCGGTCCAGTTTCCGGGGATTTCCGCCTCTGACAGCGAAACCCTGCTGGTCAAGCCGATGGAAACGGAACTGGCTGACCTGGACGGGCTGAAGACCATGACCGGCACGGCGGCGGAAAATTACGCCGGCGTCGCGCTGGAGTTCGAATTCGGCTGGGACAAGACCAAGATCATGGCCGATGTCCGCGACGCCATGGGCAACGCCCAGGCGGATTTCCCCGAAGGGGCGGAAACCTATTCGATCAACGAGATCAACTTTTCCGAGTTCCCGATCATCATCGTGAACCTGACCGGCCCGGTGCCCGAGCGCACGATGGCGCGGGTGGCCCGCGATCTGCAGGACGATCTTGAAGCGCTGGATGCGGTGCTGGAAGCCGGCATTGCAGGCAACCGCGACGAGATGCTGGAAGTGCTGATCGACCCGCTGCGGCTGGAGGCCTACAACGTCACGGCAAACGAATTGATCAATGTTGTCCAGAACAACAACCAGCTGATTGCCGCGGGCGAGGTCGAGACCGACCAGGGCACCTTCTCGGTCAAGATCCCGTCGTCCTTTGACGATCCGTCCGATGTCTACAGCCTGCCGGTCAAGACCAATGGCGACCGGGTGGTCACCCTGGGGGATCTGGCCGAGATCAACCTCACCTTCGAGGACCGCAAGGGCACCGCAAGGTTCAACGATGAAAAGACTCTGGCGCTGCAGGTGGTCAAACGCAAGGGATACAACCTGATCGACACCGCGGCCCAGGTGAAGGAAATCGTCGCCGAACGCGCTGCCGCCTGGCCCGACGGGCTGCAGGCGGCCGTCACCGTCGGCACCTCCAACGACCAGAGCCGCGTCGTGGACAGCATGGTGCAGCAGCTGCTCGGTTCGGTCTTTACCGCCGTGGCGCTGGTGATGATCGTGGTGCTGGCCGCACTTGGCATCCGCGCCGCCCTGCTGGTGGGCTTTGCGATCCCGACCTCTTTCCTTCTGTGCTTCGCCTTCCTCGCGCTGATGGGCATTTCGGTGTCCAACATCGTGATGTTCGGCCTGATCCTGGCCGTGGGGATGCTGGTGGACGGGGCCATCGTGGTGGTGGAATATGCCGACAAGCGCCAGCAGGAGGGCGAAGGCCCGATGCGCGCCTATGTCGAAGCGGCCAAGCGGATGTTCTGGCCGGTGATCTCTTCTACCGCGACGACGCTTTGTGCCTTCCTGCCGATGCTGTTCTGGCCCGGTGTGCCGGGTGAGTTCATGGGCATGTTGCCGGTCACGCTGATCTTTGTGCTGTCGGCCTCGCTGGTGGTGGCGCTGATCTATCTGCCGGTGATGGGCGGTGTGACCGGGCGGCTGGAAAACTGGATGGCACGCCAGATGAACGCGGTGGCAGCGCTGCCGCTGTGGCTGCACCTGCTGCTGTTCGTCGGCGCGGCGCTGCTTTTCGTGCCTGCCGTCCTGCTGATGGGCCCGACCCAGCCCAATGCCCCCGGCCTGCTGTTCCAGTGGATCGGCGCGCAATTCGGCGGCATGGATGCGCTGTCGGTATTCTCGGTGATCAGCACCTTTGCCATCGTGTTTGCGATCGTCGTGATCGCGGCTGCGGTAGGCGCGCTGGCGCTGGGAGGGCTGATGCTCGGGCTGGTGTGCCTCTTTGCGCTGATGACCCGTCTGGGCCGTGCGGGCCGCTGGCTGGTCGCGCGCATGTTCCGCCGCGAACCCGACCGCATCCATGCAGGCTATCGCCGGAACGGGTTCGGCTATGTGATGGCCTTCATTGCGGGCAACCCGGTGATGCCGCTGGCAGTGGCGGGCGCGGTGTTCATCTTTGTCGGCACCGTGCTGATCTATTTCACCAACAACTCCAGGGGGGTCGAGTTCTTTGTCGAATCCGAACCCGAGCAGGCGATTGTCTATGTGCTGGCGCGGGGCAACCTGTCGCTGGAGGAAAAGGACCAGCTGCTGCATCAGGCCGAAGAGATCGTGCTGGCGCATCCCGGCGTTGATACGGTATTTGCCTTCGCCGGCGAAGGCGGGTTGAACAGCAACACCGGCGGGGCGCAGGCCCCCAAGGACAGCATCGGGCAAGTCCAGTTCGAGACGATCCCCTGGGAAGATCGCCCGCAGAAGGTCGAACCCTGGTTCACGATTCCGCTGCTGGGCACCACGGTGACCCGCCATACCCAGGACCCGGCCTATGACGGCGATGTCATCATCGACGATCTGACCGCGCAGCTAGAGCAGATCCCCGGCATCCGGATCGAGATCCTGGCGCAGGCGCGCGGCCCGGCCTCGGGCAAGCCGGTGCATCTGCGGCTGAAATCCGACAGCTACACCGACCTGGTCAAGGCCATCGAACAGGTCCGTGCGCAATATGAGAAAACGCCCGGCCTGACCCTGATCGAAGACACCCGCCCCCTGCCCGGCATCGACTGGCAGATCGACGTGGATGTCGAAAAGGCCGGGCGCTACGGCGCGGATGTGGTTTCCGTCGGGGCGATGGTTCAGCTTGTCACCCGGGGCCTGCTGCTGGACACGATGCGGGTCGATACCTCGGACGAAGAGATCGAGATCCGCGTGCGCCTGCCCGAGCAGGACCGGGTGCTGTCCACCCTCGACACGCTCAAGGTGCGCACCGCCGACGGGCTGATCCCGCTGTCGAACTTCATCACCCGCACGCCGGTCCCGAAACTGGCCGAGATCAACCGGATCGACCAGAAACGGTATCTGGACGTCAAGGCCGATGTGGCACCGGGGCTGATGAAAGTGGTGCGTGGTGACGCCGCCACGGGCGAGACCATTGCGACATTGCGCCCTGCCCATGCAGGGGCCGCGGCGGAGGTGACCCTGCCAGAGGGTGCTGCCTATACCGTGATTGACCGCGCGGAGGCCGGCAAGGGTGCCGACCTGCAGGCCGATCTGGACAGTGGCGCATTCCGGCTGGTGCCGATCAATGCAAACGAGCGGATCGCGGAACTGACCAAATGGCTGGACACCAAGCCGCTGGACCTGGGGGTGACCACCGAATGGACCGGCGACCAGGAGGACCAGGCCGAAAGCCAGGCCTTCCTGTCCTCGGCCTTTACCGCCGCGCTGGGGCTGATGTTCATCATCCTGCTGGCGCAGTTCAACAGCTTTTACAACGCGGTGCTGGTTCTGGTGGCGGTGGTGCTCTCCACCACCGGCGTGCTGATCGGGATGCTGGTCATGGACCAGACCTTCAGCATCATCATGACCGGGACGGGGATTGTGGCCCTGGCCGGGATCGTGGTGAACAACAACATCATCCTGATCGACACCTACCAGGAATACGAGCGCTACATGCCCCGGATCGAGGCGATCATCCGCACCGCGCAGGCGCGGATCCGGCCGGTGCTGCTGACCACGATCACGACAATGGCGGGTCTTGCACCGATGATGTTCGGGCTCAGCCTCGACTTTGCCGTCGGCGGCTATACCATCGACAGCCCCACGGCGCTGTGGTGGAAACAGCTGGCCACGGCGGTGGTCTTCGGGCTTGGCATCGCGACGGTGCTGACGCTGATGGTGACGCCCTCGCTGCTGGCGATCCGGGTCTGGGCCACAACCTATGTGCGCTGGGTGGCGCGCCTGCTGGCGCGGATGTCGCTGGGGCGGGCGAGCCGGGCCGCGCGGGACTGGGCGCTGGCACGCGATGCGCGCCGCATGAAACCGCAGGAGATCATCTGGGATGATGTGCCTGCGCCGGTGCCGGTGATGTCGCCACGCCTGTCTGCCGCCGAATAGGCGGCTGGCAGGCTGACCGGCAATGCTGTGAGCGAGGAGTGATCAGCCCGCGCAGCACCCCGCAAATGGAGTGCAGGGTGCAGGCGTTGGATTGAGTATTTTTGGCATAAAAGATGCGGGGGCCGGCGATTGCCGCGCCGGTTCGCCCTATGCTGCGTCTTCGGATTGCTGGCGCTGCCAGAGCTGCGCGTAACGCCCGCCGCGCGCCAGCAGGTCGTCGTGACGGCCCTGTTCGACGATTTCGCCCTTTTCCAGCACCACGATGCGATCCGCTTCGGCGATGGTGGACAGGCGGTGCGCAATGGTGAGCACGGTCCGCCCCTGCCCTGCACGGCGCAGCGCATCCTGAATTTCCTGCTCCGTTTCGGTGTCGAGCGCGCTTGTCGCCTCGTCCAGCAACAGGATCGGCGGGTCCTTGAGCAGGGTCCGCGCGATGCCGACACGCTGCTTTTCACCACCCGAGAGCTTCAAGCCCCTTTCGCCCACCGCCGTCTCATAGCCCAGCGGCAGGGACTGGATGAAATCATGTATCTGGGCATCGCGGGCGGCAGCCTCGATCTCTTCGCGGGTGGCGCCCTCGCGCCCGTAGGCGATGTTGTAGAGGATCGTGTCGTTGAACAGCACCGTGTCCTGCGGCACCACGCCGATGGCCCGGTGCAGGCTGTTCTGGGTCACGTCGCGCAGATCCTGCCCGTCAATGCGCAGCGCCCCGCCCTGCACGTCGTAGAAGCGGAACAAGAGCCTGCCGATGGTGGATTTGCCCGAGCCGGTGGAGCCGACAATGGCCACGGTTTCGCCGGGCTGCGCCTCAAGGCTGATGCCCCGCAGAATCTGCCGATCCGGATCATAGCCGAAACGCACGTCATCCAGGGTGACGCGCCCGCCGGTGACCTTCAGCTCTGTGGCGCCGGGCTTGTCGGTGATCTCAGCCGGTTGTTGCAGCAGCCCGAACATCTGCCCCATATCCACCAGCGCCTGGCGGATTTCGCGGTAGACCGTGCCGAGGAAGTTCAGCGGTACGGTGATCTGGATCATATAGGCGTTGACCATCACGAAATCGCCCACGGTGAGCGTGCCCTTTTGCACGCCGATGGCCGCCATGACCATCACCGCGACAAGGCCCGCCGTGATCAGCAGGGATTGTCCGAAGTTCAGGAAAGCCAGCGAATAATTGGTCTTGATCGCCGCCTGTTCATAGCCCGCCATTGCGCTGTCATAGCGGGCGGCCTCGCGGCTTTCCGCGCCGAAATATTTCACTGTCTCATAGTTCAGCAGGCTGTCGATGGCCTTTTGATTGGCGTCGGTATCCTGATCGTTCATCTCGCGGCGCAGCTTTACGCGCCATTCGGTCACCGCAAAGGTGAACCAGACATAAAGCGCGATCGTCACCGCCACGACCACGGTGTACCAGAAGTCGAAAAGCACCGTCAGGATCACCGCGATCAGCAGCAGTTCAAGGATCAGCGGCCCGATGGAGAACAGCAGGAAACGCAGTAGGAAATCGACGCCCTTGACCCCGCGTTCGATGATCCGGCTGAGGCCCCCGGTCTTGCGCGTGATGTGATAGCGCATGGAGAGTTTGTGGATATGCTCGAAAGTTTCCAGCGCCAGCATGCGCAGGGCGCGTTGTCCGACACGGGCAAAGACCGCATCGCGCAATTGCTGGAAGCCCACATTCATCAGCCGGGCCATGCCATAGGCGATGGTCAGCGAAACCGCCCCAAGCGCCAGTATCGGGGTGCCTTCGCCTGCCAGCGCATCCACCGCATCCTTGTAGAACAGCGGCGTTGCCACCGAGATCAGCTTGGACACCACCAGGGCGACCATCGCCCAGATGACCCGGTGTTTGACCCAAGGCATGTCGCGCGGCCAGAGATAGGGCGCGACCTTGCGCAGCACGCGCATGGCGGACTGGCGTTCGGCCTGGTCTGCAAGTTGTTCGTCTGTGAGGAGTTCGGGGGGCGTATCGCTCCGCTTGGCAGACGGGCTGGCGGTATCTGACGGCATGAAGGTTCCTATCGGCTTGAAACCCTACATAAGACGGGACAGCGGCGGTTGCCACCGCAACGGGGATATTCAGAATTTCCCGAGCATCTTTTTCCCAAGGCGTGGCGTCCCGCCGTCAGTCCGGCAGGTCGAACACCTGGCCGGGATAGATCAGATCGGGGTCTCTGATCGCGTCGGAATTCGCCTCGAAGACCCGGACGTAAAGCAACCCGTCGCCATACCTTTCGCGCGCGATGGCCCAGAGGGTCGCGCCCTTCTGCACGGTGATCGCCTTGATCGGGCCGTCCTGTCCGGCACCGGCGGCTTCCAGGGTGGCCACGGATTCGCGTTTGAACGGGGTTTCGACCCGGCTGGAGACCTTGCCTTCGGGGGTCACCTCGTCCACCCGCAGGGTATAGACACCGGCATCCACATCCGGCAGATCGCCGCGCCAACGGCCGTTTTCGTCGACCGGCAGGCTGATCACCGATTTATTGTCCAGATAGACACGCACGACCCTGGTGTCGGGCCGCGCACGTCCGGACAATTGCACCTGCCCGGCATCGGAATAGCTGATGGTGTCCAGCGCGACCGATTGCAGGGCATCCGGGCGCGGGGCATTCAGCAGTTCCACCCCCTCCTCCGTCGCCTTGAGCAGCGCGACATTTTGCTCCGGCTCTGGCGTGTTTGTGGTTTCGGATGCTGTGGGAGCAGTCACCGGCTCTGATGCGGCTGGCGCTTGCACCGGTTCGGCATCGGCCGTCTTAACCGGCGCGTCGTCCTCCGCCGCCGGTTGCGCATCCGGTGCGGGCTCACTCGGCACCGCTGCGGTTTCGGGCGCAGATTGGGGGGCGGTGGTTAGTTCAGGGCGCGCGGCATGCGCCACAGCTTCATCTGCGGGCAGCGGATCAGCGGTTTCGCCTGGCACCTCCGGTCCGGGCGCTTCGGCCTGGGCAATGGGTGTCTGTTCTGCAATGGGTTCGGCATCAGATGCCGCAGTATCGGCGGCCTGAGCGACCTCTGCCGCTGGCGGGGTTGTCGGCGCCAGGATGATGCTGTCGCGGGAAGTCGTGGTCTGCCCCCCCGGTGCGGTCTGGGACAGGCTGAGCACATGGCCCTTGCCGTCCGGCGGGATCATCGCAAGCGTCGCGAATTTGCCGCTGCCATCCGCCGTGGCACTGGCGATGGCCGCGCCGTCTTGCAGGATGTCGATCCGGGCACCGGGCGCGGCACGGCCGGCAATGACCGTCATGCCGTCACCCTCGCGGCGGACCTCATCAAAGGCCAGATCAAAGACCAGAGCGGGTTCGGGCTCGGCAGATGCCATCTGGCCGGAGTCCTCCTGCGCGGGCTGATCCTGTGTGGCGGCGTTGTCCACCACCTCTCCCTCTGCCTGATCCTCCGCTGCACCGGCTTGCGCCGGTTCAGCCGGTTCAGCGGTATCTGCTGCGGCGGGCGCATTGGCCGTTTCGGCCTGCGGTATCTCCGGGACACGTTCGTCGGGCGCAGAATATGGGGGGTATTCGGAACCGCGCAGCTGGAACCAGCTTGCCACCCCGATCACAACAGCGCCAATGGCCACAATCGTCAGAACACCTGACCGGCCGCCAAGCGCCGCCATTGACTTGCTCATGCAATCCATCCTTCCCCAAGGTTGAGCCTTTCTATCAGGCGCGATAACAGGGGTCAAAATCCCACTGCGGATGATTTTCAATTTCCATGCAAGAGGTGCCGAGATGACGCATACCCCTGGACCGAACTCTGTCTGTGTCTACTGCGGCTCCCGCCCCGGCACCGATCCGGCCTTTATGAAAGACGCAGAGAACCTGGGCAAAGGCCTGGCAGATGCGGGCCTGCGGCTGGTCTATGGCGCGGGGGATGTGGGGCTGATGGGCAGTGTCGCGCGGGCGGCACAGGCGGCGGGAGGAGAGACCTTTGGCGTGATCCCGCAGCATCTGGTGGTATGGGAGGTCGGCAAGACCGATCTGACGACCTATGTGGTGACAGAGACCATGCACGAGCGCAAAAAGGTGATGTTCATGAACTGCGATGCGGTAGTGGTCCTGCCTGGCGGTGCAGGGTCATTGGACGAATTGTTCGAGGTTCTGACCTGGCGGCAGCTTGGCCTGCATGAGAAGCCCGTTTTCATCGTGAATACAAAAGGATACTGGGAGCCTTTGATGCAGCTGGTGAAACATGTGATCGATCAGGGCTTTGCCGACGCCAGCTTGCTGGACTATCTGACACCTGTGGCGGATGCGGCAGAGACGCTTGCCGGGCTCAAGGCGCATTTCGGCTGAAGCGCGCCTTGATGCAACGCTTCAGCCTTTGCGTTCAAACCTCTGATTACGCGGCGATTTCCCTCGCGACCAGAGTTTCGATCTGATCAACGGGGTGGTTCGTGAGGGTTTTCGGAACCTCAGCGACCACCCTGTCCGCGACTTCCTTGTGGATCTCGCGCCGCAGCTCGCCCAAGGTGTGCGGCGGTGCGACCAGCACGATCCGGTCAAACGCCCCCTGGTGCGCCTTTCTGTACAGGATTTCGGCCAGTTCCCCGGCGAAACGATCCTTTGCCAGCTGGTGCCAGTCGGTGTCCTGTACGGCGGAGCGGTGGACGCTGGGGCCGTCGTTGAACCGCCCGCGCCGGTTTGCGGCCTGTTCGCTGTTGGGCGGATTGTCTTGCGCCTCTTCCCGGAACACCTCCAGGAACGGGTCTTCGCCGTCGGTATGATTGACCAGGAACAGCGCCTTTTCGCCATCAGCGATCAGCACCCATGTGCCGTTTGTAAGTTTGGTCATGCGGTCTCTCCATGGTTGCGTTTGTCCTGCCCGGTGACGCGCGTGGTCCCTTCCGGCTTTTCAGTTGCGCGTTTCTTTTCGTCCTGCGTGGCGACATCACGTTTGAGATCGCCGCCAGAGCGGCCTTGCTGGCCGATTTCGGTGGTTTCACCGATGATCTTGTCGCTGTCTTTGCTGCCGTCTTTGGATCTGTGTCGCTCTGCCATGTGGTGCCTCCTATCCTTGGGGTGGTTAAGGATCAAACGCGGGAGGACGCCACGGGGTTCCGACACGAAAACACCCCGCAGGCAGGCCTGCGGGGTGTATCTGTCTGATCTTATTCGGAAGTTCGAGCGTCGCTTGCCTTCACAAGCAAGCGACATTTTGCCAGATCACCCAGCCTGCCGCATAGCGGCGGGCGTCGGTGACTGGGAGAGCGCCGTTTGCCTCAGAGACGGGAGGCCACGTTTTCCCAGTTCACAAGATTGTCCAGGAAGTTGGACAGGTAGTCGGGACGCGCGTTGCGGAAGTCGATGTAGTAGGAATGTTCCCACACGTCACAGCCCAGCAGAGCCGTCTGGCCAAAGCAGACCGGGTTCACGCCGTTTTCCGTCTTGGTGACCTTGAGGCCGCCATCGGTGTCCTTGACCAGCCATGCCCAGCCGGAGCCGAACTGACCGGCGCCTGCGGCCTTGAACTCGTCCTTGAACTTGTCGACGGAGCCAAAGCTCTCGTTGATGGCCTTTTCCAGCTCACCCGGCATGGCGGTGCTGTCGGGGCCCATCATTTCCCAGAACTGGTTGTGGTTCCACAACTGGCTGATGTTGTTGAAAATTCCGTTCTGCGCCACGGCAGAGGCATCGTAGGTGCCCTTGATGATCTCCTCAAGGGACTTGCCTTCCCACTCGGTGCCTTCAATCGCCTTGTTGCCGTTGGTGACATAGGCGTTGTGGTGCTTGTCGTGGTGAAACTCCAGCGTTTCCGCGCTCATGCCCTTGGCGGCAAGCGCATCGTGGGCATAGGGAAGGTCGGGAAGAGAAAAAGCCATGATCAGGGTCTCCTAAATTGCATTTCTAACAGGTCACATGAAGTACGCATGCCGCATAGGTCAAGTGCACTCTATGACATCAACGCAGCAGATCGGCAATTCGTCGCAACTTCATTTGATTTTCTGGCATTGCCCTTCGGTAAAATATCGACCGACATTTGAAGGAACGATGGATTCCATTCTGATATGAAGCGTTTTCTTGTCAACGGAACCTTTATAGACCACCCGACCGATGCTCGTGCCATCACGGAATTTCAGGCCCTTCAGCTCCCAGGAAAAGCGCACACGCTTGCCCTCGTTGGATACCAGCTTGATCGGAATCGGTGACTTGTGAAGTTTATCGATTGCGTAATCAAATGCCGCCGGGTTGGTCCAGCCCTCGACGAAACTCAGATACATCTTGTCGCCAAACCCACCGTTGGTGTTCAGCTGCTTCAAGTTGCATTCAAGAGTGAACCCCTGGGCCGCCTGCACGGACCCGGCACCTGCCAGAACTGCCAGACCAATTGCTAAACTCTTGATAGTTTTCATATTTCCAACCTTCCCTTGAAATTGCCCTATCTTTTGTCCCGTATCTTGCAGCTGCCCCTGGCGGACCACCGCTGGGGGTGGGCCGCGGGTTTGGCCACGACCGAGACAGCCCGCGTCGCGGTATTCAGATTGGCGAGGTAGCGGAATGTCGGAACGTAATTGCCAGCATCGTCCTTGGCGTTCGCCACGGTCCAATTGATGCGCAGGTTGTCCCCGCGCCGGGTGACCTTTGCCTCCGCGGGTCCATCCAGAAAGGCCAGCGTGATGCCGTCGATCACCTTTGCCTGGCCATCGTCTTCAAAAACGAAGGCCATCTTGGGCGAAACCCAGCCATTGTGGATGCGTGTCCTGAGGTCACATTCGTAGAGGGTCGCAGCCCGGGCAATGCCGGCAGCGGCCATAAGCAGGCAAGCCGCTGCTGTCACTGAACGTCTGATGGTAACCTGAACTGCCCCACACTCATTACACGAACTGGTTTTAGAGCGTGAATGGCGGCGCAGGTCAAGGAGGGTGTCAGGCGTAGTGACGTACTTCGGACCCGGGCATTGCCGCGGTTTTCAGCAGGTCAAACATATATTGCGCGACCGAGCGGAAGCAGACGATGCGTGCCGATGTGCCATCCGGCATCCAGTAGGCGGCAGGCACCTGGGCAAAGCGGGTGCGGCGGAACATGGTGCCGCTGAACTGATCCGGGTGCATGTCCACCGGGGCCAGTTTCGCGATCACCTCGCGCGCATGGTCGCCCTTGATGTCGAAGACCGCCCGCGCGTCCGAGACGTTGACCACCAGCGCATGGCTGCCCGCCAGCTTTTCGCGAAGATCTGCCAGACGGTCCTGCACATCCGCATAAGCGCAGATGATCAGCAGTTCATCCGGCGACATCCAGGCGATGCCTTGGGTGCCCTGGGTGTTGCAATGTCCCTGCTCGGGCAGGTTGACGCCGCCTGCGGCCACAGCAGCCTTGACCAGCGCCTTGTCCGACAGGTCGCCGCGCAGGGTGATCATGCCGATGGGGCCGATTTCGGATATTGTCACCAGACCGGTGTCGTCAGAGATATTCTTGAGCGCGCTTACAGGATCAGACATTCTGCTTTTCCCCGTCCTTGTCATAGAAAACCGGATCGACGATCCGTGCCTCGTAAACCTTGCCGTCCACACCGGGGAAGCTGATCACCTCGCCCATGCGGTCGGGTCCGTGCAGGACCAGCCCCATGGCGATCCCCTTGTTCAGGTTGGGCGAATGATAGCTGGAGGTGACCCGCCCGATGGTGTTGCGCTGACCGTTGTCGTTGGTCCCCTCGCCCACCGCATAGGCACCATCCGGCAGAGTGCTGCCATCGGTGGTTTCCAGCCCGACCAGTTGCCAGCGCTCGGGGTCGGTCATGTGGCTGCGCGCCTGTGCGCGTTTGCCCAGGTAATCCTCTTTCTTCTTGGAGATTGCCCAGTTCAGGCCCAGATCCTGCGGGATCACGGTCCCATCCGTCTCGTCCCCGATCATGATGAAGCCCTTTTCGGCGCGCAGGATGTGCAGCGCCTCGGTGCCATAGGGCATCACGCCCAGATCCGCGCCCAACGCCATCAGCGCATCCCAGAGCGCCTGACCATGGCTGGCATCCACCGCGATCTCATAGCTCAGCTCACCCGAGAAGGAGATGCGATAGACCCGGCAGGGATAGCCGCCCAGTGTGCCATCAGCCCAATCCATGAAGCCCAGCGTCTCCTTGCTGACGTCCATGCCACCCAGGCGCTCCAGCGCCTGCCGGGCGTTGGGGCCGACCACGGCGATCTGCGCATATTGCTCGGTCACATTGGCGACATAGACCTGCCAGTCCCACCATTCGGTCTGCAGCCATTCCTCCATATGGGCATGGATGCTTTCGGCACCGCCGGTGGTGGTGTGGCACAGCCAGGTGTCTTCGTCGACGCGGGCAACCACGCCGTCGTCGATCAGGAAACCGTTTTCGTTGCACATCAGCCCATAGCGGCATTTGCCCGGCTTCAGGGTCGACATCATGTTGGTGTAAAGCATGTCGAGGAAACGGCCCGCGTCCGGCCCCTTGACGATGATCTTGCCGAGGGTGGAGGCATCGAGCAACCCGAGGTTCTCGCGCACGTTCTTCACTTCGCGCATGACCGCGTCATGGGTGCTTTCAGATCCACGTTTGAAGGCGTAGGGCCTGCGCCACTGGCCGACAGGCTCCCATTCCGCGCCATTGGCGTCGTGCCAGCCGTGCATCGGAGTGCGGCGCAGCGGCTGGAAGGTGGCACCGCGCGCCCCGCCCCCGATCGCGCCTATGGAAATGGGGTGATAGGGCGGACGGAACGTGGTGGTGCCGACCGTCGGAATCTCTGCATCCAGCGCACCGGCCAGCGTGGCAAGCCCGTTGATATTGCTGAGTTTCCCCTGATCTGTCGCCATGCCCAGCGTGGTGTAGCGTTTGGCGTGTTCGACGCTGACGAAACCTTCCTGAGCCGCCAGACGCACGTCGGAGACCTTGACGTCGTTCTGGTAGTCCAGCCAGGTCTTTTCGCGCAGCTTGGCGCTGGCACCATTGGGCATCATCCAGACCGGTGCCAGCGGTGCCTCCTCGCGCCGGGTGGCACTGGGGGCGCTGATGTCGCGGGGCATCTTGAAGCCCAGTGTCGTCATCACACCATCTGCCGCCGCATGCGCGTCATGCAGCACGTCGTCCAGCGGGAACATGCCCGAAGCCGCCCCTGCGGTGGTGACAAAGCCGACGCCATCCGCGCCTTTTGGCGGGTTATCCACATCCGGGCTGAAACAGGCCCGCTTGCTGTCCCAACGCAGTTTTCCGCCACAATGGGACCACAGGTGCACCACCGGAGACCAGCCGCCGGACATGGCAACCGCATCGCAGGCGATCTCTTCCAGCACCGCGCCCTCGCCCGCCTGCGAACAGATCGCGACACCGGTCACACGCTTGCCACCTTTCACGGAGGAAATCGCATGGCCCATCAGAATGCGGATGCCCAGGGCACGGGCCTGCGCGACCAGCTCGCTGTCCTGCGGCAGCACGCGCGCATCGAGGATCGCAGGCACGTCGAGGCCAGCGTGCTTGAGCGCAATTGCCGTAAGGTAAGCATTGTCGTTGTTGGTGACCAATACCGTGCGATCCCCGACCGATACGCCGAAGTTCACCAGGTAATCGCGCATGGCGCCGGCCAGCATCACACCGGGAATATCGTTGCCGGCAAAGCTGAGGGGGCGTTCGATGGCACCGGTGGCGGTGATCACGTGACCTGCCCGGATGCGCCACAGACGGTGGCGCGGGCCTGCCTTGGCCGGTGCGTGATCGGTCAGCTGTTCATAGCCCAGGACATAGCCGTGGTCATAGACCCCTGCCCCCATGGTGCGCGGGCGCAGCTGGACGTTTTCCATCTGCGAAAGCTCTTCAAGAATTTCCTCCACGAACTTATCCACAGGCTTGCCATCGACAGTGCCACCATCGACCGGCGCGCGCCCGCCAAAGTGGTTGGTCTGTTCCAGCAGCAGCACACGCGCGCCGCTGCGGCCTGCGGTCCGCGCGGCCTCCAGCCCCGCGACCCCGCCACCGACGATCAGAACGTCACAGTAGGCGTGGAAGTGCTCGTATGTGTCCTCGTCCCGCGCCTTGGGTGCCTTGCCCAGACCGGCGGAGTGGCGGATGAAGGGCTCGTAGACATGTTTCCAGAAGCTGCGCGGATACATGAACATCTTGTAATAGAAGCCCGCGGGCAGGAATTTGCTGAGGTGGGTGTTGATCGCGCCCACATCGAATTCCAGGCTGGGCCAGTGGTTCTGGCTGGAGGCCTCCAGCCCGTCGAACAATTCGGTCGTGGTGACACGCTGGTTCGGCTCGAACCGGCCTTCGCGGCCCAGATTGACCAATGCGTTGGGCTCTTCCGGGCCTGCCGCAACCACGCCGCGCGGGCGGTGGTACTTGAACGACCGGCCCATCAGCATCTGGTCGTTCGCCAGCAGCGCCGAGGCAAGCGTATCGCCCTCATAGCCGCGCAACTGCTTGCCGTTGAAGGTGAAATTCACCGGTTTGGCGGTGTTCAGCAGGCGTCCGCCTGTGGCAAGTCTGGTGCTCATGAACGCGAACCTTTGTGCGGGCGGAGGGTACGGATGCCTCCGGCGGGAGTATTTTGTGGCATAAAAAAGCGGGGGGCCGGGATCATCTTGCCGGACCTGCTGCGAAATCGGGGCGCCTGTCCTGGATGGCGTCGATGATCTCCTGCGGCGGCTCGACGGTCTGGGCGCTGTAGCTGCCGAAGACTTCAAGCGTCATGGTGCAGCGCGCGACATGGAACCATTTCCCGCAGCCGTACTGGTGCCGCCAGCGTTCGAAATGCACGCCCTTGGGGTTCTTGCGCATGAAGAGGTAGCCTTCGAATTCATCCTCGGATGATCCGGGGCCAAAGCGTTTCAGATGCGCCTCGCCGTGGGCGTGGAATTCGGTTTCCTCTGCGGTCACGCCGCAGTTCGGACAATGGATGGTCAGCATGGCGATGTCCCGTGGCATTGGGGCGCAGACAGGCGCGAAAAGGGCGAGAGAACGGCAAAGAGGCCGATGCCCGCAGGGGCATCAGCCTGAATGCAGGTGGTGTCGTTGGTCTTATTCGGTTGCAGCAGGTGCGGCTGCGTCGCCGCCGCTGTTTTCCGTGGCAGGCGCAGGCGCTTCGCTGTCGGCCGCAGGTGCCGCAGGCTCTGTGCCTTCAACGGTGATGTTGACATCATTGGCGCCGTTACCGGCCCCGTCAAAGCCGCCACCAAAGACGAAATAGGCAAGGACCGCCACGATGAGGACCAGCGCCGCGACGATGATACCGACGCTGTTGCCACCCGACGTGGTGGTTGTGGTTGTTGTTGTGTTGCGCTCCGCCGTGGTGCGGTGCTCGGGGTTTGTGTCTTCAGAATGTGCCATGACTTGGTTTCTCCATCGTTTCCCTTGATCAGGGACTCAACGAAAGAAGTAACCAACCGGTTCCGGCCTGCGGACAGCGCGACATCACGCACCGGCGCATTATCGCCTGTGCCGTGCAAGCTCTGGGACAACATCGCATGCGCAGCCATCAGTGTGCCACCCCTGCCGCAACGGATTCGTCGATGAAGCGGCCTTCGGTAAAGCGGTTCAGGCCAAAGGCGTCGGTCAGGGGCGAGCGGCCCTTGGCAATCAGTTCGGCCATGGCCCAGCCCGAGCCTGGGATCGCCTTGAACCCGCCGGTGCCCCAGCCGCAGTTCACGAAGATGCCCTCGACCGGGGTCTTGGACAGGATTGGCGAGCGGTCGCCGGTGACATCGACGATCCCGCCCCACTGGCGCAGCATCTTGAGGCGGCTGACCATGGGGAAGGTTTCGATCAGGGCGCGCACGGTTTCCTCGATATGGTGGAAAGACCCGCGCTGGGTGTAGTTGTTGTAGCCGTCGGTGCCGCCGCCAATCACCATCTCGCCCTTGTCGGATTGCGACATGTAGCCGTGCACGGTGTTGGCCATAACCACCACATCCATGCAGGGTTTGATCGGCTCGCTGACCAGCGCCTGAAGGGCGACGGATTCAATCGGCAGGCGGAAACCGGCCATATCGGCCAGATGCCCCGAATGGCCCGCGACCACCATGCCCAACTTGTCGCAGTCGATGTCGCCGCGGGTGGTGGAGACACCGGTGACCTTGCCGCCGGTCTGGCGGATGCCGGTCACTTCGCATTTCTGGATCACATCCATGCCCATGTCTGAGCAGGCCCGCGCATAGCCCCAGGCCACGGCATCGTGCCGCGCAGTGCCGCCGCGCGCCTGCCACAGCCCGCCCAGCACCGGGTAGCGTGGCCCGTCCAGGTCGATGATCGGCACCAGTTCCTTGACCCGCTGGGGGCTGATGAATTCGGTGGTCACGCCCTGCAGCGCATTGGCATGGGCGGTGCGCTTGTATCCGCGCACCTCGTGCTCTGTCTGGGCCAGCATGATCACGCCACGGGGGCTGAACATCACGTTGTAGTTCAGGTCCTGGCTCATGGTTTCGTAGAGCGAGCGCGACTTTTCGTAGATCGCCGCTGACGGGTCCTGCAGATAGTTGGAGCGGATGATGGTGGTGTTCCGGCCGGTGTTGCCGCCACCAAGCCAGCCCTTTTCCAGGATCGCCACATTGGTGATGCCAAAGTTCTTGCCCAGGTAATAGGCCGTGGCCAGCCCGTGCCCGCCCGCGCCGATGATGATCACATCATAGCGCTTTTTCGGCTCGGCGTCGCGCCAGGCTCGGGTCCAACCGCTGTGGTGGCGCATCGCTTCGCGGGCCACTGCAAAAACGGAATATTTCTTCATGCTCTCTGGGTCCCTGCTTGGCTGGAGTAGGCAGATTCGGGTAGTGCGCGGTCGCTTACCCCGTTCTGGCTGTCTTGACCAAAAAAGGAATAATGGCCACGGCACTCCTTGGCAAATTTGCGACATGGGTCGCGATTGTTGCAGGCGCGCCGTGAGGGTGGTCAAAATGTCCCCTTTTGTGCATGGGGTTGAATGACTAGGTATTCTTGAATTCGAATCTGTCGGGGACTGCATGACGTTCTGGATCATCACCTGCGCGATGGCGATCATGGTCGCTGCTCTTTTGGGGCGCGCGATGGCACGTGGCGCAAGGGCCGGGACGGAGGATGCGGCATCCTACGATCTGCGGGTCTACCGCGATCAATTGGCCGAAGTCGAACGCGACGTGGCACGTGGCGTCATCCCCGCCGAGGATGCCGAACGCGCAAGGACAGAGATTTCGCGCCGCATTCTGGCGTTGGGTTCCGCAGCCGGGAAAGCCCCCGCTGCCGGCAAGGGGTCACCGCACGTCCTTTATGGGCTGCTGGCGCTTGTGGTGGTTGCGGGATCTCTGCTGCTTTACCGCACGCTGGGTGCGCCGGGCTATGGTGACCTGGGTCTCGCCGACAGGATCGCCTTTGCCGAAGAGATGCGCGAGAACCGTCCCAGCCAACAGACAGCCGAGGAAAGCCTGCCGCCGATGCCCGCAGAACCGGGCATCACCGAAGAATTCCAGACCCTGATGACCCGCCTGCGCGAAACGGTCGCGACGCGGCCGGAAGATTTGCAGGGCCACCGGTTGCTGGCAAGCAACGAGGCCCGGATCGGCAATTTCTCGGCGGCGGCAGGGGCGCAGCAAGAAGTTTTGCGGATCAAGGGCGAAAGCGCCACCGCAGCCGATTACAGCGATTACGGCGAATTCCTGATTCTGGCGGCGGGGGGATATGTCTCTCCTCAGGCGGAAACGGCGCTGCGGGCGGCACTGGCGCGCGATGCGCAGGACGGGCGGGCGCGCTATTATGTCGGGTTGATGATGGTGCAGACCGGACGCCCGGATGTCGCCTTCCGCATTTGGGACGGATTGCTGCGGCGCGGCCCCGAGGATTCGCCCTGGATCGCCCCGATCCGGGCCCAGATCATGCCGGTCGCGGCGCTGGCCGGGGTGGACTATGAAATGCCGCAGCCAACTGCGGCGCGCGGCCCCTCTGCCGAGGACATCGAGGCCGCGGCGGACATGAGCGCGCAAGACCGCATGGAGATGATCGGCGGCATGGTGGCAGGCCTGTCTGACCGTCTGGCGACTGAGGGCGGCCCAGCGACAGACTGGGCGCGGCTGATCACCTCGCTGGCGGTGCTGGACCGCGCCGAGGAAGCCCGGCGCATCTATGACAACGCTTTGGAGGTCTTTGATGGGGATGCCGCCGCGCTGGATATCATCAACCGCGCGGGTCAGCAGGCCGGGGTGGCGGAATGATATACGAAGAGATGGCGGAATTTGCCGCTGCCCTGCCCCCGATGTCCGCGCTGATCGGGCTCGATCTGGGGGAAAAGACCATCGGTGTCGCGGTCAGCGACAGTTTCCTGAGCGTGGCAACGCCGCTGGAAACCATCCGGCGCAAGAAATTCGGACTGGATGCCGCGCGCCTGACAGAGATCATCCGCGACCGGCGCATCGGTGGTCTGGTGCTGGGATTGCCGCGCAACATGGACGGTTCCGAAGGGCCGCGCTGCCAGTCCACCCGCGCCTTTGCCCGCAATTTCGACCGGCTTTTGCCGCTGCCGATCACCTTCTGGGACGAGCGGTTGAGCACAGTGGCGGCCGAACGCGCGCTGCTGGAGGCGGATACGACACGAAAGCGTCGCGCGGAAGTGATTGATCACGTCGCAGCGGGCTATATTCTGCAGGGCGCGCTGGACCGTCTGGCGGTGATGCGCAGGCAGGGAGCCGGGGATGACTGACGAAATCTGGAAACGCGCCGAAATCGAAAGCCCCTGCGTAAAGATCTGCGTGGTGCATCCGGAGTCGCGGCTGTGCACAGGGTGCCTGCGGTCGATTGACGAGATTGGACGCTGGTCCCGGATGACACCGGAAGAACGGCGCGAGATCATGGCGGAACTGCCGGGCCGGGCGGGTCAGCTGACCAAACGCCGGGGCGGCCGGGCCGCGCGCATGGCGCGACAGCGAAAATAAACTTGAAAAAAGCGGGTTGTTGTCAGCGGTTGCCGGCAATCTGGTAGAGCAGGTCGAGCCCGAAATCCGCGGTGATCGCCCCTTCGGCGCCCGTCGGGGCGTGGTTGCCGTTGGCCGCGAAACGGCTCAGCCGGGCAAAGCTGCATTTGCGCTCCATTGCCGCGGCCTGGAGTTTGCCGAATGCCATTGTTTTGCGCCCTTTCTGAGCGGCGTTCCAAAACGCCACTGCGCCGTCGGGTCCTGTCAGAATAATGTTCATTTTGCCGTCCCAAGATCAAAAAATTTATGGTCCATGAATTGACGCAGGAAAAGGCAACAATGAGGCGCGGTCGAGGTGATTGTTGGGAAATCGGGCGGAAGTTCAGCCGTTCAGCCAAGCGGCGGCGGAAATTTGTGGCCGGAAATAGGCAATCATCCGACCCTCCGGCGGGGCTGTTGCACCATCGGCCCAGGGGGCGACACCGTGCAAGAGATGGCGGTGCAGCAAGGTGGCCTGCCCCGGTCTGGCCAGAACCTGCACCGGTTCAATCGTCTCGAAAACCCGGCGCCTTGCGGCACCGTAGGCTTCGGTCAGATCAACCGTTTCCGGGGCGCTGTCCCCGATGGCGCGGCGCAGGGCATCGCCCATGATCCTGTGACTGCCCGGCCAGACCATCAGCGGTGCGGCATCCGCCTGGTTCAAAGGCAGGCCCAGGATGAAACCATGCGGCTCGCGCAGGTAGCGGCGGCGGGCCGCACCCTCGGGCAGCAGCCCGTCCACATGCGCGGCATGACGGTTGATCCGGAACCGGTGGTTGGCGTCACTCTCTGACGGGTCCTGCCCCGGATAGCCGGGATAGACGATGGACAGCTGCGCGCGGTGCCAGTGGTCCGGCGGTACGATGAAATCCACCCAGGGGCCATGAAGCGGCACACCGCCGATGCTGCCGTCCGGATCATTGGGCAGCGCGTCCACGCCAACAAACCAGGTGCCCGCGTGGCGCAGGTTATCGGCACGGATGGCCGGATCGCGCGCAAGCTCCAGCGCAGCGCGCTGCGCTGCCTGCACCCAGCGCAGGGTGGCCGGGTCCGGGTCGAATACGCGGAAGCCACTCACCAGCCCAATGCCTTGCGGATCATGTTCAGCGCCACAAGGATCAGGAAGACCGAAAACACCCGTTTGAGCGGTTTCGGGTCCATCGCATGGGCCAGCCTGACCCCCAGCGGCGCGGTGATCAGCGTCATCGCGATCACGATGCCAAAGGCGACGAAGTTGACTGTCCCGATGGTCAGCGGCGGTGCGCCCGTGGTCATCGGGACAAACAGGAAGCCGATGACAGATGGCACCGCGATCAGCACGCCAAAGCCTGCTGCCGTGGCGACAGCGCGGTGAATCGGGGTGGCATAAAGGCTCATCAACGGCACGCCGAAACTGCCGCCCCCGATGCCCATGAGGACCGACAGGAAGCCGACAGCGGGCGAGAGCAGCGCCCGGGTGATCCCCCGCGGCATTGCCGCCCCCAACCGCCATTCCGACCGGCCCAGCCCCATGTAGAGGCCCACAACCAGCGCAAGACCGCCAAAGATCGCCTGCAAGGTGCCCGAGCGCAATTGAGCGACCAAAAGCATCCCGAGCACGGCCCCGATCACGATTCCCGGTGCCCAGCCGCGCAGGATGTCCCAATCGACGGCCCCCTTCCGGTTATGGCTCAGCACGGAGCGGACCGATGTGACGATGATTGTCGCCAGAGAGGTCGCCAGACACATCTGCATCAGCTGCGGCCCCTCATAGCCAAGCGTCTGAAAGGCATAGAAAAACGCAGGGACCAGAACGATGCCGCCGCCGACACCCAGAAGCCCCGCAAGGACACCGGCAAAGGCACCGATAAAGGCCAGAAGCACCCCCATCTGGATCAAAAGCATCGTCTCTGGCATGGGGTATCTCCTCTTTGACGCCCCGTGCTACACCGCCTGCGCCTGCTGCGCCAGCGCCTCGATCTCGGCCAGTGCCTGCGCCACCAGTTCCGGCCCCGCGCCCGGTTTGCTGGCCCCTTCGGACAGGCTCCGCCGCCAGCCGCGCGCCCCGGGGCGGCCCGCGAAAAGGCCCAGCATGTGCCGGGTGATCTGGTTCAGCCGTCCGCCCCCCGCCAGATGCGCCTCGATATAGGGCAGCATATCGCGGACGGCCTGTTCCGGCGTGCTGTCAGGGCCTGCGCCAAAGATGCGCCGGTCTGCCGTGCAGAGGATATCGGCCGGGCTGTGGTAGGCGGCGCGCCCGACCATGACGCCGTCCAGCCCCCCGTCCAGAAAGGCCTCCGCCTCTTCCAGCGAGCCGATGCCGCCGTTGACGGAAATATGCAGGTTGGGGAAATATTCCTTCATCAGGTGGACAAGCGGGTAATCCAGCGGCGGGATGTCGCGGTTCTCCTTGGGGCTGAGCCCCTGCAACCAGGCCTTGCGTGCATGGATGCTGACGCGGGTGCAGCCGGCGGCCACGATCCGGGCCAGAAAATCCGGCAGGACGTCGCGTGGTTCCTGATCATCGACGCCGATGCGGCATTTGACCGTCACCTCCACATCCACTGCTGCCCGCATCTCGGCGACGCAATCCGCCACGCGGGCGGGGTCTTTCATCAGCACCGCGCCAAAGGTGCCCGATTGCACCCGGTCAGAAGGGCAGCCGCAGTTGAGGTTGATTTCGTCATAGCCCGCATCCGCCCCAAGCCGCGCCGCCTGCGCCAGTTCACGCGCATCGGAACCGCCAAGCTGCAGCGCCACGGGGTGTTCGCTGACGTCATGTTCCAGCAAATGCACCGCGCCGCCGCGCACCAGCGCAGGCGCGGTCACCATCTCCGTATACAGCAATGCCCGCCTGCTCAGCAGCCGATGCAGATAGCGGCAATGCCGGTCCGTCCAATCCATCATCGGGGCGACGGATAACCGGGACGCGACGTGGACCACTCTGTTTCTTTCAGAATTCAGCATAGAACCTTGACCTGACCGGTGCGACTTTCGAGCTTTCACCACCGGTGGCGCGACATTGCGCCACCGGCAGCCCGCTGAACTAACAGAAACACATCCCGAATGAACAGCCCCCGGTTTCCCGGAACGTTGCCCCGTTCAGCCTGCGGTGCTGGTTTGCAGATTAATCATCGCTCCCACGCCCGTAAAGGATGTGGGATCAGGCGCGAATGGTTCCCTTGACGGGACACCAGCGAAAGACCATCTTCCGCTATCCCCGTTTGCGGCCATCCGCCCTGCAATATTCGTGAAGCGCCGACCGGACGCCCTGCTGCCAGATGAAATGCAGCCAATGTTCGAACCGCTGCGAGAAGACCTCCTGCCCGGCAAGGTCGCCGTAGATGCCTGTCATCTCCAGCCAGGCGGCGGGGCGGTCGCGCGCGGCTTTGGCTGTTTCGGTCAGCTTGTCCCACATCGGATCGTTCGGTTCGATCACGCTGCCATCCTCGCGGGTGCCTTCGCACATCCGCGCCCAGCAGGCCTCGACCAGGGCCAGACCGTCCAGCGGCAGCCCCCCCGCCAGCGCCCGGCGCACCAGAGGCAACACGAATCCGCTGTGCCGCGAACTGCCGTCAAAGGCGACGCGGCGGGTTGTATCCTCGATCTTCGGATTGGAGAACCGCGCCGCGATCAGCTCGACATAGGCCACCGGGGTCATCTCCGGCACAGGCGAGACATGGGGTACGATTTCACGCAGCGCCACCTTGCGGAACAGCCCGCCCACCTCGGGATCTGCCATGCAGTCAGAGATCGTGGCGAGCGACAGGATTTCACCCGCATTCGCGATCACCTGATGCCCGGCGTTCAGGATCCGGATCTTCATGGTTTCATAGGCGTGGACATTGTTCGAAAATGTTGCCCCCGCCTGATCCCAATCGGGCCTGCCGGCGCAGAAATCATCCTCGATCACCCATTGGCGGAAATTCTCGTGGCAGACCGGGGCGGCATCCTCGATGCCCAGCGCACGGGCCTGGGTGATCTGGGCGGGGCCAGTGGCGGGCACGATGGAATCGACCATCGAATTCGGAAAGCTGCAATTGCCATTGATCCAGCGCGCAAGCTCCGGGTCCTGCATCCGGGCCAGGCCGACGATGATCTGGCGCAGAATATCGCCGTTGCCTTGCAGGTTGTCGCAGCTTTGCGCGGTAAAGGGGCCTGTGCCCGCATCGCGGCGCAGCCGCAGGGCCGCCACCATCGCGCCAAAGGCAGTGCGCGGATTGTCCGGGTTCTGCGCATCATGCTGCATATCTGCATGGGTCGCGTCAAAGGCCTTGCTCACCGGGTCGATGAAATAGCCACCTTCGGTCACCGTCAGGGCCACGATGCGGATGTCGGGCTGTGCCATGCGCGCGATCAGGGGGCCGTTGCCCTCCTCGATCGGCACATAGTCGATCATCGCGCCCACAACCTCTGCTGACTGCGTTGAGGGCGACAATTCGATCAATGTGGTCAGGTAATCCTGCCCGGCCAGCCGCAGGCGCATCGCCTCGTCATAGGGGCGAACCCCGGCGCCCACGATCGCCCAGTCGAGCGCTGCGCCCTGCTGCATCAGCCGGTGCAGATACCATGCCTGATGTGCGCGGTGGAAATTGCCCACGCCGATGTGGACAATGCCCGGCGTCAGGGTGCTGCGGTCATAGACCGGCCGCAGGATGTCGTCCGGCAGGTCGGGGAGTGTGGCGTTGGACAGTTTCATCTCAGCTCATCCATTGGCCGCCGTCCACATTGTAGGTCTGGGCAACGATGTAATCCGCCTCGGAAGTGGCGAGAAAGACGGCCATGCCGGTCAGATCCCCGGACCGGCCCATCCGGCCAAAGGGCACGGCCTCGCCGACTTCGCGCTTTTTCTGGCCCGGGGCCTTGTTCTCGTATTTGGCAAAGAAGGCATCGACGCCGTCCCAATGCTCCCCCTCCACCACGCCGGGGGCGATGGCGTTCACGTTGATGCCGTGTTGAATGAGGTTCAGGCCGGCAGATTGGGTCAGGCTGATGACCGCCGCCTTGGTCGCGCAATAGACTGCGACCAGGCTCTCGCCGCGGCGGCCCGCCTGGCTGGCCAGGTTGATGATCTTGCCGCCGACCCCTTGCGCGATCATCTGCCGTGCCACCGCCTGCAGGGTGAAAAGGCATCCTGACACGTTGATGTCAAAGGCGCGCTGATAGTCCTCGCGGGTGATCTCGATGATCGGGGCCGCGGTAAAGATCGCGGCGTTGTTGACCAGGATGTCGATCTTGCCGAAACGGGCGACCGCCGCTTCGATCGCTGCGTCGATGCTGGCCTGATCGGTCACATCCATTGCCACGGCGCAGGCGTTTTCGCCCATCGCCGTGGCTGTCTGCACTGCTCGTTTCTCGTCGATATCCGCGATCAACACCTGCGCGCCTTCGCGCAGATAGGCTTGCGCAAAGGCTTGTCCGATGCCCCGCGCCGCGCCGGTGATCAGCGCGGTCTTTCCTGCCAGTCGCTTCATCCGATCCGCAATCCTGCTGCATCAAAGCGGTGGATTTCATCCGCACGGGGCGAAAGATGAATCGTATCGCCATGGGTCAGGCTGATGTCACCAATGGCACGGACGGTCAGCGTGTCGGCCAGCCCGGTGTTGTGGATGTGAAAGAACGTGTCGGAGCCAAGGTGTTCGGCCACGCCGACGGTGCCCTGCCAGGTGCCTTCGCTTTCGACCACGTCAATATGTTCGGGCCGGATGCCGATGGTATGGGCGTCATGTTTCGCCGCCTCCTCGCCGGTGATCAGGTTCATCTTGGGCGACCCGATAAAACCGGCGACGAAAGTGTTGCGCGGGGTGCGGTAAAGTTCAAGCGGGCTGCCCACCTGTTCGATCACGCCGGCTTGCAGCACCACGATCTTGTCGGCCATGGTCATCGCCTCGACCTGGTCGTGGGTGACGTAGATCATCGTCGTTGCCAGCTTCTTGTGAAGTTCGGAGATTTCCATCCGCATGCCCACGCGCAGGGCGGCATCGAGGTTTGACAGCGGCTCATCAAACAGGAAGGCCGCCGGTTCGCGCACGATGGCGCGGCCGATGGCGACCCGCTGGCGCTGGCCGCCGGACAATTGGCCGGGGCGGCGGTCGATATAGTCTGCCAGGTTCAGCACCTGTGCCGCCGCATCCACGCGCCGGTCGATTTCGGCCTGGTCCATCTTGGCCATCTTCAACGGGAAGGCGATGTTCTTGCGCACCGTCATATGCGGGTAAAGCGCATAGGACTGGAATACCATCGCCAGCCCGCGCCGTGCCGGGACCACATCCGTTGCATCCTGGCCGTCGATCTCGATATGGCCGGTGGTGATGTCCTCCAGCCCCGCGATCAGCCGCAGCAGGGTGGACTTGCCACAGCCCGAGGGGCCGACGAAGACGGTGAATTCGCCATCCTTGATGGTCAGGTCCAGCGGCGGGATGACCTGCACATCGCCAAAGGATTTCGTAACCTGTTTAAGTTCAATCTGTCCCATATTTCCGGTTCCCTATTTCACGGCGCCAAAGGTGAGGCCGCGGACGAGTTGTTTCTGGCTGAACCAGCCAAGGATGAGGATCGGCGCGATGGCCATTGTCGATGCTGCGCTGAGTTTGGCGTAGAACAGCCCTTCGGGGCTGGAATAACTGGCGATGAAGGCGGTCAGCGGTGCCGCCTGTGCTGCGGTGAGGTTCAGGGTCCAGAACGCCTCGTTCCAGGCCAGGATGAAGTTCAGCAGCAGCGTGGAGGCAATGCCGGGGATCGCCATCGGCGTCAGCACATAGAGGATCTCTTCCTTGAGCGTGGCCCCGTCCATCCGCGCGGCTTCCAGGATTTCGCCAGGAATTTCGCGGAAGTAGGTGTAAAGCATCCAGACAATGATCGGCAGGTTGATCAGCATCAGGATGATGACCAGCGCCACGCGGTTGTCGAGCACGCCCAGCCGGATGCACAGCAGGTAGATCGGATAGAGCACCCCCACCGCCGGCAGCATCTTGGTCGAGAGCATCCAAAGCAGGATGTCCTTGGTCCGTTTGGACGGGACAAAGGCCATCGACCAGGCCGCAGGCACCGCGATGATGATGCCCAGAAGGGTCGAGCCACCCGCGATGACGATGGAGTTCCACAGGAAGCGTGCGTAGTTCGACCGCTCCATCACGGTGGCATAGTTCTCCGTGGTCCAGTCAAAGAACAGGAACAGGGGTGGATCGTTGATCGCCTGGGCCTCGGTCTTGAAGCTGGTCAGGATCGTCCAGAGGATCGGAAAGAAGATCAGCAGGCCGATGATCCACGCGATGGTGGTGTTGATCGTCTTGCGTTGCGTTGTGACGGAACGTGCCATTCGTCTCTTCCTCCCTCAGGTATCAAGGTTCTTGCCGACGATGCGCATCAGGAAGATGGCAACGATATTGGCAAGGATGATGGCATAGACACCGCCCGCAGAGCCCAGACCGATGTTCTGGCTTTCCAGCACGCGCTGGAAGATCAGGTAGGACAGCGTCCGGGTGCCGAAGGCGCCGCCGGTGGTGACGAAAATCTCGGCAAAGATGGCCAGAAGAAAGATCGTCTGGATCAGCAGCACGATGGTGATGGCGCGGGAAAGATGCGGCAGGGTGATGTAGAAAAACCGTGCCAGGGGCGATGCGCCGTCCATTTCGGCGGCCTCAAGCTGTTCGCTGTCCAGCGACTGGATCGCGGTCAGCAGGATCAGGGTCGCGAAGGGCAGCCATTGCCAGCTGACGATCAGGATGATGGACGGGGTCGCGGCATTCGACAGCCAGCTGACCGGGTCCGCCCCGAAGAACCGCCACAGATGGGCGAAAAGCCCGTTGGTCGGATCCATGAAGATGTTCTTCCACACCAGCGCCGAGACGGTGGGCATGACAAAGAAGGGTGCAATCACCAGGATGCGCACAACCCCCTGCCCCCACATCGGCTGATCCAGCAGGATCGCCAACAGGACACCAAGAGCGATGGTAATGGCAAGAACGCCGGTGACGATGATCAGGGTGGTCGAAACGGCGGGCCAGAAGGAACTGGAGGTGACAAAGCGGACGTAGTTGTCGAAACCGGTCCAGCCCTGGTCACCGCCGCGCAGCGGCAAATAGGTTCGGAACGAGAACCACAGCGTCATCGTGAGAGGCACCAGCATCCAGCCCAAAAGCAGGATCACGGCGGGGGCCATCATCAGTCTGGCGGCGGATCGGGAAGCCTTGGTCGCCATGGGATACGTCTCCTTATTTGACGGAACGCCGGCTCAGGCGTCCGGTGACAGGACGTTGGTGAAATATCGGCAGTGATCAAAGACCATGGGGCGGGCGGTGCGCCGCCCCATGGGATCAGGTCGGTGGCTTACCGGTAACCGGCAGCTTCCATCGCTTCGTTGGTGATGTCCTGTGCCTTGGCCAGGGCATCCTCGACGGATTGCTGACCGGCATAGGCGGCAGAGAACTCCTGGCTCACCTCGGTCGCGATACCGGCAAACTCGGGGATCGCGGCGAACTGGACACCGACGTAGGGCACCGGATCGACGGTCGGGTTTTCCGGGTCAGCCGACAGGATGCTGTCCAGCGTCATCTGCGCGAAGGGCACCTTCTGGTACTCGGGGTTCTCGTAAAGCGATTTGCGCGCGCCCGGGGGCACATTGGCCCAGCCTTCTTTCTCGGCCACCAGTTCGATGTAGCTCTTGGAGGTTGCCCATTCGATGAACTGCTTGGCTTCGGCTTCCTGCTGGGTGCCTGCAGGGATCGCCAGGGCCCAGGCCCAGAGCCAGTTGGCCCGCTTGCCCAGGCCGTTATCGGGTGCCAGCGCAAAACCGACGCTGTCGGCAACGGTGGAATCATTGGCGTTGGTGACGAAGGAGGCCGCAACCGTCGCGTCGATCCACATGCCGCATTTGCCCTGCTGGAACAGCGAGAGGTTTTCGTTGAAACCATTGGTCGCATAACCGGCGGGGCCGGAGGCATCCATCATGTTCTTGTAGAAGTTCACGGTGTTGGCCCAGGCCTCGGTGTCGAACTGGGCGTTCCAGTCCTCGTCGAACCAGCGCGCGCCAAAGGAGTTCGCCATCGCGGTGATCAAAGCGCCACCTTCGCCCCAGCCGGCCTTGCCGCGCAGGCAGATGCCGTTGATTTCATTGTCGCGATCGGTCATCGCGGCGGCGGCTTCGGCGATAAAGTCCCAGGTCGGGGCTTCGGGCATTTCCAGCCCGGCCTTTTCCATCAGGTCCGTACGGTACATGATCATGGAGCTTTCGCCGTAGAAAGGTGCGGCATAAAGCGTGCCGTCATGGGACAGACCGCCCGCCATTGCGGGCAGGATGTCACCGGCGTCATATTCGGCAGAAAGATCGTCCAGCGGCACCAGCCAGCCCTGCGCGCCCCAGATCGGGGTTTCGTACATGCCGATGGTCATGATGTCGAACTGGCCACCCTTGGTGGTGATATCCGTGGTCACGCGCTGACGCAGGACGTTTTCCTCCAGCGTGACCCATTCCACGGCGATGCCGGTCGCTTCGGTAAATGTATCGGTATAGCCCTGCATCCGGATCATGTCGCCGTTGTTGACGGTGGCGATGGTGATGGATGGGCTGTGGCTGTCTGCATATGCGCTGCTGGCTGCGATCAGCCCAAGCGCGGTTGCAGCACCAAGCGTGCTCTTCAAAGACATCCGTTATCCTCCCTGGTTGGACGTTCTGTTCGGAGCCTAAGGTAGAGATGTACGCGGCGTCAACTAAAATTTATCGCGCGTAAACTATTTGCGCATCACGCGGAGTCTCTCAGGATCAGCCTGCCCTCCAGCCGCGTGCTGCTCCAGGGCGTCACCTGGCCGTTGATCGCCGCGAACAAGGCATCGGAAGCTGCTTTGGAAACAGCGTCATAGGCATGGGAAATGGTGGTGAGAGGCGGACAGGTATAGCGCGAATGCGGATGGCCATCCTGCCCCGCCACGCGCACGGTGCAATCCGGCCCCCGCCCCACGGCAACGCCCTTTTCATAGCAGGCCGTCAGCAGCCCAATGGCCAGCCGGTCATTGCTGCACAGGATCGTATTGGTCGGAAAAAGCCCTTCGGAAAAGGCGGTATGCCCCCCCAGACGCCCGATTTCCTCGAAATCCCAGCCATCGCCTTCGACAGAGATGACATGTGGCTCAAGGCCGAATTCCTGCATCGCGTCGAGATAGCTTTGGCGGCGGCGGTGGGCGTTGGGGTTGGTCGGGCGCTTCATCTCGAAAAAGCACGGCGGCTCGCCCGTGCGGCAGAGGTAATCGGTGATATGGGCGGTGAACTGGATGTTGTCCGAACCGACAAAGGCAAGGCCCAGCTCGCCCACGTTGCTGTCAAACAGCAGGGTCGGCACATCCGCGCAGAACCGTTCCAGCGCCCCGTGATCGGAAGCACGGCCCAGAGGGGCCAGCAGCACACCGGCGGGCCGGATCGCGCGCAGGGAATTCAGCACATCCGTCTCATGCGCGGGATCGCCGTGTGAACTGAACAGCGTGGGGTGATAGCCCGCCTCGATGCAATGGCGTTCCAGCTTGCGGGCGATTTCCGCAAAATAGGGGTCCGTCAGCAGCGGCACCACAATGCCGACATTCTTGGTCAGCTTGCGGTTCTGGTTCATCGCGTAAAGGTTCGGGCGGTAATCGTATTTCTCGATCGCCGCCTCTATCTTCGCGCGGGTCGAGACCCGGACGCTTTCGGGATCGTGAAAGTATTTTGAAACGGTAGGCCGGGAAATGCCGCTGACGGCGGCAAATTCCTCCATGTTCCTGATTGTCTTCGATGACATGTGGCCCTCGCAGTATTTTTACACCCGCAACCATGACTTTCCGCGCGGAAAGTATCAACCTTTCTTTGCGAATAAGCGGCGCCTGAATCCGCGACCTGCCGGTTCAGCATGCCGGGACCGGAAAGGGGGATGCATAAAGGCTTTGCCGTTACTGCAGCAGGACCGGCATCTGGATCGGGCCGCGAAAGCCGAAGCCTTTCCAGATGACAGCATCCGTGTCGGGAATGCTCATCTTCGGGAAGCGGTCAAACAGCATCGGCAGCATGATCTGCCCCACTGCCCGGCGTGCCACATGGGTGCCCTGGCAGAAATGCGGCCCGTTGCCAAAGGCCTGATGCGGGGCCTTGTCGCGGTAGACGTTATAGGTTTCGCCGTCTTGATAGATGTCCTCATCCCGGTTGGCGCTGGCCTGGATGGTCATCACCGTATCCCCCTTGGGGATCATGTAGCCGCGCAATTCGGTATCCTGCGTGACCAGCCGCGACGACACCTGGATCGGCGCGACCCAGCGCACGCCTTCTTCGAAGGCCTGTTCCCAGTGATCATTCCTGCGGACTTCGGCCAGTTGGTCCGGGTGGGTCAAGAGGCCATAAAGGATGGTATTGAGCGCATCGCGCGGCTCGTTGATGCCGCCGCCGATGGCGATCTTGATATTGGCATAGATCTGCTTTTCCTCGATCGGATCATCGGCGTTCAGCATCACGGAAAACGCCGAATTGTCCGGCTCGGCGCGGTGCCGGTCCTGGATGCTGTCCAGCAGCGCATGGATCAGTGTATTGGCACGGTCGGCCCGTTCAAAGGGCGCATCGGCCCAGCCGAAATTGCCTGCCCCCTCGATCAGCGCCTGCGACCATTCCATCATGTCCTCATCCGAGGCTTCGGGCATCCCCAGCAGGATCGCCAAGCCCCGCGCCGCATAGGCACCCGACAGGACCGCAAAGATATCGACAATCTCGCCGCGCGGCAGGCGCGACACATATTCCTCGGCGATCTTCACATATTGCGGCATCCAGTCGTTCTTGATCACCTTGGGGGCAAAGGCCGGGGCCATCGCCATCCGCTCGCGCTTGTGATCCTCGCCATCCTTGCGCATCAGCGTATGGGCCCAGAAGGCACGCTTCATCGGCGTGTTTGGATCGTCCGAGCTGAAGATCTCCGGGTTGTCCTTGACGTATTTGGTGTCTTCCGCCTTGGTCAGCAGGGTGCGTCCGGCGGATTTCACCCGCAGCACCGGTGCCTCGGCGCGCAGGCGCCGGTAGATCGGGTACGGGTCGCGATCAAGCTCCGCCAGCGTGATGTTTTCGTCCAATGGGGCAAGCGTGGGCATCATGAACCTTTCTCAGGCTGAAATAGCGCGGTGGCCGGAGCCCCCGCGCCGTGACAATCATGTTATTCGCAAGTGAAGCTTTCCGCCATACCCGCATCACCGCCGGTGTAGCGGGCGACCTGTGGAGCCGGACACAGCGGGCGCGAGATGCCCGCCATCGCCTCGGGCAGATCGCGGTTCGACGCCCGTGCCGTTGCGGTCACGGCCTGCGGCGCGGTGCCGTTCTCAACCCATGCGACCAGGTCCGAGAACATGTCAAACCCTTCCACCGCAGGGCCGCCCGAACAATGGGTCATGCCGGGCACGGGGTAGAACCTGGCGAATTCAGCCGCCTTGCCGCCGTTGTTCGCATCCAGCTTGGCGTACCAATCTGCTGTATCATTCACGGAAAACACCGGATCAGACACGCCATGGAACACCATCATCTTGCCCCCTGCATCGCGGAAAGCCGCCAGTTCGGGGTTGTCCGATCCCGGTGGGGTCATCACCTCCATTGCCGATTCAGGAAAGGCATCGCTGGTGGCAAAGATCTCGTCCGCGCGGGCGGTGAGGTCAAAATCCTTCAGGAATTGTTCCAGCGCGGCGGGGTCGCCTGCCACTTCCGTCGGGGGCGTGGTGAAGATCTGCGCCAGCGAGGCCGCGCCCATCACCGCGATGATAGGTTTCTTCTCCCATGGCGGGATCGGGCTTTCCAGTTTCCAAAACCGCCAGCCGCCGCCCGCGATGCCCGCATCCCAGGGAAAATCGCTGTAGAACGGGGTGCCGCCATCAGGTGTCCCTGCGTGGATGGTGTTCAGCGCCGTCACCTGTTCAGGCGACAGGCAGGCGGAATTCTGACCCTCCGCGCATTGCAGCGCGGCACTGTCAAAGCTGGCCTGACAGGCGGCGGTGTCCATCACCAGCCCGTCCGCAATCCCGTCCAGCGCATCGCAGGCTTGCAGAATGCCATCGGCAACCGTTTGCAGATCAGCGGCGCTGAAGGCCGTGGCCAGATCGCCGGTGACCGCTGTCAGCGCCTGCACGTCAACCGCATGTTGCAGCGCCGCCTTGGGTAGGTTGAAGCCGGGCGCGCCGATCAGCAGGCCATCAAAGCTCTGCGGCATCCGTGATGCAGCGACCATCGCGTGCCGTCCGCCGTTGGAGCAGCCAACGCCATAGCTGTGGCCGATTTCATTGTCGTAATAGGCCTCGACGGTCTGGCGGGCCAGCGGGTCCAGCAGCGCCACAGCCTTGTAGCCGTACATCTGCCGCGCCTCGAAATCGAAGCCAAAGCGCGCGCCACCGGCAAGGCCCGCGTCCGCCACCGCCTTGCCATCATGGCCTGCGTCCGAGGAGACGACGGCAAAACCGCGCGCCAGAGGTGTCTCTTCGCCCGTGCCCGCGCCCATGCCGCCGGTGGCGGGTTTGACCTCGCCGTCGTTGCCGCCGTTGAACTGGTGGACATAATCGCCGTTCCAGACATCCGGCAGGGCCAGTTCAAACCGCAGCGCATAGTCGCGCCCGTCGGTGCCTTTGCGTTCGGCGGTGACGGCGCGGATGCGGCATTGGGCGGCGGGGTTGTCATCGCCCGCAGGCACTGCCGCCACTTCGGTAAAGCTGACGCCACTCAGGCCCAGCGCCTCGGGCGTCAATCCTTCGCATTGCATCTGTGCCATGGCCAGCGTGGCCGTGCTGCACATCAATGCAGTTGTTCCGATTGTCTTCAACATCACAGGTCTCCTCCCAGAATTGTGTGTCTTATTCTTTCGCTTGCGCCTCAGGCAGTTTCTCCCAGCAGGCGCAGCGCGTTTTCCTTCAGGATCAGCGGGCGCACCTCGTCCTTGAAGGGGGCCGCTTCGAAATCCGCCAGCCAGCGGTCGGGCGTGATTGCGGGCCAGTCCGATCCGAAGAGCATCTTCTTTTTCAGGATCGAATTGGCATAGCGGATGAAGGTCTCGGGGAAATATTTCGGCGACCAGCCGGACATGTCGTAATAGACGTTGGGCTTGTGCTGGGCCACGGCCAGACCTTCCTCGGTCCAGGGGAACGACGGATGCGCCAGGATGATTTTCATGTCGGGGAAATCCACCGCCACGTCATCAAGGTGCATCGGATTGGAGTATTTCAACCGCATCCCCATGCCGCCCCGCATGCCGGAGCCGACACCGGTCTGCCCGGTGTGGAACAGGGTGATCACGCCCTCTTCGGCGCAGGCTTCCAGCACGGTGTAGCAGGCTTCCCGGTCATTGGGGAAAAAGCCCTGCATGGTGGGGTGAAACTTGAACCCGCGCACGCCGAATTCACGCACCAGGCGGCGCACCTCGCGCGCACCAGCCTTGCCCTTGTGTGGATCGACAGAGGCAAAGGGGATCAGGATGTCGTCATTCTCGGCGCAGATCTGCGCGACTTCCTCGTTCGAATAGCGGCGAAACCCTGTCTCGCGCTCTGCATCCACCGGAAAGATCACTGCCGCGATGTTGCGTTCGCGGTAATAGCTGGCGGTGTCCTGAACTGTGGGCAACATGCCTTCGGCCCCGGCGGGATTCTTGAAGTAGGCCGCCATGCCCGCTTGAAATTCATTGTACCCGTCATCACGGTGGTCGCAGCAGGGTTCCTCTGCATGGGTGTGAAAATCAATCGCCTTCACCTTGCTGAAATCGACCATCCTGTTTGCCTCCCCGAAAACGTTGACGTCAAAAACCGCTATACAAGAAAACTGTTAAGCTGTACAACATAAATCCAGACCGACCAGGAGGGGGAGAATCCGATGGAGAATGGCCAGAGCACCGGCAAAGCCACCCGTGTGGAAATTGACGGCGACATTGCCACGATCATTTTCGACCGCCCTGAAAAGCGGAACGCAATGAACGAGGCGCTGATCGAGGACCTTGATGCCTTCTTCTCCAAACCGCCCGAAGGTGTGAATGCCGTCATCCTGACCGGCGCGGGCGGGCATTATTGTTCCGGCCTGGACCTGGCCGAACATGAACAGCGCGCCCCGGTCGCGGGGGTCTACCATTCGCGCAACTGGCATCGCGTGGCCGATTTGATCGAATTCGGCCCCCTGCCCGTCATCTCCGCCATGACCGGTGCGGTGATCGGCGGCGGGCTTGAGATCGCCACCTCGACACATGTGCGCATCGCGGAGCCTGATGTGCGGTTCCAGTTGCCCGAGGGGCGGCGCGGTATCTTTGTCGGTGGCGGGGCCACGGTGCGCGTGAGCCGCATCATCGGCGCCGACCGGATGCGTGAAATGATGCTGACGGGCCGAAACTACGGCGCCGAGGAAGGCCTGGCGATGGGGCTTGCGCATTACAGCGTCGGCGCAGGTGAAGCCCTGCCGCTGGCACGCAAGCTTGCACGGAAAATAGCAGACAACGCGCCGTTTTCGAATTACCTCATGATACAGGCGATCTCTCGGATCAGCGATATGTCGCGCCACGACGGCCTGTTTACCGAAAGCCTTGCGGCGGCCATGTCGCAAACGTCGGACGGGGCGAAAGAGGGCCTGCGCGCCTTTCTTGAGAAGCGCGAGCCGAAGTTCAGATAAGCCATGCCGGGCGAGGAGGCCCGGCGCGGCGGAACAGACAACAACAGGGAGGAAGACCATGAAAAGAAGAGAGTTTCTGAAAACGACCGCTGTCGGCACGGCCATGTTGGCCGCCATGCCCGGCGCTGCATTGGCCCAGGAAGTCACCCTGCGCCTGCACCAGTTCCTGCCCCCCGTGGCAACGGTGCCCGCAAAGATCCTCAAGCCCTGGGGCGAGCGTCTGGCAGAGGCGTCGGATGGCCGCCTGAACGTGCAGCATTTCGATGCGATGTCCCTTGGCGGGCGTCCGCCCGAACTGATGGATCAGGCCCGTGACGGCGTCGTCGATCTGTCGATGACGGTGGTCGGCTATACGCCGGGGCGCTTCCCGCGCACCGAAGTTTTTGAGCTGCCCTTCATGATGACCAGCCCGGTCGCCACATCGCTGGCGTTCTGGCAGATGGTCGAAGAGGATTTCCAGTCCAACGAATATGCCGATTTCAAGGTGTTGGGTGCCTGGGTTCACGGCCCCGGCGTGATCCACTCCACCGACCCCATCGAAAAGCTGGAGGACATGAAGGGCAAGACCGTGCGCGGCCCCACCCGCGTGATCAACGACATGCTGTCCGAACTGGGGGCCACCCCTGTCGGCATGCCCCTGCCCGCAATCCCCGAGGCGCTTTCGAAAGGTGTCATCAACTCCACCGTGATCCCCTGGGAGGTCACCCCGGCGGTGCGCCTGTCCGAACTGGTGTCGAACCACACCGAATTCACCGGGGCGGAATCGCTTTATACCGCGACCATCGTGCTGGTGATGAACAAGGCGAAATATGACGCCTTGCCGGATGACCTCAAGGCCATCGTGGACGCTGAATCCGGTGCAAAACTGTCCGAATTCGCCTCGCAGGTGATGTGGGACAATGACGCGCCGGGACGTGAACTGGCGGTCAAGAACGGCAACAACATCATCCAGCTGGATGAGACAGAAGTCGCCCGCTGGAAAGAGGCCGCGCAGCCGGTGATCGACCGCTGGGTCGCCGAGATGGACGGCAAGGGCCTGGACGGCCAGGGGCTGATCGACCGGGCCAAGGCCCTGATCGCCGAAAATGCAACCTGAAGTCTTGATCTGACATCACAGAGGGCCTTCGGGCCCTCTGCCTCAAACGGGAAGTGACGGATGTACGCGGCAAGTTACAGATTGGCTGATTTCATCGCGCGGAGCCTGGCGTTTGCGGGTGGTGGCATCCTGATCCTGATCACATTGATCACCTGCATGTCGATCATCGGGCGTGCCTTTGTGCCGCTGGATATCGGCATTGGCCCGATCCGGGGCATTTACGACATCACGGAGATCGGCATGGCGACGGCGATCTTTGCCTTTCTGCCCTGGGCCCAGATGCGTGAAACACATGCACGGGTGGACCTGTTCCAAACCTTCATGCCGCGCAGCTTCGACCGGGCGCTGGACCTGCTGTTCAACATCGGCATGGCCTTTGTCGCCGCGATCGGCACCTGGCGGCTCTACCTCGGCATGATGGACAAATTGTCTTACGGCGAAACCACCCTGATCGCGCAGATCCCGGTCTGGCAGGGATTTGCGGCCTCGCTGGTCGGGGCCATCGGCTTCGTGATCGTTGCCCTCTTTTGCGTCTGGCGCTCGGCCCGCAGGCTGACCGGTATGGAACAACAGGAATAGAAATGTCGAACTTTGAACTCGCGCTCTGGTCGTTTCCGGTCCTGCTGATCCTGGTCTTTCTGCGCGCGCCCATTGCGCTGGCGATGATCGCGGTCGGGGTCGGCGGAACCTATCTGGTCGTCGGCACACCGATGATGACCCTGAACCAGTTGAAGACGCTGACCTATGGCACGTTTTCCAACTATTCCTTCTCGATCATTCCGCTGTTCCTGCTGATGGGCCAGTTTGCGACGCTGTCGGGCATGTCGGCCTCTCTTTTCAAGGCCGCAGAGAGTTTTCTGGGCCACCGTCGCGGCGGTGTGGCGATGTCTGCCGTGGGGGCCTGCGCCGGGTTCGGCGCGATCTGCGGCTCGTCGCTGGCGACCGCCGCCACCATGGGTCAGGTCGCCCTGCCCGAGCTGCGCCGCTATGGCTATCCCAATTCACTGTCCACCGGTGCGCTGGCGGCGGGGGGGACGCTGGGTATCCTGATTCCGCCTTCGGTGATCCTGGTGATCTATGCGATCCTGGCCGAACAGAACATTGAAAAGCTGTTCGTGTCCGCCCTGATCCCCGGCATCCTGGCCGCCATCGGCTATATGATCGCCATTTCCATCTGGGTGCGCCTGTCACCGAATTCCGCCGCCGTGCGCGACCGGATGCCATGGGGCGAACGCATGATCGCCCTAGGCAAGGTCTGGCCGGTGATCACCATCTTCGTCACCGTGGTCGGCGGAATCTATGCGGGCATTTTCACACCCACCGAAGCCGCCGCCGTCGGGGCCGCAGGGACCGGGCTGGTCGCACTGGTATCGGGCGAGATGTCATGGGATCGCCTGCGCGAAGCGGTGCTGTCCACCGCCGGATCGACCGCGATGATCTTTCTGATCATCCTGGGGGCCGGCATCTACAACAACTTCCTGTCGCTGACACAGCTGCCGCAATCGGCCTCTGTCTGGGTCGGGGAACAGGGGTTTTCGCCCTGGTTCGTGCTGACCCTCGTGCTGCTGATGTACCTCGTCTTCGGCTGCGTGATGGATTCGCTGTCAATGGTGCTGCTGACGGTCCCGATCATCTTTCCGATCATGATGGTGCTGGACTTTGGCATGTCGGCCGCGGACTTTGGCCTCTGGTTCGGCATCCTGGTGCTGATCGTGGTCGAGGTGGGGCTGATCACGCCGCCCGTGGGGATGAACCTGTTCATCATCAACTCCATGGCAAAAGACACCCCGATTTCAGAGACCTACAAGGGTGCCCTGCCCTTTGTGCTCACCGATATCATACGTGTTGTCATCCTTGCTTCATTCCCGGCAATCACGCTCTGGCTGGTCTGGTTCATCGACAGCTTCAAATAACGCAAGCATGCGCGGCTATGGCCCGCGCCTGCGGCGGCTGCTACCACGGGGGGCAACAGCCTTCACGCAGGTCCGGCCATGTCCCGTAAACTGATCTTTCCGCTCTACTATGCCGCGATCCTGTTTCAGGCCGGCGCCTACGGGCTGACCTTCATGCTACCCCGGCTTTTCGACAGCTTCGGCGCCAACGAAAAGGTCGTGGGCACGATGCTGCTGCTGACGACGGCCGCAACTGTGATCACGGTCTATTTCTCCGGGCACCTCTCGGACCTTCTGGGCCGCCTGCGCACGCTGGGCATGGCCTGTATCGCCATCTCCGCCTCCCTGTTCCTTTATGGCACCGTGCCGGGCGTTGGCCCGGGACTGGCGGCGGCAAGCCTGCTTCTGGGGTTCGGCTGGGGGCTGACCTATTCGCTGGGGCCCATCGTCATGTCCCGGCTGGTGCGCGCGGATGAGCGGGTGCGCTATTTCACGCTTCTTTCGGTCTTTGTGATGGCCGGTTTCGGCTTTGCCCCGGTGATCGCCTCTGCGATGGAGGATGCGGGCTTTGCCATCCGCGACGCCTTTGTGCTGAACGGCGCGCTTTGCCTTGTCAGCGCTGCATTGTTCCTTGCCCTGGACCGCCCGATCAAGGCGCAGGCGGTCAACGCGCGGCCCGAGGCACCTTCGCGCATCACGCTGGCTGCGGTCGCCGGCGTGCTCAGATCACCTGCCCGGCTGCCGGTCTTCATGGTTTTTCTGGGGGCCAGCATCTTTGCCGGACTGAACAATTTCCAGACCGTCTTTGCCGATGCGCGCGGGCTGGATTATGCCTATTTCTTCATGAGCTACACGCTGACCTCGGTGATTTTCCGGCTGGTCATGGCCCGGTTCACCGGGGGCGCGAACCCCTATATGACCATCGCGCTGCTGCAATGCCTGATGTGCGCGGGGCTTGCCCTGTTCGTGGTCAGCGGCGACAGCCTGCCGCTTTACGTGCTGGTCGCGGTGCTCTTCGGGCTGGGTTACGGGGTGTCCTATCCCGTGCTGGTGGCGATGGCCGCCGACGACGCAGATGACGATCTGGGCGCGCAGACCCTGCAGTTGTTCGCACTGACCTATTTCATCGGCATCTTCGGTTTTCCGCTGATCGCAGGCTGGATGATCGTTGAGGTAGGCACGACGCCCCTGCTGATCCTGATCACCCTGCTGGCCGTGGTTGAGGCCGCACTTGCCCTGCGCCGGGGTCTGGCGCGGCGCGGGGCGAGCGCTGCCGAGGCCTGAACGGTCAGACCGTGATCACATCCGCAGCCGGTTCATCGGCATAAAGGCGTTCGATCAGCTCTTCATTGTTCGAGCGCATCGCGCGCTGGTTCAGAGACCCCTTTTCGGTCACCTCACCCCGATCAAAGCTGGGGGCATCCTGCAGGACAACCGCCCGGCGCACCCGCGCGGCAGAGCCGGTGGCGGATTTGGCAGCCTGGGCCAGTTTCTCGCCCAAGGCGGCGCGCAGGGCGTCGTCGCCCATCGCTGCGCCCTTGTCCGACAACAGCAGCAGGGCGCCCAGTTCGCTGCGGTTTTCGCCCACGATCACCACATCCCGGACCAAACCGCCCAGGGCATCGACCAGCGCCGCGCGCACCGCGCCCACCGCAACCCAGGTGCCGGTGGTCAGCTTGAAGTTCTCGGCAATGCGCCCGTCAAAGAAGAACCCTTTGGCGTAATCATCCGGGTCGGCAGGCCGCAGCGCATCGCCAAAGCAATAGAAGCCATCCTCGTCAAAGGCTTCTGCTGTCTTGGCGGGGTCACCATAATAGCCCGGCGTGATCGTCGGCCCCTTGAGCCGCGCCTCCAGCTTGCCGCCGTTGGGCACCAGTTTCAGGGTCAGCCCAAGTGCCGGCACGCCGATGTTGCCGGATTTCTTCTGCACATCGGTACAGGCCAGCGCAAAGGGGGCGGTTTCGGTGGCCCCCAGCCCGGTGGCCAGCAGCACCTCGCGCCCCGTTGCCTTGCGCCCGGCAGCGCGCAGGCGGTCCCAGGTCAGCTGCGCCATCCCGGCACCTGCGTAGAACATCATGCCCAGGTCGCGAAAGAAGTTCTCGGCCAGGGCCGCGTCTTTTTCCAGTTCGGCAACCAGCATGTCGTAGCCCACGGGAACATTGAAATACCAGCTGCAGGCGACATCGCGCAGGTTGCGCAGGGTCTCGTCGAACTTGCCCGGCACCGGGCGGCCATCGTCGATGTAATAGGTGCCGCCATTGGTGGTCACCATATAGAACACCTTGTTGCCTGCCGCAGTGTGGTTCCACGGCGCCCAGTCCAGAACGACCGGCGGCTTGCGCGTCACGAAACGGTAGCAGTCGCGGATCATTGCCTGGCTGGCGCAGATCATGCGGTTGGTGTTGATCACCGCCTTGGGCGAGCCGGTGGAACCCGAGGTGAACAGGTATTTCACCACCGTCTCATCACTCAGCGCGGCCCGCGCGGCCTCTGCCCCGGAGGGATCACCCGCCAGCAGGTCCTCAAGGCTGACCGCCCCCTGCCCGGCGTTGCGCAGGGCAATGACCTGCCGGCCTTCCTCGGCGATGGCGCTGAACGCGGGCGCAAAGGCGTCGCCGTCATCGGCATAGAGCGCGCCTGGAGACAATGTCGCGGCGATGTCGCGCAGTTTCGCATGGTCCTTGGACACCAGCGCATAGGCGGGGGAAACCGGCGCATAGGGAATGCCGACATAGGCGCAGGCCATGCCCAGCAGCGCATGTTCCAGGCTGTTTTCCGACAGGATCAGCAGCGGCCTGTCCGGCCCCAGCCCCATCGCCAGCAAGGATGCTCCGATGGCGCGGATCTGCTTGCGCGCCGTACCGTATGAGATGCGCCGCCAGTCGCCGCCCTGGTGGCGGCGGGCAATCCATGCGCTGTCCGGCGTGGCATCTGCCCATTTGTCAAAGTAATCCGCCAGCGTCGCCTCGAAGTCACCCAGCGCGCCGCGCTGGCGCATCAGGATCGTGCCGTCGGGCCGCGTCTCATAGTCGAACGCCGGCCGCCAGAAGTCCGACTCTTTCAATCCGGTCTCGGTTTTCATCTCAGGTTCCTGTCTTTACCGGGGGGCCATGCGGATGCCGCCATCAAGGCGGATCACCTCGCCGTTCAGCATCTTGTTCACGGTGATGTGGTTGACCATCTCGGCATATTCTTCCGGATCGCCGAGGCGTGAGGGGAATGGCACCTGCGCGCCGAGCGCGGTCTGCACTTCCTCGGGCAGTTCATCCAGAAGCGGTGTCAGGAACAGCCCCGGTGCCACGGTACAGACGCGAATGCCCTTGTCGGCCAGATCGCGGGCCATCGGCAGGGTCATGCCCACGATGCCACCTTTCGACGCGGAATAGGCCACCTGCCCGATTTGCCCGTCAAAGGCCGCGACAGACGCGGTGTTGACGATCACGCCGCGCGCGCCATCGTCATCCACCGGGTCTGCGGCGACCATGCGCGCCGCCGCCTGCGAGGCGCAGTTGAAGCTGCCCATCAGGTTCACCATGATGGTTTTCTGAAACAAGCCGGGATCATGTGCCGCCCCGCGCGAGACGGTCTTGGCCGCGCCGCCGATGCCTGCGCAATTCACGAGGACGCGCGGCACGCCAAAGGCAGCCTCCGCCGCCGCGATCCCCTCTGCCACGGAGGCGCGGTCAGAAACATCCACACGGCTGAACGCGCCGCCGATGCGGGCGGCATGGGCCTCTCCCTGATCCGCATTCAGATCGAACAGCATCACCTTCAGCCCGGCCTGAGCGAGACGGGCGGCGGTCGCCGCACCCAAACCCGAAGCGCCACCGGTGACGATCGCGGCATGGCCGCTCCAGTCCTGCAAGGTCATTCCGTTTCTCCTTTCGATCTGATCTTGCGCAGCAGGCGGATCAGGGTCTGCTGCTCTGCCGCTGTGAGATCGGCCAGCAACGCCTTTTCATGGGCGCGCACGGTGGCAACCGCCTCCGCATAGGCGCGGCGCCCCTTCTCTGTCGGCACCAGCGCCTGAACCCGACGGTCGCCCGGCACGGTTGCGCGCGAAAGATACCCCAGCCCTTCCAGCTCATCGACGATGGCCACGAGGCCGGACCGTTCAATCCCCAGCTTGCGGGCCAATTTGCTCTGCGAGATGTGGGGAAACTGAACCGCCAGCGACAGCGCCGAGAACACCCGCGGGGCCAATGCGTCCTGCCCCAGGGCATTACGGAAATCAGCCTGGACGATCACATAGGCGCGCTTGAGGTTGTAGCCGACAAACTGTTCAAGGTCGGATATGACGTCATCATCATCCTGGTCCATCTCCCGGACCTTTGCCCCTGCAGCCATACTGCGCACCTCCCCTGTTTGCCTGGGGGAAGTTTACAGGATATTGTTTAGCAGGTAAACAGTTTAATGAGATAAGGATCTAACCGATGAACCTGCCTGAACCCAGACTGGAACACGCCTGCGACCTGAGTGTGGAGCTGGACCCGATCCGCGAGATGGGTCCCGGCCGGGCGGGCCAGCGACGGATCATCCCCATTGTCGGCGGCACGGTCAGCGGCCCGTTGCTGCGTGGCAAGCTGCTGAACCTCGGCGCGGATTGGCAGACCATCTTTGCGGACGGTCTGGCCGAACTCGATACCCGCTACGCGATGGAAACCCACGACGGCGCCACGATCGAGATCGTGAACTACGGATTGCGCCATGGCCCGCCGGAAGTGCTGGCGGCGATCATGCGGGGCGAAGAGGTATCCGCCGACAGCTATTACATGCGCACCCATGCGCGGCTTGAAACCGGCGATGCGCGTTACGACTGGGTGAACCGGACGCTGTTCATGGGTGTGGGCGCGCGGCATCTGCAACAGGTCCATGTCCGCCTTTACGCCATCAGGTAGGACAGCCCGCGCCAGCAGTGGTCAGCCTATGACGATTATCTGGTGCGCCACGGCTTTGACAGCGCCAACCCCTGGGGCGACTTTGCCAATTCAGGGCTGGACGCGGACGGCGCGCGGCTGTCCGGCTGGCTGCTGAAGAATTCCCGGCTGCCTGCAAATGTCCCCGAGGAACATTCCGAAACCGCTTACATGACCGACCGCGCCATCGCCTTCATGCAGGACGCGGTGACGCGCGATGAACCCTGGCTGTGCCACCTGAGCTATATCAAGCCGCATTAGCCCTCATATCGTACCCGCCCCGATCAGCGAACATGACTACAGCTGATCGGAGATGGCCAAGGCGCTGGACATGCCGCAAGAGGACGCCCGCACGGTGATGATCTTTGACGGGCGCTGGAAATACGTGCGCTGCGAAGGGTTCGACCCGGTGATGTTCGACCTGGAGACCGACCCCGACGAGGTGGCGGACATCGGGCGGTCGCAGACCGAAGAACATGTTGCCGTCCGGGCGCGGATGGAAAAGGCGCTTCTGGCCTGGGCCACGCGCCACCACACCCGGGTCACCGCAACCAAAGAGGTGCTTTCAAAGCAGGGGCATGGCGGCGGAGCAAGGTATCCTGATCGGCTTCTGGGATGAGGTGGAATACGAGGTGGCCACGGGCAAGCCCTTTGCCGCGCTGACCCCGGCGGGGCCGCCCCGCAGCTGAAGCGGCCCCGGAGCCGCAGGCGCGGCGCTTCAGCCTGTGGCTTTTGTTGCGGCCAGCCCCGCGTCGCGTATCTGCGACAGGGTCATGCGGGGCGTCAGCGCCTCGGCAGAGACGTTCAGATCCAGCACCGCGCCGGTCTCAGAGGCCAGCGCCCGGTCAAAGGCGGCAGCGAAATCGGCGGTGGTCTCAACCCTTTCGGCATGGAAACCATAGGCCTTGGCAAGCGTGGTGAAGTCCGGGTTCACCATGGTCGTGCCGGACACCCGTTCGGGATAGTGATGCTCCTGATGGGCGCGGATGGTGCCATAGATGCCGTTGTTCACGATCAGCACGATCGGCTGTGCGCCCGCCTGCGCGGCGGTGGCCAGTTCCTGACAGTTCATCTGGAAATCCCCGTCGCCCGCAAAGCAGACCACGGTACGCTCCGGATGTGCCACCTTGGCCGCGATGGCCGCAGGCAGGCCGTATCCCATCGCCCCCGATTGCGGGGCCAGCAGCCGCGCCCTGGGGCCGAACTTGTAGAACTTGTTGGGCCAGACAGTGAAATTCCCCGCCCCATTGGTCAGGATCGCATCCTCCGGCAGGACCGCGCGCAGATGGGCGGTGGCAATCGCCATGTCGACGGGCGACGGCTGCGCAGGCGCGTCAAAACCCGCCTCCCATGCCGCGCGGCCCTTGGCACGCCAGTCGGCCCAGCCGCCGGTGATCGGGGTCAGTGCTGCGGCAAAGGCGTTCGGCCCGGCGGTGATGCCGAGGGTCGGGATGTAGATCTTGCCGATCTCCTCGCTGGAGCCGTGGACATGGATGATCTTCTGTTTCGGATGCGGGACATCAAGCAGCCTGTAGGCATCTGTCGTCATCTCGCCAAAGCGGATGTTGATCGCCAGAATGGTGTCGGCATTGCGGATCAGATCCTTGACATGGGGCGGCATCCCCACCCCTGCCTCGCCACAATAGACCGGGGACAGGTTGTTGAACCGGTCCTGAAAGCGGAAGGCCGCGACCACGGGAATATCGGCGGCTTCGGCGAATTCTTCCAGGGCGGTGCGCCCGGCGTCGGTCCAGTTGCAACCGCCCGTCAGGATCAGCGGACGCTCGGAGGCACCCAGCATCGCCAGCGCATCCTGCATCGTGGCGGCACTGGGTGCCGGTTCTTCGATCCGGGCGGGACCGGTCAGGGGCTCAGCATCGCTCATGCTGGTCAGCATGTCCTCCGGCAGGGCCACGACCACCGGGCCGGGACGGCCCGTGGTGGCCATTGTCCAGGCCCGCGCCAGGATCTCGGGAATGCGGTCCACGTGATCAATCTCGACCGCCCATTTCGCCAGCGTGCCGAAAACGGCGCGGTAATCGACCTCCTGAAACGCCTCGCGGCCCCGCTGGTCGGTGCCGATCTGCCCGACGAAAAGGATCATCGGCGCGGAATCCTGATGCGCGGTATGCACCCCGATGGAGGCATTGGTCGCCCCCGGCCCGCGCGTGACCATGCAGATGCCGGGGCTGCCGGTCAGCTTGCCCCATGCGGCAGCCATGAAGGCGGCACCGCCCTCGTTCCGGCACAGGACAAAATCGAATGTGCCGCCGGTGTCATGCATCCCGTCCAGCACCGCCAGATAGCTTTCCCCCGGCACGCCAAAGCTCTTGGTTGCGCCCAGCGCCACCAGGCTATCCACCAGCAATTGTCCCCCGTGTCGTGCCATGATGCGCATGTCCTTCCCGTTTGGTCGCGAATCCCTGAAATTGCGCACAAGCTGCCTGTAAAGCCGCGCCAGTGAAACCGCGAAATGCCGAAACCGCGGAATCATCCCCCGGCGGAATTCGCGGAACCTTTTGCAAGCAGCGGGTGTTGAGTCTGCACTGCCTTGCATCTGCCGCTGCCGGAGACCTCATTGGACAACCTGACTTCGATCCGACGATCCCTGCAGTTCCTGGTGCTCGTCGCGCTTTTCGGTACCTGCTATTTCGCCCGCGATCTGATCCTGCCGATCATGCTGGGTTTCCTGCTGGCGCTGACCCTCAGCCCGCTGGTCAGGGGGCTTTACCGCGCCGGGATTCCCCATGCGGTTTCAGGCGCGGTGCTGGTGTCCCTGACCGCCCTGCTGATCATCATCGTTGTCGGCGGTTCCGCGGGCACCGTCGCAGTCTGGAGCGATGAATTGCCCAGAATGGGCACTGAGATCCAGCAAAAGCTGCGCATGATGACGGATGCGGTCGAAGGGGTGCGCACCGCTACTGAAGAGGTCGAGAAGATCACCAAATCGAAAGACGCGAGCCCCGAGGTGATCGTGCAGCAACCGGGCCTGCTGGACACCGCATTCGATACCGTCACCCAGATCGGCGCATCCCTGATCGTGACGCTGATCCTGGCGATGTTTCTGCTGTCCTCGGGCGAGCTGTTCTATCTCAAGATGGTGCAGGCCTTTCCCACCATGGCCGGCAAGAGGCGTATCCTGACCACGGTCTACAACATCGAGCGGCGCGTCTCGCGCTATCTGTTGACGATCACGCTGATCAACGCAGGTCTGGGTCTGGCGCTTTTTGCCTATCTCAGCGCGCTTGGCATGCCACAGGCCTATGTCTGGGGAATCGCGGCCTTCCTGCTGAACTTTCTGCCCTATCTGGGCGGCATCATCGGCTCCGTGCTTGTCGGGGCCTTTGCCATCGTGACCTTTGACAGCATCGGCTATGCGCTGCTGGCCCCTTTGGGATACATGGCGCTGACCAGCCTTGAAGGTCAGGTACTGACACCTTTTCTGGTGGGCCGGCGGCTGGCGATGAACACGGTCGCCGTGTTCCTGACGGTGGTGTTCTGGGGATGGCTCTGGGGCATTCCGGGCGCTTTGGTGGCGGTGCCCTTCCTGGTGGTCTTCAAGGCGGTCTGCGAAAATTTCGAGCCGCTGCGCACCATCGGGCTTTTCCTGTCTTCCGAGGACAGGAAATTGCCCGATGCCGATGAAGAACCGGATGCAGCCTGACGGCCCTTACCCCGCCAGCGATGGCAACCACAGGACGATGCCGGGAAAGGCGACCAGCAGCGCGATGGTCACCGCATCCGCGAAAAAGAACGGCGCCACGCCCTTGAATACGTCCTGCACCGTCAGATCATCGCGCACACCCGCCACGACAAAGCAGTTCAGGCCGATGGGTGGGGTGATCAGGCAGAATTCGGCCATCTTCACCACAAGGATACCGAACCAGATCGCGCACATCGGCCCGGACATGCCAAAGGCGCTGTCGGCCGCCGACACCAGTTCGCCGCCGTTCAGCGCCATGACCGCCGGATAGACCACCGGGAGGGTCAGCAGCAGCATGCCGATGGCATCCATGAACATGCCCAGCACCGCATAGGCCAGCAGGATGCAGATCAGGATCACCAGCGGCGACATCTCAAGCGAGGTGATCCAGGAGGCAAAGGCATCGGGCAGTTCCGCAAACCCCAGGAACCGGACATAGATCAGCACGCCCCAGATGATGGTAAAGATCATCACCGTCAGCTTGGCGGTCTCCAGCAGCGCCTCTTTCAGCTGCCCCCACCGCATGCCGCGATAGAGTGCCATCAGGAACACGATGAAGGCGCCCACGGCACCACCTTCGGTAGGGGTGCCCCAGGCGTCGCCAAAGGGGTTGTAGACAAAGAAGATGATGATCACGACCACCGCAAGGATGGGCAGCGCGGGCGGCAGGCTTTCAAAGCGCTGTTTCCAGCTGAAGCCCGTCACCGGGGGGCCGACGTTCTTCCAGACCATCGCGATGCCGATGATCAGCCCTCCGTAAACCACGGCAGAGAATGCGCCGGGAACGAACCCCGCAAGCAGGAGCTTGCCCACGTCCTGCTCCACGATGATCGCATAGATCACCAGGATGGCCGAGGGCGGGATCAGCGAGGCCAGCGTGCCCCCTGCCGCCACGACACCGGCTGCGAATTTCTTGTTATAGCCCACTTTCAGCATCTCGGGGATCGCGATGCGGGCAAAGACCGCCGCGGTCGCCACGGATGCGCCCGACACGGCGGCAAACCCGGCGGTGGCAAAGACGGTCGATACCGCCAGCCCCCCCGGAACCCAGGCAACCCAGCGTTTGCAGGCCTCGAACAGCGCCGTCGTCAGCTTGGCGTAATAGGCAAGATAGCCGATCATGATGAAAACCGGGATCAGGCTGAGCACCTGGGCGCTGACCTTGGAATGGGGGGTCAGCCCCGCAATCTTGACGCTGATCTCGATCGCCTTCCACAGGCGCGCGGGGTCATAGTCAAAGCCGTTCCAGCGCAGCCAGCACAGCCCGATAAAACCCGCAAGACCGGCGGCAAATGCCACGCGCATGCCCAACACGACCATGACCAGCATGCCGCCCGAAACCCAAAGTCCAATTTCAATGGGCTCCATCAGCCGTTCTCCTCAAGCGCGCGGGCCTCGGCCATCGCCTGTTCTTCAATGGTCAGGTTCAGCGGCACCGCCGCCGGGTTCTCCAGCCCCAGCACCAGCGCGCGGCCATAGCCCCAGGCCTGCAACAGCAGTCGCAGCGCCAGCACGGCAAAAGCGACCGGGACCACGAGTTTGCTGGGCCATATGGGGATGCCGACGTCGATGGAACTGTCGCGGCTGCACAGGGGCCGCGCGCAGTCGAACGAGCGGTCGAAATGTTCCCAGGCCCCCCACGTCAGTGCGACAATCAGCAAAAGGATCAGCAGGACGGAGACCAGTTCAAAGAACCACAACACCCGGCCCTTGAGCGCCGAGACCAGCATGTCCATCCGGATATGGGTGCCGTCGCGCTGGACATAGGACACGCCCATGATCGCGATGATCGGCATCGCGGCCTCGATGTAATCGACATAACCCATCATCGGCGCGCCGAAGAACTTGCGCGAACTGACCGAATAGGCCGCCAGGAACATCAGCGCAAAGATTGCCAGACCCGAGAGCAACGCGCAAAAACGCTCAATCGGGAGCAACATCCGGTCAAGTTTGCTGAGTAGGCTGGAATCCTCCAGCACTGCCGCCGATCCGGCCATAAGTCCCTCTCCCCTGTTCGGCATTTTCGCCGTTTTTGAGAAACCGCCCGACGCGGGGCTGCTCGCCAAAAACGAAGAGGCCGCCCCGGAAATCGCGGGGCGGCCCGATGTCAGGTCAGCTGCCGCTGGCTTTGGCTTCTTCCAGTGTCGAAACCACCAGATCATACAGCTCCTGGCCCGGCAGGCCCTGTGCTTCCATGTCAGCGATCCAGGCATCCCGTGCCGGTGCGGCCGCGGTCGCACGGAACTCTGTCAGCACTTCCGGCGAGATCATGACCTTCTCGACGCCCTTCTCCTCCAGCACCGCATCCCAGCGCTTGAGCAGTTCACCGTAATTGGCCAGATAGTGATCCAGCGCCTCGTCAACTGAGGAATCCAGCGCCTCACGCTCCGCATCCGACAGCGATTCGTAGGCATCGATGTTCACCACGACGGGACAGTTCACGGTGCCGGGGTTCAGGTTGGCCGTCCACCAGTCCGCCTGGTTGATGGTGCCAAAGCTGAGGTGCGCGTGCTGGGCAAAGGCAACCGTGTCGACAACACCGGATTCCATCGCCTGATAGGCTTCGCTTGATGTGACAGAGGTCGGCACCGCGCCGACAGCCTCGAAGGCCTTGCCCAGACCACCGGTGGCGCGGACACGCATGCCTTCGAATTCCTCAAGCGTGGTGCGCGGATCGCCGGTGCCGACAAGGTTGTACTGCGGCATGGGCGAGGTCATCAGCAGCTTTGCATTCCATTGCGCCATCTCGTCGGCGGCGGCAGGATGCGCATAGACGGCCTTGGAGACTGCGACTTCCTGCTCAAGGTTCTCGACCCCCAGGAACGGCAATTCCAGAACGGTCACGACGCGGTTCTTGTCAGGGTGATAGCCGGCACAGAATTGCGCCATCTCGAAGGCCCCGATGGAGATACCGTCGAGGTTCTCGCGGTTCTTGGACAGACCGCCATAGCTCACGTTCATGGTGAATTCGCCGCCGGTCTTTTCGCTTACCAGCTCGGCGATCTTTTCGATGTGTTCGGTAAAGGCGCGGCGCTTGCCCCAAACCGATACGTTCCATTCAGTCGCCGCAGCTTCAGTGACAAAGGCTATGCTTAGCGCGCAGACGGCTGCGCCGCTCATGAGGTTGGTCATTGATATCTCTCCCTAGCTGCGCGGCCATTCTGCCACGCTTGGGCCAAGGCTAGCGCGACCGTCCCGGGCTGCCAACCCCAAAGGGTCATCGCAAAAGCCATGACAGGCCAGGCCGCGCGGCAGCAGCGGAAGGCAAATATTGCTGTCCCCCGCCCCGGAAGGGTCATTTGACAGACAGCGCATTGAAAACACGGGTATTTTGCGCCGTATTTTCAGGCCGGTTTACAAGTCGTTCAAAAACACGGAAATAGTTTTACAGCGAAATCAAGCCATTCCATATGGTTATTTCAATCCTTACAGCGCGCGCTATGATCCCGCGCAAGAGGAGATATGTGTTTTGAGGGAGCTGCCCCTCATCATGCGTGCAAGAATACTGTCAAGGAGGAACACCCGATGTCTGACGCCAAAACCTACCCGCCATCCGATGCCATGGTCAAAGGTGCGCATGTGAACGCCGACCAATATGCCAGCATGTACATGGCCTCCGTGAACGACCCGGAAGCCTTCTGGGCCGAACAGGGCAAGCGGGTGGACTGGATCAAGCCGTTCAGCCAGGTCAAGGACGTGGACTTCACCCTCGGTCAGGTCAAGATCAACTGGTATGCGGACGGGCAGTTGAACGTCAGCGCCAACTGCATTGACCGGCATCTGGCCACCCGTGGCGATCAGACCGCGATCATCTGGGAGCCGGACAGCCCCGATGAAAAGGCGCTGCACATTACCTACCGCGAATTGCACGCCAACACCTGCAAGATGGCCAATATCCTGAGCGATCAGGGCGTGACCAGGGGCGACCGGGTCATCATCTACATGCCGATGATCCCCGAGGCCGCTTATGCGATGCTGGCCTGTGCCCGGATCGGCGCCATCCATTCCATCGTCTTTGCCGGTTTCTCGCCCGATGCGCTGGCCGCGCGGGTCAAGGGATCAGAGGCCAAGGTCGTGATCACCGCCGACGAGGCCCCGCGTGGCGGGCGCAACACACCGCTCAAGACCAATGCGGACAAGGCGCTGGCCTCCTGCGACGCCTCCGTCAAATGCCTGGTGGTCCGCCGCACTGGCGGAGAGGTCCCCTGGAACGCGGATCGCGATGTCGATTACACCGCGCTGGCCAAAGACGCCGCCGACAGCTTTGAACCTGCCGCGATGGGGGCCGAAGACCCGCTCTTCATCCTCTATACCTCCGGCTCCACCGGCCAGCCCAAGGGTGTGGTCCATACCACCGGCGGCTATCTGGTCTATGCCGCGATGACCCACGAGATCACCTTCGACTACCACGATGGCGACATCTACTGGTGTACGGCGGATGTGGGCTGGGTCACCGGGCACAGCTATATCGTCTATGGCCCGCTGGCCAACGGGGCCACCACGCTGATGTTCGAAGGTGTGCCGACCTACCCCGATGCCTCGCGGTTCTGGCAGGTTTGCGAAAAGCACAAGGTGAACCAGTTCTACACCGCGCCCACGGCGATCCGCGCACTGATGGGCAAGGGTGACGATTTTGTTTCCAAATGCGATCTGTCCAGCCTCAGGCTGCTGGGCACCGTGGGCGAGCCGATCAACCCGGAGGCCTGGAACTGGTACAACGAGGTCGTCGGCGGCGGACGTTGCCCCATCGTCGATACCTGGTGGCAGACCGAAACCGGCGGCCACCTGATGACCCCCCTGCCCGGCGCCCACGCAACGAAACCGGGTGCAGCGATGAAACCGTTCTTCGGGATCAAACCGGTGATCCTGGAGCCGACATCGGCAGAGATCATCACCGACAACCCAGCAGAGGGCGTGTTGTGCATCGCAGACAGCTGGCCGGGGCAGATGCGCACCGTCTGGGGCGATCACGAACGCTTTGAAAAGACCTATTTCGCCGATTACCCCGGCTATTACTTTACCGGCGACGGCTGCAAGCGTGACGCGGATGGCGATTACTGGATCACCGGCCGGGTGGATGATGTGATCAACGTCTCTGGCCACCGCATGGGCACGGCAGAGGTGGAAAGCGCGCTGGTCGCCCACAAGAAAGTGGCCGAGGCCGCCGTCGTCGGCTATCCGCACAAGGTCAAGGGCCAGGGCATCTATTGCTATGTCACCCTGATGGGCGGCGAGGAACCCTCGGAAGATCTGCGCAAGGAGCTGGAAGGCTGGGTGCGCAACGAGATCGGTCCGATTGCCAAACCCGACCTGATCCAATGGGCCCCCGGCCTGCCCAAGACACGCTCCGGCAAGATCATGCGCCGCATCCTGCGCAAGATTGCCGAGAACGACTTCGGCGCATTGGGGGATACATCGACCCTCGCGGACCCCTCAGTCGTTGACGATCTGATCGAAAACCGGGTGAACCGCTGAAAAGCCGACCGGTTCCTTAAGGGGCCGCAGCGAACATATCGCCCCCGCAGCAATCTGCGGGGGCGTTTTTCTGCGGCCCCTGGCCCAGGAGCGCCCCTGCCCGGCCTGCGCCTGGCGTTACGCTGGTGCAGAACGGAGGAAGCTGCCATTCCTGTCAGCGATCCACCTTTCGCCGTGATCATCAGCACAGCTTGCAAACACCGCAGATGCACCTGACCCAAATCAATTTCCGCACCACAGGTATTTCACCTTCCCGCCGAACGCTCTAATTAGCGACGGAACGGGATCGGAAAGGCGCAGCAATGGCACGACACGGAACTCGGGCAATCGGCGTGATCGGGCTGGGCAATTTCGGCAGCACCGTCGCAACGGAACTTCAGCGCTTCGGCAACCATGTGATCGGCGTCGATACGGATGAAAAGCGCGTTTCGGCCCATGCTGAATCCCTGAGCCAGGCAGTGATCGTGGATGCGCGGGACGATCTGGGTCTGCGCGAGGCCGGTTTTGCCGAATGTGACATCGCGGTTGTCGCCATGGGATCCGACCTTGAGGCCAGCATTCTGACTGCGATGAACCTGAAACTGATCGGCGTGCCGCAGATCTGGGCCAAGGCCACCACCAAGACCCATCACCGCATCCTGTCGAAACTGGGTGTGGACCGCGTGATCCACCCCGAAATCGAAGTGGGCCAACATATTGCGCAGGTGCTGCACAACCCGCTGGTGCGCGATTACGTCAGCCTTGGCAACGGTTACCACGTGGTCAATTTCCGCATCCCCGAAAGCCTGGAGGGCAAGCGGCTGGTCGATCTGCCCCATACCGAGAAATTCAATCTGCGCTGCATCGGCGTGATGCGCGGCACGGAATTTGTCGGTCAGGACGGGGCCTCCTGCACGTTGCAACGCGACGACCTGCTGCTGTTGCTGGGGCAGCGCAAGGACCTGCGCAGCTTTGCGGCCAGCCTTTAACATGGCCAGAGGCGCACAGCGGGTCAAAACAGGCTCTGGCCTGGCGCTGCCACCGCCGGTTGTTCTGGGGCTGCTCTATCTTGTCTTCATCGTCATCGGGGCGGGCCTGCTCTGGCTGCCCCTCTCGCATCATGGCAACGTCGGGCTGGCGGAAGCGCTGTTCACCTCCACTTCTGCCGTGACGGTAACGGGGCTGGTGCTGATGGATACCGGTGCTGCCTTTACCGGGTTCGGCCAGACGGTGATCGCGCTGCTGATACAGTTCGGCGGTCTGGGGCTGATGACATTCGCGGTGCTGGTGCTGAGCGCGCTTGGCATTCCGGTGGGGATGCCGCAACGGCTGATCCTGCGCGAGGATCTCAACCAGACCTCCATCAGCAATCTGACGGTGCTGGTGCGCGTGATCATCGTGATCGCCTTGCTTTGCGAGGCAATCGGCGCCCTGCTGCTGGCCTTTGTCTTTGTCCCCGAATATGGCTGGAACGGCATCTGGCAGGCGGTATTCCATGCCATTTCCGCCTTCAACAACGCAGGCTTTGCCCTGCATCCCGACAGCCTGTCGCAATGGGTCGGCAACCCGGTGATCAACCTGGTGATCCCGGCGCTGTTCATCATGGGCGGGATCGGTTTCATCGTGGTCGGAGACATCTATCAGACCCGCAGCTGGCGGCGGCTGACCCTGCATTCCAAGCTGATGCTGATGGGCACTGCCCTGCTGATCCTTTGGGGCTGCCTGTGGTTCGCAGCGCTGGAATGGACCAACCCCGAGACGCTGGGCGCGCTTTCGCTTGGCGACAGGCTGTGGGCGAGCTGGTTTCAGGGCGTCACCCCCCGGACCGCAGGGTTCAACACGATCGACACCAGCGGGATGCATGATTCCACAGCCATGATGACCATGACCTTGATGCTGGTCGGCGGTGGCAGCACCTCGACCGCCGGGGGGATCAAGGTCACGACCTTTGCGGTCCTGCTGCTGGCAACGGTGGCATTCTTTCGCCGTCAGACCACCCTGCACGCCTTTGGCCGGGCGCTGGGGGTCGAGGAAGTGCTGAAGGTGCTGGCGCTGACCACGATATCCATGTTGCTGGTCCTGTCGGGCATCTTTGTCATAGCCATCAGCCATGATGGCCAGTTTGTCGACCTCGCCTTCGAGGTGACATCGGCCTTTGGCACGGTGGGCATGTCGATGGGTGCCACCGCAGAGCTTGATGGCATCGGCCGCGCCCTGATCATGCTGATCATGTTCATCGGGCGGGTCGGCCCCCTGGCGCTGGGGTTCTTCCTGGCCACACGCGCAATGCCCCGGGTCAAATACCCGCCGGGTCAGATCTATCTGGGCTGAGGACCTTGGGCGATTCTGCCAGCGGCCGGGTCGCCCGGCCGAAACGTGGTTCAGGATTGCCCGCCCCCTTCCCACCGCCACCCCAGACCGCAAAAAGCCCCCACGAGGGGGGCTTTTCACGGGTCGGGCAGGGGAATTACCCTTCCACGCGGGTCAGATTGATCTCACCCACGCCAACAGCGAAATTCACGCCAGTCTGCGTGTTCACGCTGATCGGTTGCAGCGCCAGCGTGTTTTCCGAACCGCCGGTCATCGCATTCGCGCCAAGGCCGACACCCAGTGTCGCCTCAGCCGAAACGCCCTTGTAGCTGCCGTTCAGTCCGCCTTCGACATATTCGGATTCCGTCGGTGCCAGCACCATCCAGGACATCTGGCCGTTCTGGGTCTTGCCGATATCAATGCCATAGCGGTTGATTTCGCCGACATAGGTCTCATCCGCCAGACCTTCCTCCACCGGGTTGAAGACGCAGGTCAGCTCCCGCGTGGAGCCAAAGACATAGCCCGTACCATCACCCACATCACAGGACAGCGATCCGATTTCGGTGTGATCGACGGTCTCGTTGTCCGCCGCATAGGCGGTTGTTCCAAAGGCCACACCGGCAATCATGGCGGCGGCAGCGGTCATTTTCATGTTCTTCATGTTGCGTGTCATAGTCATCTCCTGCTGGGCGCTGTTGAAACGCCCGTTTCTGCGGCATTCGGGTGCCCTGGTGACCGCCAAGGCCTTGTGCCCTGCGGCCCCATCCGACAGCCAGCGTCAGCCCGGGGGGGATGACGATGCCTCTCTTGCCAACACAACACGGGCGCGCCCGGCAGGTTCCTGCAGTGGGGGACTTTCCGGGAAATGGGGCGGATTTCCGCAACACCGCCCCTGTTGCGCCATGTTTTGGGCGCGATGGAAATCTAATGCGAAGGCATGAAGCACGCCGCAGTACTCAATCCCCTGGCGCAGGCCTGATGGGCGTCGCTGGACAAATCGGCAGGGCCGTGGCACCCGTGGCGCCGATGAACAATGATTTGATTTCCTTTGCGCCCCGGGCGCAGGACGGTGCCGCGCTGCGCGCCGCCTTTGGGCGTTTTGGCACCGGTGTCACGGTGATCACCACCCAGACGGAAACCGGGCCGCTGGGCATGACCGCAAATTCCTTTTCATCGGTCTCGCTGGATCCCCCGATGATCCTGTGGTCCGCAGCGCTGCGGTCTAAGCGGCATGATGTCTTTGCAAAGGCCCCGCATTTCTGCATCCACATCCTGGCAGAGGATCAGGGCCCTCTGGCCCGGCACTTCGCGGGCCAGGGTCATGATTTTTCAGGTTTCGACTGGCAGGAAGGCCCCCATGGCACGCCGACCCTTGCGGGCGTGCTGGCCACCTTTCACTGCGAAACCCATGCGGTGCATCCGGCGGGGGATCATTCCATCATCCTCGGCCTGATCACCCATGCCGCGCAGCGCCGGGGACATGGCGCGGGCCTGCTGTTCGATCAGGGGCGTTTCGGGACCTTCGTGCCGCAGGACCCTCAGTAATCCTTTTCAAAGAACAGGCCGATACCGCTGTCGCCGTCTGAGCCCAGTGTCGCCTTGCCCTTGAGGTTCGGCGTGATGTCGATGTTCAGCGAGATATCCGCGGTGCCGTCAGAGGCGGCGGTCACGTCGGAATAGACGTTTTCCGAAATATACTTGCCCGCGCGCACCGCCGTCGCGCCGCTGTCGGTTGTCGTCACATCCAGATCGTCCAGGCCAAAGCCATCGCGCAGACGCGAGACCACGCCGGCCCCGCCGCGCCCTGCAAGCGTCGCCACGGCAGAGGCCAGTTGCAGCGCCTGAAAAGCCGAGATGTCGTCGATGTTCTTGCCGAACAGAAGCTGCGCCAGCACCTCGTCCTGCGGTGCCTCCGGGGTGGATTCGAAGATCACCTCCGGTTCATCCGCCGGTCCCTGTACGATCACCCGCACTTCGCCCGCGTTTGTCTTGGTCGAGGACACGAACCGCAGATAGGGGATCAGATCGCCCTGGAACTGCACCGACCCCTCCACCAGGTCAAAGCGTTTGCCGAGAATGTCCAGCCTGCCGCGGAGCAGTTCAAACCGGCCCGCAGAGATGATGTTATTTGTGGTCCCGGTCAGGGTCAGCCCACCGCCCAGTTCTGCATCCAGCCCCCTGCCCCGCACGAAAATGCGGTTCGGCGCATTCACCTGCAGGTTCAACCCAAAGCCGCCCCCGCTGCTATTTGCTGACGGGTCGGCACCGGACTGCGCCCCGGTCAGCCCCGCCTTGCGGCGCGTGGCGATCACGGCTTGATCCGCGCCGATATGGGTGATCTGGGGAATATCCCCGATGGTGGTCAGCCCGGTCGAGGGGACGTTCACATTGGTCTCGCCCACGTTGATCTGCCCGCTGATCTGCGCGCCGCCCGCCAGCGGGCCTGCGATCCGCAGATTGCCCCCGACACTGGTGCGATAGAGCTTAGGATCGGTCAGAACGACGTTTTCCAATGCGATCTGAATATCCGCAGGCAGGGACCCCGTCAGGGTCACACCGCCGCCCACCCGCAGACGCCCGCCGCCAACCGCATTGGCGGTCACGTCGATATTGGCGCGGTTGTTGCCAAGCTGGATATCCGCATTCATCGCATCAAGCGCGATGCGCAAATTCGGCGCGCTCAAGGTCGCGCCCGATGTCGTGATCCTGCCAGAGACAGAGGACAGCGCCGGCGGGCCATTCACCGTCAGATCAAACCGTGCCTGCCCCTGCAGGCTGCGCGGTTCGATAAAGGGCTTGCTCAGCCCCAGCGGCGCCGTGCCTGCGATGTCCAGGTTGAGGGTGCCGTTCTCGGCCACCTGCCCCGAAACACTCGCCTGCGTGCCACCCGGACCCCGGGCCGCGGTATTGATCTGCCATGCACCGCCCTGCCTGCGGGCAGAGCCGTCAACGTCAAGCGGGCCGTTCAACTGCGGCACGATGGCTGCGAGATTGGGCATCGCCAGCGTGTAGTCCACCGCGGCGTTGGCCCCGGTGACAACACCGGTGACCGTGGCGCGCGCCGAATAGGGGCCGCTCGCCTGGGTATCGACCGCAAGACCCTCCGGGGTCTGGTAGACCTTGCCGTTGGCCGAAAGCGGGCCGTTCACCCCGGGCAGCAACGGGTTCACATTGGGTACCGAGAGGTTGAAATTCAATGACATGTCAGGGCCGGTCGCCAGCCCCGCCACCAGAGCCTTGGCGCCATAGGGGCCTGTCGCTTCGGTATCCACCACAAAGCCTGCATCGGTCTGGCGCAGCGTGCCGGTTGCCTTCAGCGGCCCTCTCAGCTGCGGTACAACGGGCTGCAGGTCGGGCACCGACAGATCGAAACGGACGTCGATGGCCGGGCTGACCAGCCCTTCGACCGCCGCGGTCAGATCATAGGGCCCCGTCGCATCGGTGCGGATACGCCAGCCGTCGGGCGTCTGGCTCAGGCTGCCGGTGGCCTTGACCGGGCCTTCGACCTGCTCCGCAAATGGCTTTGCATCAGGCACATCGGCGGTGAATTCGATCCTTGCATCCGGGCCTGTCGCCAGCCCCCTGGCCGTCAGGGCGGCACCATAGGGGCCATCGGTGACCGCATCGACAACCCAGCCGCGCGTGTCCTGCGTGGCCGTCGCGCTGACCGTGACCGGCCCGTCATATTGCGGCAGGACAAGGCCGATATCCTCCAGCCGGAAATCCGCCTGCGCGCGGCTGTCATCGCTGCGCAGTTCCGCCGCGCCGGTCAGGCTCAGCGCATCATTCTTCAGCACCAGATCGCGCAGGAAGGTGCCGGTCTCATCCCGGCTGGCCTGCAGGCTCAGCTCTGTCCGGCCCTTCAGCACCGCGTCGGCCTGCGGGATGCCCAGCGCAAGATCCTGGGTGCTGCCGGTGGCCTTCAGGTCGAACAGACCGCCCAGAGGTGTCACCGTGCCCTTCAGGCCCAGGTCGGTCTGGCCATCCAGCTCGCGCCCGGCAAGGGCCGAGAACCGGCTGAGGTCGGCAGCGCTCAATGCCATGTCGAGCCGGGTGCGGAAATTGTTCTCAAGACCTGCGATGATGATCTGGCCGGTCAGCCCGTAATCCGTTCCGGTCAGGTCCAGATCGCTGATCCGCGTCGGCTGGCCCTCGATGTAGTTGATGTTGGCCTTGCCGGTGATGCGCCTGCCGATCGCCTCGGCGCTGGCGGCGTCGGTCACTTCCAGCCCGTCGGCCGTAAAGCTCACATCCCCCAGGAACTGCCCGACCGAGCCGACGTTGCCCTGCAAGGCGCCATCAAGGCCCAGCTGGGTGCGTTCAATGGCAAGCCCCGCCATTTCCAGCGCGTCGATGTCGAAATCCGCATTCAGCGCCTCGCCATTGTCCGCGTCATAATTCACCCGAAGACCAACGCGTTTCACAGTTGTGCCTTCGCCGCCCAGGGGCAGCAGGATGGTCGTGCCGTCAGGGTTGGCAATCGTGCCGGTGATGTCGATGAATGAGGGCCATTTGTCAGAGTTCAGCGTGACACGGCCCGCCAGATCGGCGGCCTGTGCCTTGAGGGTGAAATCGCTGACCTCGACCGCGCCGTTACCCTCGACCAGCGCGTCGATCTTCAGCTGCACCTCCTCGCCAAAGAATTCGCGAAAGCGTGGCGCCAGCAGCGCGGTCACATCGCCGCCGATGTCAGCCTGGATGCGCCGGTCAGGCGTGTCGAACCCCCCGCGCGAGGCTTCGGTGCCCAGGGTGATTTTCCCCGCCAGCCGTTCCTGCCCGTCGGTCGAGATATTGAGATCGCTTGCGAAATCGGTGAGCGGCCCGCTGCCCTCAACCGTCATCTCGACGGAGGGCTGATCGGGCAGGTTCATCAGTTTCGCGACGATCCCCTCTTCGCCCTCGCTCAGTTTCACCAAGAGATCGAGGATGTTGTCGGACCGTTCAAGGTTGGCCTTGATCGCGAATTCACCCTGTTTGGCATCCGTGCGGCTGGCCGAGATGTCGAGGTTCAGCAGATCGTCGGTATATTGCGCCGTGGCCCGCAGGCGCAGCTGCGCGGCCTCGCCCAGAAGCGGGGCACCGAGGTTGATCTGATCCACCCCGAAATCGGCGATATTGATGGAAACCGGCAGTTCCGGCAGGCTGAAAGGCTGCGCCTCGGCCTCCGGCAGATCGGCGCCTTCCTCGGGAAGTGGCAGGCGGGGCAGGTCCAGCCGCGCCGCCGTCAGGCTCTGAACCTCCAGCCGCCCGCGCAACAGGGCCGAACGGGTCCAGTCCAATGTCACGTCTTCCAGCGTCAGCCAGACACCTTCGCTGTCGGCAATGGTCATGCGGTCAAAGCTGGCGGTGGAACTGAGCGCGCCCCGAAACCCGTCAATGCTGACCGTGCGTCCCGCCCCGCTGAGCGCGTCCTGGATGGCGCGGGTCAGAAAACCCTTGTCGTCCTCTTGTGCAACGGCGGCGCCAAGGCTTGCGATCCACAATGTGACCGCCACGAGAAATGCAACCAGCCCCCGCATCAGAATGCCTGCCCTATGCCGATATAGACCTGAAAGTTCTCACCCGTCTCCGGCCCGGAGGTCGGCACGGCAAGGTCAAGCCTGATCGGCCCGATGCCGGTATCATAGCGCAGCCCGAAGCCCGCACCGGACTGCCATCGGCCCGAACCGTCATAGAATTCCTCGGCCCCGATATAGCCCGCATCGGCGAAACCGACGATCCCGATGGCATCGGTCACCTTGATCCGCGCCTCGGCGGAAAAGCCGACAAAGGAGCGCCCGCCAACCGTCTGCCCGCCGCCCAGATCGACGCCCAGCGACTGATAGGGTTGCCCCCTGACCGTTCCGCCACCCCCGGAATAGAACAGGTAATCGGCGGGTGCCTCGGACAGGTCCGGCCCGTAAACAGACCCAAGCTGCCCGCGCAGGGCAAAGGTGACCGGGCGGGCCTGCCCGAAAGTCTTGTAATAGCGCGCATCGACATAGGTGCGCAGCCCGTCGTCTGCCCCGCTGAGCGCCAGGAACGGCGTCGCCGAGGCGTTGATGTAGTAGCCCTCTTTCGCATCAAGTTCGTTGTCGCGGTAGTCGAATTCGATGCCCAGTGGCAGGGTCAGCAAGCTGTAGCGGTTGGTGCCAAAGGCGTCGCGTGTCTCGGCCCGGCGCAGACCCAGCCCCAGCCGGTAGGTCCGGTTTTCATTGGCGATGCGGGTGAAGCCCGCCTCAACATCCAGCTGCCGGGAAAAGAAGTTCACCTCGTCGAGCTGTTCCAGCTTGGTCAGCGCGTAGAAGTTCGTGTCTTCGTTGAAGGTTGCCGGGCGGTCGAAACGGGCGGACAGGCGATAATCCTCACCGCCGGAGTTGCCGCCGATCCCGCCCACTTCAGCCTCCAGCCGCAGCCGTTCCGCGCCGCCCAGCAGGTTGCGGTGCATCCAGTAAGTCGAGACCGTCAGCCCTTCGAGAGAGGAGAGCTCCGCCCCGAAACCGAATCGCCGCTTCGGCGCCTCGGTGATCAATGCGGTGATGGGCAGCGTGTCGCCGGGCCCGATCACCTCGCCCTCCTGCAGGGCCACGGCATTGAAGGCACCGGTACGCCGCAGCCTTTCGCGGGCCAGCCGCAGGTCCTGGGGCGAAAAGACCTTGCCCTCTGGCAGGCCCGCGATGTCGATGATGCGCTGGGTGCGCACATCCTGATTGCCCTTGACGATCAGGGGACCGAACCGCAGGCGCGGGCCGGGGGCCAGGCGCAAATCGGCATCAATGATGCGCTCTGCGTGCCGCGCAGTCAGGTCCTGGCTGGCCAGCTCGGCCTTGGCGTGGCCCTGGTCGCGCCAGCCCTCGATTCCGGCAGAAACCGTGCTTTTCAACACCCCCAGGCTGGCGGTATGGCCGCTGGCGAATTCTTCGGGCAATTCGGTGCCGGGAACGATGGGCGCGATACGGGTCTGTCTGAAACGGAACTGGGGGCCCGGGTCAATTGCGATCACCGCCTGGCTGATCTGCCGCGGCGGGTTCACCGGCGGGATGTTCACTGCATCCACTCCGTCCAGCGTGATCTTGATCACCGGCCCGAAGTAGCCGTTGTCATACAGAACCGCCAGCAGCCTCTGGTAGTCGGCCTGCGCCGCCGCAACCACCTCCTGCGAGCTGGGATTTGCGCCTTCCGCCGTCTGCTCGACCAGCAGGGACCCGCCGGCCAAAGTCTTGTAAAGATCGCTGCGCTCCGGGATACCGGTGATCTTGAGGTTCGCCGCCGCGCCAAACTGTGCCGTCGCGGCAAGAAACAACGCCAAAAGTCCGGCAGCCTTGCCGCGATTCTTCGTAAGCAATGCCTTGAATTGCGCCACGCCAACGCCCCCTACTCACACCGAAACACCGTGGTTGCCACGGTCTGTCCTTTTCGGACACTTAGACCGATTAAGCGATATTTCCGCCCTGCCTGCAATCCGACTCTGGTGTTTGAAGGCCTGTGAACCGCATTATCTGGTGTTCCCCCGGAATTCACGGCAATCGCGCAATAAATGGGCGGGATCCCGCGCATCGGCTGACCGGGTGCCGGTGCATCGAAACCGGACCAATCTGCCCCGGCCCCGCCCCCGTGGCGCTGACCGGTCATCATGACCCCGCCCCAGGAACAGGCCGGCGGGCTGTCATCCTCTGTGAAAGGCAGGGCTGGTGCGGGCGGTGGGCGTTGAAACCTCGTATCTAGCGGTCTCAAAAACCATCAGCTAGCAAGCAACCCCCTGGAAAATAATGACACTTTGTTATCTCCCTGTATCATCTAGTCTCGACATGTACCTCTGAATACCATACCGAGAGGTGGACTATGGGGTGGACCGGGAGCGAGTGTTTATGGTCAAAAACAGGTTAAGCGCACGCGGTATTATGGCGCTGAAGTCGGGTAAGTTCTGCGACGGCGCTGGGCTTTGGCTAGTAAAGTCGGACTTGAAGAATGGCAAATGGGTTCTGCGGTTTACAGTCCATGGCAAACGCCGTGAAATGGGTCTGGGTACTTGGCCAGACGTTAGCCTGGCCGATGCCCGAGAGAAGGCTGACGAAGCTCGGCGAGAACTGCGAAGTGGCTGCGATCCTATCCGAGAACGGCAAAAGCGGCGCATGGATGCCCAGCGAAATCTGCATCTGTTTCGAGATATTGCTAGGGATGCGTTTGATGCTCGAAAAACGGAATTAAGAGATGACGGAAAAGCTGGGCGCTGGTTCAGCCCGCTTGAGTTGCATGTTATTCCAAAGCTCGGCCATGTCCCCGTTGCGGACATCACTCAGATTGATTTGCGTGATTGCCTAGTGTTCGCCACCTGACGTAAGATTCCCATCGGCAACGTGATGTGCCATATTTGAGG
>NZ_QBFD01000006.1 GCF_003335585.1 Sulfitobacter sp. DFL-14 | reverse complement strand
ACAAATGCTCCTCGACATCGAAATCCCCGTACCGGCAAAACTCGCCGAAAATGACGGGTTGGCTATGACAAAAGAAAGTGCCGCCTGATGTTGAATGTGAACAACGTCCAGATTGTCTATGACAACGTAATCGAGGCGGTACGCGATGCATCCCTATCGGTCGACGAGGGTCAAATCGTTACGCTACTGGGATCGAACGGGGCCGGAAAATCGACGATTCTGAAGGGAATATCCGGCGTGCTCTATCCCGAGGATGGCGATATCATCGGCGGTACGATTACGCTCAACGGCGAAAGCCTGATTGGCCGCAAACCTGACGAAATCGTGCGCAGCGGCGTCGTGATGGTTCCCGAAGGACGGCAATTGTTCGAGCCCCTGACCGTCGAGGAAAACCTGATGATGGGCGGCATCACCCGAAGCCGTTCCGGGGCGACGGAAGCGTTGGAAAACGTGTTCGATATTTTTCCTCGCGTGAAAGAGAAACGCAGCACCATCGCGGGTTATCTGTCGGGCGGCGAACAGCAGATGGTCGCGATCGGCCGCGCGCTTATGTCCAGCCCGCGTTTGCTGATGCTGGACGAACCCAGCCTTGGGCTCGCGCCGCAGATCATCGCAGAGATCTTTGCTGCCGTGAGCGACCTGTCGAAACAGAACAACGTCTCCGTCCTGCTGGTCGAGCAGAACGCCGAGCTGGCGCTGTCGATCGCAAGCTACGCTTATATCATTGAAAACGGCAGGGTAGTGATGGACGGGCCGCCGGACAAGCTGATGGATAACGAGGACGTCAAGGAGTTCTACCTCGGCTTCTCGGAATCGGGCCACCGCCGCAACATGCGCGATGTGAAGCATTACAAGAGACGCAAGAGGTGGCTGTCATGACCGTACTGTTGCAGGTCGATAATCTGGTCAAGAAATTCGGCGGTGTCACGGCTGTCAACGGTGTCGGATTTCCGGTTCTCAAGGGCGAAATCTTCAGTCTGATCGGTCCGAACGGTGCCGGTAAGACGACGATGTTCAACCTGATCAGCCGGGTTCTTCCAGTGACCTCCGGAACGATCACGCTCGATGGCAACGATATCACCCGGACCGCTCCGCACCGGATCGCCCCGCTCGGAATGGGGCGTACCTTCCAGAACCTGGCCGTGTTCAAACATGCCAGCGTTGTCGACAACCTGCTGGTGGGGCGCCACAGTCATATGAAGACCAGCGTGCTGGGCGGGTTGCTCTTCGGTCCGACCACGCGCGCCGCCGAGCGGGCACACCGCAAAAGGGTCGAAGAGATCATCGATTTTCTCGAAATTCAGCACGTTCGGGACGTGCCCGTCGGTGCACTGGCCTACGGATTGCAGAAACGGGTCGAACTGGGGCGGGCCCTGGCAACCGAACCAAAGTTGCTGCTTCTCGATGAGATGGTTTCCGGGATGAATGCCGAAGAAACGGAAGACATTGCCCGCTTCATTCTCGACCTGAAAGAGGAACTGGAGATCACAGTCATGATGATCGAGCACGATATGGGAATCGTTACAGATATCTCCGACCATATCGCCGTTATGAATTTCGGCGAGCGAATTGCCTATGGCACGCCCGATGAAATACGGGCGGATCCACACGTAATCGAGGCTTACCTCGGACATAAGCTACAGGAAGATACGGAGGCGGTTCATTGAACGATCTTGATGCGCGCCTGAAGGCCGGCGATCACACGCTACCGCAGCTATTGATGCACTGGGCCGAAAACATACCCGATGAACTTGCCATTCGGGAAAAGGATCTGGGGATCTGGAACCGGGTCACCTGGGCCGGCTATTTTGAACGTGTCCGATTTTTTGCCCTTGGTCTTCATGCTTCGGGATTCGGGCGCGGCGATCGTCTGGCAATTGCCAGCGAGGACACTCCGGAATGGCTGTATTCCGACATCGCAGCGCAAGCACTGGGGGGAATGACTGTCGGCGTCTATCCGACCAACCCCTGGCCGGAACTTGACTATATCCTTCGCCATTCCAAAAGCAGCGTCGTCGTCTGCGGGGATCAGGAACAGGTCGACAAGGTTCTGGATGCCGAAGCGAACAACGGGGCCTTTCCGGATCTCAAGTTGATCGTATGCGTCGATATGAAGGGAATGCGCGCCTATGATCGAACGCGCCTGAGATCGTTCGAAGAGGTGGTCCAGGCCGGGCGGGACCATGTATCGAGCCATCCTGAGGATGTGGATTTCTTTGGTGAATGCATCAGGGAAACCAAGCCCGACGATCCTGCGGTCGTGGTCTATACATCGGGCACAACCGGACCGCCGAAGGGTGCCTTGCTTTCGCATCGGAACCTGCTCGTGGCATCTTTCCCGCTGATTTCCCAGTTCAACCTGACGCGCGACCGGTATTCGGTCGTTTGTTATCTGCCGCTTTGCCATGTTGCGGAACGGATATTCTCGACGATCCTGAGCCTGATGATCGGCGGTCAGGTGAATTTCGCGGAATCCATCGATACCGTTCAGGTCAATCTTCGGGAAATTGCACCGAAGGTCTTTCTGGGCGTACCGCGAATCTGGGAAAAACTGCAATACAGCGCATCGATCAGAATTCAGGACGCGCGGCCCCTTGCCAGACGAATCTATAATTGGGGCCTCGATCTCGGCCAGACGCATTTCCGCAAGATCGAAGCGGGCGGGCGGTTGACCCCGGTCGAACGGGTCAAACACTTTGCAGCAAAGATCCTTGTCTTCAATCCACTGAAAAGGTTCATGGGAATTGACAAGGTCCATTGCGGTTTTGTGGGAGGCGCATCCATTTCACCCGAGGTTGTCCGGTTCTTCCGGGTGATCGGCGTGCCGCTCTATCAGGTTTATGGCATGACTGAGTCGGCAGGTCTGGCGTTCTTTCAGAATGCTGACAAAGCCATCGTCGGGGCTTCGGGCGTCGCCGCTCCGGGTTTGCAATACAGAATTGCCGACGATGGCGAACTCGAGATCAAGCATCCCAGTGTTTTTCTCGGCTATCTCGACAATCAGAAAGCTACAGAAGAAACCGTCGTCGATGGCTGGTTGCAGACGGGTGATGTGGTCGAACAACTCGATAACGGTGAAATTGCCATCGTCGATCGAAAGAAGTCGATCATCATCACGTCGGGCGGCAAGAATATTACACCGTCTGAAATCGAGAACGCCCTGAAAGATTCGATCTACATCGCCGAGGCGATCGTCGTCGGCGAGGGGCGGAACTTTCTCGGGGCGCTGCTGCAGATCGACTACGATACAGTGGGAAAATGGGCTCAGGCTCAGGGGATGGCCTATACCACATTCAGCCACCTTTCCAGTCTGGAACCCGTCATAGACCTTGTTTCCAAGGAAGTGGCGCGGGTGAATGACGCGTTTGCCCGTGTCGAGAACATCCGGAAATTCGTCCTTTTGAAAAAGCAGCTTGACCACGACGATGGCGAAATGACCGCAACCCAGAAAGTGCGGCGCAATGTCATCGAGAAAAAGTTCGAAACCGAAATGGCGGAAATCTACGGCTAAGGGGAAAAACGTGGACTATTTCATATTGCTGACCGTTTCGGGGATCGCCATCGGCGTGATCTATGGTCTTATCGGAATGGGCTATGCCCTGATATTCAAGGCTACAAGTGTCGTCAATTTCGCCCATGGCGAGATCATGATGCTGATATCCTATATGGCGTTTTCCATCGCCAGCTCATGGACGCTTCCGTTCTGGGGCCTTTTGCTGGTCTGCGTCTTTATTTCCGCCATCGTTGGACTGGTGATCGAGCGGGTGTTTATCCGTCCGATGCTGGGCCAGGACGTGTTTTCGACCGTAATGGTGACCATCGGTCTTGCGGTGATGATCCGTGCGGTGGTGGTTCTGATCTGGGGAGCCGATCCACTGCTCCTGCCGACTGACATCGGCGACAGCGGCGTCGAATTCGGCCTGGTGTTCCTCTATACATCCCAACTTTACGCCATCGGTTTGCTCGCCTTCTGTGTGCTCGGAATGTGGGTATTTCTCCGGTTTTCGCGCATGGGCGTCGCAATGCGGGCCACTGCCGCGCGCGAGACCACTGCATTGCTGATGGGAATAAACGTGACGCATGTCTACGCAATCGCCTGGGCGATTGCCGCGGTCATCGCCGGGATTTCGGGCGTTCTGCTGGGGACGATCTATGGCCTTGGCCCTGACCTGTGGACGCAAGGCCTGCGCGCATTTCCGGCCGTTATTCTCGGCGGACTGGATTCCGTCTTTGGTGCCGCGATATCCGGTATTCTCATCGGTGTCCTTGAAAACCTGTCCGAAGGTTACATCGGACAAGGACTCAAGGAAATCTCCGGGTTCCTCGTCATTCTGGTGGTTCTCATGATCCGCCCCTACGGGTTGTTCGGAACGCCCGAGATCGAAAGGGTCTAATCCATGCGCACCGGTGTATTCGAGGAAAGCTATAGCGAGCTGATATCGCTTTACCGCAATCCGACGCAGACCTATTGGACAGTCGCACTCGTGCTCGCGGCGCTCGTCGCTCCGTTATTGCTGACCAATCACCTCACATCCCTGGTCAACGGAATGATGATTGCGGCGGTGGGGGTCATCGGTCTCAATCTCCTGACCGGAACGACGGGTCTGATTTCATTCGGCCAGGCCGGATTTCTGGCGGTCGGTGGCTATACGGCGGCGGTCCTGTCGGCCGACTACGGTATGCCACTGTGGCTCTGTCTGCCCGCCAGCGGACTGATGGCAGCCGCCTTCGGTTTGATAGTCGGGATACCGTCGTTGCGCCTGAAGGGTCTGTATCTGGCGATCACCACGATGGCCTTTACCATCATTATCACGCATATCATCCTGAGTGCCGAAAGCATCACGCATGGCTCGTCGGGAATATCAACGCCGAAACCCGCGATCTTCGGGGTGGAACTGGCGACAGACAAATCCTTCTACTATCTCATCCTGGCAATCCTGACGCTGGCGATCCTCGGCTCTGCAAACATCAAACGCAGCCGAATAGGCCGTGCGTTTCTGGCGATCCGCGAGCAGGACATCGCGGCGCGTGTGATGGGTGTACCTGTGGCGCGGTACAAGCTCTATGCCTTTGTGGTCAGCTCGTTCTACGTCGGCGTGGCGGGTGCATTGATGGCCTACCACATCCGGTTTGTGAATGTGGACAGCTTCAGCCTGGTGATTTCCATCGAAGCCGTCTCCATGATCATCGTCGGAGGGCTCGGTTCTACCGCCGGGGCGGTGATCGGCGTCGTGTTCGTGTTGGGGCTGGCCGAAGTCCTGAACTATGTCATCGGGTCGATGGGGGGTACACTGGGGTCGGTTTCAGTGCTCGAATTGAAAGGTTTCATCTACGGGCTGACGATCGTCCTGTTCCTGCGGTTTGAACCGGAAGGGCTGATGGGGATCTACCGCGAATACAAGAACCGCTGGGTCAACTGGCCGTTCAGATACTGAACCAAACGCTCGGCACGTAAACACAACAAAGGGGAGAAGAAATAATGAACTGGTTTCTAAAAGGGACGCTGACGGCTACCCTTCTGACGATGGGTGGGGTTGGTGCCATGGCGGCACCCGGTGTAACAGAGGACAAGATCGTCCTGGGTGCTGTCGATCCGCTGACCGGGCCGCCAAGCCTTCTGGGCAAGGCCCATTCGCTGGCGCTGAAAGTCTGGCAGGAGGATGTGAACGCCCGGGGCGGAATCAACGGTCGCAAGGTTGAGATCGTGTTCGAGGATGATGGATATGTCCCCGCACGTTCTCTTCAGTCCTTGAAGAAAATGGTCGAGGTCGATGACATATTCGCTCTGATCGGTACCTCCGGTAGTTCGCAACTGGCGGCGATGATGCCCCTGATCGACGAACTCGGAATCCCGGCTCTGAACAACATGGCCGTGAATTCGCACCATTTCAATCCGCCTCTCGAAACGCTGTTCGTTGTCGGTCCGACCTATTGTCAGGAAATCGCAGCGGGAATGACGTATCTCGTCGAAGAGCTTGGCCTGAAGGACGAGAAATACGCGATTGCATTTCAGGACGATGAATTCGGCGATGACGTTCGCTGCGGGTACCTCGCAGGGGTCGAGAAATACGGTCTCGACAACGTACTGGAACTGGAATTCAAGCGTGGCCAAAAGGACTTTTCCGCCGAAATGCTGAAGGCCAGGGCCGCCGGCGTCACCGTGCTGGTGTCGGGCGGTGTCGTGGCGGAACATTCCACCCTGCTGAAGGAAGCCGCCAAGAACCGGATGGATATCACGTTTCTCGGCGCGCATTCCGCCCACCTGACTCCGGTGCAGGCTTTGGCGGGCAGTGCGGGTGACGGATACTACGCCGCAGACTACGTTCCGGCACTGAACTCTTTGGAAGTGCCTGGCGTGGCACGGTTCATGGACCTGGCCAACAAGTATCTCAGCGAGAGCGAAATGGATTCGCTGAACCGCTATGCACTGGCAGGATATGCCGGGGCGATGATCTTCGAACATGCCATGACGGAATGTGGCAAGGATCTGACGCGGGCCTGCGTGGTCAAGAAAATGGAAGGTCTGGACGGCTTCGAAACGGACGGTCTGTTCGGTCCGGTGACCTATGGCGACGGCGTGCGTCACGCGCCGACCGCGGTAATGGTCCTGCAATCCAATGCCGAGGATAAGACGTTCTCGATCGTATCCGAGCGGATGGAAGTCGAATAATCCGCTGATTCCGCATGCAATAACCTCCCCCGCCAGCCTGCGGGGGAGGACGGTAACGAAAGAGGATGACGCCGGATATGACTATTTCCAAATTGCTGGTGGCGAACCGGGGCGAGATCGCGGCGCGGGTTCTGCGCACCGCCCGTGTCAAGG
>NZ_QBFD01000005.1 GCF_003335585.1 Sulfitobacter sp. DFL-14 | reverse complement strand
AGCCATTGAAAAGTCAGGGAAAAATTAGCCTCTATTCTCTTTAATTAGGGCACAACGACAACGGTGATCCTGAAAGGCTCCGAAGCCTGCCCCAAGACGCACCGCATGATCGTGGACTGCTTTGTCGAGGCCGGTTTCCCAGAAGGGGTGGTGAACTATATCTCCAACGCCCCCGCCGACGCCGCCGAGGTGGTCAAGGCGCTGATCGAAGCGCCGCAGGTCAAGCATGTGAATTTCACCGGCTCCTCTGCCGTGGGCCGCATCATCGGGCGTCTGGCCGGTGAAAACCTCAAGCCCTCGCTGCTGGAACTGGGAGGCAAGGCTCCGCTGGTGGTGCTGTCCGACGCCGATATCGACGGCGCGGTGAATGCCGCGATCTTTGGCGCCTTCATGAACCAGGGGCAGATCTGCATGTCGACCGAACGCATCATCGTCGATGAAGAAATCGCCGACACCTTCGCGCAAAAGCTGGCCGACCGCGCGTCCAAGCTGCCCTATGGCGATCCGCGCGGGCAGGTCGTGCTGGGGTCTCTGGTGAACGCCGAGGCGGGCGAAAAGATGGACGCGTTGATCGCCGATGCCACGTCAAAGGGCGCAAAGCTGGTGGCAGGCGGTCAGCGCGACGGCGCGATCCACTCGGCAACCCTGCTGGACGGTGTGACGTCCGACATGCGCATCTATGGCGAGGAAAGCTTTGGCCCGGTCAAGTCGATCATCCGCGTCAAGGGCGACGCCGAAGCGATCCGCGTGGCCAATGACACCGAATACGGCCTGTCGGCAGCGGTCTTCAGCCAGGATATCCAACGCGCTCTGTCTGCCGCCAAGCAGATCAAGAGCGGCATCTGCCACATCAACGGACCCACTGCCGGGGATGAGCCGCAGATGCCCTTCGGCGGCGTGAACGATTCCGGCTATGGCCGGTTTGGCGGCAAGGCGGCGATTGCCGAATTCACCGACCTGCGCTGGATCACCATCGAAGACCCGAACCAGCACTATCCGTTCTGAAGCCGTAAACACTTTGGCCAGCACTGCCCCGGCAGCGCTGGCCGCTTTACTTCATACTGGTCTGATTGCTGAGCCCGCCTGTCCGCCGACTTGTCGGCGACCACGCGCGGATGGGACAATCAGCGGATCGTGGTGCGGTACATGCGCCGCCGCATGCTGGACGGAAAATCGGCAATCGCGCAATGCAGGCAGGAATAATTGTCCCACATGATCAGGTCCCCGACCTTCCAATTGTGCCGATACACCGCCTCCTCGCGCGTCACATGCGCGAGCAGTTCATCGACAAGCGCCATCGCTTCGGCGTGTTCCATCCCGTCGACACCCACGATGGCCCCCTCGCTCACATAAAGACAATCGCGGCCCGTGACCGGGTGGGTCTTCACCAGAGGGTGCTTGATGTCGGGAATCGAGGTGGCGCTACGTGTTTTCCGGGCCGCAGATTTGTCTTCCGCCTGCTCCGCAGCTTTGGCAGCACGCCATTCGGCATGAAAGTCGTGGCTGAAGGTCGCCGACCGCCCGTTGACCAGCTTTTTCAGATCCGCCGGCAAGGTGTCATAGGCATGTGCGGTACTGGCGAACATCGTGTCCCCCAGGGCGCGACCGTCCTTGACCGGAACCTCGCGCGCATGCAGCAAAGAGCCGCGCGGCGGATTATCCGTGTACCACATATCAGTGTGCCAGCACCGGCCCGCATCGCCGACACCGATCGGCTTGCCATCCTCGATCACGTTCGAGACCACCAGAATGTCAGGCTCCTCCGGCAGGTTGAACTGCACCATCGGAAAGCGCACCAGCTCGCTGAACCGCTTGCTGAAACGGATCAGATCCTGTGGCGAGATGTCCTGTCCGGGAATGACGATCACGCCGTATTCTTCATACAGCCGTTGCACCTCGGCGAAATCAGCCTCCGGCACTTCTTGTCCCAGGTCCAGTCCAAGAACTTTCGGACCGAGCGGCTTGCCGTTGGGCTCCAGGGTAATGTTTGTCATGGGGTTTCCTCCTTCATTGGGCTGAGCCTATCGCGGGAGGGAAGCGGGCCGATAATACCATCGCGGCATAGTGGCGCGAAAGCTGTCAGGGCCCTGGGCCTAGTCTGAAGGCAAGGTCAGAAACCCATGCGTATCCTGCTGCGCCGCATCCGCGACGGCATCCTGAATGACACGGATACTGCGCGCGATGGCGGGTGAATCGCTCTCGTTGCGGCGCCAGACAACATATCGCTTGAGTGGCATTTCAGGTACGGCAGTAAAATTCCATTCCGCCCTGCCAAGCTCGCCGATAAAGGCCGAATAGGGTCCGATCGTGCATGCCAGCCCGCGGGCGACCAAAAGCTTGATGCTGGAGATCGTAGCCATGAACATATCGACTTCCGCCGGACGTCCGAGCCTTGTCAAAGCATCATAAGCTGTCTCAAGGAAATCCTGATCCAGATCCGGCAGCGCGAAGGGCAAGGCAACCTCGGCAGGTGCCTCTGGCGCGCCGGGGCCGGCAACAAAGAACATCGTTTCGGCATAGCAAAACGCAGAGTCCAGCGGTGCTGCGAAATCGCGTTCCGTGACGATGGCGATGTCGAGCTCCCGCTCAAGAAGCTGGTCCAGCAGGTCCTGCGTCCCGTCCTCCCTGACCTGAAGGAGCACGCCTTGCGACCCGCCGTAGATACCGCGGGTGATCCGGTCGAGCAGCATCAGGCTGACACCGGGTGGCATGCCCAGCGACAGGGTGCCGGATGTGGGCTCTCCGCTGCTTCGGAGGACGGCGCCGATGCGGTCGAAATCCCCGATCAGCTTGGCCGCATGTTCAAGCAGACGCCCGCCCGCTTCGGTAAGGGAAATGCCCGCGTTGGATCTGTTGAACAGTTTGACCCCAAGGTCGTGTTCCAGCTGCCGCATGCGGCGGCTCAGCGCCGGCTGCGCGATATTGCGATGCTCGGCCGCCTTGTTGATGCTGCGAAAGGTTGCGACATCGACGAAGTAGCGCAACTGCCTGTCGTCTATGGGCATATCTAAACCTTCTTGTTGCTGTGACGCGACGGATTGTAGCCTCGCAGAATGATGATGGGGCCGCCCGATCGCGCCGACCGGATGACCCCAATTTTCAAGACGGATGATCCGGCCTTACTGGCTGAACACTTCCTGGAACATCGTCAGATAGCCGCCATAGTTTTCCTGAAGCGTCTTCCAGTCGATGGCATGCAGTGACAATCCTTCCGGCGTACCATCGACGCCCGGGGCACCCGGCATCGTTCCCTGAAGGCCGGACTGCGCGATTGCTGCCTGTGCCTCGGGGGTGAACATCCAGGCCACGAACAGCTTGGCGGCATTGATGTTCTTGGCCCCTTCAAAGATGCCCACGTTCCGGGGGATGGAAATGCCGCCCTCCGCCGGGAACACCATTTCAATCGGTGCGCCCTTGGCCTTGGCTTCCACATAGTAGTGGAAGGGAATGTCCAGTCCGATGTCAGACTGGCCGTTGACCACTGCAAGGGTTGCCGCCGACGCCCGCTCGGTGACGAAAGGTTCCTGAGCCGCCAGCCCTTCGAACCACGCGCGGTCCACAACCCCGTCACGAATGGCCGCTGCAAAGGCCTGGCCGGTGCCGCTGATGATGCGGAACGAGGTCATCGAGATGCGGCCTTTCCATTTCGGATCCAGAATATCCGCGTAGCTCTTGGGTGCATCCTCTGCAGTGACATTTGACGTGTTGTAGAACATGCCGCCGATGGTCATGCCCCAGTCCAGCCATTGGTCCTCATTGCCGACATAGATTTCTGGCAGCTCTGCGGCGGTCTCGGGACGGAACGAGATCAGCCGACCGGCCTTGCCGACTTCGGGTGTATCGGCTGGCGTCGAGGCGACGACATTCCCCAAGGGGCCGCCGGCGGCATATTCACTATCGACCCGTGCCAGCAGCTTAGAACCAAAGAGGTCCACACCCTTGATGCGGATCTCCGGGAACCGTGCTTCAAAAGCCTCGATAACCGGCTCAAGGCCGCGTGTCGTCGGGTTGTAGATGATGACTTCGGATTCACCCGCATCGACGGCCTGCTGGTAGAATCCGTCAAGATAGGCGTCGGCGTCCTGCGCGGCGGCGGGCAATGCCGACAGTCCAACGGCAAAGGTAAGCGCGATTGCGCGGATCAAGGTTTTCATTGTTTGTTTCCTCTCCTGTTTGTTTTTGATGTGGTTCAATTGTCCCGAAGCAACGGGCAGTTTTCCGGGATCCTGATCCAGACGTCCTGGCTGGTCCGAAAGTTCGTATCGGCCTTGTCGCGTATCCAAAGCGTCTTTCCGGATACCTCGGCTTGGTATTCCATGACCGAACCGAGCTTGGCGCGGTCCGTGATCCGGCCCGACACCGCATTGGCGGGGGCGGCACCACCCGCCTTATCGAAAATCTCAAGCTGGTCGCCCCGTGCGGCGATCAGCACCGGTTCCGATTGTGTCACGGCCAGATTGGTGGCGACCTCCACTGTCTCGCCATTGGGCAGGGTGACGCTCACACTGCTCGCGCTCTGCCCGGTAACGGTGCCTTTCAGAAAACACTCGTAGCCGACAAATTCAGCCACATAACGATTGTCGGGCCGGACGAGCACATCTTCGGGGCTGCCCGATTGCATGATCATGCCGTTCTGCATGACGGCGATCACATCAGCCAGGGCCGCGGCCTCTTCCTGGTCATGGGTGACCAGAATTGAGGTCATGCCCAGGCGGTCGTGAAGGGCGCGCAACTCGCGGCGCAACTGATGCCGCAGCACCGCATCAAGGTTCGACAACGGCTCATCGAGCAGCAGCAGTTGCGGATCCCCGGCAAGCGCGCGGGCCAGTGCAACCCGCTGCTGTTGACCACCGGAAAGCTGATTTGGCTGACGCTCCAAGTAGGACTCCAGGCCGACCAGCCGCGCCAGCCGCTCCACGTCGCCGCCCCGGTCCCCGGCACGGATGCCGCGCTGGCGCAACGGATAGGCGATGTTTTCCCGCACCGACATATGCGGCCAGAGCGCGTAGTGCTGGAACACCATGCCAAGCCCCCGGCGGTTGGCCGGCACCATCTTGCGCGCGCCTGCATCGAAAACCGTGACATCCCCGATCGTGATAGTGCCGCGGTCCGGTTCCTCCAGCCCTGCAATGCTGCGCAGCAAGGTGGTCTTGCCGCAGCCGCTGGGACCCAGCAGACACAGGAAGGTGCCCGGTTCGATCCGAAAGCTGATGTCGTGCAGAACGGTCTGTGTCCCATAGGACTTTTCGATACCGGAGAACGACAGCCCGGTTGCGGTTCTTGTGTCCATGTCAAACATCCGTCTTTTCCATTGCAAGGGGTCGGGCCGCTTTGCCGGACCAGTGAAATCCTGACGCCGCGGTGCGCAGCAACATCATCAGCCCGATCAGGGCCGACATGAAGGCAATGAGCAGGCCGATGAACAGCACGTAGAGCGCTGCGGCTTCAGCCACGTCGCCGTTGTTGAACATGCTGTAGGACAGCGTCGCGACCATCTGGGTGTTGGTGGTCTGAAGCATCATCACCACGTCCAGCGCACCCGAAATCGCAAGGCTGATCAGCAACCACGCCCCCAGCAGGCTGGGCGTGCACAGACGCGCAGTAATCTCGGCAGCCGCGCGCCAGGGCCCCGCACCCGAGACCCGCGCCGCCTCGTCCAGGCTGGTGCTGACCTGCACGAAGATCCCCTCGCAGGCCCGGGCCGCAATCGGCACATGCGCGATGACAAGCGCGATCAGCATCAGGAATGGCGTGCCGTAGAGGCTGCGGACCAGTGGCGTGGAAAGATAGGCCCAGACGAAGGCAATACTCAGGACGATACCGGGGGCGGTGGCGGGCAGCCACGACAGTAACTTCAACAGCGCGACGGTCGGTCGGGACTTGGACCGCTGCATCACGTAGATCATCACGAAGGAAAGCGTCACAACAAGGAACCCGCCGCCCACCGATATCAAAAGCGAGCTGACCAGCGCATCAAGCGTGTCACGGTTCTCGATCACCGCAACGTAGTTTGCGGTCGTCAGCTTGGTGTAGAGGCCGAAGTACGGTTGCAACGAGCCGATCAGGATCTGCAGAAAGGGCAACACGAAGGCCACCGCGAAGAACTCAACGATGATCACATCGAAGAGCACCGCAAGTTTGCCGATCTCAGCCGTATCCGCTGCCCGCGCCTTGCCGCCCACGGTCGCGAAATCGCGCCCGCCCAGCAGCCGGGACTGCAACAGGATCAACAGGGCGATAACGACAACCACGACGAGCGAAAGCGCATTGGCCGCCTCCCACTTGGGCGTGACATCGGTGTTGATGAAGTCGTTGATCAGGGTCGAGAGGGTAGTAATGCCTGCCGGGCTGCCCAGAACCGCAGGAAAATCGAACACCTGTATGCCTTCGACGAAAAGCAGCATGCCGATGGCCAGCAGCGAGGGGGCAAGCAGCGGCAGCGAAATGCTGAAAAACGCGCGCAGGCGGGTTTGGCCACACATGACCGCCGCGTCTTCAAGACTACGGTCCAGCAGCCGCACCGGCCCCGACAGCAGAAGGTAAGCCACCGCAGTAACCTTCATGCTGCTCACCAGAACCAGCCCCGGCCAGCTGTAGACGGTCAGCCAGGCGGGATTGGCAATGTCGAAGTATCTGAGGATATTGGCGGCAAAGCCGCTGCCGGGATTGCCCATCATCCCCCAAGCGAAGGCATAAAAGAGCCGCGGCGTACAGGCAATCAGCACCATCGCGGGCAGCACCAGCCAGCCAAACCGCAGTTTGAACCGCGAGGTGATGATGGCAAAGAAGAGCCCTCCGGCGATGGAGATCACCATCACGAGACCGGAGAACAGGAAGGAAGACAATGTGCTGCGCAATGCGCGCGGATCGTTCAGAACGGTACGAAACCCATCCAGCGTCCACTCCCCGCCACCATAGGGAGTGGTCAGGAAGGCGCCGATCACAAGCATCACGAAGGGCCAGACAAAAAGGTAGGCAAGCACAAGCACAGCGAGGCCGGTGATGACTTTGCGCGGCGTCAAAAGTTGCGCCATACGCCAGGACAGCCCCCCTTGATGGATATTCTCACTCATCGTCGACCCTCCCGTCGGTGTGGTATGGGTCACGCGTCATTCCGGACACTTGAGGCCAAGGTTTTCACGCAGGGTCGCGCCCTCGTACTCTTCCCGGAAAAGCCCGCGCCGCTGGAGTTCCGGCACCACGAGGCGCGCAAAGTTGGCGATCCCGCCCGTCATTGCCGAAGGCATGACGTTGAAGCCATCGGCAGCCTTGTCGATAAACCATTCTTCCATCAGGTCGGCGACCTGCGTGGGGCTGCCCACGACGTTCAGGTGGCCCTTGGACACCGACGCTCGGATGTACGTTTCCCGAAGGGTCAGATTCTCGTCACGTGCCATGTCAATGAACAGCTGCTGGCGGCTCTGGATGATCTTTGCGCTGGCTTCCGGGATTTCCGGCAGGGGGCCATCCACCGGATAGCCCGTCACATCGAAGCCCAGGAAGCTGGACAGATGCGTCAGCCCTACTACCGGGTCGATCAGCGCCTCCAGTTCCGCCACCTTGGCCTTGGCCTCTTCCTCTGTTTCAGCTACGGTGACCCCCATGCCGGGCATGATCTTCAGATCGTCCGGGCTGCGCCCGTGGGTTTCGGCCAGCGTCTTGATCTCGCTATAGAAATCCTGCGCCTTCGTCTTGTCGGGCTGGGCGGTAAAGACGATCTCGGCGGTGCGGGCGGCCAGTGCCTTGCCCGGCCCCGACGATCCCGCCTGCACGATCACCGGATGTCCCTGCTGCGAACGCGGCACGTTGAGCGGCCCCTTGACCGTGAAATGCTTGCCGTGATGGTCAAGCGTGTGCAGCTTGGAAGGGTCAAAGAACTCTCCCGTAGCCTTGTTGCGCATGAACGCATCCTCGTCCCAGGACCGCCACAGGCCCTTGACCACCTCGACGAATTCCTCGGCGCGGTCATAACGTTCTTCCGCGCTCGGCGTCTCGGTGTAGCCGAAGTTCTCGCTTGAATCGGTATTGGCCGTGGTCACGACGTTCCAGCCCGAGCGCCCGCCGTTGAGCACGTCGAGGGACCCGAAAAGCCGGGCAACGCGGTAGGGATCGTAATAGGTCGTCGAGGCCGTCGCGACCAGCCCCACATGGCTGGTATGCTGGCTGAGCGCCGACAGCAACGTCAGCGGCTCGAACTGTGCGACAACCCTGTTGGCAGTGTGCGATAGCGCTTCAAGTGGCCAGCCGCCGTGAATGCCATCCCCGTCCGCAAGAAAAAGAAGATCGAATTTCGCCGCCTCCAGTTCCCGCGCAAGATCGGCGTAATAGGACGCATTCATGTGCATATCCGCCACCGTTTCAGGCAGGCGCCATGCAGCGACATGCTGGCCGGTTGGCAAAAGGAAAAGACCGAGTTTGATCTGGCGTTTGGACATGGGTGTTTCCGCTCGTGATTGGAGTGCTTCAGATGGTTTGGGTAAGTTCGCGATACCCGCCCCGGAAATAGACCAACGGGTCACCGCCTTCGGACTCGGCGGACAGGACATTGCCAATGATGATCGCGTGATCGCCGCCCGCGTGGATGGTATCGACCTCGCATTCGATGATCGCCAGCGCATCTTCGACGCAAGGCACGCCGCGTGCGGTCTGGCCAGTCAATTGTTCCAGCTTCTCGGGGTTTTTCGTCGCAAAGACCTGAGAGACAGCCTGCTGCGTGTGCTTCAGGTAATTGATGCAGAACATCCCGCTTTCGCGAATGGCGGCAAGCGTTGCGGACTTCTGGTCAAGGCAGATGAGATATTGCGGCGGATCCAGCGATAGCGAGGTCACGCTTGTGATGGTCAAGCCAGAGGCCCCTTCCGCTCCGCCTGCAGCCGACACGATCGCGACCCCGGAAGCCCAATGGCTTGCAATCTTCTTGAACTGTTGTTGGTCCAGCACGTCGTTCCCCTCTTCAGAGCGTCAAAGTTGCGTATTGTCCTTTTCGGGATAGCACCGGCCATGATGCTTGGGCGGAATACCAGAGATGACTTTTTGGACTGAGCTTCGTGGCCAGAACCGGCGTCATTTTCCATCATGCAGCGCCGGTCGCGCTATGCGGATTCGGCATGAGTGCGGATTCCGGCTTTGCGCTATGCTCGATAAGCGGTTGCGCAAATTTTTTTGGCTCCGGCTCGCTGAATTCGGCAGACCCTACAGGGACGCGCGAAAGACCGGACTGTCCCAAAGCCAAATCCGGAGAAGACATGTCAGACCAGAACCACACCGATCCCCCATCCGATTTCGCGCTGCGTGTCCGCGCATTGGAGACCCTGCTTTCTGAAAGGGGGCTTGTTGATCCCGCCGCGCTGGACGAGCTGATCGACATTGCCGAGGCCCGGATCGGCCCGCGGACCGGAGCAAAGATCGTTGCCCGTGCATGGGCGGACCCCGATTACAAATGCCGCCTGCTGGAGAACGCCCAGGAGGTGACCGAAGAGCTGGTCGACATCACTGGTGCCAATGTCATCGTGCTGGAGAACACGCCGGATGTGCACAACGTCATCGTCTGCACGCTCTGCTCGTGCTACCCCTTCCGGCTGCTCGGCATGTCGCCGGGCTGGTACAAATCCTACGCCTATCGGTCGCGCGTGGTCCGCGAGCCGCGCAAGGTGTTGACTGAATTCGGATTCACCGTGCCCACAAGCACCGAGGTCCGGGTTTGGGATTCCAATGCCGAACTGCGCTATCTCGTGCTTCCCATGCGGCCCGAAGGCACCGAAGGGATGGCGGAGGCTGACCTTGAAAAGCTGGTGACGCGCAATTCCATGATCGGGACCGGGCGCCCGCTGACCCCCGACGAAGCGGGGGCAACCTGATGGACGGCATACATGATATGGGCGGCTTTCACGGCTTCGGGCGCGTCGACACGACCAATGAAACCACCTTCGCCAATGATGCGCAGAGACGTATTTTCGCCATCAACATGCTGTCGGTCATGCAGGGCGTCTACAACATCGACAAGACCCGCTACTACATGGAAAACGTGGACCCTTCCGATTACCTGAATACACCCTATTGGGAGCGCTGGCTGGGCATGGTCGAACGGCTGTACCGCGAAGCGGGCATCACCGCTGAATCGGATCAGTCAGAGATACCCGGCGCGCGCCGGATTTCAGGCGACGAGTTATGGGATGGTTTCCGCACCTTGCGGATCCCGGAACCGCCCCCGCTTCCTGCCCCGATCTACAGCGTTGGCGAAAGTGTCCGAATGCGCCACGACAGTGTCCCGACACATACCCGCCTGCCACACTTCCTGCGCGGTCGCGTAGGCAGGATAGAAGACTACAAAGGCATCTTTCGCTTTGCCGATGCCTACGCCTCGGACCGGCCGGAAAACCAGCATGTTTATTCCGTCCGTTTCACCGGTGACGAAATCTGGGGCAGTGGCTGCGAGGAAAACACATCCGTTCAGATCGAAATCTACGAACCCTACATATCGGAGCGCATGGCCCATGAAAGCTGAAGCCGCTGATGAAAGCGTGTATTCCACAGCACTCGATACCCAGACGTTCAACGATCCTGCGCAGGCGTCTCTCTTCACCCTGACCGTCGACGCCAGCCGTCACGACCTCTTTAGCTGGAGCGAATGGGGTGAACGCTTCTCCACCAATCTGGCAGCGGGACCGCAGAACCAGACGCTGGACGATTATTTCAACATCTGGATGGATACCTTGCAGTCACTGCTTGCCGAAAAGTCGGACATCGGCGATGCGCAGGTCGCGGAAATGGCAGAGCACTGGCGCCGGGCGTACCTCGCCACACCTCATGGCGATCCCATCGAACTTTGCCTGACTCTGCCCCCACAGGATCATGTGCATCACGATCATCACCACCACCATGCGCAGGGAACCCCGGCGGCTGAACCCGTTTTCGTTGATCGCGCGTGCCAGGTCTGATGCAACCCTCAGGCACTTTCATGCCGGTTCAGCGGATCTGACACGATGGACATCAAGCAGTTAAAGTACTTTCTGCTGGTCGCCGACATGGGGGGCTTCACCAATGCTGCGCGGTCCATGGGCCTCGGGCAATCCGCCATCAGCAAACAGATCAAGCTCCTAGAAACGGAATTAGGCGCACAGCTTTTTCTCAGGCACGGTCGCGGCATCGTGCTGACGCCGGCCGGGCGGCAACTTCTGGACCATGCACGCGACATCACCGAACGGATCGAGGTCGCCCGCGCCGACATGTCCGAACTCAGCAAGTCGGTCGCGGGCGAAATCACCTGTGGCCTTCCCGCCAGCCTGGGCTCGACGCTGACCACCCCGCTGCTCAAGCGCTTCCTGGATTCCTACCCGCTGGTCCGGCTCAGCCTCGTCGAAGGCCTCAGCGGTCATCTTTACGACTGGTTGCTTCGGGGTGACCTCGATCTTGCCGCGCTCTACATGCACAGCGTAAACAACAGCCTGTTCTCCGAATTCATCTTGTCAAACTCGGCCGTTATGTCATGGCTGTCTCCGACATCTTCGGCACCAACCTGTTCGATATCGGGGTAATCTTTCTGGTCGATCTGTTCTTTCCAGGTGGGGCGGTCCTGAACGAAGTCGGTATGTTCTCCATCGTCGCCGGTCTGATCGGGATTGCCGTCACTGCCATCTATGTCGTCGGGCTGATCGAGCGCCGCGATCCCGCGCTGTTTGGAATCGGCCTCGATTCATACGCCGTGGCCGTGATTTATTTGGGCGGCGTGTCCCTGCTGTTCACGTTGCGATAAACAAGGAAACCGAAAGGACGTTGACATGACAGACGACAGAAAACCGGCTGAAGATTCACGGCAGTTCCCCGAGATCGGAGAAGAACTATCGCGCAATGAAATTATGAATATCCTGACGGATGAGGGCTATCCCGCAGCCGGACGCAAGGGTTGGCTCAAGAGTGTGTTGACCCGCCTGGCGAAGGAGCAGGACGAAAATCCGGATCCGAACCGGGCCGAACTCGTGGCGGAAATCAAGGATATCCTGAACGAAAATGTCAGTGGCGAACCCGAGGCCGAGGACACGCTTTGACTGTGGACCGATCCAACTGCTTTCGAGCTGACTAGATTAGAGTCGCAAGTTGAAGCCCGCATCAGGACTGAAACAGGAATGTTGCCGATGTTGCCTGTCCTTACACGCTTTCTACACACCCCGCGCGACAACTACTATGCCGAAAAGAGGATTGGCTTGCAATGACGAGATGTGCCAATGCCGATACCGCAGCGGCAATGCCCGCATAGGCGGTGCGTTGCGGCCAGGTCGCAAACTTCAGGATCGACCACAGGACAAACAACCCTACAAAGACGGCCAGACCGTTCTGCAGAGCCGGGACAAGGAATTGGTTCATCGTTCTGATCTCCGTTTCATTGAAAGACACTGTTGCGGACCGGATACCGCCCGTCGAAGCGCATCGGCACACCGGTGTCCGTGCTCGGATCGACGGCATGAATGTGCAGATGCGGCTCGGTCGTGTTGCCTGAATTGCCAACCCTGCCCAATGGGTCGCTGACCGCGACAAGATCCCCGGTTTCGACGGTGACACTGTTTTGCATGAAATGCGCCAGTTCGACGTTCAAGTCACCACAGGCAAGGATGACGTGGTTGCCGCGCACGTTCTCGCGGTCTCGCTCCGGCGGGATGAGATCGGGCAGGTCGCCACGCGCCGCCACGACCTCGCCCGCACAGGGGCTGACGACTGGCGCGCCGAAAATAGCGTAGCTATTCAGGTCATGCGGCAGCAGCCCGCGTGCGCGGAACCCTTGCGGATAAATCGCGGTGATATCGGCGGCGAAACGCTGTTCGGGATGGCCCGCATGATGGTTGAGCAGGGTGACGTCCCCCGCCTGCGCCACGAAGAAACGTCCGTCTTTCAGGGGAAACTCCAGTGGTCGCGTCCCCGATGGTGGCACTATGCCCGAGACGACATAGATAAGCGCCACGGTGAAAAGGGCGAGCGACAGCGCCGTGCCGCGATAGCGTCGCCACGTGCCCGCCGCCGGTCGCCATGGACGCGACAGATGCCGACGCAACGACCACGCGACCGCCGCCATGAACAGAGCAAGCAACACCAAGCGCGTGTAATACCCGGCGATGTCCCAGCGGCCGACAAGAAAGACGAGCGTCACGATGACACCTGCCTCGGCAATAATGATCAGCCAGCCGACTTTCGAGCTTTCCGCAACGCGAAAGGCCCGAGCGCTGTAGTAGAGCGGCAAGAGGATGCAGACCGCCAGCAGGATGATGATCATGACGATGCTCATTCCGGCCTCCTCGTCCGGAAATTCTTCCAACCACTTTCTTTATCTGCTGCGGCGTCCCTGTCGTTTCAACCCGACCGGCAAGGAGCCGCTTGTCGCGTTTGGCTGGCATGAGACAGAATATCGCGATCCGGTCCGCGATTTACTCAAGAATGGCCCGCGCCGTCCGGTCATCGGCCGAAAAGAATGCCTCGATCGTCACCTCTGACAGGGTCACGTCCACCGCCGTCCCGAACACCGTCGTCGTGCTGAGAAACAAAAGCGGCTCGGCTTCGCTTTTCAACCGCAGCGGCACGGCAATGCGCCCCTCTTGCCGCGGATCAGACCGCATCGGCGCGGACCCACCTGACACCGGGAAGGTGGTCAGTTCGTCGCGCAACGCGGCCAGTTTGGCATCGGCAGACTGCCCGATATCGTGATCGAGCCGGACCAGCAGATGCGTCCGCCAGGTGTTGTCACGTTAACTCGCCGAGCTTGCAAGTTGGCATGCCGATCGTTGATTAAGCGACGTTTGCCGCGGATTTCCACGCCTCGAATGCTTCTAACCGATGGTAGCGGATGGTGAGAGCGGAACGACGGCGGGCTGGTACGGAGAAGGAATTACGGGTTGCAGATTGCATCGAGACGAAGCGTTGTAAACTACCCGGCGATCGGAAACCCTGCATCACCCGCTCTCGTTTTCGAAAAGGGAGATGGCTGTTTTCTGCACGGTTATTGAGCCCCTTGTGGGACCAATGATCAAGGCCGGGAGCCACCTCACGCTTGGCAGCAGCATAGGATCGCAGTTTATCCGTAATGATCCTTTTGGGTACGAAACCCCAACGTTTCATCAGCTTGATCAAAAGCCGCTATGCAGCGCGCTTGTTGCGCCTCGATTGTAGGATTTCCCCAATAACAACGCCGTGTTGGTCGACCGCGCGCCAGAGCCAGTAAGACCGGCTCGCGATCTTTACGACGACTTCGTCCAGATGCCAGACATCGCCGGGGCGATGCTGCCGTCGCCGTAGAACGTGGGCGATCAGCGGGCCGAACTTGACGGTCCAGCGCCGGGTCGTTTCATACGAAACGTCCACGCCACGTTCCAGCATCAACTCCTCGACCTCGCGCAGGCTCAAATTGAACCGGGCGTAGAGCCAGACAACATGAGCAATGATCTGCAGCGGAAACCGGTGACGCTTGTAGCTGATTTTCAATGCCTGCATCGACACCGCCTACGCCCAGAACAATGCACCAGCAACCTCAGGCCCGTTAACGTGACAACACCTGCGCGGGGCATATGTCGCCCGTTCGGGCATCAGCAGATGATCCGTGTCGATGGGGTGGAAATGCGCTTCTTCAAGGTTTGGAGTTTCAGCCAACGCGGTTTCCTTCTGTGTCGATCAACGGCGCGCCGTCCTCTTTCACCATGGGGCCAGAAGCTGCAGGCGGGGTCCAGCCGGTCTTGAGGTAGTCGATGACGACTGGCACGTTGCGCGAGGTGCCTCAGTCGGGATTGTGGTGAATGACGACGGTCACGACGCATCCCCTTCCGCCGGAAACCAGTGCCGCGTCCTGTTGGCGAAGGCGACGAGCGAAAGCATCACCGGCACTTCCACGAGGACACCGACGACCGTTGCAAGGGCAGCTCCCGATCCCAGCCCGAACAGGCTGATCGCGACGGCGACGGCCAGTTCGAAGAAGTTGGACGTGCCGATTATGGCGCAGGGAGCCGCCACGTTGAACGGGATACCCCAGGCGCGCGCCGCGCCATAGGCCACGAAGAAGATGCCGTAGGACTGGATCAGCAGCGGCACGGCGATAAGCACGATGACGAGCGGCCGGTCGAGGATGACCTCGCCCTTAAACCCGAACAGCAGCACCACCGTCACCAGCAGCCCGATGATCGAGAACGGCTGCACGCGGGACTTAAACGCATCGACCGACCGTTCGCCGCCTTTCGCGACAAGGTTCCGGCGCGTCAGATACCCTGCCAGCAGAGGCAGAAGGACGTAGAGGCCGACCGACAGCAGCAGCGTATCCCACGGCACGACGATGTCCGTCACGCCCAGCAAGAAGGCTACGATGGGTGCGAAGGCAAAAACCATGATCACGTCGTTCACACTGACCTGCACAAGCGTGTAGGTCGCATCGCCGCGCGTGAGGTTCGACCAGACGAACACCATCGCGGTGCAGGGCGCGGCCCCCAGCAGGATCACGCCCGCGAGATAGGCCTGCGCGTCGTCGGGCGGGATCAGACCCGCGAAGACATACTCGAAGAACAGCACGCCGAGCGTGGCCATGGTGAAGGGTTTGATCAGCCAGTTCACCACCAGCGTCACGACCAGCCCTTTCGGCTTGTCTCCGACCTGCCGCAACGCGCCGAAATCCACGCCAACCATCATCGGATAGACCATCGCCCAGATGAGGACAGCGACGGGCAGGTTGACCGAGGCCACCTCCAGCGAGGCCAGAAAGGAAAAAAGACCCGAAAAGAGATTGCCCAGCAGCAGCCCCGCGCCGATGGCGAGCGCCACCCAGACGGAAAGCCAGCGTTCAAAGGTTCCTAGACCCGCCGCAGCGGGAAGCGATGTATCGGTCATGTCAGACTTTCGGTCTTTGGTGATCAGTCGGCCTTGGCGGTGGTCTTGCCGATGTCATCGAGGTTGCGTTGCAGCGCCATCCGGTCGAGCGATCCGATGGGCAGGCTGACGAAGATCGAGATACGACTGCGCAACATCCGGTAGGTGTCCGAGAAGGCGAACCGCCGGGCGGTCTCGGGGCCTTCGGCCTTTACCGGATCGGGCACGCCCCAATGGGCGGTCATCGGCTGGCCCGGCCAGAACGGGCATTCCTCGGCGGCGGCGTTGTCGCAGACGGTGAACACGAAATCCATTTGCGGCGCGTCGGGACCTGCGAACTCGTCCCAGCTCTTGGATCGCGCGAAGCCGGTGTCGTGGTTCAGACCCTTGAGCAGGTCGAGCGTGTAAGGATGGGGTGCTGTCCCAGGCTTCGATCCGGCGGAGAAGGCCTTGAACTTACCCATGCCCTCCCGGTTCATGATCGCTTCCGCGATGATCGACCGGGCGGAATTGCCGGTGCAGAGGAACAGGACGTTGTAGGCATCTCTGGTCATAACAGCCTCCTAGCAGGCACAGGCGAGTTCATTGATGACGGGTTGGCACAGCTCGGGGCGCCCACCGCAGCAATCTTCCATCAGGAAGGCCAGCAGCCCGCGCATCCCGTCCATGTCGGCAAAGTAGCGAATGCTTCGGCCTTCCCGCGTGCTGCGAATCAGACCGGAGCGGGCCAGGACGCCCAGGTTGGCCGACATCGTATTCTGGCGCACCCCGAGAGTGTCGCCGATGTCGCCCGCCGATATGCCCGCATCCCCGGCCTTGATGAGCAAACGGAACACATCGAGCCGTGTGGACTGGCTGAGAGCGGCGAAGGCGTCGAGAGCGTGAATCTTATCCATATATCGGGAGGTATTGATACATTGAGCTTTAGTCAAGCAACTTCTGAGGTGGAAGATCAATCGACCGTTGGCCGCATTACGCTGTCAGGGAATCAACACCAATGCGCTATCGGTGGCATTCCCTACCTTTTTGGCGACCGAGCCCATGACCAGTGATCGCACCGCCCCATGAGAGCTGCGTCCGAGGACGATGCAGTCGGCTCCGTGCGTGCGCGAGACGAGAGCGATCATCTGCGCCACATCCCCGGTCTGAATGAGGCGTCCCGGACCCGTCAGTCCCAACTCACGCGCAGATATCACCGCCGCAGCGAGACAGAATTCGGCTTCCTTTCGTAGCAGCGGCAGGCTTGGCGTGTCGATGCCCTCCAGCTTTGCGTAGTCCTCGATCTCCTTGGAGGCCCGGACCTCGCGCGCGACGGCAAGAAAGGTCAGCTGCGCATTGAGCGTCAGTGCCAGGCGCGCAGCTGCAACCGCCGCCCGGCAGGCCGGGCCGGACCCATCGACGCCGACGAGGAGGTGCCGGAACGACCCGGCGGGGGACGCAGTCTCCATCAAGCGAGCCAGAGCTGGAACAGCAGCCCCGCCGCCATGGACCCGGTGAGCGCGAAGGCGATGTAGAGCGCAAAGACTGCGCGGCGGGCCAGTGCCCATACCGCGATAGCCGCCGGAAGCGATGTCACCCCGCCCGCGACGAGGAACGCGAGTCCCGCACCGGGAGCCATGCCCTGATCGACCAAGCCGGAGACGAGCGGCAATGCAGCGTAGCCGTTGAGATAGGCCGGAACGCCTACCAGCGTGGCGATCATGATCGAGACGAAACCCTCGCCGCCAACGGCCTGCGCCACCCATTCGGCGGGGACAAAGGCGATCATCAGGCTTTCGAGAACGAAGGCGAGGGAGAGCCACTTGAACAGGAACAGCGAGGTTTTCAACGCTTCGCGTCCGAACTTTGTGCGCCGGGCCTCATCCCGCCAGAACGCCCAGACAGGCGGTTTGGGATTGCGGATACCCGACGCGCCGCAGCCGCCGTTACCCACGCCCTCGCGCAGCGGATCCGCGAAAGCCCCCGACCGGGTGAGGATGAGCGTCACGTAGCCACCAAACAGGCCCAGCCCGATAGCCGCGAGCGTTTTGGCGATGGCAAACTCGAAGCCGAGTACCCCCGCCGTCAGCGCGAACATCGACGGATCGATCACCGGGGAGGCCAGCCAGAACGCCATGACGGCGGACAACGGAACGCCCATGGCGAGAAGTGCTGCGATCAGCGGGATCACCCCGCAGGAGCAGAAGGGCGACAGACCGCCAAAAGCGGCGGCGACGAGGATCATGACGACTGGCGCACCGGTGAAGGCGCGAGCAATGAGATTGTCGGCACCCGTTGCCCCTGCGTAGGCGGCGAGGCCAATGGAGAGCAACAGGTAGGGGGCGGTCTGGAGCAGGTTCGCGAAGACGAAGGACAGACTTTCCTGGCCTTGGGAGGGGTCAAGGCCCCAAACGAGCGCCAAAATTGCTGCGGTGGCGAGCCAGACACGCTGACCCGACCATAGACGACGGGCGATTACGATCCCTTGTTCGGTAAGTCGTATAGTGGCATCTGTCATGTTATATATCCGGTTATATAGTTATTTATAGGCAAAAGAATGTTTGACGCACGTCAGGCAGCGTCCTCCCGCACAAGAGCGACGCCTTGGCAGCACTCGTCGGTCAGGAAGGCGAGCGCCGCGTTCATGACAGCAAAGTCAGCCCGGTTGACGACCTCGCGTCCGCGCCGCTCCTGCACGACGAGGCGCGCCCCGACGAGGGTGCGCAAGTGATGGGCGAGCGTCGAGAGCGGCAACTTCGTATGGCTCGCGATGTCCCCGACGACTAGACCTTCCTTGCCCGCACGGACGAGCAGGCGATAGACGTCGAGCCGAGCTTCATGGCCAAGGGCGGCGAGGGCGTGGGCCGTGGTAGCGGATTGAGATACAAAAGTCATATATGGATTATATGACTACAAAACTAGTTTTGTCAATGTGGGAACAGCAATGGCGAAAAAATACTAGAGTCACCGTCGCAGCAAGCCGTGCTGGATGACCCGGCATATTCGCCAACTCGACAGCAAGGGTGACGTTCTTGATATTCTGGTGCAATCTCGGCGCAATACGCGCGCCGCGAAACGTTTTTCCGCAAACTATTCAAACAATATGGGCGACCGCGCGTTGTGATAACGGATAAGTTCGGCCGCTATAGTGCGGCTTTGAAAAGCCTCGCTCCCGGTATCAAGTACCGAAGGCATAAGGGCTTAAACAACAGATCTGAAGGCTCGCATCGACCGACGCGGCGCCGAGAAAAGAACATGGCCCGCTTCAAATCGCCCGGCCAAGCACAGCTCTTTTTGTCTATCCATGATCAAGTCCAAACCGTATTTGGTTCCCGCCGTCACAAACTTTCCGCCCCAGCCTATCGACAATCTCGGTCAGATGCTCACGGCATTTGGAACGACATCACGAGCGAGTTGAAAGCCGTATGACCAAGGGGGTGGGGGCGTTGTCGGCAGAATTCAATAAGTTGACGATGCCGACAACACCCTCAGAGCCAATCCCTGCAAAATTGTCGCTGACAAGCGGTATGCGCAGCGACCCCCAGCAGAAATCTGCTCAGGGGCGGCCCACAGGTTGCTGCTCCAGTACAAAATCATGCTCTACCCGCCAGAACCAGCCATCGCCTTGCGCTGCTGCAATTTCCGACGGGCTGTCGATCTTCTCGAACCTGGCCATCAGGCTTTCCTTGACACCGAAAACAGCATCCGACCGAATATAGGGATCGTCGGGGTCAAAGATATGCGTCGTCAGCGTCTCGAACCCCTCGGCAGTCAGGATGTAGTGCAGATGGGCGGGGCGATAGGGGTGGCGGCCCAACTGTACAAGCAGTTGACCGACCGGACCGTCATCGGGAATGGCATAGTATTTCGGTCGCACTGCCCAGAACCTGTAGCTGCCGTCCGCCCCCGTCCGGAACCGCCCCCGCAGGTTAAAGTCGGGCTGCAGGCCCTTTTGCTGAATGTCATAGAACCCCTCATCATTGGCCTGCCAGACATCCAGTTCAACCCCGGCGACCGGCGCGCCTGTCAAATCGCGCACCGTCCCCCTGACCTCCATCGGCTCGCCTTTGTTATCCAGGCAGATGTTCGCGCCCATTTCCATGATCGGCACATCATCGACGTGAAACGGGCCTAACACGGTGGATTCGCTGGCCCCGCTGGCCTTGCGGTTGTTGATGGCATCCACCAGCATCGACACACCAAGAACGTCGGACAACAGGATGTATTCCTGCCGCCAATCGCTGCACATCTGACCTGTTTTGGTCAGGAACTGGATGGCCTGGAACCATTCCTCCTCGCTTGGCTCGATCTCCTTGACGGCAGCGTGCAGATGGCGGGTCAGTACCGCCATCACTTCGGCCAGTCTGGCGTCTTTGGCCTTGGCATTACGGGCAATCACGACCTCTGCCGATTGGTCTTCGGAAAAATAGCCGCTTTCTGTCACTGTCTCTGTCATGTTTCCACTTTCGTTCAGATGGGCCGAGGGCGGGTTCCGTTCACCGCCGCCCGCAGCAATGCGGTAATGTCCCCGGCGTCAAACGCGCGCGGATTTGAATATGTGTTACGTGTGGCGATATCCGCTGCGCGGGGCAGATCCTTTTCCGTGAGTCCCAGGTCGGACAGGGCCAGCGGCGCGCCTGCCGCCTTGGCAAAATCCCAAAGGCCGCCGCCCAGGTCCTCGCCAAAAAGCGCTGTCGCCGGGGCAAGCTGCACACGGGCCGCCGCTGCGTTGAACCCCGCCGTATGGGGCAGCAAGATTGCATGGGTCTGCGCATGGGGCAGGTCAAAGGAACCGCCCAGAACATGACAAAGCTTGTGATGCAGGCCCATCTCGGCCTGACCCAGAACCGTCGAGCAGAGCCAGGCACCATACAACACATCGCTGCGCCCCGCCGCATCTGTCGGATCGGCCACCACCTGCGGCACACCTTTGAAAAGGGCGGCAAGGCCCGCGCCCGCCATCTGGCTGATCACCGGGTTGCCGTCGGAGGCATAAAGCGCCTCGACCGCGTGGGCGGCGGCGTTCAGCGCGGAGGTGACCGTCATGTCGGCCGGCAGGCCAAGCGTCAGGGCGACATCATAGATCACCGTCGCGGGCCGGATGGCGGGATCGCGGCGGGTGGTCTTTTCGCCGTCGTTTGTCTCGCCGAGGATATCGGTCATCTCGGACCCTGCGTAGGTTGTGGGCACCGCCAGATGCGGCAGACCGGTGCGGATTGAAATCGCCTTGCCCAGCCCCACGGTGGACCCGCCACCAAGCGAGACAAGGCAATCCGCGCCAAGGGATTCTTCCGCCTCCAGCGCCTTTTCGGTGATGGCAACAGGCGTGTGCATGGCCGCTTCGGAAAAGACCCCGACGCAACGCGCGCCAAGATCGGAGGCAAGCCGCCTGGCGTCTTCTGCCTGATGGGACGTGGACAGGACAAGCGCCGCCTTGCCGCCCAGCCGCGCCACTTCTTCGGCCACTGCGGCCAGCGTGCCAGTACCAAAGATCACCCGCGTCGGGATGCCTTTGAAAACGAAATCGTCCATGTCCGTCATTCCTTGTCCATCTTACTGAGCCGATACGCCCTGCACCGCCGCGACATTGCGCACGCGCAGCAGATCGTCGATGCGCCGCTGCGCACGTTCAAGCGCCTCGCGGTCGGTGGCATCACCCCGCAGGGCGGCATGAATTTCCTCGCCCAGGATTGTCTCGATCCCGTGAAACTCCGGCACGGCCGGCCGCGACCAGGTGCAGACGGAGTTGGAGCGCAGCAAGCGGTCCACCACACCCATGACCGGCGAACTTGCCGCCGCTTCCGGGTCAGCCGCGACAGAGAAACGCGGGGCCACCGGGAAACCTTCCGACACATGTTCCTTCATCACTTCCGGCGAACACATCCAGCTGATCGCATCAAAGGCGAGCTGCACCCGGTCTTCGGCAAGGTTGCTGGGGATCATCAGGTGGAAACCACCGACAGGATTGGCATGCATCCCGGCCCTGCCTTTGGGCTGCTCCAGATAGCGCATCCGCCGCGAAACGACCGATTTGACGTGGTATTCCATCAGCGCAGCATGCATCGACCAGCAATATCCCATGACCGCCTTTCCGGTCAGCAGCGCATCAACCCTGCGATCCCAGTCCATTGCCAGGACATCGGGGTGTGACACCTCCTTCAGACGATGCATGTAATCGAGCACCTCGAACGCCTGATCGGTCAACAGTTGCGCCCGCAGCTTGTCGGACACGAGATCATGCATCGGTGTGTGAATGCGGCGGCGCGGCAGGTTCAGGCAGGCAGAGTTGCACGACCCCAGCAACACCATAAAGGTGTTCGCCACCGGCATCCCCCGTGCGCCGTTCCATGCGACGCCGTACAACCCTTCGTCAGGCCGTTGCAGCGCCCGCCCGGCCTCGATCACCTGGTCAAAGGTTCGGGGATAGGCAATGCCGCTGCGCTCGAACACATCCTGTCGCGCCAGGAACAGCTCAACCGTGGTATAGATCGGCACGCCATATTGCGCCCCTTGCCAGGAGGCGGACTCCCAGACCATTGGCGAGAAATCGAGCGGCTGAACATGGCTCTGCCCGATCAGATCGTCCAATGGGCGGACCAGCCCGCGGTTCACCAGGTCACCGACCCAGGGCTTGTTCACACAGATCACGTCAAACTCCGACGTGGGCCGTCCGCCATTTTCGATGATCCGGTCATAGAGATGGGGCAGCGGCAAAAGGTCGACATTCTGGATCGACCCGACATTCGACCGCAGGTCGGCCCAGGTATTGCGCAGCGCCTCAAAGTAATTGTCCTTGCGAAACAGGAAACGCAGCTCCTTTCCGCCGGACGCCCGATGGGTTTGCAACCGGGGTGGCGGAATGACAACCCGGGAGAAGTTGGAGCCGCCAAAGTAGAACCCGTCGACATCGTCGATTGAATCAATGGTGCCGAAGGTCCGGCCGATGGTGGCTTTCACGCCTCGGCAATAGGTGGTGAACCGTTCCATCAGTTCCGCGCTGGGGCGCACATAGAAACTGCGCCCGGTCGAGGTGCGCGGATCCAGCATGATATGCCCGTCGTCGATCATCTGGCTGATGTGGCGCATTGCCGTGACGAAGGGTACACCGCCTGATTCCGCCAGCGCGCTTTTGGTTATGTCACGCCCGGTCAGATGCGCTTGCATCAGCGACAGGGTGAGCGCGAATATCGGATCGCCCCTGCTGTCCGGTACAACTGTTCCGAACGGCCCGTTCAGGTCGTTCAGAAAGTCGATGATGCGCAGCATTTCGTATTCGGTCATCCGGCAGCTTCCTCCTCAAGCGCGGACGCGGCCAGTTAGCCCGCGCTGTCCTGCCTTGGGTGGGCAGCATCCCCGATCCAATCGACAAGCGCAAAGAAATCCTGCGCGGCGCGACCGGCCTGTGCGGCGGTCTGGTATTGCTCAAGAACAAGCTCCGCGACTTCCATTTCGATATTCTCTTTCCTGGCGGCAGCGATGATCAGCGAATAGTCCTTTACCATCTGATCAAGCTGAAAGGCCGGGTCCGTGTCGAGACCGACAACCGTGTCTTTCTTGTATTTCAGCAGGGGCGAGGTCACGGCGCTTTCCAGGATCACATCCATCATGTCGGCCCGCGACAGCCCGCCCCGTTCGCCCAGCAGCAGCGCTTCACCCAGCACGGAGGCGGTTGCCCCGACCAGGGTGTTCAGGACCAGCTTCATGTAACGTGCCGCATCCCCTTCCCCCAGCCAGAACCGCCGCGCGGAATACTGCGCCAGAAGGGTCTCGACCTCGTCCCAGGCGGATTTGTCGCCCGATGCGAGCACCGTCAGACCGCCGGCCTGTGCGATGCTGGTGCTGCCGGAAACGGGCGCGCGGACATAGCGGATGCCAGCCGCCTGCAAGGCCCGCGCGGCCTGCTGCGAAGCCTCCGGGCTGACAGTGCTGGTTTCGACAAGGATCGAACCTGCGGCCATGGACCGGGCCAGCCCGCCACTGGCCCCCTGCCCTTCGACAATGGCGATCAAGGCGGAATCATCCGGGATGGACGTAAAGACGACACCGCAGTTCTGCCCGATTGCCTCAATGCCTGGCGCTGCTGTGACGGTCTCAGTCAGCAGGGCAGCGTAGGAAGCGGGCCGCGCGTCGAACACCTGCAAGGCTTGGCCTGAACCTGCCAGGTGGGCAACCATCGGTGCGCCCATCTTTCCGGTGCCAATCCAGCCTACCGGCCCTGCTTTCGTTGCGGACATACCGATCCTCCCTGTGTCTTTCGACCCGACACTACGACCGGGCAGCAAAGCTGAAGCCGGCTGTTTCGACCAATATGGAAAAAATTCGCTGCGGCATGGCCCTTGCGTTCTGCAGAAATCGAACATGACAAGAGTTTTGACGTCTTATGATAATACGGTATTACTATATTGCAGAAATTCGAAACCGCGCAGATACGCGCCAAGGGAGGAAGTAAATGAGACTGGATGGAAAAGTTGTCCTGGTGACCGGGGCATCGCGCGGAATCGGGCTGGGCATCGTCGAACGTTTTCACGAGGAAGGTGCAATCGTATATGCTGGCAGCACCAGCAACCCCTCAGGTGTCTACCCGGACGGGGTGACCGGCATCACGCTCGACGTGGCGGATGAGGCCCAGTGGAAAACCGCGATCAAGCAGATCGTCGAGGCGCAGGGCCGAATCGACTGCCTCGTGAACAACGCGGGGATTGCGGTCTATGACGGTGTGGCCGACGGCTCGACAGAGAACTGGCGCAAGGTGATCGGGGTGAACCAGGACGGCGTGTTCTTCGGAATGCGTGAAGTGATCCCGCATATGCAAAGGGAAAAGTCCGGCTCCATCATCAACATTTCCTCGATCTGGGGAAAGGCCGCCGTCGCGGGCGCCCATGCCTATCACGCGTCCAAGGGCGCGCTGGTGATGATGACCAAGAACGCGGCAATCACCTATGTGAAAGAGGGGATTCGCGTGAATTCGGTTCATCCGGGATTTATTGACACCCCCCTGACCCAGGCACAGGACCCCGCCATCAACGAATTCGTCATCGGCATGACGCCAATGGGCCGGGCCGGGACGCCACGGGAAATTGCCAATGGTTGCCTGTACTTGGCGTCGGATGAGGCGAGCTTTGTCACCGGTGCCGAGCTTGTCATCGACGGCGGTTACCTCGCGCAGTAACGGCACAGGGAAATCAAATAATCCCAAAATGGAAATCTTGCGTCGCCCCCGATCGGGGCGACGTTGGCACATTCAGGCATCCGGCAAGCATCCGGACGATCACGGAATGCTGCAAGAATTCACAAGTTGACGTATGACCGTATTATGGTATTATAGTTAGTGAAAGAGACAGACCCCGCCTGCTGTACAAGCCGGCGACACATACGACCCGGCGGAGCATCACCAAATGTCGGCCGGACGCGATCATGGGCCAGGGAGGAGACCTCCGGCCCGTTTACCAGGGAGAGGAATCTAAAATGACCCAACACAACGGCCTGACGTGGCCCATCCGCCTGACGGCGCTCACCGTGATGACCCTCGGCTTGCCGATGGCTGCTGCAGCACAATCCGCCGAAGAGATGATGTCTTCGCGGCTTGGCACCACCGATGTCGGCCCGGTTTTCCAGGAAGCCTTTGAGCACGCTGCAATGCCGGTCAGCGAAGAAATCCGCGCCAAGGCGATCCAGTGCTGGAACGACAACCAATGCGACACCGGCACCGGCGGAGAGCTGACCGTTGCCTATGCCGACGGCTTTGGCGAGAACGTCTGGCGCCAGGTGACGAAGATGGAATTCATCATGCAGGCGCTGACCTACCCGGAGGTGGGCAAGATCGTCTATACTTCGGCGCGCGGTGACGCCGCCAAGGCGCTGTCGGATTTCCGCGCTTATATCGCCCAGGGCGTCGATGTGATCGTGACCTTTGCCGACCACGGCGAGGCACTGGCCCCCTCGATCCGCGAAGCGACCGAATCCGGGATCACGGTCATTCTGCATAACGGCACCGTCGCAGGCACGCCGGGCGAAGATTATGTCACCAACATTTCGGAAAACATCTGCGAGCTGGGCAAAGAATTCATCCGCGCGGTCCGCACCGGCAACCCCGAAGCAAAAGCCATCGCGGCATTGGGTGGCACACCCGGCAACCCGCTGTCGGCCACATGGCAGGGCTGCGCAGCGGAAGAGGTCGCAACCCTCGACGGTGTCGAAATCATTGCCACCGAAGACACCAACTGGACCCAGGAAGGCACCTTTTCCGCGGTCTCCGCAATCCTGTCCCGTTTCGACAAGATTGATGGGTATATCTATGACTACGCAGACGGGTTCCGGGGCGGCGTGCGCGCCTATGAATCTGCCAACAAGCCGCTCGACTTCACCGTTGCCCTGCGCACCGATGAGCAGGGCCTGTTCTGCGACATGAAGGCGGCGGGCAACCCCAACTTCAAGGTCTTCTACTCCTCCGGCCAGAACTACCAGGCGCGTCTGGCGCTGACGGCCGGCATGATGGCCCACGGCGGCGCTGAGATCCCTGCCAACCTGGATGTGCCCTTCTCGATGAAACAGGCAACGGTCGACCAGTGCGATCCCAGCCTGCCCGACGAAGTCTCGGTTTCGACCCTCGTCGATCCGGACACGCTTCGCGCGATGTTCAAGTAAGCAATCATCGGCCATGGCGGCAGCTGTCTGCCATGGCCGGACGTTCGAGTGGGGGAGAACGCCGCATGGCTGATATCGTTTTGAAGATGGAGAACGTCTCCAAATCCTATCCGGGCGTGAAAGCGCTCGACAATTTCAGTTTTGATGTTCACGCGGGCGAAGTGCACGCGATCCTCGGCGAAAACGGCTCTGGCAAGTCGACGCTGATGAAGATCGCATCCGGCGCGATCACACCCAATGCCGGCCGGATCGAAATCGGCGGCAAGCACCTCGCCCATGCCGACCCGCGAGAGGCGATATCATATGGCCTGGCCACCGTTTATCAGGACGACAGCCTGGTGCGCGAATTGTCCGTGGCGCAGAACCTCTTTCTCGCCACGCCGAAAGGCATCGTGCCTTATGGCAGCATGGTCCGCTGGGCCGAAGAACAGCTGGCCCCCTTCAACCTGGGCATTTCACCAACTACCGCTGTCGGGAATCTGACACCCGCACATCGCCAGTTCGTCGAGGTGGTCAAGGCGCTCCTGTCCAATCCGCGTGTGCTGCTGCTGGATGAGCCGACGTCCACGCTGGATTACGATGGCGTGGCACATCTGACATCGCTGGTGCGCGACCTGACGGCAAGGGGCACCGGCGTCGTCTATGTCAGCCACCGCCTGCCCGAAATTCTGGACCTCGCCAACCGCGTCACGATCCTGCGCGACGGGGTGCACGAGGGCACATTTGACGTCACCGATGACACTTCGGAACAGGAGCTTGTCTCTCGCATGATCGGTCGGGATGTCGAAAGCGAATATCCCGCCAAGGCGGGACAGATCGAACCCGATCCCGTCATAGTGGTCGAAGGCCTTTCAGGGGACGCATTCGAAGACATCAGTTTTGTCGCCAACCGGGGTGAGATTGTGGGTTTTGCCGGCGCCGAAGGCAACGGCCAGCGCGAGGCATTGCGCGCCATTGCGGGGCTTGAAGCCAGCCACAGCGGCACTGTCACCTGCAGGGGAAAGGCCGTCGATGTAACGGAACCGCGCCATGCGATCCGTTCGGGCGTGCTCTGCCTGTCTGCCGACCGTGCCGGGGAATCCATTTTTCCGGATCTTGGCGTGCGCAAGAACATGACCCTGCCCCGCCTGCGCGACTTCGCCCGCCGCGGCCTCCTGTCCAACCGGCAGGAACAGGACCACGCCGCCACGATGCGAGATGAATTCGGAGTCGTTACAGCGACGCTGGAAACACCGATCAGCGGATTGTCGGGCGGCAACCAGCAAAAGGTCGTTCTGGCCCGGTCGTTCCGGACCAATGCCAAGGCCGTGCTGATCGACGAACCGACCCAGGGCGTTGATGCAGGCGCGCGCCACGACATTTATCAGGCGATCCGCACCAACCTGCGCGAGGATGGCACCCTGGTGATCAATTCCTCGGATGCGCAGGAGCTTGCGGGCATCTGCGACCGGGTGCTGGTGTTTTCGCGCGGGCGTATCGTGGCGGAACTGACCGGCCCAGACGTCAACGAAGAACAGATCGTATCAAGCTTTCTGCGGGCGCGAGACGCGAAACAAGCCGGAGATACGGCGGCGGGCATGATGTCCCGCGTTTTCCGCACGCTGATTTCGGGGTCGAACATCTGGTGGGTGCCGCTTGTGTTCCTGGCGGCACTGACGCTGATCGTCGGCGGCTATGCTGCGCTGCAGACAGATGTGTTCCTGCGCCATGTCAACATCCGCTACATCCTGCTGGCGACCGCGCCTGCCGCGATGGTGGCCATGGCTCAGCTGCATGTGCTTCTGGTGCGCGGCCTCGATGTCTCCGTGGGCTCCATGATGAGCCTCACGGTGGTTGCCGCATCCTTCATGATCGCCTTTCAGATGCCCATCGGGATGCAGATCCTCGGCGTGCTGGGATGCCTTGCCATTGGCGCGGTGGTTGGCCTGATCAATGGCACCCTGGTACGCTTTGCCAATATCAACGCGGTGATCACGACCATCGCCATGTTGTCCGTCCTTCAGGGTGCCGCCCTGCTGGGTCGGCCCACACCTGCCGGGATGATCTCGCAGGAGTTCACGGGCCTCTTGCGCGAACGCATCGGCTTCCTGCCGGTCTCGATCTTCGTTCTGCTCGGCATAGCCATTGCCTTCGACTTCTGGCTGCATCACACGCGCTCGGGACTGGAGGCGAAGGCCGTCGGATTTCGCGAGGTTGCGGCGCAGCGTAACGGCGTACGCGTGGACCGTGTCCATGTCAGGGCCTATATGCTTGCCGCCCTCATGGCGACGGTTGCCGGATTCTTCCTCGGCTCGGAGGTTGGCGTGGGTGCGCCGACGGTCGGAGCAAACTATGCGCTTACCTCGATCGCCGCTGCCGTCCTTGGCGGTGCGGCGCTCTCTGGCGGGCGCGGCTCTTTCGTGGGCGCCCTGTTTGGTGCGCTGTTCTTTGCGCTGATGGTCAATGTCATCACGCTTCTGGGCCTTTCCACTTCTTTCGGGATCATCGCCAGCGGTGCCATGACGCTCTTTGCGATCTTCCTCTACTCCGGGCTGGGTGAGGTCGAAACACTGATGCAATCGGCCCTGCGCCGCCGCAAGGTCATACGGGCCACCAAGAGATCAACCGCCTGATGCCCGCCCCGGACCCAGAAACCGACGAGGGAAAAATGACAGATTCAACAACGCCTGCCCTGTCACATTACACACGGACGTCACGCAGCGGACGCGGCGGCAAAGGCCGCGTGCCCTCGATCCAGATGCAATTCGCTGCCATCTGGATTGCCCTGGCGATACTGCTGCTGATCGGCGCGCTCTTTCTGCCGCGCAGTGTCTCGGCAACCTCGATCATCAGCATCTTGCCCTTCGCGGGTTTTCTTGCCATTGCGGCGATGGGCCAATCCCTGGTTCTCATGGCGCGCGGCATCGACCTGTCGGTGCCTGCCATCGTGACGCTGTCCAGCACGGTCCTGCTGGGAACGTCGGGCGGCGCGGAAGGCTCCGTGCTCATCGGAACATTCATGGCCATCCTGGCAGCGATGTGCGTCGGTCTGATCAACGGCCTGCTGGTGGCCTGGCTCAAGCTCAATGCCCTGATTGTCACCCTGTCGACCGGCGCAATCGTCTCGGGGGTCACGCTTTGGTACCGGACCGGGCTGCCAGCCGAATCCGGCGTCCCCACCGCCCTTGCAGGCTTTGGCGGCACCCGCTGGCTGGGCCTGAATACAACGGTCTGGATCACCATTGCCCTGACGCTGGTCCTGACGATCCTGCTGCGCCGGACCCAGCTTGGCCGCCGTTTCGAGGCGGTGGGCGCCAACCCGCGTGCGGCCTACGCGACGGGGGTCGAGATCCGGCGATACCAGGCCGGTGCCTTTGTCGCGGCCTCCTTCCTCTATGGCATCGTCGGGGTGTTGCTCTCGGCCTTTATCCGCAATCCGACACTGGACGTGGGCAACCCCTATCTGCTGGCACCGATTGCCGCTGCCGTCCTGGGTGGCACGGCCATCAGTGGCGGGATCGGGTCGATGATCGCGGTCACCGGTGCCGCCCTGTTCCTGATCCAGCTTGGCCAGACGTTGAAAGTCCTGGGGCTGGAAACGTCCTGGCAGATGATCTTTCAAGGTGTCGCCATTGCCCTGGGCATGTTCCTATCCGAAATGCAGGGCCGTAAACGGCGTGGCGGCTGAAGCCGCGCTTTCCTTCACTGCAGACAAAACAAAACTGGCGCCGGTTTCCCGACGCCAGCTGCAACAGCCTTGTGGCTGATTAAAGAGTAACCAGCTCCCCCGACTTCGAACTGCTTACAATCGCCTCAAGCAGGGCCGCGGTCTCGATCATCTGGCCGGTGGTGATGGGATAGGCGGCCTGCCCACGGATCGCCCGCGCGAAAGCCACGATATTGTCGCGCACGGGCTCTGCCGGGCCGACCTCTTCCACCTCAATCTTTCCGCCCTTGCGCGCGCTGGTGACAACCCAGCCATCGGGGGCCTCTACATGGGCGCGGTCCCTGACGTCGATCCAGGCTTCGGATCCGAACAGCGAACAGCGCGAGACAAAGGGCATCGCGAGATTGGCGGCAATTGTCGCCGTGCCGCCCCCCTTGAACATCACGAAGGCAGAGATCGTGTCACCCTGCGGCAGTTCCGATGCAAGTGTCTCACAGGAACAGATGACGCTCTTTGCCGGGCCCATCAGCCGCACCGCAAGATCCAGCAGGTGGATGCCCGTCGCCGTCATCCCGGCGGCGGGCGCATCCCCGGCACCAAGACGCCAGTTCGTTGGGTCCAGCGACAGGAATTTGTCGTGGCTGAAAGTGGCGTCAAACTGCATCAGGCGGCCCATCTCGCCCCTGTCCGCCGCCGCAATCATCCGGGCGATGGGCGGCTCATAGCGGCGCTCGTGCCCCGTCGCCAGGATCAGCCCCGCCGCTTCGACGGCATCCACCGCCGCGACTGCAGCGGCGCGTGTCATCGCCAGGGGCTTTTCGCAAAAGACATGTTTGCCCGCCGCCACACAGGCCGCGATTTGCGCCGCATGAAGGCTATGCGGCGTGACCAGCAGCACCGCCTCGACATCCGGGTCGACCAATGCTGCATCAAGTTCGGCGGTCACCGGAATGCCATGCGCCTTTTCAAAAGCCATCGCGAACTCGGCATTTGGCTCGATTGCCCTGACAATTGTCACCTCGTCCGGGGCCGCCTGCAAAACGGCGGTGATCTTCTGTCCCCACCAGCCAAGGCCGGCAAGCGCCACGCGTACCGGCCCGCTCATGTGCGATTGTCCACGCGCTTGCTGAACGGACGGATGGACACCTTTTCCCAGATCCCCGCCGCAAAAAAGGGATCATTCCGGTGAAAGGTCATGACCTCTTCCATGCTCTGCGCTTCGACCAGAAAGCACGAGCCGATCATCGTCTCCTCATCTTCCGCCAGCAACGGACCCGAGATCAGTGTCCTGATCGGATTCGTCGCAAGATAGGCCTTGTGGCTGTCGTAGTGGTCCAGACGTTTCTGAACCTGCCCGACATAATCAAGGCAATGAACGATGTAGTGCATCATGTCTCTCCTGTTATGGAACTTCGATGGCGACCTCAACTGCGCTCAGCCGCTTGGCCAGCGCCTCGACCGCCGGGGCCGCGGTGGCGTGTGCGATCACGACAATCCGGCTGCGGCCATGGCCCGCCTCACGGGTCAGCCGCACCGGCCGGTAGATCTGGTCGCGCACCATTTGCAGTGCCAGCGGGCGGGCATCATCCCTGTCCGCAACAATGCCCTTGAGCCGCAACAGGGCCGGACCGGCCGCGCGGCTCATCCGGGCGATATGTTGTGACAATTGCGTCCAGTCCAGAGGCCCGGTCTCGATCAGCCACGAACGGATGCTGTCGGCATCCTCGCCATGATGGTGTACATGAACGCTGCCCTGCGCGCGCAGCCATGCATCTGCCTGCACTTCGCCGCTGCGCCCGTCGATCAGGCCGGCATTGAACAGAACGTCCGGGTCGGGCCGCGCCTGGCCGTCAAGGATGGGCACCGTCGGGTTCATCGCGGCAATACGCCGCCGTATCGCCGCGGCGGCGATTGGCACCACCAGGTCGGTCTTCGTCACCACGATCCGGTCGGCGCAGGCGATATGCTCGGCCCGCGTCTCATCCGGGGCGGTGGCATCTACAACGGCGATGGCAGCATCCAGACGCACCATCCCGCGCAGCACGTGATCCGCGCCGATCTTGGCCAGCACCGCAGACAATTCCGCAACGCCGGAGGTTTCCACCACGATCCGCACCAAGGGTTCGGGTGCCGCCGCGATCATCTTGCGCACGGCTTCGGACAGGTCATTGCCCGGACGGCAGCAGATGCAACCATTGCGCAGAAGCGCCAGCTGCGCATCGGGGGCGGATGACCCCAGCATCAGATCATCAACGCCGAATTCACCGAATTCATTCACGACGACTCCGGTGCGCCCCATGCCCGGCTGCTCAAGCAGCCGCGCGATCAGAGAGGTTTTTCCCGCACCCAACCCACCGCCCACAACGGAAAGAGTAGGCCGCTGGCGGACCCCGGCCATCGCTCAGAACTCGCTGTCGGTGGCGGCCTCGAAGGGGCGCGGCAACCATGAGCCGTCTGAGGGCACACCGGCCTTTTCAAAAAGACCGTCCCGCGCGGCTTCGACCCTTGTCTTGAAGGAAGCATGATCGAAATCGACGAGCTTGAAATCGCGCTTGCGTATGTTACCGGCTACAATCACCGTTTCGACATTGCCCGCATGGGCCGCCTCCACAACGATCCCATAGGCGTTGTTCATCGGCATCGTGTTCAGCGAATTGCAGTTCACCAGCACAATGTCCGCTTCCTTGCCGACGGTCAGCGATCCGGTCTTGTCACCCAGCCCGCAGGCAATCGCGCCCTGCAACGTGGCGAATTCCAGAACATCTGTTGCCATCAGCGGCAGAGGGTCGACAATCACTTTGTCGATCAGCGCCTGATTGTTCACCACCGCCCGCGTGCCTGACAGCAGCGCACGCATGGCCGAGAACATGTCATCGGGCACCGTGGTCACCACATCGATGGAGATCGACGGGCGCACCCCGACCTTCATCAGCGACAGCGTGGGCGGGAAACCATGCCCCATGTGCAACTCAAGCTCCGGCGCAATAGAGGCGGTGCCGCCGGTGTCACCGATGATCTGGAAATCTTCTGACTGCAGTGAATTGCAGTGGACATAGGTCACGTCCGGCCCTGTCAGCCTCTCGGCATGCAGATCGACCACCGGCTTGTTCATGCCCCATAGCCCGTCGCCCATGTGAACGCTGATCCGCAAGCCAAGGTCACGGGCGTTGACGAAGTCTTCTTTGGTGACGCGCATCGTGGCGAACTGGTTGCCGCGCGCGGCGAAACCCATCGTGACAAGCTGATCGTCGGAGGAGAAATATTCGCGCTTCACCCGCGCCACGTCCTCGAAATCGGATGGCGCGTCGCTGACCGGGACCCATTCCGCATCCGAGTTGCCATAGCCGAAGACAGCCCGCATCCCGGCGGCCATCAGCCCTTCGACCGCAGCTGAGGAGTGGTCGGGCGAATTGTTGTTGTGGGACCAATCGTACAACGTGGTGATCCCGGCATCGAGGGCGGCAATCGCGCCCAGATGGTTGCCGATCTTCATGTCATCGGGGGTGTAGAGCGTGCCCATGACACCCCGCACGCCCGCAAAATATTGCGCCAGCGTCCAGTCGGCCCCGCTGGCGCGCAGCAGCGACTGCCAGGTGTGGCGATGGGTGTCGATGAAACCCGGAATGGCAATGCGGCCCTCGCCGTCGATGATCTCTGCATCAGTGACGGAAAGGTCTGTGCCGATTGCCGCGATCTTGCTGCCTTCAATCAGGATGTCGCCGCGCGGGATGACCCCCACCTCGGGATCGATCGAGATGATATGCGCATTGCGAATGAGTTTGCGTGCCATTTCTGTGCTCCTCCACAGCCTGAATTCCCGGCCACGAGCGGTATCGTCCCAAGACGAAATCCGGCCGCTGGCCCTCCCGCCACCATTGATGCCCTGCATACCCGGAACGGAAGGTTGGAAAAATTACCGAAATGAAAACTCTGCCCCACAGGTCCCGCAGGGCAGTGAAAATGAACGCGATGGACCCACCCGATTCGGGCAGGCCGACCGCTGGTCAAAGCGTGATTTACCGGATTTCGAAACCGCGATAATTGTCGTCTCGGATGGCGTTCATCTCTGTCACATAGTTCCCCATGCCGCCCATGTACCACATCGAGGTGCGCGGCTTGCCAGGGATGTTTGCACCGTTGATCCAGCTGTCCGTCACCTCGAACAGCGTGCCTGCCATGCCCTCCTGACAGACCCTGACCCAGCTGTCCTGCGCCTGCCTGGTGGTTTCGATCACGCCGCTGCCCTCTTCGGCATGTTTGATCATGTCGGTCAGGAAGTTGACCTGCCATTCATGGACAAGCGGCTGGCTGGTAAAGGGGCTGAACGGGCCAAAGACCATCAGCAGGTTGGGGAAATCGGCAATCGACATCCCGGCATAGGCATGGGGGCCATCGCTCCAGGCGTCCTGCAGCTTTGTGTCATCGCGCCCGATGGTTTCGATCTTGAGGTAATTGCCGGTCATGGCGTCGAACCCCGTCGCCATGATGACCACATCCAGCGCCAGCTCCTCGCCGTCGATGATCAACCCATTTTCGCTGAAGCTCTCGATGGGGTGCGCCTTGACGTCGTGCAGGGTGACGTTGTCGCGGTTGTAGACTTCGTAATAGCCATCCGCCGCCAGCGGGCGCCGCGCGTAATAATCGCTGGGAGTCAACTTTGCGGCCACCTCCGGGTCCGTCACAATTGCGTCGATCTTGCCCTTGATGAAATCGGTTGCGGTCTTGTTGGCCGCTGCCGTCACCGGGATGTCGGAGAATGTCTCAAGCATGAAGGCAAAGCCATTCCCTTTTTCCCAAGCGGTCTGATAAACCTTCTGGCGTTCGGCCTCTGACACCTCCAGTGCTGATGTCGTCGCCTCGTCGAAACCGAATACCGCACCGGTGCTGAGCGCCCAGTCGCGGAAACCCCGGGGATCGGCCTTGATCTTTTCGCGGGTTTCCTGCGGGAACGGTCCGACACCCAGGGGCACCACCCATTGCGCGGTCCGTTGCAGAACATTGAGGTGGCCCACCTTGTCGGCCAGTGCCGTGACGATCTGGATGCCGGTCGACCCCGTACCCAGCACGGCGACACGTTTGTTGCTCAGGTCCGGCTCCTGCTCCGGCCAGCGCGAGGCCACCAATACGTCACCCTTGAACTTGTCCTGTCCGGGGAACTGCGGCGCATAGGAAGACGACAGCAGGCCAACCGCCTCGATGACATAATTTGCCTTGACCACATCGCCCCTGGCTGTGGTCAGGGTCCAGCGGCCCTCATCTTCGTTCCACACCATCCTGGTGATCCGGGTGTTGAAGTTGATGGACCGCTTGAGGTCATGCTTGTCAGCCACCGCATTGAGATAGCCCAGAACTTCGGGCTGTTTTGCGTAGCGTTCCGACCATTCCCAGTTCTGGAACATGTCGAGGTCGAAAGAATAGGTGTAAACGGTGGATTCCGTATCGACCCGGCAACCCGGATAGCGATTCCAGTACCAGGTGCCGCCAACGCCCCCGGCGTCATCGAACGCCTGAACGTTCATGCCCATTTCGTTGCGTGTCCGGTGCAGTGCGTACAGGCCGCCCACCCCCGTCCCGATGACCGCCACGTCAAGCTCAAGGCCATTCAATGTCGTCTCGTTCATGCCAGTTCTCCCTTTTTCATCTCACCTGCGGCAGTGCCGCGCTCAATCTTCTGTCAGCCAAGGGCCACGCCGTGCCGGGTGGGCGTTTCCCCTGAGGGCAGCGTGCCCGATGGGCGCCTGAAACCCCTGCAATTGACCGAAATCCTCCCTTGATTCTCCGCCGACAGGTATCGGCGCAGAAGCCGGAATCCGCTTCTTCCAAAGCCGGAAATCAACTCTCTTGCCTCATGCTTACTGTAATACCGTAATACCGTCAACAAACTGAATTCTGCTTTGGAAATTCTGGTCGGACAGCGCCCCGCCAGCAAAATGCGCTTGTCAGGAACATAATCTGATAATACAGTATTACGCAATATCTATTCACGCCATCAGCGCGGAACAGCCGCCAAGTCCACAAGGAAAATACCATGACAAATCACCCCAAGGACCTTGTATCAAAGCCGGAAGGCGGCCTTCTGCCCGACACGCGGCTTTACATTGACGGGGCCTGGACAGATGCCGCGACTCAGTTTGACGTGATCAATCCGGCCACCGGAAAAACCATTGCCAAAGCCTCTGACGCGGGCAGTGAAGATGCGCTGCGGGCGCTTGACAGTGCGCATGCCGCGCAGGCCGCCTGGGCGCGCGTGGCCCCGCGCGCTCGTGCCAATCTCATGCACCGCGCCCATGCCCTGATGCTGGAGCGCGAACAGGCCTTCGTACACACGATGACATTGGAAAGCGGCAAGCCGCTGACCGAATCCCGCGCCGAATTCCTTCTCTCGGCAGACTTCCTGCTGTGGTTCGCGGAACAGACCGCGCATCTGCATGGCACCTATTCCGAGAGTTCGAACGGCGGCTTCCGGGTGATGGTGACGCACCAGCCCGTCGGCCCCTGCCTGCTGATCACCCCATGGAACTTTCCGCTGCTGATGATCGTGCGCAAGGGGGGCGCAGCGCTGGCGGCCGGCTGCACGACAATCACCAAGACCGCGCAGGAAACGCCGATGACGGGCGCGCTTTTCATGCAGGTGCTGCATGACGCGGGCTTCCCGCCGGGCGTGGCGAACCTGCTGCATACGACCAATTCCTCCGGCGTGTCGAAACCGCTGATGCAGGACAAGCGCCTGCGCAAGGTGTCCTTCACTGGGTCCACCGGAGTCGGCGGCCTGCTGATGGAACAAGGCGCCCGAAACATCATGAACGCGTCGATGGAGCTGGGTGGCGACGGGCCCTTCATCGTCCTTGATGACGCCGACATCGACCTTGCCGTCGATCAGGCGATCATTTGCAAGTTTCGCAATGCGGGTCAGGCCTGTGTGGCGGCAAACCGCATCATCGTGGATGCCCGCGTCGAAGCGGAATTCACCGAGAAATTCGTGGCCAAGGTCAAGGCCCTGACGGTCGGCGACGGCATGAACCCGGTCGATGTCGGGCCGATGATCTCGGCCAGGCAGCGTGACCGTCTGTCCGATACCGTTGCGCAGCTCACCCAGGCGGGCGGCACGCTGCTTGCCGGGGGCAAGCCGATTGCCGGTGACGGTTTCTTTTTCGAACCGACCGTGCTGCGCTATGTCGGGCGCAATGACGTGATGTGTTCCAACGAGCTTTTCGCACCCATCGCCACGATCTTTTCTGTGGAGGGCCCGGAGGAAGCGCTGTCCTTTGCAAACGACAGCGACTTCGGGTTAGCCTCCTATGTGTTCACCAGGGACCTGTCCCGCGCGATCAACTTCGGTGAGCGGCTGGAATTCGGGATGGTTGGCATCAACAGAGGTATCATGGCAGATCCAAAGGCCCCCTTTGGCGGCACCAAGTCATCCGGCATCGGCCGCGAGGCCGGCAACGATGGCATCTACGAATTCACGGAACAGAAATACATGGCTGTCACGGTGAATGAGGCCTTTTCCTGATGTCGATGGAAAACTCGCTCGGCCTTGGTCTTGTCCGTCAACCCAAGACCGTCCTTTTCGGCCCCGGACAACGCGGGCAACTTGGCCTTTATGCGCGCGGCTTTGGCACGCGGGTCCTGATGGTGACCGACGAACGCATGGCAACCACGCCCGAATTCAAGGCGATGCATGACGATCTTTCGGCGGCGGGCATGAAGATTTCGATCTACGATCAGGCGCTGCCCGACCTGCCCCGCCAGAACGTCATCGACGCCACCGCGCCATTCGCCAGGGGCAGTATCGACGTGATTGTGGGCATCGGCGGCGGCTCCTGCATGGATCTGGCCAAGGCGGTTTCCGTGATCCTTGCCCATGGCGGCGATGTCAGGGACTATTTCGGCGAATTTGCGGTCCCCGGCCCGGGCATTCCCATCATCACAATCCCGACCACCGGCGGCACCGGTGCCGAGGTCACCAGCCTTGCCATTGTCTATGACGACGAGAACCAGATGAAGATGGCCATCGCCGATGCCCATATCGCCCCAGCCATCGCGATCATCGACCCGGAACTGACGCTGAGCTGCCCGCCGGGCCTGACGGCGGCCACGGCGGCAGACGCGCTGTCCCACCTGGTCGAAGCCTATACAGCCAGGCCCAAGAACCCGACACCGCAGCAGATCGCCACGCAGATCTACGTGGGCAAGAACCGCATCACCGACATGTTCTGCACCCAGGGCCTGACGTTGATGAACAAGTCTCTTGGCGCAGTCGTGGACGATCCTTCCGATCTCGCGGCGCGTTCTGATGTCATGTTTGCCGCCTATTGCGCGGGTATGGCGATCAACACGACCGGCACGGCGGCCGCCCATGCGATCCAAAGCCCGATGGCCGCCATCGGTCACACGCCGCATGGCTTCGGGGTGGGGGCGCTGCTGCCCTATGTCATGCGGTTCAACATGCCCTATTGCACCTCCGAATTTGCCCAGATCGGTCAAACTCTCGGTGTGGCCCGTCCCGGCCAGTCGGAGCGCGATCAGGGCCGCGCCGCGATCACCCGGATCGAGGAACTGCTGGAAAAAACCGGCACCCCGATGGAACTGGCCTCACTCGGCGTCGAAGAGACACATTTCGACCAGATCGCCGCATCCTCGGTCAAGGCGACGCGGCTTGTTCTCAACAACCCGGCCCCGATGACGGAGCAGGCCATCAAGGCGCTTCTGGCCCGTGGTATCGCCGGTGACCGAAGCTGGTGGGAAAAACCCTGACATTGACCGGGCGGCGTGTTGCGCGCCGCCCGCCGTCTCAGACGTCAGGCAGAATATCCTTGTTCCGATTGACGTATTCATCGATTGCAAGCTCGCCCGCGAGAAGAATGTGATGTTCGCAGGCCGCCCATGCGGCCTCGCCGTCCCGTGCAATTGCCGCCGCGTCGATGATCGTTTCCAGCTCGGCGATGGATGGCTCGATCCGGGCCTCATCCACAAATGCAAAGCGCCGGAAAATCGCGATCCGGGCATGCATGCTTCTCAGGCTTTCTGCCAGAACCTCGTTCCCACCGCCCTCGGTCAGTTGCCGATAGAAATCGGCCTTGATCAACTCGCGGCTTTCAATGTCGCCCTTACGGTATTCGCGATCCAGCCGGTCCCGCAGTTTCACCAGGTTTTTCGCCTGGGTTGCATCTGCATTCTCGGCGAACAGCTTGCCGGCCAACCCCTCAAGGGCTGCCCGCACCACATAGATCGACCTGATTTCCTTTTCCGTCAGGACAGCCACGATCGGTCCGAGGTTCGGAACCACTTCGATCAGATGTTCCGATTCAAGCTGGCGCAGCGCCTCTCGGATCACGGTGCGGGACACCCCGTAAGCATCGCAAAGCGTGCTTTCGACCAGACGTTGCCCGGGAACAAGTTTACCCTCAAGGATATCCTCTCGGACCAGTCGGACGACTTGCTGCCGAAGAGGGGCCGCAGTTCTTGCAATCACGGTCGACTTCGCCATGCATTTCTCCGTTTTACTTCACAATAGACCGGACATCCCTGCAACAGGCGGACCGGCAACAACACTCAGTCGGTAAGGGGCGAGTGCACAGCAAGACCATCCTACGATATTACAGTATTACAGTCAACTTGCTTCGCCCCCACTACTGAGGCGAGAATACACTAAAGACGCCAAAAATACTCGTAAAGTGGCCGATACGCGCAGTTGGTTGAATTTTCGCCGGTTTTCAGGCCAATTGGCCGCGTCAGACACCGCCGGTCTGATCAGTTTCGGCAGGCTTGCGCCCTATGCCCCGTTCGGATTGAAATAGCGGGTGGACGCGTTTGCGCTATTACCGTATTACGGTAGGACAGGATACGGAATCTGGCCCGCAACCGCGCCGCTCAGAGGACATTTCAAGGGGGGATCACAATCATGACAGCAAAACAGCTCAAGACGCAGAACGCCGGATGGTATCGTTTCAACGTCGGTGCCCTGGAATGCACGGCGATATGGGATGGATATATTCATCACGGGTACGAAGGCCTATTCCCCAACGCAGATCCTGCCGAGCTTGCGCGTCTGAAAGAAGCCTACCGCCTGCCGCAGGGCGAATTCTTTCCCATGGATCTGATCCCGGTGGTCGTGAACACCGGCGACAAGCTGATCCTGATCGACGCGGGCATGGGCCAGACCTCTCAGCTTTTCGGCGACACGATGGGCCATACCTTCGACAACATGAAGGCCAGCGGTATCAACCCCGACGATATCGACGTCATTCTGATGACCCACCTGCACCCCGATCATTCCTACGGGCTGATCCACCCGGACGGAACGCCGGTCTACAAGAATGCCGATCTCTATGTCTCCGATACCGATTGGGAGGAATGGACAGACGAGGCAAGCCTGTCCCGCACCGATTTCCGAAAACCCTGGACCGAAGGGACACTGGCCGCTGTTGCGCCCTACCGCGAGCGGGTCAGGCTTTTCAAACTGGGTGATGATATCCTGCCCGGTATCACGACGCTCTCTGTCGCCGGGCACAGCATGGGGCAATGTGCCTTCATCTTTGTAAGCCAGGGCGAGAAGGTCGTGTTCACCGGCGACGTCGCGCATCACCACATCTTTGACCCGATCCACCCGGAATGGTTCTTTCACATGGATTACGACAGCGATCCGCAGATGGGGGCGGATGCAAAATCGGTGATATTTGCCCATGTCGTGGACAACAACATCCGCTATCACGGCTATCACTTCCCCTACCCCGGTCTCGGTGACCTGGAAAGGGCCGAGGATGGCACCTACCGCTTTCACGGCGAGGCGGTGACGCCGCGGCTCGGCTACTCCCCGGTCACCGGTTAGGCAACGGGCAAGATCATGACCCAGAAATCAGCAATCGTCACCGGCGGTGGGCGCAACATCGGCCAGGCCATTTCGCTGCGTCTGCAACAGGACGGTTACCGCGTTTTCGCGCTGGACGTCGCAAAGCCGGAGGCCGAAGGCCTGCAGGCGGATGCCGTCATGGTCGACCTGACCGATGCGGAAGCCACCCGGCAGGCGCTGCGCGGCATTCTTGCCAGCCACAAGGTCACCTGCCTGGTCAATAATGTCGGGCTGGTCGCCCCCGCCCCATTGGAGGCCGTGCAGCTTGAGGATTTTGACAGGCTCATGCATCTCAACCTGCGGACATCCATCATCTGCGCCCAGCTAGTCGTGCCCGAGATGCGCAGACACGGTGGCGGGCGGATCGTCTTCAACACCAGCCGCGTGACAAAGGGCAAACTGGACCGGACGCTTTACAGCGCCACCAAGGGTGCCGCGCAATCCATGGCGCGCACCTGGGCGCTTGAACTGGGCAAAGACTCCATCACCGTCAATTGCGTGGCCCCCGGCCCCATCGCAACAACCGCGTTCTGGGAAAACAACCCGCCAGACGCCCCAAAGACCAAGGCGATCGTGGATGCCGTGCCTCTGGGCCGCATGGGCACACCCGAAGATGTCGCCAATGCCGTGAGCTTTTTCTGCGACGACCGCGCCGGTTTTGTCACCGGGCAGACGCTCTTTGTCTGTGGCGGTGTGACCGTCGGCTGACCTGCACGGCAGATGAAGCGCTGACGGGGCTCCGGACGCGTGGGGTTGGGGCATGGGTCAAATCCCTGCCAACGTCTGCGCCAATGTGTCAACAGACACCAGTTTTTCCAAACGAGCAAAGCGGCCATGGTCGGTCTCGTCGATCTGGTCGGCGGCGGGCAACTGCGTCAACACGGCAATGGCGCAGGTCTGCGTGTCAACGGCGGCGTAAAAACCTGCCATTGGGGTGGAGCAAATGTAGGCCAGTTTGGGGTGCGCGCCTTGGAGCTTGCGGCTCCGAATTAGCAAGCACGGTCCAAGGCGCATTGGCCGTTAGACCAATCATGTGAAGATTAATTTCCGGGTTTTGCCAGGCGGGCCCGGCTCTGGTTTAGTCGATAGCTTTCGCCGTTCATCTCCAGGATGTTGACGTGGTGGGTCAGCCGATCCAGTAGCGCACCGGTCAGGCGCTCTGTGCCGAAGGTTTCGGTCCATTCTTCGAACGGCAAATTGCTGGTGATCAAGGTTGATCCGCGTTCGTAGCGCTGTGAGATCAGCTCGAACAAAAGCTCTGGACCGGGTTTACTCAGTGGGACAAAGCCCAGTTCGTCGATGACCAGTAGTTTGACCTTGGCCAGTTGCCGCTGGTGTCACTGTACATGGTGTGATTGCGGCGGTCGCTCTCCGGAGGCGGACGAGGTCCGGTATATTGGCCTCATTGGAAAAGCCGTGAGGAGAACGACCTATGGAATACTATGCTGGTTTGGATGTGTCTCTGAAAGAGATTTCGGTATGCGTGGTGGACAGGGATGGGACAGCCATCGCACGTGGAACATGTCCTGCTGATCCCGAAGGCGTAGCAGGCTGGTTTCGGAACCGGCAGATCATGCCTTGCCGGATCGTGCATGAGAGCGGGCAGTTGTCGATCTGGCTTCAGCGAGGTCTCGACGGGCTGGGTCTGCCGGCAACCTGCATCGATGCACGCAAGGCGCACAAGGCCCTGTCGGCGCGATTGAACAAGTCGGATGCCGCTGACGCTGAGGGGCTTGCGCAGCTCGCCGCACTGGATGGTACACGTCCGTTCACATTCGCAGCGAAGACGCTGATCGGCTCCGCTGCCTGATCGGTGCCCGAGAACGCCTGATCCGACTTCGGAAGGATCTGGAGGGTCACATCCGCGGCGTCCTGAAAACCTTCGGCATCCGAATGACCGGCATCGGCCGAAGTCAGTTTTTCAGATGCACGGCACATCAATGACGGGTGAACTGAAGTTCCGAAAGAAACTGTCGCGACAGGGATTTGTGCGGTTCATGGAATCGCATGATCCTGCCTTTGCCAAGCTTCGCAAGCTGATGCCAACAACTTGGCAATACCACATCGTCCATGGATACCCTCCTCGTTGCTTGGTGATACGTCACCATTCTGGCACATTGCGATGCCGTTGAGCGGGGGTATCCACACCATCAACGCCCCTTAGTGCCCGCAGGTTGATGCTGGCAATGGATTATTTGATCTACCTGTAACGGCGCGGCGGGGTCACCACACGCGGTCGAGCAGGGCAAGCCAGTTTTCACCCATGATTTTGCGAATTTTATCCTCGCTCCATTTGGCACGCTGCATGGCTGTGGTCAGGTTGGGATAATCAGCAATTGACTCCAGCCCATCGGGAAAGTCGACCTGCCAGATTTCGGTCAGCTGCCGCCCCATGCCTTTGTCACGGTTCAGGTATTCAAAGAACTTTGACCCATAGCCCATCGTGAAATCGGTGCCAAAGCCCACACGATCTTCACCCACCAGATTGACAATGTAATCAATCGCTTCGACGTAATCATCGACCGTGGCATTGTTGCCGCGCTTCAGGAAGGGCGGGAACATCGTGACCCCGACAAAGCCGTCATGATCGGCGATAACGCGCAGCTGCTCGTCGGATTTGTTGCGCACATGCGACTTTAGCCCGCTGGGCAGGCAATGGCTGTATGCCACAGGTTTTTTCGAGGCACGGATGACGTCATCGGATGTCTTTGGCCCGACATGGCTCAGATCGCACAGCATTCCCACGCGGTTCATTTCCGCAACCACGTCATGCCCAAAATCGGATAGCCCGCTGTCAGTGCTTTCATAACATCCGCTGCCAACAAGGTTCTGGGTGTTATAGGTCATCTGGACGATGCCGACGCCCTGTTGCTTGAACAGCTCGACGAACTCCAGCCGGTCTTCAAAGGCCGATGTGTTCTGAAACCCCAGCACGATGGCAGTCTTGCCGTCGCGTTTCGCCTGGCGAATATCCGCGACGGTGGTGGCCTTGGTGATCAGGTTGCGATGGTCGGCAAACATGCGGTTCCATTGGCCGATATTCAGCATGGTGTCGCGGAAATTTTCCCACACAGAACAGGTGCAGTTCGCTGCGGTCAGCCCGCCGGCCTGCATGGCCTGAAACACGGATTCGTCCCAGTTTGATATGATAAGCCCGTCAAAAACGGTCAGTTCTTTGTGTAGCGAGGTGTTCGTCATTGAGTACGCCTGTGAAAGTTAAAGGTAAATGTTTTTGATAATGGCGTCGTGATCGCCTTCCATCGCCTTGACGTCGCCGCCATCGACGACCAGCCCGTCGCGCAGCACTATGAAACGATCCGCGGCGCGAAAGGCCAGTTTGAGATTCTGTTCGACCATCAACATCGTGACGCCGTCGGCCTTCAGCCCGTCCATGAGCAGTGCGATTTCTTCGCAGAACTCTGGTGACAGGCCGCCTGACGGCTCGTCCAGCAGCAAAAGGGTGGGCTGCGACATCAGTGCCCGGCCAATAGCCACCATCTGCTGTTCACCGCCCGATAACGTGCGGGTGGCTTGCCTGCGGCGCTCGGCCAGTCGGGGAAAACGGGCATAGACTTGGTCCAGCGTCCGGGCGGCCTGTTTGGCCCCGCGCCGCATGGCCCCCAGCCGCAGATTGTCAGTGACGGTAAGATCAGGGAACAGATCGCGTTTTTGGCTGACCTGCGCCACCCCATGCTGGAAAATCCGGTGCGGCGCCAGACCGGCCAGTTCCTGATCGCCGAGCGAAACAGAGCCCGATGCTGGTTGCACAAAGCCACAGATCGCGTTGAGCGATGTGGATTTACCCGACCCATTGGCCCCCAGAAGGGTCAGGCATTCGCCTTTGTACAGGTCGAAACCGGCCCCGCGCAGGATGGGTTTCTTGCCATATGCGACGTGCAAGTCGCGGATTGTCATCAAAATATCAGGCATGTCCGAGATAGGCCTCCAATACGGCGCGGTCTTCGCGGATTTCTTCGGGGGTGCCTTCTGCGATGCGCTGGCCTGCGGCCATGACCAGAATGCGGTCTGCACCGGCCATGACCAGCTCGACGGCATGTTCAATCAGCAAGATTCCGGTGCCGGTTTCCCCGGCGAGGCGGTGAATAATTTGCATCATCTGATCGCGCGCCAGCGGTGACAGGCCGACCGCCGGTTCATCCAGCAGCAAAATCGGCGGCTCGCTGGCAACGGTGCGAATGATCTCGACGATGCGCTGCTGCCCGCCCGACAGGTCGGCCGCCGGGGTGTCGGCCATTTTCTCCATCTGCATCAGCGACAGCAGATCGCGCGCGCGGGCAATCATCGCACGTTCCGAATCCAGCGCCTGTGACCGGCCCAGAATAACGTCCAGAAAACTGCCGCTGGTTTGTGCATGCAGCCCGGTCAGCACATTTTCCAGCACGGTCAACGCCGGAAACAGCCCGCCGTTCTGGAATGTCCTGCGAATACCGTGGCGGGCAATTTCATGCGGCGAGGCGCCCGCAATGTTCTCCCCGGCCAGACGCACCTGCCCGGATGTCGGACGCACATAGCCCGAGATGGCATTGAACAGTGTCGTCTTGCCCGCACCATTCGGCCCGATCACCGCCAGGATTTGGCCCTTGGCCAAGGTCAGCGACACATCCTTGAGCGCATCCAGTCCGGCGAAACGTACACATAGGTCTTCGACTTCTAACACATTGGTCATACGGTCATTCCCGATAGTAGCGTTCAATGAATATGGGTGAGAGGCGCCGCAGCAGGCTGGCCAGTCCTTGTGGCAGGAGCAGCAGAACCGCGATGACGATCAGGCCAAAGAACAGCTCTTCCATGCCCGGAAAGCTGCGCAGGTATTCCGGCAGGGCGGTCAATACAACGGCCCCCAGAATCGACCCCAGAACAGACCCCAGACCGCCGACAATCACCATTGCAAAGCTGACAATCAGTTGCAGCATGCCAAAGCTTTCGGGAAAGACATAGGCCGTGTGCAAGGCGAAAAGAGAGCCGGCACAGCCCACCACAAAACCCGACCACATAAATGCAATCACGATGATCCGTGAGGTCGGGATGCCCAGCGATGCGGTGGCGACTTCGTTTTCGCGCACCGCCATGATCGAGCGTCCGATATGCGAGCGCAGCAGGTTCAGCGTGGCTTTGACCAGCACAACCGTCAGCACAAGGAAGATATAGAATTTGACCCGGTCATCGGTCAGGGAAAACCCAAGCAGGGTTTCGCGGGGCATGCTCAGCCCGTCGGTGCCGCCGGTGATGGATTTGGCGTGTACATAGATCCAGCGCATCAATTCGCCAAAGGCCAATGTGATGATCGCCAGATAATACAGGCGAATGCCGCGTAAGGCCGCTGCCGACGCCAGAAAACCACCCAGCGCCCCGGCCAGCCCCGCCAAGGGGATCGTGGCGATCCACGGCAAGCCAAGCGACGTGGTGGCAATGGCCGAACTATAGGCCCCGATGCCAAAGAAAGCGGTGTTGGCAAAGGCAAGCTGGCCCAGGTTGCCGATCACGAAATTAAAGCCCAGAGTGATCAGGACAAAGATCAGTATACCGTTGATAATGAACAGGACATACGGGTTTACCACCATGGGCACGGCCAGCATCAGTGCCGGGACAAGCCAAAACAGGATGGTTCGGAAACGCAGTTGTGCAGAAGTTGGCATCATCCGATTACACCTTTACGACGGTCTTGTGACCGAACAGGCCATGCGGACGCACCAGCAGGACGAAGACAATGATCAGATAGGCCGTGATGTCGATCAGGGCCGAGTTAATGTAGGCGCCCGCATATTGCTCGGATACGCCCAGAAGCAGAGCCCCGATAACCGCACCGTGCAGGGACCCAAATCCGCCCAATGTCATTGCGGCGAACCCTTTGATCAGGAAACTTGCGCCCAGATCGGGATGTAGCAAAGACACTGGGGCGATCAATATGCCGCCCATTGCCCCCATTGCCGCGCCAACGCCCCATGCCATGTCGTTGAACCGGTCCACGTTGATCCCGATCAGCTGCGCGCCGCGCTGCGATTGATAGACAGCTTGCACCATCTTCCCGATATCGGTCAGCGCAAGAATGGCAAAGAAGATAGCCAGCAGAACCGTTGTGGTGCCGATGATGAACATCGCGTCGCCTGTGATCACCAGATTGCCGATGAAAACCGGCGGCATGTCGAACACGCTTGGCATCGGCAGCACCTCGCGGCCCCAGACGATCCGGGCGATGCCGCGCAAGACATACCCCACTGCGATGCACATCAGGGCATAACCGATATGTGGCCCGCCCCGAATGGGCCGGATCAGGCCACGGCTAAAGCACAGGCCCAGCAGGAACATTGCAATGACCGCCAGAACCGCCGCGGGCAGAAAGGCCACGCCCAGCATGACCGTCAGAACGTAGGATACAAAAGCCCCCGCCATGACGAAATCGCCGTGGCCGAAATTGACAATGGTGGTCGAACGGTAAACCACCGTAAGCGAGAGGGCGACCAGCGCATAGATGGCCCCCTGCGACAAGCCACTGATCGTAAGTTGCAAAAGCATTTTCTGACCTTTTTGCGAAGGAATTTCAGGGGGCGCGATTGGCCCCCCTGATTTAACTGACGGCGATCAGTACCGTTCGCCCCACGACCGCAGAACCGTTGGTTGACCGTCAACGAACCCGGCCACGGCCGATCCTTTTACACCCTGGTGGTCGTCATGGGTAAAGGTGATCGGGTCGGACAGAATGCCTGTGTCCAGATTGTTGATCTTCTCAAGCTCGGCGATGAAGTTTGACCGGGTCAGGTCGGGGCCTGCGGCTTCCAGGGCATTGACCACGGCGATTGCCGAACCGATCGACGCAAAGCTGAAAGTGCTCAGCTCTTCGTCGGGGTTGTATTTCTTGATCATATCGCCCCAGGGCTTGAGTTTGTCGCCGCCCAGGCTGTCGATATAGGAATGGATCACAAAGTAGTTCTTGACCGTGTCCAGATCGCCGACCCGTTTCAGCGTGTTCTCCAGATCGGTGCCTGCTGTGCCCATCACCGGAATGTCACTCATGCCGTATTTCTTCAGATCACGCAGAAAGATTGCAGTTTCAGCCTCGTACAGCGACGCGATGATAAAGTCCGGCTTGGCTTCGCGGATCTTGAGGATCTGTGCGGTGGCATCGGTCTGGCCACGTTCCATGACCAGATCGGCAACCGGGTCTACGCCGTTTTCTTTCAGATATGCGCGGGCGGGATCGGAATAGCTGTGCGCCCAGTCGTTCGAATGCTCGATGATCGCGACACGCTTGGTGTCGGGGCGCGACAATACGAACTGCGCCATCGCGCGCCCGTTGGCCGACCCTGTTGGCAGCCCGTGAAAGATATTAGGGGCCCGTGGGTTCGAAATGGAGTCGCTGGCGGCATGTGCGATCATCCATGGCAGGCCGGCCTCTTCGACAACGGGACGGATGGCCAATGCGACACCGCTGCACGAGTTCCCGTGCAGCATGAATACTTCGTCTTGGAAGATCAACTTTTTCACGCCGGCCAGACCTTTGGCTGGGTCACAGGCCGTGTCTTCCTGGATCGCAACCAGCTTGCGGCCATGAACACCGCCCTCTTCGTTGATTTTGTCGTAATAGGCCATCATCCCGACTTCGGCCTTGCTGTAGGATGCCGCATTGCCTGAAAATGGGGCCATTACGCCAATTTTGATAGTATCGTCAGTCAATCCGGTCGTTTCGCCAGCGAAGGCGGGTAGCGCCGTGAACAAAGTCATCGCCAGGACATTCAGTGTCTGTTTCATTTGATCTCTCCCGTAGGTTGGCTTTTTGCTTTTTGTTTTGTTGTCACTTTAGAAACCAGCTATTCTGTTTGTTTTATGGCTGGCGGTTTAGGCTATTCCCGTATCGGCCTGATCTTGCTTTTCAGCATTTCAAGCAGGCCGGCCATCATTTCTCGGTAATAAGCTTCATCGGGGCGTAGAACGGCCTGAACTGCCATCCCCCGCAACATGTTCATTCCGGCATTGAAGTAGACGACGGGGTCGCTGCCGTCGCAGGATTCAAAGGTATTCTTCCAGATATCCTCAAATTGCCTGTGTAGCGCCAGAATCAATGGCTGGAGCCGGTGCTGCAATTCCGGGTCGCCCCGGGCAGCAACAATCATTTCCAACGAGGAATAAAACCAGTTCCCCGACAACATCTGGGTCCAGACCTTGCCAAGAAACTCTTCGAACGTCAGCTGCCCGCTACGCAAACTGGCAGCAAATTGCTCCACTTCGCCCAAGAAACCGTTGAACATGTCTTCTGTCGCAGCAACAATAAGGTCGATTTTGCCGGGATAATGATGGGTTTGCGCCCCGCGCGAAACACCAGCACGCTTGGTGATGCCACTGGTTGACGTTTTGGCGAACCCGACTTCCATAAGCGATTCTATGGTTGCCCGGTGCAACGCCTCACGGGTGCGCGCACTGCGTTCATCCTGGGTTCTGCGAGGGGCTTTAGGCGTCTCTAACATACAGACCATACTGCTTGTAAATTATCACCTGTCAATGAATTTTTCGCACGTTGCCAGGGTGTTTGCAGAGGACGGCATTACCAAGCGGCTTAGTCAGGTTGTTTCGTCAGGAAGAGACCGAGAGTCGCGCCCCGTTCAAGCAGCCATTTCAGCCGCACAGTTGTTCCACAGGCTGAACGTGTCAGCCCGAGATTGGCGGTAGGATGCTGCGGAAAGGCGGTGGCGTTTTGGTCGGAAGATGATGGCGGTCTGATCATGGACGGATAGAAAACGTTGCGCCTGGCGTGGGGATTTGAAACGACCCATGCATTGCCCGGCAGTGGTTTGCTTGCAAACCATGGGAGGGATTTTTTCCCTTCGTCGCGTGTGCCGATGCGACGCCTCTGATCGGTTGTTCAAACCCTTGTGGGATCGATGATCGACGCTTGGGCAAAGGTCACGGACGGCCACGCCATAGCTGCGCAGTTTGTCCACTGCCCGGCAGTGCATTGCGAAGCAATTTCACGAGAGGGGGGCACGAGGACGCGCGGCACACCCCATCGCTTCATCAACTTCATCAGGAAACGCTTGCCGGCATGTGCTTTTCTGCGGCTTTGCATCAGGATCTCCAGTACGTCTCCGTTTGCGTCGACCGCGCGCCAAAGCCAATGTTTTCGCCCTCGAATTGAAATCACGACTTCGCCCAGGTGCCATTTGTCGGCGGGAACCGGGCGATCGCGACGGATCTTGGCCGCGATCTGCGTTCCGAACCGCTGGCATCACACCCGGATGCTTTCATACGAGACGATTACGCCCCGTTCGGCCAATAGATCCTCAACATCGCGCAGGCTCAGGCCAAACCGATGCTACGCCCAGATGGCATAAGAGATGATGGACGGAGGGAACCGGAAGCCCTTCAGACGTGGCTGTGAAACTTGGCTGATCATGACAGACGGCTATGCGTGCAGCTGGGGCGCGTCAACAACATGACAAAGCCGTAGCTGGTTCACCGCCGCACCGGACAAAAACGCAACATGCTCAACAGTTTCCGCGCGCCCGCAGGTGACCCCGGCGCGCATCCGGGGTAGTGTGCCAAGATCGCCGATTTGGTCCGGTCGGGCAAAGTTCATGCCCGCAGCCTGAATCATCGCGGCGCTTATTACCTGATAGCATCACAACAAACGCCCCGCTATGTGCGATCTTATCATGTCCAATAATGTTGCATTATCGGACATAAAAAGATATGCTCCACGACATGGCAGAAAACACCGAGAAATCGAGCTCAGAGTCAGCAAACGGGTCTTCAATCAACGAGGACAACGAGAGCGACGCAGGGCCCAGTGAGGCTCTCGCACTTCCTTCCTCTGTGGCCGGCTCCGGCGCACTTGACCGCCTTGTGGAAACCGCCCGCGACTACGCGCGCGCAGCGGCCTCGGAGAACACGCTGAAAGCCTATACCAAGGACTGGGGGCATTTCACGCGCTGGTGCCGGATGAAGGGTACGGAACCACTGCCGCCCTCCCCAGAGATGATCGGGCTCTATCTCGCGGACCTGGCGTCCGGCTCTGTCCCCTCCCCTGCCCTATCGGTCAGCACCATCGACCGCCGGCTCTCAGGCCTCGCGTGGAACTACGCGCAGCGGGGGTTCACCCTCGATCGCAAGAACCGGCACATCGCGACGGTGCTGGCCGGGATCAAGCGCAAACATGCCCGCCCGCCGGTGCAGAAGGAAGCGATCCTTAGTGACGACATCCTCGCGATGGTGGCGACCCTGCCCTACGATCTGCGCGGTTTGCGGGATCGGGCCATCCTACTGCTAGGTTATGCTGGCGGGTTGCGGCGATCCGAGATTGTGAGCCTTGATGTCCACAAAGACGACACCCAGGAGTCTGGTGGTTGGATCGAAATCATGGATGGCAAAGATGGGGGTGGCGCCCTGCTCACGCTCAATGCCAAGACTGGTTGGCGCGAGGTGGAAATCGGTCGTGGGTCGTCTGAGCAAACCTGCCCGGTGCATGCGCTGGAACAATGGCTGCACTTTGCAAAGATCAACTTTGGAGCTGTGTTCGTGCGGACCTCACGCGATGGCGAGAAGGCACTGGAAGCACGGCTTAACGACAAACACGTCGCTCGCCTGATCAAGTCCACAATCCTGAAATCTGGCATTCGATCTGAGCTGCCCGAGAAAGACCGCCTCGCCTTGTTCTCCGGCCACTCCCTGCGTGCCGGTCTTGCCAGTTCCGCTGAAGTTGATGAGCGGTATGTCCAGAAGCATCTTGGCCACGCCTCGGCCGAGATGACCCGCCGCTATCAACGTCGACGCGATAGGTTCCGGGTGAACTTGACGAAGGCCGCAGGGCTTTAATCCTGGCGATATTGAGTGAGCCGCTGTTCTCACGAAGGTTGGTTATATGATGTCATTGGTGGATAATTGTCCGCGGACAATTTTGACTTACGCGGCATAACCTTGAGCAACAGCAAGACGACGAACTAGCCTTTCAGGACTAAATCCTTCGCTTTTTGAGCCAGTAGTGATTGAGCGGAAGTAAGCACCGACCGTCTTAATTTTATCATGGAATTGTATAATCGCCCAAACTGTTGCAGCTGCCCTTAATGCACCAAGTCGCAAGTGCGCTGCTTCATAGCTTTGGCTGGAGATCCCTATCATCGGAGCGAGCGTTCTAGCGTGAGCTACCACATCATGAACTGTTTCGATCCTTCTCAGTGAATATTGGCCAGCTTCCGGGCAAGCGGCTAGCAATTCTAAAACAGTAATTGGTGTCTCTGAAATTGCATCGGGTGTTTCTTTTTTTAGAGCGACCTTCTCTTTATCAATATGTTCTTTATTTGACTTATGATGGTGCCGGACAATTTGACCGGCACTGGCGGTCAAATTTGTTGTCAAAATGGTAGTTTGATCATCTGTTGCCTCAGCTTCAACTTCGGCAATTGTTAGCTCTGAGAGGATGCGTACACAGTCCTGGAGCGTCAATTTGCGACGGAGGGTACGGAATATGTTCAAGGCTGTCTCATCGTGGGGGTTCTGTACCAGGCTTGCATTGGCGGCAGCGCGAATTTTGGCCCTTAGGTAATCGATCTGCTCTCGTTCTCTTAGAACTTCGGCGGCCATAGCTGCAATCTCGTGGAGGCGGCTAAATAGTGGCGATAGGTCGAATCCAAACCGTAAAGCCTTGCCTTCGTGGTTGTTGTGTTTGGTGAAACGCTTCCGATTTGGACTGTCACGACGAATGAGCAACCCTATTTCTTGCAATGTTGCAGCATGGCGTCTGATCGTCCGGTCTGAAATGCCATTGCGTCGAAACGTAAGTGTTGCGTTGGATGCAAACACCGTGTGGTGATTGCGCTTTGGTGCGAGGCACGAAAGCATTGCATCAAGTGTTGAAATTACAGATGCGCTTAGGCCCAGGCGCGGAGCTGCATTGCGAAGTGTTGCTACGACTATGTGACGCTCTGGAATGGAATTGTCCGCGGACAATATTTCACTGGTCCGCATCCCGTTGGGTGCAGTTGTTTTGGTAAATGCCATGTTTTTTCACGACAACCTGATGTGAAAGGCACCAATATCTCTGAAAATCAGAAAAAAGGCCGCAAATCATCGGCAACCGAATCGGTTGTTGTTGACTGGCACGGAGAAGCTGGTAAATCTGAAAGTGCAAAGAACAGATTGGGCTCTCCTAGGGAAACCTTGGGGGGCTCTTTCTTTTTTGGGTTGTTGGTCGTGCTCCTTTTTTAGTGTTACTGCTCGATATTATCAGTCAGGCGTTTGTTCTGACTGCCACGCCTCATAGAGACGCGTAAGCTCAGTTTCTGCGTTGTTACGCATCCACTGGGCAAATTCTGGGGCATCAGACTTCGACAGCTTAAACGTCAAAGCGCGCGCCGTTTCCTTCACCTCAGCCAAAGCCGTTCCATCGGGGTGTTTGATGGATAAAGTAGGGGAGGCGATTGGCCTGTCAGTCGCTTTAGATTTGAGCGCCTGAGTTATCGCGGCACTGATCAATCCAAAGCGATCGTCGGAGGTCATGGCGAGGTCGAGTCCAAGCGATGCGGCAATCTGCTCAAGATCGACGCTATCGCTGCGGGACTGATCCGCGAGCTCTTCCCAACGCCTCCGTCCAATACCATGGGCAGAACCAATCTGTTCAATGACTGACTTTGGAATGGATCGTGCAACTTTTGTCATGCGCGATAGCATTGGCTTGTCCACTGCGAGGGCATCAAGAATGATGGCCTGCTCGTAGCCGCTAGTGGCCAGTTCAGCCGCAAAGAGCGCTTTTTCAATGAAGCTTGGGTCCAAACGCTGGGTGTTCTCTTGGCCCTGTGCGAGAATAGCCTCTTCGTCGGAAAGAGTCCTAACAAGTGCCTTTGCAGGGATGCCAAGAGATCGCAGAGCCCGCAATCTGCGGCGACCATAGACAATCTTGTAATGTCCTGGTTTGTCCGCGATGGGACGCACCATAATCGGTACTTGTTGTCCGTGCACCTTGATGCTCTCAGCGAGCGTTACGACATCCGTATCAGTGAACGAGAGACGGTCTTTGGGGCCGTTCTCTTCGATAACATCGACGGGAATTTCCCGCACCGCGTTGCTCGCAACATCTTTCAAAGTGGATTTCACGCCGCTCATAGCGCCCGTATTCGGAAAACGTGCCTTTTGTTCTGCCGACGGTGCCACAGTGCTGTCCGCATCTGGTGGGGGAGGGGGTTGGAATAGGTTTCTACGCGCCATTAGTTAGTTTCCCTTCCCCACGCTTGCTGAATTGTCTTCTCGAACTCATCTGCGACGCCGTTCACGCTTTCCATGATGCGAACGAGCGTCTTCTTCACAACTTGCGAAGGTTCCAGTTCGTAAATGGTTTGCTGGGTCATTCCCGCGTCTGAGATTGCGGTAGATTTGAGCATTGGCGTGGTCAAAACTTGGTCTAGGAGGATGGATCTGAGAAAGCCCGCCATCTGTGATTGAGGCACATCTGTCGGTTCATATCGGGCGATCAAGAACTTAAGAAAGTTCCAATCGATAGGCCCCGCCGCTTCTTCAAGCGTTTGGACGGTTTCCCCTGCCATTTCAAGGAATTGGGCCATGGAAGCTACATCCAACATGCTTGGAACGACCGTTATCAAAAGGCCTGTTGATGCCAACAGAGCGGTCATCGTTGTAAAGCCCAGCTGTGGCGGGCAATCGATGATGACCAGGTCATAGTCCGCCTCAACTTCGTCCAACGCGATCGCAAGGCGCTGAGTGAAGGGCGGGTCAATCTTGTGCTGAAGTGCGTAGGCCGTTTCGGTTTCGTACTCTGATAACAAGAGACCCGCCGGAGCGAGGTCAAGGTTGTGAAAATAGGTCTTTCGAACGACTTGGCTAAGCGGAACCGGGTCTTCGTACTTGAGGGCATCGTAGATAGTGCCGCTTTCTGCAAACTCGATCTCAGGTCGATAGCCAAACATTGTGGTCAGGCTGGCTTGTGGGTCCATGTCGATTGCCAATACGCGATAGCCGCGCAACGCGTAGCGTTGGGCCAAGTGGATGGCACTTGTCGTTTTACTGGAGCCGCCTTTGAAATTCACGATTGAAATGACTTGAAGGGTGTCGTTCTCGCGTCGTCCAGGAAGATATGTCTCACCGTTTCGACCAGTTTTGGCCATGACATGGCGGATTTGATCGATCTCTTCGGCTGAGTAGAGCCTGCGACCTCTGGTATCAGTCTCTACGTCAGGGAAATCGCCCTCCTGATGGCGAGTCCTGAGGTTGGACATGCTGATGCCTGTAAGTTCAGAGACTTCAGCAGGATGAAACTTGCGGAGCGCTTTTCTACTATCGGGCTGAAAGCTATTGCGCATATGATTGTTAAGCGCTTTCGACAAGCGGTCCGCATTCGAAGCAATCGATGCTGCGATAGAGTTGGTTTGCGCGATGTTTGCGTTCGAATTCATACTGCCCTCACGACCTCTTAGTGGATCATTTGTGTTTCGTCGCTAAAGCGCGTGATTTACGATGAGTTGCGACAACTGAACTCATGACACGCAAGTTATCCCCAAGCAACAATTTTTTGCGCTCAGCTAGTTTCGAAAGAGAGTTTCCATCTTGAGAGGCGGGCGAAACTTCGCCCTAAGGGGTTGTTAATTTAGGAAATATTGCTTTTTGATTGGCTGACCGCAATATATTGTGGAGACTGGAACACGAGCCCCTATTGGTTGTCTAAACATCTAATTGTCGAATCGGAGGAATTTTTGATCAGTTCATCAGTTTTGATCAGCGTCTTTCAGGTACATGGGGATGGATGGGCCTAAGCCCCGATCCGTTTGACCCGAATACCCAGCTTGCGCGCCTTATCGACGATATTCTCAGTGATGCCTGACCCAGGCGTCGCGATCAGCCCTTGAGGCATCGTATCCAACATCTTGTCATTGCGCTTGAAGGGGGCTGCCTTTCCGTGGCTCTTCCAGTCGGGTTTGAACACCACCTGCGTCACGCCGCGCGTATTTGCCCAGCTCGCGGCAATCATCTCTGCACCTTTGGGCGTGCCGCCGTGCAAGAGAACCATATCGGGGTATTTCTGATGGGTGGCATCAAGGACGGCCCAGATCAGATCATAGGCCTGATAGTCCCCGCCGGAGAAGGCAATGCGGGTGCCTTCGGGACAATGCACTTCGGTCTCTTTGCGTCGCTTGGCTGACAGGAAGGCCCGACTGTCCACGACTGCAGATGTCAGACCCTTGTGCGACACCCGCGATCCGGCACGGGGCATCCAGGGCGAACCTGTTGCGGCGGAAAAGTGGTCACAGGCCAGATCGCGCATTTGCTCGAAGGCGTCACGATGGTCCCAGAGTTTCAGCCCGATCATCTGCAGGCGTTCCAGCTCGACCGAGGCGACCTCTGAGCCGTCCTGGCAGGCCATGCTTTCGCGGACCTCGAATTCATTGTCATCAAGACGCTTTTGGATGTGGGTGAGGCGGCGATGAAAGAGGGAGGTGAGTGACCAGAGCATCTCTTCGAGATTGTCTTCCAACTGGCTGTCATTAAGCAGGCCGATGGTGGTCTCAAAAAGCGTCGTCATGGCGAGTTCAACCTGATCTGGCTGGGGCAGGGGGCGATGATCGGTTTCACCGGGCCCTGGCTTTGCGCCATGTAGGGCAAGGTGATCGAGAATGGCTGAGGTTTGGCCGATACCCTCTGGGTTGGTTTCTGATTGCTGTGGCATCTTTGGTTCCTCTGTTTGATCTGACCCGATTTGGATGGGGCGATAACAGGACCGGCGGCGACCGGTTTGCATCCGCAAGGATCGCAGCGCAGCGGAGAATGCGGCCGTGGCAGAAAATTGATCCCGCGAGGAATGACCCGCTGTCTTTGGCGGGGCAGGGGAATTTTCTGGTGCGGGCGGATTGCTGGCCGGGCGAGGGGCACTCAGCCCCGACCCGTTGGTCCATCGCTCCCTTCATCCAAACGGGATCAGATCGAACCTCTTGGAACCTTTAGCCACGGCGGAAACTTCCCCGAGGCTGTTGGCCTCAGCCCTCACCTTCTCCGAGACCTTGTTCTTTCATGGCCTTGAGCAATGCCTGTCGCAGCGCATCCTTGCCATCAACTAGCAGATCTTCGTTGAAATCCCCCAGCCTTGGCACGAGATCCCCGACGATCAGGCCCTGCGGTGCCAGTCGGTTGCGCAATTGAAGCGCTGCGCGTTCGCCTGCCGCGTCATTGTCCCGCGCGATCCAGATGCGCCGCACACCCGATGGTGGAATGAAGAGACCGAGATGCGTGGCTGTGAGACAGGAGGCGAGGTCAGATTCGGGAAGGGCCGTGCCGACCGAGAGGGTGTTCTCGAGACCCTCGCCGACAATCAGATCGGCGCGATCTGCCCCTGACCAGAACCGAATGGCGTTGCCGTGTAACTGGCCCAATATCCGCTTCGGGCTGTCGATGTCTGCAATGCCACCGGTGAACGGGTCCAGATAGGTGCGCGCGCACCCGGTGATCTGTCCCTGATTGTCCGTGATCTTCGCGAGGAGGGCAGGGCGCTGTTCTGGTGGAGCGTCCTCGCCCCTGCGCAGAAAGACCTTGGGGTGATAGCGCAGGGCCGGCCCGAAGCGCGAGATGGCGCGGGCATGGAGGTATGCGGCGGCGACAGTGCCCAGGATCGGCCTGCTATAGGAAAACAGTTTTCGCGCCCGTGTGATGCGTTTGCTGGATGCCGCTGCGGGCTGAGCGCGAGAGCGGGCAGCACTGTGTTCGATAGGGCAGGGGACCGCGCCAAGAAAGCTCTGGGCTTCGCTCAGGGTCTCCTTCAGCGACAGGGATCCGAGTTTGGCGTGCAGAAGATCAATCAGATCGCCGTATTCACCGCTTTGATAATCCGTCCACCCACCCGCCTTTCGGCCATCCAGTGCATGCAGACGAATTGCAAGGCTTTGACCGGCGACGCCTGAGGTGTCACCGATCTGCCAGTAGTTGCCTTGCTTGCGCCCTTCGGGAAAATAATACCGACAAAAGCCTTCGGCGCGACCTGCCAGATCGGCGGAGAGGTCTGCCACTTTGCGGCTGTTGCTCATGACGCGCTACCCGCCACATTGGACCCAACAGGGTATTTAGCGAGGACTTTTGCCAGCACTTCCCTTGATCCCACCGGGATAAACGCCCGTGTCTTCCATTGGATCACTTCGGTGAAACAGCCCAGTGCCTTCACTTCAGGCAGCGCCGATCCCGTCACACCCATCACCTCAAGCCGTGGCTGCCCCATGACCATCGAGCGCCGCAGTTGAAACCCATTGACCAGTTTGAGGGTGGCCCGTTTGTCCATCACGGCACGCAGCACCTCATCAGGTTCCATCTGCAATTCGCAATCAAGCCGCAGTCGCGCATAGACATTGATCAGCTGGTCTTGGGTTACCAAACGTCCGACCGCGCGTTCTCCATCCGTGGTTTGCAAGCGGTAGATCCGCATATTGTCGGCGGGCAGTCGATCCCAGATCGGCAGAAGCAGTCCACAGATCAGCGTGATCTTTGACGTGGAGAACTCCGGCACTACATCGACCTCAGCCTGCCAAAGCTGTTCAAACATCGCATCATCCACCTCCTCCCAGTTCGATTTGGCGAACTCACTCAGCGCACATATCTCATTTGCCACCGGCCGCAGCAGTTTGACCCGCAAGATGGGCACACCGTCCTCATCCATGAAGGCAGGCGCATTGGTCATCAGGCCAGCGCGTTTCGAGGCTTTGTTCCAATAAAGCCGCGCCCCATCCATCTTTGCGCAAATGGCTTTTACCTTGGCGAGGGTCAGCGGGTCGTTGCGGTCCGTGCGTTCAACTGTCAGCGCTGTAGCGGTCGCACCCGTTGCCTCATGCTCGAAGATGACTTTGCGCTCAACAATCTCGAACTTCTCGGCCCGCAGAGTTTCCAGTCCGACGTCAAGCGTGCCCGCCTGGCGCGCATCCTCAATAATTGCGGAGAGGAAAATGCCGAACGCGTCAAAGATGGCGTCCTGCATCTCAATGGTCAGGGCCAGACAGCGATTGAGGAATTGCTGTATCGGCGGCAAGGTCTCTTTCATCGACCCGTCCGCGTCATCAAGCGTCAGACCGGTCATCTCCTGGAACCGCGCATATGAACAGGCATCGATCTTGCCAGCTCGCAGTTTGTAAAAGAACTGCCGCAGCGCCGCGCGGGCATAGGGACTTTCAAGATTGTCCTCGGCGCGGAACATGTTCTGGCCGCCGGTTTCACGCTGGCCTTTGGTGATCGCACCGAGTGTGTCGAGGCGACGCGCAATGGTGGAGAGAAACCGCTTCTCGCCTTTGACGTTGGTGGCCACGGGTCGAAACAGCGGCGGCTGCGCCTGATTGGTGCGGTTGGTGCGCCCCAAACCTTGGATAGCATTGTCTGCCTTCCAGCCTGGCTCGAGCAGGTAGTGCACGCGTAGGCGCTGGTTCTTTGCGCCAAGATCAGCGTGATAGCTTCGTCCCGTGCCACCCGCATCTGAAAACACCAGAATGCGCTTGGTGTCATCCATGAAGGCTTGGGTTTCGCCTAAGTTGGAGGAGACGGGGCGGTTTTCGACTTTGAGGCGCCCCTCAGGGGTGCGCACGATCCGGCGTTTACGCCCCGTGACTTCAGCCACCACGTCCCCGCCAAAGTGCCAAAGGATTTGGTCCAACGCACCTTGCACGGGTGCGAGCGCACCAAGATGCTCGATTAGATCATCCTTCCTGCGCTCCGCCTCGCGGCAAATCACCGGATTGCCAGTGGCATCAAGGGCTGGTCGGGAGCGCAGATCACCGTTCTCGTCGGTGTAAGGTTCAAACAGCTGGATCGGAAAGGAATGCGCCAGGTAATCCATCACATATTCCCTCGGCGTGATGTCGACCTGCAGATCGTGCCACTCTGACGGTGGGATATCGGCAAGACGGCGTTCCATCAGTGCCTCACTGGTCGAGACCACTTGCACAACGGCAGAGTGCCCCACCTCAAGGTCAGCATCGATGGCTTTGATGAGCGAGGGGCACTTCATCGCCGTGATCAGATGGTTGAAAAACCGCTGTTTGTTGCTCTCGAAGGCGGAGCGCGCCGCAGATTTGGCTTGAGGGTTTAGCGTGCCCGTCTCAGACGAAATACCCGACGCCTCAAGCGCTGCTTCGAGATTGTTATGAATAATCTGAAACGCCTCAGCATAACTGTCATAGATCGCCACCTGGGCCGGTGAGAGGTCATGCACCAGCATGTCGTATTCGACACCTGCATAAGATAGGGATCGCGCGAGGTAGAGCCCAAGGGCTTTCAGGTCGCGCGAAATCATCTCCATGGCGGCGATACCGCCCGCCTCCATTGCCGAGACAAACGCGGCGCGCGTCGCAAAAGGGAAGTCACCTGTGCCCCAGAGCCCCAAGCGCGAGGCATAAGCTAGATTGCCGACGACCGTGGCCCCAGTGGCCGAGACATAAAGAACACGCGCGTCTGGAAGTGCATTTTGCAAATGCAGCCCTGCGAGACCCTGCTGCGACGCCTTCTTGTCACCGCGCGCCGATGTCTCGCCAGCCGCATTGGCCATCGCGTGGCTTTCATCAAAGGCGATGACGCCGTCAAAATCAGCACCAAGCCATGTGACGACCTGAGCAAGACGCGAGGCTTTGCCGTCCCGCTCGGCGGAGCGCAGCGTTGCATAGGTTACAAACAGGATACCTTCTGCAAGCCTGATATCGCTCCCTTGGCGAAACTTCGACAAAGGCACAATGTCGCTTTCCCGCCCCCCAAGCGCCATCCAGTCGCGCCGCGCATCCTCGATCAGTTTATCGCTTTTTGAAACCCAGACCGCACGTTTACGTCCCTTGAGCCAGTTGTCGACGATGACACCCGCAACCTGTCGTCCTTTGCCGCACCCGGTGCCATCCCCAAGGAACCAACCCTTGCGCAGACGGAACGCACCCTCATCCTCTTCGGAGGCCGCAACAAGCTGCCCTGCGATCTCACCCTGCCGAAACCAGCCCTTGAGATGCGTCTCATGGGCATTGCCCGCGTAGATGACACTTTCCAGCTGCGGCGCGGACAGTACGCCATCTGTAATCAAGTGTTCGGGTAAAATTGGATGATAAGAGGGCAGGGGCGGCGGCACGGAGGCCATGGCGGCGGATTGCACAAGCGCTGTTGGATGGGTGGCGGCATGTTCGATGCTGATCGCCTGAAGGGTATAGTCCTCATAGACCGTGTCTTGCAGCGTGCCTGTTGGCTCACTCCAGGGTTTGGGCAGGTAGTCGAGCGATGCGGCCTCAACACTGTCAAAAGGATGTTTGGCGCGTTCCACGGCGATGGCGCGGGTTTCTTGGCGGGCCGCGTTGCGCAGGGCGTTAACATCGAGGCGTGATGGCTGCTCTGGGGCGATCTGAGCCGCACCGATTGGCGCATTGGGTCCGTCAGTGGGACGCTCGGGGCAATGCTTGAGAACGGAAGCGAGTAGTTCCGCCGTTGTTTCGCAAATCGGGTGATAGGCGCAGCCCATGTCGGTTACGCCCGCCTCGACGCCGTCCTCGCGTTTGTCGATCACAGTGAGGCGCGTGTCGATACTGGTTCCATGCCGCGCGAAGACCTTGCCCGCGACCGCTGCCGAGAAGACCACGTCTGCGACCTCCCCAATATGGCGAAACGTCGATTGATTGCTTTTGGTCGCCGGGCTGAAACTCTCGCCGGTGATGACCACCATGCGGCCACCCGGTGCCAGTCGCGCCAGGGCGGACAACACATGCTGGCTGGTCGCCTGACGGTATTTACCATCGACATGTTGCGCGGCCGAGAAGGGTGGATTCATCACGATGACCGAGGGCTTAATCGCGCGATCCAAACGATCATCGATCGACGCCGCGTCGTTATCTGAGACTTGCACCTCAGGAAACAAGTGACCGAGAATATTGCGGCGGGTCTCCGCAAGTTCATTCAGCGCGAGGCGCGCGCCGGAAATCTGCGCAAAGATAGCAAGCATGCCTGTCCCGGCCGATGGCTCCAGCACCAGATCAGTTGTTCGGATGTCGGCGGCCTGTGCAACAATCGCCGCGAGGGGCAGGGGTGTTGAGAACTCCGATGACCATTCGTCAAGAGGATAAGCACGGCTTTCCCGCCGCCCGGCTTGAATGCCGTTCGTCATGATAGTTCTCCTTGCGATGTTGGCAGAGGTCAGGGCACCCGACTTATTCGACGGTTGCTCAAACTCCGATGCGGGGATCGAAACCCCATTATGGTAAGCGTCAGAGGCGTTCGTTCATTCTGCTGTCAGATGTCCGGCATGATCCGGATCTCAATTCTCGACCGACGGTTTGCCTCATCCCGCGTCAGATGCCCTGGCCACTAACAACATCACGCGCATTTTTTGTCAGGCAGTCTTCGGCATCGCGCTGATCGCTGTCGCCCAGATGAAGCCGACCAGTTCGCGGGCAACTGCGGCTGCGGCCACGGTGCTGCGCTTTCCCCGCCCTTCAAGACGCCGAAACCGCTTGTTCAGCCTGACTTGGGCCTTCCAGCCGATGTCTTTCAGTTCCTGGCTATAGTCTTGCCGTTTCAGCATGAGATCGACACCGACCTTGGGGGGCCATTTGTAAGCCCAGGCCGCCTCGACAAGCATCACTCTGGCGATCTTGTTACCTGCCTTCGTGATCCCTCCGGGCCGTTGCTTGCTGCCGCTGGAATATTCACTGGGAACCAATCCGAGATAAGCCATCAATTTTCGCGGACTCGCAAACCGCGAGAAGTCGCCAATCTCCGCGGCCAGCGTTGTAGCGATGACCATTCCGATCCCCTTGAACACCTGCAGGGCATGGACCACCGGAGCCAGCGCCCAACCTGGGATCAGATCGGCCATCTGGTCTTCGATCTCGGCCTTGCGTGCTTCGGCCTGCTCAAGGCGATTGATATAACTCTGCAGTGCGAACTTCTGCGCGGCGTGATCAAACTTAAGAGATGTCAGCCATTTCCGGTATCGCAAGCACCACGCCTTCGACTTGCAGTGCAGCCCATGTTTTAGCAGGAACATCCGTATCAATGCGCGAGCTGCTCTAACATCCTGCGAGGCCACCTGACGGGCACGGACAAGGTCACGCATCGCCTCATGGGTCGCATCCGGCACCCACACGTATGTGAGTTCACCCGCACGAAGCAACCGGGCAAGCATCAGCGCATCCCTTGTGTCGTTCTTCACCCTTTCGCCTGGCCGTTTTGGCGTATGGCTCGGTGCCACGATCCGGCAGCAGATTCCCATCTCTGTGAGCTGTCGATAGATTCCGTAACCGCAAGGGCCTGCTTCATAGGTCACCTCGATCTTGCCATGACGTCGGACCAGCTTCCGCATCAAACGCGAAACCGCGTCGGGCGAGTTGACGATCGTTCCGTACATGCGGAGTTCACCGTCACGCCCTGCGTCCGCGATCGCGACCGATATGCTATCCTTATGGACGTCCAATCCGATAAAAGCGTTGTATTCTTCCATGCCATCTCCTCCGGCTGCGGACCGAAGAAGAGTGCGGACCGCGATCACTCACCGGCGATTCTGACCCACGTGCACTGAAGCGCCAAGAATGGTCATGCCATCTGCTGCAACCGCACGCTGTCCTCAGACCGCCGTGTATGCGACGGCGCGAGGGCTGCGAGACGTTCAATCATGGAGAGGTAGGCTGCGGGGGATGTGGCGTGGTGCTGCATCACTGCGCCGTAACGCGACAGCATCATGATCTGGGCAACCTCAGCTGCATCATAGGCATCCTTCCAGATCCACGCGCCTTGGGCATCACTGGATCCAAACGCCGCCTCCATCGCGGCGCGGAGCATTTTGGCATCAATAGGTTTGCCCGCTTTGAAATGCATGAACAGCTGTTCCGCTGCGCGCATCAAAGATTTGGCAAAATCTGGGGGAGGTGGTGAGGTTGGGGTTTCTGCGATTGGGCCAGCGGCGAGGGCCGTCGTCTTGGGATGAGCATTCATGGGCGTTCTCCGGGTTGGGGTTTCCCCCAGCCCGCGCGCACTCTCTCACCCGGGAGGGGTCACCCCTCCCGCCCTGCCTCTGGCTCTTTTTGGCAAGCAGATCGCGCCGTCAGGGCATCGGAGCGGCGGCAGCGTTCTGCTCCATTGATGATGAGAGGCCAGGACGTGGAATGGCTGCGCGAGCCTCTGGCAAACAATGTTCCTCGAAATCTCCGACAAAGCCCCAACAGGCGTCCACCTCTTCGCCGTCCACCTCGACCGTGTATCCGTAAATCCTGCCACCGAGGAAATCGTCATAAGTCTCGACTTCTGATCGCAGCATATCTTCCACGCGCGCTCGCAATTTCTTGGATACGCGCATCACGCCAAATTCCTTCCACACATCGTCGAGTGTGACATAGATGAACCCAACCTGACCGGAATCCCAAGGACAGTGGAACCCCGTGGTGTTCATCGCCAGGCCGGAATGGTCATAGAGATAGACGGGGAGAATTACCGCCCGTTTCTGGGCCAGTTCCATCAAACGCCGGAACGAATGGTCTGTCTCATCGGCACAACCGGCGAGATCGCAAAGGAATGCGTGAGGATCACCAAATCTGTGATCATCGCCCAGAGTGTAGCGTCGATGCCAACAGACCATCGTCCCAAGGTTGCACCAGTCTCGCGGGCTTTCCGCGTCCTCGTCATGGTAGATTCTGATCGTATGTCCGTGATGGACCTCTTCGTGAACCGGATCGTGCATGGAAATGTTCCTTTATGCCAGACACAGCAAACCCGCCAACAGCCAAATGGGCAGGGCGGGTTTGTTGCATTTTGTTTGAGGTGGGGGTTGAAATGGATGCGCGTCGAAGCGCTGGTTTATACGACCTTGCTGGACCGCATTTTGACACGCTGAACACTGTGCCGCAGCAACCAGTCTTCATAGCCAAGGATGGTCCGTTGGGACATGACGGCCGCGATCCACGCCGCTCGCGGATCACCAACCATCGCCTCTAATGCTTTATCAATATGCCCATTGGCCATCCAGGCCTGAGGTTGAATGCGCCCCAGCCAATCGGCGAGGGACGGGATCTTTCCCCGACAATCCTCTTTGACGTGCTGTTCCCCAATCCAGCGGATCGGAATGGTCGGGCCCGCGCTGTTGGTCAGGGTTAGTCCAAACATGCGTTGTGCCTCAAAGACACCTTGGGTGTGATGACGCAATGCCCGGTGGGTGAAGACCGCAAAATGCTCCTTGCTGGCGTCAAACCAATTATGCACGTCCTGATAATCCTCAGGCGCGCCACCAAAGCGACGCGCCGAACTCTCGGCGTGATGTAGCGGATGTGCCATCTCATAAATCCTCGTATTCGGTGGTGGCGGATTCCACGTAACGATTGCTGTGGCTGATGGTGATCTTGTCGGTCTCGAGGTTCCATTCCAACGAGCCGTATCCGCCTTCGTTGTTCTCAAAGCCGGGGTTGAGCGCATAGGCGAAGTCCCAGGCGAAATCTTCAACGCGGCGGTTCACTTCGGTATCGAGTTTGATTTCCGTCGGAGTCGGCGTCACGTCTTCGACATTGCCGGAATCGCCATAGCCTTCGTATTGCACTTCAAGCAGCGTCGCGCCCAAGGCGCGCAGCTCCGTGAGAAGCGCTGTTCGGGTTTCAACGCGGGCCGCTTCGGCCTTCTTTTGCGCTGCCGCATATTGCGCGGCGTAATCAAGTGTCTGTGTCATGTGATTGGTCCTTTGAGTTTGCGTCACGGCGGTCTCCAAGGCGAAGACCGCCGACAGTTGGATGGAATTTGCGCGTCTATGCGGCGTCTGGGTCTTTCGCCTTCGTGCGCTCCTCAAGGTTGAAATAGAGGTTCTCGGTCGCTTTCTTGAAGCCGGGCGGTTTGCGCGCCGCGAGGCAGCGCACCGAAGCGCTACAGCTTTCGCCATGCGCCATCGCAAAATCGGTAATCTGCGCGATCAGGTCATCCATGCCCGCAGCCTGGACGTGTTTTTCGGGGTAGCTCGCCATCATCGTGAACTGGGTCACAACGAAGCCGCCATCGCGATGTGCGGGGTAGAGCGTGATCTTATAGTCGCGTGATTGTGCCATTTCTGGGTCTCCATGACGGGCGACACGGAGGTATCCCGTGTGCTTGGACAACCCGTCAGAGCGAAAGGACCGCCCTTTGTGCAAGGGCGATCCGAAAGGGAACTGGTTTGAGCGTTGAGTCAGTATTCTGACGGTAGAAGCAGGGTCAAAACGCGGCGGGTTTGCTCAGGATCACTTGGATCGGGGGAGCCGTATTCGTAGTTCACGTCATAAGCGTCAATTTTGAACCAGACCGTGGTGCCAAGAACCTCGACGGCTCCAAATTCATGAAAGCCGTAGGGATCGTTGTCTGGCGTGAAGGCTTGAAACGCCGCAACGGCCCGCGTGGCGGCAAGGCGCGCATCTGGACCCAGTGCCATGACGCCTCGGGTCATCACGAACTGTCCTTTCGGCGTATTCTCAGTGTCATTGAAAAACAAGATCGACCCGCGAAACGCGTCGTTTTGGGCTGCGATCTTGGCTGTGTCGTCAACTTGTGCGTCTTTAAGTAGGGCTGCCATTTGGTCTCTCCGCGGCGGGCCAGCCGAACCATTCCGACTTTTGAAACCCGCCAGACGGAAAGGGCCGCCCTTTGTGCAAGGACGGCCCAGTCAGAGTTTACGGTTGGAATGGAGACCTTAAGCCGCGTCGTCGGTCATGAAGGCGGGGAGTTCGTCGGCCTCAGCGTCGGAGTTCGTGCCATTGCTCGCCGTTTGTGCGTTATCAACTGAGGAGCCAGCCTCACTATTAACCCCGGCTTCGGCGATGACGCCTTCTTCACTGACAACATCCACGAATGCCATCCCATCGGGCAGCCAGCACGATGTCTTGGTCGCTGTTTCGACATCGAGACCTTCCGCCTCCATCGCGTTTTCGGCAAAGGCCCGTTCCATCGCGGCCGCGATATCGCCTTTGCGCTCCCGCGCACGTTCTTCGGCGTATTTATCGCCAATGAGCTTACGTGCCGTAGATACAGCATGGGTTTTGTTGACCCTACCCCAATAGGTGGTCGCCGTCGGGCGCCAACAGGCCGCCACATCAACATCAAGACGCGCACCAATCTCCTCAATGATCGGGGAGGGGTGATTGTCAGACAGAAGCTGCGGCTTGATCGCCAGACCCACGGCCCAGGCAAAGAGCGCCTGTTTGTCAGCAATAGGGAGGGCTGACATCGCCCGAAAATCCTCAGGTTTCTCCAGCTCCATCCAATCGATCGCCAAGTCGCGCTCCAATGCATCAAGCATCTTCTCGGCGACGGTATCCGTGTGCAGCGCTTCGCGGTTGAGCGAGCGGAACGGATCGATGGAGACATTAAGCGCTGCAGTGCCATAGGCATGCGACAAAGCCTGTTCGCAAAGCGCGTAGAGCATCGCATCAAAAGCCACGTCATAGTCTGCCGACAAATGCGCACGCAGGATATGCTGGCGCGTTGCGCGCAAATCATCCGCCAGACTGGCCGAAATGCCGTCTGCTTTGCGCAAGGTCGTTGCCGGATCCGAGACGGGCACTGGCGTTGATGAGGTCGGCGGCGTGACCTGAGGGCGGGCAGGGGCGTCCTGATCACCGTCTTCTACAGCATCTTCACCGGCAACGGGTACAGCTGGGATGTCCTCAGGCCGCACCAAACCCTTTTCGACGCGCAGCAATCCATCATGCGCGATGGTCAGCACACAGCCTGCGATGGCTTGATCCTCGATGGCATAAGGCTGACGTTCTCGCTGCAGCACCTCGATCTCGCGCAAGCGTGGCTCAATGGCGTAGTATTCTTCGGTCTCCGCGTCGCTCCAGTCTTCACCGTCGTTCTGGGATGCGAGTTCTTCTTCACGCGCCATCAGGCGAGTTTCTTCGGCGAGCAACTCAGGATCAGGTTCGATGTCCTGCGGATAAACCCGCCCAAAACTACGAAACGCGCCGTAATCCACCGCAAGATGCACTTCGACCCATTTCCAACCCGCCGCGAAGGGTTTGGCCGCCACCTGCAGCTTCTCCACCGCCAGCCGTTCCAACAGTTCGGGGTTTTCCATGTGAGAGGAGGCATTGTCGTCAAAGAGGTCACGCAACAGCACGCCGCCAGCCGCTTCATAAGCTTCAACACCGACAAAACGACCAATGCTGGAACTGGCCGAATGTGCCATCTCGGTCAGGTGACGTTTGATCGACTGCGGATGAATGTGATAGCCGTCCTTCACCGTATTCCAGATCGCCAATTGTCGATCATGGTCATCGGTCAGCGTGAAGGCCATCACGCATTCCAACGTGATTTCATTGGCGCGAAACTGTTCGATGATCTCGGGCGCAACACGGGCCAGTTTAAGGCGGCGGCGCACCAGATCGACCGAGACGCCGAACTTCAGCGCGATCTCGTCTTCACTGCGGCTCTCGCCAATCATCTTGTCAAAGGCTTCGAACTGATCGGCAGGGTGCATGGCTGCGCGCTGAAGGTTTTCTGTGGCGGAGGTGACGACAGCGTCGCGTTCGTCCTCGATCAAGCACGGGATTGGATGATCCGTTGGAATTGCCTCGTCTTCAGCAAGCTGTTGCAGCGCTTTAAGGCGGCGTCCACCTGCATCCACTGCGAAACTCGAATCCGAGGTCGCATGAACCACCAGGTTCTGTTTGATGCCATTTTCGCGAATGCTGGCCAGCAGTTCGGCGTCGTCAGCGGCATTAGCCGCGACTTTGCGCACATTGAGCGGGCTGAGCGACAGCTGGTTGAGGGGGATCATGCGAATGTCGGAGAAACGGGATACGCCGGTTGCTTCGGGTGCTGACTGCTTTGCAGGTGTCTTTTTACGGCTAGCAGCCATGGATTTGGTTGTGGTCTTGGCCATGGGGATGGTCCTTTCAGACCGGGCCCGGATGAGACTCTCTCTATCCTTTCAAGCCCGGCATCCGGGCTTCCCTTTCTCTGGCTCTCTGTTTGCAGCGCCCTGATTAACAGCCCCATCCGACGTCCAATTTCCAAATCAGGTGCCCTTTGACGCCGTTAAGGCCGGTTCCAAATCAGGCATCGATGAATATTCGGCCCGCGCATCGGAGCGGATTTGGAAGGCGATGCGGTTTAGTTGGCAGATGACCACCATGTTGCACCGGTTCGACGGTGAAGACGCCTTTGCCGAACAAATTCGCAAAGCCTCACTGGCTCACCTTGCGGCGTCGGAAACAGCGCGGCGCGACTTGGCGGAAAACTACATCGGGCTGCCGTTCTAGCGCGTAGCTTAATCACTGCCCAATCGGGTGATATTCTGAGACAGGTCGATAGCTACGGTAAGCGCCCGCGCCGTGGCCATCGCCATTTGCGGCAATATCATCCACTCCAACGCCCAAGCCGCGCCCGAACGTTCCTGTTCATGCACCATGGCGTGGTGCATCGCCGAGACTTGGGTTGCGTTAAATCGTGCCAGCGTGACCAATAGTTCTGCTGCGACAGGGTTTTGTTTATGGGGCATTGCCGACGATCCACCACCGCGAGACATACTAATTTCCTCGATGCCCTGTTGGGACATCAAGGCAATATCCTGACCCACCTTGCCCAGCGTTCCGCTCACTAGCGATAGAAACGAAGCATACTCAGTCACGCTTTCGCGCATAGTGTGCCACGCTTTATTCGTTGGTGCGAGGCCAAGAGATTTGGCGACCTCGGCGACAACCGTATCGGCCTTGTCACCAAGCGCCTTGCGGTCGCCCGACGCACCGCCGATCTGAACCTTTTCGGTCTTTGGACGCAGCATCTCCAACCGATCCAAATGCCCTTTCAATGGACAGTGCCATGTCAATATCCGGTCGCGCACGGTGATTTGGGTGGCGGCCTGCATTCGGGTGCGCCCCATAAGTGGCCTGTCCCCGAAACGGGCCTCTAGTGCCATTAAATGTGTTTCCAAATCGGCCAACCGAGCGGCAATCAGATCTGATGCCTCGCGCAGGGTCATCGCCAGCGCCGTGTCGACCACATCTTGTGAAGTGGCACCTTTGTGCAGGGCATCGGCAGGCGCAATTGCTTGCAACTGTTTCACCAAACGCGGAACCGGAACGCCGTCTTGTGCCATTCCCGCTGCGATATCTGCATAATTGACCTGTGCTGTTTCGATCGCACACGCGGCAGTTTCGGCCCTAGTCGGGTCAAATAGCCCAGCCGCTCCGCAAGCGCGTGACCACGCCGCCTCGAAGGCGAGCATGTGCGCCATTTGCCTTTCGGGCGAAAATACTTCGCCCATTGCGAGATCACCAAATAATCCCGAAAGCCATAGGTGATTGAAGGCAGATACAGTCATCGCGATTTCCTAATCACGTAAAAATGGGGCGCATCATGCACCCCATTTAATCATATCGGTGCAGGTTTAGATATCTAGAAACACGGTTTCGCCAGCGCCTTGAAGCCGAATATCAAATCTGTATTTCCCGTCGCCGGTCTTTTTGGCGATTAGCGTGTCAACGCGCGGACGTTGTTCGATCCGGTTCAAAAGTGGATCGTTGGAATTGTCCTCATCTTCGAAATAGATGCGGGTTTGCAGGCCGATGTTAATCCCCCGCGCCACAACCCAAAGCGAGATATGCGGCGCGAGTTTAACACCGCCACGCCCCGTGGTGGGGGCGGGTTTGACCGTGCGCAGTGTAAATTCACCGGAGTCCGCGTCGGCGGCAAAACGGCAGTGGCCGGTAAAGGCCGGATCCGAACCTTCTGCGCCCGCAAACAGGCCGCTCGCGTCACATTGCCAGCTTTCGATCAACGCATCGCGCATCGCCCAACCGGTGCCATCAAACACAGAGCCGACGATCTCGACAATCTCGCCTTTGGCATTGCCCTCGTCTAGAAATGGGGTGGTGCCGATTTCTTCGTCATAATAGCCAGCATTGCCTGCATAGGTCGGCATTAGGCCGATGTGAACATAAGGGCCCGCAGTTTGAGAAGCGGATTCAATCAAGGTATTTAACTTCTGGCTCATTTTACATTCCCTCCAATTTGTTTTCGAACATGGTTTGACGCCTGCCGCGCAACACGATGTCAAACTTGTACGCTAGGAAATCGAGCGGGCGCGACTTTGAGAAATCAAGCGGGGCCACAAGCCGGTCAAGTTGGCTGCGGTCTTTGATTGTTGCGGCAATCGGGCAGTGATTGATCAGCGGATCACCTTCGAAATACATCTGGGTAATCAAGCGCTGACCAAAACTATTTCCGAACACTGAGACGTGAATGTGCATGGGGCGCCAATCGTTGCCCCGATTGGGCCAAGGATAGGCTCCCGGGCGCACAGTAAGAAACTCGTAGTAGCCGTTTTCGTCCGTTATCGTCCTACCGCATCCGCCAAAGTTTGGATCAAGGGGCGCGAAATATGTATCTTTCTTGTGGCGATATCGTCCGCCCGCATTTGCCTGCCAAATCTCGACCAAAGTATGAGGCACGGGCCGACTATTTTCATCCAATACGCGCCCGCGGACCAAGATGCGTTCACCCACAGCGGGGGCCGCGCCTTTGCTCCAATTCAAAATCAGATTGTTGTCCAGCGCCCCAAGTTTGTTGTGGCCAAAGGTGGGGCCGGTTTCCTCAGAAAGGCCGCTTTCCATTGAAAGGAGCGGCAGGTTAGGGGAGCGAGAGACGCTCGTTTTATAGTCCGGGGCATGCGGTATCGGGTGAATTTCGCGGTTGCGCGGAATTAATGGGCCAAGATCAAGCATCGTTGTTTTCCTCCATTTCAACAAAAGTCTGTTTCGCGAGTTTTAGGGCGTGGTTGGCTTTGGGCACGCCCGCATAGATCGCGACATGTTGTAGTGCCTCAGCCACATCGTCTTTAGACGCTCCCGTGCGTGCGGTGGCGCGAATATGCATCGGGATTTCCTCGAAATTTCCGGTCGCCGCCAAAAGTGCGATCGTTAGCATCGAACGTTCGCGCCGGCTGATTTTGTCTGACGACCACACTGTGCCCCATGCCCCTTCGGTTATGAGGCCTTGGAAGGCTAGGTCGAATTCTGATTTTGCGGCTTCCGCACGGTCGACATGGGCATCGCCCAAAACCTCGCGGCGGGTTTTCATCCCTTGGTCGAACTTTTCGCTCATGGGGTAATCCTTTTAACAAAATTAATGAGTGCATCGACAAGTGCATCCGGCGCTTCAATCGCGGGCAAGTGCCCCGTCGTTTCAAAGGAGATCAGATCGGCGTCGGGTAGGGCAGCTGCTAGCTCCGCAACGACGTTCGGCGGAGTGGCCAAATCGTGTTGTCCTGCAAAAACCAGCGCAGGTGCCGCAATCTCACTCAGTTGTTCTGTTATGTCAGTGCCTGCAATCGCGTTACAGGTGGCAACGTATCCCGCCTGGTCAGTGCGTGCGAGCAGCGTGCGCCATAGGTTGGCCTCTGGTTTCATGAGAAACTCGGGCCCAAACCAACGCGGCAAAATGCCCTCTGCCACAGCGCGCATACCACTTTCATTGATCATCTCAATACGCGCAAGCCAATCCTCAGCGGAGCCCAGCTTTGGCGCTGTGTTGGACAATACCAACCCCAAGACCCGCTCGGGTGCCATCAAGGCGATATGCTGTGCAATCAAGCCGCCAATCGAACAGCCAACTACGACTGCGCGGTTGATGCCAACGTTGTCCATTGCGGCCAATACGTCTTTTGCCAAATCGGGAATACTGTAGCTGTCAGGCGCTGTATCTGAAAGCCCATGCCCACGCTTGTCCATCCGCAGCGTGGCCCAATCAGTGGGCAATAGGGCGCAAACCGCATCCCACATACGAAGATCGGTGCCCAGCGAATTCAGGAAAACGAGGGTGGGTCCGTCGCCATTTGATAGGCTCAGATGCATGGTGCCCCACTCTAAATCTAGTGCGTGCATTGGTTCCTCCTGATGTTAATGTGCCATAATTAAAAGCATGGAAAAAATACAAAACTATGCTAAAGGTATAATCAAATGAATATACCAAGAGATCTAAAGCTCCGTCACCTTGAGGCATTCCTCGCAATTGCGGAGACAGGAACGATTTCGGGCGCAGCGCGGGCGCAGCATGTGTCGCAACCTGCGATGTCCAAAACCTTGTCCGATCTTGAGGGGCAGCTTGGATGCCAATTATTCGAGCGTACAGGGCGACGCGCTATTCTAACAACGGGTGGTGAGGTTTTTCGCCGCCATGCAAAGGCGTCACTACAAAGCCTCGAGGCCGGGTGTCGGGTGCTTAGCGCCCCGTCGCATACGGATCTGGTCAAAGCGGGGGTGTTGCCCACTGTGGCCGGCGGATTTTTTCCTTCGGTCGCATTGGAGTTTTATGATCAGCGTCCTGACGCGCGCATTGGTGTGCTTACCGGTCCAAATCACTATCTGATCGACATGCTCCGTTCTGGGAAGATTGATCTTATGATAGGCCGCATGCCCAATTCAAAGGATATGCCAGGCTTGTCGTTTGAACACCTCTATGACGAACCTATCGAATTGGTCGCGCGCGCTGATCATCCGGCACTTGGCCTTAAACCGGTTCAGATGCTTACGGAATACCCGCTTATCCTGCCCAACCCGGGCGCCATCATTCGACAATCTGTAGATCAGTATCTGTCAGCCATGGGTCTGTCTGATCTGCGTCCGGCGCTCGAAACCGTAGCTTTACCAGTCGCACTGACAATGCTGGAACGTTCGAATATGTTGTGGTTTATCTCAAAGGGTGTCGTTGCGCGTGAGCTGAAAAACGGCAGCCTTGTCGCCATGGATTTAAAGGTCGACTATTTGTCAGGCGCAATTGGGTTGACGCGCAAGACCGGCGCTGGCCAGAACAGCTTGGCGACTCTATTGGCGGTATTGCTGCATCAGCGGGCGGCACTTAATACTGCTCGCTGATGCAATTATTCTAGACGGCTTCCAAGGCGATTGCGATACCTTGGCCGACCCCAATACACATGGTCGATAAAGATTTTTCACCAGTTCTAAGGTCCAGCATCGCTGTGCCGGTGATCCTCGCACCCGACATGCCCAACGGATGCCCCAACGCAATCGCGCCGCCGTTACGATTTACACGAGCGTCATCGTCAGCAATGCCCAGATCACGCAATGTGGCCAACCCCTGTGAGGCAAAAGCTTCGTTCAGTTCGATGACCGCAAAATCGTTCACCGTCAGACCAAGCCGTGCCATCAATTTATGCGACGCAGGCGCGGGGCCAAAACCCATGATGCGTGGCGCGACACCAGCAGAAGCGCCGCCTAATACCTTGGCGATTGGGTTCAGCCCATGCTTTTTCACCGCGTCTTCGCTGGCAAGGATGAGCGCCGCAGCGCCGTCGTTCACACCAGAGGCATTCCCGGCTGTCACGGTTCCGTCAGCCTTGACGAAGGTCTTCAGCTTTTGGAGATCTGCCAACGTGGTTGATGGCCGCGGATGTTCGTCCTCGGACACGATAATTGGGTCGCCTCTGCGCTGCGGAACGCTTACCGGTGTGATCTCTTTGGCAAAACGCCCTTGCGCTATCGCGGCGCCTGCGTTGTGCTGTGATCGCAGTGCAAAATGATCTTGATCTGCGCGGGTAATGCCAAAATCTTCGGCAACATTCTCCCCAGTTTCGGGCATGGAATCGACGCCATATAGCTTTTTCATCACTGGGTTAACGAAGCGCCAGCCAATGGTTGTGTCATGGACGGTGTTTGCGCGGGAATACGCGGTTTCTGCCTTAGGCATTACAAACGGCGCACGTGACATGGATTCGACACCGCCTGCGACGATCAATTCGGCCTCGCCTGCCTTAATGGCACGCGCCGCAGTTATCACCGCGTCCATGCCTGAGCCGCAGAGCCGGTTCATCGTCGTGCCAGGGACGCAATCCGGATAGCCTGCCAACAGCAAAGACATACGAGCGACGTTGCGGTTGTCTTCGCCCGCTTGATTGGCACAGCCAAAAATTACTTCATCAATAGCAGATAGGTCCATTTTAGGGTTGCGTTCAGCCAAAGCCTTTAGCGGAATTGCACCCAGATCGTCGGCGCGCACAGTTGACAAAGCGCCGCCATATCGGCCAATCGGTGTGCGGATGTAATCGCAGATATAAACGTCAGTCATTTACAAATCCTCAGGAACAATAAGGTCGGCAACTTCGCCATCAATGTGCAGTGTCGCACCCGTCACCGATTGCAATTGAGCTAGGGTGACCGCCGGCAATTTTTCTTTCAAAACGAATTTACCATCCGCAATGTCTATTACAGCCAGTGAGGTATAAACCCGCGTTACACATCCCACACCAGTAAGTGGGAAGGTGCAGGATTCGACTAACTTGGGCTTACCGTCTTTGGTGACATGATCGGTGACAACAGCGACCCGTTTTGCGCCATGGACCAAATCCATCGCACCGCCGACGGCAGGCACGCCCTTTGAACCGACACGCCAATTTGCCAGATCGCCGTTCTGTGCAATCTGATAGGCTCCCAAAACAGCCAAATCGAGGTGCCCGCCGCGAACCATCGCGAAACTGTCAGCATGATGAAAAAACGAAGCGCCGGGCTTTAACGTAATCGCCTTTTTCCCTGCATTGATCAGGTCCCAATCTTCCTCGCCTTCAAGCGGCGCTTTGCCAAAACCCAAAACGCCATTTTCAGTGTGATAGGTAACATCGCGACCATCGGGTTGGAACTTGGCGATCATCTCAGGGAAACCGATGCCAAGGTTCACATATGAACCGTCTTCGATGTCTTGGGCCGCGCGCCACGCAATTTGAGCGTTGGATAGGGCTACATCGGGAATGTTGAAATCAGTCATCAGTGAACCACTCCTGTGCGCACGAGCACTTCTTCTTGCTGAGGATTTGAAACCTCAACCACCGCATCGACAAAGATGCCGGGCGTTATCACTTGCTCTGGGTTTATGGTTCCAGCAGCACCCAATACGGTTACCTGCGCGATGGTCTTGTCAGCGGCCATGGCCATCAGCGGATTAAAGTTCCGCCCTGCGAGGCGATAGGTTAAGTTTCCGACAGTGTCGCCTTCTTGACCTTTGATTAAAGCGAAGTCCGCCTTTAGCCAGCGCTCTCGCACATACCTTTTTCCCTCGAATTCCTCAGTTGGCTTGCCGTTCGCGAGTTCGGTGCCAAAGGATGACGGCGTATAAAACGCAGGAATGCCCGCCCCAGCCGCACGAATGCGTTCGGCCAAAGTCCCTTGCGGCACGAGTTCTAGTTTAATATCGCCAGCAAGATACTTCTCATTAAACGCTTCTGCGTTGGAACTGCGCGGAAACGAGCAGATCATCTTGCCAACCATTCCAGCTTTGATCATGGCTGCGATGCCGATAAATCCGTTTCCGGCATTGTTGTTAATTACAGTGACATTCTTTGGGCTGCCAGTTGCACGAAAGCGGTCGATCAATGCGTGGATCAGCTCGATTGGTGCGCCAGAACCGCCGAAACCGCCGATCATGATCTGCGCGCCGTCGGGGATTTCGGAAATCGCCTTTTCCAAGTTAGGGATGGTTTTGTCCATGAAACACTCCTTTTCTTGTTGCCGATGTAGATCGTTCTGTCGCTTACGCGAAACTGTTTGTGCGCATCTTGATCTTTATTCGCCATGCGAACATAGTGATGCGCATGGCGAACAAATCTCCTGATACAATCTCCTCTTTGGCCAAAGGGCTACATGTTCTTGAATGCTTCGGTGCAGAAACGCCCAAGCTTTCGATTACAGATGTATCCAAACAATCTGGCTTGGATCGAGCTACGGCGCGGCGTTGCCTCCTTACTTTGCATTCCCAAGGCTACGCCGACTATGACGGCAAATTTTTTACGCTGACACCACGCGCTCTGCGATTGGGGTTGGGCGCTATTGCATCATTGCCTTTGCCACAACTGGTACAGCCATGGCTGGATCAACTTACCGATCAGATCGGCGAAAGCTGCTCGGTTTCTATCCTAGACGGCACCGAAATTGTCTATCTTGCACGCGCCGCGCAAAAGCGGGTGATGTCCATCGGGCTTATGCCGGGCTCCCGCCTTCCTGCCCATTGCACATCAATGGGGCGGGTGCTTTTGGCAGCTTTGCCGCGCCAAGAAGCAGAGGCAATTGTTGAAGCTTCGGACCTGACGCCACGAACCGTTCACAGCATCACAGACCCCGTCGACGTTATGGCGTGCGTGGATTTAAGCCGGGAACAACACTATGCTATCATCGACCAAGAAGTCGAAATTGGTTTGCGCTCGATCGCCGTGCCTCTTTTTGACCAGAGGAGCAATGTTGTCGCGGCATTGAACACAGGAATGGCCGCAATTCCAGAACCCGCAGAAGGATTGATTGAAACAATTCTTCCGAAGCTTCTGATGGTTCAAGCGGGGCTAAGGCGGATTCTGTAGAAATTGTTCATCAACTCCGTAAATTCCTTTTTTTTTGCACGAGCAATTCACAAACCGCACTCAGCCATGCACCTGTTGCTCCGCCCCCTAATTGAAGAGGTTCAAAAATAACGGCTCCGTTTGCGCAAGCCCCGTGAAGTTGACACACGCGCTTTGCAAGGTCTATGCCGATTATGCTAACTTCTGACATGGATGCTCTCCCTTTGAGTGATGTTTTCTGAAACATCACTGTGGCACACTACGATGCCGGTAGGTGGGGGCATCCACGCCATCAACAAAGCCGGGAAACGCTGAAATGGGTCGATTGGTACAACACCAAGCGCCTGCACAGCGCCATCGGATATGTCACGCCGCATGAAGCAGAGGAGATGTTCCATGCAACCTTGAACCCAAATGAAAAAGCAGCCTAACATTCGAACCAAACGTTCTCCGGCAAACAAGGGGCGGTTCATATTGTTTCGCTGCACCGTTACGAGGGAATGAACTCGCATATTACGGCCGGTACGAGGCGGTTGATGATCCAGAACGGAATTGGTTGGCTCATGCTAAGCCGCGCCTCACTTGCTGAAGCCCGCAACCTTTATCGATGCAGTGTAAAAACTCAATTGATAGAACCCAACTCGTTACCTGAATCTGAGTTCCTAGCTACAATCAAAGAACATCGCGAACGTGAAGTCTCCGTTTTGCATGCAAAGGATCTGCTCATGGGTACGGCCCACTGGAACGCCTCTATGGTCTCAGCCCTGATCCCTGTTCCGGAAGGGCATCGCCGCCTCCTTGGTGTCGGTGTGCACGGCCCAACCTCCCGTATCACGGACAAGGCAGAGATGATCTGCTCACGGCTGCTTGATCTGGTTGAAGAGGTGCGCGCCCAAAGCTAAGCCTTTGTGACGTCGGCGTGTAGCAATGTACAATAATTATAGGTCGTCATGCTGGTCAGCTAATTTGATTGTTGTATCAACGACGCTGAAACGGGTTCATGCTTCGATCATTCCAGAACAAGCGGCCAGACGCTAACGCCTTGGTCTAACGGGCGAGATCTCGTCACCTCACCTACGACTCCACACGGGTGGTGGCGTCGATATCCAACATTCGTACCGGCAAGAACAAAAGGAATGGGGCCTTTCGATTGCGTAAGCACCTGCAATTGTTCTTAATTTTATTCAACCTGTGCCGCCGTGCAATTCTGTTCATGTCTAATCTTGACAACAACTTAGTTATCTAATTATTTGTTCTGTGAATGGATCAAAGCCTATCAGAATTGGCGACCTAGAAAAGAGGACGGGAATATGGATGCCCTGAAGATGACCGTTGCCGAAAGGCGCCAACTGACCGAGCACATTTGTGAATTTACGCTGGCACCCGCTGACGGAGAGAAGCTCCCGTCCTTCACGGCAGGTGCCCATATAACCGTACAGACACCGTCCGGTGCGATGCGAAGATACTCGCTTGTCAATGACGGGAAAGACCCCGAAGTATACAAGATCGCCCTGAAGCGTGAAATTAATGGTCGCGGCGGATCGATGTCTATGCATGACGATGCGCAAGAGGGGACCGAGCTACAAGTTGAGGTCCCGGAAAATACCTTTGAGCTGACCGATGCGAAGAACTACCTTCTCATCGCGGGTGGTATTGGTGTCACGCCAATTTACGCTATGTCTCAGCAACTATTGCGCGAGTTTAAGCCTTTTGAGGTAATTTATTGCACAAGGGGCGAGGCCGACACAGCGTTTCTTGAAGAGATGAAATCCACGCTCGGCGACCGGCTGACACTGCACCACGATGGCGGCGATCCCGAAGCGGTTTTTGATTTCTGGGATCACTTTGAAGAACCCAAGGACATGAAAGTCTATTGCTGCGGACCGCAACCACTGATTGACGAGATCGAAGCCATTTCCGGACACTGGCCCGAAGGTCGCGTGATCTTTGAGGATTTCAAGCCTGTCGAAGTTGTGCGCGCTGATGACAAACCATTCGAGGTCAAGCTCGAGAAATCCGGCATAACGATCGAGGTCCCTGCAGATCGATCCATACTGGAAGCCCTGAGGGAAAGTGGTGTGCCGACCGTGAGTTCTTGCGAAAGCGGTACCTGCGGTACTTGCAAGACCCGGCTCGTCTCCGGGAAGGTCGATCACCGGGACATGGTGCTGATGGACGAAGAGAAAGACAGTTATGTGATGATCTGCGTTTCACGGGCCGAAGAAGGGGATCTTGTTCTTGACCTCTGAACCTATTCGCCTCGGTGTTGCCGGGCTTGGGCGGGCCTTCGTGCTGATGCTTCGAACCTTCCAAAACGATCCCCGTGTCAAGTTGGTCGCGGCCGCCGCTCCACGTTCCGAGAGCCGTGCCGCATTTGAGGCAGAGTTCGGTGGGCGCGGCTATAGCTGTGTGGAAGAGATGGCCGAAGACCCTGAGGTTGAAGCCGTGTATATTGCGACCCCGCATCAGATGCACGCCGAGCACGTTGCTATCTTTGCTGCGGCAGGCAAGCATATTCTGGTCGACAAGCCGCTCTCTGTTACGATGGAAGATGCGGACATGATGGTGGAGGCTGCGAGATCCGCGGGTGTTCATCTGATCGTCGGGCCCAGTCACAGCTTTGATCCGTCAGTTCTCCAGGCGCGGCAGATAATCGAGAGCGGTGAATTCGGTGCAGTTCGGATGGTGCAGGCGTTCAATTATACTGACTTTCTCTATCGACCGCGCCGCCCCGAAGAGCTGCGGACCGAAGAAGGCGGCGGGGTTCTGTTCAGCCAAGGCGTTCATCAGATTGATATCGTTAGGCTGCTCTGTGGTGGCCGCGCGAAGAATGTGACGGCAATGACCGGTGTATGGGATAGGGAGCGCCCGACAGAGGGCGCGTATTCTGCCTTGATGGATTTCGAAGGTGGCAGCTTTGCGTCATTGACCTATTCGGGATACGCGCACTTCGACAGCGATATCTGGATGGACAATGTGGCCGAACTTGGAGGCATGAAAGATCCCGCGAAATATGGCGAAGCGCGCCGTGCGCTGCAGACGCTCGACTCAGCGGCAGAGACAAAGCTGAAGGCCACCCGCACATATGGAGCGGGTACCGTGCCGCCAACAGCTCAGAATAACGAACATTTTGGGCCGATCCTTATTCTGTGTGACCGTGCCGATCTGAGATTGCGCCCGGGCGGTATCGACATTTTTGGCGACACAGAGCGGAAGCACATCGAAGTACCGCTTAACGCCGCGCCACGTAAAACCGTAATCGATGCCCTTGAGGCCGCTGTCAGGAAAAATATAGCGCCGCCACAAACCGCAGCGTGGGGCAGGGCGAGTCTGGAAGTTTGCCATGCGATCCTAAGCTCGGCTGAAACAGGCAAAAAAATACCGCTCGCAAGGCAATGCGGCGTAAAATTTCAGGAGGAAACACTTTGACCAACCTTTCCCTTTCCCTCGCAATGGGCAACTATGACAGAACACGCGCCATTGTGGACGGCACAGTCAAGATTGATGGCGTCGATCCGGTGCCGATGCTTCTTTCGCCCGAAGAAATGTTCTTCCGTGCTTTCCGGCATCAGGCGTTCGACATCTCCGAGTTGTCACTGTCATCCTATTCAATATCGGTAGCGCGCGGTGATCCGCACTATGTCGCTGTCCCTGTGTTTCTGAGCCGTGCATTCCGCCATACGTCCGTCTACATCCGGACCGACCGAGGAATTGACCGTCCCGAGGACTTGAAAGGGCGCAAGATCGGAATCGCGGAATACCAGCTTTCCGCAAATGTCTGGGTGCGCGGCATTCTTGAAGAACACTTCGGGGTGAAGCCTTCCGATATTGAGTGGGTTCGTGGCGGCATGGACACTCCAGGTCGCCCCGAGAAGATCAAGGTCGATTTGCCCGATGACGTTCGCGTAACGCTTGCCCCCGAAGGCTCGACACTTAACCAGATGTTAGCAGACGGGGAAATCGACGGTTTCATCGGCCCGCGTTGGCCGCGCTGTTTTTCAGAGGGTCATCCGCATGTGGGGCGGCTCTTTTCTGACAGTATCGGAGCGGCAGAGGACTATTTCCGCGAAACTCAGATCTTTCCTATCATGCACGTTCTAGGAGTGCGGCGTAGTTTGGCTGAAGAACATCCTTGGCTGCCGGGCGCATTGGTAAAAGGCTTCACACAGTCAAAGGCCGCTGCGCAGGAGGCGTTGAATGACACGTCGGCCACCAAAGTGACAATGCCCTTTGTGGAGGACACGTTAAACCGCGTGCGCGCGGTTATGGGTCCCGATCTTTGGTCTTACGGCGTGGCCCCTAACACCCATGTGCTGGATAAGTTTCTGCAGTATCACCACGATCAGGGCCTATCGCCCCAGCGTGTTTCGGTCGAGGATCTGTTCCACCCGTCAACCTACGAAGCATATAGTCTGTAAGGAAGTGAAATGACCGATTTGACCCCAGGAGAAGTGGTCGAGATCGAGGTCGGCCAGAGGAAGGCCTATGCCCAGATCACGCACTACCATTCGAGCTATCCCCCTGTTGTACGCGTCTTGGATGGCCTACTTGACGAAAGGCCATCTGACATTGGCGCGCTGGTAGCGGGAAAGACGCAGTTCATAGCGATGATCCCGCTCGGTACGGCCTTGAAGCGCGCGGGCGCTTCTTTCGAGATCGTCGGGAATTTCGAAGTTCCGGCTGTTCACCAAGACTTTCCGACCTTTCGCATGCCGATACGGGATAAGAAGGGCGAGATTATCTATTGGTGGCTGTGGGATGGGCGCGGTTTGAGCTATGATGTCGAATTGACAGAAGCACAAGACGCCCTGCCATTGCGCGAGGTCATGACGGGGAAGCGTTTCCTCGAGCTCGTCGCGGCCTGAAACCATCCGCATGGTTTGTCCCTGTAGAGCAGGCCATTTGAAAATCGCTTAAACTGGGAGGGTGTGTGCAATGACACAACCGGAATTGGACAAGGTGTTGCCGCGTCGCACTGATATTTATGCTGGTGGCACATGGCAGGCCCCTATCGCGGGCAGCTATGTCGACACCTTGAATCCGGCAACAGGGAAAGTTCTGGCATCGGTTGCAGAGGCCAGTGCACAGGATGCGGATGCCGTTGTTAAGAGGGCCCAGAAGGGCTTTTTGGAATGGCGCGACGTTGTCCCGCTTGAACGCGCCCGTATCCTTAAAGAAGTAGCCACGCTACTACGACTTCACGGTGACGAACTAGCCATGATCGATGCGGCCAACTGCGGAAACCCTTATACCGAGATGCTTGGCGATGCCGCGATTGCTGCGGCGCAAATGGATTTCTTTGCGGGTCTCGTGACCGAAATGAAAGGTGACACGATCCCGATGGGCCCTGATCGTGTGAATATGACAACCCGCGAACCGCTGGGCGTCGTCGCACGCATCCTTGCTTTCAACCACCCGTTCCTGTTCTGCGGAGGAAAGATGGCAGCGCCGCTGGCCGCAGGTAACGCGGTGATTATCAAGCCTCCTGTGCAGGCACCGCTTTCGGCGTTGAGACTGGCAGAGCTGGTCGATGGCTTGTTTCCCGAGGGGGTATTCAGCGTATTGCCCGGTGGCACGGAGGCGGGTGCCGCGCTGGCCGAACATCCGGACGTGGCAAAAGTCACCTTGATCGGATCAGTGGCCGCAGGTCAGGCTGTAATGCGAAGTGCATCGGACACACTTAAACCGGTCCTGTTGGAACTTGGTGGGAAAAACGCGTTGATCGCCTATCCCGACAGTGACCCAAACAAGATTGCTGATGCGATTGTCGCTGGCATGAATTTTGGTTGGTGCGGGCAATCCTGCGGATCGACCAGCCGCGCCTTCCTGCATGATGATCTACATGATGCTGTCGTTTCGCAATTGCCCGCGAAAATAGCGCGTTACCAACCCGGCATTCCAACAGATCCCGCGACGACGATGGGGGCACTGGTATCCCAAACGCATTTTAATCGTGTGATGGAATTTATTGAAAGTGCCAAATCCGAAGGTGCGCACGCCGTGACCGGAGGGCATGCAGTGACCGATGGCGCGCTGGCAGACGGGTGTTTCATAGCGCCCACGATTTTTGCCGACGTAACGCCACAAATGCGGATCGCGCGGGAAGAAATTTTTGGCCCTGTGCTCGCCGTTCGGCGGTGGAGTGACGAGACCGAGATGCTTGAAGAGGTCAACGGCCTTGATGTCGGCCTGACCTGTGCGATCTGGAGCCGCGATCTGGCGAAAGCGCATCGCGCGGCAAATCGCGTTGAGGCCGGGTTCGTCTGGATCAACGAGGTTGGCAAACACTTCCTCGGTGCGCCGTTTGGCGGCGTAAAACAATCCGGCATTGGCCGGGAAGAAGGTATTGGCGAACTGCTTTCCTTTACCCACGAAAAGAACATTCACATCAACCTGTCCGGCCAATAGGCAGGATAGTTGGAGACAGCAATGAACGATGATCTAGACCGCCCAATTCCCAGCGAAATCACAGAGCTTTTCGGCAGCGATGCCATTGCTGAGATGCTGCGCAAGCTCGACACGCCCTATGTGGCGCTCAATCCTGGGTCGAGCTTTCGAGGACTACATGACAGCCTCGTCAACTACCTGGGCAATCGCGATCCGCAGATGCTGTTATGCCTGCACGAGGAACACGCCGTTGCCATTGCGCATGGTTGGGCCAAAGTTACGGGCACACCATTGGCCGTGATCCTGCATGCCAATGTCGGTGTAATGCACGCTTCTATGGCCGTGTATAATGCGTGGTGCGACCGCGTGCCGATGCTGATTTTCGGCGCGACGGGTCCGGTGGATGCCGCCAAGCGCAGGCCTTGGATTGACTGGATACATACGTCGCGCGATCAGGCTGCGATCATACGGCCCTATGTGAAATGGGATGACCAGCCCGCATCGCTGGAGGCGTCATTATCTTCGATGTTGCGGTCTTCGATAATTACACAGACGGCACCCAATGCGCCAACCTATGTCTGTTTTGACGTGTCCGTTCAAGAAGAGCCAATTGACAAAATGCCGGAGTTCCCGGCGCCAGAGCGCCATGCCGCACCCCGAATGGTGCAATTCTCCGAATCCGATGCACGTTCGGTTTTAGATTTGCTGGAAACATCAGAAAAACCGGTCTTCTTGATGGGGCGGGTGTCGCGCGATCAGGCAGATTGGGACCGGCGCGTCGCGCTCGCGGAGCATTTCGGGGCCCGTGTTGTCACTGATATCAAGACCGCCGCAGCATTTCCAACATGCCATCCACTGCATTTTGGTGCACCGGGCTACTTTGTGTCGCAGGATGCTGCGCAGCGTATCGGTCAAGCCGATCTGGTTGTCAGCTTCGATTGGGTTGATCTTGGTGGAACATTGCAACAGGCCGATGTCGACCTTGAGCGCACTAAAGTTGTAAATATCTCGCTCGATTCCCTGCTGACCAATGGCTGGTCGCTGGACCACCAGTCGCTCTCACCTTCGGACTTTACCATGTTGGCGGACCCCGACGAAGCGATCCGTGCAATCTGTCTGGCAGCGGGGCTTTCAGATATGGCTGTTGGGAAAATGGCAATCGAGGCACCGGCGCGTCCCGATCATCATCCGGATGCTCAGATATCCATCGACTCTCTTTCTGATGTTTTGGCCGACGCGTTGAGCGAGGAAACCGCGAGCTTTTTACGCCTCACACTGAGCTGGAACGGCTCGAAATGTGATTTCCGCGGCCCTCTGGATTATCTCGGATATGATGGCGGCGCAGGCATCGGTTCAGGGCCTGGAATGGCTGTTGGATCCGCCCTCGCGTTTAAAGATTCCGATCGCCTGCCGGTCGCTGTCTTGGGGGATGGCGATTTCATGATGGGGGCAACCGCAATCTGGACGGCAGCACATCACAAAGTTCCGTTGCTCATAGTCGTCGCGAACAACCGGTCTTATTTCAATGATGAGGTGCATCAGGAGCGCGTCGCAATTGATCGGAGCCGGCCCGTAGAAAACAAACATGTCGGGCAGGCAATCGGCGAGCCGGACATCGATATCGCCGCGATTGCAGCAGCGCAAGGAGCCAAGGCCTTCGGGCCGGTGAAGACGATCGGGGAGCTAAACACAACACTCGCAGAGGCGATCCGTGCCGCGCAAGAAGGAAAAACCGTTGTTGTCGATGCAAGAGTGACGCCTGGCTATAGCGACGACATGACCGACGGGATGACCAACAACTGATTTGAGTAATTCTCCCGTTTGGCGTATTCATCGCGAATAACATAGAATGCATGCAACGTTGGGTCGCAGGCAAAAATCGCGAACCCGGAGATGCACAAGTGACAGAATTACCCCCTGAAGGTAGCATTCCGCATTCGGCCGGACAGTCGGAAGAGCGAATTGCGCGGTTGGTTCGACTTGCTGCGCGCGCTTTCAACCGGTCTTTACAGATGCGGTTAAACACCGAGGGCGTGACGTTCGGCCAGTGGATATTTTTACGAATATTGTGGAGCCACGATGGCCTTTCACAGCGTGAACTGAGCGACAAGGCACACTTGACCGAGCCAACCGCGCATTCCGCATTGCGTCGCATGGAAGAGCTTGGCTTTATTGTTCGCCGGAACGTTGGCAGCAACAAGAGACGCCAACATGCCTTTCTGACCGAGAAGGGCTGGGATTTGCGCGATCGTTTAGAGCCAATGGCTGTTGAAACCAACGAATTTGCCATTGAAGGGCTCAAGGATGATGAGGTTACGATCCTGCGCCGTGCATTGAGCAAAATGATTCGAAACCTTGAACATGATGAAAAGGTTGGCGCTTCCCGAGGCCTAAAGATTCCCTCTACGCGTTCGCGCAACGGCCTTTGATCTGAATCCCCAGAAAAATTCTGTGTGCAGTCGATATTTTCGATTTTTGTTAAAAAATAAGATATCTAAGTAGTTGACAGCGGCGCGATTTGATTAAATCATAGACGTCTAAGTATGTAGTCGGTCCGCCGACCGCTGAAAAAACGTTTTGACGGTTTTTGCCGCAAAGCAAACTGGGAGGAAGACCTAATGAGACTGACTGCACTGGCGGCTGCTATTAGCATCGCTGCAACAACGACTTTCGCCGTCGCGGAACCTGTGAATCTTACTTTGTCCGGTGGTAACCCCGGCGGGCTATGGTCGCTTCTCGGCGCTGGTATTGACCGCGCGACCAAAGTTGATGATTCATCTTCTGTCGTGACATATCAGGCGACTGGTGGTGGTTTTGCGAACATCGGTCTGCTTGGCACCAACCGTTCGGACCTTGGTTTGGTACATGACGCAGAAGCAAAAATCGCACTGGACGGCGGTGAGCCGTTCCAAGCACCCGTTGAGAACATGCGCGCCATTGGCTACATGTACAACTGGGCACCAATGCATTTCTTCCTCGAGCGCTCGGTTGCTGAAAAATACAACATTGACAGTCTTGACGATATCGCGACCAGCGGGGCAGCGGTGCGGATCGGGATCAACCGGTCCGGCAACATTACGTCAAACATAGCCCTGCATATGCTAGAATCGGTTGGTGTAACCGAGGAGTCACTTAGCAACGCAGGCGGACAATTTGTTCGCGCCGGAGCGAACGAGCAGGCCGATTTGATTCAGGACGGGCGCCTGGATATGATCACAAACGGAATTTTCATTAACCACTCTTCCTTCAGAGCTGTGAACGAAAACAGTGATGTTGTTTTGCTGGCGGTTCCTGCGGAGGTTATCGCCGCGACGAATGAAGCATTCGGGACAGGTACAATGGTCATTCCTGCTGGCAGCTATCCTAATCAAGCTGGCGATCTTGAAACTGTTACCCTCGGAGCACTTCTGGTCACCACAGATGCAATGGACGACGCGACCGCAGGTTCTCTGGCAAGCTCGCTGCTTAACCACATGGATGAAATTCGCGCCGTACACGGAGCCATGAAAGCGCTGTCACCAGAACTTCTTGCAAAGCCGAGCGTTCTTGAATTCCACCCAGCTGCAGCTGCAGTCTATAAAGAAGCAGGTTTGATCGAGTGATAGGTTCTCTTGTAGCCACCGGCCGCAGGCGTACGCTTGCGGCTGGTTCGCAGCGCACCCTGATTATTGCCTCAACAATCTTTGCGGGTTGGGTCGTATACGCGAATTTGTTCACAATTTCCGACCCTCTTATTCTGGGCATTCTTTTTGTCAGCGGAATTTACACAATCTTGTTTGTCGCGATCGGTGCAACACCTAACGCGCCGAACAAAGTGCCCTTCTATGATTGGATTTTCACGCTACTCAGTATCTCGTGCGGTATCTTTTTCTTCTTAAATGCCGGGGCAATTTCGGACCGCATTAGCTTGCTCAATCCGTTCACGCCGGCACAGCTTTTCTTCGGAAGTGCTTTGTTATTCCTGACGCTGGAAGTGACGCGCAGAACCACAGGTCTGGGTTTGACGGGCGTTGTCGTCCTGTTCTTGCTATACAACCAGTTCGGATCTTACCTTCCGCCACCATTCGGACACGGCATATCTGAATATACTTATCTTCTTGATATTCTGGTGTTTACTACAGACGGAGTTTTCGGCGTTCCGATTCAGGTTGTGGCCAGCTATGTCTTTTTGTTCGTAATGTTCGGTACTTTTTTGTCGAAATCAGGCGGCGGAGAGTTTTTCTTTAACCTCGCCTCATTGGTCACCGGAAAATCGAGGGGTGGTCCAGCAAAGATTGCGGTTCTTTCTTCGGGTCTTTACGGAACAATGTCGGGAAGCCCGACTTCGGACGTGGTCGCGACCGGTTCGATTACCATTCCCGTGATGAAACGCCTTGGTTACAGTGCTCGTTTTGCAGGCGCGGTAGAAGTTGCGGCATCTACAGGCGGTAGCGCGATGCCACCGATTATGGGATCAGCGGCATTCATTCTCGCCGAATATACCACAGTCCCTTACAAAGAAGTTGTGCTAGCTGCGTTGTTTCCCGCCTTGCTTTATTACCTAGGCGTTTTTCTTCAGGTTCACTTCAGGGCCGTTAAGGAAGACCTCAGACCGTCCGATGGCGAAATTCCGACAGCTGCTGAAACGTTCGGGACAGGTTGGGTATTTCTCATACCTATCTTCGGGATAGTAGCAGCCCTTGTTGCAGGTTATTCGCCCACATTCACTGCGGGTGTTGGAGTATTGGCGGCAGTCATAGCCTCTGGCCTTCTGAAAGCCACGCGGCTTTCGCCATGGCAGATCGTAGAGGGGCTTGGCGAAACTACGCTTCGAATTCTTCCAGTGGCCGGTGCATGTGCCGCTGCAGGTTTGGTGATTGGTGGTTTATCGATGACCGGATTAGGTATGAAGTCAGCTAACGTGATCCTGACAGTCAGTGGAGGGCAGGCGGCTTTGACGTTGATAATTGCCGCCATTGTGACGATCATCTTGGGTTTGGGAATGCCGACTCCAAGTGCTTACATTCTTGCAGCAGTACTGGTTGGTCCCGCGCTGGCTAAGCTCGGATATCCGATTCTTCAAAGCCACATGTTCTTGCTCTACTACGCAATTATGTCTGCACTTACGCCACCGATTGCGGTTGCAGCGCTGGCAGCGGCCGCAATTGCCGATACAGATCCGTTCAAGATTGCATTTTCGGCAGTTAGGCTCGCAGCCATCGGGTTTCTTATGCCATTTGCGTTCATCTGGAATCCCGGGTTGCTTTTGCTAGGTGATTTCACGACGAACACTGTGGCTTTGATCGGTGGTTTGTTTGCTACTGCAGCAATAGCGATTTCGATCGAGGGCTATATCGGCGTAGCACTAAGTCCGGTGGAGCGGATTATCCTGGTGCTTGCTGCCATTGCCGCGGTTTTGCCAAGCATACCACTGGCGTTTGCAGGTATTGCCGTGATTATCGCGATGGCTGTGCGCTACGTCGTGCTGCTTCGCAAGCAGGACCCCGTAAACCTGTCGTGAACCACAAAAGAATGGCAGGGCGCACCCTGTGCCTTGCCGTTCCAATTCGCGATTGGCCAGAACAAAAATGACCTCGTTAGACAATGGAGATAGCCGTGCCAGCAAAGAGTAAAATCACTAACGGCAAACAGGCTAGAGATGAATCAGACCTCGTAGAGATGCGCTCGATGCCTGTTTTCTGGAAAAGGTGGGCGGTGAGCATGCTCGCGGTCTATCCTCCGCTGGTATGCTTGGTGCTTGCCTCCAGATACGTGCTCAATTCAACGCCTGTGGTCCTTTCATTGTTCATCATCGCGACTTGCCTGACGGGCCTGACTACCGGTCTGATATTGCCATTCCTGAACCGTCAGCTTCACGACTGGCTATATCAATAAGGCTTTGCCCAACTATAATTACAGAAATTTAAAATTTCTGTAATTATAGTTCTCAGCTTGACATATAAACTTAGATAGCTAAGTAATTAATCAAACTAATGTAGTCACTTTTGCTAAGGAGGAACTTATGCTTACTCACGAAGAAAACGAGCTTCTTACACGTGTTGAAAACGATGCTCCCATGGCGCAGCTCATGCGTCAACACTGGACACCGGTGTGCCTTGTCGAAGAAGTCGATACACCCGACGGCAATCCTTTGCGTGTGGAGGTACTCGGCGAAACTTACGTTGCTTTCAGAGATACAAAAGGTCGCCTTGGGATGCTCGATGAGCTTTGCCCGCACCGCAAAGCCTCTCTCGTGTACGGACGCAACGAAGATTGCGGGCTTCGTTGCTTGTATCACGGCTGGAAGATGGACGTTGATGGCAATGTTGTCGCTATGTCGTCGGAGCCCGAAGGCAGCCCGTTGATGGACAAGGTCAAGGCGCGCGCCTACCCGTTACGTGAATGGGGTGGTTTTGTCTGGGCATGGCTGGGCGAAAAAGACGACATGCCAGAATTCCAACCGCCTGCATTCGCACCGGAGGAGGATACACCGGTTGCGGTACTCAAGATCCGTGTTCCTGCAAACTGGGCCCAAATCCACGAAGGTCAGATTGATTCTGCCCACTCTTCCTCTTTGCACTCGTCCACAATGAAGCCCGCCCGGGTCGAAAGTGCGTCGGCAGATGACAAGGCTTGGTACCGTCCCTCGACGGACAAGTCACCGCGCATGCAGACCGAAACGACGAGCTATGGTTTCCACTACGCCGCGATCCGCAAACCAATCAAGAATGCCAAGACGCACAACTATCTCCGGATCACCGAGTTCATCGCGCCTTACTACTCACTGATTCCGCCAAACAACAATTACAAAGTGGCCAGCGTGATCGTGCCAATTAATGACGACGAAACCGCATTTCACTTTCTGGCATTTGGTGGCCCCAATGTACCATCGAATGCCGAATGGCGCGCGTTTAACCACGCGGTTCCAGGTAAGGATGTGGACAAGAAGTGGCAGACCAAGCGGACACTCGAAAATGACTTCATGCAAGACCGTGAGTTGATGAAAGAGGGCCATTTCACAGGTGTTCCCGGTATTCCGAACGAAGATATCATCATGTGGGTGTCCATGGGCAGCCGGGTACAGCGTTCTACCGATACACTTGGCGCGTCCGACCTGGCGATTGTCGAGTTTCGCCGCTTGATGGCAGATGCCGCGCAGAAAGTGGCAGATGGCGGCAAGGCGATCGGAACGGAGTCCGAAATCCCGCAGGGGCAAATTGCGTCCCACGAAGGTGTTCATCCGAAAGAAGTCGATTGGCGTACACTTGTTTCTTCCCCGTCGGCAGATCAAGCCGCCGAGTAAGCTGTGTTTTCTAGGCCAAACTGCGCACCGACCTGTCAAAGGTGGGTGCGCAATTTGTTTGCACTTGCGGAATGGCCAACCGATTTCAGCGAGTCTAGCTTAGACAGGCCGCTAAAGAATTGAAGGGCAGCCAATATGGGTGAGATATATGCACTACTTTCGGCGGTAAGTTTTGGCATCGCCGGTGCCGCTGTCGCCAAGGGTGCCTCCAAAGCGAAGGGCGACAACGGTGTCTTCCTTTCAATCATGCTTACGCTCGCCCTGTCGAGCGTGATCTGGCTGGCGTGCGGCATCGACCTCACGACCGTTGACGACACGCGCTCATTTCTGATCGGCATCGGGTTCTTCATCTCCGCGGGTGTATTAGCGACAGTTTTTGGGCGGTTGACGAATTTCCGGTCTATTGCGCCATCCGGTGCTATTCGCTCCAGCCTGTTCAGGCGGCTGATCCCGGTGTTTTCCACAGCACTTGCTTTTGTCCTGCTTCAAGAGCGTTACTCGATAATGGTTCTTGTGGGTATGATCGTGATCCTGTGCAGCATCGCCGTTGCAATGTGGGTACGGGTGCCACAAATCTCCGCTAAAGCGTCCGCAATATCCACGGGTAATCTCCAGCTCGGCCTCTTGCTGGCAGCGGTTTCAGCCTTTTGTTATGCTCTCGCTTATGTCGCGCGCAAATTGGCATTGGAGGACCTGCCAGACGCTGCCTTGGGCGCGCTTGTGGGCGCTTTGACCGGTGTTGTGTGGTATTTTATCGCGGCGTGCATAAGTGTTCGATATCGCATGGCGATAACCTCTGTTTTGAAGTCGTCCGGCATCTGGCAGTGGATGGCTGCCCTCGGAATGTCTTTTGGGCAAATCCTACTGTTCTTTGCTTTGCTTTCGGCACCTGTCGCGGTGGTTGCGATTATTGGGTCGCTCGAGATGTTTGTTGGTGCATATTTTGCAGCCTACCTGTTCAAGAGCGAACCAGTGCCGGGCCGCGCGATGATCCTCGCGACAATAGTCGCCGCGATTGGTGTTGCGATGGTAGCAATGGGTTAAGCTGTATTATCGACAGTGGATCTGTTGTCTTGACCCGTCCCACTTTCGTACGTCCCCGAGTCCTGGCGAAAATCGCATTTCACCCTCTACCTCCTCCCTGTGGGTGAAGTACTGGCGGCACTGAACCTTTCAGTGCCGCCCCTTTTACCTTTTTGATTTTCCCCTTTAAAAACATACACTTTTCTTTCATTCCTTCACCGAATGTATAATATAGTGAGTGGCTAAATGTGACCCACTGTGGCGTTTTCAGTCACATGAAACTTCGTCACCAAGTGGGCCTCAACATTCAGAAACTGCGCCGCGAACGCGGCATCAGTCAGGAAGATCTTGCGCTGATAGCGAAGGTCAATCGCGGCTACATGGGCAAGCTGGAAAATGCGAAGAATTCGGCCAGTTTGGACATGGTTGAGAGGATCGCGACGGCCTTAAATGTCGTGCCGTCCTGGCTGCTTGTCGGAGACGAGCCTTTCCAGTTTGTACAACGCTTCGATAAAGATAAGGGAGTGTTTCGCCCGATGGAAATTGCCGATGAAAGCTCAAAACCAAGCCCGAAGAAATCCAAACGCCTAAAGGCGAGTATTGTTCAAGAGGGCGTCATACTTTCTGATGGATCCGCGATTGTGGTTTGGAGCGACTACACGTGGAACAACGGCGAAATTATTCGGTATTGGGAAAAGGGTTTGGAAAACATTCCCGAGACCATGATCACGGTGCGCAACATTGGGTCTTCTAAGGGGAACGAACCGTAAATCAATATCGAAACCACTCCGAGTGATCCATGGTTCCTTCGAAGTCACTGTATTCCATCATGATCGCCCGACCTTCCCCAAATGTCGTCAGCAATTGATCGTTGCCGCTAATAAATGACGCCGGCCAGCGAGAATGTGACCCATACCTGCGTTCGATGTAACGGCAGTTACGATTTTCACCGTCGCAAGATTTGATGGACCAACTGTATCGCGTGTCCCCGTCCCGGTCTTCACTACGGGTGCCGTACCACCAGATTACCCGAGTGCGACGTAACCAAGCATATTCCGACGTCGAAATATCCAGATCTGCTTCACCGCCCGGTCCACCGAGTTCAACGGGAATAGCAGCATAGGTGCAAATTCCGAATGGCGGCCGACTGGGCCAGGGCGTGATCCGTCGGATCATCGTTCGAAACGCCGCCGCACAGACAGCACTCGGCGGAAACCCACCCGCCATGCAGAGCATGATGGCGCAATCCATATCGTAAGCATGCGCCTTTTTCGCCTGAACGGGGAGAATCGCTCCGACCAGAGCGCCTGCCAAAACCCACTTCTTCATGATTGTACTCCCGTAAAGTCACTTCAACTATAGGCAGAATATCGCCTCTTTCATCAATTTCAACGTTTTTTATATTTTGTCCTTTTTGTATGTATTGACTCCAATCCTGTATTTTGTTTGGAATGATTAATGTAGAAGGTCTCTCAAGGGGAGGGACCATGCCGATAGCGAGACACCTTAGTTTGATCACCTTGGATGGTGTGAAGGACCTCATCGAGAGGAAGGTAGCGTTCAGCTGTCGGTATGAGCTTGTCGAGGTCACGGGAGATGGAAAGCCGCGCTATCAGTGCATCTACTCCGTGGGCGACGAAGAACTTATCCTCGTGGCGACCAAGGTACAAAAGCACGGGCCCGAAGTGCGCAAGTTCGCGATCTGGCCCGGGTTGGTTAATCACCACAACGCTTACGGCGACGGCCGGCCGGTCTCTATTGATCTTGATGTCAGCAAGCTGGATGGCGACGCCGTGCTCGGCGGATCTGCTGGTGATCAAGGGCGGGTTCACTAGATCCTCTAACTGGACGTTTCACGATGAACGGGACGGTGCGGAGACCGATGTAACCGCTCTCGCGCGTTCAAGCAGCGCTCAGCCTGCAATTCTGGCCGCCATTCAGGCAACTGCGACGCGCCATCAGAACAACCGGGCGCTGTCATCCGTTGGTCTCACTGCCAGAGATTGGCACTTGCTGTTTCAGGCGATGATTGAGGCCGAAAGCGCCTACAACCCAACCGCACAAAGCCCCGTTGGTGCCTATGGCTTGGGGCAACTCATGCCGGCAACCGCGCGGGGCCTTGGCGTTGATCGCACTGATGTGTCTCAGAACCTTGATGGCGCTGCGCGTTATCTCCTCGCGCAGTTGGCAAGCTTTCGGGACATTGATCTCGCCCTTGCCGCCTACAACGCAGGCCCGCATCGCGTTGTCGAATACCAAGGCGTTCCGCCCTTTGCCGAGACGCGCAGCTACATTGCCCGCGTCAATCGCATTCGCGCCCGCCTTTCCACATTATCCAACCCAGATGCTTCGACCCGAGTTGCGCAAGATGCACCACGCGATCGACCGGCCCTTGTTCTCACCTTTAACTGACCCGCGAGGCTACCCATGTCCAAACATCGAAAAACCCTTCAGCGCATAAAGTTGGGCCTGCTGCTCAGCTTGGCGGCCTCACCTGCCCTGGCTCAAGACCTCTCTCCGATCCAGACCATGCTGGAATCCGTTGAGTCTGCCTTGACCGGCCCCATCGGGATTTCAGTGGCAACACTTGCGGTCATCGGCACCGGCTTCATGTGTATGATGGGCCGCCTGAACTGGGGTTGGTTCGCATCCGTCATCATCGGTATCGTGCTGATCTTCTCGGCAGGCACCATCGTCGACGGGTTCGCGTGACCCGGTGGCAGAGCGGTCCTCTCTCTTCTTAGGCCTCGCGCGGCCACCAAAGTACCTAGGCCTCCCTGTCGGATACCTGGTGGCCTTGTCTATGGGGATCGTTCTGCCGTTCATCTGGACCAAATCCCTGGTCTTCTTTCTGGTCGGGATCATCGCCTATCCCATTCTCTGGTTTGTTGCCGACAAGGAACCGCATTTCTTTGAGGTATTGAGGGTGTCTTTTGGCACCGTCCGCGCCACCAAGAACCGCAAGTTCTGGGGAGGCGATAGCTTTGGTGCTTGATCAAACAAAATCACGCCCCGTTGCCTCAGCGGTTCTGGAGGCCGGGGGACAAGACTTCGCCCGCGAAAGCTACCTTGGTGAGCATCTGCCGTATTTTTCGCTGGTCGGCGACGATGTGATGGTTCTGCGCGAAGGCGATCTCATGGCAACGTTGCGCCTTGATGGCCTGAACCCGATGACCACGCCCGATGATCAATTGGACGCCCTTAAACGCGCGGTGGCCGCTATCGTTGCACAGACGGGCAATGTCTTTGGCTACTACATCCACCGGATATCCGTGCCGCAAGACCTTACCCTGTCACCCATAGATGGCGACAGCTTTGCCGCAGAGCTCGACACACGCTGGCAGCGTCATATCAGCGATTTTCAACCCAAGAAGCGCCAGCTTTATATCAGCATTGTTCGCCGCCCGAGTATCGGCGCACGTCTACCACTGATCCGCGCGCTTGCCCGCAAAGCCTGGGCACGGGACCGCGATGCTCGGGTCCAAGAGCTCAATGAAGTGGTCGGATTCTTCAAAGTGGCCCTGTCTTCCGCCAACCCGGTGCGCCTTACGCGCGCGGGTGGCGAATGGCTAGGATATCTCAATGCTTTGAATGCAGGCAGCTTTGCACCCATCGGTTTTGGTCAAAGTGCCCTGCCCCTATCCCAGACCTTGAGCAATAGTCGCGCGACCTTTGACGGCGAGGTGGTGACTATCACTTGCGCCACAACTGGCGAACAGAAGTTCGGATCTCTGTTCAGCATCAAAAGCTACCCGTCAATCACAGACGTCACGCTGCTCGACGCGTTGGATCTGCCGCTCGACATGGTCCTGACCAACTCCTTCTCGCCGATCCCCGGCAATATCATGGCCGAGCGGATTCAACGCATCATCCGCCAGATGCATGCCTCTGATGATGCCGCCGTCTCGTTGCGCGAAGAATTGGTCGTGGCAGCCGATGATCAGGAAGCGGGCCGCATCGGATTTGGTGATCATCATCTCTCCGTCGCCGTCTATGCCGATGATCGCGATACGCTTGAACAGGCGGCCGCGCAGATCAAACGGGTCGGCCAAGAAATCATGGCCGTGATCGTGCGCGAAAACATGGCGCTCAAAGCCACCTATTTCGCCCAATCGCCCGGCAACTTCGGCTACCGCGCCCGAAAAACGCCGATCTCATCCGTCAACTTTGCGGACTTCGCGGCCCTGCATGGCAGTGTGGAGGGTAGACGTGGCAATCAATCGCCTTGGGGCCAGCCGATCTCCATCCTGCCGACCGTCGGCACTGCCGGATACCGGTTCAATTTCCATGAGGCGGGCTCAGCAGACAAGGAACCAACCGTGGGACACAGCCTCGTGCTCGGGCGGACGGGGACGGGCAAGACCGTCACAACCGCGTTCCTCGCGGCGCAATCCCAACGCGTCGGCGCGCGTCTGTTCTTCTTTGACAAAGATCGCGGGCTTGAGATGGCCGTGCGCGCCTTGGGAGGACGCTATAAAGAAATCCGCGCCGGTGTGCCCACAGGTCTCAACCCTCTTGCGACCGAAGTTGACGAACGGGGCCGCGCATGGCTCTCCGATTGGCTTTCAACTCTTTTGACCCGCAACGGATCCCTGACCGGCGAGCAGTCCCGCGCCGTGCAGAACGCCGTTGGCCAAAACGCGAATGCGGGTCCAGCCCTACAGGATTTTGCCTCCTTTGAGACCCTGTTCCAAGCCCTGGATGATGAGGGCGAGCTGCAATCGCGCGTCGCTGAATGGGCCCCCGGCGGGCGCTACGGTTGGGTCTTTGATGAGCCCGAAGGCGGCGAGGCCATCGACATCTCCGGTGAAATCACCGGCTTTGATATGACTGAAATCCTCGACATGACCTCCGAGCGCATGGCCGTGCTCTCCTACATCTTCCGCCAGATCGAGCGCGTCGTTGAGGACCGCCGCCCCACTATCATCGTGCTTGATGAAGCCTGGAAGCTGCTCGACGATCCCTATTTTGGGGCGCGGCTGGAAAACTGGCTCGTTACATTGCGTAAGATGAACTGCGTTGTGATCATGATGACGCAATACCCCTCGCAGCTCGAAGGCAGCCGCGTCGGCAAAACCATCGTTGAAACCGTCCCGACCCAGATCCTGTTTCCCAATGATCGTGCCAAACCATCCGATTTTGATTTCTTGCGCGTGAACCCCAAAGAGGCGGCACTCCTCACGGAACCCACCATCGGGCAGCGCATCGCATTGGTCCGCTCGGCGGGAGATTCAGTCTTTGTGGATGCAGACCTGAGCGCTCTCGGGCCTCTGCTCAACATCTTGGGCGGGGGCCGTATTGGCGAAAACCTTGTCGGGCCAGACTGGCGCACCACCCCTGATTTTTGGAGACATCTATGAGACCAACCCTCGCCCTCCTTGCCCTTGCCGCGTCACTCTCAGCTTGCGAACGCTACACCGAGGCAACCTCCCCTTGCGTGGGTCGCAAAAACGCGGCGCAAGTGACGCGGTCTGCGCAAACCCCGCTATCGTTCACCGCTCCCGCTCAAGACATGGATTGTGGGTTCACAGCCATCGGGGCATCGGCCTCGTGAGATTGTCACTGCACATATCTGCACTGGTTCTCAGCACGCTACCCGCGCTGGCCGCCTCGCAGGGCGTGCCAACAACGGATCGCACCGCGATCGCGCGCAATGTCTCAATCTTTGACAGCCTGCTCGAGGATCTTGGCGTGCAGAACGACATCGATAGTGTCGGCGCAACCATCGAAGGGTTGGAAGCCGATCAGCTGCGCGTCTTAGACGAAATGGCCGCTGCCATCACCGGACCCGGCTTTAATATCGCAGCCCTTGAGGGCAATGCGGATTTTGGCGCGGATCAGATCTATCCCGTGGTCTCCAATCATCCGATGGATGCGCGCCTCTTTGGGGAGGGACGCGAAACCGTTGAGATGATGATCGTACAGGTCGCCTCGGAATATGCCGGTGCTCCGGGTGTGGCGCGCGCAGGGCTGTCGCCCACGCAATGGCGCTGCCTGTTTCAGGCTCTGATCAAGCAAGAAAGCCGGTTTAACATCACCGCGACCAGCCCGGTTGGGGCCTACGGTCTCACCCAGCTTATGCCCGGCACCGCCTCCGACATGGGTGTTAATCCCAATGTTCCGATTGAAAACCTGCGCGGCGGCGCGCGCTACATCACCACCCAACTTAATGCCTTTGGCACCATCCCCAAAGCGCTGGCCGCGTATAATGCAGGCCCGGGTCGCGTGATTGAATACGGCGGCGTGCCGCCCTTTGCCGAGACCCAAGGCTACGTGCGCAACATTTCCAAGTTCTACAACGAATATCTCGCGGTGGTGGGCGGGGCAGACGCCTTGGGTACGCTCTCTCCCTCTGATTATGCCCTCGCGGAATACGCCAATATCTCGGATGCTGGCATCTATTACGCCGCCGACAGCTTTGCGACGACCGCACAGGTCATCAACCGACTGAGCGCGATCATCCAGCAGATCGATGCGCAACCCAATGCGAAGGCAGCCTGGGAACTCAACACCTATGCCAAGGCCGAGATCGGCCGGATCCTCAGCCTGCGCGTCAGGTTGATGGCCGCCAATCAGGTCCGCGAAGCGGCATTTGCCCAACATCTGGCCGCAGACCGCCTGTCAGAGCGGCAATTCATGCAAATGGGAGTTTCTGAATGAGACGTTTTTTACTCGCCACAACGGTTTCACTAAGTGCCATCCTGCCAATACCCGGATCGGCGCAAGGCGTTCCCACCTTTGATGGCAGCCAATTGGGCCAGCTTGTTGCGCAACTTGAACATATGGCGACAGACCTCAACGTGCAGCTTCAGCAACTGGCCACCATGCGCCAGGAGTTGGAGACACAAATTTCGCAACTCCTCAACCTCGAAGCCCAGCTGAAATCCCTGATTGATGGCAACGCTCTGGGAGAGCTATTCGCGACCATCGAAGAGTTCGAGCGCCTCAAAGGCAGCCTGATGGCGCCAATTGAAACGGCGCGAAGTCTTGCCGATGGAGATTTCCTCTCTGGGTTCAAACCCGGTCGCGGTCTTGATCGCCAAGTCAGGCGTTTGCTCGAAGGCAGTGGATTTTCCTCTGAGACCCTCGCAAGCCTGTCTTCCTCTGATGAGCCCGCCGACAACCGGATCGCCACACAGGCCGGGGCCAGTGCCATGCTGTCGGTGGCCGCGCAAGAAAGCCACGAAGAGGCGGGTGAAAGTCTTGACCGGTTGGAAACGATGGTTGGCCTGATTGATGACCAAGACGGCCTGAAGGCCGCTGTCGATCTGAACACCCGCATCACCGCGGAGCTTGGCATCATTCTCACCCAGATCTGGCGGCTCGAGGCCGCGCAAGGCGTCAGTGCGGGGCAATTGGGCGTTGTTGACGCTTCCACACTGGCGGCTGAGCGCAGCTTTAGAACCATGGCCGTAGACGAATGAAACACCTCGTCGCATCCGTCGCCCTGTTCATCCTGCCGCTTACAAGCTTCGCGAACGCAGATTCCAGTAACTTCTCCACAATGGCGGTTGAAGAGGACACGCCCTCGGTCTGCGAAGCCCCGCGCGCGCCGACTATCCTCAACCCGTCGCCCTACATCCGCAACGGTTACCGCGCCATCCTGCGGATCATGGCCGCCGAGCGCTGGATAGAGACCGGCTCATGTGAATGTTATCTCACCCAAATTCCTTGGGACGAGGTCATCTTGGAGGCTGAAGGCTATGTGACGTCAGATAATCCGCTGCTGCCGTTCAAAGTCGCCGAATTGCGTCTGCAAGCGGATGAGATGCTCGCCACCCGCGATGCGGCTTGCGCCAACTGATGGGGGTTATTCGCGACATCCTTGGCCAAGTGGACGCCGCCGTCGATACGGTCGCGCAATCCGGATTTGTCACCAATGCCGCCGCGATAGGTGACGTCTTGTCCACCGGCGCAGCCCTGCTGCTAATCCTTCTTGGCATCAATGTCGTGATGCAACTCAGACCCATGAGTTTTGGCAGCTTCTTTGCTTTTGGCATCAAGCTGCTGCTCATTTCCATTTTTGCGCAGACCTGGGCGAACTTCGAGATCATCTACAACATCGCCACCGACGTGCCCGACAGCATTGGCGCTGCTATCCTCGATCTAACGGCCTCCGGCGATGAGGCGGGTGTCTATGAGAGCCTCGACCGCATGGTCGCGCGCATCACGGCCTATGGCGATGCCATCGGGGATGGCGCTGGTTGGGTCTTTGGCGCGGTTCTGGGCGCGATCTTCTTTGTGCTCTCCGCGCTCTTCGCCGCCATCACGGCAGGTATCATTGCGTTCGCCAAGATCGTCTTCGCACTGATGATTGTGATCGCGCCCTTTATGATCCTCTGCTCCCTGTTCAAACCGACCCATTCGCTCTTTGAGGCGTGGGCGCGTGCCACCATCGGCTATGCCTTGATGCCCGTCGCCGCAGCCGGGGCCGCCGGGATCATCGTGGCCATCGCAGAAGCCATTGGCGATGCCTCGGCAGATCCGAGTGATGTCGCCACCGTCAGCCTGATCTTGCCGTTTCTCGTCATTCTGATCCTGAGTGCGGGGATCATGGCTGCGGTTCCCTACATCGCCTCTAACCTCACAGGGGTCATGGGTATCGCCTCCAACGCCGTCGGCATCACCGGTCTTGCGCGACGCGGCATGGTCAATACCAGCATGTATGGCACGGGCGGGGCCACCCGGCTGACCACCGGCAAGACACCCCACGAGATGCGGCGCGGTGTCAGTGACGGTCTCACAACCGTCGGCGGCGCCGTCAGACAAAGCCCCGGTGCCGCGCTTGGTGTCCTCAAGAGCTTTCGCAAACCCTGATCCTTCCCTCTAAACTTCCTGAAAGACAACACCGATGAGCAAAGCGCGCGATGAATTTGAAGTGGACATGATCTTTGGTCCGCGCCGCCGCGAGCGCTTTGCTTATTTCATCGCGGGCGCTGGCGTCATTGTCGGGCTTGCAGGGTTTCTCGGAGCCGTCAGCCTGCTGCCGCTCAAGACCACCGAAACCGTTGTTGTCGTGGTGGACAAGGAAACCGGCGAGATGGACCGCGTCGCCCACGTCGAGGCCCTGTCAATCGATGAGAGCGACGCCATCATCCAGGCCAATCTTGTGGCCTATGTCGATGATCGCGAGACCTTTGATGTCACCGACGGTGAGAGCCGGATCAATTCCGTGCTCGGCCGCTCCGATCTCGATGCCGCCCGCACCCTGCGCGATCTTTGGAACTCGGCCAATGAGGATTACCCCATCACCGTCTATGGCCGAGACGCAAAGATCGAAGTGGTCATCAAATCGGTCAATCAGATTGAAGCCGGTGTTGCGCAGGTCCGGTTCTCGCGCACGCTACGCCGCCCGCGCGATGTGCGCACCGTGACCCGTCAATACGTGGCCACCCTCGCCTATGAATTCCGCCCTGAAACCCGCCAGCGTCTGCAAGACGTCTGGGCCAATCCGCTCGGATTTGTCGTGACCTCCTACCGGGTCGACGCTGAGACCCTGGAGAACTGATCCCTTGAACAATTTGACACTCATATCCGCGGCGCTCGCCGCTTGTCTTGCCAGTGCCGCCTACCCAGAAGCGACACCCTCTGGAGGCCCGCTCGATATCCGCATTCGCACCGCAACCTACGACGAGAACCAAGTCTACACGATCGAAACCGATCTGCGTCATGCCACCACAATCCATTTTGGACCGGGCGAGCGGTTTGAAGCGGTCATCGTCGGCGACACCGAGAGTTTTCAGGTCGATCCAATCCCCGAGCTTGGCTACGTTCTGACCATCAAGCCCCATGTGGGCGGTGCCTCAACCAATATGACGGTGATCACCAATCGCCACAGCTATTCGTTTCATCTGCGCGAAGGACATATCCAAGGCCGTACCGGCATGTTCTTTGAGGTGCGGTTTCAATATCCTGAAGATCGCCGCCCGAACACCTCTGCCCCAAAAGGATATGAGGCTCCGCGCAACTATGCCTATATGGCATCAGGCACCGGCGATTTCCGGCCCTCCAGTGTTTATGACGATGGCCGATTTACCTATTTCACCTTCCCGGAAAATGCGCGCCAGCCTGCGCTCTTCAAGGCCGACGCCGATGGCCGCGAGCGCACAGTGAACTGGACCCAGCAAGGCAACACCGTGCGCGTTCTCGGAGTCAATCCGTTCTGGACCCTACGCATTGGCGACGAGGCCATCTGCATCCAGCGTGATGAAACCGCCCTTACCGTGGGGAATTAAGAATGGCAGATCAGAACCCGCCTGAACTGCAGGATCGTTTGGACAATTTTCAGAACCGCAACGCTAAGAAACCACGAAGCCGCATTGGTGTCGGTGCCCTTGCCGCCGGGCTCGGGCTGGGCGGGGCCGCGCTCGCCTATGTCTTTGCCACCAGCCTACAGGATGCCGCCGACCCGCTGCAAACCTCCGATGTTGAATCCTTCCAAGACCAAAGAACCGGCAACGGCGGACGGTTGGAGTTTCCGGCTGACGAAGAAGACCAGCGCGTGGAAGATGCGCTCATCGCCGTCGAGGAGGCGTTAGAGCCGCAAGTCGCAGAACCGGTCCCTGCCCCGGTGCCCGATGAAACCGTCCTGCGCGAACTCGCAGCCTTGCGCGAAGCACTTGCCGCCAGCCAATCAGCCCGCAACTCTGAAATCCAAGCTGCCGTTAGCGATCTACGCGAGGCGTTTGACGCACAGACTGACGCGCTTGAAGCCTCCATCGCCGAGAAAGATGCGGAACTGGCCGCAACAGCGCGTGAGAACGCTGTGCGCCTGTCAGGGCTTCAAGCCATGCTTGATGCAGAGCGCGCGCAACGGGAATCCCTCGAGAGTGAGCTTACCCAATCAAGCCTGATCGCGGATCAGCGCTTGCTCGAAGAACGCCGCCGCCTTGAAGAGGAAGACCGCGCCCGCGCCGCCGCCCAAGAGGCAGATGAATTGCTACGCGCTCAGATCGTCTCCCCCGCCGTCGTGTTCGCGGGCGGTGCGGGCACGGGCGGGCAGAACGCGCCACCGGGCTCAGGGACGACCCTCGCGGGTGAGCCCCGCGCAGGCGTTGGGGAAAACGAAGACTACCTCTTGCGCGCGGCGCACCCGCTGCAAATCGACGAGGCCGCCCGCATGGAGCATCCAGACCGGACGCTGGCCCAAGGGTCGGTCGTTCAGGCCGCCTTGCAAACTGCGATCAACAGCGACCTGCCCGGCAATGTCGTGGCTGTCGTCTCAGAACCGGTCCTGGCCTTCTCTGGCGAGCGGGTTCTGATCCCGCGCGGCTCGCGCCTTTTTGGCCAGTATCGCTCCGGCATCGACATCAATCAAAAGCGTATCTTAATCCTATGGACCCGCATACTCACACCTGACGGGATCTCGATGGAGATTGCCTCAGCCGGTGGCGATCAATTGGGCCGCTCTGGCCTAACAGGCCTGGTCGATACCAAGTTCATGGAACGCTTCGGGGGTGCCGCTTTGATCTCCGTCATTGGTGCCGCGCCCTCTGTTGCCGCAGAAGCCGCCAGCGACGAGACCACCAGTATTGTTCTGGAAAGCGTTGGCGAGGATCTGCAGGATGCCGTGGGCAGCGTCATTGCCGAGCAGATCGCCATCACACCGACGATCTATGTCGATCAGGGCGCAAATGTAACCGTGCTCGTGGATCGGGATATTGTGATTTTTGATTGACATGCATCCCACATCCTATCTTGAGCAGTATTTTGAACCGTTCCGCGAATGGTTAAGCCGCGATGACATTGTCGAACTGGCAATCAACCCAAATGGCGAGGTTTGGGTGGAAGTGGCCGGAGACGCGGCCATGCGCCGGGCCGGCAGACGTGTTGACGCAAAGGCCGCGCAAAACCTCGCACAGAGCATCGTTGGCGATGCCAAGGCCCGCGTTTCTGAAAAGAACCCGTTGGTTTCTGGTAAAATCGATTATGCGGGTCGCCCGTTGCGGGTTCAGATCGCCGTGCCGCCCGCGATTGAGCAAGGGGCCTCGATCACCATCCGCCTCTTTGCACCCAAAGCCGCGCGCGAGTTCAAACCTGCGTTTCTGTTTGGGGAAGCTGTATCTCTGGAAACGCTGCGCCGCGAGAAAATGCGCAAAGTCGCTGACCTGTCCCAAGCCAACCTCGACCAAGCCTTGCAGTCCCTCATTGAAGATCGCTTGAACATCTTGGTGAGCGGAGGCACATCAACAGGCAAGACCACCTTTGCACGCAACCTTCTCTCCCATGTGGATCATGGTGAGCGATTGATCACCATCGAAGATGCGTTTGAGCTTTTTCCCGATCAGCCCAACACGGTATCCCTTCTTTCCGAGAGAAGCCCCAATTCCCAACGCAGCGCCAATGCGCTCCTGCAAGCCAGCCTGCGGATGCGGCCGGACCGGATCATCGTGGGCGAGCTACGCGGATCAGAAGCGCTCACATACCTAGAAGCGATCAACACTGGTCATGGTGGCTCGGTCTCAACGATCCACGCGGAAACTGCCGAATTGGCCATTGACCGGCTGGCCATCATGGTCCTCCAAGCTGGCACGCCCCTGACCTTCGCCGAAGTGCGCGAGTACATCCGCAAATCAATTGATGTGATTGTTCAACTCGGGCGCGCAGATGGGCGGCGGGGGATTACGGAGTTTTACCTGCCGATGAACGAATAGAGTGCTTTCCGTTGGGTGCGTGCTAACCACACTAGGACTCGCGCTTTTCGACCCATAGGCCAACAATCTGCCAGCGGAACCAGGGCTACAAGGCACTCCTTTGCACTTAACAGTCCGAATCCGGGATCACTCCAAAAGTAGCCGCCTTGTCGGTCATGGTCAGTAAAGGTATGACTAGAAAGCGAAAACCCGCGAGGACCTATTACGGCTGTCGCGGGCATCTAAGAGGTTGAAGACCTAACTTTGTCTTCGATTGACTCCTTATATGGTGAAATTCGCGCTGTTGTCAAGAGAAACGGTCTAGACCGATTAGGGACCGAACGGAGCATTAAGGCATTGGTATCAAATATAATTTCTCAAGATCGGTTAACCAAATATCTCAAAGCGGCAGGTCATGATACGCAACGTGCACTTGACCTGTATGGCTGGAACATCCTGATCAGCGAAGCTTTTTTCCCCGTGTTAAGCGCATCAGAAGTGTGCCTGCGCAACATCATATCCACACAGTTGATTGCTCTATACGGCCCCACTTGGTGGGACGATCCGACATTTCTCGCGCAAATCGGGAATGGCAAGCGCATCGTCAAGACAGCTCGCGACAAACTCCGTAAAAAAGGAGCCGTTACATCGGGTGGCATGACCGCAGAGCTCAATTTTGGATTTTGGGTAAACATGTTGCTTGCGCGGCACGAGCCCGTTTTTTGGGCGAACCTTCATGCTTCATTTGCGGATCTGCCACCTGCCGTCACATACAACGCGCTATATGTTCGGTGCGACGCCGTTCGAGAGTTTCGCAACCGCGTATTCCATCATGAACCAATCTTGCATCGCAACATCACAAAAGAATACAGCCAAATCATGGAGCTGATCACATGGCTCAGCCCTGACAAGGCCAAATGGATTAAGCAATATTCACGTGTAATGACTGTAGCGCGACAAAAACCATAAGGACGACGGCGTTGCCATCAGTCTGGATCCTTCTCACCACTGGTTTCTCTCATCCATGTTGCTATCGAGTCATGCAACAACCATGGTGACGGAGCGCTGCAAGAAACCATAGCAGCATCAGTTGCGGTGAAATGGCACCACTCTTCATCATCTGAGGTCCACTCGCCGATGATTTCCCCGTCAACAAGCAATACGTCGCTTTCGAAAGCACCATTATGGTAACCAAGCATGATAATTCCATGACGAACCATGCCTCCAGCGTCGACCAAAACACAGATACTTTTGAATTGGGCGCTCACTGCGCCTAGGCTCCAGACTCATTGATTTATAACCAAAACAAGATGGTTGCAGCGAGGGCGATTGCAGACAGGAATACCTTTGGGCATCGGTCGTATCTGGTGGCGATCCGTCGCCAGTCTTTCAGTCGGCCGAACATAATCTCGATCCGGTTGCGTCGTTTGTAGCGGCGCTTGTCATATTTGACAGGCTTGTCGCGCGATTTTCGTCCGGGGATGCAGGGCCTTATTCCCTTGTCTACAAGGGCCTTACGGAACCAATCTGCGTCATAACCCCGATCTCCCAGTAACCAGTCGGCGGCTGGCAGGCTTTCTACCAGGGCTCTGGCCCCAGTGTAATCGCTGACCTGGCCCGCGGTCATGAAGAACCGGATCGGCCGTCCAATCGTGTCAGTGACGGCATGCAGTTTCGTGTTCATACCGCCTTTTGTTCGCCCTATAAGACGTCCACGCCCCCCTTTTTTAACCGCAGACTCGAGGCCGTGCGGTGCGCTTTGAGATAGGTCGCGTCGATTGAGATCGTCTTGTGGTCGGGTGCTTCAGCAGCCAGTCCCGTCATAATCCTCGCGAACACACCCATGTCACTCCACCGCTTCCAACGATTGTAAAGTGTCTTGGAAGGCCCATACTCCTTAGGTGCATCACACCACCGCAACCCATTGCGATTGATGAAGATAATCCCACTGAGCACGCGCCGGTCATCAACGCGGGGCACACCATGGCTCTTCGGAAAATACGGCCGGAGCCGCGCCATCTGATCTTCGCTCAGCCAATAAAGATTGCTCATAATCACCCCTCAGTTTGAGGAGCTTGAATCATGCAGGCCTGATGGCCTCAAGCGGATTAATGGGTCCAGAGCCTATGTAATCAGCTGGCTGCTGGCCGGCGGTCATGTGGTCGCCTCCAAGGAAATGCGCCGCAACCGCTTTCCGATCGACCGCTATCTCTCGGTCAATTGGCTGAACGAAGTCGACATCGCCAACATCGGCGCGGAAGAGGCGAAGGGCATCCTTCGCGGGACCAACGTGGCCGGTGGCCAGGACGTCCCAATCGTGAAAACGATGCTGGAAACCTACTATGCCAACGGTAAAGGCAGCGGCCCCGAAAGCCTGGTGCGTGATGTGTACTACAACACCGGCATGGCGATCTATTCCGCTGGTTTCGAAGCCGCGCGCATCGCAATTACCGAGAATGGCTGGCCGATCACACCGGAAAGCATGAAGAATGCCTATGAATCGATCGAGAACTTCGATGGCGATGGCGTCATGGCTCCGGTCACCGTAACCGGCGAGGACCACGGTGGCGGCGGCAAGACCCGCGTTGAGCAGTGGGATGGCGAAACCTGGGTTCCGCTGACCGACTGGAGCGCCGACTACCTCGACGTGGTGTGGGACGTGATCAAGGAAAGCTCCGAAAAGTTCACCGTCGAGTGAACCAGACCTTCCCCGCGACAGTAATGTCGCGGGGAAACCTTTCACCGCCATTCGCATCAAGCAGATGCCAAAGAGACGAAGCAGTTATCATGAGCCCAATCGAAGTGACAATTGAAGACGGCATTGCGACCGTCTGTATCAACCGGCCCGAGCGCAAGAATGCATTGTCCGTCGCCGCGACGAACGGTCTGACCGATGCCTGGGAGAAAATCGAATCGGATGACTCCATCCGGGTAGCCATTCTGACATCGTCCGATTGCGGTGTGTTCAGCGCCGGACTGGACCTCAAGGAAGCAACCCAGATCGCGCGGGACGAGGGCGTCGATATCCTGAGCAAGATGCGCGATCCGTTTCACGAAACCATGCGCGCTTGCAAAAAGCCGATCATCGCTGCCATGACCGGATCCTTGATGGCCGGTGGTATGATGTTGACACTGAACTGCGATCTCCGTGTCGGCCTCAAAGGCACCAAGGTGGGCATTACCGAAGTGAAGATCGGGCGCGGGTCGCCTTGGGCGGCTCCGGCGCTGTCGATGCTGCCACAGCCCATTCTCATGGAAATTGTTCTGACCGGTGATCTGATGCCGATTGAGCGGCTGCATGATTACGGGTTTACCAATTATCTCGAAGATACGCCCGACGACGTGCGTGCGCGGGCATATGCCCTTGCCAAACGAATCGCCGGTATGGCCCCGCTTTCTGTTGTGGCGGCAAAGGGCAGCGTTCGCGCCACCATGGATCTGGGCTGTGCAGACGGTCTGGAAGAGGGCAAGCGCCTGCATGAGGTCGTTTATGCCAGCAATGACGCGATCGAAGGCCCTAAGGCTTTCGCCGAAAAACGCGATCCGGTCTGGACCGGGACATGACGAAGGTCGACAAGACCGAGCTTATGCGCCTCGAAAGGGATGGCCCTGTCGGCATCCTGCGCTTTCTGCAGTCCGACAAACGCAACCCTTACAGCATTGCCTTTGCCGAGGAATTGGTAACGCAACTGCACGCAGCCGAACGGGACGATACGATCCGGGCCGTGGTGATGACCGGTGGCGATCATTTCAGCAGCGGTGGAGATCTGGTCGGTTTCCAGTCCGAAATCACCAAGGGGGCCAGGGCCACGTCCGAAATGATCGACGAGGTTCATGAAGGCGGGCGGGCTGCATATCGCTTTCGCAAACCACTGATTTCCGCCGTCTGCGGGGTGGCCTATGGTGCCGGTCTGAGTCTGGCGTTGTCGGCGGATATTGTCGTCGCGGCCGAAGACGCCCGGTTGTGCGAGGTTTTTGCCCGTGTGGGCGGCTGCCCAGACACCGGGTCGAGCTGGTTGCTTCAGCAACGCGCCGGCGCGGGGGTGGCGCGCATGCTTGTGCTTACCGGTCGGGAGATCGACGGTCGCACCGCCAAAGATCTGCGGGTTGTGGAAGAATGCGTTCCGGCCGATCAGGTCGAAGCACGGGCGCTTGAAACCGCCCGCGAGATTGCCCGACATCCAATGTTCGGAGTTCAGACAGCCAAGCGGGTGATGCGCGCCGCGGCGGAATGCGGCTATCTCGAAGCATTGGATATCGAGCGGGATGCCCAGAGTATTCTGCTCTGCGCGCATGACTTTCCGGAAGCCATGAAGGCGTTTTCCGAAAAACGAAAGCCTGAATTCAAAGACCGGTAAAGCCGTCGAATAAACGTCAGGAACGTGACAGGACCGCAGATGAATGTACCCGTACCGGGAAGCCGGGACGGTGAACCGGAAGAAACTGCAGTCGAATTGCCGCCAAGAAGGAAACGCGGTTGGAAAACGGGGCAAACGCAAACGCCCTGTGCGCATCAGCGCGCCGATGCGGTTCAAGGTTGTGATCGACAGGGATGGGGAAGCACATGCCTTCGAAGACAGGGATTTTGATCCGGTCCCAAGACACTGACCCCCAATACCAAACACTTAAAGAACGCCCGCTGATCGCAGCGAGTCTTTTTGATAAGGTGGTAGGGATATCGGTATCAGTTTCGAGATTTTCGTGAGGCGCAAGTCTGCGCAAAGCAACTGCTTTGCTCACACGGGCTCTCGATCGTTGTCAAAAAACAAAACACTTGTTAGATTCCGGCGGGATACCAACAAGGCTGAACAGGAAAAGAAACATGTCACTGATCAAGGACACAACAACTTGGGCTTCCGATGAACACAAGATGTTCGCGGACAGTACACGCAAACTGTTTGAGGCCGAAATGGCCCCGAATGTCGATAAATGGGCGGAACAAGGTATTGTCGACCGCGCGTTCTGGAAAACGGTTGGCCAGCAGGGCGTTATGGGTGGTGCGATCGCCGAAGACTACGGCGGATCCGGCGGCGACATCGCATTTGATGCGATTGCCATTTACGAGCAGGGGCGCGTCGGAGACACGGGTTGGGGCTATGGCATCCAAACTATCGTTATCCATTACATCAACGCCTACGGCAGCGAAGAGCAGAAATCGAAGTGGTTGCCGCGGCTTATCAGCGGCGACAGTGTTGCGGCCATCGCCATGACCGAACCGGGAACGGGGTCCGATCTCCAGAACGTCCAGACCTATGCTGAAAAGGACGGCAACCACTACAAGATCAACGGCTCGAAGATCTTTATCACCAACGGACATACCGCCGATCTTATCGTGGTCGTGGCCAAGACGGATCGCGGCGCCGGTGCGAAGGGCGTGTCACTGATCGTTCTTGAAACCGAGGAAGCGGAAGGCTTTCGCCGTGGGCGGAACCTTAAGAAGCTGGGCATGAAGGGATCCGACACAGCCGAGCTTTTCTTTGAGAATGTGCGCGTGCCCACCGCCAACCTGCTTGGCCCGGAAGAAGGGCAGGGGTTTTACCAGTTGATGAAGCAATTGCCGTGGGAGCGGCTGATGATCGGCATCACGGCGCTTGGCTTCATTGACTTCGCAATCGCCGAAACGGTCAAATACGTTCAGGATCGCAAGGCGTTCGGTAACCGGATCATGGATTTCCAGAATACCCGGTTCAAACTTGCGGAATGCAAGACCAAGGCCGAATTGCTGCGCACGTTTGTCAATGACGGTATAACGCGGCTTGAGGCAGGCCAGCTTGATGCGGCCACGGCATCAATGGCGAAATGGTGGGGTAGCCAGACACAAAACGAGGTCATGCATGAATGTCTGCAGCTCCACGGTGGCTACGGCTTCATGATGGAGTTCCCGATTGCCCGTCTTTATGCCGACAGCCGGGTCCAGATGATCTACGGTGGTACAAACGAGATCATGAAGGAGCTGATTGCGCGTTCAATGGACGTTTGATTCCGCCGGGGCCGGCCGAGGTTACTTTTCGTCCGGCCCCAGAATCTCTTTACTATGCTCGCCCAGGCGAGGCGCAGGACAGTGATCGTGCCGCGCAGGTGTCGCCGAGAAATGAATCGGCGGGCGTGTTGTCCAGATTGTACCTTCGGTCGGATGATCAATTTGCTGAAAGAAACCGGTCGCGGCAAGATGCGGGTCGCTTGGCAGGTCCGACAGGTTGCGGACCGGCATGGCGGGAATGTCTGCTTGCTCCATCAGGGTAAGCCACTCTTCCGTCGATCGTGTCAGTGCAATCTGGGCCACCATATCGTATACCGCGCCGATGTTGCGGCTGCGGGTATCCATATCGGTCACCCAGGGATGTTCGACCATGTCGTTCCGATCAACCACCTGGAAGAACCTGGCCCACTGTACGTTGGTGTAGGGTAAAATCGTGATGTAGCCGTCTGCCGTCTGAACCGGGCGGCGGTGGGGCACCAGCATCCGTGAGTAACCAAAACTCTGCGGCGTGTCTTCGAATGTGGCCGCATCCATATGTTCGGCCAACAGAAACGCCGTCAAAGTCTCGAACATCGGCACTTCGACATGCTGGGCCTCGCCGGTGCGCTGACGGTGGAACAGCGCGGACATCACGGCATAGGCCGCCGTCACCCCGCCAAGCTTGTCGGCGAGGATTGTCGGCGCATAGGCCGGCGCAGCGTCGGGGTCGCGCAGCGTTGCCAGGCTGGCGAACCCCGAAACCGACTGGACAATGTCGTCGAAGGCGGGTTTGGCGGCATAGGGACCGTCCTGGCCGAAACCGGTGGCGGATACCGTGATCAGGTCCGGATACGCGCGACGCAGCGTTTCGGGATCCAGCGATAATCGGGCAAGCGCCGCAGGCCGGATGCTCGAAATCATTACGTCGGCGTCTTTCAGCAGCTTGCGCAACTGATCTTGCCCGGTTCTCTCCTTCAGGTCGAGAACCACACTACGCTTGTTACGGTTGGCACCCAGAAAGGCGGCCCCCATCAACTTGTTGTTTGATGGCTGGACCTGCCGCAAAAGATCGCCCTCAGGGGCTTCCACCTTGATCACATCAGCCCCCAGATCGCCCAGCATCTGCGTAGCCAAGGGGCCGAACACCACTGACGTCAGGTCGATGATCCTGACACCCTCCAGGATTGCGGTGTTCTTTGCGGTGGTCATTTGCAGTGATTTCCAGTTCTAGGAGTGAGAGCCGAACTCGGCGCGAAGGGCGGCGCCGTCGGCATCGAAACCTGGCGAAGGGCCAAGCGCGGGCTCGGACCCGTTGCGCCGTATCGGAGGCATTGCGACACTGACTGGACCGGAGGGCGTTCCGATGGTCGAACGGTCGAGTTGGGGATGATCCGACAGCGAGCCCACGTCGTTCACTGCCGCCGATGCGATGCCCGCACTATCCAGCAGCTGCAGAAGCCCGGCACGTTCGTGCGTGCCGAACACGGTCTTGATAAGGGATTCGAGCTCGGATCTGTGCTGAATCCTGGCCGAATTGTCGTGGAATCGTGGATCACTGGCCAACGCCGGGTTCCCTAGAATCTGGGTACAGAACCGTTCCCATTCGCGGCTGTTCTGGACAGATATGACGACCAGATCACCGCCCTGGCAGCGAAACGCGCCGTAAGGGCAGATGACAGAGTGCCCAAGGCCGGTCCTCGGCGTGGGTTGATTGGCGTAGTCGTGAAAGAGCAGGGGAACCGCCATCCAATCGGCCATGACGTCGAACATCGCAACCGACACACCGCTTCCTTCGCCGGTGCGATCACGCCCCACCAGCGCTTCGCAGATTCCGGCGTGTGCCGTCATTCCGGTGGCGATGTCGCAGACCGAAACGCCAACCCGGCCCGGCGCGTCCGGCGTACCGGTCACCGAGGCGAGGCCGCTTTCACATTGCACCAGAAGGTCATAGGCCTTGGCATTTCGCATTGGACCGTCCTCGCCGTATCCGGTGATGTCGCACGTCACAAGGCGCGGAAACTTCTGCCGCAGCGTGGCAGAATCAAGCTCCAGTTTCTTCAGCGCGCCGGGAAGGAGGTTTTGAATGAACACATCCGCGTTTTGCAGCATTCTCAGCAAAATTTCACGGTCTTCCGCGTCCTTGATATCCAGCGCGACCGACTCCTTGCCGCGATTCAGCCAAGTGAAATAGGCGCTTTCGCCGTTTGCAGCCCTGTCATAACCGCGCGCGAAATCACCTGCGCCCTTACGTTCGATCTTGATTACACGCGCGCCGGCATCGGCCAGCCGGGAAGAGCAAAAAGGTGCGGCAACCGCCTGTTCGAGCGCAACGACGAGTTTGCCTGAGAGGGGGGCTGCATCTGAACCTGACATGGCGACCTCGCGTTTGTTCCAAGGAGCTTGACAAAATCTAACAGATGTTAGAAATAAGAGCAATACGCTCAATCAGATAGTGGATCATTTGAAGGAGACCGCAGGTGCCGAACACCAAAGGGCCAGACCAGATTTTTCAGCGCGCTCTAGCCGAACAGGAAATCCTGCTTCCCAAATGTGATGACTGCGGGGCCTTTCACTTCTTTCCGAGGGTCCTGTGTCCGCACTGCCATGGCACTGCAATTTCATGGCAACGTGCGAGCGGCAAAGGCCGGGTCCACACCACCACTGTCGTGCGCCGCAAGCCCGAGCGCGGCGGTGACTACAACGTGTGTATGGTCGAACTGGAGGAAGGCGTTCGGATGATGAGCCGGGTCGAGGGGATCGCCCCAGGTGATGTCGTCATTGATATGGCCGTGACCGCCTTCGTGGGCGCGGCCGAGGATACCCCGATTGTGCTTTTCAGACCGGCGGAGGTATAACGCATGACTGATCAACTTCGGGGAAAATCCGCGATTGTGGGCACCGGACACGCCGGTTTCGGCGAGGCGCACGGGCTGACGTCCTTCGATGTGATGGCACAGTCCGCGCTTGCAGCGCTTGGGGATGCCGGGCTGAAGCTATCGGACGTGGACGGGCTGTTCTGTACCATGATGGAAGACAGCATGCCGGCGCTCATGGCAGCCGAATATCTTGGCATTCAGCCCCGCTTCATCGACGGTACCATGTCGGGGGGGTCGTCATTCGTGAATTATCTGACATCCGCGACCATGGCGCTGGACGCCGGTTTGTGTGATGTCGCGCTGATCGTCTACGGCTCCAACCAACGCACCGCGTCGGGCAAGCTGGTGACGGCTTCGCGCCCGCCAGCCTATGAAGCGCCGTATAATCCGCGCTATCCGATTTCCGGTTATGCGATGGCGGCGGCACGTCACATGCATGAATACGGCACCACCCGCGAACAACTGGCCGATGTGGCGGTGGCCGCCCGGGCTTGGGCGCGGCACAACCCCGAAGCGTTCGAGCGCGGCCCGCTGACCCGTGAGGACGTGCTGGGTGCGCGCATGGTAGGTGATCCGCTGACGGTGCGCGATTGCTGTCTGGTGACAGATGGCGGCGGCGCCATCGTGTTGGTCCGTGCGGATCGAGCAAGGGATTTCCCCAAGCCGCCCGTCTATGTTCTGGGCAGTGCGGCGCAAAGCGCGCACAGGCAGATTTCGCAGATGAAGGACTTTACAGTGACCGCGGCCCGCGAATCGGGCAAACGCGCCTTTGCGGCGGCGGGGGTGTCTCCGGGCGATATTCAGGCGGTTGAGCTATATGACGCCTTTACCATCAACACGATCCTGTTTCTCGAAGACCTTGGTTTCTGTGCCAAGGGCGAGGGCGGTGCCTTTGTAGAGGGCGGACGCATCGCGCCGGACGGCGTCCTGCCGGTGAACACAAATGGCGGGGGTCTGTCCTGCGTGCATCCTGGCATGTACGGTATTTTCACCGTCATCGAGGCGGCGCGCCAAATCCGGGGCGATGCGCCCGGCATTCAGTTGAACGATATCGACGTGGCTCTGGCACATGGCAACGGCGGCGTGCTGTCCAGTCAGGTCACGGCCATTCTGGGCTCACAAGCCACGCTCTGACGACGATCAAGGGAGGAAAGATCATGCCACTGGATTTCGAAGCACTTTCAGACTGGGATTTTGAAGAGATTCGGCAGTCGCTGACCGAGCGAGATACCATACTCTACGCACTCGGCCTGGGATTCGGGGAGGACCCGACCGACAAGAAGGAACTGGCTTTTGTCTATGAGGACGGCCTGAAGGCGGTTCCCTCAATGGCCGTCACGATGGGGTATCCCGGCTTCTGGCTGCGCGACCCCAGGACCGGCGTGAACTGGCAGCAGGTGCTGCACGGCGAGCAATGGCTGGATATCTACAAGCCGTTGCCCGTGAACGGCAATATCATCGGCCGCAGTAAGATCGACTTTATCTCCGACAAGGGCGAGGGCAAGGGTGCGGTCATCTACCAAAGCCGTGAAATCATCGACGCGGACAGCGGTGAAAAGCTGGCACGCGTCGCGATGTCGGCGTTCTGCCGGGGCGATGGTGGGTTCGGCGGCGAGAACAAGCCCGGGCCCGCACCCGCTGTGTTGCCGGACCGCGCGCCAGACCACATATGTGATATCGAAACTTTGCCGCGTCAGGCGCTGATCTACCGTCTCAGCGGTGACTACAACCCGCTGCATGCAGACCCTGATGTTGCCCGCTCGGTTGGGTTTGATCGGCCGATCCTGCACGGCCTGGCGACCTATGGCCTCGCAGCGCGGGCGATCCTGAAGACCTCGCTTGACTATGATGCCTCCCGACTGGTCGGACTGGACGTCCGGTTCTCTGCACCCGTCTATCCCGGCGAAACCGTGCGGTTCGAAATCTGGGAAGAGGATGGTCAGGCCCGGTTCCGCGCGTCCATACCGGAACGCGATGTCGTGGTTCTGAACAATGGCGCCGCGCGTTTCGCGTGAGGTAAGGCAGATGGCGCAACCGCTCAAGGATATACTGGTGCTGGATTTCAGCACCCTTCTTCCCGGTCCGATGGCGACGCTCATGCTGTCCGAGGCCGGCGCCGAAGTGGTCAAGTTCGAGCGTCCCGGCACAGGTGAGGACGCGCGCCATACCGATCCCATGATCGACGGTGAAAGCATCGGGTTTGCCGTGCTGAACCAGGGTAAACGGTCGGTGGCGCTCGATCTAAAGGCAGAGAACGCGGTGAATATATTGCGCCCCCTGCTGGAAAAGGCAGATGTTCTGGTAGAGCAGTTCCGTCCGGGCGTGATGGGACGGCTTGGATTGGGATACGAGGCCGTGCGAGCGATCAATCCGGGAATCGTCTACTGTTCGATCACTGGCTATGGCCAGACCGGGCCAAAGGCCACCGCAGCGGGCCACGATCTTAATTACGTGGGCGACGCGGGCGTCCTGTCGCTGAGCCGAGGACCGGAAGCCCACCCAACGATGCCGTTCGGGCTGATCGCGGATATCGGGGGTGGCACTTACCCCGCTGTGGTGAACATCCTGCTTGCGCTGATAGCGCGGCAGAAAACCGGCAAGGGCGCGCATCTGGATATCGCGATGGCCGAGGGCGCGTTTGCCTTTGCTTATTGGGCCCATGCCGAAGGCGTGATCGCCGGGCAGGACATCGAGAACGGCGGCGGCCGTCTGACCGGAGGATTGGCGCGCTATCGGCTGTACTCAGCCGCAGATGGCCGGCAAATCGCGGTCGGAGCGCTGGAAGAAAAGTTCTGGCAGGCATTCTGTGATGTCATCGATCAGCCTGCGGACCTTAGGGACGACTGGAGCGACCCGGAAGGCTGCAGCGCCGAAGTGGCACGACGTTTGGGAAGCCAGCCTTCGACTCACTGGGAACCGCTGCTGGTGGCGGCTGATTGTTGCTGTTCCGTCGTGAAAACGCCCGCCGAAGCCGCGACCGATCCGCATTTCAGTGCGCGTGGCGTGTTTGACCGGAAACTGGATATCTCCGGCAAGTCCGTGCCCGCGCTTCCTTTGCCGATTGCGCCGGAATTCCGCGTTTCGAAGGATGTAGCGGGGCGCGCTGCCTCTTTGGGAGAAGACAATCTTCACTATGGTGCCGAACCACGGGATTCAGAGTGAATCCCGTTGACGGACCATCCTTCATTCATTAATCTAACAGGTGTTAGAAAAGGGGGATCCTATGCCACAGTCCGTAGATGACCTGCCTGCCGAAGCAGAGCGCTACGTCATGCCGGCGCATTTTGTCGAAAGCGACAGCCTTGAAGTCCAGGGGTTCGTGTCCAACGCCTTGCGTGATATTCCCTCCGACGCGTCCCGCCGTGACAAGGCGATCCGGCTTTTCGAGGCGGTTCGTGATGACATCCGATACGATCCCTATTGCTTCGCGCTGGATGAAGATTCCTATCGCGCCAGCAGAATCGCCGGTGCGGAGGCGGCGTTTTGCGTGCCCAAGGCAATCCTTCTTGCGGCCTGTCTGAGAGCCGTCGGCATCCCCGCCGCAGTGGGGTTTGCAGATGTACGAAACCACCTGAACACGCCCAAGCTGCAAGAGTTGATGGGCACTGACCTCTTCATCTATCACGGCTATGTTCAACTTTGGCTTGATGGTGAGTCCTACAAGGTCACGCCCGCCTTCAACATGGAGCTGTGCGAACGATTCGGGGTGAAGCCGCTGGTCTTCGACGGGTATCACGATGCTCTCTTCCACGAATTCGACGAACAGAACCACCGGCACATGGAATATGTGAATGACCGGGGTCTCTACGTCGACGCGCCGATCACGGAGTTCCTCCAGGCCTTCAAGGAAACCTATCCAAAACTGGAAGAGTTCAACCGCGTGCGAATTTCCAGCGATTCGGCCGGGTACGATGCGGGTTTCTCAAAGGAGGGGACATCTTGAAATATCTGGAGGACTTCGCGCCGGGCCAGGTTTTTCGCTTTCATAGCGAGCCGATGAGCAAGGAGGCCATCATAGCCTTCGCCGAGGAATGGGACCCGCAACGGCTGCACACCGACGAAGACTATGCGACCACCGTGCACGGTGGACTGATTGCCTCGGGCTTTCAGACGATGCTTGAGGTGTTCAAGCCGATCATGACCGAGTTCATGGTTGGTGTTGCCAACATCGGCGGCATCGGATTCGATAACCTGCGCTGGTTGCGTCCCGTGCGCCCGAATGAACCGCTCGATATCGAATTGACGGTAAACTCGGTCACGCCGTCGAAAAGCAAACCCGACCGTGGCGTTCTGAACTATACACTCAGTGCAAAAAACCCAAAGGGTGAGGTCGTTTTTTCGACCGATACGCCCGTAATGATCCAGCGAAAACAGAATGACCCAGACTGATATGCAACCAAGCGACCAACAAGACCTTCGCATGCTGCGTGAAAGTGCGCGGACCCTGTTCGAGCGCGCGGGCGGTAGTGGACGGTCCAGAAAACTGCGCGATGCCGGTGGCGGCTGGGATGCGGATATGATCCGCGAAATGGCCGAGGCTGGCATTTTCGGTGTGACCTTACCGGAGGAAAACGGCGGGCTGGGCATGGGCCTGGCTGCCGGCGGCGTCATCGCCGAGGAAGTGGGCCGGGTGATTGCCCCGGAACCGGTGGTGGTGACAGTCGGGCTGAGCCTTGGACTTCTGCGCCGTCTTTGCCCGGACCATGCCATGATGGAACAGCTTGTTGAGGGGGCCACCGTATTGGCCGTCGCCTGGCAGGAGCGCGGACCGAACGGTGGTCCCGCCGAGCCGAGTTGTCGTTACGCCGACGGAAAGCTGACCGGCGGCAAGGCCTGGGTCGCCGGCGCAGGCGGGGCAGGGGGTTTCCTCGTCGTGGCCGAAGGGGATGCCGGTCCGGTTCTTGTGCTGGCGGAAGCCGGTGCGGACGGGCTGTCCGTCGAAGAGCGCAGGCAGGCCGATGGCAGCGCGATGGGCGAGCTTTCGTTCTCGGGCACGCCTGCGGGAGAATTGGCCAGTGGGGGTGCGGTTCGGGCCGCGCTCGCCGAGGCGGTCAATGACGCAACGGCGCTTGCCGCCGCCGAGCTTGTCGGTCTGAGCGAGCGCGCCTTCGAAATCACTCTGGATTACATCAAGACCCGGGAGCAATTCGACAAGCCCATCGGATCGTTTCAGGTCATCCAGCACCGTGCTGTCGACCTGAACGTGATGTGCGAGGTCGCACAATCGGGGGTGCGCGAAGCTCTCGGGCTGATGGATCGCCAAACCGATCCGAAAGCACGGGCGCGACTTGCCAGCCGGGCCAAGGCTCGCGCGGTCACGGCTGCCAAGAAGATCACGCGCGACGCGATCCAGCTGCATGGTGCGGTCGGGTATACGGACGAGTTCGAGATCGCGCTTTACCTCAACCGCGCACTGGTTCTTTCCGCGTGGTTGGGTGACGACGCCTATCACAGACGGCTTTGGTTCGAAGCGCGAGAAGAGGAAGGAGCCGCACAATGACCGATTGGAACGCAATGAGCGATGCGGATTTCCGCAAGGAAGTGCGCGGTTTTTTCGAAGCGGAATATCCCGAGGACCTGCGCAATCTGCCGCACCGTCCCAAATTTGCCGAGATCGAACATTGGCATCGCAAGCTGCACGCGAAAGGCTGGGTCGCACCGGCCTGGCCTGCAGAATACGGCGGTATGGGGCTGAACGCAGCCAAGCTGCTTATCTATTACGAAGAGCAGCAGCGCTGGGGCGTGAATCGCGGGCGCGATATGGGCGTGCAGATGGTCGGACCGTTGATTATCAAGTTCGGTACCCAGGAACAGAAAGACTATTGGCTGCCCCGTATTTTGAGTTGTGAAGACATCTGGTGCCAAGGCTATTCCGAGCCGGGCGCCGGGTCCGATCTGGCCAATCTGCGCACCCGCGCAGAGACCGATGGCGACGACTTCGTCATCAACGGGCAGAAAATCTGGACCACGATGGCGCATGACGCAACCCACATCTTCATGCTGGTGCGGACCGATCAGGCCACCCCAAAGAAGCAGCAGGGCATCAGTTTCCTGCTTGCGCCGATGGATCAGCCGGGTGTCGAAGTGCGTACGATCACCACCTTGTCGGGGGAGACTGAGTTTTGCGAGGTGTTCTTTGATGATGCCCGGACGCCGCGCGCGAACCTGGTCGGTGAGCTTAACAAGGGCTGGACGATGGCCAAGGCGCTGCTGAGCTTCGAGCGTATTTTCATCGGGGCGCCGAACCTGGCTCAAAATGCACTGGGCCAGCTTGAGAGCTTTGCCCGTGGACGGGGCGCTTTTGAAGACCCTGTCTTCCGCGACCGTTTTGCCCAGGCCGCCCTCGATGTCGAGGATCATGCCGCTCTCTATTCGCGATTCGCCGATCAGCTCAAGCGTGGCGAAACGCTGGGCGCGGATGTCTCGATGCTCAAGATCTGGGTGACCGAATGCTTCCAGCGCATCACCGAACTGATGATCGAGGCGGCTGGCCCCGATGGCGGCACGGTCGGCCCACTGCAGGTCGGCAATGTAAACGTCGACGTTCTGGCGAGCTTTTACAAGGCACGACCGACAACGATCTACGGCGGATCAAACGAAATTCAGCGCAACATCCTGTCCAAGGCCGTCCTCGGATTGCCTGGCTGAACCCACATCAATATCAAAACAAAGGAAAAGAAGCATGTCTGACCGCTATGCGAAATACCACAAGATGAAATTCGACTACCCGGCGGACCGTGTTCTGCGTATTACGTTCGACCGGCCCGAGACTTTTAACTCTGTCGACTCTGAGATGCATACACAGATGACGGATATGTGGATCGATATCGACCGTGACCCCGACATCAACGCGGTCATCGTAACCGGCGCGGGCAAGGCGTTTTCGGCCGGTGGCGATTTCAGCCTGATCGAAAAGATGATCGGGGATTCGCACGAGATCATGAAGACGTGGAAAGAGGCCAAGGACCTCGTCTACAATATCATCAATTGCAACAAGCCGATCATCTCCGCGATCAACGGCCCCGCCGCCGGTGCCGGGCTTGTGGTTGCCCTTCTTGCCGACATCTCGATCGCAGGGAAAAAGGCCAAGATCGTGGACGGCCACCCGCGTCTGGGCGTTGCCGCCGGGGACGTCGCGGCGATCATCTGGCCGTTGCTGACCTCGATGGCGAAGGCGAAATACTATCTGATGACCTGCAAACCAGTGTCGGGTGAAGAGGCCGAGCGCATCGGTCTGGTGTCGATGTGTGTCGAGGATGAAGAATTGCAACAAATTGCGCTCGATACGGCGACGGAACTGTCGAACGGCTCGCAGAGCGCGATCCGCTGGACCAAGTATTCGCTGAACAACTGGTTGCGTCAGGCCGGGCCTATCTTTGATGCTTCGACCGCGCTGGAGATGCTTGGCTTCATGGGTGAGGACGTCAAGGAAGGCGTTCTGTCGCACCGCGAGAAGCGCGCGCCGAACTTCCGCAAAGACTGCCCGATTTAACTCACGAATGGTCAAGGAGGCATGGACATGTCTGAAGACATCTACCGGGACATAGCTCAGGCCTATAGCGCCGCGGCCGAAAAGGCCCCGGGACTGAAATCACGATTTGCGGCTGCCGGATTCGATCCGGCAGCCGTCAGGTCGCTGGCGGACTTGTCGGGTCTGCCGGTGATGAAGAAAGAAGACCTCTTGAAGATTCAGCGTGAAAACCCGCCCTTCGGCGGTTTCCTCGCTTCTGATCTGAAGGATGTCGCGCGGATATACGTCTCACCCGGCCCTATCTTCGAACCAGCGCTCGCGGGTGGCGGTGGACATGGCCTTGATCTGCTTTTCAAGGCGGCAGAAGTAGGCGCAGGGGACATCATCCTGAACACCTGGATGTACCACCTTGTACCGGCTGGCCTGCTGTTCGACGAAGCGGCACAGGCCGCAGGTGCCACCGTCATTCCCGGCGGCGTGGGCAATACCGAGCTTCAGGCACAGATCATCGTGGAAACGGGCGTCACCTCGATTTGCGCTTCGACAGCGTTTTTCCTCACGCTGGCGGACAAGGTAATCGAAACCTATGGCCGCGACGCGTGGAAAGTGAAAACCGCCTTTCTCGGTGGTGAGATGGGCGACTGGGTGGCCAAGCGCCGCCGGATCGAGGCCGAGTATGGCGTGTCGACCTGGGCCGCTTATGCCACTGCCGATCTGGGTCTCGTCGGCTATGAAGATGGCGGCGAAGGCTATGTGGTCCACCCAGACCGTGTGGTGCAGATCTGCGATCCCGTCAGCGGCGCACAGGTGGACCACGGTGAACCCGGTGAGGTCGTTGTGACCGCACGCGACGCCACCTGGCCGATGATCCGGTTCGGCACTGGCGACAGTGCGTTTGCGCTGGAAAGCAATGAGGATGGCAGCGCCAAACGTATTTCAGCGTTGCAAGGCCGGGTTGGGGCGGCAGTGAAAGTGCGCGAGATATTCGTCTATCCGCGGGTCATAGAGGAAGTTGTCATCGCCACGCCCGGCGCCAGTGCCGCCCAGGCCGTCGTCACCCGAGATAACGACCGCGACATGATCAAGATCTCACTTGTCCTGGAAGATGGTGCAGACGTATCCACTGCCGAGACAGCCGCCGCCGAAGCCTTCAAACTGCATTCAAGGATTCGAGCCGACGCTGTGAGCGTCATCTCGGAGTTGCCGGAGAATGCGGATCTGATCGTCAATCAGAAAGACAACTGAGGTTGCTTAAACTGCATCCGAGTTCGGTCGACCGCACCCCGAAAGGGGGAAAAGACAACTACTCTCTCCTTCATGCCTCAGGCGCGGAGCGTCATCTTCGCGCCGAGGCATTCCCTGCCGAGACTGGTCAACATACGCAGCTGTCATCGCCGCCGCGTGTGCCGCGCCGATCCCCCGCTGGCCACCTCACGCGTCGCGCCGGACATTCGGACGTACCGACCGTTCGAGATAATTGCCTTTTATTCTGCTGAGATAACCGGTGCCCGGAATGGCATCGGTACCACTGGACCGTCGAACCCGCGCGGATCTGCAACAGCCGCCAGCACGCCCGCACGACGACCCTCGTTGCCGTGATCAGCTGTCAGCCCCAGTGTCGATGGATTCCCGTCAAAAGGGCGGTTGCTGATGTCGTGAAACATGACAGGACCACCACTATGCATCGCATGGCTCACATCTTCTCGGCCGTTGATTGCCCAGACGCGGAAGTAAGGATACCGGGATACGGTCGGAGCACCACGCCGATTGCCCACGATTAGAACGTCTCGCACCGGATCATCACCACTTGCGACAGCGACGAGTTGAAGCGTGCGTTCCTGACGTGTTTTGCTGCGGCCAGGATCGAACACGCGAGAACCCTCAGCAGGATCACCGCGGGCCCTACGGTTTGCTGAGGTACGAACGTCAAAGTTGAACATATGCAGTGCGTTTAGCTGCACACCAATAGCCCTGTTCGATCTTTGCACCCAACCCAAAGTTCTGACAGACCCTTTCGCTTGAGGAACGTGAGCCATTCGCCAAGAATCTGGCCATGGCCCAACCAGGGATATACTGCGAAACCGAGAATCCGGAGGCGCTGATCGAGAAACGGCGGGCTCTGATGGTGCCGCCTTTATATTGGGTCGATCCGTTGATCAGAGCGTCGACTCGGTGCCCAGAATATTCGTGACCTGGCTGGACAGGACACCGCCGTTGCCGTGCGCCATTGCCAACTCGGCCCCGTCGATCTGGCGGTCTCCGGCGTCGCCGCGCAGCTGGCGCACCGCTTCGACCAGCGTGAAGATGCCGTACATGCCAGGATGCACACAGGACAGCCCGCCGCCGTTGGTGTTGACCGGCAGATGACCGCCGGGCGCGATGCCGCCGTTTTCAACAAAGGCACCACCTTCGCCTTTCTTGCAAAAGCCCAGATCCTCAAGGAACAGGATCACGTTGATCGTAAAGGCGTCGTAAAGCTGCACAACGTCAATGTCGGCGGGCTTGACGCCGGCCATTTTCATCGCCGTCGCACCGGATTGGGCCGCGCCGGTCACGGTCAGGTCCGGCACCTCGGAAATGTCGCGGTGCGTCGTACCTTCGCCGCCCCCCAGCAGATAGACCGGGGGCCTGGGGTGATCTTTGGCCGTCTCGGCCCGCCGCATCACCAGCGCGCCGCCGCCGTCGGTGACAAGGCAACAGTCGCGCACCCGCAGCGGATCCGAGACCAGCCGCGAGGCAATGACATCCTCGCGCGTCAGGGGATCGCGTATGAACGCCTCGGGGTTCTTTTGCGCCCAAGCGCGGGCAGCTACCGCCACATCGGCCAGCTGTTCGCGCGTGGTGCCGAACTGCGTCATGTGACGGTCTGCGGCCAGCGCGTAGGACGACAGCGGGAACATCGGCTTATAGGGCGCTTCATAGGTTGGCAGACCGAGCGCGGTCATCAACTTGCCCGAGGCAGTGCGCTGGTTCGATCCGTAGCAGATCAGCACGGTGTCGGCGAGCCGCAGCTCCAGCAGCATTGCGGCCCAGAGCGTGTGCGACAGGAACGACGATCCGCCCGTGCGGTTGTTCATGGTGAACTTGGGGTTCAGCCCCAGTTCCTGGGCCAGCGTAAGCCCCGACAGCATGTCCAATGGCTGGCAGGTGGCAATGGCGTCGACGTCGCCAAGCGACACCACGGCATCGGCCAGCGCGCCATGTACGGCCTCGACAGTGATTTCCATCGCGCTCTTGCCATGAGCCTCGCCACAGCCGGCCAGCGCCGCTCCGACGATGGCGGCTTTTCCCCGCAAACTCATGATGCACCTCTTTCGGGCCGGAACACCACTGCAGGTCCGCCGTCTGCCCCTTCGCCAATCGAGGCCCTGACCTTCAGTCCGGCGGCGATTTCGTCATGCGTGATGCCGTCCACGCGCGACATCATGCGCACGCCTTCTTCAAGGTCCACAAGCACCACGTTGTAGTCGCCGCCCCTTTCCGGCTTTCGACGCACAACCGTCCGCGCATAGATCGTTCCCCGCGCCGTGGGTGCCACCCATCCAAGGTCTGCGCTGCCACATGTCGGGCAGATCACGCGCGGGTGAAAGACATGCGCACCGCAGGCACCGCATTTCTGGATCTCGAAGACGCCCTCGGCCAGCTTGGCGGCAAAGACGGCGTCCGGCCCCGGGCTGTTTTTCATATCAGTCATCTCAGAATCCAATGTGATAGCCGCCATTCACGCTCAGGTGCTGGCCGGTGATGTAGGATGCCGCGTTTGACAACAGGAAACAGACCGGTTGCGCTACTTCTTCGGGGGTGCTCATACGCCCCATCGGGATCTGCGCCATGTACTTGTCGGCGAACTTGTCCGAGCGGATCGTTTCGGTCATCGGCGTTTCCACCATTCCGAAACAGACCGAGTTGACGTTGATCCTGTAACGGCCCCATTCGCGCGCGGCGCTCATGGTGAGGCCGAGCACGCCGGATTTCGCGGCACCATAGTTGATCTGGCCGATCGTGCCGCGGCGGCCGGCATCGGAGGAAATATTGACGATGGCACGCCGCGCCGCGCTGTCCGGGTCTTTCTGGGCCTGGTCCCTGTAATAGGTGCCTACAGCCTGCAAACAGGCGAAGACGCCGGTGAGATTGACGTCGATGACCTGCTGCCATGTGGCACGGTCCATCTTGTGGATCATCGCGGCGCGCACGATGCCGGCGTTGTTCACCAGCCCGTTGATATCCCCGAATTCGTCTAGCGCGAATTTCACCAGTTTCTCGGGAAAGTCCGGGTCAGCCACGTTCCCGACAAGGGCGCGGGCATTGCCGCCGATCTGTTCAGCAGTTTCCTTGACCCCGTCTTCGTTAAGATCGTTCACAATGACACTGGCACCCAGCTCGGCCGCCAGTTGCGCCACGCCGCGGCCAATACCCTGACCGGCGCCGGTAACGATAACCACCTGATTTTCCAATGACATCGGGTTGATCATTTCTGTCTCCTCACTTCATGCGTTGTTGCAACAGGGTTTCCGCCGCCCGGCTCGGGTTGGGGCGATGGCGGCGTAACCCGCTTGATCACCGCATCGCCATGCGCCAGGCGTAGTCCGTCCTGATTGACAATCTCGCCTTGCGCGAACACCAGCTTGCGCCCGCCTCCGGCGATGTGCGCGTGTGCCGTCAGCGTGTCGCCCTCGACCGCTGGTCCGACAAAACTGGTGGTGAGCGAAAGTGTCAGGCAGCGATGACCGGGGCGGCCTTCGCCCGCAAATGCTGCGCAAAACGTGACCGCGTTGTCCAGCATGGTTGCGTAGACCCCGCCGTGCACAGCGAAAGCGCCGTTCAGGTGGTCGCAGGTGATCTTCAATTGCAATTCCGCCCTGCCCTCGGACCAGGAAACGAAGCGGACGCCCAGCAAGGCGTTGAACGGGGCGGGCACCTCGGGTTTGCCATCCTGTGCACTCATCTCAGGCGGCCTTTCGATCGCGCGAAAACGCCACCATGACCGCCCCAAGCACCGTGATAGCGACACCGGCCCCAACCGCGCCGGGGATCGGAACGGCCAACATCGGGGTCGAGGGCAAGGCGAAGGCCAACCCGGCAATCCCGAGCAGAATCCGTGCGACCGCGCCCGTGGGCCCGGGTTCGATACGGCCGACCCCCAGCAGGTACCCCTGCAATCCAGCGCAGATCAGCAGGACACCGATACCCGCGCGCAGGACCGTCAAGGCACTGTCAACCAACCCCGCCTGCAAGGTGTACGCGGGATCGAGCACAAAGAAGAAGGGCACGATATAGATAATGGTGCCCAGTTTCATCGCCTCGTAGGCGGCAGCGAAGGGCCGGGCCTGTGCAATCGCCGCTGCGGCGAAAGCCGCCAGCGCCACGGGCGGGGTAATGTAGCTCAGCATGCTCCAGTAGAGGATGAACAGATGCACGCCGATCGGATCAAGCCCGCCGGCGATCAGGGCCGGGGCCAGAGACACGGCAAGGATGACATAGGCCGCTGTCACCGTCATGCCCATCCCGAGGATGAAGCTGGTCAAAGCCCCCAGAAGCAGCAGCAGGAAGGTGTTCCCCCCGGCGATGAATAGCAAGTCGTTTGAAATCGTGCCGGACATGCCGGTCACCGCCAGCCCGCCGACAATCAGCCCGACCGCCGCGAGGATCGCGACCAGTTCGACAAACAGCCGCCCCGTCGCCACCAGGAAGTTCATCAGTTCCTGCCGCCCCCAGCGCGATTTCGACAGCAGTTGGTTCAGACCGATCAGCAGCGCGGTCGCATAGAACGGGGCGATCGCTTCGCGCTTGAGATAGAGCAGCATCCAGATGAGAAGCCCGAAGACGGCGAGGAAGTACCAGCCTTCACGCAGCACCTTGCCGAACCTGGGGAGTTCGGCACGCGGCACGCCTTTCAGCCCGTTGCGCGCCGAATAAGCGTCGATCTGGGCGAACAGGGCAAAGAAATAAAGCAGCGAGGGCAGCACCGCCGCAACCACGATGTTTGTGTAGTCGGTCAGCAGAAAGCTCGCCATGACAAACGCCGTGGCCCCCATGATCGGTGGCATCAGCACTGCGCCGGTCGACGCCGCCGCCTCGATCCCGGCGGCATAGCTGGGCCTGAAGCCCACCTTTTTCATCGCCGGAATGGTAATCGAGCCGGTGGTGAGCACATTGGTAATGACGCTGCCGCTCATCGAGCCGGTAAGCCCGCTGGTCAGAACGCCGACCTTGGCAGGTCCGCCCCGGACATGTCCGAGCGCGGAAAAGGCGATGTCGATAAAGAACGGCCCCGCGCCGGTGTGCTGCATCGCGACCCCGAAAATCATGAAGCCGACGACAAGATTGACGAAACTGCGCATCGGGATGCCCAGAACGCTTTCGCCGCTCATGGCGTGGAAGATCGCCGTTTCAACCGGCGGGCGCTGGAACCCCTGAATTGGCCCCGGCGCATAATCGGCGATCATCGGATAGACGGAAAACATCAAGATGACGCCGAAGAGCATCCATCCGCCGGTGCGCCGCGCCGCCACCAGCAGCAGGAACCAGAAGGCGAAGCTGGCAATCACGGCATGGGTGGGGGCTGCGAAATCCCATCCCTTGTTGACCACGCTGTTCCCGTAATAGGCAAAGAACGCGCAGGTGATCAACGCCAGAAAGGCCAGGAAGTAATCCCACCACCGCGTTGACCCATGCGGGTTTGTCTTGCTGCACGGAAAGATCAGGTAAACGAGGGGTAACGTCAGCAGCAGCATCACGTAGAGGTAATGAATCTCAAGCAGGCGGATGTTCATGAAGAACCCGAGATTGAAGAGATGATTGATTGACGCCGCCGACAACAGAATCGCCGATGCGGCAAGCAACCCGCGAAGGGAGGGGGGCAGGGCGCCCATGCCCATCGGCTGTGCCGCTTCGTCCTGTATTTCCCGTGGCATGCCCGATTTCCCTATGTTGTCCCAGCCAATCCGATGATACGCGGCGCCAGAAAAGCGCCGCGCCGTTTCAGCGGAAAAAGACCTCGTGACCGCCGGCTTCCAGCGCTTCGGCGCGCACCTTCATCCAGGCAGCGGTGAACTCTTGTTCATCATCCGGGGCGCCGTCGACGAAGCCTTCCCAGGCGTCCATCAGAACCTTCTGCCGATCGACCATCACGTCCTGATTTTCCTGAGCTTCAGCCGTCCAGAGGCCCTTTTCCTTGAAATAGGCAACACTGCCATCGCTCCACGGCATCACCCAGGACAGGATCTGGCGATCTACCCCGTAGGCATTCGCGCCGGGGGCGGCGTCCTTGTATTCGTCAAATCCCGCATCGAGGGCGGCGACGATGTTGCGCACCTCGGTGGCGCTCTGATCGGCTTCGGTGACAAGGATCGGGTAGGGGTACAGCGCCATGGGCAAAGGCGAGGCGGGGTCGATTGCTGGTCCCACAGACACCATGTGCGGCGTTACGAAGGGCGTGACGCCGGTATAACGGGCCCAGGCTTCGGCATCGTCCGCCGGTGTTTCAAGCCACTTGAGGCCCCGGGGGCTGGATTCGATCTGATAGTTCACGGTGGTTGTCGTCAGCGCAAAGGCGGCGTCCACGCGATCCTCCAGAATGCCCTTGAGAGAATTCACGTAGCCCGAAAACTCGACTGCCTCCACATCGTCCCATGTCAGGTCCGCAAAGGCCAGCAGTCCCTCCATATTGACATCAATCGCGGGTGAACTGGCGGCGCGGCCAACCCGTTTGCCCTTGAGATCGGCAACCGTCTCGATACCGGCATCGGCCGCGACGGCCACACCCAGACCGTAGTCGCCCACGGCCTGAAGCACAGCGCGGATCGGCTGTGGACCCCATTCCGGTGCGGCGAACAGGAACACCCCTTCGCCGGCGAAGTAGGACGCGATCCCGCACAGGCAGTAATCCACCGCGCCATTCTTGAGAGGCGTCATCCGCGAGACGTCGTTGCGCCCCGGAAGCACCCGGATCGTCGTGCCGAACCGGCTGCGCATCATATTACCGATGGCAATTGAATGCGCGTGGCCCGCCGACCCCGTGTCATAGGCCGACCAGGCGATGACGTCGGGCAGCTCGATGTCCTGCGCGCCGACCGGCGCGGCCATCGCCAGACACCCGGCAGCAGCGATACTTGTCCATTTGAAGTTCATGTTGATCTCCTCCTTGTTGGTTTATTCCGGCGCGACCGGGCGGTAAGCCTAAAGTTCCGAGAATGGCGCGCTCTTATCCACGCGAATGTCGGGCGGCAGCCCGAGAATGCGTTCGCCGATGATCGTGCGCTGGATCTCGTCCGAGCCGCCGGCGATGCGGTTACCGGGGGCGGTCAGATATTCGTTGCGCCACCGCGCGGTATCGTCTCCAGCTTTGACCGAAATGCCCGCCGCCGTCCCGGCCAGTTCCATCCCGAAGGCGCCCATCTCCTGCCGCAGCTTGCCCAGCAGCAGCTTTCCGATCGAACTTTCCTCACCCGGAGCCTCACCGCGCGAAAGCGACGTCATGACCCGGTAAGAGGTGAATTCCAGTCCGCGCTGCCGCGCGACGAAATCGGCAATACGTGAGCGCACTTCGCCGTCTTCGATGGCCGGGCGTCCGTTGCGTTCGACACGGGTGGCAAGGGCGATCAATTCCTCCGCGCGGGCCCCGCCGCTGGCACGCCCGACCGAGATGCTGAACCGTTCGTTCATCAGCGTCGTCAACGCCACCTTCCAGCCTTCGGATTCGCCGCCCAGGCGGGCGCTGTCCGGTACGCGCAGGTCGTCGATGAACACCTCGTTGAAGCTGGCACCGCCCGAAATCTGGCGGATCGGACGGGTTTCGATGGCCGGATCTGACATGTCCACAAGGAACATGGTCAACCCCTTGTGCTTGGGCACCTGCGGGTCTGTGCGTGCCAGAAGGATGCCGTGGCTGGAATAATGCGCGCCCGAGGTCCAGACTTTCTGGCCGGAGATCACCCAGTCGTCCCCGTCGCGCCGCGCACGGGTGCGTATGCCTGCCAGATCAGATCCGGCAGCGGGTTCGGAAAACAACTGACACCAGATATCCTCTCCGGTCAGGGCGCGCGGAAGGACCGCGGCTTTCTGGGCCTCGGTGCCGTGCATCATGACCGTCGGCCCGACCAGTCCGATGCCGATCAGGAAGGCGTTGGGCGGTACGGCATAGCGTCCTTCTTCCTGATTCCAGATCACCTGTTCGATCGGCGTCGCATCGCGTCCGCCGAAGGCGCGCGGCCAGGTCAGTCCGGCCCAGCCCGCTTCGGCCTTGCGGGCCTGCCAGTCGCGCGCCCGCGCGACCTCGTCGGCGTCGCGGGCCATAAAGTGATCCTGAGCTTTCTCGCTGCCGTCCCGCAGGGTTGCGTTGGCATCCAGCCAGCTCCGCGCGTCTGAGCGAAAGGTAGCTTCTTCGGGGCTGTCGCTAAAATCCATGTGTCTGATTTCCCTGTCAGCTTGCGGCCCGTAGAGGTGTCGCCAGATGCCCGAGCAGCCGCTCGCGCCATATGGCCGCCGTGCCAAGTTCGGCCTTCAACTGCCAGCCACGCCGCAAGAACAGATGCGGGTCGGCCGCCCATGTGAATCCGATACCGCCGTGCAGCTGGATCGATTCCTCAGTGGCGAATTGCACGGCATCGAGAGCGGTGAGGCGCGCGACTGCGGCCGCTTCGGGCAGTCGACTGTCACCGCTCGCCAGCGCCCAGGCACCGAAGAAGGCATTGGACCGCGCCAATTCAATTTTGGCGAACATGTCCGCGAGCCGGTGCTTTACCGCCTGAAACCCGCCAATCGCACGCCCGAACGCGTGCCGCTCGCCGGCATAGTCCGTGGTCAGGGCAAGGGCGCGCTCCGCTAGGCCGATCTGTTCGAAGGCGGCCAGCACTGCGGCGCCGTCCAGCAGCCGCCGGATCGCCGCAGGGTCCGAGCCGGGCAGCAGCTCGACCGGCGCGTTGTCGAAGTCGATTCTGGCCGCCGGACGTGTGCGGTCGATCGGGTCGAGCGCACCGATTGTCACGCCCGAGCCGGAAAGATCCGCAAGATAAAGACGCGGCGTGCCTTCCTCATCGGTCGCAGCGACAAGAGCGTGGGTCGCCTCGGCACCGAACGTGACCGGCGCTTTCTGTCCCGAAAGACGATCCTGCACCACTTTTGCCGATACGGTATCGGGTGCGAGCCCGCCGCCCTCGGCAAGCGCCGTGGCTATGATCGTGCGGCCTTTGGCTATGCCGGGCAGAAGCGATGTGCGCTGGTCTTGCGTTCCGGCGGATTGAAGGGCCGGAACCGCCATACACAGGGCCGGCAGGTAAGGTACTGCGGCCAGACTGCGACCGATTTCCTCGGCAAGGATCGCCAGTTCCACCGCGCCCATCCCTGCGCCACCCTCCGCTTCCGATATGGCGAGGCCAAGCCAGCCGCCATCGGCCAGTACGGACCAGGTGGCCGTATCGAACCCGTCGGCGCCGTCGAGCCGGTTGTGCGCGCTCTTCAGGGTGGCGTGATCGCCCAGCATCCGGGCCAGTGTTTCGCGTATGGTATCCTGCTCCTCGGAAAATCCGAAATTCATGCCGGAGTACCTCCTTGCAGTTGTGAAGATCGAGTGGGTGTTGGCCGACGGTAGGTTGGCTATCGGGCCTGACCAAACACTAACGCCCGGTGGTCGTGCGAAACCACATATGTGCAATGTCGCATCGAGAACGGCGAAACGGACCGCCAAACCGGATTCATCACGGATGTGCTTGATTCGAGTGCGCCCCACAAAAGTGGCCGCTTCGATTGATTAGTCTCGCTGTTGCACCTTAACCTGCGGAAAGCGGGGAATGTTCAGGTCGCGGGACTGGCGTGGCCGTACCTTCGCACCAGATGGGACTCGACAGGAGAAAGAGCGGCATGGAAACTGTGGGCCTTGGATTTTGTTATGAAGATTTGCCGGTGGGGCGCGAATTTCGGACCATCGGCCGTACTGTGACCGAAACAGACATCACGAATTTCGTCAGTGTCACCGGCATGCTCGAAGTGTTGTTCATCAACAGCGACTTTCGCGAAAAGGAATCCAATATCGACGGCTTCGCCGCCCCCGGCGCGCTTGTCTATACCTTCATGGAGGGTCTGCTGACCCAGTCCACGATGCAACACACGGGCTTTGCCTTTCTGGAAATGGAGCTGAAGGTTCTGGGGCCGACCTTCGCGGGGGACACGATCCATTGCGAGGTCGAGGTCATCGAGTCGCGCCGCTCGAAGAGCCGGCCGAACCGCGGCCTGGTTCGGACCCGGAACAGGGTTTTCAAACAAACCGGGGAGCAGGTGCTGGACTACACGCCCCTGCGGATGATCAAGGCACGCACGGCGGACAAGGAACCGGGAGAGGACTAGACCTTTTTTGGTACGCTGCGCAGGTCCGATCCCGGCCGAATATGGGTGGACTGCCGCTTTGGTTTTGCCAATACCTTGTCGCATCGCGAAACTGGAGGCGTCGACCATGAAAACCGCGCAATCTGACGGAATTGGATCTGCCGGACGCACATCGGAAGGGCCACGGTCGCTAAACCGCATTCTGTCGCTTTTCGATCTGCTCGCGCAAAGCAACCGGCGCATGTCCCTGTCCGAACTCAGCAGCGCGCTGGATTGCCCTAAGAGCAGTTTGCTGGTGCTGCTGCGCCCCCTCACTGAAATGAGTTACCTGATGCGCGAGAACGACGCGTATTTCCTCGGGCCACGGATTTTTCAGTTCGCCCAGTCCATCCTGGCCAACCACCCGTTCGGGTCGGTCCTGCGCGGGGTAATGAACGACCTCGTCAAACAGACCGGCGAGACGGTCCTCTACGCTGTTCGCGATGGCGATCGTGTGGTCTATTCGTCGGTCATCGAAAGCCCGCAGCCCGTGCGGTACGTGGCCCAGACGGGAGTCGACCGGCCTTTGTTCTGTTCGGCATCGGGTCTTGTCATGCTGGCCTATGACACCCCAGAGGAGCTTGATGCCTACTTCGAACGGACGGAACTGACGCCGCTTACCGGCAATTCGATCACCGACGAAAACGCATTGCGGCACATGGTTTCGGAAATTCGTGAAACCGGTTACGCCAGAACGGTCGGTACGGCGCATGTCGATGCAGCGGGCTTCGGAGTTCCCGTGTTTCGTGCCGATGGAAATCTCGCAGGGGCTTTGGTGATCGGCGCGCCGCTGGAACGCGCCGCCCGGAACCGGAAACTGTGCGTGACAGCGGCCAAAGCGAGCGCCGAACAGCTTTCTCTTGCGCTAGGCTATCGTCCGGACCAGACCGGAACTGCCCTGAATTAGGTGCGCGCCGATCCGTCCGGTCGGACCCCTTCGTTACCGCAGGCCCAACCCGCGTGCGATGATGCCGCGCAGGATCTCGCGGGTGCCCCCCCGGAGCGAGAACGACGGCACCGCAAGTTCGGTATAGGCCAGCACCGCCGCATAGCTGTCGCGTCCTCCGGGCACGGCCGGACGTGAAATCAGGCTTCGGGCCAGACGCGGGATATCCTGCTCGAAGAGCGCGCCGAGATCCTTGACGATGGCGGCCTGAAGCGCGGGGTTCTTGCCCACGTTCAGCATCCCGGCGACCGAGCGCGACATTTGCCGCAGCACCATCAGATGCGCGGACAGGCGGCCGATCTCGGCCTGTTGGGCCTCTGTGGCGTCTTGCCGCAGCAATCGGATCAGTTCCTCGATCAGGGCAAAGGACGACAGGAACCGTTCCGGTCCGCTGCGTTCGAAAGCCAGTTCGCTCATGACTTGTGACCAGCCCTCGCCCTTTTCGCCCAGAAGCGCGTCGGATGGCAGGAACGTGTCATCGAAAATCACCTGATTGAAATGATGCTCTCCGGCCATGTCGATGATCGGGCTGATCTGGATATTCTTCGTGGCCTTGAGGTCGACCAGAAGCTGGCTCATCCCGCCGTGGCGGTCGTCGCTCTTGCCGGTGCGGCAAAACAGGATCATGTAATCGGCCACATGGGCGTAGGTCGTCCAGACCTTGGTGCCGTTGACGCGGAAACCGCCCTCGACTTCGGTGGCGACGGTGCGCGTCGCCGCGAGGTCTGAGCCGCAATCGGGTTCGCTCATCCCGATGCAGAAACACAGCTCGCCCGCAGCGATGCGCGGCACGATCGCGCGTTTTTGCTCTTCGGTTCCCTTGGCCAGAATCAGAGGGCCACTTTGGCGGTCGGCGATCCAGTGCGCGATTACCGGCGCGCCGGCGGCCAGCAGTTCTTCGGACACGACATAGCGTTCCAGCGCGCTGCGCGCGTGGCCGCCGTATTCCTCGGGAAAGGTCATACCGACCCAGCCGCGTTGCGCCAGCTTGCGCGAGAAGTCCCGGCTGAACCCGTTCCATGATTTCGCACGCTTCTCGGGCGAGAAATCGGCCAGTTCCTCAGCCAGGAACGCGCGGACCTCCTGGCGCAGGTCGTTGTGATCGGCGCCGGACGGGGGCGGGGGGAATGCGGTGAGTGTCATGTCAGAACGCCTTGTGCAGTGCTGTCGGTGATGAAGTGCCAGAAAGTGTCGTGGGGGCTCGACAGGGCGGCACGCCCCAATTCCCTGTTCCAGTCCAATTCGGTGCCGAACTCGTCTTGCCAGCTCCAGATCCGTTTGGTGAAATGGTGCAGCGCATGTTCCTCAGTATAGCCGATGGCCCCGTGAATCTGGTGGGCCAGCGCACCGACCGTCTGCGCAGCTTCTCCGGAGCGGCTTTTGGCGGCGGCAACGGTCAGCGCGAAGGCGGCGGTGTCATAGCTGCCGGCCGCCATTTCGGCGGCCGCACGCGCCGCGGCGGTTTCTCCGGCCATTGTCGCGAGGTATTGTTGTATCGACTGAAACTTGCCGATCGGCCGCCCGAATTGCACCCGATCATTGGCGTATTCGACGCTCATCCGCAGGATAGTCTCCAGCGCGCCGGCCGTGGCCAGACTGCGGACAAGCGCACCAAGCCCGCGCATTCCGCCCATTGATCGGTACGCGGGAGCGGCATCAGCGTCCGTTAGCGCAAGGTCGACCGCAACATCGTCGCGCGGCATCCCGGCGAGATCCTGCGCCGGGGTGACTGTCAGATCCTTGACCGGCAGGGACAGAACATGGTTGACGCCGTCCAGCGCGGCGATGGTCACGATCCGGTCCGCCCAGCGGGCAAAAGGCACCATCGCCAGGTGACCGCTCGCATGGAGAGCACCGCCGCGCCGTTCCAGCCGCAGCGCCGCGTCCTCGGCGATGGTCAGCCTGCCGCGGGGCAGCGCCAAACCCGCGCCCGCCAGCACCGCATTTGCAATCAGTGTTTCGGCCAGAGGCAATGGCAAGCCGTGCGCACCGGCAACGCGCACCAGCCCAAGCGCCTCGGCGGCGGGCACGCCGAAACCGCCAGCCTCTTCGGGCACCAGGGCCATGTGCAGCCCGGCCTCTTCGATCCGGGTCCAGAGCGTCTCGGGGCATTGCCCGGCAGCGGCATCCGCGCGCAGGCGATGGTGGACATGGTCGCGGAAAAGCCGCTCGGCCATGTCATGGATCATTGATTCCATCAGGTGGTCCTTTCAAAAGGTGCTTGGTTGGCGGCAGCAGCGCCCTGTCCCGGTGTTCTGTTCCGGGACCGGTCCGATTTGCCATCGGGGGTCGCCGGATCGCGCAGCGGCGGCAGATGAAGACGTGTGCGCAGTTCCTTACGAAACGCCCCGGTGGCGGGTGGCGTGCCACCGTTCTTGCGGTATTTCTCAAGACAATCGGCGATCTTCTCACCGATCTCGGCGGGACTTGCCGGGTCTGCGGGCGAACCGGGATGCGCCGCGACCGAGGTTTCGGCAAGGGTTTCGTTCCCCCTGCGCAGGCGGACATGGACCGCTCCGTGGTCCACACCGACGCGATCCGGTCCCGCGTCCGGTTTGGTTTCGATGATTACCATGCTCATGAGACGGCGGATCTCGGGGCGGTGAGGACTGTCGTCCTCGAAATCCGCAAGCCCGACCCGGCCCTGATGCAAGGCTGCCGACAAGGTATAGGCGGCGCAGAACTTGGCTTCTGTTCCATCGTTGGGATCAACGATATGCAGGGGCAGCATGACGCCCTTTGGCACTGTCATTTCGATCACAGAGCCATCGGGCACCGCGTTTCCTCCGCGTTGGGCGTAAAGGTGCCGCCCTGCGGCGATCATCCTGTGGGTGAGATAGCAGCAGGGATAAAGCTTGCGTGACACGCTGCCGAGATCAATTCTTGGCTCCACCTTGGCAGGGTCGGCAGCAAGCCCGTCCGGACCGGCATAAAGATCGAAGAATCCGCGCGGCGCGAAAATATCGGGTGCGGCGGTGATTCCGGCCTCGGCCATGCGGGCGGCCCGCACCCCGACGAGGGCAGCATTGCCGGCCTGGATCGGTTTGGCCATCGCGCCGAAATTGATCTGCAATCCACCGGCCTGCGATGCGGCCAGCGCCAGCGCGTTGCCGGTTGCCGCTTCGTCGAGGGCAAGCTGATGCGCGACCGCCGCCGCAGCAGCTACAGCCCCGATCGTCGATGTGGCGTGCCAGCCCTTGGCGTAGTGACCAAAGCCCAGAACCTGACCCAGCGCCACATTGACGGCTGTTCCCACCGCAAGCGCGGGGCCGACGCGGGCGGTCGTCTCGGGTCGAGCCTCTGCCATGGCCAGCAGCGCGGGCACCAGCACTACGCTGGGGTGGGTGACGCTGAGGGTGTGGACATCGTCGAAATCCAGCGCATGACCGGCAACGGCGTTGAGGAACGCGACCCGTTCGACGCCGCGCTCTCCGACGGAACCCACCGGTGTTGCGGCCTCGTCCCCGTCAAGTGCCGCCAGCCGGCGGACCACCGGCGCGTGCCAGCCGCCGTAGATAACAGCCACCGTATCTTCCACGCATAGCGCGGCCTGCTCGGCATTTGGCGTGTCCAGCCGATGCCGCGCGGTGATGAACCGCGTCAGACGGCGGGTGAAATCGCTGACCATGTCCTGATCCTCTCTGGTACTGCACATTGCCCCAAGTCAGGAGGTGCTATCAATTCAGATGACCCCCTTTTCGCACATATGTGTTGAACTGGGCTATCGCGTTGTGATCCCCGCAGGGTTAAAGCAGCCGGACGGCCATCCTTCATCTGAACCCTTTTGGAGATCAAACGCCGGACGTGTCGGAATAACGTTGAAGCGAAGCGCAACTGCGGTTGGGGATGTCTGCGCGAATGGTCTGGAAGGCAAAGGCGCATTGCGGGCCGCAGCGGATGAAGCTGGCATCCAGAACATCGCAGCCCGACCAGCGTGTCCGGAACTGGCGCAGCTTTGCAGGCAGGCCAAATGCCTCGTAACAGCGGGTGCAGATGCCGTCCATTGATGCTCTGAAACGGCCCGCCGCACGAAACCCGGCTGGCCGGGGTGCTTTTTCTTTGGGGGGGGTTGTTCGACTCGGTCGAATGGTGACGTCCGCCGTCGGCGCGCGGCAGGGTTGCGCCCCTGACCGGGGCCTTGCCGGGCTGGGCCTGTTGGTCGGTCGTAGTCGTTGTGGGTCATATCCTTATGCTGGGTGGCATCGTCGTGATACTGGACAGAGCGACGGAATACAGTTTCCAAACCGTCCTGATTACCATCGTGCCGGTTTATGCCCTTCTCTGGTCGGGTCTGCCGGCAGCATTTCCGACACGTCGCGACGGTTCGTGAAACGGGCACCGGGATTCGCGACCGAAATGAGCGTTACCGCTTCGGCGGGGTTCATCGGCCTTGTCGCACTTTAGGTCGTCCCGTCGAATGGATTGCCGACCCTCTTGGCTGGATCGCAACGCGGCCTGACGTGACCGTTGTGCTGTTGATCATGACGGTATTCCTGACGGGGCTGCTGGGTATGCACCCGATGATCTCGGTGGTGTTGCTGGCGGAAGTGGTCATTCGCATCGGCGTGGATGGTTTGTCACCCCTTGCTCCGGGCCTTGCGCTGGCCGGTGGATGGAGCAGCATCATTTGTATGAGGCTTGCCATCACCGCCGTCGTTTATGCGTCTTCCATCGTCAGGGAACGGCCCCTGACCATCGGTTTGAGATGGAACGGGCTGTTCGGTCTGGTCAGCATCCTTCTCATTGCTCTCATTGTCGTCGGCAGGCCCGCTCTGATGTCCTGATCCTGCGCCATGCGCCCTGCGCGGCCAATCGCACATATGTGTTCGATCACCTCCGTCACATCCCGGAAGGTGCTGGATCGCGTGCGGTCGAGTACAGTTGTTCTGCGAAAACTCCCCGGCGGTCGGCCCGGTAAAACAGCAGCATCGGAGCGACGTACCGAACAATGGAAGGCCAAACGACACTCACGCGCCGCAGCAAGGTCACGGGGCTGCAGGACGCAGCGCGCCGGGCCCGGGACGCTTTGCGGGAACGTCCGGACCTGTGCCTTGGCGGGCTGTTCAAGCAGGGCAGGCCGGTCGCTCTGGTGCGCGGGCTGCTGGCGGTGGGGGCAAAGGGCCTGCATATCTATTCCTCGCCCGGTGCGGGCTATGACGTCGATCTGATGATCGCGGCGGGCGCGGTCGAGCAGGTGTTCATTCCCGGCGTCACGCTGGAGAACCGTCTTTGCCCCAATTTCAGAAGCGCGGTCGAGGCGGGGCAGGTGACTGCCCATGCACTTGATGCCTTGACCGTAGTTGGGGGGCTGATGGCGTCGGCCCACGGTGTGCCGTTTCAGCCGATCGACGCGCTGCGGGGGTCGGACGTGCTGAAGCACAATCCGCTGATCCGCGAAATCGACTGTCCGTTTTCGGGCCGCCGCATCCACGCCGTCGGACCGATCCGGCCCCGCGTGACCTTCCTGCACGCGCAGGAAGCCGACCGCTGGGGGAACCTGCGCCATCTCAGCACGATGGTCTATGCCGATCAGCTGATGGCGCGCGCCTCGGACATGGTCATTGCCAGCGTGGACAGGATCGTGCCGGACGAGGTGATCCTTGATGACCCGTCACGGGTCACGGTGCCATCACACTATGTCGACGCCGTGGTCGAAGTGCCTTACGGCGCGCATCCCACCGCGAGCTTCCCCAATTACGCGATGGACGAGGATCATATCGACGCCTACGCCGATCTGGGCGACGCCGCCCGGGCCGGCGACCGCGCGGGGCTGGATGCCTACATCGCGCGCCATGTGACCGGGCCTAAAGATCAGGAAGACTATATCAAAACAGTCGGGGGCGCAGAATATCTCGCGCAGCTTAACGCGGAGACGCGGAAAGGATGAGTGCTGCGATTTCCCCCCTTGAGCAGATGGTCGTGGTGCTGGCCCGCGATCTGGCCGATGGCGAACTGGGCGCGGCGGGTGCTGCGGCCTTGGTGCCGATGGCGGCGATCGCACTGGCGCGCGAACTGCACGCACCCAACCTGACAGTCGGCGGAGAGATGTTCTTCAACCCCGAGCCGGGACGGCTCTATCCCTCTATGCTGGACGACCGCGCTTTGGGCCGCTGCGAGGCCGCAGAGACGTTCATCGAGCTGTTCGGCCACAGCCATCACGGGCTGGAATTCTTCTTTCACAGCGGGTTGCAGCATGACGCCTATGGCAACATCAACCTGCATCACGTCGGTGGCACGCTGCACGCGCCCAAGGTGCGCGGACCGGGGGCGGCCAACCTGTCCTACTGCCACACTTCGACGCGGTTCTACATCTGCCCGACGCTTCATACGACGCGGAATTTTGTCGAAAAAGTAGATTTCGTCACCATACCGGGGCACCTTTCCGGCCCCGAGGCAAAGCGCGTCGCCGGCCTGACCAACGAAGGGCCGCGGTTCGTAGTGACACCCCGCGCGGTTCTGGATTTCGACCCGGCGACGCTGCGGATGCGACTGAAATCTGTCCACGCGGGCCATACGGCCGCAGAGGTTCAGCGCCACACGGGGTTTGACCTTGGGATCACTCAGAACGTGCCGCAAACGCCGCTGCCAACAGAGGAGGAACTGACGGCTCTGCGTGAGCGGATCGACAAGACCGGAACTTTGCGCGCCTGACGCGCAAGTACGGGTAATTCTGAACAACAACTGGGAGGAAGACATGTTCAAACGCAAAACAATCGGAAGCAGGGGGGCCATCGGCACCGCAGTGGCGCTCAGTGCCCTTCTTGTGGGCGGCGCGGTTTCGGCCAAAGACCTTACGATGGGGACCACGAGCCCGACGTCCAGCCACTTTACGATCTCGGTCGCGATGAGCAAGGCGATCGAGACCGGTATGGAGGATACCACCGTCAACGTGATCGAAACCGGCGCCAGCGTGGATAATGTTCTGCGCCTCGCGCGGGATGAAATCGATCTCGGCCTTGCCACCACTGACATTCTGATCGCTGCCCGAAACGGAACCGGCAAGTTCGACGGAAACGCCATTGCCGATACGGTGGCGCTGTATCCCTACAGCGCGTCGGTGCTGCTGATTGCCGCAACCGAAGCATCGGGTGTGGCCACGCTTGACGATCTGGATGGCAAGAAATTCAATCCAGGTATTCGCGGATCTGCTGCCGAGAACCTGACAACCACCGTCCTGTCGATGTTCGACATCAACGCCGACCTCGTGCACGGAGCCGTCGGGGACGCGGTGGAAGGCATCAAGAACCGCCAGATCATCGGCTACAGCAAATACGGGGCCGCAAACTCTGTCGATGCGACCTTGCAAGAGTTGATGACCAGCACAGAGATGCGGTTGATCGGATTCTCCGAAGAGCAGGAAAAAGCGGCGACACAAGCCATGGAAGGCGTCGGTTTCACAACCCTTCCCGCAGGCCTTATTGCGGGGTCCGAGGAGATGCGGGTGCCCAAGCTCAACGTCTTTTTCCTGACACGCACCGGCGTCATGGACGACGACACGGCCTATGACATCTCGCGCAGCATCCACCAGAACATGGACCTGCTGGTCGAGGCCTGGCCGCAATTGGCGGAGTACGACATCGCCGCCGATGCCGTCGCGACGATGGAGGCCGGTATCGTCTATCATCCGGGCGCGGCGCGCTACTGGAAAGAAGCCATGGGTAACTGATTCCGCACTGCGGACGGTCACGCTGCCGGTCGGAAGGACCGGTCGAGTGGGGCGCCATTTGCGCCCCGCCGCCTGAAAGGGAACACGACAATGAGACACTCATCGGCCGAGGCTTCGCCCTGGCAACGGCGCGGAACACAGGCGCTCGGCGCGCTGTTTGCGGCATTTGTCGCTTTGCATTTCTACAATGCCCTGTTCGGACAGTTCGAACCGCTGGTTCAACGACCGATCTTTATCGGCTTCGGTCTGGGCGGTGCGTTTTTCCTTTACGCCGCGCGTGCAGCGCGGACCGGCGGTCGAAACGGGCTGGAGCGGACCATCGACATCACGCTCGGGCTGCTGGCCTTTGGCGTGTGCCTCTATGTGATCCTCAACCGGGATCGCTTTTCCGACATCATGGTACAGTACGGGCCGCTCGACAAGGCGGCCGGGTTGCTGGCCGTCTTGCTGACGCTCGAAGCGGCCCGGCGGGTGATCGGGTGGTTCCTGCCCTTGCTGGCACTGATTACCGTTCTTTATTATTACTTCGGATACGATCTGATCGACGGGGGCTGGCGCCCGCCGCGCGTTTCGGCCCGCACGGCGGTCGAAACCTTCTACAGCTCGACCACCGGTATTTTCGGCTATCTTGCGGATGTCGGCGCGCGGGTCATCACGATCTATGTGCTTCTGGGGGCATTGCTTTTGTCCACCGGGGCGACCGACGTGTTCATGAAGATGGCGACATGGATCGCCGGGCGCACCTTCGGCGGCCCTGCGAAGGTCTGCGCGCTGTCCTCGGCGATGTTCGGGACGGTGACCGGATCGGCGGTGGCCAATGTGATGGCGACGGGGTCGATTACGATCCCCACAATGAAGCGGCTGCGCTACCCGCCGGCCTTTGCCGGCGCGGTCGAGGCGGTTGCGTCTTCCGCCGGTCAGTTGACCCCGCCGGTGATGGGGGCGGGGGCCTTCATCATGGCTGAGTTCCTGAACATTCCCTACACCCAGATCGCTGTGGCAGCGATGGGCCCGGCGTTTCTCTACTACCTCGCGATATGGCTCGGAGTGGACCTTTATGCACGCCGCACGGGCCTTCAGCCCACACCGAAAAACGAAATGCCGAAACCGGCGGATTTCCTGGCACCCGACAAGGCGATCCCGCTGTTCCTGCCTATCGCAACGGTGGTCTATTTCCTGTTCCAGGGCTACACGCCAAGCTTTGCCGGTGCCGCGTCGATCATCGTTTTGATCTTGGCCTGTGCAGCCGTGCGCCCCTTTGGCCGCGACACACGGGAGCAGGGGCTGAAGGCATGTTGGACCGGGTTGGCCCGCGACGTTTACGAGGGGATGGTCGAGGCCGGTCGCGCGCTGGTGATGATTGCCGCGTTGCTGGCCTGTGCCGCGATCGTCGTCAAGGTTCTGACAGCGACGGGCGCGGGGGTCAAAATCTCGAACCTGCTGTTTTCAGTGTCCGATCAGGGCCTGATCGTTGCCCTGCTGCTGGCGGCTGTGCTGTCGATCGTGCTGGGAATGGATGTGCCGACCACGGCCTCTTATGTTCTGGCGGCGGCGGTTGCAGCACCCAGCCTTGTGCGGCTTGGCCTGCCGGAACTGACGGCGCATCTGTTCGTCTTCTACTACGCGATTCTGTCAGCCATCACGCCGCCGGTCTGCGCCAGCGTCTATGCCGCCGCCGCGCTGGCCGGGGCCAATTTCTGGAAAGTTGCCGGTCGTGCACTGGTGCTTGCCGGGGCGGTTTATGTGGTGCCCTTCCTGTTTGTGTTCAGACCGGGCATTCTGGCGCAGGGCGGGACCGGTCAGATCGTTCTGGATCTGGGCGTGGCAAGCGCCGCCGTCTTTGCGGTCAGCGTCGGGTTGAGCGGTTACTTTCGGGGAACGCTGTCCATACCTGGGCGGGGGGTGTTTCTGGCGTCGGCTGCCTTGCTGTTCTATGCCGCGCCGATGGCCGATATTATCGGTGGGCTGGCATTGACCGGTCTGATCGTTTGGCGGTTTATGCGCGGAGAGCGGCAGACCCTCAGCACCGGGTGACGCCACTGCTCTTTCAAAGAACGGGGCCGCCGCAAAATACCTGCGGCGGCCCTTTTACGATTGGTTGCGCGGACCTGTGCCTGCTGTCTCAGGTCATCCTGAAGTAGGGAAAGGTGATCTCGTCGCTGGCTTTCACGAAGGTCACTTCGACCTTGGCCCCGATATGCACTTTCTCCGGGTCGTCGGTCTGGATCCGGCTCATCATCCGCGGGCCTTCTTCCAGCTCGATCAGCGCGACAACATAGGGAACGTCGTCAGCAAAGGCCGGGCCCGCCGGGCGGCGGGCGACGGTAAAGGTATGCACCTCGCCCCGCCCGCTGACCGTATCGAAATTCAGATTGTCGGAATGGCAATGCGGGCAGATCGCCCGTGGATAGAAGTGATGCTTGCCACAATCGCCGCATAGCGGGATGTCAAGGTGGCCCTCATGCGCGGCCTGCCAATAAGGGGCGCTGTCGTGGTCGATCACCGGAAGCGGTTGTTCAGTGCTCATCGGCTCAGTCCTTTTGCAAAATTACAGTCGCGCCAGAGGACAGCGTGCCCCCGGTGCCATGCACCAACGCGGTCTCGGCTCCCGCGACCTGCCGGTCGCCACAGACGCCCCGCAACTGGCGGGTGGCCTCGATCAGCAGGAATATCCCGTACATGCCCGGATGCAGCGCGGACAGGCCGCCGCCATTGGTGTTCATCGGAAAGGCGCCGCCCGGCGCCGTGCGTTGGCCAGAGACAAAATCGCCGCCTTCGCCGATCTTGCAGAAACCCAGCGCCTCCAGCGTCAGCAGGACCGTGATGGTGAAACTGTCGTAGACCTCCACCACGTCAATGTCGGAATGGCTTACACCGGCCATTTTCATCGCGGTTTCGCCGGCCTTTTGCGCCGGCAGCAGACGGGCAAGGTCGGGCATCTCTGCGATGGCCCAATGGGTGTGCGCCTCGCCATAGCCCTTGACCGCAATGGGTTTGGTCCTGAGGTCCTTGGCGCGTTCGGCGGTGGTCATCACGATGGCGCCCGCGCCGTCGGTGACAAGGCAGCAGTCGAGCAGGTGCAGCGGTTCCGAGATCATCGTGCTGGACAGAACGTCGTCGACGGTCAGCGGATCGCGCCGTGTCGCTGCAGGGTTCAACTGTGCCCATTTCCGGGTGGCAACGGCAATCTCGGCCAGATTCTCGGAGGTCGTGCCGTATTCGTGCATGTGACGTTGTGCGGCCATCGCGTAGCCACCCACAGGCGTTGGCATCCCGTAAGGGGTTTCGTGCTGCATCGACAGAACTGAGGGACGCCCGCCCAGATTGCGGCTGCGCAGGGATTTCTGGTCGGAGCTGTAAACGATCAGCGCAACCTCGCAATAGCCCTCGCGCAATGCCATCGCGGCGTGGGCGACATGCGCTTCAAAGGCAGAGCCGCCGATATTGGTACCGTCAACGTAGGTCGGCATGATGCCCAGATATTCGCCCAGCGTTACAGTGGCGAGCTGTCCCGGCCCCGGCACCCCCCACATGCCGGCGGTCAGCAGACCGTCAACATCATCAAGCGTCAGGCCGGCTTCTTCGACGGCGGCCTTTGCCACCAATGCGGCATGGCCCAAGACCGACGCCTTCGTGACGAATTTCCCGTCCTCGATAGGCGCGTCGGCAAGGCCGACGATCACCGGATCGCGTCCGTTCTTCATAGGTTCTTTCTCCCTGTTGTCCCGTCGTTCCGATGCGGTCCCGACGTCAGTTCGGGCGCATGGTCTTGGCGATCAGCGTGCGCTGGATCTGCGATGTCCCGCCGCCGATGGTGCTTTGCATTCCTTCGCGGAAATACCGTTCCATATCCGCGTCCGGCAGCATGGAATGACCACCGAGGATCTGCATGCCGTTGCGTGTGACGGTTTGCAGGGTCTCGGAGGCAAAGAGCTTTGCCATCGACACTTCGCGCGTGCAGGGCGTTTTGGCCGCGGCAAGGTTGGCGGCACGATAGACCAGCAACCGCGCGGCGTCGACCTGGGTCTGCATATCGGCCAGCATGTGGCGGATCACCTGAAAGTCGAAGATCGGCTTGTCGAACTGTATCCGCTCATGGGCATAACGCAGAGCGTCGTCCACCGCTGTCTGGGCGTTGCCGACATAGGCGGCGGCCACGGCGACGCGTTCCAGTTCCAGATGGTCGGTGATGATTTTCCAGCCTTCGTTTTCGGTCCCCAGCAGCGCGTCGGCGGGCAGTTTCACATCGTCGACAAAAATCTCGGTGGTGCCCGTTGCGCGCCGCGCCAGGGTCGGCAGCTTGCGGATGTCCAGCCCTTCAGCGTCGTTGGGGATCAGGAACACCGAAAGCCCTTTGTGCTTGGGGGCGTCGGGGTCGGTGCGGGTCAGCATGGCCAGAATCGCATTGTCGGCCTTTGCGCCCGAGCACCAGAGCTTTTGCCCCTTTACCACCCAGCCATTGCCATCACGCCGCGCGCGGGTCTTGGTTGAAGCCGCGTCCGACCCGGCGCCGGGTTCGGAAATCGAAATCGAGAAGCGGATGTCGCCATCAAGGAACGGCTGGATGTAGCGCTCTTTCTGTTCGGGCGTGCCGAATTTCTCGATGTTCATCGCGGTGAAGGTGGCGACCATCAGACCGGTGGAAAAATCGAAACCGTATTTCGCCAGCCCCTCGCACATCAGGGCGTAATCCACGATATCGCCGCCCAGCCCGCCGCTTTCCTCGGAAAAGAGGATGCCAAGCCAGCCCTGCTTGGCGACCTTTTCGTAGGCCTCATAGGGGTATTCGCGCTCACGGTCGCATTTGCGGATGTAGTCGCGGCCGATCTCTTCGTCGATGAAACGCGCGACGGTGGTGCGCCACATCTCTTGTTCGGGTGTCAGAAAGTTCATGCGTTCTCTCCGTGTGTTTTGTCATGCGCGGCGCGGATCTTGGCGGGCTCTCCGGGGCGATCCAGACGTGTCTTGCGGATCAGCAGACTGAATTCGCAGCGCAGGACCGTTTCGTCGCGTTGGTTGATGCCTTCCAGCTTGCTGGTCACGACGCCGTGCTTTTCGTCATGGTCCTTCAGATTGACGATTTCCACGCGCGCCCAGAGGGTGTCGTTGATGAAGGTCGGCCGCAGAAAGCGCAGCTTGTCGCAGCCGTAGAAGGCGGCGAGCACGGAGCTGTCGAAGGGGATCATCGCATTGACGATGGAAAACACGAGGCTGCCCTGAACAAGACGCTGGCCGTAGATCGCCTCCTTGGCATGCTCAATGTTGGAATGCAGTTCAAGCCAGTTCCCGGTAAGCATGCAGAAATTAACGACATCGGTTTCCGTCATCGTTCGCCCGCTCGACACGCCGGTCTGGCCCAGTGACAACTCTCCGAAAGGGTGACGTATCACGTTTAACTCTCCTGTTCATCCGCGTTAGGTGACAACACGATCAAGGCATCGGCAGCGACCAAACCTTTCCCGTCCGCCCGAACCATCACAGGGTTGATTTCAATTTCCGAGATCAGATCGGCGTTTTCGGCGAAGAAAACAGATATGCGCGAAATCAGGTCCGCCAGGCCCCCCCGGTCGGCCGGTTCCGCGCCGCGCAGGCCAGCCAGCATCCTGGCGCCCGGACCCGAGCGCACCATAGATTCGGCGGTTTGTGGCTTTGCCGGAGCGAGCCGGATTTCGGCCGTGTCGATCAGTTCCACCAGAATGCCGCCGGGACCGGCCAGAACGATCGGGCCAAAAGTGTCGTCGCGTTTACAGCCGATGATCCATTCGGCCACGGACCCGTCTTCCATTTCCTCGATCAGCGTCGTGCCGCCCGGGAACCGTTGCGCCATTTCGGTGGTGGCTCGCTTCGCCTCTTCGGGCGAGAGCCCCAGCCGGACAAGGCCATGATCGGATTTATGCGGATAGTCGTCGTGACACAGCTTGGCGACACAGCGCCCTTCGGCGGGGTTGCGTTTTGGCACCGGTATGCCGATCCGCTGCAGCAGGTCCTTCGCGTCGGCCTCGTGCACCACTTTGCGCCCGGCACGGTGCCAGCTTTCCAGTGTTTCTCTGGGGGTCATGATACTTCTCCCGTCGTGGCTGCCAGCGCCGCAAGGCCCGACGCCGCCCGCGCGGGCGAATCATACACCGGAACAGCCCGTTCGCGCAGCGCCTCGCCCGAGGCATTACTGCGCGCAGCGCCGGTCCAGACGATCAGGATCGGCTTGCCGGTGCTGTCGAACGCTTCGGCCAAGGCTTCGATGAACTGTTGATCCGGCACAAATGTGATGATTGCGATAGCGATATCGACGCCCGGATCATCGGCAACGGCCTCCAGACAGCGACCCACATAGGTGGGATTCGCCAGAACCACGCCGGTCAGGTCGACCGGGTTCGAGACCGACCCGTAGAACGGCACATAGCGCGATAGCGCGGTCTGCGTCGCCTCGGCCAGCACCGGCACCTCGAACCCCGCGCTTTCGGCCAGATCGGTCATCTCGACGCCAAGCCCGCCGGTGACAGAGATGATGCCGACCCGGTTGCCGGCAGGCCGCCGCCCCGCGGCGAGCGCCGTGACGGCATCGACAGCGGCCACGGACTCGCGCGCGCGGATTACCCCGGTTTCACGAAACACCGCGCTGATCACCCGGTCGTCTCCGGCCATCGCGCCGGTATGCGACTGGACCGCGCGCGATCCGGCGCGGCTGCGCCCGCCCTTGACCGCAACGACGTGTTTGCCTGCCTTTGCCAGTTGGCGTGCAACTTCGACGAACCGACGCCCGTCGCGCAGTTCCTCGACATAGCACAGAACCACACGCGTCTGCGGGTCGTTTCCCAGGTAGTCGAGCAGATCTGCCGCCGTCAGATCGGTTTCGTTACCGCTGGAGACGATGGCATTGATCCCCACGCCGCGTTCGCCCAGGCGCAGCGCCATAAGACCCGCAAGCGCGCCGGATTGGGAGATTATCGCTACCGGGCCGGGGCGGAGGTCGTTGAACATGGGGCTGAAGGTCAGTTGCAGGTCCGACGCGGGGCGCACCACGCCTTCGCAGTTCGGTCCGACCAGGCGAAAGGGTGCGTTCTGCATGATCCTGCGCAATCGCAGTTCGTTTTCCTGCCCGTCTTCCCCGGCTTCCGAAAACCCCGACGTCACCCCGACCACGACTTTGACATCGAGCCGCGTGCAGTTTTCCAGCGCATCAAGTGCAACACCGACCGGGGTGGCCAGAACGACCACGTCAATCGGACCGTCGATCTCTTCCAGGCTGCGTACAGCCTCAAGGCCCTCGATCTCGCCGCCCGAAGGGTTCACCGGGATGATCCTGCCGCGATAGCCGTTGCTCTTCAGCAGCGCCAGCACGGCTTGTCCGAGCTTGCCCCTGGTGCGGGACGCCCCGACCACGGCGATGGTACCCGGATCGAACAGACCGTCCAATGCCTGTGCAACCGTGCGTCGGCGCTCAGCCATTCGATTCGTGTCTAACTCAACCATTTCTTCCTCCGTCAAGTGAAAACGTCGTTGCCTTTTCCAAAGATCTAACGGGCGTTCGATTATTCTCGCAATGTATTTCGGTTCCGGGGAGACTGAGAGCGCTGAACCTAGAGGTTGGGGCTTGACGACCGGGAAATGACAATCTGGGAGACGACCGAATGAAGGTAAAAGACGGGCCGCTGAGCGATCTCAGGGTGATTGAACTGGGGCATGTGATTGCCGCGCCGATGTGCGGCGCGCTGCTCTCCGATTTCGGTGCCGAGGTGATCAAGATCGAACGACCGGGGCAGGGCGACATGCTGCGGGTTCTGAGCGCGCGCGCCAAGGATGGTGTAGGTGTCTGGTGGAAAACACTGGCGAGAAACAAGCGGCTGGTGGCGCTGGATTGGAAGACCGACGAGGGCCGCGAGGTTCTGCGCCGCCTGGTCGAAAACGCGCAGGTTCTGATCGAGAACTTTCGCCCCGGTGTGCTTGAAAGAGCGGGATTGGCGCCGGAGGTCTTGCATGAATGGAACCCGGATCTGGTGATCGTGCGGATCTCGGGCTATGGCCAGACCGGGCCGCGGTCCTCCTGGCCCGGTTTCGGTCGAGCCGGCGAGGCCATGAGCGGACTGGCCAACATGACCGGCTTTGCCGACAACGCACCGATGCACCCCGGCTTTCCGGCGGCAGATTCAACCACTGGCCTTATGGCGGCCTACGGCGCGATGATGGCGCTTCATGCGGTGCACAACGGCAGCGCCCGGGGGCAGGTGGTGGATCTGGCCATCTTCGAGCCGCTGTTGCGTCTGATCGACTATCACGTTCCAACGCGGACCGGCGCGGGCCTGCCGGTTGATCGAAACGGGCTTCAGGCTCCCAACGCCTACGCCCCGGCGGGCGTATTCCGCGCTCGGGACGGGAAGTGGGTCACGGTCAGCGCAGGCAGCGCGGCGACCGGGCGACGCCTATTGGAAGCCGCGGGCGGACAGGAATGGGCTGAACAGCCGCAATTCCAAAGCTTGGATGGCTTTGCGGATCATACGGAAGAGATCGTCGACCGGCTCGGCGCATTCGTGGCACAGCATGACGCGCAGAAAGCGATCGACATCTTCAAGTCCCACGATGCCGTGGCGGCGATGGTCTATGACGTCGATGACATCCTGGCCGATCCGCAGATCGCGGCGCGCGGCGACATCGTTGGGGTCGAGGGAGACGACACGAGGGTCGTCGGACCCGTGCCAAAGCTGGACAAGACGCCGGGACGATTGCGCTGGCTCGGACGCGGCGAACTGGGGGCCGACAGCCGTGCGGTGCTGGAAGAGCTTGGTTTCGACCCCGAACAGATTGCCGCGTTGATTGATAATGGCACGGTTGGCGAGCCGGACTCCTGATCGGGGTCCGCGAGAATGAAGGAGAAAAATCATGACCTATCAAATGACATCGGAGCAGCAGGGAATTCGGGACGCGATCTTTCGGATTTGCGAAGAGTTCGATGATGAATTTTGGCTAGACCGGGACCGCGAGGGTGGATTCCCGCACGAATTGCATCAAAAGTTGGCCCGCGATGGCTGGCTGGGCATCGCCATCCCCGAAGAGTACGGCGGCGCCGGTCTGGGCATCGTCGATGCGGCCATCATGATGCAGGCCATCGCGGAATCAGGGGGCGGCAACAGCGCGGCCTCGGCGGTGCACATGAACATCTTCGGACTCAATCCCGTTGTCAAATTCGGCACCGACGACCAGAAGAAAAAGCACCTTCCGCCGCTGGTGGCCGGCGCGCAACGGGCCTGTTTCGGCGTGACCGAACCAACCACCGGCCTGGACACGACCAAGCTGAAGACCCGTGCCGTGCGTCAGGGCGACCGCTATGTCGTGCACGGGCAGAAGGTCTGGATTTCGACCGCCCAGATTGCCGACAAGATCCTGCTCTTGGCGCGTACCACGCCGCTGGAAGAGGTCAAGAAACCGACCGAAGGCCTGAGCCTGTTCTACACCGATCTCGACCGGACATTCGTCACGGTGCGCGAGATCGAGAAGATGGGCCGCAAATGTGTCGATTCAAACGAGCTGTTCATCGACGGGCTGCCGATTCCGGCCGAGGATCTGATCGGCGAGGAAGGTCAGGGCTTTCGCCAGATCCTGCACGGGTTGAACCCCGAAAGGGTTCTGATTGCCGCCGAAGCAGTTGGCATCGGGCGCAACGCGCTGCGCCGCGCTGCGGATTACGCCAATGAGCGTGTCGTGTTTGGCAGGCCGATCGGCCAGAACCAGGGTGTGCAGCACCCCTTGGCCGCCTGCTGGGCCGAACTGGAAGCGGCCAACCTCATGGCAATGAACGCCGGCGCGCTTTACGATGCTGGCAAGCCGTGTGGAAACGAAGCAAATGCGGGCAAATACCTGGCCGGCGAAGCGGCGGTGAAGGCGACGCAGACCGCGCAGCTGACATTCGGCGGTTTCGGATATGCCAAGGAATACCATGTCGAGCGTCTGGTGCGCGAAGCCATCCTGTTCCGCATCGCGCCGGTCACACCGCAACTGGTGTTGTCGTTCATTGCGGAGCACGCGCTTGGCCTGCCGAAATCCTATTAATACGAACATCAAAGGAAAACCCATGCGAATTGACGGAATGGATGCCATTTTCGCCCCTCGTTCTGTTGCCGTGATCGGCGCGTCGAGTGATCCCAAACGCATCGGCGGACGACCGGTGGATTTTCTCAGGCGGCATGGGTTCGACGGTACGATCCTGCCGATAAACCCGAAAACGTCCAAGGTGCAGGGGCTGACGGCATATCCGTCGATCACCGAGGCTCCGACGACACCGGATCTGGCGGTAATCGCGTTGCCTGCGCGGCTGGCGGTTCAGGCGGTCGAGGATTGCGCGGCGCGCGGCGTGCGCGGCGCGGTGATCTTCAGCTCGGGGTTCTCCGAGGTCAATGACGAAGGTGCAGCGCTTCAGGCGCGCATGGTCGATATCGCGCGCGAAGGCGGTATGCGGCTTGTCGGGCCGAACTGCCTTGGCATCGCCAACGTCCGCCACAACCTTTACGCGACCTTCACGCCGGGGGTTGAAAAGTACCTGCCCAAACCCGGCGGCGTGTCAATCGTCAGCCAGAGCGGGGCCTTCGGGTCGTACTGCATGACGCTCGTCAGGATGCGCGGACTGGGCGTTAACCTGTGGGCGACGACGGGCAATTCCTGCGACGTCGATTTCGCCGATGCCGTAGCCTATTGCGCGCAGGATGACGAAACCCGCGTGATCATGGGCTATCTCGAAGGCGCGACCGACCGCGACAGGCTGGTCGAGGCTCTTGAACTCGCCCGTGCCCGCGAAAAGCCAGTGGTCATGATGAAGGTCGGACGCAGCGCGGTTGGCGCCGAAGCCGCACAGTCGCATACCGCGTCACTGGCAGGGTCCGACGCGGTCTATGACGCGGCTTTCCGGCAATACGGTGTCTACCGGGCGCACTCTGTCGACGAAATGTTCGATGTGACCTATGCCTGCGCCGAATCCGCGTCGATGATGCAGGGCGACCGGCTGGGCCTCGTGACGGTGTCCGGTGGCGTTGGGGTGCTGATGGCCGACGAGGCAGAGAAACTGAAGCTGGATGTGCCCGCGCTTCCCGATCATGCGCAGAAAAAGCTGAAAGCGGTGTTGCCCTTCGCCGGTGTCCGAAACCCCGTCGATGTGACGGCGCAATTGGTGAACCAGATCGACCTGCTGGAAACCAACATGGATGTGTTGTTTGGCGACGGCGAAATTGACGGTGCCATCATCTTCATGTCCACGGTCGGTCTTGTTGCCGACATGAACGAAGCCATCCGGACCGGGCTGGAGCGCATCCGCGAGAAGTACCCCGGCAGGCCGATGCTGTTCTGCTCGCTGACCGAACCCGAGGGTCGTGCCGCATATGAAAAGTCGGGGTTCATCGTGTTCGAGGAACCGACCCGTGCGGTCCGCGCGATGGCCGCATTGCGCTATTTCGCCAAATCCTTTGCGCGCGCGGGCGAAGACGACCCGATACCCGAACTGCCGGACCTGTCGCCGTTGCCGGACGGCATGGTGAACGAGATCGAGGCCAAGGCGCTGCTTGCCGAGGCCGGCATCGGGATCGTGCGCGAAATTCTGGCCAAGACCCCGGAAGCGGCAGCCGAGGCGGCGCAGGAGATAGGCTTTCCGATCGTGCTCAAGATTGCCTCGCCTGACATCCTGCATAAATCCGATATCGGTGGCGTGGCGCTGAACCTGCGCTCGGTCGAAGAGGTCCGCTCTGCCGGGGCGCGTATACTGGAACTGGCGTCAGAGAAAGCGCCCGATGCGCGGATCGACGGGCTGGTTGTGGCAGAACAGGCCGCACCGGGGCTGGAGGCTATACTCGGCGTGACCCAGGATCCGGCATTCGGGCCGGTGGTGATGTTCGGTCTGGGCGGGGTGCTGGTCGAGGCCCTGGGGGACGTGTCCTTCCGGGTTGCCCCTTTCGGCCCCGCCGAAGCGCGTCGTATGATCGACGAAATCCACGGTCGCAAGCTGCTGGACGCATTCCGCGGCGCGCCCGAACGCGACATCGACGCGCTCGCCGACGCGCTCGCGCGCCTGTCAGCCTTTGCGGCCCATCACGGCGCCGCGCTTGAGACCATTGACGTCAACCCGTTGATCATCGGTCCGAGTGGCCAAGGCGCCGTGGCCGCAGATGGCGTAATTATCCCCACGAGGAGAGGAGGCAACTGACACCCGTACCCGACACCTTCTCGAGCCTCCGACGCATGTGGCGGGCTTTGTGTAATTTTCTAACAGTTGACAGAAATTACATCCGCCGCCATTCTACTTTCTGAATACTGTTCATATAATAGTATGCCGGGAGGGGATTATGGATGACGCGCATCGGGCTTCGGTGAAGGCACGCGGGACCCCCATTGTGAAATCGGTCGCGCGCACATGCCAGACCTTGGTGTATTTCGACGAGGTTCGTCGACCGCTATCGGTCGTGGAGGTCTCCAAGGAATTGGGGTATCCGCAATCGAGCACCTCGGCGCTCCTGAAAAGTTTGGTCGAGTTGGGGTTCCTGACCCACGACGCTAAACGGAAGAGCTATTTCCCCACCGAGCGGGTTCCGCTTTTGGGGTCATGGATGAATCCCGACCTGTTCGGTGAAGGCATCATTCAGCGGCTGCTGAAGGCTATTTCGGAACGGACCCGGCATGTGGTGGTCCTGGCAACCAAGAACGGTGACGACGCGGAATATGTGCACCTGATCCGTCCGAAAAAGTCGCCGATCCACCACATTTCACTTGGCACGCGACGACCGCTGGGAATTTCGGGGCTTGGGCGGGTTCTGATGAGCCGCTTCAGCGATGAAGAAGTGTGCCGTCTGTTGCGAAGAATCAATGCCTACCGTGCGCCCGACGAACCGGCAGTGGACGTGAAGGCCTTCGTCGCCTCGTTGGCCCAGACCCGCGCCAAGGGGTACTATCTTTCCACCGATCAAGTTGTCAAAGGCGCGGGATTGATCTCCATGCCTTTCCCCAGCCACCAGAGTTCTCGTCTTTTCGCCGTCGGGGTTGGTGCCCCAACGGATGTCATCCTGCGATCCGAAAACGAGATTGTTAAGATCATGCGTGAAGAAATTGTTCGGAATCTGGGAAAGAAAGGTCATGATCCAAGAGTCTGTGGATCATCGGGATCCCGTCTGTCGTGATTTCAGATACACCCTTACCAAAGATGGGTCTCGAATGGACACGAGCAGGTCTGCAGTCGACGATCACGCTATAGATCCATTTAGTGCGGCCCGTCATTTGATGCGGCCAAACCTCACCGGTCGCAGACGTGGCTTCGGTTCTGAATTGGATGAACGCACGGATCAGCTGACCGGGTTTGCTACACCACCGCGGGTTCCCATCCTCGGATGTGGCTATGCTCGGTGGTAACGCCGTGCGGCAAGTTTGACCCAATTCGCCCGCTTTCGTACCATATCAATGTGTCTTCAGAGTCGGGATCGACGTTGCCGAACCTATGCACGGTTGGCCCGGATCTCAGCCGCATAACGAGCAGCCGGGCTGAGAGTCGAAGTAGACGTGCCCACCGGCAGGGATCTGAGCGTCTTTGGTTGCCCAGTCCCACACAGGAACGGGGCCGTCCGTCAGGCCTTGGGGGTTCTGCGCAGTGCGGGCCTGATCGAAAGCGCACTCGGACTGCGCATCTTTGTCATCGCGCAGGCCGAGCAGATCAAGCCGCGCGCGCCCGCCCACGATCCGCTGGCGCTTTCCGATCTTGGCCGCGACCTGACGGGGATGGAAACGCCGCAGCTTCATGTGCGCAAGCGCCATTATACCAAGGCGCAGCCCTATTCGCTGGCCGATCTGTGGTTGCCGCAGCACTATTTTGACATGCTGCCCGAGGGTGCCGACGAAACGCAGCTTTATTCGCAACTGTCGCGCGATCATACCGGCCTGACGGACCTGTCGGGCTACCAGATCATCACTATCGTCCGGGCCGATGTCGCCACCGCCCACTTGCTGGGCGTCACCTTCAGCGAGCCGGTGGCCCGTGTCGTCTCGCGCCTGTTTGATCCCGAAGGCCGACCGGTCATAGCCCATATCGCCCATATCCGCTGCGACGTTTTCACCGCCGAGATCGCAAAGGGCGGCTTCTATGGCGTGACCATGGAAGAGCAGTGGCGGATCGGGTCCCGGCATCAACAAGGCATCTCTGGTCATGCAGGAGATCGGGCGCTACGGTGCGGCGGCCAATTCTGCGGTGCAGATCAACATTTTCGGGCTGCAACCTGTGGTCGGCTTTGGCACCGACGAACGGAAGGCCCGGATGCTGCGGCCGCTGATCCGGGGGGCACACCGCTCCTGCTTTGGCGTCACTGAACCGGACGTCGTCCTTGACACCACGCACATATTCACCTTTGCGCGTCGCCGTGCTTCAAGGTCCTGCTGCACGGACGGAACGCCGAGCGGATTGTCGTCGCTTCGGCAGAGGTCGGGTTCGGGATGTACGTTCTGGAAAATGCGGCGGCCTATGCGCGCGAACGCATCGTGTTCGGCCGTCCGATCGGTCAGAACCAGGCGATCCAGCATCCGCTTGTGAGAACACCACATTGGTTTCGGCCAGCGCAATCGCATGAAGCTGCAATCGCCCTTCGATAAACGGAGAACCCGATGTGCACGGGCCAAAGGCCCGACGCCGTCTGTGGCAGGTGCGCGCTGCCGCGCGAACCTTGTCACTTGCGCGGTCCTACATTGTCAGGGCAGGAATCGCTTTCAGAACGCGTTCAACCCTGTCAGGTTCCGCCCGATCACCAGCTTCTGAATCTCGGTGGTGCCATCCGGGATCGGCATGACTTTCGCATTGCGGAAGTGGCGTTCGACGGGAAATTCCTTGGTGATGCCGTTACCGCCGTGGATCTGCACCGCTTTTCCGGCGATTTCGACGGCCATCTCGGTTGCATACCATTTTGCCATCGAGGTCTGGGTGTCGCAGCGCACGCCCATATCAAGAAGTTGCAGCCCGCGCTGGCACAACAGCCGTCCTGCATCTAGATGGGTGGCCATGTCGGCCAGATACCCCTGGATCAACTGATGCCCGCCAATCCGCTTTCCGTGCTGCTCGCGGTCCTGCGCGTATTTGACGGCGCATTCCAGCGCGGCCTGGGCGATGCCGATGCTGGTCAGGCCGACAAACACACGCGCGCTTTCGAACAGCTTCAGTGTCTGGAACAGACCGCCGCCGGAGTTCCCCAGAACATGGGCGTCCGTCGTTTCGGCCCGGTCAAAGAACAATTCGCAGGTCGAGGCACCGACAAGCCCCATCTTGCGCAACTCGCGGCTTTCATAGCCCCCCTTGTCGCGATCGACGATGACCATGGAGATCCCATCGTCGAGATTACAGACCACGATTGCGAAGTCCGATTGCGCCCCGTTGGAAATCCATAGCTTTTGGCCCGTAACGAAAATCTTGTCCCCCTTACGTTCCGCGCGGGTCTTCACCTCGCGCACGTTCGAGCCGACTTCCGGTTCGGAAATGCAGGTGGCACAAATGCGTTCACTGCGCAGGAGCGGCTTCAGATATGTCTCTTTTTGCGCCGCATCGCCCAGCAGGTTGACCGCGAAAACAGCATGGCCCTGGATCAGCACCGCAATCGCCAAATCGGCCCAGATGCGGGCCAGTTCCTCGTAGAGGATGCCGTAGGTCATCCGGTCGATCCCGGCACCGCCGTCTTCCTCCGGTATCAGTCCGCTGATCAGGCCGAATTCCTCGACCTTGGCGAACAGGGATTTCAGCGTGTCCGCATCCGGCGGGTGGCCGAGATCCTCGTATTTTTCTGCCAACGGAGCGAACTCCGCTTCGGCCATCTTGCGGAAGTTTTCCAGCAACATGCGCTGCTCGTCTGTATAGATTGCCTGAGCGGCGGCGATCACGTTTTCCATATTCTTTTCCTTGTTTCAACGGCCCAGAATGGTGACACAGGCAGCGGCCTCTTCGACGCCGTGCAGGCCGCCACCGTTTTCGGCGATGGCATTCTTCGCACCTTCGACCTGACGCGCGCCAGCCTCGCCCCGCAGTTGCGTGACCAGTTCGAAAACCTGTCCGATCCCGGTGGCCCCGACCGGGTGCCCCTTGGATTCCAGCCCGCCAGAGGGGTTCACGGGGATCCGCCCGCCGATCTTTGTTTCGCCGCGCAGGCTGGCTGGCCCACCCTCGCCAAACGGGACAAAACCGAGGTTCTCGATCTGGATGACTTCGCCCACGGCGGTGGCGTCATGTACCTCGGCGACCGACATGTCTTCTGGGCCAAGCCCCGCCTGTTCATAGGCCTGAAGTGCTGCAAGGCGGGTCAGGTGGTTTTTGTAATCCTCCGGCGGACGGTCGGTGCCTGAGCGCAGGATCGCGGCCTTGACCTTGATCGCGCGGGATGAATCGAGACCCAGCCGCTTGAGCCCTTCGCCGGTGCACAGAACCGCCGCGGCCGCGCCATCGGAGATCGGCGCGCACATCGGAAGGGTCAGCGGGTAGGTGATGGGCGGCGCGTGCAGAACCTGTTCAACTGTCATCGCATCGCGGTATTGTGCCAGCGGATTATGCGCGGAATGCGCGTGGTTCTTGGCAGAGACGGCCGCGAACTGTTCCTGCGTCGTGCCGAAGGTCTTCATGTGCAGCCGCGCGAAACCGGCATAGACATCCATGAACACGCTGTAGGGCTTGGGCGATTTCGACCCTTCCGGTTCCTCGACCCCGGCGCCCAGATCGGCCAGACGCCGCGCGACTTCTTCGCCATTGCTGACATCCCAACCGCTGTCGAAGGCCGAGAACATCAGCGCGCGGTCATCCGAATACATTTTCTCGGCACCCACGGCCAAACAGCAATCACCGTTCCCTGCCTTGAGAAAATCCACGGCCAGCTTGAACCCGGTCGAGGCGCTGGCACAGGCGTTTTCGACGTTGACCACCGGAATGCCCTGAATGCCCATCTCGCGCAACGCGATCTCGCCCCGGATCATGTGCTGGCCGTCCATATGACCCTGCACCGCGTTCGAGAAGAATGCACCGTCGATGCGATCAGCGGTCACCCCGGCGTCCGAAAGCGCGGCGGTGACGGCTTCGCCCGTCATGTCCTTGATGGTCTTGTCCCGGAATTTCCCGAACGGCGTCATCCCGACGCCAACGACATAGATATCCTGCATCTTGCAGTCTCCTTGTTCAGTAGCCGCGAAACTGCGGTTTGCGCTTTTCATTGAAAGCCGCCAGACCTTCGCGCATATCCCACGACCTCATGTGCGCGCGCAGATTCAGCATTTCTTCAGACAAGGCGGCAGCTTCGTCGACGTTCAGTGACCGGTTCGCGACCGCTTTCATGCGGCGCAGCACGGCAGGGCTTTTGTCGGCCAGCTTGTCGGTGAAGGCTTGGACGGCGTCGTGCAGTTCCGCATCCGGGACTACCTTGTTCACCAGTCCCCAGTCCATCATGTCCTGTGCGGATACGTTTTCGCCCGAGAACAGCAGGTATTTGGCGCGGTTCAGACCGATCCGCCGTGGCAAAATCGCTGCGCCCCCGGCCCCCGGAAACACGCCGAAATTGGAATGGGCATCGCCCAGTTTGGCGCTTTCAGCGGCAAAGACCAGATCGCAGGCCATCACCATTTCGAGCCCTCCTGCCATGGCAAGCCCGTTCACAGCGGCAATCACGGGTTTGGGGCCGTCGCGCATCAGGCCGAAGGTATGATCGACCAGATCGAGCAGGTCCGGCTGGCCGGGTTCATGATTGGAACCGGCGACTTCCTTGAGATCCGCACCGGCACAGAACGCCCGCCCCGATCCGGTCAGAACGATGGCGCGGACTGCGTCGTCGGACATCGCGTTCTCCAGGGCGGCGGTCATCTCATGCAACATCTGCATGGACATGGCGTTCATCTGGTCAGTCCGCTGGAGGGTGATCCATTCGGTTCTGGACATACGTTCGACGGATAGGGTCGGGGGTGCTTCAGTCACGTTAACCTCATGAATAAAAACAGTATTTTAGGTTTTCGGCTTGCTTTTCTTGCTGAAATACGCTGCTATGAGGCGGACCCGCTCGCGCGGAAAACGACAGATGGAGCCTGATATGAGCACTGCACCCCTGGCCGGCATGAAAATTCTCAGCCTCGCCGAACAATTCCCCGGTCCTTATGCAACAATGCTGCTCGCGGACATGGGCGCCGAGGTCATCATGGTCGAAAGGCCGGGTATCGGCGATCCGGCCCGGCAGTTTCCACCCCTGTTCCGGGCGCTGAACCGGGGCAAGCGCAGCGTTGCGCTCGACCTGAAATCGACCGAAGGAATGGCACAGTTTCACGATCTGGCTAAAGGTGCCGATGTCATCGTCGAGGGGTTCCGACCCGGCAAACTGGCGGCGCTCGGCGCCGGTTTCGAAGACATGCGCGCGATCAATCCGCGCCTCGTTTACGTGTCGATCTCGGGATACGGGCAGGATGGTCCCTATCGAGACCGGGCGGGCCACGATCTGAGCTACGAAGGTGTCGGTGGGCTGCTGGCCGATCAGGCGGATGCCGGACAGCCCGGACCGCTGCCGACCATTCCACTTGCGGATGTCGGCGCGGCGCTGTTCGCGGCCATTGCGATTCTGTCGGCGGTCGTTTCCAGCGAGCGCACGGGGCAGGGGAGGTACGTGGACGTCTCGATGTCGGACGCAGTGGTCTCCATGCTCACCGCCTTCCTCGTTCCAGCCGCGAATGGCACGCCGTTGGGCGAATTCATCTCCGAACCGGCCTATGGCGTTTTCACCTGCAAGGATGGCAAGCTGATGACGCTGTCCATCGCGCATGAGGACTGGTTCTGGAAGCCGTTCTGCGATGTGATCGGCAAGCCGGACCTGGCCGGATTGAAAGGCCGTGACCGCGTCGCCCGCAAGGACGCACTGCGCGAAGAGATCGCGGCGGTGCTGGTCAGCAAAACGCGTGCCGATTGGGGAGTTCTGTTTGACACCGCGGGCGTGCCTTGGGGGCCGCTCAATTCGTTGGTCGAAACGCTGGACGACCCGCATGTACGTGCACGGCAATTGCTGCGCACCGTCGCGCATGACAGCGGCAAAACCGAGACTTTCCTGGTTCAGCCCTTGAAATTCAATGACTTTGTATCCGGAATTTCGGGCCTTCCGCCCGAGCTTGGCGCTGACAATGACAGCGTGTTCGCGGGCGGATCCGACTAAAGTCGCCCGCCCACATTCGGCCCTAGCAGGCAAAGGAATACCCCCCATTCACCGGATAGGTCTGTCCGGTGATCCAACTCGCCGCGTCCGAGCACAGAAACAGGATCATGCCGGCAGGGTCTTCCGGCTCTCCCAACCGGCGGATCACATATTGCGACAGGGCCCGCTTCTCGGTCTCTGCGTCGGGGATCAGATCGGCGACCGCCGGCGTGCGTGTTCCGCCGAGGGCGACGCAATTCGCGGTGATCCCGAACCGGCCACCGGCCTTTGCAATGGCCCGCATAAAGCCCGCGGCTCCCGCCTTGGCACCGGAGTATACCGCCAGATGCGGCTCTCCGACGCGGCCCGCGTCAGAGATGACGGTCACGATCCGCCCATAGCCGCCTTTGACCATCAACGGCATCGCGTGGCGGGTACAGTTCAGCACCCCGTCGTAATTCGTGGCCATCCAACGACGCCATTCGGTTGGGTCAGATTCCCAGAACGGCACAAGATCGTCAAGCCGGGACGTCGGCCCGGCGTTGCCCGCATTGTTGACCAGGATATCAACGCCGCCAAAGGTTCCCTGCGCTTCGGCAAAGGCTGCGCCAACGGCCTCGAAATCGGATACGTCAAATGCCAACGGAAGCGCCTTGACGCCTGCGGCTTCCACCTCCGCAGCAACGCTTTCTGCGCGCTCGGCGTGGAAATCATTGACCACAACGGCGCCAGCTCCGTGCTGCGCCAGATACAGCGCGACCTGACGGCCCACCCCCTGTCCGGCACCGGTTACAAATGCGGTACGGCCCTTGATGTCGAGCAGTTCACTCATAGTCTGTCCCTTTCTATCCAAGCCATCTCTTGCGACGCCGATAGTGTTTGATGTCGCGATAGCTTTTGCGTTCGCCCGACGCGGTGACACCGAGATAGAATTCCTTGATGTCCTCGTTGTCCGCGAGTTTGTCGGCGGGGCCATCCATCACGATACGCCCGTTTTCCATCACATAGGCATAGTCCGCGATCGACAGCGCCGCGGCGCTGTTCTGCTCGACCAGGAAAAAGGTCGTCCCTTCGGATTTGAGTTGCCTAAGCACCGCGTAGACATCCCGGATCATCATCGGGGCGAGCCCGAGCGATGGCTCGTCAATGGCGATGATCTTGGGTTTCGCCATCATGGCGCGACCGATCAGCAGCAGCTGTTGCTCGCCACCGGACATGAATCCGGCGGTTCGGCTGCGTAGCTCGGTCAGGCGAGGTATCAAAGTATAGACATGATCCAGCCGGTTTTTCAGCTCAGCGGAGTTGGGCACCATATGCCCGCCTACGATAAGGTTCTGCTCGGACGTGAGGTGGCGCAGCACGCGCCGCCCTTCCATCACATGGATGAGACCGGTCTTGACCACGTTTGACGCTTCCATGTTCTGGATCGGCGTGCCGTTCAGCGTGATGGAGCCCGCCGAAACAGTTCCGTCCTCCGACTTCAACGTGCCTGAAATAGCTTTCAGCGTCGTGCTTTTCCCCGCCCCGTTGCCGCCGAGCAGCGCAACACACTGACCTTCGCGCACATTCATCGAAACGCCCTTGAGCGCCAGGATGACATCGGAATAGGTCACTTCTACGTTGTTGAGTTCCAGCATGGTATTGTGCCCGGGGTTAGGGTTCAGAACGGGCGCCGCGATCGCGGCGCCCGGTTGTGTTCACCACTTCTTGACGTCGGGAACATCCACGCCCGTTGCTTCGATGGTGATCTTGCCGTCCTTGACGGTGCCAACATTCACTTGAAGACCTTTCAGAGGAAATGGCGCATCGGGGGTGAAGGTCAGCGTCGGCAGGAACCCTTGGGTTTCCTCCGCTGTGATCGGCTGGGCAAAGAGCGCCTCGCGTACTTTCTCGCCGGTCAGACCTTCGGCCCCGTTCTCCTCGATCGCGTGGCCGATTACGGCCACGGTATAAAGCCCTTGGGAAATACCCATCGCCGTGACAACGTTCCAAGGTGCTTCCAGGCCATAATCCGCAGCCAGCGTTTCATAGAATTGCCGCGCGGGTGTGTCTTCATCCGCAGCAACTGCCATGCCGTAGGCCTCGTAATCGCCTTCGAGCTGATCAAGTCCGCCAAGCGCGCCGCCCGACGCAGGGAGCCCGTTATGCGAGCTCATCATGATCGGGATGTCGGCACCGTTGGCCTGCAATCCACGTTTCGCCGCAACCACGATAGAGGTGTTCGTCTGGACGATCAGCGCCTCGGCACCTGCCCGCGCGACGCGGCGCATCTGGGCCGTCAGATCCGTTGGTTGCACCTCGGTATAGATGATCTCGACCAGATCGAGCTCTTCGGGATGTTCTTCTGCGTAGAGTTCCAGGCCCTTTGCCATGTCGACGTAGGCGGGCGAGGCTTCGGACGCCAGGATTGCGACCTTGAGGGGTTCGTCACCGCCGCGCTGTTCACGCATCCAGCTCAGGAAGCCAGCGCTCTCGTGCGAATAGGTCGGACGCGGATTGAAAATCCACGCGTCGGATTGCCAGGCATAGCCGTAGGCGGCTGTCGCCATGAACATCGGGATCTTGTCTTCCGGCAGGCGCTCGGAAAGGGCGGCAACATCCGGTCCGCCAAGGCCGACGACCGCAATCGGGTCCAGTTCCGATTTGATTCCCGGCCAAAGGCTCGCCACCTGGGCGGCGTCATAACGGGTTTCGTAGTTCTTATAGTTCAGCTTCACACCAAGTTTCTGACCGCTGGTGGCGTTCCACCAGTCGAAAACCGCTTCGCGGCTCGAAGCCAGTGTCGGCATGATATCGGCATAGGGGCCGGAGAAGTCCGATAGGAGGGCAAGGTTATACGTCGTTTCGGCCTGTGCCTTCAGCGGTATGGTCGCCGCGAGGGCCATGGCACCTGCGGCCAGCATGCCGCGAAGCCCGTGTCGTGTCTTGTAGGTCATTGTTATTCCTCCCAGGTTGAAAGCCGTTCTATCGGTCAGTAGGGGAACGGCCAGATACGGTAAGACGATTTCATAATATTCCAGCGGTGCATCAGCCCCTTGGGTTCCAGGATCATGAACAATGCGATCACGCCGCCCAGAATGACGTTCATGCCCGCGAACACGATGTCGCCGCCCAGAAAAGATACCGAATCGGCGATATTCGGGCCGACGGTCGCGATGATTTCCTGGATGATGCGGATGACGAACACCCCGACCAATGCGCCCACAATGGATCCCATGCCGCCGACGATGATCATCGCCACGAAAAAGATTGAATGGAAGAGGGTGAATTGATCGACACCCACAAAGCGTATCATATAGGCCCAGAGTGCCCCGCCGACCCCGGCATAGAACGCTCCGATGAGAAAGGCATTCGCCTTGGTGGCCGCGACATTGATCCCCATGATCCCGGCCGCCACATCGTCGTCCCTGACCGCCACGAAGGCACGTCCGAAGCGCGAGCGCACAATACCGAACGCACCTGCGATCATAATCGCAGTGACCGCGAAATTCATGTAGAATTGCGCGGTTTCGCCGACGAAACGCAGCCCGAATAGCTCTGCGGGAGGCACGGTAATGCCGTTCGATCCGCCCATCCAGTTCGAGGGCAGGTTCAGGACGGCAAAGTGAAAGATGAACTGCGCCGCAATGGTGGTGAGGGCAAGGTAGAACCCCTTGATCCGTGCCGCGGTCAGCCCGAAGAGAAAACCGAACAGCGCAGCAGATAACCCGGCCAGCGGGATCGTCAGAAGGAATGTGAGACCCGTTTTCGATGCCAGAATCGCGGCGGTATAGGCCCCGACACCCATGAACGCGGCCTGGCCAAGGTTGATTTGCCCCGCATATCCGGTGCAGATCTGAAGCCCGACGGCGATGACCGCGCTGATCATCATCATGTTCAGAATTGCGACGATGCGTCCGCTCACGAGGTAGGGCGCTGCCAGCATGAGACCGACGAAAAGCGCGAGAGCAGCCATTTGCCAGCGCGTACGGACAACACGCCTGTCGGTGCGATAGCTGGTGGGGAAAATGCCGGAAGGATCCATGACTTACACCCTCTCGATCGTGCGCCAGCCGAACAGCCCCGTGGGCCGTACCAGCAAGATGGCGAGCATGATTATATAGGGCACGACACTGCCCAGCGAACCGCCGATCATCGGATCGAGGTAGTTTGTGGTCAGACTCTGCGCCACACCGATGATCACCCCGGCAAGGATCAGACCGCCGATGGATTCGAGCCCGGCAAACAGCGCAACGGGGAGCGCCGCGAACCCGATATCGGACGCGAGGAAGGTCAGCGACTTGCCGCTGAGAAAGATCATCGCACCGATCGTGGACAGGATTGATCCCAAGATCCACGCGAAGGCAATCGATCCCTTCACGGAGATCCCCATCGAGGAGGCGACGACATGATCCTCCGCCACGGCGGTCATCCGCAGGCCAGACCGGGTCCGGTTAAAGAACCACGACAGGCCAACAGCCGCGACGACGGTGATGATCCCGCCGATCAAAAGGTTCATCGGGATCAACATATCTCCGAGAAAAAGCGGCTTTAACGGAAAGATGATCGGGAAGGGCCGGACAGCGGGGCCGAACAGCAGCAGCACGAGCCCGCGCAACAAGATCAGCAGGCCGACGGTGACCATGACCATCGAAAACACGGATTCACCGATCAGCTTTGTCAGGAAGATCCGTTCGATCGCATATCCGACCAGACCCGCCAGAACCAACGATAGAGGTATCGACAACCACAGGCTTAGCCCGACCTGCATTGTCGTGAACCAAACGATGAAACCACCGATGATCACAAGTTCGCCCTGCGCGAAGTTGAACACCTTGCTGGCGCGGTAGATCACGACAAATCCCATGGCGACCAATGCGTACAACAGGCCGATCAAAGCCCCGGTTATAATGTCATTGATGAAATAGACCATTCTTGTCGACCTCCCTTAGGTTTGCGACTGCCGACCGGCAGCCTTTGATGCATTTTCCACATCCGATACCCGAACCGTGGCCTTCAGCACGCCTTGCCGACCGTCCTGATAGGTCACGGCGATTTCAAGGTCGGTCTCCGCCTTGCCGTCATAGATCGCCTGAACAAGCTTCTCATACCGCTCTTCGAGAAACGCCCGACGGAGTTTCCGGCTGCGGGTCAGCTCGCCTTCGTCCGGGTCGAGTTCCTTTGGGAAATTAGCGAACCGGGCAACGCGTGAACCTTCCGGAAGAAGGGTGTTGATCCGTGCCACTTCGCCTTTGATAAGATCCAGAATCTCCGGCTTCTGCGACAGGTCGGTATAGGTCGAAAAGCTGATCTTGTTCTCTTCTGCCCAACGCCCGAGAACTTCCATGTCGATATTTATCAGCGCGCTCACGAAATCTCGGGTCTCGTCGCCCAGGGTCATCAGATCCTTGATGAAAGGGCTGTAGCGCAACCGTGTCTCGATGAATTGCGGCGGATAACTGTGCCCGTTTGCCAGCCGGCGCATGTCCTTGACACGGTCAAAGAACAACAGCTCGCCGTCGTTTGTCATCGACACGGCGTCGCCAGTTTCATACCAGCCGTCATCGGTCAGCGCCTCGGCTGACTTGTCAGGTTTGCCGTGATAGCCTCCGAAACCCGATCCGCCGCGAACCTGAAGCTCGCCCTCGGGGGAAACCCGGTATTCCAGCGGTTCGCCATAGGCGGTATTGCTCGGCATCCAGCTGCCGCTCGTCTCCAGCTGATAGCTGTCGCCCACATGCGCGGTCAGCAACCCGATTTCTGTCGCCCCGTAGACATTGCGCAGCTTCACGCCCATGGCGTGGAACATGCGAAAGACGTCCGGTGCCATCAGGGCACCACCGCTCAGCGCATTCCGGGCTTTGCCGAGACCGAGATTGTCGCGCAGGTGGTGCAGGACCAGCGCCTCGGCGAGAGGCAGTTGCAACCGCGCGGCAAGACTTGGGGTGCGCCCTTCCAACCGTTCGACGTGAACCGCGCGACCGACCTTCATGCCCCAATCGTACATCGCGTTGCGGACCTTACCGGCCCCCAGCATCCGGGCCTGAACGATGGAGGCAAGGTTCTCCCACTGGCGCGGGCTGAACACGAGCGCGTCGACCGCCAGTTCGCGGATATTTGTCAGCACGTCCTCCGGGCCTTCGGGAAAGTTCACCACCATGGGCGCGATCAGTCCGATCGACAGGCCAAAGATCTGTTCCGTCACCCAGGCGGGAGAAATGTATGTCAGGTATTCCGTCCCCGGCGCGATGTCGATCGCACCCATCACCCGAGAGCAGTTATCGAACAGATAGCGATAACTGATGACGACACCCTTCGGCTTGCCCGTCGTCCCAGACGTATAGGACAGTAGCGCGGTATCTTCTGCTTTTCCGCGCTTGACGTGCTCTTCAAAGCGGGTTGGGTCGCTGTCGTGGATCTGCCGCCCGGCGTCGCTTACGCTTTCGAAGGAATCCAGCAGCGGATGGTCGTAGCCCCACAGGCCCGACCCGTCCCAGTACACGATCGCAATGGCACCGTCATACTCATCCGCGACCTCGAGACATTTATCGACCTGTTCCTGATCTTGCGCGAGAAAAATACGGGTCTGCGAATCCTGAGCGAGATAGAGGATCTCCTCGGCGGTCTGGTCGGGATAGACAGACAGGACTTTCCCGCCCAGCGACTGTACCGCGTATTCCGCCCAGAAATGCTCGGGCTCATTTTCCCCGATCAACATGACGGAATCGCCGGCTTTCAGGCCTTTGCTCTCCAGCCCGAGCGCCAACGCACGGACCCTTTCCAGCACATTTGCCCACGTGAATTCGCGCCAGATACCCAGACGCTTGTGCCGTTCGGCAAGCCCGCCGGGCTCGGAAAGCGCGCGGGCCAGCAGGACCTGGGGCAGGGTTTCACTTTGCGTCACTGCCGGGTCGGAATAAACCATTGCTGTTCGTTGCTTGACCATTCCGCTACCCCAGATATGCCTTGATCACAGCCGGGTTTTTCTGAATCTCCTCGGGCGTGCCTTCGGCAATCACCCGTCCGAAATCCAGCACCACGATCCGGTCGGCAAGATCCATCACCACGCCCATGTCATGTTCGACCAGAACCACCGGTATCTTGCGCGCCTCGCGCACATCGAGAATGAAGCGCGCCAGGTCTTCTTTCTCTTCCGAGTTCATGCCCGCCATCGGTTCGTCCATCAGCAGGATTGATGGTTCCTGCGCCAGCGCACGCCCCAGATCGACCCGCTTGCGCAGCCCGTAACCCAATGTGCCCACGGGCCTGTTTCGGATCGCCTCGATCTCCAGAAAATCAATGATCTCCTCGGCCGCTTCTCGATGCTCCGATTCCTCGCGCATCACGGGACCAAACTGGAAAAACGCCTGGATCACATTCGATTTCATCAGCATGTGCCGACCGATCATGATGTTTTCGACCACGGTCTGGCCGGCGAAAAGATGGGTGCCCTGAAAGGTACGCGCCAGACCGCGCCGGGCGATCTGATCCACGCGCAGGCCCGTCACGTTTTTGCCGGAGAGTTCGACGTGTCCCTTCTGTGGGCGGTAAAACCCTGCCGTGACATTTAGAAGCGACGTTTTGCCGGCACCGTTCGGACCGATGATTGCAAGCAACTCGTCGTCATTCACAGTGATGCTTACGTCGTCCAGCGCGGTCACACCGCCGAATTTCAGTGTCGCGCCGCGAACCGCCAAAGGCGCCAATTCCGAAGATGTGGTCACACCGTGATCCACATCTGCCTGCGACAGCATGTTGTGCGGTCAATCGACAAGGCATGAACTGCCACCCGATTGACGTCGAGGTCTCCTCGCATCAACGCTCCTCCCCGCGCTTTTCCCGGAATCTTTGCCGGAAGTTTGCCCGGCTTTTCCACCGAGCGGTTATCTAAAACTAACACATGTTAGAAAAATAAATCAACAACTGACTCTGATAACTTCGCATAAATAATCAGGTCGCGGAGTAATCGGCGGAAGAACAACGCACGCCGGTTTCGTCCTGACACCAGACCGTACCTGTGGTGCCATCGGGTCGGCAATTTAGCTGTATTTCACAGGGCAGGGTGAGCGGAGCGAGGCCTCGGAATAAAAATCCTTGAGGAGCCTTGTTCAAGGCATCCGCTGCAAGGTTCAGGAGCAGCGTTGCCTGCAGGGGGCCATGCACGACAAGTCCGCGATAGGCTTCGACTTCGGTCGTATAGGGCTGGTCATAATGGATACGGTGGCCATTGAACGTCAGCGCCGAATAGCGAAACAACAGCACCGAATCCGGGGTGAGGCGCGATCTGAGCGTCGTCGGGTCCGGGGCTACGAACGTGTGCTTTTCGGATTGCGATCGGCTGATGTCTTTATAGACAATAGTCTGCTTTTCCTGAATGCAGACCTTTTCGCCATTCGAATACTCGTGATTGACGGCTACAAAAACCAAGGTTCCGCTGCGCCCTTGTTTGGCGGTTATGTCCCCGATGGTCGAACGGCGCGTGACCGTTTGCCCGACAGTGAGCGGCGCGATATGCGTGACATCGCTCCCGGCCCACATCCGCGAGGGCAACGGAACAGGGGGCAGGAACCTGCCTTGTGGAGAATGCCCATCGTCCGAGAGAGAGCCTCCCGGTGCAGAATCGAGGGTCAGACACCAGTGAATTCCCAGCGGGACGTCGCCCGCACCGGCCCAAAGATGCGCGTCGAACGTGGCGCGGAACCTGTCTATCAGGCTCGGCGTCAGGATGTCCTCTTTGGTTTCGGTCCGTCCCAGCCAGGGCTTGAGCGATTCAAGATCGATCTGCATCAGGCGTTCCTCAGAAAGACCGCGGCATACCGAGAATATGCTCGCCGACATAGGACAGGATAAGGTTGGTCGAGATCGGGGCCACCTGATACAACCGGGCCTCCCGAAACTTGCGCTCGACATCGTATTCCCGCGCGAAGCCGAAGCCTCCGTGGGTCTGGATACAGGCGTTGCCCGCCTCCCAGCTGGCATCGGCGGCCAGCAGCTTGGCCATGTTTGCCTGCGCTCCGCATTCCTGCCCCGCATCAAAACGCCGACAAGCCTCAAAGCGCATCAGGTTGGCCGCCTCGACGTTCACATAGGCCTTGGCGATGGGAAACTGCACACCCTGATTTTGTCCGATGGGGCGGTCGAACACGATGCGCTCGCCGGCATAGGCGCGGGCCTTGTCCACAAACCAGTAGCCGTCGCCGATACACTCCGCCGCGATCAGGGTCCGCTCCGCGTTCAACCCGTCCAGGATATGGTAGAAGCCGCGCCCTTCGGTGCCGATCAGGTTCTCGGCGGGAATTTCGAGGTTGTCGAAGAACACTTCGTTGGTCTCGTGTCCCGGCATATTGGCAATGGGACGGACCTCCATACCATTGCCGATGGCCTCTTTCAGATCGACCATGAAGATCGACAGGCCCTGTGATTTCTTCTGGACGTCCTTCAACGGGGTGGTCCGCGCCAACAGGATCATCAGGTCAGAATGCTGGATACGGCTGATCCAGACCTTCTGACCGTTGATCACATAGCGGTCGCCTTTTTTGACAGCTGTAGTCTTGAGCTTGGTGGTGTCGGTTCCGGTGGTCGGTTCGGTCACGGCCATGGATTGCAGGCGCAGCTCGCCGCTGGCGATACCGGGCAGGTATTGCTGCTTTTGCGCGTCTGAACCGTGCCGCAAAAGCGTGCCCATGTTGTACATTTGCCCATGACAGTGACCCGCGTTGCCGCCACAACGGTTCACCTCTTCCATGATGATCGAGGCTTCGGTCAGGCCGAGACCCGATCCGCCGTACTCCTCGGGGATCATTGCCGCCAACCAACCTTCACGGGTAAGGGCATCGACAAACTCCTCGGGGTAGGTGTTATCCTCGCCGAAGTTGCGATGGTATTCGGGCGGGAACTGCGCGCAGAGCGCACGCAACGCGTCGCGCAGATCATTATGGGTTTCAGGGGCCGATGTTTGCATGGCTCAGGATGCTCCGGGGCCGGAAGTTTCGAGGATTTCCTCTTCGGCGCGCTGCCACAGCTCATAGGAAATCGGGTTCTCGCTTTCTTCAAGGATATGACCGACCAGCCCGATGGCGCGTGCCATGACACCGAAACCGCGCACGATCTTCCAGGGAAAGCCGAATTCGCAGCAGATCGCACCGATTGCACCGGTGGCATTGATCGGCAGCATCTTGCCGGACTTCTCTTCGGCAACGGCCTGTATCTTCTGTATCAACTCAATGTATTCACCGGATTTGCCGTTCTGCGCCGCAATTTCGAACAGGCGCGGAGCACGCGGATCGACCGGCTTGTGCACAGGATGGCCCAAGCCCGGCACGATGGCCTTTTTGGCGCGGAATTTCTCGACGGTCTCCAGCGCGATGGCGTCCAGATCGGCGCCGGTGCCAAGCTTGTCCTCGGGCAGCGCCTCGTAAAGCATCTTCGATGCGCCCTCCATCGAGCCGACAAACACGGTGCCCAACCCGCACAGCCCAGCCGCGACAGCCGCCTGAAGCGACTCCGGCGCACCCATATAGGTCATGCGTGCGGCCAGGGCCGACGGCGTGATGCCATGTTCGACCAGGGTAATCACGATGGCGTTGAAAACGCGGCTTTCTTCGGGCGTGGCCTTGCGGCCCGTCAGTTGCAGAAAGGCGAGATCGCCGAGATTCATGTGGCCCAAAATCTCATTCGGCAGGTCGAGCCCCCGCACACTGATTTGGTCGGGGGTGCTCCAGCCGATGTCGGAGGTAATTTTCTCTTTGCGTTTAGCCATCAGACCGGATCCCACGGAAAGACATCCGCTGATACTTCCAGCGGTGTGAATTGCGACTTGAGCGCGGGAATAGCGCGCTCGGCGATTTCATCTGCGGTCCAGCCTTCACCGGAATGGACGGAGCGCAGGGGGCGAGGCTGGTTGAACAGGAATATCTCGTTCTTGCGCACCGCGAAGATCTGCCCCGACACATCTGCCGCACGGTCGCTCATCAGGAAACAGGCCATTGGCGCAACCTTCGCCGGTGTCATCTCCTTGATCTTGGCGACGCGCGCCTTCTGTTCCTCCGTGTCGGTCTTGATCGACGAGATCATCCGACTCCAGGCGAAGGGCGCGATGCAGTTCGACCGCACGTTCCAGCGCTTGAGGTCCAGCGCCACCGATTTCGAAAAGGCGGCGATGCCCAGCTTGGCGGCGGAATAGTTCGCCTGGGCGAAGTTGCCGATCAGCCCCGAGGTCGAAGTCATATGCACCAATGCCCCGCTTTCCTGTTCGCGGAAATAGTCGGCGGCGGCGCGGCTGGTGTTGAAGGCACCGTAAAGATGGACCTTCACCACCGCGTCGAAATCCTCGTAGGTCATCTTGTGGAAGAAGCAGTCGCGCAGGATGCCGGCGTTGTTCACCACGGCGTCTATGCGGCCGAATTCCTTGACGCCAGCCTCGATCATCGCGCGCGCGGCGTCCGGTTCGGTGACGCTGCCGGCGTCGGCAATCGCGTCGCCGCCCGCTGCCTTGATTTCCTCAACCACCTTTTGCGCCGCAGTTTCCGTCTGGCCGGTGCCTTTCAGCGACGCGCCCAGATCGTTAACCACCACGGCGGCGCCTTCGGCCGCAGCCATCAGCGCAATATCTCGACCGATCCCGCCACCCGCTCCGGTGACCAGAACAACCTTTCCATCAAGTGCCTTTGACATCTTCGTCCTCCCTCAGCTTGTCTTGCGGTATTTGTCGAGACCGCCGGTATGCATGACGCGGCCCATGAGCGGCGCTTCGATGATCTCTTCCGCCTTGAGCGCGGCCGCGATCAGCTTGTCCAGGTCGATGCCGGTTTCGATGCCCAGCTCATGGCACAGGAAAACCGCGTCCTCGGTGCAGACATTGCCAGCAGCGCGCGCATGGCCGTGACCCGCGAAAGGACAGCCCCCAAGACCGGCGACCGAGCTTTCGAACATGTCCACGCCCATCGAAAGGGCGGCGTGGAGATTGGCGATACCAAGCCCACGCGTGTCGTGGATGTGCATGCCGATCCGGGCGTCCGGGGCCAGTTCGCGCAGGGCACCGATCATCCGCTTCACTGCTTCGGGGTTTCCCCACCCCATTGTATCCGCGACGACAAGTATTGGCACAGGGATCTGTTCCTCCTCGCAAAGCGCGAGGATAAAGCGGAAATCGTCGAGAATGCGCTCTTGCGAAATCGGGCCTTCGAAGTTGCAGCCGAAGGCCGTCATCACGTAGGCGGCGTCGACGGTATAGCCTTCTTCCTTGTAAAGCCGGACCCAGTCACGTTGCTTCTCGCGCATTTCGGCGGAAGAACAATTGTTGTTCGATTGCGCAAACGCCTCGGATGGATAGAATAACAGGCGCGGGTCGATATCGACCTCATGCGCGGTCAGTGCCTTGCGAAACCCCTTGTCGTTCAGCCAAAGCGACGTGTAGTTCACTCCCGGCTTGCGCTTGATACGCTGGAACAGCTCGCCGGTATCGGCCATTTGCGGCACGTATTTCGGGCTGACGAAGCTGCCGACCTGAATGCGTTTCAAACCGGTTTCGCTGAGCATGTCGATCAGTTCGATCCGCTTTTCGATCGGGTAAATCTTCTTTTCGATCTGAAAGCCCTCGCGCGGGCCTTCTTCTCTGAACTCGACGAATTTGGGAAAGTCGCTCATCTTATCACTCCTCGGATGGCAGTATCTCGGCGATGACCTGGCCGCGATCGACCATGTCCCCATTCGAGACGGATATGTTGCTGGCGATCCCTGCTGCGGCAGCGCGGATCGATATTTCAAGTTTCATGGATTCCATGACCGCGATCACGTCGCCTTCGGCCACGGGTTGACCATCGGCCACCTTGATTTCGACGATCATGCCGGTAAGCGGTGAGGCCACGGCCCGATCCGCCGCCGCATCGCCTCCAGCAAAGTCCAAAGGCGCGGCCGGGCGGTAGACGAGCCGGCCCTCGGGTGTGGCCATCTCGATTACGCCTGCGTGAATCCGTGCGTCGATGAGGTAGACCGTGTCACCCTCGCTCACGCGCCAACGGCCCGGCGCGACTTCACGCATCGACAGTGTCGCCGCAATTCCGTTTTCCGTCAGGACGGTGTACCTTCCGCGTGCTTTGACGGGTCCGACACGCAATTCCTCGGAGGTGTCGGCGGAATCGGTCAGCGTGACACGCTGTACCACCTCGATCGGACCGCCACCCAGGCCAAGCCGCCAACCGGTAAAGGTGTCGCGGTTGGTCCATGGATTGGCGCTTGCGTCGCTGCGCGATGCCGCCACGAAAAGAATGGCCGCGGCGGCCTTCCATAATTCGGGGCGGGCAAGGGGACCTGATTGTGTCAGCGCGTCGAGTTTGCCGTCGATCCAGCGGGTATGCACCTGCATCTGTTCAAATTCAGGGTTGCGCGCCAACGCCGTCAGGAAAGCCCGGTTGGTTTGCACACCTTCGACCGCGACATGATCAAGCGCCGTCGCCAGCCGGGCCAGGGCGGTTTCCCGGTCAGGTGCGTGAACGATCAGCTTGGCGATCATCGGATCGTAGAACGGCGTTACCGCGTCGCCTTCTTCGACACCGCTGTCGATGCGCAGACCATCCGGCAGGCTGAGTGTCGTCAGCGTGCCTGTCGAGGGGGCGAACTGCATTGCCGGGTCTTCGGCGTAAAGCCGTGCCTCGACCGCATGGCCGTTGATTGCCAGATCGTCCTGAACCAGGCCAAGGCCCGCGCCTTCGGCGATGCGCAGATGAAGCGCGACCAGATCAAGCCCGGTTATTGCCTCGGTGACAGGGTGCTCCACCTGAATACGGGGGTTTACCTCAAGGAAGTAATACTCCTCCCCTGCGACCAGAAATTCGACCGTGCCCAGACCGCGATAATCAAGCGTTTCACCCAGGCGCACCGCGTCCTGCGCGATTTGGTCCAGCAGCGTGCGGGGGAGCCCCCATGCCGGAGCTTCTTCGATAACTTTCTGATGACGGCGCTGTAGCGTGCAGTCGCGTTCGAACAGATGCACCACATGGCCCTTGCCGTCGCCCGCGATCTGCACCTCGACATGGCGGGCCTCTGGCAGGAACCGCTCGAGCAACAGCCCTTCGGAGCCGAAGGTGGACCTTGCCTCACGCAGCGCGCCTTCGATGTCTTCCTCAAGTGTGGTCTCGTCGGTCACCAGCCGTTGGCCGCGCCCGCCACCGCCGCCGACAGCCTTGAGCAGAACAGGCAGGCCCATCGCACGCACCTCGGTGGCAATTTCGTGTGGATCGGACCGCGCGCCTTCGGCACCTGAAATGACCGGGACGCTGGCCGCAACGGCGGCTTTTTTGGCGCTGGCCTTGTCGCCGAAACGGTCAAGCGTGTCGGGTGTCGGCCCCATAAAGATCATTCCGGCGGCTTCTACCGCACGGGCGAATTCGGAGTTCTCTGCGAGAAAGCCATACCCGGGGTGGATCGCATCCGCGCCGACCGATTTCGCGGCGTCGATCACCGCGTCGATCTTCAGATAGCTTTCGGATGCCGGGCCGCCGCCGATACAGACGGAGTGTCCGATTTCGCGGACATGAAGGGCGTCGGCGTCAGCTTGCGAGTGCACGCCGACAGGGGTGATACCGCTGGCCCGCGCGGTGCGCGCGATCCGGCAGGCAATTTCGCCGCGATTGGCGATGAGAAGTGTTTTGATTTTCATTTCTCGGGCCTCACATCCTGAACACGCCGAAATTGGTTTCGACCTTGGGTCTGCGCGACGTCACATCCAGCATCAGCGCCATGACATCGCGGGTTTCACAAGGCTCGATCACACTGTCGATCCACAGGTTCGAGGCAAAATTGTAAGCACCTTGGAAATCCTCGTATTCCTTGCGGATGGGCGCCTTGAAGGCTTCCTCCTCTTCCGGCGTCCAGCTTTCGCCTTCGCGTTCGTTGATTTGGGCGCGGACCTGTGCCAGCACGCTGGCGGCCTGTTCCGGACCCATGATCGCCGATCGACCGGTTGGCCAGGCAAACATTGCATCGGGTTGGAACGGGCGGCCCAACATTGCCAGATACCCGGCCCCATAGGATCCGCCGGTGATGATGGTGAATTTAGGCACCCGTGCCGAGGACATCGCGGTGATCATCTTTGCACCGGCCTTGGCGATGCCCATCTGCTCGACCTCGCGGCCCACCATAAAGCCGTTCACATCCGCCAGAAACAGAAGCGGAATATCGCGCTGGACGCAGAGGTTGATGAAATGGGTGGCCTTCAGCGCAGCCTCGACGAACAGCACGCCGGTGTTGGCGATAATGCCAACTTCGTGGCCGTGGATGCGGCCCCAGCCGGTCATGATCGTGTCACCGTACAATGGCTTGAACTCGTGGAAATCGCTGTCATCCACCAGACGCGCGATGATTTCGCGGTTATCGGTCGGCACCTTGGGATCGCGGCTGATGATGCCGTAGATTTCCTCGGTCGGGTAAGCAGGCGCACGCGGTTCGGTGGGTGTTTTGCGGGGCAGGGGCTTTTCGCCCAAGTGGCTGACGATATCGCGGGTGATCGCCAACGCATGCGCGTCATCCTCGGCCAAATGGTCGGTTACGCCGGAGACGGAGGAGTGCATCTTGCCGCCTCCCAGTTCTTCGGCTTCGACCTTTTCACCGGTTGCGGCAAAGGTTAGTTCCGGCCCGCCCAGATACATAAAGCCCTGACCGCGCACGATCACCACTTCGTCACAGAGCGCGGGGATGTAGGCGCCGCCCGCCGTGCAGGGCCCCATGACCACGGCGATCTGCGGCACACCATCGCCCGACATGCCGACCTGCTGATGGAAGATCGAACCGAACTGGCCTTCGTCGGGGAACAGATTCGCCTGATCGGGCAGAAACGCGCCACCGGAATCGACCAGCGTGATGACGGGCAGGCGGTTTTTCCAGGCAATTTTCTGCGCGCGCACATGTTTGCGACAGGTGATCCCGAAATAGGTGCCGCCCTTAACAGTGGCGTCATTGGCGATGATCATACATTGGCGGCCTTCGATCACACCGATCCCGGTAATGATGCCGGCACCCGGCGGCACGCCCTTGTGCATGTTCAGTCCGGCCAGTTCGCCGAGTTCAAGAAACGGCGTACCCGGATCGACCAGGCGTTCAATGCGCTCGCGCGGCAGAATTTTGCCTTTTTCGATGTGTCGATTCCGCACCTTCTCAGGTCCACCAACCCGCTGCGTGAGCCGAAGCGCATGCAGTTCGTCGATTTTTTCGCGATACTGCGCGTTGTTCTTGCGGAAATCATCAGATCCGGTGTCGAGGAGGGATTTCATTTTCGTCATGGCAAGTCAGGGTATTCTCTCAGAACAAAGGCGACCTTGGCGGCGCCGGGTTTTTCAAAGGTGTCGGCGGCCACGAGATGAACGTCAGCCTTGAAGACAAGGGCGTCACGCAGGCGCTGTTCAATCTTTTTCTTGAGGCCAGCATCATCTGCCGTATTGCGGTCAGTGCCGCGTTCCACGATCACCGTCAGCGCGCCCTGCGTGGTGTGGCCTTCGAAATCGGCCACGATGCGCATGACTCCGTTGGTTTCGGGCACCATTTCGGTGATCACGCTGTTGATGGCCGACGGGAACACGTTGGCCCCCCGCACGATCAGCATGTCATCGGTCCGTCCGGTGCAACGGATTTTCGGACCGGTGCGGCCGCAGGTGCATTCGGTGTCGATGACCTCGATATAGTCACCTGACCGAAAGCGCACGACCGGACTCGCCTGACGACCGATTGCAGTATAGATCATTTCGCCCTCGGCGCCTTTTTTCCAAGGAATGATTTCGCCGCTTTCGGGGTCGAGCAGTTCGGTGATGATATAATCCATATTGACCATATGCATCCCCGATTGGGCATCGCATTCGGCCCAGTAAGTCACGCCCAGATCGGTGCCGCCCAGCATCTCGGTGCATTTCGCGCCCCAGGCCGCTTCGATCTTGGCACGGATGGCTGGAATACCGCCGCCGGGTTCGCCGCCGACGACGATCTGCTCGACGCCCAGTTCGCTGGCCTTGCAGCCCAGCACTTCCGGCGCTTTTTCCGCCAGGTGCAGAACGAAATTCGGGGCCCCGACAATGCAGCGCGGGCGTGTATCGGCACAGGCGCGCAACAGCCGTTCCGCACCGCCGTCGGCCCCGACCGGTACGTCGATTGTGCCCATGTACTGCAGGCCCTGCATCACGGGAATGCCCCCGACAAAGCCTTTGGCCAGCGAAAACGCGTGCAGTACCATGTCACCGGGACGCACGCCGTTGGCGAAGAAACAGCGCGCCGTCATCTCGTGCCACATCTCGGTATCCGCTTCGGTCAGCGCCACATAGGACGGGTTGCCGGTGGTCCCGGACGACGCCTGCATCTGGATAATGTCCGACATCGGCGCAGCACGGTGCTTGCCAAAGGGCGGTTCGGCGGCCAGGCTTTCTCGGATTTCGGTCTTGTAGGTGAAGGGGAGTTTCTGCAGGTCCTCGATGGTGCGGATGTCATCGAAATCCACGCCCGCCTCGGCGAACTTCTCCTGATAGAAGGTAGAATTCGCCTTGAGATAGGCCATCTGATCGCGCAGCCGTTCTTCCTGAATACGGCGCACCTCATCAAGCGGCTTACCCTCGATCTCGTGCCAGAAGCGGTCGTTCACCTTGTCGGCGGCGTCCTGCCGCCGGAAGCGCATTCCAAATTGCATGTCGTCCTCCCTTCCCGGCCGCGCGATCAATAGGATCGCGGCAGCCCCATGACCTTTTCGCCAATATAGCTGAGGCAAAGTTCGCGGTTCACCGGTGCCGTGCGCAGCAGGCGGACCAGCGGATACATTTCGTAAAGCCCCGTATCTTCGGTAAAGCCCGATCCGCCATGGGCCTGAAGCGCGGCATCCACGGCTTCGATCCCCGCTTCGGCGGCGGCGTATTTTGCCATGTTCGAAGACGCTCCGGCAGGCAGCTTGTTGTCGAATTCCCACGCTGCACGACGGGTCATCAGGCTGGCCATCTCGACCGCAGTGTGCGCCTTGGCCATCGGGTGCTGTACACCTTGGTGCGCGCCGATGGGCTGGCCGAAAACACTGCGCTCGGATGCATAGGCCACACCCTTGTTCAGCGCGAACCGTCCGATGCCGCAGCACAACGCGGCAAGGATAATCCGTTCGGGGTTGAGGCTGTCGAACAGGATCGAGAATCCCTCGTCCACCTCGCCCACCACATCTTCGGGGCCCAGATCGACCTCGTCGAAGAACAGGGTCCATTGTTCCTCGGGCAGGGGGATCGAAATCTTCACCCGCTGCTTTTCGACGCCTTTTTTCTTCAGGTCCACGGCAAAGAGTGTAAAGCCATCGGTCTTGCGGCTCACTTCATCATGCGGCTTTGTCCGCGCCACCACCAGGCAATAATCGGATACCTCGGCGCCGGTGATAAAGGTCTTTTCGCCCGACAGGCTGAACCGGTTGCCCCGGCGCTTGGCCAGCGTGGTGGCCTTCATCGTGTTGGATCCGGCGCCCGGTTCGGTGATCGCGAAACAAAACTGGATGTCGCCGCGACATGCTGCCGGAAGAAGCTCTTTCTTGTGGAATTCGGACCCGTGGCTGGCGATATGCGCCAGCGACATGGTCGGACCGACCACCATCATCAGCAGCGGTATGCCGTGGTTGGCGGTGCCTTCCATGAACAGGGCCATTTCAGTCATGCCCAGACCTGCGCCGCCGTATTCCTCGGGCACCATGATCCCCAGAAAACCGTCATCGGCAATCTGTTTGAACATGTCGTGAGGGAATTCATGCTTGCGGGCGTGATCCAGCCAATAGGCATTGTCGTATTTCTGCGCCAGCTGACCGCCGTATTCGTAAATCTGGCGTTGTTCGTCGTTCAGGGTAAAATCCATGGTGTCTACTCAACTCTTGAAAGCGGGTTTGCGGCGGTTCTCGAAGGCGTCGAGCCCCTCTGCGACATCATCACTGGGCAGGGCGCGCACGGCGGCGTCACGCTCAAGCCGCATTTGCTGGTCGATGCCAAGGTCTGCACCTTCGCGTGCCAGGCGCTTCATCTCGGCGATACCGTTGCGCGAGCGGCCCGCGATCGTCTGGCAATATTCCAGCGCGGCCTCGTGCAATTCCGCATCCGGCACGACATAGTTGACCAGACCGGCCTCCCTGGCTTCGCCCGCCTTTAGCCACCGGGCCGAAAACATCAGATCGAGTGCCCGGCGTTGGCCCATCAGCCGCGTCAGCCGCTGCGACCCGCCCCAACCCGGGATCAGGCCGAATTGCGCGTGCTGATCGCCGAATTGCGCGCTTTCGCCCGCAAAGCACACGTCACAGGCCAACATCAGTTCGATCCCGCCGGCCAGACACAGCCCCTGCACCGCCACCACGACAGGGAGGGAGGACGTTTCGAGCGCGCGCAGGTTCTTCATGCCGAAGGCGATGAAGTGGTCCAGCGCGGCGGGATCATTCAATTTACCTTTCACTTCATTCAGGTCGGCACCGGTGCAAAAGTGCTTGCCCTGCGCGCGAATGAGGATCGCCCGAATGTCCGGGTTCGCCTCGAATTCCGCACGCGCGGCAGCGATGCGCTCATGCACGTCCAGTGACAGGCAATTGAACTTCTCGGGGCGGGCCAGATCAATGATGCCGGTCGCACCCTCGATACTGGCGATGACGGGATCGCTCATTTCGAACCTCCCTTCGCCCTCTTGTCGTATTGCAGCGCCATCCGCCCGACTTTTTCGCGGGCGATCACCAGCTTCTGGATCTGCGCGGTGCCGTCACCGATCTGCAGGCCGAGAACGTCGTTGTAGCGTTGATGGTGCGGCAGGTCGGTTGTGTAGCCATAGTGCCCGTGCAGGATCAGACACTGGTGCAGGATCTCGCAGGCTGTCTTGGGCAGGTACCACTTGCACATCGCCGCTTGCGATGTGTGGGGCAGACCACGGTCGCGCAGGTCCAGCGTATAATAGCAAAGCTGGCGCATCATGGTCAGCTGGGTTTCTGCCTCGGCCAGCGGAAAGCTGACACCCTGATACTGCACAAGGGGCGCGCCGAAGGCTTCGCGCTCCTGGACATACGCCCAGGTTTCGTCAACCGACGCCTGGGCGGCACCCAGACATTCCAACCCGATCAGCGCGCGGGAATAGTCGAACCCGGCCATGATGGTACCAAAGGCGCGGTCTTGTTCAGCCATCATGTTTTCCGCCGGTACAAAAACGTCGTCGAAAAACACCGATCCGCGCCCGACAGGTTTTGTGCCGATGTCGTCGAAATGGGTGCGCTTGATACCCTCCTGGTTCAGATCAACGAAAAAGGCGCTGACCCCACGCGCGCCTGCGTCCGGATCGCCGGTGCGGGCAAAAACCACCGCGGCATCGGCTTGACTGGCAAAGCTCATAGATGTCTTTTCGCCGTTCAGACGCCAGCCGTTGCCGGATTTCTCGGCCTTCAGAATCAGGTTCGCCGCGTCCGACCCGCCGCGTGGTTCGGTCAGACCCAGCCCGATGACCGCTTCGCCGGACACAACCTTGGGCACCCATTCCGACGCAATCTCTTTCGAAGCGTGCTGCGCCACCATGCCGCCCATGAGAGAGCCCAGAAGCTGCACATAGCTGGCGTTGAAATCGGCATAGGCGATTTCTTCGACGATCAGGCCGGACGTGACCGAGCTTTCGCCAAGCCCGCCAAACTCCTCGGGCAGATCGGCACCGATCAACCCCAGCGCACCCATCTGTTTGATCAGCGCCCGGTCGAAGGTGTGGCCGCTTGCGCGCTCTTGATAACTCGACGCCAGCTTCTCGGTGGCAAACCTCTTTGCCGTTTCGCGAAAGGCCTTTTGATCTTCTGTTGGCTGGAATTGCACCCGCGATCCTCCCCATGACCGAAATATGTTCTTCCCTAAAATCTAACAAATGTTAGAATACAGATCAAGCGGAGTTTTAGGAGGATCCTCACAATGACAGACATGCAAAAGAAAAGCTTCGGAACCATGCTTTCGCCGATACGCGCAGGGCAACACATGTTGCGAAATCGTGTCATCATGGGCTCGATGCATACCCGGCTGGAAACCGAGCCCGACAGTATTGCGCGGCAGATTGCCTTTTACGCCGAAAGGGCGCGGGGAGAGGCGGCGATTCTGGTTACGGGCGGATTTGCGCCCAATGCCGAGGGCATGTTCGATCCCGAAGGGCCACGTATTGACGACCCGGAGGACGCGCGCAGCCTGCGTCCGATCTGCGAGGCGGTCCAGGCCGAAGGCAGTCTGATTTGCGCGCAGCTTCTGCACGCCGGGCGCTATGCAAAAATCGAGGGCTGCGTCGCCCCAAGCCCGATCCGCGCCCCGATCAACCGCTTTGTTCCGCGCGAGATGACCGATGCCGATATCCGCCGCACTATCGAGGATTTTGCGAAAGCCGCCGAAAACGCGCAGGCAGCGGGGTTCGATGGCGTCGAGATCATGGGCTCCGAAGGATACCTTATCAATGAATTCACAGTCACCCATACCAACAAGCGTGAAGACGAATGGGGTGGCAGCGCCGAGAACCGCCACCGTTTTTCGGTTGAGATCGTGCGCGCGGTGCGCGAACGCTGCGGGTCGGACTTTCTTGTCATCTATCGGATTTCCGCCGCCGATCTGGTCGAGGGCGGCGCGCCCGCCGAGGAAATCGCAGACCTGGCGCGCAAGATCGAGGCAGCGGGTGCCGATATTCTGAACACCGGCATCGGCTGGCACGAGGCCCGCGTGCCGACGATCGCCTATCAGGTGCCGCGCGGCGCCTGGCGTCAGGCGGCGGCCAACGTGAAAGCTGCGGTTTCTATTCCGGTGGTCGCCTCAAACCGAATCAACACGCCCGAGATCGCAGAGGACATACTTGCTTCCGGCGAGGCGGACATGATCTCGATGGCACGGCCCTTTCTGGCCGATCCGCATTTCGTCAAAAAGACGCGCGAGGGCCGCGCGGACGAGATCAATACCTGTATTGCCTGCAATCAGGCCTGTCTGGATTTCATCTTTTCGGATCGACCGGTCGGCTGTCTCGTCAACCCACGGGCCGGACGCGAAACCGAATTTCGGGACAGTCCGACCGAATCACCCAAAAAAGTGGCCGTTGTCGGCGGTGGCGCCGCGGGCATGGCCACAGCTTCTGAGGCAGCAATGCTGGGCCATGACGTTACCCTGTTCGAAGCGCAAGACAAACTGGGGGGTCAGTTAAATCTGGCGCAAGCGGCACCGGGCAAAGACGAGTTCAACGAGACCTTGCGGTACTATGGGGGCCAGTTGCAAAAACACGGCGTCAAGCTGCGCCTCGGACAGCGCGCCGGGTCGGATGATCTCACTGACTTTGACCATGTGGTCATCTCGACCGGGGTCACGCCGCGGATTCCCGATCTGCCGGGCATCGACCATCCCAGTGTCGCGACCTATGCCGAGATCCTGTCGGGCAACCGCGCGGCCGGTGACACCGTCGTGGTGATGGGGGCAGGGGGCATCGGGCATGACGTTGCCGAGTTCCTCGTGACCGAACCGGCCGAAACCCACAACACCGACGCGTTCTGCGAAACCTGGGGCGTGGACCCGCATTTCACCACGTCGGGGGCGTTGGCGGGCGATCCGTTGGCCCCGAAACCATCACGCCGCAAGGTCGTCATGCTACAGCGTAAAACCTCGAAAGCGGGCGCGGGTCTTGGCGTCTCGACCGGTTGGATCCTGCGCAATGCGCTGCGCAAGCATGGGGTCGAGGCTCTGGGCGGCGTGGTCTACGACCGCATCGACGACGCGGGGCTGCATATTGTCATGGACGGCGAGCCAAAGATCATAGCCGCCGATACCATCGTGCTGTGCACCGGTCAGGAACCGGAACGGGCTTTGGCTGAGGAGCTCATTGCACAGGGTGTCACCGTCACGATGATTGGTGGTGCAAAGGAGGCGGCAGAACTCGACGCTCTGCGCGCTATTGATGAAGGGGTGCGTTTGGCGCAAAGTCTCTGAGGCTCAAGAGCGAGGGAGAAGACAATGCTGCCCGAAGTGATGCGCGCCGGCCGCGCCGATCTGTACTCAATCTTTCGAACCCGTGTGCGCAACTGCGCGGAGGCTCTGGCCGTGGAGGACGGCAGCAACCGGTTGACCTATGCCGAATTGCACGACCGGGTTGACCGGCTGGCGTCCGTGTTTCTGGCCAGGGGCATAGCACCGGGGGACAGGATTGCGATTCTGTCGCACAACCGGGCAGAGTACCTGGAGCTGCAACTGGCTGCGGCGGGGATCGGCGCGATCGTTGCCTGCCTGAACTGGCGGCTTGCGCCGGACGAATTGCGGCATTGCGTCGAACTGGTCGAACCGGTTCTGGCGCTTGTCGAACCCGGCCTCAAGGCGGCATATCAGGATATTGCCTCAACCCCCTGTTTGGAAATCGGGCCCGAGCTGGAATCAGCCCTGGCCGGGGCACGGCCAGACGCGCGCGTCGGCACCCTGGTGGACGATCCGGAGGCGGGGCTGACGATCCTTTACACTTCGGGAACCACCGGATTGCCCAAAGGGGCGCTCATCAGCCATCGCGCGCACATCGCGCGGTCCATGGTCTTTGCCGCGCAACTGGCGCTTGATCCCGGCGACGGATTCATCGCCTGGGCACCGATGTTTCACATGGCCTCCACCGATCATGCCCTTGCGACGCTTTTGCGCGGCGGTACCGTGGTCATGGTGGACGGGTTGCAGTCCGCGGTCATCAACGCGGCGCTGTCACGCCACAAAATCGGTTGGTTCGTGATGATGCCGGGCACGCTGGAGGCCTTCATTGCGGAACGACGCGCCAATCCGCTGCCCGTAAAAGGGATCAAAGTTTGCGGCGCGATGGCCGATCTGGTGCCACCGCATCAGATTGCGGAGCTGACAGGCCTTCTGGCCACGCCCTATCTGAATTCCTTCGGGGCCACCGAGACCGGGCTGCCGCCGGGAACCGCCGACCTGATCGCCCCCGGTGTCGTGCCACAGACATTGTCCAAGCGCGTCAGCGCCTTCTGCGAGGTTCGGTTGGTCGATCCCAACGGCGACGAGGTGCCGGTTGGAATGCCTGGCGAAATGGCGGTGCGGGGTCCGACCCTGTTTTCGGGATACTGGAACGCCGACGACACCAACGCCCGCGACTTTCGCAACGGGTTCTTTCACATGGGCGATCTGTTCCGACGCAATCCCGATGGCACCATCGACTTCGTGGACCGGGCGAAATACCTGATAAAGACGGGCGGCGAAAACGTGTATCCAGCGGAAATCGAGCGGGTGCTTCTTGCGCATCCGCGTGTGGTCGACGCTGCAGTGGTGCGCGCCTTCGACGCGAAATGGGGCGAAAGCCCGGTGGCCTTCGTCGCCTGCGTCGATGGAGGTCCACAGGCGCAAGAACTGATGCAGCTTTGCCGGGAGTATCTGGCCGGATACAAGCGGCCCCGCGAAATTCGGTTTATTTCGTTCGATGATTTCCCGAGATCGACCAGTGGCAAGGTTCAGCGCCATGTGCTCGAAGCCCGTCTGAATGATGAAGAATCTTGCACCTGAAGAGTGACCCGGCGCACAATTGCTGTGCAGCTGCGCTCAGAACTCGGCCGGAGACCCGCGGTCGTGCTATTATATTTTTATTTATCAATAGCTTAGTAAGCTACGAAGTTGATTATCAATGACGGGCCTTCGGACCACTGATCAGGTTTTGAAAAACAATCAGCTTTCTTTTAGTAACCGTCTTTCCTAAGTCATGGCTATTCCAAATTAAGCAAAAGGTGTACCGACCATGACGAAGCTAGCGATTGTCTATTACAGCGGATATGGCCACACGGACGTTCAGGCCAATGCCGTCGCCGAAGGGGCCAGGGGTGTCGAAGGCGCCGAGGTTGAATTGCTGAAACTGTCTGAAGACGGAGAGTTGGACGCGGCGGCCTGGGCGGCGCTCGATGCGGCCGATGCCATCGTCTATGGCAGCCCGACCTACATGGGCGCCCCCGCCTGGCAGTTCAAGAAATTCGCCGATGCCAGCTCGAAGCCCTGGTTCACGCAGAACTGGAAGGACAAGATCGCCGGTGGCTTTACCACTTCTGCGACAGCAAATGGTGACAAGTTCTCGACCATCCAGTATTTCATTACCCTGTCGCAGCAACACGGCCAGCTCTGGTGCGGCGTCGGTCTCATGCCCGCCAACACCAAGGCGGACGGCCCGGAAAAGATGAACTGGACGGGCGGATATTCCGGTCTTCTCGCGATTGCCCCCTCCGACAGCTCCCCCGAGGAATATCCGGCTGGCGGCGATCTGGACACGGCGCGGTCCTATGGTCAACGTTTGGTTGAAACTGCGAAACGCTGGAACAGCTGATCCAGCTTTCCGATGAAACGACCCGGTCGCCCGGATGTGCGGTGGCCGGTTCACAGGCGTCGGCCCAACACCGCAGCCGTTGTCGGGGTGATGGTCACCCGGCAACGCCCGTCCGTCCCACCAGCGCCATCAGCGTTCCGGTCATCGTGGCAACAAGTTTTTCATCCTGCCCCTTCATTGCGTAGGCGCGCGCCTCGCAGACCGTGAGCGTTCTGCCCGGTTTCACCACGTCGGCGACGAATCGAAACCGCTCCCCGTCGGCGGGGTTGAGCAGGTTGATCTTGAATTCCGCCGTCAGCACTGCCGCGTCCGCGGGCATCAGCGAAAACGCCGCATATCCGCAGGCGCTGTCCAGCGCGGTCGAGACAATACCGGCATGCAGAAACCCGTGCTGCTGGGTCAGCGCATCGCTGTTTGCCATCTCCAGAACGATATGACCGGGCGAGAGGTCGGCAATGCCGATCCCCAGCGTGTGCATCACCTTCTGGCGTTCGAAACTTTCGCGCACGCGCGCGTCAAAATCTGGGTTCCTCGGATCGAATTGTGCCATACTATGATCTCACTCCTTGCAGTCATCCGTGATGAGCAATCGTAGCCGATCCTTGAGGCGTGCATCTTGTAACGAAAGGCCAAAAGGGCGCGGGGTCGCCTGAGACCGCAGCGCACCCGGCGGTCTGCCGGCATAGGCCCGGCAGACCGCCGACATATGCGATTGATCGTAGTAGCCCGCGTCCAGCGCCAGATCGCTCAACGGCGGGGTGGGGCCCGCGAGCTGTTCCAGCAGCCGGCGAAATCGCCGGGTGGCGGTGAGCCGCCGTCGTGAAATCCCGGTATCGGCGCGCGTCCTGCGCCGTTCGGTCCGATCGCTAACCGCCTTCGGGCGCGCCGCGAAGCTCAGCCTACATGCAACATCGTCCAGCGCTGAAACAAGCGATGGCAGGCCATCATCACTCTCCCGAACGCGGGCCAATGCCAATGCCAAGGACTCCAGCGTTGCGGCCTCTGGCATATGTTCCGGTCGGGCCGACAGCCGTAGCCCGGCCACGATGCCGCAAAAGGAAGACTGTCGGCGGGTAAAATCCGGGCGGGGTGGCGCAAGCGATATTTGCGCCCTGTCGCCACCTGTCACCGAAAGGGTGAAGAGATCGGTGGCGAAACGCCCGCTGCCGCGCCCGCTCAACGCGCCGGTGTCGCGGAACACAAATAGATGGGCGACCTGCGCCGCAGCGTCCGCAGGCGGTGCCAGCTCAAGATAGAGCGGCACCGCCACCCAGTTATCGGACGAAAGCATCACGATTCTCGGCAACGAAATCGCGGAAGCAGCGCGCCGGACGACCGAGCACGTCGCTCACGGTGGTCTCGATGCCGCCGAGGTAACCTTTGGGCGCGATGGAAGCCAGTTCGACCATGGCCGCAGCGACCTCGTCCTGCATCCCGGCGGCGACCATCGCGCCCTTGGCGTCCTCGGCCGACAAGGGCGTTGAGGTGATAGAGCGTCCGGTCTCGTCTGACAGTATTGCGGCAATATCTTCGCCGGTCAGGGCTTTGGGCCCGGTCAGGCCATAACCCTTGCCCGCGTGGCCTGCGCCGGTCAGCGCCTCGGCAGCGACATCGGCAATGTCGCGGGCGTCGATCCAGGACACCGGCCCGCCCAGATCATCATGATAAACGCCGGTCTTCGCGATACTGTCGGCCTGCCACAGCAGGTTCTGCATGAAATAGGTCGGCTGGATAAAGGTCCAGTCCAGACCGCTTTCCTTCAGCAATTCCTGAGCTTCGGAATGCCACTTGCCAAAGGTCAGCCCCGCCTTGGGCGATGCCCCAAGCCCGGTGGCCAGAACGACGTGCTGCACGCCTGCTGACTTGGCCGCCGCAATCGCGTTTGCTTTCCATTGGCGCATGTCCAGATGCGCAGGCGTGACCAGATAGATCCTGTCCGCCCCGGTGCAAGCCTGTTCGAGCGCGGAAAGGTCGGAGAAGCTTGCAGTGACCGCCTCGCATCCCTTGTCCCTGAGTTTGCCGAGCTTGCTCGGATCGCTGGTGACAGCACGCACTTTGGCGCCCTTTGCCAACAGTGTATCGACAAGGGGGGCGCCGGTGGTGCCGGTTGCTCCAAATACAGTAATCATTCCGTTTCCTTTCAAAGGGCCGTGATGGCATTCAGGGTTTCGGTACAGCGCGCCGGGTACTCGGCGGTGGTAGTGCCAGAGCCATCCGAAAAAGCGGCAACCGGGCTGAACCGCTTAATCTCGGAGGCTACCGGGTTATTTGTCATCTTTCGTCAATGAAAAAAGGCCGCACTGAAGGCGCGACCAGTTGGGGAGGTAACTTCGGAAATGGCTTGGCAGCTGCGCATTAGAGCAAGCACGGCTGCCAGGCGATCAACCGTGCATCGACAAGCCACCGGAAACCGAAATAACCTGGCCGGTGATGAAGCCCGCATCATCCGACGCCAGGAAACAAATGATCCCGGGATAGTCACTTGGCTGGCCAAGGCGTTTCATCGGTATGGCCCGTTTGAGGCCTTCGGCGATCTTGGCACCGGTATCGCCCTGGGCGAATTGGGCAAGAAGCGGTGTGTCGGTCGGACCGGGTGCAACTGCATTCAACTGGATGCCCTTGCGAGCCAGTTCACGCGCGACAGTCTTGGTAAATGCAATTATTCCCCCCTTGCAGGCTGCATAAACGGACTCTCCCGATGATCCCACGCGACCGGCGTCGGAGGCGATGTTGACCACGCGGCCTCTACCATTCTCGACCATACCGGGGAGTACAGCGTGATGCATGTTCAACGGCCCGTATAGATTGATGTCGATAAGCTTCTTCCAGTGTTCTGCATCGCTGTCGAGGAACGGCTTGACCACATCCCAACCAGCGTTGTTCACAAGGATGTCGACCGGTCCACCGGCCTCGAACTCGGCCACCGCCTTGTCGACCTGAGCACGGTCGGTAATGTCCACTTTGAACGCCTTCGCTTTGCCTCCGGCGTCCAGAATATGCTGGACAGTTTCCTGCGCCCCCTCTTCGTTCATATCGAAAACGGCAACTTCGGCACCTTCTTCGCCGAACCGTTCACATACGGCCCGACCGATGCCGCTACCGCCACCTGTCAGGATTACACGTTTTCCATTCAACCCTCGCATAGAGAGATCCTCCTCTTCCGCTTACATCTTGGCAAAGAACTTGATTCGAAGCCTTCTTTGGTGTATTCTAACAGTTGTTAGATTTATTACAATGGACAGTGTTGTGACTGTTCAGTATCGACAACGAATGGTGAGATATACTGATGCCATCAAGAGAACCGACGATGAAATGAGCAAGTCGGAGCGGACACGAGGCGGTATCCTCGTTGCGGCCGCTCGCCTGTTCCGGCACGAAGGCTACAACGCCACGACGATGCGCGACATTGCGCAGGTATCCGGCATAGAAGCCGGAAGTATCTATTACCATTTTCAATCCAAAGACCAGATTCTGAGCGAGGTTCTGGATATTGGTGTGCGGCAACTCTACGAGAAGGTCAGTGAGATCGTCCGGTCGACGAAAGGGGATTCCCATGATTTTCGCAAAACCTTTGCATTGCTCATCGAAACGCACCTGACCTATCTGCTGACCGACAGCGACTTTACCTCTGCCAATATCCGCAACTACCCGATGTTGTCCGATGAGGCACGCGCTCCGCACCGTGAGTTGCGCGCGGCTTATGCGCGGGTCTGGAGTTGCTTTTTGAATAATGCGAAAAATGCGGGCCACCTGAGGGTCGACATCTCCGTGGCTGCAATCCGCCAGTTCATACTGAGTGCCATGAACTGGACAGTGGAATGGTATGATGTGGATCGCTATCCGGTGCATGTTCTCGCCGAACGCATGAGCAAGCTGATACTTGATGGAATGTGTTCCCGGCACATGGTCGTCACGACAGGACTAAAGACGAAAGCCGCCAACTCTGTCGACATCCCCGACCCCATCGGCAAGGCCGAGAAGAGCCGCGCGGAAATCCTGATCGCCGCAGCGCGCGTTCTCAGGGACAATGGTTACAAAGCAACCACGCTGAGACAGATCGCCGACGAAGCGGAGATGAAGGCGGGCAGCGTCTACTACCATTTCAAGTCCAAGGAAGCGATCGTGGACGAGGTTCTGAACGCCGGGTTGAGCGACCTTCTGACGGGTGTAAGCGCAGCAGTTCAGGATTTTGAGGCCCCTTACGATCATCACGCAAGGATAGCGACAGCAATCTGGACGCATCTGGATTTTCTTTTCAAGGCGAGCGAGTTCACGTCTGCGAACATCCGAAGCTATGGGATGCTACCCAACAGTTTCAGGGAACGGCACAGAGGAATTCGTCATGAATACGGAAGACTATGGGACAGGGTCCTGCGCGAAGCGCAGGATGACGGTGCTATCCGGTCGGATATCAAGATCGTCCCATTGCGCCAGGTGATGCTGGGGGCACTGAACTGGACGGTGGAGTGGTTCGACCCGAATGAACCCGCAAAAGACGGGTATCTTTCGCTGCCCGAATTCTCCGGCATGCTTATCAAACTGCTTCTCGAAGGGGTTTGCTCAAGAGAGACGACCCCCTACACCGAACACGAAACGGCCAACTGACCGTTCAAGGGTTGTGATCAGACCAACAGGAAGTGATACAGTCCTTCTGCAACCTGTTTTTCCCGACCCGTCTGCCATGTAATTACACTGACACTCGCGATACGCTTGCCCTTGCGGGTGACATTCGCACGGGCATACAGCGGACCCTTCACGCCAGGCCGAAGATAATCCACGGTCAGATTGATCGGCTTGGCCGGAACTTCGGTGAAATCTGGTTGGACGGCAATAGCGGCTGTCGCTTCCATGAAGCTGGCGATGATGCCGCCATGATAATGCTCCATGATCGGGTTTCCGATATGATGAGCTTCAAAAGTCATCTCGGCTTCGGCATGAAAGTCGTCCATGCTCTGAACCTCGAAATTCAGAAACCGGAAAAACGGCACCCTGGCCACGTTGGCATTGACGGTTTGCAAGTTCATTACGAGGCTTTTCCTTTGGTCATCGCTTCTAGAAGGCTGGTGTCACCGCGGGTCAAAGCGAACGAGGCGGTTCCACGGGCGATTTCCGCATCCTCGTGGCCATCGAACCAGATGTTGCCGGCATTAAAGGCGATATGGCGGGTTTTCCGAAAACAATGCGCGCTGACGATGACGTCTGCGCGCGACCGTGCGGCCCGCAGATAATCAACCCTGAGGTCCAGGGTCGCCATCGAGCTGACCCCCTTGATGGTCACAAAGTTCGCCAACCCGAAAACACTGTCCAGCAAGGCGGTCAGAATGCCACCGTGAAGCAGGGTCTGATCCTTATCCACACAAAAGTCCGGATTGAACGGCATCCGCACCCGAACGCCTTCGCTCGACACATTTTCGATCTCGAGCGCCATGTGGGTAATCAGCCCCTTGCCGCGCGCATTCCACATCTGCGCGATCTGCTCCATATATTCTCTGCTGATTTCAGCCATGCGTTCTTTCCTTAGCGCCCCGTGAAGTGGGGTTTTCGTTTCTCGATGAACGCAGAGACTGCCTCATGGTGGTCCTCGGTCTGATGCATCAAGGCCTGATAGGCCGCCGCGGAATTCAGGAAATCCGGCAAATCCATCCGTTCGGCGTTGCGCATCAGGCGCTTGGCGATCCGTACCGCCCGTGGCGGTTTCGCAGCAATCACCGCTGCACGTTCGCGGGCACGCTCCAACAGGGTGTCATGCGGCACTACCTCCAGCACCATGCCGATCTCTAGCGCCTCATCGGCCGCGACCATGCGGCCCGAAAACGTCAGATCGGCTGCCCTTTGATGGCCCAGACGGCGCAGCAGGAACCAGCTGCCCGCGTCGCCCGGAATGATCCCGAGGTTCAGAAACACCTCACCGAACTTCGCCTTTTCCGACGCAATGCGCATGTCGCACATCATGGTCAGGTCACACCCCGCACCGACCGCCGCACCGTTGACCGCTGCAATGGTCGGAATATCGAGGTTGTAAAGCGCCTGCGGCAATCTCTGCACGCCGTCGACATAGCTTTGCGCCGCCGCCAACGGCTCTTTTCGAAAAACACCGTCGGGGTCGTTCATCTCCTTGATGTCGCCGCCCGCACAAAAAGCGGAACCAGCACCCGTGAGGATCATGACGCTGACTTCGGGGTCGGCCTGCACTTTTGCAAACTTTTCCAGAAGTGCCTCGATCATATCGTTTCCGGTAATCGGATTACGGCGTTCCGGGTCATTCAGGGTAACAGTCGCGATGCGGTCTTTGATATCCAGAAGGACATTGGGTTCACTCATTTTTCCCGTCTCCGCGCTCTCGTTTCTCGAACATGTCCGGATTGATCATGTCGCGGGCATCATGGCCCATATGCAGTGTTTCACCGCCGTCAACATAGATATCCTCGCCGGTAATGAAATTCCCCAAATCGGACGCAAGGAAGATGATCGTACCCGCGATGTCCTCTGCCGCGCCCATGCGATTCAGGACCGACCGGTTCAGATCCTTCCACCGGTCTGGCGGAATGGGATAGCGCCCGAGCGCGTCGGTCTTGATCGTGCCCGGCGCAACGCAGTTCAGACGAATCCCGTATTCGCCCCATTCGGCGGCCAGCGTCTTCATCATCCCGGTCACGCCGGCGCGTGCAGCAACGGTATGCGCGAAACCGGTCAGGGCCGTACGGCCCGAAATCGCGGTAACGAATACGACCGAGCCGCCGGAGTCATACATGAAATGATCCGCCGCCGCGCGGGTCATCTGCCACGACCCGATCAGGTTGTTGCGAATCACCGCCTCGAAACCCTTGTTCGTGATGTCGCGGGCCGAGGCAATATACTGACCACCCGCATTGTTCACCAGAACGTCAAGCTGTCCGTAGTGCTCCTTGATCCGCCCCATCGCGGTTTCGATACTGGCCTCATCGCGGGTGTCGCCGGGCACGACAAACGCCTCGCCCCCCGCGGTGCGAATCATCTCGGCGGTTTCTTCCAGCGGCTCCTCGCGGCGTGCGAACAGGGCCAGCCTGGCCCCGCAAGACGCCATCTCAAGCGCCGTGGCCCGGCCCATGCCCGATCCGGAACCGGTGACGAGGGCCACCTGACCCGCCATGAGGTCAGAGGCATAACGCGGTGTCTTTCGGTCGCTCATGTCTTTCCCCTCATTCCTTAAGAAGCTCGCCGGCGATGATCAGCTTGCGCACTTCCTGAGTGCCCGCACCGACCTCGAGCACGCGCCCGGTCCGGTAAAGCCGGTTCACTTCCGTATCGCGCATATAGCCCGATCCGCCATGGATCTGAACAGCCTTGTCCAGCACAAATGATGTCGCCTCGGCAGCCTTGAAGATCGCCGCTGCCGTCAGTTTGTGAATTTCGCCGCGCCCGCCTTCGCCTTCTTCCAGACCCTCGCACATGGCGACGGTTTTCAGTGACAGACTGCGCGCCGCCTCGATCCGTGTGTACATGTCGGCCAGCATCGCCTGTACCATCTGGAAACTGGCGATCGGTTTGTCGAACTGCTTGCGCGTCTTGGCGTAATCAATAGAGATATCCAGCGCCCGCTGCGCAATGCCCAGAGCATTGAAACAGACGATAGCGCGCTCCAGGTCCAGCCCCGACATTGTCACCGCAACACCACCGTCCAGCTTGCCGACCATGTTCTTGGCGGGCACACGGCAATCCTCGAACACCAATTCGCCGGTCGGCGATCCGCGGAACCCCATCTTGTTGAGCTTCTGCGCCACCTTGAAGCCGGGCGTGTCGGTTTCCACGATAAAGGCGGAAATGCCCTTGGCCCCCTTTTCGGGCGAGGTCTTGGCATAGACCAGCACCAGATCCGCAATCGGCCCGTTGGTGATGTAGATCTTGGCGCCGTTCAGAATATAGTCGTCGCCATCCTTTTTCGCCGTGGTCCGCATCGAGCCAAGCGCATCGGAGCCGGCACCGGGTTCGGTCAGGCCCAAAGCGCCGATCAGCGTGCCGTCGCACAGCCCGGGCAAATACTTGCGGCGCAGATCCTCACTGGCGTTGCGATAGATATTGTTGACGCACAGGTTATCATGCGCCACCTGGCTAAGACCGATCGCGGCAGAGGCGCGCGACAATTCCTCGCTTATGATGCAGGCGGAGGTGAAATCGAGCCCGGCCCCGCCGTATTCCAGCGGCACGTTGAGGCCAAGATAGCCCATCTCGCCCAGCTTGGGAAAGACCGACGGCGGCAGATCATCGGTGTCGTCCATTTCCGCGTTCAGATGATGAAACTCCGACATGAAGAACTTGCCGGCCTGATCGGCCAGCGCCTGCTGTTCATCGGTCATGAAATGTGTCGGAAGGTCGATGTCGTTGCGTAATTGCTTGTTCATGGCTGGGTCCTCCCTCAGGCGCGCAAAAGTTCTTCGGCGATGATGATCTTGCGGACTTCACTGGTGCCCGCACCGATCTCCAAAAGTTTGTTGGCGCGGAACAACCGGTTGATCTCGGTGTCCTGCATGTAACCCGAACCGCCATGGATGTGGCAGGCTTCGGTGACGGCCTTGTTGAACGCTTCGCCCGCGTAAAGGCAGGCGGCGGCGGTCAGCTTGTGAATCTCGCCACGTCCTCCGGCCCCCTTGGGCAAACCGACACAGGCCGCCAGCGCGCGATAGCTGAAGGCGCGGGCGGTTTCGACCTCGGTGTAAATCTCGGCTAGTTTCGACTGAACCATCTGGAAACTTGCGATGGGTTTGCCGAATTGTTCGCGGATCTTTGCATACTCCAGACCCAGTTCCAGCGCCCGCTCGGCCATGCCGACGCAGACAGAAGTGACCATCGCGCGCTCCAGATCCAACCCGCTCATCACCACTGATACACCGCTGTTTTCGGCACCCACCATGGCAGAGGCCGGCACGCGGCACTCGTCGAACACCAGCTCGCCGGTTGGCGAGCCGCGAAAGCCCATCTTGTCCAGCTTCTGCGCTACCTTGAACCCGGGATTGTCGGTTTCGATGATAAACGCCGAAATGCCCTTGGCGCCCTTGGATTTGTCAGTCTTGGCATAAAGCAGGACCACATCGGCGATCGGCCCGTTCGTGATGTAAATCTTCGAGCCGTTGATGATATAGTCTTCACCGTCGCGGCGCGCGGTGGTGGCCATGGAGCCAAGCGCATCCGAGCCCGCGCCGGGTTCGGTCAGCCCCAGGGCTCCGACCAGATCACCGGAACACAGGCCAGGCACATACTTCTTTACCTGCTCCTCGGAGCCGTTGCGCAGCAGGTTGTTCAGACACAGGTTGTCGTGTGCCCCGTGCGACAGACCCACCGCCGGATTCCATTTCGAGATCACTTCGGACACCAGCGCCTGGGTGAATTCGTTCTGACCGGAGCCGCCCATTTCCTCGGGCGCAGTGATCCCCAGAAGGCCGAGTTCTCCCATCTGCTTGAACAGATCGTCAGGCCACCAATCCTCAGCGTCCATACGCGCCTGCAGCGGGTGCAGCACCTCGCGCGATACGCGATCCACGTGATCGACGATCTGTCGCTGCTCACTGGTCAGCGAGTAGTTTGCCCTGATGGCTTGCAGATCGGCCATCACCGTACTGTCTTGACTGTTCATGGTTTTCCTCCCGAGCAGAATGTCAGATTGACCTGTTGACCAAAATCAAACATATGTTAGAAATATTTGCAAGCCGCGCTTTTTGCGATTTGACGCCGTTGCGCGCGGTGCGGAAACGGGGGCCATCGGACGTAATCGAAAGAGAGCGTCCTTCGGGATTTCTGCAGCTACGGGCGGCATTCACGGCTTTTCGGGCCGGACAGCGTGCTGTTCGTGACACAAAGCGCGCGCCGGAATGGACGGGCAGATAGGGGGGTATATGTCGGATCGACAACTGCGCATCGGGTGCGCTTCGGGTTTCTGGGGTGACACGCCGG
>NZ_QBFD01000004.1:44927-167249 GCF_003335585.1 Sulfitobacter sp. DFL-14 | reverse complement strand
AATGTTGTCCCGTGTTTGAACCAGCTTTCCGGCGCGGGCGCGCCCCAAAGCGTCTGGCGCGCTTTTGTCGACGGGTGACGTCGATTGAAAGACGCCCTTGCTGCCCGCAACATCCTGTCCGGCAATGCGGTTCAGGATACCGGTATCGCGATAACGGGCCAGGAAGCCGTCGAGCGTTTTCAGATTGTTGTCTAGCACGGTCATAGTCGTCCTCGTGTGGCTGGGCGTTTGGACATCAAAGACATCCTCAGGAATGGCCGGTAAGGCATGATTCCTCTCGAATTAAATATAACATGTTAAATAAGTAAGCCCCTGTCAACAGATAACGCGTTAACAATTAGCAAGCGATATTGGGCTGTTCGATCTGGAGGTTGCGGAGAGCGATGCAGCACGATCTGACGCGCCAGACAGGACCTTGGAGCAAAACGACGAAACGCCTATGATGCATGAGATGACGACATTCTTTGCCTCTGCACTTTTGACCGGCCTGCTGGCCTGTTCCGCCGTCGCTGCCGCATCGCGGCCGGATTGCACGGATTTTAACAACAACGACCGGCTGAGCCCTTATGATCGGCAATGGTGTCAGGCCCTTGCCTTTAAAGAGAAATATCTGGAAAGAGGTTTTGTTGAGACTGTCCCCGGCGACAATGGCCGTGCGCAACGCGTCAGATCACACCTGGCCACCCGCTTTTCCAGCGGCGGGTCATCCAGTGTCAGCGGCTCAGTCTCGATCGAGGAACTCAAGGGTCGGTTTCGCCTGAAACTGGCCCGGACCGACAACACTCTGTACTATGGCAGAAAGATACAGATCAGCGGCACCGCCCGTTCAGGTGAGGGTGCATTGCAGGTTTACAGCCATGTTGATGTCAATCTGTGGCAGCTGGCCGCCGTCATTGTTGACAAGCCGGTGCGCAATCAGGAACCACCCGAAGAGGGGCTGATCCTCAAGGGATATCTGCGCACAGATATCGCTCCGGGCACGGAACAGAAGTTTACAGCGCAGCTGATCGCGATTGGTGGTGATTTCTATCTGCTGCTTGCGGCGCCGGATGGGATTGCCCGCGATATTTCGTTAACCATCGACGCACCGTAAGGCGCCCCGGCAGTTCAATCGACCCAGCTGTCAAAAGTCATCCCATGTTGCCGCGTGCGATTGGCAAGGCGGACAACATCGCGCAGCATCTGCGCGTGTGACGTGTTTGGCATCGGTTCGGGAATGAGGGCCGGGTCGCTCTCATCGGGTGTCAGCGCATCGGCCTCAAGAACGGCTTTTGCCAAGGTTTCAAGAAACGCCAGAATATCCGCCTCTGCCCCGGGCGCCAGCCTGGTTCCATCAAGGATGGAGGCATGCGCCAGCAAATCCGCACCTGCCGGATCAAGACGGTGCGCAAAACCCATGATCGCCTCCCAATGCTCCATCGGAATGCGCACCTGCGCCGGGAAGCTCCAGGGAGAGCGATAACCGTCGTCCGGCAGGGCTTCCAATGCTTCGGGGCCGGAAAACACTTGCCACAGGCGGCTTGGGGGTTTTGCTGTCACTTGCCGGTGCCTGTTAATCTGCGGGGCAATGCGCAGGATGGACCAGAAAAAGCGTATCATCCGGCTCGGACGAGAGGTAAAAAGGTGTATCGTCGCCGCAGTCTGTCAAGGTCATGCCGCCCGATGTCAGCTCCAGCAACAGCGATCCTTCGGTCCGGGCGTTTCGGATCGTCAGGGCGCCACTGTCGCAATCGCCGCCGCAGATCACCTGGCCCTGATCATCCTGATAACACAGCCCGCCGGCCCCGCCCTTGCGCTCTCGGGTGGTGAAATCGATCGAGAAGGAATAATTGCCCTTGCCCGCCTCGTGATGCTCCATTTCGTAATAGCTGAGGTGAAAGAAGACCTCAGTGACCTTTTGCAGGGGGTGTTCGGCGAGATGATCCTCTGAATAGCTGCGCTGCCAACAGGCATAGGTATCCGGACGCGGGGCAAGTATCTCTGCCAGGGTCTGGGCCGTGACGGGGGTGGAGGTCAGTGCAGCCAAGGTTGCGGCTGCAAGTGTCTTCGTGGGGGTTTGCATGTCTCTTGGCCTCCGCGATCATCGGGATAGGTGTGAAACGGTTGCACCATAGAATTGCGGACCGACGTGAACCAGATCAGGAACACTCTATCGCTTGTTGCGGTCTCGATAAAGAACAGCGTTGCAACTTGGGTCGGATGCGTACTCACTTCGGGCTGTTCAGACCCTGCGCGCGCTCTTAGGATCAGCGGAACCAAAGGAGATACGCCAGATGAAGGCCGGTGAAGTAAAGCAATTCCTGGAAGGCCACAGCGTTTTTGCGCTGGACCCCGAAACGCGGCAGGTCGCGGCCTGCATAGACTATGAGGTTGGTGGCACCTGCATCGCCCGCTTTGTGAACGGGGAGACGGACAAGGGTGTCTATGGCTTTGAGGGCGACACTTATTGGACGCGCTATGAGACGTTCAGAGACGGCAAGCGCCATGTGTTCCGGCTGGTGGCGAAAGGGCCGGGTGTGGCCCAGGCCTATTTCGAGGATGGCACCATCGCCTTTCTGCAGTCGCACGAGGAAACGCCTTTTGTGTCTGACTACAGCGTCCCGCCTTTAACCTGATACACCCGGTATCGCCGATGTCCCGAGAGCGCGAAGCGCGGCAGGGTATCGGCGATTCAAGTTTAAGGGGGGGCGCTTCAGGGACGGTTTGTGACGTGACGGTCAAAGTCATCTGACCTTCAACATCACTGAAGGTGTCGGGGCAGCAGGCAAACTGCCGCCCCGGTTTGGTTCATTCGATGGTCATGCCCAGCGTCTGGCCGATGGTCTCGTTCCAGGTCGCGACGCAATCGGCGCCGCAACGGTCCGCGAACTCGGGCAGGATGGCCGCCTTGACGGCTTCCGCGCGCAGCGCATCGTCAGCTTCGGTCATCGGCACCAGCGTCATCCCGGCAGTGTCCCCTTCGGAACAGGGGCCGGAGGTATTGCAGGCCAGCCCGGTTGCAGTCTCCGTCGCGGCCAGCTCGAAGATGGAAGTTTCCAGGCCCCGCAGGCTGGTGGTCAGATATTCCTGCACGCTGGCGTCAAGGCCGTTCCACCAGTCGAGGTTTGCCAGCTGTGCCGCCAGCCCGAAATTGACCGGCATCGGAGAGATGAACCGCGCGGATTCATTCCACTTTGCCTTGTAGCCCGACAGCGCCCCGGTGATGGCGCAATCGACGACGCCGCTGGCCAGTGCCGGTTGCACTTCGGCAAAGGCGATGGACAGGGGCGAGCCGCCCAGGTGGTTGACAAATGCCTGTTGCGAGGCACCCGATGCGCGCACCTTGCGGCCTTTCAGATCAGCAAGCGAGGTGAATTCATCGCGGCAATAAATCACCTGCGCCTGATAGGTGCCGAAGCCCAGCAGCTTGATGTTGTGCTCTGTCTCCAGGAATTCGGCATAGGATGACCGCCAGCTTTCGACAGCCGCCGCCAGTTCCTCGACACTGCCGATCACGCCAACGAGGTCGACCGATTCATTCATCGGCACTTCGCCGGAGTTGTAGGCCAGCACCGTGGTGGCCATCTGCAATGTGCCGTTGCTGACCAGCCGGAAGATCTCACCGCCCTTGAAACCCAGCTCGGTGAAAGGTTTCACATTCGCGGTGATCTTGCCGCCGGTGTCGGCGGGCACCTGTTCGGTCCAGAACGGCAGTTCCTTGTCGGTGTACATCGACAGCCCGCCGATGGAGCCGACGACATTGAACTCGGTCTCGGGCATGTCCTGCGCAAGTGCGGGCAGTGCCATGAGGCCCGCCAGAGTGGTCGCAATCAGTGTTTTCATGATAGTCTCCCTTGGTTTGGAAGGGCGTTAACCGCCCGGTTTTGGATTGACGATGGTGGGCAGCCAGAGCGCGAGTTGCGGAAACAGGAGGAGCAGGCCGATCATCGCGAGCATGGCGGCCAGGAAGGGGGCGGACCCCTTGAACAGATCGCTGAAATCGCCTGCGCCCTTGCGCACGGCCTGCACCACATAAAGGTTCATGCCGACCGGCGGGGTGATCAGCGCCGCTTCGATCAGGATGACAAAGACGACACCCCACCAGACCGGGGAATAACCCAGCCCCACCACAACGGGAACGATGATGGGCGTGGTCGCGATCATCATGGAAAGCGTCTCCATGAAGCAGCCCAGCAGCAGGTAGAAACAGATGATGGCAAGCAGCATGCCAAGCGGCGGCCAGCCCAGGTTCAGCACCGCATCGGTGATCGCCTGCACCAATCCGATGCTGACCATGACGAAGTTGAGAAAGAAAGCGGCGATGACGATCAGCATGATCATGCAGGTGGTGCGCACGGTGCCTTCAAAAGCGGCCAGCAGGACCGGCACGCTCAGCCTGCCGTTCAGCGCGACAAGCCCCACGGTGGCGATCAGGCCAAGTGCCGCCGCTTCCGTGGGTGTGGCGACACCGGCATAGATGCTGCCGACGACAATGGCGAACAGCGCCAGGGGCGGCACCAGTTGCGGCAGGCCACGCAGCCGCGCGGGCCAGAGCGAACCGCCCTCCAGCCGGTGCCCGCCCCAACGCGGTCTCCACAGGACCAGCGCCAGGACGATCCCGGAAAAGAGCATCGCCAGGACAAAGCCTGGAATGAACCCTGCGGCATAAAGATCAGCGACCGAGGTATCTGTCAGCACCGCATAGATGATCATGTTGATCGACGGCGGGATCAGGATGCCCAAGGTGCCGCCCGCAGCGATGGACCCCAGGAACAGGGGCCGGTTGTAGCCGCCGGCATCCATGTTGGGGATGGCCACCGTTCCGATTGTCGCCGCCGTCGCGATGGAAGATCCGGATGTTGCGGCAAATACCGCGCTTGCCGCGATGTTGGTATGCATCAACCGTCCCGGCAGGCGCGAGAACCAGGGCGTCAGCGCATCGAACAGGCGGCCGGACACGCCTGAGCGGTGCATGAGCTCTCCCATCATGATGAACATGGGCGCCGCGATCAGGATGAAATCGGCAGAGGAGTTCCAGGCCAGTTCGCCAGCCGCGCCGGTCATCGGGAAGAAGGCGTAGTTTTCCGACAGGATGTAGCCGGTCATCGCCAGCACAACGGCCACCGGCAGCGACAGCACCAGCATGACGACAAGCAAGAGAAAGGCGGTGAGGATCATGGCGCGCCATCCGATGCATGCACAGCTTCTGCGATCTCTGCGTCCAGGTCGGCTGACCCGACCGCGGCGTCAAACCCGGCCCTGTCACCGCGGATCAGGCGCAGCACGGCCTGCACCGGCGCCAGGACCGCCATACAGGCAAACCAGAACAGGCCGATCCACCAAAGCCCCTGCGGCAGCACCAGCGGCACGCGCATCTGCGACATGGACCGCGCGCCCAGTGACCAGGATTGTTCCAGGGTGCCCCAGGCGAACCATGCCAGCGCCGCCGCGACCAGCGCCAGCGCAAAGGCCGCCAGCAAATCGCAGGCCGCGCGCAGCGGGAAGGGCAGGCGGGCGGCCAGGAAATCGACCCTGATATGCGCCTTTGTCGTAACCGTGAAGGCCATGCCGAGGCCAATGCAGATCGCCAGCCCGTAGGAGGAGATCTCGAAACTGTCGACCGCGCTCTGGTTGAAGAAATACCGCATGGCCACGTCGATGGTGATGGGGACGGCGCAGCCGAACAGGATGACGGCCCCCGCCACCCATGCCAGCCATCGCGAAAGACGTTGCGGCAGCGGCTCTGTCATAGTGATAGTTCCATGGAAATCAGCCGATCACACCCTTGGAGGCGAGTCCAGTGTGTCGCGCCATCGCGCCTCTGCCGGTCCGCACAATTGGCGACAGGCGCGTTTATCGCGGGCATCTTCCGGGTCATTCGGAAACCCCCTTCGTGACATATCCGTCAGCCAGGTCGGCGGCCTGCGCCGTGCTGTCGCGCAGGGCAGGGTCGCCGTGGCCGCCGCCGCCCGGGGTCTCCATCCGCACGATATCGCCGGGACGCAGGGCATGGCCGATTGTCTTGGCGGCAAGGGGGGTGGTGATGCCGTCGCGGGTGACACTCAGGGTCCCACCGCGCCCCGGTGCACCGCCGTCCAGCCCATAGGGCAGTGAGGTGAAAGCGTCGAAAGAGGCATTGAGCAGCCCGCTTTCGGCCAGGAACTCCCATTCCCGCACGATCCCCAGACCGCCGCGCATGCGACCTGCACCGCCCGAATCCGGCACCAGACCATAGCGGATAAACCGCATGGGAAAGAGCGCCTCGATCATCTCGACCGGTGTGTTCTGGCCATTGTGAAACCCGGCCGCCAGACCATTCGGCCCGTCACGCTCGGGATGCGCGCCCCAGCCGCCGAGTTCGCTGTCGAAATAGACCTGACGGCGCCCGTCCGCGTGGCGGATATTGACCGCGTGGTTGAAGGTGGTGCCGTAGTAGGAGGCCGGGATCCGCTCTGGCAGTACCTGGGCAAAGGCCCGCAGCACGGCGGTTGCGATCTTGTGGCCGGGCAGCATCCGCATCGACACCGGCGCCGGGAAGGCCGCGTTCACAAGGCTGCCTTCGGGCGCGGTTACCGTGATCGGGCGGTAGCAGCCCGCGTTCACCGTGCCGGTTACGCCGCAGGCCGCGATGACGGCGTAATAGACGGCAGAAGTGGTTGTCGCCAGGGTCGCGTTGATCGGCCCGCGGGCCTGATCCGCCGTGCCCGCAAAATCCAGTGCGATGGTGTCGCCCGCAATGGTCAGGGTGACCGCGATGCGCTTGTTGCCGTCTTCCAGCCCGTCGCCGTCGACAAAATCCTCGGCCTCGTAGGTGCCATCGGGCAGGGCCCGCAGCGCCGCGCGCATCTCGTGTTCCGCATGGTCCAGCAGCGCGGCCCCGATCTGGGTCAGGGCCTGCACGCCATAGCGGTCCGCAAGCCGCAGCATGGCGCGCGCGCCCACATCCAGCGCCGCGATCTGGCTCAGGAAATCGCCGCGAAAGGTTTCAGGTTCGCGGACATTCTGCAGGATGGTGGCAAAGAGGTCTTCCTGCATCCTGCCATCGCGAACGATCCGCACCGGCGGCAGGCGCAGACCTTCCTGAAAGACTTCCACGGCCTGCGCGTTATAGCCACCCGCAGCACCGCCGCCGACATCGACATGGTGGATCAGCACGCAGGTGATCGCGATCCGCTCGCCGTCGCGGAACACCGGCTTGAAGGCGATGAAATCCGGCAGGTGCTGGCCACCGCAATAGGGGTCGTTGGTCACGATCACATCGCCGTCCCGCCAGTCGTCGAGCGGGATGTGATGCGCCGCGATATGTTGCAGGCAAAGCTCCATCGAATTGAGGTGCACGGGCATCCGCGCCGCCTGCGCGACATTGCGGCCCTGGCCATCGAAGACGGCAGTGGAATAATCCAGCAGCTCGCGCACCGTGGTCGAGCGTGATGTGCGCCAGACGGTGACCGACATTTCCTCTGCCACCGACACAAGCGCGGCAGAAACGATTTCGAGCAGGACGGGATCGGGGCGGCTCATGGCTGTTTCCTTGCGGTCATGTCACCCGTTTCGGTCATTGTCAGGGACCAGTGACCCGGGATCAAAAGGGTGGTGTATTCCTGTTCGATGATGGCGGGGCCGTCGATGACCTCACCCGGTGCCAGCGACAATTGGCGGTGCACCGGAACCTCGGCCCAGGCGCCGTTCACATGGACGGGGCGGCTGCCGGTCGCGCGGGCCTCGGACGGGCTGTGGCGCGCCGCGGTCCGGCCTTCGTCGCCCAGCCTGCCGATGGCAACCAGCCGCATTGTCACAAGCTCGACCGCCTCGTCCGGATCATCAAAGGAGAAGCGCTGGCGATGCTGTTCCTCGAACCTTTCGCGCAGGGTCGCAAGTGTCTGTTCCGTGCAGGGGCCATCGGGCATGTCCGTCATCAGCTCAAAAGCCTGCCCGCGATACCGCAGGTCGGCAGTGAGCCGCAGCACCCGTCGTTCAGGCGCGATTGCATCCGCGTCAAGCAATGCCGTGCCGCGTGCGCGCAGGTCCTCCGCCATCGCAGCGAGCGCCGCCAGGCTTGCGGGCGCAAGCGGCAGAATCTCTGTGCGGGACAGGTCGTGCTGAATGTCAGAGGACAGAATGCCATGCGCCGAAAAGGTCGATGGATCGCGGGGGAAAATCACCTGTGTGATCCCCAGTTCCTCGGCCACCTCGATGGCATGGACGCCGCCTGCGCCGCCAAAGCTCATCAAAGCGAAATCGCGCGGGTCAAGCCCCTTGGCAAAAAGGGAAAACTTGATGGAGGCGGCCAGTTTGGCGTTGACCACACTGAGGATACCCGATGCCGCATGGTCGGTATCAAGGTTCAGCGGCACCTCCATCCGCTCGCGCAGCGCCCGGCGCGCGCCGTCGAAGTCCAGCGCAAAGCGGCCTCCGAGGAAGGTCGAAGGGTCGAGCCGCCCCAGGATCAGGTTGATGTCGGTGACAGTCGGCTCCTGCCCGCCGCGCCCGTAACAGACCGGCCCCGGCACGGCGCCCGCGCTGCGCGGCCCGACCTGCAGGCGGCCCGAGGCATCGACAAAGGCGATGGACCCGCCACCCGCGCCGATCGTATGCATCTCGACCATCGGAACACGGACGGGCAGGCCGTCAATCTCTCCCTGGGTCACAACCGTGCGCTGACCGCCGGATATGACCGCAACATCGTAGCTGGTGCCGCCCATGTCGACACCCACGACATCCGGCGTGTTCAGCGACCGCGCCAGTTTCTGCGCGGCCAGCACACCGCCGGAAGGGCCGGAAAGCAGCAGTTTGACCGGGGCCTGCACGGCGGCATCCAGGCTGATGGCACCGCCGTTCGACTGGATCAGATAGACCGGCGCGGTGACGCCTGCGTCTGACAGGCGTTTGCGCACGGCGGTGACGTAGCGATGGATCACCGGAACCAGCTGTGCGTTCAGGACCGTGGTCGCGGTGCGTTCGAATTCGCGTATCTCGGGAGAGACTTCGTGGCTGCAGGAAACCGCCATCCCGGGGCAACGCGCCAGCAATGCCTTGCGGATCGCGATTTCATGTTCGGGGTTGGCAAAGGCATTCAGCAAGCAGATCGCCGTGGCCTCTACGCCGCTGTCGGCGACACGGCTGATCACGCTGTCGAGTGCGGTGGCGTCGAGTGGCCGCACCACCTCTCCGGCAGCGCCGATCCGGCCGGGCGCCCCGAACCTGCGCCTGCGGGGGATCAGCACGCTTCGGTCGGGTCCGCGCAGGGCATAGATGTCGCGCCGCGCGTGCCGCCCGATTTCCAGCACATCCTCGAAACCTTCGGTGGTGATCAGCGCGCCATCGGGCAGATCGCGGGTCAGCACGGCATTTGTGGCAATCGTGGTGCCGTGCAGGATCAGGCCGATGTCCGACAGGGCAAAGCCGAACCGTTCCGCGGCCAGCAGCAGGGCATCGGCCAAACCGCGGGCCGGATCATCGGGCGTGGTTGGGGACTTCAGGCTGTGGGACAGGCCCGTGGTGTCGTCCCGCAATTCCAGGTCGGTGAAGGTTCCGCCGATATCGACGGCAACGGTGATGCGGTTCTGCGACATGTTCGGTCTGGCTCTCGGCGGTTATTGCCGGATCAGCGTCGCAGGCATTTGCAATCAAATCAAATCGATTGATTTTGGCACTTGTGATAGATTATTTTGATCGGCGTGGCGCCGGGCCGTCGTCTGAGCCAGCCGCGCTGCGGTCATGACCACATGGCTTTTGGGATCCCCGAGGTAGGACGCGGTGAATTGAAGCGGCGAGGGGCACCACCCGGGATCGAAACAACGCAGCTGGCCGCGCGCAACCCATTCACGCCCGAGGATTTCGGGCAGGGCCGCCACGCCCAGACCTGCTTCGACAAGCCGGAAACAGGCCGAAAGGGAAGAAGAAGAGAATATCTGTGTGCCCGGCCCGACCCTTTCGTAGAGCTCCCGCCGCATCTCGCGGTAGGGCCGGGTGTTGCGGGCATAGGTGATCACCGGGTTCTGCGCGATCAGCCCCGCCTGATCCTGCGGTGCCCATTCCGCCTGCGCAGACACATACCAGGCAAGGTCGAAGCCCGGCAGGGCGATGTTGCTGATAGAAGCCTCTGAGACCGGGCCGAGCAGGATGGCGATGTCGATCTCGCGGTCGAGCAATCGTTCGCGCAGATTGGTCGACACATCAACGTCGATCTCGATCTCAACCTTGTTGAACTGGTGGTGCAGGTCCGCGACGAAATCGGGCAGCCAGGACTGGGCGACCGTTTCGGCAACGCCAAGCCGAAGCTGCCGTTCGATCCCGTCGGGGTCCATGACATTGGCGGTCACCTGTTCTGACAGGATCTCGAACTGTTCGGCATATTGCACCAGCATATCGCCCCGCTTGGTCAGGGTCAGACCACCTTCGCGGCGGTCGAACAGGGCCACGGCAAGCGTGTCTTCAAGCGATTTCACGCGCGCGCTGACCGCTGGCTGGGTGAGGTTCAGGCTCTGCGCCGCCTTGCGCATGCCGCCGAGGCGCACGACCTCAAGGAAGGTGCGGAGCTGTTCGATGTTGAGCCGGGTCATATCGGTGTCTCTTTGCGCCTGTCCCTATGCTGCGATTGTGACCGATCCCTGTGGCAAAGCGCAAGAAGTGCCTTGGGGTTGGTGGCTTGCGCCGCCGGGCCTGATCGGTCACGGGGGCCTGTCACTGGTGCAGATGTGGTTGGCCCCTATCGGACCGCATCAAAGCCTGAAGCGCATCCTTGTGTCGCATTCCCGGCCGGATTCCGCAGTGGGTGGCGGTCTGGTTCACGGCAGAGATGACGCCGCTCTCCAGCATGGAGGCGGCATTGCCGATCTCGCAACTCATGCAGTCCAGGGTGGCAGCGGCGATCTTGCGGGCGTCCAAAGCGGAAAGGCGGCCGATGCCGACATCGTTCTTGCCGCGCCCCGCATCCGAAAAGGCGACATAGCGGGCGTCGGCCTTGCAGGCGCGGGCAGGATCGCCACCGATCAGCCCGCCATGCGAGCCGGTGATGATGATCCGCCCCGCATCCTGCGGGGTGATCAGCGAGGCCGAATCGACGCAAAGCACCTCTTGCCCGCCGAGGGTTCTGTCCTGACGGGTCTCGGGGACCTTTGCCATCAGGCGATCAGGTTGCGGGGCAGCAGCGAGGAGGTCGAGGGCATTGCCCGCCGTCATGCCAGACGCAATGCCAAGACCCGCTGCAATGGCGTTGACAAAGGAGATGACCCCATGGGTTGCCGCATCACGTGCAGATCCGATTTCCGCGCTCATGCAATCGACGGTGCAGGCCGCCATGCCCACATCGGCCAGCGCCCGGACGCCTGCGATCCCGGCTTCGTTCATGCCGCGACCCGCGTCGTTGAGGATGACCGCGCGCAACCCCGACAGGGAGGCAACGGCAGCCGCAAACAGCCCGCCATGCGAGCCTGACACCGCCACCGTGCCCGCCGCGTCGGGGCCTGCGTCGGTGATCGAGTCAAAGAGGCGAACATCTGTTGTCATGGCAAAAGCGATAATTCGTTTGACAGCGCAAGGCAATCTGTTCCACCAATCAAAACAATTATTCCGATAAACGGAAGTATAGAGGGGGGAATGGTCTTGAGTGCAGAGACGCCGGTCGGCTCCATTGCGCGTGCTCAGAACGTTCTTGCGGCCCTTGCGCGGATGCCGCTGGGCGCGAGTTTTACCGAGATTCAGGCCTGCACCGATTTCACCAGGACCACGACCCACCGGGTGCTCGCCTCTTTGATGGAGGTGCATTACGTCTATCAGGATCCGGGCAGCCGGAAGTATCACCTGGGCCATGCCCTGGCCGCGTTGGCGCGGGTCGCCAACCGGTCCGACCTTGCCGCGTTGGCGAGGCGCAGCATGCGCCGGGTTGCGGAGGGGACAAAGGACACCGTGTTCCTCTCTGCACCGGAGGGCGCGGTTTCGATCTGTGTCTGCCGCGAGCTGGGCGAATTTCCGATCCGCACGCTGACCCTTGATGCGGGCGACCGGCTGCCGCTGGGTGTCGGGGCCACCGGGCAGGCGATCTATGCGGTCACGGAGAAGTCCAAGCGCATGGCAGCGGCGCGCAGCAACCAGGCCTGGATGGCAGATTACAACTACACCCCCGAAAAGGCAGAGGAACTGGCGGCGGATTTCCTGCAACGGGGCTTTGCTTTCAACCCCTCCATCCCGGTCCCGGGGATGAGCGCGGTGGCCCTGCCGATCCAGACCGGCACCGGACGGATCGTTGCGGCGATCGGGATCGGGGCGATCAACGAACGGATGAAGATGAAGCGGATCGAGGGCGAACTGCTGCCCTTGCTCAGGGAGGAAGTGGCGACCTTGTCGGCAAAATTCAGCGAGCTTGAGCGGGAGAATTTGCTGTGACCCTGACCAACTTTGATCGTGAAAAGGGCCTTGCGCGCCTTGCCACAATGGAACGCATCCGCGCTTTCGAAGAAGTCGCCCGGCGGGCGGCCGTGGATGAGGCGCTGGTGCTGGGTGCGATCCATCTGTCCATCGGCCAGGAAGCGGTGGCGACTGCGGTGATCGAGCCGCTGAGGCGCGATGATTACATTCTCTCCACCCACCGGGGCCATGGCCACACGCTGGCCAAGGGGGCCGATGCCCAGGCGATGATGAAAGAGCTGCTGGGCCGGGAGGGCGGCTGTTGCGGTGGCAAGGGCGGGTCGATGCATATCGCCGATTTCGGGATGCGCATGCTGGGGGCCAATGGCGTGGTGGGGGCCAATATCACCATCGCCGCCGGGGCCGCGCATGGGATCAAGCTGCTGGGCGGCGACCAGATTGTTGTCTGTTTCTTTGGTGACGGTGCGGCAAACCGTGGTCCCTTCCTGGAAGGGTTGAACTGGGCAGGGGTGTTTGATCTGCCGATCCTGTTTGTCTGCGAGGACAACCGCTATTCCGCCTCGACGCTGACGTCTGACATGACCTCGGGGAACGTGGCCGACCGTGCCCGCGCACTGGGTTTGCCCACGACGGAAGCGGATGGCAATGATGTGACCGCGCTGGCCGCAACCGCGGCCGAGATCACGGCGCGGATCCGTCAGACCGGCAAGCCGGAATTCCTGCATGCCAGGACCTATCGCCTGTCGGGCCACACCTATTTCGATCCGGCAACCTATCGGCCCGAGGGGGAGGCGGATGAAATGCGCGCGACCCGTTGCCCGATCGCGAAACTGCGCGGTGAGCTGGTTCAGGCGGGTGTGGCAGAGGGTGATCTGGACCAGGTGCGACAGGCCGCGGAAAAAGAGATGGATGCCGCGCTGGACGCCGCGCGGGATGCGCCATGGCCGGCCGCTGCGAGCGTTTTTGCAGATGTGCAGGACATCGGTTCCCCCGTCGAGGAAGCATTCTGATGGTGCGCATGACCTATGCCGATGCCGCGAAACTGGCCGTGGCCGAAGCCATGCGGGCAGATCCGACGGTCTGGTGTGTGGGCGAGGACCTGGGCCGGGGCGGGGTGTTCAAGCAATATACCGGGTTGGTGGAAGAATTCGGCCCCAAGCGGATCAGTGATGCGCCGATTTCCGAAGCTGCTATCATGGGTGCGGCCTTTGGTGCCGCGATGGCGGGCACGCGGCCCATTGTCGAGATGCGGTTTGCGGATTTTGCGCTTTGCGCTACGGACGAACTGGTGAATCAGATTGCCAAGGCGCGGTTCATGTTCGGCGGGCAAAGCCGCGCGCCCATGGTCATTCGCAAACCGATGGGCATGTGGAGGTCCTCGGCGGCGCAACACAGCCAGTCGCTGGAATCCTGGTATGTGCATATTCCCGGACTGGTGGTCTGCTGCCCGGCCACGCCGCAGGACAATTACGCGATGATGAAAGCGGCCATCGCCTGCGACGATCCGGTTGTCTATCTGGAGCACAAGGACATCTGGGCCACCGAAGGCGAGGTGGATACAAGCCTGCCGGGCCGGTTCGGCAAGGCCGGCATCCGGCGCGCGGGCATGGATGTGACGCTGGTCTCCTGGTCGAACACCGCCAACCTTTGTGTCCAGGCCGCAGACAGGCTGGCAGAGGACGGGATCAATGCGGAGGTCATCGACCTTGTCAGCCTCTGGCCCTGGGACAAGCGGGCGGTGCTGACCAGCGTGAAAAAAACCGGCCGTCTGGTGGTGGCGCATGAGGCGGTCTGCGTTGCGGGGTTCGGGGCCGAGGTTGTGGCGACCGTGGCGCAGACGATGGTGCTGAAAGCGCCGCCCGTGCGGCTGGGCAGTCCACGGGGGCTGATCGCCTATGCCCCCAACCTTGAAGATCAGATGCGGGTGACGGCGGACATGATTGCCGCCGCCGCGAAAAAGACGATGGAGTTCGAAACGGCATGACCCAATCCAACGAAATGACGGGCGGCGAGGCGCTGGTGCGGATGCTCTTGGCGCATGGGGCCGGGCCGATGTTCGGCATGGGCGGTTTCCAACTGCTGCCGTTTTACGATGCGGCGCGGCGGCTGGGGCTGAACCACAACCTGATCAATGACGAACGCTGTGCTGTTTTCGCAGCCGATGCCTATGCCAAGGTGTCGGGCCGGGTCGGGCTGGTCGACGCGACGTTGGGGCCGGGCGCCACCAACCTGGTGACCGGGCTGGTCGAGGCGCTGAATGCCGGGTCGCCGATGGTGGCGATCATTGGCGATGCGCAGCGCGATCACGCGGGCAAGAACATGACGCAGGAAACCGATCAGGTCTCAATTCTGCGGCCCGCCTGCAAGGCGCTGCTGCGGATAGAAACGATACAGCGTGTCCCCGAGATCATGCGCCGGGCCTTTGCACTGGCCACCTCCGGGCGACCCGGCCCTGTCGTTGTCGATGTGCCCGAGGATATCGCTCATGGCCTGTGGGGGTTCGACGAGGGCGACTTCGATGTCGACGCGGCCCACGAGGCCGCACCCGCCATCCGTTGCCGTCCTGAGCGCGAGAGCCTGGAAAAGGCCGCCAACATGATCGCGGCGGCGGCGCGCCCGATCCTGCTCTGCGGTGGGGGCATTCACATCAGCCGGGCGACCGCCGCGGTGACACGATTTGCCGAGGCCAATGGCATACCCGTTGCCCACACCATGAGCGGGAAGGGGGCCATCGCCTGCACCTCGCCGCTGTCGGCGGGGCTGTTCGGGCGCTATGACCGGATCGCCAATGCGCTGATCGAGCAAAGCGATTGCATCATCGTCGCGGGCTGCAAGCTGGGTGAAATCGCGACCAAGCGTTTCACGATTCCCGCAAAGGGGCAGATTGTGATCCATCTCGACAATGTCGCAGAAGAGATGGGCCGCACCTATGACCCGACGATGAAACTCTGGGGTGACGCGCGCGAAGGGCTGGACGATCTGACGGAGGCACTTGCGACACGGGCGCAAAGCCAGCGCGAGATGCGCGCGGACTATCTGGCAGAGATCCCCGCCAAGATGCAGACCTGGCATGACGAGGTCGCCGCCGACCGGCTTTATTCCGATGAAAGCCCGGTTCACATGGCGCGGCTTGTGACCGAATTGAACAACCACCTGCCTGCGGATGGTTACCTGATCGCCGATGGCGGGTTTGCCGCACATTGGGGCGGGCTGCTGTTCAACTCGAAAAAGGCGCGGCGCAGCTTTGTGCCGGACCGTGGCTTTGCCTCTATCGGCTATGGCCTGCCGGGCGCCATGGGCGCGCAGCTGGCCGACCCGGGAGCGGTGGTTGTCGGTTTGACCGGCGATGGCGGTTTCAACATGGTTTTGGGAGAGCTTGAGACCGCACGACGGATGGGTCTTGGCGTCAATATCATCGTCGTGAACAACGCAGCCTCGGGATATGTGAAGGCGTTGCAGCACCTGATGTACGGCGAGGGGAATTATCAGAGTTCCGACCTGGCCGAGACCAATTATGCCGAGGTGGCCCGCGCGATGGGCTGCCACGGGGTCCGGGTGGAGGAACCGGGCCAGCTGGAGGGCGCGCTGAAGGCGGCATTTGCCGAAAGGGACCGGCCCAGCGTGATCGACGTTATGGTGACACGCGATCCGTCGCGCATGTTGCCCGCCGTCGATAACCGTACCGTACAAGTCAAGAAAGGCGACCGCGTGGCCTGACCTCACGCGGGAAATAACTGAAGAAATTGGGAGGAGAACAATGAAAACCAGGACAGTTATAGGCACCTGCACGGCCGCGTTGATGGCCGGAAGCCTGATGTCGGGGGCGGCTATCGCCCGGGACATCGAAATGCAGGCGATTTTCCCGCAGACGCTACCGCTGCTGGGCAAACCGGGTTGGGACATCGCGGAAAAGGTCGACCTGTTGACCGCGGGCGGGATTCACTTCGATGTGAAAAATCCCGGTGAGATCGTTTCCACCGGCGAAGTCTGGGATGCGGTTTCGACCGGTGCGGTCGAAAGCTCGTGGTACTCCATCGGCTTTGCCGAGGGCGTAGTGCCATCCGCGCCGCTGTTCACGACCTTTCCCTTTGGCCCGGATGTAAAGGAATACGCGGCCTGGTGGTACTATGGCGGCGGCAAGGAAATGTGGTCGGAGATCACCGAGGACACCTATAATATCAAGACAATTCACTGTGGCACGCTGGTACCCGAAGCCTCCGGCTGGTTCCGCGAGGAGATCAACAGCGTCGAAGACCTGAAGGGCAAGAAGATGCGTTTCTTTGGTCTGGGCGCCAGTGTCATGGGCAAGCTGGGTGTCGAAGCGCAATCGCTGGGGCTGGCCGACACGATGTCGGCGCTGAACACGGGCGCCATCGATTCCGCCGAACTGGGCTTTCCCTTCCTCGACAACATGATCGGCATGTACGAACACGCGGACCATTACTATCTGCCGGGCTGGCACCAGCAGACCAGCTTTCTCAGCCTGATCATGAACCTGGACACCTGGAACGACCTGACCGACCAGGAACGTGCTGTCATCAACACGGCCTGCGAGGCACAGGTGCTGAGCACCATGGCCGAGGGTGAGGCGGTACAGCTTGAGGCGCTGCGCGAGCTGGAGGAAGAGCATGGTGTGAACATCCACCAATGGTCCGATGAGATGCTTGGCGCCTTCGAGAGCGCATGGAACGAGGTCGCGGCGGAGAAATCGGCCCAGGACGCGGATTTCAAACGCGCGTGGGAGAGCATTTCCCAGTTCCGGGACAGTTATTCCCAGTGGAAGGAAATCGGCTATCTGAAGTGATGGTCCGGCCATTACTGCCGGGGGCGCGGCTGGCGTGCCCCCGGTTTTCCTGAATTTTCGAGCGAGGGACAGATGCAGGCTGCATTGAAACTGGCCGACGGGCTGACACGGGTCTGCGAATGGGCGGCGCGTCTGGCAGGTGTGGTGATGATCGCACTGGTCTTTGTCATCATGTACGATGTGATCGGCCGCAAGCTCTTTGCCACAGGTTCCGTCATTTTGCAGGAACTGGAGTGGCATATGCATGGGCTGGTGGCTACATTTGCCTTTGGCTACGCCTATACCCGCAATGCCATCGTGCGGATCGACGTTCTGGCCGACAAGATGGGCGAGAGGTTCCGCCTCTGGATGGAATTCTGGGTCGTGGTGCTGCTGGTGATCCCGTTCTTCGCCTTCATCGTCTGGTATGGCTACGAATTCGCCGAACGCGCGTTTGAACGCGGGGAGGGGGCCAATGGCGGGCGCGGGTTGCCGCATCGCTGGATCGTGAAATCGCTGGTGCCAGTCTCTGCCCTGCTGACCATTGCGGGCTGCACCGCCGTGGCGCTGCGCATCCTTGCCGTGCTCCGGCGGCCCGATCTGATCTCTGATCCTTTTACCGGACGTGATCTATGGAAACGCTGACCGAATTCCTGCCTGCGATCATGTTCCTGAGCCTGATTGTCGGGCTCTTTTCCGCCTTGCCGGTGCCGATCGTTCTGTCCGGCATCACGCTGATCTTCGCCTTTATCGCACTGGCCCTGGGCGAAATGCGGTTTGTTCATATCTCACTGATCCCCACGCGGATCTACGGGGGCGTGATCGACAACGCGGTGCTGGTGGCAGCGCCAATGTTCATCTTCATGGGCGTCATGATGGAGAAAACCCGGATCGCCGAGGACCTGCTGCTGACCCTGCAGAAGCTGCTGGCGCGGGTGCCGGGAGGGCTGTCGCTGGCGGTGGTGCTGATGGGCACGATCCTGGCCGCCGCCACCGGGATCATCGGGGCCTCGGTCGTGATGCTGACGGTGATGGCGCTGCCGACGATGATGCGCGCGGGATATGCCGCACCACTGGCGACGGGGACCATTGCCAGCGCGGGCACGCTGGGCATTCTGATCCCGCCGTCGGTCATGCTGGTGTTCATGTCCGATCTTTTGTCTCTCAACCTGGCCAAGGTATTTGTCGCGGCCTTCCTGCCGGGGCTGTTCCTGGCGGCTGTCTATCTGGTCTATATCGTTGCACGGTCTTTCCTGCGGCCAGGGGAAACGCCCCCCGCCGCGAGGCTCAGCGCGGCAGACAGCAAGGGGTTGTGGCGCGAGGCGCTGGTGTCGGTTTCCTTTCCGCTTTTGCTGATCATCGCGGTTCTGGGGTCGATCATCGGCGGCTTCGCCAGTCCGACGGAGGCCTCTGGCGTGGGCGCTTTTGCGGCGCTGGTGCTGGGTCTGGTCCGGGGTCGGCTGAACATGAAGGTGCTGGGCGAGGCGGTGGACGGGTCGCTGCGGACCATCGCACTGCTGTTCTTCATCTTTGCCGCCGCGACGGCCTTTGCCTATGTCTTTCGCAAGATCGGCGGGGATGATTTCATCATCGAACTTGCACGGTCGTTCAACCTCGGGGACTGGACGCTGCTGTTCATGATGATGGCGATCGTCTTTGTCATGGGGTTCTTCTTTGACTGGATCGAGATCACGCTGATCCTGCTGCCGATCTTTGCGCCCATCGTCGACCTGATGGATCTTGGCGATCATATCGCCAAGGCGGACCTGGTCTATTGGTTCACCATCCTGGTTGCGGTCAATCTGCAGACCTCGTTTCTGACCCCGCCCTTCGGCTTTGCGCTGTTCTACATGAAGGGGGCGGCGGGTGATCTGGTGTCGATGGGCGATATCTATCGCGGCATCATCCCCTTTGTGCTGTTGCAGATCGCGGTGCTGTTCATCCTGATCTGGCAGCCCGAGATTGCGCTGTGGCTGCCCGCGCAGGTCTTGACGAAATGAACCGGCTTGCAGGAAAACGCGCCGCCATCATCGGGGCCGGTTCGGTCGGGGAGGGCTGGGGCAATGGCAAGGCCACCGCAGCGCTCTTTGCGCGCGAGGGAGCAAACCTGCTCTGCGTGGACCGCAACCACGACGCCGCCGAGGCAACCGCTGAATTGATCCGGTCAGAGGGCGGCACGGCCGAAGTGCTGGCCGCCGATGTCACGGACCCTGAGTCCGGGGCGCTGGTGATGGCACGGATGGCGGCGCTGTGGGGTGGTATCGACATTCTGGACTACAACGTCGGGATCAGCCAGGCGGGTGGCGTTCTGGACACCGATGATGAAGCCTGGGCGCGCGTGTTCGACGTCAACCTGACAGGCGCGATGCGGATGGTGCGCGCGGTCCTGCCCGCGATGCGGGCGCAGAAAAGCGGGGCAATCGTCTTTGTCTCGTCACTGGCGGCGGTCTATTCCGCGCCCTATTCCTATGTCTCTTACGAAGTGTCCAAGATGGGGCTGGTGCGCTTGGCACGGTCAGTCGCGCGCGAGAATGCGCCCTATCAGATAAGGTCCAATGTTCTGTTGCCGGGTGTCATCGACACGCCGCATGTCACGGCCTTTGTCGATGGAGAGACTGACCCGGCCACGCTGGCGGCAAACCGGGCTGCGATGGTGCCGATGGGCCGACAGGGGACCGCCTGGGACGTCGCGCGGGCGGCATTGTTTCTGGCATCGGAGGAAGCTGCTTATATCACGGGGGTGGAACTGCGTGTGGACGGCGGACTGACGGCATAACATGTCTGTACGGCGTGATGGTTAGCTGCTTTCCGTTGATACTTGCATGGCGGCCCGGGCAGCCTGCTGGATGGGTTCTCGACATAGGTGTCCCTGCAATCGCGGGCAAAACGTCCGATTTTGCAAAAGCAATGGCGCAGGGCGACCCAGGTGCGGGTTGGTTGACGTAACCGGCGACTGCACCTTAGCCTTAGCCTTTGCATTGTTCGTGGCCCATGTGGTCGGACCCGCGATGGAACGAGAGTACCCCATGACGGAGCTTATCGCAAGAATAGCCGGGCCATATCTGCTGCTGACCGGACTGGGCTTTGCAGTTTCCCGCGACTTCTATCAACGTATGGTCATGGGGAACGCACAGGCCGACCCGATCCTGCTGAACCTGTCCGGGGCAGTGCATTTCATTGTCGGGATGATCGTGCTGAATAACCATTTCCGATGGTCGGGGCTTGCCGAGATTGTCGTCAGCATGATCGGCGTCGCTGCCGTTGTAAAAGGCGCGGCACTGATCGCCGTGCCAGAGACGACACTGCAGACCCCCAAGACAACCGGCAGGGTCCTTACTGCAAGTACGGTCGGCTTTATCCTGGCCGGTGCATATCTGTGTTGGATCGGGTATCTGCCCGTTTTGGCGAGGTAGTGCAGCCTTGCGCCTACTGCCTTGAGATCAAGAACAATTCTGACATCAGCGCAGGGTCAGGTGAACATATTGCGGTAGTCGCTTAACTGAACACCAAACTGCCGCTGAAAGGCCCGTCTGAGGCGTTGCAGGTCACCAAAACCGCAGTCGACCGCCACTTGCTTGAGCGGCAGGTTTCCCGAGAGCAGGCCGCGGGCGTGATCGACGCGCACCTTCTCCACAAATTGCGCCGGTGTTTCACCTGTGTCGCGCTTGAAGCGGCGGGTCAGCGTGCGTGCGTTCATGCCCGCAGCATCGGCCAGGGCATCAAGCGACCAGTCCAGATGCGGGGCCGCAACAACCTTTTCAATGAGTTCGGTCAGGGCTTCGCCCTTTGCGAACTGTCCGGCGAGATGAAAGGCATATTGGCTTTGTCCGCCCGTGCGGCGCAACTGGACAACAAGTTCGCGCGCGACCGAAAGCGCGACCTTTGGCCCGCAATCGGCCTGAATGATCGAAAGCGCCAGGTCAATGCCCGTGGTCACGCCGGCAGAGGTAAAGACCTTGCCCTGGGTGATGTTGATACGGTCCAGGTCCCAAAAAACCCCGGGGTAGTTCCGGATGTCTTCCTCACGCGACCAATGGGTCGTTGCCTTCAGCCCGTCCAACACGCCCGCTGCGGCCAGGACCAATGCCCCGGAACAGACAGAAATCAGGCGGCCTTCTGTCCCGGCCCGTTTTCGGATGATTTCAAGCAGGCCGGTGTTGGTGGTCAGTGCATCCACCCCGGCACCGCCGGGGATCAGCAGGTCCGCGCCCCCGGCTGCGGCGGAAAGCCGGGCATTGGCAACGAGCCGCAACCCGCAGCCTGCACGCACCGGGGCCCCGTCCAGCGAGACATAGCGGGTCTGGTATCTGATGCGATTATCCGTATTCGCGGCCTCGAACGCCTGCACCGGCCCTGCCGCGTCCAGCAGGTTTATGTCGTCAAACAGCAGGACATCAATGTTCCGGGCGTTGCGATGATTGTCCATATTCGATACCTGATTGTCATTTAAGACATATGTGATCTCTCCTATAGCTGACTGAGTCAAGCCAGCCGAACAGGAATATGCAGATGCCCGTTGCACGATTTGCCCGAAACGGAAACTTTATCGGCCTTTTGATGGCCAATACGATTCTGGGATTTGCAATGCCGATGCTGCTTATTCTGGGCGGCCTGACGGGTTTGCACCTGTCCCCCAATGCGGCGCTTGTCACACTACCCGCATCTGTCCAGACCCTGGCCGGGATGCTGGCGGCAGCGCCGTTTTCACTGCTGATGGGGCGGTTTGGCCGCAGGATCGGCTTTGCGGCGGGCGGGGTCCTCGCACTTGCCGGCACGGCGCTTGGCGCGTCGGCGCTGGTCAGCGGCAACTTCGTTCTGTTGTGCCTGGCCCACTTCATTCTTGGCGCGGCGCTGTCTTCGTTTCAGTATTTTCGCTTTGCCGCCGCCGAGGTGGTCAGCCCCGAGTGGCAACCCGTTGCGATATCGCTGATGCTGACCTCTGGCCTGGTGGCCGCGATTGGCGGACCACAGGTCTTCATCATGGCCAAAGACGCCCTGGCACCCATTCCCCTGGCAGGTGCCTATGTGGCGCTGGCCGTTGTCATTCTGGTCGGCATGGTCCCGCTCGCCCTTGTCCGGATACCAAGGGCGCCAGTTGCAAGTCGTGTCGCGGGGGCCAAGCGCTTTGCCTCTCTCGCCGTGCTGCGGCGCGGGCCGGTGCGGCGGGCAATCGGCATCGCGGCCATTTCACAGGGCGTGATGATTTTCATGATGATACCGACACCACTGGCCATGCTGGGATGCGGATTTACCGAAGCGGTCGCAGGCGATGTTATCCGCTGGCACGTCGTTGCGATGTTCGCACCCAGCTTTGTGACCGGGTTTCTGATCAAGTGGTTCGGCAAGGAGCGTATTGCGGTGACCGGCCTGGTGATCCTGGCAATCGCCGCGGTCGGTGCTGCGGCGGGCCTGTCCTCTGCCCATTTCTACGGCTCTTTGATCCTGCTTGGTGTCGGCTGGAACTTTGGCTTCATCGGGGCAACCAGCATGTTGGCAACCGCCGTGACAGACGGAGAAAAAGCCGCCGTGCAGGGGTTGAACGACACGCTGATCGCGCTTGTTTCGACAATCTGCGCATTCGCCGCCGGATTGGTCGTAACCGGGTTTGGCTGGGCCGTGGTCGCCATTGTCTCCATGCTGATCGTGCTGCCCGCGATCGCGGTGCTGATGCTGGGCAAGGCGGAACCCGCGACAGTCTAGGGCAGGTTGACCGAATTGACAGATAGGTGCGAGGTTTCATTTGCCCGGTTCGGGCGGCCTCATCGCCAAGGGAAGAGAACAATGGATTACATCACCTCCAAAGACCAGCTCAGAGCGGCGTTCGATGACGTTCATGACGTTGCCGTTCAAAAAGAGCTGCGTCTGATCGACGAACATGCCCGAAGGTTTATCGCACGCTCCCCCTTTGTCTTTGTCGGATCACAAGACGGCAAAGGCGCTGCGGATGTGTCCCCCAAAGGCGATATGCCAGGGTTTGTCAAAGTGCTGGATGACACAACCCTGGCCCTGCCGGACCGTCCCGGCAACAACCGGCTCGATACCTGGGAAAACATCATCGAAAACCCCGCCATCGGGTTGATCTTTGTGATTCCCGGCATGAACGAGACTCTGCGCATCAACGGGGAGGCGCGGCTGACCCTCGATCCTGAGCTTTGCGCCGAGCTACATGTCAACAACCGGCCCGCACTGGCGGTGATGGTGGTCAAGGTCCGACAGGTCTATATGCATTGCGCCAAGGCCTTTATCCGGTCCCGGCTCTGGACACCGGACAGTTGGCCCGCGCGGTCGGACATGCCGACGCTGGGCGAGATATTGAAGGACCATGCGGAACTATCTGCAACTGCGGAGGAATTCGACACGGTGCTTGACGCGGCTTACAAAAAGTCACTTTGGTAGATGCGGATATGAAGCGCCCGCACCATCCATCGGGCAGCTACGGTGGCTGTGTCAGCTGACGATCGCCCAGCCACCAGACTTGGGGAGTGTCAGTCAGGCGCGAGACGCAGCATGACCTTACCGATGTGACCGACGCCGCTTGTGCCGCCGTGAAACAAGGCGAACTGACCCTTTTGCAGCGACATCAGGGGCAAGAAATTCGACCAGGTGGTAAAGACCACCTCGGGGATTGCGGCCGCTTCGATATCTCACGCGGATCAGGATCTCTCCCGCGCCGGGCGTTTCAACAGGTATCTCCCTGGGAGCCAGAACATCTGGCCCGCCGGGACCAGAGATGACGATGGCTGTCTATGTCTTGCCGTGAATGCGAGTCCGTAGGGGTCAGATTATTGTTTCATCGACATTCTGTTGTCTTCCCCGCGTCAGGGTTTATTCTGCGCATAGCCACTGCGGCTTTGCGGTGTCTTGATCCCCAGCAATGCGCCTGCCACCTGTGTCTTGAGGATCTGCGCCGTACCGCCGCCAATGGTGAACATGCGCACGTCCCGGTACATTCTTTCAAGCGGTTCCTGATCACCGTATCCGCGTGCCCCGAACATCTGCAACGCATCGCTCACGACCTTGATCGCGCTTTCGGATGCAAATGCCTTCGCGCGGGCGGCCATCATCATGTCGGGAAAGCGGTTGCCGTCCCATTCCGCCGATTGTGCCGCTTCGAACAGCATCAGGCGGGAGGCGTGGACCTGCGCATCCATATCGGCAATCATCCATTGCAAACCCTGGAATTCAGCCAGCGGGCGGCCAAACTGCTTGCGGTCGCCCAGATAGCGTTTTGCATGTTCCAATGCGCCAGCCGCGACGCCCATCGCGATGGTGCCGGCGCCCACGCGCTGGCTGTTGTAGGCTGTCATGAGATCGGCAAATCCCCGGCCAAAACCGGAAGGCGTGCTGAGCCGCATCTCCTCGGAAACCTCAAGATCAGAGAACCGCAATTCGGCTTCGGGCATCCCGCAAAGTCCCATGGTCCGCTCGCGGCGGGTAACCTCGAAACCCTTTGGGTCGATACCCTGCTCCGGGTCCACATGGACCAGGAATCCGCCGATCCCCAGCTCCGCGCCGCCCCCGTCGAAGCATCGGGCAAAGATCAGATGGAGTTTCGAGACACCGCCGCCGGTGATCCAGTGCTTGCAGCCGTTCAGGATCCAGCGATCCCCCTTCTTGTCGGCGCGGGTCTGCATCTCGCTTGCGGCGCTTCCGGCATCCGGCTCCGTGATGCAGATCGCCGGCTTGTCCCCCGCCAGCACGATCGGCGCGCAGAACTCACGCTGCTGGTCGGTGCCATAGGCCATGACGGCGCTGATGCCGCCCATGTTGGCTTCCACAAGGATGCGGGCGGTCAGCGTGCAGCTGCGCGCGGCTTCCTCGACCACCTGCGCAACCTGCAGAAAGCTGGCGCCGCCGCCACCGAACCGCTGAGGGATGGACATCCCCATCAGACCCGCCTTGGCCAGATCCCTGACCACGGGCCAGCAGTAACTGCGGGTCTGATCCCATTCGGCAGCGCGGCTGGCAATATCCTTTGACAGGGCCTGCATTTTGTTCAGCCAGGGATTCTCCGGCAGCCTGTAGGTGCTGAATGCGGTGTGGGTGTTCATCTGGTCCTCAAATCTTGGTGGTTTGCGCATCCGCCCAGAACGCCAGGGGCGTATCCGTGCCGGGTTTCGGCGGGGCGAACCTGCGTTGCTCATCAGGTATTTCCTTTGACCATCTTTCGGTGATCATAGGGCCGTTAGATATTCATACGTTAGGTTGAAATTCTTTAATCTAATGTTGAAAAAACTTTCAATACAGGCGGCAAGCACCAGAGCCCGGATCAAGGTGCGCAGCACCGCCCTGAGTGGTTAGGTCACACCGGGGGTATGTCGGTTTCCGCACCGCCATCTGCGTTCTCCGATTGCCCTTCAATCAGTGACAGCAGCACCTCATGTATCCGTTGGACAAGCTGTTTGCGCGGAGAGTTCCTTCGGCTCGCCAGAACGACTTCTCGGTTCAACTCCCCGCCCTCCAGATCAATGGCCCGTATCCCGCGCGGTAGCGGTGCAAGCGCCCGCTTGGGCAGGATCGAAATGCCCAGATTGTGACGGACCAGCGCTTCGACACCTTCAAAGGAGTTCACATCCATTTTGGACAGGACGTTGATCCTGTTCCTTTGCAGGTAAGCCTCCGCGCGACGGGACAGGGCGGTGCTGCGGGTGAACCATATGAAGGGCCGGGTGCGCAGGATCGTATGATAATCGTCCGAGGTCTCCAGATCCGACACCCACAGCTGAAACGGTTCGCTGCAGACCGGCAAGGTGGCAAGGTTTGGATAAGACGCACCCGGATCGGTCACCAGCGCCACATGGATCGACCCGTCCAGAACCATGTTGATCAGGTCATGGGACAGCCCGGCGATCAGTTCGATCTCTAGGTCCGCGTGTTCAATGCTGAGCCTGGCGAGTGTCGGCGCCACGAGCGTCTGGATAGTGGAAGGGGCAGCACCCACAGAGACCCTGCCGAAAAACCGGTTGGTGTCCGCCAGCGCCTGAATGTCGCTCACGACATCCTCCATCCGGCGCGCTTGCTCGACAAGGGCCAGCCCTTGCGGGGTCAGGATCGGCGGGCGCTTGGACCGATCAAGTATGGCGAACTGGAGTTCGTCCTCCAGCGCCTTGATCTGCAGGCTCACCGCCGAATGGCTGAGGTTCAGTTTCTTGGCGGCGGCGTTCAACGACGGGCTTTGCGCCAGTTCAACGACGGTCCGGAGGAAGCGCAGGTTCATGATCTCATGTTGCCGGTTTCATTGACGATACAGGTTCCGAATTCCGGCAGGTAACCGGAGAATCTGATTGCACGACACGCCTTCATCCGGCGCTCAATGCATGAGAGACCGAAACGACGGGCTGCAACACTTTGGCGACAAAAGCCTCCTCGTCGTTGCCTGCCAGGGGGACATGCGCCGAAATCCCGGCGATGGCGGTTTTTCCCCGCATCGCGGGGCAGGCGATGGTCATCAGCCCCGGTGAAGTCTCCCGTTTGACAAGGGCATAGCCCCGCACGCGGCAGAGGTCGATTTCGGCCAGGATCTTCTCGGGATCGGTCAGAGAGAAGGGGGTGAGGGCCGGTATGGTAACCTGCGCGAGGTAGCTTTCCACGACCTGCCGGGGCTGCTGCGACAGGACACAGCGGCCAGCGGCGGACAGGCACAGCGGGATCTTTTTCCCCGGCAGCGTGTTTTCGAAATCGCCCGCATAGGCCGCGAGGCGGTGAACATAGATCATCGAATCCTGAATCGGTATCGACATCGAAATGCTGACGCCCAGGGTTTCCCTGAGGTGCACAAGATGCGGCCAGGCGCGTTCGGCGAACTGGTTGCGGGAGAGGTAGCTGAACAGCAGGTCGACGGTCTTGACCGTCAGACCGTAGCGTTTGGAACTCGGCTCCTTTTCAACGTAGCCGGCTTCGACAAGGGTTGCCGTCAAGCGTTGAAGTGTGGGCACGGTCAGGTCGGTCTTGCGCGACAACTCGGTCAGCGACATCGCACTATAATGTGCCGACAGGGCCTCCAGCACCCGCAACCCGCGCGCCACCGAGGTCAGAAATCTGGGATCCTGCTTTTCGCCGTCCCGCTGCGCGGTGTCCAGAGCTTCGACCATTCTCATGCCAGGTTGCATGCCCCGATTGAACAGGTGGCCTGCACAACCGCCTCGCCCAACCTGTGCCTGTCTTCGGGATCCTGGAACCTGGCCACGGGGCCGCTCAGAATGACTGCGCCGTACACCTGGCCATTTGTTCCGACAACCGCCGAACTGACAGAGGCGACCCCGGGCAGAACCTCCTCGCGCTGGTAAGCGTAGCCGTCAGCCTTCGCTTTCTGGATGGCCTCGGAGATTGAAGGCAGATCAACAAGCGTCTGGGATGTGATCTTCTTCAACCGTGACGCGGTGATTATACGCTCCCGTTCTTCTGCGGGCAGGGCCGCCAGAATCGCCCGGCCGGAACTGGCATTGACCGCGGGCCAGCGCTTTCCCAGCGGCGACAGGGTCAGCCGCTCTTCCTGCGACGGGATACGGGACAGGTAGATGATATCGGTCCCTTCCAGCACGGAAAGGTGCGCCCGCATGCCGACTTTTTCGGAGAGGTCCAGAAGGAAGGGTGTCGCGGCCTCCAGCAACCGGTTGTTCTGCAGAAACCCATAAGCCGGGCCCAGGCAGGATCGCCCCGGCACATAGCGGGCACTGTCGTCGTAGCGTTCCAGATACCCCAGCTTTTCAAGCGTATAGACGCTGCGTTGGGCGGAACTTTTGGTTTGCCGGGTCTGATCGGCCATATCCTGAACCGTGAGCACACCATTGTCGTTCTGAAAGGTCTCAAGCACCTGCAACGCCTTGAGAAGCGCGTTCGACCCCATCGCCAGGTTCCCCATTCTCTCAGGAAAGTTGAGGGGGATTAAAGCCGAACGGGCATGCCAGGTCAAAATTTATTATTGACCGCACAGTTTTGACGATACTAAGTTGATATACAAAGCACAAAATCGCTATACGATAAATGCTGGGAAATTGTGAAACACCTGCTGAACAGCGCCCTCCCGGCCAGGGTTCTCAAACAACGCATGCCCTCGACCCGCATGACCGGGGGCGAACGAATTTTCACCCGCCGGCAGTTCCGGGAATATCTGGAGGATGGCGCCTTCGACATGGTACAGCCGGACTTCTGCCTTGTCGGGGGCAGCACCGAAGGCAAGAAAGTCTGCGACATGGCGCATATCTATGAGGTGACGGTACAGGGGCATGTCTGCGGCACGCCGATCTCCACCGCGGCGGCCCTGCATGTGGAGGCCTCCATCCCGAATTTCGAGATTCACGAGCATCACATCTATTCGACGCTGGAAGGCAACCAGAACATCTGTCTGCAGGATCTTCAGCCGCTAAAGGGACGCTTTGCCGTGCCGGACGGGCCGGGGCTCGGCGTGGAACTGAACGAAGAGTTCATGCGCAAGCATTCCAACGTTATTACTCTGTCCTGAAAAGAACCCGCGGGCCAGGCCTTGGTCCCGGCCCGCGAAACCCGACAAAGGAAATCCCGATGCCACAACGGATCCCGCATTGCACTCACTGGGGTGCATTCACCTGCCTGGTCGAAAACGGCCGCCTTGTCGGCACGGAGCCGTTCAAGGGCGATCCGGACCCGTCCCCGATCATTCCTTCAGTGACGGAATGGACCAAGACGGACCGTCGCATCCTGCAACCGATGGTGCGCGAGGGCTGGCAACCCGGTGGTGCCGCGGGCAATCGGACCCGCAACGGGAATGACAAGTTCATCCCGGTAAGCTGGGAGGAGGCGCTTTCGCTGGTGGCGGGGGAAATAGCACGCGTCAGCCGGGATCACGGAAACGCCTCGATCTTTGCCGGCTCCTACGGCTGGACAAGCTGCGGGCGGTTCCACCATGCGGCGACCCTGCTCAAGCGGATGCTGAACCTCGTGGGCGGCTATACCGGCCATGTCGATACCTATTCGATTGCCGCAGGCCCCGTGATCCTGCGGCATGTTCTGGGCAATGCCGACGCCTGCTCTGGCCGGGCGACAACCATGGATACGCTGCCCGGCAACACAGAGACCCTGGTGGTGTTTGGCGCTCTCACCCCCCGGACAGCCCAATCCGAAGCCGGGGGTCTGGCCACGCATCTGCTGCCCGAGATGCTGAGAAAGCTGCGCGATGCCGGGGTCAGGATCGTCCACGTCTCGCCTTGCAAGGACGATCTGCCGGACTGGATGGAGGCCGATTGGTGGCCGATCAGGCCGAACACCGATGCCGCCCTGATGCTGGGACTGGCGGGTGAAATCCTGCGCGATGGCCGCCACGATCAGGACTTTCTGGATCGACATACCAGCGGGGCCGGGCAGTTTCTCGACTACCTTTCGGGAAAGCCGGATGGTGTCGAGAAAAACGCGGAATGGGCCGAAGCGATCACCGGCATTCCGGCCGCGCAAATCCGGAATCTGTCCGGGACCCTGACCGCCACCCGCAGTTTCCTGACGCTGAGCTGGGCCTTGCAGCGGGCGCATCATGGCGAGCATGTCTATTGGTCGGCGCTGGGGCTTGCCGCGCTGATCGGGCAGATCGGGCTGACGGGCGGGGGCGTCGCCTATGGCTTCGGGTCGCTCAACGGGGTCGGCGGCCCGTTCGGGGAAGGAGTCTCACCCGGTATGTCACAGGGGCCGAAGCCCATCGACAGTTTCATTCCGGTGGCCCGCATCAGCGACCTGCTGTTGTCGCCGGGGGCGCCCTTCACCTATCAGGGTGAGACCCACAGCTATCCGGACATCCGGCTGGTCTATTGGGCGGGCGGCAACCCCTATCACCATCATCAGGACCTCAACCGCCTTCAAGAGGCCTGGCAGCGCCCCGAAACCATCATCGTGCAGGATCCGATGATGACGGCGACCGCGCGCCGGGCCGATATCATATTGCCCGCCACCACGTCGCTTGAGCGCAACGATATCGCCGGTTCACGGCGCTCTGAACATTATGTGGCAATGCACAAGGTGATCGAGCCGATGGGCGAGGCCCGTTCCGACTACGAGATTTTCAGCGCCCTCGCGCGCCATCTGGGGGTCGAGGCGGGTTTTACCGAAGGGCGGGACGAGATGGGCTGGATTCGCCATCTCTACCAGCAAAGCGCGGATTACATCCGCACCGCCACCGATACCCGGATGCCCGACTTCGATGACTTCTGGGAACAGGGCTGGGTGCAGGTTCCGATGACAAGGGACAACACCTATCTGTCCGCGTTCAGGGACGACCCGGCGGCCAACCCCCTGCGAACGGAAAGCGGGAAGATCGTGCTTGGCAGCAAAAAGCTGGCCCAGCTGGACCTGCCCGGATTTCCCAGCCATCCCGCCTGGCAGGAGCCTGCGGAATGGTTGGGGATGGCACAGGTAGATGATATGCTTCACCTCATCTCCAGCCAACCGCCGGGCCGCTTGCACAGCCAGCTTGAAACCGGCCCATCCAGCCTTGAGCAGAAGCGCAAGGGCCGCGAACAGGTCCGGATGCATCCGGCAGACGCCCGGGCGCGTCAGATCGGGGAGGGCGATACCGTGCGGCTGTGGAACGCACGCGGCCAATGCATCGCAACGGCGCATCTGACCGAGACCCTGCGTCAGGGCGTTCTGGTGCTGCCGGTCGGGGCCTGGCTGACGCGGGATCCGGTGAGCGGGCTCGACCTGTCGGGCAATCCCAATGTCCTCACCCTCGACATTCCGACATCCGCCTTCGGGCAGGGACCATCGGCGCAAACCTGCATGGTCAATGTGGAGGTCGTGGCGGCGAACACCCGCGACAGCACGGTAGTCTACCAGCAAGAGATCGACGCGCTGGTCCGCCAGGGCAGCGGTTGAATTTCCCTCAGGCCCGAAAGGTCGACCGCGCAATGACCGAAATCACTCTCCAAAAGGACAATACATGACTGACAAACCCATCAGCCGCTATCCGACACCGGCGCTTGAGGACTTACCCGAAGACATCCGCGAAACGATCCTCGCCGTGCAGGAGAAAGCAGGTTTCATCCCAAACGTGTTCCTGGCCCTCGCACACCGCCCGGAAGAGTTTCGCGCCTTCATGGCCTACCACGACACGCTGATGGAAAAGGACAGCGGGCTGACCAAGGCGGACCGCGAGATGATCATCGTCGCCACCTCCAACGACAATGGCTGTCAGTATTGCGTGGTTGCCCATGGCGCGATCCTGCGTATCAGGGCAAAGGATCCGCTGATTGCCGATCAGGTGGCCATCAACTACCGCAAGGCCGATATCACGCCGCGCCAGATGGCGATGCTGGACTTTGCCATGAAGGTCTCGAACAACGCCCAGGCGATCTGCACGCAGGATTTCGAAGACCTGCGCGCGCATGGTTTCACCGATGAGGATATCTGGGACATCGCCGGTGTGACGTCCTTCTTCGGCCTGTCGAACCGGATGGCCAATTTCACGTCGATGCGCCCCAACGCGGAATTCTACACCATGGGAAGATAGACGCCCCGGCGGCGGGGCGTCTGTGTGTTTTCACAGGGCCTCGCCTTTTCGTATCGCAGCTTCGATTTCCTTGATCTCTTCGGCGCCCAGCCCATAGTCGCGGGCAGCGGTCTCGGCAGTGATATAGCCACGCGCAAGATCGCGCCGGACCAGAGCCTTGTCGCGGCTCCTGGGGTCGCCGTAGCCAGCCCCGCCGGGGAAGGCCATGATAACCTTCCTTCCATGAGGAACAAACTGCTTGCCCTTCACGCGCATTTCGGTGCCATCGTCCAGTGCGATGGTGGTGGGCGCACCGTTCAGGCCGCCGCGACTGCCCCGTGCCGGATGCTGGCCCCGGTCGAACATGGCCTGAATGTCGAATTCATGCCCTTCCAACGCGCCCACTTCCATGAACTGCCCCAACCCGCCGCGCGTCCGTCCCGCGCCGCCGCTGTCTGGGCGCAATTCCTTGCGCCAGATGATGACCGGGCCTGCGTGCTCCGTCGCCTCGATCGGCATGGTCATCACACCGGAGGGGAAGGCCGTCGCGTTCAGCCCGTCAAAGTCGGGCCGCGCGCCTGACCCGCCGGAGTTGAACGTCAGCACCTCTGACCGCCGCGCATCCGCCGGGGCGGGCCCATCGGACCGGGGCCGGAGCGAGACCTGAAAATTGCACAGACAGCCTGCGCCTTCTGCCGGGACAAGGCCGGGCACGATCTTGTCAAAAGCGTTGAACACCGTGTCCGGCACGAAGTGGCCGACGATATGCCGCAGCGCGACAGGCGCGGGATGCACCGCGTTGACGATGGTGTTCTCCGGCGCTTCGATCTCGAAGGGGGCAAGAGAGGCATGGTTGTTCGGAATCTCGGGCGCAATCGCCACCTTCAGCGCATAGCAGGCATAGGCCTTGGTATAGACCAGCGGGCAGTTGATGCCCTTCTTGTCCAGCCCGCTTGTCCCGGTGAAATCCGACACGATCCGGTCTTCATGCACCGTGACCCTTACCTTCAGCGTGATCGGCACATCGAAGCCGTCAACGGTCATCTCACCCTCCGCCGAGGTGCGGGGCAGGGCGGCGATGCGCTCAAGCGTGGCACGGCGGGAATTGTCGAGGATGAATTCGGCGATCCCTTCCAGATCAGCCAGATTGAATTCCGTCATCATCTCGATCAGCCGACGATGGCCGATCCCGTTGCAGGTCGCCAGCGCGTACATGTCGCCGATCAGCTGGTCGGGTTCGCGCACGTTGCCACGCACAATCCGGATCAGGGTCTCGTCCACTTCGCCACGTTCGGCGAACTTCATGATGGGCAGATACAGACCCTCTTCATAGACGCTGGCCGCATCGGCACCAAAGCCGCGACCGCCGATGTCGACGATATGGGCGGTACAGGCAAAAAAGCCGACGAGGACATTGTTGTGAAAGGAGGGCGTGACCATGGTGATGTCGTGCAGGTGGCCGGTGCCTTCCCAAGGATCGTTGGTCAGGTATACGTCGCCCTCGAACATGTTCTGGCGGCCGATCCGCCGGATGAAATGTGCAACCGCGTCGGCCATGGCATTGACGTGCCCCGGCGTCCCCGTTACCGCCTGTGCCAGCATCCTGCCATGGATGTCATAGACGCCCGCCGACAAATCGCCCGCCTCGCGGACACTGGTGGAAAAGGCCGTGCGGACAAGCGCCTGCGCCTGTTCCTCGACCACCGAGATCAGGCGGTTCCACATCACCTGGAACGAGACATTGGAATGTTTGGTTGCCATCGTTCAGGCTCCTTTCAGGACAATGTCGATACAGCCGTCGGGCCGTTGAATGGCGGCGCGGCTGTCGGGAATGATGATCGTGGTTTCGTCTTCGGTCAGCGCGGCGGGACCCTGAACGGTATGGCCTGATTTCAGATTGCTCCGTTCCACCACCTGCGCCGAGGCAAACGCCCCAAGGCCCGCGTCAAAAAGCTGCCTTGTGCCGCTGGCTTCCGCGACAGCGCGGCCTTCGGTAACCTCCACGGGTGCTACCTTTTCCGGCGGCGTCGTGGCGTTGACCGACCAGACCGTGATCTCGATATCCATGCCGGACACCGTGCGCCCGAAGAGTTTGGCATACTCCTCTTCGAACCGCGCGAGGAATGTGGCGGCATCGGGGTTCATTGCCTGGGCTTCGGTCAGGCCGATGGGAATCTCCCAGCCCTGTCCTGCGTACCGCATGTAGACCTTGAACTCCGCCAGGATCGGGCTGACCTCGTCGCTGGTCCGCACAAAACCGGTGGCCTCGTCCCGCAGCTCGGTCAGCAGATCACGGATCAGGCTCTCGTCAAAATCGCTCAGCCGCATGTAGACGGAGCGGTTGGCCTCAAAGCTGAAAGGCGCGCGCAGAAAGCCGATGGCCGACCCGACACCGGCACCGGGCGGCACGATCAGGCGGGTCACGCCCAGTTTCTCGCAGAGCCGACCGGCGTGCAGGGGGGCGGCGCCGCCAAAGGCGATCATCGTGTATTCCGACAGATCTTCGCCATTCTCAACCGCATGAACCCTTGCGGCATTGGCCATGTTTTCATCCACCATTTCGGCGACGCCAAAGGCAGCTTCGACTGCCTCCATGTCAAGCTTGCTGCCGATATGGGCGTTCAGGGCATCATGCGACTGCGTTGTATTCAGTTTGATCGACCCACCCGCGAAATTGTCGGGGTCAAGCTTGCCCAGAACCAGATCGGCATCGGTCACCGCGGGGCGTTCACCACCGCGCCCGTAACAGGCAGGGCCAGGTTCGGACCCTGCGCTTTCCGGCCCGACGCGGATCTGGCGCATCGTATCCACATGCGCCAGCGATCCGCCGCCCGCCCCGATCTCGACCATGTCGATCACCGGGATCGAGATCGGCATGCCTGAGCCCTTTTTGAACCGGTAAGTCCGCGCGACCTCGAACACGCGGCTGGTCTTTGGGGTCTGGTTCTTGATGAGGCAGATCTTAGCGGTGGTGCCCCCCATGTCAAAGCTCAACACCTTGTCCAGCCCGTACCGCGCCGCGATATGCGCCGCAAAGACAGCGCCCCCGGCGGGGCCGCTTTCGACCAGACGCACCGGGAACTCGGCCGCGTTCTGAATGGAGATAATGCCACCCCCCGAATGCATCAGGAAAATGCGGCAATCGACACCCTCATCGCGCAACCGGTTTTCGAGCCGACCGAGATAGGAGGCCATCAGCGGCTTGATGAAAGCGTTGGCGACCACCGTGTTGAAGCGTTCGTATTCGCGCATCTGGGGCGAAACTTCCGAAGAAATCGACACCGCCACATCGGGCAAACGCTCAGCCAGCACATCGCGGATCAGGCGCTCGTGATCGGGGTTGAGATAGGAATGGATCAGACCGACCGCGACGCTTTCGACATTTGCTTCCGCGATCTGGTCGGCAACAGCCTCGACCGCCGCGCGGTCAAGCGGGATCATGACCTCGCCACGCGCATTGACCCGCTCAGACACCGTGAAGCGCATCTGACGCGGCAGCAATGGTTCGGGAAGCGTCAGGTTCAGGTCATATTGCTCGAACCTGCTTTCCGTCCGCATTTCGATCACATCGCGGAATCCTTCTGTTGTGATCAGCGCCGTCTTTGCACCGCGCCGTTCAATCAGCGCATTGGTCGCCAGGGTGGTGCCATGGATGATCTGCCCGATATCGCCCGGCGAAATCCCCGCCTTGGCACAGACCTGGTGCATGCCGTCGATGATCGCATTCTCAGGGGCAGCATAGGTGGTCAGCACCTTGGTAGAGTAGGGCACGCCGCCTTTTTCCAACACGACATCGGTAAAGGTTCCGCCAATGTCGACGCCAAGACGATTTGTTGCTGACTTCATTCTATCTCTCTTTCACGACCGGGCAAAAAGATGGTCTCTGATCCGGCGCGCCAGCGTATCACTTCAGGCGCTGCGGCGGGGGTGAACTTGCCCCCGAGGTTGCACAGACCGCAGATCAAGACAAATTCTTATATCTTCTAAGGGTGATAAGTTTTCTTGATCTATTCATCCCAGACATCTGCAGTCTCAATCGCATATCCGGCGGCCACCGAAACAAACCTCGGCACGCGGCTTTCATCGAAGCGTGCGTGAAACTCAAGCGCGGTTGGCAGCCAGTCCGTCGTGACTTCGACCAGGTTTCCCGCCTTCAGCTGGTCGCGGACCAATGCGGCGGGCAAAAGGGCAAAGCCCACGCCGTCAATCGCCATCTGGACGCAAGAGGCGAGGCTGCTGGAATAGACGATCTGATCCGTCGCCAGGTTTCCAGCCTCGGTAAATTTTGCCAGTTCCCGCGTGGCCAACGTGCGCCTGCCGTGGGTAAGAACAGGGGATTTCAGCAAGGCCGTCATCGGCCTGCGCCCGGCGTTGTCTCCGGCCAGCTCCGGCGCTGCAATCCAGGCGTAGCGGTAGGTCCGAAGCGGCAGCGCGCTGCCGACATCGTAGTCGAAGGGCCCGATCTGCAAAGCCAGGTCGATCTGACCCGTTGCAAGCTGCTTTTCGATCTCGGAGGAGAGGCCGACTTCCAGTTCGACCCCGACCGAGGGATAGACCTCTCTGAACCGGCGCAGAAAGGCATGCAGCCAGGTACAGGCGATCAGCTCCGTAACCCCAAGACGCAGCCGGTCCTCCACAAGATCCCGCCGCTCGGCCGCTTCGAGAAAGGCTTCGGCATTCCATAGCACCTGTCGTGCAGAAACCAGCAGCGCCTTGCCTTTTTCGGTCAGCCTGACGGAACCCGCGTCGCGATGCATGAGGATGACACCAAGATTTTCCTCCAGTGAAGAAATTCGGCTGGATATATTCGGCTGCGTCGTGCCAAGAATGGCCGCGGCCTTGCGAAAGGACCCCATGTCAACGACGCCGACAAAGGCTTCCAATTGCTTGAGGGTGATGCGGCTTTTTATCATTTGCCCCGATTCGATCATCTTTCTGGATCATTCGTCAAGGTCGAACAAGTGCGCTTTCGGGGGCGACCCTCGGGGCATACGCAAAGAGGCCAAAGGCGCGCGCCGCAGGCAATGAGATATTTTACATAACTATGCTTATCAGGAATCGATCACATCATGCTCCGATGTAAGCCTACCTGAGCCTGCCGCACTTTTCGGCCCGGCGGTATTTCAGGCCACCGGGCCGCCAAATCTTGATCCCGTCGGCGCTACGCGGCTTTCCTGCCGCGGGTCAGGCGCGCAATGATCACAAAGAAGAACGGCACGAAAAGCACACCGAATATCGTCGCCGCGATGGTGCCCGCCAGAACCCCGCTGCCGATCGCCGTGCGCCCGCCAGACCCGGCACCGCTGCTCAGCACCAGCGGCAAAACCCCCAGCGAGAAGGCCATCGATGTCATGATGATAGGTCTGAACCGCTGCATTGCTGCATCCAGCGCGGCTTCGATGATGCTCTCGCCTTCCTGGCGCAGGTCGCGGGCAAACTCCACGATCAGAATGGCATTCTTGCCGGTCAGACCGATCACTGTCAGCAGGCCGACCTGAAAGAACACGCCGTTTTCGAAACCGCCCAGCCAGGCACCGGTCAGCGCCCCCAGAACCCCGATTGGCATGGCCAGCATCACGGCAAACGGGATCGACCAACTTTCGTAAAGTGCCGCCAGCGCTAGGAAGATCGCTGCCAGCGAAAGCGCATAGAGCAACGGTGCCTGATTTCCGGATTCCTGTTCTTCAAGCGACAGGCCCGTGGGCGCGATGGCAAAGCCGGGGGGAAGCTGGCTTGCCAGCCGCTCCAGCTCTGCCAGCCCTTCCCCGGTGCTGGCACCTGCTGCGGGCGAACCCTGCATCTGCATCGCCGGGACCCCGTTGTAGCGGCTTACACCCTGCGGTCCGAAGCTCCAGCTTGCATCGGTGAAATTCGCGAAAGGAACCAGACCGCCGCTGGAATTGCGCACGCGCCATTTCTTCAGGTCCGATGGCAGCGCCCGCGCGTCGGCCTCGCCCTGCACATAGACCCGTTTGATGCGGCCTTCGTCGATGAAATCGTTCACATACCGTCCCGCCCAGGCGATGGTCAGCAGGTTCCCGACGTCACTTGCCGTCACACCCATTGCCCCGGCACGCCGCCAGTCGATGTCCAGGTTGAACTGTGCCGCATCTTCCAGCCCGCTTGGGCGCAGCGAGGCGATCAACGGGCTTTGAGCTGCCATGCCCAGCAATTGGTTGCGCGCATCCAGAAGCTGCTCATGGGTCTGTCCGCCCCGCGCCTGCAGGTAGAAATCGAAACCAGACACGTTCCCCAGTTCGATCACCGAAGGCGGCACGACGGGAAAGACCATCGCATCCCTGATCTGGCTGAACGCGCCAAAGGCCCGCCCTGCAAGGGCTTGCGCGCTGAGGTTCGGCGTCGTGCGTTCGTCCCAGTCCTTGAGCCGGACAAAAACAAGGCCCATGTTCTGCCCCTGCCCGCCAAAGCTGAAGCCGACAACGCCAAAGACCGATTCAACCATCTCGCTTTCCTGCGTGAGATAGTAATCCTCGACCTGTTTGATCACGTCGAGCGTGCGGTCTGCCGTTGCCCCGGTGGGCGCCTGTACAAGCGTGAAGAGAATGCCCTGATCCTCGTCCGGCAAAAAGCCCTGTGGCGTCCGCAGGAACAGCGCACCCATCGCCGCAATGATTGCCAGATAGAATATCCCGCTGAGGAACGGATGCCGGACGATGCCCCCGACAAGCCCGGTATATCCGCCGCGCAAGCGGTCAAAGCCGCTGTTGAACCATTTGAAGGGACCCCGCTTTTTACCGTGGCCATTGGATTTGAGCAGCGTCGCGCAGAGCGCAGGCGTCAGCGTAAGGGCCACGACGACAGAGAGTGACATGGCCGATATGATGGTCACCGCAAACTGTTTGTAGATCACACCGGTAGAGCCGGGAAAGAAGGCCACGGGGACAAAAACCGCTGACAATACCACCGCGATGCCCACCAGCGCGCCGGTGATCTGATCCATCGACTTGCGGGTCGCCTCGACCGGGCTCAGGCCCTCCTGCTCCATGATCCGCTCGACGTTCTCGACCACGACAATCGCGTCATCCACCAGCAAACCGATGGCCAGCACCATGGCGAGCATGGTCAACGTGTTGATCGAGAAGCCCAGCACCGCCATAACGCCGAAAGTGCCCAGCAGCACCACCGGAACGGCCAGTGTCGGGATCAGTGTTGCGCGGAAGTTCTGCAGGAACAGGTACATGACCAGGAAAACCAGCACGATGGCTTCCACCAGCGTCTTGATCACCTCTTCGATGGAGATGGTGACAAAGGGTGTGGTGTCGAAGGGCACGACATAGGTGACCCCTTCGGGAAAGAACGCTGCCAGTTCCTCCATGCGGGCTTCCACCGCATTCGCCGTTTCAAGCGCATTGGCCCCGGGTGCCAGGCTCAGCGCCATACCGGTAGAGGGGTTGCGGTTGTAGCGCGAGATGGTGGCATAGCTTTCCGCGCCGATTTCGACCCGTGCCACGTCGTTGACCAGCACCAGACCGCCGTCGGTTTCTGCGCGCAGCACGATCTGGCGGAAATCCTCGGGCGTGCGTAACAGCGATTGCGCGGTGATCGTCGCGTTCAGCTGCTGTCCCTCAACCGACGGCAGTGAACCAAAGGCCCCTGCGGAAATCTGCGCGTTTTCGGCAGAGACGGCGGCAACAACATCGCCGGGGGTCAGTTCGAATGCCGCCAGTTTGGCGGGATCCAGCCAGATGCGCATGGCATATTGGGCACCAAATACCTGGACACTGCCCACCCCCTCGACCCGGCTGAGTTCATTGACCAGGTTGGTGGTCAGGTAGTCGCCAAGATCGGTGGCGTCGAGCTTTCCATCTTCGGAAATCAACCCGATCACCATCAGGAAGCCGGAGGAGGACTTCTGCACCGTCACGCCTTGCCGTTGCACGACCTCCGGCAGCAGTGCGGTGGCCTGGGCCAGCTTGTTCTGGACCTGAACCTGCGCGATATCCGGGTCTGTCCCGGTCTCGAAGGTCAGGGTCACGCTGGAGCTGCCGGAAGATGTCGAATTGGACGAGATGTATCGCAGCCCGTCCAGCCCTGTCATCTGCTGTTCAATCACCTGGGTGACGGTATTGGCCACGGTATCGGCAGAGGCGCCCGGATAGGCCGCATTGACCGACACCGTAGGCGGCGCGATCTGCGGATATTGCGCAACCGGCAGGGTCAGGATGGACAAGATGCCCACGCCCATGATGAAAATCGCGATGACCCAGGCAAAAATCGGTCGGTCGATGAAAAAACGTGCCATGGGTTTCCCGGCTCTTGATTATTCGGTTTGTGTTGCCGCGGGTGCGGCGGGCGCATCGCCTGATGCGGCTGGCGCAGCGGCGGCAGGCTCCTCCGGTGTGACGGTGGCACCCGGGCTGGCCATCTGCAGCCCGACCGTCACGATCCTGTCACCGGCGTTCAGCCCGTCCGAAACCACCCAGTCACCGCCCATGTCCTGCACAACAGTCAACTGCCGCGCCTCCACCACGTTTTCTGCCCCCACGACCATGGCCACGGGCTGTCCGCGCCGGTTGCGGCTCACGGCCTCTTGCGGCACCAGGAAAACCGCCTTGGCGATGCGTGTCGGCATTTCCACCTGGACATACATGCCCGGCAACAACAGCTTGTCGGGGTTGTCGAAAGACATGCGCAAAACCACAACGCCCGTCTGTTCGTTCACGTCCGGCTCTGCCGCAGTCAGCCTGCCCTTCTGGTCATAGACACTGCCGTCGGCCAGGGTCAGGCTGACCTCGGCCATGCTGTCTCCCATCCGCGCCCCGGCATTGCCACGCCGCCATTCGATGATCTCTGCGGCGGATTGGGTCACATCGACATACACGGTATCTATGTTGCGGATCACAGCCAGCGGGCTTGCCTGACTGGCCGTCACCAATGCGCCCTGACTGGTCAGCGACCGGCCGATCTCTCCCGACAGGCGGGCCTTGATCTTTGTCCTGTCCAATTCGATCTGCGTCGCATTCAACTGCGCGCGGGCGGCCTGCAACCCGGCAAGGGCGGAATCCCGCGACGCAATTGCCGTATCAAGCGCCGCGGTGCTGGACACATTGCGCGAGGCAAGCTCCTGCTGGCGGACTTCTTCCTTTTGCGCCGCGTTCAGCTGCGCCTGGGCCTGTGCGACGGCGGCCTCAGCCTGTGCCACTGCCGCCTGATAGCTTGCCGGGTCGATGGTATAAAGCACATCACCCGCTTCGACGCGTCCGCCTTCCTGGAACAGCCGGTCCGTCACAATCCCGGCGACTTGCGGGCGCACCTCTGCCATGCCAGAGGCCACGACACGCCCCGGCAATGTGGTGGTCAGGGTCAGGTCCTGTGGCTGAACGGTCTGCACCGTGACAGTGGGGGGCGGCCTGCCCTGCTGTTGCGCGGCCAGGGGAAAGCCGGCCAGGGCCAGCATCACGAACAGGGGCGTCAACAGCCGAAGAATATGGATCGAAGGCATGGTATCAGGTCCAGTCGGGTACTTTATGGGTGTGTTATGATGTAATTGGCGCGCTGCTTCAATGCAGCAAAGCATGATGGAGTTGGGCCTAGCGGTCCGGCCCGGTGACAGGGGTCGTTCTGGGGCCCATCGGTCCGGCACCGCCGGGCGGGGGCGTGGATCTGGCATGCATGATCACATTGGTACGCCGATGCAGGAAATAGGCAAAACAGGCCGTTGCCCCCATCGCCGGGATCAGCAGCCCCATCGCAAGTACCGCATTCCCAAGGAGCGCCCCCAACGTCCCCACAAAGAGGCCAGAGCCCATCTGGATAAAGCCCAGCATCGCTGCCGCCGCGCCCGCCTCGCGCCGGAACGGGGCCAGCGCGACTGTCGACATGTCGGGCATCACGAATGCGATGCCAAAGGCATAGATTGCAACCGGGATCATCACATGCAGGAAACTGGGTGGCCAGATCAGCAGGCTCATGGTCCCCAGGCTGCCAAGGGCAATCAGGGCAAGGCCAATCGGGACCAGCCGTTTGGCACTGAATCTGTTCATCAGGGCGCGCATGATCAGTGATGCTGTAAAAAAGCTGCCCGATTGAGCCAGCATCGCCAGGCCGAACTGCTGTGGTGTCAACCCGACCTCGTCGATCAGGATGAAGGGCAGGAAAGTCGCCTGCGCATAGATTGCTCCCAATGCGCCACCAATCACCCCGGCGGCAGTCAGGAACTGGCGGTTGCCAAGCAGCATCCGGTAGCTGCGCCCCAATGCGCGGAGGTTCAGGCGCGACAGATCCCGTTCAACGGTTTCCTTCATCCACAAGAGCACCGCCATGATCGCGCCCAGGCCGATCAGGGTCATCACCACGAACAAGGACCGCCAGCCAAACACCAACAGCATCAGCCCGCCCAGGGTCGGGGCCAGCGCGGGCCCAAGTGCCAGGATAATCCCGATCAGATTCATGATCCGCGAGGACTTTTCATCCGTGAACAGATCGCGCACCAGAGCACGCGATATCGCGACACCCACTGACGCACCGACCCCCTGTGCGAACCGGGCAAGGATCAGCACCTCGACCGTGGGCGCCAGCATCGCCAGCACGCTGGCGGCACAATAAAGCAGCAGAAACGCAATCGTGACCGGCCTGCGCCCCAGCGCATCGGACAAGGGCCCCGCAACCAGCTGCGCACAGGCGAACCCCCCGAAATAGAGTGTCAGCGTCAGCTTGATCACGGATTCGGAGGCTCCGAAAGCAGCCACCAGTTCGGTCATTGCCGGCGTGTACAGCGCCATCGAAATCGGTCCGATGGCCACCAGGGAGGCACCAATGAAACTGACACGCCTCTCGCTCATGATCGGCGCGGCGGTCATTCCGACACCATCTCTGAATCGCGCAGGCTGCGCGGCTCTTCCAGGTTGCTGCGCACTTGCAGGCACACAGATTTGAAGGCCGCGAAATCCTCCGCCTTCACCCCGGCAAAGGCGATCTTCCGCGACCGTTCCCCGGCGATCTGTATCTGTTCCAGTATCTGCCCCGCCTCCGGTGTCAGACGGGCAATCTTGGCCCGCCGGTCCTTGGGGTCCGCGCAGCGTTCGATCAGGCCAGCGCGTTCCAGCCGATCCAGAAATGCGGTGACACTCATCGGGGCGCATCCCAGCCGGTCGGCCAGGTGATGCTGGCGCATGCCGCCGCAGACCGACATATGCGCCAGAACCCGCGCCTCTGCGGCCGTCACGCCGATCTGCGCGCGTTCAATCTCACGCTCGAAAGCAAGCCGCATCAGGCGGGCAGTGGTACTGATCAGGAATCCCGGTGAATCGGGGTCAATTTTCGGAGCCATGGAGGCAGTCGCCATATACTAAGGTTAGCTTATTATATGGCGAACATATTTTCTGCACCGCAGAAGTCAACGGTGTCGGCGATGTTTTTCTTGTCCCGCCCCGCCGTTCAAAGCAGCGTGGTGTTGAAATCACCGCGCAGCGCAACTTCGAGCAGCTCCAGATCCCCGGAACACTCGCGGTATTGCGATACCATGCCCGGCGGGATCACAAAGGCATCTCCGGGCTGCAGGTCGCGGTCTTCCTGGCCTTCGGCGCTCAGCGTCATGGTGCCTTCCATAACAAAGGTGAAATGGATGTCGGCGTCATGTTTTGCGGGCACTGTCGTGCCACCGTCAGGGCGCACCACCTGAATGCCTGCGACACCCCTGGTTCCTTCGGTGATCCCGGTATCACGCATCGTGAACCCCGGCATGCGGAAGGGATGCCAGCGCGCGCCCTCCTTGACGTGGTGCACAAACCGCTGCCCGTCCCATTCGCGCGCCGGGTCGCCCTTGCCGTTGGGCAGGGTAAAGTCGTGGTCGATGGTGGTGACATGTTCCGCTGGCACGCCGATCTCGATCACTTCGATCTCGGCAGAGGCATGCATGACCCGGTGCCGGATGCCCGGTGGCTGTGTCACGCAATCACCCGCATGCAGGCGGATCACGTCCCCCTGATCCTCATAGAGCACATCAACCCACCCCTTGTAGCAAAAGATCAGCTGAAACCCGACGGTGTGGTAATGTACCATGTCCGGAACCGGACCGCCGTCGGGGATGCGGATGTGGCTGGCGATGATCGACCCGCCCAGCCGCGTCGGGATCAGGTCTCGGTAATGCATCCCGGCACGGCCGATGACCCAGGGGGCCTCGTCCCGCAGGCGGCGCACGGCAAATTCATGCTGCGTTACGGGTTGCTCGACCACAGGTGACAAGGGCACCACATCGATCACTGTGCCATTTGGCGCGGTCAGGCGGCGCAGTCCTTCGGCGAAATCCTCCGGCGCATCGGTCAGGATGCGCAACCGCCCCGGCGGCACATCGGCCCCCTTTTCAATCCGCACCCGCAGACCATGACCCGAAAAGCTGGCGACGGAAGGATCGTCTGCGGGAAAGATGTTCTCAAGCCTCATCCCCAGTGTCTTGGTGAAAAAAGGCAGATCGTCGCGCAGTTCCTGCGTGGGCAAAAGCACTTCGGCCAGGATTTCGGGGTTCGGCATGTCGCGTCCTTTGCTCTGTCCACGCTTGGACCTTAGAAATTGTCGGCTGCCATCCCTGGCCGCTGATATGGTGGTTTCGATATTCAGAATATTGTATTCACTTTTGGCTTTCCTGCAACATCAATTTGCGCAATGCTCGGGACCACACCATCGTCAGGAACCCCAGATGCCGACACCTCAATTCGACCGCCCGCTGGCCCTCAAGGATCAGGTCTACCGGATTCTGCGCGACCGCGTGCGCCAGGGGGATCTGACGCCACAGGACCGGCTGGTCGACGCGACACTGGCGCGCGACATGAACATCTCGCGCACCCCGGTCCGCGAAGCGCTGCAACTGATGGTCCACGAAGGACTGCTGGACACGACCACCCGCGGGTTCAAACTGTCTGAACTAGACCAGAAAGAAGTCGGTCACCTGTTCGAACTGCGCCTGCTGCTGGAACCAACAGTCGCGGCCAAATCCGCGATGACAAGCGACAGAAAAGGCGCCGACCGGCTGGTCGCCTGTATCGCAGAGGCCGGCGAAACGGTGGATGATGCAGCGCCTCACCGCTTCAACGCGGCGATCTACCGGTTCTTCGAAATCCTCACATCGCTCTGCGAAAACCGTGTGATGGCGCAATCGGTACTGCTCTATCACGACAGGCTGGCGCAACTGCGGGCCCACATGATGGCCAGCCCAAAGCATCGCGCGCTGGCAGCCCAAGGGTACATGTCGGTCGCAAACGCCATTGCAACAGGTGACGCCGCCACAGCGCAGGAGGCATCCGAAAAACATATCCGCATCGGCATCACAACCTGCCGAACCCTGGGCCTGATGTCGAAGATATGAGATTATTTACGATCGGTTTTTACCCGGGAATGGCCGTCCTGATGCAGCCAGGTCGCAACAGATTATCGAATCTGCTCATTATCTGGACAATCTTTGCAGAAAAATTAAGACTCGGAAAAACTCCGTCACGCAGCGCCAACTTGCCGGTCTATTCGGTATCGCACTCAAGCCGGAATGTTGATACGCAGCCAGCGCATCGGAAGAACCCGTGTGCGGGCCAGGAGCAAATGAATGAGTCATCTGATTGTACACGCGGGGTTTCCAAAATGCGGAAGCACTGCAACTTTTGCCGGGCTCCAAGCGCAGTTCGACGCGTTATCGGCACAGAAATTTCAAATCCTGAACCGCAGCTTCGTTCCGTCGCCGACCCGGCAGCAGGCCCAGCCTCCCCTTTGGGAGTTGGAATCCGCGATGACAAATCCACCTGAAGCAAAGTTGATCAAGGAAAAGATACTCTCGGCACTTGAGAACGCAGACCAAGATGCGTCGCTCATCCTGTCCTCCGAGAATCTGGCCAATAAGAACGCGCCAAATCGGCTCCTGCGGGGCATCGATGAAAAATTCCCCGTAACGGCGATATTCTACATGCGACCGCAAGCGGACTGGATTCCATCGGCGTGGAAACAATGGGACATGCGTGAAGGATTGACCCTTCGTGAAACAGTGGACAAATACATCGAACTCAATCGTCCCGCGTATCTGTCTATTCTTCGCGCCTGGCAGGAGACAATGCCGAATGCCAGGATTATCCTGCGCCCGCTTGTTTCAGCTGAACTGATAGAGGGTGACCCAATCAGGGACTTCTATCACCAGATCGGCGCGGCCTTTGACACGAGTGCCCCGCCTCCCCCGAAAACCAATGTCAATCCCAGCATAGACCATGCGCTGCTGCATCTGATGATGCGGTCACACGCGCTGTTCTTCTCGGGACGGCATGACAGCTCTTTCATGGCGCGTTTGCTGAAACATCTGCCGGACACCTACAAGCGGACCAACGCCTCGATGCTCAGCCAGGCAACCTGCTCAACAATATACGACAGCTATCATGCCGAAAACCTTACCCTCGCCACTGATTATATGAAACTTGATGACCCACAGGAGTTCCTGAACAGGCATTTCCACCGGGTAGCCAACGGCGATCCTTACGAAACGATGAGCGAGGATCAGGTGATTGCGAGAGCGCAAAAGATCATATTGGAAGTGTTCGGTGTGAAGGCGCCGCCTGAAAAACTCGCCCAGGCACTGTACGACTCGGTCCAGACCCGCGACACCGTATGAAATACCTGCCTATCGCGGCCTGTCCCCGGTCAGCAGACCCAGGCGAGCCGCCTGATAGGCGGCTTCGGCCCGGCTTGAAATGTTGAGCTTGCGATAGATCGACTTGATGTGGCTCGACACCGTACTGGGCGCGAGTTCAAGCGCGCCTGCCACGTCCGAAACGCGCAACCCGCGGCCGACCAGCGAAAGCACTTCCGCTTCGCGCCGGGTCAGCGTCGCGTTGTCATCCACGCTCGGCCCTGTCTGGCGAAAATGATCCATGACGCGCCGGGCAATCGCCGGTGAAAGGGGCGGTGTGCCGTCAGGTATCTGCCGCAGATGGCTTGCGATCAAATCGGGCGGATCGCTTTTCAGAAGATAGCCGTCGGCCCCCGCTGACAATGCGGCCACGATCGCGCTGTCGCTGCCCATGGCCGTTGTCACGATGGCCGTCACATCATCCTGCGTTTGATCCAGCTTGCGCAGCACGCCATAGCCGTCACCGTCCGGCAGTTGCAAATCCACCATCGCGAGGTTGAATTGATGCCTTTCACACAGAAAGAAGGCTGTGCGCATGTCCGCCGCTTCCAGTATCTCCGCATCGGGAAAAATTCCCGCCAGGATAGCTGTCATGAATGCCCGGCTTTGTGCCACATCTTCGACGATCAGTATCTTTTCTATCACATTGCAGCCTGTGCCATTTCCGAACGGGTATAGACATCGAGTGGCAGGCTGACATTGATGCGCATACCCTTTGGCAGGCGCCGGAACTGGATCGTGCCACCAATGGTCCTGACCCGTTCTTCCATATTGTCCAGCCCTGCTCCGCGATCAACGTCCTCCGTCTCAAATCCCTGCCCATTATCGAGAAATTCCAGGCGCAACATATCCTCTGATAAGGTGAGATTTACCGTCACTTCCGTTGCGCTGGCATGTTTGATGATGTTGCTGGTGATCTCACGGGTCAGCGACCGCAGGGTATTGACCATCAGGAACGGCACCTGCGTTTCCGAAACCTGGGACAGATCCTCAAGAGAGGCAGCCGGCCAGTTCAGGGTGATACCATGCACTTCCAGCCTGTCGGCCATCTCTGCCCTGACGTCGGCGGTGGTATCGGACAGTTTGTAATTGGACCGGAAACCGTCGCTGATGATCTGGCGCAAATCAGTCAGCGTATCGCGCAGCAGCCCGTCCTTGCGCGACCCTTCGGCGGCATGCAGCGCACTGAGCAACTGCGCGCCAATGTTGTCATGTACATCGCGGCTGATCCGGTCCCGTTCGACACTGACACCACGTTCATAGGCAAGGTGGCTTTCGCGCACCACGCCATGCATGCGGACAAGCGTCGCCGCGGCCTCCACATCCGCAGAGCTGAACAACCGCCTGCCCCCGGACGCATAGCGCATTCTGCGCCCGGCAACACCCGTCAGCGCAGGCAGAAGCAGCGCCACGCCATTCTCGGCGATACACACGGTCTCCGGCGCATTCTCCAGCACTTCGATCTGTGCGGCCGGGGAAAAGGTCTCCTGCAAGAGCGCGTCCCAGCGTTCGTTCTGCAACCGCTGGGTGGGTGCCAATGCCACATCTATCACCTCCGGGATCATGCCGGAGGCCTGTGGCACCCTTGTTCCGAAAAGCCGCACCAGCAGCAACTGACGCAGCGGGAAATAGAGGAACCCCCCGATCAGCAGCGCCAGCGAGAGCGACGCCCAGGGCTGTTCGCGCAGCCACAGCAGCAGCACCAGGTCAGTGGCAAAGATGAGCACCGCACCGGCAAGCCAGACCCAGACGTAATAGGCATAGCGGTCCAGCTCGAAGACCCGCCAGCGGATGATGCCCAGGGCCAGTCCGATATGCATCAAGTTGAAAAAGCCAAAGGCATAGGCTTGCGGAATGAAACCGCCGTCCGCAATGCCAAGCGCTGGCGGCAGCACGGACAGAGACACAAACAGCGAAACGCCCACCAGCGAAAACAGGAAGAACCAGCGCAGCCCTGCCCGGCTGAGCGGATCACGCCGCGCGCGCCACCATTGCACCACGCCAAGAACAAGTGCCACCAGGGTCTGCGTTGGCACCACCAGGTTCATCCAGATGTCGGTGCCGACATACATCAGATCCAGCAGGATCCCGGTGCCGAAAACCACCAAGGGCAGCAACAGCCAGCGTGGACGGAACAGCGGCTTTGGGTACATCAGGAACAGCCCGACCAGCGCGATACCAAAGGATCCCGCCCCGAAATGGTTGGTTTGCGACAGCAATTTGAAGACGTCACCCGGCAAGGCGATCTGACGGGTCGAATAGACCGATGCCGCAATGGCGAATACAGGCACGAAAAGCCCGGTCAGGGCGAACATCCTTGCACCCCAGTCCTCGCGCCGCAGCGACATCACCCAGCCCGCCACCAACAACGCCAGAATGCCGACCCCTTGCTGGAACCAGAAAGGAAACGGCAGATCGCCGATTTGTCGCGGACGCGGGGTGAATACCCCGGTTTCCGTCGCGCCATCGCGAAGGGTATAGGTGACGGATACTTCCGGCTTGTTCAGCTGCGCCGCGATCAGGTCCTGCCGGGCGAAAAATGCCGTCATCCGGGGATAGGTGCCGAGGAAATCCGGCTCGCTGATCAGGTCTGTTTCCTTCAGTACCACATCGCCCACGACTGTCGGCGTCGCCCCCTGCGGCAGGTCAAGATAGGGTCGGTCGATGGACAGCAGCACCGCAGAGCTGGTCAGGACCAGGGCAATCATCGCTGCTGTCAGCATGATTGCGGTGGGGGACAGACGATACAGGAAACTGGACATGTTTTGTGCTCACACGCTAAAGGGCATTGCAAAGGCGAGTTCAGTTTTTCCCGGCCCGGTAGAAAAGGCGGAACGGAGAACGATTTCGGACTATCGTTATGTTAATTAATTAAAAAAACAACATCTTTGTGACCCTAGAAACGACGGGTCAGGCCAAGCGAAAGATACCGGTTGGTGTAATCCGCCAGCGGGATATTCGAGCGGTTCCTCTCGATCCCGAACTGAACCTCGGGGGCAAATCTGCCAATGCGAAAATCCCTGTGATAGACCCGCAGATCGACCGCAATCTTGCGATCACTGCGCGCGGCACCGAAAAGCCGGCTGACACCGGTGCGGTCATCGGTCTCTCCGCGCAGGGTCAGGCTGGTCATCAACCCGCCATCAAAGGCATAAAGCCCGCTTACGCTCAGCCCGCGCCGCAGGCCGTCGGTGGTCAGTTGGTCGGAATCGTTGTTTTCGACAAAGCCGGTGAAGGACAGTTGCGCATTGCCCCCGATGGCATGGGCATATCCGACTGACAGGAAAGTCCGGTCGATATCTGCCAGCCCGCGCTTGCGAAAGGCCCGAGAGAATTCGCCCCCCAGCCGCAAAGTTCCCGCGTTTCCGATCCGCCGCGCGTGGTTGAGATAAAGTCCGACAGTCTCGGAATAGGGCCTGTCCGCAGAACGACGCGTGCCCATCAGGATACCGCCATCCCAATAGCGCCCTTGCGGCGTGGTGAAGGCCAGACCTGCCCGCCCGGTCACCTGATAGTCACGCAAGGCGACTTCCGGATTGTACTTGAGATAGGCATCCAGCGAAAACCGCGCCTTCAACCCCTCGCCGATTGTCGGGCCATAGCTGAACCCCGTGGTCACGATGGTGCTGACCGTGGCCTTGCCAATTGCTGTATCGTCCAGGGTCAGCGGCAGCCCCCCGATCACAAGCACACGGTCCTCCGTCTGCTTGGTCCCGTTCGATTCCGGCCGCAAGTTGAAACTGAAGTACCCCGACCAGACCTGCCTGGCCTCAATCGCGCCGATCATCCGCGTGACGATCTGCCTTTCCTGCGGCGTCAGATTCGCACCACGCAGTTGTTCAAGGTGGAACTTTGCCCGCCCGTCGCGACCCAGCCGGAACAGCGCCAGCGCCAGTTCAAAGCGGTATTTCTTGTTGCGCGGCTGTGCCGAGACCAGCCGTTCCACCAGCGGCAACGCCTGCGCGTGCTGACCGGCCTGCACAAGGCGCACCGCGGCCAGCCAGGTTTCATCCGGCGATTGCTGGGCGCGGGCCGGCGCGCCGCAAAGCACAAGACAAAAAGCACAAAGGACCCCTGCCCGGCTCAGGATCCTTGTCAATGCTGCCAAAGTCATGACCGGCAAGCGCATGACGTTCCGGGAAAGTTCAATGTCAAACCATGAAAGAAATTCACACCCAATCCCCCGACGGCGTGCCGCTGTCGGCCCCCGCATCCAAGAAGCCACGCGAAATTCTGCGGCCTTGTCCGTTTTTGGCCAATTCCCCGCCTCATTCACTCCCCTCAACAGGGGAGACGCCTGCGCTAAGCGTTTGAAATGCCGTGTTTGGGGATCCGGCAGGGAAAGCTGCGACAAGATGCCAGCCCCTGCAGGCCCTTTCGCGCCCTGGTGCCGGGTGGTAATGGTTTTATCCGCCATCGCACCGGGTTACGTTGGCGCAAACAGTTCAGGTGCCACATTCATGACAGAGAATTTCCAGGCGGAGAAAACGCAGGCCGCAGCCTGGTTCCGCCAGTTGCGCGATGACATCGTGACCGCCTTCAACGGGTTGGAAGCGCGGCAGCCCGGCCCGACCCCTGCCGGACAATTCGAAGTCCGCGCCACCACCCGCACTGCCGAGGATGGATCGGAAGCAGGCGGCGGTGAAATGAGCGTGATGCGCGGGGGCCGCGTGTTCGAAAAGGTTGGCGTCAATATCTCGACCGTCTTCGGCACCCTGGGCGAGCGGGCGCAGACGGCGATGGCGGCGCGCAAGGGCCTGCCGGAGATGAAGGAGGATCCACGCTTCTGGGCCTCTGGCATCAGCCTGGTGGCGCATATGCAAAACCCCCATGCCCCCGCCGTCCACATGAACACCCGCATGTTCTGGACCCCGCATGCCTGGTGGTTCGGTGGCGGCGCCGACCTGAACCCCTGTATCGAATATGCCGAGGACACCGCCCATTTCCACGCCGAGATGAAGCGCGCCTGCGACCCGCATGACCCCGCACTTTACGACGAGCTGAAAGCCTGGGCGGATGAATATTTCTACATCCCGCACCGCAAACGCGCGCGTGGGGTCGGCGGTATCTTCTACGACGATCGCAACACAGGCGACTGGGACGCGGATTTCAAGCTGACACAGGACGTGGGCGCCGCCTTCCTGCCCGCCTTCCTGCCGCTGGCGGACAAGCGGCGCGAAACCCCGTGGGACGACGCGGACAAGGACACGCAACTGCGCCACCGGGGACTCTATGCGGAATACAACCTTGTCTATGACCGGGGCACGAAGTTCGGGCTGGAAACCGGACACGATCCTGATGCCGTGTTGATGAGCCTGCCGCCCATGGCGAAATGGTACTGACCCCTTGGGGGCAAGCCCCTACTCGGCCATGTGGCAAGCAACCCGCGCGCCACGCAGGGCGCGCATTTCGGGCCGTTCCTTGCGGCAAATGTCCTCTGCCAGCGGGCAGCGCGGGTGATAGGCGCAGCCCGGCGGTGGGTTGATCGGATCGGGAATTTCACCCTTGGGCGGATCAACTTCGCGTCCGAATTCACCCAGTTTGGGCGCGGCTTCCAGCAGCATCTGGGTATAGGGATGCTTGGGGTCGTCAAACAGCTCATCCGGTGCCGCCTCTTCCACCAATCGGCCCAGATAGAGCACCCCGACCTTGTCAGAGATATGCTGCACCACCGTCAGATCGTGACTGATGAACAGGTATGTCAGCCCCAGATCGTCCTTGAGGTCGCTCATCAGGTTCAGCACTTGCGCCTGCACCGACACGTCGAGCGCCGAGGTCGGCTCATCACAGACAATCAGCTTGGGTTCTGACGCCAGCGCCCGAGCGATACAGATGCGCTGACGCTGCCCGCCGGAAAACTCATGCGGAAACTTGCCCGCGTCCCGGGCCGAAAGCCCCACCTGCTCCAGCAGCTTTTCCGCCATGCCCTTGGTCTCGCCCCCCCGCGCCGCGACGGGTTCCACGATGATGTCGCGCACCCGCCAGCGCGGATTGAGCGAGGCATAAGGGTCCTGAAAGATCATCTGGATATCGGCGCGCACCGCATCCACGCGGGCGGCATCGCGTTCGCGGGCCAGGTCCACATCGCGGATCTTGACCGACCCTTCGGTGGGCGGCAGCAGCCCCACGAGGATCTTGCCGATGGTCGATTTCCCCGAGCCGCTTTCGCCCACCAGCGCATAGACGCTGCGTTCCTCGATGTCGAAGCTGACATCGCTGACGGCCGTCAGAAACGCCTTCTTTCGCCGCTCCACCACCCGGTTGAGCCAGGGTTTGGATACGTCGAAGATACGGGTCAGATTTGCAACCGATACCAGTGCCATCATGCCACCTTTGCGTCATGGGGCAGCGGAAACCAGCATGCGGCGCCATTGCCGTCTGCCAGATCCGGGCCAGGATCGGCGCTGCATTTGTCCTGTGCATAGGGGCAGCGGGGATGGAAGGCGCAGCCCGACGGCAGCGCATCCAGCCGGGGCATCGCACCGGGGATCTGGTGCAACCGTGCCTTCCCGCGCGAGGCCAGTGGAGTCGATCCCATCAGCCCGTCGGTATAGGGGTGGCGCGGCGTGGTCAGCACGTCGCGCACCGGGCCAAGCTCGGCCAGTTTGCCCGCGTACATAACCGCCACGCGGTCCGCCGCCTCGGCTATGACACCCATGTCGTGGGTGATCAGCATGACGGCAGTGCCCCGGTTTCGGCAAAGCGATTTCAACAGCGCGATGATCTGCGCCTGCACCGACACATCCAGCGCGGTTGTCGGCTCATCCGCGATGATCAGCGACGGCTCCGCACAAAGCGCCAGGGCGATCACCACCCGTTGCCGCATCCCGCCGGAGAATTCATGGGGATAGGAATTGATCCGCTCCCGCGCGCCGGGAATCCCGACTTCGTCCAGCGCCGCGACGGCGCGTTTTTCAGCCTCACTGCGCGACACGTCGAGATGCGCCAGGATGGTTTCCGTCAACTGGTCGCCGATGCGCAAAAGCGGGTTGAGCGAGGTCAGCGGATCCTGAAACACCATCCCGATCTCCTTGCCGCGCAGGCGGCGCATGGCGTCCCCCTTGAGGTGGTCGATGCGGGTGCCACCCACATGGATCTCACCTTTGGCAATCCGCGCGGGCGGCGACAGCAGGCCGATCACCGCGTTGCCCGCCATGGATTTCCCCGCCCCGGATTCACCGACGATGCCCAGCACCTCGCCCCGGCCGATGTCATAGCTGATCCCGTCCACGGGCCGCAGTATTCCATGGCGGGTGGGAATTTCGACCGTGAGGTCGCGGATGGAAAGGATCGCTTCGCTCATCACCGCAACCTCGGGTTCAGCGCGTCGCGAAGCCAGTCGCCCAGCAGGTTCACCGACAGCGCGAGCGCCAGCAGCGTCGCGGCAGGGAACAGCAGGATCCACCATTCACCCGAGAACAGGAAGCCTTGGCCGATACGAATGAGCGTGCCCAGCGAGGGTTGCGTGGGCGGTGCGCCAACGCCGAGAAAGCTCAGCGTCGCCTCTGCGATAATGGCCAAGGCCAGCGAGATGGTCGCGATCACCAGTACGGGCGACAACACATTCGGCAGGATGTGACGCACCATGATCGCGGGCGACCGCCGCCCGATCAGGCGGGCAGCCTGCACATATTCCTTGTTCTTCTCCACCAGCGTGGCGCCCCGCACAACACGGGCGAACTGCACCCAATCCGACAGCCCGATGGCGATGATCAGCACCCAGATCGCCATCTGGTCGCGGTGCTCCACCGGGGTGACCCCCTTGGCGATGCCAAAGATCAGCATCGCGACCAGGATCGCCGGAAAGGTAAGCTGCACATCCGCAATGCGCATGATGATCGTTTCTGTCCAGCCGCCGACATAGCCCGCCAGCAGGCCAAGCGTGATGCCGAGGATCATGGCAAACAGCACCGCTGCGGCCCCGACAAAAAGCGAAATGCGCATCCCGTAAAGGATCGTCGAAAACACGTCGCGGCCCTGATCATCCGTGCCCAGCCAGAACGTATCGCCGGTAAAGGCATTCGGCGTCATCGGCCGGGAAAAGCCGTTCATCAGGTTCAGCGATGCCGGATCGAATGGATTGTAGGGTGCCACCAGCGGGGCAAAGATGGCGGCCAGCACCATGATCACCACCACGGCAAAGCTGATGATCGCCACGGGTGAGCGTTTGAACGTGTAGAAAAAATCGCTTTGCAGGGCGATGCTCAGCCGCGACGGGTCTTTGACCGCGATGGGCATATCGGGGGGCAGTTGCCTGTCTGTCATCTCAATGCGCCTTTGTCCGGTCCGCCCGCAGGCGGGGATCAATGGAGAAATACAGCAGGTCCACAATCAGGTTGATGCCCACAAACATGACGGAAATCAGCATCAGATATGCGGCCATCACCGGGATATCGACGAACTGGATCGCATTGATGAACAACAGGCCGACGCCCGGCCACTGGAAAACGGTCTCGGTGATGATGGCAAAGGCGATGATGCTGCCCAGCTGCAGGCCGGTCACCGTGATCACCGGCACCAGCGTGTTCTTCAGCGCGTGGCGAAAGTTCACCGCCCGCTCCCGCAGCCCCCGCGCGCGGGCAAAACGGATATAGTCCTGGCGCAGCACCTCCAGCATCTCTGACCGCACCAGGCGCATGATCAGCGTCATCTGGTAAAGGCCCAGCGTGATCGAGGGCAGGATCAGCGCCTTGAGTCCGGATTCGGTGAGGAACCCGGTGGTCCAGCCGCCCACCCGCACCGTTTCGCCGCGCCCGAAGCTTGGCAGCCAGCCCAGTTCGACCGAGAACAGGTAGATCAGCAATATCCCGATCAGGAAGGTCGGCAGGGAGACCCCGATCAGCGACAGCGACATGATCGCATTGGCGGCAAACCCCTCTCGGCGGATGGCGGTGAAAACACCCAGCCCGATGCCCATGAAAATGGCGAGAAAGCCCGAGACTGCCGCCAGTTCCAGCGTGGCCGGGGCGCGTTCAAGCAGGATGTCAGCCACCGGCCGCCCCTGCCGGTAGCTGATGCCAAAGTTGCCCTGCACGGCGTTGCCGAGAAACTTGACGTATTGCACCGGGAACGGCTGGTCGAGACCCAGCTGGCCGCGCAACCGGTCGATGTCGGCCTGGGTGCGCTCCTGACCCAGCATGTTGTCGATGGGGTCCCCGACGAAGCTGAACATCGAAAAGGCCACCAGCCCCACGACCAGCAGGACGAGGGCAGATTGCGCGATACGTTGGATGATGAAAGCAAGCATTGATCGAGTGGACTATCTGTGAAGCCGAAGGTCAAGGATTACACGGCGGAAGCCGGGAATTTGCCGGAATACGCAACCGCGCTCTGTCTGGCAAGACGACATTCCGGCCCTGCCTGTTCAGTTCACTGTCACCCAACGCAGGATAAAGAAGTTGTCAGGCCGCTGGGTCAGCTCGACATTCGCCTGCGCGCCCCAGATCAGCGGCTGAACATAAAGCGGCACATAGGCCATTTCTTCCTGCAGGATCCCCGCGACCTCGTCCAGCATCGCCTGCCGTTTCGGCTCGTCAATCTCGGACTGGATCAGCGGCAGCAATTCGTCCACCCGCACGCTGGAATAGCCGCCAAAGTTCCATGACCCCAGTTTGGCTTCTTCGTCCGGCGTGGCAACCAGGAACCGGATCGGATGTTCGGCGTCGAAAGTGCCCGGCGACCAGCCCAGCAGGAACATGTCATAATTGTCGGCACGCAGTTCGGGCCAGTAGTTCTGCACCGGCATCGCGTCCAATGTTGCCCTCAACCCCACCTGAGCCAGCATCCCGGTGACCGCCTGGCAGACGGATTCGTCGTTCAGGTAGCGGTCATTGGTGCATTTCAGCCCAAAGGAAAAGCCGTCAGGGTAGCCAGCCTCAGACAGCAATGCGCGGGCCTGATCGGGATTGTAGACCGGCCGGGGCGCCAGTTCATCGCTATAGCCGCGCATCGCCGCGCTGACCAATTGGCTGGCCTCCTCGGCATTGCCGCGCATGATGGTTTGCAGAATGGCTGGCACGTTGATGGCATGGGCGACCGCCTGGCGCACCCGCACATCGCCAAAGGGGTTTTTATCCGTCGTTTCGGTCGAGAATTTCAGCCTGTCGGCCTCATGCGGGAAGCCCAGCATCATGACCCGCGCCTCGATCCCCTGGATCACTTTCACATCCGGGTTCTGCTTCAGCCTTTCAGTATCCTGGATCGGCACCGGGTTGATAAAGTCGATGTCCCCCGACAAAAGCGCCGCCACGGCGGTTGCCGGGTTCTGGATCGGCGTCAGTTCCGCCCGGGTGATGTTATGCGCAGCCTCGTCCCACCAGCCGGCAAAGGGTTCCAGCACGGTACGCAGACCCGGTTCGCGCGCGGTGACGCGGAAGGCGCCGGTGCCATTGGTGTTCAGCGTCGCGAAGTTGCCGTTTTCCTTGTCGGGGCGGGCCGTATCATGCGCCGTTGCCCAGCCACTGTCGAGAATCATCCAGTTGGCGATGCTATCGGGAAAAATCGGATTGGGCGAGGTGGTCATGATGTCGACGGTATAATCATCGACGACCCTGACCTCGGACACCGGCGCGAACCAGCTTGAGGTATCAGCCTGCTCGGAACTGGCGCGTTCGTAGGAAAACAAAACGTCCTCAGCCGTGAAATCACTGCCATCGTGAAACTTGACGCCCTCCCGCAGGTGAAAGCGCCAGCCATCGCCCGCGCCGATGGGCTCCCATGAGGTGGCCAGGGCAGGCTCGATCTCCATCTCCTTGTTGCGGCGCACAAGGCCCTCATAGACGTTGTTGAGAAAACCCAGCACCGCGGCGGAATTGACCGCATGGGGGTCCATCGTCTGCGGATCTGTGGTTTCGGCCCAGGTGAATTCCTTGGCCATGGCGGGGGCAGCCATGCCCAGGCAAAGCGCAAGCGCCGTGGTCAGTCTCAGCATGGCGGGTTCCTTTCGGGCATGGATGGCAACAGTCAGGCTAGCGGCTGCGACGACAGAAGCAATCGGAACCTGCCGGGCTCACAAAGGTGTCATGGGACAAGTCCCGCCCGCCCGATGTCAAAAGACGGGGCACAAAAAAGGGGCGGCACCTTGGCACCGCCCCTCTTGTCGTTTGTCACGCTATAGCGTTTCGAGAAACGCTTTATTCAGTTCATCGTGAAATACTTGACCTTGGGCTGGTCCTCGGGATCGACCTCAATCCCGACACCGTCCGCCATGCCCCAGTTCAACACCTGGTGGTGAATCGGGATGTAGAGCGTCTCGTCCTGCACAACCCGCCAAATCTCCGCAATGTCGGCGTTCCGGGCTTCCAGATCGGTGTTGGAGGCGAGGCTCTTGATCTTGGCATCCAGATCGTCGTTGTCATAGCCGGTGCCGTTCCAGGTCCCGATATCCCCTTCACGCCCGTGCACCAGGAAGTTGAAGATATATTCGGAATCGTAGGTCGGCACACCCCAGCCCAACATGTAAAAGTCGGTCTTGCTGTCGGTGATCAGCGGGAAGTGCTGTGCCTTGGGCTTGGCATCCAGATTAACGCGGACGCCAATCTGGCCCAACATGCCGACAGCAGCCTGGCAAATCGCCTCGTCGTTGACATAGCGATCATTCGGGCAGTCGAGGCGGATCGAGAAACCGTCAGCATAGCCAGCCTCTTCCATCAATGCCTTGGCACCTTCGATGTCGGTCTTGGATTCTGCGTCCATTTCCTCGGTCCAGCCGTTGACGAAGGGCGGTGCGATCATGCCGGCGGGCTGGGACTGCCCGCGCATCACCACCTGCTGGATGGCGTCGCGGTTGATCGCCATCGACATCGCCTTGCGCACGCGCACGTCGGCCAGCGGGTTCTTGCCCTCGACATTGTCGGCCTCGATATCGTCCGCACCCATGTTCATGCCAAAGAAGATCACCCGGTTCTGCGGGGCCTGCTTGACCACGAGGCCGTCGGCGCTGTTGACGCGCTCAAGATCCTGCACCGGCATATCCTGAAGGAAATCCACCTCACCCGACAACAGGGCGGCGACGCGGGTCGCGGCGTTCTGGATCGGCGTATAGACAATTTCCGTCACTTCCAGCGGGAACTGGTCCTTGCCCCAGTAGTCCTCGTTCAGTGACATGACTGTCTTTACGTCCTGCTCCCGGCTTACCAGCTTGTAGGGGCCGGTGCCGTTGGTGCTGGTGGTGGCATAGGTCAGTTCGCCGCCCTCGAAGTCCTGCACATCAACGGTGTTGTTCGCCTCGGTCCAGTCCTTGTCCATGACAAACAGGTTGGTCAGGTTGGACGGCAGGATCGGGTTCGGCCCGTCCGTGACCATCTCGACAGTGTAATCGTCCACTGCGCGGACCTCGGTGATGGAGTTGATCAGCTCTTTCATGTCCGAATTCTCGGTCTTGGCGCGATTAAAGCTGAACACGACATCCTCCGCCGTGAAATCAGCGCCGTCGTGGAACTTCACCCCTTCGCGCAGCTTGAAGACCCAGACGTTCGGATCGTCCTCCTTGGGCGCCCATTCGGTGGCCAGGGCAGGCTCGAACGCGCCAGTTGTGTCGCGGATGAGCAGCGGCTCGTAAATCTGGTGCCGGATCGTATGTGTCGGCCCTTCGTTCTGGGCATGCGGGTCGAGGGTCAGCGCATCGCCGGACCGCGCCCATCTCAGCGTCTCTGCCTGGGCCAGCGCGGTTGTGGACAAAAGCAATGCCGTGGACATCAGTGTAAGCGTCTTGGTCATTATGAACTCCCAATATTTTTCTATTCCGACAGTGTTTTCCAGACAGGTCTGATTGGCAACCCCGAACTGCGGGCAGCGCGGCGGCCGCCATCTGCCGCCCCCGCACTGGGTTTGGCAGTGGAACTCCGGCTAACCGTTGTCCTGTTGCCTCCGGTACATGCCTGGCGTCAGCCCGGTGTCTGACTTGAAGGTGCGACTGAAATAGCCGGCATCGGCAAAGCCTGCGCGCGCGGCGACGTCAGCCATGGAATGACGGGTGAATTCCAGCAGATGCTTTGCCTCGACCAGACGGCGCTGGCGGATCACTGAATTGGGGGTCGTGCCAAGGATGCGGCGGCACAGGCGATTGAGATGTGCGGTCGAGACTCCGATTTCGCGGGCATAGACGCCAAGCGTCATCGCACTCGCAAAATGTTCCTCGACCGCCGCACAAAATGCCTGCGCCTGCTTTTCATGCAATGTCTGTTCCTGCCGCGCAGGCAATGTCCCTAGAGGACGCGCTTCGCTCCGGTCGCTCTCAAGATAGATCAGCATCAGACGGATCAATGTTTCAAGCAAGACCGCGCGCCCGGTCCCGAAGTTGCGCAGGGCCTCGCGCAACTGGCCCATCAGCATGTCTATCACCGCGAAATGGGGGGCGTCCGGTTCGGGCAGCACCGCACCACCGGAATCGGCAAACCGTCGGATCCGCGCGATATTGTCGTCATCCAACAGGGCAAGTCGCAGGCTGATCACATCGCCTTCGATGTCCGGGGGAAACCGGAACCCATGTGCCAGACCCGGCGGGACCACCAGGATCACCGGCCCGGCGCTGCGAAAATCCATATCGCCAAGGCGTGTGAAGACGCCCGGTGTCTGGAACAGGAAAACCTGCGCAAGCCTGGAGTGACGGTGCAGCCGGATATTCCAGTCATGTTTCATGCTGCGTTCAACGATAGTCTCATGATGCACCGGATCCGCGCGGGTACCTGCCAGATATTCACCATAAAGTTCATATGTCGGAACGGTATCTGGCAAGGAAACTACCTTTTCTGGGACGTTTCCGCCCCTATCAGCGCCATTATGATCGGATAGTACAAAATTTGGTTGCTGCTGTCCATTCGGCACCCTGCGATTTGCGTTATGATTGCCCGGATAAGGCCGCGCCTGATCGGCTTTTTGATGAAACAACAAAGGCCGCGCGATGACCCGTACCATCAAAACATCCGTCTGTATCATTGGCTCCGGTCCCGCCGGACTGTTGTTGTCGCAACTTCTGGCCAATGCCGGGATCGACACTGTCGTGCTCGACCGAAAGGACCGCGCCTATATCGAAGGGCGCATCCGCGCCGGCGTGCTGGAACAAGGTACGGTTCATGCGCTGGAAGAAGCCGGTGCCGCCGACCGCCTGCACCGCGAAGGGCTGCCGCACGACGGCTTTGAGCTGGCTTTTGACGGCGACCGGCACCGGATCGACCTGGCCGGGCTGACGGGCAAGTCGGTGATGGTCTATGGCCAGACCGAAATGACCAAGGACCTGTTCGACAAACGCACGGCCGAGGGGCAACAGTTCTTTTTCAATGTCGATGACGTGGTGCCGACCGACCTCAAGTCTGACCAACCTTCTGTCCATTTCACCCATGACGGCGCCAAAATTGTTGTCGAATGTGACTATATCGCAGGCTGTGACGGATTTCATGGTGTCTCCCGCCAGGCGATCCCGGCTGACGTGCTGAAAACGTTCGAGCGGGTCTATCCCTTTGGCTGGCTGGGCATTCTGGTGGAAAAGCCGCCACTCGCGCATGAACTGATCTATGCCAACCACGAACGCGGCTTCGCGCTGGCCTCCATGCGGTCCAACACCCGGAGCCGGTACTACATTCAATGCGATGTGAACGACGATGTGGCGCAATGGTCCGATGACCGCTTCTGGGAGGAATTCGCCACGCGCCTTGGCCCGGAAACCGCAGCTAACCTGCGAACCGGCCCGTCATTCGAGAAAAGCATCGCGCCGCTGCGGTCTTTCGTGGCTGAACCGATGCGCTATGGCAATCTGTTCCTGGCTGGCGATTCCGCCCATATCGTGCCGCCGACCGGTGCCAAGGGCCTGAACCTTGCCGCTGCCGATGTACGCATCCTGCACCGCGCGCTGGTGGCACATTACAAGGACAACAACGACAGTCTCATCGACAGCTACTCCGAAACCGTGCTGCGGCGGGTATGGAAGGTCGAACGGTTCTCCTGGCAGCTGTCCACGCTGATGCACCAGTTCCCCGAGAATTCGGAGTTCGAAAAACGCATGCAGCGGGCCGAGTTCGACTATCTGCGCAGTTCTGAGGCCGCATCACGCGCCATTGCCGAAAACTACGTCGGCCTGCCGCTCGACTGATCCAACGGGGCGGGCCGCCACAAGCGCCCCGCTTGGCATCTCACATCAAACAGGCCCTTTGCCGGATCTCCGCCGCGCTGTCCCTGACCCCCCGGCGTTCGGACGCGACGCAAGCAATCCCGTTACAGGGCTTGGCATCCGTTTCAAGATACGCGAGGCTCGGGCGCATAGCACCGAACATCCTGATCCACGGAAGCCCCGATGAACTTTGACGCCCGGATTCACAAACTCGCCGCCATATTGCAACGCCATGACTGTCCGGCCATTGCAATGGTGCCGGGTCCGAACTTTTTCTACCTGACCGGCGTGCGGCTGGGCCTGATGGAACGGCCCACGATCCTGATCGTCACGGCGGCAGGCGAGGTTCACGCCGCAATTCCCGCGCTGGAAAAGGACATGTGGACAGCCCGGATGCCGCAGGCCCGGACCGTCTTTTGGCAGGATGCCGACGGCTATGCCGATGCGCTGGCCCAGCTTGCGCGGCAAACCGGGCTGACCCGCCTCGCGGTAGAGGGAGGTCGCATGCGCCATTTCGAGGCGGCTGCCCTTGCCCGCGCCTTTGGCACGGCACCGGAAGACGGGACAGACATGTTGCTGCCGCTGCGGCTGAACAAGGACGCCTCGGAAGTCGCCGCCATCGAAAAGGCGGTGCAGATCAGCGAAGAGGCGCTGGCCGCGACCCTGAAACAGATCGGCGCGGGGCTGACAGAGACGGAAATCCGCGCCAGGCTCCTGATCAATATGCTGGAAAGAGGGGCAGATGGGGCCGCATTCGACCTGATCGTGCTGGCCGGTCCGGCGGCGGCGGATTGCCATGGTGTGCCGTCATCCGACCGTCGGCTGAAACGCGGTGACACCTTGCTTTTCGACTTCGGCGCGACCCTGAACGGCTATAGCGCGGACATCACCCGCACCTATTTCTGCGAGGAAATCCCGCAGCAACACCGCGCATTCTATGGGGCCGTGCAAGAAGCAAACCGCCTGGGCCGTGACATGACAGCACCCGGCGTGACCCCGCATGAGCTGGACACAGCCGTACAGCAGGCGCTGAGCGATGCGGGTTTCGCGGCGGATATCCGGCACAAGCTCGGCCACGGACTGGGGCTCGACATCCATGAAGCGCCGCAACTGATGCGAGGCAACCATGCACCGCTGGAGGCCGGTATGGTCATCACCATCGAACCGGGCCTTTATCGCCCCGGTGTGCTGGGTGTCCGCATCGAGGATGATGTTCTGGTCACCGAAGACGGTGCCCGGTCCCTCACCCAGTTGCCGCGTGAACCGCAGGTGATCGGCTGACCCTCAGTCCTTCATCGCCCTGGCGCGCAGAAGGGCGATCAGCGCCGCATCGCGGTCCTGCTCCAGCTCGGCAATGCCGCGCCCCCCTGCGGCAGTTTCCACGCCGTCGATCAGCGCCGCGCATACCTCAGGGCTGAGAACCGGTGCCCCCAGCGCGGCCCAGCGGCGCTCCTGGCTGGGGCCGAGATGCGCCAGATATCCGGCCATGCCCTGCGCCCCGCCACCAAGATGATACGCCATATGTGCGCCCAGCACGGACCAGCGCAGGCCCGGTCCGTTGACAAGCGCCGCATCTATCGCTTCGACATCCGCAATACCTTCCTGCACCATGAAGACAGCCTCGCGCCACAGGGCAGAGGCGAGCCTGTTGGCAATATGTCCGGTGGCATCCTTGCGCAGCCTGACCGGCATGCGGTCGGCGGCGCGGTAAATCGCCTCGGCCCTGTCGAGACGCGCGTCATCGGCACCAAAGAGTTCCACCAACGGGATCAGGTGCGGCGGGTTGAACGGATGCGCCGTAATCAGCCGCGCCGGGTCACGCAAACCCGGTGCAAGTTCCGACCAGGTCAAGGCCGAGGTCGAGGAGGCGATGATGGCCTCCACCGCCATGACCTCTTCGATCTCGGCCAGAAGCGCGTGCTTCAGCGGAATGTTCTCTGGCGCGTTCTCCTGGATCAGCGCCGCACCTGCGACCGCATCATGAAGCCTGTCGCAGCGGGTGATCCATTCGGCCCCGCCTTTCACTTCCCCGATTTGCGCAAGTTGTGCCAGCAACCCGGGGATCTGACCCACGGCCTTGTCCAGCGCCGCCGCGTGAGGATCCCAAAGCCGCACCCTGAACCCATGATGTGCAAACAGCGCGGCCCATGCTGTCCCGATCAGACCGGCACCGATGATGGCAATGTCACGGGTCTGGGCGTCAGCTGTCATGGTTGTCCTTCAAAACTTCGTCGCAATCTTGAACATTCGCCCTTGGCGCGCAAGGCAAAGCGCACAACGGGACTGAAGCTTGCAGCGGGTTGCCGCGACGGGCACGGATAGTGTAACCACCCGCCAGCCATCGCCACAAACAGAACGCCCGATCTTTGGTGAGGCAAACCGCGTTTCCAACCAAAGGAAAAGGTAACCTGATGGCCAACCCTCTCTATGATCGTCTCTTTGGCATCCACGCCGGAAAGATGACGCCGTTCCTGCATCTTCCGGACGGGCAGACAATCAGCCATCAGCAGTTCCTCGAAACCAGTTCCCGCATTGCACATGTGACCAGGGATATCGGGCTGAAGCCCGGCGACCGCGTCGCCGCCCAGATCGAGAAATCGCCGGAAGCGCTGGCGCTCTATGCCGCCTGCGCACAGGCGGGGTTGATCTTTCTGCCGCTGAACACGGCCTATACTGTCGACGAATTGCAGTATTTCATCGAGAACAGCGGCGCGTCGCTGATTGTCTGTGACGGCAGCAATGCGGAAAACCTCGCCCCGATCGCCACCACGCTGGGATCAAGGATCGAAACCCTGAACGGCGATGGCAGCGGCAGTCTGATGGATCGGGCCCGCAAGATGGATACAAGCTTTGCCACGGTGGAGCGGCAGGGCGACGACCTCGCGGCGTTCCTTTATACCTCCGGGACAACCGGGCGTTCCAAGGGCGCAATGCTGACCCAGAACAACCTGCTGTCGAACAGCTGGACCCTCATGGAAGAATGGCGGTTCACGGCAAGCGACGTACTGCTGCATGCCCTGCCGATCTTTCACACCCATGGATTGTTTGTTGCCACCAACATCACGCTGGCCGCTGGCGGCAGCATGATCTTTCTGCCGAAATTCGATCTGGACCAGATGATCGCCTGGATGCCCCGCGCAACCACCATGATGGGTGTTCCGACCTTCTATACCCGCCTGCTGGGGGACGCCCGTTTCACCCATGATCTGGCCGCGCATATGCGCCTGTTCATTTCAGGTTCTGCCCCCTTGCTGGCCGAGACCCATGCAAGGTTCGAAACCCTCACCGGCCATCGCATCCTTGAACGCTATGGGATGACAGAAACCAACATGAACACATCGAACCCCTACGATGGCGAACGTCGTGCCGGAACGGTGGGGCATCCATTGCCGGGGATCGAGCTGAAGATCACCGATCCCCAGACCGGCACGACCCTGCCCGAAGGTGAGATCGGACAGATCGAGGTGCGTGGCCCCAACGTCTTCAAGGGGTATTGGCAGATGCCGGAAAAAACGGCAGAGGAACTGCGCGCGGATGGCTTCTTTATCACCGGTGATCTGGGCAGGATCGACCAGGACGGATATGTGCATATCGTTGGCCGCAACAAGGACCTGATCATTTCCGGCGGATTCAACGTCTATCCAAAGGAAATCGAACAACTGCTCGATGATCAGCCGGGCGTGCTGGAAAGCGCAGTAATCGGCGTGCCGCATCCCGATTTCGGCGAAACCGTGCTGGGCGTGATCGTTCCCGCACCTGGTGCCGCACCGGACAGACAGGCCATCATGGACAGCCTTCGCCAGTCCCTTGCCCGTTTCAAGCATCCCCGCGAACTGGTCATCATGGACGAACTGCCGCGCAACACGATGGGCAAGGTTCAAAAGAACATCCTGCGCGATCAATTCAGGGAGATGTTCACATCCGGGGATGTCGGCCAGACGTAGCGATCACCCGCGAAACGCCTCCGCCGCCTTGCGGCAGTTCAGGGGCAGTCACCCCTGCGTCAGGCCCGCATCCTGCAATTCCTCCCGGTCCGGCAGATCGCGCAGGCTTTCCAGCCCGAAGGCCAGCAGGAAGTGTTCCGTGGTGACAAAGGTAAAAGGCGCGCCCCGGCTGGGGCTGCGCGGCCCGGTCCCGATCAGCCCCCGCGCATGCAGCCGACCGATCAGATCGCGGCTGATCTCCTTGCCGAAAATGTCTTTCAGCATGTCGCGCGTGGCGGGCTGGTAATAGGCGATGGCGGCCAGCACCGCGATATCGAATTCGCTGAGGTCCAGCAGCTGATCGTCCAGATCGGCCGCAGCCCGGATCGCCGGGGCGAAGGCCGTCCGTGACCGCAACACCCAGCCATCGGCCACCTGCGCCAGCTCGAACGCGCGCCCCTCAAGGTCCGCGGCGAGATCCCCGATCAGCAGATCGACGGAGGCATCCTGCCCGACCACCCGCGCCAGATCCTGCCTTGGCACCGGGGCGGCACTGGCAAACAGCACGGCCTCGATCCGCAGCATCCATTCCCGCCAGCGCAGTTCCGGCGGCAGGTCGGCCAATTCGCGGTCAAGCTCTGGTTCAGGACGGACAACGGCCACGCCTACACCCCGTAAAGGCGAAAGGTGTCGCGACCGGTCAGCTCGCGCACCGCACCCAGATCGACGAGCCTGTCGCAGAGGCGGCGGGCGGCCCGGTCCGGCATCGGCAAGGCCGAGGGTGCAACGGCATCCCGGCTCAGAAAGACATCAACCGCTGCGGGCGCTGTCTTGGCCCGCAATTTGGGCGCAACCGTCTTCAACCGCTCAGCCCGCCGCAACAGATCTGCTGCCATGCGCAGGGCCTGAGGGGTCGCGGTGGTCACTGCGCCGTGGCAGGCCAGCCGCAATGCATCGCCACGTCTGGTCAGGTCAACACGCGCCAGACCCAACGCGAACAGGGGCAGGATGTGATCCCATCCCAACGCCTGCGCCAGGGCCGCATCTGCCAGGATCAATGCAGGCACCTCAGCCCGCGGCATTTCCGTCAGAACGGCTTCCAGAACCTTTGCCACGCGCGTGATTGGCCCTGCCTGCCCCGCGCCACGTTCCTTTCCGGCGCTCAGCCAGGCCGCGATTCGTGTTGCCTCTACCTCGGGCAACGCACGGTGCAGCGCCTTGACAGAGAGGGGTCTTTCCGCCGCACGCCGCCAGGCAAGATAGGTTTCTCCTGCGGGGCCCGGCAGGTCACCGGGACGCAGCAAATGGACGGCATCCCGCAGCTCCCCTGCCCGTTCGGGCCGTCCGGAAAACACGATACAGGCCTCCGCCGCCTGCAACGCAAGGCGATCCCGCAACAACGCCTGCGGCACATCTTGCTGCTTGATGACCTGATGCAGATAGCTCAGCGCGCCACCGGACAAGAACGCCATATCCTCAAGCGATTCACTGCGGCGGGACGTCACCCAGGACGGCAACAGAAGTTGCATAGCAGGGTCGTCCTGGATGTTTGATAGGGTGAATGTCATGCCCAGAGCTTATCCCACCACCGCAGGCTTCGCTACAAGATGTCTGAGCGCAGCGTAGATTTTACGATTGAAGCATTCGAGGGTTTCCGGAGGATCATGATTTCAACCCTCATCCGTAAATCGCAGATCGACGGTGCATTTTCTCCTTGCGGCGCCTGACATCCCGATGTGGAATGCAGGCATCGGGTGGTATTCTATGGTGATGAACAGATGGCAACCAAGGGGGTTGGCCCGGCAGCATGCCACAGCAAGAGATCCCATGTGCGGTTCAACAATCAACCCCTTGACGGATTTTTATTTTATACATAAAACTATGCAAAAGCATAGAGTGGGATTAAGGGGGCGTCATGCCGTCCATAGGCTACGAAGTCATCGCCGTTTCGAGTGAGACCAAAGATGTTAAACGGATCGAAGTGAAGCCGTCGGCGCCGATCCCGATGGTGTGGACCGCGGGCGCACATGTTCGCGTCAGCCTGCGCGACGGCGGTGATCGTTCATACTCCCTGCTGCGGCTGCCGGGCCTGCAACCCGGACATCTGGCGCTAGGCGTGCTGCGCGAGGCGCAAAGCACGGGCGGGTCGATCTTCATGCATGAGCTCAAGCCCGGTGACAGGGTTCAGATCTCGAACCCGACCAATCATTTTGAACTGGGCGACCACGCTGAACCGGCCGTGCTGATCGCAGGCGGCATCGGCATCACGCCGATCCTGTCCATGGCGGCGGAACTCGCTGCGAAAGGGCGCGCATTCGAGGCCCATTATGCCGGGCGTTCCGAGGGGATGCTCGCCTTTGTGAATGAAATGCAGGAGATTTGCGGCGACCGGCTGCATCTGCATTACGACGATCAACCCAGCAAGATGGATCTGAACGAAATTCTCGGGCAGGCCCCCGACGGTGCCCATGTCTACTTCTGCGGACCGGCTGGCATGATCGAGGCGGTCAAATCCGTTGCCGCCGGTCTGGGCTGGCCCGTCGAGCGGGTGCATTACGAGCTGTTTTCGGCTGCAGCCAATACGGCGGAGGACACGGCATTCGACGTCGAAATCCACAGCACCGGCCAGATCGTGCATGTCCCGTCCGACAAGACGATCATCGAGGCGCTGGAAGAAGCGGGTCTCGACCCGCTTTACGACTGCCAGCGCGGCGACTGCGGGATCTGCCAATGTGATGTGATCGACGGAATTCCCGACCACCGGGATGTCATCCTGACCGACAGCGAAAAGGCGGCGAACAACGTCATGCAGATCTGTGTATCGCGGTCGAAAACGCCCAAACTTGTCATTGATATCTGATCTTTACTGGAGACTGCCATGGACCGTTATCGCGGAAATTCCCAAGCCATTGCCGATTTGGTCAAAGGCCACGCCGTGCATCGTGACGTCTATGTGGACCGCGAAATCTTTGACCTGGAAATGGAGCAGCTCTTCCCCAATTCCTGGATCTACATCGGGCATGAAAGCCAGCTGAAGAACACCGGCGACTTCATCACCTCCAAGATCGGAAACCAGCCGGTTCTGGCATCCCGGCACCGGGACGGGCAGGTCTATGTGCTGCACAACCGCTGCCCGCACAAGGGCGTCAAGATTGCCTCCGAGCCTTGCGGCAACACCGGCAAGTTCTTCCGCTGTCCCTATCACGCCTGGTCGTTCAAGACCGATGGTTCACTTTTGGCGATCCCGCTGAAGAAAGGCTACGAAGGCACCGGATTTGACGCGGATCAGGCGGCCAAGGGCATGACGCGGATCGAGAACGTGAAAATCTACCGCGGCCTGATCTTCGTGCGGCTGGCGAAAGAAGGCCTCAGCTTCGAGGAGTTCTTTGGCGAGTCCCTGTCCACGATCGACAACATGGCAGAGCGCTCCCCCGAGGGTGAGCTTGAGGTGATCAGCCAGCCGATCCGCTACATGCACACCTGCAACTGGAAGATGCTGGTCGAGAACCAGACCGACACCTGCCACCCGATGGTCGCGCATGAAAGCTCTGCCGGCACGGCGGTCAGCGTCTGGGAACGCGAGAAGGACAACTTCACCGAAACCCCCATGGCCGTGCAGCTTTATGCACCTTTCATGAGCCCTTATGAGTTCTATGAAGGGGCGGGCATTCGCGTCTGGCCAAATGGCCACGGCCACACCGGCGTGTCGGGGTCGATCCACCAGGATTACGAAGATGTGGACGGCTATCAGGACTTGATGATCGAGGCCTACGGCAAGGAACGCGCCCACGAGATCCTGGGCGATATCCGTCACAACACGATCTACTTTCCCAACATCATGGTGAAGGGGCCGGTCGGCATCCTGCGCAACTTCATCCCGCTCGGGGTCGACAAGACCCTGGTGGAAAGCTGGGTGTTCAAGCTGAAGGGTGCCCCCGACAAGCTCTATGAGCGCGGCCTGATGTATAACCGCTTCATCAACGCGCCGACGTCGATTGTCGGCCATGACGATCTGGAGATGTACGAACGCGCACAGGAAGGTCTGCACTCCAACGGCAACGAATGGGTCAACCTGCGCCGCTTGTGGGAAGATGACGAGCCCGAAGAGACGACGGAAGTCGTCAACGGCACATCCGAACGCCAGATGCGCAACCAGTTCTACGCCTGGCGGAAATTCATGGTGCAGAACATGGACCAAGCCGTGGAGGCCGCAGAATGAACCGCGATGACCTGATCGATTTTGTCTATGACGAGGCCGCCACGATTGACCAGATGCGCTGGGACGACTGGCTGGCGCTGTTTCACAAGGACGGACGCTACTGGATGCCACTTGAATGGCAGCAGGAAGATCCGATCCTTCAGCCCTCGCTGATGTATGAGGACCGGTTGCTGCTGACCGTCCGGGTGGAGCGTCTGGCAGGTGAGCGCACCTTCAGCCAGAAACCCAAAAGCCGCTGCCATCACCTGATGGAACGGCCGCGCATCCTCTCGATGGGCGAAGACGGGGGCGTGCATAGACTGCGCACTTCATTCATATATACCGAAACGCGGGGTGACCTGCTGGAACGCTATTCCGGCTGGGTCAGTCACGAGTTGGTCGAGGTGGACGGGGCATTGCAGATCAAGCTGAAACGCATTGATCTGATCAACTTCGATGCGCCATTCAGCAACATCCAGCTCTTTATCTGAGGCAGGCATGAACACCGAAACAGTATACACCCGATTCAAGAGCACCGCCGCGAGGCAGGGCGATGCCCCCTTCCTGCATGTGCTGGAGGAAACGGCACAGGTCTATGGCATCCCGCAGGGCGACATCAGCTACGCCGACATGGCACAAAGGGTGGAGGACTGGCGCAACCGGTTCATGGATGCCGGGTACGGCGCGGGCCATCGCGTCGGGCTGCTGTTGGAAAACCGCCCCGTGTTTCTGGAGATCTGGCTGGCGCTGAACGCGCTTGGTGCCTCTGTCGTGCCGATCAACCCGGACCTGCGGCTGGCGGAACTGGAATACCTGGCAGAACACTCCGAAATGATCCTGGCGATCGTTCTGTCCGACCGGCTGGAAGAGATGAAAACCGCCGTGGAAAACGCCGGCATTCCCACCCTTGTCACACCGCCCGAAGGCGCGTTGCCAAAGGCCATCCGGCCCACCGCGGCAAAGGTGGCGCCGAACACGGCGACGGAATGTGCCTTGCTCTATACCTCTGGGACCACGGGCAAGCCCAAGGGCTGCATCCTGTCCAACGAATATTACCTCTATTCCGGTGACTGGTACGCCAGTGCCGGTGGCCACATCAGCCTGCGTCAGGGCGAGGAGCGGATGCTGACCCCCCTGCCCGTTTTCCACATGAACGCGATGGCCGTTTCGGTGATGGCCATGATCACGGTGGGCGGCTGCCTGATCATGCTGGATCGTTTCCATCCGCGCAGTTGGTGGGCCTCGGTCCGCGAAAGCGGTGCGACGGTGGTGCATTATCTGGGCGTCATGCCGCCCATGCTGATGCGCGCCGACCCTTCCGAAGACGACCGCAATCACAATGTCCGTTTCGGATTTGGCGCGGGCGTGGATGCCAAGCTGCATGACCCTTTCGAAGAACGCTACGGTTTCCCCCTGATCGAGGCCTGGGCCTGTACCGAGACCGGATCGGGTGGGGTCATCTGCGCCAATGAGGAGCCGCGCAAGACGGGAACCGCCTGCTTTGGGCGGCCCGCCAGGGAGGTTGAAGTTCGCGTCGTCGACGATGCGGGCAAGGACGTGGCACCAGGCGCACCCGGCGAAATGCTCGTGCGCCGCGCCGGTGACAATCCGCGCTACGGCTTCTTCTCGGGCTATCTGAAAAACCGCGAAGCAACCGACGAGCTTTGGCAGGGCGGCTGGCTCCATACCGGTGACGTGGTCCAGCAGGACGAAGACGGATCGCTGCACTTCGTCGACCGCAAGAAAAACGTGATCCGCCGCTCGGGCGAGAACATATCGGCGGTGGAGGTTGAATCGATCCTGAACCGTCATCCCGAGATCGCCTCCTGCGCCGCCGCCGCCGCCCCGGACGATGTGCGTGGCGACGAAGTGGCCGTGTTCATCATCCTGGACGGTGCCGAAGGCAACAGCGCCAAGGCCGAAGAGATCGTGACCTGGGCGCTGGACCAGATGGCCTATTACAAGGCCCCCGGCTGGATCGCCTTTGTCGCGGATCTGCCGCTGACCGCCACGCAGAAAATCCTCCGGGGTCAGTTGAAAGACCTGCTGGTGAAGACCTTTGAAACCGATGGTTTCATCGACACCAGACACCTGAAGAAACGCACAAGCTGATGGCCCGGCAAAAGCCCTATGACGGCGTTGCCGTCTGTGCACCGGTCACCGTTCCCTATGCGCGGTATTCCGACAAGACCGCGCATTGGTGGACCGGCAGCGCCCTGGCCGCCCTGTCGCGCCAGACCGGGCTGGGGCCAGCCGATTTCGACGGTTTCTGTTTTGCCAGTTTCTCTGCCGGGCCGGACACGGTTGTCGGCATGGTGCAGCATCTTGGGCTCAGCCCGCGCTGGATTGATCACATCCCCACCGGCGGGGCGAGCGGCGTCATGGCCCTGCGGCGCGCGGCCCGCGCGGTTCAGATGGGCGATGCCGAGATCGTGGCCTGTGTTGCCGCCGACACCAACCAGATCGACAGCTTCCGCCAGACATTGCAGGGCTTTTCGCGGTTTTCGCAGGATGCCACCTATCCCTACGGTTTCGGCGGACCCAACGCGACCTTCGCGCTGATCGCCGATAATTTCATGCGGGAATACGGCGTCTCGCGCGAAGATTTTGCCAAGCTCTGCGTCGCACAAAGGGCGAATGCGCTGTCCAACCCCTTCGCACTGATGAAAAAACCCCTGACCCACGAACAATACATGCAGGCGCGCCCGATCTCCGACCCCATCCATCTGTTCGATTGTGTCATGCCCTGCGCCGGGGCCGAGGCCTTTATCGTGACTACACCCGAAAAGGCGCAGGAGCTGGGCCTGTCCACCGCCCGACTGGCCGCGACGATCGAACGGCACAATGCCTTTCCCGAAGATCCGGTGCAGACGCGCGGCGGCTGGGCGCGCGACATTGACGATCTGTGGTCGGCGGCGGGATGTGGCCCGCAGGATATGGATATGGTCCAGCTTTATGACGACTATCCGGTGATCGTGGCCATGCAACTGGCCGATCTGGGGTTTAGCGAAAAGCCGGAACTTTCCCGGTTCATCGCAGACAACGATTTCACGATTACCGGCTCTCTGCCGCTCAATACCAACGGCGGGCAACTCTCTGCAGGTCAGGCAGGCGCCGCCGGCGGATTTCAGAACGTCACCGAAGGGTTGCGACAGATCCTGCAGACGCCCCTGGGCGATCAGGTGCCCGACGCCAGGCGCGCCCTGATCTCGGGCTTCGGTCTGGTGAATTATGATCGCGGCATCTGCACAGGTGCCGCCGTTCTTGAGCAGGAGGTGCTGCGATGAGTGATCCGCTGACACCGCCAAAACGCAAGGACCCGCTGGTCGTCACCCATGCGGGCCATGTCCCTCCCGCCCTGCGCAGCCGCGCGGCCACCGCGATGGCGGCGCGCGCCGGTCTGGGGCGCTTTGTGCTTCAGGTCTGTGACGATTGCGCGCGGGCAACCTATCCGCAGCGTGACCGCTGCCCGTTCTGCTGGGGCGAATTGAGCTGGCAGGATCAGCCCGACGGCGCAGTGATCGAGGCACAGACCACGATACGCAGCTCCATCGACCTCTTCTTCAAGGACCATCTTCCCTGGCGCATCGGTTCCGCCCGGCTGGATGCGGGGCCGATGGCAACCGTGCATCTGCACGGGGATGTGGGCCAGGGTGACCGTGTCAGAATGGAACTGAAGCTTGACAGATCAGGCAATCCGGCACTCTTTGCCATGCCGGAAAAGGAGACGCCACATATGGCTGACGATCCCCAATTGCGGGTCTTTACCGCCGACCCGAAATACCGGCGCATTCTGGTGACCGATGGCCGGACGGAAACCGGCCAGGCAGTGGCTGAAGCCCTACTCAAGGCAGGCGCTAAGACGGTCTTCCTTGGCAACGCCGACCCCCTGATGCGCTATCCCGGTCAGGACCGGATCGAGGCCGCCCCCGGGATCGAACCTGTCCGGCTGAGCCTGACCGATACCCGCAGCATCGCGGCGCTGGCCGGGCAGTTGGGCGGGCGCGTGGACATCGTGGTGAATACGGCGCAGTTCGCCCGCCAGGGTGGCGTCGGTTTCGGCGGCAATCTGAACGATCTGCAATCCGGGCTGGATCTGGAAGTGACGGGCCTGATGCGGCTGGCGCAGGGGTTCGCCCCTGCCCTTTCGGGGCGCTCGGACGATGGCGATCGCTCTGCTGCCGCCTTTGTCGATATCGCCTCCATCCACGGGCTGACCGGACGGGCAGGCTTTGCCGGGTCCTCCGCCGCTGCCGCCGCGCGGCTTTCCCTTCTCGCAAGCCTTCGGGGTGAGATGGCCCGGACCGGCATACGTGTCATCTCTGTCCTGACGGGCCCGGTGGATGACGGCTGGCATCAGAACGTGCCGCCCCCCAAAACCGCACCCGCCCAGATCGCGCGCGCCGTCGTGACCGCCCTTCAGCAGGGGCAGGAAACCATCTGTGCCGACGAGGTCGCAAAGGATGTACTGACCCGCTGGCAGGACGATCCGCTTCTGACAATTCGTGAGGAAAACAAATGAGCAAAACCGTACTTGCGGATCTTGCGGTGGCCCTGGCATCTGGCCAGGTGCGCGTCATCGACCTGACCAACACGCTCAGCCCGGATTTCCCGGTCATCGTGCTGCCGGCCGAGTTCGGCCAATGCGCCCCGTTCCGCATGGAAAAACTGTCGCGCTACGACGCGGACGGACCGGCCTGGTACTGGAACAACATCTCGATGAACGAACACACCGGCACCCATTTCGATGCCCCCGCGCATTGGGTGACGGGCAAGGATCTGCCATCGAACACGGTTGACGCCATCCCGGCGCAGGACTTTGTTGCACCTGCCGTGGTGATCGACATCTCGGCGGAATCCGCGGCAGACGCGGATTTTGTCCTGACACGCGAATTCCTCGAAAACTGGGAAACGGAACACGGCACCATCCCGCCGGACCACTGGATCGCCTTGCGCACGGATTGGTACAAACGGGTCGGCACGCCGGAGTACCTGAATCTGCTCGAAGACGGCGCACATTCGCCCGGGCCGGATGCAGGCGCTGTCGAGTTTCTGGTCCACGACCGCAAATGCGTCGGCCTGGCGGTCGAGACGGTCGGCACCGATGCCGGACAGGCAAGCACATTCAATCCGCCCCTGCCCGCCCATTCGATCCTGCACGGCAACGGCCGGTTCGGCCTGCAATGCCTGACCAACCTGGACAAGCTGCCGACCTTCGGCGCGATCATCGTGGCATGCCCGCTCAAGATCGAGGGCGGTTCGGGCAGCCCCTTACGCGTGGTCGCCCTCGTCGAAGGAGAGACCGCGTGAAGACAACTCTGATCACCGGGGGAAACTCCGGCATTGGCGCCGCAATCGGCGATCTGCTGCGCGCGCGGGGCGAAAGGGTCGTGTCGCTGGGGTTGGAAATGCCCGCTGCCGGGCAGGAAAATCTGTATGGCTATACGGTCGATCTGACCGATGCGGCGGCCACCGCCAAGGTGGCAGCAGAGATTGCCGCCGATCATGCAATTGATGCCGTGGTCCACAACGCGGGTGCGATCCTGCCCGCCCTGTTGTCCGATGCAAACCCGAATGACGTTCTGACATTGGCGCAATTGCATCTGGCCGCCCCCATGGCGCTGACGCAGGCTGTCCTGCCGGGCATGACGGAACGTGGGTTCGGGCGCATCCTGTTCATCACTTCCCGCGCCTCGATGGGGATGCCGACCCGCTCCGCCTATGCCGCGACAAAGGCCGGTGTGCATGGTTTGATGCGCACCTGGGCTCTTGAACTGGCCCCGAACGGGATCACGGTCAACGCCATCGCCCCCGGCCCGGTCCTGACCGAGAATTTCTGGGGCATCGTGCCCAGGGACGGCGAGTTGCAGGAAAAAATCGCCAATGGCGTGCCGGTCCGGCGCATCGGCACACCCGAAGACATCGCCAACGCGGCCGGGTTCTTTCTGGATGCAAATGCCAGCTTTGTCACCGGTCAGGTGCTGTATGTCTGTGGCGGCGCAAGTCTTGGCGGGCAGCCGTCTTAAGGTAAGAACCCGTTAATCCCGCGCCACTGGCCAAACCCCGCCACTAAATTTCGGCGACGATCCGCAAAGAGAGATATGACCAACCGTATGGGAAAGTTCAGTATCGACCGTCGCGCCTATGACGACGTGGTGATCACGACGCCCGTCAGCCTTCCCTACGTCAGGTTCAGCGAACAATCCGCGCATTGGTGGATTGGACGGGCCTTGCGGGCCCTGGTGGACGGATCGGGCATCGAAGCGCGCGACATCGACGGTTTCTGCCTGTCCAGTTTCACCACAGCGCCCGACACCGCGATTGGCCTGGCCGAACATCTGGGGCTCAGCGTCCGGTGGCTGGACCATGTGCCCCTTGGCGGTGCCAGCGGGATCACCGGGGTCCGACGTGCCGCACGCGCCGTCCAATCCGGTGATTGCGATGTCGTGGCCTGCATCGGTGCCGACACCAACCAGCGCGGGTCATTCGGGAATACCTTGGCCAATTTTTCACGGTTCTCGCAGGACGCGGTCTATCCCTATGGCGCGGGCGGCACCAATGCCAGCTTTGCCCTGATCGCCCGCAATTACATGGAACAATTCAATGTAAGCCGCGAGGATCTGGGACGCATTGCCGTGGCGCAGCGGTCCAATGCCCTGAAGAACCCAAATGCACTGATGAAAGAGCCACTGACGCTCGATCAATACATGAATGCACGGCCAATCGCCGATCCGATCCATCTGTACGACTGCGTGATGCCCTGCGCCGGGGCCGAGGCGGTGCTGGTCATGCGGCAGGACACGGCCCGGGCCTGCGGCATTGCCGGTGCCAGACTGCGCGGCAGCATCGAACGCCACAACGCACGGTCGATTGAACCCATGCAGACCTCTGGCGGCTGGGTGGAGGACGTGGGAGAACTCTACAGCATGGCCGGTGTCGGACCCGATGACATCGACGTGGTGCAGACCTATGACGATTATCCGGTGATCTGCATGATGCAGATGGAAGATCTGGGCTTTTGCAGGAAGGGTGAAGGGGCGGAATTTGTCCGCAGCCATGATCTGCGGATCGAAGGCGACTTTCCCCACAATACCTCCGGCGGCCAGCTGTCCTGCGGACAGGCCGGCGCAGGGGGGTCCTATGTCGGGTTGACCGAAGCGGTGCGCCAGGTTCTGGGAACGGCAGGCGATACGCAGGTCAAGGGCGCCAACCTCGCATTGGCATCCGGCTTCGGGATGATGACCTATACCAGGGGTCTGTCCTCCTGCGCTGTCATTCTGTCGGGGGAGGGCGCATGACCGACCGCCCCTCAGATCAGGCCCTGCCGCCCTACCCGCCATCCGCAAGCGGCGCATTCTATGATGCAATTGCCGCAGAGGGGCGGTTCGCATTGCAAAGATGCGCGGATTGCGCGCAGTTCCTCTATCCCGCACATGATGTCTGTCCGTCTTGCCTGTCGACCAACCTGCCGCTGGTTGATGCCCCGCCGCAGGGACAGATCGCCAGCGAAACAACGATCCGGGCCACCACCAACCCCTATTTTCGTGACCGCCTGCCGATCAGGATCGGCCTGGTGATCCTCGACTGCGGACCGTCGATGATCGCCTTTCTCGACGATGGCGCGGGGATGGGTGACCGCATCGACATGTCTTTCCATCCGGATACCTTCGGCCGGGCGATGGCCTGGGCGAAGTGACCCGGAAATCGCCATCGCAAATTGCCGGTAAATGACCACGGCACTCAGGGTTGCCGGGAAATCTCCCGCCGCGATATAATATGCTGAAAAATATTTTTACTTGTAAAATACCTTGATGCCGTCATTATCGGTTAACAAGGATTCGCCCGAAGAATGCAAAAAAGCCGGGTCCGGACAGCATGATTTCATGTTGAAGACCGCAGGGCAGCGCAGACGGCATTTCATATTCATCACTCAAGGGGAGAAAAAATGATGAAGACGAAGACAGTATTTCTGAAAGGCCTCGCCGCGATCATCGCGACAGGCACAATTCTTGCCACGCCACTGGCCGCCGAGGAAGTCACTCTGCGCGGTGTGAGCTGCTTTCCAATCGGCGCCCCTCCCGGCGTGCCCTTCGAAAATCTCGTGACCGAGATCAACGAAAAGGGCAAAGGGATCGTTCAGATCGACCTTCTGGGCGGCGCGCCCGCCATCGGCAGCCCGTTCCAGGTTGTCGAACGCATGGCCCAGGGGGCCTATGACATTGCCGGCTGTCCCGAGGCCTTCTTTGGCAATATCATTCCCGAAGCGCCCGCGCTCCGGCTTCAGGAGAAGACCTTTGCCGAACTGCGCGAGAACGGCGGGATCGACTATTTCCAGGAGATTTCGAACAAGAAGAACGTCCAGTTCGTCGGCCGCCACCATGATGACGGCGCGTTCAACCTGTTCCTCGCCGAGGGCAAGGCCATCGACAAGGCCGACCTGACCGGTCTGAACCTGCGGGTGTCGCCCGTCTACACGGCCTTCTTCAAGGCACTGGGCGCCTCGGTACAGCGGTCCTCCATGCCCGAGGTTTATACCCTGATGGAAAGCGGCGCGGTTGACGGCTACGGCTGGTCGGTGCGCGGCATCTCTCCGTCCTGGTATCCGGTCACGAAATATCGTGTCGAACCCGGCGTCTACCGTGCGTCCATCCATACGGTTGCAAACATGACCAAATGGAATGCGCTCAGCGACGAGGCCCGCGCCGTCATCAACGACGTCGTGATCGGCTCGGAGAACAAGATGGAAGGCACCAGCGACTACGCCAAGCAGCTGGATGCTGAGATGCTCAAGGTATTCGAGGAAAACGGCATCGAAACCATCACACTTGAAGGCGAAGAAGCCGACAAATGGGTCAGCATGGCGCGTGAAACCGCCTGGGACGAATTCATCGAGCAAAACCCCGAGACCGGACCAAAGCTGAAAGAGCTTTTCACCCAAGCCCAATAAACCAACCAACGCAAATTCCGGCAGACCATCGCCTGATGGCCTGCCGGGCTTGCCTGCCTCAACACGAGCCGGAGAACGTCATGCCTTCGCTTATCGACAGATTCGAAACCGTCTTTGAGAAATTCAACCTGTTTGTCGCCATCTGCGTGGCCGGGTCGATCGGCGTTTTCGCAATCCTCGTCCCCCTCGATTTTTTCTTACGCAAACTGGGCCTGCGCGGCCTGGAATGGTTGAACGAAGGCGCTGAATACGGGCTTTACGCGGGGGTGTTCCTGTCGTCGGCCTGGGTGCTCTACAAAGGGGCCCATGTGCGCGTCGACATCATTCTGACCGCAATTCCAGCCTGGCTCGGCGCCAGGGTGGAACGTGCGATTGACCTCTTCGGCTCGCTGCTATGCCTCTGCATGGCCTATTTCGGGGCCAATGGCACGATCAGCAGCTATGCCTTCGGCTCCCTGCCGGACAAGGACCTGCAAATCCCCAACTGGATCGTTCTTGCCGTCTTCACGCTGTCATTCCTCATGCTCGCCATCGAATTCCTGTTCCGGTTTCGACGTGCGGGAATGTCCGACCATAAAATCTCTACAGACATAGGATTCTGATGATGGAATGGTATTCTGCCCTTGTCCTGCTGCTCGGGATCGTCTGCTTCTTTCTGTTCCTCGGCCTGCCGGTTGCCTTTGCCTTCATGGCCGCCAACATCATCGGCACCGCCCTGTTCATCGGTGGTCTTGCGACAATGGGGGACTGGACGATTGCCTCCCTGTCGCTTCAGAGCATGCCGATGGAATTTCACGAGGCGATATCCTATTCCCTCGCGACCATCGCCCTGTTCCTGTTGATGGGGGAAATCCTGCTTGAGACAGGGGTCGCCTTCAAGGCCATCGGCGCAATCGAGCGCATGATCTCGCGGGTGCCGGGCCGGCTGGCCATCGTATCCATCGTCGGCGGAACGGTATTTTCCTCCCTCTCCGGATCGACCGTGGCCAATACCGCGATCCTGGGCAAGGTCCTTTTGCCGGATATGCTCAGGCGCGGCTACAAACCTGCCATCGCGATGGGCCCGATCATGGCGGTGGGGGGCATCGCCATGCTGATCCCGCCCTCTTCGCTGGCGGTGCTGCTGGCAAGTATCTCGCAGAAATCCGTGGCCCTGCTTCTGGTCGCCGGTATCATCCCCGGCTTTCTGATGGCGATGAGCTTCTTTGCCTATGTGATCATCCGGTGCACCATCAACCCTGATCTGGCACCCCCCTTCGAAACCGATACCAGCTATCTGGACAAGCCGCTGACCATCACGGTCAACAGCCGGCGCCGCACCCTGTGGTCATGGACATACCAGGGCCGCTCGCTGCGCATGGTGAACCGTCTCTTGCCGACGATCATCTACATCCTCCCGCTGTTCAGTATCTTCATTGTTGTGGTCGGCAGCATCCTGACGAACTTTGCTTCGCCGACAGAAGCCGCCGCAATGGGCTGCCTCGCTGCATTCGGCGCCTGCCTGTTCTTCCGGCTGTTCAAAAGCACGATCACGATCACCGGCATTGAAGGTGCCGATTTCGGCTGGGCCGAGGTTGGCAAGGCGCTGATGGAAACGGCCAAGGTCAACACCATGATCATCTTCATCATCGCAGGGTCGCTGGTGTTTACCCAGGCGATGGCCGTCTCGGGCGCCACTCAAGGGTTGCTCCAGGCCCTGACCGCACTCGATCTTTCGGCGCTCTCGGTGGTGCTGTTCATGATCCTCATCCTGCTCTTTCTCGGGGCCTTCATGGATCAGGTCAGCATGTTGCTGCTCACCCTGCCGTTCTTCCTGCTGGGGCAAACCTCGCTTCAGGCGATCTATGATATTGATCCGATCTGGCTCATGGTGCTGATCCTGATCACGATGGAGATCGGGCTGCTGACGCCACCCTTCGGCCTGTTGCTCTTTGTCATGCGGGGCGTCGCACCGGAAGGGATCACGATCGGCCAGATCATCAACTCGGCACTGCCCTTCATCCTGATCGAACTGGCGGTGCTTGCGCTTCTGATCTTTGTGCCGTCGGTCGCCACATGGCTTCCCAACCTGATCAAGTAGGACGGCAATCCATGTCCGCAGACACACCGCCCGTCACGCATCCCGCCTGCCATGATCGTTACGACGACGTGGTTGCCGGATTTGCACCACAGGACCGGACACTGCGGACGATGCTGCAACGTCAGGCCGACCGCTACGGCGACCGGCCTTTCGTGACCTGCGGCAGCGTCAGATGGACGTTTGTCCAGACCGCGGAGGTCGCCCGCGACTGGGGCGCGCGGCTGGTTGCGGCGGGGATCGGCGCGGGCGACCGTGTGCTGATCCATTGCAGCAACCGCGCCGAATTCCTGCAGGCCTACCTGGGGGCCACCTGGGTCGGGGCCATCGCCACCCCCGTCAATACCGCCTTTCGCGGTGCACAGCTTGCCCATGTTCTGGCAAACGCCCGGCCCAAGCTGCTGATCGTGGAAGAGCAGTTTCAGCACGCCTACGACGATCTGGGCGCGGATGCGCTGCTGCCACCGCTGCTCTGGCCCGTCACAGCACAGGGCCTTCAGACCAGCGGTTCAACAGCGCACCCGGCGGACATTGTTGCCGTGCAGCCGGGCGATACCGCCGCAATCCTCTACACCTCGGGCACCACCGGCCCGTCAAAGGGCGTCTGCTGCCCGCAGGCGCAATTCTTCTGGTGGGGCATCTATTCGGCCCGCGCACTGGGCGTGCGCGAAGGCGATGTGCTGATGACCGCGCTTCCGGTGTTCCACACCAATGCGCTCAACGCCTTTTACCAGGCGCTGCTGATGGGTTGCGAATATGTGCTGCTGCCGAAATTCTCGGCCTCCGGCTATTGGACATCCGCAGTGGAATGCCGTGCCACCGTGACCTATCTTCTGGGGGCAATGGCCGCGATCCTGATGGCCCAGCCAGAGCGGCCCGGGGACCGCAAACATGTCATCCGCACCGCTCTGGGTGGCAGTGTTCCCGCCCGGGATCAAGAGAAGTTCTTTCACCGCTTCGGCATTCCGCTGGTCGATGGCTATGCCTCCACCGAAAGCAATTTCCTGTTCTACAACCCCTACCCCTCTCCCCGTCCCGGCAGCATGGGCAAGCTCGCCAAGGGGGCCGATGCCATGGTGGCCGACGAACACGACATGCCGGTCCCTGACGGCACGGCGGGCGAACTGCTGCTGCGCCCGACAGAGCCGCATTCCTTTGCTTCGGGATATTTCGGCATGCCGGAAAAGACGGTCGAGGCCTGGGCCAACCTGTGGTTCCACACCGGTGACCGGGTAGTGCGCAACCCCGATGGCTATTTCAGTTTCATCGACCGGATGAAGGACGCGATCCGCCGCCGCGGCGAGAATGTATCGTCATGGGAGGTCGAACAGGCCATCATGACCCATGACGCGATAGAGGCCTGCGCGGTCTATCCGGTGCCATCGGAACTGGGCGAAGACGAAGTTGCAACGGCAATCCAGCTGAAGGACGGGCAAACCCTGCCCCCGCTGGAACTGATCCAATATCTGGAAACACGCCTGGCCCATTTCGCGGTGCCGCGCTACGTCCGGCAGGTGCAGGCAATGCCCCTGACCGAGAACGGCAAGATCAAGAAGGTCGTGCTGCGCGAGGAAGGAATTTTGCCGGATATGTGGGATCTGGAAACCACGGGCTACAAGGTCAAACGCTGACCCCTGCCCGCCTGCGGCCCCTCTCGATCAATATTGTCAATGTGGAACGCGGCCTGGCCCGGGTACAGGCCAGGCCGCGTTCGATCCTGCCAGTTTACAGGTATTTGCCTGACAACAGCGCCCCACAACCCGGCACATGCGGCTTGAGGTTCAGCTTTGTCAGCATCTGATGGGTTGTCGCCACGGCGGCCGACACCACGGGAATCCCGCATTCATCCTCGACCTTCTGGATCGCGGCAAGCGAGGGCATCTGCACACAGGCGGACAGCACCAGCGCGTCGATGTTCTTGAGGCTCGCACGCTTGTAGATCTCGGTCAGGTTCATCGGATCCTGCGCTGCAACCTCAAGGTTGTCGGGAATCTCAAGCGCGATACTGTCGGTCACCTCGATCCCCTCAGCCGTGATGTAATCCGCGACCATATCGGTCAGCGGGCGCATGTAGGGCGTCACGATGGAGACCCGCTTGGCCCCCATCAGGTGCAGCCCGTCAACCAGCGCCCCGGCAGAGCTGACCACCGGCGCGGGATGGCCGTTGTCCACGGTCACCTGATGCAGGCGCTTCTGGCTTTCGCGGTGATATCCCCGCCCCATCGACATGATCGCAACCAGACAGGCATAGCCCATCACATCGACCGCCGCATCGCTCAGCTCCAGCGCACAGCGGTCGCTGTCCTTGTCCATCGCGGCAAGCTCTTCCTTGGTCACCTTCTTCATCCGCATGCGGCTGGAGTGGAAGGAGAACCGCTCGGGGTACAGGGTTTCACGCGACCGCAGCATCGCCGGGATTTCACGTTCCATCGTCAGATTCGAAGACGGAACGATCTGCCCGATCTTCAGGGTCTGATGCATGTTTTCCACGTCAGTCCCCGATCTTCACAACCGGATTGCGCAGCACGCCGATGCCATCGACACCACACTCGATCACGTCACCGGGCCACATCCATTCCTGCGGATCGCGCCCCGCACCCACGCCTGCCGGGGTGCCGGTGGCAATGATATCGCCGGGCTCCAGCGTGATGCCGGAAGAGATATCGGCAATCAGCGTCGGGATATCGAACAACAGATGTTTGGTGTTGGACCGCTGCTTTTCCTCGCCGTTCTTTTTCAGCCAGAGCGTCAGGTCATGCGGGTCCGCAACATCATCCGCAGTCACGATCGCGGGGCCAAAGGGGCAATAGCTGTCCTGCCCTTTCGAGAAAATCCACTGCCCCGCGCGGCGGTTGTCGCGGGCCGAGACATCGTTGATCACCGAATAGCCAAAGACATGGCTCATTGCGTCATCCTTGGAAATCCGCGTCGCGCGCTTGCCGATGATCACGGCCAGTTCCACCTCCCAGTCCAGCATCTGTGTCATCGACGCATTGTGCTGGATCGGCTCACCGGTTGCGATCACGCTGGTCGGCGGTTTCGAGAACACCACCGGTTCCTTGGGCAGGTCCCTGGAGGTGTCCAGCGACTTGGCGCTTTCCGCGACATGTTCGACATAGTTCAGACCGATGCCAAAGATGTTCTTGCGCGGACGCGGGATCGGCGCCAGCAGCGCCACGTTTTCCTCCGGCACCGCAATCCCTGCGGGCCGCGCATCCGCCGTATCCGACAGGGCCTGCTTGATCGCCCGAAGCGCATCGGGACCAAGGTCGATCAATGTCAGCATGTCAGCGGGCAGCGCCGCGCCAACCGCCTCGCCCAGATATTCAACGTCGATGACAAGGCCGTCCTGCACGACGCCAAGACGGCCTTCGCCTGCGACACCGTCGCGATAGGTAACTAGTTTCATTTTGGTATCCTGTATTTATCCGCTGACGACCTGATGACCGCCGTTGTCTTCCAAAGCCTGTTCCGCGTAGAAGCCGAGCTTTCGCATGGTCGGCAGGTCGTGGAACGAGAACAGGCAGGCATCGTCACCGCTTTGCGTGTTGCAATGCTCGTGCCACATCCAGGGCGGCACGCAGAAGATGTCCTTTTCCTTCCAGTCAAACCGCTTTCCGTTGATCACGGAATAGCCTTCGCCCTTGGCCACCTGATAGATGATGTTGCCGGTATGGCGGTGCGCCTTGGTGTGCTCGGACGGGCGCAAAAGCTGCATGTTCGCACCCATGGTCAGCATCGGATCCGCCCCGGTCTTGGGGTTGATGTAGCGCATGATCACCCCGTCATAGGGCGACCCGTCAGTAACCTTGGCGTAGTTCTGCAGCGCCTCATAGGTCTGGTCCCAGCGGAATTTCAGCAGCGGCGAATAGGGCTGGTCCCATTTGTCCAGCTCGGGCATCAGCGCGGGGGAACCATAGGTAGCCGGGCTGTCGTCCAGCGGCAGGTTGCTGGCCTGATAATCCTCCGGATGCACCTCGTAGAAGTTCGCCTCAAGCGCGTTGGTCAGCGGAATGTCCAGCCCGTCCTGCCACAGGCAGGTACTGCCGTCTTCCTCGATCCCGTGCTCGTGCCAGGTGCCGTTGGGCGTCAGCACGAAATCCTTCGCGCCAAGGCTCATCTTGTGGCCCTCGACAATTGTATAGGCCCCGGTGCCTTCCATGATGAACCGCAGCGCCGAGGCCGCGTGGCGGTGGGCACCTGCCCGTTCGCCCGCTTTCATCGTCTGGATGCCCGAGAACAGCCAGCCGCAGGCGGCGCTGACCTCGCGCCGTTTGGGGTTGCGCAGATAGACAACGCGCCGGCCCGCATCCTCGGGGCGCACCAGATCAATCGCGCGCAAAACCTGCGGGCGCAGGTCTTTCCAGCGCCACAACACGGGATCGGACGTCGGTGTCGGCTCCCAGGGCTCGATCGAGTTGGCAACGGTCCAGAGCGCGCCGGTGTCCTGCTTTGCCAGATCCTCGTAATAGGCCTCCAGTTCCGGCGTATCACGCACCCGTGCGCGGCCCAGAACGTCGTCTTTATCGGCAGTATCAGTCATGGTTTCCTCCAGTCTTGATTGGATTAGGATTCTTCGCTGTCGTCCGGCATCGGCACAGCGCTCAGGTCCGGCGCGGGGGCCGGGCCGGTTTTCAGATTGACGGCAGCCTGCGGCACCTGGTTGACCCGCAGGTCGAAAATATCGAACCGGTTATAATGGCCGGTGATGTCATGCATCTGCTTGGGCTGGATGCATTTGCCCAGGTCGATCTCGGCATAGACGATGCCCTCGTCGTCGATCAGGCCGGGGACAACCTCGCGCCCGTCGGGGCCGATGATCCCGGAATAGGCACTGGATTTGCGCTCCAGCATATCGCGGGCATCCGGGCGGATCTCCTCCATTGCCGTGATGATCTCGTCCGAGACCGTCGAGGTGGCAGTCACCGTAAAGACCTTGCCTTCAAAGCTGTGCGACATGCTGCGTAGCTTGATTGCCTCGGCCATGTCGTAATCCTTTGGCGCCACCGGCAGCGAGATATAGCTGGCGGTATGCACCAGTTCGCCCTGCGCCAGCAGGGTGAACCGCGCCAGCGTATTGGTGTTCTCGCCACAGGCGAGCCCGCCCAGCGGGCCAATTTCCGTGTCATAGACCTTGAGGCTGGAACCGTCGCCCCCCGTCCAGGTCAGTTTCTCCGCCCAGGTGGGCACCAGCTTGCGGTGCTTGCCCAGGATCGCGCCATCCGGCCCGATGAACAGCAAGGTATTGTAAAGCGCGCCCAGCGATACGGGGCTGCGTTCGTTCAACCCCATCACCACATAGCAATTGTTCGCCCTGGCGGCGGCCTGAACCTTCGCCACCTCCGGACCATCGGCAAAGACCGAGGACCGCACAAGTTTTTCAAACCACGCGCTGCCCGTCACCGGATCGGTGATCCAGTTCCAATAGGGGTATCCGGGGATGAACACCTCCGGAAACACCACAAGCCGCGCGCCGTTTCCGGCCGCCTCGCCAATCAGGCTTACGGCCTTTGCCACGGTCTTGCCCGCATCCAGAAACACAGGGCTCGCCTGAACCGCCGCAGCCGTGAACTTCGGAAAGTCATTCAATGGCAACATTTCGTCTTCACCTTCCAGAATGGATTGCGCCGACATGCGCACAGGCGCGGGAATCGGCATCAAGGATGTTCGTGTCCGGGCCCGTCTGCCTGCGCGCCGCCCGTCTGAGCGGGCAAGTGGCACGACTCACCTGACCCCGTGAATCGATCATGAAGGACAACGCCACATCTGACGAGGACATCTTGGCACCTCCGGCTTTATCCCCATGATACTGAATTGTTTTTTTCCTCATATTCGATTTATTCGCTCGAAGCAAAAAACTGATCGTTGACTTATTTTACATATAAATCTATTCATTACCATACTTTTTTTGGAGATGATGATGGCTGAACGATCCTTTGCGAAAGAAGTCGAAGACCTGAAGCTTGGAGAGGGCGACCTGTTCCGTGGTGAGGGCATTCTGGCGATCACAAAGGCCCTGCTGCAATCCGGTGTCGCCTATGTCGGCGGCTATCAGGGATCGCCGATTTCGCACCTGATGGATGTGCTGGCTGACGCCAATGACATCCTGGACGACCTCGGTGTGGTCTTTCAAAGCTCGGCCAGCGAAGCAACCGCAGGCGCCATGCTCTCGGCTTCCGTCATGTATCCCCTGCGCGGTGCTGTCGCGTGGAAATCCACCGTCGGCACCAATGTCGCCTCCGACGCCCTGTCAAATCTTGCATCCGGCGGCGTCACCGGCGGCGCGATGGTGATCGTCGGCGAAGACTACGGCGAAGGCTCCTCCATCATGCAGGAGCGCACCCACGCCTTTGCAATGAAATCCCAGATGTGGCTGCTGGACCCGCGCCCCGATCAGGCATGCATGGTCAATCTGATCGAAAAGGGTTTCCAGCTGTCGGAAGCCTCCAACACCCCGGTGATGCTGCAGGTGCGGGTGCGGTCCTGTCACATGACGGGCGAATTTGAATGCAAGGACAACAAGCGCCCCGAATTCACCCTGCGCGACGCGATGGACAATCCCGAACGCGATCTGGGCCGCATCGTCCTGCCGCCCGCCGCCTATGAGCATGAGGTCGAAAAGATCAAGGTGCGCATGCCCGCCGCCATCGACTTTATCCGCGACCAGAAGCTGAACGAATTCTTCGGCCCCACCGGCAAGGAAAAGACCGGCAAGACCGGGCTGATCGTCGTCGGTGGCATGTACAACAGCACCATCCGCGCGCTGCAGTTCCTCGGGCTCTGTGATGCCTACGGCAATTCGCGCGTGCCGATCTACGTGATGAACGTGGCCTATCCGACCATCAAGTCCGAAGTCGACGCATTCTGCGAAGGCCTGGACGCCGTCCTGATGATCGAGGAAGGCCAGCCCGAATATATCGAACAATCCATCTCGACGGTTCTGGCCCGCACGAAAAGCCCGACAGAGGTGCATGGCAAGGATTACCTGCCGATGGGCGGCGATTATACCGCTGCCGTCCTGACCGAAGGGATCGGCCGTTTCCTTGAGGATCACGAGCCCAAGCAGCTGGGCAACCGCGCCCCGGTCCCTGATCCTGTCCCGATCCTGACCAATCCGGTGATCGAACGGCTGGGCGAGGTTGTCCCGGCCCGCCCGCCGGGCCTGTGCACCGGCTGCCCCGAACGGCCCATCTTTGCCGCCATGAAAATGGTGTTCGAGGAAACCGGCACACACCATGTCTCCGCTGACATCGGCTGTCACCTGTTCTCGATCCTGCCACCCTTCAACCTGGGTGCCACCACCATGGGCTTTGGCCTTGGCCCGGCCTCGGCGGCGGCCTTCAACGTCAAGGGGGCCAAACGCTCGATCTCGATCATGGGCGACGGCGGGTTCTGGCACAACGGGCTGACCAGCGGCATCGGCAATGCCGTGTTCAACAAGCACGACGGCGTCTTTGTCATCGTCGACAACTTCTATTCCTCCGCCACCGGCGGTCAGGACATCCTGTCGTCGCGCGCGCTGAACAAGCGCCGCAACACCAACAATTCCATCGTGGACGCGGTCAAGGGGATCGGTGCCAAATGGGTCCGTCAGGTGGACCACACCTATGACGTGACCAAGATGCGCGATGTGCTGAACGAGGCGCTGACCACCGACGCCGAGGGCCCCAAGATCATCGTGGCGTCGTCGGAATGCATGCTGAACAAGCAGCGCCGCGAAAAGCCGAAGGTCGCCAAGGCGATCAAGGGCGGCCAGCGGGTGATCAAAGAGAAATTCGGCGTCGACGAAGACGTCTGCACCGGCGATCACGCCTGCATGCGGCTGTCAGGCTGCCCCTCGCTGTCGATCAAGGAGCTGGACGATCCGCTGCGCGACGATCCCGTTGCCTCCATCGACGACACCTGCGTGGCCTGCGGCAACTGCGGCGAAGTGGCAGATGCCGCCGTGCTCTGCCCCTCCTTCTTCCGCGCCGAGGTCACCCATAACCCGACAGGCTGGGACAGGTTCCGAGCCAATCTATCCGGCTCCGTGATCCGCTACCTGCAAGATCGCCGCGAAAAGCGCGCGGTCAGCTTTGAGGCATAGACAGATGAAAGATGACACCGTCAAACTGCGCCTGAAGCCCGCTGGCCTCGCGACAGAACGGCCGATTTCCATCGCCATTGTCGCGATGGGCGGTCAGGGCGGCGGCGTTCTGACCGGCTGGATCGTGGCGCTGGCCGAGGCCCACGGCTGGGTGGCGCAATCCACCTCCGTGCCCGGCGTGGCCCAGCGAACCGGTGCCACCATCTATTACGTCGAGATGATGCGCCCCGGCGCGGGCGGGCAAAAGCCGGTGCTGGCACAGATGCCCACACCCGGCGATGTCGATGTGGTGATCGCATCGGAATTCATGGAAGCCGGCCGCTCGATCCTGCGCGGGATCGTGACACCCGACCGGACCACCCTGATTGCCTCCAGCCACCGGTCACTTGCGATCAGCGAAAAGATGGCCCCCGGCGACAGCATCGCGGACAGCAGCGCCGTCAGTGATGCCATCGGCGTGGTCGCCAAACAGGAAATCGTCTTCGACATGAACGCCATGGCGGTCAGGAACGGCTCTGTCATCTCCTCCGCCATGTTCGGCAGCCTCGCCGCGTCAGGCACCCTGCCTTTTGAGCGGGAGGCCTATTACGACGTCATCCGCAAGGGCGGCAAGGGCATCGAAGCCAGCATCCGCGCCTTTGATGCCGCCTATGACAGAACCACAAACGGCGCAGAACCGGAGCCGTCCGATGCGGCTGCCACCGCCCCCCCCGTTGCCGCACTGCCTGACAGCTTGCGCGACAAACGGGCCAACGCCCTGCTCACCCGCCTGCGCGCAGAACTTCCCGAACAGGCCCATGCCATCGCCTATCTGGGTCTGCAAAAGGTCGTCGATTTTCAGGATGCCGCCTATGGCGCTGAATACCTCGATATCCTGCGCGATCTCACCAAGACGGATAGCGCGGCAAATGGCGCCGAACACGGCTTTGCCTTCACCGCAACAGCCGCCAAATACCTTGCCAATGCGATGGCATATGACGACGTCATCCGCGTCGCCCGCATCAAGACGCAAAGCGCACGGCGCCAGCGCGTGGCAGATGAGGTCGGCCTGCAGGACGGTCAGGTTCTCAACACCACCGAATTCATGCACCCCCGCATGGAAGAAGCCGCATCAACCCTGCCCGCAGGGCTGGCCAACTGGCTGAAATCGCGCAAATCCCTCTATGACTGGCTCGATCGCCGCATCGACAAGGGCCGCCGCGTGCACACCTACCGCCTGGCCGGGTTCCTGCCGCTGCATTTTGTCGGTGCGCTCAAGGTGATACGCCGTAAATCCCTGCGCCATAAGACAGAGGTCGCCCACCGCGATGCCTGGCTGGCCGATGCCTCGCAGGCGCTGGCGTGCAACTATGATCTGGGCATCGCGATGCTGAGCTTCCGCCGCCTGATCAAGGGCTATTCAGACACCCATGTCCGGGGGCATTCCAAGTTCGACAAGGTCATGCAGACCGCAAAGTCCATCGCGGCCCGGGATGACGCAGCGGAATGGGCGCAACGTCTTTTGACTTCTGCGATCAAGGATCCGTCCAGCAAGGATCTGGACGGCACGATCATGACAATTGAAAGTTTTTCGAGCACATGAACAAGATCGACAAACCCGCGCCGTTTCCCCGTCCTCTGGATCGTGCGGATATCCCGTTCCCCGGCTGGAGCTACAAGCACATATTCCGCCACGGCCAATGCGACCCCGCAGGCATTGTCTACACGCCCGAATTCTTCAACGTGTTCAACCACGCCATCGAAGCATGGTTTTCCGACTGCCTGGGCCTTTCCTATTATGATTTCCTCGGCCCGCGCCGCACCGGGCTGGGCTATGTCAACGCCCATGCCGAATTCTTCTCACCCGTCAAAATGGGCGAGGAAGTCGAATATTTCATCCGGGTCTCCAGGATCGGCAACAAGTCTTACGCACTGGAGCTGAACGCGATGCTTGGCGAGACGGAGGCCCTGCGCGGGCTCTTTACAACCGTGACCACCTGCCTGGACACGCATTCATCCATCGACATACCAGCCGACCTGAAAGGTGCATTGAACCAATATGTGTTCTCGGATAATGCCTAGTATGTAAAAATATGGAAATGCAGATAGATCGATGATGGCCCGTGACCCGGCTCAGGATAGTTCAGATCACCGCAAGGACGACACCCGGCTCTGGCTCAGCGTGCTGGATGTCTATAATTTCGTCTATCCCGAAGTGAACCGGCAGCTCAAGGAGCAGACGGGCATCAGCGTCTCGAAATTCGATGTGCTTGCACAATTGGCCCGCTACCCCGACGGTCTGAGCATGGGCGAGCTTTCGGCAAGGCTCAAGGTCAGCAACGGCAATGTCTCCGGCCTGGTCAACAGGCTGCGCAAGGACGAGCTGGTGGATAAATCCATGTCGGCTGACGACAGGCGCTCCTTTGTCGCCGTGCTGACACCCGCAGGTCGCCAGCGGTTCGAGGAAGCAGCGGCAGTTCACGCCGACGTCCTGGCAAAGTGTTTCCTGCATCTCGACGCCAAGAACCTTGCGGAAACCACCGCCATGCTGAAATCGATCATCAAGAAACCAGGCGGCAAGGCTCCGACGGACAATGACTAAGAAAAGTGAAGACCTCGGCTTTCCCTTCAAAACGCCGGAACAGCTGTCGCAGTACCTGCCCTATCTCATGACGCGGCTGACCAACCGCTGGCAGGTAAAACAGGATGCCGACCTCAAGAACATTGGCATCCAGGGTGCGACGATGCGGATCATGGCCTGCCTCGCCGCGTATAAACAGCTTACGGTAAACGAAGTCTCCGTGCTTTCGGTGACAGAACAATCCACCGTCAGCAGGCTGGTCGAACAGCTTGTCACCACCGGCCTGGCGCAGCGCGAGATCGACGCATCCGACCAGCGTGTGCGCCGCGTTTCACTGACCGCCAAGGGCCGCAAAAAGCTCAGGGAAACGGCGCCGGTGGTCAACGCGAACTATCATCACATGACCGATGGCATTGACCCGGCGCAGCTGGCCGTCTGTGTTGAAGTGATGCAGGCGATGCTGAAAAAAATCCGCGTTCACGACCTCTGAAAGGTATCTCACGAAAACCGCGCCGATTGTCATACGCCGCGGTCAGCATGTTGTCAGATCATTGGTGCCGCGGGCCCCGCCCACCCATTGTGAACGGGGCCCGAAACGCCTCAGCTATAGGCAACACAGACCGATTTGGTCTCAAGGTAGTTGTCCAGGGCGCCTGTTCCGTGCTCCCGTCCGATCCCCGATTGCTTGAACCCGCCAAAAGGCATGTTCTGATCGGGGATATTGTGGCTGTTGACCCAGACCGTCCCGGCCTGCACCTGCGGCACCAGCTTCATCACGCGGTTGATGTCACGGGTCCACAGCGATGCGCCAAGCCCGTAGCGGGTATCATTGGCCATCGCGATGGCCTCCTCCTCAGTCTCAAAGGGGGTAATCGTCGCCACCGGGCCAAAGACCTCATCCTGCATGATCGCGGTGTCTGAACGCGCATCCGCAAAAAGCTGTGGTGCCACGTAGTATCCCTGCCCCGGTGCCGCGATGTCCAGCAGGGGCGTTGCCCCGTCAGCGATACCCCGGGCAATCATCCCCTTCACATGATCAAAATGTTTGGCCGATACCACCGGGTTGATCTGGTTGGCGGGGTTCATCCCATCCCCGATTGGCAGGGAGGATGTAATCGCCTTGAGCGTCGCCACAGCTTCCTCATAGATGCCCTTCTGCACATAGATGCGCGCCCCGGCACAGCAGGTCTGGCCCGAGTTGAAGAACATCCCGATACCCGTCGCAGGCCCCAGCAGGTTCAGGTCCATATCGTCAAAGAACACCATCGGGGCCTTGCCCCCCAGTTCCAGCGTCACCGGCTTGACGGTCTCCATCGCCTTGGTGCCGATCTTCTTGCCGACCTCGGTCGACCCGGTAAAGGTGATCTTGTCCACACCGGGATGCTGCACCAGCGCGGCCCCCGTGGCCCCGTCCCCGGTAATGACGTTGACCACCCCATCGGGAAAGCCCGCCTCCCGCGCCAGTTCCGCAAACCGCAGGGAGGTCAGCGGCGTTTCCTCCGCCGGTTTCAGCACCACGGTACAACCCGCCGCCAGCGCCGGGGCCACTTTCCACACACACATGTTCAGCGGAAAGTTCCACGGGGTGATTGCCGCGACAACGCCAACCGGCTCCTTGCGGGTATAGGCGGTGTAACGCGTCCCCGGCGGCACGGCGATCGACACGTCAAAGGTCTCGCCCCGGATCTTGGTGGCCCAACCGGCCATGTACCGCAGATATTCAGCCGAGGACGCCACTTCGACCAGACGCGACAGCATGATCGACTTGCCGTTTTCCAGCGTTTCAAGCTGTGCCAGCTCCTCGCCGTTCTCCTCGATCAGATCTGCAAGCCTCAGCATCAGCCTTGTCCGCTCCGCACCCGGCATCCCGCCCCAGGCGCCTGCCATCGCCGCCCTGGCGGCCAGCACGGCGCGGTCCACGTCAGCTTCCGATGCCGTCGGAACCTGTGCCAGAACCGATCCATCCGCCGGGTTGAAGACGTCAAAGCCGGGCGCCTCACCGCCAACGCTTTGCCCGTTGATCAGCATCTTCGGGGCCTTGAGAAAGGCTGTCACATCAGGGCTGATGCCATTGGGGGCCTGATCCGGAATTCCGATACGCATGAAATATCTCCTCGTGATGGGCCTGTTTCAGGCCTTGTTCTGTTGGGGTTTGTTGGATTCTTCGTGCCTCACGCGCAGATCCCCGATCGACGTCCGGATGCTTTGGACAACGATGACAATGATGGCGAGCACCAGCAGGGCCGCGATCGGGCGGTTGACGAAATCAAGCAGAGAGTCGATCCGACCCATCGAGGCGCGCAGTTTGACCTCCATGATCCCGCCCAGAACCATGCCGAGGATGATCGGCACCGTGGGCAGGTTCAGACGTTTCAGGATCAGGCCAAACACCCCGAACCCCGCCGCAATCATGCAATCCATTGCGGAATTGCGCAGCGAATAGACACCAACAAAGCTCAGTACCAGGATCGCCATCCCCAGAAAGCGCGTGGGGATGCGGATGATCCGGATCAGCAGATTGGACGACACCACCATCCAGAGGATCACGATCACATTGAGCAGCAGCAGCGACAGATAGAGGGCATAGACAAAGTCCAGCCGGTTCTGGAACAGCCCCGGCCCCGGCACGACATTGTGCACATAGAAGACCGACAACATCATCGCCGTCAGCGCCTCGCCCGGAATGCCAAGGGCCAGCAGCGGGATCATCGCGGCGGCAGGCACCGCGTTGTTCGCGGATTCAGAGGCAACCAGCCCCTCCGGGCTGCCGCGCCCGAACATTTCCGGCGTCTTGGACCGTTTGCGCGCCGCGGTGTAGCTGAGGAACTGCGCGGTGAACTCGCCCACCCCCGGAATGATCCCCATCAGAACGCCAAACCCGCCACCCGTCGCCGCCGTGCGCCGGTATTTCCAGATCTCGCACATGGCCCTGAACATGGACCCTGACACAGGCTGCGCATCCGGCGCGCTGTCAGGTTCGACAATCAGCTGAAACGCCTGGCTGAGGGCAAAGAGTCCAAGCACGACGACAATCAGATCCAGCCCCGAGGTCAGCCAGTCCAGGCCGAAGGTATAGCGCATGGTATAATTGACCGGCTCCATCCCGACCGATTGCAACAGGATGCCAAGACCCGCCAGCATCCCGGCCGCCGCCATCTGGCCCTTGTGCGCGATGATCACCAGAATGATGCCCAAGAGCGCCGCCAGGAAAATCTCGCGCGAGCCGAACATCGGCGCGACCTTGGCCAGAACCGGCGACAGCAGGATCAGAATGAGGATCGACAGGACCGCCCCGAAAAAGGACGCGCCATATGCCAGCCCAAGCGCGCGCAGCGCCTCGCCCCGCCTGGTCATCGGGTAGCCGTCATAGGTGGTCAGCGCATTCACCGCCGTGCCCGGCGTGTTGATCAGGATCGCGGGCAGCGAACCGCCATACATGGACGAGCCATAGATCCCCAGCAGCAGCGTCAGGCCGACAAGCGGTTCCATCGAGAATGTCGCAGGCAACAGGATGGCAATCGCCACCGCCGGCCCGACACCGGGTATGGCGCCGATCACAACGCCCCCGATCGACCCGATCAGAAGCGCCACAAGGACCGGCCAGTTGAACATCAGCAAAACGGCCTGAAAAATCGTCTCCATGATGCGCTCCTAGAAGTTGACCATGACGAAAGACCGGATGCCCTCCGGCAGATACTGATAGACCGCACCGGCAGGCAGCTTCACGCCCAGCCCGGTCTTGAAGACAAGCACCGTCACCAGCGCCAGCCCCGCCGCCGCTCCCAGCATCTGCAGCGACCGGTATCCGGCCCGAAGCGTCAAAAGCAGTGCGAACAACAGCGTCGCGGGCAGGTAGCCGATCACCGGCACGGCAGCGACATAGACAATGAACCAGACCACGAATTCGAGGGACCGCGCCCAGACGATGACCTCTTTCAACCGCCCCGGCAGCCGTGGCGCATTCCAGGTGCAGACAAAGTGGATGGCACCGAAAACCACCATCATGACAACACCAACCGACGGCCAGAACCCCGGTTCCTCCACCAAGGATTTCTTGCCCAGAAACTGCGCCTGCCAGGGCACCGCCACCAGACAGGCCAGCGCAAGAACAAGAAAGCCGACCGCAAAGATCAGATCACCCGGCTTGCGTTCGCGACGAAACAGGGCGAGGAAATTCAGAACCCGCTGCATTGCATGTCTCCGCAATATGGTCGGGCCGACACCAGCGCGCCGGCCCCGCTTGCCTTACTCTCCGAGGAAATCCGCGATCCGCTGCATCGTGGCCGCGTCCTTTTCCATCTGCGCATTGGAAGCATCGAAGCCAAGCCAATAGATTTCGGCCCCGGTTTCTTCCGCCACCTTCTTGGCAGCATCCGAAGCCAGCACCTCCTGCGCCACCCCGGCGATGACATCACGCACCTCCTGCGGGGTATCCTCGTGCACGAACAGGCCGTTCCAGGTCGAGAACCCCAGTTCGGGATAGATTTCTGCGGCGGTCGGCACTTCGGGCAACAGCGGGATGCGCGCATTCGTCACGCTCATCAGAATCTTCAGATCATCCAGGCAGGGCCGGATCAGCTGCAGCGTGGTGTTGATCACATCCACATCGCCGGAGGCCAGCGTGTTGCAATCCAGCGCATCGAAAGCGGTGTCCGCCGAATAGGAAAAATCCAGCGCCTTGGCCAACGCCAGAGTATGACGTGCCGGGCTGGTGACATCGCCGAAATGGCCCAGCGTCACATCGTTTTCACGGGCGTAGGCGGCCAGTTCTTCCATCGTGGAATAGGGGGCATCTCCAGATGCCGCCAGAACAAAGGGATAGCTCAGGAAAATGCCCACCGGCTCAAACGGGTTGCCCTCCAGCGGCGGGATGCCGATGTAGGGCCCCACCATCGGAACGTCGATCACGAAAGACCCGATGGTGTAACCATCCGCCGGGGCCAGCGCCACTTCGACCGCGCCGGGAAACGGGCCGCCGCCACCACCGGGCTTGTTCACCACGGCCGCAGGCACATCGTATTTCTTCTGCAACCCATCCGCGATCATCCGTGTCAGGATGTCTTCAAGATCACCGGGCGGCCAGGGCACGATGAATTCCACCGGCTTTTCGGGGTATTCTGCCGCAGCGGCAAAGGGCAGCGCCGATACAAGAGCGGCAAGGCTGATTTGTACAAATTTGTTCATGTTCTGGTTTCCCTGTTGTTTGTTTCTCCCGATCCTGGGAGTTTTTCTTCCTGGTCCTCGACTTCGGTTTCTTGCCTCACCCCCGTTCCCGACCCGATAGGAACACGGGCCGGGATCGGGGAGTAGCCTGGTCAGGATGGCCGGGGCATCGCGGTCATTTCTCTGCCTCAAAGCGGGCGCAGGCCTTTGTCAGCGCCTCGATGATGATGTCGATCTCCGCCTCTTCGATGACCAGCGGCGGCGACAGGATGATGACATTGCCCGCAGGGCGAACCATCGCGCCCTCTTCGCGCGCGAATGTCGCGATGCGTTCGACCACCCCGGTACCGGGGTCCATCGGCGTGCGCGCCTCCTTGTCGGATACGAAATCAAGCCCCACCATCAGGCCCTTGCCGCGCACTTCACCAACGATTGAAGATGTCTCTGCCAGCGGCCGCAGACCCTCGATCAGCCGCTTGCCCATGCGGGCCGCATTGCCCGGCAGATCCTCTTTCTCGACAATGTCCAGACAGGCCAGCGCGGCGGCACAGGCAACCGGATGACCGGAAGAGGTGAACCCGTGCATGATCATGCCTTCCGGGCTGAACTCCTTGTACCAGGCATCCGCCACCCGCTTGTTGAGGGTCGTCGCACCCAAAGGCACGTAGCCGGAGGAGATCCCCTTGGCCAGGCACATGATATCGGGCTTCACGCCCCAGCCCCGCGCCCCGAACATCGAACCGGAACGGCCAAAGCCGGTGACAACCTCGTCGGAAATCAACAGGATCTCGTATTTGTCGCAGAGCGCACGCAGCGCAGGCCAGAATGACGCGGGCGGCACGATGACGCCCCCTGCCCCCTGCACCGGTTCCGCGATAAAGGCAGCAATGGTATGCGCGCCCTGAAACATGATCGTGCGCTCAATCTGGGTGATGATTGCCGCGCACAGCGTTTCGGGATCTTCGGAATAGGGATTGCGATAGGTCCAGGGGCTGTCGATGTGAAAGCAGCCCGCCAGCAGCGGCTCATAGGCACTGCGGTAATAGGAATTGCCGTTCACCGACATCCCGCCGAAATGCACGCCGTGATACCCCTGTTTCAAGGACAAGAACTTGGTCCGCTGAGGTTGCCCCTCAAGCTGCCAATACTGGCGGGCAAGCTTCAGCGCGGTCTCCACCGCATCCGACCCGTTGGCGGAAAACATCACCTTGGAGACATCTTCCGCCGCCGCCATCTCGCAGACCTTTGCCGACAGCTCGATCGATGGCGGCGTGGCGGTGCCTGCAAAGGAGGAATAATAGCTGATCTTGTCCATCTGTTCGGTGATGGCGGCTTTTACCTCCGCCCGGTTATGCCCGACATTCACGTTCCACAACCCGCCCAGACCATCGACCAGACGCATGCCGTCGATATCCGTGACATAGCAGCCATCGCCATGGGTGATGATCTGCGGCGGATGCTCTGCGCTCATGATCGGATGGGTCATCGGATGAAACTGATGCCGTGTGTTCTGCTCGCGCAGGAAGTTCTCGTTGTCGCGCATCGCGCCTTCTCCCAGTCTGTGCACCCAGGCGCCACGCCTGTGTGGCCGCTTCGGTCTGTTGGCTCCCGCTCTTCGGGGTCGAGAACCAGACTGGCGGCATGGGATGCGACGATCCATTGCGTTAAACGCCAGCAATCTGATAATATGCGCCAAACCTGAAAGACTGGCCCGATGAAACGTGAAACCCTTCCACCGACTGCGCGTTTCTCCTCGGTCCGCGCCTCTTTCCTGACGGCGCTGGTCTCCCGGTTCGAGGCCACGGGCACCAAGGCCCAGCCCCTGCTGAACCGGACCGGCATCACCCTTGCGCAGCTGAACGACCCTTACGGCGCTATTCCCCTGCCGCAATTCGTGGAATTTCTGGAAGCTGCCGCACTTGAGACAAAGAACGACAATATCGGCGCGCGCATCGGCGCGCAGCTGACGGCCAGCGACATGGGGCCGGTCGGCATCGTCCTGTCCCTGTCGGAAAACATCGAAACCGGCATCACCCGATTTGCGAGTTACGCCAATGCCCTGCAGGACGGCGCCGAGACCCAATGGATCCAGCAAGGCGACGCCTGGGTCTTTACCTACCGGCTGAGAGATTCGAACATCTGGCCCCGGCGACAGGATGCAGAATGTTCGCTGGTGTCGCTGGTGCAGGTCGTGCGCGACAACTTCAAATCCAGATGGGCGCCGCAGGAGGTTCATTTCGAACACGGCAGCCCCGCTGATCCGCGCCCGCTGGAACGCTTCTTTCGCTGCCCGGTACGGTTTTCCCAACCGTTCAACCGTTTCATCGTCGACAGGGGCGCATGCCTGACCAACGTCCGCACCGAAGACCAGGCCTTGCTGGCAGCCCTGGAACGCCATGTGCAAGAGATCATCGGCGCGGTCGCACCGGTGCAGAACATCAGTGAATCGGTGACCGCCGTGATCCACGCAAGCCTTGGCATTTCCCCCGTCACGGTGGATCACGCCGCCCGCGCATTGTCGACCACGCCCCGCAGTTTGCAACGGCACCTGAAAGAAGCAGGCACAAGTTTCCGCACCCTGCTGGAGACCACGCGCCGCGAACGGGCGCAGATGCTGCTGTCACAACCGCAGGCAAAGGTCGCGCAGGTGGCAGACGCCCTGGGCTACGCCGATGCAACCGCCTTCTGGCGCGCCTGGCACAAATGGACCGGAACCGCACCTTCCGCGCACAGGCACCAGCGCCGATAGACAGGCTTCTGGTCTGCCCGGTGATCTACAGCGTCCCGCCTTTAACCTGAAACACTCCGTATCGCCGATGTCCCGAGAGCGCGAAGCGCGGCAGGGTATCGGCGATTCAAGTTTAAGGCGGGGCGCTTTAGGCTCTGGACCCATCAATCCTGCGCCGCCGCGACAAGTTCCCGGGTATAGGGATGCAGCGGGTTTGAAAGCGGACAAAACTGCCCTCGATCGACCACGCCAAAGCCCGGAACCAGCCGAAGGCGCCGGGCCTGCAACCTGACCCAAAGCTCATCTTGCCTGTGCCCGGGTCACAAAAATGGATGTGGTCGAAAGGCACCAAAGCCCTTCGACCAGCAGCTTGTCTCAGAACGGGCTGTCTTCGTAGTAGAAATCAGCAGCGTTGTCCTTGGTGATCAGAACCGACCCGATGGTGAAGGTTCCCGAAACCGGCGCGGTCGAGGTCATGCCGACAGCGGTCAGCTCGATCGCCGTGGCAATCATCGACGGCGGATAGGTCACATCGGCCGGGATCATCGGATCGCCATCGCGCACCTTGGCCACCATTTCCTTCATGCCGGCACCACCCAGCACGAACTTGATGTCGTCGCGGCCGGATTGTTCGATGGCCGCCAGCACCCCGATGGCCATATCGTCATCCGAGGCCCAGACCGCGTCGATCTTGTCGTATTTCGACAGGAAATCCTGCATCACGGTAAAGCTGTCGTCGCGGTTCCAGTTGCCATGCTCCATCGCCAGGATGTTGATGCCCGACCCTTCGATTGCACCCTGGAACCCTTCGACACGCTCATTGTCGATGGTGGTGGGGATGCCCCGGAACACGACGATGTCGCCGCCATCCGGCATGGCCGAGGCCATATATTCACCCGATACCTTGCCAAAGCCGGGGTTGTCACCCGCGACATAGAGGTCCTCGATGCCGGGAATGGCAAGGCCACGGTCAACCACCGTCACCCAGGCGCCGCTGTCCGCGACCGCCTTGACCGGGCTTGTCAGCGGCTCGGATTCGAACGGCAGCACCACCAGCGCGCTGATGTTGCGGGTGGCCAGCATGTCTTCGATGTCGTTGACCTGCTTGGCCGGGTCCGATGCCGTTGCCAGCACGAAATCCAGTTGCGGATAGACTTCCTCCAGCCGGTTGACCGCCTGCTGCGCATGAAAGTTCATGCCGCCCGCCCAGCCGTGCGTCGCCGCCGGAATGGACACCCCGATCACTTTCGTATCCTGGGCCTGTACGGGCAGTGCCAGTGTCGCAGCCAGCGCGGCCGCCGTGATTGTCGTAAATTTCATGGCTTTTCTCCTCTGTTTACCATGGTATTCCGGAGCGCCTCCTCAGCTCTCCGCTTTCTTGTCGCGCTGCAGGATGACGGCCAGGATGATGATCACACCCTGTATTGCCCCGTTCAGATAGGGCGATACGCCATCCGTCAGATTCAGAATATTGTCGATCAGGGACAGGATCAGCACGCCGATCACCGTGCCCCAGACCCGGCCAAAACCGCCCTTGAGCATGGTCCCCCCGATGATCACCGCCGCAATGGCCTCCAGCTCCCAAAGCACCCCGGTGCTGGGCGAGGCCGAGCCAAGGCGCGGCACATACATGATCGTCGCCACCCCCACGAGGATGCCCAGAAAGACGTAAGTCAGCATCCGCACGCGGTTCACATTCACCGAAGAATAGCGCGCCACCTGATCATTGGACCCCACAGCAGCCGCGTGCCGGCCAAAGGCCGCGCGCCGCATCACCAGCTCGCCACTGATGGCCACCAGCGCAAAGACGATGATCGGCCAGCTGATCCCCAGGATACCGTCGAAATAGATCGGCCGGATCACCGACCGCATCCCGAAATCCAGCGAGAGCGTGCCGCCATCGGCCAGCCAGGTGACCAGGCTGCGGTAGATGCCCATGGTGCCCAGCGTCACGATAAACGCCTCGATCCGCATCGTCGTGATCAGGAAACCATTGACGAAACCGGCAAGCGTGCCCGCCACCATCGCCGTCAGCATGCCGACAAAGACCAGCGGCCACCCCGGCCCCATCACCGGCAGCATGGCGTTCATCACCAGGATCATCAGCCCGGCAATGAAGGCCGCCATGGAGCCAACCGACAGGTCCAGCCCGCCGGCCGTGATGACAAATGTCATGCCCACCGCGATGATCCCGATAAAGGCGGACCGCGACAGGACGTTGGTGATATTGGCCGCGCTCAGGAAATTCCCGTTCAGCGCCGCGCCGACGATCACCAGCACGACCAGTGCCAGGATCGGACCCAGCACTTTCAGGTTCACGCCTCTGGTTGCCCGTGAGGGCTGTGTTTCGGTGGCTGTCATCAAATTGCCTCTTGCCTTGTCGCGCCCAGGCCCATGGCCAGCCGCACGATCTTGTCTTCTGTCATGTCATCTCCGCTGACTTCGCCCGCGATGGTGCCCAGCCGCATGACCAGCACCCGATCCGCAAGGCCAATGACCTCCTGCATCTCGGAACTGACCACGATGATGGATTTGCCCGCCGCCGACAGCGCATGGATGAATTCGTAAATCTGTTGCTTGGTGCCGATGTCGATGCCCCGCGTCGGCTCGTCGATGATGACGATATCCGGCTCGGTCAGCATGATCTTCGCGATCAGCAGCTTTTGCTGGTTGCCCCCCGACAGGTTGCCCACCAGCACCTCGCGGGTCGGGCAGCGGATGTCGAAATCGGCAATCGCCCTGGTCAGCGCCGCGTCTTCCGCCTTGTGATCTATCAGCCAGTTGGTGAACTCCGGCAGCGCCTGCAGGGTCAGGTTCTCGCGCATCCCTTTTTGCAGCAGCAACCCCCGGCCCTTGCGGTCCTCGGTCAGGTAGCACAGCCCCGCCGCCTGCGCCTGTTGCGGCGACCGCAGGGTGACGGGCTTGCCATTGATGCGCACATCGCCCTGCGCAGTGCGCAGCCCCGTCAGCCCCTCCATCGCCTCGGTACGGCCCGAACCGATCAGCCCGGAAATCCCCAGTATCTCGCCCTTGCGCAGGGTAAAGCTGATGTCACGGGCGTAGCCCGGCACATTCAGCCCCGTGACCTCCAGCGCCGGCTCATCGCCCACCGCGACAGAGCGCACCGGATAGAGCGACGACACATCGCGCCCCACCATCGCCTCGGCCATCTGGTCCTCGTTGAACTCGCTCGTCATGCCCTGCGCCACCACATGCCCGTCGCGCAGCACCGTGATCCGGTCGGAAATCCGCTTCACCTCATCCAGCTTGTGCGAAGTGAACAGGATCGCCACCCCCTCGGCCTTCAGCCGCTCCACCTGCTCGAACAGCACCTCCGCCTCGCGCTCTGTCAGCACGGCGGTGGGTTCATCCATGATCAACACCTGCGCGCGCCGCGACAGCGCCTTGGCGATCTCGACCATCTGCTTGTCCGCATTGGAAATGTCGCGGACCCGCGCGGTGGGCGACACCTTGCAGTTCAGCCGGTCCAGCAGCCTGCGCGTCTCCGCCTGCATCCACCCCTTGTCCAGGAACAGCCCGCGCCGTTTCTCGTGACCCAGAAAGATGTTCTGCTCCACGCTCAGCTGATCCGCCAGGTTGAACTCCTGATGGATCAGCACAACCCCCTGCGCCTCGGCCTCCTGCGAAGAGGCAAAGCGCACCGGCGCATCGTCCAGCTTCACTTGCCCCTTCGTCGGCTCCAGATAGCCCGACATGATCTTCATCGCCGTCGATTTGCCCGCCCCGTTCTCTCCGATCAGGGCATGCACCTCTCCGGGCCGCAGCGTCAGGCTGATGTCATGCAATACCTGCACCGGCCCGAAACTCCGGCAGACATCAACCAGCGTGAGAGCACGGGTTTCGCTCATAGCCTGACCCACGCCGCATCACGCTTCGACGACCGCACACAGGCATCGATAAAGGCAACACCCTCCAGCCCATCCCGCACCGTGGGCAACAGGTGATCCGGCGTCTTGCCGTCGCGCGCCGCAACGATCAGATCCGCCGCCTCGTTGTAGATATTGGCAAAGCCCTCAAGATAGCCCTCGGGGTGTCCCGGCGGAATGCGTGAGGCGTTGATATTGGCATCCAGCCCCCCTGCCCCGTTGCGTGTCAGCAGGCGCTTGGGTTCGCCATGCGGCGTGAACCACAGGTAGTTCGGGTCTTCCTGCGCCCATTCCAGCCCGCCCTTGTCGCCATAAACGCGCAGCCGCAGACCGTTCTCATTGCCCGGCGCCACCTGCGACGACCACAACATGCCCCTGGCCCCGCCCTCGAAACGCAACATCACATGCACGTTGTCATCCAGCCGCCGCCCCTCGACAAAGGTGCTCAGGTCCGCCGCAAGGCTTTCCAGCTGCAACCCGGTGACAAAGCGCGCCAGATTATAGGCGTGCGTGCCGATATCGCCCACACAGCCCCCCGCGCCGGAACGCTCCGGGTCGGTGCGCCATTCCGCCTGCTTGCTGCCATCGGCTTCGACCGCATCGGTCAGCCAGTCCTGCGGGTACTCAACCTGCACAACGCGTAGATTCCCAATGTCGCCCTGCCGCACCATCTCACGGGCCTGCCGCACCATCGGATAGCCGGTGTAATTATGCGTCAGCACAAACAGCGCATCCGATTTATCCGCCGCCGCAACCAGCTTTTTCGCATCTGCCAGGGTCGAGGTCAGCGGCTTGTCACAGATCACGTGAATGCCGCGTTTCAGGAATTCGCGCGCCGCCGGGTAATGAACGTGGTTCGGCGTGACAATCGCCACCGCCTCCACACCATCCTTCAGCCGCGCCTCGCGTTTCGCCATCTCGGTGAAATCGCCATAACAGCGGTCCTCAGCCAGCCCGAGTGCAGCACCCGAAGCCCTGGATTTCTCCGCAGTGGAGGACAGCGCCCCCGCAACCAGCTGAAACCGCCCGTCGATACGCGAGGCGATGCGATGCACCCCGCCGATGAATGCGTCATTGCCGCCGCCGATCATGCCCAGTCTGATAGGTTTCATCGGGATACTCCATCTATCTTAATAGTGCTGTAGATAATGGACGCACTCGGGCGCATCCTGATGCCCCAACTGCGGTTCTTCCGAAGGAAGCTGATTGCTTCATTTTCCGTCTCGAAAGAATGACTGTCCCGCGCGTTGTTTGACGAGCTTGGGAAACACCGAAACCCTTTGGTTCGACCATCTGCCCCCGGTTTACGACCCTTTACGTAATATGCCTCCTGCGCAGAGCCGTCTTCTGCTTCACCAGTTATCCGTGCCATCACGAAAGCCCCAACATCTTGGCGTTCAGCGTGTCATCCGCACCGCCATCCGCAAAATCGTCAAAGGCGCGTTCGGTCACGCGAATGATATGATCCTTGACGAATTGCGCCCCCTCGCGCGCACCATCTTCGGGATGCTTGAGCGCACATTCCCATTCCACCACGGCCCAGCCGTCAAAGTCATTGGCCGCCATCTTGGAAAACACGGCACCGAAATCCACCTGGCCATCCCCCAGGCTGCGGAAACGGCCCGCGCGGTCGACCCAGGACTGATAACCGCCATAGACACCCTGCCGCCCGGTCGGATTGAACTCCGCATCCTTGACATGGAACATGCGGATGCGGTCGCGGTAGATGTCGATATTGTCGAGGTAATCCAGACATTGCAGCACGTAATGCGACGGGTCGTACAGCATGTTGGCCCTTGGGTGATTGCCGGTGCGCTCCAGGAACATCTCAAAGGAAACCCCGTCGTGCAGGTCCTCGCCCGGATGGATTTCATAGCAGACATCAACGCCGCAATCCTCCGCATGGTCCAGGATCGGCGTCCAGCGTTTTGCCAATTCGTCAAAGGCCTGTTCAACCAGCCCCACGGGCCGCTGCGGCCAGGGATAGACATAGGGCCAGGCCAGCGCGCCCGAAAATGTCGCATGCGCCCCGATGCCCAGATGGGCCGAGGCCGTCAGCGCCTTTTTCAGTTGATCGACCGCCCAGGCCTGCCGCGCCTTGGGGTTGCCCCGCACGCTTTCGGCGGCAAAGCCGTCAAAGACATCGTCATAGGCAGGATGCACCGCAACCAGCTGCCCTTGCAGATGCGTCGAAAGCTCGGTCACCTCCACGCCATTGGCCTCGGCCTGTCCGGCCCACTCCTGGCAATAATCCTTTGATGTCGCGGCCTGCTCCAGGTCGATCAACCGCGCATCCCAGCTTGGCACCTGAACCCCCTTGTAGCCGCAATCGGCGGCCCATTTGGTGATCGCATCCCATGAATTGAACGGCGCTTCATCGCCTGCAAATTGCGCCAGAAAAAGCGCCGGTCCCTTTATTGTTTTCATTTCATTCCTCCCTTTTGTCAAACGTAGCGGTTGACGATATTCTCAAGCTTCTCCTGCGCGCCGGAAACCGGCTGCGGGTTCAGATCCGCTGCCTCCGCACGGGCGGCAATGCCGTCCAGCGTGGCATCCTTGGCCAGCATCGCCTGTGCCTCGCTGCTTTCCCAACCGGCGTAACGGGCGCGGCGCGGCCCCTCCAGCGCGTCATCCTCGATCATCCGCCAGGCCGATTTCAACCCCCGCGCGCAAATGTCCATCGCGCCCGCATGGGCCGCAATCAGGTCTTCGGCATCCAGCGACTGCCGCCGCAGCTTTGCGTCGAAATTGGTGCCGCCGGTGGTGAACCCGCCCGCCATCAGCACCTCGTAATAGGCCAGTGCCGCCTCTGACGGAGAGTTCGGGAAATGGTCGGTGTCCCAGCCGCATTGGTAATCATTGCGGTTCATGTCGATGGAGCCGAAGATCCCCAGCGTCCGCGCCATCGCCAGCTCATGCTCGAACGAATGGCCGGCCAGAATGGCATGGCCCTGCTCCACGTTCACCTGCACCTCGTTCTCCAGCCCGAACCGCTTGAGGAAACCATAGACCGTGGCAACGTCGAAATCATACTGATGCTTGGTCGGCTCCTGCGGCTTCGGCTCGATCAGGATCGCCCCCTTGAAGCCGATCTTGTGCTTGTATTCGACCACCATCGACAGGAACCGGCCCATCTGCTCCAGCTCCCGGCCCAGATCGGTGTTCAGCAAGGTCTCATAGCCCTCGCGCCCGCCCCACAGCACATAGTTCTCGCCGTTCAGCCGGTGCGTCACATCCATGCAGGTCTTCACCGTCGAGGCACAATAGGCAAAGATATCCGGATCCGGGTTGGTGCTCGCCCCCGACATGTAGCGCCGGTTGGAGAACATGTTCGCCGTACCCCAGAGCAGCTTCGGGCCGCCATCCGCCATCTTCTTCTCGAAATAATCGGCCATCTCGTTCAGCCGCTTGTGGCTCTCGGCCAGGTTGCTGCCCTCCGGGCGCACGTCATGGTCGTGAAAACAGAAGAACGGCACGCCCAGAATGCGGAACATGTCGAAGGCGGCATCGGCCTTGGCGCGCGCCAGCTCCATCGTATCCGCGGGAAACCACGGGCGCTGGAAGGTCTGCCCGCCAAAGGGGTCGTTCCCCTCCCAGACGAAGTTGTGCCAGTAACAGACGGCAAAGCGCAGATGCTCCTCCATCGTCTTGCCGCCCAGCTTTTCCTGCGGGTTGTAGTGACGGAAGGCCATCGGATTGGTGCTGTCTGCACCTTCGAATGTCACCGGGGCGATGTCTGCGAAATATTGGCTCACTGTATGTTCTCACGACTGTAGATGTTTAATTTGATCCTGCCGGCATCGGCAGGCGGTGTGGTGGCTTCGGTCAGGTCCCTCATGATCTTGACGGCGGCAATGACCCCCGAAAGGATGTCCTGGTCGATGACCAGATCGAATGTGCCGCTGCGCAGCGCCTCGCGGGATGTGGGCGTCAGCTCATGCACGATTGTGATCGGTTTCGGGTCCAGCGTCCGCACCGCGCGCACCAGCCCGCGGTTTCCCGCCCCGATGGCATAGATCCCGGCAAGCCGCCGGTCGCGGGCCGCCTCCAGCACGATCTGCTCGACCCGGCCGGCATTGTCGCCCCCCTGCGCCGCAGGCAGCAGCGTGCAGCCGCCAAAGCGTTCCTGCATCACCATCCGGAACCCCAGCAGACGCTCGCTGTGATCCCGCGCCGCCAGCGACCCCGCAATCATCAGAACATCGCCCTGATCCCTGATGAACCGCCCCATGAACTCACCGGCGGTCCGCCCCGCCATGACATTGTCCGGCCCCACATAGGCATCACGCCCCGAACTCGGCAAATCCGCCACAAGGCTGATCACCCGCACGCCCGAAGCATGCAGCGACGCGATTTCCTCGTTGATCTCGGGCGCCTCGCTGGCCATCACCGCCACCGCGTCACAATCAAGATTGCGCAGCGCGGCAACCTGGTCTTCCACGTCGAACGCTTTGGTCGGAACAACCTGCACCAGCACCTGTTCCTCCATCAGCCGCTGCTGTTCGCGCGCCAGCGCCTCGTGCAGCAGCGCGACAAAACCGGTGTCCCCCGACGGCACCACAAAACAAAACCGGTAAACCCGGCGCCGCGACAGATTCGCAGCCGCCAGATTGCGGACATAACCGGTCCGCGCCACAGCCGCCCTCACCCGGTCGACCACCTTCGCCGACACGCCACCCCGATTGTTCAGAACCCGGTCCACCGTCGCAAGGCTGACCTGCGCAGCCTCTGCCACGTCCCGTACCGTTGGTCCGCTCATTGACGAATCCTCCCCTTGCCCAAGGATTCATCAAATTCTGAGGTACGTCAATCAACCTTCTGCGGGTTCACCTCAACCGGGAATTTGGCGCAGGATCTGCCGCACCGCGGCCCGCACCGGCACCACCGCATTCGTCATTCATGGACTGGTCTGATCGCGTTTCAGGCTCTAACATGCCCCTCTAGAGCCTTGTAATCCCTCATCCCGGGACCGCGGAATGTAGAAAAGCCTTGCGCGACTCTCCCCCTTTGGTCAATAGTCACGGAAACAAGGCGATAAACGCCATGTTCCGTGAACACGGGACAAGAGACAGAGGGCAGATGAGCAGCACCAAACAAACAGACGACCTGAATTCCGTCATCCGTCAACATGCGGAATGGCTCTCAGGCCAATTGCACGCACAACGCGAGAACCTGTTCCCGCCGAATGCGCAGAAATCCATGCGCACCTTCACCTCCGGTGAGGCTGCAGCCATGCTTGGCGTCAACGACAGCTACCTGCGCAAGCTGCACCTCGAAGGGCGCGGCCCCTCCCCTGCCCTGACACCGGGCAACCGGCGGCATTACTCGGCACATGACATCCACGATCTGCGCGTCCTGCTGGAAAAAACCGCACGCAAACCGGGGGATTACCTGCCCGGCCGGCGCGAGGGCGATCATCTGCAGGTCATCGGCGTGATGAACTTCAAGGGCGGATCGGGCAAGACGACAACCTCCGCCCATCTGGCCCAGCGGCTCGCCCTCAAGGGCTACCGCGTGCTGGCCATCGACCTGGACCCGCAGGCATCGCTCACCGCCCTGCACGGGGTTCAGCCCGAATTCGATCTGCACGACGGCGGCACGCTCTATGACGCCATCAGATACGATTCACCCGTGCCCATCGCGGATATCATCCGCAAGACCTATATCCCCAATCTGGATCTGATCCCCGGCAACCTCGAATTGATGGAATTCGAACATGAAACCCCCCGCGCCCTGTCACAGGGCAAGGCCGGGTTGTTCTTTTTCCGGGTAAAAGAGGCTCTGATGCAGGTGGATGACGCCTATGACGTGGTTGTCATCGACTGTCCGCCGCAGCTTGGCTTCCTGACCATGTCGGCCCTCTCTGCGGCGACAGGCGTCCTGGTCACCATCCACCCCGAAATGCTCGACGTGATGTCGATGTCGCAATTCCTGCGCATGACCGCCGACCTGATGGATGTGATCGCCGAATCCGGCGCGGACATGAGCCATGACTGGATGCGCTACCTGCTGACACGCTACGAACCGGCAGATGCGCCGCAGAACCGTATCGTCGCCTTTCTGCGCACCATGTACGGCGACAAGGTGCTGAATGCACCGCAGCTCAAATCCACCGCAATCTCCGATGCGGGGCTCACAAAACAGACTCTATACGAGGTAGAACGCAGCGCTTTCACCCGCAGCACCTATGACCGCGCGGTCGAAAGCCTCAATGCCGTCAACGATGAAATCTCTGAACTGATCCAGCGCACATGGGGCAGGACATGACGACCAGGAAAAAACGAATGACGATGCTCGACGGGTTGGCAGCGGCGGGGCATGCCCCCCCTGCCCCGGGCAGTTCGATGATGTCGACCAACCGGGCGCTGCGCTCTGCGCGCGACGCGGTGGATTCGCATCAGGTCTGGGAGCTGGACCCCGATACCATCGAGGATGGCAGGATCGCCGACAGGCTCGACCCAGATGATGTGGTCGATCTGCGCGACGCAATAGAGGCTAACGGGCAGACAGTGCCTATTCTTGTGCGTCGTCACCCCACCACGCCCGACCGCTATCTGCTGGTCTATGGGCGGCGCAGGCTTCAGGCGATCCGCAATTCCGCCAAGGTGACAACCGTGCGCGCGCTGATCGCAAGCATGGGCGACGATGACGCGGTCAAGGCGCAGATATCCGAAAACATGGCCCGGCGCGATTTGTCCTTCATCGAAAGGGCGCTTTTTGCGCAGGGACTGGTGGAAACGGGCTTTGGCAACCAGACCCAGGTGGCCGAGGTCCTGACCGTCACCAAATCCTCCGTTTCCATGGCCATCGCCATCGCCGAGATGATCGGTCGCGCGCTGATCCGGGCCATCGGTCCTGCTCATGGCATTGGCCGCCCCCGGTGGGAAGCCCTGGGCAAAGCCATCGAGGAACGCCAGATCAACCGCGACCGGTTGATCGAAGTGGCCGAAAGCCTGCGCAGCGAGGCCGAGGTGGCCATGGTGATCGACGACGCCTCGGCAGAGCCGAATGAAGTCTCTGTCAGGGCGTTTGAGGCTGTGTTCGAGGCCGCAGGCGTGCCCGAACGCCCGGCCCGGAAATCCGCCAAGGCCCCCCCTGCCCGCCCGCGCAAGTTAAGCGTCAATCTGACGGTAGATGGCCGGACGGCAGGACAGCTGGTGCGGTCCGCCAAGGGGGTGTCGTTTGAACTCGAAAAAGGACCATTTGCCGATTGGGTAGAGGCGCAAGGCCAGCCCCTGATCGAAGAACTTCACGCGCGCTGGCTTCAGCGCGGCGAAGACTGAGGAAAAGAGCAACAATGAAAAGGAGACACGGACAAGACTAAAAGAAAAGGTCCCGCAAAGACGAAGCTCCACGAGACCCTGACTTGTTTCTAGCACCTTCAAGCTAGTGGTCGGAGCCCAAATTCGCAAGTCCAAAGTGATTCGCGGACCGCTATTTTTTTGTCTTCGTGTACATAAAAATGGAATACACACCGGTATCGTCGTTTCGGCGACCGATCTCTACTGTCCAGTTGGAACGGCAGGCACAGGCAGATCGGCCCGTCACCACAGAAATCAGCAAATGGGACGCCCTGCGCAAACTTGCCGCCGCGCGTCAGCATTTCAACCTCTCCGACCGCGACCTGACAGTTCTGCAGGCACTGCTCGGATTCCACCCCGAAACCGCCCTTGGCGCAGACAATCCACCCGCGATTGTCTACCCCTCCAACAAGGCTATCTGCGAGCGGCTGAACGGCATGCCCTGCTCCACCATGCGGCGCCATATCGCGCGTCTGGTCGATACAGGCATGATCCTGCGCCGCGACAGCCCCAACGGCAAACGCTATGTCCGCCGCAATGGCGGTGCCAAGCTGGCCTATGGGTTTGACCTCTCCCCCCTGGCTGTCCGGTTCGAGGAGTTCCGCCAGATTGCCGACCGCCTGGAACAGGCAGAGGCACGTCGCAAACGCCTGCGCGAAATGGTCAGCCTGATGCGGCGCGACCTGGCGGGCTATGTGGACTATGGCATCAGCCAGCGGCCCGACCTGCCCCTCTGGGACCGGATGAGCGACCTCGCCCGTCTGACAGCCCGCGACCTGCGCAGAAAGCTGAGCATCGGGGATCTGACCCGTCTCAGCGTCGAAATGACCGCCGCCCTGGAGGAAGTCATCGCCGCGATCGACCTGCCTGAAACACAAGAACTGAGCACCAGCGACGCCGGGATTGAGCAGCACCATCAGAGTTCAGATAAAGAATATATTGATAGAAAAAAAACGAACGTGGTGCCAAAGGCTGCCCCGGTCAAAGCCTCTGATGCCGATGTCTCGCAAACCCATCAGCCGCCACCGCTGAAGCAGGTGTTGGAGTCTTGCAAAGAGATACAAACTTTTTCTCAGGCCGCCGTGCGCCATTGGGAAGACCTGATCCGTCTTTCCGATGTCGTCAGTCCGATGATGGGAATCGCGGCATCTGTCTGGCAGGAAGCGAAATGCCGATTGGGCAGGGAGCAGGCTGCGACAACGCTAGCAGCGATGTTGGAGCGTTTCTCCGAGATCAAAAGCCCCTCCGCCTATCTGCGGTCCCTGGGTCAGAAAGCGGAGAGGGGTCTGTTCTCCTGCGGTGCAATGATCCGGGCCTTGGAGGCGCGGGCGGTATGAGTTCACAGCTGTGAACATTTCATGAATGCACCGAACGCCCGCAGTTCACAGCTGTGAACTCTGCCTCACAACCCGGCCGCTTTGGTCAGGTTAACCCGGAACCGATCGCGCCGTCGCTGATAGCGGCGGGTCATTTCCGCGCTGGCATGGCCAAGTTGCTTCTGGACATAGCGCTCATCCACCTCCGCCGAAGAGGCAAGGCCCGCCCGCAGCGAATGGCCAGAGAACAGCGCTAGCCGATCCTTCTCCGGCAGCTCCGCCCGGATGCCCGCCTCCAGCACGCAGCGCTTGATCAGCCGCGCGATGTGCTTGTCATTCAGCCGTGTTTCCAGGGCGCGCTTGCCGTCCCGCGAGGTGCCCACGAAAATCGGGCCAAAGTCGATCCTGGCGAAATGCAGCCATTGCTCCAGAGCATGTACCGGGCAGGTCTGATCTGAGGATCCGCGCCCGATCTCTACCTCGCGCCAGCCGGTCTTGGCGTTGAGGGTGAGCAGGGCGCCGTCCTCCAGAATCTCGACCCAGCCGCCCGAATCTGGCGTATCGTCCTTGCCGTGATCCAAGCTGACGATCTCGCTGCGGCGCAGGCCACCGGCATAGCCGACAAGCAGGATCGCCCGGTCCCTGAGCCCGCGCAGATCGAAGGGCAGGCAGGCCACCATGGCGCGGATGTCTTCGCTCATGATCGCCGCCTTCTGTTCCGGCGGACGGGCATGCCTGCGCTTGATCCCGGCCAGCACCGAAGCGATGTGCCGGTTCTGCCGGTCCAGGCTCAACCCGCGCTGTGCGTAGTTCCAGGCGAGGCCCGAGAGGCGGCGTTCGATGGTGCTGACGCGCAGGGCAGGGGCCTTGCCCACGGGGGCTGCCATATCCGCGAGATAAAGGCCGATCATCTCGGGCGAGGGGGGCAGGGGCTCTGTGCCCTTCACCCGGCACCAACGGGTAAAATGCGCCCAGTCCCTGGCATAGGCCTTGAGGGTATTGTCCGAGGCGGCGGCGCGGGCATAGTCCCGCGCGCTGTCCACCAACCGGTCCAGATTGCCGGATCCAGCCACCCCCTCGGGCGGGGAGAGGAGGGCGTTATTGGAACTGGCAGGTTTCCTCGAATCTGTCGACATCTTGCGTTCAACCCCATGATCTTGTGGTTTTGCGGAAGGCTAGACATAAAAGGCCGATAATGCAAACTTATTGGACTCAGCCGAGTACAACAGGGCGGGGCGGTTATGGCGTAATGCATAGGAAAAAAGCGCCGTGGGTGGAGAATGCAACCAGCATGACCCTAGCGCCGGTCAAACCTGTAGCCGACCAGTCGACAGACTAGCCCGGAACCGGTCACGGATCACCTATGCGCGTGCTGAAGCTCTTGAAACTGTTGCATTTCGGTCTGGGCAGAGGTGGGATCACCTCCCTCCGGGCAATGTGAAGGGCGAGATGCTGTGTTGTACGAAATCCTGCATCTGCTCTCGGACCTCTGAAGCGGGATGATCCCTGGAGGAGATCATCACGGTCTCGTGCAGGATGAGCGGAGCAAAAGGACGCCAGATGACGCCATCCCCCAGATCTGCTTTGGCATTGATCGGGTCAATGATCGCGAGGCCCCCGCCAGCGGCAACCATATTGCGCGCGATGGCATAATAGTAGCTGAACGCACGATAATGCAGTGGCAAGCCGACCTCGAACATCATCTGGTTCAACTGGCGGTCCAGCGCATGGTCGCCGTTGATTCCGATCATCTCGCGGTCGGCCAGACAAGCGGGGGTGATGACATCGCGGCTGGCCAGTTTATCGTCCTGGCGCATGATGCACACACATTCCATCGCAAAGACTGAGGCTTTCAACCCGGCGACCGGAACAGGGGAGTCGATCAGGCCGATGTCGATCTGGCCACTGGCTGTCCAATCTGCGATCTGCCGCGAAGAATGGACCCGTAGTTCGATCGGCGTTCCGGGGTGCAGGATCTGGAATTCGGTAATGACGCGCGGCAGGAAATTCATCGACAAGGCACCGTTGGTCGCAAGACTGAGACCCCGGGCCGATCCGCGCCGGATTTCGTCGGCGCGCTTTTCGACCCGGCCAAGCGCCATCAAGCCTTGGGTGACCTCGCCGCGCAATTGCAGCGCCTCGCCCGTCGGGGCGAAAAACCCGCGCTTGCGGTGAAAGAGGCGAAAACCAAGTTCCTCTTCCAAGTTGCCAAGCGCGATGCTGACGGCAGGCTGGGTCAGGTTCAGGCGCAGCGCGGCGTTGCTGATCGATCCGGTTTCGAACACCGCATTGAAGACTTCGAGATGTCGCAACTTCAGTGGCATGGTTGGAACGCCCTTTTTTTGTATAAAGAAATCGAAATATACTATTACACACATTAAATTGCTAAATCCAAGAGTGCCTCCTACTCTCGATGAAAATCTGGGTTCAACGGGAGTACGAGCCACATGAACAGGGGTGGACGAAATGCTGCAGACCGCGAGCCAAGTCTGTGGGCGCAGGATTGGTCGGACACGTCCTATTGGCTGGACGGGTTGTCACCGCCCGATGTGCCGCAGGTCGACCTGCCGCCAACGGTGGATGTCCTGATTGTCGGTTCCGGTTACACCGGTCTGAACGCGGCGATAGAAACCGCGCGCGGCGGGCGCAGCACGTTGGTGGTAGAGGCCGAGACTCCTGGCTGGGGTTGCAGTTCGCGGAATGGGGGACAGGTTGGGACGGGCATCAAGCCGTCTCTGGCCAAGCTGACATCGCGCCATGGCGCGAAGAGGGCAAAGGCCATTCGCGCGGAGGGAGATGCGGCGCTTCAGTGGATCGAGGATCGTATCACTGCCGAAAACATAAACTGTGATTTCCAGCGGTCGGGGCGGGTTCACGCGGCGCATACACCGGAAGCCTATGAGGTGCTGGCCCGCGAGGCTGACCTGCTGCGGCGCACCGAGAACACCGACGTCGAAATGATTTCCCGCGCGGAACAGCGGGCCGAACTGGGGACGGATGCCTACCATGGGGCCGCCGTCTTTGCGGCACATGGCGCGCTTGACCCGGCGCAATATATGCGGGGATTGCTGCAAACCGCGCTGAATGCCGGCGCGCAGGTTCTGGCGCAGACCCGGGTGCTGGATATTGCGTCCGGTCCGCAGGGGCACGAGGTGCGCACATCGAGAGGCCTGGTGCGGGCGCGTGAGGTGATCGTCGCGACCAACGGCTATACTGTTGGTGCGACCCCCTGGCATCAACGCCGGGTCATCCCGATTGGCAGCTATATTATTGCGACCGAACCGCTGGACCCAGCCCTGATCGACCGTCTGTTCCCTACAGGTCGGGTTGTGACCGACACCTGCAAGGTCATCTATTACTATCGCACCTCGCCCGACCGCAGGCGCGTGCTGTTCGGCGGGCGTGTGTCCGCCGGGGAAACCGATCCTGCGGTCAGCGGCCCGCGGTTGCACAAGGCGATGTGCCAGATCTTTCCCGAACTGCGCGCAACCCGGATCAGCCACAGCTGGAGCGGTACCGTCGCCTATACCTTTGACGCGTTGGCCCATACCGGCACCCATGACGGCGTGCATTACGCGATGGGATACTGCGGGTCGGGCGTAGCGATGTCATCCTACCTTGGTATGCGCATGGGCCAGAAGGTGCTGGGACTGGCCGAGGGGCGCACTGCCTTTGACGATCTGCCCTTTCCGACGCGGCCCTTTTACACGGGACGGCCCTGGTTCCTGCCTGCGGCCGTCGCCTGGTATCGCTGGCGGGATGGCCAGCAACGCAAAAGGGCAGGGCAGGGCGCGCGGGATCGGGCGGAACCGGCACAGGTATAATCAACAGGTCACCGGAAAACCGGGGCCAGCAACCAACAGAGGAGTACGATATGAACCACAAGATTGCACTTACAATTGCCGCAAGCCTATTGGCCACGACGGCGCTGGCACAAGAAAAGTCGCTGACCGTCGCAAGCTGGGGCGGGTCCTATCAGGATGCACAGAGCAAAGCGCTGTTTGAGCCATACGAAGCCGCGACCGGCGTTACAGTGAAACAGGAATCCTACGGCGGGATGTCGGATGTCCGTTTGCAGGTCACATCGGGGCAGGTCACGCTTGATGTTGTGGCCAGCGGATCGGGATCGGCGGCGCGCGCCGGCGCGGAAGGTCTGCTGGAACCGCTCGACTATGACATGATCGACGTCAGCCGCTTTCCCGATGCCTTTTACAGTGAATATTGCGTTGGCGGAGATGTCTTTTCGGTTGTGCCCGCCTACAGCACCAAGACCTATGGCGACAACGGACCCCGTGGTTGGGCCGATTTCTTTGACACGGAGAAATTCCCCGGTTCGCGCGGTTATCGTGGCACGGTTGCAGGCGCGCTTGAGCCTGCGATGATGGCGCTGGGTGTCGCCCCCGAGGACGTTTATACCGAGTTGGACAGCGAAGAAGGCATTGAACGCGCGCTGGACAAGATCCGCGAGTTGAAGCCGAACATTGCGGTTTTCTGGACCTCGGGCGCGCAGCATGCGCAGCTGATGAAGGACGGCGAAGTCGACATGACCACCGGCTGGAACGGCCGTTTTGACAATGCCGCTGCAGATGGTGCCGAAGTGTCCTATAACTTTGACCAGGGACTGCTCGACTACGATTGCTTCGCGATCCCGAAGGGGGCGCCAAACAAGGAATTGGCGATGGAATTCATCGCCGAGATTTCCAAGGCCGAATACCAGGACGATCTGCCCAAGTTCATCACCTACGGGCCGACCAACGGCGCGGCTTACGAGACCGGCGAAATCACCGAACAAGTGGCGGCGGTCCTGCCTTCTTCGCCCGCGAACATGGCGATGCAGCTTCCGATCTCGTTGGAATGGTACACCAAGTGGGAAACCATCGCGGCGGAAATGTACCAGGAAATGCTGACCGAATAAGTACATGCCGCCATCGGGGGCCGGTCATTGCCGGCCTCCTGCCATCTGCAGTTGAGGGAGTGAAGAATTGACAGCGAAAACCGGAGCGTTGCCCATCACCGTCCGCGATGTCACCAAGACCTATGGCTCGGTCCATGCCTTGGATGGCGTGTCGCTTAATGTGAAGAGCGGCGAGTTTCTCACCCTTCTGGGCCCGTCCGGGTCGGGCAAGACGACGTTGCTCATGGTCCTCGCGGGTTTCACGCGCCCGGATCGCGGCAGTCTCAAGTTTGGCGATGACGAGATGATCCGCACGCCGCCCCACCTGCGCGGCGTCGGCATGGTGTTTCAGAATTACGCGCTGTTTCCGCACATGACCGTGGCGGGCAATGTCGGCTATCCGTTGAAACTGCGCAATGTGCCCAAGGCTGAGGCCCGAGACCGGATCGACAGGGCGTTGGAACTTGTGCAGCTTGGCGGTTACGGTGATCGCGGGATCGACCAACTGTCGGGGGGCCAGAAACAGCGGGTGGCCCTGGCGCGGTCCATTGTGTTCGAACCCCGCATCCTGCTGATGGACGAACCGCTCAGCGCGCTGGACAAGAAGCTGCGCGACCGGATGCAGATCGAGTTGCGGCATTTGCATGAACAGTTGGGTATGACGACCGTCTACGTCACGCACGACCAGCGCGAGGCGCTGACGATGTCGGACAGGATCGCGGTGGTGAACCACGGCCGCATCATGCAGCTTGCCGAACCCCAGCAATTGTACGACCGGCCCGCCAACAAGTTCGTCGCCGATTTCATCGGGGATTCGTCTTTCCTGCCCGTGGCACGCGGGGGTGCGGGTGTCAGCTTTGCCGGTGCTAAGCTGCTGATGGACGGCGCGATGCCTGACGGGAACGACCTGCTGCTGATGGTGCGGCCCGAACGGGTCCGGCTGCTGACGGGTGATTTGCCCGACGATACCAATATCTTCGACGCCAAGGTGACCGAGCTGGTCTATCAGGGCGAAAGCTATCTGCTGTATGCACGCCTGCCGGACGGCAGCGAAATCGCCGTGCGCGGGGCGATCCGCGAAGGGACCTTTGGCAAGCTGCCACAGGTGGGAGATGCGGTGAAACTGGGGTTGCACAAGGCCGATACGGTCGTCATCGCAGATGGGCAGAGGTAGATGTCGGTGACCGATCTTCATGCCGCAGGCCTGCGCCGGGATGAACGGCTGGAACGGTGGAAGCTGTTCGGCCTCGCATCGCCCGCAATTCTTCTGGTGCTGGTCATCCTGGTGATCCCGGTGGGCTGGCTGTTCTACGTGTCTTTTGTCGGGGCTGACGGGAACTTTTCGCTTGAGAATTACGAGCGGATGGTGTCGCGCAAATCCTATCTGCGGATATTTGTGACCACCTTTCAGGTCAGTATCCTGACCACGGTGCTGTGCATCGTTATCGGTTATCCGCTGGCCTATTTTATATCACAGCTGCCAACACGCTGGGCCAACCTGTGTCTGGTGACGGTGCTGCTGCCCTTCTGGACCTCGCTTTTGGTACGCACCTACGCATGGCTGGTCCTGTTGCAGAAACAGGGTTTGGTGAACCAATGGGCCATCAGCCTCGGACTTTGGGACGAACCGCTGAAATTCGTACACAACATGACCGGGACGCTGATTGGCATGGTACACATCATGCTGCCTTTTCTGATCCTGCCCGTCTATGGCGCGATGCGCGCGATCGACAAGGATTACCTCAAGGCTGCGTCGAACCTTGGCGCCAGCCCGCGCCGCGCCTTCTGGACGGTCTTTTTCCCGCTGTCCACGCCGGGCCTGTTCGCGGGATCGCTGATGGTCTTCGTGCTGTGCCTGGGCTTTTTCGTCACCCCGGCGGTTCTGGGCGGTGGGCGCGTTATCATGGTGTCGATGAAAATCGTCTCCAACATCGAGCTTTTCGTAAATTGGGGTGCGGCCAGCTCGCTCGGCGTGGTGCTGTTGGCGCTGACCGTCATAATCCTGTGGATCGCGTCGCGGTTCACCCGGCTGGAGCAGATGGCGGGGGGAGGTCACTGATGCTGAACTGGCTCAAATCCCCGGCTTCCGAAACACAAGTGACGCATGGCCAGCGCCTGTGGCTCTATCTCTTTGCCGCGGTGATCATGATGCTGCTGGTTCTGCCGACGCTGATCGTGATCCCGATGTCCTTTTCGGACTCGCAATATCTCGAATTCCCCCCCGAGGACTGGTCATTGCGGTGGTACAGGAACTATTTCGGATCAGCCGAATGGATGCAGGCGACGGCGACATCGCTCAAGACTGCCGTGCTGACCATGTTGGTCGCGACACCGATCGGGGTGCTGGCCGCCTATGCGCTTCACGCCTCTAGGCTGCCCTATATCCGCGCCGCCTTTGTCTTGCTGATCACGCCGATGATGGTGCCGGTGGTGCTGATCGCGGTGGGTGCCTTTTATGCCTACGTGAAGCTTCAGATCCTTTATACGATCACCGGGCTGGTGCTGGCGCATTCACTGCTGGCGATTCCGATGGTGGTCATCGTGACGGGATCTGCCTTGCAAGGGTTTGATATGAATCTTGAACAGGCGGCCCGGTCCCTTGGAGCGCCGCGATGGCGCGCTTTCCTGACGATCACACTGCCGCAAATCCGCTTTGCAGTGGTTACGTCGATGCTGTTGTCGTTCCTCGCATCCTTCGATGAGGTGGTGATCGCCATGTTCATCTCGGGTGGGGACAATCCGACCCTGACACGCAACATGTTCAATGCCCTGCGCGACCAGATCGACCCGACGATTGCCGCGATTTCGACGATCATGATCCTGATCACGACCCTGATGATGGTCCTTGTGGCGATATTCGGGCGGGGCAAAACCTGATATCATGGAACGATATGATTACATCGTCGTCGGTGCCGGCTCTGCCGGCGCCCCGCTCGCAACGCGGCTGGCAGAGGCAGGGCGGCGCGTGCTTCTGCTGGAGGCGGGCGGCGCAGGGAAACACCCTTGGGTCAATATTCCGCTGGGATATGGCAAGGTGTTCCACGACGCGCGGTTCAACTGGAAATATACGACCGAACCCGAACCGGGGCTGAAAGGCCGCCAGGTCTATTGGCCGCGTGGCAAGGTTCTTGGCGGATCTTCCGCGATCAACGCGATGGTCTGGGTCCGCGGCCATCCCGCGGATTTCGACGAATGGGGCGCGCTTGCCCCCGGCTGGAGCTGGAAGGACGTGGCCCCGATTTTCCGGCGGATCGAACGCTGGTCGGGCGCGCAAAGCCCCGAGCGCGGTGGTGACGGGCCCTTGTCTGTCACGGACATGAGCGCGCAGATGCATCCGCTGACCCATGCCTGTATCGCCGCTGCTGCAGAGGCGGGCATCCCCACCAACGCGGATTACAACGGTGCCGACATGAACGGTGCGGGGTTCTACCAGATCTCGACCGCAGGTGGACGCCGTGCATCGACGGCGCAGGCCTACCTGCGCGGCGCCAGGCACCTGCCAAACTTCCGGATCGAAACCGCCGCCATGACGACGCGCATCCTGCTTGAGGGGCAGCGCGCGACCGGGGTGGAATACGTGAAGAAGGGCTGCCGCGAAAAAGCCTTTGCCAACGAGGTAATCCTGTGCGGCGGGGCGCTGAATTCACCACAGCTTCTGATGTTGTCGGGGATCGGACCTGCGGCGCATCTGCGCGAGCATGGGATTGATGTCGTGTTGGACGCCCCGCATGTGGGGGCGAACCTGATGGACCACCTGGGCTATGATCTGCTGTACAGAACCCGCAGGCCCAGCCTGAACCAGACCCTGCGCCCCTGGTGGGGCAAAGCCTGGGCCGGGATCCAATATGTCACGATGCAGAAGGGTCCTTTGGCGATGAGCCTCAATCAGGGCGGCGGGTTCACGCGGCTAGCCAAGGGTGCAGGCGTGCCCGACACCCAGCTTTATTTTTCGCCACTCAGCTATTCGACCGCGCCCAAGGGCAAACGCCCGTTGATGAGTCCGGATGCCTTTCCCGCGATGCGCATGGGCTTCAACCCCTGCAAGCCCACCAGCCGGGGCAGTGTCGGTCTGACCAGTAACGACCCCTTTGCGCCGCCCGCATTGCGCGGCGGCTACCTGACCAGTGCACATGACTGCGACTTGATGGTGCGCGGAGTGCGCGAGATCCGGCGCATTGCGTCCATGCCCGCGCTAGAAGCCCTGATAGAGAGCGAGCTTGAACCCGGACCGGGCTACCAGAGCGATGCGGATATTCTTGAATTCGTGCGCGACCGGGCTGGCACCGTATTTCACCAGTGCGGCACCTGCCGGATGGGCACCGACGCCGCAACCTCTGTCGTGGACCCGCACCTGCGGGTTCACGGGATCGCCGGATTGCGCGTGGCGGATGCCGCGATCTTTCCGACCATCCCGACGGGCAACACAAACGCCGCCGCCGTCATGGTGGGCGAGCGTGCATATGACTTGATGACGCAAGGATAAAGCAGGATGAAGATCACCCGGATCGAGACTTTCGACACCAAATACGTAGGCTTTGTACGCATTACCGCCGAAGACGGCAGCATCGGTTGGGGGCAGGTGTCGACTTACAATTCCGACATCACATGCCAGGTCCTGCACCGGCAGGTCGCGCGTTGGGTTCTGAACCGGGACACCAGCGATCTGGACGACCTGCTCGACCTCGTCACCGAACGCGAGCACAAGTTTCCGGGATCCTACCTGCGCCGCGCCATGGCCGGTTTCGACACGGCGGTCTGGGATCTGCGAGGGCGGCAGGCGGGTAAATCCGTGGCCGAACTTCTGGGCGGGACGCCGGGCCCGATCCGCGCCTACGCCAGTTCGATGAAGCGTGACATTGCACCGGCAGACGAGGCGGACCGGATGAAGCGGCTGCGCGACCGGCACGGTTTTGACGCGTTCAAGGTCCGGGCAGGCGCCGAAGTGGGACGCAACCGCGATGAATGGCCGGGCCGGACCGAAGAGATCATCACGACCATGCACCGCGAGATGGGCGACACGGCCACCCTGCTGATCGATGCCAACAGTTGCTATTCCCCCGACCGTGCCATCGAGATCGGGCGGATGCTGGAACAGAACGGCTTCAGCCATTTCGAGGAACCCTGCCCCTATTGGGAACTGGAGCAGACCAAGCAGGTCACCGACACGCTGGACATTGATGTGACCGGGGGCGAACAGGATTGCGATCTGACGATCTGGAAGCGCATGATCGACATGCGCGCCGTCGACATCGTGCAGCCCGATATTCTCTATCTCGGCGGGATCGCGCGGACCCTGCGCGTTGCCCGCATGGCGGAGGCCGCGAAGCTGCCGGTGACGCCGCATTGCGCGAACCTGTCGCTGGTCACGCTGTTCACGATGCACCTTTTGCGCGCCATTCCCAACGCGGGAAAATACCTCGAATTCTCCATCGAGGGCGCGGATTACTACCCCTGGCAAGAGGGGCTGTTCACCACAGACCCCTACCGCATTGATGACGGGCAAGCCATCGTGACGGACGCCCCCGGTTGGGGGGTCGAAATTTGCCCCGACTGGCTGGCCCGCGCCCACTACAGCCTATCCAGCGCCGACCAGCTTTGAGTGATAAAGGAACCATGACGATGATCGACTTGAACAGTTTTTCCAATCTTTCCGCGGTCGAGGTGGGTGACTTCGCCCCGAAACCGACCACGCTGACCCCGGGCCAGACCGAAGCGGCCGTCAATCTGTGGGCATCAGAGGACGGCCAGACCAACATCGGCGTCTGGGAATGCACGCCGGGTCAGTTCACCGCAGACCGCACGGCGGCAGGCGAATATTGCCATATCATCGCCGGTCGGGCGACCGTGCAAAACCAGGACGGTTCGAACCCCCGCGAGATCGGCCCTGGCGACCTGCTGATCCTTCCGAAAGGCTGGAAGGGCGAATGGACCATCCACGAACGCAT
>NZ_QBFD01000004.1:0-44917 GCF_003335585.1 Sulfitobacter sp. DFL-14 | reverse complement strand
GTTGCGGCTGTCCCAGAATGTCGATGTCTGCAGAGTAGCGGAAATGGCCCTCTGGCATCATGTCGTTGTGCCCTAATTAAAGAGAATAGAGGCTAATTTTTCCCTGACTTTTCAATGGCTGCTTGTACCTCTATTTGTGGCATTGTACCTTTAATTAGGATACTGTACCCTAATTTAGGATACAAGATTATCTGTGGATAACTTTCGGCGATTTGTGATGAAGACGCGCTGTGAAATCTGAAGCCGTTGCGAAACATCGTGCTGCTATTCTGCGGCCGCTTCTTGAGCTTGAAAAAAAGGGCGACCCAATTGGTCGTGCCATTGGCGACGCGGCATGGGAGTTGGGTCTTTCCAAAAGCTATACTTGGAAGCTTTACCGTCGTCTCAAAGAGAACGATGCTCGATCCGTTGCGCTGCAACCGGGTCGGCGCGGGCCTAAACCTGGAAAAGGGCGTCTTGCTCCGGATGTGGAGCGCATCATCAGCACCACCCTTAGCCGCTACTATCTGGTTCGAGAACGTTCAAGTTTTTTGCGCATTTGGCGTGAGATACGCTCAGAGTGTGATGCAAAGGGCTTCCAGCCTCCGACCCGTCGAACAGTTAAGCGGCGGCTAGATGCGATGGACCAGCGTAAGGTCATCTCAAAGCGACATGGCGCGGACGTAGCTGGACAATTGTTCGCAGCGCGTCCTGGCAAACTCGACGTTCCCGACCCACTCGACGTCGTGCAAATCGATCATACCAAGGCCGATGTATTTTTGGTCGATCACATCGATCGACAGCCTCTTGCGCGGCCGAACCTGACGATGGCGATCGATGTCACCACGCGTGTGGTGTTGGGCGTATACGTGAGTTTCGATGCACCGTCCGTTCTGTCGGTTGCGCTTTGTCTCGACCATTGCGTGCGCCGAAAGACAGTGCATGTGCCCGGCACCCTTGAAGAGCTTACCTGGCCTACGGCTGGTATTCCGAAGGCTGTTCATGTGGACAATGCCCAGGAGTTCCGCAGCAGAGCGTTCAAGTCCGCGTGCGAGGATTGGGGCATTGATGTTTCCTATCGTCCCAAGGGCGGCAAGCATTACGGAGGTCACATTGAGCGCTTGATCGGTACAACTATGGGTTCGGTTCACGTATTGCCTGGAACCACGCACTCGTCACCCAAAGACAAGGGTGACTATAACAGCGAACAAAACGCGACTTTGACGCTTGCTGAGTTTGAAGACTGGCTTCATCTTGAAATCTGTCGGTATCACAACACCCCGCATCGGGCTCTTGGCCGGACACCTCTTGCTGCCTGGAGCGATTTGGGTGGCGATACAGCAGGCGGCAAGTTGTCGATGTGGACGCGTTTCGATCGAGCTTCATGCCTTTTGAATGGCGCAAGCTTGGCCGCACAGGGATCACGCTTTTTGAAGTGCGCTACTGGAATGATGCGTTTGCGTCCTTGATCGGGCGGGGCAAAGAGAAGGCGCAAGTCAGATTTGATCCGCGGAACCTATCGAAGATTTGGGTGCAGGTAGACGATGGTCGCATGATCGAAGCGCGCTACCGAAATCTCAGTCATCCCGAAATCTCTCTTTGGGAAAGTCGCCGCGCCCGCAAAGAATGGAAAGAAAAGCACGGTGGGCGGATCCACGAAAAGGCGCTGTTTGATATGGTAGACGCGCAAAGGCGTCTGGCCGAGGCAGCGCGCCAGAAAACCAAGGCAGCCAGGCTGGGTAAAGAGCGGGATGCGCGCCTGTCAAAGGCCCCAAAGCAGCGCGACCCTTCTCGTGAAATGTTCGCGATTGATACCGGCAACCCTGATCTTCCAACCTATCCCATAGATGAATTTCATGACCCAAAACGAAAGAATTGACCGCATTCGCAGCGACCATTGGATCGCTTTTGATCGTGCAACGATTGTCCTCAATCGATTGACATCATTGATGGAAACACCGCGACAAAGTCGCATGCCAGGTTTGATGGTCTATGGGAGCTCTGGCATCGGGAAGACGATGATCGCCAAACGTATGGCGAGCAAGTATCCCACTCAATACAAGAGTGATCTCGGGATCACCAAGACACCTGTATTGCTGCTTCAGGCACCACCCGCGCCGGATGAGAGAAGGTTCTACCAACACTTACTATCTACGATTGGCGCGCCCATGTGGGGGCGTCGCACAGTCTCGGAACTGGAGGTTCGGGCGCTGAACCATCTCAGAGACATGGACCTGAAAATGCTCATGATTGACGAGGTGCACAATCTGCTTGCCGGCAGTTACAGGGAGCAACGTCGGTTCCTCAACATGCTACGGTTCCTCGCAAATGAGCTTAGCGTATCGCTCGTGGTCTTTGGCGTTAACGAAGCGCTTGATGCCGTCCGTGGCGATGACCAGCTTGCGCGCCGGTTGGATGAACATTTTTTGCCGCTTTGGGAAGACGATGTAGAGTTCTCACGTCTGATCCAAACACTGATCGCGGCCATGGCGCTGGAAAAACCTTCGGGCCTGACCGTTGCTTCGCTCCGAACCATCCTGAAGGTGACCGGCGGGGTCACGTCCCGCGTCTTTATCATGATTAAGTCTCTGGCCATCGATGCGATTCATTCTGGGGAAGAGAGGATTACGGATGAGGCTGTCGCGACATGGCGGCCGACCTGGAACAAACATGCGTGGACGGTTCCGCTTGAGACGGCCGTTGAGGCCGAGTGACCATCAAGCTTCTGCCCCGCCGACCACCACCCCTATGCGATGAACTGCTTTCGAGCTGGCTTACCCGGCTGGCACAAGCCAATCACTGTTCAACCGAAGAACTGTGCGGCTATCTTGGCTTGCAAAGGGGCAGGGTGCCCGACCGCTCGAGCGACCTTGAGCAAGTTTGTGTAGACCGATTGTGCGCGGCTGTTGGAAGAAAACGTACCGAGATTGCGGCGATGACATTGCCAAATTTGAGCGCCCGCTCATTGAACTATCTGGCAACACATGACTTTCAGACCTGCACATATTGCCAAGAGCAAACGCCGGATCTGGTATTGCGCCACTGGCGGTTTGCTTGGTCGACAAACTGTGAAAGTTGCGGTCGGTCTCTGGTATCGACATGTCCGCATGCTGGTATCTCAAAGCGTATGAAAGCGCGTGCGGTTCAGGGGGCTAAAAGATTGGCGTCAGCTGTAGTCTCTGGCGACCAACAAAGCCTGCATCAGTTCAGACAAACGTCAGACCTTCTGCGATTGTGGAAATTGGCGGATGCAGATGCGCTGATCTCTGAGAACCAAGCCCAAAGAACAATTGTTCTCGCTGCGATTGAACTCGGATCAAAGCACCCGTTGCTTCGCACTGCCTATCGGGTGGCGCGAAACAACCGGGCAGCGCGGAGTCTGTTGCGTACGTTTCCGCGACAGAGTGAGGCTTTGGAGAATCTCCAGAGCTGGGCCCGACTTCATGAATATCGATATGCAGACCAGGGAGCCATAGGCCGCCGAGCTAGAACACGAGGGCTCGGAACAACTGGACTTGTGCCATCCGAGAGAGCGCTTCATGCGGCACGACGCGCAATTGAAGAACTCGGCTCCAACACTGATCGACATGCACTTCTGCTCCGCGCGCAAGAGATTTGGCAGACGGAACCACTCATCCGAAGGTCGCCGAAACCTGTGGACATATCCTAAATAGAGGCACAGAAATCGCCAAAATAGGCCAGAAGCGGTAATTTCTCTTTTATTAGGGTACTACGACAGCATGCGCAAGCTTTACGTCATCGGTGGTTAATCGCGCACAGGGTGATCCCCCCTAAATCTTGCGGTGTTCAAAAGTAAAATTTTCTTGGCAAGATATCTGATAGCGACGCACAGTTCATGGCGGTGTTGAAGCAGGCGAAGGGCGGTGTGTTGATATCAGTGGGTCACGGCGTTTCAGAAAACCGGGTCAATTCCTCGCAAAATTCAACAGCCTGCGAAGCCGGATAACGTCAGAGCCACGCAGTCCGTCGCGGGGTTAACCCATGTGCTGTCTGACCAGCGTTTCGACAAAATCGGCGAACGCCGGGGTGTTGATGTGCGCATTTACATGGTGAAGACGGCGGTTCTTCGTCGTCTTGAACTCGGCCACGAGCGTTCGAAAAAAGGCCTTGTCTGCCGCCGGGTCCCAGAACGCCCCGCCGGGCGCGTCGAGCGCGGACACGCCGCCGAGTGGCAGGACCAGATCAACCGGCCCGATTGCGGCATTCAGCTTGGCGGCCAGCCACTTCGCCATGTCGATATTTTCGGCGGGGGTTGTACGCATAAGCGTTATATCAGCGTTGTGAACAAGGAACTGACGGTCGGCATATTGCGCGGGAACGCTGTCGCGCGGGCCGAAGTTGACCATGTCGATGGCGCCACAGGACCCGATCCATGGAATGCCGGTCCGAGCAATCACATCGAACCTCTGTGGTCCGGCCGAGCAGATGCCCCCCATCAGGTGATCGGCCACTTCGGTGGTCGTGATGTCAACTATCGCCTTGACCATGCCGCTGCCGGCGATGGCTTCCAGGGACCTTCCGCCGGACCCGTTGGCATGGAAGACGATACAGTCAAAGTCCTTGTCCAGCCGTGCGCGCAGGAGCTCGACCGCCTTGGTCGTGACGCCGAACATGGACAGCGCAAGGGCAGGGCGGGTGTCTTGGGTTTCTGCCGTTGCCCCGGCGACCATACCGGCGATGGCATGGGCCGCGTTTGCGAGGATGCGGCGCGAAACGGTGTTCAGACCTGCGATATCGGTGACCGGATACATCATCGTCATGTCGGACACTCCGACATAGCCCGAGGTGTCTCCGGCGGCGACGGTGGAAACCATCAGCTTCGGCGTGCCAAGAGGCAGGGCCCGCATCGCGGGCGCGATCAGCGAGGTGCCGCCGGACCCGCCAAGTGCCAGGATGCCGCCGACGTCCGTGCGCGTTCCGATGAAGGCTATCAGCGCTTTGGACATGGCGATGACGGCCTGCCCGCGATCGGCCGCCTCGGCAATTCTGGCACCGCCTTCGGGATGACAGCTGGCCACGTCATGCGCCGAAACGTCGGCGTCGGACGCGCTTGCCGTTGTGCCCACATCGACGGTGGTAACCGCGGCTCCGGCCTCGCGGACCAGCCGTGCCACATAGAGAAGCTCTTCGGCCTTGGTGTCGAACGTGCCGACGACATAGACGCGCGCCTGCATCACCGCTGCACCGGGCGTCCGTGAATGACGTCCTCTGCCCCCTCGAAGGCAAAGCGGAATGTATCCGACACGGTCTGGTGGACCTCCTTGGCGTCGGCGTCGGCCACGTCGTATTCCGCCCACCATTCCCCAAAGGTCTTGCCGGTTTCGGTGATCGGCTTCAGCGTCATCTCCGAGACGTAGTTCTGCACGGGAAGCGTCGCTTCCAGGATACAATAGCAGCACCGGTGTTCGCGGTCCGACAGGGTCAGAAGCTGCTCGCGGATATGTCCGCCGTCATGGGTGTAGAAGTTGCGCACGCAGCCGATCCGGTCCGAGGGCAGTCCGTCCTCGATCTCGCTCTTGCTGAAGAAGCGGTGGTATTTCGGCAGGGCGTTGAAATCGCGCAACACGGCCCATGCCGCATCCAGCGGGGCGTCGATGACTGCGCTTATGTAAACTCTCGCCATGGTTTCCTCCCTTGGTGATTCACTTTAGCCGAAGCGCCTTGAAGGCCTCGATATTCGATTTGATTGCGGTCTCGACTGGAAGCCGCTCCACGCTTGAGGCACCATAGAAACCGTGACAATGGGCGCTGTGCTCAAGCACGTAGGCCACATCTTCGGGTGTCGCTATCGGGCCGCCATGCGCAATGATGATGACATCCTTGCGCACTTTCTTCGCGGCCTCGGCACATTCATCGATCAGGCGCACTGAATCCTCAAGCGTCTTCGATGTGGTTGCGCCGATCGTGCCCCCGGTCGTCACGCCCATGTGCGGCACGATGATGTCGGCACCGGCCTTTGCCATCTCGGTCGCCTGGTCCGGGTCGAAGACATAGGGCGTCGTCAACAGGTCGATCTCGTGCGCCTGACGGATCATGTCGACTTCGGATGCGTAGTTGATGCCGGTCTCTTCGAGGCTGATCCGAAAGGTGCCGTCGATGATCCCCACGGTGGGAAAGTTCTGCACCCCCGAATAGCCAAGGTCTTTCAACTCGCGCAGCAAAACCGGCATGATGACAAAGGGGTCGGTGCCGTTCACCCCGGCGATCACGGGCGTCGTCTTGCAGACGGGCAGGATCTCCAGTGCCATGTCCTTGACGATCTCGTTGGCGTTGCCATAGGCCAGTAGCCCGGCAGAGGAGGCGCGGCCCGCCATGCGATAGCGACCGGAGTTGTAGACGATGATCAGGTCGATTCCGCCTGCTTCCTCACTTTTGGCGGATATCCCGGTGCCTGCACCGCCGCCCACGATCGGCACACCGTCCGCGATTTGTCCGTTCAGACGTTCCAGGATTCTGGACCGATCAATTCGTGGCATTTTCGCTGTCCTTTTTGTCATTTGAAGCTGTGTCGCTGCGACGTGTCGTAAGGGCCGCCTGAAGTTCGCCCACGATTCCCTTGCGGAAAGCCAGGACGCAAAGAATGAAGATCGTGCCCACCATGATCGTGACCCAGCCCCCGAGGAAATCGAGGTAGTGGTAGAGCGCGGAGATGAGCGCCGCGCCGAGGGCCGGACCGAATACCGAATTCATGCCGCCCAGCAGTGTCATCAGGATGACGTCGCCGGACATGCTCCAGTGCACGTCCCGCAGAGAGGCAACCTGAAAGATGATGGCCTTGAGTGATCCGGCGAGCCCCGCCAGACCGGCGGAAAGGGTAAAGGCCAGGATCTTGTAGCGGGCGACCGGAAACCCCAGGGACTTTGCCCGCGGTTCATGCTCGCGGATCGCGCGCAGCACCTCGCCGAAGGGCGAATGGATGATGCGGTGAATAAGGGCGAGCGCAAGAAGCGTGAGGATCAGGACGAAGAAATACAGGGTCTTGTCGGAGTTCAGGTCAAGGACGCCGAAGAAAACGCCCCGTGGTATCTGCTGCATGCCATCTTCGGCATGCGTCCAGGGCAAACGCAGGAACAGGAAGTAGACCAGTTGCGACAGGGCGAGGGTGATCATGGCAAGGTAGATACCCGACCGGCGCGTCGCCAGTGCGCCGATCCCCGCACCCAACAAGCTGGCGCTGACCACACCCGTCAGGATGGCAATCTCGGGCGAGAGTCCCTGCTCTTTGAGCATATATCCGCAGAAATAGGCGGAACTGCCGAAGAAGGCTGCGTGACCGAACGACAGAATGCCCGTCTGTCCGAGCAGGATGTTGAAGGCACAGGCGAAAAGAGCGAGACACATCACCCGCATCACGAAGACGGGGTAGATGACCTGCGGAAAGAAGGGCACCAGTATCAGCGCCAGCAATCCCGCCGCGCCAAGCGAATATGCAAGACTGCGGGGCACCTAACCTTCCTCCCGGCCGAAGAGTCCAGCAGGCCGGACCATCAGGACAACGGCCATGATGAGGAAGACGATGATCGTGGACGCTTCGGAGTAGAACACCTTGGTCAGGCCTTCGATCACGCCAAGCATCAGGCCGGTGATCGCCGCCCCCGACACCGACCCCAGACCACCGATGACGACGATGGCAAAGACGATGACGACCAGCTCTGACCCCATCGAGGGGCTGACGTTCTGGATCGGCGCGGCGAGGACACCGGCCAGGGCTGCCAGAGCGACGCCCGCCCCATAGGTCAAGGTCATCAGCAGCGGCACGTTGATGCCGAAGGCCTGTGTCAGTTGCGGGCGTTCCGTCGCCGCCCGAAGTCTGGCCCCCAGAGACGTGCGTTCGATGACTATCCAGGTGACGGCGCAGATCACGACGGCCGCACCGATCACGAAAAGACGGTAGATCGGCATAAACATGAACCCCAGGTTCACGGCGCCGCGCAATGCATCCGGTGCCGTGTAGATTTGCCCGGACGAGCCATAGGCAACCCTGAAACCGCCCTCGATCACGAGCACCATGCCGAAGGTCAGCAAAAGCCCGTAGATCGGGTCCAGACCGTAGATCCGGCGCAGCAATACACGTTCGACTACGATGCCCAGTGCGCCCACGATCAGCGGCGCGATGAAGATCGCGCCCCAGAAACCGATGTTCAGGTGGCTGAGCAGCAGGAACGAGATGAACGCTCCCATCATGAAGAATGCACCATGGGCGAAATTCACGACCTTGACGATCCCAAAGATGATCGCAAGCCCGAGGCTCAGCACCGCGTAGAACGCCCCGTTGACGATCCCCAGCATGATCTGGCCGGTCAGCGCCACGAGCGGCACGCCGAAAATGTCAATCATCGGCCCTCCCCCTCGAATGCCTCGTTCGGCACGGTACTTCGCGCCTTGTTTTTACTGTTACCCACTTTATTATCGCCGGAAACATCTTATCAATGGTCACCATGCACGAGAAACTATCCGAAACCCACATTGTCGGCGATGATACCCGACAGAAGATCGTGCGCGCCGAGGACTGTCCTCCTCTGGCGCGAAGGTTGCTTTCGCACGTGGGTGTCGGCGATGCCGCGCCACCCTACCGCGTCGTGCGCACGAACTTGAGCGGCGCATATCTTCACGCCTGTATCGGCGGGGAGGGACGAATGCTTCTTGACGGTCGCTGGCGCGCGCACCGGGAGGGGATGGTAACGCTGGCTCCGGCCCATGTGCTGCACGCCTTTCACGCGATTCCGGGCAAGCGCTGGCAATACTGTTGGGTACGGTACATGCCGCAGTCCCCCCGTTCGGCCATCGGCGGAATGACGCCCCTGGTCGCGAAGGTTGATCCCCTGCCGTTGTCCGACGCGATCCTCGGGCTTTATCATGAGATGCAGAACGGTGGCGATATCGCGGCAACGGTCCTTTGGATTGATCTGATAGAGCATTACGTCAAACGCTATACTGAGCCGCTGCGCAACGAAGAGAGGTTGAGCAAGCTCTGGAACGAGGTCATCGCGGATCTGGGGCGTCCCTGGACGCTGGACCAGCTGGCCGTCATTGCGGGTATGAGCGGCGAACATCTGCGCCGCCTGTGCCAGACTCGTCTTGGCCGGAGCCCTATGCAACAGCTGACCTATTTGAGGGTGCAGCATGCGGCGCAGGTCCTTGCGACGACGGACAAGCGTGTTGGGGACGTGGCCTTTGAAGTGGGGTATCAGAACCCCTTCGCCTTCTCGAACACGTTCAAGAGGATGACGGGATTTCGGCCCTCACGATTTCAGCGCCGCCGCACGCCACCGGCTGTGGAAGACACCGAGGTCTGATGTTCGTCAGGCGCTGAGACGGGCACTGATACGGTCGAAATCGGCAAGAAGGGTCTGGTTGTCGAAGGTTTCGGCGACGTGGCCACGGTCGATGACATAGTGTCGGTCAGCTACGGTGGACGCGAACCGCACGTTCTGTTCAACCATAAGGATAGTGTATCCGCGCGCCTTCAGGTCGGCGATGGCAGCGCCGATCTGCTGCACGACGACCGGGGCCAAGCCCTCGGTTGGCTCGTCAAGCAGCAGCAGCCGCGCGCCGGTCCGCAGGATGCGCCCGATGGCCAGCATCTGCTGCTCGCCACCTGACAGCTTCATGCCCGGACTTCCAAGACGGTCCTTGAGGCTGGGAAACAGCTTCAGGATTTCGGACACGCTCATGCCGCCCTGCGCGACGATGGCAGGGAGGACAAGGTTTTCCTCGGCAGTCAGGCTGGCGTAGATGCCCCTGTCTTCGGGGCAGATGGCGACACCAGCCCGCGCGATCTTGTGAGAGGGCATGGACACGGTTTCGACGCCGTTGACCAAGATGGAGCCTTCGCGCCGCGTCACCATGCCCACGATCGACCGCATCGTCGTGGTTTTGCCTGCACCGTTGCGGCCCAGCAGCGTCACCAGTTCTCCTGTTACCACGGAAATCGAGATATCGTGCAGCGCCTGGCTGACCCCGTACCACGCCTGAAGCCCGGAAATCTGAAGCGCATTCTTGATGTTGGGTGGGGTATCAGGCATGGCCACCTCCCAGATAGGCTTCGACGACCTCTTCGTTGGCGGCGATAGAGGCATAGTCGCCCTGGGCAAGGATACGTCCGCGCGCTAGCACGGTCACCTCGTCGCAGATTTCGGAAACGATGCCGAGGTTATGCTCGACCATCAGCACGGTTCTGCCCTGTGCCGCGTCGTGGATCAGCCGCGTGATGCGGTCCACATCCTCAATCCCCATGCCCGCCGTAGGCTCGTCAAGCAAGATGACCTCGGGTTCCAGCGCCAGGGTCGTCGCGATTTCAAGCGCACGGCGGTGACCATAGGAAAGATCGCTGGCTTCGGTTTCGGCAAGATGCGCGATACCGACCGAATGCAGATGGTCCATCGCCTGTGCGCGATTGCCGGACAGGGTGGATTTGCGGGTCCAGAAATCATAGGATTCCCCCCGCTTGCGCTGCAAGGCAAGCATCACGTTCTCAAGTGACGTCATGCTGTTGAAAACGGCGGAAATCTGGAAAGAGCGCACCAGACCCGTTCGGGCGATGGACGCAGGGTCCAGTGCGGTGATGTCGCGACCGTTGAAACGGATGATCCCGGAGGTCGGGGTCAGGAACTTGGTCAGCAGGTTGAAGCAAGTTGTCTTGCCAGCACCGTTCGGTCCGATCAGAGCGTGAATGCTGCCCCGTCGGATGCCGAGGTCGACACCCGCGACAGCAACGAATGCGCCGAAGCGTTTGGTCAGGCCTTCAATCTCTAATACGTTGGCGCTCATTGTGTCTGCTCGCAAATGCCAAAAGACGCCGGGCCGCAATCGGCCCGACGCTTCGCAACAGGGTGATCAACCATTGCTGCCTGTTACAAGGTAGCAGGTGCTTTGATCCAGCGGACGGAAAGCGTTGTCGGCGGGAATGGTCGATACCGGCTTCAGGTAGTCCCATGCGCCCTCGGATTCGTCGGGGGATTTGACCTGCCACAGATACATGTCATGCATCATGCGTCCATCTTCGCGAACGTATCCGTCCTTGGCAAAGAAGTCGTTGATCGGCATGGACCGCATGGCTTCGGACACTGCGTCGGGTTCATCCGTGCCTGCTTGCTCGATGGCCCGCAGGTAATGCATGGTCGACGAGTAGTTGGCGGCCTGGCTCATGTTGGGCATGGAGCCGACGCGATCGAAGTAGCGTTGCGCAAATTCACGCGACTCGTCGTTCATGTTCCAATACCATGCGTTCGTCAGCATCAGACCCTGAGCGGCCTCAAGCCCGATCGAATGCACGTCGTTCAGCCAAAGCAGGAGTGCAGCCAGGGTCTGGTTCTGCGTTAGGCCGAATTCCGATGCCGCGTTGATCGCGTTGACGGCATCGCCGCCGGTCGACGCGATGCCGATGATGTCCGCCCCGGATGACTGCGCCTGGAGCATGTAGGACGAGAAGTCACTGGCCGAAAGCGGGTGACGGGCAGAGCCCAGCACTTCGCCGCCGTTGTTGCGGACCACTTCCGATACTTGCTCTTCAAGGCCAACACCAAATGCGAAGTCAACCGTCAGGAAGAACCAAGACAGCCCCCCGTCCTTGACCACTGCTTCGCCCGTACCATGCGCCAGCGAATAGGCGTCGTAGGCATAGTGGATGGCATAGGGAGAGCACATATCGTTGGTGATCCCGATGTTCGATGCACCGTTGACGATGATATGGCGCTTGGCCTCTTTCGCTACACCGGCCACAGCAAGAGCCGCGCCCGAGTGCGACAGGTCGTTGATCATGTCGACGCCTTCGACGTCGAACCATTCACGCGCCTTGGCGGCGGCGTTATCTGCCTGGTTCAGGTGATCCGAAAAGACCACTTCAATCGGCGCGCCGAGTATCTCGCCGCCAAAGTCTTCGGCGGCCATGCGAACCGCTTCAACCGCGCCCTCCCCGGCGAGATCGCTGTAGATGCCGCTCATATCGGTTAGAACACCGATCTTGACAACATCGTTCGAGACTTGGGCATGTGCCGCCGCACCGGCGATAACACAAGCACATGACGCCATCAGACGTCCCATTGTTCCACGCATTCTTTCCTCCTCCTCAGGTTGGAATTCTGTGACTTGGTAGTATCATTTTCCACTACTGTATCGTTTGGAAGCTGCATCACAATGTGCATTTCACACGATTAAATATTCAAAATACACATTTCCCACCCGCAGGCGCGTCAAAGCTCAGGGGACATACGCGGGTGCATGACGGTGTTGTCACGTTAACGGGCCTGAGGTTGCTGGTGCATTGATCTGTCTATGACGACGCTGCCAAACGGACTGTCAGCGTTACGCATATGCACGGCCTGCGCGATTTGAATGGCACGATGGACTCACCCGAACGTGCCGCGCAGGCGCGGCGGCTTCGTGATATATCTTGTCAGGTCTCCGGGCCGGAAGACGTGATCTTGGTCTGCGGTGAAGAAACCACGCGACATCCATCTCGTGCTCGACAACTACGCCACCCACAAGACGCCCGAGGTGCGGGCCTGGCTGGAAAAACATCCGCGCTTCAAGCTGCACTTCACGCCCACCAGCGCGTCCTGGCTAAACCTCGTCGAGCGCTTCTTCGCCGAGATCACGTCGAAGCGCATCCGGCGCGGCAGCTACTCCAGCGTCGACGACCTCGAAGGCGCGATCTACGACTACCTGCTCCAGCACAACGCCAAGCCGAAGCCCTTCGTCTGGAGAAAGACCGCCGAAGACATCATCACCCGCGAGCGCCGCGCACTCGATGCGCTCGACCAAATCAGGGGAAATCGGTAGCAAATGTCAGACTCGGAACACTAATATGGCGGAAACGAAATGCGCACCATTTCCCACTGCCCCCGGATCGCTTGCGATCCGGTTCGCACCCGACCCCGCCCCCGTCAAACCGCAGGTTTGCCTCCGGCAAAACGGCGGGTGCGAACCTGCCGTTGAGAAGTGTATTCAATGAACCGAACTTTGTTTCCGGGTGACTAGTGTCTGGCCGCTAACAGGTTAAAGAGTTCGAGGCTCTTTCCAGCGATCTTACCCGGTCACAATCCTGGCCATCTGCTCGGGTGTCAGCCTGTCGATGTCCTTCGCGTAGTTCAGCGCATTCTGATAGTAGAAACGGGCGTTGAGCAAGTTGGCCGCACCATTGTCCCGGGTCCGGACAAGTCGTGCGGGACTGCCTGCGATGATTGAATTCTCAGGAAATTCGCTGCCTTCGGTCACGATGGAATGGCCCGCGACGATCGAATTGTTGCCGATTTTTGCGGCGTCCATCACTGTGGCCCCGATGCCTATCAGCACCCGATCCCCGATTTCACACCCATGCAGCACGACACGGTGCGTGATTGAGCAATCCGCTCCGATTAGCGTCGGCGAACCAAGTCCCACGTGGATCATCACATGGTCCTGAACATTGGTCCGCTCACCTATGATGATCTCGTGGATTTCCGCGCGTGTGACGACATGGGGCCAGATCGATGCACCAGGCCCGATGGTGACTTTTCCGAATAGCAAAGCCGAATCGTGGATAAAGGCCGGATTATTCAGAGTGACATGCGGGCCGATATGGGGCATCAATAGCTCCTTTGAACTGAGAATATGAAGTTCGTGCAGGTTGGTGCTTTATTGTGCGAGTATATCCGTGGCTTTGTGATCGGCATCTACGCCATTGACGAGGAAGACATCACCTTCGGCATTGTCAGTGCGAAGCGGCAGAATCTCCTGATAAGTTGGGGACGCATGCCAGGCTTCGGCCCGTGAGCGATCGGGAAAAGCGATGACGATCAGATCGCCGGTGAACGCTCCCTCCAGGTGATGTTTCTTGCCGCCGTGGATGATAAATTGCCCACCGAACGGGGCAAGCGTCGCGTCGATCGCTTCCAGGTAAGCGGCAATGTCGGGGCCCATTTCGACGCTGCGCAGGTGTGCAATGGCATAACTTGTCATGGTCTTGTCCTTTCGAATTACACTGAGGTTACCGTTTCAGCCGATCCACGCGTGGACCACTCCAGGCAGGCGAAGAGGGCGACAACTGCGGCTTGTGCCAGTATGAAAATCCACCCGAAGACGTTTGGTGTGATCGCACCGCTCAAGGGTAAGACAAAGCTGGCGATGACCCAGAGGAGATTGCCCAAGACGATGAAGGTTACGGCCCAAGCCGGAGCCTGCGAGGCTCGTGCGACGAGTGCCATAAAACACGCGATTGGGAAAAGAAGCAGGCCTGCCCAGAACAGCAGAGGCGCAGAAATCTGTGTCAGGGCGGAGACCGGTCCCGCGGCGAAGATAAGCAGTAGGCCCATTACGGTGCAGGTCGCAGCATCCAATGCGAGGATCCTCCTCAGGGGACGTGAGTGCGGTTCGGACATGTTGGCTTCCTTTTATCTGCTACCGCCCAATGCGGGAGTCTTGGTTGCCCCTTGAACATCGTGTGGAAAATGACGCCCGTCGATTACCTCATAGGTAATTGGATCGGTGTAGATCGTTCGATAGGCCGTCAGTATGGAACAACCGCATACAGTCGGGTCTTTACTGAAGCAGTGGCGCAACCGCCGCAGGCTCAGCCAACTTGACCTCGCCCTCGGGGCGGAGATTTCACAACGCCATCTGAGTTTCGTGGAATCCGGTCGAGCGCAGCCAAGGGAAACGCTATTGAAAGGCAGCAGTGTGGCCAGTCTCTTACCTGCAATATCAAATGTTCAAGCGCGTGCCACATCTTGTGCGAACTTGCCGATCATCCCCTCGAATGCAGTGTTCGTCAGCGCAACGATCACACGGTCGCGCTCGAAGTCTATGGCCCACCATGAACCATAAACGCCGCCCCATGATACGCTGCCCGGCGAAAGGGTTGCGCCTGTCGCTTCTGGAACAACAAGCACTGCACCCAGCCACGAAAAACCCCAGCCGGGGCCCTGTGCCATGGCTTCCTCCCCGATCCGTGGTTTGCGGGCAGCGGCGCGCAAATCATCTGATAGAAAATCGCCACCCCTGTATGCCTCCAGCAGGCGCATGACATCGGAGGCACGGCCCGCCATGCCAGCCCCACCTGACGGGAAGGCCGCGGCATTTCTGATACGGTCAGGATCGAACCTGACCAACCCGGCGCCGGGCAGAGGCAGTGGGATGGCGGTCGATCCTGACATGCGAACCGGTTCAGGTTGCGCGTTGGAATACGGAATCGCAAGATCATCAGCCTGCCAATCAAACGCTGCGTTCAATTGCAACGGCGCTGTCACAAGATGCTTTATCGCCTGTGGTAAGGACAAAGCCGTTACCCCTTCGATGACGGCACCCAACACGTCCGTTGCGACTGAATACCGCCAGCGTTCGCCTGGAGAGAGATCAAGCGGCACCTGTGCTATCCGAGTAATATTTTCCTCAAGGGTGACTTTTGAGCCGTCGAGTCCGTCCGACACCCCAAGCCGGGCATAGGCACCATCATTCGGTTGCTGGAAACCATAATCCAACCCGGCCATATGCCCCATGAGATGGCCAACCGTTATTTCCCGAACCGTGCCGTCGGCCATACGCGGCGTAAATGCGGGAAGCCATTTTGAAACTGGATCATCGCTTGCCAAGTGCCCTGCCTCGATTAACTTCAGTGCGGCCATCGTGGTGAATGGTTTGGTCAGTGATGCAAGGCGGAACGGTGTGTCCAGATTCATCTTTCGCCCCGTCTCCCTGTCGGCATGGCCAGCGGCGCGGGCATAAACATTGCGGCCCTTTTCATTTACCAGGACCACGCAGCCGACAATCCGCTTGTCGTTGATAGCAGCATCAATTGCTGTATCGAGCGCCGATGCATCGGCCCGTGCAACAGAACCGACAATTGCGGCACCGGTAGTTCCAATGAATCTCCGTCTGCTCATCATAAAAGCCTCCTTGGATTTGGCTTTATAATCGCGCGTAGATACAATAAGAAAACATATGAAATACTTTAAGAGTGATGAAGTATAGCTTCATGGTAGACGCCCTTGTCCTGTCAGCCTTGCCGACCTTTCGGGCTGTTGCCGCAACCGGGGGGTTCACCGCTGCATCGGGTCGGCTTGGCGTATCGCCCTCCGCGGTCTCACAAACAATCCGGCATCTGGAAAACCGCCTTGGCGTCCGGCTGTTCGAGCGCACGAGCCGTAGTGTCGGACTGACCGAGGCAGGACGGCAATTGCTTGATCAGATCGACGGGCCCATGGCGCAGTTGGACACGGCTGTCGATGAGATCGGTCAGTCCCGCGAACAACCGTCGGGCCCCCTTCGCATTACCACATCCCGCCTTGCCGCCGAGATCTGTATCCTGCCACATTTGGCGGGGTTCATTCGCAGGTATCCGGATATCAAACTGGAAATCTCCACCAATGACCGCCTGACCGATATTGTCAGAGCGGGCTTTGATGCCGGGATCAGGTTACACGATGCGTTGGAACTGGATATGATCTCTGCCCCCATCGGGCCGGAAACCCGCCGTTCTATACTCGGCAGTCCCGCCTATTTCGACCGACGTGGTGTTCCAGAACGACCCGAAGACCTGAGCGCCCATGACGTCATCCGTTACAGGTTTCCGGGGAGCGAACGACTGGAACCGCTACGCTTCAGCGATGGCGACCAGATCCTCGATCTCGATCCTCCGCCTCAGATGATACTGGATGATAACGCACATATTTCCCTGGCCACACGCGAAGGTTTGGGGATCGCCCAGCGGTTCCTGGCGACCGAACAAGCCCACCTTGCATCTGGCGCGCTTGTTCGGGTGCTTGAAGCGTTCGAGCCACCACCCGTCAGGTTTCACGTGTACTATCCGTCTCGTGAACACCAACCTGCCCGACTGCGCGCTTTCATCGACTGGTTTCGCGGGTAGATCGCAAATGTTGTACTGGATAGACCTGAAAGGCGCGGACATACTCCAGACCAAGCTGATCTGGGACCAGCCGAAATGCCGACTGAACCTGGCAGCCGCATGCAGGGTGTTGTCACATTAACTCGCCCAGTCTGCAGGTTAGGGTCAGGACCCCAGGATACTGATGGGGCATCAAGCGACGTTTGCCGCGGTTTGCAGGATTTCCTCAAGAACAACGCCGTGTTGGTCGACGGCACGCCACAGCCAGTAAGATCCGCCCGCGAACTTCACGACGACTTCGTCCAGGTGCCAGACATCGCTGGGGCGCGGCTGCCGTCGCCGAAGAACGTGGGCAATCAGGGGGCCGAACAGCGGGCCTCAGCCGTTATCAAAGACTGAACGGAACGGAGAACTGCTGCGGGAAGTTTAGCTATTGGAATGCGGGGAAACCTAATTGTTGGTTCCCTAAGACAGGAGCCGACGCTGACGGTTAATGGCGCAGCGTCGGACCATAGCAAAAAGGCATGACCAAAAATGAACACTCCCTTGGAAATCGCGTGGCACAACGTCGAAAAATCGGAACCGCTTGAGGCGCGCATCCGTGAGCGGGTAGACAAATTGCACCGCTATTTTGATCGCATCAACAGCTGTCACATCGTCGTAGAACGGCCGCATCGAAGCCAACATCACGGCAAAGAATTCCATCTGCGGATCGAAGTCCGAGTGCCGGAGCATGAAATTGTAATCAGCAATGATCCAGGTGACCGACGTGACCATTTCGATCCCAATATAGCGATCCGCGACGCTTTTGACGCAATGGAGCGAAGGTTAGAGGGACATTCCCAGAAGATGCGCGGGGATGTAAAGACACTCACCGGTCCGCCCCACGGTACCGTCGTGCGAATGTTCGACGAGTATGGGTTTGTGCGGATGAGTGATGGACAGGAAATCTACTTTGCGCCCAATGCGGTGCTGAACGACGGGTTTGAGGCCCTCAAGGTCGGATCGGCCGTTGAGTTAACTGTGGCTGAAGGGGAGGGCGCGATGGGGCCTCAGGCCTCAATGGTAAGGCCTATTAGTGAGGTCAGTCGTGATTCCGAACGACGCACAGAAATCTGACGTGTCTTTAGAACCATAGGGCGGACCGTGTCTGAGGTTCGCCTTTAATCACCAGAAAGCCTCTTGGGCGGGACATTGGCACAAGAACCCAGACAGGAGGAGCTCTCTCATGCATCAAAGCATTTGGTGAGCAAAAGCCCGTGGGCCGTTTAGGCCTGGGAGAGATGACAACGGAAAAGAGGAGCGAGAAAGATGCAAGTGAACAGTTTTAACGAAATGTATATCTCTGAACTGCAGGAGGCACGGTCTTTCGAGGCCCAGCTGATCAGGGCGCTGCCCGATATGATTGACAAAGCAGGCGATCCCGACCTGAAGCAGGCTTTGAAGACCCACCAAACTGAAACGCGAGGTCATCTTGACCACGTGACCGAAATTCTTCGGCGCCATGAGGCGGCCTTGGAAGAACATGAGGATCACTCCATGGAGCGGCTGTTGTCAGAAGCCGACAAATGGGCGGACATGATCGAAGATCGCGACCAACGGGATGCAGGTATCATCGCCTCAGCACAGCGGATTGAACACTATGAGATGGCCGTTTACGGCACTTTGGCCGCTTGGGCGAAACAACTCGGGCTTGGCGAGGATGAAAAAGATCTGCGGGCCATTCTGAAGGAAGAACAAGCAGCGGATAAAAAGCTTACGGGGCTCGCTGAAAAAGAAATCAATCCTTCGGCAACATAGCCGGGCCACCTGCTGCGGCAGAGCGATGGCATTCGCATTAGGGGCAGGACCCCTTAATCCTGCACCGCCAGTTTGACAGATTTTTCCGCTGACAAGAAGCATCTGTGCATAAATAGTTGTTCTATTTCAAATAGATGCACCGCAGACATCGGGAAAATCCGTCAAGCCCGCAGACCGGGTGCAGAACCTGCCCGACGAAAAGGCGACGTGCTGTCAGGGTCGAATTGGAACAATACGTCGCACCAGCGGTTGGTATTCCAGGCGGTCAGTTCACGGAAAATTTCCGGATCGTTTGTCTGTGCTTCGTCGACAACAGAGACGATGGACAAAACTGAAATGACGCAAGGAAGGGCACATTATGACTCCGCCAGACACGGATCTCAAAAAGCAGGAACGTCGCCATATCGGGCCATTGATCGGAATGGCCGTGGTGGTGATATTTGGCATTGGCATTATTGTCTACTGGATCGGCGAGGAAGTCGCTACGGCGCCGGAAGATGATGGAACAACGCTCGAAGCGCCCACCGCAGAGGATGGCGTTTCCAGAGATGTAGAGCCTGCCCCGGCCGAATAAATAGGCAGTAATTGCCATATGAGGAACTACACCGAATGAGTTCGCAGGGTCCCAAATCCACAGCTGCCATCAATGGGCGTCCCATACACGGGATGCTTGTCAGCTTTCCCATCGTGTGCTTCACGCTAGCCCTCTTAACGGATCTTGCTTATTGGCAAACTGGCATTTTGATGTGGCAACATTTCTCATCATGGCTGTTGCTGGTCGGTTTGGTGATGGGCGGACTGGCCGCGATCGTGGGCTTCATCGACCTCATCGGCAGTGCGCGCATCCGTGCGATATCGTCTGTCTGGGTTCATGCTGTGGGCAATGTCTTGGTTCTCGCACTCGCGCTGGTCAACAGCCTCATACATGCCGGGGACGGCTGGACGGCGGTCGTTCCTTGGGGGCTGGCCCTCTCAGCCGCGACCGTGTTGGTCATGCTTGTCACGGGCTGGTTAGGCAGCGGTTTGGTGCATCAACATGGCGTGGGGGTATCACCTCATGAATGATCGCTCCGCAACTGACCTCGTTCGGGTCTCTCTTCCAATCCTGAAAAAGTTAACGATCGTTCCCCTCTTAGCGGTAACTGTGGCAATGCCCGTCGCTGCGCAGGAGGGTGGATTTGACGTGTCTAGCCAGATTGGCCCGGACCCGGTGTTACCAGAGCCACGCATGACCTTGCTTCCCGATATGAAGCTTGCCGAAGTGATCGGCTGGCAGGAGGGTGAAACGCCGACTGTTCCCGACGGGTTCACCGTGGCCGCCTACGCCAAGGATCTTGTGAATCCGCGCACAGTCCATACCCTTCCAAATGGTGATGTTTTGGTCGTGCAGGGGCGAGGCCCCTCAGGCAAGCCATTGCTCCGCCCCAAGGATTATATCCGGGGTTGGTTGATGAGCCTTGCCAAGGGCAGCGGCGGTGGGCCGAAGAAGGACAGCAATCTGATTACCCTTTTGCGCGACACGGATCGTGATGGCGTGGTTGATGAACGCAGCGATCTCCTGACCGATCTGAACTCTCCTTTCGGGGTGGCCTGGATTGACAACACCCTTTATGTGGCGGCCACCGATGCCATCCTGTCCTATCCCTACGAGTTGGGCGCGACAGAGATCACCGCAGAGGCAGAGGTTCTCACGCCATTGCCTGGGGGGCCGATCAATCACCACTGGACAAAGGATTTGGCGCTAAGCCCGGATGGCACGATGCTTTATGCTTCCGTCGGTTCGAATTCCAATGCCGCAGAGCGCGGCATGGAGGCCGAGAAGGGCCGTGCGGCGATTTGGCAGGTCGACCGGAGAACCGGCGCGAGCAAGATATTCGCCTCCGGACTGCGCAACCCCAATGGATTGACCTTTGAGCCTGAAACCGGGACGCTTTGGGCAGTCATCAATGAACGCGACGAGTTGGGACCAAACCTCGTGCCCGATTACATGACCTCAATTGTCGAGGGCGGTTTTTACGGCTGGCCTTGGAGCTATTACGGCGATCATATAGATGAACGGGTCTATCCCAAGCGCCGGGACATGGTCGAAAAGGCAATATCGCCTGATTACGCCCTGTCGAGCCATGTGGCCCCGTTAGGTATGATCTTTTCACAGGACTCCGCGATGCCTGAGCCATACGCCAACGGTGCGTTCGTCGGAGAGCACGGCAGTTGGAACCGCGATCACTTCAATGGATACAAGGTAAGCTACATTCCGTTTGAGGACGGAAAGCCGGCTGGGAAGGCGGTTGCCTTCGTCACTGATTTCCTGTCGGGGGATCAGGCGCGGGGTCGGCCAGTGGGAGTTGGCATAGATGGGACCGGTGCATTGCTGGTGGCGGATGATGCTGGCAACACAGTATGGCGGGTTGCTCCGTCGGACGGCGCCGTGACGCCAGAGCCTGTCGGATCGGACGGGCAGCGGCTGCGCGCGGACGCTGGCGCGTCCGATGGTGAAGACACTGGGCGGGGAATCATGAGGGCAGATCCAGAGAGCGTTGAGGATAGCGCCAGCGATAACAACACAGGTGAGGCGGTAACGCCCACGCCTCTGACTACCGTTCCGGCCGTCAATCCCAATGCGGATCAAAATTCCGAACAACAGCAGGACGATTGACCCGATCGGAGCCTAATTAGGGCGACGGACATAGGATTAATGGGTCCTGACCCTAAGATGCACTGCATGAAACTGCTGGGGCAAAAGCTGATGGCACGGGACCCTGACCGTCAGGTTGCCGAGCTTCAGCTCCGTGTTGCCGTCATGAACGGATTCAACGCGCTTGGCATACCCGTCACAGAGGCCGTGGGATATGTGTGTCTGGGGAAAGGGGAACCTTGGTCGTCACCCGATTTGCGCAACAGAGTCCATCGAGATAAGTAGTTGGGACAGAAGGGCATTATTCAGAGAAGATTTGCATGAATACTCCACGAAATCATTATGAACGCCTGCTGGCACGGCACTATTCGTGGATGTTTGGTGTCAGCTTTGAAGATAAGGCGGCGGAACAAGCCGCGATACTTGCCGAAGCGGGGATCCACGAGCCCGGCGTCGCGGTAGATTTGGGCTGTGGATCTGGTTTTCAAGCTGTTGCGCTAGCCGAGATCGGAGCCAAACACGTCTATGCCATTGATACAAGTAGCGCTTTGTTGTCCGAATTGAGTGGTCATATCGGTGATCGTCCGATTTCGACGCACGAAGCGGATATGATGACTTTTGACGAGATAGTTGGTGGTCCGGTGGATACGATTGTGTGTATGGGCGACACGCTCACGCACCTTAGCAGCAAGATGGATGTTGAGAATCTTCTCGGCACAATCGCTAGCGCGCTGACGGAGGGAGGTCGTGCTATCTTGTCTTGGCGCGACCTCTCGTCCCCAGCTGAAGGGCTTGATCGGTTTATTCCGGTCCGAAGCACCGATGACCGGATATTGGTTTGTTTTCTGGAGGATGCAATTGAAACTGTGATCGTCCATGACCTTGTGCACGAGCGTGGGCCGGACGGTTGGAAGCTTCAGAAGAGCGCGTACCCGAAACTAAAACTTTCTCCCGGCTGGATGACAGAGGCCTTAAAAGATGTCGGCATGGCGTGCCACTATGAGCGTACCTTTCGTGGGATGACGGTTCTTGCCGCCTCTCATCTATAAGACCGTGATAAACGGGATCAGCGACCAGAAAGCCGCGCGCCATGCGCCGATCTCAGCGAAGACGCCGCCAATCGCCGGCCCCGCCAGCGTGGCGATCCCCCACATTGCCGAAATCAGGCCAATGGCACGCGCCCGCGTTTCTGCCCCGAAACAGCTCGGACCATCCGGAAACAGTCTCAGTGTCGGGTTTGGACATGAGTGTAGAATTACCTTGCTCAGGCATTTTGAAACCTCTCGGCTTTTGTGTTGCGGTGTGTTCGGGCAGCCCAGGATGAACCGCGCCATTGCCACCCGATATGGCTAAATATTGACTGACCGCCGTCCAGCCAGCCTAATATTCCCCGTAAGAATGAAGCCAGCGATGTAGCGCGTCAACGGCCGGATTAGCGGGGGCATCCCTGCGTCGGAGGCTATAGAACGTCTCGGGCCCCTCCATGGTTCGTGGCGTGACCTGCACCAGACGACCGTCGGACAGTTCGCGCGCAACAAGGAAACGGCTTGCCAGGGCGACACCTTGTCCCGCCAGGGCGGCGTCGAGGCAAAGCCCCGTGGCTCCGAGGTGCAGGCCGTGCGTGGTCTCCAGCTGGTTATTTCGCAGACCGGGCAGAAAATCCCCCCAGAAATCGCCGGAATCATGCAAGAGCGGCAGACCGGCAATCTGGCTGTCCCCGAGGGGCTGGCTCATTCCCGCAACGAGGTCAGGCGAACACACTGCGACCAGTTCCTGGCGGAATAGCCTTTCGGCCCGGACACCGCTGCCGAACGTAGAGGCGCTCTGGCGGATCACGATGTCGATGGGTTCGCTTCGGAAGCTGAGGACTCTCTCCGTCGCAAGGATCCGCACTTCGATATGCGGGTGCATCGCGGCGAAATCCGGCAGGCGTGGGATGAGCCATTTGGACGCGATTGTCGGCGTCACGCTGATGACGACACTATCGTGCACCGGGCGCAACGTCGCGCTTGCCTGTCGCAAGTCCTCGAAGATATCGACAAGCTGCCTGTGGTAGGCTCGCCCGTGCGGCGTGAACGACAAGCCGTCGGCCTGGCGTACGAACAGCGCCAGGCCCAGCTCACTTTCCAACCTGCGAACCTGCTGGGAGACAGCCCCTGCCGTCACGCGCAGTTCTTCCGACGCCTTGCGGAAATTCAGATGCCGCCCCGCCACTTCGAACGCCCTTAGAGCGTTGAGTGACGGTATCCCGCCTGCCAAGGTGGGCAATAGATTTTCTCTTGGCATAGGGCAATTATCCTCCGTCGCGAAAGTCGTGATTGGCGATTACACCTGTTTCGTAACGATTCCCACACCTTTGGAGACAGCGGAGTTACATAATGACAAGAGAAAAAGTAGCAGTATTGATCGGCGCGGGAAGCGGCATGGGTGCAAACGCAGCCCGCCGCCTCGCCGCGGATGGGTTCAAGATCGCGATACTTTCCCATTCCGGGAAGGGCGAAACGCTCGCCGAAGAGTTGGGCGGCTTCGGGATCACCGGGACCAACCGTTCCGCTGAAGACATAGGGCGGGTCTGCGCCGGGGCAGTGGATCGCTGGGGGCACATTGACGCCGTGGTAAACTCGGCTGGTCACGGAGCGTCAGGTCCGCTTTCGGCGATCGACGACGCCGACTGGCATGACGCTCTGGAGGTGTACCTGCTGAATGTCGTGCGTGCGGCGCGCGCGGTGACGCCAATCATGGCAGAGCATGGCGGCGGATCGATTATCAACATCTCGAGTTTCGCCACCTTCGAGCCCGACCACGACTTTCCGACCTCCGGCGTCATGCGGGCGGCGCTGGCCAACTTTACCAAGCTCTTCTCGGATGAGAACGCCCGACACAACATCCGCATGAACAATGTCCTGCCCGGCTTCATCGACACGTTCGACGTCGATCCTGCGCGCGAAAGGCGGGTTCCCCTCGGTCGCTATGGCCGGGCGGAAGAAGTCTCCTCCCTCATCGCTTTCCTCGCATCGCCCGAGGGCAGCTACATGACTGGCCAAAACCTGCGCATTGATGGCGGTCTCACGCGGTCCGTCTGATCCGCCGGGGCAGGGCGCCCGGTATCCACCTGCGCACGTCAGAAGGGGATGCTGTCTCATCCCTGAACACAGGAAGGCAAAACTGATGGTTACGATTACCGAAACGAACTACGCCAACGATGATCTGGAAATCTCTACCGCTGACATCGATCCACGGCGCTGGATGCCGGTCGGCGAGCAGGCATGGTCGCTCCCGTTGATGTTTGACCGCAACGCCGGAACCTGGGTCAGCCAGCTTCGGGTTGAAGGCGCAGGAACGGTAGAGCGCCACCGGCATGCCAACCCCGTCACGGGGTATACGCTCGACGGCACATGGGGCTACCGCGAACGCGACTGGGTGATGCGCAAGGGGTCGTTCCTCTATGAGCCCGCCGGCGATATCCACACGCTCTACGTCCACCCCGAACAGGGCAGGATGACGGCGCTGTTTCACGTCTACGGACCGCTGATCTATCTCGATGAGAAGGACAACGTCATCGATTATGACGATGTTTTCGTGCGGATCGAGAAATACGCGAAATATTGCAAGGAATGCGGTCTCGGTGAGGACTTTGTCCGCACCCTGATCCGATGAAGGAACGGTTTCATGTTTGCGCTTCTGTTTGAAGAACCCGGCGGGCCGGATGTCCTTAAGTACCGGGAGCTTCCCGATCCCTCGGTCCAGCCCGGCCATCTGCTGATAGATGTGAAAGCATCGGGCCTGAACTTTGCCGACATTTATCGGCGTCGCGGCAATTACCGGGATATGGGCGATGCGCCCTATATCAATGGCTACGAGGGCGCAGGCGTCGTCACGGCCATCGGGACCGGAGTGGAGGGCTTCTGCATCGGCGACCGGATCGGGTTCTTCGATGTCGCGCGTGCAAATGTGACGCGACTGAATGTACCCACTGACCGCGCCGTTCCACTCCCCGACGGCGTCGGCTTTGAAGAAGCTGCCAGCGTGATGCTTCAGGGACTGACGGCGCAATATCTCAGCGAGGACAGCGCAACGATCAGCCCGGCTGACCGGGTTCTGATCCATGCCGCTGCGGGTGGTGTCGGTCGGCACCTGATACGGTTCTGCCGCGCCAAGGGCGCACATGTCATCGCCATGGCGTCCACGACCGAAAAGCGTGCCATCGCTTCGGATCTCGGCGCAGATGTCACGTTGGGCTACAAAGGCGACTGGGTCGAGGAAATCCTGCAACGGACAGAGGGTGGCGTGCATGTCGCCTTCGATTCCGTCGGATCGACGCTTGCCAAGAGTATCGCCGCGACGCGCCCTCGCGGCACGATTGTCACCTTCGGCATGTCAGGGGGCAACCCCGATTTTGTGAACCCGCTGACCCTCATGGAAGCTTCGAAGACGCTGGTGGGCGGAGACCTCTGGGACTACCTCGACAGCAAGGCCGAACGCGAAAAACGAAGCAGGCGGTTGTTCGACGCCCTGGCCGACGGAACACTTCGCTTCCCCCCCGTCGAATCCTTCCCCTTGTCCGAGGGTGCCGATGCGCATCGCCGCCTGGAGAACCGTTCCTTCTCTGGAAAGATCATTCTCGCGCCGTAGGCTGACGGGCCATTCCGACAATGTGCCCGGCCCGGCCAGCACTCAGGCGAATTTGCGGAATGCCGCCAGCGCCTCAGGCCAGCGGCGTTCAACAGTTTAATGCGCTCGACAATATCTGCATCCGCGGGGCTGTTGTCCCGATAACGGCACCGTCAAGTTAATGCACGTGCTGCGTTGATATGAGATGGGGTCGCATGATCAAACGAACGGCTCGCCACGGCATCGTCAACGCACTCGTCAAATCAGGCCAGTAATGGTCCATTCCGACTGTCTGAGAAATACAGTTGCTAGGTAGCTTGCGGGACCAAAGCACCTCGCGAACGGATGACCTTCCCGGCCAATACTGCACCAGCCGCAGCCGCTTCGGTTTCTGACGCGCCTTGCAGGCGCGCGGCAAGATAGCCCGCGTTGAAGCTGTCCCCTGCGGCGGTCGTGTCGACCACAGTGTCGATCTTTTCAGGGCTGATCGTTGTTATCGTGTCGTCTGCATGAATGAGGATCTCGGCCGGTCCGTTTTTGACGAGTACAGTTCGCGCTCCGGCCTTCGCGTAGCGCGCGGCGGTTGCGGCGCTGTCGGCATCGCCAAACCATTCTGCTTCGTCTTCGTGCGACGGCAAACTGATCGAGCTGACAGCCGCCGCCTGCATAATCGCGCGGGTCATGTCTTCCTTTGAGTCCCAAAGCTTGGGGCGCAAGTTCGGATCGAAGACCACAGTGCCGCCTGCGGTTTTGAAAGTAGCTAAAACAGCTAGAATTCGGGCGCGATCGCCCTCAGGCAAGATTGCGATGGTAATTCCGGAAAAATAGGCGAGATCCGCACCCTTCAGCGCGTTCTTCAGCAGCGTATCGTCTTGTGCCAGCGTCCGTGCGGCGCTCTGCCCGCGCCAGTAGTTGAAGCTGCGTTCGCCATTGTTCAACTGGACCATGTAAAGCCCGACCGTTCGGTCGGCGCGGCGTGTGATGTGGTCCGTGCCGATGCCTGCTTGCTCCAGAAAGCCCAGCATCTGATCCGAGGCGCTGTCGGTGCCCACGGCTGTGAAATAGTCGACCTGATGATCGGGGCCAAGAAGGCGGCGCAGATACCACGCGGTGTTCATCGTATCGCCCGCGAACCCCATCTTGTAGGTGTCGACAACGACCGTAGGGGCCATTTCGACCATACATTCACCAATCGCGAGAATACGTGTCATTCGGCGCCGTCTGTGAACCAGCTGTGGTTTTCCGCTTTGATCGTGGCGATGAGTTCGTCGATCCGCGACAAGTGCTGCGCAAAGGCGGCCGCCGCGTCTTCGGGTTTGCGTTTGATGATCGCGTCAAGGATGACAATGTGTTCGTCAAGCGCGAGGCGCTGCGACGTCGCGTCGAGCGAGAGCATGCGAATGCGGTCCATATGCCCCTTGCTGTCGTGGATCAGGTCCCAGACAAAGCCGACACCGGACTGGACGCAGATTTCGCGGTGGAACGCATCGTCAAGGGCATGAAAACGGCGCTTGTCATTTGCCGCTACGGCGGCTCGTTGTTGCGCGATCAGTGCGTTCAGCGCGTCAATTCCCTTTGGGGTGATGACCTCGCACGCGGTGCGACAGGTGTGCACCTCAAGGGCGATGCGGATGAATTTGGCGCGCAGCACGTCGCGTTCCGAGATCAGGCTGACCATTGTGCTGGCTTGTGGGCGGATATTGAGGAAGCCGAGCTTTGCCAGGCGTTTGAACGCCTCGCGCACGGGCTGCCGCGACACACCCATTTTCTTTGAAACATCCGCTTCGGAGATCTTGGTTTGGGGTGGCAGTTCGAGCGTCAAGATGCGTTGCTGCAAGGCGTTGAAAACCTGATCGGAAACAGTGGGTTGCGGGGCAGGCTGGATAACCGGCAGCGACACTTCCCTGATGTCGGATAAAGCTGTCTGATCCATCACGTATTCCTCCCTCGGCGTGCTAGCGCTTGATGACATTCTGGCGGATTGCGGGGTAAAATGCAACTAGGATATTAGTTGACAAGATAATTTTGATAAACTAGGATATCAGTTAGGTTGGCAGCATAGGAGGTGCGGTCAAGCGACCAAATGGGGGGTCAAAATGCCACTTCTTGATGAAAGCCGCTTGTTTCCGACGGACCCGACCGTTCGGGCCTTGGCGCGGGACCTGTACGAGATGATCAAGGATTTGCCCATCATCAGCCCGCACGGTCACACGGACCCCCGCTGGTTCGCCGAAAACAAGGCGTTTTCGGATCCGGCGCAATTGCTCGTCACCCCAGATCACTATGTTTTCCGGATGCTTCATTCGCAGGGGGTTCCGCTTGAGGATCTGGGCGTTCCGCGTGTGGACGGCGGACCTATTGAGCAGGACAGCCGCAAGATCTGGCGTCTGTTTGCCAGCAGGTATCACCTGTTTCGTGGCACGCCGTCGCGCATCTGGATCGATCATGTGCTGCAAGAAGTCTTTGGCGTGACTGAACGCTTGTCGACGCATTCCGCCGATGCGATCTACGACCAGATTGATGCCTGCTTGAAAACCGACGCCTTCCGCCCACGTGCGCTGTTCGAACGGTTCAAGATCGAAGCGATTTCTACCACTGAAAGCGCCATCGACGATCTGAACTGGCACAAGATGATCCAGGACAGCGGCTGGTCCGGCAAGGTCGTGACGGCCTACCGCCCCGATGCAGTGGTCGATCCCGAATTTGATGGCTTTGCCGACAACGTCGCGAAAATGGGAGAGATGGCGGGCGAGGATGCCACCACATGGACCGGCTATCTGGCGGCCCATCGCAACCGCCGCGCATTCTTCAAATCCTTCGGGGCCACGTCATCGGACCATGGTCATCCCACCGCGCGCACCGAAGATCTGGACCCCTCAGCGGCTGCTGCCTTGTTCGATAAGGCGCTTCAGGGCAAATGCAGCGCGGACGAGGCGGATTGCTTTCGCGGTCATATGCTGACCGAGATGGCACGCATGTCGCTGGATGATGATCTGGTCCTGCAAATCCACCCCGGCGCCGCGCGCAACCATTCCGCAAGCATTATGGGCCGGTTTGGTCGCGACAAAGGGTACGACATCCCGACGCGCACCGATTATGTGACCGCCCTGCGCCCGCTTTTGAATGCCGTGGGCTGCGAACCAGACCTGACCGTCATCCTGTTCACGTTGGACGAGACATCTTATGCCCGCGAACTGGCCCCTTTGGCTGGCGTCTATCCGGCGCTGCGCCTTGGCCCGCCGTGGTGGTTTCATGACAGCTACGAAGGGATGATGCGGTTTCGTGAGATGACGACGGAGACCGCAGGATTTTACAACACTGTCGGCTTTAATGACGACACCCGCGCGTTTTGTTCCATTCCCGCCCGCCACGATGTGGCGCGTCGGGTTGATTGTTCGTTCCTTGCCAATCTGGTCGAAACCGGCCGGCTGGACAGGGACGAAGCATCTGAGGTCGCGCACGACCTTGCATACCGGCTTGCAAAACAGGCCTACAAGCTCTGATGAGCAATTTCTGGGAGGAAAAAATAATGACTTACACGAAAACTCTGGGGGCCGCTCTGTTGGCGAGCGTCGCCTTGGCATCCAGCGCATTTGCCTGCGAAATCACGTTCCGGTCGTCGGACACACACCCCGATGGCTATCCAACGGTTGCCGCAGTTGACGCCATGGGCGACATGCTCGAAGAGCGGTCCGACGGACGTCTGTGCATCGAGGTGTTCCACTCAGCCCAGCTTGGCGAAGAAAAAGACACGATCGAGCAGACCCAGTTCGGCGTGATCGACATGAACCGCGTCTCGCTTGGACCGTTCAACAACATCATCGAAGAAACCCAAGTACCGTCGTTGCCCTATATCTTCCGGTCGGTTGACCATATGCACAAAGTCATGGACGGCCCCATCGGCCAGCAAATTCTGGACGCGTTCAGTGCTCATGATCTGGTTGGTCTGGCGTTTTACGACGGTGGCTCGCGCAGCTTTTACAACTCCGAAAAGCCGATCAATTCGATGGCAGATCTTGCGGGCATGAAGTTTCGCGTGATGCAGTCGGACATGTTCGTTGACATGGTTGCGGCGCTTGGTGCCAACGCCACGCCGATGCCTTACGGCGAGGTTTATTCCAGCATCCAGACCGGCGTGATCGACGGGGCGGAAAACAACTGGCCGTCCTATGACAGCTCGGGTCATTTCGAGGTTGCCAAATACTACACGCTTGACCAGCACCTGATCGTGCCCGAGGTCCTCGTGATGTCAAAAACCAGCTTCGACAAATTGTCGCCGGAGGATCAGGAGTTGGTACGTCAGGCAGCACGCGATTCCGTGCCCGTGATGCGGGATCTTTGGGCCGCGCGCGAAGCGGAATCAGAAACCCGCGTGCGCGAAGCTGGGGTCGAGGTCATCACCGACATCGACAAGACGCCCTTCATCGAAGCCATGGTGCCGGTGTACGAGAAATATGTGACCTCGGAAAAGTTGAAGCAGATGGTCAAAGACATTCAGGCCACTGAATAAAAACTGCTCCCGTCCCGCCACAGATTGTGGCGGGACGCACAAGCGATCCGGGGGGGACCTATGCAGCAGACGATGGAAAAGGTCGCGCTTTGGACCGGGCGCGTCGCGCGCCTTGGTCTTTGGACGGCAGGGATCGGATTGGTCTTGATGACCGCGCTGATCGCGGCACAGGTCTTCTGGCGCTATATTCTGAACGACAGCATTGTCTGGACGGAACCCGCGTCCGTCATGATCATGGGCTGGTTTATCTTTTTGGGGGCCGCCGTGGGGATCCGCGAAGGCTACCATCTGTCCTTTGATGTCGTGCTTTACGTGCTGCCGCACCGGATCAAGATGATCCTGTTTTCGATCTCGGATATTGCGGTCAGTCTGTTCGGATTTGGCATGGTCTGGTTCGGTTGGCAGTTGGCCACTAAAACGGCGGGCAACAAGCTGCCCAGTCTTGGCATTTCCGGCGCATTCGATTTTGTGCCCATTGTGGCAGGGGGAGTCCTGATCGTGCTCTTCTCGGTCGAGCGTGTGTTCCGCCGCGCCGCGGGTATGCATACCGCGCGGTTTGGCAGCGAAACGGAGAATATGTAACATGGAACTTTACGTCCTGTTCGGGACCTTCGTCGTCTTGCTGCTGATCGGGACGCCTGTGGCCTTCTGCCTTGGGCTGTCCAGCTTCGCGACCATCCTCTACCTTGATCTGCCGCCCGTCGTGGTGTTTCAGCGGCTCAATTCCGGGGTATCGGTCTTTGCCCTGATGGCGATCCCGTTTTTCATCTACGCCGGCGATCTGATGGTGCGCGGCGATATCGCCCGGCGTCTGGTCGCCCTTGCGGGCGGCTTTGTCGGCCATTTGCGCGGCGGGCTGGGGCAGGTCAACGTGCTGTCCTCTGTAATGTTCGGTGGTGTGTCGGGGTCGGCCGCGGCGGATGCCTCTGCCGTGGGGGGGCTGATGGTGCCTCAGATGAAAGAGCGCGGCTATGACGTGGATTACGCCGTGAACATCACGGTTGTCAGCTCCATCATCGCGCTGCTGCTGCCACCTTCGCACAATATGATCATCTATTCGATTGCGGCAGGGGGGCGGATATCAATTGCGGATCTGTTCACCGCAGGCATCATCCCAGGATTACTTCTGGCCCTTTTGCTGATGATCGTCGCCTGGGCCGTTGCGGCGCGCAAAGGCTATCCTGTGCAGAATTTTCAGGGCTTGCGCATGATCGGCACCTTGTTCGTGTCTGCCGCCCCCGGGCTGATCCTTGTCGCGATCATCTTTGGCGGCGTCCGGTCGGGCATCTTCACCGCCTCTGAATCGTCAAACATTGCGGTGGTTTACGCGCTTTTGGTCACGTTCTTTGTCTACCGCACCCTCAGCTGGAGTGACTTTATAGAGGCAACATTTGCCGCCGTGCGCACCACTGCGATGGTTCTGATGGTGATCGGCTGTGCGGCGTCCTTTGGCTGGCTGCTGGCCTATACAAAGGTGCCCGCGTCCATGGTCGTGCTGCTGCAAGGGGTGTCGGACAATCCGATCGTGATCCTGCTGTTGCTGAACGTCGTGCTGCTGATCCTTGGCACGTTCATGGATATGTCGCCGCTGATCGTGATCACGACGCCGATCTTCCTGCCGGTCGCCATGGCATTCGGTGTCGATCCCGTCCACTTCGGCGTGATCCTGATCCTCAACCTTGGTATCGGCCTGTGCACGCCGCCCGTGGGGGCGGTGCTGTTCGTAGGCTGTGCAGTGGGGCGCATTCCGATCTGGGACGCGGTGCGCACGATCTGGCCCTTCTATGGTGCCGCCTTTGCGACGCTGATGCTGGTCACTTATATTCCGGCGCTGTCGTTGTGGCTGCCGTCGATGTTCAGATGAGGCAAGACATGCGCTATCCCGTTGTTCCCACCGATCCCGGCGTGACCCGTCAGGTGCTGGCCGAAAACCCCGATCTGATGGTGGTCGCCTTTCGTTTCCACGACGGCGCCGAGGGCAAACTGCACGACCATCCCCACGCGCAGGCCACCTACGTCGAGGCCGGTCGCTTCACCTTCACCGTGGGCGACGTCACCCATGATCTGGGGCCGGGCGACAGCATCGTGATTCCTTCCGGTGTGCGTCACGGCTGCGTCTGCACCGCTGCCGGAACCCTGATCGACAGCTTTACCCCCCGCCGCGACGATTTCCTCTGAAAAGAAAGACAAGCCAAATGCTCAAGACCCAGACCCGCCATGCCATCGACCCTGCAACAGCCAAGACGCTCGACACGGACCAGCTGCGCGATCATTTCCATGTGGGAGGTCTGTTCGTTGATGGCGAAATCAACCTTGTCTACAGCCATTACGACCGCCTGATCCTAGGCTCTGCCGTGCCGGCGGGCAAGGCGCTGACGCTGGACAAGGTCGACGCCACAGGCACTGCAACCATCCTTGAGCGGCGCGAAATGGGCATTCTCAACATCGGTGAGGCGGGCAGTGTAACGGTCAGCGGCCAGACATATGAGCTGGGCAAGGGCGAGGTGCTTTATATCGGCATGGGTGCCGGGCCGGTGACCTTTGACGGGGCAGGGCGGTTCTATGTCCTGTCGACCCCTGCGCATCAGACCTATCCGACCACGCTGATCACCCTCAAGGATGCGCGCCGGGTCGAGATGGGGGCCCGCGAGACCGCAAACGAACGGGTAATCATCCAGTTTCTGCACCCCGAGGTCTGCAAATCCTGTCAACTTCTGATGGGCTATACGCAATTCGCAGAAGGCTCCGTCTGGAACACGATGCCCGCCCACCTGCATGACCGCAGGATGGAAGCGTATCTGTACTTCCAGCTCCCCGAAGACCAGCGCGTCTTTCACCTGATGGGAGAGCCCGACCAGACCCGCCACATCGTCATGGCGAATGAGGAAGCCGTGATCTCTCCGCCTTGGTCGATCCACGCCGGTGCGGGCACGGCGTCCTACACATTCTGCTGGGCGATGGCGGGCGACAACGTTGATTTCACCGATATGGATATGGTCGCCATGGGGGATCTGCGGTGAGCAATCCTTTCGATCTAACGGGCCGTCGCGCGCTGGTCACCGGCGCCAATACCGGTATCGGTCAGGCCATCGCCGTGGGTCTTGCCCAGGCCGGCGCGACGGTGATTTGCGCCGGGCGCCGGGCCTGTGAGGAAACCGTGGGTATGATTGAGGCTACGGGGGGCACCGCGTCCTCCATCCTCGTTGATTTTGCCGATCCGATGGCGGGAAAGGGGCTGTTCGACGGCCAGAATATCGACATTCTGATCAACAACGCAGGCATCATCCGTCGAAACGCCTCAGTCGACTTTACCGAAGCGGACTGGGACGCCGTGATGGATGTAAACCTCAAGGCGCTGTTTTTCACCACGCAGGCCTTCGCCAAGGCGGTGCTGGCGCGCAAGGGGACCGGCGCTGTCGTGAACATCGCTTCGTTGTTGTCGTTTCAGGGTGGCATCCGCGTGCCGTCCTACACCGCGTCAAAACACGGCGTGGCGGGGCTGACCAAGATTTTGGCCAACGAATGGGCCACCAAGGGCATCAACGTCAACGCAGTCGCCCCCGGCTATATCGAGACCAACAACACCGAAGCGCTGCGCGCCGACCCGGAGCGGAACAATGCGATCCTTGACCGCATTCCCGCAGGTCGCTGGGGGGCGGCGTCTGACATCGCGGGCGCGGCGGTTTTTCTGAGCTCCCCGGCGGCGGGATATGTGCATGGGGCCGTTCTGAACGTGGATGGAGGTTGGCTTGCCCGCTGATCTTGCAAACAATCGCCCCGCGACGGGCATTGTCCATCTGGGGCTTGGGGCGTTCTTCCGTGCCTTTGGATGTGTGTATATCGCCGATGCCATGGCGGCTTCGGGCGGTGACTGGGGCATCATTGGTGTGTCCCTGCGCAGCCCCGACACGCGCGATGCATTGCGCCCGCAGAATTGGTCGTATACCTCGGTCAGCCTTGGAGCGGATGGGGAAAAACTGCGCAAGATCGATGTACTGAATGATGTTCTGGTGGCCCCCGAAGACCCCGACGCGGTTCTGACTGCGATGGCCGATCCGGGTGTGAAGATCGTGACGCTCACCGTCACGGAAAAGGGATATTGCCACAATCCGTCAACCGGCGCGCTGAACCTCGATCACCTCGATATCCAGTACGATCTGGCCCACGATCTTCCCGTCTCGGCCCCCGGGTATCTGGTGCGTGCGCTGGCGCGACGCCATGTGGCAGGGGTGCCGCCATTTACGGTGCTGACCTGCGATAACCTGCCCGAAAACGGCAAGCTGGTGCGCGGCATGGTGTTGCAGCTTGCCGAAAGGATCGATCCCAACCTCGCCGCATGGATTGCGGCCGAAGGGCGCTTCCCCTCTACCATGGTAGACCGGATCACCCCCGCAACGACCGACGACGACATTCGCCGGCTTGCGGCGCAGACCGGCACGCAGGATGCGGCCCCCGTGATGCACGAACCTTTCGCGCAATGGGCGGTCGAGGATGATTTCGTCGATGGCCAGCGCCCCGATCTTGGGGCCGCAGGTGCCGAGATGGTCGCGGATGTCACCGCACACGAGCACATGAAGTTGCGGATGCTGAACGGCACACATTCAGCGCTGGCCTATACCGGCTATCTGGCAGGGCACGAGACCATCGCCGAAACCGTGGCCGATCCGGTCTTTGCCGCCTATGTCCGCGCTTTGTGGTCAGAGATCATGCCCGCCGTCGTGGCCCCCAAAGGCGTGAGCCTGACGCAGTATGCTGACGCGCTTTTCGACCGCTATGCCAACCCTGCGATCCGGCACCGGACCTGGCAGATCGCCATGGACGGCAGCCAGAAACTGCCTCAACGCTTGTTGGGAACGTTGCGGGAAAATATGGATTCCGCGCGCCCCACGACAGCGATGTGCGTGGCCGTGGCAGGGTGGATGCGCTATGTTTCGGGCGAGGACGAGGCCGGGCAGCCTATAGATGTGCGGGATCCCATGGCTGACCGTCTGCACGCTTTGGCGGCGCAGGCGACGGGTCCTGCGCAGATTGTTGCGTCGCTGCTGGCGGTCGAGGATATTTTCCCCGCCGATTTTGCCCAACGGATGCAGGCGCCAATTACCCAAGCGGCAGAGCAGATCTGGGCCGACGGCGTGCGCGCCGCCGTGAAAGGAGCCTCATCGTGATCGAAAGCTGGCGTTGGTACGGTGAGTTCGACAGCATCCCGCTCTCAGACGTGGCCCAGACGGGAGCGCGCGGGATCGTGAGCGCTTTGCACGCCATCCCCTACGGCGAGGTCTGGCCGCAGGACGCGATTGCGGCGCGCAAAGACGTGATCACGCAGGCCGGGTTTGACTGGGTCGTGGTCGAAAGCCTGCCCATCCATGAGCGGATCAAGCGCGGTGACGGCGATCTGTCGACGCTGTTTGCTAACTATCGCCAGTCGATGGCCAATCTCGCGGCCCAAGGTGTCAAGACGATCTGCTACAACTTCATGCCGTTGCTTGACTGGACCCGCACGGATCTGGCCGCACCCGTCGCGGGCGGGGCCACTTGTCTGAGGTTCGAGGCCACGCGCATGGCCGCCTTCGAAGTTCATATGCTGGGCCGCCGCGAAGCCGAGGACGATTATCCCACCGATGTGCTTGCGAAGGCCGCCGCGTGGTTTCAGGCCGCCAGTGAGGCAGACCGCGCAAAACTCTTGGCCGCCATCATGGCCGGAATACCCGGCGCGTTCGACCGCTACGATGTCGCGGGCCTCAAGACCGCTCTGGCCGACTATGACGGCATCGGGCGCGACGCCTTGCGCGCAAACTACAAGCGGTTTCTGGACGAGATCATTCCCACAGCCGAGACGTTGGGCATGCGCCTGTGCGTCCATCCCGACGACCCGCCGCGCAATATTCTGGGCCTGCCGCGCATCGTGTCGGACGGTGAAGACCTCGACTGGATCTTGAACGCCTACGACAGCCCTGCCAATGGCGTGACACTTTGTGGGGGGTCTTTGGGGGCTAACCCGGTCAATGATGTGCCCGCTATCGCGGCAAAAGTCGCAGACCGCATCCATTTTGCCCATCTGCGCAACGTGCGCAAAGACCCGGACGGCTCCTTTGAGGAGGCCGCCCATCTGGACGGCGACACGGATATGGTCGCCCTTATCCGCGTTCTGCTGGCGGAAGAAGACCGGCGCAGATCGGCGGGGCGCGACGATCACGCGATCCCGTTCCGGCCCGATCATGGCCATCACATGTTGTCCGATCTGACGCGCGACATGATCCCTGGCTACCCGCTGATTGGCCGGTTGCGCGGTCTTGCCGAATTGCGTGGCGTGATCCGCGCGGTGTCCCATGTCTGATCCGCTGATCCTGCACCCCAGCGACACCATTGCTGTGCTGACGGCGCGGGCCAATGCGGGGGATGATCCCTTGGGGTTGGGGACGCCGCTGGCGGCGTCGGTTTCTTCTGGGCACAAGATTGCGCGCGTGGCGATGCAGATCGGCGCGCCGGTCGTGAAATTCGGGCAATTCATCGGGCAGGCCACCGTGCAGATCGCTGCGGGGGACCATGTGCACACTCACAACTGCACCTTCGCCGACCCCGAACAGGACTACCACATCGGCGCAGATCTGTCCGCATCACAGCGCGCAATCCCGCAGACGGAACGCTTGAACTTTAACGGTTACGCCCGCGCGGATGGCCGTGTTGGCACGCGTAACTATATTGCGCTGGTCGCGACGGTGAACTGTTCGGCGACGGTGATCCGCCGTGCCGCGTCGGAGATCGAGGCAAGTGGCGCGCTTGAGGCTTATGCAAATGTCGACGGCATCGTGGCTTTCGCCCATGGCACCGGCTGCGGCATGGCCAACAGTGGGCGTGGCTTTGACATTCTGGACCGTGTCCTTTGGGGCCACGCGACCCATCCCAATGTGGGTGCGACGATTTTCGTGGGCCTGGGCTGCGAAGTGATGCAGATCGCGCGGATGCAGGCGCATTTCGGCGACGCTGGCACCGATCGGTTTCACGCACTGACCATTCAGGACACCGGCGGCACTCGTGCAACGATCGACGCGATCAAGGCGCATGTGGCGGAAATTCTGCCGCAGGTAAACGCCGCTACCCGCACCCCCCAACCCATGAGCGCGTTGCGCGTGGCGTTGCAATGCGGCGGCTCCGACGGCTTTTCCAGCATCACCGCCAACCCGGCCTTGGGGATCGCAAGTGACCTGATCGTGGGGCAAGGCGGCACGGCCATCCTGTCAGAGACGCCGGAGATTTATGGAGCTGAACAACTCTTGCTGCGACGCGCGGCTGACAAGGACATTGCGGAAAAACTGGTCGCCCAGATCAAGTGGTGGGAAGACTACACCACACAAAATGGCGGCTCGATGGACAACAATCCAAGCCCCGGCAACAAGCAGGGTGGCATTACGACGATCCTTGAAAAGTCGCTGGGCGCGGTGGCCAAAGCGGGCTCGACGCCCCTGACGGCCGTGTATGACTATGCCGAAACAGTCACGCAGGCGGGTTTCGTCTTCATGGATACGCCCGGCTATGATCCGGTCTCGGCGACGGGCCAGATTGCGGGCGGTGCGCAGATCGTTGTGTTCACAACGGGGCGCGGATCGGCCTTCGGGTCCAAACCCGCACCGACCATCAAGGTGGCCACATCCGACCGACTGTTCAATCAGATGCCCGACGATATGGACATGAATACCGGCGATATCGTGTCCCGTGGCGTCAGCATGGCTGACAAGGGCCGCGAGATTTTCGACATGATCCGCGCAACGGCATCCGGTCAGGTCACCAAATCCGAGGCGTTGGGCCTTGGCGACAACGAATTTGTGCCGTGGCAAATCGGAGCGGTGATGTGAGCCGGAAACCAATTACACTCGCGCATGTCGGTGGTGGTTGGGCAATCGGGATGCCGCCGCAATAATCTGCGTCGCCTTGAATTTTGCGGTTTGCAATCGGCAAAATCCGATAAGTTGACGATGCCGTATTCTTGTGTCCAGTCCACGGGATATTCTCAACCCTTTACAAAATTTGCGACACTACCTCGATGTCTCGTACGCTGCTGACTTTTTCGGATTGGCGAGGTTAACGTGACAATCGCCGAGAAGGGGGCGTCAGCGGTTCGTCGAAAAGCGACTTTCCAGCGGTTTCAGGAACAACCGGTCGGTCACGCCGAAAATCAGGACGATCACCACGCAGCAGGCAAAAACCATATTTGCGTCTGACACCGACTGCGAGCGGGACAATTGGTACCCCAGCCCGGAAGACGCCCCGAAAAGTTCGGCGACCAGCGCGATCTTCCAACAGATGCCATAGGCCACGCGCAGGCCCGAGGCGACGAAGGGGGCGACCAGCGGCAGCGACAACAACCGGAACCGGCGCCACCGCATCCGCGTCAGACTATGGCCCAGCTCGTCCATCTCAGGGTCGATCTGGCGGAAGCCTGACAGCGCGCTGATCAGGCAGAACGGCAGAATGATCGCCACCTGTACGAAGATCACCGTGGGGGTGGATATCTGGAACCAGATCACGCCGAGGATGGCCCAACCGACGGACGGGAAGGCATTGAAGAAAGTGAGAATCCTTCGCTCTACCGTTTCGTCCATGATGGGGAAGCGCCGGACGACAGATGCAATCAGCAATGCCAACGTCATGGCCAAGATAACCGAAATCACGACGCGCACAAAGCTGACGCCGACATGGGCAAGCAATGCGGGTTCCACGAAAAAACGCGCGGTGGATTTCGCGACCTCGACCGGACCGGGCAGGACATAATCCGGCAAACCCTGGGCCAGCCATCCCCATCCCAGAAGCAATGCGGCGGTGCCCGCAACGGCGACGGTGCGCTGCGCACCGAGTGAAGCAGTTTTGTCATGCACGGGAGTATCTCCGGTCAAGGCGGCGCTGCACCGGGCGGAACAGCAGCTGTTCGCAAAGCACAACGAAAATCAAGATAAATACGATCACGGCAAAGATCGTTTCGGTATCGAATTCCTGCCGTGCGATATTGAGGATGTAGCCAAGCCCGCCGTTGCCACCAAACAGCTCGGCGGTCAGGACGACCTTCCATGACACGCCAAAGCTCATCCTGAGGGCGGCGAAAAAATAAGGGAGCAGCAGCGGCAAGATGATATGAAAAAACCGGCGATAGGCCGAGCGGCTGAAACTTAGGCCCATCTCCATCATATCGCCGTCCAGTTCCTGCAGCCCCGTGCGCACATTGATCGCGGTCAGAGGGATCAGGATCATCGTCACTGCAAAAATCACGGTTGTATCATCCAAGCCGAACCAGAGCAGCGCAAGAAACAGCCATCCGATGCCTGAAAAGGCATTCAGGAACGGGGTCAGTACACCGTCGATCAACATGCGCGTCACCGGCACGAACCGCGCGGTCAGTGCGAGAGCGCTGCCAAGCAGGAATGATAGCGCGATGGCCGTGCTAATGTGAAAGATCGAGATTCCGATCTGCGTCAGCAAATAGCTGTCGGACAGGAATTCGATCATCCGCGCCGCCACGGGCACGGGCCCCGGCACCTGATAGGGCGGCACGATCTGCGCGTAGCCCCACCACGCTACCAGGGCGCAAAGCGTGAAAATATGTGCGATCCACCTGCCGCAATGCCGCGCCCAAGAAGGACGCGGGATCATGGCACCGGGCAACGTAGCGTCAGCAGAGCCCGTTCCTTGCATCAGTTGCTCTCCGGCTGCCAAATCATGGTGTCAATCGGCGGATAGCTTTCCAGCGCGTCGATTTTGATGGCTCCGACCCACATGTAGGTCAACGCTTCGATGTCTTGCGGCAGCAGGTCGCCCGGGAAATCCATGAACTTGGTGAACCAGGTATCAAAGAACGCAGGATCTACGTCATAGGCCTTGCCGACAGCTGTATAGACCTCATCCGAGTGCGATATCGCATAGGTCCGGCTCTCCTGTATCATGCGCAGGAATTCCTTGTAGGCCTCAGGGTTGGCGTTCAGCTTGTCCTCGTAGCCAGCCAACACGGCCGAGACCATTTGCAGCTTCGACTTTTCCTGAAGCGCTGCCATGGTCTGTACAGTTGGAACGAAATCACCGTCTTGGTCGGCTTTGAAGGCTTGTGAATGGATCAGGGTCGCGGCATCGACTTTGCCGGTGGCCAGAGCCGCAGGCATTGCAGGTGCTGGCATCTCGACAAAGTCGATGTCACCGCCCTGAAGCGAAACATCCAGTCCAAACACGTCGGCCAGTGCGATCCGCACAAGCGTAATGCCCGAAGAGCCCAGCGAATAAACGGCGATCTTCTTGCCCTTTAGGTCCTCCACGGACTTGATGGGGCTGTCCTTGGTCGTCCAGATGGCCGATCCTTCGCCCGTAGTGCTTGAGCGCAAGCCGGCTGCGATGATGCGCAGCGGCAAACCCCGTTCGACTGCGCGCGGGATACCCATACCTGCCGTCATGACCACGTCATAGGTGCGTGCAGAAGTGGACTGAATGAGGGCGGGGATTTCCATCGCAGTCGCTTCGAGATCAATCAAATCCGACGTTACTTTGCCGTTGTTGATTGCCCACATCGCCGCTTCGATAGAGGGGTCAGCCAAGTGGGCGAAAGTTATGGTGTCCTTGGCCCACGCCGGCAGGGCTAACGTCATGGCGACGATAACAGCTGATACTTTTTTCAAGCTTATTTTCATTTTTGTTCTCCCGTTGGTTGATTGTGATAGTTGTCTGGTTCAGCTCGCCAGAGCGGCATCAGGCCCTTCGAGGCGGTCGAATATGCTGACCAGATGCTGGCGCAATTGCACCAGCGCTGGCGACGCATCAGGGTCGCGCGGGCGCGGGGCGTCTACGGCGACGATCTCTTCAACTAGGGTTGGCTTCTTGGACAACACCACGATCCTGTCGGCGAGGAACAAAGCCTCGTCGATGTCATGTGTGACGAAGAGCACAGTCTTGCGCGTCTCGGCCCAAAGATCGACCATCTGCTGGCGCAGCCGATGGCGAGTGGTGTGATCGAGCGCCGAGAACGGCTCATCCATCAGGATGATCTGCGGATCGAGTGCCAGCGCCCGCGCGATCGACACGCGCTGCTTTTCGCCGCCTGACAACATCACGGGCATTTTCTGCGCATCCGCACCCAGCCCCACCTTGTCCAGTTCACGCTGCGCGCGCTCCAGCCGGTCAGCTTTGCTGATCTCGGGGTGGCGCATTTCCAGTCCGAAAGCCGCATTCTCCAGGGTGGTCCGCCATGGCAGGAGCCGTGGCGACTGGAAGACGAATGCCGTTTGGTTCCAAGCCTCTGCCGGTGTCATACCTGCAACCTGCACCAGCCCTTCCTGCATCGGTAACAAATCACCTATCAGGCGCAGCGATGTTGACTTACCGCAGCCCGAGGGCCCCAGCAGGCAGACGAACTCGCCTGCTCCGACCTCGAAGGAGATATCGCGGTAAATTTCGCTGCCGCCCAATACAAGACGGGTCTTGGAAAAGGAAATTGCAGGATTGGTGTTCATACTATCGCTCCCGTTTCTTTCGATCGAGGATGGCGGGAGCGACCCAACCGGTCAACGGCGACACATGGCGAGGTCTGCCTGCTGGGCCCTTCGGTCAGAGCGCCCGCTGAGCCAAGGGGCTTGTGTCGAATCTTTTTTTCTGCAATTGTTTTATGCTTAAAGTTTTTTCCGAGCGGGCGTCGGTGGGACTATATCGTCGTAATGCTCAAGTTTGGTGCGCTGGTTAAAATACTCCAGAGTCATTTCCATAAACCGTCTTGCTGCTGCCGTCAGGGTCCGCCCGCTCGGGTAGATCGCATAAAGAACGGCAGGCGGTGGGGCCCAGTCCGGTAGGACATGCACCAGATCCCCGCGCGCAATTTCATCCTCCACTATCCTTTGTGACACGGCCCCTATGCCCGCAGCGCGCCGCACGGCTGTGTGCAACGCTGAAAGCTGCAGTGTGCTGAGAACGGGGTCATACCGGTGGGTATAGCTTCTGTCCTCCTTCGTCAGTCTCCAGGCCCAGGGGCTGGTCTTGGGCCCAAACCCGATGCATGGCAGCCCGCGCAGCGCCTGCGGTTCCTCGGGAAGGCGACGGTCCCTTAAAACTTCAGGATGTGCCGCTAAAATGAAAGGGTTAGAGAACAGACGCCGCGCGATAATATCAACATCCGGTAGCGGCTCGAAGGAGAAGTTGAACACCAGATCCGCGGCCACACTGCGCGGGTCCAGCAGACCGGTCGAGGCTTCCAGATGCAACTGGACCTGCGGCTCCTGCCTGACGAATTCAGCGGCCATCGACTCGATCAGGTAGTGGCCCGTATAGGGCGGATAGATGATGTGCAAAAATCCTGTCGGCCGCTCCCGGCGCATATCGGCAAAATCGAATATGTGGTCGGCGTCCTCGACCAATTGCGCGCAGCGGACGTGCAGTTCGTGTCCGAAATTGGTCAGGGTCATGCCCTTGGAACGGCGATGGAACAGCAAAGACCCAAGCCGCTTTTCAAGGTCGGCAACACGTCTTGCGACAGTGGATTTTGGTATGCGCAGGGCGCGCGACGCGGCGGAGATACCGCCAAGGTCCACCACTTGTCGGAAAAGGTACATATCGTCGAGGCCTTGCACTTCGCCGTCCCATTTTTGGTACACTGGTTTGTCAATCTTGGATCGAGCATGACGCAGACAGGGTGCTAAATAAACAGCAGATGTAAAAAATATGGAGATTGGGCGCATGGCGGATATTACTTTTCAGACCAAGAATGGGCCGGTACGCGCCCTTGACCAGAACAAGACGGTACGGGTCACACGCCTGCGCTATGCCAAGCCACCCGTCGGTGAACGCCGCTTTGCGCTTCCCGAGCTAGTCGAACCTTGGACAGACACGCTTGATTGTAGCGGTGGTACGTCCCCCGTCCCCCCTCAACTTCCGTCGCGCCTCGCCAAGGTGATGGGCAGCTATCCGACCGAACAGGATGAGGACTGCTTGCACTTCGACATCTGGCTGCCCTCGGAACGCACCGGCCCGCTGCCTGTGCTGGTCTTCTTGCATGGTGGGGCCTTTATGACCGGTGGCGGTGGCATGAGTTGCTATGACGGGTCCGCCCTTGCTGCACGCGAGGGTCTGGTTGTTGTCAATATCAGTTACCGCTTGGGCGCGTTGGGCTTCCTGCCAATCAAAGGGGTCGCCCCGGCCAACCTTGGTCTGAGAGACCAAGAACTTGCACTTCGTTTCATCCGCGCCTGCATCAGCGACTTTGGCGGCGATGCAGACAATATCACCGTCAGCGGCCAGTCTGCGGGCGGCTATTCGATTCAGGCCCTACAGACCCTCCCGGATGCAGCGCAACTGTTCGATAAGGCTATTATCATGTCCTCGCCGATGGGGCTGGTCGCGCAGAACGCCGAAGAGCGCGAGCCCGTCGCCGAAGTTTTTCTCGACGGCCTTGGCACCCGCGACCCTGACGCAATCCGTCGACTGCCGGTAGAAGCAATCCTCAAAGGACAGGTCGCGGTGCTGCAATCTCTGGCGAACCAGCCCGACAACGTTGCACCACCCTTCATGCCGGTTCTGGACGACTGGCTGACAACCGATCCGGTCAGGGTCGACGCGGCCAAGGCCGCGACCTGGTGCCCGATGATCATCGGGGTTACCCGCGAAGAACATGCTGCATTCCACTTTGAGGATGCCGCCTTTGCAGAGCGCGCGGCACAGCTTTTGCCGCAGCGCTTCCAAGAGCGTTACGGAGAACAGGCCGAAGCGGAACTTGCCCGTGCCCGCGCCACCCGCCACCCGTCAACGGACGCCGATGTGCTTTGCGACTTCGGTTCGAGAACGCGTTTTGTCTTTGGCACCTTCGATTACATCGAAGCAGCAGACGCAAATGTCTGGGCCTATCTGTTTTCATGGCAGGCGCCGAACCCGCATATCGGGGCGTGCCATTGCATCGACCTGCCTTTTCTTTTCGGCAATCTGGACAACTGGAAGAACGCGCCCATGTTGAAGGGCGCCCGAGCCAGCGAGATGGCGGGAATCGCGGAAATCTTCGGTGGTAGTTTTGCCGCATTTGCGCGATCGGGGACACCTGAGGCTGGCACAGCGATCACGTGGCCGACGTTCTCCGATGGGCGGGCCTATTGCAATTTCGACCGGCGCGTTACGGTTCCTGCGCTGCGGAGGGGCGAATACCCCTGCTAATGAGTTGCGTGGATACTGAACGACTACCGGCTTCTTTGGTTGCCGCCCGTGATGCAAGAACCTTTTGACTTTGTGGGCGTGTGATCGAGTGCGAACTGCGCCGGGCCTGGATCATTGGTCAGATAAAGGGCTGAACAACCGTGCCGAAAACAGCCATCTCCCATTCCGAAAGCGGGAATGGACGATGCAAGGACATCGATCTCCAGGAGGCTTGCAGCGGTTCGTGGTTATTCATTCAGCCATTCGGAATTGCTTTTGTGTTCCTGTAAGCCGTCGCTCAGCCCTCACAATCCGATATCACCGCCTCGAAGCAATTGACGCCTGGTGTCGTTGTGCCCTAATTAAAGAGAATAGAGGCTAATTTTTCCCTGACTTTTCAATGGCT
>NZ_QBFD01000003.1 GCF_003335585.1 Sulfitobacter sp. DFL-14 | reverse complement strand
CTTTGCCGGGTTCCATTTCTGACGTGTGGGAGGCCGAGAAGCCCACGCTAATGGCACTGCCGCCGGCATTCGATGGCTTTATAGAACACAGTAAGCGTGTGTCACCCACGTGCCTGATTACGTTCGACCGCAATCGCTACAGCGTTCCGGCCAGCTTTGCCAACCGCCGTGTCAGCCTGCACGTCTATCCCGAACAACTGGTTGTCGTCGCCGAAGGGCAAACGGTCTGTGAACATTCGCGGATCATCGAGCGGTCTCACCGCAAGCCCGGAAAGGTTATCTATGACTGGCGGCACTATCTCGCTGTTATCCAACGCAAACCGGTCTCGCTTCGGAATGGTGCGCCGTTCACGGAGATGCCGGATGCCTTCCGGCAACTTCAGGATCACATGCTGCGTAAAGAAGGCGGTGACCGAGAGATGGTCGACATTTTGTCATTGGTTCTTCAGCACAACGAGGCGGATGTGTTGCGTGCGGTGGAACTGGCGCTGGAAGCAGGTGTGCCAACCAAAACGCACATTCTGAACCTGCTGCACCGATTGATCGACCGCAGACCAACAGATCACCCCGAGGTCGATCCGCCGGACGCACTGGCATTGCAGACGACGCCAGAGGCCAATGTGGATCGCTATGACGGCCTGAGGCAGGCTGGGGAGAAGCGCCATGCGTCATGATCCAGCAGGGGCATCCATTGTGATCATGCTGCGCAGTCTCAAGCTCTATGGCATGGCAAATGCGGTCGAAGACTTGGTCGCTCAAGGCGCGCCAGCGTTCGAAGCTGCTACACCAATGCTGTCACAGCTGCTCAAGGCCGAGATCGCAGAACGTGAAGTGCGGTCTATCGCCTACCACACAAAGGTCGCCCGCTTCCCAGCATACAAAGACCTGACGGACTTCGACTTTGCATCGAGTGAAATCAACGAAGCGACAGTGCGGCAGCTGCACCGCTGCGAGTTTATCGAAGCAGCCGAGAATGTCGTGCTGATCGGTGGACCTGGCACGGGCAAAAGCCACACAGCCACTGCAATTGGCGTCCAAGCGATTGAGCACCACAGGCGCAAGGTCCGCTTCTTCTCGACCGTGGAATTGGTCAATGCGCTGGAACAAGAAAAAGCACTCGGCAAAGCAGGGAAGATGGCTGAGATGCTGACCAAGGTCGACTTGGTCATCTTGGACGAGCTTGGCTATCTGCCGTTCAGCTCATCCGGAGGCGCGCTGCTCTTTCATCTCCTGAGCAAGCTCTATGAGCGCACCAGTGTTATCATCACCACCAACCTCAGCTTCTCAGAATGGGCGCAGGTCTTCGGGGATGCAAAGATGACCACGGCTCTCTTGGATCGGCTTACCCACCGCTGCCACATCCTCGAAACCGGAAACGACAGCTACCGCTTCAAGGCCAGCTCAGAGGCTGCAAAGAAAATAGGAAAGGAGACCAAAACATTGACCGCGTCATAGACCACGACGCATAACTGAGGGTGGGTCAAATCTCGGTGAAAATACCGGGTCAGTTCTCAGTGACAATCAACA
>NZ_QBFD01000002.1 GCF_003335585.1 Sulfitobacter sp. DFL-14 | reverse complement strand
GCACAAGCCGGGCCATCGCCTGCCCGGGGTGGGCGATACTGACCTATGTTCATGCCACTTTATGTCTCAGCTTTGATGAATCCTAACGAGGGAACACCCAGCCTCACCAAATCGCCTACCCGAGGGGCGGGCAGGCGATGGCCCGGCGCCTTCGGCTTGTTCCGGGCTTTGGTTTCCATTGATTGAACGGCAGAAAAGTCTCGCAAAGCGGACCCACGCGCCTCCTGCGTTGAAAGCCGGTCTAGGTCGGAAATGCCCGACGATTGGGTCAGGATTGCTTGGCGCGGCCCACAGACAGGATTCAGCAAATTCCGCATCGTGGAGTCAAAGGCGCACGGCGTTCGACATCAGCTGAACAGGGCTTTGTCGTCAGTCTGACCCCGCCCGGCCTGCACCTCCGGTCACACCAAGCCGCATTCAGCGGATGCATCCCGGCGGAACCTTCGGCGCATTGGTGCGTTCGGTTGGATGAAACTGAATTGCCTGCCTCCCGCCATCGCCATGTTCCTGTCATTTGGTCTGACCACGCCAGCAGCGGCCGAGGTCGTGGGCAACGTGGATGTCGACTGGCTGGGCAATGACATCGTGGTCGAAGCGGTTGCGGACCCCAAGGTCAAGGGCGTGACCTGCCACCTTGCCTATTTCGAGCGGGGGCTGATCGACCGCCTGCAAAAGGGCAACTGGTTCGAAGACCCATCCAATTCATCGATCTCCTGCCGCCAGACCGGGCCAATCGAGATCGGCGAGATCGACCGCAGCGACGAGGGGGAGGATGTGTTCAGCGAACGCCGTTCCATCATCTTCAAGACACTGCGGGTCAAGCGCATCTTTGACGAGGCGAACCAGACGCTGATCTATATCAGCCACGCCCGCGACGTGCAGAACGGGTCGGCCAAGATGTCGATGTCCACCGTGCCCCTGTTTGGCGCCGGGGTCGATTGACCGGCTGAACAGCGTAAAGCCGCACATGCGATAGAACCCCGCTTTGCGCGGGGTTTTTCTTGGGTTACCATCGGGAAAAATCCGAGAAACGGGGCAGTAAAATGAATTCGACACGCAGAAATTTCACCTTTGGGCTGGGTGCTTTGGGTCTGGCGGCCTGTACCACGGGCGGCGGCGCGCTGGGGCCTGTGGCGGGCAGTGGCGGCGGCAGCAGCCTGCCCGACGACCTGCGCCCGGTGCCCAATGGCGCCTATGACGCCTGGGTCGCGTCCTTTCGCGACCGGGCTGCCGGGCAGGGCATTTCGCCCTCTACCCTGAGTGCGGGCTTTCGCGGCGCAGGCTATCTGCCCGGCGTGGTCACCCGCGACCGCAACCAGACGGAGTTTTCCCGCACGCTGGAGGATTACCTCGCCATTGCCGCCTCGGACGAGCGGGTCAGCAAAGGGCGCGCGGCCTTTGCCCGGCACCGCAGCACCCTGGCGGCCATCGAAAGCCGTTATGGCGTGGCACCCGAGATCGTGACAGCGGTTTGGGGGCTGGAAAGCTTCTACGGCGAGCGGCGCGGTAATGTGCCGGTGATCTCCTCCACCTCGACGCTGGCCTTCGACGGGCGGCGCGGCGCATTCTTTGAAAAGCAGCTTCTGGCGGCGCTGAAGATCATCCAGAACGGGGACACCACGGCCCAGAACATGACCGGTTCCTGGGCGGGGGCGATGGGCCATACCCAGTTCATCCCGACTTCTTACGAGGCCTTTGCCGTCGATTTCACCGGCGACGGACGGCGCGATATCTGGTCGGACGATCCGACGGATTCACTGGCGTCGACCGCCGCCTATCTGCAACGCAACGGCTGGACCCGCGGCACCCGCTGGGGCGGCGAGGTTGGCAATGGCGCACCGGCGGGCCGGGCGCTTCAGCCGCAGCCGGGCGGACCGACCTTCAACGTCACCTCCAATTTCAACGTGATCAAGCGCTACAACAATTCCGACAGCTATGCGATTGGCGTCGGCCACTTGGCGGACCGTATCGCAGGCGGCGGGCCGATCAGGGGCAATTTCCCCCCCGACAAGTTCGGCCTGACCAAGGATCAACGCATCCAGTTGCAAAAGCGGCTGACCGCCAAGGGCTTTGACACCGACGGCGCGGATGGCGTGATCGGCCCCAACAGCCGCAAGGCGATTGCCGCCTATCAATCCAGCATCGGCCGCGCCGCGACTGGCGATCCATCGGTGGACCTGTTGCGGTCGCTGTAGGATCAATGGGTCCTGAGCCGCGCTCAGGACGTTTTCAGATCACCCTATCGCGGGGCAGGTGACAGCGTTGCCTGCCCTGTTTGCGTTGGGCAATCGGGTGATGGCGGGGGGGTGGCAGCAATTTCAGCAGCCTTGCCTCGAATCGCTCATGGGCGCTACCATGGGTAGAATATTGCCAAGTTATTCTTTTCATATTTTATGCAGCCGGGGTTTTCTCATGACATATCGGGCATTGATGTTCCTTCTTGCACTTGTTCTGTCGATTGGCGCGCTGCCCGTGCAGGCGCAGGTTGATCGCAAGCTGATCGTCATTCCAGGCATCGTCGGGTCGGAACTGTCGAACCAGTCGGATGAGGTGATCTGGGGGCGGTTGAGTTCGCTCAGATCTTCCAACTTTCGCCAGCTTGACCTGCTGCCCGAAGCGGGTGAGCCGGTGGCCCTCACGCCAACCGATGCCCTGCGGGAGGTGCCATTGGTGTTTGGCACGGTAAACGTCGGACTTTATTCCGGGCTGATCGACTTTCTGGTGGGCGAGCGGTCGATCTTTGACAGCGCCGCGCAGCAGCAAATCCTGGGCAATTATGTCGAGGGTACGGACCTGTTTGTTTTTGCCTATGACTGGCGGCGGTCAAATTTCGCCAACGCGGTTCTGCTGAACGAATTCGTGAAGGCCAATGTACCGGCGGGCGAGCAGTTTGATATCGTTGCCCATTCCATGGGGGGCTTGCTGTCACGGGCGTTCCTGTCCGATCTGCGCCCGCAGGATTTCTGTACCGATCCGGAGATGGATACCGATCTGCCCGCAGCGGCGCGGGCGGCCACCTGCAATGCTGCCTATGGCACCCTTGGCGCCCAGGGCTGGCGCGGCATCGGGGCCGACAACCGGTTTTCCGAGGCATCGCGCCTGCACACATTTGTCGAGATCGCCACGCCGCATCAGGGGTCGGTCAATGTGGCCAGCACGCTGGTTGAGGGCTGGGGCAGGCTGAGCCAGATCCTGATCGGGGGCAAGCGGGAGATTCAGAACATCCTTTTGTCCATGGTTGGTCCCCATGAGCTGATCCCTTCCTATGAAAACTGCTGCGCCGTGGGGGCGGCGGGCCGGCCCCAGAACACGGTCGTGGCCGCACTGGACGAAACCTATTGGGCCAGGCTGGTGCTGGGGTTCGAGGTTGATCCCTGTCCTTATGCGCATTGCACCTCCAGACGCGCCTTGCTGCGGATCGGATTGCAGAACCGGGCGTTGCTGGACCAGGTCTTTGCCCAGGGGCTGCCCGACACGGTGAATGCCAATCACGTCATGGTGGGTCGGCTGGTCGATGGCACCCGTGAAACGATGTATGTGGCGCGGGGGGCTGCGGGCGACGGGGCCGGCATCACCTACCGGATCAGCGCACGCGGCGATGGCACGGTCTATGAAGGCAGCGCATTGGCCGATGGCAATCAGTCCTTTGTCCTGCGCGCGAAACACCCGTTCATCGTCGGCAGCGACGAGGTGCATCGTTACGTCTACAACGTTCTGATCGACCCGGTGCAGACCGTACCGCAGATGGTGAATTCGGAGCGGATATTCATCGGCGGGGGCGATGTGGAATCGCTGGCTCTGATGGCGATGCCGCAGATTGCAGGGGTGGGGCAGAATGTTGACCTCCGGCTGGATCTGAATGCCGACCCTGCCCAGAATTTCGACAGCGATGATCTGCAAACCGCGCAGATCGAACTGGTGCTGACGCCCTATGGGGCGGAGGCGCCGGTCTGGCAGCTGTCGGTCGGGCTGAACGAGGGTCTTTCCTTTGCCGCCGGGGGGCTGGCTGTCTTTACTGCCAGCCTGCCTGCGCCTGCCGAAGGGGTCTATCTGGTGAGCGCGCGGATTGGCGACAGGAGCATCGCGCAGGAACTGTTGCATGTGCTGGAGGAGGAATCATGAAGCGGCTATTGTCACGCATCCTGCAGGCTGCGGCCCTGCTGGTGGCGCTGTGGGGCGCACCTGCTGCGGCGCAGGACTGGCCGGAATTTCTGCAAACCCGGCAGCTGTTCCGGGTGGTGGTGACAGGGCTGGGCGCGGATGGCACCGCGCTGCAACCAGTCAAGGGAACCGCCTGGGCCGTGGCGCCGGGCATTCTGATCACGGCGGATCATGTCACCGGCAAGGCGCTGAATTTCAAGAACATGTCCTCTTCCGACAAGGTTTTCATCCCGCGCCGGGATGTCACGGTCGAGGTCGGGGCGACCAAACGGTATCAGGGCACGCCTGCAGAGAAATATCCGCAGGGCATCGTGACGACATCGCCTTTCGAGAGCATCGACGCGGCACGCATCGGTTTTCCCGATCTGACGGCAACCCCTTTCGACCTGAGCGCCTGCGACATCACCGCGAGTGCCAGCTACCGGGTGTTGAAATTCAACGACGGCAACGTCTTTCAGCCCAAGGAGGTGAGCATCACGCTCAAGGCCTATGGCCGGTCCAATCTTGGCGATGCGGGCAGTGTGGTGGTGATGACCGGGCCGAAAGGCACGATCATCGAGGGCGACAGCGGATCGCCCGTGCTTGGCCCCGACAACCGGGTGATCGGTCTGGTCTCTGCCATCAACCCGGACAGCGGCAGCGATGTGCGGGACGAGGTTCATGTGACCCTGGTGAAATCCTTTCTTGACCTGATCCCCCTGCAGATCGGCACGCAGGAATATCTGGATATCCCCTGCAGCGACCGCATTCGCCTGCGCGCCATCGACGAATTGCGCGAAGGCCTGACAGCCGCGCGGGAGGATATGGCAGAGCTGCACGCGCAAAAGGATGCGCTGAGGGAACAGGTTGAAACGCTGGCGCAGCGCAACGACATGCTGATGGTCCAGATCAATACGCTGATGCACAACCAGAACTGGCTCGCCAGCGAGGCTGAGCGGGCGGGAACGGGCACGCCCGGGCTGCCGCAAACAGAGGGGTTGGAGATTCTGGCCGCCAACCAGATGCTGCATGCGGCCAATAAAACACTGGTCGAAAAGCCGAGCGATCTGCCGCCCCTGCGCCCCACCGTCACCCGGATCTCCAGCGAATTGGGCAATCCGGAATGGACCCTGTCGGGCTCCGTCAGTGCAAAGAATAACGTGGCGATCAGCCTGACCTATGACCGGGCGCTTTCCGGCCCGCCCTATGCCGAAGAGCTTGTCTTTTGCTTTACCCCGATCGCATTCGACGTCCCCCCCGGTACGCCCAACGATCAGGATCCGACAAACCGCAACTTCTATGTGCCCTTCGAGGGGCCCTTCAAGCCAAGCCAGACCCTGGTCAACTGGCCCTTCGAGGCGGGCAGCACATCACCTGACAACTGCTATCCCGCCGGTCATTCGGGCCAGAATGCGGGCTACCCCGCGTCCGATTCCGTGACCAGGGGCAGCTTTCAGTGGAGCCGTCAGCAGGGTACCTTGCTGGATCTGATCCGGGGCGCACAGCGCCGCTATCCGGGCAGCGAATGGGACGGTATGTATTACTTTCAGGTGTTCGAACTTGTCCCCGGCAGCGGGGAGGGGGAGGCCATGTACAAGATACACACCCGTGCCCTGATTGATCTGCTGCGCGATCCCGAGAGTGCGAATGAAGGCTCGGCAATGCCGTGCAAAATCTTTAAGGATGGTCCCAGCCTGACAGAGGCTGTCGCGGATGGCGAAGAAGAACTGCCAAGGGAAAACGAATGTTCCAGAGATATCTGATCGCCCTGAGCCTTGCGCTGCTGACCCCGGCGGGTGCCGCAGTGGCACAGTCCGATAGCCGGTTGCGGTTCGAGACGATCTTTGACCTGCCCTTTGTCCAAAGCCTTGAGTTTGCGCCGGGCGGGCGCGAATTATTCGTCGCGGTAGAGGGGCATCTGCTGCAATGGGAACTTGATCCGCTCAACCTTGTTCACCACCAGAACACGCAGGTTCTGGCCAATGAAATGGTACTGGGGCCGGATCAGAGGCTTTATTCCGTTGGCCTGGGCAGCGCACGTGGTTCCTTCAGTCAGGCGGGCAGCAAGGCGGTGGCATTTGGCCGGGACGAGGCCGCGGGTGCGGCCTTTGAAGTGGTCGAAGCCAATTCGAACTTGGGCATTTCGCAATATTCCTCCATCGCCTTTGACAGTGGTGGCAATGCGATCCTGGCCAGTGCCAGCAGCTATACCGCCAGCCCCTTTCCGCGCCGCGAGGATGTGCAGAACGGTGATGCACGCAAATATCCGCAACTCAAGTTCCGGTGCGGCGGAGTCTCGCAGCTTTCGATTTTTGCCATTGATGGCGTTGACCACTACCTTGCCTCGACAGCGGGGCAGGCCACGCTGGAATTCGGAAAGCTCGACCTGGGGTCCGAGCGCAGCGCGGCCGGCGATTGTTTCATGGTCGAGCAGATGGAAAAGGGTCAGATACGCCAGCCCACCTTTGACGCCGTGCGCCATGCGGTGATCGACCTGGGCGATACGCCGTTTTCCACCGATGGGGCCAGCAAGGCGATCATGGTGCTGAACCCGAACACCAACAAGTTGTCGCTGTTTCGCATCGAACCCTTCGGCAATACCCATTTCCTGTCCCGTCTTGGCGCGCTTGAACTCGATCTGGGAAAATTCATGCCCTCGGGGGCGCAGGATGCCGTGCTGACGGATCTTGCCACCGATGCGAAGGGCCGCGAGGTGCATGTCAGCAGCACCTCTGCCAGTGTCGTGTTGCGGTTCGATTTTGACGGCACCGGCTTGAGTTATCGCGGCCGGATTGCCACCGGTGCACCGGTCCAGCGGCTTGAGATGAGCAGCGATGGTGCCGCCGCCGCCATCGTCACCGGCCGCGCGCCCTTTGGCGGGGATTGGCGCATCACCGTGATCGAAAATCCTGCGGCCCTGTCGGATTGGTTGCAGGTGCCCGCCAGTTTTTCCTCCATCAAGGCCCTGCAGGAGCAATTGAACGCGCAGGATTTGTCGGCAGGTTTCCCGGATGGTATCCTTGGCCCGCAGACAACGACGGCTGTCGGGGATTTCCTGTCGGGTAAAGGCAAGACATCGCCAACATCGAATGAGCCTGACGGGGATGCGCAGATGCTCTATCAGAGCATTGTCAGCTCGTTCCCGAAATACCTGTTGAAAGAGAATCCCGCCCGGCTGGCCAACGACTGAACAAAGGAAAATACCATGACCAAAGTCATTTCCCTGCTTGCCGTTCTGTCCTCGCCCCAGGCGGATGCCTTGCCGCAATGCGCCACTGCCCAGACCGTGCAGGGCAGCACGGTCTATTGCTGTTCGCTGACCAATGGCCAGCAATGCTGTTCAGGGTCGCTTGATTCCAGTGGCAAACCGGCGGGCTGTGGCTGCTGATTTCAGCAGTATCTTTCAGGCCCCTCCCACTGGGCCGCATTATAGCGGTCACCATGCGCCCAGCCGACCGGCAGCACGGTTTCGATCCGCGCCAGATCCTCGGCTGAGAGGTCGATTTCTGTGCCCCGGATCAATTCTGCCAGGTGGGCCAGGTCCTTTGTCCCCGGAATCGGCAGAACCCGGTCGCCCTGTGCGATCAGCCATGCAATCGCGAGGGCGGCGGCGGGTTCCCCCATATCTGCCGCAAGCGCGCGGAAACCATCCGTGGCGGCGATATTCGCGTCGTAGTTCGGCTGCATGAACCGCGGATTGCCCTTGGTGAAGGCCAGCGATTGCACCTTGTCAAAGCTGAAAGGCGCGTCGGTCAGAAAGGCGCGTCCGACCGGTGAAAAGGCAACCAGCGTGGTGCCAAGCGCGCGGCAGGTCTGCACCAGCCCCAGTTCCGGCGCGCGGGTGGACAGGGAATATTCCGATTGCACCGCCGCGATGGGGCATTCGGTAAAGGCCCGGCGCAGGGTGGACGGTGCGATTTCGGAAAAGCCGACAGCCCGCGTCTTGCCCTTGTCCATCAGGCGTTTCAGCGTGCCTGCCACCTCTTCGGGGCTGTGGCTGCGGTCGTAACGGTGGATATAGAACAGATCGACATGATCCACCCCCAGCCTTTGCAGGCTTTCGTCCAGCGCGGCCTCCAGATAGTCGGGATCATTGTTGAACCGCCGGTTCGGTGACCGGGTGATGCCCGCCTTTGTTGCCAGTACCATGTCCTGCCGCGCGCCAGGTGTCCTGGCGAACCAGTCTCCGATGATCTCTTCCGAGCGTCCGTTGCCATAGACATTCGATGTGTCGATGTGGCTGACGCCCGCCGCGCGGCAGGCGTTCAGCACCGCGTGGCTGTCCGCGACGCTGGCATCCCCATAGATGCCGGCAAAGGACATCGCGCCGATGCCGAATTGTGAAACGGATGGGCCATCGACGTGCAGGCACCCCGCAACGGGCAATCCGACAATGACATCATCCGCGACCCCGTTTGCGGGATGACGGTTGATCCGAATGCGGGCAAACCGACAGCGGTGCACGATGGCCGGACCTATCATTTTTGCTGTGCCAGCTGCATGAACAAGTTCGAGGCCGATCCCGAAGCCTATCGCAGCGCAACCGACCCGGTGTGCGGCATGACGGTGGAAAGGGCTGTGGCAGCCCATATGTCAAAACACGCAGGCGAGCGGTTCTATTTCTGCTCTGCCGGGTGCCAGGACAAATTCGATGCGGCGCCGGAAAACTACCTTGGCGACCGGCCAGCGCCCGAACCGGCCCCGGAAGGCACGATGTACACCTGTCCGATGGATCCTGAAATCGTGCAGGATCATCCCGGCGACTGCCCGATCTGCGGCATGGCGCTGGAACCGATGACACCCAGCCTCGACAGTGGCCCGCACCCCGAATACGTCGATTTCAAACGGCGGCTCTGGATCACCGCGCCGCTGGCGCTGGCAGTCTTCCTGCTGGAAATGGGGTCGCATGTCGGCATTCCCTTTGCCGAGTGGATCGGGCATCGGGCCTTTGGCTGGCTGCAGTTTGTCCTGGCGACACCGGTGGTCTGGTTCTGCCGCATCTTCTTCAGACGCGCGTGGAATTCCGCCCTGAACCGCAGCCCGAACATGTGGACGCTGATCGGCCTGGGCACGGGGGCGGCCTATCTGTTTTCCATCGTTTCACTGCTTGTCCCCGCTCTCCTGCCCGCGCAGATGCGGGATGGCATGGGCATGACGCCGGTTTATTTCGAGGCGACGGCGGTGATCCTTGTGCTTGTGCTGGTCGGGCAGGTGATGGAACTGGCGGCGCGCGAACGCACCGGTGACGCGATCCGCGCCTTGATGGACCTCGCGCCCAAGACGGCGCGCCGGGTATCGGGCGAGGCGGAAGAGGATGTGCCGCTGGAAGAGGTGCAAAGCGGCGATATCCTCCGGGTGCGGCCGGGCGAAAGCGTGCCCGTCGATGGCGTCGTGACAGAGGGGCGGTCGTCGGTGGATGAAAGCATGATCACCGGGGAACCTGTGCCGGTCGAGAAAGTCGCGGGTGAAGCGGTCACCGGCGGGACGCTGAACAAGACAGGATCGTTCCTGATGGAAGCGCAGAATGTCGGTGACGACACCACCCTGAACCGGATCGTGCAGATGGTGGCCAGTGCGCAACGCTCCCGCGCGCCGATTCAGGCCGTGGCGGACAGGGTGGCGGGCTATTTCGTGCCCGCGGTGATCGCCTGTGCCTTGCTGGCCTTTGCACTGTGGTGGGTCTTCGGGCCTGCGCCCGCGCTGTCCTATGCCTTTGTGGCGGCGGTCTCTGTCCTGATTATTGCCTGCCCCTGTGCGCTTGGCCTTGCGACGCCGATGTCGATCATGGTCGCTTCGGGGCGCGGTGCGCATGCCGGAGTTCTGATCCGCGACGCAGAGGCGTTGGAACGCTTTGCCAAGGTGGACGTGCTGATTGTCGACAAGACCGGCACGCTGACGGAAGGCAGGCCGAGCCTGACAGACGTGGTGCCGCAGGGCATCGAAGTGGCTGAGCTGATGACCCTGGTCGCGGCGCTGGAGCGGGGATCCGAACACCCGCTGGCCGAGGCGCTTGTCGCCGGTGCGAAAGAGCACGGTGCGTCCCGAAAGGACTGCCATGATTTCGAGGCGGTAACGGGCAAGGGCGTCACCGGGACCGTGGAGGGCCGCAAAGTTGCGCTTGGCAATGCGGCGCTGATGGCGGACCTGTCGGTGCAGACCGGGCCGCTTGCCGGGCAGGCAGAGCAGCTGCAGTCCGAGGGCAAGACCGCGATGTTCGTGGCCCTGGACGGGCAGTTGGCCGGTCTGGTTGCCGTCGCCGACCGGATCAAGGAGACAACGCCCGAGGCGATCCGCGCGCTGCACGACCTTGGCCTGCGCATCATCATGGCCACGGGGGATGCCAAAGGCACCGCCGAGGCCGTCGCGCGGGAATTGCAGATCGACGAGGTGCATGCGGGCATCAGCCCGGAGGGAAAGGCGGGCCTGGTCAGGAAGCTGAAGGGCGAGGGCCTGTCGGTCGCCATGGCCGGGGACGGTATCAACGACGCCCCGGCACTGGCAGAGGCCGATGTGGGCATTGCCATGGGCACCGGTGCGGATGTGGCGGTGGAAAGTGCCGGGATCACGCTGGTCAAGGGCGAGCTGACCGGTATCCTGCGCGCCCGGAAACTGGCGGAGTCGACGATGCGCAACATTCGCCAGAACCTGTTCTTTGCCTTTGTCTACAATTCTGCCGGTGTGCCGATTGCCGCGGGCATCTTGTACCCCTTCCTGGGGCTGCTTCTGTCGCCCATGGTCGCGGCCGCCGCGATGAGCCTGTCCTCTGTTTCGGTCATCGGCAACGCGCTGCGGCTCAGGGCGCAGAAGTTGTGAAAGGTGAAGGAACTCTTATGTTGTCGGCAGAGGATGCATCTGAATTGAGCCCCCCGCAGGTGGAACCCGTACCGGGGGGAAATGGAGATTGCCCATGAACATCGGACGAGCCGCCACCGAGACGGGTCTGAGCGTCAAGACGATCCGCTATTACGAGGAAATCGGCCTTGTGGAACCGGAACGGGCCGAAAACGGCTACCGGGATTTCGGCGATCAGCAGATCACGCAATTGCGGATGCTGGCACAGGCCCGGCATCTGGGTTTCGGGCTGGAAGAATGCCGCAGGCTTCTGGACCTCAACGCCGATCCCGCGCGGGCCAGCCGTGATGTAAAGGCGCTGGCGCTGCGGAATCTGGACACCGTGCGATCAAAGATCGGTCAGTTGAAGGCGCTGGAAGGGCAGCTGGAAATACTGATCTCCCAATGCCCTGGCGACGACGACCCGCATTGCGCGATCCTGAACGGATTGAACGGAAAAACCGACCCTGCGCAGTGACACAGGTCTGTGTGCCCGATGTTCAGGAAGCCTCAGACCGGTTCAGCGGTTTTGGCCTTTTCGAAAATGAAATCGGCTTAGCCGTTTGCTGCGGCCGCGTCACAATGCGCCTTGTACGTGTTGGCGTTTCCGCGGCCCGCAGGGCGAGGTTGAGTTGAACGTACCGGTACGCTTCATGAGCAACAACGGACTGGTCTTGCTTGAGATGGTGCGCGCAGGCCGGGGCATCGCGCTACTGGATGAATATACCGTCGCGGAGGATTTGGCAGCCGGACGCCTTGTCGAACTCCTCCCTGATCTTCAGGTCACGAATACGACCTTCGACGAGGGCATTTTCGTAACCTATCTCCAGACGCCCTTTGTGCCTGCAAAGTTGCGGCTCTACGTCGATTTCGTCGTTGCGCATTGGGAAAGTGCAGGCAGGACAATAAGGCAGCCTTCATCTTGACCGGACAGTCGGTCACGTGCATCGTATTGCTGATATGTCAAAGACGATTGGTGGCCGCACATGACCAAAGGAAACGAGCCTGAGGCAGATAATGACACGTCTGTGCCGAACGGGGAAGGTCCGATCAGCGAACGGATGCAGGCGATCCTGGACAAGGGCTCGGTGCTCTTTGCCGAAAAGGGCTATGATGCAACGTCAATGCGGGACATCGCCGCCGCCGCAGGCGTATCTAAAGCCTTGTTGTATCACCATTTCGCGAGCAAGGACGAAATCTATGCACGGGTCTCCTTCTATGCGACCCACAATCTTTACTCATTCGTCGAAGAGCGCATTCCGTCAGACGGCAGCGCCGAGGTAAAGCTGCGCGCGTTCATGCGTGCCGCCGCGACGTTCTTTGCAGAGCATCGTTCGGCCTGGATCGCCGCAAGCAATGCGTTCTGGTCCGACCCTGACCGCCATCGGCTTGAGGCGCGGATCGCGCGGCGCCGGGCGTTCGAGCAAAGCCTGCGGGGCATCATACAAGAGGGGATCGACGCGGGGGAATTCGGCGTTACCGATCCGGCAATGGCCGGGCGGCTGATCCTGTCGGGTATCAACTGGATGAACCGGTGGTTCGATCCTGAAAAGGGGCTGACAGCCGAGGAAATCGTGGATCAATATGCCGATATCGTGCTGAACGGCATGATCAGACGCTGACCCTTTGCTTTTGAGAGATGCCCCGCCACGTGGCGGGGCTTTTTCGTATTGCCGGGGTTCAGTCCAGCGAAATACCGTTTTCTTTGATCACACTGCCCCAGAAGTTCTGATCCCAGTCCAGCTGTGCCCGCATTGCGTCCGCACCGCCGACATTCGGGGTCATGCCGGCATTGATCATCTTTTCCTGCAGCCCTTCCTGGCTCACCGCGACCTGCAGGGCACTGGCAACCCGCTCTTTCTCTGCCTGGGCGGTTCCTGCCGGTGCGACAAGCCCGAACCAGAACGACGAAACCAGCTGTGGATAGCCCAGTTCGACAACAGTCGGCAGATCGGGGACTGGCCCTTGGCCTGATTGGCCTTGATCTGAACAGCGGCATGGCGCGTTTCACCTTCGGCCAGACAGTTTTCTATGACGGCCTGCCACTGGTGGCGGTGGCAATTGGCCTTTTCGGCCTGCCCGAAATCATTTCGAACGCTGGCCAGCGTGACATGCCAAAGGTTCATCAGGGCAAGATCCGGCTGCGGGACATGATGCCGACACGAAAGGATTGGCGGCGATCCGGGATGCCCATGGTGCGCGGTTCCGGGATCGGTGGCTTCTTTGGTGCGCTTCCGGGGACCGGCGGTCTGGTTGCCACCTTCGTTTCCTACGCGGTGGAACGCCGGGTCAGCAAACATCCCGAAGAATTTGGCAACGGCGCAATCGAAGGCGTCGCCGCCCCCGAAGCGGCCAATAACGCGGCAGTCCAATCCGCGTTCATTCCAACGCTCAGCCTCGGTATTCCGGGGGATCCGGTGATGGCAATCATGCTGGGGGTGATGATGATCCACGGCATCGTGCCCGGACCGGATGCGATCCAATCCAGGCCCGATCTCTTCTGGGGGCTTGTTGTCAGCTTTGTCATTGGCAACATCATGCTGCTGATCCTCAACCTGCCGCTGATCGGCATGTGGATCCGCCTGCTGAAAATCCCCTACAACCTGTTGTTTCCGGTGATCGTTTCCCTCACCTGTATCGGCATTTACAGCGTCAATTATCAGGTGGTGGACATCTTCGTCCTGCTTGCTTTCGGGTTTCTGGGCGTCGGTATGAAGGCCCTGAACTTCGAGGTGGCGCCGCTGTTGCTGGGATTTGTCCTCGGGCCGCTGATCGAAGTCTATTTCCGGCGCGCGCAGGCTGTTTCCGCGGGTGATCTCGGTACATTCTTCGAACGCCCGATATCCGGCACGATCACGGTGATCACTCTTGCCCTGCTGGCCTGGGCAATAGGGTCTGCGCTGTGGAATGGCCGTGCCGCACGGCGCGCCCGCAGACCCCAGGATGCCTGATGCGCCGTTGACCGGAGCCCATCCATAGGCGTCGTCACCTGATCGGGAAACGGTCATCGGGGCGCCGTCGGGGCAACCCCGTGATTCCCTGATCCTGATGGCAGGCATCGCGATGCCTGCCGCCGGGGGAAGTGGCCGTGAGCGCCTGGATTCAACCGAAGATGATGTGATGCACGCCAACAGCTTCTATGCTATCCGGCGTCAATGGGCGGCTCTGCCGATCCGCAGCGATAAATCTATCTTTGCAGATGTTTTGGGGATCAATAATGGTGCTGCTGGAGAGAATTGAACTCTCGACCTCTCCCTTACCAAGGGAGTGCTCTACCTCTGAGCTACAGCAGCGCCGATGAGCGGGGTGATTAGACGCAAACCGACAATCGTGCAACCCCAATCTGGACGGCTCGGGGCCGCTGAGTTAGACACGCTGCATGGCAGAGCGGCAGGACCCGAAAATACCCGTCAAAAAAGCATCCCCGCGTGAGGATCGGCTCAAGGCCGCGCTGAAGGCAAACATGGCGCGGCGCAAGGCCCAGATGCGTGCGCGGGCGGCACAGGATACAACGGAAAGCCGCAAAGGCTCCAACGAGGAAAGCAGTTAAGATGGATTCAATTCTGGTCAAAGGCGGTGGCGCGCTGCAGGGGCAAATTCCGATTGCGGGTGCCAAGAACGCCTGCCTTGCCCTGATGCCCGCGACGCTCTTGTCCGAGGAACCGCTGACGCTGACCAATGCGCCGCGCCTCAGTGACATCCGCACGATGACGCAATTGCTGGGCTCCCTGGGGGCGGAGGCGACATCGCTGCAGGACGGGCTGGTGCTGGCCCTGTCGTCGCACGGTGCGATCAGCACCCACGCCGATTACGATATCGTGCGCAAGATGCGGGCCTCCAACCTCGTGCTGGGTCCGCTCCTTGCGCGCGAAGGGCATGCGGAGGTGTCTCTGCCCGGCGGTTGCGCCATAGGCGCGCGCCCGATGGATATTCACACCGACGGGCTTGAGAAAATGGGCGCGGAGATCGAACTGCGCGACGGATATCTGCATGCCAGGGCAAGCGGAGGCACGCTTAAGGGCGCGGTGATCGACTTTCCCTTCGCCTCCGTTGGCGCGACCGAGAACATCATGATGGCGGCCACGCTGGCCAAGGGGACCACCGTCATCAACAATGCCGCGCGCGAGCCTGAAATCGTTGATCTGGCGACCTGCCTGCGGGCCATGGGCGCGCAGATCGAGGGCGACGGCACATCGCGGATCGAGATCCAGGGGGTGGACCGTCTGCACGGGGCAACCCACCGCGTGGTCACGGACCGAATCGAACTGGGCACCTATATGCTGGCACCGGCGCTCTGCGGGGGTGAGGTGGAATGCCTGGGCGGGCGGATCGACCTGCTGGAAGCCTTTTGCGAAAAGCTGGACGCGGCGGGTATTTCCGTGACCGAAACGGACAAGGGGCTGAAAGTCGCGCGCAAGAATGGCCGCATCCGCGCGGTTGATGTCACGACGGCCCCCTTCCCCGGTTTCCCGACCGATCTGCAGGCGCAGATGATGGCGCTTCTCTGCACCGCAGAAGGCACGTCGGTTCTGGAGGAGAAAATTTTCGAGAACCGTTTCATGCATGCGCCGGAACTGATCCGCATGGGGGCCAATATCGAAGTGCATGGTGGCCATGCGACGGTCAAGGGGGTGCAGAAACTCAAGGGGGCGCCGGTCATGGCGACGGACCTGCGCGCGTCGATCTCGCTGATTCTTGCCGGGATGGCGGCAGAGGGCGAAACCAAGGTTGCGCGGGTTTACCATCTGGACCGGGGTTATGAACATGTGGTGGCCAAGCTTTCGGGCGTGGGCGCCGATATTGAACGGATCAAGGACGCATGACCGAGGACGCAAGGTTTGAAGATGGCCGCGAGGCCCCGCTGAACATCGGCGCGCTGGATGCAGATGATCTCAGGGTCATTGCATCGCTGACGCAGGATGCGGTCTTTCCGGCTGCCGAAATGCGCTGGGACCGCAAGGGTGCGCGCTTTGCGCTGCTTCTCAACCGGGTCCGGTGGGAGGACGCGGGCAAGGAACGCCATGCGCCCGAGCGCGTGCAATCGCTGCTGGTGTTCGACACCGTGCAGCAGGTCGCCTCGCAGGGTGTGACAAAGGGCGATGCCGATACGATCCTGTCGCTGCTCAGCATCGACTTTGAAGAAACGGATGCGCCATCCGGCCAGGTGAACCTGACACTGGCCGGGGATGGGGCGATACGGCTGAGCGTCGAGGCGCTGGAGGTCACGCTGCGCGACGTGACGCGGCCCTATGCGGCACCCTCCGGCAAATTGCCACGGCATGACGACTGAGGTTCGCGTCGCGTCACCCGCGAACGCCAGGATCTGACCCGAACCCATCCTCCAGGCAAGTCAGAGCGCGCTTTCCCTCCGTCCAGTTAGGTGGCGCGTGATCCAAAAGCGCCCCCGCCCGGCTTAAGCCGGGCATCGCCCGACCTCCCCCCAGGAGGGCGATTTTACACGCTCTGCCAGGACGCAGCCGAATTGCGTGATGAAGTGTTCTGCGCCGCATATAGGTTCCGAACGCCCTCCAGGTCGGACGATGCCCGGCTTGGCACCCCACCTCCCGCACGCTCTTGAGGGTTGGCGATGTGGCGGCTATGCACGGGCCAGCAAAAGGATGCGCCCATGCCCGTGTTTCTAGATCAACGCCAGCCCGACTTTGAGGATGGTTTTGCCGCCCTGCTGAACGCCAAGCGCGAGGACAGCCCCGATGTGGATGCCACCGTGGCCCGGATCATCGAGGATGTGCGCGCAAGAGGCGATGCCGCGGTGATCGAGCTGACGGAGAAGTTCGACCGGATCGCCCTGACCGCGGATCAACTGGCCATCAGCGCTGATGAGGTTGCGCAGGCGGTCGAAACCGTACCCGCCGCCGAACGCGCCGCCCTTGAAACCGCCGCCGCGCGCATCCGGGCCTATCACGCGCGACAATTGCCGGAAAATGCAGAATGGACGGACGAGACCGGTGCAACACTTGGCTGGCGCTGGTCGCCGGTATCGGCGGCCGGGCTCTATGTCCCTGGCGGGCTGGCAAGCTACCCCAGTTCCGTCCTGATGAACGCCATTCCTGCCGCCGTTGCCGGGGTCAATCGCCTTGCCATGGTGGTGCCGACACCTGATGGCGTGCTGAACCCGCTGGTCCTGCTGGCCGCGCAGCTCTCCGGCGTGACAGAGATTTACCGCATCGGCGGCGCGCAGGCCGTGGCGGCGCTTGCCTATGGCACCGAAACCATTGCGCCTGTGGACAAGATCACCGGTCCCGGCAACGCTTTTGTCGCAGCGGCCAAGCGGCGCGTGTTCGGCAAGGTTGGCATCGACATGATCGCGGGCCCCTCCGAGATCCTGGTGATTGCAGATGCAGCGAACGACCCGGATTTCATCGCCCTTGATCTGCTCAGCCAGGCGGAACACGACGAAAGCGCGCAAAGCATCCTGATTACCACGGATGCGGCTTTCGGGCAGGCGGTTGTGGCATCGGTGGATAAGTATCTTGAAACGCTGGAGCGGCGGGCGATTGCGGGCGCATCCTGGCGCGACAACGGGGCGATCATCACCGTGCCGGACCTCGCCACCGCGGCGGAGCTGTCGAACCGCATCGCACCCGAACACCTGGAGCTTTGCGTGGCCGATCCGGAGGCGCTGAGCGCACAGATCACCCACGCCGGGGCCATCTTCCTGGGTCAATGGACGCCGGAGGCCATTGGCGATTATGTCGGTGGCCCGAACCACGTCCTGCCGACGGCGCGCTCTGCCCGATTCTCATCCGGCCTGTCGGTGCTGGACTTCATGAAACGCACGACGCTGGCGCGGATGACCCCAGAGGCCCTGCGCGCGATTGGTCCTGCGGCCGAAACTCTCGCAGCCTCCGAAAGCCTTCAGGCGCATGGTCTGAGCGTCACGGCACGTCTGAAAAAGCTGAACCAATAGGCGGTAGCGGTGGGTGCCGTCCGGCACCCCCGTTCAGCCAGGCATGCCGCCCTCGTTATCGCGAAATTCGATAATACGAGCGCGATTGCCCCTTGGGGCCTGCTGCGCTATGCCTATGCGACTTTCCTGCCTGAGGTCTATCCATGTCCCGCATCTCCCATATTGTCCTTGACGATGCCAACCTGCCCCCCCCGACGCCCGAGATAGAGCAGGAACGCAAGGTCGCGATGTTCGACCTGCTGGAAGACAACCACTTTGTCATCCCGGCCCGGGACGACCGCCTCGTTCCCGAGGGGCCCTATCACCTTGGCCTTTCGATCCGCGACAAGCGCCTGGTGTTCGACGTGGCGACCGAGAAGGCCGAGAAGGCGGCGGAATTCCATCTGTCGCTGGGGCCGTTCCGGCAAGTGGTCAAAGACTATTTTCAGATCTGCGAAAGCTATTTCGACGCGGTCAAGAAATTGCCACCCAGCCAGATCGAAACCATCGACATGGCCCGTCGCGGCATCCACAACGAAGGCTCCCGCGTTCTGCAGGAACGCCTGGAAGGCAAGGCCGAGATCGACATCGACACGGCGCGCCGATTGTTCACCCTGATCTGCGTCCTGCATTTCGGCGGCTGAACGATGGCGGCGCTTCCCCAGTCCGTGCTGTTCTGCTGCGACCATAATGCGGTGCGGTCGCCCATGGCGGAAGGGATCATGAAGAAATTCTATGGCACCGACACCTACGTGCAATCCGTGGGCGTCAAGAACGACCTGGAGATCGACGGCTTTTCCATCGCGGTCTGTGCCGAGATCGGTGTCGAACTGTCGCGCCACCGCTCGCGCAGTTTCGACGAGATGGAGCAATGGGGCGACGACCTGTCTTCCTTCGATCTGGTGATCGCCCTGTCCCCGGCAAGCCAGCGCCGCGCGCTGGAGTTGACGCGGTTTTTCCACCTTGAGGTCGAATACTGGCCGATTCTGGACCCGACGGGCCTCGGCGAGGGACGCGAGGCCAAGTTGGTTCAGTTCCGTGCCGCCCGCGACCAGATCAAGACCCGCCTGATCGACCGCTTCGGCGACCCGGTTTGCCCTGACAATTAGGATTCCCCATGGCTGACATCATCAAGACCTATTTCGATGCTTTCAACGCAGGCAACACCGACGGGATGCTGGCCTGCCTGACCGATGACGTGGCCCATCACGTCAACGAGGGCAAGGTGCGCGAAGGCAAGGCGAAATTCGCGGACTTTTGCACCCATATGAGCCGCTGCTACAAAGAGAACCTGACCGATATGGTGGTTTTTTCTGACCCCGAAGGCACGCGGGCAGCCGCGGAATACACGGTCAACGGCAGCTACCTCGAAACGGACGCGGGGCTGCCGGAGGCACGCGGTCAGAGCTACCGGCTGCCGGCGGGGTCATTCTTTGACCTGCGGGACGGCAAAATCAGCCGCATCACCACCTATTACAATCTGGCGGACTGGACCGCGCAGGTCAGCTGAGATGGGCTTGCGGATCACGCCACTTACCGGTGCGGCCCTGACCCGGGCGCTGCCGGAAGTGGCGCGGCTGCGCATCGCGGTCTTTGCCGAATGGCCCTATCTCTACGACGGTGACCTGGCCTATGAGGAGCAGTATCTGCAAAGTTACCGCGACAGCGACCGCGCCATTGTCGTCGGGGCGTTTGACGGGGAAAGGCTGGTGGGGGCCAGCACCGGGACGCCATTGACGGATCACGCGGATGATTTCGCCGCCGCCTTTGCCTCCAGCGGCATCAACCTGTCAGAGGTGTTCTATTGCGCCGAAAGCGTGCTCTTGCCCGGCTACCGGGGGCAGGGGATCGGGCATCGGTTCTTTGACGCGAGAGAGCACCACGCCCGCGACCAGGGCTTTTTCAGATGCTGCTTTTGCGCGGTGATCCGGCCCGAGGACCACCCGGCGCGCCCCGCCGGCTACCGCCCGCTCGATGCCTTCTGGCGGGGGCGGGGTTACCAGCCGCTTGACGGTGTGATCGCCGCGTTTCACTGGAAAGACCAGGGCGAGAGCGAAGAGACGCCGAAACCCCTGCAATTCTGGATTCGCGATCTCTGAGGGCGCCGGAGTTTTGGAGAACTCCGGGCAAATTTATTCTAAAAATTTCGCCTTCCGGTGAGGTCAGGTCTGGGCGCAGATCGCCGCGGCGTTCTGGCCGAATTCTTTCCAGGCCTTCCAGAAGCGTTCATTGTTGGCATTGTCCGACTGGCGGATTTCCTGCAGCTGATGGGGATCGCGGAACATCTTGGCCCCCCGGCGCTGGTCCGCCGCGGAAAGCGACTGGTCCGCCACCGCCTGCACGCAGCCGCAGCGGGTTCTGGATGCCTCCTTGCGTCCATCTGCCTGGCAGGCCTTCTGAATGGGTCCGCTTGCAAAGGGAACAATCACCGGCGCGGGTGAATAGCCGCCACCGTAACCCGTTGCTTTGCTGCTGGAATACCTGCTGCCACCCCCACAGGCGGCCAGCCCCAAAACGGCGACAAGCGCCACACCGATACGCATCATCATAACTGCCCTCTGCCCGGACCGTGGGGTTTGCCCCTTGATGGTCCCTATTTGCTCTGCTGCGCAATATGCCTGAATCGGGATGGCGGGGCAATTCACGTTTGATTACGCGCCGTTCCACCGGTGCAGTTCGGACCCCGCTGAAGGGTTTGCATGGCAAATCCGGGAAAATTGCCGTCGGAAGGCGCTTTGGCCATGAGGTGCGGCCGTTGCAGCCGCATATGACCCGTCCGGATGAACCTGTTACGCTGTGTTTTGACCAATTGACGCTTGCCCCGCGCTGCGCCATATCCCCATACATGACACCGCTTTCACACATCCGCAATTTCTCCATCGTCGCGCATATCGACCACGGGAAATCCACGCTCGCCGACCGGCTCATCCAGGAGACGAATACCGTCTCCCTGCGCGACATGAAGGCGCAGATGCTCGACAGCATGGACATCGAACGCGAACGGGGCATCACCATCAAGGCCCAGACCGTGCGGATCAACTATACCGCCGACAATGGCGAGGATTACGTCCTCAACCTGATCGACACGCCCGGCCACGTCGACTTTGCCTATGAGGTGTCACGCTCCATGCGCGCGGTCGAAGGATCGCTGCTGGTGGTCGACAGCACCCAGGGGGTCGAGGCGCAGACGCTCGCCAACGTCTATCACGCAATCGACGCGGACCACGAGATCGTGCCGATCCTCAACAAGATCGACCTGCCCGCCAGCGAGTGCGACCGCGTGGCCGAACAGATCGAGGATGTGATCGGCATCGACGCCTCGGGCGCGATCCGCGTTTCGGCCAAGACGGGGCAGGGCATCCATGAGACGCTGGAAGCCATCGTGCACCATCTGCCCGCGCCCAAGGGCACGCTGGATGCGCCCCTGAAGGCGATGCTGGTGGACAGCTGGTACGACAGCTATCTCGGCGTCATCGTCCTGGTCCGCATCATGGACGGTCAGTTGAAAAAGGGTGACCGCATCACGATGATGCAGAACGGATCGGTTCATCACGTCGACCGCATCGGTGTCTTCCGCCCGGTGATGACAGAGATCGACGTGCTGGGACCGGGCGAAATCGGGTTCCTGACCGCTTCCATCAAACAGGTGCGCGACACCCGTGTCGGCGACACGATCACGCATGAGAAAAAGGGCACCGACAAGGCGCTGCCGGGTTTCAAACCTGCGCAACCCGTTGTCTTCTGTGGTCTCTTCCCGGTGGATGCCAATGACTTTGAAGACCTGCGCGACAGCATCGAGAAACTCGCGCTCAACGATGCCTCCTTCAGCTTCGAAATGGAAACCAGTGCGGCTTTGGGCTTCGGCTTCCGCTGCGGGTTTCTGGGGCTGTTGCACCTTGAGGTCATCCGCGACCGGATCGAGCGTGAATATGACATCGACCTGATCACCACCGCGCCTTCGGTCATCTATAACATCCACATGAAGGACGGTCAGGTCGATCAGCTGCACAACCCTGCCGACATGCCCGATCTCACCTATGTCGACCACATCGAAGAGCCGCGCATCAAGGCGACGATCCTGGTGCCGGACGAATACCTTGGCGACGTGCTGAAGCTCTGCCAGGACCGCCGGGGCATCCAGATGGACCTGACCTATGCCGGGTCGCGCGCGATGGTGGTCTATGACCTGCCGCTGAACGAGGTGGTGTTCGACTTTTACGACCGGCTGAAATCGGTGACCAAGGGTTATGCGAGCTTTGACTACGCGATGATCGGCTATCGCCAGGACGCATTGGTCAAGATGCAGATCCTGGTGAATGACGAACCTGTCGACGCCCTGTCCACCATGGTCCACCGCGACCGGGCAGAGACACGGGGCCGCGCCATGGTCGAAAAGCTGAAAGACCTGATCCCCCGCCACATGTTCAAGATCCCGATCCAGGCGGCGATTGGCGGCAAGGTGATTGCGCGCGAGACGCTGAGCGCCATGCGCAAGGACGTGACGGCCAAGTGTTACGGTGGGGACGCGACCCGGAAGAAGAAGCTGCTGGAGAAGCAGAAGGCCGGTAAAAAGAAGATGCGGCAGTTTGGTAAGGTGGATATTCCACAGGAAGCTTTCATATCAGCCTTGAAGATGGACAGTTGAAAACTGGCCATTTCGGGCTGATATGAAAGACGGTGGGGTGAGAGTCCCGCGTAGCGGGGCGCGGCCCCACACGGTTGTGTGGGGGTGCTGACGGTAAATTAAAAATGGATGGGTGACGAGCCACCACTTACACTTACATGGGCGTGAATAGGCGAACTATTTCAATCCCCAATATTGCATTGCAGCTTCCTTTACGACAGATACTAACGCAGATATACCACCCTTTACTCCGGCGTCGGCTCCGTTGGTAACTCTCGCACCAAGCCATTTTCTAACCTTATTACCAAGCTCAGGATTTCCATCTTGACGGTTTTCGAGCTTTTCCGCCGCGATCAAACCGCCCAACTCTTCGGCATCTTCATCTCCAAAACCAGCCTTCGACAAACTTTCGATCAGGCTTTGTCTGTTCTCCTGCTTGACAGTCAGATAGACATTTTGGTTCGAGCCAGTGTTCTGAATATTTGTCACTCCGCCATAAATAGTTTGTTCAAAAACACGAGTGGCAATTTCAGTATTTTCTTTAATTTTTCTCAGTTCAACGTTGCTTGCCTCTGGTATTTTTCTCTCTAGTGCAATTGTAAGCTCGAGAATTCTATTCCTAATGGCGTTAGCCACTTCAACAAATGCAGAGTGCGCGACGTATCCGGACAACTGATTACACGCCATATCCTCGTAAACCTTCCCTTGTATTAGAAGGGCTAGGTTGGCTAGATCGAGCGTCACTCCGTCACCACTGGCTACAATGCTATCAACCCCTGCTGCGCTGTAGCGAATCTTAAAATGCTCCCAATCTTCTCCTGCAATCTGCTTTATTAGATATGGGGGTATGGGAGCATTTTTTATTCCACTTCCAAACGCTCCGGAGAATTGACCAATAAATGACATTCCGTGGATTCGGTATTCAGGAAGCTCTTTGCCTGACGGATATCCCTCGGCCTCGTGTCGAACCCATTCCTCTAGCGGTTCGCTACCTAGTTTTGCTGCAAACAATCGAAGCCTCAAGATGATCGGACTGATTGGCTTGTCTGACGCTAAGTCAGATTGTAGATCATGCAAGAAACTCATTGTGCCTCGAAGTATATAGTTCGAATAGCGTACATTGAACCTTTATCTCAGTTAAAGATCAACTTGAAATCCCTTCATGTTAAATAGTTTAGGTAGCCGCACCATGCCAAATCTACGATTTGGCAGCGCCCGAACCGCCCCCACGGGGCGGGCGCTTCGCTTTTCCCCGCCCCTCGGTTCGGGCGCGGCACTTCTTAAATATACCAGCATCCTGATCAAAGCGCCCGCGCCGGGGCTCCGCCCGCATCCACGTCAATTGATCCCCCGGATCAATTGACGGGCTTTACCCGGACCGGTGGCGACCCCCCTCGGGGCGGGCGCGGCACTTCACCTAAACCATTGCGACACGGCGCAATTGGGGATAGCGCATCCCCATGACATGTCCGCTCTGCACCACCGAAAACACCTCGCTTATCGAAACGCCCGTCCCCGGCGGCCCCGATGGTGCCTCCGTCGAGATCTGCGCCGCCTGTGCGGACCCGGACACGCCGCCCGATCATTTCCGCCCGCTGGCCTCCACCATGTGGTCAGAGGACCCGGCGCTGCAGGTTCTGGCCGCGCGCATCCTCAAGCGGCTGGATACGGACTGGGCGCGTGACCTCGCCGAACAGCTTTACCTTGATGACGAGACCCGCGCATGGGCCGATAATCTGCCGCAAGGGTCGGATCACAAGGACAGCAACGGCGTGCCGCTTGCCACCGGCGATACCGTGGTGCTGATCAAGGATCTGAACGTGAAGGGCGCGGGTTTTACCGCCAAGCGTGGCACGGCAGTCCATCGAATCTCGCTGGTGCCGGACAACCCGGCCCATATCGAAGGCCGGGTCGAGGGGCAGCGCATCGTGATCCTGACGGAATTCGTGAAAAAGCGTTAGACCCGGTAAAACAGGTATCTGTCCCCTGCCACCGTCTCCGGCCCTGCGATGCGCTCGAACCCCTCCAGTGGATCCTGCGAGATGACCAGCCCGCCCGGCACCATCAGCGGCGCGATCAGGGGGCTCATGGCGCGGCTCTTGGCGGCGTCCTTCTCGGCCACGCCGATGCCCAGCTCGTAATGCACCAGCGCCAGCTTTGTCCCGCTTCGGGCCATCTGCATCAGCATCCGGTCGGCATCCCCTTGCAGGAAATTCTCCGCCGGGGGCACGCAGGAGGGATGGGCGTTCATCTCCCGGTCGATCACCCAGATGCGCCGACCGGGCAGAACCTCGCGCAGGTGATCATAGGTGCGCCCGTTGCCCAGGCCCAGTTCCAGCACATCGCCATCCAGCCCTTCGATCTGCCCTGCGGCCCAGTTGATGCCGTCGATCTGGGCGGTCAGGCGGCGGCGCATGGATTCAAGACGGCTCATGGCAGGGGTCCTTTCAGGGAGGTGAGGTTCACAGGTCTGGCGCCGCCCGCAAGCAGGGTCGACAGGCAGGCGCGGGTAAAGTCCCAGATTGCGGGGTCATGCACCAGGTGGTGCGTGAGAAAGCCCAGCGGCTCGGTCGCATCCGCGCGGCCCCTGCGGCGGTCCTGCAGGTGCCTGACGAGGGCGGTAATCTGACTGTCCGGATCGACCAGCCCGCCGCCGCCACGCCAGTGGATCGGATCCATATGGGTGTTGATCTGCACCAGCCCGGGCGCCGCCTCGCGGGCGGGACGGGGGGTATAGGTCGATAGCGCGCGATAGCCCAGATCGGGCAGGCGGGGGATGAGGGCAGGGTCGATGCGGTTCCAGGGCGGTACGAACATCTCGAACAGCTTTGCGCCAAAAAGGCCGCGCAGGCGGTCCAGCCCCGCCTGCGCCTGTTCGGCCGCATCCGGGCGGGCATGGCCAAACTCGGCCTTCTTCTGCCCCTCGGGCGCATGGTTCAGATGGGCCCATCCATGCACCAGCGCCGTCGCGTGGGCGCTGTTGCCGATGACCTTAGCCAGGGCCGCTGTGGCAGGTTGCGGAATCACGGCAAGGTGCACCGGCATCCCCAGCGCTTCCGCCAGGTGCAGGAGTTTCTCCAGCGCTGCCGTCGGCTCCGTCGCATCGTCATCCCGCCACCAAAGCGGCAAATCCCGGCCCTCGGCCCGCCAGATGGCCAGCTCATCGTTCAGGGGGGACCAATCGGGCGTCATGACCGCGCCCCTTGCATCTCTGACACGATCTCGACCGTGCGTGCAGCCCCGTCCAGCCCCTGATGCAGCGGGGCGGCGCGTGGGCCTGCGGTGACCTCAAGCAGCGCCTGCAGCAGGGTCTCTGCCGTCAGATCGGCGCTGCGCACTACTGCAATGCCGGGGCGTTTGGCAAGCGCCTCGGCGCGGATGCCCTGTTCCACCTCGCTGCCCGCATCGAAAGGGATGAAGACCGCCCGGCAGCCAGTCTGCAAGACATCCAGCGCAGTGTTATAGCCGCACATGGAGACAGAGGCCGCCGCGTGGTGCAGCATCTGGCGAAAATCCGGACGCGCGGGTTCGATCACCACATTGGCGGGCGCGTCCATCTGCGCGCCGCGTTCCGCTGCCTTGGCTCCTCCCAGCAGCAGCCGCCATTGCCTGTCCGGGTCCCGTCTGGCGGCTTGCAGCGCGGCGGCGAAAATCTCCGCGCCCACGTCGCCGCCCCCCGCGCTGACGATCACCTCTTCCGCGCCGGCGCTTTGGGGATGTGCCGGGGCAGGGGGCGGGGCCACGAACCCGGTGTATCTGAGCCTGGGTTGCAGCACCTCTGATACCGGCCAGCTGAGGTTCAGGGGTGTGATGGCCGCATCCGAATGCACAAGCACCACGTCATAATAGGTGGCGATCATGTCATCGGCGAACGCGGCTTTCCTGGGTTTCGACGGCGGCGCGAGGATGTCGCGGATGGAGGCGCAGATCAGCGGCTTGCCCGCGCTCCCGCGTGCCGCACTCAGCAAGGCGCGGAATTCGTCGCGCAGGATGCGGCGGCCAAAGGGAAAGAGCTCGGTGATCAGCACATCCGGGGCCTCGGCGTGGAAATGATCCAGCAGGGCGGCCTGACGCCGGGCCAGCGCGCTGTCGGTCACCACATCACCCTGCATGTCCAGCAAACGGGTGAAGTCGACGCCGTCAGAGCGCACCGGCGGCAGCTGGTGCAGGGGGATATCGGCGTCCTGCAGGTGCGGTGCAGGCATCCCGCCCGACACCAGGCTGATCCTGTGGCCTGCCTGCCGGAATGCCCGTGCAAGGGTCAGTGCACGGGACAGGTGCCCGGTGCCAAGCAGGTGGGTTACGACAATCATCACCTTCATGGTGCCGTCTCCGTCAGGCGCAGCGGCTCGGCGCGGGGGCGCCAGCCAGAGGGGTCTATGTCGATGATGTAGAGCCTGTTGCGCTTCACCGCAAAGGGGGCGGGACCATCGAAACCCCAGCCATGGGCATGGGCCAGCAGCACCCGCATCACGCCGATATGGCAAACTGCCACCGCATCTCCCGTCAGCGCCTCTGCCCAGGGCAGCAGGCGTGCGCGAACCTCGGCGGGGCTTTCGCCGCCGGGCGGGGCATAGTGCCAGCCCCAGTCTTCAATCGGGCGATAGTCGCAGTCCGGGTCGGCATGCAGGTCGGGGCGTTTTTGCCCCTCCCAGGTGCCCCAGTCCATTTCGGTCAGGGCCGGGTCGGTTGTCGGGGCGCGGCCGCTGACCAATTGTGCCGTTTCTGCCGCGCGGCGCAGGGGGCTGGACCAGATCGCGGCGCGGTCCCAGGGGGGCGGCAAGGACAGCTGCGCCAGTTGCGCCCGTGCTTCGGGATCAAGCGGGATGTCGGTGCGGCCCTGAATGCGGCCCGCGCGGTTCCATTCCGTGTGGCCGTGGCGCAAGAGGGCAAGGCGGCTCATGCCGCCACCCCTGCAGCGGACAGGCCCCTGCGCAGGCATTGCGTCGCGGCGGGCAGCAGGTGGTGGGCTGCGATGTGATCCCTTGCGGCGGTTCCGGCGGATTGGCGTTGGTCAGGCTTTGCCAGCAATTCCGTCAGCCGATGGGCCAGTGCGGCTGCCCCGGCCTCGGGGGCGGGGTATTTGCCCGGTGCCAGCACATCGCGGACGCCGGGACGGTCCTGCGCCACCACCGGCAGGCCCGCCACCTGCGCTTCGAGATAGGTCAGCCCGAAAGCCTCGTTCACGCCGGGCCAGAACAGCAGGGATGCGCGGGCATAGGCGCCCTGCAGCGCATCTTCCGTCAGCGCACCGAGAAAGCGCACTTTGTCACCAAAAGGTGCCATCAGTGCGGCCACCTCTGCGCGCATCGGACCATCGCCTGCGATCTCCAGCATCCAGTCGCCTTCCAGCAGCGTCAGGGTCTCCGCGATGATGCGGTAGGAGGCCAGCTTGTCCCCCGCGCGCATCATGCCGACACTCAGCATCGGACCAGTCAAAGCTGCGGGTGTCGGCAATGTTTCGCGGCACAGGAACGGGCGCAGGTGGATCAGGTGTTGCCCGGTCGGTGCGTCGCGGCGCAGGGTTTCGGCGTCGCGGGCCGTCACGTAGAAAATCACCGCAGCCGCATCTGCCGCCGATTCTGCCGCGATGGCGAAATCGGCCCAGGGCCCGGCCAACCGCTTGCGCGCGCGGGTGGATTCGACCTGCAGATACGGAATACCCAATGCCTCTGCGACAGCAGGGCCGATCAGGTCAGGGGCCTTGTAGTAATTGTGGTAGCTGACCCAAGCTTGCCAACGCTCCCGGCGGCCCTGCGGAATCAGGCGCGCGATCTGCTCCTCCGCCTGCGCAAACAGACTGGCTTGCAAGGCCGCATCCCCGCTGCCGTCCCTGCTGCGCAGGGTGCTGGCAAGGGTCACCTCAGCGCCTGTCCTTTCAAGCGCCGTCATCAACCCCCGCGCCATTGCCCGGTCACCGGAGGGCGTGGGGTGGTCAGGCGGTTTCAGGGGAGCATAGAACGCCAGCCGCATCATCTTGTCGGCGCGAGCATCGCCACAAGGCGCTTTTTCAGATGTGCGATCCCCGGTTGCATCAGGAAATCCGAGGTCAGCCGTGCAAGGGCGGCATCGGCCATCTCTGCCGCGCGCACCGGGTCTGCGGCGAAACCGGCCATGGCCTCGGCCAGGGTCGCCGGTGTGTCATCGCTCAGCACGCCATGCACACCGGTATCGATGAATTCGGGGATGGCAGAGACTGGCGTGCTGAGGATCGGCAGCTTCTGGCTGGCCGCCTCCATCAGCACATTGGGCAGACCGTCGCGGTCGCCATCCGCCGCGATGCGCGAGGGCAGCACAAACAGATCGGCGGCGCGCATCGCCGCGATGACCTCGGGCTGGTCGCAGGCCCCGCGCCAGGTGATGCGCGCGCTGATCCCATGCGCTTCGGCACGCGCGCGCATCTGCGCGTCCAGAGCACCGCCGCCGATATGGGTCCAGTGCCAGTCGATTTCAGCCGGCAAGAGGGCCAGCGCGTCGATCAGGTTGTCAAAGCCCTTTTTCTCGACCAGCCGCCCCACTGACATCATCTGGAACAGGACACCCGGTTTGCGCAATCTCCGCTCTGGTGGGGCAGGGAACCGTCCGAGGTCCAACCCGTGATACACCAGATCGACCCGCTCGGGCGTGTCGGCCAGCCCCTGAAGATGCGCCGCACCAAAGGCGGTGCAGGTCGCGCCAAAGGCCGCGCCGTGATGCTGGCCTGACAGTTTTTCGCGCAGTTCCCAATCCGGAGAGGTCCAGATGTCCTTGGCATGGGCGGAGAAGGACCATGGCAGGCCCCGCAGAATGGCCGCATAACGCGCGACAGAGGAGGGCGTATGCAGGAAATGCGCATAAAGACCCGCCACATCCTGCGGCAGTTCATGCGCCATCACGCAGGCCTGTCCCCAGCGGCGGCGGCGGTTGGGGGTATTGTCGCGGTTCAGATCGGCAGCATAGGCGGCAGCGGCCGCGTCAAAACCGGGCATGTCGGCCGCAGCACCCATCGCGCGGGCCACGCGGGCGGGCTCATCGCGCAGGTATTCCGGCAGATAGCGCACCTGGGCCTGCAGGCGGTCATGCAGCGGATGCGTCTTGTGATCGGTCGGATGCCGCAGCGACCAGATGTCAAACTGCAGACCGGCCTCTTCCAGCGCAACCAGTTCCTGCGCGATAAACGTCTCTGACAGGCGCGGCCAGCCCTTGACCACGACAGCCAGCTTTCCGACGTTCATTTGCTGTTCTCCCCGGCCATCAGGGCACGGGCCCGCGCCACCACGACATCCAGACCTTCCAGCAGCCCGTCTGCCCCGGCTTCCGATGGCTTGCCCTGCCGTGGCAGGTTGCGGATGGCCGCGATCATCGACGCGGCGGTCATCCCGTCGCGGGTTTCGTCCAGCATCCGCACCAGCCCCCGCTGTTCCGCACGGCTCGCCCTGATCCACTGCTCCAGCCGGGGTTTGGTGCGCGGTACGATCACCGCCGGCTTGTCAAAGGAGAGCACCTCGCAAAAAGTATTATAGCCGCCCATGCAGATCACGCCCTCTGCGCGGGCAAAAAGCGCCTCGATCCGGCTGTCGAATCCCGTCGCGATGACGCGCCCGCCCAGTTTGGCCACCCGTGCGTCGAAAGCGGCGCGCACTTCGCCAGACAGGAAGGGGCCGTAGACCAGCACCGCGTCCGGCCCCAAGGAGGGGTCGTTTTCATAGGCTTCAAGAACCAGCGACACCATGGTGGCCCCGTCGCCGCCGCCACCGGGGGTGATCAGGATATAGGGCCTGTCCGGCACCTCGGAGGCGTCAGTGACAGTGCGGCGCAGATAGCCGGTCCAGTGCAACCGCACGCGGGCGGCCTCCGACAGGTGAAGCCCCTCGGTCGGGTCATAGACATCGCGTGCGCCATAGACCCAGATCTCGTCATAAAACCGCTCTGTTGCCTCGATCGCGCCCTTGCGTGCCCATTCGGCGCCGATGACCTCCGGTTCGTCCAGCACATCCCGTAGCCCAAGGACGCAGGGTATGTTCCCCTTGGCATGCAACCACTCCAGCGTCGGCAGCAGCTCGCCGCGAAAGCCGGTTGGTTCCTTGTCCACGATCAGCAGGTCCGGCTGGTATTGCTCGACCGAGGTCTGGATCAACCCCGCCCGCAGTGACGTTGTCTGGTCGATGTCCATGCCAAGCGTCTGGCTGACATAAGACCCGTCCGGCAATTTCGTGACGCCCGGCAGGCGGATGTGATCGACCCGTTCGGGAAAGGTAAATCGCCCTGCGACGGGCGATCCGGTCAGGATGATCGCGGAAGCCTTGTCATCGCCCTTTGTCAGGGCGGTGGCCAGCGCGCGGGATCGGCGCAAATGGCCCAGCCCGAAGGTGTCATGACTGTAGAACATGATCCTGCGCGACGTTGCCTTGCGGGCCATCGTGACGGTGTGGGTCATACGTTCCATGTGCAGCGGTGCCGGTCCTGATCGCATCAGGACGCAGCCCGATTTCCCGCTTGTTCTGGGAATCTGCTTTCCCGGTTCACCAGGTCTGTCATCTGGACGGGGCGCTGGCTGGTCTGGCTGCGCATTGGGCGGCTGAAGCAGGCAGGGTGCATCATGGGCGGTCTTTCCGGTTCTAGTGTGGCAGCCCGTGGCGCCTGCATTCCGATATGGCACAAGTTATATGGGCTTGTAAAACATCTGCACTGATATTTGGCCCGAGGCCCTGCCGCACCGGGGCGGCAATTGCAATGGTGTGTCGCCTGACTTAGCGTAGTAAAATTGAATTTGGGGGCCATCATGCGCTATCTTACCTTTCTCATCATGGCCTTGATGACCTGCCTGCCCGCCCCCGATGCGCAGGCGCAGGGGCTGGGGCCGCTGCTGAGCAAGGAAAAGGCAGCCCCCTCCGCGAGCGCGGAAAACATCGACCGGATCATCCGGCAGGCCGCCGAAAATGGTGTGGGCGTGGTGGTGATCGACACCGAGGGCAACCTGCTGACCCAGGGCACCACCGAGGCTGCGGAAACCACAGCAGAGCAGCCAGCAGGGAAATCACCGCTGATGGCCGCACAGGACCGGGCGATGCAGTTCCGGGCCGCCCTTGTAGACCGGCTGTTACTGCTGCCTGCTGCCTTCAACGAAGTCGCCTATATCCTGCGCGCGGCCAGCCCGGATGGCACCATTTGGGCCTTTGGCAAGACATTGCTGCTGTGCCTTGCCCTGTTTGCGGTCGGGTCGCTGTTCGAACGATATGTATTTGGCAGACGGATTGCGCGGGGGTTCGTTACCGCCCGCGTGATGGAAAACCCGCAGGGCTATGTGGAAAAAATGCCCTTCCTCGTCATGCGCTTTGCCGTCGGCGTCGTGGGCATCCTGGTTTCGATGCTGGTGGCCTACATCCTGGGGTTCACGATCTTCGGCACGCTGGAAGACACGGCGATTCAATTCACCGTCAGTCTGATCAATATCGGCTATTTTGCATGCCGCCTGGTTGCGGGGATCTGGCGGATGATCCTTTCGCCCTTTCTGAGCCAGTACCGGATCCCGCATTTCAGCGACCGCGACGCAAAACGGCTGCACAGGTGGATATGGATTCTGGCCGTCCTGGACATCTGCGCGATTCTTTTCGGCATCTGGATCGGTGAGCTGGGCCTGAACTACGAGGTCTATGCCTTTCTCAGCGCGATGATGTCGGCGGGTATCGTCCTGATGAACATCCTGATGGTCCTGATCAACCGCCGCGCAGTCAGCCTCGCTTTGCGGAACGGGAAATTCCTGGAGGAATGCAGTTTCCTCGTGCGGTTCCTGTCGCGTGCATGGGCGCCGGGGATGATCATTTACGTCATCTTTGCCTGGCTGGAGCTGACCGCTGATCTGGTCCTTGGGAACCCGTCCTCCATTCCGCTGATCGCGGGGGCTTACGGCATCATGATGTCGATCATCGTGGTTTACGGTGTGATCAACTATCTGATCGAACGCAGTTTCGCCCGCGCCCGCGTGATGCGCCGCATGAACGAAAAGCTGGCCGAGGAAGAAACCCAGGAGGCCGAGCTGGCGGCCGCACTGGAAGCGCAGTCCGAAATCTCCGAAGTTGAAGCGGCGCGGCTGAGCGAGGAACTGGCCGATACCCGTGCCGCCGTGGCCGAGGAAGAGGCGCGCATGGGCCTGATGCCGCGCCACCGGCTGAGCACCTTCGAAGGTCTTGCCGGGCGGGTTGCCGGCATTCTTGCCTTTGTCGCGGGGGCCTATGCGTTTTTCTACATCTGGGACAACGACGGCGCGCAGATGGTCGAAAGCTATGCCGACCGGTTTCTCGACATCCTGGTGATCATCTTTGTCGGTTACGTGGTCTATCATGCCTTCCGGATCTGGATCGACAACAAGATCGCCGAGGAAACCGGGGATGAAAAGGAAGTTGAACTGGGCGACGAAGGCGGCGGATCTTCCGCAAGCCGGCTTGCGACCCTCTTGCCGCTGTTCCGCAACTTCATCCTGATCCTTGTGGTGGTGACGCTGCTGCTGATCGTGCTGATGGAGCTCGGGATCAATGTCGGCCCCCTGTTTGCCGGTGCCGGGATCGTCGGGGTGGCGATCGGCTTCGGCTCCCAGGCGCTGGTGCGCGACATCTTTGCCGGGGCGTTCTTTCTGTTCGACGACGCCTTTCGCAAGGGCGAGTATCTGGACGTGGGCGAGGTCAAGGGCACGGTCGAAAAGATCTCCGTCCGGTCCTTCCAGCTGCGCCATCATCTGGGCGCGCTGCACACGATTCCCTTTGGTGAACTGCAGGTGATCACCAATTATTCCCGCGATTGGGTGATGATGAAACTGCCGCTGCGGGTGACCTATGACACCGATGTGGAAAAGGTCCGCAAGCTGATCAAGAAACTGGGGCAGGAACTGCTGGATGACCCGGTGATCGGGGACAACTTCATCCAGCCTCTGAAATCCCAGGGCGTGATCGAGATGCAGGACAGCGCCATGATCATCCGGGTCAAGTTCATGACCAAGCCCGGGGACCAGTGGCTGGTGCGCAAGAAGGTCTATGAGGACATTCGCGCCCTGTTCGAACGCGAAGGCATCAAATTCGCCCACCGCGAAGTGACCGTGCGCCTGGCCGATGGCAAGGTCGAGAACCTGAGCGAAGAAGACCGCAAGGCGGTGACCGCGGCGGCACATGCCCATATCGAGGAAGAAGACATGGGGGACGCTGCAGACATGGGGGATGACCGTTAGGCGTGCGACGCCGAAATTGTGCTCCCCCGGTTTTGACAATGGGGGGCAGCCGCCTATCTCCTGCTTAACCCAGAAGGAGGATCACAATGTCACAGACACGTCGCCATTTCCTTGTCACCACCGCTGCGACAGCCGGGGTTGTCACGCTTTTGCCCTATGCCGCGCGTGCCGCGGCCCACGCGGGCGACACCTTCGACACCGAAGCGGGCCCCATCACCGTGCATCCGGTTTCCCATGCCTCCTTTGTCATGGAGACGCCCAAGGGCACGATTTACGTCGACCCGGTGGGCGATGCGGCGCAATACGCGGATTTCCCGCCCGCGGATCTGGTATTGATCACCCACGAACATGGGGACCATTACAACGCAGAAACCTTGTCCGCCCTGGTGGGGGAGACCACCCAACTGATCACCAACCCGGCCGTCTTTGACATGTTGCCCGAAGACCTGAAGGGCAAGGCAACGGCTGTGGCCAACGCGGAAATGGCACAGTTTGCCGGGATGAACATCGAAGCGCTTCCGGCCTACAACATGACCGAAGAGCGCAAGAATTTTCACCCCGAAGGCCGCGACAACGGATATGTGCTGAACTTCGACAAGTTCCGGGTCTATATCTCTGGCGATACCGAGGACATTCCGGAGATGCGACAACTGTCGGACATCGACCTGGCTTTTGTCTGCATGAACCTGCCCTTCACCATGGACGTGAATGCCGCGGCATCGGCGGTGTCCGAATTTGCGCCGACATATGTCTATCCCTACCACTACCGCGGCCGGGACGGCGGCACCCAGGATCCGGAAGCCTTCGCCAAGCGTGTGGGCACGGATGTCGAGGTGAAGATGGGCAAGTGGTACGATTGATCTGCTTTCGAATGGGCTGAAGCCCCTCCGACCGGGGCGAGGGGCGCTGCCCCTCGCGCTCCCCGGAGATATTTCAGACATAGAAGGGGAACCGGTGGTTATGTTGGCCCAGTTTGGTGTAATGGGTCGCGAAGTCCCGACGCGCGGCGGGCGGTTGTAAAAAGGATTGCGTGGATGACCATCACCAGGCAGGAAGAACTGGACGGCTTGCGCCGGATCGGGCGCATCGTGGCCAATACGATGCAGGCCATGGCGCGCGTAATGGAGCCGGGCATGACGACAGGGGATCTGGACGCTGTAGGTGCTGCCTTGCTGGAGGCCGAGGGCGCGGAAGCCGCGCCGCGCGCGGTCTACGGGTTTCCCGGCGCCACCTGCATCAGCGTCAACGAGGAAGTTGCCCATGGTATCCCCGGCAACCGGGTGATCATGCAGGGCGATCTGGTGAATATTGACGTCTCCGCTTCCAAGGACGGATATTTCGCCGATACCGGCGCGAGCTTTCCCGTCGGACCGGTTTCCGCAAGGCGGGCACGCCTGTGCAGGGACGGCAGGCGAGCAATGGAGATCGGGATCGCGCAGGTGCGCCGCGGGCGTTCGCTTCACAGGATCGGTAATGCCATCGACCGCTTTGCCTCTGCGCGGGGTTACACGCTGATCCGCAATCTGGCGAGCCACGGGGTCGGCCGTTCCCTGCACGAATATCCGCAGGAAATAGCGACCTGGCGCAACCGCGACCCCCGGCGCATCGACAAGGGTCTGGTGCTGACAGTAGAGCCGTTTCTGTCCACCGGTGCCCATTTCGCGGCAGATGGCGCCGACGGCTGGACACTTTACGCGGAGCCCGCGGCACCGGCGGTGCAATACGAGCACACCATCGTGGCCACTGATCGCGGTGCGCTCGTGATGACGCGGCCGGGGTAGGTATCACCCCTTGTAGGGGTCGAGCGATGCCCGCAGGCCGTCGCCCAGGAAGTTGAATGCCAGGACAACGATGATGATGGGCAGCATGGGGATGGCCGTCCACCAGTAGATTTCGATGCTGGCCAGGTTCTGGGCGTCGTTCAGCATGACGCCCCAGCTGACGGCAGGGGCGCGCAGGCCGAGGCCGAGGAAGCTCAGCGCCGTCTCACCCAGGATCATTGCCGGGATCGACAGGGTTGCGCTGGCGATCAGATGCGACATGAAGTTCGGCAGCAGATGCCTGCTGATGATCCGCGCCGGTCTGGCCCCCATCATTTCCGCTGCTTTCACGAATTCCTCCTCGCGCAGCGACAGAAATTTCGACCGCACCGCGCGGGCGAGGCCAGGCCAGTCCAGGATGCCGAGAATGATCGAGATGATGAAAAAGACCGCCACCGGCCCCCAGTTGGAAGGCACCGCCGCCGAGAGGGCGAGCCAGAGCGGCAGTTCCGGCAGGGAGCGCAGGATTTCGATGGCGCGGTTGATGATCCAGTCGGTGCGCCCGCCAAAGTAACCCGCAAGCGCCCCGAAGGTGATGCCGAGCAGGAAGGAAACGGTGATGCCGATCAGCCCGACCGTCAGCGACAGTTGCGCGCCATAGAGGATACGGCTGAACACGTCCCGGCCCAGCCTGTCGGACCCCCAGAGAAAGATCGTGGCCCCCGGCGGCGCACAGAACAGATGGGTGTCGGAGGGGATCAGGCCGAAGAGGTTGTAATCCGCCCCTTCGCAGAAAAATTCCAGCGGCATCGGGGTGGATGTATCGGTGGTATAGGTCCAGCGGAAATTGACCAGATCGGCCTCTGCCGTGATCGGATAGACGTAAGGCCCCACAAAAGACCCCTCGTGCCACAGTTCGACGCTTTGCGGCGGTGCATAGAGGTAGTCGGCGCTGCGCTGATTGGGGGTATAGGGGGCGATGAAACCGGCAATGGGCAGCATCAGGTAGCACAACAGCAGGAAAATGCCCGATATCAGCCCGATCCGGTGGCGTTTGAACTTGCGCCAGGTCAGCAGCCAGGCCGGCGCATCCATGTCTGCGCGTTCGGGCGCGCTGATGTTGGTTTCATCGGACCAGGCTTCTGCATCGACATAACGGTTGTCCGGCTGAATGCTCATGTGTCACGGCTCCCGTAGCGGATGCGCGGATCGAGCAGCACCAGCAACAAGTCCGAGATCATCGTGCCGACCAGTGTCAGCAGGGCCACGAACATCAGCACGAAGGCGGCAAGGAACTGATCCTGGCTTTTCAGCGCGGCCAGCAGGGCAGGGCCGATGGTGGGCAGGGCCAAAACGACGGACACCAGCACCGAGCCGGAGACCATGGCGGGCAGCAGGTTGCCGATGTCCGCGACAAAGGGGTTGAAGGCCATCCGCAGTGGATATTTGGTCAACAGGCGCGCCGGGGCCAGCCCCTTGGCGCGGGCGGTCTCCACATAGGGTTTGCTAAGCTCGTCCAGCATGTTCGCGCGCAGGCGCTGCATCATCGCCGCCGCCCCCGCAGTGCCGATAACGAAAGTGGGCACAATCAGATGGGTGGCCATGGATTTGAACTTGGCCCAGCTCAGCGGTTCGCCCTCGAAACTGGCGTCCATCAGGCCGCCGATGGGAATGTCGAAATACTTGTGGCCATAGTAGAACAGGATCAGCGCCAGCAGGAAGTTGGGTGTGGCAAGGCCAAGATATCCCACGAATCCGGCGGTGTAATCCATCCATGTCTCCGCCTCGGCAGCGGCCAGCACGCCCAGCGGCAGGGCGACCACATAGACAAAGAGCACGGCGGCGAGATTGACCAGCACCGTCAGCCAGAGCGCATCCCCCACGATTTCCCCGACCGGCTGGTCGAATTCGAAGGACCAGCCGAAATCGCCCTGGATCAGCCCGGAAAACCCGTTGGGGCCGGGGGCAAAGCCGACCCAGATCAGGTATTGCTCCCAGATCGGCCGGTCCAGCGCATATTCGGTGCGCAGGAATTCGGCCTTGGCAACCCCTTCGGCCTGCCCCGTGGCGCGCAGCTCGGCAATCTGGTTGGACAGGTAATCGCCGGGCGGCAGGTTGATGATGGTGAAGACAAGGATCGACACGATCCAGAGCGTCAGCAGCATGGTGAAAAAGCGATAGACCGCGTATTTGAGAAAGGTCATTGCGTCACCTGTTGCAGGGCATCTTCAAAGTAGAATTCGTCAATGCGGTGGACGCCGAAATGCGCGCCGGGTTCGAACGCCCAGATCGCCGTTTCGGGCACGTTGCGCAGCCGCTTGTTGACCACCACGGGCTGCGGGGCTTCGGACAGGATGCCAATCGCGAATTGCTGCTCTGCGTGGATGTCCAGCATCTCAGCCCAGATGGCGCGGCGTTCATCCCGGTCGAAGGAATGGTTCCATTGGTCCGACAGTGCCAGCAGGCGTTTCGCCTCCGGCAGGTCCGGGGCTTCGCCGACCTCGCCGCCCGATTGGAAGTACTGGCCCCACTTCGGCCAGGCAAAGAATTCCTGGTTGGTGGGGGCAAGATACATCGGCGAGGTCGAGGCGGAGGGCAGCCCGTTGTCCCAGCCGAACCAGACCGCCGACATCGACACACCGGCATAGACTCGGTTGCGCAGGATGTCGCGGTCAAGCGGGCGCATCACCAGTTTGATCCCGAGGTCGCGCCAGGTGTCCGTGACGATGGCCAGGGCATTCTCGACCTCTTGCCGTTCGCCTGCCGTTTCCACGATGAACTCCATCGGCCGCCCGTCCGGCAGCCTGCGCAGCCCGTCCGGAGTGCGTTCGGTCAGGCCCATCTCGTCCAGCAGGTCATTGGCCGCGTCGATATCCATGGTGGCCCACATCGACAGATCGGCGCGGTTGAACAGGGGGCTGGATGACAGGGCGGTCATGCCCCCCTCCAGCGCCAGGCCGAAATAGAGGGCGCGGTTGATCATATGCCGGTCGATGCCCATGCTGAGGGCCCGGCGGAACCGCACATCGCGCATCACCTCGCGCCAGACGGGATCGTTGAAGTTGAGGTTGGGGTAGATCGCGATCTGGCTGGCCGCCCCGTTGCCCCAAAGCAGCGTGCGGTAGTTGCCGCCGTCGGATTCGCCCTTCTTGAGGATCGAGATGTCCGGGAAATCGAGGCCGCGCGCCTGAAGGTCCGCCTCGCCCGCGTTGGCCTTGGCCGCAACCAGCCCGCCGCCCACGATGCTCATCTCGACAATGTCGATATAGGGCAACTGGACCCCCCGGGCGTCGATCCTGTGATAATAGGGGTTGCGCACGAAAACCTGCCGCGAGGTGGTGCCGCTGGCGTTGATCCAGGGCTGCAGGGTCGGCTGCTGCGGGTTGTCGAACTTGTACATGCTGTCACGACGGTTGTGCAGCGCGGCCCAGCTCTTGACCCGCGCCTTGCGGGTTTCCAGTTTCAGCGCGGCGGGATCCGCAAGGTCGCCGTGAAACTGTCTGAGGTAATGTGCGGGCCGATAGATGAACGGCGGGGCCGCCTGCGCCAGCAGCGGCAGGAAGTTTGCATTGGCCGTCGGCCATTCGAATACCACCGTATAGGCATCGGGAAAGGTCACGCTGCCCAGGACGCCGTCGACATACATGAACTCCGGCGGCCCGGTTGGCGTGATCTTTTCATTGTTCACGACATATTCCCACCAATAGCGGAAATCTTCTGACGTGAAGGGCGCGCCGTCGGACCAGCGGTGGCCGGGGCGCAGATGCATGGTGAACCTGCGGTCTTCCTCGATCTCGATGTCGCGCAGGATGTCGGGGTAAAGTTCGTAGTTGGTGTCATAGCCGACCAGGCGGGCATAGCCATACACCACCATCTGGCGCACGTCCTTGGCACGCGAGACCATGGTGCGCAGGGTGCCACCCTGCCTGCCAAAGCTGCGCCCCTTGGCGGGCAGATCGACGATCAGCGGCGTTTCCGGCAAACGCTCTGCGATCGGGGGCAGGTGGCCCTGGTTGATCTCCATCTGCCAGAAGGAGCTTTCCTGAGGCGCCGGCATCTGTTGGGCAGAAGCGGAGAGGCCCGTGATCAGGGCGAGGCAGAGGGCGATGCACCTAAACATGGCACCTCACCAGATGTCCGGGATCCAGCTCACGCAGGATGGGTGCGTCGGCGCCTTCAAAGCGGAACCGGTCCGGCCAGCTTGCCGGTGATCCGGCGCCTTTTGCGACCAGGGCAAGGTCGATGGGGCGCGAAAGGTCCGGTTCCGGCTGTGCGGCGATCAAGGCCCGGGTGTAGGGGTGGCAGGGGTTGTAGAACAGCGTTTCGGGCGGCGCCTGTTCCACGATCACCCCGGCGCGCATCACCGCAACCTCATCGGCGATCCGCGCGACCACGGCCAGATCGTGGCTGATGAACAGATAGCTCAGCGCGGCACGGTCGCGGATGTCTTCGAGCAGGGTCAGGATCTGATCCTGCACGGAAACATCCAGCGCCGAGGTCGGCTCGTCACAGATCAGCAGCCTGGGATCGAGGGTCAGCGCCCGTGCGATTGACAGGCGCTGTCGCTGACCACCGGAAAACGCATGCGGATAGCGGCGCAGCATGTCCGGGTCCAGCCCGACCCAGCGCAGCATTTCCGCCGCCTTTTCAAGCTGCTCCGAACGGCTGCCGATGTTGTGGATCTGCATCGGCTCGATCATCGCGCTTTGCACCCGCATGCGGGGGGAAAGGGAGGAATAGGGGTCCTGGAACACCATCTGCGCCTGACGCTGAAAGGCGGTGCGCTGGGTGCGCGTCATGTCGTGCACAGGCAGCGGCGCATCGTCCCGGTCCGGGGCAAACAGCACCTCTCCGCCGGGATCGGGGCGCTCCGCGCCAAGGGCGATGCGCGCGCAGGTCGTCTTGCCCGAGCCGCTTTCGCCCACCACGGCCAGTGTTTTGCCGCGCACCACCTGCAGGTTCACGTCCCGGCAGGCTGCGATCTGTACCGGTTTGCGCCAGCCTCCGGCCCGCATGGTATAGGTCTTGGACACGTTCCTGAGGTCGAGAATGATGTCCTTGCGATCCAGTGCCCCTCCGGGTTGCGCGACCTCCGGGATCATCGGCGCGGCGGCAAAGAGCTTTTTCGTGTAGCCATGTGCAGGCGCCCCCAGAATGCCGCTGGCGCCGCCGCTTTCCATGACACGGCCCTTGTTCATGACCACGACCTGCTGTGCCATATTGGCCACCACGCCCAGATCATGGGTCACCAGGATGACGGCCATGCCGGTATCCTTCTGCAAGCTGCGGATCAGCCCCAGAACCTGCGCCTGCGTCGTGACGTCCAGTGCGGTGGTGGGTTCATCCGCGATCAACAGCTCTGGCTCGGCAACCATGGCCATGGCGATCATGGCGCGCTGACGCATCCCGCCCGACATCTCGAACGGATAGCTGCGCCATGCCCGTTCAGGATCTGCAAAGCCGACTTTCTCGAATTGGGCCAGGACCCGGCGCTTTGTCTCGGCGCCGCCGAGATTGCGGTGAATCCGCAGCACCTCGCCGACCTGATTGCCCAGCCGGTGCAGCGGTGACAGCGAGCGCATCGGCTCCTGAAAGATCATCGCGATCCGGTTGCCCCGGATGCGTCGCATATGCCTGCTGGAACAGGTCAGCAGGTCGGTCGCCCCGTCAGGCTGGTTGAAGGTGATCCCGCCGCCCCGGACCTGCGCCGTCTCCGGCAGGATGCGCAGGATCGCGCGGCAGGAAAGCGTCTTGCCCGATCCGCTTTCGCCGACCAGCGCAAGTGTCTCGCCCGCGTGGACCGAAAAGCTCACGTTGCTGACCACCGGCGGGGCCATGCCAAAGCCGATCGTAAGTGCGTCAACATCGAGCAGTGAGGTCATCGGGTTCCTGTCGGGGCCAAGAGTACAGAACTTGAAGTGAAACCTATTCCGCGCCACAGGTCCAGAGGCGCGCGGCGTCAGGCGTCAATGCTTCACATTGTGCTGCACCTGCGCCATGTAGGGCCGGAAATGTTACAGGAGTACCGCATGAGCCGCCTAGATGTCTTTATCAACCGGATGGTGTCGCAGCGCGCCTGTCTGGATCACGCCGCCGCGCGGACCGCCGACTTCCCCGGACCGGTGTTCGAATTGGGGCTGGGCAATGGCCGCACCTATCACCACATGCGCGAGACGATGCCGGGCCGTGACATCTTTGTGTTTGAGCGGGCCGTTGCCGCCCATCCTGACAGCACACCGGCCGACGAGATGCTGATTCTGGGCGATGTGCGCGAAACGCTGGTTGAGGCGCTTGGGCGGTTCGGGCCGACGGTGGCGCTGATTCATGCCGATCTGGGCGGTCACAATCTGTCCAAGAACGATGCTTTCGCACGGCTGGTCTCGCCCCTGATCGAGCCGCTTCTGGCGCCGGGTGGCCTGATGGTGTCATCGGACCGGATGTATTTCGAGCGTTTGCAGGAGCAGGAATTGCCGCCAGAGGCGGTGCCGGGGCGGTGTTTCATCTACGGCTAGGGGCTGGCTGCTCACCAGTCCGGCGCAAGGCAGTTGATCCGAAACAGGACCCGTTCCGGTGTCGATCTACTTGCGGTAAGGATGATCCCACCGGTCGTATGCATGTCGCCGATGTCGCCGATGTTGCGAGTGTCGCCAATACGGCCGATGGGGCCAATGGGACCGTGCATCCAGAAGACCCTCCTGTGATGACATGTCAAAAATGACATGTCATCACAGGAGGGTTGAAAGCCGTGCATGTTTCATTCGATGCGACGGGTTTTCTGAATCTTCTCTGTGATGCGGAGGAGCGAAGCGACGCCAACCGCCAGGTGTTTCCGACCTGAACCAGACCTTTCCCGCCGTTCCGTTTGGCGATGCCAACGCCCAAAAGCATCCCCGCCCGGCGCCAGCACTCTGACACAAACCGGCTTTGCCCGGCATCTGAAAGGGAGGCCGCAATCTGACCCGCTCAGAGGCAGGGCCCCAGGGTCCCGGCATGGGCGGACCCAGGATGACGCCCTGTCCTTGCCCCTCCCCTTGTTTTTGGTCTTGTGCCTTTGAAACCGTGAACCTATGTTCCGATGAATTTTGCGAAACAGTGTTTTGCAATGCGAAACAGCAATGGGGAGGATTGCTTTGCCGGGATTGTCCGCACCGCTGAGACCGCGCAGGCCGGGGGTGACCCGCTCGGTCGCCGTTGCCGGGGCCTGCCTGCTGCCATGTCGCATCAGCGCGGGGGCATCTCCGTGCAAATGACATCCGGTCAGACAGAATCCGGGACCACCGACCGCAAGTTTGCCAATACGCTTGCCCGGGGCCTTGGCGTGTTGCGGGCCTTTCGTGCCAGCGACAACGGGCTGACCCATGCAGAAATCGCCAAACGTACCGGATTGCCCAAGCCGACGATCTCGCGGCTGACCTATACGCTGTGCGAATTGGGCTATCTCGTCCATGGCGGGCGCAACGACCGGTTCCGCCTGGGCCCGGCCGCCGTGGCTCTTGGATCTGTCGCGGGGCTTTCCGTCGGTTTTGTCGATCATGCCTCGGAACAGATGCAGGCGCTTGCGGACCGGACCGGCACGCTGGCGCTGATCGCCGTGCGCGACGGTGCGCGGATGCTGCTGGCAAAAACCTGGCGGCCCGAAGGGAAATCGACCATCTGGCTGGATCCGGGCTACCGCATTCCGATGTACGGCTCCTCCTCCGGCATGGCGGTGCTGGCCTCGATGGATGACGACAGGTTCGCAGGGCTTGAAAACGCCGACACCCTGGTGTCCTTTCGCAGGCAGGGCTACGACCAGCTGCTGGGGCAGGGATTTGTCATCACCCCGCGCGACCTGCGCTACACAGGTACTGTCAACGCAGTGAGCGTACCCTATTTTGCGAATGAATTTGGTGAATCCGTTGCCTTTACCTGTGGCGCATCACCTGCTGACCTGCCGACGCACCGCATGCTGGCAGAGGTCGGCCCCGCCCTGCGCGATACCGTGCGCGCGCTTGAGCAGAACACCGGACATGCGGCTGCGCTGATACGGCGCGGCTGAGACTGCAAGGAGACCTGAAATGACCGACAAGATCGACTATTCCCGCCACGACGACATCGCCGTCCTGCGCATCCGGAATCCCCCTGTCAACGCGCTGTCACAGGCCGTGCGCCAGGGGCTGTCCGACGCCATGGACCGGGCCGAGGCCGAGGCGGGCGTCAGGGCGGTCCTGATCGTGGGTGAGGGGCGCGCCTTCATCGCGGGTGCCGACATCACCGAATTCGGCAAACCCCCGCAGGAACCCTTCCTGCCGGACCTCTGCACAAGGATCGAAGGATCGCCGCTGCTGGTGGTGGCCTCCATGCACGGGGTGTCGCTGGGCGGCGGGCTTGAGGTGGCGCTGGGCGCGCATTACCGCATCGCCCAGCCCGACGCACGGGTGGGCCTGCCCGAGGTGCATCTGGGCCTGATCCCCGGCGCGGGCGGAACCCAGCGCGTGCCACGTCTGACAGGGGCGGAAAAGGCGATCGAGATGATCACCTCTGGTCGTCAGATCAAGGCGGCAGAGGCGCAGGAAATGGGCCTGATCGACCGCGTGGCCGAAGGTGAGCCCGAAGCGGTGGGCCTTGCCTATGCGCGCGAGCTTCTCAGCGCCAATGCGCCGCGCCGCCCGGTCAGCGAACTGCCCGGCCCGGACCCCATCGACTGGGATGCCACCTATGACGCGGTGCTGAAAAAGGGCCGGGGCCAGATCAGCCCTGCCACCGCCGTGCGCGCGGTGCAGGACAGCGCCGAGCAACCCTTTGCCGAAGGGATGAAACGCGAGCGGGCGCATTTCATGGACCTGATGCAGACGGACCAGCGCAAGGGCATGATCCATGCGTTTTTCAACGAACGCGCCGTGGGCAACCTGCCGGAACTCAAGGGCGTGGAACCGCGCGCCCTGCAATCCATTGGTGTTATCGGCGGCGGGACAATGGGGGCGGGCATTGCCACTGCCGCCCTGTTGGCCGGACTGAATGTCGTCCTGATCGAGATGAAGCAGGAGGCAGCGGATGCCGCGCGGGACCGCATTGGCGGCAACCTTCAGGGCGCGCTGAAACGCGGCAAGATTTCCCAGACCAAATACGATGCGATGATGACCACCGGGCTGGAGGTGTCGGTCAACTACGACAGCCTGCGCGACGTCGATCTGGTGGTCGAGGCGGTGTTCGAGGACATGGGCGTGAAACGCGAGGTTTTCGGCAAGCTCGACGCCGTGTGCAAGCCCGGCTGCGTGCTGGCCTCCAACACTTCCTATCTGGATGTGGACGAAATCGCCGCTGCCACTTCGCGGCCCGAAGACGTGATCGGCCTGCACTTCTTCTCGCCCGCACATGTGATGAAGCTGCTCGAGGTCGTGGTGGCAGACAAGACCGCGCCGGATGTCGTTGCCACCGGTTTTGCGCTCGGCAAGGCACTGGGCAAGATCAGCGTGCGCGCGGGCGTCTGCGACGGGTTCATCGGCAACCGTATTCTGGCGGTCTACCGCACCGCGGCGGACCATATGGTGCTGGACGGCGCGTCGCCCTACCAGATCGACAAGGCGCTGACCGATTTCGGCTTTGCCATGGGCCCCTTTGCCGTGGCCGACCTTGCCGGGCTCGACATCGGCTGGGCCACGCGCAAGCGCAAGGCGCCGCACCGCCACCCGGCGGAACGTGTGCCGACCTATATCGACCGGCTCTGCGAAGAGGGTCATTTCGGCCAGAAGACCGGCGAAGGCTACTACGTCTATGAAAAGGGCAAGCGCGGCGGCACGCCGAACCCCAAGATCGCCGCACTGGTCGCCGAGGAACAGGCGGAGCGCGGAATTACGCCACGTGACTTCACCGACGAAGAGATTGTGCGGCGCTACATGTGTGCCATGGTGAACGAAGCGGCCAAGGTTGTTGGCGAAGGCATCGCGCGCCGTCCTCTGGACGTCGATATGGTTCTGCTCTTCGGCTACGGCTTTCCACGCTATTGGGGGGGACCGATGAAATGGGCGGATATTCAGGGGCTGGACAAGGTGCTGGCCGACATCGAAGGCTATGCGCAGGAGGATGCGTGGTTCTGGCAACCCGCACCGCTGCTGCAGGAACTTGTGGCCGAGGGCCGTACATTCGACGACCTGAACAAGGCCAACTGACCCCCATGCACCAGGCGAATTCACGATAGGAGCACCGACATGGATCTGAGCTATTCCGAAGAAGAGAAAGCCTTCCGCGAGGAAGTCCGCACGTTTCTGAAAGACAAACTGCCCAAGGAGCTGAGCGACAAGGTGCGCTATGGCGGTGACTTGGGCAAGGCCGACATCGAACGCTGGCACGCCATCCTGAACGAACAGGGCTGGCTGGCACCGAACTGGCCCAAGAAGTTCGGCGGGGCCGAATGGAACGCCGTGCAGCGCCACATCTTCGAGGAAGAGGCCGCCGCCCACCACGCGCCCCGCATCGTGCCCTTTGGCCTGTCGATGCTGGCGCCCGTGCTGCAGAAGTTCGGATCGAAGGAACAGCAGGACCATTGGCTGCCGCGCATCCTGAATGGCGATGACTGGTGGTGTCAGGGCTATTCCGAGCCGGGCGCCGGGTCCGACCTCGCTTCGCTCAAGACCACGGCGGTCCGCGACGGCGACCACTACATCGTCAACGGACAGAAAACCTGGACCACGCTGGGCCAGCACGCCAACATGATCTTCTGCCTTGTGCGCACGGACAAGGAGGTCAAGCAGCAGGAAGGCATCTCGTTCCTGCTGATCGACATGGACACGCCGGGTATCGAAGTGCGCCCGATTGTGCTGCTGGACGGCGGGGCCGAGGTGAACGAGGTCTGGTTCACGGATGTGAAAGTGCCTGTCGAAAACCTTGTGGGAGAAGAGAACAAGGGCTGGACCTATGCCAAATACCTGCTGACCCACGAGCGGACCAATATCGCGGGCGTAGGCTTTTCCCAGGCCGGCCTCACTGCGGTCAAGCGCCTCGCCAAGGCCGAGATGGCAGGCGGCAAGCCATTGATCCAGAACCCGCATTTTGCAGCGCGTCTGGCTCAGGTGGAAATCGACCTGCAGGCCATGTCCACCACCAACCTGCGCATCATCTCCAAGGCGGCGGCGGGCACGGCGCCGGGGGTGGAATCCTCCATGCTCAAGGTCAAGGGCACGATCATCCGGCAAGAGATCAACGACCTCGCGCGGCGCGCCGCCGGGGCCTATGCGATGCCCTTCGCCTCCGAAGCGGTCGAAGGCTCCAACGCGGGCCTGCCCGATCCGCTGTCCGCGGGCCCAGTGGCCGCGCAGTATTTCAACAACCGCAAGCTGTCGATCTTTGGCGGCTCCAACGAAATCCAGCGTGGCATCATCGCCAAGGTCACGATGGGAGGATAACAGATGAATTTCGAGCTGACTGAAGAACGCCAGATGCTGCAGGACACCCTGCGCCGCTACCTGCGCGAGAAATACGACACCGCCACGCGCAACAAGATCATTGACAGCGAGGCGGGCTACAGCACCGCGATCTGGGCCGAACTGGCCGACCTGGGCGTGATCGGTGCGCTTTTCACCGAAGAGCAGGGCGGTTTTGGCGGCAAGGGTTTCGACATCACCACGGTGTTCGAGGAACTGGGCCGCGCGGGCGTGGTCGAACCCTTCCTGGATACCGCCGTGCTGGCCGGTGGGCTGATCGCCGATCTGGGCAACGACGACCAGCAGGCCCATGTGGAAGAGATCATCGCGGGCAGCCTGCAACTGGCCTTCGCCCATGGCGAACCGACCAGCCGCTATGACCTGAACCGCGTGCAGACCACGGCAAAACCCGATGGCGATGACATCGTGCTGAACGGTCACAAGGCCGTGGTGGTGAATGCCGAAGCGGCCGACATGCTGGTCGTTTCGGCCCGCGAAAGCGGGGAGCCGGGCGACAACGACGGCATCTCGTTGTTTCTGGTCCCCGCGGATACCAAGGGTGTGACCATTCAGGGCTATGCCCTGCTGGCCGGGGGCCGCGCCGCCGAGGTGATGCTGGACAATGTGAAAATCCCTGGCTCTGCCCGTCTTGGCGCGGCCGGCAAGGCCTTTGACGCCATTGAGGCCCGGGTGGCAGCGGCATCCGTGGCACAGGTCGCCGAAACCCTGGGCGCGATGGAGACCGCAACCCGTCTGACCAAGGATTACCTGGGAACGCGCAAGCAATTCGGCCGCCCCATTGGCACCTTTCAGGCGCTGGCGCACCGCATGTCAGACCTGCTGATCGAGATGGAGCAGGCGCGCTCTGCCGTGATCAACGCGGCGGGGCATCTGGAATCGGACCGTGCGGTCCGCGAAAGCCATGTCTCGGCGGCCAAGAACCTGATGGGCCGCGCGGGCCGTCTGGTGGCAGAGGATTCGATCCAGATGCACGGCGGCATTGCCATGACCCAGGAATATGAACTGGCCCATATCGCCAAGCGGATCGTCATGGCGGACCACCGCTTTGGCGACACCGACCACCATCTGGAGCGTTTCATTGCCCTCTCCGCTGCCTGAGACCGCACATCTGATCGAGAACGAGACCGGGACGCAGACATTGATCGGCTATGTCGTCGATGTCAGCGACCTGGACGGTCGGGGGCGGGTCTGGCTGGACATCGGGCCGCAGCACACCAACCGGCACAATGTGCTGCACGGGGGCATTGCCACGGCGGTGCTCGATAACGCCTGTGGGACCACCGCGTCGCTGACGGTCGATGCCACCGGCAAGGCGCCGTTCCTGACGATTTCCATGAATGTGCAGTTCGTCGCACCGGCGCACGCAGGCACCCGTGTCACCGCCGTGGGCCGTGTCGTGGGCGGCGGGCGCAGCACGCTGTTCGTCACCGCCGATCTGATGGATGAAAACGACCGTCTGATTGCCACCGCATCGGGGGTCTTCAAACGGGTTCCCAAGGAGAAACTGAAATGAGCGCACGGCTGGAGGACAAGGGCGACCGCCTGATTGTCTGGAATGGCAACACCGCCAAACGGGGGGCGCTCAGCCCTGAGCTTTACGACTGCATCCTGGAAGCGGTGAAACAGGCCCATGACCGGCGCATTCGCACGGTTATCCTCACCGCCGAGGGGCCGTTTTTCTGCGCCGGGGGGGATCTGAACGTCCTGATCGAGCGGCGCGGCCTGCCCGAGGCGGAACGCCGCGAGAAAATCGACGGCCTGCACGATCTGATCCGCGCGATACGGTCCTGCCCGGTGCCGGTCATCGCCGCGGTGGAGGGCGGTGCGGCGGGTGCCGGCCTGTCCCTGGCGCTGGCCTGCGACCTGATTGTCGCCTCCGAGGAGGCGCGCTTTACCGCCGCCTATGTCAAGGCGGGGCTGGTGCCGGATGGCGGGCTGACCTCTGCCATGGCACGGATGCTGCCGCGCCCCCTGGCCATGGAAATGTGCCTGATGGGCCGCCCGGTGAATGCCCTTCGTTTTGCCGAACTTGGCGCGGTCAACCGCATCAGCAAACCCGACAAGGCACTGGAAGAGGCAATGATGCTGGCAGACACGCTGGCCGATGGCCCGCGCGACGCGCAAAGCACGATCCGGGGTCTGGTTGCCGACGCCTATGAAGCGACCGAGGCGGAGCAACTGGATGCCGAACGCAACGCAATGGCTGCGGCGTCAGGCAAGGACGAGGCCGCCGAAGGGATTGCGGCCTTCTTGGAAAAACGCAAACCCGTCTATCGCTGAGCGGTTTCGGGGGGAGGAGTGACAATGGCACGGGTGGAGAAATTTCTCGCCGATCAGGTGGCGCGCGCGCCCCTGTCCACGGCACTCAGCGACAGCACCGGAGTCCTCTGGACCTTCGCCGATCTGGACGCGGCCAGCGATGTTCTGGCGGCAGAGCTTCAGGACGCGGGCGTGCAGGCCAACGACCGGGTGCTGCTGCTGGCCGAAAACTGCGCCGCCGCCGTTGCCGCCCTGCATGCGGCCTGGAAGCTGGGCGCGGTGATCATCCCCTTCAACGCCCGCCAGACCGAGGGCGAGGTACAGAAGATCCTCAATCACGCCACCCCCGCTGCCGTGCTGATGACCAGCGCGGTGTCCGGGGATGCCGCCAAACACGCCGAACGGATGGAAGCGCACGAGATTACCGGGATGTTCGGTACTGCCCACATCGCCACGCCCGGACCCAGCAACCCTGATGACGACCTCCACGACGTCGCGGTGCTGCTTTATACTACAGGGACCACGGGTGACCCCAAGGGTGTGATGCTGACCCATTCGGGGATGCGGTTTGGCGGACAGGCCTCCGCCGCACTGCGCAGCATGACCCATGACGATGTGATCTACGGCGCGCTGCCGATGAGCCATGTCTTCGGCCTTGTCTCTGTCATCACGGCGGCCTGTTTTGCGGGCACCCATGTGCGGCTTGAGGCACGGTTTTCCGCGCAAAAGCTGTTCGAGGCGGCGCATGACGGGGTCACCATCATCCCGGCGGTGCCGCAGATGCATGCGCTGGTGATGCAATATACCAAGGAAAAGGGGTTGGATCGGCTGGGCTCACCCAGCCTGCGCTATGTCTCTTCCGGTGGCGCGCCGCTGGATCCGGCCTGGAAACGCAAGGCCGAAGCCTTTTACGAACTGCCCCTGCAGAACGGGTTCGGCATGACCGAGACCACCTCCGGCGCTTCGGCCACGGTGAATGCGATCGGCTCGCCCGATACCTCGGTGGGGCCTGTTACCCCCGGCACCGAAGCGATGATCGACGAAACCGTGCCCGGCGGCGGCGAGGGGCAGGGCGAGGTGCTGATCCGTGGCCCCCATGTGATGAAGGGCTACTACCGCAACTCAGAGGAAACCGCCAAGGCGGTGGATGCGGACGGCTGGCTGCACACCGGCGATCTGGGCAAGATCGACGCCGAGGGCCGTCTGCACATCCTGGGACGGTCGAAAGAGCTGATCATCCACGGCGGATTCAACGTCTATCCGCCCGAGGTGGAGGCGGCGCTGAACGATCATCCGCAGGTGATCCAGTCTGCGGTGATCGGCCGGATGAAGGACGGCGACGAGGAAGTTCTGGCCTTCGTGCAGGTGGCCGAAGGCGACATCCCCGATGCCGGGGAGCTGCGCGCCTTTGTCAAGGAACGGCTGGCGGGCTACAAACGGCCCAGCCAGATCATCGTCGGCACCAGCCTGCCTGCGGCGCCGACGGGCAAGATCCTCAAGCACCGGCTGCTGGACGCCTTTGCCGGTCAGATCAGGGACTGATCGGCAGGTCTCAGACGTAAGTGCCCACAGCCGCCTGCCGGATGGCGCGGATGTTCTCGCCGTAAGGCGCGGGGTTACCGGCCGTGCCGCCCTTGAACACCGCCGACCCCGCAACCAGCACATCCGCGCCCGCCTTTACGCATTCGGGGGCGGTATCGACGGTCACGCCGCCGTCAATCTCGATATGCACGGGACGGTCGCCGATCATGTCGCGCAGGGTTGCGATCTTGTGGGCAAGGGGGATGAACTTCTGCCCGCCAAAGCCGGGGTTCACCGTCATCACGCAGACCAGGTCGGCATCATCCAGCAGGTATTCCACCGCGCTGGCCGGAGTCCCCGGGTTCAGCGCCACACCGGCCTTGCACCCGGCACCCCGGATCGCCTGCAGGGTGCGGTGGATGTGCGGCCCCGCCTCCACATGGGCGGTGATGATGTCGGCACCGGCATTGGCAAAGGCGTCGATATAGGGATCGACCGGCGCGATCATCAGATGCACGTCCATCACCCCCTTGATATGGGGCCGGATCGCGGCACAGGTGGTCGGGCCAAAGCTGATGTTCGGCACGAAATGCCCGTCCATCACGTCAACATGAATCCAATCCGCGCCTTGCGCTTCCACCGCGGCGCATTCCGCGCCGAAGTTGGCGAAATCGGCGGCGAGGATGGAAGGGGCGATTTTCACGGAACGGTCAAAGGTCATGGCAGTCTTTCCGGCAGCTGAGACATGGTCCGCGTCATAGCCTGCAGGCGCGCCGGAGGATAGGGCGTTTCAAGGTATTTTTCTGAAGGTGCGGTGGTGGACCCGTCTTTAGGCAGCGGCACGGGTCCGGACGGATTACGCCAGATTCTCGGGTGGCGCCTGCACCAGATCAAGCAGGCTGGCAAAGGATGTGCCCGCCCGTGGCAACGCCAGACAGGCTGCCATGATCGCCTCAGCCCTTTCAGCTCCGATCACGGGCGCGGCGAAGCGCATGAACTTGTCGGTGATGTCCTGTGCTGCGAAAGGACGTTCCGGCCCGCCGCGCGCATGTACCTCGCCCGAGGACAGGGCGCGCCCGTCTTTCAGCGTGAGGGTGACATCGGCCCATCGCCCGGCGGGATAACGTGCCTCATGCTCCGGCCCCACGCGCATCTTTGTCACCGCCACCAGTTGTGCGGCCACCGGGTCTTTCAGCCCCGCGCCAGCGATATGCTCCAGCCGGATGTCGCCCCGGGCGATCATGACCGCCACGGCAAAGGGCAGCGAATATTGCGCCTGAGAGGTCGTCTCGGGGACGCCGGGAAAAAGCTGTACCGCGTTGTGAAAGCTGCGGATGTCGATGGCGGCGACCTGCCCTGCCGAGACATCATGCACAAGGCAGATTTCACGCACGGCATCTATGCTGGCATGCGCCCAGCGGCAGATCGGGTAGGGTTTGATATATTGGTGCAGCACCTGCCAGAACCGGCCCAGGTCCGCCCAATGTTCCTGCGCCTCCGCCGCCTCGACAGTGATCGCGGGTGCGCCGGTAAACCCCATCTCGGCCATGATCAGCGCCGAGACCCCCACCAGCGCGCCCATCCCCGATCCGTCGTGCAGCATCGTGGGGGTCGCGATCTCGCGCATCATCTGGCTGCGCGGCCCGTGATATTCCGCGATACCCAGCGCCTCGCGCAATTGTGCCGCCGAACTGCCCCGCAACCGCGCCCCCAGTGCAGTGACCCCAAGGGCATTCCAGGCCCCCGATGTATGGTAATCGCTGACCGAGGCATGCAGCGCGATGGCGGCCCGCCCTGCCACTTCGTAGCCTGTGACCAGTGCCGCCAGCGCGGCACGCCCCGACAGCTCCGGCAGGTGCTGCGCAAGGGAGACCAGCGCCGGGACCACCGCCACCCCGGTATGCCCCTTGGTCGGGTTGTAACCATCATGCCCGTCCAGATTGTCGATCTGGCTTGCCGTCGCAAAGGCCGCTCCGGCCAGGCTGGCTGACCTTCCGTCGAACATCATCCAGGCGGTATCCTCCCGGCTGCCCGCCCCGTAAAGCCGCCGCGCGGTTTCGCGGGCAATCTGCCCCGCCTGCATCGGGGCCGCGGCAATTGCGATGCCCAATGTGTCCAGCAACAGCAGCGCCACATGGTCCAGAACGGCCTGCGGTATCTCCTCGACCCGCTGGTTGCGGATGAAGTGGTCGATGTGGTCTGGCAAGCCTTGCGCCATGAGAGCCTCCGCGTTGCTGTTGCATCCAGAATAGGGGGCGCCAAGGGGGATGATACGCCAATTGCGACATGTATCCGGCGTGTCTGGTGCAGGGCCGCAAACCTGTTAACACTACGCCGGGACAACAAAGGAACAGGCGATGGCCCAAACCACACATGAGGCGGACGAAGACAGCCGCAACCGCGATATCCACATCTATGTGAACGGCGATATCGTGCACCGGGACGAGGCCAAGGTATCGGTCTATGACGCGGGCTTCATGCTGGGTGATGGCATCTGGGAAGGGATGCGGCTCTATCAGGGGACCTGGGCGTTCTTTGACGAACACATGGATCGCTTCTTCAATTCCTGCAAGGCCATCGACCTGGATGTCGGGACGGACAAGGCAGGCATCGCCGAGGCGCTGCGCCGCACGGCAGAGGCAAACGGGATGACCGATGACGTGCATTGCCGGCTGATGCTGACCCGCGGGATCAAGGACAAGCCGTTCCAGCATCCCGGCCTCAGTACCTCCGGCCCGACGCTGGTGATCATCATGGAACATTCCAAACCGGTCGACCGCCTGCAATCGGCGGGCATCCGGCTGGCATCAGTGCCACAGGTGCGCGGGTTGCCGCATGCGCAGGATCCAAAGCTGAACAGCCATTCCAAGCTGAACTGCATCATCGCCTGCCTGCAGGCCGAAGCCGCCGGTGCCGACGAGGCGCTGATGCTGGACCCGCATGGATTCGTGAACACGACCAATGCCTGCAACTTCTTCATCGTGCGCCGGGGCGAGGTCTGGACCTCGACAGGGGACTATTGCATGAACGGCGTGACCCGGGCCAAGGTCATCGACCTCTGCCTTGAAAACGGTATCCCTGTGCATCAGAAGAACTTCTCCCTCTACGAGGCCTATGGCGCGGACGAGGCGTTTCTGACCGGCACCTTCGGCGCGCAGACACCCGTTGCCTCCATCGACGGCAAGACCATCGGCAACGGGGACCGGCCCGTGACCCGGACGATACAGGGCATGTACAAGGACCTGATCAAGAAACATGTAAGCGGAGCGGCGTAACATGGCAGACAGCATCACATCGGGACCACGGTCCTACCTGGAGCCCCTCAACCTGCGTGGGCGTATCTCAAAACCGCAGCCAAAAGGGCTGCCGCTGGTCAACCTGGGCTTCAATGAGCTGCCCTATGGCCCCAGCCCGAAAGTTGCGGCTGCCGTGGCCGAAGCATCGGCGCAGGTCGCCTCCTATGGCACACCGCTCTGCGACGGGCTGCGCGGGGCGCTGGCGCAGGCCAACGGGCTGGATGCCGATCAGATCATCTGTGGCAACGGGTCAGAGGAACTGCTGGATGTCATCGCCCGCAATTTCGTGCGGCCCGGGGATGAGGTTCTGATCTCGGCCTATGGCTATATCCAGTTTGAAATGGTTGCCGCCAGACAGGGCGCGACCCTGGTCAAGGCACCGGAGACGGATTTCACATCGGACGTCGATGCGCTGCTGGGGGCGGTGACGCCGCGCACCAGGCTGGTGTTCCTTGCCAATCCGAACAATCCCACCGGCACGGTGCTGCCGGTGTCGGAACTCAAACGCCTGGTCGAGGGGATGCCGACCGAGGTGGTGGTGGTGCTGGACCTCGCCTATGGCGAATTCACCGGATTTGATCATTGCGCCGCGGTGCATGCGCTGGCGGAGGGACGCGAGAATGTCATCGTGACCCGGACCTTTTCCAAGGCCTATGGTCTGGCGGGCCTGCGCTGCGGCTGGGCCCATGCGCCTGCCGCCATGATGCCCAGCCTCTACGCCGCGCGGGGCATGGGCAGTGTCAACCGCCTCGCCCAGGCTGCCGCGACAGCCGCATTGGCCGATCTGGCGGTGGTCAAGGCGCGTGTGGATGAAATCGTGGCTGAACGCCGCCGCGTCGCTGCCGCGCTGGCCGATATGGGGATCACGGCGCTGCCGTCGGGAACGAATTTCCTGCTGGTCCGCATCGACGGCAAAGGCGCCGAGGCAGCAGAGGCGCTGGTCGTGCATTTCTTTGACGACGCCGGGATCATTGTCAGCCGCACCCGCGAGGCGGGGCTGGAAGACTGGCTTCGGTTCTCGCTCGGCACGCCCGATCAGAACGACCTTCTGCTGCAAAGCGCCCGGAACTTCATGGAAGGCTCGGCCTGACCCGGGGTCCCCCCGCTTCCCTATGCCCAAAATACCCGGCGCGCCGCGCGCAAGGGCCGCCGCCGCCGAGCTTTCGGGCACAGGCGGTCCACCTCAGCCCTTGGGCGGCATCTTGTCCATATGCCGCAACATCGCGACAAAGGCGCTGAGCCTGTCGTTCTGATAGGCGGGCACATCCAGCCCTTCGTAATCCAGAAACCCCTGCCCATCGCGCAGGCCGCGGCGGTTCTGCGCCATGTTGTCCTTGACGATCTGGGGGGCGGCAAAGCGGTCTTCGCCCGTGGCACCAGCCATGTAGTTGCTGGCATGGTACAGGATATCCCCGCCGCCCCAGTCGATGAATTCCAGCAGCCCCAGGATCGCAAACCGGAAACCGAAGCCGTATTTCGTCGCCTTGTCGATATCCTCGGCCGAGGCGACACCTTCTTCCACCAGCCGGGCGGCCTCGTTCATCGCCAGCGCCTGGATGCGCGGCACGATGTAGCCGGGGCTGGCGGCACAGACCACCGGCACCTTGCCGATGCGTTCCAGCAGCGCCTTCAGCCGCGCGGTCACCGCCGGATCGGTCTTTTCGCCGGGCGACAGTTCGACCAGCGGCACAAGGAAGGCCGGGTTCAGCCAATGCGCGTTCAGAAACCGTTCCGGGTGGGTGACGAACCCCTGCAGATCATTGGAAAGGATGGTGGAGGTGGTGGAGGCGACAATCGCCTCCGCCGAGGCATGTTCAGAGATCATCGCAAATGCATCGCGCTTTGCCTCCATGACCTCGGGCACCCCTTCAAAGATCACCGCCGCCCTGGCCAGGGCCGAGGCGCAATCGCCCAAGGCGACAGTGCGGATGCGCGCGAGGACGGTATCAATCTCCCCGCCGCTCAACATGCCAAACCCCGAGAGCATGCCGAGCGTGCCGCGTAGTTCCGCATCGATCTGTGTGCAGAGCGCGTCGAACCCGGCGCTGTCCCGGTGCTTTGCGTCGATCAGGACAACATCATGCCCGGCATAGGCAAAGGCGATGGCCATGCCGCGGCCCATCCGCCCCGCGCCGACAGCAGCGATCACCTCGCGCTGTGCCATCACAGGCCCTCCTGCAACAACGCCTTCATCTGGTCGCGGCTGAGGTCTGCAAGGCCCATGGACCCCAGCGTTCGCCCGGTCTGTTCGAAATCCGTGTCACAGATGGCCGAGGCCACGGCCAGCAGGCCCCGCGCGGTCGGCACCGGCACACCGGCCCAATCGCCCACCGAGACCAGGAAAGCGAGGCCGCAGGCCACGTCCTCCCGCATGTAGCGGTGTTCGGTCAGCACCAGGTTTTCGCGCCAGTCCCCTGAATCCGTCAGCTTTTCATGCGCGGCGTTCCCATACATCCATTCTTCGCCATCGGGGTCATAGTGATCCGCCAGCGGAAAATGCGGCGCGCCATAGCCCAGGGCCTCGCGCAGCGCCATCCGCTCGCCGTCCAGCCGCGTCGTGACGCGCCGGATCGCGGGCTGTGTGCCTTCGTTGTGGATGTCCCAATGGTCGAAATGTTCGATGGGGCCTGCGTTCATCAGGATCAGCGGCGGGTGGATGATCGGGCCTGCATTCATCAGCGCGCCCGACAGGCCATCGCCGCAATCCTCGACCGAGGGGTAGGCCTGCGCGATGACCTTGAGGGCATGTTCCGCATTGCGGCGCGGGAAGATGCCCGATGGCAGGCGTGTCGCGCGGGTGGTCACCGCGACCGTATCCGCCCCGTGCTTGCGCGTCAGGTAGGGCAGGGTGCCCGCCTCGGCCAGGGTGATGTCAGCCGTGTTGCCCGCGCCCCGGATGATCTGCGCCATCAGGACGCTGCCGAATGTGCCAGGCGGCAGATAGATGACCTGCCCGTCTTTCAGGAACGGCGCCATCGCCCGTGCAATATCGGGCTGCGCTGTGGCCGGTGTGGGGCAGACGATCAGCGCAGCACCAGAGACAGCCTCTTCGATATCGGCTGTGACGACCGCGATCTGCACCTCTTTCTCACCGGTGTGATCCTTGAGCGTCAGGGTGTTGTTGCGCTTGTTAAGGTCGGCCACACCTTCGGCGTTGCGCCGCCAGTACCGGACCCGGTGTCCTTCGGCAGAAAAGTCCAAAGCTGCCGCTGCGGACCCGTTGCCCCCTCCGAGAACTGCGATTTCCATATTTTGCTCCCTTCCTGTTCACATGGTTTGTGATAGGCTTCAATTTATGTGCAAACACATGCTCTGTGGTTGAAAGCAGATATGCTTACGCGATTTCCGTTGCCTTAGTTGCATGAAAATGCATATATTGGAAGAATAAAAACGAGACCAACTGGGAGTACTGAAATGACAATGTTCAACAGGTTGGCCTTCAGGGCCACGACAGGTGTGGCGGCACTTGCACTGACCGCGACCGCCGCTTTTGCAGAGGATCGGGTGTCGGCAACCCATGCTTTCCCGACATTCCTTGTCTATACAAAGACTTTCCTCGCCATGGTGGATGACATCAACGAGCGCGGTAAGGGGATCGTCCAGATTGACGTGCGCGGCGGCCCCGAGGCGATCGGCATGTTCCAGCAACCCGCCGCCGTGCGGGATGGCGTGGTGGACATGGTCCATATTCCCGGTTCCTTCTACGGCGCCTCCGTGCCGGAGATCGACGCGATGGTTGCCGCGACTGTCACACCGCTGGAGGCCCGCGCGAATGGCGGTGCGGCAGCGATGGACATGGCACACCAGGAACGCTTTGGCGTGCGGCACCTTGGCTGGATCGACGGCGGGGTAAAGTTCCACATCTATACCTCCACCGAACCCAAGTTCGACGAAAACGGCGTGCTGGACCTGACCGGGGTCAAACTGCGCGACAACCCGATCTATCACGCCTTCTTCGAGGCGCTGAACGCCACCACGGCCTCGATGCCCGCGACGGAAGTTTACGCCGCGCTGGAAAAGGGCGTTGTCGATGCTGCCGCCTGGACAGAGATCGGCCTGATGGACCTCAAGTGGGACGAGTTCATGAAATACGCGGTGGAGCCGCCCTTCTACAACACCGACATCGGCGTGATCTTCAACAAGGAAAGCTGGGACGCGCTGTCGCCTGAAAGCCAGGAACTGATCGAACAGGTCGTGATCGAATGGGAGGAGAAATCCTACAACGACCGGCAGGAGACGGTGAAAGCTGACCGCACCGAGCTGGAGAAACGCGGGGTGCAGTTCGTCGCCATGTCCGATGAAGGTGCTGCGGCCTATCTCAAGCTGGCCGAAGACGCCGCCTGGGGCCGGATGGAGACCCGGTTGCAGGAAATGGGCGACGATGGCAGCAGCTACGAGTCCATGCGCAAGCTCTATCACCCTGAATAAGATCAACGAAGCGGCGCGGAGCGTAATCTTCGCGCCCTTCTTCGTGTCGGAGGCCGCTTGTGCTGAAACTGCTCGACGCCATCTGTAATCTGCTCGCGATCCTTGCCGGGACCTATCTGGTGGCGATCATGTTCGGCATCGTCTTCCAGGCGACGGCACGGTCTTTCAACCATTCCGGCTCGTCGCATATCTTTACCTTCTCCGAATACGGGCTGCTGTACATCGTCATGGCGGCCTCCCCCTGGCTTGTCCGGCTGAAGGGGCATGTGTTCATCGAATTGCTGACTGCCGCGCTGCCGGTTGCGGTAAGTAAACCGTTTTCACGCTTTGTCGCGCTCCTTTGCGTGCTGATCTGCCTCGTGCTGGTCTGGTATTCGGGCGCGACCACGCTGCGGGCCTATCACTTTGGCGATGCGGACATGCGGTCGCTCGACATGCCGAAATGGATGCTGCTGATCTCCATGCCGGTCTGTTTTGGGCTGATGGCCCTGAATTTCCTGCGCTTCGTCTTTGGGGCGGAAACCTTGCATTCCGGGCAGGCGGGCGTTCATGAATAACTCGAAAGGCCCGTTCTGATGGAATGGTATTACGCGCTGTCGTTCCTTCTGGGGATGATCCTGTTCCTGATGTTCATGGGCATCCCCGTGGCCCTGGCCTTTATCGCCGCCAACATGATCGGCGCGACCTATTTCATGGGTGGCAACGGTGACCTGCTGCGGCAGATGTCGCGGGGGATCGGGCAATTGGTCAACAACGCCCTGCCGACGGTGACCACCTTCAACCTGATGCCGGTGCCGATGTTCCTGCTGATGGGCGAAATTTTCTTTCACACCGGCCTTGGCAACAAGATGTTTGCGGCGGTCGAGAAACTGATGGGCCGCATCCCCGGCCGCCTCTCCTTTGTCACCGTCGCCGGGGGCACGGCCTTTGCCACCCTGTCGGGTTCTTCGCTGGGCTCCACCGCTTTGCTCGGCTCGCTCATGGTGCCCGAGATGGAAGCGAAGGGCTACAAGAAGCACATGGCCATCGGTCCGATCCTCGGCACCGGGGGGCTGGCGATGCTGATTCCGCCCTCGGCGCTGGCGGTTCTGCTGGCAACACTGGCAACGCTGGATGTGGGCGACCTGCTGCTTGCGGGCGTGGTGCCGGGGCTGATGCTGGCCTGTTTCTATGTGATCCTGATCCTGGGCCTCTGCCTGTGGGATCCGACAGCCGCCCCGGTCTACGAGGTCGAGCCGACCGCGTTTTCCGAAAAGATGCGGCTGCTGTTCTTTGACATCATGCCGATGATGTCGATCGTGGTCGGGGTGATCCTGCTGATCATGAACGGCTGGGCGACCCCGTCGGAATCCGCCGCCTTCGGCTGTGTCGGCGTGCTGCTGCTGGCCATCGTTTACCGCAAGCTGACCTGGGCCAGCTTCGTGGCCTCCGTCACCGGTGCGCTGCGGGTGACGACCATGGCACTGCTGATCATCTTCGGTTCCGCCACCTTCTCGGCCTTGCTGGCGTTTTCGGGGGCGTCCTCGGGGCTGATCCGCTGGGCGACACAATTCGAATTCGACCCCATCGTGATGCTGGTCATCATGTTCTGCATCCTGCTGGTGCTGGGCATGTTCATGGACCAGCTTTCCATGATGCTGCTGACGGTGCCGATCTTTTTCCCGCTGGCGCAGACGCTGGGCTTTGACCTGATCTGGTTCGGGGTGATCATCCTGATGGCGCTAGAGATCAGCTTTACCACGCCACCCTTCGGGTTGCTGCTCTTCGTGATGAAGGGGGTGGCGCCACCCGACACCACGATGCGCGACATCTACATGGCCGCTTTGCCCTACATGGGCTGCGCGATTCTGCTGGTGGTGCTGTTGATCATCTTCCCCCAGATTGCGCTCTGGCTGCCGAACCTGGGCGAATAGACAGCCAAGGGGGCCGGAATTTTCGAAAATTCCGGGCAAAACTTTTCAAAAAGTTTTTCCCCCGCCCCGCCGCAGGGTCAAAGCCACTTGGGATGGGGCAGGCGTACCCCGGTCACATGGTCGGACACTTCGATGTCATCCCCGGGATGGCGCTCCGTTACATTTGTGAGGGCAGGAACAGCACCAGCGCGGGAAAGGCCAGCAGCAGGATCAGCCGGATGATGTCGACCATCCAGAACGGTGTCACCCCGCGAAAGATCGTACCGGTGGACACATCGCCCACCACACCCTTCAGCACAAAGACGTTAAGGCCTACGGGAGGGGTGATCAGGCTGATTTCCGTGACCACCACCACGATGATCCCGAACCACACCGGGTCAAAGCCAAGGCCGGTCACCAGGGGAAAGAAGATCGGGACCGTCAGCAGCAGCATCGACAAGGATTCAAAAATGCAGCCCAGCACGATGTAGATGCCGATGATCATCGCCATGACCACCCAGGGCGACACGTCATAGGCACTGACCGCAGCGCGCAAGGCTTCTGGCAGGCCCGCGATGTTGACGAAGTTGGAAAAGATCCAGGCCCCGATCAGCACCGCAAAGAGGCTGGCGGTGGTCAGGGTGGTTTCCTGCAACACATCGCGCAGGCCGCCCCAGTTCAGCCCGCCCCGCGCCAGGGCAATCAAAAACGCCCCTGCGGCCCCCATGCCCGCCGCTTCGGTCGGCGAAAAGGCCAGGTGTATCGGCCAGAAATCAAGCGCCCCGTAAAGCCCGCCGATGACAAGGCCGAAGAGCAGCAGAACTGCCCAGACGCCTTTGACCGCAGCCAGACGCTCCGTCCATCCCGCCCGCGGTCCGGCGGGCCCGGCATCCGGATTGCGCGCCACGGTATAGCGGACCGCCACCAGATACAGCAGGATGCCAAGTGCGCCGGGAATGATCCCCGCGATGAAAAGCTGCCCGATGGAGGTTTCCGTCAGCAGCCCATAGATCACCAGGATCACCGAAGGCGGGATCAGGATGCCCAGCGTGCCGCCCGCCGCGATGGAGGCGGTCGAAAGGCTGTCTGCATATCCGAACTTGCGCATCTCCGGCATGGCCACCTTGGACATGGTTGCCGCGGTGGCCAGTGACGATCCGCAGATCGCCGCAAACCCGCCGCAGGCCACGATGGTCGCCATCGCCAGCCCGCCCCGGAAATGCCCGAGAAAGGCATTGGATACGGCATAAAGCTCGCGGCTGATCCCGCCCTTGTTCACGAAAAGGCCCATCAGGATGAACAAGGGCACCACCGACAGCCCGTAGTCCTGCGAGGTGTCGATCAGCAGCCGTGACACCATCGAGATCGAGGCGGTGAAATTGGTCTGATAGGTAAAGCCGATCATGCCCACCAGCCCCATGGCAAAGGCGATGGGGATGCGGCACAGGACCAGCAGGAAAACGGCGGCAAAGCCGATGCAGGATTCAATCATGCAGGGTCTCCAGCGCGCGGGGCGCAAACCAGTGCAACAGCCCCTTGATGATCAGCACCAGCGCCGACAGAAAGGTCATGATGGCGATGAAATATTCCACGTAAAATGTGGGGATGGAAAGGTATTCGGTCATGTCGCCATAGCTGCGGCCCCGTTCGGCCAGTACCACGACCCTTTGCGCGGGCCAGTACAGCATCACGCCACAGATCAGATTGACAAATCCATCCCTGAGCCGCGCGATGTGCAGCCGGTCAAAAAGGCCATCGGCAAGATCGACGGCAATATGCTCTTCGCGGGCCGACAGGATCGGCAGGGCGGAAAACACCACAATCGCGATGGCGATCCGGGTCAATTCGGTCGCGGCCTCGATCGGCGCATTCAGCGCCGACCGCAGCACCACGTCACAGAACGTCAGCACCATCAGCGCAAACAGGGCAAGCGATGCCACCGCCATCGGCAGGGCCGCAGCAAGGCGGGCGAGTTTGATCACCTGTTGCATAGAACCTCAAGGGGTGAGGGAAGGGCAGGGATGAACCCTGCCCGAACCGGTCATTTGGTTTCTTTGGCCATCTCTGCCACGACCATCTCATAGGCCGCCAGCGCATCGACACCAGCGGCCTCAAGCTCCGCCAGAACCTTGTCGCGCACCCGTTGCCCCATTTCGGCAAAGGTGGCCTGATCTTCTGCGCTGGCCGTCACGATGGTATTGTCTGCCGCGGCTTCGGTCTGTGCCCGCGCCTCTGCGTCGCTTTCGTCCCAGACCTGACCCATCATCCGGCTTGCGGTTTCACCAAAGACCTGCTCGTCCAGCGCGGCCTGCAGGTTTTCGGGCAGGCTGTCAAATTTGTCCTGGCTCATGATCACCGCGAAAGACCCGCGATAAAAGCCGCCGGGCATTTCATAGACGTTCTTGGCGACCTCGTTCAGCTTGAAGCTGATCCGCTCGCCCATGTTCATGGCCACGGCGTCAGCGGCCCCGGAATCCAGCGTCTCATAGACTTTCGGCGCCGGCACCTGAATGCCCACAAGCCCCAGTTCCGCCCCGACATCGGCCGACACCCCGCCGCCCAGACGGGTTTTCAGCCCCTGCAGATCGGCCAGTGTCTTGACCTCCTTGTTGGAGTGGATCTGCCCGGGACCATGGGTTGTCAGCGCCACCAGCTTGGTGCCACGGTGTTCGTCCAGCGCATCGAGGTATTCTTTCTGCACCCGCCAATAGGCCACCGAGGCGGCTTCGGCGCTGCCTTCGTATCCGGGCACTTCGATCAGCTTCGATCCGACGAAACGGCCCGGCTGATAGCCGTGGAAGATGATCGTCATATCCGCCGCACCATCCATCACCAGGTCCATCTGGGCCGGTGGCGGGGCAAGGCCCATCTTGATCTCGCCGGTGACTTCACCCCCCGTCGCGGATTCCATCATGTCGATCAGGCCTTGCAGCATCCCTGTGTTGATCGGATGGCTGGGCGGCAGCCAGCTTGAGATCGTGATGGTTTCAGCCGCCTGCGCGGTGGTTGCCATGCTGAGAACCAGCGCTGTGCCGGTCAAGAATTTGGTAAACTTTCGCATGTCTCACTCCCTTTTTCTTCACGGAGGCTGTCGCCGACAAAGCCGGACTCACCCGCCGTGAAATTTATATGCATTTTCATTAATCCATATTTTCTTTGACTTGTGAACCCGTTTTCTGACCTGTCCCGCGCCGTGCCGTTTCGGGCGTTCCCGGTTCAAGCGCTGCCAGCAGGGATCGCAATGCAGGTTTCAGCCGCGCGCCGTCGCCACCGGAAAGTGTCCGGATCAGTTCCGCCTCGTGCACCTTGGCTTCGGCGACCAGCCTGGTGGCCAGGCTCCGGCCTTGGGGCGTCAGATGCACCCGGACCCTGCGCTTGTCGGCGGCGTCGCCGCGGCGGACGACAAGTTCGCGCTTTTCCATTTGCAGGATGATCCGGGTCAGCCGCGACTGTTCGGCCAGGGCAACTGTTGCCAGTTGCGTGACCATCGCGCCGTCTTCGTCCAGCAGGCAGGCCAGCACCCGCCATTCAGGGACCCGCAGACCCGCCGCGCGGACGGTCTGGTGGAACTGGGCGCTCGCCGCTTCGCTGGCAGCGGCCAGCAGGTACAGCAGATAGTCCGAAACAAAGCCGGGTGCCGCCTCTGAAACGGTCTCGTCGCGCGGTGCCTGCATCCGTAAAATTCCTTCCTGTGTGCCACCCTGGTTCAGCAGCAACCTGCCTGGAACAATGTAGCGAAGCACAGCGATCACATAAAGGGCTTGACGATTAATATATGATTTTTCATGCTAGTTGTTATGAAGGAACAGCCGATGGAGACCATGTTCGGCCGCATCGACAAATTTCGCATCGCGGCGCAGATCGGTGATACCCTGGGCCCGTCCGGGGCGGCATGCGCCAGCGGCAGGGTCACGCATATCTGCGTCATCCGGGCCAGATCCGCCCGGCTGACACGGGACATCTGAAGGAGCACCCGATGGGCAAGTATTCCGGTAACCCCGCAGCCGCCGCTGCATTGTTCGAGGGCCATCAGGTCCACCGCGATGTCTATATCGACCCGGAGGTGTTCCGGCTTGAGATGAAACATGTCTTTGCCAATGCCTGGGTCTTTGTCGGTCACGCAAGCCAGACACCGCAAAAGGGTGACTATTTCGCCACCTCCATCGGCGACCAACCGGTGATCCAGGTGCGCCATTCCACCGGTGACATCCATGTTCTCTACAACCGCTGTCCGCACAAGGGCACCAAGATCGTCATCGACCGGCAGGGCAACACCGGCAAGTTCTTTCGCTGCCCCTATCACGCCTGGTCCTTCAAGACCGACGGGTGCCTATTGGCGATCCCGTTGAAGAAAGGCTACGCCGACACCGGCCTCGACCAGACGGAGAGCGCCAGGGGCATGAAGGCCGTGGGCGAGGTGCGCAACTACCGTGGTTTCATCTTTGCCCGTCTGGCCGAAGAGGGCATTTCATTCGAAGATTTCTTCGGCGACAGCCTGTCATCGCTCGACAACATGGTGGACCGTTCCCCCGCCGGCCGGCTTGAGGTCGCAGGCCCGCCGCTGCGCTACATGCACCATTGCAACTGGAAAATGCTGGTGGAGAACCAGACCGACACCTGCCACCCGATGGTGGCCCATGAATCCTCCGCAGGCACCGCGGTGAAGCTCTACGAAGAGCTGAACCTGCCCGAAGACGCGCCCAAACCCCCGGCAATGGAGATCATCGCGCCCTTCATGAGCCCTTACGAATTCTTCGAGAACATGGGCATCCGCACCTGGCCCAACGGGCATGGGCATACGGGTGTGAACCACTCGATCCACTCCAATTATTCCCAGATCCCCGGTTATTTCGAAAAGATGGTGGAAACCTATGGCGAGGAGAAGGCAAAGGCGATCCTGAACGAGAACCGCCACAACACGGTCTATTTCCCCAACATCATGATCAAGGGCCCGATCCAGCAGCTGCGCATCTTCATCCCGCTGGCGGCGAACAAGACCCTGGTGGAAAGCTATATCTACCGGCTGGTCGATGCGCCCGATGAACTGACTGCCCGCACGGCGATGTACAACCGCATGATCAACGCGCCCACCTCCATCGTCGGCCATGATGACCTTGAGATGTACGAACGCGCGCAGGAGGGGCTGGAGGCCGACGGCCTGGAATGGGTCAACATCCAGCGGCTGCGGACGGGCGAAGAGGATTTTTCCGAAGAGGTGGTGGAGAACGGCACGACAGAGCGCCAGATGCGCAACCAGTTCGACGCATGGGCGCGGTTCATGACCTGGGATGCCCCCGCACGGGAGGCGGCAGAATGAGCGTGACCAGGGAACAGGTGATCGACTTCATCTATGATGAGGCACGGATGCTGGACGAGGGCCGCTATACCGAATGGCTGGCGCTCTGGCTGCCCGACGGCCACTACTGGATGCCGCTGGATTATCAGCAGACCGACCCGCTGAACGTCACGTCGCTGATGTATGAGGATCTCTTCATGCTGAAACTGCGGGTGGAGCGTCTCAACGGCGCGCGCACCTTCAGCCAGAAACCCAAAAGCCGCTGCCACCACGTGCTCCAGCGCCCCTTCGTGGACGAGATGAACGGCGACAGCTTCGCTACCACCACTTTCATGCATTACGTCGAGACGCGGCTGGACGAACAGCAATTGCTGGCGCTGACCGCGAAACACGACCTCGCGCTGGTCGACGGATCGCTCAGGATCGCCAACAAAAGGGTGGATATCGTGAATTGCGACGCGGCCTTCCGCAACATTCAGCTGCTGCCATAAGGAGCGGCTGCGCCGCATTCGATCTAAAAAGTCTTGGGGCTTTACCCCAAACCCCGTGTATTTGCGGAACAATGAATGTGGCATGATGCGCCATTGTCCGTTTCATTGTTCCCTAAATATACCGGGGGAGACGCCGCTTGCGGCGTCGGGGGCAGCGCCCCCGGCCTGACCTGCCAAGGATATCAGCCTTCATAGGTTTTGCCGCGCGCGAGCATCTCGGCGGTGCCGATCACCTCGTTCAACCCGTCGAAATCATGCATCCGTCCGGCGAAGGGCGCGTTGGTTCCGTGGGTCGCGAGGCTGGCGTAATAGTCCTGTGCCGTCCGGGCCAGTGCGCGCACGATGCCGCCGGGAAAGATCACCAGTGAAAAGCCCAGGGTTTCCAGGTCACCGGCATCATGCATCGGGGTTGCGCCGCCTTCGACCATATTGGCCAGCAGCGGCACGCGGCCCTTGAACTGTGCCGTGATCGCCTGCAACTGCGCGCGGCTCTGGGGCGCTTCGATGAACAGAACGTCGGCACCGGCTTCGAGATAGGCTTCTGCCCGGTCTGTGGCCGCCCCGGACCCTTCGACCGCGATGGCATCGGTCCGGGCCACGATCAGCGTATCCTCGGAGCGGCGGGCGTCGGTCATGGCACGGATTTTCCCGGCCATTTCCGCAGCGCTGATCAGTGTCTTGTCCTTCAGATGCCCGCAGCGCTTGGGATAGGTCTGATCCTCGATCTGCAGTGCTGCGGCGCCTGCGCGCTCATATTGCCGCATCGTGCGCTGGGCGTTCAGCGCATTGCCGAAGCCGGTGTCGGCGTCGATGATCACCGGCAGTTCCACACGGTCGGCGATCAGCGCCATGGTATCGGCCATTTCGGTGACCGAGGTCAGCCCGATGTCGGGTCGCCCGAGCCTTGTATAGGCCAGGGCCGCACCCGACAGATACAGCGCCTCGAACCCCGCCGCCTGGGCGATGGAGGCGGTAAGCCCGTCATAGACGCCGGGGGCGACGAGGATCTTGCCGGTGCCAAGCCGCGATTTCAGGGTCATGCGTCCTCCAACAGTTTCAGCGCCTCGGCGCAGGTCATCTGGTGCGTCACCGTGCCGAGCGACAGCAGCGTTGCCTCATGCACATCGTCGCGGAAGGCGGCGCAGCCGTCACTCAGCATGCAGGTTTCAATATCACGCAGATGCGCGTCCCGCAGGGTGGAGGCGACGCCGCCGTTTGTGACGATGCCCCCCACGATCAGATGTTCCAGGCCGAGGGCACGCATGATGTATTCCAGCCGGGTCTGGTAGAAGGCGGAATAGGCCACCTTTTCCACCACGTAATCCGCCGGGTGCAAAATATCGACGATCCTGTGGCCAAAGCCGCCGGGGGCAAAGTCCCCCTTGGTCAGGAAGGGGCGCAGCTGTTTCAGGTGGGGTGCGATCAGTGGCGCGCCCTGCGGCCCGGGCACCAGGGTGAACTGGGCCGAGATATAGGTGCCGCCCCGCGCCCGCAGCGCGCGCACCAGCGGCGCGATGCGGTCGGGCAGGGCGGCGATACTGTCTGCGCCCTGACCGGCGCGGCCATAGGCACCATCGGGATGGATGAAGTCGTTTTGCAGGTCGATTGTCAGCAGGGCCGTTCTGGTCAGGTCCCATGTTTCGGGATGGCTCATGTCATCTTCGCCTTCGTCATCTGTCACCTGTGATGATGGTGTTGCCAAAGCGATCCACGCGCCCTTTCAGCCCCGGTTCGATCAGCACCGTGGTATCGGGTTGTTCCAGGATCGCGGGGCCGGTGATTTCGGTGCCCACAGGCAGGGCAAGCCGGTCGTAGATCGCCGTGTCGCGCCAGGTATCGCCGAAATGAACGCGGCGCGTGGCCCTGGGGTCAGCTATCCTGGTGCCCTTGGGGGCCAGCGTTTCCAGATCGAACTTTGGCCGGATGCCCGTCACGGCCGAGCGCAGGTTCAGGACGCGCCGCACACCGTTCTTCAAGAGCCGCCCGAATGTCGCGGTATAGGCGGCGTCGAATGCGGCCTCGATCTGTGCCCTGGCAGGGGGCAGCACGGTGCCATCCCCGACCGTTACTTCCAGCGGGACGGCAACCGTATGGGTCTGACCGATATAGGCCATGTCCAGCTCGAAGTTGACCTTTCGCGCCTCGAAGGTGGTTTGTGCCGCCCGCAGCATCGCCATGCCCCGGTCGACGTGATCCTGCATGAAACCGGTAAGCACCGCTGTGTCCAGCTGATCGACCAGCGCGTTGATTGTCTGGACAAAGTCCTGCCGCATGTCCGCGATCACGCAGCCCATGGCGGATGTCACCCCCGGATACCGCGGCACGATGGCGCGGGCGATGCCGACCTCGGCCAGCATGGCACCCGCATGCAGTGCACCGCCGCCACCAAAGGGCATGAAGGCAAAGCGTTTCGGGTCAAACCCGCGTTCGATGCTGACCAGCCGGATTGCCCCCGCCATGCGGCTGTTGGCGACGCGCAGGATTGCCTCTGCCGCCTGATGGGTGTCGAGATTCAGCGGCGCGCCCACATGGGCGTCGATGGCCCGTGCTGCCGCTTCCACATCCAGCCGTGTCAGCTTGCCGCCGATGGGATTGTCCGGGTCGATCCGGCCCAGCACCACATTGGCGTCGGTCACGGTGGGCCGGTCATTGCCCAGCCCATAGGCCACCGGTCCGGGGTTTGACCCCGCGCTTTCAGGGCCGATGTTCAGCAGCCCGCCCTTGTCCACCCAGGCGATGGAGCCGCCGCCGGCACCGATGGTGGTGATCTCGATCATCGGGGTGCGTACCACCATGCCGAAGTCGATGGAGGTTTGCGGGGACAGCATGGATTGCCCGCCCGCAATCAGCGACACATCGAAAGACGTGCCGCCCATGTCGCCGGTGATCACATCGGGAAAGCCGGCGGTGGAGGCGATATAGCCCGCCGCTATCACCCCCGCCGCAGGCCCTGACAATGCGGTGCGCACCGGCACCTTGCAGGCGGTATCGACAGCCATCACACCGCCATTGGACTGCACGATCATGAATTCGCCGCCGAACCCGCCCTGCTTCAGCGCGGTTTCCAGCCGGTCGAGATAGCCGGAGACTTCCGGTTGCAGATAGGCGTTCAGCGCGGTGGTGGAGAAACGTTCGAACTCGCGGATTTCCGGCAGGATTTCCGAGGAGCAGGAGACATGTTCATTGGGCCAGATGGCACGCACGGCCTGAACCGCCAGCGCTTCGTTCGCGGGATTGGCATAGGAATTGGCAAAGAGGATGGCGATGGCGGCGCAGCCCTGACCGGCAAGCGTGGTTGCCGCCACGCGCACGGCGTCCAGATCGACGGGCGTGCGGATCGTGCCATCCGCCAGCGTGCGTTCCGGCACTTCCAGACGATACCGCCGGTCCACCACCGGTTCGAAATCCCCGCGCAGACCCCAGGTGCGGGGCCGGTCCCGGCGGCGCATTTCCAGCACGTCGCGCAGGCCTTGCGTGGTGATCACGCCGACCTTCGCGCCCTTGCGTTCCAGCAGGGCATTGGTGCCTGCCGTCGTGCCGTGAACCACAACCGAGATATCGGAAAGGTCTTCCACCTGTTCGCCGATCCCGGTCAGGAAACCGCCCGATTGATCCGGGCGCGTGGTGGGAACCTTGGCGACCGCAGCGGTGCCGTCCGCTTCGTTCAGGACAAAGACATCCGTAAAGGTGCCGCCCACATCGACGCCGACGATCTTCATATGGTGACCTCCCGCCAGGCCTGGCCATAGGCTTCATCCGCATGTTCGGCAGACATCAATCCGCGCGCCACGTCACGCGCCACGGCGGTGGCGGCACGGTCGGCGGCAGGGCCATAGCCGCCGCCGCCGGGAGTCTCCAGCCGCACCGACTGCCCCTGCCGCAGCTTGATGCCCCGCATCTTCGAGACCAGCGGCGGATGCGCGAAACCTTCGTCGGTCGCATAGGAGAACACGTTCAATGCCGCGTTCGCCCCGCCCGCGATCCCCTTGGGCGCGAACCGCCCGCGTTCACCAAACAGGAAGGCCTCCGCGCCATTCTCTTCCAGTACCTCAATTTCATAGATGGCCCCCAGCCCGCCGCGATGCATGCCATCGCCCGCACTGTCCGGGCGCAGGGCCCATTGCCGGAACATCACGGGATAAACGCTTTCCAATATCTCCATCGGCGGAATGGTGGCGGTGGAGATCGGCGCATTGCCGTGGTTCAGTCCGTCACCCTCCAGCGATGCGCCGTGCCCGCCGCCGTAAAAGCTGAACATGACCCAGGGCCGCCCGTCACTGCGCTTGCCCGCAATCGACAGCGCGTTGATCGTGCCATAGGCATTGGCGACGATCCGGTCCGGTGCCGCCTGGGCGGCAGCAGAGAATATCACGTCGATCATCCGCAGGATCGTCTCCGTATAGCCGCCGGTGGGCGCAGGGAACTGCGCGGCCAGCATCGACCCTTCCGGCACCCGCACGTCGATGGGGCGCATCACACCTGCATTGGCGGGCAGCATCGGAAAGACATGTTTGATCGCCACATAGGCGGCGGCAACGGTGGTGGGCAGGGCGATGTTCACCGGCCCCGCGCATTGCGGGGCGGAGCCTGCAAAATCCAGCACCATTTCATCGCCATTGATTTCCAGCGCGACCCGGATGGCCAGCGGCTCATCGGTGATACCGTCATTGTCGAGGTAATCCATCGCCTCCCAGCGGCCATCGGGCAGCCCCTCCAACTCGGCGCGCATCAAGGCTTCCGCCCGGTCGCCCAGGGCATCCAGTGCCGCGCGCACCGTGTCGGCGCCATAGGCGTCCAGCAGTTCATCCATCCGCCGGATGCCAAGATCCAGCGCGCCAAGCTGGCCGTTCAGATCACCCATTGCCGATTGCGGCAGGCGGGTGTTGCGCAGCAGGATATCGATGATGTCCTGGTTGATCTCGCCCGCGCGGGCCAGCTTGACCGGGGGCAGGTTGAAGGCTTCCTGAAACACATCCGTCGCTGCCGGGTTGTAATTGCCCGGCACCGCACCCCCCACATCATGCCAATGCCCGACCGAGGCGAGGTAACAGAACAGCTTGCCATCGCGATAATAGGGCCGCACCAGCCGCATATCCGACAGATGGGTGCCCCCGATATGCGCGTCGTTGAAGATATAGATGTCGCCATCGGCCAGATCGCCGTCGGCGGCGGCCTTGTCGATGACCGCCTTGACCGCGAATGCCATGACGCCGACAAAGATCGGCAGCCCGGATTTGCCCTGTACCAGCGTGTCACCCGTGGATGCGTGATAAAGGCCATGGCTGGCGTCATGCGCCTCTGCAATGATCGGGTTGAAGGCCGCGCGGAACAGGGTCGCATCCATCTCATCGGCGATCTGTTCCATCCGTCCCGCCAGCACGGCGAGGGTGATCGGGTCAATCTCGGCCATGGCCTGCCTCTTGTCTTCTGCGCCCCCTGGCGATGTCATGGACCTTGTCGCGGCGGTGGTGTGGAATGACGGCAGGCCCGACGGGACTGGCGTTCACCGCAGCCGGAACTCCGTCGGTCAGGTGAATTTCGACAACCGGCACGACACCCCCTTCGGGTTACCATCTCCGCCGGACAGGGCGCTGCCGCGGCGGGACATTCTGTTGCATTTGGGCCTTGGGACATTTATGTGCATTTTCATGAAAAAGCCAAGCACCCTGCTGGACAAACTCTGGGGCGCGCATGAAATTCTGCGCCGCGAAGATGGCACTTCGCTGCTTTGGGTGGACAGGCATCTGGTGCATGAAGGGTCGCATCACGCCTTCGCAAAGCTGGCCGCGCGGGGACAGCCGGTGGCAGAGCCGCGCCTGACCTTTGCCGTCACCGACCATTACGCCCCGACCCGGCAGCGCGACAGGATCGCGGACCCCGACATCGCCCGCATGATCGAGACGCTGGAGGGCAACGCGCGCACCCATGGGCTGGAGATTTTCGGGCTGTGCGATCGGCGACAGGGCATCGTGCATGTGATCGGGCCGGAACAGGGGCTGACCCTGCCGGGGCTGCAGATCAACTGCGGTGACAGCCACACATCGACCCACGGTGCCTTCGGCGCGCTGGCCTTTGGCATCGGAGCGACGGAAGTGGCCCATGTGCTGGCAACCCAGACGGTCTGGCAGCGCAAACCGGCGGCGATGCGGATCACCTTTGAGGGGGCTTTGGCACCGGGGGTCACCGCCAAGGACATGGCGCTGGGCTGGATCGCGCGGCTGGGTGCCGGCGGGGCGCAGGGGCATGCGGTGGAATACGCAGGCCCGGCGGTCGAAGCGCTGAGCATGGAGGGGCGCATGACCCTGTGCAACCTGTCAATCGAGGGAGGTGCCCGTTTTGGCATGGTGGCCCCCGACGCGGTGACTTTCGCCTATATCAAGGGCCGCCCCTATGCGCCCGGGCCAAGCGATTGGGAGGCGGCCCTGACCGGCTGGCGCGCCCTGCGCACGGATGCGGCGGCGGAATTCGCCCGCGAGGTGGTCATTGACGCCGCCGAGATTGCGCCGACCCTGACCTGGGGCACCAGCCCCGAACAGGCCATCGGCATCGATGCGGTCCTGCCCGCGCCCGAAAGCCTTGGCGCAGGCAAGGCAGCTGCGGCAAGGGCGGCCTATGACTACATGGGGCTGATACCGGGGCAGCCGATCAAGGGAACGCCGGTCGATCAGGTCTTTCTCGGCTCCTGCACCAACGGGCGGATCGAGGACCTGCGTGCCGCGGCGGCGGTCCTGCGGGGCCGCAAGGCGCGCGTGCCGGGGCTGGTTTCACCCGGTTCGGCGCTGGTCAAGCAACAGGCGGAGGCCGAGGGGCTGGACAAGGTGTTCCGGGACGCCGGGCTGGAATGGGCCGCATCAGGCTGTTCGATGTGTGTCGGCATGAACGGGGATCTGGTGGCGCCGGGCAAGCGCTGCGCCTCATCGACCAACCGGAATTTCAGGGGGCGCCAGGGGCGCGGCGCGCGCACGCATCTGATGTCGCCCGCCATGGTCGCGGCGGCGGCGGTGACCGGCGCGCTGTCGGATGTGCGCGAAGTCATGCAGGAGAGGACCTGATGGCGGGATGGACCAGGCATGAGGGCAGGGCCATCCACCTGCCGCAGGACAATGTGGACACCGACCAGTTGATCCCGGCGCGGTTCATGTCGACGCCCCGTGTGCAGGGCTATGGCGATTTTCTGCTGCATGACATGCGGCGGGATGAGGCAGGGACGCTGCGCCCGGATTTCCCCTTGAATGGGGTGGAGCCTGCCAGCGTCCTGATCGCGGGCCGGAACTTTGGCACCGGTTCCTCGCGGGAGGCTGCGGTTTATGCCCTGGTCGACGCCGGATTTCGCGCCGTGATCGCGCCCGGCTTTGGCGACATCTTTGCCGCCAATGCGATCAACAACGGCCTGTTGCCCGCAAGGCTGGAGGAGCGTGAGATTACGGCACTGGCGGGCGCATTGGGTGGCGGCGATGCACACGTTTCCATCGACCTGGGCAATTGCGAAATCCATGCGGCGGGACAGGTCTTTGCCTTTGAGCTGGACGCGATGTGGCGGGAAAAGCTGATCCGGGGCTGGGATGACATCGACCTGACGCTGCAGCGTGCCGCGCAGATCAGGACGTACCGGGAGAGTCGGGTCGCGGATATGGCCTGGCTCTTGCCGGATGATTGAGGCCGGTCTGGCCGGACCGGCATCCCGCACCGGAACTTGCAGGTCAGACAGCGCCTGACACTCAGGGTGCTTGTCGAGGTGTGAACCTGCAGACCTGATGCAATCCAAAACACCAGCAAGCGCGCCACTCCTGACAAGCACGCCAAACCTGACAAGCACGCCAAACCTGACAAGCGCCACTCCTGACAAGCGCGCCAAACCTGACACAAATGAAGACATGTCAAAAATGACATGTCAAAAATGACATGTCTTCATTTGTGTTGGTACATGGTAAAAGCGGCAGACCGCAGACCGCCCTACACCCCCGCGCCGCGCGAATCCACCGGGCTGCCCGGGCGCTTCAAGGGTCCGGAATCCGGTGCTGCCCGTCCCCGCACAAGGGCGCGGGCATTGCGGCCATCAGCCTCTGGACGTTCCGATCAGGATGGCCCGAAAATCATTGACGTTGGTCCCCGTCGGCCCGGTCATGAACAACCCGTTCACCGCCTTGAGCGCAGAATAGGAATCGTCACGCTGCAGCGACTGCAACGGATCGAGACCTGCAGCACGGATCCGCGCCGCCGTTGTCCCGTCCACCCAGGCCCCCGCATTGTCTTCGGAGCCGTCGATCCCGTCCGTGTCGGCCGCGAGGGCGTGAAACCACGGCTCCCCCTCCAGCGCCAGGGCGAGGGAAAGCTGAAAGGCGCTGTTGCGTCCGCCCTTGCCCTTGTGGCGCAGCGTTACCGTCGTCTCTCCGCCCGACAGCAGGACCACCGGCGCAGGATAGGGCGTGCCTGCGGTTGCCGCCTGCCGCGCGAGGGCCGCGTGAACCAGGGCCACCTCGCGGGCCTCCCCTTCGATCCGGTCGGACAGCACCCAGGGCGTCACGCCCTCGGCGCTGGCACGGCAGGCGGCGGCCTCAAGCGACTGCGCGGCAGAGGCGATGATCCTTGTCGTCACATCGGGGTGCGATGCCGCCCCGTCTTCCGGCTGCTGGCGCAGATGATCCATGCAGGCCTGCGGCAGCGACAGTCCCCGCGCCTCGATCAGGGCCGCGACCTCTGCCGCGGCTGGCCGTCCCGGCACCGTGGGTCCGGAGGCGACGGCACCGGGGTCGTCACCGGGCACATCGGACACGATCAAGTTGCAGATGCGCGCGCCCCCGGCCAGTTCCGCAAGCCGCCCGCCGTTGATCCCGCTGAACCGCTTGCGGATCGCATTCATGACCGAGATCGGCGCGCCCGATTCCAGCAGGGCGGCATTCAGCTCCTGCAGATCAGTCAGTGTCAGCCCCTCGGGCGGATCAGGCAACAGCGATGACCCCCCGCCGCAGATCAGCGCGATGACCAGATCATCCGGCCCCAGCCCGCTGACGGCCGATTTCAGCGCCTGCGCGGCCGCCAGCCCGGCGGCGTCCGGCACCGGATGCGCCGCTTCCATGACCCGGATGGTGTGACAGGGCGCGCCATAGCCGTAGCGGGTGACCACGACCCCTTCAAAGGGCGCATCCCACAGCCCTTCAAAGGCCTGCGCCAGCTGCGCCGCCCCCTTGCCGGCCCCGATCACCACGGTGCGGCCGCGGGGGGCTTCCGGCAGATTGCTGCCCAGGGCATTCAGCGGATCGGCGGCCGCAACCGCCGCGTCGAACAGCCCGGACAGAAAGGCGCGGTGATTGTCTGCCATGGTCCCTCGTCAGTTTGAATGGCGCTACGTGGCCCGGGCGCTGCCGGTCCCGCAACGCCTGTTGGGTCTCAGCTCAGGCCAAAGATGTCCCGGGTAAAGACCTTGTCTTCCACATCAGAAAGATCATCGGATGCCCGGTTGGCCACGATCACGTCGCTTTGCTGCTTGAAGGTTTCCAGGTCGCGTACAACCGTGCAGTTGAGAAAGCTCTCCTGCGCGTAGGCCGGTTCGTAGATGACCACCTTGATCCCCTCGGCCAGGATGCGACGGATCACGCCCTGCACGGAACTTTGCCGGAAATTGTCCGACCCGGCTTTCATCACAAGCCGGTGAATCCCCACCACCTGAGGTTTGCGCGCGAGCACCCGTTCGGCGATGAAATCCTTGCGGGTGCGGTTCGCATCCACCACCGCGCGCATCAGGTTCTGCGGCACTGCCGAGAAATTGGCGAGCAACTGCTTGGTATCCTTGGGCAGGCAATAGCCGCCATAGCCGAAGGAGGGGTTGTTGTAATGGGTGCCGATGCGCGGATCGAGGCCGACCCCTTCGATGATCTCACGCGCGTTCATGTTTTCGGCCAGGGCATAGCTGTCCAGCTCGTTAAAGAAAGCCACCCTCAGCGCCAGGTAGGTATTGGCAAAAAGCTTGATCGATTCCGCCTCTGCCGGTCCGGTGTAAAGCACCGGCACATCCTTGGCCAAAGCCCCCTGCACCAGCAAATCGGCAAAGATCTTTGCCTCTTCCCGGCGCGACCCGACCACGATCCGCGAGGGATAGAGGTTGTCGTGCAGCGCCTGACCCTCGCGCAGGAACTCGGGGCAAAAGATGATGTCCTCGCTCCCGAACAGCTTGCGCACCCGGTCGGTAAAGCCGACGGGCACGGTCGATTTGACCACGATGGTGGCGGTCGGATTGACCTCAAGCGCCAGCTTGATCACCGCTTCCACCGAGGAGGTGTTGAAGAAGTTGGTCTCGGGGTCGTAATCCGTGGGCGTTGCGATCACGATGAAACGCGCTTCCCGGCAGGCGGCCGCGCCGTCGATGGTGGCCGTCAGGTCCAATTCCCTGGTGGCCAGCCATTGTTCCAGTTCCACATCTTCGATCGGTGAGGTCCGGGCATTCAATTGCGCCACGCGGTCCGACGACAAATCCACCGCCGTGACAGTGTTGTGCTGGGCCAGCAGGACTGCGTTCGACAAACCCACGTACCCAATTCCAAAAACAGCAATTTTCATTAATTTTCTTCCAATTAATACTGCGCGAACTACTCCCATATTCGGTCCGCGCTGGCAATATCCGGTGATCCGATCCGGGCCTGACGGTGGCTTTTTGCGCAAAGCGGGTTGTGAATGGTCAAGGCGTGATCATGAAGGTGGCGGTTGGCGGGGCCGGTGCAGCAGGCCAGCGACCTAAACTCCCGGCGCGAATCCCAGGATCAGCTGGCGCAATCCAACCGCGGCACCGGCCATGATGCAGGCCAGTGTCAGCGGCGCGCTGTAGGCCAGTACCGAAAATGCGGAAAGCCCCTGGCCCACGCTGCAGCCGACGGTAATCACCGCGCCGAATCCCATCAGCGCGGCCCCCAGGATCTGACGGCCCAGCTCGCGCGGATCGTCACAGGCTTCCCAGCGGAAATGCCCCTTGAAAAGACTGCCTGCAAAGGCGCCCAGCAGCACCCCCAGGACAGACCCGGTGCCAAAGCTGATGGTATTGCCCGAGGAAGTCATCGCATAAAGCATGGTTTCCCCCAGGGGTGCGGAGAACGTATGGCTCACAACCGGCGTGGCATCAAAACCGACGTTGGCCACCCATTGTGTGCCTGCCCATCCCGAAACAATCGCGAGACCGACCACCGCCCCCCAGAACACATGCGCATAGGCCCGGCGCATCGGCCTGTGCAAAAGCGTCAGCAGCAGGATCAGCGCCCCTATCAACATGCCCGTGGCATGAACCGGCAGGCCGGTCAGGGCTGACAGCGCATCTGCAAACCCCGGCATCAGGCCAGGGGTGTCGGCGGCATCGAACAGCCACAGCCGCAATCCCGACAGCGGGCCGCCCAGGGTCATATAGGCCGCCAGCCCCATCACCAGCACAATGACGAAAGAGCGCAGATCACCGCCGCCCAGACGGGCCAGCGCGCCATAGCCGCAGTTGCCCGCGAGCGCCATGCCATAGCCAAAGGTCAGGCCGCCGACCACACAGGCGAGCGGGGTCCAGCCGCGCCCCAGATAGAGGGTCTGCCCGAGGTCGAGCAGCCCCGATGCCGCCAGCCCGAAGGTGCCCATCACCGCCACCCCGATGGCAACGCCCCACATGCGCAGCCGCAGGCTGGAGTTGCCGTAATAGATGTCTTCGATGGCGCCCAGCGTGCAAAACCGTCCGATCCGCGCGGCGAGGCCCAGCAACAGGCCGCCAAGCCCGCCGATCAGCGCAACCGCCTGCGGCTCTGTCAGATAATTCAGCACGTGACCCCTCCCTTCACGCATTGGATATCAAATGGTTAATGGGTCCGGAGCCTAGAAATGCGCACCATTTCCCACTGTCCCCGGATCGCTTGCGATCCGGTTCGCACCCGACCCCGCCCCCCAGGGCGGGTGCGAAGCTCCGACCTCGCAAAATGCTGCGAAGTATGAAAAAATGAAAATGCCTCGCCAAATGGAGGGCCGCCCTCGGGGTCGGGTGCGAACCTGCCGTTGAGAGCTGTATTCAATGAACCGAACTTTGATTCCGGGTGACTAGGGCCTAGAACGTTTCGGGATATACCTGAATCACTTGTTCGCTGCCTCTCCCTTCGGTCGAGCGCGAAAAGTGATGTGGGATGTTTCAAGTTTATCCCGAAACGCTTTAAGCGCCGTCAACTGAGGTGACGCGCACGCGCGCCGCGTTCGATGGCGGCGGCATGCAGGCGGTCGATGTTCAGCTCGTAACGGATTTCTTCGAGCAGACGCAGTTCGGCTTCCTCAAGCTTGCCATCGGCGGCGGCGACGTCGCAGGCCAGCGCATAGGCGGTCTCATACAGGCGTTCCGGCAGCGCCTCTCGGATCAGGCCGAAGAGCGCGTCAAGCCCGTCTTCCTGTTCAAAGAGGTCGAACACGGTCTTGCTGATGGTGCTGAGGCGGTCGTTGTCATAGCCCGCAAAGATCGGCAGCATGTTGACCGAAGACTGGATCTTGATCAGTTCGGTGGTTCTGATGTGTTCGTCAGACGCGGAAACGGCGACCATCATCGCGACAAGACAGTCCTGCGCGCTGAGCGACAGGGAGGGATCGTCAGGCATTGAACTTCCTTTGATGCTGTGTTGGGTACAGATTATTGACCCGGTCCGCCCGGCGCAATAGGAAGCGGCCTGACCTGCGCGCATTGGGCGCACAGGTGCCAATGATGGAAAATGTGATGTCTGATATGCGTGACGCCGCGATGAGCAGCAAGGCCTGGCCCTTTGAAGAAGCGCGTCGGGTGCTCAAACGGTATCAGAACAAGCCGCCGGAAAAGGGTTTTGTGCTGTTCGAGACGGGCTATGGCCCCTCTGGCCTGCCGCATATCGGGACCTTTGGCGAGGTGCTGCGGACCACGATGATCAAGCGCGCCTTTGAGGAGATTTCGGACATTCCGACCAAGCTGATCTGTTTTTCCGACGATCTGGACGGGATGCGCAAGGTGCCGGGCAATGTGCCGCAGCAGGAGATGCTGGCCGAGCATATGCACAAGCCGCTGACATCGGTGCCGGATCCCTTCGGCACGTATGAGAGTTTTGGCCATCACAACAACGCCATGCTGCGGCGGTTCCTGGATACTTTCGGGTTCGAATACGAGTTCTATTCGGCGCGGGAGTTCTATCAATCGGGCCAGTTCGACGCGATTCTGCTGCGCGCGGCGGAGCGGTACGACGAGATCATGGCGGTGATGCTGAAATCGCTGCGCGAGGAGCGGCGTCAGACCTATTCGATCTTCCTGCCGATCCACCCGGAGACGGGGCGGGTGTTGTATGTGCCGATCCGCGAAGTGAATGCCAAGGATGGCACGATCACCTTTGATACCGAAGAGGGCGAGGAAATGACCCTGCCGGTTACCGGCGGCAACGTGAAATTGCAGTGGAAACCCGATTTCGGCGCACGCTGGGCGGCGCTGGACGTGGATTTCGAGATGTACGGCAAGGAACATGCCACCAATACCGCGATCTATGACCGGATTTGCGAGATCCTGGGCGGCAGGAAGCCGGAGCATTTCAGCTATGAGCTGTTCCTGGACGAGAATGGCCAGAAGATTTCCAAATCCTCCGGCAATGGTATCTCGATTGACCAGTGGCTGACCTATGCGAGCACGGAATCGCTGGCGTATTTCATGTTTCTCAAGCCCAAGACCGCCAAGCGGATGCATTTCGATGTGATCCCGAAGGCCGTGGATGAATATCACCAGCAGTTGCGCGCCTATGAGACGCAGGATGCCACGGGGCGGGCGAATAACCCGGTCTGGCACATCCACGGGGGCGATGTGCCCAAGTCGGATATGGTTGTGCCCTTCTCCATGTTGTTGAACCTCGCGTCCGTGTCCTCGGCCGAGGACAAGGGGCAGTTGTGGGGCTTTATCCAGCGGTATGCGCCCGATGCCTCGCCGGAGAAGAACCCCGGGATGGATGCGGCGGCAGGCCAGGCGGTGCGGTATTTCAATGACTTCGTAAAGCCGCACAAGGTATTCCGCACCCCGACCGACCTGGAGCGCGAGGCCCTGGAAGAGCTGCGCGACAACCTGCGGTCCTGGGATGGCGGGCTGGATGCCGAAGCGCTTCAGAGCATGGTCTTTGCCGTCGGCAAAGAGCGGTTCGAGCCGCTGCGCGACTGGTTTACGGCGCTTTATGAGGTCTTGCTGGGGGCGTCGCAGGGGCCGCGTTTCGGCGGGTTCATCGCGCTTTACGGTGTGACGGAAACGGCCGATCTGATCGACGCGGCGCTGGCGGGCAAGCTGACAGCGGGCTGAAACTCTTCTCCTGTTGGCGCCGTGACTTACGATTAAGGCGTTTCGGGATATACTTGGATCACTTGTTCGCTGCCGCTCCCTTCGGCCCTACGCGAAAAGTGATGTGCGATGATTCAAGTCTATCCCGAAACGCTGTAGTCACACAGCCAACAGGAGAGAGGACATGCGGACAGGGTTTTTGAGGATGCTCGGGGCGTTGATGCTGGCGGTGATGTCCGTCACCGGTGCCGCCGCGCAATCCACCGAGATCGAGGGCACGATCAACAGTCAGTTCGAAGCCTTCAAGGCGGATGATTTCGCGACGGCATTTACCTATGCCACGCCGAGCTTGCAGCAATTGTTCCAGTCACCGCAGAATTTCCAGCGCATGGTGACGCAGGGCTATCCGATGGTCTGGCGCCCTGCCGAAGTGCGCTATCTGGAGCTGCGCGAGCGGGGCGGGTCGATGTGGCAGAAGGTGCAGATCACCGATGCCAAGGGGTTCACCCATATCCTGGATTACAAGATGGAAGAGACGGATATGGGCTGGCGCATCGGTGCCGTGCAGATCCTGGATGCGCCGGGGGCGACGGCCTGACAGCGGGCGTTGCGCCATGGACCGTGCGCTGGTCTCAGCGCTGCTTAAGATTTCATTGATATTTCCCTGTCCACGGGTCGGCAATCGCCGGGTCTGAGGTCAACCAGACGGGGTGCTGGCGGTATGGGTGCCGTGGCGCTGCCGGAGAAAGGGATATTTGATGAACAAGGCGATTACCGATGGCGTGGTGCTGATGCCGACCCCGTTTGCGCAAGGTCTGGATGTCTGGTCGAGCGGCGATGGGACGCCGGGTTCGGACACCTATGAAGGTTCGGCCAATGGGGCCTTTGTGCCTGCGGATCAGGATTTCGGAGGGGCGCTGGAGCTGCTGAAGACGCAGAACACGCAGAAGCTGCGTTACATGGGCGAGACCCCGCTGCTGCCGGGGTGCTATCTGCAGATCAGGGCAAGGGTGAAGGCGATCAGTGGCAATCTGCCGTCGGTGCGCATCGCCGGATACGCGGCCCGCGCGAACGGGTCGCTTGTGAACAATGTCGCGGGGTTTGCGCCCTATGTCACGCTGACGACCTATGGCGAGGTTGTCGAGGTGTCGGCCATCGTGGGGGCGGGCGATCGCGGTGGGGTCGATCTGGTCTGGGGGACGGAGCCGATTTACGGCCATTTCGGGATCGACCTGGTGGGCGCGAACGGCGGGATCATCCGGGTCGATGACATCGAGATCGAGGATGTGACATCGGTTTTCCTGCGCGACATGCTGAGCCAGGTGGATGTGGTGGATTTCGGTGCGATCGGTGACGGCACGACCGATGACAGCGCCGCATTCGATGCGGCCAATGCGGCGGCCAACGGGCGCACGGTCTTTGTGCCGGCCGGGACCTACCGGCTGAATTCCAGCGTGACGATTGACAGCAATGTGAAATTCGAGGGCAAGCTGAGCATGCCGACCAGTGCCGTTCTGGTGCTGCGCCGCAATTTCGACCTGCCGAATTACATCGAAGCCTTCGAGAACGAGGAACTGGCGTTTCGCAAGGCCTTTCAGGCGTTGCTGAACAATGCGGATCACGAGACGCTGGATCTGGGCGGGCGCAAGGTGAACATCACCGGGCCGATTGACATGCAGGCGGCGGTGCCGGGGCAGAACTCCTATGCGACGCGCCGGGTGATCCGGAATGGCCAGCTGGAGGCGGCAAGCGGCAGTGCCTGGGACACGGAAGTTGTGACCTCACAGGCCACCTACAGCACGAGCAACAACAAACGGCTGACCAATGTCACCAACATCGCCAATATCCCTGTCGGTGCCCTGGTGGAGGGAAACGGGGTGGGCCGCGAGATCTATGTGCGGTCCAAGAACGTGGCCACCGGGCAGATCGAGCTGAACGCGCCGCTTTACGATGCCTCCGGCACGCAGAACTTCACCTTTCGCAAGTTCCGGTACATGCTGGATTTCAGCGGTTTCAGCCTGTTGAGCAAGTTCGTGCTGGCCGACATCGAGTTCCAGTGCAACAACCGGTCCTCTGCGATCATGCTGGCCCTGTCGGGCACGGCGTTTCACCTGCGCGATTGCTTCATCACGCGCCCGGCAGACCGGGGGATCACCTCTATCGGTGGAGGTTGTCAGGGCATGCTGATCGACCGCTGCCAGTTCCTGTCGGCGGAAGATGCGATTCCGGTGTCGCAGCGCACGACCATCGGGTTCAATGCCAATGCCAATGATGTGAAGCTGCGCGACAACCGCGCCACGCGTCTGCGCCATTTCGGCCTGCTGGGCGGGGCCAACAGCATCATCACGGGGAACCATTTTTTCCAGGGTGACGAGGTGAACAACGGGGTTCGGTCGGCGGGCATCATCCTTGCCAATACCCATGTCAGTTCGATTTTCTCGGGCAATTATGTGGACAATTGTTTTCTCGAATGGACCAACGAGCAGGACCCGGCGCCGGACTTCAACTCTGAATATTCGTTCAGTGCGCTCAGCGTCACCGACAATATCTTTCTGTCGGGTGAGGTGGCCCCCTGGTTCAGCTATATCGTGGTCAAGCCGCATGGGGCGGGGCATTTCCTGAGCGGTGTGTCGATCACCGGCAACCGTTTCCGCAGCCTGAACGGCACCATCGACAGGGCAGAGCGGGTCGATACCACCTTTGCGGATCTCGACCTTTCAAGGTGCAAGAACGTGGTGTTTACCGAGAATTCGTTTCATGCGGTGACCCATCAGGTCGAAAGCCCGGCCAGGGTGGAGTTCTTTCAGAACACGGCATCTGACATCTGGACCATTGATATGTCCGGATATCTGCCTTTCGGAGGCGAGGCGTTGAAGGTGGAAAGCGTGTTGCCGCAGGGGGCCTTGCGCAATGGCAACAATGTGCGCCAGTGGGAAACACCCTATGCCGATGTGGCGATTGGCGGGAACCGCGACCAGATACGGCTGAACTGGTCGATCGCGCTGCGCGGGCGGGTGCAGGTGACGGTCCGCATGGACAGCCGCTGAATGCACCGGCAGGCCCCGTCTGAGAGGGCGGAGGGGGCCTGCCATCAGAATTCGCGCCATAACCCCAGCTTGATTGATGTAGAGGACAGACCGTCAAACGGGGTTTCGGTGCCGATCTGGATGCGAAAATTGCGGTTCTTCGGCTTGATTAGGATTGAAGGGGCGAAGGTGCCATAGGTCTGCTGATCAATCCGGGCCAGGTAGACCTGCAACATGCCCGATGTCACCTGGCTGAAATTATACCCCAGGGTGCCATCCAGTTTTGCCGCGCGCCGGCCGGAGGTAACGTCCCAGTAGAGCGCGCTGTCCACACCCATCCATCCGTAGTTCTGCCCGATCCGAAAGCTTCGGCCCCAGGACAGCCCCAGCTTGACGTGGGGCAACATCAGATCCTGAACCCAGGCCGTGCCTGCCCCGACTTCATAGGCCCATTTGTGCGCCGCGTCTGGCCGGCTCAGCGGGCGGCGCAGGAAAAGCGTGACCGCACCGGACTGCAGGCCGAGATGGCTGTTGGCAAAGCTGAGGTCGGCACCGATGGTCAGGTCGTCGCGCCATCCGTATTCGATGTAGGTTTCGCTGCTTTGATCGAGCGATTTGTTCAGGGTGAAGGTGGATGAAACGAAACTGGTGCCCCGCTCTCTCATCCAGGCCCCTGCCTGTGCAGGGCCGGACAGGCAGAGAAAGATCAGGACAAGAACCAGGACAGGCATCGCATACTCCCGCGATGATCTTGGTTAATGCAGATTAAAAAAGGATTACCGGCACTGGCCCTGCGCAAAAGACTGGGCGACGAAAAAGCCCGGAACAAGGTTCCGGGCTGATCCGCAAATGTCTGGGGTTCAGATCGTCGCGCGGCTGCCGCGGGGGCCGAGGATGAGCCAGGCGATGAAGCCAAGCACCGGCAGCACCAGAATGACAACGGTCCAGATGATTTTCGCAAGTGTTGACGCGGTTGATGTCAGCACCTGATAAATCGCGTAGATATCGGCGATCAGGACGATTAGTCCGAAGAGGCCATATTCCATTGGTTGTCTCCTTGAATCACATATTGCGTATTGCTGGATAAACTCCGCGTGAGCGGAAGAAGTTCCGCAGCTTGCGGCAGCGCATTGTAATCGCTATGGAATGCGGATGATCTCTGACCCCAAACTGGCGCTTGACCGGCGCGATGGCCTGCCGGATGCCCTGCGGGTTCTGGCCCAAGCCTATCCGCGTGCAAATTGGGAGGCGCATGCCAACTTTGGCGAGATGATCCGCTTCTGGATGGAACGGCATGCCATGTTCCGGCAATTGACCGAGCTGTTGCAGAGCGACGCGCAGGCGCTGGCCGATGGCCGCGTCGATTTTGCCGCCTATGCGCCGCGTCTGTCGCACTATGGCGGGATGCTGCTGAACCAGCTTCACGGGCACCACCAGATCGAGGATCAGCATTATTTTCCGCAGTTAATCACGCTGGATGGGCGTCTGGAACGCGGCTTTGAGCTGTTGGAGACGGATCATGAGGCGATGGACGGATTGCTGCATGGGATGGCCGATGGGGCCAATGCCGTGCTGCAAGGCGGCGAGATCGGGCCGTTTCTGGACCGTCTGAACGGCTTTACAACCTTGTTGAACCGCCATCTGACCGACGAGGAAGAGATCGTCGTGCCGGTGGTGCTGGAAACAGGGTTCAGCGGGTAAGTCGGGATTTGCGGAACATCGCTGCGGCCACCTGAGTTGAGCGGTTAAACCGACCTCAACCGAAAGGAACAGCCATGCCTGCCCGATCCAAAGCCCAACAGCGCGCCGCAGGTGCCGCCCTCTCTGCCAAACGCGGCGAGACCAAGGTGTCCGACCTGCAGGGCGCGTCGAAAGAGATGTATGAGACCATGACCGAGGCGGAACTGGAAGAATATGCCAGTACCGACCATGAGGGGCTGCCTGAAAAGGTGGATGACGATTGATCAGGATCAATTGGTCCTGCGCCTGCGCTGTTGTCCGCCTGTGACCGGCAGGCAGCGGAACCGAAGATCGCCAGGGGCGTTTTCCTGTCAGACGCACACTCAAGAAAGGAACACGTTATGAATGACATGTCTTCGGCTGCATCTCTGGTTTCTTCCGGTGATGTGAACGGCACGGTGGTTTTCGGCACGAAGGGTGACGAGATCGGCCATATCGATCACCTGATGATCGACAAGAAATCCGGCAACGTGGCCTATGCGGTCATGGGTTTTGGCGGGTTTCTGGGGATGGGTGAAGACCATCACCCGATCCCGTGGAACGCCTTGCGCTATGATCCCTCTCGCGAGGGGTATGTGACCGACATCGACGCCGACACGCTGAAAGGCGCACCCGAGCGCCCCGAGGGTTGGCAAAGCGACCGCGCCTGGGAACAGCGGACGTTCGATCACTACGGCGCGCCGTATTACTGGATGTGACCGCCTGACGGGCGGTGGAATGCGGAAGGCGGGCCGATTGGCCCGCCTTTGTTGTTGAGAATGGCCGTTTCAGGGCAGGATAAATGGGTACCGGCCCTGGCCCCGTCACCTCACCGCTTCCCCCCATACCGGCTTTTCCCACCGCGCATGCCGCCGCGGCCGCCGGTGCTGCGGCCTGAGGCTTTTTGCGCGTCGCCGACGGCTTTCTCCACCGCGTATTGCCGTGCCATGGGATCGTCGGCGATGGCCAGATCGACCGCCTCCAGCCGCTTGACCTCGTCGCGCAGGCGGGCGGCTTCTTCGAACTCCAGGTTCTCGGCGGCCTTGCGCATGTCGGTGCGCAGGCCTTCCAGCACGGTCTGCAGGTTGCCGCCATGGGCCTTGTCCACCTTGGCGGTGACGCGGTTCATGTCCACGTCGCCCTTGTAGAGACCGGCCAGAATATCCTCGACGTTTTTCTTGACCGTCTGCGGGGTGATGCCGTGTTCTTCGTTATAGGCCAGTTGCTTGGCGCGGCGGCGGTCGGTTTCGCCCATGGCGCGTTCCATGCTGCCGGTGATGCGGTCGGCATACATGATGACGCGCCCCTCGGCGTTCCGCGCGGCGCGGCCGATGGTCTGGATCAGTGAGGTTTCGGAGCGCAGGAAGCCTTCCTTGTCGGCGTCCAGGATCGCCACCAGCCCGCATTCGGGAATGTCGAGCCCCTCGCGCAGCAGGTTGATGCCGATCAGCACGTCAAAGGCGCCCAGCCGCAGGTCGCGCAGGATCTCGATCCGCTCGATCGTGTCGATGTCGGAGTGCATGTAGCGCACGCGGATGCCCTGTTCATGCATGTATTCGGTGAGATCCTCGGCCATGCGTTTGGTCAGCGTGGTACACAGCGTGCGGTAGCCATCGGCGGCCACCTTGCGCACCTCGTCCAGCAGGTCATCCACCTGCATTTCGACGGGGCGGATTTCGATCTGCGGGTCGATCAGGCCGGTGGGGCGGATGATCTGTTCGGTGAACACACCGCCTGCCTGTTCAATCTCCCAGGCCGCGGGGGTGGCAGAGACAAAGACGGATTGCGGGCGCATCGCATCCCATTCCTCGAACTTCAGCGGGCGGTTGTCCATGCAGGAGGGCAGGCGGAAGCCGTGTTCGGCCAGGGTGAACTTGCGCCGGTAGTCGCCTTTGTACATGCCGCCGATCTGGGGCACGCTCACATGGCTTTCGTCCGCGAAAACAATGGCATGATCGGGGATGAATTCGAAGAGGGTCGGGGGCGGCTCGCCCGGGGCGCGGCCGGTGAGGTAGCGCGAATAGTTTTCGATGCCGTTGCAGACGCCGGTGGCTTCGAGCATCTCAAGGTCGAAGTTCGTGCGCTGCTCCAGCCGCTGGGCCTCCAGCAGCTTGCCATCGGCGACCAGCTGGTCGAGCCGCGTGCGCAGCTCTTTCTTGATGCCGATGATCGCCTGGGACATCGTTGGCTTGGGCGTCACATAGTGGCTGTTGGCATAGACGCGGATCTGGTCGAAAGTATCGGTCTTTTCCCCGGTCAGCGGGTCGAATTCCGTGATGCTTTCCAGTTCCTCACCAAAGAAGGACAGCCGCCAGGCCCGGTCATCAAGGTGGGCGGGGAAAATTTCAAGGCTGTCGCCACGCACCCGGAACGACCCGCGCTGGAAAGCGGCGTCGTTGCGTTTGTATTGCTGGGCGACCAGATCGGCGATGACCTGGCGCTGGTCATAGCTGGAGCCTGTTTTCAGGTCCTGTGTCATCGCGCCATAGGTTTCCACCGACCCGATACCATAGATGCAGGAGACCGAGGCCACGATGATCACATCGTCGCGTTCCAGCAGCGCCCGGGTGGCCGAATGGCGCATCCGGTCGATCTGTTCGTTGATCTGGGATTCCTTCTCGATATAGGTGTCCGACCGGGCGACATAGGCCTCTGGCTGGTAGTAATCGTAGTAGGATACGAAGTATTCGACGGCGTTGTCCGGGAAGAAGCCCTTGAATTCGCCGTAAAGCTGGGCTGCCAGCGTCTTGTTCGGGGCCAGGATGATGGCGGGGCGCTGGGTCTCTTCGATCACCCGCGCCATGGTAAAGGTCTTGCCGGTGCCGGTGGCACCCAGCAGGACCTGGTCCCTTTCGCCGTCTTTCACCCCCTGCGACAGTTCCGCGATGGCGGTGGGCTGATCGCCTGCGGCCTCGAATTCCGTTTGCAGGCGAAACCGCCTTCCGCCCTCCAGCTTGGGGCGGTTGCGCACGTCGGGCGCGGGGTTGGACAGAATCGGTGCGATTTCAGAGCTGTCGGTCTGGGCGTAGGGCATCTGTGGCGTCCTCGGGTGGGGAGCCTCATAGGTGTCGTTTTTGGCGGCAGGATCAAGGGGGGATGGCGGACAACTGCCAGCTTATGTCAGCAGAACCCGACACCCCGTCTCATTTCATCAGGCGCTTCCGATTCGCCCTGACCTTGCGGCTGAGCGGCACCATTGCGGCGGATATCACCTGATCAGGGCTTTTGCCTGCCATGATGGCCTTGCTTGCCGCGGCATTGGCCTTGTTCAGGGCGGACAGCTTTTCGGAGACCATGCGGGTGTTCTCGCCCGCCTTTTGCGGGATCAGCCCGGCCATCGCCATCAGCCGCAGGGCCATGACGGTTTGCGCCTCGAACGCCAGCAGGACGGCATTGGTTGACAGGGAAATCAGATTTACAGGGTACATCGAAAGCTCCTTTCGAAAACTGAAACCAAGATAATGCTGCGGCGCAGCATTTGTAAGGGGCATTCCGCATTATCCCGACGAAGGCCTTGCCCCAGACCTGCGAATGGCCGATACAGGATCGCAACACAGACCAAGGAGCGTCTCATGCGCGCACGCATCTATCAGCCCGCCCGCACGGCCATGTCATCAGGCACGGCAAAGACACGGATGTGGTTTCTGGAATTTGCCCCGTCAGAGGCACGCGAGGTTGATCCGCTGATGGGCTGGACCTCTTCATCCGACACGCAGGCGCAGGTCAAACTGCGCTTTGACACGCGTGAAGAGGCGGTTGAATACGCCCGCGAGCACGGCATCGACGCCCAGGTGCAAGAGCCGCACAAGCGCAAGCCGAATGTCCGCCCCGGCGGCTACGGGGAAAATTTTGCAACCGGCCGCCGCGGTGCCTGGACCCACTGAAGCCGGGCCTGTGGCCGGCAGCCGGATCATCCATGATCTGCCAGGTTGGCCGGACATGACCGGTGATGCGACCGGATTGCGAATAGCAGCAAGTTGTCAGGGTCACATCCGATCCACTTTGAAACCCAATGATCCGGGATCGAAGCATTCATGACCCTACCCAAAGCGGCAATCCGGTATCTGGTGACCCATTCGGGGGGCTTTCACGCGGATGAGCTGTTGTCTTCGGTCATTCTGACCCGGCTGTTTCCGGAAGCTGAACGTGTCCGCAGCCGGGAGGCGCGCTGGATCACCCCGGCCCCCGACAGGATCATCTATGATGTGGGGCGGCAGTTCGACCCCGCTGCGGGCATTTTCGACCATCACCAGGTGCCCGGCCCCCTGCGGGCGGATGGCCAGCCCTACAGTTCCTTTGGCCTGATCTGGGCCAGTTACGGGCGCGATTACCTGCGTGCCCTTGCCGTGCCGGAGAGCGACATTGAGGCGGTCCATGCCGGGTTTGACCGCGATTTTGTGCTGCCCGTCGATCTGATGGACAACGGGGCGCTGGACCCCGGCGTTGCGGGGCCGCTTGCCGGGTTGACCCTGCCGGTGCTGCTGGAAACGCTGAAACCGGTCTTCGACAACCGCAGTCCGCAGGCGGATGACGATGCCTTTACCGCCGCCTTGCCCATCGCCCGCGCCTTTGTCGAGGCGGCGGTTGCCGGAAAAGCGGCCAAGCTGCGCGCGGCCACGATTGTCCATGATGCCATTGCCCGGGCGGGCGAGGCGCGGGTGCTGGAACTGCCGATGGGCATGCCGTTTCGTGCCGCGATCCTGGAGGCGGGGGCGGATCACCTGTGGTTTGTGGTGCATCCGCGCGACACCGACTGGGCGATCACGGGGATCCGGAAGAGCGACGACAGTTTTGCGCTGCGTGCGGATCTGCCTGCGGCCTGGGCGGGGCTGAGTGATCAGGACCTGCAACAGGCCAGCGGCGTGCCCGGTGCCCGGTTCTGCCACGCGGGACGGTTCATTGCGGTCGCGACCGACCGGGACAGCGCGCTGCGCATGGCCGCCCTTGCGATCGAGGCGGCGGACCAACTGGCGGCTGAGGCGATCTAGGCCGGCGGAGGCCGTCGCGGAATAGATCACACAGAGGGGCGCCAGAAGGCTTGCCAAGCCGGCCCCGATGATGGAAAACCCCGCGCAGCGGTCCCTTAGCTCAACTGGATAGAGCAGCTGACTTCTAATCAGCAGGTTGAGGGTTCGAGTCCTTCAGGGATCGCCATTTTTCGGGTGTCATATGCCAGGCAAACCCGGCTTTGTTGCACATCGCTGGGCAAGAGCGCAGCGGTCATTCGTGAAAAATGCAGCGAACGGCGGGAACGAGTCCATTTTGACGCGAAGCACAAGCCGGGCCATCGCCTGCCCGGGGTGGGCGATACTGACCTATGTTCATGCCACTT
>NZ_QBFD01000001.1 GCF_003335585.1 Sulfitobacter sp. DFL-14 | reverse complement strand
TCAATTCTCAGTGACAATTTATGGGGCTACCGGGTCAGTTCTCAGTGACAATCAACAGACGTTAGTGCTTACGGCAATTTGAGCTGTCTTGGTCAGAAGAAAGTCAGCGACGGCAATGTGGCCAGCATTAGGAGGAGCCGAAAACGTATTAATATCAACGAGCCGTGTTAGGTATGTGCTCGCAAGCCGCCCCTGCGCGTGGAAGAACTCGGCCTGCTGTTCGATGTCGTCTGATAACGGAGTTGCTTCAGCACCATAGATAGCATCGTATTTGCGTTTTGCCGATGCGGCCACCGACCACGCGCTTGGAATGTTACTCGGATCAGCCATCGAAAGGCCTGCGCCACAAATCAACGCCAACCTCTCCTCAACAATTGCATCGAAAGCAATCTGCACTCCGTCGGCCAAATCTTTGTTTTCCAATGCATCCCCAAAAAATTATGTTCATCGAACCGTTCTGCGGTTGGGACAAGTTCACATGTAAGTAGGGTGGAATCCAAGTGTTTCGTCGTTCAGCGCGCGTTGCCGGGGAAACACTGAAGGATAGCCTAGCACTCCGGCGCTTTGCGAGGGGACAAGACAGCAGTTTTGGGTGAAGGCAAAGTCATCTTTTGCCCAAGTAGTTCTTGGCATTGCGCAATGCAGCGAAAGCCTGCTTCCCGCGCACCCGGTCGATGGTCGCAGTTGCCGATGGCTGGGTGCGAGCGTCAAGTTTGAGCTGGCTTCGCCCCCCTTTCCGCGCACTGTGCGCGGGACCAGTTTAGAGTCTTGGAACGCTGAGTTGACGCCTTGCAAATACCCGAAGGAGCGCGCTCAGCCGTCCACCAGGGACCAGAACCCGTATTTACGGCCATGTTTCTGCCGAAGCTCTGCTACAAAACCCTCAAGCGTCAGGACTGCACCATAGTCGGTGATTGCGCGCTCCGACGCCTGGCATTCGGCCAGATGGCGCGCGGCATGGCGGTAGCGCGTGGATTTCGCACCTTTCAGCGTGTCCTCGACCATCGCGCGGCGCAACAGCGTCGCGGCCAGCGGGTGGCGCGCGTCCAGCGCCTTTGCGGCGTGGCTCAGCGTGGTGTAGTTATCGCCGTCCAATTCATCGGAGCGCGCCAGCACAATCCGTGCAGCCCGATCAAGCGCAGGCCAGTCGACCAGGAAGCTGATCGCCGCGGCAAGGCGAGGATAGGTTTCGACAGCATCGAGCGCTTTTTCCTCGGCCTCGACATCGTCAAAATCAGGCAACAGTTTGAGGTATTTGCGCAAGGCGCGCGCGCTCAGGCCCTGCTCGAACGTGGACCAGAGATGCACCTTCAGATCTTCCACCTGCCCCAGACGATTGAGGCAGTCTTCGTAAACCTCATCAAGGTTGGAATTGAAGCTCCGGAAGGGGGTATCTGCCTCGCGCGTCATGCACCGTCGAAGAATGTCATAGGCTTCTTGAACGCGCGCCGAGTCGATCAAACGGCGCGCCACGTCGGGGGCGATGGTGCCATAGGTCAGTTGCTCGGCCGAATAGCGGGCCATGTAGGCATCGACGTCACCCTGCGCATCGGCCACATCGGCAAGGATGATCGAGCAGGTCGACTGCTTTGCGCGCCGCACGGAGTCTGCGGGCGACGAGGACAGACCAAAGCGTTCATACGCGGCCAGTTCTTCAGGTGTCGGCGGCGTGTCAGCCCAGTCTTTGGTGATCTTTTTGAGATGCTCCAACCCTTCCGGACCAAGCGCCTCTGCCGTCTCCGGGATGATGCCGTCAACTTCGCCATAGCCCGCGTAGGCGACCGCGTCGAGGATCCGCTCGGCCAGCGTCTGCGAATTGATCGTAACCCGGGGCGCCACCTGCCCGATCATCGTCACCGCCTCGCTAAACACATCGCCAACCGAACCGTTGCTGTCATCTGTGCGCTCATGGATCGACGGCGCGAGTTGCAGGAAGGACCAGAGAAGCTCAAACGCCTCGTCTGCGTCCTGCGGTGCGATCACCGTTTCGATCTGGGCCAACAGGCTGTTCAGATCCTTGACCAGCGCACGCTGCTTGCGCCAGTCGACAAAGCTTCGCGACCGACGCAGAGATGCAAACCGCTTGCGCAGATCGACAGTCACCTCCTTGGGGCCCTGTGCTGCGCTCAGTTCCATGCGGGCGCGACGCTGCAAGGCCGCGGACCCCTGCACCAGCTCCATCACCAGATCGGCAAGCTTGGGCGCACCAAGCCTCTCGAGATTGGCTTTGTTCAGTGTTTTCTTGGACATCGTGGTAACTCGGGATCTGTTTCGGAAAACCGTATCCGCAAACCTCTCGTGATGACAGAGCGCCCGCCGTCGAGCCGTGGCGTTGGTTTCCTTGAATATTTGTTGTGCGACTCGTCAAACGTTGACGTGGCGTTGACATGGAATGCGCATAAGCAAAAAGCCCCGCGTGATGCGAGGCCTAAGGCTTTGGTATTGTTAGATATTATTGGTTGCGGGGGTAGGATTTGAACCTACGACCTTCAGGTTATGAGCCTGAAGGTGTTTGCATCCCCCTTTTTCTGCCATTACCGCCCCCGCATCAAGCAAAGGGTCATCTTCTAGGCGAGCATGTTACTATATTGTCATTGGACTAGTACAACCCAGAACCCTCGCGGCGGTCGCCAGGCTGACCGCCCGACTTTCTGCTCCACCATCAGGGCGGAGACGAGACGTCTGATTGGTGGCACTTTAGGAAAGCCAGCAAAAATTTACTCATATCACCGCTCGTTAGTCGAAACGTGCATCACCACGCCAACCGCAAAAATAAACGAGACCTAACGTCAAAACTACGCGCAAAAAAGGTGGACTGTTGGGTGGTCTGAATTATGGGCTAACAGTTTAACAATTTGAAAATAATGATAATTAGTAAAAATTTTGGTGCGGGCGGTGGGACTCGAACCCACACGGGGCTACGCCCCAACAGATTTTAAGTCTGGTATGTCTACCATTCCATCACGCCCGCATGCGCCGCACCATAGCCGCTGATCCCGGGGTGTAAATGGTCAGATGTCGCGGCCTTTGGGGCCAAGCGGTGCGCCTTCGGCCAGCAATGCGGCCTCCGACAGCCAGGGGTTGTTTTCCACCGCTTCGAGCAATTGCGCGCGGGCCTCGTCGATGCGGCCGAGATTCATCAGAGTCAGGGCCCGGCCCGACTGCGCGGCGATGTGCAGGGGCTGCAGCCCCAGCGCAATATCCAGATCGACAAGTGCCGCTTCGTAGTCTTCCTGCAGGAAATGGATATAGGCGCGCTGATTGAAACCTTCGGCATATGCGGGGCAATAGGTCGCCAGCCTGTCGAACTCCGCCAGCGCCCCGGCAAAATCATAGGAATCGCGCCGCCGCAGACCGGCGTCCAGCACCTCCTGCGCCGCCGCGTCGGGGGCGCGCAGCCAGACTTCCCACATTTCGGCCGAGGCCCGGCGACCGTCAGTATAGGTCTTGGCGGCCTGGGATCTGGCGATGAGGTTCAGCATCTCGGACCGCACATCGGGCGGCGCGGGACACTCCGCGATGGCCATCGCGGGTGACAGTGCCAGTGCGAGGATCAACATGCGCATGGCCTAAGAATGGTTCAGATTGCCCTTCCGTCAAGCACCATCCGCCAGCATCGTCTCTTTCACCGCCTCCATCGCCACATAGGTCGAGGTGTTTGACACATGCGGCAGGCTTGATATCGTCTCGCCAAGGAACTTGCGATAGGCGGACATGTCAGGCGTCCGCACCTTGAGCAGGTAATCGAAATGGCTTGCGATCATATGGGCCTGCTCGATCTCGGGCACCTTGGCCACCGCCGCATTGAAGGCGCGCAGGGCGGCCTCCCGGGTGTCGTTGAGCCGCACCTCGACAAAGGCGACGTGATCAAGGCCCAGACGGATCGGGTCGAGCAGGGCGCGATAGCCGATGATCACCCCGGTTTCCTCCAGCCGGCGCAGGCGGGCCTGGGTGGGTGATTTGGACAGGCCGATGCGCTTGGCAAGGTCGGTGATGCTGATGCGGCCGTCCTCGGCCAGGACCGAGAGAATCGATCTGTCAAAGCGATCCAGTTCGAATGTGTCACTTTTCACTTCACGTCCCCCTCAATTGCCGCAAATCGCATCGTGGAAATCCGATTATAAGTCAAAAAGCCCTGCAAGGATACGATATACTTGGCAGATGATCTGATGGAGGAACCCATGAACGTTCAGAATGCCCCCTCACTGCGCCACCGTATCGACGCAGGCATGTATGCCGACCCCCAGGCCGTTCTGGACGGGCTGATCGACAGCGCCAACCTCAGCGACGAGGCGCGCGCCGCCATCAGCGCCGATGCCGCCGGTCTGGTCCGCGACATCCGCAGTACCACCGCGCCCGGCCTGATGGAGGTCTTTCTGGCCGAATATGGCCTGTCCACCGACGAAGGTGTCGCCCTGATGTGCCTGGCCGAGGCGCTGCTGCGGGTGCCGGATGCGGATACCATCGACGCGCTGATCGAGGACAAGATCGCGCCCAGCAACTGGGGCCGCCACATGGGCCATTCCACCTCTTCGCTGGTCAATGCCTCCACCTGGGCGCTGATGCTGACGGGCCGTGTGCTGGACGATGATCAGCCCGGCCCGGTGCGCCACCTGCGCGCCGCGATCAAACGGCTGGGCGAGCCGGTGATCCGCACCGCGGTTTCCCGCGCGATGAAGGAAATGGGCCGCCAGTTCGTGCTGGGCGAGGACATCGAGGCCGCGATGAAACGCGCGGCGGGGATGGAGAAGAAGGGGTTCACCTATTCCTATGACATGCTGGGCGAGGCCGCACGCACCGAGCGCGACGCGAAACGCTATCATCTGAGCTATTCCCGCGCGATTTCCGCCATCGCGACCGCCTGCACCGATGAGGACATCCGCAAGAATCCCGGCATATCGGTCAAGCTGTCGGCGCTGCATCCGCGCTATGAGGTGGCGCAGGAAGAGTCGGTCATGAACGAGCTGGTGCCGCGCCTGCGGGCGCTGGCGCTGCTGGCAAAATCCGCTGGCATGGGGCTGAACGTCGATGCGGAGGAAGCCGACCGGCTGGCCCTGTCGCTGGAGGTGATCGAGCGCGTCATGTCGGAGCCTGCGCTGGCAGGCTGGGACGGGTTCGGGATCGTGGTACAGGCCTTCGGCCCCCGTGCGGGCACGGTGATCGACGCGCTTTACGAGATGGCGCAGAAATATGACCGCAGGATCATGGTGCGTCTGGTCAAGGGCGCCTATTGGGACACCGAGATCAAGCGCGCCCAGGTGGACGGGGTCGACGGCTTTCCGGTCTTCACCCAGAAGGCCGCAACCGATGTCAGCTATATCGCCAATGCGCGCAAGCTGCTGGGCATGACCGACCGGATCTATCCCCAGTTCGCCACCCACAATGCGCATACCGTTGCTGCCGTGTTGCACATGGCAAAGGACAAGGAAGCTTTCGAGTTCCAGCGCCTGCACGGCATGGGCGAGACACTGCACACGCTGGTGATGGACAAGCACAAGACCCGCTGCCGCATCTATGCGCCCGTGGGCGCACATCGCGATCTTCTGGCCTATCTCGTGCGGCGGCTGCTGGAGAACGGCGCCAACTCCAGCTTCGTGAACCAGATCGTGGACGAGGATGTGCCGCCCGAGGTCGTGGCCGCCGACCCCTTTGCGCAGCTGGGCCGCACCAATGTCGCGATCCCGAAGGGGCCGGAGGTGTTCCTGCCCCATCGCCGGAACGCGCGGGGCTTCGATCTGTCGCACGCCCAGACCCTGACCGAGGTGGAGGAGGCGCGCGCGCCCTTCCTGTCGCACCACTGGGAAGCAGCCCCCCTGATCGCGGGCAAACCCGCGCCGGAAAAGCCCGTGGCGGTGACCAACCCGGCCCTGCCCGATGCCTCCCCCGGCACGGTGCGCCATGCGTCGAAGGCCGATGTGGCCACGGCGCTGGATAACGCCGCCCCCTGGGACGCTCCGCTGGAGGAACGCCGCCGGGTGCTGATGAAAGCCGCCGACCTGATCGAGGAAAACTACGGCGAGATCTTTGCCCTGCTGGCCCGTGAGGCGGGCAAGGGCCTGCCGGATTGTGTGGCCGAACTGCGCGAGGGGGTCGATTTCCTCTACTACTACGCCGGACAGGCGATGAACGAACCGCCTGCGGGCATCTTCACCTGTATTTCGCCCTGGAACTTTCCCATGGCGATCTTCACCGGGCAGATCGCTGCGGCACTGGCAGCGGGCAACGGCGTGCTGGCGAAACCGGCGGAGCAGACACCGCTGGTTGCGCATCTGATCGTGCAGCTGCTGCACCGCGCCGGGGTGCCGGAAACCGCGCTGCAACTGCTGCCGGGTGGCGGCGACGTGGGCGCGTCCCTGACCGGCGATGCGCGCGTGAACGGCGTGGCCTTCACCGGCTCGACCGCCACGGCGATGCGCATCCGCGCCAATATGGCCGAACACTGCGCCCCCGGCACCCCGCTGATCGCGGAAACCGGCGGGCTGAACGCGATGATCGTGGACAGCACCGCATTGCCCGAACAGGCGGTGCAGGCGATTGTCGAAAGCGCCTTCCAATCGGCGGGCCAGCGCTGCTCCGCGCTGCGGTGTCTTTATGTGCAGGAGGACATTGCCGAGGAATTCACCAGGATGCTGATCGGCGCAATGCAGGCGCTGAACATGGGCGACCCCTGGCACCTGTCCGCCGATGTCGGCCCGGTCATCGACGAAGCCGCGCGCAAGGGGATCGCGGACCACATCGCTGCCGCCCGTGCCGAGGGGCGGGTGATTGCCGAGCTGATCGCGCCCGAGGGCGGCACCTATATCGCGCCTACCATCATCAGCGTGAAGGGCATTGCCGATCTGGAGCGCGAAATTTTCGGCCCGGTGCTGCATCTGGCGACCTTCAAGAGCGGGGCGCTGGACAAGGTGATCGACGCGATCAACGCCACCGGCTACGGGCTGACCTTCGGCCTGCACACCCGCATCGACGACCGGGTGCAGCATGTGTCGGAGCGGATCGAGGCGGGCAACATCTATGTCAACCGCAACCAGATCGGGGCGATTGTGGGCAGCCAGCCTTTTGGTGGCGAGGGGCTGTCGGGCACCGGGCCAAAGGCGGGCGGGCCGAACTACCTGCCGCGCTTCAGCGCGCCGGATGTGCAACAGCGTGACGGCGCCTGGGACAAGGCGCAGGACAAGCTGCCTGCCCTGCCGCCACATGGCGCCTATAAACCGATCGAGACTCTGTCGATGCCGGGGCCAACGGGCGAATCCAACCGCCTGTCCACCCTGCCCCGGCCTGCGTTGCTGTGCATGGGGCCGGGTGCGGAGGTGGCGGCGGCACAGGCCCGCGCGGTCGAAGCGCTGGGCGGCGTTGCCGTGCAGGCCAGCGGCGGGATCGACCCGGCGGCGCTGACGGACGGTCCCGGCTATGGCGGTGTCCTGTGGTGGGGTGACGCGGAAACAGGCCGCGCCATCGAACAGGCCTTGTCAAAGCGCAGGGGGCCGATCACGCCGATGATCCCCGGCCTGCCCGACCCCGCGCGCGTGCGCGCCGAACGTCACGTCTGCGTGGACACCACCGCATCAGGCGGCAATGCGCAGCTTCTGGGTGCGGCAACCTGAACGTCAGGACCGGGCAATCTCCATTGCCCGGTCCACCGCCAGTTGCGGTGAGGACAATATCGGCACGGTCACGTCCGCCAGATAATCCGCTGCCCCCATCATGGAGGCCTGGGCAAGGACCACCGCGCTGATGTCGGGGATCTCCGTCAGCGCCTGCCGGATACGCGCCGCGATTTCGCGGGAGAATGCCGCTGTCTGCCCTGCCTCGAACAGCGGCCAGACCTCGGCGCAGAGCAAGAGCTCTGGCAGCACCTTCCGGTCCAGCTCTGACCCGGCGCGCTCCAGCAAATCGCTGGTCGCCCGGCGGGTGCTTTCAAGGCAAAGAACCACCAATACCCTGCCGCCAAACCGTGCCGCGCTCTCCATCAGAGGCCGGTCGATGCGCAACAGGCGTGGATCGGCCTGCGCCATATCGTCAATGAGCGGCCCCAGGGTCGAACAGGTGCACAACACCGAACCCGCATCACCAAGTGCCGCGATGGCCTGCCGCAGATCGGCGCGCACGGCCTCTGCCCCCTCCTCGCGCGCCTGTGCCAGCAGGTCAGCCCTGACCACATGATGGACAACGCCCTGAAACCCCGCCTTTGCGAACAAGGCGTCGAAAGTCGCGATATGGGCATCGGCGGTATGCAGGCAGGTAATCTTCATCGCGGCGGTCTTTCGTTTTGCGGCAGGCAACACCACTTGACCCGGCCTGTGCAATGGCAAATTGTGCGGCCATGTTTCCGATACGTGATCATAACCCTTCCGGGCGCAGGCCCTATGTGACCTACGCGCTGATGATCCTGAACATCGGGATCTTCCTGAGCTATGTGCCGATCCTGTCGGACCCGCGCGAGATCAACCTGTTTTTCTCAAACTATGCGCTGATCCCGGCGCAGGTCACGGATGGCGGCGGTCTGAGCGGGCTGTTCACCTCGATGTTCCTGCACGCAGGCTGGATGCACCTGGCCGGGAACATGCTGTTTCTGTGGATCTATGGCGACAATGTCGAAGACGAGATGGGCCATATCCCCTATCTGCTGTTCTATCTTGCCTGCGGAACCGCCGCAGGCCTGGCGCAGGTGCTGTTTGAACCCGGCTCATGGGTGCCGATGGTGGGCGCATCCGGTGCCATCGCGGGTGTGATGGGCGGCTATCTGCTGCTGTTCCCCAAGGCCAAGATCGACATCCTGATCATCTTTATCGTGTTTTTCCGCATCTTTCCGATTCCTGCCTGGATCATCCTGATCCTGTGGTTCGCGATGCAGTTCATCGGCGGCATGGGGGCGACCCCCGAAACCGGCGGCGTGGCCTATTGGGCGCATGCGGGCGGGTTCATCATCGGGCTCGCGCTGACCCTGCCGCTGTGGCTGCGCCGGGGCGGTTTCAGCTTCTGGTCCCGGACCGAGGGCCACCCGCCGCATCCTGCTGCGACCTATCCGACCGTTCGCAGCCGCATTCCCAGGGTCAAGCGGCAATGAGCGCGGATCCGATGGATATCACCGCGTCCTGCCATTGCGGTGCGGTCCAGCTTGAGGCGCATCTGCCCGGCGGGCTGGCAGATACCGGGCGCTGCACCTGCTCCTTCTGCGCGCGCAGACAGGCGGCGGCGGTGACCGCCACAACCGCATCGGTCAAAGTGACAAAGGGCGCGGAAAACCTGACGCTCTACACATGGAACACCGGGACCGCGAAGCATTATTTCTGCAAGACCTGCGGCATCTACATGTACCACCAGCGGCGGTCCGATCCTGCGCAATGCGGTGTGAACCTGGGCTGCATCAAAGGGGTCAAGACCTGGGAACACGAGCCTGTCAGATGGACAGATGGCGTGAACCATCCTTCAGACCGGCGCTGAGGGCCGCCCGTGTCAGCCGCGAATGGCTTTGGCGAAATTGCTGAAAATCGCTTCGTTGCCGCAGATGATTTCGCCGTTCTCCAGCACATCGCCCGCAGGGTCGAGCGGCTCAACCAGCCCGCCCGCTTCCTTGACGATCAACAGCCCCGCCGCAAGATCCCAGGCGTTCAGACGGCGTTCCCAATAGCCGTCATAGCGACCGGCGGCCACATAGGCGAGGTCCAGCGCAGCCGATCCCCAGCGCCGCACACCGGCGCAAACCGGCATCAACCGACCCAGATCCTTGAGCGTCGCGGGCAGGTCGGAGCGACCGCCAAAGGGCAGACCGGTGGCAAAGATGCTTTCGATCATGCGGCTGCGCCCCGAGACCCGCAGGCGGCTTTCGTTCATCCAGGCGCCGGCGCCTTTTTCGGCAAAGAACATTTCATCCTTGGCGGGGTCAAAAACCACCCCGGCCACGATCTGGCCTTTGTGTTCCAGCCCGATGGAAACCGCCCAATGCGGCAGACCGTGCAGGAAATTGGTGGTGCCATCCAGCGGATCGACAATCCAGCGGCGCGTCGGGTCTTGCCCGGCTTCCTCGCCGCCCTCTTCGGCCAGCCAGCCATAGGTCGGGCGTGCGCCCATCAATTCTTCCTTGAGGGTCTTTTCCGCATTCAGATCGGCGCGGCTGACGAAATCGCCTGCGCCCTTCACGGAAACCTGCAGGTTCTCAACTTCGCGGAAGTCCTTGACCAACCCGCGCCCCGCCTTGCGTGCCGCCTTGATCATGATGTTGAGATTCGCACTGCCAACCATGTTGTGCCCCTTAGATGGATCAGGCGCTGCGTATATGCTTCACGTGACAGAATGCCAAGGGGCAGATCGCCCGGATAGCCCGCACAGCTTGTGACGTGTGATCACCCTTGCCTTTGCGGTTGAATGCCACAGGGTAAGGGTAGCAAGAAAACGGAGAGACTCATGAGTTCACAAATGCAGCAAATCGTTCTGGCAAGCCGCCCTGACGGCGCCCCCGGTCACGACAACTTCCGGCTGGAAACATCCGATGTGCCGACACCGGGCGCGGGCGAGATCCTGGTCAAGGTGGCTTACATGTCGCTCGATCCCTATATGCGGGGCCGGATGGACGACGCCAAATCCTATGCCGCGCCCGTCCCGCTTGGCGGCAAGATGGAAGGTGGCAGCGTTGGCCATGTGATCGTCTCCAACGCCGAAGGCTTTGCCGAAGGTGACGCGGTGTTCGGCCCGTTTGGCTGGGCCAGCCATGCCGTCGCCGACGCGCGGATGTGCCGAAAGCTGAACCCGGATCTGGCACCGATCACCACCGCGCTTGGCGTGCTGGGCATGCCCGGGTTCACCGGCTGGTACGGGCTGAACGAGATCGGGAAGCCAAAAGCGGGTGAAACCCTGCTGGTCGCCGCGGCAACCGGGCCGGTGGGGTCGATGGTCGGCCAGCTGGCAAAGGCAAAGGGCCTGCGCGCCGTGGGGGTCGCGGGCGGCCCCGACAAATGCAAGCTGGCGACCGAAACTTTCGGCTTTGATGCCTGCGTCGATCACCGCGCGCATGACAACGTATCCGACCTGCGCGACGCGCTGAAGGAGGCAGCCCCCGACGGTGTCGACGTCTATTTCGAGAACGTGGGCGGGCCCGTGCTGGAGGCTACCCTGCCCCAGATGAACCGCTTTGGACGCATCCCGCTGTGCGGCATGATCGCGTGGTACAATGCAGGCGGGCTGGGTGACGGCGCCAGCAGCCAGGGCCTGACCGGGCCGAAGCTGTGGCGGACGCTGCTGGTCAATCACCTGACTGTCACCGGCTTCATCATCGCCAACCACTGGGACCGCTACGGCGACTTCCTGACCGAGGTCGCCCCCATGGTCGCAGACGGCCGGGTGAAATACGAGGAAGACATCACAGAGGGGCTGGAGAACGCGCCGCAGGCCTTCATGGATATGCTGCGGGGCGGCAACACCGGCAAGACGATCGTGAAGGTCGGCTGAACTGGGCGAAGGTGGGCGCGCCGCCCACCTTCCCCTTCCCGTGTGTCCGTCTCAGGCCGATTGCAGTTTGCGTGCTTCCTGACCGGCCAGACCAAGCAGCTTCTTCATATAGGGTTTTTCCAGATCATCCGTCCGCACCGCAGCATAGAGCCTGCGGGTGATCCCGTCCTTTGTCAGGGGCCGGGTGACGTAATCGGAACTGTATTTCACTTCCCGCACCACCCAATCGGGCAAGACGGCCACGCCCCGGTTGGAGGCCACCAGCAACAGGATCACCGCCGTCAGCTCCACCTGCCGGATCGCGACGGGTTCCACCTTGGCCGGGATCAGCAGCTGGCTGAACACATCCAGCCGGGACCGTTCCACCGGATAGGTGATCAGGGTTTCACTGCGGAAATCCGCCGCTTCGACAAAGGGTTTCGTGGCCAGCGGATGGGTGCTGGCCGCGACAAAGACGGCCTCGTAATCGAAAAGCTCCACAAACTCGACACCCGGAAGGTCCTCGGGATCGGAGGACACCACCAGATCGACCTCTTCGCGCAGCAAGGCGGGCAAGGCGTCAAAGGCAAGCCCCGGGCGGATGTCCACATCCACATCCACAAAGCTGCGGCGGAATTGTTCCAGCACCGGGAACAGCCATTCAAAACAGGCATGGCATTCGATGGCGATGTGCATCCGCCCCGTGCTGCCCGCGCGCAGGCCCGAGAATTCATCCTGCAAGGCCTGAACCTGCGGCAGCACCTGCTGGGCCAGCTTGAGCAGCCGCTGGCCCGCAGGCGACAGTTTCAGCGGTTTCGAGCGGCGCACAAACAGTTCCACCCCCGCCTGATCCTCCAGCCCCTTGACCTGATGGGACAGGGCCGACTGGGTGATGTTCATCATCTCTGCAGCCCGGGCCAGACCGCCCGCTTCATGAATGGCCTGAATGGTGCGCAGATGACGGAATTCGATGTGCATGTGAGGCGGAACTCATGTTTAAGATGAAAGTTATGAATTTGTCTCACATCAATATTCATGAAACAAGATGCCAACACGTTATTCAAAGGATACCGACATGGCCACGCCCAAAGTTTCTTTCGAAGTCTTTCCACCGCGCACGGTGGATGCGGCTTTCAAGCTGTGGGACACCGCACAGGCTCTGGCACCTCTGGCACCGCGCTTTTTCTCGGTGACCTATGGCGCCGGCGGCACGACCCGTGACCTGACCCATGACGCGGCCCATGTGCTGCGCCGGACATCCGGCCTGCCGGTTGCGGCACATCTGACCTGCGTCGGGGCGAGCAAGGCGGAAACCATGGAAGTGGCCGACAGCTTTGCCAAGATCGGCGTGACGGACATCGTGGCGCTGCGCGGCGATCCTGCCGACGGGGCCAGCACCTTTACCCCCCACCCCGAAGGGTTCCAGGACAGCTGCGAGTTGATCACGGCGCTGGCCGAAACCGGCAAGTTCAACATCCGTGTCGGCGCCTACCCCGACCCGCACCCCGAATCGACCAGCCAGGAGGCCAACATCGAATGGCTCAAGCGCAAGTTCGATGCCGGTGCACAAGAGGCGATGACACAGTTCTTTTTCGAGGCCGAGACATTCCTGCGCTTCCGCGATGCCTGCGCCAAGGCGGGGATCGACAAGCCGATCACGCCCGGCATTCTGCCCATCGTGAACTGGAAATCGGCCCGCAATTTCGCCCAGCGCTGCGGCACACCGGTTCCGGCCTGGCTCGACGATGCCTTTGCCAAGGCGGAACGGGATGACCGGTCAAACCTGCTGGCCACATCCCTGTGCACCGAAATGTGCAGCGACCTGATCGACGAGGGCGTCGAGAACCTGCATTTCTACACGCTGAACCGCGCCGATCTGACCCGCGATGTCTGCCGCGCACTTGGCGTGACGCCACAGGTCACCCTGGAAGACGTCGCGTAACATTTGCGCCCGGTCCCGGTGGCCCGCTACCATCTCCGGCAGAGCCCTGCCGGAGATTTTTCATGCCCAAGATAGCCAAAAGCCCCGAAGACCTGCTGACCCAGCAAGAGGCCCTGAACCTGTCGGGGCTTGAGTTCATGCAGGCGATTCTGGATGGCACCAATCCCGGCCCCCCGATCGGTGCCACCATGGGCTATACGCTGCATGCGGTCGAAGATGGCCGCGTCGTGTTTCGGGGCGCGCCTGAATTCAATGTGACAAACCCGATGGGAACGGTCCACGGCGGCTGGTACGGCACCCTGCTGGACAGCGCCATGGCCTGCGCGGTGATGACGAAGGTCCCGGCGGGATCGGTCTATACCACCCTGGAATACAAGGTGAATATCCTGCGCAGCATCCCGTTGGGGTTGCAGATTGATTGCATCGGCCTTGCCGACCACGTGGGCCGCTCCACCGGGGTCGCCCATGGCGAGATCAGGGGCGTCGAGGATGGCAAGCTCTATGCCACCGGTTCGACCACCTGCATCGTGATGAAGATCGCCTGACGCCAACCTCAAGCGCCGGAAAATTGGAATTTTCCGGGCCGGATTTTTCCAAAAATCCGCCACCGCTCCCGGCTAGGATGTGCTTTGCACGTAGGGGCCTGCATGATGGCCAAGCCGGGTTCCCAGGGCCTGCGAACGGGTGTGGAGGCTGACATGCAGCCTTTCGGACGGGTCCAGCCCGATCCTGCGCCGCCTGCGGGTGACCAGCAATTTGCCATACCCCCGGAATGTGCCCTGCGACGGGGCAAGCGGGTCCTGGACATATCTGTCCTGCCACCCCGGGGGCAGGGGCAGCCCCTGCGCCTCAAGCTTTGACAGCATCCAGACCAGGGGGATATTGGCCAGCGGGCGTGCCGCCTCGAACCCGCCAAGATGACCGCCCACGTCGCCATGTGCGCCGGGGAACCAGACCTGCTCGACCCGCCCGGCGAACCCCTCTGGTGTGGTCCAGAGCACCGGCGCATAGGCCACCCGCGTCTCGTCATGGGCCAGCGCGTGATATCCGTGCAGCACATCGGAACCGAGCTCATGATTGTGAAACCCGTGCACCTTTCGGGACAAACGCCACAGGACGGGCGCATTCAGACCCAGTGACTTTACCGTATCCCAGATTGCAATCGTGTCGATTTCCACGCCCCGGTGGCAATATGCGGCGCTGAAGGCGCGCGCCTCCGCACTGGTCGGGTTGGTTTCATAATGACGATAGGCGGTGCGCACCGCCTCTTTCGTGCTGTGATTGGGGCGCAGCAGGCCGACCATGTTCATGACCCCGGCCAGCGACCGCACCGCATAGGCGCCGCGCGAATAGCCCAGCAGAAAGATGCGGTCCCCGGGGCGGTAGCGGGCCGAAAGCCAGCCATAGGCGCGCCTGATCTGCCGGTTGATCCCCCGCCCCGCGATCACATCCCAGATCGAGCGCCAATGAGTCCATTGCAGCCCCGGCTCATAATAAAGCGACAGCGCGCTGCTGGTCTCCTTGAGCAACCCATAGGCCTGCCCGGCGTTGGTCCTGCTGGCCGGTTCAAGCGACGACAGGGTGCCGTCCAGAACGATCACATGGATGGCACGCTGGGGCGCAGCCCCTTCGGGTTCATTCTGCGGCGATCTTGGCACCGTTCAACATCTCCCAGACCCGATGCGGCGTGAATGGCATATCCGCCTGACGCACCCCCTGCTCCCAGAGCGCATCCTGAACCGCATTGGCAACCGCGGCCAGCGCGCCGACCGTGCCCGCCTCGCCGCAGCCCTTCATTCCCATGACATTGGCCGTGGATGGCACCGGCTCCGACACAAAGCTGATATTGGGAAGGTCGGCGGCACGGGGCAAGGCATAGTCCATGAACGATGCCGTGAGCAGCTGGCCATCCTCGTCATAGACGACACGTTCCTGGATCGCCTGGCCAATGCCCTGGGCGACACCGCCATGCACCTGCCCTTCGGCCAGCATCGGATTGATAAGATTACCAAAATCATCGACGACCGTATAACGTTCGGTGATCACGACACCGGTCTCCGGATCGACGATGACCTCTGCAACATGCGCCCCGTTGGGAAAGCTGCGCGCTTCCAGCGTCGCGCGTTCATGATGGGTCAGCAGGTCGTCGCGCCCCTTCGCACGGGCCATTTCGGCCACCTCCAGCATGGTTGGCGTCATGTTCGACCCCTCCGCACGGAAACGTTCATCGTCAAAGCTGATCTCGCTTGCGGCCACGCCCATTTCCTCGGCCAGAAAGGCGGTGAATGCCCGGGTGATCGCCGTCACGGTGGCCAATGTGGCGTTGTTCTGTGTGGTAACGGACCGCGATCCGCCCGTGCCGCCGCCCTGAGCGATCAGGTCACTGTCACCTTGCACCACGTCAATCAGTTCGGCCGGAATACCTGTCTGATCCGACAGGAACTGTGCATAGACCGTTTCATGGCCCTGCCCGTTCGACTGGGTGCCGACGAGAATCGTCACGCGGCCATTGTCCTCGAACACCACCTTGGCGCCTTCGGAAGGGTCGCCCAGAATGCTCTCGATGTAATAGCACAGCCCCTGCCCCCGCAGCAGGCCATTTTCCGCATCCGCCGCCTTGCGCGCCGCGAAACCATCGCGGTCGGCCTCCCGGGCGACGCGGGTCAGCAGGCGATTGAAATCGCCCACGTCATAGGTTTCTCCGGTCGCGGATCTGTAGGGGAACTGGTCGGGCTTGATGAAGTTGATCCGGCGCAATTCCCAGGGGTCGATGCCCAGCTCCCGCGCCGCACGGTCCATCAGACGCTCCAGCACATAGATCGCCTCGGGCCGTCCTGCGCCGCGATAGGCGTCCACCGGCACGGTGTTGGTGAAATACCCCTCGGCCTGCAGCCAGGTGGTCTGCACGTCATAGACTCCCATCAGAACGCGGCTGAACAGCGTTGTCTGGATATGCTGGGCAAACTGCGAGTTATAGGCCCCGAGGTTGCAGCGGGTCTTTACCCGGTAGGCGGTGATGCGGTTGCCGGCATCAAAGGCGAATTCCGCAAGGCTGGTCAGGTCGCGCCCGCCATTGTCGCTCAGCATCGCCTCGGTCCGGTCCGACATCCAGCGCACCGGACGGTCCAGCGCCCGCGCCGCCTGGGCGACGCAGAAATATTCGTTGTAGGTCATCGACTTCATGCCAAAGCCGCCGCCGGTATCGGGGTTGGTCACCCGCACCTGCGCGTCCTCCAGCCCGAAGGCAGTCTTGAGAAACCCCTTGTGCACCCAGACGCCCTGCGCATTGTTGGCGACATGCAGACGCCCGTCCTGCCATTCCGCATAGCAGCCGCGCGGCTCCATCGAATTGACGATGATACGGTTGTCTTCCACATTGAGGGCTACGGTCCGCGCCGCCGCGTCAAAAGCCGCCTGCGTCGCCGCTTCGTCGCCCATGCCCCAATCAAAGGCCCTGTTGTCGGGCGCCTCCGCGTGCAGCGTCTCGCCGCCCGGATGCAGGTCTGTCTTGGCAGGCAGATCGTCAATGTCGAGCATGACAAGCTCGGCCGCATCGCGCGCCTGTGCCAGCGTGTCCGCGATCACCACGGCGACGGGTTCGCCGACATATCTGACCCTGTCCTTGGCCAGCATCGGACGCAGGGGTGCCGCGCCCTTGGTGCCATCCCGGTTCTCCACCACCGCACCGGACATCGAAATATCCATGCCTGCCGCTTCCAGATCGGCACAGGTCAGGATCAGGTGAACACCCTCTGACTGCGCAGCATCCGAGACATCCAGCTCACTGATCACACCATGCCCGACCGAAGACCGCAGGAAATAGGCATGCAACGCCCCTTCCGGCGAAATGTCATCCACATAGCGCCCTTCGCCCATGAGAAACCGCATGTCTTCGGTACGCTTGACCGGTTGGCTTTTTCCGAATTTATCCATGATCGGTCCCCTTGGTGTGTCTGTCGGTGAAACAGATATAGGACAGATATGGGTTGTCCAGCCCAACCCGCACCCCAACACCGGCAGCGCATGAGATGCCAAGGGCACAGAGAGGTATTTGGGCATTAAGAAGCAAAAAGTCAGGATAATCCTGACCTTCCCGGCCCAATCCGGCCTGGCGGTACAGGCCGGAGCGTCGATGGCCGTGCATGATGAAGCGGTCCGGTTCGCGACGTCAGAGGGTTTTGACCTTTACGTCATCAGCTGACCCAGAATGGCAAACCGGGCTTTCGTGCAGGATGCGGCAAAAGGCAGGTTTGAGCCCTTTCCGTCTGCCCCCGCGCGGAATCAAGGCCGCAGGCCGCCGCGCATCGCCGGGCCGTCCCCTGGCACGGCGATTTGGCTGCTGTTATGCCACATCGTTATGTAGAATGAGCTTGGCTGCCATAAAGTGCCAGTCACTGAGGTCGGATCGCCGAACCACGGCCCGTCAATGCGCGGCTTGACGTTTCGTTGCAAACGGCAGCAAAGTCCCGCATAGCGGTCCTTGCCCCACACCGCGTCCATCGCCCGGTTTGGGTCAGGAATGCCTGACGTTTGCACCAATATAGAGTGACGACGCCCCTTGGCAAGATTCAACAAAACCAGTCCCGTTGAGGCAAAGATGCCCGATGTGCCACAAAGGATATCGGTCCGGCCCATGATGCCGCCGGGATCGGGGCACGTTTCGCCCCGCGCGCGGGAGCCTCGTACCGGCACCCTTTCCCTTCACCGCATCCTCCGCTAGATCAGCATCCAAACGACGACAGGATGGATCAGCATGGCCCTCGACAAGACATTCAACGCCCAGGACGCCGAAAAGCGCCTCTATGCCGCCTGGGAAAAGGCCGGTGCCTTCAAGGCCGGTGCCAATGCCCCCGAAGGTGCCGAAACCTTCTCCATCATGATCCCGCCGCCCAATGTCACCGGCGTGCTGCACATGGGCCATGCCTTCAACAACACGCTACAGGACATTCTGATCCGCTGGCACCGGATGCGCGGGCATGACACGCTCTGGCAGCCGGGGCAGGACCATGCGGGCATCGCCACCCAGATGGTCGTTGAACGCAAGCTGGCCGAGACCCAGCAACCCTCGCGCCGGGAAATGGGGCGCGAAGCGTTTCTGCACAAGGTCTGGGAATGGAAATCCGAATCCGGCGGCACGATCATCGAACAGCTCAAGCGGCTCGGTGCCTCCTGCGACTGGTCGCGCAACGCCTTCACCATGTCCGGCGCCCCCAACGCCCCCGAGGGCGAAGAGGGCAATTTCCACGATGCGGTCATCAAGGTCTTCGTGGACATGTACAACAAGGGCCTGATCTACCGCGGCAAGCGGCTGGTGAACTGGGACCCGCATTTCGAAACCGCGATATCCGATCTCGAAGTCGAGAACATCGAAGTCGACGGCCACATGTGGCACTTCAAATACCCGCTCGCGGGCGGCGCCACCTATACCTATGTGGAAAAGGACGAGGACGGGAATGTCCTCTTCGAGGAAGAGCGCGACTATATCTCCATCGCCACCACGCGCCCCGAAACCATGCTGGGTGACGGCGCGGTGGCGGTTCATCCATCGGATGAACGTTACGCGCCAATTGTCGGAAAACTCTGCGAAATCCCTGTTGGTCCCAAGGAGCATCGCCGCCTGATCCCGATCATCACCGACGAATATCCCGACAAGAATTTCGGCTCGGGCGCGGTCAAGATCACCGGTGCCCATGACTTCAACGACTACGAAGTCGCCAAACGCGGCGGCATCCCGATGTACAACCTGATGGACACGAAAGGCGCGATGCGCGCCGATGGCAAGCCCTATGCCGAGGAGGCCGCCATCGCCCAGGCCATCGCCAATGGGCAGGCCGAGTTCACCGAGGCTGACATCGCCGCCATGAATCTCGTGCCGGAAGCCTATCGCGGGTTGGACCGTTTTGAGGCCCGCAAGCGCGTGGTCGCGGACATCACCGCCGAGGGCCTTGCCGTGATGATCCCCGGCCCCATCGACGACAGCGACGGGCGGGTCTGCTCTGCCACCGACGACATTCCGCTGGTCGAGGCCAAGAAGATCATGCAGCCCTTCGGCGACCGCTCCAAGGTCGTGATCGAGCCGATGCTGACGGATCAATGGTTCGTGGACACCAAAAAGATCGTCGGCCCCGCGATTGACGCCGTGCGTTCGGGTGAGGTCGAAATCCTGCCCGAGCAGGACAAGAAGGTCTATTTCCACTGGCTGGAAAACATCGAACCCTGGTGCATTTCGCGACAACTTTGGTGGGGGCATCAGATACCGGTTTGGTATGACAGTTGGGCAAATACCCACTACTGCGCGTCCACCGAGGCCGAGGCTTATGAACAAGCAATACGGCTACATGACCGACGCTTCGAAACCGGCGAAGATGAACATTCGGACTCTGCCGCCGCAGAATTGGCAATCTATCTTAAGGCGAACCAAGAAGAACGCGCAAGGATAGAAGAAACATGCTTCCACCTCACCCGCGACCCCGACGTCCTCGACACCTGGTTCTCCTCTGGCCTCTGGCCCATCGGCACCCTCGGCTGGCCCGAGGAGACGCCCGAGCTGCAGAAATACTTCCCCACCTCCGTCCTGATCACCGGCTTCGACATCATCTTTTTCTGGGTCGCCCGGATGATGATGATGCAATACGCCGTGGTCGGCCAGCGGCCCTTCGACACCGTCTATGTCCACGCGCTGGTGCGCGACGAGAAGGGCAAGAAGATGTCGAAATCGCTCGGCAATGTGCTCGACCCGCTGGAGCTGATTGACGAATACGGCGCCGACGCGGTGCGCTTCACGCTGACCTCCATGGCCGCCATGGGGCGCGACCTGAAGCTGAGCACCGCACGCATCGACGGCTATCGCAAGTTCGGCAACAAGATCTGGAACGCAACGGCCTTTGCCGAGCGTAACGGCGTGCTGGCGGTGCCGCACAGCGACACGCCCCCCGACACCACGCTGACCGTGAACAAATGGATCAAGGGCGAGATCGCCAAGACCCGCGAGGCTGTCGATGCGGCGCTGGCGCAGTACCGGTTCAACGACGCGGCCAACACGCTTTATGCCTTTGTCTGGGGCACCTTCTGCGACTGGTATCTGGAATTCACCAAGCCGATCTTCGACGGCGACGACGCGGCAGCCATCACTGAGACACGCGCAACCTATGGCTGGGCGCTGGACCAGTGCCTGATCCTGCTGCACCCGATCATGCCCTTCATCACCGAGGAACTCTGGGGCCAGAAGGACCGCCCCGGCATGCTGGTGCACGCGGAGTGGCCGACCTATACCGCCGCCGAGATGGTGGACGCGCAGGCCGACGAGGAGCTGAACTGGGTGATCTCGCTGATCCAGAACATCCGCTCGGCGCGGGTGTCCATGGGCGTGCCCGGCAGCCTGAAGGTGCCGATGGTCTATACGGAAATCGACGCGGCGGGCCTGCTGGCATGGGAGCGCAACCAGGATCTGATCGCGCGGCGCGCCGGCGTCGAAAAACTTGAACAAGTCGAGGTCTTCCCAAAGGGCACCGCCTCCATCCCGGCGCGCGCCGCAACGCTTGGCTTGCCGCTTGAGGGGATCATCGACATCGCGGCAGAAAAGGCTCGCCTGCAAAAGTCGCTGGACAAGCTGGCCAAGGAAATCGGCGGGCTAAAGGGACGCCTGAACAATCCCAAGTTCGCCGCCTCCGCCCCCGAAGAGGTCGTTGCCGAAGCCCAGGCCAACCTGGACGCCCGGCAGGAAGAGGCAGACCAGCTTCAGGCCGCCCTGGACCGGTTGGCGGAAATGGGCTGACCCCCTCTTTCATTGTTCCGGCAAATACACATGCGCGCGCCATCGCCCTGGCGCGCGTTTCATGTTTCCGGTGCCGCGGCTACTTGAAAACAGCGGGGCGTTTCCCGAATTCGGCCGCGACCACCTCCATCTGGTGCGGCTTGCCCAGCAGTTCGGCCTGCTCGCGCGATTCCGCCTCCAGAACCGCCGCCTCCCCCGCAACCTCCGCCAGTGAAATCAACCGCTTGGCCGCGCGAATGGCCGAGGGGCTCTTGCCTGCGATGACCTCTGCCAGCGCCGTTGCCGCCGCCAGCGGGTCCTCGGCCACCTCGGTCACCAGACCCCAGCGTTCGGCCTGTGCGGTGCCGATCGGCTCCGCCGTATAGGTCAACCGCCGCAGCACGTCGCTGCGCACCAGTTTCGGCAGCAGAACCATGCCGCCCATGTCCGGCACGATGCCCCATTTCATCTCCATCACCGCGAATTTCGCATCCGGTGCCGCAATCCTGATGTCCGCCCCCAGCGCCAGCTGCATGCCCGCGCCAAAGCAGACGCCGTGGATGGCGGCGATCACGGGGATCTCCATGCGGGACCAGACCAACGCGACCTCCTGCCACTGGTTCGTGGTGCCGTTGCCATGGGTGCGCGGCATCAGCAGTTCCGCCGGGTCCTTCCCGATCATGCCGGACAGGCCCGAAATGTCGATCCCGGCGCAGAAAGCCTTGCCCTCGCCAGAAAGCACGACACAGCGCGCCTCCGATGCCGCGACCTCGTTCCCGGCGGCGATCACCGCGTCGATCATCTCCTGATCCACGGCGTTCATCTTGTCCGACCGGGTCAGGCGGACAAAGGCGATGTGATTTTCATAGGTGATCGAAACGCGGCTCATGGCATCCTCCTGCAGGGTTTCGGTCAGTAGAGCGCAAGCCGCGCCACCACGCCAGCCCAACGCTGCGGCACTCCGGAGCAGGGCTGCAGCGCGCACCCCCTTGCCCGGCGCGCCGACCGGGCCTATCAAACCGCATGACAAACCATCGCCTCACCCCGCTTGCACATTCCCTGCCCGCCTCTGTCCCCTTTGTCGGGCCCGAAACCCAGGAACGTGCGCAAAAACGCCCCTTCACCGCCCGGCTGGGCGCGAACGAGAACGTCTTTGGCCCCTCGCCCCGCGCCCTTTCGGCCATGGCTGAAACCGGCCATTGGATGTATGGCGATCCCGAAAGCCACGATCTGCGGGCGGCCCTGGCCCGGCACCATGGCACGACGATGGAGAATATCGTGGTGGGCGAAGGCATCGACGGGCTGCTGAGCTATCTCGTGCGGCTTTTCGTGGCACCCGGGGATGCGGTTGTCACCTCGGACGGCGCCTATCCGACCTTCAACTACCATGTCGCGGGTTTTGGTGGCGCGTTGCACAAGGTGCCTTACGTCGCGGATGGCGAAGACCCGGAAAGCCTTTTCGCCAGGGCGGCGGAAGTGGACGCCAAGCTGGTTTACATGGCCAATCCGGACAATCCGATGGGCAGCTGGCACCGGGGCGCCGATATTGCCGCCGCGATGAGCAATCTGCCCGAGGGCACGCTGCTGGTCCTGGACGAAGCCTATGTGGAGACAGCACCCGAAGGCACCGCGCTGCCGCTGCCTTTTGACGATCCGCGCGTCATCCGTATGCGCACCTTTTCAAAGGCTTACGGGCTGGCAGGCGCGAGGGTGGGCTACGCGCTCGGGGCGCCTGAACTGATCACCGCCTTCCACAAGGTCCGCAACCATTTCGGCATGAACCGCGCGGCGCAGGCCGGTGCGCTGGCGGCACTGGAGGATCTGGACTGGCTGGCCCATGTGCAGGCCGAAATCGCCGCGGCCCGTGACCGGATCGCGCAGATCGCAGGCCAGCACGGGCTGGCACCGCTGCCTTCGGCGGCGAACTTCGTTACCATAGACTGCGGTCGGGATCACGCCTATGCCAAGGCTGTGCTGGACGGTCTGGTCGCACGCGGCATCTTTGTGCGCATGCCCTTTGCAGCGCCGCAGAACCGCTGTATTCGCATCAGCTGCGGCACGCCTGCGGATCTCGATGCCTTTGCCGCAGCGTTGCCGGGCGCGCTGGCGGATGCAGAAAAGGGCTGACTCGGCACAATCGGCCTATATACTTGATCACGATCAAGCTGCGAGAGACCGATGCGCGAGCCCCATGACCGTCCCGCTGCCCCGAACTACACTCAGGCCTGCATCGTGATGTTCGGCGTCAATCTGGCATGGGTGCTGATGGCGATCTGGGCAATCTGGGGTCTGATCGCGGCAGCGGTTCTGGGCTGGGTGGTGAACAAGGTGATTGATCGCATCGCCGCGACACGGCAATAGGGGCGCGCGCGGCCACCGCGCTCCAGACACCCTTTCGAAAGGCCTGCCCCATGTCCTCCAGCCTCCGCATTGTGCTTTCCAGCGATCATGCCGCCATCAACCTGCGCCGCGCCGTTGCCGCCCATGTCACATCACGTGGCCATGAGGTGGTCGACATCGGCCCCGAGACACCCGAGAGCACGCATTACCCCGACCACGGTGCCGCCGCCGCGCGGCATGTGACATCAGGCGATTGCGCGCTGGGGATCGTGCTTTGCGGCACCGGCCAGGGGATCATGATGGCCGCGAACAAGGTTTCAGGGATTCGTTGCGGCGTCTGTTCTGACGTCTTCTCGGCCCGGATGATCCGCGCGCATAACGATGCCAACATGCTGGCCCTGGGGGCGCGGGTGATCGGCGATGGCGTCGCGCTCGACATTGTCGATGCGTTTCTCGACACCGCCTTCGAAGGCGGACGCCATGCCACAAGGGTCGACATGATCATGGCGCTGGAAGGTTAGGCGCCTGCAATCACATCTGCTGCCGCCTCCAGCGCGCCGGGGCCGTGTTCGATCTTCATTGCGCGCATGCCGGCCTCGATCCCGCCCAGAAGGCCCATGATCATATGGCCGTTGGTATGGCCCATGTGCCCCAGCCGGAAAAATCCGTCGCGCGCCGGATCGCCCGGTTCGGCCATCCCAAGCCCGATGCCAAGGGTCAGGCCCAGCTCCTGTTCGACCCAGTTGCGCAATTCGGTGGCATGCGGGCTTTGCAGGCGCAGGGCGGTCACCGCGCAGCTGCGGTTGGCCGGATCGGCGACATTCATCCCGAAGGTGCTGGCCGCGGACCAGGCCTCGCAGGCGGCCCAGACCGCACGGGCCAGCAACAGATGGCGCGCCCAGACCTGTTCGATCCCCTCGTCGTGGATCATGGTGAGGGCAGTGCGCAGACCATAAAGATGATGGGTGGGGGCGGTGCCCCCGTGGTATTGAAAGAACTCCTCCGGGTGGGCGCGCGGGCTCCAGTCCCAGTACCAGCTGACGCGGGGCAATCTGGCGCGCGCCGCCTCTGCCCGGTCATTGAAAAAGACAAAGGCCATGCCCGGCGGCACCATCAGGCCCTTCTGGCAGCCCGTCACCATGACATCCACGCCCCAGGCGTCCATCTCGAAGACGTCACAGCCCAGCGAGGCGATGCAATCGGCCATCAGCAGCGCGGGATGGTTCACATCGTCCAGCACCGCGCGCAGGGCCGCGATGTTGTTGCGGATGGAGGTTGCCGTATCCACATGCACGGCCAGCACCGCCTTGATCTGATGGCCCGTATCGGCCTTCAGCGCCTCGGCGATGCGGTCCATGTCCATCGGGGATTGCCTGCCGAAGTCGATGATATCCACCTCCAGCCCGAGGCTTCTGGCCATCTGCCCCCAACCCAGCCCGAACCGCCCGGTGGCGGGGACCAGAACCTTGTCGCCGGGCTGAAGCACATTGGAGAGGGAGGCTTCCCAGGCCGCATGGCCGTTGCCGATGTACATGGCCACGTGATGATCCGTCCGCGCGACCCGTTTCAGGTCAGTGACCAGCCCGGGCATCATCTCTGTCAGCTCACCGGCATAGATATTGGGCGCGGCCCGGTGCATGGCGCGCAGCACCGCGTCGGGCATGACCGAAGGTCCGGGAATCGCAAGATAAGGACGCCCCTGCGCCAGTTTCGGAGTCTTTGCCATGGGTATGCCTTGTTGTGGGAGCTATGATCGGGCCGACACTACGCCCCCTTGATCCGGCGTCAATATGTCACCTGCCTTGCCCTGTCCCCATGGGTTGCGTAGATAGGTCTGCAGACCGCCCCAAAGGAGCGTCCACGTCGATATGAACGATCAGACCTACACGTCGGGCGAGCTGTTGCGCTGGCTTTGGCGGGATTACCTGAAGAAACACACCAAGCTGATGATCGTCGCCATGATCTTCATGGGGATCGAGGGCAGCACGCTGGGTGCTTTGGCACGGCTGATGGAACCGATGTTCGACACTGTCTTTGTCGCCGGGGACCGCAGCGCGCTCAAATGGGTCGGGCTGGTGCTGGTCGGCATCTTTGCGATGCGCGCCATTGCCGGGGTGATCCAGAAGGTATTGCTGACCCGCATCGCGCAGCGCACCGCCGCCGATATGCGCATCGAACTGCTGGACAAGCTGATGGTCCAGGATGGCGCGTTTCATCAGTCGCATCCCCCCGGTTTCCTGATCCAGCGGGTGCAATCGGACGTGAATGCCGTGGGCGATGTCTGGCGCGCGGTCATCACGGGTGCCGGCCGCGATGCCATCGGCCTGCTGGTGCTGCTGGGGGTGGCGATCTCGATTGATCCGGTCTGGGCGTTCCTGGCCTGCATCGGGGTGCCGCTGATGGTGCTGCCCGCTGCTGCCGCCCAACGCTTTGTGCGCCGCCGTGCCCGCGAAGCGCGTGATCTGGGCGCGCATCTGGCAACCCGGCTGGACGAAGTGTTTCACGGCATCGTCCAGATCAAGCTGAATGCGCTGGAAGAATACCAGTCGCGGCAATACCGCGACCTGACACGCAGGTTCATCACCACCGAAGTCCGCGCCGCCTTTGGCAATTCCGCGATACCGGGGATGATCGACATCATGTCCGGCATCGGCTTCATGGCTGTGATCCTTTATGGCGGCAGCCAGATCATTTCGGGCGACAAGACAATCGGCCAGTTCATGACGTTTTTCACCGCCATGGGCTTTACCTTCAGTCCCCTGCGGCGGCTGGGCGGGGTCAGCGGGCTGTGGCAGACGGCGGCAGCGGCGCTGGAGCGGCTAAAGGAGCTACTGGATGCCCCCGCGCCCCAGAGCAACCCGCAGCACCCCAAGGCACTGCCGCTGCCCGGCACCGATATCAAGTTGAAGGATGTGACCCTGTCCTTTGGCGAGGCCAGGGTGCTGGACGGATTGACCCTGACCGCGAAGGAAGGCGAGACAACGGCGCTTGTCGGGGCTTCGGGTGCCGGGAAGTCGACGATTTTCAACGTGCTGACCCGGCTCATCGACCCGCAGGCGGGCGAAGTCACCATCGGTGGCACCTCGGTCAAGGACCTGACGCTGGCGGACCTGCGCGGTCTCTTCTCTGTTGTGACGCAGGAAGCGCTGCTGTTTGACGAGACCCTGCGCGAGAACATCGTGCTGGGCCGGACGGATGTCAGCGAGGCGCGCCTGCAGGAGGTACTGAAAGCGGCCCATGTGGCCGATTTCCTGCCCAAGCTTGAGCACGGGCTGGATACTAAGGTGGGGCCGCGCGGCTCTGCGCTGTCGGGGGGGCAACGGCAAAGGGTGGTGATCGCCCGTGCGCTGCTGCGCGACACGCCGATCCTGCTGCTGGACGAAGCGACAAGCGCATTGGATGCGCAGTCTGAACAGGTGGTGCAGGACGCGCTGGACCGGCTTTCGGCCGGGCGCACCACCATTGTGATCGCCCACCGGCTTGCCACCATCCGCAGCGCCGACCGCATCATCGTGATGGACCGGGGCCAGGTGATGGATGAAGGCACCCATGAGGAGTTGCTGGCGCGCGGCGGGATCTATGCAAACCTCTATCGTTTGCAGTTCGAAGACGGCAAGACAGTGTCGGACATCCGGGGCATGCGCGCGCTGCGGGCCCGTGAACGGGGGCTTGCCCCCGCCGCACCAAACCTTCTGCAACGGATTGGCCAACGCCTGTTCGGTTGAGCATTGCCATGTGGTGCGCTGATCGTCGCGATCTGGCCGGGGCCGTCGCTGACAAACGGGCGGACCATATTGGCTGGCGGATTGACCCGCTTATCAACTGCCTGAGGCGCATGGCCAAGCCGCCCTTATGGTCGGAATGATGACATGTCATGCAAGATATGTCTTCTGAGACATGTCAAAAATGACATGTCATCATGTGACGCGATGCAGACCGGAAGACACCGCAGGGTCAGCAAAATCTCCGGCCGGCAGGATTGCACCGCAATTTTCCCGGACCGACCTGCCCTACCGCCGATACCCCTGAGCCAGCTGCTCCGGGTCGCTGCCCGCGCTGTAGCGCACCAAAGTCCACAGATTGCGCAGACCCCGTCGCAGCCACCCCTGGCGCTGGTATTTTTCGGCACTGGTGACAGCAACGGTATCAAGCCCCGACAAATGCCCCCGCAAGGCGCGCGCGATTGCCACGTCTTCCATCAGCGGGATGTCGGGAAAACCGCCGGTCTTTTCGTAAAGCGCCTTTGAAATCAAAAGCCCCTGATCCCCATAGGGCAGTCCGAAACGGCTGCGCAGGTTGGCCCAGCCGCTGACCAACAGCGCCGGCAGCCCGCCCCTGTCGAATCTCAGGCGGCACCACCCGGCGTTGCTGCTGTTGCGGATGTGATAGCGCATGCAATCGGCCCAGCCGGGTTGCAGCCGCGTATCGGCATGCAGGACAAGCAGCCACTCGCCCCTGGCCTGCGCACAGCCGCGGCGCAGCTGCCCCCCGCGCGACGGCGCGCCCTGCAGAACCTGCGCGCCCCAGGCCTGTGCCAGCGCCGCTGTCGCATCATCCGATCCGCCATCGCTGACGATCAATTCGCGGATGATTCCGGCCTCCAGCCCTTCCATCAGCGCCGTCAGACAATCCGGCAGCACGTCTGCCGCATTCAATGTCGGAATGATGACCGTGATCGGCGCGCGCATGGTGCCCCCTTTTGAACGCTGGACGGAAGCTATATGTCATGGCTACCGCAGAAAGGACACCATCATGACAAACCGCCGTATCCTGCGCCTGTCGGGCAAGGACACCCGCGAATTCCTTCAGGGCCTGATCACCAACGACATCCGCAAACTGGATAAAGGGCCGATCTATGCCGCCCTTCTCACGCCGCAGGGCAAGTATCTGGCCGACTTTTTTGTCCTCGGTCAGGAGGATGGCGCAATCTTGCTCGATGTCGCGGAGAGCCTGGGCGATATGCTGGTGCAGCGGCTGACGATGTACAAGCTGCGCGCCTCAGTCACGATCGAAGACACCGGATTGCACCTGCATCGCGGCATCGGGACACCACCGCCCGACGGCTATGCCGACCCCCGTCATCCGCAGATGGGCTGGCGCGCCTACCGCGCCCAGCCGCAAACGGATGACGAAACCGATTGGGACAGCCTGCGCGTGGCGCATCTTGTCCCCGAAACCGGCGTGGAGCTGACGCCCGATACTTTCGTGCTGGAGGCCGGGCTGGACCGTCTGAACGGCGTCGATTTCCGGAAAGGCTGCTATGTCGGCCAGGAGGTCACCGCGCGGATGCGGCACAAGACGACGCTGCGCAAGGGTCTGGCACAGGTCGATGTCGCAGGATCGGCCTCCGTCGGCACAGAGCTTATGTCTGGTGACAAACCCGCGGGCACCCTGCTGACGCAGGCGGATGGCAAGGCCATCGCCTACCTCAGGTTTGATCGCGCTACAGGTCCGATGACCGCCGATACCGCCGAGGTCACATGGAACGGGCCGGACTCAGCTATGACAAAATGAGCGGGCCTCGCCCTATCCGCACCGGTTTGCGCTGCACCCGCAGCATAACGTCACGTCACGGGCCTGACGCCTCAGGCGCGTTCGACGTATTCCATCGTCTCGGTGTTGACCACGATATCCTCGTCCTGGCCGACGAAGGGAGGCACGGAAACCTTCACACCATTGTCAAGAATGGCGGGTTTGAAGGAGTTGGCAGCGGTCTGCCCCTTCACCACCGGCTCGGTCTCGACAATCTTGCAAACGACCTTTTGCGGCAGTGAGGCGTTCAGCGCCTCTGCCTCGTGATATTCCACCACGATCATCATGCCGTCCTGCAGGAAGGGGCGGCGGTCGCCCAGAAGCTCGGCGGAGAGCTGCACCTGTTCGTAGGTTTCGGTATCCATCAGGACCAGCATCCCATTGTCTTCATAAAGAAATTGCTGATCTTTCTGCTCCAGCCGCACACGCTCGACCTTGTCCGCAGACCGGAAGCGTTCGTTCAGCTTGGACCCATTGCGCAGATTGCGCAGCTCAACCTGGGCAAAGGCCCCGCCCTTGCCGGGTTTCACATGGTCGACCTTGACCGCTGCCCAGAGGCCGCCGTTATGCTCCAGCACATTGCCGGGGCGGATCTCGTTTCCATTGATTTTTGGCATTTTGCAAAACCGTCATAAAGGTTGATGTATGTTCATCGCATCCTATATCTGGCGCATCGGCTCCCTGCAAGGCGAGCGCGGGTTATGCTGCAACCGCGAAAGGTCATGCGTTCACTGCATGGGAGACATGCGAAATATCGGTATCCGAATCGAGTGATATCCGTCATAAGAGGCCGCACGCCGAAATGACAAGAGCAAGAATAATAGAAAGGACGACGAGATGAAAGATTTCGTTGATGGCACCGCTTTCAATAACGAGCAAGGGAATCGGGCCAGGAAACTCTTCGCTGCCGTGGTACTGGCAGCGCTTGATGACGCGATTGCGGACGACAAGAAATACGGTAACGGACCAGAGCAGATTGCCCGCTGGGCGCGGTCTCGTGACGGGCGCGAAGTGCTGAGCTGTGCCGGCATCGACCCGAACGAACGCGTCGTGACCGGGCTTATGGATTTCGTTGGAAAAGGTGTCAGGACCTCCGTCGCCCTGAGCCGTGAAGAATCCGAGCGGCGCAATGCTGCTCAGCAGGCCGAAGCGGCCTGATCCTCCCTCCGCTATCAGAACAAGATCAAACGCAGTCTCAGGGCTGCGTTTTTTTTTCGCGCGGGGCGGAAGGGCCGAGGTCACATCCCCCTTTTCCCTCCGCGCGATTTGCGCCAGCTTGCGCACCAGTTGCAAAGGCGCTGAAATGACCAAAGCCATCATGATCCAGGGCACCGGTTCGAACGTGGGGAAATCCATGATCGTGGCCGGTTTGATTCGCGCCTGCGTGAACCGGGGCCTGCGGGTGCGCCCGTTCAAGCCGCAGAACATGTCCAACAATGCCGCCGTGACCGAAGACGGCGGCGAGATCGGGCGCGCTCAGGCGCTGCAGGCCCGTGCAGCGGGGGTGGCGCCGCATACGGACATGAACCCCATCCTGCTGAAGCCCCAGTCGGCCACGGGGGCGCAGCTGGTGGTACAGGGCAAGGTGGCAGGCCATCAGGAGGCGGCGGCATTTGGCGCGAACAAACAGGCGCTGATGCCCCATGTGCTGGAGTCCTTTCACCGGCTGGCGAAGGGCATAGACCTGATCATCGTGGAGGGCGCGGGCAGCCCGGCCGAGACGAACCTGCGCGCGGGCGATATTGCCAACATGGGCTTTGCCAATGCTGCCGGTGTGCCCGTCATCCTGATGGGTGACATCGACCGGGGCGGCGTGATTGCACAGATCGTGGGCACGCAGGCGGTCATGTCAGTGCAGGACAACGCAATGGTGCGGGGCTTTGCCGTCAACAAGTTCCGCGGTGACCGCAGCCTGTTCGATGCGGGCCGCGACGACATCGCGCGGCGCACCGGCTGGCCCAGCCTGGGCGTGATCCCCTGGTTCGACCAGGCGCACCGCCTGCCCGCCGAAGATGTGATGGACCTGCCCGCACGCGCACGCTCTGGCGGCGCAGGCTGCGTGATCGCGGTGCCGCGCCTGCCGCGCATTGCCAATTTCGATGATCTGGACCCGCTGGCGGCCGAGCCGGGCGTGGATCTGCGCATGATCATGCCCGGCACGCCCCTGCCCGCCGAGGCCGATCTGGTGCTGCTGGTCGGCTCCAAAGCCACCATTTCCGACCTTGAGGCCTTTCGTGCCGAAGGCTGGGACATCGACCTGGCCGCGCATATCCGGCGTGGCGGGCATGTGCTGGGGCTTTGTGGGGGGTATCAGATGCTGGGTCAGCGGATCGCCGATCCGCATGGCATCGAAGGGCCACCATCAGAAGTGGCCGGGCTGGGGCATCTCGACATTGCCACCGTCATGGCCCCCAAAAAGCACCTGTCCCTCAAGACCGGCACCCATCCGGCAAGCGGCACAGCCCTGTCCGGGTATGAGATTCATATCGGGGAAACCACCGGCCCTGACTGCGCGCGGGGCTGGCTGAGATTTGATGGCACATCCGAAGGGGCCACCAGCGAAGATGGCCGCGTCCAGGGGTGCTACATGCATGGGATCTTCACGTCCGACGATTTCCGCCGCGCCTATCTGGCGGATTTCGGCGTCACCTCATCCCACCAGTTCGATCTTGGCGTGGACAAGACGCTGGACGCCCTGGCGGAGCATGTCGAAAGCTACATGGACGTGGACCTGCTGCTGTCGCTTGCAGGCGAGATCTGAGCGCTATTCCAGTTCCTGCGCGGTCAGGGCGCGGTGGATTTCACGCCGCACCAGCTTGCGCACATTGCGGGTGATCCGTTCACCCAATGCGCCTTGCAGTTCGGCCCGCACGATGTCGCTGACCAGATCGCGCAGCGCTTCCTCGTCCAGCAGCTGATCATCTTCGGCAAACACAGGGCGTTCGTCGGATTTTGCCACCTTGGCATCTTCCGCCGCGTCAGCCTGGTCGGCTTTGGCCTGACCTTCCGCGCTCCGATCACTGAAGAAGCTGGCGGGATCCGGCTGTTCGCCCCGGTCTTCGGGAAGGTTGTGCAGGCGCGCGGTCGAGACCGTCTGCTCCACATCATCTTCCCATGCCATCGCAGGCGCTTCGGTGCCGGAATATTCACCATCACCCGGGCTGTCCGGTTCCCAGGTTTCTGAAATATTGCCGATTGCGGTTTCCAGCGCTTCAATCTTGGCGCTCAGCGTTGCGGCCTGGGCGTCATGCCGGGCGGGTGTGGCATCATCATCCGCATCCGGCCCCGGTGCCACGGCTTCATCCTCGTCCGCATCCTGGAATGCGTCATCGAAGGTGTAGCCTTCACGGCCCCCCTCGCCATCCTGGTCGGCATCATCGGCGAAATTATAGGGATCGGTTTCGTAATCGAGGGCCGGGTCATCCAGATCTGTTTCGCTATCACCGGAAGCCGGATCACCGGCGAAGTCCGGCGCGGCGGATAGGGCTTCATCACCTTCCGGGGTATCGGGCGCAGGTCCCTTCCCGACCGAGATTTCATCGCTCGCATCTTCGCCATAGGCCGCCTCGAATGCGGCATCCTCTTCGGACCAGTCCTGCGCCATGGCATCGTCAGCTTTGTCCGGCGTTTCGACGTCGGGCTCTGCAACACGCAAGGCAGGGGTCAACACCAGCCGGTCAGAGACAACGGGCCGGGTTTTGGTCTGCAAAGGACGTTTATCTTCAGAAACCAGACGACGGATCGAAGACAGGACATCCTCCACCTCGGCATTTGTGACGGGGTCGGACATAGATTTTTACCACTCATTCCTCACGCGGAGGTTAGCGCGGATCAGAGATTCCCACAATGGGGCGCTGAAAATTGTCAGTCTTTTTGCAAAGCCCGCAAAACACGGTCAAGTTGACGCCCCTGCCGGGATTCCTTTGCCGGGCCGTCCTTGACCAGATTGTAATAGCCCGCAGGGTCATAGATCTGCACCGGCAGCCCCAGGCTGGCCGCTGTCAACTGTCCCGTCGCCGACAGGATCGAATAGGCGGCGATATAAAGGTTCGCGCGGGCCGAAACCTGCGTCGACTGGGCATCCAGCAGGGATTGTTCCGCGTCCAGCACATCCAGTGTGGTGCGCGCGCCCAGCGTCGCTTCTTCGCGCACGCCCCTGAAAGCGATACGTGCCGCGCGAATCTGACGCTCGGATGCTTCAAGCTGCGCTCTGGCAGAGGCAAATCCGGCATAGGCATTGCCAACCGCCTGTTCGACATCAAAGCGCACCACATGCAGGTTGGCCCGCTGCGCATCCCTTTGCGCCATGCTCTTGCGCGCGGCAGATGACAATGCACCGCCTTGATAGATGGTCTGGCTGACACCCAGGCCAATGGAGGCATTGTTGTTGTAATTCTGGTTGCCGAATTCCTCGGACACGCCGACCGAGCCGGAGAGCTTGATCTGCGGCGCCATCGCCGCTTCGCTCGCACGGATCAACAGGTCGGCAGCGGCCACCTGGTGCTGGGCAGACTGCAGCAGCGGATGGCGGCGCAATGCCAGCCCCTTGGCAGTGTCGATGTCATTGCTGATCGCGGGCAGCTTGGGCGGTCCGCTCAACCGGCCGGGCTTGCGGCCCACGGCGGTACGGTACTCTTCCTGCGCGCGCAACAGGTCGCCTTCGGCCCCGGCCAGGCCGCTTCGGGCATTCGCCAGCTGTGCCTCGGCCAGTGCAACGTCGGTCCGGGTCACCTCACCGACTTCAAAGCGGTCGCGTGCCGCGCGCAGCTCCTGCGTCAGCAGCCGCACGTTGTTCTGGCGCAGCGCCACGAATTCCGATGCTTCGATCACACCCATATAGGCGCTGACCGCACGCAACAGGATCTGCTGTTCGACGTTCAAAAGCGAATCGCGGGTGGCAAGCACCGTTTCCTTGGCCGCCTCGATGCGGAAGGCAGAGGCGCCAAAATCATGGATCAGCACCTCGGCAATCAGGTTGATCGATGCATTCAGCGAATTGGAACTGCCTGTTGTCGCGAAAAAGCCCTGTGGCGGCGAATCGCGGTAGCTCTGGGTCAGGTCAGCGGTCCAGCGCAGAACCGGCTTCAACGCGGCACCGGCAGCGGCGACATCTTCGTCGGCGGCCCGCAGGACCGCGCGATTCTGTTCCAGCAACCCTGAATGGTTGTACGCCCCGACCAGCGCATCCGCCAATGTTTCGGCCTGAGCCGGCCGGTCCGCGGCCACCAGCGCCGTCGCAAGACAGACAATGCCCGCCGCGCGCCGCAGTTTCTGGATGGAAGTCACCTGCATCATGAGTTTCTCTCTGCTCATATCCTCGGCCCGGCATGCCGCCGGGTCTGTTTTTATCAGAATTCGAAGGCAACCTCGCGCCCGAAACCCGGCAATACCGGCGCCGCCGCATTGAAGGCCATCCGCCAGCTGATGTCCGCGCCGCGCTTGCGGCCGACGCGCACCTCGCCCAATTCACCGTTCATGAACAATGCCGCGATCCGCCCGTCTTCCTTGAGTTGATCGAGCAAGGGGGCTGGCACCTGCTGCACGCCGCCCTGAAGGATGATCACGTCATAGGGACCATGTTGCTGCGCGCCCTCGACCAGCGGGCCGACATGCACCACCGCGTTATCCGCCCCAGCGGCCATCAGCGCTTCCTGCGCCTCGTGGGCCATGGCCTCATCCTCTTCGACGGCAACGACAGCTTCGGCCATATGGGCGATCACTGCGGTGGAATAGCCCATGCCCCCACCGACATCCATCACAAGTTCCCGGTTGGTGATCGCCAGAACGTCCAGCATCTTGGCCAGGGTGCGCGGCTCAAGCAGGACACGCCCCTGCCCCAGGTCGAGGTTTTCTCCCATATAGGCCGCTTCGCGTTGGGCAGATGGAACAAAGTCCTCTCTCGGCACGGACAGCATCGCCTCTATGATCGGAAACTTGGTCACATCGGAGGGTCGGACCTGGGTATCGACCATCATATTGCGGCGCGCGGCGAAATCGATCATCAGCTAAACTCATCTGTTCAGATTCTCTTTGATCAGGTGTGCCACATCACTCGCGGCGCGGCAACGGCCCGAACCTCATTTTCACCGCTTCATGGGACTTGCAGGCACAGATGTGATCAGATAGCAGTGCATCACCCCATCGGCTGGCGAGTTGGCGGAGTGGTTACGCAGCGGATTGCAAATCCGTGTACAGGAGTTCGATTCTCCTACTCGCCTCCATTTATTTTCAATGACTTAGAACAAGCCAACAACTAGACCGCCCGCGCGTCTAAACAAATGTCTAAACATTCTGTTTTTGTTCTGTTCCCTTTCGAGCAACAGTTCGCCATAGACCACGCTGCACTTGGCGAACGATGCTTCAACAGCGGTCCGCTAATAGGCTGCCCCGCGACTTGCCGCATAATCAATCGGATACCACCCCCAAGCTGCCGTTGAGCCTTGACAGCTATCACCCGATCTCGGAAAGCTCTGAAATCTTGTCCGATTTTTCGAGGCAACCTTTACCCTCTACAGTCGGCGCACTGTCAGAGCCTTTTGCCCCCGTAGACGTAAGTATCGGAGGGGGCAGAAGGCGGGCCCAAACAACACTACCTTGACCAGATATGCATTTAGTGACTGCGGCAACGATTAGAAACCACCTCACACCGCCGCTCGCGCGATGATACATCGGATTCAACTGTCAACGAAATTCCGATCCCGTAGCTCAACACGATCAGCAAGTGCGCCCCCAATGCCACCAAACCGTATATGCGTTTAGTGACTGGGAGACGATGCCGCTGGCACTTAATCCCCCTAGTGCTTGAGCCGTGAGTCCCGCCACGCTACCTTCCCACCATCAACACGGTTTGCATGAGCACCCGGTGCAAATTCGCTCTGACAAAGGCGCGCAAACCCAACATAAGTTGAACGATTGGTGTGAAGATGGCGGCGACGAACATGGAACAAAAAGCACTCAGCCTGCTCCGCGCATTCGAGCAAGCAGGCAAAATGGTCACCCGTGTCTCTATCGATGGTCGAAAAATTGAGCTTGAACTGTCTTCTGGCGAGATTGCCGACGAGTTTGACAGAATCGACATGCGGAATGGCTAAACGCGAGTTGCCAAAGCATGTCTACCGCCAGCGCAACGGAATCTACTTCCAGCGGCGCGGGTGGCCTTCACAAAAATTCGAAAACGAGTTTGGCACGGCGGCGTTCTGGAAAGAGTACGCCGACATACTCTCTGCCAAGGATAAGCCGAAAGTTATCGCATCGCGCAGCTTCAAGGCGCTGATTAAGAGTTACCGGAACTCCCCCAGGTATCGGAACCTCAAACCGCGCACCGGTCTGGATTACGACAAATATCTGGAATTCTTCATTTCCATCATGGGCGACCGGAACCCGGCCAAGCTGCAACGGAAGGACGTGATCCGCCTGCGGGATTCCAACGCGGAAAAGGCGTACTTCGCCAACTACTCCCTGCGCGTCCTACGAGTCCTGATGGAACACTGTGTCGATCTTGGTTGGCGCGAAAGTAACCCGGCACGGGGTGTTTCCGAACTCAAGACCGACAAGCGCGAACGCGAGCCCTGGCCACAAGAGCTTTTGGATACCTACCGGGCCACCTGCCCGCTCGGCACCAGACAGCGCCTTGTCATGGAACTCTGCGTCGGGACCGGACAAAGGATCGGTGACGTTCTGGAAATGCGCTGGTCGGACATTCAGGATGGCGCGGTATTTGTACGGCAGAGCAAGACCAAGAAAGAACTATGGGTGCCAATCCTCCCCCAACTGCAACAGGCCTTGGAGGCTGCTAAGCGCCATTCCGTTTTCATCGTCACAAATGAACGCTGTACTAACCGCTGGTCCTATCGCGGCGCCTCAGCCGCCGTGCGGAAGGTCAGAGAGCAAATCGGGGCAGTTGACTATGACATCCACAGCTGGCGCTACAACGCGGCCTGTGAGCTGGTTGAAGCCGGGTGCAGCGACGACCTAGTCGCAGCCGTGACGGGTCAAAGCCCGGCAATGGTGCTGCATTATACCAAGAAGGTGCGCCAACGGATCAGAGCGATTGCCGCGCAGCAGATGCGTGAAAACCAGAAGAGGCGATAGCTCGCAGCATAGGCAAAACCGTCGGTAAGCGGGCTTTCTATGCATTTGCGCGGTGATAGAAAGAGTGCAGGGATATCAAACTTTCGCTGCCCTCTGAAAAGGCAGCAGAGATGTGCAATAAGGGGACCTGAGCACCCAAAGCGTAGGCGACTATCTGGCAGAAGAGGCGCGCCATTGACCGCTCAGTCACGGTCAGGTTTCAGTTGACCCGTTGATCTAGAACTTCGCTCGCTCAGCGCATAACTTCCCCGTTTCGCAGTTACGACGAAAAAGACGTGCGGTAGTGAGCATCAAGACAACCGCAACCGGAAGCGTATTATTGTTCGACAGTCACCACGAATTTTCAGTTCAGCATCTACCTTTGCTCAGCTACAGTGATAACCATACTAATAAAAACAAGGAGCTGGGGGACATGGCAACGATCAGTAGAAGTGACATCTACGATAAGAATTTGAACTTTCTCATCGGTTCGGGAGCCAGCGTAGGTCTGCTCCCGACGCTGGCGCTCAGCGTGAAAGATAGCAATACGTCCAATTGGCACACCTTGGAGACGCTTGCCACGGAATTTGAAGGTAATGATGATATCATGTGCTTGCTGTTCTCCTACTACGTAGAGAACGTAATCGCTCCGGCGTCACGCTTTTCCATAGGCGGCACCAGCAAAGCGCAGAAAAAAGTCCTCAAGAACTACATTAAGTTCTTGGCGACAATCCTGAGTCTGCTGAACAAGAAAAGCGGAGCCAAGAAGGCAAATATATTCACGACCAATTATGATGGCATTATCGCGCACTGTGCTGAGCGGATGATTCAAAGCAAAAAGTACGACTTTGTCTTGAACGACGGTGCCACGGGATTCATCAAGAGAACATTGCAAACAAGGAGCTTTAATCGCTTCTGGAAAGATCAAGGTGCTTTTGACCGGCACGAGATTAGCGTCCCTCAAATTAACCTGATCCAGCCCCACGGTTCCGTCTATTGGTACAAAGACGGAGAAGACATTGAAGTTTCCTATGATCGAGGTAGATCGGCAAACCGGGCAGACGGTGTCCCTACACATATGAGCCCTGTGTTCGAGTCAATTCTGCAAGATGATACCTGCGATGAGACAGACATATCATCGAAATCCTTTACTGTGCCGCCCGCTGAAATTGAGGACTTTTGGAAGAGCTACAAGGAACTACCAGTGGTCAATCCCACAAAATGGAAATTTCACGAAACTGTCTTCGAAGAACACTACTATCAAGCCCTGCGTGCCCTAAGCTATGAGCTCGAGAAGCCCAACACGGTTTTTATTGTATTTGGGTTTTCATTCGCCGATGAGCACATTCTCTCACTGATCAAGCGGTCGCTGTCCAACCCTACACTCAAAGTGTATATTTGCTGTTACTCAGACAGATCTCGCGACGAATTGAAGAGCAAGTTCAACACATTCGAAAATGTAGAATTGGTAAGGACTGGCGGCCCTTTAGATTTCGAGGCGTTCAACGAAGAGGTTTTTACTACATCCACACCATCGATCACCGGTTCGTAATATGGTTGAAATAGGTCATGTCACAGCCGTCGTTGGTATAGAAATTACAATCAAGGCTAATACAAACTCAAATCTTGAAACGCACTTCTTCAGAGGCGCAGCTTTCAAGGGTGTTTCCATCAGAGAATTCATCGCAATCGACCATGGATTCAGAGAAGTAGTGTGTTTGGTTGAAGGAGAGTATCTTGACGACCGCATGAAAGAAGGAGATGGCCCAGAACAACACTATGTCCGAAAGCTTAAAGTTCGCCCGATTGGTTACTTTGAAGATGGTATATTCTCCGATGGTATAAAGTTCTTACCAAAAATTGGAGACATAGCGAAGCTCATTCCGGAAGTAAATGTCGAGAAGATTTTTGAACCAAAAGACGGCGGTGGATTTTCGATCGGCAAACTGCTCAAAGAGGAAATTCAGATTTCGCTGCCGTGGAAAGACCTCTTCAACACTCATGTTGGGATTTTTGGAAATACTGGCAGTGGCAAGTCTAATACTCTGGCGAAACTCCTGACTACATTATTTGACTTAAAGGTCGAAAGGATGGTTGGGAAGAGCAAGTTTGTCGTGATCGACTTCAACGGTGAGTATTCTGGCGGACAAATATGCGATGAGAATTATAAGTCGGTAACAAAGCTTAGTACGCGCAGAAAAGATTCAGATCGATACGCCTTGAGCGATAGTGAGTTCTGGGACGCGGAAACACTTGGTATCTTATTTCAGGCAACCACAAACACTCAAAAACCTTTCCTGAGACGAATAATTTCCGGTCGGCAACGTTTCGCAGAAGTGCCGAATAGTTTAAAACGCTTCTTGAGAGCGACGCTCGAACGGGTGTTGAAGTCCAAGGACCCGAGCCTAGAGGCATTGGAGCAAATTAAGCACCTTGCTCGACTTCTTGATGCCGATGAACTTTCCGAAGCATTAGATGAAGTCGGTTTGCGAAGTGGATATAATATTGACAGCTTTCACGTACTTCCTGAAGCCGGAAAAAATTGGCGTTTTCTTAGCCAAGAGGAATACGAGGATTTCGTTGAGGAGCGATTTCTCAGCGAGGTTGATGATATCAACATCGATGAAATTTCGGGAATTAGAGAGCTTCAACTTCGCGCAAATCTTCAGATTGTTCGAGATGCGCTTGGTGGTGCAGTTCAGTACGACCATATTCAACCCCTTCTCCGTAGGATTGAATCGTTCAAAGGCGACTTAGAGAAAGTGATATCGGTTGAGGATGAAGCAGTAGAGAAAGTAAAACCGCTCCAGGTCATTTCCTTTAGGGAGGTAAAACAGGATATAAAGAAGATTGTGCCAATTCTAATTGCGAAGCAGCTGTATGAGCACCATAAGAAAACGAGTACCTCTCCGCCCAGTTCTACTGTTCACCTGGTTGTTGATGAGGCTCACAACATTTTGTCCACTCAATCCTCAAGGGAGTCGGAGAGCTGGAAAGACTACAGGTTGGAGCTCTTCGAAGAAATCATAAAAGAGGGTCGGAAATTTGGAATGTTTATTATTTTATCGAGTCAGCGTCCTTCGGATATTTCGGCAACAATCGTTTCCCAAGTACACAATTTCTTTATTCATCGACTTGTCAATGATAGAGACCTTGCCTTGCTAGATAATACTATCTCTACGCTTGACTCGGTGTCGAAGAGTCAAATCCCTTCTCTTCCAAAAGGAGCCTGTGTGGTTACCGGTACGACATTCGATATTCCGATGCTCTTGCAGGTAGATAGGCTAGATGTGACCCGCGAACCCGACAGCCGGGACGTCGATCTTGATGAACTGTGGGGCGACAGCGACATAATAATATGAGTGATTTTACGGGCCGTCTGTGACGCCCAAAAGAAGAATGTCTGCTTCGGGGAAGCTGCACCGCGGTGTTTTTGAATTCGGCCAATGTCGGCTTAGGGCCGACAACGGGCGCCGAGAAGTCGTCTTTTCATTGACGGATGGCGTTGCTCTGCTCTCGTTTGCACCACTTCGCGCGACAACCCTTCCACGTCTAAACATTCTTGATATGTTCCTCCGATTCTCGACGGCAATCTAAACACTTTATCAATTCAAAACAGTCTCTTAGATACTCTTGCAAATCCGTGTACACCGGTTCGATTCCGGTACTCGCCTCCAATCTCCTCGACAACGCAGACGCTTTTTACGCTGCCTAGTCAGCGCGGATACTGGTGCGGTTTACGGTTGCCATGAAACTCGCCTCTCTGCGTGACAGCTTCTATCACCGGGGCTAAGGTCTTGATATGGTGGACTGGACTGACGAAGAGAACGACCTGATCGTGGCGGACTACTTCGCCATGTTCCGTATGGTTCTCTCCGGCGCCACTCCCAACAAGTCTCAACACAGACGCGCGCTGCTAGCGCAGATCAAGGAGATCAACGAGCGCACCGAAACGTCGATCGAGCGGAAGCACATGAACATCAGTGGCGTGCTTATGGGTGCCGGAGAAATCTGGCTCCCCGGATACGCACCCAATGCGCACTACCAGACGTCACTGGAGGACGCGGTCGCGCGGTGGCTGACTTCAAACCGTGGCATCATGCCGCTTTCCGGTTTCGCGGAACCTCAGGCGATATATTCCACTGATACGATTGAACTTGTCACCCCGCCGCACATGCGCAACGAACCGCCACCCCGCGGTCTGAAGAAATTGACCGCCACGGCGCAACGTTTTGACGCTGCCGGGCGCGATGAACGCAATCGCGCGCTCGGACGGCTGGGCGAAGAACGTGCCCTGGCCCATGAACGCGCCACCCTCAGGGATGCAGGAAGAAACGACCTCGCTGACAAAGTGGAGTGGACCAGTGATGTTCAGGGCGACGGCGCGGGCTACGACATTTCCAGCTTCACGCCTGACGGCACCCCTCGCCTGCTTGAGGTCAAAACGACAAATGGCTGGGATCGCACACCGTTCCATATCTCACAAAATGAACTGCGTGTGGCGGATGAGAACAGGGATATCTGGCATCTCTTCAGGATTTACAACAACGCGCGGGGGCCAAGAGCTTTCGAGCTCCGCCCCCCGCTGGATCACCATGTCACCCTGACGCCGACGAGCTTTCAAGCCCGGTTCGACTAGAACTTGTGCCCGTCCATCCCGGCGTTGACACGGGCCGCGTTCAGTTTGCCCAGACCGTCACCGGACACCTCCTCGTAACCCTTGTGCCGACAGGTTTTCAGGCAGGTATCGTCCAAATCACAGGAAAGCCGTTTTGTCGGGACGGCGGGCGGGGTGTCGTGAGCTTTGCTCACGCACGCCGCCTTGCCGTCAGCGCAGAATCCCCGGCAGGTTCAGCCCGTGTTCGCGGGCGCAATCCAGCGCTGTTTCATAACCTGCATCCGCATGGCGCATCACCCCGGTCGCGGGGTCGTTCCACAACACACGCGCGATACGCTGGTCGGCCTCGGGGGTGCCGTCGCAGCAGATCACCATGCCGGAATGCTGGGAAAACCCCATGCCAACGCCGCCGCCGTGGTGCAATGACACCCAGGTCGCGCCGCTGGCCGTGTTCAGCAGCGCGTTCAGCAACGGCCAGTCGCTGACGGCGTCGGAGCCATCCTTCATCGCCTCCGTTTCCCGGTTCGGGCTCGCGACAGAGCCGGAATCGAGGTGATCGCGCCCGATGACGATGGGAGCCTTCAGCTCTCCGGTGCGGACCATCTCATTGAAGGCAAGGCCCAGCTTGTCCCGCAGGCCCAGGCCAACCCAGCAGATGCGCGCAGGCAGGCCCTGAAAGCTGATCCGTTCCCGCGCCATGTCGAGCCATTTGTGCAGATGCGGGTCGTCGGGGATCAGCTCCTTTACCTTGGCATCGGTCTTGTAGATGTCCTCCGGGTCGCCCGACAGCGCGCACCACCGGAACGGGCCCACGCCCCGGCAGAACAGGGGACGGATATAGGCCGGTACAAAGCCGGGAAAGGCAAAGGCGTTCTCAAGCCCCTCTTCCAGCGCCACCTGGCGGATGTTGTTGCCGTAGTCCAGCGTCGGCACGCCGGCGTTCCAGAAGTCGACCATCGCGGCGACATGAACCTTCATCGAGGCCCGCGCGGCCTTTTCCACCGCCTTCGGATCTGTTTCACGCCTGGCGCGCCATTCGGCCAGTCCCCAGCCCTGCGGCAGGTAGCCGTTCAGCGGATCATGTGCGCTGGTTTGGTCGGTCACGATATCGGGGCGTACCCCGCGCCTGACCAGTTCGGGAAAGACATCCGCTGCATTGCCCAGCAGGCCGACCGATTTCGCCTCGCCCTTCGCGGTCCACGCCGCGATCATCGCCAGGGCCTCGTCCAGCGTTTCGGCGCGTTCATCAAGGTAGCCGGTGCGGAGCCGGAAGGCGATGCTGTCGGGGTTGCATTCGACGGCCAGGCAACAGGCGCCCGCCATCACGGCCGCGAGGGGCTGCGCGCCGCCCATGCCGCCCAAACCCGCTGTCAGTATCCATTTTCCTGTGAGGTTGCCGTCATAATGCTGGCGCCCCGCCTCGACAAAAGTCTCGTAGGTTCCCTGCACAATCCCTTGTGTTCCAATATAAATCCAGGATCCGGCAGTCATCTGGCCGTACATCGCCAGCCCGCGCTTGTCCAATTCGTTGAAGTGATCCCAATTGGCCCAGTGCGGCACCAGATTACTGTTTGCAATCAACACCCTGGGCGCGTTTTCATGGGTTTTGAACACGCCCACAGGCTTTCCTGACTGCACCAGAAGGGTTTCATCCGCCTCCAGCGCGGTCAGAGAGGCGACAATCTGGTCGAAATCCGCCCAGGTGCGCGCCGCGCGTCCGATGCCACCGTAAACCACCAATTCATGTGGATTTTCAGCGACATCCGGGTGCAGGTTGTTCATCAGCATCCGCAGCGGCGCTTCGGTCAGCCAGCTCTTGGCGGTGATCTCGGTTCCGGTGGCAGGATAGACGTCGCGGATGTTGTGACGGGGGTCGGTCATCGCAGTGGCCTTTCGTTAAGAAGTTCGATCAAGTCATTGAGAATACGGTAAAGCACCGGTCTGAGCCGCTCTGCCTTGTCGGCGCGCCAATGCCAGGGCGGGCGCTCGTCCATATAGGTGGATTGGGCCAGTTCCATCTGCACCGCATGCTGGTTTTCGGTTGGTTTTCCGTAGTGTCGGGTGGTCCAGCCGCCTTTGAAGCGCGCGTTAAGCGCCGTTCTATAGTCCTGCGCGGCCCTGCACCGGGTATGGATGGCCCTTTCCATGATCGGTGAACAACTTTGGGATGAATTTGTCCCGATGTTCAGATCTGGCAGGGAATCCTCAAAAAGATAGGGGATAACAGACCGGATAGAGTGGCAATCGTACAAGAGAACTACGCCGTGCTTTGCCTTCACCCGCGCCAGTTCTGTGGATAAGGCGTCATGATAGGGCCTGTGGTAGGCCTCTTTCCTTCGCGCGATCTCTGCTGCGTCGGGTGCGGCACCTTCCAGGTGGATCACCTTGCCGTCAAAATCCGTCAGCGGACAAAGGCCCGTGGTATTCAAACCGGGATAAAGTGAATTGTCCTCGGGGCTGCGGTTCACGTCGATCACGTAGCGATGGATCGCTGTGCGCACTGCGCTGACATCCAGCCCGAGGCCGTTGTACAGCCGGTCGATATGCCAGTCAGTATCGGCCAGCGCACGGCCGGTTTCGTTCAGCCCCTCCCAGATGTCCGGCGGCACCTCGGTGCCGGTGTGCGGCAGGCCCAGCACGATGGGCAGGCTGCCCTGAACCACTTCGATCATGTCGCGGCCTCCACCAATGCACCGCTGCGCACCAGTGCGGTCGCAGCTTCGATATCCGGGGCAAGGTAGCGGTCCTGCGCCAGTGTCGGCACCACCCTGCGCAAACAGGCGATGGCCCTTTGCAACCGGGGCGCTGTCGCAAGCGGCGCACGCGCCTCGATCCCCTGGGCCGCGCACATCGCCTCAACTGCTTGAATCACGTAAAGATTATCCACCATCCGTGCCAGCCTGTAGGCCCCATGCGCGGCCATGCTCACGTGGTCCTCCTGATTGGCAGAGGTCGGCGTGCTGTCGGTCACGCAAGGGTTGGCAAGGTGCTTGTTCTCGCTCATCAGCGCCGCCGTGGTCACCTCGGCGATCATGAAACCGGAGTTCAGGCCGGGATTGGGCGTCAGGAAGGGCGGCAGATCGTGGCTGAGGGTCGGGTCGACCATCAGCGCCACGCGCCGCTGCCCGATCGCGCCAATCTCTGCCAGTGCAAGCGCGAGCATATCCGCCGCGAAACCAACAGGTTCGGCGTGAAAGTTCCCGCCCGAGACGATCAGCCCCTGCTCCACCAGCACCAGCGGGTTATCGGTGACGGCATTCGCCTCGATCTCCAGCGTCTGGGCGGCCTGTCCGATCACATCCTGCGCGGCACCCAGCACCTGTGGCTGGCACCGGATGCAATAGGGATCCTGCACTCGGGTGTCGCCTTCGCGGTGGCTGTCGCGAATCTCGGAGCCCTCCATCAGCGCGCGCATCTCTGCGGCGACCTCGATCTGGCCGCTGTGGCCACGCAGGCTGTGGATTTCGGCAAGCAGCGGCGCGGTGGACCCCATGATCGCATCGGTGCTGAGCGCCGCAATAACCATGGCATTGCGCACGGCGTTCTGTGCCTCGAACAGGCCCGCCAAGGCGCAGGCGGTCGAAAACTGCGTGCCGTTGATCAGTGCCAGCCCTTCCTTCGGCCCCAGCACAACGGGCGTCAGACCGGCCCGTTCCAGCGCCGTGGCACCGGACATTTCCTGCCCGTCATAAACCGCGCGCCCCGCGCCGATCATCACCGCCGCCATATGCGCCAGCGGGGCCAGATCGCCCGAGGCGCCGACAGAGCCCTGCGAGGGGATCACCGGCATCACGCCCGCGTTCAGCATGCCCTCCAGCAGGGCGCAGATCTCCCAGCGCACGCCAGAGGCGCCCCGCCCCAGCGAGTTGAGCTTGAGCGCCATCATCAGCCGGGTCAGCGGCGCGCCCAGCGCCGTTCCCACACCGCAACAATGGCTCAGGATCAGGTTGCGTTGCAGGGTTTCGGTGTCTTCGGGCGCGATCTTGCGGCTGGCCAGCTTGCCGAAACCTGTGTTGACGCCATAGACCGGCGCGGCCTCCGCTGCGGCCTCTGCCACCAGCGCCGCGGCGCGCACGACCTGCGGTTTCGCGGCCACATCCAGCGTCACGGGATCATCGCCGCGCCAGATGCGCTCCAGCGTTTTCAGGCTGACCTGACCGGGGTTCAGGATCATGAGACACCTCCGAAATAGCGTTGATGCAGGGGGTTGAAGCCGATGCGATAGGCCAGTTCCGCCGGATGCTGCACATCCCAGACGCAGAGGTCCGCACGCAGGCCCGCCGCGATGCGCCCGCAATCCGTCAGGCCCAGCGCCGCGGCGGCATGCGCCGTCACCCCGCGCAGAGCCTCTTCCGGGGTAAGGCCGAACAGCGTGCAGCCCATGTTCATCGCCAACAGCAATGACGTCAGCGGCGATGATCCGGGGTTGCAGTCGGTGGCCAGGGCGATCCGGGTTCCGGCGGCGCGGAAAGCTTCCACAGGCGGGGCCTGCGGCTCTCGCAGGGTGTAAAAGGCACCGGGCAGCAGGACGGCCACGGTGCCTGCCTCTGCCATGGCGCGGGCATCCGCCGCATCGGCATATTCCAGGTGATCCGCCGACAGCGCAGCATACCGGGCAGCCATCCGCGCGCCGCCAAGGTGGGAAAGCTGCTCTGCATGCAGTTTCACGGGCAACCCGAGGTGGCGTGCCACGTCAAAGACGCGGGCGATCTGACCGGGGTCAAAGGCGATCCCCTCGCAAAAACCGTCAACAGCGTCCACCAGTCCTTCGTCATGCGCGGCGCGCAGGGCGGGGATACAGACTTCGTCGATATAGGCGTCCGGCCCCGCGTCGAAATCTTTCGGCACCGCATGGGCGCCAAGGAAACTGGTGATGATCCGAACCGGGCGCAGCCGGCCCAGGGCGCGGGCGGCGCGCAGCATGGTCAACTCTGTCTCCAGGTCCAGCCCATAGCCTGACTTGACCTCGACCACGCAGGCCCCTTCGGCGATCAGACTGTCCAGACGCGGCAGGGCCGAAGCGATCAGCGCGTCCTGGCCCGCCGCGCGTGTTGCCGCCATGGTGGAGACGATGCCGCCACCCGCCTGTGCCACTTCGGCATAGCTGGCCCCCTTCAGCCGCATCTCGAATTCCGCTGCGCGGTTGCCACCATGTACGATATGGGTGTGACAGTCGATCAGACCGGGTGTCACCAGCCTGCCCTGCAGATCCTGCCGGGGCAGATCGGCGTAGGCTTCGGGCAGATCGGCCCCGACCCAAGCAATCCGGCCAGCGTCCAGCACCACCGCGCCATTCTCCACCAGCCCATAGCCTGCCCCGTCCATTGTTGCGATTCTCGCGTTGCAGAGCACCTGCTGCATGGGTTGACCTCACGGAATGGTTGTTCAATATGTATAGACATATTCATACCCCACCCCGAGTCGTCAAGAGGGCAGACCATGAACAGCATCTTTGCGAAAACGGCGCTTTTGCCCGATGGCTGGGCCAGCAATGTGACGCTCTATCTTGAGGGCGGGCGCATCACCGACCTTGTTACCGGGGTTCAGCAGGAGGCCCGCTCAAGCGTCGACATCCTGTTGCCTGCCCCCACAAACCTGCACAGTCACGCCTTCCAGCGCGCCATGGCAGGGCTGACCGAGCAGCGCGGCGCGGAAAAGACGGACAGTTTCTGGACCTGGCGGCAGCTGATGTTCCGCTTCCTCGACAAGCTGACACCGGACGACGTGCAGGCGATCACCGCGCAGGTGCAGATGGAGATGCTGGAGGCCGGTTTCGCCGCCGTGGCCGAATTTCATTACCTGCATCACCGGCCCGGTGGCCGCCCCTATGATGCCCGCGCCGAGATGGCCCAACGCATCTGCGCCGCCGCCGATCAGACCGGAATCGGCCTGACGCTGCTGCCGGTGATGTACATGCAGGGCGGTGTCGATGGCCGGGCGCTGGCACCCGGTCAGGTGCGGTTCGGCAATGACATGGATGGCTACATGCAGATCATGGCGGGTGCAGAACAGGCGGTGGCAGGGCTCGCCGAGGATGCGCGGCTGGGTGTGGCACCGCATTCCCTGCGGGCCGTGACACCCGATGCGCTGCGCCATCTGCAGCAGTACAAGGGGCCGCTGCACATGCACCTGGCCGAACAGAAGGCCGAGGTGGAGGAGGTCAAGGCTGCCTATGGCGCGCGCCCGGTGACCTGGGCGCTTGATCACCTCGACCTCGGGCCGCGCTGGTGCCTGATCCACTGCACCCAGATGACCAGAACCGAGACCCGCGGCCTGGCGCAATCGGGTGCTGTCGCCGGGCTTTGCCCGCTCACGGAAAGCTCACTGGGGGATGGTATCTTCAACGCCGTCGAATGGGCCGACGCGGGCGGCACCCTTGGCATCGGATCAGACAGCAACATACTGATTTCATTGAAAGAGGAGCTGCGGACGCTGGAATATTCGCAGCGCCTTGTCACGCAGAACCGCGCGGTCCTGGCAACGCCGGACCAGTCCACCGGGCGCGTCCTTTACGACATGGCCTGTGCGGGCGGGGCGCAGGCTGCCGGGCGCGATGCTGGCCGGATTGCGCCAGGGCACTGGGCCGATCTTGTGGCCCTTGGCGGTGACGCCACGGATTTCATCGGACGCAGGGGCGATCAGCTTCTGGACACATGGATTTTCGCAGGCACCGACGCCGCCGTCAGCGATGTCTGGGCCGCCGGGCGCCATGTGGTCAGGGACGGCACCCATGTCGCCCGCGATGCGATCACCGCAGCCTACCGCGCCACCCTGCGGCGGCTTGAGGATGCGATGTGAGCACCGGCTGGCAAGAGGTACAGGCCGAAGTCCTGCGCCGCATCCAGAACCGCGAATGGCCCCCCGGCGGGCTGATCCCCGGTGAGGTTGCCCTGGCCCGAGAATTCGGCTGCGCCCGTGCCACGGTCAACCGGGCGCTTCAGGCGCTGGCCGATGACGGCTGGCTGGAACGCCGCAGGCGTGCCGGCACCAGGGTCGCGCTGTCGCCGCTGAGACGGGCGCAAATGTCCGTCGCGGTCCTGCGCAAGGAGGTCGAGGCATTGGGAAAAACCTATGGCCACCGCCTGCTAATGCGGAAAGTTGCGGGCTCCCTGCTCAGCCTGCAGACACTGCACCAGGCCGATGGCGCCCCCTATGGCATCGAAGACCGCGAGATTGACCTGACCCATCTACCTGCGGCGGGCTCTGCCGATTTCACCATTCTTTCCGCGAACGAATGGCTGGTCCAGAACGCCCCCTTCGACCACGGCAACATGTCCTACATGTCAGAGGGCGCGACGGCATTCGACGCCCGCCATCTGGAATGCGAAGAGGCCACGCCGCTCCTGGTCCTCTACCGCGAGACCTTCAGCGAGGCGGGCCGGATCACCCGGGTCAGGCTTGCCCATGCCCCGGGCCATGTCGTCAGGTTGCAGATCTGATCACGCCGAATGCTGGGCGCGCAGATATTCCATCACCGCCGGACGCACCGACATGTCCCCCTGATCGCGCGCCTTTTCGATGATCGCACGCACCTCATCCAGATTGCAGCGCCGCAGCAGGCTCTTGACCGGCCCGATGGAGGCTGGCCGCATGGACAGCGACCGCAGCCCGATGGCCGCGAAACATACCGCTTCTACAGGCCGCCCCGCATCCTCGCCGCAGAATGACACATCTGTCCCGGTTTCCCGGCATCGTTCGACAATGCCTTCCAGGAAATTCAGAAAGCTCAGGTTCAGCGTGTCATAACGACGGCGCACGCGCTCGTTCTCCCGGTCAGCGGCAAAAAAGAACTGTTTGAGGTCATTGCCGCCAATCGACAGAAACTCCACCTCTTCAAAGAATTTCTTCGGCGCAAAGGCAAGGCTTGGGGTTTCCAGCATGGCGCCCACTTCGATCTTGGAGGGCAGCACATGGCCCAGCCGTTCCTCGCGGGCCAATGTCTTGTCCATCTCGGCACGGGCGGCACGGAATTCCTCGAACTGCGCGACAAAGGGAAACATCACCGTCAAAGGCCGCCCGTTCGCCGCCCGGATCAGCGCCTGCAGCTGCATCCGCATCACACCCGGCTTGTCCAGACCGACCCGGATCGCGCGCCAGCCCAGCGCCGGGTTCGGCTCATCGTTGGGCTTCATATAGGGCAGCACCTTGTCCGACCCGATATCGAGGGTCCGGAACACCACCCGCTTGCCATGAGCCGCGTCCAGCACCCGTGAATAGAGGGCCGCAAGTTCCATCCGCTTGGGCATCTGGTTGCGCACCAGAAACTGCAGCTCGGTGCGGAACAGCCCCACCCCCTCTGCCCCCGAAGAGGTGAGCGAGGGCAGATCCGCCATAAGCCCCGCATTCATGTGCAACGACACCACGGCACCGCATTTCGCCTGCGCGGGCAGGTCCAGGATCGAGGCATATCTTTCCTGCGCCGCCGCCTGCATCGCAATCTTGTCGCGAAACGCCGAAGCCACGCTTTCATCGGGCCGCAGGTGCACGACGCCCTGCTCGCCATCCACCATGATGTGATCGCCGTTCAGCGCATCATTGGTGATCCGGCCGGCATGCACCACCAGCGGAATCGCCAGCGCCCGCGCGACGATCGCCGCATGCGACCCGACAGAGCCATTCTCCAGCACGATCCCGCGCAGCGAGCGGCCATATTCCAGCAGTTCCGCCGGGCCGATGTTCCGCGCAACCAGGATCGGGTCCGCAGGCAATTCCGCCCCGGTGTCATGGCCCTGCCCGGTCAGGATGCGCAGCAGCCGGTTGGACAGGTCATCCAGGTCGCTCAGCCGCTCGCGCAGATAGCCATCCGTGGCCTGCCCCATGCGGGAGCGCGCCAGCGATTGTTCCTTTTCCACCGCCGCTTCGGCGGACAGCCCGCTCTGGATGTCTTCGCACATCCGCCGCATCCAGCCCTTGGAATTGGCAAACATGCGGTAGGCTTCCAGCACCTGGGTCTGATCCTTGTCGCCCCCCGCCATGGCCAGCATCTGGTCCACACCGATGCGCAGCTGGTCCACGGCATCGATCAGGCGTTGTTCTTCCAGCACCGGGTCGTCCGCGATCGGGTTGGAGACCACCACACGCGGTTCATGCAGCCAGACATGGCCTTCGGCGACGCCTTCCTGCCCCACCGTACCGCGCAGCAGCACCGGCTGGGAGTGACGGGCAGACATTGCCGCCCCCTCGCCCACAAATGCGCCAAGCTCGGTCATCTCGGCCAGCACCATGGCAACCACTTCCAGCGCATAGACTTCGTCGGCCGAAAACTCCCGCGCCTGCTTGGACTGCGCCACCAGAACGCCAAGGGTCTCCCCCAGCCGCTGAATCGGCACGCCGAGGAAGCTGGAATAGATTTCCTCACCCGTTTCCGGCATGAAACGGAAACCCGGCGCTTGCGGCGCATCCGGCGTGTTGATCACCTGCTTGCGCTTGGCCACACGGCCGACAAGCCCCTCGCCCATCCGCATCCGGGTCTCATGCACCGCTTCCGCCTTGAGCCCCTCTGTCGCGCAAAGCTCAAGGGTTTCCTCATCCCGGAACAAGTAGATGGAACAGACTTCGCAGCCCATGGAGGTCGCAATCAGATGGGTGATCTTGTTCAGACGCGCCTGGCCCGCATCATCGGATGCCATGGCATCGCGCAGACGCCCCAGCAGCTTGCGGCTTTCGCTTTCAAAACGCTCTGCCATGCTGACACGCCCCCCTTTGCTTTTCCGGCTTAGAGCATAGTCCACAGAAAACGGAAAGTGCCTGACTGTCCACCTCAGCGTGTATCCACGGCGCGGTCACAGCCGCGCGCGCGCCATGGCTGCCCAATTTCACGGCACGCGGTCAGGCTGCCGTGATGAACATGCCCAAAGGCTCAGGCCGCCTTGTCCAGCTCAAAGGCATCATGCAGCGCCTGGACCGCCAGTTCCATGTACTTGCGGTCGATCAGGACCGAGATCTTGATCTCGGAGGTGGTGATCACCTTGATGTTGATCCCCTCGTCGCGCAGCACCTGGAACATCTTGGCCGCAACGCCGGTGTGGCTGCGCATGCCGATGCCCACCACAGATACCTTCGCCACATCCTCGTCGGCGATCAGTTCCTGGAAGTTGATCACGCCGCTTTCCTTGGCGCCGGCAATGGCGCGCTCGGCGCGTTTGACCTGATCCACCGGGCAGGACCATGTCATATCCGTGCGCCCCTCTTCCGCGATGTTCTGCACGATCATGTCCACGTTGACCCCCGCATCGCTCAGCGCGGTAAAGATCGTGGCGGCGATGCCGGGACGGTCCGCGACCGAGACCATCGTCATCTTTGCCTCATCGCGCGAAAACGCGACCCCTGCGACCACATTGCTTTCCATGATTTCCTCCTCATCGCAAACGAGCGTTCCCGCATCGTCGGATTGTTCCTCGAAACTCGACAGGACCCGCAGCTTGACCTTGTAGCGCATGGCCAGTTCCACCGACCGGGTCTGCAGGACTTTGGCCCCAAGACTGGCCAGTTCCAGCATCTCTTCGAAAGCGATGCGGTCCAGCTTGCGTGCCTTGGAGGACACCCGCGGATCAGTGGTATAGACCCCGTCAACATCCGTATAGATATCACAGCGCTCCGCTTCAAAAGCGGCGGCAAATGCGACGGCGGTGGTGTCAGAGCCGCCCCGGCCCAGCGTGGTGATCCGGCCCTCCGGGCTGACCCCCTGGAAACCCGCCACCACGGCGACCTTCATGCCTTCGGCAAACTTGGCGCGGATATTCGCAGACGGGATCTCCTCGATCCGCGCGGCGGAATGGGCCGAGGTGGTGCGCACCGGCACCTGCCAGCCCTGCCAGGACCGCGCCGGCACATCCATCTCCTGCAGGGTCAGCGCCATCAGACCTGCGGTGACATTCTCGCCGCTGGACACAACCGCATCATATTCACGCGCATCATAAAGCGGCGAGGTCTCGTTCACCCAGCCGACCAGCTCGTTGGTCTTGCCCGACATGGCCGATACGATGACGATCACATCATAGCCCTTGGCCACTTCCACGCCCACACGCTTGGCCGCGCGTCTGATCCGGTCGAGGGTCGCCACCGACGTACCGCCGAATTTCATCACCAAAACAGGCATATCACCCCCGCCTTTCAATCCCGGCGGGGTTTACGCGCAAGCGCAGCCCACTGCAAGCCTGCGCCCCTTTCATTGTTCCAAAAATGCACCGGAGCGCGAGGCAGCGCCTCGCAGCAATTTGGGGAACCCAAATTCATGAATCGAATGCGGCGCAGCCGCTCATTTTCCCATCAGAAGGCGTGCGCGCGGCCGTCCCATGTCTCGAAACATCCGGTTGTCTCAAGGCTGAGCGCGGCAAAACGCGCGGCCAGCCCGCGCACCGCGTCCTGCGTGGTAATCTCGGCTGCCGCACCGCCCATGTCGGTCTGCACCCAGCCGGGATGATAGATGCCCACCGCAATCCCCTCTCGCGCAAGATCCGTTGCCAGGTTGCGCCCCAGGTTCAGCGCCGCCGCCTTGGAGGCGCGGTAGATATAGCTGCCCCCCGGCGCGCGGGTGGTGGAGCCCATCTGCGAGGCGATGATCGCCAGTTTCGCCCCCTCCGCCCGGCGCAGGTGCGGCAACAGCGCCTGAACCGTCAGAAAGACACCGGTCACATTGGTGGCAAAGCTCTGCGCCCAGAGATCGGCACCATAGCCGGTATCCAGATCGGCCCCCTTGTCCAGATAGACACCCGCATTGCAGACCAGCAGGTCGATCGCCGTCTCGCCCAGGGCCTGCGCCATGGCCACATGGCTTTGCGGGCGGGTGACATCCAGCTGGATCTGCGCCGTGACCGACCGGCCGGTGCCGATCACCTCTTTACCCTCTGCCCGGTAATGCGCGGCAAGGCCTGCGCCGATGCCCCGGGTGGCACCGGTAATCAGAATTGTCACGAGCGGCCTCTCAGCTGAGTTTCTGTTTCGGTCGGAACGGCAGTGGCATCAGCGGCACACCGTCTTCAATCAGGCTGCGGGCCTGATCCAGCCGCGCCTCCCCATAGATCGAACGTGTCGGCTTTTCACCCAGATGCATTGCCCGCGCCTCCTGGGTGAACCGCTCCCCGACATAGTCCGAATTTGCTTCCACCTTGCGGCGCAGTTCCGCCAGCGCCTGCTGCACTTCGGTGCTCGGCACGCTCAGCATCGGCGTGTCATCCGCCTCCGGCGCCTGTTGGTCGGTTTCAGATGTTTGCGGCCCTTTCGACAGGCGCGGCGCCATCACCGCCTTGGTCACCTCGTGCGATCCGCATTCCACGCAGGTCACCTGACGTGCTGCCACCAGCTTTTCGAATGCCGCAGCCGACTGGAACCAGCTGTCAAAGCTGTGGCCCGCCTTGCATTTGAGGGTGTAGCTGATCATGGCCGCAGGTCGTCTCCTGAAATCCTGTTTCTATTGAGATGGGTGCGCGCCACAGGCGCGTCAAGAAACTTCTTTGGACCCCGACACCAGGCGGGGGTCGAAATCCAGAATCAGCCGGGCCAGTTCCGGCTCCGATACCATGCGCGCCGCCTTCTTGCGCGAGACCCAGGTGCGGCGGCGCTGGTCGCTTTCGGGAAACTGCTTGGACAGCGATTTGACAGCGACCGGAAAGAGCATGGCAAGGCAGGGCACATCGCTGATCTGTCCGACCTCCTTGGCATAGGTAAAGACGCCCAGGCAGCGGTCATCGGCCCGGCCGGTAACCCCCGCTTCCTCCCAGGCTTCCTGCAGGGCAGAGGCGGCAGGTGTCTTTGCATCCATGGGCCAGCCTTTCGGCACGATCCAGCGCTTTGAGCCGCGCGACGTGACCAGCAAAACCTGCACCTTGCCACGCCGGATGCGATAACAAAGCGCCGCGAACTGGGTCCGCATCTCATCCTTTCGCGCACCATAGAGCGAAATCGGGAGTTGCTTGATCTTCAACTCTTTCACGGATCCTGCCAATACATCCTGCCTGCAATCCAAGTATAAGCAATCATCCGGCAAAGGCCACAACCAATGGGCAGGACTTGTGCGCCCCCGACCCTTCGTCGATAGTGCGGCTGATGATCCGCCTGATGCCTCTTCTCTGTCTGTTTCTGCTGCTCTCCGGCCCCGCGCTGGCGGAGCGAATCACGGTCTTTGCCGCTGCCTCCCTGCGCGGTGTGCTGGAAGATGTCGCAGCGCTGTCGCAGGACGAGGTGATCCTGTCTTTCGGCGGCTCCGGCACCATGGCGCGGCAGGTCGCGGCGGGGGCTCCGGCGGATGTGATCATGCTGGCCAGCCCGCTCTGGATGGACTGGCTGGCGGAACAAGGCGTCGCGGGCGCGACCAATCCCGCCATCGTGGCCCGCAATGCCCTGGTGGTGATCGGCCCGGCCGGAGCCGCCCCGCTTGACGGCCCCGAAGACCTTGTCGCGCGATTGCAGGGCAACCGGCTGGCCATGGGTCAGCGCGACGCGGTCCCGGCCGGCGCCTATGCCCAGACCTGGCTGCGTGCAGCCGGTTTGTGGGAAGATCTCAGCGCCCATCTGGCTGAAACCGACAATGTACGTGCGGCCCTGGCATTGGTGGCAAGGGGCGAAACACCGCTGGGCATCGTCTATGCCACGGATGCGGCGGCGGAACCCGGGGTATCGGTGCTTTACGAGGTGCCCGCGCAGCTTACGGGCCCGATCCTTTATCCGGCGGCGCCGCTGAACGCGGCGGGGGCACCCTTTCTCGACCTGCTGGTCAGCCCGCAGGGGCGCGCGGTCTTTGCCCGGCACGGGTTTCGCGCGCCGTGAACCTGGATGCCGCCGCATGGGAGGCCCTGCGCCTGTCGCTCTGGGTGGGCTGCTGGGCCACGGTTCTGGCCATGCCGCTGGCGCTCTGGGTGGCATGGCTGCTGGCGCGGCGTGACTTCTGGGGCAAATCCGCGCTGAATGCGCTTGTGCATCTGCCGCTGGTCTTGCCGCCGGTGGTCACGGGGTACCTGCTGCTGATGGCCTTTGGCCGCACCGGCCCGCTGGGGCGACTGCTGGAGCCGCTGGGGCTGACGCTGGCCTTTCACTGGACCGGCGCGGTGCTGGCGGCCATCGTCATGGGTTTTCCGCTGATGGTGCGTGCCATGCGCCTTGCGATCGAGGCGGTGGACCCCAGGCTGGAGCAGGCCGCCGCCACATTGGGCGCACCGCGCCATGCAATCTTTGCCCGTGTCACCCTGCCGCTGATTCTGCCGGGAATCCTGGCCGGTTCGGTGATGGGCTTTGCCAAGGCGATGGGCGAGTTCGGCGCCACGATCACCTTTGTCGCGAATATCCCCGGCCAGACCCAGACCCTGCCCAGCGCGATCTGGTCCGCGCTTCAGATTCCGGGGGGTGAAAGCCAGGCGGTCGCGATGGTGATCATGGCCTGCGTCGTGGCGCTGGGGGCCGTGGTCCTGTCCGAAGCGCTGGCGCGCCGGGTGGCGGCGAGGATCGCGGGCACATGACGCTTGATCTGCACATCCGGCACCGATTTGCCGATTTCACGCTGGATGTGGCCTGCAAGGCCGGTCCGGGGATCACCGCCCTCTTTGGCCGTTCCGGCGCGGGCAAGAGCACTGTCATCAATGCCGTCGCGGGCCTGTTGCGGCCCGAAGCTGGCCATGTGGCCATCGGCGGCACACGCCTGTTCGATGCGCAATCCGGGCTTTTTGTGCCGCCTGCCGCGCGGCGGCTTGGGGTGGTGTTCCAGGATGCGCGGCTGTTTCCGCATATGGATGCACGCGGAAACCTGATGTTCGGGGCGCGGTTCCGCCCCGCCGGTGCGACCGGCGCGGGATTTGATGATGTGGTCGCCCTTCTGGGTCTGTCCGACCTGCTGCACCGCGCCCCCGCGACCCTGTCGGGGGGAGAGAAGCAGCGCGTGGCGCTGGGGCGTGCCCTGCTCAGCCATCCGCGCATGTTGCTGATGGATGAACCGCTGGCCAGCCTGGACGGGCCACGCAAGCAAGAGATCCTGCCCTATCTGGAACGGCTGCGTGACGGGCCGCTGAAGCTGCCGATCCTCTATGTCAGCCATGCGGTGGACGAGGTCGCGCGGCTGGCCGATACGCTTGTGTTGCTGCAGGACGGACAGGTGCGCGCCCAGGGCCCGCTTTACGATGTCATGGCCGACCCCGCCGCGGTGCCGCTGCTTGGGGTCCGCGAAGCGGGGGCGGTCATCGAGGCCGAGATCACGGCCCATGCCGAAGATGGCCTGTCGACGCTGCGGATCGACGCGGGTGTGCTGGAACTGCCCGGTGTGCAGGCCGCCGTTGGTGCGCGGGTGCGGCTGCGGGTGCTGGCGCAGGATGTCATCCTGTCGCGGGAACGGCCCGAAGGGCTGTCTTCGGTCAATGTCCTGCCGGTGGTGATCGACAGCGTGCATCCCGGCGACGGGCCGGGTGCCGCCATCGGGCTGCGCGCGGGGCGCGACCGCTTGCTGGCGCGCGTCACCGCCCGCGCCGTGCGGGAAATGGAACTGGTGCCCGGCATGTCCTGCTATGCCATCCTGAAAGCCACCACCGTGGCACCGGGCAGCATCGGGCGTTAGGCTCAGGTCTTGACCGGCGTGCGTGTCATGCGCGCTTCCAGCCCCTTGAGCAGCTCCGCATGGGGGACATCAGCGTCAATGGAAAGTTTGCGCAGCCCGAAATGCACATGGGCAATTTCCTGGTAATAGCTGGTATAGGCGTAATTCGTCGCCGCCCCTGCCACCGCGCCCAGCACCGGTACAGTCTGGGCGGCCAGTTTCTGCCCCATGACAATCGCAAGCTTTGGCGCGACACGGTGGACCACCGCCTGCACCGCCTTGCCCGTCAGCGTCATCCGGGCGGCAAGAAAACCCAGGTCGGCGCCGTCATCCCCCGACAAGGGCCCGGCGGCGGCAAAGACCTGCACGCAATCGAACTGCACATTCTGCGCGCCGGGGTCGAAACCATGTTCGACAGCAACCCCCTGGATCACCCGCAGCAGCAGCGTCGTCGTAACCGGCAGTTCGGCAAGTGCCGTGGGCAAACCGCCCGCACCGCCCGCCGCCCCCATCGCGGCAGAGACCGCCTGGTTGAGCCAGTTTTTCTGATCCGGCACGACGCTGCGGCTGGAATGGGCCGCCTTCATCGCCTGTTGCAGGGCGCTGAGCGTTGCACGTTCAAGGTTCGTGCGCAGCGCCTTTGGCAGGCGGTCCAGCAGATTCTCCGCACTGCCACCAATCAGGTTGAGCACATTCATTCCCAGCCCGTTGGCGGCGCGATAGCGTTTTGCCAGACGGTCAAGTTCAGCATCAACATCTATCGTGGCAGGCAGATTGGTCTTGATGTCCATGCGCAGTCCTCCATCCCCTCAATGTGGGTCAGGCGGGCCTGCTTTTCAATCCACCCAGCGGGTGACATTGCCCCGGACCCCGTCCCAGGCACCGGGGACAAGCGCCCGGCCCAGCACGCGGTCGGGGTTTGTCGGCGGCGGCATCACCACATCGTCCAGCCGCACAAAGCCGAAGCGCCCGTAATAAGGCGCATCGCCGACCAGCATCACGCGGTCCCAGCCCAGCGGCGCGGCCAGCGACAGGCTGTCCTCGATCAGATCACGCCCCAGCCCTTCGCCCTGACGGGTCGGGTGCACCGCAACGGGACCAAGCAAGAGCGCATCGAATGTGCCGATATGCACCGGCCAATAGCGGATCGCCCCGGCCAGAATGCCACCTTCATCCCGCGCCAGCCGACTGAGACCCGGCACCGGGCGCACACCATCGCGCAGGCGATAGGAAGACAGGGCCTCGCGCCCCGGCGCGAAACAGGTGTCATAAAGTGCTTCGACCTCCCAATGGTCGTCCGGTGTTTCGGGTCTGAACTGGTACAAGTGGGCGGCCGTTCTAGGTTTGCGGTGGCAAAGCCCCTAACATGCGGATAGCCATGGGGCAAACGATCATGGAGTACCTGATGTTCTACCGCCCCGAAGACGGCCATGGCCTGCCACACAACCCGTTCAACGCCCTTATCACGCCACGGCCCATCGGCTGGATCTCGACCCGGGGCAAGGACGGAAACGACAACCTGGCACCCTATTCCTTCTTCAACGGCGCGGCCTATGTCCCGCCCCAGGTGATGTTCTCCTCGACCGGGACAAAAGAGGACGCTGGCGATACCAAGGACAACGTGGCCAATATTCGCGAAACCGGTGTGTTCTGCGTCAATGTCGTCGGTCTGGCCGACCGTGACGCGATGAACGCCTCTTCCGAGATGCTGCCGCGCAATGTGGACGAATTTGCCCATGCGGGCATCGAAAAGACCGAATGCAAGACAATCGACTGCCCCCGCGTGGCCAATGCGCCCGCAGCACTTGAATGCCGCCTGACGCAGATCGTGCCGCTGGTGGGCAAGAACAACTTCGTCGTGCTGGGCGAAGTCACCGGCATCCACCTGCGTGACGACTGCCTGGTGGACGGCAAATTCGAAAGCGCGACATATATCCCGCTCAGCCGGATGGGATACCGCGAATACACCGCCGTGCGCGAGGTGTTCGAACTGGCCCGTCCGGACGATTGACGCCGCCCGATGCGATCCCTGCGCGCTTGATCGCGCTGCGGATCGCGCCTATCCTGTCTCCAGCCAGAATGGAGGTTTCATGTCCCGGTAATGTGGGTCGGCAGCGCGCCACCCCGATGCACACCCTGACCATCCGGTCCTGCGCAGCAGCGCGGGACGCTTCAGATGTGCCTGGAACACCAGAACTTACCAACCGGCAATGGCCGGTACGACATGAAAGATCACAGTGATGACACGGGACTATTCCCAATTTCTCGGCCCGAACAAATCCGGCCTTCCGCGACAAGAACTCTCCCTCCTCAGCCGACTGGGCTGGCAAAACTTCTTTGCCCAGCAAACCGATGTCGACGAAATGACCGCGACGCCGCCCTGCCGGGTGGTGGAAGTCCAGCGTTCCGGCCTTCGGGTCCTGGGCGACGGCCTTGCCACCGAGATCCCGCCGGGGCCGGAGGCGACCGTGGGCGACTGGCTGCTCTTTGACGCCGATCATCCGCAGCGCAGCCGGGTGCTGGACCGCAAGAGCCTGATCAAAAGGCGTGCGGCAGGGCATGACCGCAAAGAGCAGCTGATCGGCGCCAATATCGACACGGCATTCATCGTCACCTCCTGCAACGCCGATTTCAATCTGGCCCGGCTGGAACGCTATGTGGCCCTGGCGATGGAGACGCAGATCACGCCGGTGATCCTGCTGACAAAGGCTGACCTGAGCGACGATCCGGCCCCTTATCTTGCCGATGCGCGCAGCATTTCCGACCGGATCACGGTCCTGTCGCTGGATGCGCGGGGCGACGAGGCGCGCGGCACGCTGGCGCCCTGGTGCAAACCGGGACAGACCGTGGCCTTCCTTGGCTCTTCCGGCGTGGGGAAATCCACACTCACCAACGCCCTGTCGGAGACGGCACAGGCGGCCACGCAGGGCATTCGCGAGGACGACGCAAGGGGGCGGCATACCACCTCGCACCGGCAGTTGCACATCACCGGCGCAGGCTGTGCCGTGCTGGATACGCCCGGCATGCGCGAGCTGCAGCTGACCGATGCTTCGGCCGGGTTGGAGGAAACCTTTGCCGATCTGGCCACGCTGGCGGCCTCCTGCAAGTTCAACGATTGCGCGCATGATACGGAACCGGGCTGTGCCGTGCGTGCCGGACTGGAGACCGGAGAGATCGACAGCGACCGGCTGGCGCGCTGGCGCAAGCTGCTGGCGGAAGACGCGTTCAATTCGGCAACGCTCTCACAGCGTCGGGCCAAGGACCGCGCCTTTGGCAAGATGGTGCGCGGCATTGTAAAAGATAACCGCAAGTAACCGGTGGCGGACGGAGGAACATGAACCTTCCGTCCGCACCAGCCCGTTGATGCCTCAGTGACCGCCCAGAATACCCGTGCGGACCTGATAATTGACCGCAAGCTCGTATTCGGGGTCATCGTCGCTGTCCACAACAAGGTGCCCCGCCTTGGTCAGCAGGCGGTGGCAGTCGCGGCTGAGGTGGCGCAGTTCCAGCACCTTGCCCGCAGTCTCGTATTTCACCGCCATCGCCTCGATCGCCTGAAGGGCGGATTGATCCACCACGCGGCTGTCGGCAAAATCCACGATCACCCGCGAGGGGTCATTCGCCACGTCGAAAAGCTCGGCAAACCCCTCGGCAGAGCCAAAGAACAGCGGGCCTTGCACCTGATAGACCTTGGCACCTTCCGGTGTCTCGTATTTCTTGGCATGGATGCGGCGGGCGTTGTTCCAGGCATAGGCCAGCGCCGAGACGATGACGCCGACAACCACGGCAACCGCAAGGTCCTTGTAGACCGTGACCACTGTCACCAGCAGGATCACGAAGGCATCCATCAGGGGCACCTTGCGCAGGATGGTCAGGGAGTTCCAGGCGAAGGTCCCGATCACCACCATGAACATCACACCCACCAGAGCCGCCAGCGGGATCTGTTCGATCAAAGACGAGCCGACAAGGATAAAGAGCAGCAGGAAGACCGCAGCGGCGATGCCCGCGACACGCGTGCGCCCGCCTGATTTCACGTTGATCATCGACTGACCGATCATCGCACAGCCGCCCATGCCGCCGAAGAAACCGGTGACCGTGTTCGCCACCCCCTGTGCGATGCATTCCTGGCTCGCACCGCCCCGCGTGCCTGTCATGTCGCCCACAAGGTTCAGCGTCAGCAGGCTCTCGATCAACCCGATGGCCGCCAGGATCACCGCGTAAGGTGCGATGATATAAAGTGTTTCAAGCGTCATTGGAGCCAGCGCCGTGCCGTAAAGGCCCATCCCCTCGCCAAAGGGCAGATGGAACGACGGGAAGCCCCCCTCGATCGAGGCAAGATCGCCCACGCGCGGCACATTCATGCCGGTCGCGATGACCACCACCGCGATAACGCCAATCCCCGCCAGCGGCGCCGGGATCAGCTTGGTCACGCGCGGCGTGACCCAGATGATCGCCATGGTCGCGGCGACCAGCGCCAGCATCAGATACAGCGGCTGGCCGGACAGCCATTCGCCGCCACCCATGCCGTGGCCTGTGTCCACCATCGTGCCCGGCACCTTGAACTGGCTCATCTGAGCCAGGAAAATGACGATGGCCAGCCCGTTGACAAAGCCCAGCATCACCGGATGCGGCACCAGGCGGATGAACTTGCCCCATTGCATGACGCCTGCGAAAATCTGGATCAGCCCCATCAGCACCACGGTGGCAAAAAGGTATTCCACCCCGTGCTGGGCCACCAGCGCCACCATGACAACGGCCAGCGCACCGGTTGCGCCCGAGATCATGCCGGGCCGCCCGCCGATCAGCGCAGTGATCAGCCCCACGAGGAAAGCGGCGTAAAGCCCCACCAGCGGATGCACCCCCGCGACAAAGGCAAAGGCCACCGCCTCCGGCACCAGAGCCAGTGCGACGGTCAGGCCGGACAGCAGTTCGATCCGCAGACGCCCGGCAGAGAACCGTTCGCCCGGCATCCAACGCAGATCGGTAACATCGAGGTTTTTGGTGAAGGCGTGAAGCGTGGCGCGCACGGTGAGGCATCCTTTGCAGGGGCGTTGGGAAAGTGGCCCGGCATGGCAGGCCGTGTTGCCGCCCCCCTAATGGAGAATGGCCGGGATGGAAAGGCGGGATCGCCCGATGTGTCCGGTCACCGTGAGGCTTTTGCGGCCTTTTTGTGTATGCTGCGCTTGTCTTGTACCGATCCGGCGCTGTCCGCGGCATGGGTCAGGCGTTCCCATTCGGGCAGCCATCGGGCAAAGTCCTCAGTGTTGCGGGTCAGCGCCTCGTCAAAGGCGGCCCGGCTGAGGTCAATCGCAACGCCCAGCCCAAGGGCGTCGATGTCGCGGGCGGGATCAATGTTGTAGTCTTCGATCAAGGCCAGCGTTTTCAATCGCCCCAGCTGGTCCACCGGCACCACCTTCAGCATCTGGTGCATGTTCCAGGCCTGCTGCAGCGAATTTTCCAGCTTGCGCATATGCACGATCTGCTTGGCGCGGTGGCTGTCGCGTGCCGCCTTCTTGGTGAACTGATGGTGCCCCCCGGTGGCCGCGGCGCGCAGCAGCTTGGACGACCAATGCAACGCGGTCAGCCCGTCGAAATGCAGCAGGCGCGCGCGCTGCACGGCCCAGCCGCGCAGTTTCAGGCCGCGGTGGCTGGCGGGGCGGCGCGGTGTGTGGATGCCGGGCACCATCGGCTGGCCCGTGCGCGTGAAACTTTTGCCATGGGGATACCCCAGAACGCCCTGGCGGAGGAACCGCAAGGCCTTGCCAAACAGGAACGGGGCCTGGCCCCAGTTCTGCGGCGTGGGCTGGCGAAAAACGCCATCAAAAAGACCCTCCTGCGGCTGACCCTCGACAAAAGCGCGCTCGCGCGGTTCCACCACGACAAAGTCGATCTCGCGCGGCTGGGCTAGCAGGATGTCCTCGATCGGGACGTCAGAATGCAGGAATTCATCCGCGTCAAAATGCGCAAGCCAAGACAGTTTCGTGTCCTTGTAGGCCTCAAACGCGTTGACCAGCTGTCGGTATTCCACGATGTCCGGGCGCGGCTTGTTCAGGGTTTGACGCCAATACTTATGCGTGCAGACTGTCACAATGACCTGTGGGATTTTTGCCAGCAGGGATTCCAGCTGCGGTTGCGGCTGATCGAGGAAGATGCGCACCTCCGCCGCGCCCAGCGCCACGTAATGCGCGGCCCAGGCGACGACCAGTTGGGTCGGTTCACGACAGGTACACACAACGCCCCAATCGGAGCGCGCATCGCTGTCAGCGGGGGCGTAAAACATGCATCTACCTCAGGTCCGCCCTCATTGCGGGACGGCTTAACTTTCTGTTGATAAACGGTTCTGGCGCTGCTCTTGTCAAGGTTGCACCGGTTTGGGCTTGAACCCTGGCACATTCTGTGTGGTCCTGCGCACAGTTGAACCTAGCCAGCACGGGGTACAGGCCCATGATTTCGACCAGGATAGCCGTGATCGGCGGCTCCGGCATTTACGACATCGACGGGTTGGAAGGGGCCGAATGGACGCAGGTGGAAACGCCCTGGGGCGCGCCGTCGGACGCGATCCTGACCGGCAGGCTGGACGGCGTGTCGATGGCCTTCCTGCCGCGTCACGGGCGGGGGCATGTGCATACGCCCGGCTCCGTGCCCTACCGCGCCAATATCGACGCGCTCAAGCGGCTGGGCTGTACCGATGTCATCAGCGTATCCGCCGTGGGGTCCTTTCGCGAGGAAATGGCGCCGGGTGATTTCGTGATTGTGGACCAGTTCATCGACCGCACCTTCGCGCGGGAGAAATCCTTCTTCGGGCCCGGTTGCGTGGCGCATGTCAGCGTGGCGCATCCCACCTGCCCGCGCCTGGGCGACGCCTGTGAGACCGCCGCGCGGCACAGCGGCATAAAGGTGCATCGCGGCGGCACCTATCTGGCGATGGAGGGGCCGCAATTCTCCACGCTGGCGGAATCGAAGATGTACCGCGAAAGCTGGGGCGCGGATGTGATCGGCATGACCAACATGCCTGAGGCCAAGCTCGCCCGGGAGGCGGAGCTTTGCTATGCCTCCGTCGCGATGATCACCGATTACGACAGCTGGCATCCCGACCACGGGGAGGTGGATGTGACCCGGATCATCGCCACCCTGACGGGCAATGCCGACAAGGCCCGTGACATGGTCGGACGCCTGCCCGGACTGCTGGGGGCGGACCGTGCGCCCTGTCCGCATGGGTGTGACCGGGCGCTGGAATTCGCGATGATAACGCAACCGGACGCCCGCGACCCGAAAGTGCTGGCAAAGCTGGACGCGGTTGCGGGGCGCATGTTGTGAGCTGAGCGGCAATCGCGGATGAATGCCTGCGCGGCAGATGTTGCTTTTGTGTATTTTGGGAACAATGAAAACAGGGGGTTGCAGCCCCTTTGCGATCCTGTCTTTGCTGGTTGAAACGGAGAAGGGAGCCCATTCATGACATTCGACCTTTGGCTGACATTCGTGGCGGCCTCCACCGCGCTGCTGCTGATCCCCGGACCTACCGTCTTGCTTGTTCTGAGCTATGCGCTCAGCAAGGGGCGCGCGGTGGCGCTGGCCTCGGCCGCCGGCGTGGCGCTTGGCGATCTTGTTGCGATGAGCGCATCGCTTGCCGGGTTGGGGACGCTTGTGCTGGCCTCGGCCACCCTCTTCACTCTGCTGAAGTGGGTGGGTGCCGCCTATCTGGTCTGGCTGGGGATCCGGCTGATCCGTTCCGCCCCCGCCGCGGGACTGGATGTGCCGGGAAGTGCCGATATCGGCGCATCAGGGGTGTTTCGCCATGCGGCGGCGGTCACCGCATTGAACCCCAAGGGCATCGCCTTCTTTATCGCCTTCGTGCCGCAGTTCGTCAGGACCGATGCGGCGCTTTTGCCGCAATTCGCGATCCTCACCGGCACATTCGTGGGGCTGGCCGCGCTGAACGCGCTGGCCTATGCCCTGCTGGCGGACCGGCTGCGCCGCGTCATCGCGCGCCCCGCCATCCTGACCTGGATCACCCGCGCCGGGGGCACCGCCCTGATCGGCATGGGCGTTCTGACCGCAACGCTGAGAAAGGCCACCGCATGAAGCGCGTCGAAGACTACATCCGCACCATCGTCGATTTCCCCCATGAGGGGATCATGTTCCGCGATGTGACCACGCTCTTCGCCGACCCGCGCGGGTTCCGCATGGCCATCGACCAGATGCTGCACCCCTATGCGGGGATCGACATCGACAAGGTGGTGGGGCTGGAGGCGCGGGGCTTCATCCTGGGCGGTGCCATTGCGCATCAGCTCAGCGTCGGTTTCGTGCCGATCCGCAAGAAGGGCAAGCTGCCCGGCACCACGATCAGCCAGGAGTACAAGCTGGAATACGGCGAGGCGATTGTGGAGATCCACGATGATGCCATCCAGGCGGGTGAAAAAGTGCTGGTGGTCGACGACCTGTTGGCAACCGGCGGCACCGCCGAGGCAGGCATCAAGCTGATCGAGCGGCTGGGCGGCGAGATCGTGTCGACCGCCTTCATCATAGATCTGCCGGAGTTGGGCGGCCGCAAGAAGCTGGAAGCCATGGGGATGGAAGTGCATGCCCTTTGCGCCTTTGGCGGCCACTAGAATTGGGCACCGTTTCGCGGATGCCGAGAGGCGCGCTTGTGGGGCGGTTGCGCCAAACGGGACGGAAGTTAAGTCCGTAGCATTGATCCTGGCAGCGGCTGCGGCGACCGTCAGCAGGCGTGGTGACTGCCGCTGTTGCCAGCGGTGAAACATGCCTGCGTCACGATGCCCTCATCCGCAGCACAGCGCCCGGGTTCATGATGCCCCTGGGGTCCAGCGCCGCCTTGATCGCCCGCATCGCAGAGAGTTTCGCGGGGTCGCCGTAACGCTCCAGCTCCCCGACCTTGAGCCGCCCGACGCCATGTTCCGCACTGAAAGATCCGCCGACCTCATGAACCAGGTCGTGAACGGACCGCTGCACCTGGTCGCGTTGACTGCTGTAGGCGTCGCGGGATTTTCCTTTTGCGGGGAAAACATTGTAATGCAGGTTGCCGTCCCCCAGATGCCCGAAGCAGTTGATGCGGAAGTCACCCAGATCGGCGATGCGCTTTGCCCCCGCTTCGATGAAATCGGGCAAGGCGCGCAGCGGGACGGAGATGTCATGGCTTGATACCGCGCCGATGATGCGGTTGGCCTCTGGCAATTGTTCCCGAACGGCCCAGAAATCCGCAGCCTGCTGGGCATTTTGTGCAATCAGCCCATCGGTGACCAGCCCCGCCTCCAGCGCCGCCACAAGCAGCGTTTCCATCGCTTCGGCGGCATCCAGGCCGCCGTTCAGGCCCAGTTCGATCAGCACGCACCATTCCGGCGGCGTGGCAAAAGGCTGGCGCACATGCGGCAGCACCTCGGTCAGGAAGTCGAACCCCTGACGGTTCATCAGCTCGAAGGCGCTGATGGCCTCACCCAGCTGGCTGCGCCCCAGCGAGAGCAGCTCAAGCGCCGCGCGGGGTGATGGCACAATCAGCAGCGCCGTGCCGGTCTGCTCTGACTGCGCAAAGAGTTTGAAGGCGGCGGCGGTGATCACCCCCAGGGTCCCCTCCGCCCCGATCAGCAGGTTGCGCAGATCGTAGCCGGTGTTGTTCTTGCGCAGCCGGGTCAGCCCGTGCCAGATCTGCCCGTCAGGCAACACCGCCTCCAGCCCCAGGCAGAGGTCACGGGTATTGCCATAGCGCAGCACCCCGGTGCCGCCGGCATTGGTGGCAAGGTTGCCCCCGATCCGCGCCGACCCTTCGGCGGCCAGTGACAGCGGGAACAGCCGGTCCGCCGCATGTGCGGCCGCCTGCACATCGGCCAGGATCACACCCGCCTCGGCCACCAGCACGTTTTCGTCGGCATAGACCTCGCGCACCGCGTTCATCCGTTCCAGCGACAGGACCATCGGCGCGGGCCCGTCGGGGATCACCTGCCCCGCAACCAGCCCGGTGCCGCCGCCATAGGGGATCACGCCGACACGCGCCGCATTGGCGCAGCGGATCAGGGTGGAGACCTCCTCGACCGTGCGCGGCAGGGCCAGCAGGCCGATGAGGCCCTTGTAATAGCCCCGCGGCTCTTCGGCATAGCGCGGTTCGACGGGGCGCAGGACTTCGGCAGGCAAATGGTCCAGCAGGAGGGCTTCGAAATCTTTATCGGCAGGGTTCAGCATGCCACTTGATCAGCCCTCGCTGCGCCGGATGCAAGCCCAATAGCGTTTCCAGTTCCTGTTGAAACGCCTATACCCTGCCACGCCTTCGGCGCTCCCGGGACATCGGCGATGCCCTTGTTTCAAGGAAAACCGGAAACACTTTATCGCGCGACGTTGATGTAGGAGGGGTTCAGCACCATGATCGTGGGCCGCGACGGCAGCCGGTCGATTGACACGCTGAGGTTGGCGCTTTCCAGCTCCACCACCTGGAATTCATCCGACATGCCCAGCAGGAAGGCATCCAGCGCATAGCCTGAAAACCAGTGCATGGGGATCACGATGGAGGATTTGAGCCGCCGGATCACCTGCATCATCACCGGCAGCGGCAGGGTGTATCCGCCATCGACCGGGGCCATCAGCACGTCGATCCGGCCCAGCGCGGCATATTGCGCCTCGGTCGGTGCGTGGTGCAGATGGCCCAGGTGGCCGATGCACAGGCCTGCCATCTCGAAGACGAAGATCGAATTGCCCTCCGGCTCCACCTCGGAAAACTGCGAGCGGATGTCGGTGGATACATTGCGGATCAGCACTTCACCCAGGTCGACCTCGTGGTCGATGCCTTCACCGAACAGGCCCCAGCCGGGCAGCGCATGGGGAATCGCCGGGTCGGGAAAGGGGGTCCAGTGACTGTCGTGGGCGTGGTTCATGGTGACCACATCCGGGATCAGCGGCAGTGTCCCGGTAAAGCCCGTGTAATCCGTCACCATGTTCAGCCCGCCGTGGCTGCGGATCAGAAAGGAGGCATGGGCGATGTAATGCAGGTGCACCGTTTCGGGCGCCACATCGGGCAGGTTGGCGGGGATCACATGCGCAATGCCCGGCGTGGCATCCGCCAGGGCAATGCAATGGCTTGGCGTGCGGTCCTGCGCCGAGACGGCGACGGGCAGCGCCAGCGCGGCAAGGATCAAGGTGAAAAAACGAGGCAACATGGCAGACCCCCTGCCGATTAAACTAACACGCGCCTTCGATAATTCGAGCGGTTTGAACAATGCGGTTTGCCAAATCCCGCTGCGACGATGCATGCTGCCCGAAAAACAGCAGAAAGACCTGAGATGCTTGCCAAAAGAAACTGGGTGCCTGCCGCCAGCGAAGCCCTTGTCCAGCGGGTTGCCACCCAGACCGCTGCCGCCGATACCGGCCAGACCGCAACGCGGATTGACGCGCTGATCGCGCAGAACCGGGACATTCACGAACGCGCCTGTTTCAACCTGAACCCTGCCACCAACGTCATGTCACCCCGCGCCGAAGCAGCACTTGCCAGTGGCATCGGCACCCGGCCCTCGCTGGGTTATCCCGGCGACAAGTACGAAATGGGGCTTGAGGCCATCGAAGAGATCGAAGTCATTGCCGCCGAACTTGCCGCACAGGTTTTTGATGCGGCCTATGCCGAAATCCGCGTTCCTTCCGGTGCCTTGGGGAACCTTTACGGCTTCATGGCGCTGTGTCAGCCGGGGGATACGATCATTGCGCCGCCTGCCTCTGTCGGGGGGCATGTGACGCATCATGCGGCCGGTTGCGCCGGGCTTTACGGGCTCAGGACCGTGCCCGCACCGGTTGACGCTGACGGCTATTCGCTGGACATCGACCAGCTGCGCAGGCTGGCCCATGAGGTCCGCCCCAAGCTGATCACCGTCGGGGCCTCGCTGAACCTCTTTGAACATCCCGTGGCGCAGGTGCGCGCCATCGCAGATGAGGTCGGCGCGAAAGTGCTGTTCGATGCGGCGCATCAATGCGGGATCATCGCCGGGCGCGCCTGGCGCAATCCCCTGAAAGAGGGTGCGCATCTGATGACGATGAGCACCTACAAGAGCCTTGGCGGACCGGCTGGCGGATTGATCGTGACCGACGACGCGGCCATTGCCGAACGGCTGGACGCCATCGCCTTTCCCGGCATGACCGCGAATTTCGATGCGGCCAAATCGGCGGCCCTGGCCCTGACCCTTCTGGACTGGGTGGATTACGGGGCCGCCTATGCTGCTGAAATGATTGCGGTGGCGCAGGCGCTGGCCGAAGCCCTGGACGCCGAAGGGCTGACGGTGTTCGGCAAGGCGCGCGGCTTTACCCGGTCGCATCAGTTCGCGGTCGAGGCCGAGGCTTTCGGCGGCGGCCAGACCGCGTCAAAGACGCTGCGCAAGGCCGGGTTCCTGGCCTGTGGCATCGGGCTGCCGATCGCGGAGGTGCCGGGTGATATGAACGGGCTGCGCATCGGCACACCCGAATTGGTGCGCTGGGGTGTGGGCGTGAAGGATGCCAAGACGCTCGCCTCCATGATTGCGCGCGCGCTGCGGTCAAACGACCCCGTCGGCATGGCAGAGGAGGTGCGCGCGTTTCGGGCAACCTTTGACAGGCTGCATTTCGTGGGCGGTAATGCGGGAGGGCAAAATTCTGCCTAAAGCGCCCCGCCTCAAACTTGAATCGCCGATACCCTGCCGCGCTTCGCGCTCTCGGGACATCGGCGATACCGAATGTATCAGGTTAAAGGCGGGACGCTGTAAGCAGGGCATGCCGCGAAAAATCCGGGCGAAACCTGTCTGATTCCATAGAATCGCCATTGTTGTGTGATTGTTTCGTCATCGCGTTCGGGGAATTCCGTGTATGATCACCCCGACGTAATTGTTCGCGCGCGATCCAGGGGACGGCGGTTGCGCGTTTGGTACCAGTTTCGCCAATGTCCAAGGAGGGATTGCCCCCGTGTCCACCGAGTTCGAAAAGGCAAGTGACATAGCCGAATATCTTCTGCGTCGCACCGGCGTCGCATTGATGAGCGGCGACTTCGACGCATTTGCGCCCTGTTTCATCCTGCCCCAGCATCTCGAAACCATCGAGGGGCGCCGTTTTGTGACCGACAGGGAAACACTGCACCAGATCTTCCGCGCCGTGCGCGCCAACTACCGCGAACGCGGCGTGACCCGGGTGGTCCGGCATTGCTTGGAGGCCAAGTTCAAAAGCAAGAACCTGGTCGAATCCCTGCACGAGGCGCGCATCTATCGGGGCGAGGAATTGCTACAGCCCCCCTACCAGACCTATTCGTGGCTGGAACGCCGGGATGGCCCGGACTGGCGCGTTGCCTACAGCCTTTATGCGATCACCCAGGCCGAAACCCTCAGCGACGCCCTGTTGTCGGTAGAGGCGCAGGCGCGAACGGCAACTGCGCATTAGAACGCGCGGGGGGCGGCTTGTACCGGGCCGGTGACATTGAGGTATCGGCTCCGCGCGGTCCAAGCCCTATCCCGCTTCTGATTTGCCCCGCCGGTCACCGCGCAGCGCGGCATAGAGGACATGTGTCCGCCAGCGCCCGTCGATTTGCAGATAGCTCTGCGCGACGCCCTCGTATTTGAAACCGGTCTTTTCCAGCAACCCGCGCGAGGGGCCGTTTTCGGGCAGGCAGGCCGCCTCGATCCGGCTCAGGTCCATGCGGGTAAAGGCGTGATGCACCATCGCCTCTATCGCCTCGCGCATATAGCCATGCCTGGCAAAGGTTTCGCCGGTCCAATAGCCCAGCGTGGCCGATTGCGCGGGGCCCCGGCGCACGTTGTCCAGCGTGATCGCCCCCACCAGAGTCCGATCCTCGCGCCGGATCAGGAACAGCGGCATGGCGGTGCCGGAATTCACCGACCGCTGCGCCCAGTAGACCCGGTTGGTAAAGGCCTTGCGCGTCAGGTGGTCTTCGGCCCAGGCCGGTTCCCATTTGGTCAGGTAATCGCGGCTTCTGATCCTCAGGCTGGTCCAGTCGCGGAAATCGGCATGTTGCGGCGGACGCAGGGTCAGCCTCTCTGTTTCGATGCGTATTTTCCGTTTGACCAACAGCATCAGGCAGCGCGTCGGGCCTGTAACGCATCCAGCGTCGGCGCGTTCTCCACCGGGCCGTAGAGCGCCAGTGCCGCCGGCGAAATCTCTGCCATATGTTGCGCCAGGTCGCGCACATCACCGGTGGTCACGGCGTCGATTTTCTCGATGGTCTCGGACAGGGGCGGGATGCGGTCCCATATCTGGATCAGCCGCGCCAGCCGTTCGGCCCTGTTGGAGGGGCTTTCCAGCCCCATCAGCAGGCCCGCTTTCATCTGTGCGCGGGCGCGGGCAACCTCGGCCGGCGACATGTCACTGGCGGCACGCTTCATTTCGTCAATGGTGATCCCGGCCAACTCCGGCAGTTGCGCGGCAGATGTGCCCGCATAGATCGTGGTCATGCCGGTGTCGGCATAGGCCCCGGCCTGGGCAAAGATCGTATAGCACAGCCCGCGGTTCTCGCGGACTTCCTGGAACAGGCGGCTCGACATGCCGCCGCCCAGCGCGGAGGCATAAATCTGCGCCACGTAGATATCGTCGGCACGGTAGCCGGGCGATTCGAATCCCAGCGCGAAATGGGCCTGCTCCAGTGCCTTGACCTGCCGGGTCTCGCCGCCCCGGAAGGTGGCGTTCTGCATCTGGAACATCGGCTTGGCCTGCATGTCGCCAAACAGGGTCTCTGCCAGTTTCACGATCTCGTCGTGGTTCACGGCACCGGCGGCGGCAAGGATCATCTGGTCGGGGCCGTAGTGATCGGCAATGAAACCCTGCAGGTCCTGACGGTTGAAATTCGACACCCGTTCGGTCGGCCCAAGAATGGTGCGTCCCAGCGGCTGGTCAGGATAGGCTTCTTCCTGCAGCCAGTCGAAAATCACGTCATCGGGGGTATCCAGCGCCTGCCCGATTTCCTGCAGGATCACGCCGCGCTCGACCTCGATCTCCCTGGGGTCCAGCACCGGGTTGCGCAGGATGTCGGCAATCACGTCCAGCCCCAGCGCCACGTCGTTTTCCAGCACCCGCACGTAATAGGCCGTCACCTCGCGCGAGGTATAGGCGTTGATATAGCCGCCCACATCCTCGATCGCCTCGGCAATCTGGAGCGAGCTGCGTCTGGCCGTGCCCTTGAACGCCATATGTTCAAGGAAATGTGCGATGCCGTTCTGTTGCGGCGTCTCGTGGCGTCCGCCCGCAGTCACCCACACCCCGACGGAGGCCGAGGCAAGCCCCGGCATATGTTCGGTCACGATGCGAAAGCCATTGGGCAGGCGGGTCTGGTTCAGGCTCATGCGGAAAGATTTTCCTTGATATGTTTTTTCAGGGCACCGAGATCGTTGTCGATGCGTGTGAAACGCTCCGGCCGGTCAAAAAGGTCCGCCATATGCGGCGGCAGGTCAGGGCGCAGTCCGGTGGCAGCCTCGACCGCATCGGGGAATTTCGCCGGATGTGCCGTGGCCAGTGTGACCATTGGGGTGGTCGCGTCACGATGTTCCTCGGCGACCTTGACCCCCACGGCGGAATGCGGACAGAGCAACTCGCCCATGGTTTCACGGGCGCTTGTGATGGTGGCGGAGGTCTCCTCTTCCGAGGCGCGGCCCGAGCGATAAATGGCCTGCAGGGCCTGCATCGCGCCCTGGCTCACGTCGAAACCGCCCTGCCCCAGCTCGGCCATCAGTTGCCCCACCGCGTTGCCGTCGCGCCCGTAGGCATCAAACAGCGCGCGTTCGAAGTTCGAGGAGACCTGAATGTCCATCGAAGGGCTGATCGAGGGATGCACAGAGGACTTGTGATACCCCTGCCCCTTCAGGCAGCGGTCCAGGATGTCGTTCTGGTTGGTGGCCACAACCAGGTCGCGGATCGGCAGGCCCATCCGCTTGGCGATATAGCCTGCGAAGATGTCACCGAAATTGCCTGTGGGCACGGTAAAGCTGACCTCGCGCTCAGGCGCGCCGAGGCTGACAGCGGCAGAGAAGTAATAGACCACCTGTGCCAGCACCCGGCCCCAGTTGATCGAATTGACGCCCGCCAGCTTTACACTGTCGCGGAACTCGAAATCGTTGAACATATCCTTCAGCCGGGCCTGACAATCGTCGAAATCGCCATCGACGGCCAGCGCATGCACGTTGGATTCCGACGGCGTGGTCATCTGGCGGCGCTGCACGTCGCTGACCCGGCCATGCGGGTAGAGGATGAAGACATCCACGTTGCTCAACCCCCGAAACGCCTCGATCGCCGCCGATCCGGTATCGCCCGAGGTCGCGCCGACGATGGTCACCCGGTCGCCCCGGCGGGCAAGCGCCGCCTGGAACATCTGGCCGATCATCTGCATGGCGAAATCCTTGAACGCCAGAGTCGGGCCGTGAAACAGCTCCAGCAGGAAATGGCCGGGGGCCAGCTGCACCAGCGGCGCGCGGGCGCCATGGCTGAACCCGGCATAGGCACGGTCGATGATGGCGCGGAAAGCGTCGTCGCTGAAGGTATCTCCGATAAAGGGGCGCATGACGGCAAAGGCCGTTTCCTCATAACTTTTGCCATGCAGCGCCGCGATCTGGTCGGAGGTCAGGGTCGGAATCACTTCTGGCACATAGAGACCGCCGTCGCGCGCCAGCCCGGTCAGCATCGCCTCTTCAAAGGTCAGCGCGGGGGCCTGGCCCCGTGTGGAGATATAGCGCATGGGTTCAGCTTTCGGTTTTGGCACGGCGGCGCAGGAAATAGAGGGACATGGCGGCCCAGATTGCCGCCAGCGAAAACCATGTAATGGCATATTGCAGATGATCGTTCGGGATACGCGACGTGTCCACGGGCAAGGGCGACACCGGTGCCGCGTCATACGACAGGGCGCGCGCAACCACCAGCACCGGTTCGCTTTGCAAGAGCTGTGACATGGCGGTGACATCGCGGGCGAACCAGATGTTGCCGTCAATGTCCGGGGCGGGTGTGAAACTGTCGGTCTCCTGCGGCCATTGCAGGTTGCCGGTGATTGTCACCGGGCCGTCCGGCAGCGGGGGTGCAACCGCCTCATTGGGGATGTAACCGCGATCCACCAGCACCCGACGATTTCCGGTGTTCAACGCGGTGATCAAACGGTAGCCCGCGCCCTGATCTTTCTGCGAGACAAGTACGCGCAGGGTCTGCCCTTCAAAGCTTCCGGTAACCTTGACGGGCAGATAGGCCGCCTCTTTTGGGTCGGGCTGCTCCGGCAGGGGGACGGCGGGCGCCTCGATCCTGCCATTGATCTCGGCCAGGATGCCCTGTTTCCAGGTCAGGCGCTGCACCTGCCAGACGCCGAGGCTGATCAGGATGGCGGCACCGCCGAGACCGATGAGGATGACAAAAAGCGCGCGGCTCATGCAGGGGTCCGTGTTGCAACGAAAAAGCGCGCGAAGCGGATCGCGCGCTTTGGGGTTTTAGGCGACGGGGCGGCGGATGCAACCCCGCGCGAAGGATCAGCCCGCAGGCACGCCCCAGATGTAGACGGCAAAGAACAGGAACAGCCAGACGACGTCCACGAAGTGCCAGTACCAGGCAGCGGCCTCGAAACCGACGTGCTTTTCGGGTGTGAAATCACCCCGCATGGCGCGGATCAGGCAAACCGTCAGGAACACGGTGCCGATGATCACATGTGCGCCGTGGAAACCGGTGGCCATGAAGAAGGCGGAAAAGAACGCGTCGCCGCCAAAGGTCCATTCATGATGCAAAAGCAGCTCGCCGTATTCATAGGCCTGCAGCGCGGTAAAGGCGATGCCCAGCACGATGGAGATTGCCAGCCCGCTGACCAGGTCCTTGCGGTTGTTCTCGTGCACCAGCGCATGGTGTGCCCATGTCACCGCGCAGCCCGACAGCAGCAGGATCAGCGTGTTGATCAGCGGCAGGTGGAAGGCGTTCACCGGGTCGAAGACCGGCGGCACGTATTCCGAGCCCACGTATTCGTTCATCGGGTAGAGGGCCTGTTTGAAGAAGGTCCAGAACCAGGCGACAAAGAACATCACCTCGGACATGATGAACAGGATGAAGCCATAGCGCAGGCCGATGCGCACGACCGGAGTATGATCGCCGATGTGGCTTTCTGCGACGACGTCTTTCCACCAGGCGAACATCACATAAAGCACGCCCACAAAGCCGCCCCAGAACAGGAACGGTGTCACGTCATGCATCCACAGGACAGCGCCGAGCAGCATGGCAAAGCCGCTGATCGCGCCGATCAGCGGCCAGCTGGACGGGGCGAGAATATGGTAGTCGTGGTTCTTAGCATGGGCCATGTGCCGGGGTCCCTCTTGATTAATTCAGGTCTGTTGCTGTCTCTGCATCAAGGGCGGCATAGCCCTCGGGCAGATCAATTTCGTAGAATGTATATGACAGGGTGATGGTGTGTACATACTTGCCATCCCTGTCATTGACGATTTCGGGATCGACATAGAAGCTGACCGGCATCTGCACGGTCTCACCGGGGGCGAGAACCTGTTCGGTGAAGCAGAAACAGTCGATCTTGTCGAAGAACGCCCCCGCAGAATAGGGCGTCACGTTATAGCTGGCCTGCCCGGCAATGGGCCGATCCGTGGGATTATGCGCCTCGTAGAAGGCAAGGGCGGTCTCGCCGATGCGCACTTCCATCTCGCGCTCCACCGGCTTGAAGCTCCAGGGCATGCCGCTGTTGAGGTTGCCGTCGAAGCGGACCTTGATGGTCTGGTCGAGGATATTGTCACCGCCGCCGCCCACGACCTGCGGCACGCCGCCAAAGCCGGTGACCCGGCAGAACCAGTCATAGAAAGGCACGGAGGCCCAGGCCAGCCCGCCCATGAGGACGACAACAGAAACGGTTTGAAGAACTGTCTTCTGCGGGCCGGTAATTGCCATCAGTCCTGCCCCCCAACGGCGGCGGGCGGATTGGCTGTTCCCGGCGCGCGGGTGAAATCGGTCTGGGTAATCTTGACAAAGGTCAGCACCATGACCAGCACCACGAAGCCGCCCAGCATCAGGCCGACGCCGACGTTGCGGCCCTTGCGTCTGGTGTGAATCTCATGCTCTGCGCGAATGGCCATTACCAGCCTCCCATGCCCCAGGTCCGCAGCGTCGCCTCGACCAGGATCGCGCTGAAGTGCAGGAACAGGTAATACAGTGACAGAAGGAAGAACTTGCGCTCCACCATATAATTGTCCGCTTCGGCCGCTGCCTCGTCCCGCTGCCAGATGCGCCATGCGCCGATCAGGAACAGCAGGTTCAGCACCACCGATACGGTCAGATAGATATAGCCGCCGATGGCGGTAAAGCCGGTGCCGACAGCCAGCAGCGCAAGCAGCACGGTATAGGCCATGATGTGACGGCGTGTGGCCGGGCGGCCGTGGGTCACGGTCAGCATCGGCACATTCGCATCGTCATAATCGGACCGCATGAACAGCGCCAGCGCCCAGAAATGCGGCGGAGTCCACATGAAGATCAGCGCGAACATCAGCCAGGCCTCGACCGAGAAACTGCCGGTTGCGATGATCCAGCCGATTACCGGCGGAAAGGCCCCCGCCGCGCCGCCGATCACGATGTTCTGCGGCGTCGCACGCTTGAGCCACATGGAATAGACGACGGCATAGAAAAAGATGGTGAACAGCAGCATGCCCGCTGCCAGAAGATTCGCGGAGAGGCCCAGCATCATGACAGAGAGGAACGAAAGCCCCACGCCCAGCGCCAGCGCCTCGCCCGGTTGCACCTTGCCTGCCGGAATGGGCCGCTTGGCCGTGCGGCGCATCACCGAGTCAATGTCCGCATCCCACCACATGTTCAGCGCACCCGACGCCCCCGCGCCAATGGCCACAAAGAGGATGGAGGCGAAACCGATCACCGGATGCACCGACACCGGTGCGGCCAGCATGCCAACCAGGGCCGTGAAGACCACCAGTTGCATCACGCGCGGCTTCAACAGGGCAAAGTAATCACCCAGTTCCGCTTCGTTTTCCAAGGCTGGCGTTTGGCTGACGTCGGTCATGGGACACCTTTAGCTGGCAACAGGGTGGACAGCATCCACCATACAATCACTGCAGGCCACTTGGGCCTGCAGGTCGGGCGCGGTGACGGACACCGCGCCGCGAGGATCAGTCAGCCGAAGCGACTGTCAGCGTCTGGGGAATACCGGCGTATTCCTCCTTGGCCTTGCCCAGCCAGTCGGCATAGGCGGCTTCGGACACCACTTTGACAGTGATCGGCATATAGGCATGGGCCTGGCCGCAAAGTTCGGAACACTGGCCGAAATAGACACCTTCACGCTCCGCGCTGAACCAGAGTTCGGCCAGACGGCCCGGCACCGCGTCCTGCTTCACGCCAAAGGCCGGAACAGTCCAGGCGTGGATCACGTCAGAGCCGGTGACCTGCATCACGATGGTCTTGCCCACCGGCACGACAACAGCGGTATCTGTCGCCAGCAGCCATTCGTCACGCGAATAACCGGCGGCTTCAAGCTTGGCCACCATGACATCGTCCAGGGTGTTGGCGATGGCACCTGCGGCTTCGTCCTCGGCGGTCAGGGTGGCAGGCGCGCCGATCATGTAGCTGTCAAAGCCGAAACCTTCGTCCACATATTCATAGGACCAGTACCACTGGTTGCCGGTCGCCTTGATGGTGATGTCGGCTTCGGGAATTTCCTGCTGGCGGAACAGGATCGGCAGCGAATAGGCGCCGATCAGCACCAGAATCACGATCGGACCGACGGTCCAGGCGATTTCAACAGGCGTATTATGGGTAAAGGAAGACGGGTTCGGATTCCGCTTCTTGCTGTAGCGCACAACAACCCAAAGGATCAGGCCCGTCACGAACAGCGTGATCACGGTGATGATCACAAGGATCAGCCAGTCGAGATCATGAATATCCTGCGCCAGCCGTGTCACAGCGGGCTGAAAGCCCATTTTGCCATCCACGGGCGTACCAATGACCTCAAGCCCATCAATGCGCAGATTGTCCTGGGCCAGTACCGGCATGGCCCCGAGGCCTGCCAAGAGCGCGCTAAGAGAGAGAAGTTTTTTCATAAGTCGTCCTGATCTTGTGACCATGTTTGGCTACGGTTTCGCCGGAAGAAGCAGATGATCCCTGCCCGCCCCGTTGTAATCTGGGTGCTTACAATCATATTCTATCCTCAAGATAAAGCCACTTCGATTGCGGCAAACAGACGCGATGCGCATTTTGTGGCACCAATTCAGGACAATTTCATGAGCAGCACCCCCTTTTCCCCCTTCAACGACCTGCTGGACCGCGATGCGGCCCTGAAAACCCTGCGCGAGGCCGTTGCTGGTGCCGATGATGGCGAGCTGTTCTTTGAACGGCGCCGGTCCGAGGGGCTGATGTTCGATGACGGGCGGCTCAAGACGGCAAGCTATGATGCCTCCGAAGGGTTCGGATTGCGCGCGGTGCGCGGCGAGGTGGCGGGTTACGCCCATTCCACCGAAGTCTCCCATGCCGCTTTGGAACGCGCCTGCGAGACTGCGCGCCTGGCCGTGGCAGATGGCGGCGGCACCTGGGCCGATGCGCCGGAGGGGACCAACCGCAAGCTCTATACGGACGAGGATCCGATCGCCGGGGCCGCCTTTCCCGTCAAGATCCAGACCCTGCGCGAGATCGACGCCTTTGCCCGCGATCTGGACAGCCGGGTGGTGCAGGTCAGCGCCAGCATTTCGGCCTCGCTGCAGGAAATCGAGATTCTCCGACCGGAAGGCACCTCCGTCAGGGATGTGCGCCCGATGACGCGGGTGAATGTCTCGGTCATCGTCGAACAGAACGGCCGCCGCGAAAGCGGCACGGCAGGCGGCGGCGGGCGGATCGGGCTGGATGGCATGCTGGCCCCCGAAGACTGGCAGGCCAAGGCGCGCGAGGCGCTGCGCGTCGCGGTGGTCAACCTTGATGCCGTGCCTGCCCCCGCAGGTGTGATGGATGTGGTGCTGGGCCCCGGCTGGCCCGGTATCCTGCTGCACGAGGCCATTGGCCACGGGCTGGAGGGCGATTTCAACCGCAAGGGATCGTCAGCCTTTGCCGGACTGATGGGCCAGCAGATCGCCGCCCCCGGGGTCACGGTGCTGGACGACGGGACGATCCCGGACCGGCGCGGGTCGATCAGCGTCGATGACGAGGGCACGCCCTCGGCCAGGAACGTGCTGATCGAGGACGGGCGGCTGGTGGGTTACATGCAGGACCGGCAGAATGCGCGGCTGATGGGGGTCAAGAGCACCGGCAACGGGCGGCGCGAATCCTTTGCGCATATTCCCATGCCGCGCATGACCAACACCTATATGCTGGGCGGCGATGCAGCCCCCGGCGATATCGTGGCGGATCTGCGCGATGGCATCTATGCGGTGGGATTCGGTGGCGGTCAGGTCGATATCACCAATGGCAAGTTCGTGTTCTCCTGCACCGAGGCCTACCGGGTTCAGAACGGCGTGGTCGGCGCACCGGTCAAGGGGGCGACGCTGATCGGCGACGGGGCCACCGCGCTGAAACAGATCAGGGCCATCGGCAATGACCCCAGCCTTGACCCCGGCATGGGCAATTGCGGCAAGCAGGGCCAGTGGGTGCCGGTGGGCGTGGGCCAGCCGACGCTGATGATCGGCGGGCTGACGGTGGGCGGTTCCGCCACCTGAACCGGCGCTGCCGTTGCCTTCATGGTATACCGACCCTTGCCGTCAGGCAGGCAGTTTGTGCCAAAACGGCAGCAGTTGATTCACGCCCTGTTAACCGCGCTGTCCTATACCTGATTCTGCAACGGACGGAGACACGGGATGACTGACAAGGACCAACATCCTTCTTCCACTCACCCCCCACTCCCACCCACCCCGGAAGACGAACAGCTTGCCCGGCTCCGTCTGTTGCGCTCGCGCCGGGTCGGAATAGCGACGTATAAACGACTGCTGACTGAATACGGCACTGCGCAGAACGCGCTGGCCGCGCTGCCGGAGGTGGCGCGCGCCGCAGGCGTTTCCAGCTATACCCCCTGCCCCGAGGGCGTGATTCTCGCTGAATTGAAAACCGCCCGTGCTGCGGGGGCGCAATTGCTGGCACTGGGGGAATCTCCCTACCCCGAACAACTGGCGGAACTTGCGGATGCGCCGCCCTTTCTGTGGTGTCTGGGCGATCCGGCGCTGCTGTCGCGGCCCATGGTTTCCCTGGTGGGCGCGCGCAATGCATCGTCGCTGGGCACAAGGATGGCGCGCGCCTTGGCGCATGATCTTGGTGCCGCGGGATATGTCGTGGTCTCCGGCCTCGCGCGCGGGGTCGATGCCGCCGCCCATCTGGGCGCATTGGACAGCGGAACGATCGCCGTGCAGGCAGGCGGCGTCGACGTGATCTATCCTGCGGAAAACGCCGAACTGGCCCGCGACATTGGCCGCCGCGGGTTGCGGCTTTCCGAACAGCCCTTTGGCCTCCAACCGATGGCGCGCCACTTTCCCAGCCGCAATCGCATCATATCGGGCCTGTCGCGCGCCACGGTGGTGGTGGAGGCCGCCGCGAAATCCGGCAGCCTGATCACCGCGCGCGATGCGCTTGACCAAGGCCGCGAGGTGCTGGCGGTGCCGGGTCATCCGCTGGATGCGCGTGCGGCGGGCTGCAACATGCTGATCCGCGACGGGGCGATGCTGGTGCGGTCCGCGGTGGATGTCCTGGATGCCCTGTCGGAAAGGACCCCGTTCAATGGCACGGTGCCGGGCACTGCCGAAAACCTCTCGGGCCTGCGCGCGCCCGCCTCGGCGCCGCCGCCCCGGCACAGCCTGAAAGACGCCGCGCGCCTGCACCAGCAGATCCTGTCACGTCTTGGCCCGTCGCCCCTTGCCGAAGACCAGTTGATCCGCGATCTGAAAGCCGCACCGGCGCAGGTCGCACCGGCGCTTGTCGACCTCGAACTTGACGGGCAAATCGCGCGACAACCCGGCGGCCTGCTGACCAGAGTGGTTTGACCATCGCCCGATCCGCCTCGCAAGGCGGCAGATGAAACAAGGTGGCGGTCGGGAATGGCGGCCCTCATCCGCTGTGCCTTGCCGCATCGGACCAGGGGGCGAGCAAAGCGGCCAGGGCCGCAGTTTGCCGCGCGCATCGCATCGCTGGCAGAGCTGCCTGTCCGCCATGCTGACCGCCGCGATCAGCCCCTCCCGCTGCCTTCGGGGATCGGCCTGTCGGACTGAGGCGCATTGACAATCCACCCCGCCATCCCACATGACACAACGCACGAACGCGCCCGCTTTTATTATCAAGGTACTGAATTCATGCCAGTTGTTGTTGTCGAATCTCCTGCCAAGGCCAAAACGATCAACAAGTATCTGGGGGACAATTACACCGTTCTTGCCTCTTACGGCCACGTCCGCGACCTGCCGCCCAAGGACGGGTCTGTCGACACCGAGCATGATTTCGACATGAAATGGGAAGTCGCCAGCGACAGCAAGAAACATGTCAAGGCCATCGCCGACGCGCTGAAGAACGACAACGAACTGATCCTCGCAACCGACCCCGACCGCGAGGGCGAGGCGATCAGCTGGCACCTGCAAGAGACGCTGACCGCCCGCAAGTCGATCAAGAAGGACACGCCGGTCAGCCGCGTGGTGTTCAACGCGATCACCAAGGCCGCGGTGACCGAAGCGATGAAAAACCCGCGCCAGGTCGACATGCCGCTGGTGGAGGCCTATCTGGCCCGCCGCGCGCTGGATTATCTGGTGGGGTTCAACCTCTCTCCGGTGCTGTGGCGCAAGTTGCCCGGCGCGAAATCGGCAGGCCGGGTGCAATCGGTCACGCTGCGCCTGATCGTCGAGCGCGAGATGGAGATCGAAGCCTTCCGCGCCCGCGAATACTGGACCGTCAAGGCGCTGCTGGCGACACCACGTGGTCAGGAATTCGAGGCCCGGCTGGTCACGCTGGCGGGCGACAAGCTGGAAAAATTCGACCTTTCCGATGGCACCAGGGCCGAAATGGCCGTGCAGGCGATCACCAGCCGCGACCTCTCCGTCACCAGCGTCGAGGCGAAACCGGCCACACGCAACCCATCCGCCCCATTCATGACCTCGACCCTGCAGCAGGAGGCCAGCCGCAAGTTCGGCATGGGCGCGCGCCAGACCATGAGCACCGCGCAACGCCTTTATGAAGCGGGGCACATTACCTATATGCGGACCGATGGCATCGACATGGCGCCCGAGGCCGTGACCATGGCGCGCGACGCGATCAAGGAACGATTCGGCGCCGATTATGTCCCCGGTGAGCCGCGCATCTACAAGAACAAGGCGAAGAACGCACAGGAAGCACATGAATGCATCCGGCCCACGGACATGACCCGTGATGCGGCCTCGCTCAAGCTCGAATCGGACCAGGCCAAGCTCTACGATCTGATCTGGAAACGCACCCTTGCCTGCCAGATGGCCAGCGCCCGGATGGAGCGGACCACGGTCGAGGTCGGCAGCAAGGACAGTCAGGTCGGCCTGCGCGCCACAGGTCAGGTCGTGCTCTTTGACGGGTTTCTGCGCGTCTATGAAGAGGGCCGCGATGACGTGGTGGACGAGGACGACAAGCGCCTGCCCCAGATCAGCGAAGGCGACAAGATGGACAAGCGCGCCGTCACGCCCGAACAGCATTTCACCCAGCCCCCGCCGCGCTATACCGAGGCGACGCTGGTCAAGCGGATGGAAGAACTGGGCATCGGCCGCCCTTCCACCTATGCCAGCATCGTCACCACGATCCAGGACCGTGAATATGTGCGCCGCGAGGGCCAGCGCCTGATCCCCGAGGACAAGGGCCGTCTGGTCACCGCCTTTCTGGAAAACTACTTCCGCCGCTACATCGGTTATGATTTCACCGCCGATCTCGAAGACCAGCTCGACAAGGTCTCTGCAGCCGATGCGAACTACAAGGATGTGCTGGGCCGGTTCTGGCGCGACTTTTCCGCCGCGATTGCGGAAACTTCCGAGCTGCGCATCACCGAGGTGCTGGAAAAGATCAACGAGGTTCTGGAACCGCATCTGTTCCCGCCCACCGAAGACGGCAGCGATCCGCGGCTGTGCCCGCATTGCGGTGCTGGCCGGCTTTCGATGCGCACCGCGCGGTCCGGCGGGGCGTTCATCGGCTGCTCCAACTATCCTGAATGTCGCTATACGCGCCCCTTCGGCCCGCCTGACCCGGAAGCCGAGGCCAGCGCCATCCCCCCCGATGGCAAGCTTTTGGGCACCGATCAGGGCGAGGAGATCCGCGTCTTCAAGGGCCGCTTCGGGCCTTATGTCCAGCGCGGCGAGGTGACGGAAGAGAACAAGAAGCCGCCGCGTCAGTCGATCCCCAAGGAATGGCCGCCGGAGGAGCTGGAGCTTGAACGTGCGCTGATGCTGCTGTCGCTGCCGCGCGAGATTGGTCCGCACCCCGAGGATGGCGTGATGGTCTGGTCCAACATCGGGCGCTATGGCCCCTACCTCAAACACGCGGAAAGCACCTCGCACCGGGGCGGCACCAATGCCAACCTGGAAAACATCGAAGAGGTCTTTACCGTCGGCATGAACCGCGCGGTGCAGCTGCTGGCCGAGAAAGTCGCCAGCCGGGGCGGGCGCGGACAGGCCGCGAAACCGCTGCGCGAGCTGGGTGAGCATCCGGAAGCGGGCGGTGCCGTCAACGTGATGAAGGGCAAATACGGGCCATACGTGAAGTGGGAAAAGATCAATGCGACGATTCCCGACACGATCGCCCCCGAAGATCTGACCATGGCGCAGGCGATCACCCTGATCGACGAACGCGCGGCCAAATCCGGCAAGAAAAAACCCGTGGCAAAGAAAAAACCGGCTGCGAAAAAGAAGGCCGCCCCCAAAAAACCCGCTGTCAAGAAAGCCTGACTGCGACAAAATGACCGCTGATCAAAGACTTGTGATTTGAACCTGCCCCCGAAGCTTGCCAGACCAGCGGCAAAACTTCAGGCGAAAGGCAGACCAATGACAGAGCATCTGAGCAAGCGCGGTTTCATCATCGGGGCAACGGCAACATTGTTTGCCCCGACTGTCCTGCGGGCAGACCCCGGTGACCTCAACCCGGTGCGGCGCAATGCGACCAGCTTTGTCTCGCAACGCTGGCAGGATCACTTTGACACCCTGGGCAAGGCCGCCATCGTTGCCGACACCACCAGCCGCGCGCTGCATTTCTGGAGCGGCGACGGAAAGACCTACAATGTCTATCCCACCTCCGTGCCCCGCAGCGACGAGCTGACCAAGCGCGGGTATACAAAGATCGTGCGCAAGCGCGTCGGTCCCGACTGGACCCCGACACCCAGCATGATCGAACGCGACCCGGAGCTGAAATACATGCCCCCCGGCCCCGACAATCCGCTGGGGACCCATGCCATGTACCTGAGCTGGCCCGCCTATCTGATCCACGGCACCCATGACACGCGCAAGATCGGGCGGCAAAGCTCTGACGGCTGCATCGGGCTTTACAACCACATGATCGAAGCCCTGTACCAGATCGCCCCGATCGGCACACAGGTGCGTATCGTGTAATCCGCCGGCCGGCGCGCCCCCCCTGCATGAATTGACTTTGCCGCGACGCGGCGTCACAAGTTCTTCTGACCATAGCGACAGGGGATCATGCAGAATGAACAAAATCTACGCAACCGCCACAGAGGCGCTGGAAGGCGTTCTGTCAGATGGCATGCTGATCGCCGCCGGGGGCTTTGGCCTCTGCGGCATTCCGGAATTGCTGTTGCAGGCGATCAAGGAGAATGGTGCCAAGAACCTGACCTTTGCATCCAACAACGCGGGCGTGGACGATTTTGGCATCGGCATCCTGCTGCAGACCCGGCAGGTGAAAAAGATGATCTCCTCCTACGTGGGCGAGAACGCGGAATTCATGCGCCAGTATCTGTCCGGTGAGCTGGAACTTGAGTTCAACCCGCAAGGCACTCTGGCCGAACGGATGCGCGCGGGCGGCTGCGGCATCCCCGGTTTCTACACCAAGACCGGTGTCGGCACCCAGATCGCCGAGGGCAAGGAAGTCAAACAGTTCAACGGCGAGGATTACATCCTTGAAGAGGGCATTTTTGCCGACCTCAGCATCGTCAAGGCCTGGAAGGCCGACGACACCGGTAACCTGATGTTCCGCAAGACCGCGCGCAACTTCAACCCGCCTGCCGCCATGTGCGGCAAGGTCTGCATCGCAGAGGTCGAGGAAATCGTGCCGCGCGGGTCGCTTGACCCCGACGCGATCCACCTGCCGGGCATCTATGTGCACCGGATCGTCCAGGGCACCCACGAGAAACGCATCGAACAGCGCACCACGCGCAAGCGGGAGGAAGCATAATGGGCTGGGATCGCAATCAGATGGCCGCACGCGCGGCACAAGAGCTGGAAGACGGCATGTATGTGAACCTTGGCATCGGGATTCCGACGCTGGTGGCCAATTATGTCGGTGACAAGGACATCACCCTGCAATCCGAGAATGGCATGCTGGGCATGGGCCCCTTCCCCCTTGAGGGCGATGAGGACCCCGACCTGATCAATGCAGGCAAGCAGACCATCACCGAACTTTCCCGCACCTCCTATTTCGACAGCGCCATGAGTTTCGGCATGATCCGCGGTGGCAAGATTGCCGCGGCGATCCTGGGGGCCATGGAAGTGGCCGAAAACGGCGATCTGGCGAACTGGATGATCCCGGGCAAGCTGGTCAAGGGCATGGGCGGTGCGATGGACCTTGTCGCAGGGGTTGGCAAGGTCATTGTCGTGATGGACCACCAGAACAAGGCCGGTGAAAGCAAGGTGCTCAGGGAATGCAGCCTGCCGCTGACCGGCAAGGCCGTGGTGGACCGGATCATCACCAACCTTGGTGTGCTGGACGTGGTCGAAGGCGGTTTGAGAATTGTCGAATGCGCAGATGGCGTCACCGAGGAAGAGTTGCGCGCAGCGACCGAGGCGACGATTGTCTGAGATCACCCGCGAGGTCAGCGGCAGCAAGGGCCGCTATGTCCTGACCCAGGACGGTCACGAGGCTGAGCTGACCTATTCGCGCCTAGGTGAAACCCAGGTGATCGCGGACCACACCGGCGTACCGGAAGCCCTGAAAGGCACCGGTGCCGGTCTGAAACTGGTGACACGGCTGGTCGAGGATGCGCGTGCGGAGGGTTTCAAGATCGTGCCGCTCTGCCCCTTCGTCAACGCGATGCGGCGGAAACATCCGGAATGGGCGGACGCCTTCAACGTCTGAAGGCTGGGTTGCACGATCTTTTCAAAAAGATCGGACCGGAGTTTTCAAAAACTCCGTTTCTCCCGCTGACCATGCCGCTCTGCCCTCTCGTGAGCGGCGGGCGGCGAAAACATCCGTGACTGGCGGAGGCTTTCGATGTCTGCAAGCCCGGGTGTCGCGATCTTTTCAAAAAGATCGGGCCGGAGTTTTCAAAAACTCCGCTTCTTGCCACTCAGTTCATCGCGGCAAATACACAGCCGTCCGAGATCAGCTCGGGCGGGGTCTTGCACAACCCCTTGGCCACCTGGAAGGCCGCCAGCACCTTGGGCACGTAGTCGCGCGTTTCGGCAAAGGGCGGGACACCTGCGTGTTTGCGCACCGAGCCCTCTCCGGCATTATACCCTGCCAGCACCAGGATCGGGTCGCGGTCAAATTCGTCCATCAGCCAATTCAGGTATTTCACCCCGCCGGTGATGTTCTGGGAAGACGCCAGGCTGTCCGTCACCCCGAACCGTTCCGCCGTGGCCGGCATCAGCTGCATCAGCCCCTGCGCACCGGCCCGGCTGACGGCATCGGGTTTTCCGGCGGATTCCACGGTGATCACCGCCAGCACCAGCGCGGGCGAGACCTGCGTCCCGATGGTGGAACGCAGGATGTCGATGCCGTTGACCTTGGCGATATCCTGCATCTGCTGCAGGCGGGGGCTGTTGACGCGGTCCGCCGCGCCCGCCAGCGTTGCCATCGCGGTTTCCAGACGTCCCGGACCGGATTGCGCAATATTCGGCGATACCTTTTCCCAGAACCAGTCATATTGACCAGGTTCCCTGGGCGTGATGGCCCCTGACGGCTGCGCCACCACGTCGGGGCCGACCCTGGGCTTCAGCGCTGCGGCCTGAACCGCCGGGTCGATCTGGATGCCGATCCGCGGCCGGCTTCCCGGTTTGGGGGCCTTGATCCTCTTGGCGCTGAAATCGGCAAAGGGACGCGCGCTTTCCGCCCATAGCGGTGCCGCCACCATGGCGCCCGAAAAGAGCGCGATTGCCAGAATACGATACATGCCTGCCTGCCGTTGTTTGTTTATCGGCTCGATTTTCAGACAGCTTCCCACAAAATCACTGTCGAAACCAGTAAATCGCGCCGCGCGCCCTGCCAAAACCCCTAAATCGAGGCAGGAATTGCGGCAATTTCGCCATAATTCACCCCAAGATCTTTCGAATTTAACTAAACCCACACGTGTATCGTGGGAAATTTCGTTTGATAACATATGCTTGTAAATTATTTGGCCAGAGACAGGCGAAAAAACCAAAAAGTCACATTTGCCGCCAAATTCATGCCCCAATCAGACAGCTATATAGCGTCATACCAAGTCGGACAGGCGCTCAACTGAGAGAACGGCGCCACCAACGGACGGCAGGGTGTAACCTTAAACTTGATCCTTGGAGGGACAAACCATGATGAACTTCTTCGCAAACTTCAAATCTGACGAATCCGGCGCCGTGACTGTTGACTGGGTCGTGCTGACCGCCGCCGTTGTTGGCCTGGCCGTCGCAGCCTACTCCTCGATCCAGACCGGTGCTTCCGGCCTGACCGACCGTACAGCGACATACCTGGACAACCGTACACCCGGCACCAACTAATTCTCACCTGATGGTGTGAAATTGCGGGGCCGCACTCTGATGATCAGACTGCGGCCCCGTTTTCGTCCCGGTCGGACGATCGGGTCAACCCTCTTTAAGAGGAGCACAACCATGTTGCGCAAACTGAAGCAATTCCGAAAATCCGAACGTGGCGCAGTCACGGTGGATTGGGTTGTCCTGACTGCTGCAGTCGTCTCACTGGCGGTTGTAATTGTCGTGGCGATCCACAACGGCGCAGAAAGCGTGGGCGATGGCACCGGCACCTGGCTGGGCAATCGATTGGTCGGGAACTGACCACAAACTGACTTGACGGGCCGGCCTCCGGGTCGGCCTTTCGGGCGCTCTACTCCGATGATCCTGACCCTGTCAGCGTCGCGGCGGCGGGCGCCCTATCCTTTCCACCGAAGAGGCGAAGTTTCGTCATATTCAGCTGCTACGCTGGATGTTGACAAAGAGGCGTCGGGCAATCCCGGCACGAATGAGCAAGAGGTGATAACATGCGGATGGTATTTGGACTGGTCCTTTTGGTGGGCATCGCGCTTGCCGGCGGGGCGGTATATCTGGCCAAGGATCGGATCGCGCAATACCAACTGGCGAATGCGCGCGCTCAGGAAGCCTTGTCCCAGGTTGTGCCCACGGTTTCGGTCTTTGTGGCCGAAGGCCCCCTGAAATACGGGCAACGGCTGACCCCGGAGGACGTGCGCGAAGTTGCATGGCCCGAGAATGCCATCCCCGAAGGGGCCTTTACAGATCATGCGGCCCTCTTCCCCGAAAATACGGATGAACCCCGCGTTGTCCTGCGCGCCATGGAGAAAGACGAAGCAATCATGGCGCTCAAGGTGACTGCACCTGGTGAAGATACCGGTCTGACCTCGCGGCTGGAACGCGGCAAACGCGCGTTTACCATCAAGGTTGACGTATCCAGCGGCGTTTCGGGCTTCCTGCGTCCGGGCGACAAGGTCGATGTCTATTGGACAGGCCGCGTCAGCATCAACCGCGACACACCAAGCACCGAAGTCACCAAGCTGATCGAGGCCGGTGTGCAATTGATCGCGGTGGACCAATCTGCCGGTGGCGAGCTGAGCGAGGCGACCATCGCCCGCACCGTCACCGTTGCCGTCAGCCCGCAGCAGGTTGCCGGGCTTGCCCAGGCGCAATCGACCGGGAACCTCTCACTGTCGCTGGTGGGTGCCGAAGATGACACGGTGGCCTCTGCCATCGAAGTGGACCAACGCTCGCTGCTTGGCATCGCCGCCGACGAGATCAAGGTCGAAGCTGCCAAGGAAAAGGTCTGCACCATCCGCACACGGCGTGGTGCTGAAGTGGTCGAACTGCCGATCCCCTGCACCAACTGATCAGCTCCAAGGCCATCAAGGTCGTTGGAAACCAATCGCTTGACCCGGCGCCGCAGTGATGCGGCGCCGGTTTTATTCTACATTATGTTGCTATTTGTCCACATAAGAAAACCAGCCGAACACCTTGATTCTTGCAATAAAATCGAAACTGACGCAGAGTGTTTCAAACGACGGGCGAAAAGACCCTACATTGAGGCGTGATCAAAAAGGCAGGTCACATGAAAATCGACAGATTTCTGAAAGCGGCTCTATTGGGCCTGACACTGACCGCTGCGCCTGTCGCAGTGCTCGCTCCCTTGACCGCCCGGGCGGATACGCTGCGGGTGATGAAACGTGGCACGAACGCGGCGCTGAACGTGCCGATGAACCGTGCGGTGGTGGTGGAAAGCGATATCCCCTTTGCCGAGCTCAGCATCGCCAACCCTGGTATCGCGGATATTTCATCGCTCTCCGATCGCACCATCTATGTGCTGGGCAAATCGCCGGGTCTGACCACGCTGACACTGCTTGACGCAAGCGGCCAGCTGATCACCAACGTCGATGTGCGCGTCGCGGCGGATGTGTCGGAATTCAAGGAACGCCTGCGGCAGATCATGCCCGGCGAGAATATTGAAGTACGCACCGCCAATGACGGCATCGTGTTGTCGGGCATCGTCTCTTCCACCCAGCGCCTTCAACGCGCGCTGGACCTCGCGGAGCGCTACGCCCCCGAACGGGTGTCCAACCTGATGAGCGTCGGTGGTATCCAGCAGGTGATGATGAAAGTGCGCTTTGCCGAAATGCAGCGCAACGTTTCCAAATCGCTCGGCACATCGCTGGCGCTGAACGGGGCCATCGGTGGCACCGGGATCAACGGCGGAACCGGAACGACAAATACCTCTGGCGGCGTCACAGGCTCGCTCGGTGGCAACATTCCCCCCTCCAACCAGAACGCGGGCGCCGTCCTCTTCGGCTTCAACGCAGGATCGACACAAGTTGGTATCCTGTTGGAAGCATTGGAAGAAAAAGGTGTTGTCCGGTTCCTGGCAGAGCCGAACCTGGTCGCACTTTCCGGGCAGGAGGCAAAATTCCTCGCCGGTGGCGAATATCCCGTCCCCGTGGCGCAGACCGACAACCGGATCTCGGTCGAATTCAAGCCTTTTGGCGTCGAACTGGTATTTATCCCCCGCGTGGTCGACAAGGATCTGATCAACCTCGAACTCAAGGCGGCGGTTTCCGCCATCGACCCGACCAACAGCCTCGAACTGGGCAACGGCATCTCGATTGCCGCCTTCACCCGGCGCGAGACCTCCAGCACGGTTGAAATGCGCGACGGTGAAAGCTTTGCCATCGCAGGGCTTCTGACCGACGACTTTACCGACAATTCCCGGCAGTTGCCGTGGATCGGCGATGTACCGGTCCTGGGCGCCCTCTTCCGCTCCGCGGATTATCAGCGCAGCCAGACCGAACTTGTCATCATCGTGACCGCGCATCTGGTCACACCGACCCGTGGCGAAGCGCTTGCGCTGCCCACCGACCGGATCAAGCCGCCGACCGAGAAGGACCTGTTCCTTTATGGCCGCACCGCAGAAGGCACACGCGCCCCGAGCAAGGGTGCCGCCGGCGAGGTTGCCAAACAGGACTTTGGCGGGTCATATGGTTATGTACTGGACTGAACAGATGACACCAATGCTGGCCATGAAACTCAAAGTAACCGCTGCTTCGGCAGCTCTGGCCGCCCTTCTGGGCTGCGCGCCCAGTTCCGATCCGGTCTATACCCAGTTCTACAGCGAGGCGGGCGCGCTGGCCGATACCGGCTACTTTGGCAATGCGACGCTGAACAACCGGTTGGTGATGACGGGCGAGCGGCAATATACCTTCGATCTGGCGAACCGCTTTGCCAACGAAGTGACATCCGTCGTGAACTTCGATTTCAATTCATCGCAGCTGGATGGCAACGCCCAAGCGATCCTGCGCCAGCAGGCCGGCTGGATTCGCCAGTTCCCGGAAATCCGCTTCCGCGTCTACGGTCACACCGACGCGGTGGGATCGAACCGCTACAACAAGGGTCTTGGCCTGCGCCGCGCCAATGCCGTCGTCAGCTATCTGTCGACACTGGGCATCAGCCGCAGCCGTCTCGAAGCTGTGGTGTCCTTTGGTGAAACCCAGCCCCTGATCGTGACACAGGGCCGCGAGCGCAAGAACCGCCGTACCGTGACCGAGGTCAGCGGCTTTGTGGAACGCCACCCCACCGTTCTGGATGGCAAATACGCGCAGATCATCTATCGCGACTACGTCGCAAGCGGTGTGCCCCCCAGTCAGCTGAGCGAGACGCTGACCGCAGGGGTCGGCGGCCAGTAAACCGGACATCAGGGGGCCATTGGCCCCTTCTTCTTGCCCGTCCCCTGCCTTTTTGACCCCAACGGAGCGGTCTGATCAATCTCAACCGCAGCGCCTGATCGTTTCAACATATCCAACAATCAGACCGTTTTGGCCCCAATCTCGCCCAAGTTTGCCGCGATATTCACGCAAGAGGACAGATGTGTCTGTGCAGAATGCCAGACATGGGTGACCGCGCGGGATCGAAACTGCATTGAACCTGCAGCAGCTCCAGCCGCCAAGCCCTTGTGAGTAGAGGATAAAGGCTATGAGTAGTGTAATGCCCCAACCGGAAACAGCGCCGATTGTTGCCTGTACCGTCAGCCGTGACGTGCAGAACTTCGATCTTTTGATCGAGGACATGGAAGATTCCATGGGCGAAAGCTGGGGCGATCTCGGGTTTGCCGAGGCACTTGCCTTTTTCAACCAGCCCGAAGCCAATGCGATGGAATTCATCGCCCTGGCGATGGACCAGGAGGACGAGGACAACCTGGTGCTGATGACCCAGATCATCAGCCAGGCCAAGGCCCACGACATCAAGGTCATTCTGATCGCAGAGGATGTCACCCCCGCCGCGCTGCACAGCCTGCTGCGGCAGGGCGCGGATGAATTTGTCCCCTATCCCCTGCCCGAAGGCGAGTTGGCACAGGCCATCAACCGCGTGCGCATGGTCGACCAGGCGGTCCAGCAGCACGTCGAAGCCAGCGGACCCAGCCTGCGTGCAGGTGCCAACAAGAATGGCGCGGTGATCGTGGTACATGGTCTTGCCGGTGGCACCGGCAGCACCACCATGGCGGTGAACCTGGCATGGGAACTGGCGACTGCCGACAAGAAAAACGCGCCCTCCGTGTGCCTGCTGGATCTCGATTTCCAGTACGGTTCCGTTGCGACCTTCCTCGACCTGCCGCGCCGCGAGGCCGTCTATGAGATGCTGTCTGACACCGAAGCCATGGACGACGAAATTTTCGGTCAGGCGATGCTGACCTATGATGACAAGCTGAACGTGCTGACCGCCCCCACGGATATGCTGCCGCTGGACCTGCTGGGCTCCGAAGACATCGAACGTGTGCTGAGCATCGCGCGCAGCCAGTTCGATTATGTGGTGATCGACATGCCTTCGACGCTGGTGCAATGGTCTGAAACCGTTCTCAACCAGGCGCATGTCTATTTTGCCATGCTCGAACTCGACATGCGGTCGGCGCAGAACACGCTGCGGTTCAAGCGCGCGCTGCAATCCGAGGATCTGCCGGTTGAAAAGCTGCGCTATGTGCTGAACCGCGCGCCCAAGTTCACGGACCTGAACGGCAAGAGCCGCGTCAAGCGGATGGCGGAATCGCTGAGCATCTCCATCGACGTGCAACTGCCGGACGGGGGCAAGCCGATCACGCAGGCCAATGACCACGGCCTGCCGCTTGCCAATTCCGCGCCGAAAAGCCCGCTGCGCCGCGAAATCGCCAAGCTTGCCGCCTCAATCCATCACTTGAAAGGCGACCAGGCCGAAGCGGCCTGATCCCCGAACTGAAAGAGCCTGCCATGTTTTCGAAATACAAGAAGACGCCAGAGACCGCAGCGGCCCGCAAACCGGCAGCGGTGGTTGACCTCGCACCGCCACCCGCCGCCCATGCGGCCAAAACGGTGGTGCGCAAGGCCGCACAACCCGCCGCAGCCGCACCCATCGACAAGGATGTGAAGCGCAAGCAGCGGATGGGCGAGATCAAGCTCGAACTTCACCGCGCCCTGCTGGACAACCTGAACCTGGCGGCGCTGGAACATGCAAGCGAAGCCGACCTGCGTCAGGAAATCAACGCGATCTCGGCGGAGATTCTGTCCGAGAAAAGCATCGTTCTGAACCGCGAAGACCGGATGACACTGAACTCCGAACTCTTTGACGAGGTGACGGGCCTTGGTCCGCTGGAAACCCTGCTCAAGGACGATACGGTCAACGATATCCTGGTGAACGGCCCGCAGCAGATTTTCGTCGAACGCGACGGCAAGCTGCAGCTGACCGATATTACCTTCAAGGACGAAAAACACCTGCTGCGCATCATCGACAAGATCGTCAGCGCGGTGGGCCGCCGGGTGGATGAATCCAACCCCTATGTGGACGCCCGTCTGCAGGATGGCTCGCGCTTCAACGCGATGGTGCCGCCGGTTGCGGTGGACGGCAGCCTTGTCTCCATCCGTAAGTTCAAGAAAGACAAGCTGGCGATCGACGATCTGGTGAATTTCGGTGCCTTCACCGAGGAAATGGCCGCATATCTGCAAGCCGCCGTGGCGACCCGCCTGAACATCATCGTGTCGGGCGGTACCGGTTCGGGCAAAACCACGACGCTGAACGCCCTGTCATCCTTTATCGACAACGCCGAACGTATCCTGACCATCGAGGATACGGCGGAACTTCAGCTGCAACAGACCCATGTGGGCCGGATGGAAAGCCGCCCCGCCAACGTCGAAGGCAAGGGCGAGGTTTCCCCCCGCGACTGTCTGAAAAACGCCCTGCGGATGCGTCCTGACCGGATCATCGTGGGCGAGACACGTGGCGAGGAAGTCATCGACATGTTGCAGGCCATGAACACCGGCCACGACGGGTCGATGACGACGATCCACGCCAACTCCGCCCGCGACGGTGTGTCCCGTCTGGAGAACATGATCGCCATGGCCGGGATCGAAATGCCGCTGAAAGCCGTGCGCAGCCAGATCTCCTCGGCTGTGAACCTGATCGTGCAGGCCAGCCGCCTGCAGGACGGTTCGCGCCGCATGACTTCGATCACCGAGATCACGGGTATGGAGGGCGATGTCATCTCCATGCAGGAAATCTTCCGCTATCAGCGCGTGGGCCTGACACCCGACAACAAGATCATTGGCCATTTCACCGCCACCGGGGTGCGCAGCCACTATGCGGAACGCTTCCGCATGTGGGGCTATGACCTGCCCTCGTCCATCTATGAACCGATTGCGGCCCAATAGACCGTACCCCAGGAAACCTCCGGCCCGCCGGGCCGCGTCACAAGAATGCATCCGCCCTGTAAGGAATTTGTGCAATGAGCGCCGAACCAATCATCTACGGCCTGATCTTCATCGGTGTTCTGGTGCTGGTCGAAGGCCTTTACCTTGTCGCCTTTGGCAAATCCATCAGCCTCAACAGCCGCGTGAACCGCCGCCTTGAGATGCTGGAAAAAGGCACCCGCCGCGAGGAGGTGCTGGACAAGCTGCGCAAGGAAATGCAGCAGCACATGGATGCCAAGACCATCCCGCTGTATTCGCTGCTGTCGATCAAGGCACAAAAGGCGGCCATCGCCTTTACGCCCAAGCAGCTTTTGATGATCATGGCCGGGGTCTCTGCCGCGGCCTTCATGGCGCTGACCGTGGGCACCGAAACCGACGCGCCGGTGCGCGCCCTTCTGTCGGTCGGGATCGGCGTCGGCGGCGTCTATTTCTGGATATCGGCCAAGGCGAACAAACGCATGGGCATGATCGAGGAACAGCTGCCCGATGCGGTGGAGCTGATGGTGCGCTCGCTTCGGGTGGGGCATCCGTTCTCCAACGCCATTTCCATTGTTTCAAAGGAGATCCAGGATCCGCTGGCTTCCGAATTCGGGGTGATCGCCGATGAATCCGCCTATGGCCGCGACGTGGGCGAAGCGCTGAAAGACATGGCCGAACGGCTGGACATGCAGGATCTGCGCTTTCTCGCCGTGGCCGTGACGATCCAGCAGCAATCAGGTGGTAACCTGGCCGAGATTCTCGCCGGTCTGGCCAAGGTGATCCGCGCCCGCTTCCGCCTGTTCCGCCGGGTCAAGGCGATCACGGCAGAGGCGAAATGGTCCGGCAAGTTCCTGTCCGCCTTCCCCATCGTGGCGCTGATCGTGATCAACGTCTCCGACCCGCATTACTATGACGAAGTGCGCGACCACGCCCTGTTCATTCCCGCCTGTTTCCTCGTGGGTATCTTCCTGGCGATGAACCTCTTTGTGATGCGCATTCTCACCGACATCAAAGTGTAAGGCAGAGACATGGATATCCTTTTACAGATCAACGATCAGGTCACCCGGACCCTCGGCCCGATGGGGTTGATCATCATCGCTGGTGTCGTGGGCTTTGTCATGGTGGCCACAGCCGCCATCATGTACATGCGCCAGCCCGAGGACCCGCTGACCAAGCTCAAGCGCAACGCGGCGAACCCCGGCAAGGCAGACCAGAACGCCAGGCTGCGCCAGGCCGACCAGAACGCTCAATTGCAGAAATTCGCCAAATTCCTCGAACCCGAGGATGTTGCCGAACTCTCCGCCAAACAGCTCATGCTGCGCCAGGCCGGATATCAGTCGCGCGACGCGGTGCGCATCTTTTACTTCGCGCAGATGGCGCTGGGGCTGCTCGGCATGGCTGCGGGCATCTTCTACACCGGTGTGCTGGGCGGTGGCGAAGGCATGAGCACGCAAAAGACAATGATCTACACCCTGATGCCCGGCGCATTGGGATACTTCCTGCCGAAATACTGGGTGACGCGCCGCGTCGAGGCCCGCAAGGAGGAAATCACCCGTGGTTTCCCCGACGCGCTCGACATGATGCTGGTCTGCGTCGAGGCCGGCCAGTCGCTCGACCAATGTATCGTCCGCGTCAGCGCGGAATTGCGTGCCTCCTACCGCGCCCTGTCCGAGGAATTCCAGATCGTCGCCTACGAAATGAAGGCCGGCAAGGACAAGATCTCGGTGCTGAATGACATGGGCGAACGCTGCGGCGTGCAGGACGTGTCTTCTTTTGTGACCGTGCTGGTGCAGTCGGCCGCCTTCGGGACGTCGATCTCGGACGCGCTACGGGTCTATGCCGCGGAAATGCGGGATAAACGCGTGATGCGTGCGGAAGAGGCCGCAAACAAGTTGCCAACCAAGATGACCCTTGCCACAATGATGCTCACGGTGCCGCCGCTGCTGATCATTCTTGTGGGTCCTTCGGTCCATGGCATCACGCAACTTGGCAATATGGGTGGACTGGCGGAATAATGACACCACGACACGGGCGCGGATTTATCCGTGCCCTTGCCCTGACCACGATCCTTGGATTGGCCGCCTGTTCACCGGGCGGCTTTTCTGCGTCGAAACCCGAACAGGTCTATGCCCCCGGCGTCGACCAGCGGGCAGAGGCGGTTGACGGTGTCGAAGTCGGCCACCGCCTGATTGCCGCCGGGCAATACGAACTGGCCATCAAATCCTTCAACCGTGCAGCACTCGACCAGGGGCTCAACGGCGAAGTGCTGTCGGGTCTCGGTTCCGCCAACCTCGGGCTTGGCCGTCTGGGACAGGCCGAAACCCTGCTGCGCCGCGCCGTGAAGGAAGATGGCAGCCAGCCCGAAGTCTGGAACAATCTGGGCGTTGTCCTGATGGAACGGGGCAAGACCGTCGAGGCCGAGCAGATCTTCAAAAAGGCCTATGCGCTCGACAATGGCCAAAGTGACGCAATCCGCGACAATCTTCGCTTGGCACTCGCCAAATCGCAAAATTCTGATAACGTAGAACTTGACGACAACGATTATAAGCTGGTGCGCCGGGGCGGCGGTGATTTTCTGATCACAGCCCCTCTTTAACGACACGAGCATCGAGGTAGAGCAGAAAAGGACGCAAACATGCGCCACCCTATTCTTTTGGCCGTCTGCATCGCAGGCGTGACCGCTGTTGCAGGCTGCGGTGAAAAAGACGCAAACGCCACTGTCGAACGGGCCTTCAAGGACGTCAACGTGGTCGACGAGAGCAATCTTTCCGATGTGATGCTGACGGTTGCGGACCCGAACGAGGCGGTGACCTATTTCGCACGCGCCACCGCCGAGAAACCCGATGACATCAGCCACCAGCGCGGCCTCGCATCCTCGCTGATCCGGGCAAAACGCGTGACAGAGGGCGCCGTCGCCTGGTCCAAGGTGACCAAGATGAAGGGCGCCACCAGCGACGACAGCGTCGAATATGCCGATGCGCTGATCCGCGCGGGCGACTGGGCCAAGGCGGAAAAAATCCTCGATGGCGTGCCGCCCACCCATGAAACATTCAAGCGCTACAGGCTTGAGGCGCTGGTCGCCGACAGCAAGCAGGAATGGAAGAAGGCCGACAGCTTTTACGAGATCGCGGTCGGGCTGACCACCACGCCGGGTGCCGTCATGAACAACTGGGGCTATTCAAAACTGACCCGCGGCGACTATGCCGAGGCGGAGCGGCTGTTCTCTGAAGCCGTGCGTCAGGACACCACCCTGTTCACCGCCAAGAACAACCTGATCCTGGCCCGCGCCGCACAGCGCGACTACACCCTGCCCGTGATCCCGATGGACCAGACAGAGCGCGCGCAACTGCTGCACACCATGGCATTGTCCGCGATCAAGAAAGGCGATGTGGAAACCGGCAAAGGGCTGTTGCGCGAAGCCATTGACACCCATCCGCAGCATTTCGAGGCCGCCGTGCGATCGCTGCGCGCTTTGGAAAGCTAGTCTCTTGACGATCAGCGCCACAGTCGCATTGTGGTTCCTGCCCTTTGTCCTGCCGATCTGTCTTTACGTCGCCTATACCGACATGGCGCTGATGAAGATCACCAACAAGGCTGTCATCCTGCTGGCCCTGATCTTTGTCGTGCTGGGTTTCTTCCTGTTGCCTTTCGACGTCTACCTGTGGCGGCTAGCAGCGCTGCTGATTGTGCTGGCAGTGGGTGTGGTCCTGAACGCGGCCGGGGTCCTGGGCGCGGGCGATGCCAAATTCGCCGCGGCCGCCGCGCCTTACATCGCATTGGGTGACCTGCGGCTGCTGATGTCGCTGTTCATGGTGACCCTTCTGGCGGCTGTCGTGGCCCACAAGGGGGCCAAATATTCCCCCCTGCGCCGGATGGCCCCGGAATGGGTCAGCTGGGAGCAGACCAAGAAATTCCCCATGGGCCTGGCCCTTGGCCCCACTTTGGCCATCTATCTGATCCTGGGTGCCCTCTATGGCGCCTGATAAACGCCATAATCCGCCGTTAAACCCCGTCTGAGCAGCAACGCCCCGCCCGACAGGAGCCGCACCGTGAACATGCAGACCACCGCCGTCATGGCCCCGCCGCCGCCGAAGCGGCTTGAAGACATGAAATTGCCGATCGTGATGATGCGGGACATCCTGCTCAAGACGATCTTCCGCAAGAACGTCGAGCTTGTCAGCGAACTCTCGGCTGCCATCTGCCTGCCGATCCCGGTGACCCAGGAACTGGTGGACATGGCCCGCACCCAGCGCCTGCTGGAGGCGACGGGCACGCTGAATGCCCAGAACGGCAACGAAATGGGCTACCAGCTGACAGACGCAGGCAAGGCCCGCGCGCTGGACGCGCTGGCGCAGTCGGAATACTTCGGCCCGATGCCGGTGCCGCTGGATGTCTACCGCGAACAGGTCAAACGCCAGTCGGTGCGCAACCTGCAGATCACCCGCGAACAGCTGACCGGTGCCATGGGCCACCTGGTGCTGCCTGACAGCCTGCTCGACCACCTCGGCCCCGCCGTCGGCGCAGGCCGTTCGATCCTGATGTACGGGCCGCCCGGCAACGGCAAATCCTCGATCTCCAACGGCATCCGCGACGCGCTCGGCGACAGGGTCTATGTGCCGCGCGCCATCGAATACGCCAGCCAGGTGATCACGGTCTATGATCCTATTGTCCATTCCAAGGCCGAGGATGAAGTGCAGGACCCGACCTCGCTGCGCCGTGTCACCCGCTATGACATGCGCTATGTCTGCTGCGAACGGCCCACAGTGATCACCGGGGGCGAGCTGTCGCTCGACATGCTCGATCTGGTCTACAACCCCACCGCGCGCACCTATCAGGCGCCGCTGCAGCTGAAATCCACCGGCGGCATCTTCATTGTCGACGACCTTGGCCGGCAAAAGGAATCGCCGCAAAGCATCGTCAACCGCTGGATCGTGCCGCTGGAAGAGAGCAAGGACATCCTCGCCCTGCAATCGGGCGAAAAGTTCGAAGTTCCCTTCGACACGCTGGTGATCTTCTCCACCAACTTCCATCCGAACGAGATCTTTGACCAGGCTGCCCTGCGCCGCATCTTCTTCAAGATCAAGATCGACGGCCCGAACCAGCAGAACTTCCTCAAGATCTTTGCCATGGTCGCCAAGAAACGCGGCATGCCGCTGGACGAGGCGACGCTGGTGCACCTGCTCAAGGTGAAATACCCGACGATCGACAACATCTATGCAAACTACCAGCCAATCTTTCTGATCGACCAGATGATCGCGATCTGCGAATTCGAAGGCATCCCTTACCAGATGAGCCCCGATCTGATCGACCGCGCCTGGGCCAATATGTTCGTCAAGGACGAACATATCGTGAAGTAGATGCACCCAATCTGACCGGCTGACGCGAACGGCACCTGGTTCACCAGGGGTTTACGGAAATCAGGCGCTGTTTTCCACGCCACTACCCGCATTCAAAAAGCGTTATCGTTACCTGACGCTGCCCAAAATCAGAAATTTCAACGCTCAGATGACAAGAACTGCCTCCTGCTAAACGCGAAACGCTGTAATCCATTTCTTTTTGGCCCCAAATATTCCCGGGGGTCCGGGGGCTGGCCCCCGGTCTGTCCCATGCTACCTTGCCCGACATGCGCCCCCTGCCCCCCCTCTTCTCCGATTGGTTCGCCGCCAAGGGCTGGTCGATCCACCCGCACCAGCAGGCGATGCTGGACCGCGCGGATGACCCCGCCCTTCTGCTCATCGCGCCCACCGGCGGGGGCAAGACGCTGTCGGGTTTCCTGCCCACGCTGATCGACCTGGCGGGGGGGCAGCACGAGGGGATGCACACGCTTTATGTCTCGCCGCTCAAGGCGCTGGCGGCGGATATCAAACGCAACCTGACCACCCCGGTGCAGGAGATGTCGCTGCCCGTCACCATCGACGAACGCACCGGCGACACGCCATCCTCGCGCCGCCGCCGCCAGCGCGCCGACCCGCCCAATATCTTCCTCACCACACCGGAAAGCCTCGCCCTGCTGGTCAGCTACGAGGATGCGCCGCGCATGTTTCGCGGCCTCAAGCGGGTGGTGATCGACGAAATCCATGCCCTCGCGGAAAGCAAGCGGGGCGACCAGCTGATGCTGGCACTGGCGCGGTTGCAGACCCTCTGCCCCGATCTCAAGCGCGTGGGCCTTTCCGCCACGGTGGAAGACCCCGCCGCCATTGCCCATCTGATGGCCCGCCACCCCGACCCCTGCGAGATCCTGCTGGCCGATCCCGGCCCGGCCCCCGACATCCGGATGCTGCGCACCGAAGAGGCTCCACCATGGTCCGGCGGCGGTGCGGCCTATGCCATCCCGGCGGTGCTGGAGGAGGTGCGCAGGCACAGAACCACGCTGATCTTCCACAACACCCGCGCTCAGGCCGAGATTTTCTTTCACAACCTCTGGCTCGCCAATGACGACAGCCTGCCCATCGGCATCCATCATGGCAGCCTCGACCGCGACCAGCGTCAGCGGGTGGAGGCGGCGATGGTCCGTGGCGACTTGCGCGCCATCGTCTGCACCGGGAGCCTGGATCTGGGGATCGACTGGGGCGATGTGGATCTGGTGATCCAGATCGGTGCACCGAAGAACGTCAAACGTCTGGTACAGCGCATCGGCCGCGCCAACCACCGCTACAACGCCCCCTCCAAGGCGCTGCTGGTGCCCGCCAACCGCTTTGAAGTGGTGGAATGTGTTGCTGCCCTCGACGCGGTGCTGGCGGGGGAGCTGGACGGCGACCCGCGCGGCCCCGGCCCGCGCGACGTGCTGTGCCAGCACATCCTGATCGCCGCCTGCGCCGGCCCCTTCGACGCCGAGGCGCTTTTTGCCGAAATCACCTCTGCCGGGGCCTATTCGGCCCTGTCCCGCGCCGATTTCGACGCGTGCCTCGCCTTTTGCGCAACGGGCGGCTATGCCCTGCGCGCCTATGACCGCTGGCAACGCCTGCTGCAGCGCCCCGACGGGCTGTGGCAGCTGCGCGACCCCCGCGCGGCACAGCGCATCCGCATGAACATCGGCACGATTCAGGACACCGACACGCTCAAGGTCCGCCTGCGCCGCAACCGGGGCGGCAAGCCGCTGGGCGAGATCGAGGAAGGATTTGCCGCCAGCCTGACACCCGGCGATACCTTCCTGATCGGCGGGCAGATCGTGAAATACGAGGGCCTGCGCGAGATGACGGTGGAGGTCAGCCGGGATGCGGCGAGAAAGCCAAAGATCGCCACCTTCATGGGCACCAAATTCGCCACATCGACGCAGCTTTCCGCCCGGGTGCAGGAGATGTTCACGCAAGACGACTGGCCCGACCTGCCACGCCACACCGCCGAATGGCTGCATCTGCAGCGCGAGATCAGCCAGCTGCCGCAGCCGGGCCGCCTGCTGATCGAGAGCTTCCCCCATGAAGGGCGCGAACAGACGGTCGTCTACGGCTTTGCCGGGCGCAACGGGATGCAGACCCTGGGCCTCTTGCTGACCAAGCGGATGGAGGAACTGGGCCTGCATCCCCTGGGCTTTGTCGCCACCGATTACGCCACGCTGATCTGGGGGCTGGAGGCGCTCAAGGACCCCGCGCCGCTCTTCGACCCCGCAGCCCTGCACGCGGGGCTGGAGACCTGGCTGGCAGGCAATGCGGTGATGAAACGCACCTTCCGCGCCTCCGCCACCATCGCGGGGCTGATCGAACGCAACACGCCCTCGGCGCGCAAGTCGGGGCGGCAGGCGACGTTTTCCTCCGACATCCTCTATGACACGCTGATGCGCTACGACCCGGACCACCTGATGCTGCAGATCACCCGCGAAGAGGCCCTGCGCGGTTTGGTGGATTTCGGCCGCATCGAAGAAATGCTGACCCGCATCGGCGGCCGCATCGACCACCGCCGCCTGTCCCGGGTGACGCCGCTGGCCGCCCCCCTGTTCCTGGAAATGGGCCGCGTCCCGGTCCAGGGCGCGGCCGAAGAGCGCCTGCTGGCGGAAGAGGCCGCGCGGCTGATGGAAACCTCCGGCCTTGCGCAGATCACCCCGGCGCCGTCGGACAAACCGAAATGGCGGGCGGGGTTCTGAACGCAGGTGCAGGGGGCCTCAGGGATCGCAGCGCGGAAGTTCAATTGAAGCAACCCACCGGGTGCCAGTACGGGCAGCGCCACATGTCTCAGCCGATCTTGGGGGTTGCGCGGAAAAGACGGCCTTCGATCTTGCTGCTATAATGTTTGCTTTCGGGCTTTAGCCGACATTCGCACTAGGCGCGGCAGATGACCACTATCAGCCCAAAGCCGTCACTTGTGCCAAGTGCAACTTGCCAATCTCGCTTAGGTGTTCAGACCCGGAAATCTCACATACTGTCTTTGCGTGTACAGTGTGTACGCGCAAAGACAGTTGCTACGCTTATTTCGTTTGATTCGATTATTTCACTTGTTTCGATTGTTTCGAATGATACATAGGAGCCATACGAGAAGCGCGGACAACGCGTGTAAAGACCGTAATCGCACGACGGCAGAACCCAGATTTGAGTAAGGCGGAGGGCCTCCATGCAACAGACACTTGAGAAAAGGTTGCCAACAAAGGAAGAAATTCGGAACGCGGCTGAAGCCGCGACCGCACTTGCAATTGCGATGGAGATGGATGACGGCATCGTCATCAACGGACATGATGGCAGCCCTGTCACCATCGCGCCCACGATTGGACGTCAGCTCATCGAGCTACTGGGTCACATCAGCAACGGCGAGATGGTCACCCTTGTGCCCACCGGTGCAATGCTGACGACCCAGCAAGCAGCAGACATGCTTAACGTTTCTCGCCCTTTCCTGATCAAGCTGATCAAGCGGGGCGAAATCGAATGCGAAACTGTCGGTTCACACCGGCGCATCAAAACGACCGACCTCATGGGCTATCGGCAACGACGAAGCCAAGCGCAGCATGACGCAATGGCGCAGCTCGTTCAGATGGGACAGGAGGCGGAGGCAAAAGGAAGCTAACCATTGAGCCACATCGCGAACCCATTCGTCGCAGTCCTCGACGCCTGCGTCCTGTATCCATACAGGATGCGGGACGTCCTGCTCGAATTTGCCATACAGGGCATCTTCAGGGCGCGTTTCACAGACGAGATAATGGACGAATGGTCGCGGAACGTGAACAAGGACATGCCGGAAACCGTGGAGAGCGTTAAGGCTCAGTTGGGGGTCATTGGTACAGTATTCGAGGAGTGCTTCGTCACCGGCTACAAGCCGTTGATCGCTGGCTTGGAGTTGCCAGACCCGGACGACCGCCACGTTCTGGCGGCGGGCATCAAGTCCTCAGCTCAGGTGATCGTCACAAAGAACCATAAGGATTTCCCCGCGGACGTGCTTGAGGAGTTCGACATTATCACCGTGGACCCGGATGTGTTTCTAGCCGATGCGTTCGAGCTGTTCCCGATGGAAGCCACTGGCGCACTGCGCACCCTCAGAACCAGACTGAAAAGACCTCCGATGGATGTCTCGGAGTTCCTGTTGGACCTCACCCGTGCAGGGATGCCTCGCCTCGCGGCGAAGGCACGCGAGCACATCGAATTCCTGTAGGGAAGCATGACCATGCCTGCCGATTCACTCGACATTGCCTATGCCCAGCAGGCAAGCGTCGCAAGGGATGTGGCGTCGCGTTTAATGCGACAGGGGTGCACTGTAGTGGCCCCTACATGAAACGATGTCTGCTTCCAGCGCTTCGCAGACCTTCTTTCCTGACGCAGCAAACGTCCGCTTCCCGCCGATTCTGTGGAAAAACAACGTGTTGCAATTGCAGAAAGAAGCGTACTGAACAGGGCG